>NZ_RCSU01000001.1 GCF_003991355.1 Pseudoflavitalea rhizosphaerae
TCCCTGCATCGACAAAGCCATTGGCAATGATATCAAGATGCAGGAAAACACCAATGTGATCTTCCTTACCGGCGCGAACATGGCAGGGAAATCCACTTTGATGAAATCCATCGGTATAAGTATTTATCTCGCGCATATGGGCTTCCCCATCGCAGCAAAATCCTTTGAATTCTCTGTACGTGAAGGCATGTATTCCTCTATCAACGTAGCGGACAATATCGGCCTTGGTTACAGCCATTTCTATGCGGAAGTGGTGCGCGTGAAACAAGCTGCCGATGCAGCAGCCAGCGGCAAAAGATTATTATTAATGTTCGATGAACTGTTCAAAGGCACCAATGTGAAAGATGCTTATGATGGTACGCTGGCAGTAACGGAAGCCTTTGCCGAATACCAGGATTGTTTATTCATTGTAAGCACCCATATCATTGAAGTGGGCGAAGCATTGAAAGAAACGAATAATATCCAGTTCAGGTTCATGCCAACCATCATGGATGGCGCCAGGCCAAGGTATACTTATATTTTGGAAGAAGGCATCACCGAAGACAGGCAGGGCATGATGATCATCCGGAATGAAGGGATATTGGAAATGCTGAAGAACTGATCTGCCGAAACAACAAAGTGTGTCCTCAATCCGGGGACACACTTTGGCATTATAAGATAGGAATCACGGACGATTACTTACTTTGGTCAATTCAAGGTCCGCAAGGAAACGGACAGTAGCCAGGTTTGGGTTGTTTATGGTAAACTTCAATTTGATATTACCATTGGCATCCCTTGCATTTACACCAGAGGGGTCCAGCACGCCCCAGTAATTTCGTCTCCCTTGCCCATAGGCATTCACTACAGACAAAATTTTTCCCGCATTGTCAAACGTAATGCGAGGTGTAAAGCTGCCAAATGCTGTTTCATCACTATCATCCAGGAAGGGGAAATAATAGCCCTGGGCAAACTGCGAAAATAGCATTACGGATTGTTCGTCTGTGGTTCTTAACTCAACCAGATGACCGAACATTCCCGAGATCAATGGATCTGTGACGGCACTGAAATTACCCCCCATTTTGTAGATCCCATCGAATGGATTCCGGGTTTCGAAGTACACGAGTATCTCATTTTGTGATCCATCGATAGTGGCAAATTCTTTGTTGGTAGATAGCATTTGAAAGCCCAATGCATAACTATGGCCCTCCAGATTGGAAGGATTGCCTGTAATGGTGATATAGCCAGTGCGGCTTCCTTTGGGGATCACCAGGTCCAGACTGCTGACCTTGAAAAGATTGTCTGGCGGCAGTTCCAGGTCAGGATCATCGGCTACCAGGTCATCCCTTCTCTGGAGGGTAATGGTGATATCCTCTCTGGCAACGGAGTCTTTCGAGTTGAGGGTTACTGTTAGCAGGCGGACGGTTGTGTCTTTGTTGCCGGGGAAAAAACTGGTACCACCATCGCTTTCCTGGAAGTAAGCAACATCAAGGAAGCCGATCCCGGAAGAGCCATACTTCTGATCGTCCAGGTTCTTATCCTTCAGACAGGAGCTGAAAGTTGCAGCCAGCATTGTTGAGAGGCATACTATTTTGAATGATTTCATGCAAATGTTTTTTTAGGTTGAACAGTCAACTATTTATCCCAGAATATGGCAGAGGTGAAAGGATCGATATTACCTTCCTTTTCTACATTCTCTGCATTGAAGGAGTATTCCCTTTGCGGATACAGGAGTCGTAAAGGGATATGTGGCCCTGCTCCGCTCATAACAGACCTGGGAACATCGGGCACGCCTACCCTTCGATAGTCTACCCATGGTTCGAAATTATTGAGGCCGATCATGGCCAGGTATTTTTGTTGTATGATCAGTTCTATCTTTTCCTGATCAGTGGTTGCCTGCGACCAATCCACGATGCTATTACCTGAAGCCAGGTATTCATTGGCAGCGGTGATAGCAGCTGCTTCATTGCCTCCTGCATTAAGCCAGATAAACGATTCGGTCACTGCCTTCCTGTATGCTTCCTCAGCATTCCCGGTTAGCCATCCGCGTTGTATGGCCTCGGCCTGCAGGAAAAGACTTTCCACGGAAGTGAACCACCATTGGCTTTGGGAAGGTCCTTTTGCAAATGCGGGGCCGCCTACACCCGATGTGGCAGATGCACTGGGGCGGCTGGCAGAGCCATCGCCAAGATCATACCCCCTGTACAATTCACCACCAACAGGACTTGTTGCTGCTGCAAATACATATTCCAAACGTACGTCGTCATTATCCCTGAAAAGCCCCAGGATATAATTGTTCGCGCGATTGTAATTATCAGCAGGGCCATTGTTCACATTGAGCACATAGGTGTCATAAAATGGGCTTTGCTTGTTCACATCCTGAACATATCCCGGATTGACAGAAACAGTTTCTTTGGAACCGATCAATCCAGCTCCATCATTCAATATCTTGTTGATCTCTCCGCTTACATCCATACCTGTTTCACTGAGGTGGATCAGTATCTTCAGTCTTTGCGTGTTCACTAGTTTTCTCCAGGCATTCGGATCACCATGGAACATCACATCTGCCTCCTCAATCCTGTCGTTTCCTTCGGCAGTGACAGTTTTGAGGATAGCGGAAGCTGTATCCAGTTGTTTCAGCAAATCCTGGTAAATGATTTCTCCTTTATCATAAGCAGGTTGAAGATGATTCACCAGGTCAAATGCCTGGAAGTATGGAACATTATTATATTGATCCACCAGGTACATGAAACCGGAGGTTTTCAACAACTTGGCTATTGCCACATAGAACGGTTGTTCCAGCGCTTTGGCTTTTTGTTCCATCACATGGTTATCATAGAGGACCTGGTACCAGCTGCCCCATTGTGTACGTTCAAATGAAGAGGTGATGCGGTATCCGTCCTGATCTATATTCACGCCATAAGCTCCGGACTTTACCCAATACCCCATCCAGTGAGCAGAATAATTGTATGCCACGGCTGTTCTGGTAGCGAAAGCGTTTTGTATTCTTGAGAGCAACATATCGGGTTTCATCAGATCTTCCGTTGGCAGGTTCGGGTTCTTGTTTATATCGAGCATTTTTGTACAGGCTGCTGTCCCCAGCAACAGTATCAGAAAAGATCCATGTATGACTTTTTTCATTTTTTCACATTTTATGAATCAGCATTAGAAAGTAACGGTCAGGTTGGCTCCGAAAAGTCTTGTGGGAGGCGTGATCTGGGAATCGTTGAATCCCGTCAGGTTGGCGTTGAACAATGCGTTGGTGGAACTGAAATCGGGGTCGGTGTACTGGTTGCTTGCGGGCAGCCAGAGCGCCAGGTTCCGTGCATTGAGTGTGATGGTGGCGGCCTTTACAACTTTCAGGGGAGCCAGCCATCTGGCAGGCAGGTTGTACCCGAGACTCACTTCACGGACCCTCCAGGAAGCTGCGCTGGTAAGAAAATTCGATGACACATCACTGAAAGTATTGGTATAGAAATCGGTCACATCATGAAGTACACGATCCCTGTTCACTACCATTTTTCCGGTGCCATCATCGTATACTGAATTGGGAAACACGAAAGGATTTCTGTGATTCACTGCTGAAGCTGCGGAAACACCTGTCCACGCCATATCAGGACCGATGCCATTGAATGTATAATGACCCGTCTTGAATTCCAGGGTGGCAGTCAGGCTCAATCCTCTCCAGCTAATCTCCGGATTGAATCCCAGTATCCAGAGCGGGGCTGTTCTTCCATATACTTTATTCACAGGATCAACTGACGGTAAGCCAGTTTCATCTACAATCACGCGTCCCTGGTCATCACGCACATAATCTATAGCCATCCATACGAATGCAGGCTGGCCGGCAATCGCAAAGTTGGATGCGATGCTCCAGCCACCGATACCCAGCCTGTCGAGATTTCTATAGATACTATGGATCTTGCTATCGTTATAAGAGGCGTTGGCTTTGAAGTTGACGGTTACATCACCAAGATTAACAAGCGGCGTCAGCTTAAGATCGAACTCCATACCACGGTTCACGAAAGAAGCAGCATTCAGGAAGTAGCTTCCAAATCCTGTTGGGTCAGTAACACTGATGGGAATGATCTGATCCGTATTGTTCTGGTGGTAGAATGCAGCTTCAATATTTACCCTGTTATTGAAAAACCCGATCTCCAGACCAATTTCCTTGCTGTTGATGAACTCAGGTTTCAGTTGCGGATCGTATGCTACTTCGTCTGCAGTATATCCGATCACACCTCCGTAGGGAAAACCCATGGTCTGGTTCTGCTCGTAAACAGCGGCCAGTGAATAAGGATTCACATCGGAGTTACCGGTCTTCTGGATATTACCCCGCAATTTCAAATAAGAAATGGTCTTGCTTTCCTTCAGTGGCGTGATCACATCACTCAATACAAAAGAAGTGCTGACACCGGGATAGAAGAAGGAATTGTTGTTGTTGGCAAGAACGGAAGTCCAGTCATTACGTCCTGTGAATTCGATATTCGCCCATCCTTTATATGAAAGACCTGCAGTTGCATACACGCCAAAAGTCCTGGAACGAAGCAGTTCATTATTCCCGCTCAATTCACCCAGGCGGCTACCTACATTGTATAGACCGGGGATGATCAGGTTGGCCGCACCCACACTGGCTTCCTTACGGTCCGATTGCCTGAAATACTGACCGGCAATGGCTGATACCTTAAAGTTGCCGTAACTTTTATTGAATTGCAAATTCAACTCGGACGACAAACGGCTCTTCCTGTAATTTGTTTCTCTTGTAGAAACCGGCACAGTTACAAATCCCCTGCTCTCTCCGAAAGGACTGGCCAGCTCTCCCTTCGAGATGCTTTGTACATTGCCGCTCGTAAGGCTCAACGCCGCGCGGTATACCACATTCAAGTATGGCAGTGGCTTCAGACCCAGTTCGATATTCGTAAGCAGATCATCAACCTTGCCCGCCTGCCTCCAGTTGTCCAGGGCAAAATAAGGGTTCAGGCCATAATCGTTGAAGTAGTTATTGAATTTGGAAAACTGATCATTTTCGAAATCTTTGAACTTCGTGATGGGAATATGCGCGGGCGTATTGTAGATAAGGTTCATCAGGCCGCTATTCAACCCGGCATTCCTGTATGTAATGTGATAGAAATTCATCCTGTCCGGATCAAAGGCATCATAATTCTGTTGAATGTAATTAGTATTAAAGGATGCCTTGAATATGCCATAATCCCTGGCAGTATTCAGCCTCACGCCAGTTCGCCTGTTCTTGTCTCCCGGTACAACACTTGTCATTTTTGCGTCCTGGAAACTCAACAGGAAGTCCTTTGCAGAAATACTCACATTCGATTGAAAGATCGTTCCGGTATTCCAGAATTTTTTTCTTTCGTCAGTTGGACTGTAAACAACTGATTGTTTACTACCATCTGGCAAGGTCGGCCCTAACTGCCTGGTGCTGCCATCATAAGCAGGCCCCCATGACCAGTTCTCTTTGGGCAGGTAAGAGCCATAAGCGCCGCTACCAAATTCAGTTTGCAGAACCGGATAAAAAGACACTCTTTCCATCTGTGCAGTCTGGCTCACAATTATGGAAGGTTTACCATCACGGCCTGCTTTTTTGGTAGTAACCACGATAACACCATTACGGGCATCAGGGCCATACAATCCGGCACTGGCAGCGCCTTTCAGAATGTTCACATCCTGAATATCGTTTGGGTTGATGGAATTGAGATAGTCGATGGGAGTTGGAATTCCATCCAGCAGCAGCATTGGATTGTTGTTTCCCATCAGTGAACGGATGCCCCGCAGGTTGATGCGAACATTGGCAAAAATTCCATTGTTCAACGTAGTGATGTTGAGGCCGGACACTTTGCCCTGTAATCCATTTGCCACATTCACCGGGCTGCTGCGGTTGATTTCCGAAGCAATCACTTTTGCTGTTGAATAACCCAGCTCTTTCCGCTGACGCTGGATTCCCAACGCAGTAACCACTACTTCCTGCAATTGATCATTGGTTGCAGGTTCAAGTGTAACCAATATGTCCCCGGAAACAAGAACAATCTTGGTTTTAAATCCCGTTGCAGAAATTACCAAACTGTCATTTGCTGTAGCTGAGATGGAGAAGTAGCCATTGTTATCAGCAGAAACAGACTTGGAACTCCCCTTTACGTTCACGGTAGCAAACATGACCGGCTCCCCCTTGTTGTCTCGGATAACGCCGGAGACGGGGGTCTGCCGGGCATGTAACCATAGTAACTGTGCAGCACTAAGATTAGAATAAGCAGTTTTCTCATGATTAGAATTGAGTTGGTGACAAATGATAACAAGACAACCACACAGGAAGCAGAATATCGGATTGCCTGATCAAAAGCTATTATCCAACTACGAGCTGCCCGATTTCAATAACAGGAATACATAAAGAAAAGCAGCGCAAACCCTAGACCTTACAATCGCTGAAACCCTTTCCCATCAAGGCTTATCAGTCGATATCATTAATTGTTCCAGCCTATTTTCCCGATGAAATCACTTTAATCGCCGATGAACGGTTCACGGCAATTCCAGCGGGCTGATCCATGCCAATAACACTGAATCATTCACCAATAAAGAGCAATCACGCAGCACTTATTTTTCTTCTCTTGGCGGTTTGAACAAAGTACCTTTAGCCGTATGAAAAGATTGCCGTTAGTGCCCGTACTCCTGCTGTTCTGTTGCACCTCTGCACTGTGCCAAACCATGGATGAAATGTGGGATGACCGCTCCAACGGAAAAGAACACCCGAATATTAAATGGTTCAAAGACGCCAAATTCGGAATGTTCATTCACTGGGGCCTGTATTCAAAACTCGGCGGCGAATGGAAGGGAAAGAAATACTATGGCAGCGGCGAGTGGATCATGAGCCAGGGAAAGATCCCTGTGAAAGAATATGAACAGGTGGCGGCAGAATTCAATCCCATCGGTTTCAATGCGGATGAATGGGCGCAACTGGCGGCCGATGCAGGCATGAAATATATGGTGATCACCGCCAAACATCATGAAGGCTTTTCCATGTACGATTCAAAAGTGACCAGCTTTGATATGGTTGACGCCACGCCATATGGTAAAGACCCGATGAAACCCTTGTCTGAAGCCACGCGCAAACGCGGTATACGATTTGGGTTTTATTATTCACAGTTCCAGGACTGGTATGAGCCAAATGGCGGCAAAAACAGCTGGGATTTTGACGAAACAAAAAAGAACTATCAACTTTATTACCAGCAGAAAGCCATTCCACAGATCAAAGAATTACTCACGCAATACGGCCCGCTCGGCATCCTATGGTTCGATACGCCGGGAGGTATGACTAAAGAACAAACGCAAACCTTTATCGATTCACTTCGGTTACTCCAGCCCGGTTGTTTGTTCAGCAGCCGCGTAGGACATGGCCTGGGTGATTACAAGGACCTTGGTGACTCCGAGATCCCGCCTACCCCACTGCGCGGCGCCTGGGAATCTTTGTACACGCATAACGATTCATGGGGCTATATTCAACATGATCTCAATTTCAAAACGCCTGAAGCGCTCATTCAACTGCTGGCGCAGGTGGCTTCCCGTGGAGGCAACCTCCTGCTCAATGTTGGCCCCGATGGTGATGGCCGCATTCCTGATTACAGTATTAAATTTCTCCGCGAAACAGGCAACTGGCTGAGGGCAAACGGAGCATCCATTTACGGCACCAGCTCCGGTCGTATCCCCGACCAGCCCTGGGGTGTAAGTACCTCCGCTCCCGGCAAACAATTCCTGCATGTGCTGAAGATGCCTGCAGATCATCAGTTGCTGGTGCCGCTGCAAAAAAACGTTAGCGTTTCCAAACTGTATTTGCTGAGAAATAAACAGGCGCTGAAGTTTACAGCACACGGGAATGATATCCATATTCAGCTTCCATCCAATCTTCCTGCTTCCGCCAACCACGTAGTGGTAATGGAATACAAAGGATCATTACCGGACTATGATCTGAAAGTTCCGGTAACAGTATCTCCGCAATTCAGCCAAAACAATATTGAAGCAGTGCACGCGGCCTTGCAGGGAAATGGACAGATCAGGAGTGTTACTTACAGTCATTATTACGGCGACTGGAAGCATACTACCTGCATCACTGATATCAAGGACAGTACAGATGAGATCCGTTTCAACCTGCGCATCACTGCTCCCGGAGATTACAGGGTGATCATGGAATATGCCTGCGAACCTGCCTCCGCCAAACAGGAGGGCATTCTTTTTTTCAATGACCAACCGATGTATTTCAGAACGCTGAAAACCGGCAGCTTTGAAAAAACTGCGCCGTTGTTATTCATCAAACAGGTGGCAGGCATCGTGCGTACAAAAGCAGGACTGGCGGAGATCCGTATCCGGCCTGCATTCAATGGAAAGGAATTGTTCAAATTGAAATCTGTGATCATAGAGCCGGTGAAATAATGCAATACAAACTGGCAGGGCGTGTATCGGAAGATGCACGCCTTTTTGTTGTACCTTACAATGCAGAAAAAAGGTTCCTCCATCAGGCTCAAATCGAAAACCCATGAATTTTTCTATTCAGCCAATTCTCGAAAACGATACAGTGAAACTACTCCCATTGCAGCCTTCAGATTTCGAAGCGCTTTATCAAACTGCTTCCGATCCGAAGATCTGGGAGCAGCATCCTACCCCTGATCGCTGGAAGCGCGAAGTATTCAGCAAGTTCTTCGAAGGCGCAGTAGAGAGCAAGGGAGCCTTCATTATCATCGATAAGAAAACCGGCGAATATGCAGGCAGTACACGCTTTTATGGGTATGATGAAACAGACAGCAGCATCAGGATCGGTTATACATTTTATGCCACTAAATACTGGGGCACAGGCTTCATCCCGATGGTGAAGAAACTGATGATGGACTACATTTTTCAATTTGCAGACAATCTATACCTGGAGGTGGGCGCTTCCAATATCCGCTCACAAATTGCAGTCCTCAGACTAGGAACGAAAAAGATAAAAGAAGAAATGATATCTTACTATGGCGAAGAACCGAAATTGAATTTTATATATGGTATCACGAAGGCGGAATATCAACCATAACTTGTGATCTGCCATTGGCACAATGAGAGCGCTTCCGGTGAAGCGCTCTGAAAAAATGTAAAAAGAGAAAATCTATTTCAGTTTGTAAACGGCCGTGACATTGTGTTTCCCTTTGCCAGATGTAAACGTGGTAGTAACTACCATCTTGTTTCCGGAAACTTCTTTCACCGTCATCGTCTGCGGCTTATCTGTGTCATGGTGTTTCACCGTAAGTTGTTTGGTTCCGGCATTGTACTTCCAGTTGCCTGATTCGGTAACAGTTTCCTCTTCTTCATCGCATTTACTGGCGCCTTCATGCTTCATGACAGTACCGCCGGTCTTGTACATTTCAGCATCATCCTTTTCACAATCTTCCAGCATCACCCTGATATCGGTATCTGCCTTTCCATCCATATTGAGATCGATGGCCGGTGAAACAACGGATGATTCAAGTATCCAGTATTTGTCTGCAAAAGGCGCTTTCTGATCAGCAGGGATAGTGAATGCGGTGGCGATGGAAGCGCTGATGAGAATGGTCAGCGCCAGGAATGTTTGACTTGTTTTCATGGGTCAATGATAGAAAAAACCAGAGCAATTGCAACGGGCCGTTCGATAAATATTCAAATTCTGGCGACGAATTGCAGAAATACCGGTACGGATTACCTGATATCCATCATGAATTTTTCAGGGGCCGCTGTCAGAACGGGAATACTGCAGGATATTTTTCTTTCCTGAATACCTACATTTGCTGCCATGATCCAACTGCAACTGACATTTACAGGAAACGGGCAACAATGCTCCGCCGCAGTTGAACTGGAAGGCATCGCTGATTCCTGGGATGCCGATGTACAGGTATCGGGCCATCCAACTATACACCATCTTCATATCAAATTCTGGCTGGGCTCTTTTCTTATGCCGGTTTTCGACAACAGGCAGGACGCTGTATTTTTTGAGCCGCTTTTGGAAATGATAGATGAGCAGGCAAAGGAGAATTTGCCAACAGAATTTGAATGATCCTTTTCCGCAGGTCTGCATAAAAAACCGGAGCGCATGGCCCCGGTTCCCAATCTTACATTATCCTCTGATCGTTTATTCACCCAGTACTTTTATTTCTGTCCGCCTGTTTTGCTGATGCTCAGCCTCTGAACATGCGATTCCATTTTTACATTTATTGATCAACTGTGTTTCCCCATATCCTTTCGCCTCCATTCTGTGCCGTGCAATGCCATTGTTCACCAGGTAATTCACCACGCTTTGCGCCCTGGATTGCGATAATCGCATATTATGACCATCACTGCCCCTTGAATCCGTATGGGCAGACAATTCAACACGCAGGGCAGGATTATCGCGCAGGAAGATCAGCAATTTCTTCAGATCGCTGCTGGCATCATCCCTCAAAGCAGCGCTGTTGAGATCGTAGTAGATATTGTTGAGCGTGATCTTCTTTCCTTTGGATGCTTCTTCAACTCCCAGTTCGATCTGAACGTACAATACCTGGCTTCTCTTGAGACCTTTGGTAGATACTTTTTCAATATTGGAAATATATCCTGCTTTTTTTCCCACCACATTGAAATCCGACTCGGCTTCCAGCTGGAACCTGAATTCACCTGTGCCCGACTGTGAGGAAGCCTGGCGAACGCCGTTATTCGTTTCATTGGTGAGGGTTGCCAGTGCGCCGCCTTCAGGGTCCAGCGTGGTCTTGTTCACTACTTTACCGGAAAGCGTAAACCTTGGGTCATTATGGTACAAAGTGCGTTCAATCGATCCCGTTGTATTGAAATCCGCTACAGCCACACTGCCTTTGGTGGAACTGATATCATTCAACATTGCTGACATTTCATAAGCGGCGGATGAGGTTTTAGGGAAACGTGCAATACCCTGTTTATCGGTGTAGGCCGACTGCTCCCTTCCATCTGCACCTTTCATCACTACAGTAGCATTGTAAAGCGGCTGACCGGTCTGTTCGTCTTTCACGTGTACGATCACATCCCTTTGTAGGATCACAGGCGTTGCAGGTTGTACAGTTACCGGAGCCGGTGTTGCAACCGGAGGTTTCACTTTAGGTGCTGCCGGTTTTGATTTCTTATCGAACAAACGATAGCTGACCCCAACAAATGCTCCATAGGAAGATAAAGCGGTTTGCTGATAAACAATTTCCGGGTCTTCCGGTTTGCCATTGAATTTGGCATACTGGAAAGGTTCCTCAGTATCGAACTGATGCAAATAATAAACGCCTGCCTGTATGCCGATCCGTTTTACCGGGTAGTAACTGAAACGTAGCTGCGCTTTTGCTGCTGCATGGTATTTTTCATCGTAGCCTGCATGCAGGAAGAGCGGTGTGATCAGTGAACCTGTTACACTGCTGATGGTAGTATTTGCAGACAATGCAGATCCATCCGTACGGGTAACACCACCACGCAAATTCAATTCTGTTGTGAACTGATTGTTTGCCGTCTGGTATTTAAAGGAAGGGCCGATCCCGGCAAAATAACGTTCAAGCTTAGTGGAAGAAGTAGTATAACTATCAACCACCCAGGGTGCCACTTGCTGACTGAATCCTGCCGAATCATATTTGGGTGCTTCGTTGCTGAAGAAATCAGCATCGATACCTACGCCCCACCAGCCCCAGTATTTATCGATACTCAGTCCGCCCATATAACCTTTCAGCGGCATTTTCACCAGCGAAGGCATTTTGCTTTTGGTGGCAAGGTCCATACCTCCGCGGAGCGAGAACTGCCAGTAACGATCATTGCGCTCGGTGGTATCTGATTTAAGTTGGGTAGTTTGACTGAAAGAATCAAAACACAGGAAGATTAACAGTGCATATACGAGGTACTTCATAACATCCTTTTTAGTGAAGAAATACTTGCTCACTGTTATATCCATGCGGGAGGTGGTTTGTTACCCCCTTAATGGATGCGGATATTGCGGGTTATGAAATATTTAACAACCAGGGGGCAGTCCCTTAGCGACTATCGGAATTTGCTCACCTCGGACAGATAAAAGACTATTTTCCAGAGAATTTGGAGTGAATGAAGTTTATGCTTAATATTGCAGCCCCTTATGGGATTGCCCAGATGGCGGAACCGGTAGACGCGCGTGACTCAAACTCACGTTTCGAAAGAAGTGCAGGTTCGATTCCTGTTCTGGGCACGAAAAAATGGTAAGCACCTCACCTGCTTACCATTTTCATTTTAATTAAGTTCATAGCGCATTTCAGTCATGATCTGCTTAAAACCGGCTTTCTCATAAGCCTTCACCGCAGCTATATTTTCAGTATAAACCTGCAACCTTACCTCCCTCAATCCCTTTGATCTTACCCAGTCTTTCAATCCTTCGATCAATTGCTGGTTCAAGCCCCGCCCCCTGAATTCCGGATGCACAAACATGAAACCAAGGTGAGCATATTCCTTGTGTTTCAGGTAGGATTTTGCAGCCCTGATCTGCGCATAACCACAACCAACCAGCCGGCCATCGATTTCAATCACCAGCAGTTCGGAGTTTTCACTTTCAATCAATTCTTTAAGATCATAGTAGATGAGATCCCCTTCCTGTAATGTCACATCAAACGGCCTTTCAGCATTCACCAGCATCTGCAGGTATCCGGATAGTACAGGAAGATCATTCAAAGTAGCGGGTCTTATCATATGAGTTTTCATCGGATTATTTTGTGGTTTTACCGTATTTGATTAAATTAAAAGATGCATAAATTCATCTTTATCCTGGTCTTTCTCCCTGCAATTTACCATGCAAACTGCCAACCGATCAAGAAAAATGAAGCCAGTCTGCCCGACAGCCTCACCACAGCTGTTACCGGTAATTATTATACAAACTTCCATAGCATTTTGATTTCGAAAAACGGGAAATTATTTTATGAAAACTATTTCAACGGATGGAGCAAGGATTCACTCCAGGATTCCCGCTCAGCCTTTAAATCCATTACAAGCATTCTTACAGGTATTGCCATTGATAAGGGCCTGATTGAAGATGTCAACCAGAAAGTCTATTCTTTCTTTCCTGAGTTTACTGATTTCTCAGGCAATAATGCCTGGAAAAAAGAAATGACAATTGAAAATCTATTACGAATGGAATCAGGTTTCGACTGTGAGGAATTCAATGACGGCAAAGATTGCGAAACCGAAATGATGAACTCAAAAGACTGGGTAAGCTTCTCCCTTGGTCTACCTATGAAACACAAACCAGGATCAGTCTGGGCCTATACTTCATGCGACCCGATGATCCTGAGCGGCATCATTAGCCGCGTTGCGAAAATGTCTTTAATGGAATTCGTGAAAAAAGCTTTTGACCTCATGGCTAAATATATTATTCCTGCTTTTCAACAATGAAAAACTGCAATATTATTTCAGGTACCTGAGCGCAACGCCTCCATTCCTGAACATCTTAGACCCAACCGGTTTCAACCGTAATTGCTCCTGCAACCTTGCATGGTCCAGCAATCGCCTTCCCTCTCCCGCAATAACCGGCTGTATTACGAAAATGAATTCATCCACCAGCCCCAGTTCAATCAACTGCCCGGGAATGGAAACACCTCCCGTCATCAGTGATTTGCCTGGTTGCTGTTTCAGTTTCAGGATCTCTTCTTTAATATCTGTTCCAACGATCCTTGTCTTGCTGTCTTCAACACTGGTCAAAGTTTTTGAAAACACCAGCTTGTCCACCGCATCAAACTTCACCGCAAAATCATTCATGGCTTTTGTTGGACCAGACAGGCTCTTTGCCATATCCGGCCAGAAAGGGACCATCAGTTCATAGGTCTTGCGGCCATAAACAAAAAGATCAGTCTCATCCATAAGTGCAGTGAAATAGTCATGTATCTCTTCATCCGCGATCCCTTTCGTATGATCGCAGCAACCATCTAAGGTCAGGTTGATGGCGTAGATCAGGTTTCTCATTCGATTGCTTTGGGTTTATATTATTGACGGCTGGTTTCAGTTTGAGTGAAAAGATTTCCTGAACTGTTGCGGCGACAATTTCGTTTTCAATTTAAAGAACTTACTGAAGGATTGAGGATGCTCAAACCCCAGCTCATACGCGATCTCACTTACCGCCAGCCCCGTGGCAGATAGTTTCTCCTTCGCTTTCCCGATCAGCTTGTCGTGGATATGCTGCTGCGCCGTTTGACCAGTCAATACTTTCAACAAACTGCTCAAATATTTAGGCGAAATATTCAGCGCTGCAGAAAGATCCTGCACAGTTGGCAAACCTTTCGTCAACAAATCATCTTTTTCCAACCAATCGTTCAGCACAGTTTCCATGTGCGACAATATATGATGGTTCGAGATCTTTCTCGTTATGAATTGCCTGTTGTAATAACGCTCTGAATAATTCAACAACACTTCCAGGTGAGAGATAATGATGCTTTGGCTGAACTTATCGATATTGGAGTGATATTCCTCTTTTATATGCTGCAACACGCCATTCAACGTTTTTTCTTCTTTATCAGAAAGAAATAAAGCCTCATTCACCGCGTAATCAAAAAACTCGAAATGCCCGATATGCTTCGCCAGGGTAGTATTCCATAAGAAATCCGGATGGACCAGTAACATCCACCCGGAACGCTTACTTGTTTCTTCGGGCTCAGCTTCGATCCTGAAGACCTGGTTGGGAGCCATGAAGAACATCACGCCTTCATCAAAATCATATTCCTGCTGACCATATTTGATTTTTGCCTGCAATCCCTTCTTTACCGAGATCATGTAAAAATCCAATACCCAATTCACTTCGCTGATATCGGCACTTCGTTTGATGGAACTGTAATCCACGATACTGATCAGTGGATGTTCCGGTTTTGGCAATCCCCTGAGCAGATGAAACTCAGTGATCGTTTTGATCCTTTTTGTATTGAGGCCTGCCATTTTTTGAATTAGTGATTGAAATTACGAACTAATCTGCGCAATGCTGTATCAATGAGTAGCGAAATAGACCTTAGAAAATTCTTTAGCGAAATCGGCCAGCTTCACCTTCCCCAATGCGGGTTGATTGCGGTAATAATCTTCATATAAAAGCCCGCTGCGCTGTGCAGCCTGCATTTCAATAAAGCCTTTCGCCACCTGCGGGTTGAATCCGGTACCGATCCAATTGTTCAGTAACTGTTCATCCGGGATCACCTTCCACTGCAGATCAGGCATTCCAATGGCTTCCCCCAGTGCTATGGCGATTTCATCCGGGCTAATTTCATCACTCGCAATATACCTAACCGTTCTGCTGCTGAAAGGTTTCCCCGCTTCTTCTGCAATCACATCAGCAATATCCAGCGGTGATACCCAGGGTTCTTTTTTGTTCCCTCCGTAATTTGAAACGATGGCTCCCTGCTCCCTGATTGAATTCACAAAGGAGAAGAGGTTGATATAAAATCCCACAGGGCGCATGAACTTGATGGATACATGCTCAGGAAGGTTTCAGTCAAAAAGCCAGCGTCATAGATACTGCCGGTGGCAGCTTTGGCGCCAAGGGATTCAATGGTATTCTGCCGTTCAGGATTACTGCTGATCACAGTAACATCAAATCCATCTTTCACTAAGTTTTCGGTAAGAGGCCTGCCGATATTTCCCAGGGAACCTGTTAAAACAATTTTCATTTTTAGTTTTTTTGTTGGTACAAAATTCAACTGCAAATGAAAATCGCAACTAACCAAAAGGCAGAACAATGAAGCCAAATTGCACTATTATCTATCAGGACCAGGCTCCCTGGCATCTCTTTTCATTGCCATCGATGCAAGCCAGTACAGAAGCCAAATGGCAGAGAATGCCACCAGCCCGATAAGATTGTATTTCACATCTTCGGGATCATAGCGGCCATGAATTCTGACGCGGAAGAACTTATTGGAATACTCCTGCGCATACTCTATCGAGATGCTGAACAGGTAGAGTATCACAAAGATCAAAACATGACGGAACAGCTTCCTGTTGGTGAAGAGAATATTCAGGAATGCCGCAGCGAGGAAGTAGAAAGCTGCATGCAGGAATTTGTCGTGGTGCCTGAAAACAGAAGGGAGTTTCACCATAAAGCCTATAATCGAAGCTACCAGGCACAGGAACACCAATATTACTTTTCCCCAGTTGTTCAATTTAAATGCCATCGTGTACGGTTAATCGAAAACTACAGTTTTATTTCCATAAACAAATACCCTGTCTTCCAGCACCAGTCGCAGTCCTCTCGCCAGCACGGCCGTTTCGATCTCCTTCCCTGCCTTCACCATATCCGAAGTTGTGGCGGAATGATTTACAGGGATGATCTGTTGCGATACAATCGGGCCTTCATCCAGTTGATCGGTAACAAAGTGAGCAGTAGCGCCGATCAGCTTCACGCCACGCTCGAATGCCTGCTTATAGGGATGCGCTCCCGCGAATGCAGGCAGGAAAGAATGATGGATATTGATGATACGCATCGGGTATTTTGCTACGAATTCCGGCGATAAGATCCGCATGAATTTAGCCAGCACAATATAGTCGGGCGCATATTGCTCAACGATAGCTTCCAGTTGCTGCTCAAACAATACACGTGCAGAAGACGGTGCTTCGATCTTATGATAAGGAATATCAAAACGGCGGCAAATATCTTCCAAAGTATCATAATGCCCGATCACGGCCTGTACCTGCGCTCCCAGAGATTGAAAATAATGGCGGATCAGGATATCGGCCAGGCAATGGTATTCCTTCGTCACCAGCACCACGATCTTCTTTTCCGGCTGTGGATTCACTTTCACTACAGCATCGGAAGGCAATACCCTGAGTAGTTGCTGTTCCAGCCCTTCCACTTCCTGCTCCTGTTCGGCCACCACGCGCATAAAAAAGAGATTCGCCTGTTTGTCCACATGTTCGCGCAGCGACACGATATTCAATTGCTCAGCAGCCAGCACACCGGAAATAGCGGCCACCAGTCCTACCTGGTCCCTGCATTGTATCAGGATGATCATATTGGGGTTTTATTGAGCTGTATAACTGTTATTGGCCGGGTTGGCATCCAGGAAAACACCGCCATCGATCACAGCCGATTTCACAGCTTTCCTGTTGTTAACGGTAAGGATTATACGCTTATTATCTGCCTCCCAGATCGCGGGAGTGAGATGTCTTTTTTCCACGCTTCCATCTGTATAAGTAACGGTCAGATCAAAGGGAATAGCCATCCCACCCGCATTTTGGATCTGTATTTCGGAACCTTTGGACTTTTTCTGCACATCCACCAGTTGCAGGTCCATATAATTGGTGGAGAAGAACCAGTTCTGCCAGAACCAGTCGAGGCTCTTTCCATTCACATTGTTGAAAGTATAGAAGAAATCCCAGGGAATGGGATGTTTGCCATGCCATCGGTCCATGTATGCGTGCAGGCATTTTTTGAATTGCGCATCACCCAGCAGGTCTTTCAGGGCGAGATAAGCCAGTGCGGCCTTGCCGTATTGGTTATTGCCAAGGGCTTTACCGGTGAGCGAGGTGCCGGGTGTGATGATGGGGATATCCATATCGCCGGAGCGGTCTTTAGTCCAGCCTGTCACGCGGAAACTTTTGAAGAGCTCATCCGCGGTATTTTGTCCATAGAATGGAGGGCCGGAAAGGTATTCGAACAAGGTAGCCCAGCCTTCATCCATAAAACCGAAACGGGTTTCATTGATGCCCATGTAAAAGGGCATCCAGGTATGAGCAATTTCGTGCGCGGCAACAAGTCGTGAGAACACAGTATCCTCGTAGGTTTCATCATTCGCCATCATCGGGTACTCCATACCGGCATATCCCTGGAACACGGTCATTTTTTCATAGGGATAAGGAATGCCCGGCCAGTTGTTTGAAAACCATTTCAGCGCATCGCCCGCAAAGCGGACCATATGATGATAATCAGCAGCAGTATCATTGAAAGCGGCCTGCACACTGGCTCTCCGCTGCGTGATCGGGTCCACCATAACGCTGGCTGCATCCCAGGTGTAATGGTCGCTAATAGCAAAAGTCATATCAGGGATGGCAGTTGCTGTGAAGCGCCAGCTGTTCTGATCATTTTGAGTGGTTACTTTTTTGCCGGCCATTTCATCTTTCGATGCTATGCGGACCACTTCATCGCTGGTCATGGATCTTTTATATCGATCTGCAAAACGTTCCTGTAACAGTGTTTCAGGTTGATGAAGCGTTCCCGTTCCCCATACCACAAAATTCTTCGGTACTTTTACTGTTACAGTATAATCGTTGAAATCATTGTAGAATTCATGTCCTTCCGTGAAATCCTGCCTGTCCCATCCATTGTAATCATCATACACTGCGATGCGCGGATAAAAATAAGCGAGGAAGAAAGTGGTTGGATCGATGGCCCCTTCCCTGTCGCTCTGCACGGAAAGCGGGTATTGCCATTTAACTGATAACCGCATGGAATCACCAGGCAGCAATGGTTTTGCAAGACTGAGCGTATTGGAAGTATATACCAGGTTTTCCAGCGAGCCTGCATAAGGCTTTCCGTTGATCAGCAATGATTCGATCTTTACTCCTGTGGTATTGTAATCAGGCGAGTAATCTTTTTCACGCGGCACCGTTGGCCTGTGGGAATTCATGAAGATCTTGAGCTCTGGATTCCGGATGGTATCCGGACTGTTATTGATGTACACGATCTCTTCTGAACCTCTGATATTCCGGTCAGGAGGATTGGCGATGATCTCGATATTGTATCGCGCTTTGTTCTGCCAGTAATTCTTACCCGGCATACCATCTTTGGAGCGGCTGCCTTTTTCATAAGCCTTGCGGATATCCGCAGGCATGTATAAATTTTGCGCATTGATCGTTTCAAAACCAATAGAGCAAAGGGTTAGCAGGAGCAGGGGTATACCTTTCGTTCTCATGAATTATTTCAATTTGAAAACGGAAGTTATTACTTTTTCACAGAGTGTGGCCAGTCGCTCGCCTCCGGCGATTGACTTTTGTTTAGTCGCCTCCGGCGACGCGGTGTTCGCCGGAGGCGAACAATTAGAAGTCACTCGCCGGAGGCGAGCGACTGGTCACACGCCGACTATTTCGCCATCGCCCTGCTTGCCATAATGCGTTTGACCATCCTGTTGAGGAGGAACATCATACCAATTGTGATCAGACTGGTGCAGACCACCACATAACCCAGCGTATCGTAGTGGAGGATCTTATGCGTGGGCGTTTCCACCACAATCAGCCCGGCAATGAATGCGCCGATACCGCCGGAGATCTGTTGCACAGAAGAGTTGATGCTCATGAAAGCGCCCCTGTCCTGCATATCTGGCACCACTGTCAGCAAAGCTGAGCTGGCGATCATGCGTGAAGTGATACCCGTGAACATGATCACATTGATGATCATCAGGTAGCCCAGTGGCGTAATTCCGAGGTTGCTATAGATCAGCACCATCGTAATGGTCAGAAAAGAACCGACCACGAAAATGGGGTACTTACCGATCTTATCACTGATCTTTCCTACAAACGGACCAATCACCATACTGCAAGCGCCGGTAACCATGTAAAGCAGCGTTATCTGGTCCAGGCTCAGCCCCAGGTTGCCTTTACTGAATGCTGCACTGAATGGCATCAGCATAAATCCTCCTGTTGCCAGCAATGTAGTTGTGGCAAATGCCAGCAGGTATTGCCTGTTGGAAACGGTAGCCACCAGGTGTTTGAACGGATTGTTGGTATGCTTTGCAACAAGATGCCCGGTAACAGGCTGCATGTAACGAATGATCAGCACCAGCACGATGGAACAAAGGACCACCAGCATCCAGAAGGGCGCATGCCAGCTGAGATGCGTGGCCAGGTACAATCCGATGGGCACACCCATTACCTGGCTGGCCGATAATGCCATCTGCACAAAGCCCATTACTCTTCCCCGCACATTGATGGCGAAGATATCCGTAACAATGGCAAAGCTCACAGAACCGATCACGCCGCCAAACAATCCCGTTACGATACGCGCCATCAGCAGGAATTCAAAATTCGGTGAAAGCGCACACAAGAGCGTGCCGATGATGAAACCTGTATAAAAGAACACCAGCATTTTCTTTCTGTCGAATTTATCTGCAAATCCTGCCGCCAGGATGCCTGAAATACCGGCGCTGATCGCATAGCCCGATACCACAAGTCCGAACTGTTTTGTGGTGAGTCCCAGCTTCGGCATCAGGATAGCGCCGAGCGGACTGAGTACCATAAAGTCAACAATGATCGTGAACTGGAGGATGGCCAGTATCGCAATCATGAAAACCTGGTACGAACTGAAAACTTTCTTCTGTTCTGAAGCCGTAATGGTTGTCATATATTGTAATGGTTAATGCAAAAACTCTGCTATGGTGTAAGGCCTTTGATCACCAGCTCGCAGGTTTGCATCAGGAGTTTATTATTCAGGGCGAAATGTTCACTTTTGTGACTTCTGCCCTGGGAATGGAATTTCATCAATTGGTACAATGGCGCGAAAGCCACAGCCCAGTACACTTCAAAAGGCAGTTTGTTCAGTTGTTTGTTGCGGATGGCATTGTGCACAAAGGCGCCCATCGCTTCACCGAATTGAACGATCATATGCGTGCGCACCTGCTCATACAAAGGAGAATACCGGATATGCTCGATGAATTCCACATGCCTGGGAAATTTCATGAAATGCGCCACCCGGTTCTTCCATTGCAGTTTCAATCCATCCGCAAAGTTCATGGAAGGATCAAAATCCTGCAGACTGTACTCCAGCAAAGTATTCGTGAGCTCGATACTCAGCTGAACAATCAGGTCTTCCCTGTCTTTATAATAGATATAGATCGTGGCAGGCGAAACCCCCGCAGCCTTTGCCAGCTTCTGGATACTGAAACCTTCAAGACCTTCCTCTACCATCAGGTCTATGGCCTTTTCCCTGATGGCAAGTACTTTATTTTCGTCGCGGGTCCGCATAAGGGCGCAAAGATAAGTGAATGATCATTCACTTATAATATCCCTCCTGAAAAAATTTGTATGTTCGCGGCCAAAAGTCCGGATTTTACCTATGGCAATGAAAGATGAGCTGAAGATTGTTCTGTTATTATGCCCGCAAAGAATGCTGGAAGACCACCAGGTACTGGAAAGTCTCCACATCGTGAAGAATGCCAAAGGCACCACCTTCATCAATAAGGAACTAGACGCCACAGAACTGAAGGTGAACTACAATCAATTGCCGAAACCTGCGCGCGAGCTTCTGCAGCAGTTCTCCAAAGCGAATATCAATGCCACTATTGGTCAGGTGAAACAGCGCTATACCATCAAACGCGCCGGCATCGCTTACGAGCCTTTTTATCGCAATGCCATGCTCCGCGAAATGCACGGAACTCTGGAAACACTCAAGCCATTCGCTATTCTCAGTAAATGGTTCCATAAAGTGAAAACAGAAAAAGGGAACTACAGAACAGGTCCCTGCATTTTCAGCGTGTACAAGCCACAGTTGCAGTTTGAAGTGGTGAAAGAAGCGGCAGGACTTGAATTGCGCACCAACATCGTCCTCAATAATCAGGTCTATCCTCTGCAGGAATTCACACGTTTCCATTTTTTGCTGGAAAGCCGTAATGAATATTACCTGCTCGCCTACAAGGACTTTCAAACCCTCGAATGGCTGGAACAACAAAAGCCATCACAATACAGTAAGGACCCGCAGGGGCTCGCGAGAGAGATACTCGGTAAACTGGAAGAGGATTATCCGGTGAACCGGAATGAATTGTTCGAGCAAAAGGCCATCGATGTAGTTCCTGTGAACCGCGTAATGCTCAGCGAGCTCAGCAATTCTTTCCTGATGCTCACGCCGCAATGGTTGTACGATGGTTTCCTCATCGAGGGACCATACAAAGAAAGTGTTGAGTTCAACCGTCATGGTGAAGTGTACCGGATCAACCGGAACAGGGAAGCGGAAACACAGTTCACGCAATTACTGGAAAGCATGCACCCGCTTTTCAGCAAACAGCTGAATGGCTATTTCTATCTGGCGTTTGCGGAAGCACAGAAGAAACAGTGGTTCCTGAAAGCCTATCACAAATTACTTGAGCTCAATATTGAGCTAACGGGAATGGATATGCTCCAACATTTCCGCTACTCACAGCATAAGCCTGAAACCCTCATGAATTTGCTGCGCGAAGAGGAACATTTCCTGATCATGGAAGTAAAAGTTTCTTTTGGCGATGAAGCCATCCCCCTGGAAGAACTACAGAAGATCTTACTGGCTGGTCAGCGTACCATTATGTTGAAAGACGGCTCCTTCGGTATCCTGGATGATGAATGGCTGCAACAATTCGGCGCCATCTTCAAACATGGAAAACTGAACAAAAAAGAAATGAAGGTGAGCAAATGGATGGCCTTCGGCGAGCAACGCAATGGCGAAACGGTACAGGCTCTCAAACCAGTGCTGGCAGATGGCTGGCGGCAACGCTGGGTCAAATGGCAGGAACCTGATTCAACGCTCTACCCTGTTCCTGCTGCCGTGAACGCAACGCTCCGCCCTTATCAGCAAAAAGGCTTCGAATGGATGCAATTGCTGGCAGAAGCTGGCGCAGGTGCTTGTCTTGCTGACGATATGGGACTGGGTAAAACATTGCAGACCATCTGTTTCCTCGCACACCAGTTGCAGGTGGATCCTGAAGCGGTGCATATCATCATCGCTCCCTCTTCGCTGATCTATAACTGGCAATCGGAGTTACTGAAATTTGCGCCGGGGATCAGTACCTGGGTATATCATGGCAGTGACCGCGACATCAGTACTTTGCAGAACGCGAAAAGCCAGATCGTGATCACCAGTTATGGCACTATCCGCTCGGATATCGATCATCTCGGTAATAAACAATTCGGAGTTGTAGTATTGGACGAAAGCCATAATATCAAGAACCCCGCCGCACAGATCACCAAAGCGGTAGCAAGACTGCAATGCGCATCACGAATCGCATTGAGCGGTACGCCGGTGATGAACAATACATTCGATCTGTATGCGCAGCTCGACTTCCTCCTGCCGGGCATCTTCGGCAGCCGTGAATTCTTCAAGCGCGAATACGCTGATCCTATCGACCGCTTCCATGATGAAGGAAAGATCCAGGGACTGCAAAAACTCACTGCGCCTTTCATCCTCCGCAGAACAAAGAACCAGGTGGCCAAAGATCTTCCTGAAAAAATGGAAATGGTAATGTGGTGCGAAATGGGCACAGCACAAAAAGCGCTGTACGACAGCATCCGCGATACTATCCGCAGCAGTCTCTTCCTCAATATCCAAAGTGAAGGTCTCAATAAGAGCAAGCTCGCAGTATTACAGGGCATGCTGAAACTGCGGCAGCTTTGTAACTCGCCGCTTCTTCTTCCATCGGAAGACCGTACCTGTACGGATGCCGTGAAAACGGAAATGCTGATGGATGAGCTCAGCAATAATCTCAAGGACCAGAAGGTGCTGGTATTCTCTCAGTTCACCAGCATGCTGGACCTGCTGGCCGAAGCCTGCCGCGAAAAAGGCATCGATTTCTTCCATTTCGATGGTTCCACCCCACCCGCCAAAAGAGCGGAAATGGTGGAAGCATTCCAGTCGGAAGGCAATACCACCAACGTATTCCTCATCAGCCTGAAAGCAGGCAATGCCGGTCTGAACCTCACGGCCGCCAGTTATGTATTCCTGGTAGACCCCTGGTGGAATACAGCAGTGCAACAGCAAGCCATCGACCGTACTCACCGTATCGGGCAAACGAAGAATATATTTGCTTACAAGATGATCTGTAAAGACACGATCGAAGAAAAGATCATTCAATTGCAACAACGCAAAAAGCAACTGGCGGAAGACCTGGTATCAGAAGATGAAGGCTTTGTGAAAGCGCTCACGGAAGATGATATCCAGTTCCTGTTCAGCTAAAAGATAACAAGTTCCTATAAGCAGGCGGTCCGCAATGCGCATATACGTTCATTACTATGAAGTATAAGCGCATTGCGGACCGCTTTTTCTCTTAATACTATTTCCTATTCTTTTCCGGGTGTTTTCTTTCTTGCAGTTGCGCCGGTTGGTTTGGAAGGCGCAGTAGTCTTAGGATTCGTCCGCATGGGAACGGTCAGTTCTTCTTTGACACCACCCTGGTCCAGTTTAGGAGCTTGAATTTTTGCCGGGGATTTTTCAACTCCGGTACCGGCCTGGGCTTCACTGGGCAGCTTGCCTGATGCTGCACTGCTTCTTCTTGCATCGGTATTGAGCGGACGTGACACAGTTCCGCCTCCGCCCTTTGCCGTATTAATGCCAGGCAGCGTACCATTCTTCAATTGCTGACTGAACCTGGCAGATTTTTCGGCAGCGGTTGGTTCTTTCAGCCGCACAGTCTTTTTACTGGTGGGACCAAATTTCAATCCTGGCGCAGTCCCATTTTTTAACTGATCTGAGATCTTGCGGCTCCTGTCGTATGATGTTTTGTCGTCCTGCGCCATCAGGTTGTTGCAGGCAACTACCAGGGCGATAATACACAGGACCAATAATTTTCTTCTCATATTTTATAATTGATTCGGTTATTTAATATTTACCAGCACTTTGATCTTTCCAGTTCCATTGGTGTTGAAATCCTGCAAGGCCTTTCCGATCACCTGTCCAACTTTCACTTTATCAGGATCAGCTTTCATGGCCACGCCGGGAATGGAGGAAGTAACCAGCATATCGCCGCGTTTGATTGCACCGCCTTCCATACAAACCTTGGTGGGGATCACTCCGATAACACCCATGGGAACTTCACCGGAGAGATCATCCTCGATATCTTTTTCTGTGAGCAGCACACCAGGCTTGGTTGCATATACTCCGGCAACCAGCGTAGAATAGGGAGTAGCGGATTTCTCAACGGTACGGTCTGCATCAGTAGCAATCACCAGCACATCACCAGCTTCATAAGCATTGGCAGAGCCGGTAACGGCAAAAGATTCCGCAACGTCGGCGCCACTATTTTGGGTACCGCCATTAAAGAACCCTCTTCCTGCTTTATTGATACGCGCTACATTTGCTGAGGCGCTCTGAAATACGGCAACACTACCTGATGCACCCTGGTGGTTAACCAGCATCGTGTTACCTGTTCCCGTAGTTGTGATATGAACTACCGGTTGGCTATTGGCGTTATTGAAGTTCGCGAACCTGCCTGCTTTACCGGTACCAAAATTGGGAATAAATCCAGAAATGGCATTGCCGCCTCCATCGCAGGATGCTTCAACGCCATCGCCTGAACCGCCTGCATTAGCGGTAATACCATTACCATTGCCTTCTGTAAGCGCCAGTACTGCTGGTCCGTTACCAGCGGGATTGGAAGAGTAGAACAAGCCTGCATATCCGCCTGTGCCTGATGATTCACCAAATATTCCTGCAGTACCGAAATTGGCGAAAATGGAGTTAACCTCTCCCTTTACGGCCGGAGAAGTTCCTGTGGTGCGGTCTACAAAGAAATTACCAGCTGTACCATTACCTACAGTTTTTACCGTTATTACATCATTGTCGTTGTCTTCATTGAAGATCTCGAATCGTCCTGCGCGGCCGGTGGCAAATGAAGGCACCCAGGCATAAAGGGCATTTCCACCACCATCAATATTGGCTTCTACGGCATTCCCGTCTTTAGAAGCGTTGGCAGTAATGGCATTCCCATTACCATCCTGGATAGCTACCAGTGCAGGGCCGTTCCCGGATGTATTGGATGAATGGAACAAACCGGCAAAACCACCCGTACCGGATGAGATACCAAAGATACCAGCTGCACCAAAATTACCGAAGATGGTTTTCACTTCGCCTCTAACGGCGGCGGCTACACTATTGGTATTGTCAACCAGGAAGGAGGCGGCATTCCCCTGTGTATTATCAGGTATGTTACCATTACCATTGGTCTCTACTTCCAGCGTATTTCCGGTATTATTGGTACTGTTGAAATTCTCAAAGCGTCCTGCCCTTCCAGTACTGTTGTTAAGCCCTACCTGTCCCAGCACGCCAACTCCTGTTCCGGCAGTATTGGTGGCAACAAAGCCTCTCACTCCATAACCACCGCCATCATTCCTGCCCACTACTGCTCCTGCGATATCGCTGGTTGTTCTGCCCACTACTGCTTCACCACCTCCGTTATTATCTCCTACTACACCTGCTGAAGTTTGTGAACTCGTAATTCCATGCAAGCCAAAACCTCCAACTGTATTTGCGCGTACACCGGCTCCATTTCCGGTAGTGGTTACATTCACTACAGTGCCGTTACCAACAGAGTTTACCACAAGGGCATTGTTGTTGTTTGCATTGTTGAAAATGGAAACGTTGGCCGGTATGCCATCGACACTTGTAGCTTGTAAACCAGTGCCGGTATTACTGTTTGCATACACGCCATATCCATTGGCAGAGGAATTTCCATATACACCCAGACCGTTGGGAGTAGTACCATACACGCCCCATCCGGAACCATTCTGGCTTCCCCATACACCTACCCCAAGGCCACCTGTTCCATTATTGATCCCACGAACACCGGCAGAAAATCCACCGGGAGCAGTACTGCTCACAATACCCCTGATAGCGGCAATACTGGAGGTGGTAGTATTATTTACACCTTCCAAAGAAGTTCCATCACCATCATTGGCAATAGAGAATAAGGTATTTGCATCATTCTCCAGGGCTGCAAAAGGCAGGGTAAGACCACCTCCACCACCTGCAGCAGGGGCCCAGGCAGCGCCATTCCAGCGAAGGAACTGATCAACCGCAGGCGCCACATTACTTACCGGCCTTCCCTGTAACTGAGCTACTACCGGGTTGGGATAAGTGCCGCTGAGATCACCGCCTGCAGCTCCGTCAGGAGGTAATGAAGTAGGGATAATACCCGGCGCCAGTTTAGGCAAAGTGATGGCTCCATCCATTACCTCGGTAGTTGTAATGGCATTGGCCGCAATGGTTGGATCAGGATATGTACCAGCCAGTGAACCACCCGCAGGGCCAGTTGGCGGTAAACCCGCAGGGATCACGCCGGGAGCTAATTTGGCAAGCGTTACAGATCCGTCTGCGAGCTTGGGAGTAGTCACATTTGCATCGGCTATCTTACTGGTGGTTACAGCTGCATCTGCAAGTTTGATGGTCACTACACTGCCGTCCGCAAGTTTGGCGGCAACAACTGCACCGTCAGCCAGTTTTGAACCAGTAACAGCATTGTTCATTATCTCTGTTGTGGTAACAGCGTTCGCAGCAATGCCGGGATTGGGATAAGTGCCCGTAAGTGCACCGCCGGCAGGCCCTGCAGGAGCGCTGTTGCCTGCAGTAAGCGCATAAGGAACCGATGCCAGTTGGGAGGTCCCGATTGTGGTGAATGCATTACCACCGGCAGGATCGATCTCCACCTGGATATATTTTGAGCCGGTAGCCCAATTCACACCGGTAATTGTTCCGGTAACATTGGTAGCACCTGGACTTCCCATTTGTACATTGAAAAGACCCACTGTATTGGTAGTGAGTGAACGCGTTTCAGCATAAACCACAGGACCTGCGGCGGAATTATCGCGAATGGACAAACGAAGTGTGATCTTAACGTTGGCCAGTACATTACCGACCGCATTCCTTGCTACGCCCTGGTAATTGATGAGACCGGGCGCCTGGGCAAAACTACCAGCTGTTATCAGGAACAGAGCTGTAAATGCCAGTAAAATTTGTTTCATAGTTGCTGCTTTGTTGATAGGTTATTGAACAATCATGTATGGTTGTATCATAGGAGAATGATGCATCAGAAGCGGTGAGCGTTCTTCACTACCCTGAATCCGCTGCGGCGCACAATGTTGAGGTTATCGCCGGGCCTTGTATAATCAGGATACAAAGTAGCGATCACGAAATACACACCATTCTGATATGGAGTAAGATCAAAACGCTCTATGCGGCAACAGCCATCATAAGCGTAAGTGCGGTTTTCCAGGATCTTTCCCGCGGCATCCGTGAGATTGATCTCCATACGGCCCGTCTGCCGCACAAAGAAGTCTACTTCAAATGGCCCTTTTGTTGGATTGGGAAAGAGTTTGTAATCGCCTACTTCGAAAAAGACGACCAGCGGAGATTTCCCCACTTTGTCCGTACAGGGT
Organism: Pseudoflavitalea rhizosphaerae; assembly: GCF_003991355.1. GTDB lineage: Bacteria > Bacteroidota > Bacteroidia > Chitinophagales > Chitinophagaceae > Pseudobacter > Pseudobacter rhizosphaerae. Next base: position 28,045 of record NZ_RCSU01000001.1, read on the forward strand.
TGCAGAACACCGTGGGTCATAACAAGAGAACTGTCAGGCTTTGCAAAATCACTGATCAATGCAAGCTCACCCAGGCTCCATTCAAACTGGTAGTAAGAATCTGCGTTCTGAAAAGATCCTCCTGCAATATTGAATGCAGACGGAGTGATCGATTGCGCAGAGCACAAGGAAGAGATCATTAATATCAATGCGAAAGCAAACCCTGGCTTGTAAATTTGATTCATAAGCAGGATTGTTTTAAAAAGTTAATAATGAATACCGGGCTATTAACCATAGCTATCAGCGGGGTAATGTGAAAATGTAATGCAACTGCAGTGCAGGAATCGGGGTATATGTATGTAAAGGCTGAGTACTAACTCGGATGCCTATCCTAACTGACCAGCAACGGGTAACGGCTGGTCATAAGTCAAAAGTAAAGAAAAAACCGAATGCAAAAAAAGTATAAATACGGATAAATATAACAGCGACCCCGTAGCACCTGGATCACTACGGGGTCGCTGTGTATTAAAAAAAATCAGTATTTGCTGAGCAGGTTCGGGTAGTCGGTAATGATACCATTCACACCCAGCTCCACCAGCTTTTGGATCTCTTCAGCAGTGTTCACTGTCCAGGGCACCAGCTTCATGCCATGTTTCTTACAGGCTTCCACTGTAGCTGCATTCACCAGTTGATAAGCAGGACTGTAAATATCCGGCTTGAAGCCCAGCGCCTGAACGTTCTCATCCACAGAGCGTTTGGCATTTCCCGTGAGGAAGCCTATAGTAACCTCAGGATACAGTCTGCGTGCGGATTGCAGCGGACGGATATCGAAGGACTGCAGGTAAAACCGATTACCGATATTTTTCGTATTCACCACATCCATGATCGCTTTCACCAGCACATCGGGAGCAGGCTGGTAAACACCATCCATTTTCGGATTGCTCTTGATCTCGATATTGTATATGGTGGGCTTCAGTTTATTTGCAGCAGTAAAAGCTTCCACTGAATCTATCAGTTCTCCCAGCAATGGCATGCAGGCTGCAAGTTTCTGCTGTTGCGGGTACGCAGGGTTGCCTTTGCTGCCAACATCGATCCTGCGGATATCTGCATAATTCATCTGGTGCCAGGTATACAGTTTGGCACTGTCTTTCGAAATGCTTCTTCCGTCCGGCAATGTGGAAATGGCAATATTGGCGTAGGGATCATGTGCAATCAGCACCTGTCCGTCTTTACTCACATACACATCCACCTCGATAAAATTAGCGCCTATCCCGATGGCCTTTTTCATAGAAGGGATGGTATTCTCCGGCATCAGGCCCCTGGTCCCTCTGTGGCCTTCTTTGAAGAATTCGGGATAGCCGCTCATGCGGCCTCCGGCTGTTTGTTTGGTTGTGCCACAGGCGGCCAGGCAGCCCGCGGCAATCAGGGGAAGGATCAGTTTCATACAATTTAAACTTATGATTGTAACAGAATATACAGACCAGCTGCCGCCACTCCGCCGAGAACGGGCCCGATCACCGGGATCCACGCATAGTCCCAGCCGTTAGGACCCTTTCCGGGAATCGGCAACAGCGCATGCATGATGCGCGGCCCCAGGTCCCTGGCGGGATTGATGGCATAGCCGGTAGTGCCGCCGAGGCTCAGCCCGATCACCCATACCAGGAAGGCCACTGGCAATGCGCCGATGGAGCCCATACCGATGGTGGTAACAGGTGTTGCATCTTTACCTCCGAAAGAAGGATCGGTGAAATAAAAAATGGTGAACACGAGCATAAACGTGCCAACCACTTCGCTGATCAGATTGCTGAAATTGTTGCGGATCGCCGGCGCCGTGCAGAAAGTGGCCTGCTTGGCGCCTGTATCAGCTGTTTCCTTGTAATGGTCCTTATAGAACAACCACACGAAGAAGGCTCCCAGCAGGGCGCCCAGCATCTGGGCCAGGATATATTCCGGCACCAGGCCCCAGGAAAATTTACCGGCAGTGGCCAGTCCAACTGTCACGGCAGGATTCAGGTGTGCTCCGCTGGCAGGGCCGCTGATCACCACGCCCACGTAAACCGCGAGCGCCCAGGCTGTAGTGATCACGATCCATCCGCCCCCGTTGCCTTTAGTTTTATTGAGTACCACATTAGCCACAACACCATTGCCCAAAAGAATGAGCACTGCTGTGCCAATGATCTCTGCTGTAAATGCTGTCATAAGAAGGTTCAGTTTTGGAAATGAAATTTTGGAACGATGGATTAGTCTTCAGCCCATGCTTTCGCTGCTTTCACAGCACGCTGCCAGCCTTTGATCATACTGGTGGTATCGATGCTGGCATTGGCTTTGAAGCTCTGGTTGATCTTCCATTGCTGCTGGATCTCCTCGGGGCTTTTCCACACTCCTACTGCCAGGCCGGCCAGGTAGGCAGCGCCGATGGCAGTTACTTCCGTGATCTCCGGGCGAACAACAGTGGCGTTGAGCACATCCGCCTGGATCTGCATCAGCAGGTTGTTGGCGGTAGCGCCGCCATCCACACGAAGCTCGGAAATAGGCAGACCTGCATCCGCTTCCATCGCTTTGAGCACATCCATGGTTTGATAGGCGATGCTTTCCAGTGCAGCACGCGCAATATGTGCAGCATCTGTTCCGCGGGTGATGCCCACCATCGTTCCGCGCGCATATTGGTTCCAGTGAGGAGCGCCCAGTCCCGCAAAGGCAGGCACCAGGTATACGCCGCCGGTATCGGGCACTTTCTGTGCAAGGGATTCCACATCTCCGGAAGACCGGATGATGCCGAGCCCAACGCGCAGCCACTGCACCACAGCCCCGCCAATGAAAATGCTTCCTTCGAGTGCGTATTGCACTTCATTACCGATCTTCCAGGCGATGGTGGTCACCAGGTTGTTTTGTGAAACGATGGGCTGATCGCCAATATTCATCAGCATGAAACAGCCGGTCCCGTAAGTATTCTTCACCATTCCCTTCCTGGTACACATTTGTCCGAAGAGAGCCGCCTGCTGATCTCCTGCCACACCTGCAATCGGCAGATCGGCGGAGAAAAGTTGTGTAGCGGTATTGCCGAACACTTCACTTGAATTCTTTACAACAGGCAACATGGATTTAGGTATGTCCAGCAATTGCAGCAACTCATCATCCCAATCGAGCGAATGAATATTGTACAGCATAGTGCGCGATGCATTGGTAACATCGGTAGCATGCACTTTTCCTGAAGTGAGGTTCCAGATCAGCCAGCTATCCACTGTTCCAAATGCCAGTTCACCGGCGTTGGCGCGTTCGCGGGCCCCTTTCACATTATCGAGGACCCATTTCACTTTGGTAGCGGAGAAATAAGCATCCACTATCAGGCCGGTCTTCTGCTGGATGGTCCCGGCATGGCCCTGTGCACGCAACTGATCGCAGAAGGCGGCAGTACGGCGGTCCTGCCATACGATGGCATTGTATACAGGCTCACCTGTTTTACGGTCCCACACAATGGTGGTCTCCCGCTGGTTGGTGATACCGATGGCTGCAATCTCCTTACTGCTCAAACCTGCTTTCACGATGGCTTCTGCCGCCACCGCTACCTGGGTGCTCCAGATATCCGTAGGATCGTGTTCTACCCAGCCGGGCTGCGGATAGATCTGCTGGAATTCTTTTTGTGCAAGGCTTACGATGTTTCCCTGCTGATCGAAGATGATAGCGCGGGAGCTGGTGGTGCCCTGATCAAGAGCGAGAATGTATGGCTGCATATCGTAGCGTTTATTTTGGTATGTTGACTTTTATATTTTTCTACACAGTAACAGTTGTATCGTATTGCTGACCGAAGCGGTCTGTTGCCACTACTTTCACTTCCTTTACATTGGCAGGCAGTTTCACACGGAAGAGGTGATCTGTTTTCTTCGGTTCTGCAAAGCCGCGTGGCTTCGGCAGTTCAGGGCCCAGGTAGAGCGCCACGGCTACAGGGTCCATGCCTTTGAACTTTTCAGCCCTGAGACTGGAACCATCATTGGCAGTAGCGTTGATTTTCCATTCCGGATCGTAGTTCCACACATTCACGATCATTTCTTTGGAACCATCCTTCTCACTAACGGTAGCGCTTAACTGAAAATCAGTTGCCTGCCCGGTGGATTTGTATTGCCAGCTTAATTCATTTCCTTTCACCTTGTACACGCCGTAACCGCAGGGCGTTCCATCGCCGCAGATGGGGCCCGTCCACCAGGCGCCGCAAACAGTGCCATGATTGTGTTCGAAGATATTCCCGATGATCACATTGCGGTGATAATGGGTATGTCCACTCATGATATGCACATTGCTATGGCTTTTCAATACATCATAAAGCTCAAGATTGTTCTTCACATCGTTATGAACAGGAATATGAACGTTGATGATCACCAGGTGGTCTTTCGGAACATGCTGCAGGTCTTTTGCCAGCCAGTCAAGCTGGTTCTGCGAAATGTACCCGTCATATTTCCTTTCCATTCCGAGGTAACGAACATCGTCCAATACTACATAGTGTGCTTTTCCACGATTGAAGGAATAGTAAGTGGGGCCATACAGTTTCTGGAAGGTATTGTCTGACTCTTCGTCTCCCCCCTGGCGGTAGTCCATATCATGGTTACCGAGACACTGGAAAAATGGAATGCCCATTTCCCTCACTGCTTCGTTGTAATCGGCAAAGAGCTCATGGTTATCCCAAACGATATCGCCAACGGTGATGCCATGCACCAGCGCACCTGCGCCCGCAGCTTCCACATATTGTTTTACGTCCGGCACAGCCTGCGCCATCATCTTCTCCACATCTTTTTTGGTTTTCACCTGCGGGTCGGCCCAGATGATGAACTGGTGTTCATTATCATCTTTCTTTAATTTCTCCAGGCTGAAATCCACATCTTTACGGCTGTTGATCTCCGTTACCAGCCTATAATGCCTGGCAATACTGCGTTCTTCCGGGAAAGCATAACCTGAAGGAGTTGATACAAAAACGGCTACTGCATCAGGATGGAGGTCCAGCTCATATTTGCCGGCGCTATTGGTCAGCACAACATTGTATCCATCGCTCACTACCACACCTGCCAGTGCTTTCCTGCCGGACCGGACAAAACCTTTTATCTTTTTATCTTTTTCTATTGCGGCATTGGCTGTATGCCATCCTGCAATGATCAATCCTCCTGCCAGTAAGCCTGCCTGCTGAATGAATATCCTTCGTTTCATTTTTGTGGTTTTCTACTATTTAAAAGTGAGAACCGGTAAGATAGGAAACTTTTGCAAAAGCTTTTCCCATCTTACCGTTTACCGATGTTAACGAATTTTAAAGTGCTTTATAGATGGCAATATCTTCAATGCATAAACGACCATTGGGTTTGCTTGCAGTGGAAGTACCCAATCCTACTTTATACACGCGGAAACGCACATTACCTGTAATGTTCACCATGAATACCGCTTGTTTGGAGCCATAATCGGGCATATCCTTAACATCTGCGCCCGTTTGCGTCCAGGTGGAACCACCATTGGTTGAATATTCGAGTTTGAAAGTGCTGGTTGGGTCCGTATAATATTTTCCATAGAACAATGTTACTTTGGAAGCACCTTCGGTAACATCGAAGTTCATCTGCACATAGCCTGCAGAACTCAGGTTTTGTTGCATACGAACACATTGTTTGCCGGGGAAATTGAATTTATCGCGCAGCACAGTACTGCCCAGGATAGCCTGTTGCAATTTCCAGTTACCGGTAGACAGGTCCACATCATTGTTGATGGCTGTCATATTATAAGAACCTTTCACACTAAAATCAGGGAATTCAAAACTTTCAGGGTAACCGCTATAGAGCGCACCACTGATAAAATCCACGTCGGCAGCAGTTCTCAGCGCAATCCCTTTCTTCTCTCCTTCCAGTGTTACGATACCTTTGAAGCCGGCATCCTGAGGAATTGCATCGCCGGCGAAACCGGCATCAGTTCTTGTCAGTAACAACATGTCTGCCCCGCTGTTATCGAAAAGGGTATGCTCACCGCTGAAAGTGGCGCCGGAAGAATAATCCTTCAGATCAGCATGCAGGCTCACTACAGTGGATTCGTATCCTTCAAAATCATTTGCGATCATGGAAAGGGTAACGGGACGAACAGTATAAACGGCATTGCTTTTCAGCAGGGTGATCTTGCTTTCGGTAATTCCGCTGATAGTAAGCTTGCCATTCACCCTGTCCAGCGTAGCGCCTTCAATATTTATCAGTAAGGAATCACCGATCTCATAGGGAACCGATGCACCTCCCAAATCTACTACGATACCTCTGGTGATATTCCCCAATTGACTGGGAGTTATAAGATCACTTTGCAATACAAAAGTTCCGGGCGCCACATTCTTGGAAGCGGCATCAGACACCACCACACCGTATGTATTCTTTGCTCCGGAAAGGGTGGATGACGAAAGCGGCATCGGTGATCCCTTGTAAGTTCCGCGCACCACCCAGAGATTGGCCTCCAGCGCCTGTTCTCCTTCGGCATGCGCTGGATCTTCTTTCAAACAGGACGCCAGTGAAACAACACCTGCAATCAATAAGCTATATGATAAGAATTTCATTGTTTACTTTTTTAGAGTGAATGGTTTCATTTATTGCTTATTCCACCAAACTTTCACATTGATATCATCCCCACCCATTGCCTCTACAGCGCTCTGGTAATTGACCCTGTTGAGTGTTTGAACGGCTACAGGGTATTTTAGCCTGGCAGGCATTTGCTGATTATTCTGAACGCCCGGACCAATAGGCAATGTGGGATATCCCGTTCTCCTGTGTTCGATCCACATCTGGAAATCCGTGAAGAAGAAAGTAAAATATTTCTGAGTGATGATCTTTTCCAGTTTCTGCGCATCGGTTTCTGCCGGGTCCCATGCAATGCCTGGTTTGGCGAGATGACCTGCAGGAACGGCCTGATTCCAGAATGTGATGGCATTGTTCACTCCGTTTTCGTAGTATGTTTTGGGGTCCCCGGTGAAATAGCCTTTTAACGCAGCTTCTGCCAGCATGAATTGCAGCTCGGGATAGTTGATGATATTGCCAAGCAATGGCTCATTCTTCAATGCTACCCTGTAAGTGGAAAGTCTTTCAGGGATCTGGCCAGGCAGGTATCCGCTGGGCACTCCTTCATAATTGGAAACGCCTACAGTGTTTGCCCAGGAGGCTCTGCGGGGATCTTCCCAATCGTTGAGTGTATTGATGAAGAACTGCGACAATCCGTTATCTCCGTTGAAGTCGAAATCACGGTAGGTATTGAATGCCGAAACATATGGCGCAGTATTGGTGAAACGCAGTACCGCAGATTCAGCATTGCTGTTGAACATGGGATAGCTGCTTTTTTTTGTTTGGCAGATCTCTTTGATCTTTTCCACTGCGTTCAATTCAGATTTTCCCGAAACCCGCAACAGCAAGCGGAGGTATAAAGTGTTGCCGAATTTTCTCCAGGCATTCCTGAAATTGGTTGAACCTGTTTCAGGATTGCTCATATCGATGGCCTTTCCAAAGATCGGCTCTCTCGATACCACATCTGCTGTATAGGTTTTAGCTGTCTGAAGTACCGTATTGGCTTCTTCCAGTTTCCTGAGCAGGTCTGCATAAATATCTTTCTGTGCATCGAATTTCGGTTGATAGATATGATCTGAATTTCCTTTCAGCGCTTCAGAGTACGGCACATCTCCGTATACATCGGTCAGCAGTGAAAACACCCAGGCTTCCAGTATCAGTGCCACCCCCTGGAATGCAGGGTCATTCAGCTTTTTGGCATTGTTGTACATATCGCGGATATTGGTCAGCTCCACATACCAGTTGTTCCACATATAATCGGATTCCGCAGGCCTGATGATATAACGATGGATCTCGTCTGAATTGACGGTAGTTACATGCACCTGCATCAGCTCATTGGTGAGACGCAATGCCCTGGTCTGGTTTCTTGTTACGATATCGTATACGGCATCTTCCACCAGCGATTCCGGTGTGGTAAAGGCAACACCGTTGGGGTTCGTATTCGTTTTATCAAAATCTTTATTACAACCTGCCATTGCAAAACCGGAAACCAGCAAGGCAGCTACTACTTTTATTTTAAGTTTCATAATTGCAGAATTAATGATGAGCAATGATTAAAAACCTACCGCCAATGCAACACCGAAGCTGCGGGTGGACGGGAACTGACCGATCTCGAAACCAGCCTGTACCTGACCATCATTCAGTGTTCCAAATTCAGGATCAAAGGAAGGCCAGTTGCTGATCACCAGCAGGTCACGTCCATAGATCCCCAATGTAGCTCTCTGGAACCCGATTTTCTTCAGCACCTTAGCAGAGAAAGTATAATCGATCCTCGCTTCCCTGAATTTCACGAAGTCTGTGCTGAATACATTCGCCTCCACATTGTCCCTGTTATAATGAGCGTCGTAGTAAGATTGAATATTGGTTACAACTTTTGTATTGGGAACAAATTTATCATCGGGTGTTTGAACTACTCCTTTCCCGATGATACCGTTATCACGACCAGGAAGAGTTTTCTTCAATTTACCTTCTTCAGCCAGTACTGCATGGGTAAGCGAATAAGCAACGCCACCTACCTGGCAATCCCAAAGCATATTGAATCCCCAGTTCCTGTATTTTAGATTGCTTCCGATACTTGCCTTCCAGTCTGCATTCACATTGCCGAGATATTTCACTGTTTCGGTACGTGTGGGTAATCCCTGGTCGTTGTAAATGATCTGACCATCCGGGGCCCTGTTGTAACCAAGTCCATACAGATCCCCCATTCTGCCACCTGGTCTTGCTTCCAGCATACCACGGTTGGCAGGTCCTGTGGAGATCACATAGGTATCAACGCCTTCAAACAATTCGTGTACTTTATTCCTGTTGGCGGTGAAGGTCCCGAAGAGCGTCCAGTTGATCCCATTCTTTGATTTGATCACGCTGGCATTGGCGCTGATCTCCACGCCCGTGTTCACGATCAGGCCGGCATTCTCGATTAGCGAGTTGTAACCGGAGGCCCTGTCGATAGGTACTCTGAGGATATCTGCCGAAGTTCTTGTCTGATAGAAAGTGAAGTCGATTCCATAACGGTTCCTGAACATCCGGAGATCGAAACCTCCTTCATAGCTGGTGGTGCGTCTTGGAGTAAGTCCCTCCTTTGGAATAGAGGTTGGATTGGAAAGACCGCCGGGGAACAAAGTAGGATCGTATGTATAAGATGTCTGGTATACCAGGTCTCCACCGCTACCCACGCTGGATACTGATCCACGGAGTTTCAGGTAAGAGATCATAGCAGGTAATTTGATTTTCTCATTAAGGACGGCGCTCAGGCTCAATGAAGGATAGAAGAAACCGGTCTCCTTTCCTCCGGCCGGAGAAGCCAGCTGGCTGGCCCAGTCCTGACGGGCAGTGAGGTCAGCAAACAACCAGCCGTCAAATTCCAGTTGCGCCATTCCATAAATACCATTCGTTTTGAAGTCTGCACGATAAGGCAGTGAAACAAGCGGCACTTTACTGTTGCCGAGCGTATACAGATTTGGGTACAGCAGCCTGTCTGCCCTAACCTCATCTTTCTGGTACCTGTTCTGCAGGGCAGCACCACCGGCTGTGACAACGGCGTTCAGTTTGCTGTTTATTTTTTTGCTGTAGCGAAGCAGGAAGTCGATAGTGGTTTCCTGTCCGAAAATATTCTGGGTACGGTACATTCCATCGATGAATTTCTGTGTTCCCATCGGTCTTCTCTGTGATCGTTGCTCAGAGAAATAGTCGATAGAACCACGCACCATCAGGTTGAGTTCTTTCGTGAAATTGTATGTAGCCTGCATGGTGCCTACCACTGCATTCCTGTTGGAAGCGTTCAGCATTTCATTTGCCTGCAGATAAGGATTATCCAGCAGCGAACTGAAGGGTCTGGTCTGCTCAATCCCTTCCCTGCCGGGGACCCAGTAATCTTTGAACCAGTCGATATTCATATTGGGAGTTAAGCCACGGATGAAATACATGATGGTCTGGTTATTGTAACCAGTGGTAGGAAGATTATCTGCTTTCTTGTTGGTGTAATTCACTTTTCCACTCACCACAAGTTTCTCTGTGATTTTATGATTGAACGCGAAAGCTACTGTATTCCTTTTGTAGCCTGTATTGGGAATGATCCAGTTATTGGTGAGATTGGTGTAAGACAGGCGGGCATTGGAGTTCTTGTTACCGCCTTCCAGAGAAATGGTATTGGTGAAAGTGCTGGCATTCTCGAAGAAATCCTTACGTGCATTTTTATAAGGCACCCAGTCAGTTCTCGTTAGACCTTTAGTCCGGGTAAGGGGATCATACTGGTAATATTGCTGTCCGTTGAATTTTGGTCCCCACGCAGAGCTGGTGCTTCTTGTGCTTTGACCATCTTCAGAGTCGTTGTAAGAATACCATGTACCCTGACCCGCAGCTCCCTGGCCATATTCATACTGGTAATCCGGCCAACGGTTGATGCTTTCGGTACTATAGTTGGAGTTGAGGGAAACGCCGATACCACGGGTAGCTGATTTGCCGGATTTGGTGGTGATGATCAATGCGCCGTTAGCGCCACGGGCGCCATACAATGCGGCTGCACCAGGCCCTTTCAGCACTGTTACACTTTCAATGTCTTCCGGGTTGATATCATTCAGGCCATTACCGAAATCAACGGGTGACTCGCTCTGAAGATATGAACCACTTCCCGTTCCGGTGTTTCTGCCGCCGGAGCCGTTGATCACAACCCCATCTATCACGATGAGCGCCTGGTCTTCCATTCCGAGCGATTTATCGCCACGCAGTGAAATACGGTTGGTCCCGGCCGGTCCGCCACCGGATTTAAGGATGTTGAGGCCAGCAACCTTGCCCGTGAGGGCATTAGTCCAGTTATTACTCATGGCATCTGTCAGTTCTTCTGTTCCGAGTTTTGAAACAGCATAACCAAGCGCTTTTTCTTCCCGCTTGATACCTAGTGCAGTAACAACAACGCTCTCCATTTCCTTATCGGAAGCCAACAACTGAACGGAGAGATTATCATTCTTACCTACTTTGATTTCGCGGTTCTTAAAACCGACAGCGGAGAAGACCAGCGTTTCTCCTTCACTTGCATTGATGGTGAAGTTGCCTTTTTCATCAGTAGTGGTACCGCGGGAAGTACCTTTCACTACAACACTGATGTTGGAAAGAGGCTTATTATCGGCGGGATTTACAACAGTGCCGCTAAGCTTTCTTTGCTGGGCCAACAGGGAAGTGCAGACCATGACCAGGATACAGCTCATCAGCATACGCGCAAGGAGCCTTCCTGCAGCAATCGTTTTCTTGTTCATAAGCAATAAATGGTTAAGAGTTGATATCTTTTTCTACTTCTACACTTTCAACAAATATCTTTCTGCGAGTTTATTATACTGTTCAACCTGTTCTTTGATCCATGTATCATCTTTCCCCATTGCACCGGCCATAACGGCTGCTACTTCGGGCGCAATTCTCATACTTTCCTTTGCATCCAGCAACAGGGCCCTGGTCCTCCTGCTCAGTACATCTTCCACTGTTCTTGCCATCTCTTCATTCACAGCCCAGATGATCTGTGCTTTGTGGATCTTCAGGCTTTCACTGATCCATGCGCCTGCATCTCCGTTCATCATTCCTTTGATGCGATGTGCATCGCTTCCATAGATGGAGAAGGGATCTTCTTCCTGCACAGTGTTGGTATAACCGTGGATATGCATGGAAGGCGTTGCAGTTTTCCTTTTTTCCCAATGCAGTTCCGATTCTACGCGATCAACGAGGTCCTCTCCCATTTTGCGGAAGGTGGTCCATTTACCACCAAGGATGGTAAAGAGTTTGGAAGGGCTAACCATGATCTTGTGACTGCGGGAGATCTCTTTCGTTTTTTGTCCTTTTGCGGGAGCGGCCAGTGGTCTCAGTCCTGCATATACACTCAGCACATCTGCCCGGGTGGGTTGCTGAACAAAATACTGTGAAGCAGTATCGAGGATGAATGCAATTTCTTTTTCGAGGGCCATGGGTTCCAGCGAAGCTGTATCCACAGGTGTATCCGTGGTGCCCACAACCACTTTATCGTGCCATGGTACTGCAAAAAGCACACGGCCATCGCTTGTTTCCGGGATCATCAATGCGTGATCAGCGGGATAGAATTTCTTATCCAGCACCAGGTGTGTGCCCTGGCTCACGCAGATGGTTTTGGAAGCGGAGGGATTATCCATTTGCAGTATATCGTCAACAAACACACCCGTGGCATTCACTACGGCCTTTGCATTTACTGTGTATTGTTTTTTCGTTTCCATGTCTATGCATTCAACGCCGGCAATCTGTTGCTGATCGTTCCTGATCAGTCCTTTTACCTGAATGTAATTGAATGCAAGTCCGCCGTGTTCATAGATGCTCTGTGCGAGGTTCACGGCGAGGCGTGAATCATCGAACTGACCATCGTGATAGAGAACTCCGCCGACCAGTCCATCTGGTTTCACATTGGGTAATCTCCTGAGTGTATCGGCGCGTGAGATGAAGACGGAGGAACCAAGGCTCAGCCTGCCGGCGATCCAGTCGTATATCTTCAGACCGATGGTGTATTTGAGACGGTCCCAGAAATTGTATAATGGGATTATGAAACTTTGGTTCTTCACCAGGTGTGGTGCATTTCGATAGAGCAGACCGCGTTCGATGCTGGCTTCGCGGACCAGTTTCACATTTCCCTGGGCGAGGTAGCGTACGCCTCCGTGCACCAGTTTGGTACTGCGGCTGCTTGTGCCTTTAGCGAAATCGGATTGTTCAAGGAGTACGGTCTTGTATCCACGGGTAGCGGCTTCCAGCGCTATTCCCAGTCCCGTTGCACCGCCACCGATGATGGCGATATCCCAGCTGGTGGATTCCAGCTGTTGCAGGAATACTTTGCGGCGGGCATCATCATGGAAAGAAGGGAGATTTATCAAAGCCTTTGTTTTAGTCTGTATTGTTTTCGATTTTGATTTTTGGCAAAAATGAAAAACAATAAAACGAAAGTAAAGTGAAACTTTGAAACTGCAAAAGAAATGTTACGAAACTACTTTTCCCCTCTTTTTCCACAACCAAATGAAGTTTACAATTTCATAACCTCCTGATTTCTACAATTATTTATGGATATTTGTAAGTGTGCATGAATAATCATACTTTGAAGTAAGCAATTGCTTTCGATATTTCGCCAGAAAACAAACCTGATCTATGCTGAACATCACCGAACGCCATCAACATATTATAACGAAGCTCCAGGCCGAAGGCTCCGTAACGGTCCTGGACCTCTGCCATGAATTGAATGTCTCATCCGTAACAATACGAAAGGATTTAAAACTTTTAGAAGACAAAAACCTGCTATTCAGAACGCATGGCGGTGGAACGCTTCACAATCCGTATACGGTGGACCGGCCTGTTAATGAAAAGGAAAAGATCCGTTCTGCGGAGAAAACGCGCATAGCCATTGCCGGTGCATCGCTGATAGAGCCCGATGACTGTATCATCATCGCATCGGGCACCACCGTTCAGGCCCTGGCGAAACATGTTCATCCTGTCAGTTCACTCACTGTGGTAACCGCTGCATTGAATGTGGCGCTGGAGTTGATCCGTCATCCTGAAATAGAAGTGATCCAGCTCGGCGGGCTGCTTCGCAAAAGTTCTTCATCCGTAACGGGTCCATATTCAGAAAAAATATTAGGCGATTTTTCCTGTAATAAATTATTTCTCGGTGTAGATGGCATCGATATTGAATTCGGCCTCACCACTACCAATGCCATGGAAGCCCATCTCAACAGGAAGATGATAGAAACGGCACAGAAAACGATCGTGCTGGCAGACAGTTCAAAATTCGGGAAGCGTGGGTTCGGAAGGATCTGCGGGCTTGAAGATGTTGAGCAGATCATTACAGACAGCGGCATCTCCGAACACACAGTGAAAACATTGCAGGGCATGGGCATTGCAGTAACAATAGTCTGAGCGCAATTGCGTATATTTGCGCAGTGAAAATCTGGCTGGTCATATGTTTTACATTCTTCTGTACGCTGGCGGCCACCGCTGCGCGAAAGCCGCATGACGCCAAACTGAACACACGCGTGCCGGATATACAGGTACCCACGCTGAATGCAAAGAAAGTATTCTTCGCTCCCGTAAAAAGCAGGCAGAATGATCAGCAATCCGAAACTTTTCATCTCAACAATTGCAGCCGTACATCATCGCAGTGCAGGAATAATGGAAATGACAATATCATAAGCGCTCATACCCTTCCGTTAGCACTCATCATCTGTACCCGTTCGCAACTTGCAGGGCCTGTTCTTTCAGTCTATTCCGGTACCCTGAGCCGCTTGCTCCTTTTTCCCAATCACTATTTCTGGTAGTGCGCGCCATCGAGTTCATAGAGCCTTTTTAATGACACCCGAATTATAACAGATCAAATCCTGCGAATGACGCATTTGCCTTACTTGATTATGGATCTGGCCCTGATACTTGGAGCCGCCGCCATTGTTACTTTATTGTTCAAAAAACTGAAACAGCCTGTAGTACTTGGCTATATCATTGCCGGCTTCTTCGTGGGTCCGCATTTCAATTGGCTGCCCACAGTATATGAGCCCACCAATATCCAGATCTGGGCTGAGATCGGCGTGATCTTTCTCCTGTTCTCACTCGGTTTGGAATTCAGCTTTAAGAAATTGATCAAGGTAGGCGCACCCGCCTCCGTCACCGCCGTTTTTGAAGTGGTGGCCATGATAGCATTGGGCTTCGGCACCGGCCAGGCCCTTGGCTGGAATTTTATGGACAGCCTCTTCCTCGGAGGCATACTTTCCATTTCCTCCACCACCATCATTCTTCGTGCATTTGATGAGCTGAATGTAAAAACGCAAAGATTTGCTTCCCTGGTTTTCGGCGCATTGATCGTGGAAGACCTTGTGGCCATCGTATTGCTGGTGTTATTGTCTACACTCGCGCTCAGCCAGCAGTTTGCAGGAGCGGAAATGTTGCTCTCTGTTCTCAAACTCGTGTTCTTCCTCGTGATCTGGTTTGCCGCCGGCATCTTTTTTCTTCCCACCTTTCTCAAGAAAACGAAGAAATTAATGAACGATGAAACCCTGCTGGTGGTGTCATTGTCGCTTTGTTTGCTGATGGTATGGTTCGCCAATGCAGTGGGCTTCTCTCCCGCCCTCGGCGCATTCATCATGGGTTCCATCCTGGCAGAGACCACACAGGCTGAAAAGATCGAACACCTGGTGAAACCGGTGAAGGACCTCTTCGGCGCTATCTTCTTCGTATCGGTAGGTATGTTGATCGATCCAAAAATGGTGATGGAATATGCAGGACCAATTGCATTGATCACAGTGATCACTATTGCCGGCAAAGTATTGAGTACAACATTCGGGGCATTGTTGGCTGGACAATCGCTGCAAACCTCTGTGCAGGCAGGTTTCAGCCTGGCGCAGATCGGCGAGTTCTCATTCATCATTGCCACGCTGGGACTTACCCTCAAAGTAACCAGCGCCTTTCTCTATCCCATTGCCGTGGCTGTGTCTGCGGTAACCACACTCACAACTCCTTATCTCATACAAAGCAGCAGGCCCTTCTATAAATGGTTGGAAAAAATACTACCGGAGAAGGTACAGAATGCCTTGTCCGGACCAGGTACCAAGGCAAAAGATACGCAATCATTAAGCGCCTGGAACCAGGTGGTGCGCAACACCATGCTGAATACATTCCTGTTGGGTATGTTGCTGATCTGTATCGTAATGGTATCGGCGGAATACGCATTGCCCTATATCCGCAATCATTATACCGATGGCTCTTGGGTGAAATGGGCCACTGCATTCATTACATTATTGCTGATGTTGCCTTTCCTGTACGCACTGGCCGTACGCAACACCAATTCCGCTGCTTACCGTGAAGTACTGGCCAGCAACCGTTACAATGGCAGACTGAACCTTATACATTTTTTCCGTCTCATTCTTGCAGGAAGCTTTATCGGTTTCCTCATGCACCGCTTCTTCTCATTCGAAGCAGGCTTGCTCTCCGTTCTGGCAATTGCCGTGATCATCGGTGTATTCAACAAGAGGATCCGCAAATTCTATGATCGTATCGAAGCCAGGTTCATGCGCAATTTCAATGAACGTGAACTGGCGGCAGCAGAGAAGAACCGCTCCGAGCTGGCGCCCTGGGATGCGCATATCGCCACACTGGAACTGCATCCTGAGTCTGCCGTGATCGGCAAAACGCTGATGGAACTGCACTGGCGTGAGCAACTAGGCATCAACGTGGTACTGATCAAACGCGGCGAGCACAGCATTTCGGCTCCCGGCCGCAATGAGCGCGTATACCCGGGAGACGAGATCTTTGTGCTGGGCAGCGATGCACAGATCAAAAGATTACAAGCCATCATCCGCCCCATCAAACATCATGATGAGGAAGAGACCAACCCTGCCAATGTGGTACTTCGCGATTTTGTGATCGATGAGAAATCATCGCTCCTGAACAAGACCATCCGCGGTTCCGGAATCCGCGAAAGGATCAAAGGGATTGTGGTTGGTGTGGAAAGGAATAACCAGCGTATTTTGAACCCCGAATCATTCTTCGAATTCCAGCAGAACGATGTAGTGTTTGTAGTGGGCGATGGGAAACTGATCAGCAAGCTGATCTTTGAACATCACTAAGTTCAGAGGATGAACGCAAGCGGGGTGTACACGCTCGCCTCCGGCGGGTGAGCTTTATTGGGGGCTTACTAAAAAGTGCAGGGAGTTGTCAGTCGCTCGCCTCCGGCGAGTGACTTCTATTTGTTCGCCTCCGGCGAACACCGCGTCGCCGGAGGCGACGGAATATGAGTCACTCGCCGGAGGCGAGCGACTGCGGCTCCCTGTTAGTGCGCTTTCAGCCAGGATTGTAATATCTCATACCGCTCTCTGAACTTCAATAAAGCGTATTCCGGTTTTGCCCATCCACCGGGTGGAAATCCATAAGGTTGAGTACGGGTGCTGATCAACAAATCATTTCTGAAATAATATTCGATCCCTCCCAGGTGCTCTTCCTGCTCCAGACGACCAGGACGGCCTGCAGGCCGGCGATACAGCCCGTTTTGAATTCTATGCAGGCAAAAATGGAAAAAGGAATGGGCTGATCCGGGTCAGCAAGGTCTGATCATTCACGGCTCACAATTCTCCTAACTTTTCAAATAAACCCCGTACCAGCAACATGAATCTACGCAGGGCAATCATCTATGCCGGCGATCCCGGGTATATTGCCTGTTTTGTTGCCGATACATTTGATAAGGATTCCAGCTCCCCGCAGGGTGAACTCGCAAAACAAAGATTGAAAAAGATAAAAGAAGAACTGGAAAAAAGGAAAATGGATTCGTTCAGTATCAAAACACCATTATGGATCGATGGTGTCTATTCTGATACCTAACAAATGCAGGTCTTCACCGCGGCTTACTTCCGTGGAAGCTTCGCCGAGCCATCCATTCTCCTGGTCAACACCATTGTAAACTTTCACAAAGTCAATTCCCGGCAACACTACCCTGTTGCCATTCTTATCGATGGCCCAGTCGATATCGATCCCGGCATTGTCGTGACCATTGGGATAGTTGTCTGCATACCCATACCTGTACGCATACAGTACATAGTAGTTGCCTGCAGCACTTTCATCAACACCATTGCGCGCGAGGCGTATACCCTTGCAGGTTATATTATTTTCTTTTACCCAGCCCGGGTAATAACTTTGCGCGTGATAGGTATTCTTCACTTTGTATCCTTCCTGCGACTGGTTATCCGTCCAGCGTATATATTCACTGATACTCACATGACCTTGCGGACTTCCGGTGGGTTCTTCCGATGCCGGGCGATAATAGGTCATTTCATAATTACGGAAAGTGCGCAGGTCATTTCCCTGGCTGGCAGCGATCGAATACCAGGATTCAGTTTCTGCAGAAAAACTGCCACTGCCCCTGATCTCATACCATTCATCTTCATCGGGTTTTCCATTCTTGTTTTTATCGTACGCCACCAGGATGATCCCGGGCTCGCAGCTGCCTCCGAAAGGCGCGTTGGGACGTGGATTGGAATTGGCGCCGAATGCATTTCCATAAATCCTGAAATCGCGTTTGCCGGGTACGTTTACGATGGTATGATCAAAACCCACTACCACATAACCTCCCCAGCCCCCGAGTGTGATCATATTGGCTGCTTCGCCAACCAGGTCTTTGCTGACTTTTCCCAGCATCGTTTCATAAGTGTCGCCAGGATTATATTTTGGCAGTTCATTCACGAATTGACCGGGAGCAGGAAGATAATCGAACACCGATGAAATATAGGGAGACGGTGGCGCCAGCGCCTGCCGCACAGTGATGAGGAGCGTATCCACCAGGTCTCCGGAAGATACTTTTACCTGGTAAGTACCCCTGCTTACAGCGGAAAACAGCATCGATTGTGAATCGCCATCCATACCAGTTAACCTGTACAGTTCAGAAGGAGCAGACAGTATTTCCCATTTGATATCATTTTTACCTGCAAATTTTTCAGATGCATCAAGACTGAGGATCGAGTTGGTCCTGGTTTCCCGGTTCACGTAACGGCCTGTAGTGATCTGTACAACTTTCTGATAAATATTACCAGCATTATACGCCATCACCACCAGGTTATAATTCCCTGGCTCTGCAGGCGCCTGGAAATTGTATGTTGAAGCGTTCGCTACTTTCTTCCCATCGATAAACCAGACCAGGGAATCCACTCTGCTGCTGATAGCTGGGCTCAGCAGTAAAGATTCTTTCACTACCACGTAATAATCTGTTTCCAGTCCTGTGATCTCAGGCGCAGGTTCAAGGTATTCGGCATCTTTCTTACCACAGCTGCCAAGCAGGAATAAAATACAAATCAGTGCAAAGAGGAATTTATTGCTGTTATTCATTTTTTCGATTTAAGAAGTTGTTGTCATAGTTTTTTTGCCATCAAAAAAAGCCGGGCATCATTTATTTCAAGGCATTACAATGTAACGGCAACATTGTCCATGCACACATAGGCCGGCGTATTCAGCCCATAAGCACCAGAGTCGTTACCTTCGATATTGAATTCAACACGTGTAACGGTGCCCAGGTCTGCGAGGTCGAAATAAGTCCAGGTGGTCACCGGGGCCACTACAGGCAGGTGATTGTTGTACATGGCCAGGTATATTTCTACAGGATCTCCGCCATTGGTGGGTGTGCTTCCATTAAAGCCATATGCGAGTAATTTGAGATAGCCCTGGCCGCCATTCACATCCTTCAATGGCGTTGCCATTCCAGATCCAAATGTATTTCCATACTCTATCACGCCATAGGTATAAGAGGAAAGACAGATATACATTCCTTCTACCACTCCACTACCTGATGTGAAATTGATGGCGGGTCTTGAAACATAAGGGGCATTATATAAATCCTGGTAGCCGAACATGACGGCAAAATTGCTGCTGCCGCCATAGCCACCATTATTAGCGCCATGCGTACCGGAATACACACTGGCCTGATTGAGCCAGGAATACCACCAGTCGCCGGTTTTACCGGGGATATTGGATTTATAGTTCCAGTCTGAAATAATGAACCCATGGTTCCAGTAATCTACAGGTCCGCTGCCGGCGCCGTTGATCGCAAACCTGAGGTTGCTGGGCGAATGAACATAAGGCAGGATCTGCGTACCTCCCCAGGAAGAATAAGCGTTATCGGCTTGCGGCGTGGTATCTGCCATATAGCTTCTGCTCAAGCCTTCAAAAGTGATCGTATAAGTGGTGGGCAATAAATTTTGCCCTGCCCCTTCCACCGGCGATACATCCTTGTGTTTGGAACAGGATGATGCCAGTAAGAGTACAAGAACGGTAGCTAACAACGATTGATCAAGGATGGCCTTTTTCATATTAAGGTTTTTTGGTTAATTATATTTTCATGATGCCCGGCTTTTTAGTTTTGTTGAATATGCTTGTCCAAAATGGTGTTCACCTGTAACATCCGTGATTCTTCCATATTGAAATCCTTGTATTTATTTCCATCATTGAAGTCCCTGGCAAAGGGATAGACAACTTTTTGGACCCTGATGAAATCGATGCCCGGTAATAGAACAGGCTCACCGTTCTTATCAACCGCGAGATCGATATCGATATTCCTTGTCTGGTAGAATTGTGGAGCACCTGAAAGGTCGCGGGTGATGCGCTTACCCCTACGAACAAACGAAGCCGGCCATCCATTCAGGAAAGCAGTTTGTTTGGAATCAAGATCGATCACACTCAGGCCCGGGAAGAAACCTCTGGGTGAAAATGTTCCGGCGGTTGTCATGGAACTGGTGAAGGTTTTGTTGGTGACGATCTGGCCACTGTCCCTGTCCTCTTCAACCTGGTTATCCTTCCAGCTGAAATAGGAATAGATCCTTCTGGCATCCGTTACGGTGCTGTCGTACCTGAAGCTGATCTCATATTCCGGCAGGTCTTCAATACCGTAATCGGCATTCTTTATTTCGTACCATTCATCATTATCGGGTGTTCCGTTCTTATTGCGATCAAAGGCTACATAAATAGCAGGCAGATCGCTATTCGAATGCACAGCCGCCATTTCAATATCTGGTTTGCCCGGCGCATTCACCACGGTATGATCGAACTTGAAAGTGGCAGAACCTCCCCAGCTTCCCAGGAAAAGAGAGTAGTTGCCCCCGGGCTGTTTTCTTCTTTCTGCAGCTTTGGCGAGAAACTCATTATAAGGAAGCTGGAACTCATCTCCATACTTCCAGCTTTCTGCATAACCGATAATCGACCAGTTATGGTTCTTTCCGGGCGAAGGCAGGTATTCCAGCACCGTATAGGCATTCCTGTTATATGTTGCTTCGAGTACTGTAACAGTCCGGGTAAATGAAGCAGACTGCCTACCGGCGCCAGTGCGCAGCGTCAGTTCAAAACTTCCGGCAATGGCTGAAATAAAACTCAGATCACGGTTCTTACCGATCACTGAATCTCCTATGGACCATTCATACTCGTAATCATCCCGATCCGGTCCGTTAATGGTGGGAACAATATCAAGAACACTGCACATGGGAACAGCAGATTGTTCCGCTATCGATACTTCAATCAATTTTTCCACCTGCACCCTGAAAGACTGCTGATCTGAACCACCTTTGTTCACCACTTTGAAGGTTACCTCAAAATCTCCCGGTTCAGTAGCCGTGAATGTATAGTTGAGCTGTCCGGTAGCAATCTCCTTACCATTCACCAGCCAGGAATAACTGTTACCCTTGAGATTGGTTACATTGGGCGCCAGCACCATTTTGTCGCCTATGTTCAGCACTATGGTTTCTGTTCCTATCCCTGAAATTCCCGGAGCCCGGTAATGCTCTTTGCGGCAGGAAAAGGCAAAGAACATGACAATAATCAGCAGCTTTAGTAATTTTTTTGTTTTCATTTTTTTATTTCGGTTATACTTTATAGTGATATACTGATATGAGTACTATTGAGGCAATAAGGCAAAATGTGCAGGGATATCACCAGTTCGCACACTCCATTTCTTTTTACCTTCTTTCGTAAAACAATACAGCAATCCCGGTGATACATAGTTGCCGGCTTCTGTTACATAGATATTTTTTGTTACCGGGTGTACCATTATCCCGTAAGGGACCTCTATTTCCTTATCCGTTCCATCGGTGATGAACGAACGGGTAATGATCTCACGCGTATAGGTATTGACGATGCCATAAGTGATGGTGTTGGATTGCGAGATATGACTCCATTCAGTACTGTAGACATACAAGGAATCCCCATCCAGGTAATAATTACTGACGGCGATAGGCACTGTGTCTGTTACTTTCTGCAGCGATACATCAATGAAAAAAAGCCGTGAAGGGAGGCTCTTGTAATCGCCCCGGGAGGTCACCCAAAGATTGCCTCGTTTGTCTGCTTTGATATGATGGAGATTATAGGCAACATCGATCCTTTTGGTTTCTTTGAAAGTAGCCAGGTCTATTACAGAAATGGTCCTTTCATATTTTTCGGTATTGCCTGCTCCCATATAGCCACCTGAATTGGCTACATAGATCTTTCCATTCGTTATTTCAAGGCCATCGGGCTGGTAGCCTACAATACATTTTGAAACTATTTTGAGTGAGGTTGTATCTACTTTGGCTACGAAGCCTTTTTGCGTATAGTCTGGATTGATCTGGATAGGGCCTGCATAAGACGTGATATAAGCAAAGCCTTCGTGGAATTTGATATAGCGGCAATTCGGGATCTCCACCTGCCCGATCCTCTTTCCCGTTCTGGCCTCCATCACTTCCACCTTGTTGGAAGCATTGATGACGGCATAGAGCCTGCCACCATAAATAGCGATATCATTCCCCACATCTCCCAGTTGTTTGGGCACAGTTGGATTGACAGTGGCATACATGTTCCTGTGATAGATGCCCGTTGTGAAATCGAAATAGTCCAGCGTACTTTTATTGCTGCCCATATTGCCTTCATTGAGCAGGTAAAAACCGGAGAAGCCATCGAAGGAAGGATGTTCCAGGCCGATGCTTTCGCCCAGGAATACTTCCACCTCCTTTCTGCAGGATGTACATATAAAAAACAGCAGGACCGCTATACAATATGATGAGCGCTTTATCATAATTCAACAGATAAGATGATCTTGAAATTCCTTTTAGGCATTGGATAGTTCAGCACCACTTCATAATCCTGGCTGAGCGCATTATTCAACTCCCCGGAAATTTTGCAGCGGTATTTCTTAATGGTTATATCCTTCGATGCTGACAGATCACTGGTATACCAGGGTTGTTCATAATTCTCCGGGATATTGGCTGAATTATGGTATCGTTCTCCTACGTAGATGAAGCTGTAATTGAGCCGCCAGGTTTTATATTGAATAGATGAAATAATGGAACCGCTATGCCAGGGGATATAGGATATTTGACCGCCCCAGGTTGTTTTTTCCAGTTCAGGGTTCTTTCGTCTAGTCAGATCCTGCGCCTGCTGGTAAGTATAAGCAACTCTGATATTCAGGAAAACAGAAGCAGGTAATAAAAAAGCGAAATCAGCAATGAGGTCCATGCCTTTTATTTCCACCGTTCCGATATTCATCATCATCCAGCGATATATGCCGCTTCCCTTGGGAACAGCCACGATCTTATCTGTTACGCGGTTGAAATAAAAATCGGATTGTACATTCCATTCAGAGAGCAGTGAATTGGCAAATTGCCTGCGATATTGAAAGCCGAGATTGTATTGGTGTGTGTATTCCGGGTGCAGGCTGGCATTTCCGATATCGGTATAATAGAGGTCGTTGAAAGTAGGCAGGCGGAAAATATTCTTATAAAAGGCCCTTATGCTGAGATCAGTTTTGGCAAAGGGTTTCCAGGAGATAAAGAAGGCCGGCGTCAATTCATTTTTAGAAGGCGCTGCCCTGAGCGAGTCAGCAGCAGAAGCGTTGTTGGGAATGATGCGTTCCTTCACAAACGTACCTAAAACACTTGCCTGCATTTTGAATTTACCGAGCTCTGCCGCTCCGGCCAGCGCTACCAGGGAAGTGAATCTTTCCGGGAACAAAAAACCATCGAGGTTGGCATCGAGAGCATTGTACTGAAAGTCTGTAGACAAATTGAAACTGATCTTATCAGACAGGCTGTATTTATTGGCAACGGATGCATACCATTCATGCTGAAGGAAATTGTTATCGATATAGAGTAAGCTGGTATCGGGGTTCAGGTAACGCATGTAGTCGTTGGCGTACTTGGCGTTCACCTGTATATCATAACCCCTTGCGATATTTTTCTGAAAGCTGCCCTGTGCAAAGAAGTTCCTGTCCCACTGCCTTTGTGCCCGCTTCCATACATTGTTGACGATGGCGCCGGGTAAGCCTCTCTCTGAATTGTAGAAATAAACTTTGGCATTCCAGTAACCGCGGCGGATATAACCATTCAATCCGCCTTCCAGCCGGACTGCTTCTATATCTCCGTTTTCCCTATAAGCGGTGGTATCCCAGGCAATATCTTTCGAAAGGGGGAAGATCCTTTTATAACGGAATGGATAACGGCCACTGGAGTTGACGTACTCACCGCTGAAAGAAGCGTGGATATTCTCTTTCAACTTATGCTCCACCAGGATGGAAGGATTGACGAGATCGAAGGAACCGGTTTTGAAAACGCCCTTGAAATTGGTGGTCTTTGAAGAATCGAAAACGGGTTTGCGGCTTCGCAGGTAAATGGTGCCTGAAGAACCAAAGTCCCGTGCCGGTTGGAAGATATCGCTTTTCTGACCATTGTACAGGGAGATGGATTCGATATTGTCCATAGAGAATTTCCCCAGGTCAATCTGTCCGTTCTGTGCATTGCCCAACTGGATGCCATCATAGAATACACCCATATGGTTGGTGCCCATACTGCGCATATCCACCGTTTTCAATCCGCCGATGCCTCCATAATCCTTTACCTGAACCCCGGCAAAATAGCGTATGGCATCAGCCACTGAAAAGCTGTTGAGGCTTTTGAGTTTTTCGCCTGAAAGTTTTTGAGCCGGAATTACTTCTTTATACCCCGATGTGGAAACGATAACATGTGGCAATGTTTTAACACTGCCTGAATCTGCGTTTACACTATCCCGTTTGATATTTTGTGCATACAGACCGGTACTGATGAACGCCAATAGCGTTACCAGCAAAGCTTTTCCCTTGCATGAAATAGGCATCAATAAAAAATTTCTTCGGATAGCTTGCCGGAAGACGCAGGAAAAACCAGGCGCCTGAAATACATTCAGTCCATACAGTATTCAAAGCCTCATTCCGCGAAAGCTTTAAAATATATCTGCCATGGCAGGTCTTCTGGCTTGTTCTCACTTTGAAACGCCTTCCCATTTTTATGAACTAAAAACAGTGGCCTGTAGTTATCAAAGTGTGTTTGTAGAACTTACAGCAGCGGGTCTGCTCAGGATTTACACCTGATTCCCTTTTAATTCCAACACAGTGAATTTGTGTTTGAAACCATTGCGCGGCGAATGTACTATTAAAAAAGATGGGAGCAATAATAAAAAGCAGGAGGAAGTATATGAAGGTAGGGGGCGGCCAGTCGCTCGCCTCTGGCGAGTGACTTATATTTAGTCGCCTCCGGCGACGCTGTGTTCGCCGGAGGCGAACAATTACAAGTCACTCGCCAGAGGCGAGCGACTGCCAGCTCTCCGCCCTTTTTAGTCAGCCCTGGGCACACGCTGATTTATTTCACTACTTTGATGCCGGAAGCCACCAGCCTGATCTCTTGTTTGGGCTGCGTAATGGCTTCGATCTCGGCCTTTGATTTTTTAGCATCTTCAGCATAATGACGGAGCTCGGCCACAGTTGTTGTTTTGGCAAAGGCGCTTCCTTCCAGTACCACTGTTTTACCGATCAGGTCCAGCGGCACGAAAAAACCATACCCTTTCATTTTCACAAATGCTTCCGTGCTGTCGTTCACCTGGAGTTTGACCCAGCAACCTTTTTTAGGACAAACATCCGTAACAGTGGCGCTGATAGTGGTATACACAGTATCTTTTTTGGCCAGGAGTTCGGGTAATACCGCAGCTGGTGCGGGGTCGGCGGCTTTGGGATCGGCACCATATACAGTGCCAACAGGTGCTGGTCCTTTGGGAGGCTGGGCTTTTGCTTTTACCAGGGATAAGGTGCACAGCAGGGCTGCGCTGATAAATAGACTTTTCATGTTTTCGCTGAGCTTTTAGTGCGTCAAAATTAACCATTTCCGCCCGTATTTCTAGCTGCTGAAGGTCAGGATATTAACCCAAACGGTGTATCTTTATGGTCATTCCCTCAATTTGACTGACATATTGTTTTATTAATCAATCAGATTTCCCTACCTTTGCAAACTCTTTAAAAGAGTAGCTCATGAATCGTCGGAATTTTGATATCGCATTTGTCGGTTTAAAGCCGGGCATCCATGAGTTTGAATATGAGATCAACGACAAGTTCTTTGAGGATTACCAGGAACAGGATTTCCGGGACTGTATAGCGAAAGTGAAACTGACCCTGGATAAGAAGGCAGGTTTCATGCTGCTGAAGTTCGAGGTGGGCGGCAGGTTGAATGTGACTTGCGACCGCTGTGGGAACGACCTGCCACTGGAGCTCTGGGACGAATTCAACATCGTGGTGAAGATCGTGGAAGATCCTGAACTGATGAACGACCAGGAAGAGGACCCTGATGTGTACTATATCTCCAAAGGAGAAAGTCACCTGAGGATCGCAGACTGGATCTATGAATTTGTGAACCTGAGCATTCCGATGCAACGGATGTGCACTCCCGAAGAAATGGGTGGCCCCGGTTGCAACAAAGACGTCCTTGCTATGCTCAAGAAACTGGATGCCAATAACAATCCGTCCGCAAATCCGTTGTGGAAAGGACTGGAACAGTTCAAAGATCTTGGAGATAATAATTGATCATTTTTTTATAGTTGTATAAATTCTGAGTTATGCCCAATCCGAAACGGAGACATTCTCAACAAAGAGGTGCTAAGAGAAGAACTCACTACAAAGCTGAGAAAGTTACATTAAGCAAAGACAGCACTACCGGCGAAATTCACGTACGCCACCGTGCTCACGTAAGCGAAGGCAAACTGTATTATAAAGGAAAAGTGGTAGCTGAAAATTCTCCCATTAAGTAATTCCTTTTTATAATACTAAATGTCTGATCGCCGGCTATGATTATCGGTTTAGATATAATGGGTGGAGACTTTGCACCACGTGAAGCGGTGAAAGGGATTCACCTGTATTTTTCTGAGACAGATTCACCGGCAACGCTGTTATTGACCGGGGACGAAGCACAGATCAATCCTTTGCTGCAGGAGTACAATATTCCTGCAGACAAAGTGAAGGTTGTGCATACCACTCAGGTCATCGACATGCATGAGCATCCCACCAAAGCGCTCAAAGAAAAACAGCATTCCTCTATTGCAGTAGGATTTCATCTGCTTGCCTCTGGCAAGTCTGAAGCCTTTATCAGCGCCGGCAACACTGGCGCTATGCTCGTTGGCGCCATGTACAGCATTAAAGCCATCGAAGGTGTTCAGAGACCTACCATTTCCACACTCATTCCTAAGAACAACGGCAAAATGGGCCTGCTCCTGGATGTGGGCATCAATGCCGATTGTAAACCGGAACACCTGAACCAGTTTGCCATCCTTGGCTCGCTCTATGCAGAGCACGTGCTTGGCATTTCCCAACCCCGTGTTGGACTGGTGAACATTGGTGAGGAGGAAGGAAAAGGAAATATCCTGGCACAGGGCGCCTATCCCCTGCTCAAGGAAAATACCGCCATCAATTTCATCGGTAATGTGGAAGGAAGGGATTTCTTCTCAGACAAAGCCGATGTTATGGTTTGCGAAGGCTTTACCGGTAACGTTATCCTCAAAATGGCCGAAAGCTTTTATGAGATGACGCAATCCAAAGGCATTCAGCATGAACACCTGGACCGTTTCAACTTCGAGAACTATGGCGGCACTCCTGTACTTGGGGTAGCCAAGCCCGTTATTATCGGTCATGGTATCTCGCATGCCAAAGCATTCAGCAATATGATCAAACTGGCGGAAAAGATGATTGCCTCCAATCTCCTGAGTACGATGAAATCCAGCTTTGAAGGAAAGGCACAAGCACAGTAAGCATTCTGCATGAAAGCCATTGTCGGATATTTACAAGAATATGTCCGCTCGCTGCACCTGCTATCCTTCCTGGGTATCACATTGCTGACCGCTGTTCTCATCATCCTCAATTACACTCTTGGAATAGAAAGCCGGTGCATGAGCATCCCTCATTATGGTTCACGGTTCCTGGCATTCTTCTGTGTGTTCAGTTTTGTTTTCGGCGCCGCCTGGTTCATCCAATGGCTCGCGCACCGGAAAACAATACGCATCCAACCTTTCTTCTGGGTGTTGTTACTGGCCGGCCCTGCCCTCTTTGCCGGCAAAGTGAGCTTCGACCGGATCACCCGTCTCTTTACAAATTCATTGGCGGCTCCCTGGGACCAATACGGTTACCTGGTATTGAACTGGCCGCTGAAATGCGCGTTGGTACTGGGTTTTATCACGCTTATCTGGAAATGGGGACGATATGAAGGCCCGGTGGCCGGCATGAGCATCAAAGGATTCGATGCCAAACCATATTTTATTTTACTGGCGCTGATGGTGCCGCTCATCGCTTTTGCATCCACGCAGGCCGACTTCCTCCGCACTTATCCCAAAGTACACCGCATCGAATTCATCGAACCATTCGTTAGTCAGAGCTGGGGTTACAAACTCCTGTATGAATTTTCTTATGGAATCGACTTCCTCACTATCGAAACCTTCTTCAGGGGATTCCTCATTTTAGCTTTCGTCCGTTATGCGGGCAAGGCTGCTATTCTTCCGATGGCCGCATTCTATTGCGCTATACATTTTGGAAAGCCATTGCTGGAATGTATCACTTCGTATATGGGAGGGATGATACTTGGAGTGGTGGTATATCACACAAGAAGTATCTGGGGAGGACTGATCGTTCACCTGGGCATCGCCTGGCTGATGGAGCTTGGCGGCGCTGCAGGTCATACTTTCCTTAAATAAAAATTCAACTACAAACCTGTAAGCCGGATCCTGTATGCGCGGAGCGCATGGTTATCATTTATCTGGACTGATCATTACTGACCAGCTCTAGCTGCCTACCCACCCAATCTTCACTTGCGTGAACGAAGCGAGCCACTTCATGGATTGGTATACATGGCATTTCAGCATGCAAGGTTTACCCCCGCTGCAGGTTACCCTGCAACGCCGTGGGCTCTTACCCCACGTTTTCACCTTGACCTTGCACAGGAAACCTGTGTAAGGCAGTTATTTTCTGTGGCACTGTCTGTTCCGCAGGAGCTGCATGTACAGCTAACTGCAGACCCGGCGCTTAACCGGTGCATTGCTCTGTGCTGTCCGGACTTTCCTCTCTGCCTTGCGGCATAGCGATAACCCGGTTTGTAGTTGAAATGCAAAGATATGAAACAGATTCACCAATCAGAAGTGTTTCCTAACACACTTCTCATTCCCGAGCAACAAGAGAGTAATGATTCACTTAAGTAAATTATATTGATAGTTAAATACATTTTGGATTGTATCAAACTCTGAAATATTCCAGTACTAATTGAAATTTATGCCCCCTTCATGGCTAGGGTAAAAACACTTTTCATTTTTAAGAGATCCTCTTGTTGAGCTTCTAGGCTCTTTAGCATTGATGCTAAATTGCTTTTTGTAAGATTTGAAGCAGAAAGCTCCTCAAACAAACTATTAGATAAATTAGAGTTCTGTGAATCGATTAAGGCAGATATATAGGTCCTGTAACTTATACCAGGATATAGATCGAGGTCTAAAGCATTTCTTTCAGTAGCATAAGTTGTCATCAATTCGCTTAGCTCTCTTGATAGTTTTTGCGTGGCAAGAAAGTAAGCTAAAAAATTCTCTTTTTCTTCTTTTGGGGGCGAATAAAATGTTTTCCTAAGAGTAATCCAGGCAATTATTAAACCTAGAATACCAATTGCAATTTCGATCACTTAATTAACATTTTTAGTAGTTACCATATAAATACCAATTACTTATATCTTAAAATATAATTTTCCCGCATTATCACAAAACATAATAATAAACAATCTGTGTAAAACTTCTTCCCATCATATACGCAACTTAAGACTAATTTTATTAGTAGTAAAAAACTAAAAAATATGGGACAAAACAAGAATTCAGGAAGAAAATTAAGGGATCAACCAATAATCAAAATTCCACAAACAAAAATAATAAGCGAACTAGGAAGTTTGCCCGAAATAACTGCGGAGAAATGTCCTCCTTCATTTGAGGAGCCACTGGAGGAAAGCCCATTTGTCATTGAAAAGGTAAAAGTATTCTTAGAACTTGCAGAAACAAGGATAGTGATGGTCGCATTAGGAAATCAAATTGGCTTTCTAAGTAAAAGAAACTCCGATCGCGTTTCTCAATGTCTGAATTTGAGAATTAAATATATCGGAGAAATTTTTAAAGCTAAAAGTAGGTACTATGCCAGATTTTATAGACAAACTGACTAACAATTCATTATTTGCGGATCAATGTAGAGTTGCTCATGGAGATTATTCTCCATTCATTTTGGCCACAGAAGCGCATTCAATAACTCACCCCTGTGAAAACCCACATCGATTAAATATTGTAACATGTAAGGACCAAGCTTTACAATTATTTTTGGAAGAGATAAGTTCCTTGGATTTCAGCAATAAACTATCACAGGATATTGGAATGCTTCCAGCCTACATTCCAGTATTAGATCGAACAACAGCCTCAATACCAAATCATCTATCAGAAATCGCATGTTTTGGATTTTCATTACGAGATGTACTTCAATCGGGTTTTTTTGAAAAGGCAGGAAGGATACATGAATCCAATTCAATAGCTCTTCGACCAAAGCAACAAATTATTAAGTCAACTAAAGCGAAATATATACTTTTCTTATCAGGAGAAGATACTGTCATAGAAGGTGTTTGGCATAAAAGAGATAAGATTTCTTTTTTTGAAACTTTAAGAGATTATGGATTTTATGCTATCACAGGATTTAATTTTTCACTTTTTGGAGGAGAATGCCCATTAGGGCATGCTATTAACTTAAAGAAAAGCCTATTAGCAACCGAAAAAATATCGCAGGTTGGAATACAAGCTATACCACATATTTATGCTTTGAATAACAATCACATTAATAGATGGAATAGTTGGTTAAAAGAAAATCCTAGTGTAAAATATTTTACTACAAATTGTCAAATGCAAAAATCAAGAGATGAAATAAAGTGGCTGCAATATTATATTTCTAAAATTCTGGGAGCTAATGAGAACCTACGAGTAATATTACAAGGTATAAAAACTGAAGGCTTATTTGGTCTTAGGGAATTCAAAAATCGAATACACATTGCAGACAAGAAACCAGTTAAATATTCGATTGGGTATAAGCAATTTAAATATATTCAAGATAGCAACTCACTCAAGATTACTAAGTTATCAAGCCCAAAAGTAAACAAACAGAATTTAGCACATTACAACATACTTGAGTACAGCATACTCATCTCAAATAAATTAGGATACATTTCCCCAACTTTTATCAATACTTGAAATACACTTCCGTGGCTCCGTAACCATAAGCAGGATGATAACGGTTGATGAAACTGCTCACTTCCCTCTTCACCCGCAGGATATCATGGATCTCATCTTTCAACTTCCCTGTTCCCACTCCATGGATCACTATGAGACTGGGCCTGCGATGCGCAATAGATAACTCCATGTATTTCTCAAAGGTCTGCAACTGCAAGGTGAGTTTTTCAAAATTGTCCATCTTCTCAGGTTCCGGCGTCAGTTCCTCGATATGCAGATCGATCTCATGCTTTGCAGGTTCCAGGTGCTGACGAGCTTCTTTGGCATCATATACCTTGTACCCTTTGGTCAGCAACGGGCTTACATCGAGAGAATTATATTCTTTATGCGGATAATCCTCGAACAGCTTATAGGAGAATGTTGCTTCTCCATCTTTCCTGAGTTGTTCGATCCGCTGGAAAACCTGTTTGGCTTTGAGTTTCAGCGATGCCTCATAATAATCCGCCTTGTTCTTATCCGGGTTCATCAGTGAGAACTCGAACGCAAATGTTGGATTATCGTTGAGGTTCTCGAACGGAATATCGTGCAGGTAGAAGTCTTCGAACGGATGAACCTGGTTCACCAACTCAAAATTGGTATCGCCGGCATAATTGAGTTTATAGATGAACTTGAAACCAGTATGTGTTCTGTTGATGAGCCGCACTTTCAGATCGTCTACCACATCATCGCCAAATTCGTCGGCATGGAAAACAGGAATAAAGGTGAGCCAGACGCCATCGGCCACTTTGGTGGTCACTTTCTTTTTTTCCTGCGCCACATTATCGATGTACACTTTCTGCGGTTTCTTTTCAGGAAAGAGTTTCTTCTGACTGAATTGTTTGAAATACGGGAAATCGAGCTGATCGGTATATGCGGGGAATTTAACGCCGCGCACATCCACCATCACCATTTTGGGATTGATAATATCCACCACCTCTCCTTCCTCATTGGAATGGAGCACTACCACTTTATCGCCTATTTGAAATTTCATCTTGTAGCTTGAATCTGTTATTTGTGGCAAAGATACTGAAGTTCCTTTTCCATATTGTTCCGGGCTGCGGCATCGAACCGGGAATGGAATTCAGGACGCCGGAAGATGACCGGAGCGGCCAGGGTCTGCTCCAGGAACTTCCTCCTGCCCGGTTTGTAGAGCAGATCGGGATAGATGCGGTATTCTTTCCGTACTGCGATGGTATACGCTTCGTATTGCTCCCAGGGTGCCGCCAGTATAGCCATATCGAAATCGAGAAAGAATGCCAGGTCCTCCGCATGTTCCAGTCCCTCCGGGACCCGGTGATATTGGGTGGCTTCGATATAAAGCTTTACCAGTCCTGCTTCATAGGAATGCAGGCCCAGGGCAGTGAGGCGTTTGGCTGCAGTTACTGCGCTTCTTGCTTCATTGTCTTTCCTCAATACATCGTACACGATATCGTGGTAAACGATAGCGAAGTCCACCAGCAGCGGCGCTTTAAGGCTGTTCCTGTATTCTCCCGATAAATCAAGTAAATCCCGGATATGACCGGCATTGTGGTAATACCTCTTTTTTCCATTATATGCCTTTTCCACTTCTGCAATGCAGGTAGCGGCCATGGCCGGCGCATTGGCATAACCGTTTGTCAATCGATCCCACACGGGTTGGAACCAGGAAGACATATCTTAATATTTTGCCAGGTTGCTGTTCCTGTAGCCATACAGGAAATAGATGACCAGTCCTACCGACATCCACACGAAGAACCAGATCCAGCTGATGGCAGGGATCTCTATCAGCAGGTAAGAACAGAACAGCACGCCCAATACAGGGATGAGGGAATATTTTTTGATGAAAGTAAGTACAGCCATTACTGCTGCCACCAGTACAAAGGCCAGGAAGAGGATCTCCTGCAGGCTGTCTGTACCAAGGTTTTCCGCCGCATGCATGATCCTTGAATGAAAAAGATAGATGAATGCAGCCACCATTACAGGCACAATGAATTGACCATTGATATACGGCAGCTTGAAACCACCCGGTGGGCGGTTATCCAGTTTCGGTAATAACAACACGCCACCCGATACCAATACGAACGCGAATAGTGTACCGATACTGGTTAGGTCGGTCATCCTGCTGCTCTGCATGAACAGGGAGGGAATAGCCACCAGGATACCTGTTACGATGGTAGAGAAATATGGTGTATGATATTTCTTATGCACTTTACCGAATGCTTTAGGTAAGAGACCGTCTCGGCTCATGCTCATCCAGATACGGGGTTGCCCCAGCTGGAATACCAGCAATACGGAAGTGGTAGCTACCACGGCGCTGATGCTCACGATCTTGCTGATCCATTCTGCCCCTACTTTCTCAAACACGAAGGCAAGCGGATCATTCACGCGCAGTTGATCGAAGGGCACCATACCGGTGAGCACCAGTGCGATCAATATGTATAAAACAGTACAGATGACGAGTGAATAGATCATACCGCGCGGCAGATCGCGCTGCGGGTTCTTCGCTTCTTCTGCGGTAGTGGAGATAGCATCAAAACCGATATAGGCATAGAACACAGCGGAAACACCTTTCAGTACGCCTTCAAATCCATTCGGCATGAAGGGACTCCAGTTACCGGGCTTCACGTAGAATGCGCCGAGAATGATAACGAAGATCACAACGGCAATTTTGAAGATCACCATCATATTGGCGCTGCGCTTGCTCTCCTTGATGCCCACATAGGTCAGGCAGGAGATCAGTGCAACGATGATAAAGGCAGGAATATTCACGAAGAATTTACCGCCGAACAGGATCGGGGAATTATTGTAAGCGTCCAGCACATACTGCTGACCCCTGTCCAATGTAATGCCGGTGGCTTGCAGGGCTGATACTTCCTTAAATGCTTTTTCAGCTGTTGCGGGATCAACCGTCAGCCACCCAGGCAGATGAATGCCAATATCCATCAGGAGGTTATTGAAATAACTACTCCAGGATATGGCCACTACGATATTACCGATGGCATATTCCAGGATCAGGGCCCAGCCGATGATCCAGGCGATCATTTCCCCGAAGGTGACATACGCATAAGTATAAGCGCTACCGGCAATGGGCACACGCGATGCAAATTCTGCATAACAAAGCGCTGAGAAGCCACAGGTGATGGCAGTGATCACGAAGAGCAAGGAGATACCAGGACCTCCATCTGCGGCGGCTGTACCGATGGTGGAGAACACACCGGCGCCTACTACGGCTGCTATTCCAAGGAAAGTAAGGTCCTTTACTGTAAGGATTTTTTTGAGGCCGTGATGACCATGTTCTTCAGTTGAGCTTTGGGCGTCCTTAAGGATCTTATCGATCGATTTCTTACGGAATAGCGAACCCGCCATATGGTGGTTGTTTTGATTAAGCGGTTAAATTATGGAAAAATTCAGTACCAGTAAAGCTGCAGGCTAATATTCCCTTTGCACCAGGAACTGCGCCAGCTGTTGCAGGGGTTCCTTACGTGCAGACACCACCGCTATTTCATCCAGGTGACGCCAGGCTTCATTCAGGTAATGTTCTTTCAGGTTGAAAGCCCACTGGTCTACTTTAAGGTCGTGGTAAATGCCCAGCACCTGCTGCACTTTATCAGCAGCGTTACCTGCCAGCAAGGATTTAAGGACAGTCAGTCTTTCCTTGTCGGCTGACTCCAGCGCCTTGATCAGGAGGAAGGTCTTTTTATTGGCAACAATGTCGCCCCCCACCTGCTTGCCGAATTTGGCGGGGTCACCGTAGCAGTCGAGATAATCATCCTGCACCTGGAACGCGATGCCGAGATTCCTGCCGAATTCATAAAGATGATGCAGGTTACGTTCTCCGGCGCCACCGAGCATGCCGCCCATTTTCAGACTTGCAGCCACCAGCACGGAGGTTTTCAGTTCGATCATATGAATATATTCATCCATACCAACCTGTTCCCTTTTTTCGAAATCCATATCCAGCTGCTGTCCTTCGCAAACTTCGCGGGCTGTTTTACTGAACAGGGTGGCGATCTTGCGGAGGTATTCGGGTTTGATCTTGAGAAGATAATCGTATGCCATCACCAGCATCACATCTCCTGCGAGGAGCGCGGTGGCAGAACCATATTTTTCATGTACCGTAGGTTGGTTGCGGCGAAGCGGCGCATTGTCCATGATGTCATCGTGGATCAGCGTAAAATTGTGGAAGAGCTCAATAGCGGTTGCTACCTGGAAAGCATCGGGCACGACCTCATCGAACAATTCATTTCCCATCAAACACAATACAGGCCTGATACGCTTTCCACCGATCCCGAGAAAATATTCATCGGCATCGTATAAAGTGGCAGGCTGTTCGGGAAAATGCCTGTTGTTGAAATGGGCGGCAAATTTTTTCGCTAAATCTTCAAAACGCTGCATAAAATTCTTTTTTGGTCTTGCCAGTCGCTCGCCTCCGGCGAGTGACTTTTGTTTAGTCGCCTCCGGCGACGCGGTGTTCGCCGGAGGCGAACAAATATAACTCACTCGCCGGGAGGCGAGCGAGTGGCGGCCCGCAAATATTTTTCGAGCGGCCTGCGAACGCATTTCCTGGCGGCCCGCAAATATTTTTCGAGCGGCCTGCAAATGCATCACGGGCAGACTGCTATTATTTCTTCGTCGGCTTCTTCTTCGGTTTGGCGCTGCCTGCTTTCGCGGGCTTGCTGTCTTTTTTCTTTTTTCCTCCTTTTCCTGAATTCCTGAATTTGCCGAATGGATCATTTTCAGCAGGAGCTTCGGATTTACGTCTTCTTCCCTCTCCTTCCGGTCTGGGTGTTGGTTCGGCATTGTTGCCTGACCCGAAAACCCATTCGTAATCGAGCTGACGTTTGGTAAGGTTGGCGGCCACTACCTTGATGCGCACTTTATCGCCCATTCTGAATTTGCGGCCACTGCGCATTCCGGCAATGCTATAATCGCCTTCGATCAGTCTGAAATCATCATAGTCCAGCAGCGAAGCGATGCTTACCAGTCCTTCGCATTTATGCTCGATGGTTTCCACCCAGAACCCGAATGCAGACACACCGCTGATCACGCCATCGAATTCATCGCCCAGGTATTGTTGCATGAACTCAACCTGTTTGTATTTGTTGGAGGCTCGCTCTGCTTCCATGGCTGCGCGTTCACGCTCACTGCAGTGCTTGCATTTCACATCCATCTTCTTGTCCACTTCCGCTTTCCCATCCAGGATATCCTGAAGTATGCGGTGCACCATCACATCGGGATACCGGCGGATGGGCGAAGTAAAGTGACAATAATTCTCGAATCCCAATCCATAGTGACCGATATTCTCTGCAGTGTACGCGGCCTTTGCCATGGTGCGGATGCCGAGTTGTTCCAGCACATGCTGCTCAGGTTTACCCTGTACATCTTTCAACATTTGGTTGAAGCTGGCAGCAATGGCGTCGGGAGATGAGGTATCGAAATGATGTCCGTATCTCTTTGCGAAAGCCGCAAATGGCAGGAGTTTCAGCTCATCGGGCTGATCGTGTACACGATAAGGGAAAGGCAGTGGGTTCTTGTTCACTTTTTCCTTACTGGCGCGTTCGGCCACCAGCCTGTTGGCGAGCAGCATGAACTCTTCGATCAGCTGATGCGCTTCCTTGCTTTCTTTTACTACAATGCCGATGGGCTTCCCTGTTTCATCCAGTTTGAATCTTACTTCAACGGAGGAAAAATTGATAGCGCCATGTTTGAAACGCTGTTTGCGCATGCGCTGTGCAAAATTGTTGAGGATAAGGATCTCGGCCTGGTATTCGCCTTCTCCTTTTTCCAGTGTTTCCTGCACTTCTTCGTAGGTGAAGCGGCGATTGGAATGGATCACTGTTCTGCCGATCCAGTGTTGCTTGATCTCGCCCTTTGGCGTCATCTGAACGATCACGGAGAAAGTGAGCTTGTCTTCATTCGGACGCAGCGAGCAAAGCTCATTGGAAATACGTTCCGGCAGCATAGGCGCCACGCGGTCCGGGAGATACACGGATGTAGCTCGCGCGTACGCTTCTTTATCCAGTTCGGTGCCGGGCTCCACGTAATAGCTTACGTCTGCGATATGGATACCTACTTCATACATGCCATTTTTCAGCACGCGGAAAGAGAGGGCATCATCGAAGTCCTTTGCATCAACGGGGTCGATGGTAAAGGTGAGGATCTCGCGGCAATCTTTTCGCTTATTGATCTCCGCGAGAGAGATGGTATCGGGGATGCGTTCTGTTTCTTCTATCACATCATCGGGGAAGAAGAGCCCGAAGCCGTTCTCCATGAGGATCTCCTTCATAGCGAGATCGCCTTCATTCACGGCATCCAAAACCTGCATCACTTCACCTACCGGCTTCTTATTGGGTTGCCATTCGAGGATGCGCACGATGGCGCGGTCCTTGTCTTTTGCGTCTTTGAGGTTTTCGAGCGGGATGAAAATATCCGGCATGGGTTTGTCTGTATCCGCTACAAAGAAGGCGAAGTTCTTGCCCATTTCGATCTTGCCCATGAATTCGCTTTGTTTGCGATGGAGCACCTGGACTACTTTACCCTGCTGACGGCTTCCCTGGCGTCCGCCTGTGAGCTGCACTTTCACGGTATCGCCGTGGAGGGCGGTATTGAAATCATTGGGGCGGACGAGTACATCGTTCGGTTGTCCTTCCACAATTACGTACCCGATTCCTGACCGGGTAATATCGAGGGTACCCTTCAACACTGCCTGGGAGGAAGTGGAGGATTTTCTTTTCTTGTTGTCTTTTCTTGAGTGTTTCTTACTCATTCTTTCTTAATTAAACTTTAAAGGATCATAAA
This sequence comes from Pseudoflavitalea rhizosphaerae, assembly GCF_003991355.1. Lineage (GTDB taxonomy): Bacteria > Bacteroidota > Bacteroidia > Chitinophagales > Chitinophagaceae > Pseudobacter > Pseudobacter rhizosphaerae. Next base: position 65,940 of record NZ_RCSU01000001.1, read on the forward strand.
GGCAGGCTGTAATGCCTGTACTGCAAAAGGTTTGCCTTTATGCCGGCAGTTTGAATCCTGTAATGAATTTAGTCATTAATTCAGTGAAAACCGGTTCTTCACCAAACAGGAACTGCACTTCAATGGGGAGTACATACAGGGGCAGGTCTTGCATTTGTTGCTCAAACTTGATCAAACGTACAGCATCTTTTTCAGTAGTGATGATAATCTTTTGTGAAGCCTGGATCTGACTGAATTTTTTCTGGATCTCTTTCAGATCATCGATACTGAAGATATGGTGGTCGCTGTACAGCAATTCGTAATACGTATCCGCAACTTCGTGCAGGTATTTTTTTAGTGGTTCGGGGTTGGCGATCCCTGAAACCAGCAATACTTCCAGCTCCGGGGCCAGTTGTATTGGTTCTTTGGTAATGATATGGTACGGTTGTCCGTACCTGATGGAAGAGAAGAACAGCCGCTGGTGCGCGAGTGGTTTGATCTCCATTTCCAGTTGTTGCCTTTCTTCAGCACTGAGTGAAGGCGGGCATTTGGTAACGATGAGCACTTCGGCTCTTTTGTAACTGGCTTTTTCATCGCGGAGGTCTCCGGTGGGCAGGTACCAGTCGCGGGTAAAAAGATTGTTGTAATCAGTGAGCACGATGTTCATTCCTGCTGTTACGGCGCGGTGCTGGAAGGCATCGTCCAGGATGATCACCTGTGTTTCCGGTTTATCGTGCAGGAGTTGCGGGATGGCCACGATCCTTTCCTCTCCTACCGCGATACTCACATCCGGGAATTTGATATGGAACTGCATGGGCTCGTCCCCGATCTCCAGGGCATTGGTGCCGGGTTTGGCGAGTGCGTATCCTTTTGTTTTCCTTTTGTACCCCCTGCTGAGCACGGCCATTTTATAATGGTTGTGCAGTTTTTTGAGCAGGAATTCCACCATGGGGGATTTGCCGGTCCCACCAGCGGAGAGGTTTCCAACACAGATCAGGGGGATATTGAAGGAGGTTGATTTCAGCACCTGTTTATCATACAACCGGTTCCTCAGCCAAACGATGGCGCCATAGAGCATGGAGAAGGGCACCAGTAAAATGCGTATCGGCCTTAAGAGCGGAGCGTTAAAATTCATAGATGCGAAACGGTGTGATACAAAAGTTTAAAGGTACATCAAATTCATTGATGTCCTCGATAGCGTCTACCGGGCCGAAAAATGAGAAGCCGATCTTGAGTGCATCCGTCCTGCAGCGCGCCAGGTAGCGGTCGTAATACCCTTTACCGTAGCCTACACGGTAACCGCGGGATTCGAAGGCAACGAGGGGAACAAAGATCATATCCACCTGTTCGGGCGGGATCACCACGCCGCTGATGGGTTCCAGGATATTGAATTTATTCTTGAGAAAGAGCCCTCCTTTTTCAACAAGGCAGGCTTCCATATCGGAGCTATGCACTTCCAGGCGTGGCCATGCTACCTGCATGGTGGGATATTGTTTCTTGAGAATGTCTTCACAAACGGTGATATCGAATTCCCTCCTGTTGGCGAGCGGGAAATAAGACAATAAGAATTTCACGGCAGGCAATTCCAGTTTTTTGAAATTGAAAGCCATGAGAGCGATCTGTTGCTGCAGTTCTTCTTCCTGTAAATCCAGTCTGCGTTGTAAATACTCTTTTCTTACGGTACTTTTTATCATAGTAAAGCTTTCAGGGCCTCTTTTACAATGGCGGCCTGTGAGTTGATAAACGCCCCGTCCGTCGTTTCTGAATATGGAACTGTTGCTATCTTTGGAAAATTGCTCCAGCGTACAATCTCTTCTTCATAATCCAGGTACTGGTCATTGAAGATCCATCCGGTCACGGGCAGGTCCAGGTCCCTGCATACCTTTGCTGTGAGAAGGGAGTGATTGATACTCCCGAGATAATTTCTGCTTACCAGTATCACTTTTGCATTCAGCGCTTTTATCAGGTCTGCTACAAATGCCTTTTCGTTCAATGGCACCATGAGCCCGCCTGCGCCCTCGATGATCAAATTACGATTTATTACCGGAATTGATGCACAAATTTTTTCAATTGAAATATTGATGCCTTCCTTTCGTGCAGCTATATGCGGAGATGCGGGCATCTGAAGCCTGTAGGTTTCAGGATGGATAACGGAGCTTGTTCCTTCTACTGCCTGTTGGATAAATTCACTGTCCGTTCCATCGTCAAAGCCCGCCTGTACAGGTTTCCAGTAGTCGGCTTCCAATGCGCGCGTAAGGATGGCCGATACCAGGGTCTTTCCTACTCCGGTACCGATGCCAGTTACAAAGATGTTCATCGTAACAGATTTAAGTAGTCTGTTTATTTACAAAAATGCTGAAGATGGTAGTACCATAATTCCTCGATGTAACAAAAAGCGGGTATCCCTCATAGTTATTGCGTGGGGTATGTTCCAGCACAAACCAGCCATTGGGTTTGAGGAGTTGTTTTTCCACCACTTTTTTCGGGAGCTCATCGATGGTATTCAGGGCATAGGGAGGGCCGGCGAAGATAAAATCGAACTGTTCCGCGCAGTTCTCCATGAATTTGAACACTTCCATTTTGATCACCTTGAAATTTTCCAGTTTCAGGTCAGTGGAAGTTTTGCGGATGAACTCGAACATCGCGGTATCTTTCTCCACGATGGTGAGATCGGTAGCGCCGCGGGAGGCCAGTTCATAGCTGATGCTGCCGGTACCGCCGAAAAGATCGAGGGTTTTCATTCCTTCGATCTCCAGGTTGTTCTGGATGATATTGAAGAGGCCTTCTTTGGCCACATCGGTAGTAGGTCTTGTGTAAGGCATTTTTGCAGGCGGATTGATCCTCCTGCCACCGTGCTCTCCACTTATTATACGCATAAGGCCATTTTCAGCAGCGGTGAAAAATAATGGGAAGGGAAATTCTCAAATCCTTCTTCCGTAGAAGTTTCGTCTGGCAGTTGTTCCCATTCCAGTTGATGGAAGTATTTCAGGAGTTCCTGGTAGAGGATACTCTGTTCGTCCATCAGTCCGGATACCTTCAGGTTCACTGACTCCTGGTCGATCCCGAATTGCAGGGCGAGCGCCAGTAACTGGAAGCTCACGTCTTCGGGTGTCTGGTAATGGTAGCTCTGCGCCAGTTGCAGTTGCTGTCCTTTAAAGGCCACTACTGCAAACTTATCCGCCGCCACCACAACTTTGATGGTATCGTCCTGCAGGCTTTCCTTATCCACTCCGGAGAGCAGCAGGGTGTTGTAATGCCAGTAATTGCCGGCAGCAAATTTCTGCTGCAGCAGGCTGTGCACTTCGCGGGGAATGCGGTAGATATTGTAAAGGTCCCAGCCCTGTACTTTGTCGTTCAGCAAGAGTCCCTTCCGGGCATTGCCGTATACGATCTCAGTAATAGGTTTGTTGAGATCGATAGCGAAGAATTTTTCGGGGATCAGGTTACTGTCCGTGTAATGATAAACGAGGTAGGCGTCCGCGAACTGACGCTGGAGGTGCTCATCACCGGAAAGTATTTCAGACAGGGCTTCGAGCGGCGTTTTGCCGGGGATAAAGTCGAGATTGTATTGACGGAACCCGAGAAAGCGCTGACTTTCGCGGTTATACAACACATAACAGAAAATCTGATCACTTACTTCCATCAGCAGCATGTTGTTCTGCAGATTTCCATCGGCAATACTATCGGGAATGATATCAAAAGTAGCTTTCAACATAATAATAGAAGTTGCAATGTTACACAATTTTGGGAGAAGGGGCAAGGTGAGTTTTGGGAGGGTGCGAGGCTGACTGGAAAGGACGGAGAGCTGGCAGTCGCTCGCCTCCGGCGAGTGACTTTTATTTAGTCGCCTCTGGCGACGCGGTGTTCGCCGGAGGCGAGCGACTGCCAGCACCCTGACCAGGCCCTTTCATACCTCTGGGAGCAGTCCGGCATAGCCCTTTGATACCTCCGACAGCAACTAAGCGTGCATTCGGCGGCCATTAACAGGCAACTAAGTGGCAATTAGCCTGCTGTATTTGATTGACAATCAATCAAATAGAGTGAATCAATAAATTTTCTTGCCACTAATTATTTGATTATCAAATCAATGTCAGCTTTATTTAAAAATAAGGTTTTAGGCTTTGGCGCGTTTGCTGACAACAGTTTCAGTACTTTCATACTACTGTCTCAGTACAATCTCAGTACTCTCCCCGTTTAAAAGGCCACTATCTCTCTACTATCTCTGTACTATCTTACTACTATCACGCGGGTGTTGTCTGATCTTCCACTGCTACCAGCCAGTTTAGGGTCTGCATCTTTCTCATTAATTTTGTCACCGTTATGTCAGTGAGTACAGCGCCAGCGTTACAATTGGAGATTTCCTACAAGCAGATCCTCAAAATTGCCTTACCTATCAGCTTTGCACTATTGGTGCCACAGATCAATTTCATCACCAACAATATTTTCCTGGGCGGATTGGGCGAAAAAGAACTGGGCACAGCCGGACTGACGGGTGTGTACTACCTGATCTTTGCCGCTATTGGTTTTGGGCTGAATAATGGATTGCAGGCGCTGATCAGTCGCCGCGCGGGTGAAAACCGGGTGGAAGAGATCGGGAAACTGTTTTCGCAAGGGGTGCGGATAGCCATGGTGATAGCCGCGATCGGGATTGTGCTCACCTGGTTTGTGGCTCCGTATGTTTTACGGATGTCTTTATCGGATGAAACAGTGGTGGAGCAAAGTGTGAGCTTTTTGCGTATCCGGATCTGGGGCCTCCCCTTTCTTTATGTGTACCAGATGCGGAATGCCTTGCTGGTAGGTACTAATCAAAGCAAGTATTTGGTGATCGGTACATTGGCGGAAACACTGTCGAATGTGTTCTTCGATTATACACTGATCTATGGGAAACTTGGATTCCCGCAGATCGGGTTCAACGGCGCCGCTATTGCCTCGGTGATCGCGGAAGCGATGGGAATGTTTGTTGTGTTTCTCGTTATCCATATAAAGGGAATCGGTAAGCGCTTTTCTTTATACAAGCATTTCGGGTATAACAAGGAAGTGAGCAGGCTGATCTTCGTTCAATCCTCCCCTCTTATTTTTCAACACGCCATTAGTATCATGGCATGGGTATTCTTTTATATTTTAGTTGAACGCCACGGCTTCCATTCCGGCTATGCAAACCGCGATCTGGCGATTTCCAATACCATGCGTAACCTATTTGGCTTGTTTGGCGTGTTCACCTGGGCATTTGCCGCCACCAGCAATACGATGGTGAGCAATATCATCGGACAGGGAAAAAAGGAAAGAGTGATAGAGGTGATACATAAGATCGTACGTGTCAGCTCCTCTTTCGCTGTGTGCATCGCTATTTTGCTGAATATTTTCCCGGGAGTATTCCTGCTGATCTATGGACAGGACCCCGGCTTTGTGGAATCCGCTATTCCCGTGGTGCGGGTGGTATCCATTGCGATGGTGCTGATGAGCTTCTCTACGATATGGCTGAATGCGGTTACAGGTACGGGTAATACAACGGTGAATTTGGGAATTGAAGCCATCACCATTGTAATTTATTGTATTTATTGCTTTATTGTGATGGAATGGCTGAAACTGCCGCTGGCCGTGGGTTGGATGAGTGAGTGGTTGTATTGGATCTCGATGTTCACCATGAGTTATTGGTATATCAGGAGTGGCAGGTGGAAGAAGAAGGTGATATGATAAATCTCCTCGGAACTGGCCTCACGTGAATTTATGCCCCGGAATCAGGAGATGGCAACAGTTAAGTATCAGCCCTATTTCAGCCATCATTAATGTCTTCTAAATACAATCTTATCTGCGACCAATAAGACAATTATGAAAACATTTACCGCCAGATAAACAAAGAAATAAAATCTAAAACGCCTGACTTCAGCAGCCTCATTTTCTTCAAACTTTATTTTCTTTTCAGGATATATCCTGGTCAGAATAAAGTAAACGGGCGCCAGGTATAGCACCATCAATAAGTATTTGTACCCTCGGTGAATATCGTCGGTCATCGGAAAAAAGGACGTATCAATATGTGCAAAACGGTACAATGCAAGCGTCACCTGAACCGCGTGGATAACAACAGCAAGCGTAAGTGCGCAGATTGTACTAACATAAGGAATTCCGGCCGTTCCGCCACTACTATAATAGTAATACAAGCCTCTTACGGCACTTAAAATTATTCTTCTCATTATTAGCAGCAAGGATTAGTGTGCAGTGCGCTTGATTCCCAGATAAATTACAACTCCGAAAAATACTCCGGGCGAAAGCAGGGAATATAACAATGCCAATGTTCTGATCTGTTTTCTGTTAGCATCAGACTTTTTACTCCAGGCTTGCCGGATCACGTCTACTGAATGTTTTTCTCTATATACATATCTGATATAGGTTGTTATTTGAAAAATAACACATATCCCAACTGCAATTATCTTGCTGACATGATCAATCCTGGTCAAGAAGGAAATCAGCATTAGTACTGTCAATACATTCATGCATTGAAAGAAGCCAAGCATTCCTGCCGCCGTTGTTGGAACGTTTTTCTTCTCATAACTCTCATAAAATCTTACAAGGAGATAAAACACGTAATCGAAAAAAAGCATTTTCAATATTACATTTTTCCTGTGGCATTTGCCTACCTCTCCCACTCCTTCCTCATCGTGATCCCGATCTTCCCCTGGATATTCTCAATCGGGGGTTCCAGCTTATAAATAGAAATGATCGCTTCCACTGCAAACGGATACTGGTGTTTGATCCTCCTAAGAATGCCTTCGGCAACTTTTTCAAGCAGTGGCGTGGGAACTGCCATCCTGCTCTTTACTATTTCGAAAACTTCAACGTAGTTGATCGTGTTCTTGATATCATCGAACTGAACATTACCTTCTTCGTAGCTTATTTTGAGGTTCACTTCGTAGGCGCTGCCGGTTTTCTCTTCGCCCGGATAAAGACCATGATACGCGTGCAGTCTGAGGTTGTGCAGTTCTATTGATACCATAAAAAGAAATTTGGCCCCGCCTTATTAGGGACGCGGCCAAATTAGCTATTAGTTCAGAAACTGGATGTTATTTTTTTGCTACCTGTGTTATACCAGTCCTTTTGCGGAGAGGTAACGTTCGGCATCCAGTGCAGCCATACAACCGCTACCGGCGGCTGTTACTGCCTGGCGGTAGATCTTATCCTGCACATCGCCTGCAGCAAATACACCTTCTACATTCGTTTTGGAGGTACCGGGAATGGTTTTGATGTATCCCGCTTCGTCCATATCCAGGTAATCCTTGAAGATCTCTGAGTTGGGGGTATGTCCAATCGCCACGAAGAATCCCTGTACAGGGATGGTTTCAGTAGCGCCGGTTTTCACGTTCCTTACACGAACACTATCCACTTTGTTCTCGCCGAGGATCTCATCGGTTTCGGTTTCCCAGTATACTTTGATATTGGGAGTGGCCAGCACCCTGTCCTGCATCACTTTGGAAGCGCGCATCTGGTCTTTACGCACCAGCATGCTCACTTTGTTGGTGAGTTTGGAGAGATAGAGGGCTTCTTCGGCGGCAGTGTCTCCTGCGCCTACAATGGCCACGTCTTTTCCGCGGAAGAAGAAGCCGTCGCACACAGCACAGGCGCTCACGCCGAAGCCGTTGAGACGCTCTTCGCTTGGCAGTCCGAGCCATTTGGCGGACGCGCCCGTTGCGATGATCACTGCATCTGCTTCAACGAGTTTCTCTTCATCGATCCAAACCTTGAAAGGTTGTTGGGAGAAATCCACTTTGGTAGCCAGACCATATCTGATATCGGCCCCCATGCGGGTAGCCTGCTTTTCAAAATCCACCATCATTTCCGGGCCCTGGATCCCTTCGGGATAGCCCGGATAGTTCTCTACTTCAGTTGTAATGGTCAGTTGCCCGCCGGGCTGGATGCCCTGGTACAGAACGGGTTTCATGTTTGCTCTTGCTGCATAGATAGCTGCTGTATAGCCTGCCGGACCGGAACCTATGATCAGACAATGTACTTTTTCACTTTCCATATTGAGTCTTGAAAATTTGCTTATAATTCGCCAAAAATAAAGGCAAATCCGTTAATAATTCGCCAATCGGATCAACACCTTAATTTACTGTGCATAACCTGTTCATTCAAGGATGAATTCCGTCAGGGAATCACGATGGTGCTGTATTGCACCGCATAGCCCCCGAAATACCCCAGGGCTCCGCCTTTGATGTTTCCCAGTACTTTGGTAGGTGAAGAGAATGGATTGCCAATGCCCGAGTAATTGAATTCCATCGTTCGCCAGAAATCAAAAGTGGACTTATCTATATTACAAAGTTTGACCGTAATTGTTTCGCCGTGGAAGAAGAAGCCATACTCTTCCAGGTTGATATCATCCGCGCGGTTGACGCCGCTTTCCAGCTGCACATCGTAGGTTTTTCCATCCACTATCTGATCGTCGAAAACTGAGGTCAATGGCGGGTAAAACGGACCGTTATCCACCTGTACATAGTACCGGATATAATTGCCATAACCCGGGGGATCGGTGAGACGCGCCATCACGGCCACTTTCTCCGGACCGTTGTTGCCAGGCGCCGGTTTCCACCAGAGCGAGTCAACTTTCTTATTCAGTTTTGGGATGGTGGTATTGCTGCTGTATTCTTTTCCATCTACCGTAACCGTTAGACTGTACCCTTTTCCGGTTTCGCCGCGGAAAGCGGTATGCAGACTGGTGGAATCGATGGAATAATAGTAGTTGCTGTAACCCGTGATCAGCTCGCGTTTGTATTCACGCAGCACGTGTGTTTTCTCACCATTGCTCATCACCACTTTGGCGCCATGGATGAAGGTGCCGGCCAACAGTTCAGGCGTAAGCTTACTGAAATAATTCATGCTGCGGGAGAGCCTCACTTCCGGTGGACGCCCACTCTCGATGGCAGCATCGATCACCACGGCAGGCGCCGAATCACGCGGAACGAAATCGATATTCTTTTCGCAGGAAACAAGAAAAATGTACAACGATATGATGACCGCTAAACGCATGGCATACGCGTAAATGGATTCCAAATGTAGCCTTATTTCTGGTATTCGGTGCGGGGGTAGATCAGTTTGAAAGCATTGTAAACGGCCTGGTGCATCATGGTGCTGTGAATTTCATTGGGAAGATAATCGTAGAATACCTGCATACCGGTTCCACCCTCCTTTTGCAGGATATTGGCAAGTGCAACGGCATCATCGTACATCCGTTTATCTTCCTCCTTACTGCATGCGCCCACATACACGTTCAGTTTTCCATTATTCTCTTTTTTCAGAAGCGCCGGAGCCTGCGCCAGGAGCGAACCATCGCCCCACCACAAACTGGGGCTCATGATAATGTAGGTATTGAAGAGGGCGCGGTGTTTCAGCAGGATCTCAGTGGCAAGCAGACCGGCCAGTGACTCGCCGATCACTGTGTTGTTGCCATTGGTTTTGTAATGACTGTCGATATAAGGCTGCAATTCCTTTTGCAGGAAAGCGATATAGGCCGCAGATTCGCCATAAGAAGGGAACTGCTCTTTTTTGAAACCCATCTTCTCCACAAAATCCAGATTGTCTACCGGGAAAGTGCAGTCCCTTCTCCGGTTGGTGTTTTCAATCCCCACCACAATCGAGCGGGGAAAGCGATTGATCCAGGGCTGTGTGTTGAAACGGACAATGCCGGTGATATGAAAGAAATCTTCCTCCATGCCGCCATCAATGATATAGATCACAGGATATTTCGTTGAGTCCTTAGCGTTATAATCCTCAGGGAGATAAATATTAATAACCCTTTTCTCGTTCAATTCTTTGGAATCTAATTCAACAGAATGCCCGATGGTAATGGGTTTTGGTGATTGCGAAAAACCAGGAGCAACTGACAACAGCAAACAAAACAACAGTAGATATTTCATAGATAAAACCTGGGAAGGTGAAAACAAAAAGAGGTCACCTTTTTCAAGACGACCTCTATTACACAAATCCTAATTTTCTTACTAACCTAAATATGCTTTCAGAGCGTTGGAGTAACGCGCTTTTTGTAAACGCTTGATCGCTCTCTCCTTGATCTGGCGGATACGTTCTTTGGTAAGATCGTATTTCTGTCCGATCTGTTCGATGGTAACACCGTTTTCGCCGTCGAGGCCGAAGTAGGCGTTCACGATCTCAGCTTCGCGGGGGCTCAATGATTTGAGCACGCGGCGGATCTCGTTACGGAGAGAATCTTTCATTACGTCATCATCTGTATCATCACCACCTTCCAGGAGATCGCCCATTGCTACGTCTTCAGCTTCGTGCACAGGTGCATCCAGTGAAGTGTGGCGGGTATTGCTTTGGAAAATGTTGTTGATCTCAGTTTCGCTCATTTCGAGCAGTTCAGCCAACTCTTCAGTACTTGGTTCGCGCTCGTGTTCCTGCTCGAATGCCATGTACGCTTTGTTAGCCTTGTTGTAGGTGCCAATTTTGTTTTGAGGCAAGCGGACCAATCTGCCCTGCTCTGCCAACGCTTGTAAGATAGACTGGCGGATCCACCATACGGCGTATGAAATGAATTTAAAACCCTTGGTTTCGTCGAAACGCTGGGCGGCTTTTATCAAACCGAGGTTGCCCTCGTTGATCAGATCGCTAAGTGAAAGGCCCTGGTGCTGGTACTGCTTAGCAACAGATACCACGAAACGCAAGTTGGCCTGCACCAATTTGTCGAGCGCTTTTTGGTCACCCATTTTAATACGCTGTGCAAGCACAGTTTCCTCTTCCGGAGTGATCATAGGGATCTTGGAGATCTCCTGAAGATACTTTTCTACTGCCTGCGAGTCGCGATTGGTAATCTGGGTAGCAATTTTGAGCTGTCTCATATCTGTGTATAAAGTATTACTGGTCTGTAATCGGGTACAGTATCAACATGAATTAGACTACGATTGTTTAGGGGAAGTTGCGTAACTCCTGCAAACAGGCTGTTAAGATGCCTGATCCCGTCCAGTACCGTCTGCAAAAGTAAAAAGCAAAACCGATATGTCATAGCCCCTGTGGATAAATCCGGGGCAAAACAAAGAGGGATATTGCTCTTAAGCGAGAAAATACAAAAAATATTCCACTTGTCCAAACCCTGTAACCTGCACCCGCATTGACTATCATTAAGACGCACAGGAAAGGCTTTTGACCTATCAGGAATATATTAAAAAAATGTTAAAATCAAATTTATGGCAATATCAAATGGATCAGAACGTTCAGACTGAATGTCTTAAATATTCTATTTGAAATTGATTTTCTCCCCGTTCACATCGAGAACCAGCTCTTTCGCAGGTGCTTCTTCCACCCTTCCCACAATTTTTCCTTCAATTCCGAGCTCCCTGCCAATCTCTATCATCGCTTCAGCCTTTTCCGGGGTAGTAAATACCTCAAGGCGGTGACCCATGTTGAAAACCTGGTACATTTCGCGGAGGTCGCTTCCTGATGCCTGCTGAATGAGCTGGAAGATCACCGGCGCTTCAAAGAGATTGTCTTTGATGATCCGGAAATCGCCGGGCAGGTACTTCATGCACTTGGTCTGACCACCGCCACTGCAATGGACCAGGCCGTGAATGGCATCGAAATGCTCCCCGATCAGGGCCTTCAGCAGGGGCGCGTAAGTACGTGTAGGGCTCAGCAGCAGCTTGCCGATATTCAGGTCTGCAGGCAGCCCGGGCTGGTTGCCGGGCACGGGGTCGGTCATTTTGTAGGGACCGATGTATACCACTTCATCGCTGAGGCCGGGTTCGAATGATTCAGGATATTGTTTTGCGTAGAACTTGTTCAGCATATCGTGGCGGGCGCTGGTAAGGCCATTGCTCCCGATGCCACTATTATAGGCGTCTTCGTATTTGGTCTGGCCGTAACTGGCAAATCCTACGATCACGTCGCCTGCCTGGATCTTTTCATTGGTCACCAGTTTGTCTTTGGGCCAGCGTGCAGCCATAGTGCCATTCACTGCAATGGTGCGCACCACATCGCCTACATCGGCAGTTTCGCCACCCAGGTACTGGATGTTCACGCCGAACTTCTTGAGTTCGTCGAAGATCTCCTGGGAGCCGTTGATCACTGTTTCGAGGATCTTGCCGGGCACCAGTTTCTTGTTGCGGTCAATGGTGGAAGAGAAAAGAAGATTATCATGGATACCCACACAGAGCAGGTCGTCCAGGTTCATCACGATGGCGTCCTGTGCAATGCCTTTCCAAACGGAGAGGTCGCCGGTCTCTTTCCAGTAGAGATAGGCCAGGATACTTTTGGTACCGGCGCCGTCGGCGTGCATGAGGTTCACCCACTGGCTGTCGCCGGTGAGAAAATCAGGGTAGATCTTGCAAAAAGCGAATGGATACAGTCCTTTATCTAATTTTTCCGTTGCCTTATGTACTTCTTCCTTTTGAGCGGAAACACCACGTTTTGAATATAAACTCATGGCCGCAAAGCTACAAATAAAACTCACTTCTATTTACGCGGCCCTCTGTAAATTCGCAGCGCAATATGAAAGTTTACCATTCCACAGAACAGATGCCGGCATTCCGGAATGCAGTAGTCACCATCGGTACCTTCGACGGGGTGCATATCGGACACCAGCAGATCCTGACCCAATTGAAACAGGAAGCGGAGCGCATTCAGGGCGAGACCGTGATCATCACTTTCCATCCCCACCCCCGCAAGGTGGTTACTGCCGGTCAGGCGCCCGTTTATCTCATCAATACCATCGAAGAAAAAGTAGAACTGCTGGAAAGGAATGGTATCGATAACCTGGTGATAGTGCCCTTCACTGAAGCCTTTTCGCAACAAACGCCTGAAGATTACTGCGAACATTTTCTCATTGAGAAATTCCATCCGCATACTGTGATCATCGGTTATGATCATCGCTTCGGCAAAGGTCGTAAGGGCGATTACAAGCTCCTGGAAGATTACAGCGCCCGTCTCGGTTTTGAATTGAAGGAAATCCCGGCGCATGTGATCAATGAAAGCACCGTAAGCTCCACGCGTATCCGTGAAGCCGTACTCGGCGGCGATATCGAACTGGCGAGATCACTTCTTGGTTATGATTTCTTCTTCGAAGGGAAAGTGGTGGAAGGGAATAAACTGGGACGAACCCTGGGCTATCCCACCGCCAACCTTCAACTGTCTACGGAAGAAAAACTGGTGCCGGGAAACGGCGTCTATGCCGTAACGGTAGTACTGCCATCAGGAGATGTAAAACAGGGCATGATGAATATCGGTGTCAGACCCACTGTTGATGGGACGAAGCGGATGATCGAAGTGAATATCTTCGATTTCAACCAGGACATCTATGGTTCCGTGCTGCGCGTGTATGTACAGAAATATCTCCGGGGAGAACAGAAGTTCAATGGCCTCGATGCATTGAAGCAACAATTGTCTGTTGACAAGGAAAATGTACTCCGGTACTTTACACCATCATCTTAACCACCATTTCTTTCAGCAGCGATCCGTCTGATGTGCCGCTATCGTTCACCCCTACACTCTTCAGATTGTACTGGTGCAGTAATAACAATGCGGATTCAACGCCGGAATAACCGTAGTTGCGTGCGGTGGCCATATAATCCTTTACGAAGTATGGATTCACACCGATATTAGTGGCTACTGTTCTGTCGTCTTTCGCCTGCTGACCAAAGATCATATAGGTTTTACTGAAAAGATTGTACAGTGTAGGCAATACCAGTTGAATGGGGGCTGCTTTGGGATTGGCTTCAAAATACTGGATGATCTTCATCGCTTTTGCCAGGTCCTTTGCCGCCATAGCGCTTTGTAATTCGAAAGGATTGTATTCCTTGCTGACACCCACATATTTTTCGATATCATCTTCAGTGATGCTGGTGCGTTCTCCGAGGTTCACCAGTACTTTATCTATTTCATTATTGATACGGCTGAGATCATTACCGATATGATCCACCAGCAACATCAGCGCTTTTTGAGAAATGGATCGTCCCTTCGATTGTATGAGCTCGTTAGTCCAGTCTGGCAACTGGTTATCGTACATTTTTTTGGTAGTGAGCATTTCGCCTTTTTCCTTGAGGGTTTTGGCGAGCTTGCTTCTTCCATCTACTTTCTTTTCTTTATAGGAAACAACAAAGATGGTTGACGAAAGCGGGTGTTCGATATAGGATTCCAGTTTATCTATCTCGCGCATTTGTTGTGCTTCCTTCAGGATCACTACCTGCCTTTCTGAGAACATGGGATACCTTTTACAGGCATTCACCACATCTACCCAGCTGGCGTCTTTTCCATAAAATACCATGAGGTTGAAACCTGCTTCGGATTCGGTAAGGATCTCATGTTCGGCATAATGTATTACCTGATCGATGAAATAGTCTTCCTCCCCTTCCAGCCAGTAAACAGGTTTGAATTTCTTCTTTTTCCAGTCTCCAATTATTTTCTCCGCAGACATGAGGCTATGAAATTTAAAAAATTATCGCAATATTACACCAAAATTAACCCGTACCCGAATGGAATTATTCACAGTGAAAAGCCGTACCCATACTGCATTCCGGCAGTTTTTCCCATCTGTTATCCGTCCCATTTTAACATTTCTGGCATGGTTTTGGACTAAATGAGATCGAAGTCCCGAATACGGCGCAAACCGAATATTTTAAAAATTTGAAAACCATACACATTTATGAGTACAACCAATTATCCATCAGCAAGCCCACAAAGTCAGCCTCCTAAGAAAGATTCCAAGAACCTGATCATCGGTTTATTGGCAGTAGGCATCCTCGGCACCTGGGGATATTTTCTGTGGGACAAAAACAAATCAGATCAGCAGATCACTCAACTGAAAACCCAATACGTAGCAGTTGACTCTTCAAAGAATGAGCTGCAAAAAAGTTTCGATGCTGCTGTGATCCGTCTGGACAGCCTCACTGGTCATAACAATGAGCTGGAAGGCAAACTCAGCGAACGCAACAGCGAGATCTCCAAACTGAAAGGCGCTATTGCTTCCAAACTGAAGAAAGAAAGACTTACAGAAAGAGAAAAGAAAGAACTGAAAAGTCAGATCCAGGAACTGAACGACAAGATCAATAACCTGGAAGCTGAGGTAGCCCGCCTGACGCAAGAAAACCAGGTGCTGACTACCGAAAAAACTCAGCTCACTGCAGACAAAGAACAACTCACAACAGACCTGGCTACTACCACTACAGCCAAAGATGAACTGGCTAAGAAAGTAGACATCGCCAGCACGCTGAATGCAAGCAACATCTCCATCACTCCGATCAATGAGAAGAGCGGTGGCCGTGAAAAAGTAACCACTACCGCTAAACGCGTAGACAAACTGGTTATCGCATTCGATGTTGACAACCGCATCGCTCAGTCAGGAAGCACAGAAGTTTATGTAAGCGTTACTGATCCTGAAGGAAAGCCTGTAACTGTTGAAGCCCTTGGCTCCGGTACATTCACTACCCGTGAAGAAGGCGACAAATTCTACACTTTCAAAATGCCTGTTGATATCGAGACCGGCAAAAAGAAACACGTAGAATTCCCCTGGAAACAAAACAGCGCTTTCAAAACTGGCGCCTATAAGATCGAAGTATACCACAACGGTTTCAAGATCGGCGAAGGCGTATCTACTCTGAAGAAAGGTGGACTGTTCAGCTAAATCCTGAGAATAAATTATTGAAGAGTGTCCTGGCTTTGGCCGGGACACTCTTTTTTATGGCGCGGGCTCGGGATGAAGAAATGCCGGCTGCTGAAACGAACCGGCGCAGTTGGATATTTTTTGAACTGTGGGTTGGAGAGATGAGGCGGTAGTGCAGGGCCGGACTTCTTCGCTTACGTTTCAGAGGCCGGATTTCTTCAATCCCTCGCCCGTATAGCCTGGAGGTGCAGCAGGCAAATCTTTTAAACCCGGAATAAAAGGCGCATAAAAAAGGTTCTTTTTTTGATGATGGTAATGGTGCATGGGCTCAACCTTCAAACCTAAGATGCTATCAGTAATGGCTAATTGAAGAATTACCCCCATCCTTTTTTTCCACGCACACTCCTCTAATAAATCATTTGCCGCACATTCATAGTGCCCAAGGCAAAAACGGTATATGATAAGCCCGGCCTTTGAAACGTAAGCGAAAAAGCCCAGTCCTGCACCACCGCCCCATCTCTCCCCCCACAGCTCATCAAAACCCCTCCTGCGTTGGTTCGTTTCAACAGCCGACTTATCATATACCTTTTTGCCCCCGCCCTTTCAAGCAGCAAAAATGATTCATTAGAGGAGTGCGCGTATCGCCGCCCTGCCCACATGAACTACACGCGCTGTTCCGGGCTTTCGTCCTTCATATTGGATATTCAGCTCCAGGTTATTGCTGAGGCGTTTGGTGAGATCGAGGTTCCAGAGGAAGTTCTTACCAGGCAAAAGACCATCAAGGAGAATGTAGGCCGCCGGCGAGTTCACATTAGGATTGTCTTCAGTGGATTTGAAGCTGATATTGTTGTAGGTGAATTTGCCGTTGATGCTGGTGCTTTGCAGGATATTGTACTTGATGTCTGTGTTGATGGAATTGGAGCTGGTTCTCTCCCCTGCGCCCTGCTCGTTGTTGCGCGTCATGAATTTATAACCGACCAACCAGCGGAAATTGGAACCGTTGATGAAGTTTACAGCGGGCTCAAATGAGCGCTGCCGGATCTTGTAATTCCGGTTATCGAATTTGGCACTGCTGGTAGTCAGCTGATTGATACCGGTGCGGCCAGTTAGTTCTAATAGTAATTGTTTGGTGATGTTCACTCGGCCGCGAAGGCTCCATTCATCCAGGCTGCGGGTCTCGTAGCCATAGGTAAGCAGGGATTTGTTGCTGTTCCTTGAATTATTCAGATCAATTCCCCAGGAGGAACTGTAACGGTTGAACGAAAATGTGTTCACCAGCACGGAGTTCAGCGTGATCAGGGAAGTATCGTTGAGTGGTGAACGGAAAGGGTCCAGTTGTACCACACCGCGTGCGATCTCTTTCTTGCTGAGCTGCAGGGAGGATTGCAGGTTCAGTTTGGCTATGAGTTTGGTGAAGCCTTTTGCTTTGGTCATATCGATGACGGAGCGTGGGTTCAGTCCAACGGTATAGTTGAAAGTATTGTAATTGGCTTTGATGAATTCGTTGGTGGGTGTATAGATGCGGATGTATTTGGCCTGGTCCTGGAATTTGGCCAGCTCAAATTCATTGAGTTGCTGGATCCCATCTTCATTGTAATCGATCCAGGTATATTCACCCTGACCGGCGGGCACTTCCAGGAAAGCGAAATCGCGCTTCTGCTCCTGGCCGGAACCTACTTCATAGAGCATACTACCGGTGAGCATTCCACGCCATTCGTTGAAAAGATATTCAGCGCGGCCGAGCAGGCTTTTGTCTGCCTCCTGGGTGGTGATCTTCTGGTCAAGGATCTCCAGAATACGATAGGTACCGTTGAATCGGAACTGATGTTTTTCATTTTTCAATAATTCGGCAAAGAGATTGAAGTTCTGGGCGCGATCGGCCTTTTGCAATTCCTTACCAACTGGGTACTGGTTGGTGCGGGTAGAATACACGAAGCCCCAGTGATTCTGTTTGCCTTCATCGGATTTGATGGTGGCCTGGAAATTGGTGAAGGAAAAACTGAGTGCAGTGAGCGAATCGGTATTCCTGTCTTTGATGGAAGTATGCTCAACGGAATAGTTCAGGTTGAGCGAATAATGTTTGAGTTTTTTGAATACACGCGTAACGTCTAAAGTAGGCCGAAGGAAAATGCCTTTGGCATCGGTAGCGCTTACATTGGAAATAGTGAAAACATTGTTGAAGCGCCAGCCTTTGATATCCTGTACCTGAAGAATGCTGTTACGGATCCCGGTGAAATCCCCGCCCCTGTTGTAATTGGTGAACTGGTATTTCAGGGAATTCATTTTTGCGTCGGTGAGCGAGAGCCCTGCTGTTACAATGGACTCATTCTCTGGCGTGGATTGCAGTGGCAGGCCCCAGTCGCGGGCAAACTCGATATTCCGCAGTCGCTCCAATGGCTTGAAGCGGCTCTCAACATATTCGAAGCCGGCATTGGAAGTCAGCGCCAGTCCTTTTTTCCCTTTGAATGGAATGGTATTCTTGATAGTTGCTTTGGCGGCATAGCCTTTATCGTCATCCTTGTCTTTATCCGAGAAAGCATTCACATTGTAATTGCTCATCGCTACTTCGGTATTCACTTCGGTATTCTTGTTCATGAGATAGTCCACACCGAGCGTTACCACCTGTTGTTTCTTGGGTGTTACCAGGAATACGGCAGGCTCATATCGTCCCTGTCTTTGTCCGTTCACCGGTTCTATCCATTTGTACACTTTTCCATTGGCGCCGTTGAGGTCGGGCATATAGTTACCATTGCCCTGGCCTACATCGATGAAAGATAGCGAATAGCGGGCGCTGTCAGGATTGCTGGAATAGATATAGATAGTGTCCTGGTTCTGTCCTCCGTTGTAAACAGTGTCCACTTTTTTGTAAAGGATCTTGCCTGCTGCAAAAGTATCCAGTGCGGCATTGGGATAGAAAGCATGCTGGATACTGTCTCCTATAGTGTTGAGAAATTGTTTTTGCGCAGGGTCGAGGGTTTGGTTGATGGGTGAGCTCTTGGCATCGGCATTGTTGAAGAAGCCAACGCGCAGTTTCACTTTGTCTTTGATATTGACCTCATCGGAGAGATAGATATTGGAGTTGAGATAATTCCGGTCTGCATATTCGAATTCCACTTGTATCCTTTTGTCCTTAGTGATCATACGGCGGGGGGTAAACGTAATTTCGGCCGTGTTGTAGTTGATCACATAGTCCTGGTCTTCCCCGCGCTGCAGGAGTTCTCCATCAATGAACACCCGCTCGGTATTGGCGAGCACTACAAAGAAGAATTCATTATTGGCGCCCTTGAGCCGGTATGGTCCCTGGTTGCCTTCCAGCGGTTCCAGGATATCGCGGGTGAACTTACCTTTTGCGATAGAGCCGCTCACCATGGCTTTATTGGTTATGCCGGGCGCGATCTGCGTGGTGGCTTCAAAAGCGAGGCCCTGTAAGCGTTTATAGAAACTGAGGAAATAGTTCTGTTGTTGCCTGATATCAATATCACCAAGGCTCAGCGCCCAGTTCTGTTTACGGAACTGAAGGAAGATGCGGTCGAATTCATTGAGCTGTTGCGTGGTGCCGTCTGGCTGTATCGGGATATTATTGTCTGTGATGGCGGCGGCGATCTCTATACTGTCGGCCAGGTAACCGCTGAGCTGCAGGTTGAGGTTGCTGGTGACCACTGCATCCTGGCTATTGCCGAAAGAGATGGCCCGGCCAAAACTACCGTTGTACGTGATATTCCCGAAGTTGAAGAAATTATCGGTCTGCTGAACGCCCATGAAATTCGGCGTATAGGCCTGACCGATAAAACGGTTCATCACGGAATCGTATTCCATCCTGTTCACTACAGCATTCATTCGCGTGGGAAAAACGCGGTAGCGGATATACAGACTGTCGAGAATGAAATGGCTTTTCCAATGCAGTGTGCCATTGATGAAATCGATGGTGTAAGCGCTATCCGGCACACCTGGGACCTGGATGGTATTTGGGATGAGACTGAGCGAATCCAGCTGAATAATGGGCTGCCGGGTACTGACCTTCTTAACACGAAGATTGGAAAGCGGCTTAGGTGCCGGCTTCTGCTGTGCATATCCATGCATTTGGCAGCAAGCCAGCAACATTATCAGTATCAATATTCTCCCGGTTAACAATGTCTGCATTTGACCCCCGCAATATTAGCGTAAAATCCCGCGGAGTAAGTAAAAAGCGTAGAAAATCAGGATTTATTGTTTGTGGATAGTTGAAATGATGCAATATCGGGGAGCACTCGTTCGCCTCCGGCGAGTGAGTAATATTCGTTCGCCTCCGGCGAACACTGTGTAGCCGGAGGCGACAAAACAAAACTCACTCGCCGGAGGCGAGCGAGTGCTCTCCGGGTTGGCCCCTGTTCCCTGCCGGCCTTTCCGGATATTAGTAACTGTATAACACTGAATGCCGTTGTTGGACTTATTTCATTTGCGATTTTACATCGTTGTAAACTTCTCTTGCTTTTTTCGTGGGCAGGTAGATCTGGAACCCCAGCCCGAATGCAATCTGGTTATTGGTGGTAGAATTTCCGAAGCCTACTGTGAGATTGTACTTCAACAATCCTTCCAGGCTGATATTGGGGGTAATGAAATAAGCGATACCAGGACCGAATCCAATACCCAGGCCATTCGTACTTACATTATCAGATCCGTCAACTTTTGTATTCTGTCCACTGATCCCCACATTTCCTTCCAGGAAAAAGCGGCTTTGTTTCAGTAATTGAGTTTTGGGATCTGAGATATAATAACGGCCCAGCGCACTTACTCCATAAGAAATGGCTGTGTACCCTTTGCGTGTGGAGAGCCCCAGGTCAACCATACCACCAACAGCGATATTATCCTGGATGAACCAGGCCACTTTAGGATGGATCGATAAATTGAAGGTTGTATTTCCACTTTGAAAATCTGCAGACATTCCCATCAGGTCTGCACCAATCAGGATATTTCCCTTCTGCAATTGAGCATGGGCCTGGTTTGTAATCAGCGCCATGAAAGAGAGACCACAAATCAACACCGCGTAAGTTTTCTTCATAACATGAAATTTAATTGGTTAGTAAAAAAACTTCCGGATCAGGGTACATAACCGCTGATGCCCGTCTACGCGTTTAAGCCGGGGATTTGATGGGAGACGTTCGATTAAGGTGAGCTGGACTGAAGCTACGATCAGGTTTGAGGGATACGTAATATCTATTACGAATGTAAAATATATAAGTTAAAATTAAAGCATTTTCGGGTATTTCTCCAAAAAGAAACCCTGAAAAGCATTGCTTCTCAGGGTTTCCGGGTACCGGGCAGGAATAACTGCCGGACCACGACAAGTTACTTATATGCTTATGCGAGCTGCATTTTCTTCGCTTTTTTATCTTCCAGGTATTCATCGAAGGACATCAGCTTATCGATCGCACCTGTAGGTGTGAGCTCGATAATGCGGTTGGCCACTGTTTGCAGGAAGGTATGGTCATGTGAGCTGAGCATCACGATCCCTTTGAAGTTCTCCATGCTTTCGTTGAAGCTTTGGATAGATTCAAGGTCCAGGTGATTGGTAGGCTCATCCAGCAAGACCACGTTGGGGTCCTGCAGCATCATGCGGCTGAGCATGCAACGAACTTTCTCGCCACCGCTGAGTACAGAGGTCTTCTTCAGCACCTCATCACCGCTGAACAGCATCTTTCCGAGGAATCCGCGGAGGAAGGGCTCGTCCACGTCTGTTACATGCGAAGGCACGTACTGACGCAGCCAGTCCATCAGGTTCAGGTCTGTAGTGAAGTATTGAGAGTTGTCATTGGGCAGATAAGCTTTGGATACGGTGGTCCCCCACTCGTAGCTGCCGCTGTCTGCTTTTTGTTGTTCGTTGATGATCTCGAAGAATGCAGTGATGGCCATCTGATCATCGGCAACCACGGCAATCTTATCGCCCTTGTTCACCGTGAAGCTCACATTGCTGAACAGCGTTCTTCCATCGATGGATTTGCTGAGCTTCTCCACATTGAGGATCTGGTTACCCACTTCGCGCAGTTGTTTGAAGATGATTCCAGGATATTTCCTGTTGGAAGGCGTGATATCTTCAATAACCAGTTTCTCCAGGGCTTTCTTACGGGAAGTAGCCTGTTTGGATTTGGAGGCGTTGGCGCTGAAGCGGGCGATGAAGTCCATGAGATCTTTACGCTTCTCTTCCGTCTTCTTGTTCTTATCGTTCTGCTGGCGTGCTGCGAGCTGTGAACTTTCATACCAGAAGGTATAGTTACCGGTGTAGACCTTGATCTTCTGACGGTCCACATCGGCCACATGCGTACATACGGCATCGAGGAAGTGACGGTCGTGGCTCACTACGATCACGATGTTCTCATACCCTGCCAGGAAGTTTTCCAGCCAGCTAATGGTTACAACGTCCAGGTTGTTGGTAGGCTCATCGAGGATGAGGATATCAGGGTTTCCGAAGAGGGCCTGTGCGAGGAGCACACGTACTTTCATGGCGCCGTTGATATCTTTCATCAGGCTCTGGTGAACATCTTCCGGAACACCCAGTTCGCTGAGCAGGCTGCCTGCATCGCTTTCTGCGGTGTAGCCGCCCATTTCGCCGAACTCACCTTCCAGTTCACCTGCGCGGATACCATCTTCTTCAGAGAAATCTGCTTTGGCATAGATAGCATCGCGCTCATGCATCACAGACCATAATTTTTTATGGCCCATCATCACGGTATTGAGCACGGTAATTTCATCGAACTCGAAATGGTTCTGTTTTAATACGGCCATCCGTTCGCCGGGAGTGATATCGATAGTGCCTTTATTGGGCTCGATCTCCCCGGAGAGTATTTTCAGAAAAGTAGATTTACCGGCGCCATTGGCTCCGATCACACCATAGCAATTGCCTTTGCTGAAGGAGATATTCACTTCATCGAACAATACACGTTTGCCGAACGAGAGGGTCACATTATTCACTGAGATCATACTGACTTCCTGGTTTTTTGAGTCGGCAAAGGTAGGCAATAATTATGAATTAATCTCGCAGCGCAAGGCAGCGGGATTAATTAACACGCCCTTCCAAAGCCAGCAGAAACGCATAGTTGAGGGCGTCCTCGCGGAGGCTTTCAAAACGGCCGGAAGCGCCGCCATGCCCCGCATCCATATTGGTTTTGAAGAGAATAACATTCTTGCTCTTGTTGAATTCCCGCAATTTGGCCACCCATTTGGCAGGCTCGAAGTACTGCACCTGGGAATCGTGGAGACCAGTAGTAACCAGGATATTAGGGTAGTTCTTCGCCTCAACGTTATCATAGGGAGAATAGGACTTCATGTAGAAATATTCTGTGCTGTCAGCAGGATTGCCCCACTCCTTGTACTCGCCGGTGGTGAGTGGAATACTGGCATCGCTCATGGTGGTGATCACATCCACAAAGGGAACTTCTGCCACTACCCCGTTCCACATTTCAGGGGCAAGGTTCAGCACAGCGCCCATCAGCAAACCGCCGGCGCTACCGCCATTGGCATAGAGATGTTTATTACTGGTATAGCTCTCTTTCACCAGAAATTCACCGCAATCGATGAAATCATAGAAAGTATTCTTCTTTTTGAGGAGATGGCCGTTATCGTACCAGGTCCTGCCCATTTCCTGACCACCACGCACATGCGCAATGGCATAGATGAAGCCCCGGTCAACCAGTGAGATCACAGTGCTGTTGAAGCCAGGGAATATGCTGTTACCGTATGAACCATAGGCCATCAGCAATAATGGATTGGCTCCATCTTTCTTCATTCCTTTTTTGTACAGCAAGGTAACAGGTACTTTCACACCATCGCGGGCAGTGGCCCAGATGCGGTCTGTTTCGTATCCCTCTTTTTTATAACCGATCACTTCCGTTTCCTTCTTCACTGTTTTTTCTTTCGTATCCATATTGTAATCGATCACGGTATAAGGCGTGGTCATGGAAGTATAAACGATACGAAGGATATTGGTGTTGGACTCAGGATTGCTGCTTTGTCCGGCCGTGTACACTTTTTCATCGAACGCAATGTACTCGTCTTTCTTCGAAGCCTGGTTGATCACGCGGATCTGGCGCATGGCGTCTTTCACTTCAGTGAGCACCAGGTGATTCTTGAATGTATTGAAATCAGCGATATACACATCCTTACGGGCGGGGATCAGTTCAATCCAGTTCACTTTTCCTGTTTTTCCATCTTCTGAAGTCATCACACGGAAATTGGGCGCGTCCCAATCTGTGAGGATATAGAACTTTCCGTCTGCCGCATGATCGATATGATACTGAAAATCCATTTTGCGCGGTTCGAATACTTTGAATGTTCCTGTTGGGTCAGATGCATCGAGCAGGCGGTACTCCGTGCTCACTTCGTTCATACTGGAAGCAATGGTCACATATTTCTTTGAGCGTGTACGCCCGATGTCAAGATAATAACGATCATCTTTTTCTTCATACATCAGTACATCATTCCCGGGGTCCGTGCCAAGTGTGTGGCGATAGACCTGGTAGCCAAGCAGTGTAGTGGTATCCTGCAAAATATAGAAGATGGTCTTATTATCGGCAGCCCAAACGATGGAACCGCCTTCCACATTGGGAATGGTTTCAGGATATACTTCACCGGTAGTGAGGTTTTTGATCTGCAGATTGTAGAGGCGGCGGCTCACATGATCTGTGGTGAAGGCGGCCAGTTCATTGTTATCGCTGATGCGGATAACACCAACGCTGTAGTACTTATGTCCTTCCGCCATCTTATTCTGATCGAACATGATCTCTTCGGGAGCATCCAGGCTTCCTTTCTTGCGGCAAAAGATGGGGTACTGTTTGCCTTCTTCAAACTTGTTGTAATAGAAATAACCGTTGTTCAATACGGGAACGGATTCATCTTTCTCCTTGATGCGGCCTTTCATTTCCTGGAAGAGTTTTTCCCGGAGCTCTTTGGTGCCTGACATCATCGTGTCTACATAAGCATTCTCTGCTTTGAGGTAGTCTATAACTTTTGGGTTTTCTCTTTCATTGAGCCAGTAATATTCGTCCACCCTCTTATCTCCATGCATGAGGAATTCTTTCGTTTTCTTTTCAACAGTTGGAGTGGGAATATTCTCAGGCCATTGGTATGCTTGGTTCATCTTTGAAGGATTTTGATTACAGCCGGCGATAATCGGGGTAATCAACAGGAATTTGTGCAGATTTTTAATCATGTTCGTTGGTTTGAAACAGTGGGAAAATTACAACATCCCTTCTGTTGAAACCATCCGCTCATCACTGGTTAACAAAATTGGTGGGGACTGGGTATTACTGATCGATGGTGGCCAGCAATGCAGGCAGGTCCAGCGGTTCAGTCACCATTTGCAAATTGCCTCCGGCATCGAGCGGCCATTGCTCTCGCGGTTTATCCCAGTAGAGCTCTACTCCATTGCCATCGGGATCATCGAGATAGATCGCTTCGGAAACGCCATGATCGGAAGCGCCGGTGAGCGGGTAACGTGCTTCAAGCAATCGTTTCAGGACCACGGCCAGGTCTCTTCTCGTTGGATAGAGAATAGCGGTATGAAAAAGTCCGGGCGATTTACGCGATGCCGGCGGCTGGTCTTTACTGTACCAGGTATTGAGGCCGATATGATGATGGTATCCGCCGGCTGAGATGAACACGGCCTGGTTGCCGTATCGCTGCATGATCTGAAAGCCCAGTAATCCCTGGTAAAAATCGAGAGCTTTATCAAGATCGGAAACTTTCAGGTGAACATGTCCGATTCTCGTTTGTGCGGGAACGGTATACTCGCTCATAATGTGATTTTTGGATGATTGAATGTACAACAAAAAGGCGGAGTGCCGGCTTCTGGCGGAGTGCTGCCAGTCGCACGCCTCCGGCGAGTGACGGTTATTTGTTCGCCTCCGGCGAACACCGCGTCGCCGGAGGCGACTAAATAGAAGTCACTCGCCGGAGGCGAGCGACTGGGCACCCCCAAAGTAAAAGGGCCAACCTTTGGTGGTTGACCCTATACATATTTTGTTCACCCACAGATTACTCGGCAGAGTAACCGGCACGCTGGTACTCGAAGTTGAGGCGCGCGATATTGGTGATGGAGATCTCTTTGGGACA
The DNA here is from genome assembly GCF_003991355.1 of Pseudoflavitalea rhizosphaerae. Taxonomy (GTDB): domain Bacteria; phylum Bacteroidota; class Bacteroidia; order Chitinophagales; family Chitinophagaceae; genus Pseudobacter; species Pseudobacter rhizosphaerae. Next base: position 91,597 of record NZ_RCSU01000001.1, read on the forward strand.
AACTGCTTCGCAGGCGCCGGTATTGGTGCAGGCGCCGAAACCTTCTTTGTCCATTTGCGCCACCATATTCAGTGCACGGCTCTTGCGCTCGGGATCACCTTGTGGCAACAGTGCCAGGTGGCTCACTTTCGCGCTGAGGAAGAGCATGGCGGAACTGTTCTTGCAAGCGGCAACGCAGGCGCCGCATCCGATGCAGGCAGCGTTGGCGAAGCTCAGGTCAGCCTTGTCTTTCGGGATCAGTATATTATTGGCGTCCTGTGCGTTCCCGGTATTTACGGAGATATATCCGCCCGCCTGAACAATGCGGTCGAATGCGGTACGGTCCACCACCAGGTCTTTCACCACAGGGAAAGCCTTGGCGCGCCAGGGTTCTACAGTGATGGTGTCTCCATCCTTGTAGGCACGCATGTGCAGCTGGCAGGTGGTATTCGCATGCCATGGACCGTGAGGACGGCCATCGATGTACATGGAGCACATGCCACAGATGCCTTCACGGCAATCATGGTCGAAGGCAATGGGGTCCTTACCTTCAGCGATCAGCCGCTCATTCAATACGTCGATCATTTCCAGGAACGACATTTCCGAAGAAACATCTTTCACATCATAGGTTTCAAAACCGCCCGCATCGTTCCTGCTTTTCTGTCTCCACACTTTCAGTGTAAGATTCATATTATAATGTTCCATAGACGATAGATGTAGTTGTTATTTATAGCTACGCTGAGTTGGTTTAGCTACTTCAAAGTTGAGGTCTTCCCTGTGCATATTCCATTTGTGATCACCCTGGTATTCCCACGCTGACACATAAGCGAAGTTGGCATCGTCGCGTTTTGCTTCGCCTTCTTCTGTTTGTGACTCTTCGCGGAAGTGACCGCCGCAGCTTTCATTGCGGTTGAGCGCATCGATGCACATCAGTTCGCCCAGTTCCAGGAAATCGGCCACACGATTGGCTTTATCCAGCTCAGGATTCATTTCATTGATGGCTCCGGGAATGCGTACATCGCTCCAGAATTCCTTTTTCAGTTGCCGGATCTCAGTGATGGCTTCCTGCAATCCTTTCGCATTGCGGGCCATACCACATTTATCCCACATGATCTTACCAAGGCGTTTATGGAAGCTCTCCACGGTTTTGGACCCCTTGATGCTCATCAGTTGGTTGATCCTGTCTGCCACTTCTTTTTCAGCGGCATCAAATGCAGGGTGATTGGTAGGGATACTTTTTGTAGCGATATCTTTTGCAAGGTAGTTACCGATTGTGTAAGGGATCACAAAATAACCATCGGCCAGGCCCTGCATCAGAGCAGAAGCGCCGAGACGGTTAGCGCCGTGATCGCTGAAATTGGCTTCACCAAGACAATAAAGTCCGGGCACTGTGGTCATCAGTTCATAATCCACCCAGAGGCCGCCCATGGTGTAGTGCACCGCGGGATAAATGCGCATCGGGGTTTCGTATGGGTTCTCGCCGGTGATCTTTTCGTACATATCGAAAAGGTTACCGTATTTCTCTTTCACTACTGCTTTACCCAGTTTGGTGATCTCTTCGGGAGAAACATTGGAGAGGCCATGTTTACCAACTTCGATCTCTCCGTAACGCTGGATGGCATTAGCGTAATCCAGGTAAACGGCCTGTTTGGAAGTTCCTACTCCGTAACCGGCATCGCAACGCTCTTTGGCGGCGCGGCTGGCCACGTCGCGGGGAACGAGGTTACCGAATGCGGGGTATCTTCTTTCCAGGTAATAATCCCTTTCATCTTCAGGGATGTCGGCCGCTTTGCGATCGTCGTTCTGTTTTTTGGGGACCCAGATACGGCCGTCGTTACGCAGGCTCTCAGACATGAGAGTGAGTTTACTCTGGTGGTCGCCGCTCACAGGGATACAGGTGGGGTGGATCTGCGTGAAGCAGGGATTGGCGAAGTAAGCTCCTTTCCTGTGCGCTTTCCAGGCTGCCGTTACGTTGCTGCCCATGGCGTTGGTGGAAAGATAGAAAACGTTGCCATAACCACCGGAGCATAACAGTACAGCATGACCGAAATGACGTTCGAGCTTACCGTTAACGAGATCACGGGCGATGATGCCGCGGGCTTTGCCATCGATCATAACGATCTCCAGCATCTCGTGACGGTTGTACATTTTCACGTTACCAAGAGCGATCTGGCGTTCCAGGCTCTGGTAAGCGCCTATGAGGAGCTGCTGCCCGGTCTGACCGGCAGCATAGAAAGTTCTTTGTACCTGTGTACCGCCGAATGAGCGGTTGCTGAGCAGGCCGCCGTATTCGCGGGCGAAAGGAACACCCTGCGCCACACATTGGTCAATAATATTACCACTCACTTCGGCCAGGCGATGCACATTGCCTTCGCGTGCACGGTAGTCGCCACCTTTGATGGTATCATAAAAAAGACGGAAGACCGAGTCCCCGTCATTCTGATAATTCTTGGCGGCATTGATACCACCTTGCGCTGCGATACTGTGTGCACGGCGTGGAGAATCCTGGAAACAGAAGGCTTTCACTTTATAACCGAGCTCACCCAGCGAAGCCGCAGCCGAAGCTCCGGCAAGACCAGTTCCAATAACGATCACCTCCAGTTTGCGCTTGTTTGCCGGGTTCACCAGGTTGCAATGGCCTTTATACCATGTCCATTTCTGATCCAGGGGGCCGGCAGGAATTTTTGCATCTAACATATAACCAATTTATGGTTTGCAGTTTATGAAGTCACTGATACAAGATGAATATTAGTCGATTCGCACCCATCCTAAATAGCAGGCGATGGGCATCAGGGCAAATACGACAGGAACGATGATGGAGAAACCGATCCCGATACTCTTCACCATCTTCAGGTATTTATTATTATGTACCCCGATTGTTCTGAATGCACTTTGGAAACCGTGCATCAGGTGGTATGCCAGGGAGATACAGGCGATGATATATAATACAACCATCACAGGATTCTGGAATACTTCGATCATGCGGGCGAAAAGATCATGCTGTTCCGCATCGTAGGCGGCAGGCGCCAGGTTATGTGAGATCCGGGAATCCCACCAGAACTGTGATACGTGGAGAATGAGGAACATCAGGAGCAATGTGCCGAGAAGCCCCATGCTGCGGCTGTACCACTTGGAACCTTTGTTACCCATCGGAACCGCATAGGCGACGCCGCGTTTTGAATTGTTCTGCGCAGTAAGCAGATACCCCTGTACTATATGGAGTATGATACCGGCAAAAAGACCTACCTCCGCAATGCGGATCAGGATCATCGCTCCCATGAAATGGGCAGCCCTGTTGAAAATTTCACCATTATCTGTGGGATCGAAAAGATCCGCAAAGATGCAGGAGTTAATACTGACGTGAATAATGAGAAAAAGAATCAGGAAAATTCCGGTGAAACCCATAACGAGTTTCTTACCGATGGAAGACGTAAAAAGTTCAGACCATTTCATCTGAAAAAGATTTTGTTATAAAAGCGCACTGAACTGAATGGGTGCGCAACCTGGCGTCTGAGAAGGTTCCAGCATGGAAGGATGAGCGTTAAGCTCTGATTGTGGAATAAGTGATATCTATCAACTTCCCGATGATGCTCATCCGGCCAAAAGCCTTGCCTGTCTTTATCACCGTCTCATGGTCAACACTATAGAAAGCAGTCATGAGATAGGGTTGCGTTTTGCCGCTCAGACGCAAAAGTAACGCAGCGAGGTCAAATATCATATAATTGTAAAAATTTTCTGCTTGACTCTTGAAATTATTAATTTATTAAAATGCATATCTTAGCCGCCTAAAACCAACCGAATGAAACAAGAAGAGGACTTTGACGCCAACCTGGCAGGCGAAGATGGCCGGAGCGAAGAGTCAAAGAGCAGTTGGTTCAAGAGGATTAAGAAAGGTATTCTGACCAGTACTGCCGAAAAGAAAGAAACCCCTGAAGGGCTCTGGAGCAAATGTCCCGATTGTGGCTATATCTGCACCGTAACCGAACTGAGGGAAAATCTTTTCGTTTGCCCTAAATGCGCCTACCATCACCGCATTGGTAGCGCCGAGTATTTTGAGATCCTGTTTGACGACAACCAATACGAAGTATTGTTTGAAAATATCCGCTCGAAAGACTTCCTTCATTTCACAGACCTGAAACCCTACGGCAAAAGACTGCAGGAAACCTGGGGCAAAACGGACCTGACCGATTCTATCCGTGTTGCCCAGGGTAAGATCAAATCACTCGACTTCATGGTAGCCTGTATGGATTTCGAATTCATCGGAGGCTCACTGGGAAGTGTAATGGGCGAAAGGATCGCCAGGGCCGCAGACATCTGCATAGAAAAGAAGATCCCACTCATGATCATCTGTAAATCAGGTGGCGCCCGAATGATGGAATCCGCTTTCTCGCTCATGCAGCTGGCCAAGGTATCCGGTAAATTATCGCAGCTCACCGATGCACAGGTACCTTATATATCTTTCCTGACAGATCCATCCTTCGGCGGTATCTCAGCTTCCTTCGGTATGCTGGGCGACCTCAATATTGCCGAACCCGGCGCCCTTATCGGTTTTGCCGGACCACGCGTGATCAAGGAAACCATCAAGAAAGACCTGCCCGAAGGATTCCAAAGAAGCGAATTCCTTCTTGAACACGGCTTTCTCGATTTCATTGTGCCACGTAAAGAATTGAAAGACAAACTGGCTACCGTTCTGAATCTTTTCAGGAACTAACAGCGCCATACACCGCAATACGAAATGTGAACAAGGATTTCCGAACTTCGCATTTCGTATTGTGTTATAAAGAACAAATGACAGAGATCCGCAACAGATCAGCTTATCACGACTATTTCATCGAAGACCGCTACGATGCCGGCATCGTACTGGCAGGCACCGAAGTGAAATCACTCCGCGAAGGCCGCGCCAGCTTCAATGATGCCTATTGCTTCTTCCATAAAGGAGAGCTCTGGATCAAAAGCCTTCACATCACCGAATACAGTCACGGTACCTACAACAATCACGTACCCACGCAGGAACGCAAACTCCTGCTCCATAAAAAAGAACTGCGCAAACTCGAAGCAAAGATCAAAGAGAAAGGCTACACCATCGTACCACTCCGTATTTACTTCAATGAAAAGAGTATTGCAAAAATGGAAATAGGTCTTGGCAAGGGTAAGAAATTGTACGACAAACGCGAGACCATCAAACAACGCGATACAGAGCGCGAGATGAAACGTTACATGAAATAAGCGATCCCTACTTTACAACATACGCACATACTGTGCATTAAAACAAGCTATCGGGTAGTTTGGCTTGATTTTTTCTGCCTATCTTCACGTATGTTCAAAAAACTATTCTTCTGGACAAGCGCGTTGATCCTCACCCATCAATCACAGGCGCAGTCTGCATCCGGCTCCTGGTACGGTAAAGCCGATGTGGCAGCACAGGGCTCTTACAGCAACTACCTTACAGAACTGGTACTCCAGCAGAAAGGAAATGAAGTGGAAGGCGTTTTCGGTTATTATTTCAAAGACACTTACCAGAGCTTCTTTGTGCGCGGCAAATTCAACAAGGCAACCCGCGAAGTAACTATTCCCAATCTTCCCATGTTACTCTATGCATCCACCGCCCGCAACGGCATCGAATGCCCCATGAGCTTCGTGGGTAAACTGATGGTAAGCCAGGCAAAAAGCACCTTGAACGGCTCATTCTACGCCAACGATAAATACAAATACACCTGCCCCGAACTGAAGGTCACTTTCACGATGGACCGCACAGAAAGCACAGCCACAGACGTGCTTCGCAATATGGCAGTTGGACAACGATTCTGGAAACCGCAGGAAGAAGATGTTGTAGTGGAAACGAAGAAAGAAGAACCTGTAGTAATTGTAGAGAAAAAACAGGACTCAGAGAATACACTGATCGCGAAGAAAGCTGATGAAGCAGTGAAGACCGAAATAAAAAAAACACTCACCAAAGAAGAAGAAACTGCACAAAAACAAGCTGAACTGATAAAAGACGGCGAGCTTGCCAAAAAAGAAGCGGAAGCCGTAGTTAAAGAAACAGTAGCGGAACGCAAGCCTGTTGTTCCCTCAGTTTCCACGCCACGGGTAGACGTTCCCGTTACCAGAACCCTCTCCCCTGCTGAGAACAATGCCACAAAGATCACCATCACTCCCAAACTGGAAGAATCTCTCACAGAGGCTTTCAAAAAAAGAAAGAATATCTACAGCAAAGATCTGGAAGTGGACAGCGACTCCATCCGCATCACTTTCTATGATAACGGTGATATCGATGGAGATAGCATCTCTGTTTTCCTCAATGGCGCACCTGTACTCGCCAACCAGATGATCACAGACCGGGGCACCAATATCTATGTGAAATTAGATAGTATGAAAGCGGTGAACGAGATCAGCATGTTTGCACAGAACCTCGGCACTTATCCGCCCAATACAGCTTTGATGGTGGTAACCGATGGCAGCACGAGATATGAGGTATACCTGAGCAGCAGCCTATCACAGAATGCAACGGTAAGACTGGTAAGAAAAAAGCGGCAGGATGATCCACACCGGTTGAGATTGAAATAAAAAACTTTTAGATTCAATCTTCTGCCACCTGACCCGGGAAGTAAGGTTACCAACAACAACAAAACTGCCGCAAGACCTGTAACAACGATACAGCCGAAGTAGCGCAACAGGCAGTATACGCATGCTTTCAGGAAACCCATAAGCATATCATTATGCACTGCAAGGCAAGAGGAACGCTGCAGCATTCCTCTTTTTCATTCTTATCTTTTTTCTGAAAGCGCATCTACATAGAACAACATTGCTTTGGTGATGAATGCCGTGAATGCCAGGTTTGGTTTTCCATCTACACAAGTATACCGCTCGTCCATGAGATAGAGATTGCTCAGTCCCCTGTATGCATCCAGCGAGTCCTCATCCGTTTTCCTTCCCCACCATTGCAGGATATGCAAATAATGCCGGTGTATCAGCTTTTGTACTTCCGGCTCGCTTACATCGCTTTGCATGAGAGAAAGCAGCCCTGCTGTGATATTGCTTCCTTCCTCCCGGAGTTTTTCAATATCCTCTTTGCTCATTTTCCGCAATGCCTGCTCACTTTGTTCCACTGTGTCTTTACCCCATCTTTCCATGGCTTCAGATCTCCAGGCTTCTGCGGTTTCTTTTGGGAATCCTGCATAGAGTTCTTCATTCGTTATCATATCTGGCCCTCCTGTTAATTTTTGAATGGTTTTGTTTACGGTTTCCAGCAACAGACCGGCACGGTCCCTGCGCTCCTCCAGCATTGCGCGATGCTGTTGAAGGGCAGCAACCAGATCAAAAGCAGGATCATCCAGGATACCGGCTATGGCAGGTAATGGCAGGTCCATTTCCTTATACAAAAGGATCTGTTGCAGCCGCAGCAATTCCTGCTCACCATACAAACGATACCCAGCTTCGGTACGTGCCGATGGCGTGAGTAATCCCAGTTGATCATAATGATGTAAGGTGCGCACGCTTACACCGGCCAGTTCAGCCAGCTTTTTGACTGTATATTTCATCCTATCTGTTGTTGTTGCAAACAAAGTTAGGGCCTCACGTTGCGTAAGGGTCAAGAGAAATGGAAAGTTTTTTTCATTTTTCTTACAACAACACGGGGGACTAAAAATGGCGGAGAGCTGGCAGTCGCTCGCCTCCCGGCGAGGGACTTCTATTTGTTCGCCTCCGGCGAACACCGCGTCGCCAGAGGCGACTAAACAAAACTCACTCGCCAGAGGCGAGCGAGTGAGCACAGTGAAATGAAATGTAGTAACAACCTTTTAAGTCAGCTCCACTTTTACATTATTTCCGTATTCTATTCTTTTACGAATTTGATGGTTTTGCCATTGGCAAGCCTGATAAAATACATACCGTTTTTCATCATACTGATATCAATCTCTTCACGGGCATTCAGGACCTTAAACTTCAACTGCACCGCTCCTGCCGCATTCATCAGCACAGCTTCTGTTCCTCTCAAAGTTATATCGCTTGTTTCAAGCCAGATCCTGTTCTGCGCAGGGTTCGGATACATCGAAAGTATTGCCGCTTCTTTATCGGACAGCAGAACGATCTTACTGTAGTTTACTGTTCCGTCTATATCCACCATCTTCAAACGATAACTCATCAGACCGCTGAAACTGTATGGATCAGCATAACTGTATTGCTGTGATGGTCCATTTTTCGCGTTGATCCTCGTTACGGATGAATAAACATTTCCACCCGCGCTTCTTTCCAGTTCAAAATAAGCCACCTGGTTTTCATTGGCGGTTTCCCATTTCAACTGACTGACGCCATTCTCACGCTGACCAGTGAACGAAAGCAAAGTCAGCGGTAGGGTCTGCACCTGCGTTTTCACAAAGAAGCCGCTGAAACCGGCTACATCAAAGCTCACTTCCCACCTGCTTCGGCTTGAGTTCCATACAATGTCCACATCAGCAGGATCGATGGTAATGCCGCTGCCTGCATAGGAGTCAGGCCGGCCTGTGCCATTGCTGCTGGTCCCTGCAAATTTTTCGATCAAAAGATTAGGTTTAAGCGCATCATCAAAAGATGTAACCGGCAGCTTTACTGCATTTAAGTTATTGAATTGAACAAAATCAGATTGGAGAAAGAACAATGTGATCCTGCCAGTTGCAGTGGCAGCATTGTTCTCCGGTGTTATTTCATAATGACGTCTTACATAATTGGCCGGTTGAATGAATTCATTCCACACCTTAATCCTTACTTTCCCATTAACAGCCGTTGGCGAGTTATCGCCCCGGATCTGCGCCACCAGCAGGTTGCAATTGTTTACGTAAGAAGTAAGACCAGTTGCTGACTGAATATTCGTTACATCAGAATTACCTAATGCCATACCAGCTGTAGACTCACTCGCAGCAGATTCATGAGCGCCCATGTCCACTTTTCCTAATTGAATGCGAGCTGCTCCTGCTATGTCGGTAGCTACTTCTTCCGGAACATCGGAATTGATTCCGGCATTGATGGCTGGGCTGCAATTCTGCAATGTAAAATTCCCACCGGAGGGATTTGTGTAATTAGGATCAGCATCCAGGTTCCCTTCACCCGCAGCTCCACCCTGCATGATACTGTATCTGGTATTTATGTTACTGTAAATCGAAGGAGCGCCCTGTGCAGCATTCCCCCATAGGATACTGTTGCTGATGGAAGATGATGCAGTACTTAAACAGGTTGCTGCACCTCCTCTTAATGTTGCGAGGTTATTGGCAATATTCGAATTCACAATTAGGTTGGTGCCACCTTCCAAATACACCCCGCCACCAGATCCACCGATGGTATATCCCCCCACAACACGGGTGCCAGCCTGATTCTTGTAGATATTGCAATTCACCATCGTCGTATTCGAATTCAGCGATGTGAAACCACCACCCTTCACGGAAAAACTTTCGGTAATGATCGTTGAGGAAATGAAAATCTTTGAACTGATTACTGCTATACTGCCTCCGTAATCGATAGCGCTGTTACGGAAAAAGACAGATCTCCTTACAACCACAGGCGCCGTATTCCTGTACAGCATTAGCCCTCCGCCTGTATTTTCATTGATCAGCAAAGTGGTGTCCGGTGTAATGATCGGGGATTTCGCATTACCTGCCGTAATGCCTACCCCATCGATCACAATACTGTCTGATGAAGAAATATTTTCTATCGACAATACATGAAAAGTATTGTAAGTGCTGTCGTGATTGGCGGCGATATCACCACTCAAGATGGTACCGGCCCCTGCAACGGTTGGTATCTCCCTGCCTGCCCAGCCACCAGCTCCCGCAGGCTGAAACCCGCCATAGATCCTGATCCCAGCTCTTTCGACCTTAAAGCAACTCACCTGCTTGAGAAAATCGGGAGCAGTTGTCATTTGATCGCCCGTTGGATAATAAGTGCCCCTGGCTACAAGTATTGAATCCGCACAGCTACTGCTATTGGCAAATTCCAGGGCACGTTTCAATGATTTGAATGCGTTTTGCCAGGACTTGCCGCTATTGGCATCACTTCCATTTACAGCATCCACATGCAGTAATATCTTGCTTGCTCCGGATTCATAAGCTCCCAGATCCACATTACAACCAATGATACGGGGACCTCCTGAGATGTCGAAGTCATTGCCGGCCACCAGTGCTGAATTGCCTTCTTCACGAACCGGTGAGGAAGCCGTAGGACGGAGGCCGTCATCGGCAGTAAGCCAGGTATTGTCAGGGCCATCAGGGTCGCTGACATTTACATAAAGATCGGAAAGAGAGATGGCGCTGTAATTGAGGTTCTCATCTGTTGCATAATTCTGGTCCTGTACCAATGAAAAATTCTGGCTGTATACAGTACCACTACCAACCGCCACACCACCGGAAGGATTATGTGTGGCAATGGAATTTCTCAATGTTACGCTCCCTCCGCCAGCTCCCGCAAGAAAACCATACATGGCACTTCCGGTTTGCTGATCAACAAATGTGCAATTAACGCCGAGGAAATCGGAACCGATCACGTATACCGCCGCTCCACCGAAATTACTGTTCAGCGTATTACTCCTGTTCTGATAAAAAAGACCATTCGCTATCTCAGCGCGTGTGCCTGAATTGTTGTAGATAGCGCCACCATTTCTGGCCGCTACATTCCCAAAAAAGAAAGAACGCTCCAGTTTGACCACAGCGCCGGTATGATTGTAGATGGCGCCTCCATGACCGTTCTTCGAAATATTGGATACAAAGCGGCATTGATTGAACCTGAGCTCAGACGCGCTTTGCGCATTGTACACTGCCCCGCCATTATCTTCCCGGGAAATATTATTTACGAAATTCACCTGCAGAAAACTGGCTTTGGAGTTTTGATTGCAGATCGCTCCGGCCGTTCCGTTGGCGCTGTTATTATTGAAATTGCAATTCCTGAAATGCAGTTTTCCATTATTACTTACATTCCATATCACGGCGCCACCACCTGCATACTGATTCACGGCCTGTGTACCATACGTGTAACCGGTACCGTATGGCGCATTCGCATTGCCGTTATGAACGCTGAATCCGTCAAGAACAATACTATCAGCAAATGAAGGAATATCAGTTACTGCCAAAACATGGTAACTGTTGTCTGTACTATCGCCTTCAATATTGATATCACCGCTAAGGATAGTACCTTCCCCTGAATATTCGCCTGTGGCAGCAGGCAGCACCCGCTGGGCGAAACTGCCGCCCCCACCCGGGAAGCCGCCAAATATTTTCAAACCGCCATAACGTATGAAAAAACTGCGGTTCCTGTCTGAACCACTTTGCGCACCCGTAGGATAATAAGTTCCTTTCGCTACCAGGATGTTGTCTACCGCAATATTATCGTTGGCAACCGCCAGGGCATCGGAAAGATATTTGAAAGCAGATGCCCAGGAACTGCCATCACCGGAAACAGCTACACTACTATCTACATACAGTATATCAGGAGCAGCACCCGGCGTACTGCCGGCTTCGTATGGACCGATATCTATGGTCCCTCCACTCACCCGGTTGTTACCGTTCATTTCAATATCCGGATAGGCGGCACTATTGTATAAATTATTGTTTCCTTTATTGATAAAAATGGACCCTGCCGGCAAACTGAAATCACCTGCTGCTGCATTGGTAAATGTAATACCACTGGCAGAAGCATCCAGGTTCCCGTCTGAAGTGGAATTGAATCCCTGCACCAGGCTATAGTACCTGGTTGCAGTTACACCGGGCGCAAACAATGTACTATTGGCCAGGAAAACAGAATTACTGATCTCCACACCACTCGCATAAGACAGGTTTCTTGCGCCGATGGCCCCGGCTACCGGATCTGTATTTCCATACAAGATAGAATTGACTATCTTAAGGCCCACATTTTCCATCATGCAAATACCTCCTCCTGAAAAACGTGTGCCATATCCGGCAGGCACTTCGCCACCGCTGATGGCATTGAATGATACAATGGAATTCACCAGTTCAGTATATCCCTTCAACGCAAGTCCACCACCACCGCCAGTCATTTGCTGCTTGTATACACCATCCCATACACATCCTTTCACAACACTGTAACTATTCCCGCTGATCACAGTATTCCTGATCAATGTATACACGGTTGAAAAAATTCCTCCGCCACCTCCGCTTCCTACTATAGGAGAACAGGTCCCCGCATCCAGAACGGAATTATTCCTTACGATACAATCCTCCATATCCAGTTCCCCCTCCAGGTAAATACCGCCTCCCCTGGAAGCCCAACCATAGTAGATCTGATTGTCTGCTACCAGGCATTTTTTCATTTTCAGTCCTTCCAGGCAATACAAACCTCCACCAGCAATAGAAATATGTGAAGTGGAGTTCTCATCTCCACCCGGTGCAAGATTTGATACCACAGAACAGTTCTCCATATCCAGATACCTGCGGGAATGAATACCTTGCGTTACGTTATTACTTACCACCATATTCCTCATGGTGATCTGTGTGCCGGTTGAAGTGATCAGCATACCACCGCCGGTACCATAATATCCATAAGGCCCTCCGGGACCGGATCTGTAATATTTGTAGCCACCCGGAGCCATGGTACCATTCCCGTCGCGGATAGTAAGACCATCCAGCAGGATCTTTCCATTATCATTATTGTAAGTAGCAATCACCATTACATGCCAGCAGTTATCGAGGCTGTCCGCAGTATTATTAATATTACCGCTGAGGATGGTGCCTGTACCACCATAGGGTTGGCTATTGCGCTGGGCTATTTCCGTTATCCCGTTTGCAGGATCGAACCCACCATACAGGAAAAGATTGCCGCGCAGCAGGAGAAAGGCGCTGTCCCTGTTTGTGCCGTTCTGGTTGCCGGTAGGATAATAAGTTCCTTTGGCAATAAAAATGGTATCGATGTCATTACCTGCATTGGCAGCCGCCAGCGCGCTGCTCAGGTGACGGTAGGCATTGGGCCAGCTGCTGCCATCATTGGCGCCGGAAGCCGCAGCATCCACGTACACGATCGATTGGGAAAAAGAGAAAAAGGCAATAACAGAAAAAGCGAAGAATAGTAATATTCTTTTCATGGACGGAATTTTTAGGGTCTCTCAGGTTTCAGAACAATGATTATTAATAATAGATCCATACCAGCACAAAACCGATAGCTGCCAGCAGGATGATCAGGGCATACACGAACCTTGGATCCGTGACTTGTTTTTTCATCCTTTAAAATTACACCGGAGCAGTGGCGGAGCGGGTCCGGACAGGCAGACAAAAAACCGGACAAATGCAAAACGCGCCCGGACAAGGAGTAAAAAAGTAAAAAATAGAAATGTGTAAAAATGTACTGATCACCAATTTGCGATCAGCTCCTCCAGTTCTTCATTTTTGGAGAGCCCAAGTCTTTGTCTCAAACGATACCGTGCCCTGGTAACACTTTCACGGCCGATACCAAGTGTATTTGCGATCTGAAGATTATTGAAGCCGAGGAAGATCAGGGTGGCCAGCCGCTCTTCTGCCGGCGTTACCTGTTTGAGGCGTGCCGCCATGGCGGGGAAGAAAGATGGATAAGTTTTGGCGAAACCAGTTTTGAACTGTTCCCATTCATGATCAGTGATGAGCGTGTATTCCGATAATCCTTCCAGGATATCCTGCCTTGCTTTCAAAGCAGAATCGGAAGATAATTTTTCACGAAGTGAATCGATGAGATCATTCTTTTCTTTGATATGACGTATGAAATTATCGATCTCCTCCTTCGTTCTCCTGGCCTCCAGCTCTGCCTCCCGTTTTTGCTGTTGTACTCTTTGTAAACGGTTTTGCGCTTTCAGCCTTTGCCGGTTATACAGTAAGGTGGCAATAACGGCCAGCAGAACTATGCCCGCCAGCAGGAACTGCTTGCTCCTCTTTTCCACTTTCAGCAGGGCTTTGGAATTTGCCAGCGATTGCTGAAGGTTCTCCAGCTTCACCTTTGCCTGAACAGCCTGCAGGCCCGAGCGGTTATTGAAGGCTGTTAGACTATCGTTATATACCCTGGATTGCCGGAAATAGAAAAAAGCATCATCCACCCGCCCTTTCCGGTGATAGACCGAAGCAATCCCTTCCGCAGCAGCCGCAGCATTGGCGAAATGCTTCTTCTTTTTGCTCCACTCCAGCACAAATTGCCAGTACTGCAAAGCTTTGTCATATTCTCTTTTCCTGAAGTAATTTTCTGCAAGCGCCTTCCTCGCCAGCGAAATATTGGCTGTATCACCGAAAGCAATCCCGGTACGCTCCCATTGCTCCAGCAGGGGTTCCGCAGCAACAATATTTCCCTGCAACAACAGGTTCTCTCCGATATTCCCATCAGCAATAGCACTCCATAATTTATAGAAAACCGTACTGGTATCCCTCCCCTTCAAGAGCTGCTGTAAGCGCCGGTAATAGAAAATAGAACTATCGGTTTGCTGCAGCAATTTATAACTGAAACCTACAAGATCATACAAAAAGATCTCCGTATGAAGACCGGGCGGTCTTTTCAATGTGCTCAGCTTGGCCAACGCCCGGTTACCATAATGGATACTTTCCCTGAAACTGTTGATATGGAATGCCGCCTTGCACATGCCAGCCAGCTTATGGTACAACAGGATACCGGGAAAATATTCATGCCCCTCCCGGTCCGCAATCTCGAAAGCTTTCGTGAGCATTGTGATATATTCTTCATGGCGAGCGTAGAGATTGTACAATTCTGCCATATCGAAATAGGTCTCGGCCAGCAACAGGTCATTCCCTTCCAGGTGACAAAGGCGGATAGCCTCTTCCGTGAGGGCAACCGACACCGGCCTGATGCCGATATCATTGTTCAGGTTCCGGTGATTGGAAGCGGCATTGGCCCGCAAACGCAGGAGATGCACCAGCAGCCATTTATCAGGATGCTTTTTATATCGGGCTTCTGCAGCAGGCAACAGTGTATCGAAAAGATAGGCGGGTGAAAAACTGGTGAGTTCGTAAGCTTCATTTTCTTGCAGCAGATGCTGTTGGCTCCTGTTCTCAAATGCATCCAGTATAGCCTCCGTGGAAGGGGCCTGCGGGTACAGACTGGTAATACAGCAAAGGGCAAAAAATAAAGCGAAAATTCTTTTCATCAACGATCGGGAACAGCCGTTTATAAAAAGGGAAGGTATTACATAAGTGCTTAAAAATGAAAAAAAGAAACTTCACAATAGCAAGTTCAGACCGATGTGTTCCGGACACAAGACTGGCATTTGCCAATACAGTACTAACTTTGCCATTATGCATGCAGGAACTTTCTTCAAAAGCACGGCCCTTCTGGATGATACTTTCTTTGAAAACACAGAGATCTTCATCACAGAGCACAATGAAAAAGGAGCAATGGGATTTGTAATCAATATTCCATTCCTCCGTCGTTTCAATGAGCTGGAAGAGTTCAAACACAGTGCCCCCTTTCCGATGTACGATGGCGGGCCGGTAGACCGCGAGCATCTTTTCATTCTTCACCAACGGCCAGACCTGATCAAGGGCGGCACACCTGTTACCGGCAACATTTGCTTTGGCGGGGATTTCAGGGAAGCTGTCCGCCTGATCAATAACAAAACACTTACAGAAAACGACATCAAATTATTCATCGGGTATTGCGGCTGGAACATCAAGGAACTGGAAGCAGAGATCGAAGAAGGTAGTTGGGAAATAATGAAGGAAGGGAATGTTTTCGGCTGATCCAACGCCTGCCTGGATCAAATGAGTTAATACTACAAGAAGTACCGGCATTAAAGTTTACGGGGCATAATTCAATAGATATATATCAGAAACACGCCGCGCGCATGGTTCTGAATTGAATATCGAATATCTTCGCATCTTCAACCCTATACTAAAACCAAACCCCAATCTACCCACATTGTCTACTTCATTTCTTTCTTAGCACCAATTTTACTTGATTGTAAAATCATGAAGATCGAAGCCAGCACTGGCTTTCATTCATATCTACCGGGTATGTAACAGCGCTGTATTTTTCGAAATTCAATAGTTCCTATCCTGTGAAGCAACAATATTTTATTATTAAGACGTTTACATTTTTCTATTCACGACGTAACGTCTTTATTGATGAAAGTCAAATCTAATTACTTATGACCCCTAATTGTACCCGACACTTTTTTTGGATTTTTTTATTATTGGCATCATTGACAAATCTCAATGCTCACGCGCAGGGATACACGGAAAATTTCGATAACATTACTTTACTGGCTGGTAATGGCTGGCATATCCAGAATAACAGTTCTCCACTGGGTGGTAACTCCTGGTTCCAGGGAACTGCTACCAACGCAACACCAGATCCAGGTCCATTTGATGCATACAATGGAGCAACCAACGCTTATATTGCCGCCAATTTCAACAGTACCACAGGAGGCTCAGGAACAATCAGTAACTGGCTGATCACACCCAACAGGACTTTACGCAATGGAGATGTATTTACTTTCCGGACAAGAAGGCCAACAACACCTGGCGGCGGCACCGAATATCCGGACAGGCTGGAAATCAGACTCAGCACCAACGGCGCCAGTACTAATGTAGGAAGCGGCGGTTCCGGTGTTGGAGATTTCACCACTTTATTACTGTCTGTAAACCCCACTTTGCAGAGAAATGTATATCCGGCAGTCTGGACACAATATACAGTGACTATTTCCGGACTCCCGGCTCCCACTTCGGGCAGGATCGCATTCCGTTATTTCGTAACAGCTGCGGGCCCAACAGGTACTAACAGTGATTATATAGGTATAGACAACGTGGTGTATACTCCTTATGTTTGTCCGGCGTTTACACTCAGTCCTGCTGCCGGAGCATTACCGGCCGGCACGGCAGGTAGCAGCTATAATCAAACGCTCAGTCAGACAGGAGCATTGGGCGCACCAAATTTCGCCATAACTGCCGGTGCGCTTCCTCCCGGGCTCACAATTGCAGTAAATGGCACCATTTCCGGAACGCCTACAGCAACGGGAACATTTAATTTTATTGCTACTGCATCGGATGCCAGTGGATGTTCAGGATCCCAGTTTTATTCTATCACTGTTGTTTGTCCGGCCAATCCTATTTCATTCTCCCCGCAAGAAGTCTGCGGAAATACCATTGTTGACCTGTCTGGTATGGCCTCCCCTGCTGGCGGAACATTCTCAGGAACAGGAGTAAGCGGCGGGCAATTTGATCCTTCTGCAGGTACGCAGACCGTCACCTATGATATAACAGATCCTTATGGCTGCGCACATTCATCAAATGCAGTCTTCACTGTTAATGACCCGGGTATCACTTCTGTATCGCAGGAAAATCAAACTACCTGCAGCGGCAATGCCATTACCACTATCATAACGTCCAGCACAAAACCTTATGCAGGAATAACCTGGACAAGAGATAAAATCACTGAAGTAACCGGCATCGATGCCAGTGGATCAGGGAATATCAGTGGCACACTGGTCAATACCACGGCTGCCCCTGTAACAGTCACTTTCACGGTAACCGGACAGGCCGGTGGCTGCTTAACTACAGCCACTGCAACAGTAACTGTGAACCCTGCTCCAGGCCTTACACTTCCGGCCAATGTTTCAGTGAACAATGCAGAAAATGCCTGCAGCGCTGTAGCCAGTTATACTGCAACAAGTACCGGCACTCCTGCCCCTACACTCAGTTATAGTTTCTCCGGGGCCACCACCGGCAGTGGCAATGGTACCGGCAGCGGCTCAGTTTTCAATGTAGGGATAACTACCGTTACACTAACAGCAACCAATAGTTGCGGATCGAACAATAGCTCATTTACGGTAACAGTCAATGATACACAGGCGCCAACCATTAGCTGCCCGGCACCATTAACTGTGAGTTGCACAGGTGAAATTCCTGCTCCCGATATCAGCAGCGTAACAGCTTCCGATAATTGTTCAGGCGTTACTGTAACATTTGTGGATGATGTGATCAGCAATCAAACCTGTCCAAATAAGTACACCGTTACCAGAACGTACAGGGCAACGGATAACACAGGCAATACTGCAACCTGCACACAACTCATCACTGTAAATGATCAAACGGCGCCAGTGATCAGTTGTCCGGCCGATATCACTATTCCTACTTCAGGGGCCTGCACAGCCATTGCTAACTTTACTGTAAATGCCACAGATAATTGCAGCGGCACAGTGACTGTTACTACCGTTCCTGTTTCCGGTTCAGCATTACCCATTGGCGTTACAACCGTAACGGCAACGGCTACCGATGCCTGCGGCAACCAGTCTACCTGCAGCTTCACGGTAACCGTTACCGATTCACAGAAACCAGTGATCAATACCCAACCGGAGAATCGTGCAGTATGCCTGGACCAAAACGCCATTTTCACTATCAATGCATCCGGCGCGCAACTGGTGCAGTGGCAGAAAGAACAGGGCCAGAACTGGGAAAACATCAACGGTGAGAATGGCAGCACCTTTACTGTTGCCAATGCAACACAGTCAGAAAATGGAAATCGATACAGGGTAATGCTTGTTGGCGCCTGCACAACTGTTTACTCCGATGTGGTGAGCCTCAGCATCAATGAGCCAATAGAACCCACCATTACAACTACTGCCCAGGTATGCGCAGAAGAAAGGAATATTCAATTACTCGCAACCCCTGCCGGCGGCGTTTTCAGTGGCACGGGTGTTACAGGTAATAACTGGAATCTTGAAATTCCTGCACTGGGCCTCCATACTATCACCTATACTACTATTGACGCCAATGGATGTACGGCCAGCACCAGCAAAGTGATAGAACTCGGCTTCTGTAAAGAGAACAGAACTGTTACCGTGGTGCAGGGATTCCCTAACCCTTCAAAAGGTAAGGTTACCCTGAAAGCATTGATCACTGAAGAAGGGCAATACAATGTAAGAGCGAATGACATCAACGGTCGTGCAATCTGGAACAAGAAAGTGCATCTCCGTGTAGGATGGAATGTTTTTGACGTTGACCTGACAACACAAAAAGCAGGCTTGTACATTATTACACTTGGAAATGGAAAAGAAAAAGTGAAGATATTGAAGATAGATTGATGAAATCCTGAAACGATCTGGAACCAGGGGTTGCACAACAATGCAACCCCTGTTTTTTTTTATACGGGTAACGAGAAATCAATTATCTCGAAAAGAAATGCTCAGCATTCAGGTGGAAGATCTTTTCCTTTTGTTTGTCTGACAGAAAAGAAAGTTCATTCACAGCAGAAATAGATTTCCGGATGTCGCCATTGTCTGATCCAAACATAAGCCTGTCTTCCAATCCGGCGTCGATGAATTCTTTCATGATGCCAGCGAATTGATCCGGCGCCAAAATATCCGGATTAGAGATCACCGAGATATCAGCATATAAAGTAACATATTTACTCATAAGCCTGGTAGTCTCTTTATAAAACCGGTCTCCACTGTGCATGATCCAAAGTTTCAGTTTCGGAAATTTCAGGATCAGTTTTTCCAGTAATACAGGATTTCCAAATTCAAGTTTGAAATCCGGGCAGCCATGATCAGGGCCCGCTCCTCCTGTATGGACACCAACAGGCAGATTGTACTTTTCTGCAATTGCATAATATGGGTTCATCAAAGAGTCTGAAGGAAGGATGCCATGATATTGAGTGAGGATCTCCCCCAGGAAATCGATCTTCCCATCTTTGATCTGTTCTTCTACCCATGCTACAGAAGGCCATACCTGCCCGTTTTCATAACATTGTTGCAGACTGTATGGCACTTTACCGTTAGGACAGGGAAGCATAAGCCCATACAATAATTTGATGGGCGGGTTTTCCCGGTAACTGTTCTGAAGGTCCCAGGAACTGCTCAATGCAGCTTTGTATACGCCTGATCTTTCCAGCGTTTTCAACTGCTCCGCAACGGCACTGCTTCCGTGGATATGTACGTCAAAAACTTTCTGCACTTTAACGGGTGACAATGAAAGGAAGGAGATGGCTAAAAGAAACAACAGCAGTAGTAGTTTCATCGAAAAGTATTTGCCTTAACTTAATTGTTTTTTTTCGACATTTCAAATAAATGTCACGGTGATGGAACTACCCTTTATAACTGGTTGGTAATCTGAAATTGGAGCTGAATTCACTAAACGCAAAAACCCGCTACCAGAGCGGGTTATACAATTTTTGTGGGAGTCTGCCGGAGAAATGTCGAACCAACTGAAGTACTTCTTACAAAAGCTCAAACCAATAGCAGACAAAAGGGCTTAGTAATGATAGCGACACTGAAGAATGTGTAAACGCTTATCCTTAACTGTATATACCAGGCGATGCTCATCTGTGATACGCCTACTCCAACAACCTGCCAGATCCCCTTTCAGGGGCTCCGGCTTACCAATACCTTTAAATGGAGAACGTATTGCGTCTTTTATCAATTCATTGATACGCTGCAAAATTTTCTTGTCTTGGGTCTGCCAGTATAAATAATCTTCCCAGGCATGTGTCTGCCAAACCAGATCCATAGCCATGGTTACTTGTCTATAAGTTTACGTTTGATGGATTTTCCACTTTTCATTTCAGCAACAGCTTCCTCCAATCTTTTACGGTTGGCGGGTGTGCCCATAAGATGCAAAGTTTCCTGAATGGAATTATACTCATCCAGATCCATAACCACAACAGTTTTTCCTTGCGTCCTCGACACAATTACAATTTCCTTATCATCATTGACAACATTGAGATTTTCAGCCAATTGGCTTCTGAAGTCAGAATAATTAACAACTCGCATACGTACTTGTTTACGTACAAATATAAGTATTTTTAATTACACCAGATAGAGATTTAAGGTGAAATGTTCATCTTAAATATTCCTCAATAAAAGATGATGCAGCGGATATCAATCCAGGCTAGACAAATAGTCTTCGATCTCGTGAATTTCAAGCGTCTTGACAAAATCGATTATGGATTCAAGTCCCATATAACTCCATTTGTTTTGACACACTTTGTCGATAATAGAAGAAGAGAGGGGATGTCCCAGTCGCTGGGATGCAATATGAACAATCTCGTTCTGCATTGCTATAGAAACTTTATCCATTGCTTTGATCTTTTGAAGTAGTTTATATACAAACAAAGAAGCCTAAATACTTTATGACTAATTAATGGAGCCGGCGACGGGAATGAGAGACTATAAGCTAAGTTAAAAAGAAAAGCCTTGCTTTGCAAGGCTTTTGAAGTGTGGGAGTTGACGGGTTCGAACCGCCGACCCTCTGCTTGTAAGGCAGATGCTCTGAACCAGCTGAGCTAAACTCCCTTTGTTGTGAATCGGGACGCGAAAATAAAGAAGCGCCGGATATTAACAAAACATCCGGCGCTTTTTTTCAAAAAAAACCGATCGTTATTATTAGTTGCTAATTCTTCTTTCCAATCCTGTACATTTTTCCACCATCAGTAACTGCATACAAAGCGCCATCAGATGCGTTGAATACATCTCTGAACCTTTCATTCTCTCCGGTAAGTAATCTCTCTTCCCCTACCACTTTATTATTCTCGATCACCAACCTGGCGATATGCATGGAATTCAAACCTCCAATGAACAAATTGTTCTTCCATTCAGGAACAGCATCGCCGGAATAGAAGGCCATACCACTCGGGGAAAGCACAGGGTCCCAGTAATAAACAGGTTGTTCCATTCCTTCCTGCTGTGTAGCCCCACCGCTGATCTTCGGTCCCGAATACTCGATACCGTAAGTAATGCTGGGCCAACCATAATTTTTTCCTGGTTCGATACGATTGAGCTCATCCCCTCCTCTCGGTCCGAATTCATTTTCCCAGAGATCACCGGTAACGGGATGCCAGGCAAGTCCCTGCACATTGCGATGACCGTAAGACCAGATCTCGGGCCTTGCACTCTTATCCCTGAGGAATGGATTGCCGGGAGCGGGCTTACCATCGGTTGTGATGCGAACGATCTTTCCCAGCCCGGCCTGCAGGCTCTGGGCCAGGGGCCTGGTCTCTCTATCGGAACGTTCGCCGGTGCTCACCATCAGGTAACCGTTCTTATCGAACAGTATCCTCCCTCCATAGTGAAGAGAACTTTTATGTGCAGGCGTAGCACGGTAGATCACCACGGAGTTCTGGAGTGCGGTTCCATCGTCCGATAGTTTTCCCTTAGCCACCGCCGTTAGATTGCCGTCAGCAGTTTTTTCTGAGTATACCCAATACACCATCCTGTTCTTACTGAAAGCAGGGTCAAAAGTAAGCCCCAGCAGGCCGCCCTGACCATTGGCATTCACGGCGGGAGCGCCATTGATCTTATCACTCAGCTTTCCGTCCTTACTCACAATCCGCATGGTGCCGCCTTTCTCTGTAACGAGGAAACGGCCATCCGGCAGCTCGGCAATGCCCCAGGGATTCGATAACCCGGAAGTGATCACCTTGAACTCAAAGGGAGTTTTTGTTTTTACACCGGCAATCCTTGTCTGTCCGGGAAAAGCAGGCTTGTAATCGGTATTGGCCTTTTTTGTTTCAACAGGCCTGCCAGAAGTGTCTGCGCTATTCGATGAAACGCCGGTGGAATCAGCACTTTCTTTAGCTGCGGCATTGGATTCACCATTATTACAGGCTACTGCTATCAGTCCGATACCACAAATAATGTGGAAGATTTTCTTATGCATGGTCAATTGGTTTTGTTCCTTAAACAGTCACCTAAGGTACTGTTTTAAGGATTAATTCCTTTGACTATAAAAATCACATGCCAGCATCCTGCGGATTATTCGACGGATACCGGGAATTTTTAGATAGAGTGGGAACCTGTTCAGGCAGGCTGCAGTTCTGTTTGCTTGCGGAGGGCGGGTTGAGTTTTTGCGGCAGGTTTCTTTTTCTTCTTACCCCACCATATATAAAATCCGGTAACGGGCAATGAAGCAGCGATCAGGGAAATGAAGAACATCAGTATACGACCGGGCAGTCCGGCAATAGCGCCCACATGGATATCGTAGTTCATCCGGACCGCTTTCTCGCCGGCATTCGCATCAGCGTACCTGCCCAGGAAGTTCACAGGGATCTCTTTTGCCGAGTACTGGTCGAAATAAACATTATCACTTTGATAATAGGTTTTGAGATCGGGGTAGGCGCGAACCAATACAACTGCGGAATCAGTTTGCGGGATATTCACCTGGAATCCTTTGGCGGCGGGAAAAGAAGCTGTAACCTGGTTGAAAATTTTATCCAGCGGCTGCATACTGCTGTCTGCCAACGGCATCTTCACTGATTTCAGGACAGGCGGTTTAGGCTTTGTCTCTCCACCGGAGAACGCCCAGTAGGTTGCCTTGCTGGTGAACTCGTAGCTCCAGTACAAACCTGTGATGATAGTAAAGATGAGGACCCAGCTTGCATAGAAACCGAACACATTGTGCAGGTCGTAATTGAGTCTTTTGGGAGATGCGGACCATTTCACTTTGAAGCTACTCTTTCTCCTTGCTTTGTTGCGGGGCCACCAGAGAACGATGCCGCTGACCACCATCACGAGGAAGATCAGGGTACTGGCGCCTGTGATGGCTTTGCCGATGGGTTGAGGCAGCCAGAGATACATATGTCCGTTCAGTATCCAGCGAAAAAATTCTGAATTCATATCGCGGGACTTCAATACTTCGCCGGTATAAGGGTCCAGGAAAACCGCATACGAGAAAGGCTTTGGCTTTTTTCCGGAGAACTGCACTATCACTGCGGTTTCAGGCCCTTTTATGAGGATCCGTGTAGGTTTCTTTCCCGGCAGTTGCGCTTCTGCGATGCGTTTGTATTCTGATACAGGCAGGAATGGTTTGTCCTGCGCTTGTACTTTCAGGTAAGGTTGTGTGATCAGTTTTGAAAGCTCAGGTTGGAAACAATAAATGGCACCGGTGAGGCCCATAACAAAAACAACCAGCCCGGTAGCGAGACCGAGCCAGAGATGTATTTGCAATATGAGCTTTTTCAGGGTCATGTTAGAATTTCAGTCCAAGGCTCACCAGGAAATTGAAAGGTTTCTGGGCGATGCCATTGGAATTCCAGTATTCTTCGTTCAATAAATTATTTCCCTTTAGAGAAATACGGTAAGCAGGCTGGTCATAGAAAACAGTTGCATACAGTAAGGTATAAGCAGGCAGTATGAACTGGTTGCCTGAATCATACCAACTATCGCTAACATAGTTGCCGCCGGCGCCGATACCGAATCCTTTCATACTGCCTTTCAACAAGGTGTAGCTCACCCAGAGATTTGCTGTGTTTTTCGGGCTGGCCATAACATATTTTCCCGTAAGCGCAGGACTGGCCTTTTTGTACCTGTTCTCGTTGAAAGCGTATCCTGCATTGATGTTCAGGCCGGCAACAGGAGCGGCGATCAGTTCCACTTCAACTCCCTTGCTGCGTTGTGTACCATCCTGCAAAGTGAATATCTTTCCATCGATCGTTTCATTCCGGGTGGAATTGGTAACGGCAATATCGTACACACTCACAGAACCGATCAGCTTGTTATGGAACAATTCCATTTTCACACCAGCTTCCATTTGGTTCCCGTATTGAGGTTTCAATACCAGGATGGTCCCGTCCGGTTGAGCAGCAGGAGCCAGGTTAAGGAAGCCATTCATGTAATTGGTGAAGAGAGACAACCGGTCTTTCACAACCTGGTACACCAGGCCGAACTTGGGACTCCAGGAAGTTTGATTGTAGCCACCCGCATATTTCCCGGTAGCGGGAGAAAAAGTTCCATCAGTGGTGAACCTGTCCATACGAAGACTAGCCATTGCTGTCAGCTCCGGTGTGATATTGAAGAGGTCCGACACATACACACTGTATGTGTTCGATTTGGTTTTGCTGGCGGCGAAGCCTCGCTGCTGGCTCAATACCTCTAGTTGATCTGCACTGAAGCCGGGCGTATTGTACCTGAGGTTCACAGTATCCACGGGTATGCTCACACGATAAAGATCGTTGTAATTGTAATTGTAATCCAGCCCTATCACTACCCTGTTGCGGAATTTACCGATCATGAAATCACCCACAAAATTCTGTTGGGCCTGGATATTACCAAATGTTTCAGGGGTCTGGTTCCTGGTGCTGCGCGCAACTGTTGAATCCGTCAATAAAGTAAGTGTTGTCCAAAGGAAGTCTTTATAAAATCCTTGTGAGTACAGGTAATTGGTCTGCGATTTCCATTTTTCAGAAATCTTGTACTCTATCTGTGCCTGCACATTGTTGATACCATTATTGATATCGATACTGTTATTGATCAGCGATTGTTTATAACCGATAGGAATATCCTTCATGTTCCGGGCAGTGATCTTTGAAAGATTGCCCAGTGCAAATGAAGTGGTAGTATAATTGCCACGCGTGAATTCAGCGTCGAGATTGATGGTCAGTCGGTCGTTTACGATGTATTTGAAACTGGGTGCGATTGTATAATTCTTTGCGAAGCCCTGGTCCTGGAACGAGCCTTCATTTTGAAATGCGCCAACGAAGCGAAAATATGCGTTCTCTTTTCCTTTAATGGTTAATGGCGTATTCACATCTGCTATGATACGGTTGAACCCGTAGCTGCCACCGGTATAGCTGATCTCGCCACCAAAGGTTTCATAGGGTTTCTTTGTTACATAGTTGTAATTACCACCGAACGTGATACCACGTCCGCCACCGAATACAGTGCCAACGGGTCCTTTGATGAATTCGATCCTGTCTATGATGACGGCGTTCATCGGAACGATGGCGCTGGTGGCCAATCCATTCCTGGTACCCTGCGTATTCTGGAAACCGCGCATGGTCAGCCCTTGTGAACCACCTGCTGAAAAGTTTGGAACTGCACCGGGAATGTTACGGTATACTTCATTTCGCTCAATAATATTCTGCTCAGTCATCAGGCTTTGCGCCACCACATTGTATACCTGTGGATTTTCCAGGTTACGCAGAGGCATACGCGCAACCGTTTCAGTTCTCTTTGTGGCAAATCGATTCTTCGCATGCACCACAATCACCTCGGTCAACTGCTGGCTGGATACATTCAGTTGCAGGTTCAATGCGGTTGTTTGATTGCTTCCAACAATTACTTCCTGCACCAATGGTTCATAACCTACAAGCGTAACCTCCAATTGATAAGTTCCGGGCTTTACTTTTTGAATAAGAAAACTTCCGTCATCCTCTGTAACAACGGAGCGTTTGGTGCCTTTCAGGGAAACGGTTACGAAAGCTGCGGGTTTATTGTCGCTGGTGGTAACCTGTCCTTTGATGATACCAAAATCAGGTTCATTGCTGTTGCTATTGCCAAAGCTGAAGAAGGGAATTGCTGCTAAAAGCCAAACCAAGAATCTCATAACCGGTTTTGTATTTGCCGGCAAATTTCACTACGGTTTGCCGCAGGAAACATCCCAATCAGGAAAAAGCAGTTACGCGAAGCGGAAAAATGCTGAAAATCAGCGGCAATGGCAACAAAAAAGGGCCTGACTGCTGGAGTCTGTCCCTCCCGGGGTGCAGTCCCATCGGTGCAGTCGCTCGCGTCTCCGCGAGTGACTTTTGTTTAGTCGCCTCCGGCGACGCGGGGTTCGCCGGAGGCGAACAAATAGAAGTCACTCGCGGGGACGCGAGCGACTGGGCACACCCTGATAACTTAAAACAGTTCCGGCTGGTCGTTCGCTTCTTCTTTCTTTTCTTTCATCACCCACTCAAACTCGGTGCTTTTGCTGAAATCCGCGAGCTTGTTCCCCACGGCTTTCCAGCCCATCACTTCAACAAAATCATTGATCTTGATCTTTGATGTCCGTTGCTGCTGACCGCGCCCCTGCCTGATGAGTACGATGGGTTCAGGATGGGTGCTCACCGCTTCGAGATAATTGTCGGGCCCTTCCTTGATCATCGTGAATTTATTGAACAGCGTGGTGGTCTCGATACGGAAACGCTTCACGTTGAACTGTTGTTTATCGTAATCCAGATAAATGGCGGTAACTGTTTTTTCCGGGTTGAACTTCTCGATCCTGATCACGTTCTCGGGATCGAAACGCTGGGTCACTTCCTGGTCTGTGATCATGTAAGTACCATCGTGGTAGAAAACCAGCAGTCTGTCTTCCGCCTGGAAGCTGCCCAGGTACTCCCCTTTCTCTTCGGTGTTGAGCCTTCCGAACTGGTCGTCGAACCAGAGCTTGCGGCCACCGAGCGTGGATTTACCGGCTTCCTTGAACTTCACGTTCTTGACCGGGTACTTGGTCACCTGGTTGCCCATGCTGCTGCGTCCCTTGATCTCTAGTTCTTCAAAATAGAAATCGAATTCCTTGATACGCGCGCTGGCATTAGGACTGAGGATCACTTTCACTACTTCGGCTTCACCATTGGGATTTGCAGTGAAATAATGCACTTTGCTTTTCTCAGCCCCCTTGGTGAGGTCGTATTCTTTATCACGGGTGATACCGGTAACATTGAATCGCTTCGCGAAGCTGATGCCGCTCTTCGCATCAACATAGATCATGTTGTAAGTAGTGCGTTCATCGTTCTTCTGGAAGATGGCGATATGGATGATGTCTTTCCCGATGAATGTTTTGTCAGACACTTTCACGATCTTCATCTTACCGGCCCTTGTGAACACGATCACATCATCCAGGTCGGAACAGTCGGCCACAAATTCATCTTTCTTCAAACCTGTGCCCACAAAGCCGTCTGCACGGTTTACATAGAGCTTGGCATTGGCGATGGCCACGGCTTTCGCTTGTACCACTTCAAAAGGCTTGATCTCCGTTTTGCGCTCTCTTGTTTTACCGTATTTCTCTTTAAGCCGCTCATAATATGCCACGGCGAAATCTACCAGGTTATTGAGATCATGCTTCACCTGTTTGATCTCTTTCTCCAAACCTTTGATCTGGTTGATCAGGTCATCGATATCGAGTTTGTAAATTCTGCGTACAGGCTTCTCCGTGAGCTTGATGAGGTCTTCGCGGGTGATCTCGCGTTTCAGTTGGGCCTTGAAAGGATTGAATGCCTTATCGATGGCGTCCAGTACCTTATCCCAGGTCTCATGTCTTTTCTCCAGCTCTTTGTAGATCTTTTCTTCGAAGAAGATCTTTTCGAGAGAAGTATAATGCCATTTTTCCTGCAGTTCCGCGAGTTTGATCTCGAGTTCACGTTTGAGGAGGTCTTTTGTTTTCTCCACGGAAACGCGCAGCAGTTCGTGAACGCCGAGGAACACGGGCTTCTTGTCTACGATCACGCAGGCGTTGGGAGAAATGCTCACTTCGCAATCGGTGAATGCGTAGAGGGCATCGATGGTGATATCGGGAGAGATGCCGGGGGCCAGGTCAACCTGGATCTCCACATCGGCAGCGGTATTATCCGTTACTTTTTTGATCTTGATCTTACCCTGATCGTTGGCTTTGATGATGCTCTCGATGAGCGAAGTAGTAGTAACGCCGTAGGGTACATTTTTGATGAGCAGGGTCTTCTTATCGAACTCCTCGATATTGGCGCGCACACGCACTTTGCCGCCGCGTTTACCTTCATTGTAATTGGTAACGTCTATCATTCCGCCGGTCTGGAAATCGGGATAGAGTTCGAATTTCTTTCCGCGGAGGTATTTGATGGCAGCGTCTATGAGCTCATTGAAGTTATGCGGCAGGATCTTGGTAGCCAGACCAACCGCGATACCTTCAGCTCCGTGGGCCAGCAGCAGCGGGAATTTCATGGGAAGCGTTACCGGCTCGTTCTTGCGGCCGTCATAACTGGTTGCCCAATCAGTTGTTTTATTATTGAAAGCAACGTCCAGCGCAAATTTGCTGAGGCGCGCCTCGATATAACGGGGTGCAGCCGCATCGTCTCCGGTGCGAACATCGCCCCAGTTACCCTGGGTATCGATCATCAGGTCCTTCTGTCCCATATTCACCAGTGCATCACCGATACTTGCATCACCGTGTGGGTGGTACTGCATCGCCTGACCGATGATATTGGCCACTTTGTTGAACCTGCCATCATCCATTTCTTTCATGGCATGCAGGATACGGCGCTGTACGGGTTTCAATCCGTCTTCCACAGCCGGTACCGCACGCTCCAGGATCACATAAGAAGCATAATCAAGGAACCAGGTCTTGTATTGTCCGGATACACCTGAATTGCTTTCCAAAGCCTGCTCTGATATTTTCGATTTAGCCATAAGATTCTTTCAGCCTGAGCTCTTGTATATTTTTATATTATTGTTCCTGTTCTGAATTGGCCTGAACTGCCGACTTTCCTTTCACTTCAAAGTCCTTCATTCCTTTTAGTTCACCCTGCACATCGTATTCGCCGGCAGCGAGGATCTGCTTCAATCTCCACAGCATATACGCGTCACCGGTAGTTTGCTTGTTTTTGGTGAGGAAATTATGGATGATCTTGCTTGCCTTCTGCCAGTCGTTGGTAATGTACTTTTTCAGATCGGCATCATAGAAATCATAATCAAAATGACCGAGCTTCTTACCACCTTCAAGGATGCGGACCCCTTTGTCCTCCTGCATCAGTTTCTTCCATTCGTCGGGGTCCACTTCAAATTCGCTGAGTGTGACAGGGCGCGCCAGTTTCCTGGCTTTCAGGAATTCCTTCGGAGGAATTACGGATAACCATTCGGGATAGAAGATGAGACCTTTTTCATTGATGAAAGGCAGGTTGTTCAGGTAAAGGATGAATACCCTACCCTGGAATTCCGCCATATAGTTGAGCAGCCAGTAATAGCCACATACATCATGTTTATTTTGTGCAGCCCAGATCCAGATGATCTCATCGGGATTGCGGCGCATGGTGCCCACCAGTTCGGCAATGGTCTTGTAATCGTTCACTTCATCGGTTTCCACTTTTCCATCATAATCACCGCCGGCCAGTACTTCTTTCCACCATTGCTTCCTGGCTTCGATGCCTTCGCCTACATAGATATCGGCAATAGGACCAACAGCGTAATCATCCCTGATCAATACGATATCGCCCTGCATGGATTCCTCCAGCTCGATGGCTTTCTGAAGCACGGCTATATCAGGTTCATTGAAAACGATATGAATCATAAATTCTGGTTTGTGCCTATTTAGCAGTTTCAGTTTCTTCGGCCAGGTCCAGCTCTACGCGCAGGTTATCGATGATGAACTCCTGGCGTTCCTGGGTGTTCTTGCCCATATAGTATTCCAGCAGCGCCTGCACGTGTTCGCCCTGCTCGATGATCACGGGTTGCTTACGCATTTCAGGACCGATGAACCTTCCGAACTCGTCCGGAGAGATCTCGCCCAGTCCTTTGAAGCGTGTGATCTCGGGTTTACCACCTAGTTTTTTGATAGCCTTCTGCTTTTCTTCTTCGTCATAACAATAGATGGTCTCCTTCTTGTCCCGTACACGGAACAATGGAGTTTCCAGGATGTACACGTGCTGGTTCTTCACCAGGTCAGGGAAGAACTGCAGGAAGAAGGTCATCATCAGTAAACGGATATGCATACCGTCTACATCAGCATCGGTAGCGATCACGATATTATTGTAACGAAGCCCTTCATAACCTTCTTCGATATTCAATGCATGCTGAAGCAGGTTGAACTCTTCGTTCTCGTACACAACTTTTTTGGTGAGGCCAAAACAGTTGAGTGGTTTACCGCGAAGACTGAACACCGCCTGTGATTCAACGTTGCGGCTCTTGGTGATGCTTCCGCTGGCTGAATCACCTTCGGTGATGAAGATGGTGCTCTCCGCTTGTTTTTCGCGAATGGCATCTTTATCTTTTCCTGTGGGCTCGTCGTTGTAATGATAGCGGCAGTCGCGCAGTTTCCTGTTGTGCAGGTTGGCTTTTTTTGCGCGCTCGTTGGCGAGTTTCTTGATGCCAGCCAGTTCCTTGCGCTCGCGCTCACTCTGCTCGATACGCTTTTTGAGCGCTTCAGCAGTAGTTGGATTGCGGTGCAGGAAATTATCCAGTTCCCTGGCGAGAAAATCGTTCACGAAATTCTTCATGGTAGGCCCATTCTCATACACTACCTGTGAACCGAGCTTGGTCTTGGTCTGGCTTTCGAACACGGGCTCCTGCACACGAACGGAGATGGCGGCGCAGATGCTGCCACGGATATCGGCGGCATCATAGTCCTTTTTATAGAACTCGCGGATGGTTTTCACGAAGGCTTCGCGGAAAGCGGCGAGGTGTGTACCGCCCTGCGTGGTATACTGTCCGTTAACGAAAGAGTAATATTCTTCACCGTAAGAATTCTCGTGTGTGATGGCCACTTCTATATCCTCCCCTTTGAGGTGGATCACCGGGTAGCGGATCTCGTCTTCATTGGTCTTGCGCTGGAGAAGGTCCAGCAGGCCGTTCTTGCTAACGTATTTTTTACCGTTGAGGTTCATCACCAGGCCGGCATTGAGGTAGCAATAGTTCCAGAGCTGTCCATCGAGGTATTCGTGGAGGAAGTGGAAGTTCTTGAAGACTGTTTCGTCGGGGATGAAGGTGATGAGTGTGCCGTTAGGTTCGTCGGTCTTTTGTTCTTTGTGTTCTTTGGTGAGCACGCCTTTCTCGAACTCGGCGGTCTTCTCTTTTCCGTCGCGGTAAGCAGTCACTTTGAAATAGGTGCTGAGGGCGTTCACGGCCTTGGTACCCACACCATTCAATCCAACAGATTTTTGGAAAGCTTTGCTATCGTATTTGGCCCCTGTATTGATCTTGCTCACAACGTCCACCACTTTTCCGAGAGGGATGCCCCGGCCATAGTCGCGTACAGACACATTTTTGCCTTCTATAGAGATCTCAACCTGTTTACCATAGCCCATTGTATGTTCATCGATACAGTTGTCGATCACCTCTTTGAGCAATACATAGATCCCGTCATCTGGACTGGATCCGTCGCCGAGTTTCCCGATGTACATCCCGGGTCGGAGGCGGATATGTTCCCTCCAGTCGAGACTGCGTATCGAGTCTTCGGTATACTCGCCTTGAACGGTGGTTTCTTTTTCTTTTGCCATAGTCTAGTCCTGTTCGTAAGCTACTTATATATTAAAATAAATCAGTTGCAATAGTAAGGGATGCTGTAGAACGGGCAAATATAGCAAAACAGGAGCAGAAGGTTTTTGTGTGAGATATTCAGGTATGTGGAAAATTGGGTTTGCAGCGTGCTGGCAGTCGCTCGCCTCCGGCGAGTGACTTTTGTTTAGTCGCCTCCGGCGACGCCGGGGTTCGCCGGAGGCGAACAAATAGAAGTCACTCGTCAGAGGCGAGCGACTGCCAGCTCTCCGCCCTTTTTAGTCAGCCCCCAAATAAAAAGGGCCAACTCTGAAAGCTGGCCCTCCTGAGAATGGTTGAATGGATCATGGTCTTGCTTCCTCTACTTCCGTTTGTTCGGAGTAGGTGGTGCTAACCTTAAAGATCCGGGCTATTTGTTTTCGATTAATGGCAAGGACAAACTGAACTGATCTGATATCACCTTTTTCGATCTTGAAGCGGCGAAGGTTATTGCCTTCATAGTACACTTCGCGGTGGAGATCCTGGCCGGCTTCGTTTCTGATGGTGAAATATGACTTTCCGGGTACAGAGGTCTTCACTGTGAAGATTAGGAAATTGCCTTCTGTTCCGTTGAAGGTCACATCAATCATGGGAGCAACAGGATCAGTGGTGTTAGCGGCAGCCAGGGGTTGGGTCTGTACTGCGGCAAATCCATTCGCTGCAAAAAACATTGAACTGATCAGGAGAAGGTTGTACAACCATTTTGTGGTTTTCATAATCCAGTTTTTTGTTTGTGATTTGTTTTTTTTGATCACAGCACAAAATTGCGATACGTTCATTACCACAATATGACCTGATATTAAAGGATACGTTAAGAAATAAAAATGCGCGGAAACATGTAACCGGTGTGGATTTTCTTGCTCATACATTATGAAACAAAAAAAATACTCCGTTCTAAATAATCATGCCATCGTTTTTTTATTCACCAAAAATATTTATGGCACAGTCATTGTTTTCTTGCAACACAGAACTAACCACCCCACCTGCTCTAACGTGTGAATGAAAATGTTGAAGAAAGATTGTTGAAGAAAATAGCAAACCATTTTTATTAACCTATAATTTTTCATTTATGAAAAGCATCAAGGTAAGCTTGGTAGCGCTCACTATTGCTACCGCTGGATTATTTGCGTTCAAAGGCATCCAAACAGGATCCATCAAAGGAACAGTATCTCCTGCAGACGGCGCTGAGCGCGTGTGGGCATTGTCCGGAACTGATACGCTGAAAGCGACAGTTGAGTCAGGTGCATTCACGATCACCGGCGCAAAAGCAGGTACTTACAGAGTGATTGTAGAAGCTAAACCACCTTATAAGAATGCTGCTAAGGATGGTGTAACAGTTACTGATGGTCAACCTACCGATGTTGGCGAAATCAAACTGGAACAATAAGCAGTTCCTATAATTTTCCTCTTTGCAAAAAGGAAAACAGTGCATCGCGCTGTTTTTCTTTTTTATGCTCATCTGTTTGTAGATTGCAGGATGCAACAGCCTCCCATCCTACAACTGATCGATGTTTCCGTAAAGCTCGGTGCACAGCAGGTACTGGCCGGCATTACCTTCAGCATCCATAACGGTGAGCAATGGGCGCTTATTGGAGATTCAGGCAGCGGCAAGACCGTTCTCGCCCAAACCATTGCAGGTCGCCACTTCTACAGCGGGCATATCCGGGCTGCATTTGGTACGCCGGAAACCTATCATCACCAGATAGTGCTGGTGGAACAACAACACAAATTCAAAGCACGCAACAATACGAACAACCTGTATTACCAGCAGCGTTACAATTCATTTGATGCGGAAGATACCATCACTGCCGCTGAAGCGCTCGGTGTTGCTATTGACTTACCACATGTTGCAGCTATTATTTCCACACTGCAATTGCAACAGTTACTGCATGAACCGATCATCCAACTCAGCAACGGCGAGAATAAGAGATTGCAGATTGCGAAAGCATTGTTGCAGCAACCATCCTTTCTCATTCTCGATAACCCTTTTCTGGGACTCGATACACATGGCCGCGCCATCCTGAACGAGATCTTAACCAGGCTCAGTGAACAAAAGAT
Source organism: Pseudoflavitalea rhizosphaerae (assembly GCF_003991355.1). Classification (GTDB taxonomy): domain Bacteria; phylum Bacteroidota; class Bacteroidia; order Chitinophagales; family Chitinophagaceae; genus Pseudobacter; species Pseudobacter rhizosphaerae. Next base: position 125,543 of record NZ_RCSU01000001.1, read on the forward strand.
CCCGTTCCTGCTCATCACCACGCCGCATGAGATCCCTGCCTGCATCACGCATGTGGCTACGCTTTCATTGGGCAACCTGGTTACCGCGCTTCCTAAAGCAGAGTATATTCCACCGGTTCAGCAACAGCTGCCTGCATTCTCGCCGGAACTCCTGCGATCTTTGATACAACCTGTAAAAGCGGAATTTACATTCGCTATCAGGTTGAAAAATGTAAATGTGAGCTATGAAGGAAAACAGATCCTGAAAAATATCAACTGGGAAGTGAGAAAGGGAGAACACTGGAGTGTAGCCGGACCAAATGGCGCCGGCAAATCCACCTTACTGAGCCTGCTCACCGGAGATAACCCTCTCGCCTATGCGAATGAAATATATCTGTTCGACAGAAGAAGAGGCAGCGGGGAAAGTATTTGGGATATCAAGAAAAGGATCGGCTATGTTTCGCCGGAACTCCACCTTCACTTTGACCCGCTGGCCACCACTTTCCAGGCCGTAGCAAGCGGGCTTTTCGATACTATCGGATTGTTCAGGCAACTGAGCACAGAAACCGAAGCACTGGTGATGCAATGGCTGAAATTATTTGAACTGGATAAGAAAGCACACCGGTTGTTGAATATGCTTTCCGCAGGAGAACAGCGCCTCGCATTGCTGGCGCGCGCCCTCATCAAGAACCCACCAGTATTGATTTTGGACGAACCATGCCAGGGACTGGATGAAATCACCACTGCACGCTTCCGGCAATCCGTAAACGAGATCTGCTTATTGTCAGGTACTACCCTGCTGTATGTAAGCCATTACCAGCAGGAATGGCCGGAGTGTATCGATAAACATCTATCATTGAATAAGGGCGAAGCCAGTATCAGTTACTCATAGAGCAATCTTTCTTTCCACATTTATCTCTTTCAGAAAATAAGCATCGTGCGAGACTACCAGCAGCGTTCCTTCATACTCGTTGATTGCTGTGGTAAGGATAGCAATATTCTGAATATCCAGGTTATTGGTCGGTTCGTCCAAAACTATCAGGTCCGGCGCTTCGCCGCTGATGGTCAAACAACATAACATCAGCCGCATTTTCTCGCCGCCACTGAGCGTTGCGCAGGGTTTGTCCCAGTACTCCTGCGTGAACAGGAACCTGGTGAGCCTTATCTTTATTTCGTGTTCCTGCAACCCGGATTGATTGAACTTTTCTGCCTGCTCGAATACATTCAAACGGTCATCTATCAACGAATAATCCTGGTCTACATACAGGGCCTTGTTCATAGCCCTGTAAATGGTCCCCGATGCGGGTTCCAGCTGCCCGAGTATCAATTTTACCAAAGATGTTTTGCCGGACCCGTTGGCGCCTGTGATCACAATCCTCTCACCGCTGTTGATCTGGAAGTTCAACGGCTCGGGCCAAAGTGGTTTTGTATGGTATTGCAGGTTTACATTTTTTGCCTCTGCAAGGATCTTCCCTTTGTGCAAACCAGAATGATCGAAGCCTATCCTCATCTTGTCTTTATCCGGTAATTCTTTCCTGAGCTCGTTCAGCTCCTGCGAGATATTTCCTGTTTTTTCCTCATGAACTGATTTGATCCGTGCGGTGCTTTTTTCTGCATTGTTCCTGAGCGTGTTCATGGAGATGGTGGGCAGTCCTGCTTTTTCCTGTTTCTTTTTACCCCGCGCGTCGAGTTTCTGCTGACGCTCGATACTTTCTCTTTCCACTTCTTTCGCTTTGCGTAAGGCCTTCTCTTTGCTTTTTACATCCTGCGCCAGTGCGCCAGCTTCCAGTTCCTTTTGTTCCAGGTAGAAATCATAATTGCCGCCGTATTGCGTGATGCCGCGTTTGCTGAGCTCGGCTACTGTATCCAGCAGGTTCAGCAGGGTTCTGTCGTGGCTCACTACCACCATTGTGCTCCTGCTGTTTTTGATGAGCTCATACAGTTGTTGCCTGGACTGCATATCCAGGTGATTACTGGGTTCATCCAGCAGGATGATCTCCGGTTGATGAATAGCGATGCCTGCCAGGAAGACCTTTGTTTTTTGTCCACCGCTGAGCGATGCCAGGGATTGATCAAACTCAAGCCCTGCCAGTCCCCAATGGGCAAGCGCTTCACGGGCTCTTTCTTCGATGGTCCAGTCGTCGTCCAGAATAGTGAGATTTGCTTCTGTGACCTGTCCGGCAAGGATCTCCTGCAATGCTTTCAATTTACTTTCTATCTGCAGCGCAGCAGCTACGGAGAGATGATTGAACTGACCGAATACCTGTGGCATGTAGTAAGACCTGGAATCAGCCACCATATTACCTTCCGTGGGAACCAGCTGCCCTGCCATGATACGCAGCAAGGTTGATTTACCCGCTCCATTGTTGCCGATCAATGCCAGTTTCTGATGAGCGCCGATATTGAACTGAATATTGCTGAACAACACATCCTTATTGGGATGCATATAAGTCACTTGCTGTAAGGATAACATAATTTCTTTCTTCAGGAGTGAGAAATGTAAATGGCCCGTAAGCCGGATACCTGTCTGATTTGTTGAAAGAAATTAAATTCTACATGGAGATTATCAATTGTAAGAGTCACAAAATTACGGGGAACTTTGTAAAAAACAAAACAGGCTCGCGAATGCGAACCTGTTTTTCCATATTAGCTTGTAACATTGAAGCTATCATCATATTCCACAGTCCCTTCCGGTATATTTCCAGTAAATGAAAGAACCTGGAAATACTCAGCAGGGGCATGCAGGTACTGCAAACGGTCATCGGTACTGAATCCGAAGCGGCCATAATAAGAAGGCTCGCCAAGCACTACACAGCCGGCAGCATGCATTTCCTTCAAAGCATCGATAGCTGCCCTGATGAGGCCGGAACCCACGCCAGATCCCTGTTTGGAAGGGGCCACCGATACGGGCCCCAATCCATACCAGCCTGAACGTCCTGATGAAACAGTTACAGGCGATATTGCAATATGTCCTATCAAATCACCCTCATCCTCTGCAACCAGGGAAACTGTCAGTTGACCACTTATGCGCAGGGCTTTGATGATGAACGATTCTGTTCCACTGCTATATGCTGCGGAGGCAAACGCCGCCTTTGTTACCTGATCGATAGCATCGATATCAGAAGGCTCTTCCCTCCTGATAGTATAATTATATTTGTGCATCACTGTTAGAGTTGAATAAAAATAAGAGAGTACTCCTCTGCTAAATCAGCAGAGGCCATGAATAAAATTCTCAGTTGAAGATGTAATTACCTCTAATGGTAATTACTGTAATACAATATCCATCATACGCTCAAATTGAAGAAAAGTGGAATTCCATCCGAAAATAAAGAAAACGGAGGGAATGGCATTTCAATACATAAAAAAAGCGGCCGAAGCCGCTCTGGTGACCCCCCTGGGGCTCGAACCCAGGACCTACTGATTAAGAGTCAGTAGCTCTAACCAACTGAGCTAGGGAGTCAGATGGGTTGCAAAAATAAACAAAGTAGTAATATCTACCTAATAGTTTACAAATATTTTGCACCCAAGATATTAAGCCTCAGTGTCTGAGGAAATAATCAAGCATCTGGTATTTCTGGTTCTACCAGTTTGGCAAGTTTCTCCAGCGATTCCTGCCAGCCCAAATAACACATTTCAACCGGGATCTGAGCAGGAATTCCCTCCTGGGTGATCTTTATTTCCGTACCGGCAATATTCTTATTGAGAGAAACAGTAGTGATCATTTCACCCGGCAGATTGGGGTCGTCGAACTTATCAGAATATTTTAAGAATTCATTCGGCCTGAGCTCGAGATATTCTCCACCAAATGAATGACTGTTGCCGGTTGAAAAATTCTGGAAAGACATCTTAAACGTTCCTCCTTTCTCCACTTTCATTTCATGAACGGTACAAAGAAATCCATAAGGAGGCAACCAGGCAGCCATTGCAGCAGCTTCCGTAAATGCACGGTATACCTTTTCAGGCGAAGTTTTTATTACCCTGTGTAATGAAACAGCATTGCTAGACATAAGATAAATATTTATTCCTACTCATCTGGCTTTTCGGTACCGCCCGTTTTTGTAGTGGTCACTGCTCCACTTTTTACTAATCTGATAGAACAAAGTTAAAACCTGCAGACTTCTCAAATCAGGTGTACTTGCGGCAATATGGAGGTGGTTTGCGGCTACCACTTCACCTGAGCCGCGCAGACAAGCAAAATGAGCTATGGAAGAAAACAGCCCCCTGCACCCTGGCCGATCTTTGTATCCTCATTTTAAAAAAACAGTACAATGATCTCAAAGATTGCTTTAGGAAAGAACGGACCAATTGTGTCGAAGCTCGGATTAGGTTGTATGCGCATGTCTTCCGTATGGGGAGGTGAAACGAAGGATGAAAGCGAAAGCATCGCCACCATTCAATCAGCACTGGACAATGGTATCAACTTTTTGAACACAGGAGATTTCTATGGAAGCGGCCACAATGAGCTACTGGTAGGGAAAGCCATCAAAGGAAGAAGGGACGATGCATTTATCAGTGTAAAGTTTGGGGCTGTGTTTTATGGCGGCCATTTACTTGGACTGGACCTTCGTCCCATGTCCATCAAAAACTTCATCAATTATTCCCTGGTGAGATTGGGCGTAGACACAATCGATCTCTATCAACCCTGCAGGCTTGACAACAGTGTTCCCATGGAAGATGTGATCGGAACCGTTGCCGACCTCATCAAAGAAGGGAAAGTGCGCTATCTCGGCGTTTCTGAAATTACAGCAGATCAATTGCGCAAGGCCAATAGTATTCACCCTATAACTGCACTTGAAATAGGTTATTCCCTGGCAGACCGCCAGATTGAAAGCGACCTGCTCCCTGTTGCCTATGAGCTTGGCATCGGTGTAGTAGCCTTTGCCAATACAGCAGAAGGACTGTTAACCGGCGCAATGCAAGCACCTCTTCCTGACGATTCTTACCTTAACCATTTTTCCCGTTTTCAGGGAGAGAACCTGATAAAGAATCTGGAAAAAGTAGAAACATTGAAACAAATGGCAAATGAAAAAGGCTACACACCGGCACAGCTGGCCATCGCCTGGGTGAACCTGCAGGGAGGCCATATCATGCCATTGGTTAGCATGAGCCGCAGATCAAGACTGCCGGAGAATATGCAGGCCATGGATATCACATTCAGCTCAGAAGAATTGAATACACTCGATACAGTATTTGCTCCGGGCGCGATTACAGGCAGCACCTATCTTCAGCGATAACAGAATTGAACATAAGGCGTGCAGTTTTGTATTTTTATAGAATGATGAATCCAACTGAAATACTTCCGGGGGTCATTTTTTTCTCTTACTACTCCACCATGCGAAAGGAGAAATGTGCGTTCATGGAGGACAATACGCTTGTATTGCAGGTCCTTGGCCGGTTTACCCTGGAAACCGCGAATCAGAAGATATCGATGGGCGGTGGTCAGATGATGCTGATTAGAAAGAATCAACTCGGTGAGCTTACCAAAACACCTGAGGATTTACAGGGTTATCAAACCATTGTCATTCGGCTGAAAGAAGAATTACTCAGGAAAATTGCTCTTGAAGAGCAAATAGTGATAGCTCAAAAATATACAGGCCCTTCCAACTTACTGATCCCCGGAAATGATTTCCTGCACGCTTTTTTTCAATCCACTCTTCCCTATGTACGCCATCCGGAGAAAAAGATAACCACCGAAGTAGGTATGCTCAAAGTAAAAGAAGCCGTATACCTTCTTTTGGATGCCATGCCGGAGCTGAAGGAATTTCTGTTCGATTTTTCCGAACCTCATAAAATAGACCTGGAAAAATTCATGCACAGCAATTTTCATTACAATATCCCGGTTGAGCAATTCGCAAGGCTGACAGGAAGAAGCCTTGCCGGCTTCAAGCGGGATTTTCAAAAAACTTTCGGGATGCCGCCACGGCAATGGTTACTTGAAAAACGTTTATCTGAAGCAAGGTACCTGATAGAAAAAAAGAACAGGAAACCATCGGCCATATACCTCGACCTTGGCTTTGAAAGCCTGTCGCATTTTTCGCATTCCTTCAAAAAGAAGTTTGGCAAAGCACCTACGGAATGGCTGGCACAGTACTGAGCCTTAAAGCTGGACTGCTTTTACTATCCTGCCTTCAACATAAACACGCAAAATATTCCCGGCAATCCTTACCAGGCTATCTCCTCCCCCCTGAATACAAATTTTCCTGTAGGCAGATCTTCTTTCAACAGGAACTCAACTATCGGCTCAATGGCTTCCGGGATTTCCAATGGAGCATATTCACTTCCCATATCTGTTTTCACCCAGCCGGGATGAACAGCGTTCACTTTTACATTTTTATCCCTCAGAGCATTGGCCAGATGAATGGTATACATATTCAGTGCTGCCTTGCTGGCATTGTAAGCAAAAGTGCGGGCCAGCGGGTGCTGCCGTGCATGCAATTGCAATGAGCCCATATCACTGGAGATATTCAATATGCGGGAATCAGGTGTTTGCAATAAAAAAGGCAATACCTGGTTTGTCAGTTCCACCAATCCAAAGAAATTGGTATCGAAAGTTTTCCGTAGGCGCTCTACCGCTATATCTGTAGTGGAATCTTTCATTACATCACCATCCATCATTATACCGGCATTATTAACGAGGATCTGTAAACGATAATCTGCGTGATCCAACTGTTTTACTGCACTGCCCACTGAAGCAGGATCTGAAACATCCAGCAACAGCAATGTTGCCCGGTCAGGATTTGGCAGGGTCTGCAATGCCAATTCTCCTTTTTTCAAATCCCGCACGCCCATGAAAACGAAGTACCCTTTTTTATTAAGCTGCTTGCAAAGCTCCAGTCCCAGTCCACGGTTGGCGCCGGTGATCAGCGCTGCCCTCTTATCGATAGTATTGTGCATGAAATGTTTTTGGCCACAAGTATAGCAGGCTGTCCATGTATTCCAAACCAATCAGCATCGAAGCAGGAATAATTCAATCCCGGTTGAAGGAATCGCATGCTGGCGAAAAATCGATTTCATCTCTAAAGGTCAATATCAATACCAGCGGATGGGACCTGCCCAACCAGGAAATTACAGTTATGGGCAATGTAATAATGTAAAAGACTATCTTTGTATCGCCCTCCTTTAAACGTAGTAAGCCCTGATCATTCCTGCGGATTTTATTAAATACAGGTATCAATTCCTGGTACCATCTTTTCACTAAAAAAATCGCGCAATGAAATCACTGTTCCTCACAACCACTTTGTTTTTCTGCAGCTTCGCAAACCAGTCGGATGCCTGTACCCGTGTGATGTACAAGGGTCTGAACAACCTTATCCTTACAGCCAGATCAATGGACTGGAAAGAGGATATCATGCCCAGTTTGTGGATCTTCCCCAAAGGCATGCAAAGATCAGGAGAAGCAGGTCCCAACTCACTGAAATGGACATCCCAATATGGCAGCGTTGTCTGCTCCGCCTACGAATTCTGCAGCACCGATGGCATGAACGAAAAAGGCCTGGTGGCTAATCTCCTCTGGTTGGCAGAATCGGAATACCCAACTTATACATCCGGCAAACCCGCACTCAGCATTGCGGCCTGGGTGCAGTATGTTCTGGATAAATTCTCCACTGTGGCCGAAGCAGTAAAAGAACTGGAACAGGAGAAATTCATCGTGGTATCTGATAAAGTACCGGGAGAAGACCGTATGGCTAACCTGCATCTATCGATCTCCGATCCATCGGGCGACAATGCGGTTCTTGAATACATCAAGGGAAAACTGATCATTCACCATAGCAAGGATTACCTGGTAATGACCAATTCTCCCACCTACGACAAGCAGCTTGCACTGAATGAGTACTGGAAAGAGATAGGCGGCACCGTTATGCTTCCCGGCACCAACCGCGCCTCGGACAGGTTTGTACGCGCTTCCTTTTACACCGAAGCCATTCCCAAAACAGATAATACGCGTGTAGCCGTTGCCAGTGTATTCAGCGTGATCCGAAATGCTTCCACACCTTATGGCATAACAACGCCGGACCAGCCAAATATCTCATCAACACGTTGGAGATCCGTTTCCGATCACAAGAACCTGGTGTATTACTTTGAAACTGTACTTACCCCCAATACCTTTTGGGTGAACTTCAAAGACGTAGATTTTTCTGCAAATGGAAAAGTGAAAAAACTTCCGCTGTCTAACGGAGAAATGTATGCGGGAAATGCAGCTGCACAGTTCCGGGATTCAGCGCCATTCAAATTCCTGGGATTGACTCTGTGACCGTCACAATGAAGGTATTATTTGGATAATCCGGAATGGAGAGCCCAGTTTGCAGATAACTGGCAAACCTAATCCTTTACCAGAGCTATGGCCTCATTCAATATCTCCTGAATGGTCTTTACGGGGAAATCTTTATCCATATCTATCAAGAATATCTTCATCCGGGACCGCTTCTCCGTAAGCTGTTCTATCTTTTTAATACGAGCTGGTATAATTTTTTTATGGTTCCCTGTAAAACTTCATATGATCGATCAACAATACAGGGATTGCATTGAAGCCTGCCTGGCCTGCGCCAGCGCCTGCCGTCAATGCACTGTGGAATGCCTGAAGGAACAGGATGTTCAGATGCTCACCAATTGCATCCGGTCCAATCTCGAATGCGCCGCAATCTGCGAAGCCGCTGCTGAGATAATGAGCCTTGAAGGCGCTTTCTCCGAACAGCTCTGCCAGCTTTGCGCCGCTGTTTGTGAGCGCTGCGCGGATATCTGCGATGAACATGCCCGGCATGGCATGGAGCATTGCAGGATTTGTGCGGAAGAATGTCGTCGTTGTATGAAGGTCTGCCTGCAAATGATCAATCTCTGAACAAACCGAAACCACAATAAGGGAACCAGGTAGCTTAACAAACACTGGTATTTTCCGATCCTGCCAGCTATACTCCGGGCCCTGTAAACCTGCCTCAGGAATGTTCAGGAGGATCATTCTTTTCAGCCGGCATGCTTACTTTTCTATTTTTCTTTTTTTGCGGGTATCTCTCAGGATGCAATGTTCTTCTGAAGATGCCCCATAACTGTTCCTGCCAGCCGATCAGCTGACCGATCAGAAAATAATCCTTGAGGTTGTTTCGGATACTGCTGCGCATCACACGCATCACTTCATCCCTGTCCACCTCCCCGGTTTCCTTCACCCGCACCAGGAACTCCAGTGAAATAAAGGCAAGCACCGCCCCTATCAGGAAGAGGAAATTCCATTCATGCAGGCTGATCAGATGTAATACCTTATTGACCTTCGGGCCTGTGTATTCGATATTGATCACGATCTTCCTGCTGGTGAAATAATCTGCCAGCAATCCGCCCACCAGCGGAGCCAGGGATGAGAAAACGGATGTAACGATATTCTTCGCTGACAGGTAAACGATAGACTCATTGCGGGTTGCCAGTTTCAGCCCGATATTGGTAAGCGACAAATTAATCCCCGCAGTAGCAATTCCACTTGCGATGAAAAGCAGTACCAGCAAAGCAAAATTCACATAAAAGCTGGAATAGATCCCCACAAAACACCAGCCGATCAACACCAGGATATACAGAGGCGCACAGATGGCAAGTATGGTCTTGTTACTGTAGCGGTCTGAGAACACGCCCCACATCCTTACTGTCAGGATACTGGCAAGCTGGCTCAGGATGGTCAGCCCGATGATATAGGATAACGACATACCCAGCGTCTTCATCATAAACACATTGAAGAACGGGGTTGCCAGGTTGAAAGCAAAGATCCAGGCAGAGTTGAACATCAGTAGCTTCCTGAAATTCGCGTCCTTCAACGGTTTGGCCAGCAGTTTGAAAATATTCTCGTTGGTGAGTGTTGATCTCGGCTCAGGCGCTTTGGACAAAACAATGGCGCCAATGACGCCTGCAAGACCTGCACCGATGAACATCACAGAATAAGTGGGGAGTTCATATTGCGGGAAATAATCTTTTACATAATCGATAGACAGGGCCAGGGTAAGGCTCAGCAGCACATTCAGCAATTGCATATTCCTGGCCCTTCTTGCAAAGTAAGAACCCAGCAGGGATTCAGGCACCAGGTCCTTCATCCATGCATTCCAGCTCGGACCTGCAATGCTTCCGAAGAGAAAATAAAAAAAAAGGAAAAAGATAACAGGCTCAACGGTAGTAACTCCGCCCATCAACGGCAGGCACCCGATCAGTATCAGCGGTGTTCTGGCAAGCAGGGAACAGATCACACTGATGGCTCTCCGGTTATTGTACCGCCTTACCAGCCAGATGGAGATCAACTGGAATACATTCACTAAAGTGGGAAGCGCAGCCAGTAATCCGATCTCGAAGTTATTGGCACCAAGCAAGAGCGCAAATGCAACCATGAAGGCGCCGCCGGTAAGCGTATTCATCGCTTCCGTTGCCAATCCATCCCCTATCACATACCTCAATCCCGTCTTGATCTCCTGTTCGGTCAGTGTGTCCTTCGGTGAAAGCCTCATAGGTATCGATTACTTGTTTCAAGTTACAAAATCCTTGCTCAAAACGATCAGACCAACCGCGCTGGTATTTGGAGAAAAAAAAATCCCTTACACAATTGTATAAGGGACTACAGTCTGGACAGGTAATAATTACTTTCCCAGCGCTGTGGGTGGAATAGCGGCTGGCACTACATTCTTCACACCGGTTGTTTTCAGGTATGCGTAGATCGATTTAAGATCGATGTCTTTCATTCTTGTATAATTCATCCAGGGCATGGGCGGCAGCAGGGGTCTGCTGTTCTCAAGGCCTTTGTATTTTCCTTCACGCATGGCGCGGAAGAACTGCGCTTCTGTCCAGCCACCGATACCGGTGGAATCACCAGTAATATTGGCTGCGAAAGAAACGCCCCAGGGACCCGCCACGGCTGTGTTACTGTGGTTGAACAATGCCCATGACTTCAGCTCGCTGGTATCCACTTTCGGAACGGGTTGACTGGCAGGATGGCCGGACAATTCCAGTCCAGGCGCCGGCATCGGGCCCTGCGGTCCCATTACTTTAGGAGAATGGCAATCGCCGCAGCCGATCACCGTTACAAGATACTCGCCACGCTTCACCAGGCTGTCTGCACTCAGTGATGCATCTGCAAGCGGCTCCTGCACTTGCTGATTATTACAGGAAACTACAATGGCCAGGCCAATTGAAACGGCGCTAAAAAACAAAACACTCTTTTTCATTAGACTTGTTGATTGAATATGGGATGATTGATAAAAGGATACCGTTGTTTTGTTTTCCCGGAATTAAGGATGTGTAAATTGAAACCAGGATGCTTAACAGACATGCTACCTGAGCTTCGCAAAGGTAGAGCGATCCTGCACCACTACCTATCGCCCAAATATGTGATTTTTTACGAAAAATTCATAACAAAAAAGCGTAACACGGACCTTGGTCCATGTTACGCTTATCAAATATCAAATGCTATGGTGTTTTACATTCTGAATGAAGTGGCAAACAAATTCAGCTCTTCCGGACTGAGTGTTTTGTTTCCATTCTGGACTACGATGAGATAACGGAAGGTTACTCTGTCACCCGCCTTCAATGTCAGATTGGTGGCCCCCTTCCCATTAGTGAATACTGCTTCGCCCAGCGGATTGGCGGCAAAAAGACCGTAACCTCGCGCATGCCACCAGGTGGGATAGTTCACATTCTTAGGATGATCGATTATGGTTACGCTTACTGAATCATTTCCCATTTTTCCATAGAGTTTGCACCAGCCGCCCCTTGTGCCCCAGGCATCATTGCCCTGCTTTCCTTCACTGGTGAGGTAATTGCCATTGGCGATACTGTCCACCTGCCCTTTCACCAGCGTTACCACGCCATGTTCATCTTTATATTCCTTGTCTTTCAGTTCCGGGATCTGCAATGCATGCGCCACGCGAAAACCGAGCATTCCATCCTTTACATCTTTGAAAACAACATCAGTTCTTGCCTTGAGCTCGGTGATGCGTTCAATGATACGGATCCCATCCCTGCCACTGAATTGAAGTGTTGTGGATTCTTCCAGCAAAACATCCTTTGCCTGGTTGGTCCAGTTGGCGCGGTAGCTTAGCTGGTTGCCTTTGACAACGGGTTCAGGAAGTGTTTTGATCCAGCCATATTTCGGTTTACGTGCCGGAGGAATGGCGTAAGAGTTGTTCCAGAAATCAAGACCATTCACGCTTTCGTAATTGAACCAGATACCGATATGATGCGGATGGTCCGTGGGATCACCCGGCTGCGGGATCATGGGAAAGCCGCGCGTGACCATTGTTCCTGCCGATGTATGCACAGGGAACAATACCGGCTTTTCCAAAGAATCCGGATATAGAAAAGACGTGAAGAACTTGCCACCGATCAGCACATCGATCTTTTTTTCATTTTTCTTCTTTTCAAATTTCACGGCGTCCTGTGCAGATGCGCTGGCTGCAATGCCCAGTGCAAACAGGATGCCGCTGACCGGTTTGTTAAGGTTTCTCATGTTACAGGCTTTGAGGATCAGTATTTGAAAATTTTACCGCCGGCCATCACTTCCTGCGTTTTGGCATCGAAAGTGGCTTTCTCGCCGGTACGCGCTGCAGCTGTGGTCATGATGGTTGCGATGGAATGACTGTATCCTGCTTCCACCGGCGCATTGGGCTGCTTTCGGCTGCGCACGCATTCCATCCAGTTGCGCACATGGTTACTCGTTAGTATATCGCCACCGGTATTGGCTGAAGCAGATACAGCAACGGAAGCGCCAAGGCTTTGTTCCGGTAACAGGTTTGCCTCCATTTTCATGGCCTTTGCATGATTGGCGGTAAGGCCACCGGCGGGAGAAACTTTATTGGTATTGAGATTGAGTTCACCGCCATTGGAGTAATAGATCTCAGCAGGACGTTCATCACCGTTATGCATACGCGAACCGAAGGTTACCTGGAAACCTTTGCTCAGATCATCCAACGGACCGTAATCGAAAGCGGCCATCAGCGTATCCCAGTTCTTCCTTCCATCCTTCCACATGTAGATGCCGCCATTGGCCACCACGCTGCGCGGATGCGGGAGGTTGGTGAACCAGTGTACCGTATCGATCTGGTGGCTCATCCATTGACCGGGCAGCCCGGATGAATAAGGCCAGAACAAGCGATACTCAAGATATAAGCGCGGATCGAATGGCTCATAGGGCCTGTTGAGCAGGTATCGCTTCCAGTCCGTATCCGATTCTTTGATCTGGTCCAGCAATCCAGGTCTTCTCCAGCGTCCGGGCTGGTTCACATTCCAGGTGAGCTCTACCATGGTAATCGGACCAAACCTGCCGCTGCGGATGAATTCATTGGCTGCATGATAATTGGTGCCGCTTCTGCGTTGTGAACCGATCTGCACGATCTTTCCGGTTTCCTTCACGGCTTTGAGCGCAGCACGGTTGTCTTCCATCGTTTCGGCAAAAGGTTTTTCCACGTACGCATCGCAACCTGCCTTCACTGCTTCGATGGTATGCAGCGCATGTTGGAAATCAGCCGTACTGATGAACACAGCGTCCACTATTTTCTTTCCATACATTTCTTCATTGTTGCGGCAGGCGATCACATCACGCATCATCTTTTCCTTCCAGGCCGATGCGCCCTCATCACGTCTTTTATTCCATATATCGGATACAGCCACTATTTCGAAATTCAATTCCTTATAATGGTTCATGAAACAAGGCATATGGGATTGACGATGGCGGTCTGAATAACCTACCACGCCTACGCGTACGCGGTCATTGGCTCCCAGGATCCGGCGATAATGAAGTGCGCTGATTCCGGAATGGGCTGCCAGCACGCCTGCGCCGGCAAGTGCAGTATTTCTCAAGAACGATCTGCGGGACTTTTTCATATCAGGGACATTTGTGTGAATGTATTGTTGCAAAACATACCAATTGTCAATCATATTGCCATACTTGTCCGGCCAATTGGCAATATCCATTACCGGAGCAGGTAAAAAATTACTAAAAAATCGGAAAGGAAGGAAAGCTAAATTCATTATCTTCGGCATCAAACCAACCAGGACGCATCAAAAAGCGAGCTCCCGCTTTTTATTTTTACCTTTTTTCTGATATGAAACTGGCAATGCCATGATCTGCTTTGCAATGGCCGCTGTGCCTGCATTCCGCAGTTCTGTTATTCCATTTTCAAACAAAAAACAATTTTTTCATGTCAGAAAAAAAGCATCGTCCCATCAGGCTACCGGCCAATCCTCCCAGAAAGATCCCCCAGATCGTAAAAGAGCTGGTGAAAGCAATGAACCAGCAGCAAACAGATGTGCGCAGTTTTGCCGCTTCCCAGAAGATCAGTTTCTCGAAAGTGTACAACTGGATTGCCGGTAAGGCAGAACCGAAAAGGAATTCTACGGATATCATTCTCCGTTATTTCAAAAAGATCAGGTACGATTATGTTCCCATCGCAGAAAAACAAATTCCCGCCAAAACCGGGAAGGCCCTTCCCTGCCGTATCGATCCATCCATTGCTGTAAACATGAAACAAATTGTAATATCATTGAAGGAACAATCAGAACAATTGAAGTTACTACAGGAGCTGGTAGAGAAACTGGCAGAAAATACAGAAAGGATTCCGGCAATTGTGAAAGTGAAGAAAGCCGTAAAGGCAAGAAAAAAGGAAATGTAGATACATTTCCTTAGTGACTTAAACGGGGTTGTCACACTAATTTCCTGCGATTCGAAACCAGATAGACTTCTCGCGGAAAATCAGTTTCAAACTGTACATGAGAAAAACCAAATGCCATAACGGCACGGTTTATATCAAAGTAACATTGATTCTGTTTCATTTTGCGAGATAGTACACGAATACGCCAATACATTCCATCAACGGGGTTGTTTTCCGCATGAACAGGCCGGATAACCGAAAAAGACAATTTGAGGAATGTCAATAAATAAAAAACCACTCTTTCCTGAGCCCCGTGAAAACGGGGCCAGGATAAGAATGGAACCTTTACAAGAAACCCTTGGATGCTTATTCCTTGTACCTCTGGAATAGCATCCGATTTTGAACCATGATCCAAGAACTATCTTAATAGCTCAGTTTGAGCTCTACGCGTCTGTTGAGTGTTCTGCCTTTGGCAGTTTTGTTGTCTGCGATGGGGTTGGAAGAACCAAAACCGGCTGCAGTCATCCTGCTTTCGTCAACACCTTTTGATTTCAGATAAGCCAGTACTGCCTGTGCACGTTTTTCGCTCAGCGGCTGGTTTACTTTATCAGTACCGGTATTGTCGGTATGACCTTCAATGCTCAGTTTGAGGTCGGCATCTTTCTTCATTTCAGCAGCTACCAGGTCCAGAGAGGCATTTGATTTTGCCATCAGTTTGGAAGTACCGGTGGAGAAGAAGATCTTTCCGGCTGCTACATTCACTTTTTTCACTACTTCCTCTTTCACTACGGGGCAACCATTGTTCTCTTTGGGGCCAGGCAGGTTGGGGCATTTATCTTCTTCGTCGTTCACGCCATCCTTGTCGGTATCGGGGATTGGACAACCATTGTAACGGGCAACGCCGGCTACATTGGGACATTTGTCTTCTTCGTCGTTCACACCATCCTTATCGGTATCAGGGATTGGGCAACCGTTGTAGCGCACCAGTCCTTTTACATCAGGGCATTTGTCGTCTTTATCAGGAACACCATCGCCATCAGTATCAGGGCAACCCTGGAACTGGGCCAGGCCTTTGATATCAGGGCATGCGTCCAGGCTGTCTACCACGCCATCGCCATCTGTGTCTTTCGGCGCTTCGATAACGGGAATGGGTACTGTTTTAACAGGCGCGGATTTTTTGGGCTTGGAGATATTTTCTGTGAAGCCGATAGACCAGAAAAGGTTATCGTCATGTTTTTTCTGGTTGAATGCCAGGCGGTAATTGGCCTGTACAAAGAGATAGGTAAGGCCAGCGAGATTCACCTGTGCGCCGATACCGAGTGGAGCGTAAGGAGACCATCTGCTGCCGTAATTGCCAACACCAACACCAGCTGTGAGGAAGGGGTTCACGGTATAGTTATCGTTCAACAGGCGTGCATGCAGTGAACCCTCAAACTCGTTGGAATACTCATTGGAAGAACCGTTTTTGGAGTAGTTGGTGAATAATCCATTGTAACGGCCTGAGAAGTCGATCTTGTTGGTGATTCCCTGCCAGTACATAAGCGAGAATCCAAAATCATGATTCTTGAAATTGTGCCAGTCACCTTTTTTCCAGGTGTCTTTGAAAGAAGTGGCTTTGATGTCGTTAGGAGTTTTGAAGTCGGTAGCGTTTACGCTGAATCCGATAAGCTTTCCTTTCTTTTTGGAGATTTCCTGGCCTGATGCTACAGAAGCGAAAAGCATCGCGAAGGCCGCGAGAGGTAAAATTCTTCTTATCATTTATATTATTTTAGATCCGGACGGTTACATCACATGATGATACATTCCAATCCTGACGGCTGCAAAATTACTTAATGAAGGAAAAGAATCAGGTAAGATATCTACGAAGATATTGTAGTATTACTTCTATTTCACAGTAATAGCTCTATATAGTTCCAGTACTTATGCTATAACAAAAATGGCTCCGGGAAACCGGAACCATCAGTCATTAGTTATACAGTTCTTCTGACCTGCGAATAAAAACCGGTAGCATAGAAATGCACCAGGCAAGCACGTGTTTTCGAAATGATATTGGAAAATACTATACTGCCGCAATACATGCGCAGCAGGCTTTACAAAGGATTGGCGATTGGTATAGAGAAAATGAAATAATGAAAATTCCGGCAGGATTGCCGTTGAACTAAGTGGAGCTGCTATCAGAGTAAGTAACCTATGATCAATCCTCTACTGTAACTATGACTGATCTACGTGTGTTGAGAACCGGTATATCCGATTGACCACACAAATATATTTTAACATTTCATAAGCAGATGTAGTAAGTGTTCAAATTTCGTGTAGTAAAACTTCGATATTGTAGCAGAGATACGTGTAGAAATAATATTGTATCTTGGCATCGTTTTTAGCAACTTGGTTATAACGGGTAACCTGGTTTGGCAACGCTCTGTACTGAAAACCATTGAAACACACACTATGCCGAACATCTTGATTGCGGATGATCACGCGATCGTACGCTACGGAACTACCCTGATCATCAAAGACCTTATGCCTGGTGTTCACGTATCCGAAGCAGAAAACTTCAGCCTGGTCCTCAAATTACTGAACCAACAAAGGTTCGACCTGCTTATCCTCGACATCAATATCCCCGGCGGAAACAATCTCCAGATGATTGATGTAGTACGACTTCACCAGCCCCAGATCCGGATCCTTATTTTCTCCGGCTATGATGAACAACTCTTCGCACTTCGTTACCTGCAGGCAGGAGTAGACGGATACCTGGTGAAACATTCACCTGAAGAAGACCTCAAAACGGCTATCCGTACCATTCTAAACAACGAGAAATACATCAGCTCCACCGTGAGGCAGCACCTGCTCAACGGCCTCAATACAAAATCAGACATTGCAAAGAATCCCCTGCAAGCCCTTTCCAACCGGGAAATGGAAGTGATGCAATTACTCATTAAAGGTTCAAGTGTTGCCGATATCGGCAGCATGCTCAGCCTGCAGATTTCTACAGTGAGCACATACAAAGCGAGGATCTTCGATAAACTGGATGTTGCCAATGTAATAGACCTGGCAGAAAAAGTAAGATTGTACGGCGGACAGGCATCCTGATCCGCTGCTATCATTTTGTAAAGATCAGCTCCACAACTGTTCCTCCTTCTTTCCCGTCTCTGACCCTCACACGCCCCTGCATCTGCGCCACAAGGTCTTTGACAATGATAAGTCCCAAACCCGATTTGCTGCTAACGCCATTGGTGGCTACCGCAGTACCCGCTTCATCATTACACCATTCCTGCGTTTGCTTGTTCATACCAAAGCCACTGTCCTCCACAAGGATACTAACAGTATCTTCATCTGTAGTTGCCGATATTTTCACAACACCTTCGAAAGTAGCCTTCACTGCATTGTCGATCAGGTTATGCACTATGATCCCCAGCAGGTGATGATTGCTCAGCACATAAGTTTCCCTGGGAATATTGTTCTCGATCCTGGTGGATTGCTCCGCAGCGATCTCATTGAAGATCTGCAGCTTGTTTTCCACCAGTTCATTCAAACAAAGCTTATCCATTACGATGCTGCCCTGTGAAGAGTTCAGCTTGATATATTGAAGCAGGTTATCTGTCAGGTGGTACATCCTGTATCCCGATTCGTAGATCAGGTGGGCGCTTCGTTTCTTATCATCCATCGCCTTCTCCCCTTCGGTGCTTTCGAACAATCTTCTGGCTGCGCCGGTAAGATATTTGAGCGGCGTTTTAATATCATGCGTGATAGCAGCAATCAGCCGTTCCTGCATCCGCGTTTGCCTGCGCATACTTTCTTCCGATTGCTGCAATTCCTTCAGTGTTGCCTGCAACGCCTTTGTTCGTTCATCGATCTTCTCCTCCAGTTGCGCATTCTTCCTGCGGATATACCGCAGTTTGATCCGCATGTACAAAAAGAACCCGATGATCACAAGCAATGCTATCAGCAAACGGAACCAGGCAGTTTCATAAAAAGCCAGCGGCACTACCAGCAACACGCTTTTCACCAGGTGGTTATTGGCGCCAAACCCATTCGCCTTCCGGATCCTGATCTCATAAGAACCCGAAGCCAGCGAAGAAAGCTTGATACTTCCATCACCATCAACCGGCAACCAGGTGCCGGCATTCCCATCTTTCACCAGTGAAAAATCGAGATGCCTGTTATAAGGATTACCAAAATAAGGGGTAGTAACGAAGAGCCGGAAGAAATCGAAATGTTTGTCCAGCGAAATGGTATCGGCCAGCGGAATGGAGTTGCCATCAATCTCGATCCTGTCTATAAAGAGATTGAGTGAAGGCACTTCCGGCACAAGCTTCGATGGATTACCCACCACCAGCCCATTTAGAGAAGGCAGCGAGAAATAACCACCCTTGAGTTTCAGGCCACAGGGCTGGCATCCGCCGTTGAATTCATTCGTATTGAAACCGGTGTATTTATCGTAATACAGGTAGTACGGACTGTGCAGTTTACCTGCGGCATAATCCAGCAGGTCCTGCCTGGCAGTCTGGAACAATCCCTTATTGGTGGTGATCCAGAAAAAACCATTTTCATCTTCGATCACACAATGCGCTGATGCGAGGTATCCCCCTTTGTCCATCGGCATGGCAACCAGCTTTTTTCCATCGTAGAGGTAAAATCCATCTTCATGAGTGCTGACCCAGAGCTCGCCTTCCTGCCGCACATACAAACTTCGTATATACTTGCCCGATAATTCTTTAATGGAATCGATCTTTCCGGTTGCCTTATCGATGCAGTACAAACCATTTCCGCAGCCCATCCACATCCTTTTTGCCCCTTCTTCCTGAATATAACAGAGATCCTTAATCGCAGGATATACGATGGCAGGTTTTGAGCGGGGATCATTCAGACTGAATCGCCAGGCAGGATGCCTTTTGGCGCCAACGATCAGGTTACTGTCCTGGTCTTCATACAACATGGTGATATTATGAGGAAAACTGAACTCCCTCAACAGCTTCCTGCCTTCCGGATCGAAGCAATACAACTTCATCCGGTGCTTCACCCAGATATTCTTATCATGGTCCAGCACCATACTGGACCTGTCTTCCTTCATTCTTTTATTGAGTTCAGGCAACACTTCATGAATATCCTGCAGGTTGAACAGGTACCCCTGGGGCGTGATTATTCTATTATTCCCCAATTCAGCCTGTGCATAATACACTTCATCTGCGTCGGACTGACCAGAGCGTATCGTAAAGAAAGGCTTCCTCGTAAACAGGAACAGCCCACGGGTTTGGCTTCCCATGAAGAGCCGCTTGAAACGGGTATCATAGCAGATAGTTGTGATCCTGTTGGCTTCATAATCGAATTCCCGCATCAGCAGTTCAGTGGTAAGCCCTTTCTTTGCTCCCGGCTTCACCATGTACAGAGTTTTATCCATTACAACAAATACCTGATCGGCACAGGTACTCCAGTAAACCTTCGGTTTCTCCTTCCCGTTAAGGAACCCGGGATGAAGACGAATATCTCCCTGCAATTCTCCCGTTGCAATATCACGCCCGGCTTCTATTAATGTGATCTGTGTACCCTGGATCTGGTATAACCTGCTTCCCATCAGGAAAAACTGCCAGAAATTTCCAGACTTGTACTGTAAGGAAAACTCCATTTTTCCCTTGTCCCAGGCATAGACGGAATCATTAGTGAGCAAATAGTACCTGTCAGCCGTTGGGCTCATCTTATATCTTTCAACATGGATCAGGCTGGCGTACACATTGGGAAGGCCCAGTGCACTGTATGTTTTGAAGTTTTCATCTTTTGTATCAGGCTCAAGATCAACTTCAGAGAATAATGGATGGTCCGATAACAATGTAGCCTGTCCATCCTGCATCCGGATCAGCTGGTTCCTTTCAGTAACGCTGATCAATGCCCCTGTCCGGAGATCAGGATGCAGCCAGGACATGCGACTGCTTACAAGCGGTAGCTGATTCTTATTGAAGGAGCGGAAGAATTGTCCATCAAATCGTACAACGCCATTCTCCGTGTTCATCCAGAGAAAACCGCTTCTGTCGAAGCCCATTGCCTTGACGCTGTTTTGCGGCAGACCATTCTCATCAGTATACTGCCGGACAGTGTACTGCAGGGAATCATGCGCAAGAATACAGGTTGGAAATAATAAAAGGATAGAATACAGTACAACTACTTTCATAAAGTACAGGCCCGGTTTGAGCGGGCGGGTTTAATGTAATGGTTTCGAAAGGGAGCGTTGCCGGTATTACCTGTGTAACGGAAGGATAAGGTTTGAAAAGGTATGCGCAAAACTACAATAATATCTTTCCCGGCAATAAAAATACTACAGCGATTATGAAAGCAAAAAATAAAGTGGAATAGAAGAAAGGAAATTCATCAGCAATACGGGAAGCACCAGCCTGGATGCCGGGAAATCTTTCCGGCAAAGCTTCAATACAATGAACTCTACCAGCAGCGCCTGCGCGCAAAAGATCAGCACCAGGTTCCAGGGAAAGGAAGAAGATGCCAACAGCGGTTCAGCAAACTGCATCAACAACAATCCACCTGTAACAACTGAAATGGTATTGGCCAGCGAAGCAAATACCAGACAGGCCAGCATGGAATGGTACCTGAACCTATACAGCAACAGGGATTCTATTACAACGGTGATGAGTAATTGAAACAGGAAGAGGGGTATTACAAGAAGGTCTGTATTCATGAATGTTCTGATAACTCTTGTTAAGACGATAATCCGGGCTAAAACAGGCTTTCCCGCAACGATTTTACGGCAAATCATTTGCAACCATCAATTATTGTCCCACTTTCCCAACAACTTTCACCACTTTTTGTGCCTGAAGCTTACCCTGATTAGCGAATTATAAACAGAAATTGTCCGGCATTTGGCAGATTTCTGCAAAAATTGGTAATATTGGTTTAATGAAAGTCCTCCAATTTACAGTTCCGATTGTCCAAAAAGGCTCTCTGGCGGTACAGGAAGACATACTTCCCTACTTTTACAATTATTATCACCGCCACGCCGAAGCCCAGATCACGCTGATCATCAAGGGCGAAGGCACTTTCATTGCCGGAAATTACACACAGCCATTCAAACCAGGTGAAGTTTATCTGCTTGGCGCCAATCAACCTCATATCTTCAAGGCCGACGCACATTATTTCGAAAACCAGCAGGAAAATAATATACATGCCATACATGTTTATTTCGACCAGGACTCGCTCCTCAAAGGCATCCTGAACCTGCAGGAGTTGGATGGGATCAGGAAATTCCTGCTCAATGCCGGTAATGGCTATCAGTTACCGGAACAATATTGCGGCATGGCTTCGCTCATGATCAAGAGGATCAATACTACGGACAGGGCAGAAAGATTGTTCGAATTTTTCAGGCTCCTGCAATTTTTTGCCAATGAAGTGAAAGACTGGAAATCCCTGTCGAATGGATTCTCCAAATATTCATTTACAGATAGTGAGGGCCTGCGCATGAACGATATCTATCAGTATACCGTAGAGCATTATGCGGAAAACATATCCCTGAAGAAAGTTTCTGAAGTAGCCCATATCACTCCG
Organism: Pseudoflavitalea rhizosphaerae; assembly: GCF_003991355.1. Lineage (GTDB taxonomy): Bacteria > Bacteroidota > Bacteroidia > Chitinophagales > Chitinophagaceae > Pseudobacter > Pseudobacter rhizosphaerae. Next base: position 147,670 of record NZ_RCSU01000001.1, read on the forward strand.
CATGCTTTTTGCAAGTACTTCAAGAAACATACAAGGAAAACCTATATGAGTTTCCTGAACGAGATCCGCATCAATGAAGCCTGTAAAAGGATCATCAACGGCGATTTCGATTCCATCTCTTCTATCGCCTATTCCATCGGCTTCAACAATACCATTACATTCAACAGGGTATTCAAGAAAGTAACTGGTATGACGCCTTCAAACTATATCTCCGGTTATAAACGGAAATAGCAACTTACCTGAGCATTTCATTGATATCGCCATAACTCAGCGTTCCAGCATTATAAGAGAAAGTCCCGTTTTGTTTTATTTCCTCTGCTGCCTTGTAGAAACCGCTATAGGCGGCCCTTACAAGAGATGAACCCAGACTCACTCTTTTTACACCGAAGGATGCCAGCTCTTCCAGCGTGAATCGGGTGATGCCCAGTCCGATTACAATATTCACAGGTTTGGGAGCTACTGCTTTCACTACTGTTTCAATTTCTTCGCGGGTAGAAAGCCCCGGAGCAAAAAGCACATCCGCACCTGCTTCAGCATAAGCAACGAGACGTTTCACCGTATCTTTCAGATCTGGCCTGCCATAGATCAGGTTTTCAGCCCTCGCGGTCAGAGTGAATTCAAAGGGAAGATCACGGGCTGCATTCACGGCAGCGCGTACGCGCTCCACCGCCAGTTCAAAGGGGTAGATCGGATCACCGGGCCGGCCTGTGGCATCTTCGATGGAACCACCGGCAAGCCCAAGCACAGCTCCTTCCAGGATGGTCTTTGCACAATCCTCCGGCTCATCGCCATATCCATTTTCCAGGTCTGCAGAAACGGGCAGATGCGTAGCAGCAATGATCTCCGCTACATTCTCGAAGGTTTCGCCTTTGGTTAGAGCTCCTTCCCCATCCGGTTTTCCCCTGGCAAATGCCAGTCCTGCACTGGTGGTGGCGATAGCTTCAAAACCAATGCCTGTCAATATTCTGGCCGAACCTGCATCCCAGGCATTAGGGATAACGAATATGCCTGAACGCTGATGCAGTTTCTTCAGCGCTTCTCCTTTCTGCAATTGCGAAACTGTTTGCATATTATTCCTTATTGATTAAAAATGCATCCTGAAGTTAACAAGCATTGGGATGACGATGGAAAAAATATTAAATTTGTTTTATCCGCTTTCCAATTTTGTTTTGTATGACGAAGACAGACAGCCCGATACATATTGTTATGGCAGATGATGATGCAGAGGATCTTGAGCTGCTGCAGACAGCTATTCATTCCATCGAACCGGAGGTACAATTACACCTGTTCAACAATGGGATTACCGCTTTAGAATATTTGATGGGGAGTGATACAATACCAATGCCTTCCCTGATCATTTTCGATTACAATATGCCTCAGAAGAATGGCGCACAGTTGCTGCTTTCGCTGAATGAAGATGCACGCTATTCCAGTACACCCAAAATAATCCTCAGTACTTCCAATGCGCCATTGCACATCGAGGAATGTTTGAATAACGGCGCTACCGATTACCTGATCAAGCCCTTCCACCTCCAGGAATGTTATGAACTGGCGCGGAAGCTATTGCGGTTATGCAGGGCCTGATCCACCAGGGGAAAGTATATTCTGAAACTGGCCCCCTCTCCCGGTATACCATCGGCTTCTATGGCCCCATTATGGTTCTGCATGATCCTTTTGCAGATAGCCAGCCCGATCCCAGATCCCCTTATCGAAGCAGCAGGAATCAATCGCTGGAAGATCTCGAAGATCTTCTGAGAATATTCCGGATCGAAACCAACTCCATTGTCCTTCACCGTTAGTTCCAGGTAATCTTTGGAAACATCAGGCAATTGACTCAGTGCTGTTCCTTTTACTAACCGGTAATTTATATCGATCTCCACTTCCCTGTCAGGATGTTTGTACTTGATGGCATTGTCGATCAGGTTGTAAAAAAGTTGTTTTAACTGAAAGGAAACGCCGGCAATTTTCGGAAGATCATTCCTGCGAATCACAAGGCCGTTCATTTTCGGATCTTCCTTGTAACCTGTTTCGATCTCATCGATGATCTGCTGCAGGTCTGCAACTGATTCCTGGTTGGTTTTGGCAGTTGCCCTGGAATAAGCCAGCAGGTCTTCGATCAATTTGTTCATCCTGCTGGCGGCCTTGATGGAACGGTCCAGGAATATCCTGGATTGATCATCGAGTGTATTTTCATTATTTTCCGCAATGTAACTATTGTACAAATGGATCTTCCGCAATGGCTCCCGCATATCGTGCGATGCCGCGTACACGAATTGCTCCAACTCGCGATTCTGGAATTCCAGTTGCTGAAGATATTCTTTCACACGGTCTTCAGTCAGTTTCCTTTCTGTAAGATCGCGGGTGACTTTTGAAAAACCGATGGTCTTGCCTGCTTCATCATGCAATGCAGTGAGCACGATACTTCCCCAGAACGCACTTCCATCTTTTCTTTTACGCCATCCTTCATGGATTGCTTTTCCATTTGTTCTTGCATTCTCCAGCAGGCTCAATGGCAATCCCCCATTCCTGTCAGCTTCGAGATAAAATTCCTGGAAACTTTTTCCTATTATTTCATGGTCGCGATAACCTTTGATCTTTTCCGCTCCTTTATTCCAGTTACGGATGATGCCATTGGCATCCAGCAGGATGATGGCATAGTCCTCCACTTCTTCGATCATCTTATGGTACATTTCCTCCATCTCGGTGAGCTCGGAAGCTTTTGCGCGGAGCAGTTGCAGTTCAGATTCCTTCAAATCGGATGTATCCAGGAAAACATTCACCGCTCCCATCAATTGTCCATTATCATCAAAGATCGGATTGACATTTACTGTAGCATGGAACTTAGTTCCATCAGGCCTTTCCACGATCGCCTGAACATTCCTGAACGACTGTCCGCTTTGGAGTGCAATGGCCATTGGTGTCTGGTGCGGGTGGACATACGCACCATCCACGAAAACTTTACAGCAGGCGCAATACCTTAATGTTTCATCGGCTATGCCTGGTGTATAACCCCAAAGATTCACAGCGGCTTCATTGAAAAAAGTGATCCGCCCTTCCACATTACAGGTATACACTGCAACGGGTAATGCATTCAGGATCGATTTGCCGGCGGATGAGATCGGAAGCAGGGATGAGAAGGGAAGCTCCCAGTTTTGCATTCACGTCTATTTTGTTTAAAGTTAGGTAATTATTGTTGCCGAATTTGTAAACATCATTTTGTGTAAATCAAAAAGCAGCCCGGGCGGAGACTGCTTTATCAGGAATCGATCAGTTTGTAGAATTCATTCCACAAGGGGGCTTCCGGTTGCGGAGATTGTATCGCCCAACCAGATCCATTCACCGGAAGTCTGACCAGTCACTTTGATCTCATATTGTTTGATTGTTCTGCGCTGTAATTTCTCTCCATAATGAATTTCCACTTTTGCCTCATCGGCAATTCCTGGCAGTTTGGGCAAATTAGTATACACACCCTTCTTGTACAATTCAAGTTCTCACATGACCTTTACCCATATTGAATAATCCGCTTCAGGAAATTGAAAGCTGAGAACTCATCTGTTCACCTGATCATCCACTCCGGAATCAAAGAAGACGCCTGGATAAGGATCACCGATATTTCAGGACGCATCATCGCCGCAGAAAAAGTAAAACTGGAAAAGGGAACAAATAGGGTGAGGATACCTGCATCCATCATAAATGGTAATGTGTACATCGCTACGATGAACATGAATGGTCAGACACAAACGGTAAAATTCCTGAAGAAATAGAATAAAATCGCTTCAAATCGGCACTGAAAAGGCCTTCCCAATTCTTTGGGAGGGCCTTGCCATTTGTACAGTATTATCTTTTTTATTTTTCTATTTTTGTTCCTCACATAATCAATTCATTTCAATTCAAGGTATTCAGATGCAAGAACAACTGACAGATTTGATCCAAAGCCTCAATGCCAATGCAATTCCTTTCAAAGAAGTGATCGGCTTCATTGAAGCCCGCTACAAACACCAGCCTGCTGCCTTCAAAAACGGCGAAGCTTATAATGAAGCAACGCAGAACCAGGGCAGTGCAAAAGTTTTCTCCTTTGCTCAACTGAACAACCTGAGCAAAGAAGACACCTTGTTATTATTTGCGGAACATTATCAGTCTGTGCTGAATACGCCCGATGGAACGGACCACCAGAACATCAGGCAGTTCATGAAACATGGATGGGAAGGGATCGCTTTTGAAGGGCCGGCCCTTTCAGCTAAATAATGCATCTTCAAATTCTTGTTCAGTGAAATCACTTAGCTGATTGACAACCCATTTACCAGAAAACGAGAGAGCATTACTGATGCTGGTTGCCGAAGGTGATGAAACCGCCTTCAGCCAGATATTCCATGACTATTATCCCCGCCTCCTCCATTTCCTCAAACGCTTCGATCAAAACCCTGACCAGGTGGATGAAGCTGTTCAGGAAACTTTTATCAAAGTATGGCTCTCGCGCGACCAGCTCCCGCAGATCGAAAATTTCCGCGCCTGGATCTTTACCATCGCATCGAGAGAAGCCATTGCACTGATCCGGAAAAACCTGCTGAAAGAAAGAACAAGCCAGACATTTTCCATGAACCAGTCCGGCCTCGACCTGGAAACCCCGGCTGAGCTTACACATGCAGGGGAAGTAAAACGCCTTGTGGCTGAGGCCATAGCAGAAATGCCGCCCGCCAGGCGCCGTATTTTCCTGATGAGCCGCGAAGAAGGATTAAAGCCCGCAGAGATCGCATCCCGCCTGAATCTTTCGGTCAGCACGGTTAAAAACTCATTGGTTACGGCTTTGCAGGATATCCGTCAGTTCCTGCAGGAACAAGGCCATATTTTTCTTCCACTATTTTTTATTGATTTTTTCTTCAATGCAATAGTACGTTCCGGCACACCACTCTTCTATTAATATACAAAGCGATCAAATGGCCATGAAAGCAACCGCCAAAGATCTTATAGCCAAATATTGCAACGGCACCCTCACAGATGAGGAAAAGCTGCAGCTACTTCGAATAACCGATAACGTTAGTGATGAAGCAATGCAGGAACTTTTCCGTGAAATGACTGAAGAGCCTGTAAGCCCTGTTGACAGCAACCGCCTCAGGCTTTCCCTGGAAAAAGTACTGGCAGTTGATAAGGACCTGGCCCTGCCGGAATCCCGGTCAGACCTTGCACGTACCCGCAGGATATGGGGATTGGGAACAGCCTGGGTCCGTTATGCCGCAGCCATTGTTTTGATAGCAGGTGCAGCCATATACCTTTGGTCAGGGAAAGACAGATCACCAGCGAAGGAAACAGTGATTGCACAACCGGTGAAAGATATCGCGCCCGGTGGACAGAAAGCCGTACTCACATTGGCTGATGGAACTGCCATTACATTAGACAGTAGCAACAATGGTCAACTGGCCATTCAACAGGGCAGCCAGATTCAGAACAGTAACGGACAGGTGATCTATGCTCCGTCAAATAATAAACAAGCCGCCCCGGCATTCAATACATTGCGTACACCCAGAGGCGGAACTTACCGGCTCACACTGTCTGACGGCACTACAGTATGGTTGAATGCCGCAAGCTCTATCAGTTATCCTGTAACGTTCTCGGGCAGGGAAAGATTAGTGGAAATGTCAGGAGAAGTTTATTTCGATATTGCCCCGCATGCAAAGATGCCATTCAAGGTAAAGATCAACGATAAGAACATTGTGGAAGTGCTGGGCACACAGTTTAACGTGAAAGCTTATGCGGAGGATGAGGTTGTTAATACTACCCTCATGCAGGGTGCCGTTCGCGTTACCGGCAACGGACAACAGGTAACATTGAAGCCCGGACAACAAGCGCAGGCTTTCGCTCAGCAATTGTCTGTAAAAAAACTGGATCAGAAAGGCCTTGCACAGGCCATCGCCTGGAAAGAAGGACGATTCAATTTCCAGGATGTAAATCTGCAGGAGATCATGCGACAGCTGGCACGCTGGTACGACCTGGAAGTAGTGTATGAGAATGGAGTGCCCAACCTGGATTTCATTGGTGAAATAGAAAGATCACTGCCCCTTTCCGAAGTACTGAAAGGCTTGAAAATGTCCGGCGTTAATTTCCGGCTGGATGGAAAACGCCTGATAATATTTCCTTAAAGAACCTCTTCCTCTATAGGATCAACGATGCACCAGGACCGGTCATTGCTGTATCACGGTTGGCGCCGGCCGTGATCGGAATAGCTATTGCTCATTTTTTCAACCAAAACTGTCTTTTAATGATTGCTCAATCAAAACCTGTAGCATTGCAATGGAAAGCCGTATGGCTTGCTGCACTGCTACTGGTAACCAACCTGGGTCTGAATGCCCAGACTTCCGGGCCGCAGATCACTTATACGGGTAAAGATGTACCACTTGTAACCGTTTTCCAGGTTATCAGGGAACAAACAGGATACAGTGTATTTGCAGGCAAGGACCTGCTGAAGCATACCCAGCCCGTTACCTGTGCAGTACGCGATATCTCGCTGACAGCATTTCTCAACCTCATACTGCGAAACCAGCAACTCTCTTATGAGATCAGCAACAAAACGATCTTTCTAAAAGTCCGTCCTGCTACGCCTTCAAGCGAAAAATCAGGAGACACGGGCTCGCTCGATGGCACTGTGAAAAATGAAGCAGGGATTCCCGTAAACAGGGCTACAATCATACTCGAACCACTACAAAAAGGTTCGGTAACGAATGAGCAGGGTGAATACAGGTTCACGGGCCTGCCTGAAGGATTCTATACAGTAAAGATTTCCTGCATTGGTTACCGGGCAGAAGAGAAAAAAATATTCATCAGCAAAGGCTCCACCTTACATACAGATTTTGTATTGAGCGAAGCATCCAGCCAGCTACAGGAAATTGTTGTGAATAGCGGCTATCAGACATTTTCAGTAAAACGAAGCGCAGGGGCCTATGCCAAACCCGATATGCAAACGCTGCGCAACAGAACTACTTCCATGAATATCCTGCAACGGCTGGATGGCCTGGTCCCCGGACTCACGGTAAATAATGCTCCTTCTGCTTCAGCCACGCCGGTGCTGATCCGCGGCCTTACTTCCATCAACAGCAATAAGTCGCCGCTGGTAGTGGTAGATGGTGTGCCGCTGGACAATATCAATTCCCTCAATCCGCAGGACGTTGAAGATATTACTGTTTTGAAAGATGCCTCTGCAGCATCGATCTGGGGTGCAAGAGCCGCCAACGGTGTGATTGTGATCACAACACGCAAAGGTGGCAGGAACGAAAAGCTGGCCATCGAATACGACGGGTTCGTGAATTTCCAGGGACGGCCCGACCTGGATTACTATCCTGTTCTCAGCAGCCGGCAGTTCATGCAGGCCGCTACAGAGATCTTCAGGCCCGATCTCTATCCCTGGTCTAACGTCAGCGCATATACGGGATTAGGGTCTACAGGCGTGCCGCCACATAACGTTATCCTCTACAACCGCCACAGGGGGCTAATTTCAGAAGCACAGGCAGCCGCCAGTCTCGACAGTCTGGCATCCATCAATAACCTCAGCCAGATCCGCGAGATCTGGTACCGTCCTGCCCTGCTCACCAATCAAACCCTCTCTGTACGAGCAGGCGGAAAGTCTTACGGCATCTATGGCTCACTCGCCTACACCGGCACACAAAGCAACAGACCCGGTGAAACGAACAACGCATACAAGATCAATATCAGGCAGGACTATAACGTGAACAAACACCTGGACCTGTACCTCATCACAGACCTTACCAAAATAAATACCAGCGCACACAGGAATATCGAAGTGGATAATCGCGCCCTGCCTTACCAGTTGTTCAGGGATGCAGCAGGCAACCCGCTTTCCATTCCCTATGTAAAGCAGCTTTCGGATTCAACAAGAAAAGCCTTCGAAGAAAAAAGCGGTATCAATCTTGATTACAATCCACTCAGGGAATACGATTACGGCTATACCAAAAGCGATCAGATGATTGCAAGGGTCACCGGTGGACTAACGCTGAGATTGATAGAAGGGTTATCTTTCTCCGGCGTATATGGACTTTTCCGGACATCAGAAAGAACGCGTTCCTTCGACGATAGCCGCAGCTATCTCGTCCGCAATGAAGCCGTACAGTTTACAGTGCCTTCAGCCACACCCGGGCAAAAGCCCGTATACTATCTTCCCGTGGAAGGAGGAAGGTATGCGCTCAGTAATGCTACACAAAACAACTGGACAGTTCGAAATCAACTGGCCTATGAACGGTCATGGAACAACAAACAGCACCAGCTTTCGCTGCTCGCAGGTCAGGAAGCCCAGGAGCAGCTCATAGAAAACAGCCAGTCCCTGACAAGAGGATATAACGAACTGTTGCAAACCTACCCTGCTATCGATTATGCAACACTGTCTACTACCGGTGTGGCCAAACCGGTAATGCCCAACAATGGCACCAGGAGTTTACTCTCCGCAGCACAGCCTTTCGGCGAAACAGAAACAAGGATCCGTTTTCTTTCTTATTTCGGCAACCTGGGTTATACATACAACCGGCGCTACACAGTCACCGGCAGTATTCGTATCGATCAATCCAACCTGTTCGGCAAAGACCGCTCTTCACAGAACAAACCGGTTTGGAGCGTTGGCGTCCGCTGGGAGCTGGGTGAAGAACCATTTATGGAACAAGGAATTTTCAACCAGCTTTCTGTAAGAACTTCGTATGGCCTTACAGGTAATTCCCCTATTCCCGGAACCGCTGCCTCCTATGATATCCTGGCCGCTCAGTCCGGCAATGCCCTGCCCGGTAATACCGGGCTTACCATCAGTACGCCCGCCAATTCAGCGCTCACCTGGGAAAGCTCACGCACACTGAATATTGGTATCGGCTTCGGTACTCTCGCTGGTAACAGGCTTAGCGGCTCCGTTGATTTTTACAGCAAACAAACAGACAACCTGATTGGCCGCATGGAAGTGAATCCCCTCTCTGGTTATAGTACCGTAACAGGCAACTTCGGAAATATGCGCAATACCGGTATCGAGATTGCCCTGCGATCAGTGAATATGGAATCAGGTAAGTTCCGCTGGATCAGTCAACTGGTACTTGCCTACAATCAAAATAAGATCACCAGGCTCAACCAGCCTGCCGCCATCGCCACAGGGACGCAGAAAGCAAGCAGCATCTATCTTGCAGGCCAACCGGCCTTTGCCATTTTTGCTTATGATTTTGCAGGACTCAACAACGAGGGTGACCCGCAGATCAGGCTGGCATCAGGCAAACTCACCACAGAAAGGAATGCAGCCCTGCCGGAAGATATAATGTATATAGGCACCTACCAACCTGTATGGAACGGCGGGTTGACCAATATCCTTACATTCGGTGATCTTGAACTAGCCGCCAACATCGTCTACAATTTCGGCAACGTAATGCGACGCGATGTGAATGACTTTTACGCCGGCAACGGATTGATACCACTCACCGCCAACAATGCCATGCAAAGCGGTGATCTCCGCTTCCGCAGCGGCAATGTGCATGCTGAATTTGCCAACAGATGGATGCAGCCGGGTGATGAACTGAAAACGAATGTGCCCTCCTGGATCCCCGTGAACAGTGTGAACACCAGCAGGCGGGACACGCGATATTATACGCAAGGGGACATCAACGTAGTAAGCGCCGCTTTCATCAAGCTGCGCGACATATCCCTTTCCTACAACCTTCCCCGCACGCTGATATCCCGCGCCAGATTGAACGGCGTAAGGTTTCGCCTTCAATTCTCGAACCTGATGTTATGGAAAGCCAATCAATATGGGATCGATCCTGAATTCCAGGACGCAGCAGGTGGCAGCATTGCCGGAGAAAGGGCCGGAGGTATCCGTTACATGCGCAGCAATCAGGGTACTGTAACCGCCGGCGTGAACATCCGTTTTTGATAAACCGATTTCTGTAAAAACGAAATAAAGGACATGAAAAATTATATCGCACCGGTTTTCCTGTTACTGATAGCCGGCATATCCTGCAATAAAGATTTCCTGGAAGTGCTGCCGAAAGGCAAAGTGATTGCAGTGAACTATAAGGATTACGAACTGATGCTGAACAATACCAACCTGCAGAACACAGGCACAGATGCACAATTGTTATTGGGTGATGAAGTAACTGCCGAAGAACCCTATTACAGCGGTCTAACCCTGCGCGAGCAACGCCTGTTCAGCTGGAGCGCGCAGGTGTACCAGCCTGATGAGGAAGGCCCGGAAACAAATGGTCCTCTTTCCGCCATCTATACTTACAACAAGATCATCCGGGAAGTGATGGATGCCCCGGACGGAACAGCCGAACAGAAAAAAATGGTACTGGCGGAAGCGCTTGCAGGCAGGGCCTGGACCTATTTCCTGCTGATCAACTATTACGGTAAGCCATACCTGAAATCCACAGCTGCCAGCGATCCCGGCTTCCCTATCATTTCAACAGCGGATATCACTGTGAACCATTTTACACGCGCCACTGTGCAGGAAGTGTATGATCTCATCACCACCGATCTTCAAAAAGCGATACCGGACCTGTCGCCAACAGTTTTCCATCGCCTCCGCATGAGCAGGCCCGCCGCTCAGGCGCTGCTGGGAAAAGTGTATGTTTTCATGCAACGATTCGATGAAGCATTACCCCTGCTGGAATCTGCCATGCAGGGACTCGCCACGGCACAGGCGCCTGTTCGATTGTATAATTACAACGAGACTTTTGCACCCGATGGAATTTTTATGCCACTCAGTATATTCGGCCCCAATTATCCTGTTACCAGCAATAACGAGGAAGTGATGTACCTGCGCCAGTTCTCGAATTTCCATACCCTGTTCAACACATTACAGGTGAACAGCGCAACCATGGAACTATACGAACCGTCCGATTTACGATTGCTGCTTTACGCCAAAGAGCCCTTTCCCACCGGCGCTGCATTTCAGGCAGGAGCGCACAGAAGAACAGCGCCAGGCATCGTTCCCTTTGGAGTTGGCGTACCTGAGCTCTACCTGTTACTGGCGGAATGCCAGGCGCGTCTGAATGATCTTGATGGCGCACAAACCACATTGAAAGCCCTCCGCTCCAACCGCATGCCACCAACCGATGCAGCCCTACCCGGCGCTGTAGCAGGTAATCGGCAACTGTTACTGGAATTTGTATTGGAGGAGCGATTGAGGGAATTTGCCGGGCTTGGGTATCGTTGGTTCGATATGCGAAGACTTTCTGTGGATCCATTGTTCCCTACTCACGCATATACACATACGCTTCGTCTTCCGGATGGGAACTTCACTGAATACAACCTGGACCCTAAGCGCTTTGTGCTGAGGATACCACCGAAAATATTGCTGGCCAATCCGGGAATGGAAGACAATCCATGATAATCCGTGCATGGCCCAATCGTCTCATACAAAAAACTTACCTGAAGTATAAAAGATTACAACATGATTAGGATCAAACTCTCATTACTTGCTCTGCTTTGCAGTTTTACATTATTAGTGAATGCACAACAGGAAAACAAACTGATGGCGCAAATGAAGCAACTGAACAGTGAACGTGACCCGGAAAAAAGTGTGGCGCTCATGAAAAAGATCATTGCAGATAATAAGCTTCACAAGGAAAGGGACGCTTCCACCATGAATATGCTGAATGGTACAGTGGCGCTCAATTTTCTCCGCAATCAACAATACAAGGAATTTGAAAAGTACATCGGTAAGATCAATAGCAAGTTTGACCAGACTTCCTATATGAACATGGGTGCGGACATTCTTCTGCGTGAGAAGATCGATCCCGTGAAGGCAGAGCAATTATCAAAGCAAACCCTCGATCTCTATTTTTCCTATAAGGATGATCCCAAAGCAAAGCCAAAGGATATGCCTGAAGCCGACTGGAAACGTTTCATGGATTTCGCACAGTATCCCTATTACGACACTTATGCCGCCGCGCTGACCGCCAACGGTAAATTCAAAGAAGCCTTATCATTCCAGGAGAAAGCTTTCAATGGACCTGTGGAGGAAGGTTTCGGTAATTCCATTGAGCGATATACGTTATTACTGGCTAAGAATGGTCAGGAAGATAAGGCTTATCAAATATTGGAGATGATGGCTAAAACCGGCAAATCAAGCGCAGCCATGAACGCCCAACTGAAAGCACTCTATGATAGAAAACATGGCAATACCAAAGACTTCGGGGAATATTTTGGTAAACTGCAGGAAAGCGTTCAGGCATCACTGAAAGAAACACTTCAACCTAAAATGAAGGATACAATTGCGCCAGCCTTTACATTATTTGACTTGAATGGAAAAAAAGTATCCCTTTCTGATTTCCGCGGCAAAGTGGTAGTGTTGGATTTCTGGGCTACCTGGTGCATGCCCTGTATCGCCTCATTCCCGGGGATGCAAAAAATGGTGCAGCAGCATCCTGAAGTGGTATTCCTGTTCATCGCCACACAGGAAAAAGAAGCAGGCGCACTGGAAAGAGTGAAAGCATTCATGGAAAAGAACAAGTATCCCTTCCGGGTACTGATGGACAAACCGGAAGCGGGAGTTTACAAAGTTGTTGCACAATATAAGGTGAAAGGCATACCTGCCAAGATGGTGATAGATGGAAAGGGCAGGCTGCGTTTTGTGAGCACAGGCTTCTCCTCTGATTCAGAACTGATCAATGAGTTGGAAGCGATGATAGAACTGGCGAAGGAACAATCCTGAAGACAAAAAGGAATTGATAACCCGCTTGCATAAACGAAAAAAGGAGACCTGGCTGGTCTCCTTTTTTGTGGAGCTGGCGGGACTCGAACCCGCGTCCAAACATATCCTCCAAAAGCTTTCTACATGCTTATCCGATTATTATTTGTCGGGAACAGGCAGGGAAACGGCAAACCAATCTGTTCCTTAGTTGCGATAGTCTTAAGCTGCAGTCACAACACCCTGCAGCAGCAACCTGTTTTGGTTTGTTAGTCGGCGGCGGGGCGTGGTAACAGGTCAACCTGCCCGGTTCCGGAGAACCCCTTGCGGACGCGGCCCTAATGACTACTTAATCACTGATTAAGCGGCCATGGCATACTGAGTATTGCCATATAAAAGTTTGAATATTCAGATTTACGTGCTAATTATCCAACGCACGACATGCTTACACTTTCAAAGATCTACGCTGTCGAAACCAGTACAGCCCCTGAAAAAGAACAGGCTCTGTGTTATACAGAGCCTGCAAATTTAATGCTATTTAGGGCTCCTGCCAAATCTGCAGAAACTATCCTTTTCCTGTGATCGTTCTCCAGATATCCAGGCCGAACGCATAGGCCATCAAAGCCAGCAGCAGCACCATGCCCACCATCTGCGCATACTCCAGGAATTTCTCGCCGGGCTTTCTGCCGGTGATCATTTCATAGAGGGTGAACATCACGTGACCGCCATCCAGCGCAGGGATCGGCAGGATATTCATGAAGGCCAGCACCATGCTCAACAGGGCTGTCATGGTCCAGAACCTTTCCCAATCCCACTGATCGGCAAACATATTGCCGATGCTGATGAAGCTGCCGAGCGATTCACTCGCTTTCACTTCATCGGAAGTGAAGAGCAGTTTGAAATTCTTCACATTCATGCTCAGTGTTTCCCAGCCCTTACGGATTCCGGCGGGGATAGAAGCGAAGAAACCATATTTCTGATCATAGGCGCCTGCCTGTTTGTAAATATCGGTATTGAAACCAACGGAAGCGTTGCTGTCTGTTTTCGCACGCACTTCAACGGTGTCGGCTCCACGAAGAACGGTCATGCTGATCTCCTGGTTCTTCAGTTCTTTTTTGGATTTGAGGAACTCATCGAAGTAAGTAACAGCTGATCCGTTCAGGGCAATGATCTTATCGCCTTTCACCAGGCTGTCCTGCGTGAAGTTGGTCACTGCTCTCACAACGGTGTCCACTATGGGATATACCCTGGGTTCAACCAGTTGTGCCTTGCGTTTGATCAGGCTATTGATGGTTCCTTTTGGAACAGGGATATCCATTTTCTGGCCATCACGCTCCACCTGCAAAACCTGTGCTTCATCGAGGATCACATCTTTGGTGAGGGAGAAGAAATCGTCAACAGGCCGGCCATCGATGCTGAGAATCCTGTCGCCACTCTTCAGTCCTGCATTCTCACTGATCACATTGGTGGCAATGCCATGCGGCAGATTGGCCATGGGCAATTTTCTTTCACCCCAAACAAACAGGATCATCGCAAAAAGCAGGAAGCCGAGGATCACGTTCACGGTAACACCGCCGATCATGATGATCAGTCGCTGCCAGGCTGGTTTACTGCGGAACTCCCAGGGCTGCGGCTCTTTTTTCATCTGTTCTTTGTCCATGCTCTCGTCTATCATACCGGAGATCTTCACATAACCACCAAGCGGCAGCCAGCCGATCCCGTAAACGGTATCACCTATTTTCTTTTTAACGATGGAAAAGTAAGGATCGAAGAAGAGGTAGAATTTTTCAACTCTGCACTTAAACCATTTGGCCGGAAGAAAATGGCCCATCTCGTGAAGCACTACCAGGATGGACAAACACAATAGTAACTGTACCGCCTTAATGCCTACTACTGCCCAATCGATTGCTAACAATGTTATCATATAAATCAGAATCCTGTTGTAAAATTTTTAAGTGAATAATTCCAGGTTTTCAATGTACGATTAAAAATGCTGAAATCATTACATATCAGTGTTCCGGTGCTGCCGTTGAGATAAATTGCCAATTTCTTAACGGAGATCAAAAACACCCGCCGCCCGGCTGATGGCCTGAAAATCAAAGTTTAATTGCCGAAGCCGCGAAATTACGGGCCTCCGCATCACTCTCAAAATATTCTTCCAGTGTGGGATGCTCAATGAATGGGATCGCCTCCATGGTTTTCTCTATCAGGTCCGTCATGTCCAGGAAGCCGATCCTGTTGCGCAGGAAGGCATATACCGCAATTTCATTGGCCGCATTCAGCACACAGGGAAGATTACCACCTTTGAAGAGGGCGTCTGTGGCCAGTGTGAGATTGCGGAATGTTTTCACATCGGGCTCTTCGAAGTTCAGTTGTGAAGGTTTGCGGAAATCATATCTGGGGAAATCATTCGGGATCCTTTGCGGGAATGCCATCGCATACTGGATGGGCAGTTTCATATCGGGCAGACCCATCTGCGCTTTGACGCTGCCATCTTCGAACATCACCATACTATGGATGATGCTCTGCGGATGCACCAGCACTTCTATCTGCTCAGGCTTCAGGTTGAACAGCCATTTGGCTTCGATCATTTCCAGCCCCTTGTTCATGAGCGTAGCGGAGTCGATAGTGATCTTCGCTCCCATATTCCAGTTAGGATGTTGCAAAGCATGATCGCGCTTCACATTCACCAGGTAATTCGGTTTCTTCCCGAGGAAGGGGCCGCCGGAAGCTGTGAGTACTATCTTCTCGATGCGGTTGCGTGTTTCGCCTACCAGGCATTGAAAGATGGCGGAATGCTCGGAGTCTACCGGTATCACGGGCGCGCGGTACTCCACGGCTTTCTGCATCACGATATCCCCTGCCACTACCAGTGTTTCTTTATTGGCGAGCGCAATCGCCTTGCCGATCTCCAAAGCTTTGAGGGTTGGCCGAAGGCCGGCAAATCCAACGATGGCGGCCAGCATCATATCATAACAATCCATCGCCGCCACTTCTTCCAGCGCCTGTTCACCTGCAAATACTTTCACGTCCGTGGAAGCCAGTGCCGCTTTCACTTTGGCATATTTCTTATCGTCGCCGATAACAACAATATTAGGCTGGAACTGTAATGCCTGCCTGATCAGCAATTCATCATTGCTGTGCGCAGTCAGAACCTCGGCAGTGAACTTGTCGGGATTGGCCGCAATCACTTCCAAAGCCTGTGTTCCGATAGAACCTGTGGATCCAAATAATGCAATACGTTTCTGAGGAAAACTGTTTGGCATGTCTTAAATAGAATTGGTCAATCGTCTGATGAAAATTCAATCGCTTACTCAATGAACTGCTCGAGTGCAGTTGCGATCTTACGGTCGTTGCTTAAACGGGGCACTTTGTTCTGTCCTCCCAGCTTCCCGATGGATTTCATGTAATCTATGAAACCATTTTTCTTCACAGAACGGATATGAAGCGGTAACAGTATATTACCTGTGATCAGATCGTTGTAATAAATATTCTTCTGACGAAGATAATTGTCAACCCTGTTGGCGAAGCCACTCAGGTCAGCCGGCGCATTCTCGAATTCAATGAACCATTCATGATAGCTCTTCCCTTTGCCCTGCTGAACAAATGGCGCCACGGTGAATTCTGTGATATGTACTCCTGCCTCTTCCGCAGCCTTGATGAGACTGTATTCCACTTCTTCACCGATCACATGCTCACCGAAAGCGGAGATGAAATGCTTTGTCCTCCCGGTAACCACCAACCGATAAGGATTGGTAGACACAAACTTCACGGTATCCCCGATATTATAACCCCAGAGCCCTGCATTGCTGTTCACGATCAGGGCATAGTTCTCTCCCACTTTCACATCCTTCAGGCTGAGCCTGGTTGGATTGGGTGAGAAGATCTCTCCTGCCGGAACAAATTCAAAGAAGATGCCACTGTTGGTATTGAGCAATAATCCTTCTGCGTTCTGGCTGTCCTGGAATGCAAAGAACCCTTCAGATGCAGGAAATGTTTCCACTGCTGCGATCTTTTGCCCGATGCTCTCGAACAATTTCTGGCGGTAAGGCTCAAAATTCACGCCACCATGCACCATCACTGAGAAATTGGGAAAGATATCTTTGATTTTTTTACCATCGCTGCGTTCCATCAGCCGGTCGAAATACATTTGCATCCACGGTGGAATGCCGCTGATGAGCGTCATATCCTGTTTGATGGTCTCTTCCACAATTTTGTCCAGTTTGGTTTCCCAGTCTTCTACACAATTGGTTTCGTAGGAAGGCAGCTGGTTGCGGCGGAGATAACTGGGCACGTGATGGTTCACGATGCCGCTGAGCCTTCCGGTGGGGATGCCTCCCAGTCTTTCCAGTTCGGGAGAACCGGAGAGGAAGATCATTTTCCCGTTGGTGAACTGGCTGTTACCGCTCTCTGCGATGTAGCAGAGCAGGGCATTACGCGCCGAGTTGATATGATTGGAGATCGATTCTTTGGAGATGGGGATATATTTCACTCCGCTGGTAGTGCCGGAAGTTTTGGCAAGATAGATGGGCTTGCCTTTCCAGAGCACATTGTGTTTGCCTTCCTTGATCTTTTCGATATAAGGTTTGAACTGTTCGTAATCACGGATGGGGACGGCCTGGATGAACTCTTCGTATACGGAAACCTGTTGCAGGTTATGGTCTTTGCCGAATTCGGTCAGTTTAACCGTTTTGAGAAGTTCTTTGAAGATATTCTCCTGATCTTCCACTGCCGTGTGCATTCCCTTCCTGATACCTTTATATATGTAGTGGGCAAATGGTTTTGCCAGTAAAGATTTGATCTGCATAAGTCCCAATCAACGTTAAAAAACAAACCTACGTCAATTCATTAAATGAAACAAAGGTTTACGGGTCGAGTTTACATGATTTGAAAACCAGGGTGATGAAGATGCAACTTTGTGAGACTGAACAACATCTTTGTAATACGATCTGAATGGATCGTCCCTTTTTATTCCCACCCTGGACCGGCTACAAAACTATACTGAAACGGGCCTGATAATCAGCATATTGCGTTTATGACGACGATCAGGCCCGTAATATTTGAAAAAAACTATCTCTAAATCCTTCACAATCTGTTACAAAACCCTACCTTTGCACTCCTAATTTTTGGAAACCTATGTTCGCAGTTGTTAAAATCGCAGGCCAGCAATTCAAGGTTCAGAAGGACCAGACTTTATATGTTCCGCGCGTAAGTGGAAACTCCGGAGACAATGTGTCTTTCGCTGAAGTATTGCTGACAGATTCCGATGGAAATGTATCCGTGGGCGGTAATGTAAAGGCTACCGTAAAAGCCGAGATCCTGGAGCAAGTACAGGGAGATAAGGTGATTGCCTTCAAAATGAAAAGAAGGAAAGGCTTCCGCAAGAAGCATGGTCACCGCACTCAGTATACCAAGATCAAAGTAACTGAAATCGCATAAGCCAACGGTGATTATCACACGGAGTTGTTCATGCAATACATGAGCATGCCTTGTGATGAACCTGAAGCTCCTGACAATCCAGATTTAAAAATTCTCAAACTCTTTTATCATGGCACATAAAAAAGGGGAAGGTAGCGTAAAGAACGGTCGTGACTCACAAAGCAAACGCCTTGGCGTTAAGATCTTCGGTGGTCAACCTGCTATCTCCGGTAACATCATCGTTCGTCAACGCGGTACTCAATACCATCCTGGAAAAAATGTTGGTGTTGGTAAAGACTTCACGCTCTTCGCACTTAGTGATGGCGTTGTAGAATTCAGAAAGACGAAGGAAGATAAGACTGTAGTGAGCGTTGTAGCGATGTCTTAGGACATGCCATAGCGCTTTTTTGTCATTTTTTGTGAAATTTTTTTTGGTGATTTGAAATTAGTTTATACTTTTACCTTAGAAAGTTTCTATTTACTAACCGTTAAATTCACAAAAACAT
The DNA here is from genome assembly GCF_003991355.1 of Pseudoflavitalea rhizosphaerae. Classification (GTDB taxonomy): domain Bacteria; phylum Bacteroidota; class Bacteroidia; order Chitinophagales; family Chitinophagaceae; genus Pseudobacter; species Pseudobacter rhizosphaerae. The sequence goes on from NZ_RCSU01000001.1 coordinate 166,255, forward strand.
GGCAACTAAGAAAGCTGCAAAAAAAGCCGCTCCAAAGAAAGCCGCTAAGAAAGCTGCTCCTAAAAAAGCTGCAAAGAAAGCTGCACCTAAGAAAGCTGCAAAGAAAGCCGCTAAGAAAGCTGCTCCTAAAAAAGCTGCAAAGAAAGCTGCACCTAAGAAAGCTGCAAAGAAAGCCGCTAAGAAAGCTGCTCCTAAAAAAGCTGCAAAGAAAGCTGCACCTAAGAAAGCTGCAAAGAAAGCCGCTAAGAAAGCTGCTCCTAAAAAAGCCGCTAAGAAAGCTGCAAAGAAGGCTTCTAAGTAATCCTTTGGAACGCAGAACATATCAAGTCCCGGAGTTTCTTCGGGACTTTTTCTTTGTATATACTGCTCAAATCTGCACCTGGCCAAGCTTTCAAGCCAGCACCACTTCGCTTCAGGTCCGCATCAAGCTCCGCCTCTCTCCACCATTCTCCTGTTATTGATCCATCACAATCTCCTGTATTTTCTTTTCAGTTTCTCTTCTGTTTAACGTTCCCTACCTTCTCATTCCGAAAACGACATTCTATCATTATCCTCTCCCACTTAACAGAGTACCATCTCCGTTTACTATTTTTGTTGTATCATGACTATCGACAATTACTTTATCGCCGACCAGTTCTCCCTGCTTGCAAAACTGATGGACATACATGGAGAGAATAGTTTCAAAGCGAAATCCTATTCAACTGCTGCCTTTACCATAGAAAAACTGCCACAGCAACTGTCAGATATACCCGCAGATAAGTTAAGCTCCATTAAAGGTATCGGAGATTCCGCCGCAAAGAAGATCAGCGAGATCCTGCAGACGGGAGAACTGAGTGTATTACATGAGATCATCGCCAAAACGCCTCCGGGTGTTATCGAGATGCTCAACATAAAAGGCCTCGGCCCCAAAAAGATCGCTACAGTGTGGAAGGAAATGGGAATCGAATCGCTCGGTGAATTGCTCTATGCCTGTAACGAGAATCGCCTCACTCTTTATAAAGGCTTTGGCGAGAAAACACAGAAGAACGTTCAGGACGCGATAGAGTTTTATTTCCGCAACCAGGGCAGTCATCTTTATGCGGAGATCGAAAAATATGCAATGGACGTTCAGCAATTACTTTCCGCCCGGTTCCAGGGCCAACAGTTTGCCCATACCGGTCCCTTCCGCCGTCAACTGGAGATCATTGATGAACTGGCATGGGTAACCACCGCCTCTAACGATGAACTGCAACCGTTCTTTGAAGCGAATAATTATGCTACGGTCGATACAACAGAAAACACATTCACCGTCAAAGGAGCCGAAAATATTCCGCTGAAATTTTACCTGGCGAGGCCAGATAATTTCTTTGCCACACTTTTCAGCACCAGCAGCAGCGAAGATTTCAGCCAGGCATGGCAATCCCTTCCCGGCGCATTGGAATCCGCCACACAATCCTTCCCTTCCGAAGAAGCCATCTTTGAATCGGTGAAGCTCCCCTGGATCGCGCCTGCATTGCGGGAAACCGCAGCCATCCTGCAATCCCCGGCCAATGGCCAGCTCATCCAGCCAACAGATATCAAAGGCATCATTCACAGCCACAGCAAGTGGAGCGATGGTTCCAACACACTCGAAGAAATGGCCCTGGCCTGCATCGCGCTCGGCTACGAATACCTGGTGATCAGCGACCACAGTAAAAGCGCCTTCTACGCCAATGGACTAACGGAAGAGCGTATCCGCGCGCAACACCAGGAAATAGATGAGCTCAATGCGAAACTCGCGCCCTTCCGCATCTTCAAAAGCATCGAATGCGATATCCTCAACGATGGCACCCTGGATTACCAAGACAATATCCTTTCCAGCTTCGATCTTGTTATCGCTTCTGTGCATTCCAACCTTAAAATGACGGAAGAGAAAGCAATGATGCGCCTGCTCACGGCTATCAAAAATCCTTACACCACTATCCTTGGGCATATGACCGGAAGACTGTTGCTTAGCCGTCCGGGTTACCCCGTGAACCACCAGCAGATCATAGAAGCCTGTGCAGCACACCAGGTGGTGCTTGAGATCAACGCGCACCCGCGCAGGCTGGACATCGACTGGCGTTTCATCAATGCCGCTATTCAGCAGAATGTGTTGCTCTCCGTGGATCCGGATGCGCATACTATTGATGGTTATGCCGATTGCAGGTTTGGTGTGTTGGCTGCCCAGAAAGGCGGACTGACGCGCGAGAAGAACCTGAGCAGTTTCAGCAGAACAGAACTGGAGAACTATCTGGCGGCAAGAAAAGCGAAGTACTCGCTGTAAGCAATTCAAATCTTGGTAAGCAAGTCAATTGCAAGCGGCACTTTATCGATGCTTTCAAAGTACGGGATGAGGTCAGGGTTGATCCATCTTATCAGGTCATAGAGTTGTGCATGGATGATTTGGGCGGTAGTGCAGTCGGTGGTATATCCCTGGAAGCAGAGCGGTTCGCAATGATTCATGCGGTTGCGGAAGTCTCTTATCAGTTTTAGTCTGCTATAAAGACTGGCCCGGTTTTCTGAAAGGGGCTTATTGCCAAACACTGCAATTGAGCGTCCCTCCACCAATGTATAATGATGAGGAAGAAAAAAAGCGAGCCAAAACCCAAACATTTGATTGGAAATAATCTTGTCTGTTGTTATCGGAATATTTTGACGCCTTAACTGCCGTACCGTTCTAAAAATGCTTTCTCTCAAAAAATAATCGGAAGACGCCAGTGTAGGATTATTCATAAATCCGGTTCTTTGATTAATAATCCAATCCGGATCAGAAAAATAATTGGTCAATACCTTATTTAGCGCATTTCGCAGAACAACTTCAAACTGACTGACAATAGGATGAAATGCCTGCGCAAGGCGCAGATTTGCCACATACAATTTCTTTGCTTTATCCTCCTGATTTCCCGTTGCCAGCAGGTAACGTTTGAATCGCGGCGATGACAAATACTTTTCCCTTAAAATTTCTTCCATACCTTGGGTGGATTAATAAATAATAGTAAATTTGAGGTATCCGGACTTGGTAAAGCCTCTTTCCTTCGTGGAAACGTAACCAAGCAATAAGACTAAGGATTCACTTTTTGTGGGTCCTTAATCTTTTTAGTATATCCCTGGTATGGATAGAATTGTGTGAAAGTCAATGTCAGAAAATCAGAAGATTACAGGGAATCTTACCTACCTTGAATAAGCGATTCCAAATTAAGCAAGTTTTCAGTCTTCACAAAACAGATTTGATCATCTCCTCGCATTGCATGCAGAAAATTATTTCGTATATCCATGATAGTTTGCTGGATCAATGAAATCGATCTTCATCAATTGGACGTCCTCAACACTGGCAGCTTCACATAAAACGCAGTTCCTTCTCCTTCAACGGTGCTGAACCAGATCTCCCCCCTCGCCTGTTCAACGATGCCTTTGCTCATAGCAAGCCCCAGGCCCGTTCCGGAAGATTTTGTAGTGAAATTAGGGGTGAAAATTTTCGACCTGGTCTGCTCCGGAATGCCTTCACCATTATCGGAAATACTCACAATGATATGATCGTCTTCCAGCTCCTCACGCATGCGAACGATCCGCAGATCATGGCTGGAAGCGGCTTCCAGCGCGTTCTGCATCAGGTTCGTGAACAAACGGTTGAGTTGCGTTTTATCGGCAAACACCATCACTTTGGACGATACAGGCTCCCAGGCAAAATCCAGGTTCTCTGTAGCTGTATAGAGAGAAGATAAAGAATATAAAAGTTCATGAAGGTCGAACACTTCATTGCGCGGGTTGCCGATATTGGCAAACTGCGAGAAATCAGAAGCGATCTTGCTCAGGTGATCGATCTGCTCCACCAGCGTGCGGGCCACATTGCCCGTCATGGTCTTCACATCGGGCGAATTGTTGTCGATCGCTTTCTGCAGGTACTGGATGCTCAGCTTCATTGGCGTGAGCGGGTTCTTGATCTCATGAGCTACCTGCCGCGCCATTTGTCTCCAGGCGCCTTCGCGTTCGCTCTTGGCGAGCGCATCGGCGCTCTCTTCCAGTTTCTGCACCATCTTGTTGTACTCTTTCACCAATACACCGATCTCATCATTTCGTTTCCATTCGATTTCCTGGTTCACCTGCCGCAGGTTGATATCGCGCATCTTCTGGGTGATGATGGTGAAGCTCGATGTGATCCGGTTGGTGATGAACACCGCGATGGCCCCGGAGATGAGGAAGATGAAAGCATTCAGGGTAATGATGGTTACCAGGAAATTGGAGATCTCCTGTTTCAGTTCTCCCTGCGTACTGTAAGAAGGGATATTGAGATAAGCCACGGCATTGCCCGATTCATCACGCACCGGGCTGTAAATACTGAGGTAATTGATCTTGCCCACCTGTTCATCGGTTACAGCCTGCACCTGGTGCAGGTTATTGAGCCGGTAGAAAGCCAGCGGGTTCATCTTTTCGCTCAATACTCCCCGGTAGTAAATATCGGCATGCGAGCTCACTTTGAGATTGCCGAGTGTATCGTAAAGGTTTACATCGGTGCCATGGATCTCGGAGATCTCTCCCATGAGGTCTTTCATCTCATCGTTGAAACCGGGCTCATAGAGCATTACGCCGTCGTTGAAAATGGCATGGTCCACGATCTTCTTCTTCACTTCATTGCCCATGATCTGGATGGCGCGGGAAAGCCTGTCCTGGTTATTGCGATGGTACCTGTTCACGAAAAACAGAATAGTTGCAATCCCGATCACCACAAAGGAAAGCAGGCTCACGCTGATGATGGTGCTATGGATCTGAGAGCGGATGCTGAGTTGCCAGCTTTGTTTGATGGCCGACCATTGCAGGCGGCTCTTGATCAGCAGGCTCACCAGCCGATAGGAAGCCAGCAGGAAAAGGAAAGTACTGAACAGGTAAGCGAACAATGTGATCGCTTCCATGAAGGAACTGTTCTTCTGTGCAATCACCACTACTTTATCCGGTAGCCCGCGGTACCAGAGCTCTTCATAATCACCTTGGCTCACTACCCTGAACTCATCGCGCGAGATCTGTCCGGGTTGCAGTTCTGTCGGGAAAGGATAATCGTTATAATGGTTCACCAGCCGCAGCGAGTCATAGATACCATAAGAGTACACAGTGCTGTACTCCGGCACCAGCTCCCTGGATTGCTTGAACAGTTCGGGGATCAGCGCATCGCTCTTGTATCTTTTGGGGTCGGAGAGAATGAAGAAATAACCGATGGCGCTGTCGTTCGCATCACGCACTTCCTTGCGGAAAATATAGGAATATTTGTCAAAGCTGCGTTCGAAATAAGCCATATCGGGAATGGAGGTAGGCTTACCCTGGATCCGGAAAATAGTATTGAGTGTATCGAAGGAGCCTGGGTCTGAGTTGAACAGCGGCTCAGTTTCTTTATTGAATGTATAGACCTTGGTATCGTACTTGTTCAGGTAGGCTGTGAAATTGGTTTTCACGATACTGTCCTTCAACATGGCATTGCTCTGCCGGTCTTCAAACCGGTGGAAGTTCGGGGCCAGGAAATTGTTATCGAGATAGGCCATGGCGATGCTCAGCAGCCTTTCGCCGGAGGGATCGGCCTGCATTGTGAGCTTTTCCGCAAAACGTTTGCGCTGTTCAAATTCGATCTTCCTGTTCTCGAAAATGATCACGGCGGAAATGGAAGAAGAAAAGAGGGCGAGCCAGAACAATACTTCCGAAACATTCAATCGCAGGTTGAGGCCTGCAAAGATTTTCAATTGCATCAGCCACACGAATATCACCAGCCAGGGCAAAACAAAAAGATTGAGCTCCACAACGGAATTATTTCGGTTGAAACTGAGCAGCAGTAACCCGATAAATCCTGTAATGATGAAGGTGATATAATTCCTGTCGCCCACCAGTCGTCCTGCGATCGTGAGGAGGATCTGTGATAAAAAGAAATAGCTCAGCGCCAGTGTGGCGAGGATCACAAAGCCGATGAAACTGTATTGTGTAAGACTGAAGAAATTGGTTACGTTGAAAGAAATCTGCGCATCAGCAACAAGGCTTTGTACGATGCCTGCGAATGTGAAAGTGAAAATAACCTGTGCTGTGAGGATCACGCAGAGCAGCATCCAGTTTTTCCAGGGCTCGCTGTACGGATTGATGCGCGAGGTATCGAAGCGGCGGTTGATGAACACGATGATCCAGGTAAAGAGCAAAGAGTTGATCAGCAGATCTCCCAGGGAGCTCAGCACAAAGCTCGATCCGTAAATTGCGGGATCGAAGAGCTCGAACTGCCGCAGGTCCAGCACATCAGGGAAATAATAGGTACCAAGGCGAAGCAATACAATGGAACCGATAAGGAACAGCACACCGTACCAGAGCCCATACATTTCGCGAACGCGGTCTGCCACCTGGTGCAGGTAAAGGAACAGGAAAAAGAAACCGATGGCCACCAGTGCAATGCTCCAGTTGCTGTGCTGTAACTGGTGTACGCTGGTGCGTTGCAGGTAGAGCAGCACATCGCCATTGAGATCGCTCACAGGGAATTCTGTAATTGAATTGGCAATATCCACTCTGCGCACGGCATCGGGTGCATCTGCAAATTCTTTGCGCAGGTTTTCGTTTTCTACAAAATATTTGTGCAATACAGGAATGAGCGCTTCCACTGAATAATTCTTTCCATCTTCCAGCTTCATCAGTTTCACCACATGGATGTATACGCCATTATTGAGACGCAGTACCTGGCTGGTGTCTCTATACTGAGGCACGGCCGGCGGTATGGCCATTTGCGTATTCCAGAATTTGAGTTGGGGTTCAACAAAAGCTTCATGGCGGAAAATGAAGATACCATAGCCTTTTCGGGTATCCAGTACCGATTGAAGGGTAGCTTCTGTATAAGAACGGTCTGCCAGTGAACTGAGGAGGTCCACATCGGCGGCAACCTTATTGAAATCTTTTTCTTTTTCCTGGATCTTCTTTTCGATCTGGCGGGCGTAGTAGCGGGCCGCCGTATTATCGATCACATATTTATTGAGGATGAATGCTGCAGCAAAGAGTGCGATAGCCGCCAGCAGGTATACATTCTTTAATAGCCAGTTTTGCTTCAAATGCCTCGATTTTGTTTTTTAATGAGGTCCCAGATGGCATCCATTTCAGCCAGGGACATTTCATTAAGGTTTTTTCCCTGCTCCATGGCCATGGCTTCCATTTTGGTGAAACGCGCCATGAACTTCTTATTGGTCCTTTCCAGCGCATTTTCGGCATCTATCCGCAAAAACCGTGCGTAATTGATGAGGCTGAACAGGAGATCGCCGAATTCCTCTTCCATCTTACCGTGATCATTCAGTCCCACGGCCTCTTTCAGCTCAGCAGTCTCCTCTTCCACTTTTTCCCAGACCTGTTCTTTGGTATCCCATTCAAAGCCCACCTGTTTTGCTTTCTCCTGGATCCGGGTAGCTTTCACCACGGCAGGAAGTGATACCGGCACACCGCTGAAAATGGATTTCTTTCCTTCTTTCAATTTCAGTTTCTCCCAGTTCTGTTTTACTTCTTCCTCGTCTTTTACGGTGATATCGCCGTAGATATGGGGATGGCGGCTGATCAGTTTTTCACAGATGCCATTAAGCGCTTCTTCCAGTGTGAACTGGTTCTGCTCGGCGCCGATCTTTGAATAGAACACCATGTGCAGCATGAGGTCCCCTATCTCCTCTTTGATGCCTTTCCAGTCTTTGTCTGTAATGGCATCGGCCAGTTCATAGGTTTCTTCGATAGTCATCTGGCGAAGGGTTTGCTCGGTCTGCTTCCTGTCCCAGGGACATTTCACTCTCAGATCGTCCATGATATTCACCAGCCTCATGAATGCTAAAGCAACAGGTTTCTTTTCCATGCTATCAATTTAGGTACGAAATAATGACAAGAACAGGAAAGCAACAAAAAGAAGTACCAGTGAAACACCACAGAGCATATTGAGCAGGATGAACTTCAGGAAGGTCTTTCCTCTCCCCTGTTCATAGAACTTGCGCATCGCTTTATAAGTATAATAGATACCGGCCAGGTATTGCAGGAAGATCAGCCATCCCAGCCAGAGCCATTCGTATTCCTCATATAACTTGACCATAGCTATCTGGACCAGCAGGAACAGGAATGTAAAAATGTACAAATGGATCAGGAAGAGTGCATGGTCAACATACAGGAACTGTTTCCTCCGTATGTACAATAATTTCAGGAACAATGCATATAAGGGCAATGATACAAAGAGCAGGTAGGGGAACATGTGCAGGAACTTGTTGATCACATCCACCGTATATGCTTTGTTATCTCCCTGGTATTTGTCCTGCACTTCTATTCTGCGGTACTGGAGCTTTCTCTTGATGAAACCATCCTTCTCAGATTCAGGAAGTGTTGCCTGCACTGAATCGTAGGCTTCTTTGGACCGATATACGGAATCAACAAAATTGAAACCCTCCCCTTCAGGTTTGAATTTCAGTTCCTGATTCCGGGGGTTCAGGAGCACCTGTTCACGCATTTTCCGGATGGCGTCGTAAGCGGCTATCACATCTGCCGAATCCGTTGCGCTCTTTGCCTTCTTCAGCATTTTCTTTTCCGCTTTATCCAGGTCCAGATTGTTGGTGCCCTGCATCACAGCAGTCACTTTTCCATCGAAGTCGTCCCGCTCAATCTGGAAAGTGGAAAAGAAGATCAGGAAGAACAATGCCGATGTGAATACATACATCCTGATCGGATGCAGGTAACTGGCCCTTCTTCCCGCGATATATTCTTTGGAAAGGAAACCGGGACGGGTTACCAGATAGCGGACAGTGCTGAAGAATTTGCCGTCGAAATGCGTGATATCAGCAAAAAAATGACTTACCAGGCTCCAGACAGTCTCATGCGGTTCGATATTTTCCTGGCCGCAGTTTTGACAGAATCTCCCAATAAGTTCGGACTTGCAGTTTAAGCAGATTTTCTCGTGACGTTCTTTACCGTGGGACACTTGAGGGTTATTTTTGTCTAAAAATAAGGAAAGACGCTATTTTGGAGAAAATTTTGCGATGCCTGTATAAAAAGAAGGCACACCTACGTTAATAACCGTATATGAAAGCACTAACTTTGATCGTTTTGGGATTGCTCAGTTTTTACACCGGTTTCAGCCAGTTCTGGTACAATGATGTGCTGATGACCAAAGAAACCATGAAAAGAAGGGACCTGCTGGTACAGAACCGCGTGAGCAGTGTAGACTTCCTCAGTTTCGACGGCGCCAACCAGCCCATCGAAGGTTTTTCCAGCCAGCAGGTGATCACCGGTAATGGTTCTATTCTAACCACCACTACAACTACTCCCCTCAGCGGCGCCAACCGCAATATTGCAGAATACGATACAAAAGGTTTACTCAGGTCTACCATTGACACCAGCGATGGCAACAGGACCAGCATTGAATATTATTACCTGCCCTCCAACAAACTCAGCAGGCTGATCAGCTCTTCCACTTCAGACGGACAATTCATCCTGAAAGAAGAACATATCTGGACCTGGAACAATAATGGGAAACCGGAAAAAATGCTGAAGATCAAAAACGGTAAAGACACCACGCAGGTGAACTTTGTTTTTGATGAAGAAGGCAACCTGGTAGAGGAAAGAAGTTATTTCCGTGGCAGGGAACAACCTGCTGTTTTCTATTATTATGATGAGCAGAAACGCCTGACCGATATCGTTCGATTTAATGAAAGGGCACAACGGCTCATCCCTGATTACATCTTCGAATACGATACCAATGGCCGTATCGCTACAATGCTTGTGACTTCAGAAGGGGATTACCAGAAATGGTTCTACACATACGATGAAAAAGGACTGAAAGCAAAAGATGAATGCTATTCCAAATCAAAAGTGCTGATCGGGAAAATCCAATACCAGTACAAGTACTGATGCAATCAAAGGCAAAAGCCGCTCAAGATAAAGCGGCTTTTTATTTTTCAAACACTACAGCATCGGGCTGAACACCCATTTGCTCCAGTGCGCCATTGACATCTGAAATCATTTTATCAGGGCCGCAAACATAGAAGTGCTTGCGGAGATCGGTAATATTGGTATCGAGAAAAGCCTTGTTGATGTATCCGTGCTCGTAACCTGGGGTTTCATTTTTGGTCAGAATGAAATGAGCATCTTTGCCAAGGATCTCGTACAACTCCTTTTCAAGGATTACATCAAAGGCCGTCTTATTGGAAAAATACAACACATTCCCCGAAGCCCGTCCATCTTTTTTCAATAGTCGCAGAATTGCGATAAATGGGGTAATTCCCGCCCCACCAGCAATGAAATATCCCGGGCCTTTATATTCGATGGCTCCCCACACATCGCGCAGGATCAGCTCATCGCCGGGAACCAGTTGATGGATCTGGTTGGTAACTCCGTTGTGGTCTGCATATCGCTTGATGGTAAATTCCAGCGAAGCCTCGTCATTCAGCGAGGTGAAAGTGAATGGCCTCCGCTCCTTTTCCCATCCCGGCTTGTTCACAGAAACCTCCGTTGCCTGGCCAGGCGTAAACCCGTACCCAGACGGCTTTTCGATGCGAAAACTTTTTACATCATGAGTAACTTCTGTGATCGAGAGGATCTTAACGATATGCTTCTCCATAAGATGTATAGCAAGCTAATGATTTTTTTGATTCATCACTCACCAATATTCTCTATATTGGGCAAAATCCCCTGGTATGAAAAAGTTCTTCTGGCTACTCCTGCTTGCACTGGTAATCATTCAATTCTTCAGACCCGAAAAAAATATTGCCGCAGCGGCCTCCCCCAAAGATATCGCCACTAAATATGCAATTCCCGCAGAGGTGAAACCCATACTGGACAAAGCCTGTTACGATTGCCATTCCAATAACACAAATTACCCCTGGTACAGTAATATCCAACCCGTTGCCTGGTGGCTGGCCAGTCATATCAAAGATGGTAAACGCCATCTCAATTTCTCAACCTTCACCGCTTACTCATACAAACGAGCCGATCACAAAATGGAAGAAGTGATCGAAACTGTGGAAAAACAGGAAATGCCGCTCCCCTCTTATACCTGGACGCATAAAGACGCCAAACTCACAGACGCCGAAAGGACCACACTGAAAAACTGGGCGCAACAGGTGAGAGACCAGATCCGGAAAGACACCAGTTTCTGAGCCACCGGAAAATGTTGCAACAGCAAATGAATTAAGCATCAGTTACGCCCTGTTCTGCAACTTATAAGCCCGATGCCCTCCCGATTTTTTCGATTACACTATCCTGTTATACTAACAGTCATGCACAGGGTATTATCATCAATTCAAAAGACAGCGATCGATCTTTTGCGTGAAGATTCATCAGCCGCCAGGAAGACGCCGCAACAAAAGTCTGGCAGGAATTTCCGGAAATTGGAAAATTCTCTCCCATTATTAGACCATTTCCTTTTTTTTCGTTTTTCCATTATTACTGGGAATCAATCCTTTCGGATTGAAAATCCTGCTGGCACAGATATGGAGATATACCAGATGGTAAACGAAGCATATGAAAAAGCCAGTACATAAGCCCCAACAACACAGCACTTCCGCCTGGTTCCGGAAAGCATTCAACCTGGACCTCCCGCATCTTGGCACTGCCTGTACTGTTTTGATGATCTCATCTCTCAATAACCGGATGGCAAATGGTCATTTTTTAAATATCGCTTCAAAAATGCCGGGCATCCGTTTCAAACTTATGTTGATTGAACCCATCAATGAAGATGTGGTCCGCAATCATATGGGTATGTTGCCGGCTAACTGCAATGTATTTGGAGCTCAGCCTGATCTTCTGCCATTTTACAAGGAAGCCCACCTCGTACTCAACCTCACTGCTCCCGGTGATGACTCCACGATTTCCGACCGGAGTATCCTGGAAGCGATGGCCTGCGGCCGCCCGGTGATAGTGCCGGACCAGGATGGGAAATATGATATGGTAACAGATGGCTGTGAAGGATTCCATATCGATCCAAACAATGAGGATAAATTACTGACAGTGGTCCGCGAACTTTGCTCGGATTCAAAGACATTTCATCGTTTTTCAATAGCAGCAAGGGAAACAGCGCTTCACTTTCCGTTGAAGCAAATCAGTCAACATTGAGAATTATTCCGGCTCTTCCGCGTTAGTCAGTCCGAATCTTTAGCCGTTCCGCGCCGGAAGGAACGGCTATTTTTTGAACACTTGTTGATAATGGATGCAACGAAACAGATTGGTTATTGATCCGTATTGGATACTTTTGATATAACCAAAAAGTAAAAACATGAAGAAGACCATCTTACCTGCATTCATTTCTTTTTGTGTAGTGGCGGCATTCAGCTGCAATAACCAGTCGCAAACCAGCGAACCGGGAACTGATACAGTAAAAGTGAACAGTAATACAGCTGCACCCGCTGCCGCTCCGATGGCGTCAACCGACAGTACAGGACTGAAGGAAAAATACTGGAAGCTGACTGAGATCAATGGCAAGCCGGTGAAAGTGGACAGTACATTCATGAAAGAGCCGCATGTGATCTTCAAAACAGACCAGAACCAGGTAAATGGCAACGGTGGCTGTAACGGATTCGGAGGCCAGTACGAACTCAAAGCTCCCAACCGGATCAAGATCGACAGGCTTGTATCCACTCAAATGGCCTGCCCCGCACTGGACATAGAGAACCAGTTCACAAAGGCGCTGACCGAAGCAGACAATTATTATGTCAACGGGGATACGCTTGTACTCAACAAGGCCCGTATGGCGCCACTGGCAAGATTTGTGGCCGTGTACTTGAAGTAGCGACACCAATGAATCGTTTCTGAACAGGTTGACAGGGTTCAACCATGAATTTACAGAGCCGCAATGTTTGCGGCTTTTCTTTTTTCCATCTTATCCTTCCCATAATACTTTAGTCCCTCCTATTGGTGATTTATCGGAATTATTGAAATGCAAAAGAAGTGTCCGCTACTTTCGCTCCCGCATTTTTGCCCCGTTTCAACTTAAACCACCATCATGAAAAGGATCATGCTGCTTTCCCTGATCGTACTTACTTGCTTACACTCCAATGCACAGGGCATTGCCATCACAACAGACAATACCGATCCGCACACAAGCGCCATGCTGGACATAAAAAGTGATAATAAAGGGTTCCTGCCGCCACGTCTGACCGAGGCACAAAAAAAATCGATCAGTTCTCCGGCAAACGGCCTGATCATTTTCCAGACAGACGGACAGAAAGGCCTGTATATCTTCGAGGACTCCTGGAAACCATTGTCTGATCAGTTGGGCAAACACCAGGCAACAGAAAATCTTCGGCTTGGCGGGTATCGGCTCAGCAATTCCGATACAACTGTAGGGATCAGTATCGATGAAAATAGTGCAGTGCTCATCAAATCGAAATTCCAAAACGGATTACCTGTGAACCGTTTTCAGTTCGATCCCTCCGGCGCCATCACTTCCAATGGAAAATTAAGCGAAGGCAGTATCCCTGAAACCGGCGCAGGCGCCAGGTTTATGTGGTATCCTGGAAAAGCCGCTCTAAGAGCTGGTTCATTGGAGGAGAGTAAAGGGCATCTATGGAACGAAGACAGCATTGGCTTGCATTCCTTTGCATTCGGACAGAATAACGCAGCGGCCGGGCTGAACTCCTTTGCATTGGGCAGTCTCAATTCCAGCGCCGGGGCGGGATCAATATCCATTGGCGTATCAAACCAAATGTATGGCCAGGGCAGTATTGGTGTGGGAAGAATGAATACTATTCATGGGAATCAGGCTATGGCTCTGGGTCGTTTCATAACTATCAATGGCGCTTACTCGTTTGGAATTGGTACGCAACTCACCACCGGACCAAATGCTCTTTACTCCCTTGTAATGGGAATGGATATGAAAGCAGACCATCGTGGCACAGTTTTGATCGGGGACGCATCCGCAGTTTCAACTGTTTCGAGCACTTCCGATAATCAGTTCACAAGCAGATTTGGTGGAGGTTATCGCTTGTACAGCGCCGGCAACCTAAGTGCCGGGGTTATATTATCGCCGAACGGCAACAGTTGGAGTATCTTGTCTGATTCCACAAAAAAGGAAAGGTTCGTTCCCGCCAATGGTATGGAAATGCTGAGCAAATTACGCAACCTGAAGATGGGAACCTGGAATTATAAAGGCATGCCGCAAAGACATTATGGCCTTATGGCGCAGGAGTTCTTTGCCGCTTACGGAAAAGATCAATATGGTGTGATTGGAAACGACACTACCATCAACCAGGCAGACCTGGAAGGTGTAATGATGATTTTGATCCATGCCCTGGAAGAACGCAGCAATCAGCAATGGCAGGAAATCATCAAACTGAAACAAACGAATCATTCATTGCAGGAAAGGCTTTCAGCCGCTGAAGAACAAACCAAAAAAATCGATCTGTTGATTGCGCTCCTGAAAAATAACCATGCCACCCAAGCCCTCGTTGCTCAGTTGGAAACACTCCTGCCTTCAAGGGAAAAAAGTTGCTGCGAAAAGTAAAGATCATGAAATCAATCTTAAGCTGTTTTATACCCGTTTGTTTAGCCATTGCCGGAAATGCACAGCAGATCAAGGTTACAGAAGGAACTACCATAACAACAGCCAACCAGTTACAACTGGTGCTCAGTAATGGAATGAATTTTGAAAACAATGCAGACCTCGAATTACCTACTCTTACGGTTTTGGCATCCGGCGCCGCCGACAACCGGATCACCGGATCAGGAATGCTGACCATCGGTCAGTTAAAGATCAACAAACAAGCGGGTGCAAAACTGATTTTAGAGAAAGACTGCAGTATAGCAACCGAAGTAAATTTCATGAAAGGATTTCTCGATTTGAATGAACATACATTGTATCTGCAACCGAATGCCATACTGAAAAATGAACAGGCCGGAAGCCGTATTATTGGGAATAATGGAGGTGCGGTGCAACTGACAATCCTCCTGAAACAACCATCCAACTTAAACCCCGGCAACCTGGGCCTTATCATCAGTACAGCCACAGACCCCGGACTAACGGTGATCCGCCGCAGCCATCAGGTTTTCAGGAATGGTGGTGGCAGCAGTATCAACAGAAGCTTTGAACTATCACCAGCCAGTAATACAGGATTGAACGCCTCCATCACGTTGCAGTATTTCGATGAAGAACTGAACGGATTGAATGAAAGCCTGCTGGAATTATACCAGTCGCCCAACAATGGTAAAAGCTGGTACCCCAGGGGATTCAGTGAAAGGAATATTGTTTCCAATGAGGTCAGCGCAGACTTCATTGCTTCTCTGAATACTTTCACACTTTCAACCATCAATAATCCGCTGCCAGTAAAACTGTCTTCACTTTCTATCAGTTGCAACAACGATCAACCAACCATAAAATGGAAAACTGTAAATCCGCAGGATGTTCAATCATTCCGTATCCAAAAAAGTTCCAGTGGCCTTCTATGGGAAACGGTTAGCGGAAGTATTCAGCCACAACCCCACACCCAACATGAATACAGTTACACAGACCAGCAAATTCCTGCAAAATATTACCGGATTCAAAGTTTGGAACAAAACGGAGAAATCAGCTATTCCCCGCAACTCCGGACTGATTGTAAAGTGAAAGAGAATTCATTTTCCTTACTTCTCAATCCTGTAAGGGAAAATTTACAGTTGAAAATTACAGCGGGTAATCCAAAACAATTGCAACTTCAGATTATCGATCCCCAGGGACGCATCATTAGGAAAATGAATTTAGAAATTCATAGCGGTCATACAATCCAAGCCATACCGTTACCAGCAGGGACCAAAGGCCTGTACCATATCCGGATTTCTGAAAAAGGAGAAACTCTGTGGACGAAAACATTCCTGAAAATGTAAAGAGGAAATTATTGGAAGGCTTTCTCATGATCCAGCAACCACTGTTTACGATGAAGGCCTCCCCCATAACCTGTAAGCTTTCCATCTTCCCCTATCACCCTATGACAGGGCACCAGTATCGAGATCCTGTTCATGCCATTTGCATTGGCTACGGCACGGATGGCTTCAGGCCTTTCCAGTTTCATTGCCTGCATCTTGTAAGTCCTTGTATCGCCATAAGGAATTGTGATCAGCATCTTCCAAACGGACTGCTGGAATATTGTTCCGGGCATGAAGAGCGGTACCGAGAACTCTTTTCTTTTTCCATCGAAATATTCCTGCAGTTCCTTTTGCAATTGATCAAAATGTTTGTTGGCACCCTGCACAATGCTTGCATTGAGGTGCTTGCTCAACCATTTCAGTTCTGTTTCCAGCATCTTGCGGTCTGTGAATTCCAGCAAACAAATTCCCTCTTCCGTGGCACAGGCAAACATGCTGCCCAATGGTGTTTCAAGCCTGGTGATATTGATAAGCCCTTTCTGTTTGCTATTGGATGGAGATACCCCGTAAACAGTCCTGAAAGAATCTCCGAAAGCACTGAGTGATTCATAACCTGCATCATAGGCTGCTGCTGTTACGCTTTCGCCATTCCGGATCTTTGTGAATGCAGTATTCAAACGGAACATCCGCTGGTAGGCATGAAATGTGATCCCATGATTTTTAAGAAACCAACGGCGCACCTGGCTGGGCTCAAGTCCCAGCTGCAAGAGGTCCCAGTCTTTCAATTTAGTGGCGGGGTCATCCTGTATTTTCTTCATGAGGGCTCTGATCTGCCCAGGCGCTTCGCCCATGCTCTCCAGCGGATGGCAGACCTTGCAGGGCCTGTATCCCCTGCGCATGGCTTCAGCTGTGGAAGGCAGGAATTCCACGTTCTCGGGTTTAGGCTTACGAGCCGTACAGGTAGGCCGGCAGAAAATGCCGGTGGTTTTTACTGCCGTGATAAATTGCCCTTCAAAGGAAGGGTCCTTATCGATAATGGCCTGGTACATTCTTTCATTCGTCAACATCTTCTTTTCTTTTTTGCTCAAAGGTAGAAGGGTGCAAAAGCCTGAACAACCGGAAAATTGACAAGTATTTTTCTTATGCCAGCCACTATGCTTACCAGTTATTCTCCTGGTCTTTATTGGACCTCTCCAATGGTGCCGGAGGATTGGTTTTCCAGTCTATATCGTAGCGGACAAAGAATGCCAGCCAGCCGGTACGGGCCACGCGCATCAGGTACGGCTGCAGCAGTATCAGCAAGCCCGCATTGATGCCGAGCCACCAGAAGAAACGGTTATCATAAACAGAAAAACCTATCAGCACCCACCAGGCAACGAAAGTTGCTGCGCTGATTGCGATGGAAAGCGCGTAGCTGACATAGCTGGAACCATAATAGAAGCCCACTTCAATGTTAAACGGTTGTTTACACACTGGGCACACATTGTGCATTTTCATGGTTGTTTTCAGGTTCCAGGGATTTTTGGCAGCGAACATATCGCCCTGCCTGCACCTGGGGCATTTGCATGCCAGCAGATTTAAAATGGTTGGTTTCTTTTCCGTTGCTGTCAGGTCCATATTTTCAGAATGTGGGATCATATAGAACTATTTATCGAGTATACTTTTTCTGAATGCTTCGGGTGTTTGTCCTGTATATTTCCTGAAGAATTTCGAGAAATAGGAATTGTCTTCAAACTCCAGTTCAGAGGCCACTTCCGCAATGCTCATATCTTCGTTTACCAGTAACCGTTTTGCTTCCAGGACCACACGGTCGCGGATCAGTTCCCCTGCCGGCTTGCCTGTTACATGTTTGCTTAATGCATTGAGGTGATTGGGCGTTACAAACAGCATGGCCGCATAATCCCTGGTAAGCTTTTTTTCCCTGTAATGCAGATCAATCAGCTTCTGGAAATTTTTCAGCAATACTGAATTGTAGTTGGCTACAGGTATTTTTTCAGCAGGCGTTGCCAGCCTGTTCACATGAATGAACAATTGTATCATCGCCGTTCTGATCATATCATCTTTCAGGTCCGCTCCAGCTGCTTCTTCACGCAATATCTTTTCCAAAAGTTGCACCAGCTGCGGCCGCTCCTGTTTCGGAATTTTGATCACCTGTTCAATGGCATTACCGGAAAAGAATAGGAACTGGTCCAGGTAACGCGCATTCATCAACAGGGTATTGATATAGTTTTCGGAGAAATTGATGATATATCCTTCAGGAGTTTTTTTGAAATTCCATTCATGGACCTGGCCCGGCGTCATGAAATAGATCTGGCCGGGCTCCACGGGGAAATTGATGAAATCGATGGAATGACTACCGCTTCCTTCAGTAAAAAACACCAGGTGATAGAACGAGTGCTTATGGGGGAAATGCAGGTCTTTGTGTGCTTCCAGGTAATGGGAGAAACGGTCTGTCATGAAATCGTTCTTCGTTACCGGGGTATCAGCGATGCTGCAAATACTGTATGTAGGAAGGGGCTGCTTTGCCATTGCCTTAAATTCTTGCACAAAGCTATGAATACTACAATGGCTTTGGAGGTAGTTTTTAATGGATTTATGGTACTTTTTACTGATCCCGGGAAAATACCCGGGATGGAATTCAGGAATCAGGATTTCCTTGTGATCAGCAGCTTATCGATCCGCGGCCCATCCATATCCATCACTTCAAATGCAAAATCACGCCACCTGATCTTCTCACCGGCAATTGGGATATGGTTCACCTGGTCCAGGAAAAGACCACTCAGTGTATTGTAATTCCCCATGGCATCATCTTCCTCGATATCGAAATAATGCAGGAACTCGAAGAAGGGATATTGTCCATCTGCCAGCCAGCTATGATCATCCCGCTGCTGGATGGAATATTCCTCCTGGTTGTATTCGGTGGAATCACCCAGCAGTGCGTCCAGTACGTCGTCCATCGCCACCATACCCTGTACGGTACCATATTCATCCACCACTACGGCATAGTGCAGTTTCTTTTCTTTGAATTGTTCCAGCACTTTGTAAGCTGGGGTTGATTCATGAACCATCAGCGGCGCCCTGAGATAACCGGTCAAACTGAAGGTTTCATTACTCAGTTCATCCGGGAAAATATCTTTCACGGATACTATACCCGCGATATCATCGAGATTACTCTTACGGCAGACGATGTAAACCGAATGTTTCTCTGCGCCTGCTTTTCTTTTTACCGTTTTCAGGTCATCATCCAGGTTGAACCAGATGAGATCTCCCCGATGCGTCATCAGTTCGCTTACACGGCGGTCGCCCAATGCAAACACGCGGTGCACGATGGTTTGCTCGATCTCGTCTATCTCACCGCCTTCAGCGCTTTCCAGTACCATTGCCTTGATTTCCTCTTCGCTGATGATACCCTCTTTCTGCCCTTTCAATCCAAAGATGGCCAGGAAAAGATCATTCGTTTTCGTAAGCAACCAGATAAATGGCTTGGTGATCACAGATACGAGGGTCATCGGTTTGGCTACTGTTGCCGCAATCTTTTCCGGGAACATCAATCCGATCCTTTTGGGCAAGAGTTCTCCGAATACGATACTCAGGAAAGTAACAACCACCACAACCGCTGCCACTGCAATGGTATTGGCATAAGGACGGAGTATGTCTATTTTCTCAACTGCCATTTTTAGTGAAACAGTTATGGTATCACCGCTGAAAATACCTGTGAGAATGCCTATCAGCGTAATGCCGATCTGAACGGTAGACAAAAATGTATTTGGACTATTTGCCAGCTCCAGGGCTTTTCGTGCATTGCTGTTGCCTTTCCTGGCAGCAGCTTCCAGCTTGAATTTGCGTGAAGACACCAGCGCGATCTCGCTCATCGAGAATATGCCATTGAGCAAAATCAGAAAAAGGATGATGAGAATTTCCATGATATATTTTATTAGGGTAAGGGCCGGGGATTATGCTTTTACTGCTCCATTATCCTGGAATAGTAAACAAAAGAAATTGTAAGCAGTTCGATCACAACCATATTTCAGACCGGGTTCGATGCAATGGGTATTTCCGGAGGTGGCGAGAAGATATTCAGAAATCCTTTAAGCAGGTGGGCAGTCTGCGCATTTTGGTACAATGCACAGGAATAGTTGGTGGATGGGGAATATACAGTATGAGGTCTGTTCACAGGAAGCAGAATTGGATATGCTTCCAGCTTCTCCTGTCCGGCAAAGACGGGATAACCGCTATCGTCATCCTCATCTGGCACCAGTTGGTCATTGCCGCAGATTTTTTCAAGGAAGAATTCTGCGATGGTATCGATATCATCCAGTTCGCCGGAATGATAAAAAGCAAAATCAGCACGGATAGAATAATCGAGATCGATGCTCTGATTAAGGACATTGAATGCTGTAAGGACCAGTATCCAGGTGGATAGTATTTTTTTCAGGCGTTTCACCGTTCAGGCAAAATTAGTGGAATCAGGGCAGGAAAAAGAGTATAAATAAATGATAAAATAATACCATTTAATTCTGCCGCTTGTCTATTCTATACCCCGAATTGCCTGAGGTGGTGGTCGGCATGCTTATAAGCGAATATGCCGATCTGTTCATCGGTCATCTTTCCAAAGAAATCATGTACGAACCGTGGATTGGAATAATTCGCATAGGCTTCAACGTTCTCTATCCAGGCTTTCTTTTGCATTTCCAGATCACCGGAAAATTTCTTTATTACATGAGGACCGGCGGGCATTCCTTTTCTCATGGGTGTATTATCTTTAGTCTGAGATCTGAGCGCCAGTTTGCCAAAGATCTTTCCCAGCAGGTCCTGTCTGTACGCTTGTCCTTCTTTCTTACCCAGCACCCATTCATTCCAGTTATTCATGTGCTTTGCCATTTCACAGACAGTCATCTTCCCCCATTGCCTTTGGCTGTTATCATTCAATGATTGAATGCGAAGGATCAATGCTTTCCGGATAGCAGGATCAAAAATAGATGTGATCATTGGTGGATGTTTTTATCGATATACTATTGATTCAACACCACAAATTTGCACGGAAATGCAATAGGAAAGCGGGTGCAACGCTGTCAAATAAAGGGTGTAAATGCGGCACGGCGGCCTCAGAGGCTTTCAGCCGGAATCTGCGCTTCCAGGTGAGTGATCAGATTTCTTTTGATTTGCGCGTAAGCATCATCCTTAGCTTCAGCGAAACTGACATTGTATTTCCTGGTGATCTGCTGCAGGTCTTCCGGAAACTTAGCCAGTAAACTATCATAGTAATTCTCCAGTTCTGTTTCATTGGGCATTTCGTAGGAGATACGGAACTGGAAGCGGCGCAGCAATGCGCTATCGATGATATCAGCGTGGTTGGTAGCGCAGATCAGCAATGATTTTTCGGGAAAATAATCGATAAGCTGAATGATCGTGTTCACCAGTCGCCTCATCTCACCCACATCCTGTTCCTGGTTATCACGGGATTTACCGATCAGGTCGAATTCATCCAGGAACAGTACAGCACGCTCCTTTGCAGCCTTATCGAAGATCTGCTTCATGTTCTGGGAAGTTTCACCGATACGGGAATTGATCACATTGCTCAGGTTGAGGATCAGGATCGGCCTGCCCAATGCATTGGCAATGGCTTTGGCGGTGGTGGTCTTTCCGCATCCGGAACTACCGTGCAACAGGAGTTTGTTGCTAACGGGCAGGCCATACTTATGTAGTTCTTCTATGTATTTGTGCTCCCTGATCAGTTGCAGGATAAAGGCCCTGCTTTCTTCTTTCAAAAAAACTTCGTCCAGTTTTACTGTTTCCTTGTCGTTAATGATCAGATCGAATACGTTCATAGACCGCCTGCATTTTCAGGCCGCAAGATACAACAGCCTTCAGTTTTGCAGGCCATCTTTATTTTTTATTGGTCAAAGGCTGGTATTCGCCATACACTGCATCCCTGAAAGTCTTGTGTAGTTTGACGGGGTCGTAAGGGAAAAGCTGAGTGAATAAAACTACCGTGATCTCATTCACAGGATCCACCCAGAACAATGTGCTGGCCGCCCCATCCCAATAAAACTCGCCCGTGGCGCCATTCGTCTCTTCCCTGGTAGCTGGCGGGCCAACTCGCACGGCAAAATCGATACCGAATCCAACATTGCCTTTTCCCGGCAGCCAGCTTCTTTTGGTAAGCGTATCCGGCAATTGGTTGGTGGCCATCAGCGCTATGGTTTCCGGTTTGAGTATCCTCACTTTACCGAGCGCTCCTTTGTTCACCAGCATCTGAGCAAATTTTGTATAGTCGTCAAGCGTGGAGGTTAGCCCCCATCCTCCCGGTTTCAATGTCCAGTTCTTTAAATTGAATGTGCTTGCCTGCTCGTCCGGTACGCGGGACAAAACGCCTTCATTGTTTCTGAAATACACCGCGGCAAATTGTTTCCTGTCTTTTTCCGGCACTACATAATGTGTATGCTTCATACCGAGCGGATCGAGGATGTTTTTCTGAATATACTGATCGAAAGGTTTTCCGGAAATACGCTCTACCAGGTATGCCTGCACGTCAACCGAAGGGCCATACAACCATTCATCGCCGGGATGGAATTGTAATGGAACGCTGGCGAGTTTGGCAGCCATCTGCGCCAGTGAGTTGTTTGGATTGAATGCATCTGCATTTTTCACCAGTGTAGCCAGCGCTGGAATATCCGTTCCGGGAAAACCGGCCGTATGGCGGGTTATATCGCGAATGGTGATCGGTCTTTTAGCAGGTTCCAGGATCATTTTCCCGTTGGCATCTACGCCTTTGTACACCTGCATATTGGCAAACTCCGGTGCATATTTTGCCAGGGGTTCATCCAGATGAAAAGCGCCTTGCTCATAAAGTGTCATCAGTGCAACACCGGTTATGGGTTTTGTCATAGAGAAAATGCGGACGATAGTGTTCCTGTTCATTGGAACATTCGCTTCTTTGTCTGCAAACCCAAAAGCATTGAAATATATTTCTTTTCCTTTTTCGAAGATCAGTGCGGAGAGTCCGGCGGTTTTACCTGCATCGATAAAATGAGTGAGTGTGGAATCGATCCTTTTTTTGACAGCAGCACTGATAAGGGGATCTGACTTTTTATTAGTTGATTGACCTGTGACTGGTTGAATACCGGAGAACAGGAAAATGACCAGGAGAAGGGAAATGATGATTTTCATTTTTTTCGTTTTGTCTGTGCATGGGAAAACAATCTGAATGTAATGAATTTTAAAGGAAAGTCCAATGCATGTACAAAACGAAAATGGCCACCCGGAGGCGGCCATTATTACTTATTGATCTGTTGTACCCCGGACAGGAGTTGAACCTGCACTTCCCTTTCGGGAAAAAGGATTTTAAGTCCTTCGCGTCTACCGATTCCGCCACCGGGGTGTTTACATTCACTAATGAATCTAAACAAAAAATTCCATTCAACATTTTCAGTAGAATGGAATTTATCTGAGCGGAAGACGAGATTCGAACCCGCGACCCTCACCTTGGCAAGGTGATGCTCTACCAGCTGAGCTACTTCCGCATTTGCTACTTTTTACAGCAGCGATATTTTTATAAAGAACTGATTATCAATCGTTATTGGGAGTGCAAAGATAGGGATTTTTTTATTCTGCCAAAATTTTTTTCCCTTTTTTTCTCCCTTTTTTATTTGTACTCGGGAGTGTACAGGGTGCTGGGTTGCACAGTAACTTCAGGCTTACCCTTGTACTTGTGTTTGTACAGGTTGTAGCAACCGCCCAGCACAAAAGCCATTACACAAAAAACCTGCAAATAAAACAGAAACGAAGAGGAGTTTACCCAATTGCGTTTGAAGTCTTTGTCGCGATAGTCTTTTTCTTCCAGATGTTGTTCCATATGAGTGAATTGCGATGCAAAAGTAATAATTCAGTTCCAAAAAAATCAACATTTTGACGAAACAATTTTCACAAAAGTTTTTTTACCGTGCACAAAGTAGGCCCACACAACACTCTTGTGTAAATACCCCTGCAATTTGCGATGCTTGTTCAACCCTGTCCTGTCCATTTTCTTATGAGCACATAACCAATACAGGAATGCCCAGTGAGCTTTCACTACGGCAACAAAATACGTAACCTCCCCTGCCATCAGGCTTTTGAATGCAGAGATGGCATCCAGCCAGAACCGCCAGGCGATCTTTACAAATGCTTGTCCGGCAGGAAGGTTCTTTGCCATCATCACTAAATTATTTCTGAAATTCAGGAACACTTTGCGCGCATTCCCTTTAGGTAGCGTTCCGCCGCCAACATGGTAAACAACGGACTGTGGGCAAACATATACCTGGTAGCCTGCCAGCTGCATACGCCAGCAAAGATCGATCTCTTCCTGGTGCGCAAAGAAGAACTCATCAAAGCCATGCAGCCTGTGAAATAGTTCCGCCTGCACAAACATCGCTGCACCACTGGCCCAGAAGACGGGAGCAGCATCATCGAATTGACCTTCATCTTTTTCACACTCGTCGAACACCCTTCCTCTCGCAAATGGATAACCGAGATAGTCCAGCCACCCTCCTGCAGCTCCGGCATATTCGAAATATTCACGTTGATGGAACTGCCGTAATTTCGGTTGACAGGCCCCGATAGTTTTGTCGGACTCCATCAATGCAATCACCGGCTCAACCCATCCCGCCTCCACTTCCACATCTGAATTGAGCAATACATAATAATCGGCCTTCACCTGTTTCAGTCCTTCATTGTATCCTTTTGCAAAACCATGGTTCTTTGTAAGCAATACTACCTTTACAGCCGGAAAGGATTCACGCAGGAACTCCACTGAATCATCGGTAGAGGCATTATCGATCACCACCACTTCCTTATTGGCATAAGTGGTGCCCATCACAGAAGGCAGGAACTGCTCCAGGTAACGGCGGCCGTTCCAGTTGAGGATTACGATCGATACTAAAGGTTGATTCATGAATGCGCTGAATTGACAACTGTTATAACGGATGCAAAGGAACGTTATTTTGGGGATTCGTTCAAACGGCGACTACCACCCCATCCTGCAAATTAACTTTACGTATATTAGTTGCATGATCCAACCGCTATTCAACTGGAGAACAGGCCTGGCGATAATTGCCATCGCAATCGTCAGCGGCACTATCTTCTATTCACAATTCCTCGCCCGTAAAATCGCACGTGAGGAAAGAGCAAAAGTGGAACAATGGGTGGAAGCCGGCAAACTCCTCCTGAACGATACAACGGGGCTGAGTGACCAGCTTGCCGGTATGATCATCACAGAAAATACCACCATCCCCATCATCGAAACGGATGAGAAAGATCAGATCACGCAATACGTGAACTTAGATTCAGCTTCCATTGCAGAAGACAGTACCTGGCTGCAAAAGAAAAAAGAAAAATTCCAGAGCGATAATGATCCCATCATCTGGACGGACCCCCGCGACAGCACCCGCATCAACCATTATTATTATGGTCATACTTCTTTACTCAACCAGATCCGTTATTATCCGATCGTGCAATTAATGATAGTTGGGCTCTTCATCATCATCACACTCACAGCGCTCACAACCAGCTTCCGAAGTTCGCAGAACCAGGTATGGGCCGGCATGGCAAAAGAGACCGCACACCAGTTGGGCACTCCCCTCACCTCTTTGCAAGGCTGGATGGAAATGCTGCGCGAAGAAAAAGCCAATGAAAAGATCGTGGCCGAACTGGAAAAAGATATCGACAGGCTCAAACTGGTGTCTGACCGCTTCAGCAAGATCGGCAGCGCGCCCAAACTGGAATCACACAATCTTGTTACTCAGGTAGGCGGCATGATCGAATACATCCGCAAGCGGGCAACAGGAAAAGTGCAATTCAGTCTGGATGTGAACAACCAGGAAAACATTTCAGCGCTGATCTCCCCTCCGCTGTTCGACTGGGTGATAGAGAACCTGCTCAAGAATGCACTGGATGCGATGGAGGGAAAAGGACAGATCAGTATTCAAATACAGCAAAACCCCAACAATATTATTATAGATGTGACCGATACCGGTAAAGGCATCAGCAGTCAGCATATCAGCAAAGTGTTCAAACCCGGCTTCACTACCAAGAAACGAGGATGGGGACTGGGACTGAGCCTTAGCAAGAGGATCATTGAACAATATCACCGGGGTGAACTGTTCGTAAAGCAATCAGAGCCGGGAAAGGGCACAACTTTCAGGATCGTGCTGAAGAACAAAACGCAGGTCAGATAAGGATTGCACGCATAATCGATTAAAACAGACCGGTTTATTCCAAAAAAATATTCAAGTTTTTTGAAAAAGAATTTCGTGGATTGCAAAAAGGTTTTACATTTGCAACCCCGAAAGGGAATGGCGCCCAGGTGTTGAAACTGGTAGACAAGCCACTTTGAGGTGGTGGTGTTCGAAAGGACGTGCAAGTTCGAATCTTGTCCTGGGCACAAAAAAGGTTGTAAGTGATTGCTTACAACCTTTTTTCTTTTAGTCAAAAGCTTTCCAGCATATCCATCTATTTCCACCAATAATAATAATTGTGGTTGCCATCATACTCAAACCCACAACGTGGATAGAGCTTGTTTCCTATGTCATTTGATTTTTCAGTTTCAAGCATAAGTCCACAAGCACCTGTTTCATCACACCACTGTTTGGCCCGGTCAATCAAGGCCACAGACAGTCCTTTGCCTCTGTAACCAGGATGAACGAACAAATCGCTTAACAGCCATTGCTTGGCAAGTTTGATATAGTGATATAATTTATACAATTGAACAAATCCCGCCGCTTTCCCATCAACATAAATCATAAAGAAATTGGACTGATCGTTATCCAGCCTTGCCTTGATAAAATTCCTGCATTTTTCTAAATCGTCTGCCTGACGATAAAAAATCCGATATTGATTGAACAACTCCGCAGCTGTATCTAAATCTTCAAGATTTGCCTTTTTGATGTTGAAATCCAT
The DNA here is from genome assembly GCF_003991355.1 of Pseudoflavitalea rhizosphaerae. Lineage (GTDB taxonomy): Bacteria > Bacteroidota > Bacteroidia > Chitinophagales > Chitinophagaceae > Pseudobacter > Pseudobacter rhizosphaerae. Next base: position 192,982 of record NZ_RCSU01000001.1, read on the forward strand.
TTTCAAGTATTTTGTTTTAAAGTGCAAATCTATTTTTTAATAGGACTACCTTTATGATCCAGTTTCAACAAACACAGTAGTCCAGATGCTTCCGTACGATCGAATTATAAATATTGATAGAGACCTGAAAATCCCCGTTTACAGACAGATAGCCGTATCAATAACCAATGCTATCAGGAATGGCGTATTAAAGGCGGGTACTCATCTACCCGGAAGCCGTGAGCTTGCAAATTTTTTGGATGTACACCGAAAAACGGTAATAGCTGCTTATGAAGAATTGAACGCACAGGACTGGATTGTGGTTACCCCAAGAAAACACGTTGCTGTATCGGAACATATACCAGTTTTGAAACCACGGAACTGGAGCAACTTAGTTCCTCCAAAGGCGTACAGAAATAATTTCAGTTTACCGTTTAGGATTGTGGAGAAGAATGGATTAGTAAGCAATATTACATCCGCTTCTGATATTGTTATTGACGATGGACATCCCGATACAAGGTTATCACCGATAGATAATCTGCTGAAAAATTACCGAATGCTGACTACACGTAAACATGCCATAAAGGATGCACATATCGGCACAGCACAGGGAACATTGAAGCTAAGGGAAGAACTGGTTGCTTATCTGTCAGAAACAAGGGGATTGAGTATCACTTCCGAAAACCTGCTCATTACGCATGGTGCGCAAATGAGCATCTACCTTTCATCACAGTTGTTATTACACAACAGCACAACCATGATAATTGGAAAGCCTAACTATCCAATTGCAAATAGTGCCTTCAAAGAAACAGGAAGTAAAATCATAGAGGTCAATGTAGATGACAACGGTATAGACGTGAATGCCATTGAAAATATATGTAAAAAGAAAAAAATAGACGCAGTATACGTCATTCCGCATCATCATTATCCTACAACGGTTACTTTAAGTGTAGAAAGACGGATGAAATTACTGGAACTTTCAAATGAGTTTTCGTTTACCATCATAGAAGATGATTACGACTATGATTATCACTATAGCTCATCACCGTACCTGCCATTAGCAAGTGCAGGTCATAACGGGAATGTAATTTACATAGGCTCGTTCTCAAAATTGTTAGACCCGGCCATAAGGATTGGATTTATGGTAGCTCCGAAAAATTTCATAATTCAATGTACTGCCTTACGAAACGCGATAGATGTGGGAGGGGATGGATATATGCAAAATGCGCTCGCCATGATGATAAAAGAAGGTGAACTGAAAAGACATATTAAAAAAGCAAAGAAAATATATCATGATCGCAGAGATATTCTGGACAGTCTCTTAAAAGAAAAACTGGATCAATACATTACCTATTCACTACCAACAGGCGGTATGGCGATCTGGGTAAAACTGCTTTCTCAATATCCCATCAGTGAGTTGGCAGTGATGACTGGATTAAAAATAAAACAAATCAACATAGAGCAAAATGCATTTCGCTTTGGGTTTGCTTCAATGGATGAAATGGAACTTAAAAATGCCGTTGAACAATTAGCATATCAATTTCGAAAAGCACACTTATTAATATAACACGTTGGTCAAAAAGATTGGAATGATCAAATAATTTCTTTGGATGCTATTTTCTTCCCGGCGGTATCGGGAAATACAGATGTTTCTTGAAATAATCCCTGAGCCGCCGTTGATAATAGAGTTTGTAATCGCCCTCATAGCTATGGCTTTGGCCGGGAAGGATAAGCATATCAAAGTCCTTCCCGGCATGAATCAGAGCATCAGCCATTCTGTACGTATTACCCGGATGTACGTTCTGGTCCACCTCGCCGGCAACAAGCAATAAATGTCCATTTATGGAAGAAGCGAGTTCCTGGTTAGTTTTTACTTTAAAATTGAAACTGGAATCGGTCCCCTGGTAGGTTTCGCCCCATGTACGGTTATAAATCCTGTTATCATGATTACCAGCTGAAGCAACTCCTACTTTGTAGAAATCCGGATACTTACCCAGGGCTGCCACTGCCATCATTCCTCCACCTGAATGTCCGAAAATGCCTACCCTGCCTGTATCCATGAAAAGATAACGTTTGCTTAGCTGCTCAAGGCCTGCTTTGTCATCTTCCAGGGCATAGTCGCGCAGGTTTCCGTATCCATAAGTATGATAAGCCTTGCTTCTGTAGGGAGATCCGCCACGATGACCCATCACTACAACAATGAACCCTTCCTGCGCCAGCGAAGTATTGTTATAGCGGTCCAGCACCGTGAACTCAGACCAAACGGTTTCTATCTGAGGGCCCGGATATACCTGGGATATCACGGGATATTTTTTAGTGGAATCGAAACTGAACGGCTTCCACATCAGGCCATAGAGATCCGTTATTCCATCGGCCGCTTTTATAGTGAACATTTGTGGTTGCTTCCAGCCATACCTGTATAAGCGGCTCATATCTGGTTTCCAGGCTTCCATGATCTCGTTACCATTCATATCCCTCACTACTGTACGGGGCTCCAGATCGATGCGGGAATAGGTATCCACCATATACTTTCCATTGACGCCGAAGAACACCTTGTGCGTGGCATTGCCCGGAGTAAGCAGGGTGATCTTGTTCCCTGAGAGATCCGCCCTGTATAACTGTGAGTAGTAAGGATTGATCCCCTTCTCCCTGCCATATCCATAACAATATATCGCGTTGGACAATGTATCAACCCTTACGATCTTTCCTGCCGTCCAGTCGCCGGAGGTAACGGCTCCCTGTAACCGCCCTTCCCCATTATAGCGATAATAATGTCCCCAACCTGAGCGGTCGGACCACCAGAGGATGGTTTTCCCGTCCTGCAGGATATGCACTTTGAAAAGATCTTCATTGATGAATGGTTTGCTTACTTCATGGATCAGTATTTTCACGGCGCCGGTTGCTGTATCCACGGCACAAAGCTCCACTTCATCCCTGGTCCGTTTGTACCGGAGAAAATAAACTTTACTTCCTGCATACAAAACTTCCAGCTGCTGGTCCTTCCAGCGCTCCGTGTTTACACGCAGGAAAGTTCCTTTGGCCGCGTTACCGATATAGAGCTCATATTGCGTAACATCTTTATCCAGGGGCGTTTCATACTTGTATGATACCGTTCTCGGCCTCGGCTGGGAAAGCGTATGCACCACCGTCATCGTGCCCACTTTTCTTCTATCCTTCCTGACTGCATAATAGCATTCCGATCCCTTTATCCAAACGGCCTCCGAATTTGTTTCCCGCCTGCTGCTGGTATCTTCATCATTTACATTGAACGAGTAATACAAACCGGCATCACTGGTGAGCGGTTGCTCCAGGCTGTCTGCCGTACGTTTCAACCACAGGTTGTGTTCCCGTGCAAACAATTGCCATTTTTTGTTGGTGGAAATCCCGATCCGGTAATCCCCGTTGTACGAGATCCTGCCCGTGTCCTTTACCAGTTTGCCTATGGCAAACAAATAGTTGTATTTGTCGGTCCTGTATTGAATGCCCAGACCACGTTGGAAGTTCAGTCCCGGGCCTGTAATTTTAATAGCAGAGGTATCGATCTTTTCCTTCCTGATCCTGGCCAGTTCTTTTGCCAGGAATAATTTGTCCGATATATTCCATCGTTTCCTTTTTGAAGGATCCACCAGGAAATAATTCTTTTCAGAACTGTCTGAAGCCACAAACCAGAACCTGTCTTCTTTGCCGGCAAAAAAAGGAACAATGGCCATGGAGCCGATCTGCTTACTCAGATTGTGGGCATCAAAGTAAGTGGCAGGATTTTCCTGCGCGTGAGCAAAGCCAGGGATCAGTACAGTCATGATCAGTGTACTACAAATAAGTCTTTGCATGCCTTACCAGGTTTGGGTTTTTTGAATGTGCTGCCGTTTCTTTGATTACCTCTATCCAGCGGGGAAAATCTTTCCTTTTATAAGCAGGTATAAAAGAGACGAAATCAAAAACGATATTCATGTTATCGCTGTTGAACTTACCAACATGATCGGCCAGCAGGTTTACCACTTTGTTACCGTCTTTCTTACACGCAGCTTCCGCAATATCCATCATCACCAGCAGGTCTTTTTTATCGGGTACCCGTGTACGTTTGATCTGTTTGCGGTACCTGGCAAAATCTTCTTTATTGTAGCCGAAGTTTTTCTGGTAATATCCTCTCAGACAATAGCCTGTCATTTTCCGGAACACCCCCGATATCTTCTGGTCCACCACTTCCTTACCCTGCACAGCCGCAAAGGTTTTCCAGTTGTCTACCAGGTAATTGAAATTATGACTGTTCATATCAGAGAGCTCGCGGGAATAATTATTCTCTCCAAAGAGGAACCAGTTCTCTTTGACCGTTCTTTCTGCCGGGGTTAACAGGTTGAAGTATTCGAGCGCCAGTTCCTGCGCAGGTTTTCTTTCCAGCATTTTCAGGGATTCCCAGATATAGTCGCGCATCAGCTGGTGAGAGCGGTCGCCTGCATTGTACCTGCGCCAGATCTTAACTATCTCATTGTCCGGATCGATACCTGTTCTGATCTTTTTCATGAATTCGGGAGCAGAAAGGCCTCCCACGAATTTGTACAACAAGGCTCCTTCACCATCGAAGATCAGGAAACTGGGATAGGCGCCAACCTTATATTTCTTACCGGCTTCCGGTCCTTCTCCCTTTTCCATATCCAGTTTCAGGTTGACGAAACGGCTATTGAAGAAATCCGCTATGGAGTCGAGGGTGAATACATATTTCGACATCTGTTTGCAGGGTCCGCACCATTCCGTGTAGCAGTCTACAAACACGAGCTTATTTTCCGCTTTTGCACGGGCAATGATACCTGGCAGGTCTTTGTGCTCGAAATTGATCTCCCTGTTCTGTGAAAAACCAGGCTGCAGGATCATCAATAACGGTAATAAACATACGATCTTCATCATTTTTACTTGTTTATTTTGGCAAAGAATTCTTTTTCGATCTTCATTGTCATCAGGCTATAGTTTTCTTTCGTGAGCAATTGAGTATGTTCCCTGCTCATTTCGTTCACCTTTCCGGCCAGTCGCTTAATATAATAGTGCAGCAACATATTGCCGTCGCCAAGTCCCTGACTGATATTGTTCTTAAAAGCGGCCTGACTCAGGTTAGTTACAAAACCGAGCTGTGTAGCCCGTTGCGCGGCAGTCAGGTTTTTATTCTTATCAAATGAGAAGAATATTTCCTTATCCAGGAAATCAAAAAGTGCTGATGTGGTCAAAGCATCTTTACTTTTCTCTTCCGCAGCGGCCAGGTTACCGAGTACCTGCACGGAAACGATCTTATTCAGCACCGCATCTTTGAGTTGCATATTCCACTCCTGCACATCCAGCACTTTCCCATTGGGCGCCAGTTTTACATTCATCCACGATGGAGGGCCGTTAAAAACCTGGTCTGCCAGGAATTGAAGCGCTTTCTTTTGCTGAACAGCCGGCACTTCAATACGCTTTCTTTTACGTACAGAAACCCCGCCAACCTGATCAGCCACTTCCATTACATATTTGGTGAACTCTTTTTGCAGGGCGCCATACAGTGTTCCATTTACATTGAAGAGATCTTCCGTACCATCGAGGAGAGAGGATATATTTCCCAAATGCGGATACAGCGCTTTCAGGTTATTGATGCCGAGCGCAGCTGCTTCAGTGATATCATTGGACAAATCAGCGCGGCGAACGATGGGATCATCCTTTTCGGAAGTTTGGCTAATATCATTAACAGGATATGTACCAGTGCCATAGGCCCATTGAATGGCTGCAATATCATCTGCTCCTATCCGTGGGATCAGTTCATCCACGGGGATTCTGTCAGCAGGCTGCGCCAGGTAGTTGAAACCAAGCTCATCCATAATGGAACCGCTGATGCCATTTTGCCGGAGGAATGCGGCATTACGCAACTGTGCAGGTGAATAGCGGGTACTGCCCAGCAGGTTGTCTTTCAGCCCCAGCACTTCACCCATCGCACGCATCACTTTCCATTGTATGATAGCTGATGCAATCTCTTTGTTTTTGAGGTCTTTGGTGATACGTGGATCTGTTGCTCCGCATTGCACCAGGTATTTCAGCATCCATTCGTCCAGCAGTCCATTGGTTAGGTTGACCCTGGCCGTTATGATCTCGCCGGTTTCAGGATTATCCACTGTAGCTGTGAGTACGCTCATATAAGCATTGGCCCAGTTGACCACCACTTTTCCAGGAGCCAGTTGCAGGTTCTTTCCCGTACTCACTTCAATCACATCCTGGAAACCGGCTGCATTGAACGCTTTATTCCAGGCCAGTATGCCGTACTTTACGGCATTACGGTAGAGTGCTGGAGTTGCCTCATCGATCACCACATCGATCTTCCTTTCCGGCGCCACCATGCCCTTATGTTTCTTTGAACCCGGACGGATATCCCACTTACGGATAAACGAAGTTTTACGGGCTGTATAGGCTGCCTTGCCATAATCGATAAAACTGAAGGTTTCAAAACCGGTTTCTCCTTCAGCGATCTTCCTGGGCATTTTTTCTACCGGTAGCAGGGAGATCAGCAGTTCTACCTCAAAACTGGAATAGTTTGCGGATTTGGGTCCCGCACTGGAGCGGGCCAGGTAATCCGTTTGAGAACGCTCCACCAGGAAACGGACCCCTTCTTTTTCCGGCGACACCTGCTGCACAAAAGATCTTTGCGGATCAGGGCTGCTCAGGTAACTCTTATCTGCAAAACTAAACCAGTCGCCACTTTCCATGAGCTGCCTGGTGATCTCTATGATATAACTTTCCTGTTGTTTTCCATATGCTTCTATCCTGTAACCATAGTTCACCGGTAACATTGCGGAACGTTGCATTGATCTCTCCATTTCACCATTGGCATCGCCTGAAGCGCCTTCACTGAAAAAGGGCCTGGTCACATTCATGAAATCGTTGGTCCCTTTACTGAAACGGATGATGCCGGTGGATTTGGCAATGGCAGAAGCATTGCCCCGGCTTACATATGCCATAACCAGAACATCCCTGTTCAGGTACTCAGCAGGTATTTCCAGGTAAAAGCTTTTTCCTTTCTGGTACACAGGAAAAACTCCTCCGGTCATCTTCATCTCATTGGTAAAGAACTTATCGAAGTCAACCGGACTTTTAGCGGGCACCTGGGCCTGTGCAGTCATTACCAGCAGGTAGGCTGAAAATATCATCGTTCTTATAAACATCAGTCCTGTTTTATTGCATTATTTGTTTGCCATTATTGTTGTTACAGCGCCTGTTTTCCAGATACTCACCAGATCAGACAGGGATTCCAGATGCGTTTGGGTAAGCAGGTCACTGGTTACAGGAATTCCTTTTTTAATTTTATCCTGTATAGCATCAACCAGTATCGACATCTGTAATGCGATATCATTTGAGTAGTTTGCTTTTGACTCAGCAGAAGTGATGAGGTTCACCAGTAATGTCCGCTGCTGGACCCTCCGGAACGTATTCACCGGCTGACCATTACCGATACCGTCAAAGATCTTATCGGATAAACGCCTGATGAAATCCATCGGATCGATGTTTGTCTGTCCGGAAGCCAGGTAGTTCTGTCTGACCTGTGCAAAACTGAAGAATAGTTTTCCCAGGCCTTTTGCGAAGGACGGCATTCCATCTTCTTCAAAGGAGAACCCTGCTTTCTGCAACACTGCCGGAGGGAAGAGCCAATCCGGGTATTGGATAAGGTATTCTTCAAGAAAGGCAAGTGCATCCAGCTGGTCATTGATGCTGGCGGCCTCAGAAGGTTTCATGCCTTCTTCCGGAAGCGCATCCTGGTTATTGTACCGTGCGCCGATCATTCTTTCCACATGCCCGATATAAGAATGGAATCTTCCCACCATACTACGGTACTGTTGCGCATAATAAACATCATCCGCTTTCATCTCTTTCATCCAGGAATCGAAATGCTGCATGATCAGCTTCAGGTTCTTCATACCCAGCCTGCCTGCTATTGCAGCATTATGCCCTACATCTTCCGATTGAATGCGGGGATCATACAATTCACTTTCACTTCCAAAAACAAGCCGTGGATCTTTTCTTTTTGCAGACACCCATTTGCTCAGTGAATCAGCTTCCTGCCTGGGAGAATTGAATTGCGGCAGGTAGCGATAGCCCCATTCAATAGCAAAACGGTCGTATATGCCGATACTTGGCAGCAGCAGTTCCACCGGCATTTTATCTTCCGGCTGCACTACATAATTATAACGCATATAATCCATCACGGATGCGCCGAATCCATTGCGTTTCACAAATTCCGGATTGCGGATACTGTCTGTATTATAACAGGAGCTGCCGGCAAAATTGTGACGAAGTCCCAGGGCATGTCCCACTTCATGCGTGATCACATTTTTGAGGAGTTTACCAACCAGTTCTTTATTCATCGGAAATTGCCTGGCAGCAGGGTCAAGCGTAGCGCACATCGTAAAGTACCAGCGTGAAACAAGGTCCATGATATTATGGAATACCGCCACCCTGGAACTGATGATCTCTCCTGAACGGGGATCGCAAACCATCGGGCCATAGGCATTGGGCACCTGTGAGGGCTTGTAGGAGATATAAGAATAACGTACATCCTCAATCGAATAGCTGCTATCAGTTTCCGCCGGTTCCGGTTTGGCGCTGATCGCATTTCTGAACCCAGCCTGTTCAAATACTTTGGACCATTCATTCACGCCATCAATGAAGAATGGTACCAGGTAGGCGGGAAGGTCACGGTCGATATAGAACAGGATGGGTTTTTCAGGTACCACCAGTTCACCAGCCAGGTATTTCTGAAGGTCCTGTGGTTTAGGTTTGAGGTTCCACCTGGTGGCCAGCTGAACGAAGCGCGGATTATCGGGGTAATTGTCCAGATCACGTATGCTCCTGGTAAAGTACCCTACTCTCTTGTCGAAGAAACGCTGGGGCATTGGGTTTTCAGGCAACAATATCCAGCTGGCCCCAACCTCCCAGATGGAGGCATCCAATGGTTTTTTTCCTGACCCCGCCCCTGGCATCAATCCGCCTTGTCTGGAGGCAGCCGGTACACCGGCGCCATAACTCCTAATGGAACGGAAATTGATATTGCCCGGGAAGGTTTTCACACCGGTTATATAGGATTTGTCTTTTTGCATTTCACCAATGCCCAATTCATCTTTGGCACCTTTGAGGGAGAACAGTTCCGCATCGGCATTGTACAGGTCTGTGATATCGATGAGCACGGCATTGGCGGACACAGCTTTCACATCAAAACTGTGCATCACCGGCAGGAGCTTGTCTGCAAGAGGTTTGTAGTACGGCGTACTGCTGTCTTTCGCATTGAGGAAATAAGGCTGAACAAAAGTCATGCGCTTTCCATCATCCGATTTCTTGAATTGAAAAACGGTTTCGAAAACAGCGTCGCCTGAAAAGCCATATCGTTTATCGGCGCCGCGCTCTTTCTGCGCTGATCCTTTTACGATAGTGATGGCTGCCAGTACATCGCGGCCATTCAAAGCATCCGGTATTTCCATCAGGTACCGGCCTTCCTGTACATAAATATTGCACATTCCTTTCTGCAACTTTGCTCCGGGCTTTATAAAAGTTGTCAATGGTGGCAAAGCACCCGGCTTGCCGGCCACCTGCCCTAAGGACAGTAAGGAAGCAGGCACCAGCATGGCTGATAACATTATGGTACGAAGTATATTCATGGTTTTATTTCCTTTTCCGGCAATTCACTGCATGTTGCATTCCGTTGCCGGATGCATTCATAAATGCTGGTGTTGTTATTTATCTGGATAAAGAAGCGTTACCGATCTTTTGCAGATCTATATTGTACTTTTCGATAAAATAATTGCGAACGATATTATACCGTTGCCTGATCTTTCCGAAGCGGTCCTTGGTTGGATTCAAAATACCCACGAAAGATTTTGTGGTATTGGGAGCGCTGGTATTCAATACAGATTCCGGGTAACCTGTCATGGCCAGGATATATTCTTCCCAATCCTGCACTGGTCCTGAACCATAATAATTGGTAATGGTCCCTGCATCATACGCAGCCGGCTGTGAAGCAAAATTGGAGGCATAAGATGTCACTTTCACAAAATCAGCGGGAGGATCAATAGGTTTGCGGGCAAAAATATTCCGCATGAACATATTGTTCACCTTAAAGATGAAGGTGCCGGAATCCAGGGCAGTCATATTTTCAACGGCCGCACTGCCATAGTTCACACAGATATTATCGAGATTGAACCAGGCCCCTACTGCTTTATTTACCTGCGTGATGGTAATAGGGGTTGTACTGAAATCGTATTTTAGCGAGGAAGAGTCCACTGAAGAACACAAGAGGACCTTTGCCGGCAAAAATGTTTTCAGGAACTCATCTGAATAATACCCAAACCAGCAGGTCTGTATAAGGTTGAGTTGTTTGGTGATATACGGTTCTTCGGCGGGTTTCACCAGAAATCCTGTGGTCCAGGCTTTGGTAGCTTCATTGTACCTGGTATTCTTCCAGCCGGAGGGGGTCCAGTAAGCATCCCTGTCGGAAAATTTATACAGCATATAGGAGCCGTATTTATCGAAGTACTGGACAATAGTTTTGTCGAAATCGTTATTACCCTGCGGCAACGTATATCCCTGGCTGCTTTCGGTTGGTTGCAGTTTATCCTCTTTTTTGCAGGCTCCTGCCAGCAATACAAAAACGCAGACTATATATAAGTTGAGTTTCATGATTGATGAAAATTTAACGTGGGTTAGGGATCAGGTTATTGTTCCTGTCTATGGCGGTAGCTGGTATGGGCAGTGCATAAAGCGGGCTGTTGGCCGGAAGCACAAATTGCCTGGTATCCCCTTCAGCATCCACCAGGTTATGGGTAACGGAAAGGCCTAAACGCTTGATATCTGCCCATCTGGTATTCTCTTCAAAACTGAGTTCCCTTCTGCGTTCTTCCAGCACAAATGTCAGCAATGCATCTCCGTTGCTGAGATCAACCGGATCATAGGTGGTATTGCGCGTATCGTACCTGCTTTCGCGGAGATCATTGAGATCTTTGAGGGCAAGAATACGGTCTGCATCCTGTGCTGTTCGCAGAAATCTTCTTGTGAATGCTTCTGCCCGGATAATGTATACTTCGCCGGTGCGGATACCTTTATCACCGGCTGTGATATTCATGCCGATTTTAGCAGTACGGGAGGGGTATTGGACACCTCCGTTGGTGTATTTGAAGAAGTTCAGCGTGTAGCGGAGGTCTCCAAAATTATTATTGTCTGGTCCTATAAAGTAACTGTTGCGCAATTCATCTGAAACCGAGAAAGGTGGATTCAGGTTGGAGAAGGAATTGGCCGCGGGATAGAATGTTGCCAGCGAGTTGGGGTTGGACCCATACTGCCAAAGAATTTCAGTACTCCTTTGCGGATCATAGATTCCCGACATGGAGATCACATTTCCGGTGCCGATATAATTCTTCAGTAAGGTCAGTTGGGGGCGTTCACTGATCACCAGTCCGGCGTACTCGATGGCTTTGTCCATATCCGAATCCTCCCCCCTGTACAGGTAAAAACGGGCCAGCATGGCATAGGCTGTAAGATGCCCCACTCTGAAAGTGGAAGGCGCTACGAAATTATCTTTCAGCAATTGCGCTGCTTCCAGCAGGTCAGCCTCGATCTGGTCGAATGTTCTGCGCAAAGTATGACGTGCAACATGTTCATCGCTCACCTGCATAGTAAGAATAAGAGGTAATCCAGGTGTGGTTTCCGGGTTCACTCCGGCGCCCCTGTAAGGCAGGCAGTAAAGCTGTGCCAGTTTGAGGTAGTAATAGCCGCGCAGGAACAATGCCTGACCACGCAATGCCATTTTCTTCGTATCCAGCCCATCCACTTCAGGCGTGTAATCGATAACAATATTACAGCCTTTGATCTTGTTGTAATAGTTCTTCCAGGCATCCACGGCGGTAGCAACAGATCCTGTAGTTCCTTCCAGTTCCAATGGATCGAACCCAAAAACGCCCTTACCATTTTCCTGGAATGGTATGTATGTAGTATTGATGGTACCGTTGGTATTTTTAGGAAGGCCATTTGATTTAACATCATCCGTAAGCATATCTGAAAACCACTCCAGTGCTGTTGTATACGGGTAGGCATCACTGTGCATGAATGCCGTCATGTCTTCCACTGAAGATGGCCTGATCTCATCAGAACTGGTTTCTTCAAGGAATTTTTTACAGGAAGTGGCAAGCAAACAAACCGGCAACAGGTATATGAATATTTTTTTCATTTCAATGTCAGATTTTAAGATTAGAAACTGGCGGAAACGGTGAGTGTATACGTTCTCGTACGCGGTTGCTGGCCTGTAGCCACTTCCGCATCCCGGCCTTTGAAATCTTTACTTACAATCGAAAACAACTGACTCACACCGCCTCCGAAATTGATGGCATTACACCTGAGCTTTCGGGCAACACTTTCGGGCATGCTATAGTTGATGCCAAGGTTATTACATTGAAGAGATGTGGCATCCACTACCCTTGCGCTGCTGTTATTGTACATTTCATACACCTGAGTAAAAGTGCGCTTGTCGGGCAACTGGAATGACGCGAGTGTATAATCCGGTAATCCGGGAAATGAAGCGGTTTTGTTAGAGGGAGTCCATCTTGCCAGCAACTCTGCTGAGATGTTTTCGTACTCAGACGGCAATCTTCCGCCGGTTGCATTATAAGCAGGGAGCAGGAATTTTTTTCCGCCCAACCGCAGATTGAGGGAAGTGTTGAGCGACCAACGTTTGTACCTGAAGCTCATTCCGATTCCAGCCGTAAAATCAGGGTCCAGTTTTCCCATGTATTTCATGTAAGTGGTAGGATCGCCGATGGAGTCTGCACCCTTTGCCACCTGTGTGTTGAAAACAGGGTAACCATTTTCTGCATTGATACCTGTATAATCGAAAGCCCAGAACCCTGTTACCGGGTATCCCGCTTTATAGTACGTTCCACTTACAGCAGATTTCCAGTTGACAAGCTGCGTACCTGTTCTGGTGATCTCGTTGAAGTTCTTAGAGGTATTCATACTGAGATTCCAGGTAAAGTCCTTTGTACGCACCGGAGTAAAACTGGCGCTGATCTCAAGTCCGCGATTGATCATGCTGCCTCCATTGATGGGCATGCTTTCCACACCATACTCAACCGGTACTTTCAACTCAGTGATGAGGTCGCGGCCTCTCTTTTCGTAATATTCAACTGTGGCCATTACCTTTCCATGGAAAAGACTGAGGTCTACTCCGAAGTTGGCGGAGGAGTTCTTTTCCCAGCGAAGGTCCGCATAAGGCAGCTTGCTTAATGTGAGCAGGTCTTCTCCCGTGAATACATCAACGCTGTTGGCAGCGGCTCCGGTGGGAATGCGCACGATCAGATCAGGACTGACGCTGCTCACGATATTACGCTGATAACCGAAGCTGGCGCGCAGATTGAGGTCTGCCAGCCAGTTCGTCCTGTCGAACCATTTTTCACGCGCCATATTCCATCGGACACCACCTGCCCAAACGGGATTGAATTTTTCACCGGTGTATTGACCAAAACGGTTGGAAGCATCTGAACGCACGCTGGCATTAAGCACATACCTGCTATCGTAGGAATAGTTCATTGTTGCGTAGTACCCCATATTATTGGTTAGCCTGTCAACATTCCTGCGGGATGCCTGCATATCCGTATACAATGCATTGGGCGTTCTGTTGGCAGTGTAAGTAAGCGGAACGGTGGCAAAGGATTTACCACGATAGTGCATATAGCCGTATGTAGTGGCGCTGCCTCCTGTGAGCCTGGTACTGTTGGCTTCCTGACCCACCATCACAGTGAGCGCATGCACCTGCCTGAATACCCTGGAAAAAGACAAACTGTTCCGCCAGTTCCAGGAAGTGGAGGAACTCCTGTTTTCATTCAACTCTCCACCAACCGGTAAACGGCTGTTGATATATCTTGTATCGGTTGGGTTTACAGTTCCATATTCGTAATTCCTGATTTTGGCAATATAAGCCGTCCTTTCAGTAGCCCATGATTTACCTTCCACAGTGGTGGTATTGTAACCGAACATCGTTTGAAAACGAAGTCCGGGGAGAATATCATAATTCACATCGATGCTGGTGTTGATGCCAAGGGTTGAGTTTTCCAGCCCGGTATTGTCGCGCTCATTGAGAAAGTTGAACCTGAAACCACTCTCATTGGGGTAGTAAGACAATGCACCGGTTTCATCGTATGCTTCCAGGGCGCGGTTGATCTTTGTGGCGTAAGCATAAGGACTAACCAGATAGAAGCCTTTTGTTTTTTTCTGCGAACCAGATAAACGCAAGTTCACATTCAGCTTGCTGGTAAGACGGGAATTGATGCTCACATTACCTGTATACCCTGTATTATCGTTACCAATGGCGGTGCCTTTGGTGGAATTATATCCGACAGATGCATAATACCTGGTATTGGCATTGCCCCCGGAAATACTCAGGTTATGGTTCATACTTACGGGTGCCCGGAAAATCATGTCGAACCAGTCTGTATTCACCGTTTCCAACCTGGCAACTTTCTGATTGAATTCATCATAAGTGATCCGCTTGTTGAGAAAGTCATTCAATACACCTGCATACCCAATGGTATTGTTCAGGTTATTGGTGATCAACCCACGCTCATAAATCTCTTTGGAAACAGCCACACGTTCCTTGGAATTCATCATTTCAAGGCGGTCATAGGTTACTTTTTCCGTGATGCTGGTGTTAACAGAGTAGTTGATGGAAGCCGGGCCTATCTTTCCTTTCTTGGTAGTGATCACAATTACGCCATTGGCTGCACGGACACCATAGATGGCGGTGGCAGAAGCGTCTTTGAGAACAGTAATATCTTCAATGTCGTTCGGATTCAGCCAGCTGATGGAATTGCCTACAAAATCCCTGATATAATCGAAATTATCCTGGTTGATCTCACCCAGTGCATTGAGAGTGGCGGTTTTGAAAGGCAGGGGATCTTCCTGGATAATGCCATCCACCACCCATACAGGTTCCTGCGTTCCCAGTAAGGTTGAAGTTCCGCGCACGCGAGTACGCTGGCGGACACCGGTAAGACCTGTAGGATTGGAGACCACCACGCCTGGCAGTTTACCTTGTAATGCCTGTTCCAATGTATTGACACCATTGAGATAAAGCTCTTCCGCTTTGATGGTGCTTACAGATCCTGCCACTGTGGTTTTTTTGAGCGATTGATAACCGGTAACTACCATTTCATTCATGGTAGCTATGTCTTGCTGCAGGACAATGAACATTTCTCCTGAAATGGCCTTTACAATATTACTTCCGGAAAGAGTGATGGATTTGCCGGCTGAAAGGGCTGCGTATTTGTCGAGTGGCATTTCAAGTTTAGCATGGCCAACATAAGAAACGATGAGGATGTCATCATCTTCTGCATCGATGGTAAACCTGCCCTGGGCATCGGTTTGCACGGTACGTTTCTTGTTTTTCACCATAACAGTTGCACCCACCAAAGGCGTGGCCACATTGTTGCTCACCCGGCCTTTTATGGGATCCCTTTTTTCAGCTATAACAAGCGGCTGAAAAAGGTTCATGGGTTTGGCGGTGATCACAATTGTGTTGCCCTGGATCTCGTAAGAAAAGGGCTGATTGCCCAACACTGAAGTAAGTGCTTCACGGATCGTAACTCCATTCAATTCCACTGATACAGGCCTTGCGTTCTTAAGCTCTGCGTCATCATAAAAGAAAACATAGCCTGTTTGCTTTTTGATCACTTCAAATACCTGTTGTAAACTCACCGACTTTGCAGTGTAATTTACCAGTTGGGCTTTGGTGCCGGCGCTCACATGAAGGAATGCGCCCAATAATAAGATCGTCGTTAGTTTCATGACTAACAGTAGTTTGGTTGAAAACTGCGACTTCGGTTTTCTCCATATGGATAACCCGTCGCAGTACGCATGAATTTGCATACTTTCGCAATGTTTAGGTTGATATTAAGCAGTACAATTCCTGTAAGAGATCGATCTTAAACTAACCGGGGCAGGGTGCAATCTGATCCCCGGTTTTGTTTTGATCCGTCTCTTTTTGCTTCCGTGGCCAGCAATAGCCGGAAGCGGGTTTTTCAAAAGTTTGTTCAGCTTTTTTTAATGGTGATCTGTTTATCGTTGTCGATAGTATAATTGATGCGGATGGTGCGCAGGATAGCCAATACCTGTTGAAGGCTTAGCTGCCGCCCGATCTCGCCGGAGAAGGTTCTTACAGGAATACCGCCATCGTACTTCACTTCCACATCATACCACCTGCTTAACTGCCGCATGATCTCTTCCACATTGGCGTTGCTGAAATGGAAAAGTCCATTTCTCCAGGCAGTCACTTCATTGATGTTTGCGATGCCGGTACTTATCTTTCCGTTCTTATCCAATTTTGCCAATTGCCCGGGTTTCAGGATTTCCGACTGGCTCCTGTTCCCATTCAATACTTTAACAGCGCCATCAACCAGTGTTGTTTTAATAATGGGCTCATCCTGGTAGGCGTTTATATTGAAACTTGTTCCCAGCACTTCCACTTCCGCACGGTCATCCACATTTACCTGAAAAGGACTGTTCGCTATTTTTGCAACATCTATATATACTTCTCCTGTGACCTTCACTTTTCTGATACCTTTTGTAAAGGCCATGGGATAAGTAACAGAGCTTCCGGCATTGAGCCATACCCTGGACCCATCTTCCAGCAAAACCTGGAATGTTTTTCCGTTGGGAGTGGATATGGTGTTCAGGCTGGTCACATCCGCGACTGTATTATTTGTGTAAGTGATCTTTCCGTTATCAAGCAGCATACTGGCGCCGGAAGGATCTTTTATCTCTCTTTTACCTGATTGGTCCAGCACCAGTTTGCTCCCATCGGTACGGGTGAGAATAGCCCCTTCTTTCCCCGGAGCAATATCGTTCACTGGTTTCACGTCCGCCACCGCCGGCGGTTGTTCCGGGGCGCGGTCCCACCACCAGATACCGGTTGCCAGCGCCAGCAACACGGCAGCCGCTGCTATCCTGGCAAGGTGCGCCATACGTAACAGTCTGCCTTTTTTTTGCGGCTGCAATTCCACACGATCAGTATCCAAAATTTGCTGCGCAATGGTTGAATAAGGTAACAGATCGGTACGGCTATGTACATGAGCATCCAGGAAGGCCTCTCCTGCTTCGAGCGCCAGTTCCTGATCTTCACCTGATTGAAGAAAAGTGATCAATACTTCTTTTTCACTTTCCGAAATGGTGTTATCAGCGTATCTGTTCAGTAAATAGGCAAGTTCAGATTTGTCCATGGTGTATAGTACTTGTACATTAACCCTCCAAATGAACAATTAGGGGGTATAGGTCAAAAAAAAAAAATAAAAGAAAGATAAGATGGCAGGTAAAAGCCGGCCCGATTGACGAAGTTTTTTGCGGATCTTCTTTAAGGCGGTGGCCAGTGTTTTCTTTACGTAATCCTCCGAGAGGTGTAGCGAATCAGCAATTTCAGAGATGCGCTTTCCCTGTTCACGACTGAGTGCATAGATAGTGTATTGCCTGGGCGACATTTCACCGATCGCCTGTTGGATAAGCACCCTCGTCTCGGAAAGTTCAACCCGCTGTTCAGTCGGGTGTGTTGCATGCAGGCTCCCGGATGTATCGAGGTTATGATGCAGTTTGTCCCGTACCTGGCTTTTCTTGATATGCCGGTAACATTCATTGATAATGATCCTTCGTACATATCCGCCAGGTTGCGCAATTTCCGGGAATTTATCCCGGTTCAGCCAAACGCGCATAAAGGATTCCTGCAGCACTTCAGCCACATCAGCTTCAGATTTCACCAGCTGCATCACCGCTCCACTAATAATGGTCATGAAGTGCTGGTATACCTGTTTAAAAGCCTCTTCATCCCCATTAGCTATCCGGTTGAACAGTTCCCTTTCCCGGAGATGATCATACATACCGTCAGTGGACATTTACATTTACTTTGGATTGCATTCAATGTACAATGATACCCAAAATTGCGGATAGGCGCAGTTTTTTGAGCGAAGTTCTCTGGCTTGTAAATGAACTGAAAGGATTTCAGAAGATCATGCTGAAGAAAGGTGAATCGAAAACGATCCAGTCATTCTGGTTGAAGTAAAGCACTAATTTGAAGAAGGGGTTTCATGCAAAACACAAACACGCATGAAACCCCTTCCTTATGCAGGATACCAAACAATTTCATCACCAGAACCTGACATACAGCAGTGTCAGCAAAATGATCGTTATCACAATCAGCAATGCCGTACGATTATTGATCCTGAACATCTCCCGGTCAAGCACAAATGCTTTCGGATTTATCTTCGGACCGGCAAGGCTCATACTGATCATGACCAGCATCGTAAAG
Source organism: Pseudoflavitalea rhizosphaerae (assembly GCF_003991355.1). Classification (GTDB taxonomy): domain Bacteria; phylum Bacteroidota; class Bacteroidia; order Chitinophagales; family Chitinophagaceae; genus Pseudobacter; species Pseudobacter rhizosphaerae. The sequence goes on from NZ_RCSU01000001.1 coordinate 211,295, forward strand.
AAGAACGACCATCCCATATTGATGAGAAAGGGAATTCTCCAGACAGTCTTTACAATATCCCCGGATTTCTCCTGTGTTTCGAAAGCTGTATACAACCAGGTCTCATGTCCAAATACCGATGGAGCATAGTTATTGAAGAATACAGACAGTACAAACCCGGTGATCACGCCTGCAATGGCCGCTGCACCGGTGGTCCGCTTCCAGAACATCCCAAGTATGAACATGGCAAATACGCCGGGACTGATAAAGCCGGTATATTTCTGAATGAAGGTGAATCCACCTTCCCCTCCTATTCCCAGAAGATCTTTCCATGTGAAGAGCAAGGCCACGATCATCGCCACCAATACCGTTAATCTTCCTATCCAAACCTGCTGCTTCTCACTTGAATTACGCGCGAAGTATTTTTTATGGATATCGAGGGTATAGATGGTAGAGATACTATTGAGCTTTCCTGCCAGCGAAGCCACGATGGCTGCTGTTAAAGCGGCCACCGACAAACCCTTTAAACCTGCTGGTAAAAAGCTCAGAATGGCAGCATAAGCACCATCTTTGCTTCCGCCTTCCAATTGCGGAAGCTGTCCATTTTTATATAAAACGTATGCAGCAATTCCTGGCAGCATTACAATCAATGGCATCAGCAATTTGAGAAAACCGGCAAACAAAATACCCGTCCGTGCTGTCTGCAGATCGGCTCCCAGTGCGCGTTGCGTTATATATTGATTACATCCCCAATAATTGAGGTTCACGATCCACTGACCTGCAGCATACATGGCAATGCCCGGTAATACCAGGTATTTGTCCACTTCTATCTGCGGAGTACCGGCCGTTGGTTTATCAAAGATCATATGAAAATGGTCCGGTGCATCTCGCATCAGGATCTCAAAGCCCCTGATGGCGCTGGCGCCTTCACCGGCCCGTTCAGCAACAATACTAAGTGCGAGATAGGTTGTGGCCAGGCCACCTACAATGAGTACGGCCACCTGGATCACATCAGTATAGCCGATCACCTTCATGCCTCCCAGTGTAATGAGCAATGCAAACACCGCCAGGCCGATCATGATCACATGCAGAGAACCTCCACCCATCAGACCGTTGATCGCAACAGCTCCCAGGTATAATATTGATGTAAGGTTCACAAACACGTACAGGAAAAGCCAGAATATAGCCATGATCACCGCCACCGTTTCATTGTATCGCCTTGTGAGAAACTGCGGCATCGTGTAAATCTTATTCTTCAGATACACAGGTATGAACCAAACAGCAATAATGATCAGGGCAATAGCAGCGATCCATTCATAAGCAGCCACAGCTATACCTGCAAAAAAACCTTCACCGCTCATTCCGATGAATTGTTCCGCAGAAATGTTCGAGGCAATCAGCGATGCGCCGATAGCCCACCATGTCAGTGAGCCTTCTGCAAGAAAGAAGTCCTTGGTATCGGCCACTTCTTTTTTCTTTTTACGGTAGATCCAGTAACCATAACCGGCAACGATCAGGAAATAAACAAGAAAAATGCAATAATCAATTGGCAGCAATTGTGAATTCATGTTAGTATTAGCTTAATGGAGTAAGGTAAAAATGAGTACAGGAATTTTTTTATCGAAAAGAAGCGTCATTCCATCGCAACTCGTTCCTGAAGTATCTTAGTTTCGTTTCCTTATCTATCAGCACCAGCTCCATTCCCGCCATCAGAGAAAGATCCTCCAGGTGCTGTGCTGTAAGATTCTGACTGAAACAGGTATGATGTGCGCCACCAGCCAGGATCCAGGCAGTACAGGCGGTATTGATATCCGGATAAGGTTCCCACAGCACCCTGGCCACCGGTAATTTTGGCAGTTCGTTTTCGGGAGTCACAGCATTTACTGTATTCACCAGCAAACGGAAGCGGTTCCCCATATCGATGATGGACGCATTCAACGCCTCCCCGCCTCCTGCATTGAATACCAACCGAACCGGATCTGCTTTTCCTCCAATTCCCAACGGATGCAATTCACAGTTCGGTTTTCCATTTGCAATAGATGGACAAATTTCGAGCATATGCGCACCGAGCACCAGCGGCTGGCCGGGCGACTTCGCAAAGTGATAGGTATAATCTTCCATAAAAGAATTCCCTCCCGGTAGTCCTGCAGCCATCGTTTTCATGATACGCACCAACGCCGCTGTTTTCCAGTCACCCTCTGCTCCAAAGCCATAACCATCTTTCATCAATCGCTGCACCGCCAGTCCTGGCAGTTGCTTCAGTCCATGAAGATCCTCAAAGGTGGTGGTGAAGCCCTTATAATTCCCAGCCTCCAGAAACCTGCGCAATCCAATCTCGATCCTTGCAGCTTCCCGGAGAGCAGGATTGTTCTTCAGAGAAGCAGCCAGCGTATATTCATCAGCGTAATGCCGGCATAGTGTATCTATTGCATCCTGTTCAACGGCATCCACAAATTTGACCAGGTCACCCACCCCATGCGTATTTACCGAATAACCGAATTTCATTTCCGCCTCCACTTTATCCCCTTCGGTAACGGCAACATAACGCATGTTATCGCCGAAACGGACAAACTTCGCACCCTGCCAGTCGTGCCATCCTGCTGCCGCCCTCATCCAGGTATCAAGCTGCTTCAACACAATATCATCCTGCCAAAAGCCGGTCACTACTTTTCTTTCCAGGCGCATCCGGCTCATGATAAAACCAAACTCCCTGTCGCCGTGCGCCGACTGGTTCAGGTTCATGAAATCCATATCGATCTCATTCCACGGGATTTCCCTGTTGAATTGCGTATGCAGATGCAGTAGCGGCTTTTGAAGAATTTTCAAGCCCTGGATCCACATCTTGGCAGGTGAGAAAGTGTGCATCCAGGTGATCAGTCCAATACAGTTCTTTATTGCATTGGCATCGATACAGAGCTGGGCGATCTCTTCAGGTGTTTTGACAATTGGTTTATAAACTATCGTAACCGGTATGCTTTCATTCGAATCAAGATATCCGGCAATGTGTTGCGCATGTTCCGCTACCTGCCGCAGTGTAGCTTCTCCGTACAAATGCTGGCTGCCGGTCACAAACCAGCACTCCAGCTGTTCAAAGGGTTTACTCATTGTATGTTGATGAATTTGTAGATGGTAGTTTGTGTATACACCTGTCCGGGCTGAAGAATGGCGCCGGGAAAAGATGGTTGATTGGGACTATCAGGGAAATGCTGTGCTTCAAGGCAAAGTGCGGCATACTGCACATAGGGCTTTCCATTTTTTGTTTGCTTCAGGGAACCATCCAGAAAATTGCCGGAATAGAATTGCAAGCCGGGTTCTGTGGTCCAGACTTCCATTGCTCTTCCGCTTTTTGTGTGCGACAATACAGCTGCTTTCTGAAGAGATGCTCCAGTTTTGTTCAATACCCAGTTGTGATCATATCCACCAGGAACCAGTGCAATATCACGGCCAATGAGTTTGGCGCTACGGAAGTCCAGTGGAGCCGTAACACTATCGATCCTGCCGGTGGGTATCAACAATGAATCAACCGGCGTATATCCATCAGCGTTGATCTGTAGCTCATGGTCCAGAATGGTAGAATCGGGCCCTCCAGATAAATTGAAATACGCATGCTGTGTGAGATTTACAGGCGTGGGTTTGTCGGTGGTGGCTTTGTACTCTATCCTCCAGGTGTTATCATTGGTCAATGTATACACCACTTCTATATCCAGGTTGCCCGGATATCCTTCTTCCCCGTCTTTGCTTTTGTAAGTGAGCAGCAGGCTGCTATCGCCCGGCAGCTTTTCAATCTCCCAATAAACCTTATCGAAGCCTTTATTACCACCATGCAATGAATTACCGTGATCATTGGCCACCAGTTGGAACTGTTGTTCGTTCAATTTGAATGTTGCCTGGCGGATCCTGTTGGCATAGCGACCTACCAGGGCTCCGAAATAAGGATTGTTTTTTTGCAGGTAGCCTTCCAGGCTTTCAAACCCCGCTACAACATCTCCGGGTTCTCCATTGCTGCCCGGAACCACCAACCGCGTAACAGCCCCACCATAATTGATCACATTTAATTCCATTCCCTGCTCATTGGTGAGGGTGTATTCTGTTACAGCTTTCGATTCATAGGTACCAAAGGGCTTAGTCATAATGGACCTGGCTTTTTTTTGTGGAGCCTGCCCGCAGGCTGCCAGTAATAAGAAAAGGGATAAATATTTCATTGGCTTGATCGTTGAATAAGTTTATTGACCGTAGTAAGAATGAGGACCATGTTTCCGTTCAAAATGTTTTTGGATCAGGGCATCTTTCATTTGACCGGATTGCGAATTGATCTGCAGTGTCAGTAATGCCATTTTTGCCATCTGCTCCAGCACGATGCTATTGTATATAGCCTTCGCAGCATCACGGCCCCAGGTGAATGGAGCATGATTCCCCACGAGGACCATTTCGATCTCCCTGTGATCGAGCCCCCGTTCCAGCAGGCATTCCATGATCTGAAAGCCGGTAGAATATTCGTAGTCTCCTTTGATCAGTTCATCGCGCATCGGCGCTGCACAGGGAACAGCAGTGGTGCAATGATCTGCGTGTGTGGTGCCAAACAAGGGAATATCTTTCAGTGCCTGCGCCCATGCTGTGGCATAAGTGGAATGCGTATGGCAAATCCCTGCCACCTGTGGCCAGTGCTTGTACAACACAGCATGCGTGAGTGTATCGGAAGAAGGCCTGAGTGAACCTTCTATAACCCGGCCATCAAAATCCACGATCACCATTTTTGCAGGAGAGAGCTGATCGTAAGGAACGCCGCTTGGCTTGATGGCAAATAATCCCGCAGACTGATCGGCAGCGCTCACATTACCAAATGTGGCCACCACCAGCCCTGCAGCAGGTAATTGCATATTGGTCTCCCAGGCCTGTTCCCTGATTGCCTGAAAACGATCATTGACTTTTTTTCGTTTAATGGACTGCGCACCAAGGGCCTGGTATCGTTGATATCTTGCCGCGTAGTATGCGGTAAGTTCTGTGCGGGGATGGTAAGTATGCTCAAATCCCTGGCCCATAGCCTCCATAGCCGCTTCCGCTGTGGGATGGATTTTGGCAACTACGGCAGCAAACATGGCGGCGCCGGCAGCACAGGTCTGCTCCGACCTGTGTATTCGTATAGGCATCCCTGTTACATCCGCCATCAGTTGCATGATATAGGGAGATTTACGGGCCACTCCTCCCAACCCTATCAATCCTTTGATAGGTACTCCTTCAGAAACAAATCTTTCCACTATCGCCCTTGCTCCAAAGCAGGTGGCCTCCACCAATGCCTTGAATATCCTTACTGCATCACTGCCCAGATCCAAATTGCTGATTGTGGCTTTCAATTCCTGGTTGGCATCCGGCGTACGCCTTCCATTGAGCCAGTCCACCGCAATCTCATCGTTTTCTCCCAATGGCAAAGCAGCAGCAGCACCGGACAATTCAGTGATGGAGCGGTTCACCAGATTACTGAACCAGGCATAGGTATCGCCAAAAGCAGACTGACCTGCTTCAAGGCCGGTCATACCGGGGATCACAGAGCCAGGGACTTGTCCACATATACCTTTCACAACAACATCCTGCATTTCATCCTCTGGTATCGCCAGCATATCGCAGGTGGAAGTGCCCATTACCTTACTGAGGTAATAAGGTTCAATTTGTCCTCCCACAGCTCCCATATGCGCGTCGAATGCGCCAATCCCAATAATCACATCCGTGCTAAGCCCCAGTCTTCCGGCCCAGTCGGCACACAATGTTCCGGCAGGAACATCGGAAGTATAAGTGGTGGTAAAAAGATGATCTGTAAGTCCATCCAGCAGGGGATCAATTTCCGCAAAGAAACTGTTCGGAGGAAGGCCGCCAAATGATTCAGACCATAAGGCTTTATGACCTGCCGCGCAAATGCTCCGTTTCAAAGCATGCACATCCTTCCCACCCGTCAGCAGGAAAGGCATCCAGTCGCAATGCTCTACTAACGAGTATCCCTCAGCGCGGATCTGCTCATCATTTCTCAACAGGTATAACCATTTAGCCCAGAACCATTCCGAAGAATAGATCCCGCCGCAATACTGCAAGTATTTAGCGGCCTCCGGATGACGGTTGATATCGGCCGCTTCCCGGATGGCGGAATGATCTTTCCATAATACGAACATGGCATTGGGATGCTCTTCAAAACCCGGCAACAATGATAATGGTATTCCTTCCCGGTTCACCACTACAGGTGTGGAGCCCGTTGTATCCACCGAGATGGCCCTCACCTGCGCTGCCGCAGCCGCTCCTGCCTGTTCCAGGCAATCTTTTACCACAAACTCCAATCCTTCCATATAATCCAGGGGATGCTGCCGGTATTGCTGCCGGGAAGCATTACAATAAAGCTGCTGCTTCCAGCGAGGATAAGCGAATACGGAAGATGACAGCTCTTTTCCATTGCCGGCATCAACCAGTATGGCCCTTACAGAGTCTGTTCCGTAATCGACCCCAATAACGTAATTCTTGATTTCTTTATTAAGTGTCATATTAACATTTATAAACCGGGGCAAAAAAAATCCCTATTGGAAAATCTCTTTGTTCGGTAAAAAACTGATAAAAGACCGCAGGCTTGAAGGGTACTTGCGTTTATCCGGTTTGAATAAGAAGGAGCCCTTCTTTGACGACGCCTTTTCTTTTTCTTTTTGACGGATGATAAGACCTGAGCTTTTCAACTTCCGGACGAAGTTCCGCTTATCCAGTTCTTTACCGTAAACAGCTTCATAAAGATCTAACAATTGACGGATCGTGAATCTTTCAGGCAATAGTTCAAACAGAATGGGATGCAGCGCAGCCTTGTATTGCAGCCTTTCCCTGGCTCTTTCCACCATCTGCTGGTGATCGAAGATCAGGAGTGGTATAGCTGCCATCGGAAACCATTCGGCATGAAAATCTTCACTCAGTTGTTTTCTGTACCGGCCGATATCCACCAATGCATAATATACAACCGAAATAGTCCGTTCCATTGGGTCCCTTGAAGGATCTCCGAAGGCAGCGAGCTGCTCCATGAACACACCTTTGAGACCTGTAAGTTGTTCAAGGATACGGATAGCGGCGTTATCGAGACTTTCCTTTGGCCGTACGAAACCGCCCATCAAACTCCATTTGTTCATCTGAGGTTCAAATCCCCTTTTGATCAGTAACAATTTCAGTTTTTCTCCGTCGAATCCGAAGATCACGCAATCCACCGCTACGAGCATTTTATCAACCGGGTAATGTGTTACAGCCATTTCTATTTATTGGGAAGCGGTGTATTTTCAGTGAATCTAAGATGATATTTTCAAAATTCAAATTTTAAGTGTCTGTTTTACACTTATTTTTTTGATTCCGGGCAGTCATTCATTTTTCAAATTTCCAGCGATCGAAATTGAAGAGCTCACGCCCGGCCACCAGGTTCCTGCCATTGAAAGAAAAATAGAGATCGTGTATACCTGTAAGAGGCGTCAGAACCGGCGCTGTAAAGGTTTTCCATTTATCCCACCCGCCGGTTCGTGTAATTTGGATGGTAGTCAGTTTAACCCCACCGATACTGTCTGCAAACACTTCCAGGATGCCACCGCTCAGGCCGGCAGCCAGATCTGCCGAAAATTTTTTTGGAGCGCTTTTTCCGAAATCCACTGCACGCACTTTTATCCATCCTTTTGAGCGGATACCGGTAACAAAAACGCCGGTGCGCGTGTCCTGCCCTGTAGTGCAATTCTCTGCCCAGGCAATGGTCTCGGCCTCAACAGAACGATAAGGATCGATGGAACCAACTGCCTCAGGACCGGTTGCAGATATGGTAATGGCAGGAATGGTGCCATCATCATTATACCTGAAAGATTCTATGGCAGTGGAACGCCCGAAACTCCCTCCACCTTTCAGCAACCCTGTATGATAGAACAGATATGACCGGCCTTTGAAATCGATGATCCCGCCATGATTGGTGAAACTGTTGGTTGGCTGTTTGGTCATGATCTTCCCCTGGTAGGTCCAGGGACCTTCAGGAGATGTACTCATCGAGTAGGAAAGACATTCGGTCCCATTTTCCATTCCTGCAAACATCTGGTAATAATGACCATTCCTTTTGTAGAACCAGGGGCCTTCCACAAACATGTCTTTGTTCTGTTCTGCCTGTCTGTTTTGACTGGAATCCCTGTTGGGCGCCCTTCTCACACCACCAAATGAAGCCACAGACAAGGGAACTTCATTGATATTCCCTGTATAGCTGATCATATCGGAATTGAGCTTCACGTAATAAAGCTGGCCATTCCCCCAGTACAGGTATGCCTGACCGTTATCATCAATAAAAACGGTCGGATCTATATTGGACCAGCTGTTGGTTGTGATCAGCGGCTTGCCGATTGCATCCCTGAAAGGTCCGGTAGGTCCGTCACTCACTGCTACCCCGATAGCCATATTGTTCTTGTCCGTTTGCATACAAACGTACCAGTAAAATTTCCCGTTACGCCGGATACATTGAGCAGCCCAGGCCCTGTCTACCCCCCAGGAGAAACTTTCCAGTGAAATGGGCGCGCCATGATCAGTCCAGTTGACCATATCGGCTGATGAGAAAACCCTCCATTTTGTCATGTAATAAAATCCGTGTCCCGGAATATCGTCTCCCGTATATACATAAACGCTGTCTTTGTATACCATCGGCGCCGGATCAGGAGTATAATGCGTTTGGATAACAGGATTCTGCGCATGCAAGAGGTTGCCTGTAACAAGTGCAGACAGCAGGAAAATCATCGATCTCATCATTACAATTATTTTTTTTAAACGAAGAGCTTCCATATTATGGGACCACCACATCATTGGCAGAAGTAGCATACAGGCCGATGAGCGCACCTGTAAAACCTCCTGCCACATCAGTGCTCAGGATGTCACCCGAAACTACGCCTCCAATATTTTTGAACTGCTGGCCATCCGGAGAAAAACTGAAAGAATAATCATCGCCCTGTGCCGCCACTCTCAACAAAATACCGTTCCCGGAGGCGATCTTTTCACTGCCCAGGATCGTGGATTTACCATGACCGGTCCTTTCCAGAACGAGGTAGAGATCATCCCCTTTCCGTGTTATTCCGAATACATAATTGAAAGTTTCCTTCTGATAACAAACGATCCCTGCCAGGTCCTTTTCCGATTGTGGATTGTATTTCATCTTTACAGTTGCTTCAAAGCTGGCATGCTGTTGCCTGCAAAACAAAGTGGAAGTAGGTTCTGTAGCTTTGATAGTAACCGGCAGGGGTCTTATTTTCACGCCTTCCTTAGATGTGCTGATAAAATTTTCACGTGCTCCTCTTACTCCGATCCACCTGTAATCGAGTGAAGAAGCCGAAAGGTCATCCGTATAGGTAAAGTTGCCATTGGGAAGAAATCCATTCTGCCCGGTAAGATTGGTAACGCCTTTAGGCATCCGCACCCTGGGCTTCATCGGCACCAGTCCGTTCTCGAAAACGGGAAACTCCCCGCTCCAGTCAACAGGCAGGATAAAGGTTTCCCTGCCGGTATTCACCCTGTTCTTTTCATTGGGTCTAACGGCCAGGAATACCCCATAATATTTTCCATCCGGTCCTTCCACCAGGTCTGCATGACCTGCCCAATCCACCTTATTGTTCCTGTCTCTCGGAAAATAGCGCTGGGTGAGGATCGGATTACCGGGTGCTGGTTTGAAAGGTCCTTTTGGATCATCGCTCACGAAGATCACTTCACTATGCCATCCGCCTGTTCCACCTTCCGCACACATGAGATAATACTTTCCATTTTTCTTATAAAGATGTGGTCCTTCGATCCAGATGGGTTTCTGCGTTATATCCACGCCGCCATCCACGATGATCCTGTCTGTTCCAGCCACCACGGCATCTTTTTCCAGGTCGTATTCCCATAGCTTGATCACCCTGTGTCCATTATATAACTCTTTACCTCTGGGCGGGGCATCATTATGTACAATATAGGCTTTACCATTATCATCGAAGAACAGGGCCGGGTCGATGCCATCGAATTGCAGTTTGATGGGATCGCTCCACCCTTTAGCGGGGTCCTGTGATTTCACTACCATGTTACCGATGCCGCCGGCAATTTGGGTAGTGATCATATAGAATGTATTGTTATGCGGATTGTATTTGATGTCCGGAGCATAGATCCCTGCTGAGGTCCCGGCTTTCTCCACTTTCAATTGAGATGGCCTGTCTAGCACATGTCCGATCTGTTTCCAGTTCACCAGGTCTTTTGAATGAAACAAAGGAACGCCGGGCACCATTGAAAAAGAGGAATTGATCAGGTAATAATCATCTCCTTTTCGTGTAATGCTGGGATCGGGGTAGCATCCCTGCAAGATCGGACCGTAAAACTCTCCCTCATTCAATGGATTGTTCCTGTAGATCCTGTCGTTGCCCTGGTAAGTGAATTGTGTGAAAACAGGTTGGTTACCGGCGCTTATCCTTTTCTGTGAGAAAGCAGCAAAAGCGGACAGAACAGCTATCAATATACCTGACATTGACAGCAGTTTTCCGGAATTAATTTTACCGATGATCTTCTTCATTATTGAATTGCTTAATTATGCTTTGATATTTGAGGCTGAATTCTTTTATGCGTGGCTACGCTTAAATTCAATGAGGGCTTTTATATTCAGGCAATGCCAGCATCCTGTCTGCATACCGGGCTCCCAGGACCCTATACCCTTCAGCATTGAAGTGTAATTTGTCCGGAGCGGCAGCACATCCCTCCGATGATATTACCGAGGCTGATGGGATCAACCGGGGAAGTGTTGCAATGATCCTGTTCATGCTTGCGCAAACTCCACCCTGGTCTGCATGCACCAGCTCTCCGGCCAGGAGCGGCAGGCTATTGGGAGGCAGCTCCAGGTCCTTTAGAAGATTGTCGTATACCTTTTTTACTTTCAAAGGCCATAGTGTATCGTTGGTATTGGATTCACCCTGATGCAACAGGATGCCTTTGATAACACCATCGCGTTGCGCCAGTCTGGCCACTTCTACCAACCGGGCATAGGGATTACCCCCGTATTCATTAGCCATATTCTTTAACCAATCCGGGGCGGTGGCTATATAAGACAGGCAGCTATCTTTATCGAAGAGTTCAATTTTACAGCCGCCAACGGATACGTTGATCACTCCCACGCGTATATCGTCAGGCAGGTTGGCCACCAGTTTTCTTCCGAAATAATCTGCCGGCGTGAGGCCGGTATGGCAACGGCATAATGGAGGCCTGGCTGTATACCATTTTCCCATAGACCTGCCCAGCCTGGGACAATCCACCGCTTCCATTACCTGGAATCGTTCATTCACGGTAGTATCCTGCGGTTCAATCCTGGCGCTGCCTTCCATGTTCGACTGGCCGAGGCATAGATAGATATGGAATTTTTTGTCCTGCGCGTAAGAAGTTGCGTCTAACAAAACAATAAAAAAGAGCAGAGAACAGGACGATCTGATCAGCTTGCGTAGTAATTCTTTTTTCATACGAGTTCATATGGCATTCTGATCAAAAGTAAACCGGTGGTATTCTCTTTGTTGGGAGAAATGGAGAAAACAGTAGCACAAATGTTCATCAACAAGATGCCCGGCCATTCAACATTTGTGCTACACATTTTGACATCATACCCATTCCCGTTTTTTCTGTTCGGCTACATTTGTTGGTGATCGAATCTTACGCTCTTCCGCGCTATCCCGGCTATTTGCGTATGGCTGGCCAGGTTACCATCTAAAATCATAACGATCATGATATTGATCCATAAAGCAATTGTTTCATTACTGATATTCCTGATAGTTGTGCAGGCTAAAGCCCAGGATGGGGCCGGAGAACAGGCAAAGAACCCGGTAATATTTGCAGATGTTCCTGATATGTCCGTCATCCGCGTTGGCGACACCTATTACATGAGCAGCACCACGATGCATATGAGTCCCGGTGTTCCAATCATGAGATCGAAAGACATGGTGAACTGGACCATCGTTTCCTATGCATATGATATCCTCGATGATATGGGCCCCCTCAACCTGGAAAACGGGAAAAACAGCTACGGTCATGGTTCCTGGGCCAGCAGTCTGCGTTATCATAAAGGAACTTTTTATGTAAGCACTTTTGCAGGCAATACCGGCAAAACCTATATCTACACTACAAAAGATATTGAGAAAGGGCCCTGGAAGAAGATCAGCTTCGCTCCTTCCCTTCATGACCATTCTCTCTACTTCGCAGAAGATGGCAGGATCTTTATGGTGTATGGCGCTGGTAAGATCATGATCGCGGAGTTGGCAGAGGATCTTTCCGGCATCAAGCCGGGGACCATACCAACAGTGCTGATAGAGAATGCCAGCGCACCTGCCGGCAGCAATGTTGGTTTACAGGCGGAAGGTTCACAATTGTTCCGCATCAATAATAAGTTCTATCTCTTCAATATCTGCTGGCCGCGAGGCGGTATGCGTACCGTCATCATTCATCGTGCAGATAAACTGGAAGCCCCCTGGGAAGGACGGGTTGGCCTGCAGGACCTGGGCGTGGCGCAGGGCGGACTGATCAGTACGCCTGAAGGTAACTGGTATGCCTACCTGTTCCGGGATTACGGCGCAGTTGGACGGATCCCCTATTGGGTCCCTGTAAAATGGGAAAACGACTGGCCGGTATTGGGTGAGAATGGAAAAGTTCCTGTTCAATTGAACCTGCCTGCCAGCAAAGGATTGGAACCCGGTATCGTTACATCGGATGAGTTCAAACGCAAAAAAGGAGAACCAGCTCTTCCACTCGCCTGGCAATGGAACCATAACCCGGATAATAATAACTGGTCGCTCACCAAACGCCCTGGTTTTCTCCGTCTCACCACGGGCAGGATAGACTCTTCCATAATACAGGCACGCAATACGCTTACACAGCGGACCTTCGGTCCGCAATCATCCGGGGCTACGGCTATAGATGTATCGAATATGAAAGACGGTGATTGTGCAGGTCTGCTGCTATTGCAAAAAAAATATGGATGGGCAGGCGTTAAGATGGAGAATGGTGAACCATATATTGTGATGGTTAGTGCTGAATCAGGAACCCCCATCGAAATGCAACGGGTAGTGCTGAAAGGGAAAACGGTACATCTCAGGGCTGACTGCAACTTCATGGATCTTGCGGATAAAGCCGATTTCTATTACAGTTTGGATGGGAAAAAATGGACACAGATCGGAGGATCACTGAAGATGTCGTACACCATTCCCCATTTCATGGGTTACAGATTCGGGTTATTCAATTACGCTACGCTTTCAACAGGCGGATTTGCAGATTTCGATTATTTCCACATCGGTAAAACATTATGATGCAAGAGATCACTTACCAATAGTGGTAGTTTCATATAGCAATGAGCCCGATGTTTTTACATCGGGTATTTTTTTTAGAACAAGCCCGGACTATGGTATTGCTCACGATATTTTCCCGGAGTAAGACTGGTAACTTTTTTGAAAACTTTCATGAAATGCGGGAGGGTGTCAAAACCCAATACCTCACTGATCTGGGCAAGAGACTGATCAGTGGTTACCATCAGGTATTGCGCTCTTTCGATCCTCTTGGTGTGAATATAAGACAAGGGCCGCTCCCCTGTCATTTTCAAAAACAATCTTGAAAGATAATCCGGATGCAGGTTCACCATATTGGCAAGCATCTGTACAGTGAGGGTTTTATGAAGGTTCAGCTCGATATACCCTATCAGGTCCACCACTTTGGAAGGCAGTCCGGCAGCATTCGACTGCTGCAGTTGTTCAGGCACCAGGAATCTTGAAACGAGTTGCAGGAGAATACCCTGGGACTCCATAAACAGCGCATATCCCTGATTGTTATTCAGCTCTGCATATTCCTTATAATAAATGTTTTTCTCATATACCCTGGGATTATCGGAACGGTTGATCTTCCGGAATGGGTTGATCTCCAAAAGCCGTTGAACATTCAGTATGTCCTGCCGGCCGGCTTTTAGCTTCACTATTTTTCGCCTGTTATGGAACAATGAGATCCCTTCAGCTGTATCCTCGAAAAAATGAATGAAATATTGTTTCATCGATCCCGCACAATAAAGATTGCATAACGTAAAGGCAGGGATCAGGTACATAAAACCCGGTTCCAGCATACAGGTCCCGTCCTGATCAGAAACCTCTCCATGCCCTTCATCGATATAGTAAAGGCGGTAATAGGGACTCAAAACATTTTTGTAATTCCACTTTTTGCCCAACTGAACATGGTCTACGTTGAGCAGTGTGAAAGAATGCCTGAGGATCCTTTTGATCATAAGAGTTGAAGTCGGATTTATATAATGTAAAGTCGAATCTATGTATTTTTTCCTGCTTCCTTCGATTTTAGATTTAGACTGCAAATCCAAAGAATAGCAATATGGTACAACTCCCTCCTGTGATAGCGGGGACCAGTTCACTTGGCAATCTCTACACAGCTCTTCCTCCTGAAAAAAAGAAACAGATCGTGGCAGCATACCTGGAAACAGCTGGCAGGCCTGCAGTATTCGACTGTGCCGGAAAATATGGTGCGGGCCTTGCATTGGAGGCACTGGGCCGGTGTCTGAAAGAACTGGGTGTTCCTCCTGAAGAAGTGATGATCAGCAATAAGCTCGGCTGGGTCCGGACACCTCTTGAATCAGCTGAACCGGTTTTTGAACCGGGAATTTGGAAAGACCTCAGGCATGATGCCCGGCAGCAGATCGGTTATGATGAGATCATGGAATGTTTTGAACAGGGCAATGAGCTGCTGGGAGATTATAACGCAGGAATGGTTTCCATTCATGATCCGGATGAATATCTTTTTGCTGCCGGCAGTGAAGAAGATGCTGAAGTACGGTACACAAATATTCTCGATGGATACCGGGCCCTTACGGACCTGAAGCAACAGGGGTTGGTGGATTCCATCGGCATAGGTTCAAAAGACTGGAAAACGATACAAAGGATCAGCGGGGATATAATGCTGGATTGGGTGATGTTTGCCAATAGTCTTACAATATACAGTCATCCCACGGCATTGATGAATTTCGTGAATGAACTATCGGCTAATGGGGTCACAGTGATCAACTCTGCCGTGTTCCATGGAGGCTTTCTCACAGGTGGTGATTATTTCAACTATCGGCGGGTATCCAGGGATATTGAAGCACACCGGGATTTGTTTGTATGGAGGGACCGCTTTTATACCATCTGCAGGGAGTTTGGGATCAATCCTGCTTCAGCCGCCATCAGGTTTGCACTCGATATTCCCGGCGTGCACAGTATCGCGCTTAGCAGCAGCTCGCCGGCCCGCACCAGGGAGAACCTGTTGATGACTGATGCAGTTATCCCACAGGAGTTTTGGCAGGAAATGAAGGTACGGGGACTTCTATCTGAAAATGTCAGCAACAGCATCGATCAATAACCAATACTTGAATAAGCAATGAAATTCTTAAGTTGTCAGGAACCCGGCAAACTTGAATATGGCACAGCGACTGACCCAATCCCGCAGGAAGGGCATGTAATCATCAAAGTGAAGCATATCGGCGTTTGCGGAACCGACTTACATGCATACGAAGGCACCCAGCCCTATTTCACCTATCCAAGGATACTGGGTCATGAAATAGCCGGTGAGCTGGCAGACAATAATGGAATTACGGATTTAAAAGTTGGTGAGGCAGTCACCATCGTGCCATATTTTTCCTGCGGACATTGTATAGCCTGTCGCAGTGGAGCATTCAACTGCTGTGTATCCATCAAGGTATTTGGTGTACATATCGATGGAGGGATGCAGGAGTATATCAGCGTTCCCGCCAACAGCCTGGTGAAAGGTGAAGGATTATCGTTGCAGGAACTTGCACTAACGGAGCCGCTGGCCATCGGCGCTCACGCAGTACAAAGAGCGGCCATCTCTCCCGGCAACACGGTTGTAGTCTGCGGTGCAGGCGCTATTGGCCTTGGCATCATGGAAATGGCCAGGCTGGCCGGCGCCACCATTATTGCCATCGATGTAAATGAAAGAAGACTTGAATTCTGCCGGGAAAAAACGGGCGTCACGCACACCATTCATGCAGGCAGAACCAATGCGGTGGAAGCAGTAAGCGATATCACATCCGGCGATATGTCAGCTATTGTATTTGATGCAACAGGGAACCTCCAAGCCATCGAAAAAGGGCTCCAATACCTGGCACACAGCGGGAAATATATCCTGGTTGGTTTGCAAAAACAAGCGTTCAGTTTTTCCCACCCTGAGTTCCACAAAAGAGAAACAACGTTGATGAGCAGCCGAAATGCACTACGAAAAGATTTTGAAGCGGTTGTTTTGGCAATACGCAATAAAAAGATCGACCCGGCGTCCTTCATAACGCATACAGTACAATTCAGTGAGGTTGCGAATAATTTCGAAAGCTGGCTGAAACCGGAAAGCGGGGTGATCAAACCTATGGTCCGGTTTGACTGACCACAGACCGGCACGGTCAGCTCTAATAACCGATCAAGCTGTAAACACTTCCCTTCTGCGTATGCAGATCATATTCCCTTGTTGCCCTGATAACGGGAGCAGTGATAGTGGCTTTGGGTGAAACAACTGCCGGAGCTGTTTCTATAATTTGGAAGAAAGGGTTTTTATTTTCTCCCTTCGCAGGAGTAATTGTGAAGCGGCCTGCGGGCTTCAATCCATTGGGAGTCCGCAGCCGCAGGTTGCCTCCCAGCGTTGAGCGGATAACCAGTTTTGAAACCTTTCCATCTTTCCACTCCATTTGCACAATTTCAAAACCTCCCCATGCCCGCAGCCCTGATATTTTTCCTGAAGGCCAGGCATCGGGTAAGGCAGGTAAAAGATCGATGGCGCCATCTGCACATTGCAGCAGCATCTCGGTTATCCCTGATGTACAACCGAAATTCCCATCTATCTGGAATGGGGGATGTGCATCGAACAGGTTATTATAAGTTCCTCCACCGTCACGAATGACACCTACTGGTGTAAGCTGATTACGGATCAGCCTATAAGCATGATTGCCATCACGCATACGTGCCCACCAGTTCACTTTCCAACCCATGCTCCAGCCGGTTGAAACATCTGAACGCTGGATCAGGGTGTTCCTGGCAGCGCTGTACAGGGCTGGTGTTCTAAATGCAGAGATCTGATTGGATGGAAAGAGGCCATACAGGTGGGAGATATGACGGTGATGATCATTCGGATCATCGATATCATCCAGCCACTCCTGCAATTGCCCGTGTTGTCCAACCTGCATGGGCGGCAGGCGGTCCCGCATTCTTTTAAGTGTATCACAGAGAAGTTGATCTTTCCCCAGGATCCTTGCTGCACGGATCACCGTGTTGAATACATCGAAGACGATCTGGTTATCCATGGTAACACCTGCATCCAGTGATGAGCCCTGATGCGCGGCAGGCGCATTCTCCGGCGACAAACCAGGATTAACAACCAACCAGCGCCGCGCAGGATGCTCTACGAGGAAATCCACATAGAATAAAGCTGCATCACGTAACACAGGGTATACAGAGTCAAGGAACTTCTTATCTCCGTTATATAAGAAATGTTCCCAGAGATGCTGTACCAACCATCCCCCACCGGCGGTCCATGCCCCCCATTGTGCGCCATCAACAGCTCCCGTGACGCGCCAGATATCAGTATTGTGGTGGGCCATCCATCCTCGGGCGCCATACATCACGCGGGCTGTTTCACGTCCAGTAACAGCCAGTTCCCTGATCATTCGCAGGAAGGGCTCATGCAATTCAGAAAGATTGGTCCGTTCAGCCGGCCAGTAATTCATTTCAGCATTGATATTGATCGTATACTTGCTATCCCATGGTGGGCGCATGTGCTGGTTCCAGATCCCCTGCAGGTTGGCAGGCTGCCCGCCGGGTTGCGAGGAAGAGATCAGCAGATAACGGCCGAACTGATAATAGAGTGTCACCAGGTGTGGGTCCTCCGTGCTGTTGAAAAGTTTCAACCTCTGGTCGGTTGGTAATTTCGCAGCATCCGTATGTCCAAGGTCCAGCTTCACCCTGTTGAAATAATGGCGGTAAGCGGCTATATGTGCCGACCTGATAGCGTCATATGAAAAAACAGCAGCCTTCTTCAAAGCTGCTGCTGCCCGCTCATGCTCATTCCCACTGAGATCATTGTAATGTTTGAAATTGGATGCGATCGAAATATAGATGGTGGCAGAATTGGCTCCCTGCACAATCAATGCAGTATCATTCGAAACCAGTTTACCACCTTCCTGCTTCACACGAACCAGTCCTTTGAATTTTATCTTTCCGGTTACTCCTTCATGATCGATGGTAGTACCGGCAATCTCAAGCTCCATATTGGCCGATACATGTGTTGTTGCCCCGGGCTGCGGCGTAGTAAAAAATGCTTTGAAAGAAAGCTGTCCGGGTTTTGAAGCAGTCAACCTCACCACTACAACAGGATGCGCCAATGATGCCAACACTTCCCTCGTATACAACACATCCCCTGATGTATAAGAAGTTTTGGTTACTGCATTTTCTATATCCAGTTCCCGGTAATAATCAGCGTACGACTCATGACCTTCGAACAGCAGTTGCAAACTGCCAACAGGCTGAAACATCTGGCCATGTGATCCTTTGCTAATGATAGCTTTGTCCGCCAGTTTTTCCGCTTCTTTTTGTTTGCCTTCAAAAATAAGTTTCCTGATCTCCGGCAACGCTTCAAGAGCAGCCGGGTTATCATTCCTGTTAGGGCTGCCACTCCATACCGTATGTTCATTCAACTGAATGGTCTCGCGGGATACATTGCCATACACCATCGCCCCCATCCGTCCGTTACCAACTGGTAATGCATTTTCCCAGGTTTGACCTGCAGGGTGGTTGTACCACAATTTCAGCCCGGGAGCCTGCGCTATCCCTTTTACATGGAGCAGTACCAAAGCAAAACAAAAAAAGCGAAGTATGTATCTTGTCATAGGACCCGGAACTTAGGTAATAGAAATTCATTTAAAGAGCAGCGGCGCGAAAGAAAAAAGGTTGTTCCTCCATACCGGCCAAGTATGACCGCCGGGATATTCGCTATAGGAATATTTTAAAGAAAGGCCGTCGAACCTGGCAAGCATGTTTTTGCAATTATTGTAGGCAATATCTTCTTTACCTCCCATCGCGATCCACAGTAATTTAAGATTATTGTTGATAGCTGGAAGATTGTTGCTGATATAACTGTATTGCGCATCCGAAATGCTTTGCTGGGCAGGCAACCAACCAGAGCTGAATACACCCAGGTATCCGAACATATCTGTATTCTTCATTCCTGCGTAGAGAGTCTGGATCCCTCCCATCGAAAGACCTGCCAATGCCCTGTTTGCGGACCCTTTGGCTATCCGGAAATTATTTTCCACAAAAGGAATTACCGCCTGTTTCAGTTCATTTTCAAAAGCGCGCAGTACCTGCTCCGTAAAGCCGCCACCCGCGCCCATATTACCATCCATCATAACCACCAGCATTGGCTTTGCTTTACCTGCAGCAATAAGGTTGTCCATGATCAGATCGGTCCTACCCTGGCTGGCCCAGCCCCGCTCATCCTCTCCGCCGCCATGCAACAGGTACAATGCGGGATACAGCTCAGGACTTTTATCATAACCTGGCGGTGTATAGATATAGCATCTGCGCCATGAATTGGTGACTGCAGAAAAATAACGCTTGATGCGAATGTCGCCATGCGGTACATTCTTTACTCCATAATAGCCTCCATCCCTGAAAGGAATTTCGATCCCGCTTGCCATGCGTCCCATTCCATAAAAGGTTTCACTGGCAGGATCTGCCAATGCCAAACCATCGATGAGTAAGGAATAATAATGGAACCCTTCCCCAATGGAATCGGTTACTACATTCCAGAATCCATCCGCGTCTTTTACCATATCATATTTACGGCCCAGGTCTACCTGTACCTGCCTTGCTTCGGGAGCTTTAACGCGGAAGGCTACCCGGTTATCCGGCAATACCTGTGGATAGGTTGCTGATCGTACATTGGTGCTGGCCGGAGTGCCCAGTATCGTAAAACGCCGGAAAGAAGAAGTGTCTACGGGTTTGAAAAGAAATTGACTGAACATATAGAGACCATTCTTCCATACTTTGAAATCGTGTACACCCGGTTCGATGTAATAGATATGGGGCACATTTTTTTCGTAGAGATAGTCGTGGGTCCTTTTACTGAAAGTGATAAGATTGTCTTTATCGCCACAGGAGATCCAGAGCAATTTGAGTTGTCGTTTTGCCGCTTCCGGATCTGGAACCAATTGTTCCGGCGCCCTGGTATTGGGAGCGGAGGAGAATCCGCCTACCCAGGCAAAGCGGTCAAGGTTTCCGAGGCCAAAGTTAAGCGACTGCCCTCCTCCCATCGAAAGACCTGCAATTGCGCGGTGTTCCCTGTCTTTCAACACCGGATATTTCTTTTCTATAAAAGGGACCAGATCATTCAACAGGTCCTGTTCAAATGTGGCAAATGCCTGCACTTTGTCAGGGGCCATGATATTTCCGGTAGCCCTGTCATCTTTCATGGCCCTGCCATTGGGCATTACCACGATCATTGGCGCCAGCTTACCTTCTGCATACAGGTTATCCAAAATGATTTGCGGCTTACCATGGTTAAACCATTCTTTTTCATCGCCACCTATTCCATGCAGCAGGTACAGTACGGCATATTTATTCCTGGAAGAGAATCCCGGCGGCGTATAAACGAGCGTTTTGCGAACAGCGCCTACTGTTTTGGAGCGATAACTGACCGTATCGATCTTACCATGCGGGATACCGCTTCTTTCAATATCAAAACCTGCTGGCGCTTCCTTCACAGAAGGCTGGGCAAAAGAATGGAATCGAAGAAGAAGGCATACAAACAGGAAGAGAAACCTGTTATTCATAACGGCAATATTATTTCAGCAATTAATGAACGATGTAAGGGTTGAAGGTTTCCATCTTAACACCCCTGTCGCGCAATACGATGGTATCTTTGAAAGCATGGGTGGTAGTTCCAAAATCTGCCTGGTACTGCAGGTACAGCACATCTCTTTTTTCATTTCCCCACATATCGCCTTTCTTTACCAGCTCACCGGTTCCTGTGATGGTATAGGATGCTGTAGCAGGGTTGGCAATACTGCATTTTCCCTGGTTATCGAAATGCAGGATCAGTTGGAAAGGCACATTCACATTCCCGCGATTCTTCGCATTCAGGGAAACAGACACTTCATTGAGAGAAGTGGTGACCATATTGCAAAGCTCATCCTTTTCAACAAATGGCGCATGGTAAATCACTGTTGTGTCCAGCGCCGTATTACCTCCTGCTCCATTTACATTATCTATCCCCCTGCGCAAATAGGTTCCATGATAGGGGTTGATATACTTTACTGCAAATAGCACATAATCTTTTGGCACTGTAACCCAATCTCCGGCATTCCTCCGGTCGGGGTCCGGAAGATTGCTCTTACCGCTAAGTACAGA
Source organism: Pseudoflavitalea rhizosphaerae (assembly GCF_003991355.1). Lineage (GTDB taxonomy): Bacteria > Bacteroidota > Bacteroidia > Chitinophagales > Chitinophagaceae > Pseudobacter > Pseudobacter rhizosphaerae. The sequence goes on from NZ_RCSU01000001.1 coordinate 232,723, forward strand.
ATCGGCATTTGTTACTCCAGTGATGCGCATCGGAATAACGAAAGTATTTTTGATGGAGCGCGGGTCCTGGAAGAATTCATCTTTCAATTGCACTTCAAGACCGCCCATGAATTTACCTGAAGGGATCAGGATCGTCTGGTCTTTGGTTGAAGGTAAAGAGTAATAGCTCTCAGGCATCATTACAATATCGTCACCGGCAGCTGATTCAAATTTCAGGTCCTGCGCCAGCGATGGATCTGCAACAACAGTCAAAGTAATATTCTTCTTATTTTCATATACTCCACCCATGGTAGCCATCACAAGGCATTTATGCTGGTTATCCAAGGTATTGTCATAAATATCCTCTCCCAGCACCAGTGTTTTTACAGGCGATTGATAAGGGAAATAAACAGTGGAATATTTATAGTCGGGAAATACAGTATCCTTATTGGAGCATGAGTAAAAGACCACCAGAAGTATGAACGACAGCAATATCAATTTTTTCATTTGTCTATTTTTTTATGGTTAGGCAACCAGTTCTACCACCCCTTGTTTTGCAGCAGGTTTAATTTCAGAACATCATTATAGGGCAAAGGACCGTAGTTCATATAGTCTGCATACTGCCTGTTCTCAACATTACTGACCGTGTATACATTATTGTTGATACTAACTCCTTTGGCCGGTTCAGTAAGGTTTTCATTCCACCTGCGCAGGTCCCAGAACCTGAACCCTTCGAAGCACAGCTCTATCCTTCTTTCGTTGTGGATCAGCTTTCTCATATCATCTTTACTGGTAACAGAAGCAAGATAAGCATCAGGCTGTGTTATTCCTGCCCTGTTCCGGATTGCGGCAATCACTTCCCTGGCGGAATAACTGTGTGCACCTTTACCATCGGGTCCCCATGCTTCATTGGCAGCTTCTGCATAAGCGAGGAACAATTCCGTATACCGGATATACGGCACATAATGTCTCTGCGTATTGGTGCTGGCCGGATTGAGGTTCACATCTTCGCGGAGCAGTTTACGCATATAGTAGCCGGTACGGGTAGAGGTGGAAATAGCATTCAATCCATCATCGGAAGTGCCGACCCTTGTATAGATAGTGGCGCCGCCGGGTCCCATCTTGCTTCCATTCACCACAATATACAGCGCCAGACGCGGGTCCCTGTTTGTATAGGGATTGCCGGCATCATAGCCGCTGGCAGGATCGTTAACCGGAAAACCGTTCAACATGGGGAATGCATCCACCAGGTTCTGTGTTGGGTTCACCCGTCCATTACCATAGAGTGTTGGAGGATAATTATCCCTTTCCAGGTTATTCCCATCGCCTACATTACCTCTCCAAAGCACTTCCCGTGGATTATTCCCTGCCGCCAAACCGTTGATCTCACCTGCGTTCTTGCTCGCATACCAGTACACCCCATTATTGGCAATGCCAGACAATCCGCCGATAAGGTCCAATACTGCTGCTGCATCATCTGCTGCTTTATCCCAGGTGATGGAAGTTCCCTGTGCGTAGGCAGGACTTGCAGCGAGTAAAGATATTTTCGCACGGATTCCTTTTATAATACGAGAAGTCATTCGTTGTGCATTATAGGCGCCAAATACGCGGTTGTAATCAGACACTGTTGTTTTACCTGCATACTTCGATGGTATTTCTCCGGCGGACCCGATATTCACAAAATCTAGGGGCAGAAAACTTTCCGCCATTTCCAGGTCTTTGTAAGCCTGTTGCACACATTCTTCAAAAGTATTGCGCGGCACCCTGAATTCGGATTTGCTATCCAATGATTTTGTGAGTATGGGTACTCCCAGCAACTTATTGTCTGTTCCCCAACCACCATGCGCCTGCAATAAATAGAACATGAACAATGCCCTAAGTCCATATGCTTCACCTTTAACCCTGTCGTTGAACATCTCTTTCGTGTGTTCGCCTGTCGATGCCCAGTTCACTTTGTCGGCTTCCTCCAAAATCAAATTCAAATATTGAATGGCGGCGAATGATCCTGTCCATTGGTCCATCGGATTGTTGATGGATGACCAGTTACCGGTGGCCATCAAGCGAAAACTGTTGTTGGGGTTGTTAGACACTGCATCATCAGTGGCAACATCATTGAGGGAATAACTACCCAACGGTAAACGTACATAACCATTCAGCAAAAGACCTTCTGCAAATGCCGCATCATTGTAAATATCACTCAGCCCGCGATTATTTTCATCGGCAGGGTTCAAAATCTTTTTACAGCTGCAAAAGGCGATGCCCAAAGCAAATATGAAAATATAACTAGCTTTCATAAAATTAGTTGTTTCGAGATTACCTAAAATTCACCTTTCACGCCAAAATTGTAGGACCTTGATTGTGGTATGGAACCGATATTCAGTTCAAGGATCTCCCTGTTTTTGGCAATTGTAAGCAGATCAAAGCCACTAACGTAGATGTTCACCCCTTTTACGAATGATCCCTTCAGGATCTTTTTTGGCAATGACCAGGTAAGTTGCACTTTTGAGATGTTGAACCTGTCGGTGCTGTAAGTCCAGTAATCAGAGTTGCGAAAATTATTTCCGCTGCCAAGCGTACTCAATGCCGGATAGCTGGCAGTGTTCTTTGTTTCTTCCGTCCAGCTGTTCCGCACTACCCCTGAATATTTAGCAGCTCCCGTTACCCAGAAATAATCACCGTTCTTTATGGCTGTTCCACCAAATGATCCGGTTCCCAGCACAAAGAGTGTGAAATCTTTCCATTGCGCAGTAATATTCAAACCTCCGGTAAAAGGGCTGCTCCAGCGTCCTAACATCACTTCATCCCGCTCGTCAATCACTTTATCGCCATTTTGATCTACATACCTGATATCACCCGGCTTTACAGTACCGAATCTTTGGGTTGCATGCTGATCAATTTCACCCTGGTCTCCAAAAAGGCCCTGACTTTGCAGTCCGAAAATCGCATCTACCGGTTTACCAGCGCGGTTGCGGTAAGCATCGGTGAATAATTCATCACGCTTCAGCGCCTTTGTAGTAACATAAGTGCCTGCTGCTCCAAGAGTGAGCCTGACCTCACCTACCCTTTCATGAAAATTCACACTGAAATCGAATCCCTGGTAACGGTTTGCCCCGAAGTTGGCGTAAGGCACAAAAGATGTTTCAGGATAACCGGTAAAAAAGAATCCGGGATACAGGCTATAGTTCTGCACAGGCATTCCATCTTTTTTGATATGGAACAAACTGGCCATGAAATCGATCTTTCCTTTATACAATGCGCCCTCGATGCTCAGATTGAACTCCTTTCTTTTGGCATAAGTAAGCCCCAGGTTCTCACCGCGGGAAATGGTGGTGGTGCGGTTGACGAAGGTCCCATCTGCCCAGGAGTAATAAGCCGTAGGAGAATAAACGGCATCGTACAGGTAGTAATTATTAATGCCAAAGTCCAGGTCTGTATTCACAATACCGGCAGAAGCCGTCAGTTTCAGGCGGTCCACCACAGCGGAATTTTTCAGAAAATCCTCTTCGCTCAGCACCCATCCCAGGCTGGCGGTTGGGGAAAATGCCACACGTTTGCCTGCTGGCAGCCTGGTGCTGTTCACAACCGCTCCGCTGAATTCCGCATAATATCTCTGATCGAAATTGTATCCCAGGTGCAGTCCGGCATTTGCGTTTGTACGGTACTGGTAGTCGCCCGTCTGCCTCCTGCGCATGCCATCAGCCAAAAGCATTACGGATACATTGTGCTTTTCCCGGAAGGTGTTTTTATAGTTGATCTGAAAATTGAAATCGATCAGCTGATCACTCCAGGTATTGCTGAGGTTTTGTGTACCGGGCCTGGCATCCTTGTTATACATGGTAAGGTCCGTAATGGAATCCTTACCATTGATCTTATTCCAGGTGGGCACATAGATCGCATAAGTATTGTTCACAGATTCATTATACCGGTTTGAATAGTCCACGCTCACTTCACCGTGAAAAGACAGTCCGCTCAACAAATTCCTGAGATCCACATCTATACCGCTGGTATACTGAAATTGCCTGTTGGTGAAAATATTATAACCTGCGCCATAAACATCAGAGATAGGATTTGTGAGAAATTGCTGGGTGCCTCCCTGTAAATACTTTCCTTCTATCAAATTCCGGCGGCCACCCGCCAGCGCCTGCGCTCCCTTGGATCCTGCTGCTATATAACTGACAGGGATAAGCGGCGCAAAGCGATGTGGCTGCAAACTATCTGCACGCTGCCAGTAATTTCCCAATGCATTCCTGCTGGTGAAAAAAACGGCAGACACATTTACATAGGTGCTGATAAAATTATTCAATTTAAGATCGATATTACCACGAAGGTTCAGCCGGGTAATATGCTCATCCTTTCCTTCACCAAAATTCAGCAGTGAATTTTGATTATGGAAACCAGCCAGCGCATAGAACCTGGCACGTTCAGTACCACTTGAGAATTCGGCATTGGCCGTATGTGTATTAAAAAATTTGCGCAAATAATCAGAAGAGAAATAATCGATATCGGGATATTGGTAAGGGTTTGAATGTGCGGCATGTTTTGCGATGGTGGAGTCTGCATATAAAGCAGGCAAGCCATCGTTCTTCAATGCCTGGTTGTAATAGGTCATATAATCGGCAGCACCCAGATAATCAGGATATGATTTCGGTTTGCTCACCATTGTATTGAGACGCACATTGATTACCGGGGCGCCGGCCTTCCCCCTTTTTGTGGTGATCATCATCACGCCGTTTGCTGCGCGGCTACCATATAACGCAACAGCATTTGCCCCTTTCAGGAATGTGATCTGTTCAATTTCGTTTGTAGTGACGTCAGTAACAGACCGGGGCACTCCATCGATGAGAACGAGGGCTGCACCCAGGTTCCATAAATTGGTCCCTCCGGCAAATGCTTCAATGCCTTCGAGGGGATTGGTGCCATAATGCTTATCGAGGTATTGAGGAGGATTCAATATGGAAATGGCGCCAGGAGCATCTTTCCTGTCAACTGTCCTGTATGCTACATGCACCAGTGAATCTTTGCCGGGGGTTTGCAGGTCTTTTGAGTTGGCGGAAGTCTGTCCCAGGGCATCCGGACCAATCCCCGCACACAATCCACAGGACAGCACCACTCCAGCTAATATATTTTTTTTCATTTATTTCCTTTTAATCTTTTTGAACGAACGCAATTAATAGCCGGGGTTCTGAGGAAAGGAGAGATACAGGTTCACATCGTTTACCTTCAGAGGCAACCAGTAATTCTTATCCTCGAATTTGCGTGTTACCAGTATTTTCTCCCTTATATTTATCGGATTGCCGTTGATATCGCGATCAAATTCAATGGCAGTTTTTTCCCTGTACTTCAATTGGTCAGCAAGCAGCCATCTGCGCAGATCGTTGTAACGGAATTCCTCTTCAAACCCAAGTTCCATCGCGCGTTCACGAATGATCTCTCCCATGAATTTCTCTTTGTCCGCAACAAATTTTGCATCAACCCTTCCGGCGCCGCAGCGGTCCCTCACTTTGTTGAAGGCTGCTTCAGCAGTGATATAATTGGGACCATTGCTTGTTGCAGAACCGTATCCCTGCAATACTGCTTCTGCGTACATCAGGTATACATCAGCGAGACGCATATAGGCCAGCTGCATATGGTTATTGGGGAAATTATCGATATTGTTGGCTGTCATCGGAGTGAGCTTCCGGAGAAGATATCCTGTGCGTCCGATAGCGGAGTTATCACGACTGTGCCCGTTATTTGCCAGATTGGTATAACGGAATTTTTCTTTATCGGCCGGCGCAGACCCTTTGATGACCTGGTCCCTGTCTATCACGATATCATGATAAAAGCGCGGATCACGGTTCACCCAGGGATTGGCCGGATCATAACCTGACATTGGATCATCAATTGGTAAACCATTCGCCATGCCATAATTCTCCACAAACCTTGCATTCGGGGATGCATAACCGCCACCGATATTTCCTTCGGCAAATATGGAACTCGGCCCCCAGGGACAACCGGTAAACCAGGCGCTGTATACCGGATTCTGAAAAATAGCTTCAGGATATCCGGGAATGAAACTTCCGCCATTGGTGTAGAAAAGATTACTGTATTTGGAAAATTCGATCAGTCTTACCCAGGTCTCACCATTATCAACCAGCTTCAGTAATTCCGCAAATGCCTCTGCCGCTTTCATGCAATAGTTCACATCAAAACCTGCATTGCCGGTGGATGAACGATTCATCAGCGGGCTACCGGCATACAAATAATTCTTGCCAAGATACCCCAGGGCAGCGGTTTTGGTTAGACGAAGCTGATTCTTGCCCAGCGTAGCCTTACCTGCTTCCGTGTTATCCCAGTTGACTGGTAAAAGATTGGCTGCTTCTCTGAAATCTGCCGCCACACGATCTGCCATGGCATGATAAGTCAGGCGCGGCAACTCAAGTTTTGCACTGGGCGATAATACTGTATCGATGAAAGGAAGTCCACCCCAATAGGTCATCAATTCAAAATGGTACCAGCCTCTGAAAAATAATAATTGTCCTTTGATCAGGTCTTTCTCCTCCTGCGTACCGTTAAGTTTATCCATATTGGCCAATCCTAAATTGGCTTTATGGATCCCATACCAGGAATTTGGCCACAGGCCCTTTCCATGCCCGGTTGCCGGGTCGGCAACATACCTGGGAGCATCCAGCCATGAGATCCATTCACCCGTGGTCCAACACCAGGAGTCACCATTGTCCAGTTGCTCATTCAACCAGGTAACGCCGGTCTTATGGATGATCTCATCGCCCAGGATCCAGTCACAGGCCCAGGTCTTACTTGTATATTCAGGAACCAGGGAATAAAGCTCTTCAGTGAAGCCCTGGAAATTTGTAAAATTGATGAAGGCGTCGGTTGGAGATACATCTGCTGCAGGAGCCCTGTCAAGATAACGCGTACAACCAACCATCCCCGTTAGCGCCAGAAAGATAAAGCTGGCAATGATAATATTCTGATACCTTTTCATAAAACAGGCTTTTAAAAGGTTATGTTGCAACCCAGGTTGATACGTCTGATGGTTGGATAGGCTGTAGCTGCCCCCATACTCACTTCGCGATCATCTGGCATTTTTGTCCACAAAAGGAGATTATCCCCGTTGATGTAAAGCCGGAATGCATTGATTCCGATATTCTTTAGCTGGGCTAACTTGAATGTATAAGCGATCTCGGCATTTTTCAATCGCAGGTAAGAACCATCGTACAGGTAGGTGGTTCCATAGTATGGCATTACACTGGCATACCTGGGCATAGGAACATCAGCATTGGGATTGTCCTTTGTCCAGTATGCGCCCTGCTTATAAACATTGTCGTAATGGTACTGTCCGGAGAAGCTCACCAATTGCAGGTAACGGTTGATATTGTTCACTCCGTAGAACTGCACAAAAGCGCTGAACCCTTTCCACTCAACACCAATGGTAGCATTGTAGGTGTTTTGCGGTCTCTCAGGGTATCCGGTGGGAACAACATCTTTATTATCGATCACACCATCACCGTTATAGTCGATCATATTGAGGTTACCCGGCAGTTTCTGATTGTCGTAGGTATTGAGGCGTGTACTTCCATACACTTCGTTCCAGTTGTTGTAATAGCCACTGCTCACGTACGAATATGCCTGACCGATAGGCTTTCCGGCCCTTTTCTGGTAATCATCCAGCAGTTGCGCATCTTCCGCTTCAATGATCTTGTCTTTTGCGTGGGTCATTGCGAAATTCGCCCATACTCTCAGGTCCCTGTTCAAGGATTTATTAAGACGAAGTTCAATCTCATAACCTTTGTTTCTCACTTTTCCCAAATTGGCCGTGGCCGGCTGAACCCCGAAATAAGAAGGCACAGAACGGGACGATCCTGCCAACAGGATATCTGTACGATAATCATTGAACACTTCAACGGTACCGGACACCAGGCCATTCCATAATGTATAGTCCAATCCAAAATTTGCCTTGGTCACTTTCTCCCAATGGATATCCGGATTACCTACACTGGCTTGTGCTTCAGACCACCAGGTATAAGGACTGTTCTGGCCTGCAGATGAGCCCAGGGGCGTATTACGCCCATAGGTCCAGTTGGTCATATACAGCCAACGGCCATTCACGTTATCGTTCCCTACCTGTCCGTAAGATGCACGAAGTTTCAATGAATTCAGGAATACCAGGTTCTGCATGAATTTCTCATTACTGATCATCCAGCCTACAGCAGCAGAAGGGAAGAAAGCGAAACGGTACTCCGGTCCGAATTTTTCAGAACCGTTATAGGCGCCATTGAATTCGGCGAAATACCTTTGATCGAAATTATAGGTCACCCTGCTCACCCAGTCCTCGCGGAAATGCTCAAACTCACTACCGGTTGCATACTTGTCACGGCTGAACAATCCCATGGCAGTAATATCGTGCATACCAAACCTCCTTGCATAGTCTATCTGCAGCTGGTAAAATAATTTGCGGTAGGAAGAACCGTTTAACACTGCATCCACATTTGGATTCCAGCGTGGAGGGATCCAGTCGAACTGATTTGTACCCAGGTACCGGCTGTATTTTTTTTCACCGGTCACAGGGTCTATGTACTCTTCCTGGATATTTCCATTGTCATAGATCCCGCCCTGTGACACGAATGAATTGTCGAATGAAAGTGTTCCTTTGGCGGCCAGCCCTTTCAGGATCGCACTAAGGTCCTGCCTCAGCGTAAAATCAGTGGTGATCCGTGTTGTGGTGGTTTTTCGAATTCCATTATTACCCATTACGGCCAGCGAGTTGATGGTAGATACCGTTTCCAGTGGGAAGTATCCCCATCCGCCATCTGAATATCGTGGATAATAAAGGTTGGGAGCATTGTTATAGATACTTTGCCAGATACGGTATTCCCAACTGTCCTGTCCATACGCATCCTGCTTCACGCCATAAGAGCCGGCCAGATTGGCCGAGAGCAAAGTGGTTTTGGTAAGATTGAAATCCAGGTTGGTGCGAGCATTCACGCGATCAAATCCATAACCGGGCTTATAGGTTTTACCATTATCGATCTTTTTGATGATATCACCTTCATGCAGGAGATCGATCGAAGAGAAATATTTTACGTTCGGAGAACCACCCGCAATGTTCAGGCTGCCATTATAAGACATTACATGATTTTTGATCAACTGGTCCTGCCAATCTATATTCGGATATCTTTCCCTTTCCTCCTGGTTTGCCGGATTCCTGTATTTTTCCAGCTCGGCATGGGGCACATAACTGAACCACGAGGATGGAGAAATGCCCAACTCCCTTTCAATGGCCAGATCGCGAATTTTGATAGCATCATAAGCGTCGTGTTTGCTTGCCAGCTTGGAAGGGATCTTCATGGTCATATTTCCGGTAAAACGGATCTCAGCTTTGCCTTCTCTTCCCCGTTTTGTAGTGATCAGGATAACGCCATTGGCGCCCTTCACACCAAATACCGCCGTGGCGGAAGCATCTTTCAAAACAGAGATCGTTTCTACAGAGCCAATGTCCACGCTGTTCATCGGACGTTCAATTCCGTCTACCAGCACCAGCGGGTCACTATTATTCCAGGTACTCTGTCCGCGGATATAGATCCTCGGGTCTTCTGCGCCCGGCGTTCCCTGCGTTGCAACAGTGATAACGCCTGGCAGGTTTCCTGTTAATGCAGCGCCCAGGCTGGATACACCACCGGTCCTTTGCAGTGTTTCACCTTTTACCTGTGATATGGCGCCTACCAGGCTTTGCTTTTTTTGTTTGCCATAACCCACCACAATAGTACTGTCCATTGCCGAAGTAATGGGTATCATGCTGACCAGGATATTTCGCTTCCCTTCAACAACCAATTCCTGACGTGCATAACTAACATGCGTAAACACCAGCACAGATTTTTCATTGGCAACTGTGATGGAGAAACTGCCATCTGCTTTTGACATCGTATTATTATTGGTGCCTTTTTCATGTATAGTTACCTCACCCACAGGCGTACCTTTATCGTCAGTTATTTTTCCCGTTATGATCAGCGAATAACGATCATTGGCAGCATCAGTACCAGGCCCTGTTTTATAAAACCTGTTATCCGGACCACCCGCCAGGGCGGGAAGCGATATCAGGAGTAAAACCAGCATGCCCAACAGGCCGTTGGGTGTAAAGCAAGACCTGCGCAACAAATGGTCTCGTCGAAAATTTTTCATATCGTAGTTTAAGAAATTAAATAGGGTTCCATCCGTCCGGGGAGCTATGGCCCGGCAGGCAGGGAATGTCTTGAGCTTCGCAATAAATGTGAAGTGGAGATTAAAAAACGACGTGAAGTAATGTTCAGGTAACTTTTTTCATATGGCAGTAGTTAATTGGTTTAATGAAGTTTTGGCTTTGATATCGTTAGCGGCTGATACCCTTGAAATCGCGGAACTGGTATCACCTACCTCCATAAAATTAGTCCCGTAATAAGGGAAAGGTGCGCTTATTTGTGTTTACTTATGGCACAAATGTTCAATCGGAACATTTTTGGTTATTCAAAATCAACCCAATCCACCGCTACGCGACTTTTATCCTTCGATACCACAAATAAATGCTGCACCCCGGGCTTGTATTTCGTCAAAGGCAGCTTTACGGATTGCCATTGATTGTCCGCAACAAGCGGCAGCTCTGCCAGCAGTGGTCCTGCAGCGTCCTGTATACGTATTTGTAATGTTCCGCCTTCCGGCGCCAGGGCCCGGACCCGGGCCCAGCGCAATGATTGTTTCCCAAAATCAACACTGTTATATTGCACCCAGGCGTCGGCCGCATCAAACACTACTTTCCATCCGGAGAACCTGCTGGCAGTATCAAGAAAATCGATGGACACACCGCTATTACTGATCCGCGAGTAACGGTCCACCTGGATCTTTGAACGGGCCCCGGTAATCCCAATACCCCTGTAAGTAGGATTCACTTTTTGTATGGTGCCGTCCGGATTGAAAAAAAGACTGTCTGCCCTCACCGATCTCGCCTTATCAAATGAAGGAGAATAATCATTATGATGATAGAAAAGATACCATTGATCTTTGAAGCGGATAACCGAATGGTGGTTGGTCCAGCAGCCGGTGGCAGACTCATCCATAAGGACGCCCGTTTTTTTGAAGGGCCCCAGTGGATGATCGCCTGTTGCATATTCTAATCGCTCGATCTTATTCTCAACATGCGGGTAGGTCATGTAATAGATCCCGTTCCTTTCAAAGAGGTATGGCCCTTCTTTCAATCCTTTTTCCGGCAAATGCTGTAAAATCACCGGCGCCGAAGCAAGCTCCACCATATTGTCTTTTAGTTTGGCGCCATAAATATTTCCCTGTGACCAGTACAGATAGGCCTGTCCGTCTTTATCGATAAACACATTCGGATCGATGCCCCGCACATTTTTGACAGGTTCAGGTAAAGGAGCATAAGGCCCTTCCGGTTTGGAGGCAATGGCCACTCCAATGGTAAACCCTCGGCCCAGGCTGGTATCCCGAGCAGTGGATGGGAAATAGAAATAATATTTCCCGTTCCTCTCAATGCAATCCGGAGCCCACATGCTATAACTGTCAGGCTTAACCCAGGGCACTTTATTTTGTACAACGATCACTCCATGATCAGTCCAGTCTGTAAGGTTTTCCGAAGAGAATACATGGTAATCTTCCATACAAAACCACCCCACCCTTCCGCGGGATTCGCCGGCCAGGATATCATGCGACGGGAACAGGTAAACTTTGTTACCGAATACCCGGGCGGAAGGATCCGCGCTGAACTGGTCACGGATCAATGGGTTCTGCGCTTCTGATCTCATTCCAGAAATGACGAACCATACACAAACACCTGCCTGTATAAAATATTTCAGCATAGTTCAAAGTTTACAGTTGATTCATTTGAGAGAGGTTGTTATTGTTTTTCCATTGTACACTATACTTTTTTTCAATTCCGGCTTTTCTGCACAAACGATATTGAAAACCCTCTTTTTCAGATACCCGGGAAAAGAACCTTGCATAGCGCCAATTGTTAGTTGTTGCTTCTTCTCATTCCACCTGATTGGGATAATGGTATATTTTCCTTTTTCATAATTGTATCCATCGCCTTCATCTTCATACAGGTCAAATTCACCGTTTGCACCTTTGTAAATGCGGAGCTGCAAAGTATCCATCGCCTTTTCACCGGTATATTGCATCTCTTTTCCCAGTGGAATGATAGAGCCGGCCTTCACAAAAACAGGAATGATATGCTGAGGCGCATCGGCCAATACTGTCTGACCTCCGCTATAACGCTTGCCTGTATGGAAGTTGTACCACCCGTCCGTTTTCGGGAGATAAACATTCCATTGTGTAACGCCAGGTTCCGTTACAGGCGCTACCAGCATGGATTTGCCGAACATATATTGAAAAGGCAGCCGGATGGCAACAGTATCACCACTGAAATCCATCAGCATGGGGCGCATGATGGTAGATCCATTTTTTGTTACCTGCCATGCTTCTGAATAAATATATGGTAACAGGCGATATCGAAGGTTCATGATGCTTCTCATATTCTCTTCAACGGTTTCACCATATTTCCAGGGTTCGGTTTCAGTCTGGTAACCGTGAATACGGAATACGGGATTGAATGCCCCCCACTGGAACCAGCGGGTAAGGATCTCATGATATTTCACATCTGTATACTGACGTTGTCCCGGACGGAAAAATCCTCCGATATCGGTTGTCCAATATGGCATTCCTGTAATAGAAAAATTCAGCCCTGCTGCGATCTGCCTTCTGTACGCATCCCAGTCCCATCCGATATCACCAGACCAGTTGATGGCGCCATATCGTTGCTGCCCCGGAAATGCGGACCTGGTAAGGATTGTAACCCGCTTACCGGGATCAGTTCCACGCTGTCCCTCATAAACAGCTTTGCTGACAAAAAGAGGATATGTGAGACGATAAAAATTGCCGGGACCAAAAAATGTTTGCTTCCCGGTCAAAGCATCATTCTCGGGTTCCGTGGCATCCATCCACCAACTATCCACACCATAGCTGAAGAGATTTTTCTTCAGTGCCTGCCAATGTGTTTGCTGAGTTTCAGGTTTATAAATATCTATCCAGGGACTATTGGGAATATAAAGGTCTTTTTGAATATACTCTTTCGCTATTTCTGATTTTTTGTCGAGGTTCTCCCAAACAGAAATGGAGAAACGTGCATTCAGCTCATGCAATTGCCGAATGAACCTGCCAGGATCGGGATAGCTGTTCTCATCAAATTTCGGCACACCCCATCCGTATTTACCCCAGTACTGCCAATCCTGCACGATCACATCCAGGGGCAATTTTCTTTTTCTGAATTCCTTCACTGTGTTTACCAAATGCTCGCCGGATGTATATCTCTCCCTGCATTGCCAGAAGCCAAAAGCCCACAATGGAAGCATAGGTACATTTCCCGACAGATTTCTGTAGTCCGCAATGATCTCATCGGTGTTGTTTCCATGAAAAACAACATAGTCCAGCATTTTCGCTTCCGGTGAACGGAAAACAGTTTCGTTTTCCGCCTTCTTCCATGAGAGAACAGGTGTATTGGAAGATTTGCAAACCACCTGAACGGTATGCTCTCCGGCCTTCAGGAATATTTTCTTACTCACAGCTGGTGGAAGCCAAAGATTCGACTGATCGATCAAAGGCTTTTCATCTACCAGCAAGAGGTGACGATTGTCCATATTTCCCAGATCCAGCATAACAATGTACTCCCCGTCTTTCTCAATATTGAATTTTCCTTCATGCACAGATTGTTGCTGATTGATCCGCTGTGTTCCGGTAGTGGTAGTAACTTCTGCTTCCTGATTTGTGTCAGAAGTTTTCAGCTTTTTAGTAAGAGGCACCAACTGATCGGCTGGATTAAAATAAGTAAGACCATATTGATGCCAGAGAATACCATACCTTTTACTGGACAGCAGAAAGGGAATAGCAATCTGGGTATTCACCTGGATCAGCTTGCGGGAGATATTACGCAGGTTATAATGACCATCCTGGAATTGTCCAAGTCCAAACAGAAATTCATCCTCCGGTGAAATGAAGCTTTGCTCCGCGATATAGCAAGGTTGCTCCATAACTGAGGCTGGCTCCAGCTTTCTGCTTCCTGGTTTTTCGTTCAGGAATATATTTCCTGAAGCATCGCGAAAATTTAGATCGCCTGATTGCTTGTTGATAGTGACAGTTACAAACCTGGTGGCAAGTTTCAGGTCAGTGTCAGTTTCGGAAAATTTCATCGCAGGAGCCGGTTGTTTGTTTACAAACACCAGTTCATTCATTTCTTTCGCTGCATCCTTTTCCCATTGCACCCTGACGGCTTTATCAGATAATGGAATAATGTTCATTACCCCTTCTGAAAGCTGAAGGGAAAGACGGTCTTTCTGCTTTGTATACTTTTTCACTACCTGTGTATATACAGCAGCAGGCAGTGAAACGATCAGTAAAAGGAATATCACTCTCATAAATAATAATTGAAAAGAAGCACAACTGGATCTTTTTACAACGGATGCAGATAGGCTACAAATCCACCTCTTCGCAACAGGTTCACATCAACGGACGCAGCGCTGTTCACTACCTGGTAGCTGGTGGTTAGCTCTTTATCATGACTACCATCGGCGATCAATGTCAGTTTGTATTGTACCCCATTGGGTAAGAAATCAAATTTTATCGTTTTTTTCTTTTCTCGTGAGGCTGCATTGATACCTCCAATGAACCAGGCAATTCCTTTACGGCGTGCAATGATGACTTCCTTCCCCGGAAATCCACCCAGTAATTTCGTATCATCCCATGCGGCCGGTAATTGCCTGAGAAAATTTCTTGCAGCATCGGGCAATGAATTATATCCTTCCGGTCTGTCTGCCAGGTGTTGAAGCGCTGATTCAAACAATACCCCCAGCGCCAGCTCATGTCCATACGAAGTGATATGCGGGAATTGCGAATTGGTGAAAGTAACTGGAGTATAATCCATGGAGCCTACAACATTCCTTGTAAATGGCAGTATGGAATTATGTTCAGGAGCTGCTGTAGTAAAATCAGGGCCATTATTATACCATTCAGCTCCACGGACAGCCTCATAGGTCATCAGGTTGGGGTAAGTGCGGGCCCATCCGCGCGGCACGATACAGCCATGGAAATAGACCATCAAATTGAACTGCGCCGCGTCTTCCAGGATATCCAGATAATATTTTATCATATCCTGTTTTTCACTTTCGAAGAAGTCGACTTTTATACCGGCAAATCCTGATCTCTTCAATTTGGTAAACTCCGCTACACGATTTTCATGCGTAAGCATTCTGTCTTTGGGCGTTGAAGGAACCCAGGTATGTTCGCCTCCCGAGTTATACCAGATGAGCGGCTTCACTCCTTTTGAAAGAATATATTTTGCAGCATCCTCAACATTGCCTCCATTGCGCATCACATCCCATTCCCAATCCAGTAATGTATATGGCCAGTTCATTCCTGCCGCCAGGTCTGCGAATGCACAAACCGTTTTATAATCCTGCGTACCGTGATTGTTGGACCAATAGTTCCATGATACCAGGCCGGGCCTGATCCAGTCAGTATTCTTCACCACAGAGGGGGCAGACAGATCGTCAACCAGGGTGGAGGCTACTATATCCTGCAAACTACCGATGATCCCTAAGCGCCATGGCGATTTCCATGGAAGCGTGATGGATGGAGAACTTGCTCCCTGCCCTCTTCCATCACCCGGATCAGGGAAAGCGAGTGCGTACTTCGAACTATCGATAACATTGCTGAGTTTTGAACCGCAATAATTTCGGTCAAGGTCTGCCTCATGCAGGAGGAACCAGCAGGCGCTGTCACTCGTCATGAAAAGCGCCGGGTAACCCCACTCCTGCTTCCTGACTTTATTTCCACTCATAGCGGCGTAGTATCCTTCATTGGCAGGATTCCATTTTTCCATCCAACGGTGCGTATTCATTGGAATAGTGTAAGCAGTCAGTTCTTTTTTTACCTGGAATGATCCCTGCTTTTCCGGAAACTCATACCTGAATGCGAACCCATCATTATAGGCCCGGATGATCACATTCAATTTGTGCCTGTTCTTATTTGCAAAGTACAAGGTCATTTCGTTGGCAGCATTACTGCGAGCCGATCTCTTTCCATGTATTGCATTGTATTGTTCAGTGATGAGTGCCGGCTTTCCAGGCTTCAGCAATTGTAATTCTTCAGCAAAATCCTGATCACTACGCACCAGTCCAAGGTCGATCCGTGGAATTGCATCAGCAATATTTCCGTGATCATTATACGATACAGCAAGGTACCAACTCTTATTGCCGCTGGTCTGGCCTTTGTGAAGCGACACCATCACCTTACCGTTCGGAGACGACATATTTACCTGTTGCGCTGAAGCAACCTGCATGCACGCCATCACTATGACCCAGGAAACAATCACCCTAATATTATGCTTAAGCCAATTCACCATTTATAGTTTTACAGAAATTTCATTGCCGGAATATTCTATTACCTTTTCTGTTTTTTCAGGCAACTCATTCTTACTTTTTGCGGAAGCACCTATCAGCTCCAGTCTGAACTTCCTGCTATTGAGCATTCCCGGGAAAGAACCATTCCTCTTGCCGATAGTGAGGGTCCTTTTCTTATCATTCCAATGGAAGCTGATAGTGGAATGGACCCCTTTTTCATAATTGTAGTTATCGTTTTCATCTTCATAAAGCATAAAATCCCCATCAGCTCCGGGATACACCCGTATTTCCAGGTCATTCCATTTTATTTCTTCGGCATACTGGACCGGCGGTCCAACAGGCAGGATGCTACCGGTTCTTACATACACAGGTATGATATCGATGGGCGTTTCTTTTGCTACTTTCTTTCCGCCTGAGAACTTTTCATTTGTCCAGAGATCATACCATTCGCTACCGGCAGGCAGATAAGTTTCTTTCTTCTGAATGGAGCTGAAATCTTCCACCAGCATGCTATCCGTCCCGACGATAGCTTTCTTCACATACATTGGCCGGGTAACCGGACTTACCAGCAATGATCTGCCGAACATGAACTGATCATTGATATCCAGTGCATTTTTATCCTTTGCAAAATCCATCACCAGGGCACGCATCAAACTGGAATGATTAGCCGTTACCTCCCATGAGGAGGAATAGATATAGGGCAATAAACTGTAGCGTAGTTTGATGAATTTTTCGATGGCATCGAAAGCTTTGTCGCCTTTCTTTCCAAACTGGAATATTTCGCGGGGAGCATCTGCACCGTGCGACCGCATCATCGGACAGAATGCCCCAAATTGCAGCCACCGCACATACAATTCCCTGTATTCCGGGTCATCCAGTTTCCGGGGAAAAGCATTCAGGAAGAATCCCCCGATATCACTGTTCCAGTAAGGGATGCCGCAAAGAGAAAAGTTCAGTCCTGCCGATATCTGATTTCTCAATGTATTCCAGGAGGCGAAAACATCCCCCGACCATGTATTGGCGCCATACCTTTGCTGACCTGCAAATGCAGAGCGGGTAAGAATGAATACGCGTTTACCGGAAGTCATATCCCGCTGATGCTGGTATACGCCCCCTACCGTCATCAATGGAAATGCATTGCGGACTTTCCGGAAGGAGCCCAGGAAAGTCCTGTTGTTAAGATCGCCTGGTTTGGATTGCAGATGATCGGGCTCGGAAGAATCCATCCACCACCCATCGATGCCAATGGAAAACAGACCTGCATTGAGGTATTTCCAATAAATATCACGAGCTGCAGGATTAAAAGGATCATATACCCGCACACCGGATGGATATTCCTGATTGGGCGGCCATTTCTCTGAACCGGATTCGGGCCAGGTTTTGAAATCCATCAATGCCTGTATCTTCTCCAGCTCCTTGTATTGTTTTGTTTGAGGGCCAAAAGAGTTCCAGATGGAAATGATCATATGTGCATTCAGGTTATGAACATCACGCACCATCTTTTTTGGATTGTAAAATTCAGGGTTCAGGAAATCCATAGCATTCCAGAGATAATTATTACCCCAGTACTGCCAATCCTGGATGATGCCATCCAGCGGAACACCCAGTTCACGGTACTTCTTCACTACTCCAACTAATTCATCCTGACTTTTATATCGCTCTTTACTTTGCCAGAAACCGAAGGTCCACAAAGGGAACATAGGCGCCTGCCCGGTAAGGTCACGCATACAGGCAATCACACCATCCGCATTACCTCCGTACATAAAATAATAATCGATCCCGTCTCCCACGTCTGACCTGAACAAAGTGCTGTCTGGATTATCGGCAAATTGGGTAGGAGAATAATTATCCCAGAACAGTCCATATCCTTTTACAGACTGAAAAAAAGGAACATAGTCGTCAGTATTACCCTGCACCATATGCAGCCTGAGATTCCGTTGGATCATTTTTCCCCGTTGCTGCTGCCCTAGACCATAGATGGCCTCATCGTGGTCGAGAACGAAGGACTGCTGAACAGTGAATGTTTTGTTGCCGGCATCATCAAATGGAGAAAACCCGGCGCCATTTTCTTTTTCTTTCAGAAGTGGGGCGCCTTCCCTGGAATAGTAGCTGACCGCCCCGGAAACAAGGTGTAGCTGTACCCTTATCTTTTCGTTCCTGATATTCAGGAACTGTCCATTCCTTGTTACTTTCATGGAGTTCTTTTTCGGCTTCCCGGTCACTGACAAACTTTCTTTTTCAAAAGATCTTCCTGCAGGAAACTTAATTACTCTAACAATCGAAGGACTATAAAACTGAAGTTCAATACTCATGCCCGCAACGGATGACTTCACTCCATACTCAGTTTGTTGCCAGTTCTGCGCTTTCGTACCGGTAATGCAAAACAGGAACATTGCCAATGCAAAGACTGGTTTAAGTTTCATTATCGAAATGTTGATTATCATTTTTACATTTTTCATTTCTTAACGGATCCTGACATTTACCTTCTTCAGATCTTTATCAGCCGAACTATTGCCGTACAATAATTCATAATCTCCCGCCATCACAGTCATTTTCAATTGTGTGTCATCAAAGAATTCAAATGCAACAGATGGAAACGTGATCAGAGCAGTGGCGGTTTTACCAGCAGCAACAGGTACTCGCTTAAACCCGCGCAAAGTTTTCAGTGGTCCATCCTGATCTCCTTTTTTCCGGATATACACCTGAATAATCTCTGTACCGTTCCGCTTACCTGTATTGCTGACAGGAATGGACAATTCAATTGTTTCATCCTTTCGGATCTCATTCTTATTGATGGTTGCTTCGCCCACAACAAACCTGGTATAGCTCAATCCGAATCCAAATGGAAAAAGTGGATCAGACATGAAGCGATAGGTTCTGCCTTTCATGGAGTAATCTTCAAAATCCGCCAGCTGAGAACTGTCTTTATAAAAAGTGACCGGCAGTTTTCCGGAAGGATTGTAATCGCCGAACAATACATCTGCTACGGCTTGTCCTCCCGATTCTCCGCCATACCAGGCTTGCAGGATAGCATCGCAGGTGCCGGTTTCAGGGACCAACCCGATGGCAGAGCCTGAACAATTGACAAAAACAACTTTCTTTCCGGCTGCTTTCAAAGCTTTCAGGCAATTGCGTTGCACTTCCGGCAATTCAATATCTGTACGGTCGCCACCTTTGAAGCCCGGGTAAGAAACAGGCATTTCCTCTCCTTCCAGCAAAGTGGACAGCCCACCAACAAACACGACGGTTTCTATACCATTTAATTTTTTGATCAGGCCATTAAAATCGATATTCACTTCCCTCCCAAAATCAAATTCCAGGTCTGCCTGCCAATTGTTCAACTGTGCGTACTGAATTTCTATTTTATATTTTTTCGCTTTTTCAACTTTGAAAGGATACCTGGACAATAAGGTCCGCCAGTTGTTGGTGGAACTGACCGGAACGCCGTTTACAAACAACTTCATGGACCCGGTAGCTCCACACTTAAATACGATCTCTTCCGTGGCCGCCGCCACAAATTCCGTTTCATATAAAGCAGAGAAATTCTCAAGCTGAACTCCGGAAGCAAACTCATGCTGGCCTGCAGTAGTCAGTTTCAAAGGATGGGTGACCTGTTCTGTGATAACAGGCGCTCCATCCCGGTTTCGGTTATTCCAGTACGTTGCTTTGAAACCTCTTTTATCCAGGAAAGAGCAATCCGGGAAAAAACTTTGTGTCACTTTGTTCTCAACAAGGTCACAGGCTTTATCGTACAATACACTGTTGGCCGGCATTTTGGAGCGAATACCATCCAGGATATTGATGGTCCTGACAGGCTTGCCATTGTAATTACCCCAAAGCATTGGATCATTGTCTGCATTGGGCCCGATGACTGCGATCCTTTTTGCGGATCTTTTCAGGGGAAGGGTCTCATTCTTATTTTGCAGAAGGGTCATGGATTCCCGGGCCATCTGCAAAGCTATCTCCCTATGCTGCTGGTTATTCACAACAGCCATGGGTATGCCGGCCCAGGGGACCAGATCGTCCTCGTCCATTTCTCCCAGATCAAAGCGCCCGGTCAGCACACGCAACAGACTTTTATCGATCTCCGCCTCGTTGATCAATCCCCTTGAAACAGCTTCAGGAAGATTCTTATAAGCATAGCCTTCCCATACACATTCCACATCCGTTCCGGCCAGCACGCCTTTTGCTGCTGCATGCGTTGCATCAGAAGATACTTTATGGCTGGTATAAAAATCAGTGATGGCCCCGCAGTCGGATACAACAATATGTTTGAATCCCCAGTCGCGTCTCAGAATAGTTTGTAGCAGGCGGTTGTTGCCGCAGCAGGGCTCATCATCCAGCCGCTGGTAAGCACACATCACCTGACGGACATCAGCATCCATCACCAATGATCTGAATGCGGGCAGGTATGTTTCATGCAAATCGCGTGGCTTTATTTGAAATAAGTTCAGTGTATGCCTGCTCCATTCCGGACCTGAGTGTACGGCAAAATGCTTTGCGCAGGCAAGTAATTTCCTGTATTTGGCATCAACAGGTCCCTGTAATCCTTTTACAACGGCAATGCCCATACGGGAAGTCAGGTAAGGATCTTCACCGTAGGTTTCCTGGCCGCGGCCCCAGCGGGGATCGCGAAAAATATTGATATTGGGAGTCCAGACAGATAGACTGAGGAAACGCCTGTTCTCTTTTCCACTTCTGATTGCCTCATGATATTTTGCACGCACTTCATCTGAAGTGGCATTGAATACCAGGTATGCCAGCGAATCGTTGAATGATGCAGCCATACCAATAGGCTCCGGAAATACTGTAACGTTATCATTATTGGCCAGCCCATGTAATGCCTCGCTCCACCAGTTGAATTTTTTTATGCCCAGCCTGGGTATTGCGGGCGACTGATCAAATAACAAGGATACCTTTTCTTCGAGCGTCAATTTTGATATAAGATCTTTTGCTCTTTCTGCTGATGGCAGTTGCGGGTCCTGCCAGGGATGCTGTTGGGCAAAGCCCAGGACCGGGAAAAAGATCGCCGCCCCCACCGCCAACACAGCAGCCAATAATTTAAAAATTCCATTATTGCACTTACATTGTTTTCGTCTTATTTTTAGCGGACGCAGCAGACAGACAGGAGATGCTGATATAACAAATCGAAAGGGACCAGGCAGCAGTTCCTTATTGGTTCGTTCCTTTCCTGTAATCAATGGGTTATCATTCCACATGGAAGCAGCGTTTTAAGCAATCAAAAATTTATAAGGAAATAATAAATGTCATTCGTACATTTATTATGTGAAATTAAAAATAAAAAAGCGATAATTGAGGAAATAGACCATTTGTTCAGGATAGTAGCAATTTTGTTCATTACTGCTGAAAACTGCGCCAAACCAAAACGATTGCAACATGCGAAAAATTATCTATATACTTTTTTGCTCTGTTTTTGCCATTAGCTCCTACACACAGGCACAAACCGGGCAGATAAAATTCACATCACTATCCACGAGGGACGGTCTTCTGTCCAACGCAGTGAATACTATATTGAAAGACAGATATGGGATCATGTGGTTCGGCACCGATGATGGATTGAATAAATTCGACGGTACCAATTTCACTGTGTACAGGTATATGCCCGGCGATTCCACCAGCTTACGGACCAACGAAGTACTGGCATTACATGAAGACCCTTCAGGCAATCTCTGGATTGGCACCAGTGGCGGTGGACTCAGCCTGTACGACCGGAAAAAAGATCATTTCCTGCATTATCCTGTACAATCCGGCAGCACCACACTCACTGGCAGTGATGTGATCAGGAGTATTTGCAGCGACTACCGGGGTAAGATTTGGATTGCCCAGTTTGAAGGGTTATACGTAATGGACCCTCAATCCCAGTCCATCTCAAAGCATACATTAACAGACGAAAAAGGCACCCCCATCATCACAACGCTCATCGCTGTATACGCAGACAGCAAAAAAAACTTGTGGATCGCTTCAGAGAACGGTTTGTTACAGTATGCTATCACAACAAACACCCTGAAAGTTTATGAAAACGATAAAACAGATCCGTCCAGTTTACCCGATAACAGAGTAAGAGCAGTAACAGAGGACAAATGGGGCAATATCTGGGTAGGCACTGCAACAGGATTGTGCAAATTGAAACCAGACGGCTCCGGATTTACCCGCTCCTTCCTGAACAACCCGGAAATCACCAGCATCGCAGCAGATGGTGAGGGACTTTTATGGGTAGGCTGCTCCAATGGCTTGTACGTTTACAATATAGAAAAAGATACCTATTCCCTGTTCACCCAGGATTTTCGCAATCACCAAAGCTTATGCAGCAAGGGCGTACGCTGCGTTTACATTGATCAGCAGGGCATTTACTGGCTGGGAACTTACCAGGGAGGTATTTGCAAGTATGATAAAAACCTGAATCTTTTCAACCTTACGCTAAACAGCTGCTTTCAGGAAAACAGGAATCATGTTGCCGTACTCACAGCACTTGCCGAAAATAAAAACGGGAATGTTTTGCTGGGTACCGATGGCAATGGATTGTATGAGCTCAACCGGGAAAAAGACCAGGCGCATCCCGTAAATCTTTCGCTAAAGCATGTTGAGGGCAACTCCCTATCCATTCTCGCATTGCTGCGCAGCACAAACGATAAACTTTATATTGGCACATATTCACATGGCTTGATCATCCTGGACCAGAGAACAGGTGAATGCAAACAACTGGTGAAAGGCAATGGCGTGAATGACCTTACCAATAATGATATCTTCTCTTTATTTGAAGACAGCAAAGGCAATATCTGGATCGGTACAAATGGAGACGGAGTGGTTGTGGTTCAGGGCTCACGTGTGATAGCCCGCTACTCTCCCCTGGCCCGAAACGGCGAAAGCCTCATGCCCATCAATGGGTATATCCGGGCAATCGGGGAAGATGCCGAAGGCAATATCTGGATCGGTACACATGGCGGTGGTGTTGCTTTACTCAATACATCTTCAGGAAAATGGAAAATATACACACAGGAGAACAGCCTGTTACCGAGTAATAAAATACAAAGCCTGCACCGCGACAAAAAAGGAAAAATGTGGATCGGTACTTTCAGCGGACTGGCTGCCTATATCCCGGATAATCAACAATTCAAACTTTATACAGAAAAGGATGGCCTCCAAAATGCCATGATCTACCAGATAGTGGAAGATGGTACCGGAAAACTCTGGTTATCTACCAATACCGGCATCAGCAGGCTGGACACGGCTACAGAAAGTTTTTGGAACTTCACCCATATGAATGGCCTGCAAAACTCAAACTTCGTACGTGCGGCAGGGTTAGAACTCAGTGATGGCGAACTTTTTTTTGGCGGCCTTGAAGGCTTCAATCATTTTTATCCCAACCAGTTGAAGGTAAACCGGAATGTACCCCGGGTTATTCTCACCGATCTCAGGATCTCCAACAAATCTGTTCCGCCAGGCAACGATGCTCCCATCAAAGAACATATTTCCACTGCCGGTGAAATACACCTGAATTATAAACAGAATTTTGCCCTTAGTTTCGTTGCATTGAATTATACCATTCCAAGGCAGAACAGTTATGCCTATAAACTGGATGGCTTCGATAAAGACTGGAACTATATCGGTCCGGGGAATACGGCCTCCTACACCAACCTGGACCCCGGAGAATATACGTTCCGGGTGAAAGCCGCTAATAATGATGGGATCTGGAGTACAACCGACACTACCATAAAAGTGTTTGTGAAACCTCCTTTCTGGCGAACCGCTTATGCCTATATTTTTTACATCCTGGCAATTGGAGGAACACTTTTGTACATCCGTCACAGAGGGATCTCCAGGCTAAGAAGGAAGTTTGCACAGGAGCAGGAACAACAGGAAATTGAGAGGACCAGACAATTGGAGCAGATGAAACTCAAATTCCTCACCAATCTTAGTCATGATTTCCGGACGCCCATCTCCCTGATCATGGGGCCTGTAGACCAATTGATAGACGGAGAAGACAAACCGGAAAAACAGGAGAAGCTCAATATGGTAAGGCGGAATGCGAGAAGGCTGCTCAACCTGGTGAACCAACTGCTCGACTTCAGAAAACTGGAGGAACAGGAATTGAAACTCCAGCTATCAAAGGGTGAGTTCATTTCCTTTTTGAAGGAAGTAACGGACTCTTTCAGGGATATGTCTGAAAGGAAGAATATCCAGTTCACCCTCAAAACCTGCATAGACAGGCTGGACGCCTATTTTGACAGGGATAAAATGGAAAGGATATTTTTCAATCTATTGTCGAATGCATTCAAATTCACTTTAGCCGGCGGTCGCATCACCGTTGATCTTCAAAAAACCGAAAGCGCTGATGATCCGGAATACACATGGGTATCGATAAGTGTGACCGACACCGGTATTGGTATCCCGGAAGATAAGAAGGAGTTGATCTTTGACCGGTTTTTCCAGAATGAGAGCAGCGCCGCCGTTCTTAACCAGGGCTCCGGTATCGGCTTATCCATCACCAAAGAATTCATCGAATTACACAATGGCAGGATCCGCGTTGAAAGCGAGCCGGGCAAAGGCTGTTCCTTTATCGTAAAAATACCGCTCAAACGTGCTTATGAAACAGCAAGTATATTACCTGCACCAGTACCCGAAGAAACCGTTGAGGAGAAGCCCCAGGAAGATCCTGCTGTATTGCGGGAAAACAGTAATATCTCCCATGAGCCGTCTTTGTTACTGGTTGAAGACAATGAGGATTTCAGAGATTACCTAAAAGACAATCTTCGCCATCAGTACAAGATACTGGAAGCAGTCAATGGAAAAGATGGCTGGCAAAAAACGCTATCCAATCATCCACAGCTGATCCTGACAGATATCAGCATGCCTGAGATGGATGGCATTGAACTGGTGAATAAATTAAAATCAGATAAGAGAACATGCCATATCCCGGTAATACTACTTACTGCCATGACGGGCCAGGAACAGCAGTTGAAAGGACTTGAAACAGGGGCCAATGATTATATCACCAAACCATTCAACCTGGAAGTTTTAAATGCCAAGATCCGGAACCTGTTGCACTTAAAGGATACGATGAAAAACACTTATTCAAAACAGATCAGCGTTGCATCGCCAGAAGTGGAAATGGAATCGCCGGATGCTAAACTATTGGCAGAGATTGTGAATTATCTTGAGAACAACCTTACCAACCCGCAATTATCCGTTGAGAATTTGAGTAAACATATCGGTATGAGCAGAGGAACGCTGTATGCCAGGCTGCTGCAACTTTCCGGCGAGACGCCGGTTGAGTACATCCGGTCCTTCCGTCTCAACAAAGCCATCACTTTAATGGAAAAACGGAATATGACTATCTCCGAAACCGCCTATGAAGTTGGCTTTACAACACCCAATTATTTCACAAGGTCCTTTAAAGAGAAGTTTGACATGCTTCCTTCCGAATATATCGCGAAGATTAAGAAAGCGAAAGCCGGTAGTAAGAACGAAATCCCAACCAACATAGAAGATAACGGCCGGCAATAAACGCCAGCACTGCGTTGCACGGGTAGCACTGCCCTCTCTGTCACCTGTTCATACTGAACTGTCTTATTTCCTCATTGAAAGAAAATCAAACAGGACCATTGTGATTATTGAAAAATAGTTTTAAATTTAATAATAAATGTCATTTTGACCTTTATAAAAACGCCATTATGAAATCATTGATAATTCTATTCACTGCGGTATTGATGAGCATTGCGGTTTTTTCGCAAACGAGCTCAATACTGATAAAAGAAGACTTCAAACCTTCCGTGCTCAATCAGCCCGGACAGGAATATCCGCAGGTAAATTCGCAGGGCTATGCCCGGTTCAGGATCATTGCTCCTTATGCAGACAGCGTGAGTGTGAGTCTCGGGCTTGGCGGAAGAGGCGGAACCCGGCTCAAACAAATGCCGGACTCTTCCTGGATGGGTACTACAGAAGGACCGTTGGACGAAGGCTTTCATTATTATAACATAAAGATCGATGGTGGAAAATTCAACGACCCCGGCGCACTTAACTATTACGGCTCTGTTCGTTGGGAAAGCGGGATTGAAATCCCTGCACATGATCAGGATTTCTATTCACTGAAAAATGTACCGCACGGAAATGTGGTACAGGTGCTGTTCCCCTCTCCCAGCACCAATACATCCCGCAGGGCTTTTGTATACACACCTCCGGGATACGATGGTAAATCAAAGAAGAATTATCCCGTATTGTACCTCCAGCATGGATGGGGCGAGGATGAAACTGCCTGGAGTAACCAGGGGCGTGCAAACCTGATCATGGACAATTTGATCGCTGAAGGAAAGATCGAGCCATTCATTATTGTGATGACGTATGGCATGACCAACGATGTCAGGTATGGAGGGATCAGGAGTTTTAAAATAGAACCATTTCAAACCGTACTGATCGATGAATTGATTCCCTATATCGATGCCAATTTCCGCACTATTGCCAAATCATCCCATCGTGCAATGGCAGGCCTTTCCATGGGTGGCATGGAAACCCGTACTATCACACTCAACAATCCATCGATTTTTTCCTTTTATGCATTGATGAGCGGTGGAACCTATACACCTGCTGATATAAAAGATAAATCAGGCGTGAAGCTCATATTCCTGAGCTGCGGAAGTAAAGAGCGGCCGGATGGCGTTAAGAATGCTGTGCTTGAACTTAAAAAGGCCGGCTTCAATGCAGTATCATTTGTTTCTGAAAATACTGCGCATGAGTTTCTGACCTGGAGGCGCAGCCTTCGTGAACTGGCTCCCTTATTGTTTAAATGAAAATACAGGAGAGTAGCTTTTCATGCACAATCTTGCGCTTATTCAAAAAAGGGCACACCGGGGTGTGCATATTTTCTCAGGCCTTCCAGGTTCAGGTCAACACCAATGCCTGGCTTATCCGATATATTTAAAAATCCCTTTTCGATAAAGGGTTTGTCATACGTCACAATCTCTTTCCATTTTTTCACTGTATCGAATTGGCTTTGCCATTCGAGGATATGGAAGTTGGGTACTGCGGCGCAAACATGAGCTGAAGCCATAGCTGCAAGAAAGGACCCAACCATATGCGGCGAAAAAGGCACATAATAGGCATTCGCCAGGTTTGCTATGCGTTGCCCTTCTCCAAGTCCTCCGCACTTTTGAAGATCGGGCATGATTATATCTACTGCGCCTTCCGATAATAAGCGCGTGAAGCCATAGGTGAGATAAAAATTCTCGCCACCACAAATGGGTGTACTGGTTTCCTGCGTGATCGTTTTATATACATCCACATTATCTGCCGGAACAGGTTCCTCCAGCCACATCAGGTTTAATGGCTCCATTATCTTCGCCACCTTTCTTCCCGTTGGTGCATCATAGCGGCCGTGCATATCACAACAGATATCGATATGCGGGCCCACTTCCTTCCGAACAGCAGCAATTGAATTGTACATTCTTTCTACTTCAGCAAGACTTGCCGTCCAGTTCCACCGGTCATATTTGTTGGGATCGTTTGCTTCATCGAGATCAAATTTTATGGCGGTATAACCTTTATCAACCGCAGCCCGCGCCACTTTAGCAAACTCCTCCGGTTTGGGATTCCGAACGGAGTACAACTGGGTATCGCAGTAAACTCTTATCCTATCACGGAATTTACCACCCAGCAATTGATAAACGGGCAGACCTAATGCCTTGCCGCATAAATCCCAGAGGGCAGCATCGAATGCACTCAATACAGCCACGTACATTCCTGACTGTCCACCTCCAAAAAAAGCGCCTTTGCGGAATTGTTCAAAGATCAGGTTAGGGTTCAATGGGCTCCTTCCGTTCAACAGCCTTCCGAGACGTTGCACCAAATGATAAGTTCCACCAACGGCATCTACCGCTTCGCCATATCCCACAATATCCTGGTTGGTGGAAATTTTGATGAACAGTCCACCACCAGCGTAACCACATTTCACATCTGTGATCTTCAGATCAGACGGAGCCGATGATTTGGGCGTTTTATCTATTGCTGCTGTAAGGCCGTTACCGAAAGAGGACAATGCTGCAAGAGGCGTCATGGCCGCTGTTACAGCTGCTGTTGCTATGAATGATCTTCTTGACTTCGACATTGTATTAATTTAATAGTGATAAGCGTTTAAGATTCTTACATATTCCTACCATGTTCTTTCCTTCAGAAATTCCTGGATCTGTTCTTTAGCTACGGGCAATTCATTGATATGATCATTGAGCCATCTGGAAAAATCCTTTTCAATTTCATCCGACCAGCGGGTATCAATCTGCCCGGCAGTGTACTTTCCTTCTTTCAATCGCTGATGACCAAACAGGTCTCTCAACCGGACGATTTCAGAAGTTGTTACTACACGTTCCGCCAATTGCGGCGGAATAAATACCACTACCCCCATTTTCCCCAACACCACATCACCGGGCATTACAGTTACAGTACGGATGCGCGTAGGTCTGTTGATCCCTGTAATCATGGTGGTCAGGTCCCTGTTTGGTCCTGTTCCCGGGTTATGATAGGAAGGATCGTAGCTTGTATAGAATGAGGTGAAGCCGCCGATTTCATTTAATCCTTCCACATCCCTCAATGCGCCGTCGTATACAATTCCATTTCCTGTTTTTGCATAAATAGCATTCCCTACATTATCACCGATGGTAGGTCCGTTTCTCTTTGCGCCAAATTGATCAGCAACATACACATCACCTTTCTGCAGTATTTCCACGGCCCAAACATTTTGCGCTCTTCTGCCTTCTTTTTTGCCCAATGAATCAATTACTTTCCATACATCGGGTCGTCCGGGCATGAATGTTACAGTTACTGCCCGCCCTACAAGTACACTATCAGGATTGATGAGTTCCCATCCTTCTGCAATCTGATACCTGTAACCTGCATTACTGAGCGTAGCCCAGGCCTCTTCCACACTGACTGATCTCATTCTACGAATGATATCTTCCGGAACCTTTGGCCTTCCATCGGGAAACCTTTCACCATTCCATTCAGGAGTAAGCGCAATCAATTCATCTTTGCTTATCTGGACCTGCTGACTGTAAATTGGCAGGCCGGTGCAGACAGCTATCAAAAAAAACAATAAGTATCTGATCATGGTTTTTATTTTAGTTAGGATAATTCCTTTGCCGTTGGTTCATCGCGGGGTGGACGATTGTGCCACCAGCTTGCGAGGGAAGAACCGGTTACATTCATCATGGTGCCAAAGATCACTGAGGCCAGTCCCACAGTAGCTATTTTACCCATACCCCTTGCAAGTGCAGAAGCAAGTCCGGCATTTTGCATACCTACTTCCAGTGCAATGGTGCGGCAATCCCTTTCGGGAAATCTGAACAAACGGGCAGACCAGTAACCTAAAAAATATCCGGAGATATTGTGAATGAATGTGGCAATGATCAGCAGCCCACCGATCTTCAATAAATTATCCCGCCCGGCAGCGGTAATAACAAGCAGCACCAGGGCTATCCCTACCATGGAGATGACCGGCATAATCTTATCGATCCATTTCACTTTTCCACGGACCAAATAATGGAAAGCAAGACCTGCCGCAATAGGAATGATCACGATGATGGTGATATCCCATACCATTGCCCATAAATCGATCTCAACATATCTGCCACCGAGCCATTTCATCAGAAGCGGGGTCAAAAACGGCGCCAGCAAGGTTGAGATAGTAGTAACAGAAACCGACAGTGCAAGATTTGCTTTTGCCAGATAGCACATTACGTTGGATGCAAGTCCGCTGGGGCAACATCCTATCAGAATGATTCCGGCAGCTATCTCGTTCGGGAAATTAAAAAGATGCGCAAGTGTATACCCTACCAAAGGCATGATGATATAGTGGCATACTGTGCCAATGAATACGCCCCTGGGCATGCGCATGACCTGTGCAAAATCTTTAAGGCTTAGTTCAGTTCCCATTCCAAACATGATCACCTGTAAGAGGATGGGAATGAAGAAAGAAGCATTTCTTCCTCCCACAGTTATGAAATGCTGTGGATAATACATGGCAATAGCAGCCACGGCCAGAATGATAACGCTGTACCAATAACCTTTAAACAGCCGGCTTCCGCGGAATGCAAGTGCGATACTTACAAAAAACAAAGCCAGCAAAATCCCCGCCCAACTATGGAAATGCTGAAACGTGGCGAACATAAAGGCCAGCAGGAAAAATAAAGCCGCGATATAACAATAATGATAAACCGATCTATTTAAGACTGCCATACATAGGTGGTTTGAGGTTTATTGAAGGCTGGCTACATTTTCAAAATCAGGCTTCAACCTGCTGCTCAGGGTTTCAAAAATTTCAAAATGCTTCATGTAAATGCCATGATTATTTTTCCCCGGAACATACTGTTCATCCAGCGTTATGCTTCTCGCGGCTTCATCCAGACTTTTGAAAATGCCCATCTCTGTAGCGCTTAACAGGTAAGCACCTGCTCCCACACTGTAATTATGCTGGCTGATACTAACGGGTTTATTGAAAATATCAGCAATGATCTGTGCACACAGGGGAATGGAGGCGAAGCTTCCGTTAATGGATAAGCTATTGATTGTACTATGTTCTTCCAGGATTTTACCGATGCTGTATATTTCGAATAAAATCCCTTCAATAACAGCCCTGACAAAATGATTTCGTTCATGTTTGATATTGATTCCAAAGAAAACGCCTCTGGCATTGGCATCCCAGATAGGCGCCCGTTCTCCAAGCAGATAAGGGAGGAAAAGCAATCCGTCAGATCCGGCTTCCACCTTTGCCGCAACAGCTATGAGATCTTTCATGGTATGTTCCAGGTCAAATGGATTTTTAAAGTCGCCGAATTGTTTGGCGAACCATTCGAAAATGACTCCGCCACTGTTGGTAGGTCCACCAGACACATAACAATTCTCAGTAAGCAGGTAATTGAAGAACCGCTGTTGTTTATCGTTCAATACCTTTTCCCCCACCACTCTCACTGCACCACTGTCTTCAATGGTAATAGTGGCCTTGCTTCCATCCCAAACACCAGCTCCCAGTGTGGCCAGGCAGCCATCACTGGAGCCAACAATCAGTTGTGTATCAGCCGTGAGTCCAAGGGAATTCTGGTAAGCTTTCTTCAACTTTCCGCAGGAAGTAAAAATGGGCACCGGCTCAGCAAGCATATCCTTACTGATTCCCGCAAAGGCCAAAGCTTCTTCTTCCCATTTGATAGTGTGAATATTCAATAATCCTGTTGCTGATGCAAGGCTGTAATCGATCAGGTATCCGCCCGTCAATTGCTGGATCACATAAGTTTTCAACTGGATGAACTTACTGGTATTATTGAACCTTTCTTTATCATTATTCTTGATCCAGGCTATCTTGAACAAGGGAGACATAGGATGCATAGGCGTTCCCGTGGCTGTGTAGATACTGTTGCAGGCCGGA
The DNA here is from genome assembly GCF_003991355.1 of Pseudoflavitalea rhizosphaerae. Classification (GTDB taxonomy): domain Bacteria; phylum Bacteroidota; class Bacteroidia; order Chitinophagales; family Chitinophagaceae; genus Pseudobacter; species Pseudobacter rhizosphaerae. The sequence goes on from NZ_RCSU01000001.1 coordinate 264,562, forward strand.
GAATTTTTCAATTGCTGCACTTCTTTTTTGGCCCGGTTATCTGCCCATGTGATTGCATTGCCCAGGGGAACGCCGCTTTTGTCGATTGCCAGCACACTATGCATAGACGCACTGAAACAAATGCTGAGCACCTGTATTTTAGACGGATGAATATGCTCATTCAGGAGGTTCTTCAAAACATACAGCAGCGTGATGAAAATTTGCTCAGGGTCCTGCTCGCTGAAATCAGGTTGAGAATGAAAAGTTGGGTATGATCCTTTCATGGAAGCAATAGTCTTCCCTGAAAGATCAAACGCAACAACCCTTACGGCATTTGTTCCGATCTCGATGGTGATGATGCATTTTTTGACGGATGACATGGCAATGAGTTTAAATATTGTTTTTCCGGAATTGACTGGGTGTATGTCCGGTTAGCTTTTTAAAAGTTGTTGCAAAATGCTGCGACGAATAGAATCCCGTATCAAGGGCGATATCTGTAACCTGCACATCTGGTTTCTTCAATAAGCGGATAGCCTCAGAGATCCTGATATTGATCAGGTAGTTCATGGGGGAAAAGCCCGTGAATTTTTTCACTTTGTCGCTGAAGGCTGTTGTGCCCAAACCTACAAGGGCAGCCATTTCTTCTACTGTCCAGTGATGGGATAGATCCCTTCTCAGTGTTTCTTCCAGTTTTAGAAAAGTCTGAGGGAAGTCGCGCTGTGGATTTTCCTGCTGGGTGAATTTCCTCGTAAGCAGGATCAATAGCTCGTCCAGCAGTTGATTGACCCTGGTAATGTACCCGATTTCCTGGTTGAATAATTCATTTCTCAGACAGGTAAAAATGGGACCAGCTTCCGGCACCCTGGAAAGCACTGGGGTAGGACCCATGAATAACATCTGCCTGACGGAGATCAGTTCCTGGGGAGAAATGTGGCTCCATCCGCCAGGTGAGCGCCTGTTGTTTTTTTCCGGCAAAGGAAATTGCAGATGTAACCAATAAAGCGAACCTATATCAAGATATCCTTTTTCTGCGCACAGGCGATGGCCTGGAAGTATGACACCAAGATCATGAGGATAAAGCGTATACAGTTTCTCGTTGATAACCCAATCAAATTTTCCTTCGAGTATAAAATAGATGCGGAGATGGTTTGAGCAGACATCGGTAAAAGCACTCAGATTGATTGAATTATTTTTCTTTTGCGCAAATTCATGAATATGCGCAAAATGTTCCAGTTCAGGGGAATGATCATTTCGTAATAGAAATTGACTCATCAGCAATCGTTGGCAATTAAATATACATCCGATGACAGAATAAATATCTGTCAATTCCACCAGCATTTTGTACAAAATCCAACAACGAAGAATTTTGGAAGTTTTTATGCTGCTTATGTAACAATATTGTAATGCAAAAAGCCTGGCTTTGGGCTACTTTAATTACGAAACAACTTGCTGTTATGAAGAAAAAAACCTTACTGGCATTCCCGCCAGGTAACCCCTATTCTTTTTTTCTTTTTTTATTCCTGCTCCTGATCACTGCAGCGGCCAATGCCCAGACAGTAACAGGGAAAGTGTTGGATAATGAAAAGAAACCTGTTGATGGAGCAACCATTGCTGTAAAGGGCACATCAAAAGCCACGTCAACAAATGCATCCGGAAACTTTACCATCAATGCGCGCCCTACTGATATCCTGGTTGTAAGCTATATTGGTTTTGCCACACTGGAAGTGCCTGTTAATGGCAGAAATGAAATTGAAGTGAGCCTGTTCAGAGGCGATGGGACCGATTATAGTGAAGTGATCGTAACGGCCCTGGGTGTAAGAAAAGCATCCAAAAAATTGGGGTATGCCACAACCAGTGTGAGCCCTGATGAACTGGTCAGGAACCGGACTGCCAACCTGGGCGAATCACTTGAAGGAAGAGTGGCCGGTCTCAATATTACTCCACCGGCAGCTGGCGCCGGAGCCAGTAACCAAATTCGCATAAGGGGCCAGGTTGGTTTTTCCGGGGCCGACAATTCACCTCTCCTGGTGATTAACGGACTTCCAATAGATCAGGGAGCCAGATTTGCAGAAGGCCGTGATCAGCAGCGTGACCGCGGAGATAACCTTGCCAATATTAATCCCGATGATATCGAAAGCATGACTGTATTGAAAGGCGCTGCTGCGGCTGCGTTATATGGTTCAAGAGCAGCCCGCGGAGCAATCATTATCACTACCAAGTCCGGTCAGAAAAACCAGGGCATCGGAGTTGATTTCACTTCCAGCTATACCAATTCGCAGGCATTGAATTTCATGGACGAAATTGTTCAGACTGAATACGGTCAGGGACAGGGAGGGAACAAGTTCACTACAGCTGAACAGATCCAGGGCAATGGCCAATTCGGATGGGGAGCTAAACTGGATGGCGTACCTACCATCAATTATGATGGAGTGATGCGCCCCTACGCTGCGCATCCCCACCAGCTTTTCGATTTCCTGCAAACAGGGACCAATCTAACCAATACGCTCGCATTATCTGGAGGAGGGGCCAATGGAAGTTTCAGGGCATCCATATCAACCACCAATTCCAAAGGCATTGTACCATCCAATGAATACAAGAGAAGGATCTTCAACATCGGTATCAATCAAACGCTGGTAGATAAAATCAAGCTGTTGCTCAACGTCAACTACGCAGATGAAGATTATATAAACCCTCCGCAAATTGGTACGCAGGGAGACGGCGCTGTGAATTTCTTTACCAGGATGCCTATCTCCACTCCCATTGAAGCGTACAGAGAGCATGCCACGGATCCGGCTACAGGTGCAGAATGGAAAACCAACGGCTTCCAGGGGACCGTCAACAACCCCTACTTTGCCCTTCAGAACGGGCAGAAATACCAGGAAGACAGGAATCGTCTGCTTGGAACGGCTACACTACGCTATGATGTTACCAGCTGGCTCTATGCACAGGGAAGGTTCAATTATGACCGTGGCGATAATTACGCCGAATGGAATACACTCAACGGAACCGGCGCCAATACCGTGATAGCCACTACCACACCCACCATCACATACAGGGGCAGTTACAACCTGAACCATACTACTACCACAGACATCAATGCCGACTTCCTGGTAGGCACCAGTAACCAGTTTGGGAATTTCTCTGTTGACGCCAGTTTTGGTGGCAATACCCTGAGATCAGAATGGAAGAATATTGTGCAAACCACCACCAACTTTACCGTTCCCAATCTATATTCTTACCGGAACGGAACAGTAAAGGGAACGAACGACGGATTCAATTACAGCCAGCAACGCGTTAACTCACTGTACGGCACAGCCGAATTAGGTTTCAAAAACTTCTTATACATCAATGCAACCGGAAGAAACGATTGGTTTTCAATTTTACACCCTGACAATAACAGCAAATTCTATTCTTCCGTTTCAGGTAGCTTTATTTTCTCGGAACTTCTGAAGGACCAGGTTTGGCTTTCCTATGCAAAACTCAGGGCTTCCTGGGCACAGGTAGGAAGTGTTGCTTTGGTGAACCCTTATGACGGTCAGCTGATCTATGGTCTTGGCGCCAACCTGTTCAATGGCCAAACCCTCGCCAGCATTAACGGTACTGCTGCTCCCAATCCATTTTTACAACCTTTTACCGTAACGGAAAAAGAAATAGGACTCGAAACCAGGTTGTTCAATAACAAGTTATTGGTAGACATCGCCGTATTTGATAAAGTAACCACCGATCAAATCATCGATGTCAATCTTTCAACAGCATCGGGCTATGCCACTTCAAAACAAAATGCAGCATCATTGAAGAATAGCGGCCTGGAAACCCTGATCGAATTCAAAGCTGTACAGAATAAAGATTTCAGCTGGACAAGCTCCTGGAACAATGCCTATCTGAAAACAAAGGTCCTGGATGTCGGGAACCCCAGTGGTTCAATCCTTCTGCTCTATTTCAATGGTACAGGTAATGAGTTCCTGGGTGAAATCAGGTATACGGAAGGGTTAGCCATGAACCAGCTGTATACAAGGACCTACAAACGGAACGACAAAGGTGAGATCCTCGTGAGTGGCGCCGGCGCCAACATTGGCCGTCCATTGGCATCCACTACAAATCCTCCGGGTGTTACCGCAGGTTTTCAACCGTTGGGAAGCTCCATTCCAAAGTTCACAGGAGGATGGAACAACAATTTCACCTATAAAAACCTGAGCCTGGGTATACATATCGACTATAAATTCGGAGGCACCGTATTGTCTTCTACCCTGCTGAACATGACAAGACAGGGACATAGTAAACTGTCTCTCCAGGGCCGTGAAAATGGTTATGTTTTCCCCGGCATTGATGAAGTCACCGGCACTGCCAATACTAATGTGATCACTGTTGCCAATAATGGTTTACAGAATTTCTGGACAGACTACAGGAATAACCAGATCGGTGATCCTTTTACGTTCAAGTCTGATTTCGTGAAACTCAGGAATATTTCCCTGGCCTATAATTTCTCCAGCCTCATCAAAAAAGTGGACCTGCTGAAATTCATCAAAGGCCTGTCATTGTCTGCCTCCTGCCGCAATGTGGCAATTCTATACAAAGACCTGCCTGGGCTTGATCCTGAAGCCATCCAGTCATCCGGGGATATCAGGGCCGGATATGAGAATTCAGCCTTGCCTACCACACGTAATTACAACCTAACCTTAAATGTCAAATTCTAACGATATGATCAAAATGATAAATCGACTGGTCCTTATCAGCTGCATTATTTCCCTTGCAGCCTGTGATAAGGATTTCGAAAAAATAAACAAGAATCCTTATGGCGTAATTTCCATCGATCCTTCACTCCTGTTTGCAGGAGCACAAAGGAACCATATCGGCACCTGGAATGCAGAACATATCATCGTACAGCAATTTATTGTTCCGTACAATACCGGAGCGAATGCTGGTTTCAGCTTCAATAAGGATATTGACGGAAATAGCAATACCAAATGGGAGCAATCATATGCCAACACCGGAAATACCGTTTTGGCCAATGGAAACGCGCCTCCCGTCAAAAATCTTATCCAGGCATTGAACCTGCTGGGGCCCAATACTCCACATGTGAATTTACAAAGCATGATCAGGATCTGGAAAGCACAGCTGTTCATGGGCCTCGTAGATAACTACGGAGATATTCCATACTCAGAAGCTGGAAAAGCAGTTTCGGAAGCATTGTTCTTTCCAATATATGATGACGATGCAGCCATCTACGATGATTTATACAAAGAGCTCAAAGAATCGATAGCCGCCCTGAATCCTGGTGGCGAATTTGTATCTGCTGATCTTTTTTATGGCACCAATGCACAGCCATCCACCAAAACATCCAATGCAACTGACCAGGTAGCCAAATGGAAAAAATTAGGTAACTCATTATTGTTAAGACTGGGAATGCGTTATTCCAAAATCAATCCAACAAAAGCAGCGGATATAGTGGCGGAAGCGTTTTCTGGCGGCGTTATGACCTCGAATGCAGACAATGCCTTCGTGAAAAATGATGGTACTGTATTTGCCCAGCAGGATAATCTTGCGCTGCGGAATTTCTCTCAATTCCATTATGCTGCAGAGCCTTTCGTAAACCAATTGAAGTCAACCGCCGACCCCCGCGGCAAATTCATGATAGCGCAATATGCCGATCCCGGCGCCATCGCCAATAATCTTTCCCCGGATGTTACACTGGCCAATCAGTATGGGGTACCCATCGGCGTTACCAGCGACCAGATCCTGGAACCCGGCAGTCCATACAGAGGCGCGCGCGGATCAGGCCTCAACTATTCACAATTCAATGTAAATATTATAGCCGCCCCTGGCGTACCTGAATTCTGGGTTACGTATGCCCAAACATCCCTGCTGCTGGCGGAAGCCGCTAAAAGAGGCTGGATTTCAGGTGGCGATGCCCAGGCTGAAGTATATTATGAGAATGCGATCATCGCTGATATGGCAACGTATGCTCTATATCCCGGTACTACACCTATTTCCAACGGTGATGTAAACACATACCTGCAGCATCCGGATGTAGCGTATTCGCCCGCAGAGGCACTCAGGCTCATCAATACACAATACTGGATCGTCAATATCAGGAACGGTACGGAAGCCTTTGCCAACTTCAGAAGGAGCGGATTCCCCGCCTTAACCCCCAATCCTGTTGCTGGCGACCTTCAAACAATTGGATTTGCAAGAAGGCTTTCTTATCCCGACCTGGAGGCTTCCGCCAACACTGCCAATTATAACGCTGCGGCTGCAGCTATCGGTGGTGATAAATTAAGTTCAAGAGTGTTCTGGGATACACCTTAACGATGGATTAAAAGCAAAACAACCATGATACAAGGCCGGCAAATCATAGGGTTTGATTATTCTGCGGATGGAGACGAAACATTCTATTCCTATAATCCTGCGGAACAACACAACACAAATTACCTTTTCCATAAAGCAACAACCGGAGAAATAAACCTGGCTGTTGATAAAGCTGCTGCCGCATTTCAGATTTACAGAAAAAAAACTGGTGCTGAAAAGGCTGTCTTCCTGACCATGCTGGCAGATGAACTATCAAATACTGGAGATGAACTGATCAAAGTTTGTTGCGAAGAAACCGGCCTCCCTCCCATCAGGATCGAAGGGGAAAGGATGCGAACGGTCAATCAGGTAAAAATGTTCGCAGCATTATTGTCAGAAGGGTCCTGGGTGGATGCGAGAATTGATACAGGTAATCCTGAACGAACACCGTTACCAAAGCCAGATATACGATCCATGCAAATCCCGCTCGGGCCGGTAGTGGTTTTTGGAGCAAGCAACTTCCCGCTGGCTTTTTCGGTTGCCGGAGGAGATACCATCTCTGCCTTCGCAGCAGGTTGTCCGGTAGTGGTGAAAGCCCATCCTGCCCATCCCGCCACATCAGCGATCATCGGCAAACTGATCCAAACAGCAGCACAAAAAATGAATATGCCCGATGGTCTTTTTTCTTTACTCTTCGATAACGGCATCAATGCAGGAGTTCATCTGGTAAAACATCCAGGAATAAAAGCTGTCGCTTTCACAGGCTCCTACAAAGCCGGTAAAGCATTGTTCGATATTGCTGTCAGCAGAAGGGAACCCATTCCCGTGTATGCAGAGATGGGAAGCACCAATCCTGTTTTTATTTTACCGGAAGCGGCAAAACAACGGGGACAGGAAATAGCGGCTGCATATGCGGCATCAGTAACAATGGGTATCGGCCAATTCTGCACCAATCCCGGATTAATGATCTATCAAAAACAGGACGATCATTTTCTACAATTACTGAAAACGGCATTTGAAAAAACGACAGGCGGCGTAATGCTCACGCCCAAAATATTAGACAGTTACAACTCAGGTGTACATCAGCACCTCTCCACTGATGGCGTTGAACAACTGGCGGTTTCAAAATCCTCAGCCGGTAACAGCACAAACATCGCAGTACCTGTATTACTGCAGACCAGCGGCCAGGTCATAAACAGTAATCCTGTTTTAAGCGAAGAGGTCTTTGGCCCAACCGGCATGGCAGTGTTGGCAAACTCGAAAAAAGAAATGCTCGAAATAGCAGAGAATCTTTCAGGCCACCTGACAGCTACTGTTCATGGTACAGAAGAAGAGTTGATCGGGTACCAGCAATTACTGGATGTGCTGGAACAAAAGGCGGGACGTGTGGTGATCAATGGCTTTCCCACAGGCGTGGAAGTAGGTAATGCGATGGTGCATGGCGGCCCCTATCCTTCCACTACAGACAGCAGAACAACATCTGTAGGCACTGCTTCCATCTACCGGTTTACAAGACCTGTCTGTTACCAGAACACGCCGCAGCAGTTATTGCCTCGGGCATTGCAGAACAAAAATGTATTGAAGATCCATCGCCTGATCAATGGAGAGTGGTCAACAAAAGACATTTCCTGAATGAAGAAGGAGAATCCATTAAAAAATAATTACGATGAGCAGAAAATTTAGAAGCTTCGACTGGTTTGGAAAGGATGACAAGATGGGATTCGTGCACCGCTCATGGTTGCGTAACCAGGGATACCCGGACGACTATTTTCGTGGCCGGCCGGTAATTGGCATTTGTAATACCTGGAGTGAACTAACTCCCTGCAATGGCCATCTCAGGGATTTCGCGGAAATAGTGAAGCGCGGTGTAATTGAAGCGGGTGGATTCCCGCTTGAATTTCCTGTTACCTCATTGGGTGAAACCATCATGAAACCAACCACCATGTTATTCCGAAACCTGGTGAGCATGGATACAGAAGAAAGCATCAGGGCCAATCCACTGGATGGCGTGGTATTGCTTACCGGTTGTGATAAAACAACCCCCAGTACAGTCATGGGTGCCTGCAGTGTTGATTTACCTACTATCGTTGTTCCCGGAGGTCCCATGCTGAATGGAAGATTCAAAGGAGAATGCCTGGGATCGGGTTCCTTCAACTGGATGGTAAAAGAAAAAAAACTGAACGAAAATTATACTGCTGAAGATATTCTGGAAGCGGAAATAGGGACAGCCAGGAGCCAGGGACATTGTATGAGTATGGGAACTGCTTCCACCATGGCCTGCATGGTAGAAGCACTGGGACTTACACTTCCGGGAGCTGCAACCATTCCTGCAGTGGATGCAAGGAAAAAGGTAATGGCGCAGTTAAGCGGAAGAAGGATTGTGGAAATGGTGAAAGAGGACCTGAAACTATCAACTATCCTCAACCGTAAGGCATTTGAAAACTCCATCGTCATAAACGCGGCAATAGGCGGGTCAACCAATTTCCTTATCCATCTGCAGGCCATAGCAGGGAGAATTGGAGTAGAACTGAAACTGGAAGATTTTGATCATATTGGCAGCAAGATCCCCTTACTGGTGAACCTCAAACCATCCGGCGAATTTCTGATGGAAGATTTTTACTATGCCGGCGGGTTGCCTGTTGTAATAAATGAAATGAAAGAATATCTTCACAATGAGAGCATAACAGTAAATGGGAAAACCATCGGTGAGAACTACAGTAATACCGTATGCTATAACCGGAATGTTATTGCATCTGTTGACCACCCTCTTCAACACAATGCAGGAATTGCCGTACTGAAAGGAAATCTATGTGTGGATGGCGCCATCATAAAGCCATCCGCTGCTTCAAAGAAATTGATCAAACATCGTGGCCGCGCTGTGGTATTTGAAACAATGGAAGATTATCATGCCCGCATTGACGACCCCGACCTGGACATAGACGAAAACTGTGTGATCGTTCTAAAAACTGTTGGCCCCGTTGGGTATCCGGGAATGCCGGAAGTAGGGAATGTTGACCTGCCGGAAAAATTATTACGAAAAGGTATCACGGATATGATCAGGATCTCAGACGGAAGAATGAGCGGCACAGCTGCCGGGACAGTAGTGCTGCATGTATCACCGGAGTCTGCTATCGGAGGAACATTGGCATTTGTTAAGAATGGAGATATGATTGAGCTGGATGTAGAACAAAGAAGATTGCACCTGGATATCAGTGACGGGGAACTACAGCAGAGAAAAGCAGCCTGGGTGCCGCCGGAACCCATGGCAGCCAGAGGCTACGTGAAAATATATATCGATCATGTACAACAGGCCCATCTTGGCGCTGACCTGGATATTTTACAGGGAAAATCAGGCGACATAGTGAAAAGGGATTTGCATTAAGAAAGGCATTGAAGCAAATATCTGTAAAACAAAAAAAATGAAACTATACAAAACGAATCAGGGAGTTATCATTGAAAATAGCGAAGGCATTTTTATTGTTCAGGTTCAGGACTGGGATAATTTCATTAATGATGACAATTTAGCAAAAACGATTCAATCGCTGCTGGCTTCGGGATATGGCACTAAAAAAGAATCGCTGAACGGCGCTGTGATATTGCCCCCTGTTGGCAAACAGGAATTGTGGGCATGCGGCGTAACTTACCTGCGTAGTAAAGTGGGCAGGCAGGAAGAATCAAAATTGTCCGGCGGTGCAGACTTCTATGCAAAAGTATATGAAGCGGAAAGACCTGAAATATTCTTTAAGGCTACTGCAAACCGGATTGTTGGTCCCGGTGAAAAAGTAAAAATCAGGAAAGACTCCACCTGGGATGTTCCTGAACCAGAGCTCACGCTGGTAGTGACATCATCGGGAAAAATAATTGGCTATACGATCGGGAACGACATGAGCAGCAGAAGTATTGAAGGAGAAAATCCACTTTATCTGCCACAGGCGAAAACCTATGATGCCTGTGCTGCTATCGGCCCCTGCCTTTATATTACTGAAGAGCCACTGGATAAAAACACAATGATAAGTCTCGAGATCATCAGGAACGATGTGATCGAATTCAGCGATAAGATCGCCATCAGCCAGATAAAACGTTCACTGCAGGAATTGGTGGGATATGTATTTCGCGAATGTTCATTCCCCTATGGCTGCCTGATAATGACCGGTACAGGCATTGTTCCAGGTAATGATTTTACATTAAGAGCTGGTGACGAGATCAGGATAACAATTGACAATATCGGAACCCTGGTAAATACAGTAGGCTGATAAAAAGCGCCATATGGAATTAGTTGTTGTTTTCTTTGCTATTTGTCTTCAAATCTTTTTAACCTATAAAAAAGTAAGCCCTTTCCTTTCATTACTTTTTGTAGCAATACTATCCGGCCTTTTCCTGGGAATGGACCCCATGATGATCATTCAATCGATGGAAAAAGGAGTTGGCAACACAATGGGAGGGCTGGCGTTGATCATTTGTCTGGGCGCGATCCTCGGAAAAACACTGGAGATCAGCGGCGCCGCTGAAAGGATCTCGATAACATTGATTACGGGGTTCGGTCAAAAAAATATCCAGTGGGCAGTTTTGCTCACTGGTTTTTTAATTGGGCTTCCCTTATACTATAATGCCGGATTTGTGATTTTGGTACCATTGGTATTTTCCATCGCAAAGAAAGCGCAACTACCTTTATTGTATGTTGCCATACCGATGGCTGCATCCCTGTCCACTACACATTGTTTTTTACCACCTCATCCCAGCCCGGTATTCCTGGTTAATTCATTCCACGCGGATATTGGAAAAACATTGATATACGGACTGATCATTACTATTCCTGTGATCATTATTGCAGGTCCTTTGCTGGGACGTTCCATGAAGCAGATACGCGTTAATATTCAATCTTTCTTTTTATCGGAAGAAAATGATCTGAACAGGAAATTACCGGCAGCATTCCCAAGCTTTCTGATCGGACTATTGCCTGTAATACTGATCACCTGCGCAGTAATAGCAGGTAGCTTTTTGGCTGATAACTTTCTTCGGAAAATCCTTTTGTTCATTGGAGATCCCACTATAGCGCTTTTACTGACCAGTTCGCTGGCTATCTGGTATTTTGGTTTGAAGTCCGGTTATACAATGGAAACAACCATGAAGTGGTTGAGCGATGCCATTTCCGGGATCTCTGTGATCTTATTGATCATTACTGCGGGTGGGATCTTCAAGCAGGTACTTCAGGATAGTGGTACTGACCGATACATATCCTCTTTCAGTGAAAGATGGGATATGCCTCCGTTGGTTTTCGGTTGGGCTATTACTGCATTGCTGAGAGTTGCTATCGGTTCTGCAACAGTTGCCGGTATCACGGCAGCTGGCGTTGTTACGCCCCTGGTGGCAGCGGGAGGAGTATCGCCGGAACTCATGGTACTGGCCGTGGGTGCCGGAAGCGTGTTTGGTTCGCATATCAATGATTCAGGATTCTGGATGTTCAAGGAATTCTTCCATCTTTCACTGAAGCAAACATTTTTGTCGTGGACAGTAATGGAAACCTCTATTTCAATTATCGGACTGCTTGGCGTGTTGTTGCTGGATAATATAATTTAGTGATTGATGGCAAATCCCATCCATCACATGACTATTCCGGATAACTAAAAGGCTATGGATATTGGCGCCTTTTTTTGCAGCTCCCTGATACCATTTGATAATGTATGTGAGTTTATCGTTTCACTAACCGTAAATAAAAAACTTTTCCGGCAGTTGTGCCTGGCAACGATTGAAATTTCACGCGAACAAACTCTTTACCTTTCAGCATTTCTGCAGGTATCGGATACTCTATATCAAAATAGGTGGATTGGTTCCATCGGCCGGTATTGTCCTCTGCAACAAATTGCTGGTCATCGATAAAGATCTTAAAACTCCTGTTGCCCCATTCGCTGCCCCAGTAACGAACCCTCAATGTCAACTGCTCTTCATTCTTTGTATTCATTTGATAACTGAAGTACCCGCCATTGGAAGCTTCACGCCAGAAGGCATCCATGGTATTGCCTGAACGGGACCCCTCTTGCATGAGCATATGATCAATCTCCGGTTGCTGCTCACCGGGAGCAATATAGTCTACTGTACGTTTTTCCAGGAGCATCCGTTCCTTTTCAATTACCGACAGGGAATCGAGATAACCTTTGTACTGGCCATTGCTCAAAGCCATCCAGTAAATCATGTACCGTGCATCATGTATCCCATAAAAAGGTTCCAGCTCTATCTTTACAGGATTGATCATTTTAATTTCAGGAAAAGTAAAATGAAGCGGACGGCCCTTTACCGGTTCTAATCCATCTATCACCCGGGTAAAATTATCTGAAACAAGGATCGGCGCTTTGTTGATGGGTAATTTTTCTCCGCCGGCAATATGCGACCATCGTCCGTCATCTGCTACCAGTCCGGAAAGGTTTCCGGTACCCGATTTTGCTCCCAATAGAATTGGGCCATGCATGATTGCTTTATACGCAGGAACATTCGGCAACTGCTCGATGGAATTATGCATGGGCAGGATCACCTGCACCATATCGCCTTTTTTCCAGGTCCTGTTGATGGCTACATATGAACCCGGATGCTGTTGATAGTCAACTTTCTTTCCGTTTACAAGTATTTTCAACGCTCCCTTCTTTACCCATCCGGGGTAGCGGACCATCATTGTAAAATGCGACATGCCCGAAACGATGGAAAGTTTTGTATGCTCTTCTTCCGGAAAATTTGTTTCCTGCCTGATCACCATCTTTCTATTCTTCCATTCGAGTTCTGAAGCTGTAAAAAGATTTACAAAAAGAGAATCCTGCCTTTGTGTATAAATGAGCCTGTTGTATTGGCCATGATTTTCCATGCCCGTTCCCACACAGCACCACATTGCCTCATTGGGTGCAGAGTATACCCGGTAATGCCTGGGGCGGAGCGGTGTAAAATAAACATATCCTCCATGAACAGGATGTTGTGTGGAAAGTATATGATTGTACAATGTTCTTTCGTAATAATCCATATACTTTGCCGAAGGTGTTCCGCGAAACAGGTCCTCCGTGAGTTTGAGCATATTGTTAGAATTGCAGGACTCTGGCCCTTCCACGTCTGTAACCATATCCATACAGGCTGCTTTTGCAGGAAAGAACTCCCGCCTGCTATTGCCCCCGAATGCGACAGTTCGGTTACCGGTCACCGTTTCCCAGAAGAAACTGCCTGCTTTTTTGAAAATACTGTCATGCGACAATTCTCCTATCCGTTGAAATCCGACTGCCTTCGGCACCTGTGTATTGGCATGTTTGTTATCAAGGTTGTCTATCCCCGCTGCCATAGGCTCCAGCAGCATCTTATGTGAAAATCCTTTGGCTGCCAGCAGGTATTTTTCCTGACCGGTCATTTGGAAGGCATCAGCCATCACTTCGTTCATACCTCCGTGTTCTGTGTCGAGTATCGATTGCATTTGAGTATCCGTCAATCCGCCCGTGATATCGATGGCCCAATCGCAAAAGGAAAGGAATAGTGTTTTAGCTTCCTGGTTGCCGGTGTAAAGCCAGGCATCCCTAAGTCCCGCAAAGAGCTTATGCAAATTGTACCATGGCACCCAGGCAGCCCTGTAAGCCCTGAAATCGCCCACCCTGAATGCAGACCAGATAGAATCGCTATTGGGCACACCACCCAGATAACCTTTACCCCATTCCTGGTGGCGCCTCGTATTTTCCTGCTGACATGCTTTCAGTTCTGCAATCATATAAAGCATCCGCTTCTTACATTCAGCATTCTGCGAGGTTGCATAATGCATGGCAAGAGCCGATAGATAATGCCCTCCTATATGCCCATCCAATCCTTCCCAGTTGGAATAACCGGAAGCCCGCGCTGGCAATCCCGCTTCTTTCCTGAATGGCGCCAGCAGTCTGTCTGTATCGTATGACAACAACACCCGGATATTAAGGTCCCTGGCCCGTTTGAAGGGACCATCCAGCAAGCGGATATCCTTTAACGGAAAACTGTTATAGTATAAACTATCCTGTGCCTGAACTGCATATCCTGGCAGCATAGTCGCACTCAATAAAAATATTCCAATGGCATTTTTGATATTCATCCTCAGCAATTATTTGGAGTTTGAAAGCACCTGATCAAAAGCAATATAAGTTTACGAAGAATACTTTATCAGCATTTTTAAAATTTGAGACAAATCAACCATTCCGGACAATTTTGATCAGGTGAAAAAATGAAGGAACAACTTATTTTTGATCTCATGCAACACAAGAATTTGTACAGGACCTTCTTCCCACTCCGGACTCTGTTGACCGGCATAGCCATTATGCTGGTAATCTATTCTACCAAAGCACAATCCTCCGGCATTACAAGCCCCGACAAAGAAATAGCAGTAATACTTCAGACCGCTGATGGAAAAATAACCTGGCAGGCATCGCATCACAATAAACTGGTCATTCATCCTTCAGCGCTTGGCCTGTCCATTACTCCGGATGCCCCTGCTGGGGCATGGCGGTTTGACAGCAGTTCTGCAGTGACGGAGGTCAATGAAAAATATGAGTTGTTCACTGGCAAGAAAAGTCAAATCAATTATAAGGCAAACAAGAAGACATTCTATTACAGTGATACCTCAGGCAGGCCGCTACATATTATCTACCAGGTTTCCAATGACGGCATTGGATTCCGGTACTATATACCTGCCCATGATACAATACATATTTTTGATGAGCTCACTACTTTCACTTTCGATACCAGTACCCGCGCATTCCTGCAGCCCATGCAGACAGCCAAGACAGGTTTTGAAAGCACCAACCCGGCTTATGAAGACAATTACCGTCAAAATATTCCCGTAACCAGTGCATCACCTACGGGATGGGTCTATCCAGCACTCTTCAAACAAAACGATGATACCTGGGTCCTGATTTCAGAGGCAGCACTGGATGGAAAATATTGCGGCACACGCCTGAAGAATGAACAACTGTCCCCTGCATATAAAATAACATTCCCGGACCCGCGTGAAACCATGGAAATTGATGGATTATTACCACGCTCTGCAGGATCTTTCTTTTCTCCCTGGCGCGTGATCACCATTGGCTCACTGAAGAACATTGTGGAATCAACACTTGGAACAGATCTTGCGCCTCCTGCTGCGCTTACTGATCACCGGTTTATTAAACCAGGAAAAGCATCCTGGAGCTGGATAATGTCGAAGGATGATTCGATCGTTTATTCCGAGCAAAAAAGATACATTGATTTTGCAGCTGACATGAAATGGGAGTACTGCCTGATAGATGCCAACTGGGACAAGAATATCGGATATGACCGTATGAGGGAACTGGCAGCTTATGCAAATTCAAAAAAAGTGGGATTGTTATTATGGTATAATTCTGCTGGTAACTGGAATACAGTGAAGATGACACCCAAAGACAAATTATTGACTTCTCAAAGCAGGCGCGAAGAATTTACCCAGCTGAAAAGTATGGGCATTAAAGGTATTAAAGTTGATTTCTTCGGTGGAGATGGACGGTCTGTGATCCAATATTATATTGATATTTTGAATGATGCAGCTGAAGCAGGTTTGCTGGTCAATTTTCACGGCGCCACTTTGCCGCGCGGATGGAGCCGGACTTACCCGCACCTAGTGACAACAGAGGCGGTAAAGGGGTTTGAAATGATCACCTTTAACCAGCGCGATGCAGACAATGAGGCCAATCATGCCGCTATGCTCCCATTCACCAGGAATGTTTTCGATCCTATGGATTTTACGCCCACTAATCTGTATAAGATCCAATCTCATGTTCAACGGAAAACCACCGGCGCCTTTGAGCTGGCAACATCAGTAATTTATTTATCCGGCATTCAGCATATTGCAGAGTCGCCTGCAGGTATGAGCCAGGTGCCGTTAATGGTCAAGCGATTCATGCAACAGCTTCCTGACCGTTGGGAAGAGGTACGGTTCCTGGAAGGCTATCCGGGTAAATACATCGTTATTGCACGAAGGGCGGGGAAGAAATGGTATATCGCCGGCATCAATGGTGAAAATACTCCAAGAAAAGTGCAGTTCAATCTGTCATCATTTAAATCAGGCAAAGCAACCTGTATCAAGGATGGAAGCACAAAAATGGATTTCGCAACTGTAACACTGAACCCTGCTGCGCTTACCAGCCTGGAGATGCAGGGCGCAGGAGGTTTTGTTATTGTGCTGGAGTAGTTTTCAGCGATGGAATGTGAGATTGATTGAGTACCATTTCCATTCGCTGGTAATTGCCAGGGGTTACCTTATATTGTTTAAGGAACATTTTTCCAAAACTGCTTTGAGTTGTATATCCAAGCATTCTGGCCACCTGGAATGCTCTGTACCTTCCTTCGGCCAGTAATTCAGCTGCCTTCTCCATTCTGGCCTCGTTGATCCATTCATTGGGAGTGAGACCCGTTACGCCTTTCAATTTTCTATAAAGCGTTGCACGGCTCATATGCATGAGTGTTGCCAGGTGTTTGACATCGTTCTTCTTGTTGTGGAACAGGGCAGATTTGCATTCATTCAGTTTGAGCAACAATTCTTTTTGCTCCTGACATGCAACAATATTAACCGGAAATTTATTACGAACATTCAATTTACCAGCGGAGGGAGGAATGGTCATTACGTGGATACCCATGTAAAAAATCGTTTTGAGGGCGCAAGCCGGCCCGGGTCTTTATCATTGGATAACAGACTCAAAACTAATAGCTCCTCTTTTCCGGCCATGCTTCATTTGTGGGAATTACTGTCACAAATGTTAATGATCAGCCTACATGGGCAGCCTGCAGAGGGCGCCCGGCAAAAACAGCATACCAGTTTGCTGTGGGGTTGACTAAAAAGGTCAGACGCTGAATGTTGGGGAGCCCACTCGTTCGCCTCTGGCGAATGACTGCCAACTCTCCGCCCTTTTTAATCAGCCCCGTATACACAGGATCACCCCCGATCCGCAGGTTACTGTTCTTCAGCACCCGCAATTCAACAATCGGGTATTTGAAAGTGAGCTCCGCAATTATAACACTGCTTGCAGATGATATGCCGGAGGCAACAAGAGAGAGTTCAGATGGACTGGTTTATATTGATGCGTTTCAAGCAATCAGCAAAGTTCCCAATCAACTCCTCGCTGTAGCTGAAGAAAATGGAAGGTTAGCCGGAACGCTGCAACCGTAAAAGTGAAAAAATCATTTCCCGAACTTCTTCACCACCCAGGGTAATGTCAAACCTTGCCCCAGCAAGGAAAGCAGCACAACGGCAATGGAAATGAAAATGATCTCATTCCGCATCGGGAAAGGTTCGCCGTTCTCCAGCGTGATGGGAAGGCCAAGCGCGATAGCCAGAGAAACGATCCCCCGCATCCCGGACCAGGTAATGATGAAACTGGTTTTGGAATCGAATAATGCTTCTTCACTGATATGGCGTTTACCCCGGAAACCCCTTTGCAGGTTGAATTGCTGCCAGTACACCCTGATCATCCGGATCAGCAGCGCTGCAAGCGCTATCACCAATGCATAACCGATAAACGGCCATACATGCGCCTCCTGCAACTGCTTCAATACAAGGGGGAACTCCAATCCGATCAATAAAAAGATCAGGCCATTGAGCAGGAAGATGATCACGTCCCAGAAATGTTTTGATTGAGCCTTGATCCTTTCAGGGAATTTTTCCCTGCTCAGTCTCGACATTCCCAATCCCAATACCACTACAGCAATCACACCCGATACATCAAGATGTTCGGCCAACAGGTAAGTGACGAAAGGCATCAATAGCATAAGGCTGATGATCACCAGGTCATTGTTGCGGAAAAAACGCAGGGCGAACGACAATGTTTTCACCAGGACCAATCCAACCAGGAATCCTCCTCCCAATACAACCAGGAATTGCAGCAATGCCTTCCAGGTAACAAAAGCGATCCCGGTTACCGCAGCAACAGCAAATCGGTAGGCCACCAGAGCAGATGCATCGTTCACGAGGCTTTCACCTTCCAGGATGGTGACAGTTTTGTGTGGAAGGCCGAGTCCTTTGGTAATACCGATGGCTGCCACAGCATCCGTTGCAGATAGGATGGCGCCCAATACGAAAGCCAGTGGCCAGGTCATGCCCGGGATCATGTAATACGCCACAGCTGCAATACCTGCGGTGGTAATAAAAACCAAACCGATGGCAAGGGTACTGATGGTATTGATATTTGTTTTGAAATCCTTGAAGGAAATATTGAAAGCCGCATCGTAAAGCAAGGGAGGGAGGAACAACAGCATGATGATTTCCGGGTTCAGGTCCAGGACCGGCATGGCGGGCACAAACCCGATCACGATCCCAACAACCAGCAGCATCACCGGCACGGCCACTTTGATCTTCTCAGCAAAACCCGATGCAACGATCATGAGGGCCATGATCAGCAGTATGACGGCATAGTTTTCCATTCCTTTTTATTTAATCCAATATACTATTTCTGAATGACCATCTCCTTCCATGAACCCTGGTAAAGGAATATGCCGACAGCTTCAATTTAGATACCAGCAGCTCAATCCAACAGGAGCAGCACAATATCTTCATAGCCCATTCTTTCGGCCCAGGCAGCGGGTTGGGCCCATAGGATATGTTTGGGGGCAAATGCATCGGCGCCTTCCTGCAGAAGGAAAGCCACCATACTGCGCTGTCCTTTACGGGCGGCCCAGCCCATCGGCGTAGAGGAATAATCAGATTCAATGGCATTGATGCTGGCGCCGTATTCGAGACAGAGTGCTGCCAATTCGATATTACCTTCCGATGCTGCACGGTGAAGCGGTGTAATGCCCAGCCAGTCGGCATTATTGGGATTCAATCCATTCTTCATCAGCCACCTTGCAAAATTGACATTGGAGATACTTCCCAGCGGATGCTTTTTCAAGAGCTCAGGTTGATAACGAAGTAATAATTCAACAACCAGTTGATGTCCTTCTCCGATCGCCGCATCCAGTGCTTCCGGTGGCACATGTAATTGGGGGTTTGCCTGGAACACCTGCGACAACTCTTCCAGGTTATTGTAATAGCATAACAGTTCCACTGTTTGAGCTCCGCCGTACAGTGCAAGGAGGTTGATCAGCCCGGGAGGAGCGTTGCATGTTTTGGCGCGCGACATACAATTACCGGAAGACTCTACAGCCGCGTTTGGATCAGCACCATGTTCCAGCAGTAATTGAGCAATCAGCCGGTGATGGCCTCCTATTGCAGCATGCAATGCGCCACCGCGCGGAGCTATATCGAGCTCGGGAAAATTAGGGTCAGCCCCTCTTTCGAGTAGCAATTGAACGGTGGCCAGATGGCCTGCTCCTGCTGCATTCCGCAGCGCATAACCGGAATAGTAAGAAACATAATCAGGAAGTTTTTTGACGAGTGACGGGTCTGCATCAAGGAGTTCCCTGACGCGTCCGGCATCTCCGAATTTAGCCGCCACACTGAGATCATATGAGGCTCCGCATGCGATCAGGTAGCCTGCTACAACTTCGTGTCTTTGGATCGATTGCGGGGGAAGGTCGCGGTACCAGCTCCGGTAATGGTAATCGCCGTTTGTGAGATCGAGTGGACGCGCCCCATCCGGCCTTTGCGCGTTGATATCTGCACCTTGCTCCAATAGGTAGCGGATGAAGGATAACTGACGGGTAAGCACAGCCCAGTGAATAGCTTTGTTACCGAAAGAATCAGCGGCATTGATCAGTGAAGGTTGATTTTCGATCATTTTCTGCAGGGCAGTCAGATCCCCTTGTTTGATAGTGGATGACACGGTTTCAGCTTCAGGGCGTATGTCGTACAGCTCTAGTAAGAGTTTTTCAACGAAATCTGCCAAAACATGATTACCTCTCTCACGGGCAATCTCTGGCAAACGTCCGGGATTAGAAGGGGGTCTGGGTGTATTTTTCAGCAGGAATTCCACTAATTGCGGGTGATTTTCCCGGATAGCAAAATAGAGAGGAAAGTAATAATGATAAGAGCAGTGCAGTAATCCCGGTTCTTGTTTCAATAATTGTTTGACGTGATGAAGGTCTCCTGTGATGGCAGCGGTGAGCATTTGCCAAACACTGGTTCCTTTGCCCTGCCACCAGGGTTGCCATTCATCGGAAAGTAGGTCTTCCGGCTGACGCATTATCGAAATCCGGGGATCCTGTTGCTGATTCATACAAATTGATTGGGAATAAGGTCTTGCAATAATTTACGAAAATCCGGGAAGAAAATACGGAAAGCGGCCTGGTATTTGGGTTTGAATGCGAATGGAGAATTTGATGCAGAGGGCCCAGGGCAAACAATCATATTATATTTTTTAAATATACCAAATAACCTTATCCAGATCCTGCGGTAATGCAATCGGGGAAGAATTTTTCGCATTCAGCCCATAACACCCCTTCTCTCACAATTTTACAGGGAAAAAATTCGATTTAACCTTTCTATTTCCTTGATTCCAATCAATTTTTTTGAAAATTTTTATAAATTGGATAGTTAAAGAAATAAATTGGAGTAATTTTTCAATGCTAAGTGTTAACCCCTATCCAAGGGGCACTTAATTTTGGTTACAAAAGGCTCAGTTCTATTCTCCCCTTTCCTATCTATGCGACTATCAGTCACTTAGGCGTATTACCACGCAGTACAAAATTGGGAATATCTAATCTGGGCAATTTCCATATGCCAATAAGTTCTGTATACATTCTATGTATTGGAATTAAGAAAAGTGCGAGAGCGGGATCAAACACTCAAACAGATTAAAGATATTCTCCGATATGAAAAAGAAGTTAGCACTGGAAGGCATCATCGCATTATTGATATTGTTATATCTCTACACTGGTTTAACCCAGTTATTAGCATACAAATTTTTTCACGGGAATATTTACAACCAGCCGATTTTTCAATGGAGCAAACCGATATTGGTCTATCTCATTCCCGGGGCGCAGTTGCTGATTGCAGCAGGTTTGCTTTTTGAAAGAACGAGAAAGCTGGCATTATGGTCTTCACTGGGTTTACTGACAATGTTCACCGTTTATATCATCCTGATCATTTCGAATGCATTGGCAAGGGTGCCTTGCACCTGTGGGGGAGTTCTCAGCTCATTCACCTGGCCGCAGCACCTGATGTTCAATATATCCTTTATGATTTTGAATGCTGTTGCGCTGCTGCTGAGGAAGAAGTCGTTCAATGATAACGAGCGTGCACAAGTTGTGGCTTACTGATCATTTCCAAATCATTCGGCCTGCCCACACCAACGCTATTCATTTCCTCCTGATCATTTTCATGGAGGCTTTCTATAACCATCATTTCACGAACACCCCATGGCATCTGATTTTTTCAACGGATCAAGGCTAATCGTCCCTCCACTGCCTTACCTAATAAAACTTACCGGAGCAATCATTTCTTCGCATAGCCATATCCGGCAATGGCGGAGATGAGTGTATTGCTAAAAAATAATCCCGGCAGGAAGCCAAAGGCTTTTTGCAGAGGCAAGTTCTTCCGGGCTGGAGAGGTTAAACCTGTTCCATCCAGTCAAGCACCGTAAAACAGGGCAAATAATTTTTTAAACTCAAAAACAATTTTATGAAAAAAATCAAAATGGTGTTGCTCGCGGTAGCTATCATTACAGCGGTTACTGGCTCTTTTGCAGCAAAGAAGAAATTTGACTGCTATAATCAAATACAGTATCATCAACCTACACCAGGTAATTATACGCTTGCCGGGACTTGGGGAATTAACTTCTATTGTACCGGCGGAGCACCTGAAACATGTACATACATATTAAATCCTTTCACACAGCAATACGAAGCTTGCAGGGTTGGAATTTATACTCCTAATTAATGGTAAAACTCGAAACAAAGCGTAAATAATTAATACCAGCTCAACATAAAAGGTTCTTATATCAAGGTAAAAATCTCAAACCACCCTCGGAGCCATTTGTAATAAATGGCTCCTTTAGTTCTAGTTTTGTCAATAGAATTCCACACGTATACCAAAAACGAAGCAGTCACTATTCCGTACCTTCCCCAGTCATTAAACCAAATAAGTTCTATGAAAATGATAAAAGCCGGTCTGTTGACAACGGTTATTGCTGCTTCTATAACAGCTTCGATTGCCAGAATACCGCAACCCTATTGTGCTCAACAAGAACAGTTTTACAAAATGAGCACTCCATGGGGCTACTATTTCTATCCGGCCGGTAGGTTAGGTATTGATTATATCTGTGAATATTCCCCTTCTACCACCTGCACTTTTTACAGGCCGGCTGGCTGTAATCAATTTATTCCCTGCCAGCAGGGACAGTTTATGCCCTGGTGCATATGGTAAGAAAATATGATCTCCCACATTCATGCACCAGAAATCTGGTGCATTTTTATTGATTAATATGAAGAAAAAGATATCCCCTTATGACTATAGGATCATCTTTACTTCTCTTCACACACTTATACCGTACAGTCAACTCCACAAAATTTTTGGGATATTACAAAATGTCCTAAATTCATGTTTTCATAGGATAAGGTTTAATGGTTAATGGTATTTGATTAGTACAGTCCCCCCGCTTCTTCGGGGGGACTTGCATTTAGCGTTGGTTCTGTTGGACGCCGCCGAGTGAGATGACGTCTGGCGGAATAGGCAGGATGTATTTGGGATCAGATGGTGCAAGTGTATGGATAGTCCCTTTGAGTTTTCTTTTCAACGTGATATTCGCGCCTTCTTTATTTAATCTTTTCAAATCAGTCCATCTAACACCACGAAAAATCAATTCCTTCTTCCTTTCATCAAGGATTATTTTCAATGCAGCTTCTTTAGTTGATGCAATCTTTTCAACATAAGTCCCCGTCAAGTATCTCTTTAGCAACAGGGCATTCAGATAATCCATTCCTTCCTGAATTTGATTATTCCTTGCCAAACATTCTGCTTTGATCAAATAAATCTCGTCAACTGCCAGGCCACCAAATGTGAAAACTGTACCACTAAAACCGCCTTTGATATTGGGTAGCCCATCTCCATTAATCCGGAAATAAATTGGCTTACGCAAGTCTTGTGGATCGTAAGACCGGTAAAGAGTTGAGTCAATAATGCATCCTGGTGCGCTAACACCAACAACTACCAATGAGTTCGATAACAATTTAGCCTGATAAAGTGTTTCATCATTCAGAGGTTTGAATGCTAAAGATGCCGTCCTATCAACTGTATTAAAGTCAATTAACTTATTATAATACTTTAAGCAACTATCTGCGGCTTCATTCGCCTTGTCATAAGATAACATACTGAGGTATACTCTTGCCAGTGCAGCAAATGCGGCAGCTTTGCCTGGCCTGTTCCTGTATTGATACGACAATGAATCCTGTAACAAATTCGAAGCCGCTACCAGGTCAGTAAGGATCTGGTCATACGACTCCTTCAAAGTAGCCCGATTGGATTTCTGATCTATTTCTGGCGTTAAGCGGATAGGAATCCCTAATTGGGTGCCATTACTTCCATCAAAACAATCGGCATAAAGCAACGCTATATTGTAAAAAGCGAGCCCTCTAATAAAAAGTGCGTTCCCTTTCAATTTGTCGATGTCACGTTGACTGGCAGTACCTTTCACTCCCTTAGTAATTTGGTCGAGAACGACATTTGCGTACAATACCTGTTTATATGGCAAATTCCAATCGGGTATTTTACCAAGGCCTTCATAAATATCTTCAGCCCAAACATAACTATTCCGTTCCTTTGGGGTAAGTCTTTCCCAGAATGCATCAACCAGGTAATATTCATCACCTGACAAAGTCCCTAATTCAGGAACTTCATTCATGTAAAAATCATTATCCAATAAAGCCTGTAATTCGGAAACGGTTTTGGGAGTGAACAGATCCGAATATGGATTCTCATCCAAAAATTCTTTCTTCTTATTACATGCCGAAATAAGAAAAAGTACAAAAAGAATCAGCACAAGGCGAAATTGATCATTTTTCATACCAGTACATTATGGACTTTACAATTCCACTTTTACACCAAGGGAATAGATTCTTGGAATTGGTTGTGAACTTAGAAAATCCGGATCTATTCCATGTTTATTTGCCTTCCATACCAAACCTATATTATTTATATGACAAAACACTTCTGCTTTGCAATTATGTTCATCTCTTTTATTTATTTCAAATATGTATGCAAAGCGAATATCTTTTAATCTTACGTGATCACCTTTTTCAACCAAAACTTCCGAATAGTTATAGAAATTATCCCGATTGAAATTAATAGGATATTGAAAAGAAGGGACATTGGTAGTTTTTTCATCGCCTGCATTTTTCCATCTCAGATCATAATCAGGATGAGCAGAGGTTTGATTTAGCAGAAGCCGATAATATCTGATACTGGATCGGCGAAAAGAATAACCAAACTTATAGGTAAACATACAGCTCAGTTCAAATCGTTTATAGCTAAAGGTATTAATAAAACTACCGTAGTATTTGGGCGTGGCAGATCCTTTAAAGATCAGATCCCCAAAGTTTGAAGAATTAACTATCTGAGGATAGTCTTTACTAAGTTGTCCGTTTAAGTATCCGACCGGGTCTCCGTTAGTCGAATCCAAGCCACTCCATCTTAAGGCATATATTGAATATAATGGGTTCCCCTGAAGGGGTGAAAATGTCTGCCCGCCTAGATACGAGCTTATTGTATTTTCCCTATCCAAATACTTATCCACTTTATCCAGGCCATAACTGGCTATAATTGTACTTGTCCAATTAACTTCTCCCTTCAGGACTTTGAAATTCAGTTGCAAATCTACTCCTTTGCCCTTCATCGAACTTGAATTCCATTTGAATGATTCAACGCCTGAAGTTGGATCAACGGGAGTAACACCAATCAGATCCTTTGCTTTCCTCCTGTAATAATCCAGGCTGCCGTATATTCTGCTTCCTTTGAATGTAAAATCTACACCAAAATTGAACATGTATATTTTTTCCCAGCGTAAAGATGGATTCGGAGGATTCAATATTGACGCGGTAGCCGCTCCATACAAATTGGTTCCATCTTTTGCGGCTGCCGTAAATGCCGATGTTCTTCTATCGACATTTCCCGTATATCCACTGGATATCCGTAGTTTGAGTTCTGGCAGCCAGTCAATCGTGTAAAAGCTTTCATTACTAGCGTACCAGCTTGCCCCTGCCGCCCAAAGGGGTACGCCTTTCTGGTTAGTTTCCACACCAAATAAATTGGATTCATCCTTTCTCAGGCTGAAGGATAGATTATAGTTTCTTTTGTAAGTGTACAGGAAGTTGCCATACATGGAAATGAAATTAGACTTTTCATAACCTGTGGGAATTGCTGAGGCAGTTGGAATTCTATTCGCTTGCGAAGGAATATGGTACATCGGATAAAATCCTTCATAATCCAAAGGCATGCTACTTTGGCTTTCTTCATTATACCCATACAACCTGGAGTACTCAAACTTCATATTCACACTCCTGATATCCGCACCTGCATTCACTGAAAGCTCATGATCATTCCATGACCTGTTGAATTCAGCTTTCAACCGCAGGTTATGGCTGATAGAAGTAGATCCCCTGGAATCAAGTATTCCTCCAAGTGGTATTGGACGAATTACCTCTCCTGCTGAACTTATCTGCGTGTATTTATTGATCAGGTTCCTGGTGAAATATGACTCCTGGCTTCTTAAATCCTTATCCTCACCAACATCTTTATTATACTGGTACATAACGTTGGCGTAGAAACCTTTTATGACCTTATACCTAAGACCAATATCCATCCTGTATGAGTTCAAATCTGTTCTACTATCATTCAATCTCGCTTCCTCCAATGGACGATAATTCCAATCCAGCAAACGACCACCACCAGCTGTATCTTTATAAGTCTGCCTTATTTCCGCCGGTACTACAGCTGGTTCACCGTTACTGTCCAGCAAACTGGCATATGGGTAGACTACACCAAACACTCCGCTTACATCTTTTTTAGTTCTGCTTGAACTAAATAAAATATTTGTATTTACCTCCAATCGCTTTTTCAGAAATAAGATTGTATTGTTCACGTTAACGGTTATGCGCTTATATCCGGTATTGATGAAATTTTGTTTCTGATCATCGTAACCGGCAGAAAGATAATAGTGATTGTTTGCACCACCTCCTCTCACGTTGATACCATATTGCTGATGAAAGGATCTTTGCATCAATTGATCGTCAACATCCTTTCTATAGTCTATATTTCTAAGTCTTTCCAGTTCAGCATTGGCCGCATCAATACTGATCTTTCCATCTCTCCTCGCTATCAGAAGTTCAATTACGGGAGATAAGACGGGACGATTAGCATTAGATTCAGAAAAAGTGTAAAAATTTTTATCATAAAAGAACTGTTCGATCTCAATAGCTGATCTGGAACTCAGGGCCGGCAAATAATAAGGATCTGGTTTATCCCCCGATATCAAAGTACTCGAAAAAGAAACTCTCGGCGCCTGGTTATACTTCCCCTTCTTAGTAGTAATTACGAGTACACCATTTCCAGAATAAGCTCCCCATATCGCAGCAGCTGACGCATCTCTCAAAACGGTTATCTTTTCAATATCATTGGGGTTGATACTGCTCAATGCACCGCTGTAAGGGAAATTATCCAAGACAATCAAGGGCTTTGGATTTGCGTTGATAGTTGATCTTCCACGGATGCTTAATTCGGTCTGATTCAAACCTCCGGTAATATTTCTGTTAACCAGCAAACCTGGGGTAACACCTTCCAGCCTGTCAACAATATTTGCAGCCGTTCCCCGGTTGATGGCTTTCCCTTCCACAACGGCAAAAGCACCGGTTGACCTTCTTCTTTCCTCTCTGTGTATCCCGGAAGTAATAGAAACATCAGTCAGGCTATTCACCTTTGCCACCAGTCTTGCATTAAGCTGCATGGTTGTATCTGCTACGAGCTCCTGCATTTCATAACCAATATTGGTGAATACAACCGTATCACCTGGTTTCACGTTCGGTAATGAAAACTTGCCATCGATATTGGTAGCAACGGAAAGGGGTAATCGCTTTACATATACTGTAGCTCCATACAATGGTTCCTCCTGTTCGTCCATAACTGCGCCGCGCAGGTACACTATTTTAGGAGGTTTGGGTTTGAATATTGCTACCGGGGTAATCCTTATAATTGTAATTATACTTTCCTCAATCAGGTAAGTGATGGAAAACGGAAATTGTTTTTTCAGACTGTCCAGTACCTGATGAATAGTAGCATTCCTTACCCTGATGGTTATACGGTCCCTATTCGTAAAGGTTGTATTCTTATAAATGAATTTGTAATGGGATTGCTTTTCTATGGAAGCGAGCACTTCCTTAATGGGAGCTTTTTCGTAAGACAAATCGATCTGAGCGTAAGCCTGAAATCGGGTAAGCAAGCAAACGATCAGTAATAATGCAGTTGTCTTTATGGTTTTCCACATCCTGGTTGAAGGTTACTTTAGTGTAACTGAATGAAAGGAATTTTTATTTACACTACTACGTAGAAAAATTTCAATCAGTTAGTTTTTTGCTACGTTTCCTTCAAATAGTATAAAAGCTACAAACTGCGAACCTTTCAGCAAATATATAGCCTAAGGTCGCAGTAAGTAGCTTCCGCCGCTTCTTATTTTCCGAAAAAAGCAGCACTAGGATGGGCTTAATGATTAATGGAAAATGAGTTTTTGTCTGAACAATACATTGTACCGAACACCTAATCGGTTGGCAATTATTGTTTTACAACTATTTTCCTCTTGGTTTTGTCGAGCTCTGTATGGATGCCATTCGCATCCAGGATCTTGAGTACACTTTCTATTCCGGCAGTACGGGGTATTTGCCCCTCAAATTTCATTTCCGGAACCTTTCCTTCGTATGCCAGGTCAACATCATACCAGCGGGCGATCTGACGCATCATTACATCGGCGGAACCACCTGGGAAGAATCCATCTTTCCAGGCAACCAGGTTTTCTGCATTGGAAATATCCTGTACAGTCAACTGGTCAGTAGTTACCGGGTAATCAATGATGGTAGCCTGTTGGCCGGGTTTCAACACTTTGCTGACTTTTTCGGAGACAACTTTTACCGATCCCTTCAACAAAGTAGTTTGTATTACGGGCTCATCTTTATAAGCCATGATATTAAAATGTGTTCCCACAACTTCTACTTCGCCCCTGCCCTTTGTAACTCCATCGGGCGTCAATTCAGTTGCGATCACCGCTTTGAAAGGCTTGTTTGGATTTTTCGCCACTTCAAAATATACCTCACCGGTGATAGCCACCCTTCTTTCATTTCCGGTAAAAGCTACGGGGAAACGGATACTGGAACCGGAGTTCAACCAGATCTTCGTCTGGTCAGGTAAAACCACCTGGTATTTTCCACCCCTGGGTGTGCTGATCGTATTGTATTCTTCAGACTGCTGTGTAGCATTGCCTTGCTGCTCATACACCAGCGTGCTATTATCGACCTTTTTGATAACAGAACCACCTTCCTCGGCCAGCACTCCATCAGACTTGTCGCCCAACTGTACATTACGGCCATCGGCCAGAGTAAGAACAGCCTTGTCTGATCCGGGAAGAATTGCAGTACCGGTAGTAGCCAGTTCCTTAGTGGCTGCTTTCTCAGCGCCGCCTTTATTCAACATGAAATACAAACCAGCTCCCAACAAAACTACCACTGCTGCAGCCCAGCCAATAGCGGCGTTGAGTTTCCTTCTGCGTCCCATAGGCACCACGTTGGCTGATTTCAGGGAATCGATCCTGCTTTCCAACCTGTTGGCCCATTCCACAGAAGGTCTGCCAGTCAGTAATACCTGCTTTTGCAGCACAGCAAACTCATCGGCAATCGCTTCGATATGATCCATTGAGGCGCCATTCACCCACTCGTGAAAGGCCAGATGCTCTTCCCTGGTGTAATTGCCTTGAACAAACCTGGCAACAAATGTCCGTGCCTCCTGGATATTCATAACATTAATAAAGACACGGCCTAATCGATAAAGGACACCCCGGGATCAGAGAATTTTTTGAAGTTTTTTTGAAAAAATCCTGAAATGCAGTCCTGGTAAGGGTTTCAGAAATAAAAAATATTTACCCGTCTAACAGAGAAAGGAATACATATAATAAAGTGGAGATCCCTGCATTTCTTTCCAGGTACTGACGAACATGGGCAATCCCCGCATACAACTGATTTTTGACACCGGATTTGGAGATCCCCAGCTTATCGGCGATCTCGTCCAGTGTAAGCCCCTCTTCAATGCTCATTTTCAAAACCTGTTTCCTGCCGGCAGGCAGTTGTTCAATTGCGTCCGCCGCCATCCGGTAATATTGACTGAGCTGCACCTTGTGGTCCGTATCATCCGTAGCGGGTTCGTCAGACAATAACTGGGCTTCCTTGATC
This sequence comes from Pseudoflavitalea rhizosphaerae, assembly GCF_003991355.1. GTDB lineage: Bacteria > Bacteroidota > Bacteroidia > Chitinophagales > Chitinophagaceae > Pseudobacter > Pseudobacter rhizosphaerae. Next base: position 294,172 of record NZ_RCSU01000001.1, read on the forward strand.
CGCTGCTGCACCCGCGCACCACGGATATAATTCAATACCTGGTTCTTGGTTATTTTGAAGAGATAATTCTGGAATGATTCTACATCTGTAAGCTTATGCCTCTTCTCCCAGATCCGTACAAAAACATCCTGCGTAAGTTCATCCTGTCGCGAAAGATCAAACGAAAACAACAGCACGTACTGCTGTACTGCCGGATAATAGTGGTTGTATATTTCCCTGAAAGCGTCCCTGTCATCCGCCGCCACCCGATTTAAAATCACCTGCTCATTTACTAGGTTTTCCATTGAGAAAGGATGAAATAGAATTGTTTTTGATTATTAATATCAAGGATGAGGCTATAGAGCCATAAAAATATTCATTTTTATTCATATCAGAATTGACTAAGATGGTTAATTAAATAGAAACCTTTAGAAATAAAAAAGTCGCGGTATTGATTTATCTCAACACCGCGACTTTCCCATTCCTTCAACGATATTACCTTTTGATAAGTTTCAAAGTTTCTCCGTTTGATAACCTGAGGAAATAAGTCCCTTTAACATATTTACCCAACGGGATAATGGTAACAGTCTGCCTGATATTGATCTGCTGTAACTCGCGTCCATCGCTGTTATACAACCTGGCCACCGTGTTCATAAGGCTCCTGTCGGTAATGTTCAGGTTCACCATGCCTCCTGACGGGTTCGGATATACGGTAACGGTACCTCCCTGCTGATTATTAACGATCATTATCTGACTGTAAGAAGCGCGTCCGTCCTTATCCACCTGCCTGATCCGGTAATAAACCCTACCATTATGCGAAGTGGTTTCATTGAAGCTGTAACTATGTTCACCATCTCCCTGCGAAACAAGGGTGCTGATGCTGGCATAGCCGGCCCCGTCAGTTGATCTTTCCACTATATAATTTTCAACATTGGCTTCCTGTACTTCCCATCTCAGCTGCGCTTTTTGTTGCGCATCCAGGAATGCGGTTACCCGCAGCCAGGTTACCGGCAGTGGTGCTGAAGAAGTTTGAACGATGAAACCACTGAAGCCTTCCACATCGAAACTGATTTCCCAACGATTCTCTGTTGCATTGAAAACAATATCTCCATCATTCGGGTCGATAACTTCCACCGTACCGGTATAGGTCCCTGGCAGGCCAGAGTTATCGCTGGAATTACCTGGATATTTTCCGATGCGCAGATTGGCTTTGCCGGCCGCATCGGTTGCATGGGATGGCAATTGCAGCGTAGCGCCCGGATGGGCATTGAATGCATTGAATTCTGCCTGCGTGAAATACAGCGTTACCCTTCCTGTTGCCGAAGACGCGCCGGATGCAGGCGTGATCTGGTAATGACGCTGCACAAATGGCTGTCCGGTTACCAACGGAAATACAGGTACCAGCGGCTCAAACTTCACGAAGGCGCTGGTTGGTCCGCCGATCGGGCTGGTACCATTTGGCACAACCCTCGCGATGAGGCGGCAGGCGGAATTGGCGATCCAGGTATTCGAAGGATTTATATTGAAGACTGTATTATCTGAGCCTTCGCTGGCAATTGAAACGGGAGGAAGACTTATTGTAAAATTCTTTGACACGATTTGTCCGATATTATCGGTCACTGTTATATCATAATTCCCTGCACAAAGATTGTTTTCCGTTGCAGCAGTGCCGCTGCCCGACGACCATACATAGTTATATGGCGACACGCCGCCGGAAATATTTGCGGTGGCGCTTCCATCACAGCCATTTTCGCAATTCGGATCTGTGGTAGTCACAGTCAGTACAGGCGCACTGCCGAGCTGCGCAAGGAAGATGTCCACATTTCCCGCAGCATTGAAATTGAATGGACCGAAACTGGCAGAACCGGCAAACTGACCAGTTACTGCGACCTTTCCCATCGGCCCACCCGTTGAAATAGCACGCGCCTGATCTGCCAGTGAAGCATCATTTCCCGATGCAATCAACGCCCATTGCTTATCGCCATTCACAACACTGAGCCCGCCCACCAGCACTTCAGGTGCAGCCGTAGCAGCAGTAAGATTAGCAGGACCAAAACTCATAGAGCCGCTATAATAACCAGCAATATAAACAGAGCCAGCGCCATTACCGCAGATAGCATAAGCACGCTCCTCTCCTGTGCTGCCCCCACTGACCGCCCAGGTAAAGGCATTGGTAGTTGGATTATACCGGGATACAAAAAAATCGCCCAGTCCCGCATTGGTCAAAGCCGGTGTACCCGTAAACGTTAGTCCGCCTTTATAAAATCCTGTAAGAAAAATATCGGTAGTTACCGGATCGTAACAAACGCCCGCAATTTCATCATCATTGGCATCAGTTCCTCCGAATCCAAAAGCCTGAAGAAAAGCTCCCGTGTTTGCGTTCAGCTCCAGTAAAGCCATATCATTGCCGCCGGTATTGGTAAGATTGAAGCCGCCATATATGGCATTAGCCGAATTATATGCAGCACCAACGATCACTTCAGAGAGACCAGGATGGTAACAAATAGCAGATGCGGTACCATCTGTGCTATTGGATGAGCCTCCGTTCACTGCCCATACTACGCCCCCATTGGCTGCTGAGAGTTTGGCGATCAGCAGATCGCTGCCGGCCCCTCCAGTTGGCGTGAGTGGAAAAGTGCCAATGGTGGCATTGCCCGTGAAAGTTCCTGTTATGAACAGATTACCTGCACCATCGGTGCAGATGGCATGTCCATTATCACTGCTTCCCGCACCATAATGCTGGGCCCATTGAAAAGCGCCGTTGCTGCCACTTAGTTTCGCAACGAAAATATCAGCCCCGCCATTGGAAGTAAGACTGATAGCATCAAATGTGGCTGCTGTATGGAAATTGCCAACGATATACACATCCGTTCCATCAGTTGTGATCCCAACTGCAAAATCCTGGCTCGCTCCTCCACACTGTTTTGCCCACTGGAATACACCGGATGAATTGTACTTCGTTATAAAATTATCGTAGATACCAACCGGTGTGAGGGTAACATTACCAGGACCGGGATCGAAATCATTGGCAGCGGAGAACTGACCAACATAATAAACGTTGCCATTGGCATCGGTGCAAACACCCCGTCCTGTTTCAAAACCATTTGAGGTACCGAAGTTTGTTACATTGGTCCATTGTTGCGCAATTCCGGTAAATGCCAGCGCAAACAATATAACTGTTATGAACAGCCGTTTCCCGAATGCAGTCAGAGGTAAATGATTTGTCATTACACATTTTTTTAAGTTGATGGATATTGGCCGGGATGGGAAGGAGTTTGAAAAGCATGAGCAGGCATTGTGTAATGTCCCAGCCTGTGGCCGGGTTTGAGACCAAAAGAGGAGAGCTTATAACCGGGGAAGAAACCTTCTTCACAATAGATCACATCGATCCTGAGAAGCTGGTTTTGAAGACAGGATATGAATACGCCGTTCTTTTCATCAACAGATAATATGGTCCCGGGAAGGTTCGATTGTACATTTCCGTTATCGATGGTTCCTGCCGGCGAAACATCTGTCAGTCCAAAGATCCAGTTGTTGAACGAAGTGGCGGCGCCCTTGTTCCAGGGGTTGCAGGCCAGTACCAGTGAACGAATGGAGGAAGCTGACATTTGCTCCCAGTCTATCACCAGGTCTGCAGGTCCCTGCCGATGGTACCATCCTGCGTTATGTTCCGGCTGTGGTGTTTGCTTCAGCGTACCGGCAGCCAATCCCTGCAAAAGCGCTTTGCAACAATGTAAACCTGCAAATGCCAGTTGCGATACCAGCATGCCGAAGGTGAAATCCGGATGTATCAAAACCGGTTGTTGCAGGATAACAGGTCCGGTATCAAATTTTTCATCCATTTGATGGACCGTTACGCCACCCTGCCGCACCTGGTCCCGGACCATCCAGAACAATGGAGAAGGGCCCCGGTAAGCAGGTAAAGGAGCATAGTGAAAATTGATAAATCCTTTCGGAGGGGTATTCAAACAAGCCGGTGGGATCAGCCAGGGAAATGTTTTAACCAGTACTACATCCGGCTGATAAGCATCAAGCCAGAGCCGAAGATCTTCAGCAAATGATTTTCTGCTGAAATACTGAAATGGCAGACCTGAATATTGACATTGACTTCGAATGAGCAGCGAAGTTTCATGGGCAGCCGCAGGCATTCCTATTGCCACTGCCAGCCCGGATCCCATGATCCAGTTCACAGCAGGCAGGCAAAGTCGATCGCTACAAAGAATGGCAACACGCATCATATACAGAAGTAATTATTCTTCCATCCGGAAGCCACAAAGTCCTTCTCTGCTATCAGGTAACGGAGATGTGTAGCCGGGTCTGCGGGGATGGTCTCAAGATATTGCCAGGCGCATTTACCATTGTCATCTTCCACGATCCTTCCATAATACAAAGGAGCATAGGTATGATGCGTCTGAGGATGAATGGTGACTTCACCGCGTGGGCTTTCAAAGTTCCATCCTTTCAGGGAACCGCTTCCATTGGATATCAGCTGGCATAGCAGCAGGGCGGCTTCCCAGCCCAGCAGTGAAAAAATATTGGGACCTTTATCCTGTTCATTCTTCATAACGGCAGCGAATAGCTGCTGTTTATTACTGACGATGGAAGAATGCCAGGGAACCACTGCATGGAAGCTGCCACCAGGGAATTCACATTTCTTCATCAATTCCTCTTCGGCCATAAAAGGAGAACAATAGAACGGTAGTGCTGTGGCGGATGCACCAGCCTCTTTCAATGCACCGAAGAAAAGCACTGCCAGGTAAGTGCTGAAACAAGCCGCCACTCCTTCTGCTCCTGAATGCTGCAGGAGATGCAGGTATTTTTCGATAGAGAACTCTGCTGTTTTGTAGCCGCTAACATAATTGCCGCATACCTTTCCACCTGCATTAATGATACTTTCGTGGCAACCCCAGGGCCCGCGGTAACCGCCATCATAAAATGAAGTGGCGATCAGCACATTCCTGTTTCCTTCCGCAGCCCTTGCGCCGGCAATGGAACAGGCTTGCACTCCCTGCAGCGATATATGGAAGCATCGATCATGCTGCGGAACGGTCATCATCTGCATACCTGCATCCAGGAAGATGAAGTACTTTCCCGAAGAAGAAGCGAGTGTATACAATGGTTCGGCATTCAGAAAATGACTATAGCAAATGATCACTGATGCATTTTCCTGTAAGATCATCTTTTCGGCGGAGGCATAATTGTGTACCGGGTTCTCGCCAAACCCTATATTATCTGTCACAAAACGGAAGGAATCACTGGAATGCAGTTTCAGTCCGGCTTTCAAACCAGCGAGTATATCGAACCCCATCGACGGGTATTCAGAAGAGCGGGGTAATAATAATCCGATCGTTTTATTCATAAACTAAGGTCTTTGAGGAAAAACACCCTGCAGGCAAATGATATAATTAAGCGCCAGGTAGGGGTTCCGGTTACTGAATGGCTGTCCGTTCCCGTTTGGTCCTGTTACTACCGATGCGTCGAATGACTTCATTTTTGCATTGGCCACACCACTGAAAGCATTGGCGCCACTGCTCAGCGGAGCATAGGTTGTATTGGCGGGCCCGCCTGTATTACCATTGACGGAAGAACATTTGGGGGTAAAAGCCAGTTGTATGCCATGAGTATGAAGAGGGATTTCCGAAGTCAGCAAAGTAGTGTTTTCGCTTCCTCCGGCCTGTCCCAGATCATAAGGGGACAATCCCGGCCCCTGGCCAGCTCCCACTACGGCCCTTCCCCGGAGGTCCGGTAATCCGAAAGTAGTTTGACCATTGCCCCCATAGTTTGTGCCCAGCAGGGAAAACAATGCCGTGTTACTTGAAATGGCCAGAATCTGACCTTCGCAGGTTGCCCAGTTTCGTGGAGCAAAATTGCCCGCAAATAATGTCACGTAAGCTAATACTCCTTCCATATCGGTTATTTGTAGTAGTTAGTAATTATTTTTTCAGCCCTGCGATGGGAAAATCCCCTGCACTGCAATGATATAATTCATGGTCAGATAGGGCGATAAAATGGAGAACGGCTGGCTGCCACCCGCAACGCCGGTTGCACCTGAGCCCTGGCCTGGCGCCAATCCGAATCCATCGCCTGATGGATTGTAAACATTCACAGGTGATACTGCAGGTACATTGCCGGCAGGACTGCTCTGGCTACCAGCAGCGCCACTGGCGGGAATATTACCCGAAACGGATATGACCGGGTGAGCATGTGCAGGCATCGTGTTCACCGTGAGCGTAACGTTTTCCGTACCGGCCATCTCTCCAATAATATAAGTGGCGCCGTTCATTGTTCCGGCATGAATGGCCACGCGGGATTGCAAATTGGGTAAGGCGAAAGTTGTTATACCATCACCTCCATAAGTAGTGCCGATAAGTGCGAACAATGCATCATACTCTGATATAGCCAAAATAGCGCCATTGCAGCGCATCCAGCCAACGGGTGCAAAGTTCCCCGCGAATATGGTGATGTTGGAGAGATAGGGTTCTATGAACATAAGAATTGGTTTTAGTTTCTTGATGGAAATTGGCCTGCCAGGCAAATAATGAAATTCACTACGAGGTAAGGCGGCATTAAAGGAATCGGTTGGTTATTACCTGAAGGTCCGATAAGTGCAGTATAAACCGGTGCTTGCATGCTCACTCCATCGGTGGGTGAAGAATTGTATGAGTTGCTGAGACCGGCAATATAGAAACCATCGGGGAACTGTTCTGATGCCGCATTGGAATCACAATCAATCCCAACAGGCACTGTTCCCACGCCATGTTCATGCGAGGGCAGATTATTTAAAGTAAGCGTGGTGGTGGCGCTTCCTGCAGCCTGCCCCAATATATAATTCAACATACCTGGTGCATTACCCGTACCAACAGGCGCCCTGCCCTGTAAATTGGGCAGGGCAAAAGTTGTTACCCCATTGCCCCCATAGGTAGTGCCCAATAATGAAAACAGCGCCTGGTTTGTACTGATAGCCAGGATCTGACCGTTACAAAAGGCCCAGTTCTTAGGCGCAAAATTTGAAGCAAACATCGTTACAACAGCCAATGTTCCCTGCATACAACAAAGTTGAGTTGGTTGAATAAAAGGTAAACACAGATCAGTTAAGACCAGTGATCGGTTTAACGTATTGTCAGAGCTTTCAGACGGGGAAAAGTGTAGAGTTGGGGAGGACGGGGAAATTGAATAATGAAATAAAATTAAGCAATTTATTTCCAAGTTTGTTCAGGTGTTTTCCCCATTTCTTATTTAACCGCAGCTTCTTTGTAAACTTGCAAAAAATTACAGACTGGATGGCTGCAGATATCAAGTGCCCTGATTGCGGACACGAGTTCGCTATTTCCGATGCCCTTTCTGAAGATGTGAAGAAGGAGTTGAGAGATAAGATGAAGGATTTTGTGAAGAAGAAAGAAGAGGAATTCGCGAAAAAAGAAGACGAGTTCCAGCAAAAAGAGAAAGACTGGCAAAAGGAATTCCAGCAAAAGGAAAACGAATGGAAAAGAGAAGCTGACCTGCAAAAGCAAGCAGCAGCAAGGCATTTTGAAGAGGAAAAACTGAAGCTGCAGCAATCACTGGAACAAGACCTGCGTAAGAACATCAGTGCAGACTACGCACACAAGATACAGCTGCTGGAAAACAACAATAAAGACACGGAAGAAAAGCTCCGCGCCGCCCGCGATCGTGAGATCAATTTTCTGAAACAGGTAGAGGAACTGAAAGACAAGGAAGCAGAACTGGAGCTCACACTCCAGCGCAAATTGCTGGAAGAAAAAAACAAGCTATCGGAAGAGCTGCGCAAACAGGAGGAACAAAGATTTTCTACCCGCGAAGCAGATTACCAGTTCCGTCTGAAAGAGATGGAAAAAAAACTGGAAGACCAAACCAAACTGGCCGACGAAATGAAACGCAAGGCGGAACAGGGCTCCATGCAATTACAGGGCGAGATCCAGGAACTGGCGCTGGAAGAATTGCTGCGTCTCGCCTTCCCCTTCGATATGGTGCAGGAAGTAGGCAAAGGCATTCGCGGAGCGGATTGTATCCAGACTGTCCGCAACAATATCGGACAGGAATGCGGAAAGATCATTTACGAAAGCAAGCGCACAAAACATTTTGAAAAGGGCTGGATCGAAAAGCTCAAGGCCGATATGCGCGCCACACAGGCAGATGTTGCCGTACTGGTAACTCAGGCAAAACCAGAACAGATGGAGGTTTTCGGATTGCTGGACGGTGTGTGGATCTGCTCCTACGCGGAAGTGGCCGCGCTCACACAGGTGCTTCGCGAGGGCATCCTGAAAATGTATACAGCCGTGAGAAGTCAGCAGAACCGGGGCGACAAAATGCACCTGCTCTACGATTATCTCACCAGTAATGAGTTCGGCGAACAATGGAAAGCTATCCGGGAAGGCTTCTTCTCCATCCGCCTCAGCATTCAGAAAGAAAGGGACGCTATGGAAAAACTATGGAAGGCCCGCGAAAAGCAGCTCGATAAAGTATTGCTCAATGTAGCGCATATCAAGGGCTCCATTGAAGGTATCGCCGGAAGCGAAGACATTCAACTGAACCTGATTGACGATACACCGGAAGAAACGGAGGAAGTATAAATCCTTTACACTTTGATTGTTTCATCGGTGGTAACATAGGCCATTACCAGGGGATCGAAGATGCGTGCGCGGATGGTGAGCGGCATCACGCCATCCTTCCGGAACTCGAATGGGAACTGGATCCAGTCGTTCGAACCGAAAACCACGGGGCCGCATAGCCGCATATCCTCCCGGAAACTCAACTGCCCGTTGCCATACCATTTATAAACCGCCTCCTTGGCGCTCCAGAGGATGGTCATGAGTTCCAGGTGCACCTTGCTCATATACTCCCATTCATGCAGGTACTCCTGTTCGGATTCATGAAGGAATTTATGGGCGATGGTATACATGCGGGGCGTTACCAGTTCGATATCCACGCCTACCCTTTCCCCGCTGCTCACGATGGCCGCAGCATAATTTCCGCAGTGTGAAATGGAAAAATGGTATTGCTCATTTTCCAGGAAAGGCTTGCGGGTATCGGCAATAAGGACCTCGGAGAGCGGAAAATCCTCTACCAGCTCGGGCAACAGGTAACGGCCTGCCAGGTGCTGAAGACGCTTATAAGGGTGCGACACATTAGCTTTGAGCGGCACTTTTTGGAGGAAAAAACTTTCATCCTCTTCAATGCGCCAAATTGCTACTTTTGTGCCCCCGTTGATATTATGTTGATAAAACAAAGCCACGGTAAGAATTAAGCATTTAGATTGCAGATATAAGAATTATTTGCTGATTCATCAAAACAAATACCAATATGATCCTGTCGGATTCTAGAATACTGGAAGAAATAGAAAAAGGGACAATCAAGATCGAACCCTATGACCGGCAATGCCTGGGCAGCAACTCTTATGATGTGCATCTCGGCAAACATCTTGCCACCTACCGGGAACATATCCTGGACGCCAAAAAGCACAATGAGATCGAGGTATTTGAGATCCCTGATGACGGCTTCGTACTCTATCCGCATATCTTCTACCTGGGAGTAACCGAAGAATATACTGAAACACATGCCCATGTGCCCTTCCTCGAAGGAAAATCCTCTACAGGACGACTGGGTATCGATATTCACGCCACAGCCGGAAAAGGCGATGTAGGCTTCTGCGGCCACTGGACCCTGGAGATCTCCGTTAAGCAACCTGTAAAAGTGTACAAAGGAATGCCCGTTGGGCAACTGATCTATTTCCCTGTTGAAGGCGAGATCGAGATCAAATACAACCAGAAAAAGAATGCCAAGTACAGCGGCCAGCCGGACAGGCCCGTGGAAAGCATGATGTGGAAGAACAAATTCTAGATCGCTTCCTTTCCATATTTCTTGTAATACGCCACCAGCCACGCTATCACTTCATTATAGGCCAGTTTGCCTGAAGGCTGCTCATTTGCCTTCAGGTACTGGCCATACAAATCATCTATCACCCGCTCTACCGGGTTACGGTGTTTCCTGTTGAACTCCTTCAACTCCCTATAATCATTTTTAACGGTAACGGGCAAGCGCTCACTGAAGCGGCGGGCCATGGCGCTGTCTATATTATACAGGTAATACCAGCTATAAGTATACAGATCGAAATACACGGAATAACGGAAAGCCGCATCCGAAGAACTTTTTGCAGCGAGATAACCCGCAAAATTCGCTTCATTCTCTTTCGCATAACCAAGCTGGTGACCAATTTCATGGCAGGTAGTGAAGGGCTGAATGAACAGCGGAACAGTGGTATTCACCTGCGCTTCGCCGGAGAAAGGATTGTAATAACCCGTGAACCCAAGATAGTTCCCCAGGTAACTGTACAATGAAGGTTTCACTGATCTTATGGAATAATCGAAAACAGGACTATGCATTGCCAGCGAATCATAAGCAGTGACTGCATTGCGGAACAGCTTCTTCTTTTTTCGTATATCCGGCCGGGTGAGTAAAGCAGCGCTGTCGAGAACTTCCAGTCTTTCCGTAATGGTCTCCATCACCTCCACCAGTTCTTCCTGCGTATAGGTACTAACCCTGAGGCCCAGTTGGGAAGCGATGCCATTCCGGTTGTAATTCAGCGCCCAGAGGCCATTGAAGAAAACATATACCAGCACCACCACCCAAATGAACTGTTTCAGTCCGGCCAGCCAGTAAGCCCTGTTGGCCTCCCTCTTTCTTATCTTTTTTACCAATACTATGATCTTCCTCAGCAAAAGCAGGATCAGCACTGCATAGAAAATATCCCCCACGCTGAAAGGGACCCAGCCGAAAAGGGCGCGTTGCATTTTTCCGATGAACGGGTAAATACCATTCGAATAATACCGTTCAACCGCATCCGGGAACAGGGAAAAAACCTTGATTACAATTGCCAGTCCTGTAAAAACGAAAAGCCACTTGTTTCTGGTGAACATATGGCTAAAATAATAACAATTCCAACATAAAATGTACCGGAAATCGGTATTCCGGCTCTCGTCAATATGCCTTATTTTGCATTCATATTATTCCCCTTCTTAATAACGATTGTGATTATGATAAATCTGGAATTCAACAAGAACGAAGATGCAATGAAGCTGGCTGTGAGTCAGCTCAGGCAGCGCTGGGAGCAGGTTTCCCTTGGCGGCGGGAAGAAAGCCATTGAAAAGCAACACGACAAGAAAAAACTCACCGCCCGCGAAAGGATCGAGTATCTGCGTGACGGGAACACACCTTTTACAGAGATCGGCGCGCTTTGCGGGTGGGAAATGTACAAGGACGAAGGCGGCTGCCCATCGGGTGGCACTGTAGCCGGAATCGGTTATGTCAGTGGCCGCCAGTGCGTGATCGTGGCCAATGATCAGACCGTTAAAGCCGGCGCCTGGTTCCCCATCACCGGCAAAAAGAACCTTCGCATGCAGGAGATCTCCATGGAGAACAACCTGCCCATCATTTACCTGGTGGACAGCGCCGGTGTTTATCTCCCCATGCAGTCTGAGATCTTCCCTGACAAAGAACATTTCGGCCGTATCTTCCGCAACAATGCAAAGATGAGCGCCATGGGCATCACACAGATCGCAGCTGTGATGGGTTCCTGCGTGGCAGGAGGCGCCTATCTCCCATTGATGAGCGATGAAGTACTGATGGTAGACAACAACAGTTCCATCGCCCTGGCCGGACCTTACCTGGTGAAGGCAGCTATCGGGGAAGATATCGATATCCTCACACTCGGAGGATCAGTTACGCATACTGCTATCAGTGGTAATGCAGACTATCGTTTCGAATCAGAAGAAGCCTGCCTCGATTATATCAAAAGCCTGATGAGCAAACTCGGTCATGGTCCAAAAGCAGGATTCGACCGCATCACTCCTGCTCCTCCCAAAAAAGATCCGCAGGAGCTTTATGGCATCATGCCATCCGATGCCACCAAACCTTATGATATGCTGGATATCATCGAGCGGTTTGTTGACAATTCCGAATTCGAGCAGTTCAAAGAAGACTATGGCAAAACTATCCTTACCGGTTATGCGCGTGTTGATGGCTGGGCGGTAGGCATCGTTGCCAACCAGCGGAAAATGGTGAAGAACCATAAAGGTGAAATGCAGATGGGTGGCGTCATCTACAACGATAGTGCAGATAAGGTAGCACGCTTTGTGATGAACTGCAACCAGAAAAAGATCCCGCTGATCTTCCTGCAGGATGTAACTGGTTTTATGGTAGGCAGCAGAAGCGAACATGCCGGCATCATCAAGGACGGTGCTAAAATGGTGAATGCTGTGGCCAATTCCGTAGTTCCAAAGATCACCATCTATATCGGCAACTCATATGGCGCAGGCAATTATGCTATGTGCGGAAAAGCCTACGATCCCCGCTTCATCTATGCGTGGCCGTATGCACGCCTTGCCGCAATGGGCGGAGAACAGGCAGCCAAAACAGTACTGCAAAGCCAGATCAATAGCCTAAAATCAAAAGGCAAGGAACTTACACCCGATGAAGAGAATGCCTTGCTTGAAAAGATCCGTGAACGTTATGAAGAGCAGAGCACAGCTTATTATGCAGCCGCGCGACTGATGGTGGATGGCATCATCGATCCTGTTGATACCAGGCGAGTGATTGCAGAAGGCATTGCGGCTGCCAATCACAATCCGCATATCGAGCCTTTCAGAACGGGAGTGATACAGGTTTAAATGATTACATTTGCCGCCTTTCTTATTAAAGACTGACGGAAGAAAATATATGTCGAAAGAACTGATCATTTATACAGATGGCTCTTCCCGCGGTAACCCCGGTCCGGGTGGCTATGGCGCCATCCTGATGTGGGGAGGAAAAGCGAAAGAGCTCTCTGCCGGATTCCGCAAAACCACCAATAACCGTATGGAACTGATGGCCGTGATCGCTGCACTGGAAGCGCTCAACAGGCCGGGCCTGAACATCACCATCTATTCGGATTCACAATACGTGGTGAAAGCCGTGCAGGAAGGCTGGCTCCGCAACTGGATCCGTACCAATTTCAAAGGAGGCAAGAAGAACAAAGATCTCTGGTTGCGGTACGATTTACTGGCGCAAAAGCATCAAGTCAAATTCGTGTGGGTGAAAGGTCATGCGGACAATCCCTATAACAACCGCTGTGATGTGCTGGCCACAACAGCAGCCGATCAGAAAGGGCTTCCGCCTGACCTGGGATTTGAGAGCGGGGAGAATTAAGCAGAACCATTCTTCAAATACCTTAAAACAACGTTCATGAAGCAATTATCCATTCCCGTTATACTGGCATTGCTTTTCAGTGCGTCATGCAATTTCAGCCAGGGTGTGAAAAAGGATCTGAACACCGGGCTTACCACCCATTACAAGGGATTCAGGATCGACGATAGTTACCTGGAAGATGAATCCGGCAACAAGATCAGTTCCAACAAAGTTGACATGGGCACTACCCTGTTCATCATCGCTAATGGTGTAACTAATTACAAAGAGAAGAACGGAAGGGTTTACCCGGGTTGCAAAATTGTTCTTACAGATGCTTCCGGTAAAGAATTGCTGAACCTGCCCGATGCCTTCGCTGATATGAAAGATGGATTCAATCCTGAAGAAGCCACAAAACTCAGCGCAAGGTTAAGCACCGGTGACCCAATGCAGAAAGGATCCAACTATAACCTGAAAGCCACTTTTTTTGATAAGGAGAACAAAGAGAACCTGATTGTATCGGAAGTGAAGCTCGAAATGAAATAAAAAAATTGTAACTAACGTTAACGTACAAATGCCCCGGATGTCCGGGGCATTTTTTATGCAATGAAATTATGCTTATATTTGAAATAATGCCATTCGGTTGTACATCACCGTGCAATCATTTACTTTCTGACATGAGCCCTTACATAAGTTAAGGGATTTCGTTTTGCTCATAATCATCCATCCAAACCAGGAATTTAAAATCAGCAGGAACTAAAACAGAAAAGCCCCGATAAACGGAGCTTTTCAATTCAATCACCCGGTTACGTTTCTGATTAGAAAGAGGCTTTACCGAGCATAACAGTTCAAAGTTAGCAATTTTATTTAATCACCAAAAAAAAAAATTGGTATGGATTATTCCCGGTTGGAATATTTTATTTCAAAGCCACGGATGGATAAGTTTTTGTCGGCAGTTATGAATTCAGAACTGAATGCAAAAAAACTATACCATATCAACCTGAATGTATCCCGCAGTTTTTATCCGATACTGCATATGTTTGAAATTGCGCTGCGGAACGCCATGTATGAAAGACTGGCCATTCACTTCTCAAACCCGCACTGGATAGTTCATGAGAAGAACGGTTTTATGAGCGATCGTTCACTTGCAGTTTCAGGCTTCCACATGAAGCACTCCGTGCGTGAAGCGGAGGAGATCGTAAAGAACAAATACGGATCGGTTTCTGCAACCAGGGTAATGGCCAATCAGCATTTCGGATTTTGGACCAGGCTGTTTGATCTGGCACATTATCGTTTGATCGGAGGAAGTATCATTCATTGCTTTCCTAACCGGCCTCCCTTCGCCAACAGAAGGGATATCGCCAGTAAGTTGAACCGTATCAGAAGTTTCAGGAACAGGATCTATCACAATGAGCCTATTTGTTTTTCGGGATACTGCCTCAACTTCGATCTGGCCACTACCACCCAAAAAGAGATCTATGAAGTACTCCAATGGATGGACCAGGACCTCGCTGTTTACGTGAGGCATTTTGATGATATAGAGGAAGAGCTTGCGCGCCTGGCTGACCTGCAATGAAACAGAAAGCAAAAGGGCGGAATCTCAGGTGAGAAACCGCCCTCTTTGCATTGTATCTTTTACCGGAACTAAGCCACGGCAGTTTTTGTTTCACGCTTTCCTAGCAGGTACCAGGTTCCGAAGAACAGGCCGCTGAATGCTACAGTAGCCATCAGGCTACCTTTGTAAAAAGGAATGCCGGCTGCATAGCAAGCCATCAGACCTTCCCATGTTTTGGGATATTCTACATAATCACCAACGCCTGCCCAGGTGAGGAAATTGGATACGAGGAAGAAAAATGTGGGACCTGCCAGTGAAGCTGCCAGTACATTCTTCACATTCACTTTCTTTATCATCATTCCGAATACAGTCACGGAACTGAAGAGCAGGTAATTGATCCACATACCGCCATAGAAACCTCCGTAGGGAGACATACCGGCAGCATACAGTCCCTGATACAACAGGTCTGAGATCAGCATGGACAATACAGGGAATAGGAAGGCAAGCTTTCTGTCTTTGATCATGGCGCCACTGAAGAGGGCTATCGCCAGCTGGGGAGCAAAGCCCAATGGCCTGTCAGGGATAACACGATAAACGGCAGCAACGATCACCATCACTACCAGGCTCCAGATCAATTTCTTGTTTGATTTCATAATGGAAAGTAATAGAGCCCAAAAGTACAATTTTTTCGCATACACGACACCCTGCCGGAACTCCCCTCTCCTTATAGATAAAAACTATCGATCAATAGAGAATGTTTATAGTTATCTATCATTTACAACCTTACTTTTGCGTCACCATTCGATTGCTCCACAGAGAAAAGTTCAGCATTAAAATTTCAAACAACAATATATGTCCAACAGAATTTTGTCTATTGGGAGTCAATTCCCTGCATTCAAGAAAAAGGCAGTAGTATCTACAGAGAAAGGAAAAGAGTTCGCAGACCTCACACAGGACCATGCAAGCAGCCAGGGTCAGTGGATGGTGATGTTCTGGTGGCCAAAGGATTTCACTTTCGTTTGCCCTACAGAGATCGCTGAGTTCAACAAGAAAGCATCTGATTTCGCAGACCGCGATACAGTGCTGATCGGTGCTTCTACTGATTCCGAGTTCGTACACCTGGCCTGGAGAAAAGATCACGCTGATCTGAAAGACCTGAAGTTTCCCATGCTGGCAGACACTTCCAAATCACTGGCTGAAGAGCTGGGTATCCTGGACAATGAAGAAAAGATCGCTTACCGCGCAACTTTCATCATCGATCCACAGGGTATCGTTCGTTGGGTAAGTGTATACGATCTGAACGTAGGCCGTAATGTACAGGAAGTGCTCCGCGTACTGGACGCCCTGCAAACAGACGAACTCTGCCCCTGCAACTGGAATAAAGGTCAGGAAACACTGACTACCCAGTTGAACATGAACTAATCAAAATCCGGAACCATGAGCGTTGAAGTAATCCAGAACGAGACTTTTCAAAATCTGCTGGCGGAACTGAACATCCCCAACTACATGCCTTCTGCCAATGCACAGGCATTGCTGCAGGTGAATGCCAGGTATATCAAGGATCTCAAGATCAATACCAGCAATGTACTGAGCAACACGCAGTACCTTACCCGCAAGGAAGCATTGTTGCTGGCGCTGGGCGTTGCAGTGAATGAGCGCGTGATCTTCCTGCAGGAAGCTTTCACCGGCCTGGCAAAAGATGCCGGCGCCACAGAAGCTGAAATAGCAGAGATGATCGCCTGTACTTCATTGATGGCAACCAATAATGTATTCTACAGGTTCCGTCACTTCATGCAGAAAGAATATTACACAGCCACTCCGGCAGGTATCAAGATGAGCATCATGATGAATCCTGTACTGGGCAAGGAGTTCTTTGAGCTGGCAAGTTTAGTGATCTCCTCCATCAATGGCTGCGAGATGTGCGTTACCTCCCATGAGCAATCCGTACTGCAACACGGCAGCAGCGAAGGCAAAGTGCTGGAAGCTGTGAAGCTGGGCGCAGTGATCAAAGGATTGATCACCATCTTAGCGTAAATGTTCAAGTAACAAATAGGTCGGGGCTGTATTCTTGCAGCCCCGTTTTTATTTATTCAGGTAACTTTAGCGATCAGCAAATAGAGATATCGGGGAATAGTTGGGCGATGCAGGGTGCGGCCAGTCGCTCGCCTCTGGCGAGTGACTTCTAATTGTTCGCCTCCGGCGAACACCGCGTCGCCGGAGGCGACTAAATACAAGTCACTCGCCAGAGGCGAGCGACTGGCCACACCCTGCATATTCCGACTGCTCCCCGATCACATTCAAATCCCGGCAGTTGCCCTGAAGATCACTACTTCGTCTCCTATAGCTTTTATTCTTACTTCAGCGCCGGGGATGGCCAGCATGGATTCACCACGGTTCAGCTCAAACGAAGTATCACCACTTTTGATCTCAGCCTTACCGGCCAATGCAAAGAAAATATCGGCGGTATCAACAGGCAGGCTCAGGCTCTCCCCTTCCGGCAACCAGATCTGGCGAAGTTCAAAATCAGGCGCCGGTGTTTTGAAACGTGTTTCGGCAAACTGTCCTTCCGGTGTTTCCATTTCCACAGAGCCCATGATGAGCCGCGGCTCAACAGGTGTGAACTTCACATGCTTCATCAGTTCATCTACATCCACATGTTTATTGGTGAGGCCACCACGCAATACGTTATCTGAATTGGCCATGATCTCCATATTCTGTCCTTCGAGGTAAGCATGCGGTACGCCTGCATCCTGGAAGATGGCATAGTCCGGTTCGATACGAACGAGATTGAAGAGATAGATAGAGAAAATGCCGCGATCGATGCGGCCTGGTTCATTGAATGTGATGGCTGCGCGCGCGGCCCAGAAACTGGGATCGGATTTCTCCAGCTTGCCTTCCTTGTAAAGCGGGATGATGCGATCCAGCAGCGGTTGTAATGCCTGGTTCACTTCTTCCTGTGGCATGGTCATAACATGCTTGTATATCCGCGCATGATCTGTTTGATCATGATACGGGATGAGGAAGTTCAGTTCAGGGATCTTCCCGATGATCACTGCAGTGTCCTCTGTACTTCTGAATCCGTGCAGGAGCCAGAAATCAGAGAGGGCCACCATCAGTTCGGGTTTATGGTTATCATCTTTATAATTCCTTTTTGGATCGTTCAGTGGCGTTCCTTTTTTGTTCTCTGCTTCAAATTCAGCCACGGCAGCAGATTTGGTGGGATGCACCTGGATGCTCAGCATGTCTTTCACATCGAGCACTTTCAACAGATAAGGCAGACGGCCGAATGTTTCATTCACCTGCTTTCCCAGCAGTGAGGCCGGATCATTGGCGATGAATTCGTTCAAAGGGATTTTCCCTTCCGCCGTTACCACCAGGGCCGGCGCATTG
The DNA here is from genome assembly GCF_003991355.1 of Pseudoflavitalea rhizosphaerae. Taxonomy (GTDB): domain Bacteria; phylum Bacteroidota; class Bacteroidia; order Chitinophagales; family Chitinophagaceae; genus Pseudobacter; species Pseudobacter rhizosphaerae. Next base: position 312,269 of record NZ_RCSU01000001.1, read on the forward strand.
TTGTGACCGCCCATCCAGTATTCAGCAAATGGTTTTTTGTCCGGGTTCTGCTGAGATAACAATGCCGGAATATAATCGCTGCCGCCCCATGCGTAATGTTGCACCTTGCCTTCGAGCCTGAAGATTTTTGTTTTATTTTGCATATACTGGTTTTCGGGTTACAATAATACAAAATCAACCGCATGGCTCAACACAATGAGACAGGTAAAATAGGAGAAGATCAGGCTGCACGATGGTTCCAGCAACAGGGATATACAATTCTGCACCGCAACTGGTGTTACCGTAAATACGAGATAGACCTGATTGCCACGAAGAACAACCTCCTCCATTTCATCGAAGTAAAAACCAGGACCAGCCATAGTTTCGGCTATCCGGAGGAGTCTGTTTCAAGGAAGAAGATGGAGAACATGATGAAATGCGCAGAGCATTACCAGCAGCTGGACCCACAATGGAAACGCATCCAGTACGATGTACTCAGCATCACCATCAATAAAAATGGAAGCATTGATTATTTTCTGATCGAGGACATTTATTTCTGAAACTATTTCAGTTTCTCCCCTTCCATACGGTACATCATTCTTTCCACCAGTTTGTAGGTAGCCGGACAATACTCCACGTTTTGTTTGTACACGTGGATATAATCCAGTGGTTTCTTTTTGGTGTGATGGGGGAATCCGGCGCAGTCGGCGGGACGCACTTCATAGATGCTGCACTTGTTATCGTCCAGGTTGAGGAACTGGCAGGGTTGCGCCTTGTTCATCCAGTCGTTATCCGCTTTATCGAGGTAGAGGTATTTATCACGAAAGGCCTGGGCGCTCATGCCCACATGCTTTGAAATGCGCCTGATATCTTCATTGGTGAAGGTAGGGCTCATGGTTTTGCAACAGTTGGCGCAGGCCAGGCAATCCATGTCTTTCCACACTTCCACATTTTCCTGGTGCATCACTTTGTCGAGCCCCCTGGGCTGGTTATTCTCCTGGCGGGTGAGAAACCTCCTGAGGACCGGTTTGTTCTGCAGCATCTTTTTCTTGAACGACTTTAGATTGAATGGTGACATCTGTTGTGTACATTTGAAGGGCGAATATAATAGATATGTGGCTTGACAGCAAAAAAGGATTCCAACGATATATCACCACAGAGAAGTCTCTATCCGGCAACTCCGTGGAAGCCTACCTCAGTGATGTGGACAAGCTCACACAGTACCTCTCCACCAGAGAAGAAAACATCAAGCCATCCGATATCACGCTCAAAGATCTTCAAAGCTTCCTGGTATGGATAGCCGAACTGGGCATGACCACCACTTCCCAGGCCCGCATTGTAGCCGGCATCCGCCAGTTCTTCAGGTATTGTGTGATTGAAGAGATCACTCAACATGACCCCTCCATCCTGCTGGAAGCGCCACGCCTCAAGAAAGCATTGCCTGAAGTGCTGGCCTATGAAGAGATAGAAGCCATCATTGAACAGATCGATCTCAGCAAGCCCGAAGGTCATCGCAACAAAGCCATCCTGGAAACCATGTACAGCTGCGGTCTGCGCGTCAGCGAAGTGATCAACCTGAAGATCTCGAAGCTTTCGCTGGACAAAGATTTCATCAGTGTAGTGGGCAAGGGCAATAAAGAAAGACTGATCCCGATCGGCGCTTCAGCCATCGAACAGATCCGGATCTACCAGCAGAACTACCGCAACCAGCAAACTGCCGCCAAAGGCTCCGAAGATTTTCTTTTCCTCAACAGAAGAGGCAAGCCGCTCAGCCGCGTAATGGTGTTCCTTATATTGAAAGAGTTGGCTTCCCTGGCCGGCATCACCAAGAATATCTCTCCACATACTTTCCGTCATTCCTTCGCCACTCACCTGGTGGAAGGCGGCGCCAATCTCCGCGCCGTGCAACAGATGTTGGGTCATGCCAGCATTACTACTACCGAGATCTACACACACCTCGATAATAATTTCCTGAAATCAACAATGGTGAGCTACCACCCTGCTTTCAGGAGGAGGTTTTAACTTACTCTTACAGCTTCTCTCTGCAAAATTCTTAATCTTTGCCAGCTTACGCAGGGTGTGGCAGTCGCTCGCCTCCGGCGAGTGACTTTTGTTTAGTCGCCTCCGGCGACGCGGTGTTCGCCGGAGGCGAACAAATACAAGTCACTCGCCGGAGGCGAGCGACTGCCACACCCTACTAAACTATCCGCCAATGACCATTCTCATCATCGAAGACGAACAGAAAGTAGCTTCCTTCATCAAAAAAGGATTGGAAGAGCAGCAATTCACCGTTGAAATGGAATCCGATGGAGAAGCCGGCCTCAAAGCCGCTATGGAAAAGGATTACGATCTCATCATCCTGGATATCCTCCTGCCCGGAATGAACGGCAGGGAAATCTGCCGCAAACTCCGGCAGGCGCAGGTCTGGACGCCCATCCTCATGCTCTCTGCACTGCAAACCACCGATGATATCGTTACAGGGCTCGATCATGGTGCTGATGATTATCTCACCAAGCCCTTTCATTTCCGTGAACTGCTGGCGCGCATTCAGGCTTTGCACCGCAGGCATCACCAGGATAATATCGGGGACGAAACCCTTCAGTTCAGCGATCTCCTGTTGAATACCGCCGGCAAAACAGCCTCCCGGAACGGCGTACAGATCATACTCACTGCCCGCGAATACAAACTACTGGAGCTTTTCATGAAACATCCCAACAAAGTATTGAGCCGCGCCTTCATCTCCGATGCTGTCTGGGGGATCGACAGGCAATCCAATGCCAATGTGGTGGATGTGTACGTCAACTATCTCCGCAACAAGATCGAGAAACCCTTCAACGGGCAAAAGCTCATTCATACCCTTACCGGCATGGGTTATGTACTAAAATCATAAATGCTCATGAAGATCCGCAACAGGCTATCACTGGAATTCACCCTGCTCACAGCCGGCATCATGCTGCTGGTGATGGTGCTCATTTACGGACTTTTTGCAGATTATGTGAAACAGGTGTTCTTTCATCGCCTGCGCGACAGGGCCCTGATCACCGCCCAGGTATTCCTGGAAAAAGATGAACTCACTAAAAAGAGTTTCCTGGAGATCCAGCAGAAATATTTACGCAGCCTCACCGGCGAACGCTCCTTTATCTACAATGAAGAGAATACCCAATCCTTCATCAACGACTCCACCGCCACCATCACACCGGATATCGTGAACAGGATCAGGAAAAGCAATAACAACGAACTCTTCTTCCTGATCAACAACAATCCCGCGGCAGGCATAGCGTACAAAGACAACCAGGGTGATTTCGTGATCATCGTCACGGCGGAAAATTTCACCGGCAGGCAGCACCTCAACAACCTGCTGATGATGCTCTGCATTACTTATGTGATCGGGCTGATCATTCTCTTCATCCTCAGCAAACGCTTTGCAGGAAAGGCCCTCAAGCCCATCGTGCATGTGAACAATACCATCAGGCAGATCAGAACAGGCACTCTGAATAAACGCGTGATCGTACCAGAAAACAAAGATGAGATCAATGAGCTGGCCAATAATTTCAACGAGTTACTCAGTCACCTGGAGCATGCTTTCGACATGCAGCGTTCCTTTGTAAGCAATGCTTCCCATGAATTGAGAACTCCCCTCACTACCATCATCGGTGAGTTGGAAGTGATGTTGAACAAGCCTCGCAGCCAGGAAGAATATATCAGCACCATGCGTTCTGTGCTGGCCGAATCTGAAAAGCTCACTGTGATCATCAACCGCCTTTTCGAACTGAGCAATTACGATGCCGCCAGACCACTCCAGCATTTTGAACCGGTAGACGTTCAGAATCTTTTGCAGGATATCATGGATTACTGGAAAGATCAGGGCAACCAATACCAGTTCTGTTTTTCCAGCTCCCTTACGGAAACTGTTTGGGTAGATGGCAATCGCATACTGCTGGAAACCGCCATCAACAATGTGATCAGGAATGCTTTCAAATTTTCAGGCAACAAGCCCGTTACCATCATGATCTCACATACCGGCGACTCAGTGCTGATCAGCATTGCAGATGAAGGCATCGGTATCGATCCGGCAGAAAAAGACACAGTATTCCAGCCATTCTTCAGGGGCAATAATGCCAGGACCTTCCCCGGCAGCGGCGTGGGCCTCAGCATTACAGAAAAGATCATCCAAATACACAAGGGCGTTGTTACAGCTGCCAACAATGAAGGTAAAGGCGCCTGCTTTCACATTAATTTACCAATAAATCCCGAGTTCTAATCTTCCTCTAATAATCGTGTAAGAACGGTCTAATGATCGTTTTCAAATTTTGCATTCCGGAGAGCGGGCAGTCGCTCGCCTCTGGCGAGTGACTTGTATTTAGTCGCCTCCGGCGACGCGGTGTTCGCCGGAGGCGAACAATTAGAAGTCACTCGCCAGAGGCGAGCGACTGGGCACTCTCCGCCCTTCTGTCAATCACCATGCAAATGAAGAAACAATTCTATCTACTAACAATTCTGATAAGCTGCATTACTAACGCGCAGGCTCAACTGCCGGATACCCTGCACCTCACGCTGAAGGAAGCTGAACAAAGGTTTATCAACAGCAACCTCAGCCTGCTGGCAGCAAAATACAATATCGATATTGCCCAAACAGAGGTGATCACCTCCCGCCTCTACAACAACCCCGAACTCAGCTTCGAGAACGTTCTCTATGATCCCGGAAACAAAAGATGGCTGGCCCCCGGATACCACGGCCAGAATACTGCCGAACTGTCCCAGGTGATCATCCTCGCGGGCAAACGCAACAAAGCCGTACAACTGGCGCAAAGCCAGGTGAAGCTCAGCGAACATGAATTCTATGATCTCGTGCGCACCCTCACCTTCACATTGCGCGACAATTTCTATCATCTCAGCTTTCTTCAAAGATCACTGGGATTGTACGATGCGCAGATCGCTTCTCTCAACCGCATCGTAGCAGGATTCAAAGAACAACTCGCCAAAGGGAATATTGCACAGAAAGAATTACTCCGCATCCAAAGCCTGCTCTACACTTTGAAAGCAACCAAAAAAGAATTGCAGCAGGAAGTGAATGCCATCAGCACTGAACTGAAAATGCTCACTCGCATCGATCCTGCAATACCCGTTACACCCGTGTGGACGGAACCATCTTTCTCCTTCCATCCTTTGCAATCCATAACTGTGCAACAATTATTGGATACCGCCCGCACCCACCGGCAGGACCTGCTGGCCGCGAAGGAGCATGTGAACAGCCAGGAACTTAACAGGAAATTGCAGAAGGCGCTGGCTGTGCCTGATCTCACCGTTGGCATCACCTACGACAGGCAGGGCAGTTATGTCCGCGACTATACCGGCGTAAAAATAGTCATGCCCCTTCCCCTCTTCAATCGCAACCAGGGAAATATCAGGCAGGCTGAAAGCCGCATCCTGCAAAGCAAAACTCAATTGCAGGAGACCGAAGACCAGCTCGCCCATGAAGTGATGCAACGCTATACCGATGCCCTCAATGCAGAAACCCTCTATGAAGGCATCGACCAGGAATTTGATGACCAGTTCCATCATCTCATCGAAGAAGTACAGAAGAATTTCGTAAGAAGGAATATCAGCCTGCTCGAGTTCATCGACTTCTATGATTCCTACAAGGAGACCATCATCTCTTTACACCAGATCCGTTACAACCGCTACCGCGCGCTGGAACAGATCAATTTCGTCAGTGGCACTCAGCTCATTCATCTTTAAAACTTTTCCATGCTCAATAAACAATTCATAACCGGCATTTGCCTGATCACCGTTGTGATGGTGGCCTGCAAACAAGGGCCAGCACCAGCGCCCGCCAACGATCCCGCCAAAGAAATGGAACAACTGCTCGGCAAAGTGCTTACGGACACAGCCAGCACCAATGCAGTAAAAGATGAAATACTCGTGAGCGGAAAAATTGTTCCCGATGAAGACAGCCAGATCAGGATCTACCCCATGGTGAGTGGCATTGTTCGCAAGGTGAATGTGCATTCCGGCTGGTATGTGAAAGCCGGACAAACACTGGCAGAGCTGGTCAGCAGCGAAATGGCAGGCTTCAGTAACGAGCTGGCTTCCGCCGAAGCTTCGCTCGCCAATGCAAGAAGGGACCTTTCCCTGAAACAGGACCTTTTCAGTTCCGGCCTTGCTTCTGAAAAAGATGTGGAAGAAGCGAAAAGTGAATTCAAACGCGCCAGCAGCGAAGTGCACAAGGCAGAACAGGTGTTGCAGATCAATGGCGGTGACCGCGAAGCTGGCTACCGGATCACCACGCCGATCAATGGTTTCGTGATAGAAAAAAGGGTTACCGAACACTCGCATCTCAGGCCGGACAACAGTGATCCCGTATTCGTGATCGCGGATATCAGCAATGTGTGGGCGATGGTGAACATCTTCGAATCCGATATTTCGTATATACATCAGGGTGATAGCGTCCACCTCAGCTCCCTCTCCTATCCCGGTAAAGTGTTCAGGGGGGATATCGAGAAGATCTACCAGGTACTGGACCCTGAAACAAAGACCATGCGCGCCCGTATCAATATCCATAACCCGGACCTGTTGCTCAAACCCGAAATGTTCGTGTCCGCCAAAGTGAAAGTGGTGCAGCAGCATAGTCGTGTAAGCATCCCCGTTCGTTCGCTCATTTTCGACAATAACCGTTACTACGTGGTGGTCATCGAAGGCAATACCGCCCGCATCCAGCCGGTGGAAGTGGCTGAAAAGATGGGCGGCCGCGCTTATATCAGCGAAGGGCTCCAGGAAAACGATGTGGTGATCTCTTCGCGACAGCTCTATTTCTACGAAGCGCTCAAACAATAACCCTTAATGCCGTTCCATGAATAAATTGATCAGGAGAGTTGTCAGTTTCTCTCTCAGGAATAAATTCTTCATCTTCTTCGCCACAGGACTGCTGGCCATTGCAGGCTACCTCAGCTTCAGGAGCATCGGTATTGAAGCTTTTCCGGATGTGACCAATACCAGCGTTACCATCATCACCCAATGGCCCGGCCGCAGTGCCGAGGAAGTGGAAAGATTTGTGACGAGGCCCATCGAGATCTCCATGAATACCGCGCAGAAGAAAACCGCCATCAGGTCTTCTTCCCTGTTCGGACTATCTGTAGTGAAGATCATCTTCGAGGATAAGGTGGACGATGCTTTCGCGCGCGTACAGGTGAACAACAACATCGGGAAAGCGAAACTACCGGAAGGTATCGAACCCGATATACAGCCGCCCTATGGCCCTACCGGGGAGATCTACCGCTACACCCTCGAAAGCAATACTCGTTCCGTCCGAGACCTGAAAACCATCCAGGACTGGACCATCGAGAAGAATATCCTGGCCGTTCCCGGGGTAGCCGATATCGTTAGTTTCGGTGGCGAAGTGAAAACATACGAGATCACCGTGGACCCCGGCAAGGCTGCGCAATACGGCATCACGCCGCTGGAGCTGTATGAAGCCGTGAGCAGGAGCAATATCAATGTGGGCGGGGATATCATCGTGGAAAACGGTCAGGCTTACGTGGTGCGCGGTATCGGCATCCTCAACGATGTGGACGAGATCAGGAATATCATTGTGGACAATATCAACGGTACACCTGTACTGGTGAGCCATATTGCCGATGTGAGCATTGCTGCGCTGCCGAGGCTCGGACAGGTGGGCCGTAACCGAGACCCCGATGTGGTGCAGGGAATTGTTGTGATGCGAAAAGGCGAAAACGCTACAGAAGTGATTGCCGCCCTGCAGGAAAAAATAGAACATCTCAATAACAAGGTATTGCCGGCTGATGTACAGATCAAACCCTTCTACAACAGGCAGAACCTGGTGGACTTTGCCACCGGCACTGTGCTGCACAACATGATGGAAGGCATCATCCTGGTAACTGTAGTGGTGTTCATTTTTATGGCCGACTGGCGCACCACGTTGATCGTTTCTGTAGTTATCCCGTTATCACTGCTCTTTGCTTTCGTGTGTCTGAAACTGAAGGGGATGTCGGCCAACCTCCTGAGCATGGGAGCAGTTGATTTCGGGATCATCATCGATGGCGCCGTGGTGATAGTTGAAGGGATCTTCGTGATGCTGGATAAACGCGCACATGCAGTGGGCATGCAACGCTTCAATGCACAAAGCAAACTCGGCCTGATCCAAAAAGCCTGTATGGAAAGCGGCAAGAGCATCTTCTTTGCCAAGCTCATCATCATTGCAGGTTTATTGCCCATTTTCACTTTCGAGAAAGTGGAAGGCAAGATGTTCTCTCCCCTCGCCTGGACACTGGGCTTTGCATTGCTCGGCGCCCTGATCCTCACTTTTACACTGGTGCCCGTTTTGTCCAGTGTTCTACTCAGGAAAAATGTAAAAGAGAAAAACAATTTCTTCCTCAACTGGGTGCAGCGGAATGTGATGCGTTTGTTCCGGCTTTCTTTTGGTAAAAAGATGATGAGCTTTTCCATCGCCATCATTGTACTGACCGGCGGCTTTTTCAGTTTCCGTTTTGTGGGCACGGAATTCCTGCCACAGCTGAATGAAGGCTCCATTTATGTGCGCGCCACGGGCCCGCTCTCTGCATCACTTGACCAGTCCGTTCGCGTGGCAAATGAAATGCGCAAGATCTTCCTCGGCTTCCCGGAAGTAAAACAGGTGATGTCCCAGACCGGCCGGCCGAACGATGGTACTGACGCCACCGGTTTCTACAACGTGGAATGCCATATCGATATTTATCCTGAGAAAGAATGGAAATCGAAACTGAACCGCGGGCAACTCATACATGCGATGAATGAAAAACTGGAAGTGATCCCCGGTATCAGTCTCAACTTCTCCCAGCCCATCATGGACAATGTGGAGGAAGCCGTTTCCGGAGTGAAAGGATCGCTGGTAGTGAAAATGTATGGCAATGATTATGGGGTGATCGAACAAACAGAGGATTCGATTTTCAATTTGCTGAAAACGGTGAATGGCATTGAAGACCTGGCGATCCTCCGGAACCTTGGCCAGCCTGAATTGCAGATCAATCTCAACCAGCAGAAGATGGCGCTCTATGGCATCACCACAGACAATGCCAATGCCGTGATCGAGATGGCCATTGGCGGTAAGGCCGCCACCAGCATCTATGAGGGAGAAAAGATCTTCGATCTCCGCATCCGTTACCCCGAAGATTTCCGCCAGCACGAGCAGGAGATCGGTAACCTGCTGGTGCCTTCGATCCGCGGCGCAAGGATCCCCATCAAGGAGATCGCGGACATCAAACGCATCACCGGTCCCAGCATCATTTACAGGGATGACCATACCCGTTATGGCGCCATCAAATTCTCCGTCCGTGGCCGCGATATGGGAAGCACCATCGCGGAAGCGCAACAGAAAGTGGCGGAGGGAATTACTATCCCCGATGGTTATTCGCTGCAATGGTCAGGCGATTTCGAGAACCAGCAACGCGCCACGCAAAGGCTCACCACCGTGGTGCCCATCAGTTTGCTGATCATCTTTTTCATCCTTTTCATTTTGTTCGGGAATATCAGGGATTCAGTACTGGTGCTGCATACAGTGTTGTTTGCCATTGTGGGCGGCATCTTCTCCATGCTGGTGACGGATATCAATTTCAGTATTTCGGCCGGCATCGGTTTCATTGCCCTTTTCGGCATCTGTATCCAGAACGGGGTGATCCTGCTGAGCACTTTCAAAAACAATATGCGGAGCATGAAAGTGGCTACGGATCAGGGATTGGTGCTGGCTATCAGGAACGGTGTGGAATCCAGGATCAGACCGGTTTTGATGACGGCACTGATGGCAGCAATCGGCCTTCTACCTGCAGCCATCAGCACCGGCATTGGGTCGGAAACCGCCAGGCCACTGGCCCGCGTGGTGATCGGCGGGCTGGTTACCGATACTATTTTCAAGCTATTCGTGTTTCCTGTAGTAGTTTACTGGGTCTATAAAAGAACAATAAAATCCGAAACATAACGCGGGAGAACAATCGCTTATCGTTACATTGTGTAAGAAATCTCCCGGTTATGGCGCCTAAAAAGCACAAAGAAGCATTTACAGCTAAAGAGATCCTGGAACAACTGGACAGTGCCGCCAGACAGTTCTCTTTTCCGATGCTCGACAATGGCTATCTCTATCCGGTTACGGCCAGGCTCTCTGCATATCGTAATGATAGCCACTGGAGGATCGTCATTGAAGTGGTCGGCTTCAACTACCGGGGCGGTGGCCACAATGGTATCGAGAACTGTCTTTATATTTTCGGCAACGACCTGAAACATAAGCCAGGGCTGGACAATGCCAATTTCCTGAGCCTGACTGCCGACAGCCCCGAGGGCAATACCTTCGACCGGGAAACGGAAAGCTATCTCGATCCTTCCATCAATACCATCCTGGTCCGCGGGAACAGCGTTACGCTTTCCCATGATCCGGCATTTTATGAGGCCAAAGGCATCCACCTGGAAGATCCCGGAAAGATCATGATCTGGGAAATGATGCGGGGGCTCCTCCCCGGGCACCGGAACCAGTTCCTCGCCACCGAAGAAGATATCAAACAACGCATTCCTGCAGGGCTGCCACTTTTCATCCGGCTGGACGACTGGCACCATCCCGATCTCGCCAATGAAGAGAAGCCCGGAAAGAACGAGACCTTCATCATGCTGGCCGATGCGCTGGAAACCGGCGACAAAAAAATATTCAAACCCACTCAAACACCCAATACACACTGGAGCAACTGGCCGGAGGGCGGAACATTATAGGTTTCGGAGAGCTGGCAGTCGCTCGCCTCTGGCGAGTGACTTTTGTTTAGTCGCCTCCGGCGACGCGGTGTTCGCCGGAGGCGAACAAATACAAGTCACTCGCCGGAGGCGAGCGACTGCCGGCTCTCCGCCCTTTTTAGTCAGCCGGCACTACCCGAAATTCTTTGCTTAACCGATCTTTTGCTAATTTTAACCTTCGTGAGCTTCCTCAAAAATATACAACACCCTGAACGGACAGACAAGGACCTGGCCGACAGTTATCGTGAAACGGGCGACATGCAAGTGTTGGGCGCTCTGTTCCAGCGGTATATGGACCTGTTGTATGGTGTATGCCTGAAATATCTCAAAGACCCCGAAAGCGCCAAAGATGCCGTGATGCAACTCTTTGAGGAACTCACCAAAAAACTGAGGCAGCACCAGGTAGAAAATGTTAAAAGTTGGCTGCATACCCTGGCTAAGAACCACTGCCTTATGCAACTCCGCTCTCCGCGCAATTTCCGCACCACCGAATTCAATGCCGAGATTATGCAATCGGAAACAGAAACGCATCTGAATGGCATGATGCAGAAGGAAGAGAACCTGACGAGAATGGAACATTGTTTGCAAACTTTGCCCGATGAGCAGAAAACAACAGTGGAATTATTCTATTTACAGAACAAATGTTATAAAGAAATAGCGTCTGAAACTGGTATCGAATGGAATAAGGTAAGAAGTTATATCCAGAACGGAAGGAGGAACCTGAAGATCTGTATGGAAAAACAGGCAGCTATCGAAACAAAAGAAATTTAACTGAGCATTCACCACCATGAATGATCAATCACAACATATCAACCATTACACAGCAGCGGATATCCAAAGATATCTGAGCGGCAACATGTCTGCATCCGAAATGCATGCCATGGAAAAAGCAGCGCTGGACGATCCCTTCCTGGCAGATGCCATCGAAGGAATGGAACAGGCCATGCAATCGCATGGCGAAGCGCCGGTAAACCAGGACCTCCAGGAGCTGAGGACCGCCATTGCTGAAAAGGTCCGGCCCGCTTCCGGTAAGGTGAGACGTATGGCCTGGTGGAAAATAACGGCCGCCGCGGTTGTTGTGATAGCAGCAGGAGTTTTCCTCTGGAATAGTTATATAAGTCCTGATAGCGGAGCAGTGACAAGTAAAGAAATAGCTGCTGTACAGCACCAGGAAAAAATGCAACCCGCTATTGTTCCGCCTGCCGATACTTTACCCGCGCCAGCAACCTTAACCCTGACTGATAATGATAACGAAGGCTTACCTTCCACTTTCAGCACCAACGACAAATCAGTTGCAGAAAAAACAAAACCATCAGCAGCGGATGCAAGAGCTCAGGCTGACCGGGCCCGCAATGAGGCCCTGGACTTTCAAAGAAGGCAAAACATTGCCGAAAGCGAAGCCAGTAGAAGAGCGCAATACAATGCATTAGCCATCCAGCCCAGGGCAAATGCGAAACAGGTCCCGCTGGATACGAATGTTCCTGCCACAGTTGTGCCTGATGGTTTCGGGAAGAAAGATATCGTACTTAAATCTGAAAACAATCCGCAGCAATTCAATTTCTCCGATACCGTAGGCAGACCAGTGAAAACAGAGATCGTAGGCGCATTGCAGGGTTATACGCCGGGATTGATTGCACAAACCAATGCAGCTGAGAACAAGCGCCTCAATAATGTTATACGGGGACGTGTAACCGATAATGCACAAAGGCCCATTGCCAATGCCAACGTGAATACCTTCCAGAATCCATCCATGAATATGACCTATTTCACGGACAGGGAAGGCTATTTCAATATTCCTGTACGCAACATTGATACAACATCGCTGAATGTATCCGTTGCCGCCGCAGGGTTCAACTCTCAACAGTTCAAGCTGAGCCAGTCACCTTTAGCCACCAATAACCTGCAATTGGAGCCAGTAGAGCAGTTATTGAACGAAGTGATAGTAACAGGTTACGGAAAATACAGGAGCAAGACCAGCAGCAATAAGAAAATAAAAGAAACAGATATCCTGCTGCAGAATGCAGAGCCCGTCAATGGATGGGTCAGCTTCGAGAATTATCTCCGTGAGAACAACCGGCTGGGCAGGGATTCTGCGAGAGCTGTGAAAGATGTGGTGGTTTCCTTTGTGGTGAACCGCAAGGGCGAATTATCCGATTTTACCGTCACCAGCGGCTCTACAACCGAAGCAAATGCAGAGGCAATCCGTCTCATCAGGGAAGGCCCTGCCTGGAAGATCAAACGCGGCCGCAAATCAACCGCTACCGTAATCGTACATTTTTAGGATGAAGGGCATATTTAAGTCCTTCAAAATGCTCCGGCTATTTCCGGATTCCTGCTGAACCGGCTATCTTTGCGGCATTAAACTTGTTTGCAATGATCAAAACAGCAATTGCCATCGCCTGCAGTATCACATTGTTTTGTGGTGCCATCCAGGCCCAGGGCTTGAAAGTTCCCGCCCCATCTCCTGCTCAAACCATTAAACAGGATTTCGGTCTGGGTAACATTGAACTGTCATACTCCCGCCCCAGCGCAAAAGGCCGCAAGATCTTCGGAGATCTGGTTCCTTTCGACAAAGTATGGCGTACCGGTGCAAATTCAGCAACTACCCTCAATTTCAGCGACGATGTGATCATCGGCGGAAAGAATATTCCTGCCGGTAAATATGGTCTGCTGAGCATTCCCGGCAAAAGCGAGTGGACACTCATCCTCACCAAACAACTGGATGTGACTTCTCCTTCTGCTTACAAGGAAGACCAGGACGTAGTGCGCGTGAAAGTGAAACCTCATGCCATGAAAGAGAAGATCGAGACCTTCTTCATGCAATTCGACGACATGAAAGGCACAGAGTGCAATCTCTGGTTGATCTGGGAACAAACTGCTGTTGCCCTTCCCATCAAAACAGATATCGATGGAAAAGTAATGGCGCAGATCGAAACTGCCATGAAGTCCGAGAAACCACCCTACTTCAATGCAGCCATGTACTACATGGAAACTGGAAAAGATCTGAAACAAGCACATGAGTGGCTGAAGAAAGCTACTGAGCTCAACCCAAAATTCTTCTGGGTATGGCATCAGAGAGCCAATGCTGAAGCTAAACTGGGAATGAAACAGGAAGCCATCGCTTCTGCCAACGAATCACTGAAACTGGCTCAGGAAGCAAAGAACCCTGACTATGTTGCTTTGAACGAGAAACTGTTGAAGACTTTGAAATAAGTTTCAGTCTGAACTGATGCAAGAAAATGATCAGAGGCTGGCCTGTAGGCCGGCCTCTTTGATTTTTGGGGAGCCCCACTCGCTCGCCTCCGGCGAGTGAGGTTTATTCAGTCGCCTCTGGCGACGCGGTGTTCGCCGAAGGCGAACAAATACAAGTCACTCGCCGGGAGGCGAGCGACTGCCAGCTCTCTGACCTTTTTAGTCAGCCCCTACCATCTCAGTACCGTCTCAGTACTATCTCAGTACTCTCCCCGTTTAAAAACCCATGTTTTCACTACTATCTCTCTACTATCCTGCTACTTTTCTCCTTTTGAATACCGGTATCATTGCCTGCAATATCAGGCTTAGCACCACCACCAACCCTGCGCCGATCACATTCAGCCAGAGCCAGGAGAACATGTCCATATTGTAAATGCTGATCACAATCACTTCCGTTAACAAGGCCGCAATGAACACGGCATGGCCTTTCACATGTTTGAGGTAAAATGCCACCAGGAAAATACCCAGGATAGCCCCATAGAACCAGGAACCCAGGATATTCACCGCTTCAATCAAACTATTACCCAGATTGTACGCAAACTGCGCCACGATAATGCAGAAAATGCCCCAGAGCAAAGTATAGTAACGGCTCCATTTATATTCCTTTTCAGGACTGAGTTCTTTTTTGGATAAACGTTTGTGAAAATCCACCATGGTACAGGAGGCCAGTGAATTCAAGGCCGCCGCCACACTGCCCCAGGCTGCCAGGAAAATGATAGCGATGATCAGTCCTACCAGTCCATCCGGGAAGAAGTCGCCCACAAAGCGGACGAATACATAATTGGTATCGTTGCTGTCTGCGCCGGGTACGGCTTTCTTCACCAGTCCTTCAATTTCTTTGCGGAACTGATGCGTAGCTTTGTCCTGCACTTGTATTTTATCGCGCAGCGCATCGATCCTTTGCTCATCATCGTTACGCAATGCTTTGGTAAGCTCGATGGTGGTCTGTTTCTTTTCTTCCTGCAACACATCATACTTTGCCACGGCGCTGTTGTATTCAGCTGCATATTCGGTTTGCTTTACTTTTTCTTCCAGCGACAGGTTAAAAAACGCAGGCGCTTTATAGAATTGATAAAAAGAGAAAACCAATACACCAATCAGCAGGATGAAGAATTGCAGGGGCACTTTCACCAAACCATTCATCAGCAGACCGAGTTTACTCTCTCCTTCTGTACGCGCGGTAAGATAACGCCCTACCTGGCTCTGGTCTGTTCCGAAATAACTCAATGCGAGGAACAGACCGCCAATGATACCGCTCCAGATGTTGAAACGGTCTTTCCAGTCGAAGTTCCCTTCTTCCGTAACGCCTGTGGTGATCACATTCAGTTTGCCGGATTTGCCGCCGATATGCAGGGCATCGGTGAGGCCAACACCTTCGGGCAGCATTTTGATGGCCCACCAGGCGGCAAGGAACATGGCGATGTAAATGATCACGAACTGTAACTGCTGGGTATAACCGACGGCTTTGGCGCCGCCGCTGGCCGTATAGATCATCAGTACGCCGCCCATCACGAGGTTGGTGATGGTGATATCCCAGCCCAGCATGCTATGCAACACCAGTGAAGGCGCCAGGATACTGATGCCTGTTGAAAGCCCGCGGGATAACATGAAGAGAAAGCTTGTCAGCAGTCTTGTTTTGATATCGAAACGTTGCTCCAGGAATTCGTAGGCGGTAAATATTTTCAATCTCCTGAATACAGGTACAAAGGCGACAGCCACAATCACCATGGCGATGGGCAGACCGAAATAATATTGTACAAATCGCATCCCGTCTGAATAAGCCTGTCCGGGTGCTGTAAGAAAAGTAACGGCGCTGGCCTGGGTGCCCATGATGCTCAGCAGCACTACCCACCAGGGCATCTGCCGGTCGCTCAGGAAATACCCTTCCAGGTTTTTCTTTGAGCTGCGGCCTTTGTAAACGCCATAAAGGATAATGCAGACCAGTGTTGTTACCAACACCGTCCAGTCGAGCCCCGAAAAATTCATGCGAAATGTTTGGTAAAGAAATAGAACAACAGGATCAGAAGGCCCAGGAACCCTATCACCAGCAGGTACCAGTAACTCCATTTACGGAATAAAGGCACAATCTCTTTAGCCTGATCATCTTGTTGTATTTGCATCTGTTTGTATGATTATCGTTTTCTTGAAAAAGCCATCATGAATATCAAACCGAGCACGATCCCGATCATCAATCCCACTCCCACTTTTTTGATCAGCTTGCCGATGATCAATCCGATGATCATGGCGATGATGAAGTAGATCCTTGTCTTATCAGTTCCCGATGCGGAAGTACTCATTTTTTATGGTTCGATTTATTCAATGCGATGATATTGGCCAACAGGCGGTAAGCGCCGGGCACACCTGCGGGTAATTCCCGGAAGAATACCAGTCCCGTATACACGAATTTCCCTTTACCGTGGTCCGCAATGATCAGGCTTCCTTTCTGGTCTGCCTCATTGGGATCAGCCATCGAGAGCGGGCTTTGGAAAGCAGGATCGATCTGGTCCGCGAAATAAATGCCACGCTCCTGGACCCATCCTTCAAAATCCTTATCAGTGATCTTATTGGGATAATTCAATACAGGATGATTGGGCAGCAGGAAATTCACTTTCGCCGTTTCATCGGTTACACGTCCGCGTGTAATGGCAAAAGGATAAGGCCCTATGCCACCTTTCACTGAACTGATATTGTTATTGGTATTGTACTGTACGATGAGGTTGCCGCCGTTTTTCACATACTCCATCAGTACATCATATTTTGTTTTGAGGAAGCTGTGCACATTGTAAGCGCGTACACCGGTGATGATGGCATCGAACTGCGTAAGATTGGCGGGGAAGATGTCTTTTTCTTTCAGGATGCTTACCTCGTAACCCATTTGTTCCAGTGCGTAAGCTACTTTATCACCTGCGCCATCGATATACCCTATCTTCTTACCGGCGGTTTTGAGATCGAGGTTGAGGATCTTCGCATTGTCCTGGTAATAATAATGGATTGGGGGAATATGATCATAGTTGATGCTTACCAGGTGCAGCCAGGCGGGCTGTTCCGCTTTTCCATTTTTAAGATCAACAAATACCTGTGCATTATCCTGCACGATATCTTTCATATGGGCATTACCGATAGTGAAGCCATAATTTTTGCTGAGCCCCTTGCCAATATTGAAGGCGGAATCTTTTTGGGATTCGCTGATGTTCTTGATCCGGTTGGTGATGGTGGCTTTGTAGTTACTGAAATCCTTATTGGCGGTTACTTTTACGGTAAGCTCCGCATTTTGTTTCTGCTGTTGTCTGAATACGATGATATCCGGACCCGTGGTAACGGTGGCCGGTGGTACGATGATAAGCGGACGATAGAGCTCGCCTTTCACGGGATCGGTGAATTTGTATTGCACCGGTCTTGCATAAGCTAAGTTCAGTCCTTCGATGGTCACATTGAAGGTGACGGTGTAGGCAGGCAGGCTTTCCGGTCTGCCGATCAGGTTCTGATCGTTCACTACAAAAGAGCCGGTGGTCATTTTCTTTTCCAGCCAGTAAGGTTGTGATACGGGTTTATTGGCGAAAACATAGAGCGGTCTGTTGAAAGTGAAGTTCTGATTGGGCGCCAGTTCCTTGTTCACGGCTTCATCCAGCATATCCACTTTTATACTGTTGAGCGTGATCTTTTCACCCAGCCTGTTGTTGGCAACCAAATTGAGCCTGATGCTATCCCCCTGTACTGCAAACTCTGTATTGGCAGTTGCTTCCAGCCAGAGCCCGGCGCAACGCGCCATCAGGTCCTGCACTTCCTGCAGCTTTTGTGTTTTCCAGTAGCTGTCTGTAAGTCCTGAAATTTGCTGGTACAAACCAGACAATGGTTTGATCATTTTTTCCGGATGCTCTACGGGCCAGGCCCCTTGTGCAGCTTCGTTGAAGAAATCATTGATGGATGAGATCAGGCTCTTGTCTTTTTCACTGGCATTTACCAGGAGCCTGTTCCAGTTGGTGCTCACTCCATCCATGAGATCCTCCTTTGCAGGATCTCCTGCCGTGAAGGAGAAGAATTCTGTGCTGGCGCCTCTTGCAGCCGGCACGCCAAATCCCTGGCTCTTGTGCTGGCTGCGGCTTTGAGCGGAGATCTCTCCATAGCTTTTGCCCAGGGCAGGATTGTATCCCCCTACATCCAGTTTCAGTTGATCATTACTGGTAGTATTGTTGCCTCCGAAATTGAAGGTATTCCAGAATATGCGTTTGGCCTGCCAGGGCTTTACGCCGAATGTAAACTGTTCAGGGAATCTTTTTGGATCGGCGGCAGCTTTGAAAGCTTCCTGTGCAATCACAGCTGATGCGGAGTGATGGCCATGACCAGCCCTGCTATCCGGCGGGAATCGGGTGATGATCACATCTGGCTGGAATTTGCGGATCACCCAAACGGCATCGGCCAGTACTTTTTCTTTATTCCACATGCTGAGGGCTTCTTCGGTGCTTTTGCTGAAACCGAAATCGTAAGCGCGGCTGAAAAACTGCTCTGCGCCATCCACTCTTCTGGCGGCCAGCAGTTCCTGTGTGCGGATCAGGCCGAGCTCGATGCCCTGCTCATCGCCGATGAGGTTTTGTCCGCCATCGCCGCGAGTGAGGCTAAGGTAACCGGTACGGTACAATCTTTCCCTGGCGAGATATGCCAGCAATCTTGTATTCTCATCATCCGGGTGGGCAGCAATATACAATACGGAGCCCAGCACATTCAGTTTTTTGAATTGCTGCTGAAGGTCGGCAGCAGAGTAAGAAGCAGGTGTTTGAGCAGCGGCATTGAATGCCTGCGAACAAAAAATCAAGCAAAGGAGCAGCTGGAGGGGTCTACATTCTCTCATTCAGTAAATGATTTTTTAGGAAGCAAATTCCGGGGCCAAAGATAAAGGCGATGAGCTTATTGCCCTACCATAAATACAGCATTGGCAAGCAGGAGCTTTCCATTCTCCCAAAAACTGCGGAAAACGGGGTTATCCGCCAGGTAGATCACTGCGCCGCCACCCTGGTCCTGTACACCGAACAATAAGCCGTCTTTCAGCCTGTCCCTGAGTTTGAAGCCAACGAAGCCGGATACCTGCGCACTCTTTTTTATAACGCCAACATTCCAGCCCATGCCTTCCTTAAAGAAATCATAAATATTATCATCCTGTTTGAGGGTAAAATAAGTGGAGTCGTACCCAAAGGCGAGCGGGTGTGAATTATCCATTTCCACTTTGAAGATGGAACCGGGATTGAAATTGGGAAGATAATCGCGCTCGCGGTTCTCGTATTTGCGGAGCAAAGCGTAATCCTCTTTCTTTTCATCTTTCTTCTCGTCATCCTTCTTTTCTCCGTCTTTCATTTTGATGCCCCATTCATTTTTCGCCAGTGCAGCTACAGCGCTTTCCAGCGCAACAAGTCTGCCGCCACCGCTCACCCATTCTTTCAGCATTTCATGCGTGGATTTACCGAAACTGTTGTAACCGCCATCAGGCAGGATGAGGACATCAGTTTCTTTCAATACTTCTTTATTGAGGTTATTGATCCAAACCACGTTGAGGGGGTATCCGATCACTTCGTCGAAGTAATGCCAGATCTCTCCCATGCCCAGGGAGGAGATGCCATCACCGGCGAGTAATACCACCCGCGGCGCCTTCAGCATCCTAACGCGGTCTGAGCCGAGATCGAATCCTTTCTCAACAAAACCGGAACCGATGGGATAATAGATCTGACCAGCCTTGCGCGAGGCTTCATTGATTATCTCCGTCAGTTTCGCATCGTGGATATTGTTGCTGGTGCGGGTAACGATCAGCGTTCCTTTTTCAAACTGCTCTCCTGCCGCAACGAAAGGTTGTTCGGCATAGCGCACTTTCACTTTTTGTTTCAACAGTTCAGACAGGAAGCGAACACTGCTTATACCTGTCCATTTAATGGCGTAAGCCACTGCTGGCGTATTGAGCGGCTTGGCTGCCCTGGCAACCGGTGGGGTCTGCGATCCGTTAGTAACATAGGCATTCAGTCCATAGGTATTGATGCCATATACAAAGGGAAGGCTCCATGCTGTGATATCATAAGTAGCAGAGTCGGTCAATTTGGATGTGCGTTCGAACAATACCTTGATCAGATTGGCATTGCTCTGGTTTACGTTGATGATCACATCGCCGCTCTCCGCTTTTGTTGTTTCATTTTTATTGGAGAAATAATTCAGTCCGGTGAAGGAACCGCCGGAAACAAAGGAGTATTCGATATTATTCCTTTCCAGCAATTCCCTGAGCCGTTTCAGGCGATCACTTTCATCAGCTTTCAATAGCCAGGCCTTGAATTGGCCGGGAGGATTGCTGCGGGCGTTGTCGTAGTACTTTTTGAATTCCTGCACCAGTCTTGATGCGTGGTCTGAACTGGCTTCGATGGTACTCATACCGGTTGTGTAATGATGGTGGAGCCTGTCCCACAATGTAAGCGTATCGCCGTCTTCATTGATCACTGCAGCGCCTCCGCGGCTATGGCCGCCCTGTTCGTAGGTCATGCCGATAGCGCCTTTATAGATGGGATAGGTATCACCGTAGCTGGGATAGAAAAGATCGAAACGTTCTTTGGTGAAGAAGAGCCAGCCGTTCTGATCGAAGTAGCGCGCATTGTTGCGGCCGATCAGGATCTGGAACTCGCGCTGCCAGGGAGTGATCACTTCATGGAAGGGCTCGGCAGCGGGCGCAAAATAATAGGGTTCATTGAAACCCTGTTCATGAAAATCCACATGCACCTGCGGCAGCCATTTGTTGTAAACAGCCATGCGCTGACGGGATTCCACCTGTGTTTGCCAGGCCCAGTCGCGGTTCAGGTCAAAATAATAATGATTGGGTCTTCCGCCCGGCCAGGGCTCGATATGTTCGCGGGTGAAGGGAACAGGATTGGCCTGTTTGCCCACTACGCTGTTGAACCAGTTCACATAACGGTCACGGCCATCCGGGTTCACACAGGGATCAACCACCACAACGGTATTTTTGAGAAAGTCTTTTGTTCTGTTATTGGCGGGGTTCACCAGTTCATAAAGGGTGAGCATGGCCGCTTCCGAAGAAGAGGTTTCATTACCATGCACATTATAGCTGAGCCAGACGATCACGGGAGCATTTTCTTCAGGAGCTGTTTTATCTCCGGAATTCCCTGCCAGGCGGAGATTGTTGGCGCGGACCTGTTCCAGCCTGGCGCTGTTCTCGCGCGATGCCACAAATACCAATAAGAGAGGTCTTCCTTCATTGGTAAGGCCATATTGTTCCACTTTCACCATATCCGGCGCGGCTGAGGCCAGGTATTTACAATAATTCACTACATTGAAATGAGGAGTATAACGGCTTCCTGTTGCGTAACCCAGGAACTGTTCAGGGGATTTGACCTGTGCAGTTAGTATGAAGCTTGTCAGCATCAACAGCCAGGTAATGTAGATCTTCTTCATATAGAAAAGAGTATGATCTGTGAAAATAGAAATAACTTCCTAAAAAAGAACATCCCCGCTCATGGCGGGGATATTCTTTTTCTCATGTGTATGTAGTTCTTGGTGTCTAACCAGGAATTACTTGTGTATATTGAAAGTAATAAAAGAATATGAAATTACCATGAACCCCTATGCATTTGATTGTTTTCTTTTAATAATTTTAGTGCGGAAAACAATATGTATAAGTGTTTATATATATTCAAACCAGACCATAACATGAGAACTCCATTTTTATCCCTCCTGACCCTGGTATTTTTGCTGTCTGCCTGTACGGGTAACCGCAAACTCAGTAACGCAGGAATCAATGCTTATCAGTATTCTGTACAAAAAAATATCCAATGCCGTAATGGCGCAGTAGTGAGTGCGCATCCGCTGGCGAGTGAAGTGGGCGTATCCATTTTGCGCAAG
Organism: Pseudoflavitalea rhizosphaerae; assembly: GCF_003991355.1. Lineage (GTDB taxonomy): Bacteria > Bacteroidota > Bacteroidia > Chitinophagales > Chitinophagaceae > Pseudobacter > Pseudobacter rhizosphaerae. The sequence goes on from NZ_RCSU01000001.1 coordinate 334,145, forward strand.
GGAGGCAATGCCATCGATGCAGCTATTGCCACTCAACTGGCGCTGGCAGTAGTGTATCCCGGCGCCGGCAATATCGGAGGAGGCGGTTTCCTGGTAGGCTATCTCGCGGGTGGAAAAACACTGGCAATCGATTATAGGGAGAAAGCGCCTGGCGCTGCGCACCGCGACATGTACCTCGATGCCAATGGCAATGCCAATACCCATCTCAGCCAGGATGGCCATCTGGCCGCCGGCGTTCCCGGCACCGTGGCCGGTCTGTTCACATCCTCCAAATACGGTAAACTACCTTTCAAAGACCTGATACAACCCGCCATCGATCTGGCTGAAAAAGGATTTGTGATCACCGAAGGGGAAGCACGCGGGCTCAATCATTCAAAGGAATCCTTCGTCAAACTCAATACCATTTCTCCTGCATTTGTGAAAGACCAACCCTGGAAAGCCGGGGACACCCTCATACAAACCGATCTCGCCAATACGCTTAAACGCATCCGCGATAACGGACAGAAAGGTTTTTATGAAGGAGAAACAGCAAAGCTGATAGTAGAAGAGATGCAACGCGGCAAAGGCATCATCAGCTATGATGATCTAAAAAATTACGAAGCGAAAGAAAGAGAGATCGTGAGCTTTCCTTATAAAGGATACACTATTCTCACCATGCCTTTACCTTCCAGCGGTGGCATCTTATTGCCACAGATGATGAAAATGATAGAAGACAGGAATGTAAAAGCGATGGGCTTCCAGACAGCCGCTTCCGTTCAACTCATGACCGAGATCGAGCGCCGCGCCTATGCAGACCGCGCCAAATTCCTGGGAGATGCGGACTTCTACAAAGTGCCCATTCAAACACTCACCAGCGACGCCTATGCAAAGCAGCGCATGAAGGATTATGATCCCGCCAAAGCCGGCACCAGCACTGCCATCCAGGCCGGACAGATCCCTGAAAGCGAAGAGACCACCCACCTCAGTGTATATGATAAGGAAGGCAACGCAGTAGCCGTTACCACTACGCTCAATGGAAGCTATGGCAGCAAGACCGTTGTTGGCAGCGCTGGATTCTTACTCAACAATGAAATGGATGATTTCAGCGTAAAGCCCGGCGTACCCAATATGTACGGGGCCGTTGGTGCAGCTGCCAATGCCATCCTGCCCGGTAAACGCATGCTGAGCTCCATGACGCCAACGATCGTATTGAAAGATCAGAAACCTTATATCATTGCCGGCACACCCGGCGGCACCACCATCACCACTTCCGTTTTTCAAACCCTGATCAACCTGCTTGAATTCGATATGAGTGTGAACGATGCCGTGAACAAACCCAAGTTCCATCACCAGTGGCTGCCCGATGAAGTTTTCGTGGAGCGCAACTTCCCCATTGCAGTGCGTGAGGAATTGCAGAAGATGGGCTACAAGATCCGCGAGCGTGGCCAGATCGGAAGAACAGAAGTGATCCGCATCCAGGCTGATGGTGCGATCGAAGCTGTGGGTGATCATCGTGGCGATGATCATGCTGCCGGTTTCTAAGCTCCTTTTAACAAAGATTTCGGAGAGCTGCCAGTCGCTCGCCTCCCGGCGAGTGACTTATATTTGCTCGCCTCCGGCGAGCGGGAGGCTTCACAACAATAATCCTAATTTTCAAATTGTTGAACTATGAGCAAGACTTTGGGAAATGAATTGATCCAGACAAGTATCAGGCGCTTCAAAGCACAAAAACAACTGGCCGATAAAACTTTTGAACAATTATCCGACGCAGATTTCCACTACCGGCCCGATCCCGGCAGCAATAATATCGCCATCATCATACAACATATGGCCGGCAATATGCTCAGCCGCTGGACCAACCTCCTCACGGAAGACGGGGAAAAATCCTGGCGCAAGCGCGATGAGGAATTCGAAGACCAGAACTATTCGAAAGAACAGTTATTGAAAATGTGGGAAGATGGATGGAACTGTTTGTTCAATACCCTGCAAAGCCTCAAAGAAACCGACCTCCTCACGGATGTGTATATACGTAAAGAACCATTGACAGTTACCGATGCCATTATCAGGCAGATGGCGCATTACCCCAGTCATGTGGGCCAGATAGTTTATTTGGGAAAGCAGATAAAGAAAGAGGAATGGAGGAGTTTGTCAATTGAGAAAGGACAGTCTGAAAACTATAACAACGCACCTGGCATCAAAGACCCTGCGAAGCAATTCTAAAGACTGCTGGCAGTCGCTCGCCTCTGGCGAGTGACTTGTATTCCGTCGCCTCCGGCGACGCGGTGTTCGCCGGAGGCGAACAAATAGAAGTCACTCGCCAGAGGCGAGCGACTGCCAGCTCTCCGCACTTTTTAGTCAGCCCCGGGTGGGCTGCGGGCACACGCTGATCATTCTTTATAGATCTTAATCGTTACATTACCATCACGGTCAACCGAACCTCTATACATCCCTTCCGTATTGAATGGCATGGTAAAATTGCCTGCTTTGTCAACGGCTATGAGACCTCCATCGCCGCCCAGGGCAGGCAATCTTTTTGAGATCATTTCGGAGGCAGCCTGGGTAAGGCTCCAGTTGCCGAATTCCATCATATCACTTACTGTCTTTGCCATTACCAGCCTGATGAAGAATTCGCCCCATCCTGTACAACTGATAGCGCAGGTGGCATTGTTCGCATATGTGCCTGCACCGATAATTGGTGCATCCCCTACCCGGCCATAACGTTTATTGGTCATGCCTCCGGTGCTGGTGGCGGCGGCCAGGTTGCCATGAACATCCAGGGCTACAGCTCCGACTGTACCATATTTTGAATCCTTATTCTCCGGTTGTTTCAGACTGGCTTTGGGTTTGCTGCCATGGTCCAGTTCCGTTTTGGTGGAGTCCTGCTTTTTCACGCGCTGCAGTCCATCCCATCTTTCTTTGGTATGGAAATAAGAGGGGTCCACTATTTGAAGTCCCTGCATTTTCGCGAATTGTTCCGCTCCTTTACCCGTCATCATCACATGGGCGCTCTTTTCCATTACGGCGCGGGCGGCGCTGATGGGATTGCGGATGGTGGTAACGCCAGCTACGGCGCCGGCAGCCAGGTTTTGACCGTTCATGATGGCCGCATCCATTTCATTCTTTCCTGCATTGGTGAATACGGCACCCTTTCCTGCATTGAACAAGGGATTGTCTTCCATCACAAGAACAGCCGCTTCCACGGCCTCCAGTGAAGAGCCTCCATTTTTGAGGATGCTATAACCTTTATCCAGTGCGGCTTTCAAGCCATCCATATAGGCGCGTTCCTTTTCAGGCGTCATATTCTTTTTGAGAATGGTGCCGGCTCCTCCATGGATCACCAGTACCGGTTTCACCGGAGTATGAGCAGTATCGTTTTGTGCCAAAGCGCTGTTAAAAAGCATCACCATAAAAAAAGGTATCCATTTTTTCATACGATTGTTGTTTAGGCTGGTACTGCAATGTATGTTTTTTGGCTGGAGATGGCATCTGTAAGCAGGTAATTTGTATTATTAGTGGTACCGAATTTGCTCATGAACCCTGATCGCCTAATTTTGCACCCAATACTCAGAACCTGAGAAAGTTTTGGAAAATATGCCGGACCATTTTGCTGGTCCTGATCGCACTGATCGTGCTGGTATGGCTTGCGCTGCAAACCACACCGGTCCAGAACTGGCTGGTCAAGCAGGTAACCCATCGCCTGAGCAAGGACCTGCAGACCACTGTTTCCATCAGGCATGTGGACTTTGCCCTCTTCAACAAGATGAGCCTGGAAGGTACGCTCATCAAAGACAGGCTGGAAGATACACTGCTCTATGCCGGGGCCCTCAGGGTGAATATTACGGACTGGTTCTTCTTTAAAGACAAGACAGAACTCAAATACCTGGGCCTGCACGATGCAGTGATCCATCTCAACAGAACAGATTCCATCTGGAATTACCGGTTCATTATCGATCATTTCGCCGGCCCCAAAGAAACCTCCTCCGGAAAAGGATCTATCAATCTCGATCTCAAGACCATCGATCTCAACAATGTGACCCTGCACCAAAAAGATGCATGGAGAGGAGAAGACCAGCTCCTCCGTATCGGTTCGCTCGATATCGACGCCCAACATGTGAGCCTCGCCGACAAACAACTTTTTATCAATACTATCGTGATTGATAAACCGCTTTTTGCCATCCTCAACTATGATGGCAACAGGCCGGATTCCCTTCGTCCCAAAAGAGTGGACACCACCTATACCAATGACCCCGATCATCTCCGCTGGAATGCCGGCAACTGGGACATCCGCATCGCCAATCTCAGGTTGAAGGACGGCACTTTCAAATCCGATGTGCAAAACAGCCGGAAGCCCTATGATTATTTCGATGGTGCGCATATCCAGTTCAGTGATATACAGGGAGATTTCCGGGATGTGCGCTTCAAACAGGATTCCATTACCGGAAAGATCAAACTCAGCACCATCGAACGCAGCGGACTGGTGGTTAAGAACCTCAACGCCAATCTTAAATGGCATCCTGAGGCCATGGAATTCCATAACCTCGATCTCCGCACCAACCGCAGCCATCTCCATCATTTCTTCGCCATGCGCTACAATACTTTCGATGATATGAGCGACTTCATCACGAAGGTGCGTATGGAAGGCAACTTTGACGAAGCCTATCTCGACAGCGACGATATCGCCTTCTTTGCCCCGGAAATGAAAGAATGGAAAAAGAAAGTAAGGATCAATGGGAAGGTCAGAGGATCGATAGACAATCTCTCTGCCAGGAAGATCACTATCGAATCAGGACAGAACGCCTATTTGAACGGGAATATCAGCCTTCGCGGCTTACCTGATATCGACAAGACTTTCATCGATTTTGAAGCCACCGATTTCCGGACCACCTATAAGGATGCGATCACCATTATTCCGCAACTGAAGAATATCACGCAACCACGGCTGGACCATGTAGAGTACCTGCATTTCCGCGGCAACTTCACCGGTTTCGTGAAGGACTTCGTTACCTATGGCACCATCGAGACCAATCTCGGCGCATTGATCACTGACGTGAACATGAAATTCCCTGATGTTGGCCATACCAGCTATAGCGGCAATATCAAAACTACCGGCTTCGACCTCGGCAGGTTCCTGGATGTGCCGCAGCTCGGCAGGATCTCCTTCCAGGGAAGCGTGAACGGACAGGGGCTCCGCACCGGTAACCTCAACGCCAAACTGGATGGAAAGATACAATCGCTTGAAGCTAACGGTTACGACTACCGGAATATCGAAGTGAAAGGCACTGTGGCCAAACGCCTCTTCAACGGAGAACTGATGGTGAACGATTCCAACCTCGTCGCCAAACTCAATGGACTGGTCGACTTCAGCCAGCAACTACCCGAATTCAATTTCAATGCAGATATCAGTAAAATGAACCTGAAGAACCTGAAACTGGCGAAAGACAGCATTGAAGGTTATGGCAAATTCGATTTCGATTTCACCGGTAATAATATCGATAACTTCTTAGGAACAGCACGCATCTACGACGCTTCCGTGTTCAAGAACAGCCGCCGTATCTCATTCGATTCATTATATGTTGAATCGAAAGTGATGGGCAACAACAAAGTGATCACCGTACTCAGCAATGAGTTCGATGCTGCACTGGTAGGCGATTTCTCCATCATGGAACTGCCTTCCGCCTTCCGCTCCTTCCTCAACAAATATTTCCCCAGCTATATCAAACCAGCCACCACCCTGAAGAACGAGAACTTCAGCTTTGTGATCACCACCAAAAAAGTGGAGGACTATTTAGACTTTGTTGATAAGAACCTCGGCGGCTTCAACTTCAGTACAGTAGCCGGACGCATCAACAGCAAGGAGAATATGCTGGACCTGAACGCGGAAGTGCCACAGTTCAATTACAAGAACCTGACAGTTTACAACGTGAGTTTGAAAGGTATCGGGAACCGCGACAGCCTCTCGCTGGAAAGCACCATTGCCGATGTATATATCAACGACAGCCTGCATTTCCCCGGCACCAGTATCAAAATAGGTTCTGCGAATGATCTTAGTCGCGTTACCGTAAAAACCAGCGCCAGTCAAACCATCAATGCCGCCAGCATTGCCGCCAAAGTGCAGACCATGCCCCGCGGGGTACGTATCACATTCGACCAATCCAATTTTGATGTGAATGGCAAGAACTGGCTGATTGAAAAAGATGGAGAAATGGTGTTCAGCGATGATCTCGTGTCTGCTGATGGCGTTCGCATCTATAGCGGCGACCAGGAAATTCTTGTTACCACCCACCCTTCCGATATCGGCAATACAAATGATGTGAGGGTATCGCTGAAAAAGATCAATATTGGCGACTTCGCTCCCTATGTAGTGAAGAAGAACAGGCTGGAAGGTTTACTGAACGCCAATATCGATATCATGGACCCATTCCGGAAAATGCAGGTGGACCTCAGTGGTGAAGCGGAACAGTTCAGGCTGGATGACGACAGCATCGGCAATATAACCCTCAGCGGCAATTACAGCATGCGGTCCGGCATCGTGAACTTCGGTGCCATCAGTAATAATGAAAATTACAATTTCAATCTTACCGGCGCTTATACTATCAAAGACAGCACCAATACAAGACTCCCGCTCGATATCAATGGCGAGTTCACCCATATGCGCATCAAGCTGCTGCAGCAATACCTCTCCGGCGTGTTCAGCGACCTGGACGGTTACGCTACCGGCGGCCTACGCGTATCAGGACCCACCGATGAGCTCAATTATACAGGCCAGGTAGCGCTCAAAGATGCGCAACTGCGCGTGAACTATACCAATGTATTGTACAAGATCCCTGCAGCCAGTTTCGATTTCAGGGACGGCTTCATTGATTTCGGCGCCTTCCCAATCAAAGATGAATTCGGCAATTCAGGTTCCGTATCGAAAGGAATCCTGAAACATAAAGGTTTCGATGATCTCGAATTCGATTTTGCGATGAACACCAATAAGCTCCTGGTGCTGGCCACCAACGGGACCGGCAAGGATGCTTATTTCGGCACCGTGTTCGCCAAAGCGAATATGTCGCTCAAAGGACCACTGGCCGATATGAGGATGGATATCAGGGGCGAGCCGGCAGACAGCTCCAAACTCTATATCCGTTCAGGGCCATCGCGCGAAAGCGGGCAGGCGGACTTCATCGTCTGGAAAGTGTATGGCCGGGAAATGACGCCCCCGAAACAATTCCAGGAGAGTAACCTCACCGTGAACCTGGATATCAGCGCCAATAACTACGCCGATATGTACGTTATCCTGGATGAGCTTACCGGCGATATCATCAAGGCTAACGGTCATGGTAACCTGAAAATCAAAGCCGGCACCGATGGCGATTTCACCATCATCGGCCGTTACGATATCGACAGGGGTAATTACAATTTCAGTTTCCAGAGCTTCCTCCGCAAACCATTTACCCTCCGCGAAGGTGTGGGCAATTATATCCAGTGGAAAGGCGATCCCTACGATGCGGACATCAAGGTGGATGCCGAGTACCACGCAGAGAACGTGCGCTTCAGTGATCTGGGCCTCGATCAGTTCTCCATCCAGGCCGGTACTTCCGGCGGCGTGAACAATGCCGTTCGTAAATACCGTGGCGAAGTGGTGGTAGTGGCCAGTCTCACGGAAAAGCTCATGCGTCCCGTGATCAAATTCGCCATCGAGCTGCCGCAGGGAAGCGCCCTGAAGAATGATCCCGATGCCCTCGCCATCCTGCAACGTATCCAGAATGACGAGAACGAACTGAACAAACAGGTAGCCTTCCTTATTGTGTTCAATAGCTTCGGTCCATTGCAAACCGGCAGCCAGAGCGGCTTAGGCAATATCGCCTTTGAAGGCGTGGTGATCGGCAGCATCTCAGGTATGGTATCCGGCGCACTCAGTAAGTGGAGCTCCAATATCTTCCAGAAGATCTTCAACGACAAGAGCATCAAAGTGAACTTCAACGCTCAACTTTATAGCGGTTATAACCTGGTTGACAATACAGACCGAAACCGGATCAATTACGATCGCAGTAACCTCAACCTCAATATCGGCAAAAGCTTCCTGAATGAAAGACTCACTTTCACTTTTGGATCGGCGCTGGATTTCGGACTGAGTACAGAACAGGTGCAGGCCACCAAGAACCTCCAGTTCCTCCCCGATATCACAGCGGAATGGAAGATCCGCCCCGATGGCAAACTGGTGCTCACCTTCTTCTACCGCGATTCCTATAATTACCTCACCGGCACCGGCGTGGGCGCCAGGCAGAACCGCTCGGGAGCCAGTATCAGTTATCGCCGTGACTTCGATAATTTCGGAGAGCTGTTCCGTGGAGAAAGAAAAAGAAAGCCGAAGGCTGCTGCGCCCCCGGCTCCTAAAAAAGTTGACAGCGCTGACGCTGCAAAAAGAAATTAGTGTGCCCGGAATAGTTAGTGTGTGCCCAATTAGTCAGCGTGTGGCCAAATAGTCAGCGTGTGGCCAGTCGCTCGCCTCTGGCGAGTGACTTGTATTTAGTCGCCTCTGGCGACGCGGTGTTCGCCGGAGGCGAACAAATATTGGTCACTCGCCAGAGGCGAGCGACAGTAACTCCCTGCCATCTCAGCAACTCCCTGCCATCTCAGTAACTCCCTACCCATCTCAGTAACTCCCTGCCATCTCAGCAACTCCCTACCTATCTCAGTAACACCCTCCATCTCAGTAACACCCTGCCATCTCAGCAACTCCCTCCATCTCACCCCCCTTTCTCATCTCAAAACCATTCTACTTATCCTTTCAGGATCTCATGTCCTAATTTATCTCTTTTCGTTTGCAGGTATTTTTCATTATGCACATTCGGTTCGATCTCTATGGGAACAGACTCTACTATCTCCAATCCATAACCGAGCAACCCCGCGCGTTTCTTGGGGTTATTGCTCATGAGACGAAGCTTGGTGATGCCCAGAGAACGCATCATCTGTGCACCGATACCATAATCTCTTTTGTCCATCGGGAAACCTAGGTGCAGGTTCGCTTCCACGGTATCCATTCCATTTTCCTGGAGCTTGTAAGCTTTCAGTTTGTTCATAAGGCCGATGCCTCTTCCTTCCTGGTTCATGTACAGGATCGCTCCTTTGCCTTCCTTCTCTACCATGGACATGGCTGCATGGAGCTGATCGCCGCAATCGCAGCGGAAAGAACCGAGGATATCGCCTGTAAAGCAGCTTGAGTGCACTCTTACAAGAATGGGTTCGTCCTTTTCCCAGGTTCCTTTAATGAGAGCGAGATGTTCGGCATTGGTACTCTTATCGCGGAAGGCTACCAGTTTGAAATGTCCGTATTTGGTTGGCATATCAACACGCACCACTTCCTCGATGAGCGAATCCGTTTTGAGGCGGTACTCGATCAGGTCTTTTATGGAGATGAGTTTGAGATCAAATTTTTTGGCAATCTCCTTCAGTTCCGGGAGACGGGCCATGGAGCCATCTTCGTTCATGATCTCTACCAGCGCGCCACCATAGGGAGGCGGAAATCCGGCGAGACGGGTTAGATCGGTGGTGGCTTCTGTATGTCCTGCCCTTCTGAGTACGCCGCCCTTTTTGGAGCGGAGCGGGAAGATATGTCCTGGACGCGCCAGGGCTGAAGGTTTTGTATTGGGGTTCACCAGCGCCTGGAAGGTCTTGGCCCTGTCATGCGCCGAGATGCCGGTTGTGCAGCCATCGCCAAGCAGGTCAACAGACACGGTGAAAGCTGTTTCGTGTAAGGCAGTATTGTTGTTGACCATCAGGTCAAGTTCCAGTTCATTACAGCGGTCTTCATCCAGGGGGGCGCAGATCAGTCCACGGCCATGGGTGGCCATGAAATTGATGAGTTCGGGGGTGATATTATGAGCAGCAGTGATAAAATCGCCTTCATTCTCACGGTCCTCATCGTCCACCACTACCACAAGTTTACCATTCTTTATGTCTTCAATGGCACTTTCTATGGAATCAAGCATACCTCAAATTTTTGCAAAGTTACTAATAAAACACCCTACTCTGAAGAAGGTTCGGTCCGGACATGATTTACAGCAATCTGTACCCTGAAGAAAGATAAAGAAGCAGCAGAGAACAGGCATCCTTTGTCTTTTCCGGCATGTGCTGCAACGCAGGAAAAATTGTTCTGAAACGGAGATTGGGTAGTTTGAACAGCCCGTTCCCGGGTGTGAATAATATGTTAATGGCTTTTTAACACTTGATATTTTTTCCTGTTACATTTGTTACGTTCAGACCCCCTCTATCCATTCCGTGCCCCTGGCCCATCATTTTGAAGTTATAGTTCATATAGCCTGAATTAATCATAAGATAATGTTTTGCTTACCCTTGAGGTAACGCACCTGTTGTTTCTTTATGCCAACTATTAAACATTCTATAGTATGAGAAGAACTACGCTTTATTTTTTAACCCTCTTACTGGTATTTACAGGTTTTCATTCCCTGGCCCAGGTAACTACCAGCAGCATGTCCGGCGTTGTGAAGAACGACAAAGGAGAACCCCTCGTAGGCGCTACCGTTACTTTAAAACACGTTCCTACCGGCGCCACTTTCAATGTGGCCACCAGGACCGGCGGCGTGTTCGATATCAATAACATTCCTCCCGGCGGCCCTTATTCAGTAAAGATCTCCTTCATCGGCTTTACAGACTTCAACAGGGATGATATCAATATTCCGCTTGGCGACAAATTCGATCTTCAAACCACACTCCTGCCTGCCAATGCAGAATTACAGGTAGTAACGGTATCGGCTGCACGAAGAGGCGCCACGGAAAAAACAGGCGCATCTACCAATATCAGTAACCGCGCCGTACAGAATCTTCCCAACCTGACACGCAGCCTCACCAACCTCACGCGTATCACACCCCAGCAAAACGATAACGGTTTTGCCGGCATGAACAAACGATACAACAATATCACCATCGACGGATCGCTGTTCAACAATAACTTCGGAAGAAGTGGCGACGGCATGATCCCCGGCGGCGCCGTATCAGCCATCTCCGTGGATGCCATTGACCAGGTGCAGGTGAACATCTCCCCTTTCGATGTACGTCAGGCAGGCTTCATCGGAGGAGGTATCAATGCAGTAACAAGAAGAGGCACCAACAACTGGTATGGCACTGTTTATGGCTTCTACAGGAACCAGGAATTCACCGGAAAGAAAGTACTCGAACAAACCATCAACAACCCCAAACGTTCCAACAAAACTTTTGGCGCCAGCATTGGAGGTCCCATCATCAAAGACAAACTGTTCTTCTTCGTTAACTACGAAATGGAAAACAGAACACAGCCCGGTCAGACATTCGTGGCAAAGAAAAATGATGATGATAAAGGCCCCAACGTAACCTCCGTTCTTGCATCGGACCTGGACAGGCTCAGGAAACACCTGATGGACAATTATCAATACGATCCCGGTATCTACCAGGGATATGATTTCGAAACGGAGAACAAGAAATTCCTGGCAAGGATTGACTGGAATATCACCAGCAAACACCGTCTCACCCTGCGTTACACACAATCCAACACAGATGATGACGACCAGATCAACTCATCCAGCGTTACCGGCATTTCCAACGTGCCCCGTATCAACAACAGCCGCAGAGGCGGCACTACCGGTGGCATGGCTTATAATGGTTCCAACTTCAAGAACAATGTGAAAGTATGGTCAGGCGTGGCTGAGCTCAACTCCAATTTCAGCAGCAGGATTTCCAACCAGTTGCTGGTGTCATATACAGATAATGAATTGAAACGCGTACCCAATTCCACCGCCTCTTTTGTAGACATCATGCAGGCAGGTAACGGGAACAACGTGTACATTTCATTCGGGACCGACCTCTTCTCTTACAGGAATGAAATTTCCGACAAGGCGCTGAACATCGCCAACAACATCACTTTTAACCTTGGCAAACACACCCTCACAGGAGGTGTGAGCTATGAATACATGAAGTTCGCCAACTCCTTCACCAGTGCAGGTGGCCCTTCATATTACCGCTATGCTAATGTTGATGCTTTCATCAATGGCGATGCTCCAACTGTTTTTGCTGTTGCCTATGATCCCAACAATCCGAAAGGCATCAGGGTGCCCGAAGCGAAATTTGCACAGATAGGTTATTATGTACAGGATGTATGGACTGCTTCAAAGAATTTCAAACTCACTTATGGCATCCGTTTCGATCAGCCTGACTACCCATACGATCCTCCCCGCAACCCGGCCCTGGAACCAGTTGTATTCAAAGACCCCGATGGCAACAACGAGCAGTTCGATGTTAGCAAATGGCCCAGCAAAAAAGTATTGATCTCTCCCCGCGTTGGCTTCAGCTATGATGTGGATGGCGACAAGCAAACCATCGTAAGAGGTGGAACCGGTTTATTCACAGGCCGCATACCCTTCATCTGGCTGGTGAACCAGGTTGGTGATAATGGCATCATGCGCGCTACCTTCCAGGCCAATAGTTCCGAACTGGCAGGGATCGATTACAATTTAGACAGGGCTACACATATTCCTTCCAACCCTCCACCAGTTGGCACCACCATTCCCAGCGGCGCCAACTTTAGCGCCATTGCAAAGGATTTCAAAATGCCACAGGTCTGGAGGTCCAACCTCGCAGTAGACCGCAGATTCTCCGGCAATTATACATTCACGTTAGAGGCCCTCTACACGAAGATGGTGAACAACGCGTATTTCAGGAATGCCAACCTTGGTGCACAAACCGGGAACCTGAACAGTCCCGGCGACAAAAGACCCATGTTTTCCAGCAGGCTGAATTCCTTCATGAACCAGATGATAGTACTCGATAATACCAGTAAAGGTTACAGTCTGGCATTGACGGCTGCTGTTCAGAAATCCTTTTCTCAAAACTGGGAAGGCGGCCTCGCTTACACTTACACACTGGCACAGGAAGCCGCCATCGGCAGTTCAGACCAGTCCGGCAGCGGTTGGACCACCAACAATATCTCCGTCAATCCGAACTTACCCGAGCTCGGGGCCAGCAACTATGCAGTACCTCACCGCATCGTAGCGCACGGATCCTATCGTTTTGAATACAGGAAAAAAACTATGGCCACCACAGTAGGCATCTTCTATTCTGCACAACCGCAGGAAAGATATACGTTCAGGTACGGGGCAGACATCAACAACGACGGCCAAACCAACGATATCCTGTACATTCCCAAAGATCCGTCTGAAATAAAATTTGTGGAAGGCTTCATTACCAGGGCAGGCACTTTTACCGCTAAACAGCAAAGCGACGCCTTCTTCGCCTTCATCGAGAACGACAAATACCTGCGCAAACACAAAGGCCAGATGATGGAAAAATACGGCGCACTGCTCCCCTGGCAGCATACACTCGATCTGCGCGTGATGCAGGATTTCGTTTTTCGCACCGGCACAAAGAAACATACCATCCAGGTGAGTGTGGATGTACTCAACCTGCTGAACCTGCTCAACAGCAACTGGGGCTATCGTTACCAGTATACATTCGGCACATTCCAGGATGCCGGGATCGTAGGCAAACCAGCGGGATCAAACAATACGGGCAATGAGAATTTCGATCCCAACAATCCAAAATTCACTTTCGATCCCAATGCGCCCAAACAAGCTTACCAGGCTGCTTACACCACCAACAGCACCTGGGGCATCCAGTTGGGCCTGAGGTATATCTTCAACAATTAAGCGTTTAATCATCGCAGATACAAAAGTAGAAGGGGCTCGCTTGAGCCCCTTTCATCATTTACACAAACATTTCAATATTATTTCTTCACCGCTATTCCATTCAGCATTGTCCCTGCCAAAAAATCCATATGCTTCTCCACATACGCGAAATTATCTTCCAGGAAAAGCCGCTGGCCTATTGCGCGCATAGTCATATTCGTTACTTTGGTCCATACGCTGATCTCTTCTTCTGTCATCTTTCTTATCTCTCCCCTTTCGATCCCGTACAATACCAGGTCACGCAACAGGTTCTCCATGTATACATCTCGTTCCTTGCCGATATTCTCCATCAGTGCAGGGTTCTCCATCACGTCAGCCCGGAACACGGAGAACTTATCGATCTTCTCCCTGATGGAACCAAAGATGGTAGTAAACATCAACCTGAATTTTTCAGGAGCGGATTCCACCGAGTTCATCTTCTCTTCAGTGGTCCTGCGAGACTCATCCATATCCTCCGCCACTACCGCTTCGAAGATCTCTTCCTTGGTCTTATAGTAATAATAAAGTGAGCTTTTAGATTTTCCGATCGCGCGGGCAATATCCTCCATCGTGGTTTTCTTGAAACCAAAGCGCCCCAGCAGCTCCGCTGCCTTCCTCAATATCTCTTCCCGGATCGGGTCTTTAACAACTTGACTATTCGACATATTTAGTCAGATTAGAATTATTACAAAAATACCGAAAACCTAACAGGCCTGAACGCCGGCATAGGGAAACGTAGAAGATATTCTATGTTTCGGTAGTGCAATGCCTGTTAATCATTATAAATCAATTCAATCTACATGCCATTTGAAGCTTTGCCAAAAACCGCTCCAGACAGGTTCACCAGCTTTTCACATTTCCCTAACAAACTTTTTGACCATTTGAGTAAAATAGTCGAACGAAGATACTACTTTTGACTTTTAAACTAAAATAGTCGAATATTCATGGAACAATTAATTCTGGATACTGCCTACCAATGGTTCACTACTCAGGGAGTGCAATCCTTCACCATGGACGACATCGCATCCCGGCTGGGCATGTCGAAGAAAACGCTGTACCGCTACTTCGTATCCCGCCAGGAACTGGTGGAGAAATGTGCCAACCGGCTCTCGTCAGATTATGAAGCGGCAATGGTAATAGTGGATGAAAAGCCGGTGGATAGTCTCAGGAAATTGCTCGGCTATATCGGTACAGTTCTTAACTATTGCAAGAAGATAAATCCGGTATTCTTCTCAGACCTCCGCAGGCATTATCCAGTACAATGGGTGGAGCTGAACAAGAGCATGGAGAATACGATCGGCTCACGCATCATCAGAACACTGGAAACCGGTATCCAGGAAGGTCTCTTCCGTGGCAACCTGCATCCTCAGCTGGTGATCGCTATCTGGCAGCAGCACCTTGCTACAGATTTCGAATTCGCTTCCAGGCTCACCAATGATTATTCAAAGGACGAAGTGTTCCGTCAGGCGCTCTACCTCTTCCTCTACGGAGTGGTAACACCGGCTGCCATTCCTTCCCTGGAAGAAGAGCTGAACTCGTTCACGAATAACCCACAGGAACAAACGCAGTTACATACTCACCAATAATATTCCGATTGCTTGCTTGATGCCATAAGGCAGGAATTATTTCATACAACAATCATGAACATGAAACCGAAAATGCTTCATTTCCGGAGAGCAGCCTTTGTGTTGCTGATACTGACAGGTTTTGCTCCTGTTCTGCAGGCGCAGTCAGCGTCACAGCTTCCCTCTCCCTTTACCCTGAAGAACGCACTGGAGTTTGCATTGGAGCATAAATCCAATGTAAAGAAAGCAAAGCTCGATGAAGAGAACAGCGGGCACCAGATCGCAGAAGTGAGAAGCCGCGCGCTTCCTACCGTTACAGGATCAGGTAGTCTTTCTTACAATCCCATTCTTCAGTTGAGCGCTGTTCCCGGCGAACTGGCCGGACAGCCGGGCACTACCCTGCTGATCCCATTCGGACAGAAATGGAGCAGCAGCGCCGCCATCTCTTTACAACAAAACCTATTCGACCAGAGTGTATTCACCGGGCTGAAAGCAGCAAAGACCACGCAGGAGTATTACAAGATCCTCAGCACGCTCACTGATGAACAAACCATCGAACAGGTGGCCAGCAATTACTACCAGGTACTGGTACAACGCCAGAAACTGGTGGTGATAGACAGCAATATCGCAACCACTACACGCGTGAAGGAAGTGATAGAAGGCCAGTATAAAAATGGACTGGCCAAAAAGATCGATCTGGACAGAACACGCGTGAACATTTCCAACCTGCAGGCGCAACGCCAGCAGATCCTGAACGCTGTTCAGATCCAGGAGAACACATTGAAATTCTATATGGGTATGAATATCGCTACGCCAATTGATATTCCTGCCGCCACATTCGAGAACATCGAACCTTCATTTCAACTGGCTGCATCCAATCCGGATGTAACGAAGCTCACGGATTACCAGCTGCTCAAAAAGCAGGAAGTGCTGCTCAATTTTCAGAAAGATGCAGTGAAAGCGGAATACTATCCAACCCTCAGCCTGAATGGCAACTATGGTTACCAGGGTCTGGGCAATAAATTCCCGATCGGTACCGGCAAGCCTGCCGTTAACTGGTTCGATTATGCGAGTATCGGTCTCAACCTGAAGATCCCCATCTTCAACGGTTTCGCTACACGCTCTCGTGTAAGGCAGGCCGATGTTGATATCCGGAAAGTGCAGGAAGACCTGAAGAATACAGAGCTGAGCCTGAACCTCGCTTTTGAGAATGCGAAAACGCAGATCTCCAACAGCATCATCACCCTGAACAACCAGAAAGAGAATGTGGAGCTCGCCCAGGAAGTGTACGATAACACACGAAATAACTATAACCAGGGACTGGCGCCGCTTACAGACTTACTGGATGCGGAGAACAGTCTAACTACAGCTCAAAATAATTATTCATCAGCCCTGCTCGACTACCGCCTCGCGGAAATACAACTGATCAAATCGCAGGGAAATTTAAAATCACTCTTAAACTAACCAAATATGAAAAAGATAACTCGCATACTCCTGGCGGTAGTGCTTATCGGCGGTTCGCTCTTTCTGATAGCAAGTGTACTGAAGAAGAACAAACAGAAATCGGAAGAGAAAACTGCGGTGGTGGCGCAAACGAATGCTACTGTAGCAGTACGTGTGAGCCCTGTTGTTAAATCCGCTCCGGAACTGGACGTGATCGCCAACGGTAATTTCGCACCATCACAGGAGCTCAGCTTTGCTGCTGAAAAAGCAGGCCGGGTAGTGAATGTACTGGTGAAGGAAGGAAGCTATGTTTCAAAAGGACAGGTGCTGGCCACCATCCGTGTAGACCAGCTCAATGTAGACCTGGCCAGTGCGGAAGCAGCCTACCAGACAGCAGTAACCGATTTTGACCGGTACAGCAATGCCTTCAAAACAGGCGGCGTTACCCAACAGCAACTGGACCAGGCGAAGCTGCAGCTCAGCAATGCCAAAGCCAAACTGGATGCCAGCAGGATCAACCTCGGGGATGCCAGCATCCGCGCCAGCATCAATGGGATCGTGAATGCAAAATATATAGAGCCCGGTTCTGTAGTGGCCGCCGGCACCAAGCTCTTCGATATCGTGAACGTAAGCACCCTCAAACTGAGGGTGACCGTTAACGAAGCACAGGTGGCCAACCTGAAAACAGGCAGGGAAGTGAATGTGAAAGCCAGTGTATTTCCCGGAAAAGAATTCAAAGGCAATATCACATTCATAGCGCCCAAAGCCGATGCCAGCCTCAACTTCCCTGTTGAGATCACCATCGCCAACAATCCCGGTCAGCAACTGAAAGCAGGCATGTATGGTACTGCCGTATTCGATTTCCCTGACCAGGCCCCCACCATCATCGTTCCCCGCACAGCATTCGTGGGCAGCGTAAGCAGCGGCGAGATCTTCGTTGCAACCAATGGCGAAGCCAAACTGAAACGCGTAACAGCGGGCCGTGTATTCGGCAACCAGGTGGAAGTGCTGGACGGATTGCAGGAAGGTGACCAGGTGATCACCAGCGGCCAGATCAACCTGGTGGATGGCACTAAGGTCAGTGTGATCAAATAGACCGGTACCCATAGTTGCAGACTTAATCATTAATACATGAAACTGGCAGAAATATCAATCAAACGTCCATCCCTCGTGATCGTGTTGTTCACGATCCTCACGCTGGGTGGATTGTTCAGCTATTCTTTGCTTGGTTACGAACTGATCCCGAAGTTCGATACCAAAGCCATTACCATCGTAACCACCTACCCCGGCGCCTCGCCTGGTGAGGTAGAGAATACGGTAACTAAAAAAGTGGAAGATGCGGTAGCATCACTGGAGAATATCAAGAAACTGGAATCGAAATCGCTCGAAAGCGTATCGCTGGTTACCATCCAGCTGCAATCCACGGCAGACGCGGATTACGCACTCAACGACGCACAGAGGAAGATCAACGCCATCCTGAAAGACCTTCCGGATGATATCGATCCTCCTTCACTGAATAAATTTTCGCTGGACGATCTTCCTGTAGTAACACTTTCCTCTTCGGCCAATATGGACGAGAAGGAGTTCTTCGATCTCATCGATAAAAGGGTAAGTCCGATTTTGTCGAGGCTGGAAGGTGTTGCGCAGGTGAACCTGATCGGTGGACAGGAAAGAGAGATCCAGGTGAGCCTGGATGCAGACAAACTGAAAGGCTATGGCATTTCCGTGCCACAGGCCCAGCAGATGATCCTCGGCTCCAACCTCGACTTCCCTACCGGTAATGTGCAAACGCGCGAGCAGAGCATCCTGGTAAGATTATCGGGAAAATATAAATCGATAGATGAGCTGCGTAACCTGGTGCTGACCTCCAACAACGGCATCCAGGTGAGACTGGGCGATGTGGCGGATGTGCAGGATGCGCAGAAAGAAGTGGAAAAGATCAGCCGCGTTAACCAGGAGAATTCCATCGCCATCCAGATCATCAAACAATCCGATGCCAACGCGGTAGCGGTGTCTGAAGCCGTGCAAAAGCAGATCGCACAACTGGAGAAGGATTATGCGGCAGTCGGACTGAAACTGTCCATCGCGAACGACAGCTCCGTGTTCACACTGGAAGCAGCCGACTCGGTGGTGCATGACCTGCTGATAGCCGTACTGCTGGTGGCTTTCGTGATGTTGTTCTTCCTGCACAGTTTGCGGAACGCGATCATTGTGATGGTGAGTATCCCGGCATCACTCATCGCCACCTTCATTGGTATGGCGCTGTTTGGATATACACTCAACCTGATGAGCTTACTCGGTCTTTCTCTTGTGGTAGGTATCCTGGTGGATGACGCCATCGTGGTGCTGGAGAATATCTACCGCCATATGGAGATGGGCAAGAACCGTGTACGCGCAGCGTATGAGGGCACAAAAGAGATCGGTTTTACCGTAACCGCCATCACGCTTGTGATTGTGGTGGTGTTCCTGCCGATCGCATTGAGTACCGGTCTTGTTTCCAATATCATCAAACAGTTCTGCGTGGTGGTGATCATTTCCACCATGTTATCCCTCCTCTCGTCATTCACCATTGTACCCTGGCTGAGCTCCAGGTTCGGTAAGCTGGAGCATATCACCGGCAAGAATATTTTCGGAAAGATCATCCTGCGTTTTGAAAAAGGACTCACCTCTTTCACACACTGGATCACCAATATCCTCAAATGGAGCCTGCATCACAAACGTGTTACACTGGCCCTGGTGCTGGTATTGTTTGTAGGTTCCCTTTATATGGTAGGCGGTGGATTCATTGGTGGCGAGTTCTTCTCGAAGAGTGATCGCGGCGAATTCCTTGTGCAGATCGAAATGCCGAAGGATGCCGCCATCGAACAGACCAACCAGATGACACAGAAAGCGGAAAAATTCCTGCGCAATAAAGTGGAAGTGGTGGACCTCATCACTACTGTTGGTCAAACCAGCGAAGGACTGGGTGCATCACAATCCACACCATACAAATCGGAAGTGCTGGTAAAGCTCGTTCCCAAACAACTGAGGGCAGACGATTCTTACGTATATGCAGCCAAAGTGAAAAGGGAATTGCAACAGGTGCTGGTAGGCGCCAAGATCAAGACAACCCCGATCGGTATGCTCGGAACAGCCGACCAGGCGCCGCTTGCGCTGGTGGTGACCGGCTCTGACCTCGACAGTGCAATGGTATTCGCCAACGCAGCCATGGCCGAACTGAAAAAGATCAGGGGAGCTACCGAGATCAAGCTCACCGTGGAATCCGGGAACCCCGAAATCAATGTGCAGGTGGACCGTGATAAGATGGCAAGTCTTGGATTGACCTTGCAAACTGTAGGCCTTACCATGCAGACTGCCTTCAACGGCAATACCGATGGAAAATACCGCGCCGGCGAATACGAGTATGATATCAATATCCGTTACGGAGCTTTCAACCGCAGCAGCATCGATGATGTGCGCAACCTGGAGTTCACTAACGATAAAGGACAATCGATAAAATTATCACAGTTCGCTACCATCACGGAATCATCCGGTCCCAGTCAACTGGAGCGCCGCGACAAGAGTCCTTCGGTTACTGTTCAGGGTCAGACCGTGGGCCGGCCGAGCGGCACCATCGCCGGCGAATGGCAGAAGGCTTTTGAGCAGATCCGCAAGCCAACAGGCGTGAACTGGATCTGGGGTGGCGATATGGAAAACCAGAGTGAAGGTTTCGGTACGCTCGGCGTAGCGCTGCTGGCCGCCATCCTCCTGGTTTACCTGGTGATGGTAACCCTGTACGATAGTTTTGTAACGCCGTTCGTGGTGCTGTTCTCTGTGCCGCTCTCCTTCATCGGGGCACTGCTGGCGCTGGGATTGACCAATAACTCTCTGAACATCTTCACCATCCTGGGTGTGATCATGCTGATCGGCCTGGTGTGTAAGAACGCGATCATGATCGTGGACTTCGCCAATCACAGGAAGCAGGCCGGGGAAGATACCTTCAATGCATTGATCCAGGCCAACCATGCGAGGTTGCGCCCGATCCTGATGACCACCATCGCGATGGTATTCGGTATGTTGCCGATTGCGATCGCTTCCGGCCCCGGCGCCGAATGGAAGAATGGCCTGGCATGGGTGATCATCGGCGGTCTGATCAGTTCGCTCTTCCTGACACTGATCATCGTACCCGTGATCTACGCCATCTTCGACCATTGGGGAAACAGGAGAAAAAAGAAAAGGAAACAACAAAAATCGATAGAAGAATTAATGGATGAAGACTATGTGCCCACAGAAACCGAAGATGGTTTCACCCCTGTGCATGTAGTGTAAGAAAGGCATTGCATCAGCAAGGCTGTACACAACCGGAATGGATAAGTATCGGTTGTTGTTTGGGGTTATATGATAAGGCCGTCACCTGGGGAGGTGGCGGCCTTTGTTTATTTTATGAGGGTGTGAAAGCAAATATCAGCGTGTGGCAGTCGCTCGCCTCTGGCAAGTGACTTATAATTGCTCGCCTCTGGCGAGTTCAGTGTTCGCCGGAGGCGAACGAATAGAACTCACTCGCCGGGAGGCGAGCGAGTGGGCTCCCCGAAAGGCAAAAAACACTTTTTTAGTCAGCCTCTGGCAGCCGCGAGATTAAGCAGGCCATGCCCACTTCAGAAACACCGGCATTGCCTTCGCCCAGGTTTCCACATCGTGCCTGCCCTCGGGCAGTTGAAGGTATTTCAAGTCTTTTCCTTCGAGATATCCTTTGTAATACAATTCGCGCATACAGTCAATAGTATCATCGATGGTATCGATCACTCCATTTTTATTCCTGTCTTCCGTTTCATCCTGCTCTCCTACTTCAAAGAAGAATCGTTGCCCGGGATGATACACTCCTTCACGGATCTGGCGATGCATGAGACGATCCCGCTGCTCATTGTAATCGCGTTCTGTTTTGTCTTTACTTCTCCACCAGAGTGATCCGGAGAAAACGCCTGCCGTGCTGAACACGCGCGGATTGTTCCAAACAAGGTCCAGTGCGCTGAGGCCCCCGAGTGAGAAACCTGCAAATGCTTTTTCACCGCGCACCATCATGGGGTAGCGGTAGCAACAATATGGGAGTAATTCTTCGAGAATGAATTGCTGGTATTGTGAGGCCCTGGCGCCGCGTCCCTTGAAGTCTGCGGAATGGACCATTCCGTATTCGTTCTTGCGGTCTTCGCCACAGTGGATGGCTACTACCATGAGGGGTCTTACCTGGTTGCCGGAGAAAAGTTCATGAAGGATCCTTTCCAGACCAATAGCTTCCATGTCCTGTCCATCATTGAGGAACAGCACGGGCACTGATGCTTGTGCTGCAGGAACAGGGGGAATGTAGCAATTGACCTTAACCGTTCTTTCCAGGGCATCTGATGGCAATGTAACCGTTTCTACCATCACCCCGGTGCTGATAGCTGTATCCATAACGCGTCAAAAATAGGCATTCCGATTTGTTTTTATGCCCCGGTTCCGATAAATTTGGTTACCACTCTGCCCTTTTCATTTTTTAAACCCAGCGCTTATGAAAAAGATCGGGATACTCTTCGGTAAGGAAAGATCATTCCCCATGGCTTTTATCGAAGAAGTGAATAAACGGCAGGTGGATGGGATCATGGCGGAACCAGTGATGATAGACAAAGTGGTGCAGGGCGCTGCCGATGAATACACCGTGATAGTGGACCGGATCTCACAGGATGTTCCTTTCTACCGGGCCTTTCTCAAGAATGCCGCCATCTGTGGCACAGCCGTTATCAACAATCCTTTCTGGTGGAGCGCCGATGAAAAGTTCTTCAACAATTGTCTTGCCGTGAAGATCGGAGTGCTCGTTCCCAAAACAGTGATCCTCCCTTCCCACGAGCTGCCGCCCGATACAAGCAATGAGAGCTTCAGCAACCTGGCTTACCCGATGGACTGGAACGGTATTTTCGATTACGTGGGTTTTCCTGCCTACATGAAACCCTTTGCCGGCGGTGGCTGGAAGAACGTATACAAGTTGCACGACATGGACGATTTCTTCCAGAAGCATAAAGAGACCGGGCAACTGGTGATGCTGTTGCAGGAAGAAATAATTTTTGAAGAGTATTACCGTTGTTATTGCATCGGAGGAAAATATGTCCGCATCATGGGATATGAACCAAGAAATCCGCATCATTTAAGATATAGCCATAACTTTACCCCTTCAGCAGAACGTTTACAACTGATGGAAGACATCGTGCTTCGCCTCAATCAATTCCTCGGGTATGATTTCAATACCGTTGAGCTGGCTGTGAGAGACGGTATTCCCTACGCGATCGACTTCTGCAATCCCGCACCGGACGCAGATCTTCCGAGTGTAGGAGAAGAGAATTTCAACTGGGTGGTGGAAACAGCCGCTACCTATGCCATCGAAAGAGCATTGGCGCATCAGCCACACAGGGACAATCTCACCTGGGGAGAATACCTGAAACGCAGTGTAACGAAACAGTTATTATCACATTAGCCGCATGTCAAATATTTCATACAACCAGTTTACCCTTGGCGTAGAAGAAGAGTACATGGTCATCGATCCTGTTACGCGGGAACTGAAGAGCCATGAGCAGAAGATCGTAACAGAAGGTCAGAAGGTGATCAAAGACAAGGTGAAAGCCGAGATGCACCAGGCCGTAGTAGAAGTAGGTACCGATATCTGCGCCAACGTGGATGAAGCCTATAAAGATGTAGCCCAATTGCGAAAGACCATTGCCGGTATTGCCGGCGATCTCGGTTATCATATCGGCGCCGCCGGAACGCATCCCTTCAGTCACTGGGAAAGCCAGCTCATCACTGACCATGTGCGTTATAGTGAGTTGGTGAACGAACTCCAGGAAGCTGCACGCAGCAATCTCATATTTGGACTGCATGTACATGTTGGCATGGAGAGCCGCGAAATGGCCAATCATATCGCCAATTCCACCCGCTATTTCCTGCCGCACATCTATGCTCTCAGCGTGAATTCGCCGTTTTGGGAAGGCAGACAAACTGGTTACAAGAGTTTCCGCACCAGGGTATTTGATAAATTCCCCCGCACAGGGATCCCCGAAACCTTTGATACCATCGAGGACTACGACAACTATGTGAAGCTGCTGGTCAAGACCAATTGTATCGATAACGCCAAAAAGATCTGGTGGGACCTCCGCGTGCATCCTTTCTTCAATACCGTTGAATTCCGCATCTGCGATGTTCCAATGACCGTTTCTGACACCATTGCCATCGCCGCTTTGTTCCAGGGGATCTGCGCCAAGATCTACAAACTCAGAACACAGAACCTCAATTTCATTCAATACAGCCGCTCACTCATCAACGAAAACAAATGGCGCGCCAGCCGTTACGGACTGGATGGACGACTGATCGATTTTGGAAAAGAAGAAGAAGTGAACACACGTGTGCTGATCAATGAACTGCTGGACTTCATCGATGATGTAGTAGACCCGCTGGGCAGCCGCCATGCCGTCAACTATGTAAGCAAGATCATGGAAAACGGTACAGGCGCAGACCGCCAGCTCGCTGTGTACGAACAATCGAAGAATCTCGTAAGCGTTGTGGACTATATCCACTCACAGTTCCTGGCGGACACCTGATGTTTTCCATCGGAATGCCGCCAGTCGCTCGCCTCTGGCGAGTGACCTGTATTTAGTCGCCTCCGGCGACGCGGCGCTCGCCGGAGGCGAGCAAATAGCCGTCACTCGCGGGGACGCGAGCGACTGCTCCCTGAAGCATCAACATCCCTGATAAATTTGATCACCCCGTTCATGAATACCTGCTGATCATCCCACATGCTGAGATGGCTGCCATTCGGACAATGAAGGTATTGGCCGTTCTTCACCTGCATGCTCATCCAGCGCATATGCTCCGGGTCCATCGTATCATGTGTGGCCCCAACAGTGAGCGTGGGCACAGTGATCAGGGGAAGGTCTTTCTTCCTGTCCCAGTTTTCCAGCCTTCCTGAAATACCAAATTCAGATGGCCCCTGCATCAGCGTATATACGGCAGCGTTGACATGTTTAAGTGCGCGGTTCAAAGGATCAGGCCATTCCTTCAACCTGCAGATATGTGCCGTATAGAAATATTCCATCAGCAATCTTGAATAGGTGGGATTGCCATAATCATTCGCTTTTTCCAGTTGCTGAACCGTATCATAGACCAGTGGCGGCAATTGCTTCGCCAGCACTTCATTGGAGTATTTATCGTAATCAGGACAACTGGCCATCATATTGCAGATGATCAGTCCTTTCAGGTGTTGCTGATATTTCAAGGCATACTCCATGGCCAGAAGTCCACCCCATGAATTGCCGAGCAGGAAGAAATTGGAACTGTCCAGTTTCAGCGCGCTCCGCACCTGCTCCACTTCATCCACAAACCTTTCGATGGTCCAGAGACTGCTGTCCGTTGGTTGATCGGAATAATAAGAACCGAGCTGATCATATTCATAGAATTCGATATTCTCCCTGGGGAAGAAACTTTCAAACGCTTCCATGTATTCATGCGTCATGGCCGGCCCGCCGTGCAGCAGTAAAACCTTGATGGCCGGGTTATTTCCGAAACGTTTGGTCCAGACTTTGAAATTGCCCACGGGCGTTTGCACCGGGACCATGCGGATACCCGCCGTAAGAACACCTGTGTCACCAGTATTGAAATAATTGCAGGGCGCCGTGGAAGTATGATCGTTCTTGCAGGCAGTAAGGCCAATACAGGCCATGCCCATCAGCAGAACAGCAAGCAACTTTCTCATAAAGGTTGTTTTACTCAATTTACACAATCGGCGGCGCTCCGCATTCGGTCTATTCAAAAAATCCTTACTTTCCGGTACGCTTTTCATTTCAAACGGACAAACATGAGAATCATTTACGCATTGCCCCTATTCCTGCTGACCGCCTGTAATGCTGCCAAAGAAAAGATCGACCTGCTGGTGCATCATGCCACCATTTACACGGTAGACAGCAGCTTCAGCACCGCCGAAGCCATGGCTATCAAAGATGGTAAGATACTGGAAACAGGCAGCAATGAAGCCCTGCTGAAAAAATATGAGGCGAAAGAAACCCTGGATGCAAAAGGACAATTCATCTACCCCGGCTTCATCGACGCCCATGCGCATTTCTACAGCTACGGTCTTGGTCTCCAGGCCGCCGATCTAACGGGAACGGATAGCTGGCAATCCATCATCGATACACTTCGCTCCTTCTCTACATCCCATCCCGATGGCTGGCTGATCGGCCGCGGCTGGGACCAGAACGACTGGAACGAAAAAGAATTCCCAAACAATGAAGCGCTCAACATTTTATTCCCTGACCGCCCTGTATTATTGTCGAGGATCGATGGTCATGCTGCCATCGCCAACAATAAAGCCTTAGAGATGGCCAATCTCAAACCAGGCATTACCATCACCGGCGGGACCGCTGAAGTCCGCAATGGCAGGCTCACCGGCATACTGGTAGACAATGCCATCGATCTCGTGAGCCGTATCATTCCCGATCCTCACCCTCAGCAAATAAAGCAGGGTCTGCTGGATGCACAGCAACGCTGCTTCGCCATGGGCCTTACCACCATCGACGACTGCGGCCTGCCCTACCAGGTTGCAGAACTGATAGACCGCCTCCACAAAAGCGGCGAACTCAAAATGCGCCTCTACGTTATGCTCAGCGATGGCAAAGCCAATTTCGATTATCTTTTCGCCAAAGGACGTATCAAAACAGACCGCCTTCATATCAACGGATTCAAAGTATACGCTGACGGCGCCCTCGGCTCCCGCGGCGCTTGCCTGCTCAAGCCCTACTCAGACAAACCCAACTGGAGCGGCTTCCTCCTCAGCGCCCCCGAACATTTCGACTCCGTTGCCAATATCCTCTACAACAAAAATTTCCAAATGTGCACCCACGCCATCGGCGACTCCGGCAACCGGACTATCCTCAACACCTATGCGAAATACCTTAAAGGCCCCAATGACCGCCGCTGGCGCATCGAACATGCCCAGGTAGTGAACAAAGCCGATTTTGGCCTCTTCGGAAAATACAGTATCATCCCCTCCGTTCAACCCACACACGCCACCAGCGATATGTACTGGGCTGAACAACGCCTCGGTCCCGATCGCGTCCGTGGCGCCTACGCCTTCAACGATCTCCTGAAACAAAACGGCTGGATCCCGCTCGGCACCGACTTCCCCGTTGAAGACATCTCCCCTTTCAAAACCTTTTTCGCCGCCGTCATCCGCAAAGACGCCAAAGGCTGGCCAGCCAACGGCTACCAGACAGAGAACGCACTGAGCAGGGACGCTGCACTCCGCGGCATGACCATCTGGGCTGCCAAATCAAATTTTGAAGAACGCGAAAAAGGAAGCCTGGAGAAGGGGAAGGTTGCAGATTTTGTGCTGCTGAATGCTGATATTATGAAAGCAGCAGAAAGTGAGTTGTTGGGAGTGAATGTGCAGCAGACTTATGTGAATGGAGAGAAAGTGTACCAGAAATAATTTTTGTGGTTTTGGGGCGGATTCGGGGTATGAAAAATACGGCTGGCGAAATGAACCGGCGCGAAAGGATATTTATTGAGCTGTAGTGGGGGAAGATGGGGCTGTGGAATATTGGCCGGACTTCTTCGCTTACATTTCGAGGCCGTTTTTTCATACACCCTCACCGCCAGTGTCGTTGCGGGTGCAACGCCATTTATCTCACGGGGTAAGCTCCGCACATATCTGCAACGGGGGAAAGGGATGGGGTAACGGACGCATCATTCATTACTGATTTCGGACATGGGATCTCTGATAATCCTCACGTACTCATTTCAAAACATCTTCTTCTTTGAGAAAGCAAATTTCAACATAATCATCGCCGGTCTGTTTATTGCTATCATCAACGCATATACTGAGCACAACATTGAATAGTAAAGACTGTTGCAAACAATCATTTTTAAACTGCTGCACATTCCGGGACATGCGCAATGGGGTATGGTCTTTTGAGGCCTTCAAAATATAAGCGAAGAAGTCCTTTAGATTTACCACAGCCCCATCTTCCCCCACCACAGCCCAATAAATATCCTCCCGCGACGGTATATTTTACAGCCTCAAAAGACCATACCCCGCTGCACCCGGGCTTTACCTGAGTACTTTGCGTGAAACGGCATTTCGGCTGTCCGTTTGCGTTGTAATATCAAGACCCAGGAGATTTGCTACCAGCGCATATACATGAACGTTTTGGAAGCTGCCGATGGTCTTTCCGGATCTTATCTGAGGGCCCCAGGCGTAGAAACTGGCATGCATTTCCTTGTACCGGTAAGGATCATAGCCATGACGGCCGGGAATCGGCCGGCGGTTGCCCCAGGAGAATGTCCTGGGATAGCGCGGCAATATCAGGATATCGCCGATCCGGCCATAGCGGTCGTTTTGAGAATTGTATTGCCAGCGGCGTGGTGTGGAGGAGCTGAGATAGACATCGAAGCCGTTTGAAGCTGCTTTGAGTTGCTTGTATTGGGATTGAATTTCCTGAGGGTCCTTGTTTTTGGAGTAGAGATGGATGATCATGTTGCTGATCGTGACCCAGAACCTGGATGTATCTGCATCAGGTGGCCGCAGGGTGTTTACGGTATCAACTGTGCTCATGCCATGATCAGAAACGAAGATCACATTCACGGGGAGCTTTGAAGAATCGATGATGGCCTGCATCTGACCAACCGCTTGATCGATGAGCTGAACGGCGGCAGCAGTCTCTGGTGCATCCGGACCATGTTCATGCGCTTCGTGGTCTACTTCAGGAAAATAGAAAGTGATGAGGTGCGGCCGTTTTTCTTCGGGCAGCGAGAGCCAGTCTTTTACAGCAGTCAATCGATCAGGCATTGCAATGTCCGTTCCGTAATGATACCAGTAGCTGGGACGGATACCCTGCACCGGCGCTTCGGAACCTACCCAGTAGAAACTTGCTGACAACAATTGTTGTTTTTCGGCCAGCACCCAGAGCGGCTCACCGCCATACCAGGTACTGTCGGTTACCTCTTTGATATTACCCATGGAATATCGACGCTTCAGTGAAGGATCGAAAAAGGTATTATCAACCAGTCCATGATGCGCAGGATACAAGCCTGTTACCAAAGTATAATGATTGGGAAAAGTAAGCGATGGAAAAGCAGGGACCATGGATTTGGCGCGAACGCCGCCCTTGCTCAGCCTTTGCAGGTTCATGGCATTGAACTTTTGCATGTAGTCGTAACGGAAACCATCAGCCGAGATGAGGACCACATAGGGTTTCTTGTATTGCGCAGGACTGTTCTGGCGGCCAGGCTCTACTTGTTGCGTTGTGTTTTGTTTGGATCTTTGCTGCGCATGGAGCTGGCTGCCATGGAGCAGCAGCAATAAAGACAAGTATAGTATTGTAGAAGGCTTTCCCATGTTTCGGCATTTCGATTGTCAAATATTCAAAATATTTGCATGCTTTTGGAAGATAGCGGTTGCGAAAACGGAAAATTAATATCCGGCCTGTAGCCGGGACTGCTGAAACAGAGTTTCTGTAAAACTGGAAAAACCATTAGATTTGATCAATACATATTAACCCGCGTATGAAAAAACTGCTTTCTTCACTTAGCTTACTGATTATTTTGGCATCCTTTACCACTTTCCAGAAACCAGAGCGGATCATCTTCTTTGGCGATAGTATCACACAGGCTGGCGTGAATCCCAAAGGTTATATCACCATGATGAAGGATATGGTGAAAGCGAAGGGCCTGGAGAATAAATACGATCTCATAGGCGCCGGTATCGGCGGTAATAAAGTGTACGATCTCTACCTCCGTCTTGAAGACGATGTACTGGCCAAAGATCCCTCCACAGTTGTGATCTGGGTAGGCGTGAACGATGTATGGCACAAACGAAGCCATGGTACCGGAACGGACGCCGATAAATTCGAGCGCTTCTACAATGCTATTATTAAAAAATTGAAAGCGAAAAATATAAAGGTGCTGCTCTGCACGCCGGCAGCCATCGGCGAGAAAACAGATTACAGCAATGAACTGGATGGCGATCTTAATAAATATGCAGCCATCATCCGCCAGATCGCAGCAAACAACAATTGCGAACTCATCGATCTGAGAAAAGCATTCCTGGATTATAATCTCGTTAATAATAAAAACAACCAGGAGAAAGGCATTCTCACCACTGATCGCGTTCACCTCAACGACGCCGGTAACAAACTGGTGGCGGAAGAAATGTATAAGCACTTAATTAAATAATTCCCAATTACTTAACAGGCAGGCCGGGGGCGTTCCAACAACAATCCCGGACCTGCTTTGTTATTGATACGTACCTGCATCGCCCGCAATGGCTGTTCCGGTTATTCCCGGTACCCGTAGCGGGTTCATATGACCACCAAAAAAATGTATGTTTGCAGCCATGTACAGGAGCGATCACAAACAAATCCGCATAGCCATCCTCGACCTTTATGAAGGTCAGGCTAACGAGGGTATGCGTTGTATCCGCGAGATCCTGCAGCAGTACGGCAACGCACACCAGCTGGAAATGGTATGGGACGAATTTGAAGTGCGCAAGCTGCAGCAACTCCCCGGTCTCAGTTACGACCTCTATATTTCCAGCGGCGGCCCCGGCTCACCTGTTGACAGCGAAGGCAGCGAATGGGAAAACAAATATTTCAACTGGATCAATACTGTGCAGGAGTACAATCAGCATCCCGGTCATCCGGTGAAAAAGCATGTACTCTTCATCTGCCACTCATTCCAGCTGGCCTGCCGCTATTTCAAAGTGGCAGAAGTGAAAAGAAGAAAAAGTACCGCCTTCGGCGTATTCCCCGTCCACATGCTGGATAAAGGTCATACAGAGCCGCTCTTCGCGGATCTGCAGGATCCTTTTTATGCAGTGGACAGTCGTGATTTCCAGGTGGTCCAGCCCGATCACCAGCGCATCCGCCAGCTCGGCGGCGCCATCCTGGCCATCGAAAAAGAAAGGCCGCATGTTCCCCTGGAACGCGCCATCATGGCCCTCCGCTTCAATGAATACATGGTAGGCACCCAGTTCCATCCGGAAGCCGATGCCGCCGGTATGACGATGTATCTTTTGCGTGAAGACAAGAAACGCACCGTGATCAGCAATCATGGCGAAGCCAAATGGAGCTCCATGATAGAACAACTCAATGATCCCGACAAGATCAGGTATACTTATGCGCATGTGCTCCCCAATTTTTTGAGACTGGCTACTGAAGAATTGATTGGCATTCCCGCTTAATCCGGGTGCCGCCAGTCGCTCGCCTCCGGCGAGTGACTAATATTTGTTCGCCTCCGGCGAACACCGCGTCGCCGGAGGCGACTAAATAAAAGTCACTCGCCGGAGGCGAGCGACTGCAACACTCCGCCCGATTCCGTAACTTCCCTCCAAATTCCAGATCATGGTCCCCAGTCTCCGCAAGTCCTACAACAGTGCGTTTACGCCTGAACGTTACCAGCAATTCCTGAAAGACATGGATAGTGGTTACCCCGGCGCTATCGAATTCCGCGTAGCCGAAACGCCTGTATTCATCAGTAAGGATTTTGCCGCCAAAATGATCGACGCCTGCGAAAACATCGTGGACCTCGTCACAGACCCGTCTTTCAAAGAACTCACCGAACGCGCCATTCCCGATACGGAGCGTGTGCCCCACGAAAATGATCATCCCCATATGATCGCTTTCGATTTCGGCGTCTGCCTTGATGCGAACGGACAACCAGAGCCACAACTCATCGAGCTCCAGGGTTTTCCATCCCTGTACGGATTCCAGGTGTACATGTCGGAGAAATTCAGGAATAATTTCAACATACCAGCAAACTACAGTCCTTTCCTCAATGGACATACGAAAGCATCCTATATTGATGAGCTGAAACAGGTGATACTCGGCAACACGCCCGCCGAAAATGTGATCCTGCTGGAGATCAAACCCGATGAACAGAAAACAAGGATCGATTTCTACTGCACGAAGGATTACCTGGGCATCGAACCTGTTTGCATCACTAAACTGATCCGGGAAGGACGCTCGTTATATTACATGAAGGATGGCGTTAAAACACGCGTACTGCGTATATACAACCGCGTTATATTCGACGACCTGAATGCTCAGAAAGAAGCCCTCGGCTCATTCCTGGATATCACCCAGGATTTAGATGTGGAATGGATCACCCACCCCAACTGGTTCTACAGGATCAGTAAATTCACGCTTCCCTTCATTCAGCATCCCTATGTTCCGGAAAGTTTCTTCCTGAATGAACTGAAGCAATTGCCCGGCAATCTCGGCGAATATGTTTTGAAACCATTATTCTCCTTTGCCGGTCAGGGTGTGGTGATAGATGTAACCCAGGCGGATATCGATGCGGTGAAGGATCCGGAGAACTGGATCCTGCAAAAGAAAGTACAGTATGCCGACATCGTTGATACGCCCGATATTCCCGCCAAAGTGGAGGTCCGCATCATGTATCTCTGGAAGGATGGCTGGGACAGGCCCCGCCCCGCGATCAATCTCGCCCGCCTCAGCAAGGGCAAGATGATCGGTGTCCGCTATAATAAAGACAAAGAATGGGTAGGCGGCACCGTTAGTTTCATTGAACAATAATTACGCAGTTGGCAGTCGCTCGCCTCTGGCGGGTGACTAATATTTGTTCGCCTCCGGCGAACACCGCGTCGCCGGAGGCGACTAAACAAAAGTCACTCGCCGGAGGCGAGCGACTGTGGGCACACGCTGTTAATTTCCCGTCCACCAGTCAGGGCGCTCATCTTCATCTTTTTTCCTAGTGATGAAATTGATGTTCACCACAAAGTGATCGATCTTGTAAAGCATTTCCAGTTCCACTTTGAACAGTTTATAACGATCATCTGCTGTATGGATCTTCAGCATGCTGATGCAGAAATCCTTTTCCTCTGCAGGCGCTTCATATTCCCCATCGAGAAAATACGCGGAGCCATCCACCATTCTCAGTTTGCAACCTTTCAGCTGATTGAAGAGGCGCCGGTACTCTTTCGCCGCGTCTTCGAACTCCTCTGCCTTGTACATGAATCCCTGGTAACTGGCCGTGGTGTCCAGGCCCGAATGATAGTGCGCGATCACGCAGCTCTGTGATCCCGGCAAATTTACGGTGGAAGCGAACTGCGAGAGCTCGCCTTCCCGCAGTACGAGGTCGCCGGTAAGGTGTTTGTAATTGTAAGGGAAGTCGCCCAGGATCTGTTCAACAGCTTTTCCGAAACCCGGATTGGCGGGATCCTTTTTGAACAGGCTCAATTGCGCATGTGCGGTCACGATAGCCATAACGGCTACCAACAGGGTAGAGATTTTTTTCATTGGGTTAGATTTACCGCACAAGTATACGGTATCTCTCTTATTTATTCACAAGTTATTCACGACTATTTGTTGCCGTTAGTAATAGCCCATCGTATTCCTACGAAGGCACGGATACCCTGGTTTGGTGCATATACGTAAGTTGGATCGAAAGTGAGCCGGTAAGGGTTGGGATCACCATTGATACCCGGATCCTGGATCACGCCGGTAATCTCATCTCTCACAACTTTTTTATCGAAAGGATCATGTGAGCGGGCAATCAGGAAGGGGTTACCTTTGGCCGGCGTCCAGTTGAGCAGGTTCTTTACACCGCCGTAAATCTCTATATCATTTTTCAGTTTTTTCGTCACCTGGATATTCTGAATGCTCCAGACCGGAGATTCGGGCTTGCGGGGATCCAGCTCACCCAACAGGGGCAGCAACATCGGACCATAGATATTACCGGTATAATCTACACTCCATCCGCCTTTTTTGAAAGCATAGCTTAACGACCAGTTGCCGCTCCATTTTTCAGTCAGCAATTGTCTTTTTGTTTGTTTCTTACCTTCATTATCATCCTCAGTCAGGGTAACATCCATCAGGGTTAGTCCCAGGCTTGCTTTCAATCCATTGGTAAAACCTGCTTCCAGGTTAGTACTGACGCCTTTTGATACGGAGTAGCCATGCAGGTTATCATAAATGATCTTTTCCGTATTGGTTTCATAGTCCGGAACAATGCGGTTGGTGAAATGGGTGTACCAGGCTGATGCATCGATAGTGAGCCAAAAGGCTTTTGTATAGATACGTTTCACATAGTTGAGGTTCACATTATAACTACGTTCCGGCTTCAGGTCATCCGCAATCTCCACTACCCTTGCACCGGTGAGTGCAGCATGATCTTCAGTAAACAAGTTCACAACCCTGAAACCGGTTCCGGCGTTTAGTCTTATAATATCGTTGGCAGAGGCGTTCCATTTCCAGGCAATGCGCGGTGTAAAGATATTTCCATGCACAGGGTGATGGTCCCAGCGCATGCCTCCCAGCAATTTATGATTGGCGCCAAGCGATAGCTCGTCCTGCACAAATAAGCCAGGTAGCGGCGTACGTTCAGGCTTGTTCTTCAAGGTTAAGGTGTCTAGTGTGGCTGTTGTATTATCGTCATAATCCGTATACCGGAATACCGAACCAAACAACAGATCATGATTGCCGATTGTTTTATCCCAGGTCAGCTGACCAAAAGCTACCTGTTGCTTTGCATTGTAACTGGTATTGCCATAAACAGATCTTTGAACATGTGAGTTGTACGACCAGGAGAACATCAGTTTTTCGCTTACAGGTAACTGGTAGTTACCGATCAGTTCAACACGCGAGGTGTAAATACTCTCGCCATACAGGCTATCCCCTCCCCTGAAACTTTTGTTCCAGCGCATATCTCCCCCCCACCTGTCTTCATACACATACCTTGCGGCCAGGTTCGCCTGCCGGTTATTCTTTCTCTCAAAACTGAATTTATTGAAAACCGAGATCCTGTTCTGCAGCGTCACATCGGTGAAATTATCATCATTCTTATCTACCCTGTTATTGAAATTGAAATAATTCGCCCCCAGCAGTCCTGTTATCTTTTTTGTAGCCTTGTATTTCACGCCCATATCTACATTGTATTCTTTCCAGGAAGTGGCCATAAGATCAACGGATAACAGCGGGGCTTTCAGAGGGTTCTTAGTGATCACATTGATAAGCCCGCCGATTGCTTCAGAGCCATACAGCGATGAAGCAGGACCTTTCACCACTTCTATCCTTTCCACCAATGCGTTTGGTATCCCACTGAGACCATATACAGTACCCAAACTACTAACAATCGGCATTCCATCTATCAGCACCATTGTATATGGACCTTCCAGTCCATTGATATGGATATCGCCTGTATTGCACACATTGCAGTTGAGCTGTGGTCTCACACCGTTCACCTGTTGCAGTGCATCGAAAATCGTAGGGGTAGGATTTCGCCTGAAGAACTGCGGCGTATAAACTTCTACCGGTACCGGGCTGGCCGTTTTCTGTACCGCTTTCATCGTTCCCGTAACCACCACATCCGTAAGCACCTGTGAAGAAGCTTCCAGTAATATGGTAAGATGTGTTCCTGCATATTCAATGGTATCCGTTCTGTACCCGATCCTTGAAATGATAATTGTTGAGTTGGTAACTTCCTTTGGAAGGTTAATCATAAACCGGCCATCATTCCCTACCAGTGTTTTCCTGCCATTACAGGTAATCACCGTTCCCGGCAGCGCTTCGCCTGTAGCCTTATCTTTTACCGTACCTGAAATGCTGCTGAACTGGGCTATCGACTGTACACTTATTATCAGCATCAGCAGCAAATTGATCAACTGTTTCATTTGGTTCTATCTTAAGAAGTTTATGCTTATTTTTAGGCTTGCCTAAAATACTATTTAGTCAAATGTAATATTAATCTTCAGTATCCTGAAAATATTTTTAAGCCTGGCATAAAGCATTGATCTTGAAGACAGCCCGGCAAAAACGAAGGGCCACAAAAAAACCAGCCCGAAGGCTGGTTTCAAAATATCAGACTAACAAACAAAAATGGACTGACAGATTTCCCTATAATAAGATATTTCAATACAAAGCCCCATCCTTATTCTCCCGCGTTGGTTCGTTTCACAGTCATTGTTGCGCACCCCGGGTAAGGCCAGGACTAACCCTGATGAACACCTGATAAGCCCAGGGATTACTTCCATACAATCCTTCCTGTGGTTTCTCCGGCATATACAAAGTTGCCTGTGTTCCTATCGAAAAATCAGTCTTCCCTATCGCAAAAATCTTCCTGTTCAGCCCCAGTGTTATTGCGCTTACCGGGAATTTGCCATCATGACCGAATGTATGTTCTTCCAGGGCGAGTTCTTCTGTTGATTTTTCCACGAATTCATATTTACCGTAGATGGCATTTTTCCTCCAACTGAGGGCGGATTCCGCGAGGAAGGAATGTTCCTGGTGATTCTTGTCTACCCGGTTATAACCCCATACAATAGCCGAGTTCAGTATGGCATCTTTACCGAATCGTTTGGCGTGAATGATACTGGCAGTCGTTCTTTTGACATCTTCATCGGGATGCAGGGGTTCTGGACTTTTCACCAGTCCCTGTGATACCTGGAGGCTCAGCTCTTTGGTGGGATTGTAACTGAGTCTGACTGCCCATGAATCGAATCTCATCTTATCGAAATTGTACCGGTCTTCATCTGGTTCGCGGCCGGTGAAGCTGGAGCCTTCGATCTTGAAGTTCCTATACCTCACACCTACCGTTGCTACACCGAAAGTGATATGCGTGGCGTCCTGCCAGTGGTGGCCAAGTGGGGCGTCGGGATTATAAAGACTGGACGGACGGTGCATGAAAGCCGTTCCACCCAGTGCAGGTTCACCCGGATAACCGAAATAACCGAATACATCGAGATCCTTATTGATGGCATGAGAGTAGCCAACGGATAATTCTGCAAAGAGATCATGAGGGTGTTGACGATCTACCAGTGGTTTTCCTTTCCAGGTTTCGCCGGACTGGAAGAGCAGCGGATAACCATCGCCGCCCATGATGGGCCTGTCTAAGGATAGCATGGCGCTGAAGCGGAACAATCCTTTTTTACCGACAGCAGTTTGCCCCATGCCCATCACCCAGTTGGGAGCGTCGAACTTGTGTGCACCGCGATTACCGGACCTGGCAATATCCTGGTTATTGTAACGCAGGAAGAGATTGCCGTGGACCATGTACATCCATTTCTTTGAATGCAGCATGTAGCCATACATAGGCGCTTCGTCGGGGAGCCAGGCCGTACCTGATCCATTTCGGTTCATTGGCAGGTTCCTGCTGAAAGCGTGCGACATGATGGGCCCACCTTCCTGCATCTTTGAATGATCATGGCGCATATCATCCATTTTGTCCGGCGCTTTCTTTGCCGGAACGGTATCGCGTTCAGCTTCCATTTTGTGGTGCTCATGCTGTGCGGTGGCATTCATCGCAAACAGGCTGAACAATGCTATCGGTAAGATCTTTTTCATATTCGGTATTTTTCGGTTATACCTGATCGTAATACTTAGTGAGCTTCACTGAATTCAGAGATCTGGTAATTACCATACTGTTTCAGTGCCTCCTGTAATGCGGTTGTGTCTACATGTTTGTCCATTGTCACCACGGCCTGGGGCGCTTCTTTTTTTACGTCGGCGCTGAT
The DNA here is from genome assembly GCF_003991355.1 of Pseudoflavitalea rhizosphaerae. Taxonomy (GTDB): domain Bacteria; phylum Bacteroidota; class Bacteroidia; order Chitinophagales; family Chitinophagaceae; genus Pseudobacter; species Pseudobacter rhizosphaerae. The sequence goes on from NZ_RCSU01000001.1 coordinate 371,347, forward strand.
GATGCCGGGAACAGATTCGATGGCGCGTTTAACATTGCTGATGCAGCCTCCGCAGGTAACTCCTGTAACGTTATACTGATGTGTCATACAAAAATGATTTTATGATACAAAGCTACAGCGGGTAAGAAGGGATCATTTGCAGAATTAGGGATGGGTTTTATATTTTTCCTGAAAGCTGCACATTCAGAGAGCAGTCGCTCGCCTCCGGCGAGTGACAAATATTTGTTCGCCTCCGGCGAACCAACCGGGTGCTGCACCTGACTGGTCGCCGGAGGCGACGGAATATAAGTCACTCGCCGGAGGCGAGCGACTGCCACAACCTGATTATTCTTCGCTCACACCATCCAGCGGTTTTCGTTTTTCTCCGCGCAATTGTTTGAAGTGACTGGGTGTTAGTCCGGTCACTTTTTTGAACTGGCTGCTCAAATGCGCCACACTGCTGTAGCCCAGATCGTACGCGATCTGGGTGAGGCTCATTTCATCATATACCAGCAATTCCTTTGCCCGCTCTATCTTCTGCAGGATGAAGAATTGTTCGATGGTGATGCCTTCCACTTCGGAGAAGAGTTTACTCAACGAGGAATAATCGCGGTGAAGGGTGGACGATAAATAATCCGAGAGATTGATCTTCTCCAGTTTATCGGGTTCCTGCACCAGACCGATGAGGGTGGTCTTCATCTTCTCGATGAGTTGCGATGAACGGTCGCCGATCAGTTCAAATCCGAATGCTGAGAGTTTCTTTTCTATATCGTCCATCTGTTCCGGTGTAGCTTCATTCTGAAGTTCCACTTCGCCCAGTCTCATCACCATAACATTATGGCCGAGCTTTTCCAGTTCATTTTTCACCACCCATTTACAGCGGTTACAAACCATATTCCTGATGTGCAGCAACATAATTAAATCAGTTTAGAATTTCTTCCATTTTAATCTGAGACTGTTCCCGATCACACTCACAGAACTGAGCGCCATGGCGGCTCCTGCAATCATCGGGTTGAGCAGGAAACCATTCACCGGGTACAGAACGCCTGCGGCAAGCGGTATACCGATCAGGTTATAGATAAAGGCCCAGAACAGGTTTTGTCGTATAGCCCTCACCGTGCTTCTGCTCAGCGCCAGCGCTTTTGGTATCTGTTGCAGGTCAGAAGAGATCAGGCTCATGCCGGCAGTATCGATGGCAATATCCGATCCTTTCCCCATGGCGATGCTGATATCTGCCTGCGCCAGGGCCTGTGAATCGTTGATGCCATCTCCTACCATTGCTACGATCTTACCCCGGTCCTGCAATGATTTCACAAAGGCAGCTTTGTCTGCGGGCAATGCTTCGGCTTTGAAATCCTGAATACCTACCTGTTCAGCCACGGCGGCAGCTGTTTGCTGGTTATCACCGGTGAACATGAACACATCGATCCCCATTTTCTTCAGCGCCTCCACAGCTTTGGCCGAGCCGGGTTTCACTTCGTCTGCAATAGCGATCACAGCCAGCACTTCATTATCCTGCGCAAAACAGATCACGGTTTTTGCAGCAGCAGCCCATTTGCCGGCAGCTTCCTGCAGACCAGCCGGGATATTCATCTTTTCTTCCAAAGCCATCTTATAGCTCCCTGCCTTATAGGTGATATTGCCAGACTTCACACAGATCCCTTTGCCGGTAATACTTTCAAAAGAGCTCAATTGAACAGGAACAGCATTGCGCTCCTTCAGATATTGTACAACAGCTGTTGCCAGCGGATGTTCGGACTGTTGTTCTGCAGCCAGTAAAATGCCTTCCAGTTCGGGCTGCATATGTTTTGCAGAGGCTTTCCACAGCATATCCGTGACAACAGGTTTACCCGCTGTGATGGTGCCGGTTTTGTCCAGCACGATGGCATTCACCTTATGGCCGAGTTCCAGGCTTTCCGCATCGCGGATCAGGATGCCCTGTTCGGCTCCTTTGCCCACTCCTACCATGATGGCGGTTGGTGTTGCGAGCCCTAACGCACAGGGGCAAGCGATTACCAGAACAGTCACCATCGCCAGCAATCCATGTGTAACGGCATTCTCTCCGCCAGCAAGTACCCAGACGAGGAAAGCGAGGATAGCGATGCCGATCACCACCGGTACAAAGATCCCGGCGATCTTGTCCACCAGCTTTTGTACAGGCGCTTTGGATCCCTGGGCCTCCTGCACCATTCGGATGATATTGGCCAGCATGGTTTCGCTGCCTACTTTATCGGCGCGGAAACGGAAGCTGCCTTTCTGGTTGATGGTGCCGGCAAAAACCGGAACACCTTTAGTCTTGTGTACTGCTACGGGCTCACCGGAGATCATGGATTCATCTACATAAGATTCTCCTTCTTCCACAACACCATCCACCGGGATCTTTTCACCAGAACGCACCAGGATGATATCACCGGGCTGTACCTGTGCCGCCAGCAATTCCACCGGTTCACCGTCTTTGATCACCCACACGGTTTTGGGCTGTAATCCGATCAGTTTTTTGATAGCTGCACTGGTATTGCTCTTGGCCCTTTGCTCCAGCAGCTTACCCACCATGATGAATACGATCACCACAGCGGCGGCCTCGAAGTATACGTGCGGGTGTAAACCGCGACTATGCCAGAAACCCGGGTTCAGCGTATTGAAAACGCTGAACAGGTAAGCGATACCGGTACTCAGCGCCACCAGCGTATCCATATTGGCTTTACGCATGCGCGCCTGTTTCCAGGCATTGATATAAAAAGAACTACCGAAAACGAACAGTACCGGTGTGGTCAATACCCACATGATATAGTTCCCGTAAGGCATATCCATGAAGAACATACCTATAACGGCCACGGGTAAGGTAAGTAAGGCAGCCGCGATGGTTTTCCTTTGCAACTGCTTATATGCCGATGCCTGGAGCTCAGCCTGTTTCTCCGTGGCGTTTTCTTCATCGATGATCAGGTCGTATCCGATACTACGGATCACCTGCTGCATGGCGCTGGTATTCGTCTTTGACGGATCGAACAGTACGCGCACTGATTGTGTGGCAAAATTCACTCCTGCTTCCTGGATGCCTTCCGTTGCGGCCAGCATCGATTCTACGCTAACGGCGCAGGCGGCACAGCTCATGCCGGTTACAGGGATCGTTTTGCTGATAAGTGACTTGGTAGCGGTTTCCATGATAATAAATTGATGTTACAAAGTTATTACGGACCGCTACCAGGCCTGTTACACAATTACAGGAACTGTTTATAGAATTGTGTACTAACGTTTCTTTTTCAGCGCATTAAGGAACACGTATTCAAAGCTTAGCTGCAAACGGTTCTGCGCCATCCGGTTCATATCGCTGTTCAACTGTATGCGATATCCTGCATTCAGCTTGGCAGTACTGTTGAAGATGAACTGAATGGCCGGAGCGAAATCCACATAGAACTTCTTATTGTCAAGGGTCTGCTGTCCCAGTAACTCCGCGTACAGGTTCACGTTAGTCTGCTTATAACTGGTATAATGCCTGGGTAATAGCAGGTAACCTGCAGACAATGAATAATTGAATGCCTGTTCCGGGAATTTTTCCATCCCCACATGATGCAGTGGAGGCTGGCTTTGTATCACCTGCAGGTATGCCAGCGTGGAGGATACAGCCAGCTTGCCCCAGAGTTGCGTGAGGACCAGACCGCCCTGGATGCCGCTCTGGTCGCCATCCAGACTAAGCTCATCATACATCATATCGTTGCGGCTGTAGGATGCTTCGGCAAAGGCCGCCATGCGGAAATGTTTGTGCACATCATCGTTGGAGAGAAAGCGGTACTTGGTGTACAGTTTTGCACTTTCCCAGCGAAGATTATTGGAATACATATCAGACATGGTGGTGGAAGCACGCAACATCCACTCCTTGCTCAATCCCAGCATTAGTTCCGGTATATGCCTTTGCCCGATGCGATCGTTATGCGATGATTTCAGGAACTTCCCGGAATACTTCACACTCACCGATTTTGCAGGCACATTGGAAGCAGGCTCAGAAAACACATAAAGTTCCTGGGCTGTAAGCACATGACCCGTCATGAGCAATAATGCCCCTATAAAAAATTGCTTCATTCGTTAGTCTTAGATGGTTACATGATAGATCCGGCTATTGGCGCTGATGCCGTCTTTGGTGCAGCAGGCAGCAGCCTTCCCGGTTTGAACACAACTCATTTTTGTGGCAGCGCTGATCTTTTTGAAATCTTTGGAGTTCATAAAATCCTTGTCGGCCAGCACAATGGTTTGCGTACCATCCAGGGTCTGGGGTTTGATATTGAGGAAATGATAGTTCTTTCCGCTGATCTGAACATGCGTATCGTTTTCCACTTTTACATTGCTGAAGTTGCCGGTAACGGAAAGTTTGGCTACAGAGAAGCCAGCGTCTTCCACGGCATTTTTCAGTTGATCGAAATCGGCATTGCTTCCTTCTTTGAAATTGATGATGAAGCTGGATGTTTTGATGTCTACATCCACATCTTTCACAAAGGGAAGTTGTTCCAGTGAAGTATTGATGGCTTTGGTACACATGGCACAGGTAAGTCCTGCTGCCTGAAGGGAAGCGCTCTTAAATTGAGCGATACCGGCAAAACTGAGCAGTGTGGCCACTGCCAGGAATAATATCTTTTTCATAAATGCTGTTTTAGTAAGATGATAAGAATGGTTGGGTTACAACTCGGGGACCAGTCGCTCGCCTCCGGCGAGTGACTAATATTTTGTCGCCTCCGGCGACACAGTGCTCGCCAGAGGCGAGCAAATAGCCGTCACTCGCCAGAGGCGAGCGACTGGTCCCCGGCTACATGTATCAGTGCTTGTGAGCGGGATGCGGTTTTTTGTCGCCGTCCTTGCAACAAGCCTTATCACTTCCTTCGCAGCAGCTTTTCGCTTCTTCCTTTACGTTAGTGGTTTCTTTGCGATCGTATTTGCAGCAGCCATGAAGTTTATCATAAGCTTCATTGCTGGCAGTAAGATCCTGTGTATCGTATCCTGAAGCGGCAATGGATTGCTGGATCTTTTTGCCATTGGTGGATTTTGCATTGTATGTTACGGTGAGCACTTTGGAATCGGTATTCCAGTCGGCGGTCTTTGCGCCGGCAGTGATAGCTGATTTTTCGATCACTTTTTTGCACATGCCGCAATTACCCCAAACTTTGATGGTATCTTTTTTCAAAGCGGATTGCGCGTTAACGGTAAATGCTGCGAATAAAATAAAAACTGACAGAAAGATAGATTGTGCTTTCATAAAAAATAAAATAGAAAATGATAAAAGTTGTTTTCAAACAAAGAATAGATATGTCAGACTACAACCTGTATCAGATCAGGAAAACACAATGATGGAGATAAAGCGAATTGGAATATCGATCCGGCGGATCGTCGTAAGTAAATGCAGCGGTAACAGTTTTTGCAGGAGCGGGATCGATCCAGACGATCTCATCCGGGATGATGCTCACCGGCATTTGGAATGAAGGAAGATCTGCGGGGATGGCCTGGTGCTCATCGTCCACTTTCACCAGGTTGTATTCGGTATGACAACAACCTTCTTTTTCACCTGTCATGCCGCATTTGCCACAGACATCGTGATCATCAAAGCCGTATTCCACACTGGCGATATGCCCCATGCAGTAATGCACGTTCACGATCACACCGGAGGTGAGCGTAATGTACAGAATGGCTAATATGGCTACGAATGCCTTTTTCATTCCAAACAAAAATAGGGGGTATTTTCCTATTCTGAAAGTCTCAAATTCAAATGGCTGATTTTTAACAGCTTGTTTAATTCACGAATGTCCAGAAGATCCCCACCCTGAACTGCATGCCGGGATATGGATAATTGAGTGTTGGAATATTGTTATTGGTAAAACTTCCGGTGGAAGGATCGAGTGCATTGAGGTTTTCCACGCGCACATAAGCGGTGAAAGTCTTGATCCGGAAATGCAGGTAAGCGCCAATGTCCGGCATTTCGAGTTTCACTTTTGCACTATCCTGGAATGTATATTGCCCTTTGATGGGAGAATACCTGTCTGCATAATACGGAGTGAAATAACGGACTTCGAGGCCAACGCTCATTTCGAGATTCTTGAAACCGAGATTACCATCGTATCCGATCTGGTTGCGGGTGGTGAAGAGTGGCATGTTAACAGGACCATCGCCTGCGCGCTGCTGGAATACCGCCCAGGTCCTCCAGTTCCATCGTTTACCCAAACTGAATTGTTTCTGTGCCGTTACCTGCAAAATATTGAAGGGATTGCTTTCCTGATCTGCCACATGCATATTCCTGAAATAGGCAAGGTTGGAGATCAGGTAATAGTTTCCGCTCAATTTCATTTTGAAACCGGGCACATCTATGTTGGCGAATATATTGGTGATATTTTCCTTGCTGAGTGTCTGAGCCGGATCGAACCAGAATCCGCTGTAGGGATCGAAAACAAAAGAAGGTGTGCGGTTGGTATTCTGGAATCCGACCTGCAGGTAACCGATCTTTTTACTGAGCAGACGTTGCAGGCTCAGGTAAGCAGTGTAGTCGCCGGAGTTCATTCCATTCACATAGAAATTACCGAAAGCTTCGATATCCCATTTCTGATTTTTTGTTTTGTTACGGTATTCTCCATGCAGGAAGATATTATTGTCTTTGATCCTTGCTTTTGGAAAGTCCCGGTACTGCGAGCTGAATTCAAGGTTTTGATAAGTGGCACCTACCTTGATGAATTGCTGCGGGTTCTTTGCATCGGGGAACTGGTAGATGGAGAAATCATTGCTGAGCACTTTCCAGAAATCCTGTGCAAAGAAAGGGCCCCTGCTGCCTCCGATATTGATATCGTAGTTGCTCTTGTAAAAAGCACTGTCGCCATCAGCATCCCTGAAGCGGTATTTGTAAGTATTGTAGCTGATGTTATGTTCCAGGCGCAGCCTGGGATAGAACAATTGTATAACGTTGGAGTCAGTAACGATGGAATCTTTTTGCCCGAGATCATACTGCTGCCGCATCATGTAGGCGCCGGTAGTATAAAAAGAACCTGTTTGTATAGACGAAGTAAAGAAGTTCCTGCTGCCCGGCTGGTCTACTCCCAGGAAAGTGGGAATGGAAGATCTTTCGTTGTAGGTGGCGGTATCGAGCATCTTCGTATTGATACCACCGTTCTCCCCTGCCTGCAATTTATTACCTACCACCACTACGAAATTCTGGTAACGCTTGTTCTTGCTCTGGTACCAGCTATGGAACCTGTAATTGTTGTGGTTGGTGCTCTGGTTCTGGAAGGTGCCGGGTGAATTGATGAGCCTGTATTGAAAGCCTGCATTCCAGTTGGGGCGCAGGTTCTGAGTATGAGTAAGATTGATATATTGCTCTGCCCTGCTGCCGAGAACATAGGCTACTTCAGAAAAGGGCCTGGTGGTGGTATAGAATTTTGTTTCATCCACATTCCAGAGATAGAGATCGAGGTTATGGAAACCGGGATCCAGGCCGGGTTTCATGATGGGAGAATAGATGAGGTTCCTGGCAGGCGTTCCAAGGTTGCCGAGGTTGATATAGTTCCAGGGCTGTGGAAACCTGGCGCCAAAATCGGTGAGTGATGAATCGAAACTGCGCAGCCTGCTGGAATCGAGGTAACGGAAACGGATGGTGATGGAATCTTCCAAACCTGTTCGGTGTGCGAGAGAATCTGCAGTTCCGCCGCCGCCGCCAATGCCGCGCATACCCTGCAGCCTGCGGAACGGGTCCTGCGCAGTGGCATTATTCATGATACCTGTCAGCAAGAAAATGGCTGCTATGAATAAATATCTCTTTGTCAAAATGATTGCCGGATTACCGGCCGGAAAATTAGTGATTAAAATTTGTTGGTATTGAACCTTCGCTCTCATCTTTTGCCAATTAACAGAAAGTTTGCGCTTTATCTCGCTGTGGCCACTCGCTCGCCTCTGGCGAGTGAGTTTTGTTTAGTCGCCTCTGGCGACGCTGTGTTCGCCTCCGGCGAACACATAGAAGTCACTCGCGGGGACGCGAGCGACTGCCGGCACGCTACAACTTTTCAATCAGCTTTGTAAAGAGCGTTGTCAGCTTCGGCTCTGCTTCGGCAGCGGCCTGCAAAACTTCTTCATGGGTGATCACATTATCTTCTTCTCTAATACCCAGGTCTGTAATGATGCTCACGGCAGCCACTTTCATACCCATATGGTTAGCCGTAATTACTTCCTGCACGGTGCTCATGCCAACTGCATCGCCGCCGAGACGGTGGATGAGGAGGTATTCAGCGCGGGTTTCGAAAGTTGGGCCTGTTACACCGAAATAAACCCCCTGTTGCAGTTTAATGTCGCTTGTGGCAGCAATCTCTTTCATTGATTTAATGAGCCTTTTATCATATGGCTCGCTCATATCAGGGAAGCGTGGCCCCAGCTGGCTTTCGTTCTTACCGATCAGGGGATTCACCACTGCAAAACTGATATGGTCAGTGATCACCATCAGGTCGCCCACCGCAAACCCCGGGTTCACACCGCCGGCCGCATTGGAAACGAGCAGGGTTTCCACCCCAAGGAATTTCATCAATCGTACCGGGAATACCACCTGTTCTGCGGAGTACCCTTCATAAAAATGGAAACGGCCTGCCATAGCCACTACTCTTTTGCCGGCCACGGTTCCGAAAATGAGACGCCCTTGGTGGCCTTCCACAGTTGAAACGGGAAAATTCGGGATCTCACCGTAGGGGACATCCAGTTCAGACCGGATATGGGTGGCAAAATTGCCCAAACCGCTGCCCAGTATGATTCCGATGGCAGGAACGTGAGGGTACACATTACGCAGAAATGCGGTTGTTTCTTCCAGTTGCCGGATGATGTTACTCATAGATGCGCAAATATAGCTCACTATTCCTCTCGCAACTATTGTTCGTTTTTCCTATTTTCGCCAAAAATTTCCCCGCATGAATCTCCATGAGTACCAGGCGAAAGAATTACTGAAAAAATACAATGTGCCTGTTCAGGAAGGAATTCCGGTAGACAGGGCAGATGCAGCAGAAGAAGCCTACAAAAATCTGAAAGTACAATTCGGCAATAACTTCGCCGTGGTGAAAGCACAGATCCACGCCGGGGGCCGCGGAAAAGGTAAGATCCAGGGCAGCGAACAACGCGGTGTAGCCGTGGGAAAAAGCGCTGAGGAGATCAAACAGATCGCCAGCAATATCCTTGGCGGCACACTGGTAACAATCCAGACCGGAGCAGCCGGTAAACTTGTTAACAAAGTGCTGGTAGCGCAGGATGTGTATTATCCCGGACCTAATCCCGTAAAAGAATTCTATCTCTCTATCCTGCTCGATCGCGGAAGAGGACAGAATGTGATCATGTACAGCACTGAAGGTGGTATGGATATTGAAGAAGTAGCCCATAACACACCGGACAAGATCTTCAAAGAGTGGGTTCATCCCGGTGGCGGACTTCTTCCCTTCCAGGCGCGTAAGATCGCGTTCAACCTGGGATTGAAAGGCGAAGCCTTCAAGAACTGCGTGAAATTTGTGACCAATCTTTACAATGCATATGTTGGACTGGATTGCAGCATGCTCGAGATCAACCCGCTGTTTAAGACCTCAGACGAGAAGATCATCGCTGTTGACTGTAAGATGAACCTGGACGACAACTCGCTGATGCGTCACCCTGACCTGGAAGCCCTCCGTGATATCAGCGAAGAAGACCCCACAGAAGTGGAAGCAGGTAAATACAACCTGAACTTCGTAAAGCTCGACGGTAATGTAGGTTGTATGGTGAACGGCGCCGGTCTGGCCATGGCCACTATGGACATGATCAAACTCAGCGGCGGTGAGCCTGCCAACTTCCTGGACGTAGGCGGTACAGCCAACGCTACAACAGTAGAAGCCGGCTTCCGCATCATCCTGAAAGACCCCAAGGTAAAAGCGATCCTCATCAATATCTTTGGTGGTATCGTGCGTTGCGACAGGGTTGCACAGGGCGTGATCGACGCATACAAATCCATCGGCAATATCGAAGTGCCCATCATTGTACGTCTTCAGGGAACCAATGCAGAAGAAGCCAAGAAACTCATCGAAGAAAGCGGCCTGAAAGTTCAGTCTGCCATCCTCCTGAGCGAAGCAGCTGCACTGGTGAACAAAGCTGTAGCTTAATCCTGATCAATATCAGTATAAAAAAACAGGCGCCTGCAACGGCGCCTGTTTTTTTGTGGTCAACTTTCAAACGCTGCTATGAGAATACTCCTGATTGTAATCCTGCTACCGCTGATGGCCGGCACCTGCAAAGACAATCATCTGTGTGTGTTTTCGGATGTAACCTTCATCAATGAATCTGCAGACACCGTCATCTATGCTTACAAATACATGAAAAATAGCCGCTGCTACCTGGATGGCTGGAAGATTGCTCCACTGGGCGAATACAGAACCAGCTCACCTGTCTGCGATGAAGAGATAGACGACAATTCCAAAGTGCTGGAAATATTCGTGGCTGATCCTGCACAGTTTATCAACCACAATATGGTTCATTGTGATTCTATTCTTCAAAAACATCCCCTCCTCAAACATTACCATCTTTCGGAAAATGAATTGCGCTACCGGTAACCTATCAACCCTGCTTATGAGAAAAACAGTACTGATCTGCATCCTGCTTCCTCTCCTGGCTATGAAATGCTACAAGAAAGAAGGGCCCAACTGCCATCACAAAATCACCTTCAGAAATAAATCTGATTTCACAGTTCTGGTGGCAGATGTGTACAAAAATGGCGAAGGGAAATGCACGCTTAGCTTCACGGAGTTCAAATCCGGTGAGGATTACGATAGAGAAGTAGACAACTGCTGGGAGCATGCTCTTCCTTACGAAGTTTATATTATTTCCCCCGAAAAATTCCACCGGGGTGGATATTTCAATTGCGATTCCATCGGCATAAAGAACGAGGTCTTGAAACAATATGTGATCACACTTGATTTTCTACATCAGAATAACTGGACCGTTATTTATGAATAATATTCGTAGCCAGTTGAAGGGGCTACCCCAGTAACAGGGGAAGGTGGTTCACTCACGATTAACGTGAGTCCGCAAAGACAGGATTACTGGAAGCCGTTCATTTCGCGTTTCATATAACCGATCACGCGCTGGAGATAGCGGTGGGTGCGGTTCACCAGTTGATCATAATGTTTGTGTTTCATTCGCTGCGGTTTCTCTTCCAGGGGAAACAGTTCACCGTTATCATTACGAACGGTCAGTTGCCTGATCGAATATTGGTAACCGTTATCATGTGGTAAAATAACATATTGCAATCCTACTTTAGCGCGGGAACCGAACATGCCTGTGGTGAGGCCGATCTCGATAAAACCATCGCCGGCGCTGGCGGACCGTCCGTCCACTTCTGCCAAATAGGTGGTATCCCAGTGTACAAGCATGGGGCGGCTGAAGAATTTTTTGGCGCGTTCCTGAAGGACGGCCGCGGGAGAATTGTCGAGTGTGATGGCATGCACATATTCAAATTGCCCGCCTGCATTACGGGGGATCTGCGCCAGCACTGGTGCTGTCAATAATAAGAGAAGACCTAACAGCAACTGTTTCTTCATATATCAGACTTGATGTTGATGGCCCTGATCAGTTAACCTGCATTCCTCAATTCTTTCACTTCATAGATTGGGCTGAAGAGATAAACTTTTCCGGTTCTTACTTCCACACATTGATAGCGTTTTCTCAGCTTTTTTCCTTTACGGAAGATGCGGCCTTCGCCGATATCGAATAACTGGCCTTCCTGCAATTGTTCTACCATCACGATGCCGTCCTGGCGTGGATCGTAGTTCTTGAGGATACGCATCAGGTTTTCGTCGGCGCAGCTGCTGGCGGGGAGATCGTGCATGGAACGGCGAAGGGACTGTTCCACATCGGGCGGAAAAAGTTCTTTGCCCATGAAATCCGTCAGCAGCATTGCATACAGGGCTTTCCATTCTTTGCCGTGGCTCTGAACGCGGTTCCCGTATTGGATAAAAGTTACCAGGTGGGCAAGCTCGTGAATGAGGGTGATGAGAAATGAATAAGGGTTGAGATTGCCGTTCACACTGATACGGTGGGTCTTGTAGAGGGTGGCATGGCGGTAATCTCCCAGGATGGATTTCCTTTCACGGGTAATGGTGAGATGTACCTTGTATTGCTGCAGGTATTCCAACACCCGGGGCACCGATGCCGGTGGAATGAATTGACTCAGATACTCCAGCGGAGCTTCTTTCTTAGACATTCTTCTTTTGTTGCTTGCTCAGTTTCATCAGGATGGACACTTCCACGAACGTATACACGAAGTAGAGGAACATACATCCAAAGATAGCACCTTTGCTCACGCCTTTTTTTACGGATACGATGTAAATGAATGCGGCTATCAAACAGATCATCATCTTCAGGAACATACCGCCATAGACCATACGAAGAAACACCTGCACATTGTTATTGCGGATGGCTTTATTATACAGACTGAAGCTTCCGGCAGTTGCCAGGAAGAGAATGATATTACCCACCATCATCACATCAGGGTTGATCCCCCAACTCTCCCAGAGAGAACGGAGAACGAGAAGCAATGTGCTGGTTATAACAAAGATGATCGTTAAAGGCAAAAAAGCCCTTGCGGCCGATTGTGGTTGCATAGATGCAAAGGTAAGGAACAGAAGTATTCACAGCAGCACAGGGAATATGATGACCTGGCAGCAGGGCTCAAGCCTGCCACATTCCCTGAACTGACCTGCAGTATCGATATCGGGAGTAAAAAATTAAGCCTGCGCTACCAGTTTCTCGGTCTTTTTATCGGCCAGACCATTGGAAGAAGCGGCCATTGCAGGCTTTTCCATTCCGGTCATATGACATTGACCATTGAAATTAGCGCTGGGCTCGATCTGTAATTTGTTGGCATGAAGATTTCCCTGAACCTGGGAACCACCTTTCAGTTGCAACAACTCTTTTACGCGGATGGTACCTGTAACCCTGCCCATGATATCGGCCTGTGCGCCACTGATATCACCGGTTACACTGCCATTGGAGCCGATCACAACCTTCGCAGTACAATGAACATTGCCTTCGAGGTTACCATCGATCCTGATATCACCGGAGCTGGTAATATCACCTTTCAGCGTGGTCCCGGCCGCAATGATTGTGGCCTGGCCGGAAGGCGCGGTAGTTTTTTGTTCTACAGGATTTTCGGATTTGGATTTCTGATTGAACATACGATATGGGTTTTAATCATCAATTGTTTCTGTATGAGGGATTTCAAGTGCAGTAGTATCCAGCTTGATGGTTACATTCCCCTGTAATACGCCTTTGACGTTATCCAGGTACTGGTCTTTGTACCGCATTGCTTTCTCCAGGGAGTCAGTCCTTACCTTCAGTTCCCTCAGTTCGCGAGTAGCATTCACATCCCCATAACCCGGAATATACATCCGAAGTGGCGTGAATACGATCAGCGCTACTGTTAAACCGGTCAGCAGCACAAATATTGTGCTGAGAACAATATAAACACTCAATCTGGATAATTTGAAAGTCACCACCTCCTCATAGGTATCATCGTTCATCACAACCAGCCGGTAGCGGTTCTGCAGGCGTTTCAAGGTGGAATTGGCATCGAATTTGGCCATATATTACAGTAATTCTCTTGGCTTTAAAGGTAATAGTTTAGAATGAAACAGGTGCTACACCGTGAACAAAAAAAATTAGGCATATCTTTATAATAAATCTATTCATAATCAGTTTTAAAGGATTTAGCTTGCGTTGCTCATGAAGGTATTATCCCGGATCGCACTGATATTGTTTATCTGCTATGCCTGGCAACAGGAACTGGCAGCACAGGCATGGTCATTCAATCTCAAGAAACCTCAGAAATATGAGGACAAAAAGCTTCCTTCTGAAAAAACGGAAGAGAAGAAATGGACGCTCTGGCGTAAGTTCACCCAGAACGGCGTAACCAAGTTCAACTGGCATTTCAATGCCCGTGAAAGGCTCACCCAGGCCCTCGACCGCGCCAAAGCTTCGCATCGCGACGATTACACGAAACTTCTCTCCTTTTATAATTACGACCTCGAAACCATTTCCGCCGACCGCGATATCGATTCCGTTCTCTACAAAGCCAATGCCGGAATCCTGATCCACGACCTCCGGAATGCCTGGATCGATAATTTATATATGATCATGGGCCAGGCATGGTATTATAAAAAGGAATTCGATACAGCCTATCTCACTTTTCAATATGTGAACTACGCTTTCGCTCCCAAGGAAAAAGATGGTTATGATATTCCCATCGGCAGTAACGCCACCGAAGGAGGCAATGCCTTCTCCATCTCCACCAAAGAAGATACACGCCTGCCCAAACGTGTTTGGAGCAGCCCACCCAGCAGGAATGAAAGCTTTATCTGGCAGGTCCGCACTACCATCGCAAAAGATGAAATGCCCGAAGCAGCCGGCCTCATAGAAACGCTGAGAAGCGACCCCAATTTCCCGGCCCGCCTTCAGCCAGACCTGGAAGAAGTGCGCGCACTCTATTTTTATAACCAGCAAATGTGGGACAGCGCCGCCAATCACCTGGAACTGGCGCTGGACAAAGCCGCCAATAAAGAAGAAAGAGCCAGATGGGAATTTCTCATCGGACAGCTCTATGAAAAAGCAGGTAACTTCTCTTATGCAGCCGATTTTTACAGCCGGGCTGTGAACCGAACACTGAATCCCGTTCTTGAAGTTTACGGTCGCCTCAACAGCATCCGCATGCAGAAAGGCGACGATAAAGTGATCAATGAGAATATCGACGCACTGCTCAAAATGGCCCGCCGCGAGAAATACATGAGGTATCGCGATCTCATCTACTTCACAGCCGCACAGATCGAGCTGGAAAGGAATAATGTGGAAGGAGCCAAACAATTGCTGCTGCTGGCCACCAAATACAAATCCCCCGAAAGCGATAATTCCCAGATCTCGAAAGCATGGATCCAGCTCGGTGACATCGCTTACGGAGAAAGGAAATATGCTGAATCGAAATCATATTACGACAGCGCTACAGTTCCCAATCACCCGGTGCTTTCCCCGGAAGCATTTTCCGACAGGAAATCTTCCCTGGGCACATTAGTGGAGCAGGAAACGATCATTGCCAGGCAAGACAGTCTCCAGCAACTGGCAGCCTTACCCGAAGCTGAGCGCGAAGCCATCATTAAGAAGCTCGCAAAGAAACTCCGCAAACAGCATGGATTGAAAGAAGAAGATGCAGGTGAAGCTTTTGTGAATCCTGCCGTGAACATGAACAGCAATAACTCCAATCAACCTGCTCCCGATCTCTTTGCCGGCGCCAGCGGCGCAGATGCAAAGGGAGAATGGTATTTCCGGAACCAGGGACTCAGAGGAAAAGGATTCACAGCTTTCAAAAGTAAATGGGGCAACCGGAAGAATGTTGACAACTGGAGAAGGGCAGCTGCTATCGCCGCGTCTCCCGGCAATGCACCAGCGCCTACAGATAGTCGAACAGCTATTCTCAACCCCAACCAGGACCTGGGAAAAGCTGCTGAAGAAGGAAGTGAGTTCACTTATGAGGGACTCTTAAAGAATGTGCCGCTTACCGAAACCCAGATGGCTGTATCCAACGACTCTATCGAGCAGGCACAGTTGAAGTTGGGTATCGTGCTCGAAGAAGGCATCACCGATTATCTCGCAGCTATTGATGTATTGGAAGGCTGGTTGCAAAAATTCCCTTACAGTGTGAAAAAACCGGAAGCTCTCTTCCATTTATATTATTGTTATTCCAAACTCGGCATGCAGCAAAAAGCCAATGCTGTTGCACAGGAACTGAAACAAAAATATGAAGGCACCGATTTCGAAAAGATCGTGAGCTACCCGAAAGGAAACCCTGCCGAGAATGCAGAAAAAGCAGCCGCTACCCGCAAATACGAAGGCATTTACAATCTTTTCATCGAAGGTAATTTTGCAGAAGCGCTGAAAGAGAAAAAAGCTGCCGACAGCATTCATGGCACCAATTACTGGACACCGCAATTGCTCTATATCGAAAGTATCTATCACATCCATGAGCGCCAGGACGATACAGCCAAAATTGTATTGCAACAGATCGTGAACATGTTCCCTTCCACCGGCATGGCTGCAAAAGCACAGAACCTGATAGATGTACTGGGCAGAAGAAAAGAGATCGAAGACTACCTCACCAAACTGCAGATTGAAAGGCCGAAAGACGACAGTCTTGCATTGCCATCCGATGAACTGGCCGTTCAGCCGAAGCAACCTGAACCACCCAAAGTAGAAGAAGAGCAGAAGATCATTCCCGATAAAGATCATGCCGCATCCAAAATTGCAGGACAGAAAGATGCTGCGAAGCATAAAGACAGCATTGCCATCAAAGCGCCTGGTGTAGCGCCTTCCACCAATGTTCCCGGCCTGGTGCAAAAAGAGAAACCCTATATCAATCCGCTGGATACACTGCACGTGAATTACGATGCAGAAGTGGAAAAAGGGAAAAAAGCCTATGTGCTCGACATCAATCTTCCCTACTCTGTTGTGATTGTGATGACCAAAGTGGACCACGTGTACGTGACCGAAACGCGCAATGCATTCAATCGCTTCAACAAAACGAAATTCTACAACAAGCCGATCAATATCAACAATGAAGTACTCAATGATTCTGTGAAACTGGTGGTGATGAACAGCTTCGAGAATGCAGCAGCAGCCCTCGATTATATGGACAAAGCCCGCAAAGCGGCGCCCAATGAGATCCCCTGGTTGCCTGCCGCGAAATACAGCTTCATGATCATTACTGCTCCGAACATGGAGTTGCTGAAAGAAACTAAAAACATTGATGCCTATAAGAAATGGCTGACTGAATCATTCCCTGGTCGTTTTTAATCATCCGCAAACCTGTCAGCTTACGCTTGATTTGCTGACAGGTTTGTAGCATTAACAATATTTTATTCATTTTCAAGGATCGCCTTTGCACCTGAATTCGTTTGATATATCTTTCGGGTTCAATTTTTGCTAAGGTTAGATGACCTTATCCGGTTTTAAAATGTTAATTTTCTTTATATGACCCGAGCTGTACGGATCTTTTGGCGCATTTTCATTTACGGGGCCCTTGCAGTTGTTCTGCTCCTCGTATTGATCAATTTCGGTGTATTTGGCAAAATGCCTTCCCTGGCCCAGTTGGAAAACCCCAGCATCACCCTGGCCACAGAGGTATTTGCTGATGATGGTACACCCATGGGGAAATATTATGTGGAGCGCGGCAACCGCAGTTATGTGAAATACGGTGATATCTCGAAGAATGTGATCGATGCCCTGGTTGCCACAGAAGACGAACGTTTTTACGACCACTCTGGAATAGATGGACGAAGCCTCAGCCGCGCCATTCTGAAACTTGGCCGCGACGGTGGCGGCAGCACCATCACACAGCAGTTGGCCCTGAACATGTTCGAAAGAAGGTCGCCCAATATTTTCTACCGCGTTATTCAGAAGATCAAAGAGAATATCATCGCCATCAAACTGGAACGCAATTTTACCAAACAGGAGATCCTGGCACTCTATCTCAATACCGTTTCATTTTCCGATAACGTTTATGGGATCCGCAACGCATCCCGCACTTTCTTTTCCAAAGAGCCGGACCGCCTCACTGTTCCCGAAGCAGCAGTGCTGATCGGCATGCAGAAAGCTACAGCTACCTACAATCCGCGCACCAATTACAAAGCAGCATTCGACAGGAGGAATACGGTGATAGATCAGATGGTGCGCAATGAATACATCAGTGCCCCTGTGGCAGCCAATTTCAAGAAAGAGCCCATCAAGCTCAATTATAAGAAGATGAACGAGAACAATGGTATCGCTCCTTATTTTCTCGACATACTACGCAATGACATCAAAGCATGGTGCAAGGAAAACAAGAAAGATGACGGCGAACCATATGATATCTATGCTGATGGCCTGAAAATATACACCACCATCAATCCACGCATGCAGCTTTATGCGGAAGAAGCTGTGGCAAAACACCTGCCTGTTCTGCAACGCGTGTTGGAACGCCAGCGCAATATCAAGTCCGATGCCGTTTGGAAAGGCAGGGAAAAAGTGCTGGAAGCTGCTATGAAAAGTAGTGACCGGTACCAGTCGCTCAAAGCAGATAAAGTAAGTGAAGCCGAGATCAAAAAGATCTTCAACACCAAAACTTCAATGAAAGTGTTTGCGTGGAACCCCAAACGTGAGAAAGACACTGTGATGACCCCGATGGATTCCATCAAGTACCACCATGAAATGATGCAGACCGCGTTTATGGTAACCGACCCGCAGAATGGACAGGTGAAAGCCTGGGTAGGCGGAATCGATTTCAAGAACTATAAATATGACCACGCCAACCTGAAAACAAAACGCCAGGTGGGTTCTTCCATCAAACCATACCTCTACGCCCTGGCGGTGGAGGAATACGGTTTCACACCTGAAACAGAATGTGAAGCCACACAACAATACTTCCCCGGTTACGGCTATGTACCCGCGAAGAACCGCGGTAAAACCGGTACCCGCACCATGGCCAGCGGTCTTACCTGGTCTGTGAACGAAGTGGCGGCCTATATCATTAAACAAACCACTCCGCAGCGTTTTGCAGAGTTTTTGAAACAGATCAATATCCCAACGAAAGTTGACCCTTATCCTTCCATTGCATTGGGTTCCTGCGATCTCTCCCTCTTTGAAATGATGTGGGGCTATTCCATTTTCCCAACAGGGGGATTCTCGGCAAAACCGGTGTATATCACCCGCATCGAGGACAAGAACGGCCATGTACTGGCCCGCTTTGATACAGAACGTAAAGAAGTGATCAGCCAGGCCACCTCTTACACCATGACCCGCATGATGCAGGGTGTAGTGGATATTGGTACTGCTGCCGGCCTTCGCTCACGTTTGGGCGTAGCCGAAATGGGCGGTAAAACAGGTACCACCAATGACAATTCCGACGCCTGGTTCATGGGCTTCACGCCTCAACTGCTGGCTGGCGTTTGGATCGGTTGCGATGACCGTTTCATCAAGCTGGAAAGTGGCCTCGGTGAAGGTGGACAAGCCGCCCGTCCAATCTGGGAATATTTCTTCAAGAAAGCATTTGCCGATAAGACACTGGGTCTGGATAAAACGGCAAAATTCGTTCAGCCTGAGAACATGAAAACCGAATCTTTCTACGATTATTATAATTTCATTGATCAGACACCTCCTCCCGGCGCCGAAGGTGAGAATGTAGGCAATGGCGGTGCCAATGACTTCTTAGGTATTCCTGATACGCAGAATATCCCTACAGAATCCAAACAGGCAATGGAAGAGCAGAAAGTGCTGCAGGAAGCGCTGAATGCTAAGAACCAGGTGCCTACTGGTAAGAAAGACTCAACCAAAACACCTCCGAAAGAAGAAAAGAAGAAACCGGGGTTGTTCAAGAGGATTTTTGGAGGAAAGAAAAACGAATAAGCGATAACGTTAGATAAGTGAGGGGCTGACTAAAAAGGTTAGAGAGCTGGCAGTCGCTCGCCTCTGGCCAGTGACTTGTATTTGTTCGCCTCCGGCGAACACTGCGTCGCCAGAGGCGACTGAATAAAGCTCACTCGCCGGGAGGCGAGCGAGTGGGCTCCCCGAAATTCTAAGAGGGTAGCTTTTAGTCAGCCCCTTTTGTATCTCCTATCCAAGCTTCTCCCTTACTCTTAGAAACCTTTCGGACGATGGAAAACAAGTATTATTCTTTATTCTTTTTCCTGATCTCCATTTTCAATTCCTCGATCTGTTTTTGTTGCTCTATCACATACAAGGTGAGCTCCTCGATCTTCTTTAGCAGAACAGCCTGGTTGTTTCCCAGGTCAAGGCCATCCGCTTCAACTTCTTTAGCAGACGGTACTTCAGGCAGGTGCTTATGCTTTTTGATGAAGGCTTCTACTTCGGCCAATGGCGGCAATTTGTATGTTTCTTCAAACACATAATCGGGCCAGGCAGGCCAGCCGGAAGCAGTAACTTTCACTTTTTTCGCAAATACATCTCCGTTCACTGCCAGTTTTGCCTGGGGAGTTGCGGTACCGATCCCAATATTCCCGGTGGATGTGATCCGCATAGCTTCAATATTGTTGGTGATCAGCGGGAGATCAAAATTATCTGTGGTGCCGAATTTCTTCAAGGCTCCTACAGCAGAACCGTCCAGGTTCCAGGCATTGGTACTGTTCCCTCCGAGTGTAGAAGCTGCCCGGGTATAAACATTTCCGTTGGCATCTGAAACCAGGATGGCTTCTTTAGTATCATCTGCAGTCAAACCAGCAAATCGAACAGTACCATTTACATGTAACGTTGAGGAAGGAGCAGTGGTTCCAACACCCAGTCTACCGGTATTGGTTAATCGCATTGTTTCTAATTCAGTACCTTCATTTTTCGAAAAGAATCTGACCCCGGAATTATTGTTATCTACCCAGGCGGCGCCTATCGCATAATAGGCTGTTGAAGTTCCATTGGTATAAAAACCATATTTTTCAGCATGTCCCACCTTGAATCCACTAAAGCCGTTCACAAATGCTCCATACACACTAGAAACTTGAAATTTCCCATTGTTTCCACTAAATAACATTTCGCTGCGTTGCCCCACCCCACCAAAACTCATTCTCAGGACGGCCGACGCATCCAGGACTGTATGATAAGAGCTCTGATACAATGTTGAAGTGTAGGTACTGTTGGAAAATTTTAATGATGGCGTACCCGTACTATTTTTGAGATGCAAAGTTGCCTCCGGCGTAGTGGTACCAATCCCCACATTCCCTGTAGTTGGCCATGGGTCAGAGTTTTGAGCACTTGCAATTGCTGAAACAAGTAAACTACCAATAAATGCTATTCTGTACTTCATTTGAATAAAGGTTTAGGTTTTATTGAGCGGCAAAATAACCTTTAGTTTTGATTAACCGGCAATCAAAAGATTAGCGCTACATACTTTCATGTAGTGATCTTCAGTGTTTCCAACTGAACATCCATTAACTATACTCCCCCATCCGTTAAATCCCCCTTCCCTCCCACACTTTCTCTCTCCATCTTTGCTCCTGAAACCACAACCATTCTCATCGAACATTAAAAAAAGAAAAATGAAAAAGATATTATCATTTGCCATCGTGCTGATGGCGCTCTCCTCCTGCAAAAAGGACAAAGATGGATTTGTTCCAACAACAGTCAAAAGCTCAGGAGGATACCTGGAATACAAGCAAGCAGATGGAGAAAACAACACCAACTGGTATTCGATAAAAGCCATGGACGGATCTACTACAAAAGGCATCAGCAACAATCCCGATTATGATGCAAGCGTCGTTTTCGCCTACTATCACCAAAACGACACTTATGGACTGTATAGTCCTGATAACTATCCTGTGGAACTTGGACAAAAAAACTGGAACATCCGCCTTCCGGTATCTTTCAGAAAAACCAATATCACTGCAGACCAGATGCAGCAATACCGCGATCAGTACAAAGATGGATTTCCTGTAAACCTGATCCTGGACATCTGGAAAAAAGGAATCAACGAAAATAAAAGTATCACACCTGTTCAGGAAGGCGAAACTTATGCCTATCGGACGCCAGACGGGAAAATTACCGGTCTGATACAAATCCAGAACATCAACACCTTCTATGACTATATCCAGTTCGAAGTCTGGGTAGCACAATAGCTTACCCGGTTATCTCACTGGACCACAAAATCCTCAAACATCAAATCAACTATATGAAAGTATTGATATCATTCGCATTTGTGTTTTTTACTGTCGTTTCCTGTAAAAAAGACAAAGCGGAATTTGTACCCTCCACTGTTGAGTCCACCACAGAAAGTATCACATATACGCAAAACCTGGGCGCCAATTCGCCTAACTGGTTTTCTGCAACAACTATGGACGGCCTTAGCTTGCCGGAGATCAGTAAGGACCCGGGACTTCATGAAAGTATCGTGTTTGGGTTTTACAATGAAGGAGAAACCTACGCTTTTTACAGCCCGGATGTTTTCCCGAAAATGTACGGGCAGGAAAACTGGATCACACGAAGATCGGTGCGTTTCAGAAGGTCCAATATTTCATTTCAGCAATTCTTTGAAATGGTGGATAAATACCAGGAAAACATACCGGTGCAGGAGATCCTGAACGCCTGGCGAAATGGAGTGAACGAAAAGAATCATATGGCTAATTTCCAGGAAGGTGAAATATGGACATTCCAAACTATAGATAGAAAGATCACAGGCTTGATGATGATCCAATCGGTAAATAGCTTTTTCGACAAAATTCAGGCAGCTATCTGGGTGGCCAAATAAGTGGTCCCTGTTAACCATACTGCATTTGCATGGTAAACTACTGTTCATACTACGGAAAACGTTACCGGTTCCTGGGAAACCGGTATTCGTTTTTATAGCAGGGCTCAGACCACAAAATCAGCTACTGTACTGGGTTTCATAAGATATATCAATCGACCTTTCTTTATCACCTTTCATCCTTCCAATTCTCCGCACAATGTAATTACCGCTAATATTCCCAACCAGTTTTGGTAGCTTGAGTATACTAAAACTGTATACAATGAGAATACCAATACTTGCTTGCACAGCCTTGCTGCTGGCCTCCACTTCTAATGCCCAGCTCACAACAGCGCCCGATGGCGGAAACAAAAAAGCCATGGTAGGAGAACAAATCGGGATCACTGATGTAACCATTCACTATGATCGTCCAGCTGTTAAAGGAAGGGATGGAAAAGTTTGGGGAGAACTGGTGCACAAGGGTTTCGCAGATCTCGGTTTCGGCACCAGTAAGTCCGCACCCTGGCGGGCAGGCGCCAATGAAAATACTGTAATATCATTCTCAACAGATGTAAAAGTGGAAGGACAAAACCTTCCTGCCGGGAAATATGCGCTCTTCATTGCTTACGATCCCAATGAAAGCACCGTTATCTTTTCAAAGAATTACACCAGTTGGGGAAGCTTCTTCTATGATCCCAAGGAAGATGCTTTACGCGTAACAGTAAAACCAGTTCCTTCAGATAGAAAAGTGGAATGGCTGCAGTATCAGTTCACCAATGAAACTGAAACCGGCGCCACACTGGAACTGAACTGGGAGAAGCTCACTATTCCCATCCACATTGAAACGGATTACGTCAACCTGCAGATCGCTTCCTTCAGAAAAGAACTGAGAGGAGAAAAAAGTTTCAATCCCGGCTGGCAGAGTTTCAACCAGGCAGCCAACTTCTGCTTAATGCACAATACCAATTTGGAAGAGGCTCTTACATGGGCAGATCATTCCATCAATGGCGCATTCATTGGTGAAAAACATTTCCAGAACCGGAGCACCAAAGCACAGTTGCTCACCAAACTGAACAGGGCAGATGAAGCAAAGGCCATCATGAAAGATGCATTGTCTACGGGAACTCCGGCACAGGTCCACAACTACGCCAGGCAACTGGTGGCGCAAAAGAAAAACCAGGAAGCATTTGATGTTTTCAAATTCAATTACGATCGTCAACCCAATACATACACCACCAATATAGGACTTACCAGGGGATACTCGGCCGTTGGTAATTACAAAAAAGCGCTGGAGTTTGCCAATAAAGCGCTGCCACAGGCGCCCGACAATGCCAATAAAATGAACGTGGAACGATTGATCAAACTGCTCAGTGAAGGAAAGGATGTGAATTAATTTTCAGTGAAATAAAAAAAGATTCCAAAACGGGATGAGCTTCCGTCATTACAATATGACGGAGGCCCGTCCCGTTCTCTTTATCTGAAAAGTAAACATATCCAACTATTGCCGCCAATAATCGGGAACCGGCAAAAGTCCGTCTATCCTGGCTTTCCGTAGTTGCCAGTTTTTGCGTACTTTTTTCGGGCAAATTCAAAATCCTTCGCAGCCGAAACTTACAACCATTAGTTTCAGACCTCCAACTCAAATGAAAGTCAATACTTCTTTTGGATTCAGTTTCTTGCGTTTGCGTATCGGAAACAAAACCTTATTTTTGAACCTCATTTCGCAAAAACGTAGATAGTTTTTAAGAATTCTTGTCACTTTTTCGAAGATTAATAACAAACTGCTAACAGAATTAAATTCATGGCAAAGAAGGTAACGAAAATCGGAGTTCTAACTTCCGGTGGCGATTCACCTGGGATGAATGCCGCTATCCGTGCTGTAGTGAGAACTGGTCTTTATTATGGGCTGGAAGTATTTGGTATCATGCGCGGTTATGCCGGCATCATCGAAAATGATATTGTTCCCATGCACTCCCGTAGTGTAGCCAATATCATCCAACGCGGGGGAACTGTTTTGAAAACGGCCCGCTGCAAAGAATTCATGCAGCCCGAAGGCCGCAAGAAAGCATACGACAACCTCAAAGCCCTGGGCATCGATGGCCTGGTGGTAATTGGAGGTGACGGCTCTTTCCGGGGCGCCGATATCTTCAGTCGTGAATTCGATATCCCCTGTATCGGACTTCCCGGCACCATCGATAAAGACATTGCAGGCACCGATTTTACCATTGGATTCGATACGGCAGTGAATACAGCTGTGGAGGCGATCGATAAGATCCGCGACACTGCCGATGCGCACGACCGCCTATTCATCATTGAAGTGATGGGGCGCGATGCAGGCTATATCGCCCTTCACAGCGGAATCGCAACCGGAGCAGAACATATCCTCATCCCCGAGCGTAAAACCGATATAGAAGAACTCATCGTTTCACTCCAGGAAAAAGAAAGACGTAAAAAACTTGTGAACATGGTAGTGGTGGCCGAAGGCGAAGAATTCGGCGGCGCCAATGAAGTAGCCAAAGTAATCAAGGAAAGACTTCCGCAAGCCGATACACGCGTTTGTATCCTCGGTCATATCCAGCGCGGTGGCGCACCTACCTGTATGGACAGGCTTATCGCCAGCCGCATGGGATACTCCGCCGTTGAATGCCTTATGGAAGGTAAACACAACGTAATGGTGGGCATCGTCAACAATAAAATGCAATACACCCTGCTGGAAAAAGCTGTAAAAAGCAAACAACGCATCGGTGAGGACTGGATCAAGATGGTGAAGATCCTTGCAAGCTAAGCAACCCCTGAACAAATTATAGCATCCGAGAAAAATCTAAAACAAACAAATGGCCAGAGACATAAAAAAATACCTGCACCAGGATATGAACAAAGCTGCAGGTAAGGAACATAGCACACACCGAACCAAGATTGTGGCCACTGTTGGTCCCGCATGTGATACCTATGAGAAGCTTTTGGAACTGGTGAAAGCAGGCGTGAACATCTTCCGTCTGAACTTTTCTCACGGAGACCATGCTGATAAAGCAAAGATCATCGACTTTATCCGCGAGATCAATAAAAAAGAACCTTACAATATTGCCATCCTCGGCGACCTCCAGGGGCCCAAGCTCCGGGTAGGTGAGATCGAGAATGGCGCACTCCCCATCGCCCCCGGCGATATCCTCACTTTCCAGTCCAAACAGAAAGTGGTAGGCACAAAAGACTCCATCTATGTTTCCTACCCCAACCTGCACGAAGATGTGGAAGTAGGCAACAAGATCCTGATAGACGATGGCAAACTGGAAGTGCAGGTAGTGGAGATCACTGCCGGCGGCGACGTGAAAGTGAAAGTGACCTATGGCGGCACCCTTCTTCCGAAGAAAGGCGTTAATCTTCCTGATACAAAGATCTCACTACCATCCATGACCGAAAAGGATATTGCAGACCTGGAATTCATCATGGAGCATGAGCTGGACTGGGTGGCGCTTTCCTTCGTTCGCAAAGCAGAAGACATTGTGGACCTGAAGAAAAGGCTGGCAGCTAAGAAATCAAAATCCAAAGTGATCGCCAAGATCGAAATGCCTTCGGCCCTGGTGGACCTCCGTAATATCATCATCGAATCTGATGGCGTGATGGTGGCCCGTGGCGACCTCGGCGTTGAACTGCCTGTAGAGAAGGTACCGATGGCCCAGCGCGATATCATCCGTAAATGTATCCACCGCGCCAAGCCCGTGATCGTTGCCACTCAGATGATGGAAAGTATGATCGACCGCGTGAAGCCCAACCGCAGTGAGATCACAGACGTGGCCAATGCCGTTCTCGAAGGCGCTGATGCCGTAATGCTCAGCGGCGAAACAGCTACCGGTAAACACCCCCCGCTGGTGGTGGAAACTATGCGCCGCATCATCCTCGAAGTGGAAAGAACAGAATACCGCTATAACCGTGAAGAAGACCTGAAGCCGCAACCGCATTCGCCCAGCTTCCTCAGCGACGCTATCTGTTACAATGCCTGCAAACTGGCGCATGACACGCAGGCCGATGGCCTCATCGGTATGACGCAGAGCGGCTACACCGCTTTCATGTTGAGCAGCTATCGTCCCAAATCGCCTCTGTACATTTTTACCAAGGAACGTTCTCTGGTGAACCAGCTCAGTCTTAGCTGGGGTGTACGCGCCTTCTTCTACGATGAAGAGGAAAGCCTGGATGCAATCATCTTCGACCAGATCCAGATCCTCAAGGAACGCGGCTTTGCCAAAGGAGGCGATGTTGTGGTGAACACAGGTTCAGTTCCTGTTGATCAACACCTGCCTACGAACGTGATCAAGATCACAAAGATCGATTAAGCATTAGCGTTATTGCATTTTATTCAGGTGTGCCCAGTCGCTCGCCTCCGGCGAGTGACTTCTATTTGTTCGCCTCCGGCGAACACCGTGTCGCCGAAGGCGACGGAACAGATGTCACTCGCCGGAGGCGAGCGACTGGCAACACGCTGACTAACTGTTCAATTCTTTCAATATGCTTCTGATCTCCTCCTCATCCGCTACAAACACATCTCCTGTATCCCTGATGGAAGGATTGTGAAAGGATACGCCAGACTCCGCCATTTTCTTTGCCGATGTATGGAACTCTGTAGCCTTCGTATGATCACGCAGTGCTTTGATATTACCTGCACGAACACCCGCTCCGGGCATGATGATGATTCGCCCTGCTGCCTGCTCCACCAGTTTTGCGAGCAAGGCTGTGCCCTCCGGCGCAGCAGTTGCATGACCACTGGTGAGGACCCGCTCGCAGCCGCATGCAATCAACTCTTCCAAAGAACGGAATGCATCGGGCGTACTGTCGAACACGCGATGGCAGGTTACCTGCATCGGGTAAGCCCATTCAATGATTCGTTTCATCCGATCTGTATCGATATATCCGTTTGCAAGTTGCACACCGGTAGAGATCCCTTCACAACCAATGGAACGGCAAAAGAGAATATCCTGCCGCATGATGGCGAGTTCCTTATCATCATACAAAAAATCACCGCCGCGCGGGCGAATGATCGGATATAGTTGGATCGATAATTTTTCCCTTGTCAGTCTTAAGGTTCCCGGCGAAGGCGTGATACCACCTTCAGGAGCGCTGGCGCAAAGCTCTACACGCGCAGCCCCTGCTTTTTCCGCTATCAGGGCCGACTGGATATTATAAGCACATATTTCTAGTATCGCCATATTCTTTTCTTCTTTTACCATTTACTTTCCGCCTTCAGGATCTTTTCTTCTTTTCCACTTTTTATTGAATAAGTGAACCCTTTCTGTAATGCATAAGCGCCATAGGCGCCTTTTTTGTTCATTGCCAGGAAACCCACCTGTATTGTTTTCGCTTTTGAAGGATTCCTGCTTACGATCCGCTCCACTGCTTCCTTACAAGCTGCTTTGGGAGAATAGCCCTGGCGCATCAGCTCAACTACCAGGTAAGACCCCACGATGCGGATCACTTCCTCCCCTACACCGGTTGCCGTAGCTGCTCCAATCGCATTGTCTACATACAGGCCAGCGCCAATGATGGGAGAATCGCCCACCCTTCCCCGCATTTTGAATGCCATGCCACTGGTTGTGCAAGCGCCGCTGAGCTGGCCTTTCGCATCCATGGCCAGCATGCCGATGGTATCATGATTATAAGGGCCGCCAGGAAGGTTTTTCTGGTTCTCGATATTGATCACCGGTTCATATTTCGATTCCTTCAACCATTCTTTCCAGGCTTTTTCACTTTCCGGTGTCAGCAGGTTTTCTTTCTGAAAACCATTGGCCAGGGCAAATTGCAATGCTCCTTCTCCTACCAGCACAACATGCGGTGTTTTTTCCATCACCAGGCGGGCTACCGAAATGGGGTGTTTGATATGCTCCAGGCACATCACGGAACCGCAACGGTATTGTTCATCCATGATGCAGGCATCGAGGGTTACATGGCCTTCGCGATCGGGAAAACCACCATATCCTACTGTTTGATTTTTGGGATCTGCTTCGGGGACTTTCACGCCGGCTTCTACTGCATCCAGCGCAGAGCCGCCACCGGCAAGGGTTTTCCAGGCTTCAGCATTGGCTTCCTTTCCAAAGTCCCAGGTAGAGATCACGATGGGATCATTCATTACTGCGTTTTCAGGGGTGGCAGCAAACATTTTTTTTCCGGCGAGCGCGGAAAGAGATGCCGCGGCAGAACTTAACAGGAATTTCCTGCGTGTACTCATGTGATGATGTTTAGGTCTGTAATTTCTCTATCGTTTGGACTCCATGAATTTCCGGAG
The DNA here is from genome assembly GCF_003991355.1 of Pseudoflavitalea rhizosphaerae. GTDB lineage: Bacteria > Bacteroidota > Bacteroidia > Chitinophagales > Chitinophagaceae > Pseudobacter > Pseudobacter rhizosphaerae. The sequence continues at coordinate 399,858 of NZ_RCSU01000001.1, forward strand.
ACCTTGTTTTGCTTTTTTGCGGATCGGCGTTTGTACGAAGCCACTCCAGCCGAGCAGGAGCCCGCTGAGGCCCAATGCCTGTTTGCTCCATTTCCAGAGATCGAAATCGTCCATATGCTCGATGATCAGTCCATCCTGGAATTTGAAATGTGCTTTCACGTTATTGACCACTTTTCTTCCGGTAGCGGAAAATGTATATTCAGCTTCCCAGCGGCAGGAACCATACTTCTCAGCAGCATCCACTTGTATATCGCTCACGGTCACACGCAGGTCCTCTGCCCTGGTGGTAAGCATTTCCCACATGGCTTTTACCTGGTCTGCATCGAGGTTACCGAAAACCGGATCGTAGAAACTGGCATCCGGATGATAAGCGCTGTTCATGCAGGCGAAATCGCGCTGCTGAAAACACGTATAGAATTTTTTTATGAGTTGTTCATACCGTTGCATACTTTTCTCCGGTTTGTGTTGATCAACATTGTTTACTTTTGAGCCACTAAAAATACGGTTTACCATGAGAAAATTATTGCTACTGGTACTTGGCCAGTTTTGCCTGCTGGCTGCCTTCGCGCAACAGTTCTCGCAGGATTCAGCCTGGATACTGAACAATTATACCAAAAAAGAATTTCAAATCCCCATGCGGGACGGGATAAAACTTTTCACCAGTGTGTACCTTCCCAAAGACGCCACGGAAAAACATCCTATCCTGATGTCCCGTACTCCCTATTCCTGTGCGCCCTACGGTGAGCGGTTCAATCCCAATCTATGGTTCAGGGATTTCAGATATTTCGCCCGCGAAAATTACATCATCGTATTCCAGGATGTACGTGGAAGATGGATGAGCGAAGGGCAATTTGTTGATGTACGGCCATTCAATCCGGATAAGAAAACGAACCAGGACATAGATGAGGCCAGCGATACTTACGATACCATCGACTGGCTGATCAAAAACCTTTCCAACAACAATGGCAATGTTGGCATTTTCGGTATCTCTTATCCAGGTTTCTACTCCACCATGGCTTCTTTGAGCGGTCACCCCGCCCTGAAAGCTACCAGCCCGCAGGCGCCTGTCACAGATTGGTTCCAGGGAGATGATTTTCATCACAATGGCGCATTCGCCCTGATAGATGCATTTGCATTCTATGTCACAGCCGGCTTCGGATATCCGCGCCCACTGCCCACTACCAGGAGACCGAATGTAGAGATCAAACTCCCTTCGAATGATAATTACGATACTTACCTCCGCATCGGCGCGCTCAAAAATTTCATGGCGCTAACCGGCGATACTGTTGCCTTCTGGAAAGATCTATTTGCGCATCCCAACAGGGACGCTTTCTGGGAAACACGCGATATCCGCAACTATGTGCAGCATATCCCTTCCTCTACTGCAACACTGATAGTAGGCGGCACTTTCGATGCGGAAGATTGTTTCGGCGCCTGGCGCAGTTATGCGGCCATCGAAAAGAAAGCGAAGAACAATAACAAGCTTGTGATGGGCCCCTGGTGGCATGGACAGTGGGCTTCACAGGATGGCGCCCGTTTTGGAAATGTACGCTTCGGTGATAATACTTCGCACTTCTTTCAAAATGAGATCGAAATACCTTATTTCAATTATCATCTCAAAGGCAAGGGCGATATTTCCAATCTGGCGGAAGCCACTGTTTATTTCACCGGCGCCAATGAATGGAAACAATTCAATCAATGGCCGCCTGCAGCTAAAACTGACAAACCAATCTATCTCCTGCCTGATGGTAAGCTGGGATGGAACAAGCCCACTGGCAGGAACAGTTTCAGTGAATACGTCAGTGATCCCAAATCACCTGTTCCTTATACAGAAGATGTTCACTTCGTACGCACCCGCGATTATATGATCGATGATCAACGCTTTGCCAGCCGGAGACCGGATGTTCTTACCTTTGAAACGCCGGTATTGGAGCAGGACCTTACACTCGGCGGCACCGTGGTTGCAGACCTGATCACTTCCATTTCCACCACCGATGCAGACTATGTTGTAAAAGTGATCGATGTATTTCCCGATGATTTCAAATATCCCGGCACACAAGTGAACAACAGCCGCAATGCAGGTTCAGGTGACTATCCGATGGGCGGCTACCAGATGCTGGTGCGCGGCGAGATCATGCGTGGCAGGTTCCGTAACAGCTTTGCCGTTCCTGAGGCATTCAAACCCAATAAGCCCGAGCGCGTCAAATTTGAATTGCCCGATGTTGCCCACACATTCAAAAAAGGACATAAGCTGATGATCCAGGTCCAAAGCAGCTGGTTCCCGCTGTTCGACAGGAACCCGCAACAGTTTGTGAACATCTATACCTGTGATGATGCAGACTTCAAAAAAGCAACTATCAAAATACATCATGATGCCGTTAACAGTAGCTCTATCATATTACCAGTAATTCCATAATTACATTATTACACTTTTTCTAACGTAGATACAGAACCGAATTTTGACCCGATACAGGCATTTTTAATTCGCTGAGATGAATTAGTTTGCTTTCGTAAACTATTCTCATGAGAAATTCTACCTGTGAAGAGGTTGTTTGAAACCTGCACGATCAGTTATCGTGCAGGTTTTGTTTTGTGAGAATGATCGTAAACCTAAAATTGAAATGATGGTAGAAATTGAAAGGATTCAACACAGGATCTACACGATCAGGGGTGAACGCGTGATGCTTGACTTTGATTTAGCCGCTTTATATCAAGTAGAAACAAAGGTGTTGAACCAGGCAGTGAAACGAAATCAATTGCGCAGGCTACAGCCAATCGCCCCGCAAAAAATCTTCCCTTTGCCTTCACCGAGCATGGTATTGCAATGCTTAGCGGTGTTCTTCATTCTGAAAAGGCCATTAAGATGAACATTATTCCTCAAAGAAAGAATGGGCGCTCATGATATTCAGCTCAACACTTTGTTTGAAGCAATGGAAAACCTCCTTGACGAAAATGCGGCTAAGCACAAATGGGAAAATCGGCCGAGGATCGGGTTCAAACCTGGATTCCCCATAGCACCCCAACCTTTCAGATGCGCCAGTTTGTCAAGTGGTCACAATTTGTGACCACTTCCACGTATCAAAAAAAGAGGCCGTCCCGCGAAGAGGACAGCCTGACTTACCCTATTGATCGTTTGGTCTAAGGTTATACTATTCTGAAATTAACAACGAAAACTATTATGGTACATTCCACCAAAGGCGTGTATTGATATTATCTGCTCCACCGAGTTTCTGAACAGCTCCCTGGTAACCACCCTGGTTATTTTCTCTTTCACTGATCACGAAGTTCACACGTTTGATGAACTGGCCCGCAGGTACAACACCATTGCTGTTGTTCAATACAACCGGGAATAGTTTAGGATATCCGGTGCGCCTGAATTCAGCCCACGCCTCGCAGGACTCAGGATAGATAGCCAGCCATTTCTGCGTGAGAATTTGTTCACGCTTTTCCTCTGTTGTTCCGGCCTCATTCCACAATGGACTAACGGTGCTGAGTAAGGGAGAACCTGCAGGTACATTATTTACTGCATTCTTCGGGTCTTCATATGGCTTTGGCTTAGCAGTACTCACTTTGTAGGCATCGAAAGCAGCATTGCTCAGGCCCCATTGGGAAAAAGATAATTGAATTCCCTTTTCATAGGCTTCCTTGACCGAATTCACACCACCATCGGTCCAGCCGTTCAGCTTTGCCTCTGCGCGCAGGAACCAGGTCTCTGCAGCAGTGAGCATCGGGGTTTTGGTGCCGAGATTACCCAGCCTGGAGAAGTTAACGTAGGTGTTTTCATCCAGCATTTGAATACCGCTGCGAATGCCCCTGTACTGTCCTGCAAAAGCCGGGTCGGTGGCCGGCTGGAAATAGACAGGGAGCCTGGGATCACTATAACCGGTAAGAAAAGATTCCATCGGTGCGCCCATATTGATATCGAGCCAGTTGTTGGAAATGATATTCAACGGGTTGGTGATGGTCTTACTATCGATGATGAAATCTTCAGCATTGGTCTCGATCACGCCAAATGAATTGGAAAGGGCTTTTTCCGCTTCAGTTTTTGCTTTGTCAGGATCAACCTTAGAGATCCGTATGGCAAGCCGCAGGCGAAGTGAGTTGAGGAATTTCATCCATTTCACATAGCTGCCCCCATACACCAGGTCAAATCTTCCGAAAGCCAGCGGAGCATTTGCATCTTCAGCATAAGGCTTCAGTTTGGCCTCCGCCTCATCCAGGTCCTTGAAAAATGCAGTATAGGCTTCCTGCTGTGAATCGTAGGTTACACTTCCATCGGAATTGATGGTGCCGAATTTTGTGTAAACGATGGGGCCAAAAAAATCGCTGACCCGATGCATGGCCATTACTTTCAGGATGAGTCCCCATGCTTCGAAGTTGGGGAAGTTATCGGCCTTTGCTCTTTGGATCACTGCCAGTGCCGGGCTCATCACATTACCATAGGCAGTGAGCCAGATCCTGTCGTTCCATCCATCCACCATAGCATAGTTGGTATTGTTAACGTTATTGGCGAAGTTCACCGGCGTCATCATATAACCACTCCAGATATCAGCATTGAGATTCTGCTGAAGCTGGTATTGCCAGTCGGGCGTGTATTGATGGATACTTAATTGGATCTGGTTGAAGGGGCTTCCATAGAGGGCAAAATCTCCCTTCAGATCTTTTTCCCACAAGCCATTGGGATCAGTATTTATTTTCTCGAAATTCTTTGTACAGGAGGCTGCTGTGAGGCTGATGGCAGCCATCAATCCAAAGAACCGGTTAAAGAAGATATGATTACGTTTCATTGTTTTCAAGCATTTAATAGAATGATCAGAAACCGACTTTTACATTCAGGCCCATGCTTCTGGTAGTAGGTAGTCCAAAAACATCCACGCCCTGCAATCTGTTCCCGGTGCTCATAGAAACCTCCGGATCAAAAGGAGCGTCACGTTTTACAAAGAAGAGATTATGACCTACGAGAGAAACATTGAGTTCCCTGATACCTTTCCACTTTAACGGTACCGCATAGCCGATGGATAATTCACGCAGCCTGACGGCGGTGGCATCATACAGATAGAATTCGCCAATCCCATCCCTCTTACCGATGGCTCCATAAAAATCCCTGGCATTTATTTTTCCTTCGAATGCTGTTCCATTCTGCTTGATTCCTTTTACGTATACACCACCTGCTTCCCTTGCATCGGCAGATGCCTTACTGAAGCCTAAGGCATCCAGCTCAGCCTGTGTAAGGCTCATCACTTCTCCACCAAAACGGCCATCGAAGAGAAAATTAAGAGAGAGCCTTTTATACCGGATTGTATTGTTCCAACCTGCGGTGAAATCAGGATTAGGGTTCCCTATCACCGGTCGGATACCCTGTTGCTGCAAGCGGATAGGTACTCCGGTAACATCATCCAGCACAAGATTTCCTTTCTCATCCCTGATGGCAACATTGGAAGTGATATCACCAAAACTGCCACCTTCGCGCACAACAGGACCAAACGTATTATCGAACAGTCCCAGGTTGAATTGACCTACACCACTGGTAATACCTTCTTCACTCAGTTTCACCACCTTGTTTTTATTAGATGCAAAATTGATAGCAGTGTTCCATTCAAAATCTTTCATTTTTACAGGAACGGCATTTAACATGATCTCCCAGCCTTTGTTCTGGATATGCCCAAGATTAAGGAAATAAGTGGTGTACCCTGAAGCTGCTGGTGCAGGCGTTTCGAAGTACTGATCATAGTTGTCGTTTTTGTAATAGGTAATATCGATACCGAGGCGGTTTTTGAGGAAGCGCCATTCTGTACCAAATTCCAATGAACGGTTATCTTCCGGCTTAAGGTTTTTACCTGGAAAAGCGGCTTGTGTGTTCTTAACGAGCTGGCTGCTGTTGGGATTAGTAGTATAGTCAGGTGGCCTGGTGGCAAATGCACGGACACTATTTCCTACTTTCGCATAACTTGCCCGGAATTTTGCCAGGTTGATGGAAGCAGGTAATTGCAATATCTCATTCACCACCGCAGTAGCGCCGGCGGAATAATAGAAGAAACTAATATTCGGAGTGAATGCTAACGTTGACGACCAATCGTTACGAGCTGTAAAATCAACAAAGAGAAAATCCTTAAAGCCCAGGGATGCACTTCCCAGAACGGATTGCGTTTGATACCTCACAACCGACTGCTGACGAAGTGGATTAATGGGCAGGATATTCTGCGCGGTGAATACATTGGCAATGTATAAGCCAAATTGTTCACCAGTTGAACTGGATGCACGGTATGAATCCAGCACCAGTTGATCAGTAACTCTTGCATCATTGATAGATGCGCCCACAGTGGCATTCAGTGTAAGATCGGATGTGAGATCAGTGTTCACAAGGGCCAGCACATCACCATATGCTACATTGTCTTTACTCCTGGAATAGATGAAACGTCCGTTGTAATCGGCCAGGGTAACATTGGTGCTGGCATGCATGCGTGACTCATAATCGTCTACAGCCATATCATAGTTACCTCTTGCCTGGATGCTCAGCCAGGGAGTAATTGCATATTTGAGTGCGAGAGAGCTGAAAGCCCGATCACGACTATCTTCACGTCTGTTGCGTTCCAGTATCCAGTAAGGATTCTGAGAGAAGTTACCTCCGAGTTTGCCTCTATCGTAATCCACATTCCACCAGCGGTGTACATTCAGCGCCCTTAGTTCGCTGCGAACCTCAAAATTGTTCTTGTAATCATTGAAATCGAGGTTTCGAGGAAAATAGTATACGCCTATCGCCGGGTTATTGTAGAATCCGGAAACAGGGCGGTTATCGCTTGCCTGCCTTGTTAGTGTTACAAACCCATCTACCGTGAGTTTATCATCGAAGAATTTCGCTGTTTCACGGAATGTAAAAGTATGCCGGTTGAATCGGGTGCTTGGTATCACCCCCTTGTTTTCTGTGTTGGAATAAGAGAAATAGGTTTGCGCACGATCGGAGCCGGCAGTCAGGCTGATACCATTGATCCAGGTAACTCCTGTGCGGAAGAAATCATTGGTGAAGTCGCCTTTTCCATTTTTTTCACCCCATCCATCTTCATTACCTGATCCGTCGGTTGCGTAAGTCTGACCGTAATCGAATTGCGCTTCGGGCTTCAGCATTACCCGGTCCAGCGTAAGACTGCTGGTCAGCGTGATACGGGCAGAACCGGAACGACCTTTCTTTGTAGTGATAAGGATCGCGCCGTTGGCTGCCTGGCTACCGTACAAGGCTGCTGCGGATGCACCTTTCAGCACCTGCATGGATTCGATATCTTCCGGGTTGATATTTGAAATGGCATCGCCGCCATCACGGCCGGGGCTACCCGATCCATTTGATTCGCCAAATGCATTGTCTGGCTGCCCCAGGGAGGTATTGTACATCGGAATACCATCTATCACATACAAGGGTGAGTTGTTCTGTGTAGACTTGTTACCGCGCATCACCACTTTCACGGAACCACCCGCGCCGGAAGCGCTCCTGTTGATGGTAAGACCAGCTACTTTTCCGTTAAGGCTGTTGATCAGGTTGGGGTCCTTCACCGTGGTGAGCTGCTCCCCATTGATCTTCTGTGTTGAATAAGTGATGCTCCTGGAGCGGCGATTGATACCCAGCGCCGTTACCACCACTTCATTCAGCTGCAAACCTGACGCCACCAGGGAGATATTGTAGGATGTCTGTTCCCCTACCACCACTTCCTGGGGAATGTAGCCCACTGCGGAGAAAACGATGATTTCCCCTTTATTGGCTTCCAGCGAAAAATCACCGCTGAAGCTGGTTGTGGTTCCTCTGCGTGTGCCCTTTACCGTTACACTCACGCCCGCAACAGGCGCTCCGGTGGAATCCGTTACCCGCCCTCTCACTGTTTCTGCAGACCGGGCATCCTGTGAACGGTCATTGCCGGAGAATTTAACCGGCGCCAGGTTGTATTCGTTTTTTGTGTTTTCCTTTACCGAAAGGATCACAAAAGTTTTTTCATTTACTTTTTTATATTTCAGTCCGGTGCCTTCGAGAATCTGTGTGAGAATCTTCTCGATATTGTCGCTTTCATTCTTTACCGGATTTACCATTTTTTCTCCGAAACTCTGGTCGGCAAAAAGGAAATAGACTCCTTTTGTTTTATTGAGGTCCTTTAAGACTTTGAACAAGGTTTGCTGCTTGCGGCTGGAATCATCTTGTTGAGTATGGGCCGAAGACGATTGTCTGTTGTTCCTGTGCTTGTCCATCCAGGCATACGACTCCTGCGAAAATGTAGCAGGTAAACACGCCAGTTGTATGCCCAGCACAATGGCCAGAGATCCAGTTCTACGCTGAAAACTTCTCATAATGCGGCGTTTTTTAAATAGTGATGTACTGGTTTTGGGTTTTATGTTCAGGCTGCCTTTTCACTGACCCGGGCAGGTGGTGAGGACGAACCACCGAACCCCGGATGCAAACCCTGCTGTGTCCCCAACAGCAGGCCTGCATCCTTTTGATCTGTGAAGAACCCCGTTCTTACTGTCTTTCAGACAATAGCCCACCGGCACCGGATGTTTTCACAACATCTCAGTGAAGCGATTCTGAACTGAATGACAATAAAAGAAGGCCTGATCCGAAAAAAACTGTTTACTCCGTAATAATGATCTCACCATCCTTCCGTATCACATGGAATTCGTTGGTAGCTTCCAACGCCTGCAGTAATACATCCAGGTTATCATTGGGTAAGATAGCGCTAATAGGTTTGTTGCCGATATTAGCATTGCCAATCGTGATCTTGATCCCGTAATGCTCTTCTATCTTTTCGAGTGCGCTATGCAACGGTGTATTTTCAAAGATGAGTTTCTTGTCTTTCCAGGCCAGTACATTTTCTTCGCGGCCTGTTTTCTTTTGCATTTCCTGGTTGTTCACTTCCACAAAATCACCCGGCGCCATCTTATGCACTTTGCCGTCGGGAGTAAGTAGCGTAACGCTGCCTTCCGTTAGCATGATATTGGTCTTATCAGACCTGTTCACCACATTGAACTGCGTGCCGGTAACCACTACATCAAAACGATCTGTATGTACCACGAATTTGCTTTTGGCTGGCGTTTTACTTACATGGAAATAGGCTTCGCCTTTCAGCCATACTTCACGTTCACTTCCTTTGTCCCATCCCTTTGAATAGGTAATGGTACTGTTGGCGTTGAGTGTTACTTTGGAACCATCAGGCAATTGTTGCTCTCTCAATTCACCGAATGAAGTCTGCACCATATCCTGTGCTGTATTGTACAAATAAATGAGACCTGCCACTGCCAGTACAACTACCGCTGCCGCTACACCGACCCAACGCTTCATCTTTCTCACGGTTCCGGATATAGGCCGGGTGCCGATCACAGGCGTTTCCATTCCGGCAATTCCTGCCATCAACCTTTGCTCAGCCTGAACAAGCTGTGCCTCAGGGAGCGATTGCTCTGCCATCACCAGCTGGTCAAGGTACTCTTTCGCTTCTGCAACCAGGGCTGCCTGTTGGGGATGGTCTGCCATCCAGGCTTCCCAGTCGTTACGGTTTTTACCATCCGTTCTGAAATACCAGGCCTGGAATCGCTCGTCTGCGATTATATCTTCAATATTTGAAAAGTTTCTTTCCATAACACAGCGTTATACCGGAAATAAGTGTCCATGATAACAAATCTGTAATGAAGATTTTTTAATTTTTTTTAACCAAAAATTGGTTTTAAGCATTTTTACCGGTAGGTTTACCGGGCTTGCTTGCACCATAACTAATGGAGAATGAGAAAATGAAACACCGGCCGGATACTCATTACTGGCAGACCTTTATCCAGGGTGACCGAGAGGCGCTGGGTTGGTTATTCCGTCAGTATTACCCTGACCTGTTCAGGTACGGCCATAAGATCTGCGCTGATACAGCCGTTCTGGAAGATTGCATCCAGGAACTGTTCATCGAACTCTGGCAAAGCAAGAACCCTCCTCCTTCCATCTCCGTAAAGGCCTATCTATTGAAGGCCATGAAATACAAGCTGCTCAAAGCACTCCGCAAAAGAACGAATACACAACTCCAGTCTGAACTGATTGAAAACTCCGTTTTCGAGATCAGCTATGAAGATTTCATTATCGGCAAACAGGAGTCAGAAGAAAAAACTGCCCGTTTGGTGCTGGCCCTGAATCAGCTGACCAACCGTCAGAAAGAGATCGTTTACCTTAAATTTTATCAGAATCTCGGTTATGAAGAGATCAGTGAGATCATGAATATCAATTACCAGGTGGCCCGTAATCTGCTCTACCAGGCCGTAAAAGCTATGAAGAATATCCTGCTCAGACATTACAGCCTGCTCAGTTTCCTGCTCTGATACTACCGTTCGTTAACACTGGAATTCAGCATGTTCATACATTTCATGCAAGCGTTTGCATTAAATTTTGTTGCATAAATATTGAAATTAGCTGTTAATTTCGTGCAACTTCAAAAAACACAAGAGTTATGGTTGATTCATTCGAAAAAATTCCGGTGAGCATACATGGCAACCTGAAACAGGGTTCCGCGGCCGTTGCACAGGAAATCGCCTCACTGATCCGTAGCAAACAAGCAAAAAAAGAGAATTGTGTACTGGGACTGGCTACAGGCTCTACTCCCAAATCCCTGTACGCAGAACTGGTGCGCCTTCACAAAGAAGAAGGCCTGAGCTTCAAAAATGTGATCACTTTCAATCTCGACGAATACTACCCGATCGAGCACGATGCTTTGCAGAGTTACAACCGCTTCATGCATGTAAACCTGTTTGACCATATCGATATCGACCCGAAAAACATTCATATTCCCAACGGAGAGATCCCCAAAGACAAGATCAAATCCCATTGCATCCAGTACGAAGAACTGATAGAGAAGGCAGGAGGTATTGATCTCCAGATCCTGGGAATCGGAAATAATGGACATATCGGATTCAACGAGCCCGGTTCCAGCATTTTCAGCAAGACCCGCCTTGTTACCCTCGATAATTCAACCCGAATCGCAAACTCTTACGAGTTCCCTACTTTCTCCCAGGTGCCACGCCTCGCCATCACCATGGGCATCAGCACCATCATGAAGGCGCGCCGCGTGATCCTGATGGCCTGGGGCCCTGCAAAGGCGCCGGTAGTACAGAAAGCCGTGGAAGGGCATGTGGACGAGCAAATCCCTGCTTCACTCCTGCAACAGCATAACGAAGTTTCATTTGTACTGGATGAAGCAGCAGCAGCTGAGCTTACCCGTTATAAAAGCCCCTGGCTCACCGGTGAAATGGACTGGACGCCGGCCCTTGTGCGGAAAGCCGTGGTGAACATGGCCCTTAAAGCAGGTAAACCCATTCTCAGTCTTACCAATAACGATTACCGCGATCATGGCCTCAGCGAACTGCTGGTGGAAGAAGGCGATGCCTATGAGATCAACCTCAAGGTATATTACATGATGCGCGATACCATCACCGGATGGCCCGGCGGTAAGCCCAATGCCAACCTGCCTAACCACCCCGAACGCAGCGAGCCCTATCCAAAACGCTGCGTGATCTTTTCCCCCCACCCCGATGATGATATCATCTCAATGGGAGGTACTTTCCAACGCCTGCACGATCAGGGCCATGATGTACATGTAGCCTACCAGACTTCAGGTAATATCGCGGTTACCGACGAGTTCGTGACCCGTTTCATGGACTTCGCCGTTGGGTTTGAAGAAATGTTCGGCATCGACGCCAGCAAATCAAATGAGATCCTCAGCCAGGCAAGAGCCTACCTGAAGAATAAAAAATCGAACGAGATCGATACGGCTGATATCCGCGCCATCAAAGGACTGATCCGCCGTTGCGAAGCGAAAGCCACCTGCCGCTATGTTGGTCTCAGCGATGACAACTATCATTTCCAGAACCTCCCATTCTACGAAACAGGCACCATTGAGAAAAAACCGATGGGCGAAGAAGATGTGCTGCTCACCGTTGAATTGTTGCGCAAACTGAAACCACAACAGATCTATTGTGCAGGCGACCTGGCCGATCCGCACGGAACACATAAGGTTTGTCTCGAGATCGTATTCGAAGCAATGCGCAGACTGAAAGAAGCAAACGAGCCCTGGGTGAAGGATTGCTGGATGTGGCTCTACAAAGGCGCATGGCAGGAATGGGATATTGCCGAGATCGAAATGGCTGTACCCATGAGCCCGGAACAGGTAATGAAAAAGCGTTTCGGTATATTCATCCACCAGTCGCAGAAAGATATGGTGCCCTTCCAGGGATCAGACAGCCGCGAGTTCTGGCAACGCGCAGAAGACCGCAACTCCAATACAGCCAATCTGTATGCACAGCTGGGTCTTACCAAATACGCAGCCATGGAGGCTTTTGTAAGATGGCATTATTAGAATTATGAAAAAATGAAATTCGATACAGAGGCGGCCGAGATGGCCGCCTTTTTTATTTTCGGAGGGGTGACTGACTAAAAGGTCAGAGAGCTGGCAGTCGCTCGCCTCCGGCGAGTGACTTCTATTTGTTCGCCTCCGGCGAACACCGCGTCGCCGGAGGCGACTAAAAAAAGGTCACTCGCCGGAGGCGAGCGACTGCCAGCTCTCTGACCTTTTAGTCAGCCCCATCCCGAAGAAATTTCTGATATCGAAAACCGATATACCGGATTTCAATACTCACCCCCCCGAATTTTTCATCCCTTTGCCTGCTCAAAACAGGCAAATCGTATGAACAGATCTTTAGTATTGGCTCTATTCTTCTTATCGTTTCTGGCTCAGCTACAGGCCCGGGACAAAGGCTTTGGTTCACTGAAAGGCTTTGTTCATTCTGAAAAAGGGGAAGCCCTGCCCGGCGCCACCATCTCCCTGAAGAAGGGCGTAGCAACCACTGCTGATGAAAATGGGAATTTCGTACTGACCTCCATCCCGGCAGGCCATCATGAAATACAGATCAGCGCTGCGGGATACGCTTCAAAAAATATAAAAGTGACCATCCGCGAAGGCGAAGAATCCAGTGTGGATGTATCGCTCGATGCAGAAGGTTTCCTCAATGAAGTGGTGGTAACAGCAGGTAGAAAAGTAGAAAGCATCCGCGAAGTGCCAAGCTCCGTTACCATCCTGCAGGCTAAGCAGATCAGGGAACAGGCCACTATAAATCCCAATATCACATCCATTCTCGGCAATACAGTGCCGGGCCTGGGAACTTTTACCAATAAAGCCACCAATTCAGGACAAACCCTGCGCGGGCGCCAGGTATTGGTGCTGATAGATGGTATCCCGCAGTCAACACCATTGATGAACGGCAGTCGCGATCTCAGAACTATCGATCCCGCCGTGATCGAGCGCGTTGAAGTGATCAAAGGCGCTACCTCCATTTATGGGAATGGCTCCGGCGGCGGTATCATCAACTTCATCACTAAAAAACCGGAAGGCTCCAAACCTATCAGCGGAGAAACGCGCATAAGCATGGACGGTAATATTGCACATAGCAGCAATACTGTTGGTTATCGCGTATCACAAACCCTGCATGGAGCCATTAGAAAGTTCAGTTACGTGGTAAGTGGTGTTTACAATGAGACCGGCGCTCTCAAAGACGCCGACGGCAATGTGATTGCGCATGCTGATGGCCTGAGCGAGACCAGGCTGCTGAACCTCTTCGGTAAACTTGGTTACAGGATCACAGACAACCAGGAAATAACAGCTTCCATCAATTTCTTCCGCAGCCGTCAGCATGCAGACTACATCAATAAGGCCGGCAAATGGAATGAAACACCTGCCATCGGCGTTGAAGGCACCGATCCCGGAGATCCTGCCGGCACACCGCATAGTCACAATCTCTACATCAACTACCGCGCAAGCAAATTGCCATTCAACAGCAGCCTCGAAGTAATAATATACGATCATCGTTTCCAGAGCCTGAACCGTTACGTGGAAAAATCAAATAGCTGGTATGGTCCCGGTCAAACCTATATCCAGTCTGAAAAAAGGGGAATTCGCACCAACCTCAATACCCCCTGGAAATGGAAAAAACTTTCCGGTGATATCACTTATGGTTTCGATCTGCTGAAAGATATGACCAACCAGGTACTTACAGACGGGCGCGTTTTTGTTCCTGACATGAACATGCTGAACATGGCGCCCTTCGCGCAAATGAAGATCGATATCATGAATTTCGTGATCAAAGGCGGTGTACGTTATGAGAATGCCGGCATCAAAGTGAAAGACTTCAACACCATCGCAAAAGGCAAGAACGGAGAAGGCAGCGTATTTGTAAAAGGAGGAAAGCTCAGTTACAATTCCACCATGTGGAATGCCGGTATCAGGTATTCTAAATTCGATTTCTTCAATCCTTTCGTAAGCTTTTCACAGGCCTTCGGATTGAACGAGCTCGGCCGCATTCTCCGTTCCGCAAAGGAGAATACACTCGATCAGATCACCACCGATGCCGTGATCACCAACAACTACGAAGCTGGCTTCAGCAGCCAGATCGGTCCTGTGAACATCCAGGCAGCATATTTTGTGAGCAGTTCCAAACTCGGCGCCAACCTGGTTGAACAGAACGGCATGTTTGTTACTCAACGCCAACCGGAAAGGGTCCATGGATTTGAAATACAGGCTGAAGCCCGCGTCACCAAAGGTGTTCGCGCAGGAGGCAGTTATTCTTTTGTAGAAGGGAAATCAGAAAAAGAGGACGGCACGAAAGTGTACATGAACGGAGAAAGGATCATGCCACCCAAAGCAACAGGCTTTATCGCTTACCAACCAATTTCCGCATTGAACATGCAACTGTCCACCGTTTACACTGGCAGCCGCAACAGGTTTGTTGTGAGGCCGGATACCGGCAAATACGGATTAAGTGAAGCGCCTGTGGAAGAAGTGATCTGGTTCAATTTCAATGCAGGTTACAGGATCAATAAATCGTTCAATATTGGATTGGGTATCGAAAACCTGTTTAATCAATCATATTATCCGCCCAGAAGTCAATACAGGGCAGCAGATCTTGAATATGTTCAGGGCAACGGAGCCCGGTTCAACCTCAGCCTGGGCTACCAGTTTTAGTCCGGCCGACAGAAATTCAGATTTATAGAAAGTACAGAACGCCAATCGAAATGATTGGCGTTGCTGTTTCTTAGATATTCGTTCCGCCATCGATGGTAATACCTGTTCCCGTAATATTGCGGCTTTCCGGGCTGGCCAGATAGGCCACCAGTCCGGCAATATCCTCTACTGTACCGAATTCATTCAGTGCATTCAGGCCACGCTGCCAATCTGCTCCTTCCCCATTGGCAGGATTCATATCCGTATCTATCGGTCCCGGATGAACGAGATTCACCGTGATGCCCCTGGGACCAAGTTCCCTTGCCATTCCTTTGGTAAGTCCGATCAGCGCGCTCTTGCTCATTGCATACACTGCGCCACCAGCACCCGCCACGCGTTCCGCCATACAACTTCCGATGGTGATGATACGACCGCCACGCGTCAAATGTTTCACGGCCGCTTTCGATCCGGCAAATACGGCACGCACATTCACGGATGTATGCAGATCGAACTCTTCCACGGTAAATTCTTCCGTCGGCTTAAGTATTGCCACACCTGCATTGTTGACAAGGATATGCAGGCCGCCGAAAGTAGCGGCTGTTTTATCTACAGCATCCATCACTGCCTGCGGGTCCTGGCTGTTGGCCCTGATGGCTACAGCATTTCCGCCTGCAGCCCTGATCTCATTCACTACCAACTCCGCTTTTTCCGGTGAAGAATTGTAAGTGATGGCTACATTGGCTCCTTCCTTTGCTAAACGTTTCGCTATGGCCGCTCCTATTCCACGGCTCCCTCCTGTTACCAGGGCTGTTTGGTTTGATAGATTTTTCATGACCCAAAACTAGATCAGTCTTGTTATATTTGCAGGTACAGCTAAAATTGTTAAGTACTAACAAAAAAGTAAGTATGCGAAAAACCAACTCCACCAATTCCATCAATGAAGAAGTAATATTAGCGCGTTGTGGTATGAGCTATACGCTTTCCGTGATCGGGGGAAGATGGAAACCTGCTATTCTTTTCACCTTGTTGAAAGGCAGGATGCGCTACAATGAATTACGGAAAAGTATCGATGGCGTTTCTGAAAGAATGCTGGTAGCACAATTGCGGGAGTTGGAAGCAGATGGACTGGTGAGCCGCATCATTTACCCGGAAGTACCGCCCAGAGTGGAATACGAGCTCACAGACATGGGAAGGGATACTGCGCCAATGTTGAGGCAGATGAGCGCCTGGGGCAACAGGCATCGCATTATTCAGCAGACAAAATCATCACCCAAAAAGAAACAAGCTATAAAAGCAGGCTAGATTCAATCAGCGTGTTGGCAGTCGCTCGCCTCCGGCGGGTGACTTCTGTTTGTTCGCCTCCGGCGAACACTGCGTCGCCGGAGGCGACTAAATAAGAGTCACTCGCCGGAGGCGAGCGACTGGGCAACACCCAAAGTAAATTTGTTATTTCAATCCACTCACAATCCCCAGTTCCAGCCCCCTCAGTTCTGCCAGGCCACGCAGCCTTCCGATAGCAGAATAACCGGGATTGGTTTTCTTTTTCAGATCGTCCAGCATCTGGTGGCCATGGTCCGGACGCATAGGGATAGATTCATTTCGTTCTTGCATCACAGTTACTATATTCTTCACTACGTTGTACATGTCTACATCCCCTTCCAGGTGATTGGCTTCATAGAAGTTCCCCTCTTCATCACGCTGTGTGCTGCGCAGGTGAATAAAATGGATACGGCTACCGAGACGCTTCACCATACCAGGCAGGTCATTATCCGCCCGCACACCAAATGAACCTGTGCAGAAGCAGAGACCATTGGCTTTTGAAGGCACTGCTTCGAACAACGCTTTCACATCCTCTTCTGTGCTCACCACCCGTGGCAGGCCGAAGATCGGATATGGAGGATCATCCGGATGGATAGCCAGTTGTACACCTGCTTCTTCCGCCACAGGAGCTATTTGAGAGAGAAAGAAAATGAGATTGGAACGAAGTTTCGCCGCGTCGATACCAGCATATTGATCCAGCGCCTGCTGGAACTGCTGAAGGGTAAAGCTTTCTTCAGACCCGGGAAGGCCTGCAATGATATTGCGCTGCAACAATGCTTTTTCATCAGCATTCATACTGTTCAACCTTGTTTCTGCGGCCGCCATTTCTGCTGTACTGAATTCCTGTTTTGCACCGGTGCGTTGCAGGATCAGTGCATCGAAAGCAACATACGCAGCCTTTTCAAAACGAAGGGCCCTGGAACCATCTTCCAATTCATAAGCCAGGTCCGTACGCGTCCAGTCCAGCACCGGCATGAAATTATAGGTAACGATATGGATGCCGCAATCCGCTAGATTGCGGATGCTTTGCTGATAGTTTTTGATATAAGCGAGGTATTCTCCCTGCTGTGTTTTGATATGCTCATGCACGGGAATACTTTCCACTACATTCCAGACCAGGCCTGCATTTTCAATGATCTGCTTTCTGGCAAGGATCTCTTCCTTCGTCCATACCACGCCGTTAGGCAGGTGGTGCAGGGCGGTAACGATGCCGGTAGCTCCGGCCTGTCTGATATCCGCAAGGCTTACAGGGTCTGATGGACCAAACCAGCGGAAGGATTGTTCCATTCTGGGTAACACAACGTTCATAGAAGAATGCTGATTGATATTAAGTTCAAAGATAGTGACTAGAGTGAAACGCCTCTTCTCCAGGGGATGAAATCGTCCTGTCCCAGCAAGACAGCTTTCGGTTGCACATTGCCGCTGGCCACATCGATGATGTATTCCATGATCCTGTCTGCAGCGGCCGGAATGGTTTCTTTTCCTTCAATGATGGTGCCGCAATTGATATCCAGTATATCAGGCATGCGATTGAACAGCGTGGTATTGGTAGCCAGTTTTACAACGGGAGCAACAGGATTGCCTGTGGGCGTTCCCAGCCCGGTAGTGAAGAGTACAATGTTGGCGCCTGAGCCTACTTCCGCGGTAGTGCTTTCAACATCATTGCCTGGCGTACAAAGGAGGTTGAGACCGGGTTTGCTTACGCGTTCAGGATAATCCAGCACATCAGTGACCGGTGATGTGCCTCCTTTTTTGGCCGCACCGGCAGATTTGATGGCATCGGTGATCAGTCCGTCGCGGATATTTCCGGGCGAAGGATTGGCATAGAACCCTGATCCGTCTGCTTCCGCTTTAGCATTGTAAACACGCATCAGTTCCATGAACTTTTGGGCAGTGGCCTCGTCTACACAACGATCGCTTAACTCCTGTTCTACTCCGCAGAGCTCGGGAAACTCGGAGAGGATCACTGATGAACCCAGTGTTACCAGGATGTCTGAAACATAGCCCACCGCAGGATTTGCCGAAATGCCGGAGAAGCCGTCCGAGCCCCCGCATTCAAGTCCGATGCAGAGTTTGCTCAGTGGGGCCGGTTTGCGTTCGTTCTTATTCGCTTCCATCAACCCGGCGAAAGTTCTTTTGATGGCTTTTGTGAGCATCTGGTTTTCGGTTCCCTCTTTCTGTTGTTCCAGCACAATCAGGGGCTTGCTGAAATTGGGATCACGTTTCATGATCTCTTTTTTCAGAATACTTGCCTGCGCATGCTGACAACCGAGACTGAGGATGGTAGCGCCAGCCACATTGGGATGTGTAACATAACCGGCCAACAGACCACAGAGCGCATCAGCATCCATGCGGGTGCCACCGCAACCCATTTCGTGGTTGAGGAATTTTATGCCATCGATATTCTTAAAGACTTTCTTTTTGTTCTGACCGGCGGGCTTCCCGGAAAGCTCCATCGCCAGGATCTCATTTTCTGAAACGCCCTGCTGATACATATTCACGAGCATCTCCACATCATGGTCAAACGCTTTCACCTTACTATACCCGAGTTTGTCTACCAGCGCTTCTTTCAGTACTTCAACATTCCTGTTTTCGCAAAACACCATCGGTATCACCACCCAGTAATTGGCAGTGCCCACGCTGCCGTCTGCGCGATGATAGCCCATGAACTGCCTGTCTTTCCATTTGTTTACATCCGGTTTCTCCCATTGCAGTTTTCGTTCTCCCAACGTAAAATCGCTGGAAGCGTGATGGATATTGCCTGTAGTAAGCGCAGCTCCCTGCGGGATCGGCTTATCCGCCTTTCCTACCAGTACGCCATACATGAATATCTGGTCTCCCGTAGCCATGTGGCGCATTGTAAACTTATGTTTTCCCGCCACAGGTTCAATCAGCGAAAACTGGTGGCCATTGTGCCTGATCTCGGTTCCTTTGGGTAAGTCCTGAAGGGCAACAAGGATATTATCATCGGGGTGTATCTGAAGATATGTGTGAGTAGCCTGCATAATTGGTACTTAAAAGTATTCTTATCACAAATAAATAACTATCAACACTTTCAAAAACACATAGCATTATCCTAATACTAAGCTAAATTGGCACCCTGTTCCGCAATCGTTCCCGGAATGCTAAAATAGCTCAATGAAAAGCAAGCAAACCTGCATGAAATCTCGGTCCCCGGCGAATAACCATCTAACGCAATCCCTTATGCGAATTATTGCTCGTTTTTCAACCACTTAAATATTATTCCACTTTTTTATTTATCCATTTACTATGCAAAAATTGCATAAACATTTTTCCTTGTTGCAAAGCATTGGATTATCATGATCATTGCAGTTCCGAAATCCGTGAAACACAGCTACAATCAAGGTTATTAACGATTTATGCACTTTTTTCCCGGAAACGTTTGCATAAATAAAATCGGGGGTAAAGGCTCTATTATGATTAAAAATTTTTCAATTTGTACACAGAGATTATTACATCGGACCAGCACCAAAACCGTCTTGCCATGACACGAGAAAACTTCCACATTATGTGCCGCCCTGCCGCAGGCGGTCAGCAACCGGCTCAAACGATGGCCGGAACCTACTTTCCATCATTGCATCCTGTTCATGAACAGAAGGGAATTTGCCTTTTGTCAACCGGCAAAGCGAGTTTTGTTACACCGGAATGGTTTAACCTTTAAACCCTTTTGACATGAGACCGCAATTATTGAAAGTATCAAAAGCGCCACGGCATTCCTTCAGTGTTAGACAGGACATCGTTCCTTACATCAATAACCGTTGGCATTATCATCCTGAAATTGAACTGATCCATTTTAAGAAAGGCGAAGGCACGCAATTCATCGGCGACAATATCAAACGTTTCAAAGCCGGCGATATCGTACTGGTAGGCCCGCAACTGCCGCACTACTGGAGGTTCGATGATAAATACTTTGAAGAAGGCAACAAATTACAGGCAGATGTTCGCGTAGTACATTTTGCTGAAAACTTCTGGGGTGATCAATTCCTTCAATTACCCGAGAACGTGAATATCAAAGGAGCGCTGGAAAAAGCAAGAAGAGGCTTGCAGATCACTGGTAAAACAAGACAAAAAGTAGCCGAATTACTGGAGCTCCTGCTCAGCTCCGATGGCTCCATGCGCATCATGCTGCTGATAGAAGCGCTCAATACCATCGCAGAGTGCAAACAACTGAATGTACTCTCCTCCATCGGCTTCAAACAGGAACTGGTGGAAGCAGAAAGCGACCGCGTGAATGCCATCTATGATTACTCACTCAAGAATTTCAAAAGAAAGATACAACTGGAAGAAATTGCCGCTGTTGCCAATATCAGCCCGAATTCTTTCTGCCGGTATTTCAAATCCAGGACACGCAAAACCTATTCCCAGTTCCTGATCGAGATCAGGGTTGGACAGGCCTGCAAACTGCTGATCGAAAACAATCTCAGCATCAAACAACTTTGCTACGAAAGCGGATTCAATAATTTCACCAGCTTCCATAAATACTTCAAGATGATCACGGGCAAAAGTCCACTGAATTACCAGAAAGAATTTATGGCCTAACCTACATAACCTTTATGATCAGATTCCCGGCTCTTCTGCTGGCTGCATTCACCTGCATCCAGCTCCAGGCGCAGCGCATATCCCCCATCGTTATCGAAACAAAGAACGCCAGCCTGGTCCTTTCAATAGCCGGCAATCAGCGTGTATTGCAGTCGTATTTCGGTAAAAAAATAGACCAGGCCAGTATCGGCAAGCTCAAGGGAGGCAGGGAAGCCTATCTCACTGCCGGTATGGAGAACCAGTTTGAACCTGCTATCCGAATGGTGCATAACGATGGCAATCCATCTCTGGAGCTCCGGTATGTAAGCCATACCAGCAATACGAAAGGAAATATCAGCACCACCGATGTGCTGATGAAGGACCCGGTATACCCCGTTGAAGTAACGCTGCATTATACAGCCTGGAAAGATGAGGATGTGTTCAGTTGCCAGGCCATCATCAGACACCAGGAGAAAAAACCTGTGATGCTTACGCAGTATGCATCGGGACTGCTGCATTTCGATGCCGATCAATACTGGCTTACGCAGTTCCATGGCGACTGGGCCCGGGAGGCAAATATGGTGGAGGAGAAACTGACCCATGGCATCAAATCACTGGAGAGTAAGCTCGGCACCAGGACCAATTTCTACCAGACACAATTCTTTTTCCTGTCGCTCGATAAACCTTCTGATGAAAACACAGGAGAGCTGATTGCAGGAACACTCAATTGGACCGGCAATTTCCAGTTTACATTTGAAGTGGACCAGCGCAATGCGCTTCGAGTCCGCTCCGGCATCAATCCCTTTGCATCGGAATACTATCTCGCTCCCAACGAAATCTTCACTACGCCTGAAATGATTTTCACCTGGAGCAGCCAGGGCAAAGGCCAGGCCAGCCGCAACCTGCATCGCTGGGCGCGTAATTACGCAGTATTAAATGGGAAAGGGGAACGAATGGTGCTGCTCAATAACTGGGAAGCAACGCATACTACTTTCGATGAGAACAGGTTGGTTGAACTGTTTGATGAAGGAAAGAAGATCGGCGTTGATCTTTTCCTGTTAGATGATGGCTGGTTCGGAAATAATTTTGCGAGAAATGATGATAAGACTGGTCTCGGCGACTGGGAGCCCACCAAAACAAAACTTCCTCACGGTATCGGCTACCTGGTGGAGGAAGCGGAAAAGCGCGGCCTGCATTTCGGGATCTGGCTGGAGCCGGAAATGGTGAACCCGAAGAGCGACCTCTACAAAGCGCATCCCGACTGGATCCTGAAGCTGCCCAACCGCGAAGAACATTACGGAAGGAACCAACTGGTGCTGGACCTTACCAATCCCAAAGTCCAGGATTTCGTTTTCAAAATAGTGGACGACCTGCTCACGCAAAATCCGCGGCTTGCCTATATCAAGTGGGACTGTAACCGCAGCATGACCAATGCTTACTCACCTTACCTCAAAGAAAAGCAATCCCATCTCTATATCGAATATACCAGATCGTTATATAAAGTATTGGACCGTATCCGCGCAAAATATCCTACCCTTCCCATCATGCTTTGTGCAGGTGGCGGCGGCCGTACAGATTATGGCGCCATGAAATACTTCACCGAATTCTGGCCCAGCGATAACACCGATGCACTGGAAAGGATCTTCATCCAATGGGGCTATTCCTATTTCTTCCCTGCAAATACCATTTCAGCACACGTGACCAGCATGGGCAAGAATCAAAGTCTGAAATTCAGAACAGATGTTGCAATGATGGGCAGGCTCGGTTATGATATCCGCACCAACAATTTCACACAACAGGATATCGAATTCACCAACAATGCCATCAAAACCTATAAGCAGATCAGTCCGGTGATCCAGCAGGGAGATCAATACAGGCTTGTATCTCCCTACGAAGAAGACCGCGCCGTACTGATGTATGTGAACGAACAGCAAAACAAAGCCATCCTCTTCCAGTACTTTACAACCCCACGCAGAAAGAATATCTTTACACGCGTGCGTTTGCAGGGACTGGACCCGCAAAAACATTACCGTATCAGGGAGATCAACCTGTATCCAGGCACCAGATCCACCAACCCTGAAAATGAAAAACAATACAGCGGCGAATACCTGATGGGCATTGGCCTGAATATTGCACCCAGGGGATTGGCCTTAACCAGCAATGTCTTCGAGATCATTGCGGAATGATTGCCTGTAACAATTAAAAACCTTCAATATGAGAAAGATCTTCCTCATCGTTTTCATCCTCACATCTTTTGCCGCTTCCGCGCAAAAACTGGAAAAACTCTGGGAAACCGATACCGTTATTGCCATTCCTGAATCCGTTTTGCATGTACCCGGAGAAAAGATCATGTATGTATCCCTGATAGACGGACCAGGCTGGGCAGTGGACGGGAAAGGTGGCGTTGGAAAGATGAGCCCCGATGGCAAGCAATGGGACGGCAACTGGATCAGCGGCCTGAACGCGCCGAAAGGACTGGGCCTGCATGGTAACCGCCTCTACGTTGCAGATGTAAGCGAGATCGTGATCATCGATGTCAAAAATGGAAAAATAGAAAAGAAGATCAGTCCGGACAGCGCCAAAGCGCTCAATGATGTTACCATCGATGACAAAGGCATCGTATATGTATCCGATTCCCGCACTGGTGTGATATGGAAAGTAGAAAACGATATCGCAACAGAATACCTCGCCGATCAGAAAGGTGTGAATGGTTTAAGAGCCGTGGGAACAGACCTCTACATCGCAGCAGGAAAGAATTTCAGGAAGGCAGACGCCAATAAGAATATCACCGGGATCGCCACATTACCACAGGGCGGAGATGGTGTGGAGCCTGTTGGCAACGGCGACTTCATAGTTACAGCATGGTCAGGTTATATTTTCTATGTACATAAAAATGGAAAAGTAGACACCCTGCTGGAAACGCATCAGCAAAAAAAGAATACTGCCGATATCGGTTATGATCCCGTGAAGAAGATCGTTTACGTTCCCACATTCAATGGCAAGACTGTTGCCGCGTATCAACTGAAATAAATCATCAACAAACAATAATGGTGAAAAAATATGTTCTCCCGGTGGTACTGCCTTTAATTGCAGTACCATTTTTTTTACAGGCACAGCAGAAGTCCATCTATCATGAAGGCTGGATAGATCTCAACAAAAATGGGAAAAAGGATATTTACGAAGACCCCAAACAACCCATAGAGAGCAGGATAGCCGACCTCATCGGACAAATGAATACCGATGAAAAGACCTGCCAGATGGTGACCCTCTACGGCTTTGGCAGGGTATTGAAAGATGAACTGCCCACACCGCAATGGAAGCAGAGCCTTTGGAAAGATGGCATTGCCAATATCGATGAACACCTGAACAGTCTCCCTTATAACAAGAAAGCCGTTACGCAATATTCATTCCCGCAGAGCAAACATGCCAATGCCATCAATACCGTACAACGTTGGTTTGTGGAAGAAACGCGGTTAGGCATTCCCGTTGATTTCACCAATGAAGGCATCCATGGCCTGAACCACGACCGCGCCACTTTGCTGCCTGCGCCAATTGCCATCGGCAGCACCTGGAACAAAGAGCTGGTGTACCGCGCCGGTAAAGTGGTAGGCCGCGAAGCCGCCGCCACCGGCTACACCAATGTGTATGCCCCCATCCTGGACCTGGCCCGCGATCCGCGCTGGGGACGTGTGGTGGAATGTTACGGAGAGGACCCCTTCCATATTGCCGAGCTGGGAAAACAGATGGCGCTTGGCATCCAGCACCAGGGAGTGGCCAGCACCATCAAACATTTTGCCGCTTACAGCATGCCCAAGGGAGGCCGCGATGGCAATGCCAGAACAGATCCGCATATTGCTCCGCGTGAGTTGCACCAGCTTCACCTCTATCCTTTCCGTCGCGTTGTTCAGGAAGCCCATGTACTGGGTGTAATGAGCAGCTACAACGATTATGATGGCGTACCCGTTTCCGGTAGTCGCTATTTTCTCACTGATCTCCTGCGGCAACAATATGGCTTCAATGGCTATGTTGTTTCTGATAGCCGCGCCGTTGAGTTCCTTTACAGGAAACATATGGTAGCAGGAGATTACAAGGAAGCGATCCGCCAGGTTGTGGAAGCCGGATTGGATGTGCGCACAGATTTCACCAAACCTGAAGATTATGTATTTCCGCTCCGCGAACTGATCCGGGAAGGCAGGCTCTCCATGCAAACCATCGATCAACGAGTAGCCAGCGTATTGCGGGTAAAATTCAAACTTGGATTATTCGATCATCCTTTTGTAAGCAACCCTGCCGCTGCAGACAGCATTGTATTCGATACCGAAGCACGCGCCATGCAGGAACAACTTTCAAGGGAGGTACTCGTATTACTGAAAAACGAAAACAATACTCTGCCACTGGATGCATCCAGGATAAAGAATATTCTCGTTACCGGTCCGCTGGCTGCTGAGACCAATCACAGTATCAGCCGCTACGGCCCATCCAATGTGCATGTGGTCTCTGTACTGGAGGGGCTGCAACAATATGCAGGCAACCGTTTCAAAGTCCATTACACAAAAGGCTGTGATATCACCGATCCCAATTGGCCGGAGAGCGAGATACTGCCATCGCCCATTACAAAAAAAGAACAGGCAGCTATAAACGAAGCGGTTTCACTCGCTAAAAGGTCCGATGCAATCGTGATAGCGCTGGGAGAAGATGAGAAGATGGTGGGCGAAAGTAAAACCCGTACCAGCCTTGATCTTCCGGCAAGACAATTACAATTGCTGCAGGCTATGCAGGCCACCGGCAAACCGGTGATCCTGGTGCTCATCAATGGCCGTCCGCTCAGCATCAACTGGGCGCAGAAATATACGCCAGCCATCATCGAGGCCTGGTTTCCCGGCGCCACCGGAGGCAAAGCCATTGCCGAAAGCATTTTCGGCGATTACAATCCCGGGGGCAAACTGGCTGTAACCTTCCCCAAAACGACCGGGCAACTGGAATTGAATTTCCCATACAAACCCGGCTCGCATGCAGGTCAACCCGGCGACGGCCCTAACGGTTATGGTAAAACGGCGGTGAACGGACCGCTCTTTCCATTCGGGCATGGACTGAGCTATACACAATTCACCTATAGCGATCTCAGCATCAGCCCGGATAGCCTGCGCGCGCAATCCAATATCACCGTAACAGTCACCATCACCAATAGTGGAAAACGAAAAGGAGACGAAGTAGTACAACTCTATCTGAAAGACAAGATCAGCAGTGTGACCCAGTATGAAACCCTGCTCCGGGGATTTGAACGGATCAGCCTTCAACCGGGAGAATCGAAAACAGTGAGCTTCCATCTCCGTCCGGATGACCTTGCCCTGCTGGATAAAGACATGAACTGGACCGTGGAGCCGGGCGAATTTGAAATCCTGATCGGCAGTTCTTCCACTGATATCAGGTTGAGAAAAACCTTCACAGTGAGATAGCAGCACCCGCTAAAAAGTGTGAGGCTTTTACATTTACTTAGAGAGCGCCCAGTCGCTCGCCTCCGGCGAGTGACTTCTATTTGTTCGCCTCCGGCGAACCCCGCGTCGCCGGAGGCGACAAAATAAAACCCACTCGCCGGGAGGCGAGCGGGTGCTCTCTGTTTATGCTATAGTGTTGTTTTGAATTTAAAGACTCACCTTAACAGTGCCGCCTTCCTTGACCGTATACTTTTTCTCTTTTCCATTTTCAGTTACGATCACATCCAGTTTACCTGCACTTCCCCGCTTAACTTTCAGATCGAATACATGACCAAAGGAATGGATATTCTTCAAAGCCATCTCCGGCCAGGCTGCAGGCAATTTGGGACTGCAATCGAAACTGTTGAAACCAACAGGACGCATGCCAAAGATCCCTTCCGTGAAAATGCGGCAATACAGGCCGCTTTCGGCTGACAGATGCCGCTGATTCCCTTCCGGATAGGCCTCCACGGGATAAGGCACATGTTCGCCCAGCAACCTCCTGCGTGAATAATATTGCAGGTAATCAAGCGCCTTCTGCGTTTCGCCTGCAGCAAATACTCCGCGGAGTGCATAAAGTGTTGACCGGTCCCAGAATGTTGGTTTGCCCGCCAGGGAAGCGAGACCATCTTCCGTCCAGAGGCGCGGAGAGAACAGCGCAGCGATAGTGCCTTCTTTCCTGTCGAAAATATCAACGGTTAGCGGCCCGCAGATCCAGGCGCGGAGTGTATCGTTGCCGGCATAGTAACGATAGGTTTTGAACCCTTCCACTGTAGCGCCGAAATGTTTTTCGATATTGGCGCGGATCGCTTTTTCACGCGCAGCATATATTTTCTTTTGCGAAGCAGGAAGATCAAGTTCCCTGCAAAGCATGCCTGCAGAACGCAGTGCATCATAATAAAGGATGCTGGTATGCAGGTTGGCGTCGCCCGCGGGAAAACGGTTCTCAAGCTCATCGGAATTACTGGCCACCACCCCATTGGCATTGACTTTACGGTGCAGGTATTCCAGGCACCACCCGATCAGTGGCCAGAGCGCTTTGGCAGAATCAACATTACCATTAGCCAGTGCGTAACGGCCAGCACCATACGCAATCATCGCCATATCGCCCCTGTCCTTAGCCCCATGCCAGAAAGCGTCTCCTTCTGCAATAATGGAGCTGGGAATAGGTTTATAATCCGGGTTCATGTACTTCGCAAACCAGTGGTAGGAATTCATGGCAGATTTGTTGCCTATATCATCTCCCAGAAAAGCGAAAAATGGATTGATGTACTCGGCCTGATCATTTGCCCAGATGGCAGCATAGTAACGAAGTCCGCCAGGCCCGTGCATATAACCACCTTTGGTGAGATAGATACTTTCCGTAGCGCGGAGCTTGGCAAAATTGAATGCAGTGTTCAGGAGGTTATCGGGTGTTTCCAGTTGGAGTTTGGACTGGATCTCGTCTACTCTTTTTGCACGCTGACTGTATTCTTCCAAAACATATTTTTCTTCAGCCCTGCCCGGAGTCACTGCCTGGTACATCAGGCTGAAAATATCTTCTTCATTCGGTTGCAGCGTGGTCTGCCCTGCATTCTGTGTGGTCACCAGGAAACTATGTTGTGCAGGCGTACTGCGCTCTTTGGCAGGCTTCACTTCCCTGCGTAAATATTCCATTTCAATCTTCACCGGCTTGTTACCGAGATTGGTAAAGCTCCAGTTTTCCACTACCATCGCCTTTTTTGCAGAAGGGAAAATGGTGCGGCGCAGCAGCAGGTTCTTATCTTTCCCCACAAGGCTTTCGATACTCAGGATCCCTTTTTTCATTTGTACAGATGTTACCGATTCAGGAAGCGCTTCCATTACTGCAGCATTGTACACGCCGGGTCGCAGCAGTTTATCATTGATCAGCACACGTGGAAGATCGTTGTCGGTTACATTGTAGGTCATGCTGGCGATGGTCCTCACCGGCAACATCCTGAAAGTGGGAAATACCATGGTGCGGTCAAGTGAAGGACGGCCTTCGGCATCCACGCCATATCTCAACCAGAGCGATACTTTCTCTCCGCTCATTTCCACATGATCATTGTGCGGTAAACGGCCGTTTACCTGCCACTGGATACTGCCATCGGGCCGGATGGTCCACCTGTCATGCTGTTCAGCCACGGGAGCTGGTTGAGCAAGAACTGTAAAAGGGAACAACAGGATAATCGCCGGCAATCGTAAGGTTTTTATTTTTATCATATATTTTCTTTGCATTGCTAAATCAGGTTGAACAGGTTTGCTAAATTATTGGATTGCATTCGTTTCTCCATCCCTCCTTCGGTCCGCAATTGGCCAATTATTCAACAATTCTGG
Source organism: Pseudoflavitalea rhizosphaerae (assembly GCF_003991355.1). Lineage (GTDB taxonomy): Bacteria > Bacteroidota > Bacteroidia > Chitinophagales > Chitinophagaceae > Pseudobacter > Pseudobacter rhizosphaerae. The sequence goes on from NZ_RCSU01000001.1 coordinate 428,521, forward strand.
CATCGGTGTTCATTTGTTCATTTTTTGTTGGAATATTATACATGAAAGTAAACCCGATTGCATGACCTCATCACCGTACAAAAAACGCATCATCACTACAGTTGCCGTAGCAGCTTCCGTATCCGCTGTCGCGTTTTCCATTGCAGCTTCACAGATGCCTGCCTGGGAATCGAAATTCGTCAAACAACAAAAGAACGGAACCCTTCAATACAAAGCCGATAAACAGGGAAATACCATTCCTGATTTCAGCGCCGTGGGATATTATCATGGCGATAAACCCATTCCGGAAATCCCGGTAGTAGCCACTGTTTCACCATCGGCAAATGCGATGGAAGAGATCCAGGCCGCCATTGATAAACTATCTTCACAACAACCGGACGCCAATGGTTTCCGCGGCGCCATCCTTCTGAAGCGCGGCGAGTACAAAATTCCCGGTTCTATCCTTATCAAAGCCAGTGGTATTGTTCTCCGTGGTGAAGGCAATACGGAAGATGGCACGCGACTCATCGCCACTGCTGCCAGTCAGAAACCATTGATCGATGTTCAGGGCAATGGAGGGATCACAGAAGTTCCGGGCACCCGCGTGTCTATTGCAGACAAATACGTCCCCACAGGCGCAACCAGCATCAATGTAAGCAACGCATCTTCCTTCAAAACCGGTGATAAAGTGATCCTCTGCATCTCGCCCAATGCACAATGGATCACAGATCTGAAAATGGACCAGATCGTAGCCCGCAACGGCACCAAACAATGGAGAAGCAGCGAATACAACCTCAACTTCGAGAGGACCATCCTCAGCGTGAAAGGCAATGCCATTGAACTGGACAACCCGGTAATGATGCCCATCGACGCGGATTATGGCGGCGGCGCCATCTTCAAATACACATTCAAGGGCAGGATTCAACATGTCGGAATCGAGGACCTTTACTGTGAATCCCCTGCTACCAGGGATACGGCAGAAGACCATTCCTGGGATGCAATACATATGAACAAGATCGAGAACGGATGGGTATCGAAAGTAACTGCCCGCTATTTCGCCTATGCCTGCGTGAATCTCAGCCCTGCCGCAAAGAATATAACGGTAACCGACAGCCGCTGTTTTGACCACAAATCTAAAATAACTGGAGGAAGACGTTATAGTTTCAACAATGACGGACAACAAAACCTTTTCCTCAACTGCGTTACAGCCGATGGCCGTCATGATTTTGTAACCGGCGCCAAAACACTCGGACCAAACGTATTCTATAATTGCAGTTCCACCATCACCCATGCGGATATCGGTCCACACCATCGCTGGGCTGTTGGAACGCTGTACGATAATATCATAACAGACGGAGAGATCAATGTGCAGGACCGCGGCAACTACGGCAGTGGTCATGGCTGGGCTGGCGTAACACAGGTGCTCTGGAACTGTAAGGTACGCGGCGCAGCTGTTCAGAATCCATGGGCTTCAGGCAAAAATTATTGCATCGGTCTCAATGGTGAAAAAAGATCAGGACGCTTCAAAGACAGGATGGACGCGGAATGGGAAGGATTGAACAAAGATGGATTACAACCGCCTTCTCTCTACAAAGCACAACTGGAAGCCAGACAAAAAAAGAAATAATACAATCAAGCATCTTACATGAAACGAATTGCTTTGTTCTGCATCGCACTCTGCAGCCTTGGCGGCGCTGCCATCGCACAACCCAAACCATCCACCGCTGAAACGGAAACCATTTTGCGAAAAGTGGCAGACAATATCATCCGCAGCACCAGCTTCAATTTCGTCAACGGCAAAACCGGCGAGACCTTCACCAGCACCAAAGGGAAAGACACCAGCATCAACGTAAAGGCCGGGAGCAAATTCAACAAATGGCAATACGTGAATGGTGTGCTGGCCGTGGGTATGGTGCGCATGTCGGAAGTATTGAACGATAAAACTTACAGCGATTATCCCCGCAGGAATTTCAACTTCATCTTCGATAACCTGGACTATTTCAAAAAGCAATACGATGCCGGCAATACGAGTGTTGAATATCGCCCCGTGTTCCGGATGGGATCACTGGATGACTGTGGCTCCATGGCCGCCGGCCTCATCGATGTATATGCTTTCGATAAGCGCCCGGATTTTCTCGCTTACCTCAACCGCGTTGGCCATCATATCATTGATGTACAATCGAAGTTTCCCGATGGCACGCTGGCCCGCAACGGTCCCCGCAAAATGACACTCTGGGCAGACGATCTCTACATGAGCGTGCCCTATCTCGCGCGCATGGGAAAGCTCACCGGCGATAATAAATATTTCGATTTCGCCATCAAACAGGTGAAACATTATAACAAGTACATCTATGATTCCACCACTGGTCTTTACTTCCATACTTTCTACAATGATGAGAATATGAACGGCGTGGCACACTGGGGACGCTGCAATGGATGGGTAGCGCTGGCGCAGGTGGAATTGCTGAACAATCTCCCCGCCAATCATCCCGAAAGAGCAGAGCTGGTCCGCCTCCTGCAAAGGCAGATCGTTGGCTTCAGCCGCTACCAGGATATCGATGGTATGTGGCATCAACTGATAGACAAACCCGATTCCTACGCGGAAGCATCCGTTACGGCCATGTTCGTGTATACAGTAGCGAAAGCAGTGAATGAAGGCTGGATCAATAAAAGATTCATCTCTATTGCACAGAACGGATGGGAAGCGCTGGCAAAAAAAGTAACCGCAGACGGTCAGGTGGAAGATATCTGCATCGGCACATCAGTGGAGGAAGATATCAGGTACTATTACTCCCGCCCCAAAGAGACCAACGACACGCATGGTCTCGGCGCCTTCCTCATGGCAGGAGCTGAAATGGTCCGCGCAAAAGATAAACTGGTTGACATCGGCAAACGCCGCTGATCATTTTGTTGAATTACGAACGATCAAAGTGGAATTTAGCACGATTTTTTCTTCGGAGAAATTCATGCTCTTTTTTTCTATTGTCTTGAACAATAAAGCAGCTGCCTCTTTCCCAATCTCGAAGGCGGGCTGTGTGATGGTGGTGAGTGAAGGATTCAGCCAGGCTGCTGTTTCCAGGTTGGAGAAGCCCAGTATTTTCACATCTTCAGGAATCTTCAGTTTCAGTTCATCGCAGGCCTGGTAACCCAGGATGGCGAGCTTTTCCACCGAAGCGAAAATACCATCGGGTCTGTTCTTCTTTTTCAGCAGGTTGAGAATGGCTTTGTAATTCCCATCATTATCATTGGCGCTGCATTGCAATACAAGTTTTGGATCGAAAGGAAGCCCGTGTTTCTCATGCGCTTTGATATACCCGTCCATTCTCTTGTTGGCGATGCTGAGATTATGGGAAATGGAAAGATAAGCGATACGCTTACATCCACGTACTATTAGATGGTCGGCGGCTTTCATGCCACTCTCGAAATCATTGGTGATCACCCTGGCGCTGTTGAGGCTTTCGCAGATCCTGTCGAAGAATACGATAGGAACGCCCGTCTGTTTCAGCTCCTGCAGGTGATCATAATTGTTAGTCTCCCCGGCAAGGCTCACAAGTAGCCCATCCACCCTTCCGCTTTGCAGGTGCCGCGAAATGCTCAGTTCCCTTGCATACTGTTCGTGGGTAAGATAGATCAGTACATGGTAACCTTTTTCCTGTGCAATGCTTTCGATGCCATTGATGGCAAGGGCGAAGAAATTATTGGCGATCTCCGGGATCACCACGGCGATGGTCTTGCTTTTATGTTTCCGCAGACTGCTTGCATAGGGATTGGGCACGTAATTGAGTTTACGCGCCAGTTCAAAAACCCTTTGTTTGGTTTCTGCACTGATCTCATAACTATCACGCAATGCACGGCTGACGGTTGATACCGCCAGGTTCAGTTCTTTAGCCAGCCTTTTCAGATCTACGGTTGCCATAATACAGTTTTATGAAATGGGCCAGCCAAATATAAATAATGTACTGATTCCGGAAACGTTTCCGGAGAATTTCCGGTGGGGCAGCAAAAAAGCAGCCTATCGGAAACGCTAAGTTTCTGACAAGCTGCATGTTATGTTTTCCAATAAATCCTATCTGAGCAATGCCGTAGCACACCAGAGAACTGGCGCCTGTCCGTGCATATCGCCTGTGATCCTTTTACGGTCCAGATAGTATTGACGGTCGTTCTTCTTATTGGTGCCTTCGCACACTTCGGTGATCTCACCTTTTTCGTTCAGATAGCTTACAAGTCCCAGCCAGGCTTTGCGTGCAGCGACCTTATAGGCAGGGTCTGAGAGCCAGCCTTCCTTCACGCCGGTGATCATCGCAAAAGCGAACATACCTGTTCCGGAAGTTTCATTCCAGGAGTCTTCCCCGTCTATCAATTGCCTCCAGGTCCCATTGGGAGCCTGGTATTTGAGAAGGGAAGCCATCATGGTCTTGTAACCCTGCATGATGCGCTCGCGGTTGGGATTGTCTTTCGGCAAGGAACGTAACAATTCCGCCATGCCCACAGCCATCCATCCGTTGCCGCGGCTCCAGTAGAAGGGCACATCCGGTGCATGATAGAAAAGGCCATTGGGCTTTTGCAGAGAATCCAGGTATACTACCATTTCCCTTGCGGCCCTTTCGATATAAACTTTATCACCGGTAGCGCGATATGCCTGGCTTTGAACAGCCGTGATCATGAACATATCGTCGATCCACATACGTGTTTGCCAGGTGAGCCCTTTTGCATGGTAAACATGGCTCTCCGGCTTCACCCGGAACCCTTCGGGCGGCCCCCACTGTTTGTCTGCGAAATGCTTACCCATGGTGAGGTACCGCGGCTCTTTGGTTTGCATGTACAGTTCAAGCGGCACAGCGCCGAACACGGTATGGTCCACATGGTCCGGCAAGGGCACAAGCGTGTCCTCCTTTCCAAATAAAGGCTCGAAGCGAACTGCCAGTTTTTTGGTGAGCGCCTTATCCCTGCTTGCTTTCGCGAATGTGAGGGAACCATACCAGGCGCAGATCTCCGGGTAGGTGATCCGCTTAGGTGGCGTGGTCCTGCCAAAGTTCGGATGGGGCGTTACTACAAACAGTTCAGCCAGTTTCTTTCCGATCTCTTTGGGAGAACTTCCCTTTGGCCAATTCTTCAGATCTGTACCTTCTTTACCCTGGGCACATACATTGAAAATGGAACAAGCGCTCAGGAAGGTGATCAGCAGGTATTTAGAAATACTTTTTCGCATACACATCATATTTAGTCTATTCATTAGTTCCAGTCGGGGAAGTAGATGCTGTTATTGTATTTCTCCCCTCTTGTATTGTCGATCTGATTTTGAGGTATAGGACGAAGGATATGCTTGTCCTGGATATTAGGGCCTGCATCTTTGTTATGGGCCCTTACCCTGCTGAGGAGCGTTCCGGTACGCACGAGGTCCCACCACCGTGTATTTTCTCCCAATAATTCACGCGAACGTTCATCCAGCAAGAAGTCCAGGGTAGCGTCTGCGGCATCTATTTCCATTGCATTGGCATCCCCGGTTGGCCATGCTGCCCTTCTCCTGACCACATTGATGAAGTCTGCCGCTTCCTGCGGACGGCTGGTAGCGATGGCGGCTTCAGCGGCGAGCAGGTAGGTCTCCGCAAAGCGCCAAACGATCAATGGGCGAACCGACTGGTGATTCAGGTCAGCGCGTTTGTTATCGAAATATTTTTTCACTGTTGGCGCCAGGGTATTGTTCCAGTCTTTATTGCCATATAACAAATAAGGAGCAGCAGCGCGTTGTGCGGCCGTCACAGGTATGCCCGGCATGTAGATGGAAGTGTCACCTTTCTTTTTGATCCTGCGGCCTCCGGGAACCGCATCTGCGGGAGCGCCGGGAGGTACCGGGTTGGGCCATGCGAACTTGTCGTAGTCCCCTTCGTTGTTCGAGTTGGCATACCATACAGTCTGGAAGGTTTTATCATACCTGGTATCATTCACTCTTTCCTTGAAAACGGTATCGGTGAGCCAGAAAGTAGGCACTACGCGGATATACGGGCGGCCATAATCCATACTCCTGACCATGGTAAGGCGCTTATCGTACTGTCCGATGAACATATGGTTCATGATATTATCTCCAACGGTACTGTTATTGGGGCCGTTGAACGCATAGTTGCTGGTATGTTGTACGGCAAAGAGCACTTCATCATTGGCTTCATTTCCTTCTTTGAATACATCTCCAAAATCAGGAAGAAGGCTGATGCCTGCAGCATTGCGGTCATCAATCAGGTCCTTCAGCGTCTGATAGGCGTCTTCGTTATCGGTAGACACTGCCGCGGGAGTGGAAGCGCGGAACAGGTACATTCTTCCCAGCAGGTGGCGAGCCGCCGCTGCATTGGCTTTTCCGGGCAGCAGGCCGCCGGTTTTGGGACCTGCCGGCAGAACGGCAATGGCATCTTTAAGGTCCTGGATAAGCTGTTCCAATACTTCAGCCAGGCTGTTACGTTTGGCCGTTGTTACCGAGTTGGTGATATACGTAGTGTTCAGCGTTACATCGCGGAAGAATTGCACCAATGTTGAATAGTAGCAGGCGCGCAGGAATTTGGCTTCTCCGACGATCTGGTTCTTTTCCGCATCGTCCATATCCGTTAGCGGGGCATTTTCGATGATACCGTTACAGGCATTGATCCACCGGTAACATTGCAACCAAACCTGGTTACCATTACCCTGACCGGGCGTGAAGTTACTGGTATAACTATTGAGATCGGTATTTCCGTCAACACCCTTGACGAACTCATCGGTGCCGCCAGCCAGCAGCACAAAGAGGTCCTGGCTGCCCCAGACATAGCGGGTGCCGCCATATGCTGCATCAAGCCCTTTCTTTACGCCATTCTCAGTTTTCAAAAACTCGGGCGTGAGAATCGACTTGGGGTCTTCTTCCAGCATCTTATTACAGGCGCTACCCAGCAGGTTCACCAGGAGGCAGCCGCAGATAATATATTTTTTCATACGAACAAACATTTTGAGTTGAATTAGAATGACAGGCTAAGACCAAAAATCAGTTTCCAGTTCGGAGGAGTATCCACATTCAACTGTCCACCGGTGGAAGGGCTGTCCGCATCGCCTCCGGTTTCGGGATCAAGGCCACCGTAAGGATGGTCAACAAATGGCGAAAAAAAGATGAATGGGTTTTCTACCGTGGTATAGAACTTCAGGTTTCTCACACCCAGCTTTCTAAGCATATTGGGCGGAAGCGTATAACCAAGGCTGATAGTCCGGATCTTCAGGTAGGTGCCATCGAAAATACCCATCAGGCTGTTGTTTTGCGTATTGGTCCTGTCTGCATTCGGCTTCGGAAACTCGTTCTCATGATTATCTGGCGTCCAGAAGCGTGTCTTTACATTATTATAAGTTCCCTGGTAAGTATTGGCAAAACCGCCGCCGGTGAGTGAGCTCCTGAATATACTGCCCACCCTGGCAAATGCCGCCACGGTGAGGTCAAAGCCGCGGTATGTAAACCGGTTGGTGAAGCCTCCCTGCCATTTAGGTTGGCTGGAACCGATGATCACGCGATCATCATTATCCATTTTTCCATCATTGTTGATATCAAGGAAACGGATAGTGCCAATGACGGAACCGGATCCGGTCAATGTTTGTTTGTATTGCTGTGCCAGGGCAGTATCCTCTTTGGTGTTCTGCCAGATGCCGTCCTTCACTTTGTCGAATATTACACCGATGGGCTGTCCAACAAACCAGTTATTGCTGATATCTTCTTCAACGCCTTCACTGAGTTTGGTGATCTTTCCCCGGTTGATGAAAGCATTGGCATCGATGGTCCATCCGAATTCGTTCCTTGTTTTCGGAACAAAGATGGCGGCGCTCACCTGAAGTTCGATCCCTTTATTCTCTGTTGCGCCCACGTTGGCCAGTGCTACATTCTGGATACCGGAGGTATACGGAAGCGTTTGCGGCAGCAGGAGGTCGCGCGTTTGTTGTTTGTACACGCCGAATGTACCTGTGATCCGGTTATTGAGCAGTCCGAAATCAAGACCTATCTCCGTTGTTGCAGTGTATTCCCAACTAAGATCTGCATTGGCTACATTGGTGAGGTAAACGCCGGTGGTGGTCTCTTCCCCAAAATTCATCCTGAAAGGACTGAGCCTGGCCAATGTCTGATAAGGGCTGATGGAAGCATTGCCCACTTCTCCATAGGAAGCGCGAAGGCGCAGGTTACTGATGGGATTTACATTGAACCATGACTCATTGTGTATATTCCATGCAACGGCCCCTGATGGAAAGGTTTTGTATTTATTTCCCGGAGCGAGCCTGGAAGAACCGTCTGTACGCATGGTGGCGGTGAGCATGTACCTTTCATCAAAATTATAATTCAAGCGTCCCATATAAGACACCAACGCCCATTTTTCATAATTCCCGGAGCCTGTAAGATTGGAACCGTATTCGGGATTGAAATATTCCAATGCATCATTCAGGATATCATTGTTGTTGAAAGTACTGGACTGGTTCTTTTGTTCCTGCACGCTGAAAAGGCCGGTAAGGCTGATCTTATGTTTATCGGCAAAAGTGCGGTCGTAGTTCAGCAAATGCTCCAGCGTCCAGTTGGTCAACTGGCTGTTCCTGTTCCGTGAAGTGGAGGGCGCCCCCATATTGTTGGTAGTTTTGCTGGCGTAGAAGTAACCATAGTTCTCTGAACGTAATTCGGCGCCTGCATTGAAGCGGTATTTCAATCCGCTGACCCACTTACCCAGGTTCACATCCACATAAAAAGTATTGAAAGAGCTGTTCCTTTTTTTCCTTTCTTCTTTTGCTCCCGGCAGGAAGTCCGCCAATGGGTTCCATACCTGTGAAGCGCTGCCCGGCACAAAATCATTGCGGAGCTTGCCTTCTGCATCATAAGGTGAAACCATCGGGGAAGCCCGGAGCGCCTGGGCCATGGGATTGAAACTTTCTCCATTTGTGGTGGCGAAAGTATTCAAGGAGCTCAGGCCGATCTTGAACATTTTACTGAGTTGATGATCGATACTCAGTTTAAGTGAGTAGCGCTCGAATGCCTGCCCGGGGTATACGCCGGTTTCCTTGTAGTACCCACCAGACAATGCATATTGCGTGGATTCAGATCCACCAGATACGCCCAGTTGATGGTCTGTAATAAAGCCGTCCTTGTACACCAGGTCCTGCCAGTCTGTTGAAAAACCTTTCTCAATGCTTTCCAGTTCTTCTGCGCTAAATTCATTGGCGAGGATGGCCGGATCATCCGGACCCGTGTATCTCCTGTTGTTACCACTTACAAACCTTCCATTATAATAAGCCCATTTCTTGAATTCGAAAAACTCCTTTGCATCCATCATTTTGTATTTGCCGAGCGGCTTCACTGTACCGCCATAGCCGCTATAGGTGATCACTGCTTTACCGGCTTTTCCGCGCCTGGTGCTCACAAGGATCACGCCATTGGCGCCACGTGAACCGTAGATAGCAGTGGCGGACGCATCTTTCAGGATCTCCACGGACGTAACATCATCCGGGTTAATATCATTGAAATTCCCGCTGAAGGGAATGCCATCCACAACAATAAGCGGATCATTCCCGGCACGGACGGAGCGGGAACCGCGGATGAGAATGGAAACACCGGCGCCGGGCTTGCTGTTACCATTCACTTTTTGAATATCCACACCTGCCGCACGGCCTTGCATAGCCGAAGCGAGGTTGGGAGTAGGAATGTCACGGATCGATTGTTCGGTAACGGAGACCATAGAGCCGGTGACTTCGGACCTTCTTCTCGTTCCATATCCTACTACCACCACTTCATCCAGGTCTTTTTTGTTGAGTAAACGGATATTCAGATTGTTTTGACCTTTGCGGGCAGTGATCTTCTGATCTGCGTATCCTGCATAAGAAAAACTGATTACGGAGCCGACAGGCACTTCGAGGGAGAAAGCCCCGTCAGCGCCGGATTGAACGGACTTTCCCGCCCCCTGGATAGTAACGCCCAGGAGAGGTTCGCCGCGCTCATTGGTAACAAATCCTTTGACTGTTACCGGCGCAGCATCCTGTGCCGTAACTGGCTGCCAAAGCAGCAGAGCCAACAATACACAGGCAAATGAGAGGCTGCAACTCAACAGTTGGCGCCCCTTCATTCCGTTTGGAATAAGATTTTTAAAATTCATAAAATTGGCAAGTTTTTACTGGATCAATAGTTTTTGGCAATCTCTTTCTGCATAGTGCAGGGATGGTCCGCTATGGCGGAGCATCGCGTTGTTGATTTGTGAAATTTTTGTGCATACAGCAATCATTGATGGTGAATATATCGGGCTGGCTCAATTCCATGGAGCCGGTTCTTTTTTACTTTGATATGGGAGCCATCGGAGCCTTCCACGCGCACAAAGGCGGCCGCTTTACCCTTTACCGTATTGTTGCGGATATTTGCACTTTTCACTTTTTCCAGCCTGATAACGGCTTCAGCGCCGGTGGTGGCAGGAATATCCCAGTTGGTTACGGTGATGTCTTCGCCGTCTTCACAAATGAAAGCAGGACGTACATCATTACTGTCAAGTGTAAACGAAACATTCTTCAGTTTCAATCCTTTTACATGACGGGCCCAGATGCCATAAGCCGGAACGAGCGGGCCGAATGTTTTCACTTCCGGGTATTTGTCTATCGCTTCCGGCACTACCTGTCTTGCATTTACAGCATTGCCGCCACCGGCCAGGCGGATGGAAATATTCTCCAGGGTAACATTGGTGATATAATGCCCCGGCACTCCTGTGATGAGGATCCCTGATGGCGGTTTCAATTGTGCATCGGCGGAAGCTTCCGCCTTTACATTGCGGATGATCACGTTTTCGAATGTGCCTGTCGGTTGTTGTGTATCCTTCCCTTTCCGGAATACACTAAGCCTCGATCCCAGCCGCAGGAGTACCGGCGTTTTTACATTCACCATGGTGATATCGCTGATCTCGATATTGCGGAGATGGGCTCCGTCAACTGTCAGCAATTTGATGCCGCCGTTGTTGGTGTTGTAAATATGGCAATTGGAGATTTTTATATTCTCGAAAGGCGCCATGGATTCCGTACCCATTTTGATGGCGCCATGTCCGCTTTTCAGTCGCATGTTTGACACCACAATATCCCTGCAGGCCATGGTGCTGCTTGTTGTTTTGAAGCAGAGGGCATCATCGCCGCTCTCGATATCACAGTTGGTGATGGTCACTTGCTGGCAGCCATCGATATCCATTCCATCGTTGTGCGCAACCCCGTGTGAAATGATCTTTACATCCTCGATGTGCAATCGTTTACATTGAAAATAATGAGAAGTCCAGGCTGCCGCGAACAACAATTTCACGCCCTGCACTTTCACATCACTGCATCGCACCACGCGAAGCAGGAATGGTCTCCTGCCCCAGCGCTCTCCCTCAGGACGTTTATCTGTGGCGATCTGTATTTCCTTTAATTGCTTACCCTGCCCATCGATAGATCCTTCACCTTCGATGCCGATATGCTGCTGATCAACAGCCACCACCAATGCATAACCGACATCCACACCCAATCCGTCTGTGAAAGGGTCCAGGTTTTGGTAATCGTTTACATTGGTACTGCCAACAATGAATGAATCCTTTTGCAAAACCAGTGTCACATTGCTTTTCAGGGCAATGGTGCCTGTAAGAAATTTACCGGCGGGCACTATCACTTTGCCGCCACCTTTGACAGCACAGGCATCAATAGCAGCCTGGATAAAAGAGGAATTGAGTGTAACGCCATCAGGTTTGGCGCCATAATCTGTGATGATAAAATCATGCTGACGGGCATGTGAGATCATACCCTGGAACAGTACAGCAAGCAATAAAAAAACGTGCCTCATGAGCGCAATCAATTTTCCGGATTTAATGGAGCTGGTTCAGGATGTAACTAACACAATTATATGAGGCCCCGGTAGCAGGGGATTAACCACGTATTAAGCTTTATTAGCAGAAAAAAAGGGCTGCTCCCGGGAACGGGAACAGCCACTGGTTGAATGATTGCTGACTGCGAAAAACTTACCTTCACAGGTATGCTAACACGTAGCTTTTATTTTGTACCTGCGGGTTGCCAGTTGTCTGTCCTGAACGGCGCAACGGGCAATCCATCTGTATTGTAGAGGTTAGTAATTACATAATCCTTAAATGCGTAACGTACTGCAACAGGTTTTTTCACCCGTTCGCTGATTGCATATACACCATCATTGGTGATCCATGCTTTGGCAGGATAAAATATCCGGTCATCGCCTGCGAGTTCAAAGCCATTCAGTTCTTTTCCATAAGTTGTAAAACCATTGGACGCATTGTTGAATGCTATACGAACGGTATCGTTCACCAGCTTCATGGATTTGAATGATGGATTCAGATAATTGATCCCTTCCACGCCATAGGTCTTACCCAGCGCCAGGTACGCAAGCCTGCGGCTCACCACGGTTTTATTGGCAGGATGTATAGTAAGGGAATCACCGGCGTCCATGCAAACAGCCATGCCTGAATTGGGGATCTGCGCTCCGGCCTTTTCCTGCGCTTCGCGCATATAGGGAGCTTCCGCCGCATAGCTGGGATATTTATAGGGAGCAAGCTGCACATAATAGAAGGCCCATTCATTTCCCCATTGCGCACGCCAGTGCCGGACCATCGAAGGCATCAATCTTTCATAGAGCGCATATTCGGCCCTGTTAGTCTCACCCTGGTACCAGAGCACGCCTTTGATGGCAAATCCGATCAGAGGATGGATCATACCATTGTACAGAACTTCAGGATGGTTCTTATTGATCACCGTACGATGCGCAGGCATCGGCGATTCAGGAAATTCTTTCAGATTGCTTTCACTCATCCAGCCCTGGATCGGCGTTCCGCCCCAGGTAGCCTGGATGATGCCAACGGGAACGCCCAGCTGCTGCTGCAGGATCTTTGCAAAACCATATCCCACGGCACTGAAATCCCTCACGCCTTTTGGTGACGATGTTTCCCATTCAGCAGTAACATCCTTAACAGGTTCGAGCGCAGTAGTTCTTTCCACACGGAAGAGACGGATATTATTGTTCTTTCCTTCCAGGATGGTTTCTTCAGCACCCAGGACCGGTTGGTTCCTGAACCCTTTCACCGGCATTTCCATATTCGACTGACCGGAGCAAAGCCATACTTCGCCGATCATTACATTCTTCAGAATAACCGGTTTACCATCACTGATAGTAATGCTGTAAGGTCCGCCGGCTTTGGGAGTGGACACCACCAGTTTCCAGTTGCCTTTTGCATCGGCGCGGGTGGTATACTTTTTCATATTCCAGCTGGTCTGAACTGTAATGACCGCGTTGGGAGCAGCACTTCCCCAGATCGGCGTATTGGCCTGTTGCTGCAATACCATATTACTGGCTATGATGGCTGGCAATTTCAATACAGGCTTGGGCAATGCAAACATTTTATCGTGCATATGTTTGCTGCGGAGCAATGCTTCCATGTAATAATAATCTGCATAGCTCAATGGCACATCTATTTCACTGTTGCCGGGTTTGGAACCTGTGCTGTGCAAAAGGAGAAATCCTTTATTCTCGCCTATGGGTGAACGATAGGATCTGGTCAAACTTTCCACCATCGTATTGGCGGCGGCAGTATACACAGCGGCGTTCTTGCTGTATTGCGCCAGCTCGTACAAGCCGGATGCAATGCAGGCTGCCGCTGATGCGTCACGTGGCTCTTTGGGAATACCGGGTGCATCGAAATCATAATAAGGCACTTTATCTTTCGGCAGCCTCGGATGGTCCAGGATGAATTTCGCTACATGCTCGGCTTGTTGGAGGTATCTTTTATCCCTTGTAAATCGATAACACATGGTGTATCCGTATAACGCCCATGCCTGTCCGCGGCTCCAGGCGGATTCATGACTATACCCCTGGTGCGTTTGTTTCTTTTCCACTTTTCCTGTAAGTGAATCATAGGCCACTACGTGATAAGAACTGTAATCCGGACGGAAATGGTTCTTCATGGTAGTATTGGCATGAGAAACGGCAATCCTGTAATAAGCTGAATCGCCGCTCAGTTCCGTGGCGGCGAAGAGCAGTTCCAGGTTCATCATATTATCGATGATCACGGGGAAGTCCCACTTGTCCTTACTATGGTCCCAGGAACGGAGACAGCCAACTGTTGGATTGAAGCGGCTGGCCAGCGTGCGGGCCGACTCCATGATCACTGCCCTGTATTTGGGATCGCTGGTGAGGCGGTAGCCTGTTCCAAATGAGCAATACACTTTGAATCCCATATCATGTGTACCGGCATTCTGTTTTTCCTTTTCAATGAAGGCGGTATATGCATGGGCTTTTTCTTTCCACTCAGGTTTGCCGGTGTACTCATAAAGGAACCAGAGTACGCCGGGGAAGAAGCCACTGGTCCAGTCGCGGCTCGCCACCATTTTCAGATGTCCGTTTTCCAGGGTCCTCGGAGAAACCAGTTCGGGTTTTACTTTCCTGGCTGCTGCGGCTTCTTTGAGCATCACTTCCGTTTGTTTTTCGGCATCGCCAATTACTTTGGGAAGATCGATCTGCTGCGCCTGCATTGTAAGGCAAAGGATACAGAAAACAACCAGGCTACTAACATGCTTCATGGTTCGGGATTTATTGTGTTACTTTTATCAGTTGTACTTCCAGTAATTTCATCAGCTCATTTCCCGGGAGCTGTTTCGGGCTGATCCTGAGCTGATGCCATCCGGGCTGAATGGTGACGGTCCCAATTTCCTCCGTTACGATCCCATTCTTTTCACTGACCTCTTTTTCGAAAATGGATTTACCCAGCGTCAACAGGTAACTGCCTTTCCCTGCAATATACTTCAGGAGAATTTTGTAAGATGATTTTTCTGAACTGGTGATATCCCAAAGAAGGGCCTGGTCTTTTTCTTTCCATCCCTCAACATAATATTTGTCTTTTTTTCCATCACCAAACTTAAATCCTTTGCCTTCCTGTCTTGCATCGAAGGCCAGGAGCCTCGAAACCGCAACGTTTGGAGCAAGATAATATCCCCTTTCGTCTTCTACTTTTCCATTTGTTTCCAGTACAATCACTGCATCCGTTGTATCTGGTGCAGTAGCAGGCAGACTGATGCGAAGCAGTTTGTTTTTCAACCGGAACGATAATGATTTTTTTGAGGCATCGCTCAGCAGGTACGCTTTGCTGATGTTTCCTTTGAAACCGCCGAGGTATAGTGTTTTGTCAGCAGGCCAGTTGAATACATGCAAATAGAGCTTGTTCTGTTTTTGCGTGATCACGCCCCAGTTCTGCAGAGGCAATGGAGAGGCGGCGGTTCCATAAATGGAAGCCCCGTTCACCTTCATCCATTTTCCAATTCCTTCCAAAATGTTTTGATCTTTGGAATCGAAAGCACCATCACCCTTCGGTCCGATATTCATCAGCAGGTTGCCTCCGCGGCTTGCTGCGCTGGCCAGCAATCTGATGAAATGAGATGCAGGTTTATGTGAACTGTCAAATTGATGGTAACCATAAGATTCATTGGTGGTGGGTATTGCTTCCCAGTTGCCGGAAACAGGAAAGAATTCTGCCGGGCGATCAGCCGTGTTCTTATAATCTCCCAGTTCGGCGCCCGCGGCGCGAACCAGTCTTCCATTCACTACCACATTGGGATCAGTTTCGCGGATAGCTTTGAGGATGCGGATATTTTCAGAGAGCGGCAATTTATGCGGCGTATCGAACCAGAGAATATCAGGATGGTATTTCGTCAGCAGTTCTTTGATCTGCGGGATCGCTTTTCGATCAACGTATTGCTGTGCTTTTGGTAATAATTCAGGATGCACATCAAACCAGTGGCTGCCGCCGTGGAGAAGTTTATCGCCACCGGGATTATTGTACTCCCAGTCGTTGCCCGGGGCATCGGGATGTTCCCAATCGAAAGCATGTGAGTAATAGAATCCGAATTTAAGTCCTTCTTTTTCGCAGGCGGCGGCCAGTTCGGCCATGGGATCGCGTTTAAAGGGCGTTTGTTGTGTGATGTTGAAATCACTGATCCTGGAATCATACATCGCGAATCCATCATGGTGCTTGGCAGTGATGATGAGGTATTTCATTCCGGCATCCTGCGCCTGTTTCACCCATTCTGCCGCGTTGAACAATGAAGGATTGAAACGATGGGCCAATTGAAGATAATCAGCGCGTGTGATCTTTTCCTTGCGCATAAGGTGTTCGGCATAGCCGCTCACTTTATGACCTTCCCACTCTCCTGCCGGTAATGAATAAACGCCCCAGTGAATGAACATGCCGAAGCGCGCTTCCTGCCACCAGGCAATACGTTGATCATGGGTCTTCATGCTTTCCGCCCACCAGCCTGTCCTGGCTTCTTCGATGGCTTTCTGATCGCGGGCCTTTGCGCGATTGAACATTTCGGCATCCTCATCTCCTGCTGTTTGTGCAGTGATGGTGGTGGTGGCCATGATCGCAGCTATGGATAATAATTTCTTCATCAGTTCAACCAGATTACCGGGTTACGTACAGGAAGGTTACGGACCACTTCATCCACAGCAGGCGCATGATCCAACAGGCGCCAGGTCTTGAACCAGTCGGCTTTACTGAAAGACTGTGCCCCAAAAAGCAGTGCAGGCTGCGCAACAGGCCATTCATTCCAGTACATTACATCCTGTTTGAAAGGCCATTTGCTTTTATCGGCAATGTAAGGATACATGTATTCAATGCTTTTTTTGATATTGCGGCCATCAGCGGTTGTATAGTTCCAGAGATCGTTTTTATCTGTGCTGAGGATTTCGCAGGTCATGGTCATGGCATCGAGGTTAAAAAGCGAATATCCATAAGGTTTAGTTCGTTTCAGTTCCAGTGGAAAGCTGCCATCGGTAGCCATCTGGTTGGGCAGCAGTACTGTTTTATATCTTTCAGAACAGAAATCCAATAATTGCTGGTTATTGGTAAAGCGGGCAAATGCAGCAACCTGCATTACCCAGCATGTGCCGTGGTTATTGGCGGCATTCATTTCATCTTTACCATATTGATGCGTGGTGAGCCATTGCAGGTAAGCTTCGAACCATTCCCTGATCTGGTTGATCAGTTCCCGGTCTGCACCGGCTACAGTATCCATGCGCATCAGCGCCTGCACCACTTCCATCAACTGGATGGTATCTATGATGCCGATGCCGCGTCCGGTTACACGCCCTTTGATAGCTTGTGCAAACAATAAGTTGGGGTTCATGCGGGTGGCAGTATCCACAAACCAGGCTTTGCAATGCAGCAAAGCTTGTTGACGGTAAGCCTGTTTCCCTGTGATCAGCCAGGCAGAAGCGAGTGAGCCTACCAGCCTGCTGAGACGGATCATGGCATGACGGTGCGCGGTGAAATTATCCGGGTTGGTCATACCATCTTTCTGAATATATGGGCTATCCGGGAATTTTTCATTCGGCCACCAGTAATCCCCTTCAGAAAAAAAATCATGTGGTCCGCCTGCGCTTCGCGGAGAGCGGGATGCTGTAACGGTAACGGGCTTTTCATCCAGGGCTTTGTCGGCCTCACGGATCACTTGTTCACGCAGTGTTTCGATGACTTTATGTTTGAGATCAGCTGCATTGAAAGGCTTTGTCATAAATGTGAAACTCACTTTGCCGATGGTATTGGGCTTACCTTTTTCTGCAGCGGTGATGGAACCGGACAGTTCTCCTTTTCCATTCTTTTGAATGCTGATGGTTCTCCAGGAATAATCGCCTTTTTCATAATTGAAGGTTTCGCCATCATCGTCATAGAGTTTGTAACTGCCGGGTTTGGTACCGTAATGTCTTACTTCGATATTCACCACTTCTCCTTTAGCCGGTGCATGCAAACGAGCAGGCATCATGGGAATGATGCCACCATCTTTCACAAATACCGGGATCTTGTCAAGCCCCGGAGAAACGGTGATCACTTCACCATCTCCCACGAAATCCCCGGTGTAAAAATCATACCATTTGCCGCGTGGCAGGATCACTTTGCGGGTGGTCTGTCCGGCAAAGAGCGGCGCTACCAGCAGGTATTCACCTGCCATATACTGGTCCTTACATTCTTTGGAAAGCGCTTCAGCGTAAGGGTTATGCTCGAGGTTATAATCTATTTTTTCCTCTTTGATCTCCTGTGTAAATCCTTCTTCCAGGTTCATGGCGCGGAACACGGGTGTACCTTCAAAATGATAACGGGCAAATTCCGAATACCAGTAAGGCATCATCTGCATGCGCAGTGTAGCGTAGGTTTTCACCTGTTCCGCCACTTCAGGGTAAGACCAGGGTTTGGTGCCGCTGGCCCAGGCATTGATCATGGCCATGGGCGAGAACACTACCGTCTGAAACCTGCGCAGCCATTCTTCTCCGGTTTTGCTGGCGCGCACTTCCGGCGTCCAGAGCACACCGGCAAAGCCGCTGTTGATAAGGGCTGTGATAAAATCCTCATGGTTGTAATAATCGTTATAGATTACATAAGGGAAGGAAGCGCCGCCACCGTTGGAAGCACGCACCAGTCCGAATGTTCTTTCATTTTTCTTTTTGTACATCTCAGTGCTGTAGCGCTGCATGAGGAGTCCATAGGTCTGCCTTTGCTGTTCTGCTGCAATGCCTGAAGGGAAGGTGGCAACATCCGGCCAGAGGTAATGATCATAGCCATCCACTTCATCTATCTTATAACCACTAACGCCAATGTCTACCTGATCTTTTTTGAGTTGATTGAAGAGAATGCTCCTGCCTTGCTGTGTATTGAGGTCGGGCACAGCTCCTACCCAAACGGTATGCGAACCGGTATATGGTCGAATCGCTTTATAAATACTTGCTTCCGGGCTTACATATGGATTGAGCCAGAGGTTCACGCGGATATGCTGTTTGCGCATATCGGCTACAAACTGTGCGGGACGCGGGAAGCGTGTACTATCCCATTCGAAGGTACAGGGATAGGATTTGCTCTGCCATCCCGGTTCCAGTCCGATAAAATCAAGGGGATAACCTTTCGCTTCAAATTCATCCGCTTCCTTTTTTACATCTTTTTCATTGTAGAGCCTTTGAACGCGTTGGGTGAAACCAAGTCCCCATCTTGGAGGCAGACAACCTCCGCCATTGAATAAATTGAATCGGCGCACGGCATCGATGGCATTGGGTCCGCCGAAAACATAAACTTCAACACCTGCCGCAGGCACCAGTATCTCTACGGCATCGGAGTATGGACGCGCCTGCCAGCTCTTATCTGTATTCCTATCACGCGCCTCGGGAAAATTCTTACTGTCTTTTCGCACGCCGGAACCTGCATATACCGTGAGGTAGCGGGCGCTGTTGATGAAAACGCCATAACCGTTACCGGAAACATAGAACGGTGTGGGCGCATGATTACGTCCATTGTCCTTTCCACCGAAATGGTCCACATGCAATTGCAGGATCTTGCCGCGCTGGTGAACGGTCTGGAAATTCAAGCCGAAACCAAAGAGTTGTTCCTTTCTGGCGAGCGGAAAACGGAGATAGGTTTTTCCATCACGCACAGTAGCGTTGATCTTAGAAAGCGGTAAAGGGAAATTTGCTTTTTCCAATTTTGCAAGTGCAGCCTTGTTAGGAGCTGAACCGGATGCTTTGAGAAGATCATAGGCTTCAGGCTTACCTATCACGGCTTTCCACACACCCGGCCCTACCTGCTGGAATACAGGCTGCTGGCCTTGTACAGACATTGCCAGCAGGAACAGGCAGAGCGCGCCGATCATTTTTTTCAACAAATGTTTCATACAACTTATTTAGGAAGGATCGTATAGGTTTTTCCTTTTACAGTATTGAAATCGATAACGTATTCAGTGGATACAGGCAGCATTGTGATAGCTTCCCTGTTCACCACTTCATAAGGAGGAATGCCATAGGATATAGTCAGCTTATTGGTGTTGTTGCCGCTGGCTGACTTAGCGTTTGCTTCCACCACTCTAACAGGAATGCTTGTGCGGATACGGCAATTACCTCCTGAGCCGGAATAGATGGTCGCTTTTTCCAGTTGTTGATTTTTCCATTGCAGGCTCACCGTGAAATTGCCGCGAGCTTTGATGCCGCGCACGGAGCCGGAAGGCCATGCGGCAGGAAGGGCCGGGAGGAGACTGAGGCGGCCATCATGGCTTTGCAGCAGCATTTCCGTTATACCGGCAGTGGCGCCGAAATTGCCATCTATCTGGAATGGAGGATGCGCATCAAAGAGGTTGGGATAGGTGCCGCCTCCCCCCATGGTCTCACGGATCTCACGAGGATTGATATACGTAAATGCATCGCTGAGGATCTTATACGCGTGTTCTCCATCCTGTAACCTGGCCCACCAGTTCACTTTCCAGGCCATGGACCATCCTGTGCTTACATCACCACGATGGATAAGCGATTGTTTGGCCGCAGCCGCCAACTCAGGTGTTTGCTTCACTGTGATCTGGCTGCCTGGATACAGACCGAACAAATGCGAGAGGTGACGATGCTTGTCAGTAGGCTGGTCCCAATCTTTAAACCATTCCTGCAACTGGCCGTACTGACCGATATGAAAAGGATACAATTGCTCTTTTGCTTTTTCCAGTTTTGCTTTGAATGCAGCATCCGTCTTCAGGAGATCGGCTGCACTGATCAATGCAGTGAAAAGCTCGCGGAGCAGGCTCATATCCATGGTGCTGGCCATACTTACCTGGTATTCTTTTCCATCTTTCTTCAAAGTATTCTCCGGTGATGTGCTGGGATTGGTGATAAGATAATTACTCGCAGGATCTTTGATCAGCCATTGCAACTGGAATTGTGCGGCCCCCTTCATTAACGGGTATGCCTGTTCGCGCAGGAATTTCAGATCGCCGGTAAAGAGATAATGCTCCCAGAGATGCGTGGCGAACCATACACCGGCCATAGGCCAGCAGCTCCAGCGCGGCATACCTTTCTCGTCCCATTCATAACCACCGGGCGGTGATGTTTTGGCCCAGAGATCGGAGTTATGATGTACAACCCAGCCTTCATCGATATTATAATTCACTTTGGCGGTAGCGGCGCCGTTCACGGCCAGCTCTTTCATGAAATCGAATAATGGCTGGTGGCATTCGGAGAGATTGGTGTTCTCCGCCAGCCAGTAATTCATTTCTGTATTGATATTGGTGGTATAATTACTGCCCCATGGCGGTTGTACATGATCGTTCCAGATGCCCTGCAGGTTGGTTGGCCTGGAACCCGGGCGAGATGCGGCAATCATCAGGTAACGCCCGAACTGATAGTAGAGGCTCACCAGGGGATTGTCGCCACCACGCTTGCTGAACGTTTTCAAACGCAGATCAGTAGGCAATTTCAGGGATTCTTCATCTTTTCCTAAATCCAATTTTACACGTTTGAATAGGGATTGGTAATCGGCTATATGTGCTTTCTTCAATACATCATAAGCAATGGAAGATACTTTGCCCATATTGCTCATGGCTTCGATGGATGGGTTCTTTCCCTGGAATGCCGCGGAGCGGTTGAATCCATTGAAGCTGGTAGCTTCGGTAAGGTAGATGGTAACACTGTTGGCATTGCTGACAGTCAACTGATCTCCTGCTGCACTGATCTTGCCGCCTTCATTCACCAGTTTCACCCGGATCTCGAAAGTCATGCCCTCTCCTTTCTCATCATCGTATTCAACCTGTTTGGGTTCGTATGGTCGGTTGGCTACAAATTTCGGCGCCTTCCCTTTCAATACCAGCAAATCCTTCGAAGCAGCTTTGGTAGTGAAGCGGAGTTTGCTGCTAAGATCAACGGTGAAGTTCAGTGCATTTTTCTTGTTTGCAGTCAGCCTCACCACCATTGCCTTTGCAGGGAAACTGGTAAAAGTTTCACGGGTATATTCCACGCCATCTTTGGTATAACGGACGGTGGAGATGGCGTTGTTGAGGTCCAGCTCACGGTGATATTTTTCAGTGACTGAATCCTTATGATCGAATGTGAGCCAGAGATCCCCGAGTGGCAGGTAACGGGCGGAGTAAGGCCCCTGCATTTTCTTCCAGAGTTTGGCAGCCAGTTCATAGTCACCTTTGAAAACGGCTTCACGTACCTGTGGCAAAACTGTAGGTCCGTTCGGATTATTGCCGGGCTCGGGAAAGCCGCTCCAGAGTGTATTGTCATTGAGTTGGAACCTTTCTTTCTGAACACTGCCAAAAACCATGGCGCCTGTTTTCCCATTGCCGAGCGGTAATGCTTCCTCCCAGATGGTGGAAGGTGTATTGTACCAGAGTTTCAGGGCAGGATCATATTGCGCAGATGCAAGCAGTGACTGAACAAAAATGAGCGATAAGATGATAATGCGTTTCATTGCCAAATGAGATTTTATCAGGGAGTGCCCAGTCGCTCGCCTCTGGCGAGTGACTTGTATTTAGTCGCCTCCGGCGACGCAGTGTTCGCCGGAGGCGAACAATTAAAAGTCACTCGCCAGAGGCGAGCGACTGTTGACACCCCGCGTTATATTCATAATTCTATAAAGGCTGAGGGCACAGTTGGTACTGTAGCGCTCAGCACTGATTTTCCTTTATTGGTATTCACACGGATGATTGCACGGCCATTGTACAGTTGTACATAATTCGACCCGGAACTTGTGCCCTGGTTATCGATCAGCTGTCCGTCACCGGCGAGTTTGAAACGGATCCGGTTGGCGGCATCCAGGCACTGTACGCCATTGGCATCATGCAATGTGGCCTGAATGGTAACGATGCCATTGGACTCTTCCAGTTTTTGCAGTTTTACCTGCGCAGGCTTGTTCCATTTTTCCGTTTGATACTGGAAAGAAATGGAATCGTACAATATTGTTTTTCCTTTTTTCGCCACCACTTTCACCACATTCTTGCCTTTATTGAAAGCGGTATTCCACCTCAGTCCGGCAGCAGGAAAATCCTGGCTATTCCTTTTTTTCACACCCAGGCTTTTGCCGTTCAACCAGGCTTCTGCTTCGTCGCAATTGGAATAAACCTTGATCATTTTTTCTTCTCCCTCATCACCCCATCTTACCGGCCAGTTATGACCGTAGATATGGACCATCGGTGTAGAAGTCCAGTACGACTGGAAAACATAATAAGATTCTTTTTTCGTGAAATCGCGCTCCACTACACCTTTTTGGTTCATATAGGGAACAGGATTATCAGGGCGGACAGGCGTGGAGAAATCCTTGAAAGGCCATTGTGCAGTGCCTGTAAGCCAGGGCATGGTTTCCTGTTCTTTCAGGTGCCAGTCGATCAGGTTACAGATATAAGATTCGCTCCAGTCGCCATCCTTGCTCACGCGCGCTGCGCCGCCATAGAGCGATGCATCGCCGGCGCGTTCATCAGCGCCGCCACCTGATCTCACTTTGAGTAAAGCATTATCGGGCGTTTCGGAGAAACGGCCTGCGTGTGAATCACCGCCCCATTCCACGTGCAGGAAATGCTTCACGCGTTTCATTTCCATTTCGGATACGCTTTTGTATTCCGTATAGATACCGCGGTACCATCCCGCCCAGATGGAAGGAGAATATACATCCACGATGTCTTTACAGAAATCGCAGCGGCGGATGGCTGTTTTGCGGGAAGGGTCCAGTTCATGACTAAGATCGTTCAGCTCCTTCATGAAAGCGCGGATGGAATCTTTGCTGAACTCAGGAAAATCGCCGGGCCAGTCGTTCTCATTGCCCAGTCCCCAGATGATCACGGAAGGATGATTGTAATGCTGGGCAATCATATTCTTCAACATCCTTCTCGCCTGTTCTTTGTATACTTCTCCACCTAGGCCGCCACGGCACCAGGGAATTTCTTCCCATACAACAATGCCGAGGCTATCGCATAATTGCAGGATGATGCGGCTTTGCTGGTAATGCCCGAGCCTGATGAAGTTGACGCCCATTTCTTTCATCATGATCATCTCTTTGCGCATCATCTCTTCCGTCATGGCAGCGCCTACGCCGGCATGATCTTCATGACGGTGTGTGCCGCGCAGCAATAATCTTTTTCCGTTGAGCAGGAATGGTCCCTGTTCAACAAATTCAAATTGACGGAAGCCCGCCTTTACCGTTTCCTTTATTTCCGAGGAAGCTGTTTGAAGTGTGAGTTCTACTGTGTACAATTCAGGATTTTCAGTTGACCATAAGCGTGGCTTCTTCAGATCGAATACAAACTCCTTTCGTCCGCCCAGCCCGGCTTCCCGCAAATAACCGGAAGTTGCAAATGCTGCATCGAGTTTGACCGCCTTACCTGAGGGATCGATCAGCCGGATCAGCAGCTTGCTGTTCTCCGATGATTTCGTTGGTTCATAGAAGTTAGTATTGATGGTCAGTTTTCCCATCTTTCCATCTTTATCCACTTCTGCTTTCACATGCACTTTATCAAAAGAAATTTCGGGCATATACACCAGGTTCAAATACCTGTAGATCCCTCCATAGATATTGAAATCAGACAAACTGCTCGGGATCATTTCAAGATCACGGGAATTATCTGATCTGATACTCACCGGTATCTTTCCATTGAATTGTTTCTGGTAAGCAGGGTTCTTTCTGAATGCTTCCACCGCATCAGTGATATCCACTTTGAACTCATCATATCCGCCTACATGTGTTTTCACCAGCTGATCGTACACGTACACCGATGTTTTCTGGCCTGAACCTTCAAAATGAAGGATCGTTCTTCCTTTCGGATATGGGTTGGCGATAGATAATAGTGTACGGTACCAGGCGGGGCCCTGGTAATAATTCTTATCCGGGTCAACTCCATCGGTGGCATTCACGCAATGTGGCAGGGTTACTTTTTCCCAGAGGGGAACGCTTTCGGGATTGCCTTTACCAACAGGACGGATGGCTTCCCAGATACCACCGAGGTCTTGTCTGAGGAATTCCCAGTTATCGTTCAGTCGTTCTGAAAATTGCGCCTGTGATGGGATGCCGCCGGTAAGCAATGCTATCATTAAGAGAAAGGCCAGCTTCTTCATTATTCTGTATCAGTTTTCAATTAAAGTACGATTTCTTCCGGAACGGACCGGTTGGGAATTGGAAAAAACAGTTTGCCTGCTGCACAACAAAGATCCGGCTGCTGCCGGATCCCTGTTGATGAATAAAAAAATGACTCGATATAGTTCATCGAAATTCCGGTCATCATTGAATCAGTGTTGGTGGCACAAACCTGTCTATCACATGTACAGTTCCATTAGTTGCCTGAAGGCTGCTGGTGCGCACATTCAGTACATCATTCAATACGATGGGATAATCCGAAGTATTGGATGGAGAGGAATTGAGCACTTTGAACCTGATCAGCGCCTTAGGGTTATTCTCCGGATCAAATGGGTAATTGACATGTCTTGTGATGCCTGCCGGCAGCGCGCTGAAAGCTCCTTCCGGCGCCAGGGTGGATACTTCTGCATTCACTTCCGGGTTTGTGATGGTATAGTGGTCATGAACGCCGGATGCGATCAGGTAAAGGAGATAATTTTTCACAAACTCCTTTGGATAGTCTTCCCATTTCTGACCAGGCAAACCATTTACGAGGTTGGCGCCGAAAAAGCAGTCTGGCTGGATCTTGTTGGAAGACACTCTTCTGACGGCATCATTGTGCAGGAACACGAAAGTTTTGCCGGTTTTTTCATATTCAGCGAGATCGATCTCTGCATATTGAATTCCCCTCATCATCCAGGCAAAGAGTGTATCATTGGGCGCCGCCACACCTGTAGCCCGGTCAGAGAGGTATTTACCTGCCGACTTGTTGAGTTTGGGGTCCAGTGTATGCGGAGTGCGATCATAATCTTTCTGAAGGCTGAGCTTTTTACAACTGGTAACAGCAAACATCAGCAGAAGGGAAGCTGCAATTATATTGAGTTGGGAGCATTTCATAACAGTACAATTAGTTGTAAGGTTCATTTTGTTTCAACTGTGGATTGTCTTCAATCAGTGTACGGTGGATGGGCCATAACCATTTCCTTTCATCGGAGCCGAAGCCTACTTCCTCCACCAGTTGCCTGCGTTGTCTCAGTATGAGCACGGGGTCCATCACTTCCTGAACTTTCCTGGTGCGAACGAGGTCGAACCAGCGTTTGCCTTCACCGAACAATTCGTAGCGGCGTTCATTCAGCAGTGCATTCTGCAAGGCTTCTTGCGTATTTACTTCCGGATCGGTATCCAGGTAAGCAGGAAGGCCGGCACGAACGCGCACGATATTCAACCATTTGAGGGCATTAACCGGGTCTCCTGTTTGATTGAGCGCTTCCGCATACAGGAGCATCATATCCGTGAGGCGGTACATGGTGAGATACACGGGAAGTTGTTTGGTTGCATCGTTCCATGTTGGATTGCCCGAAGCAGGCATGGGATAGAATTTCAGCAGCCTGTCTCTCAACGGCGCGTTGAAATCGATGGTCTGCCTGGCACGTAAATCAGTTTCCTGGATCGCTCCCCAGTCGTTCAGCACGATGGAATCGATCTGCAGCGGGCTGTTGCTATGATAGATGGAAACCGGCGTACAGGCGCAACCGTTAACTGTGAAATCCCAGTGGATGCTCCAGATATTTTCCACCGTATTGGCATTGATGAAGATATTTTTCCAGTCTGCCTGCGTTGCCAGATCAGTTTCGTTCATTCCCTTGTATACTTTGCCTGTCGGCGATTTAGCCTTAAAGAGATTGGCGAACCATTTGAGTGCTTCCGTTTCTTCTCCCATCCACATATACACATCCGCGAGGATAGCGCAGATGGCGCCTTCACCGATGTACCATTGACTGGGCGTTGCGTTCTTCGGGATCAGCTCATATGCTTTTTCGAGATCGGCGATGATGATCTCACGCAGGATCTTGTCTTTCGATTCGCGGGGCTTTTTAGGGTCCTCATTAACGTCAGTATAGGGTTCCAGCCAGATAGGCGCATCTCCCCATAATCTAACGATATAGAAATAGCTGATGGCGCGCATGGCATAACACTGAGCCATATTCTCATCCACCACTTTTTGGGTAGCCTTATTGTCGTATTGAGGCACCAGTGGGATGTACTTGAGACAGTTGTTGGCTCTTCCAATGGTACGGTAAAGTCCCGTCCAGTTACTGGCCGCATTACCTGCAGTAAGTCCATTGGAAGCTATTTCGTTCACATGGGAAAAATTGTATTGGGTGCGATCGAAATTATCAGCGCGGCCTTCACCCCAGAAATGGTATTTGCCCCAGGTGCTGCCTGTACCATTTCCTGTCATTTCAATCTGAAAACTGGCATACACACCGGCTACAGCGGCCGCAATGTCTTTACTGCTTTTAAAATAACTGTCTGTTGGCACCTGGGTAAAAGGGCGCTCATCCAGGAATTTTTTACAACCTGCGCCGGAAAATACTATAGTAGCCAGCATTGTAATATTTAGAATGATCTTTTTCATGCTTTGCAATCGTTTAGAAGTTAACATTGATGCCCACACCTACTTCCCTTCTCTTGGGATACTTGCCGGAGTCCATACCAATCTGCAATCCTCTGGAAGAGAATTCCGGATCATACCAGCTATAGTTTGTCCAGGTAAGCAGGTTGCTGCCATAGAGAAAAACACTGGCGCTATTGATCTTCCACTTACTTACTATTTCTTTGGGGATAGTATAGTTCAGTCGCACACTGGTGAGGCGGATGAAAGAGCCATCTTCCAGGTAAAGGCTATTATAGCCGGGGCTCATACTTCCGCGGGTGTCTTTGGCTGCAAACCTGGGATAGATGGCCACATCGCCTGGTTCCCACCATGCATTTTCGATAGCATCCCAGATGGGCGGGGAATAGGTGGAGTTATTCCGGTTCTGATCGTTACGAACGTTATTATAAATCTCGTTCCCGATCTGGCCGTTGAACAATACAAACAGGGACAGATTTTTGTACCTGATGGTGGTATTGAACCCGAAGAAATAATCCGGAATACCATTGCCTGCAATCACTTTATCATAGTCATCAATCACGCCATCATTGTTCACATCCAGCCATTCAGTATCACCGCCCAGCAGCTTATTGCCGTTACGGCTCTTGCTGAACACTTGTCCTGTGTATGCTTTACCACTGCCATCAGTATAACTTCCGTTGGGCATTCCATCCTGGCCCAGCACTACGTTGAGACGCTCTCCCTGTTCGTTATAAGCATTCGATTCATTCCATTGGTAAACGCCCAGGTTTTTCCAGATGTAGAAATCACCGATCCGGCCGCCTTCAATCAATCGCCACTGGTTAAGTATCAAGGCCGAATTTCCTCTCAGTTTTTCAATGGTCCCTTTCATGAAAGAAATGTTTCCGCCGATATCCCAGCTGAAATTTTTTGTGGCTATTGGTGTGCCGCTCAGCGTGAACTCCCAGCCTACATTTTTTATGTTTCCGAGGTTGTTGGTTAATCCACTTTTTCCACTTTCTTTAGGGATTTCAATATCATAAAGCAGGTCACTGGTCTTCTTCTCATAATATTCGGCAGTAAAATTGACCCTGTTTTTCAGGAAGGAGAGTTCAAGGCCAATATTTTGTGAAGTAGTGGTTTCCCATTTTAGTGTATTGTTACCTAATCTGGTGGATTCTGCAGCAGCGCTTACGCCGTTATAAAATTCCTGCCCGAAATCCATATTGGAAAAATGGGAATAATCACCTACGCGGTCGTTACCAGACTGACCGATGCTATACCGCAGCTTACCATCCTGGATAAAACCTGCAGCCCAGTCCATGAAATTCTCCTGGGAGAAGCGCCAGGCCGCGGACCCTGAAAAGAAGGTGCCGAAACGGTTATCTTCACCGAAACGGGAAGAACCGTCGCGACGCACAGATCCCTGCAGGATATATTTACCCATGTAATTGTAACCAACACGTCCGAAGAAGGAAGCATCCGCATTGGCGGTCCCGGTAGTACGGGTTTTGGTGAGGTCAATGATACCGGCATTGGAAGTATTGATATCTTCACTCAGGTACCTGTACATGGCAATCTGGAATGTTTCAGCTTTTCTTCTGTTGGCGCTGGCGCCCAATGTAGCGGTGATCTCATGGTCGCCCAACATTTTCCTGTAGTTGAAATACCCCTGGGCCTCCCAGTAGAACCTTTTGTAAAACTCGTTACTGCCGGTAGCATCTCCATTTCCCCCTGAAGTCAGGAAGGAAGGCATGAAAGACTTGTTGATAAAATTATCGTAGATGATATTGAACAAAGTTGAGAACTTCAGGTCAGGAAGGATCTGGTAGCTGAAGGTATTGCTCATCTGGATGGTGAAGTTATCATCGTTATCCTTGTTCAGCAATGCATATGCAACCGGGTTCCTTTTAGACTCCACATAA
Organism: Pseudoflavitalea rhizosphaerae; assembly: GCF_003991355.1. Lineage (GTDB taxonomy): Bacteria > Bacteroidota > Bacteroidia > Chitinophagales > Chitinophagaceae > Pseudobacter > Pseudobacter rhizosphaerae. Next base: position 457,713 of record NZ_RCSU01000001.1, read on the forward strand.
CTGGCCAACATCCCATCCGGCCTGTAAATACTTGTCCAGGGATTGCGTTCAAATACCTGCCTGGCAGAAGTGCCTACGGGAATATTGTTGCCTTTCTGGTATACGAACGAAAGCGCATGGGTAGCCGAAAACTTTTTGCTGAAGTTATATCCAACGTTCAGTTTACTTTGAAGACGTTTCATCCAGCTATTGACCACAATGGACCGGTCGTCTGTATAGTTGAGGCTTGCATAATAGTTGGCTCCTCCTGGCTGAGCACCGGAAATACTCAGGCCAACGATATCTTTATTGGCTGTTCTGAAGAGCAGGTCCTGGTAATCATTATCGGCATTGAGATAAGGGTTTACGGAATCCACCCTGACCCCGTTACCACCATCACCGCGCAATCTTCTGTAGGTACGCAGTTCATCAGCGGTTGTGGTGCGGAGCTTATGGGCCAGTTTGCCCGTTACATGGTTGTAGTTCACATTCACCTGGGCTTTACCCGCTTTACCTTTTTTGGTAGTAATGATGATCACCCCATTGGCGCCGCGCGCTCCATAAATGGAAACAGAGGCCGCGTCTTTCAGTATTTCGATGGACTCAATATCAGCCGGATTTACAATGTTGAACCCATCTTCACTGAGTACTCCATCGATTACATAGAGTGGACCATTACCGGAGTTGATGGTAGAAGCTCCGCGGATCTGGATCGTACCCTGACCGGCAGGATCGCCGTTATCATTCATTACCAGTACACCGGCAGCCTGTCCTTGCAGGGCATCGAACAGGGTCACCGGCTGGCGCTCCGCTATCTGTTTTTTACCAACAGAGGAGATGGAGCCGCCCAGGTCGCGCTTGCGCATGGTGCCTCCATAACCGATCACCACCACTTCGTCAAGCGGGTTGCCACTACCCTCTTTCAATTCAATATTGAAAGTCCGGGTTTTGCCAACGGGCTTCTCAAGTGTGGCATGGCCTACAATGGAAAAAACAAGTGTGGCATTTTCATTGGAAACAGCCAGGGAAAACACACCATTATCATTGGTGGTGGTGCCGGTGGATGTTCCTTTTACATTTACGCTGACACCTTTCAGCGGCTCACCTTTTTCATTTTTTACAATGCCGGTGAGCGGGATCTGTTGCGCCAGTAATGGCAGCGCCCAGAACAACTGAATAAATAGCAGCATAACAGCCCGGCGGAGGTTAGAGCATGCCGGGGTTAAAGCATGGCAGGTCTTTTTCATACAGCAGTCACGTTTTGATTGAAGTGATAATCCATTTCCGGAGGGTTAACCAGTAAATACACACACCGGAAAAAATTTACTTTTAAACAATTGCAATATAAGCCACTAATTAAGTGAACCGGATTGAGGCTATTGACATAGTACTAATCTATTTTGGCAGGTAATTGCCCTCATTTGCTGCAATTGCCATACTACTAAGCTATATTGGCATACAGGAGGAATATTTAGCAAAATACATGAATATTGAGTTTATAATTCATCGAAACACAGCATCCAAATGAGCCAAAGACATTGCTTTGCACTCGACCTGAAAAACGATCCCGGGCTTATTGCCGACTATGAAAAGCATCACCGCGCTGTATGGCCTGCCATTATCCAATCCATCAAAGAAGCAGGCATTGAGGATCTCCAGATCTATAGGTTGGAGAACCGGCTCTTCATGATCATGGAAGTGAATGATGATTTTTCTTTTGAAAAGAAGCAAGCTGCCGATGCAGTTAACCCGGAAGTGCAACGATGGGAAGAACAGATGTGGACCTACCAGCAGGCCTTACCAACGGCAAAGCCCGGAGAGAAATGGATGAAGATGGATAAAATATTTCAACTCTAAACTAACGATACATGGCGATTGCTTCCTTATCAACTGTAAAAACTACTGCCGCATCTACCGGCAAGAAAATGCTGTTACCTTTTATACTGGTCACCAGCCTTTTCTTCTTTTGGGGATTTGTGCATAACCTCGATCCCATCCTTATCCCCCATTTACGCAAGGCATTCCGGTTGAGCAACCTTCAATCATCACTGGTAGATTCAGCCGTATTCATAGCTTATTTTATCATGGCTTTGCCTGCTGGTTTCATCATGCGCAAGTATGGTTATAAATCAGGGATACTGATAGGGCTGGTCCTTTTTGCAACCGGTTCCTTCCTTTTCCTGCCCGCAGCCAATACACGCGAGTATGTTTTCTTCCTGGGTGCACTCTTTGTGATCGCCTGCGGCCTCACTTTCCTTGAAACAGCCGCCAACCCTTATGCCACCGTATTAGGTCCGCCCGAATCCGCCACACAAAGGCTCAACCTGGCGCAATCTTTCAACGGGCTTGCCGCGATGGTGGCGCCGATAGTAGGTGGAAAGATGATCCTTTCCGGAACAGAGTACACGGATGCACAACTGGCAGCCATGACCGAACAAGCCAGGAATGCTTATCTGCAATCCGAAGCAGACAGTGTAAAAATGCCTTACCTCATACTTGGCCTCGTGATCCTACTGGTAACTGCGCTAATCTTTTTCACCAAAATGCCGGACAGTAAAGAAGAAGGGAACGAGGACGGTAGCGGCAATCCCCTGCATGCTTTCCGTCACCGTCACCTCACCTGGGCTGTGGTGGCGCAGTTCTTCTATGTAGGCGCACAGGTTTGTGTGAGCAGCTTTTTCATCGTAATTGCCACCAAAGCTGCCAATATCAAAGAAACAGTCGCTGCTAATTATTTGGGACTGGGCTATGGCCTGGCCTTCATGGGTGGCCGCTTTGCAGGCACTTTCTTAATGCGCTATATCGCTCCTGCCAAATTGCTCACTATCTATTCCATCATCAATGTGCTGCTATCGCTCATCGCCATTTTTGCGGAAGGCATGATCACCGTGTATGCGCTGATAGGTATCGCTTTTTTCATGAGCATCATGTTCCCTACCATTTTTTCACTCGGTATCAAAGACCTGGGGAAAGATACCAAACTGGGCAGCAGCCTTATTGTGATGAGCATTGTGGGCGGCGCTTTACTGCCACCGGTATTGGGATATATTGCAGATATCACCAAAAATATCCAGTACGGTTACAGCATCCCACTGATCTGTTTTATAGTGGTGGCATATTTCGGCTGGAAAGGACATAAAATAAGAACAGCATAATCGTCACAGGACGCAACAGGACAGTTCAATTACATTATCATACTAATTTCAGGCTCATTTTTCAATCGAAAAACATGTTCTCCTTACAAAACAAAAAGGCAGTAGTAACAGGCGGAGGAAGCGGCATCGGCAAAGCCATCGCCACACTGTTTGCAAAGCAGGGCGCCATTGTGCATATCATCGAGCTCAGTGAAGACAGCGGCGCGGCAGCAGTCAAAGCTATCACAGATGCTGGGGGAAAAGCGTATGTACATGCCTGTAATGTAACCAGCCAGCAGGAGGTGATCAATACCTTCCAGGCAATCGGCCAGCATCATATACTCGTGAACAATGCAGGTATCGCGCATATCGGGAAGGCAGACAATACAATGGAAGCCGACTTCGACCGTGTGATGAACGTGAACGTGAAAGGCGTGTACAATTGCCTCTATGCCTCCATCCCGCAACTGAAAGCAGCCGGCGGCGGCGTGATCATCAATATGGCCAGCATTGCGGCCTGGGTGGGATTGAGCGACCGCTTCGTGTACTCCACCGCCAAAGGCGCAGTAATGGCTATGACGCTCTCCGTTGCCAAAGATTATGTGAAAGATAATATCCGCTGCAATTCCGTATCGCCTGCCCGGGTGCATACACCATTTGTAGACGGGTTCCTCAAAAACAATTACCCCGGCCAGGAAGCCGAAATGTTCGAGAAGCTGTCCAAAACACAACCCATCGGGCGCATGGCTTCTCCCGATGAGATCGCCGGCCTGGTGCTGTATCTCGCCAGCGATGAAGCCGGATTCATCACCGGTTGCGATTACCCCATCGATGGCGGCTTCATAAAACTGAACAGCTGATGCGCGTTGCTATATTTGTACCCTGTTATGTAGACCAGTTCTATCCCAAAGTAGCAATCGCCACAATGAAGCTGCTTACAGAACTGGGCGTGGAGGTTGAATTTCCACCCAATCAAACCTGCTGTGGACAACCAATGGCCAATGGCGGTTTTGAAGATTACACAAAAGGTTGCAACCGGAATTTCGTGCAGAATTTTTCGGGGTACGATTATATAGTAAGCCCCTCCGGCAGTTGTGTACTGCATGTGAAGGATCACCTGCATGATGATAAAGATGAAGCAACGGCCACCACTATACGCCAGCGCGTATTTGAGCTCTGTGAGTTCCTCACAGATGTATTGAAAGTAACGGCTCTGAACAGTCGCTTTTCCGGAAAAGTGGCGCTGCACCAGGGTTGTCACGGACAACGTGGATTGCAGCTGGGCTCGTCCAGTGAAAGGATGCTCCCCTTCTTTTCCAAGCCAATGCAATTGCTGCAGCTGGTAGAAGGAATTGAAATGGTTCCTTTGAACAGGGGCGATGAATGCTGTGGGTTCGGCGGCACTTTCTGTGTTACAGAAGAAGCTGTTTCCGTTGCCATGGGCAATTCAAAACTGAAGGATTACCGGAAGAATGGCGCAGAAGTACTCACCGGAACGGATATGAGCTGTCTCATGCACCAGGAAGGATTGATAAGAAGACAACAATTACCTATCAGGGTAATGCATATTGCTGAAATACTTGCGGGCGAACCAACATAACAGGGAGTGGCCAGTCGCTCGCCTCTGGCGAGTGACTTGTATTTAGTCGCCTCCGGCGACGCGGTGTTCGCCGGAGGCGAACAATTAGAAGTCACTCGCCAGAGGCGAGCGACTGGCCACTCCGAAATGAAATGATAAATAAAATGAGTTTCACCCATCATTCACATCCCGATGCTGCAAAGGACTTCGTCAAAAACACGGAGCGCATGCAATGGCATGATGAAGCCCTCTGGTTTGTGCGAGCAAAACGCGACCGCATTGCGCATACTGTTGCCGATTGGGAGGAACTGCGCAACCAGGCTTCCGCCATCAAGGGGCATACCCTCTCTAACCTGGACGTATACCTGCAACAGTTCGAGGAGCAGGCACTAGCCAATGGCGTGCAGGTACACTGGGCAGCCGATGCCAAAGCACATAATGAAATCCTGCTGCAATTGCTGAAAGAACATAATGCCAGGAAGATCGTGAAGAGCAAGAGCATGCTTACCGAGGAATGTCATCTCAATCCATTCCTGGAGGAACATGGCATTGAAGTGGTGGATACCGATCTCGGCGAACGCATCGTTCAACTAAGAAAAGAACCACCCAGCCATATCGTGCTGCCCGCCATTCATATCAAGAAGGAGGAAGTGGGTGAATTGTTCCATGAGCATCTTGGTACCGAGGCTGGCGCATCGGATCCGCAGTATCTCACCAGCGCTGCGCGTGAACATCTACGTCAGAAATTCCTGGCGGCCGATGCCGCCATTACCGGCGTTAATTTTGCTGTGGCCGAAACCGGCGCTTTCGTGGTTTGCACCAATGAAGGCAATGCAGATCTTGGCGCACATCTCGCCAAGTTACATATCGCCTGTATGGGCATCGAGAAGGTGATACCGAAAACGAATGATCTCGGCGTATTCCTGCGATTACTGGCAAGAAGCGCTACCGGCCAGGCCATTACCACTTACAACAGTCATTTCCGCAAAGCCGCTCCCGGCGCGGAGCTGCATATTATCATCGTAGACAATGGCCGCACTACACAACTGGGCCGCGACGCTTTCCGCAATTCACTGAAATGCATCCGTTGCGGGGCCTGCATGAATACCTGCCCCGTTTACCGCAGGAGCGGCGGACACAGTTATCACAATGCGGTGGCTGGTCCTATCGGTGCGATACTGGCCCCGAATATAGATATGAAACAATATGCCGATCTTCCTTTCGCCAGCACACTTTGCGGAAGCTGCTCGGATGTTTGCCCGGTGAAGATCGATATCCATAACCAGCTTTACCAGTGGCGTCAGGTGCTCACCCGCGATGGTCATGCTCCGGCAACCAAAAAAGTCGCGATGAAAATTATGGGCAATGTACTGTCATCCCCTAAAAAATATTCCATTTCGGGTAGGCTGGCCCGTAAGTTCCTGAAATGGTTCCCGGGCCTGTCTGTAAACAAACGGATCAACCCCTGGGGCAAACAAAGGGAACTTCCGGAAGTTCCGGAACAAAGTTTCCGCGAATGGTTCCGGCAACAGCAAAATAAAAAACAACAAAAGTGAGCAGGCAACAAATACTGGACGCTATCAGGAAAAACAAGCCGGCATTGGTTGCTGCGCCCGCCTCCTTTCAGTACCTTCCATCTGTGGAGGAACTGGTACCAGCCTTCATTGCATCGCTGGAACCTGTGGGTGGCGCCGTGATCACATTGAAAGCGAGAAATGAAATTGCAGCAGCCGTGCAGGAACATTACCCGCAGATGACGCACATCGCCGATTTCGTGAACCATCCGCGCAACAGCAACCAGGCCTTGCTGCACGATGCCGCCAGCATTGAAGTAGCCGTACTGGAAGGCAGACTGGGCGTGGCCGAGAACGGCGCCATCTGGTTGCAGGAATCAGATTGCATCAGCAGAGCATTGCCCTTTATTACACAGCACCTGGTGCTGGTGCTGGAAAAAACCAAAATAGTGGACACAATGCATTCTGCGTATGCGCAGATCGATACCACCAGGGAAGGGTTCGGTGTTTTCATCGCCGGTCCGTCAAAGACCGCCGATATCGAACAATCCCTTGTCATCGGCGCTCACGGAGCAAAAAGCCTGCTGGTGCTGCTCATTGGATAAATAAACAAAATCAAACACTACTAAACAGATAGAAAAATGAAACTGATCCGTTTTGGAAACCCCGGCCAGGAAAAACCCGGCGTTGTGATCGACAACAAACGTTACGATGTAAGCCAGCTTGTGCGTGATTTTGATGAAGACTTCTTTGCCGGCAATGGCATTGACAACCTGAAAGCCGCGCTGGACAAGAACCCCGGCCTTCCTGAAGTAGCCGCCGGTGTTCGCTGGGCCAGCCCCGTTTCCAGACCATCAAAGATCATATGCATCGGGCTGAACTATGCCGACCATGCTGCCGAAAGCAATATGGCCGCACCCGCCGAACCCGTGGTCTTCTTCAAAGCCACTTCAGCCCTCTGCGGCCCCAATGACGATGTGATGGTCCCACGCAACAGCATGAAGACGGACTGGGAAGTGGAACTGAGCGTGGTGATCGGCAAAAAGGCAAGCTATGTTGATGAAGCCGAGGCAATGGATCATGTTGCCGGCTACTGCCTGCACAACGATTACAGCGAACGCGAATTCCAGTTGGAGCGCGGCGGTCAGTGGGTGAAAGGGAAAAGCTGCGATACTTTTGCTCCACTCGGCCCATGGATCGCCACCAAAGATGAGATAGAAGATGTGAACAATCTTCGTTTATGGCTCTCCGTGAATGGGAAGATGATGCAGGACGGCAATACCAGCAACCTCATCTTCAAAGTGCCTTTTTTGGTACATTATCTCAGCCAGTTCATGACCCTGCTGCCGGGAGATGTGATCTCCACCGGTACGCCTGCGGGTGTGGGACTCGGACAAAAACCGGAACCTGTTTATATCAAGGCAGGTGATGTGATGGAACTGGGAATAGATGGATTGGGAACGAGCAAACAAACGGCGGTTGCCTGGAAGAAATAGACAGCGTGCCGGCAGTCGCTCGCCTCCGGCGAGTGACTTGTATTAGTTCGCCTCCGGCGAACACTGTGTCGCCAGAGGCGACGGAACAAAAGTCACTCGCCGGAGGCGAGCGACTGCCAGCCCTCCGAACTCTTAAAATAATTCTATGGACCTTCAACTTCAGCATAAAGTAATCCCGGTAACCGGCGGCGCCAAAGGCATCGGCGAAGGCATTGCCCTCGTACTCGCAAAAGAAGGCGCCATCCCCGTGATCATCGGGCGCAAGTCCGCCGATAACCAGAAAGTAGTGGACACTATCACTGCCAGTGGAGGCAAAGCCTGGCAGGTGGAAGCAGAGCTAACCGACCCTGCTTCCAGCGAGTACGCCGTCAAAGCCATTTTAAAGCAGTTTGGGCGCATCGATGGCCTGGTGAACAATGCCGGCGTCAACGACGGCGTTAGTCTCGAAAACGGCAACTATGATGCTTTCATGGCATCGCTTCATAAGAACCTCGTGCATTATTTCCTGATGGCGCATTATGCATTGCCCGCACTCAAAGAAAGCAAAGGCGCTATCGTTAATATCAGTTCCAAAACTGCAGATACCGGTCAGGGCGGCACTTCGGCCTATGCCGCTTCCAATGGAGGACGCAATGCACTCACCCGCGAATGGGCCGTGGAGCTGCTCCCCTTCGGTATCCGCGTGAATGCCATAGTGGTGGCGGAATGCTATACCCCGCTCTACCAGACCTGGATCAACAGCTTGCCCAATCCTGAGGAAAAACTGGCCTCCATCGTTCAGAATATACCGTTAGGAAACCGGATGACCACGGCAGAAGAGATCGCCAATACTACAGCCTTCCTGTTGTCTGAAAAAAGCAGCCATACCACCGGGCAGCTGCTTTATGTGGACGGAGGTTATGTGCATCTCGACAGATCGCTGTGACCGGATTCCGTTATATTGCAGCTTCATTCAAAAGCGGACGTATGCAACCAATTCGTACAGCACTCTGTTCATTCGGCATGTCGGGCAAAATTTTCCATGCGCCCTTCATCCATCAGAACCCCCATTACCAGCTCTATGGTGTTTGGGAAAGAAGCAAAAAGATCGCTGCCGATCTCTATCCCGGCATCATCAGTTACGATAATTACGAAGCCATCCTGGCCGATCCTAATATCGACCTTGTGGTGGTGAACACACCCAATATCACCCATTTCGATTATACGAAAAAAGCATTACTCGCCGGCAAACATGTAGTGGTGGAAAAACCTTTCACCGTTACCGTTGCCGAAGCCATCGAACTGGAAGAGCTGGCAGTGAAGCAAGACAGGATACTATCGGTATACCAGAACCGAAGGTTCGACAGCGATATCCGCACCGTACGCCGCGTGATCGAAGAAGGCTCACTCGGACAAATAGTGGAAGCGGAGATCCATTACGACCGGTACAACCTGGTGCTCAGTCCCAAGCCCCATAAGGAAATTGCCGTACAGGGCACAGGCGTACTCTATGATCTCGGGCCGCATGTAATTGACCAGGCCCTCGTACTCTTCGGAATGCCCGATGCACTCTTTGCAGACATCACCCATCAACGCCCCGGCTCGCAGGTGGATGATTATTTCGAGATCATCTTCTTCTACCCACACATGAGGGTAAGACTGAAGAGCGGTTATGTAGTGATGGAACCCATTCCCGCATACGCCATCCACGGCACCAGCGGCTCCTTACTCAAACCCAGGGCTGACCCGCAGGAGATAAAGCTCAATGCCGGCCTGCTCCCCGAAGATGATACCTGGGGCGTGGAAGACCCCGCAGCAGCAGGATTACTGCATACAAACATCGATGGACAACCGAAAAAGATCTCCGTAAGATCGGAAGCGGGAAATTATGGCGCTTTCTATGAGGGCCTGTACGATGCCATCCAGAATAACATTTTCGAAGACAAATTCGTTCCTGCCAGCGCAGGCACCAATGTGATCCGTATCATCGAAGCGGCTTACAAAAGCAGGGATGAAAAAAGAATCATCGAATTATAAAAAAGCTAGTATGAAACCTTTTCGCATTCTTTTCTTTGCAGCAGCTTCGCTGATGCTTGTGCAATCCTGTTCAGTAGCGCAACCCAAAGGCGCACAAACCAAAACAGTATTGCTCGATTACTATTTCAACAATGAATACAAAAAGGATAAGTCCGGCAATATGGTGCGCTTCCACTATACCTGGGAAGATCCCACCAACAGTGGTTTCAGCATGTGGGGCGAAAGATTCCGCGTTGCCGGCGCCTTAACGGACTCACTGCCTGTTGCTCCCTCCAGGGAGAACCTGGCCAAAGCCAGTGTTTATATCATTGTGGATGCCGATACGGAGAAAGAAACCGCGCAGCCGAATTATATACAGTCAGAACATATCACGGCCATCACTGAATGGGTGAAGAAGGGCGGCGTACTGGTGATGCTGGCCAATGATTCCGGCAATGCGGAATTCAAACACTTCAATCAGCTCGCCAATAAGTTCGGTATCCACTTCAATGAAGACAGGTACCACCTTGTGTTCAACAACAAATATGAGCAGGGTGCATTTGATGTTCCTGCCAATCACCCTTTGCTTCCCAATGCCAGGAAGATCTTCCTGAAAGAGCTGAGTACGCTTACCGTGCAAAAGCCCGCCAGGTCTGTATTCTCAGATAATGGTCATGTGATCATGGCAGTTGCGGAATTTGGAAAAGGGAAAGTACTGGCAATCGGGGACCCCTGGATCTACAATGAATATATCGATGGCAAAAGACTGCCCGCAGAATATGAGAACCCGCAGGCCGCCACCGATCTCGCCAATTGGTTATTGAAGCAGGCTAAATAATATTTCGTTTAAGGGGCCAGGTAAGCTCCGTCTACCGGATAGTAAGCTCCCGTAACAAAACTGGCTTTGGAAGAACTGAGCCAGAGCACCAGCTCGGCCACTTCTTCCGGCTTGCCCAGTCTCCCGATCGGATGGAGGGCTACCAGACCTTTCATTTGTTCCTCAGACATTTTTGCCAGCAGCGGTGTTTCAATGAATCCCGGGCCAACGGCCACTACACGGATCCCTTTGGCCGAGTATTCGATAGCAGCGGCTTTGGTGAGGCCCACCACGCCATGCTTGGCAGCAACATATGCAGGCGATCCGGCAAAGCCCACCGAACCCAGGATGCTGGCCATGTTCACGATCACACCACCATTGGATTGCAGCATCGCCGGGATCTGGTATCGCATTCCATAGAATACTCCGCTGAGATTGATGGCAATCACTTTATCCCAGCCATCTACGGGGTACTCACCGGTAGGCGCAGAAGGACCGCCAATACCAGCATTATTACAGGCAATATGCAAACCTCCGTATGTATCCACTGCTTCCTTTACCAGCATTTCATTGTCTGCCGGTTTGGAAGAATCCGCTTTCACGAATTTCGCTTTGCCCCCGGCTTTCACAATCACATCCACTGTTTCCTGTCCACCCTTCTCATCCAGGTCTGCTACAATCACCGATGCGCCGTTGGCCGCATAGAGTTCGGCCACAGCCCTACCAATGCCGGACGAAGCGCCGGTCACAATTGCTGATTTGTTGCTGAGCAATGACATAACCATTGATTTAATTGATGAAAAAATGCGGGTAGAATTTCGGGGGGAGGGGCCACACTTTGAGAAAGTTACAACATTTCCATCAATTAGCTATTACGGGAAGATTATGGTCTGCGGAAGACATTCGATCCTCCCAAGCCTTTCATCATAAGATCGATCTCATCATCATGTACATCCTTGCGCATGAAAGCGCCCATCTCTTTCCGGTAGGCTTCCCTGGCCTCTGTCATGGAGTATATTTTTTCTTTTTTTGCAGGTGCAGGAGCCACTAACAACCTTTCGTCCACTTCAAGTTGAATTTTAGTTGCAAACCAGGTGGTATACATCCTGGGAATGGCCAGTCCCAGTATCATCCCGGGCAGGCCGGCAAAGATCTCAGGGCCGCCCTGCGGAACGATCTCCGGACAATAGAAAGCCACCACATAGATACTGTCCATCATCACACCAATGGCTTTGCGGCATTTGAATCCTGCGATCACACGCGTTTCATCATCTATCTTCCAGCGAAGCCGCGTAACGGAATCCTCGAATATTTTATCGGAAGTAATGGAAGAACCTTTGAAAGTGGATACACCAGCGGAAATATCAGTAAAAATGGAAGTTCCTTCGCCACCCATGAAAGGATCTGAGCCAATGCGTTTGTACAATGTTTTATCGCCATTGAACAGCAACTGTTTTTTGGTTACATAGAACTCCTGGCCACCGTCACCTCCCATCATCATCACACGGTCTTCCTTCCCTTTGAACATCTCTTCGAACATCCTTTTGGTATTCACTTTCACTTCAAACTCGATGCTGCCTTTGGTGAGAAAATCCTGTGCATTGACGCTAAAGCAGGTGAACAGAACGAATATATGTAGTATGAACTTATTCATGATCGAAAGGATAATTGATTAGAGTTTACCAAGAAAATTCCAGGAAAGTGAAACCATAAAATAACGACGCAACACAAAGCCATTGCTTTCACTCCAGTTGGCGCCATCGATACTCCGCTGATATCCCGTAGCCTTGTTGAGGATATCGTTCACGGAAGCTTTCAGCACAAGGCTTTCATTCTGCAGGAATTTTTTCTGGATATTCGCATTCCAGGTTACTACATTCACACTGCTGGCAAAGGAACCATTACCGGGATTGAAAGAACCCATCAGGTCTGTTCCGATTTCCAGTTTCCAGGGAAGCGAGACAGAGCCGGCAAAATTATGCGTGTGGTGGAAATTATTGGAATTCACAGCGCCCTTCAATTCCGAGCGCCCCCTGGAGAAACCGAAATTGGAATTCAATGACAGGTTGAATATTTCCTTGAAGTCATACCTGAAATTCGAATTGATCCCAAAGCTGGTATTGAACATCCTGAACAACTCCCCGTTCTGGATATTGTAACTGCCAAAATTTGAGAAATTGAAACCACCGCCGATATTGATGCCTTTGCTACGCCATCCTTTAGACAGGTTCACCATGGCATTCACGCCCGGCAACCCATCCACATTCATAAACTTGCTCACCCTGCCCTGCTCGCTGATAGTGGTGGCATTGGTGATCACATTGGTATTGAGCGAACCTGACAAATTCACCATCAGCATCAACTCTCGCCTTAAATTGTATTTATTAAATGAAAACGACAGGTTATTGTTGAATCCAGGCACCAGGTCCGGGTTACCTTCCTGCACCACAAGTTGATTGGCAGTTCTGCGCAATGGCTGCAACTGCTCCATGGAAGGCTGTACGGTAGCGCCGGAGTAATTGATATGAAGACTGGTGGTGAGACTGAAATTGTAAGAGGCCCTGAAGTACGGCGCCAGGTTGGTAAAAGTTCTTTTCCTCGTTTCATCCGCATCCAGGTTGAATTGTTTCAGCCCGGTGAGGAATACCTTCGATCCTACACCTATCAACCACTTCCTTGTTTTATAGTTGATGCCCGCTCCTGCTATCTGCGTAAGGGATGTGAAATCGAAATTATTACTGAGACTGTCTACGCGGTCGTCATACTTTCCATTGCTGCCATTCATCGTATTGAAGCGGCTTTCAGACATGCGGACCTTCAGGCCATACTCGAACTGCGTGTACCATTTCTCATTAAAGCGATTGGTGAGACTGGCCCTTCCGCCATAGCCTTCATAATTTTCAGTGGAAGCCTGCAGCCTGTCGAGCGACTGCGCCCTGGTCTGCTCACCAGTCACTCCATCGAAGAAAGCATTTTCAGTCAGGGCGCGATTGTTCGCACGCGTATCGGAATATTCCTGCTCGAAAGTAACATTGAGCTTACCCGCGATCTTCGGCATATCCCTTAAGATACTCACGGAAGATTTGAGCGACTGGTCATCGGTGATCTCATTCTCTTCCGAGGCGCTGCTGTTCACAACGATATTCCTGAAATTGGCGGAGGAGGTAGCGGTGTTCCTGTCGATCTCCTTTCTTCCTTTGCTACCGGCCACCTTCACCATCATGCTGGTAAAGGTATCCAGCTTCACTCCTACTTGTCCTGACAGGTTATGACCAAAACCTTCGCTTCTATCCGAACGGCTGTCTTTATCGAGGAAGCTTAATGTGTCTGTACTTTTTGTGAAGCGTGTGCTGTTACCCCATCCATCGCCGGTATGTGTGCGAAGGCGGTAATTGCCCATAAGTTCGTTCTTGTTATCGCTCCCCCATTTGTTGGAAAAATGTGCGCCACCATTGAGAATAGAAGGCAGGCCACTTCCGCTGTACTGACCGATACTTTCCGATTGTGATTTGTTGGCTACCATCATGCCTACACCGTCTTCGATATAATCCATCGATTCCCCTCCTGCCCGGCTCAGCACTTCCGAGCTGAAATCGCGACTCATACTTTTGGATGCGATGCCAAACACACCTGCTTTCAGTGGTCCCCTGAAAGCGCCCACCATGAGTTCATGTTCGTAGTTACCATCGCCATTGGCGCCGGTGGATACTTTCCCGAAATAGCCGTTTTTGGCGCTGCTCTTCATTTTGAGGTTGATGGTTTTTGTTTTTTTACCATCATCAAAACCAGTGAGCGTAGCCATATCGCTTTTCTTGTCAAATACCTGTACTCTATCAACTGCATTGGCGCGGAGATATTGTGCGGCAAATTTTGGATCGTCTGTAAAGAACTCATCTCCATCCACCAGGAGTTTTTTCACTTCCTGTCCCTGTGCCGTAACGGCCCCGCTCCTGCTCACCTCAATGCCCGGTAATCTCTTGAGGAGCGCCTGCACATTGGCGCCGGGTTTTACAGCAAAACTGTCTGCCGTGTATTCAAGGGTATCACCCCGCATGCGCATGGCGCGTCCGGCAGTGACCACTACTTCCTGCATCAGTTTCGCTTCCGTGATCATGGAAATATAACCGAGATCGATGATGCTGGTATCACTGATATCCAGTTCCTGCAAGAAATCCGCCATGCGCGGATAAGAGATCAGCAGTGTATACTTTCCGGCAGGGATCTTCGAAATGGAAAATCCGCCATCCGCACCGGCCCGCCAGGAGCGGTACAGCGTAGTATCACTGAGATCGATGAGCGCAACAATGGAATTGTGTAATTTCTTGTTTTCAGAGGAGTCGATCACTTTCCCTTTCAGAATATTCTGGGAAAGCGCAGGTGTGGTCATACAGATAACAACCAGGAGCTGCAAGGTTTTGGCTATACGTTTTTGCATTCAGTTTGTGCTAAGGGTGGCCAAATATAAACGCATTCCCTGATCTACGAAACCCTTCATGGATGGTTTAAGAAGTTTAAAGATATTATTAACAAACGCCTTAATTTTGACCGGCGTATGGCTGTACACATTACATCCCTCAATTCCGGCAGCAATGGCAATTGCTATTATATCGGCAATAGCACCGAAGCAGTGCTGATTGACGCCGGCATCAGTTGCAGGGAAACAGAAAAAAGAATGAAGCGTCTGGGACTGGAGATATCTGTTGTGAAAGCCATCTTTGTTACCCACGAACACGCTGATCATATCACAGGCATTTCTGTATTGTCTAAGAAACATTCCTTGCCTGTATATATTACCGATGCCACCATGCGGGCCAGCCGCATCAGCGTGGCTCCTTCCCTCTTACACTCATTTACTGCCGGCTCCACCATCAGCATCGGAAATTTACAGGTGACTGCTTTCAAAAAATACCATGACGCTTCTGATCCCCATAGTTTTATGGTGAGCGATGGGCAGGTGAATATCGGCATCATCACGGATATAGGACATGCCTGTAAGGAAGTGGTGAATTGTTTTACGCAGTGCCATGCCGTTTTCCTGGAAAGCAATTATTGCGATGACATGCTGGCGAACAGCGATTATCCCTGGCATCTCAAAAAACGTATCAGCAGCGATCATGGTCACCTCAGCAATGCAGCGGCCCTGGAGTTGTTCACTTCTTACAGGAGCAGGCACCTGAGCCATTTGATCTTATCGCACCTTTCAAAGAATAATAACAAACCCGAACTGGTGAATGAATTGTTCAGCGCGCAAGCCGGAGGAACGAAGATTGTAGTAGCAAGCCGGTATGAAGAATCCGAACTGTTCTTTGTAGATGGGAAAGAAGTGGAAGGGAATGAAATGCTACAGCTGAATAAGACCACCAGGATACAATCAAAAGACAATAGCCAGCTGTCCTTGTTTTAATTACTGCAATATTTACTTTGGGTGTTGGCAGTCGCTCGCCTCTGGCGAGTGACTTATATTTAGTCGCCTCCGGCGACGCGGTGTTCGCCGGAGGCGAACAAACAGAAGTCACTCGCCAGAGGCGAGCGACTGGGCACACGCTAAATTTTCTGCAACACAAAAAAATGGGCCAGCCATACCCGGCCAGCCCTACTTTCTGTAAAACTATCTCGAACTGCAACAAAAAAATTACCTGTTGATCTGCTCCGTGTAAGTGCTCTCGAATATCTTATCCGCATTGTTTGCTTCAAAGCCATCACGACGATGCTCCCTGGCAACATCATTCGCATCCAGGTGCGCAAACTGCGGCAATACCCTTCGCTCTGCAAACTCCACGTAACTTCCTGCGATCGCCATTTTTTCTCCGTTGGCAAACTCCACTTCATTCACCGGCGCAACGGTACTGCTCTGCAACAGCAAGCCATCAGCACTGGTCTTGATGACGCCGCCTGAAGTATTCAGTTTAATACCGATGGATTCCAGCAGTTGATTGAACTGCTCCAGTTTATTGAAAGGTGACTGTAACGCATGAACGCTGATAGTATAATGGTTGAGATAGTATCTGTTGTAGATCACCCACGCAGCATACTCGCTCTCCTGCAGCAACCTGCTGTAATCCGCTTTGGTGGGCGTATTCCAGAGTGGCTTGTGCAGGAATTCACCTACCGCTTCACCATCCTGGAGATCGAGGCCATCCACCGGATCGGCAGTGATGCCATCTGTGTATTTATGAATGATAGCCTGTGCTTCAGCCGACAGGTCCTGCACACGCAGCTCACTCACAAAGATGCGCGGATAAGCCGGCGTTGGAGGAGCGTACCAGTAAGCATCCAGTTTCTTCTCCTTGAAGAAATAGGGGTCCATCTTTTTATACCCGTTGGCCAGGAAGATCTTTTCCAGTGATGCCATGCCCAGGTGCGGAACGCCGAGGGTCCTGAAAGCGATGTGATCATTCACGATCTCATCCTGAGAAGCAATGATCCCCTTATTGATCAATGCTTCCGTGATCTTCTTCACATCAGGAACATTGTTCATGTACCGCTCAAACAAAATACTCATGAAGCGGTCCAAAGGGGTTTGTGCATTGAAGTTCATATAAAAAGTATTTCAGGATACAAATTTCGTTACTTTTATAGTTAGTAATAATTCATATTGGTAAACGAATGTTAAGTATCATTAACCAGATAGAATTCCGTCATCTCTCCTATTTCAAGGTCCTGGCGGAAGAACTGCATTTCCGGAAGGCCGCAGAAAAGCTTTTCATCTCCCCTTCCGCCCTGAGCCAGCAGATCAGCCAGCTGGAAGATATCCTCAAGACCGAACTCTTTGAGCGAACCAATAAGAAAGTGAGCTTAACCGATGCAGGTAATCTTTTATACACGGAAGTAACACAGTTGTTCAACAAACTGAACAGCACTGTCAATAACCTGGAATTATTGAAGAAGGGAAGCAGCGGGCAGATCGGGATCGGCTTTGTTGCGTCGGCCGTTCAATCCATTTTACCCGGACTGCTGAAGCGGTTCAACAAAGAATGTCCCGGTATCAAATTCCAACTGGAAGAGCTAACCAATAAGGAGCAACTCGCGGCCTTGCAGCAAGATGAGATCGATATCGGCTTCATGCGCTCCAACCAGGTATCGGAAAATATGATGATCAGGAGTGTGCTGCGCGAAACATTTTCGCTGGTGCTACCGGTGAACCATTCCATGACTTCACGCAGGTTCAGAAATATCGGGCAATTGAAAGATGAAAGCTTTATCCTCTTTCCCAATGATCAGAGCCAGCTATATTACCAGCAGATCTTGCATCTCTGCGCCGATCACGGCTTTGTTCCGAAGATCTCTCATAAAGCCATTCATGCCCCTGCCATTTTCAAGCTGGTGGAAAATGAAATGGGACTGTCCATTCTTCCAACATCCCTGGCCAGCGGAAATGTGCCGGGCGTACGTTTCATTGAATTGAAAAATATCCCGCAACAAACAGAGCTGTATGCCGTATGGAAAAAAGAAAACAGTAATCCTGCACTGAAATATTTCCTGCAGTTGATGGAAGAGAGAAAAAAATAGGGCTGGCCCCAGCAGGAAGCCAGCCCGGATCATCAGACCTGATCCATTATTTTTTCACCGAAAAGGTATAGATACTTGTTGTACGATACGTTCTGCCCGGCTCCAGTAATGTACTGGGAAAGCCTGGCTGATTGGGCGAATCGGGGAAATGCTGCGTCTCAAAACAGAAAGCGGTGCGGAACAGGTCAGGGCCGCTTCGCAACTGATTCTTTCCCTGCATGAAATTTCCTGAATAGAATTGCATACCCGGCTCTTCCGTGTATACCCGCATGAAAATACCTGTTTTATCTCCGAGCGCATTGGCCACTTCACGCATGCCAGTTCCCTTCAATACATAGTTGTGATCATATCCTTTTCCGATCAGCAATTGCACATGCGGTTCATTGATACGCTGACCAATGCTGGTGGGTGTATTGAAATCGAAGGGTGATCCAGCTACCGCCTCCGGCTTACCAATCGGGATCAGTGTACTGTCAACCGGCGTATAAGCATCTGCGTTGATCTGTATGATATGGCTATCCACCGTTCCACTTCCTTCGCCGTTGAGGTTCCAGAACGCATGGTTGGTGAGGTTCACAACTGTTGTTTTATCTGTAGTGGCCTCATATTCCATTCTCAGCTCATTGTTATCTGTGAGTGTATAAGTGACTTTCGTATTAAGGGTTCCGGGAAATCCTTCATCACCATCAGGTGAAACATAAGTGAAAACTACTGTATGCTCATTGGACTGTTCTGCTTTCCAGACTTTGCTTTGAAAACCATTGCGGCCACCATGCAAAGCATTGGGACCATTGTTGATGGTTAACTGATATCCCTTACCGTTGATAGCAAAACGACCGCCTTTGATGCGGTTGCCGTAACGGCCGATAGTGGCGCCGTAATATGGTTCCGTACTGGCCGCATACTGCGCAGCACTGTTGAAGCCCAGTACGATGCCCGTAGGCTTTCCATCCTTATCGGGCATGGTAAAACTGATCAGCCTCGCTCCTTCGGGAATGAATACTGCTTCAAACTGGTTTTTGTTACGGAGTGTGATCGTTTTCTTTCCTGTAGGTTGCTGTGAACAACTGATCATCATACTTAGCGCAATTAACGTAAAGATTAATTTCATCTGGCATTACTTTTTCCGCCGGCTCGAATCCCGGATCACGGGAATGGGCTCCAGCATGATCTTTTGCTGAGCGATCGTTTTGGAACTGCTGTCCAGCAACTGCAGTAGCAGGTCTGTCGCTTCTTTACCCATCGTCACTGTCTGCTGATCGAAAGTAGTAAGCGATGGAGTAATATGCTCGCCGAACATTTCATTCGCAAAGCCCACCACGCCTATATCCTGCGGTACTTTTTTGCCCATTGCCTTCAGTTGTTTGAGTGCGCCTAGGGCGGTAAAGTCTTCCACGGCAAAAATGGCATCCGGTGGTTCCGGTAAGCGCATAAGCAGCTCCGTTGCCTGCTGACCTGATCCGATGCTCACATAACCTTCTACTACCAGCGCCGGATCGAAGGGGACCTTATGCGCCTTCAATGCAGCCTGGTACCCCTGCAGCCTTTTTTTAAATACATCCATATGCGCAGGGCCGGAAATATGCGCGATCCTTTTGTATCCCTGCTTCAACAACTCTTCTGTAGCGGCATATCCACCCCTGAAATCATCCACCACTACAGCGGGAATGTCCAGCTCCTCTTTGGCGCGGTCGAAGAACACGATGGGAATTCCCTGTTCCCTGATATCGAGGAAATGATCATATTCTGTAGTGTCTTTGGCAATGGAGACCAGGATGCCGTCTACCCTTGCATGTAAAAAAGTTTCCAGTCCCTTTCTCTCCTGCTCATGCGATTCATTACTCTGGTAGATGAGTACATTGTAACCTTTCTCATTGGCGAGCTTCTCAATGCCATGCACAACCGAACCGAAGAAATTGATCTCTGCGCTGGGTATGATCACGCCGATCAGGTTGCTCTTTCCGGAGCGAAGCGAAGAAGCGATATTGTTCCGCTTATACTGAAGCTTGCGGGCTGTTTTCTCCACCAGCTTCCGTGTTTTCTCACTGATAGCAGGATGCCCGTTCAAGGCGCGGGACACGGTGGCCGGCGCAATGGACAATTTCCGGGCAATATCAGCTATGGTTACTTTGTGTGACAAGTATGCAAACGTTTGCACGAAAATAGGGTTTATTTGAATTTTTGCAAGCCGGAATCTGCATTTGACAACCATGTTTATTGTTTGGCAAATCCGCCTGAACCCAGGAGGATCGCGATTAATACAGCTTCCGGCTATAATAATTCGTATATTCATATTCCCTCCTATCTCTCACCATTAAAACCTGTACTATGCTATTGAAAGATCAGCTGCAACAGCTAAGCACGGAAAAAGGCTATCCATGTGTAACCATCTCCCTGGCCACCCACCGGACCTTCCCCGATCACAATGCAGACAGCATAGCCCTGAAGAACCTGGTGAACGAAGCAACCAACAGGTTGCTCAAAGAATTCGATAAAAGAGATATCAGTCCATTGCTGGAAGTCTTGCAGCAAATGGAAAAGAAGATCGATCATACGTACAACTCAGATGGTTTGTACATTTTTATCTCGAAAAATGTAAACAGCTATATCCGCACCATCTGGCCACCCACAGAAAATCGGGTGGATATCGACGATAAGTTTGCGCTGCGCGATATCATCAAGGCCTTCAATCGTTCCGCTGACTATCTCATCCTCTACCTGGAGCAGGCCCGCGCACACCTCTACGAAACGCTGAACGACAGGTTCCAGCATGAAGTGAAGGAGAATGGCTTCCCCTTCCCCGCCAATCCATATTACAGCACAGACCGCCTCAAAGGCAGCGATCCCAAACAACTCGATACTTATACCCGTGAATATTTCAATATCATCGACAAGGCGGTGAACAAAGTTTGCGCCGGGACAAAACTCCCTGTGGTAGTTGCCACCACGCGCGAGAACTTCGATCTCCTGAAACAGGTAGCAGACAGGCCATCTGTTTACATAGAGCATTTCTCCACCAATCATCACCATGATCAGTTCCAGCAGCTCGCAGCGGAGGCCTGGGAGCTGGTGAAACAGAACCAGCACAACACACGAGCAGCCGCTATCGATGAAATGCTGCAGGCCGTGAACGCAGGCAAAGTAGTAACGGACCTGCAGGAGATCTGGCGCGCCGCCGGTGAAGGCCGCGGCGACCTCCTGATCACGCACAATGATTATCGAGAGCCCGCCAGCATGGTAAACAATTTACTGGAAGTGAATGAAGATGCAGGAACACCCGGGGTAACAGATGATATCGTGAACGATATCGTATGGGAAGTGATCTCGAAAAATGGAAGAGTGTATTTCACCAGTCAGGCCGAATTAGAGCAACTGGGGCCGATTGCGTTGAAGGTGAGGTATTAAACGAAATATTCTTAATTGCACCAAATAGGGGCTGACTAAAAAGGCAGAGAGCTGGCAGTCGCTCGCCTCCCGGCGAGTGACTTCTATTTGTTCGCCTCCGGCGAACACCGCGTCGCCAGAGGCGACTGAACAAAACTCACTCGCCGGGAGGCGAGCGAGTGGGCTCCCCGAAATGCTAAGATGGTAGCTTTTTAGTCAGCCCCTTTCCTGTTATTTTATCGCTGCCACATTCTTCAATACCTGCACCAGGGAAGAAGCACTGGCAAGTTCTTTCGCAGTAAAATCCCTTATAAAACGAAACACTTTCCCTTCCCTGTCGATTATCAGGAATTGAGGGAAAGCCTGGAGTCCATAATACCGGATCAGGTTGTTTTGAGCTCCTTCTCCATTCGTATACAGGTTTATAACATGCGGGGAAGTGTATTCATCTTTATACACACTTTTCATCCAACTTGCCCGGGATCTGTCTACACATACGCTCACAAATGCTATATCCTGCTCATTACGCAATTCAGCTTCCGCATTCCTGAGCACCTTTTCATAAACACCGGCGCAGGCACCGCAACCTGTAAACCAAAAATCAATGAATATCACCTTCCCTTTCAGATCTACCAACTGCACCAGCTTACCGCTGGTATCGCTCAATTGAAAATTAAAAGCGGGGCGACCTTCCAGTTTTGCATATAGTCTGTTCAGTTCAACAATGTTCTCTTTACCGGAAATATTACTTAACTCCGCATCAAATCCTGAAAAGCCTTCAAAGGAGGAATCGAGACGAAGTGCTGTGATCAGCAGTTTCTCTCTCAGATCTCCATGGTAATTATCAACGATCCATTGTATTACCTGTTCCACATCTTCTTCGCCAGACTGCAGGAACGTTTTAAACCTGGCCTTTTTATACAAAAAATGAACATAGCTAACCAGTGAAGTGGCAACTGTATCAGGAACGGGACCAAGCCTGACTTGCAATGAATCCATATAGGATAGATAAGATTGAATGTACCTTTCCCGCGCCACATCATCCAGCTTTTCCACATCGCTTTTCCAAAAATTTTTAATCCGGTAGAAAAAAGCTCCGGGTAACAACTTACACATGATCTGTGTTTTGAATAACTCATAATAATAGGCAGGCAAAACAGTACGATGTTGCTCAAGTGTAGCAATAGCGCGCTCTAATTTTTCCTGAACTGGATTAATAAAAATTCCCGCGCTGTTGATATACAGGATGCCTGAGGTTGGTTTTAAATAAGCGGCAGCTATTGCCTGCCAGGCAATACATTTTTCCGCACCAATGCCGCTAATATGCAGATCATAATCAAAGGTGAAGGATTCAGTTATGTGCAATTCCGGATGCTTCCTCGTAACAGTCATTTTTATTGCGTCACCAATCTCGAAAGGATATTCAGGAATGAACGACAAATAAGTATATACCGATCCATACATCCTATGGCCAGGTGGAGTTTTTTGCGAAATATAAAACTTACCACGCCGGGCGCTGGAAGAGATATCAAAACGGAAAACACTGTCCTCATCCCGGCCGGCTGCATGCATAACAGGATCGCCGTAATAAGTATCAGTACAAAACAGGTAAAGGGAGTCAATTACCAATTTGTCTTTGAATGCTACACTAACCTGGAATTGCTTCTGTGCAAAAACTGCCTGGCTTAATGTCAACGCGAAAAATAAAAAAAAGATATATGTCTTCATACGCGATCAGTCATTTTGTGGAATTCCATTGATGTTGACTTCCAGTTCAGGGATCCGTAATACATACCGCTTATCATTGGGCGGCAGTGAGTATACATTACCGTTATAGATATGCTTTACTGTAGTCATAAAGCGGGGATCCATATTCAGTCGTCGCAGATCTTCCCATCGCAGTTGTCCCGTAAAAGGAAGTTCTTTTCTGCGCTCCTGCAATACCAATTTCAATGCATCATCTTCCGTAGCAGCCGTGAATGGAGTAAAAACCGCCGACTTATCCCATCGTTTTGCAAGTAATGTATTCAGATCATCGAGAGCGCCTGTTACATCTCCCTTTCTTGCTTTGCATTCGGCGCTTATCAAATACACTTCATTGGTGGCAATTCCTGCAAACTGGGTATAAGTTCCGGTATAAGCGCCGGTAAATCGCGCCCTTCCCTGATTGTCTTGTATGAAAAGTAGTTTTTTACGGAGATCAGACTCATCGTAAGACCGGTATAATAAGCTATCAACATACGACACATTGAATGCAGGCCAGATGGAAGAATATGTTTGGCCGGCGGCATAAAAGATCACTTCCGGATTGTAACCTATATTGGAGTAGGCAGGAAAACGGTAAGTATTTCCGGGCTGAATGATGCTACTATTGTAATCCAGGAGGCTGTCATTCTCCTGCAATGTTTTGCCCGCATACAAAGCAGCGCTATCATAGCTCTGCATCTGCAAATACACTTTTGCCAACAGTGCCTTCGCAGCCACACGCGAGGGCCTGGTGCAATACAGCTGCGTGACGGGCATTAATGCAGCAGCCGTCTTCAGGTCCTTTATCACCTGGTCGTATGTTTCCTGTACCGTTGACCGCATGGTAACGATGTTGGGATCGGAAAGAAGCCGGAGCTGAATACCAGGATCTTCTTTCGCCGTAGTTGCAACATAAGCTTTGCAATACAATTGCGAAAGGAGAAAAAACATAAAACTGCGGTGAAAAAGCGCCTGACCTTTCATGTTATTCACATCTCCGTTTGCCGGGAATGCACCATTGGCCAATCCTTCAAGCACCAGGTTCACTGCAGCTATCCTGGTATATGAGCTTGAAAAAGCGCCATGCGTATTATGCTGGTAGGCCGTAAGTGAGAAAAGATACAAATTGCGTTCATCCTGATTAAGGGACCCAATATTTTGATCCGGTATGTAAAAATTATCGGAAGCTACCTGGCCAAATACCGGGTAGTTCGAATTGAGGGTGGTGGTATTATCCAGGATTGCCTGGTAATCTGAAAGTGTGGCTGGCATAACATTCGATTTATTATTTTTTACATCCAGCCAGTTATCAATCTTTTTACATCCGCAGGTGAAAACTATCATTACTACTATCAATATTCTGATCATATCAATTTTTTTAGATTTACAAACTAACCCGGAAGCCTGCGCTCAGGGTAAACGGCGCTGGCAGTACCGGTGAGCCCAGGGTTTCAGTAATATCAGGATCCACCCCAAGTTTATTCGCCCGCCAGAGTATACCTATATTACTTCCGTATAAATAAAGCTGTACACTCTCAAAGTGTTTTCTTTTCCGGTTTTTGTTAGTGAGGGTATAACCAATACGCAGATCCTCCAGCCGGATATGATCCGCTTTATTGACCAACAACTCCGAGTACCTGTAGAAATTATTTCTCTGTGCATTCGATGGATATACCAGCGATGGCACCTGTGTTTCCAGCTCATCACCTGGTTGCTGCCAGCGTTTATCAAAATCGCTGTGGCGCCCCGGGCTACTGCTTACAATATCTGCATAATTGAGTGAGCCGGTGGAAGCCCTGAAATAATAACCCAGCTTATACACTATGTTGAATGAAAGCGAAAATCCTTTCCAGTGAAAATCGTTTCGAAAAGCACCAAATAACCGGGGTCGTGAAGTACCGTTAAATACAAGGCTGTCGGGATGATTGTTATTGGCGATAGCCGTATAATCCTTGCTTACTTTGCCGTTCAAATAACCCCGGGGATCTCCCGTTTGCGGGTCCAATCCTGCCACATGATAACTAAAGATGCTATACAAGGGCTTTCCGGGAATTCCGATAGCTGTAGGAGAAGTACCCTGTATATTCAATTTGGTGCGATCATATTCAACAACTTTATCCCGGATGGTATTTACAATCAGTGTTGGCTGCCAGGTGACTGCTCCGAAACGGACCTTTCCCTTTAATTGAATATCGAAGCCATAGGTCCTGGTACTTGCTGAATTCCCAAAGAATTCCCTGAATCCAATGGAAGGAGCGATCGGTTGAGCCTGGATGAGATCAAGCCCATCTTTTCTGAACCATTCGATGGAACCACCAAACTGATCGCCAGTGAAGGAAAAATCCATTCCTATATTGAAGGTCCGGATCTTTTCCCAGGTGAGATAAGGGTTGGGGGCTGTCAGGTCGAAGATCGAGGTGGCCCCGGTGAGCGAACTGGTGAGAAAAGTTCCGGTTGTATATGCAGCCCTTTGATAAACATTGCCACTATATCCATAACTGCCACGAAGGCGCAGATAAGGCAGCAATATTGAATGGTAAAAGGGTTCACGGCTTAACTCCCAGCTCATACCCGCTGACCAAAGCGGGGAGAACTTATTATTGATAGCTGCACCAAATAAATTGGCGCCATCACGCCTTCCGCTTACTGTAAGCACATACCGGTTTTTATAAGACCATGCTGCATTACTATAAAATGAAATAAAGCGATTAAGCATGCCATATATATTAGCTTCCGGAGCTTCTATATAAGCAGATCCCGAAGGATTCACAGGCAAACCCGCGGAGTAATTAATATTGGTTGCAGACGTACCGCGCTCTTCATCATATCCATACAATTTTACATTATGGCCGGATGTTTTCAACTCCCGCAATTCGATACCGGCAATGGCAGTTACCGCATGGTCTTGATGGAATTTCTGGTCGAAATTCAATTGCGCCCGCAGGTTACTGGCACTCCAGTCGGCTTGTGAAAGATCAAGCAAACCACCCCTGGGCACCTGGTAGGTAAATGTGCCGGTTGCTGCATTCCGGATAGAAAAGCGATTCACCAGGTCCCTTGCTTCATATGATTCCTGGCTACGGTAATCGTTATTGGTGATCTTTTGTTGTTCATTTTGGAACTGGATATCGGCGCTAAGAAAAGAAGTGAACGAATATTTCATACCGGCCTTCAACAGAATGTTTTCATTCCTGCTGTATCGGTCCATATGATTCAATTCATCCAACGGAACGTATTGCCAGTTCATGAATCCAAGAGCAGCAGCACTTTCCACATATTGTGTACGATAATCCTTTACCATCGGAACCGGATTTCCCTGATCGTTCACCAGTTGTGCATAAGGATAGGTGGAGAGATAATTGATATCAGGGATATTATTATTTTCAGCACGGTTGATGCCATAATTAATACCGACATTAAATTCCATTTTTTTCACCGGCACATAACTCATGAATGAGGTCAATGCGAGCCTGCTCAGCCCAATGCCCTGTAAGTTTGCAGTATTCTTATCAAAGCCGCCAGAAAAAGCATAAGCCAGGTTATGACTGCCACCTCTCATTTCCACGCTATACTGCTGGGCAACTGATCGCCTGTAGAGGTACTTTTTAAAGTCGTCCCGAATATCCTGCTGTTTTAATGCATTCAATTGTGCAGCAGCCTCCTCATCAGTAATGGCTCCCGATCTCCTCAAAGCCATGATCTCAACCGATGGGGTAATTGCCGGCCATGAAAACGAATTATTCAGACTGGCATCATAGTAACCTTTGCTAAATAAATATTCTTCCGCCGCAATAAAACTGCCGGCTGGCAGAAAGCTTCTGTTATACGAGAGATCGGGCTTGCTGCCTTGCGTAAGATTAGCTGTAAAGCTTACCTTCATGGGCTGATTCAGCATACCCTTTTTGGAGGTAATAACAATCACCCCATTCCCCGCCCTCGCTCCCCAGATAGAGCTGGCAGACGCATCCTTTAGAATAGTAATACTTTCAATGTTATTAGGATTTATATTGCCAAGGTCCCCTTCGTAAGGGAAATTGTCAAGCACAATAAGCGGGTCCTTGCTCAACTGAAGATTGTCGGCCATCGAGCTCTCTCCACGCACGCGTATGCCAAGATTTCTGTTCAACGGATTGGTGCTGGCCATGGCCGACTGATGCTCCGTATAGGGTAACCCGGAGTTGGGGAAGAATACGCCGTTGGCAACACCTTTGAGGCGGTCGAGGATATTGGTGCTGACGCTTCTGTTCAATAATGTATTGTTCACCTGAGTAAAGGAACCGGTTGCGCGTTCAATGGGGACCTTCTGGTAGCCGGTGCTAATCACAGTTACTGTTTCCGATTCAATGATCTTTGTTTTACCTACTAATTTAAGTTCCGATTTTCCATTCAGTTTTGTTTCAAATGATTCGATACTGACGCCTGTAATGACCAGGGTTGCCTGATCGTCCACATCTGTTAATTCGAATTCTCCATTATTATCCGTTGTTGTTCCTTTATTCGTTCCTTTTACCTGCACACTTGCTATTACGGGTTCTCCCTTCTCATTTGTTACCCGCCCGCGAATGACAACTGGAATCAGAGGAATTAACTGTTGGCTCAAAGAATCAAATGTTGGTGGTCTTTTCCTGACAATCACCATTTTTCCGACAATAGAAAATTCCAGCGGTTGCGATGCAAAAACCTCTTCAAGAAATCGCCTGAGCGGCATATTCACAGCTTTAATTGTCAATGGCCTGGTGTTGCCAAGCCACAACTTGTTGTAAATAATTCCGAAGTCTGTCTGGTTTCTGACCGCGGTAAACACCTCACGAAGTGTAGCGTCCTTACCAGAGAATGTGATGGTTTGTGAAACAGTCTTTCCGGACACATGCAATCCCACAGCCAATAAAAGAATAGCAGTCATTCGCATAATGCGCAGTAGTTGGGTTAAAAACATACCTTTGCCTTGGTTTTAGGTTACTAAATCAGTGACAGAAAACTTACGCCGGGTCAGGAGTCCAATCTGGGCCCGGTTTCTTTTTTTTGATTACCTTATTTTATGTACAAGTTTTTTCCTTTCTTTTCATATTTTACTTCGAGGTTATTTAATAACAGTAACACTTCGGAGAGTTTAAGGTCCCTGGGAACACGTCCTTCCAATACCAGGTCAGGAACTTTTCCTTCATAAACAATTTCTATATCATACCAGCGGGATAACTGCCTTAACATTCCCGCGAGACTGGTATTATCAAAATTGAAAAAACCATTCTTCCACGCGATATCCTTATCTATTTCAGCCCTCACCCTTCTACCGTTCTCAAATGCCTCACCAGGTTTTATGATCATATTATTTACTTTGATGGCCCCTTCAATTAATGTTGTTCTGAAAGCAGGTTCATCTTTGTAATTATTTATATTGAGACTGGTGCCAAGTACTTCCACCTGATTATTTCCTGATCTGATGAGGAAAGGTTTTGCTTTATCTTTTGCTATTTCCAGATAGGCTTCCCCAGACAATTCTATCTGCCGGGTGGAAGTATTGAATGAAGTGGGAAATGTGATGGAGCTCGCAGCATTCAACCACACTTTAGTACCATCCGCCAGGCTCAATTTATACTGACCTCCTTTGGGAGTTGATACAGTATTGAACACCATCTTCTGTGAAGCTGTATAGTCCAGTTCTCCATCGTTATTGCCTATAGACAATTCCCCTTCAGCAATCGTATTTCCTGTACTGGAATCCAATTTTACTTTCCGGCCATCGGACAATGTCAGGATAGCTTTATCTTCTCCCGGAAATTCATCTTCAAAAACGGAGGATGACTGGTCAGCCGCCAGTTCCGTTTTTCTATTTTCAGAGGTATTAAAATAGATATAGGTAGCCGCTCCGAAACTGATCAATAGTACGGCTGCCCAACGAACCCAGGCAGCCTGCAGAAAATGTACACGGCGTGCAGGTATTTCAGGTTTAATCTCTTTTAAGAATTGGTCATACCTGTTTTCTGCATTTTCTCCGAACGTATGTAATTGGGCAAGCGCAGCGATAATATGGTCCGTATCACCCAGCTCATTGATCAGCAATTCCCTTTCAGGAGACAACTGTTGCCATTCATTAATATATGCCTGCTCTTCCGGCAACAAAATTTCTCCATTCACGATCTTTTGCAGAATAGTGAAGGTCAGGGAATCTGTTGAGCTGAAAATGGGATTATTCACATCAATACAACAGGTGAACTATCCTTTCGTTACAAGAAAATAGTAAAAAATCAAAGTAGTGGTTGAAAATCCTTTCTTAACCAATGCGGACTTAAGCATATTAATTGCCCGGAACTTGCGAATACGCAGATTTTCATTGGTAAGCTGTAATTGAGATGCCACTTGAGCTGGAGGGATTTCTTCGAGATAAAGTAATTTCAGCACTTCCCGATACATGGATGGTAATTTGTCGATTTCTTCATAAACAGAAACCATCAATTCAGAAAAAAGCATCCTGCTTTCAACAAAAGCCGGTTCATTGCTCTCCCGCCTTGCCATTTCTTTTTTGTACTTGCTCCTGATCTCAACATGCTCAAGAATATTTAATGCAGCGTTTTTTGCTGACACAAACAAATAAGCTCTCAATTCTGCAATGGATTGAAATTTCTGCCGGTTTTTCCAAATTTTCACAAAAGCCTCCTGGGTAATGTCCTCCGCCTGTAATTTGTCTTTTACGATCTCATTACAGAAGAAAACAAGTGGCTTATAATGGGCCATGTAAACCTGCCGGATCGCCTGCTCATCCTCTTCACGAAAGAGTCGAATCAGATCCTGATCATTATATGAAATATTCTTTTCCAAAATTGCTGGTGATAAAGACCTGTATCTCAAAAGAATTACAAATTTAAGGATACTTAGCTTCTTTTCAGGAACACTTTGCGCACAAGGGACATATTCGATTTATTTATACTTTTTCCGGAAATGGTAAACCGGTTTTCCTTTTCAGGGCCGGCTTTGATTCCGTTCTGCTTCAACTTTGCGCGCAAATAACCAACATGAAAAAGATATTTGTTGCGCTTGTATTGCTCACTGCAGGCAGCACATCACTGACTGCCCGGCAACTGGCTGCCATCGAAACAGCGCCGCCTGTTACTGAAGATGGCAATGCCATTGTAAAAGGGACCATCAGAACTGCAGATGGAAGCCCGGCCGCCTATGTGAGCGTAGTATTGAAAGGCACCAGCAAATTCACTACCACAGATGAAGACGGCAATTTCCAATTCACCCGGATAAACTCCGGAACTTATACACTGGAGATCTCACTTGTTGGACTCGAAACAATCGAAGAAAGTTTTTCAGTGCAAGAGAAAGAAACCCTTGCCCTTAATATACAACTGAAAGAAAATTCAAAACAACTGGAAAGCGTAATCGTGGAAGGCCGCAGGAACCTGAATGGCCGCCCCGTTACCATCGGGAAATTGCCCATTGCGCCGCTTGACCTTCCACAGGCCATTACAGTGATAGGTCAGCACACACTGAAAGAGCAGCAGTCAATGCGCCTCAGCGATGTGATCAAAAACGTGAACGGCATTTATCTCGGCACTGCCCGTGGAAGTACCCAGGAAACCTTTTATGGAAGAGGATACAGTTTGGGAGCGAATAATATGTTCAAGAACGGGGCCAGGCTGAACACAGGAACAATGCCAGAGATCAGCGGACTGGACAGAGTGGAAATCCTGAAAGGATCTGCAGCCATCCTCTACGGGAATGTTGCACCCGGCGGTATTCTCAACATGGTCACCAAGAAACCGAAATTCAATTTCGGTGGAGAAGTAAGCATGCGCGCCGGCTCCTATGATCTTTACAAGCCCTCCATCGATGTATACGGCCCCCTCAGCAAATCAGTAGCCTACCGTATCAATGGCACTTATGAAAAAGCGAACAGCTTTCGCGACGACGTAAGCTCTACCCGCTATTATGTAAATCCATCTTTTCTCTTTAAGCTGTCTGAAAGAACAGAACTGATCCTGGAAGGAGATTATCTCTATCATAAATTCACACCAGATTTCGGTATCGGCTCTATAGGCGACAGCAACCTCGCCCCTGCTGCCCGTAACCAGTTTTTCGGAACGCCCTGGCAATATGCAAAATCACAGCAGACAACCGGGACCGCCAGTATCAAACACCAGTTGAATGATAGCTGGACCATCAATGGGACCCTGTCTATTCAAAACTACAACCGCGATTATTTCTCTGCCGAGCGCATTCAATGGTCCGGCAAACAGGAAACATACGGCGATTGGAAGCGCCCACTCGGCAGAACTTATACCGAAGAAAATTATTACCTGGCCCAGGCCTTTGTGAATGGTAAATTCAAAACCGGGATTTTTGATCATACCTTACTGGCAGGCATAGACGCAGATCAGATCAAGACCATTGGTAAGGCATTCCAGATTGAAGGCGGTACTACATATGATGTGATCAACCTGTTCGATGCTTCCAAATATACCCGGCGCACAGACATGCCCAACACCTGGGATACGGCAAGAACAAAGGCTCCTGTTGTCCGCTTTGGCGCTTATGTTCAGGACCTGATCCAGTTGGGAGAAAAATGGAATCTGCTTGCAGGGGTCCGCTGGAGCATTCAGGATGCCAAAGGCATAGATACCATGCGTTACAACATGATCAACAAAAAGGATACTGCATTTTCAGGAAGGACCAGAACAAATAAAGCCTTCTCCCCAAGGGTTGGGATCGTATACAAGCCCATTCCCACCACTGCGGTATTTGCCAGTTATTCCAATTCATTTACCATCAACAGCGGATCCGATCTTGATGGCAATCCGGTTAAACCCTCCATTGTGGACCAGTTTGAACTGGGCATCAAAAATGATCTGTTCAATAACAAACTCTCCATTAACGTAACAGCCTACAGGATCATCAATCATAATCTCGCCCAGATGGCGCCATTCCTGAAGGACGGAACAGCCAACAATAACAATCTCATTAAAGAACTGACAGGAGAAACCACCAGTGATGGCGTGGAACTGGATATTACCGCACATCCCGTTCAGGGAATGAATATCATAGCCGGATACAGTTATAACAATATGCGTTACACGAAAACCGATTCTGCCGGAAGTAACTTTGTTGAAGGCCAGCGCCTGGTGAACAGTCCCGCACATACCGCCAATGCTTCCCTCTTTTATACTTTCTCAGGGAAAGCCCTGAAAGGCTTGAAGCTTGGCGCTACAGCAGTTTATATCGGTGACCGGGTAGCAGGATGGAATAATACATTCGCCAACCAGAAAGCGGGTATCAACAGGCGTATACCTGTTAATGGATATTCAACCCTTGACCTCACTGCAGGATACACCTGGAAGAACATTTCAATACTGGCCAAAGTAATCAACCTGTTCAATGAACTGAACTATATCGTTCACGAAAACTACAGCGTGAACCCGATCGCACCGCGACAATTACTGGCAACCATCGCTTACAGGTTTTGATCATATTCGAATGCAAAAAAAGTTCGCCCTGCTTTTCAGAGGCAGGGCGAATTTTCTCTTACAGTATTCAGGAATGGTACAACAACATCACAATAACAGCCCCGGAAATAGTCAGCAATATATTGGCTACTGCATAGGTAACGGTATAACCCAATGCCGGGATCTTACTCTTCACTGCATCCTGAACCGCCAGCAGCGCCGCTGATTCATCATGTGCGCCCGCGCAGGCGCCCAGCGCAATGGCTGGATGGAATTTGAAAACATATCTGGCGAGGTACAAAGCCAGCAACATCGGCAGAATACTGAGGATCACACCGGCGATGAACAGGTTCAGGCCTTCCTGTTGCAATCCCATTACAAAGCCGCTGCTGCTGCTGATACCAACAATGGCAATGAACATATGGAGTCCCAGTTTCTGCAACAACCATACACCCGGCGCAGGAATATTACCGAATACCGGGCGCCTTGTGCGCAACCAGCCGAAAAAAAGTCCTGCTATCAGCGAGCCGCCGCTGGTACTGATGCTGAGCGGGATATCGCCTGCCTTCACAGACAATGCACCCACCAGTGAACCGATCACGATACCGATGCCCACATAAACGATATCTGTTTCGATTCCTGATTTCTCTTTGTAACCGATCTTCTTTACTGCATTGTTCAGGTCTTCCTTCACACCCACAAGTTCCAGCATATCACCTTTTTCAATAGTAGTTCGATATGTTATAGGAATTTCAATTCCCGCTCTCGTGAGCTTGCGAACCCCCACGCCATGCACAGAATCCCTTCTGCGTAATGCACCAAGACTATGACCAAGGATCGATTTCTTTACAGCGATCACATTAGCCACTTCTATCGGGAAACTCAGCAGTTCAGAATCCATGATCTCTTCTCCGAGAAATTCTTCCGCACCCACGATCTGCGATCTTTGTCCACTTACTGCAATCACATCATTCAATTCCAGTTTGGTATCCGGCGAAACTTCCACCACTTCTCCTTTGCGGCGGATACGTTGTACATACACCGGCTTTTGGCTGTTCACCATATAATCTTCCAATGCTTTCACACTGATGCCTTCCCTGAAAAGTTCGCTGGTGAGTTTGTATGCGCGGAAAGCCACCTTATCATATGCGGTAGTAATATTCTCTCCATCCTCTCCGGCCGAACCCATTTCAGCTTCCAGCTCTCTGGCTTTCTCTGCTACATTTCCGCCAAGCAACACAGGACCGATCACAGAGAGAAACCAGGCGGTACCAGCCGTTCCGAAAATATAAGTGACGGCATAGGCCACCGCAATCTGGTCTGTCCAGTCTTTCCTCAGTCCTTCAGTAATATTGAGCTTGCTGATGGAATCGCCTGCCACCCCGATGATGGCGCTGCAGGTATTGGCGCCTGATAATAATCCTGCTCCTGTGCCGGGAGAAAATCCAAATAATAACGCCAATACATAAGCGAGAGCAAGACTGGTAATACAAATAGTTGCCGAGAACAATGCCTGGCCCAGTCCATCTTTCTTCAATCCCTGGAAGAATTGCGGGCCGATGCTGTAGCCCATGGAAAAAAGGAAAAGAAGAAAGAAGATCGATTTGCTTTCAGCCGGTATACTGATATCCCATTGCCCCACGAGTATGCCTACCAGCAGTACCGAGGTAACAGTGCCCAGGGTGAATTTTCCAACTTTCAGTTTACCGATGAAAAAACCCGCTGCGAGTACAAAAAAAACAGCAATCTCGGGATAGTGCCTAAGCGTTTCTTTAAGCCATTCCATGGATGGTGATTTAATTGAAAGCTTACGGCCAGGGATGTTCGAGGAGGTTGAGAATCAGTCCGGCAGGGCTGCCCGGGACGTTCGTTCAACAAATTACAGTTTTATACAATACTGTTAACAATTATTTTGGTACCTTTGCCTCACTTATTACTTCCTCCCTCCTATTTTGACTTCATTCCATTCAATATTTGAGGTATGAGATTGTAAGCCGGGTAATGTGCCGCAACAGGCTGGCAGCTTACCAATCTTTATTCATTTTAAATCAGTATTCAATTGTTATTCGAGCAATTACCAATTGCAGCGCCCATATTGAAGGCGTTGGCAGAACAAGGGTACAGTAACCCTACTCCCATTCAGGAACAGTCGATCCCCGTTATACTGCAGCAGAAAGATATTCTGGGCTGCGCACGTACAGGCACCGGCAAAACCGCAGCATTCGCCATTCCCATCATCCAGTTACTGGCTGAAGAAAAAGCGAAAGCGCCCGTAAAAGGAATCCGCGCTCTGGTACTCACTCCCACCCGTGAACTGGCATTACAGATCCAGGAAAGCTTCGATGCTTATGGTAAGTATACCAATCTCAGGCAGGTGGTGATCTTCGGCGGCGTTTCCCAGCAATCGCAGGTGAACGACCTCCGCAAAGGCTGCGATATTCTCGTAGCCACTCCGGGCCGGCTGTTAGACCTGATGCAGCAAAACATCATCAGCATCAGCCAGATCAGGATCCTGGTACTGGACGAAGCAGACCGCATGCTTGACATGGGCTTTATTCACGACGTGAAAAAAGTGATAGCGAAGATCCCCGCACAAAGACAAACATTGTTCTTCTCCGCCACCATGGCGCCGGAGATCAGGAAACTCTCCGATACCATTCTGAAAGAACCGGTATACGTGCAGGTGACACCTGTTGCATCTACAGCAGAAACAGTGGAACAAACACTGTACTATGTAGACAAAAAGAACAAGAATCCCCTGCTGGTGCATATCCTGAAAGATCCGGCCATCACATCATCCATTGTATTCAGCCGTACCAAGCATGGCGCCAACAAGATCGCGAAAGCGCTTTCCAATGCAGGCATCCGGGCGGAAGCCATTCACGGCAACAAATCACAGGCAGCGCGTCAGCGTGCGCTCCAGTTGCTGAAAGAAAGAGAGATCCGCGTACTGGTGGCCACAGATATCGCAGCACGTGGTATCGATGTGGAAGAACTCAGTCATGTTATCAACTATGATCTTCCCAATATTCCGGAAACTTATGTTCACCGGATCGGAAGAACCGGACGCGCAGGCGCAAGCGGTCTCGCCATTTCATTCTGCGACCAGGAAGAAAGAGAGTTCCTCCGCGATATCCAGAAGCTGATCAAAAAGAATGTTCCTGTTATTGCAGAACATCCTTTCAAACCAGGCAGCCCTATCGTGAAAGAACCAGTGTTAGCGCAGGCTCCGGCCATTGCCAAAACACAGGCAGGCTCCAAACCCCTGCAGCACCACAATCAGCAAAGCAGGAATAATAGAAACCGGAACAAATCCAGGCAGGTGCAGGGTGAAACACGTAACACCAATAACGGCCGTCAACAACAGCCACAGGTGAAACAGCAACAGAACCAGGGTCAGCAACCACAACCGCAAAGACCGGTTATTACACAGGCCACTAACGGCAATGCACAACAGAAAATAGTGGTACAGAAGGCGCAACCTGTGATGCAACAGCAACAAAAACCAGCTGTTCAGCAACAGGGCAACAGGCCTCAGCCTGCCCATCAGAAATCTGGTGAGCGTCCAAAACAGCAGCAACAGGCCCAGCAGCCTAAACCGAAATACGACTACAGCAACAAGCCTGCAGCCAATACGGAATTGAACCAGGCCCCTTCTTCCTTCAAACTGAAGAACCGCTTCGGTAATTCAGAAGACGAAGCGGAACGCTGGTAATCACTGAATGTTCTTGCAAAAAAAGCTCCGTTGCCGGAGCTTTTTTTTGTTGCAGGAATGGATAAATGGAAAAGTGAATAGCTGAACTGCAGGAAATTTGTAGTATTTTGATACATCAACCTGAACTGTATGAGCGAAACTACCCGCAGAACCTTTCTTACTACCACAGCTGCACTCTGTGCAGGCTCTGTTACTGCCGCCGGCCCATTCCCGGTAGCTGGAAAACAACATCCCGTAGCGCATCATGTTTTCTTCTGGCTGAAAAATTCAGGTAATGAAGCCGACAGGAAAAAA
Source organism: Pseudoflavitalea rhizosphaerae (assembly GCF_003991355.1). Classification (GTDB taxonomy): domain Bacteria; phylum Bacteroidota; class Bacteroidia; order Chitinophagales; family Chitinophagaceae; genus Pseudobacter; species Pseudobacter rhizosphaerae. The sequence continues at coordinate 494,318 of NZ_RCSU01000001.1, forward strand.
CTGACAGAAGGCATAAAAACACTGAAGGCCATCGATACTGTTGGCGAACTCCATGTTGGCATAGTTGCCTCTACAGAAAAACGTGATGTGGTTGACAATAGCTGGGATGTATCAGAACTGATCTTCTTCAAAGACCTGGCAGCACAGGCTGCTTACCAGGTGCATCCTGTTCATCAGGCTTTCATCAAAAATTATGGACATCTCTGGAGCAAAGTGATCGTTTACGACGCAACCGAAGTTTAATCGCTCACAACACTCGCCGGGAGACAGGCAACTGCCGCACTCCGTTAATTGAAAGAAAGCAGATTGCCTTTGCGGATCACAGTCTGAGGCGAAAAGAGAACGGATATATCCAGCAAAGGATCACTATTCAAAATAAGCAGGTCTGCCCGCATACCAGGCCGCGGTCATGCAATCCCGTTACCCTGGCACTGTTCACCGTGGCCGCCTGAATGATGGCTGCATTGCTGAGACCTGCATCCGAACGAAGATGTTTCAGCTCATCCAGCAGAGGCACAACTTCATTGCCGGCGGGATACTTTTCCAAGATCCATTCAGTGTCTTGCTGTACCCAGCGATGCGCCCATATGTACAGGAGGTTATAATGCTCTTTATACAAAGCAAGAAAAGCAGCGTGGTCTCCTTCGCAGAAAGCAGCCCAACGGGTGGTATCATAAAGGTTGGCGGTCATGCCGGTTTTTGGGAACGGGGGCTAAATGTATAAAGAAAATCCTATATCAGAATAAGGCGCTTCAGGATAATAAATCTGCAGTTCGTAGTAAAGCTGTGCGGTACAGGGTTAGAGATATTATATTTGGTACCATGCAACCCTTATTCCCCTTCACCCTGATCGCCATATTGGCGATGAGCCAGTTCCCTCTGGCAGCAACTGCTCAAGAGGCTTCCACTGAAAATGTGGCGGCAGTCACATTTTTTACACCGGGCTTCAGCTATGAACTAAAGACCGGGCAGTATCAAACATTGTATGCAACTGCATTCATGAATATTGCCGCATCTTTTTTCGCCAGCACTGAAACGGGCACTGAGTCCAGCTTCTATTTCGATCCGGCCATCAACCTGCAATACCGGTTCTATTACAATTTCGAGAAAAGGGAACAACGCAACAGGCGCACGGAAAAGAACAGCGCCAATTTCTTTGCTCTTTCCGGCGGTACTGTTTTCTCCAAAATGCGAATGAGTAGCAGCTATTTTGAAGAAGGTTCACGGAGACCGGTGTACCATGTTGCCGGTATCTGGGGCATGCAGCGCAATATGCAGGGCAGACTGAACATGAACTTCTACGCAGGGCTCGGTTACCGTTGGGCAACATCTACGTATCCACTATCTGATGGAGGTATGGGAAAAGAAAACCATGGGCGGCTGACCGTTCCCTTTGAAATTGGATTGGGCATCTGGCTGGGCCAAAGAGAATAAACTTTATTTCTTTAAGAATAGATATCCCAGATAATTGTATGGTATCACACCTCCCAGTGCCGGCACTGCTGCAATAGGACGTCCTATTACCAGCCGCTTTTCTGAAACTTCAAATACTGTAAATGACAAGCCATCATTTCCATCGCCAATTATCAATTGTTTCTTAAGTGGATCATAGAAATACTTAGCGTTGTTGTATTTGGTAAAAATACTTTTATCAATATCACAAGTGGCATTAAGATCCACAAAGAATTTTCCATCCTTGAATGTCAACTGATCATCCAAATCGCATTCCAGCCAGGGACTGAATAAAATAAATTCACCATAAGTTCCTGGCCTGGTATGTTCGTCGGCTAATGCGGGTTGCCAGGAATTATTTTCCAGTAACCATTCAGGAGAATCATTGCTGTTCTTTTTACAGGAAAAGCTTACAAGAATAAGGATAAAAAGAAACGCAGGCATTAATTTTCTTCTATTCATATTTCCATTTTTCTATCTGTCCTCAAAAATGGCATAAACAGCAAAAGATGCCAGCCAGTGGTCTCCGCCATAATTGCCGGAAGTTACATGCGGCAAAGTATGATGCAGGAATTCTTCTGCGGTTGCATTGAAGAGCTTTTTGTAAGGGTGGCTGGCGGGCAAATCTTTGGCGATTCCCTTCATACACCAGGCACGGCTCAGGCTGAGCCCGTCAAGGTGCACGATCTGGTAATCCGTACGGTCGCTCACCTGCGGCATTTTGGTGATATTATCGATGCCATCCTTTGTATAGAAACTGTTGAACCATTTCAGGAATTCTTCTTTTGGCAATACCCTGCGCATCAGGTCTGCGATCTCCAGGCTGGGCGACAGAAAATCTGTACCATCTGGTTCCATATAAGCGGGTGTATGTTTGTTGCCGAGATAATAATCTTTGCTACGTTGTTTGATCAGCGCTGCAAACTCAGGCTGATTGAGCGCATTGGCCCAGTCGAGCGCAAACACCAGTCCGAATGCCGTATTGGGATGCACTCCTGTACGGTTGGGATAAGTTTGTTTGGGAAGATATTTCGTCCAGAGTTCTTTGATGGTTTGCGTAAGTGGTTGCAGGCTGGTATACCATTGTTTGCCGAGGGGATCCTTCCAGGTGAAGAGTTCTTCATCCAGCTTCAGCAGCCACGCCCATCCGTAAGTACGTTCCCAGGAAGACGACACTTTGTATTTTGAGAAATAAGCAGCTTCTTCTTTCATTTTTTCAAGCTGGAAACTGTTGCTGAGGATAGCGATGATCTTATCACGGTCTGGCATATCCGGAAATGTTTTCAGCAATTTCACCAGCATCCAGTGGCCATGCACGGAAGAATGCCAGTCGAAACATCCGTAGAAAACCGGATGCAGCTGATGGGGAAGCAGCACGTGGTCAGTAGCAGAGTCGGAAGTATGACTGGTCTTATTGGGCCATTCATTGTTGATGCAATGTAAAGGCAATGAAGCCAGTTTTGCAGCTACTTCCTTACTGAATAAATTCCTGTTACCTGTTTGCGCTTGCATAGATACTTGTAAAAGTACGGCAACTGACAGGATGAGCGTATGGATTTTCATCCGGTAAAAATAAGGATTGACCGCAGCAAATCAATAATAAAAGAAGCTGGCCATTTGTGCAGCTTTCATCTCCGTATCCGCACCATCCAGCAGGTAATGAAGTTCGCGCAGGGCGGGCCTTTCCAGCAGCAGGTCCATACCCTGGTTAAAAGCAGGCACTTTGACCGGCTCACCAGGTTTCAATGCTGCAGACTTGAAATAGAGGCCGGCCACCACTTCACAGAATAATGTAAAAGTAAAAGTATCGAACATGAATGCTGCATTGCGCATTCTAACCTGGTAAGTATTACACTGCACACATTGCATAACATACACTTCATCATCGGTTTTGTACCACATCCTGAAATTGCACATGCTGTTCTTTTTTTAAAGATGCCAACAAACCGTCAATCCGGTTTGCAAATCAGGGAAAAACAGTTTTCGCAATTGGGAAACTTCACTATCCGTAATTATTTGAGCCTCCCGAAGGCTGGGAATGGCGCCATGCCAGTTCAGCTTATCTTGTCAAAACGCGCAACGAAAAGGCCCCTGCAATATTGTACCTCTACTACTTTCAAATTCCCGCAGTCTTTTTTATTTTGCGCCTGATTTTTATTTAGCACGAATAAACCCTTACCAAATGAAACAAATTCACGTACTTCTGCTGGCGTCCTTCGCCTTCCTCTTCTCCTGTTCCAAAGACGACAACAATGGGCCGTCTGACCAGGAGCAAGCAGCAGAACTTCAGGCCAGCATTGCTGCCAAATGGGAGCTTGATCCTGCTGCGATCGAATCCTTATTATCGAAAAATGTAGTAACGCAACCTGTTACCGTCAATTGTTTCGTCAAAGTTTTGAAAGGCAGTCTTAATAACAACGTTCAAACCGATGATGTAGATCCCGGCCCCGGTACACCCATTCTCACTTTCATGGAATTCTATAGTGATAGTTCATTCATCATATCTAATAATGGAAGTCTTTTGCTGGAAGGAAAATTCAAAGCCGTTTCGGGTGATTCCATCCTGCTTACGCCATTAGGCTCACTGGGTGGCATCAAGATCGTGGATGGAAAACTTGAAGGCAGGCTGCATGCTGATGAACTTCAAAAAACAGTGAATATCATTGGCACAAAGGTCGCTTCAATTACTGAATCTGCCCGAACCACCCTGTTTTGCAGGGAATGGTATCTCGCCAGGGAAGAAGATTATGAAGATGCTTATGACGATTATACTGATTACTTAACCATCCGCATTAGCAATAATGGTACTTATCTTGTAAAACTTTACAAGGATAACGAATTACAGGAAGCATTGGTGCAGGGTTGGAAATGGTATGATAACGACGAGACTAAATTCCATTATTTTCCTCTTGACAATCCGCAAGATTTAGGTACCGTCACGGTTCGCGATCTGACCAAAGATGTACTGAAAGCTACTGAATACTATGATTCAGATGGAATTCCGGGCGATGAAACATTCAACTGGACGTTTTATCCCGTAAAAAAATAAACCTGTGGCGGGAAGCAAAGGCACAGGCTTTATAAGCTGATCCCTCTCTTCCATGGGATGAAATCATCCTGGCTCAATCTTACGGCATTCACTACTTTTTCGCCACTGGCTACTGCTATTACGTACTCGAGTATGCGCTCGCCACATTGCCCGATGGTTTCATTGCCGTCAATGATAGTACCGGCATTGATATCGATAATATCCGGCATCCTGTTGTACAAAGCTGTATTGCTCGATATCTTCACCACCGGTGCAATCGGATTACCGGTAGGCGTTCCCAATCCGGTAGTGAAAAGCACAACAGTTGCGCCGGCGCCCACTTCAGCAGTGGTGCTCTCTACATCATTGCCTGGTGTACAAAGTAAATTGAGTCCTGCCTTGCGCACTACTTCAGGATAATCCAGCACGGCAGCTACCGCAGATGTACCACCTTTTTTTGCTGCACCTGCTGATTTCATGGCATCGGTGATCAGGCCATCCCTGATATTTCCGGGCGATGGGTTCATATCGAAACCTGAACCCGCCGCTACAGCGCTGGCTCCGTATGCGCGCATCAGCTGGATAAAACGTTCTGCATCGCGCACATCGGAACAACGATCACTGATCTCCTGCTCTACGCCACAAAGCTCAGGGAACTCGGAGAGGATCACAGAACCACCGGCACTGACCAACAGATCGGAGGCATGGCCGATCGCAGGGTTGGCGGAGATGCCGGAGAAACCATCCGAACCACCACATTCCAGTCCGACCACCAGTTTGCTGATGGGGGCAGGTTTGCGGGTTTGCTGATTGGCGATGATCAGCCCTTCAAATGTGCGTTTCATCGCAAGTTCGATCAGGTCTGTTTCCTTACCCACCGCCTGCTGCTCGAAAATATAAAGCGGCTTATCAAATGAAGGTGATCTCTTTTCGATCTCTTCCTTAAGCATCGCCACCTGTGCATTCTGACAACCGAGACTGAGCACTGTAGCCCCCGCTACATTGGGATGAGTGATATAACCCGCCAGCAGTCCGCATAAAGTTTGCGCATCCTGCCGGATGCCGCCACAGCCACCTGTATGTGAAAGGAACTTAATACCGTCTACATTCTTGAAAACAGGACTTTTTGCAATTGCCTGCGCAGGTTCATTCAGACTGATGGTTTCCACATCCACGCCGTTCTCCATGGCAGCCACCAGTTGTTTGGTGAATGCACGGTATTTTGGCGGATGCGCATATCCCAGTTCTTCCAGCAATGCATCTTTCAGTACTTCCACATTCCTGTTTTCGCAAAACACCAACGGCACTACCAGCCAGTAGTTGCCGGTGCCCACACTGCCATCGCTCCGGTGGTAGCCCATGAAAGTCCTGTCTTTCCAGGATGGACCGATTTCCGTTTTCGAGTGCACTTCTTTCCTGGTTTCAGACAGCGCATAGGCTGCTGATGCATGTTTGAGATTGGAGGTGGTGATGCGGGAGCCTGCGGCAAGCGGCTCAGTGCTCTTACCTACCAATACGCCATACATGATTACAGCCGCACCTTTGTTTAAGTCAGCAGTAATAAATTTATGTTTGGCGGCCACATCATCCATTAACGTATATTCAACACCGTTATATAAAATCTTCTCGCCCTTTTTAAGGTCCTGCAGGGCTACCAGCACATTGTCCTTCGGATGCACTTTCAATACTTTCTGCTTCATGGTAATTCCATTTATCCCCTGATTGGTTTCATTTTGCCGAATGATGAGAGTTGGGTGGACAGCACCACTCCCGGATCGGCCTTACTGAATGATAATATTTTCTGAACGCTCTTGTTATTGGTTTCGATGCACCAGTTCCGGTAAGATTCCGTGATCACCAGTAACTCATCTTTATATCCGGTGATCTTTTCCAGTTCCTGCTGTTGTTGTGGACTGACGGAACTCAGCACCATGCGGTCTGCCACTGAATTACAAAAATGGTTGGATGCTTCCAGCCAGTCGAGAAAAGCAGTTTCCAGCCCGTTCTGGTGCGCCAGCTCCAGCACAATGGCATCAAGTCCTTTCGCTTGTTCCGCGCCTGTGGAATGAATGATCACCAGACCGCTGCCGGCTGCGCCATTGAAATGTTTGAACCGGTGATACATAAATGCCAGCAGTTTCCCGGGGAAGGATTTTGGTGGCTGCCAGTGTACATTATCTTTTTTCAGAACCAGGTCTGCAGCATTGGTCTGTGCCACTACTACCTGCATTCCAGGATTGGCAGCACATCTCAGGATCAGGTCCCAGTGCAGGCTTTCATTCAAAGCACGACTGATAGCAGCATTGATGACGAAGCTGGCAGTTGTTCCAGTTTTTGCAACAGCTCTTTCGCAAATAGTGTACAGACCATCCTGCGCCATCAGTTGATCCGTTTCATCACCTGAAGTAACGGCAACGATGCGTCCGTTGAAGATACCCTTCCTGTTGGCTTTATCGATGCACCAGGCAGGTAGTCCACACAGGAGCGCACCAGAACCAAACTGCAGCACCCTTTCCGGCAATTCGAATATCGCGGCAGGAGGAACAGACACTGCTTTTGTTTTTATCTTTTTGAGGTTCCTTTTGTTCAGCGAAAATGGTATGGTCCTTTTAACTGTCATGGTCTCCCTCCTGTCTGCCGCATCAATTCCATTTCTGCCGCACATTTGATGAATGCTCCCATTCCTTTGGGATCATTGGTGATTACCGGTTCTTTGACATAATATTCGTAACTGCCATCACGATAAGGATTGCCGCCCAGTCCGGATACCGCTACAGTTCCTTTCAGGTTGAATCCTCCGTTTGTATCTTTTTCTATGAATTCATTGATAATACCTTCAAAGCCTTTCTGAACGGCCTTGCTGCAGGAAGCAGGCAGGTAATTCATCCTTACGCCTTTGGCCAGCGTGTAAACGATCATGCTGCTGGCGGAAGATTCGTGGTAATTACCGGGAGCATTCTTCTTGTCTACCACATCCCACCAGGTCCCGGAACCGGCGTCCTGGTATTTAACAATTGCTTTGGCATAACGGTTCAAAATACCGATGATGGAATCCCTGCCGGGATGATTGGCGGGAAAATAATCCAGCGCATCCACCATTGCCATGCCATACCAGCCGAGTGCGCGGCCCCAGAAATTGGGCGATTGCCCAGTTTTCTTGTTTGCCCAGCGTTGTTCACGTGATTCGTCCCAGCCATGATAGAGCAGGCCGGTCTTTTTATCGCGTGCATTGTGTTCCATCAGTACAAACTGGCGGGTGATATCATTGAAGGCTTCGGGCTCATTGAAGAGTTTTGCGTATTGCGCGTAGAAAGGCTGACCCATGTAAAGCCCATCCAGCCACATCTGCCAGGGATAGACCTGCTTATGCCAGAAGCCGCCGGATTTGGTGCGGGGATGGTGACGAAGCTGGTCTCTCAGCAGGTCTGCCGCTTTCCTGTATTTCTGATTTCCAGTTTCTTCATACAGGAAAAGGATATTCTTTCCATTGTTCACATGATCTATATTGAACTCATCTTTCTTATATCCCTTTATCTTTCCACTCTGGTCGATATAGAAGTCCATCATCTTTTTGATATAATTGAAGTACTCTTGTTGCTGGTTCTGTTTCCAAACAGCTTCCATTCCTTTCAGGATCACGCCCAGGTCGTATCGCCACTTGGCGGTCTTATCCCCTTCGAGCGCAAAGGAATCAGGCCAGATGTGCATTACGGTCTGGCTCAGCTTCTCTCCCCAGGTATTGGCGCTGGCGCGGGAAGACTGCCACTGAATATTTTCCAATTTTATACCACTGGTGTCTACCGCTTCAAGGTAAGAACCCGTTACAAAGCGCATATTCCTTAATGTTATATTCTTCACCGGCATTTCAGGAAGCCCGCGCAGGAAAACGGCTTTAGGCGCGCCATTCACCACCACATTACTGATGCTGATATTTCGGAACTCAGGGGTTCCTTCGCTTACAGGTAACAGTTGGGCGCGCGGGGTTTCCCTTTTCTCACCGGAAAGAGGAACAGGGTCCTTTGCCATATAATACATATCGAAGAGAATAGCTTCACCAACGATATCTCGCATGGCGATCTGATCGATGAAGATATTCTCTACCAATCCACCACGACCACGCGCAGATTTGAAACGCAGGCCGATATCCGTTCCAATGAAAGTGCAGTTGCTGACATGGATATTCCTTACGCCGCCGCTCATTTCACTGCCTACCACAAATCCGCCGTGCGCGTGATAGACCACGCAGTTCCTGATGATCAAATCCTGTGTGGGTATTCCTCTTTTTCTTCCGGCTTCGTCCCTTCCGCTTTTCATGCAGAGGGCATCGTCGCCCACATCAAATACCGAGTTTTCGATCAGTACATTTTTACAGCTTTCCACATCAATACCATCACCATTCTGTGCATACCAGGGATTTCGCACTGTGATATTACGCACAACAATGTCTTCACTCATCAGGGGATGCAAACACCAGGCGGGCGAGTTCTGGATGATCAATCCTTCCAGCAGGATGCGTTTACAATTGGTCAGCACCAGTAAATTAGGACGAAGGAAATCTTTTACATTATTGTAGAATGCAGCATCCTTTCCGGGTTCGATTGCGCCGGGATTCTTCAGCAGGGAACCTTTATAGGAGCTGATGCTGGGATACCAGGTACGTTTGTCTTCACTAAGCATACCACCGGAAGCAAGGAGGGATTTCCACTGGCTCCCGGTGAGCTTATCCCGCTTCACCATTCTCCAGGCATCGCCGCCGCCGTCGATGATACCATTCCCGGTAAGCGCGATATTCTCCTGTCCGGTTGCCGATATGGGGCTTTGATTTCGCATCTGTGGCAGCCCTTCCCAATTGCCTTCCACCAGCGGGTACTGGCTAAAGTCTGTAGTAAACTGCAATAATGCATTGTATTGCAAATGCAGGTTCACATTGCTTTTCAGTGTAACCGGCCCGGAGATCCATAATCCCGCGGGGACCACTACCACACCGCCGCCTTTTGCCGCAACAGCATCGATAGCATTGTTGATGGCCTTAGTACAAAGTGTTGATCCGTCTGATTTGGCGCCGAATGCCGTTATCAGCACAGTGTCTTTCTTAAAGGATGTTTCCCTGATCACCGGTAACTGTTGCGCCTGCAACACACCGGCGCCAGCCATCAGCAAAACCCATATCGAAACAAATCTTTTTTTCATTATTCCTTTATTTGAGATCAATGTTTTTATGAATGCGGAACCAGTCGATCAGCGCATGTCCTGCATCGTTAGTAGTAAAAGTCCTGGAACAGAATAATCCCAGTTTCGCTCCCACCCATTTGCCGGGTTTGGCTGTAAAAATGCTTTCTATCAATGTGAATTGATTTCCATCTGTGCTGTAACTGAACCGGCAGATACCGCCTTTGGTAACCATTACGCGGAGATAAAGATCTTTGGAACCGATCTTTGTGAGTTCCCTGTTTTTCGGTCCTGTTTTCTTCTCTGCATTTTCGCAAACAGTATACACGAGGTATTGACCATCTTCACGGGCCTGCAATTCCAGAGCGGCATAATCCAAACCCAATACTACCAGTCCTGTTTTTTCCTGTAGTTTTTTGGGCGAAGGATGGAAGCTGAGTTTGGTGGTGGCAGTGAATTCTTCCGCCGGGAATTTCTGTAACAGGAGATTGGGCAGGTCCCAGAGATTCTTTGCATCATCGGGTTGCTGCACAGAATAAAGGCGCAGTCCGCCTTTGATCGCATCGGAAAAACTCCAGGTAGCAGCGGGGTTTGCCTGCCATTGCCACTGCAACCCCAACGATGTATCATTGAATTCATCGGAGTCAGGTGGCGTGATGGTGCCATAAGGAGACTTCCCTGAAGGTTTTTTATGAATTAAAACCGGTTCTCCTTTTCCATCTCCGTCTTTATCCATGCCGATCACCGGCCAGTTGTTCACCCAACGCATCGGTTGCAGGTGCACGATACGGCCATAAGCATCTTTGTCCTGGAAATGCAGGAACCAGTCTTGCCCTGTTGGTGTATTCACCCAGGCGCCCTGGTGCGGGCCATTGATGGGAGAACTGCCCTGGTCCATTACCACTTTCCTTTCGTAGGGACCATAAATATTTTTTGAACGTAGCACCAGTTGCCAGCCTGTAGACACGCCACCTGCCGGCGCGAAAATATAATAGTAGCCATTGCGTTTGTAGAACTTCGGTCCTTCGATAGTAGGATCCGTATCATGGCCATCATACACCAGTCTTCCCGCGTCCAGCACTTTAGTGCCGGCGGCATTCAACTTCTTCACCACTATGATGCTCTTGATGCCTGCCCGGCTGCCGGCATATGCATGCACCAGGTATACATCACCGTTATCATCCCACAAAGGGCAGGGATCGATCAATCCCCTGCCACCTTCTACCAACACAGGCTCCGTCCATGGACCGGCAGGATGTTTTGCTTTAATGAGATAGACCCCGAAATCAGGATCGGGATAATAAATGTAAAACTCGCCATTGTGGAAGCGGATGGATGGCGCCCATACGCCGTTACCATGTTGTGGCTTGCTGAATACCTCCGGCGGGATTTGTTTCGGTAATGCATAAGCGATCAGCTTCCAGTTCACAAGATCGCGTGAATGCAGGACCGGCAATCCAGGCGCCGCATTGAAACTGCTGGCCGTCATGTAGAAATCCTCCCCTACCCTTACGGCATCGGGATCAGAATAGTCAGCATGCAGAACAGGATTCTTATAAGTACCATCACCATTATCGGCTACCCAAACCTGTGATACGGAAGATGCCGGCTTCTGTTGAGCCGGCAATGCAAATGGACAGGCCAGCATCATCAGCGCAAGCGCCTGCTGTAGTATGGTATGTTTCATGGCAGTTTCCAATCGCCTAAAATATTTTCAAGGGTGTATAATGAAGCTTCGTCTTCTGTGAGTTGATGGCTCCAGCCTACGCGTTTGCTGTTATTGGCGCCGGGGCCATTATTATTGAATTCAGCGTAAACTGTGGTGCGCTCCGCATCGGGCTTGCCCCAGTTATGCCAACCCTCCGGTCGGACCATGGTGCCCAGCCGGCAACTGATGAAAGCAGTTTTGGCGAATGGCCTCCAGGGCCTGCCGAGGTAGTAAGAATTTGCCGGAGCATCACCAGTGATATTGCACTGAAAGAATACGTATCCGAATTTCTTGTTCTCCGGGGTGGAAGCTGCAGTTATATACCCCCCTTTCTTACAGAAGATAGTACAATTGACGAACACGGCAGTGGATGCACCGAAGATAAAATCCACCGTTCCTTCGATATAGCAGTTCTCATAATATTGTCGGCTCTCATAGCCATAAGTGTAGAGCGTATCCTGGAAGCCGAGGAAGCGGCAATTTTTAAACATCGCCCTGTCGCCCGCAACCAGAACTGCTACTGCCTGCCCTACCGGTCCGGAAGAATTTTCAAAGGTGATATTCTCTGCTGTGAAATCTTTTCCGTAGATATAAAAACTGGAAGAGCCGGAAGTACCGATCTCTTCGCCGAATACATTTTTCTTGCTGGCAAAATCATCGTAGGTAAGGATGGTGCTGTCTTTGCTCTCTCCGATAAAATGCACCAGGCTCTTGCTTTCCGCCAGTACCAGTTTTTCTTTATACACACCATTCCTGATGAAGATCACGGTTTCTTTGCGGCGCATATCAGGTACCGCATTGATGGCTTCCTGGATGGTTTTGAAATTGCCGGAGCCATCCTTCGCTACTACAAAATCATATTTCTTCCCGGCCTGGTTTTGCTGTGCATGTACCGGATGCATCAATAGCAGTAGTATGGCGCTTACAAATAGATTCATATTATTTGATTTGTGACACTACGATCCTGGATGCCAGTTCAGGTTCCAGCGTTCTCAGATCGGCCAGCACCAGCTGTGCCACCAGCCTGGCGCCAAGTTCGTTGAAATGCGTATTATCATTCCTCCCATTGGGATAGTTGGGATGCTCACCCGGAGCCAGTTGCAGGAAGAGCCATTTTGAATTTTCCTTTCCGAACTGCTGGTAAAGCGCGCGGCTCCTGGTATCCAGATCGATGAAACTCACTTTCCGGGCATCCGCAATTTCTTTCACCAGTGGTGAGTAAGCCTCATGGGTTTGAATGGCATTTCCTGCTGCATCGAACCTGCGGCGGGATACGGGGGAGATGAGCACAGGTATTGCCCCTTTTGACCTGGCCTCACTGATGAAGCGTATAAGATTGGCGCGGTACTCATCAGGCGTTGTATATCTTTCTACTTTTTCCTTTGCTTCATCGTTGTGACCGAACTGGACCAATACATAATCACCTGCCTTCACATTATCGATCAAACGCTGCCAGTGACCTTCAGAGATAAATGTTTTAGTGCTTCTCCCGTTTTTTGCACGATTGTCTACAGCAACTGTACTATCGAAAAAATGGACAAAAGGCATTCCCCATCCGTTCTCCGGGAACACTTTCGATTCTTTCACTGACATGGTGGAATCACCAGCCAGGAAAACAGTGAGTTTCTTTTTTTGTTGCAGGCTGAATGCCATCAGCAACAGGCAACAGGGTAGCAATAGTTTCATCATCTCATTTATTTTTCGTCTACAAGGCTATTGAGATAGACCTCAATATTGGTGTATTGTTTGCTCAGTTTGAAAGAGGAAGCTTCTGCGGCATTGGATGGGTCCAGTCCGTTTTTCTTTTCCCACTCATCGGGGATGCCATCCTGGTCTTTGTCTTCCTGCGCGGGCAGTGATTGCAGCTCCGGCCATCCGCCTACTTCCGTCTGAGAATTGATGATACCATTCTTTTCCGGTCCATCATTCATTTTTCCATTTTTTATCCCATCGATGATGCGGGTATCCACGGCATCGCGTTTGAAGCTGGCTCCTGCTTTTGCCAACACCAGTTCTCTTGCACGTTCAGCCGATTGTTCCGTAATGCTCACAAAAGGAATGGGCTGACCGCTGCGCGCATCCTGCCAGTGTGGCCCCTGCACGCCTCCTGCCCAGTTATCAGCCGTAACAGCGGGAAAGCCTTTTACAAAATTACCTGCTACATAGAATTTACCGCTGGGTGTATCAGCGGGATTGAGTATGCGGTTGGCTACCGATTTGCGTGTAGCCGGACCGGCCTCATAATAATTGCTGACCATATTGTGATTGCCGCCTTCGCCACCATAACTGCTGTTGAAAGACCAGTTCACAATTACATTATTCCTGAAGTCCACTTGTTCAGGTTTCTCTACATTCAGAAAACGCGCGCCGTTGAAGCGCGGGTTACGGCTGGTATTATGTGCCAGGAGATTGTGGTGGAAGCTGGCGCCCTTGCCGCCCCAGATGCCGCCATATCCATGCGCTCCCTTGAAATGCACGCTATGGTGCAGGCTTTCGGCAATGATGCACCATTGCATGGTGAAGTTCTCGTTATTGTAGAAAGATGCGTTCTCATCCACGGCCCAGCTCATGGAGCAATGGTCCACGATGATATCCTTGTGGCCTGTGCCATTGAAGGCGTCATCGGCCTGTTTTCGTTCATCACCCAGCCGGAAACGCAGGTAACGTACTATCACGTTATCGGCATTGATGCTGCAAACATAGTTCCGGATACAAATACCATCACCGGGCGCTGATTGCCCGGCGATGGTAATATTTCCATATTTGATTTTAAGTGGTGATTCCAGTGCGATGGTCCCCGATACGGTGAATACAATGATGCGCGGGAATTTTGCGTTGATGGCTTCACGCAGGGACCCGGGACCGGCATCATTGAGATTGGTGACCAGTAACACGCGTCCTCCTCTTCCCCCGGTAGTGAATTTCCCGAAGCCTTCTGCGCCGGGAAAGGCCGGAACACCGGAAGATATATTTTGCTCCGCCGTTTGCCGGGCCATGCAGCCCGTTACAACAGCACAGCTCAGGAAGAGGAAGAGAATATATTTCACACGGTACATCATCATTTTCGTTTGTTCATGAAAGTTATCAATAGCCTGGATTCTGGGCCAGCCTTCCCTGGTAAGAATCCATAGTGGCCTGATCAAATGGGAACAATTCACTTTTGTTGGGTGTGAAGAAATAGGCGATGCCATCGATATAATGTACACTACCGGTTCCCACGTTCAACGTGTTGTTGGTCCTTACAAGGTCTTGCCTCCAGTTCACATTGCTATACCCGGTTGGCGCTGTGGCTTCATTGGGCTTGTACAGGGAACCATAGATCTCATATTCTTCTCCATTGTTCTTATAATACAGCCGCAGGGGAATATCAGCATATTTCCCTGTTGCATCCCTAAGGTCGCGGAGTTCCTGGCGGATCTCTCCGTATACCGGGTTCATTCTTTTATCCAGCAGGTTCCAGCGGATGAGATCATATTTGCGGATCCCTTCACCACCGAATTCCAGCCAGCGCTCATTCACAATGGCATTGAAGAAACCGGCCTTATCTGCAGGTGTGGTCCCGATCTTGTCTTCGTTACCCCTGTAAGCGCGCTTGCGCACTTCTTCAAATGCAGCGATCGCTTCAGCAGTGGGCGCTCCATTGATCTCGTTCACAGCTTCCGCATACATGAGCAATACATCGGAAAAGCGAATGAAACTCCAGTTATAACCTACATTGAGGGCTTGTCCGGGCAGTAGCGGGTTTCTCCAGTCCCTTCTATATTTCCCATTGGTAACGGCAGTAAGGGCCTGCGGCCTTTTCACATTGGTACCCTGCACCTGGTAGAGGCCGAAAGTGGATTCAATCCTTGTATCCACAGAATCGAAAGCATAAAAATAAATAGGCAATGCAGCAATACCTCCACCACCGGGACCATAACGGGAAGCCCCATCCGTACGCACACCATCATAGTTGGCCATGCGACTATCTGAATTATTATTACCTCCTCCCGCACCGGCTTCGAAGATGATCTCTCCCTGCGGATCGTATTGGAAAGCGCTCAGCGTTTTCCAGATGCTGGTGAAATTAGGATTGAGGGTATGCTGGTCTCTTCTCGCCATAAGATCTGCACATTCATCTCTTGCGATCCCGTAAAATTTGAGATAATCCGGTCTGCGTTCCATCGTTCTGGTATCATTGCGGAGAGAATATCCGCCACGGAAGAGTGCCAGCTTTGCCCGGAGCGCTTTTACAGCGCCTTTTGTGATCCTTTCATTCCTCACAGCCACTTCTGTTCTCCAGGGTACCAGTTCTGCTGCAACGCCCAGGTCTGCGATCAGCTTATCGTATGTACTATCCCGGTTGGAACGGGGAATATACAGATTCGTCCTTTTGTAGGCCGGCTCCATCGGTGCAGGCACATCTCCCCAGTTCCTGATCAGCTCAAACAAATATTGTGCTCGGAGCGTCAGCGCTTCGCCATACAATCTTCTCAGGTCTCTTTTTTCTATTTCAGTTCCATTCTCATATTGTCCCATAAGAGGAATCTGCTCGATACAGAGATTGGCTTTTTCAAGGCCACTGTACAACTGGTTGAAAGGGTTACGGATCTCGTTGTTGGAGAAAAGCAACTGGTACCTGCCGACACCACGGCGGCCGTTGTCCAGGCCACCGGTGGTCATCATATCATCTGAATCGTATGGATAGTACAGATTGAGACGGATGCCATATCCATTATCCCCCATCAGCTCATCGTACACACCGATGATTGCGGTAGTGGCGTTGGATACATCGGAGAAGGCCTGCGAGAGATCGTATTCCGAAGCCGCTTTTACTTCCATGTATTTCCGGCAACTGCCGGCAAATGCAGCAACGGCCATCAGCAGGCCCAGCAGTTGTACATGATAAAATCGGGTTTTCATATCAAAAGCTTTTTTGTAATGATTAAAATGTAAGGTTCAATCCGAATACCCAGGTGGTGGAACGTGGGTAAGCCGCAAAATCAACACCAGGGGTCAAAGGATTATTCCTTCTGGCCGTTACTTCGGGATCATATCCGCTGTAGTTGGTCCAGTTGTATAAATTGTTCACGGTGGCGTACACACGAAAATTGGAGATCTTCGCTTTGGTGCTGATCTTTTTCGGGATGGTGTAACCAAGCGTGATATTATTCAACCGGAGGAATGAACCATCTTCTATTGCATAGCTGGTAGCGAAATACCTGTTGGCATTGGTAGGCGTCCAGATCTTCGGATTGGGATTGAGTTTGGCAAGTTCCGTTGGATCGGTCACCAGGTTGCCGTTATCATCGATATTCCTCCAGCGGCCTTTCATTACGGAAAGCAGGTTGGAATGAGGGAAGCTGCCGTCTGACCACTCGATCTTATTGGCATTGTATACATCATTACCTACCACAAAGTTCACAAACACGCTGAGGTCCCAGTTCTTGTACTGGAACTGGTTGTTCCATCCGCCAGTGAACCTGGGATTGGCATTACCGATCACAACGCGGTCTGAATCACTGGTGATCCTGCCGTCCCCATTGATGTCCCGGATCTTCATGGTGCCTGGTCTTACAGTACCGGTGATGGCATTGGGATTGGCGATGCCTGCCTTCAGCGTGTATACGCCGGTGCCGGCATTGTAATCGAAATCTGAAATCTGGAACATGCCCTCAGTAACAAAACCGTACATGAGGCCAACAGGCTGACCTACTTTCACAAGGAAATCATCGGCGCCATCAGATCCCTGCCAGCCGGCACTTCGTGTTTGCTGATCAATACCGCCCAGGTTCTCTACGCGGTTCCTGTTGAATGAGATATTGAAATTGGAGTTCCAGGTAAAGTCTTTACGCTGCACAGGAATGGCATTCAATTGAAACTCCCATCCCCTGTTGGAGGTAGCGCCGATATTTTGTAACTGTGATGTATAACCGTTTGTTGGAGGAATAGCTACAGAGAGCAACAGATCATTCCCTTTGTTGTGATAATAATCAACCGAGAACTGGATCCTGTTGCTGAGGAACCCGAGATCGAGGCCGATGCTCCGGGAAACGGTCTTCTCCCATTTCAGGTTTTCATTGGCGAGTGCAGGAGGCTCAAAGCCAGGGAGGATGGTATGGTTCAGCGCATACTCACCGGTAACGCCGTAGAGCTGCATGTACAACAGGTCGCCAATACGGTTGTTGCCGGCTACGCCAAAGCCGCCACGGACCTTGGCATCTGAAAGCCAGGCGATATCACTGAACATCTTTTCTTCAATAAGGCGATAGGCAATGGAGCCTGAAGGGAAGATAAGCAGTCCGTTATCATACTTGAATTTGCTTGACCTGTCGGCACGAATCGTGAATTGGGCCAGCAGCCTGTTGTTCCAGTCGTAGTTCACCCTGCTGAACAGCGAGAAGATGCGGCTGGGCGGTGTTTCACTGCTCACTGGCCGGGGTTGCTGGAATCCTGACGGAGGAGATCCCAGTCCCATATTGGCGAGGGCTTTTTCTGCGGAGATATCTGCCGGGAAATACCTGGTTTCAGTAGAGTTCGATTTGGCTTTTGTTTCATAGATCTCCTGCCCTACCAGCACATCGATGGCATGTTCTCCAAACTTTGGCAAAGTGTACTGCAGTGTATTGGAATTATTGAAAGTGGTGGAATTCTGTTGCGCGATACTGGCAACAGGCAATGAAGCATTATTGCGTGCAGTATTGGTGTATTTGTTGTAGAAAAGATCAGTACGCTGGTTATTGTTATCGAAACCCCAGGTTGACCTGAATACCAGGTTCTTCATGAGATTATAGGAGAAATAACCGCTAAGATTAACCGCTTTGGTATATTGCCTGCGGTACTCTGCCTGCGTGAGCAACACGGGATTGGTCATATTGGCGGAGGTCCTGTAGAGTTCTTCATCGAAATCATCCACAGATGGAACATTGGGAGAAGCAAAGGGCCTGTATTGTATGCTGTGACGAAGACGATTGGTAGTGCGTGTACCACTGTTGGTGGTGCCTGCGCCGCGAATGGTCTGGTCGAGATAGCGTGTGGTGAAACCGATCTTCGCTTTGTTGGAAATCTTATGATCGATCTTGAAGTTCACGAGTTTCCTGTCGAAGCCAGATTCCAGCAGGATACCATCTTCTTTGTTGCTGGTGAGGCTGAGATTGAAAGTGGTGGATTGTGAACCGCCGCTGACAGCCACATTGTGGTTCTGGTAACCGGCCTTCCTGCCAAACACTTCTTCCTGCCAGTTGATGAAGGGTATGTCCTTGTATACATTTAGCGTATCCCAGGTGGAACCATAAACACGGTTAAAGCTGGTATCGCCGATGAGTTTATTCCTTTCATATTGCCACATTACAAAGTCATAAGGATTGAGCACATCCATTTTTTTCGAGATCTCCCTCCATCCGAATGCACCATTGTAGGTGACATTGGTTTTACCTGCTTTACCGGATTTGGTGGTGATGATCACTACGCCATTGGCGCCGCGGGCGCCGTAAATGGCGGTGGTGGCCGCATCTTTCAATACGTCTACACTTGCAATGTCCTGCGGGGAGATAAAAGAGAGCGCATTCTCTACCTGGATCCCATCCACGATATAAATAGGTGCATTGTCCTGTGTAATGGAGCCGCCTCCGCGGATACGGATCAGTACATCTGCACCCGGGGTGCCTTCGGTGCTGGTTACCTGAACGCCGGCAAGCCGGCCGGTGAGAGCTTCAGCAGCGGAGGAAAGAGGAACATCGCGCAATTGTTTGGAGTTGACGGAAGAGACGGAACCTGTGAGATCGCGTCTGCGCACAGTTCCGTAACCGATCACCACCACATCTTCGAGTGCGGTGGCAGTCCGGCTTAAAGTAATGTTGATGATCTTTCCTGTTTCGGCAGTCACTGTCTGTGATGAATAACCGAGAAGACTGATGGTCAGTGTTAATTTCCTGGGGGCGTTTGCAGGAATGTTCAAAGTGAACTCGCCCCTGTCGTTTGTTTTGGTGCCGCCGGTATTTCCCGGGAGTGTTACAGAAACATCTGATAGCGCAGCGCCGGTACTGTCGTCTGTGACCCGGCCTTTGATCTGGTTGGTCTGCGCCAAAGAAATTGTCTGTAACCCTGCAACCAGGAGCAACAGCAGAGAAAGGTGCTTCATATGGCTTTTTTTATATTGAGCAAACGTAAAAACAGTCAATCTTTAACTGTATAATTGTCGCGGATACAGTTATTTCTCTTATCAATGCTAATCAGATATTTTTATACCTGAACGGTGCCTGTATCTTTTTATTTACGCAATCGTTCCCGGCAACGATGCCAGCCAGTTGCGAATCTCAGGCAAGCTGTAACTTACTATCCTGCCGCAACTGAAAAGATGTATATTTAACTCCTGTAAACTGCGTTCCAACGCAATTGACCGCTTATGAAATTTGAAGCAGTAACCATCAAAGACATTGCCCGGGCCCTGGGCCTGAGCACTTCAACGGTATCGAGAGCGTTGAGGGATAGTTATGAGATCAGCCAGGAAACCAAACAGCTGGTGCTGGACTGTGCAGAGAAACTCAATTACCAGCCGAATCCCATCGCATTAAGCCTGAAAGAAAAACGCAGCCGCTCCATCGGCGTGGTGGTCTGCGAAGTAGCCAATAATTTCTTTTCACAGATCATCAATGGTATCGAATCCATTTCCTACAGCAAGGGCTACAATGTGATCATCTCACAGAGCCACGAATCCTACGAGCGGGAAGTGATCGATCTCCGGTATTTATCTTCCCGTTCCGTAGATGGATTGCTGATCTCCGTGTCTACCGAAACCAATGATATCAGCCATTTGAAAGCACTGCACGAACGCGGTCTTCCTATCGTATTCTTCGATCGAATCACCGAAGAGATCAAAACGCACAGTGTGATAGTGGACAATTTCAAAGGCGCATATGAAGCTACGGAGCACCTGGTGAAGAATGGATACCGACGTATTGCCGCCATTGCCAATTCCGAGTTCCTCAATATCACCAGTGAAAGACTGGCTGGCTACAAGGAAGCCTTGATCACAAACGGGCTTACACCCGGCGATACTTATATCAAACATTGCTTCTACGGCGGCATGGTTTTCTCGGAGATCGAAGATGCCGTGAACCGGCTCTTCACCCTGAAACAGAAACCTGATGCGATCTTCACTACCAGCGACAAACTCACAACGGGTCTGCTCAAAACACTGAAGCGCCGCGGGCTTTGCGTTCCGGATGATATTGCCGTTGTTGGTTTTTCCAATACAGATATCGCAGAATTGCTAAATCCATCGCTTACCGTGGTGCGTCAGCCGGCTTACGAGATCGGACAGGCAGCCACCGAGTTGTTGATTCAGCTGATCGAGAGTAAAAGACCGATAAAGCAATTCGAGAAACGCGTTCTCACGCCACAATTGATTACCGGAGATTCATCTGCACCCAAAAAGAAAAAATAATAGCCTTGAAGTATACCGCATTCATTGCCGACGATGAGGTCCGAAGCAGGGAGCTGTTGCAAAACCTCCTCGAAGAACTCTGTCCCGAACTGACCGTTACCGGAGCTGCCGCCACTGTTGATGAAGCAGTGAAAAGCATACACCAGTTACAACCGCAGATACTTTTTCTCGATATAGAAATGCATCCCGGTACGGGTTTCGACATATTGCAGAAACTAAGTGCTTCAGTTTCCGCGCAGGTGATCTTCACCACCGCCTACGATCAATATGCCATCAGGGCTTTACGCATCAGTGCTGTGGACTATCTGCTCAAGCCAATCGACGTGCAGGAGCTTCAGAGCGCTGTTCAGAAAGCCATCCGGCAGATCAACAACAAACAACCCCAACAACAATTGCAGCACCTGCTGCAAAACCTGGTTAAACAGCAACAGGATTATACCATTAGCCTGTCAACTTCCGAAGGACTTGAATTCATCCCAATAGCATCGGTACTGCACCTGGAGGCCAACGGCGCCTATACCGTTTTTTACCTGAAAGAGAACAGGAAGATCATGGTGAGCAAGAACCTGAAAGAATATGAATCGATCCTGGCGGAGCATGGGTTCTTCCGTGTACACAATTCACATCTCATCAACCTGAAAGAAGTGAAACGCTACCTGAAAACAGATGGTGGTTATGTAGTGATGAACGATGATACCAACATTTCCATTTCTCCACGTAAAAAAGAGGAATTGCTTCAGCTCCTGTCCGGAAGGGCCTTGTAGCATCCCATAATATTGTCTTTTTCACAAAAGAAATCCCCGGCGCAATGCCGGGGATTCATATTTGTACCAAAGATAAAAGCGGTTACAGCTGGATCATCTTCGACATTTTCTTTCCATCGATCACATAGTGAAGGATGTAAGCGCCGGAGGAGATGCCCTGGATCTCAACCTGCTGCTGCTGCACATTGCGGCTCATCAACAGGCGACCACTCACATCATATACCTGGATCATGGCGGGAACAGAGCCGTTGAAGAACAACACAGTTCCGCTGCCCTTGCGTATTATGCTTACACTGGATGTAGTTTCGCTTTTGCGGACCACTGCCAGTTTAGAATAGGTACGGATGCCATTCACTTCGTTTGCCTGTATGCGGTAGAACCTGCTGGTAAAGTTCAGATCGCTGTGCCGGAAGCTGAATACACGCGTATTCTCAGGAGCTGAAACAGATCCGGCAGTACTCCAGTTACGGCCATTGTCGCTATACTGCACATCAAAATTCAACAGGCCTGTAATATCGCCCATGGCCCAGTTGAGGTGAACATAATTGTTCTCCAGTGCGGCAACGAAATTAGTGAAGGTAACAGGGAGTACAGCTCCGGCCTGGGTTGCAGTGATCTGATCATAGATCTGACCTGTGGCAGTGTAAGACACGAAATTTGCTCCGGGGTCCACCGTACTGGAACTGGTAGTGGTCCAGGCAGAACCTGTCCGGTAAGCCACCTGTAATGAGCCTTCCGGGTTACCCGCCAGTTCGGCATCATCATAGAAGATGCCCACTTCTCCATTGTAAGTTGGAAGCGGATTGGAAAAATTGTACACCCGGGTAATACTGAGTGCACCACCAGGTCCTGTAATGGAACTGTAGCTCTTGGTGAGATTGGTGTTGCTGACAGTAGTATTTGTGCTGGGTTCAAGAACCAGGCTGTCTACAAAGAAGGTTGTACCACTTTGGATGACCATCGATTCTGTAGGCCCTACACTCAACTGGGAACTGCCCTGCAGCCAAAGCAACGCGCTGCATATGCTAAGTAATAGGTATCGCATTTTCTGAATTTTAGGTGAATGAATAAACTACAGGCAGGATCATTCAACCCTTTGAATGGTGAGACCTGCGCCCTGAGAGCCGCTCAAAAGGGTTGCTGCACCTAATAATCCAAAGAACTGGAGAGAGAGCTGATCACCGGCAGCCAATGTAACTACAGCTTCAGCAGCAAATTGGCTGAGCGATACACCCGGATTAATCGTGAGCGCCGGAACACCCGTTCCATTAACTGTTACCCGGCTGTTCAACAACAAACCGGCAGTGAGGTTTGCCCTGTAAGCAATCCGATAACGTCCCGCCTGTGTAACAGTGAATACTTCATTAGCACCGTTTACTGTAACATTGGGCCCCAGGTTCTGCGCATCGGGTAATGGGATATTACTGCCACCCAATACTACCGCAATTATGGAACCGGATGTATTGGCAGCAAATCCGGTAGACTGACCGAAAGATAACAGATCACCAGCTGTAGCCAGCCTGAGCCAGGCTCCGCTGATGCGAATCCATAAGCCGATAGCCGCATCTGTCTGATACACCATCAACCCTTCAGCAGGCGCACCTATTGCCACACGTTGAGCTGCTGTCATTCTTGGAATCAATACCCCTTTTGTAGTTGAAGTCACATCTAAAATGGAACTTGCCGCAGGTGAAGTAGTCCCGATACCCACCTGGGCATTCAGGTTGACAATTGTTGCCATAAACAATGTCACGAGGATGCATAGTTGTTTTTTCATAGCAAATATCAAATGGTTAAAAAATACAAATACAGCATGGTAGTGTAAAAACCATTACTGTCAAGGCATACGTGTAACCTGAACATTGCTACTTGCAGAAACCCGGAGCCAGTTGGAGGGGAATTGAACACTTGTCATTCAATTGGAAATGACGAGCTAAGATACAGAGTTTGTTTATAAATAAGCATATTATGAAAATGAAAATCCTTCAATACCCGCATCAGGTCAGTGTTTTAGAGCCACAGGTTTTGAAAACTGATTTTGTTTAAGAATGTTTCAACAACAACTATATAACTTTCACACCAGCAACACTGTATTAGTTGTTATTACCATTTTCTTATTCAATTGAGCAAGAAATTACGCAGTGCTTTGGACAATGTGTAATTCTTAACAATGAACAGCTCAGCCATTCGCTGGCACAGGAATTATATCATTATAACATGTAAAAGCCATGAAACTTATGAAACAACTACTCTTCCTGTTGGCAGCCGCCTTCATCATCAGTTGTAATAACAGCAACAGAACAGCATCTGAAAGTACAGACAGTACCAATTATATAGCAACTGCTCCCGTTCAGAACAATAATAACGATACAATTGCTTCTTCGGGTCATCAACCGGATGCTTCCACTACGGGCCCCGCGATCGATAATACACCACTCGATAGAAACAGCAGCGTCTTTGCTACTGAAGCAGCATCTGGCGGTATGATGGAAGTTACGCTTGGTCAGTTGGCGCAACAAAAAGCAAGCAATCCCCGTGTACAAGCTTTTGCCGCCATGATGGTTTCCGATCATTCCAAAGTGAACACCGAGTTGCAGAATATTGCAGCAGCAAAACATTTCCAATTGCCTTCATCCCTGGAAAAACACCAGCAACAGATCTACGAGATCAGCAAGAAAGAAGGAAAGGAATTCGATAAGGCATATATGAAGATGATGGTGAATGATCACGGGAAAGATGTAAAAGCATTTGAGAAGGCAGCAGCCAGTTCTTCAGACAGTACCATCAAAGGTTTTGCATCAAGAACACTGCCAGTGTTGCAAATGCACCTGGATTCAGCAAGGGCCATCAGCGAATCAATGAAATAGCAGAATTAATCAGAACAGGATCAGCGCCTGCGGATTAAACAGGCGCTGGTCTAATTTATGCATTGGCTGTGCTCAGTTGTTTCACCGTTTTGCTTGCTCCCAGTTGATACCAGGTATTGAATGCATCATCGAATGCTTTGAATACAGCATCAATGATCATTACGGCATTTTTACTTTCTTCTTCCGATGGCTGATAATTGTTGTAGGAGGCGCTTTCCTGTTCTTCATTGGTTTTCTCCATGGCATGGTCAGCCTCAGCATGCGCATGTAACTGACCGAAATACTCCAGTTCATCCTGACGCCCCATGGTATGCACCAGGCTGAACATAGGCTCATTGAAACAATCGAAGGTTGCTTCCAGCGCCTCGATCAGGACCAGCTTATAAAAAGGAGTATCGAACTGCTTCGCCAGGTGGATGCTCCTGTACACCACTTCACGGGTGGCTTCCCAGGGCTCAGACCAAACCAGGGTGAACAATTCAGTGGGTGGAATGGACAGGAATTCTTTGCCAAAGCTGATACGCTCCAGGTCTTTCAGGTACCATTGCCAGTGATAGGAATCTTCTTCGCAATGCACATTCACGCTTTGCTGCATAGGATTGTCACTGCCTTCATCCTTCATTTCATTGAGAATGTCTTTAAAGCCCATCACAAAAAACAACATGGCCGGCGTAAAGGCCAGTCTAGATTCCATGGTGAGTGATTCATCTCCCACCATCTTAACCAGGGCGGATTGTTTCAGGTCTTTCTTTCTTGCTTCCAGTGTTTGAATGATTGCTTGCATCATTTTTGAATTTTGCCACCTAAACTAAAGCAAGCATATCTTATGCGAATGCAGATAGGTAGTGATACGGCTGGAATGATCGTCAAACTGCCGGGTTTTCTCTCCCGGACCACCTGCAGGCATTTGAAAGCCTGTCCGGCGTTCAGGAACTTTCGTTAAATTGTATGACCATCCCCTTCACTCCTCATCCGGAGAATTTGACAGCATTCATTCATCGAATTAATACTATCATTCTTATGATCCTTGAGAAGAATACACCCGCTCCCGCGTTCGAACTGTACACAAAGCCTGATCAGCAATTGAAGCTGAGCGATTTCAAAGGCAAGAAGCTGATCCTGGCATTTTATCCTGCTGACTGGAGCCCTGTTTGCAGTGATCAGATGAGCCTTTACAATGAAACACGCCGCCTGTTCCATAAATACAATGCAGAAGTATTGGGTATTTCTGTAGACAGCAAATGGTGCCATCTCGCTTTTACAGAGAACAGGAAGATCCATTTCCCCCTGCTGGCGGATTTTGAGCCAAAGGGAGCGGTCAGCAAATTGTACGGCGCTTATAATGAAGACACAGGAGAAAGCCGCAGGGCTTTGTTTGTAATAGACGAGAACGGCATCATTCAGTGGAGCCATCTCTCGCCGGACGGAGTCAATCCGGGAGCCGATGGCATTCTGGATGCACTGGAAGCAATGGACAATCAAAAAAAATAAACACTATGTCTGCACTCAGGGTCCCCGTTTCAGAAAAAGACCATTATACCGGTGATGCACAAGCAAAGAATGTATTGGTTGAGTATGGTGATTACCCGGGAAAAAAGTGGATAGTTATAATGAAACTTATGGATCGCTGGCTGAGTTGCTGAAATGAATTTAATAAAAAAAAGCCCCGTCAGTGTATACTAACGCGGCCATCTATGCGAAATAAAATATTACAGGTTATCTTTTGCAATCACAGACCAGTCTTTATTCCTGTAGCCATTCTCAATCCATTTGTCCATTTCCTTAGCCACAGCGGGTATTACCGTAAGTGTTTTACCGCCCCTCGCGGCTTCTTCCATCATCAAACGTGCATCCTTACGCGCCATCTGCAATTCCCAGCTGGGATTATCGTAATCTGCCGCCAGGATCCTTTTGAGACGAGCGGGAGCTGCTGCGCCGGGATTCCATTCATTGAACAGATCGGTGATCACGGAAGCAGGCAGGTCCATTGCTTTGGCCGTGGCCAGCATGTCTGAGAAACCACCGGAGAGCGTGATCAGGAACATATTACCGAGCAGTTTTACACCTGCGGCTTTGCCGATTCGGTCGCCGAGATTGATCACTTTACCCGTCATGCTTTCCAGCCAGGGCAAAACTTTCTGAGCAATAGCCTGATCGCCGGAGATCAGCATTACGCCAGATCCTTCGAGTGCATTGGCAGGCCCCATGAATACAGGCACATGCACATACGTAATATTTTTGGCGGCCCATTCCTGAGTACGTTTAATGGCGCCTTCCACGGAAGTGGTGGTATGATCGATGATAACGGTGCCTGGTGAAAATCCGGGTGCGGCCTGCAACAACACTTCATCCACTACACCATCGTCTGACAAGGTTATGTGCACGCGTTCTGCACCGCGGACTGCATCCACTATTGAACCGCATGCTTTTGCGCCGGACGCTTCCAGCGCCTTTGCTTTTTCCGCCGTTCTGTTCCATACCTGAACCGATTCTCCTTTCTTCAGTAATGCTTTTGTGAAGTTGGACCCCAATAGTCCCATCCCTATGAATGCAATCATGATTGAATAGTTTGTTCCAAATGTAATGAACTTTTCAGTTAACGGGCTATAGCGGCAATGGGACCATCTTCGATTGCTTCATCGGCTTCACTTCTTTACAGCATGTTTGATTTCGATCCACACAGGAGCATGATCGCTGGTTTTCTCCCAGCCGCGCACCTGTCTGTCCACATCTGCTGACAATAATTTCTTATCGAAATGATGGCTCAGGAGAAAGTGATCGATACGCAATCCAGCATTGCGTCCCCAGGCATTCCTGAAATAATCCCAGAAAGTATAGATCTTTTCTCCGGGATGCATTTTTCGCAGGGCGTCCGTCCAGCCCTGCGCCACCAGTTTGGCATATGCCTCCCGCGATTCAGGGAAGAAGAGCGCATCTTTTGTCCAGCTTTCAGGTTTGTACACATCCATTTCAGTTGGTATCACATTGTAATCACCTGCCAGTATCACGGGAATATCTTCTTTGAGTAATTTCTTTGCATGTGCTGTGAGCCTTTCGAACCAGGCCAGTTTGTAATCGAATTTCGGTCCGGGCGCCGGATTGCCATTGGGAAGATAGAGGCAACCGATGCGAAGTCCGTTTATGTTTGCTTCGATATAACGGCTGTGCAGATCTTCCGGGTCGCCGGGCAATGCTCTTCTTACTTCAACTGGTTCTCCCACTTTGCTGAGGATGGCAACGCCGTTCCAGCTTTTTTGTCCGTGCCAGATGGCCTGGTAACCCAGTTCTTCGATGGCCTGCAACGGAAATTTTTCCTGCGGGGCTTTCAATTCCTGGAGGCAGGCAATATCCGGAGCCGATTCTTTCAACCAGCGTAACAACACCGGCAGCCGGCCATTCACTCCGTTCACGTTGTAGGTAGCGATCTTCATGTGTATAAATTACAGAATATTTATGAAGAGGATTGATGCAGTAAAAATTCTACAGCAAATTTCATGCACATCAATACTGCATGGATCAATAAATTATAAGTTCAATAATTGGGGTGTGACAGAAAAAAAATCGAATGTGCAAAAGACGTTCATAAATAGTAAGCGTAAAACAAGGGATATTCTGCCCGGAAAAGAGTTATATGATATGTACAACTCCTAGTTGAAAAATAGTACTTTTTATGATAAAAACCAGCCAGGTCTTTAGCCCCGGGAACTTTTTCGTTTTCCCACAGGTGCCACATGCACCAACATACGCATTTGTCAACCGAATTGCGGCCTACTATACATAACACCACCTTCCACTACATCCGCTCATTCCCTGCTTAGTTGTAGATAAAACGAATCACAAACTACAACTTCTTAAAAAATGTCCAATACCAATTCAGAAACAGGCCGTTTCAACAATCAGTTGCTCGTGGAGCTTTACAAAACCAGGTTCAGGGCCATCGCTTATAAAATGTCGGCTTATGAAGATATTGAAGGAGCGAAATTAATTGCGTCAGAAACCTTCCACACCATTTACGACAAGTGTGAAAAGGGAGAACTCATATTCAATACAATTGATGAAGGTTATGCATACTGGCTTAAAAGTGCAACAAACAAAGCATATAATCAGTATGCCACTAAAACAGAAAGGCTGGGAAGCCCGCATCTTCTTTCGAAAGATGATCTGGACTTTGCCTCCACCGAGGATTTCAGGATCGTTGTGGAGGAACTGAAGAAAATGCTGCAGGGCCTGGACGAGAAATACAGGCTGGTATTGACTTACCGGTTCCTGGAGGGAATGAGAAGTAAAGAAATTGCTGAATTGATGGGTCTCTCTCCAGAAGTGGTCCGTCAACGTCAGTCAAGAGGGCTCAGGATGCTGCGTCAAAATCTGAAAGACAATCCCAACAGGCAACAGATGATGGGAGATTACCTGTATAAGCTGCTATTGTTATTGATTCTCCATCAGCAAGTAGAAATAAATCAGCCGGACCCTGTCACAAACAGGCCATTTTCCCTCTTTAGTAATATAGTTACAACTAGCAGGGAAAATGAACAAGTATGAATTATTAAGAGAGATTTCCGTTAAGATCATGTCCGGTATTCCGCTTACTCCAGGAGAGGAGCTGGAATGGGATAGCTGGAGAAGGCAGGAACATATCCGGCAGTACCTGGCATCGAGAGCGGCGGAAAGATGGAAAATATTCAGTGAGATCGAGGTGGAACCATGGAATGAATTCAGTGAACGAATGGGCATAGTTGCTCATACAGAAAAAGTGAGGCCAGTCTTTGCCTGGCAGCAATGGTGCATTGCTGCCGCCATCATACTTTTTTGTTCTTTCATTGGCTGGTATCTTTTACATAACTGGCACAAGCAAACGCCGGCAACCATCAGTGAAAAAGCCATCATTCTGGTGCTTCCGGACCAAAGTTCAATAAACCTTGATGCCCGGAAACCATCCACATCTTTCGACCATGGTAATTTCAGGATCTGTTTTGACAGCGGACAGGTATGTTTCCGGAAAAGAAAAACAATCATTGCAGATACCGGTACATATAGAGTGATCACGCCTGCGGGGAAAACCTGCAGGATCTTATTGAGCGATAGCAGCCTGATCACGCTCAACAACAAGTCAGAATTGATTTTCTCTCCAATGTACGATTTTCGGAACAGGGATCTTGAATTGAAAGGAGAAGGGTTCTTTGATGTCAGGTCCAATCCCAACCTGTCATTCCAGGTCCGTGTACGCAATACCGTACATGAAGTATTAGGAACATCATTCCTGATCAGTGGTTTTGAAAATGATCCACTGATTACTACCACCCTTTATGCAGGCGGATTGAGAATCACTTCCGGGAAAAACCAGGTACTGTTAAAAGACAGTCAACAGGTAGTTATCGATCCTGTCAGGCATGTTATTCATCCGGTTGGTCTGCCTGATCTTGGGAATGCCAGCGCATGGCGTGGTGACTATTTCTCTAACCGGAAAACAAAGATCCTGTTGACTGACCTGTTCAGAAAGATCGAGCGCTGGTACGATATCAGGATCATTTACGACGACAATATCACCAACGAGTCTCTTACCATTGGGAGGATCAGCCGGAAGATGCCCGCAGACTCTGTGCTGAACCTGCTGAAAGGACCGGGTGCATTTGATTTCGTCAAAAAAGAAGACGGTTATCATATAAGATATTCCCGGCAACCATAAACCTATCCTCTAAACATCCCCGAACTGTACAGGTTAAGGCAGTATGACAGATAACTTATCTGTGTCCCCTACTCAGTTCTTATGATGTAATTAAGCTGACTTTATCCTTGAAAGGTGACTCTTTCAATGCACATTATTGTGCCATTATTAAACCTTAGTCGCTTATCACTATGATGCTGTCAGCTGCATTTGCAGCTGGCAGGCCAGTGGCTTCTTTCCAGAAACCAGTTGGAGCTTAGAAAAATCAGATTAATTCATCAACTTAACTGACATGAAATTACTGACACAGGGACCTTTCCTGTTAATGCTTCTTTTCGGTTATACAGGAGCGTTTGCCCAGCCACATAAATGGCCGGACACTTCTCAAACGATCACTGTAAAAAAGCAGGTCCGATTTGAAGAACTGATGGATAGGGTCCGCGCCCAAACGAATTTCGACCCCATCTACCCAAGGATCCCTGACGACACACTTTATTTTGAAACTGAACGAATCAGCATCGGTTATCTGATCCGGAAGGTTTGCGGAAAATTCAGCCTGGAAGTTGAATTCATGCCGCCATTCTATATGCAGTTCAGCAGGACCAGACGCGATCCCGGAACAATCATCCTGGAAGGAAGCGTTGTAACAGAATCGGGAGAGCCGCTTCCGGGCGCCTCTGTTCAAAATCTTACAACCAAAACTGTGATCGTTACAAGGAACGATGGTCTGTTCTCACTCAGTTCAGTTGGGAAATCAACCAGGTTCATGGTCAGCTGTGTGGGATACAGCCCGAAATTCTTCACGCCTGCATCATCAGAACATCGCACCATTGTATTGACTCGCGAATACACGGTGATGAACAGCATCAACAACAAAGCAACAGCACGTTCTATTTACAACAAAAAACCGGGCGACTGGCGATCCGTAAAAGGCACACAGCTTCCGAGAACTTACAATGTATTGCAGGGTATGAAAGGACTGATGCCAGGCTTGCAGGTATCAAACTCCAGTGGGTTTCCCAACAGTACACCGGATATACGTTTCCACGGGGATGTTGCCATAAGCAATGAACCAGGCAAAAGCAATCTGAGCAAGAATGATCCGCTTGTGCTGCTCAATGGCATTCCATTACCGGCAGGTGTTTTACCAATTGGACGCAATACTTCGGCAGCAGGTGATCCCACACTGGTCCATGAAGGCAATGGAATAAACATGCTTAGCCAGTTAAATTTAGAAGATATCGCAGAGATCATTGTACTGAGGGATGCTGCTGCGATTGCAGCTTATGGGCCACGTGCCGCCAACGGCGCCATATTGATCAATACCAGGATCGCCAATGGCGCAGAAGATCCGCAGGTCACTTTCAAATATGCTGCAGGCCGGCACAGTACTTCGAAGACCCCTCACATGCTGACCACCGAACAATACAGGTGGCTCCGCGAAACATACCTGGCCAATGGCGGCCCGCTTACAGACACTTTCAAAGCGCAGGAACTCAAACTCTGGAATCCTGACAGAAATATAAACTGGAGTGAAGAGGTACTGGGCAATACGGGTCAATCACAAAACCTCCACGTTTCCGTTTCAGGCGGCGACTCCATTCAAAAGGTCACGGCAGGTACCGGGTATTATGAACAGCAAAGCGTTCTCCCGGTGAAATTTCCCCTGACCAGGCTCACGCAATATCTAACGGGCATCTTCACACCTGATAAAAGACTTACACTGAATATAAGTTTCAATGCTGCTACCAGCCGGGATGAACTTCCCTTCAACAATCCTATGTCCCTGATCAGACTGGCCCCGAATGCGCCATATCCCTTTAAGGGCAATCAACTTGTTTTTGAAGAGAACAACCTGCCTTTCATTAATCCATATGGCGCTTTTAAAAACACATACATTGCTCATACCTCCTCTGCCCAGCTAAGCAGCTCCCTGGATTATATTCTATCACCCGTGTTTAATTTTCAACTGACTGCAGGTGCTCATCAAACGATCATTAATGAAAGGAACCAATATCCTATTGCCGCTCAACCTAACCTGATCGATTCCTCTTATTTCGAAAAATCAACTACTGCATACAATTCTGCGATCATCGAACCGCAGTTGCATTTTCACAAGAGAGATTCCCTTCGTCATTTCCGGATAAATAACTGGACTGGAATAACCCTGCAATCAAAATCCGTTCATTGGTCCGAGTACCAATCCACCAAATTCGCCAGCGATGCGGCTATGAGAAGTGATCTTACCAATCAACAGGGAATCACTAACAGGGGAAATGGCAAACAGCAAATAACAGGTTTGTATAACCGTAGTTATATGAACTTTAACAACAATCATGCTTTTTCGCTTTCCGGCAGACTGGACGAAAGCAGGATCAATGGCATTGGAAAACCTTTGTTCAGCTGGTCAATGGGCTACGACTTGTATTTCGCACAGAAGGGAAAAGAAAGACCCAGGATGATCAGGGGAGGAAATCTGAAATTTTCTATTGGCAAGGTGGCGGCAGACGGATCGCAGAATTATGGATATGTGAACAGAAAGGATAGTACCGGCAGACCAGAGTCGCCGGACAGAGCCACCAATATCAACAGACAAGTAACACTAATATCACAATTAGGACTCCAGCTGAATATTTTGGATTGGCTGTCTGTGGCAGGTACTTATTTTCACAACAGAACCTCATCCGGTTTATCAACAACCAGGTATTCGGAAAATGACAGCCTTTTTGCCAATAGACATGCTGTAATAGTAAGGAACAGCGGATTGGAACTGGAGTTGCAGGCTGAGATACTGGAAAGTAGCAGAAAATTTTGGAATGCGAGACTCTTCATAACCATCCCCAGAAACAAATTGCTCAAATTTACAGATATACAAAATTCAGACTTTAATCAATTACTCAATGAAGGTGAAGCCATCTCATCCATACTGGGATATAAAGTCTATAGTATTGATCCTGCCAACAACCAATACGTTTATGTTGATGTAAACAAAGATGGAATTATGAGTTACCCGGAAGATGCTACGATAGTCAGTTTTAATCAGCCTAAATGGTTTGCAAGCCTGATCAACAATATAAAGTTGAATGATTTTGGTCTGGACCTGGTTTTGGAAGCAAGATCACAAACTCTGTTGAATCCGGTTTTTACTTCATTCGAAAACACCTCTCCGGGTCGATTCCCTGCAGGTGGCCTGGCTAATCATTCGCAGGCATTAATGGCCCCATCTGTAGTAAAGTTTTTTGGGAATAGCCCTTCAGCTAGGAAGTTGATCAATGATGTAAAGAGAAGCGACCTTATGTATGGACAGGCAACCTATATAAATCTAAGCGCACTGAAAATTAGTTACAGGATACCAGTTCACAAAATGCCAAAATTGATACTCACTTCGGCAACTGTTTATTGTGAAGTACAAAATGCATTTACCTGCAGCAAATACAAATTTGCAGATCCGTTGATTGCAAGTCCCAATGCCATGCCATCGCTTAGATCGATCATTTTCGGAGTTCATTTCACGCCATGATCAACGAATATCAATACATATTACTATAGATGACTGTTGTAACCAGGGGATTGAAATACCCCCACTCATATTCTAACATACCTCCACCTCCGCCAGTTGAACTAAAGTTATAGCCAGGGTGCGCAAGTCGCAGCCTCGCCAACTCATCTGCCAATGACCTCACAGAACCTACCGGGATTGTATAGTCCCAGTCATAATACCAGGTATAATTCACCAAAGCTTGCTGCTTCTGTTCAAATGCAATATCTCCAGCTTCAATTTTGTTATGCGTGAACAGACAGGCCATCATTAGAACAATAGCCAGGGATAAAGTTCTCATGGTGTATTTTTTAAAATTATGAAGATTATGATATCAGCAAGAATAATGGGTACAATAGATTTCCTGGAGTTGCCGGATTGGAGATGGATTATTTTATAAAGACACGGCAATTCGTTTAAAAGACACCTGGCCAGAATAAAAAACGGCAGAAATCTCTTCTGCCGTTTTTTATTCTATCCTGTTGTCGGATGGAACTCATATTGCAGTCCTCTGATAAAGTCCCGCAGCTGCAGGGGCGGGCGCCCTAATATTTTTTCGAGATCATTACTGGTATGGGATAATTCACCTGAGCTGATGCCAGAAGCCATGCTGCAGAGCAATGCTGCCAGATCAGCATCGATGGGTAATGATTGTAAAACCGCGCTGTACTCTTCTTCAGAGATACTGATATACCGGCAACAAAGCCGCTTCTCCTGCCGAAGCATTTCGCAAACATCATAGAACGACCAGGCTCCTGAACCGGTGATCTCATAGATCCTGTTCCTGTCGCTTCCACTGGTGATCAGTATCGCCAGCGCTTCAGCAATATCGTTCCTCGATACAAAACTCACACGCGCGTATCTGGCCGGATAACAGATATCACCTCCTTCAAACACTTCCCCGGCCAGTTGCAGGATCAGCTCCATATACAAACCATTCCTCAGGAACGTGTACTGCATTCCGGATTCCCTGATGGCAGCTTCTGTTGCAGCAGCCTGTCGCGAGCAGGTAAAGTCCGCTGTTGCATCGGCCTGCAGACTACTGGTATAGAAAATATGCTGCACGCCTGCCCTCTTTGCAGCTTCCACAACATTCAGTTCCTGTCTCACACCTGCATCGCCGGTGCTGGTGGCGGATATCTGTAACAGTGTATGTATACCGTTGAAAGCAGCTTCCAGCTTATCCGGCTCTTCATAATCGGCCTGGCGTACCTGCACAAGGTTGTTCCACAAACCATGAGCAGATGGAGGGTTCCGTACAACGGCTACAAGCCGGGACGGAGAGATCTTATCTAGCAGATAGTCAATGGTGGCCCTCCCCAACTGTCCGTTTGCTCCTGTAATGGCTATCATTTTTTTTAACGCAAAACTACCGGCGGGGAAAGCAGCAAAATAGAATAAAACCGACAGCTGCTCAGATTTTCCACTCCGGGTAATTTTCCACTACCTCAGTGGCCCTCTTCAACCAGGCATTAGGCGTAACGCCGGCAAATTCGCGGAACTCACGGATAAAATGGCTCTGGTCCGCATATCCATATCCGTAAGAAATGTCGGATAATTTATCATAGCCGTTATTGCGCAGGGAGGTAAGTGATGCCTGGAAGCGGCAAACACGCGCAAAGAGTTTGGGAGACATACCGATATTGGCCCGGAACAGGCGTTCCAGCGATCTTTCAGACAAGTTCAGTTCTTCCTGCAACAACTTCAGCAGGTTGGTGCCGGGGTCCATCAGGAGTTGCACGGATGCGTAAGCCGCCGCCCGGCTGCTTTTATAGGGATTGCTCCTGATCCTGCGCAGCAGGTATTCACAGAGCAATTGAATGCAGTGAT
The DNA here is from genome assembly GCF_003991355.1 of Pseudoflavitalea rhizosphaerae. Lineage (GTDB taxonomy): Bacteria > Bacteroidota > Bacteroidia > Chitinophagales > Chitinophagaceae > Pseudobacter > Pseudobacter rhizosphaerae. The sequence continues at coordinate 529,763 of NZ_RCSU01000001.1, forward strand.
CGTTATCAGCGCTGTTCAGCAATAGTTCGGATACCCGGTCCCGTTGCAGCAGGTCAGCATCTACATACTTATTGGTAATATCGATGGAGTCGATGCCGAAAACGGATTTCACCGCATCCGGCTGCAATACCACCCCGATATTCCTGAAATTACCCACGCTGGTATTGTAATCATTCCGGGTGGATTGCCCGTAAAGAAAGAAAAAGGGAAAGCGGTTGTCATTCACATCGTAGAAGCTGCGTGAAAACTGCAACACCAGTCCGGGTGCTCCATCAGCCACTATCTTGTAGGTTTTGACGGAACCATCTTCTTCACTGGAATCAAATACCCAGAAATACCGGACATATGGTTCGAGTTCAGGAGGCGGCGCTATCTGATAATAATTCATACCGGTATTATTTCGAGCGGGTCCAGACGGTTGTTCTGCCGAACATGGAAATGCCTACATATCCGCGGATATTGAGTTTATCTCCATTTAAGGTCATTTTGCAACTATAGGTCTTCCCACTTTTTGGATCGTATATTTTTCCATCAGTATAAACACCATCATCATAAATAAAGTTGGTGAGGATCACAAGATCTTTCAGATTTCTTGCCCTGAGGTCCGGATTGGGGTTCTTTTCGTCCTTCCGGGGAGTTTTCCCATCCTCCATATACATCCTGGCGGACCAGATAAGTTTCCCGAAGTATTTATTTCCTGTTTTATAGATTTCTATTTTTCCATCTTTCTCTTCACTGAGCCATTGTCCCAGCGCTTCGTTGGCCTGCTGGCTCCGGGCGGCCAGGGAAGTGAATGCAGTGAATAAGGAGAGCAATATGAGTTGTTTCATACACGGACCATTTAGTTAGTAATTTACTGAAATAGGTGTAAACCGACTTCAGTAATTACTGCCACTGCTATTCTGACCGGCAACTACGGTCCAATACCGGAAAACGACCAATGAACAACAATAAACCTCCTTCCGTGCAGCAATTGCATAGGCATCATACTACCCCAATATACTTTTGAAACAAAATTGAGTTTATGAAGAGAAGTTTTTCATTCCTGTTACTTATAATGGGAATTTGTTTCATCGCATGCTCCTGTTCAAAGGACAAAGACAAAGAGGAAGGCAATTACGGCAATCATCCCCGCACTACCATTCCTGACGATCTCGTTGGTTACTGGCTCGCCGGTTCCACTTCCATCGGAAATTTCTGGGGATATGATGGCAGCTACCAGGGCGCCGCATTTGAACTGGCCAACGGTTATATGCTGTTCAAGGATGGACGCGCACGCGAATACTTCTATTACACCAACACCAGTTATGGATGCAGAAGCCAGGTACTGGGATACAAGGAAGGAACAGTGGAAATTGATGTAGCTAACCAAACATTCAAATTCTATCCCAACAGTGGCAATTACAGGAATTACTCAAGCTGTAACAGTTCAGGTAATGGTAAAACGAAAACTTATGGAAAAGAAGAATTGTACCCGGCCGTGAAAACATTTTATGAAGAAGTGGAATTCAGGAAAGAAAATGGAAAGGTCAAATCCTGGCATATTCATTATGATGACGGGTCTTCGCTGGATTTTGTAAAGACTCAGGAGCCAAAGAAACAATAGCAGGTTGGGGGCTGACTAAAAAGGTCAGAGAGCTGGCAGTCGCTCGCCTCCCGGCGAGTGACTTGTATTTGTTCGCCTCCGGCGAACACCGCGTCGCCAGAGGCGACTGAATAAAACTCACTCGCCGGGAGGCGAGCGAGTGGGTTCCCCGAAATTCTAAGATGGTAGCTTTTTAGTCAGTCCCTCTACTATGCCATACGCTTTTACTGCCTGAGTCACACTGCCTCCCCGGAATTTGGCGTACTTTCGCGCCATGAACAATGCTACGTTTTCCATCGAAACCACGCTGAATAATTTACGGATCAATGAATTGAACGAGATGCAGCTCGCATCCCTGGAGGCCAATAAAACACCCCAGGATATCGTATTGCTCTCTGATACCGGTTCTGGCAAAACCCTTTCTTTCCTGCTTCCCATTGCAGAAAAACTGGACCGAAGCAAACTATACACCCAGGCGCTGATCATTGCACCTTCCCGCGAACTGGCCCTGCAGATAGAGCAAGTATTCAAAAAAATGGGAACAGGCTTCAAGATCACCTGCTGCTATGGCGGGCACCTGAGGGAAACAGAGGAGAACAACCTGAAGCAGGCCCCGGCCCTGATTGTTGGAACACCCGGCAGGCTTGCCGATCATATCCGCCGCAACAATATCGATACAACTCATATTGAAACCCTGGTGCTGGATGAATTCGACAAAGCCCTGGAACAGGGTTTTGAAGATGAGATGTCTTTCATCATCCAGTCCATTCCCGCATTGAAAAAAAGGATCCTCACTTCCGCCACGGAAGCAGTGGAAATCCCGGGTTTCGTGGGACTGCAGGATGATGCGGTAAGAATCAATTTCCTTACCGGCAAGAAGTCGCCCGCACTGGAAGTGAAAATGGTTTGGAGTGATGATAAAGACAAATCAGAAACCCTGTTCAAACTGATCTGCGCACTTGGTAACCGCTCTACTGTTATATTCTGCAACCAGCGCGAATTTGTAGAACAGGTAAGCGCCATGTTGAAAGAAAATGGAATAGTGAACGTATTCTACCACGGTGCGATGGAACAAAGGGAACGAGACAGCGCCCTTTGCAAGTTCCGCAACGGCAGCTCCAATGTACTTGTAACAACCGACCTTGCTGCTCGCGGCCTGGATATCCCCAATATCCGCTACATCATTCACTTCCAGCTTCCGGACACAAAAGAAACTTTCACACACCGTAATGGCCGTACAGCACGTATGGACGCCAGCGGAACGGCCATCCTCATACTGGCGCCACATGAAAGGCTACCAGAATTCATCACGCCCGCGCCAACTGTGATAGAGCTGCCGGAAAAAGCGGAAATACCCGATAAGCCGGTATGGACTACCCTCTTCATCGCAGCAGGGAAAAAAGACAAGGTGAATAAAGTGGACATCGTTGGCTTCCTCACCAATAAAGGACAACTGAAGAAAGAAGATGTGGGATTGATAGAGGTGAAAGATTTCTTCTCCTTTGTAGCCATCCGTAAATCCAGGGCCAGCCATACTTTGAACCTGGTGCAATCAGAGAAGATCAAGAATAAGAAAGTGAAAATCGATATCGCGAAATAACCTAACCGTCTAATTCATAAACCAGCTATAATTGGACAATTCAATCAGTTTAAACAAATTCATCAGCGATACGGGCTATTGTTCCCGTCGTGAAGCAGATAACCTGATCAGGGAAGGGAGAGTACTGCTCAATGACCAGGTTGCAGTGACGGGTAACCGGTTCAGCCCCGGTGATATAGTGGAAGTGGATGGCAGCCTGATCACACCTGATAACAAGGGGAAACGTGTTTACCTCGCATTGAACAAACCCGTGGGAATTACTTCCACTACTGAAGAAAATGTAAAAGGGAACATCATTTCATTTGTAGGTTATCCCAAACGCATCTTTCCCATCGGAAGGCTGGATAAGGATTCGGAAGGATTGATCTTCCTTACCAATGATGGCGATATCATCAATAAGATCCTGCGTGCAGGGAACAGTCATGAAAAAGAATATATCGTTCGTGTGAACAAGGCCGTTGATCCTCCTTTTGCACAAAGGATGTCTGGTGGCCTGCCGATCATGGGCACTACTACCCTTCCCTGCAAAGTTCATATGATCAACCGGCAGACATTCCGGATCATACTAACGCAGGGGCTTAACCGCCAGATCAGGCGTATGGTAGAATACCTGGGTTATTCGGTGGTGGGCCTTCAGCGCGTAAGGATCATGAATATCAGTCTCGGCAATCTGCCAACGGGTAAATGGCGTAACCTGAGCGATGCCGAAGTGAATATGCTGAAAGAAGCAGTGTCCCATTCAACAGGAACTGCTGAGAAAAAAGAAAAGAAGAAATCCTTCAGCGGTCCGCCCGCAGCGAAACAATCCAATAACAAATCCGGTCACGGCCATCAAACAGCTTCCCGCAAGAATAAACCTGCAACTCAAAAAGATAAAGCCGGAAATAAGGAAAGGGACGGATCGAAACAAAAAAAAGAGAAGCCCGGGTTTAAAGAAAGACCAGGCTTCAAAGACAAGTCATTCTCTAAAAACACTGCCTTCAAAGAAAAAGGGGCCTCCGGAAGCAGAACCCGGGGATCAGGAAAAGTGAAAAACAATAAAGGCAGGAACCGTTCCGGCAGACGGTAATCTACCCTGCATTTTCCGTCAAACCGATATAGGTAGTGAAACTCAACAACAGGAAATAATTGATATCATACCCATGTTCCTGCAGGAATTCCCTGATCAATTGAAGAGAACTCGTTAAAGTATTCTTTACAGTATTATTGGAGAGGCCCAGTTTCTCCGCGATCTCAGGAATAGTAAGCCCATCATGGCGGCTCAGTTCATAGATCCGTTTTCGCTGAGGCGATAGATTTTCCACTGCCCTGGCAATGGCTGCCATCAATTGATGCAGGTGCAGGGTCTCTTCAGTATCATTATGCTTATGTTGTGCATTGCCACCAATTACATTTTTCGCATTTTCTTCCGTAACGGAGCGTTTCATGTAATTGAATATGATATTGGAACTGATGCGGAATACCCAGGCTTTGGGGAATTCCACCTCCGGCAGCTTATCGCGCTGCAGCCAAACCCGTAAGAAAGTTTCCTGTATGATCTCGTCCACTTCCCTGTCAGAAACGGAAAAACGTTTCAGGAAAGAAGCCAGTTGCGGTACATAAGCACGGTAGATCCTTTCAAATGCAGCCTCATCCCCTTCCGCGATCTGCCGGAATAACCATCTTTCGTCAGTATGTTGAGTATCCAGGGACATTGTAAGACCTCATTAATAAGTGGTAAATGTAAAAATAAAAACAGGATCCGGGCCTTCGTCCATAATCTCAGAAAAAAAATTATCTTTTTTTTGTTCCTGATTAGTCCTTCTTCCCTGTTCAGTTTACTCATGTTACAGTGAAGGCTTTCAGATCAAAAAAACAACAGCATCCATGGCATCATCATCGCTTGAAAACCTCTTATCGAAGTTCGCTGCCAACGGCCTAAGCGAAGAGGAGCGGCGGCACCTCGCCTCCCTTTTGCAGCAGGAATCGGTACAACAGGATATGGTAGATATTGTTCAGGACTGGATGTTGAAAGAAGTTGCGTCCGAACTTTTTGATGAAGCGCGGTTCATGCCAATGCTGAAAAAACTTCTTGAATCTGACAAGCCGGTCAGAAAAGGAATGCTGCAACAATTGCGCAAACCATGGCTGCGTTATGCAGCAGCGGCTGTATTGCTGGCAGCGCTGGTCTCAACCATTTCGATCATCGTGCAGAAGAATAGCAAGGAAACGATACAGCGCACCGCAAACGATCAGCAAGCCCCTACCCCCGGCGGCAATCATGCAACCCTCACCTTGTCTGATGGAAGAAAAATAATACTCGATAGCGCGCAGGGTAATATCATGCAGCAAGGCCGTTTCCTGGTGACCAATGAAAATGGAAAACTCGACTATGAAGGCGCCTCAGGAAAAATAGAAAACCATACATTGTCTACCCCCCGCGGCGGACAATACCAACTAAGATTGCCCGATGGCACGCAGGTTTGGTTGAACACCGCGTCCAGCATCAGCTTCCCCACCAGTTTCAATGGAGTCAACCGTAGTGTGACCATCACCGGTGAAGCATATTTTGAAGTGGCGAAGAACAAAGACATGCCCTTTATCGTGAATGTAAACAACAAGGCTTCCGTGGAAGTATTGGGCACACACTTCAATATAAGATCCTATCCTGAAGAATCGGCCATCAAAACCACCCTGCTTGAAGGAAAAGTGAAAGTGCTGGCGGCAGGTGATAACAAACAGTCTGCAATATTACAACCAGGAGAACAGGCCAACATAAAGAATGAACAACTGCAGGTGCATCAATACATAGACGTCGATGCAACAGTGGCCTGGAAAGCAGGACTCTTCGATTTCTCAGAAGCAGATCTGCCCATAGTGATGAGGGAATTGTCGAGATGGTACAATATCGAAGTCCGTTATGAAGGCCCGCTCCCCACTGATCTGTACGAAGGGAGGATCCCGATGAGCGCCAGCCTTGAAGATGTACTGAAACTACTTGAAAAAAATGATGTCCGCTTCCGCCTCAAAGGGAAAACCCTCACTGTGCTGACCGGTAAGAATAAATAAACCATTCCATTATTCCATCAACCTTATCCGGCAACGCCCGCTGACATGCGGGTAAGATTCCTGTAAACTGCTTATTTGCACAAGACCTAAAACCAAAGTTCATGCTTCGGACTGCTAAAAAAATGCTACGGCTCTGTTGCCTGCTGCCCTTCATGCTGGCATTGTCATTCACCGCTGCTGCACAAACGGTAACGCTCAAGGCAAATGATATGCCGCTGAAGAAAGTATTTGCCGCCATCGAAAAACAAACCGGCTATACATTCTTTTACAAAACCCGGCTGTTGAAAGAGGCCACAAGGGTTTCAGTGAACTTCCGGAACACACCACTCGGCGAGGCCCTGGAACAATTGTTTGCCAATCAACCCATCACTTACAGTATCGCCGGCAAGATGATCACACTGGAAGCAAAGCAACCGCTTTCCATCAATCCCACACCTGTAGCGCACGAAGGTGAAGTGGTGGTGTTCCCCTCCATCGGCGGCACCGTATTCGAAGAAAGCACCAACAAGATGCTGGAAGGTGTAACCGTTTCCGTGGCCGGCTCCGGCAAAACCACCATGACGGATGCCAGGGGGAATTTTTCGCTGAAAAGTGTGAAGTCGGATGATGTACTGGTCCTCACCAGTATCGGTTATACGAAACAGACAATTCCCGTCAACGGGCAACCGCTTTTTTATATTTCAATGAAACCCGCCATCACGGTGCTTGACCAGGCCATCGTACAGGGATATGGCACTACCACCAGGCGATTGGGCACGGGTAATATCGGGAAAGTATCCGGGGCAGAGATCGCTAAACAGCCGGTGCTCAATCCCATACTGGCTTTGCAGGGCAGGGTGCCGGGATTGGTTGTAACGCAATCAACGGGCTTTGCCAGTTCACCGGTGAACGTGCGCATCAGGGGGATCAACAACCTGAATAAATTTACCAATCCCCTTTATGTGATCGACAATGTGCCGGTGAACGAGAATTTCAACCCGCTCAGCAATGCCTATACTACCAACGGCATGAGTTCTCTTTTCTTCATGAACCCTAACGATATCGAAAGTATAGAAGTATTGAAAGATGCCGATGCCACAGCCATCTATGGCTCGAGAGGCGCCAATGGTGTGATACTGATCACCACCAAAAAAGGAAAAGCAGGTCCCACACAGTTCATGGCCAGCATCAACCAGGGCATCACACGTATAACAAGATACTGGGACATGCTGGACACCGAACAATACCTTCAGTTGCGCCGCGAAGCGCTGGCCAATGATGGCATTACACCCAGCGGCACCAACGCGCCGGACCTGGTGCTCTGGGACCAAAAAAGAAATACCAACTGGCAAAAAGAGCTTTGGGGAAATGCAGGTAAAGTCACCAGCATCACGGCCGGCTTTTCCGGCGGCGACCAGCAAAACACGTTCAGGGTGGGCGCAGGATATAACCGGGCCACCAATATCACCGCCATATCAGGGTCCACGCAAAGGGCAACACTGGCCCTGGCCCTTAACCACAAATCACTCAACCAGAAATTATCCTTCACCTTGTCTGCCAATTATGGCTACAGTTTCGTGGATGTAGTATCGGGCACCGGCAATGCAAAACTGGCGCCCAATGCCCCGGCAATACTGGACAAAAACGGCAATCCCAACTGGGCTGAATGGAATGCAGACGGATTGCTCGACATCTATCCCTTCAGCAACCTCTTCACGAGCAATCCGCAAAAATCGAATTCACTCAGCGCCAGTGCATCCATCTCCTATGTGTTACTGAAAGGGCTTACCATCAACCTCGGCATCGGCCATAACCTGAATATCGATAATAACAGCAACTACCAACCGAAAAGATCTCAGAACCCGTATAAGGCACAATCCGGTATCGCCACTTTCAATACGGCCAAAGGCGCCGGTTTTTCCGTGGAGCCGGGCATCAGCTACAATACCGTTTTCGGAAAACATAACCTGGGACTGTTGTTCGGCGGCACTTTGAATACTTCCGAATCCCATTCCTCTATCCAGACAGGACTTGGCTATACAGACGACAACCTGCTGTATTCCATCAACAATGCGGTCACTACTTATTCTCAGGACAACTATGCCCAATACAAATATGCCGGCCTCTATGCGCGTGTTTCGTATAACTATGACGGTAAGTATGTAGTGAACCTGAATGCGCGGAGGGACGGTTCATCCAGGTTTGCACCGGGAAAGCAATATGGAAATTTCGGCGCTATCGGCCTGGCCTGGATCGCATCGGAAGAGGAATGGATGAAGAATATATTGCCCGAAGCCATCAGCTTTATCAAGTTCAGGGGTAGTTATGGGATCACGGGAAGCGATGGTGTGGGCGATTACCAGTACCTCTCTTTATGGTCTTCCGTGATTGCCAATAACAGGCTGCCTCTCTATGATGATGAACAGGCTTATGCCCCCTACAACCCTCCCAACCAGGTATACCAATGGCAGACCGATAAGAAAATGGAAGTCGCTTTTGAACTGGGTTTGCTGAGAGACAGCCGGCTGGTGCTCTCCGTGGCCCATTACCGGAACCGCGCGGGAGATCAGATCATCGACTATCCATTGGGGTTATATACCGGCTTCGGTAAAGTGATCACCAATATGCCTGCCCTTATCGGGAACAACGGATGGGAATTTGCTGTCAGCGGGCGACTGATCAGCACGCCGGACCTGAACTGGTCCGCCAGTTTCAATATCGGCCTGAACAGGAACAAACTGCTTTCCTATCCTGGCCTGGATAAATCCCCTTTTGCCAATACCTATATCATCGGCAAACCGCTTTCTGCAGAATTCAAGATCCACTATACAGGTATCAGTCCACTTACCGGAGAATATACCTTTGAAGACTACGACAAAAATGGCATTGCCCAGCAGGGTGGCGCCACTGGCGGAGGAGACTCTTACATTGCTGTTGACCGCGCTCCAAAATTCAGCGGAGGCTTCGGAACCAATATCAGTTACAAGACTTTGTCCGTTAGCCTTTTCTTCAATTTCACCAAACAGATTGGAGAGAACCTGTACAGCCGGCTGGCCATGCAATCTGCAGAGCTCAACAACAACCAGTCGAAGGAGGTGTTCAACAATCGCTGGCAGCAACCCGGCGATATAGCGCGGTATCCAAAATTCACTACCCAATTCAAGGCTTCCAATTCGAGCTTTGCTGCATCGGACGGGGCTTTCACGGATGGATCCTACCTGCGGCTCGGCAATGTGGCCGTTTCCTGGTCGCTGCCACAGCGATGGCTTTCCAGGGTGAGGTTGAAGAACTGCTCCATGAATGTAAACACCCAGAACCTTTTCATTATTACAAAGTACAAGGGTATGGACCCGGAGATCCAGAATTTCGGTGGCATGCCTCCCACTAAAGTGATCAATGCCGGACTTTCTTTCACCTTCTAATTCACCTGACATGATTTCAAAAACTAAATACATTCCACTATTCCTGTTTGTTTCTATCATTTTTCTGCCCGGTTGCAGCAAGCTGGTGAATATCGACGAACCTGTGGATAGGGTCACTGCCGAAAAATTGTTCTCTACGGATGAAGGCGCCAGGTCTGCTATGGCCGGCGTGTATTCTTCCATGATCAATGGACCCGACGGCACCAATTTCATAGGTGGATTATTCAGCTTGTTTGCAGGGGGCGAGAGTACTTATCTCGGCGCTTTGTCTGCCGATGAGATGGTGATGGGGTTTTCAGTTTCTCCTTACAACACCAATCATATTGTTGTGGGCGAAGGGCTCACTGGTCCATCTGATGCTCTCTGGGCTTCCGCATACGCTGCCGTCAATGGCTGTAATGCAGTGATCGACGGCATTGCAGCTTCCACCTCTGCACAGTTGAGGCAGGAAACAAGGACCAGGCTTACCGCTGAAGCCAGGTTTGTGAGAGCCTTCTCCTATTTCTATCTCATCAATTTCTTTGGAGACGTGCCGCTGGCGCTTTTATCCGATCCATTTCAAATGAGGAATCTGAAACGTTCACCAGTAAACGAAGTTTACGATCAGATCATCAAAGACCTGAAAGCGGCACAGGCTGACCTGCCCGCGGATTATGCCATCAGCAAGGGCCGCCGCATCAGGGCCACCAAATGGTCTGCTACAGCATTGCTGGCAAGGGTGTATCTCTACACCGGGAATTATCCCGGCGCAGTGGAACAGTCAACAGCGCTGATCAACAATACAACGCTGTTCGGCCTGGAAACCATGAATAGTGTATTCCTAACCGGTAGTAAAGAAGCTATCTGGCAGCTGCAGCAAAACATTAACAATTCTCGTGGCGGCAATTCAACGGATGAAGGATATTTCTTCCTGCCCAACCCCCTGAACGAAGGCCCCATCGGCATTTACATGGCCAGCTCATTGGTGAATGCATTTGAAAGCGGCGACCAACGTAAAAACGACTGGGTGGGCGTTACCCGCTTCACACTCTTTCCACCCGATGAAACAGTAGCATATTATCCTTACAAATATAAGACCGGCACTCATAACCTGGAAGTGGGCGGTGCAGCGGCTGAATATTATATGGTGCTGCGCCTCGCGGAACAATACCTTATCAGGGCTGAAGCAAGGGCCAATGGCGCCGGAACTCACAATGATGCCATTGACGATCTCAATGCACTCCGAAACAGGGCCGGTCTTGATGACCTCCCCTATTCCATCGCACCGGATCAATTGAAGGCAGCCATTGCACAGGAATGGAGGATCGAATATTTCTGCGAGTGGGGGCATCGCTGGTTCAACCTGAAAAGAACAAAAACCGCCCGCGAAGTTCTATCCGTGATCCCTTACAAACAACCCTGGGCCGGTGATCACCAGTTACTGTATCCGGTTCCCCCAAACGACACCCTGTACAATGCAGCCATCCATCAAAATCCCGGTTACTGATATCATCAAAACTACAACCATGAAATTTCCAAAAATATCCAGCTGGCTTATGATACTGTGTGCAGGAACCGCCATCACAGCCTGTTCCAAAGATGATGCAGTACCGCACACTGCCGTTATCACTATCGCGAATGCCATGGGCGGCGCCTATGCCTTACAGTTTGCTGAAATGCCCACCAATGAGCCTTTAACGTATAATGAAAGCAGGCGGTACAGTTCACATAATGGCAACTTCCATTTTAAACCTTTTGTTCGGGATGAAGCCACCTATGAGCCCATCAAACCGGCCCTGTACGAACTCAATATCCCCGTTTCATTGAACAGCATCCAAACCCTGTTCCTCGCCGGAAACCTCCACCAGCCGGATACATTCCTGGTAAAGGATGAACCTCTCACATTCGCCATTGAAGACAGCAGCATGAGTTTCCGTTTTGTGAACCTCTCACCCGGAAGCGCACCCGTAAGTGTGAATTTGCAGGGAGCGGCCAATGGGTCAGAAGTAAGCAGCCTCGGCTATAAGAACATCACGGCATTCAGGAAATACAAGGCCGATGCCAGCGTCGGCCAATATGTGTTTGAATTCAGGGATGCTGCAACTGGCGAATTGCTGACCACCTTCCCTGTTTATAGCATCAACGAAACCGGTAATGAGAATGCGCCCAATCTCTGGCGCCGCAGGAATTTCACCATCGTGTTCGACGGAAATCCCGGCACAGGACAGGATTGGCCGCAGGCCGCCTTTATGGTAAATTACAATTAATATAACGCAGAAGCCCATACGATGAGCAGCATTTTAAGAACAGAGAACCTGGCCCACAAGTACAGCGATAACTGGGCCATCCGCGACATCAATATCGAAATTGCGCAGGCAGGCATCATTGGATTGCTGGGCTCCAACGGAGCGGGCAAGTCCACCACCATGAATATCATTTGCGGTGTGCTTAATCAAACAGCAGGGAGTGTATATATCGATGACATCGATCTCCGGAGAGATCCGAAAGCTGCCCGCAGGCAGATCGGTTTCCTTCCGCAGAACCCGCCGCTGTACCTCGATCTCACCATCGATGAATACCTCGTGTACAGCGCGCACCTGCGCCTGATGGAAAAAGAGAAAATAAGACAGGCAGTGGAAGAAGTGAAAGAACGTTGCGGCCTGGGACATTTCAGTTCACGACTGATCCGCAATCTGTCCGGGGGCTACCGGCAACGCGTGGGCATTGCACAGGCCATCATCCATAAACCCAAACTGGTGGTGCTGGATGAGCCCACCAATGGTCTCGATCCCAACCAACTGATAGAAGCCCGCAAGCTCATCAGGGAAATTTCTCAGGATCATACAGTATTGTTATCGTCCCACATCCTTTCTGAGATCAACCTGCTTTGCCAGGAGATCATCATGATCGAATCAGGACGCATCATCTTCTCGGATTCCATGGACGCTTTCAACAATTATGTACAAGCCAAATCCATTTTGCTGCGAGTAGACAACCCGCCTCCCATTCACGAACTCAAACAGGTAACAGGCGTGGCGCAGGCCGAATACATCACTACCAATCAGGCCAGGGTTTGGTTCAGCAATGGCCAGGACGATATTGCTGAAAAGCTGGCTGGCGCTGCTCTTGCAGGCGGATGGAAACTGCGCGAGATCAGTTTCGATAAACACCTGCTGGACGATATCTTCAAAGAGCTGTCCACCCAGCGGACCCAATGATAGCCTTCCTGCTTACCGATCAATAAATAACTTCTCATGAAGCTGATACTTAGAATAGCTCAGAACGAGCTAAGGAGTCTTTTCTATGCCCCTGTAGCATGGTTTCTCACCATCGTATTCATGGCGCTCTGCGCGTTCTACTATACGGGCAACCTGTACAGTTTGGCTAAACTGGCTGAACATATCTATTCCAATTTTCCATTCTGGGCAGCCAAGTCAACCGAATCATTTACAGAAAGTCTTTACCTGAGCAACAATGGCATATTCGTTCATGTACTCACGAATATTTATCTCTTTGTTCCACTCCTCACCATGAATGTGATCAACAGGGAATTCAATGGCGGCACTATCAAACTGCTCTACTCTTCTCCTGCCAGCGTTCACCAGGTGGTATTGGGAAAATACCTGGCGCTGATGGCATACAATCTGCTGCTGGTAGGTATTGTAAGCATATTTATTTTGTCCGGTTTCTTCAGCACCATCCATCTCGACTATGGCAGACTGTTATGTGCGTTACTGGCCTTCTACCTGCTGCTCTGCGCACTGACATCCATCGGATTTTTCATGTCCGCCATTACCAACTACCCGATCGTATCCGCCATCGCCAGTTTTACGGTACTGGCCATCCTCAGCAGGATCGGCTCTCTCTGGCAGGAGTACCACCTGGTAAGGGATATCACCTGGTTCCTATCCATTTCAGGCCGCACAGAAAAGATGGTGAAGGGACTGATAGTATCAAGAGACATTGTGTATTATCTCGTGATCATTGGTATTTTCATTGGCTTTACTATTTTAAAACTGAAATTCAGCAGACAATCCAAACCCTGGTATGCCAGGGCCCTTGGCTATACCGCGATACTCGCAGCAGGCCTGCTGACCGGTTATATTTTTTCCCTGCCCCGCTTCACTTTTTATTATGATGGTACGGCCAGGAAGATCAACACCATCCATCCCAATACACAGGCCAATTTCAAACGCCTGTCGGAGGGTCCGCTCACAGTAACGCTTTATTCCAACCTGATCGAAGGGAATCCATTCGGATTTCCCAGGTCGAGGAACGCATACATCAACAATATGTGGGAACCCTATCAGCGTTTTAAAAAAGATATCGAATTCAAATACGAATACTATTATGATTATGATCCTTCGATGGACGATAGTCTGGTCTACAAAACATTTCCGGGTAAGAACCTGCCGGAGATAGCAGCGCTGAATGCCAAACTGCAGAAGATGCCCTTATCGTTTTTCAAAACACCGGAACAAATGCGCCGTAGCATCGATCTCAGTACTATGGGATACAAACTCACCATGAAACTCGAATACAAGGGCAGATCCGAATTCCTGCGTTGCTATGAAGACGGATGGCCCGATGAACAGAATGTGAATGCAGCTTTCAGCAGGCTACTGAATGATGAGATGCCCAAAGTATCCTACATAACCGGCGAACTGGAACGCAGCATTTACAAAAAAGGAGAAAGGGAATATCATTCCCATAGCATCATGGAAGAGAACCGGGGCGCACTGGTGAACATCGGTTTCGATGCAGATACGGTGAACCTTTCCACGCAGAACATCGATCCAAAAACAGATATCCTGGTGCTGGCCGATCCAAAGATGGAACTGAGCACCGTTGTGCTGGACAAGATCAGGAATTATATCCGCAGCGGCCGCAATATGCTGATACTGGGAGAGCCAGGCAAACAATACGTATTGAACCCCTTGCTCAAAGAAACAGGTGTGCAACTGATGCCCGGAGAGATCGTGCAGCCCGGACCGAATGAAACGGCAGAGAAAGTTACGCCGAGGATCGTACTGCCCGGATTGAGTCTCGCAGCAGATGCACTGCTCCTGCGTTACAAAATGTACTGGGAAAAGAATGTTCCTGACGACAGCCTCACCATGCTCACGCCCGGTGTAACAGCTGTTAAAGCCGACTCCGGCGCCGGCTTCAACATAAAACCGCTTGCCCTCACTTCGCCGGGCCGGGCATGGCTGAAAGCCGGCAAGCTGGTGTCCGATTCCATTGCACCCAAATTCTCTCCGGAAGAAGGTGATCAGCAAGATGCATTCGCTACCGGCATTCAACTGACCCGGCAGATTAACGGACATGAACAGAGGATCATCATAACAGGCGATGCCGACCATATCAGCAACAGTAGAGGATATGGCCATACCGTATTCCCCTGTTACAGCTGGCTTTGCTACAATCAGTTCCCTGTGTATACCCCTATACCTTTTGCGAAGGACAATTACGTTACCATCCGGCCCCGCAGGGCTGCGATCGAAAAATTCGTTTACCAGTGGGCGTTACCAGGAGCCATGTTGCTATGGGGAACCATATTGTTAATCAGAAGGAGGAGAAAATAAAATAACAAACATGAAGGTAATATTGAAAATAGCCGGCAATGAATTGAGGACCTTATTCTATTCACCCATTGCCTGGTTTACATTGATCGTTTTCTGGGTGCAGGTTGCAGTGATCTTCACCGGCTCCATCAGCTCCACTGCCAATTACCAGGAGATCATGGAACAGAACAGTCCCCTGTATAAAGGGATGCCTGCCTCGTTGACCATGGGGATCTTCATCAGGAACGGATTCTTTCAAACCGTCATCAGGAACCTGTACCTTTTCATTCCACTGCTCACCATGGGTTTGATCAGCAATGAAGTCAACAGCGGCTCCGTGAAGTTGCTGTACTCCTCTCCTGTTCAGGTGCGGCAGATCGTACTGGGAAAATACCTGGGCATTGTTTCTTATTGTTTGTTGCTCCTGGGTATTGTTGCCGCTTTTGTGATCACAGGTATGGCCAATATACGGCATGTTGATTACGGCATGCTATTATCGGCACTGCTTGGCTTTTACCTGATCGTTTGTGCCTATGCCGCAATCGGATTGCTCATGTCCGCACTGACCAATTACCAGATCGTGTCAGCGCTCAGCTGTTTTGTGACGCTTTTCTTCCTCGGCTATATTGGTTTTCTCTGGCAGAAATATGATATACTCAGGGACCTCACTTACCAGATCTCTTTACAGAACCGTACGGAAAAAATGGTATTGGGACTGATCACCACCAAAGACCTGATCTACTTCATTATCGTGTCCGGCATGTTTGTAGCTTTTACAATGATAAAACTGAAGTCGGGCCGTGAAATGAAACCCTGGTACATAAAGACTGCCCGCTACCTCGGCGTTCTCTCCGTAACCGTGTTGATAGGTTATTTGAGCTCGAGGCCGGCGATCACCGGTTACTTCGACACTACGGCCGGCAAGATCAACACCATCCATCCGCGTACCCAGGAACTGCTCAAACAATTTGGCGACAGTACCCTGGAAGTAACGCTGTACACCAACCTCCTGGGTTCCGGCTTCGGTTATGGACTGCCGGAAAATCGCAACAGCGATTACCTCGGTGGCCTCTGGGATCCATTTCTCCGGTTCAGGCCCGATATAAAATTCAAATATGAATACTATTACGATACAGACCCCGAAGCAACGGACAGCGTGTATTACAAATCCTTCCCGGGAAAAAGCCTGGCGCAGATCGCAGCGGAAAGTGCAGATGCCATGGATATCGATTTCTCCCTGTTCAGGTCACCCGAAGAAATGCGAAAAACGATCGACCTGAAACCGGAAGCCTACCGGCTCGTATTGAAACTAAGCTATAAGGGACGAACAGAATTTGTGCGCA
Source organism: Pseudoflavitalea rhizosphaerae (assembly GCF_003991355.1). Lineage (GTDB taxonomy): Bacteria > Bacteroidota > Bacteroidia > Chitinophagales > Chitinophagaceae > Pseudobacter > Pseudobacter rhizosphaerae. Next base: position 546,283 of record NZ_RCSU01000001.1, read on the forward strand.
CATTCGACGATCCTGAATTCTGGCCAAACGAGACCAACCTGGCTGCGGCTTTCAAGAGGCTGACCGAACCAAAAGCATCAAAGGTTTATTTTGTAAGCGGACAACTCGAACGCAGTATCCATAAATCAGGAGAAAGGGAATACGGCGTTCATTCCGGATTGAAATTAAGCAGGTATGCGCTGGTGAATATTGGCTTCGATGCAGACACGATCAATCTTGACCAGCGCGATATTCCTGCCGATGCAGATCTTCTGGTGATCGCTGATCCCAAAACAGCATTCAGCGATATCGTTTTCAACAAACTGAAACAATACATCGATAATGGCGGCAATTGCATGATAGCCGGAGAACCTGGCAAACAACCGGTATTGAATCCGTTATTGCAGCAACTGGGAGTGCAGCTGATGGATGGACAACTGGTGGCGCCCACTGAAGATGAAACGCCCGATAAAATTGTGGCCTTCCTTTCTTCCGATGCCAGCGGTCTTTCAGAGAAACAGTCAGACATCATGCAGTACAAAGCAGCTGCCAGGGACAGCAGTTTCCTGCTGATGCCGGGCGCTACAGCCATCCGGACCATCCATAGCGATACATTCGATATTCAGCCACTCGCCGGCACTTTACCGAACAGCGCCTGGCTTAAGACCGGCAGGCTGATTGTGGACTCCACACTGCCTGACTTCAATGCAGCAGCAGGCGATCTCAGGCAGGCAAGTTTTCCCACCATTGTGCAACTCACCAAACAGCTCGGCAACAAAGAGCAGCGCATTATCGTGTACGGAGACGCAGACCTGATGAGCAATACCAGGCTGGGCCTCAACCTGCCCTTTGTGATGGAGCCCTATAGCTGGATGGTGTACAACCGCCATCCCCTCTACCTGCCCAGGCCTGCGCCAAAGGATCTCTTCCTGGATATTTCAGCAAGAGGCGCGCAGATACAGCGGATCGCTTATGTATGGGTGTTACCCGGCATTGCCATCCTGCTGGCGGCCATTTTACTGATCAGAAGAAAAAGACAATAATATGCACAGCTATCTCACCACAGATGAACAAACCATTGAAGACCTCGGGATCTTCGGCAGGCATAACAGCAATACCATTTATGCCATTTACAATCGCGCCAGCACAAGAGGCGGCGCCGCATTGCTGGAGGAAATGTTCCGCCATCCACTGGCAGACGCTGAAGCCATCAACAGGAGAAGCAGTATTATCGGGCATTTCGCCCGGCTTGGTCTCAATTTCCCATACAATGTTTCCTTGTTCGATATGATGGAAAAGTATTTACTCGATCCCGGCGAAAATACCAGACAGGCCCGTCAACAGGGTGTTACAGGCGAGAAAGAAATTCAAAACGGTGTAGGAGCCGTGATCGAGTTCATCCATATCACCAGATCCTTTGCAGAGAGCCCCGGAATAACCGGCATTTCAGAATACAATGATGAAAGGGAATCGATCCTTCGATTATTACAGCATCCTGAGCTGGAACCGGTATTGCGTGAAAATGGAAAAGGGAAATTGTCATATGCAGCTGTAACCGCCTACGACAGTTTGTTCAGGGGCAAGCAAAGTGCACAGCTCGCCCGGCTGTTGCAGCATATCTATTTGCTGGACCTCTACATTTCAGTGGCCGCTGTAGCATCCGCGCGGAAATTCATCTTCCCCAAAGCTTTGCCGAAAGGGACCTGCACATTGAATATCCGGGAACTCTATCATCCCGGCCTGACCAATCCTGTAAGCAATGATATCAGCATGCATGCACAACGCCATGTGATCTTCCTCACCGGCGCAAATATGGCAGGCAAATCCACTTTCCTGCGGGCGCTGAGCACTGCGCTGTACCTGGCCCATATGGGATTTCCGGTAGCTGCGCAACAAATGGAGTTTTCGGTTATGGATTGTATTTATACCACCATCAACCTGCCGGATAATCTCGGCATCGGGGCCAGCCATTTCTATGCCGAAGTACTGAGAGTGAAAAAAATGGCTACAGAACTGAAGGCTGGCAAGTCCTGTTTTATCCTTTTCGATGAGCTCTTCCGCGGCACCAACGTAAAGGATGCGCATGAAGCTACAGTGGCCGTCATCAAAGGATTTTCCGGCAAACGGAATAGCCTCTTCATCGTTTCTTCTCATATCATGGAAGCGGGGGAAGATCTGGAACAACAAAATGGTACAGCCTTCCTTTTTCTGCCTACACGTATGAACGGATATGTTCCGGAATACACTTACAAACTGGAAAGAGGTATCACGGATGATCGTCATGGTATGTTCATCATCCGGAATGAAGGCATTCTGGATACATTGAAGAACGGAAAAAAAATACAACAAATACATTAGCGAATCAGTTCAATCTCTCAACTCGGTATAGTCATGAATTTTAGTATCGACAAACAAACACAGGATGAACTGAACCTGATGGGAAAATTCCGCCAGGGTTCTGTTTACCATTTATTCAGTCGTGTTAAAACGCAGGGGGGAGAGCGGTTGCTGGAGCAAATGTTCCGGCAGCCGCTTACCAGCCACCAGGAGATCAATACCCGCAGCAGCATTTTCCGCTCTTTCGGGGAGGCGGCAGTGGTATTCCCTTTCGATCCTCAACAGGTATCGCTGATGCGTGAATTCCTGGATGCCGGCAGCAGCAAAAGCGCAGGAAGGATCCTCGTGAATGCTGTGGTAAAAAAAACAATGGCATCATTGACCCGCGACACAGCCTATAAAAAGAATTTGCGGGGATTGCAGGCCGCTATCGTAACACTGAACAAATGCCACAGCTTTCTTGGGTCACTGCAAACGATCAATGCGCCTTTTTCGGAACGCGTGAAGGAGATCAGTCAGTTGCTATCCGGCAAAGAGCTCACGGCTATCAGGGATACAGATATTTACAGGGCCTTACCATTAAAAAAACTGGTTTCGTTCAACTATATCCTGAAAGTGAAATTCAGCAGGGAAATGGAAAACATTCTCCATTTCATTCATGAGACCGATGTATATATCTCGGTGAGCGATACAGCCCGTCAAAAGGAGTTCGGCTATGCAACTGCTTTCCCGGCTGAGAACAACCTGCTTGACGCTACAGGGCTTCGCCATCCCTGTATCGATGCAGCAATAGGGAATAATATAAAAATGGATAGCAGCAGCAATATCCTCTTCCTCACCGGGGCCAATATGGCGGGCAAATCAACACTCATGAAATCTGTGGGCATCGGGATGTATCTCGCGCATATGGGATTTCCCGTGGCTGCGACAAAAATGGAATTCTCAGTAAGGGAAGGACTGTATTCATCCATAAATGTGGCGGACAATATCGGATTGGGCTACAGTCATTTCTATGCAGAAGTAGTGCGGGTGAAACAGGCTGCAGACGCCACTGCCGGCGGAAAGAGGCTGATGCTCCTGTTCGACGAACTATTCAAGGGAACGAATGTGAAAGACGCTTATGACGGCACACTCGCTGTTACGCAAGGCTTTGCTGAATACAGGGAATGTTTGTTCATTGTAAGCACCCATATCATTGAAGTGGGCGAAGCATTGAACGAGCGGCACAATATCCGTTTCGTTTACATGCCCACTGTTATGGAAGGACATAAACCCAGGTATACTTATCGGTTGAAGGAAGGCATTACGGAAGACAGGCAGGGAATGATGATCATCGCCAATGAAGGCATACTGGAAATGTTGAATGAAGAGGCATCCGGGCAATAGAAATGCGTGCTGTGATCAAAATCAGAACTAGTGTTTGGGGATCAGTCCTTTTTTTTATAATAGCAAGAATGAAAAATTGAAACATTAAATTGCAGCCCAAATACCCATTATGAAAATGTTGTTCAGGTGCTTTTGCAGCCTTCTACTCCTGCCTCCTGCGTTTCAGTCCTGTAATTCTGCCGGTCACCCATCCCCTCTTGCTGAGCAAAATACAGCATTCGACCTGGAAAAGATCTACTTTACAGAAAACGTGCCTGTGCTCTATTCCAGCAATATCGAAGTGGAAGAAGGCGTCAGGTACGATAGCGCCCGCGATGGACAACTCACAGACAACATGCTACGCTACAGGATCAGCAATACCATCACCGAAGCCCTGAAACTGACGGTTCCGCAGCAAGAATTTGGCTACCTGTTCAGAAGCCCGCAGATGGATAAACTGGCTAAATTCCAGAATATCTATTTCCAAAAACTCTCTACCTTAACGGACAAAAACAAAATACCTGTTGCTTATTATGCCGAGTCCGAGTTCAAGGATGCGAAAGAAAGGAAACAAGTGATCGAAGCCTTCAAAAAAGAATACGGTAATCCTGTCTATTCATTTCTCATCAGCTCTGAATTCAACCAATGCTCATATGAATGGCAACTTAAAGACCGCACTATCCAGATTGAAACCTCCAATGGCATCAGTGTTACTTTCGGCGGCAGAGACACGGCGGCAAAGCAGACAAAATATTATTCGCTCCGCATGCTGATCATCAACAATCAATTCAAGTCCGCCATCCATGATGCGCATATCTATGAGTTCCCTGATAAGATCATGTACGATGGCAAACTACATTCCTATAAAGATTTCCAGTTTGAGAAGAAGCAGGTATTCAGGGACCCATTCCTGCTGAACAGCACAAATGAAACATATGTCAGGGATGAATTCGGGGAGTTCGACATCAACCGTGCGGCAGAAGACGAATAAGATTGAGGAGCCTGGATTTTGGAGAACCATCTGATTTTTCATACTTTTCACTTACAGCTACACTTCAACGCCAATCATCAACCATGAAGAATATTTTCCGACACGAAGTGAGTGAAGAGATCATTCAAAGGATCAACCCACTGCAAACAGAAAGAGTATATAATATACCTGAATGAAGCAACGATAAGTTGATCTTAGACGTTACGCATAAAAAATGGGGCTGACTTTTGGTCAACCCCATTTGCATTAATTGTTTGCCGCTAATGAGATCATTGATACACTCTTACCCAATCCACTTCCATCGTCTGCGGGAATATGCTGTCATCGACTCCCATCTTCCCACCCCAATTACCACCAATTGCCAAGTTCAGCAACAAATGGAAAGGTTGGTCGAATGGCCATTCCTTGTGCGATTTTTTCTCGTTATGAAAAGTGAAATAATGCTCTTTGTCTACATAGATCCTGATCTCATTTTCACTCCATTCCAGGGTATACACGTGGAAGGCTTCGGATAGGTCTTTGCGTGAGGTCTTTGTACCTTTCTGAGTTCCGATCACATGGTTGTAAGCTTCTGTATGCACGGTCCCGAATACAGAATCCGGCAGGTAACCTACATGCTCCATGATATCGATCTCACCACTTTCCGGCCAGCCTCCGTATTTCCAGTCGGTTGGCAGCATCCAGATGGCTGGCCATACACCGCGCCCTTTGGGGAGTTTCGCTTTTATCTCAAACCGGCCGTATTTCCAGTCACCTTTGTTCTTGCTCACCAGTCTTGCAGAAGTATACTTCGATCCGTTATAATCCTCTTTGATAGCAGTGATGCTCAATACGCCGTTCTTTACCGAAGCGTTCTCCAGTCTCTTTTCCGTGTAGTACTGTTTTTCATTATTACCCCAGCCGGCGCCGCCAACATCATAACTCCATTTGGAATTATCGGGCAATCCGGTGTAATTGAATTCATCGCTCCAGACCAGCTTTGCATATTTGCCGTTTTCGTCTTTTTGGGCTTTCATACATAACCAAAAAGTAACAGCAACAAGCGTCAGAATTATGGTGATCTTTTTCACTATCTACTATTTAGTATAAAATAATCTGTTACTGGTATCCCGGGTTTTGATGATCTTTCATGGCAGGGTTACGACCTATAGCGCTTAATGGAATAGGCAACAGGTAGTTCTTGTTCTTGTCGAACTTCCATTGCGGTGCGCCTGAAGGAACGGCATTGATCCTTTCATAAGTATAAGCGCCGGGGCTGCCGGTGATCTTCATTCCGTGCATTACATGATTGAGATTCACTTCAGCAATTTCCCAGCGGATCAGATCGAAATAACGCTTACCCTCAAATGCCAGTTCTACCCTTCTCTCCCTGCGGATCAGCTGTCGCATTTCATCCTGCGTGGCGCCGGGGTATACATCTGTGAAGGTTGGGATGCCGGCTCTTGTTCTAACCTCATCCAAAGCGGCGTATACAGAGGCATCCGGGCCTACTGCTTCATTTTGTGCTTCTGCATAATTAAGCAGTACTTCCGCATAACGGAAATAATAATAGTTCTGGGCGCTGGTACCACCCTGGAAAATATTAACGGTAGTGTCCATGCGCTTTTTGGTGCAGTAACCGGTATTGGTATTATCTGTTGCATCTGCCAGATCGATGGAATTGTTACCGGATCCTACAGCGCTTAAGAATACTTCTCCGTTAAATGTGTTGCCATTGTACAATATCGATTGTTTGAAACGCGGTTCCCTGTTAGCGTAGGGATTATCCTCATCGTAACCAGAACCCGGATCATCGATGGCCATACCGTTTGCCATTGCATATTCATCTACCAATTCCTGTGTTGGAGTGGAGCCACCCCAGCTAAGCCATCTTGCGCCCACATTATTGGGGCCCTGGTAGCCGATGATATTGCTGCCTTTCTTTATGGTAAGGTATTCACGGTACAAAATACCTTCATTGTTAGCATTTCCGGTGGTAAAGAAAAGCTCATCGTATTTGGGGTACAGCGCATATCCCAATTGCATCACCTGCTTATTGGTAGCTGCTGCAGTTGCCCACCTGGTTTTATCATTGGTGGGGTTATTGCGTTTGCTGGCGAAGAAAACTTCCACCCATCCTTTAATGGTCAAAGCAGCTCCTTTTGTAATTTTTCCTTTTCCATCATTACCATTATTGGCCGGCAATGCCGCTGCCGCTTCCCCCAGTTCTGTTTGAAGAAACTGGAAAGTTTCATCAAAACCTGCGCGGGGGTGAAAGATGGCATCACCGTCCTGGTCCCGCCTGTCTGGTTTTGTGATGATGGGAACACCACCATACAACATCCATAGCTGGTGATAGAAAAATGCACGAAGCACACGCGCTTCTGCTATCTTTTTGTCCTTGAAATCCTGGGAAAGTGTTGTTGATTCTTCAACCCCCTGAATAAACACATTACATTTCCTCACTCTTGAATACAATGTGCCCCAGTCCAGCCACATGGTGGCGGAAGACCAGTCATAAAAAAGAACTGTAGATGGGTTGATGGTCGTTTTGTTCCGGGCTGTTTGCGAACTGATATTCCAGTTGAAGCCAGTCATGAGGTCATCCGTCCAGGAATCGAATGGCTCAAATATGAAATTATTCAGGTCAGGCAGATTGCTGTATACATCATTCAATACAAGGTCTGCCGATGATTCGGTGGCATAGGCCGTTGCGCCGTCTACCGCTCCTGTATTGGGTACTTCCAGGAAGTCGTCCTTTTTGCAGGCGGTAAATAAGGTAGCGCAAACAACGCCCACCATCAGAAGTCTGCTACTATATATTGTAAGTTTCATTGTGAACGTAATTTTGAGTTAGATTAAAATTGTACCCTCAGACCGGCAGTGATTGCTTTTTGTGTAGGGAAGTACCATCCTCTTTCATTGCTGATCTCAGGATCAAAGTTTTCAAATGGCGTCCAGGTGATGAGATTCTGACCTGAGAGGTAAACAGAAACCATGCTCATACCCCACTTTGCGGTTAGGCTGGCAGGTAAGGTATAGGTAAGAGTTCCGGTTCTCAGTCTCATGTAGGCAAGGCTCCTTTGCCAAAAGGTGGAGGTTTGCGTGGTGTTGGCGCTCGGAGTAGTGGTCATCCTTGGATATTTCGCATCACGGTTATCCGGTGTCCAGTAATCGAGTGCAGTAACAGGCGCATTTTTGTTGTTGTCGAATGCCCACGCAGCGCTGCTGAAGATCTGGATTTCCCTTTGACCCACTCCCTGGAAAAGCAGGGAAAGCTCAAAGTTCCTGTATCTGACATTGGGAGTAAATCCGTAGATAATACCCGGGTAACCGGTTGGGTGGCCCATAGCTATGCGGTCGTTATTATCTATCACACCGTCAGGTTTACCATTTGGGCCGCTGATATCGGCATAGCGGATATCTCCGGGAAATAACTCTCCGGCAAATGGTTGTTTTGGAATTTCGTCTTTCAATACGCCAGGGCTTTTAAAATCATCTTCATTAAAGTACCCCAGCGCCTTGTATCCGAATTGTACCCCCAACGGTCTGCCGGTTCTCCTGAGATTCGGGTTATCGAAAGTAGCAGGATCCTCAAAAATCTCCACCATCTTATTCCTGACATACGTGAAATTACCGGTGAAGCCTACACGCCAATCTTTATTGATATTGTAATTACTGGAAAGCGTCAGCTCAAAACCACGGTTTTCCATAACACCTGCATTCACCTGGGCCAGGCCTACACCATATTCTACAGGCACCAAAACATTAGGTTCAATCAGCATGTTTGCCCTGCGTTCATAAAAATAATCGGCTTCAATATTCAACAGGCCATTCCACAATCTGGCTTCAAAACCGATATCGGTTTTTGCAGCCTTTTCCCAGGTGATATTAGGATTAGGTTCATTCCTTTCGTACAGACCTTGTGTTTGTGTACCATTCAGGATAGCTGAACTGCTATACAAGGTATAGCCTGTCTGGTATTGGTAAGGCTGATAGGGATTGCCTGGAAGGTTGGCGGACTGTCCCCAGGAAGCTCTCAATTTCAGTTCATTCAGCCAGGTTATATCCTGCATGAATTTCTCTTCCGACAAACGCCATCCTGCTGAAAACGCCGGAAAAAAGCCGAATCTTTTACCTGGAGCAAATGAGTAATGACCATCATACCTGCCTGAAGCTTCGAGTAAGTATTTGCTGTCGAATCCATAAGTTACCCTGTACACAAGGGAGCGCTGTTTGGTGCCCATCGAATTACCATCGTTGGAAAGATCAGATTCCCCGCTTCCTCCAGCAAACAGTTCCTGGATCGGGAGATTATAGTTCTGCCTTCCTGCGCTGAATCTTTCAGAAGTTGTTTTTCTTGCTTCAAGCACCACTAAACCAGTAACAGCACTTCTTCCAAAATTCCCGGCGTAATTGATGTATCCCTGATAAGTGAATGCCTGGGTCTGCCTGTACTCCTGGCTGAAGGAAGGCAGGGAGCCAGGTAATATTTCATTATAAACAAGTGGATTTTTAGAAGTATCAACCGAATAATGCACAAATCCCTGGTACCAGCTTCTCCTGTTACTTACAATGCCGCTGTTGTCGGAATTGTAAGGGTCATAGGGATTAAAATCATAAGAGCCTACAAACTTTACACTCAATCCTTTCAGGGGAAGTTTTTGTTCGATAGCAACCTGGCTGAGCAATGTGTTACCTGTAATCCGTTGGTAGCTTGGATTGTCGTAGAAATTAGCATAGATATAAGGATGCAGCCCGTTGCTGTATATCAAAGGAGTGCTGTTGGTATTGGTATTGATCAGGTTCTCAAACAGGGATTGGTTATTATACCCGGCGCCGGTAAGGTTCCTTTTTTCAACGCGTCCATTCAACGACAATGAAACCAGGGTGGTTTTGGTGGCCTGCACCTGCATATTACCGGAAACATTATAGCGCTGGAATTTGATACCGGGGAACATGCCTTCCTGGTTCAGATAGCCAAATCCCATCGCATACCTGACAGCATCCGTACCACCGCTGAGTGAAAGACTATGACTGGTAATGAGTGTATTTTTAGAGATCATATCACCGATCGGATCTATATTGGGGTATTTGTCAGGTTCAGATCCATCCCGAAACTTCTGCAATACTTCATCACTGAACACTGGACCAGCGCCTGCATTTTTGGCTCCTTCATTCTTCAGGAGTCCATAATGATAGGCGTCTACAAATTTTGTTTTGACTGTGGGATTCTGAAACCCAACATAGCCTTCATAAGCGAACACCGGTTTACCTGCTTTACCCTGCCTGGTGGTGACCAGTATTACGCCATTGGCGCCACCCAAACCATAAGGTGCTACAGCAGCGGCATCTTTCAAAATGGAAATGGTTTCGATATCAGCCGGGTTCAGCTGGCTGAAATTCCTTGGCACTCCATCCACAATCAGCAAAGGGGCCGTATTGCCATTGGTTCCAATACCCCGGATCAGAATGCGGGAGGCATCATTACCCGCCTGGCCACTACCCTGGGTAAAGAGTACGCCGGCGGCCCTACCTCCCAATGCGTTGGTCAGGTCCCCTACGGGCTGGCTTTTCATATCGTTGCCCCTGATACTTGCAACGGAGGATGTAAGGGAAGTTTTCTTCTGAGTGCCATAGCCTACAATAACCACTTCATCCAGTTTACCATCAGTTGATTCCAATGCAAATTCCTGCGGACCACTGGCGGTGATCACTCTTTCCAGCGTAACCATACCGATAAAAGATACTACCAGTGTGCTTCCGCTTCCTGGTACAGCAATCGAAAAGGAACCATCGGCGCCGGAGAGGGCAGATACAGCACCACCTTTTACAGCAATGCTGGCGCCTTGTAATGGCTCGCCGGTTAACTTGTTGATTACCTTACCGGTTACCTGTAATGCTTGAGAAAAACCGCTAAGAGGGAGAAAAAAGATTAGTAGAACGGTGCATAATAGCAATGTAATATTACGTCTCATAAGCAAACAATTGTTGGCAGCTAAAGAATTAAGTTTCGATACAGATATAAAGCTATTCAAATTTGCTTTGATACTACTTCCAGGCACTACGTCATCACTACGCCACAATCAACAAAAGCTGGAAAATGCACCACTTCAATGATACTTCATTTGATATTTATGGGATCTGCTGAGACGGTACCAACCGTTGAATAGTTGCCGGAAAGCGGGAGAATTAGTTTGGCGGGATGATATGGAGGTGGAAGATAAATGATTGCCGGAAAGAGGCATACCTGAGGGTAAGGGGGCGGCGTGAGTATGCGGGGCAGGATAACTGAAAGTAAACTGAAGGCTGGCCAACCACCAGCCTCCTTATACCAGCGCCGGATCAGGAAAGCACAGGTTTCCTCTTCCTGATGATATCCACAATTCCTTCATTTTCGATAATGGTCATGCCATGCCGGTCTGCTGTTACACCTTTCTTTAGGGTGTAAGTATATCCAGGCACTGTGCCATTCATTACAGTTGGCAGGTAAACAAACTGGAGATTGGAGCAATGTTCCTCCAGGGGCACTGCAACTTCTATGATATGGGTGGAAATGATGAAACAGCATTTCCTGTATGCGGCAAACGCTTCGGTAACGGAAAGCGTGGCATCGTAGGCGTCCTTCACATTGGTGCCTTTGAACAGTTCATCAAAGATCACCACCATTCGTTTGCCGGAACTTACAGTCTCCGCTACCATCTTTACCCTTCTCACCTCCGCATAAAAATGACTGAAGCCCTGTTCCAGGTTGTCTGGCACGTTGATGCTCGTATAAAGGCCGTCACGGACGGAGAATTCCATGGAAGCCGCCGCCACGGGAAATCCCATATGAGCCAGGAAAACCGCAATGGCAAATGACTTCATAAAAGTCGACTTACCGGCCATATTGGCCCCGGTAAGAAAGAGAACGTTGTTTTCATGGCTCATGCTTACCGTGTTCCCAACCGCCTTTTTAATACCCGGATGACGGCAGTCGTTTATTCGCATGCAATCCGATGTTGCCGGCAGAGCATGGGCAAATACCCATCCCCTTTCCCTGGCTGTGGCTGCCACAGCAATACATAGATCGAGCCGGTACACGGCTTCCAACACTTTTTCCATTTCCTGCCTGAGATGGAAGCGCAGGAGGTTATCGTACCGGATGAGCCTGCCCAGTGGCAGGCGCCGTTTACCCGATTCCACTTCTAACCACTTCAGTTCAGGTTGGTGCAGGACCCGGCAGGCAGCATCGAAACTGCTATCCGGCAATCCACCCTGCGCGCTCATGATATCGCTGAAGCATAACCGTAAAGCGTTCAACGCTTCTACACCCTGGTAAAAGCTTTCTGCAAACTGGTGAAAGTCTTTGTTCAGTCCTATTCCCAGTGCTATCCGCTTGCCCAAAACGGTAAGCGGCGCGGCGAGGCGATGCCCCGACCCACCGGAGCCAAGATAGTTCTCCAGCAGTTCCATGGAAGCACCGCTAACGGGGAACTTCCTGTTGATCTCCACAAACCGGCTGAAAAGCGCTGCCCTCTTGTTGATGGCATCGGCATCTGTCAGCGGACTACGGAAATATGACTCCAACAGCCGCTCGCCGCCTGCTGTCTTCACTTGGTTGAACATGCCAAATACAGCATTGGGTTTGTATTTCCCCAACAGGTTCAGGTCTTCGATAGTTTGCTTGTCTATTAAAAAGCTCATACTTGTTTCATTTAAAATTGGCCGTTCTGCAAAATATCCAGGATGCCTTCGTTATTGATGATCACCATACCATGGCGGTCTGATGTTATGCCCTGCTCCAGCTTGCGGGTATACACAGGCTGACTGCCTTCCATCAGCGTAGGCAGGTACACAAACTGGATATTACTGCACTCTTCCATCAGTTTTTCTCCGGCCTCCATGATATGTGTAGACACCACAAACATGCAATTGGACTGGCTTGCAAATGCTGCCGTGATGGCCACAGTGGCCTCATAAGCGTCTTTTACATTGGTGCCCCTGAACAACTCATCAAAAATGATGAACAGGTTTTTGGCGTGTTCCAGTTCCGTGGCCATTTTCTTCACCCGCAATACTTCCGTATAAAAATGGCTATAGCCCATATTGAGGTTATCAGGCAGGTTGATGGTGGTGAGCAATCCGTCACAAACAGAAAAACGCATGTGCGTTGCCGGTACAGGGAACCCAACATGCGCCAGGAAAACGGCTATTCCCAGCGATTTCATGAATGTAGACTTCCCGGCCATATTGGCGCCAGTGAGAAACACGATATTGGAATCCGGTTTCATTTCAATATCATTGGCTACCGGCTTTGCCAGTTTCGGATGATATAATCCTTCTATTTCCATGAGATGCAATTCACTGGCTAACGGTTCCGGAAACACGAAACCACGGTCCCGGGCTACCGTAGCTGTTGAAATGTACACATCAAGCGTATAAACGCTATCCAATATCTTCCTCACTTCCGTAATATGCACAAAACGAAGCAGGCGGTCGTACCCTGTTGCTTTTTCATAATCGATCTTCACCGGTAGTTTCTCCTGCAGCATTTCTTTGAAATGCGGCTGCCCCAGAATATCCTGCACTTCCCGGATAGCAGTGGCATAGGGAGTATCCTGCGCTGCTTCCTTCAGGGAGTCCGTGAATTGCTGAAGGAGGATGAAGAGTTCAATGATGGAGGTGATGCCTTTCAGCAGTTGCTGATAAGCGGTATCTGCTCCTATCACCTGGTTGAACTTCCGGCCCAGGGTATTGTTCTGAGCAGAAAGCCGGCTTCTTTCATCAGTGTCTGCCAGATAACTTTCTGCCGCATCAAACAGCTCTCCCCTGAAAGGGAAAGCTGCCTGATGACGGAGAAAAAAGCGGATGGTGCTGCTTCTCGCATTGATATCTTGCAGGCTGGCCAGCGGATACCGGAAAAACTGTTCAAGAATGGCAGCGCCGCCGCGGGTATGGGTACGGTTAAAGATCGAGTATACGGCATCGTTATCCCTTCTGCCAAAAATATTGAGATCGTCCAGTGTTTGTTTATCGATGATCAAACTCATAGCTACATGTATTTATCTTCCTTTCCTTCTCAACCAGATAATGGTGCCGCAGCACATCAGGGCAATGGGGAACAACCATTTCAGGCTGAAGCCGGCAATGGCCCAGGAGGTCTTGCCCAGTTTCAATGCATTGTCTGGCAAAGGCGGACGGCGCATATCGATGGGCAGTTCATCATCGGTGAGCCAGAAGAAGGCGCCACTGATGAAATTGAAATTTGCGGGAGATACATCTTTCCGGTTCATCATCAGCTCTCCATTGCTTAAATAATCGGCATCTCCCACTACCACTATTTTCTGTTCCCTGCCATTCACTTTCCTCGACAAGGCAATGGCGGTTGCATAGGAGCGCTCTGCTTCTCCTGCTGCGGTGTTCAGCTTAATGGTATCGTCTATAAAATTCTTTGTTTCCAGTTCATTCCAGCCGCCGGTTGAGTCGCTCGTAAACAACGGCACCACTTCAAAACCTTTATCGGTGGCATATTCCACTCCTACTGCGGTTTTCATAGGCAGCACCTGTTCATACCTGCGGATGGCGCCAAAATGGAAAGCGATCTTTTCCGACTGGCGGGTAGGATTGAGCAATAAAAGGTCCGGCTGGAATTTTTTGCTGGGTTTCACCAGCATACCTGGCAGGAATTTCACGCCAATGGATTCCATCATTGGGTTCATTACTTCCTGCCTGCCGGGTTCGCCGGCAATGATCAGGTTACCACCGCGATCGATGTATTGCTGCAGGTAGTTCATTTCTCCGGGGGAAAGCGGCTTGCGGGGCTCGGCAATCAGCAGGATGCGGATATGTGCCGGGATCTCTTTATCCAGCATCACATTTTCGAAATCGAATCCCTGGTTGATCAGCGCATGCCGGAAGGTTTTTTCCTGCGCGAACATATTGTAGCCCCTGTCTGCTTCTGCATTGCTGGACCTTTCACCGTGCCCTGTCAGGAATCCAACGGTAGGCAGCTTGTCTATTACCAGTCTCTTAAAGGCAGCAGTGATCTCAGTTTCGGAGGGCAGGCGCATCATATCGTTGTAAATGCGAAGGAAGGTTTGTTTTCCATTTTCTCTTTCCAGGCTGCGTACAAACCTGAATCCTTCAGGCGCCAGGTCTACTTTGGAACTGAATTTGGAATAAGGGTAGATGGGGAATTTATAATCGAACAACTTGGTGAGGGTATCCATCAGTTGTTCGCCATTGAGGGTTGGATATTGTTTATCCAGTTGCTTGTTCTCTGTTTTTTCGTAATAGTATTCATACTTCAGCTTTATACCGGGTTTGAACCGGGTATATTGTTTGAACCTGTCTACATCATATTTATACTGGCTCGGTTGTGCAATCCAGTTATTCTCTTCCAGCATATTGGTGTAGGTGGTGATGGTGAGCCCGTCTTTGAGGTGGCTCAATACTTCCTGGCTGCTTTTGGTAAGGGTATTGGTTTTGGTGCGGGTGGCGTCATAGAAGGTCATCAGCTTTGGTTTGGCGCTGAAATACCCCAGCAGCATGGCTCCCACAAAAATACCTGCAAACCTGCCAAGCGTTACATACCAGGGTTTCTTCTGGCGACCGCTCTGGAGTTTTACTATACAGAAGCCGATGAACAATGCAATAACGATCAGGAAATAAAGCAGGTCTTCACTGGTGATCAGGCCGGCAATGAAATTATCACAGCGGCCTGAAATGGCCAGCCAGTAGGTGATGTCCCGTACAAATTCGATTTCCTGCCCTACGGATTTCACATAATTGAGTACTGCAAAAATGCCGAGGGTCCCCATGGCGGACACTACGGTGTAAGACGTGAGTGAGCTCATAAAAAGGCCGATGGCCGCATAGGCGCAGGTGAGCAGGAACAGTCCCAGCAGCCCAGTCAGGATCAGCGGTATGTCTACCATTTTGATGGTAACGGAAGCAAATATGCCATACACCGCCAATATTCCTGTCATTACAAATGCATACACCACCAGCGCCAGGTATTTTCCGAAAATGATCTGGCGGCTGTTGAGTGGGGAGGAATACAGTAATTTGATGGAACCACTGCTGAACTCGCGGCTCATGATACCCATGGTCAGCAGGGGGATGTACAGGAAGATGTATTGCTGCACAAGGGTGAAAGTGCCCTGGATACCACCGAAGGTACTGGCCGTAGCACTCCATAATTTCCATCCGATCAATTGCCGTCTCATCATTCCACTGAAAATATTATGGAATATCAGGCCGGTCTGGAAAGCAAAGATCACGATGATCAGCCAGGCAATTGGCGAGAAGAACAACTGCTTCAGTTCCGCCTTTGCTATCTTGATAATAGGTTTCATAGTAATTAAAGGGTTTACTCAGATTTATTGGTTGACAATGCGGCGAATACGTTTTCGAGCGACATCTTCTCCAGTGAGATTTCCAATAGCCGCCATTTCTGTTGCACGCTGGTTTCGATGATCCTTTCCATGGTATCATGCGCCTCTGCATATTGAACCCTGTAGCGGATACCTCCGAGGTGTTCTGCATTCAGTACGCCGGGTATAGCCAGTAACTGTTCCATCGGCGGCGGTGCAATCATCGATAACATAATGGTGCTGGGGAGGATGTAATTATCAAACTCTTCAATGGAGCCGGCAAAGGCAACGGTACCCTGGTTGATCATCCAGATATTGTCGCACAGCGCCTGCACTTCCTGGAGGATATGGGTAGACAGCACAACCGTTCTTTCTTCTGCGATCTCGCGGATCAGGTTGCGCACTTCCAGGATCTGGTTTGGATCGAGGCCATTGGTAGGTTCATCCATCACTACAAAACCGGGTTTATGGATGATGGCCTGTGCAATGCCCACCCGCTGCTGGTAGCCGCCGGAGAGGTTCCGGATCAATCTTTTCCTGAAATGGGTGATGCCTACTTTTTCCATGGATTCATCTACGGCTTCCTTCACTTTTTTTTCTTCCATCAGCCGCATATGGGCGGTGTGTTCCAGGTATTCCTCTACTGTGAGGTCTACCAGCAGCGGAGGTTTCTGTGGCAGGAAACCGATGTGTTGCTTGGCACGCACAGGATCCAGCCGCATATTGATGCCCCTGATAAAGATCTCACCCTGCGTTTGTTTCAGCACACCGCACATGATATTCATGATGGTGGATTTGCCGGCGCCATTGGCGCCGAGCAATCCATAGATCCCATTTTTTGTAAGTTCGAAATTGATGTTCTTAACTGCCCATTGCACGGCATAGCGGTGCGAAAGGCCTTCCACCTTTACAATAGATTCGTTCATATGTAATAGTTATATACGGATTGATTAACCGGGATATCTTCTGAGAACGTATTCGAAATAAGAGCCCCATTTCCAGGCCATGTCTACCACATTGCCCACATTGGGTACGGTGTACAGGATACCTGTGGCACCAGGATTGGCAGCGCCCAACACTTCGTTCTTCAGGCTGCAGATTGAAAACCTCCCATTATCCAGGAGTACGCCAATCTCGCCGGAGACGGCATCGGATACGATCTTTTTGATATTGCCTGTACCGAAATCGTGGTAGAGGGCGATGATCTTCGTATTCACATCATAGAAGTACAGTTTACTGCCTTCTCCGAAGAATAGATAGGTTGAATTGAATATCCTGTGGTAAACGGTATTGTCGCTTACGATGCCATTGCCTGCAAAGACTTCCTGCTGGTGTTCGCTTACTTCAACAGCTGTATACTTCATTGCCAGGCGGTAGTTCTGCATGATATACTCGCCCGTTGCATCATTCCTGATGATGTTGATGAAATAAACGCCATTGGCATAGTCGCCGCAGTATTTCAAAGTATACCCTGCCTGGTTGTTCAGGCTCACCCATCCGGCAGGAGGTGTAGCGCCTGTAGCATCTCGCAGATACATCTTTCCACCAACATAGCTGTTATCGCCACTGGTGGCATAGAGCCCAATAAAACGTTTGTTCAGGTCGTCATAGAGGTACACGATCTCTGATTTATCATAGGCTGTTTCCACCAGTTCGGAAATGTGCGCGCCGCCGCCTTCGAAATAAATCGGCACATCAATGAAAAGTCCATCATGGATGCCGCCCATCATTCTCGAATTGCGTTTCCAGTAGATATTCCCATCTGATCCATGCATATAATTCACGGAACCTCCATCTATATAATTCAGCGGCGTGGATCCATTGGGGAAAACAGAACCAGGGAATGAATTGCGGAACGACAACACTTTCGAAAAATCATCTCCATTGAGAAAGACCGGCGTATTGTCCTGCAGCACCAGTACCTGGTCTTTCGAATAATCGGTGAATGCACGGGTAACCAGTTTCCGTGGATTGCTGCCCAGCGGATTATTGGGAAACATATTATCATAGAGATCAGGATAATATTTGTACTCATAGTAAGTAACATTGTTCGGGTCTTTCTTTGCATCGCGGCGCACAAAGCTTAGTCCTGATTTTCCATTATTGTTCAGCAGGAATAACCAACCGGCCTTATAGGGCGATACCACCTGCACCTGCATGGCAAAGCGGGTAGTGATGCCCGTTGCCTTTTCCTTTACATACAGATAGATCATTACATACCCGGAAAGGTCTGGCGGGTACCGGAGGTTCCGTTCCCTGGACACCACGGAGTCTACCTGCCGCCATTCATATTCAAAGGCGGTGGTATCGCGGTCAGGATATTTCCAGGTGATCACCGGGTCCACCCGCAGGGTATCGCCCAGGATCACCGGGGTAGCTGAGGTGGTTTTAATGCTTTGGATCTGGTTGTAATCGATCAGGTCATAATTGCCTTTATCTTTGTAACAAGACTGAAACCCTGCCACCGCAAACACCAGGATCAGCCATAGTTTGATATACTGTTTCATGTAATTTGAATTAGTGGGTTAACTAGCCGCCAATCATTTCAACGGTCATTTCTTCTCCATTCTCTTCATACACGGTCCTTCCCGCATCTTTTTCCTGCAGGAGATAATTCTTCAGCTTCATGGTGTAATAGCGCACTTCATCGATATTGGCGCCATCAATCTCAGAGAGGCCGGTTACCTGGATGAAGAGGCTGTATTTCTTATCGGAGTATTCTCCGAGGTAGTACCATTCCACATTCTGGTTCCACCAGTCGGGCCTGGCAATTACATTGGAGATATTGAGGATCGATACACAATAATCGATCTGTCCGTACTGTAGTTCATCGGTAGATTCGATCTTCAAAACCAAACGAACCGGCTTCACTGCCAGGTCAGGCAGTTTTTTAACGGTGATCCAGGCTGTATCCGTTGTTTTGTTTGCCTTTAGAGTAAAACTGGAAGGCAGGCTGTAATGGGCCGGTGTGGCGGTTGTCAGTTCATCGGCCACGGAGATCTTGTACTGCCGGTCCTTGTCGGAAGGGTTCCCCACCAGCTCAATCACCAGTGGGGTCTGCGCTTCATCTTCATTGGGCAGGGCAAGGAATGAGAACATGGAAGAGTCTGCATAGCTCTTGTTGAATTGTATATGGTTGCCGGACCCGTACCGCATGATATCATCTTTTTTACAGGATGGCATCAATGCGAGCAGTACCAGCATGCTTATTAGGTTGCGGAATATTTTCATGATGCTGCTTTTTAAAGTAGATAGGCTGTTTCACTCAGGGGTAAGGGAGCATACCAGTCTTCGGGAGACATGATGATGTCGCTGTCTCCATTGAAGATGTTCCTGTTCAGGCGCTTGAACAGGAAGAATGTTTGACCCTCCGTGAGATTTTCACGGATGATATCATTCACCAGCCTGTTCATGAGTTCTTCCGGACTGATATTGTCATTGATCTTTGTTTTGGCGCCCCTGCTAAGCCGGAGACTATTAAGTATGGTTACGGCATCGGTCACATTTCCCTGGCGTGCATAGCACTCGATGAGGATATGGTACATTTCCGTGAATCGCATCACCGGTAGTAATGGTCCCTGCCATTTGGCATTATTGGTGGCATTGTAAGAAGTTCCCTGAGGCCGCATCCAGGTGATGTAACGCTGGTCTCCGTAGCGGTTGTACCAGCCTACAAGCCTGAAATCATCTGCATCGCCTTCGAAGAGCTTGTTCATGTAAGCGGGTGGTATCCGGTAAGCCTGGTTGGCAATGCCAGAGGATTGTATCTGTGCATCGAAAAAATTATAGTTCTGGGTATTCGAAAAAGAGAGCACCAATTCCTCTGGTCTCTTGGGATAAATAAAGTCAACATCGGTTATTTGTCCCTGGTAGCTGGAGCTGGTCCAGGTGAACCAATTCCTTTTTTGTGCATCGTATACGATCTTTGCGTTTTGAAATGCCGGACCATATTCTCCTTTGTACATGTATACACGAGCCAGTAGTCCGGTGGCCGCAAAGTAGTTCATCCTTTGTGCTCTGAAATTGAAGAAATCGCCTTGCGGCAGCGGGACCCAGGAGCCCGGATTCCTGATCCTGCCCACGCCTGAACGCATCACATTGCGCAGGTAAATGGTATCTACTTTTTCAAGCAGGTTGCGGGACTGTGTAAGGTCTTCAATGATATGGGTGAAAGTAGTGGCCATGTTGCCACGAACCGGTTGCGGATCGGGATATTGGGTCACATAAGGAATGGCCTCACCACCATAACCGGTAACCGGCGCCGGGGCAAAAAGCCGCAGCAGGTCAAAATGGACCATGGCCCTGACACCATACATTTCTCCCAGGATCATATTCTTTTCGTTGGCGCTTTCTGCAAAAAAGCTGCTGTCTTTATCGATCACCTGCTGGATGATATTATTGCAGTTGGCTAGAGTCCTGTAGGCGCGCTGCCAGATCGCATCCATAATGGACTGCGCATTGGATACTTCCCAGTTGAAGCGGGCAGCTTCGCGGCTGTCGTAAGGTACATTGTTGATATCATAATTATAGGCCATGGCGCTGACCAGGCCATAGCTGAGGTTCTTGCCATATAGCTCTGGGTCAGACAACAGCTTGTACACGCCATTCACGGCAACGCGTACACCTTCGCCGTCTTTGAACATCGTTTCCTCCAATACCTTGTTGCTGGAATTGACGTCGAGGAATTTCTTGCACGACATATTTAGCAGTACAGGCAGCAACACCAGTAGTTTCCAGTAATGTTTTGATTGCATAATGAAGCGTTTTAGAAAGATGCGTTGATGGTGAGCGTGAACGTTCTGGCGTAAGGGTAATCGAGCCCCATTTCACGTTTAATGGAAGAGAAGCGCGCCACATCGTTCATCAGCAAAGTGGTTCTCAGGAAGCTCATGCCGAATTTCCTTTTCAGCCAGGCAGCATTGAAATCATATCCCAGGGAAAGCGAATTGAACAATACTGTATTGTTCCGCTGCAGGAAACGGGAAGTGGGCCTGGTTACAAAATAGCGGTCCTGTATCGCTTTGAGGGTGGAAACATCGCCTGGTTTCTGCCATCTTTCCGTAAGCACCCGCTTGTCTGCATTGAAATAGGCAAGGTTGGCATTCTCCACATTGTCTACCAAAGTCTGATTGTAGAGATCTCCGCCGAACTCAAACATGAAAGTGGTGAACAGGGTAAATTGCCTGTACCTGGCATTGATACCAAAGGTTCCCTGTGCGCGCGGCTCGGCATCTCCGATGGGCTGCTGGTCCATCGGGCTCCAGTCATAAGTGATGGAGCCATCGGGTTTCATGAATACTTCTTTCCCATTGGCCGGATTGATGCCCAGTGAACGCATACCGTAGATGGTTGTGAGGGAACTTCCTTCCTCATACTTCATGATCGGTTTGGCAAATTTGGCATTCTGCTCATTGTAGAACAGGATCAGTGATGGGTTCTTGCTATTGTTGTAACCACCATAATATTCATCGATGCGGTTATTGTAGCGTTTCATCGATTGCGCAATTTTCATGATCTGGTTCCTGTTATGCGCCAGGTTGCCGATCAGTACAAAATTGAAGTCCTTTGTATTGATCAGGTTCAGGTTGGTTTTGATCTCAAATCCTTTGTTCAATACTTCCCCGATATTATCCCTGTACACTGTGAATCCTGAAGACGAGGGAATGGATACATCCGTGATCAGGTCATAGGTTCTCTTCCTGTAGTAGTTGACCTCCACATTGTATCTTTTGAACAACGTGATATTGGCTCCGAAATTCCAGCTCACCTGTTTTTCCCAGGTAAGCCTTTTATTGCCCATATAAGTAAGGCTGGAACCGATGCCGGTGGGATACCAGTCGTCCAGCATGATCTCATACGTGTTCCTGGCCATGAAGGGGGAGAAATTGGATTTACCTGTTTGCCCAATATTGGCTGTGAGCCTGAACATATTGATGGCAGGGTTTCCTTTGAGGTAGGTAGTATTGTGCAGGTTGATGCCGGTGCCTACGGACCAGAATGGCGCCCATTTGTTTTCT
Organism: Pseudoflavitalea rhizosphaerae; assembly: GCF_003991355.1. Lineage (GTDB taxonomy): Bacteria > Bacteroidota > Bacteroidia > Chitinophagales > Chitinophagaceae > Pseudobacter > Pseudobacter rhizosphaerae. The sequence continues at coordinate 568,308 of NZ_RCSU01000001.1, forward strand.
GTGCCGAACTCCGATGAACCATCCATACGGAATGACCCATCAAAGAGCCAGATATTATTCAGGCTGTAATTGATTGTAGCAAATGTGCCCAACAGCCTGGTGATATTATCGTTCAGTTCCGGTTTCCTTGTGATCTCGTAAGCATAGGAAGGCGAATTGAAAGTCCGGTTTGCAAAGCCCTTGTACAAAGCAGTAACAAACTCAGAGCGGCTGGACCTTCCGTTCACACCGGCAGAAACATTGATATTGTGTATATCGATATTCCTGTTGTAAGAAGCGAACAGGTTACTGTTCCAATTGACATTCCTGGTGGAAGTCTGGTTCAGTTCGCCTTTGGTGAAGAGGTCCGCTCTTCCGTACAAAGCCGATTCCGGTGAAATGAATTTGTTGGTGGAAGCGTCTTTGTATTCCACGGCAAACTGTCCTTTGATGAAAAGGAATTTGGTAACAAACCAGTTGGCGGTAAAGTTGTTGGTCCATTCCTGGTAGCGGGCCCTGTCGAAACTCCCTACAGTGGATTCATACATGGGGTTGAGTACCTGTCTGCCATTATAGTTGGGAAATTCCTTTACATACTTACCGGTGTTCTCATTGTACATATTGAAATATGGCTGCAGGCGGCTGTAGTCGCTGAATTTTCCGTAAGGCGATTCTTCTGATGTAACCACATCAAAATAAGTCTGGTTGCGGAACTGCAGTTTGGTAGTCTGGTATTGCAATGTAAGTCCTGCTCCCAATCTCTTTCGGTAAGAATCTTTCATCACCCCATTCTGGTTATCGTATTTCAGGTCCAGGCCAACCCGCATTCCCTGGGAGCCGCCTTCGATGTATACATTGTGCCGGTGGTTCATCATGGTGCTGAGGGGTTGCGACAACCAGTAGGTATTCACACCTTTCAACACTTCGTTCTTTTTCTGCTGCATTTGCCACAGTCCTTCTATCAGGTTGGATGTATAGTAGGGATCTGTAACCGGAACATTGGGCTCGTAGATCTTTGCTGCATATTCCGCATCCAGCTTCTCTTGTGCATTCATCATGTTATAACTGCTCAGATCAGGCGCCGTGATGGAATAGTTGCCATTGTAATTGACGCGGAATTCACCTGGTCTGGGCAATACAGTTTCTATCACTACCACGCCATTGGAAGCACGTGAACCATACATGGCTGTTGCTGCCGCATCTTTGAGAATGGTGATATTGCTGATGCGGTTGATGTCCAGATCATATACCTTTTCCACCGTTACTTCAAACCCATCCATGATGAAGATGGGGGTATTGGGGTTGTTCTTCAATGCAAACTGGGAAGCGGCAGAGCTGCCGGACTGTATCTTGTCGAGTTCTTTTACGCCAGGAAATCCAGACTGGCCGCGGATATAAAATTCAGGCAGCACATTGGGATTGGAACCCATGATATTGTTTTGCATGATACGGAAAGAAGGATCGTATACCTGTAATGCGCCGATCACATTGTTGGCTGTTACTTTCTGGAGATCAGCCTTGGTGATCTGAGTATAGGTGCCGGTGAAACTTTCTTTTCGTACATTGCCATAGCCTGTTACCACAATATCCGTGAGCGTAGATTCTTTTTGCTTCAGGGTTATTTTCCCGTTGGCTGGGAATTCCTTCACTTTGATCTCCCTGTTCTGGAAATTGATGTGTGAGAAAATTAGTACATCATCCGGACCTGTATTGATGGAGAACTTTCCTTTGCTGTCTGATGATACGCCTGTATTTTTTCCTTTGATCCGGATACTGGCTCCTTCAACTGCACTGCCATTCTCTCCCAGTACTGTGCCGGAAATGAGTTGCCGTACAGACGATTCCAGGGTTATTCCCGGCAGAATGATTTTTTCCGTTGAAGCAGTAGCATGGTGAGATGGGGTATTTTTCTCTACCAGGAAAATAGTGCGATCGATCATCCGGTACCCGATGGGTTGATCTCTCATGATCAGTTCCATAAAATCAGCCAGGGGCATATCCACTGCGGAGATGGTTACCGGGTCTGTATGCCTGAGCAAACTTGATTTTCCGAATACAGTAAATCCTGTTTGTTTTTTGATCAGGTTAAAAACCCTGGTCAGTGGCAGGTCTTTCCCTGAAATAGATACCGTTTGCGATCTTGTACCTGCTGAAACATGCAGGCAGCCAACCAGTAAGATCAGGGCAGTTAATTTCATTATGGTTTTGATTTTTCTCCCAGGTCCCTGAAACCTGATGCAGGAAAGATTCAACCTGGAATGTGTTTTGGTTAAAACCCGGAAAATGCCTGATCCATGATCCGACCGGACATAGTTTTCCCGGCTACGTAAAGCATTTTTTTGCATACTTTCGCATTAGTTTTGGTTAAGAAAAGATTCTCGTTTCGAATGTTTGAATAGCCGGAACTGCTTCGTGAAAACGATGCCAGACCGTTACACCTTCCACGTGTAACGGTTTTTCAATTCCGGTAAATCGTTCAATATGTGATTGGCTAAATACTCATATTACTTTCTGTTATGGCGATAAGATCAGTTTTCTTCCACTGTCGAGACGGATATTCACACCCAGTTTCATTTCCTGCAGTGCCAGCAAAAGTTCTCCCAGGTTCACATTGCGGCTCATTTCACCAAAGAACATCACATCAGGCACACCGTTCTCATATACTACGCTGATATCATACCATCGTTCCAGTTGTTTCATCACCTGCCGGATGGAAGCGCCTTCGAAATTGAAATAGCCATTCTTCCAGGCCATCACTTTTTCAATATCAGCATGCTGTACCAGCATTTGTGCCTGACCAGCACCGGCAGGCTTTACAAGTCCCTGCTGGCCGGGACGCAACAGTTGTCCATTGCCAGCTACATCATCCGTTGCAATACTCCTGTTAACCGCTCTGACTCTTACGGCGCCCTGCAAAAGAGTGGTAATGGCTGCACCTTCATCCATATAGCCGTCTATATTGAAATGTGTGCCCAGTACTTCCACTTCAGCAATATTGTTCAATTCAACAATGAAGGGTTTGCGTGCGTCTTGCGCCACTTCAAAATAAGCCTCTCCGGTAACTATCACCCGGCGCTCACCGTTGGTGAAAGCGATGGGATATTGAATGGAACTTGCTGCATTCAACCAAACGCCTGTTCCGTCAGGCAACCTGAGTTGAAACTGTCTGCCCTTGGGGGTAGACATAGTATTGTATACAGGCGCAACTTCAGATGATTTGTTGGTGAGATAGCTGAGCCTGCCATCTATCAACTCCACCCTTGTGCCGCTCTGTGTTGCCACCAATCCATTACTCAGACTGTCCAGCACCACTTTTGTTCCATCTGCCAGCGTCAGGATGGCGCCGGAAGTACCAGGCGCAATATCCGAAGGCGAAACAAACACAGTCTGCGACTCAGTACCAGCGAATTTCCACCAGGCCAGGACGCCTGCCAGCACCAATACTACCGATGCCGCGGAAATCCATCTGAAGAGGTAATTAGTACGTTTAACTTCTACAGGATCCATATCAACAACACTCCTCTCTGATCCTGCTTTCATCAGCACTTCCCTGAATTGCTGTTCAATATCCATTCCTGCGGTAAGATCAGGGAAGTCTACTGCTTCCAGTTGTTCCCGCAATGCTGCATCCAGCACAATAGCGTTGGCTGGCTCCCGCACCAGTTGCAGAAATTCTTCCAGTTCTACCCCGGTCAGCTCATCCCTGATAAACTTTTGCAAAAGGTCATTGAATAGGGTCATCCTCTCTTGATTAATAATTGTAGGAAGGTTGGCTAATGAATTAAATAACAGGTCAACGCAATGGCGTCTACTATAACAGACACAAACTAACAATGATAGGACCCTGTGTTGATGGAAATATTTTTTACAGGTACAGCACCATCCAAAGGAATATGGCCACTGAAAAGGAATATTTATCGAGATAATTGCGGAGCGAGAGAATGGCGCTTACCATATAATTCTTCACTGTCCGTTGTGAAAGTCCGGTAGCAACAGCAATTTCAGCATGGGTGAGCCCCTGGAACCTGCTCAGCTTGAAAACCTTTTGTTGTTGCGGCGTCAGCTGACTGATGCCTGCTTCGATGATATGGGATGCCTCCTTCAGCTCCAGGCTGGCTGCAGGATCAGATAAGGAATCGGCAAAATATTCCTTCAGGTATTCATCAAAGGTGCCGGTGAAAACTTCACGTCTTAATTTATTGAGGATATGGTTCCTGGCAGCAGTAAGCAGGTAAGCCTTGAACTCCCTGACTTCTTTCAGGAGTTCCTTTTTCATCCACAGATGGGCAAATACTTCCTGGGCGGCATCTTCCGCCACTTCGGGCGACTTGGCAAAGATCAGGGCAACAGAATAAACACGGGGCCAGTATTGCTGGAATACTATCCTGAACGCCTGTTCGTCTCCCCGCGCAACCCGGTTTACCAGCTCCACTTCGTTATGATTTGTATAATCAGCCAACCAAAACCAATTTTTAAGAGTACAATTTGCAACTATACTAAAAAAAACGTGGAAGCAGTCAGAATATTTTGACTAATAAGGTAAGCAGGAAGCCGGATCAATTGAAAAAGGCGCCGACTTTCGCGGCGCCTTTTTCATTCTGCTACTCTCAATCTATTTTTTTATGAACTTACCACTCCATTTATATTCCGCTCCCCTTATTTCGATATAATAAGTACCGGGAGGTAAAAGGGTAAGGTTCAGCTCTTCTGTTTGTCCGCCTTTCACAAGCTGTGCCCTGGCCTGGTGAACGGTATTACCCAGCATATTGGTAACCCGGATCACTGCCGCAGTATTTACCGGACTTTGAATATTCAGTTTAAGAATATTGGTCACAGGCACGGGATACAACCTCACATCCATGGCTTCGCTATTGAAGCGGACAAATCGAATATCAGAGTATTTCACTCTTCCATCCAGGTCCTGCTGGCGGATGCGATAATAATTGATCTTGCTCAGCGGATCGCGGTCCGTAAGGGTATAGAGTTTTTCATTCACAGGTGCGGGGTTGAAAGGAACGAAGCCAATGCTGTTCCAATTGCGGCCATCAGCAGAGCGTTCGATATGATAACCGCTCACGTTGATCTCGTCGGCCACTTTCCAGGCGAGCTTCACGTCATTGCCTGATTTGGCGGCTTCAAAACTGATGAACCGCACCGGCAGCGGCGCCATATTGGTCACCAGGTTCAGAACATTCCTGCCGAGGCCACCGTTGTCTATGAAGGATGCTGTTCCAATTGGCAGCCCCAGGTCAGTGAGAACTACCTCCACACAGGAGGGGCATACCCAGCCGGCGGGCAGTGAAAATTCATACAAGAGCACAGTACCACCGGTACTGATACTTTGTACATTTTCCACGGTGCCGGTCACCTGGAAATACCAGTAACCATCATCGGGCATACCAAAGGCAGTGAGATCGAACATAGCGAGGTCAAGGCCCGCATTGATGAAGTCGCGCGGTTCAGCGCCTGTAAAAGCTGTCGCCTCGTCAGTCACTTCCGGTGTGGTGGCCGGCGGCGCTACTGTTGGCGCCGGATTGGTAGCTGATTTTGGAATGCGCCAGGTGATATTCATGGCGGACCAGGCATTGTTTGGCGCGATATCAAACCCCGGTGCGGTAGCTGTTCCTATGAACTGGATCTTGTTGCCTCCAACATTCATTACAGTAACATCCAGCATCTGCGCCTGCTGCACCTGGAATATCATTACCAGCAATGCCAGTAGTGATAGTTTCTTTATAATTCTTTTCATACTGTTCTGTTTTAAGAACGGGCCGGACGGCATTTGAAAGCCGCCCGGCCTGTTTATCATGGTAATTGTTCCCTGATGATATAAGATGTAATACCGAATGTATTGCCCGGATGCGTTTTCACATTGCTGATGATGATCGCATGATCGGAAGGTGTAGCCGTATAGAAAATATTGCCATCGAGATTCACATCAAGCAGGCTGTACACACTTACATACCCGGTGTAAGCAGGTGACTGAGTAGTATTGCCGGCATGATTGAGTACAGCATTGGCAACCGGCGTTACATCCGATGGCGCAGCGGAATGCCTGATGGTCTGATCCGCATTCACATTACCTGCCCAGAGCGCCATTACTCCACCGCCCAGGTCTTTACGCGCATGCGTGCCGTAAGTAGCCGTAGACGCCTGTGTGAAATCGATGGTGCCGGTGCCGGAACTGAAATCGACCGGGCTGGCAGACATGATGCCCAGGTGGTTGCGATGACGGATAGCCACATAATAATTGGCAGATGGCGCATTGAAGAATGATAACGGCGTTGTATAGCTGCTATCAACGATATCGCCGTTGCTGAGCAGGAAGCCGGCCCTTTCTTCCACCACGGTGGCAGGATTGGCGGCATCCCTCAGTTCTACCCTCACCCAATCCACCACCTGCGCCACTGCATCATTGGGACTAACGGAAGGCGTAGTGTTCAATCCGTAAGGATCGGTATCCGGCAGCACTGCTGCTGTTTTCAAACCTGTGTTCATTGAACTGCCATTCCATGCCCCCTGTAAGATCGCTTTGGCATTGAGCCTGAGCGACTGCGGCCCTACAGCCAGTGTGAACACTGCATTGTGACTCAGTGAAGTTACATTTGCGAAGCTCACTGTATTACCGGCATAGGTATTTGCAGGAATCTGCGTGATGGTTCCTGTAGTGAAGTCGCCGTCGCCATCTGTATCGATCAACAGCGTGAAATCCGCCACATCATTTCCATTATGTGTGATGCCTGTGAGATCGAATTCCATGCTTACAGACTGGATCTGGTTATTGAAATTGGTTATACTTGTTTTCCACTCCTGCGTCAGACGTTGGCTGAATAGTGCAGGCAGGTCTGTATTAGTAGTGGTGAGCGCTGTTGAATTGCTTCCCCAGATCATATAGGCGGCATCATTGGTGAATGTGCTGGTGTTAGCAGGGTTATCGCTTGCGATATTACCCAAACCAATTGCCAGGATGGATCCTGCCTGAATACTTTTCGCCTGTTTCTGGTTCAGTCCTTCGATATCATCACGGCCGATACCGGCTATATTCTGGTTATGCGTTGCATTGGCGGCGCCGTCCCATACTACTGTTCCGGCAGTGCTGAGGTAATTGCGGTAAGGCGTTGTCTGATCCATCGTATAACCATTCCTGATAGCCAGGTAAGTAGACACGCGCTGACGTTCAACATCCGTGAGCACCCTGTCGAACATGATCACTTCTGTAACCGGACCGCTCCAGTACTCAGCACCCCAAACACTGTTACCGATCCTTGCTCCGGTGGTTCCGGTAGTCCAGGCTTTATTGGCAGGAGTAGCCACTGGCAGCATTTTACTGTACAGGTTGGCCTGGCCGCCTGCACCTGCCCATGTACCGAACATCTCATTGGTTACATTAGGCAACCAGAAATTAGGAGCGGTGATGAGATCATTGTTCCAGCCAACAAAATAACCAGCCTGTGCTCCTGCGGCGGCCAGACCTGATCCAAGGTTCTGTCCGTTGGAGCCCCAACTGATGATATAACGGGTAGTGGTGGGAGCAACTGATGGTTTACCTACACCAATCACTGTTCTGGCTGTAGTGCCTGTTGGCAGTTTGGTTACATCCAGGTTCATGAAATCGGCAGTGCCATCGAAACTCACAACAGGATTGTAATTGATATTGTCAGTTACATTATTGTTGAATAATGGTTGAAGGCCTGCAGTAACCTGGTTGGCATTGTTCACTTCATTACCATAGTCCACCCAGAGGTCCACCGGCGTACCGTCTGTATTGTTTTGAATTCCCTGGTCTGCGCGCATCCAGAGACTGGTAGCGCCTACACCACCGGGTGATTTGATGAACGCTGCGATAGTGAAATACTGTCCATCGTTCAGATCTGCTTTGGCTGCCCAATGTTTCTTTCCATTGATGGTAATATCATACAATGGAATATAAGTATCGGTGTTGTCGAAGACATCATCATTACTAACTACCAGGTAAGATTCGCGCGGATTAGGTAAAGCATCAAAAGGAATAGCCACTTCCACTTCACCTACTGTACCCGATTCCTGTACTTTCCAGATGCGGGTCATGCGGTAGTTGACGTCAGGCATTCCTGTAATGGAAGTCTTGAATGTTGCAGCGCCATTGTCATCACCCCAGATGAGGTAAGACTTATCTGCCGTGAAACTGTTGGTGTTGCTGGTATTGTTTTCAGAGAAAGCGCCCAGAGCGATGGCAACACGCAGGCGACTGCTGTCGCTATTGCGGCTTTGCTTTTGCTCCAGTCCTTCCAGGTCATCACGGCCGATGCCGGTGATACTGTTCTTGTATACGGAATTGACAGTGGCATTCCAGATCACAGAAGCATCTGTTGCCAGGTAATCCGTAGCAACGGTTTGACTGAGCGAAACACCATATTTGATGCTCATATAAGTTTCCACCTGTTGTTGCTCTGTTGGCGTAAGCGTTCTGTCGTATACTACGATATCGCCCAGTGATCCATTATAAAAGAGCCCTCCGCCATTCAATACGTTGTCACCAATATACGCTGTTGGCTGCGAAGCGGTATTGAGTGGCTGGTTACCTACGGCGATCAATGAACTTGTGATACCTGCACCATTCCATCTCATCTGAGTGGCGGCATTGGTGGTGCCGGCTGCGTTGGTGAACACGGTAATACCAGGAACAAGTGTATTGGTGGCCGTGTTACCGTAACGGCTGTTGGAAATTTCGAGGGAACGTTGGTTCCCGCCAATTTCCATGGTATACCGGGTACCAGTACCCGCAGCTGCCTGATCACCCCAACTGAGCAGTCCCCTGCCGGCAGTTGCTGCGTTGCCTGTTGCAGCGATCACTGTCCTGGCTGAAGTGCCCAGCGGCAGTTTGGTCCCATCCAGTATCATTCGCTGGCTGGCGCCATCGAATTTCACAACGGGGTTGAAGTTGACATTGGAAACCGAGTTGTTCGCAAATCCAGGTTGATTGGCGGTTGTAGCTTGTACAGCATTGTTGATGTCCGCACCGAAATCATTCCAGTCACTGATGCCTGCACCATCTACAGTAGAAGATGTTCCGTAATCTGCGCGCAGCCAGAGCGTGTTGCCTGCAACACCTCCCGGAATTTTCAGGTCGTTCGCGAAAGTGAAGTACTGTCCACTGCTGAGGTCAACTGTTGCTGCATAGTGAACTTTGTTCTCTATGGTAACAGGGTCCAGTTTTATCAGCACATCTGTACCATCGAACACGGCATCATTACTTACAATTATATATGCAGCGCCAGGGTTCGCCAGTGCACTCGCAGGAATTGCCACTTGTACATCACCGATAGTGCCGGTTTCCTGTACTTTCCAAACCCTTGCCATACGGTAGTTGACGAGCGCTGTACCGCTGACTGCCGTGCGGAAGTTAACGGCGGCATTATCATCTCCCCAAACCAGGTAAGATTTATCATTCGAGAATATATTGGTATTAGCGGAATTGGTTGAATCGATATTACCTAAACCAATGGCCACCTGTAATCCTGCATTGATACTGCGCGATTGTTTCTGATTCAGTATCTCTTCATCATCCCGGCCAATACCCGCGATATTGTTCTTATGCGTTGCGTTGGCAGCCGCGTCCCACACTGTGGTAGTACCATCTGTGGCGATATAACTGGTATTACCGCTGTTGAGGGTAAGACCATATTTTATTGCCAGGTAAGTATTCACGCGTTGGACCTCGCCTGTAGTAAGTGCTGTATTGTAGATGATCAGTTCCGGAAAGCGGCCATTGAAGTTGGTAGCGATATTAAACGGATTGTTGCTACCGGTGTACGGTGTATTTACATTACCCGTTGCCACACTGGCGCCGTTCTTGAGTATCTCCTGCTTGTTCGCTGCAAGTGAATTATCGCTGAGGCCCGTCCAGATATTTACCTGGCCATTGATATTACCTGCATTGTAGGTAAGCCTGCTGGCCGGATACGGAGGATCCCAGTACACTACATTATCTCCCCAGGTAGCATGCAGGTTGAAGGAGGTGCCGGCGCCTGCTGTAGTCTCATTGAAGAGGATGGCATTGAGCGCTGTGGCCTGGCTGTTCACCGCGAAAGCCGCGGCGGCAGTATAAGTACCTGTTTTCAGGATGGATTCACCAGCCATGGTATAACCAACTCCGCCAAACTTCATTACCGGGTTGAAATTGATATTGGCAGCGCTGTTGTTCAACCAGGTAGGTTGAAGAGCAGTGTTCGCCTGCTTCAGGATATTACTATATGCGCTGATATCATTCCAGTCGCTTACCAGCGTATTGTTTACAGTGGAGGAGCTTCCCACATCTGCGCGCAACCAGATGGAATGACCGGAAACGCCGCCCGGAGATTTCAATGGAGCGCCGAAGGTGAAGTAAATTCCATCTGCAAATAAGGAGGAAGAAAGTGTTACCGTTCCATCAGCAGCAACCGGCACTTCCTGATCGATGGTGGCGAAATTCTCATCGGTACTGATCAGGAGATAATTGTCAACACCCAGTGGTTTTACCTTCAGTGTGATGTCCTGATCAGTCCAGTTTGTTTTCTGCACTTTCCAAACCCTTGCCATCCTGCGGGTCACATTGGCGCTTCCACTAATGGTGACCGTAAAATTGGCCGCACTCAAACCATTATCGCCAAACACGAAGAAAGACCTGTCGTTAGTAATGGTATTGGTATTGCTTTCATTGGTCACTGCTATGGATGAGCCCAGCGCCAGTGTTACGAAGCCAGTATCCACAGAGAGGGACTGTTTGGTGTTCAACGCAGTGCTGTCGTCCCTTCCGATACCGGTGATCCGTTTATTGTAAATACCATTGGTTGTATGGTCCCAGTATGTAATTCCATTGCTTGCCAGGTAACTGGCTCCCGGCGTCTGATGGAGTGTGATGCCATATTTAAGCGCCAGGTAAGATTCTACAGACTGACGCTCTGCATCGGAGACCACACGATCATACACGATCACTTCGGAAATATTCCCCTGCCAGAAGAATGCCCTGGACGCAATGGTGCGGGAACCGATGGACACCAGGTCGGCAGCAGTGGATGGACTCAGGCTGATAGATCCCTGACCATCCAGCTTAAAGTTCTGGTACAGTTTTACACCGTTAGCCAGATTATTTTGTGTTGCGGTGAACAGGTAAGGCCTGTTTTCTACAAAGATACTCGTGCCTGACGCGCCCTGAACGGCCGCATTGTTTTCGAGATAATTCATGGCGCCTCCTGCCATCCTGAATTCCATGCCCACAGCTGATCCTACTGCACCGCTGCCAATCAAATCCCTGACAGTGCTGAAACCGCCTCCTGATCCTGCTACAAAGATGGTAGAACTGTCAGGATGTACACGTGTGGTAGTGATATCCAGGAAGTCGTCTGTACCATCGAATTTCAAACCGTAGTTGAAGTTGATGGCTTTTGCATCGGTTGCAGGTTGAGCAGTAGTGACGCCCTGCATGGCTTCGTGCCCATATCCTGAATAATCCTTCCAGGAGCTGCCGGAAGTCTGGCCATCATCGGCACGCAGCCAGAAGTTGAGGCCTTTGTTTACACCATTGGGTCCCTTGATGTCTTTTGCGAATGTGAAGTATACGCCATCTGCGAGATCGCTGGTATTGAGCGTAACGGTACTGTCTGCATTCATTACATAACGGGTGTCTGCTGCATCGAACACTTCATCGGCACTAACGATCAGGTAAGTACCGGCATTACCGCCGCGCAATTTGAATGTGACAGACTGATCATCCCAGTTGGCCGTTTTATCTACCTTAAAGATCCTTGTCATGCGGTTGGTAAGCCCTGACTGACCTGTAATCGCTGTCAGGAACTTTCCGGATGCGCCATTATCGCTGATGAGGAAGAAAGATTTGTCGTTGGTGATGGTTGCAGTGTTGGCTGCATTGCTTGTTGCTACGGCATTGCCGAGTGCAATTGTTACCAGCCCTGTATCCACACTCACTGATTGTTTTTGATTGAGCTCGGAAAGATCATCTCGCCCGATACCAGTGATATGCTTGTTGTAAACACCATTGGTAGCAGCATTCCAATACACCGTTGCATCAGAAGCTGTGTAACCGGTAACACCAGTCAGATTTAGCGTAACACCATATTTGAGGGCGAGATAGGATTCGATACGAATCCTGTCAGCCACTGGCATGCCGGCATTGGTGATATCTTTATAGATGATCAGTTCAGGAATATTACCCGTGAAATAATCCACACCATGGTACACACCGATATTGGTAGAATAGTTGCCACCGTTGTTGACACCGAAATTCCTGTGTGTATTGTCGGATGCAAGTGTATTGCGATCGCGGTAGAAGCTCATATGATCAACGCTCTTCACGAAGCTCCAAACATTGGCTTTGTTGAGGCTGCCACCCCATGGAGCAGTTTGTCTCCAGCCCCAGGGCGCATCCCATTGTGCATTGCCTGCATTATGTGGAGATGCAATAACAGCATATCCGTTAGTGGTCATCTGGTTGAACAGTGCGCCATTATTCGCAACCGGAATGGAAGACACACCGAAGATGGCGATATTGTTCATATTGCCATTGCCCAACACGGAAATGGAAGGATCAATTGTATTTCCAAGTCCGAAGTATTGACCCGGCGTAAAGGTAGCAGTAGGGTTGAAGTTCATGCCATTGGCAGAAACACCTGGCCTGTTGGGAATTCCGGGAGCAGGCAGGTTGATGCCACGTCCGCTGTAATCATCCCATTTCACTCCTGACAATCCATAGTCACCACGGTACCAGGCGCCGATTCCATTCACTACCCCACCCGGACCTTTGAGTTCGTTGGCGAAAGTGAAGTAAGCATTGTTCGGAAGCAGACTGGTATTCAGCGTGATGGTCCGGCCGGTCATGGGCAGTGCAAGGTCACCGGCCCCAAAGCTGGCGTCTGTACTGACCAGGAGATAACGGGGAGCAGTAGCCGCCGAATCCGTACTGAAGGTGATATCCTGATCGGTCCAGTTCGTCTTCTGTACTTTCCAGGTACGGGCCATCGCTACGTTCACGCCGGGGATGCCCGTCACGTTCACAGTATATTGTTTAGCTCCACTGGTATTGCCTGTAACGAAGAAAGACAGGTCCGTTGCAATGTTTCCTGCGTTGGAAGCATTGCTGACAGCAATGGCATTACCCAGCGCAAGAGTGAGGTATTTATCCCCGGTGCTAACAGATTGTTTTTGCAACAGCGTACTGCCATTGTCTCTTCCAATACCTGTAATATTGAAATTGTATCCGTTGTTCAGCGTGGCATCCCAAAATTTGGAGCCGTCACTGGCGAGATAATCAACCGGCGTTCCGGGGGTCAATGTAATTCCATATTTCAATGCCAGGTAAGATTCTATCTGCTGGCGTTGTGTATTGGAAGTAGTTGCAGAATTATTATACACGATCAGCTCTGCTATCTTTCCATTGAAAAATCCACCTCCGGGATGAGAGCCTGCATAGAATTGGCTGTTATTGCCGGCGATGCTATTCAGGGGACCAACATGGCTTGCCACCGTGACCCTGTTCCGGTTGCTGCTCATGCCCGAAGGAGATCGAAGGAAACTCCAGAGATAAGGCGTATTCACAGTACCACCCCATGGCGCCTGCACCCTGTAACCATAAGGAGCATCGAAATATACAATACCATCTCCCCAGGGCACGTGTGCAAGGACTGGTTGTCCGTTACTCACCATCTCGCCAAACAATGCCTGATTCTGTATGCCATCGGTGATGGATACAGCATAGATCTGAACATTGTTCACACCTGGTCCGGTGAAGAGGGAGGGACTGATCAGGTTATCGTTGCTGCCATCGAATTTCAGGGCAGGATTGAAGTTGATCACGGAAGGCAAAACAGAAGCCTGCCTTTCAGCAATTGTTTGTCCGGCGCCGTTACCATTGCCACTGGCATCGTTCCAGGCATTACCATTGGCGGAGCCGTCATCAGCACGCAACCATAAGGCGATACCTGCACTCACATTTCCCGGCCCTTTGATTGTGCTGGCAATGGTGAAGTAAGATCCGTCGGGCAACTGGGATGAATTGAGCGTTACTTCCCCATTGGCATCCAGCGCCAGTTCCTGGCTGATAGCACCGAATGCAGGATCAGAACTGATGAGCAGGTAATTATTGCTTCCGCTTCCTTTCACTTTCAGCGTGATGTTCTGATCTGCCCAGCCAGCTGATTTCTGTACTTTCCAAACACGCGCCATCCGTTGGTTCACATTGGTTCCGGTAACAGCTGTGGCCAGTTTGATACTTGCATTATTGTCTGCAAAAAAGAGGAATGTTTTATCTGCTGTTACAGTATTGGTATTGGCAGGATTGGAGATCATCACGGTATTGCCCAGGGCAATGGTTACGATGCCTGTATCTGCACTCAGTGATTGTTTCTGGTGCAGCATGGTGCAATCATCTTTACCGATCCCCGTGATCCGGTACTGGTAACCTGTATTGGCGGATGCAGTCCACATCAGCGTAGTGCCATCGGAAGCAACATAATCTGTAAGGCCGCCATTCAGTGTGATACCATACTTCAGGGCCATATAGGATTCCAGCCTTTGTATTTCTGCCGGAGTAAGATCACGGTTATAGATGAACACTTCCGGTACGAATACTTTACTGAAATTACTGAAGGTAGAGCCGCCTACATCCAGGCTCCAGGCAGTTCCGTTTGAAGCCGCACCAGAGCTCAGCAAGATGCCATTGCCTTTGAACTCATATGCACCGCTACCGGCGCTTGCGCGTTTGAGCGAATATAATTTTGTGTGATTGGTGATGGCGCTGGTATTCCTTTGCCAGCTTTCGATATGCAAGCCGTTTTCGCCGTTTGCATACCAGCCGATCAGTTTGTTACCGGTATAGCTGCTGAACACCCTGCCGTTCTGCGAACCTTCCAGTTTACCAAGTCCCATTATGGTGTAGGTTGTAGTAACGGCAGCACCGGCAGGAACATTATGAGCATCATTGCCATCATAATAAAATGCCTTGTTGAAATTCACCAAACCTGTAGTATCGTCGGGATCTCCCACAACAGTCATGTTGTTGCCGTTTCCACTTACATCTCCCCATTTTGTTCCATTCACACCCATATCGGCCCTGTACCAGGCGAGGATGCCATTATTGATGCAGGCGGGCGCTTTCGTTCCCAGGGGAATGCTGTTGCCAAATTCTGAAGTACCGCAATTATTTGCCGGGATCCGCAAAGTGGCCGTCCAGAAACCAACGCCTGTAGCGCCAGGGCCTGTATTGTAATTGATGGTTTGCGTGGTAGCGCCGGCAGACAGACCAGAAATTGAAGTAACGAAGTACTGCCCGCTTTTTGATGAAGTGCCCGCATCGTTGGCGTAGATATCTACCGTGTATTGAGCGCCCACACTGATATCGGGGATGGTTAGTTGTAGTTGATATTGCCCGGCGCCTAAACTTGTTGAAGACGCCAGTACTGGTGTGCGGCCTGCAGCGCTGGTATAGGAACAGTTCCCGCCCGGCAACGAAATACCGGCTGCTCCATTATTATATATAGAGTTGTCGGAGATAACTACTTTGTTCGGCGCTTCATTATTGATGCCTGCGCCTCCATTATCACGGACCACAGAACCTGTTACCTGTATATCCGTAACACCCGCGCCACCATAAAGCCATATGCCATGATTGGCATTGCCGATGATCGTATCCCCGGTAATATCGATGTCCGATACAGCATTGGCTGCATTGATCACAATACCCGATCTTGTACCATTTTTAAAGGAAGAGTTTACTATATCCACATTGGTCCGGGGCATATTGTAATAGAACTCGATGCCATCAACGTTGTTGGTAAACTTACAATTGTTCACAAGGAAATTGGTACTGGCAGCCACTGCATATACACCATCTATATCAAATTCATTGAATTGATTATTTTCCAGCGTTATGTCAGTGGTGGCTCCGATGAAGGCCAGGCCAATGTCTGAATCCCTGGTCACCGTAAGCCTGTCTCCATCGAAAACGCTGTTTGTAATGGAAACGGTTTTGGCTGTGCTTTCGAAACGGACAAATTGACCGCCAACAGCTGCACCAGGCGTAGGATGACTGATATTACACTGATCTATGGTAATATTTTCCGCAGCACCATTGAACCATATGCTGTAAATATCCACATCCTTCAGCGTCACATTTTCCAGGGTGACACCGTTGGTGGTATTATCGAAACGGATAGCGTAATCACCTTCATCGGCTGTAGCCAGTACATTGAGATCGATGAATGAGTTCCTGATCCTGATATCGGTGTTCACAAAATCAGAATAGAAACCAAGCGCCACTCCGCTATACATTGAATCGATGGAAATATTATTCAGTTCGATATTGTTGGCTGTTTCAATAACGCCACCCGTATTATCCAGCACAATACCATTTAGGAATCCGCTAATGCTGCTGTTAGTGAAGGTCCAGCCATTCACGGATGCATCCCTGAACACAATAGCCTCTCCTCCCCTGGTATTATTCTGTGTTGTCAGGTGGATATTATCCATTACCAGGTTGGTATGCGTTCCTCCGGAAAAATTGAAAGCCCTTCCGTTATAGCTGCCGCTGACCGGTTCAACATCTGATGACCAGATATTCCGTATCGTAAGATTGGTGGAGCTACCTGCAACATTGACCAGCGCATTGAGTAAATTACCCGTACTGCTGCTGGTTCTGATGTTCTCGATGAGAACGCCTGTGGTATTGGCGCGGACGAAGAAGTTGATATCTCCACTGTTGGTAAGTGCAAAATTCTTTACCACCACATTATCGGCACTGATATCAAAGGGGTTAATGATCTGGTTAGTCCCGTTGGAATTGATGGTGATCTTATTTTCGCCATCGATACTCACAGTCTGAGTGATCTGAGGAAGAGAACTCAACAATGTGATCTGACCATACACCACAAATTTGATGGTGTGTGGCCCTGCTCCTGCTGCATTTACATCCAGCATGGCCTGCCGGAGGGATCCGGACCCGCTGTCATTTGTATTGGTAACGATAAAGTCAGCAGCGTTAGCAAGCAAAGTAAAAAAGAGAAAGAAGAGGGAAAGAACTGTTTTTTTAAGGTTTAACAATAGGCATAATGGCTTATGGGACCGGGTTTTGACCCGACCGCTCAAATTGGTTGTGGTTTTCATATGAACCTGTGATTAGTGTTTTTGAAGACTGTCCGTCAGCACAGTCACACGAACACATAAAATTAGAGGATATAAGTTTTCTTTAGTATAGATCGAATTCGATATCTACGTAGAATAAATTCTATAGTGTTCAAAAAGTACGTCAACAAAAAAGCCCCGGCGAACCGGGGCTCAACAAGATCAGCCTTTCAGCATTTCCAATATTCCTTCATTCCTGATGATCAGCATTCCCTGCCTGTCTTCCGTAATACCCTGCTCCAATTTATACGTATAACGGGGTCGTACGCCTTCCATCACAGTAGGCATGAATACGAACTGTATATTATTCTTCTGCATCAGCGCCTCTCCCACTTCTATTATATGGGTTGATACGATGAACAGGCATTCCTGGTATTCAGCAAAAGCTTCCGTTACTGCCAGCGTACCATCATAAGCGTCCTTCACATTGGTGCCTTTGAACAGTTCATCAAACATCAGCAACAATCGCTTTCCGCTGGCAGCAGCATCGGCAGCCTGTTTTACCCTTACCACCTCTGCATAGAAATGGCTATAGCCCAAACCGATATTGTCCGCCACATTGATGGAGGAATAAAGTCCGTCCCTTACTGAGAACTTCATGGCGGCTGCTGCAACAGGGAACCCCATATGCGCTATGTAAAGCGCTATCCCCACCGATTTCATCAAGGTGGATTTACCAGCCATATTGGCGCCTGTTAAGAAAACCACATTCTGCTTTTCATCCATGTTGACGATATTCCCTACCGCTCCATCGATACAGGGATGCCTGAGTTCACCGGCAGACAGGATATTGGCCTCCGGGGCCAATGCTATAGCGTACCTGAACTTTTTCTGCTTTGCCACATTACTAACGGCAATGTTCAGATCAATTTCATAAATGAACTGCATCAGGTCTTCGATTTCACCCTTCATCCTGTTTTGTAACAAATGCTCATAAAATGCAAGCGTCTTAACCGGTAATGCTGCATATATATCCAGGTTGCGGAGATTGGCCAGGTGTTTATCGTTCAGTATCCTCCTGACCTTCTCCATACGCTGATCGAATGCCCCCAGCGAACTCCTGACCGATCCCAGGAATGTATCACACCTGTTGAGCGTAACGATACATGCCTGCAGGCCCTGTACTGATTTCCTGTATCGCTCATCGCGGGTAAGGCCCGACAAAACCTTTTTGAAAGCTGTTTTCACCAGTACCATTCCGGCATTGCTGCCGGAATCGCTGTCGATATACTCTTGCATCTGAACAAGCTGCTGTTCATCGAAAGGGAATTGCAGGTCCGCTTCCTGGAATTTCAGGAATACATTACTGCGTGCATTGATCAGGTCTGCATTTGTAAGTGGATGCCTGAACATTTCATCCAGCAGACGTTCCCCTCCCCTTGTTTTCACTTTATTGAAAAGATGGTAAACAGATCCCTGGCGGAACTTTCCCATCAGGTTCAATTCGTCCAGCGTTTGTTTATCTGTATTGAAACTCATTTTTGTATTATTTTATCAGCGTGTGCCCAGTCGCTCGCCTCCGGCGAGTGACTTTTATTGGTTCGCCTCCGGCGAATACTATGTCGCCGGAGGCGACAAAATAGTGGTCACTCGCCAGAGGCGAGCGACTGCTGCACCCTGAAGATTTATTGGACTGCGCGTTTGCGGCCATGCTCCAGTGTTTCAAGAATACCTTCATTGCGGATGATGATCATACCATGCCGATCGGCTGTAATGCCGGTTTCCAATTTATAGGTATACTCCGGAGTAATCCCCTTCATCCTGGTGGGCAGGTATTGAAATCCTACAGAAGGATGCTTCGATAATTGTTCTCCGGCTTCCACTATATGGGAAGAAATAACAAACAGGCTGTTCTTCCTTCCGGCAAAGGCCAAACTGACCGCCACTGTTGCTTCATGTGCATCTTTTACATTCGTACCGCGGAACAATTCATCAAAAACAATGAAAAGCGATTTGCCCATGGCCAGCTCTGAAGCCACTTTTTTTACCCTCAGCACTTCAGCATAGAAATGACTGGCCCCGATCCCCAGGTTATCAGGCAGGTTCACCGTGGTATAAATGCCATCCATAACCGAAAACTCTATTGCCGCTGCCGCCACGGGGAATCCCATATGTGCAACATACAAAGCCGTACTCAGCGAACGAAGAAAGGTGGATTTCCCTGCCATATTTGCGCCGGTGAGGAAGATGAGGTTCTTCTCCGGATGCAGCGATACATCATTTGCTACGGGGTTTGTCAAACCCGGATGATACACGCCTTTCACTTTCAGGATGGCCTGCCCTTTCTCCAGGGCCTTCGCGAATACATATTTTCTTTCCCTCGCCACCCTGGCTACGGACAGGTATACATCCAGGTTATAGATGAACGTTAGTAATTTTTCGATCTTGGCCTTTTCCCGCACCCTGAATAGCAGGTCGTAGGCAGTGACGGCGCCAAATGCGATCCTGCTTTTCGCTTTTTCCCGGAATACGGGCTCAAAAGCCGCGTCTGTGAGGAGTTCTATGATTTTGATCCTTTCTGGCTGCCAGGCCTCGTTGGCAAGTACTTCCGTTCTTTCCACGAAAGCGCTGACCAGTTGCATCAATTCAATTACCGACATTACACCATTGGCTACGTCTTTCTCACTCAAAACTGATTGTGAACCGGCTTGTTTTCCCTGATCATCAGCCACCAGGTATTTCTCCGCCATGTCGAATATGGCAGCTCCGAAAGGGAATGGTATATTCTTTTCAGCAAAATGTTTGATAATGCTGCTTCTGGTATTGATCATTTTCATATCGGAAAGCGGCGTGCGGAACATTTGTTCCAATACTACCTGTCCTCCGCGGGTATGGGTTTGATTGTACAGGTCATAAATTCCACCCTGCTCACGTTTTCCGAAGATCCGGATATCCTCGATCGTTTGTTCGTCTGTATACAGGTTCATGATTTTTTATTGGCGTTTACGGCGTACGAGCAATATGATTCCTGTCAACAATATTATTCCCGGCAACACATACACGAACATGATATGCATCATTTCTGCAGTTGAGGGAGTAATGGTCAGCAAATTGTCTTTATGGGGTTCCGCGGGCGTGTACACCGGAAACCTGTTGGCGTCGAGCCAGCTGTAAGTGGCGCGCACCAGCTGATTTCCACCAACCCGGAGATTACTCATGAAGTCGGCATCCCCGGCTATTAAAATCCGTTGCTCCCTGTTGTTCACTTTTCTGGTGAGGGCTACAGCGCTATTGAATTCATCCATCCGGAAATCCCCTTCCTGCGCATTGAACACGGGCGCTGACGAATCGGTGACCAGCGTACCCATTTTAACCCAGGTATTTCTGCCGGCATGCGTCAACACCGGATGAACGGCAAATGCACCGGAATCGATACTTGCAATACCTGAAACACCGGGCATAAGCACTCTTACAGTATCCCAATTATTACGCAGGAACAGCAACATCTGCTCTTCCGCCAGCCCGGCTGTGAACCTGGAATAGAATGGCATGGTATGATGAGGCATTTCATAACTGGTAACCTCCACCAGGGTCCCATCCATGATTTTTACGCCCATTTGCGCCAGTACAGGGTTCAGCACCTGTTGTTTGCCCGGTTCGCCCAATACAATCATATTCCCCCCGGCATCCACATATTTCCTGATCTTATCCTTTACCGTACCGGAAAGCATCACTTTGGGATCAGCCAGTACCAGCATACTGGCATCTGCAGGTATACCACTCGTTTCCAGGGAAACCGAATCCACATCAAAACCAAGGTTGATCAGCGCCTCACGGTTGATCTTATCGATGGTATGGCTATAATATTCACGCTCCCCTGACTTATAAATATTTCTTTCCAGGTTACCTGTGGTATAGTAAACCTTGCTCTTCTCATTGGTGGTCAAATGCGTGAGCACTGCTGCAATATTGCTTTGATCAGGCCAGAACCGGGTATCCGGGAAGGTCCTGAGAATAGCAGAACGGCCTTTGTATTTCACTACCATCACCAGCCTCTTCATTTCATCTGTCAGGCCCGGAACGTCATTAAGAAGGCCGGGCTTTTTAAACCTGTTTACACTGATCTCATAAAAGCCAGCCATTTCTTTCGCAATCTCATGGATATTCTTTCCCGGAAAATTCCTGAACATGGCGCTGTCGCCTTTCGTAATATCATAGTAGTACTCATACTTCAGTTTGATATTTGGTTTGAAGCGGATATATTTTTCCCAGAGCGTCCACAAATATGTATTCCGGGCTTCGGGTAATCCCATGTCAATTCCATCTCCGAGAAGATTCGCATACAGGGTCACTTCTATCGGCTCGTCCCCCATATCTTTCAGGATCTGCTGTAGTTTCGGATGAATAGTATTTTCCTGGGTGGCCGTTGTATCCAGGTAACCGATCAATCCTGGTCTGGATGTAATATATCCGATCATAAGTGCCACAATCAATACTGTTACATACCTGCCTGCTTTCACAAACCAGGGCTTCGATTCCCTGGTCCCTTTCAACTTGAGCAGTGTAAAAGACAGGAACAGCCCAACTATCACGATAAAATATGCAAGATCACTGGTGGTAACAAGCCCCTTTAGCATTTTTGTTGTTCTGCCGGTAATAGAAAGGAAATAGGTCAGGTCACGAACAAAATCATAACGCTGCCAGAGCCCGCCGATATGACTCAGAATAAACACTACCGTGAAACTGGCTACAGCCGCTACTATCTGGTAATTGGTGAGGCTAGACATGAACATGCCGATGGCAGTATAAGCACACATCAGCAGATAGAACCCCAGCGCGGAAGAGAGCAGAATGCCAACATCAGTAGAAACGATACTGGCTCCCCCTGCAATCATAAAAATCCCCAGCACACACAGCAATATCAGGTTATAGATCATAATAGCGATGTATTTGCCGAATACGATTTGCCGCAGTTTTACAGGTGAGGAATAAAGCAGTTTCACCGTTCCTGTATTCACTTCCCGGCTGATCAGCCCCATCGTCAACAGGGGAACAAAGAGAAAAAGATTCTCCAGTACGTTGGAAAAAATCCCGTCTTTATCCAGGAACAATAATTGTGTAAGTGATCGTCCGAAATCCTTGAACAATGGGTTATTCCGCTGCGCCAGGTCCTGGTACTTCGATATCATTAGCAGCGGCTTTGTAAAAAAGATAGCCCCCTGCACCGTGAATGCGATGGTGAGGAACCATGCCACGGGAGAATAGAAAAGATTGCGAAGCTCGGTCTTCGCTATACTAAGCGTTTTTTTCATACGGTTACAGATTAATTGGGGGATTTTGAGAGTTGTTTGAAGATATCATCCAGCAGGCCTTTCTCCAGGTGGATCTCCTGAAGATTCCAACCCAACTGCACACTGGCCTTTACAATTTTTTCCGTGACGGTCTTATCTCCATCGAACCAGATCCTGACCTGCCCATTGCTGATGTATTCCATCCTGGAAATGCCAGTTACCTGCTGCAGCTCCGGTATGGATGGAGGATTTTCAAACCGCACCAGCAATGTATTCGGTTGTGCATAATTGTTAAAGGCATCCATTGAATCAGAAAAAATGATCCTGCCAGCTTCGATCATAATGATCTCCCTGCAGAGCAACTGTATCTCCGATAGAATATGGGAAGACAGCAGCACTGTATGGTCAATGGCAATTTCCCTGATGAGTTTCCTTGCTTCAATCAGTTGATTGGGGTCAAGGCCATTGGTAGGTTCATCCATTACTACCAGCTTGGGTTTGTGCACGATAGCCTGCGCAATGCCTACACGCTGTTTGTATCCGCCGGAAAGATTACCGATCAGTCTTCTGCTGAAATGTGTAATACCTACCCGTTCCTTCGCTTCATCAACAGCCGCCCTCAGTTTTGATTTTTCAACTGACCTTAATTTTGCTGCATAGGTGAGGTATTCGTCCACGGTGAGGTCTGTATACACGGGAGGTTGCTGCGGAAGGAAACCGATATTGGCTTTAGCATTTTCCGGATCTTTCCTGGTATCACTGCCATTGATGTATACGGTGCCTTCAGTTTGGTTCAGCACGCCGCAGAGAATATTCATGGTGGTGGATTTGCCCGCTCCGTTTGAGCCCAACAATCCGATCACCCCGGTTTGGCTAATCTCTATATTTATGTCACGGATCGCCCAGGAGCTGCTGTATTTGTGCGACAGCCGCTCAATTTTCAATATACTGCTCATAAAGATGCTTGATTATTTAGATAGGTAAAACGCCGGACCTCTACCTCCGGCAGGTTTTAATTTGGACTGTAAGATTCATACAGGGCAACGGTTTGCGATGAAGGAACATCTGTTGCACCCATCAGAACAATAGTAAGGTTGCGGTATCGTCTCCTGTTAGGCTGTAAATTTGTTCCGGAAGCATCGATATCAGCCAGTGTATAAGTTTGCAGCACATCGCCGGTAGCCGCATCCCTGAACTCGAACACGTAACTGCTTACCCCGGCATTGGCTTCATATTTTGTGAATGGTGTTACCCGCTTGTAAGCAAGGGAAGCTTGCTCTGACCCATTTGGTTCTCCCTGCACATTGATGCTAACAGGTCCGGCTCCTTTCAACAGGTTCACAAAGCGTATACCCATGGTGCTGTCTTCCACCGGATGCGAAAGCGGCATATCAGTAGTAAAAAGCGTATCGGGTTCTGTGATGGTGCCCGCCAGGAAAAGCGTATTCATCGTACCCGGCTTCAGGTCAAGAATCACTTTAATTACCGGGCTGCTATGCACGGTGGTATCCGGATAGCGGTAAACAGCCAAAGGCTGTAAACCGCTATAGGAACCGGATTGATTGAATACAGAGTACGTGGCGTAATTGATCTTCATGGCTGCTGTATAACTTTGCAAAGGTTGTCCTCCGCTGAAATTAGGTACCAGGTAGGGAGTGCTGCCCACCATTCCGTTAACCAGTGTAAGAGAGGCTGCTCCGGTAACTGTTTTTTCCTTGGAGCAGGAAGTAATGATCAGCAGGAGAAATAACCCTGATATATATGCGAATAATTTTTCTTTTTTCATAACCGCGAATTTTATTAGATCACAGGAGATGAGCGTCATTCTTTAATAACCCTTATTTTGTTTGAGTGCGGAATTCACTCTCAGCTCTGAAGGTGGGATTGGATACAATAGCTGGTCATCTCCCTTCCAGGGTTGTTTCAATGGGATCTGGGAAAGCAGTGATGCAGCCTTACCGGTACGTTTGAGGTCCAGCCAGCGATGGCCCCATTCTGCAAATAATTCCGTTTGTCTTTCCTTTTCAACGGCTGCTTTTACCTGTTGTTCCGTTAATCCTTCAGGTAGCAGGTCTATATCAGCCCTTTGCCGGACCTTATTGAGATCATCGATAGCGGCAGCCGGACCGCCGCCTGCCCCATTGGCCTGTGCTTCTGCATGGATCAGGTACATTTCTGCAAGGCGGAGCCCCGTGTAATATTCGGAAGGGTCCATGCCCGGCACAGAATTGTGTAAGCCCAGTTTGTATTTATGGGGGAACCAGGTGATGCCCGGTGGCATTCCTGATACAGTAGAATTATCTGTTTGGTCAATCCATTGTATCCTGCGTTTATCGTTCGGCTCAAAAGCATCCAGCAATTGATCTGTTATGCAATAGAATGCCGGGCCGGTCCCCCAGGGAGACGGGATGAATGCATTACCTTCCTTTGTGGCATTTCTCGTGATAGGATGATCTGTTGTCTGCTTCAGTTGCCAGATAGCTTCCTTACTGGTGGGAGCAAATACATTATCGAGGTTATCTTCAAGATCAAACAATCCCTGTTGATCGATCACAGCCCTGGCTTCGATCAGCGCCTGCGGATAGTTTTTCAGATAAAGATGAACGCGGGCCAGTAAAGCGGTGGCCGCCCATTTATTTGGACGGATCCTTTCCTGCAAAGGACCGGAAGCTGAATAGTCTTCCGGTAATGCAGACTGTGCAGCATTCAGATCATCGATGATCTGGTTGTACACTTCCTGCTGCGGTGTCCTGGGCATCCGCTGGGTTTTATTGAAATCCACCGTCAGGGCCAGCGGCACATCACCAAACAAATTGGTAAGGTAGAAGAAGGAAAAAGCGCGGATGAATTTAGCTTCGCCTGTCAATCTTTTTCTTGCATGCGCACTAAGCGTGGAAGCTTCTGATTCCTCTATCCCTTCGATGATTGAATTGGCCTGGTAAATGATATTGTAAGCAGACACCCAAATCTCTTTTGTAGGGACATTGTCTGCAAGCAGGTTATTGGTGTTGACCTGGAAATAAGAAGCGGATACTGCGCCATAATACGCATACAGCTCATCAGCAGAAAGGCCTCCTGCAATAGAAACGCCACCATTGCTGAAATAGTTATCGGAATTCACCATCAGAGAGTACATGGCGGCAGCGGCCATTTCAGCCTGGTCGTCCGAACTGAAAACATCTTTTGTAGTGATGCTATTGATAGGGTCCTGCACTTCCAGTAATTTCTTACAGGAAAAACTGCATAAACAGCAAAGGAGCCCGATGAATACAACCGCTATCTTTTTTATGAACCTGAACATAAGTGACGGTTTAAAAGTTGAGAGAAATGCCAGATGCAATGGTCAGCGGCATGGGCAGCGCACTGAAAAGGGAACCGGGGTCCAGTCCTTTGTACCTGGTGATGGTGAACAAATTTTGCAGGGTCAGGAAAACGGAGCAACTATGAAGGCCCGCCCGCCTGCTGAGCTTATCCGGCAAACTGTAATTGATGTTTACATTATTCAACCTGAGGAAGGACGCATCCGTATAGGCTCCGGTAGAATTGCTGAACTGGATATCGCTATTGGAAGTAAGCGAAGTTAGCCGCGGGTATGCTGCAATGTCTCCAGGTTTTTTCCAGCGCCCTTCATAGACTTCCACCGGTATATTTCCCATCACTCCTCCCCATCCTGTGAAGGCAGCCACTCCAAGCCCCTTTGTATAATTGAAGCTCAAGCTGAGATCCAGGCGCTTATAACTTAGCTGAACACCTGCCCCGCCATTGAAATCCGGGTTGAGGTCAACGGGTACATAACGGTCATCCGAACCCGAACCCGGAGGCCGGCTGTTATTGATGGAGATCATTCCATCATGATTGAAGTCGGCATAACTGCGCTGCCCGTCAAGCGGGTTGATGCCCAGGTAATTCAGCAGGTATACTGCATTGAGGGATTCTCCCACTTTGAATATATTGTAAAAAGGAGAGAACTCGAAGTCAGGATAGGAAACCAGTTTGTTCCTGGTAAAACCCAGGTTGAAATTGGCAGAGAGCCTGAAATCCTTTCCCTGGATGATATTGCCTCTCAGATTGAATTCCCATCCTGTATTCAGCACATTGGCGGGAGAATTGGCGGTTACAGAAGTGAAGCCTGTATAAGCTGGGGTAGGCATACCCGTTATCTGGTTGTCACTGTTGTTCCTGAAATAACTAACAGAAAGATTGATCAGGTCTTTCATGAACCAGAGATCGATATCCGCTCCCATTTTTTTATTCGTGGACCATTGATATATCTGGTTCACGGCCTGGAATGGAGCCAGCGGTGTTACATTATTGTAATTAAAAGAATTGTATGGCACCGTCCAGCGGGTCATATGATCATAGGCGCCTGCACCACGGCCGCCTGTGATGCCGTAATTGGTAGCCAGTTTCACAGTACTTATCCAGGCGGGCATGAACTTCTTCACCCATGGCTCTTCCGTTGCAATCCAGGCAAGTCCTGCCGACCCGAAAGTTCCGTACTGCCTTCCCGGACCAAATGTGGAGGACCCTGATCTGTTACCAGTGATATTCAGGATGTATTTGTTTTCCCAGATATACCTCACGCTTCCATGAACATCCAGGTATCTTTCCTGTGAGAAATCATCCTGGTTACTGGTAAAGGGGGCAAAACTGATGGACGAAAGAAGCCCGTCGTTCGTATACCCAAATCCACTGGTGGTTTGCGCGTTGGTAGCGGAATTCTGCAATGTACCTCCCAGTAATACTTCCAATCTTCCGTTACCGATAAATTTCGTGTAAGTAAGCTCCGGGTCCACATTCCAGTTATTGAGTCTTGTGCTGCCCAGGATCAGGGTACCCATGGGTGATAATAAAGGGTTTTGCGATGCAATGGAAATAACAGAATTGTTATTATTGTGCATGATATTGTAGCCTGCACGGATACCAACAACCAACCCTTTCATCACAGTATAATTCAAACCAATGCCACTGGTCAGAAAATTGGAACCGGATACGGAAGGGTTCAGTACTGCTCCGAAAGGAAAAAGATAACCGATCCCTGCTGCATTCCAGTCTTTATAATTAAGTCGCGAATCTTCATCGTATACCGCCGGTGCATTGGGAGGCAAGGTGGTTAAACCAGGCATCGGGATGGAGTTCACGGAAGTATAAGCGTAATTAGCCGAGAATGAAATATTCAGTTTCTGGTCCTGGCTCTTATGATTGAGGCTCATGGTTACATTGAAACGTTTATTGGAACCATTGAGCGTGGTGATCTCTTTGCCGTTATCAAAATTACCTGCCAGTCTGAAACTGGTACGGTCATCGCCTCCGGCCAGGGAAACCCCGGCAGCAGTTTGCTGTGCTGTTCCCCACAGTTCATCCTGCCAGTTGGTGTAACGGTTGTTATCGAAACCGAGAATATCCGGGGCAGACGCAAGTGACAAACTGATACCATCATTCTTCAATGCTTCCCTGCGCATATCCAGGTACTGACGGGTATCCAGCATTTTCCAGCGCCTGTTAACCACACTAATATCCTGCCTGAGGTAAAGATCAAGTTTCGTTTTACCTGGCTTTCCCTTTTTAGTGGTGATCAACACCACCCCATTGGCGCCTCTCGATCCATAAATGGAAGTGGCATCGGCATCTTTCAATACGGTAATACTTTCTATATCCCGTGGATTAATGCTGAACAAAGGGCTCTGTCCTCCTGTAACAGCACTGATCCCCGCCTGTACAAAACCTGGTGAACCACGTTCATAACTGGCGTTGGTGGTGGTGTTGGTCATATTGAGTACAATCAGCGGCACGCCATCTATAACATATAACGGATCAGAAACGATATTCGGATTAAGTGTATTCCTTCCCCTGATCTCGATCTTTACAGGAGAGCTTGCGTATCCTTTCGTTGGCGTGACGGTCATTCCGGGCACCCTGCCCTGCAATGCCAGCAACGGGTTCATTACCGGTTGTTTGCTGATCTCTTCACCGGAAACCTTGATGATATTTCCAGTAGCAAACCGGGTGCTTGTTTTTCCATATCCTCTCACTACTTCTTCATCGAGCATACTGATGGCAAGCGGCAATCGGATCACAATGGTTCCCATATCTTCCTTTATCAGCATCTCTCTGGAAGAATACCCTATAAAGCTGAACACCAGCACACTATTCACCGGGATTGCAGGTATATTGAACTGACCTCTCACATTGGTGATCACACTTTTTCCGGTCGACTTTACAGTAACGGAAGCTTCAGAGAGCGGCTGATTGTTCTCTCCGAATACCACGCCTTCAACAGCCATCATCTTTACTACCGGTGTGGTATCAGCGAAAACAGGTGGAGGCAACGACTGTTTCCTGGAAATAACGATGGTCTTTTTCTGGAACAGGTAACGGAAGGGTTGATCTTCCATCAGTTTCAGCAGGAATTTTTCCAGTGGCAGATCCACCGCATTGATGGTAACCGGCCTTGCAATTTTCAATAAGTCTTCATCGAAAAAGAATACATAACCCGTTTGTTTTTCAACCGAATTGAAAACTTTTTCGATCGGGATGTCCTTTCCGGAAAAACTGACAGTTTGAGAGTGAGCGCCGGCGGCGGCCTGCAGGCATACGCACAGCAATAAGATGGAAGTGAATTGCATCACTAGCAGCGTTTTGGTGAAGCAACGGCGCCCCCATAGGGCTGACCTTGCAATCAGATCCTTAAAATGCATACTTTTGCATGGTTTGGGTGATTGAATGACGTACCTGGCGGTATGTTGATATTCAGGTTACCCAAGCTCTTTCCGGAAGTGGTCCAACACTTCCGGTTTTCATTTGGACAACCTTTTATGTTCAGCCCCTCAGGGCATTTTTTTTTGATACTATTTTGTAACAACCAATGTTCTTCCTTCTATCCTGAATTTCACGCCCACTTCCTGCAAGATCACCAGCACCTGCGACAGGTTCAGGTCTTTTGTGATCTTTCCCCGGAATGAACGGTCGGGGACTTCTCCTTCAAACTTCACGTCGATATCGTACCATCGTGATAACTGCCTCAACACAGCAGAGAGATTGGTATGATTGAAATTGAACTGTCCGTTTTTCCAGGCTATTACCTGTTCAAGATCCACTCCTTTCTCTACTGTAATTCCGGCTCCCTGCATACGCGCCTGCTGACCGGGCTGCAATACAACTTCTTCTCCTTTCCTGCTGTCTGATCTCACCTTCACGGCGCCTTCCAGCAATGTGGTATTCTGCGTGTATTCGTCGGGATAGGCATTCACGTTGAAACTGGTGCCCAGCACCTGGATGGTTTGTCCGGATGACCTGACAAGAAAAGGTTTCCTTTCATCCCCGGCCACTTCAAAATACACTTCACCGGTGATGTCCACCATCCTGCTGTCGCCCGCAAATGATACCGGGAAACGAATGGAAGACAGTGCATTCAGCCAAACCTTTGTGCCATCAGACAATGTCAGCGCCGCCGATTGTTGTCCAACTGCCGTGGAAAGGGTATTATAGATCAGTACGGGAGTGGTATTGCCGGAATAGGTGATGGCGCCATTATTATTCGTCACATTCGTTTTCCCTTCCAGCGCCAGTTCCCCGGTTGATGAGCTATCGAGAACAATCCGGCGGCCATCCGAGAGCGTTAGTATAGCGCTGGTAGTGCCTGGCAAAGCATCATTCTTCAATTCAGTACTGACAATTTTTGTTGCCGACTTTTGTTGCTGGTACAGGAAATATCCTCCAGCCCCTATCAATAACAGCACCGCTGCAGCCCATCCCCATCTGAAACGGCGTACCAGCGGCACAATGGCGCCTTCCGTTTTTTTATCTTCCTCCAGTAGTTGAACGGCCTGTTGCAGCTTCTCCATTACTTCAGCTGGCATTTCCGGATAGCCCGCATGAAAACTTTGCAGGGAGCGGCATTCAGACAGCAGTGAATGAAAAGTGGCAGCGTCTGCATCACTATACCATTGCAGGAATAAGATCTCGTCCTCTTCTGACAGCGTACCGGCAGAATATCCTTCTATGAGCGATATGATTTTTTCCTTTTCCATAACAGGTTAACCATATTACTGACAACCGGGGAATGAAAACAGACACCCCCGGATGAATATTTTTTTAATAAAAGAATAATAAAAGAAGGAACATCATATCTCCCGCATGCAATCTGATGTATTCCTTCACAAAGTCCATGGCGGCATACAGGTGTTTCTTTACAGCGGAAACACTGATGCCCAGCGTTGCGCCGATCTCCTCCAGCGTAAGCCGCTCCTGGGTTTTCAATAAGAAAATTCGCCGTTTCTGCTCAGTTAATAAACTGATAGCCTTCTGTGCAGTTTGATAATACTGTTTGAATAATAATGCCTGGTCCGGCGAAGCCCCTGCATTGGAGATGGTTTGATCTGAAAGCGCCTGAACAATTTTTTGTCCTGTTTTCTTTCTTTTGAGCAGATTGAAGAGCAGATTTTTAGCCAGCACATATACATAATCCTCAAAGGAGCGTACCATACTTAATGTCTCCCTGGATTGCCAGACTTTCAGGAAAGCTTCATGGATCACTTCCTGCGCATCCTCCGTAGAACGCGCAATGAAAAAGAGCGAAGTGAATAAGCGTGGATAATAAAAAGTGTACAAGCTGCTAAACGCCTGCTGATCGCCCTCTGAAGCCTGCCTGATCAGCTTGTCTTCATCGGGGATTCGGTTTGAAGGGATGATATCAGGATGCTGCTGCGGCATGAAGCTGGTGAATGCGAGCAGGCAATATACAGATTTTGTGATAGAGTGATCTGTATATTCTCAAAACGGGCCGCTGCAAAATGAAGACAGGATCAACTTCCCTTACCAGCGCAAAGTCGCAGGAACTCGTCTTTTCTCCTGTTGGATACTTCAATGGTAGACTGATCGCTCATGGTTACGAAGCCTCCCTGCGTACGGCTATATTTCAGCATATGGTGAAGATTGATCAGGTGGGAATGATGCACCCTGAAAAAATCATGAGCACTCAACAGGTCTTCAAAGTATTTGAGTGTTCTGGACACCACGTATTTCTGACCGGAAGTATGATAGATAAAGGTATAATTGATGTCTGCCTGGCACCTGATGATATCAGCCACTTCCAAAAAGATATACCCGTCTGTTGTAGGCACACTTATCCTTTTGGGTTTCTGACCGGCAAGCACATGCGATAATAGTACATTCACCTTGCCTGACAGGGCTTCTTTTTCTACCTGAAGCATCGCCTTTTGCATGGCGGCTTCCAGTTCGGCAGCGGCCACGGGTTTCAACAGGTAGTCAATGGCGCTGAACCGGATAGCTTCAATGGCATATTGCTCATAGGCCGTGGAAAAGATCAGGCTGAAATCCCGGTAAGAGAGTTTGCGCAATATATCAAAACCCGTTTGATCTTTGAGTTGCACATCCAGGAACAGGATATCCGGCTGCAGCGTTTCTATTCCTTTAATGGCAGCATCTGCCTCCCGGAAGGAGGTAACAGAAGAGATCTTCCCGCTGAATTTTTCCAGCAAGTGTACAAGACTGTCTATGCAATGTTGTTCATCATCTACGATGGCTATTTTCATGTGCAGTTCCAATTAAAATCTCAAAATAACCGGCAGCCTTATTTCCACACAGGTGCCTCCGTTGTTTGCTTTATCGGTGATCTTCAGGCTGCCATTACCATTGTATTGTTTATTGATGATGGCCAGGCGGCTTTCTGTGATTGCGATGCCAAGCGACTTCCGTTCATGCCCGGCCTTACTGTTCCTGCCGCAGCCATTATCGTCCACTACACATAACAGTCCCGCTCCCTCCCGGTGAATGCCGATCCGGATGAGCCCCTTATCTTCTTTGGCTGCAAACCCATGCCAGATGCTGTTCTCGATGAAGGGCTGCAACAGCAACGGGGGCATCATTACATTGTCTTTCTCCAATCCGTCATCTACAGCGATCTCGTAGGTGAACTGTTCTTTCAATCTTTTCATTTCAGTTTGCATGTAAAGTTCCAGGAAAGACAATTCTTCCTGCAGGGTGATCTCTTTCTGCCGGGAATACTCCAATGTCATCCGCATCAGGCTGGCAAAGGAAGACAGGTATTCCCTTGCCTCTACGGCAGGATGCTTCAGGATATAATCACCAACTGAGTTGAGCGAGTTGAATATGAAATGAGGGCTAAGCTGGGCTCTCAGCGCTTTCAATTCAGTTTCCGCCACCATCACATTGTGTGCGGCTTCCTGTTGTTTGAACAACATATCCCTGCGCCGTTTGTACAGGATAAAACCAAAGATGCCCGCCAGCAGGAGCCCGCTGCCACCCAGCAGCACTGCGTTCTTCATGGTGGTCTGCCGTTGGATAGCTGCCTGCGCCATCGTTTCTTTTTTCTCGAAATCGAAGCTCATTTGTTTCCTGGTAAGCGCTCTTGCTTTTTCCTCGTTGAAAATAGTATCATGAAGGATTACATGCCGCTTGTACGCGGACAGTGCTTGGGCAGCATCGCCCATTCGTTCGTAAGTATGACTGATCATTTCGAGGGCTTCGCTTTCACGTAAGGGAATGCCGCTTTCCTGTGCAGCCAGCAGCGCTTCCTGCTGCAGCGCCAGCACATCCGGCAGGTGTGAGCGTCCGGTGAACATACTGTCTTTGCAATTGCTCAGGGCTATCAGCGCAATGGAGAGATTCCCCTTGTCGTTCTTTTCCCGGTAAATGGCCACTGCTTTTTCCAGGTAAAGGATGGCGCTGTCCGGCTGCTGCATACGGCTGAGAACGATGCCGGTATTGGTAAGGTCCGACGCCAACCGAAGCTGATTACCGATTGCCAGGTTGATGTTCATTGCCTTCTCATAAAAACCGATCGCTTTCCCTGGTTCCCCCATGAGATCGAATAAAGAACCGATATTTGAATAGCCAAGTGCCATACCGCGCCTGTCTCCCATCGAACTATATAATTGCAGCGCCTGTTCTTCGTATTTCATCGCCCTTGAATATTCACCCTGGTTCTTGTACACAAGTCCGATATTGAGTTGGATGCTGGCCTCCAATGAACCGTTGTCCGGCGCATTCACTTTGCTGGCATTGAAGAAGGCGTCCAGTGCCCGGCGATAATCGTTCAGCGTCAGGAAAACTGTACCCATATTGTTGAGGGAATGACGGACCCCTTCCTGGTGACCAAGGTCCCTGAAAACAGACAGTGCTTCCTCATGGTCGCGCAGTGCTTCCACGTACTTACCGATGGCATAATAATTCAACGCCCGGTTATTGAGGGTTTTCGCATAGCTGAGCCTGTTACCCGATTCATTGTAAAGTGCCAGCGCTTTGTTACTGGCATCCATAGCAAGAGAGTCTTTTCCCAGGGCCCAGTAATTGGTCCCCTGACGGCTATAGGCCACGGCCAGTCCCTGTTTATTTTTCAATTTACCTGCCAGCAACGCTGCTTCGGCAGCCATCCGCAAGCCTTCTTCCGGATCTGCGGAATGGTACAGGAAAGACAGTTCATTCAACCATTTCAGCCGGACGGTATCGGCATGCCGGTGCTGCGCCAGGAGCGCCTTCAGTGAATCGATGGCAGGAGGTAATTCCTGGGCAGCGGCTTTACTGGCAAGGGACAGGAAGACCGGTATGAACAGGGGCCATTTCATGATAGAGTCAAATATACAGTTGTTGTCAACAAATAAGTGAAACCACCCACTTAATCATTGCATGTTCTCAGTTATTCATTCTGGCTTGCCCGGTCCTGGCCAGGTTGATAATTTCGAACAAATAGCCTACCGATGACAAGTTTACTCAAAGCCCCGGTCCTGGTCCTCTGCCTTTTAGTTTCCATTTTGAAAGCTGGTGCGCAGGAAACCGGCAAGAACCCTACATTGAAAGAATCCGTTGAATCCATCCGCAACCTCTTCAAAAAGAAAAATGGCGGGGGAGAACAGAACGGTAACCCTCTATCCGAACAGTCATCATTGAACTATCAACACCTGAAGGGCGGCAGCATATCCCCGAATGTAGTTTACATCGATGCAGACAGGATGACCAACTTCAGTGATGGAAAAGCCATCATACACAAAGGCAACTCCACTGCCATGATCAACAGCAAGGGAGAACAGGTGATCCCTTTCAACAAATACAGGTTCTTCGCAATCGACAATACCTATGTGGAGTACCCCACTGAAGTATTTGCCAATGGCCTGTTCCAGTACGCAGCCAATAACAATGAAGGATATACGCATTTCATGAATGCGGCTGGCAAAGAAATAACCGGTCCATCCATTGAAAACAGTTCTGCTTTGACGTACACCAACAATAAATCCCTCCTTGTAAAAAGCAAAACGCTCTATAACAAGCCTAAGGACCGGCAGGGGCACTACCCTCAAGTATTTTACTATATCACTAAAGAGAATAAACTATTCCAGCTGGAAAAAGCACTTACCTATATCCGTGATGGCATCGGAATTATAAACGCTTATGTAAACGGCGGCTGGAAACTGGGATATGTTCGTCTGACCGGAGAAGCCGTTACCGGTATCATTTTCGACAAAGCAAACCCCTTCAACAATGGCATGGCGGTAGTGGGGCAAAAAGACCAGTATGGCATCATGAAATATGGATACATCAACGAAAAAGGAAAGCTGGTAGTTCCATTCATGTTCTCGCAAGAGCCCGGCAGTTTTTCAGGAGGCTTTGCCAAAGTGAAGCCCAAAGACAAAACCGGGTTCGAATACGGGTACATCAATAAACAGGGTAAGCTCGTTTTGACCCAGACCACGGCAGATAAAAAACATTACGGCGGAACCTTCAATGAATTTGGAAACTTTCAGCCATATGGGATCTGCGTAACGCAGGACCTGCGTTACGTAATGGATACCTCCTTCAGGATACAATCCAAAGATGCTTTTTTTGCAAGTTTCGGCATCAAGGGCATCGCCCATTTCAAAGGCGCCTATTACGACAAGGGGAGTGGGAAAAGAACAACCAGTCCCGCACCATTTAACGTGAAAGGAGAACCCAACCCAAAAATCTATTTTTCCATTAATCCATCCGCCAGTATCGGCTTCATCAACCTCAGCACGAAAACAGTAGTATTGCCTGCCTTTTCAAGGATCGGTTATTTTGATCCCGTTTCCGGCCTGGCTTATGCAGAGATAGACAATATCGTCACCAAAGGAGGTCATAAAGGAATTGAAACTACCAAAGGTTATATTAATGAGCGCGGTGAATGGGTGATCCTGCAAAGCAAAGGAAGCCAATGGTAAATCTTTAGAAACCAAATTATCCAATATAGTGAAAAACGTTGCTCAGATTTGATTGCAAACAATTAAAATACTTTTTGTAGATTGAATTCATATGTCTGCGAACCGGCTATACAAAATACTGGCCCTGGTTTGGTTGATGAGTATAACAGTGACCAGCCCCGCCTTTGGGCAACAGCTGAAACAGGAGGATGCCTGCCTGCTATATTGCAATACCTGGAACTTCCTGAAATATACGCACCCGCAGATGGCTGCGGGCTGCGTCAATGCAGATTCACTTTTCCTCGCAGACATGCCCAAAGTGCTGGAAATAGCCAACCGGCAGGGATTGAACACGCTGTTGCTACAACTACTTGAACGATTCCCCGTTCCGGCTGAACAGGCCGCCGAAAGTACTGATGCCGGTGATCTTCTAACCAGTAATTTCAATCTGGACTGGTTCCTGCACAACCGCCTTCTCAGCCCCGCGAACCGGTTGAAACTACAAGCGCTCTGGCGGCACCGTTATACCGGGAAAGCCAGTTATTATTTGCCTGCACTGAGTTACGATGCAGAAATACCCCACGAACCCGCCTACCCTTTTGCCAAAGCTGAAAGCATCCCGCCCCTTTATCGCCTGCTGGCCCTGGCCAAGCTGCAGGGAGCCGCAGATTATCTCTTTCCACACAAGTACCTGATGCCGCGAAATTTTAACGAGGCGCTCAAAGAAGCCTTCCCGGTGATGCTATCTGCCAACAGCCGTGAACAATATGAACGTACGCTGCTGAAATTGACAGCGCTTTTCCGGGATACGCACAGCTTCGGTTTCTACAAGCAGTTAGAGTTTAAAAAATCCATTTTTAAAAATGCGTGTTACCCGCCCTTTACATATCATGTATTTGATGATGGGGTTCTGGTGACCGGCCTTATCCTGGAGCAGTCCTGCATCAGTGCAGAATTGCAAAAAGGCGACTACATTACCGCGATCAACGGCCAACCCGTAAAGCAAAAAATAGAGGATTTATCGGCACTGCTTTCCGCTTCCAATCACCAGGCACTGGTACACCGCCTCTCTGATTACGTGCCTAATTTACTTTGGGGATCCGACTCTGCTACCTTTCATCTAAGCGTCCGGCGCGGGTGGCAAAAATTTCTTTGCCACCTTGACTTTCCCGGTAACGGACAACCGAAAGACCTGGCCAGCATCAGCCGGCATCTGTCTGCAGCGGCCACGAAGAAATCCGTCAGTGACCAATTAACCTTACTGGACGATAGTATCGTTTACTTCAGGACCAATGATACTTACCGGCTGATCGCCAACTCAGCGGATGAACAGATCGACCAGCATATGGATTCATTGCTGGCCACCGCCGGTAAAATGAAAGGAATCATTTTTGACATGCGTGGTTACCCGGACTGGGGCGGTTTTGTATATACTTATATCTTCAGGAAATTTGGCTCCGTACCACATTTTTACGCCCGGTACTATGAACTGAATAAACAAAAATTAGGCACTTATATCCTCAGACAGGACACTGCCACCTATTATGCGCCTGGTCTGCCGGTACACAATGCGCCTTACCAGGGTAACGTAGTAATCATCGTCAACAGTGAAACCCTCAGCCAGAGCGAATGGAACACCATGAACCTGCAAGCCGTATTCCCGAACGCCATCACTATCGGTGAACAAACTGCCGGCGCCGATGGCGACATCAAAAAGCTAAACCTGCCGGGTGGGTATGTGTTTGAATTTACAGGTAATGCCATCTTTTACAACAATGGCCGCGAAGCGCAGCAGAATGGAGTCCGGATCAACCGGTTGTTGCCCCGCACCAGGGAAAGCCTGCTTTCAGGCAACGACAACCAGTTGGAAGCAGCGATCAGCCTGGGATAAACTTTGAATTATAGTATCAAGTTAAGCAAGAAAAAAGGCGCAGTTGGAACTGCGCCTTTTGTGACTCCGTCAGGATTCAAACCTGAAACCTTCTGATCCGTAGTCAGATGCTCTATTCAGTTGAGCTACGGAGCCTTTTGATTCTCACCGACTTCTTTTTGTCATCAGCGGGGTGCAAAAATAAGGGAATTTTTAATTTCAATAAACAGATTTCTAAGTTTTTTTGATAAAATATTGATCCCCATACTCAAAGCCAACTACTCTATCTCCGGAAATGCAGGCCGGACAAGGGCAAAAGCCATTCAATTTTTTTCTGATTATTTTTACTCCATGAAGCTCCAACTCTGGACGATCGGCAAAAAACACGAAAGCTACGTAGAACAAGGCATCAGCGATTTCACCAATCGTATCTCCAACTACTACCCTGTTCAATGGCATATCATTCCCGGCCCCAAAAATGCCGCTACACTCAGTGAATCCGACCTCAAGAAAAAAGAAGGCGAGATCATCCTCAACTTACTTCAGAAAGATGATTACCTGGTGGCGCTCGACGAACGCGGCAAACAATTCAGTTCAGAAAAACTGGCGCAGTTCATAGAAACACGAGCGGCTGATCGCGTGAGGAACCTGGTCTTTCTGATCGGCGGAGCATATGGGATCGATGAGGCAGTGATGAAAAGATCGAATTACCAGTGGAGCTTGAGTCAACTCGTTTTCCCCCATCAGCTGGTAAGATTGATACTGGCAGAACAGATCTACCGCGCCTGCACCATCACACGCAATGAAAAATATCATCATAAATAAACATATCCACCAAAATCTCAGGTATTCCACACGGGTATGAATATTCTACATTTTAAGTAGATTTGTTCCTTAACAGTTACTCAATGAGCATTACGCTAATTATCATTATCATTACCTGTATTGTGTCGTTCACCGCATTCACCAATGGAAAAGTGTACGACGATCTTATCTTCTATCCCCCATCCGTAACTTACGATAAACAATGGTACCGCTTCTTCAGCTGTGGACTGATCCATGCAGACTGGGCCCACCTTATCTTCAATATGTGGGCATTGTATCTTTTCGGCACACAGCTGGAACAGGCTTTCCTGGAGGTATTCGGACAAATGGGCAAAATTTTCTATCTCCTTCTTTATATATCATCCCTCTTCTTCTGTCTGCTGCCCACCTATGCCAAACACAAGGACGACAGCAGCTATCGCAGCCTGGGTGCATCAGGAGCGGTATCGGCAGTGATCTTTGCAGCCATCCTGTATGTGCCGCTCATGAACCTGCGATTCTTCTTCATACCCATCGATATCAAAGGATTTATTTTCGGCGCGCTGTATCTTATTATCTCTTCTTACCTCGACAAAAGAGGCGGGGATAACGTGAACCACTCTGCGCATATCTATGGAGGATTGTACGGGATCGCCTTCTTTATCGTGATGGCCTATGCGTTTTCCGACTATCCCGTATTGCAAATGTTCATCGCGCAGATCCAATCCTGGTTAGGCAGTTTCTAATGTGATCGTAAGGATCTTCTTTGTGGAGTTCGTGACCTTGAAGCGATCATCTATCCGCATGCCCACTACCCAAATGATCTTTTTGTTCATCTCCAGTACCCAGACTTTTTCCTTGGCAGTGGCGCTGAGCTTTTGATCTATGAGGAAACGGGCTACTTTCTTTTTCTTCTGCATGCCGAGCGGATAGAAATAGTCGCCTTTTTTCCAGGGACGAAGGATAAATGGGAACCGGATATGCTTTGAATCGAGCGCAGCGATGGTCGGATCCGCACTCAATAAGAAATGCTCAACTGTGCTTTCTTCCAGTATGATCTTTCCATTCCTAAAGCTGGTGGTTCCCGTGCTTTCAATGAGCAGATGTTGGGCATCATCAGCTACCAGTGGTGCAATGATCAGCCATTTCCGGTTACGGATGATTCTATGGGTAGATGATTGTACGTATTTCCCGGTTTCACTGTTCAACAAAGCAACTACTTCGGTTACCTGTGCTGGTGAGAAGTCATATTCTTTGATGATTTCGTACACGATGGTGTTCAATGGCTCCGCCTTCGCCAGTTTTAATACCGGGATATGTGTTTCATTTCCTTTTATTTCCAGTAACTTCTTTGTATGCATGTTGATGGCCTGATGGTACAGGCTTTCTATTTCACGGAATCTTTGAATATTGGCCGCGAGGTTTTCTGATACCTGGGGATAAATTTCCTGCAAAACCGGGATCAGCTGATGTCGCAGATAATTGCGTGCGTATTTATCCGAGGCATTGGAGCTGTCTTCCACCCATTGTAAATTTTTTACTTCAGCATATGCCTGCAGATCAGCACGGGATGCAAACAATAGTGGACGGACCAGTTTATCCTGTTTTGGTAAGATCCCCCTCAAACCGGCAATACCAGTGCCTTTGAAGAAATTCATCAAAATGGTTTCGATGTTATCATCGCGGTGATGGGCAGTGAGAATAAAATCTGCTACATGAGCATCAAGCAGAGAGAAGAACCAGTTGTAACGAAGTTCACGTGCAGCCACCTGAGCAGAGATCTTCTTTTCTTTTGCGTAAGCCTCTGTATCGAATTTTTGAACCAGAACTTTTTTACTGTATTTCGAAGCGAGCTCGCGGACGAATTGTTCGTCACGTTCGCTTTCGGCGCCGCGGAGTTGAAAATTACAATGAGCGAGGATCACATCAAAGCCGGTTGCAATGCAGAGATCGGTCAGCACCACGGAATCAAGACCGCCGCTTACAGCCAGCAACAGTTTGTTGCCGGGCAGGAAGAGCTGTTCTTTATGAATGAATGATTGGAATGATAAAAGAAAATCCATTAATTAAGTATAAGACATCAAATTCTTGCAATTAACCTCCTTAAATCAATTATTCATGCTACCCAGTTATTTTCTCAGGTACTCTTCGACCATTTTTCCTAGAACTTTTTTTAACTCAGGCATATTGGGATACAAGTTCATTTCAGCTTCATTTATTAAGTCTATACAGCTCTTTTCTATTAATTCGTTCCTTTCTGAATTTGACCTAAAGGTTTCTCTTATACCTGGCAGCCCACTAACAGAAGAAGGCCTAATGGGCTTGTTTTTGTATTCTTCAATTAGGGTTTCGGCTCTTCTAGTAAAGCGTTGCGTATATTGATTTATCATTTGAGAAGATCAT
The DNA here is from genome assembly GCF_003991355.1 of Pseudoflavitalea rhizosphaerae. Lineage (GTDB taxonomy): Bacteria > Bacteroidota > Bacteroidia > Chitinophagales > Chitinophagaceae > Pseudobacter > Pseudobacter rhizosphaerae. The sequence goes on from NZ_RCSU01000001.1 coordinate 608,936, forward strand.
TAATTACTCTAAAATCAAGTCTGAAAACAATGGATTTTTTAACCTTATGTGATCATACTTCGCATCTTTTCTCTACTCATCCATCAACTCATCATAAGCCATCCTCAATTCATTCATCGCATGCCTGTCGCCCGCTTTCTGCGCTGCCGCCAATCCCTTTTCATACCATTCCAGCGCCTGCGTCCTCTCTCCCAACCTTTCCATCAATTTCGCCAACTGGTAATAGCTGCCAATATACCCGGGGTCCCGCTGCAATAATGTCTCCCACACACGTCTGGCCTCAGCATCCTGCCCCATCGCCAGCATTTCCATCGCCAGCGCATGGTTCAAAAAGCTGTCTTCAGGACTGGAAGCCAGCATCTGCCTCAATTTATCGATCCTTTCCATCTTTTTCCCACAATTAATTTTTACTAATCCTTTCAAAACTATCTTTGCGACACTTATATTTGTTCCAGCATTGGTTGCATAAACAACCATTTAAGGGAAACTTAATACAATCTTAAATACTTCGCTAATGAAGATCTTAGTATGTATCAGCAAAACGCCGGACACAACGGCAAAAATAGCCTTCACTGATAACAATACGAAATTTGCACAGGATGGCGTTCAATGGATCATCAATCCATACGATGAGTGGTATGCACTGGTCCGTGCAATCGAACTGAAAGAGAAAGACCCTTCCACCGTGCTGCACCTCGTGAATGTAGGAGGCGCTGATGCTGATGTTGTCATCCGTAAAGCGCTTGCGCTGGGTGGAGATGAAGCGATCCGTGTGAATGCAGACAGCCAGGACAGTTTCTATATCGCCAGCCAGATTGCCGAAGTGGCCAAATCCGGCGGCTATGACCTCGTTTTCACCGGCCGTGAGACCATCGACTACAATGGTTCATCCATCGGCGGTATGGTGGCCGAACTTCTGGGTCTCCCCTATGTATCCCTCGCTACCAAATTTGAACTGAATGGCACAACGGCCACGATCACCCGCGAAATTGAAGGCGGAGAAGAGATCTGCGAAGTGCAGTTACCTGTTGCGGTTAGTTGCCAGAAAGGAATGGCAGAACAACGCATTCCCAATATGAAAGGCATCATGGGCGCACGCACCAAGCCTCTCAAAGTGGTGGAGCCTGCTGCTGTAGATGCACTCACTTCTATCGTGAGCTTTGAGCTCCCTCCTGCAAAAGCAGGTGTGAAACTGATCCCTGCAGACAATCCGGAGGAACTGGTAAGACTGCTTCACGAAGAAGCCAAAGTGATCTAAGCCTTTCAGCAACATCATTCTTTTACTTCAATTCAACACAACGATATGTCAGTTTTAATCTTCATAGACCAGGCCGAAGGCCATATCAAGAAAGCTTCCCTGGAAGCCATGAGTTATGGCGCAAAAGTGGCCGCCCAACTGGGAACCACAGCCGAAGGTATTGTGCTGGGTTCCATAACTGAAGACCTCGCAGCATTGGGTAAATATGGCATCAAAAAGGTGCATCATGTAAACAATCCTGCACTGGACCATTTCGATGCGCAAATTTTCACCCACGCCATTGCAGAAGGCGTGAAAGCCACCGGCGCCGATGTGGTGATCTTCAGTAATAACGTAGACGGCAAGGCCATTGCGCCACGCCTCAGCGCACAACTCAAAGCAGGACTGGTTTCCGGAGCAGTTGCCCTGCCCGATACCAGCAATGGATTTGTAGTGAAGAAAAACGTTTTCTCCGGCAAGGCATTCGCCAATATCGCTATCACTACTCCTGTAAAGATTATTGCTCTCAACCCCAACTCATACAAAGTGGAAACTACTGAAGGCGTTGCCGAAGTGGCCGCCCTCAATGTGAATGTTGAAGCGCCTAAAGTGAAAGTGACTGCCGTGAACAAGGTGACAGGTGAGATCCCGCTCAGCGAAGCCGAGATCGTAGTGAGTGGCGGCCGTGGTTTAAAAGGACCCGAGAACTGGGGCTTTATCACAGACCTGGCCCATGTACTGGGAGCAGCCACAGCCTGCAGCCGCCCTGTGGCTGATGCGCACTGGCGCCCGCACCATGAGCATGTTGGTCAGACTGGCCTCGCAATTGCACCGAACCTCTACATTGCCGTGGGCATCTCAGGCGCTATTCAGCACCTGGCGGGTGTGAACCGCAGCAAAGTGATAGTAGTGATCAATAAAGATCCTGAAGCGCCCTTCTTCAAAGCCGCCGATTACGGTATCGTAGGTGATGCTTTTGAAGTGATGCCCAAGATCATTGAAGCCGCAAAAAAAGTGAAAGGAATGGCCTAAATCCATTTCTCCAATAATATCAGAATCTAGTTAAGCGGTTGTTATGCAACCGCTTACTTTTTTGGACAAAAAGCCTTAGTTTCGTGTCTCCGTATGAAGAAAATAGAGTTGGAAATAGTTGCACTATCACATAGTATAACCCAGACGCATTCTTACGCTGTAGTGCTGGGTGAGGTAAATGGGCTCCGCCGTTTACCCATTGTGATCGGGGGCTTTGAAGCCCAGGCCATTGCTGTGGCGCTGGAAAAAATGCATCCAAGCCGTCCGCTCACTCATGATCTCATGAAGAATTTCATGAATGCTTTCACTATCGATCTGCAGGAGATCGTTATCTGTGACCTGCAGGAAGGCATCTTCTACTCCAAACTTATTTGCGTAAGCGAACACGATACCGTGGAAATCGATTCCCGTACTTCCGATGCGCTGGCCCTGGCCGTTCGCTTCGGTTGTCCTATTTATACCTACGAGAACATCCTGGAAAGCGCCGGCATCCTCATGGAAGATCCTTCCGGCAAGAAGAAAACGCCAAGAGAAGCCGTAGCCGCTGAAGCCAGTTCCGGCAGCAGCAGCACTGGTCATGATGATCTCAAAGCTATGAGCATCGACGAACTGCATACCCTCCTGAACGAAGTACTGGAACAGGAAGATTATATCCGGGCCATCGCCATCCGTGATGAGATCAACAGCCGGAAAAAAGGCAGATAATATCCCATACAGGAATGATCAGCTTTCCCAATTGTAAGATCAACCTCGGCCTCCATATACTTGGCAAAAGGAATGATGGATACCACGATCTGGCAACGGTGTTCTATCCATTGCCCGTGAAAGACGTGCTGGAGATCGTGAAAGCTCCTGCCCTCCAACTTTCCGTTACAGGGATTCCTGTTGGCGGCCCCCCTGAAAAAAATCTCTGTGTGAAAGCCTGGGAACTGCTGAAGGCAGATTTTCCGGACCTCTCCCCCGTTACTATCTGCCTCCATAAGAATATTCCCATGGGCGCAGGACTGGGGGGCGGATCCGCCGATGGCGCTTTCATGCTCAGCCTGCTCAACAATAAATTCAACCTGCAGCTCAGCAAAAAGGAACTGCTGCAATACGCGCTGCAACTCGGCAGCGACTGTCCGTTTTTCATTCATAACCAGCCCTGCCTGGCAACTGGTCGTGGTGAAGTACTTACACCTCTTGCGTTAGACCTTGGTAATTATTCATTCCTGCTGGTGCATCCGGGAGTTCATGTAAATACCGCCTGGGCATTTTCGCAGGTACATCCTACCGGTAATGGCACAGCGCTGGAAGCTATCGTGCAACAACCGGTGGAAACCTGGAAAGATCAACTCATCAATGATTTCGAAGCGCCTGTAATAAGCCATCATCCTGAATTACAGGAGATCAAACACAGGCTCTATGATGCAGGCGCGATATATGCTTCCATGTCTGGAAGCGGTTCTGCTTTCTATGGCATTTTCCCGAAGGACCAATTGCCTGGGATCGAATGGCCATCTGCATACAGCGTGTTCTTCAACCGCTGATTTCGCCCTTCCCGCATTTTTTTGTACCTTCGCTTCAAATCAGTTCATATCAGAACTAATATTCACATATCAGCATTCCTTCATTTCAATCTCGATTTCCTCAACCATCGAGGTTAGTTGCTGGTGTTCCGGTGCCACTTCGCACCGGGCAGTTTCCCCTGTCTGATCAATTCATCTTTTCTATCAGTATTCTTTGCAGGATACGCCCGTAAAATCGATTCGTATGCAAGCAACAGTTTCATCCTCTGCCAGAGAGCAGCACTACCTGAATTTGGAAGATAAATTCGGCGCACACAATTATCACCCTCTTCCCGTTGTTCTTGAACGCGGACAAGGTGTGCACGTGTGGGACGTAGATGGCAAACGTTATTTTGATTTCCTCAGCGGTTATTCTGCCGTTAACCAGGGACATTGCCATCCCGGTATCGTTGCTGCCCTGATAGAGCAGGCGCAGAAATTGACGCTCACCAGCCGCGCCTTCCACAGTTCACTTTTGGGCGAGTATGCGCAATTCATCACAGAATATTTCGGGTACAATAAAGTGTTGCCTGTGAATACCGGTGTGGAAGCAGTGGAAACAGCCATCAAGCTTTGCCGCCGCTGGGGATACGAAGTGAAAGGGATCGAAGAGAACAAAGCAGTGATCATCGTCTGTTCCAATAATTTCCACGGCCGCACCAGCACCGTAATCTCGTTCAGCTCCGACCCTTCAGCAAGAAAAGGATTTGGTCCGTTCATGCAGGGATTCGTGAGTATTCCATTCAATAACCTCGATGCATTGAGCGAAGCTTTGAAAGATAAGAATGTTGCCGGCTTCCTCGTGGAACCGATCCAGGGCGAAGCAGGTGTAGTAGTACCTGATGCTGGTTATCTCGCCAAAGCAAAGCAATTCTGCGCAGACGCCAATGTATTGTTCATTGCCGATGAAATACAAACAGGTCTCAGCAGAACAGGAAAAATGCTGGCATGCGATCATGAAAATGTAAGACCCGATATCCTGGTCCTCGGAAAAGCACTGAGTGGCGGCATCATGCCTGTATCAGCCGTGCTGGCTGATGACGAGATCATGCTTACCATCAAACCCGGAGAACACGGCTCCACATATGGAGGCAATCCGCTGGCCTGCAAAGTGGCCATCGCAGCACTTACTGTGCTGAAAAATGAAAAGATGGCGGAGAATGCGGAAAAGATGGGCGAACTGCTCCGTCAGCAATTACGCGATCTCCGGTCGCCCCATATCAAACTGATCCGCGGCAAAGGATTATTGAATGCTATCGTGATCAGTCACAAGAATACCGATGCTGCCTGGGATCTCTGCCTGGCGATGAAAGAGAATGGTATACTGGCCAAGCCAACGCATGGCGACAAGATCAGGTTAGCCCCACCGTTAGTGATCACAGCAGATGAGATCGAAGAATGTGTGCAACTGATCGGAAAAAGTCTTAAAGTGCTTGACTAATTAAATGGAATAATGAACAAATTACTGAACGGCTACCGGCCGTTCTTTTTTTGCTCTGGCAGTTTGGTGTCCGGGAACACTGCCATCAACAGCATTACAATTGAAGAGACGGCTACCAGCCAGATCCCTGCTTTTTTCTCAGGACAAATACCACGATAGCAACCTGTATACACCAGGAAGCACCTGATGGCAAAAGCCACTATGATAGCCGTGAAGAGCAGGTTCCAGCGCTTGGCCCATACACGTGGGATCAAAAAGAAGATGGATGCAATGATGGCAAAGGTCACAAAGAATTTTCCCGGCCTTCCGTAAAGATTGTTCTCGGAAAAGAAACCGGTGAAGTTCTTTTGTACATCAGGGTGATAGGTCCAGGGAATAAAGCAGGCGATCACAAGTGTAATTGCCGCCAGAATGCCGATCCATTGCGAGTATTTCATGGCGGCAAAAATAATTGATTTTATTGATCAGTTGCCGAGACGGTCGGCCAATACTTTTTCGAAATCGTTTCCCCCAATTATTCTTCCCTCCGGGTCAAGCAGGAAAAGAAGCGGCACATAGGAAATCCTGTATAACCTGGCAACCTCACCTTGTTCGCCCTGCACATCACTGCCCTGCTTCCAGGGTACTTTATCAGCTTCAACAGCATTGATCCAGTCCCTTGCATTTTTGTCGATCGATACACCAAGGATAGTAAAGCCTTTATCCTTGTATTTATTATAGACTTCCGTTAGTTCAGGTATGGCTGCCCGGCAGGGTTTGCACCAGCTGGCCCAAAAGTCGATCAATACATACTTTCCGCGGTAATCAGACAGCTTCCAGCTGTTACCGCCGGGATCCTGCACCTTGAAATCAGGAGCTATCCCCCCGGGGCGCAGCGCCATTTCGCTTTCAACAAACCGGCTGTATCTTTTGGCACGTTCCAGCTCACGAATGGAAACATCAAGTTCTTTCAGTAAGGGATACAATAAGTGACGTCTTTCCGAGTCGTATATCAACAGGTCCAGGCTCAATGCAGAAGAAGGATGTTGCTGAACATACGCAGTCACATCCGCTATATTCAGTTTTTTCAAATCCTGTCCATGCTTCTGCTGCCACGCATCCCACTCCTTGTTCAAAGGGCCTGCTGTTACGATTGCGTCAGACAATTTCTTGCCGGCTTGAACATGGACCACTCCATCTTCCAGATAGATGGTTCTCGTCATCATCCCGCCATCTGTAAATACCAGGAGATTAGCCATCATCACTTCCTGGTAATTGCCGGAAAGTTGAAATTTACCATTCCTTATTTTCGTTTTTTGAATCAATACCGGTTTATCTCCCTGTGTGATCAGGGAAATATTAGTGCTGTCAGGCAGATCAATGCTGCCATCGATCGTAAATTTTGCTTGTGCGTTCCCGAGCAGGGGCAGGAGCAAAAACAGGAAAATGGGAAATCTATTCATATCAACAAGACAAATCCCCCTGCCAATCGAGTGAATACGCCTTTACATTTATTTTTTCACTATTTCCAATCTCAGGGAACTGTTAATTAAAACCTTTCTTATGCGCCTTTAATCTGATCTTAATGTTGATTTATTATCCTTCGATTATTTTTGTGACACTTTAGCAAAAAACCTGTGAGCTTCAGATCATTCATATTATTGTTTTGCACTTTGGTATTCGGGATCGTTCTCACAACCGAAGGCAATACCCGGCGCTATCCAGCGCCCGGCAAGCATGTATTGGCATTGCTTGAAGAAGAGCAGGATGCCCGGGATTATTTTACAGAGACTGATCTCGATTTCACCGAGATCAATGCACAACGCCCCGGACGTTACCGTTCCAGGTTCACAGCCTCTCCCACTTATTTCATCATCAGTTCTGCTTCCCGCGCTGAGGACGCTTCCATCAAAGATATTCACGTCAGCAATCGCTACGTGTTACAACAACAGGCACATACATTACCCTTTTACTACCTGTTCCTGTTCCGGCTAACGCCATTCTGATCCCATTATATCCAATTCAGTTCTCTTCGCCTGCCATTCCATGACAGGATTATCATCATTATATACTTTAATGCTCAAGGAATTATTGCAGGCTACCAACGGTCTCCAATAAACGCCCAATTTTTATTTTATGAAGTCGATTCATTTATTCGGATTTCTGTCCGTGCTCTATCTGGCCGGATGTACAGCAAAAGGAAGTACTGAAAAAGAAAAACGCCTGGTGGAAGTACCCGTCTTTGAGCTGCAATCACGGGATACGATGCTGCACAAGAGCTATGTAAGCAGCATCGCCGCGTCCCAGAATGTGGAACTGCGCGCTAAAGTGAGCGGCTTCCTGGAAGGGATTGCCGTGGATGAAGGGCAATTTGTTCAGAAAGGGCAACTTCTCTTCCGCCTGAATGATGCGGAATTCAAACTGCAGCTGGCAGAAGCCAATGCCGCACTTACCAGCGCCGAAGCAGAACTGAAAAGCGCTGAAGTGGAAACAGACCGGGTAAAAAGACTGGTAGATAAAAAGATCCTTTCCCAGTCTGAGCTGGAGCTGGCCAATGCCCGTCTTACTGCCGCCCGCGCCAAAGTGCAGGAAGCTGAGGCAGGAAAAGAGAAAGCAGCCCTCCATCTCTCTTATGCGAATATCCGCGCACCCTTCAGTGGTGTGATAGACCGCATTCCACACAAAATAGGCAGTCTCATGAGTGAAGGCACCCTCCTCACCACCGTATCCGATGTTCATCTCATGCACGCTTATTTCAACGTATCCGAAAGCGAATACCTGCACTACGTGAAAGCAGGCGCAGCACGCAACCGCATGGGAAAGCCCGTGCAACTGCAACTGGCAGACGGAACCATGTTCCCGCAAACAGGAAAAATAGAAACGATGGATGGAGAAATAGAAAAACAGACAGGCTCCATCGCATTCCGTGCACAATTCCCGAACCCCGAAAAGCTGCTCAAACACGGCGCCAGCGGCAAAGTGCTGCTCACGAGTTTGGTGCCCCGGGCCATCATGATCCCACAGAGAAGCGTATTCGAGATCCAGGACAAGAATTATGTTTTCGTTCTGGAAAACAACAATACTGTAAAAATGAAACAATTCACGCCGGATACACGGATCGATGATTTCGTACTGGTGAAAGAAGGTCTCGAAGTAGGAGACCGCATCATCTACGAAGGAATCCAGAACATCCGTGAGGGAGTAAAAGTAGCTCCCCGTTTCATTTCAGCAGACAGCCTGCTGAACGTTCATTAATCCCAAAAACAAATTATCCGGCGCATGTTAGAAAAATTTATCAGGCGACCAGTGTTGTCGCTGGTCATCTCTTTGGTTTTTGTTCTCCTGGGTGTGCTCGCATTGTTCACATTGCCCGTGACCCAGTACCCCGATATCGTTCCACCCTCCGTAGTGGTGACCGCCAATTATAATGGCGCCAACGCCGATGTATGTACGAAAGCCGTTGCCATTCCCCTGGAACGCGCCATCAACGGCGTGCCTGGCATGACCTATATGAACAGCGTCAGCAGCAATAACGGCGTTACCCTCATTCAGGTCTTCTTCGAAGTAGGCACAGACCCGGACCAGGCCGCGGTGAACGTGCAAAACCGCGTAACCACCGTACTGGACGAGCTTCCCGAAGAAGTGATCAAGGCTGGTGTGACCACAGAAAAAGAAGTGAACTCCATGTTGCTCTACCTCAATATCATGAGTGAAGACAGGAATGTGGACGAAGAATTCATTTACAACTTTACGGACATCAATATCCTGCAGGAGCTGAAACGTATCAATGGCGTGGGTTTCGTGGATATCATGGGCGCACGCGACTACTCAATGCGCGTATGGCTGAAACCCGACAAACTCCTCGCCTACAATATCTCCACCGAAGAGATCATCACTGCATTACGCAACCAGAACATTGAAGCAGCGCCAGGCGTTACCGGAGAGAACTCGGGAAAAGATAAACAGGCCAAGCAATACGTACTCAAATACACCGGCAAATTCAATACACCGGAACAGTACAAAGATGTGGTCCTTCGCGCGGACGATGATGGCTCCATCCTGCGCCTCCGCGATATAGCAGATGTGGAATTCGGCACCGTGAGCTACGATATGGTGAGCTTCACGGATGGCAGCCCCTCTGCCAGTATCATGATCAAGCAGCGCCCCGGATCCAATGCCCGCGACGTTATTGCCGAGATCAAATCGAAAATGGAAGAGCTGAAAGAGACCAGCTTCCCGCCCGGAATGGTGTACAACTACGCCTACGATGTAAGCCGCTTCCTGGATGCCAGTATCAGTAAAGTATTGACCACATTGATGGAAGCATTCATACTTGTATTCATCGTTGTGTTCATTTTCCTCCAGGATTTCAGGAGTACGCTGATCCCTGCACTGGCAGTACCAGTGGCATTGATCGGTACACTGGCATTCATGCAAATGTTCGGTTTCTCCATCAATATCCTTACACTATTTGCTTTGGTGCTGGCCATCGGAATTGTGGTGGACAATGCAATTGTGGTGGTGGAAGCCGTGCACGTGAAGATGAGTGAACACCATCTGGGAGCAATGGATGCTACCCTGGCCGCCATGAAAGAAATTGGCAGTGCGGTAGTGGCTATCACCCTGGTGATGTCGGCCGTATTTGTACCGGTGGCATTCCTTTCCGGACCTGTGGGTGTTTTCTATCGCCAGTTCTCACTCACGCTCGCCATTGCCATCGTGATCTCGGGTGTGAACGCACTAACGCTTACGCCTGCACTCTGCGCGCTATTGCTCAAACATCCATCGCCCTCCAAAAAGAAAAACCTGTTGCAACGCTTCTATACCGTATTCAACAAAGGTTACGATGGCGCCGAAAGGAAATTCGGAAGAACAGTCAACCGCATTGCAGGCCGCCGCGCTATCACCCTCGCCATGCTGGCGGTTTTCTTTGTGGCTATCTGGGGAAGCGCAAAACTCCTGCCCTCAGGTTTCATTCCGGCGGAAGACCAATGTATGGTATACGTGAATGTGACTACGCCTCCCGGCTCCACCGTTGAGCGTACAGAAGAAGTTTTACATGCCGTTCAGCGTGCATTGCAGCCTGAGAAGACCATCGAGAATATCAGCACACTGGCCGGTTATAGCCTGATGAGCGATATCTCCGGCGCTTCTTACGGTATGGCCATGATCAATCTGTCGGAGTGGGATAAACGAAAAGAAAGCATCCCGGAGCTAATTACACGCTTCAGGGAAAAAACGGCACATATTTCCGATGCCAGTATCGAATACTTCGAGCCACCTACTGTACCGGGCTTCGGTAATGCCGGAGGTTTCGAGTTGCGCTTACTGAACAAGAACCGGAATACAGACCTGGCGCAAATGGCAGCGGTGAGCGAAAAGTTCCTCAATGCACTCACGGACCATCCGGTGATCGGTAACGCCACTACCAGCTTCGATCCCAATTTTCCGCAGTTCCTCATTCATGTGGACCAGGAGATGGCAGCCAAACAAGGCGTGACCATAGACAATGCGATGAGCACCCTGCAAACCCTGCTCGGCAGTTACTATGCCACCAACTTCATCCGTTTCGACCAGATGTACAAAGTGATGTTGCAGGCATTGCCGCAGTACCGCGCCAACCCGGAAGATGTGCTCAGTCTTTATGTGAAAAACAACAAAGGGGAAATGGTGCCCTTTTCCAATTTCATCAGGATGGAAAAAGTGTACGGACCTGAGCAGATCTCACGCTTCAATATGTACACGGCTGCCATGATCAATGGTGATGCCGCTCCCGGCTTTACCAGCGGAGAGGCCATTACCAGCATTCAGCAGGTGGCCGATTCTTTGTTACCGAAAGGCTATAGTTTTGAATGGAGCGGTATGACGCGGGAACAGATCCTTTCCGGTAATGAAGCCATCTGGATCTTCCTGATCTGTCTGCTTTTCGTATACCTGGTACTGGCAGCCCAATATGAAAGTTTTCTGTTACCCCTTGCCGTTATATTAAGTCTTCCGGCCGGTATTGCAGGAGCCTTCTTCTTCCTGCTGATCACAGGGCTGGAGAACAATATTTACGCGCAGGTGGCGCTGATCATGCTGATCGGATTGCTGGGTAAGAATGCGATCCTCATCGTGGAAGTGGCCATACAGAAAAGGAAACACGGCATGAGCGTGCTGGAAGCCGCGCGTGAAGGCGCGGTGAGCAGGCTTCGCCCGATACTCATGACCAGCTTCGCATTCATTGCAGGCCTGATCCCGCTTTGTATCGCGAAGGGCGCCGGCGCAATGGGCAACCACTCCATCGGTATCGCATCAGCCGGAGGTATGCTGGTGGGCACTATTGCCGGTATCTTCCTGGTGCCCGGTTTGTTTGTGCTTTTCCAAAAGTCGAAAAGAAAAAAGAAAAAGAAAACTGTAGCAGCAGCGTAAAAAAACTCTAATGACAAGATCATCTAATCATATCGTATCTCATCGTGCACTTACATATTTGTGCATGGGCGCGGTGGTTTCGCTCGCTCTATTTCAGAGCGGGTGCAAGGTGGCGCAGCCGGACCCGGTTCCCGTGGTAAAACAGCTCCCGGAGCAGTTTTCGGGCTTCACAAGCCAACAGGACTCTGGCCGTTTGGTTTTCAGGGAACTGTTTCCTGATCAGCAACTGATCGCATTCATCGATTCTGCATTGAAGAACAATGCCGATCTCAATATCGCTTACCAGCGTATCAGGGTGGCGCATGCGCAGCTCGCCAACAGGCGCAGGGCTTTGCTGCCTTCCGTGGATGCACGCATCGCCGCCAGTGCAGATCGTTATGGCGATTACACCCTCAATGGCGTTGGCAATTTCGATACCAATCTTTCTCCCAATATCGATAAAAACCAACAGATCCCGGTGAATCCAACCACCGACTACTTCGTTGGCCTGCAAAGTAGTTGGGAGATCGATCTCTGGGGCAAACTGAGCACACTCCGCAAAGCAGCACAATCCGATCTGCTGGCACAGGAACAGGCCAGGCGTGTATTGGTCACCGGCATTGTATCTGTAATTGCCCAGGGTTATTTTGAACTGATCAGCCTGGATAATGAGATCAGTATCGTTCGCCGGAATATCACTTTACAGGAAGAGGCCGTGGAGATAGTGAAAGCGCAGAAAGCAGGTGGCCGGGCAACGGAGCTGGCCGTTCAGCAATTTGAAGCGCAGTTGCTCAATACCCGCGCCATCGAGCAACAGTTGCTGCAACAAAGGGTGCAGACGCAAAATCAAATGAACTCAGTAGCGGGCATGTACACTCGAAATATACCGCGAGCCTCCTTGCTGCCATCTGGCATTCCAGCATTACAGGCAGGAATACCATCAACCCTCCTGCTTAAAAGACCAGATATCATGCAGGCGGAATTCCAAATGCAATCCGCATCGCTGAATGTGAAAGCGGCCAGGGCGGCCTTCTTCCCATCGCTGGTGATCAGTCCTTATATCGCCTTGAATGCTTTTACCCCCACACTGCTATTCAATGCCGGATCAGTGGCCTGGGGCGCAGCGGGCTCGCTTACTGCCCCATTACTTAACCGCCGGCAAATACAAACGGATTTTGTGATTGCCAATGCTGCCAATAAGGAAATGGTGTTCAACTACCAGCAAAAACTGGTAGAAGCATTCAATGAAGTAAGCACAAATATCAGCGCTGTTCAGCAGTCGCAGAATGCCTATAACATGAAAGCACAGGAAGTACAGGAATTACAGGCCGCAGTACAAACTGCCAGGGAGCTGTATTTGACGGGATATGCCAATTATATGGAAGTGATCACCGCACAGAAGAATATGCTGGAAGCGGAATTACAAATGGTGATTCAGAAGAATGAGATCTTTGCATCGCTGATCAAGTTATATGCTTCCCTGGGAGGTGGATGGGAGTAATCCGATAACAGGGGCAGTTAGAGCATGGCTGCATTCCTGCGGCCATGCTTTCTTAAGATTATACCTTGATCGTTGCCAGGAAAGTCATATATGAACCCAATAGCGGGTAGCAGGGGAAGATTCATTCAGTAATTTCTTTCGAAACTCCTATATTTGTTGCGCCTCGGTTCTTAAACGTCAAATCAGCCTCCTTTCTATTGACGGATTACGATTTGTTTTTTATGTATGCCGCACCAGAATTACTGGTTTAGCTACAGATAATGTGCAGCTTTTCTCGATTCTCGGATTTTTTAGTTATTCAGTTTTATTCAAGTTTAAGCAAGCCTTTGTTAGTTAACTTTTAAAATTTAACGTTATGAAGCTTTCTGAATTTATTCTGTTAAATGAAGGGGATAAAAAATCCATCGTAATGAGCAATGCAGTGGTTTTGGCCCAGAGAACTTATCCTGACTGTATCGTTTTCCTCTTTCAGCTGGATCATTATTATGTAGAGGCTTATTGCAACAAGTCTAACCACAGTATCGAAGAGTACCGGATATTGCCAGACACCAATGCAATAAGCCATTACCTGGAAGCCATCGAGGTTAGTGATTTGATCAAATGAATAGATCCTAATGCAGCTGCCTTCCAGGTTTTGAACCTGGAAGGCAGTTTATTTTTTTCAAAACTGATAAAAAAGGGTTATCTTCCATTCGTTAATTTGAGCCTCGCATTAGTATTCATTAATTACATTGCCTAGTTTTCTGCATTATAGTTAGTTTCTTACTTCTTGCCTTACTCGAAATTTTTAATCAATTTAATTTTTAAAATGAACATTTTTGTTTCAAACTTAAGCTTCGACGTGCAGGATGAAGATCTGAAAGATTTTTTTACTCCTTATGGAGAAGTAACATCAGCCAGGGTTATTACTGACAGGGAAACTGGCAGGTCAAGAGGTTTTGGATTTGTAGAAATGCCTGATGAAGCCGCTTCTAAAAAAGCGATTGCGGACCTTGATGGCGCTTCTGTTGAAAACAGGACTATCAGTGTATCAATTGCCAAACCAAAGGAAGACAGATCTTCCCGTGGCGGTGACCGCAATTTCAATAATGGAAATAGTTATAATAAGAATAGATACTAAATTCATTCCGCTTGATCTTCAAAGCCCCGAAAGGGGCTTTTCTGTTTCAGTATATTAGTACGCCATTTTATTGTACAGCACTGCAGGCAGATCATCAAAAATACACTTGGCTTATTGCAGTCGAATTCTGTACATAATTACTGCTTGTTGGCAAATACAGTTCTTCCCTTTCGTAAAATTCCAACAGACTTTACAGGTAACAGGGGGACTATAAAGCTTCTGTTGCAGAAACTACCCAATCCAATTCTATTTTGATGTTGCCTGATTTCTGAACTTTTTTCAATAGTTTGCAACCAGTACTCTGTCCAAACTGAACGGCATTTGACCGAAGCCCTGCCCCATAACGAAAAAGAGCTGTTTCAAAGGATCGCATCCGGAGAAGAACAAGCTTTTACGCTCCTCTTTTTAGCGTACAGCAAATTGCTGTACCCATTTGTGTCGGAATTGCTGGGCTCTCCCGTTCAGGCAGAGGAAATGGTCCAGCAGACCTTTCTGAATATCTGGCTGAAACGCGATAAACTCCGCGAAGTGGAACACCCCCGTGCCTATATCTTCCGTATTGCAGCGAATGAATGTTATATGAGCCTGCGCAAAAAGATCCTCGCCAGGAATTATCTGCAGCAATTACCGGAACAGACTGAATCCGGCGAACATCCTATCGCACAATTAAGCTTACAGGAAGTAAAAGGACTGATCGGCGAAGCGGTTACTCAATTGCCTCAAACTCAAAGACAGGTATTTTGTCTAAGCCGCGAACAACAGTTATCTGTGAATGAGATCGCGGAGCAATTGGAACTTTCCCCTCAAACTGTCAAGAACAATCTGACCAAGGCCCTGAAGCAGATCCGTCTTCACCTGGAACAATCGGGCTACCCCATTCCCGTTATCATCGGCACTTCTATCCTTCTCCAATAAATTTTTTTGAAAAATGGAGGTACTATTCCATTTTTCGCGCATCCTATATTCCACAATCCTATTTTCATGGACCAGGAAAGGATCAAATACCTGCTGCAACAATTCAAAAAACACCAGCTGACTACTGCCGAAGACCAGGAGCTGCAATCCCTGTTCAGCGATGAAGCTTCTGCGGACCTGGTCCGTAGTACCCTGGAATCCTTGATGGAGCAGCTTTCCATGCCGGGGCAGACAACTGCACAGCCCGATTGGGAGCTCAAAGCTGAACAAATACTGGCTACAGACAGAGTGCCGGCAGTCGCTCGCGTCCCCGCGAGTGACTTATATTCCGTCGCCTCCGGCGACACTGCGCTCGCCGGAGGCGAGCAAAAAGCCGTCACTCGCGGGGACGCGAGCGACTGGTCCCTGAGTAAATATCGCAAACTCATATTCAGAACAGTAGCCGCAGCCGCTTTATTGGTCTGCATTTCAATGGCCGCCTGGTTCTTATTAAGTCGTGGAGAAAAAGCGCCAACGGAAAGTATAGCCATGAAAGAAACGCCACCCGTCAGCATCACACCGGGTATGAATGGTGCTATCCTTACACTGGACGATAATTCACAGCTGTCTCTTGACAGTGCGGGCAATGGCCTCATCGCAGACCAGCAGGGGGCTAAAGTGGTATTGCAGAACGGTGCGCTCGTGTACGAAGGAAAAGAAGCAAAGGCCGTGGCCTGGAACCGGATGTCTACTCCAAGGGGAAGACAATTCCATCTTACACTTTCAGATGGCACACACGTATGGCTGAATGCCGCCAGCAGTATCCGCTACCCCACCAGCTTCCAGGGGAAAACAAGAAAAGTGGAAATCAGTGGGGAAGTGTATTTCGAAGTGGCGAAACAAACAAACAGTCCTTTCATCGTGAGTATGCGAAATGGCAACAGCGTGGAAGTGCTGGGCACCAGTTTCAACCTGAATACTTATGAGGACGAAAAAAACATCCGCGCCACTCTCCTGGAAGGCAGTGTACGTGTGACTTCCGGCAGCTCTAATCCAGTGGTCCTGGAACCAGGCCAGCAGGCGGAAATGGGAACAGAATGGATCCACGTACATGCAGCCGATATACAGAAAGTGATGGCCTGGAAAAATGGCGTCTTCGATTTCGAAGGAGCCGGACTGGATGAAGTGATGCGCCAACTCAGCCGCTGGTATGATGTGGAAGTGATCTATGAAAAGAACATTGTACCCAATATAAAATTCGGTGGAAAGATGAGCAGGAACATGCAGTTCGAAAATATGCTGAAAGCACTGGAGATGTCGAAGGTAAATGTAAAACTAGACAACCGGAAGCTCATCATTCAGCCTTAGTGGCCTTGAATAAAACCAAAGCCTTTTCCTTACTATTGATCAATCACCTTTTCCTGTGGATATAATAACAAAGCCGGAAGTGTTTGCACCACTCCCGGCGGTTGTTCAGTAAAACAAAATAGAGTCGAACCTATTCTTTCACCAAACACTGCAATTTATGCAAAAAACTGCTGCGCCGGCCCCGGCCTTTATACCGGGACTGGCAACATCAGCCACGCAGGGTATTTCCCGTGTGCAACCACAGGCAATGCCCTACGGGCTTACAGCGCAACTGCTGCGAATTATGAGATTGACCACATTATTCATTCTGGCTGCCTGTTTGAGCGTGTCTGCCAGCACTTCCTCGCAGACCATCACCCTCAAAGGCAAAGATCTTCCCATGAAGAAGATCTTTGCCAGCATCGAAGAACAGACCGGCTATGTTGTGTTCTACAACCAGGGACTCCTGGCAAATACACACCCGGTAACGGTTTCAGCTTCAGCTATGCCACTGGACAAATTCATGGGCATGGTGCTGAAAGACCAACCCCTCCTTTTCATGATCAGCGATAAAACAATCGTTCTATCCGAAAAGATCATCATCAGCAAGACTGTAGCTGAACCTGTTCTGCCTCCGGTAGACATTTCAGGCACCATCCGCAATGCAGCCGGCGATCCCCTGGCCGGTGTGAGCATCACCATCAAAGGCAGTTCCACCGGCACCACCACCGCTGCCAATGGCACTTTCACCATGAACAATATTCCGGAAGATGCCATATTACAGGTTTCCATCGTGGGATATGAATCGATGGAGATCGCTATCAGAAAAACGAATAATGGACATACAGCACAAACCACCGATAAGAAACAGGCAAGACAATTATCCATCGGCGCTGGCAATCAGCTAACGCTCAACATCACACTGAATGCGCAGGTACTGGACCTGAATGAAGTGGTAGTAACAGGTTACGCCACACAACAACGCCGTGCAATTACCGGTTCCATCTCACGCGTACGAGCAAAGGATATCGAAAAGATGCCCGTGCAAACACTCGATGCAGCCATCCAGGGCAGGATGCCTGGCGTGCAGATCCAGAGCCAGAGCGGTATTCCGGGTGGCGCTATCAAAGTGGAGATCCGCGGACAGGGTTCCATCACGGCAGGCACCAACCCGCTTTACATTGTGGATGGCATTCCCATAAACTCGGATAATTCCACCACTACCGTAAGTTCCAACCCGCTGGCCGTGATCAATCCAAAAGATATCGAAAGCATTGAAGTATTGAAAGATGCTGCCGCTGCTTCTGTGTATGGCGCACAGGCAGGCAATGGTGTGGTGCTCATCACTACAAAAAAAGGAACAGCAGGCGCCACCAGGTTCAACCTCACGCTGCAAACGGGTTTCGTGAAACCCATCAACCTGATGCCGCTCATGAACACACAGCAATACCTCGGTGGCCGCATCGAAGCGATGATGAATGCAAATCCAACACGCGATTACGCATGGGCCAAAACACAGGTGCTCACGCAATCCAAATTGCCCACTACCATGACGGATGAGGAAATGGCCGCACTGCCCACGTACGACTGGCACCGCGCTGTTTACCAAACGGGAAAATCCAACAAGGCTGATTTCTCCGCAGCCGGCGGCAGTGGCAAAACCACTTATCGTATTTCAGGTTCTTACGAGAACACTACAGGAAGCATCGTAGCATCAAAATTCAAACGAGGTACAGTGAACCTCTTCCTCAACAGCCAGATCAGCAACAAACTCAGCTTCAGCGGTAATATCAATCTTACCAGCATCAAACAAAACGGTCCCTCTGGTGGTGCAGGCTCCAGCACACTCTTCTCCTCTCCTGCCTACGCCGGCCCGATGATGCTACCCTTCATTCCCATTTACAAGGAAGATGGAACGCTTAACTATAATTACAATGGCTTCCCCGGCATCTTTACACAGAATCCTGTACACACATCTACACTGAATGACCAGGAAGACAAAACAGCCGGACTCCTCGCCAATCTGCAGCTGCAATACAAAATCATCAAAGGGCTTACCTACAAAACCACTGTTGGCCTCGATTACCGGAATATCCAGGGACGCCGTTATGTTGATCCCCGCACACAGGAAGGCTATGTAAAAAGAGGTGTGCTCAACACTTACCAGCAAACACCGAAGTCTTTCGCCAATACACATACGCTGAACTATCAACGTACTTTTAACGACAAGCATGACATAAACCTGATAGCAGGTGGTGAATACCGCTCCTTCGAAAGTGAAAGTAATTCCGTAAGCGGTGAGGGTTTCCCGAATTTTGAATTCAGGCAAATGCAATCCGCTGCCCTGATCACCGGCGCATCCGGAAGCTGGACGGGCGTTAAACGAATGGGCACATTCTTCCAGGCCAACTGGTTCGGATCACAACGCTATATGGCCAGCGCCATCATCCGTTATGATGGCAGCAGCCGCTTCGGCACCAACAATATGTTCGGATGGTTCCCCGCTATTTCAGTTGGCTGGGATATGGCGCAGGAAGACTTCCTCAATAAATATAACTGGATCGATCAGCTGAAACTGCGCACAGGTTATGGCGAAACCGGTAATGACCAGATCGGCAATTTCGTTTCCCGTTCCCTCTTCGGCGGCGGCATCACCTACAACAATGAACCAGGTATCCAGCCCAATTCACTCGGCAATGCCAACCTGCGCTGGGAACGCAATGCTACCATCAATATCGGTCTCGATTTCTCATTTCTCCAACGCAGGATCTTTGGTTCCGTGGAAGTATACAAACGCACCAGCAAGGACCTGCTGCTCAGTCAACCTGTTCCCTGGATTGCAGGGTATGAAGAGATCTACAACAACGTAGGTGAAGTAGTGAACAAAGGACTGGAACTGGAGCTCGGTGTACACCTGGTGAAGTCTTCAGATTTCAACTGGGTATCCAATTTCAATATCTCTTTCCTGAACAACAAAGTGACCAAACTCTACGATACGCTGCAGGAACTGCCCGGCGATCCCAGTGTGCGTGTGGGCTATTCACTCAAGACCAATTTCTACACCCAGTATGCAGGCGTGAACTCCGCTACCGGAAGGCCGCTGTTCTACGACAATGCTGGCAATCTCTCCTACACTCCGCCTGCACAAACCGCCAATGCCTATACGCCTTTTGGAAGAGGAAATCAGCTCTCCGATTATTATGGCGGATGGAACAACACTTTCAACTACAAAGGATTTGAACTCGGCATCTTCTTCCAGTACGATTTCGGAAGAGAACTGTACAACAACCAGAGCCGCAATATGGCGCGCAAAGGCGATATGAATATCAATGGCATCCTCTGGTATTATGATAACCGCTGGACCACACCCGGACAGATCACTTCCGTACCGCGCAGCATCAACAATGCAGCAGAAGTGAATTCCGCCCGCGGAGACCTGGCCTCCACACGCTGGCTCGAAGATGCAAGCTATATCCGTCTGAAGAGCATCAACTTTTCGTACAGGCTTCCCCGTAAGCCCGTTGAAAAACTGGGCATGCAGGAGATCTCCGTATTTGCACAATGCCTGAACGTTCATACCTGGACCAAATGGTCTGGCTATGATCCTGAATTCTATCTCGACGGAGATAATTACACTACCTATACAGGTCTGATCCCGCAAACCAGGTCATTTCAATTTGGTATCACCGCAAAATTCTAACACATGGTTTCCACAACATCACTATATAAGATCCTGGCGGCCTGCTTCATCGGAAGCACGCTGTTCTCCTGCAAGAAAATGCTGGAGCTGAACCCCAAACAATCGATCGATTCCGGTATCGCTCTCAATACCGAACAGGGTGTGAACGCCGCAACCACAGGCATTTATTCGCGACTGCAAAGCTCCAACCAGTACGGCCGGAACTATTACGCCATTGCAGAAGCGCTTGCAGATAACGTATACCATTCCGGTAACTCATCACAACTGGCCAATGAATGCAGCAATGCGCCGGGCTCACATTTCACCAACTGGCAATCCTGTTACTACGCCATCAATCAATCCAACCTCGTGCTGGATGCATTGAAAACACTGCCTGCAAATCAGCTCTACAAAGATGGCATCGCTGCACAGGTGTATTTTCTCCGTGCACTTTTCTATCATGATCTCGCACGTACACAGGCATACGACCCCACGGCCATCTACGCTCCCGCCAATAAAGGCGGTGTGCCCATCGTTACCAATGGTGTGAATGATATCGATGAGATCAGCTTCGAAGCCCGGGCAAGCATTCCCGATGTATATAAAAGGATCTATGATGATCTCGACAGTTCCTATGCCTGCTTCAACCGCAACAATGCACAAACAAGCATCCACAAAGCCACCAAATCCGCTGTGGTTGCACTTTACACACGTGTTGCCCTGTATAACGGAGATTATCAAAAAGCGGTGGACAAAGCCACGGAATCACTCACACTCAGTGGCAGTAAGTTCATGAGTAATGCCAATTATATGAGTGGATGGAGAGCCGAAGTAAACCCTGAATCCATCTTCGAAATAAAATTCAATGTGAGTGAAAATTTGGGCAGCGACAATTCCCTCAGGGGCATGTTCACTACCCGTGCATTCCTTACCGATGTTACTGCAAGTATTCATGGTGTGATAGTAGCTAAACAATCCTTCTATGATCTTATGCCCGCCGGCGATGTTCGTAAAGGTCTGTACATGTTTGGACTGGGCGCCAACTCGGCCAAACTGGAATGCACCAAGTATATCTCGAAGAATAAAGTGGCCAACCTGGACAATATTCCGGTGATCCGTGTATCCGAAGTGTATCTCAACCGTGCGGAAGCTGCTTACAAAACCGGTACACCTGCCGGTGAGGCACAGGCGCTGGATGACCTGAATACTATCCGACAACGTGCCGGCTTAACCGCAGTAAGCCTCAGCGGCCAGGCCCTGCTGGATGAGATCCTGCTGCAACGCAGACTGGAACTGGCGTTTGAAGGGCATCGATTCTTCGACCTGAAAAGGAATGGCATGGACATTATCAAGGAAACTGGCGATATCCTTTTTACCGACTACCGCATATTGCCCCGCATCCCCATCCGGGAAGTGAATGCCAACAGTAAACTCGAACAGAATGAAGGGTACAAATGATCACCAGACAAAAAATCATTACATGAAAAAGATCACTCAAATCATTACGATGCTGGTGATGATGTTATCACTCAGCTCCTGTTTCAAGAACTATGATGAGCGCTATCAATATACTGCGCCCACTATCGAATTTGAAAATGCCGTTTCTGTAAGCAAAGCCGCCGGCAAGAACTATCCCATCCTGCCCACCAAACAAAAACCGTCGAGCGGGGTGGTGAAATACAGGGTAAATTTCTTCGGAACACAACCCACTGAAGATGTAACATTATCATTCCGCGTAGTCAGCAGTGAAAGCACAGCCGTGGAAGGAACCGATTACCATTTGCCAAATGGCACTACATTTACAGTGAGCAAGGGAACCAGTTTCGGTTATGTGGAAGTGGAAGCCCTGAACACCATGGCCGGCACACCACTGTTGGTACTGGAGTTAACAGGGACCGAAAAAGTGAAGACAGCCGACCTGTACAAAACCATCGGAATCTCCTTTGCACCTTAACCATGGAAAAGAATATCAACTTCAGCCAACTACATGCTGCCGCCGGCCGTGAAATACAGGCCGGTGGCCAGCGTTGGCTCTTCTTCGGAGGAACGGCCTATCTCGGATTACAGCAACATCCGCGCATGCTGGAGTTCTATATGCAGGGCATACATCAGTATGGGATCAACAACGGCACTTCCCGTAACAACAATGTTCAATTTGCAGTGTATCCGGAAGTGGAAACGGCGCTGGCTAACCGCTTTGGAAGCCAGGCAGCCCTCGTCACTTCAAGTGGCTACCTGGCTGCGCAGATGGCCGTGAAATACCTAGCAGGTACGGCAACAGTTTTGTACGCACCCGCCACACATCCTGCATTGTGGCTGCATGAGAACCCTGGTGTTTCAGGCAGCTTCAACAATTGGGCAACTCAAACAGTAGTGAAAATCAACAAAAGTGAACAAAACAATTTCCTGGTAATCAGTAATACACTCAATAATCTTTTGCCTGAGCGCTATGATTTCAGCCCATTCAAAAATATATTACCGGAAAAGAAGATCCATTTCCTGCTGGACGATTCCCATGGCATCGGTATTTTGACCGAACAGCAATGGGTACCCGAACATCCGGGATTCAGCACCACAATCGTGGCATCGCTGGCAAAAGGTCTGGGCACGGATGCAGGTGTGGTATTGTCGGATGAGGCTACCATTGCGCGTTTGAAGCAATCACCCATTTATCTCGGTGCATCACCTCCTTCGCCTGCTGCCATGCAGGCTTTGTTACTGGCGGCACCCGTTTGCCAGGAGCAAAGAGAGAAGCTGCTGCAGAACATGCAGTACTTCCAGGAACATTGTAAAGCAGTTTGTCAGTATATCCCCGGCTTTCCGGTCTATTATTTTCCGGAAGCCGGGCTTTTTGAAAAGCTTTTGGAAAAAAAGATCGTCATATCATCTTTCCATTATCCGCTGCCGACAGATCCTGAGTTGAACAGAGTGGTGATCAGCAGCCTGCACACCCAACAGGACATCGATAAGCTCCTGCTGGCTATTCATCAAGCACAATCCTAACGCTATGCGATATTTTCTCTCAGTCCTGTTTTTCTGTTTTGGTCATTCCCTTTTTGCACAATCCTATACATTGAGCGATCTCATGGCCACACCATATCTCTCCAGCCTCACAGCTGCATCAAAGCAATCCACACTACTGTTCACTGCCAACCAGCAGGGAAAGCGGAACCTGTTCATGATTGCCGGGGCTGGCCAGCCTGCACGTCAGCTCACACAGTTCAATGAAGATGATGGATTAGAGCTCAGCAGCGTGAACATCAGTCCTGATGGCGAATGGGCCGTATTTGTCCGGGGCGGCGATCATGGCGCCAATTCGGCTGCAAAGCCTACCAATGCCGCCAGTTATATCACTCCGCAAAAGATCCAGTTGTTCAGTGTGAACCTGGCAAGCGGTGAAGTGAAGAACCTGGGCGATGGAGATTTTCCACAATTCCATCCCGGATCAAAGAAGATCGTATTCCTCCATAAAAATCAACCCTGGATTGTCCCTACGGATGGCAGCCAGGCAGCCAAACCACTATTTCAGGTAGCCGGCTCCGTCAGAGGTATGCAATGGAGCCCCGATGGAAAATCTCTCGCCTTCACCACCCGCCGTGGCGCTTACTCTTTCATAGGTATTTATAACGAAGGAAAAGCACGCATCCAGTGGATCTCCCCATCTTTCTCACGAGATGATCAGGCGCGATGGAGCCCGGACGGGCAACAGCTTGCTTTCATCCGTCAACCCGCCAGCGGCGGCGCACTGGATTCATTGCTGAAAAAGAAACACAGCACCTGGTCCGTAATGATATCCGGCCTTGATGATGAAAGCGCAAAAGAGATTTTTAAGACGCCAGCCACCCTCAGAGGTTCTGTCCCATCCTGGCAGGGAGGCTTCAATCTCAAATGGCCTGTGAAGGACCGTATCGTTTTCCTTTCTTACCAGGATGGATGGCCTCACCTGTATACCGTTCACCCACAAACGAAATTGGTACATCAACTTACCAAAGGGAAATATGTGGTGGAAGATATTAATTATAGCAGCGACGGGACCAAAATTGCTTTCTGCGCCAATACCGGCAATACGCCAGGCGATAATGACCGCAGGCATATTGGCATCGTTCCTGTAACCGGTGGCGATATCCGCTGGGCCACCAGCGGCGATGGCATAGAAACTGCCCCCAGCTTCACTTCCAGCGATCAATCGATCGCGTATTTCAGCAATACTGCTCAACGCCCTCTCCTGCCCACCATCCTGAAACTGGAACCCAATGCAAAACCGGAATTGCAGGCCGAAGAGCTGCTGGGTAATTTCGATTACAACAAACTGATCACACCCAAACAGGTACATTTCAAATCACCTGATGGTGTAACCGTATATGGTCAACTGTTCGCACCGCAAAATGCTACAGCCAAATCACCTGCCATGATTTATGTACATGGCGGTCCCCGCAGGCAGATGTACCTGGGCTGGCACAATATGGACTATTATTTCTACGATTACCAGACCAATCAATACCTGGCAAGCCTTGGTTTTGTTGTGCTCGCCGTGAACTATCGTATGGGAACGGGCTATGGATATGAGTTCCAGCACCCGGACAATGCAGGAATGAATGGCGCATCCGAATACATCGATGTGCTGGCTGCCGGCAAATGGCTTGCCAGGCAATCCGGAGTTGATCCCAAAGCCATCGGCATCTATGGCGGCTCCTATGGCGGCTATCTCACTGCCATGGCGCTTGGCCGCAACTCAGATATATTCAAGGCCGGCGTAGACATTCACGGAGTGCACAACAGGAAAAAGAAACTGAACGAAGAAGAGTATGCGCCCGACTTCAATGAAGCCGCCCGCATTGCCTGGGAATCATCTCCATCCAAATGGGTGAATGGCTGGCGCTCCCCTGCCCTCATCATCCACGCCGATGATGACCAGAATGTGGCCTTCTCCCAAAGTCTCGATCTCGTGAACAGGCTCAAAGCCAAAGGCGTTCCCACCGAATACCTGGTGATCCCGGACGATACCCATCACTGGATGCTCTTCTCCAATCTGGTGAAAGTAAAGGAAGCCACCACCCGGTTCCTGCAACAACAGTTGATGAAAAAATAAACCGTCCCGTTACATGAAATATTTACCCCTGATCATAGCCGTTATATGGCTATCTGCCTGCAGTACGCAACAACGCATCGCCAATGCCATACATCCGGAACGCGATACAGCCCTTGCCAATGCCTTCACCGGCATCTGTATTTATGATGAAGCCTCCGGGAAAATCATCGTTCAACACAATGCAGACAAACAATTCATCCCGGCCAGCAATATGAAACTGTTCACCAGTTATGCATCGATGAAATACCTGCCGGACAGCCTGCCGGGCTGGTTCATCCATGAAAGCCGCGACAGTCTTTACCTGCAGCCCAATGGCGACCCCAGCTTCCTCCACCCGGCATTTGAAACACAAAAAGTATTCGACCTGCTGAAAGCAACCCGCAAACCGGTTATGCTGGTTATTCCATCAACTCAATTCACACCGCGCGGTTTCGGCTGGGCCTGGAATAATTTCCAGGAATTCTATATGCCTGAAAGGTCCGCTATGCCTATCTATGGTAACGTGGTGCGCTTTACCAGGGAACCGGAAGGCCTGCGCGCCATGCCAGCTTATTTCCAAACCCGGCTTACAGTGAATGAGCTCAATGGTAAAGGAGTGAACGTAAGAAGGGAGGAAGATGGAAATGTTTTCACCGCCAACAGCTCCACACTGAATTCTCTTATGCGTCCGTTCACACAGAAAGCAGACCCCGGATTTGTATACAAACTACTGGCTGATACTTTATCGAAACTGGGCATCAGCAGCCCGGCAATCCGAAGTTCCGCCCCCGGCATCGATTTCAGGCCATTCTACACGCAGCATACAGATTCTGTTATACAATTCATGATGCTGCACAGCGATAATTTCTTTGCCGAACAATTATTGCTGATGGCAGGCCGCGAGATCACCGGGAAACTGGCAGACAGGTCCACGATCAATTCCCTGCTGAAACAAGACCATAAAGATCTTCCCGATCATCCGCGCTGGGTAGACGGCAGCGGACTCAGCAGGAACAACCTGGTATCACCACATGCCTTTGTAACACTGCTCAATAAAATGAAAAAGGAGTTCGGGTGGAAACGACTATCCAACATTCTCGTAAATGGCGGTGAAGGCGGCACACTCAAAAGCTATTATTCAGAATATCCCGAAAACATATTTGCCAAAACCGGCACGCTCAACGGGCAGGCAACACTCAGTGGTTTCCTGATCACGAAAAAAGGAAGAATGCTCACGTTCTCTTTTCTCGTGAACAATCACCAGGCCCCTCCCGGTGCCGTTAAGAGTGCAGTCAGGAACACAATCACCAAAATCATTGATCACTATTAATTGTTGAATAATGAAAAAAAGCATTTCCGGAATTGTGCTGGCAACTGTTCTGGCCAGTCCCCTTTTGTTCCCCGGCGCATTACAGGCCCAGGAATCCGGCAGTTCCGCTTCACTGGAAGCCAAAGTGAAAGAATTGAACACAGAAATTGAAAACCTGCAATTCGATAATGACCGGCTCGCCAAAGCGGTGGATGATCTCAACTGGTACAAAAAAATGGAAGAGATCGCGTATGTAGATAAAGTGCGGATCAGCAGCCTTCCTCCCACCGTAGTAAGAAATCCTACAGGCAAAGGCGTGAAGAATCCCGTCACCATTCAGGCCTATGTATTCATCCCGAAGAATATCGATCATAAAAAGAAATATCCGCTGATTGTTTTGCCGCATGGCGGCGTTCATGGTAATTTCGGGATTGGCAATGCGCATATAGTGAAGGAACTGATTGCACAGGGCTATGTAGTGACAGCTCCCGAATACCGTGGCAGCACAGGTTACGGCAAAACATTCCAGCGCCAGATCGATTATGGCGGACGCGAAGTGGACGACACCAAAGCAAGCCGGGACTATATGGTGCAGAACTATGATTTTATAGACAAGAGCCGTGTGGGCATCATCGGGTGGAGCCATGGCGGCATGCTCACGCTTCTCAATCTTTTCCGTTTTCCTGAAAGTTATGCCGTTGGTTATGCAGGCGTGCCCGTGAGCGACCTGGTGGCGAGAATGGGTTATATGAATGAAGCATACCGCAAGCTCTTCTCCGCCGATTATCATCTCGGCAAGGAAGTGTACCAGAATATTGCAGAATACCGGAAACGTTCACCGGCCTGGAATGCAGAGAAACTCAAAACGCCCCTGCTCATCCACGCCAATACCAATGATGAAGATGTGAATATCCTGGAAGTGGAGCACCTGATCAAATCCCTCAAAGCGGAGAACAAAAAATTCGAATACAAGATCTACGACAGTTTCCCCGGTGGCCATCATTTCGACAGGATCGATAATTACGCCAGCAAGGAGATCCGCCTGAAGATCTACCAGTTCCTGCAACCCATTCTCAAACCTGCAACGCCGTTCAAAGACCTGGATGCGCTGATCAGGGCCAGCTATTTCCCTGTTGCAGTAAAACCGGAAGAGAACAAATAGAAAAACGTACAGTTCACATTAGAAAAAGTCAACAACACTACAGCAAGGGTCGGCCATCAGGTTGACCCTTTTATTTTCGGAGTGGCCAGTTGCTCGCCGCCCGGCGACGCTGTGTTCTCCGGAGGCGAACAAATACAAGTCAACTGGCAACCACCTGATTTAAATGCCTCTTCACATTTCCAGCTGAAAAGTTTGCTATTTTATAATAATCGATACATTTGTTTGAATACCCATAGACCTCATCCTTCCGGAACAGCGCAGGATATAAATTACATTTATGACCCCATAATAAACAGGAAGTACGAGTAGTTGGCATCAATCATACCATACAATGAGAAAGACCTGCTGGAGCGCATTCAGCAAGGTGACGCAGGCGCATTTGAAGCCCTGTATAACCAATACCGTCATAAGCTCTACGGTTTTATACTGCGATTGACTAAATCACCTGAAATGACTGCCGACATCGTTCAGGACGTATTCCTCAAGATCTGGGAAGACCGGGCTAAATTTTCCCATGTCCAATCCTTCTCTCACTATTTCCACAGCATGGTCTACAACCGTAGTATCAACCTGCTAAAGCGGATCGCATTCGAGGATGAGATCGTAAGCCAGCTTTCCAAAGAAGCGGGCAACAGTGAAGAAAGCGATCCTGTACTGTACAATGAACTTCGGCAAAAGCTAAGACAACTGGTGGCAAAACTCCCCGAACAACAACGGACCGTTTACCGGCTGAGTAAAGAAGAAGGACTGAAGCAGGAAGAGATCGCCCGGCAGCTTAACATCAGCCTTAGCACTGTCAAAACACATCTTTCACGCTCCATGACCTTTATCAGAAGCGGGCTCGGCTCCGGTCTGGTGATCTTTTGCTGGCAAACGGCATTGCAGCAATAATTTTTTTTCGGGCTTGTCATACTTTTATTTCTACCACTTGTCTATTTCTATAATACAATCCTATGCATCAGCAAACAGACGATCTGTTAAGAAAATATTTTAACGGCACGATTGCACCAGAAGAAGAAAAAGAATTATTCAGACGGTTAAGGTCCGACGCAGAGAACAATGACCTCTCAGCTATCATTGCAGAGGCCTGGCAAGGCTATGAGCCATCAGAAGAGATGCCAGGCAATATCGATGCGCAGATCAGGAGAAAATTATTTCCCGTGCCTGCGCCTGTACATCGTGTCCATTTTTTAAGAAGATGGGGCTGGGTGGCAGCAGTGGTACTGGTAGCTGGCGCGGGAGCATGGTTCCTTACCAACAGGCAACCCGGATCCTCAACCGAAATTGTTCAGCAAACTGTAACCATTCAGCCAGGTAGCAACAAAGCAATGCTGACACTCGCGGATGGAAGTACTATTATCCTTGACAACGCATCCGATGGTTATCTCGCTGAACAGGGCCTTACGAAGATCCGAAAAACAGCGAATGGACAATTATCCTATGAAAGCGCCAACGGCAAAGCGGCAGGTTTCAATACCATCGCCACACCACGTGGCGGTCAGTACCAGATCACCTTGCCTGACAGTTCCCGCGTATGGCTCAACGCCATGAGCTCCATACGCTTCCCTACTGCCTTCGACGGAAAAGAAAGGAATGTGGAGATCAATGGTGAAGCCTATTTTGAAATAGTGAAAAACAGTAAACAGCCCTTCATCGTAACCACAGGCAATTCTACTATCAGGGTGCTCGGAACCAGCTTCAATGTGAATGCCTATAAGGATGAAGAAGGGATCAGAACAACCCTCATCAGCGGCAGCGTAAGCGTGGCAGCAGGCAATCAAAGATTGGTATTGAAAGAAGGACAACAATCGGAAGTAGACGGGGCAGGCAATATCAAAATTGCACCACAGGTGGACCTGGAAGCGGAACTGGCCTGGAAGAACGGCTATTTCTATTTCAAAGGACAGGATATCGAAAAGATCATGCGCCATATTTCACGCTGGTACGATGCAGATATCGTAATGCTGGCCAAACCAGGAAATAAATTCAATTCAAAAATATCAAGGAACGTTCCCATTACAGAACTACTGGAAGTGTTTGAGCTTACAGGAAAAGTAAAGTTCATCATCGAGGGAAAAAAAGTGACCATTACCAAATAGCACGCAACGAAACGGCATAAGAACAGAACACCAAAAACTAATTGTTTAAGTCTGTAAAACTTTTTGCTAATGTATACCTGATAACAACAGGGTTCACCAATAAAAAACCGGTCGTGTTTGCGGCACTCCCGGTTGACGATTGAGTTTACCCAAAAAAGTAATCTGCTGTAAGACGCTCTTTTGTTAACCCAACCAAAACAAAGTTATGGAATTAACCTGTCTTTCTGCACGGCCAGCCGCGTCAGATAAGAACCTATTATGGGGCTGCTTTCCTGTTCAAAGCCCGTCAGTGCTTAAAATGTTGCGGATTATGAAACTAGCTGCGCTCTTCTGGCTTACCGCTCTCATGCAGGTTTCTGCTAATGGTCTTTCGCAAAACGTTTCCCTGAATCTCAAATCGGCTCCCCTAAAGGCCGCTTTCCTGGAAATTGAAAGACAAACCAATTTCACATTCACGTATACGGATGATCAACTGGAGCGTGCCCTGCCGGTAAATCTCCAGGTGGCCAACACTCCACTGAAGTCAGTGCTGGACGTTCTTTTCCGTAATCAGCCACTGAACTACGTGATCAAAAATTCCACTATTGTTTTAGCAGACAAACCGGTGATACCGCTTAAAGACAGGTTGCTGATCACAGGCAGCGATCCCTTCAACAAGATCACGGGATTGGTTACCGGGCCGGACAACAAACCCCTTGCCGGCGCCACTGTTTCCCTGAAAAAAGGTTCACCCAGCACTACCACCGATGCTAATGGTAAATTCACTATCAATGCAGAACCGGGTGATGTACTGGTGATCAGTTTCGTGGGATATGACACAAGGGAAATAGCGCTCACAGCAGCCAACATCAATGGCACACATCATTACAGCCTCAACGAAAAAATTTCCGATCTCAAGGAGGTGGAGATCGTGGTGGCTTATGGAAAACAAACCAGGGCTTCCTATACAGGCGCTGCTTCCGTAGTGTCAGGTAAAGACCTGGAAGGCAAGCCCAGGGCTTCTTTCCAGGAAAGCCTGCAGGGCAACGTGGCCGGTCTTCAATCCACTACCGGTACCGGACAACCGGGCGCCAGTGGTAACGTACGCATTCGCGGCATCGGTTCCTACAGCGCTTCAAGCTCTCCCCTCTATGTAGTGGACGGTGTGCCTTTTATTGACGGCCCCACTACCGTACTCGCCTTCTCTTCCAATACGCTGGCTGGTATCAATCCGAATGATATCGAATCGATCACAGTTCTGAAAGACGCATCCGCCACTTCCATTTATGGTTCCCGTGGCGCCAACGGCGTGATCCTCATCACCACAAAAAGTGGCGCAGCCGGAAAAACGAAAGTGCAGATCGGCGTACAGACAGGCTTCAGCCAGATCGCTATGTCAGACAGGAACAAACCGCTCAATACCCGCGAAATGACGGAGCTGCTGATCGAAGGCGTCCTCAACAACAACACCACGCTCGCTGGTATCACTACCAACCAGGCCGCTTATCAATACCTGGTTGACCAGGGCCTGAAACCCAATGTGAATACGGATTGGGCCGATGTGATCCTGCGTAGAGGCAAATTCAGTCAATACGATATCTCTGCCTCCGGCGGCAACGATAAAACAACCTTCTTCACTTCCGCCGGCTATTACAAACAGGATGCCACCGTACGCGACCAGGGATTTGAAAGAGCGAATGTTCGTCTCCGTTTGAAACATAAAGCCAGTAATCGCTTATCCATCAACGTAGGCATGGCGCCAAATTTCCAGAAACTAAGCACCATCGGCAATGCTGGCCTGGGAGCCAATCCCATCCGCTCACTCAACAGGCTGGTGCCCTGGGCTGCACCTTATAAGGCCGATGGTTCCTATGCGGCCATCACTTACAACCCCGAGATCGTGCGTAAGGAAAACAGGTACGATACCCGCATCTATGCATTCCTCGGAGATATTGGCGCTGAATTCAAGATAATCCCGGGCCTCTCAGTAGAAAGTAAGATGGCCATCGATATGAGTTATACCGATGACTACAGGTTCTGGAGCCCACTCTGGGTAGATGCTGCCAGCGTGAAAGGAAGGGCCGCTGAATATACCAGCCTCCTGGTCAACTGGAATATCACCAACCTTCTTCGTTACAATAAATATCTCGGTGATTTCAGCCTGAATGCCACATTGGGCCAGGAAGCGCAGAAGTTCACCAGTAAATACATCAGCACACAGGCAGACGGCTTTGCACAGTCCGACCTCTACACACTCTCCAGCGCCGCCACGCCTTTTGTGGCATGGAGCAGCCAGGCAGCATCTTCGCTGGTTTCCTATTTCCTCAATACCAGTATCAATTTCAATAGAAAATATTACCTGAACCTAACCGGACGTATCGATGGTTCTTCCCGCTTCGGCAGGAATGTACGCTACGCAAAATTCGGGTCCGTCGGCCTGGCCTGGAACCTGGACCAGGAAGAGCTGATACAGGACCTTGGTTTTATCGATATGCTGAAGATCCGCGCCAGCTACGGCACCAGCGGTAACCAGGCTTCAGACCTCTATGGCGTACTGGGCGTATATACCACTTCCGGTTCCTACAATAACAGTCCCGCCTACTCGATCTCACAGATCGAGAATGCCAACCTGACCTGGGAAAAGAACAATCCCTTCGATATCGGATTCGAGTTCGGCATTCTGGACAACAGGCTCACCGGCTCATTCGATTACTATCGCCGCGTGACTTCCGACCTGCTGATGGACGCTCCCATTTCCGCTACCAATGCAGCAGGTACAGCAGCTACACAGAACCGGAATATCGGCTCCTTTGAAAACTCCGGCATCGAAGTTTCATTGAGCTCCGAGAATATCCGCGCCGCCAATAAGAATGGTCTCAGTTGGAAAACCAGTTTCAATATCTCTACCAACAAGAACAGGATGCTGACCCTTAGCGGCTCCAACCAGATCATCAGCGGCGTTTTCAACCGCGAGATCGGTGGCGACTATTACGAATACTACCTGCCCGGCTGGGCCGGTGTTGATGAACAGACCGGCGAAGGATTATGGTGGGTAGACGGAACAAAGAAAGCCACCACCACCAAATTCACAGAAGCGGCTGCCTTCAACCAGGGCAGCGCAACACCACGCTTCTTCGGAGGATTAACCAACACTTTCGTATACCGCAACTTCAGCCTCTCCTTTATGTTCTATTTCAATTACGGCAACAAAATTTATGATACCTGGGGCACTTTCACCTCCAGCGACGCCTCTTCAGGTGTTACCGATTATGGCGTAATTGCAAGAGTTGATTACGACAACCGATGGCAGAAACCCGGCGACAAAGCCAGTTCTCCCAAAATGGTGTACCGCGGAACCCAGACTGGTCTTTCCGGCCAAAACTCTTCCCGCTTCATTTACAATGGCTCGTATATCCGTCTGCGTGATGTATCACTCACCTACGATGTTCCAGTGAAGAATACCGTTTTCCAGAAACTGCAGGTATACCTGAGGGGCAATAACCTGCTGACCCTGGTGAAGGACAACAGGCTGAGACATGATCCCGAGACCTATATCGGCGGTATCCTCAACCAGAACCTGCCTATCGCAAGGCAATTCCTCGTTGGACTCAATCTTACTTTCTGATCATTGCAGCATGTTTAAATCATACAAGATGAAAATATCACGCTTATACATAATCGCACTACTGGTGGTATCCTGTTGTACAACGGCATGCAACAAAGAGTTCCTTGAACTGAAGAACCCCCAGTCTTTGCCCCTCACAGGCACCATCAGGGACCTCGCCACGCTTACCACCGCTGCCAACGGCGCCTACCTGCATTTCAAAGACGCCAACTATTATAACCGTACTTTCACGTTCGTTCCTGACCTGCTGGGAGACAACGTGTTCATCAGCCGCTCCAATGGTGGCCGGTTTCTTGACCACGACAACTTCGCCGTAACCGTTACCGATGGTTACACCACCAGTTGCTGGAATGCCATCTACCGCGTGATCGGTAACGCCAATCTCGCCATCGCGGAAGGTGAAAAACTCGATCCCACTGCACCCATTCAGCAGGTGATCGGCGAACTGTACGCCGTTAGAGCACTTGCTTATTTTGACCTGGTGCGCTTCTTCGCACAACCCTATAATTTCACCAATGATGCATCACACCTGGGCGTGCCCGTTGTTACAGAACCACAAAGCGGGATCATCTCACCTGCAAGGGCAACCGTAAAAGAAGTGTATGACCGTATCACGGAAGACCTGAAGAAATCCCTTACGTTGATGAATGTGTCGAAGAAGAATGGTTATATGGTGCCTACTGCCGCACAGTCGCTTCTGGCCAAAGCCTATCTCTACATGGGCAACTGGGAACTGGCCGAGCAATATGCAACGGAAGCCATCAATGGGCCATTCACCCTCATTCCACGCACCAGTTATGTGGCCAGCTGGGCTACTGATTTCAGCTCTGAATCTTTATTCGAAGTGGTGAACCTGCCCACGGACAATGCCGGCACCAACTCACTGGGATACTTATACGAACAATCAAGATATGGAGAAGGCCTGGCTACGCAAGACCTTTATGATCAATACACCGGCACCGATGTACGTCGTTCCCTGATCATCGTGGGTGTGCGCAATGCCACTTTCGAGAATCCCGCCTACTTCGTGAAGAAATACCCGAGAGGCGTAACCACCAATGATGATCATATCAAAGTGCTTCGCCTGTCGGACGCTTATTTGATAAGAGCTGAAGCAAGGGCGGAGCTGGGCAAATCAGATCCTGCCAAAACAATCCTGGCGCAACAGGACCTTACCACCATCGTGCAGAGAGCAGACAATTCCGCCGCCGCTATCACGCTTACCGGCGATGCGCTGATCAACAGGATCATCCTGGAAAGAAGAAAAGAATTTGCATTCGAAGGGCATCGCCTCTTCGATCTCAACAGGAGGAAAATGGACGTAAAACATATCCGTTCAACGGATGAAACCCTGTACACTTATCCGAATAACAGGTTCATCATGCCAATCCCGTTCGCAGAAATGAAGGCCAATAAGAACATGAAGCAGAACCCCGGATGGGCTCAATAAGAAAACCTTTCCATCATCATCGATCGTAAAAATATCAGCAATATGAAAAATATTAATTGGATCTGGATCATAGCCCTGCTCTGGTTTGCATCCTGTAACAAGAACGATTACAAACCCGACCCG
Source organism: Pseudoflavitalea rhizosphaerae (assembly GCF_003991355.1). Classification (GTDB taxonomy): domain Bacteria; phylum Bacteroidota; class Bacteroidia; order Chitinophagales; family Chitinophagaceae; genus Pseudobacter; species Pseudobacter rhizosphaerae. The sequence goes on from NZ_RCSU01000001.1 coordinate 643,918, forward strand.
GTAGAGATCCCTGAACTGCCCGGCACCACTACTGAAGACCTGGTGCTGGAAGTGGTGGACAATGATATCGAAGCATTCATGACGCGCTACAATGTTCCCGGACTTTCACTCGCCATCACCAAAGATGGCAAACTCGTGTATGCAAAAGGCTATGGCTTTGCCGACAGGGAAGCCGGTCTGAAAGTGGACACCGGCAGCCAGTTCCGCCTCGCCAGTCTCAGCAAATGGATCACTTCCTCTACCATTATGAAACTGATCCAGCAGGGAAGACTGGGCTTCAACGATAAAGTGTTCGGCGCCGGCGCTGTGCTGGGCACTACCTTCGGCACTGCGCCCTATCCCGGTAATGTAACACAGATCACCGTAGAGCAATTGCTGCACCATACCGGCGGCGGCTGGGGCAATAGCAGCAATGACCCCATGTTTGCCAACCCAACATATTCACAGGCGCAATTGCTGGGCTGGATACTGAACGACAGACCGCTTTCCAACACGCCCGGCACCGTTTCCGATTATTCCAATGCAGGTTTCTTCATCCTTGGCATGATCATCGAGAAGATCACCGGAAAATCCTATCAGCAATATGTAACCGATTCTATCCTCAAACCGATGGGCATTGCCAATATGAGCTTTGCCAATACCAGTCTTGCAGGCAGGAAGCCAAAGGAAGTGAAATACTACGGTACAGGTCCATACAGCTATGCAGAAGGTGTGATCCCCCGCATTGGCGGCGCAGGCGCCTGGCTGGCATCACCGATAGACATGATGCGTTTCCTGGTGCAGGTCGACGGGTTCAATACTGTACCCGATGTGCTGGACGCCAGTGCGCTCAATATCATGTCGTCCAAAACCACGGCCAGTGGCAATTATGCCTGCGGCTTCCTGGTGAGCACAACCGGTAACTGGTATCATGGCGGCACCTACAATGGCACGCGCAACTGGATGGTGCGGACCACAAAGGGTTTCAACTGGGTGATCCTGATCAATACATCGGCCACCGGGAATTTCAATTCGGATCTCGACAAACTGGTTTGGCCCGCCGTGAACAATTCATCCACGGCATGGCCCGATAAGAATTATTTCTAGCACGGTTATGCAGTAATCACGGAATCCGTTGAGAGTGCCGCCATCGCGGCCTCTCAGCTTCCGTACTACCCTTTTTTCACTGTCTGAAAGACGGATGGGGACTGCCTTGCCATTACCTACTCAAACCGGAACATCATGATCAAAAACCGTTTACTCGCACTGGCGCTGTCCGCGCTGATCCCCGGGCTGCATGGCGTGAAAGCCCAGACCCCTTCAGCATTGCCACAGGGAATAGACAAATACATCATCCGGGTGATGAAGACCTTTGAAGTTCCCGGCCTTTGCATTGCCATCGTAAAAGACGGCAAGCCCATTCTCACCAAAGGTTATGGCACAAAGAAACTGGGCTCCACAGATCACGTTGATGAACATACGCTTTTTCCTATCGCCTCCAATTCAAAAGCCTTCACGGCCACCATCCTGGCCATGCTGGTGGAAGAAAAGAAACTCGACTGGAACAGGCCCGTGATCGATTACCTGCCCTGGTTCCGCATGTCGGATGCATATGTGACCAGTCAACTGACCGTGAAGGACCTCCTGGTGCACCGCAGCGGCCTCGCCCCTTATGCCGGCGACCTGCTGCAATTCCCTCCCACCAGGTACAGCCGGGAAGAGATCGTGAAAAAGCTGAAAGACCTTCCCCTCACCAATAGTTTCAGGAATAATTACGCATACGATAATATCCTCTACCTGGCCGCAGGCGAGCTGATCAGGCAGGTTACAGGAAATGATTGGGAAGACGAAGTGAGGGCGCGTATCCTGCAACCGATCGGTATGAAGGAGACCCTTAGCCGCATTTCTCAATTTGAAAAAGCTGGCAACCGATCATACTCGCATGCGCGTTTCGACGGGGCCGTGAAAGAAGTGACCGGCTTCCTGCAATACGGCATCTCCGATCTTACTAATCCGGCAGGTGGCATTGCCTCCAACGCAAACGATATGGCCAAATGGCTGACCCTGCAACTGGATTCCGGCAGGGCGCTCAATGGCAAAACAATTTTCAAACCCACTACCACTACCACTTTGTGGAAAGGCGCAACCCCAATGCCGGTAGCGCAATTGCCTGCACATATCAAACCCGCGCAAATGGAATACCAGATGTATGCGCTGGGTTTTTACACCTACAATTATCGTTCTGAAAGAGCGGTTGTGCATGGAGGTAAGCTGGATGGTTTCGTATCCCGCGTATTCATGATCCCTTCCCAAAAACTGGGCATCGCCATTTTGACCAACCAGGAATCCGGCGGGGCCATCAGCGCCATCATCAATCATATTTGCGATCATGTTCTGCACGCACCGGCTTTCGATTGGGTGGCCGGCTACAAAAAAGCGCAGGATACCGGTTTAGATAATATCAGGAAAACAGAACAGGCGGCTATCTCGCAACGTGCAGCAGGTTCACGTCACTCCCTTCCACTTGAAAAATATGCAGGCTCTTACAAAGATGCCTGGTACGGCACTGTCAACATCACTAAGGAAGGCGAACGCCTGGTGATGAACTTCACCCATTCGCCGGGAATGATTGGCGATATGGAGCACTGGCAGTTCGATTCCTTCATTGTAAGATGGAGGCACCGGGAATTCAAGGCCGACGCCTATGTGACTTTCTCACTGGAGCCTGATGGCAGCATCAGACAGGTGAGGATGAAAGCCATTTCTCCGGTTACTGATCCCAGTTATGATTTCCATGACCTCCTATTGAAACCCATTTCAACAAATTAACCAGAACAAAATTTTCAGCTTATGAGACAATGGTATGCCTACTGCCTGCTCATCGCATGCTTTCTATTTTTCATGGCGGGAAGAAGGGCGCCCGAACAGTTCTTCGTTAAGCCCATAGCCAGCGGCAATGGTAGCGGCAGCAGCTGGGACAACGCTTCTGCCGATCTCCAGGCCATGATCGATGCAGCGGCGGCAGGAGATGAAATATGGGTGGCAGCAGGAACATACAAACCCGCTTCCCTTCCCGGCGGCAGCAATACATCCGGCCCCCGCGATGTAGCTTTCGTTTTGAAAAGCGATGTAAAGATCTACGGCGGATTCAATGGAACTGAAACCACAATGAGCCAGCGTAACATCGCTACCAATACCACTACCCTCAGTGGGGATATTGGCGTTGCTTCCGATGCATCGGACAATGCTTATCACGTGGTGGTATCCATCAACAATTCAGCAGGCACAGCTCTGGACGGCGTTACTGTTTCCGGTGGCAATGCCAATGGCGAAGGTTTCTACTCCATCGATGGCCGTTCCGTTTACCGCTATTGCGGTGGCGGTATCCTGGCCCGCGGCAGCTCCGCCACTTTCGGCAATATCACAGTAGCCTCCAACCAGTGTGCTACGGCCGGATCCGGCAATGGCAGCGGCGGCGGCATCTTTTCCTTCAATAGCAGCCTGGTGATCAAAGACGCCAAACTACAGCAGAACAAAGCCAGCTCTTCAACATCTGCCGGCGGCTTTGGCGGCGGCCTTTGCATGATCGGCACTGCCGATTCTGTGAACAATACCAGTTTCAGCAATGTAACGGTAACGGGCAACGAAACCACCAATGCAGGTGCAGGCATCTTTGTGCAGGCATGGTCCAAACCCGCTTTCACCGATGTAAGCTTCACGGAGAATATCGCCGGAACTTCTGCCGGCGGCTTGATCATTCTCGGTAGTTCTGCTGGCAATAATGTGGCCACGCTCACCAATGTGAGCTTTAATAAGAACAAAGCCAATGGTGGCAGCGGCGGAGCGTTATTCCTTTCCAATTATGTAAATGCTACCACAAATAACCTCAGCTTCACAGAGAATGAATCCAGTGCACTGGCCGGCGCATTGTATTGCATCGGAGGCGCTGACGCATTCAGCAACCTGGAGTTTACCAATACAACCTTCACCAAAAACAAATCAGGCACTTCTGGTGGAGCGATGTATATCAGCAACTACAACAATTGTATTTTCAATAAGGCAAGCTTTACTGAAAACAGTTCCGGCGCCACCGGCGGAGCTATGTATGTGATTGGCGCATCCACTGCCTACAATACCTTCAGGATCACCGATGCGGTTTTCTCGAAAAATAAATCCACTACGGCTGGTGGTGCGGGTTATATCTCCAGCTACAACAAATATGTGATCGACCGCGTAAAGTTCCTGGAGAACGAAGCCACTGCCAGCGCAGGCGGCGGACTGTTCATTTTCAGCGCTGCTACCAGTCCCAATGAAGATGCACAAATATCAAACTGCCTGTTCTATGGCAACAGGGCCAACCTGGCCACGCTCGGTGGCGGCGGAATATTTGTTTCCAACAACTCCAGGCCCATCATCATCAATTCCACTTTTTATGCCAACTACTCCCTGTTCGACGGTGGCGGTATCGGCATCAACAATAGCGCAACAGCAATCGCCACTGTCTACAATTCCATTTTTTACGGCAACACTACCGGCAGTTCAGCAGCCGATATCTTCCAACCCGCCAGTGCAGGTTTCTTCCTGAAGAGCTCACTCACGCAGAGCACAGGAACAAATGGGGTGGATGGCGTGATCGTTGGATCCAATCCTTCTTTTGTGAGTACAGATCCGGCTTCCTCCGATTTCCTTCGTTTGGCTTCCGGCAGTCCGGCTATCGACAAGGGCGCTAATGACTTACTGCCCGCGGCCTATAACAAAGACCTCGCGGGTGGTTCCAGGATCAATGATGATGTGATCGATATGGGGGCATACGAGTCCGGCACCAGTCAAACGCCTACTGAATCACAGACCATCGATATCGTCAACACCATCATCAAAACCTATGGCGAAGCAGACTTCGATCCGGGCGCAACAGCCAGCTCCGGCCTCCCTGTGTACTACACCAGCAACAATACCAATGTAGCTACAATCGAAAATGGAAAAGTGAAGATCAGGGCAGCAGGTACAGCCACCATCACTGCCAGGCAGCCGGGCAATGATATCTACATGGCCGCTCCCGATGCCACTACCACACTCACTGTGAACAAAGCGCCGCTGCTGATCAAAGCGAATGATGTGATCATGGTGCAGGAACAGGCGCTACCTGCTTTCACGGCCAGCTTCACCGGCTTCGTGAACGGAGAAACTTCCGGCGTACTTTCCGGGCAGCCGGTCTTCAGCACCACCGCCACTTCCAGCTCTCCGATCGGCAACTACCCCATCACCGTATCCGGCGCTGCTGCCGTCAACTACGAGATCAGTTATACAGATGGCACACTCTCCATCCTGCCGATCGCTGTTGACAATGCAAGGCTCGATGCCTGGTTCTCCAACAATACCACCTTGCAGGTACGGGTGGATATGCCAATGGAAACGGAAGGCACCGTATCGCTGTTCACCAGCGCCGGTCAGCGCATATACCATACCGGTATCTCGCTGAAACAGGGCAGGAACCAGTTCACTGTTCCTGCAGACAGACTGATCCCGGGCATCTACATCATCAATGTAAATGGTGCAGGACTGAAGCTGGATAAAAAATTCATCAAACGCTAAAGCCTTTACAATGACTCGTCAATATATCAAGTCAGCCAAAATATCCTTTTCAATGCTCCTGATCGCTGCTTGTGGTTTCATACCACAGGCAGCCAGGGCACAGGAAGGAGCCGAAACCAAAATGGTGAATACTGCCGTGCCCATGCTGCGCATTGCTCCCGATGCACGCGCCGCCGCGATGGGTGAAACAGGCATCAGTACTTCGGCAGATGGTGCTTCCATTTTTTACAATGCAGCCAAGACCGTATTTGCAAAAAACGAAGGAGGCTATTCCCTCAACTACGTGAGCTGGCTGAAACAGATCACACCGGGTTTCTACATGCTCAGTCTCTCAGGTTACCAGAAACTGGACGAAAAGCAGGCCTTGAGCGGTTCCATCCGTTATTACAATACAGGAAAAGTGGAAGAAAGGGATAACAACAATACCCTGCTGCAACTGGCCAACCCCAATGAGTTTACTATCGATGCCGGTTATGCGAGAACATTGTCGGACAAGATCTCGCTGGCCCTCACCTTCCGTTATATCCGCAGCTCCATCGGAAAGACCATCGACAATAACGGGAATGGCGCCGGCAGCGCTTTCACCGGCGATATCTCTGCATTCTACAATGGTTTGGACCAGCACGGACAGGGCTTCACCGCCGGACTGATACTTGCCAATGTAGGCGCTTCAAAGATCAGCCAGGGCAATGGTCATTCCGGTTTCATCCCTGCCAGGATCGGCGCAGGCGCAGGTTATACCTACCCGTTAGATGAGAACAGCAGGCTATCTTTTTCAGCCGAGCTCAACAAGTCCCTCGCGCCGTTGATCCCTGATGGTCCCAACGGAATGGAAGAATATTCGAAGTACAGTGTATTCAAAAGCTACAGCGAAGGTCTGGGCAATTCAGCCCTGAGTATTTCCGCAGGCGCTGAATACAATTACATGGAGCTCTTTTTCGCCCGCGCCGGTTATTTCTCCGAAAGCAAGGCCTATGGCGGCAGGAAATACCTGAGCGCAGGTATTGGCGCCTCTATGAAACAGTTCGGATTCAATTTCGCTTACATCGTTCCAACGGGGAAAAATGCGGGTGCTTATGCTTTGTCTAACACCCTGCATTTTGGTCTTACGTTCACCCCTGCTTTATCCAATCAATAAATTCCTTATCATAAAAATCAGTAACTCATGAAACGTTTTTTTGCAGCACTGGCATTGGGTTCCTGTTGTATTGGCGGTAACGCCAATGCACAGGTGTCGCCCAATGCCGGCGCATCGCTTGACACATTGTTCAGCCAGTACCTGAACGATGGGCCGGGCGCCGTGTTGATCGTATCGCGTAACGGGCAACAGCTCTTCCATAAGGAATTTGGTTATGCCAGCCTTGAACACATAGTGCCCGTCACCAACGAAACTGTTTTTGAAGCGGCTTCCGTTTCCAAACAGTTCACTGCCGCGGCTGTGCTCCTGCTGGTCCGGCAGGGACGAATATCTTTGGACGATGATATCCGCAAGTATGTTCCAGAACTGCCGGATTATGGCAAAAAGATCAATCTGCGCATGTGCCTCACACATACCAGTGGGCTTAAAGACTGGCGCAACGTGACATATCTCTCTTCATTACCAACCGGGCTACGTTTGTTCAACCAGGAAGACGCCATCAATATGATCTGCCGGCAATCCAATCTCAATTTCAAACCGGGCACTCGTTATTCCTATACGAATGCAGGTTTCGACCTGCTGGGTATTGTGGTGGAGCGGGTTACTAAAAGGTCTTTTGCGTCTTTCGTAAGAGACAGTCTGCTCATTCCTGCCGGCATGAAGCATTCTGCTTTCAGGAATAAGTTTGAAGACATCATCCCGAATATGGCATCGGCCTATTATGGTTCGCGTACCCATCTCCGTCATGGTTACACCACAGATGAAACCTATGGCGCTGCCGGACTGATCACCTGCGCCGATGATCTGCGCAAATGGAATGAATTCATCAACAAAGGGAATCTTGCACAGACACGTCTCCAGCGTTATGTACTCACCAGTGGAGATACAATCAGTTACGCCATTGGCGGTGTGCATGTGATGGACTTCGATGGCATCCGCGAGATCAGCCATTCCGGTCTTCTCAGCGGTTACCGAGCCCTGGTACTCTATTATCCTCAATACGATATCTCTGTTTCCTACATGACCAATAACAAGAATATCATCACAGCAGATTTGCAAGTGAAGATCTTCGAGATATTGTTTGGCAAGAAAAGAAAAGCGGCGCTTCCGGCAGTGCAAACGAATTACCCCGATGTAACTACGCTCGGGAACAAAACCGGCGCTTACTTTGGCATTGATGACGAATCCGAATTCTACAGCTTCCATATCACCAACAACAAACTTTTTTGCCACGAAGCATTGTTGCAGCCTGTTGGAAAAAATGAGTTCATTTACGAAACCACGGTTTATCGTTTCTCTCCCGGCGGTGATACGCTGATCGTCAGACGCGGCGGAGAAGATACCTATTTCAAAAAAGCCAGCGGCTTCAAACCAGATGCAGCAGCCCTTAAACCCTTTTCCGGATCCTTTCAGAGTAATGATGCCATAGTGGAACTGACATTTGAAGTACGCGGGAACAAACTGGTGGCCTTCCGCAACAGCTACGACTCCGTTATACTAACGCCCGCGTATCAGCGGGAAAATCAAATAGCATTCAGGGGGTTCGATCATGGTCTCAGAGCCATTTATCTTTTCACCCGATCCAAAAAAGGCGCGGCTAACGATCTCATGATCAACCTGCCCCGAGCCAATTATATCCCTTTTACCAGAAGAAAAAACAAATAATCTAAATCGATAAAAATGAAACTGACCTGGTATTTAAAAGAGCTCAGAAGAAAATATCCTTTCACGATCTCCGGCCATACAACCATTGCAGATACCGTGATCATGACTGAAATTGAACACGACGGTGTAATTGGTTATGGAGAAGCTTGTCCTGGTTATTATTTCACCGAAACACTGGACGACAGCATCAATTTCCTCTCAACCGTAAAACTGGAACAGTTCAAAGATCCGCAGGCCATCGAAGCGATCCTTTCCTATGTAGACAGTCTGCATCCCGGTCATACTGCCGCCAAAGCAGGCGTTGACATTGCGTTGCACGACCTGGTGGGCAAGCTTACCAATCGTCCATGTTACCAGCTCTTCGGTTCCGATCCGGGCACCATGCCTGCCACTACCCTCACTATCGGTATCGATACGCCTGATATGATCCGTAAGAAAGTGCTGGAAGCAACCGATTTCAAATTGCTGAAAGTAAAACTCGGCAGCGATAACGACAGACAGATCATCGAAACAATCCGCTCCGTAAGCCAGCAGCCGCTCACTGTAGATGCCAACCAGGGCTGGCACGATCGCAGCCAGGCGCTGGAAATGGTCCATTGGCTGAAGGAGCAGAATACCATTTTCGTGGAGCAGCCGATGCCGAAAGATCAGTGGGACAATCATGCCTGGCTCACCCAGCACAGCCCGCTTCCCATTGTTGCCGATGAAGCAGTACAAAGACTGGCGGATGTAGACAAAGCCAAAGGCGCATACCACGGTGTGAATATCAAGATGGTGAAATGTACAGGTATGCATGAGGGTTATAAGATCATCAAACGCGCCAGGGAGCTCGGCCTGAAACTGATGGTTGGCTGCATGGGCGAATCCTCTGTGGCTATCCTGGGAGCAGCAGCCATTGCTCCTCAGTGTGACTGGGTGGACCTGGACAGCACCTGGCTTATCAGTAATAACCCCTACCAGGATCCCGTGCTCAAAGAAGGAAAGATCATCCTGAGTAACCAGCCCGGACTTGGCCTTCAGCAACATTCAAAAAAATAGCGAAACATGGTTTTACTGGCAACCGCACCCCTGATCAGCAGTGATATTATCGTATTTGCGATACTGGTAGTTTTCATGGCATTCGTTCAAAAAACGAGCACAGGCAATAACCGCTTCTTCAAGAGATTCTATTTTTTCTGTCCACCTCTTTTGGCCTTGTATTTTTTCCCGGGCATATTGAATACCGCCAATATCGTTTCGGGAGAGAATTCAAAACTCTATGATCTCATAGCACAATACCTTTTACCTGCAGGTTTGGTTTTGTTCACCCTGAGTGTAGACATGAAGGAGTTATGGAAACTCCGGAAGAAAGCCGGGGCGATGTTCCTGGCCGGCGCCATTGGTGTAATTATCGGTGGCCCGCTGACCATTCTCATAGTTAAGAGTTTTGCGCCCGGCCTGGTGGGAGGCGAGGGTCCGGATGCCGTATGGCGCGGTCTTGCTACTGTTGCCGGTAGCTGGATAGGAGGCAGCGCCAATCTCGCTGCGCTGAACGAAGTGTTCAAACCCAGTCCGCAACTGTTCTCCACCATGGTAGTGCTGGATGCAGTGATGGCTAATATCTGGTTGGCCATCCTGCTCTATGGCGTGGGTAAAAATAGAAAAATAAACAAGTTTTTTCGCGCCGAAGATAAGGATGTGGAAGAGGTGAAAGAAAAAATGCAGGCTTATCAACAGGCCACTGCAAAGATCCCATCGCTTTCTGATTCACTATCCATCCTGGCAGTGGCATTCGGAGGATGCGGACTGGCCTACCTTATAGCAGGACCGTTGGTAAGTGCCATCCAAACCAATTTTCCTTATCTCGAAAAATTCAGTCTCACTTCCAATTTCTTTTGGGTAGTGATCCTTTGCACTAGCATCGGTGTGATACTTTCGTTTACTCCTTTGCGTAAGCTGGAAGGCGCAGGCGCTTCCCGCGTGGGCACTGTGTTCCTCTACCTGTTCATCACAGCCGTTGGATTGCAGATGGATATCCTCGGCGTTTTCAGGAATAGCGGGCTCTTTCTCGTTGGGTTCATCTGGCTTTGCTTCCATGCACTGGCGATGATCATTGTGGGAAGAATGATCAAAGCCCCTTATTTCTTTTTTGCTGTTTCCGGAGAAGCGAATCTGGGTGGCGCAGTTCAGGCATCGCTCATCGCATCTGCATTTCATCCTGCATTGGCGCCCGTTGGCGTACTGCTCTCTGTGCTCGGCTATGTACTGGGTAATTATGGTGGTTATATATGCGGATTATTGATGCAATGGGTGTCCTGATAAATTGCTTGTTTACAGGTGAACCAGGGCTGGCTGTAAAAGGCTGGCCTCTTTTTCTTTCGCTGTGGCCAGTTGCTCGCCGCCGGCGAAAACCGACCATTTTTTGTCGCAGTCAACCCCTATGAAATACAGGAAAAGTGGTCAACTTAGCAGCATAAAATATAACATATGCGCAAATTGATCATTTCCATGCATACTTCACTCGATGGATTTACAGCAGGCCCGAACGGGGAAATGGACTGGATCAGGTTCGATGATGCATTGTTTGATTTCGTGGGAGAGTTTACAGACCGCTCCGATACGGCATTATACGGGCGCGTTACCTATGATATGATGGATGCCTACTGGCCTACTGCCGGCTCACAACCCAATGCCAGCAAGCACGCCAAACAACACTCCGCCTGGTACAATAAAGTAACGAAAGTAGTTGCGTCAAAAACGTTACTGTCCGATCCTTCTAAAAAACTGGAAGTGATCGGCACCGAGCTGAAGGGGAATATTGAAAATCTGAAAAACGGAACAGGCGGCGATATCCTTGTTTTCGGAAGCCCTTCCATAGTGCGACAACTGGAGGAATACAAACTCATCGATGAATATTGGCTGATGATGAATCCAATCATACTGGGAACCGGCATTTCCATGTATTCAAAAGATATTCAGAAAATGGAATTGGAACCAGGTGAGACAAAAAGATTTTCTTGTGGTGTTACTGCATTACAATTTAAGAAGAAATAATAAAAGCCGGGCCCTTTCAGGCCCGGCGCTCATGTATAACAGTTCCGTAACTGTCTGTAGTGTGTGATCAACTTCCGAAGATCTCTTTCAGTTTTTTGTCCATTGCTTCATCATTCTCGCCACCACCGCCATAGCGGCCTACGATCACACCATTGGGATCGATGAGGATCTTGGTGGGCAGCGAATGGATGCCGTAATAATCGCTCACATCTTCGGGATTCTCTTCACCGGCCATTTTCTTCTTCATGTCCAGTCCGCGCAGCACATGTTTCCAAACGCCGATGCCATCCTTTTCCACGGCTTTCTTCCAGGCTTCGTGATTGCTATCGTCGTCGGAAATGCCGATGATCTCGAAGCCCTTATCTTTATATTTTGCGTAAAGCGATAACAGATGCGGATTGCCTTTGCGACAGGGAACGCACCAGCTGGCCCAGAAATCAACCAGAACATATTTACCTTTGAAATCAGCAAGACTGAGTTCCTGACCATTGATATCTTTCTTCGTAAACAAATGCGCCTTGCTGCCGGGCGATCCCATGCGCAGACCATCGATCTCTTTTTTCAGTTCCTGCCCAATCGTACTCTGGCGGATGGCTTCGGGCATCTTCGCATACATCTCCTCGGATTCCTGCAATTTCATGGAGCTTACATACCATCGCATATTGGAGGCCGTTACCCAGGAGGCCGGATGCTGTTTCATCCAGTGGATGGTATTGCTCCTCATTTCCTCATAGAACGGGTCTAATTTATCTTTGGCTTCTGTAGCTTTTTCTTTTAATTTCTCCAGTGCAGCCTCATCCTTTCCTGCTTTTCTTGCAGCGATATAGGCTTCATTGGCCTTGTCGTAAGCCTCGCTGAAGCTTTTCATTTTTTTGCGAGTTCCTTCAACAATCGATTCCAGCTCAGCATTCTCTTTCTGCGATACTGATCCTGTGAGCGATGCCGCTTTAAGGCTTCCCTTCGTGATCGCCAATTGCATTTTTCCTGGTTCGATAAAAAGCCTCGCCATATCTTCCTTTCCCGTCCAGGATCTTACCTTTTCAAGCAGCACCGTGGCAGATACCGGATTCGGTAATTCACCGCTAAAACTGAATTGTCCATTTTTCACCAGGGAGCTGTCCATTTTTTGCGATCGCCCTTCTGTGCTATACATCAGGTATACATACCCGTTATGATTACCTTTCAGGGTACCTTTGATTTCGAAAGGTCCCGATTGCGCCTGCACAGCCATACCAGCCAGTGCCAACGCAGCCATTATTATGATATTCTTATTCATGGGATTATTTATTGCAGGATTTCAGCGAGTTTGGTTTGCAGTTCAGTGCCACGCAGGTCTTTGGCGATGATCACGCCATTGGGGTCCAGCAGGAAAGAGGAAGGGATAGCCTGGATGCCGTAGTACTCTGCGATCTCATTGTTGTATCCCTTGAGATCAGACAACTGCTTCCAGGGCATGCCATCTTTCTCCACCGCTTCTTTCCATTTGGCAGCATTATCATCCAGCGAGATGCCCAGCACTTCGAAATTCTTTCCTTTGAATGAATTGTAAGCCTTGAGCACATTCGGATTTTCAGCCCTGCAGGGTCCGCACCAGCTGGCCCAGAAATCAACAAACAGGTATTTGCCTTTGAAGTCGGAGAATTTCACTGGTTTTCCATCGAGATCATTCTGTGAGAAATCCTTGATGGACTGTCCGAGTGAACTGCGCTTGATCACTATCAGTCTTTCACTGAGCTTCTGTCCGGACACAGATTGTTTAGCTGCCGGATCGAGCTGACGATAAAGGCTGTCGATCGGTGCAAACTCTCCCATCACAGCCATATCAGCAAGCAGGGCCACAGAAACAGGACTGGCCGGATGTTGCAGCACATACGTTTTGATGCGTGCACGTTTAGCCATTCTGAAAGAATCGATCCTGGCTTCCAGCATTGCCTTCTCTTTATCATCTTTTGCCACATGCAGCTGCTGGTAAAGAGGCCACTGACCATCGGTTATATCTTTAACCGATTCTTCAAATGCCATATGCTCATCCTGCGAAGCAGAGCCCGTCACCTTGCTGTAATAGAAAGAGTCCACAGTTCCTTCGATCTTCACCGGTGCATTTTCCATGAAGAATTCCATGTATTGACCGCTGGTGCCGATGAACACTTTTCGTGGGTCCGTTACCGTTCCCGACCAGGAGAATTTTCCATCTTTCACAAGCACAGTATCGCTTTTGGCCGGTTCATCATTCAGACCGGAGATGTAAACCACCGAATCTGTGAGGCCGCTGATATGAGCGTCTATACTGGCTTTTTTGGGCGCTTCGGCTGTCTGGCAGGCGTATGCGCAGGATAAGATGAGCGCATACCCGATTGTTGTTTTCATTTTTTGCATGGCTGAATTTTTCGTTTAGGTTTCTATCGCGAATAACCCGGGTTCTGATCTCCGAACTGCGGATTGTTCAATAATTCAGTGCGTGGCACTGGCAGGATGTACTGAACCTTGTCCGTGATGAGCGGTTTCAATTCTTTCACTTTTTCAAATGGCAGTCTCAGCATGGCCAGCCATTCCTGTCCGTCCTCACCGGTAAGATTCCTGGCAGTTTCCATCCAGATCTGTTCCAGCATCGCATCGGGAGTAGCTGCATTATCCACTGCCGTGAAATCGGTCACTTCGGCTTTCGTCATCACTTCTTTCAGCACCGTTCTTGCATTGGCAACAGTACCGCCTGACCTCACGATAGCTTCCGCTTTCATCAGGTATACTTCCGATAACCTGAATGGATAAGCGCTTTCTGTGACCTGTGAAGGCGTGCTTCCCTCAGCGATATATTTGGTGAAATAATAAGAATCGTCCCTTGAATCATTTTCTGATCCTACCATCCAGCTGTTCCTGGGATCGTTCTGCAGCAGGTCTTTGAATCCCTGTAACGCCACATAAAGTGAAGAAGCCCCCGGCCAGTATTGTTTACTCACATTGTAGTAGTAAGTTTCCTGGTTCTGCTGCGGACGCACGCCCAGCATCACTTCCTTGCTGGCCATTCCTTTTGTTCTGAACAGGTCGATCAGTTTAGGCTCCAGGTTGAATTTTCCACTACCGATGATCTGATCTGCCAGGGTGATGGCTTCTGTATAGTCCGCCGTCTGTCCGTGCATCAGGAGCACACGCATTTTCAGGGCCATGGCGGTCCATTTGGTAGCATAGGAATTATCAGTCAGGTCCGGACCATTGGCAATGGCATAATCCAGGTCTTCGAGAATGCTGGTATATGATTCTGCAACCGTGCTGCGGGCTTTGGGAACATTGCCCAGAGCAACGAGCTCTGTGCGAAGCAGTACACCGAACTTACTGTTGAGGTCCCACCATTGCCCGTAATAGCTGAGCAATTTGGTATTTCCATATGCCCTTAGGAAGCGGGCTTCCGCCAGGATATTCTTCTTGCTGTCGCCGGTGAACTTGCTGTCAGGCAGTTCATCTACTGCGCCAATCACGCCATTGGCGGCATTGATGATGGAGTAGGAATAGGTCCAGAAATAATCTCCCTGAACATTGTACTCATTCCTTTCTTCATTCGTTTCTCCATAACCATAACCGAGAAAACCGGAAAAGAAACCGGGATAGGTTTCGTTGGCGCCCCAGTCAGTAACATTGTTGCCCGCCTGCACATTGGCAAAACGGTAGTATACGCCGTTGAGCGCTACCACGGCGGTTTTCTGATCAAGTATGGTATTGCCGTCCACTTTTGCATTTTCTGGTAGCTTCCCCAGTTCCTTGCTGCAGGAAGCAAAGAGCAGCATCGAGGCTGATAAGATATATGTAAGCTGTTTCATTCCTTCAAATGATTTAGAGTTAATTAAAATCCGATCCTCACACCCGCACTGTATTGACGTACTGTGGGGAAGGTCCCGGAATCAGTGGCGCCATTGATGAGACTGTAAGGATCGCCGCTCACTTCGGGATCAGGACCGGGATAAGAAGAAATGGTGATCAGGTTGGAGCCGGATACGTATATGTTCACATCTCTCATCCTCCATTTTTTCATCAGATTCTCTGGCAGCCTGTAAGAAAGGGTTACTGATTTCAGTTTAATGAAACTGGCATCGTACACATCATTGCTGGCCGTGTAGGCTGTGGAGTTACCGCCTATAATGAGCCGGGGCCTGTCTGCATTGGGATTTTCGGGTGTCCACCTGTCAAGGATCGCCGTACTCTTATTGGTTTGGCCGCTCACGAATTTGTTCTGCACGTCCTGGAGATAAAGTACTTCACCACCATAGGAATACGTAAAGAGAACAATCAGGTTGAAATTCTTGTAATTGATCGTATTGGTGAATCCGCCGTAGAATTTCGGTTGTGCATGACCGATCACATCTTGTTTATCGAAACCGGTACTGTCTCGTTCATACATGGCATCACCGATATTTACGAAACGATTGAAGTAGATCCAGAAAGGATTGGCGGCCTTGTAGTCATCTATTTGTTTTTGATTCTGGTAAAGGCCCTGGAAGATCTTTCCATAGAACAGGCCGATGGGTTCTCCTTTCCTCACGATGCTGTTACCGAGATAATACTGCGCCAGTGCAGGATCGCCATTCGGATCAGTGAAATCTCCATCGATGTCAAGTACTTTGGACCTGTTGCCGGAAATATTGAAAGCGGCATTCCACTGGAAGTTCCTGCCACGAACGATATCTGCGCGGATATCGAATTCAAGTCCTTTGTTCTCGATGGTAGCGAAATTGGAGATCACGCTTGCATAAGAGGAACTGGGTGGCAGGATGGTGCTCATCAGCAGACCATCTGTTTTTTTCTCGTAATATCCGAATGATCCGCGGATCCGTGCATTGAAGACACTGAAATCAAGACCGAGATCTTTCTGCAAAGTGGATTCCCATTTGATATCATCGTTGCCAAGTTGTGTGGGGATCATGGCATTCACTCTATTGTAGGAACCGGGGGTATACAGTGTATAGAACAGGTTGTCTCCGATATTCTGCGTACCAGTCAAACCTCCGCTGGCTCTTATTTTCAGTTCATCCAGCCATTTCACATCTTTCAGGAAATTCTCTTCGGAGATCCTCCAGGCCACGCCACCGGAAGGAAAATAACCAACGCGGTTCACTTTCGGGAATTTGGAAGAAGCGTCTGAACGACCAGTGAAAGTGAAGAGATAGCGTTCTTTAAGCGAATAGTTGGCGCGCATGAAAAAGCTCAGCAGGGAGCTTTGTCCTGATGTGCCGGTGGGCGCCAGGGCGATGGCTGCAGATGAAAGATTATTCAGGAATTTATCATCAGGGAACCCCTGTCCGCTGGCAGAGAAAGAATTGAAACGGTCTTTCTGCCAGGTTGTTCCACCCACAACATTCAGACGATGCTGCTCATTGAATTGTTTATCCCAGGTGAGGGTGTTCTCGTAGAACATGCTGGTGTTCTCGGTTTGCGACTGCGAACCGGTACCTCCATTGGAACTGCCGATACCATTGGGAGATGCAATCACGGCGGTGCTGGGCACATAATTCAACTGGTGATAGTTGGTATAGTTCACAGACACTACACTGCGGAACTTCAGGTCCTTCAGGATATCCACTTCAGCAGCGAGTGAACCCAGCAACGTGGATGTCTTTCCTTCATTTATCCCTTGCAGTAAGGCGAGCGGGTTCTGGTAACCTTCGTAATCATAGCCACCGATTTTTGAACCGGTGAACTGGTATACACTTCCATCGGGGTTGAATGCAGGCAATGTAGGCGGTGCATAGAGCGCCTGTGCGTAGATACCGTTGGTGATATTGTTTTTGGTGAAGCCGTAATCCAGATTGGCGATGATGCGCAGGCGTTGTGTGATCTCGTTATCGAGATTGATCTTTCCGGAGATACGCTGAAAATCCGTTCCTTTCAGTGCGCCCTGCTGTTTCTGGTAGGCCAGTGAAGTGTAGTAGCGGGAACCTGTGCCACCGCCACGTACGGAGATATCGGCATTCTGCGTGATGCCGGTGCGCATCACCTGATCCAGCCAGTCTGTATTGGCCGTGCCAAGGTAATTGGGATCGTTGAGGATGGAAGTTGCGCGTGCATTGGGAGCAAGACCTGCATTGGCGCGCTCATCGTTGAGGTTCTTCGCAGCTTCCTTTATGATCATTTTGTATTGATCAGCATCCAGCAGGTCCTGCTTGATAGCTTTGGTGAAACCGGTGTAGTAATTGGCTTCCAGCACGGGCTTCTGGTTCTGTTTACCTTTTTTGGTAGTGATGATCACTACGCCGTTGGCGGCTCGTGAGCCGTAGATGGCAGTTGCAGAAGCGTCCTTCAGGATATCAATACTTTCAATGTCGTTGATATTTAAGCCGGCAAGACTGTTGAGTCCCCTGGCGAAAGCGCCTGATACGGAGGAGTTGGGATCATCGCTTCCGAAACGTTCGATAGGGTTCACGGCTTCGGCCTGGTTCTGCAGGTAGCGGTTCTGGATCTGCACCTGTATACCGTCGATGATGTAGAGGGGATCATTGCTACCCATGAGTGAGGTACCGCCACGGATGCGTATCTTGGCTACTCCGCCGGGAGAACCATCTGCCTGTACAACCTGCACCCCTGCAGCTTTTCCGGTGAGCGCCTGGTCGATACTCACAAAGGGAGCGTCCCGTACTTCTTTCACATCCACGGAAGACACGGAGCCTGTGAGGTCTTTTCTTTTGGTAGAGCCATAGCCCACCACGATGTAATCTTCAAGGGAAGATATTTTCAGCTTGAGAGTTACATCGATCTGGGTCTTTCCTTTCACAGGCACAGTTTGTGTCTCGTGCGAAACGCTGGTGAACACCAGTGTACCGTCTTCAGGGACTTCGATGGAATAACGTCCGCCAATATCGGTTGTAGTTGCCCGTGAGGTTCCCTTTACCGTTACGCTGACGCCCTGTATGGGAACTCCCTTCGTATCCACTACCCTTCCTGTCACAGCTTTCCGCAGTTCGATCTCCAATCCGGGCGGACGGACATAGGCCGGCAATTCATCTTTTTTGATGAAAACGGTATTGCCGCGGATGGTGAATTTGAGGGGAAGCCCTTTGAGCAGTTCATGAAGGGCTTCGGTAAGGGGAACATTGTTCAGGTCAACCGAAACGGGTTTCACCGCACTAATATCTTCCTTCCGGAAAAAGAAGAGATAGCCTGTTTGTTTCTCAAAAGCAGAGAGCACCTTGTGGATGCTGGTAGCTTTGGCTGTGAAAGAAACAGTCTGGGCCGAGGTATGGGCATTTACCTGGAATACGGCCACAATCAGGAAAATGATGGTCAGTTTCATCGCATTCACAGTTGTTCCCACGGTGGACCGCCGGAACGTTCTGTACACAAGTCCTTCGTCCACCGAGGCAGTTTTGGTAAAGCAGGCGGAATAATTCCGGTGCCTGACAGCATTTAATTGCATACTTTTGCAATGTTTTGGTTAAGTAATTAAGCAGTTCACGCTATTTGATCACTGACCTCAACGAGAACCGGGTAAAGGGTCCAATCTTCCACCCGGTTTTTTCATTTCGATCAGGGTAACACAACTATTTTATTCCCTTCGATCCTGAACTTCACATCGTAATCTTTCATATATTCTTTCATCTCAGCCAGTACATCCGCGAGTGGCAGTGATCTGCCCATCTTTCCGGTGAATTTGCCTTTCTCCGGTATTTCTCCTGCATATTCCACTTCCACATTGTACCATCTGCTGAGCTGTCTCATTACTGTTTTGAGGTCTGCATCGTTGAAGGAGAAAGCGCCTTCTTTCCAGGCCACTACTTCATCCAGGTCAACCTGCCTGATACGCAGGCTCTTTCCATCTTCCGTATTACTGTGCTGCGCCTGCTGACCGGGCCTCAGTACTACAGGATTTCCATTTTCTTCAGGACTGTTCTTCGATACCACTTTCACACTACCTTCCAACAAGGTGGTATTGATGGAGGGCTCATCATCATAGGCATTCACATTGAAATGAGTGCCCAGCACTTCCACTTCTATTCCCTTGCCGGTCTCTACTTTGAATGGCTGGTTCTTATTTTCCACCACTTCAAAATAAGCTTCACCTGTTACCTGCACTTTTCTTTCACTCCCATTGAACACTGTTGGGTAACGCAGTGATGATGCGGCATTGAGCCAAACCCTGGTGCCATCGGGAAGTGTAATATTGAACTGTCTCCCCCTTGGTGTGGTCATCGTATTATAAGTAACAGCTACGGTGGCGGACGCTGAATAGTAAGTGATCTTTCCATCTTCCAACACTACATGCGATCCGTTTTGGCGGGCCACCATTCCATTGCCCATACTGTCCAGCACCACTGTTGATCCATCGGCCAGGGTAAGGATAGCTCCATCTTTTCCCGGTGGTACTTCCTTCTGTACAACAGGCTGATGGCCGGTGGTTTGCCTTTCCATTTTTTCATTTGAACTCCAGTAACCGAGACCAGCGATAATAATAACCGCCGCAGCGGATGCATAACGGAACCAGGCATGCTTGTACACTGGTATTATTTTCTTTTCTTCCTGCCTGTCTGCACTGGTGATATGCCCCAGCACATGTTGCCATTGTTGCGGGTTATAGGCTGGATCGGCTTCACGGCTTTCCAGCCAACGCTGAATGCTTAGTTGTACTTCAGGTGCCGACAATTCAGTCAGCTCCCGCAGTTCAGCCAGTTCAATGTCATCGATGCTGCCTGTAATATATCTTTCTAACAGGTACGCTGCTCTCTGTTGCATATTGGTATTTTGAGGGTTGGCCATGGCCGCCCTGTTACTATGTAACCAAAGGAAGGAAAAGGTACTATCCGGTTAAGAAGAAATTTTCAGAATGGCGTGTAGCAGACAGACCGGGACCCAGAAGCCTTTGTCGCGCATATGCTTGCGGATAAAATCCAGCGATTGTGCGATGGTGTTCTTAACGGTGGAAACGGAAATGTTCAGCTGACTGGCAATCTCTGATTGTTTGAGGCCCTGCTCGCGGTACAATAACCAGATCAACCGGCGCTGGCCGGAAAGATGGTCCACTGCATCATGAATGGCCGTTCTGATCTCTTTGAGCTCTGTGAGGACAGGTATTTCGTTCTGGCTGTCTTCCGCCCGACTGGCCAGCACCCGTAAATGTTTTTCTTTTCGCAATTGTTGACGCAGGTGATTGAAACAGATATTACTGGCGATGGAGAAGATCCAGGCGCGGGGAAATTCGATACCCGGCAACTGGTCGCGGTTCATCCATACGCGAAGGAAGGTTTCCTGTATGATCTCTTCCGCTATGGGAGCGGATTTGACAAGACCGGTTACATGCAGGTGGAGGCGGGCGGTGTAAAAATGGAAAAGTTCTGCAAAAGCGGATTCATCGCCATCGGCAATCCTTATCAGCAAATCTTTCTCATTATGTAATTGCTCAGCAGCCACAGGCACAATAGTTTAGTTGTTTTCTTCAGAGGAGTTAAGGTTGCCACTGGCCAATGCCCCGTAGTGGTTGGGGAAGGTTGAAATGGTTCAGGCTAAAGTACAAAAAAAGCCCGTGATCCAAACATCACAGGCTTTTTCATTTATAAGGGACTTTCCCCTCTGCTTAATTTCTTTTTTGTTTTTTCACTTCATAGTTGACGGCCTTATTGCTTTTCTGGTACATTCTGCGGTCAGCATCCTTCATCGTTCTTACACTGTCGATGCTCTTCACATAGGTTTTCATCCGCACATGCTGTTCCTTCAACCTATCGGAATTGTAGGAAGCGGCCCGCGCTTCCAGCTTTCTCATACTCATAGCAGCTTCCGCTTTTGCGCCCTCATAGTTACCGCCATCCACTTCAGCCATCAGTTTGTCGAATTCTTCTGCCGATTCAAACAATGCCAACATTTCCTGTACCAATTTATCCTCACCTTCTTTATACAGAGACGCACTGCCGGTGGATTTCACCAGCACGCTTTTTTCAAGGCTTACTTCTTTCACCTTTTCTGCATCTGTGTATTTCAGGTGGCAGTTGAAAGCCAGTTGTTCATTGATTGCTGGTGAAGCGGTCAGTTTGAGGAGGATGGCTTTTTCATCCTTCGCATAGATATCGTTGAAACGGATTTGCACTTTTCCATCTTTGATCTCATGAGGGTAGCCGTACACTTTTTCACATTTCACGCCAGCGGGCAGTTGTATCTGCACAAGTGCATTCTGCGCTACCACACTGAGCAATCCTTTCAGTTCACTGGCAAATAAGGCAGGGATTTTATCAGGACTATCTATAAAATAATAATTGGCCCGTCCTGTTTCCGCCAGCATGGTGAGCAGATCTTCATTGTAATCCGCTCCCAGTCCGAAAGTGGAAAGCGCGATGCCTTCCTCCGTATATTTTTTTTCTACTATTTTCCTGAGATCATCCGGAGCGGTAACGCCGGTATTGGCAAGGCCATCAGTGAGCAGGAGCACACGGTTCACGTAACCTTCTTTTTTAGTGGACTTCACCTGCGTGTAACCTTCAAGCATACCACCACTGAGATTGGTGCTGCCACGGTCCATGATCTTGTCGATGCTTTTCCGCAGGTACTCTTTGTTTTTGATGAGCTGTGAGTGACTGGTCACCTCTACATTGTCATCATAGTTCACAATAGACAAATAATCTTCGTTGTTCAGTTGGTTCACCAGGAACTTCGCCGCTTCCCTTGCGTAGCGAATTTTATCACCCCGCATGGAGCCGCTGCGATCCAGCACCAGTGAAACATTCAATGGCGTACGTGGTTTCTGTTTCTTTACTTCCCCGCTCACCACCTGCACATAAAGATAAATGGCGTCATTGGCGCCACGTAAGTACCAGGCATTGCCGGGCCTGACTGACCAGTTGATGAGTTTGGAAGTATCAAAATCAAAGGGCTGATCCGGATCAGCGATTGTTGCCCTGTTCCCCTTCCGTGGCTGGCCTGCCATGAGGAAGAGAATGCCCAGGATGAAAACGGCTGCTGTGATGAAGATTGTGCGCATGAGTATTGGTTAAGTTAACAGACTGGTTTCCCGGAAGGATGTTGTAACCAGCAGGATTGCATAAACCAAATATGCCTTTAACATTTATTTTGCGGGATAATGCGCGCGGGGAGCAGTCGCTCGCCTCTGGCGAGTGACCACTAAGCAGTTCGCCTCCGGCGAACCAACCGGGTGCAGCACCTGATTGGTCGCCAGAGGCGACGGAATATAACTCACTTGCCAGAGGCGAGCGAGTACTCCCTGATTATACTACAACGGATCGCCTTTTTCCATTTTGGCAAGCATATCCTCATAATGCTTTATCCCATATTTATTGTCTTTGACAAGCTCAAGCACTTTCTTCTGCATGGCGATGGCCTTTTCTTTAGCGCCACTCCTGTAGAGCAGGGTGGCATATACAGAGGCGGGGCCTTCCGAAGGATTCTCTTCCCAGGCCTGCCTGCTCCATTCCAGCGCAGTTTTCATCATCTTCCTGTTATCACTACGGCCGAGGCTTCTCGCAAAAGAAGTCAGTTCTTCAGGATGAATTTCATTTTTATATTTTTTCACGAATGGGATCACTTCTTTAGCGAATTCCTCTTTTTTACCGGAGAACTGCAGGTGAAGCAGGTCCACTTTTTTGATGAGCATATCAGCCATGCCGGGAAACTGCTGGCGGATCTTTTCCTTCACCGCAGAAGCCCCATCATCTGATTTACTCATCAGCCATTCGTTAGCGCCAGATTCCATCATGGCTACGCGTGTAACTTTACGCTGTGCAAAACCTTTGCCCATGATAGCGTTGATCTTCGCAGGGCTCTCCATGAAGATCCGGAAGCTCGCATCGGAAGAATGATTGGTGAATTCATCCAGGAACTCCAGGTTCTCTTTTGTGAACAGGTTTGTCTGTTGCTTCAGGTAAGCCTGAGATAAGCGGGCAGCATTCACACCATCATATTTTTTCTTCGCTTCGATAGCCATTTCACGCAGCTTCGCCGGATTACCCTCCGCTTCCTTCACTGCATTTTCCATTTTTGTATAATGCTGAGTAGAAGGATCGAGGGCCTGCCCTGATACTTTTATGAATTCTTTCCCTTCTTTGGTGGAACCTACATACAAATGCACCAGCTTTCCATCAGGATTGAAGTACAGGAATGTGGGATAGGCCAGCACATTGTATTCTTTGGCAATAGCAGCAGCATCTTCATACCATTTCTGAATTTCCTCATTGTCTTTATTCGTTTTGTCCATCTGCACTTTTACATTCACGAACTTTTCATTGAAAAACTCACCTACTTCTTCTAAGGGAAACACTTGCTGGCTCATCATTTTACAGGGGCCGCACCAGGTGGTGAAGCAATCCATGAAGATGAACTTGTTTTCTTTTTTCGCTTTCTCTTTTACTTCCTGCCAGGTGAGGCCATGCTCGAAATGAATTCCTTTTTCCTGTGCAAACACAGGCAGGCTCAGCATTACAAAGAGAATAAAAGTAGTACAGGCGGCTAAGATCGTTTTTTTGTTTTCCATGATTTGATTTTTTTCAGGATGAGTGATCACCTTTCATTGGGTACAATACCCGGACTGATCTCCGGCGCTCCCGGAGGGATTGGATATAAGTAGAGTTAATCATCAGGAGCCAGGGTATAGGTAACTGACTTGAAAAATATGTATAATTGTTTTTGAAAGTGCAGCTTTTTTGTTAATTCTTTTCAAGTCAATGAACCTGGCCGAAGTACAGAACAGTTCTCTCCTTCTTTCATCGAGCACAATATTCAAAGCCTCTGCGGGGGTAGCGGCTGAGAGATCTGCATATTCCAGAGGCTTAAACCCTTTCTGCCTGAACTGGTTTATCAGACTACGCCCCGGGCTATGCGTAACCGCAGTTCACTTTCATCGCAATGCGAAAGGGTTTCATTGATTTTGTTATCGTAAAACAACAAAAAAGCACCCGGATAAAACCGGATGCTTTACCAATACCGTCTTTTCGGACTTAATTGGTTAGAAATATTTGTTCAGGAATTCCTTAGTTTGTTCGGGCCTGTATTTCATTCTCACCTGCCAGATCAGTTCTTCCACATTCACCACTTTTACATTTTCATTCAGTCTTCTGGCGCACCAGGTGGCGGGGGTAACGCCGCGCTGATCACCGCCATTATTCTCTGCCAGCGGATCAGTGGAATTGCCGATATCCTTAAAAGAAGACCAGGCATGCACCATGGTAAGTGTATGTGTTTTTTCATTACCTGCCGCCAGAGAATTGATCTTCGAAGCGATATAAGCCGGTGTACCTTCACTGGCATGATTCTGCGCACCGTGGTTCCAGATGCTGTACCTGGCGGTGATCACTGGAATATCCACTCCCTGTTTGTTCCTGAACCACATGATCTCACCATTGCCACCTGCATAGGGTGTATACTGGACCGCCACGATACCGGCCAACTGATCATTATTGTTGATATAGGCCTGATAGGCTTCTTTTGATTTTGCGGACACCACATCTCCGCAGATCAGTCCCAGTACTTTTGTACGATGCTGGCGCATATGCGAACCGATCTTCGTAGCGATCATATTCAGTAATTCGGTCCTGTTCTTCAACTCCCCGAAATTATCGGGATAGTAATATCCGCCACCACCGTATTCCACCAGAGATGCACTCTGATGCTGCGCGCCCATCAAGCGTTCCAGCTGATATGGTGATAACATGCCCAGGTTGGCAACAGGCAATCCGTAAGACATATTGATGCCAGCACCGGCAGGATTGCCATAATATGAACTATTGTTGAAGTCGTTAATCATCCACATTACATTGTCTCCATCGGTGAGCAGGAAGCTCGCATAGTGTTTGGTGTCATCGTATTTGATGAACTGCGGATTGGTCACTTTGGCCAGGCCGGCTTGTTTGTTCTCATAGCCTGCACTCATCATGGTGGCATTCCAGGCCCAGTCGAACGGCACCATCAGGTTGCCGCTTTGTGAAACCATGTCCACGAATGTTTTTTCTTCCAGCCCCTGCTCCCATCCGATCACCGGTGATAACGGTTTCAGCCATGCGAGGATATCTTTGATCAATGCCTGGTTATTGCCGGAAGCAGGCTGGTTGTACTTCTTATTGTAGTTCACCATCATCAGTTTGTTGGCAATGGCGTATCCGCGCTGGTTCCCTGTCATTACAGGCATCATCACCAGGGCATTGTTGTTACAATTGTCTTTGAATTCAGCCCAGGCATCTGCCGTTGTTTTATTAGTGGCATCATACTTCATGGTATATCCCAGCGCTTTTACGCGCGCTTCATATTTCACATCTGCAATAATGGAATGATGAATATGTGCGGCCACGGTAGCGGCATTGATGCTCTCTTCATTGTTCACATCGCAGAGGATATAACCTTCGATAAAGGATTTGACATTACCGTGATGTTCTATCAGCTCCCAGGTACTCTGGTTACCGTTATGGCTCATGCCGGTTTTCTTCACCACTTCGGAATAGTTAGAATTGGGATCCTGTGTCCAGACCATCGTTTCACTCCTGCCTTCGTTCACGGCCAGGGCCGTAACACCGATGATGCTCTCTGCAAGGATATGGTTACGGAGACTGTTATTATCGTCGTTGTTCTCATTGCTCCGGCTATCCACTACCAGCCAGTAATTCTTTCCTGGCTTAAGTTTGGGCATCCAGTACTGACCTTCATCTGCAAAGGCGTCGAACTGTTCGTTGTAAAGTTTCTTTTCATCCTGGGCAGGACGTTCGCCGGAAGGGCGGTTGTATTTGTAACAGCAGGTCAGCATTGAAGATGCGATCGCCAGCAGTAATATATTTTTGATGAACATGATCTTTTGTTTGATGATGAGCAATACGGCTTATTTGGTGTAACCGGGATTCTGATCGAGACCTTTGAGTTTATTGATCTCATCCTGCGGGATGGGTCGCACCAGGTGGTCCTCGTTCAGGTTGTCTGCTGCAATGGCCTGCGGGTTCCAGGCAAGTACACGATCGATGAGCTTGCCTGTCCTTTTCAGATCGAACCACCTGTCGTACTCACCCATCATCTCGCGGCCGCGTTCATCGAGGATGATATCAAGGTTCACGGCACTGAAGGTCATCAAAGGTTTGGCTGCATCATTCACGGCGGCTCTGCGGCGGATATCGTTCACGCGTTGCAATGCCTTTCCGGGATTGCCATCACCAAGATGCGCTTCCGCAGAAAGCAGGTAAGTGTCTGCCAGACGATACACAACAGCTTCACGGCTACCACCACCCTGCCATAGGATCTTCGTGTCTTTGAATTTCTTTACGATGGGCATCCTGTCTGAACCATTGGCCAGGTCGGGATAGGCAGCCACCTGTGGATACCAGCGGTATTTGCCATCATTCGTTTTGAAGGAAATGAATTCTTTCGCTCCCTTATTGTCGCCTGAATTATCGTTCCATACGGGGAAGTAGAGACCAAGCTTACCGAAGTCAGCGTTTGCAGGATCATTGATGAGGAAGGAGCGCTCAAAAGTGGCATCATAACGGCTATCAATAGCCGGATCAGTATATAGTTCGTGTGCTTTGGGATTGATCCAGAATTCACGCTGCATATAGGAATAATCCTTCTGCACTTCGATGAACATATCAGGATAAAAGCAGGTAAGACAGAAACCGAACATTCTTTGAAGCGGGTTACCATCGCCATTGTAATTCCTGTCGGCTGCATATTGAACAGCAAAGATCACTTCACGGTTGTTCTGATTGTTCTCATCGAATACGCTCGCAAAATTGGGTAATAGCTCATAAGGTTTGCCGGCATCATCGATGATCAGATCGAAATAAGATGCAGCTTTATTGAAGTCCGTTGCCTCTTTGAATGGTTTGTATGCACGTGTAAGATAGAGCTTGCCGAGCAACTGCAATACTGCCGCATTGTTGATCCTTCCACGTGCAGAACTTTTTACCGGCAGTACATTCTTTATCGACTCCAGCTCTGCAATCATGAAACTATAGAGACTGGCTTCCGTTTCCTGCGTCACTTCTGTAATAGGCTGTAATTGCTCCTCTCTGATCAGCGGTACTTTGCCGAAGGTTTCAGTCAAATAGAAATAGGAAAGGGTACGAAGGAATTTCGTTTCGGCCACCATGGTATTGTAATCAGCCTGCGTTACACCTTCCCAATCTGGTTTCAGACGGGTAAGGATGATATTGGATTCCTGCACCATCTTGTACAAGTTATTCCAGTAACCGCCCACCACGCCAGCCGTTGAATTGAAACTGGCGTCATAGGCATTGAACATATTGGCATCGGGATTGGCTTCTGCCGCCATGTACAGGTCTGTGCCCCAATACTGGATCTTGCCTTCGTTATAATGATTACGGAGTTTGGAATAGATATCAGTGAGCAGGCGATCCAGACCTGCTTTTGAATTGTAGAGCTCATCCGTGGTATGGGATGGGTTATCTGTATTGAGGATCTTGTTACAGCCTGCCTGGGTGAGCAGCACCGCCACAGCCAGTACCGGAACAAAAAATAGCTTCTTCATATCTGCTGATTTGAATGATTAGAATGTGATGTTCAATCCGAGCGTGAAGCTCATCGGCATGATGGATAATTCACTGTAAGGATCTTCCCCGATGGATTCCGGATCCGAGCCCAGGTACTTGCTGAACGTGAATGGATTATTAACGGTTCCGTACACACGAAGATTCTTCATTTTCACCCTTTTCAGTTTATCTGCATCGAAAGTATACCCGGCTGAAAGGTTCTGCACCTTCACGAATGTTCCTTTCACTTTACTCAGCACCTGTGTATGCAGTGATACGGCGCCAATGCCGGGATATTCGTTACTGGGATTGTCCGGCGTCCAGTAATTCACATCCAGTTTGTTCCAGTGCTCATTGTCCCAGGCGGTGAACATGAACGTGAAAGGATCATCATAGAGGCCGCCTTTGCGCACATACACGAAGGCTGACAGATCCCAGTTCTTCCAGGTGAAAGTATTGGTGATACCGCCTGTCCAGTCGGGATTTGGCGAACCGAGCACTTTCATATCGCGCTCATCGAAGGCGTTATCGTTGTTCCTGTCTTCGATCTTGATATGTCCCGGCGCTTTGCCGTAACGGGCGGCAGCATCTTTTTCACTGGTTTGCCAGATACCGGTGAAATTGAAATCGTAGATCACATTGATAGGCTGGCCAATGAACCAGCGGTTGGCAATATCATCTTTCTTATCGCCATAGAGGTCGCGGATCTTATTCCGGTTCCTGGAGAACGTTAGATCGGTCTTCCAGGTGAAGTTTTTAGTGGATACGTTCACGGTAGTAAGTCCAAGCTCGATACCTTCATTGGAAGTAGATCCTATATTTTCGAGAAAGGATTGATAACCGTTGATACTGGCTACTTTTCTTTCGAAGATCAGGTCGCGGGTGATGCGTTTGTAAACATCGAGCGTACCGCGGATGCGGTTGCGGAGAAATCCGAAATCCAGACCGGCATTGAACTCTGAGGTCATTTCCCATTTCAGGTTGGGATTGCCGATCTCGTTACCCAGGCCAAAACCCACGGTGCCTTTGTCGCCAAAAAGATAACGGCTCATCGCAAGACGGGTCCGGGTTACATCATGACGTACATTGTTGTTACCTGTAAGACCATAGCTCAGTCTGAGTTTGAGATCATTCACAAAGGATACCTCTTTCATAAACTCCTCTTCGGAGATCTGCCAGCCAATGGCCGCAGATGGCATCATTCCCCATCGGTTTGATTTAGCCAGACGGGAAGTACCATCATAGCGGGTAGTGAGGGTAAGCAAATATTTTCCCTGGTAGGTATAGTTCACACGGCCCATGAAAGAAACCATGGCAGACTCCCAATAATCGGATTCCACGCCAGTGATCTGGTCAGCAGTTTGAATGGCGTGCCAGCCTGAATTGTAGGGCAATCCTTCGCCGCGCATCCTGGAGCTCTCGTGCTGGTCCTGCTGAATGCTGAACAAACCGATGGCATGCAGTTTATGGTCTTTACCAATATTCTTTTTCCAGGTTACAATATTATCCCAGACCCAGTTGAAATTCTTGCCTGTTTCCTTGTAGGCATCAGGGGGATTCACACCACTCTTCGCCTGCGTATACAATCCTTTGAAAGTACCGTAGGTATAGGTATCATATTGACTGGCAAATTGTGATTTGAAACTAAGGTCTTTTATCGGCGATATTTCGATGTACCCTGAAATATTTGCGTAGTATTCTTCGCGTTCGCGGATATCGTTTTCCATATCGATGATCGGATTCACTTTGCTGCTGGTGGGCTGTACTTTAAACAGCCTGTTGCCATTCTCATCATAGGGGCTTACAATCGGCGGAATGAAAAAAGCATTCACCAGCGCTTCAGAGGAGCCTTCATCGATATTCACCTTTGAGCCGTAGGTATTGAAGCCCATTTTCACCTTGCTGCTCATGCGATGCTCCAGACCGAGATTGGCGGTCATTCTTTTGAAACCCTCACGACCGGTGATACCGTCTTCATCGAAATAACCAAGTCCAAAAGTGTAACTGGTTTTCTCCGATCCACCGGAAGCGTTCACACTGTGGCTATGGATCACTCCTGATTTGAGTACTTCCCTGGTCCAGTCGTAATACTCTCCAAAACGGACCCTGTCTTTTTCGGCGGCAGTGAGGAAATCAGGACGGGATAAGGAAGAAGGTCCGTATTTATTTGTCCAGAGTGCGATGCGGTAATCAACATATTCGAGGCCATTGCCTTCTGAACCGATCATATCAGGAATGCGGGCCGGCACTTTGATGCCTGCATAGCCATTGTAGTTCACATCGAAACCATCTTTCTTCTTTCCCCCTTTGGTGGTGATGATCACCACGCCGTTGGAACCACGGGAACCATAGATGGCGCTGCTGGAAGCGTCTTTCAGCACATCTATCGACTCTATATCTGAAGGATTCAGGTAGCGCATGCCATTGGTGGTGGGAATTCCATCGATCACATACAATGGCTCGTTGGAGAAATTGAATGAATTGGTGCCGCGAACCTGTACATTAAAGCCGGCTCCCGGTCTGTTGGAGGTCTTGAGTACATTCACACCGCTTACGCGTCCGTTGAGGGCCTGCGTGATATCCGGCATCATGGATTTTTCCAGGGTGCTTCCATCGATGGTCTGAATGGCGCCGGTAACATCCTTTTTGCGGATGGTGCCATAACCGATCACCACTACTCCTTCCATGGTGCTGGCGCTTACATCGAGTTTGATCTTGAGATCACCTTCTATATCCGCAACAGCGAGCGTTTGTGAAGCGAATCCCAGGAGGGAGATCTCCAGCTGTGCATTAATAGGCGCTGTGATAGAGAAGGCGCCAGAGGCGTCTGAAGTGGTACCGCGACTTGTGCCTTTGATACTGATGCTGGCGCCGGCAAGCGCTTTACCGGCAGTATCCAGGACTGTACCCTTTATATTCTTAGAGGCAGGCTGCTGCGCCAGCAATGCAGCAGGGCATAGCAGGCAAAGCAACAGCAATATATTGAAACAGCGTATACGCATGATAGTAATAAGTTTCATGATGAAGTCTTTACAAATTGAGAGGAAATCAAAGTGGCATCCATTTGTGCGATCCCTGGATCTTTGCAGTGAACCTGCCTGTTTTGTCCGGGATATTGGAAGGGTCAGCAGGCACTTTCAGGAAATCCCAGGCGCAAAGCAGGCCGGCTTCGGTGCCGGTTACATCGCCATTCATGAGTGTTTTGATCTGGTCCTGCGTTTTGGCTGCATTCCAGATCCTGAATTTTTTCATATAGCCCGTCATGCAGCGGGTAGGATGGTATGGGTCCATGAAGGCACGCATCTTTTTGCGGCTGCTGGGCAACATGGGCCTTGGGCTGCCTCCGCTGAGGATATCATTGTTCTTCTGCCAGAAAAGTTCCCCGTTCACGAACATCTTCATATGATAAGGTCTGTCTTCCCCTGCGCCGGCAGTAGCATTGATATCCCATACGAGCGCCACATGGTTCCATTCTCCATAATTGGTGGGATAGGCGCGGGCCTGTTCCAATACGCCGGAACCGCAGCCTATACTGGCGCGGAGATTTCCTGAACGCTGGTAGTGGATATTCCAGCCTTCGAATTTGTTGGGGCCATCAGGGCCTTCACTGGTAGTGCCCACAATGCTGGCCATTTCAAAATCGAGGAAGTTCTGATTGTACTTCACCCAGAGCTCCACGGTGAAAGTATTGGAGGCAGAGTATTCAGCATGATCGCCGAAGTCGATGCTTCCTTTCTGGTCCAGGCCGTTAACGAGTAGCTGTCCATCAGATCCGGCAGGGAGCGTGAAATTGTAAGAGCCCAGGAAACGTGTGATGGCCTGATCAGCCTTGAGGCAAACATTGTCCGCCTCATACTGCAAAACGAACCTGCCGGCCATGGCCTCAGACAGATTTGTTTTTGTTTCATCCAGAGTGGCCTGGAGATCGTCAACACTGGACTGAGGGAACATGTAATCATCTTCTCCTACCCTTGCGGTATCCAGGATGCTCCCCATCTTATCGATCTTTTCTTTGATACAATCGAACGAGAGCTCGCGGGTGGTGTTGAATTTCTTTTTACATCCGGAGGAGCCAATAATTACCGGAATGGCAAACACCCATAACAGGTAAGGCATCAGGGATTTTTTCATATAGCAATTATTTTGATGCAACTGGGGTTAAGGAGCCGCAATTACCCTGCGAATATTTTGATAAGACGATTAATAAAGGGGTTAAAAAAGGGATTAATACAGGGACTATTTCGCTAACCGCCTGGATTTTTAATCATTGGATGACAGATCAGTTTCCGGTAATGGCATTTTTTCAAATGGGATGGCGTAGGCAACACCTAATGATTTTTCATAATTTGAAGCGAAAGCCTCGTATTTTTTCCGGGCGCTTTCAGCTCCTTTCCATCTTTTCAAAGTAGCCAGTTCATATTGAATGGCCGGTTCATTGAAAGGGTCCATTTCCAACACCGTTTCTGATAACCTGATCACTGTTTTGTGATCCTGTAACTGATAGGCATCCTTCATCTTTATAAAAATGAAAGGCAGCACTTCATCCTCATAACCCTGCCGGAGGGGGTCGAGGGAGGGATCGTCCAGGTCTGTGAGCAGGTTGCCCCGGGTAAAGAGAGCGGTAATATCCTTTCCGGTATCCGATTTGATCTCTTTGAGCAGTTCAAGATAATCGCAGAAAACACGATCATCCATTTCAAAAACATAGCTGTCGTTCACAAATACGAGCCGGATGCCCTCCAGATCAGCCAGCGCATTCCTGAGATGATTGATATTGACCCCGCGAATATTCTTTGTTTTGACCACTTCCTTTTCCGGCCAGAGGGCCATGGAGATCTCCCGGGATGTGATGCCGCCTTTTCTTGTTTTGAGGAGTATGAGAACAAAGAGCTGGCGGATCTTTGGACTGAACAGGTATGTGATATCTGTTCCTTTTTTATCAAACACAGTGAGCGGACCTAAAATATAAATGGCGTTTTGTTGAATGCATCCGGGAGTCGACTGTTCTTCTCCTGCTTTCTGGATCTCCTGGCCGGTTTGCTGCACTTCTGTCGCCTTGTTTCCTTTTCTTTTTTTGCGGTTCAGGAAAAAGAGAATTCCGGACAACGCCGCCAGGCCTGCCAGTACGGCCCAGATGAGGCCGGAACGGGAACCATATTTTTCTTCTGCCGGCACTACCGGCGGATAAGCCAGCGACAATACTCTTATGTTCGAGCGTTGCGCATCGGCAAATTCCTGGACCACACAGTACATTTCTCCCGATTTGTTGTTCAGGTAAAGATTGATATCGGATTCTATTTTCTCGGAGATCAATGGTACACTGGAACTGACGATCTCATATGAACCATCGGCTATGGAAAACCGGTAGAGCTGAAGGGCCGTCCGGGAAATATGGTGCGGATAGCAGATCACATAAAAGTACTTTTTGTCCGGAGAAAGGATCAGGTTATTGGCCGGAACGAAATTGGAATCAGTGATTTTTCTCTCCCAGAGTTTTCGGATGGTCCTGTCTGTAAGATTGACCCTGTAGAGATCATAAGTATGCTTCCCTCCTACCACCTGTTGCCCGGAAGCATTCCCGAATCCTCCAAAAATGAAGACCTCATCCGGCTTTCCTGCATTGCCGGAAGCGGAAAAGAAACGGGGCGTGATGGAATCGCCCCTGAAGAGGGTACGTTCCCACTGGTCCTTCGTTTTATCATAACGGAAGAAAGTATTGAACCAGGAAAATGAGCCATAGCCGCCGAACAGGTAAAACTGTTTGGAAAGACTATCGAACAATATATTATGATGATGTCTTTGCTCCGGAATAAATGCTGTTCCTACTACTTTCCATTCAAGTGTTGAAAGATTCAGGGCGGCGATGGTGGGATCATCTTTTTGAACATCATTCGCTTCATATAAATAAATGCTGTTCTCCGAAGGAAGATAGATCGTTTTGGCCAGGATCATTCTCACAGGCAGCTCATTCAGGTATTTCACTTCTTTCAACTGGTCCTTTGTGATATCGTATACCTGCATGGAGTTCCGGCTGAGCATGTACAACCTGGAAGAATCAGGTACGTAACAAACACCTGTAACCTCATCAAACCTGCGCGCCACGCGCTCTTTCCAGAAAAAACTCTCATTGATGAGCCAGTTGGGAAAATCCACATGTCCCATCACTTTCCCTCCGGCGCTATGCACTTCATCTCCGCTCCATTCATTGAGCGGGAACCGGAAATCCTGGTCATCACCAGATACCCTCAGCTCCCTGATAGCCATGGCTGGCACATCATTGAGGTATTCAAATTTTCCGAAGAAGAGGCCTGGCCTCATGGTTTTGCCGAAGCCAAACCCTCCGGCCTTGTACAATTGGTTATTCACCCACATATGCATGCTGTCTGACTGAAGGAGGAAGTCCAGCCTGATGGTCATCCACTGTCTTTGCTGCAACTCTGAGGGAGTAAGCCTTATCCTGATCTTATTGCTTTCATTGCCGATATTCAGGTGCAGGTAACCGGTATCTTTTCCGGGATACAAATAGCTCAGTGTATAGAGGCGTCCGGCATCATCTTTCACCGTGAGCACATAGCCGAAGTGTTTCTTGTCCCAGATACTCAGGTCAAAACTGATGCTGAAATTATTATTGAACTGAGGAGGCTTGCTGAACACCTGGTATGCGGTGCGTTTGAGCAGGAGGCTATCGTTGGAATTGAAGAGAAGCCCCTGGGCCAGCAGGCAGGATGGCAGCAACAACAGCAGCACAACCAGGGCGCAGCCCAATTGGCGATACCGCATAGTGAACAAACCGGACAGGGTCAGAGGCAAATGACCAGGCTTCTCATAAAGCATACCTGCAAATAATTTTGGCGCAAAAATATGGCTCAAAGATGCTTAATTTGAAGCAGGTATTAGCGAAATATTAGTGCAACTTGTTCCGGAAACATAACAATCCTATGTAACAAAAGCGGACACAGTCATGATTTAGCGCCCTTCTATCTTCCTTATTATCAACAAATAAAGAGCATGGCATTGAGTTTGTTCACATAAAAACCGTTTTAAATCAAGCGTACACAATGCTGAGAAACTATTTCATAATCGCCTGGCGCAATATTATCAAGAATCGCTTTTATTCCACTATCAATGTGATTGGCCTCTCAGCAGGCATTGCCTTCACCTTGCTGGTAGCTGCGTTCATATGGAGCCAGTTGCAGGTGAATAAACACCTGAAAAATGCCAACAGGCAATACATCATACAGAGCAAATGGAAGGATCCCGGCATGGGCCAGGAACTGACCACCATCGAAAAACTACCGGAAGCGCTTAAGCGCGAATATCCCCACCTCGTAGCCAATTACTATCACTGGGATGGCGTTACCACTAATGTATCCAAAGGAGATAGGGTTTTCCGGGAAGGCTTGCAGGTGGGCGACAGCAGCTTTCTCTCCACCTATGGATTCAAGCTTCTTCATGGAAATGCATCCACCGCACTCGCCGATCCTTTCTCGGCAGTGATTACAGCAGAAAAAGCCAGAAAATATTTCGGCAGAACCGATGTAGTGGGCGAAACCCTCAGCATCGAAAACTTCTCCGGCTCAAAACATGATTTCATGATCACCGCTGTAATGGATGATCAACCTGCCAATTCCGTGATCACCGTGAACGATGACAATGCCAATGGCATCTTCCTGCCCTTTGCTACCTCCCGCTACCTCAACAGGCAGGTGGAAGGATGGGACAAATTCTACCTTGTGGGTTATGTGGAATTGCAGCCAGGTGTTCAGGCGGCCGAAGTGGACAGGGCCATGCTGCAACTGGTTAAATCACATGCACCGGCATACGCGGCGGAGAACCTGCAACCTTATGTGGTATCGCTCAAAGAATATTACCTGTCAGCCAATAATGGACTGATCAGGAAAATGCTCTATGCATTATCGGCCACAGCCATTTTCATTTTACTGATGGCCGTCATCAACTTCATCAATATGGCTGTAAGCCGCTCCTCATCACGTATGCGGGAGATCGGGATCAGAAAGGTGATGGGAGGATTGAAACAGCAACTGATCGGGCAATTCCTGGTGGAATCCATCCTGCTGGTTTTCTTTGCTATGTTACTGGCCTTGTTCCTCTATGTGGTAGCAACTCCTTTCTTCAATACGATGTTGGGAACTGAATTACCGGGATTAGGCAAATTCCCGGTATACTTTATCGCATACCCATTGCTGTTAACACTGGTAATTGGCATAATGGCGGGCATCTACCCTGCCTTCGTTCTCTCATCACTTAAATCAGTAGACGCAGTAAAAGGGAAGCTGGCCAGTATCAGGGAAAATATCCTGCTGCGCAAATCATTCCT
Organism: Pseudoflavitalea rhizosphaerae; assembly: GCF_003991355.1. Taxonomy (GTDB): domain Bacteria; phylum Bacteroidota; class Bacteroidia; order Chitinophagales; family Chitinophagaceae; genus Pseudobacter; species Pseudobacter rhizosphaerae. The sequence continues at coordinate 680,105 of NZ_RCSU01000001.1, forward strand.
GGGTTTCCAGTTCCTGACCGCTGCCGTTGTATTGATTGCAGCCTATATCATCAACCAGCAGATGAACCTGTTCTTTGGCCGCAGCCTTGGTTTCGATAAAGAATTTGTGATCGCTGCGCAGGCGCCCAGGAACTGGTGCGCTGAAGGCGTTGAAAAAATGGAAAATATCCGTAAACGATTTGAATTGATGCCACAGGTGCAAAATATTTCGCTCTCCTACGAAGTGCCTGATGGAAAGAATTCCGGCACCATCGATATGTACAATGCCGGTGCAGACTCCACTTCATTCAGCACCGCTCAAACGCTTTTCACGGACGAGCGCTATGCGCAAACCTACAATATCCCCATGGCCGCCGGTGTATTCTATTCCGCTGACGGTTTTGCTACAGATCCTTTGAAAATAGTAGTGAATGAATCGCAGGCAAAAGCACTGGGCTATGCTCAGGCTGCTGATGCAATTGGAAGACAGGTGAAATTGGCAGGATGGCAACAGATCTTCACCATTGCCGGAGTTACAAAAGATTTCCATTTCGGCTCCATGCAGCAGGCCATTCAACCAGCCGCCTTCTTCCAGGTGAAACTGATCTCAGTATACCGTTACTTTTCATTCAAGATCAAACCGGGAAGTATTGCAAATTGTATTGAAGCGCTGGAAAGAGAATGGGCCGCACTGATGCCGGGATCTGCATTCGAATACCAGTTCATGGACGACAGACTGAAGTTGCTTTACAAATCCGAGTTGCGATTGCAGAAAGCTTCCATGGCCGCCACTGTGCTCTCTGTGATCATTGTGTTACTGGGAGTAACCGGACTGGTTTCTCTCAGTGTTCAGAAAAGGACGAGAGAGATCGGAGTGCGAAAAGTGCTGGGCTCACCGGTAAGCAGTATCATTCGCTTATTCCTGAAAGAATTCCTTGGCGTGATGCTGATCGCCTGCATAGCAGCCTGCCCGATCGCTTTCCTGATGATGCAAAAATGGCTGAACGGTTATGCATACAGGATAGATATTACAGTTCTGCCATTCCTTGTCTGCATCGGCAGCCTGCTGGTGGTAACCGCCTTGCTGATCATTGCACAAACCATCAGGGCAGCAATGGCCAACCCGGTAAACGGTTTAAAAACAGAATAAAAAAATCCCGGCGAACCGGGATCATCCATTCTACACATATCACCATTTTTATAGAGTACCTATTGCAGGGCAGCTTTCTTGTTTGCATTCAGAAAATAGACCCAGCCATTGAGCGACAGGAAGCCTGCTACCGTCAGCAAGGCCGACAGCACGTATTCACTTTGACGGAAAAGAATAAAACTTGCAATACCTACAGCTACAATGAGTATGAAAGTAATAAAGGAGATAAACGTTTTCATATGCTTCCATTTTTTCAGTTATTGAATGAGCACATTTACTTCTTTGACTGAAAAAGGGAATGAAGTTTACTAAAGAAAACCTATCGTTTATTTAATGAAATGTGAATGAGCGGGACTGCCAATACCTGGAAGACTATTCTTCACGGGCCTTAACCAAAAAAGCGAAAAGAAAAAAGAAATAAGGGGATTGGGGAGGATGGCTGTTTGAAATCGCTTCAGAAAAAAAGGCGCCTCAACCAATGAGGCGCCTTTCGCATTCCTGCCTGAAGAAGGGAGGCCGTTAAAACAAAACAGCCTCTTCTTGTAAAACTGCGTGTTTGCTATCTGGTTATTTCCGCAGGGTCCCGTAAAAGAATATGCTCGGATCAGCAATGCTGTATAGTCCGCCCAGGTTGGTTACATTGGGGTTTGAACTGGTTACATAATCGATCCTGAATGGTCCGGCATTAATAAAGAAATTCTGAACATCGATCAACTGAGGTATGCGCGGCGACCAGTTGCCATCGTATGTAAAATTGGACAGCGTGATCACCCCATCTTCATACGTGTATTTGAATGTGCCTACCGCACTGAATGTGGAAGACCCGTTATTGCTTCTGACCGTGAGGGTGGCATTGGTTGAATTAGCCAGGATGAACCTGAAATCTACAATGGTCCTCGGCGGATTCAATTGAGCGAACTTAGTAACGGCCGATTGCCATATCGAATTGAATCCGGATGTTACGCCTGCAGGCAATACACCGGTTACAAACAATTCCTTGTAAGTACCATTGTAAGCAAAGAGCAACGGCATTGGCAGGATTGGCAGCGTATGCTGGCTCACTGTGTATTTGGCGCCGGTAGTAGTGTACAGCACCAGTTCACCGTTCTCCAGCTTTGCTTTTGAAAAGCTGATACCTGCCACTTCAAAACCGGGAGCAATATTCAGTCCGATATCTTCGAAATTGAATTTACCATTGCTTTGCACCACTCCACCTTCATTATTTACATACTGGAACTTTACGGCTTTCGCCAGGTAGTCGTAAATAAATTCCACTTTGTTGCCGATGCCATCGATGTTGATATAATTATTGCTCTTCTCTGCAAAGAACTGGTTGAAAGCATCCACATTATCTTTGTAAGCACTGCTTAAGAAGCGAGCCTTTTCATCTGCCGTGGCTTTCACCAGGAACATATCATTCCTGTATTTGAACCCTTTCATTTTCACCGTATCTCCGCTGGTGCCCTGGTATTCCCATTCCACATCACTCTTTAAACCAGATCCTGAAGCGCCTCCATAGGAAGATGGTGAAGGGTCCTGCAGCATGGAGATATAATTATAGGTATCGAAGATCAGCGTGGCATTCATCACCCATTTGATACGCCAGGTGGATGTATTGGTAGTAGTAGTGGTGCTGGCATTGAGATCGGCCACCATCGATACATTGTCCTTTTTGAAATCCATATAGAAGCCATATCCACCTTTGGCCGTAGTAGTGAGCGACACTTTCCAGCCATTGGGCGCGCTCAGCAGAAGATCATTGAGCTCATCGATACGGGACCCCATTCTTTCTTCCGGACTTTCATCAAATACCCTGGCCGTATCTTTTTTACAGGCAGTGAACAGCAATGCCGCCGAAAATATATAAAGCAGTTGTTTCATGATTTTACTTTTTTAGAATTTTCCATAGAAGTAATTGTCCGGTTCGTCTTTCACATAAAATCCTCCATAACGCAGGTAATTCTTTGGACCTGCATCAAGGGGTATCCAATCGGCTTTGAACACATGTGATTCCAGGTAATCCAGCATCGGCTTGTATCCTTTTAGTACTGAGACTATGCGTCCATTACCATACTGACCTTCAGTGCCCCCGTTATCGAAACGTGTGAATACGATATCCCCGTCTGCATTGATACTGACATTGAAATCATACCAGGCGGTGAATGGACTATTGGCAGAGCTGAGGTAGTTCTGCTGCAGCTGCATTACTGTATTGGAAAGAAATACCACATTGAAGTTGGAAGCTTTCCGGCCGCTCAATGCAATACTGTCTTTCACCGCCTGCCATATTTCCGCAAACTTTTCAGACTGACCGAATTCCACATAATGCGGGCCATCATCAGGCGCCACATTGAATGGTATTGTTACCTGGTTATTCCGGATGGCATAGGTGAATGACTTGGTCTGATCGTTATACACTTCAGTCAATACTTTAGATACTTCATATTGCAGCTCACGGAAATTGATATTGAAGTTCTGCCTGAAATAATCCACTACCAGGGCTTCTTTCTTTTTCAGTTTCGCCTGACCATCGGCGCCTGCTGCTTTTGCATAGGCTTCAAACCAGAACTGGCCTTCGATCAGCAGATGGGCTGTCATTTCTGCAAAGTCTTCCGTAAATGAACTTCTCGCATACCTGGATACAAAGCCCAGGCGTTGTGCATCGGCGGCAGTATTGGCGGAAGCCGTCCAGTCCTCATTATAGTCTGATTTTGTCACCAATCTGAAATCCGGCTGGATATCGATGATCTGGTTAAGGATATGCGTGAACTCGTGGTGGATGGTGCGCATCTTGCGGCTCACCTGTGCGGGGTCGCTGAAGTTGAGATCATTGAGCTCATACAATACAACCCTGCGGCCACCGTCTGCTGTTCCCAGCACGATGGTACCATTTGAGTTGTAAGACGGAGATCCGTACAGCACGAATTGTTTCGGCGTATATCTTCTGATAAAAGAAGCGCCGGCTACTTTCTCATAAGTTTTAAGAAATATATTGATGATGGCTTCCGCCGTCGGTTTCACTTTCTCAAGCTTTACCGGTGCAATGTCACGCGCCACATCTGTGAGGCTCCTTTCAAACCTGTACACCAGCTCGATATTATAAGGACTGGTCATATTGGTGGCAATCCAGGCGTCTATCTCTGCATCTCCCTGAATATTCAGCTTATACCTGTCCATATCCACCTCTAGCGAATCGGATTTCCTGCATGACTGTGCATTGAGCAGCACAAGTCCTAATAAACATGCATTGAAAATATGTTTCAGTTTCATTGTTAACGGGGATTTAATGGTAAACCAGAGAGTTTCACTTCCTGCGGCAACTGGAACATCCTGCGCGGATCACCCGGCTTCAGTTCAGTAAATGTTTCTGTACCGTTGCCATCGATATGATTGTGCCTCACAGTTATCTTGTGACGGAGAATATCCATCCAGCGAATACCTTCCAGGAGAAATGCTTTTTTCTTGGTGTCGAGGAGAGCTGCCATCATAGCTTTATCATCATCTTCTTCACCTGTGAATGTTTTCGCCTTTTCTACAGTGATGCCATGAGCAGAAACGGTAAATCCGGAAATGCGTGCTCTTGCAAAATCATTCATATCGTTGATGGCATGGGTATAGCTCTTCTTATGAAGGTAAGCTTCTGCACGGTTGATCAATACTTCATCTACTGAGAACAACGGCATCATGATATAGGGCTGTCCAGTATTCTGCTGCACATTGGTGATATGAAAATACTCAAGATATTTACCGGGATTATAATTGGGCGCGGTCCAATGGTAAAGTGTAGTTCTGAATATTGGTCCGAATACAGTAGGGCCTGACCAGTTGGCTTTCACCTGCTCACCAAATCCATAACGATTGGCGCCTGCGCCGGTACTGCGATGGTAAGTTGAATAAGTATTTGCGATCAACAGGTTGAAGGGAGCTTCTGCTTTCGTGAACATCTGCCTGATCTCATCACTGTTCCAGCTGGCCATGGTACCAGTGTATTGCCTGAGATTATTGTAAAAATTGCCTTCAGGAAAAACCGCTGTGGCATGTTCAATTACTTTATCCCAATCGCCTTTGAAAAGATAGAACCTGGCAGCAAAAGCATGTGCGGCCTGTGGAGTGAAATGATATTTCGGAACTGTCCATGCACCTGCCTTGAGCAGGGCAAGTCCGTCTGTAAGATCTTTTTCTATTTTTTCATATACTCCTTTCACTGTTCCCCTGTCGTATTTGGCAAACACTTCGGTTTCCGGTGTAGTTACATAGGGAACACCCATTCCTTCATTTGCGCCTCCGGGTTCGTAAGAAGCTGCAAAATGCATCACGAGCATATGATGAGCATAAGCGCGCGCAACAAGTGCTTCTCCTTTGTACACGTCAGCCTTCGTACCCATATTATGTTCTTCGATGGCCTGCAGGGCATGGTTAGCCGAAGCGATAGCTGAATAACAGGCGTTCCAGTATTCTGCCGGCGTGCTGTTACCCGACCCTGAAGGATCGAGCCAGAAATAGAGATCAACCATCGGCTGGTTCTGGTTGGACGACAATGCCGCTGTTCTGTCTTCCGAATTATCGGAAGCAGATTCATTGAACAGGTAATGTCTTCCGGGATAGGCTGAGACCAGCAGTCCGGCTACTTTTTCCACCGTATTTATTTCTGCCCTGTTATCGGGGTTCTCATCCAGGTATTTGTTACAGGAGGAAAACAAGGCCCCGCATGATAACAGTGTTCCTAAGATTATATTCCTTTTCATCAATAAGTCAGTTTAATTGTTTGCTGTCTGTTTTCGATTCACCATTAAATTCCCAGCTTCACAGCCAGCGTGTATTGTTTAGGGATCGGCATGGCCACACCACCGTTGTTGAAAAACTCGGGATCTGCGCCATATAGGTTTTTATCTGAATACAGGAGCGCAATATTGTTGCCCACCAGCGAGATCTGCATGCTTCTCAGTTTCAGGCGCTGCAACAGTTTGGCGGGGATCTCGTAATCCACGGAAACCCTTTTCAGACGGATGAAATCACCCTTCGCTACTGATTCGGTAGAATAGTTGTACGCGTTATAAGGATATTGTCCGGATACAACGGAACCGCCATTCTGAACAGCATTGTCCACATGGTACACACCAATCAGGGATGGAATATTGGTTCGTTTCTCATCTCCTGAAACCAGCCACCTGTCGTACATCCTGTTACTCATCGTATACATATCGGAGTACCTTGAAGCAAATGCGGGTTGCAGCCTTACATAGTTGCCGGCAGCAAAAGTGATGAGTGTTGAGATCGAAAATCCTTTGTATGAAAAATGATTATAGAAACCGCCGGTAAGAGTGGGATCTGTTGGACCATGGTACACTGTGTAGTTCTGGTCTTCATCCTGGAGACGCACATAAGTGGTTGTGCCTTTTCCATCGGCTGTATAGAAAACAGGATATCCATAAGTGGGGTCCAGTCCTGCAAAAGGAATGGAATACAGTCCGCGTTGTGAATTGCCCATTCTCATACCGCCTTCCGCGCGTACATTGGTCCAGATATTGGGATTGATCTCCAGGTTGGTGATCTCATTTTTGTTCACGGCGAAATTGAATTGCGTTCTCCAGCGAAAACCGCCCTTGATATTTACTGGATTACCGGCTACGGTGAATTCAAAACCATGTGCTTTCATATCCGCATAGTTGGCAGTTTTTGTGAACTGTCCGCCAATACCGGAAGTGTTGAGGCTACCGATCAGGTCGAAAGAATTACGTTTGTACCAGTCGATGGTAAAATCCACTTTATTGAAAAGAGAGAAGTCGGTACCGATATTGAGTTCGTACATTTTTTCCCAGGTCAGGCCGGAGTTTTCGAGACCGCTGATATAGATGCCTGATTCTTTTTCAGTTTCATATGGGCGGCGTGCCACCTGGTTGTAGAAAACGGCTGCGGAGTTGCTGGCGCTGCCGATGCTAGCCGTCATACCATAAGTACCACGGATAGTGGCGCCGGAAAGGATCCTGCTGACGCGATGATTGAAGAATGGCTCATTATCGATATGCCAGGCGCCTGAAATATTCCAGGTGGGCAGCCATCTGGCCACTCTCGATTTTCCCATTTTATTGGAACCATCGTAACGGAAAGTTCCGTTAACGCTGTATTTATCTTTATAGGCATATGCCGCACGGCCCATGAAGGCCGCAAAGCGGTCACTGGTTGTATACATTCCGAAATAGGGATCACCACCTTCGATCATTTTTTTGAAGTAGCGGTAATTCGGATTTACGAGACCGCCGCTTTCGTATTGATAACCGATACCTTCATAGTTTGAATTCTGACGGTCCGTACTGCGCACTTCCATCGAACCAAAAACATTGAGGCGATGATCATCACGGAAAGTATTATCATATTCCAGGTTCTGCCTGAAATAAAAATTCTTCAGGTTATCAACTGTGGTATTGAAGAATCCACCTTCCGGCAATACTACCTGTGGTAAAGAATTGAGATCATCCGGATCTGTGTAGAGGTTGGTATTGTCCTTTGAAATGGTAGCATCGTAATCCGCACGGAAAGACTCGGCCATATTCGATTTGTCTTTCACGTAGTGATGACGCGTATTAGTTGCATAGCGGAAAGCTCCGTCGATGGAGTATTCGAGTTTACGCAGCACTTTATACTTGAGGCCCATCTGCACCTGCAGATCAATGCCTTTCAGGGTCAGGTAATTGTTATCGAGCTCACTTAAAATATTGAATGGAGCAAAATTCCTGACAAAATATTCCCTCTCACCGTTCTGGTCATACGCAGTCATGAGACGGCTGGTGTTCAGCGCGTAGGAATAAGGGTTGATATCAAAATCACGTGAATACAAACCATACACGGGATCGGAGGTCCTGGTAAGCGTACCGGGTGTACGCTGGTCCCTGATGGATCCGTTCACCAGTACTTCTCCACGGAACTTCTCATTAAGGCGGAAGTTGTTACGGAATTTAGCGGTGTAACGACTTACATTATCGCCAAGCGTCATACCATTATCCTTCATCATTGAAGTGGAGAAATAGGTCTGCGAATTCTGAGAACCTGAACTAACGCTGAGAGAATGCTCCTGCAGCAGGGAGTTACGGAAAAGGATATCGAACCAGTCAGTATTGGCTTTGGCATATCTTTCCAGGAAATTGAGGATATCCTGCTCTGTATTCTTTTGTTTGAACTCTCCTGTTACTTCGTCCTCTTCATACATCAGATTGTACATCTTGTAGAAGATGCCACCATCCTTTCCTCTTGAGCTGGCGCTGTGATTGTAGTATCCTTTCTCTTTCAGCTCCATCAGTACCGAGAGCTGATCGGCCGAATTCATGATATCGAACTGATCGTAAGTAGGTTTAAGATAAGTGGTAAATGTTCCTGAATAATTGATCTGGGGTTTACCGTTGGTATTCCTTCCTTTTTTAGTGTTCACCACTATTACACCATTCATGGCGCGTGCGCCGTACATGGCTGTAGCGGCAGCGTCTTTAAGGATGGTGAAAGATTCGATATCATCCGGGTTGATACCAGCCACGGAAGAACCGATCAGCGTATTGGCATCACCGGTAGAGAGGGCTTCATTGGAGATATTCACCACATCTTCCAGGATGATCCCATCCACTACCCAGAGTGGCTTGTTCTCGCCGGAAAGTGAAGTGGCGCCGCGGACGCGGATCTTAGGCGCAGCACCGAAGGTTCCGGACACGTTCTGTACGCTCACACCGGCCACCTGGCCTTCCAGCATACGAGAAACATCCGGAACACCGCTCCGTTCTGCATCTTTTGCATTCACTTTGGAAGAAGCGCCGGTAAAGAGTTTGCGGTCAACATTCTGATAACCGGTCACCACTACTTCAGACAGTTTCGATTCGGCGGGGCTAAGCTCAATACTCAATACAGTGGTAGTGGGGGTAAGTTTCACTTCTTTGGTGGTGAATCCCACGGCGCTGAAAACGAGGGTGGCTTTTTCATTCACGCCCCTCATTTCGAACTTCCCGTCTTTATCAGTGGTGGTACCTGTGTTGGTGCCTTTGATCACGATAGACACGCCCTGGATGGGATTGCCTTCGGAGGATCTCACTACACCGCTCACATTGATATTATCGGAAGCCGGGGAAACGGAAAGGGGAACAACAGCTTGCTGCTGTGTTTTAACCGGCTTGATCACCACACTGCTGTCAACGATGGTGTAGGTCAGCGGTTGTCCGGCGAGCGTCAGCTTCAATGCCTGCTCCAGTGGGGCATTGGTTACGGAAACAGTCACTTTGCGGGCATGCTGCAACATCTGCATGTTGTAGACGAACTGGAATCCGGTTTGTTTTCGCATTTCGAGGAAAACCTTTTCCAGTTCGGCATTCCTGAGATTGATCGTCACATTCTGAGCCCAGCCGGCGGCTGAGGACTGGAGAGTAGCCACGATTGTCAGCAATAAAATCAGCCTCATGATCAATAGAGTTTTGGCCGGAAGCCGCCCACGCATAAAAGGGCCACTCCCATAAGCAGTAATTGTCATACTTTTGGAATGTTTGGTTAACGTTTACTGAGTGATACCAGCGAATGTTCGATCCAACAGCTTGCCGGTAATGCGTCAACATTACCGGCTTTTTTTACGGATCGTTTTTCTACTTTTTTTTGGTCTTTTTCATTTATAAATTGACTTTCTCATGTATCAATGAACAATGATCGTATTGCCTTCCATAGTGAATTCTACAGCCCCGGTGAGTTCAAGCAGGCTGAGCAGTTTGGAGAGTTTGTCTTTGCGGGATACAGTGCAGGTGAAATCCATATTCACCACATTCCCCCTGTATTCCACATCAACATTGTACCATCTTGAGATCTGGCGCATGATCTGCCTGATATTGGCGCCATTGAACCAGGTCTTGCCATTCTTCCAGGCGGTTTCCTCCGCCACATCCGCCTTTTCCACAAAGAGATGGCCATTCCCGTTATTGAATACGGCGTGCTGGCCGGGTTGCAGCAGCTGATCGTTACTACCGGTGGCGGATACGCGCACACGCCCGGATACGAGCGTAGTGACCAGTTCGTCCTCATCTTCATATCCATTGACATTGAACTGGGTTCCGAGTACGGTAACATTTACACCCCTGATCTTTACTTCAAAGGGATGTTTGCTATCTTCCGTCACTTCCATATACGCTTCACCTGTAAGCTCCACTTCGCGTTTGCTGCCGGAGAATACAGTGGGAAAGCGAATGGATGAAGCGGCATTGAGCCACACTTTGGTGCCGTCTGACAGTGTAACGGTGAATTCGCCGCCTTTGGGTGTGCTTATTTTGTTGTACGTAACAGTTCCTGCATTTGCCTGCGCCTGGTAGGCCAGTTCGCCATTAGCGAGTTGCACAACGGAGCCGCCCTGGGTGGAGATCACACCATTGCCGGCACTGTCCAGTTCAACGAATGAATTATCACCCAGTGTGAGAATGGCCGTGTTGCGGCCGGGGTCCTTTTCAGGAATCGCTTTCCGGGTAGCGGCAATGCGGGCCGGCTCGTCCTTTTTATTGCGGGAAAGATAGAACCAGGCACCTATGCTGAGCAGCAATATAACTGCTGCTGCGGCCCCGATCCAGAATCGTGGGCGAATCCTGGATGCAGGCCCGATGGTAGTAATGTTTGTTTTATCTGATGATATGATCTTACCGAATGTACCGGTATTGGAGTTGCTGGTACTGACGAAGCCGGAAGCCCGTTCCTGTTGCATCAGGCTGGTAATATATTCCACCAGCTCTTCCCTGTTGGGGCTTGACAACAATATTTCCAGTTCTACTTTTTCATCACTGGTGATATTGCCTTCAGCGAATTGTTTTAATAAGTAGTTGATCCGGTTTTGGTCCATTACCTGGAGTTAATAGTAGTTAGTAAAGACACAGCTTCAACACGTCTTCCTAAAATAGACCGGCCCCGGAAAAGAACGTCACGAAAAAAATCAGGAATTTTTTAAAAAAATTTGAGAGAGAGTAAAGACAAAAGAATAAAAATGGAAACCGGCCCGTAACCCGAAGCGATCAGCTCTTCCCTGATCTCGCGGAGCGCCAGCGATAACTGGTTCTTCACGGTGCCCACCGGCATATCGAGATGCGCTGCGATCTGTGCGGGTTTCATATCCAGTTCCCGGTTGAGCCGGAACACTTTCCTTCTCTGTTCAGGCAGGTTATTCAAAGTACGGTGGATACAATTGTGGATCTCCTGCAGGCGGGTACGCTCGGAGGATGAGACCAACCCGCTGCCATGCAATGCTTCTCCAAATGAGTCCCTTCGTTCACGCTGTTTCAGTTCTCGCTCCACATGGTCCAGGTAAACCCTTGAAGCGATCCGGTAGATCCATCCGGCTATATTCCCGATCTCCTGCAGACGGTCGCGGTTCACCCAAACCCTGATGAAAGTTTCCTGCAGGATATCTTCCAGTTCAGTGTCAGACCTTGTATATTTTAAGAGGAATGGACGCAGCAGCCCGGAATAGTGCTGGTAAAATTCATGGAATGCCTTCTCATCGCCATCGGAAATCTTAGGCAAATCTATCTTCTCATGGTATGGGGTTCCAGGCGGCAATTGCGATGGGTTGAGGTGCAAATATGCAGAAAAGGAAACATTTTTCCCACCCGGAATACGCCAGGTATCCAAACTAACTGACAAACCTTTCTTGTATCAATAGACAGGTTTCCTTCCGGCAGCATTTCACAAACAAAAGAAACCAACCTTAAAATACTGAAAGACTAAAAACTTACCAGCCCCTGATCGCTCCGCCCCTGAATACTTTTTCGGCAGCTTTCACCACGGCGGAAGCAGCAATACTTTGATAACGATCTGCAATGGACCCGCTTTCATTGCCCCGGCTGTTTCGATCAGCCCCTACATCATTTCCGGGAGACTGTTCTCCACCAGCCAACAATAACGGAACAGTGGTATCAGGCATATCCTTTAATTGCGTTTTTTATTTTTCGCTTATTAAAATACTGCACAGCTTTTTCATTGTCCACCACGGTCCCTTTCAGGTGCAATAGTAATTTTCCAAAACTGGCTTTGCCCAGGTATTCAATATCGGCCTTTACCAGTTTGTAAGGGATCCTGAACTGATTGTAAACAGTATCTATCAATTCATCGAAAGAGATATTTCCTGTGAGCTCCAGCTCTATTAATGGAGATAATCCCTCAGCATATTCCTGTTGCAATTGCTGGTGTAATCCTTGCGGCACTGTCATGACTTTTGTATTGACAAATTGTTGGATAAATTCTGGTCAAAAGAAAAAATCCCCGGGTCTGACTGAACCGGGGATTGTATGCTAAACTTTTAAATATCGCTTATTCATTACCGGTACAACAACTTGTGATATACATGCAGCAAGGCATCATCCACAGGGATGTGTTGCGCTTGCCATTGTTATTGTACAGGTTGATATTCACTATCAATTTATTTAGTCCACCGCAAAAGTAGAGTATAATTCTTATCGATCCAAATTACTTCCATATTTAACATCCTTCTGGATGCGATCAATGCACAACAGGCGTTTGTCTTCTTGCCAGCGCTACCACCAGGATCACCAGTATACTAAGAATTCCGTAGCTCATTGCCAGGTGGTTACCATCCTGTGCCGGCAATACGCTGATGATGCCATAGCTGAAGGCAGACACCAGTAAAAAGTTGAAGCCGCCGGTGAGACCGCTGGCTACGCCGGCATTTTGCGGGAATCGGGTCATACTGAAAGTCATGTAATTATTGAAAGTGAACCCCGCTCCCACATGTACTCCGAAAGCAAAAGCCACCAGTGCATAGATATTGTCCACGTAACGGAAGGCCACCATCATGGCAATGATCAGGATAGCCTGCAGACCAATATTGATGAAGAGCTTACGGAAAAATCCATGATGCACCACAGCTTTACTGATAAAGCCCCCCACCATCCAGGCAATTCCAAGTATGAGTGAACAGTAACCCGTGGTCACAGCATCGAACTGAAGATGATGTTCGATGATGAAAGGGGCTGTCATATTACAGACCATCACCATTGCATAGGAAAGGCCGAGCAGGGTTACGCCTAATACGAAAGGAAGATGCGAAAGGATATTCTTGTAAACATTCAATACTTTTTTAAGCTGGAAAGAATTTCTTTTGGGCAATGTTTCTCCGCTGAAGAAAAATTCAGCGATACCCAATGCAGCGCCCAGCACAGCAAGGAACCAGAAATTGGCGCGCCATCCATACAGAGTTTGTAAATAGCCTCCCACAAAAGGGGCAATGATGGGGCCTGTTGACCAGATGATGGAAAACATGCCAAGATAATTCTTCAGCTTGCTTCCGGTATAAAGATCAACAAAAAAAGCACGTTTGCCTGCCACTGCTATTCCAACTGTAACACCCTGTATCACGCGCATGACGTAGATCATCCAGATACTATCGGCCATAGCGATCAGGATACTGGAAATTGTGAACACCAGTAAAGACACCAGTCCGCTGCTGTACCGGCCATAGCTGTCGAGAAAGCTGCCGATGAACAACTGGCTTATACCATAACTGACCAGGAATAATGTAATAGTGAACTGCACCTGCACCGCGCTTACCTGCAGGTCTGCAGCCATTCCCGGTAATGAGGGCAGGTAAATATCTGTGGCAAATCCTGAAAGCGGCAATAAGGCAAATGCGAGGAAATTAGCGATACCAAAATTTTGCGGTTTAATAGTTCTGGCCCATTCTCCGGGCGCAACAGATGTAGACGGATTCATGATGCAAAGCTCGTACAAGTACATTAACCGATGCTTATCAAATTCAATTGGATATTTATAAAATTCAAACTATCGTTGGAATTTTTGGTAGTATTGCGCTAACAATATATTCTGCCCCGGTTGTTTACACCCTCATCATACGATCAAGACGAATTCCTGCAAAGGCTTTACCATGGCGAAAAAGAGGCATTCTCTTTTGTGTTCAGGGAATATTACGCAGCCTTATGCGCTTTTGCCGAAAAGCTGACAGGCGCCCGGGACCACGCAGAGGATATCGTAGAAGAAGTATTCCTGAAAATATGGTTGAAGCAACAACCATTCGACGATCTTGCCCACCTGAAAAATTTTCTGTACAAAACAACCCGCAATGCCTGCATAGACCATCTTCGCAGGCGGGAAAACAGCCTGGAGCGCCAGGCGCAGTTTCAGCAACTGCAGCATAACTGGGAATCTGCGTCCGATCTGGCCATGATCCGCACAGAAGTGTACAGGAGCATCTACCGGGCCATCGAAACCCTGCCCGAACAATGCGGAAAGATCGTACGCATGGGATATATCGATGGCAAATCGAATGAAGATATAGCCGAAAGTCTCGGCCTTTCCATTCAAACAGTCAAGAACCAGAAAACCAGGGGCATTCAGCTACTGAAGCTCCGCATACCACCTGAATCCTTCGCCTTATTCCTCCTTATTGCCCGGTTCTGATATTTTTTTTAAATCATTTTGGTACGATACGCCAACGGCTGCGTATTAATAAAAAGCGCATTTCATATGAATGCATCAACACCTGATTCCTTGAGGATTGCCATGCTGATAGAAAAGCAACTCCGGCTTGAACTGACGGATGAAGAAAGAGCGGAGCTGAACAACTGGATGAACAGCCATCCAAACAATCGATCGTTAATGGATGAGCTCACTGTGCAGCATGTAATGGAAGAAGCATCATCTCTGTCGAGGTTCAACGAAGAAGAGGCCCTGGGCCGCTTCCTTTCAAAACATGAGCGCGGGCAGCCGGAAAAGATCCAACCGGCAGTGAGGAGTATCGGAAAATGGAAATGGGCAGCAGCTGCGGCTGTGATCATATTGGCAGTAACGGCAGGGTATCGCTGGTTTGCCGATAAACCCGTAACAACTGACCTGGTCAGCAAACCAACGCGAACGATCGATGTAGAGCCAGGCAAAAAAGGCGCCGTACTGATTCTGGCCGATGGCCAACAGGTAGTGCTGGACAGTATGCAAAACGGACTGGTAGCCACTCAGAGTGGCATGAACGCAGTACTCCGCAACGGAGAACTGCATTACGCACAAGGCAATGAGCCGGCAGGGGAAATGGTGTACAACACCATCTCTGTTCCCAATGGAAGGGTATTCCACCTGCAGTTACCGGACGGCACAAAAGTATGGATCAATTCGGCCAGTTCCATCCGCTACCCGGTAGCATTCACCGGGAACCAGCGCCAGGTGGAAATCACCGGCGAAGCCTATTTCGATGTGGTTAAGAAACCCAAAATGCCTTTTCGGGTAAGGGTCAACGATAAAGCAGAAGTGGAAGTACTGGGTACGGAGTTCAACATTAACTCCTACGACAATGAAGATTTCATCAGTACTACCCTGCTGGAAGGATCAGTGAAAGTGACCGGCAGGCATATCGGAGCTTCGGGTGAACAGTTTTCCAAAATACTGATGCCCGGCCAGCAATTGCAACTGACTGAAAAAAACGGCATCATCCAGGAACCGGATATTGCCAAAGTGGTGGCCTGGAAAAACGGGCTGTTCAATTTCGAAGGCATGGAACTGAAACAGGTGATGAAACAGATAGCCAGGTGGTATGATGTGGAAATCGTTTACAAAGGCAAGGCGCCCGATGTGAAATTCTATGGAAAGATCAGCAGGGATATCAGCCTCGCAGGACTCATCAAAGGATTTGAAGGATCAGGCGTGCATATGATGATTGAACAGGAAAAGCGACTGGTAGTGATGCCCTGAACAAACAGAAAATAAAAAGCTAAAAAGGATAACGACAAAAAATTCTGCCTATAGATCAAACGCTGTAAGATTAGCATTAAAAAACCGGAAGCAGTAGGAGCGCTTCCGGATATAGTTTGGCTAATCTTCAATTCCGTAGTAACAAAATTCATATTAACCAAAACAGTAACAAAACTATGCAAAAAATCGCTCTGATTGAACGATGGGGGGCTTTATTGCCCCTCCCCCCGAAAATTTTGCGCATTATGAGAATGACTACTTTTTTCCTGTTCGCTATCATGTTGCATGTTTCTGCTAAGACTGCATCACAGACCGTTACGCTCCAGGGACGTGATATTCCCCTGAAAAAAGTGTTCGACCAGATCTATCAGCAAACAGGATTCGTTGTTTTCGGCAACGAACGATTATTCGAGATCTCCGTTCCGGTTACCGTGAACGTTAAGAATGCCCCACTCTCCGAAGTGCTTACGGAGCTGTTCCGCACTCAGCCGCTGACTTTTTCGATCGACAGCAAAACGATTTTCCTGTCACCCAGAAAAAGTACATCCACCAGGATCGTGTTGCTGGGCGACAGTACCATCATTCCTGAATTGAAAGGCGCCGTGCAGGACGCGTCAGGCCTGCCATTGCAGGGAGCCACTGTTGCTGTACGTAATACAAAGCTGATGACCGTAACAGACCAGCAGGGTTCCTTCCTGCTACAGAATGTTCCTTCCAATGGCGTACTCACCATCAGCAATGTTTCCTACCAGACCAGGGAGATAAAACTCAATGGAAAAAACAACCTCAGCATTACATTGCAACAGGAAATAAAAGACCTCGGCGAAGTGGAAGTATCCGTAAATACCGGCTACCAGTCGCTCCCCCGCGAAAGGGCTACCGGTTCTTTCAGCGTGGTAACCAGCAAACAACTGGCGCAGGTCCCTGTAGTAAGCATCCTGGAAAGATTGCAGGGCATGGTGCCCGGTGTGGATATATCCACTAAAACCACCGCCGGCAAAAGCCGCAACGGCGCCATGCAGATCCGTGGTCTCTCCACTATCAAAAGCCAGTATACCACCACTACCAAAGTGAGCACCGATCCGCTGCTGGTAATAGATGGGTTTCCCTCACAGATGTCTATTTCCAATGGCGCACTCGATTTCCTGAATCCTGATGACATCGAGCAGATCACTTTCCTGAAAGACGCTGCCGCTGCCTCCATCTGGGGTATCCAGGCTGCCAATGGCGTTGTGGTGATCGTCACCAAAAAAGGGTCACGCAACCAGCGCCCCTCTCTCAGCTTCTCCACCACAATCGGCACCAGCAGCAAGCCAACTACCAATTATGGAAAGATGATGAGCATGCCCGATTATATTGCCCTTGAAAAAGAACTGATAGAAAAAGGAAGACTCAATGACCCTACCCTTACTACCAGTGGTTTTCTCCCGGAGAATAACAGTCAGGCACAAGCGATCATCTGGAAAAAAAGACGCGGCGAGATCACCGAAGAACAAATGAACCAGCAACTGGCTGAACTCGGCTCCTACGATAACAGCAAAGACCTGGCGAAGTATATGCTGCAACGCCCTGCCACTCAGCAATACAATCTCTCATTATCCGGAGGCGGACTCAACAGCTCCTATTTTCTCTCAGGTTATTTCTACTCGGACCAACGCGTGTATAAAAGCAACGTAAACCGTGGCTACTCCCTGAGAGCAGGCGCCAACACCTCCCTGCTCGACAACCGCATCACCATCAGCACCGATATCTCTTTCGGTAATACCAGGGATAAGGTCAACAACGCTGCTGTAAGGTCCATGAGCATCTTTGCAGGTGGCATGAGACCTTACGACAGACTGGTGGACGATCAGGGAAACCCTATCCATTACGATGTTCTCCTTACGCCTTTCATGAGCAGAACACTGGAGCAAAAAGGATACCTCCCCTTCTCCTATTCCCCCATCGAGGAACTGAATTACTCCAACAATATCACCAACAGCAATACCATCACACTCAACACTTCCGTAACCGGTAAGATTACACCATGGCTCAATGCCGTTGTTTCGGGAAATTTGGGACGTAATTTCTCAGACAGGGAGGAATACTGGGAACCAGACAGCTATGAAGCAAGGATGCTCGTAAACAAAGCAACCAGCATAAACAGTTCCGGCGTAGTGGTATATGGCGTTCCGCCTGGAGGAAGGCTCAGCCTCGATAATAGCCTTGGCAGAAGCTATAATCTTCGTGGACAGCTCAACGTTAATAAGAACTGGAACGGCAAACATCAGCTAAACTTCCTGGTGGGCTCCGAGATCCGCGAGAACTTCACAAAATCAAGTGGTGAACTCCGTTACGGGTATGATAAATCAATCAACGCCTTCAGAACTGTAAATCCTACCGTGCAATACAAAGACATCAATGGCAGCAACCAAACCATTGGCGCCACTTCCAGACCTGTTGTAGAATTCACTACCAGGGCATTGTCTTATTACACCAACGGCTCTTATACTTTCGATAATAAATATACCGTTTCCGGTAGCGCCCGTTTCGACGACTACAACCTGCTGGGTGTAGAACGCCGTAAAAGAGCCATTCCATTATGGTCCGCCGGCCTTAAATGGGATGTGGGTAATGAAGACTTCCTCAGGAATGCGAAATGGTTCGACAGGCTTTCGGCCCGCTTTACCTTCGGATTCAGTGGCAATGCTCCACAGGGTTATGCTCCCGTTACCACCATCAGCCTCCTCGGCTCCCATTACCTTACCAACTATCCTTATGCCCATATCGCCACTCCCGCGGTAGACAACCTCGCCTGGGAAAAAACAAGGATGATCAACTATGGTATCGATTTCTCCCTGTTCAAAAATCGTTTATACGGAACCGTTGAATATTACAGGAAGAAGACCACCGATATCATCTGGCAACTACCTATCAATGGCACTTATGGATTTACACAAACCCTGTTCAACACCGCCAACCTCGATGGTAAAGGTTTCGATATCGGAATCAATGTGGTGCCTTTACTCACCAAAGATTTCAAATGGACCAGCACAGTGAACCTGAGCTATAATACCAACGTTGTTAAAGACGCCCGTTTCGATAAACCTACCACCAGTTTCTCCACCGAGAACCTGTACAATGGATATCCTTCAGACTATATGTTCTCCTATATCTGGGCAGGCCTGGATAATACAGGTCAATCACTGATCCGAGATCCGAAGGACAAGGACAAAGTGTACACCGTAAACGAGTACCCCTTCGAAAATATCAGGACTTATTCCGGCCGTACAACATCACCCTGGTTTGGTAACTTCTCCAACAGCATCAACTACAAAGGACTTGAACTGAACTTCCAGTTCCTGTATACATTCGGCGGTGTATTCCGTAAACCATCCATCGTTTCCACCGGCTACACCAACAATACCTATGTTGGACGCAGTGGTGATGTGGCAGAGCGCTGGCGTAAACCCGGTGATGAAGCATTCACCAATGTTCCCGGTCTTGAATTTGGCGCAGGCACCAACTGGTTCCAGAACCTGGGCCGTTATACTGAAAGCGATTTTCTCGTAAGAAGCCGCAGCAATATCAGATTGCAGCAGATCATGCTCTCTTATTCAGTCCCTGGTAAGATCCTGGAAAAAGCAGGCGCCAGAAGCCTTACGCTTTCAGCTGTAGCCCGCAACCTGGGTATGATCTGGGCCGCCAATAAAGAGAAGATCGATCCGGATTATATCTACACCACTGGCAACAACTACCAGCTGCCCCTGCTCACCTCCTATTCATTCAGAGTGGCACTGACATTTTAACTAACGCTCAATCGAAAAAAAATGCGATCATATAAATATAGCATCCTCACCCTCTTGCTGATCAGCCTCCTGGCTTCCTGCCGGAAATATGTGGAAGATGTGCCTATCCAGGGACAACGCGTACTGGTGTATACCTCAGACTACAGGCTTTTACTGAATAACCACGACCAACAGGAAGTGAGTTACGGACTGGCGCCGCTCCTCAGCTGCGATGATGTGGAATTCACTTCTCCGGATATCCAGAACAACCTGAAGAACAGCACCATTCAGCAGGCCATGTATATCTGGAAAAAACCATTCTACATAGACCAGCAAACGGATAACGACTGGAATTCGCTTTACGCACAGATCTATGTATACAACGTGGTGATCAATAGTGTGAACGACAGTAAGGGAGGAGATATCATCCTGAAGAACACCCTGCTAGGTGAAGCGCTCATGCACAGGGCATTTGCTTATTTCAACCTCGTGAACATGTACAGCAAACAATACGATGAAGCTACCGCCGCTACCGATATGGGCGTACCCATCATGCTGAAACCCGTTCTATTTACAGACCTCACCAGGCCCAGCGTGAAAGCCGTGTACGAACAGATATACAGCGATATCCGCCAGTCCATTCCACTGTTGCCCCCTGTACAGGAAACCTCTTTCAAACCCAGTAAGGCCGCTGCATATGCACTGCTCAGCAAGTATTACCTGAACCTGCGCGACTTTACCAGGGCTGCACAATTCGCAGACAGCACATTGGATATCCGGAACGATCTCTATGATTATAATCTTTCAGTTACCGGAAGCGGTTACACTTTCCCGGGACAATATGCAGACAAACAAGTGATCCTCCGTAAAGTACCCAGGCAGATGTATGGAGCGTACCAGCTCAGCAATTCATTGCTGAACCTGCTGAACACAAATGATCTTCGCTACGAGATCTTCACAAGACCAGGCAGTAATTTCTATCCTGTTTTCACAGGGCCCGGCTATTGGTCCAGAGACAGGTATTCGAACGATAAACCCGCCACCGGCCTGTCTGTGAACGACACCTGGCTGATCAAGGCAGAATGCCTCGCCCGCGCCGGTCAGAAAGATGAAGCAGTTGACATGCTGAATACCCTCCGCAAAAAACGCTTCAGGCCTGCCGACTATGCAGACCTCAGCGCAGCCACGGCTACAGAAGCACTGCAAATGGTGATCGATGAAAGACGCCGCGAATTCTTCGGATCAGGCCTGCGCTGGTTCGATCAGCGCCGCCTCAGCCAGGACGCTATGTTTGCACAGACCATTACCAGGGTTTTCAACAATACCACCTATACACTGGCGCCTAACAGTAATGAATATGTGTTTCCGCTGGCCAACCTGCTGTTGACACAGAATCCGGAAATGAAACAAAATCCTTAATCATCACCAGCAACAGCGCCGCAAGGGCTGTACTATTTTCTCGGGGACCAGTCGCTCGCGTCCCCGCGAGTGACCACTATTTGCCCGCCTCCGGCGGGTACCATGTGGCCAGAGGCGACAAAACAAAAGTCACTCGCAGGGAGGCGAGCGACTGTCACTCTCCGAAAAACAAAAACTAGAATCATGGAAAAAACAATTGTGAAGATTGAAAAGCTGAGCCACCGCTACAGCACCAACTGGGCGATCCGTGATATCAACATCGAGATCGGTCATACAGGCATCGTGGGATTGCTCGGCTCCAATGGCGCCGGCAAATCAACCACCATGAATATCCTGTGCGGAGCATTGAACCAGACCGAAGGCAATGTTTATATCAACGGTATCAACATGAAACTCCAGCCGGAGCTCGCCAAGAAGGAGATCGGATTTTTACCGCAGAACCCGCCACTGTATATGGACCTCACAGTGGATGAATACCTCTGGTATTGTGCAGGCCTT
Source organism: Pseudoflavitalea rhizosphaerae (assembly GCF_003991355.1). Taxonomy (GTDB): domain Bacteria; phylum Bacteroidota; class Bacteroidia; order Chitinophagales; family Chitinophagaceae; genus Pseudobacter; species Pseudobacter rhizosphaerae. The sequence goes on from NZ_RCSU01000001.1 coordinate 701,630, forward strand.
CGTCATATTGCGAAGGACATTAAGAAAGCATCGATAGAAGAGGTGAAGGAAAGATGTGGCATTGCGCATTTCAGCAACAGATTGTTGCGCAATCTTTCCGGTGGTTACCGCCAGCGTGTAGGCATTGCACAGGCCATTGTACACCGTCCCAGGCTGGTGGTGCTGGATGAACCCACCAATGGCCTCGATCCCAACCAGATCATCGAAGTACGCGCCCTCATCAAAGAAATTGCCAGGGACCGCGCCGTTATCTTTTCCTCACATATCCTATCCGAAATACAGATACTCTGCAAAGAGATCAGGATGATCGAAAACGGAAGGATCGTCTTCGCAGACACCATGGATGCCTTCAACAATTATGTGGAACCGCACAGCATGCTCATCCATTTCTCCAACCCGCCATCGGTCTCCGAATTACAACAGGTAGAAGGTGTTAACAAAGTGGAATTCCTGACCGAAAGACAGGTACGCGTATTCTTCAATGGCGACCAGGATATTGCTGAAAGAATGGTAATAGCCAGTGTAGAAAAAGGATGGCGCCTCAAAGAGATCAATCTCGACAAAAGCGCGCTCGACGAAATATTCAAACAATTATCCAACCAAACCACCAAACAATGATCTCCATGGCAACAATACTCAGAGTGGCCAAAACGGAACTCCGTACCCTATTTTATTCCCCGATCGCCTGGTTCCTCATGATCATTTTCCTGGTCCAGTGCTCCATCACTTATACCAACGTACTCACCAGTCTCGCAAGGGAACAGGACGCCGGCAATCTCTTACGGATAAGCATGACCGATTTTATCTTTCTTGGAAGAAATAGTTTGTTCGGCAGCGTTATGCAAAGCATCTATCTCTATATGCCCCTGCTCACCATGGGATTGATCAGTCGTGAAACTGCCAGCGGCACCATCAAACTATTACACTCCTCTCCCGTGAAGATCAGGGAGATCGTGATGGGAAAGTTTTTATCGATGGTGATCTACAGCCTGCTCCTGGTGGCCATTATCGGCTGCTTTGTAGTGGCTGCACAATTCCATATTGTGAAACCCGATACCGGAAAATTATTGAGCGCCATGTTTGGCTGCTTCCTCTTGCTCTGCGCCTATTCCGCCATCGGCCTCTTCATGAGCAGCCTGACCAATTACCAGATTGTTGCCGCTATCTGCACCTTTGTGATGTTCGGGGTCCTGAACTATATCGGTAATCTCTGGCAGGGTGTTGAGTTTGTAAGGAACCTCACTTATTTCCTTTCTATTTCAGGCAGGGCAGGTAAAATGCTTCATGGCCTCATTACCACCAGGGACACAATCTATTTTCTCGTGATCATATATATGTTCCTTGGCTTCAGCATCTATAAAATGAGGGCCGATATCGAATCCAGGCCACGCATGGTAAGATGGGGAAGATATGCATCCGTACTGGTGATCGCACTCACCATCGGTTATATCAGTTCCATTCCTTCACTGGTAGGCTACTACGATGCCTCCGCGCACAAAGCCAATACGCTTACCCCCAATACACAAAGGATCATCAAAGAACTGGGCGATACGCCGCTGGAAGTGACCGCCTATAATAACTTGCTCGACAGGTATTACAGTTATGGACAACCGGAATCCTTCAATGACAACCTGGCAAGATGGGAGCCCTTTATGCGATTTAAGCACAATATCAAACTGAATACGGTTCAGTACTATGATACAGCTTTGGAGATTACCAATTTTGAACGGATTTACGGCAACAAGCCCATCGAAGAAATCGCCAAACGCGTTGCTGAAAGCCGCGATCTGTCGCTCTCCTATTTCAAATCCCCTTCAGAGATCAGGAAGATCATCAACCTGAAACCTGAGCTCAACCGCTATGTGATGCAATTGAAATATGGCAACAGGACCACCTTCCTGCGTGTTTTCAACGATATGCATGTCTGGCCCAGTGAAACTGAAATATCCGCAGCATTCAAACGCCTCTTGCAGGCGAAAATGCCGAAGATCGTTTTCACTACCGGCAATCTTGAAAGGGATATCAACAAAGTGGGCGACCGTGAATACAAAGTATTGACCAATCTGAAAACATATCGTCAGTCATTCATCAACCAGGGCTTCGATGTAGACACCATCTCGCTGGCCACACAGGAAATCCCTGATGGTATTTCCGCACTGGTGCTGGCCGATCCCAAAACAGCCCTTACCGAAACGGAAATGACCAAACTGAAAAAGTTCATAGACGATGGCGGCAATATGCTCATTGCCGGTGAGCCTGGCAAACAATCCATACTCAATCCCCTGTTGGCTTACCTGAACGTACAATTGCTGGATGGCATCCTGGTGCAGCCTTCCAGGGAAATGCAACCGGAACTGCTCACGCCTTTCCTGACAGAAACAGTAGCCGGTTTCTTCCCACCGCTGGCGCATAGCCATCACGACAGCGCCAGGGCCACCATGCCCGGCGCTACCGCGCTCTCGTATTCCGATTCAGGTTCCTTTACCATCAAACCATTACTGGTATCCGACGCTAAAAGGTCATGGCTGAAAAAAGAGAAACTGGTAAGCGATTCCGCAGAAGTGATATTTACTCCTGAAAAAGGCGATATCAAAAAGGCATTCCCAACAGCGCTTGGCCTTACCCGTGATATCAAGGGAAAACAGCAGCGCATCATCGTTACCGGCGATGCCGATTTCATGAGCAATGCTGAACTGCAGCGCTTCAACCTGAGGGCCGCTAATTTCGTTTTCAATACTGGCCTCTTCAGCTGGCTGAGCTATAATGAATTTCCTATAGACAGCTCAAGGCCACCTGCAGAAGATACCAGTATAATACCCACTAAATCAAAAGCCAAATTCATCAGCCTCATCTTTGTTTGGGTGGCGCCCGCTATCCTGCTCGCCTTCGGCGCCCTGTTGCTGATCAGAAGAAAAAGAAAATAGTGGACAATGCATTTCAATACAGATAAACAAACACTGGAAGACCTGAACATGGTGGGAAAACCCGGAAGGGACTCCATTTACACCATCTTCAACAACACCCATACACGCGGCGGTGCAGGAATACTGGAACAAATGTTCCTGCACCCCCTCGCTGAGGAAACGTTGATCAATAACCGAAGTAAGACGATCCAGTTCTTCAGCAGGAAGCAAACCGCCTTCCCCTTCAACAATGCCTGGCTGGACAGTGCAGAACTGTACCTGGAAATGACCGATGAAAGGACCAGGCTTTCACGGGACAAAGACAATCTCGGTGGAAAATTAAAACAACTGCTGGCCGAAGATCATCATTACAGGATCATTCACAACGGCGTTGGAGCCTTCCTTCGCATCCTGCACACCCTGCATGGCTTCCTGCAGCAACCGTCTATCGAAGCCGGCATCACTCCCTGGGCGGCCACGATGGAGGAGTTGTCTGAATTGCTTGCAGGCAGCGAACTGCGGGTTTTCATGAATGAAAAACCAGAAAGCAAACTGAATTACGCCAGTACTGCAAAATACGATGATCTGCTGCGCTTCAGGAACCGGAACAGCCTGCTGCGCATCCTTTATCATATTTACCACCTGGATGTTTTCATCTCTGTGGGCAGGATTGCAGAAAAACATGGTTTTGTTTTTCCGGAAGCATTGAACAGGGACCTGCATACTGTACAACTGGAAGGAGTATACCATCCGCTGGTGAAAAATGCCGTACCCAATACGCTGAGCATTACGCCCGGCAGCAATATCATTTTCCTGACGGGCGCCAATATGGCCGGCAAATCCACTTTCATGAAATCGCTTGGCATCGCAATGTTCCTGGCTCATATGGGATTTCCGGTACCGGCAAAAAAGATGTCGTTCTCCGTCAGGGATGGCATCTATACCACCATCAATCTCTCCGATAACCTGGCCAGTGGCAGCAGCCATTTTTATGCTGAAGTATTAAGGGTAAAAAAAGTGGCGCAGGAATTAAGCGTTGCCAAAAACCTCTTCATCATTTTCGATGAACTGTTCCGCGGCACCAATGTAAAAGATGCTTACGAAGCCACCATCGCCATCACAGAAGCATTTGCACAAAAGAAGAACTGCATGTTCATCGTCTCTACCCATATTGTAGAAGCTGGCGATGTATTGAGAGAACGCTGCAGCAATATCCATTTCGCCTACCTGCCCACCACCATGAAGGATGGCAAACCCATATACACTTACACACTGGCCGAAGGCGTAACAGCAGACAGACATGGCATGATCATCATCAACAATGAAGGCATCCTGGACATCATCAATAACAGGTTTACAAAAACAGCAGCATCATGAGTTTTATTGCAGATAAACAGACACTGGAAGACCTGAATTTACTCGGCAGGCACAAGAACAATTCCATTTACAGGCTGTTTGATCACACCATCACCGGCGGCGGCAGGCAATTACTGGAAGAAATGTTCAGGAAACCTTTGACCGATGCTGCGAAGATCAACGATCGGGTGAGTTGTTTTCAATATTTCGGAAAGCAGGGTTTACAACTTCCATTCTCTGCGGCGGATTTTGAAATAATGGAAAACTATCTGAGTGCTGAAGCCGGCAACCTGGCTGAAACCGGCTGGAATACCGTCCTGAAAAAAGTCCGCAGTCAGCTCACCGGTAGCGAAGAATATGCGCAGCTCATAGCAGGATGCCGCAAAACCATCACCACGCTGCAGGCTATCCGAAAATGGGTAATGCCGCTTGTTGCACCTGCTGACCACCCCGTTGCCGACTCATTAAGTACCCTGCAGCAGTACTTTCACCAACAGGAAATGCAATGGTTGGCTAAAGTGGATACCACCACCACCATCCCGCTTTCCAAACTGATCAGGTATAATCATTGTCTTCGTGAAAAAATGCAACAGGAAACAAATGCAATGATGCAGATCATTTATTGGCTCGATGTAAACATTGCAGTGTCTGGTGTAGCTGTTACCAGGGGGTTCTGCTATCCGGAAGCAAGGACGGCCGGAGAGCAGGTGATCGATATCGAAGGGCTTTATCATCCCGGGCTGTCAAAAGCGGTCAGTAATGATACAAGCTTTTCTGCCGGTCATAATCTTATTTTTCTTACCGGCGCCAATATGGCTGGTAAATCCACTTTCATGAAATCCTTTGGCGTAGCCATTTACCTGGCGCATATGGGATTTCCGGTAGCTGCCAGTTCCATGCGATGCTCCGTCAAAGACGGCATTTATTCCTCCATCAATGTGCCCGACGACCTGGAACATGGCTACAGTCATTTTTACGCCGAAGTGCTGCGTGTAAAAACAGTGGCCACCGCTGTAGATTCCGGGAAAAACCTCCTGATCATTTTTGACGAACTTTTCAAAGGCACCAATGTGAAAGATGCATATGAAGCCACACTCAGCATCACAGCAGCTTTCTCCAGGCACAGGAACTGCTGCTTTATCATCTCCACACATATCATTGAAGCCGGCCATGCATTGAAGGAACAAATAGCAGACATCCGTTTCCGTTATATGCCTACCGTGATGCAGGGTAATATTCCCACCTACACCTATAAATTACAGGAAGGCATTACCAGCGATCGCCAGGGAATGCTGATCATTGAAAATGAAAAGATCCTGGAACTGATCAGGCAGTAGTAACAGAGAATTAACAGGCCGGACGTTCCACCATTTGCAATATTTAGCAAATTTGCATATTTTTGCAAATCATATTTCAACTGAATGGAAGGGGAACTTCATAGGCTTGTACACTGGCAGGCCCTGCCGGGATTCATCGAACATCATTTTTTGCTGAGCATTGAATTCGGCCTAACTGCCCTGTTCATGCCCAGCACCACCATTGCCTGTGCCTTCAAAAAGTAAACGATCCGCTATGCTGAAAGAAAACCGTTTCGATTTTATCCTGAACGAACTCAAGAAAAAGAAACAACTCACGTATGAATGGATTGCCGGAAAGCTGGATGTTTCGGAAGACACTATCAGGAGGGATATTGAAATACTGCACAAGAATGGACTGCTCTCCAAGGTGCGCGGCGGCGCCATGCTGCGCGCGAGAAATCCGCTCACCTTCCAGGACCGCAGTCATTACCTGAAAAAAGAAAAAGAAGTGATCGCCCTGAAAGCGCAGCAGTTCATAAAAAATGGACAAACCATTTTCATGGATGGCGGAACCACCAACCTGGCCATCGCATCGCTGATGCCAGCCGATCTTTCCGCAAGGATCATCACCAATAACCAGGCCCTGGTGCCGGTGATGGCTGAACATAAAAATATTGAACTGATCATACTAGGAGGCCAGTACAATTATGCCGGCGCCACCACTTATGGCCTTGCCACCTGCAAACAGGCAGGAGAATATATTGCCGACCTCTTCCTGATGGGCACCTGCGCGGTAGATCCTGTGGCTGGCGTATCGGGAGACGGACAGCAGGACGTTGATGTGAAACGCGCCATGATAGCAGCATCTGGCTCTGTACTGGCCCTCGCCAATCACGAAAGATTATTCCGCAAAGAACCATTCAAGGTTTGCGAACTGAATGTGCTGGACACCATCATCACTGATCTGCCCAGCGATCATAAGGACATGCACGAGTTCCATCATGCAGACCTGCAGATTATCTGATCAAAAAATGAAAAAATGAAAATAGAACATCTGGCCATTTGGGTAGGGAACCTGGAACTGATGAAATCATTCTACGAGCAGTATTTCGGAGCCAGGTCCAATCACAAATACCATAACCCGCTCACACATTTCCAGTCGTACTTCCTCAGCTTCGAAAGCGGTTCGAGACTGGAGCTCATGCACCGCCCTGATATCGCAGAGAGACAGCACGATCATCTCTCGCAAAAGGAAGGCATCGTGCATATGGCTATCAGTACTGGCAGTGAATCCAGGGTAGACCAGTTGGTCAGTGCCCTGAGATCAGATGGCCACAGGATTGTGGGCCATCCCCGCACCACCGGCGATGGCTACTATGAAGCTGTAGTATTGGACCCCGAAGGCAACCTGATAGAACTGACTGCCTGATCAGATAAAAAAAGGCCTTCAGGGTATTCCTAAAGGCCTGAACAATTCTTTTTTTGCTATTCTACTTTTTCATCAACTCCTTCACAGCTGCTTCCAACTGCGGATCCTTACCGGAAAGGAATGACTCATAGTCCAATTCCACTTTTATATCCGGCTCCAGTTGCAGGTTCTCAACCGGGCGGTTCTCTTTTCCGATCACTGCTATCATCGGGATGCCAAATACGATCGTGGGATCTATCTGTGTTTCCCACCATACGGCTGTTCCCGTTCCCGGCACAGGCATTCCCACCAGCTTACCGATTCCATTATTCTTGTATGAATAAGGGAACAAATGTGCATCGCTATAATTGCCTTCACTCATCAGTACGATGCTGGGCTTGCTCCAGCGGTCTATCGGTTCAGTTACCGGAAGCCTGTTGCTTTGCGGGGCAAAAGTGAAATAGGCTTTACCGCTGAGGAATGTATTGAGATCATTGTGCAGCCAGCCACCGCCATTGAAGCGGGTGTCTACCACCAGCCCTTCTTTCTGACGATGCTTGCCCATTACTTCGTCTACTACTGTACGGTAGCTTCCATCATTCATACCCTGAACATGCACGTAACCAAGTTTGCCGCCGCTGAGACTATCTACCATATCACTCATCATTTTCACCCAGCGTTTGTAAAGCAGGGGACCTTCCTCATTACCTGAGATCGGTTTTACTGTTTCTTCCCAGCGCGCGCCTTTGACAGGATCGAAAATACTAATCAGTATATCCTGGTCATCTTTTCTGTTCAATAATACATCCCAGTTGTTCTGAGCAGTGATAGCCGTTCCGTCTACTTTTTCGATGATATGTCCCGGACGGATCTTGCTTGCCGCTTTGAATAAAGGTCCGCCCCTGATGATCTCGGTCACCTTCATACCATTACCGGTATAAGTTTCGTCAAAGAAAGCGCCGATACTCGCTGTGTTATCACCATTAGGGAACTGAGGGTTGTACCTTCCGCCGGTATGTGAACCATTCAGTTCTCCCAGCAGCTCGCTCAGCAATTCCTGGAAGTCATAGTTATTGGAGATATGTGGCAGGAAAACCGCATAATCCTTTTTGTATTTCTCCCAGTTGATGCCATGGATCTTCGGATCATAGAATTTCGCTTTCACCTGGCGCCAGGCGTGATTGAAAATGTATTCGCGCTCCGCCGCGTTGTTGACGATCATTTCCGTATTGATGGAAACCGGACTGGTCTTTCCCATTTCATCCACTTTCATGATGCTGCCACGATTGTTCACGAAGAGGTTCTTACCATCTTTGCTCATTTCAATACCGCTTCCACTGCTGCCCAGCTTCGCTATGAGGCGTGTTTGCCGGGTACGTGGCTCAGTCAGCCAGAGATCGTAACCTTTTTCAACCGCCGCCAGATAGTATAATTTGCTGCCATCTGGCGATAACGCATAATCGCTGATGGTAGCGCTTCCGGTTGTAAGTTTCAGCTTCCTGCTTTCGAGATCGGTGAGATCAGGGCTCCAGGTTTTGATAGCGGAATCCCTTTTCTCGCCTGCTTTCTTTGCAGCGGAATCAGCGGCAGGCTTGCTTTTCTGTGCACGCTCTTCCTTCTCTTTCAACAGATCGAAATCTTCTTTGCTCAATTGGAAACGGTCAAATGCTTCCTGGTCAAAGAAAAGCGCATATACATCCATCTCCCTTGCTCCCTGGAATGCGAGCGATCTCCGGCCTTCCTTATTATTGGCCCAGGTGATGGCCTTTCCATTCATCGCCCATTTGGGACGGGCTTCGCCAAAACCACTCATCACGGGATGCAGGATGGAACCTGTACCATCGGCTTTCACCATGCCCGCGCGGCCTCCGTCAAATCCAAAGTATTGGTCCGATGCCAGCAAATATTTGCCATCAGGGCTCCAGTTGAAATTGATATCGCCATCGGCATAACTGTAATTGCGCCCCTGCGGAATGAGCGTGCGTGATTTTTTGGAAGCGATATTGTACACCCTGAGTACATTTCTATTTTCCCAGTATGCCACTTCCTTTCCGTCAGGAGAATATTTTGGCAGGAACTCTTCCGCATTGGTAGCTATCAGCGGCTCTTCTTTCAATACAGTAGATGCAAAAAAGTAAGGTTCTTCTTTACGCGTAATGGAAATCGTATAGATATCCCAGTTATCATTCCGCTCGGCTGCATAGATCAGGCTCCTTCCATCCGGCGCCCACTGCACCATTCTTTCCTGCTCAGGCGTATTGGTGATTCGCTTGGTCTGTGAACCTTCCACGCTGGTCACAAATACTTCTCCCCTCGTTACGAATGCGATCTCTTTTCCATTCGGGCTCACGGCAAATTCCGTAACATTCCCATTCACACGTTGCACTTTTTCTACCGCTTCGCGGCCATCATTGAAAATATTCACTGCCACTTTCTGCGCCCTGCCGCCGGGTTTCAAAGTATAGATCTCCCCATTGTATGTAAAGCAAAGCGTGTTATCTGCCGCCTTCGACAAATGCCGTACAGGATGATCTTTGAAGCTGGTAAGCTGTTCCATTTTTGCAGGATCAGCAATGGAGGATTTGAATACATTCTGCGAGATGCCTCCTTTTTCGGAGAGGTAAAAAACATTCTCATTGTCGGCAAATAAAGGATTACGGTCCTCTCCATTGTATCCAGAGATCTTTTTGTAGCTGTTCGCTTTTATGTTGTAGATCCAGATATCACGTGTAACCGAAGAAGTGTGATGCTTTCTCCAGGGATCTTCATAACCTTTCCTATCTTCAAATACGATCCGCGAGCCATCATTGTTGTACTTGGCCATATCCATGCCTGCAGCGCTTACGAGGATCGATTTTCCACCTTTCACAGGCACCAGGTAAACATTCCTGAATAATCTTGGTGAAGGAAATTTAGAACTTGTTGACGGTGCAGTACGTCCGCTGCCGAACAGTACCTGGTTATTATCCCTTGTAAAATCGTAGGGATAATCATGAGCGCTGTTGAAGGTAAGCCGCGTAGGTGCGCCACCGGTAGCAGGCATCACAAACACGTCAAAATCTCCATATCGGTCGCTGGCAAATGCGATGGTCTTACCGTCATGGCTCCATACCGGCATCATATCGTGCGCTTCATGGATGGTGAGCGGTGTGGCAACGCCGCCATTGGCATCCACGCGGTAGATATCGCCTTTATAGCCAAATGCAATGGTTTTGCCATCAGGGGAAATAGAAGGATAACGAAGCCATAGCGCGTTGCCCTGGCTGAACACTGAGGCATAGCAGCCCAGCAATAGTAGAAATAACAGGGTGTGTCTCATGGGAATTTCTTTGGTCCCACGAAAGTAAAAATTTCAACATTGTTGCAAATATCTTTTTCCATCAACGGGTAAATAGAGAGGATGAATAGCAGGAAAGGAAAAAGATCAGGGACGGATCATAATTTGCCACCACAGAATTTACAGAAGCCCGCATCATGTTCATGCCCATCCTTGCCGCAGGATGGACAAGCCCTGTTATCGTGCCGCCTCGATTTCACGGCCAGCGCCATCTCCGTGGTAACGATACCTGTTGGCACGGCAATAATGCCATAACCCAGCAACATGATGAAACTGGCGATGAATTTACCCAATGGTGTTGCCGGCGCCACATCGCCATAACCAACAGTTGTGATGGTAACGATGGCCCAGTAAATGGATTGCGGAATACTGGTGAACCCATGTTCCGGCCCTTCCACCAGGTAAATGATGGAGCCAAGAATGGTAACGATGGTCAATACAAAAAGAATGAAGATGCTGATCTTGCGCAAACTATTGAGTAATGCAACAGAGAGGAACCGCATTTCAGAAAGAAAATGCACCAGCCTGAAGATCCTGAACACACGTAAAAGCCTGAGCGCCCGTAATACGAGCAATGATTGCGCTCCTGCGAATAGAATGCTCAGGTAACTGGGAATGATGGCCAGCAGATCGATGATTCCGAAACCGCTGAAAATATACTTGTATGGTTTACGAATACAGATCAACCTTAGTATATATTCAATGGTAAAAACTATAGTAAAGAACCATTCGAGTACAAAAAACAATTTGCCATGCTTCTGATGCAAATTGTCCACACTATCCAATACCACCACCAGTATGCTGATCAGGATACAGACCAGCAATGCAATATCAAATGCCTTTCCTTCCGGCTTCTCCGACTCATAGATGATCTCGTGCAGTTTCATCTGCCAGTTCCGCGGCGCTTTGTTCACGTGTTGCGATTTCATTAGCGAGATTTACGCGATAAAAGTAGTTATTATATTGTTAGGGTGCGGCAGAGAGAAGCAGGGTGCGGCAGAGAGAAGCAGGGTGCGGCCGTCGCTCGCCTCTGGCGAGTGACTTATATTCCGTCGCCTCCGGCGACACTGTGTTCGCCGGAGGCGAACAAATACAGGTCACTCGCCAGAGGCGAGCGACGGCCACACCCTGCTTCTTCTTGCCACACCCTGCTTCTCTCTGCCACTCTATTTCTTCCTGCCACCCAATTTCTTCCTGCCACCCAATTTCTTCCTGCCACTCTGTTTTTTCTTACATTTAATCAACGAAAAAAAGTTATCTATGAAAAAGATATTTTCCTTAGCCTGTTTCCTCTTCTCCGCCATTACCAGTTTTGCACAAATCGATGGCGCCTGGAAACTCTCCGGGAACGGAACTGTTGAAGTCACCTGCATTGTTGCAGATAATTATTTCATGCAAACCACATACGACAAAACAAATAAACTTTTTCTCAACACCATGGGAGGAACAATAAACCTGGGTAATGATGGTAAGATGAATGTAACAATCGAATTCAATACAGCAGACAGCACCCGGATTGGCCAGTCCTACTCTCTCGATTATAAACTGAACAATAACGAGCTTATCATTTCCGTGAATGACGCCGATAACAAATGGCAGAGGATCGATGATGGTAAGGGCGGACTATCCGGCAACTGGCGTATCACCGAACGCGAGCAAAACGGGAAAATGAACCCCATTCGGCCCGGCCCCAGGAAAACACTGAAGATCCTCTCAGGCACCCGATTTCAATGGGCTGCCATCAATACGGAAACGAAAGAGTTCTTCGGTACCGGTGGCGGTGCGTACAGTTTCAGCAATGGAAAATATACGGAGAATATCGAATTCTTCTCCCGCGATAACAGCCGCGTAGGCGCTTCCCTCAGCTTTGATGGAAAAGTGGACGGAAATAAATGGCATCACTCAGGCAAGAGCTCCAAAGGAGACCCTATTGCTGAAATATGGACCAGGCAGAATTAGTGTCAGTCCATTTTTTGAAGAAAGGCTTGAAGGGATAGGTATTCTGTCCATAATTTCTGATTCAGGGAACTGAGTACACCTAACTCACCTCTCGACTGCTGTTTGGAAGCAAATGTTTTGAACAACTGCTCTACAGGCGCTTTTTCGAACTGTTGCCTGGCGCTCTGCAATGCTGCCGGATCAATAGCTTCGGCACCTTTTTGAAAATACGTTGCTCTCAAACTGTACGCAGGTTCCAGGCATCGCCCGGTTTCATCCAGTAAGAGTTCAAAACTGAAGGAACTGCGGAACCATTCCAGCTCGCGGCGATGAGACAGGTCCTTAACTTTTTGCAGCAATGATCCCAGGTTCCTGATCAGGTTTTGCATTCTTGCCCTGTCCTTCAATTCCATCCGTCCCCACTGTGGCGTATATGCGTAATACTCCGGCGACAGACTCCCGCGCAGGTAAGCCAACGTATCCATCTCAACAAAAAGCGGTGTTAGTGTTTTTGCTGCCAATGGGCCGCAGGTTTCAGTTAGGTACTCAAAGTACAATGCAGGCAGTTTGGAATTATTGCTGGTTCCCCTGGCAAACTGTGCAAAACTTTTGAAATTGAAAGCCGTCTCTTTTGTCCTCCAGTGAATGGCAGTTATCCCCTGCAATCCTTGTTTGGCAGCCTGTTGAACATGCTCCTTCATCAATTGCACACGTGGCTGATAATGCCAGAGCTGGTGATCTCCTTCCAGCCAGGGAATAGCCATCACCATTCTGTTTTTTGCGATCTCCGACAGGAAGCCAGGCTGTGCTGATTTCCCAAGGTCCGGGTTCAGGCAACTGAAGGCAATGTCCTTTGGAAGTCCCTTATCCAATCCATTCAATAACAATGGCAGCTGGTTGCCACCACCCCAGCCTCCCAGCATCAGTTTCACATCTGGCGCTTTGCGCTGCAGGTATTCCTTTGCCAGCCGCAGGTAATGCAGGGACCACACGCCGATGAATTTTGTTTTTTCATCAGCTCCTGCGTTAGTAAACAGGGAAACATTTTGATCATAGATGGCGCGGAAAGAGGCTTGCTGTAAAGCACGTGCAGGGTCCACTCCCATGAATGAATGCTCATTCAGCCATAGCCAGATCCAATCGATGTCCTTATAGGTTTCAAGAATATTATCGATGGCAGCGTACAATAATTGAACAGACACAGGATGCGTAGGGTTTGGGATCATATTGGCCTCTCCCGGCCAGTAGAACCCGCTTTGCCCGTCCTGGAGCGAAAAGAATTCCGGCGGCAATACGCCGAACTCGAATCCCATTGCAAACTGCATCCCCCGTTCATGCGCCAGTTGCAACACCTGTTGCATCAGGGTTTGTGTATTTGAATAATGATCTTCGGATGTACGTGATAGTATGGAACAGTCAGATCCGAAAGCTTCAGTTCCGGCCGGCAGGTTGAATGCACCGGCCGTACCAAATGCAAAATCCCGCACTTTCATTGGATAAAAACCCCAGCGGGCAGTAAGCGAATTATCGAAGCAGGCATAGGGCAACAATCCCCTGTATTGCATTTTGATCATCGGCTCCACGTAAGTGGCATAACGTTCGCCACCGCCGGTATAATTATGGAATCCAATAAAATTGATCCCTGCCTTTGCACAGGTATCTAGATACTGCCGGTAATCCTCCAGGTTCCAGGATGAAGGCCCGGAAAGGAAATTATGCCAGGGAAGTACGCCACGGATAGTAAAACTGCCGGGCCGCTGTGCATTTCCGGCCAATGCAATACAAAACAGGAAAAACAAACAAATGCAAATTCTTTTCATAGCAAAAGATCGTTCATTACAGCAATGAAATTAAGTGGAATGGATACAATGCAGTGATACTCTATTGATGAATTCGGATTGTATTTTAACCAGACGCCGTGTTTACAGCCTTAACCGTCATAATCCTGTTTTGGACCGCAGCATCCCTTTGCCGGAACACCATAATTCCCTGTCAAAATCATTGAATGATTGGCCAAGATCAGATGATGGCCCCAGCCTGTTAATTGGTTATGTTGCAGGATATTTGAACCACTCAGTCATGATCAGAATAAAATACCCTCTACTTTTTTCCGTAATGCTGGCAATTCAACTGGCCAGCGCTCAATCAGCCTCAACTGCAAACGCCAATAAGGATGTACGCATGAAATGGTGGCGGGAAGCCCGTTTCGGCATGTTCATCCACTGGGGCGTATATGCGCAGTGGGGCGGTGTTTATCATGGGCATCATCAGGCAAGAGGCGGTGCAGAATGGATCATGAACCGGTGCAAGATACCAGTTGCGGAATACAAGGAAAGAGCAAAGAGTTTCAACCCCGTTAAATACAATCCCGATCTGTGGGTAAAGCTCGCAAAAGATGCCGGGATGAAATATATCATCATCACCGCCAAACACCATGATGGTTTCGCGCTCTTCAACTCAAAGGCAAGCGACTGGGATATCACTGATGCTACAGCTTATGGTAAAGACCTGCTGAAGCCACTGGCCGAGGCCTGTAAAAAGCATGGGGTAAAACTTGGCTTTTACTATTCACAGGCTCAGGACTGGGGAAATGCCGGCGGCTCTGTTGCCAGGAAAGAAATGCGCGAAGGCTGGCCAAACCCTGATTCAGCTAAAGTGGATGCGTATACGAAGAATCACAATGGCCACTGGGACCCCGTACAGGAAACCAAATCCTTTGCCCAATACATCGATGATGTAGCCGTTCCGCAAGTGAAGGAACTCATGACCAATTACGGAGAAATAGCAGTGCTCTGGTGGGACACGCCCACCAATATGACAGATGAGGCTGCTCTCAAATTGCAGGAGCAACTGAAACTGCAACCACAGATCATCACTAACGACAGGCTCAAACGCCCGAATTTCCCCGGCGACACCAAAACGCCGGAACAAAAGATCCCCACAATAGCCGAACTGGATGGAAAAGACTGGGAAACCTGCATGACAATGAACGGTAGCTGGGGCTACAAAAGTTGGGACAATAACTGGAAATCTTCCGAAACGCTTATCCGCAATCTCATCGATATTGCCAGCAAAGGAGGCAATTACCTGCTCAATATCGGACCTAAGGATGATGGCAGTCTGCCACAGGAAAGTATCGACCGCCTGCAACAAATAGCCGCCTGGATGAATAAGAACCAGGAAGCCATTCACGCCACCAAAGCCAGCCCATTGGCGCCATTGAACTGGGGACGCATTACCCGGAAAGAAAAAGGAAAGAAAACTACACTTTACATTTCAGTATTCGACTGGCCGAAAGATGGAAAACTTAACATCCCGGGTATAAAGAATAAAGTGAGATCAGTTTCATTGCTGAGAGGTGAACAGCTGGCATCTTCAAAAAATGGAGATCTGCTATCTATATCAGTGCCCTCCACAGCGCCAGATCCCATCGCCACCGTGATCAAGCTCGAATTGAAGGGTAAAGTGGAAAATGTAAATACAACGGCAAAAGAAAAAATGAAATCAGGAGAACTGGATTAAAAAAAGATCACACAACCCCAAAGCTATTGCAACAGCAAGGGGTCGTGTGATCAGCCATCACGATACTACCTGACTGCTTAAGGCAGGTTGTTGAAGTCAACCAAAGGCTGCTGTCCTGTTGGTGAACGGGAAAAGCCCGTATTGTAATTCACGAAATCTGAAAAGAATCCGCAATTGCGTAAGAAGAATATTCCATTTTCCACTCCACCCGCATAATCTTTTCGCTGCTGGTTCTGCGCAGTAGCATCTGCCGTGAATTTTGTGTTCACTATTTCAGTCCAGTTGCCCCCCGCAGTTTTAACCCACTGGTTATTGTAAAATGCTTTCCTGCCCTGCCAGCCATATTCAGGATTGAAGTTTTCCAGGAAAGAATAGAGCCCTGTAAGATATGTACTGGTATTGGGTTGCTTCCAGGTTGCAATGAATTGCCAATTGCCAGTTTCCGGCGCAAAGAACCAGGAAGAAAAAACAGTACTACCTGCTCCATCGGGCTTACCCTGCGTAAGGAATTTGTAGGTTATGCCAGCCTGCCAGTTGAACAAGAGATATGTTTGTCCTCCTGTTCCTTCCCCGCCAAATGCATTATCCGCTACACCGGGACCTTTTCTTACCAGCGTTGTTTTACCAACAGCGGGATCCCAAACAGAGAACAGCACCCTTCTTTCATTGAGCGAATTCACCTGGATGCCAAAATAACCTCCATTGAAACCGTTGCTCATGAAATAAGAACCGATCTTATCTTCTCCCGAAGGCACCATCACTTCATTATAGAACCACTCGGTATTTGCAGGAGCAGTATATCCGAGATGAACGGAAGGACCGCGTCTCGACCAGTAAAAATTGGATTGGTCATTGGCAAAAAGAACATTGGCAGTAGTGGCAGAACCACTGATCACGATATCGGAAACCTCTGCAAAATAGTCGCCCGTTCTATTGATACCCTGCAGGTCCACCTTCACGTATCCGGCAGCTGAAACATTGATGGTGCCAGCCTGGTAAGTTCTAAATGTGCTTCCAGTAAGGTTATTCAATGTGAACGGCGTTCCATTCACAGTAACCTTTACAGAACTCGTTCCCGCAGGCACTTTGGCTTTAACAGCAACTTTCAGTTGTCCACTTTTCCCGATCCGGAAATATGTACTGGTAATGGTACCGGCGCTGGTCCAGTCAGTCAGACCATTCGCAGTGATCAACGTTTTGCCGCCTGCAGCCTGCTGCGTGAAATAAGCATTCCCTCCCAGGGGAATATTGATCGTAGCGGCGGCGGCTTCCCCGCCGGCAGGAGGTTGTTCCTCATTTTTGTTTTCCACTTGTTGTTTGCTGCAGGAGCTTAAGATCAAACAGGCATACAACGCCCTTTCCAGGAAAGGCCAGGATAATAGAAAAGCCATACGTTATCTGATTTTTTGAGGTCAATGATTATTTGGTTGTATATACATCGATCTCTCCCAGGAAAGTATGATTGGTTCCTGCCACCTGTGGCTCCAGCGCCGTGATCTTCAGGTAACGGTAACCATTAGCTGAAGAAACCGGGAATGGCTGCGCATCGTTGGTGATGGCAAACTGAAATTCTCCAAGACTTGAGAAATTCGTTCCATCCCCGCTTCCTTCGATCCTGAATTTCTTCATACCTACTTTATTGGGCGTGGCTGCCTGCCTGTTGGTAATGTCTACGGAAACGATGTGCAAACTGGACTTCATGTCTATCAATACCCAGTGTGGATAAGGCACTACCACAGAGTAATCGGTATGCCAGTAGGTAGCAATATTTCCATCGATAGTTGCAGAAGCCTTTCCTGTATTCTCCCAGCCATCGGGTGTTTCAGAATCGGCAGTGGCCGTCCATTCCGATTTATCAGCTTTTGCAGCAGTAGACTTATCGTTGAACAATACAGCTTCCGGTTTATTACAGGCTGTCATGGCGCAGAAGCAGGCCAGGACTATGCTATAGATTTTTGCTGATTTCATTGTCTGATCAGGGATTTTGAGTGAGGTTTGGATTTTTGTTGATCTCATTCCGGGGAATGAAGAAGATGACCCGGTTATCGGTGGGCTGTACTGTTTGATTCACATTACCGTTAACCACTTGTGAGCCGGGATAGTTCCTCACCAGCGGTTTATTATTCCTGAAAAGATCATAAGCCCGATGGCCTTCAAAAGCCAGTTCCAGCCAACGTTCGTCCAGTACTGCGTCCAGAATTGTCCTGCCGCTGGCGGCAACGCTTGCGAGGCTATGAAGGGCAGCTCCGGAAAGGCCTGCCCGGGTGCGCAACACATTCACATCATCCAGCGCCAGTTGTTCATTGCCCAGTTTGGCATTGGCCTCTGCGCGGATAAGGTACATTTCTGCGAGGCGCATGTAAACCGGAGAGCTAAGATTGACGATCCCTTCCTGCAGACTGTACTTGTTGATATAGTACATCGGCGTATTGGGCGTTAGTTTCGTATTGTATTGAAGTATGCCGTTTTGTTTATATGGCGAAATGAAACTGTTACGAAGGTCTTCCGGATACTTATTGAGGGAATCAACATATTTCAGGGAAGCGTAGATCTCTCCCCATCCGCTGTAGGCCTGGCTTTGCGCATTACCACTGGCATCTCCGCTGAAATACATGGAGCCAATGGAGGAGAAGCCACGGTCTTCCGTTTTTGTATGACGAATGCAAAAGATCGTTTCCTCGTTCCCTTCGGGAACGCCGCGAAAATAATTCGCATAGGCGCTACCGGTAAGCAGGTTATATCTTCCGGAGCTGATCACTTTATCAGCGTATTCGATCGCCTTGTCGTTTTCTTCTTTATACAGGTATACCCTGCTCAATAATGCATATGCAACTTCTTTTGAAGCGAAGGGATTGGGCTTGCCCTGGGATCCGCCACGCATCAGGTCTGCAGCTTTTAAGAGATCATCGATCACAAAATCATATACTTCTTTAACAGTACTGCGTGGCAGTGTAGCTTTTGCGGAATCAGACAAACCATCTTTCAGGACCGGAACACCGGGGTTGTTTCCATCGTTCTGCGGATATGGCCTTCCAAAGATCCTTACAAGATTGAAATGCATCATAGCCCTGATATAAAGGTTCTCTCCTTTCAATTGCCTGAGATCATCCGTTGCATCATCTTTTATCACTTCAATGATCCTGTTTGCCGCACCTGCGGCTTTGTAGGCCTGCCCCCAAAACAATTCGGGATGACTGGAAGTAACCAGATGTGTGTAACGATAGGCCCTGGTGAGATCATCTGAAGAGTTCTGCCCCTGCGCTATTTCATCGGTAGGGTACTCAGAAAGGAAATGCCCGCTGCGTACATAACCTTCATTCTTGAACAGTGCATAAGTGCCAACGGTAGCCGTTTCGATATCACCGGCATTGCTGAGTGCAGAATTCTCATCGATGGCAGTTGATGGTACAAATGTTTTACGGCAGGCGGCCAGAGAAAGGGTAGCAATCGCAATGATGAATACAGATGGTATATTGATAGATTTCATCGTTCAATTTTTATTCATTAGAATGAAATGTTCAGCCCCAAAAGGACCTTCTTGCTGATCGGGTATTTGATACTGCTCACCCCTTCTCCAAATACCACTTCAGGATCGGTTCCCGAGAAATTGGTGCCTGTCCAGAGATTGTCGCCACTGATGAAGATCCTTACACCAGACAATCTTGCCTTGCTGATCAGGGCAGCGGGAAGATCATAACCCAGGCGCACATTCCGCAGGCGCATATAGCTGCCATCTTCCAGGTACCTGGTGGAAGTGGCATTGGAAGCGTCACTGCGACCGTGTATCGGTTTTGGATGTGTAGCGATATCCCCGGGTTTTTCCCAACGGCTCCAGCCCGGCGCCAGCACCATCTGGTTATAACTTTCATACAAACCATCATTATCGAAATAGAAACGGCTGTCGTTGTACACATAGTTGCCGTACACGAAATTCATGAACACACTCAGGTAAATGCCTTTGTAAGAAAATGTATTGGTGAAGCCTCCAGTGAATTTTGGCGCGGAAGACTTACCGATGAACCGCCGCGTAGCTGCATTGTAACTATTGGTGTAGGTATTGTATTCTTTTCCATCTGCATCTTTCAATACTTTTTCCCATAGTGGATTGCCATTTTCCGGGTCAACACCAGCCCAAACAGGCATGAACCATTCATCCATATCATGCCCTACAGCAATGGGCTGACGAGCGGCAGGATTCACTTCTGTGCGGCCCTTGTTCACAGCCAGTACCCTGTTCTTATTGAAAGCCATATTAAAACCGGTCTCCCATTTGAACTCACCTGTCAGGTTCTTTGTTTCGAGGTTGAATTCGAGTCCGCGGTTCCTTACCGTACCTACATTCTCCCATACATAACTGTAACCAGTAGTTGCAGCCAGCGGTGTTTGGAATAACAGAGCTGCCGATTGTTTCTGGTACAGATCGAAACTCAGGTTGATCCTTTTGAACAACCCCAGGTCAACACCCAGGTTGGCGGTCTTAATCCTTTCCCAGGAGAGATCGGGATTACCCTTTTGGTCCGGATAGGCACCAGGCGCATTCGCATAACTGGCGGACTGTGAAATGGAATAAAGCCCCATCGCTGCATAATCCCCAAATTCAGCATTGCCTGTGGTTCCGTAACTGGCGCGGAGTTTCAGAAAATCCACTGCACGCAGGTTCATGAACTTTTCATTGGTAATGACCCAGGATGCACCCAACTGGAAGAAATTGGCGCTGGGGTTATTACTTCCGAAACGGGAAGAATAATCATTTACGATCGAGCCCACAAAGAAATACCTGTTATCGAAATTGTAATCGGCCTGCGCCAGCAGTTTGCTGAAGATATATTCGTTCACACCACCAGTGATATTCTTCTTTTCACCCGTAGCTGTTGTTAAGGCATCCCTGCCCGGAGGAAGGCCTGTAGCATAAGTGTTCACTACATCATAATAAGATTTTTCGATTTCTGAAACTGCGAGTACACTCAGATTGTGAAGGCCGAAATTATTATCATACCGGATCCTGTTTGAAGTCAGTAGCACATTTGTGTAGGTGAGTTCATTGTAAACAGCGCCGCCATCGGTGGCCCCTTCCTTGGAACGTTTGTCGTAGTACGCATCGCTCCTGTAATTGTAGAACCTGGCCCTGTTGTAGGATGCAAGACTGAAATGCCTTGAAAGTTTGTAATCAAGGTTAAGGTCGCCATTGATGTTCAGACTTCTGGCTTTGGAGAAATTGTATTGTAAGGAATGAAGGAAATTATCACGGTCCCTGCCGTACCAGTTCTCGAACCTGGCATCTATCGGTTGTCCGGCACTGTTATAGGCGGAATCAAAAGGCAGGTTGAGATAAGCATCGTATACCGTAGCATCCGGATTATAGGTATCCTGTGTGAAGATGCCGTTCATCAGGAAACTCACCTTGAAGCGGTCTGTCACTTTCTGTGTAAGGTTGGCGCGGAAATTATAGGCTTTCTTGCCATTATCGATCAGAGTTCCTTCTTCCTTGTAATAGTTTCCGGAGAGATAGTATTGTGTTTTTTCACTCCCGCCGGATACGGATAAATTATGGCTGTTCACCATGGCAGTTCTGAAGGCCTGATCCCACCAGTTGGTATTCGTTTTCAACACAGCCGGGTCCGGATTGTAAAAAGTTTGCTGATAGTCATAAAGCTGCTGCGTGTTCATCAGCTTGAAATTACCATTGGTGGCTTTGCTGTAGCCGATAGTTGAACTCAGCTCAATCCTTGTTTTCCCGGCCTTTCCCGATTTAGTAGTGATGATGATCACGCCATTGGCCGCCCTGGAGCCATAAAGTCCCGTGGCTGCAGCATCTTTCAAAATGGTAACTGATTCAATATCATTAGGATTAAAAGTACCGCCGATATTTCCATCAACTACATACAAAGGAGTGGTAGCGGCAGTGATGGTGCCTGCGCCACGGATCAGCACGTTCGACTCAGAAGTTGGGTCTCCGGATGCGGTAGACACTACAACCCCCGGTGCTTTCCCCTGTAGCAGACTGCTAAGCTCATTAGATGTTACATCACGCAGCTTACTGCCAGACACCACGGACACGGCACTGGACAACTGTGATGCTCTTTTGGAGGAATATCCCACAATCACCACTTCCTTTTCTTCCGTCACCTCTTTTTGCATCAGTACTGAGATCACCGGATCATTCCCGATCACAACAGTTATTTTTTTGTACCCGACGATAGAGAATTCCAGCTCATCGCCCTTCCTGGCATTGATGGTAAAGGCGCCATTGACATCTGTACTGGTACCCCTTCCGGTTGTCTTCACTATAACGGACACACCTTGCAATGGCGCCCCGGAAGCGTCTCTTACCATACCGCGAAATTCGGGAAGTGGATCCTGCTTTGAGATGATGAAGGATCCCGGCGCCATACCGGCCGCCCTGGGACTGATGATGACGTATTTTTCCGCCATCTTGAATTCCAGTGGACGGTCATGGAAGATAAGACCAAGAGCTTTCTCCAGTGGCATATCCTTCACGTCTATGCTCACCGGACCTGCTTTGCTGATCAGTTCTTTCCCATAAATGAACCTGACACCACTTTGTTTTTTGATGTTCAATAGTACTTTCTCAAGTGGTTTGTTCCTGACGGACAGTGTGACTAACTGGCCGAATGTTCCTGCGGACACCTGCAGACAGGTGATCAGCAGTATCGATGCAATCAATTTCATAACCCTTAATAATTTAAGAGCTCCACTTCGAAAGCTAACGAAGCGGCCATTTGCAGTTAAATGCATAGCTTTGCATTACGTTTTGGTGATAAAAAATGATACTCCTATTTCGTTTTCATTACCGGACCGGATCCGGATCTCTCCGGATGTAAACCGCCTCGTCTGATACACGGAGCGGTTTTTTTATGGATCGAAAACCTGTTGCCTTAGTTATTTTTCATTACAACTACCCTTTTCCCTTCCACCAGGAACTTTACCTGCCTGGTCATTTCCAATAATTCCAGGAATCGGGCCAATGGAAGGTCCCTCTCCATCTCCGCTACAAAAGTTTCCTGAATTTTATCTTTATATACAACTTCAATATTGTACCATCTTGCCAATTGCTGCATGATCTGCTCTACCGTACTACCGTTGAACTGGAACTTTCCATTTTTCCATGCCATCACCTCATCTACATCCACTGCTTCAATCAAACCCAGTTTTCCATCACTATCCAATTGTGATTGTTCTCCGGGCTTCAACTCCAGCGATGGGCCATCTTTCTTGCTAACCACTTTTACTTTCCCTTCCAGCAAAGTGGTTTGAATATCCTGCCTGTCATAAGTATTCACATTGAAGTGAGTGCCCAGCACATCTACCTGCTGTTGATCAGACACTACTTTGAAAGGGACCTTTTTCCCTTTTCCATCTTTTACAGCCGCTACTTCAAAATATACCTGACCGGTCACTTCCACTATCCTCTCTGCCTCTCCAAATGTGGCAGGAAAGCGAATGGACGACATTGCATCCAGCCATACCCTTGTACCATCAGCCAATTGCAGACGGAAAGTGCGTCCTTTTTCCGTTGCTATGGAATTGTATACTGTAGCAGCTGATTGTGTGCCCAGGTAGGTGATACTCCCTTCTTTCTTCACGGCCTGCATTCCCTGCAGGGAAAGCGCTCCATTGGCAACCGTATCAAGTATCCTGCTACTGCCATCGGCCAGGGTCAGGACTACCTGCTGACGCGCAGGAAAGATATCATTCCGGTACCTCGATTCTTCAGCAGCTATTCGTATTTCGCTCTTCTTTCCGGAGAAAAACATCCAGGCGCCACCACAAAGCACTAATAACAAAACTGCTGCCGCAGCCCACCAAACTTTACGAAAAGACCAGACCACTGCTGGTTTTGCATTTATTCTTCCCAGTATTTGTTCTTCCATTTCCTCCTGAACCTGCTCCTTCTCTCCTTCATTCCACTCCCACTCACCCGTTTCAACCAGCCGGACATACCATTGTTCTACCCATTGGGTTTCTTCGGGTGTGGATTGTCCGGACAGGTATTTTTCAAGGAGGGCTTTTGCCTTCTTTTCATCCATTGTTAGGCCGATTGATATTATATAATAGTCCGGCGGGAATGCCGGAGGGGGTAAAAAAAAATAAAATAATTTCTAAAAAAAGAGATGATACAGGATGGCAGACACGGCAGCTTTATTAAAACCCAGTGCTGCTTTGATCAACTGAAGGGCGTGCTGGATATGTTTCTTCACGGTTTCCGAAGATATACCAAGCTTTTCTGCTATTTCCTGGTGAGAAAGATGTTCATGACGACTCAGTTGGTACGCTGCTTTCATTTTGGGAGGCATTCTGGAAACTGCGTTCCTGATCGTTTGCTGAACCTGCTTCACATGCAATTGAATTTCTGCAGTAGGAGGAAAATTATCTTCTGCCACTTCAGTGAGCAAAGAAAGATAATCGCGGCGGGTAATGTTTTTTTCAATGTAGTGAATGGCCTTGTACCTTACGCTGGTCTGGAGATAGGCAGACAAACTGCCTTCGATCCGGAGTTCCTTCCTCCTTGTCCAAAGGGAAAGAAAAACATCCTGTACAACATCTTTGGCTTCCTGGCTGCTTCGCAGGGCTTTGGCGGCCGTCAGGAACAATCCCTCCCAGTACCTGCGATAGATCAGGGTGAATGCCTGCTGGTCATCACTGCAAATCATTGCCAGCAGTGCATCGTCTGTATGAGTTGTTGTAAAGGGCATGTTTTGGTAGAAATAAAAATAAGGAAAATACATTCACACAAAATGCGCAATCGTTTGTGTAGAATTCAGGGTTTCCGTTTTGCGTAAACAGTAATTCCCAATCCGGCTCGCTCCAATCCCTCCTGCCCTGCAACTTTGCCCGCATACAAAAACCAACCTTCACTCAATCACCATGAAAAAGATAACACTCAGCCTGGCCCTGGTGCTCATCGCGTTTGCAGCCTCTGCACACGCTCTCTGGATAGAAACCGAAGCCAAAGGCAACAAGAACAAAGCACATATAGTACGTATTTACCTCGGCGAATTCTCCGACAATGAGAGGGATTCCGTAGCCAACTGGTTCAGCAATATGAAGGACATCGAGCTCTTTGTTACCGGTCCGGCAGGCAATCGGCAGAAGATCACGCTGAGGGATGCCGGGGACCATTACCTTGGAGAATTCACGCCTTCAGCAGAAGGCAACTACACCCTTTCTGTTGCGCATACTGTTGCCGATGTATACAATGAAGGGAAAATAGAATATTATGCAACAGCTTCCGTGAGCGTGGGAAAAGCTTCCAATTCATCGCTGGCAAAATCCACTTTTCTATCTGTGGTCCCTGCCGCTGCCGGCAAGCTGGCATCACCACTGGATCTCCAGGTATTCATGGAAGGTCGGCCTGTTGCAAAGACCAAGGTAATGGTTGCATCACCCGATGGCTGGGAGAAAACCATGTACAGCAATGAAGAAGGGAAAGTGGCTTGCCACCCCGTGCAATCAGGCACACATATGCTGGAAGCCGTGAAGGTCCTTAAAACACCCGGCACACATAATGGAAAAACATACAAATCAGTTACGCACCTGGTAACACATTGTGTGCATGTGAGCGAATTGCCCTAATTTATAAAAATCCACAAAACACCTGATAGAAGAAGAAACCAGATTACTGCTGACTGCAATTACTGCAAACAAAATCACCCTAGAAAGGGAAGCATGATCAATAACATCTTACCGCAAAAACCGCAGCAGGCACATCTGCAGATGGATGTTCCATTTCCAGGACCAGTTTGCCGGTGGTTACGGGTTGATCCAGTTTGATGGTATTATGCGTTTGGTAATTGTTTATTTTTTCAATTATCAGATTTCCCTTTTCGTCTTTGATGCGATAATTCCTTACACAAAATGGCATTACTGTTTCAGGATGATGCATCAATACAGTTTCCATCGGATGATCATAATCCGAATCGAAAAAGAGATCGATACAACTGATGGATTGCGGCTCTGGCCAACTGATGGTCAATCGGGGAAGCGGATCATTCCAGTCGGCCACCCAGGCATTGGGCTGATATGTGGGTCTGTCGATACCATTTCGTATATTTTCCGCACTGAACAGGTTCAGGCCCGCTGGATATTTGAAAGCGATATTTTGCCCTTCGGGCCTGCGTTGCGGGCACCAAAACTCGAATGTGTCCATTCCGATATGTTCCGGAGGCGTTTGCTTTCCATAATTAGACACTGCTTTATTCACTGAATTGAAAACAGACAATACCCCTGTTACCCTTTTCCGGCTGTGGTGTAATTGAACCAGCGGATTTTTCATGATGGTGAGAAATGCGTATCCGGATTCTTTCATCTCCGCATCAAATGTGAGGTGCAAACAGTTTCGACCGGGATGAACAGACAATGTTTTCCTGCCGATAGTAATATCAGGCGTATGGTTTCCTGTTTTACTGCTTATGCGCAATTCAAATTCGAGACTGGTTTCCGTTTCAGCTTCTGCATGCACAATAAAGGTTTCGATCTTTCCCGATTGCAGGGGGATCATTTGCGCAAGTGAAAGGTTCAGTGGCTTCAGGAACCCGCTTTCCGGCAATTCTTTCAAATGCAGCTCACTGGATGCTTCGATCTTAGCGGATGATAATTTATCCGCTTCATCTTTCAAGATCATTCCGGGAATATACTGACCGGTTTTCAATAATCTTTTCTGCAACATATCTATATACCCTTGCCTGATGATGTCCGCAGGTTGTATATTTTTTTCCTTACACATGGCGGCGGCCATACCAACCGCCTGTGAGGCATAGGCCGCCGTGGCCATTACCCGTGTGGACCCGAAAGCAACATGCGAGGCGCTGATGCTGCGGCCTGCCAGGAAAAGATTCCTGATATTCCTGCTGTACAGGCAACGGTAAGGGATCTGGTAAATACCTTTTGCATGCCATTGATTGCAGCCGGGCTTTTCACTGAATACGCCATCGGCAGGATGCAGATCTATGCTCCATCCGCCAAAAGCAACAGCGTCTTGATGCACGCGTTGCTCTACAATGTCTTGCTGCACCAACATGTAATCTCCCTCAAATCTCCGGCTCTCCCTTTTACCGGGAATGGTGCCTACCCATTCGAGCGTCAGGTTTGCCGCTTCGGGAAACTCCCCTGAGTTCTTGATATAGTTCCAAACACCGTATATGACTTTCCAAAGTTCCCATTTGATCTGTTCGGTATCATGCACCGTATCTAACCTTCCACCATATTCGATCCACCATAATTTACAACCGAAGTCCTGTGCATTGAAAGTTTTGAATCTCGGGATTTTGGTGATGTCGTTCAGCGCAAATGCAGGCGGTATGAAGCTTACCGGCCTTCCTGTATCCTTGCTGTAAAAATATAGAGTATGCCCCAGCAGTTCTCCGTATTCTTTCGACGGCGCAAATTTTTCTCCAAATTCATCCATGCTTTCTGCCCCCATGCGGAAAGCTGCGCCTGACAGGAATCCCACTACCCCATCACCTGAGGCATCGCAAAACAAAGGGGCAGATAAATTATATTCTGTCTGGTTCTGGCTGCAAAAGGCTTTCAACGACTGAATGGTGTCAGCATCCTTTTTCTCAACCTCATACACGGCTGTATTCAGAAGCAGCGTGATATTGGGCTCACTCACCACTTTATCCAGCAGAACCATGTCCAGTATTACAGGATTTCCTTCGGGATTCCGATAAGTATTTTCAACAAGTATCTCGTCAATCACTCCGCCTTCTCGCGCCCACCGGTTATTATTGCCCATATGTGATGTAGCGCCCAGTACCCATAAGCGCACTTCGCTACTGCTGTTTCCTCCGAGTACGGGCCTGTCCTGCACCAGTACTACTTTTGATCCCTGCCTCGCAGCCGTGATGGCGCAGCATACACCAGATAAACCACCACCTGTCACAATCAGATCGGCCTTCAATTCCCGGTTCGCAAATGCGCGTTTAACGCCTGAACTGTTTTTATCTATTTTCATCTGAACAATTAAAATTTTTGATAGGTTACGGTTTGATTTTTCTTTAATCACCTGTCGCCCTGCAAAAGGTCCGCTTTACTGCCCCAGGGTCACTGTTTCACTTTTCTGTTCTTTGCCATCGGTTTGAACCAGGGAGAGATAAAAGGAAACAGGGTTCATTTCACCCACCGGTACGGTAAATTCAAAAGGATAAGCTTTATCCGTAAGGGTTTGCTGACGACCATCTGCAACGGAGTAGACCAGTGATGCGCTGCTGAATTTGTTATCATCATCCTGCAGGTATACATAAAGGCGGCGATCATACCTGCCCAGTTGCAGCAGCATGGCCTGCGCATTGCCGGCTTTCAGCTTCGCATGTCCGGCGGCGTTAGCCGGAGTATCGTGATCGAGGATCTTTTGCTGGAAAGATGAACAGATGGTTACGCCATCGATGGCTATAGCCGCCAATCCGTTTGCAGGAACGGTAATGAGAAAGCTGCTGTCGTTCACGGCAAGTTTCTGATTTCCTGTAAATGAATGGATCGTGGTTTTCCTGTTCAATTGCACACGGTTGGGATCGATCGTAACCCTGGCGGTAACGGATTTTGCAGACTGGTTGGAGAAAGCCAGCAATAACTTGTTCTCTTTTCTTGCAGCGATATAATTGAGCTCTGTGCCGGAAATAGTCAGTAAGCGGGAAGGCATCCAGAGTTGCACTTCTTTTTCTGTATAGAATTTCCCTTTTTGAGCGCCATACATTTTATTCTGCAGGTAAGCGTACCCTTCTATATAGGTGGCAGGGAAATTTATTTGTGTATTGCTTCGTACGAAAGCATCGGTTACCAGGTAATCCAGCAACATGCTGGCCATAGGCAGAATATGATTGTAGTGGAATGAATTTACACTTTGATCTTTGTGTGCATGCAGCGGAAAATCGAATTGTTCATAGGCTGTGGTCCTTTCCGTATTGATATGATAACCGGGAAAGTTTCTATAACGGCCAATGATAGCCGCTTTTGCCACCTGGGTGAGAAAGCTGTCCCGGGTAAAATATCCCAGGCGCAGCATCCAGGGCGCATAATTGGCCATAAAGATGCCACGATGCCCGGTAGCTGTACCGGAAGACTCAGGCGTGAGGCCCATTTCAGACAGCCGCCACGCGGGCGCCTGCTCTTCTGGATAATACATTTGCCTGTGCCCTTTGGAGCGCAGGTACCAGTACATGGGCGCTTTACCTCCTTTGTTGACTGTAACCAGACTATCCGGCACCGCCGGGACCATCCAGGTAAACATTGTATAATTACGCGCGCCTTCGCGGGCCGCGTTCAGATAGCGTTCATCATTGGTGAGCTCATATAATTGCAGGAACTCGATCCACCTGCCTGTAAAAGTGGGCCAGAAAAAATAGCTTGACTGCATAGGATCATTGAAACCAGTCTGTGGCTGATAGATCCTTTGCTCCAGGTATTTGTTGGCTCCTTCAACAGAGGCTTGCAAATATCTTTTATCACCCGTGGCTTTGTAAAGCCACATTTCATTGATCCAGTTCTTACCGGTCTCTTTATTGTCGAGATTACGCACACGTGCTGTATTGTATTCCTTTTTTGCCAGTTCCAGGTAGAAAGGGTCCTTCTTCCCGAATACATCATAAAGCGCCAGCAATTCAGAGAGTGGTGCGATAGGCCCTTTCAGTTTCCGTGATGGACTTTGTATCTTTTGCGTGCTGTCAAGCGCAAACAGGAACTTTTCCCGCGAGAGCATGAATTCCATCAAAGGATAAGCCCTTTTCTCGAACATCACAGAATCATCCATCACCAGGGCGAGTTCCAGTGGATGGAGGCTCGACACATTCTTTACGGCTCCCGGCACATCGGTTGAATATGCGAACCCCTTCAGACTGTCTATGAACCATGCATAATGCGATAAAGAATAATCCACGATATTGTCAAGCGCCGTATTCAGAGACGCAATATCATTCCTTCGAAAATCCCTGAAACCAAAAATTTCTTTTGCCAACTGGCTAAAGGCCTGGTTGATGGGTTTTGGCGTCACCACCAGGAAACAGGAAAAATCGAATGATTGCCCTGCTTCCATTTTTGATAAATACCCGCCGGGAATCGGTGCATAGATCTGTGGCTGCAATTTTTTTTGTTCATTCACCAGCGCCACACCAAAGCGGCTATTGGTCAATGTGGGCAAGGGTTGGAAAGGGACCTCTTTTGAAGTGGCCACTACGCCAACCGTATTTGTTCCATCATACACGAATGTGGTGGGGAGGGTAGCCATGAATGCCGGCGTGCAATAAGCGGCATCGGGTACTCGTTTTTCCTGCCAGATCAGTGGCTGCCAGATCCCTTTTGCCTGCTCTTCAGTTACCGATGGTGCACCGGTGTAACCAACACTGTAATAACCCGCTTGCAAGGGTTTAATGGAAAAATGTAAAGACGGGTACGGACCAGTTTTTAGAAGATAAGCGGTTAACAAGAATTTACCGGATGATGGAAAACTGAAATGGACAGTATCCTTTCCATTGCGGGCGCTTGTGGCTTTCACAATTGTTTTTTCGCCTGCATTGAAGATATTGGCCGTTCTCCATTCTGCTTTCGTCCGGAGAATACGGTCATCAAAACCATCGCCAGCCATGGCTGCGCCAATTTTCTTTTGTTTAAAATCATTCCGGCTGCTGTCTGTTACTTTCCAGGTGAGCACATTGTATTCCACTTTTTTCAAACCTGCAGGCTTCAGCGCCATGCCAGGATCAGTGGCATTGTACAGCACGGTGAATGTTGGCGCAAAGCCGTAGGTCCGTTTTCCGCTTCTGATGATCATTTCAGTGTAGCCTGCGGGAACCACCACTTGCGAGAGCAAAGCTGAAACTGGCATACAAGCTGTCAGCAGAAGCAAATAATATTTGAACTGGGCAGATCTCATAGGTTTTGATCAGTCTTTATTTGGATCACCAGTCCACCATTGGCCGGGATCGTAAACAATGTATTTATTCCGGATTTCAATTTTTTCACTTCTTTGATGAAACCGGCGTCCCCGGCTGCATCCCTGATCACCGTAGCCTGCAGGTTTTGCTTGCTGCGGATAAAGGAAAGATCAAGATTGAAGGACCTGTTGGTTGCTGTTCCATTGATCACTGCCACATACCAGGTTTTTCCTTTCCGTCGCGCAAATGCCGCCAGCTTACCGATCTCACTCCCATTCAATACAAGCGTTTCATTCCAGGTAACAGGCAATGATCGCAGTAGCGGAAGAATGGGTTTGTAAACCGGATCACTCAGCAACGTAATCGGGTTCTCAGCAATGCATTGAAAAGGTGAATTGAAAAGATAGAGCAGGGCCAGTTGATGCGTGTAAGTGGTATTGGCCTTGTTGCTGAAGAAAGCAGGCGTATAATCGCTATGTCCCAGGAGCAAACGTGTGAAAGGCAATGCTGCATTGTGCCAGGAAGGGATCGGTTCGTTCATGATATTCAATTCCATGCCACGGATACCTTCGCGTGTCATTTCATTGGGAAAGGAAACGCTTTCGCCGGTGGGCGCCTGGCAGCCGTGAAAATTCACCATCAGTTTTCTTTCGGCAGCAGCCTTCAGCAAACCGATCTCGAATTCGATGAATCTTTTCTCTTCACTGTTCATGAAATCAGTTTTCAGCCCTACCACACCACAGGCGCGGATGCTATCCAGGAAGCGGTTGCGTTGAACAGTATCCAGAATATCTTTTGAATGTTTCCATACCCAAATGCCAATTTTCTTTTTGGCGGCATAATCACAGAGTTCCGTCAGTTGTTGCCATTTGCCGGGCCATCTTGTTTCCCAGCCTTCATCAATCAAGGAGAACTGGAAGTTCAGTTCGGCAGCGGCATCGATGAATTTCATTTCTTCCACCGGCTCCAAATAATTCTCCTCTTTGCGCGTGATCCAGCTCCAGACGGCGATGCCTGGTCTTATCCATGACTGGTCCCTGAAAATTTGCTTGTCCGGCAGTGGATTCAGGTTTTCTATTATTTTATTTTTCACCAGTTCATCCAGTGAATTAGCGAACAGGACCACACGCCAGGGCGTTTGCAATTTCCCGTTCACAGCAAAGCCTGCGGCCCCCTCCGTAAAGTTGACCTGCACTGCATTCCCACCGGTCGCCTTCAATCTCATACCGCTATAGCCATAGAGCGCCGCTTCGGTGATCACCATGAATTTTTTCCCCGGAAGTTCAACTACCAGCGGCTTTCCCTGAATGGGTCCTTGTGAAGAAACGGATGGCAATTTAGCAGGCGTGGTACTCATCCACAAACCAGCATAGGATTTCAGTTTCCAGTTGTTGTTCCGTTCAAAATACCAGACGCGGGCATTGGCTGGCAAGGTAAAACTGGTGAGCTCTTCATGCAACGATGCATGTGAGTTGCCTGCCGGTTGATAGCGGAAAGCGCAGCCATTATCGAATAACCGGAAAGCAATCGTATCCGTTGCATCATTTTGCTGAACGGCAACCGTATACTCGATACAGTGATTCAGCGACACTGTACTGTTGAGGCGGGATGGACGCTGTTCGCGGATCGTATGCTGACGGAGCAAACGTAATTGCTGAACATCCGTTCCCGGCGTACGGTCATCCAACCTTAGTCCTAATACTGCGGGCTCGATCAGGGTCTGAGCACCGGCGGCAATGCGGTAGAACAGTTTTCCATTTTCGGTATACAAAACTGCGTTGATCTTTTTATTGGGACTAGCCAGTGTAAGCGCCGGGCCGGAAGCCCAAAGCAATCCGCCCAGCAGCATAAATAACAACGTAAACCCCAATTTGAGTGTGATCCAACCGGTCTGCCGCCAGGCATGGTGAGGATTGGGACCAGAAGGACCAACAATTGAGTTGCGCTGTAAAGCGGCGGCTCGCGCCATGGGCAGCAGCCCGTAAAGTGATGAATATATTCTTCGGTTGATCATCAGGGAGTAATGGTAATGGTAAGTTCTTTCAATATCCTGTCCGGTTCATTCTGATAGGAAGAATTGGTAGCCTCAAACACCACTTTGTAGGTGCCTGGTTTATTGAAAATATCATTTGCCGGCGAATATCGTGTAAGGTTGGTAGTGATATTCTTGATGGGGATGCCTTTGTCTGGTGAAATGGTGTTGGGATTGAAACTCTTTGTGAGTATCCAATCATCATCCGCATTATTAGGAGTAGCCTGCGTCAATACCTGGGTACTCATCACCAGCCAGTTGGAGGCAGGGTTTTCAAAGCTCACGGATTTCCATCCTGCCGTACCTACATTGGCCTGTGGCGTTACAACCCCTTCAGCATCTTCCATATCCATGAAAAAGCTACGGATCACCCAACGATTGGGGTTTGGATTAGACATAGCTGGTACTACATAACGGAAAGCAATAGTGGCAGCCCTGTTATCAGTTGTAAACTCAGACAGGTCAACCGTTCCCGAAGGGACCTGGTCAGCACCCTGGGAAAGCGTGAACCTGCTGGTGATATCCGTCCAGTCAGCGGCCTGTACATTCGCGGCATCATAAGTACCGTTAAAATTACCAGACACCAGCACTGTCATATTATTGAGTACGCCATATTGCTGGAAGGAATTGAACCGCATCAGCAGCTTATTGCCCGTAGTGAAAGTCCTGTTCCTGTATTCGTATACGCGGCCTGGTGTTCCGGGCCAGAAAACGATGTTTTGCGGATTACCTTTAAAATTGAAAATAATGGAATCGCCCAGTTTATAAGTAGCAGCGCTGGCAGACACTTCAAATAATGGAGCATCCACTTCATCTCGTTTGGTGCAGGAAGCCACCAGGAGACCGATGATACTATATACAATGAATTTGTTCATGACCTTGATGTTGGATGTTTGATGAATGTTACCAACCGGGATTTTGTGCAACGTAAGGATTCACTGCAATCTCGGTATTCGGGATGGGGAACAGTACGCTCCTGGAAGTGACCCTGCTGGCCTGTTTGATGGCGGCATCGGAAAGGCTTGCGGGCATATTGGTCTGGTATTCGGTTACCTGTTGCTGCATGGTGGTAACGTAGATGCCCCAGCGAATAAGATCGTGTTTGCGTATTCCTTCATAACTCAGTTCCCGGAAACGTTCAGCCCTAACGGCTTCCCTGAAATCCGCCTGCGCCATTGCAGGCAGATCCACTGCAGGATCAGCAAGGTCTGCAGGTTTTCCAAAACCTCTTCTGCGCACTTTGTTCACAAATTCCAGTCCCCCGGCAGAAGGACCTGTTGCTTCATTTTCCGCTTCTGCATACATCAGCAGCACATCGGCATAACGGATCATGGGGAAATTGATGGGTGTGAAGTCCTGGTTCCTGGGCCTCACCACTTCGTACTCCCTTCTGTATTTACCAACGCTTCTTTCATAGATCTGCTCTGCCGTAAAGTTTGTTCTCGCCACCTTTACCGGGAGTGTGGTGCCCACGCGCACAAAACGGTAAGGCGCCACGGTCCAGTCTCTCCGCAGGTCTCCATCCTCATAGGCATTGTACACTTTTGCCGTGATATGTACGTGATCATAGGCAAAACCGGTATCCACACTCGGGCAGTAAACGCCCATCCAGGAACCTACGTAACCACCTTCGCGCACCACACCCTGGTTATTGCCGGCAAACTCCAGTTCCCAGATATTTTCTTTGATATCATACTCATCCTTCGCCAGTTTTATGAAAATATCGCTGAAGCTGGGATTAAGTGCGTGCTTTCCGGAAGTGATCACTTTATTCGCATACACTTTCGCGTCAGCATATTTAGCAACGTCGTTCAGCGGTTCGCCGGCCATCGTGAGGTAGATCCTCGCCAACATGGCCTGTACGGCAGATTTACTGATACGGCCACCGTATCCGTAGAAATCGATCTCCTTCGTAAGCCCTTCGGCTTCCTTCATATCCTTTATAATTTGCGCATATACTTCAGCGATAGGTGTCCGGGGCAGATTGGGTTCCAGCGGGGATTTGGTGGAACTGAGCTTTAATGGAACAGCGCCAAAATTATCTACCAGCACAAAATAATAGAACCCGCGCAGGAACAATGCCTGCCCTTTTACTTCGTTCTTGCTGGAATCAGACACTTCTGCGCCGTCTACATGGTCCAGTAACATATTGGCCCTTTCAATGCCAGCGTACAATGATTCCCAGCAGCGGTTCAACTCCAGCATACTGGCATCGAGCGTATTGGACATATAGCCTGTTGGCTGGCTCTTTACATAGAATTCATCGCTGAAGTTCAGGAATCCCCAAAGACCGCAGCCGTAAGTACGGCGGTCGCCCAAACGGTCATATACAGCCGAAAGGGCCCTGTCAAGATCTGTTTGTGTTTTATAATAAGTTTCGGGAGTAATGGAATCAACAGGTTTGGTGTCCAGGAATTTGTTGCAGGAACCAAACAGGATGATCACTGTGAGAACTATAAGCAGAAGAGGGCCTGCCAATCTTACCTGCCTGGCAATTTTTACCGGCTGGTTGCACCAGGTTGATGATGCTGTATTCGCTATCATAGTCAAAGCAATTTATTCGTTAGAAAGTTACATTCAGACCCAGGGTCATTGTTCTGGCCTTTGGATAGGCAGACCAGTCGAAGCCTGGTGTCAACGGTGAATTCCTTACAGACACTTCAGGATCCACGCCGGTATAATTCGTCCAGGTAACAAGGTTCTGTGCTGCAGCGTACACGCGGATGGATTTGAATTTGATCTTTCTCATCCATGCGTCTGGCAATGTATATCCCAGCGATACTGTTTTCAAACGAAGGAAAGAGCCGTCTTCGATCACGCGGGTGGAGTAAACGTTCGGGCTGGTTACACCGGCTACGGGCAGCGTGGCATCAGTATTATCGGGCCTCCATCTGTCTTCCCACGACTTGAACATGTTGAGAAACTGCCTGCCTTCCATGCCTTCGAATACGAGCCGGTTGGCATTGAGGATATCGTTTCCATATACCCACTGGAAGAACACGCTCAGGTCAAAACCTTTATAGCGGAAATTATTGGTAAAGCCTCCTATATGAACTGGCATCGGATTGCCGATGATGGTCTGGTCATTCGCATCCACCACGCCATCGCCATTGATGTCTTTGTATTTTACAAAACCGGGTTTGATCAATGTTGGGTCCTGCCCGTTGTTCACTACTCCGGGTTTCAGGATATAAGAGCCGTTGGGCAACTTGTCGAAGTCTTCCACCTGGTACAAACCATCATTGATATATCCGAGGAAAATGGCAACAGGCATGCCCGGTTTGGCGAGGTAAGGAAGCGATTGATTGAAGTTATCGTTCCATCCCTGAACACGGGTAGTGATGCTTGGCTGATCATAATTCAGTTCCAGGATCTTGTTTCGGTTGAAAGCGATATTGAAATTGGAGGTCCAGCCGAAGTCTTTATTGTCAACATTCACGGTATTCAGCGTGAATTCAAAACCCTTATTTGAAATCTTCCCGATATTCTTATAGCCGTTCAGGTAACCGGTAGAAGCTGCGAGATTGGCCAGCAGCAGCAGGTTGCTGGTTTTCTTGTTGTAGTAATCCACGGTAAGCTGGATACGATTCTTGAAGAAGCCGAGGTCCAGACCGATATCCGTTTGCGCTGTGCGTTCCCATTTAAGGTCTTTATTACCCACTTCAACAGGCGCAGAGCCGGGAATATGCGCATTGTTGAAATAATATCCCGGACTGGTGTTGCCGCTGCCATTGGTAAAACCTGTTTGACGAAGTACAGACAGGTATGCAAAATCCGACACACGGTTATTGCCTGTAACGCCATAGCTCATACGAAGTTTGGCTTCAGATATAAAAGGCAAGCTGCTCATGAATTTTTCCTGATGGATACGCCAGGCCACGGAGCCGGAAGGGAAATAACCCCAACGGTTACCGCTGGCAAACTTGGAAGATCCGTCTGCTCTGAAAGAAGCGGTAAAGAGATATTTCGACTTCAATGTATAATTGACCCTGCCGAGGAAAGAAGCCAGCGCTGCATCCGATTCGGAGGATTCACTCAGGATGGGTGTTCCTTCATCCAGCCCGCTGATGCCCAGTCCTTCATTCGGCACCTGGTTGGCTGTAAAGCCATCAGATTCTCTTCGTGTTTTCTGCAGCGTGAATCCCCCCAATACATTCAGGATATGGTCCTTATTGAACCGCTTGTTCCAGGTAAGCGTATTTTCATTCAGCCAGCTGGAGTATACAATATTCGTAACCGAACCATTGATACCATTGGTTTGACCATAAACCGTGCGCGGGTTGCCGGCTGCGGTATTGGAGTTGTTGAAGACCTCCCTGCGATAGGCATTCCTTGTAATACCACCGGATATGCGAAGTTTAAGTCCCCTGGCCAGGTCGTAATTCAGGTAAGCGTTTGCCAGCAGCACATTGGTGAATGCCACATTGTGTGCATTTTTTGCAGATATGAAAGGATTCACACGAAGGTCGGAATTGGTGGAAATATCGGAATCGAAAGCATTTTCAACAAAACTCAGATCGTTCAGGGAATCCCCTGTAACAGGCCGGTAGCCCCAGGCGCTGAAGAAGAGATAGGACGAAGCATTGATGCCATTCTCTCCACCACTGGTAGCGATCTGACCAGTGGTTTTGAGCGATGTATAGTTTGCATTCATACCAATCTTCAGCCGGTCGTTCACAGCCTGGTCCAATACCATTCTGCCCTGGTAACGCCTGAAGCTACTGTTGATGATGATGCCATCCTGGTTGAGAATATTGCCA
Organism: Pseudoflavitalea rhizosphaerae; assembly: GCF_003991355.1. Classification (GTDB taxonomy): domain Bacteria; phylum Bacteroidota; class Bacteroidia; order Chitinophagales; family Chitinophagaceae; genus Pseudobacter; species Pseudobacter rhizosphaerae. The sequence goes on from NZ_RCSU01000001.1 coordinate 739,069, forward strand.
GACAAAGCATATCTCGTTTTATCATTCCCTCCGGAGAGTGAGATACTGTGACTTTGCATGGGCGCAGTACGGAAGATATAATCCTGCCAATCCACGCCTTCCATATTTCTGTAAGACTCCAGTGTTTTACCATCTTTCAGGTACAGGGGTGTAAAAGCGGAAGGATTGAGCTCCAGTTGGTATTTCACAAACTCGTAAGGGCTCATCACTTCCTGTCTCCTGATCTCTTTCTGCACGCCAACCCAGGCATTGTAAGTGAGTACAGGGATACCTGCCTTTCCTTTCCTGGTGGTGATCATCACTACTCCATTAGCGCCGCGCGCACCATAGATGGCCGTAGCGGATGCATCTTTCAATATTTCAATAGACTCGATATCATCAGGATTGAAAGTATTGTTGTTGGGAGTTTCAACAGGGAACCCGTCCACCACATAGAGCGGAGCGTTACTCTGTGTAATGGAGTTGCCCCCACGGATGGTTACCAGGTTGGCGGAGCCCGGCTGCCCATCCACCGCACTCACCTGTACACCTGCTACGCGGCCTGCAAGGGCATCCTCAAAAGATGGTACCGGAGCTTTTTTTACATCTTCCACTTTCACCTGCCCTACCGATCCGGTAAGATCTTTTTTCTTCACCGTACCATAGCCGATCACAATCACATCGTCAAGATCTGTGAGGGTAGCCGTGAGTTTCACATTGTACACCGTACCAGTTGCCCTCAATGGTATTTCCTTACTGGAGTAACCCACCATGGAAAAACTCAGCACGGCTCCTTTCACACCTGGAACAGTAATGCTGTACAATCCTTTTTCATTGGTGGCAACTGTTAGGTCCTTCCCTTTGAGCTGAACCGTAACTCCCTCCAGGGGCTCGTTCCCGGCATCGGTGACCTTACCGGTAATGGTTTTTGAAGTTGAAGTGGCGGGTGCATTCTGGGCATGAAGGCCTGAGAATGCAAATGCTAACATTAAGGTAGCAAGATAAATTGCAGTTAGTTGTTTTTTCATATGCAGCGTCGTTCGTAAACAAATATGCTGAATACCCTTATCTGCACAAAGAATATTGGCCTGTTTATAAATTGGGAATGTTCCCAGAAAGCGGGAATGTTCCCAATACAAATCAATTCCCTTAATTTGTAGTTCAATTCCACTTTCATGAAGCGCCACCAGGTAACGATTGTAGACATTGCCAAAAAACTCAACCTGTCGAAATCCACTGTATCACGCGTGTTGACGGGCCATCCAAGCGTCAGCGACAAAACCAGGCAGGCCGTGCTGGAACTTGCAGAGCAACTGGATTACCAGCGGAACATGCTTTCCATCAGCCTGCTCAACAGGAAGAGCAATACCATCGGGATCATTGTTCCGGAATTCATCAGTTCATATTTTCCACAAGTGATCATGGGCGCCCAGGAAGTGGCGGCTGCAGCGGGATATACCACCATCATCTGTCATTCAAACGAAACCTATGAAACGGAAGTGGCCAATACGAAACTGATGCTGGCCAACCAGGTGGATGGCGTACTGGTATCGCTTACGAAAGAAACACGCAATTTCGATCACCTGAAAATATTCGAGCGGAAAGGGATCCCCATCGTATTCTTCAACAGGGTTTGTGAAGACATGGATGTACCGAAAGTGATGGTGGATGATTATGAAGGCGCTTTCAGGGCAGTAGAGCACCTCATCAAAAGAAAGAAAAAAAGGATCGCGCATCTGGCCGGACCTGACTCTCTGCCCATCAGTGTAAAGCGATTGAAAGGCTATAAGGCTGCGTTGAAGAAGTACAATATCCCCATCGATGAAGAGCTGATCATTCCTTATGATCTCAGTATCGGGAAAGTGAAGATCTATGTGAACCATCTGCTGCGGCTGGCGAATCCGCCGGATGCTATCTTCTGTATCAATGACCCCACGGCCATCGCAGCCCTGCAGATCGTAAAAAAGAAAGGGTTGGATGTGCCTAATGATATTGCCATTGTTGGCTTCAGTAATGATTTCGCTTCGGACCTCATCGATCCCCCTCTCACTACTGTTTCACAGCCGGTAAGAGAAATTGGCAGTACTGCCGCTCAATTACTGATTGATCAGATCAACCGTGATGTATCGGAATGGAAATCGATCATCAAAGTGTTGAAGACGGAGCTGATTGTCAGGAAATCCAGCTGAGTACTGCCAATAAAGATTTTTAAGGCGTATTGTTCTTCTCCCAAACCGGACCGGTAAATACGGTCCCGAATTTCTTACCATGCTCACGGCTGTTGCAGGGATAAGGCTCCACTACATTGGAGGCCTGCGTCAATCCATTGACGGAGGAATAAACAATAGCAGGATATGGACATTTCCGGATGGTATTGTGATGCACATTGATCTGCGTGAAAGCGCCTGCTGCAGGCATTTCCCCCAGTCCATTCACATACCAGACCGAGAGCGCTCCCGGAGGCATGCCCTGGTTGGTTTTCTCGAACATGCACCCGAAAATATTATTATCCCTGATCTCTACATCACCGGCAAATCCACCGCCCATCCAATGGATCTCAGGCGCCACGAGAATGGCATTCATGGCTGTGCCGGCAATTTCATTGTTATGAACAATACCATTAGCGCTCTTGATCAGTATGCCGCGGGAACGGTTATAGCCAACGTTGTTGTTGCGGACCACGAAGCCTTTACCGGTATGGCTTTCGTTGTACACGATATCACCTGCTCCCATTGCAGGCAGTGTATCCACCTCCAGGCGTGTTCCCCTGGTGTAACTGGTTTTGAATAAAAGATTAGGGTACAACGATACAACAGCAGATTGATCGGCTGCCGATGGAACGAATGATTCATAGGCTGTGATTTTCATTTTTCCACTTTTTGTTCCGGCATACAATACATGCTGCAGCGTATCGCCCACATAGAAAACCGGAAGCCCTTCCCTGCTCAGCACGTAAATACTTTTGGTGGCGCTGTCGATCCTGCAAACGGGGAATGAGCGTCCGCAAACAATGATGCAATCATCTCCATTGTGTTTGACATCGCAGTTCTCCACCAGGGGCCCCACACTGGCCAGGCTGCTATGGATACCGTCGGCATTGCCGGAACGTAATCTTGCAGGGATACCGGCTGGCATGGAGCCCCTGCCTACCTTGCAACGGTTGAAATGAGAGCCTTTGCAATCCCTTTCGAAAAATGAAAAACTGTTGGAGCCATAAATGCTTACATCCTGCACAGTGGCATTGGTGCATTTTTCCAGTTGGAAACAATGCGCAGCAGGATTTGCCTTGGTGCTTACCACGTCCAGCACAACCAGGTCGCCTACTTTCTCGTAAGCCACCCAGGCGGCATTCTTGGTGAGCCTGAACCTTCTTGTAGTGCCGATCCGTTCGAAAGCGGAATAATGCCCTTCGCCGGTGGTGATACTATTCCTTTTCAATTGCCTTGTTGCAGGATCATAGAACTGTACCCGGTGATTCCTTACATTGTCTACCGGATAACCGGGATCTATCTCCACTTCAAACCATAGGTTGGAAGGATCTTTTGCAACGATCACTCCCTGGGTAAAACAAAGCGGATCATAATCGATACTCAGATCTTTCACCGTGATATTGGTGCAGTTCAGGAAACGGAATGCCAGTTCCTGTGAATTGCAGATGATACTGGCGCCGTTACCCCTGATCTCCACATTATTCAGATTATGGAACTGGTATGCGCCATAGGTCATATTGTTCAGCAGGAAAGTGCCTGCGGGGATCTCTATAACTGCATTGCCTGCCTGTGCATCCAGAACAGGTTTCAGCTCCGGCAATTGGCGCGCCATGGCGGCAAATCCAAAAGACAGGAACAGGATAATGTACATTAGTCTATACATGATTGTTATGCTTTAAAATATGATCATTTGTTTTTGCGAAGGGATCAAAGCTTCACCAGCTTCTTCGTTTCTTTTTTGTTGCCGCTGTGCAGCGTGAGGTAATAGACGCCTTTCACCAATCCTTCCACATCCACGGAAGTCTGACCTGATTTCATGGATACACTTTCTATTTTTTTCATTACCTGTCCTGCCGAGTTGGTGATCAAGATGATGGCATTGTTGCTTTGTTCTGTTTTGAAGGTCACCAGAACTTTATTGTTCGCAGCATTCGGGCTCAGCTGCATTTGCCAGGGGGCGTCTTCAGCAGCAGTGGCAGCCATACCAGGAGCTGATGGATCAGGCGCCATCACAATCGACCTGAAAACATTGTTCTCATTGGATTTCACAATCAAGGTGGGCGTGAGACCTGCAAAACTGCTATTGTGGCCGGTGCTGTCTGTAAGCGATACCACTTCTCCGCCGGAACCTTTCGTGTTATCGTTTCTCCTGATGGCGTAAATGATCACATGTCCATTACCGTTAACCTGTCCGGTCACTGCGCGGTATTTATCTCCCAATGTTCCGATAACGCCATTGCTTACCCAGGCGCCTCCTGACAAGGAATATTTTCTAAGCAGGTTATCGTCTGCGATGTACAGCACATCCGTGCCGGAGCCAGCATTCACAATGAAGAACTGGTAAGGACTGCCGGTGGTGGGCGTTCCGGGCAGATTCACCATGGATTGACCTGTAGTGGTGGGCAAGCCTGCACCAACGGCCGTGAGCCGCTGTGCGCCGGCTGTGGAAGTGGCGTACAGTTGAGAATTTATTACCATCAGACAACGCGCAGTGCTGGTAGTGATCTGCGTGTGCGTAGTGCTTCCGGTGGTGGTATACATGATACCGCCGGAGCCGCCGCTTACCCAGATATTGGGACCATCGGTAACGGCTCCACGAACTACCTGGGAACTGAATGCGCTCAATGCCGTACTGGTATTCACTGCGCCGTTCTGATCGATAATGGCCACCACTCTTTTTACTGCAGTGGAGGTAGTGGCTGAAACGCCGGTAGTTCCGGGGTCTGCGTCGTAACCGGCCAGCGCCAGTTTGCTTCCATCCTGAGAGCGGCTGATATAACCTTCCGTGTAATCGCTGGTGGAGATGGGCAACGTAAGCCTTTTGTTGCTGCCATTCACGGCAACCGGCATGGGGATGGACCTTACCAGGTCGCCACAGGAGTTGTATTCATCCAGGTAAACAGGCTGAGCAACCCCGGCTTCGAGCGGCGCAATGCCGGAACCAATTCTGACCACAACAAAATTTCCGGGAGTAAATGATTGGGCGAGGCAGTTGGTGAATAAACATACCAACAGTACCAGGGGGATACATTTTTTCATATGGCAATTAGTATTGGACCAAGAAACAGAAAAAAGGATTCCTGCGGTCCGATTCAGGGCAGGTATTTTTGGTGGGAAGGCTCCCACAACGAGGGAATGTTCCCAATGCCTGTAATATTTCACCAACCCCTCCTACTAATGATAAAACATTTTTCCATGATCGTTACTACCACCAACACCATTGAAGGAAATCCCATTCAACAATATTTAGGTGTGATCAGCTCCGAAACCATTATCGGTGCAAATATTTTCAAAGACATTTTTGCTGGACTGAGAGACATTGTAGGCGGTCGTAGCGGCACATATGAGCGCGTGATCCAGGAAGCGAAACAAACCGCCCTGAATGAATTGCAGCAGAAGGCGGCATCAGTTGGCGCCAATGCCATTGTTGGCGTTGACCTGGATTTTGAAACAGTTGGAGGAAAAGGCAGTATGCTGATGGTGGTTGCCACAGGCACAGCCGTAAAAGTGTAATTCTTTTTTCTATTTTTCTATTCAGTAAAATCAAGATCCCTGGAAAAGGTTTCTTCCATTCTCCAGGCTGCCAGCAAAGCCAGCACAATGGTTGACCCGCCTACCATGGCGGCGGAACCGAGAAAGCCAGCCTGTTCAACACCCATCAGGAACAAGGGAGTAAAAACATTCACGCTGCCCCTTACAAAATTGGGGACCGTAGTGGCCACAGTAGCGCGAAGATTGGTGCCGAACTGTTCTGCAGCAACTGTCACAAACAGTGCCCAGTAACCGATCGCAAACCCGAGGAAGAGACAAAGACCGTAGAATATGGCAACACTTTGTGTACGCTGCAACAAATACACCAGCATGGCAAGAGCCGTCAAACAAACGAATACAGCCACGGTTTTCTTACGACTTTTCAAATACTGGCTAAGCAGTCCACTACTCATATCGCCGAGCGAAAGCCCGATATAGCTGAACATAACAGCCTTTCCTGCCTGAATGGGCGTTTCAAGACCGATCGCGATCCCGAACTCCGGAGAGAAAGTGATGAGTATACCTATCACGAACCAGATGGGTAAACCGATCATGATGCAACGCAGGTATTTCACAAACCGTTTCCATGAGCTGAAGAGCGCTAAGAAATTACCACGCTTCATATCCGCCTCTTTCACATGCCTGAAAATACCCGATTCAAAAACATTGAATCGCAATACCAGCAAAGCCAGTCCCAGCCCGCCTCCAATGAAATACGCAATGCGCCAGTCGAAGAGGTCCGCAATGAAATAAGCAAGTACGGCGCCCAACACGCCAACAGAAGCAACAATAGAAGTGCCGTAACCCCTGATCTCTTTGGGCAGTACTTCCGCCACCAGCGTTATGCCGGCTCCCAGTTCCCCGGCCAGCCCAACACCGGCAATGAAGCGAAGTATCGCATACTGATCAACGTTGGTCACAAAACCATTGGCAATATTCGCCAGTGAGTAGAGGGCAATCGATCCGAAAAGTACGGACAATCTTCCTTTCTTATCTCCGAGGATGCCCCAGAGTATTCCTCCCACCAGCATGCCGGCCATTTGTGTATTGATGAGAAAGATGCCCTGTTCCAGCAACTGATGATCTGTAACATTCAGCGCACGCAGGCTGGGCACCCGAACGATACTGAACAATAAGAGATCGTAGATATCTACAAAATAACCAAGAGCGGCAACAATAACGGGTACGGATAACAGTTGCTTCAGGGTGGAGGGATTACGCATATTACGGATCGATTTCCTTCTTTATGATAATAATTTTTTCAGGTAGGCAGGATAGCTTTCTTTATCTATGGAGCCATCGCCTTTGGTGATGCTATCGCCAAAACATACGATGCGCCGGGCATTCAGCTGATTATATTGAATATGCTGGCTCACGGCCAGCGCCAGAAAACGGTAACCATCACGCGTGGGATGCACCCCGTCTTCTTTTCCACTATTCTCTTTGTTGCGAAGCAGGCAATCTTTTTCAAGACCGGTCTTTCCCACTTTTTCAAAGATACTGCCGATATCCAGCAGTCCTGCATTCTTATCTGCAGCGATCTTTTTGATCACTTCATTCACCTGCTTTCTTCTTCCTTCCGGTCCTTCGGGTTGAAAGAATGCAGCAGGATGTCTTTGCAACAGATAAGGCACATAGAATGGGAGAATGGTCATCAGCAACAATTGACTGCCGGAGCCGGTGATCTTATCCGACAATTCATTCAGGTTATTGCGGAATTTTTCCAGCGGCACATGTTTACCGTTGTTCATATCGTTGGTGCCCACCATGAGGATGGTGAGCGTGGGTTTATGCGCCAGGCAATCCGTATCGATGCGTTTCAAAAGATTGTTGGTATTGTTGCCTGCAATGCCGGCATTCACCAGCAGCTCCGCTCCGGCCGTTGGCTGCGTAATTGTACTGCCTGCTGCCAGCTTCGCCAGTCCACTGCCTGCGGCCAGTAATATGGAACGGGAAAGGAATTGTTTTCTGTTCATACGCTTAGGATTTTGTTTTCGTGAAAAGCCATTGGATGGCTTCACTCCTGGTGCTTTTATTGGCCTGGATATGCTTCGGGAATTTCAGACCAGTCAGTTGCTGCCATTGCAATAATTCTTCTTTGTTCACTTTTTCATCGGGCCTCACGGTCCACTCCGGCAACCATCCTTTCAGGCCCAGGCGCTGAACGGCCCTGAATGCAGGATGACCGGGTTTAATGTCTTTGTAATAGATCAATACAGCTCCCTGATTGATCAATTCATCCTGCACTGCGGTTACAGGAATTTGTTGTGCAGGTTTGCTGGATGAGATAATAGTGGCCGCGGCAATACCTGCTGCCTGTCCCAGTGCCATCCAGCAAGGCTCCATGCGCAATGTGGCAAAACCCAGGTGTGTGGCGGAAGCCGGAACAGGCGCCAGCAAATTTGTGATCACGGCAGGCAGCATCACTTCAAAGGGGACCGTATAAGGCATGGTGGGATAACTGAGAAAACCATCCAGTACTTTCTTCCCTTTTTCACTTTTTCTTGTTGCATGCGAATCGATATCGTAATGACTGCCGGTGATGCTGCTGATATGAACGGGTGGACGCCCATCTTTTGTCAAGGGCAATGCATCTCCTGCTTTGAAAAGATAGAGGCCTTTCATCCTTCTGCCCTCGCGAACGTATGCCTGGCGGGGGAAATTATCATTGTCTCTGAACTCATCGGCGGACAATCCCCATTGTGCACAATCGTTACGGAACCAGGCTGGCAGCGCTTCATCGTGTTGTCCGAAATAAAGAAGCCCGAGAATATAATCTTTCAACCTGTTGGCGAACCGGTCCCGCCATTCCCAACCGGCAGTAGGCCAGGGCCAGTTCTCTTCAGGAAGATCGATAGAGATCAATGCGCGATGTTGATTATTGGCATCTGTTTTACTATTGGGCAGGACCACTTTGTTCACAAGCCGCTGCATGCCTTCGGGCATCCATTTACCAACAGGCGGTTTCCCCTGCGCGCGCAAAGCGATATTGCTGTCTCTCAACTGCGGCGACATGTCCACCCATTCAATACCGGAATGCTGACCCGATAAAACATCTTCGATCAGGGAAACATATTCTTCCCTGTTGTAAGAAACAGGCTTTGGAATAGGCACCCTGTTGGCAGGTTCAGTAGTGAGACAAAGCCTGAAATTATATGCCTGCACAGCATTATCTGCCAGATTGCTGCTGCCTTCCTCCTGCCTCTCGCCCAGCCAGAGTTTGTACACCTGCCCTGCATAGGGCTCGTTGTATTCATCTTTGCCTTCCCTTCCCAAACTATAAGGCACACCAGCTGCAGCAATCAGGTCGCCCTCATAAGTAGCATCGATAAATACTGCGCCTGTGTATTGTTCCTGCTGATTCGATAAGCGGTTCAGCACGGTCAGTTTTTTGATCGTATTGTTTTCGATAAGTATATTTTCGGGCAGCGCATCGAATTGTCGGTTGATCAACACCGTTACTAACGGCGCTTCCTTTAACATATCCAGCAGTACTTTCTCCCCCACCGATGGCTCAAAATGGTAGCCCTGGCTGCAATCCTTCACCTGCTTCGATTGCGGCCCGTAAACGCTTACATAATGCGCTTTCACGCGGTTCACGAATTCGAGGAAGAGCCCGGCAGTAGCGCCACGCGTGATGATATCCGTAGCGCCAAGACCATTTGCCACAAGCCCTCCGGCATGACTGGTGCGCTCAAGAATAAGCGAACGCTTCCCCATCCTTGCCGCCGAAATACCCGCCATGATGCCGGCAGGCGTTCCACCCACTATTACAATATCGTAAGACACGCTCGTTTGCGCAGCCGCCTTAAAATATACCGATGGTAATAAAAAGAGCAGCATTGAACTCAGCCATATGGCTCTGATTAATTTCTTCATTCCATTATTTTATCAGAACAATTTCCTTGTTTCTTCAGGATGGTATTTCATCCGGATACGCCAAAGTAACTCTTCAATGCTCACAGATCTTGTATTGGATGATAATCTTTCTGCCATCCATTTAACCGGCGTTACGCCGCGCTCACCGGTGCCATGTCTTTTCGCTTCGGGAGAATCGGCTATTGCCTGCACGATCTTTCCAGGCTCGTTGAATCTCGACCAGGCATGAACGATAGTCCATGACAATGCAGGATCAGCCGCAGTTGCTTTCTCTCCATCTTTATTGATCCAATCGATGAGATCCTCCGGGTTGCCGGATCCTTCTTTTTTCAGGTTATGCCAGAGCTGGTAACGGGCAGTAACAACGGGTATTTCAATCCCCTTTTTATTCTTCACCCAAAACATTTTTCCGCGTCCTCCATTGTAAGGGGAATACTGCACGGCAATGATACCTGTGAGGTCTTCGATCTCTTCGGCAAAGATCCGGTAAGCGCGTTGCGCTGCTTCGCCCGACATATTCCTGCAAATGAATCCCAGCACTTTCACACCTGTCAGTTGCATTTGCTTGTTCATTCTTTTGGCCAGTTCCCGCAACCACTTCTCCGGTTCTCCGGTAGCCGTGGCAAACAGGTCGGGATAAAAATAACCACCGCCGTATTCCACCACTGAGACATGCTCCGGCTGTGTGCGTTGCAATTGATCGTATACATCCCGCCCTCCTGCGGAAAGATTAACCACGCAGGAAGTGAAAGACATATTGATAGCCGTATTATAAGGATTGGACCAGTAATCTTTACTGCTGATGAAATCCCCGAAAGTCCATTGCATATTATCGCCATCGCTCATCACAAACGACTGGCAATTGCGTTGGTCCTTCCAGTCGATCTTTTTTGGCGAAAGGGTTTTGATCTTTGCCGGGGCCTTGTCTTCATGAATGCTCAGCAGGCTGAGATTCATGCACCAGTCGGATGCAGTATTGATAAGCCCGCGACGCGTGCAGGGCTCAATATGCTGGAACTCTCCGCCCTTGTTCCAGCCGATCACGGGCGACAATGGCTGCACCCATTCCAGCAAACTTTTCAGCGTGGAATCAACTCCGTACCATACCAGGCTTTTGTGCGCAATGGCATAGTCGCGGTTATTGCTGAACTCAGGATTGCAAAGCACCATCACATGCCTGTTCACTTTTTCCTTTAATGGAAGGAAAGAAGAAAGATCAGGAACGATACCGGAAGCATCGAACAATTTTGTCAATCCTTTTTGTTTGGCTGTAGTTTCTTCGGACAGGTCAACCAGGATACCCTTCATCAAACCTGCGTACACAGTGGCCAGGTTCACGGAATTATCCTTTTTTCTTGCATCATACAAAACATATCCCTTGATGATGCCTTTGGGAATAAACCTGTCAACCAGTTGCCAGGCGGTAAAGCTGCCAGCTTCCTTTGCATGCAGGCGTTTTACCAGTGATTCGTAATAAATAGCGTAATTGGGATTGGACACCATGGTCCACACTCCTTCTTTCGTTTTTCCTTCATTGAGCGATTGCGCCGCCAGTCCTGCCACGGATTGCGCCAGGTTCATTTCTTTCAGGTCGTTCCCGCGTTGAATGCGGCAGGTAAGGATAGACGTTGGAGCTTTCTGCGCAGGCCAGCCATAGGCGCTGTCTTCTTTGTTGTTGGCAGCAGCAGCCAGGGCGCTGCAGCCCAGCATCCATACGAGTACAAATTGTTTGAACATGAGAGGATAATATTTTTTTACTATTCTTTTTTTCCGGCGGGAAGATCGGCCAGTGTTTTCAGCTTATGTTCCAGGATAGCGCCCTGGCTCAATAATTTCTTCGCCAGCGCTTTGGTATCCACGTCCTGAACAGGTTTTCCATTCTGAATGGCCAGGGCAGCGGCATTGCCGGCAGCCTGCCCGATGATCATGTATTGCGGCTCCATTCGGAGGGATGAACATACAACATGGCTCATGGATATACACACAGACACAATGAGGTTAGATACCTGTGATCTTTTGGGAACGATGCTGCGATAAGGGATCTGGTAAGGAATATGCTTCATGCGTTCCTGTTCCGTGCGTTGAACGCCGCCTTCATATTTCAAAATTCCTTTTGCATCTGCATAGCCCTGTACGCGGTGTACATCAAGTCCATAAGAGCCCAGGCCAATGGGATCAGGCTTCTGCATTTTGGAGATCACATCGGGCTGGATCATTACAAATTCACCCAGCATGCGCCTGGCTTCACGTACATACAATTCGTAAGGCCAGTTATCATTATCGGTGAACTCATCTTTGGAAGGCCCCCAGAGATTGATGCCTGCACGATAAGCTTCCGGAATGCGCGGATCGTTGGCCAGGAAATACATGTATCCTTTTACATAATTCTCGTGGTCTTTCCAGATCTCTGCCCTTCTTTTGTAAGAGCCATCGGGATAATCCCAGTTGCCACCAACATAGTCGGCCGTGTTAAGGTCAACTTTGTTGTTGGGAACTTTTCCTGCACCGGGGAACATTTTCGCTGCGGCTTCCGCAGCGCCCAGGTTTTTTATTGCATCCAGGGTAGAGAGGAGTAATTCATAATAGCGATTGGGATCATAGTTCTCCGGCTTATGGTATGGGCGTTTATTGGCCGGATCATTGGTGAGCGATAACCTGAAATTATAAGCCTGTGTTTTATTATCGCCTGCGCCGATGGGACCCGGCGGATTTGGCTGGATACCGAAAAGCAGCTTTCCGTCAGGACCATAGGCGCTGCGATGACCTGATCCTTCCCTGATACCCGCGGAATATTCATTGTACAGGCTTTGCGCCTCACGGCCTACCACATACGAAACGCCTGCAAAAGCCATCAGGTCTCCCTCGTAAGTGGCATCGATGAAAACCTTGCCGGTGAAAGTAGTCCCGTTTTCCATTATTATCCCGGTGATCGCTTTTTTCTTTTTGATCACGCCGCCTTTTTCTTTCAGGCGATGCCGGAAGAATACATCCACATTCACCTCTTTCACCATATCGTTCAACACTTTCTCCGCAACATGCGGCTCTGGGAACCAGGCAATACCATCCTTTGTAGTTACCTGGTAATGGTCTCCTGCTCTTTTGTATACTTCTTTCACATAACCACCAATCACATCCTTGCGGCCCAGGTCAGTGGCAGACAATCCGCCGGAGACCATGCCGCCCAGGTGCTGCTTCGGTTCAATAAGGGCTACACGCATGCCTTCCCTTGCAGCCGTTACTGCTGCAATCACACCGGAAGCTGTGCCTCCATATACAACAACATCATAGTTTTTTTTAGCGGGATTTATTTGCGCTTGTACAGATACGGATGGGATGATCATTACCAGTACCAGTAAACGAAAAAGGAATTGCTTTCTTTTCATCTCAATCAAGATTTTAGGGGATTGCTGATAAGGCGCCCTGTTAATAGTTCGGATTTTGTCTGAATTGTTCTTTATTGGTTGACAGATCTATTTCGGATTGCGGGACCGGGAACAGGTAATGCGTGTCAGGATCGAAGCTGGTGGCCGTGTTCACGATATTCGCATCATTGGCCGGACGGGTCAGTTCCAGGAAATGTTCAAATTTGCCTGTTCTTGCCAGGTCAAACCAGCGCTGGAATTCAAAACACAATTCACGCGCACGCTCCTTCAGGATCTCATCGATATCGATATCGGCAGCAGTATAATCATTGAATCCGGGCGTTTCCGCTTCTGTTACAGGCGATCCGTCGGGTTTAAGTCCCCTCGCGCGCTGACGCACACGGTTGATGGCTTCCAGGCCTTCCGCGGAGATGGTCCCTGTTTCCTTATAATCCGCTTCGGCAAACATCAGCAGCACATCTGCATAGCGCAGCACGATCACGTTATTTGGACAATTGGAGTAGAGGTATTGCGAATTAGTTCTCCAACTGGCGCCCCACCTGTATTTGGTTACACCACACCTGCCGAGTATGGTTTGATTGTATTTATCAGGATTGTATTGTGTGCCCCAGATGAACGTGAGTCCGGAAGGCGCATTGTTCACAATATTAACCAGCGAATCGGAAAGGTTCCAGACCCTGCGTTGATCATAGTCCACCGCTTTTGGGCCGCTCTTGTAGTACTTGTAAAACTTCGGTACATACACCAGGTTACACTGGCCGATCATGGAATTGGTATAGTAAGCGGGATTGCCATTGATCTGTCCCCCAGCCGCGATCATTCCATATTCCTTCGTCCATTGCGTACCGTAAGGAACAGTGGCGGCGAACTGCAATTCAAACAGGGATTCTGCATTCACATTCTTGTTCTCGATGGTGAACACATCTCCATATACAGGCAGGAGCGATGCGCCGCTATTGTCTTTCACATCCCTCAACACTTCCTTCGCCTTCCTGTAGAGTTCGGATACATCAGTAGGAATATCTTTATATCCCTCCACTTTACCGGTGGTTTTGGTGAGGGCCGTTTCCTTGGCGGAAGCCATAGTGAGATACACTTTGCCGAGCAATGCTTTGGCGGCCCAGTGATTGGCGTGTCCATTATTCGTTTTTTCTTTTGGCAATATGCCATCGGAGGAAGCGTATACGAGATCGTTCACGATGAATTCATATACATCTTTCACGGGTCTGCGCGGCAGGCTGTAATCGAAACCTCCGGTGATGGGTTGATCGATGATGGGCAGCTCACCGAAAGCCTGCACCAGTCTGAAGTAAACGAATGCGCGGACGAAACGGGCTTCGCCAATGATCATATTCCTGTCCGCCTCGGTAATGGATTGCACTTTTGCAGCCGCGTCTATGATGGTATTGGTTCTCGCCGCAATCTCGTAATGCCTTAACCAGTATTCATAGATAGCGCCTTCACGCGGCGAGAAAGAATGCCTGTCGAAGTTGAAACGAACGCCTGACGAGCCTTTGAACATCGCTTCATCTGTGCCCAACTGGGTCATGAACAGCGGCGTGTTGGTGTATACGCCGAAGAGATCTTTGGCGGAAGAATAGATCCCCACCACGCCGGCATCGAGCGTTGTTTTGTCCACGAAAAAATTATCAGCCGTATATTCTGTCCTGGGCTTTTCTTCCAGGAATTTATTACATGAACTTGTGCAGGCAAGCATCGCTGCGCTCAAAATACCCCAGAGTAGAAAAGATGTTCCTGTTTGCATATTGAGGGGATTATGATGTTTAGAATTGTACTTTTAAACCGAATGAATAAACCCTGGACCGCGGATAGGAAGCATAATCGAGTGAAGGCATCAGGTCTCCGAAACCTCCCTGTCTCGTATTCACTTCAGGGTCGTAGCCCGAGTAATCGGTGAGTACCCAAAGGTTCTTACCGCTGGCGAAAAGGCTCAATCCCTGCACGCCATATTTCTTCGTGATCTTAACCGGGAAGGAGTAAGCGATGGTTATATCGCTCAACCTGATATAGGAACCATCTTCCACCCAAACATCCATCATGAGCAATTCTTCCGGGCTGCCGGGCATCCTGTAGGTATTGCCCGGATTGCCTTCGCGCTCCAGCTTCCCGGTATTCATATCGTAGAGGGAAGGGCTCCAACCGCCGGCCGCAGCTTTGGTCATATTGTTACTGCTGCGTCCTGCTTCCAGGGCAACGCGGTTGGCGTTGAATATCCTGTTACCATAACTGTACTGCACAACCGCATTCAATGAAAAACCGCGCCAGGCAAAAGTATTGGTAATGCCTCCCGTAAATTCGGGTTGCCCCTGTCCTACCACAACGCGGTCAGATGAGTTGATGACGCCATCATTGTTCTGATCGATGAAACGGCGTGTGCCGGGGCGGATAGCGCTGATGGCCTGGCCATTGATCATGGTGAGACCTGAAGCCCGGATCTCTTCATAAGATTGAAAAATGCCGTTGGTCTGGTAGCCATACCATTGCCCGATCGTTTGCCCGTTGCGGATGATGGCCGCTGCGCCGATACCTGCTACCACGCCGGGATCGAGACTGAGATCAGGTCCTACTTCAATGGCTTTGGAACGATTGAGACCAATATTGGCATCGATGCTCCAACTGAAGTGGTTCTTCTTCATCAGGCTGGTGCCGATGGTGAGCTCGATGCCCGAGTTGCGGATGGAACCGAGATTGGTCCAGGTTTTTCTATAGCCGCTGTAAGCAGGCGTTACTACCTGGATCAGCAGATCATCTGTACGTTTTGTATACCAGTCAACAGTAAGCGAAACCTTATCGTTGAAGAGCGTCATGTCCATACCTGCATCCAGTTGCGTGGTGGTTTCCCATTTAAGCGAAGAGTTCTCAGGTCTTTCCACCACTACTCCAAAATTGGGTGTAACGCCATCCATGGGTGATAAGTAAGTGGTGATGGTACTGAGCGTGAGATAAGGAGGGATGGCGGTATTACCGCTCTGACCCAGGCTGGTGCGGAGTTTCATGCTGCTGATGAATTTCAGGTTACGCATGAAAGGTTCTTCGGATACTCTCCATGCCAGCGCAGCTGAAGGGAAATACCCCCATTTATTGTGCTTACTGAAGCGGGATGATCCGTCTGCACGCATGGTGATGGTTGCAAGATATTTTTCCTGCAGAGAATATTCGAGCCTGCCGAGGAACGATACCATCCTCCATTGTGTTTCCGTATAGGTTGGAATGATGGGCACAGTTCCATTTCCCAAACCGTAGGGCCCGAGCAGTTCGATATCGTAACCCTGGTTTTCGGCAGTGAGCAGGTTATTCCTGTATTGTTCAACAATGGCGCCGCCCATTGCATTGAAGCGATGTGCATCACCGATCCTTCCTTTATAATAGAGCAGGTTCTCGTTCATCATCTTGGTGATGGCGCCGCGTGAAAGCACTGCACGTCCTTTGTATTTTGAACCAGCCCGTGTATAGCTGGGATAGTAGGCGTCCGTATTGGTATTGATATTGGAGTAAGTGCCTGTGGTCCTGAATTTGAAATTATTGTTGATGGTCCAGTCAATTGCCATTCTCGCCAGCCATTCGTTGCTATAACGGTTATTGGTCACTTTCTGCGCCAGTGAATAAGGATTACTGGTGATATAGCCTTCGATCCCTTCATTGTCATCCACATCTGTAAAAGTGAGCGGCTTCACGGGAGGTTGCTGCAACATGCTTGTGACCACCGCATTTGAGGTGATACCTCCATTGTAGGAGCCGGTGATAAAACCATTGGTTTCCGTGCGGGTGCCGAGGATATTACCGGTGAGCTGAACTGCTTTGGAAAGTCTTTGCTGGATATTGAAACGCGCATTGTAACGCTGGTATCCGCTGTATACCACTAATCCATCCTGGTTGAGATAACCACCCATGAGGGAGAATTTAGTACTGGCATTACCGCCGGAAACATTGAAACGGTATTCCTGAATTTTACTTTTCTGGAACATGGCGCGTTGCCAGTCTGTATTGACGGAATCAGGATGATTGAAATTTTGCCAGTCGCGATAAGCATTGTCTTCAGACACGCCCCAGAAGCTGGCGGGTTCACCCAGGGGCCTGTCGCGGTAATAAGTGATTCCAGCTTGTGTGGAAGCGGGTTTGTTGGGATCATTGGGATCGGGGGGCGACCATACATAACCTGAGGCAAGATAACGGGCATGTGCATACTCAGATGCGTCCATGAGATTGTACAGGTGACCGGCGCGCTGGAAACCGATATTGCTGTACAGCTCTACTCTCGTTTTACCGGTTTTGCCTGTTTTGGTGGTGATCAATATTACGCCATTGGCGCCGCGCGCTCCGTAGATGGCAGTGCCGGATGCGTCTTTGAGGATCTCGATCGATTCAATGTCGCCCGGATTAATAGTATTGGCATCATCCTGCAATACGCCATCGATCACGAAGAGCGGCGTACTGCCTGCGCTGATGGAGCTGGCGCCGCGGATGCGGATCGTATTCTCGGAGCCGGGTGTGCCATCGTTCTGAATGATCTGCACTCCGGAAGCTTTACCTTTCATAGCATCTGCCAGTGATAATAATGTACGGTCAGACAATGCTTCTTTGGATACGGAGGAGATGGAAGCCGTTACATCTTTTTTACGGGTAGTGCCATATCCGATCACCACCACATCGGTCAGATGATCGTCCTTTGATTTCAGGCTTATATTGATCACCTGTTTTTTCCCTACCAGGATCTCTTCTGCCAGGGAATTTACATGGGTGAAAACGAGCACTGATTTCTCATTCGGTACTGTAATGGAGTATTTTCCCAGGGCATCGGTCATCACACCACTGGATGCGCCTTTTAGTTTTACGGTGACATTTGAAACCGGACTTGCTTTTTCATCTGTGACCAGACCCTGTACTTTGATGCCCGATACCGCTTCAACAGTGGGCGCCTGCGCAGCAGGCTCCTCCGCCTTTTTCCGCAGCACGATAAACTTGTTGTTGAAATTCCAGCCAATGGGCTTGTTGCTGAAGATCTGCTGCAGCGCAGCAGAAAGCGGCGTGGACTGGAAATCCACGCTGATCCTTTCTTTATCATTCAGCAATCGATTGGAGTAAAAAACGATCAGACCGGTCTGTTGCCGTATCGTTTCAAAAATATCTTCATAGCTGATGCTGGCAGCCGTGAGTGTGATCTTTTTGTTGTCCTGCGCAAATAGGCAGCTGTTGGTGACGATCAAAACGATCCCGAGCAGGCAGGATCGCTTCAGAACCAGGGCAATTTTCATCATGGCGCAATTAGTGGGTATTTGTTCTTTGACCCCCTTTTTGAAAAAACGGGTGAACGGGCAGAAAAAAATTACTCAGCATATGCCCACTCGCTCGCCACTGGCGAGTGAGGTTTATTTAATCGCCTCCGGCGACGCAGTGCTCGCCGGGAGGCGAGCAAATACAAGTCACTCGCCGGGAGGCGAGCGACTGGTGGCCCGCTGCAATTTTATTTGATGATGTGTAACTGGTTTTGGCGGATCTCTGTTTGAATGCCGGCCGCAGTTTGTAAACTCGTTAGAAAATCCGTGAGCGGCTGGTTCTTCTCGATAGCCCCTGTTACAGGTAATTTCGCCAGGGAAGGATCGCTGTATACGAGCGTAAGTCCGAACCAGCGCTGTAATACTTCGCCGATCTCAGACAAAGGCGTATCATGAAAATAATATACACCTTTCATCCATGCCAGCGTATTGGCGGATTTGAATTGACGCACCTGAGTGCGCTCCGCAGCATCGATCACGGCTTCCAGTCCGGGCTTCAGCGTGGTTTCAGTTTGCTGGCCCTGCATTTTGGTCTTTACGGCGCCTTCCACCAGGGATACGATCGCTTTCCCGGAATGATAGGCATGCACATTGAAGGAAGTGCCGAGTACGCGTATGTCTGCAGCATCACTGTGCACAATGAAAGGCTGTGCTGCATTTTTTGCAATCCTGAAAAACGCTTCCCCTTTTACAAAAACTTCCCGTACACTATCTGCAAAGTGAAGCGGAAATTTCAAGCTGGATGCTGCATTGAGCCATACTTCCGAACCATCGGCCAACACGATCCGGTAATCCAGTTTGGGAGGAACTGAAACGGTTGTCCATTCCTGTTTTCCTGTTTTGGCTGCCTGTAGCTGTAATCCATCTCCTGAAGTATTGAGTGCAGCACTGCCGAGGTTGATTACGCGACCGGCACTGTCGGATAAATTGATTTGTCTTCCATCTTCCAAATAAAGTCCCACTGCATACTGCAGGCTATCTGGTGTAGCAGCAGGCAGTACAGGCTGGTTGGCCAGGGGTGATATACCCGCGTCCTCTTTTCTCAATCCAATATATAAACCTGAAGAGACAAGTACAATGGCCGCGGCCGCCACTGTGAGTCTTTTATAGAAACGGATCTTCCGGATATTTGCCGGAGGGCCATCCAGTATTTTTCCAGACACAGCCTGCCAGGAACTGTTGGCATCGAGCTTGTTCATGAAGTCTTCCCCCTCCCTGCTTTTCATGACCTTCTTCATGGCTTCCCACCTGGCTTTCACGGCCGGGTTACGCTCCATCTCTTCATTGATACTTTGCTCATCTTCTTCACTGATGGTTCCCGCCATCTTTTCCACGAGAAGGCGTCTGATATGTTCCTGGGATAATTTCATCCTTTACTGGTAATTGATTTTTATGGTTTGTTTCCGCGGTGCATCATTATAAGACCCGCTTTTTATTCAACCGGGTGAAGTGGAGGGTCAGGAAAAGCGGCTGCGCAGGGATCTTACAGCCAGTTTAAGATGGGTTTTGATGGAATTGATGGAGATACCCATATGATCGGCAGCTTCCTTGTATTTTTTATTCTCGATATATACAAGATGAAAAGCCTCTGAACGTTGTACAGGCAATTCACTCAGGAGGGAACGCATATTGATCTCCCTGTCTGCCTCCTCCCTTTCTACCATTACTGTTTCAGAAGATGCATTCACTACATATAGATATTTTCCAAAATGGCGGGAAACAGATTTTCTCTTCCGGAGCACTTTCAGGCACCTGTTGTGTGTGGCGCGTTGCAGGTAGGCTTTCACAGATCCTTTGATACCCTGGAACAACTGTCGGTGCCAGAGTTCAACAAATAAGGTTTGTACCTGGTCTTCCGCCTCCATGGCGTCTTCCAGGATCAGGTATGCTTCGGCGCTGAGGAGCTTGTAATATTTTTTATACAGCAACTCGTAAGCCTGGATCTCGCCAGCCTTTAACCTGTTTAGCAATATGATATCTTCCTGATTTTCCATGATGGCTCGTTAGCAGGAAGGAAAGGTAGGTATTTTTTGCTAAATCGATATAGCTTGGGGATAATTAATGGTTTTGTACTGAAAAGGCTGCCCCTGAAGGACAGCCTTTCGTTATTTGCACATGGCTGCTGCAAGCGCTACAGCCTGCTCGATGTAAATGTCCTGCCGGACATTACTGAGCCAGGTTTCGTTCCTGACGGGATACAGCAGGTCCACCTGCATCGTCTTCGTTGGGGGAAGCTTTATAATTCTGTTATTCGATGATGTTAAAGCAGCTTTATCTTTAAGCCACTGCCTGTACAGGTCCATTTTCAGGGGAATATCCAGCGTAGCCTGCGCGCACAGTATTTCTGAATTCCTTTTTATCATGGAAAAAACAGTATCTGACTTCAACCTGTTCAAGGCAAAATTGCGGAGAGCATCAATGTCCATCCCTCCTTCCCAGGTTCCAAAAGCCGCAGGCGCTACCATATCCCAGGAAAGAGCCGAGGCCTGGTCTTTCTCCCTTGACCTTACACATTCATTCAGGTCAGGCAAAATGATATCGGGTACCACGCCTTTCAATTGAGTACTTGCTCCATTCACGCGGTAGAACTGGGAGAAGGTGAGATTAAGTGTACCCATATTACCATCTCCCAATGGAACGCCTCTTTGCACGGTCCCTTTTCCATGAGTGGAAGCACTGCCGATAATAATACCGCGTTTATAATCCTGGATAGCCGATGCAAATATTTCGGATGCAGATGCGCTGAATTCATCCACCAACACAGCGAGCGGGCCATCATAGATCTGCTGAACTATAGGGTTGCTGCCAAAAGGAAGCATCACATCCACGCTGCTGCGTGCAACCGGAGCTGCATTGCGTTCCCGCACCTGCACTACCGGCCCTCCTTTGATGAACAATGAAACCATGCGCACCACCTCCTGCAAAGAGCCACCGCCATTTCTCCGGAGATCGAAGAGGATCGCATCCGCCTGCTTCTCTTTGAGCAATTGAATAGCATTCGCCACATCAGTTGCTACCTGTGGGCCGAAGGGATCTGCATCCTGGTAAAAAACAGGAAATGTGATATAACCGATCTTTTTATTTTGCTTACGTACTATCAGCACCTTCACTGCATTTTCCTGCTGATCGATCTCATTTCGCTGGAGCAGCACCGTTACCAACTTCCCTCCGGGCTTTTTTATTTCCAGCCGCAACGATGACCCTTTTTCTCCACGCACCATATTGGCAATCTCGCCTGAGGACAATCCGGCAAGCCAGGTCAAATCTCCATTTGTTCCCTCTCCCAACCTGACGATCACATCGTTCAATTCAATACCATGGAGAGCGGCCGAACCGGTGCTTTCCAGCCTGGCCACCTTCGCTCCCTCCTCATCGGTTGTAAGGGCAGCTCCGATACCGGCAACTTTATTACTCATCCTGTCGCGGAACTTTTTTGCTTCAGTAGCAGAAAGGTAACTGGTATGCGGGTCCATCAGGTGTGTGAAGCAATTCAGGTAAAGTGAAAAAAGTTTTTCATAGCTGGCGCCCTCGATTTTATGGAGCATCCATTTATCCAGCCTGGTTGCCACTTTCTTCCGTGCCTTCTCTTCCAATTCAGTTTCGTTTTTTGAAAGGGAGTCCTGCTCCTGCAACGCAACTAATTCCTGTAATACGAGATACTTCACATATTTCCGGCGCGATTGCGCGAGTTCATCACTGTCTCCCGCAAAGCCGGGCAATCCACTGGCGTCATAACGTATCGTTTCATTTTCATCAAACCGGAAAGGCTTTTGCAGCAGCCGGCTATAGGCAGTGCTGGTTTCGTTCATACGTAAACGGTAGCGATTGATGACTGCCGGCAGGAAATTCAATGGCGCTTCGCCCCGGAGTTCATCATCCAGTACTGTTTTATATTTTTTCAGCGCGGACAGATCGGATTGCAGAAAGAATTGCTTCAACGGATCGAGCGTTTCCAGGAAGGTTCGCCACCATTTTTCAGACAGCTCATCATTGAACGCAGCAGGATCATAATGATACTGTTGAATGGATGAGGCTACAGCGGAAAGTACCTGCCGGTACTCCCCGTTTTCATCCGCCTTTTTCTGGGAAGCGGCTATCAAAGGGCATCCCAGTATGCACCATCCAATCAAAGCCTTGGTTTTGGTAAGTAGCCACATGATCAGTTATTTTAAGATTTCAGCCAGTTTTTCTTCCAGCGCCTCACCTCTCAGTGTAACCGCAATTACTTTTCCATCGGGTCCCACCAGGTAGTTCTGTGGAATGGCCTGTATCTTGTAACGTTTGGCAATGTTTGAGTTGAATGCATCATAGTCCACCACCTGCGTCCAGGTTAGACCATCTTTCTTAACAGCATCCAGCCATTTTTGCGTATCGCCTTTCAATTCGATGGATACACTGAGTATGGTGAAATTCTTCTTTTTATATTTCTTATAGGCTTCCACCAGATTTGGATTTTCTTTCCGGCAGGGACCACACCAGCTGGCCCAGAAATCGAGCAGCACATACTGCCCACGGAAATCACTCCACTTTACGGGTTTCCCTTTCATATCGTTCAAAACAAAATCAGGCAGTTCATCGCCGATCCCAAAACTTGCTTTCATCGCATTTGTCCTTTGCTGCACCGCCGCCATCATTTGAGCAGCCACATCAGGGGCCTTTGTTGGATTCTTTTTTTCCTGTTCAATACGTTTGGCAAGGATCACAGCCTCCGGCATTTGTTTCAGGCGATCCGACAACAAATTGTAATAAGGCTCTACATCCGGAAGACTGATATAAAGTCCAGCGATCTCTTTCAGCGCCATAATGCTCATATAGGAGTCGGGAAAAGTTTCAATGTATTTTTTCTGCAATGCCCTTCTTACATCCACTGCATTATTCCTTAATTCAATGGCAGCTTTCTGGATCTTATTCCGTGCATTGATAGCAGAATCCTCAGGCCTTTCTTCCTGCAAAGCCGCGCCATTCATGACCTGCATCTGATTGCCCTGTGGTTTCAGGTTGGCAGAGAGCTTACCTGGTGCAGGTGAATTGATGGGAGCCACCTCATGTGCGCCCACCATTTTCCGCATTTCAGGATTTACTTTTCCACTCATCATTTTCCCGAATGCGAACATGCCATTCACCGCCGGCATGCCCATACTATCTACACGCCCGGGTACACGAATGAACTCTACATAGCGGATCGCTTCATCCTGTGTTTTAGAACCAGTCACTGTTGCATTGGACATACGGTCTTTGATCTCCACACCAGTTTCCGGCGCATCACACCAAACCCAGAGTGAACTGGATTCGGTATCGAAGAATCCTTTTTTGCCGGGTGAATATTGAAGTGTGATCATTGCAGGATAGGTTTTCACTTCTCCTTTCACCACAAAACTCCCATTTTGTATATCTGCAGAATCACGATGAAGGGTATTCACCCCAACATAGGAAACATAGATCCTTCCTTTGGAGCGGCCATCGGCAAAATGCCCCTTGATCGAAAATTTTTCCTGGCTATCCGAAACAAATGGCGACAGGAAGGCCAGGGCTACAATCAGTTTTTTCATCTTTGTACTTTTATATTTTATTATTGAATCAGGACTATCCATCGTAGCCTGGATTTTGTTTTCCTTTAAATGCGGGGGCCAGGTCTATTTGCGTTTTCGGAATGGGGAAAAGCAGATCTGTACTTTGCCAGTTGTCACCTTTCAGCGGGCTCAGCACTTCACCTGCTTTACCGGTACGTTTAAGGTCCAGCCAGCGGTGTCCCCATTCTGTGAACAGTTCGAGATTCCTTTCCTTTTGGATAGCACTGAGCAGTTCATCTTTTCCGATCGCCGGATTGGTAATTGAAAGCAGCGGCAGTCCTGCGCGGTTCCGAATAGAATCAACATTATCGATCGCGCCAGCCAGCTCACCTTCCTGCGTCAACGCTTCTGCTCTTATCAGGTATAACTCAGCCAGCCGGAGCACCATCGAATATTCTGTAACGGGTTGTCCTGTAGCTTTCACTTTATATTTATATGGATAGTGGTAAGACAGAAAGCTGCCGGTCCAGTTTTGTTTTCTTTTATCACCTGTTTCAAATGCATTCCAGAGCTGGTTGCTCATAGCTAAAGGTTGCAGTACTGAAGGTGGAAAATTTATGATAAAAGCAGGTCCTTCAAATCCATTGGTATTGACCGGACTACTGGGCATCATCTGCCAGATGGTTTCCTGGCTGTTCTTTTTGAATACCTGGTTCAGATCTGCCAGCAACCTGTAGGTGGAGGTATTATTGATCACGGAATCCGCCTCCAGTATGGCATTCCGCCAGTCTTCCCTGTACAGGTAAACGCGGGCAAGCATGGCATGCGCTGCATTTTTATTGGGACGAACACGTTCAACTCCGGGTTGATTGGCTGCATTCAGAAACTGATCACTGAGCAGTTGTTTTGCGGCTTTCAGGTCACGGATGATATTTTCATATACTTCCGTAACCGGCATCCTGCCCGCAGCTTGCAACACCTTATAATTAGTGGTAGTTTGATAGGGAATATCGCCGAATAAGTTTACAAGGTAAAAATGGAAAAAAGCCCTTACGAACAATGCTTCACCGCTTAACTGCTCTTTTACCATGTTACCAAGCGCGGCAGAAGCATTCACTCCTTCCCATACCGCATTAGCCTGGTAGATGACCGTGTAATAGAGCGTCCAGAAATCATTGTTATCGATATAATTCAGGTTATTGGTATAATAGTTCACAGCAGGCGGTGTACTGTAATTGTCCAGTTCATCGGCCGATTGCGAAAGCATCGATGAAGCGTTGATACTGCTTGCACCTTTCATAAAATCGCCATAAACGCTCAACATCGCTACTGTGGCGGTGCTCTCGTTCATGAATACATCCCGGGACGCGGCTTCGGTTTTAGGCGTGCCCACATCCAGGAATTTTTCACAGGAACTGATGCCGGAAATAAAAGGGATCAATATCAGTATGGTGGTGATTTGTTTTCTCATTGCAGAAAATTTAAAGCATGAATTGAACGCCGAATACAATGGTTCTGAGTGGGGGTAATACTGCACCCTGGCTCTCCGGATCGAAACCAATGTAATCGGTGATGGTGAAAAGGTTCTGAGCCTGCGCATTCACTTTGACCTGTTTGAACCCGGTCTTTTTTACCCATTGTTCTTTCACCTGCCAGGAAATAGCCACTGTTTTCCCCCTTATGTATGATGCATCAGAATACATATAATCACTTTGTGTAGCGGCAATCTGTGCGGCAGTAATATCCGCTGTACCGGGCGCTAATCCGCCGGCAGTGAGCTTTTGCAGTTTTGCAATATCACCTGGCTGTAGCCATATATTTCCTTCGTAATAACCAGGCATATTGATGAGCGTGGAAAATGGAAGGGAGGAACCCACCAGGGCATTGCGCCCCATTTGCTTAACAAATTGCAGTTGAATATCCAGTTGAAATCCTTTGTACCTGAAACTGTTCCCGATACCTCCATAATATTCCTGCATAGTGTTTACGCGTATAAAACGATCTGTAAGTGCGGGACGTGAAGTGATCTTTCCATCCCTGTCTAAGAACCCATACAGACCTGTATTGGGATCAACACCAACAAAATGATAACTCTCCGGGGAAATACTAAGCGGTTGTCCCACCACGTAAGTTTCACGATAGGAGGTCAGTTCCAGGCCCGGGAAGGCCAGCAGTTTATTGCGTTGGAAAGTGATATTAAAATTTGTTCTCCAACTGAAATGGCCATTATCGATATTGGTAGTGGCAAGATCGATCTCCACACCTGTATTGCGGATCTTAGCCGGCAGGTTTTCCTGCACACCTGTATTTCCTGTTGATGGCGCCAGCGGTGTAAAGGCAAGTTGATTATCGGAGATGGAGCGATAGGTTGCCACAGTGAGAAAGATCCTGTCCCTGAACAATCCCAGTTCTGCCGCCAACTCAGCTTTGCGGTTGCTTTCCCATCCGTACATGTCATTGAAAACGCGTGTGGGCAATAATCCGCTCATGCCGAGATAGCTGAAATTGTTGTTCGGTGAATAGGTATCCAGGTACCTGTAATCTCCTACCTGATCATTTCCGGTGATGCCATAGGAGCCCCTGATCTTGGCGAAACTGATGAAGGAAATTTTCTCCATCCATTGTTCCCTGCTGATGATCCAGGCTGCACCTGCCGCACCGAAATTGCCGAACTGCCTGCCCGGAGCAAAACGGCTGCTACCATCCCTTCTGCCTGTAAGGTTGACTGAATATCTTTCATGCAGTGTATAGTTCATCCTTCCGAATACTGCACTGTACCTGTATTTCACATAACGGTTGTTCACCACAAAACGGTTACCCGCACTGATATTGTTCAGCAATGCATCACTGGCAAATCCTGTTGCGCTGACGGTGCTTCCTTCTGACAGACTGTGCTGGAAAGTTGTACCGGCAAGGATCGACAAAACACCGCCAAAGAGTTTTTGCATAAAGGAAGCTTGTGGTTCCACTATCCAGTTGTTGGTAGACAAATTTCCAGACAGTACAGTTGCCGTTGCTCCTGCAATGCCGGGGTTGATGGCTTTGAAAGGATTGATCCTGGTCTCATTGAAAATCACATCGGTGTAACCCAGGCTGGCTTTAATTTCCAGGGAAGGCAACAACTGGTAGCTGAGCGTACCGTTTCCCACCAGGGTCCTTGTTTTGGCATCATAGGTGCGAAAGAGCGAAGCGTAGGGATTATCTGCCGAAGCATGCCACCAGTTGAGACTGCCATCTTCCTTC
Source organism: Pseudoflavitalea rhizosphaerae (assembly GCF_003991355.1). Taxonomy (GTDB): domain Bacteria; phylum Bacteroidota; class Bacteroidia; order Chitinophagales; family Chitinophagaceae; genus Pseudobacter; species Pseudobacter rhizosphaerae. The sequence goes on from NZ_RCSU01000001.1 coordinate 766,098, forward strand.
AGCAGGGCAGGCGCATTTGGCGTAAGGTTCACATAGGAAGTAAGATCTGCTCCAGGTAAATTGTTGGCATCGAACCCATAGTTACCCGAGAACATCATTTTGAATTTTTTATCGCCTGAAGTATTGCTGATATTGAAACCAACAGTAGAACGGTCATTGGAGAAGTTTCCTTTATAGGGCGGAGTGGCTTTTGTGTACCCGATGGAAACCTGGAATTGCGTATTGACATTGCCGCCTGAAACGGATACGCGTGCATTTATGTTCTGCGCCGATTTCCCGATCAGCTCTTCTGCCCAATTGGTGTAACGGGTAGTATCCCAGGTACCGTTGAGATCATAGTCGAGCAGGCCGGGGGTTTTGTTGTCGTTCGCGAATACCTGCCGACGATACCGGAGGTATTGTTCAGTGTTCAGGTACTCGGGCATCCGGGATGGGCTGCTGAATCCTGCAGTAACGTTTCCGTTCACCCGAAGCGGGCCTGCTTTCGCTCTTTTGGTAGTGATGAGGATCACCCCATTAGCGCCACGGGAACCATAGATGGCAGTGGCATCGGCGTCTTTCAATACATCGATGCTTTCGATATCTTCAGGATTGATGCTGTTCAATGGGCTGAGCCCGCCAGCGCCCGCAGCAGAACTATTGCCTGTGGGTGTTGGACTTCCGCCCAGACCAGATGAAAAAAGATTGCCGGCAATTTGTCCCATCGCATCATTACTGAAAGGAACGCCATCTATAATGAAAAGCGGATTACTCTTATTGAGGGAATTCCTCCCCCGCAGTTCGATATTGAAATTACTGCCGGGCACACCGCTTTGCTGTGTGATCACCAGGCCAGGCACCCGACTCTGCAAAGCCTGCAGCACATTGGTCACCGGTTGCTTTTCGATGTCCTTTGCAGTAACAGTAGAGATACTACCTGTGTTCATAGCTTTTGTTGTAGTGTAATATCCTTTGTTCACTACCACCACTTCATTCAGGTCATTCGTCTTTTGTACCAATACAACTTTCATGGCTGGTTGGAATGAATACAGCTTCAACTCTTTTGCCAAATAGGAAGTATGGCTGAGCTGCAATGGCACTCCCTTCATCACCCTGAGATTGAACTCGCCCTTGTCATTGGTGATCACCGGTTTGATGCCCATTGAAATGATGGTAACGCCAGCAATGGGTTCATCGTTGCTATTCACTACCCTCCCCTTCACTTCGATGAGCGAGTCCACGGCCATCATCGGCACTTTTACATAATTACCAGATGGAACGCCCGACAAAGGTTTGGGTTGCACCGCCTTCTCATAGAGGACGATGGTTTTGTCGTTTATCTTATAATTCAGCGGCAGATCTTTGAACAACATTTCAAGGAAAGTAGTCAGCGGCATTTGGGAAGCTGAGATGGTCACGGGTTTCACTGCAGCCAGTTGTTGCTCCCTGTAGAACACCACAAATCCGGTTTGCTTCCTGATCTGCTGGAAGACCTGTTTCAGTTTTTGTTCTTTTACCGAAAGTGTGATGGTTTGCGATCTTGCAATCGAGTGTATCAGGGTCAGACAAACCAATAAAAGAAAACAAGCCCATTTCTGTACCGCCAGTTTTTTCTGCTCCGGAGCATGAAGCCGGTTCCGTGTGGGGTTGGGCAAAGCAGTGTCCATTACGGCTATGAAGCCGTAAGTAGTTGTAAACATACTTTCGAACGGTTTTGGTTGATAAAAAATGTAAGCGGTCTCAGGTATTCTTTGCCCGGCTTACTATCAGGATGCGGTCATTTGTGAGATTGAACTCCAGCTCATCACCTGCCATTATTTTCAGTAACCGGAGAACTTCAGCTAGGGTGAGACTCTTCAACATCATTCCTCCAAATTTAATGTCGGGTATTTCTTCCTTATAAACAACATCCACTCCATACCATCTTTCCAGTTGCTGCATCACTTCCTGCAGTGATGCATTTTCAAAAGCAAAGAGCCCATTCTTCCAGGCCATTACTTTTTCAAGATCCGCGGTATCGTTGAGTTTGATATTTCCAGAAGCTGGCACCTGTGCTTGCTGGCCGGGTTTGAGCGACACTATTCCAGAAGGTCCGTGAACACGTACAGCTCCTTCCAATAACGTAGCGCTCAATGCATCTTCATTCGCATAAGCATTTACGTTAAAGTTAGTGCCCAACACTTCCACTTCCGCCCTGTTGTCAATCCTGACCCTGAATGGCACAGATTTGCTCTTCATCACTTCAAAATACACTTCCCCTTCGATGTCCACCGTTCGCTCCACACCTGAGAACGAAGCCGGGTAGTGTATCCTGCTATCAGCATTCAGCCAGACTTTCGTTCCATCGGAAAGTGTCAGCTGGTATTGTCTTCCTTTGGGCGTAGTAACAGTATTGAATACTATTTCTTCAGCGCTTCCCTGTTCATACACAAGAGTTCCATTTACGACTCTTGCATTGACACCCTGTTGCAATGAGATCGTTGCATCACGGATTGTATCCAATAAGACCTGCTTTCCATCGGCGAGTGTCAGTAATGCGCCATTGGTTCCGGGTTGGATATCGGTGGTAACAGTACTGTCCGTTGACCGTAAAGTCATCAACCAGTAAAGGCCTGCAGTCAGCAGCAGCAATACGGAAGCGGCGGCCATCCATACCCGCTTCAAGCTATGCACCCGCGGTTTATTTTCTGTTCCTATAACGTCCAAAATACTTTGCAATATCTCCTCCTGCCTGTCTGCATCCAGCGAGCCGGCATCGGGTAATTCAGCCAATACCAGTTCGATGACAACGTTTTGCTGTTCATCATCCGGAAAGGCATTGAACCGGAAAAGCTCATCCAGCTCTTCTTTGGAGGCCTGGTTGCCCAGGTATTGCCGCCACAGGTTTGCGTTATCGTTGGAAAGATTTTGCATGCTTGTACTATTATTGTCGATGAAGGCAGAAAAAAGGACTACTGCTTTTCAAAAAAAATTTAAAAAAAGCTGCAATAGAGGATGAGGCAGATCAGATCGGCATGTTGCTGAAGAAAAAGACGGATCTCTTCAAGCGCCCTTGTCATATGGTTGCGAACGGTATTTTTGGAAATACCCAGTTTTTGAGCGATCTCTTCGTAGCTTAACCGCTCCTGATATTTGAGAAGATAAACTTCTTTACGTTGGGGAGAAAGTGTGTTCACAGCTTTTTCCAATAATTGGTGTAATGTTTCCTGGTCTGCCTTTTGCCCGGTTCCCGTTTCTTCATTACCCTGTGCAGCCAGCCAGTACTGCATTTTCATTTCCCGTTCATGACTGCGCATACGGTCGCGAGCCTTGTTAGTGACCATCCTGAATAAATAGGCAGCAGGAGTTTCCACCTTTTCCAGATTGAAACGGTTCTGCCAGAGCTGCGTAAAAACAACCTGGATGATTTCTTCAGCCCAGAACTCGGACTTGAGCATCCTGAGCGCATTTTTATAAAGCGGATTTGAGTAAGTCCGGAATAGGGTGGCAAAAGCATCCTGGTCTCCCAAAGCTATGAGCCGGAACAATTCCTGGTCGTTATGTGTTTGATTGAGCTCCAACCTGTAAATCTGAATAAGCTGTAAACTTATAGCAAATCTGCGAAAACTTTAAAAATGAAAAAAGAGCCGCATTGCTGCGGCCCTTCATTTCTCCTGTACAGGCTGATATGCCGTTCTACCTATGATTTCTTCAACAATGATTCTATCATCATTTCCAGCATGCGCTGGTTATTGCTGTTGATCATGAAGTTATTGTACACGATATTTCCATCTTTATCTATCAGGAAATTGGTAGGTTGACCACGGACCTTATACACTTCCTGAGCCCAGTCGGCAGTTGATTTCAACGGCGTGAAAGTATAACCAGTTCCTTTCATGAATGGCACTACATAATCATCCTGCTCGGGGAATACATTGATGCCGATATAGGCCAGCTCATCTTTACTGTACTTGTTCACCACTTCCTGGAAATGCGGGAACTCACCGCGGCAGGGACCGCAACCGGGGAACCAGAAAGTGAGCAATACCACTTTGCCTTTGTATTCGTCCAGTGTAGCTTTTCTTTTTTCTGTATACATGTCCAGCGCGAAAGCAGGCGCCTGGTAGGTATTCTTTTTACGGGCATTCGCAATATCCGTCTCAGTCTGTTCAGCAGCCAAACCCAGTTTGGATGCATATTTGGAGATAGCAGCCTTTGTATTTTCTCCAGGCGTTTTTGCAAAAATGATCAGCAGGCTGTCGTACGCTCCTCTTGTATTGCCCGCCGCATCGGCGATCTCTGATTTCAGCAGGTTGATGTATTCGGCTGCACCGGAATAACGCGGCACTTTCACATCCTTCAACATCGCCTGCGCTTCGTTCCATTTTCCCGCATCTTTCAATTGTTTCAACTTTACCAGCGATGCAGCCAGTCCCACCTGGCTTTTCCAGCTTTCCTTTGAACGCATCTTATTGGCGAGTGCGGAAGCTTTATCATACATGCCCTCACTCACATAAAGATCAAAAAGTCCATTGGCGCCGCTGGAAGACCAGTTGAATTTTATTGGATCATAAAGTCTGATCAGTTGTTCATATACTTTGAATTTTTCAGCTTTGTCTGTTGACCTCGTAGCAAGCCAATACAATCCCTGTGCGCCACGTTCATGATCAGGAAAACGTTTAGCCACAGTATAGATCTCTTCCCTCCATTTTGCAGGATCTGTATGTTCAAAATCCATGGCATAGTAAAAAGCATAGGACGGATCATTGGGCGCCGCCTGCTTTGCTTTTCCCATGAATTCATGCGCGGCTTTCTCATCACCCCATCGCTCAGCATCTATCGATAGCATCTGGTATACTTCCGCCATTTTCGGTTTCATCGCCACTACCCTTTTGAGGTAGGGAGTTGCGGCAGGATCTTCCCGGTTGTACAGGGCGCTGCCGATAGCGAAAGGAAATTTATAGTTCGCAGGATATTTTTTCATCCAGGCATCATACTGTGTTTTAAGCTCCGGATTGGCCAATGTCATTGCTTTGATATAATCATTGTGCAACGGAAGACTGTCGGGATATTTTTCCACCAGTTTTTTTGCAGCAGCGATGGTCTTTGCATCAGCCGGCAGAGCAGGTTTGTGCTGTGCAAAACTACCCGAGAACGCAGTAGTGGTCAACATACCGGTGATCATCCCGGCAAGCATAGTTTTTTTCATGAGCTGAATATTTTAGTTGTTGTAATCGTTTTGTTCGATTTGCCCCCTGCTGGCGCCGATCTCCACGCCGTTTACAGGAATAGCGTAACGTTTACTACCAACCGGTAATGTATAGGTTTGCGGCACATCGGTATTCACTACACTGTTGTTGAGCTGGAAAAAATCGCGGGTGATCACAACATCATCTGCCGGATAATCATTCACACTGAAGCGGCGTATATCGTACCAGCGGGTAACGAATGGCAGTTCACGCCTGCGTTCTTCCAGCACTTTGGTGATGGCTTCTGCCTTGTTGGCTGCGCTGAGCGGCAGGGAGCTGCTCATCCGTTTATCACGTAACAGGTTCACTGTGTTCATCGCATCTCCAGGCGCATCCTTGCGTGCCTGTGCTTCGGCTTTGTTCAGCAATACTTCAGCAATGGTTGGCCCTGAAGGCAGCATGCTGCCGGTCTGGAAAATCTGGTAACGGTACATATTGGCTGTTCCCGCATCGAAATACCTGCCGCCTTGCGGGAACATGAACCATTTGTATCGGAGATCATTTTGCTGATCGTATAAGGATACCAGTGAGGAACTGGGCAGGAACCACCAGCCGGGTGTATACGTAAAACGGAGGTAATAGAACTCCGGCCAGTAATAATACTTTGCAGCGGTCCAGTCGTTCAGCTCAGAAAAATTGATCGTAACGTTGGGGTTGGCGTAAGTTACAGGGGTGCCCGCCACAAGAGTCTTGTAATCTTTCAACTGAACGGAGGCTGTAGCAAGGGCAATGTCCGCCTGTTCGATGGTTTTATCATAGTTGCCCGCAAACAGGTAATACCTGCTCATGAATGCTGCCACAGCCTTCTTGCTGGCGCGCCAGGGGAGTTTAGCATCCACATCGGTCACCGGAGTCTTTGCTGCTTCTGCCATATCTGCCAGGATGAAATCATAGGTTTCTTTCAGGGTGGCCCTTTTCAGTGATTCGGTGAACTCATTCCCTACTTTCAACGGCAATCCTTTGGCACCTGCATTGGCATCAGTGTAAGGAACACAATAGTAGTTGGCCAGCAACCAGTATGAGTAACCGCGAACGAAATGAGCATCGGCCTTTACCTTTTGTTTAAGCGCATCGTCGCCTGTGGCTGCATCGATATTATTGATCACCAGGTTGGCGGTAAAGATCTTGTTGTACTCTCCTGCCCAGAGCTGATCAGATGCAATATTGTTCTCCACCTGGTCATTGGTGAAAAGATAGAAATAGATCGCCTCAGGAGTGAATTCGCCCGCATTGTTCTTATAGTCCTCTTTCGGGATTTCCGTATCGTCAGTTGAATAGGTGGCGGTGTAATTATTCTCCTGAACAAACCTGGAGGCATTGTTCAGCAAGGCTTCCAGTTGCTCCACCGTTTCGATGGTAGCTAGTTTTTTTGATTCTTTCTCCAGGTATTTCTTACAGCCGCCCGTAGTCATCAGGACTGCTGCTATCAATATGATGAAATGATTTTTCTTCATGGTCTCCGTTTTTAGAATTGAATATTACATCCCAGGGTGATTGTCCTCAGCGGACGATTGCTTCCGGGCAGCCAATCGGGATGGAACCCTCTGCTATTGGCGCGGTACACCAATCCAAGGTTCCTTGCCTGCGCATACACGCGGATACCTTCCAGCAATACAGCTTTACTGAGTTTGGTGGGAAATGTATAATCCAGCATGATCTCTTTGCACTCGATATAGGAAGAGCTTTCCACCAGTCCCTGTAAATTGGGACCATACCTGTCCCAGCGGTAAGTACCGGGATCATTCGCCTGCGGGAAGGAAGGAATATCGGGATTGCCGGCAAATACTTCAGACACGAACCGGTCCACAAATGTTTTACCTCCTCCAATGAGCGTAGCATAATTGAATATCGGGTTTTTGTATACGCCGCCCATCGTGCCGGTGAACAGTACATTCAGACTGAAACCATAGGCCCTGAAAGTATTTAGCCAGCTCATGGTGTGAGGAGGGATGGCCGTGCCTTCATAGTTGAGGTACTGTAATCCAAGGCCCCTGTTGTGCAATGCCAGGTCATCAAAGCGGTTAGGCGTACCCTTTACCCCTGCAACATAAGGCACGCCATCTTTCATACCGAGATAGGTGTAAGAGTATACAGGTTGAATGGGACGGCCCTGCACAAAAGCATTTCCACCCAGCATTTCATAACCATAAATAGCAGGATAATAGAGATCGGTGATCTTGTTCTTATTGTATGCATAAGTGACCATGGTCTGGTATTCCATCTTTGTACCCGGAATTTCCAATCTTGTTCCCAGGGAAAGTTCGATACCATTGTTCACCAGTTTGGCATTGTTGAACTTCTGCCTGGTAGTGCCATTGGCAGCAGCGAGTGTTACCAGGCCAACCAGGTCGGAACCATTCTTCTTGTAATAATCGATCTTACCTGCCAGCTTTCCTTTGAACAGCGCGAAGTCTATGCCGATATTGGTGGTAGTGGTCTTCTCCCACCTCAATAACGGGTTGCCATAGTCGGAAATAGTAGCGGTGATGGTGCCGGTGGTGGCATTCAGTGAAGTGCCCATATTCAGCAATGTTTTGGTGGAGGTTCCTTTTTCCGCATTGCCGTTCCTGCCGTAAGTGGCGCGCAGCGCGAGGTTATCCACAAAAGCAACATCCCGCATAAAATCTTCCCTTCCAACATTCCAGGAACCGCCAACAGACCAGAATGGCGACCAGCGCAGGCTGGGATCATCGGTGATATAGTTGGAAGCATCGGCACGTATACTACCAGACAGGGTATACTTACGGCTATAGGTATACGCTGCATTCCCGTAAAAGGAAACATACCTGTCAAGCCCCCATCCGATGATGGGGTTGCCACCCTGCAGGGTTACACCGGAACTACCGGTAATATTCTTGAAAGTATTACCTGCACTACCATATCCGTATGGAGGTACACTGCTCTGCAGTTTATCGGGATAATAACCATAGAGCCAGGGGTTGGCAATATTGTCCACTTCATATTGTGAAACTTCAAAACCAGCGATGGCAGTCACCTGGTGCTTCTTTGCAAAATAACGGTCGAAGTTCAGCTGATTGCGGAACACATAGCTTTCATTGGTGGTATTGTTGATCCAGGCATTGCCGACCTGGCGGGGTGTTTGGATACCGCCTTTGGGCAGGAATACTTTGTTCACTGTTTGTGTGGCAGGTGTATAATCGATATAATAATTCACCAGATCACGTGCAAAGTAAGTGTTCTCACTGTAGTAGTCCTGATAATCCGTTTTACGTCTTTCATACTGCAGTTTGGAATCGAAAGACAATCCCTTCATGATATTGATGGTCATACCCAGTTGGAGACGTGCGTTCAGGTCTTCCGTACTGAATTCCCGTTCGCGTACTTCACGCAGGAGGTTGAAGCTCCAGTCCTGGTATGGCAATTTATTGGTAGGAAGTGTTGCCAGCAATTGCCTGTTGATCCCTTTCAGGTTCACACTGTATGAACCATCCGGATTGAGCAGGGTTTCGTATGGCGATAACTGCTCCAGCTCGGAAACCGTTGCCCCGCTTGATGTCTGATTGGTATATTGAATGGAAGCGCTGGCAAAGAAGCTGAGAAATTTCGTGGGTCTGTACTGGTTATTGAAGTTGAACATGAAGCGGTTGTACTGGTTGCCCACAAATCCGTCTTTATTCTTTTCGAACATGAAGGATGCAAGACTCCTGATCTTATCGGTACCACCTGAGATATTGATATTATACTGACTGAGCACGGGCCGTTGCAGGAGCAGGTCTTCGATCTGTCCTCGGTTGTCGATACGGCGCAGACTATCGAGCCCGCGGTTCATGGCTTCCGTGCTGATTGTACCTGTTTCGTTGGCGTAGAGCAGTTCCTGCGCCAGTGTGAGCGATGTGCGCAGCTGGTTGAAAGAGCCGCTGAATTTGCTGAGCGCCCAGTTGTTCTTCCAGGCAAGCTCTTCATAACGGATAAAATCTTCCGTGGTGGCTGTTCTGGTAACCTGGTTGAGATCGATCTTATCCCCGATCCTGGTGAATGCATTCACTTCCACTTTCAGTTTTTGTCCGGCCCTGGCCTGTTTGGTAGTGATCACGATCACGCCATTGGCAGACCTGGCGCCCCAGATGGAAGCTGCTGCAGCATCTTTCAATACGGTAACTGATTCTATGTCATTGGGATTGATAGTGGTGAAGCTGGTATCGGCTACCGGAAATCCATCTACTACTACCAATGGTTTGGCATCAGCATACATGGAGCTGGTTCCGCGGATGAGGAAATTGAAACTGCCATCTGATTTTTCCTTTCCCTGCATGCCAGGCACCATGCCCTGCAATGCGGTGGAGAGGTTGGAGATAGGGCGTTTCTGAAGCATGTCTTTATTCACCACATCATAAGCGCCGGTGGCGCGTTCCCTGGAGATGCGCTGATAACCGGTGTTCACTACAACAGTAGCCAAATCAAGCTCCATGTCTGTGCGGGTGAGCGAGATATCGATCTGTTTTCCGCGCACTACTTTGTGTTCTTTGCTTGCATACCCAACGAAACTGATCACGAGAATATCTCCATCATTCACATTGATGGTGAAGCGGCCTTCCGCATCTGTAACAGCAGCGTTGTTCATCATTTCCCCTCTCCGCTTTACTTTCACGGTTGCGCCGGGCAAGGGATTTCCATCGGCATCGCGCACATACCCAGATACTGGTGGTGCAAACAAGCTGAATGCAGGAGAAAGGAGTCTGGCTCTTGCAGCAGGTTTTTCTTTGATGAAGATGGTCTTTGATCTGATCTCGAATTCAATGGGTTTGTTTTCCAGCAGCAATTCGAGAAAACTTGAAAGCGTCATTTGCGATACCTGAAGTGATACACGTTCTTTGCTTTTGACGGTTCTTGTACTTCCGATGATAACATAACCTGTTTGCGCTTCAATGGCTTCAAATACTTTTTCCATCGTCACATTCTTACCGGAGAAAGTGATGGTCTGGGAAGAAGTTTTGGCGCTTAGAGACAAACAACAGATCAATAGCATCAATGCGGTTAATTTCATAACGCGCAAGGTTTTGGTGATGAACCAGTGAGGCTCCTGCCGGTTTTTCAAAAAAGCAGTAGCCCGCCGGTTACAATAAGCAGTCAATAACATACTTTTGTAACAGTTTTGGGTTGATGAATAAACTTCCAACAATGGTTTTTCAACGCTATCCCGAAACGTTCACCGGGGATGGTTCCAAGCATTCCCGGTTTTTTTCGGTATAGTCTCGGCTATACTTAGAGAAACAGTAAGATGAGGTTTTACTTCTGTAAAGCAGTCACACGGACCGTATTACCTTCCAGCCTGACTTTAGCAACAATGCTGTCCAGGCCTCCTAATGCATCGTTCAATGTCAGCGTACGCTCCATTTTCCCGGCTAATCCTTCGCGGGGTATTTCATTTTCATAGACGATCTTCACATCGTACCACCTGGCCAGTTGACGCATCGCCTGGTCAAAAGGTAATTTATCGAAATCAAAGTACCCGGATTTCCACGCAATGTCCTGACGAACATCGGTAGCAGTGACCACTCCATTGGAGTAAGCCTGACCGGGTTTGAGGATAGTATTGTTGATCTTTACAGCGCCTTCAATAAGGCTCGTCCTGACTGAAGGCTCATCATTGTAGCTGTTCACATTGAAAGCAGTACCCAGTACGGTAATTTCTTCTGTGGCAGTTTTCACAATGAATGGCATGTTTTTCTGTTGCGTCACTTCAAAGTAGGCCTCCCCAGAGATGCTTACCTCTCTCCTGCTTCCACTGAAAGTAACCGGATACGTGATGCTGCTGGCAGCATTGAGCCAAACTTTTGTACCATCGGACAACAACAGCTGAAACATGCCGCCATTGGGCGTTGTGATGGTATTCAAAGCACCGGGGTCCATCGGTGCGTTGGCTGCATAGATCAGTTGACCTTCCTGGTTCTCGATATTCATTTCGCCATCACGGATAGTACCTGCATCATCTTTCCCCAGAACCAGTTTCCGGCCGTTGGACAGCGTTAGTATTGCTTTGTTGCCGCCGGGCAATTTGATATTTTCCTTTTCCACTTTTTGCAGAGCCAGTTCCTTGCTTTTTTCAACTGGCCTAAACATAAAGTAAGCAACAGCCCCGATGATCAGTAACGCAATAGCCGCTGCATACCTGAACCATGCCGTTCTGAGGAAATGCGTCCTATGCATTACCACCGGCTGTATATCCTGCTTGATTCCTCCGGCCTGCACGATCTTCTGGTACAGGAGCTCCAACTGCTGTTCATTTTTCCATTCTCCCCACGCCTGTTTCAACAGGTCCTGCTCCACCTTGTTTCCATAGCGTTCACGGAATTCTTCTTTTTCCAGGAAGGAAAAGAATGCTTCCACCTCTTCGGGCTGCAAATGGTCAGTCACGAAACGGTTGATCAATTCATCATATGGAGCAGTGGGTGTGGACATACAATAATAAAGTCGCGCAACTCAGGAAAAAGTATTAGCGCCGTTTAACATTTTTTTAGAAAAAATTAGGATCGAGGATAATAAGTGGCAGCAAACAGGCCACCAGTGCGCCATTCGGGCTATGGGCAAGCACATAATTACGTAAGGATTCCATCGCTTTGTGCAGATGAACGCGTACCGTATTGGTAGTAATGCCCATTCGTTTACCGATCTCTTCATAACTCAATCCTTCTTCACGCTGCAGTTTGAAAGCGGTCCGCTGCTGTGGGCTGAGCTGCTCCACCGCCTGTTGCAACAAAATGATCTGCTCCTTTTTCATCAGGTACAGTTCAGGGCTGTCCATGGCAATTTCCATCCTTTCTTTCAGGTAGTTGACATAGGTTTCATGGCTTCCCTGTTTACGGAGGGAGCTTACAATAGTATTACGAACGATGGTATAGAACCAGGAAGCGAAATGCTGAATAGATAAAAGCTCTGTTCTGTTTTCCCACAACTTGAGGAATACGGTCTGCACGATATCTTCAGCAAGATGAGGGAGTTTAAGATGCTGCAACGCTACGGCATACACGCCGGGGGAATATCCTTCATACAACTGACGGAAAGCAGGCTCATGGCTTTCCGACACTTGCTGCAATAATAGTAGCTCATTATGAAGGGGTCGCAGTATCAATCGGGCTGGTTTTGCAGCATAAAGATAGCAGATTGCAGGAAAAGGCCGGACCTTTTCATTGTTGGTGAGCAGACGGGATGTACAGGGTGCTGGCAGTCGCTCGCCTCTGGCGAGTGACTTCTAATTGTTCGCCTCCGGCGAACACCGTGTCGCCAGAGGCGACAGAACAGAAGTCACTCGCCAGAGGCGAGCGACTGCCAACTCACCGCCCCTTTTTAATCCCCCCAACTCACCGCCCTTTTTAGTCAGCCTCAGCTCTCCGCCCTTTTTAGTCACCCCCTCGGCCGCACCCTGTACCTCCCAAATACTCCCTGATACCATGCAAAGAGGCGACCTTTTTGGGGTCGCCTCTTCTGTAATTGCTTACAGTTCCAGACTTACTGTTTAATAATCTTCAATAACTCTTTATCATTTCCATTTACAATTTCCAGATAGTATACACCGGCAGGCTGCTTCCGCAGATCGATCCTATGCTGCCATGCACCGGCGCGCTGGCGGTAAACCTGCACACCCGATTGATTGAATACCCTCAACTCATCACCAATATTCAATCCACTCACCACGGTAAATCCATTGCTCAGCGGATTGGGTGTAACAGACAATTTGTTTCCACCGGCATATCGCACAGAAATGATCTTTGACAGATCGCTCCTGCTATCGATGTCCACCTGTTTCAGCCTGTAATGATTGATGCCATTGGCCGGAGTTCCATCAGTGAACTGATAATTCAATATTGTATTGCTGTTACCATCTTTTGCTACTGTTGGAATGAAAGCCAGCTGCTGCCAGTTGGTTCCATCAACACTTCGTTCAACAGCAAAACCTTTATTGTTGAGCTCCTGCACAGTAGACCAGTTAAGTAGAATGCCGGCTTCCGTACTGGTCCCTTTGAATATGCCCAGCTTCACGGGAAGCAATACATTCAAAGGCTCTGTAGTTGAAACGTGTATGAATGAAGAGAAAGATGTGATATTGTGGAACTCAACATAGTTCACTCCATCTTCAACGCCGGAAGCATCGGGAGTCAATGCAGTGATGAAGGGTGCTTCAAAGATACCATCGTTCTGCAGATCGGCAATCACAGCGTTGGCATCACCACTGTATTTGAGCCATGTATTGGTAATGGCTCCGGGTATCAGGCTGTTGTCCATTTCCTCCTGGCTGTAATAGATCCTGATCTTAGCGGCAGGGAATGTTCCGGCGGTTACATCGGTAACGGTGGTGATGCGGGGCATCAGCGAAGATTCGCGGGAAGCGCTCGCATAACCATAACCACTGGGTGTGATATCAACAGTGAGATTGTTCAGATACGCCGTTGTGAAATCAGCCATAGCAGTCAGCTTTTGTGCTTTTGCGGCATCTGCATAAAAGTAGATCCATTCAGTGGTGGAACAATCGGCGAAATTATCAGCCTGTGTATTTTCTGAAGGCAGTACTACTACACCTGAAGAAGCGGGGTCTACCCTTGCCAGCGTGAAATAAGAAACGCCAGCCGGGAATGTATAGTCCACCACGTAGTTGCTGCCATCGATAGTTACCGGCTGGATGGAGGTAATAGCAGCACCGCTGATGGTTCCTGATGCGGAGGTGATCAATTTGTATTGCTCGCAGGAGCCTACCAGTGCGCCAGGCTGTAAAGTGTTGGGTATGCTGATCCTCACAACCTGGTCCACACCATTGTTTTCAACCCTCCATACCCTGTTGAGATGATTGATATTTATGCCCACACCATAATCAGAAACGAGTGTGGTGCTTGCATTGGCGATGCCATTATCGCCCCAAACGAGGTAAGCGATATCCTGGTTGAAGCTGGATGTGTTGGAAATATTATCCGCTGCTATGGCGCCGAGGCCTACTGTGATCTGGTCACCGGGATTCACGCTGCGCGATTGTTTCTGATTAAGATCTTCCATTTCATCAGCACCAATACCGGCCACATTGTTATGGAAGCTACCGCTGCCTGCGCCATCCCAGATCAGGGTTCCATCTGTAGCCTCATATTGATAAGTGGTGGTATTTCTCAAAGTAACACCATATTTGATGGCGAGATAAGTATTGATCCTGACCAGTTCTCCCGGAGTAAGTTTTACATTGTAAACAACATTCTCCGCTATGTCTCCGATCCAGTCCTCCGAATTGGTAGTATTACCTGCCCCGATCAGGTACTGGCTGGTAGACGGTGTTACAGGCAAACCGGTGGCGCTCTCACCATTGCCATTCACTTCTTTCAACCTGCTACCGGTGGTGCCTAAAAGCCAGTGTGCGTTGGCGATCTGCATTTGCCCTGCTACAGGCAATACAGTATGTGTTCCACCCAGATTCCAGTAGTTCCAGTTGGAGCCAATTACATTCAGTGTAGGCGTATTGGAAGCAAAGTCCCATAGTGTGCGGGTCCCTGTTATTGTTGTAGGTCTTGCCGCGCTGAAGATCGAAGCGCCTGAACCGGCTGTATTCTGAACCAGGTCCTGGTTGCGGTAAATGGAATTACCATCGAAAGTGAGCACAGGATTGAAATTGCTGACTGCAGTACCACTGGTAATGGTTGGCTGGTAAGTAGCATTGGGTTGCTCCAGGTCTTTACCGGCAATACTTTGGTCAAGCCATATACCTGCTTTACCGCTGGCGGCCAGTCCGGCATCAGCTTTCATCCATAAGGCCAGGTTATTCACCACGCCTCCTGGAGCTTTTACAAAAGCAGCAAAGCGGAAGTATTCGCCATCATTGATCACCACGTTCTCTGCCACACTGCTGTTAACGGGATAGATACGCGTAGTAGCATCAGGGAAAGCAGGATCGGCGCTTACCAATACATAACTTGCATACCTAAACTTATTGGTATTGATATTCACTGACCAGCTGTTCTGCGTGGTAGCATCTGCTTTCCAGATCCTGTTGGTGAGTGCATTCACTGGCCCGGTGGTTGCGCCGTTCTGGAAGCTTGTTCCGGAAGGATAATTCACTACCGTGTATCCATTCACGTTATTATCTCCCAGCACCAGGAAACTATTGTTGCTGGCGATGCTTGCATTGTTGCCGCTGTTCAGGCCGGCAAGGCTGCCGAGATAGACAGTGATGGAAGAATCTCCATAACTGAATGCCTGCTTCTGGTAGAGCGCGGAATTATCATCCCTTCCCAATCCGAAAATATGGTATTGGTAGCCCGGGTGATCGGCGCCTGTCCAGATTAATGTGCCATTTGGCAATACATAATCGGCCTGACCCGCGGGATCGAGTGAAATACCATATTTGATAGCAAGATAGGTTTGGATCTTTGCGAGATTATTCACATCGAAATCCAGATTGGGAGCGCCTTTGTAAACGATCACTTCCTGTATATCACCACCAACATAATCTGCGTTGTTTACATCGCCGCCCACCGAATAAGTAGTACCGGTATTGGTGTAGTTCAGGTTGGAGAAGGTTTTTACAGTGCCGTTCCAGATCACTTTTGTAGTTCCGACAGATTTAGGCATGATGTGACTGGTGATGCCATAGAACACACCCGTTTTGGTATCGGCAATCTGATTTCCGGCCAGGTAATTGCCGGGCGTTCTGTTATACCAGAGTGCATTCACCCTACTATCGATAACACCATATGTAGTTTGCCATGCCGTTGAGCTATTTGCATTGATCCTGGATACCACAAAAACGTGTACCGCATTATTATCCGGGAGTTGGGTATTGATATAGGCAGGGGCAGTCATTTTATCGTTGGAACCATCAAACCTGAGCGCCGGCTGGTAGTTCATGAGAAAACTTCCACCTGCACCAACATAGGTGGGTTGTGCTCCTGCAGTAGCTTGCGTGTGTGTGTTACCGTTACCTGATTGGTCAAGCCAGTCGCTTACATTTGCGCCAGGTGTTGTAGTGCTGGTGCCGGCATCGGCTTTCAGCCAGCAGGCCAGGTCCTGGATCACGCCGCCTGGGGCATTGGCCGGCCCTGCAAAGGTGAAGTATTGTCCATCCGTAAGTACCACATCTGTCTCACCATTGATCAACGCTACTTCAGTGGGTGTGCCCGAGCTGAAATCATCACTGTTATGAACAAGCAGATGGGTGGCGGCAGAGGAACTTACAGTAATTGTGCAGGTACCGGTCACACCTGTTCCCTGTACTTTCCAGATCCTTCCGAAATGGAAATATGGAATGGCAGGTGTAAAACTGTTGGGTGAATATGGTGTAGTGAGCCCAGCATTACCTGCATTATCTCCAACAACAAGGAAAGCTCCATCTGTTGAAGGTGAGGCTATCTCCAGGGTCACTATCGATCCATCATTGATACTTTTCGACTTCAGCTGCAGCAGGGCTGAAGCATCGTCACGGCCCAGGCCGGTAATATCATGGTGATAGTTGCTGTTGGCAACGCCGTCCCAGATAGTAGTTCCTGCCGAAGAAACATAATTGTAATTGGTGGCCGTGCTGGCGGGATCGGCATCCAGCGTGATACCATATTTAATGGCGAGGTATGAATTCACTTTTGCCTGATCAGCCGGAGCTAGCGGAGCATCATAGACGATGTTCTCTGCTATACCGCCTACCCAGTCTTCACCCGCACCTGTATTACCGGCGCCAAGGAAATAGTTGTTCCCATTGGTGTTTACCTGCTTGCTCACCGCCTGCTGAAGGCCATTGATATCCATCATGCTGCTGACTGTAACATTGTGCAACCAGTGACTGGATGCCAGCGTAGGCTTTCCTTTCAATAATGGCGTATTGTGATAAGCAGCTCCGCCATGCCAGAGTAGCCAGCGGCCTCCCTGTGTATTGATGGTTGGATCATTGGCATAAAAATCCCAGAGCGTATTGTAGCCGGTACCACCGGTTTGGCTGGCCACTGAAAAGATGGAGGCACCGGAATTGGCGGGAAGTACATTACCGGTGTACCGGAGGAAATGTCCATTGAAATTCACATATGGATTGAAGTTATACTCAGCACCTGCCGCCACAGCCTGTGGCTGATAAGTGGTGGATGTGGTGGTGAGATGCCGGAGACCGGGCGACTGGTCATTCCAGGCAGTTACTTTGCCGCCGGCAACAACTGTTCCGGCGTCTGCCTTCACCCATAATCTGAGCCCGGTTGAAACACCACCGGGGCTTTGAGCATAATTACATAAGGAAAACAAAAGCAGCATAGGGATCATCAAAAGACTCCTTTCACCAGAAGCCTTCTTCCCCCTTCTGAGACGTAAGTAAAAAATGGATTTCATAATTCGGATTTATTGTTATGGTTTGAATAGGAATGGGACAATAGATGCTCAGGTCATAGCAAGCCATACACATGCTATCACTGTACTGATCAGAACCTGGAATAAGGGAAAAGAAAGGAGTTGCTGCGCATTTACCGGTACGGGCAAACACAGATGCATAGCTAAATAGCTTTTGAATTTAGTTCCGGAGCAGATCCGGTTTTCTTGTAAGGTGCTCAAATATACAGAAAAATAAATATCACTTCCCCAAGCTTTCGCTCATTTGGTTTTTTTATTATAGTTTGCAAGCATTAATCGCTAACCCTATAACAGCATTGTTGTTCAAAGGCTCATACGAAGAAAAGGAATTACCGGCGCGGTAGGCAATGTAGCTGCTGCGAATCATTTCACTTATGCGAAGGCGTTACCACAGGATGCAAATACCTTCAAAGCAATTGATCTCCGCCATCCCTGCATCGACCATGCCATCGGGAATGATATCAACATGAAAGCCGGCAGCAATGTGATCTTCCTCACCGGCGCGAATATGGCAGGTAAATCCACCTGGATGAAGAGTATCGGTATTAGCATGTACCTGGCGCATATTGGGTTTCCCGTTGCTGCACAGCAAATGGAATTCTCCATCCGCGAAGGCATTTATTCCAGCATCAACGTAGCAGATAATATCGGGCTCGGCTACAGCCATTTTTATGCGGAAGTGGTGCGTGTGAAGCATGCAGCCGATGCCACCGCCAAACATCTATTGCTGATGTTCGATGAACTGTTCAAAGGCAAGAACAGCCTGTTCATCGTGAGCACTCATATCATCGAGGTGGGGGAAGCATTGAAAAAACTGCACAATGTACAGTTCACCTTCATGCCAACGGTGATGAAGGGAATGATGCCTCAATACACTTATAAACTGAAGAAAGGCATTACGGAAGACCGGCAGGGTATGATGATCATCCGTAATGAAGGCATCCTGGATCTTATTACCCGGTGAGATCACAATCGGGAGATCATTATTTCAAATGCTCATCAATAATCACGATCATTTGTAGTTTGTGAGCTTTTGAAATATCTCCCGAGTTCGGAAATACTTTTGAATGTATGATCAGGCTGAGGCGCCAGGGGATAAAGTACCTGGTTCGACTGGATGATATGGGCAGTTTGAAGCCCCGCATTGGCAGCGCCGGCAATATCCCATCCGTGCGCAGATACCATCAGAGTGTTTCCGGGCTCCCCTTTCATTTCTCTTACCGCCCAGTTATACACCTCAATGAATGGCTTGTATTTGCCCAGGCGTTCAGCGCTCATCACTTTATTGAAATAGGAGATCAGGCCAGTCCGTTCCATTCTTTCCACAACGATCTTTTCGGGAGAATTGGTTAATGCCACCATTTCGAAACCCTCATCATTCAGGATGGAAAGTCCTTCCTGCACATCGGGTTGCAAAGGCAAATGTTTGAGCAGGTCCAAAACCTGGCCAATGGACTGCTCGCTGATTTCCTTATCAATCATCTTTCCTGTCATCTGCAACGTAGCTCTGGCTATTGCAGGGAAATCATTGAATTGATCTATACAATTGTCAACAAAACAATATTCCATGAAAAGATTATACCAGATGGTATAAGCATAGCGCTGGTTAAAAAGCTGGTTCACTTTCTTTTCCAGGTCGCGCATATCTATCAGTGTTTCGTATACGTCAAATAAAATCAGGCCCGGTCGCTCTTTATTAATGGTCATCCTGCTGGTTTTGAAGTACAAAAGAAACAATTTAATTGCTTTGATCCATCAATTATTGAATCTCTTCTAATTGCATTCTAATTTCAGATTAAGGTATTACAAATTCCGTGCTCCTAAATTACAGTCAACCAAAACGGCTTTAAAGCCCTGCTCATTATAGGTTAATACAATGAAGAGATAGCCCTCTGTAGATCCTGGGGGCTATTTTCATTCCACCTGGCTGTCAATGACTCCTAACCGAAATTTCTTATTGAAAGATCGGGAATAGTCTAACAATATTTTAATTCCGGGCCGGTGCCGTGGAAACCTCAATACTTTACATTACATCAAAGCCATACGAAACCGGTATGCCTAATCCAACTCTACCGAAGATGATTATTTTACGCCCCGTTACCAGCATTATTTGCCTGATATTGATCCTATCCGGTAATAGTATTCGCTCAGTCCCATAAGACCATCCACTTCAAAGATATCCGGGGATTCTCCGGATACGTAACTTTTGATGTAGTATTTGAAAGTTTTGCCACGCAATTGCAGGGGCGTAATGCCAAACTGGTATTGACCAAATATGCTGCCAGCACCGATCAGCTGAATGCCCTCTACAAAGCCGGCTATGATCTCAGGGGAACTCCTGTGAGCGGTTATACGCCGGCTCGTTTCGGTTTTGAAGTAACCGGCAATGTGAGCGTTGCCCCTATTGCGCGGTATGCCGCCAATCTGCCTCATAACCAAGCCAGGTCAAAATGTAAGCTCCATCTCAATAACAGCTCCAATGATTATTGTACACCTGAATTCAATGAGGTGATGAAGGAAGCTATGCAAAAAAAGAAGCAAGCATCAAATGGAAAAAGCCATTGGGAGGAAACCGGGTATTACTATAACATCACTGTAACGGGATTATATATCACAGACTTCATCAACGAGATAGAAAAGATCCTGGGAAAACATAAAAAAGAAACTGCTGCGGCATCCGTTGATAAAGCCGTAGCAGAAGCGGAAAAAGCAATGATGACCGGCAATTTGAGCTATGCCGAAACGATGCTGAACAAAGCCTATCAGCTTGATCCCAGGCATGCAGGAATGGTCGCTGCCTCCAGAAAATTTGCTCAACTCAAAAAGGAAAAAGAAGACAGGGAAGACAAGAACCGGATAATTGAAGCAGAGATCCAGGCAAGGCAAAGGGAAAAAGACATAGCCCAAAATGAAGCAGCAGAGCTGCAAACGCTTCGGGGCTGGGATGCAGCCAGCCCCAATAATCTCAGCCCTCAATCGAGAAACAGGCTCAGGGAACTGGAAAAAAGAAATACGGAACGGCAGCTTGCAAAAATAGACGACACATTCGAAAGTATACGGGATGCATCACGTAAGAGGCATGAACAGCGCCGCCTACGGCATGATCAGGGCAATGAATGAAGAGCGCCGGTATGGCTTCCTTGACCTGAACGGGAAACCAGTTATCCCATTTGATTACACTAAAGCAGGCACTATTTCCCGGGGACTGATACCAGTAGCAAAAAATGACAAATGGGATTATATCGATCTATCTGGTAAACCAGTGGTCCCATTTCAATACAGAACAGCATTTTCCTTTAAACTTAATACCCCTCTTGCCCTTATTCAATCTGCCACAGGAAAATATGGATTGATAGATACTGCCGGCAGAGAAGTACTGATACCACAGTTTGATGAGATACAATTTTTCAGGGAGATAGCGATGATCATAGTTGTAAGAAATGATCGTAAGAGAAAATTCTACAACTGTAAAACAATGCAACCCAAAAGTGAACACAAGTATGATAAAACCAGTTCCTTCAATGCAGGGTACATGAGAGTAAGATCGGCGGACAAATATGGTTTTGTGAATACAGCGGGGGAAGAAACGGTGCCTGTAAAATACGAGGATGCTGAAACATTCTTTTCCGAAACGGGATTGGCTGCAGTGAAACACAAAGGGAAATGGGGGCTCATCGATAACAAAAATAACGTAGTAGCACCCTTTAAATACGATTCAATCAAATGGCCGCGTGAATCGTTTTACCCTGCCAGCCGGAAAGGAAAATGGGGATACCTGAACAGTAAGTGAAGGTCTTGCCAGGGTGAAATACAAGGGAAAATTTGGGTTCATCAATTCCAAAGCAGAGGTGATCATTCCATTCCAGTATGATGAGGCAGCAGATTTTGAATTCGGCCGGGTAAGAGTAATACAGAATGGCCGTACTTATTATTTCAATAAACAAGGACGAAAATTATAAATCAGATCCCATGAAAACACTACTGAGGGGCTGTATCTGGTTGCTCTTTCTAAGCTTCACCACGGTTGGTAACCCACACCTGCAATGGCTCCGGGAAAACCTGACCACTGTTCAGTCAGCCTATGGTGGCAATGAACTACCCTATACCATCACCAAAACCTATACTTTTTACGACAGCGCTTTTGTGATTCGCACTGAAAAAGTATTTGAAGACAAAGAGCTCAACGGCCCACTTTACTTCAGTAAAGTGAGATACAAGGATATAATTCGCCGGGATACTACTGGTATTGGTAAGGCAATTGGCAGTAAGAATAGTGTATCAGAAGAAAGCTGTGCTGATTTCCTGTATTTCAACCTGGAAGTAGCTAATCTATATACAGCAGCCGGGAGAGAGCCTGCAGCCAACGGAAGATGGCTTTCCCTGAATGAAGCAACCAGCCTGGAATTGTACTTACCCACAGATAAGGAACTTAGCACCGGCGCCATGCAAAAGCTGATCCAATTGGCTTCGGGATTCTGATTTTCCTGATAGCTTCCTTATCCTGCGCTAAAAGTTTTTGCCATATCGCCGCCTTTCCATATTTTAGGATCGAAACTGGCTAACATCTTAGCGCCACTCCCCGTCCGGCGCAAACAAGTTCACGCGATTTACACGTATTCCCATCTGATGATTCTCTCCTGATGCAGTATCAGGTTTAAAAACTATGTAATTACGCCATTGTTTAAATAAAACTATATCCAATGACTACCAGGGCTATCCTAACAGGTTGTATTATTACAGGAATACTGATCTCCGGTTGCAAAACATTGATACCCGTTCCACGGAACCTAAACACCATTCATACTACTGAAGTTGAAAAGGATATTGTAGATAAGATAGGGTTGGTTATGGACTCCTCCCAATCTTCCAATCCAACAACCATGGTATGCGGGAGCATCCCTCTCCCAAAATACCTGAAAGATTTGAATCAGAACGATATTTATACAAGTAACATTACATTGGCAATGAACACAAGCCTGCAGGCATACGGTTTTTCCGGATCAATGGGGAAGAAAGACATTTTGATCGTTGCTTATCTTACTAAATTCAAAGACTATAATTGTGGCGGCGCTCAAAAAAGGGCATCCGTAGGAGTAAAATTATTTGTTCACGCATCTGAACTCAAAATAAAGGCAAACTCCCCAACGCTTCCCATGATCGCAGCAGCAGTGGAGCTGGGCCTGGCCAAGGCAGAATACCGGTTCCGGACTTTCGGCATCAATCCGGACGACTTCTACAGTAATCTTCCCAGCGCCTACTTCACCGTAGACACTTACTCGAAAGTGATTTCAGCGTACGACAACATTGTTCATTCCCTGAAAGATTCAACGGAAATAGATCCAATTATCAGTGATCCTCCTACTGCAAAATAAACGGCTACTTTATTCATCCGTCATTTCCAATTCCTTTTTGACGCAATTTCTCCGATCTTATCTTTTTGTTACCAACGCCATGCAATAATTAGCAATGCATAAAATAATCCACTTTTGTACCTTTAAATAGGATTCATCCAAATAAAGGATTATCTTTTTTCCACAATGGCGCCTGTAACAAACAATGAATATGAATTATTGGACCGGCTCAAACAGAACGATGAGTCGGCCTTTACTGCATTGTACAAAGCTTACTGGAAGCCGCTGTATTTCCTTGCATTCAAACATCTTCAATCTTCACAATCGGCCGAAGAAATTGTACAGGAAGTATTCCTGACCCTCTGGGAAAAAAGAGCTGTACTCACCATTCACTCCCCCGCCATGTACCTGGCAGCGATGGTCCGCTATGCTGTGTACCGCTACATCGCAAAGGAAAAACAACACAGTAGAATCCCTGAAACCTCCGCCCATGAAGTGTTCCGTATAACACCTGATTCCATGGACGATAAGCTGCTGCTGGATATGGTAGCCAAACTCAGCTCCCGCCTGCCGGAAAAATGCCGCATGGTTTTCATCAATTCCAAATTGCTGGACCAGCCCATACAGGAGATCGCCCGGCAAATGAATATTTCTCCCAGGACCGCAGAAGCCCACCTGCAAAAAGCGCTGAAGATCATGCGCAGCCAACTCGGCAATGTTTCATCCTTCTTCTTTCTTTAGGCTACGCCAATCCCCCCCATTGAATATTTTTTTACTTTTTTTTAGAAACCACTAAGTAGAAAGCGATCCGCTTTGACTCTTATATATAAAGGCATTTTTTGTACCTAATATGATCCCGGATAATATCAAGGAAATAGCCCGAAAATTTCTCAATGGCGAAGCCACTGAACAGGAACTTTCCCTTTTGCATCAATGGTATGATAAATGGGAAGATGATGAAACGATTATTGAGGCCGGCACAGAATCTCCTGACCTGATCGAATCACGCATGTTATCCCGCCTGCTGGACCAGATCAGGCAAAAGCAATCCAACCCTGCGGAACTGGTGGCATTACCGGGCCGCAAATGGTGGAAACTGGCCGTGGCAGCGGCTGTTATCATTGCATTGGGCGCAAGTCTTTTCATCTGGCAACAGCAGTTCAGCAGCAAAAAACACGCAGGTCAACCGGCCATGAAGGATTCAAGCTCCGTGATCCGGCCGGGTATCGACAAAGCTTTACTGGTACTGGATAACGGCAAAGAACTGGTGCTGGATGATCAGGCAACAGGCATCATCACCCAACAGGGTAATACCACCATCACTAACCAGCATGGGCAACTCAGTTATGATGGCGCCGCAGCTCAGCAAGGGAGTATCTATTACAATACTGTCAAAACCGGAAGAGGCAACCAGTATCAATTGTTATTACCGGATGGAACAAAAGTTTGGTTGAACGCATCCTCCTCAATTCGCTTCGCCACCACTTTCAGCGAACAGGAACGGATAGTGGAGCTTACTGGCGAAGGATATTTTGAAGTGGCGAAAGACAGGAAACGGCCATTCAGAGTAATGCTGCCGAAAAACACCGGAGAAGAAGCAGCACACGCCGTTGAAGTGCTGGGAACAAATTTCAATATCATGGCCTACCAGGATGAGGCAGGCATCAAAACCACCCTGCTGGAAGGAAGTGTAAAAGTGAGCAGTCATCCATCAGCCACTGTACAGGGAACTGTTTCATCCACCATTCTGAAACCCGGTCAGCAGGCCATTATGCCGTTTGTAAACGATCAATCGGGCAAACTAACGGAAAACAATATACGCATATCTACTGCAGACGTGGAAGAAGCAGTGGCCTGGAAGGATGGCTATTTCAGGTTCACGGATGCGCCCATCACAGCGGTAATGCGGCAGGCCGCCCGCTGGTATGATGTGGAAGTGGTTTACAATGGCAATATTAAGCAGGAGGTGTTCAGCGGAAGCATTCCAAGAACTGCGAACATCATGCAACTCATTAAGATTTTGGAACTGACAAAAACCGTAAAGATCAGGATCGAAGGAAGGAAACTAATTACATCGCCCTTCTAGGCATTTCAACAGACCATCCTCATTCTATGGAACTTTTTGGTTTGTCCGGAAAAAAAGCCGGAGGTGTTTGAGCCACCTCCGGAATAATGTCCGGGTAAACCCTGTATTGAACAACCGTATTAAAATTGATCAGTTAACAAGTAAAAACCCAAACAAAGCAAAGGTATGCAACTACATGCTTTTGACAAAGGCCGTATTAAACCGGTGTTTGTCGCTCATCAAACATTGCTGGCAATGAAGCTTACTGCAATCTTCCTGTTCTTTGCTTTCCTGCACGCGGGGGCAAATTCGTTCGCGCAGAAAGTAACTTACTCGGAAAAGAACGCATCCCTCCGGCAGGTATTCAAAGTGATCGAAAAACAAACAGGCTTCACTTTTTTTTACAACAACCGGACCCTGCATTCGGCAAAGAAGATTAGCATCAATGTGAAGGACGCCTCCCTTCAGCAGGTGCTTGCAGAATGTTTCCGGAACCAGCCACTCACCTACGTAATCCAGAACAACGTGATCATCGTCAGTGAAAAAGAAGAGGAACCTGAAGCGAATGAACCGCCCGCTGTTCCTCCCCTGAATATCCGCGGAAGGGTCATAGATCCGGAAGGCAATCCACTGGATGGTGTTTCTGTATTTGTAAAAGGAAAATCGAAAGGCACTACCACCGGCGCCGACGGCGTTTTCACCTTGAATGGCGTGGAAGAGAATGCAGTATTGCAGATCTCCTTCGTTGGTTACTCCACGCAAATGTACCCGGTGAAAGGCAATTCAACCATCACCATAACATTGCAAAAAGAGAACAGGCTGGAAGAAATGGTGGTAGTTTCTTATGGCCTTCAGAAGCGAAGAGAAATAGTTGGAGCAGTGGCAGAGATAAAAGCCAGTGAGCTCAAAGATCAGCCCGTTGGTACTTTTGCTGAAAGGCTGCAGGGGAAACTGCCGGGCGTACAACTGGCGCAGACCAATGGCCGCCCGGGTCAGGGAATGGATTTCCGGATCCGCGGCGCGGCTTCCATCTCGGCCGGCAACAATCCGCTGATCGTTATCGATGGCTTACCAATCAACGGCAATACAGATGGCATCAATAATATCAATCCTGATGAAGTAGAAAGTTTTTCGGTGCTCAAAGATGCCGCTGCCACTGCCCTGTACGGATCGAGGGCTGCCAATGGCGTGATCCTGATCACCACTAAAAAAGGAAGGGCAGGATCAATGAAAATAGATTTCAGTGCTTCTTCCGGCGTAGCCAGTTATATGAAGAACCTGAAACCTGAAGTGATGAATGCAACTGAGCTGGCTACATACATGAAAGGATTCTATGAAGACAAAATAAAGTACGAAGGATATACCGGCGGTATTCCTGCCGAATACCAGGACCCTGAAAAGTATGGCGAAGGCACAGACTGGTACGGCCTGCTGTTGAGAAAAGCGCCGGTGCAGAATTATAGCATGAGCTTAACCACCGGAAGTGAAAAAGCGGTGCTCAGCCTGGTGGCCGGCTATTTCAATCAGGAAGGTATTCTGAAAAATACAGGCTACAAACGCTTCTCACTCCGCATCAATGCCGAGTTCAATATCAGCAAAGCCATCAAACTGGGCGCCAGCCTGGCTCCCAGCCTGCAACTGGAACACAATATCCGCCAGGGCGGTAATTTCAACTTCGACGGTCAGCGGCAGATCATCGCCAGTACGCTGATGATGCCGCCAATGGCGTCACCCTACAATCCCGACGGGTCGCTTACACTCGGCTATGCGGGTGGCTTCTCCAACCTTTTTACATGGGCCAACCCTCTCAGGCAGATCCAGGAAGTGAATGATGATGTTACAAGAGGCCGTCTGCTGAGCTCCGTATTTGCAGAATTCAAATTCCTGAAACATTTCAATTTCAGGTCCACCATATACGGCGATATCATCAGCATGACCCGCAAGAAATTCATCCCTTCCACGTCAGTGGGTGGCTTCAACAATGTACCGATAGACAATGCGCCGGCCGGCAATAAATCCGCCATCGGTGAAGCAGGCACCAGTAACAACTATGCCTGGATCAACGAGAATATCCTCACCTGGCAGAAAGATATCGGTGATGATCACTCGCTGAAAGTATTGGCTGGCTTCACTGCCCAACGCGCAAATGATTATACCACCACGCTCACGGGCCGTGATTACCCAGACAATAAAATTCCTTACATCAGCGCAGCCACCAGGGTTACAGCCAGCACAGGCTCACAGGCATGGGCCTTATTGTCTTACCTGGGAAGCGTGGACTACAGTTTTAAAGGGAAATACCTGCTGCGCGCATCCGTACGCCGCGACGGTTCTTCCCGCTTCGGTTTCGCCAACCGTTATGGCACTTTCCCATCAGCAGGCATAGGCTGGATACTGAGTGACGAATCTTTCATGAAGAACCTGCCTGTGATCAGTTATCTGAAATTGCGCACCAGCTATGGTCTCACGGGTAACAACGAGATCGGCAACTATACTTCCATTCCACTGATCAGCACGGCCAATTACGTTTTCGGCAACACACTGGCGCCAGGCGCTGCACAAAGCACCCTGGGCAACTCATTGCTCAGTTGGGAGAAACAAAAACAGTTCGATATCGGCGCTGATCTCGGTTTTTTTAACGACCGGATTCTCCTCACCTACGATTATTATCACAAGTATACGGATGGCCTCCTGTACCGGGTGAACGTACCACGTTCTTCAGGTTTCGCGAATATTCAAACCAATGTTGGTACAATCAAATCATGGGGACATGAGTTCTCTCTCACATCAAAGAACCTGGTTGGAAAATTTGAATGGACCACCCATTTCAATATCAGCTTCGACAGGAACCTTGTAGTAAAACTGGGAGCCAATGATGCGCCCATTGCAGCAAGCCCTTCCGTGGCCTTATCTGAATTTACGGACTGGCGTACGGAAGTAGGGCAACCACTCGGCAACTTTTACGGATATGTATTCGACGGTGTATTCATGAACCAGGCAGAACTGGATAAAGGCCCCAAACATTCCACCTCTAAAGTAGGCACCGTAAGGATGAAGGACCTCAATGGCGACAATATGATCGATGCCGCCAACGACCGTACCTGGATCGGCAACCCCAACCCTGATTTCATTTTCGGTATGACCAATAGTTTCAGGTACCAGGGCTTCGATATGAGCATCTCACTGTCTGGCACATACGGGAATAAACTGAAGAACAGTATGGAAGAAAGCCTTTACAATATGGATGGGGTTTTCAATGGCCCTAAAGAATTACTGCAACGCTGGCGCTCTGAAGAGAACCCCGGCAACGGCAGGATACAACGAACCCTTGCTGGTTCCACTGTTCTGTCGCGGGCCGATAACTCCCTCTTCATTCACGATGCCTCGCACCTGACCATCAACAATATCACATTGGGCTATTCATTCAAGAGATCGTCCTGGATCAGTATTCTCCGGAACCTGCGCGTGTATGCAGGCGTTCAGAACGCTTACATCTTTACCAGCTATCCCGGAAATCCTGAAACCAGCTACAATGGACTGAATGGTATTTCACAAGGCGAGGACATCGGAGCTTACCCGGTTGCCAGGACCTTTACTTTCGGCCTTACCGCAGGATTCTAAAAATGCGAATTCCAAAATGTCAAATCAAAATGAAAAAGATAATACTTTATATATTCATCCTGTTCTTCAGCCTGAGCTCCTGTAAGAAATTCCTGGTGGAAGCGCCGCGCACTGCACAGAACTCGGTTGATTTTTTCAAGACCGAAAATGATTTCAATCTCGCTGTCAACGGCGCTTATGCGGCACTGAGAGATATCTATGGCTCCAAGTCTTCCTGGCTGATGGGAGAAATGAGATCAGACAATACGCATTATGATTACAAACCCTCTGATGGTTCACTGGCGGTTGTACAAAGAAGTGATGCAGCCAATTTCCTGAACGACAAATTCAGCGGACAGACCAGTGATAAATGGGTAAGGGCCTATGTAGCGATCTCCAGGGCCAATGCCATCCTTGACCAGGTAGATGCCGCATCTTTTTCTGCAGACAGCAAAAGGAAAATAGCAGGGCAGGCAAAATTCATCAGGGCGCTTTCTTATTTTGAACTGGTAAGATATTATGGTCAGGTGCCTATCTATGTTCATCTCATCAATAACCCGGATGAGATCTATGTTCCCAAATCATCTGTGGCGCAGGTATATGACCTGATCATCTCTGATGCAAAGGATGCCATTGAAAAACTGGATGCTGCCACTTTTCCGCAAACAGGGGCAGCCACCAAAGGAGCAGCGCTCACACTGCTGGCAGATGCCTATATCAACCTGAAAAGGTTTCCGGAAGCAGAACCCCTGCTGAAAGAGGTAACACAACAGGGATACAGCCTGATGGCGAATTACGCAGATGTATTCACTCCCGCAAATAAGAACAACAAGGAATCGATCTTCGAAATACAATATAACTCCACGCTGGCAACGCCACAGTCGAGCAATTTTATTTACAATTTCATTCCCCGCATGTCCAACTCAACGGCCATCACAGGATTGAACCAGAATACCATTACTGATCTCGGCGGGTTCAATACACCTACGCAGGACCTGATCAGCAGTTTTGAAACAGACGACAACCGCCTGCCTGCCTCCATCGCCATTGCAGAAGGTACCTGGAACAGTTCCAATGATTTTGTGCCTGCTTCCAATACTGCCGGGTCTGCCGTGAAGAATATCGTTGGCTATACGCCGCCGCCCGGCATGACCGGCAGGCCCTTCCCGAAAAAATTCCTGCACCCGCATACATTGCCCAACCAAACGAACAATAACTGGCCGGTTTATCGTTATGCAGAAGTATTGTTGTTGCTGGCGGAGACTTTGAATGAACAGAACAAACCCGTGGAAGCACTGCCCTATCTGAACCTTGTGAGAGACAGGGCTTTTGGCGCAGGCGTATCTCCGGTAACCACTGTTGATCAAACAGAGCTGCGCGCCATCATCCTGCATGAAAGAAGAGTGGAGCTGGCTTTCGAAAATAAAAGATGGATCGATCTTGTGCGTACGGGTAATGCCATCTCTGTGATGACGGCATATGGTATAGCCAT
This sequence comes from Pseudoflavitalea rhizosphaerae, assembly GCF_003991355.1. GTDB lineage: Bacteria > Bacteroidota > Bacteroidia > Chitinophagales > Chitinophagaceae > Pseudobacter > Pseudobacter rhizosphaerae. The sequence continues at coordinate 796,128 of NZ_RCSU01000001.1, forward strand.
GAAAGCAGCAAACAATTATCTCCCTTCCAACTCCTTCAATATCACGGAGAGTAGTTTGCTGTTTCCTATCCCCTACACTGAAATAGAATTGAATCCGCTACTCGAGTAACATAAATCAGGCTCTGCCAGTATCTGCACTACATAGCAACGATCACCTGAACTATTTCCATTTTAAAATCTTTCAAATATGACCCGGATAATTGTATCGCTGTCTATCCTGGCGCTGATCGTTTTTGCCTGTGGCAAAAGCGGATCGGCAGGAGATAACCCGCCGCCTGTGAACCCGCCGCCGCCAGCAGAAGACACGTTGAAAGGAATGATATTCACTACCAACAATTCCACCAAAAGCTTAGAAATGTATGATGCCGGTGTAAAGGACTGGAACAAACCGGAAGCAAAAAAATGGAGCTGGAGGCCTTCGGTCTCTGCCGGCTTCAGTACTGCGGAAAGCAATGCCTTCGCCGGAGGATCGGATGTCAGGCTCAGGAAAGTAAGGGACTGGAACAATGAAACATTCCTGTCGCTCACCGATACAAGGATGGCGGCCATCCTCACCTGGCCCGGAGCGGTCAGGAAATGGTCGCTTCCCATCGATGGCAACCTGCATGCCGCCGAGATTTTACCCAATGGCAATGTGGCGCTGGCTGCTTCAGATGGCAACTGGGTGCGTGTATATAGTTCATCCCAGGGCGCAGACAATTCCATATTTGCACAGTATGATCTGAATGCTTCGCATGCAGCCTTATGGGACCCTGCCTACAACCTCTTATGGGTTACCGGACAGGACCCGCGAACGGGAGAACATATTCTCACAGCGCTCGAGATCAATGGCACGGCGGCAGCACCTGAACTGAAAGAGGCCACTGCCTACAGGGCTGTATTGCCTACAGCCTGGGGACATGATGTGTGGCCTTACTATGGAGATGTGAACCGTCTCTGGGTGAGTACTAACGGCGGCGTATACCTGTTCAATAAAACTACAAGATCTTTTGTTGTGGCGCCCGGCGGCTCCAACCGTTCTTTTGTAAAGGCAGTTGGCAATTATGCTGCCGGTGGCCTGCTGGTGCAAACAAGGCCCGATGCCAACAAATCACCCACACCAGCCGCCAGTTGCGGCCTCAACGGATGGGCCACCAGCACGGTAGATTTTTATACGCCTTCCGGCTCCCTGTACACCACACGCGTTGCGCCAGGCGCCTGTTTTTACAAAGCAAGGATCGATAGAGCAGATTATCAATAAACCTTTATATCATGAAACAGCAATTCCTGATCATCCTGACCAGTTCTTTGCTGGCAGGCATTGCCGCCTGCAGGCCGGAAAGCTCCGGCAGCAAGATCATCGAGCCCAATTCAATATCGGCCAGCGCTCAACAGGCTGCTGCCAATTGTTGCTGGATAGTTACCACCAACCAGGCCTCGAAAAAAATAGAGATCTATGATCCTGCGGTGAGCGACTGGAATAACAGTACTGCGCTTAAGCATTCCTGGTATCCCAATGCCGGCAACGGATTCACTAATCCAACAGTTGGATGGGGCCTGCCTTCAGATGCCAGGCTCCGCAACAGTTCTTTCTTTGGCGGACAGCAAATGCTGGTAGCTGATTCTCACGGCTTCTGCGGTATCATTCCCTATCCTTCACTCACCGGCAAGAAATGGGCCATCAACCTGGGCTCCGGCATCAACCCGCATTCCATCGAATTACTTCCCAATGGCAATGTGGCCATCGCTGCATCTGATGGGAATTGGATGAGAGTATACACTTCTTCACAAGGGACCTGGTCTACCGGCTACGCCCAATTTCCACTGAGGGCTGCGCATGCCGTACTCTGGGACCCCACCTACAACCTGCTCTGGGTTACGGGCTGGAATCCCATTGTAAGCAACAGTCATGCTGACCTAGAGAATCATATCCTCACAGCCCTGACCATCACCGGCACTGCCGCCAACCCGCAGCTTACGGAAGTTGGAACACGCCGCTCAGGGCTTCCATCTTTCTGGGGCCATGATGTGCAACCGTATATCGGTGATGTGAACAAACTTTGGGTAAGCACCAATGCAGGCGTTTACATTTACAACAAATCCACCAAGACATTCCAGGACGCGCCTGTAAATATCGGCAACCGTACATTCGTGAAAGGCATCAGTAATCAACCCTCGGGTACAGTGGTGCTCACCAGGCCTGATTCCAAAAAAACGCCTGTTCCTCCACAGCCCGCAACAATCAATGGCTGGACCACTTCTTATGTAGACTTCTATTCGGCTACGGGTTTCTATCAGTCTTCAGGACATAAGAATGGCGCGGCCTGGTACAAAGGCCGCATATGGACGCCAGACTATCAATAATAGTTTTTCATCTAACATTTTGTCATGCACACCAGAAGAGATTTTATCAGGCAATCTTCCCTTGCAGGATTTGCCCTGGCCGTACCAGCATCCTGGTTTCAGGCAGGAAATGATTCTTTCGTTTATACCTCTCCGTTCCTTAAACTGGAGCTCGCAGCATCCTCGCCCCGGTTACTTTACTTTTCTACCGACAGCCTTGGGCAGGGCCAATTGAACAATAACCCGGTGATGAAACAGCCCGCAACCAATGGCATCGTTTACAAAAGCAAAATAAAGCGCAGCAGTATCGGGTATTTCACCGGGCAACATGCACATCCTGACTGGGAAATTGTATGCGATAAGAAGAGCTTTGTGATCCGTACCAACTGGCAGGAAGGCGCTGCTGTGGCTCCTTTCGAACTTTCTTTTTCACAGCGCCTGAACCATTGCACGCTGCTGGGCTGCATGCAGGACCAGCAACAGGTGAAATTCCCCTCTGTGCTGCATTTCCCGGGGATGGGAAGTTTTCGCGTGCATTGCGATCAGCCGGATCAGACTTTGCACTATGATGCCTACCGCTTTCATGGCCCCGGAGAAAAAGGCGAGCCCTATGTGAAATGCTCGCTCCCTGGAGCAAACGCGCTGCAACCGCAGATCAGTTACCATTTTGAATCGGTTACCATCTATCCTGACCTGCCCGTTATCCGGAACGATAAACGTTTTGACGGCTTCCGCAGGAATTTCATCAATATCTTCCAATTGAATCCAAGGATCCGTACGCTGGCCAATAACAGCGCCAGCGATGCCTGCGCTTTCACCATGTTCATCTATGCGGAACTGGCGCGGAAAACGCCGGCCCTCACAACACAACTAACGGCCATGGATATGGTCAGGAATTCACTTGACCAGTATCTCGGCGGCATGAAAGCATATGGACAGGTAGGCTACAGAGGTGCGTACGGCTGGCAAAGTGAATTCGATTCAGGCGACAGCGCCCCAAGCCTTATCATGAGCGCCTGCTATTATATCCTCGATACAAAAGACCATGAATGGGCAAGGCTTCATTATGAAAGTATCAGGATCTGGGCCATGACTATGATAGCAACAGACAGGAATAATGATGGACTGATCGAATATGGTTACAGCGGTGATACCGGTAGCTGGACAGGTGATTTCAAGCGCCCATCCAATTGGTGGGATACCATCGGGTTTGGCCACGATGACGCCTATTCGAATATTCTTGCCTATCGCGCTGTTACCCTGCTGGCGAATGTTGCAGAAGCGCTCAACAAGAAAAGCGACCAGGAATTCTTCAATAGTTTTGCCGCAAAGCTGAAGGAGGCGTTCTATCCTGCATTTTTCAATCCTGCTACCGGCGTACTCGGCGGTTGGCGCAGCAAGGACGGTAAATTGCACGATTATTATTTCCTTTTCGTGAACAGCATGGCTGTTACTTATGACCTGGTGGATACAGCAACAGGCATCAGGTTGATGAATGCCTTACTGCAAAAGATGAAGGAAGTGGGATATGACCGGTTTGATTTCGGTTTGCCGGGCAACCTGCTTCCCATTGCCGCCGAAGATTATACCCATCACGATCCACGTTGGGGCTACCAGCAATTCCAGGTATACGAAAATGGCGGCGCTACCGGCTGCTACGCCTACTTTACCATCCATGCACTCTTCAAACTGGGCATGCGCCGGGAAGCTGAAGCGATCCTCTTCCCAATGCTCGACAGTTATACGAATAACGGATTCCAGGGCCAGTGTGAAGGCACTGAAATGACCCGCGACTGGAGAACATGGACTGGCGAATGCTGGGGCTACGAAGGATTCCTGGTGGATAATTACCTGCCTTTCCTGGCAGTATTTGATTTGGAAACAGCAAAACAAAAAATATAGCATGTTTAGAAAATGGATACTCTTCCTGCTGCTTGCAGGCGTCACTTCATGGGTCAACTCACAGCAATATATACCTGCTCCGGAATTATCCGGCGCAGGCGCTTATACCTGGGTATGGCTGCCCGATCCGCAGACCTATCACAAATTCGGGCGCAACCAGCCGCTTTTCGAAACGATGATCCAATGGATAAAAGACCAGCGCCAAAAACTCAACATACAACTCGTACTCTGCACCGGGGACCTGGTGGAGCAGAACAATATCCTTCAACCAGACAGTCTCAATGGCGATCAGACCAGCCTGGAACAATGGCGCTCCGTGTCTGCAGCATTCAACAAACTGAATGGCGTACTGCCCTATATACTTTGTACAGGCAATCATGATTACGGCATCAAAAGCGCCGAGAACAGGTATTCACAATTCAACAGTTTTTTTCCTCCACAGGGTAATCCGCTTACACAATCCCTGCTGGTGGAAATGGCTCCCAATGCTGCAGAAGTAAAAACACTGGAGAACGCCTGTTATGAGTGGAAGAGCCCCCATGGTGAACCTTTCCTTTTTTTCTCCCTGGAATTTGCTCCGCGAAAAGAAATACTGGCATGGGCAAAAGCAGTAGCGGCGAGGCCTGCATACAGGCAACATACCGGCATCGTTATTACGCATAGTTATCTCAACTCAACCGGGAAAAGAATAGAAAAAGAGCATTACGCAATAACTGACGCCAATTATGGAGAAGCGATCTACCAGGAACTTGTTCAGCCCGCCACCAATATCCGTTTCGTTCTCAGCGGACATATCGGCAACAGCGATGAACACAAAGACCAGGTAGGATACCGCCTCGATACCAATGCAGCAAAAAAAGAAATTCATCAGATCGTATTCAACGCGCAGCGTGAAGGCGGTGGCTGGCATGGCAATGGTGGCGATGGCTGGCTTAGGATCCTGGAATTCCTGCCCGGTAAAAGGACCATTCAGGTTTACACTTTTTCACCTTTCTTCTATATTTCGCCGGCCACCAGGCACCTTTCGTGGAGAAAAGAATCCTATGATCAGTTCTCATTGAAATACTAAACCCTTGCCTATGTAAAGATTTGTTAAAAGACCATTAACCTTTTCTTCACATTATAAATCCATCTTTGCGCTCTCCTTAAAACAAAACCAGCGCAAATGAGCCAAAAGCTACGCTACCTGCGGATACTATGTTTATCCGTACTTATTATCTTTCCATCGATCCTGTTTGCACAACAAATCATCAGCGGCAGGGTCACTGATCAAAAAGGCAAAGGTCTCCCCTCAGTAAATGTAGTAATCAGGAACGCTTCCAACGGTGTTGTTACAGACACCGACGGAAAGTTCTCCATTACTGCGCCTTCCGATGCAGTACTCATTTTCTCATCAGTAGGATTTGCCACACAGGAAATCCCCTTGAACGGCCAAACAACTTTGAATGTAACCATGCAGGAAGGTTCAAAACAACTGGACGAAGTGGTGGTAACGGCCATCGGTATCAAACAACAGAAAAAAAGACTGGGCTTCACCACCCAGGAAGTAAAAACAGAACAGCTGGCCAATTCCCGCACCATGAACCTGGGAACAGCATTGGCCGGGCAGGTAGCGGGTCTCACCGTTACCACGCCTACCGGCATGTTCCAGAGCCCGCAGTTCCAGCTAAGGGGCAAAACGCCGCTCATTGTTATCGATGGCGTTCCGGTGGAAACAGACTTCTATGATGTATCAGGCGAAGACATCGAAAATATCAACGTATTGAAAGGCGTTGCTGCATCAGCGTTATATGGCACCCGCGGCAAAGACGGCGCCATCCTTATCACTACAAAGAATGCCAAAAAAGAAGGCATGGAAGTGAACGTGAACACCAACAATATGTTCACGGCCGGCTTTACCGTTTTCCCGAAAACACAAAAAGAATACGGCAGCGGCTCCAACGGCCAGTATGAGTTCTGGGATGGAGCCGATGGCGGTATCTCCGATGGCGATATGACCTGGGGCCCCAAACTGAATGCAGGCGTGAAAGTTCCTCAATGGAACAGCCCCATCAGGAATAAAGAAACCGGCGAAACCATCGAATGGTATGGCGATGTAAAAGGCACCATCTATGACGACCGCTCCAAATATGAGCGCGTTCCCACCGATTTCGTTTACCACGATAACCTCAAAGACTTCCTGAGAACAGGCATCGTCAGCACCAATACTTTTTCTGTTGCTTACAAAGGAGAAAAAGCACGCTACTATGCTTCCGGTAAATATGCCCACCAGAAAGGACAGGTGCCCAATATGAGCCTCAACACCGGAGGACTGAACTTCAATGCCGCCTTCGACATCACGGAAAAATTCACACTGGAAACCTCCCTCTCCTACAATAAAGTGTTTTCACCTAACTATCCCCGTTATGGATACGGCCCCAAGAACCATATCTACACCATCCTCATCTGGATGAGTGATGATGTGAACGGACAGGACCTGAAGAACCACCTCTGGGTGCCCGGCCAGGAAGGCTACCGCCAGGCCAACTATAACTATGCCTGGTACAACAACCCTTATTTCGCTGCCTATAATTTGAAACAGGCGCAGGACAGGGATGTGGTTGACATGCAACTCAAAGCCAATTACAAATTCACCAAAGACCTGGTGTTCCAGATCCGCGGCAATGGCAGGAATATTTCCAATTTCGAATCCATGAAAAGCCCCAAGTCTTACATGAACTATGGAGACTCGAGGAACGGCGATTATAAGAACTGGAATACACATCAATTGAATTTCGATGCAGACGCCCTGCTTTCCTATTCGAAGGAAATCACAGACAATATCCAGATCGGCATCAATGCCGGTGCTTCCCTCTTCAACCGGAAATACACAAGGGAATATCAATCCACCGATGGTTTGATAGTTCCGGAAGTATACAGTCTCAATAATACACAGGGCCCTGTACAGGCCAGCAATTCACGCTACGAGAAATCCATCAGGAGTATTTATGGCGCCGCCAATATAGACCTGTACAATGCGGTATTCCTTAGCTTCACAGCACGTAACGACTGGTCTTCCACCCTTCCCACCAGCAACAATTCCTATTTCTATCCTTCCGTTTCACTCAGCACCATGGTATCCGAATTTGTACAGATGCCACAGTTCGTTGAATACCTGAAACTATATGGATCATGGGCGCAGGTGTCCAGCGATCTGGCTCCCTACAGTGTTTATTCCGCTTATAACAAAGGAACTACTTATGGTTCCACTCAATCCGTTTTTTATCCCCCCGGGATCGTAAACCCAAATATCCTTCCCGAGAAATCATCTTCTTACGAGATGGGTCTTTCCACCGGCCTCTTCAAAGGCAGGCTCTCACTGGATCTTACGTACTATAATATCAAAGATGAAAACCAGATCATTGACCTGGGCATCTCAGAAGCTTCTGGTTTCACTTCCAGGAAAGTGAACGGCAATGTGTATACTACCAACGGATTTGAAGTGGTGGCAGGATTCAAAGCGATAAAGAAAAAGAATTTCAGGTGGGATATCGCCGCCAACTGGTCTACCTACGAGAAAAAGATCACCGAGATCTACGGCGATCAGGCCAAGTTCGGTAACCTCAAACTGGGCGACAGAACGGATAGCTATTATGCCACAGTATGGCAGAAAAGCGCAGATGGCCAGCTGATCCTCGGAAGCAATGGCATGCCCATCAGGGATGCGTTTGCGCGCAATATCGGTCACCTCGATCCTTCCTGGAGACTCGGTTTCCAGAATAAATTCAACATCAAAGGCTTCGATATCGGAGTTGATATTGATGGTGTCTGGGGCGGTATCATGAACTCAACCACCCATGAAAAGATGTGGTGGGGCGGCAAACATCCGAACTCCGTTGAATACCGCGCTGCAGAATATGCTGCCGGTCATCCCGTATATGTTCCGGAAGGCGTAGTAGTGGTGTCAGGTGAATTGAAACAGGATATCAATGGCAATGTGATCTCCGATACCCGTAAGTATGCTGCCAATACCACTGCCGTAAGCTGGCAGACCTGGGGACAGAACTACCCCTATCGCGCCCGTGTAACCGAAAAAGAGAGCAAGAAATTCGCCAACACATTCGATCGCTCCTTTTTCAAACTGCGCAGGGTATCTGTTGGCTATGAACTCGGCAATGTGATCAATTTAGGAAAGAAAGTAAAAGGACTTTACGCACAGGTATTTGGATACAACCTGGCCATGTGGAAGAAAATGCCATTGCTGGACCCGGATTACGAGATCGGGAACGATGGCAACCTGCAAGACCCTTCACCACGCTATGTAGGTTTCTCCCTCAATGTAAAATTCTAAACAGCATCCTGCACTAAAAATTCTCTACGTAATGAAAAAATTATTCATCATAGGCATCACAGTTCTTACCGGGTTCACCTCCTGCAAGAAACTGGCAGAAATCAATATAGACCCAAACAGGGTTACGGAAACGCACCCGCAATTACTGCTGACACAAATAGAATGGGATGCTTTCCGCTACAATAACGGGACCAGCCCGCTCTATGCAGAAAAGAAACTTGTACAAACAGACGGGGAAAGCACTGAGCAATATTATAAATGGGACAGGTCTAACTTCACCCCTTATTCGAAAATGAGGGATGTTACCAAAATGATGGAAGAAGCAGAACGCATCAACAGCAATGCATACCTGGCGTTGGGCAAATTCTTCCGGGCGGTTTACTTCCTCAACCTCACACTTACTTTCGGAGATGTGCCATATTCACAATCCCTGCAGGGTGAAACACAGGAAACCTATATCCCACCCGCCTATGATTCGCAGAAAGAAGTGTTCAAAGGCATACTGAATGAACTGAAAGAAGCGAATGAATTGTTATCGAAGGAAAACACCATCATTGCCGGGGATATCATTTACAAGGGCGACCTGGGAAAATGGCGCAAAGCCATCAACGCTTTCCGCCTGAAAGTACTGATGCTGCTTTCCAAAAAAGAAGCCGACGCTGACCTGAATATCAAGACAACCTTCTCCCAGATAGTAAGCAATGAACCGCTTTTCGCCAGCAATGACGATGATGCGCAACTGGTATTCCTGGACCAGGAAGGCAATCGCTATCCTGAATTCAACTCCAGCGGCTATGGCTCAGGCATGTATATGGATTCCACTTTTATCCGCCGCTTGCAGGACAGGGAAGATCCACGTCTGTTTATCTTCTGCACCAGGACGAAGAATGCGGAGGATGATGGACTGGAGATCGATGATTTCGCTGCCTATGAAGGAGGCGACCCCGCTGCTCCTTATTCAACAGTGAATACAAAAGCCGCGCAGGGAAAGACTTCCAAAGTGAACAACAGGTACCATAAGGACCCAACTACAGAGCCCATGGTACTGATCGGTTATGCTGAACAGGAACTGATCATTGCAGAAGCGATCGTTAGGGGATGGCTTTCCGGCAATGCAGATGACCACTATAATACAGGTGTAAAAGCATCTTTCAAGTTCTATGAAAAATATGCAAAAGGATTGGGGAGCTATGTATCCGAAAGCATTGCAACTGCATACCTGGGCAAGACCATCAATAACCTGGCGGCTGCTGCAACAACTGAAGAGAAGATCGAAAAGATCATCATGCAGCGCTACCTCCGTTCTTTCCTGCAATCACCCTGGGGGCCTTTCTTCGATCACCTCAGAACAGGTTATCCTGAATTCCGCCGCCCTGCAGGTGTGAATATCCCCTTCCGCTGGATCTATCCGCAGGCTGAATACAATAACAATGCAGGTAATGTGGGTGAAGCCATCAAGCGCCAGTTCGGAGAAGGTAATGATAAGATCAGCGCCCAGCCCTGGTGGACAAAACAATAAACTACCGATAACCATTATACGAAAATAACTGATCGGAGAACTGGCAGTCACTCGCCTCTGGCGAGTGACTTTTGTTTTGTCGCCT
>NZ_RCSU01000010.1 GCF_003991355.1 Pseudoflavitalea rhizosphaerae
GAACACTGTGTCGCCGGAGGCGACGGAATAGAAGTAACTCGCCGGGAGGCGAGCTACTGGGCACACGTCGAGTATTAGAAAAAGTCGATACCAGCGCTGAATCCGAACCAGGCTTTCACCCTGTCGTCAAACTTGAAATGACTATCAGGCGCCATCTCCAGCTTGAATCCATCGTGTTTGATGGTCTGATCTGAATAATAAATTGAAAAAGCCGGGCCGGCAAAAATGCTGATCAGTTTATTGATCTTGAAATGCGCGTTGATGTTCACGCGGTTCAGGAGATTGAGATGGTCCCAGTCGCCCAGGTAAATATGTTGCGAAGTAAGTTCCGTATTCAACGCCCATTTTTTTGCAAGCGGCCATTCACGGCCGATACCATAACCGAAGCTCCAGGCTTTATCGAGTGTATCATTGCCATAACCTACACTCACACCTGCCAGCAGTATGCTGTACAATTTGCTGTTACCGGTTTTGAATGCGCCATTGAAAGGCAGCACATCATTGGTATATAAACTGAGCTTATGATATCCTTTGAAAATAATATTGATCAAACCGATACTGTAACCATCTGAAGTATCGGCAATATTCACGAGACCAACCTGAACGCCGCGGAGTTTTTTGGTATAGTTCAGTAAAGCCGATATCTGCGCGCCGCGCATCTCTCCTCCGTTGATATTGCCCAATCCCGCGATCTGTGCACCATTCATATGTCTTCCATTCAGGTTAGCCAGACCGCTGATCTGTGCGCCTTCCAGGTCCTTCCAGTTGATATTTCCATTACCAGCGAGTTGAGCTCCCAGGGTATTGCCCCGTGCAAAATTGATAGTGCCAGCGATCTGTGCACCAACAAAAGCATTACCCGCTACATTATAATTGCCACTGCCCTGCAGCCCCCGGAATTCCTTCCCGGCAAAATTGGCAATACCACTCAATTGCACGCCTTTGAAAGCGCCGCCAGTATGATTATAGATACCACCGATCTGCCAGCCGTTCACATTCCGCTTCACGAAGTTGCCGATACCGCCCACCTGCCAGCCATTTACGCTATCGAGTACAGTATTATGTATGCCCGCGATCTGCACTCCCGTGAAGCTTTTACCATCCACATTGAGCAAACCGCCTATCTGCACAAAACGAACATCCTTCTTATTGATATTGAATAAACCGCCCAGTTCAAATCCATTCACTCCACCGGAATAACCTCCCAGGATATTGAATGAAAAATTGTTGATCACCTGGCTGTTCATTTTTCCATTTGAACTGATGCCGGGCACCAGCGATACCTGGTAGGGCCGGACAGTAAAGAATTTGCTGAGGTTGATACTCTGGATCTGCTGCATGGTGCTTACCAGGAATTTCCCCATGGCGGTCTTCTCAACCATCACGGAATCGGTTTTCCGGTATGTGTAGAGCCAGTGTGTACTGTCCGGGCTGCGGACGGCGATCACGATGGAATCAGGCGCCTGGAAAGTATAAGGGCCGATAATAGTGGTCTGATCTGAGATCTCCACAGGCATGATGGTGATGGAAAGCTCCTGGTTGAATTTGGGACGAATGGTAACCGTGGTATCCTCATAGTATTGCTTACTAACGGTGATGCTCGCCTGTTTATAGCGGCTTTTCAGTTTCAGTTTGAAAAAACCTTCGGTATTGGTTTGCGCATAGGCCAGCTGGCTTTTTTCGAATACACTCGCATTCACTACCCGGTCTCCGGTCTGGTCATCGAAGATATAGCCAGAAACATAGTACTGGTTATCTTCGCTTGCAGCCTGGGTGGTGATGAGCGGCACCTGGATGGGCCTGCGGCGGATGATGATATAGTTACCACTCTCCTTGAATTCGTATCCTTCATTGAAAAGCAGCCGGAGGATATAACCAACAGACCTGCTTTGCACATTGAGGGAAACCAGGCTGTCTTTACGAACGATATTGCTGTTATAGGAAAAATAGAAATTCGCTTTGTTGCTGAGGATCTCCAGTACATGGGCCAGTTGCTGGCGGTTCACCTCCAGCGTTACCGTCCGGTCCAACGGCGATTGTCCCTTACCCGTTTGATAAAGGAATAGGAATAATAAGGAGAGCAAAGCGCAAAGGCCCGTCTTTTTCACATTGGTTATTGTTCTCATGCTGCTGTACTAAGCCTATTTCAGTATGATGAAGGAATCCTTTTTTTCCACGGTGATATCATATAATGGATAGGATGTATCTACGATCATGTCGAGTAACTCCTGCAATGACATATCGTAATAAGTTCCGGTGAACATAATATTCCTGAATTCAGGATTTTCGATCAGAATATTTACATGGTAGGATTCATTCATTGCCTGTACCAGCTTCCAGAGCGGTGTATCATCACAAACAAATTCGCGTGTCCGGTAGAATTTATAGAATTGGTCTGTAACGGGCTCCTTCACCAGTACTGTATCGCCGGTTTCGACCTCCAGTTTTTCTTTCTGTTTCAGTTGAATGGACCTGGTAGCGTATTCCACTTTCACCAATCCGCTTTCAACCACTACCTCAGTTTTACCGTTGTTGCTTTTTACATTGAATGAAGTTCCCAGTACCGTGATGGTTACATCATTGATGGTAACGATGAAGGGTTTCTTAATATCTGCTTTCACCTGGAAGAAGGCTTCGCCTTTCAATTTCACGGTTCTGTCTTTTCCTTTGAATGCATCTGTATAGGAGATAGTGGAGTTCTTATTGAGGGTAACCACTGATCCATCGGGCAGGGTTTCGGCTTTTGATTGCGATTTTGCAGACAGCACAACCTGTTTGCCAGACTTAAAGGGCACCAGTATGAAAAAGAGCAGGGCGGCCACTCCCACCAGCATAATAACGGCGGCGGCTATGCGCGTATCATACCATTTTGTGCGTGCCGGTTCCACCAGGGTCATTTCGGGAGTACTTTCCTCACGGCTGATGCGTTGCTGGAACCGTTTCCAGGCATCGTTCTCGTTCACGGAACTTTTGGCGGCCAGCTCCTGACTTTCATCCCAGATGAATTTGAACTGCTCATAATAACGCAGATTGTCCGGGCTGGCACCGATCCAATGTTCCACCTCTTCCCGCTCACCGGCAGACGCCTCACCCAGCAGGTATTTCACCAGCAGGTCATCACTTATATTGTAAAATTCGGCATTCAATCAGTTTTCGTTTTAGAGGTTGGTCAGGATTATCAATAACAGTGGCAGGAAGTCGACCAATTTGCTTCGCAGCAATTTGAGCGCCTTCCCCATCTGGTTTTCTACGGTTTTGACAGAGATTCCCAGGCGGTTGGCGATCTCCTGGTATTTGAGTTCTTCAAAACGGCTCATCTGAAAAATGGTACGGCATTGTTCCGGCAGCTCGCTCATAGCTTTCCGCAACTTTTGTTCAAGATCGCTCAACAATACTTTTTTTGAAGCAGAATCAGACTGTTCTTTCATTTGATAAGTGGCATGCGCCTGGTAGGCCAATCTTACTTTCTGATGTTTGATGTGATTCAGGCTTTCGTTGTAAACGGCCCTGTACAGATAAGCGGTGAGCGAAGTTTCGATATCGAGATGTCCTTTCTTTTCCCAAATCTTGCAAAATACATTCTGGACCATCTCTTCAGCAACCATATCATCTTTGACTATCGTATATGCATAGGAGTGAAGGCTTTTAAAATGACTTTTAAAAACATTCTCAAATGCTGTGCCCAGCAAGTGTGTTCTCCCTGCTTCCGATACTGCCATTCGTAGATTTTGAAATCTGGCGCCAAAGATAACAGCTTCGCCCAATTGACCTTTATTAATATGACAACCGGGAAATGGCTTACCCCTATGGCAGAATGCAGGTTTGATCAAATAAATAGCGGCACAACATTGAACTTATTGTGATTCAACCGTTTGAATTTTTCGTTTTACGTAGCCCAGGTATTTGTCGCGCGCCTGGATAGCGGCAAACAGGCCATCGTGGGAAGAGTTGTTGTGAAAGGAGATGGTGCCGTGATGACTTCTGTAAGCAACAGGCACAGAGGGGTCTTGCGGATGGACTGTCCGGACAAAATATACTTCGTCCATTTCGGTTCTTCCAGTTTTATAATAATGATAGAATTGTTCGTTCTCTTCGAGGAATTTTTCGGCGTGGCGCAGTTCTTTTCTCCAGAAATTATTGATCTCCTGCACATCGCTGCCTGATTCCGGGTGGAATAACGCAGCCTTGTACACCAGTGCAAAATATTCCAGCATTCCGGTAAAGGCGGGCTTCACTGTTTTAAAGAACCAGATCTCATCATTGACGTTGCGGAACTGTCGATGGTCAAGCAGTTGCAGCAAGGCATTCCAGTTACGTTCGCATGTTTGAAAGCAGCATTCGATCTGTTCTTTCTCAGTGGCAAACCGTTTACCGCAGACTTCCATCTCAACCAGCATTTTTTCATACAGTTGACGATATTGTTCTTTCATAGCTCAGACAGTTAAAAGCAAAATACTTGCCCCTTGTTTCGCTTTGAAACATCGTATTACCCTGACCAAAGTGTAATAACTGTTACAACTGTCCCTACGTGAATGCGGCTCTAAAAAAAAGCAGGGAAAGTAAAAACAATCCCTGGTTAGACCAAACGGTCACATGAGAAAATCTACTATTAAACAAACGTACATGTAAGCGCCCGGTACTGGGTTTCAGAGGAGGCGCAAACAAAAAAGCTCATCCGATTTTAGTCAGACGAGCTTCAATTATATAGGAATGCCCATACAGGCATATTCACCATTCAAAGCTATACTCTGACTTATCTCTCCCCCATCATGGCAGGGGGTAGGAATTGGCACCTTTTCCAACAGTTATACAAACGACGATGCACTATGTCTGCTCTGTTGGAAGGTTGTCAAGGCGTCATCGGGCCCGTTTCCCTCTGCCTTTCTTGATAAGTTATTCCTTAGAACCCGGCAAATATATACATCAATCTCTTTGATTCATATACTTCCCGAATATTTTTTTATTGTGTTACCACAACACTAAATCCTGCCTTTATCCAGAGAACCTGTTACACCAGATATCCGAAGAGCGTATCGTCTTTGTTCAGCTCGGTGTAATTGATCTGGTATTGCTGCATATTCTTCAGCAATGCATCGTAATCTTCCCGCTTTCTCAATTCTATTCCTACCAACGCGGGCCCGGTTTCCTTATTGTGTTTTTGATAATATTCAAACCTGGTGATATCGTCTTCCGGCCCCAATACATGGTTCACAAATTCTTTCAGCGCTCCGGGTCTTTGCGCAAACCTTACCAGGAAATAGTGCTTCAGCCCTTCGTACTGAAGGCTACGCTCCTTGATCTCCTGCATGCGATCGATATCATTGTTGCTGCCGCTCACCACACAGACCACGGTCTTTCCTTTGATCTGTGCAGCATAGTCGTCCAGCGCAGCGATGCTGAGCGCTCCTGCGGGCTCTACCACAATCGCGTCTTCGTTATAGAGTTTGAGGATGGTGGAACAAACTTTTCCCTCGGGGACCAGGTGCATTTCAGTAAGCACTTCGCGGCACAATTCGAAGGTGATCTCTCCTACTCTCTTTACTGCAGCACCGTCTACAAATCTTTCGATATTATCCAGCGTCACGGGATGACCTGCTTCCAGCGCCTGTTTCATGCTGGGAGCGCCTTCCGGCTCCAGGCCAATGATCTTTGTTTTGGGTGAATATGTTTTGAAATAAGCACCAACACCGGCACTGAGTCCGCCGCCACCAACAGGCACGAAGAGATAATCCACTTCGCTCTGGTCTTCCAGTATTTCGAGCCCTACAGTTCCCTGTCCTTCAATGATACGCAGATCATCGAATGGAGGAATGAAAGTCATACCATTGGCTTCAGTGTAAGCGCGTGCTGCTGCAGCGCAATCGTCGAAGGTATCTCCAACGAGCCTGATCTCGATATTATCTTCCCCAAACATCTTGGTTTGAGAAACCTTTTGATTGGGCGTAATGATGGGCATGAATACCACGCCTTTCACGTTGAGTCTTTTGCAGGAGAATGCAAATCCCTGCGCATGGTTGCCGGCGCTTGCACATACAACACCTTTGGACATTTCCTCCGGTGCAAGACTGCTCATCATATTGTAGGCGCCGCGTAGTTTGTAGGAGCGCACCACCTGCAGGTCCTCGCGTTTGAGGTATACCTGGGCATCGTACTTACGGCTTAGATTATGCGAATACTGAAGGGGCGTTCTGTTCACCACTTTGCGCAGGCGCATGGCTGCTTTGTGGAATTCGAGGCCTGTCATCAGGTTGGTAGTAGTGCTCATGTTTTGTTGCAGGTTCAGGCGCCTGTCCGCCATTTTTTGGTGCAGTCGCTCGCGTCCCCGCGAGTGACGATTATTGGCTCGCCTCTGGCGAGCACAGTGTTCGCCAGAGGCGAACAAATATGAGTCACTCGCGGGGACGCGAGCGACTGCTCTCCGATAAAACATCTTTCTTCGCAGGGGCGGGGCGGACAACTGCCGTGAACAGTTCCGTTGGTCCGGGGTCTGAAGCCCCCCGTTCCCCGGGCTGGCCACAGGCAGCCGCCGCATAACCCTTGCAAAAAATCTTAATTGGCCGCAACTGCTTTTGCAGGTTGCGCCGCCTGGTTTTCAGGACGCAGGCTGCGTACTGTTTTACCAGCTTGCCACAGTTCGCTTTCGCGCAGTTCTTTCAATTCCAGTTCCAGCTTCTCACGATAGTCTGGCTGGCTGTTGCTGCTGATGGAACGGGCTGCTTCCTTACCGGCTGCCACACTCTCATACAGTTCAGTGAATACAGGCAGTGTAGCGTCGCGGAATTTCTTCCACCAGTCCAGTGCACCGCGCTGTGCAGTGGTAGAACAGTTGGCATACATCCAGTCCATTCCGTTCTCAGCCACCAGTGGCATCAGGGATTGCGTCAGCTCTTCAACAGTTTCGTTGAATGCTTCAGAAGGCGTGTGACCTTTCTTGCGCAGTACTTCGTACTGTGCAGCAAAGATGCCCTGGATAGCGCCCATCAGGGTACCGCGCTCACCAGTGAGATCGGAGTAAACTTCTTTCCTGAAATCAGTTTCAAACAGGTAACCGCTACCGATAGCGATACCCAGCGCCACCACTCTTTCAAATGCGCGGCCGGTTGCATCCTGGAAGATAGCGTAGGAGCTGTTAAGACCACGGCCCTGCAGGAACATCCTGCGGAGTGAGGTACCGGAGCCTTTAGGCGCTACGAGGAATACATCCACATCGGCAGGAGGAACGATACCGGTCTGATCGTTATAAGTGATCCCGAAGCCATGAGAGAAATACAGGGCTTTTCCGGGTGTCAGGTATTTCTTTACTGTAGGCCACATGGCAATCTGGGCAGCATCGCTGAGCAGATAGCAGATCACGGTTCCGCGTTGCAGCGCTTCTTCGATCTCGAAGAGGGTTTCACCGGGAACAAAACCATCACGAACGGCTTTATCCCAGCTTTTGGAATTTTTACGCTGGCCAACGATCACATTCACACCATTGTCTTTTTGATTGAGGGCCTGTCCGGGACCTTGCACACCGTAACCGATCACGGCCACTACTTCATCCTTTAAAATTGACTGCGCTTTGGCCAGGGGAAATTCTTCGCGGGTTACTACATTTTCTTCAACACCGCCGAAATTGAGTTTTGCCATTGTCGTAATTGTTTATGGTTGTTAGAAAGCTAGGTTGCTTGTTATGAAATTTACATTGTGAATACTTCGTCGTTGCGATTGAGGTACTCGTTCTCCACCACTTCTTCGCTGGGAACGGTCTCTTCAAACTCTTTCAGCTTTTCGTGGAAGCCGCTGCTGGCCTTGATAATAGCCACGCGTGCACTCCTGACGAACTCGATGAGCCCATAAGGCTCCAGCACGCTGATGAGCTTATCGGTTTCTTCGCGGTGACCGGTGGTCTCAAACACAGTATAATCTTTGCGGATCACTACGGCACGTGCGCCGTACTCGCGGAGCAGTCTTTCCACTTTTACTTTTTCCGCGATCTCATCAGTAGGAACCTTGTACATGGCCAGTTCCTGCCAAACGATCTCGTCGCCGGAATTGTAGTAGGCGCGCAATACTTCCACCTGTTTTTCGATCTGGCGCACCAGTTTCTTCACCACTTCTTCGGATTCATTGATCACGATAGTGAACCGGTGAATGCCGTCCACTTCACTGGGTGAAGTATTGAGGCTCTCAACATTTATTTTCCTGCGACTAAACATGATGGCTATGCGATTAAGCAGGCCGATCTGGTTTTCGGTATATACTGTTACTGTGAATTCCTGTTTGCTTGACATACGTAAAGTTTTGAATGTTCGGCGGGTGCCCAGTCGCTCGCCTCCGGCGAGTGACTTTTATTTAGTCGCCTCCGGCGACGCAGTGTTCGCCGGAGGCGAACAATTAGAAGTCACTCGCCGGAGGCGAGCGACTGGGCACACCCTATATTTTCAGTCACACCCTGTTATTTCAGTCACACCCTGTTATTTCAGTCTGATCTCTGCTACACTGCAGCCCTGTGGCACCATCGGGAACACATTGTTCTCCTTGCCCACTTTCACTTCCAGAAGGTAAGAGCCTTTGTGATTAAGCATGGTCTGCAATGCTGCCCTCAGTTCAGCGCGATCACCGGTGCGATTGCCATCGATATAATATGATTTCGCGAGGGCCACAAAATCAGGACTGGTGATATTCACAAAGGAATAGCGTTTGTCGTGGAAGAGCTGCTGCCACTGGCGCACCATTCCAAGGAACTCGTTGTTGAGAATAAGGATCTTTACATCGATACCGCTCTGCATGATAGTGCCGAGCTCCTGCAATGTCATCTGGAATCCGCCATCGCCTATAACGGCCACCACTGTACGATCGGGTGCTCCGAATTTTGCGCCGATAGCTGCTGGCAATGCAAAACCCATCGTACCCAGGCCACCACTGGTGATATTGCTGCGGCTCTGTGTGAATTTCGCATAACGGCAGGCCACCATCTGGTGTTGACCTACATCGGTTACCACCACTGCATCTCCGCCGGTGAGCTCGTTCAGCAAACGGATCACTTCACCCATGGTGAGAATATCGGTTGAAGGATAGAGCTCAGGCGTGATACACTGCTCTTCCTCCTGCTGCTGGAAATCGCGGAACTTCTGCAACCATTGCGGATATACTTTCGGTTCGATCAGCTCTGTGAGCAGCGGCAATGTTTCTTTACAATCGCCCCAAACTGGAACGGCTGCTTTTACATTTTTATCGATCTCTGCCGGATCGATATCAAGATGGATCACCTTCGCCTGCTTGGCGTATTTATCCAGCCTTCCGGTAACACGGTCATCGAAGCGCATACCGATGGCGATGAGCACATCGCATTCATTGGTGAGTACATTCGGACCATAGTTTCCATGCATGCCCAGCATACCCACATGCTGCGGATGATCGGTGGGCAGTGCGCTCAAACCCAGGATGGTGGCGGCTGCGGGGATACCGCTCTTCTCCAGGAATTTCTTGAATTCCAGCTCGGCCTTGCCGAGGATCACACCCTGACCAAACAATACGAAAGGCTTTTCAGCAGCATTGATCAATGCGGCTGCCTCTTTGATATACTCTTTGCGGATGATCGGTTTGGGACGATAGCTGCGGATATGCTCGCATTTGGTGTATCCTTCGTAATCGAATTGTTGCAGTTGTGCATTTTTCGTGATATCGATCAACACGGGGCCGGGGCGACCGGTACGTGCGATATAAAAAGCTTTCGCCATTACAGCCGGGATCTCCGTTGCATCTGTTACCTGGTAATTCCATTTGGTAACGGGCGTAGTGATATTGATCACGTCGGTTTCCTGGAAGGCATCGGTTCCCAGCAGATGTGCAAACACCTGGCCGGTTACTGCAACCAGTGGCGTACTGTCGATCATGGCGTCGGCCAGACCGGTAACAAGGTTGGTTGCACCAGGACCGCTGGTGGCAAACACGACGCCTACATTCCCGGATGTTCTCGCAAATCCTTGTGCAGCGTGGATCCCACCCTGCTCGTGACGAACGAGGATATGTTTCAGTTTCTCCTGGTAATCGTACAGTGCATCATAGATAGGCATGATAGCGCCGCCGGGGTATCCGAAAATAGTGTCCACCCCTTCTGCAATGATCGCATCCAGCACGGCCACTGAACCACTGACAGTAGTGGTGGAGGCTTTTTTCTCTTCCTTTGACTGTGTGGGCGCTGCCTTCGTTGTGCTCATAATGTATTTTTTAATGTTGAAGAGTTAAGCTGGTTATGCTTCATCGGTTACACATCCTTCCGCTGCATTCTTAACACTCTTCGCGTATTTGAATAGAATTCCTTTTGTTACTTTCAGTTCAGGCTGCTTCCAGGCTGCCCTTCTTTTTGCGATCTCATCTTCAGCAACTTTCAGCGTGATGGTGTTCTTCACAGCATCCAGTTCAATGGGATCATCATCCTGCACCAATGCGATCAGTCCTCCTTCATGCGCTTCAGGCGTGATATGACCTACCACGAAACCATGCGTACCACCACTGAACCTTCCATCAGTAATCAATGCAATGCTTTTACCAAGACCTGCGCCGATCAGCGCAGACGTAGGCTTCAGCATTTCCGGCATACCGGGCGCGCCTTTCGGGCCCACATTCCTGATCACCACCACATCTCCGTGCTGGATCTTGCCGCTGTTAATCCCGGCAATCAGCTCGAACTCTCCGTCGAACACGCGTGCAGGACCTGCAAAGAACTCACCTTCCTTACCGCTGATCTTGGCTACACTGCCGCCTGATGCCAGGTTTCCGTAGAGGATTTGCAGGTGACCGGTTGCTTTGAGAGGTGTTTCGAGGGGAAGGATGATCTTCTGCGTTTCGAAATCGAGATCAGGTACTGATGCAAGATTCTCTGCGAGGGTCTTACCGGTAACGGTGAGGCAATCGCCATGCAGCAATCCCTTTTTCAGCAGGTACTTCATCACGGAAGGAACGCCGCCATGATTGTGCAGGTCCTGCATCAGGTATTTGCCGCTGGGCTTGAAATCAGCCAGTACAGGCACCCTGTTGCTGATGTCCTGGAAATCGTCCTGCGTAACGGTAACGCCTACACTCTTTGCCATGGCAATGAGGTGAAGCACTGCATTGGTGCTGCCGCCGAGGACCATAATGGTAACGATGGCGTTTTCAAATGCCTTGCGCGTCATGATATCGGAGGGCTTGATATCTTTTTCGAGGAGATAACGGATAGCCTTACCCGCTTCGAGGCATTCTGCTTTCTTTTCTTCACTGAGGGCAGGATTGGAAGATGAATACGGAAGGCTCATGCCCAGCGCTTCGATGGCGGATGCCATGGTATTGGCCGTGTACATGCCGCCGCAGGCGCCTGCACCCGGACAGGAATGCTGGATGATGCCTTTGAAATCCGCTTCATCCAAATTGCCTGCGAGTTTTTGTCCCAATGCTTCGAATGCTGAAACGATGTTCAGGTCCTGGCCTTTGTAGTGACCCGGAGCGATGGTGCCGCCATACACCATGATGGCGGGCCTGTTCAGCCTTCCCATGGCGATGATGGAACCGGGCATATTTTTGTCGCATCCCGGAATGGCGATCACTGAATCATAATATTGCGCGCCACAAACAGCCTCGATACTATCCGCAATGATATCGCGGCTCACGAGGGAATAACGCATGCCTTCCGTTCCGTTGCTGATGCCATCGCTAACGCCGATGGTGTTGAAGATAAGTCCTACCAGGTCCTGTTCCCATACGCCTTTTTTGACGATGGCCGCCAGATCGTTGAGGTGCATATTACAGGTATTGCCATCGTAGCCCATGCTGACGATGCCCACCTGCGCTTTGGCAAGATCTTCATCCGTTAATCCGATGCCATATAACATTGCCTGTGCCGCGGGTTGCGTTACATCCTGAGTGATGGTGCGTGAATATTTGTTGAGTGCCATTGGTTTTTGTTATCGTTTTGTTTTCTGAGTTCAAGTTTTTAGAGCCGTGGTCCGAGATGTTAGAGCCGGGCCGGAGGCCCTCCCGATATTTGTCACTCGCCGGAGGCGAGCGACTGGCGGCCCTCTGTGTGTGCCCGCAGAGCCGCGGAGTGTGCCCAGCCGCTCGCCTCCCGGCGAGTGGCTTCTATTTCTTCGCCTCCGGCGAAGCTTATCAGCACTAGCTGACGGCTACGCCGGCTTCTGTGACTTTTGCCTTATATAATTTTTGCAATTTCTTTCCAATGGAATTTTCCCAGGGTTGCGGGAAGATGTATTCGTCCAATGATTCAAATCCTACCACTTCAGCTGCAGTGCCGCAGAAGAACGCACTGTCAGCGGATTTCAGTTCTGCCGGTGTAATTTTTTTCTCCTCTACTTTGATACCAAGCTCCTCACACATTTCAATCACTGTTGCGCGTGTAATGCCGGGCAAGATATTTCCTAACGATGGCGTATATACGATCCCGTTCTTCTCAAAGAACATATTGGCTCCGGGACCTTCAGCCACATGTCCGTTCATATCAATCAGCAGCGCTTCGTCAAAGCCTTTGGCCTTGGCGTCCTGGCTGGCGAGAATGGAATTCACATAATGGCCTGTTGCCTTAGCCTGGATCTTGAAGCCAAGCGGATTGGGTCTTTGCCAGGGAGAGGTCATTACACGAAGGTTCTTTTCTCCCAGGAACAGTCCCATTTCCCAAACGGCGATCATTATATTGGATTCGGTATTCGGATTGAATCCCATGTTTGCAGGAGCAAACACTAACGGGCGGATATATGCGTTTTGAAGATCGTTGCGTGTCAGTACTTCATACGTTGCTTCGATCAGTTCATCGGTACTCCAGGAGTAAGGCAGGTTCAGCGCTTCAGCGGATGCTTTCAACCGATCATAATGTTCAACTGCCTTGAAGATCCTTGTTTCGCCGCTCTCTGTGCGGTAAGAGCGGATCCCTTCAAATACACCATACCCGTAATGCAGGGTCTGGCTGTACAGATCGGTTTTGGTGTCGGCGGCTTTCAGGTATTCTCCATTATAGTAGAGAATGGTATCCTGGTTGTAATAAGTTGGCATACTTCAGATTTTTAAAATGACCAGCGTTTGTTAGCATAAAAAAAAGCGACCCGCCTCTTGGGAGGCGGGTCGCTATGTATCTTCAAACTTTTTAGTTATCGCTATGCACCACCTCCGTGAGTTCCGGGAATAATAATCACCACCACCACAATAATAATTGCGATGACTACAGAGATGATATTAATGATTCCGCTTTTGAACATAAATGAGATGATGTTCTGCGAATATACACCCGCCGGTTGATAAAAAGAACTGTAGCAAGCAACTTTTCTGAAAAAACTTAAATAATGGTTGACTTCCTCAACTCAATATTTGCTTTATTGATACCACCCGGCACCCTGTTGGAAACATAATCACAGATCAGTTCCCCGATGGTGCTGGTGAAATAAAAATTAATAGGATCGATGTCTTTGGTTACGAAACTATTGCTCAATGTCCACTCTGCGGCTTCCCGTACCAGGGCTGCTTCTTTAGCCAGTCCCAAATGGTCCAGCAGCATGGCAGCACTGAGAATGGAGCCCAGCGGATTGGCAATGTCTTTACCGGCAGCCTGCGGATAAGAACCGTGAATAGGCTCAAACAATGCAGCGCCTTTCCCGATACTCGCGGAAGGCAGCAGTCCCAGTGAACCACTGATCACACTGGCTTCATCGCTGATGATATCACCGAACATATTCTCTGTGAGCACCACATCAAATTGTTTCGGGTTCAGGATGATCTGCATAGCCGCATTGTCAACAAACAGGAAGTCAACAGCCACGTCCGCATATTGCGCCGCGATCTCCTGCACCACTTTGCGCCAAAGGCGGGATGTTTCCAGCACATTGGCCTTATCCACCAGCGTCAGCTTTTTCCTGCGCTGTTGTGCATATTGAAAAGCAAGATGGGTTACACGCTCGATCTCATCCCGGGTATACACGCAATCATCAGAGGCCTGTGTTCTTTCTTCATTCACTTCTTTCTTACCGAAGTAGATACCACCGGTGAGCTCGCGGAAGATCACGAAGTCAACGCCTTCGATATTCTTTGTTTTCAACGGGCTCAGGTGATGTAAAGAAGTATATGTGGTTACCGGCCTGATATTGGCGAACAGTTGCAGGCTCTTGCGGAGCTTCAGCAAACCTTGTTCCGGCCTTACTTTGGCGGTAGGATCGTTATCATATTTGGGATGACCGATTGCGCCGAACAAAATAGCATCGCTGTTCAGGCAGGCTTCGATGGTTTCATCGGGAAGCGGGTTGCCGGTTTTATCGATGGCATCGGCGCCCATCAGGCAATAAGTATAATGAAAGGTGTGACCGAACTGCTCAGCAATGGTGTTCAGCACCTTCACGGACTGGCGGGTCACTTCAGGACCGATACCGTCACCTTCTATAACTACAATATTCTTTTCCATAGTTTGATCGTTTCAGGGTTCAGAGCGTCCTTATTTGTGTTGTTGTTCAAATGCTTCAATGGCTGGTTTGATGCTAAGGAGATAATCGATATCATCATAGCCGTTGAGCAGACAGGTTTTCTTGTAATTGTTGATGTCGAAACTGCTTTGCAGTCCGGCAGCGGGAACGGAAATCGTTTGTGCCTCCACGTTAACCACCACTTCAGTGGCGGGGTCCTTTTCCACGGCATCGAAGAGCTGTTCCAGGAATTCATCGCTCACCTGAACAGGCAGCAGGAAATTATTGAGGGCATTGTTGCGGAAGATGTCAGCAAAGAAACTGCTCACTACCACATCGAACCCATAATCCTTGATGGCCCAGGCGGCATGTTCTCTCGATGATCCACAACCGAAATTTTTTCCGGCAACCAAAACTTTTCCGGACCAGGTAGGATTATTGAGAACGAATTCAGCGCGTGGCTGGTTCTCATCATCATTTGCATAACGCCAGTCGCGGAACAGGTTCTTTCCAAAACCTGCACGGCTGGTAGCTTTCAGGAAACGGGCAGGAATGATCTGGTCTGTGTCCACATTGGTTTCCCTGAGTGGCACTGCCCTGCTTGATACTATATTGATTGATTTACTCACGTTCTTACTTGTTCTTGTTTAGATAAATTCTCTTACGTCTCCTACCTCTCCGGTGATGGCCGCCACGGCAGCAGTCAGCGGGCTTACCAGGAAAGTGCGGGCATTGGGTCCCTGCCTTCCTTCGAAATTCCTGTTACTGGTACTAACGCAATATTTTCCCGCAGGGATCTTGTCTTCATTCATACCCAGGCAGGCAGAGCACCCTGGTTGACGGAGCTGGAAGCCAGCTTCCTCGAAGACCTTGTCGATCCCTTCCGCGATGGCTTGTTTTTCCACCTGCTTGGAACCGGGCACGATCCATACTTCCACATCGCTGGCTTTCTTTTTGCCTTTCACGAAACCGGCCACCAGGCGAAGGTCTTCAATACGGCTGTTGGTGCAGCTGCCGATGAAAACATAATCCACTTTCTTTCCCTTGATCTTGCTACCGGGCTGAAGGCCCATGTAGTCGAGCGATTTGAGGAATGAGGGTTTCTCTTTTTCATCGATATCCTTTTCGCCGGGGATCAGTCCAGCCACACTCACGCCCATTCCGGGATTGGTGCCGTAGGTGATCATGGGTTCGATATCTTCCGCTTTGATGTTGATCTCTACATCGAATTTTGCGTCAGCATCGGAATAGAGTTCTTTCCATTGTTCCAGTTTGCGGTCCCATTGTCCGTTACCGGGAGCAAACTGTCTGCCTTTCATGTATTCGAAGGTCACTTCGTCGGGGGCGATCATGCCACCGCGGGCGCCCATTTCGATGCTCATGTTGCAGATGGTCATGCGGCCTTCCATGGAAAGACTGCGAATGGCGGATCCTGCATATTCAACAAAATAACCGGTAGCGCCTGATGCTGAGATCTGTGCGATAATGTAGAGAATAATGTCCTTAGATACCACTCCCTTATTCAATGTGCCCTCTACATTGATGCGCATAAGCTTTGGTTTAGATTGCATCAGGCACTGCGTTGCCATTACCATTTCCACTTCGCTGGTACCGATACCGAAGGCAATAGCGCCGAAAGCGCCGTGCGTGCTGGTATGGCTGTCTCCGCAGACGATGGTCATGCCGGGCTGTGTAACGCCCAGTTCCGGTCCTATCACATGTACAATTCCCTGGAATGGGTGACCCAATCCGTATAATTCGATGTTGTGATTCTTGCAATTGGTGATGAGCTGTTGCACCTGTACCCTGGAGAGTTCATCCTTGATGGGAAGGTGCTGCTCCAGAGTAGGAACGTTGTGGTCCGCCGTAGCAACGATCTGCTGTGGGCGGAAAACTTTCATGCCTCTTTTCTCCAGCCCCTGGAAGGCCTGAGGGCTGGTAACTTCATGAATGAAATGTTTGTCGATATACAGCACTGAGGGGCCGCCGTCGATTTGTTGAACAACGTGCTTATCCCAGATCTTATCAAATAATGTCTTAGCCACTTTTTTTCTTTTTGAGAGGAAAGCGTGGCGCAGACGCGCCACGCGAAAACAAAAACTACATGATTATGAGAAAATACTGCTCACGCTGTTACGGCCACGGCCTGATATTCGTTGGCCAGGGCTTGCAGGTCCTCATCGTTTACTTCTTTTTTACCATCTGCCACATTGAGGAATTGTGCATACAAAACATCGATGTCGTTCCTTGTGTACTGGAATCCGAGCTTATGGAAACGGTGTGCCAGCGCACTGCGGCCACTGCGTGCCGTGAGCACGATCTTGCTGCCTTCCGCTCCTACCTCATCCGGATTGATGATCTCATAGGTCTGCGCATCTTTCAGGAACCCGTCCTGGTGGATACCGGAAGAGTGTGAAAATGCATTGCTGCCTACGATCGCTTTATTAGGTTGTACCGGCATCCGCATGGTATCGGAAACCAGCCTGCTGAGAGGGTTCAGTTGTTGTGCCTTGATGCTGGTAGTGTATCCGAGCGTATGGTGCTGTTTCAGGATCATCACTACTTCTTCCAGCGATGTATTGCCGGCGCGTTCACCCAGGCCGTTGATGGTACACTCGATCTGTCTTGCTCCGTTGATCACGCCTGCAATGGAATTGGCAGTGGCCAGGCCGAGGTCGTTATGACAATGGCAACTGATCACTGCCTTATCGATATTAGATACGTTGTTGACCAGGTACGCGATCTTTTCCCCGTATTGGGATGGCAGGCAATAGCCGGTTGTGTCAGGGATATTCACTGTTGTTGCTCCGGCAGCGATCACCGCTTCGATCACACGTGCGAGATACTCATTGTCTGTACGACCAGCGTCTTCTGCATAGAATTCCACGTCGTCCGTGTAGTTCTTCGCCCATTTCACACATTGGATGGCCCGCGCCAGTATATCTTCCCTGTTACTGTTGAATTTACCTTTGATATGAAAATCGGATGTGCCGATCCCTGTATGGATACGGCCTCTCTTCGCTTTCTTCAGTGCCTCACCGGCAACCTCGATGTCTTTCTGCACAGAACGGCTCAGGGCGCAGATCGTAGCGTTCTTAATTACCTTGCAGATCTCCTCCACACTTTGAAAATCACCAGGTGAAGAAATGGGAAAACCGGCTTCGATGATATCTACTCCCAGGTCTTCCAGCGCCAATGCCAGCTCGATCTTTTCCTTGGTATTCAATTTACATCCCGGGACCTGCTCACCGTCTCTGAGGGTAGTGTCGAATATGTATATCTTTTGATCCGGCATACAATTCAATAGGTGGATTTAGTTTTTAAGAAATTTGAAATAGCAGGTTGTTTTACTTTTGTGTTGCTTGCTATAGATAACCGGTAAAACAACCTGCTGAACCGAAATTATTCCCATTAATTTGGGGAAGGAAATCAAAATTGTACCTATTTTACACTTCTGAGAGGGTGCAAGATGATCGTAAAACATTGTCTATCAAGCACTTTAACGATATTAAACTACGATGCCCAATAGATCAACAGACGCCTTATTTCAACTGATCCACTCACTGGAAAAGTCCGAAAAGCGAAATTTTAAACTGTATGTGACCCGGAATTCTTCCGGTGAAGACCTCAAAGTGGTGCAACTGTTCGACGCCATGGACAAAATGGAAGAATATGATGAGGCATTGATCCTTAAAAAGAACAAAGACCTCAAGAAACAGCAGCTCTCCAATATCAAGGCCCACCTGTACAAACAGATCCTGAGCTCACTCCGTCTGATCAAGGATGATGAGAATATCGATATCCAGCTCCGTGAGCAAATGGACCATGCCCGCATCCTCTATAATAAAGGTCTTTATCTCCAGAGCCTGAAAGTGCTGGACCGCATGAAGGAACTTGCCCGTTATTATAACCAGTTCACTTATTTATTGCAGGTACTCTTCCTCGAGAAAAAAATCGAAGCCCTGCATATCACCCGCAGTATGCAGGACCGCGCGGATAAACTTACCTCCGAAGTAGAAGAAGTGAACCAGCGGCTGGATATGACCAGCAAGCTCAGTAACCTCTCCCTTCAACTCTATAGCTGGTATATCAGGAATGGTCATGCGAGAAATGAAAAGGACGAAAAATTGGTGACCAGTTTCTTCGAAAAACATTTCCCCAAAGAAGCAGAAGGACTGAAAGGTTTTTACGAACGATTGTACCGGTACCAATGTTATTGCTGGTACGGATTTATCAGGCAGGACCTGCTCACTTATTATCGCTACACTCAAAAATGGGTGGACCTTTTCAGCAAGGAAGAGCAAATGATAGAAGTGGAAACTGCCCACTACATCAAAGGGCTGCATAATCTGCTCAGCGCACATTTTGACCTGGGGAATTTCCAGAAGTTCAATGAGGTGTTAGATGTGTTTGAAAAGTTCTCACACTCGAAGATCGTGGTGCATAATCATAACAATACCATACAGACCTTTGTATACCTCAATACCAGCCGGATCAATAAACATTTCATGGAAGGCACTTTCACGGAAGGATGTGAGCAGGTGCCTGTGATTGAAGCAAAACTGAAAGAATACAGTTTGTATCTGGACCGGCACCGCATTCTTGTTTTTTACTACAAATTTGCCTCATTGTATTTTGGCGCCGGTCAGTACGAACAGGCCATAGATTACCTGAACAAGATCATCAACTGGAAAGTGGATTTGCGCACAGACCTGCAGGCTTACAGCCGCCTGCTGCATTTGATTGCTCACTATGAATTGAAGAACTATGATCTGCTGGAATATCTTTTCAAATCTGTGTATCGCTTCATGTCGAAAATGGAAAACCTTTCTGTGGTGGAAGAAGAGATCTTCGCGTTCTTACGGAGATCATTCCACGTAACGCCGAAAGACCTGAAAGGAGAATTCGAAAAGCTGCTCAATAAATTAAAACAGCATGAGCGTAACCGTTACGAAACGCGTGCGTTCATGTATCTGGATATCATCTCCTGGCTGGAAAGTAAGATCAGCAAAGTGCCGGTTCAGAATATTATCAGGCAAAAGTATCTGCACGCTTCCAAAAGGAAGGCGGTGGAGGAATAAAGCAGCGTGTGGCCAGTCGCTCGCCTCCCGGCGAGTGACCTTTGTTTGTTCGCCTCCGGCGAACACCGTGTCGCCGGAGGCGACGAAATAGAAGTCACTCGCCGGGAGGCGAGCGACTGGCCACACGCTAATTAATATTTCGTCAGCTCAGGATGAACCGCATCTATCCAGCCCAGGATACCACCTTTCAGATTGTAAAGATTTTCAAAGCCGAATTTCTCTTCCAGCTCACGAATTGCTTTGGCGCTGCGGCCTCCCATCTTACAATGCACAACCACCTTCTTTTCTTTGCTGATGCGATCAGCATTGGCGGCAACAGTAGCTAACGGTATCAGCTCAGCGCCGATATTCACGATCTCATATTCATGCGGCTCACGCACATCGATGATCTGATATTGTTCACCATTCACCTGCCAGTTGTATAATTCTTCTGCAGAGATTTCCTTTATCGGTTTTTCCACCGCCTTCACGCCGCAGAACTGTTCATAATCGATCAACCCGGTGATGGTTGGATTCTCTCCATTCAACGGATTGTCTTTTCTCCTTGAAATATTGAATGTGCGGCTCTCGAAATTGAGCGCATCGAAAATATAGAATCTACCGGACAGTGGCTCTCCCACTCCCGTGATCACTTTGATTGTCTCCAGCGCCTGCAGGCTGCCGATGATGCCGGGCAGCACGCCGAGTACCCCACCTTCAGCGCAACTCGGCACCAGTCCGGGCGGAGGAGGTGTTGGATAGAGATCGCGGTAGTTGGGCCCCAGCTCTCCGTTTGCATTGGTGTAGTTGAAAACAGCAACCTGTCCTTCGAACTGGAAAATTGATGCATACACATTCGGTTTACCGAGTAATACCGCTGCATCATTCACCAGGTATCTTGTTGGAAAATTGTCTGTGCCGTCTGCAATCACATCGTAATCCCTGAGAATATCCAGTGCATTCTGCGATGTAAGCTGCGTATTGTGTAAAATGATATTGATATGCGGGTTCAGGGCTTCCAGTCTTTTTTTCGCTTCGAGTACTTTTGGCTTACCGATGGCTTCCACACCGAAGAGCACCTGGCGTTGCAGGTTGCTATCGTCCACCACATCGAAGTCCACGATACCGATAGTGCCTACACCAGCCGCCGCGAGATAGAGCAGCGACGGGCTCCCCAGCCCTCCCGATCCAACCACCAGCACTTTGGCGGCCTTCAGTTTCTGCTGTGCTTCCAGTCCAAATCCGGGGATGATGATATGCCGGTTATACCTGGCCAGTTCATCTTTTGAAAAAGTAACAGGGTTATTGTTGCTCATGGGATGATTTTTTTAGGATGATAACTATTATGCATAACCGCCCGCAATAGCCGGCACGATGCTGATCACGGTATCCGTTTTCACGGTTGTTTGTTCCTGTTGCAGATCCCTGATATCGTCGTTGCCTACGAAGATATTCACAAAGGAACGGATCTGTCCCTTTTCATCCAGGAGATGTTTTTTCAGGTCAGGGAAATTGAGCGTAAGCTCGTCTACTGTTTGTTGAATATTTTCTGCTTTCACTTCCAGCCTGGCTGTGTTGTTGGTGAATTTGCGCAGCGGAGTGGGAATGATCACTGTTGCCATGATTGATGCGATTTATGATTGATGATTGAATATATGATTGGTATTGCCGGCCACTACGCCAACATTTTCTTCGTCGAACTGGTCCTCGTCGTTCAGCCTCCAGGAGCGGAGCGCATCAGACCTTCCGTCCAGCACAGAAATGATTAAGTAGCTGAACCAGGGTTGGGCCGCTACCCTGTCGTGCTCCGAAGGGATGGCCGGATGGTTCGGATGTGAATGGTACACACCCAGCAATTGCAGATCGTTCGCTTCTGCAAACTGTTCAGCTTTTAGATAATCGATCGGGGCAATGGCAAAACGGCGGCGCTTATCGCCTTCCTTTGCATTGTTCACCACCTGGATCTGTGTGATGGCGCGGAAGCCGTTGCTGTCTTCTGTTCCGAAAAGGAAGCCGCAACATTCATCCGGGAATGCTGCAACAGCATCTTTCAAAATCTCTGCCCGGGCGGAGTTATCGATGATGATCATATGATGTTAAGTTTTGAAACTACTTCACTGTATTTGTCTGCATTGTCAGGAAGAATGGTGACCACTGTTCCTGATTCCAGCTGAGTGGCCACGCGGATAGCCCCTGCGAGATTGGCGGCGCTGCTGGGGCTGAGCCGCAGTCCCTCATATTTCCAGGCTGCTTTCATGATCTCCCAGGCTTCTTCTGTTCCCACTTCCTGGTTATGATCTGCCACGGAAGGATCGTAGATACCAGGCACCAGCGCGGTTTCCAGGTGTTTCCAGCCTTCCAGGCCATGCAACGGATTATCGGGCTGCAGCGAAATGAGTTGTACAGAGGGATCAAGCTCCTTCAATCTTCTGCCGGTGCCCACAAAGGTCCCGGTGGTGCCAAGTGCCGCTACAAAATGGGTGAGTCCGGGCAAAGCTTCTTTGATCTCCGGCGCCGTGGTATGATAATGCGCTTTCCAGTTATTGACATTCTTATACTGGTCTGCGTAGAAATATTTATGAGGATGGGAAGCAACCAGTTCCCTGGCGGCAGCCTGTGCGCCATCCGTACCTTCGAAACGGGAAGTGAAAATGATAGTGGCGCCAAGCGACAACAGGATCTCCTTTCGTTCCTTACTGGCATTTTCAGGAAGACAAAGCGTAACAGGTATTCCCAACAAATGTCCAATCTTCGCATAGGCGATACCGGTATTGCCGCTGGTTGCATCCAGCAATGCAGTATTGCGGGACAGCGCTCCGCTCTCGATGGCATGTTTAAAGATATAGTATGCTGCGCGGGCTTTCACACTGCCCGATAATTGCTCCCATTCCTTCTTCGCATACAACTGCACGCCGGGCTTTGAAAAGAGTTTGGTGATGGCATGCAACGGTGTTCGCCCCACCTGGTTCCCCAGCAGCTTTACACTTTGCAGCAGCGATGGATCAACATTTGTTGATGCTGTTGTAACGGACATAATCGGCTTTTTTGTTTTTATGAGTGAGCCACGGACGCAGAGGGACATAAAAAAAGCTCCACCGCGTGGTGGAGCTTCACTATGTTGTTGCATATTTATATACACTAACTTAACCAACGGCTATCGCCCACCCAAATAACCCTGGCGCTTTGTTTACAACAACAGCAACAACAAGAATTATTTGAATGATTGATTTGCATCGGTTGATTCATTTCTCTACAAATATAATAGGAAATTATTTACAATTCCTATTCATTGGGTAGACTATCTGTTAAAAAATATTCACTCAATGCTTCGATACAGCCTTGAGCCCTATGATTGAACCGATTAGGAGAAAGATGAATAATAACCGCAAAAATCCTGCGGGTTCTTTGAAAAGGAAGATACCGACCAGCACAGTTCCCACCGCTCCGATGCCCGTCCACACGGCATATGCAGTGCCCATCGGCAGCGTGAGCGTAGCCCGGTACAGCAGGTACATGCTGATACTCATCGTGATCAGGAAAGCGATCCACCATCCGGTTGATGCAGCTCCCGTGGTTTCTTTGGCCTTGCCCATGCAGGTAGTGAAGGCCACCTCAAACAATCCGGCGATAATGAGAATAACCCAGTTCATAATTTATTGATTTAGGGCTGCAAAGTTCCGCAACCCTGGTATGCGCTGTTTATACAAATGATAAAAACCGCTACTTCACAGCAAAAAGGTGCCCGGCCATTTTTTTATCGTGACCATATACATCTTCCCTGAAATTCAGCCTGCCTTCCCGGTCAACCCAGGCAGTGAAATAGCCAATGAATACAGGAACGCTGTGTTTGAGGGTAACATATTGTTCTTTCCGGGAATTCATGGCTTTGGAGATACTGGCCGAATCCCATTTGGGATCGTCCCGCAAAAGGTATTG
The DNA here is from genome assembly GCF_003991355.1 of Pseudoflavitalea rhizosphaerae. Lineage (GTDB taxonomy): Bacteria > Bacteroidota > Bacteroidia > Chitinophagales > Chitinophagaceae > Pseudobacter > Pseudobacter rhizosphaerae. The sequence goes on from NZ_RCSU01000010.1 coordinate 23,414, forward strand.
CGCCAACCGCTTTGGCTCATGCAGGCGGATACAGCCGTGGCTGAATGCCCGCTTGTCCCTGTCGAACAGGCTGCGGCTGGGCGTATCGTGCAGGTAGATATTGTAGGAATTGGGGAAGAGGAATTTGACGCCTCCAAGGGAATTCCAGGGGCCGGGTTTCTGCCGAACACTGTTCCCGATCTTTTCCATATGATGCCTTGCCAGATAACCGGGATCTCGCCTGATCCCCGGCAATACTTCATTCTTGAGGATGCCAGGCGGCACATTCCAGTACGGACTGAACACAACATATTTGAGGTCGCCGGAGAAGATCACCGTATTGTGCGCTGGTGTACCAACCACTACGCCCATATTCCAGGCATATTTTCCATTTTCGTATACATGTAACCGGTATTCGGGTATATTGATCAGCAGGTAATCGGAAGGTGGCTCAGCAGGCACCCAGCGGATCCTTTCCATATTGATCAGGATCTGACGGATGCGGTCGTCCACCGGTTTATTCATTTCCTTCACCAGTTTGCTGTTCACTTTTCCATCACTGGAGAAACCATATCTTGCCTGATAGTTCCTGACGGCTTCCACCAGCCTGGGCGTGAAAGTTGAACTGGTATCACTGCCTTCGAAATCGCCGGAAGCAAAAAGTCTTTTCTTGATCTGGGTGATCAAAGCAGAAGAATCTCCTTCCCTGTACACTTTCTTACCAGGATCGGCAATGGAAGGCCAGCCGCCTTCTTTTTCGATACCATAATATTTAAGCAAATACTCTTTCAGCAGGTTATACTGCCGGTTGACGGGTTCGTAACGGGACACATCTTTTCCCCTGTTCCTGATCAGGGAATCGAGAAGTGACACCACGTCCACTTTTTTTCGGGGAATGAACCAGCCCAGGTCTTTAAGCTGCTGATTGCTGCCGGCCCAGGCGCGGTTGGCGAACCGGAAGAACTGTTCCGTAAGGCGTAGCTCGGTATTCATGAGCAGCGGGCTCTTCACATTGAAAGAGTCCTTGTTGTTCTTGATGGAATCGATGACCACTTCCAACCTGGGGTCATAGATTGAGCTGTCGCCGGAGTATCCGATATAATTGTTCTGCATCTCTATGAATGTAGGCACGTATTCAGCAATGGTGCCATCAAGGAACCAGGCATACTGGTAGTTGCGTGAGTTATAGAAACTACGCACCCGGTCTGCGAGCGTATCTTGCAGTTTTTCGGCAGCGATGTATTTTTCCATGCTGGCGCTGTCGAAGAACAGTTCGCTGTAAGAGTTCGTCTCATTGATGGTAGTATCCCTGGGGGCTACAGGGGGAGGAGATTTTTCACTGTTGCCATTGCAGGAATAAAAGATAATGGCCGTTACTGCAGCGTATCGTACAAATCTGTTCATAGGTGCAAATATAAATATCAATTATATAGAATACAGGTTGGCAAGAAAGCGTATGAGCATAAGAGTAGTTTCCGACCACCCGGGCCTGCCGGGTAGCCGGAAACTACCGGTGATGCTTACTCTACAGGAGTAAGGTATTGTGCGGAGGCAAATCCTTCCACGCCTTTATCTGTTTTGATCTCCCACCATTGACCTTCTCCCTTGTTCACCAGGGTTACGATCTCATGATGAGCGGCCTTGCCCACGATCGGGTGATCGGTGCCGGGTCCTTTTCGGATGTTCAGGTTGGAAGAGGTGGTAGTCACTTTCGCTTTGGCTCCGGGAGCCATGGATGTGACGTTCAGGTTCATGATCAGGTCAGCTGATCTGTAATCAGGATCGAGCCTGGAATAGATGTCCCACAATTTGTCTTTGGCAGCGCCCGTAGGCACATCGCCATCGATATAGAGAACATTGTCCTGCTCCCTAACCTGCAGATTGGTAGCGCCTGAAGCGTTGGCGGCATCCACCAGTTCCTTGTATTTTTCCTGAAGTGCCATAGTTTGTTCCCTCCTCTGTTTGGTTATTGAATGGTAAGTTTGTTTTCGATCTTTTTAGGCTTCAGTGCATTCAGGCCCATCATGATCTTTTGCAGATCGGCCCTTTTAACTGTACCCGTAAGCGTGATCACGCCATCTTTCACTTCGGATTTTACAGTGGAGAAATCTTTGAGGATGTCATTCACTCCTTTGGTGAGGGGATCATCAGGAGTAACTGTAACGGGTGCGGGATCTGGCATGGGAGGAGGAGCAACGGACAATTGATTGTTCACTTCCTTGATGCCTTTTACGCCAGCCACTGCTGCGGCAAAAGCAGCTTTGGCATTGTCATCTTTCACTTCACCGGTAAGGGTTGCAACGCCATTTTGAACGGAGATCATGGGGGTGGGTCCTCCATCTGGAATTTTAGCCACTGCTTCTGTAGCTGCCTGCTGCAGGTCGGCGTCTTTGGGTTTGCTCTTACATGATTGCTGGGCAAAGGCTACAAACAATACCATTGCCGTAATTGCCATCCATTTTTTCATAATTCGGTGATTTTGATTTTTGCAAAAAAATACCAGTCAATATATTACGCCTAAATATACTATTTTAAACAGTACAGTATTTGTAGCCAAATACCCTATTATGTCACCCTTGATTGGGATCAATTTGTTCAATATCTATTTATAATCTTTTGTACATAATGGCAGAACATATTACAAACGGCTTTGAAAACAGAGTTGAAACTCATAATTTGTTATCTTTAAGAGGATCTACAGACACAAAAAGCACGCAGTGGTTTCTCTTGCAAAAAGGAAACCACCTGGTCAAAAGGCCAGTTTCCATAAAACCATTACCATATGCCTACTTCTGAATATTTTCTGATAGCCGAAGACCACGGTCTTACAAACATGGGCTATACGCTCTTCATGGACCTTCATTTCCGCGACAGCAATTATAAAATAGTGAACACGATGAAGGACCTCCAGGAGATCCTGGAGCAACAGGGCCATCGCTTCACTTTTGCCATCTGGGACCTGGAACTGACCGATGATGATATGACCAATAAGATCGATTTCATCGAGGAAACGGTACAGAAATTCCCTTCCATGTACATCCTGATCGTAACAACAAAGAATAAGCTACGTCATGTCAACCAGCTTTATGGAGCCGGTATCCGCGGGTTCCTGGTGAAAGACTCAAAAGAAACAGAGATCCTGAATGCGATCCAGACTGTATTGAGCGGACAGATCTTCGAGAGCAAGCTGGTAAAGCAGTACCGGGCTATGAACGGCTCCGATACAAAATCGAACTCTCCCGCAGAACCCAATCCCTTCCTCAGTTTGTCCAGAAGAGAACAACAGGTTTTGCGGCAGATCCTGGAAGGACAAAGACTGAAGGATATCTCTTCCGATATAGGAGTAAAGCAAAGCACCATCGCCACCTACAAGCACCGCTTGCTGGAGAAGGTGAATGCGCGGAACATCATCGAGCTGCACGAGATGGCGCGGCTACACAATTTCGTTTAACTTTATTTCCGGGACATTTCATGTAATGGTGGCAGACCGATGGCAATGATCAGCCCGGTCTCGTGCTCACCTGCCTTGATCTCGATTTCCCCTTTCATCAATTGCACAAGGTCAAAGATGATCTGGTAACCGATATGCCATAACCTATGGCCGGAATACACGGCAGATGAATCATGGGAAGCCGAAGCGGTGATCAGTTGTTCGCGGAGCTCTGTGTCCATACTCGCCCCATTGTCTTTTACGATCAGTACGGTATACCCCTGTGTCTGGGATGCCTCCACTTCAATCACACCATCTTTCATATTCTTGTTGGCATTCAGCACAAGGTTGAAAAGCAGGTGGTGCAACAGATGAACTTTCGTTTGCATCTGCATATCTTCCGGAACACGATTGATCAATTCATTATTGCGCCACAAAAAGCGGTCGCCCAGCTCTTCCCTGATCTCTTCCACCACGGCATGAACATCGGCAGGCTCCACTGAAGTACTGTTGTCTGTGTCCTGGATATTGGACCATTGTATCAACTGATCGGAAAGGATCAGCAGGTTTCGCGTGGCATCGTTGATCTCCTTCATTACGGTCCTGATTGTATCCGGGCTCACTTTATCCAGGTTGCGCGAGATCATGCCTGATACTTTTTCGATGGAAGCCACAGGCACGGTAATATCGTGCATCAATACATGCATCACTTTCGCTTTATATAAATTGGAAGCATCCAGCATCGCATTGCCTTCCTCCATCAGTGTGAGTGTTTCAGATAATACTTCATCTTTCTTCCGGTTGACGCGCAACAGATTTTTGAGGAAAGTGAAATGAAGGGTAGTGAAGATGATGAGGCCCATCAGCAGCAACATCGCCAATGCCCAGCACCACCAGGTTTCGTACCAGTAGAGACCGATCCTGAATGGAATTGCTTTCTCGATATATTTCCCGTCCACCGCATTGTACCGGCGGATATACAGAGTATGATCGCCACCGCCGACCTGCTCCTGCTCAGTGACCAGACGGTTCCCTTCCACTACTTTCCATGCTGACCGCTCATCGATCCTGTATTCCACCCGCAGGGAATAAGGATTGCCCCAGCATGCCTGGTTGAATATCCATTTGAGATCGCGATGCTCTTTCTCAAATTCCCAAATGCCTTCACCGGCCGGCTTGATGTATTTGTGATCGGGCGTTTCCGCATAATCGATGAAAAAGGGCTCAGACAGGACTTTGCCGGGAATGGTATTTGGAGAGAACCGCAGCACGCCGTTGATGGTGGATAAGAGCAACTCATCTTTCCACCGGGTGAAGACCGGTTGTGCGCCACCGTTAAATTCATTCGTCATTAACCCCTCCTGCCTGTCGAAATAATCATAATGCAGGATATCTCTGCTGCCGGGATGGTCTATGAAATGCATGAGCAATGATTTTTGCACCCGGAATAGTCCTTTATTGGTAGGCAACCAGATATTCCGGCTGCTGTCTTCGATCAGGGCATGGGTGCTCGACAAATAACTGCTGGCATCCTGCGGGAAAAAAACGACAGAGTCCTTTTCCGGAAGATAGGCGCCAAATCCATGTCCATACGTGCTGAACCAGCAAACAGGATATTGAGGATCTGCCGCTACGAAGCGGGCTTCCATATTGCGGGTTTGCGGTACAAAGGCCCAGCGGCCGGTGGCTTCATCCAGTTTCACAACGCCACGTTCGGTTGCCAGGTAGATAAATCTTCCCTTGCGGGTGAAATAACAGGGATGCGGCATTTTGCTGCGGGGCGAATGGATGCATACATAATATCGCCCCTGGAAGAAATAGCCCCATTGGTAAGTTTCCATTACCCAAAGCTTTTGCGTGGCAGTGTCCAGCCATACAAAGCAGATCCTGTTGTCTTTCCGGCTGGTGTCGGATTTCCTGTAGAAAATACTGGCAGGCCCACCACCCGGCGGCTGGTATTGTACCGTATTTTCATTGCACCAGTAATAGCCGCCGGTGCTGTCGCGCACAAATGGAGAATACATACTGTTCTTCTCCTGCGTATAGGCGGCGCCGTTATTCAACAGGTTGAAAGTAACACCCCTGCTGGTGAGCAGCTGGTTACTGTCTTTCAGGATCTGTGCATATACGCTGTTGATATTGAGGGCCAGGTCCGGCGCCAGCAACTGTTTGAAATTATTCTTCCTGAAAACGAAAAGCCCTTCCGTGGATGTTCCGATAAAGAGTGTCCGGTGACGCGGATAGAAAAGAATGGTGCTGATAGACCTGGGCATTTGCTCTACAGCCACATGGTATGCAGGATATAGACCGCTGTCATCCGATCCCAGTACATACAGTTCCCTCCCTCTGGAAACAATGGCCTGATCGTTCAGCTCATTGTAATAAAGCTGTGTATTGCCCCCTGCATTGCGGATCTCCTCCAGCCTTGCCAGCGCTCCGGGCACCGGAACGGGCTGTTGTCCGCGCACATCATAGCATACGCCCTCCAGCCGGTTGTTCAAGATGTAGAGCAGCCCTCCGGAGCAGAAGATGCGGAGTGAATCTGACTGGAAGGGCAGTTGCTGCCGGAATCTTATCAGGCTGTCTGAATAGATCAGCAGTTCATTGCTTTTGCTGACTACGGCAAAGCGATTATTGGGAATGGCTGTAACGAAATAATCATATAAGGTGGAGAGCCAGTTCTCCTGCTCCTTATAGTATGCTTTCTTTCCAAATGCATGCACTCCCAGCCGCGGGATCTGGTCTGTAGAATGCAGCACTCCGCGGAACCATACATAAAGGGAGTATTGCTGCCAGATCCAGGTGAGCGACTGGTTGATGCTGACATCCTGTGCCCCGATCTTCAGCAGCTGCGAATGAACATTCATAGCATACACGTCCCCGTTATAGGTACGGAACAGGTTCACCAGTTTATTGGTAAGAAGGCTATGATCATGATCGTGATTGAAGCTTCTGAGGGAGATCCCATTGTAACGGACGAGCCCGCCGAAGGTAGCCAGCCAGAGCATGCCTGAGCTGGTATCGATATATTGGGTGATGATGGAATTCTGAGGCAGACCGCTATTGTCATTGAGCGTATTCACCAGCAGGTAAGGATCCGGAGAACTGGTTTGCTGTGATCTAACGCAAATGGGCACACTAATCAGCAGGAGCAGCAGTAAGGCTTGGCAAACCCTTGTGGTTACAGACATAGTAGAAAAGGTAAATGGCAATATTGGACGGGTTATTGAAGCAATGAATATAATGAATTCCGCTGATTGTAAAGAAAATACTACAATCTGTATTTTAACGTGAAACGTAAGTTTACATTGTAATCCTCCCACAGTAATCAAGCGGAGGTTCCCAACCAGGTAGTCCTTAAATTTGGAAGTTTTTGCTGAAGGAAAGAAGATTCTAAAGATTAAGGAGGAAACCATGAGCCACAGGAATTCTAATACAGACGAAATCGTTCAACAATTCAGATCGGGTAATACCGACACATTTGCAATCATTTTTCACCAGTTCTATTTAGAGATCATCTTTTTTGCCAAACAGATTTTGGACAAACCCAGGGAAGCAGAAAGAATTGTAGAGAATACGTTTATAGGTCTTTGGAAATCACATATGCAATTCGAAAACTGGAAAGCCATCAAGGCTTATCTATATAAAAATGTGAGAGATGCCTGCTTTGGAATGATCGAGATTGGACAGAAGGGGATCAAGGATGACGGTTTATCCGTTTATGTGTGGCGGGATGCCACCCAGTTCATGGAAAAAGAACTGAGCCGGCCGGGACCATGGAGAGAGCTCTCCTACAATCCCGCTGAAAATCTGCCACCGCTGGCCAAAGAATATTTCCAGCAACTGAGGCAGGAAAAATCAAAAAACTGAATTCAAACTTTTTTTAGGATAAGGGTTAATGTGTTAATGGAAATGATTAGTAAACCATCCCTGGTATTCTTGCCGGGGATCTTTTTTTTTATGCCATATCGGATTTTTTGTGAACTTTAAGCATCACAAAGGCACTGATTGGTTAACAAATACCCTGATACCGCAAGAGATCTGATGGCACAGATCGTTGCAGGCAATGAGTCTGCCTTTAAAACTTTGTTCAATGCCTACAGCAAGCGCCTTTTCTCCTTCGCACTGGCCATGACCAAATCCTCCGCCGATGCAGAAGAGATCATCCAGGAATGTTTTACACGCCTCTGGGTCCAGCGGAACCAGCTTCCCGCCATCGATTCACCAGAAGCCTACCTCTACCGGATGGTCCGCAACCGGACCCTCGATCATCTACGCAAAATCTCACGCGAACAAAAAATGATCAACCAGGTCTGGACCAATCTCTCCCAGCCTGATCGCTCACTGGAGGAATTCATCCTCACGCGCGAATACCAGCAACTGATCGATCAGGCCCTGAGTCAGCTCCCCCTTCAAAAACAACAGGTATACCGCCTCAGCCGCGAACAGGAACACTCACACGAAGAAATTGCAGCCATCACCGGCCTCTCCAAAAGCCGCGTGAACAATATCATCACGGAAACACTAAAGTTCATCAAAGCGCATCTCGACAAACATTCCGGCGAACTCGGCATGATCTTCTGGATCTACGCCTGGAACCATTTCCGCTGATTTGACTTTTTTTTCTTCCGCACGGTTATTCAATTATCCGCCATTCGTCATACAACAAACCATGTCTGATCCATCACAGGCAAACTAACAACTGTATGTCAACAACACCAGGCAGATTCAATTATCTCTTCTCACGCTATACCAGCAACCAGTGCAGCCGCGCCGAGTTGCAGGAGCTGTTCGATCAGTTCAGGAAAATGGAGCCGGATTTGATACATCCTTACATGGATTCGCTCTATGAAAACATTTCCCCCGGATCGGCGGCTGATAAAATAGACTGGGACGAGCTCTACGAAAAGATCACGGAGCAACAGCAACCTGTAAGAAGAGTGCTCACACTGAAAAGGATCGCAGTGGCAGCTTCCATCATGGCGATCGCCACAACCGCGGCCTGGTACCTGTTTTCACGCAGCGATGAAACACAAACGCCTCCCCCTGTCATTGCAGCCACTACAGATATCCCGCCCGGACGAGATGTTGCCATGCTCACCCTGGCTGATGGCACACAGGTGATGCTGGACAGTACAACTAACGGTCATATTGCCGAACAGGGCGGCATACGCATCCTCAAACAGGCAGACGGCGAACTGAGCTACCTTTCACTGAACGGGCAGTCGAATGCAGCAGGTATGCTCAATACATTAAGTACGCCGCGGGGCGGACATTATCGTTTAACCCTGCCCGATGGAAGCAAAGTCTGGCTCAACGCGGCTTCTTCCATCCGCTACCCCGCTGCCTTCAACAACAAAGAGCGAAGAGTGGAGATCACCGGTGAAGCTTATTTTGAAGTGGCGAAATTCAGGAACCTTCCATTCTATGTACAATCACCACATGGCGAGATCCGGGTACTCGGTACAAAATTTAACGTCAACGCCTATGCGAATGAACCGGTAGTAACCACTACACTGCTGGAAGGAAAGATCGGTCTCACCACCAGCTTCCGGAAAACACCAGTGATCCTGGAGCCCGGAGACCAGGCAATCTTTTCCCATGACAATACTTCCCAACCAGATTATTTGAACGAAATAAAAATACAAAAAGCAGATACCGGGCCCGTGATTGCCTGGACGCAGAACGCATTCGTGTTCTCCAATACCAACCTGGCGGTTGCCATGCGGCAGATCGAGCGCTGGTACGATGTGGATGTGGTACTGAAGGGAGACCTGGCCAATGAAGCCATCATGGCCAACCTTTCGAGGAACATTCCCATCTCACGCGTGATGCATAAGCTCAGTCTCACAGGCCATCTGCATTTCACCATCGAAGGAAAAAAGATTATAGTAACCCGCTAAACCCATTGACTGCTGATGAAGTAAAAAAGGAAAAATGAAAAACTGAGCCCGCAAAAAACCCGGCAGCATTGCTACTGACGGGTGGCCCACAGATGACTGGTACTCACCTGTGGCAATTCGGGCTACCATTTGACAAACCTGTTACAATTGCATTTGATTAACCCAAAACTAAACGAAGTTATGCATTTAACTTGTAAGAATGCAGGCCTGTGCCGGCATTCCATTCAATTACCCGGGGCGCAGCAGACGCCCGGCAGACCCGCCGATTTCAGCCCGTTTCCCCGGTTACAACAAACACTGCGTATTATGAGGCTGCTTATGTTTTTTATGCTCGCAGGATTCCTGCAGGTTTCAGCCAGCGGAATATCCCAGACGGTAACGCTCTCCATGAAAAAAGCTCCTGCCGAAAAAGTGTTCCGCAGTATCGAACAACAAACCGGATTCACTTTCATCGTGTTCAAAAAAGACCTGGAAAAGATGCCATCCGTTACAATCCGGCTCGAGAATTCACCGCTGAAAGATGCACTGGACCAGTGTTTCGAGAACAGTTCATTCACTTATATCATCGACGACAAGAATATCATCGTGCAGGCAAGACAACCGATATCAATTGCATTTCCTCCATTGTACCCAACTTATATCATCTACAATGGAATAGTGAAAGACCATAACGGACAAAAACTGCCCGGCGTAAATATCCAGGTGAAAGGCACACAAACCGGAACCGTCACCAGTATCGAAGGAGCCTTTTCCATCGATGCCAATCCCGGAAATACCCTGGTGATCAGCGCCATCGGATACGAAACGGTGGAATACAAATTGGACAAAAATGAAACTGCCATTACCATCGTGATGAAGATCAAGACCAATATCATGGACACGTCCGTGGTAACGGTGGTGAATACCGGCTACCAGAGCTTCAACCGCGACCGCGCCACCGGATCTTTCGGATATATCGGCAGTGTGGACCTCGACAGGCAGATCGGCGCCATCGATATTACCCAGAAATTCCTGATGCTGCCCGGCGTGCAGCTAGTGAACGGTAATCCCATCATCCGCGGCAAAAGCTCACTCAACGCATCGCAATCACCACTCCTTGTGATCGATGGCTTTGCCTCTGAGCTCGGGTACAGCAGTATCAATCCAAATGATGTTGAAAGTATCACCATCCTCCGCGACGCTTCCGCCGCATCCATCTGGGGAGCACGTGCTTCCAATGGCGTGATCGTGATCACCACCAAACAGGCAAAAAAAGGTGCAAGCCCTCCCGCATTCTCTTTCAGCTCCTCCATCCAGTTCCAGGAAATGCCCGATATCGGCGCCCTTCGCATTGCCAACGCCTCACAGCTCGTGGATGTGGAAATTGAAGCACTCGATAAAGGCTGGTACAACCTCAACAACCCGGAAAACAATTCAGGCTATTCACGCGTGTACGAGATCTACCGCAACCAAAAGAATAACCTGATCACCGAAGAAGAAGCCAACAGACAATACAATGCCCTGCGGAACAACGACGCATGGTCCCAGAAAAACCTCTTCTTCCGAACCGGTCTGCTCACCAATCAGCACCTCTCGGTATCCGGCGCCACCAGCCAGAACAGGTATTATATTTCCATGAATTACCAGGATAACAAGTTCACCTCACGCCAGTCGGAATACAAGCGCATGAACCTGCTCGTGAAAAATAGTTACCAGATCATCCCACAACTCCGGTTCGATGCAGACCTCAACATCGCCTACCAGAAAGGTATGAACAATGGCCTGAGCACTTACGAATTTGTACGGCAGCGCCGCTATGAAATGTTCCTGGATGAAAACGGAAACTATGTTCCTGCTTATGAACCTTACAGGTCTATCCAACGCAACCAGGAATTAATAGACAAAGGGTATCTCGACTGGAACAAAAACCTCAAAAGAGATTTCGACAATTCAGACAAAACCTGGAGCTATTTTGCACCGCGCATCAACTTCAGCCTGGCATGGAATGCCACCCGGTCCCTCTCCCTGGAAACAAAATTCCAGTATGAACGAACCGAAAACAGGAATGATGATTACCAGAACCTGGAAGTATACAATACCCGGAACCTGGTCAACCAGTTCACCATCATTGGACCAGATAACAAACCGGTTCACCAGCTACCACGTGGCCCCATCTTTTACCAGAACAGCTCCAGCTTACAGGCAGTCAACTGGAGGAACCAACTCAAATTTGACAAAGAATGGAACGGATCGCAACACCGCGTAAATGCCATTGCAGGTACTGAAATCACCAGGGTAAAATCACTGGAACGGAAAGACCGGTTCCATAATTACGACAAACAAAGACTCACCTACAGCCAGATCGACGCCAACAAACTGGCGGGAGGCGTTACCGGGTGGAATGGCCAGAATACTACTTACGCACCACTGTTCCAGCCAGTGATGGAAAAAGAGAACCGCCAGTTCTCCATGTATGCCAACGGTGCTTATACCTACGACGACCGCATTATTTTTTCTGCCAGCGGACGCATCGATAAGTCCAACCTCTTTGGTGCAGCTACCAATGATAAAGCAACACCACTCTACAGCTTTGGCCTGGCCTGGAACCTGAGCAAAGAAAAATTCTTCCATGCAACTTTTGTAAACAACCTGAAACTCCGCGCCACTACCGGCCTCAATGGCAATATCGATAAATCCACCAGTAAAGTACTGGTAGGCATTCCCCGCACCAATAACTATTCTACCGGTGAAGACTACCTGGAAATCGAATTCCCTGAAAATGCCAGGCTTCGCTGGGAAAGTACCAGAAGCACCAACTTCGGTGTGGATGCCAGCCTCTTCAATAACCGCCTCGAACTGAGTGCCGACTACTACATCAAAAAGAGCTACGACCTGCTCGGATTTGTACAGGCAGACCCCTCTGTCGGCTTTGAAAGAGTGTACAAGAATACAGCCGAAGTCAGTAACAAAGGAATTGATATCCGCATCAGTGGCGAAATCCTGCCTAAAGGAGATATCCGGTGGACATCCACACTCAACCTTTCCGTTAATAAGAACAAGGTTACTAAAGTATATGTTCCCACACCTTCCATGACCAATTACCTCACCGGAGGAAAAAGCAGGGAGATAGAAGGAAAACCCATCGATTATTTCTACAGCTATAACTGGGCAGGGCTGAATGAAAATGGTGAACCAATGGCGTATAATGATAAAGGTGAGAAAGTTCCCTGGAGCACTTCCGAAACTCCCAAACTGGAATGGCTCGTTTATTCCGGAAGCACACTGCCTGATGTATTCGGTTCTTTCATGAACGTGATCAGTTGGAAAAATCTCACACTCACCCCCGTTTTCACCTACCAGTTCGGGGCTGTGATGCGGGCCCCTGTTACCTATGTACGCTCAGCCATTCCGGTAATGGAAGATATCGCAACAAGATGGCGCAAAGCAGGGGATGAGAACAGCACCAGCCTTCCAGGCCTCTATTCTACAGCCAACGAACCTTATCAACGCAGACTGTTCTATGCACAGAATTCCAGCAGGGTGGTAAGCGCCGATTTTATTCGTCTCAGTGTACTGAGCCTGAGTTACAACCTGCCACAACGCTGGACAGGCAATATCTTCCGCAATATTCAACTGGCGGCCCAGGGCACCAATGTTTTCCTCTGGAAGAAAAACGGTCTCGGCATCGATCCCGAAGCCATCAGCAGGAACTCAGGCGACCTCAGCCTGCCGGAAGTGAAAACCTGGACCATCCAACTCAAACTGGATTTCTAATTTTTTGGTGAAGCCTAAACTGTTCCAAAATGAAAAAAATACTCAGCATATTGATGGCAGGCATTTTGTTCGCAGGCTGCGACAAATACATCGACATCAACGAAAAGGGAAAAGTAATCCCCACTACCATCGACGACTATTACGATATCTTGTGCGATTACAGCAACTTAATTGTCAGCACCACCAATGCCTTCATGGCCAGTGACGACATCAAAGTGTACAAAGACGAAGTGAACCGCATCTTCTTTGGCGCCGATATGTTCACCAACGCCTATCTCTGGAAGGACTTCATTTTTGTGAATGATGAAGACAATGACCAGGACTGGAATAGCCTCTACAAAACCATTTACAAATCCAATGTGGTGCTGGATAAGATCGATAACGCCGCAGGTTCCAATGAAACACTTCGCAAGAAAGCAAAAGGAGAAGCACTGGCACAAAGAGCCTATTCCTATTTCATGCTGGTGAACCTCTATGCACCGCATTACAACCCCGCTACCTATGAAAAAGATATGGGCGTTCCCCTATACCTCGAAGCAGATATCAATGACGCCAAACCACGTGCAACCGTAAAAGCAGTATACGATCAGATAGAGAAGGATCTCACAGACGCAATCCCACTGCTGCCGCCAACACCCGAATTCAATTACCATCCCAGCCAGGCCGGCGTAAACGGATTGCTCGCCAAAGTATACCTCTACCAGGGAAAATATGAACTGGCAAAACAAAAAGCACAGGCCGCCCTGGATGTATACAGCTTCCTGTACGACCTCAAAGACATGGACTTCATTCCAGGCCTGCCGAAATACCTCGGTGTGGCCGGCGCTCCCAACCGCGCCATCGATAACCGGGAAGGGCTCTGGCACAAACAAGCGCATAACACTTTCGTATACATGATTGGCGTATACATGTCTGATGAACACCGCGCACTCTACGATGAAAAAGACCGCAGGCTCTACCTCACCGTGATTGAAGAAGGCATGTTCGGCAACAACCAGCATGGGCCCAATATCTGGCCCAAAGAGAAATATTTTAAAACCGGCGTATATACGCCAGAGTTATATCTCATCCGGGCAGAATGCAATGCCAGGCTGAATGAACCCGGTCTCGCCATCGACGACCTCAATACCCTCCGTGCAAAAAGGTTCCTGCCTGCCGACTTTGTGGCTATCAACCGGAACCAGACCGATCTGCAGGCACTGGAACTGGTGCTCAAAGAACGCAGGATGGAACTGTTTGCAGAAGGGTGGAGATGGTTCGATCTCAAACGTCTCAATCTCGATCCCAGGTTCAGAAAAGACATCTCCAGGGATTGGGGCGGAGAAACCGTTACACTTGAACCGGACGACAAGAATTATATTTTCCCGATCCCCAAAAAAGTGATGATCCTCAACACACTCATGGAACAAAATCCGAGAGACAACAGACAATAACCACTGACCCCAAAAGTGCGGAACGCAGGGACCGGTGCTATCCCGTTTGAAGCACCGGCCACCCTGCGGCTGTCCGCACCATGCCTGGTCGGTTCATTAAAAAATGGGCACAGCCCTTATCAAGTATCGTTATGGAGAATATCGTAGAATGTAGAAACCTTACCCATTACTATGGGAAAAAGCTGGTGTACGAAAACCTCAGCTTCAATATCCGGAGGGGCAGCATCCTCGGATTATTAGGAAAGAATGGTGCCGGCAAAACCACCACCATCAATATCATCAATGGCTTCCTCACACCCAGGAGCGGGGAATGTATCATCCTCGGTGAGAACTCGCGCAACCTCTCTCCCGCCGTGAAAGCGAAGATCGGCTTCCTCATTGAAGGACATATCCAGTATGCTTTCATGAATATCCACCAGATCGAAAAATTCTATTCCGGTTTCTATCCCAACTGGAAACGTGAAGCCTATTTTGAACTGATGGCCAAACTGAAAGTGACGCCCAAACAAAAGATCAGCACCATGAGCTGCGGGCAACGCTCACAGGTGGCGCTGGGCCTCATTTTGGCGCAGGACCCCGACTTGCTGGTGCTGGACGATTTCACGCTCGGCCTCGATCCCGGCTACCGCCGTCTCTTCGTGGACTACCTCCGTGAGTATGCGAAAGCAGAGAACAAGACCATCTTCACCACTTCCCATATCATCCAGGATATGGAAAGACTGATAGATGATGTGATGATCATGGACTATAACCGGGTGCTTGCCTACATGCCGCTCAGCCAGTTCATGGGCACTTTCCGCCAGTTCAATTTCGACACTACCGCCACAGAGATCGTTTTCGAAAAAAATGGACCGGTCGTAAATCACGAAAGAGTAAAAAATACTATAGAGCTCTATACCTATGCACAGCAGGATGAAGTGAGCGCCTATCTGGATGCCCGTGGCATTCCCTTTACCAATCTCCGTGCTGTTGACATGAGCCTGGAAGACGCATTTATTGGATTAACCGGAAAATATTAATAATCATGTTACCCTCTATTTTTTATAAAGAATGGATCAAGATCGGGAAGATCTCGCTCCTCCTCACTTTTGTTGGCCTGCTCATCATTGCAGGCATTCATCTCACCGTACGCCATGATCTGCTGATGAAGGATGCAGAGATCTACTGGTCAGAGATCGTGTACCAGAAGTATGTCTATTTTTCCATTTTCAAATTCCTTCCACTGATCACCGGCCTGCTGATCGGCCTGGCCCAGTTCATTCCGGAAACGGTGGATAAAAGGATCAAGCTCAGCCTGCATCTCCCTATTAACGAAGAAGAGATCGTATTGAAGATGGTAGGGATCGGCGCCGGCATCCTGCTGCTGATCTTTAGTCTGTTCTTTGCCGTTATGTATGGCTGGAGCCTGGTATATTTTCCCGTTGAGATCGTGAACAAGACTGCCGTGAGCATATTGCCCTGGTTCTTCTCCGGGCTGTCAGCCTATTTTCTCGCCAGCTTCGTGATCCTGGAACCGATCTGGAAATACCGCATCCTGTACATGATCACAGGCGGCGCCTTCCTCACTTTGTTTTACAAAAGCAATGTATCGGGTTCTTATCAACCCGCCATTCTGCCACTGCTCATCTGCACCCTGATGCTCAGTATTTCATCACTGTTTTCTATTTACCGATTCAGAAAAGGAGAAATGTAATATGATACCCAAAATTAGTCGTTACCTGCTGGTGGTGCTCGCGGTGATCACATTCGCGTATGTACTGCCTTCCATTTACAATGTGCTGTTCGATACCCGCATCAATGCGCCCTATATCACCTACAGCACCACACACAAAGAATATTTTGCCGCACTCTGGCAGGACGGGAAACCCGTTTTCACAGACCGGCACGGTAAAACCTATACCCAGCAACAATTCATGGAGAATACACCCATCGAGAACTATGCATACCATCTTTCGAAAGGTACATACCTCGACAGTTTCGCCGGTATGCGTCTCGATCCGCGGCAATTACAGCGCGAGAGTTTTTTCAGCTGGCTGGAATTATCACAACTCAACACGCCTGTGTATGGCATCTATCCGCTCTTTGAATCGCAGCCTGAATTCGGTCTGAGCTTCTCCAGGGATTATTTCCGTATCGGCAAAAGGATCGAATTCATCGATGCAAAGACCAATAAGCTGAATGAAGCCAAAAGCCGGAAGTTCAATGAAGTGTTGCAGAAAGAAGGATTCAGCTATCCTGCAAAGCTGGCTGCCGGCCTGCCTACCCTGATGAAGAAAAGGGACGAAGGCTGGTTCATCGTAGATAACAAGGACCAATTATTCCACCTGAAGATGATCAAAGGCGAGCCCTGGCTCAAAAAGATTCAAACGCCTGCCGGTATGCAATTCAGGTATATCGTCTGCAACGATTTTGATGCCGATGAATTCTACGCCATCATCATCACGCCCGATTCCAAAATTTATGTACTGAACAAAAAAGATTACAGCACCACAGAATTACCCGTGGAAGGATACGATGCCAACAAAACCAGCGCCATCATCAGCGGTAACCTGTTCAACAAAACAGTGATAGCCAGGTCAGAAAAAGGCGTGCAGCTCACTACCATGGACAGGGATTACAAAGTGATAGATAAATATTTCTATCCCCTTCCCCAGAAATCGGAAATGGCCATTGGCAAAGTGGCCAGCGCCCTCTTTCCATTCCAGCTGCAACTCAGTTCACCTGACAATGAGTTTATCAGCTTCCACCTGACAGATAGCAATAACTGGAGCTGGCTGGCGCTGAACCTTGCACTGGTTATTATAACAGTCATACTCATGCGCAGGGAAGGGAAAACCCTGGAAAGAAGTATCCCGGACCTGGTGATTGTTGCACTGACCGGCATCTTTGGTTTCCTGGCTGTGCATATCATTCCCAACAAACAGTATTAATTACTCAGGGTGTGGCAGTCGCTCGCCTCCGGCGAGTGACTTTTATTCCGTCGCCTCCGGCGACACAGTGTTCGCCGGAGGCGAACAAATACAGGTCACTCGCCGGAGGCGAGCGACTGCCACACCCCAATAAAAAAAGAGCCATCGCTGAGATGATGGCTCTTTGAAAATGATTCAGTGTTGAATGGATAAGGCTAATGCAACATGCGTTTATCTCAAGAAGAGCGGATTATGTTTTACCGGTTTTGCTTTTCTTTTGTTCCATGTACTGGCTGAATGCCAGATCAAGGATAACCTTCTCATCCAATGAAAACAACTTGCTCAGCATAAACAATTCCTGCAGGGTGAATTTTTCAATATGGTTCATCAGTGTAGTGAACCTCACGTTCTGTGTTCCCATATCGGCTGCAACAATGCTCTTGGGAATGATCGTGAACAATTGATTGAAAGTGCTGATATCACCCTGTTCAACCATTCTTTTTGCGGCAATATATCTTGGATCGTCAACCATAGTCAAATTTCATTTGAATGTTACTATTGCGCGTTATGATGGTCAGCTTTTTTTAGTAGTTATTATACTTTTTTTCTACCCTCTATTCCACTTTTATTGCATGCAGATTATACTTATCTTTCTTTTCCAGTAAAATTTGATATTCTCAAACCTCACTACCCATCTGCATTTCAAAGCCTAATTTCCACTTTTCTTAAAAATCACCTGCGCTCTTTCGCAACAAAAATACTAATTTCTTTAGTATTCATCATGCTAAAATTATTAGCAGATGTTGTAGGTTTGAAAAAGAAAATCGCCACGGATGTATTTGAATTGTAAAACATATTTCAGCTTTCATTATGGTACTTACAGCACGGCAGAACTGGTACAGGCAGGCATGGAAACCGGGGCTACAACATTGGCACTCACTAATATAAATACCACCTGTGATGCCTGGGAATTCGTTTCCCGCTGCAAAGAATCAGGTATCAAACCTATCCTGGGTGCGGAAGTCCGCAATGGTGATCAGCTGCTGTATATCTTACTGGCAGCCAACAATCGCGGCTTCTCCTGGATCAATGCGTTCCTGTCTGGTCATCTCTCAGCCAGCAAGCCTTTTCCTGTGAAGGCCGGACAGGAACCATTTTTCCAGGATTTATGGGATGGTTATGTAATCTATCCATTGGGTAACAAACCGGCAGAAGAACTGCTGCCCAATGAAATGATCGGTGTGCTTCCCGAAGAGGTGAATAAACTCTTTGGAATGGGAAATCAGTACAAAGAAAAATTCATCATTCGTCAACCTGTAACCGTACAGAATAAGAAGTACCATAATGTACATCGCCTGCTGAGGGCTGTTGACAAAAATATTGTGCTCTCAAAACTGGAATCAGATGCTATCTGTGCAACCACGGAACAGTTTGTGGCGCCAGCAAAACTGTTCGAAGCTTTCATGCAATACCCGTTCATTGTCACCAATACATTCCGGCTCATCGATATGTGCAGCATAGAGATGGAATCCGGAACAGACAAGAACAAGAAATTTTTCACCGCCAGCAAAAAAGATGATGTGCAACTGCTGCGAAAGCTGGCTTACGATGGTTACCGCATACGGTACGGCAACAATACAAAAGCCATCGACCGGCTCAACAAGGAATTACAGGTGATAGAAGATCTCGGTTTCACCGCATATTTTCTCATCACCTGGGATTTCCTGCGGTACGCTTCCAACCGTGGCTTCTTCCATGTAGGACGCGGCAGCGGCGCCAATTCCATTGTAGCCTACTGTTTGAAGATCACAGATGTGGACCCGCTGGAACTGAATTTATTCTTCGAACGTTTCCTCAACGCCGAGCGCACATCACCTCCTGATTTCGATATCGATTTCAGCTGGCTGGACCGCGACGAGATCATCGATTACATCTTCAAACGATATGGAGAGCAACATGTGGCGCTGGTGGGCAGCTATGTCACTTTCCAGTACAATGCCGTAGTGCGTGAGCTTGGTAAAGTGTTCGGTCTTCCTTCCAAAGAGATCGATGACATGGGAGCGCGTGGTTATTATTATGGCGACAGCAGGAAGGAACGGTTCAATAAACCGCAGAGTGATCAGTACCACTCACTGATCATGCAATACGGAAAGCTGCTGAACAATTTCCCGAACCATCTCAGTATCCATGCAGGCGGCATGCTGATCAGCGAAGCGCCCATTCATTCCTACACCGCCACCTGGATGCCGCCGAAAGGATTTTCCACCACGCAGATAGACATGCATGTGGCGGAAGATATCGGCCTCTACAAGTTCGATGTGCTGAGCCAGCGGGGTCTCGGACATATCAAGGAAACCGTGAGGCTGGTAAAGGAAAACAGGAATATCAGCATCCAGATAGATGAGGTGGAAAAGTTCAAGAACGATCCTAACGTACAGGAACAGTTGCAAAATGTGAACACCATCGGATGCTTTTATGTGGAAAGCCCTGCCATGCGGCAGTTGCTCAGCAAACTCAAATGCCGCGATTATCTCACGCTGGTATCCGCCAGCAGTATCATCAGGCCAGGCGTGGCCAGCAGCGGCATGATGCGGGAATATATCAAACGTTATCATAACCCTGAAACCGTACAACATCTCCATCCACTGATCGGAGAATTATTGAAAGACACATTTGGTGTGATGGTATTTCAGGAAGATGTGATCAAGGTGGCGCACTTTTTTGGTGGAATGTCCATGGGCGAAGCCGATGTATTGCGGAGGGCCATGAGTGGCAAGTACCGCAGCCATAATCGCTTTGCACTGATGAAGGAACAATTCACACGCAATTGCAGGGACAAAGGGTATCCGGACGAGCTGAGTGCAGAGGTTTGGCGTCAGATGGAATCCTTTGCCGGGTACAGTTTCTGTAAAGCCCACTCCGCCAGTTTTGCTGTCGAGAGCTTCCAGGATCTATATCTGAAGACGTATTATCCTATGGAGTTCATGGTGGGTGTGCTGAATAACTTCGGGGGATTTTATTCGCAGGAACTGTACTTCCTGGAATTGCGGAAAACGGGCGCTACCATCCATCTTCCCTGTGTGAACAACAGTGATTACCTCACCAATATCAGGGGTACCGATGTACACATGGGTTTTGTGAACCTGAAAGGACTGGAGAAAAAACTCATCGAGACCATCATCCTGGAACGCAGCCTGCACGGTCCTTTTGAGCACCTGCAGGATTTCATAGAGCGGACCAGGCCCGGAGCGGAGCAACTGAATATCCTGGTAAGGATCGGCGCACTGCGCTTCACCGGAAAGAATAAAAAGAGACTGTTGTGGGAATCCAATTTCCTGCAAAAGAAGAATACTGAATCGCATATTGGTCACCGTTTGTTCCAGGAAGCGCCGCTTCAGTTCCGGTTACCGGAGCTGTCGGATAATCCTCTGGACGACCTTCACGATGAAATAGAGCTGCTCGGCTTCCCTTTGCGTAATCCTTTCGAGCTGGTTGAGCAGGATGAGTCCACCCTGCTGGCCGGCGATCTTCCGAATTACCTGGGCAAGACGGTGACCATGCAGCTCTATTTCATAGATTATAAAGCAGTGCCTACAAAAACCCAGGAAGTGATGAGCTTCGGCACCTTCATAGACAGGGACCTCAACTGGGTAGACACTGTTCATTTTCCGGTTGCGCTCCGCATATACCCTATGAAAGGAAAAGGTTTCTATCGTATCCGTGGGAAAGTAGTGGAAGACTTCGGTGTATTCAGCGTGGAAGTTGATTACATGCAGAAGATCGGTTACAAAGAAAGACAATACGCAAACCTTTAAGCCCATGTTATGTTCATCAACCATGAGCGACATATCGCTCACCTCGACCTCGACGCATTTTTTGTATCTGTAGAATGTTTGAAAAACAGCTCTCTGAAAGGAAAACCATTGATCGTAGGCGGCAGCAGCGACAGAGGTGTTGTGGCAGCTTGCAGCTATGAAGCCCGTTCTTTCGGCATCCACTCAGCCATGCCGGTGAAATTAGCCAAAAGGCTCTGTCCGCATGCGATCATCCTTCAGGGAGATATGGAATCCTATAGCAACTACTCACGACTTGTAACAGATATCATCCGCGATACCGTTCCATTATTCGAGAAATCTTCAGTGGACGAATTCTATGTGGACCTAACGGGAATGGACAAATATTTTGGCTGCTACCAGTTCACTACAGAGCTCCGTCAGAAAGTGATGAAAGAAAGCGGACTGCCCGTTTCCTATGCGCTGGCCAGCAACAAGCTCATCAGCAAAGTGGCCACCAATGAAGTAAAACCCAACGGACAGATCGAGATCCCCTTCGGTTCCGAGAAGACCTACCTGGCGCCGCTCAGCGTAGCCAAGATCCCCGGCGTTGGAAAAGAAACAGCTTTCCTTCTCCTGCGCATGGGTGTGGAAACAGTAAAAGTGCTCAGCGAGATCCCCTTAGAAATGATGCAGAACCTGCTCGGCAAGAACGGCATCGATCTCTGGCGACGCGCCAATGGCATTGACGATACGCCCGTTATCCCCTACCACGAGCAGAAATCCATCTCCACCGAAAGCACTTTCCAGCAGGACACTATCGATGTGGAATTCCTTCGGTCCCAACTGGTACGTATGACCGAAAAGATCGCTTTCCAGTTGCGCGAGCAGAACAAGCTCACCGGCTGTGTAACGGTAAAACTGCGTTACTCCAATTTCGATACCGTCACCAAACAGCTCACCATCCCCTACTCCGCAGCGGACCATACCCTGCTCAAAGCGGCAAAGGACCTGTTCGAAACATTATATGAAAGAAGAATGCTGGTGCGACTGCTCGGCATACGCTTCACGCACCTGGTACCGGGCAATTACCAGATCAATCTTTTCGAAGACACTCAGGAGATGATCAAACTCTACCAGAGCATCGATCATATCAAGCACCGTTTTGGTGAAGGATTGCTGATGCGTGCAAAAGGACTGGAATCGATGCCCTCCGAAACCCGCCACTATCCTACATTTCAACGGGCGTCAATTCGGGGTATTCGAAAGGGGTAGTTGGATCATTCATAGCCCTGAAATCTTTGGCGATGGTATAAGCCGACATTTGTTCTGCCGCAACAGGCGACGCTACAATCTTTTTGATATCCTCCTCACTCAGATCACCGAACAACCAGTCCCATGCCTGGTCTTCCGACAGGATCAGCGGCATCCGCATTTTTGAATTATGGACCTGTTGCATCAGTTTATTGGCAGCGGTAGTAACAATGGCGAAAGTCTCCACCGTTTCGCCCGTGTCTTTATCTGTCCAGCTTTGCCAAATGCCCGCCATGAAAAAAACTTCCTGGCCTGGCAACACGATATGATAGGGATATTTGACAGCGGTCTTGAGTGGTTTGCCCTGCCTGCCGATGGGATGTACATGTCTCCATTCAAAGAATCCCGAGCTCAGCACCAGGCAGCGGCGATGAAGCGCGGCATCCCTGTACATTTTTCCAGGTTGCAGCATCTCCTCTCCCACTGCATTGAGTGTGGTGATGGGAGGGTGGAATTTTCCATTGGCATCTTTGTGGCCATTCCGGAAATTGACCACAGCCTCACGGTTTCTCAGGTAAGGCGGGATGAATCCCCACTCCATTTGCGTGATCTCGAAATCCTCTTTTCCTTCCACCCGTTTCAGCACCGGCGCCTGCGAATAATCGAATCCGATGATCATCGGTCTGTTGAGCAATTCCAGTTTGGCAATGGCTTTCTCCAGTTGTTTTAGCCGGATGAACTCAGACCTGGTAACCTTCACTCCATTATAGTAGCACATAGGACAAACTTATTGTTTAATCTTTTCTTCGATCAGGATTCCAATCTTTGCAGCGATCTCGAGCCGTCCTTCCGGAATGGAGGTCCAGAAATATTTCTTTTCCGCATCCATAGCCCTGGTCACAAAAAACACACCCGGCTTTTTATCATTCGTGATCTTGTAAACCACGCTTTTGCCGCTGCGGATGATCTCCACTTTGAGAGTATGCTGTTCATAGATGATCTCGAATGGAATGTCCTGCTCTTTCATAACACCTCAATTTACACTTTTTCTGTTTCCGGGTTGTTGGGCCGGGAGGGGTATGAAAGTGCGGGCTGAGGAAACAAACCGGCGCATTTGGAAGTTTACTGGGCTTTCGATGGGTTGGATGGAGCGGTAGTACAGGGCCGGGCTTCTTCGCTTATGTTTCCAGGGCCCGACTTTTCATACCCCTCCCGGCCCCTGCCAACCAGCGTGTGCGGGAGATGGATGTTTGAGAATGTTCAAAAAAAGGCAGGAGCAACTTAAAAAAGTAAAAAAGATTAAGACGCCCAATAAGAAAGTTGCGAAGAAAAAGAAAAAAGAATAGAGCAAAGAATGAATAATGAAACAATAAAAAAACGCAACCCATAAATGCTGCCATTACAAAGCAAAGATCAAACCTGGGCCCATCAACGGTTGGTTAGGTATCCCGATGCAAACAATGTAGTGTGTTGAAATATCCCTGCCGCACCTCCATGGCTCTGTTGGCGGCGCGGATATGAACAAATGGAGCCTTGGAAACATAAGCGAAGAAGTCCGGCTCAGCACCACCGCCCAATCCAACCCATCAAAAGCCCAAAAAACATTCACCTGCGTTGGTTTGTTTCCACAGCCCATTTGTCATATCCCGCCGCCACGCAGCAAAAAACAATAAAAGCTGCTGCCTATTTAAACAAGCCGACAGCGTTTGCGATCCTGCTGAGGCTGCCGTCAGCAAAGGTCCAGCCGGAGTTGACTCCAAGGGTATATCCGAATTCGCCTTCCACTTTGATTTCTTTTTGAGGCAGTTGGTCTTTGCCGATGCCGCCGGGCAGTTCCACTTTTGCTTCGCCTTTGATGGAACCTTCCGCTTTTACGGCGATGCCTGCATCGATGATCTTATCGTCTTTATCCCAGACGATGTAAAAGGATTGTGTGGCACTGCCGCTGGCTTCACCGGAGAAGATGCCCCATTCTTTCGATCCCTGGAATTGCAGTCCTGCGCCGAGGCTCATGGTGGTTTGTTTACTACCGACGAAACTTTTGGTGGCAGTGAATACCAGTCCTTCACCGGCAGTGAATTCAAATTTCTCGCAATTGAGTTTGATCTTACCAATGATGAATTTGATATCGATATCGATCGGACATTCCATTTCTTTAGTGCCATCCGATTCATCTTTTGATTGCACTTCAGTTCTTTCATCGTCACAACGACCACCCGCGCAGACGAATGGATCATATGCCAGTCGTTTCAGTTCGGTAAGGTACTTGCTGCAGGCATCATAGAAGGCGGCACGGGCCAGGTGATCATTGAATCCTGAGAGGTATCCATAGAAGGCGCTGTAGTTGAACTGCCAGCGGATGAAGCGGAGATGTTCCTTCTGGTAATCCACTTTGGCGGCGGAGATAGCGCCCTGCGCCGCATTGCCGAGCGCTACCTGTTTCTGGCATTCTTCTTTGCTGAGCCTTTCGATGGCGGCACAATCCGCGCCCCGGCCTTCACCGCAATCATACTGGCTTTTCTTCTGCGCATATTCTTCGGCGATCTTTTCACTTTTCCCCTTGTACTCCCTGATGAGGCGGTGATAAACGGAGTCAAGCTTATCCATTCGACGGCCGTGATCAGGCAGGTCTACGGTGGCAAGTCGCATGCCGATGTCCATCATCTTTCTTGCAGCAGCGATATTCACCGGGCTTCCGATCGATGGAGGAGCGCTGAGTGTAGTGCCGGTCCTGAGGGCATTCAACACCGTCCTGTTCAGTTTTTCACTTTCCTTGTCGAGCAATTCTTCCCCTTTTTTTCTTTCTGCGGCAGCAAGGTTGTTGTAGGCAGCCGACAGATTGCTTACGAACCGTCTGAAATCATCGTGCTCTTGTTTGATATAAGGTGCGTCTGCCGGGCCAGTACACTGTTTGGGAAGTTTATATTTGAATTCATTGAAATAAGGAAGATCGATGGGAGAGCCAACAGGCGGCAGTTTGGTGTAATAATTCCCTCCGGTGCATTCCTCCAGTCCCTGGATGGCTTCAAGGTTATGGGCGCCTTTGAGCGATTCCTGGAAATGTTTGATGGCTTCGGTTGTGCGGCCACGTTGCTTCTCTATTTGTCCTGCCGTATTGCGCGCTTCCGGGTGTTGTGGCGATTTCCTGAATACACGCGCAAAATATTTCATGGCCGTATCCAACTGCCCTACTCCCGCATATGCCTGACCGAGATTGTTCAGTAACATGGGATTTTCCGGGAACCTGCTTACCAGGGTATGAAGGACCGGGAGTGCATGCCTGGCGGCGCCGCCGGCATTGAGCAACGCTCCGAGATTATTGAGCAGTAATGGATCTTCCGGCTTTTTGGCGCCAGCCTGCAGGAGCAGTAGAATGCCCTGTTCCGGTGCGCCATTGTACCAGGCAGAAACACCCGCTACTCCCATCTTGTCTGCATCTTCACCGAGCGCTTCCGTTGCTTTTTGGGCAGCCTGGATAGCACCGACTGGCATTTTGGTTTTATAAGCGGTGTAAAGGTTTTGCAGGTAAGAGCTCATGTTGCCATTGCTCATCGGTTTGGCAGGCAGTGCGGCCAATGCAGCATTATCCCTGGTGGGAAATTTTTTGGGCTTGTTCTCCGCTTTCACTTCTTCTTCCATCGCCTTTTTCATCCCCGGACCCGACTTTGCCTTCTCTGCCATCTTTTCCGCACGTCGGATCAGTTCTTCCAGTTCTTTTTCAGACATATTTTCCTGGGCAAAAGCGCTGCCCGTAAGCAGCGCCAATGCCATCATTGCAATAAACTTCATGGCTATACGATCTGTTCTGATTACAATTTGATGAATTCCACTCGGCGGTTCTGTGCCTGTCCTTCTTTTGTTTTGTTATCACCAACAGGCTGTGCTTCTCCCTTTCCTTCAGCCTGCAGCCTTTCTTCTTCGATCTTATAATCCTTTACCAGTGCGTCTTTGATGGCTGCTGCCCGTTTTTTGGAAAGCTCCAGGTTAGCAGCATCATCGCCATCGCTGCTGGTATGACCAACGATCTTTACTTTGAGGTCCTTGTTCTCCTTCATCAGGTTGCCGATCTCTTTCAGCACACTGTGGGATTCGGGTTTGATGCTGGCGCTGTTGAGATCGAAGAGGATTCCTGTTGTAGAGAATTTCCCTTCATCCAGCAGTTTGTGTCTGGTATCCGGAACGCCAGTAGCCACTTTGATGTTGGAGATATAGAGCCCGAAATTGCTTTCGTTATAAAAAACATAATCGGACACACCGAATACCAGGTTGTTGAAAGGAATGGAAGAACCAACCACTTCAGGAATATCGAAAACCTTGTTGCCATCTATCCAAACGCGTACACGGCTTTTCTGCACCTGGATGGCATAGTGAGCAGGTTTGAAATATGATTTGCTGAAAGCCGCAAAGTCCGTATTACCACTGCTGAAACTCTGGCTTCCTTTTTCGCGGGAATAGAGCTCTGCTTTGGAAATGAGGTCCAGATTGGGTTTGGTGGTGATGGTCAGTACATTTTTGTCCATCCATTCAGATTCCGACCACAATGATCTATCTGTCGATTTTTTGGCGCCGCTACTGAACATACCGAATTTGAAACCCGGTAAGAAGCGCGTTCCCTGCGGTGCGGAGCCATCTACGATCAGGTCGAATTCCACGGTGAAGTTCTCACCGAATGCTTTGTTGTTACCGAAGAGATAAGTAGCTCCTGTGAACATACGCATCCATTTTCCCGGGAAATTCTCCAATGTCACCACTTCACCTTTTCCCCTGGTATTCCAGCCGAGTGGCAGTTCGCCGATATTATCCTGCGCAAGATCTTCCGCATACAAAACTTTTTCGCCGGGAATGAAATCATAACGTGAGTAAGCGGCAATGGGGCTTCTGGCCGTGGTTCCGCCCTGTTTGTTTCCTTCCCCGTTTGTTTTGTTTTCTTCTTCTTTTGTTTTTTCTTTTGGAGGATCGAGAGATTTGTCGATCTCCCTGTCCACTTTATTGTCCAGTTTTTCCTTTATCTTGTTTTTGGCTTTATTTACCAAACCACCCAACTGAGCTTGTGAAACGAAGGGTGCAATGAACACACATAACAGAATGAGCTTTTTCATATCGTTGATTTAACGGGAGCAAAACTACTGCGGTCAGTTGTGCGGCTCAATCGCATAAACATGCTAACGAAAGGTTGAAGCGGGCTTACCAACTGCATGAGTTGTACATTTGCTTTCAAATCCTGAACCTACTTATCATCCTTTTAACATGATCACTCACCGTTCCGCAGGAAATATATGCGGTCCTGTTTTCGATAAAGGCCCCAAAATCAAATCCGGGGGCGGGCTTCAAAGCCTTCTGTTAAGCATCCTGATGCTGACTGCCGGTATTGGTGTTGGGGCCCGCGCAGTGGCGCAGGAGTTCATCTTCAATCACCTCACTTCAAGAGATGGCCTCGCATCCAATTTCGTGTACAGTCTTTTGCAGGATGCAAAGGGCTATCTGTGGATAGGCACAGAAAATGGCCTGCAGCGGTACGACGGCTATCAATTCTTTTATCCCTACCAGCAAAGCGGAGCCGACAGGCTGCCGCGTTTACCCGTAAACCAGATTGTGATGGATACCATGGAGCGCATGTGGCTGCGCATGGGAAAATCCATCGGCATATTCGATCATGCAACGTTCAGGTACAAACCTGTACCCTTTGCCAAAGAACTGGATATACCACAGAATGCAGACATCTTCCTGGAAAAAAATGGAAGCGGACAGATATTTGTCCTGATCCGCAACTGGGGTTGGTTATCCTATGATGAGGGAAAAAATGAACTCAGGGAAGACATAACCCCTTTCTCTATTCCCCGTTCATTTGGACTCTTCGCCACTTTTGATGATATAAGCACAGGTCGTTTCTGGATCGGCGGAAGAGGCGGATTGGCTTATTTCGATAAAAAAAGAAAACAACTCTTCAGGGCAACAGATCCCAATGCACCACATTTCCTGTTGAACGAAAGCAGCATGCGGCAGCATGTAACCAATGTTTATATCGATGGAAAAAGAAGACATTGGTGCACTACCTGGGATACCACTAATTATTCCCTTCACTATTTCTGTTATGATGAAAAACTGAAAACCTGGAGCGACGACACGCTCGGCCTTACCACCGTTTCACCCGGCGGTTATTATGAATTGCACAAATTCACAGAATTTGAGGACACTACTGTGCTCACATATGGTCTTTATCATATGGCCATGCGGCAGGAAGATCGCTTCGAGACTTTCATCTTTCCCGGATCATCTCCTTACAATATTGAATTCACCAGGATCTATTCGGTTATCCAGGACCGGGAGAAGTTACTCTGGGTAGCTACTGATAATGGATTGTACAATTCCACCAGTAAGCTCAACAGCAACCTGCACCTCGTATTACGGCAGGACCCACAACGCGCCAGCCTGAGTTCTGTTATGGAATTGCCCAATGGTGATCTCTGGGTTGCCACATGGGGCCGCGGTGTGCTCACCCGTCAGCCCAATCTGAAGAAAAGGGAGATCACTTTCGATCTTCCCAAAGATGATGGCAATTACAGCCTTACCTGGGACATGCACCTGCAGATCCCCGGAGGCAAGGTATGGATTGCCTGCCAGGCGGGTAGACTAATGATCTATGACACGGTAAAAGGAAAATCCGTTTTCCTGAAACCTGCTCCCTTCAAGGGTTCTACCATCCGTCAGATCACGGAAGACCAGCAGGGGAATCTTTGGTTTGCTACCCAAAGTGGTATGATATTGAAATGGAAAAATGGATCCAGCCTGCACGACAGTTCTTTCAAAATAACAAATCAATACAGATCGATCATCAGTAAGATAATGGTTGACAATCGGGGATTGCTCTGGATTGCAACCGGGGGGAAGGGCGTTTTTGTGGTGGACCCGCTCACAGGCAATGAAGTGAAGCAGTACAATATTCCATCTTCCCAACAATTCTTTTATGGAAACCATGTACGGGATATTGTGCAGGTGAACGACAGCATCTATGCATTTGCCGGCGATTACCTGCATCTCCTGAATTATAATACCGGCGCTATTACCCATGCCGCCACCTACAATCAGTGGCCCGTTGGTCCTGTGCTGACTATGCAGGTGGATAATCAGCAGAACGTTTGGCTAAGCACTGCCAACGGAATGTACAAATACAATTTCGAAGGCAACTATTTCATCAGGTTCACGCAATGGGATGGCCTGATCACCGTATACAATCATAATTTCCTGCTGGATGCCAGTGTTAAGCTGAGGAATGGGAAACTGGCATTCCTGGGTAATCAGAACATGGTCACGTTTGATCCGGCGCAATACCATGATAAATCTTTGCCACCCGATGTACGTATCGGAAGTGTAAAACTGTTCAACGAATTCCTGCCGGTCGATTCCCTGGAAAAACAGGGAGGACTAACGCTTCCGTACGATCGAAATTCGCTCACCATCACATTTGCGGCGCTCAGCTTCAACCGGATCGATAAACTCAGTTACTATTACATGCTGGAGGGCGCCAATAAAGACTGGCAAAGAATGGAAGGTCCGTTGCAGGTGAACTTTACATTGCTGCCTCCCGGCAATTATGTTTTCAAGGTACGCGCCCGTAATGAAGTAGGGATCTTTTCGCCCCATATCACTTCATTGCGGATCATCATCAGGCCACCTTTCTGGCGGACGTTCTGGTTCTATGGACTGGTAGTGCTGGCCATTGCCGGAGCCCTCTACTATCTTTACCGGCTGCGGATCCGCAGGCTGATGCAGGTGGAAAAGATCCGCACACGACTGGCCCGCGACCTGCACGACGATATGGGTTCTACACTCAGCACCATCAATATCCTCAGCAATATGGCCGTGAAAAAGATCGGGACTGATCAGCAGGCCAGCCAGGATTATATGGGCCGTATCAGCGACAGCTCTTCCCGCATCATGGAAGCGATGGACGATATCGTATGGAGCATCAATCCCGTGAACGACAGCATGCGCAAGATCCTGGCGCGTATGAAGGAATTTGCCGGCAACGTGTTGGAGGCAAGCGATATCGAATACACTTTTACAGTGGACGAAACTGTAAAAGACATGACCTTCGATATGGAATGGCGACGGGAGATCTTTCTCGTTTTCAAGGAAGCCATCAATAATATTGTGAAATACGCTAAAGCTGCAAAAGTGGACATTACCCTTCGCAAGCAAAAGAACGCCCTGCAAATGACGATCACCGATAATGGAGTGGGTTTCAACACAGAAGATGATCAGCAGGGACCAGTAAGGGGTAATGGACTGCGGAACATGAGGAAGCGGGCTGAAGCGATGAAGGGGGCATTGAAGATCATCTCAGCCCCTGAATCCGGCACTTCAGTGGAGCTCAGGATACCCTTAGCATAATCATGTGATAGCAGAAAGTGACCTTAGCCCCTATTTTTGCAAAGAACCAGCAAACTACGTACATGATCAAAATATTGTTATACGATGATTCCGAAGTGATGCGCGAATCCCTGGTGCTGCTGCTCAGCAATACCGATGGGTTTGAGGTGGTGGGCGCTTTCGACAACTGCGAAACCGCCGTGCAGGATATCAAAACACTGAAACCTGATGTGATTTTGCTGGACATCGATATGCCGGCTATGACAGGCATTGAAGGGCTGGCCAAAATAAGAAGTCAGCACCCTGACGTAAAGGTCCTGATGCTGACTGTATTTGACGATAACAAAAATGTATTCGAAGCGATCCGCCAGGGTGCTAATGGGTACCTGCTGAAGAAAACCCCTCCTGTCAAGCTCATCGACTATATCCGCGAAGTGCACGAAGGCGGAGCTCCGATGAATGCGAGCATAGCTACCCAGGTATTGAAAATGTTTGCCGGTATGCAGCCCTCTGTCAGTCCCGATTACGCGCTCTCCCAGCGCGAAAAGCAGGTATTACAAAGCCTGGTGGATGGGAACAGCTACAAGATGGTGGCGGCGGAAATGTACATTTCTATCGATACCGTACGTAGTCATATCCGCAGCATTTACGAAAAGCTGCATGTGAACTCCAAGAGTGAAGCCGTTGCCAAAGCGCTCCGCGACCGGATAGTATAATCCAGTGCTTCTATTTTTACTTCTTGATATACTCAACATTTGCGACGATATGGATCTCCTCGCCCAACATGGCTGATGGCGTACTGGTGCAAACTCCAAAGTCTTTTCTGTTGATGGTGCCTGTAACTTTGAAACCTGCCATTGGCGTTTTGTCCATTGGGTTCTCTCCCAGTTTGCCAACGGCAGTAAGTGTAACGGTTTTGGTTACCCCATGTAAGGTGAGTGGACCGGTTACTTTGTAATGATCTCCTTCTTTTTTGAATGAAGTGCTTTTAAAGGTGATGGTTGGGTATTTATCTGTATCCAGGTAATCTGGCTTTCTGAGGTAACCATCTCTCATTTCATTGTCTGTGTTGATACTGGCCGCATCCGCGATGAGGGTAACCGAGGCATCGGTAAACTCCTTACCATTGGAAGTAATGGTTGATTCTTTGATCTTAAACGATCCTTCCACATCGGCCAGGGAAAGATGTGAAACGGAAAACCTCAGCCTGGCATGGTGTTCATCGAATGTCCATATATCTGCGGGGAATGATTTCCAGGAGAACATTGCTATGGCGATGAGAGGAAATACAATTGCCTTTTTCATGTTGTTGATTTTTTGTTGATGGAATAATGCAAACCTAGAATAGTCGCGGGATGCGAAGCGGGTGTGGTAACGACAAAAAGGGGGAGAACGGCGACAGGCCGGTTGAAGTGGGAAGAATGGAGGATGAAGGGGATTGTTTTTGCAGGCTGGAACTGTTGCTGGTGGGGGATTTCGCTCGTAAGCGGTAATTTTGGCAAAAATAAATTTCTAAATGTGTGAGTTTTTGAAAGTTAAATCCTTACTTTTGCATCCCGCAATTTTCGGATTGCGTCCGGAAAAAAAGTTCGGGAAGTAGCGCAGGCCGGTAGCGCACCTGGTTTGGGACCAGGGGGTCGCAGGTTCGAATCCTGTCTTCCCGACAACGAAAAAAGCGATCTGAATTTCAGATCGCTTTTTTTGTCACCAGAATTCTCGTCTCACTGGATCTGGTTTCTATCAATCCAGGAAAGCACTCTTCAATGACTTTCATTATTTCATTAAAATCACTGTCTCTAATTACTTTTTCATTTTTATAATTAGTTTCATCAAATACATCATTTCCATCAAATACGTAGTAGTGAATTTGATACATATCATTCGTGAAACTTAGATGAATTGTATAACGTTCCTGATCCTTTCCATCGTAATAGAATGTAATCCTCCTCTGATTCTTCACTTTTCTGTATAATTCTTTTCAGCATACTTCCATTCAGTTCAATAAAATCTAAACCGACAAAGATTAATCTATTAAAAATACGTCTTAACCGCAAACTCAAATTGGCCAATAAAAATCTTTTTAAAAGCACTGATATTATTCTGTTCGTAAAATATCAACATTGCTTTTTTATATTCAACAGAATCTACAGTTCGAAACGAAATGGGACAGTAATTATTTGCAATCAAAATTGCATTGCTGACAATTCGCGCAGTTCTCTTATTCCCATCAACAAACGGCTGGATGTATGAAAGTAGCACTAGAGATAATAATGATTTTTCAAAAACGCTCGCTCTGCTGTTGATTAACTCACACATATCTCTAACAGCCTCTCTTATCTGATATTCATTATCCAATGGCCGGTAGTTAGTTCCTGATATACCTACCCTTCCTTGTCTGATATTTCGATCAACACCAAGGTCCTTTAAAAGAATGCTATGAATATCTTCTATTCTTGATATTGTTAATGGAACAACATAATCAGGATGATCAATAATAAATGAAATAGCATCCTTATGGTTCAATAACATTGTTGCATCTTCTTTTGGCTTTCCAATAGCTACCTCTTTATCTTTTAACAGGCGTTCGGTTTCCAGCAACGAGTAAGTGTTCCCTTCAATCTGGGAGGACTTCCAGCTCAAATCTATAGCAAGCCTTTCAAACTCCTTATTATATTCAGTCGGAGTAAGTTTAGAAATATTTCTTTTAAACTGCTCTTGTAGTGAGTCTAGATGTTTTGACTCATCGTCAGTGAAAACCCTTGCCGAAGGCAACTGTTGGCCTATTAATTCAAGATTAAAATCAGATTTTATGGTCCGCTCATCAATCTCCTTTAAGAAATACTTTTCAATATCTACCGGAGATAGCAACATAAAAGAAGAACCAATGTAGTATCTCGTACTTTTACCTTGCCCTTTGGCAATTACCCAATTCTGAGCAATTAATTGAGATATTGCTCTCTTGGTTGTGGCATATGCTTTATTTCCTGAAATCCCTTCGTGGATGTAAAGAGAAGATTGCCCTGGGTTATCCCTGATAAACTCCAGAATAGCCATCTGAGTGCCCGATAGACTTGTCATATTAAGCTCATTTCTTCAATAAATCTAGCTCAAATTCCTCAAATAATGAGCTTAATTATGAAATTTGGGTATGTGAAGTGAGCTCAATGTGGATTTAGCTTACCCTTGGCAAAAATAAAGCTCATGGTCCGCTCTATTCATGCATCGAAAAACAGCTTTATTTAATCTCATTTAGTAATGGTATCAAAATCCCATCCAACGAATAAAGACTATCACCAATAAACTATTTATTGATTTCCAACAATTCAGAAACGAAAAGATTAGATATCTGTCCAATCCACCCGACAAGAGAGGACAAAGAGGAAATATTTCCGCTTTGTCCTTTTTCTTTTTGGTCAAAAGCCGCGCTGAGACTGTATATACATTGGACCGCTTCACTGAGGCGGGTGGTTCGAAAATGCGAATCAAGTTGAAAAGTTGGGGGGATTTGTAAGAAAGTGGTTGTTTTGCAGCCTGATGAATAAAGCTCAAGGACAGGATACGTTAAAAGAATTGATGGGTTATTTATTGCCCGCTGGTACACTGGATTATTTCGATTTAACTCACATCGTAAAGGACAAAGAGGTCTGGTGCTGTTTTTAGAAGAAAAGAATTTCCCGCCAGCAGAATACCAGCATCAAATACTTCACTCAAAAGGCTTCCCGCCTGAAGTCCGGGTTCAGGGCTTTCCCATTCGAGATCAAAAAGTAATCTTAAGCATACGTCGCCGCTGGGAAATAACCAGTACCGGAGAAATCGTATCACGCAACTGCGACCTGGTAATGCAGGGAGCACGACTTACCAAAGAGTTCCAATGCCAAAATCAAGGCCTTCAGGACATCAGCCAGAGGCGTGAGCGACATCAAATTCTTCCTGTTCAGGCTATCTAATTCTCAACCATTAAAGTGCTTACGTCTTGACGAATAATACATCTCATTGTTGGCCTGCTTCATTCACTTTGATAACGCGATTATCCAGCATAACCCCATTCAATGCTCGAATAGCGCTTTTCGCTTCTTCAGTTTCTTTCATTTCAACAAAACCAAATCCGCGACTCCGATTGGTCACTTTGTCCATCACAATATTTACTGAAGTAACCTCGCCATACGTTGAAAAACGTTTATGCAGATCTTCATTTCGCACGTTGAAACCTAGATTTGAAACATGAATATTCATTCCTTAAAAATTTTTAAGTGAAGTTGACTGATATGAAGTCAAGAAGGAAATGATATCTTACCTGATTGGATATCGCATGAAAGATACGATCGAATATCGAGTTATTGTTTTTTATTTAACTGACTACGCCTGAAGTGTAAATTCCTTGAAAATATGGATACAACTGCAATCAAACCAGCTGTATCCATATTTTAATAGTTATTGCCGATTAAATAAGGTACCTTTAATTACTATCAGAAAGCATCTCTTACTGCTTCTTCAATTAAGTCCAGTCGATTTGAGAGCAACGCCAACTACTGACCGTGTTCATTGTTGTTAAGACCAGTTAATTATCTATTGCGCTGTAAAGGGCATTAGCATGCTATGCTGTCTTCTCAAGATTTTAGTCACATACTTCTTCATCGTAAAAACACAGCTGCATGATAACATCTTCTCATCAGTCAAGAATTCTTTTCATAAGTACGTTTCCTCCTTCAAAATGTGGAATAGCCAGTTTTACGGAGGACCTGCTGAATGCAATCACACCTGCCATCAACAATGATTTTGTGATCAATATTTGCGCACTTGGCAACCAGGAATTATCCAATAACTTCAAATACCCGGTAACTATGGTAATGGATGCACATCAACTTGCATCTTGCATAGATACTGCTCAACTGATCAATAACGACAGTTCCATTGAACTGGTTTCCGTTGAACATGAGTTTGGCTTGTTTGGCGGTGAACTGGGAGAATATTTACTGGGCTTTCTCTCCATGTTGGAAAAGCCATTTATCATTAGATTCCATACTGTACTGCCTGATCCCGATTCCAAAAGACTACAGGTTGTTCGGGCAATAGCCATGCTGGCAGAAAAAATAATTGTAATGACCGGAAACTCTTCCCGGTTACTGACTGAAGACTACCAGATTGATTCAGACAAGATCACTATCATCCCTCATGGAACACACGCCCGAACCGGATTGAGTGAAGCAGAACTGAAGATCGCTAATGATCTTGAGAATAAGCTTGTACTCACCACCTTTGGTTTACTGAGCCCCAACAAAGGAATAGAAAAAGGTATACTGGCAATGAAAGATATCTGTGCCCGCATTCCCGAAGCCATCTATATCGTTATTGGACAAACACATCCTAATCTGTTGCTCCAGGAAGGTGAGGAATACAGAAATTATCTGCAGCAGATAATCGATGATAACAATTTACAGCAAAACATACGACTGATAAATGAATATGTACCCACTAAAAAACTGATGGAGTATCTGGCTTTGACCGATATATATCTGTTCACATCAAAAGACCCTGATCAGGCAGTGAGTGGCACATTTTTGTATGCGATGAGTGCAGGCTGTGCCATTATTTCCAATGCGTTCATCCTTGCAAAGGAAATGCTCGATGAAAAAACAGGCATTATCCTTCAAACCAATGAAGTGAATGAATTGGCAGAGTATGCCATTGGCCTGCTTCAGAATAAAAATGCAAGAACGCAAATGGGCATCCGTGCCTTCATAAAAACAAGAAACTCCAACTGGAAAAATGTAGCAGAAAAACACATTGAACTTTTCAACAAAACACTGGCAAGGCCGATAAAGCCCGCAAAAACTTTTACCATTTTGTCAGTTAACCAGTAAAAAAATATTAATGGCAACGAAAGATGTTTCCGATCCGGATACAACAGTTTCTCTGGCCACAGCACAGATGCCGGATCTGAACTTTAAACATATCATTGAGTTGACTGATCTCACAGGCATTATCCAACATGCTGTATTTACCACCCCAAACAGAAAAGAAGGGTATTGCATAGATGATAATTCACGCGCATTGCTGTTGACAGTCTGGGCATGCAAAAGCAGCAGGAATCAGTTGGCTGCTGAATTAATGCCGGTCTATCTCAGCTTCATCCATTACATGCAGACGAAGGATGGATATTTCCAGAATTTTCTTACATACGACAAGAACAAACCGGAGATACGCGGATCCGAAGATTCTTACGGAAGAACGTTGATGGCCCTGGGTTTTCTGATCAATGATGGCACCTCCCCCCTTCAGGTTAAAACAGGACAGGAAATTTTTGCAAAAGCCTACCCCCACGTTAATTCTCTTACTTCATTACGAGGCATCGCCAATTCAATCGTTGGCATTTGTCAGTTCATAAAATATCATTTTCCGGACGATCTTAAAAGAAACATGGTGATCAATCTGGCAGACAAGATGGTGAGGATGTATAAAGTGAATAAAAATGATTCCTGGCACTGGTTTGAGCCCATTCTCACTTATGATAATGCAATGCTGCCTCTGGCTTTGCTGAATGCATACGAGATTACGATGCATGAAGAATATCTCTCCATCGCTTTTGAATCACTTCAGTTTCTGGAATCCAAAGTATTCTGCAATAATGTTTTTCGTCCGGTGGGTAATCAGGGCTGGTGCAAAAAGGGGTGTCCGCCTGCACAATTCGATCAGCAACCCATTGATGCGATGGCAATGATCCTGTGTTATCAACAGGCTTTCAGATTAACGCGTGAATCCAAATACCTTAACCTCATGTATTCAAGCTACAGGTGGTTTTTAGGAGATAATGATCTGGGACATTCATTATACGATCCAACTACAGGGGGATGCACAGATGGCCTGCACAGTGAAGGCATCAATTTAAATCAGGGTGCCGAAAGTACATTGGCATTCTGGATATCTCACATGGTTGTTTCAGCAGCTTTATCCGAATGAAAGTAGCCATCCTCTCCCCCATCACATGGAGAACACCACCGGTAAGATACGGCCCTTGGGAACAGGTTGCTTCGGTTCTGACGGAGTCATTGGTAAAGATGGGAATAGATGTTACATTATTTGCCACCGGAGATTCAATAACGGGAGCCAAACTGCAATCAGTTTGCCAGAAGCCATTGGGCGACTATCCGGGTGACGCAAAGGTTTGGGAGTGCCTGCACATCTCCAACCTCATTGAGCAGGCATCAGAATTTGATATCATACACAATCATTTTGATTTTCTGCCCCTGACCTATTCAAGACTGATCCAAACTCCACTTCTTACAACTATACATGGGTTCTCTTCCGATCAGATTATCCCGGTATACAGAAAATATAACGGGCATGCATTGTTTGTTTCTGTCAGCAATAGTAACAGACATCCTGATCTGACTTACCTGGACACAGTTTATAATGGAATCAACGAACAACAGTTTCATTTTGGTGATGGAACCGGAGAGTACCTGTTGTTTTTCGGACGAATTCACCCGCATAAAGGAGCACACGAAGCTATTCAAATTGCCATTCAATCAAAAAACAGATTACTACTTTGCGGGTTAATCCAGGATGAAAATTATTTTAAGACCAGGATTCTTCCTTATCTGGATAACACATACATTATCTATAAAGGGAATGTAGATCCGATACAACGAAACGATCTGCTGGGAAATGCAAAAGCCCTCCTTCATCCTATCAGCTTTGATGAACCTTTCGGGCTTAGCGTAGCGGAAGCGATGATGTGTGGAACTCCGGTAATTGCATTTGAAAGAGGTTCTATGAATGAGCTGATCATACATAATAAAACAGGGTACCTGGTGCACACTATCGAAGAGGCAGTTGCTGCTGTAGGCAAACTAAAGAATATCAGCAGAGAGGCGTGCAGAACATATGCCCTTGCCAACTTCAGCAGCGAGGTTATGGCAAAGCATTATTTGAAGCTGTACGAAAGGTCAACGCGAAGATCTGGATCAATAAAAGATTATTGATCTTTCTGCATAATTGAATCGAGCAAATCATCCAGGTGAACAGTGATAAAAGCAGTTTTGTAATCTGAAATGGCATAAGGTATAAACAAATTGCCATTATGGATGATCGCTCCGCAAGTATATACGGCATTGGGAACATATCCGTGCCGTTCATCTGCATCAGGTACCAATAATGGTTCTTGCAGGCGTCCTAATTCCTTTGAAGGATCATTCAGGTCAAACAAACTGGCCCCCAGACAATACTTTCGCATAGGGCCTACGCCATGAGTAATAACCAGCCATCCTCTGTCAGTTTCCAGCGGAGAGCCACCATTACCAATCTGAATAAATTCCCATGAATAGGCAGGTTGCTGCAATAAATCTGCTTTTTCCCAGAGATAAAGATCTTCAGAAAACATTAGATAATTATTGATGCCATCAATTCGGGACAGCATTGCATATACTCCATTGATCTTTCTGGGAAATAATGCAAGGTTCTTGTTGACAGCTGCTTTCCCGTGAAGTGGAGAAAACTTGAAATGAAGAAAATCTTTCGTTTCAATTAAGTGAGGTAAGATGAAAGTTCCATCGTACGCAGTATAGGTTGCAATATATCTGGAGGTTCCATCATCTTCGGTGAACTTCACAAATCTGGCATCTTCAATGCCATTCTTTTCAGTGAAGGTTACAGGAAAAATAACACGCTCGGAGATCTTTGAGTCAGGCAGAAAATGTATCTCATAGCTGGTATTTATCATACTGAGGATATCATACTTCAATTTATTCCTGCCTGTTCCGGGTTTTAGTTGTTGCAGGGCTGTTCTTAAGATTGATTCGATAGACTTATAAGAAAATGTGTCCTTCAGTTGACTCAATATTTCCTGCTGGATAACAACAGGTAAGATCGTTTGAGACAACAGGCTTTCAAAATCAGATTTGTTGTTCAGCCTTTTTTGAGTAATCCGCCCCTCGTACATAAGGTTTCCGGATGGTTCAATATGGATCATACTGTCTTTGTCCAGTTTTCCCCTTTTGAATACCAACGATGAGATATGCCCCTCCCCTGTAGCCCTGAAACTAATGATTACTTTTTTTTCACCAGTTTCAGTGCCTGACTGATCAGGATCCTCCACAATTGATGGATTAAAAAGAGCAGCATGTTGAAGAGAATATTCCATTGTAAAGTAAGCGCCGATAAGCAACTTTTGTTCCGGGGTTATCTTCAGTTCTGCTTCAGGCGATAATAACCGGCTTACCAAACTGAAATGTTTCTCGAAAACTGTCAGGAGCTCCTTGTGATATTGGGAAAATTCATGAACGATCTGACTGAGTAAACTCTTCGCAGCCTCATGATGCATTTGGAGTACCCTGTTTATCAGGAGTAGTGATCGTTCATTGCCGGGATTAAAATACCTGGTGATCACCTTTCGGTCATCTGGTGTCAGCTGCAAGTTTATTTTGTTGATCGTAAGGCTCATATCGCAGATTCAAATAAAAAATTACTTCCAAGTCAGTTTTCGATCTCAGAAAATGATTTTGATAGCGGTTGCAGTTTCAGGCAGCAAAACAATTCCTTTGATCTTCTTCCCTTACATTAAATGACAGGTCTGACGCGTAAATATTCATTTTACAATTTTAGAACGAAATCTGAGAAAGGCAAGAAGTATAGGAATTAAATGCAGATGCTGGCAGATAAATGGCGATACTGATGCAAGGCTCAAATGAATTCATTGAAGTTAACCCTGATTATCAAGCCTGCCAATAATAATTTGCAGCCATTGTGGGCTTAATCGCTAATAACAGTGTATCCGGCTGATCAGATACATGTTAGCTACCACAAATATTATCCGACCATTTCAATAACTTTCCATGTAATGTCCGGTCTGAATCCAGAATCATTTCAATCTTCCTATTCTCTTCAATCCAAAAAATTGCAGACTATACTACAAAGATTATGCTTGCAATACCGGAGATTGTATTTGGTGTGTTTTATATTGTTGTTCGTGTTATTTACGGGATTTCGCCGGAAGGTGCTTGTCCGATAACCAGTCCACGGTAAAGTTCTTACCTTTGAAGTGCTAATTAGCACAAATCAAACGAAACATTACTTGAGCAACGATACCCTTCAGAAAATTTCCTGGTTCAGGGACAACCAGATAGCTGGCACTACAATACCTGAGCGGTTCACTTTTCCATTTTATTATGACCCGCATCCATTGGCAAAGATCGCAGTGGCTGAACTACAGCATTACCTGGAAACACAAACGGACCTAGACCATAATTTTGGACTAAGCCCGGAAAAAGAAGGTCTTGTTATCGGTAAAATGTTTGGCATCCTCGTAGTACAGGATGCAGCAGGCAAACTGGGATATCTTTCAGCATTTTCGGGCAAACTGGCTAATTCCAATGAACACCCGAAATTCGTTCCTCCTGTATTTGACATGCTGGTCGAAAACAGTTTTTTCCTTAAAGAGATAGAGATCATCAGCGCCGTTAACGACAGAATTACTACTATCTGTTCGAATGAAGACTACCAGACTTCAAAAGAAGAATTCGAAAAATTATCATATCAGTCCGAACAGGAAATATCATCCTTTAAAGCTCAATTAAAAGAGAACAAAGCCAGGCGTGATCAGAATCGTATAAATAACAGAAGCAGCCTGAATAAACAAGACTTCGATCTTGCTGAAGCAGCTCTGATCGGGGAAAGCCTGTTTGATAAACGGCAGCTCAGAGACCTTACCAACAAATGGAAACCATTACTGGAAGAAAAGCAGGCAAGACTGGCACAAATCGAAGAAGAAATCGAATTGCTGAAAAATGAACGCAAGGAAAGATCAGCCGCTTTGCAACAACAGCTTTTTGAACAATATTCATTCCTGAATAAAAACGGAAAAAGAAAAAGCCTGCAAGATATTTTCAGGCAGACGCCATTTGGCAAACCACCTTCAGCAGCCGGCGAATGCGCTACCCCAAAACTGCTTCAGTTCGCTTTTGAGAACGGCTATAAGCCTATTGCAATGGCTGAGTTCTGGTGGGGCGCATCCCCTGTTTCAGAGATCAGAAAACACAAGCATTTCTATCCGGCCTGCACGGGAAAATGCAAACCCATTCTGGCACATATGCTGGAAGGAATTCCTGTTGACGAAAACCCTTTCTTACGAAACACAGATGGCATCTATGACCTCGAAATAGTTTTTGAAGACGACAGTCTTGCAGTAGTGAACAAGCCAGCAGGACTACGCTCTGTTCCCGGCGTTGATATCGAAGACTCAGTTTATTCCAGGCTGAAAAATATCTGGAAAAAAACTGAACCGCTAATGGTCCACCGGCTGGATATGGACACTTCGGGGCTCCTGGTAATTGCAAAAAACCAACAGGCGCATAAACATCT
Source organism: Pseudoflavitalea rhizosphaerae (assembly GCF_003991355.1). Lineage (GTDB taxonomy): Bacteria > Bacteroidota > Bacteroidia > Chitinophagales > Chitinophagaceae > Pseudobacter > Pseudobacter rhizosphaerae. The sequence goes on from NZ_RCSU01000010.1 coordinate 65,573, forward strand.
CCAAAGGCAATTCCTGCAACGTACTGTCAGCAAAAGATACAGGGCATTACTTTCCAAAGTGATCCATCAGTCAGAAGGAGAGATCGATCTTCCGCTTAGCGCTGACTTCTTTAACCGGCCAAGACAACTGGTTTGTTTTGAAACCGGCAAGAAAAGTGTTACGAAATGGAAATTGATAAAAAGATACAAGTCAACAACCAAAGTCGACTTTTGGCCACTTACCGGAAGAACACACCAGTTACGGATGCATTCAGCCCATGAGCTGGGGCTAAATGCCCCCATTGTAGGTGATGATCTTTACGGTACAGCATCTGAAAGAATGTGTCTGCATGCAGCTTCAATCGAATTTACACATCCCAAAACAAAAGAAAAGATCAGCTTCCAGGTGGAAGAAACTTTTTGATTATCTATTCGTCAGGATTGATTACCCGATTCTTCTTTGGGCTCCCAAAATTGCCGGTAAAAAATATTTTGAAGAAAGACCGCCTAGAACGTAGGCGGCGTCGGGCTCAGATCGGAATCCAGGAAATCAGTTACCATCGGGAGCCACCATTCTGTATGCAGCATCATTCCAATATGCGTAGTCCCGGGAATGATCGCCAGCCTCGACCCCGGTAATCCATGTATATCTCCCATCTTACCACCTCCTTTTGCACGAAACAGATCTAGAGCATGCTCGTACCGGACACCATCGGCATCGCCGATGGCCATGAAAACAGGAGCCTGTATATTCTTTACTTCCTTAGACCAATCATAAGGTTCAAGATCGGGACTCATCACTTTCTTTATATAGTCCCCGAAACGCGCCGGATCATTACCAAGACTATCATACTGTTTTTGTATCGGTGTTCCTTTGAACATATCTGCATTGATAGTAGCAAAACTGGCTTCTACATCCGGCCACCATCCATCATGCGCGTAGGTGCCGGACAATATCACCAGCCTGCGTAATTGTTGCGGATGACGCAGCGCAAACTGAAAAGCAACACCACCTCCCATGCTGTAGCCGAGTACGTCTGCGCTGTCTGTTTTGAGATGCTTCAGCAATGCAGATACATCATCTGCCATGTTTTCATAACTGAATTTCCGGGGAATATCTTTCGTGCGGCCATGACCCTGCATTTCGGCGACTATCACTTTCCTGTTTTTCGATAAAACAGGAATGATACCCGACCAGTTCATTGGAATGTTCATGAAAGAACCGTGCAACAATACAATGGGCTTTCCCTTTCCATATACTTCATAATACAGCTTCAAACCATTCACATCTGCATAGCCCGATTCATCCGGCTTAATGTTCCTGACAGTATCTTTTTCTACTTGTGCATTAGTTTCCTTTTGTTCATTATTTGAAGACGATTGGCATGATACCATTACTGCCATTACAATAGCGAACAGGGAAATATTGATCGAATACTTTTTCATTACAGGGTCTTTTTGTTTCGATACGAAGCTCGTCAACAATATCGACCTGGCTGCTGTGTATGTGCGGCAATCTTAGGGCAAATTGCGGCAGGCAGGCATTTGCCCTGCTAATCTGCAATACTTGAAGAAGACGTGATCATCTTATCTGCATATTTCCAGGACTCTTCAAATGCTGCGCGAGCCTTTTGCGCCTCGTTGTTCTTTGCCTGCATGTTCAATGCATTGTACAATCCGATCAGCGCCCATCCATTCTTTTTCCAGACCCGCAGGTCCTGGTTGTAAACTTTTTCAGCTTCATTGTATTTTCCAGCCTTCAGCAACAATGCACCAAGATGGTGTCTCACAGAGAAGAACCAATCCGGTGGCTCATTGTAATTGAGCTTGTCTTCAAGAGCAACAGCTTCTTTCAGCAGTGCAATGGATTGATCTGTCTTTTTTTCCTGATGGGCTATACCGGCTGCCAATACTTTCAACGCGATCTGCGCCAGGTCTGCCGTGGTGTTGATACTCCACACAGTGAGGTCTCTCAGGGTAGTATCCGCCGCCAACACTTTTACACTATCCATTTCTTTTTTTGCAGCTGACAGATCATGTTTTCCCAAATATGCCATTCCTTTCGCATAATGCCAGATTACACGGGGATATACAAGATCAACGGGAGGAGAAGGAAGGGCCAGGACTGTATCCCATAACGACAGTTTCACTGCAGTATATAATGGAATAGTATAATAATGTTGAAGGGTGCCCCAGCCGGGCATACGCATTATTTCTTCTGAAGTATGATGCTGCAATTGCCTGGCTGTACCCCATGCCAATGCTGAATTGCCTTCCAGCGTGGCAGTAGCCACCAGGAAATGATAATTATGCGGATAATACGCTAATGGATAAGCGCCCTGGGCATGACAGGTGGTTGTATAAATGCTGTCTACTTTTACAGCTTCGATATTGGAGAGTGTACCCAGATGATAATCACCGGTATTGATATAAATATGCGAAGGCATATGCACCAGGTGCCCTGAGCCCCGCACCAACGTATCCAGTAACCTCGAACTGGGCAAAGCTTTTTCAGGAGTGGCGGATGCTTCCAGCGCATGTATATAAAAATGATGCGCCCCGGGGTGCTTTGGATTGATCTTCATCAGATGCTCCAATACGCTCAAAAGCTCTGGCGTCCATGCTTTGGGCTTCTTTGTATCTTTTTCATACAAATCCCAGGGGTGAATGTCCATCATTGATTCGGCATACAAAGCGCCAATATCCGGGTCGTTGGGAAATTGTGTGTACACTTTATTCATGGCTGCTGCATAAGCAATATCCAGTTCGATCCGGCTGGCAGGAGGTTGAGCAACATACCGGGCAGACAATGCATCTATAAGCGCTACTTCCTTCGGCGTACAGGATCTTGAAAGAGACTTCGCTTTCATGGCAGCTTCATATGCGCGCTGAAAATTATCTTCTTCCATTCCTGCATTGTAATTGGGGCCTAACACGTATGCAAATCCCCAGTATGCCATTGCACAGTTGGAATCCAGTCGGGCGGCCTCAAAGAAAGATCTGGCTGCTTCAGCATGATTAAAACCATAAGCAAGCATCATTCCCTGATTGAAATAATCCTGCACTTCTTTGGAAGCAGTTGAAATCTTGAAATCGATTCCCTCCAGGCCTTTCAGCAGGGGAGCTTTCTTTCCTGAAGTATACCAGGCTTTGTCTGTTGTTTGGGGTTTATAGCATCCTACAACCGGGGAATCATTGCCTGCCGGCTGAGGCCATTTTGTTCCATCGCCATTGTTGCAGGCAAAAAGGAGAAAAGTAGAAAGATAGAATAAGCAGCTGTGTTTCATAATTGATAATTTACGAACCTGAAAGGAATCCGTTGTAACTGCCTGGCATACTTTTCATCTTCTCAAACAGGAGGAATACCTGCACATGGAGGTTTGTCAGGCATGGAATAATCGGGAACAATTTCCTCCCTGTGAATATTGCCCCATTGTTCCATGGCATCGAGTACCGGCAATATACTTTCACCTAAACGAGTCAGGGAATATTCCACTTTCAAAGGCAGGCCTGAATAAACAGTCTTAGTGACAACTCCATAATCCTCCAGTTCCTTCAATGCCATATTGATCACTCTTGGATTTGCCTGATCAACGGTCCGGTGCAATTCGCTCGGGCGCCTTATGCCCCTGTGAATATATTCAATGATCAGTGATTTCCATTTTCCACCCAGCACCTTCATGGCTATGCTGATGCCACACTCATAGTTCTCTGGTATCTTTTTCTCGTACATCGTTGCATAATTTTATTTGTAAGCATTAGCAATCATCAATCATGGTTGCTGCTCTTCTATTTTTCCATGATAAGGAAGATACATCGGCAAGGCCGCAGATCCGTACCATTCCAGTATTTCGGCATCCAATACTTTTTCTTTGACGGCAGGGTCCGTATCCAGTAATGCTTTTGCTTCTTCCACTGTGCCAACGTTCAGGATGAAAATCCCCCGGAAGGATTTGTCATTCTTTTTGAAAGGGCCAGCCACCACCAGCTTCCCTTCCTTCGCCAGTTTTCCTATATTTTCCATATGACCACGAAACAGGAGATTCAGTTTATCTTTATCGGTAGTGGTATTGCTGCCTGTTTTCAATATTACAAAAATGTAACTCTTCATTCCATATTTATCGGCCCCAAGAGAATCGGCCAGCCCCTTATTGTACACTTTTCCGGATTCCTGCGCGGATACAAACATACCAGCACTGAACAACAGGATAGTAAACAGAAAATTCTTCATAAAGTTGTTTTTGGTAAAGAAAGAAGAAAACGAGAATATGCAGGCAACTGCATTCTACTAAGTTAAGCAATTCAGTGATGTATAAATCCCTGTCCACAGGGCATTTCACAACAATAGAAAAGGCGGAATCTGTCTGCATTTCCATCTTTTCTGAATTGCTCCAAACCGGCTTTGCGCTCTGTAATGAAGGAAGAACCTTTCTCCTGCAACCATCCTGCAATTCATCATATGGGTCTGAATTCCCATAAATGGTACTTACCTCCCTCCGGTACCGGGCCAAACCTCATTTCTTTATCGGTAGATGTAATGAAAGCATTCAGGAAATTGCCATTTTGATTTCTTATCACCCAGTAACCTGATGGTGTTGCTTCGATGCTGTACTGATCAGTACCATCAGTGGGCAAACTGATGATGGGTGTATGATCTTTTACTGATGGATGAGGTTGAAAGAAAAGATCATTGAAGCCGCTGAGAAGTATATTGTATTTTTTCCCTTTAGAAACCAGTTTCCATTTTTGTGTTCCATCTTTATTGAAATCCTGTAAGAATACATACTGTCCGGAAGAAGACATGGCAGGCGTAATCGCATACCCTGTTTCAACATTCACGATGTAATACGTTCCTGCAGGCAGCTTCTTTTCTGTTTTCGGGGATTTATTGCTGTTTTGCGCAAGAACGGATGAGGCGGTCAAACAGAAACCCGCGATCACTCCCAGGCGGATTACACTGCGATAGAGTAATGTAAACATTGGCGTTGTTTTCGCCAAAATTGGGAAGCTGGGAAAAATCTGTAAAAATAGAATGAGCCATTCACGGGAATGAATGAGCAACCGGATGCTATTCTTCTTCCCGGGCGCCCACCCATTGATTGAGATCATCAACAGGGTTGGGCAATCTGCCTGCCGGCCATTCCTGCAATTCATCGGGCGAAAATTCTGCATGATCGCATTCAATCACCCAACTGAGGAATTCCTGTGGACCTCTATTGAGATATGGCAGGGATCTTTGTCAGAATTCTTTCAACGCTGTAAAACGATCTTTCATTTCCACAATCCCGCTTCCCGGATTTTCATTACATTAGCTGAAATCGGTAGCCATGACTTTATTAGCGATCTTACTGCCCTGGCTCAGCTTCATCTTGAGGGGAAGGATACTTACTGGCATCCTCTGCCTGATCCTCCAGATCACACTGATCGGCTGGATCCCGGCCGCCATTTGGGCCGTGATCTCTTTACAAAACGCAAGGGAAGATAAAAGAACAAGAAGAATTGAAAGGGCCATCAGAGAAAGTAACCGCAGGTAAATAAAAGAGGCGGCATACATGGTGCCACCTCCTGAAAGAACGAAACAATCAATATTTATTTTCCGGAAAGCCTGTCAGAAATTCCTTTCAGGTAAGCAGCAGCTTCCTGCTTCAATTGCCCTACCAGAGCCGATTTCGGCTCATCATCCCCTTTCACGCGTATTGTGATCCGCAATTCAGATCCGCCCTCCTCTTTATTCGATACATAAAATGCCATTACTCCTTCATAGATGCCTGCCGGCAAAGGATCAGCCAGTTTCAGTACGATCATTTTGTATTCAGGCTGATATTGCGAAACAAGGTCCTTTCTTTCCTTACCATCGGCAAATTTCACAATACGGGTTTGATTCGGATGCTCACCCATTACCGTTACGGCCTGAACATACCCATTGCTGATCTCGTTCCATTTTCCTGTTTCCTTGATCTGGTCCCATACTGGTACCGACTTCACGCTGAACACTACTGCCGTATCCACATCCCAATGCGATTTCTGTGCGGCTGTCATTTGAGCGTTTACCTTAACGCCAGTGAACAATAACATCATTAAGAATATCCTGTACATAATTCCTGAATTTTGTTTTTACATATTGGTCATGGGAATGGCCTTCATCGGGCCAGCCGGCTTTTTCTCTTCCTGTGCCGGAGCAGGAACTTTCTTACCAAAAAGCTCGGCAAGTTTCTTTTCTATTTCACTACCTCCTCCGGGGTCGAAACCTACTTCGCTGGCGATGATGGTGCCATCAGGGCCAATCAGGAATGTAGAAGGAACGCCCGTTACAGCAAAACGGCTCTGGGAAATATTTTTATTGTCCAGCGACTGCTTCCAAGGATTGTTCTCTTCTTTTACAGCTTTAAGCCATGCCGCTTTGTCTTCATCGATTGAAACACTGTAAATCTCAAACGACTGGTCCCTGTAAGCTGCATACACTTCGCGCATACGCGGAAATGATTTTCGGCAGGGCACACACCAGCTTGCCCAGAAATCTATCAGTATATATTTCCCTTTCAACTGGTCCAGTGAAAAATCCTTTCCGGTGGGATCAGGCAATACAAAGTTGGCCACCTTCTTACCGATCGCGGAATTCTTCAGCCCTTCGATATGATCTGCAAACTTCTGCGCAGCGTCAGTCTTCTTCATCCTCGCAGACAGCATGCCCAGCAGTTTTTCCTTTTTTTCGATAGTTGAAACCTGACGGCCTGCGCCCGACAATACAAATGCAGCCGCATAGGAGTTCGGATGGTCCTTCAGCAGTTTCTCAATTAATGGAATCATGTACAAATCCTGCAGTGAATCCCTGCTTTGTTGAAATGTAGTGTAGTCATCATCTTTTTCATTTTTCCTGTACCAGTTATCTCCATAAAGCTTAGCCAGACCCATACTTATATTTCTTTGTGCCGCACTGCTCTCCAGCTCAAACCGGCGGTAGATCACTGCAGCTTCGGGTCCTTTTACTTCAGATGATTGAGCCAGGCCTTTACCTGCATCAGAGTTTACATAGTAAGTGCCGGGACCTGCAATCAGAATACCGAAGGGTTGGTACATCATTCCTCCATGCCTGAGATATTCAGGGAAAAGGCTTCTGAAAGTTGGTTGTTCAAATGGAAAACTGAAACTGTATTCTCCGTTTTGGATCACAGCAGAATCATTGCCCATGCGTGTGTAGAGGTAGATTTTATTGTATCCTTTCAGGTCGCCTGTGAGCTTACCTTTGATGGTAACCATATTCTTTCCGGACTGCGCATACGAAAACAATCCGCAGGAAATGGCCGCCAGGCAGAAAAATAATTGCTTCATTGTCTGAATATTGATGGACACTGAAGATAGCTGGTAACAAAACAGCGGTTTCACCCAAAGGACCAACTGCAAAAAGCAGTTGACCAACCAGGCATTCATGCCGATTTGAGAAAGATCATTTTTTTAGCTAAGTTGCCATTGATGCGGTACATTTTTCTTCTATTTTCCTGCATATCATTTGTGCGCGCCCAGGCTCAATCCGATCCCTGGACCGGGGTCTGGAAGATGAACCTGAAACGCACCGGTCAGTCAGACCTGCAATTTCAGATACATATCGGAAAACCGGAACAAGGCCTGCTCTACCCTGCCGTGATCACGATACAGGACCGCGTTTTTACCGGTGTATATGAAATGTTGCTGGTTCGTAAAAGTGAGTACCAACTTGGCATTGGCCGATCCAAATATCCCATAAAGGAAACGCCTTTCAAACTCGGTATCTGGCTCTGGTACCTGAATGGCACACTGGATATGAAAGACAATCAAATCAGCGTAAATCGCCTTTTCATAGACCAGGCCGATTTCTGGATGCGTGGATTATATGACGATGATGAGATCTTCGTAGTACCGAAAGTAATGATCCGCGATTTCCTGTACCGCAACAAGATCACTCTCACCAGATCAACCAACAAAGCATTTCCTGATTCCAGCGCCGGAAGGATACTCCATCCGGAGATCAGCAAACTGTATTTCGGAATTTACGACAGGATTGAATCGACACAAGACAATATCACAATCAGGCTCGCCGACAATGAACGGTACGACAAAGACACGGTAACACTCCTGCATAACGGAAGAGCCATCTTTACCAAAGAACAGATCACAGATGCAAACCGGGTTCAGAACCTGCGCCTGGACAGTGGTCGTAACCTTTTTCTATTCTTTGCTTACAATTACGGTAATATACAGCCGAATACCGGCAATCTTCAAACTACTATCGATGGTAAAGATTATGAATTCTCGTTCGGCAACCGGTTCAACGCATATGCCACTTTTATTGTGGCTGATATCTACCATCATCCTTCACAGGAACCTGCGCGGGATACTATGGTCAATAAGAGGATTACCACACCCATCGCCAGCTTCACCGTGAATACAGCAGACATCATTCTCGAACTGAGAGATACTGAAATACAGGATGGCGACAGCATTTCTCTTCGCTTCAACGGCAAATGGATTGCGAAGGGTTTTCCGGTAAAAAAAACAATACAGGAAATACCTGTCAAATTGCACAAAGGAGAAAACAGGTTACTTTTTGTGGCTGATAATCTCGGTTCCATTCCTCCCAATACAGCAGAGCTGCGCATCAGGTATGGGAACGAAGTGAGGTCGCTTGCGTTGAGTACAGACCTGGCAAAGAACAATGAGATCATATTGATGCTTGAATAACCCATCAGTCCAGTATTGCTCTCAGTATTCCATCATTGAATAATTCTGCAATGCCAGGCCGCGCTTTAATGGAAACCCCGCAGATCGGGGCTATAATTCAAAACCAGCCTGGACCTTACTGGTCAGATATGGATAGAACATAGTGAGGAAAATTTCGCTGTAATGATTGATCGCTTTCTTCCCTTTGAAATTGTTCAGTAGTTCATTGTTAGACAACCAGAAATCGATCACGATGAAAGCCTGCTTTTCTCGTTTTTATATCACTGACCACCTTGTCCGTGGTTACGGCAATAACAGTGGTGCTGTGATCAGGCGGCTCTTCGATCCTTTGTTCAGCAGTTATATCTTAATTTGGCTGGTAGTGCACGGTCTTCGCAAATCAGGGATGATCATTCCGGTATTCAATGATCATCTGACCGATGTCCTTGCTGTACCCGCCATCGCGCACCTGACCGTCACCGTTATCCGGACCTATATCGCAAAGACCCAGCCTTACAGTTATCCATTTGGATATGTACTTATCATTGCAGTATACCTGTCTGTTGTGTTTGAATGGCTGATGCCGAAGTTTTCGCCGGTGTATACGGGGGATCCGGGGGATATACTAGCCTATGGCTGCGGGGTATTATTCTATTATTTCGTACATGGGAAAATGAAAACCGGCAAAAAAGAAAAAAGGTCCATACCAATTACTGATCCGGCAAGCGCTCTCCTTCGCTGAGTTTCCGTAACAACTGCAAAGCTGTATTCCAGTAAAAATTAAAGTGCCTGAAGATCACATCCTCTGTAAAATTAGTTTGTGTGAAAACCAATGTGGTTGTGCCTTCAGCAAACATCAGCCTGAAAGTGATCAGAGAATAATTCTCAGGAACGTCCTCATGTTGTGAGAGCGAGCTCCAGTAATTGTACTTGAGGACCGAGGATGGATCATTTTGAAGGATAATGCCTTTGTTCTCATAAGGAATGCCATGCAGGTTCCCTCTGATCACAATGGCACTACCCGTTTTAAAATCAGAAATGATGTCCATTTCTGCGTCTGTCATCCACCGCTTCATGATAGCAGGTGTGGTAAGCGCTTCCCAAACCCGGGAAGCCGGCGCATTTATGTTAATGGTTTTATTAATGATCATCCCATAATTTACACCAATTACCTGAGATTGATCAAAGAAACTGTATGCGCCTCCCAGGTTGCAGGCACTTCAAGTTTGTTGATCAGCCGCTCCAAGACTTTTTGCGGTACAACAGCTTCCCTGTTCCTGTTCTGTGCCGTCAACAACTGGTAAGGTACTTCCAGGTAAACGATCCTTACCGAAGCACGATAGGTCATGAACAATTCGATCAATTGCTCACGCATTTGCCTGGTGGTATTGGTGGCGTTCCACACAAATCCTTCACCGCGTCTCAACAGCACTTTCGCTCTTTCCTTTGCCTCCTGGATCACGCGCCCGTTGGCCATTTGATCATCTGCTGCTACTTTCCATTCTTCCCGTATTCCATCCAGCGAGATCACAGGTAAGTCAGATAAGTTTTTCCTGATAAAACTATCTTTTCCAGCACCTGGCAGCCCACTCATCAGTATCACTTCAAATGCCGGATTTTCATAAGGAACATAATCAACCGGCGCATCATCGGTTTGCAGGTAACGCATCCTGGCATGCGGATTCTCAAAGAATCTTTCTGTTCCCCAACATCGATGTTCCTTGCAGAATTCCTCAAAACAATCGATCCTGTACAACAACTCTTCCTTGTCTTCGCATACCCTTCCCAGTATGTCTGCCCTTGCGAGGATTGCCAGCCATTCGGTATTTACTTCATAAGCTGCCCTGATCAGGGTTTTTAGCGGGTCCGTCCGCTCCAGCACCCAGAGAGGCAGACCATGATAACGCACCAGGCCAACTATCTGCTCCCTCACCGCAAGAGGCGTTACACGGTCCCTGTACAAGATCAATCTCGCAGTTTGCGCCCCTTTCCTTGCATGCCCCGGAGAACTGATCCTCCCCTGTTCATCCGTAACCGTGGTACTTCTTTTTTCCAAATCATGCAACAAAGCGGCAGTCCGGATGATTTCCTGTGTTTGTTCAGACAATGAATTGAATGCCGGCATCCCTTCCAGTTCCGATAGTACCATCTGCGTATGTACAGCCACGTTACCTTCTGCATGATACAGCGGATCCTGTGGAGTCTGCGCCATATCCTTCACCCAATCGAATTGTTGCTCGAGGAATGACCAATCTCTGTTTTCAGTGAAAGTCCACATATTTACCTCCTTCCTGATTTAGTTTCGCCCGCTTCCAGTTACGGGTCCAATGCTGATCTGTTTTTACATGCCCTTTTCGTACATACTTGAATACATTATCCGCAAAAGCTTCTGTTGGGTAACCATTCCAGTTACGGGTTACAACACCTTCCATCGTAACCGGAAATCCTTCATTTGCATCATGCGGCTGAAATGTCCCGCTTCCGGATGCAATTGACAGCAACTCCTTCTCAAAGTCTTTGCGGACAGCATCAGGTTTAGTTACCGCTATCTCTGGTACCACCGGAAGGTCCAGTAATGCTGCATAGAATTTCGTTTCCTCCCAGCCAAGCCATTGGTCACGGTCGCGGATAGCAAACACGTAAAAATGATGATCGATATTTTTGTACTCGATAGAATGAATAGCATACAGGTTTTCCAGGAAAACCTCCATCGTTCCCAATTCATTCCTGATCCTTTGCCAGAAAATACGGAGCGTCTCTGTCCAGGGAGATGTAGTTGGCGCCGCATGAGAGCGGGCGAATACACCGTACCTCGACAAACAATTATTTTCTCCGTCCAGTTTTTCTGTATGTACAATCTGTTGCATTGGCTGCAACAGCTGCCAGTAGTCATATTGAATACGGTCGTCGCTTTCAGTACCCGGAGAAAACGGGTAATGATAAGTCCGGCCATATTTCTGAGAAATAGCCATGATAATCAATTAAAATAATGGAAAAAAGATTCCTGCTCTCGTGGGAATGGGAGTATTTACATGAGATATGTCAAAAGCATTACATGGCTCAATTCTTTGCAGGTTTTGAATGAGATGCGAAGATAGGAAATTTCCATGTGGCTGTCCACAATTCCACTAAGCTTGCGTACAACTACTGAACATTACTTCAAAGTGAGACTGTAATTTCAATAACGGTAAAGCAACTCCTAAACCTTAAACCTTTTGTATGTTGACGCAAGACCTGAAGGAGCGCGCAGCAGAGCTGCAACAGAGATTCCGGGCAGACCCTCTGGTATCATCGTACATACAGGAGTTTCTTGATTTTCTTCCCAATTGCGAATATGAACTGATCAGGTTCATGGTGGCAAAAAATGTTTGGCAGGGTTTCATTCCATCACCACCTGCCAATTACAAACCCAACGAGGGCACTGTGGATCTTGGCCTGGCCCTTTATTGGTTGAACAATCCCTCTCAAATTAATTTTTCCATGTTCAGCGCTGAGGAAGAAGCTGAAGCATGGCTTCTCATACTTGCATTGGATGGATTGCTGCAGTCTTCTCAAATGACGCAACCCAATGCAGACTTCTTCAAAACAAATGAACTCATCTATACAGACGGCAGCGTACTGAGTGAGGAGAAATGGGCCACCTTCGATCAGGGATGGCTGGTAGCCGTGCTCAATATGTTGCAATCGATCCGCCACAATCTTTGGTATCATGGAGAACAGTTACCTGATAAAGCTCCTACTGTGATCAGATTGACAGGCGCTACACCCGGCCTAATCAAAATAGCAGTGTTGGGCGATTGCGGTACGGGCGACTATACATTGCAACGCATTATGCAGAGTATCGTAAAAGAAAATCCGGATTATATCATACATGTAGGTGATGTATATTATGCAGGCACACCGCTGTCCAATAGTCCGAACGGGAATTATTTCTTTTTTCCCGGTGAAGAAGTTGGCTGCCTGAATAATTTCTGGCCGCCGCAATACAGGGGCCGCTCCTTTACCCTTAATTCCAACCACGAAATGTACAGCGGCGCCATCGGTTATTTCAATGACGCACTCGATGCCGCCAATGGAGGAGCCAGGTCCCTGTTCAGTGCACAACAAGGTTCCAGTTATTTTTTCCTGCAATGTGGTGATTGGACGCTTGCCTGCCTTGACACAGCTTATCAATCATCCGTTACCAATGCGTTCATGAATGGTAGCATCGGGCTTCCATCAGATGTGCAGACCAAAGCCATTCAACAGTTGCGCCTCAACCCTTACAGAACAATTCTCTTCACGCATCATAATGGATTTGAAGCAGACTGTTCTGATGTATCACCACTCTGGGACCAGGTACGGACTGCATTCGGTTCCGATCCTTATGCATGGTATTGGGGACATGTACATAATGGAATAGTGTACAACAAGCCCATTCATATTCCCATCGCCTCACCCAAACTCAGCACGCAAACCTGGGCAAGATGCCTGGGTCATGCTGCGTTACCTTATGGTGATGCCGCCAACCTGATCAACAAACAGATCACCTGGAGGTCAACCAACAGGAAGCCGAACTCCAAAGAGTTGTACAATGGCTGGGCCATGCTCAATTTTACTTTGAACAACAATACTGTCACTCAGATACAGGAATCATTTTACGATCTCTCACAAAACGCTCCTGTATTCCGGCAAATAATATTCTCCAGGTAAGCACAAACAGGACCGGTATCATATCGGCATGAGAACCGGTCCATTTTTCATCTTCCATGGCCAAAGAAGAAAAAGATCAGAGCCGGACTTTCCTGTGATTAAGGCCGGCCATTTGCACAAGCTTTACGCAAAATGCTCTGACAGCACGGGAACTTCCTGGTACTGATCACACTGGATGTATCTATCAAACGTTTCCGGTACAATTGCAACAAAAAGTCAACAGACAGTAACCTGGGATCAGGAATTTCGCATGAGCAGAAAGGTTTGTTCATAAGGAGCAGTATCAGACCACTTTCAATAAACAGGACTGCTATTTTTTCCCGGATTGCCCCTTACATTTGATTTACAATCCTGTGTATGGTAAATGTCAGAAGAAGTTCCCAACTCAATGAGGTGATACATTGGGCAACAACTCAACCCAATATCCGCGTTGTGCTCCTCACCAGCTCTCTCGCCAACCCTGGTGCTCCGGTTGATCCATTCAGCGACCTGGACATCGACCTGGTAGTGGATAATTATGAAGAATTCTTACAAGACGATAGCTGGATCAGCAATTTCGGCTCCATCATTACCACCATTGTTGAAGGTGAAGAACCTTTTGATGGACGCTGTTCCAGCCGGATGGTGCTGTATGAAGATTATTTGAAGATCGACTTTCTCATCTTTTCTGTGAACAGGTTCCGGGAAGAAGTGGCGAAATTGCCGCTGCATGAAGACTGGGATATTGGTTACAAAGTGCTGGTGGATAAAGATGGGCTTACCGCCAATATGCCGCAACCTTCTCACACAGCTTTCAAGATCCAAAAACCCGATGAGGAAAAATTCCTCTGGGTACTCAACAACTACTGGTGGGATATGACCTATGTTGCCAAATGCCTGGCGCGCGATGAACTTTACTATGCCAAATTCATGTCTGAGCAGATCATGCGATTTGAGCACCAGCAGGTCTTACTGGAATGGTATATCGGATCACAGCATAACTGGAATGTAACCACGAACAAGTATGGCAGGTTGTTCAAGAAATACCTGGACCCAGCTATGTGGGAACGTGCCACAGCTACCTTTGCGGGCGCTGATATAGAAAATAACTGGCGGGCGCTTTTTGCTTATGTGGAACTGGGTCGTGAGATCGGCAAGCATTTGGCAACTCATTTAGGTTACAGGTATCCTAAGGAACTTGACGAGAAGATCACCGGTTATTTGTTATATGTAAGGGCGGGCGAAATGAAATAATACAAAAAAATTATCCTGTAATCCATTTATCAACATCCATACTATTACCATAATTACATCGTTAAATAGGTCGCATTGAATTTCATTTTTATTCATAACCCTATACCGATGTTCTCTTTTCTCAAAAAATCAAAAGCCAATACTGTTCCGGCCTGGGCAGCTTCCTTTTTTTCAATGGATGAGTACACCTGCTTCATGAATACACTGGAGTCAATGTTACAAAGCAGAAATCTCAATTACAGCATCGGTGAAGGAGTGGTTTATCTTAATGGTAGCGATATAATATTTGAACAACTGGGATTACTCAACCTGGCGCAGACCTGCAAGATCTCCCATCCCGCCAATTGGGAAAACCTGATCAACACGCACTTTCATGAAATGCAGCAAAGTGCAGATTTCAACAAACTGTTTGAAGAGAGATCGAAAGATTATGAATATGCAAAGGATTTCCTAACCATCCGTTTGTTCAACCAGGATGTGGTGGGGAAAGGGCTTAAAGACATGGTGGTGAGGCAGGATTTTTGCGGAGACGCTTTCACGATGCTTTCCTTCGACCTTCCGCAAAGCGTGATCAATGTGAAACCAGATCAGATAGAGCAATGGAACAGATCAGCAGAAGAGTTGTTTGAAACAGGAAAGCAGAATGTAGAAAAGAAATACAATTTCGATTTTTCCCGCGAAACCATCCATGATTTCGATATCTGGTTCATCCAGGATGAACATCATTTCGTTCCAAATTTCGTTTTTTCCATGAAAAAGTACCCGGCCCTCAACGGCGAGTATGGGTCACTGATAGGAGTTCCGCACCGGCATGCGGCCATGATCTATCCGATTGAAACCATGGAAACCATTTCAGCAGTGAACAGCTTACCATTTATCATTTCCGGCATGTTCAGGGAAGGCCCGGGCTCCGTCAGTAATTGCCTGTTCTGGTACTGCAATGGTAAGTTCCAATCCATCCCCTATGAGATAGGAGAAAACAAGATCACATTGAAGCCTACTGTGGAGTTCATTCAAATGGTGGAAAAGCTGCCTGCCAGAGATAACTGATCCTGCCAATCTTCTAAAAACTGAGTCTGTTTTAATCCGGTTTTTGATCGGAGCTTTGTTCCGGACATCACTATTAAAACAGCAGGTTTATGAAAATCATCAACAGTACGATGGCAGACATCGATACCATCTATGAACTCTATGATCAGGCCACTGCTTATCAAAAACTTCATACAACCCGCTACTGGCTGGGCTTTGACCGTACCCTGGTAGAAGAAGAGATCACTGCAATGAGGCAATGGAAATTAGTAATAGAAGAAGTCATCGCCTGTGTGTTTGTAACCGGGTTCAGTGATCCGCATATTTGGAAAGAAAAAGATACAGATCCTGCCGTTTACCTGCATCGCATTGCCACACATCCTGCTTTTCGGGGCCAGGGACTGGTAAAAAAAATCGTTGAATGGGCCAGGCAGTACGCCACCGGAAATGGAAAAAAATTCATCCGGATGGATACGGGTAGTGGCAATGAAAAACTCAACAATTATTATATCAGTTGTGGTTTCAATTATCTAGGAACAACAGGCATTCACCCGGATGCGGACCTGCCATTACACTACAAAAAGGGAGATTACAGTTTATTTGAAATGGAATTATAGACTCACCAGAATTTCCACCAGGGCTTTTTCGATGGGAGGAAGATCTCCTCTTCTTCCAAAGCGATAAAAATAGAATCGCTTTGGCCGGTTTTGGGATCCCTGTCCCTGTCCGCGATCCAGGTGAGGAACGCCGTGCTGGCATCGCCTATCTCGATAATCCGGTCTTTATGCGTCATTACACCCAGGCCAAATTCCCTGTCCCAGGTGCAGCCGAATTCATATCCCACATAAGCAATATCGTCTTTGCCCACATTGAGTAAATGAACTGCAGAGAGACCGATGAGCTTTTTGAATTGTTGTATTTCGTTCACATCGGGCATTAGTGCGGCGGCGAGTTTCTCACTGTAGCAGTACATATCCTGCAATCGCCTGTATTCTTTCAATAGCGCCATCAATATCCGTTCCTGTATTTCGTGCTGATGTTTCAGCAGGTACTGGTAAGCGTTAATATGGATAGGCTGAATTGCGGGATGGCCGCTGATCATATCTCCACCTAGTGTGATCCTTGCATGCCCACCGGAAGGATGCGGATCACCGGGAATGCCGGAAGCCTCCGTCCTGCTATGAAAGCCGCTCCAGCAGGGTAAGGTAATAGGCCCTTCCAGGTTCTTGATCGCGTACTTACCTGATCCTACCGTAAACACTTCAAGGCCGGGGATGCTATCTGGGAGCGTAAACATCAAACAGTTTTAGGGTATTTTGGTCTACCCTAAAATACAAAGAAAGATGGAGGATTGCAAGTGGAAAACAGGAATCAGTTGTTCTGTCTTCTTACATATTTAGTGAGGATCACAATCAATTGATTTTCCACCCTGCCTTCGATCTGTTCTGTATTATCCGGCACCAGCCTGATATTACGCACTACTGTACCCATTTTTGCATTGATGGTGGAACCTTTGACATCGAGTGATTTTACCAGCACAACAGAGTCCCCGTTCTGAAGAGTATGTCCGTTGGCATCTTTGTGCAGGTCAACACTGCCATCGTTCTCGTGATCTCCGGTGGCTTTAGCCCAGGCCAGTTGTTCTTCGCTGAGGTACATCATATCGATATTCTCGGCTGCCCAGCTTTCATTGCGGAGGCGGTTGAGCATGCGCCAGGTGACCACCTGTACTGCGGGCACTTCGCTCCACATGGATGTGCTGAGCACAGACCAGTGTTTGCTGTCGAGCTCTTCTTTCTTTTCCAACTGCATCCTGCATTTCTCACAGACAAGAATGGTATCATCGATAGTACCGTCAGAGGAGGGCGGAATTTCATAAGGTTTGAGATCGTTTGCTGATCCGCAGAGCTCGCAAACTTTGCCACTTCTGGCCTCCAGTAAATCAAGCAATTTCATACATAGCTGTTTTGAATGGCGGCGAAGGTAATATTTTCAGATCAGATGAGGCGGGTTGTCTTTTTTTCCACTACCATCCTGTATCGCTCCATATCGATCTCATTCTCTGATTTGGCAATTACAACTGTAGCAATGGTATTACCGATGATGTTCACGATGGCGCGGCCTTCACTCATGAAACGGTCAACTCCAAAGAGCAGGGCCAATCCTTCAAGCGGTATCACTTTCATGGCAGTGAGCGTACTTGCCAGTACGATAAAACCGCTGCCGGTTACGCCTGCTGCGCCTTTGCTGGTGAGCAGGAGGATACCGAGAATGGTCAGTTGCTGCCCGAGACTAAGCGGTATATTGAATGCCTGTGCCAGGAAAATAGTGGCCATACTCAAATAGATGGTGGTGCCATCGAGATTGAAACTGTAACCTGTGGGTATCACCAGCCCTACCACTTCTTTCTCGCAGCCGGCGGCTGTCAGCTTCTGCATGATGCTGGGGAGCGCAGCTTCACTGCTGCTGGCGCCCAGAACAATCAGCAGTTCTTCCTTGATATAACCAAGCAGTTTCCAGAGATTGATCTTATAATAAATACAAACGAGGTTCAAAACAACAAAAATGAACAGGAATCCGGTGAGATAAAATGTGAGCAGCAGCTTGCCCAGTGCGATGATGGTGCCAAATCCATATTTACCGATGGTAAAGGCCATACCACCAAAAGCCGCGATGGGACTCAGTTTCATCACTATCTTCAGGATATTGAACAATACCTGGTTGATCTTCTCGAATGTGCCGGTGAGGCTATGTCCTTTTTCACCCAGCATTTTCAGGCCAACGCCAAAAAGGATACTGAAGAACAGTACCTGGAGGATATCGCCGGTGGAAAAGGCTTCCACCACATTATGAGGAACGATATGAGAAAAGAATTTACCCCAGTCCATATGCTGGGATTCAGATACATATTCCGCAACTTTAGCCTTACTGGCGTCTGAAGCAGTGTTTACAGCCACATTGGCTCCGGGTTTCACGAGATTGGCCGTAACCAGTCCGATCACCAGAGCAAGCGTGGTAACGACCTCGAAATAGATGAATGCCTTCAATCCTACCCTGCCCACTTTTTTCATATCGCCCGCGCCTGCAATGCCCAACACGATGGTAAAAAAGATCACAGGAGCAATCACCATCTTGATCATGTTGATGAAAGTCTCGCTGATGAGTTTTGCAGTTTCGTTGAAGCCGGGGAATTGCCATCCGGCGATGATGCCCAGGATGATACCGATGATCACCTGAACATAAAGACTTTTCAAATATTTCATGTCAGTTGGTTTGGGGCGGGCCCGGGGTTCAGATTATACGGCGCATGATTTCCAAACATGCGCGGCTGTTATGATAAGGGCATTTCCAGAGACCTGCCTTATCTTCCTGCGCAATGATATGGTAATTTTCATACACGCCCCAAATCCATTCACCTTTATGAGTGTCAATTAGAAAATCTTGAATAAAATTCCAGGAAGCAGTAGCATTTTTTAGAAATTTTTCATCACTGGTGATTTGCCAGGCATTGAAGAAACCCACCATCGCTTCCGCCTGCGGCCACCAGTGTTTTTCCCTGACCCAGTGGTTATCCGCAGGATCAAACTCATACCAGAGACCACCATCGGTGTCCAGCGCTTCGGCTGCTGCATTGGCAATCTGCAAGGAACGCGCTCTTATCTCTTTTAGCAGCCCCTCATCATTAATTATTTCGGCAGCTTCCTGGATCAACCAGGCCGCCTCGATATCATGACCATAAGAGATGAGGGAAGACCTGGATTCCCATTCATCAGAGAAGAAGAGTTGAAGATGATGCGTATAAGGATGAACGATATGTTGAGAAAAGATCTGGATCAGCTCAATGATCTGTTGTTTGAGCGCGGGCCCCGGCCAGATCCGGTAAAGATTGGCGAAGGCTTCCAGCACATGCAGATGCGTGTTCATCGTTTTTCGCTCATTGGCATCTTTGGCGCTGAGCCGCATGTCCGCCAGATCAGACCAGTTGCGGGCAAAAGCTTCCAGGTAGCCGCCATGTACCGGTTCCGCAGCATGTTCTGTAATACAGCGATAAAGATCGATGGCATGTTGTTTAGCCGCTGCATCTCCTGATGCGACATAATATTCACTAAGGCCATACACTGCAAAGGCGATGGCATAGGTCTGCTTTTTTGTATCCGCGGGTTCTCCCGATGCCGTTACCGTCCAGTATACGCCGCCATAAGTTGGATCGATGAAATGCTCAACGATATAATCATAGGCTCTTTTGGCAAAGTGCAGGTACCGTGCATCTTGAGTTTGATTGTAAGCAGCAGCAAAACTCCAGCAGATGCGGCTGTTCAGCACGGAGCCTTTCAGGGCATTGGGATACACGATATCATCCCGGTCTATTTTTCCATAAAATCCACCCTGCTGATGATCCGTTACATGAAGCATCCAGTATTGGAGGATACTGTGCAATTCTTTCGTTACTTCTTCTTTGAACTGAGCCAGGCTGAGCATGACAGTATTGTTTAGTCTTCCAGTTTATTCCACCAGGTCCTTTTGAGAATAATGGCAATTACCACCAGGATGGCGATAGTGATGAGCAGCGGCAATTCCATCCACAATACCAGATACATCGGTAAAAGGGTCAGACAGCATTGCGCCGTAATTCCCAGCGCCACATTGAACATATCCAGCTTGAATCTTTTGTTGGGCTGGAATGTGGGATCTTCGGCCACTACACGGCTATGGATCCAGCCCCAGAAACCCCATGGCTTGACTGTCCGATAAAAAGATTTCAAAACTTCCAGATCAGTTGGCGGAGCTGAATAAGTTCCGATGATACAACCTGCCAGCGAAATGAGGAATAATAAGGGCCAGCTATATAAACTGATGCCCGTAAAAATGAACGGGAATACAAGCGCTGCGGCAATACCGCTGATCATACCCCAGAAAAATCCGTTGGCATTGAAACGCCACCAGTACCATTTCAACATGTTCGCAGCAATGTACCCGCCATAGAGAGCGCCTACGATCCATTGCAGGATGGAGTTCACATCTTTCGCAAAGAAACCCAGCACAATTCCCGTAGCCACTACCACTATGCCCACAAAATAATTGATGAGGATCACCTTCTTCGTACCCGCATTGGGGTTCACATACTTCAGGTAAATATCGTTCACGATATAAGCCTGCGCCGCATTAAGCGTGCCGGAGAAAGTTCCCATGAATGCACCTAACAAACCCGTAAGCATGATTCCCATGATGCCAACGGGCAGGAAATTATTCACAGCACCAGGCAATATCCGCTCGAAGTCTGTGCCACCGGCGCCATCGGATAAATTCAGCTGATCGTAATACAATAAGGCCAGAACAGTAAGCCCGATGATCAGTGTATAGCGAACCGGTAATAGAATAATGGACACGAACCCTGTCATCTTCGACGCTTCTTTCGGAGATCTCGTACTCAGTACCTTCTGCATATCATAGTTTGGTGCAGGCCCTGCGAGACTGGCCAACACTCCCTTGAACAGCATCATCATGAAAAAAATGGAAAACAGTCCGAAACCATCATCTTTTATCTTTTTATTGGCATCGTCTATAATACCTTTCCAGTCCAGGCCCAGGTCTACTCCAAAGAATGGATTGTTCCAGCCTGCCGGCACATTCAGGGTATTGCCACGCAGATGAGTAACCGCAATAATTCCTACCGCAATACAACCTGTTCCCAGGATGATGTATTTGATCATGTCTCCCAGCACGATGCTGTGCATACCGCCAAGGATGGAATAGAACATCGCGAAAAGTGTAAAAACGATCCCGTAGAAATGCGCCACATATTCCGGCGCCACATCAAAGGGAACATAGGGCGAAACGATATGCCAGGGAACAAAGATCTCCATGAACTTACCCAGCCCCACGAATCCATACGCGAGGAAACCAAGGCAGCCGATCAGCGCAAAAGCCACCACAATGATATGTGAAGCGCCAACACCTTTACCTGAAAGTCCGAACCGTGTGGCCAGCCATTCCGCACCAGTATTTGCGTTAGAGCGTCTCAGCCATTTGGCGAGGTACATCATATTGAACACCTGGTTGAATACGGGCCAGAGCCAGGGGATCCAGATACTTTTCAATCCATACACAAAACAAAGCGCTACCATCCACATGGTGCCGCTGATATCGAACATGTCGGAAGCATCGCTGAGGCCCAGCATATACCAGGGAAGTTTCTTTCCACCCAGCAGGTAACTCTCTTTGTTCTGACGGGCTTTCTTGCGAAGGAACCATCCGATGAGCACCATCATCACCAGGTAACTTACTACGATGCTGATATCTACCAATTGCAGTTTCATAGTTCGGGTTAAGGGCGTTGCAGTTCTTGTTTCAGTTTCGATTCAAAAAGAATATGCGGGTTCTTGTAAAACAATTTAAAGTCCTCAGCGGATACCTGTCCGGGGTAAGGCGCATAATAATGCATTTTTTTGTGCTGCTGATCATATCCATGATTTCTCCACACCAATACATATGCGATTTGCAGTTCTTTCACGATGGGCCACACCACACCCGTCCACCAATGAGGGTCAGGAACGCCCTCCAGCCCGGTTTCCGCAATGGCGGCGATTTTATTCTTTGTTGCTGCGATCCGGCAGATAGTCTCACTCATGCTGCGCATGTGCCGGATGAATTGTTCACGGCTGGCAACATCTGTTCTATATTGGTAATTGTCGAAGCTGATGAGATCAACCCATTCATCTCCGGGATAACGTTCCAGGAAATGTTGTTCATTTTCGAATCCGGCAGTATTGTACACATACAGCAAATGATGTAATTGTTTTTTATCACGGAGATAATGCACAGTGAACTGCCAAAGCTGTTTGAACTCATCAATGGTACATACATTTTTGCACCACCAGAACCAGTTGCCGGTGAGCTCATGGAAAGGACGGAAGAGAATGGGAATGTATTCGCCCTTGCTGTCTTTCAGATCATTCATGAACACTGCCACTTTATCAAGCCAGGTTTTGTAGAGCTCATGCCTGGGGCCACCGGGCAGGACCGATTTTACAGTTCCGGGTGTTGTATCCCACGCAGAGCCCGCGGAGAGCGGGTTCCGGGCATGCCAGCTGATAGTGATCACACCGCCTCTTTCATATCCTTCGCGAATGAAACGCTTAACATCAGTAAATGGCACTCCATCAATTTCACGTGCAGAATCCAGCTCAAGATGTGCGATATCCCATCCATATACACCGGGATGATCGTTCACCACTTCTTTCACATCGCAGCGACCTGGCACTGCTCTCCAGCCAACGCCGTAAGCGAGTGCATCCTGTTGACCAAAGATGGTGTAGCGTTTGCTGACCTGTTGAAGTGATGTATAGAGTTGTTTTGCAGCAGGCGTTGCCAACGGATCGGAGGGCTGTTGGGCGGGTACTGATGCATACAGCAGCATCATGCAGATGGCAATCGTCAGGGATCGAAACATGGCAGTCGATTTAAAGCTTTTCAAAAGTATAGTTAAATGATACGCTTGAATAGTACTTTTTTATCATCTTCTGATATAATTCCATGTTCTCCTGATCCTTTAATATATTTATGCCATGATGAAAAAACTCCGATACACTTGCTTATTTGTTTGCCTGCTGCTGGTAGTAGCAGCGCAGTCGGTTGCCCAACCATTTATCAATGAGATCCGGCAATTCAGAAAACAGGATTCCATTTCTGCTCCGCCCGCCAATCCAATCATATTTACAGGCAGTAGTTCTTTTCGCATGTGGAAAGATGTGAAGGATTATTTTCCCGGTTATACAATTGTGAACAGGGGCTTCGGAGGATCAGGGCTTCCGCATGTGATCCAATATGCAGAGGATGTGATCTTCAAATACAATCCGCGTCAGGTTGTGATCTACTGCGGCGAGAATGATCTCAGGCAGGATGTAAAAGGCGAGTATGTTGCCGACAAATTCAAGGAACTCTTCCACCTGATCCGCCAAAGGATGCCCGGTGTACCCATTGCTTATGTTTCCATGAAGCCAAGTCCACACAAAGAAAAAGTGCTGAAAGAGATGAAAAACGGAAATAAGCTGATCAGGAAATTCCTGAAAAAGCAAAAGAATGCGGTTTATATAGACGTGTATTCGGCCATGCTTAATGCCGATGGAAGTTTCAGGAAAATTTACCTGAAAGACAATCTCCATATGAATGCCGAAGGTTATAAGATCTGGCAGCCACTGATACAGAAACACCTGATAAAAGATTAAAACCAG
Organism: Pseudoflavitalea rhizosphaerae; assembly: GCF_003991355.1. Classification (GTDB taxonomy): domain Bacteria; phylum Bacteroidota; class Bacteroidia; order Chitinophagales; family Chitinophagaceae; genus Pseudobacter; species Pseudobacter rhizosphaerae. The sequence continues at coordinate 89,431 of NZ_RCSU01000010.1, forward strand.
TCCCCGCTCAATGCGGGGATTAGTTTTCCCAATTGTGCGCGGGCGCTGAGTTTCACTGGTTGCTGGCATAATTTTTTTCTTGGCTTCTAAAAAGAAGCTATGGAAACTACAACTGTGCATAACCCTCGTGAAGTGGTGTTGGGATTGCTCCAGGCATTGAACGACCACGATTATGAGGAAGCAAGAAAGTTTGCCAACCCTGATATGAAATTCGATGGCGTACTGGGATCGAGGGATGGAGCCGAAAGTTATTTTACTGATATGGAAAAGATGCAGTTGGAATACAATGTCAGGCGCATCTTTGTTGAAGGAAATGATGTTTGTGTATTGTACGATCTGCTGATAGAGGATGAGATCATTTTTTGCTGTGGATGGTACACACTTCAGGATGGTAAGATCAGCCATCTCAAAGTAGTATTCGATCCCCGTCCGCTGCTTGAAGCACAGGAAAACGCCAGCCAGGAGCCACAAGGTTGATTCTTCCTTTATTCTAATGAATCAGGCAGGAAAAATAACCGGTCCGGTTATACAATCCTACGGTTCAGTAACGACCATCATTTTCCACTATTTAAGCAGTCTAGCTTTGCCTTTCAAAAATTTAGTTATGAAAGGCAAGTTTACATTCAGGTGCGCATGCGTGGCAGCGCTTTTATTAACTACTACTATTACGCAGGCAAAGATCTGGCGAGTCAACAACAATTTCGGAGTACGTGCTGATTTTACACAGCTCAATGAGGCTGCCAATAATTCACAGGTGGCAGCAGGAGACACTATCTATCTCGAAGGGAGCAGTACATCGTACCAGGGATTCAATTTATATAAAAGACTTGTCATCATAGGGACCGGCTACTTCCTCTCCGGAGCAAACGGAAATGCAGGATTACAGGCAAATCCATACCCCGCTACTGTTACACTGTACATAGACTCGCTTGCCAGCGGTTCCATTTTCATGGGTCTTGAGCTTACCGCTAATTTAGACGGAGGAACAGACAATATCAGGATCGAAAGATGTTATCTATCCATCGGGCAGTGGACGGCAGGCAGCATCATGAGCAACCTGGTCATCAATAAATGTTTTGTGTATAGCCACAGATTAACCACTTTTCCGACAGAAAATCTCGAAGTCACCAATTGCATTTTTGAAGCAACGGTAAGTTATATGGGGGGCATGAACAGCCTGTACAGGAACAATACTTTCTTCAACGCCAATCTCACCATCAGCAACGCTTATATTGCCAATAATATCTTCCTGGGCAGCAACTTCACTCCCACCAGTTGTACTATTAAATACAATATCTCTTCAGGCAATATCCTCCCTTCCGGCAATGGGAATGTAAATGGCGTGCCGGCTAATTCGCTGTTTGTTGGTGGCAATTCGAGAGACGGCAAACATATGCTGCCAGCAACATCACCTGCCAGGGGCGCAGGAGAGCCGATCGCAGGCATCACACCTGATTGCGGAGCATATGGTACACCTGATCCATACAGACTGAGTGGCATTCCTCCTATTCCAACCATCTATGAACTGGTTGTTCCGGCATCGATCCCATCCACCTCATCTACGTTGCCGGTCACCGTTAGCACCAGATCCAATAACTGATCCCTCAATCAATTTCTATGATCAAGAAAAAAATTGCAGGACTGGTCCTGGCAGCAGGAATCCTATGTGCATCAGCTACAGCACAACCACCTTACCCAACAGCTCTCGACAGGGGGAATATCGTGTACCTGGAATATTTTATCGATAATGATCCGGGCCCGGGTAATGGCACTGCTGTTCCTGTTAGCCCCGGAAGGGATATCGCTTCCATCAGCATCGATGCAGACATCAGTGGCATTTCAAAAGCATGGCACCGGTTATACATCCGTGCGCGCAATGCTGATGGTGGATGGAGCCTGTGCAGCTTTGCACTTTTCGACAATGTGGCGATCCCTTCCTATCCAACTGCAACTGCCGTTGTGAACCTCGAAGAAATGGAATATTATATCGATAGTGATCCCGGCATGGGTAATGGCATCAAGGTTCCACTGCCGGCTTCTCCCGGTCAAAACAATATCACCATCCCGGTGGATATTTCCAATCTGGCTGGCGGCATTCACCGGTTGGTGATCCGAAGCAGGAATAGCCTGAACCAATGGAGCCTCACCAATATCAGCACTTTCGAGAACACGGCTTTAAGGCCCTACCCGGAGGCCGGCACCGCGGGCCCGGTAACACAAATGGAGTATTTCTTCGATACCGACCCGGGTTTCGGTAATGGACAACCGATCAGCTTTACAGGAGCACCTGATATCAATCAATTGTCTGTGAATGCAGATATTACCGGGCTCACAGAAGGACAGCATACATTGTACCTGCGCAGCAGGGAGTTTCCCTGGAGCCTCACGATGGCAGTCAATTTCAATTACGGCACCTCATTGCCAGTCACCTGGCTTTATGTGCGCGGAGAACGAAAGCAACAATCAGCCATAATCAACTGGGCCACTGCACAGGAATTCGATTCTGACAATTTTGTTGTGGAATACAGCAGGGATGGAAGAGAGTACACAAGTATCGGGGAAGTGAAAGCCGCCGGCAATAGCAGTACCAGTCGTAAGTATGAATTCACCTGGCATGGATTACAACCCGGCGTGAATTATTTTCGCTTAAAGCAAATCGACAAAAATGGAACTTTCAGTTATTCAAGTATCATCTCCATTCCATTTGCTGACCGGAATACTGCGCCGGTACTGTTACCAAACCCGGTAGACAAAACAGCAACCTTATTGGTCCCTCCTTCATTTGAAGCCACTCATTTGAATGTGTTCGATGCGGCAGGAAGAATAGTATGGCAGCAAGCCATCACCAGTAACAACAACAGCTACCAATTGCTGCAACTCGGATCATTGCAAAAAGGTATCTATGTATTGCAGGTGAAAGGGAAAGCAGAACATCATACCATCCGGTTTGTGAAGAAGTAATTTGATTAGATATTATAGTGTGTAAACAAAATATCGGATTGAAGTCGCTCACTTCTGGCGAATGACTGCAATCCGATATTCAGATTTTTTCTATTTTATGTAAGCAGCCAGCGCAGCAATGTCAAGCGTTTCCCTGATCTCACGGATCAGCTGGTGCGGGAGCCGCTTATCCAGCTCATAGCGAAACAGATCGATGATCACCAGCTGCAGGTCGGTTGCCTTGCGGGCGGAATCGAAAAAATCAGGATTAGGGATCACCAGCTTCTTACCATTGGTATGAAAGGCTGGGGCCTTTCTTTCTTCAGGCAACATAGCCGCCAGTTTCTTTTTATAGTCCTGCAATCTCAATTCAAAAGCAGAGAGGTATCTTGTGTTTTCTGCCAGCTCAACGGCTTCACGCTGCTTCATTTCTTCTTCCATTTTTGCATAATCAGCTTGTACCTTTTCCCATTTGGCTTTTGCATCCGCAGGATTGGTTTTGGCAAGAATATCCAAACCCTCTTTTACTGATTTCAAGATCCCAGGTTTATCCCGGAGCCATTGCTGGTAAGCAGATCCTTTTGCAAAAGTTTCTTTAGCTGTTTTTATAGCCTGCTCTTCCTCTTTGATGAAACCGAGGAGTACAGTTTCGTTCGACACATATTTGAACAGCGGCTTTTTATTCTTTGTGATCACCAAAAACCCGCCTTCTAATACCGGACATCCCGCAATGGTTCTGATCACTGCAGGTTCTGCATACCCCGTTTTATCGTACACCCCCCTCTTTAACATTGACCTGATATCATTGAAAAGCACATTGATGCCAGGTCCTTCTGCCGCCCTCTCCGGAACAGGGTTATCCTTCGTGGTGGTCCATTCCCTGATGATATAACTGGCAGTACCAGCCATTACCCTGCTTTCGTGACAGGCACCATCTCCACAAATCCCTGCATAAGTGCCAACTTCAAAACCACGTGGCGGATTGATGCAGGGAGTTTTGTGCATCAGTTCCATGAATGCCGCCATATTTTCATTCAGCACTCTGACCTGCGCAGCAGAAAACCCGTTATTCAAGGCAGGAGGAGACTGAAGGTTCTTTGCCATCGGCAGGTAAGATCCTTTTTGTGTGTACAGCGTTCTTTTAACTTGTGCAACACCTGCCTGCACCAGCAGGCAGCAACAGAGCAATGCCAGTGCATGAAGCCGGCCATCGCTTTTCATTTTCATAACAATATTTTTTACAGGTAATATTAAGGACCCGTAAAACTAGCCGGTGCTCTATAATTAAAGTGATAACGATATCCGGAATGCACAATTCCATTCCTGAATTGCAGTAAATTAAATTTCAGCTATGCATTGGTTTAACGAAGGATAAATCCTCTAACTTCATGCTATGTTTGACTTCCGGCTTAAAGTGTTCCATACCGTTGCCAACAGGCTTAATTTCACCAAAGCGGCAGAAGAGCTATTCATAACGCAGCCTGCCGTTACCAAACATATCCATGAGATCGAACAACACTTCAAAGTGAAACTGTTTGAACGCGATGGACGCAAAGTTCGGTTGACTGCTGCGGGACAAACCCTGTTCCGGCACACCTCCGGATTGTTCTCGTTGTACCGGAACCTGGAATTTGAAATGAATACGCAGGCTGATAAAAAAGCAGGCCGCCTCCGCGTTGGCGCCAGCACCACGGTAGCGCAGTATGTGCTTCCTCCCGTACTGGCTTCGTTCCACAAAAAATTCCCGGAGATCCGCATTACACTCAGTACCGATAATACGGAACAGATCGAACAAATGCTGCAACAACGCCAGGTGGATGTAGGCATTATTGAAGGTAGATCGAAGAACAGCGCATTCCGGTATACCCCTTTCCTGAAAGATGAACTGGTGCTGGTGGCCAATACTTCTCACCCTCTCGCAAAAAAAGGGATCATAAAACCGGAAGACCTCCTAAAGATCCCGCTGCTGTTGCGTGAGCCCGGGTCAGGCACATTGGAAGTGATCGCTCATGCACTCCGTCCGCTCGGCATAAAAACTGCACAACTGAAAAAAGAAATGCAACTCAGCAGTACTGAAAGTATTAAAGGTTATCTGCAACACAGCCAGTGCATGGCGTTCCTGAGCATTCATTCCATTTTACCTGAACTGGAACAAAGACTGTTTACAGTGATAGAGGTAAAAGGACTTTCCATCCAGCGCGATTTCTTCTTTATCAGCCCTCATGGAGAAAGCGGTGCGCTCGTAAACCTGTTTATGCAATTTTCCCTTACCCATAACTTCAGGTAATCGATCATTACGTTTTACCATTTCTCCTTCGCCGGGGTTTGACTGAACTTTGCCTCCATAATCATAGTGTATGGACAGGACGAAATCTATTCCCGGCAGGAAATTCTCAGACAGGCAGTTCAGCGCCCGGGAAATCATTTTCATCATTATTGCGGTGCTTTGCTGCACCAACCTGATCAGCGCACCGGTAGCCCTGTTACTGGGTTTGCTGGTAGCACAGCTGGTGGGTCATCCCTGGTTACACCTGAACCATAAAGTGACGCATTGGCTATTGCAGCTCTCTGTAGTTGGACTGGGATTCGGCATGAATGCACATATTGCGATGGAAGCAGGCCGCGCAGGTTTCGGCATTACGGTAGTTTCCATTGTTGCCACGCTCGGAATCGGATTGATATTGGGAAGATGGATGAGGATCGATAAAAAAACCTCCTGCCTGATTGCAGCGGGTACGGCCATTTGCGGCGGCAGTGCGATTGCAGCCGTTGCGCCGGCCATCGATGCAAAAGAGAAACAGATATCAGTGGCGCTGGGAACTGTTTTCATTCTGAATGCCGTGGCCTTGCTCGTTTTTCCGGTGACCGGTCATTTACTGGGATTGTCGCAGCTACAGTTCGGTACCTGGGCCGCCATTGCCATCCATGACACCAGTTCTGTTGTGGGGGCAGGCAGCAGGTATGGGCCGCAGGCGCTGGAAGTGGCCACTACAGTGAAACTGGCGCGTGCATTATGGATTATCCCTGTGAGCATTATTGCATCTTTCTCTTTCAGGAAAAAAGGACAAAAATTACATATCCCCTTGTTCATCGGTTTCTTTATCCTGGCGATGCTGGGCAATACTTTTATTCCTGCAGTACAAACGTTCAGCCCTTATGCCGTCATCATTGCCAAAGCAGGCCTAACGCTCACGCTGTTCCTGATTGGTTCCGGCTTATCCCGTGATGTGCTTCGCTCCGTTGGTATCAGGCCAATGGTGCAGGGAATTATTACCTGGGTATCGATAGCCGCAGCTACATTGTGGTTCATCTACTATTTCGTATAAGCATTGCTGATATAGTGTAGAGTTGGCAGGCGCCCGCCCCCGGCGACATGGTGTTCGCCGGAGGCGAACAAATATAAGTCACTCGCCAGAGGCGAGCGACTGGCCACCCTCCGATAAAACAAAGGGACCAGCTCAATGGCCGGTCCCTCTTCTCATGTACCCGTAGGTGGACAGTTTAAAAAACCCACGAATTATTTCTGGGCCCACCAGAGTGGTGTGAAGTTGGTATCATCACCTCCCAGGGCTTCCATTGCCTGCGCATATCCTTTAGCGTTGGCATTCTTCAAACTCGCAGGATACCTTAAACGCTGGGCAAAGAAATTTACCTGGTTATTCATATAGTTGGTTCCAGTCAGTTGCAGCATGTTCGGCAGGGGCGATTCCACGCTGGGGTTCTCGAAGAATGGCAGTCCCAGACGACGGTGATCGTTCCAGCTTTCCAGCGGCAGCCAGGGCAGATTGGAAATATATTTCTGTGTAATGATCTTAGTGAGTTGATCATTCTTTATGGTTCCGTTCTTGTAAATATTGTTCACGGGATACAGCACGTTCACAACACCGGGAGTTCCTGTATATCCATCTTTATAAATCATTTGATGGGTTGCAGGTGGTTCGGTAACATGGTCAAAGCTTGCGGAGGTGCCATACCTGTTATAGTCTGAAGATGCCAGGTAGTTAGTGGCATACGCTGAAACGCCCCAGTAATCGAAGTTGAGCTTCACGCCTGTTTCATAAGCTGCTTTTGCAGTGGTGGGAACATCCCAGCCTCTGAGCGCCGCTTCTGCCAGCAGGAAATATGTTTCCCAGGGCGCGAAGAAGATCCTCTTATTGGTGCTGTTCCTGAATTTCAGCGCCAGTCTTGGATTGGCTCCCGGATATGTACGCAACTGGTTCCTGGAACCATATACACCCCAGTCGCCGCTCTGCCAGCCATTCCAGGTGAATTTACCATCCAGCGAGCGAACCACCGCTCCATTGTCGTTCACGAGGTTGCGTACTGTGATTGACCAGTCTCCATAACGGCAGAAGTCCAGGTTATCGAAATCACCTGCCAGCGGGAATGCTTTCATGGCCCTGGGATCGAGTGTTGCGGGAATACCATCCTGGAAGTAGCCGGCCAGGGGCTCATTGGTTTTTGTGGAAAAATGATCAGTGAGTTTGAGACCTGCATCATTATTCGTCCTGATATAGCTATGGAAGCTTGCGGGTAGCAAGTCAGTTGTAGCAACGCCGCCCAGTCCTGCGAAAATGTTTTCCACAGTGGCGCCCATGATCTGGGAGTTCCATTCACGGCTCATCACACCATTGAGCGCATTGTAGCCATCTGCTTTCTCCTGCACCTGGAAAACATCATCCATGGTGGTGATGGCTGTTTCTTTTGCGGCTGCTTCAAACTCGGTCCTTGCTTTCTGTACATCCACTTCAGACAGTCGCATAGCCAGTCTCATACGCATTGATACTGCGTATTTCTTCCATTTCGCATACTTCCAACCGTAAGCAGCATCATATTTTGCTTCCGGCGCTTCTGTTGCTGCACCATCCAGTTTGGCGCCGGCATCTTTCAATTCGTCGAGGATATGGTAATAAACTGTTTTCACATCGGCAAACTCAGGGTTGGTCCCCTGGAAACCGTTCACGGGAATGGGGCCGAAGTTGTCAGCCATTTCGCTCATGAGGTAAGCGCGCCAGATGCGGGCCACCTGTTTCAGGTTTTCATTGTAAGGCCAGGCAGTTCCCTTTGCCTTTTTTTCATCGGCAATCTGGATGGCAGTATTGGCGGCATTGAGCCACCCTGAGATATAGGTGAAATAATCACGGTTCCAGTCGTCGTTATCGGCGCCAATGGTCAAAGTAGAGCCGAGTTGATGCCTGGCTGCATTTTTCCAGTACAAGACAAAAATACGTTCTGCAATATGCGGGTCCATTTGTGCGTCCACGATGGCATTGTTCAGAAAGAACTCTACTTCCACCTGGTCCACATTCGCTTCCCTGGGATTAGTGAGCATATCATCGAACTTCTTGCAGGAGGAGGCCATCAGTACTGCCGACAACAATATTCCTGAGGTTATATGTAGCTTTTTCATTGTAATTCGGTTTCAGTGTTAAAAACTTAAGCTAAGATTAAACAGGATGCTCCTGGTGGTAGGCGGCGAGAAGGATTCGAATCCATTTGCATTGTTGCCGGTAGCAAACACGGCTTCAGGGTCCTGGCCACGCAGATGGCTGCTGATCAACCACACGTTATTGCAGCTCACCCCCACTTTTGCACGTTGAATGGGTGTTCTTCCCAGGATCTTCTTAGGCAGGTCGTAGCTTAGCTGAATATTACGGATACGGATACTCGATGCATCATATAGATTGGCTTCTGTGATGCCGAGGTTGCCGATTCCTATGGCCGTCCAGTAACGTTGCGGAGTAGTTGCTTTGGTGTTCTTCGTATAGCCTCCGCTTCCATCAGTTACAACACCGTCTGCCACAAACTCAGCCCTGTCGCCATTCATTACAGTAACTTCGGCAGAGCCGTTTCTCTGGAGCAGGGCATTGGTAGCGGAGAAAACTTTGCCGCCGAGCCTTGCATCGAACAGGAAAGAGAGATTGAAATTCTTGTAAGAAAATCCGTTGGTGATACCAATCAGCGCAGTAGGTTGCTGGTTGCCGAGGCGTACATTCTGTTCGCCTCGTTGCGGGTTGCCGTTAGCATCGAGGATCAGTTTGCCAAAATCAGCGCTCTTTGGATCTGAAACCCTGAGGAAAGTGCTTCCGTAGATCTCACCGTACAGTGCACCCGCTACAGCCTGGACACTTACAGCGTCATAGGTGGCAAGATCATACCTTGTTACATTCTCCCTTGGGTAAACATCTATCACTTTATTCCGGTTGGTAGAGAAGTTGGCCTGGATATTCCAGTTCAACCCGCTGCCACTGCTCAGGACCCTTGCATCAGCGCTGATCTCAAAACCAGTGTTTTTGATCTTACCTGCATTGATCCTTCTTTTTTCATAACCAGAACCGGGGTCCATCGGAAGATCGATCAGTTGATTCTTGGCTACGGTATTGTAATAAGAGAAATCGATACCGAACCTGTTGTCGAAGAAACGCAGTTCTGCGCCTACTTCCGTTGAAGTGATCAGCTCATTCACTACTGTTGAATCAAAGAGGATCTTATTGCGTTTGGTGATGGGATTGTTATTTGGATCGCGCCCAAGCTCGTAAGTGTTGAAGAGCTGATAGGGCGCCATATCATTACCTACACTGGACACCGATCCGCGGATCTTACCATACGTAAGCCAGGCTGGTGTATTGAAATGTTCGGTGAAAATATAAGAAAGGCTGACGGAGGGATAGAAATATGAACGGTTATCAGGATGCAGCGTGGAAGTCCAGTCGTTCCTGAAAGTTCCTTCGAGGAAGAGGTAGTTATCCCAGTTCAGTCCAATCGATCCATACACGGAGTTGATCTTTTTGTCTTTTACCTTGTCGAGAAGCGTTGGATTGCCTTTACCGTTGCTGGCCATGAAAAGATCCGGCACCAGCAGTTCACCTGTTTCGATACCCACCTGCGCCCATTTCTGGTCCATCAGGTTACCACCTACAGTGGCGCTGCCACCCAACTTGCCAAAGAGATTATCTTTTCTGGCAGTGATGAGTGTGCTGTAGTTGAATTCTTTGTAAGTCTGTTTGTTGGTGCTGTAACTTCCGTTGGTAACGATGGGGCTTCCTGCATACACCCTGGTTTCCTGGTTGGTGGTATACATATCGCCACCAGCTTTCACTTCAGCATTCAGCCAGTTGGTGAATTCATATTTCAATGAGCCGTTCACGATCCAGCGGTCACGCTTATCGTCATTGGTGCGGTTACGCACGTTCCAGTACGGGTTCACGGATTTATCTTCCGTGCGGTACCAGCGCATTTTCCGGTTGGGAAGAACATCCTGTTTGAAGCCGGTAATGTCCATAGACACAGGCAGCATGTACATTACGGATGCATAGTTGTTGGCATTGATGCCGGACTGTGGCCTGTTCCTTGCCTGTGCATTGGAGTACTGCACTTTTGCATCGGTAGACCAGCGCTCTTCTTTTCCGAATTTAGAAGTAGCCCGCAATGTGAAGTTAGTGCGGGTCAGCTTTGCGCCCGGCAGCATGCTCTTGTCGTTGAAATAATTCAGCGAAGAGTAGATACCTATATTCTTGTATTGCTGCTGGAAGGAGATGTTCTCATTATTGCTGACGCCTGTACCAAAGAATGCATCCAGGTTATCATATGCTCGTAGGGTTTCCTTGTTGCCCTCCCAGTTGGTCACTTCCTGTCCGGTGATCTTTGGCCCCCAGCCGGTGGATCCCTGTGGCTGGTAGATCCCATTATCGCCCTGCGCAAAACTGTTTTGCAATTTGGGAGAAGTGAAGATGCTTTCCAGGCCAATGGTAGAACCTACGGAGATACCGAGACCGCTCTGTTTTCTACCGGATTTGGTGGTCACGAGGATCACACCGTTACCGGCGCGGCTTCCGTAGAGGGCAGAGGCGGCAGGTCCTTTGAGTACCGACATACTTTCGATATCGTCCGCGTTGATGTCTGACAGACCATTACCCATATCCATTTGCGGGTTCCAGTAGTCGTTATTCTCCACGCCGGTGAAATTGTCAACCGGAATACCATCTACCACAATCAGGGGCTGGTTGGTCCCTTTAAAGGAGGTGTTGCCGCGAAGAACGATCTTGGACGAACCGCCTGGCCCGTTACCGGAACGGATGATCTGCAATCCGGCCACCCGGCCGCTCAAAGCGTTGGTGACATTGGCTTCACGGGCTTCGGCAAGGGCAGTGCCCTTCACTTCCTGCATGGCGTAGCCCAAAGATTTTTTCTGGCGGCGTATACCCAGGGCCGTTACTACCACTTCATCCAGGCCTGCGGCTGCTGTCTGAAGGGTTACATTGATGGGACCGTCAGTAACGGCCAGTTCCTGTGTGCCGAATCCCACGGCGCTGATCACGATGGTTGCCCCGCTGGCCACCTGGATGCGGAATGCACCCTGGTTGTCTGAAGCTGTTTGATTGGTGGTTCCTTTCTCTGCGATGGTGGCGGAAGCTACCGGGTTGCCGGACGCATCTTTCACTGAGCCGGTAACCGTTTTTTTCTCTTGCGCTGTGGCTGTTAAGCAGCTCAATGTGCCGAAGATGACACAAAGCACAAGGCGGCATAGCATTTGTCTCATGCAGTGGTGTATTGTTTGGTTAATAAATCGTGCAGCCTTCCTGCGTAAAGGCATTGCACGGAGCTTTTCCGGATCAGGCAGGCATCAGTTTATGAGTTCTTCTGTGCGGCCTGATACTATCAAAATGTTCCATCACCAGGGCAGCGCCTCCCAGACGTTCGGCCTCATACCCCAGTTGAGAGATTATGATCTCGATATTTTCTGCGATCCTTGGAATACAATGTTCATTCAATGCCTGCTGAATTGGCGCCAGCCAGATCCTTCCTGCCAATGCCCCTCTCCCGCTCAATACGATCTGCTCGGGATTCAACACATGGATCAGGATGGCCACACCACGGCCAATATTATAAGCCGCCTGCGAGATCAGTTCCACTGCGTATTTATCGCCTTTGTTGGCCGCATCCATAATGGTTCTGAAAGTTTCTTCCACTTGTTCAAGACTAAGATTCTTCATGGATGATGTTCTTCCGCTCTTCAGTCCGGCTATCGCTTTTTCGGCTATTACTAACAGTGAGGTTTCCGTTTCAAGGCATCCCATCTTTCCACAATTACAGATTTTGTCGTTTGTGAATAATGGAATATGACTGAACTCACCGGCAAAACCGTTGGCGCCACGGAAGAGACCGCCATCCAGGATCAGCCCCAATCCGATACCCCAGCCGATATTCACTACCATTGCATTTTTCTTTTCTCGTGCAGCTCCCAGGCGAAGCTCTGCCAGCGCTATAAGGCTGCTGTCGTTATCGATCAGCACAGGCAGTCCCGTCACTTTTTCAATATGACTCACAATACTGCCACTACCTGTCTGTAAAAAAGTATAATTGATACCCTTGTTCGCATCCACAAAGCCGGGCATTCCAATGCCGATACCTGCGATCTTTTCTTTGGGGATACCGGAGCGGGCAATGAACCCGTCCAGGAATTGCCCAAGCTGTTCCAAAGGATCATTCTGATTGCTCAGGTCCAGTTCCAGTTTCTCCACCTCTCCCACATACTGGTTGTGCATATTCAGTATACCAACGTGTGTGATGAACTGGTCCATTGCCACTGTTACCACGTACATTATATCCGGCTTCAGCGAATACATCTGCGGTCTGCGGCCACCGGTAGAATGGGCATGGCCCGATTCCACCACCACTCCATCCTCCATCAGTTCCGACAAAGCTTTGGCAGTGTAGGGCAGGCTTTTTTCTGTGAATGAACTCAGGTCCGCACAGGACAATTCCTTCTTGAAGTACAGGTATTTGATCAGGCTCTGCTTATACATCTGCTGCTTTTCCGTCACGGGCGTCAGTTTTAGTGAGTGTAAATGGACTGTTAAAATAGCTAACTTCTTAAATAATTCCAAGAAGTTATTAAAATATTTATAAACAAGCCACGACTATTGAAATTTTTCCGAGGAAAATTTACCCTTTTTTTGACGCAGGAACACCCGGGAAAATTGGGCCGGCAAAGGTAAGTTTGGAAAGCTAAAACACTGATTATGATTTTGTCGAATAAAACCGCCATCATTTACGGAGGGTCCGGCGCCATCGGCAGCGCTATTGCCCGCACATTTTACAAAGCCGGCGCAAATATTTTTTTAGTGGCCAGGGACAAAGCCAAGCTGGAAGAGGTAGCCGCCGGAATCGGTAATGATCCCGGACGCATTCATACAGATTCATTGGACGTGCAGGATGAAGCTGCCGTGCAGAAACATGTTGCAGAAGTTGTAAAAGAAACTGGTCGCATCGATATTTCAGTGAACGTTACCGGTACATTTCATATACAGGGTGTTTCATTTCCCGAGCTCAGCCTGGAGGATTTCATGTTTCCTGTAACTACTTATATCCGCGCCAATTTCATCACAGCGCGGGCCGCAGCAAAATTCATGATCGCACAAAAAGGCGGTGTGCTGCTTAGCATTTCCACACCGGGTTCCAAATTACCGGGTACAGGTTTCATGGGATATGGCCTGGCCTGTTCAGGGATCGAGGCATTGAACCGTCATTTTGCGGGAGAGCTGGGAGCTTACGGGATCCGCTCTGTTTGCCTCAGACCGGATGCGATGCCGGAAGCGGCTGCACAAGGATCGCACAGCAACGAAGTGTTTGCCAAAGCGGCCGGCGGCGCGGGGATCAGTATTGCAGATATGCTGGAACAACATGCTCAGGCAAATACATTACTCAAAAGATTACCAACGCTGGAAGAAGTGGCCAATGCAGCATTGTTCATGGCTTCGGACCAGGCAAGCGCAATAACCGGCACCGTTATCAATCTCACTTGTGGATCATTGGTGGACTGAGACTGGGTATTCTTATGATTACCCTGCTTAGGATCTTATTGTTCATTGCCCTTTCTACATTGAATGTAGAATACCTGATCAACCGCCAAAGCTCAACAATGCTGTTGGTGCTGGCGATCGTGATTCAGGTTGCATTGATCTGGTTCCTTATAACCCCTCTCATTAAAAAACTTATCAGAAAATGATCACAGCATTATTTGTTGTCGGCACCCTGCTGATCGTATTCCTTTATTTCAAATCCAACTGGTCGGCGATCCGCGCAGGCGGCCGCGCCATGTCATCTTCCAAATTCTGGTTCGGCATATTTATTTTGATTGCCGGCTTCATCATCGCCTCAATACAACCCTTCAATATGGAACGGGTGGATGCGGGTCATGTTGGCATCAAAGTGAATCTAACGGGTGATGATCGCGGTGTGAGCAAATTCGAATACAAGACCGGCTGGGTGATCTACAATACCTGGATCAGTAAGCTCTACGAGTTCCCCACCTTTCAGCAGCATATCGATTATCCTGAACAACAGGTGATCACCAAGGGAGGATTCTCCGCTACCATTAAACCAAGTTTCAACTATTCACTGAAACCCGGCGATGTGGGCGATATGTTCCAGAACCTGCGTCTTGATATCAAGAGCATCGAACAACAATGGCTGCAGACCGCTATCGTAGGCACAGTGAACGATGTGGCCAACAAATGGGCAGTAGATGATATCTTCAATGAGCGTGAAAAATTTGAAGCAGATATTGTGAACGAAGCCAATAAACGTGTGGCCAAATGGTTTACCATCTCTCAACTCAGAACGAATATCATTCCTCCTGAAGCGCTTCAACAATCCATCGAAGCAAAAACGAAGGCGATCCAGGAAGTGCAGGTAGCCGAAAACCAGCGACTGGTAGCTATTGCAGAAGGAGACAGAAAGATTGCACAGGCCAGGGCCGACAGCGCTGCACAAGTGATTTCCGCTTCCGGTGAAGCAGAAGCGATCAGGAGAAAACAGGTTTCTCTCAACAGTACTTATATCGAGTATTTGAAAATTCAGAAATGGGATGGACAATTGCCACAGGTACAAAGTGGCAATGGCGGTGGCATCATCCTTTCGCTCGACAAAAAGAATTAAGCTTCCACCAGTTTCATTTTCCTGCTGCGCTGCATGATATTCTCCCGGTGTTGCCGGCCCCAGTTATGCAGCGCATGCAGTACTTCTTCAAGTGTATCGGAATAATCTGTGAGCTCATATTGAACTACAACTGGTTTTGCTTTTGAATTCACCACACGCTTCACGAAACCATTCATTTCAAGGTCCTTCAATTCATTGCTCAGTACTCTTGCAGAGATGCCTTCCACCCTGCGCTGCAGATCATTGAAACGTTTGTTGCCTTCGGACAGGGCAATGATGATGCGCAGCTTCCACTTCCCTCCGATCACATACAATGCGTCGCCCACGGCAGACAAAGCTGAATTACATTCAGGTGCGGAGAGCCTTATTTTTCCGTTGCTGTTTTTCATGTTTCTAATTTTACTAACCTAAAGGATGCTGCTAACTTTTTGTTCACAGCTTACTTTAGATTAGTAAAGGTATGAGGTTTTATGTCAAACAACAAATGTCTCCTTTTTCATAATTATAGTGACAAACCAAAAGCCCATCTTATTTCACCGGCTCCCGCAAAATGGTTTTGAGTTTTGCCTCCGCCGTTTTCCGGAAATCCGAAAGATAGATCTCATGATGGAGCCCGTTCTGTTGTAATCCTTTCTCCAAACAGAAATCAGCGATCTTCTGCAATGACTCTGGCTCGGTGGAGAAAGGTCCCACATGCAGCATCTGCACAGACTTCCCTTCGTTCATTTCAAACCATTCCACATCTGTTGCACGCGCAATGTTCTTTTTCGCCGCGATCTCTGGCAGAGCTTTAACTACCACCTCTTTGCCCACGAAATCAGGCAGACGGATCAGCAGACGGTATTCCCATTCAGAACGAGGGATCAATTTAGGCGCATCGGACATACTCACATCTTTGTAGTTAGCTGCATCGAATTTCCAAAGACCTTCCAGTTTCGCCACTACAAAATCTTTCCCTTGTTCCTTGTAAAAGAATTTGATCCCATAGGCTGCCGAGTAGAGCGCCTGAATGGAATCTGCAAACGCAGGTCCAGACGGATCACCTTTACCGGTAATGCTCAGGAACCGGGCGGCTTCAATATTTACCAGTTCGGGGCTTGCTTTAGCGGAATAATACTGTTTGTACTTTTTACTGAGGTCAGTTTTTTCCATAGCCGGTATATTTTATGTACAAAGAAAAGCGTGCAGAGTGACAGCCCTATGTCAACAATAAATGGCTCACCTGTATTAAAATAGAACGCAGTTACTCATTCGGTTTCGGATTATGGCAGGAAGTTGCTTATTTGGCTGTCAATGGATAACATACTTACGCCAGAAGGACTCAGCGATATTTCAAAACATAGTTACGACCCCAGACCAGGTTTCTTTATCCGCCATTGGTCCTGGACTGGGCGACAAGATCGCCAACACCCGCCTGGAGCGATATGGCATCTACACAATCACACAAAGAAAATATAAACTAAATCATACCATCCCAGTACTTCTTATTTCCATGGCCATTCCCACAGCAGGATAACAGAAAAACTCCGGCGTTCAGGCCGGAGTTTCTTTATCAAGCTGGTTACCCAGGGGTTAATAATACATTTTCTTTTCGATCAGGAACTGCTTCAGTAAAGCAGGATAATCTGTCTGAATGATATTCGTGCCGGTACTCACGGCACGTTCAAATGCAGTGGTGTTACCAGCCTTCACGGCTTTGTCAACATCACCCAACGCATTGTGCCATACTCTTGCGCCATTGGCTTTGATCTTTTTGATCACATCTGCGCTATTGTGTGATTCATCGATGTGAATCGCTTCGGACTTCACCACTTTAATTGCATCCGTCACTTCCTTTGCACTGTTGGTACGCAGCAGGGTCATGAAGGCAGGATTTTTATCCTTGATCATTTTTACATGTTCTGCTTCTCCAACAAAAAAGAGACATTGATCTGCGGTATTGGTCTTGTTCACCATTTCCATGATACCATCGATGCACCCGGCACTTTTGATATCCAGGTCAACCATGATCTTACCTTTGGTGAGGTTCAGGGCTTCTTCGAGTGTGGGGATGATCTCTTCCGTAAGCTGGCTATTGTGTTTCAGCTTGAGCTTGCGGATCTCCCCGAAAGTGAAGTCTTTCACATTGCCTTTACCGTTAGTGGTGCGGTCTACAGTTTTATCATGCATGCAAACCAGCACGCCATCTTTGGTACAACGAACATCCAACTCGATGATATCGATCCCCATATCGATGGCCTTTTGAAAAGCTGCCAGAGAATTCTCAGGATCCTCCAGGTGCGCGCCCCGATGCGCGGCAATCATAACAATGGAATTATTGGTATTCCTGAATGATTCCTGGATCTCGCGGAAGCGGGCGGTGGGCTGTTGTGCCACCGCTGCCACTGCGAGTAATATAAAAAATGAAAAGGAAGACAGTATCTTTCGCATATAGGTCCAGTTTATAGATTAATAGTAGCCGATATTTTGTTCTTCTTCGATCGGACCACGCGGGTCCAGCCTGTCGATATGTGTTTGGGGAATGGGACGCAAATGGTGATAGTCCCTGATATTCTGCGCATCTGGATTGTATTTCTCCACACGCTCCTTCAGTTTTTCACAACGGACGAGGTCTTCCCAGCGGTTCAGCTCACCCAGCAATTCACGGCCGCGTTCATCCAGCATGAAGTCCACGAAATTGGCATTGATATCAGATTCAGTGATGCGCATATCCGCCACCGTTGATTTGGTCCGGTCTGCATAAGTGCCGCCTTCAAAAGTCCAGTACTGGATGGTCTTGGCTTCATTTTCCTTGTACGCAGCGCGCTCACGCACCTCGTTGATCAGAGGAACGGCTTTATCGAATTCCCCTTTTCTGCCATAGGCTTCTGCGAGGATCAACAGGGTTTCTGCATAGCGGAAGATCACCCAGTCGCGGCTTCCATTGGTTTCATTGGTAGTTGGCCTGGTAGGGTCCAGCCATTTACGAAGGCCGGGGAAGATATTGTTCATTGTCACTGGCGCATAGGTGTTCTGCGGATAGAAAAGTGCAAAACGTTTATGCTCCTGCACAGCATCGGCGAGCGGAGTCGGAGTGGCGTAATTGATGGGCGAGAAATACAAAGCAGTATCCCCTGCTGCCACATTGATGGTATTACCTGCCGTGGTTACGATACCGTTGGCTGATTTATTGGCGATATATCCCCATACGAATGACTTCACAAACCTTGAGTCATACTTTCTTGTTGCGCCGAACAATCCGTCATACACAAATGGAGTTGGCCGCACCCTTCTGTACGGCCTGCCATATTCAACAGAACGTGCCAGGATCCTGGTATTGATGGCATCGTATTGCGGAACATGGTAGAGGTGTTGCTGGTTACCGCTTCCATTGTTCAATTGCGTTGTAGTGAACTGAACGGCAAAGATCACTTCGCTGTTCACCTGGTTATTGATATCCCATAATTTTGCGAAATCCGCTACAAGAGAAAAAGTTCCCAACTCTTTGTTTACGATCTTTCCTGCATATGTAATTGCGTTGTCCAGATCTGAAGCCTGCGTTCCGCGGATAGCACGTTGCTCCGCAGAAACAGCGCTGCCTCTTGTGAGATACACTTTCGATAACAGGTGGGCGGCCGCGGCCTTAGTACAGCGGCCTTGTGCAGCGGCTGTTGCCGGAAGGTTTTCAAATGCAAATTTCAGATCGGCGATGATGGCTTCGTACACATCTTTCACCGGAGCACGCTTGAAATCCGTTTTCACTTTATCGAATGATTCCAGCACTAATGGAATATTTCCGTATTGTTGTACAAGATCGAAATAATATAAAGCGCGAAGGAATTTCGCTTCGCCCTCGATCACTGTTTTTCTTGCATCTGCAATGGGAACTTCAGGGAGGTATGCCATGATCACATTGCACTCGGAGATACCCTTGTAATGATAATCCCAGAAATCAGTGAGCTTGCCATCAAGCGAGCTCAATGTTGCCAGGTACTGGTTGAAGGCAGCGTTACCGTCGGAACCGAGTGTAAAGAGATCTGTTCCTGCATCGGAGAGCGTCAGTTTTCTTTCGCTGGTAACGCCCTGCCGGAGCGTATTGTAGGCCGATACCAGTGCGCCCTCGATCCCTTTCTCGGTGGTATAGAGCTGGTAGCTCACACTGCTAACAACCTCTTCGGCCAGGTATTTTTTACAGGCTGTGCCCATCAACATGGAGGATGCCAGCACAACACCAATCATCTTTTTCATACTTCTTAACTTTTATACTTTCAGTTAAAAGGAAATGTTTACACCAATCAATCCGGTAATTACACTGGGCTCGTCGAAGCCGGTAGCGCCTTCAGGGTCCGTGCCGGGGAAATTGGTAATGAGGAAGGGGTTCTGCACGCTTGCATATACACGAAACTTCTCGAAGAAAGCTTTTTGGGTGATATGTGCAGGCAGCGTGTAGCCCAGTGAAATATTCTTCACGCGAACGAAGGAGCCGCTGTAATAATTGAGTGTGCTCAGGTAATTCACGCTGGCAGTGCCCAATAGCGGACGTGGATATTTTGTACCGGGATTCACGGGCGTCCAGTAATCCAGTTTAGGCTGATTGTAGCGGCCATCGAAACGCATATCCATATTGTGGTTGATGGTCTGCCCGAACATGCCTACGAAGAAAACACCGAGATCGAAATTTTTGTAGCGGAAATTATTGGCCCAGCTGGCAGTCCATTTGGGATCGCGCTGACCGATGGTGTAGCGGTCGCCGGCATCTATCTTTTTGTCGCCGTTGCGATCGAGTGGACGGATATCGCCGGGCTTGAACGTAGACCCATTCTTGTTGAACAACTCCATTTCAGCTTTGTCTGCTTCTGTATCCTGCCAGATGCCATTGAACCCGAGATCATAATAAACATTCACGGGTTTACCGATGAACCAGTAGGCGCCAACATCGTCCTTTTTTCCATTGTACAATTCAACAATTTCCTGTTTATTGAGCGCGAAGATCCAGTCCGAACGCCATTCAAAATCGCGTTTGCGCATATTGATGGTGTTTAGCGTGAACTCGATACCGGTATTACGGGTCTTGCCCACATTACTGAGGATGGAAGGGAAGCCAGACACCATCGGCAATGGCCTGTTCAGCAGCAGGTCATAAGTATTTTGTACATAACCTTCGATACTACCACTGATCCTGCCATCGAACAAACTAACGTCGATGCCCACGTTATAAGTACCTGTTGTTTCCCAGGTAAGATTGGGATTGATCATTTCATTGGGTGTATAGCCAAGCGCAGAACTCTCTCCGAATACGTAGCGAATGGTATTGAGCTTACCCCAGGTCTTGTAGGGATCGATACCGGAATTACCGGTACGTCCCCATCCCAGCCTGAGTTTCAGGTCAGTAATCGTATTGTTGTTGATGAGAAAGTCTTCGTTCTTGATCCTCCAGGCGAGCGCTACTGAAGGGAAGAGTACCCATTTTTGTCCTTCCGCCAGTCTCGAGGAGCCATCATAACGGGCAGAGACAGTCGCTAAATATTTTCCTTTAAAGGAATAGTTCAATCTTCCCATGAAAGATGCCAGGTTCCATTGGGAGAGATTGCTTCCAACATTATTGATGGTAAGTGCGCTGCCTACATTGTAATAGAGTTGACCGTCATAAGGCAATTCCTTTACATTGATGTTGTTGGATTCCGATTTCTCCTGCTGTATGGATTGCACGAGCGTGGCATAGAAAGAATGATCATCCAGTTCTTTTGTATAGCTCAGGATATTTTCCCATGAATACATAAATCGGCGTTCTGATCCGTTGATGGCGGAGGAAGGCGCCTGTCCACCTGCGGCGGCAGTATTCTCACTGTTGAAATCGAAGCTCTGGAAGGCGCGGTAATCAAGTGCCAGGTTGGAGCGGAATTTGAGATCGCGAAGGATGTCCACTTCTCCATAAAAATTCGCCAGGATGCGGTCCTGTTTTCTCAGGCGCTTTGTTTTTCCGAAGTTGGTAACAGGATTGGGTGTTCTGGTATTGTTGGTAGGGAACATGGCGAGCGTGCCATCTTCATTATAAGGAGAAGCCAGCGGATTGAAACTCTTCAACCCATATCCGTCGAAAACGTCCGACCATCCTGCATTGAGGGCGGAGTTGGCATAAGACATCTGAGTACCGATACGGAAATTCTTCCTCACATCATGATCGGCATTGAGACGAACGGAATATCGTTTGTAATCCTGGTCCAGCACCACACCTTTGTTATCGAAGTAATCCGCCGAGAGCAGGAACCTGGTTTGGTCAGAGCCGCCACGGATGCTCAACTGATGGTCCTGGATCATGCCCTGGCGCAGGCCATAGTCCAGCCAGTCGGTAGTAGTCAATTGCGTTGGATCGTAGGTACCGCTGGCCCATGCACGCTCCATTTGTGCTCGCATGTAAGGCGTGGCCACAAGTTGTTCATTTTTGAAATCATTCTCTTTATTTGGTTTTCCATCGTATGTACCACCCAGTGAGTTTCGCTGTGATTCGCGGGAGTATTCCACAAATTCAGCTGAATTCATCAGCTCCGGCAAAGGCTGGTTCTTCTGGATCCCATAATAACCGTTATACTCCACGATGGATTTTCCTTTTTTTCCTTTTTTTGTGGTGATCAGGATCACACCGTTGGCGCCGCGGTTTCCGTAGATGGCGGTAGCCGAGGCATCTTTCAGGATCTCCATCGATTCAATATCGTTTGGACTGATCATATTGATGGCATCTACAAACGGAACGCCATCCACTACATACAAAGGGGCATTATCGCCATTGATGCTACGATTACCTCTAACACGCACTTCAGCCATGGAACCGGGTTTCCAGGAAGTTTGCTGCACCATTACACCTGCAGCACGACCCTGCAACACATTGGTGATGTCACCTGAAGCCACTTCGGTAACCTTGCCTCCTTTCACAGAGCTAACGGCTCCTGTGAGGTCTTTCTTCTTTACGGACCCGTACCCGATCACTACCACTTCATTCAGTCCGGAAGGCAGTTCCTTCATTCTAACGATCAGTGAATTGTTCACACCCGCTTTGATCTCAAAATTCTTCACGGTCTGTTCCTGGTAGCCCACATATGAAAATGTAAAACTGTACTTGCTGCCGGGATTCAGCCCGGATACCACAAATACACCTTTTTCGTCTGCGGAGAGGGTTTGCAGTTCTTTTTCTTTCACATTGGCGAGTCTCACGGTAATGCTCACACCGTCCAGGGGGTCCCCTGATTCAGTAGTGACGATACCATTCAACTGAGCCTTTGCCTGCGCCTGTACAGCAGTGGTTCCCAGCAGGAACAGCAGCAGCAGGCAGCACCATTGTAAAGGTCTAAAGTTTGTTATCATACAGAATATTTATTCATGAGCGTGATGGTCCGCGCGCCTGTTCAGGCGCGATCAGACATTTGTATCGGGTTAACTTATTTCAGTTTGCTGACGAGAATGGTATCCTGATATTGGCTAAAGGACAGGTTATTGATCGATTGCAGCAGTTTCAGCGTCACCTTCAGGGAATCGGAAGCCAGGAAAGTTCCCGTTACCTGGTCATTGCTGATTTCCGACAGGTCATATTTGAATTGCACTTTGTATCTGTGACCGAGTTGCGACAGTACTTCCACCAATGGTGTTTGTACAAACTCGAGTGGTCTTATTCTTCTAAGGGCAGGACGGGATTTTTCCTGTTGTTCACTTTCAGTATCGACAATTGAATTGGTAACCGCTGTCAACTTACTTACCACCGCCTGCAAATGCGCATCTATTATGCATTGTTGCCCTGGCTCCAGGTAAACTGTCTTCAATCCCTGAGACTCAGATTCGATCTTCACTTTTCCTTCAAACAATTGTACGGCCACTTTGCTGTTGCGTAGTGTATTCACCATGAACTTTGTTCCCAATGCTGTGGTTGTGATATTTCCGGCATCTACAGAAAATGGACGGCGACTATCTTTCGCCACATCGAACCAGGCCTTACCTCCCATTTGTATTTTCCTTTCGGAACCTGTGAACCCTTCAATCCATACTATTTCTGAACCCGCCCCCAATCTTACTTTCGATCCATCACTTAAACTAAAAAATTCCTCTTTCCCTGTTCTATTGATATGACGCATATATTCACGTTGTGGTTTATACAGCGCCAGGGTTTGCTTATTGATGCCATTGCTTTTATCAAAAGGATACCACAGGAACACAGCTATGATCAGTATCGCAGCAGCCATACCCATTGCCCAACGAATGATCCGGGGTTGCATTTGAATAACTTTCGTACCTGATTCAATACCAGTAGCAGTTTCGTCCATAAGACGTATACGTTCATGCAGCTGATGCAGTATCAGCTCAGATCTTTGCAGCGGCAGGTATTGCGTTCCGTTATGAACATCCTGTTGAAACTGATGTTGTAATGAAGCCTTCCAACTGGTTTCATCCCTGGTGATCTGCTCCAGGAGAATGAGCTTTTCTTCCGTGCTCAATGCTTCTTTCCAAACCTTGCTGATGGCTGACTGATACCGTTCTGTCATTGTATTTGGAACCGTGGTTCACCATAAATACTCTGCAATGAAAAAAAGGGGATGACATTTTATATTACCAAAATGTTATCAACCCTGCTGGCTGAAATATATGAGGAGTAAGTACATGCCTGGGATCTCGATATTATTGTAGTGGCGGCTGATATACTGCCTGATGAATTGCGTGGATTGTTTCAGGTAATCTTTCACGGATACCACAGAGATGTTCAGCATATCCGCCACTTCATCATATGATTTGCCATCATAACGGCAAAGCCTGAATACCTCTCTTTTTCGGGGAGGCAAATGATCGATGGCTTCTTCCACCATGGAGAGACGGAGCTGGAACAATTCTTCGTCTACCGGTTGCTCTTCTGAAATGGTGGCGAGGTATTCTGTATCGGGGAGTATAACGGAGGTTTCGCGAATTTTCTTTTTCAGGAAGGTTATGGATTTATTGTAGCTCACTACAAAGAGCCATCCGCCTGCATCCTGCAGGTTGACGGTCTGTCTGTTTTCCCAAAGGCTGATAAAAACTTCCTGGAGGATGTCTTCCGCCATATGGGGCTCACAAACCAGTTTGCTGATATTGGCGTACACAGCCTGATGGAACTGGTGATACACAGTATCAAACTGCGCCAGTTCATCTTCCTTAACCTGGTTTTGCGGTATTGCCTGCGCTACACGCATCCTTTGTAATTTATAGAATCCGGATAATTCAAAAGCCTGGGCAAAATTAATGGCAGAATCTTTGCCGGGAGATTATGTAATTATGAATATCTGTCTATATTGTACACAATAATTATCCCTATATGAAAAAAGCCGTATTGTTTTCGATTTTATTGTCAGTATTTTTTCTGAAAAGTTTTGCGCAGACGAAAGAGGAACTGGTAGGCACCTGGACGGTTACCAGGGTTTCCCTTGCACCCAATGCTCCAAAAGAGTTCAAAGATGGCTATGAAAAGATGGTGAAGGGCATAGTGAATTCAAAAATGGAATTTGCGCAGGATGGAAAATGTAATATTGCACTGCTCGAATTGATGGCCAAAGAATCCGGAGGTGCTTTGAATGGTAAAACCAGCTGGGTATATAATGAAATAGACAAATCCATTATTGTATCGGAAGGATCGGGAAAGAATAAGGATACATTGATGAAGATGTATGTGAAGAAGGAAGGGAAGAAATATGTTTTTGTGGGCGATGAAACTTATTTGGTGTTTGATGTGAAGAAGAGTAAGAAATAAGAAAACAAGATTGCACATAGATAATGGCGCCCTCTCAGGCGCCATTATTATCACTCGATCTTATGGATCAGGAAAGAAAAGATGTGTTTAAGGGATATAATTTGATTGCGGGTTGGTTTGCAGCAAACCGGCCTCAATCCCTGATGGAGCGCCTATGGCTGGACAAAGTGACTAATATCATCGGTGAAAATTCCACGGTGCTCGATCTTGGCTGTGGAACAGGAATGCCATGATGAACTACTTTATCAATAGAGGAATACAGGTTACCGGAGTTGATGCCAGCCACAGTATTCTTGAAATTGCAAAGAAAAACTTCCCTTCAATTGAATTCTTTCAGCAGGACATGCGTCAATTGTCCCTCAACCGGAAGAATGGCGGTGTAAATCTATACCATGGCTCATTGGATACAAATCAATACAAAGAATTACTTGAAGCCAATGAATTCCGGGTACTACAATTTAAAGAGAACGATATTGATTGCGGCCATGCCAATGTTTGGATGGCGCAATTGATCAATTAGTCGTAGATCTAATAGAGTAAACCAAACATCCATAGTGGAATCTTGTGCTCGTGCCCGATCTCGATACCGTCTGCCGCCACAAATGATTTTTTAAAATTTTTAACCTGTTGTTGCTGTTTGTCTTTACCACCTACTTCAAACATATCCCTACCTACAGCAAAATCACCCTCTGTGGTATAGGTAACTGGTTTTATTGCCTCTACCTGGTTGATAAAAAAACTTTCCCTTACATTGCCAATGTTGGATTCTGCATAAGAGAGCGCATATTGCAGATTAGGATGATAAAGAAAAATTTTTTCAGGCTTCTGTAAAGCTCCTATGCCAGTGACAGAACTGTAAAGACTGTTAATGATTCGAAGATCTTCAAGATGATGTAAATAGCTGATCAGGGCATTACGTGATACTCCCGTCCTTTCGCTCAGTTTAGAAATATTGGGTTTGAATGGAGCTGATTCAGCAATGATATATAAGAGCTGACGGATCTTTTCAATACTTGCAGGAGTGATATCATGTAATGCGGGAAGATCTGCACTTAGTGCGAGAGAAATAGTCTCTTCCAGCTTTTGCGGATACAGGTTTACATTTTCCAGGAAGTATGGATAATAACCATGTTTGAGATAATTAGAAAAATGCTCCAGCGGCTTCACCGTTTGAATAATACTGCGCGCAACACCAACATGTTCCTTTAGCAAAGTCTCCCATTCCAGTTTTTTGTGCAAAACATTTGTTGTCAGAGCCAGGTACTCCCGAAAAGAAAGTCCTCTCAACTCATACATCACCGCGCGTCTGCTTAAGTCTCCCCTGGCTTTATCCAGGTGCATAATGGAAGATCCTGTAAAAACAACTGAAAGTTCAGGCTGGTCATCGTATATATTCTTTAGTTCCTGCGACCACCCGGGGTATCGGTGAACTTCATCGAGCAAAAGATAACGGCCGCCTAGCTTCACAAATTCATCAGCGAGGTCTACCAGATTGTTTTCAGTAAACCATAAATCATCTAAGCTTGTATATAAAACCTGATGATCCAATGGTAATTGTTTATGTGCATATTGCAACAAAAGTGTAGTCTTACCGGCACCTCTCGCACCTTTAATACCAATCATTCTGCTGGAGAAATCAATCTCGTCCAGAAGATGACGGCTGAATTTGTAAGTCATCTGGTCCAGTTTCTTAAAGGACTTCTCAAATAATTTTTCCATATTGCTCTTTACAAAGAGCAAAAATAGCCAAAATTGCTCTTTACAAAGAGCAAAAACTTAAATAAATTGCTATATGGAAAGAGCAATTTTGCAAAATTGCATATAACAATCTAATAATCATACAATTAAAAGAAAAGTATTTTGTTAGCGGAATACATCAGTGATCAAAAAATCTGCAATTTTTTTGGATTCCCTGCAAATTGGATTCCCTGCAAATATTAAAGGAAACAAATAAAGGTTTAGATAACTATTTGCAACTACACACAAGTATTGGAGAACATGGAAGCATGTTTGTACGCATCGACAATATCGGCTATACTTATGGAAGACATCATCTTTCTTATCGCCTCTTCACTTATACATTCACGTTATTACTAAAATATTTATCAATTTTCTTCCCATCTCAAATCCAAATCTATTCCTCCATTCGTATATTGCTTTACGAAAAGTACATAGCGCATTTACATATCGTCTTGCTATAGGGTTGGGCCTACTTTTGTCTTCTGTTAATCGGCCGCCGAAAGGCGGGGCCTTGTCAGGGCCAGTGTTGCAGAAGGCAGGCAGGTATCAACCCTATAGTTTTTTTATGCCATCATCTGCAGGGTTCTTCAATGCTTACCTTCTCTTTATTTCATCTTTTATCAAACATGGACATTTTCAACTGACGTGCTAACACTGCACAGTACAGGGTTTACCACCCAGGCATCCCCTGCCCCATTTATTATCTCACCCAAAAATTCAATGCAAATATGTAAAGAAGAGGTATTTGAAAACTGCGATGAATGCGCCGCAAACTCCGGGCAATTGAAGATGAAAAGAAATTCCACAAACATCGCAATCAGGAAATGTTCGATACCCTGATCAAAGCAATCTGTTTATTGCGTCCCGTACTGAGTCGGTTCCGCGATCATGATTACATTGGTGTGAAATGTGCACACACTTATACGGTACGTCATTTCAATTATCCGAACAGTGAGTTCGCGGAAAAAATCATAAAGATGCGCCCGGCATCATCGGCGAGTTGCAGGTTATGAACAGGCTGCTGGCAGCTCCTTGATTAAATCAATACATTAACTCTTGTATTCAATTACTGCGCAATTATCGCAAACCAGGCCCGTCAACACGATCTCAGGTTCGAAGTTCAATGTGATTTCTGTTCCGGATTCATTATTGATAAGATTTTTCAGGGTCAGATAGTTACCCTGATATCTCGCTTTCACTTTATACCTTCCAAGGGGAATATCCATTAATTTGAAATAAGAATAAGTTTGCGGGGCGCCGCCTCTTTTGGTGATGGTCTGCCCGGTAGAGCCATCTACCAGCGGACCATCAGGCGTAAGAATGAAATCTACATTTTCTGCCAGGATATCGCTACCGATCTCACTTTGAAGCTGTATCCAGGAGCCATAGAAACTGGTATTCGATTCAGGACGCTGCCCCGTGAGCTTCCAGGAGAAATTGCGCACGGCGCCATCTGATGTAAAGCCGTCATTATTATCGGGCTGTAAATGGAATTTATAATTTTTTCCATTATAGTTTTTACTGAAAGTTGCCGAAGCCGACCAGGTAAAATGGCCGTTCAATTTTACTTTGTATTTACCTGCTGCATCGGAATTGGCAAGCAGGTTGGAATTGTAGATCATGGTATTGTCGATCACTACTTCAGCGCCTGCAATGGGTTTGCCCTGCGTGTCTGTAATAGCGCCTGTTACATACCCTTTGTTGCCGGAGTTGCTTTCATCGCTGTCTTTATTGCTGCAGGCTAGTATGAGCAGCACAAACCCTGCTGCGCAGGCGCACATCGTTTTCCTTAACGGATAACTTACTCTTTTCATATTGGTGAATTGATGATAATAAAATTACCGGCAGAAATCTGCTCCTGTAGAGGATTCCGGTTGCCCAATATTAACATGAAGCCGCTGGGCGTAAATCGAAACACCACTGAACCACCCAAATCTGCCGATGATCCGTACAACTATCTTACCCGGTCAAAGAAAAAAAACGGCGCCTCAGAAGAGACACCGTTTTCTTTAAACCTACTGGTCTTTCTAATCCTTCACCAGTCTTGCCGGTTGGCTGGTACCATCCTGGGCAATAACCTGAACCAGGTAAATACCGGTCACGAGATTGCTCACAGGCAATGATAACACACCTGCAGCTGACTGTGCGTAATCCTTGCGAAGTACCTGGCTACCCGTTAGGGTATAAACCACTACTGACTTCACAGGTTTACTGCTGTTGATGTACAGGATACTGGACGCAGGGTTGGGATATATTTTCAGACTGCTGTTTGCAGATGTACATTTCACAGTAGCGCGAACAATACTGCTATATTCATATCGTCCATCGATATCCACCATTTTGAGCCTGTAGCTCCAGTTACCATTGCCGGTTTCTGCATCCTGGTAGTTATAATAGATACGATTGAATTCATAGTTTACCTTCTTCACGGCAACATAACTTCCACCGTTCAGGCTTCTTTCAACAATAAAGTGAGAGAAGTTGGAAGCTGATTCCACTTTCCAGTTGAGGGTAACGCCGCAATCCTTGCTGGTAGCAGTAAACGAAGAAAGCGTTACCGGCAATATATCCAGGTTCTCTATGCGCAGGAGGGCCTGTGCGGTAGAGGTACAACCATTACCATCTGTTACAGACAAGGAATAAGTATAAGTGCCCAGTCTGTTTTCTGTAGGCATAGCATTGTTGATATATGGATCGTTCACTTTGTTGGCTGGCGTCCAGTTATACGTGTAACTGCCTGCAGCCGGATTCACCTGTGGGTTGAAGGATGGCGCAGGTGTTCCGAATTTAGTAGTAACATCTGCAATGGACACTGTTGGGGCAGGTGTTGGATTAACACCAACAACAGCGTCGGCAGTAGCCACACATCCATTTTCATGTACCGCAGTGAGTGTATATGAAGAAGTACCGGTTACATTGCTCACCTGTGTAGTGGCGGCAAAAGGATCTGCAAGATTGGTAGCAGGGCTCCAGCTATAGCTCACGCCAGCAGCAGGTGTTACCCCGATGTTGGCAGATGCATTTTCACATACGGTTTGAACAGGCATCGCAGGTAAACTGAACGCACGTACAGTTACATTAACAGTTGAAGTATTGATACATCCTCCTATATCCTGTGAACAGGTAAAGGTAAACACCCGGCCAACCAAAGCACTGGCTCCTGCATCAGCCACAGAAGGCGTAAACACAGGACTGGGGCCAGTCGTTACAGGGAATGATCCTGCATCCGGAGTAGGTGTAACGGTCCAGGTACAGGTTCCAACATTACCTGGATCGCCCAACATTACACTGCTTCCTGCACAAACAACGGTAGCACTTCCTGCATTGGGGGGAGTGGTAGTTGCCGTTAATATGGTTGTTGCAGTATCATAACATCCATCCACATCACGAACAACCAATGTGTATTGAGCAGATGTTGTTGGATTGGCCAATACAGCAGGATTGATAATGGCAGGGTTAGACACGGATAATTCCGGGCTCCATGTATATGTATCGATAGTACCTGTAACAGAGGCATTATTGCCCAGGTTATACAGCGCATCAGAAGTACAGACAGATGCATCAGTCATGGTGATTTCCGGACCACCAACGGTAACCGTTACTGTACCGCTCTTGGTACAGACAGGCACATTGGCAGCATCATAATAGGTAACCACCAATGTATAGGTTTGTGTAGCTGTTGGATTTGCGACTGGCTGTGCAACCGTTGTGCTGCTCAGTCCTGCTGCAGGGCTCCATGCAAAAGTAACATTGCCATTCATTGGGTTACCAATCACAGCGGAAGTACCGCGACAGATAGCGGTATCTCTCAGGGTTGTCAGTACAGGATTGTCATCCACTACGATATGAACAGTTGAATCCTTGAAACAACCGCTCTCGGTATCTGTAGCACGCAGCGTGAAGTCCTGTGTTATAGCTACCAACACTTTCGGTTGTGCAGATGTGTTAGTAGTACCATCCTGGTAACTCGCAACAGCCGGAGTCCAGGAATAAGTATAATTGGGGCGGGCAGGTGAGCCCAACTGAATTACCGCATTGCTGCAGGTTATCCAGTCAGCGCCGGGATCAGCTACCACGGCAGCAACTTTTACGGTAGCTGTATCACGCATTGAACAGCCAGATGTTGGCTCCTTCACTACAACCAAATAATTGGTAGTTACAGCAGGACTTACCGTTGGGTTGGAAGCGTACCGGTCTGAAGGATCCACACTTGTCCATGAGTATGAATAGCCAGCTACTGCAGCCTGCCCGATATTTACCGGGGTAGCCTCGCAGATTACATGGTCCTGTGCAGTGAAGGTAGGCAATGCCCAGCTGGCTCCATTCACACGAATGGTTTTTGAACAGCGGCTATTGGGATTGTTTTTACTAGCAACAGTTACTGTAACATCCCTCTCGACATTATCGGTAAGGGTAATGATGGGCCCTGTGGTAGAAGAGATCCCTCCCGCAGGAGCAGAAGACCAGGTGTAAGTCCAGTCGTTTGTATTCAGGTTTGATGGTGCTGCGCGAAGTGTAACTGCGCCGAATGCCGTACTTGGGCAACTGTGATCTGCAATCACCTCGATGCTGTCCAAAGCACAGGCAGCTGCATCTCCACAAACAGGAACAGTTACCAAATCAAAGCAACTGGTTCCGAGATAAGACATAGTGACACGATAAACAGTAGGGCCGCCGAGCGACTCAGATACTGTGGTAGTGGCAGTATTGGTGGCTCCTGTAATAGTACCGGTACCGGATACCACTTCCCACAGGAATGTTTTACCGGTTACAGCTGGCATGGGATCACCAGCACCAACAGTACGGGGTCCGCAAATCCTGCTATCGCCTGCATCAACATTGAGCTGATACACGGTTACATCATCAGTAAATGAACAGCCGCCACTGGCAGCAGTAAGCGTATAAGTGATGGGGTTAGGCGTTGCATCTCCTGAGCCAGGATCATAAGTTGCTGTGCTGGCATTGGTTGCATTCAGGTAATTACCAGGGCTCCATGTATAAGAGAAACCTGCTTCGGCAGCATTTCCTAAAACTGCTGTAGATCCTTTGCAAACAGCAACATCATTGCCGGCAAAGTTGGCTGTAACAGGACCAGCAACTATGCTGACATTCACATCATCAGTTGTGGTGCAGGTACCGCCACCGGTAATGGGAACGGTCATTTCCAGTGAATAGGTCTGAGCCGTAGTTGGACTAGCCAATGGCTGAGCGATAGTTACATCAGACAGATCGGTAGCTGGCGTCCAGGCATACACCATACCGGCAACACCTGCAGGAGGTGCAACACCTAAACGAACTGGCTTGCCCGCGCAAACAATTGCATCCGGGCCTGCATTGGCTGCATATGCATTCACTACCACCTGTCCTTTTTGTTCGCAACCATTATTATCAGTAACTGTCAGCGTATATACGCTATGGGTAGTTGGAGTAACGGTAGCAGTATTGGTTATGCTGCCGATGCCATTATCCCATGAATAAGTATAAGGAGTAGCGCCTCCGGAAACAGTGGCCTCGATATTAACAGGAGATCCAACACAGGTGGTGTAAGCGCTGGAAGTAATAACCGGGCTATTGTTGGCCCCAACCACCACTTCGGCAACTGCTGAAGTACTGACAGGCGTTTCACCGCAGCCTGCTGCCGGCAACACAATCCTTCGGTAGTAGCGTGTTTCAGCCAATGAAGGAGGCGAATAATCCTTTAAAGTTCCGGCAGCCCCTGAGATATTTGTCCAGGGACCTGCAGCAGCAGTGGCCGTCTGCCATTGATACCTGGCAGAGATCTCAGTTTGTGGAATAGTTACTCCACCCCTGATCAGTGTTGGCATATCTGAAGAGGGCAGCGCTACTTTATTACCGGTAAGCGCCTGTGTGAAGCCACCGCCACAGATCGTCTGGGTCAACGGCGAGATATCATTCTGTGTTGGCAATGAAGGGCACTAAACAAAACTTACCATTTGAACTTCAGCACCATTCGGTGATCCCAGCATGGGTTCTGTAAGAGGATAATGATTTAATACAGATGCATTGTGAACACCGGCAGTATAGATCCTGTTATTGGAGGCTGCCAGAAATGTTTGTTGTCCACCCGTACCCTGACCTGTTAGCCTGTACGTTCCATAGGTAAGTTTGCCTTCAGGAGAAAAAACAGCCAGGTAATTACCAAAATTATTTGTTCTGATAGTTCCATCTGTGGTGATACTGGTAGTAATGTTCAAAGTGGAAGTCATACAAACTGCCCGTCCATCGATAACATCCAATGCCTGTCCCACGCTTGCGAGCGATCTGGCTCCTACTCCATACCGGATAGCATACAAAGGTTGTCCGCTGGCAGGATTCAAACGGGCAATATAGTTGCCGCCAGTTGATGATGCATCTGTTACATTCATAACAGGAAGGCCTCCTACATTGGAGCCATGCACAAAAACAGAACCGCTGTTGAATTTGATCGGTGAGATGGTAGCACTGGCGCCTACTCCAGCTACCACGGTACTAAATACAGTAGCACCAGCATTATTGAATTTGGTAACCACATGGTACCTGACAGAACCGGTAGTGCTGGTCCCGTCTGTTGTTGAGTAGTTAGCGGAAGGTGTGGTGCCTGCTATAAAAACTTCACCATTATTTACAAGCACATTAAAGCTGTTCTCTTCAGCGCCACTTCCCCCGATTACCCTTCTGTATGCAGTGGAGCCATCCGCGTTGAGCTTAACGATCCCCCAATCAGCGCCGTTAGCAGCATTATAAGGATCACCGGTTGTAATGGCGAAATTATTATCCGCTGTAACCAGGCAGCCAAACGCAACAGTTCCATTGTGTACTGCCAGGCTTACAACTCCGGATTGAGCTCCTCCACCAGTAGCATTACCTGTATAAGTACTGTAAACCACAGATCCGTTTGACGTGAGCTTGGTGACAACATGGTCATATTGCACATTGAACGCTGGCCCGGTTGTTACAGGTACATCCGGAGAGTTGGTAGCATAAACAACATACGCAAATCCGTTTTCTGCAACAATGCCATAACCTTTTTGATCTTCGCCGGATCCACCCAGGTAGGTGAGGGTCTCAATCGCACCGGAACTGGCATTCAATACAACATATAGTGCATCGGCAGTGCCGCCGTTGTAGGTGCTGCCATCTGTTGTTGGTAGACCAGGGGTACTGGTGCCATTGATCAGATAAAGCTTTCCATTGTCATAAGCTATCTTGTCGGCGCCAATATATTGCCCGGTGCTGGTAGTCAGAAAGCGGCTCCACACAATACCACCGGAAGCTGAAAACTTTATCAGCATTGGCTTAAGCGGAGTTGCAGGAGGCGTTCCAGGAATGGTAGGCGTAAATGAAGTAGGTACGGAATTGAAATTTGCCACCATATAACTGTTGCCGGCCTCATCGGTAACCAGTCCCTGAACAGCATCTGTACTTGGGCTGGTAAACACCCGGCTGTAATTCACATATGCCTGACCGTAAGTTTGACCTGAAAATAAAATCGCGATGAAAAAAGGAATGAAGAGAAGCCTGTGCTTCCATAATAGCAACAGACGCCTGGACGGGTAGAGTTTTGTCATTTTGGACTTTTATATATTTTTTTAAGGATATAAGATGTTTTTATGCCGATGGCATTCAAACAGATAAACAACATCAGACAAACGGGTGAAAAAACTTGCCTGAATGCTGCGAATATTCAGCAAATACGGTCAAATAATATATATCATACGTAGGTTGTTTTCTATCTTATTGTAGTACTCATGCTACATCTTTTATCAATGAGGAAAAACGGATTCTTTGCGAAAACTGTTTCAATGCCGGACTGGCTCCGGGCTTCCCCTGCATGTTGGGAAAGGCTTGTATTTATTGACAGGCTTATTTTTTATTGTTATCTTTCCGAATACCAGCCCCGGTAAACTCAAAATTCTTGCATCCATTAACGCCCATGTTTTCAGCTTATAGAATCCCTGCCTGGTGCCTGTTCCTGTTTTTTGCTGGAAGTGTAAGCTATGCCCAGCCTACGGTTACACCTTCCTTTTCTATTCCGGACACCATCTGTATAAACAATAATCTCACAATTACCAACACCACCGTTGGAGCACAAACGTATTTCTGGAATTTTTGTGTAGCTGATCTGAAGCAGGCGCCTATCGGCACCAATCTCGGTAATATCGGAGGTAATCTGAACATGCCTGTATTTATGGATTATGCACAGTATAACGGTAACTGGTATGGTTTCTCTGTGAATTTCGGAAATGGGACTTTGGTCCGCCCATGATTTCGGGAACAGTCTGCTGAATATACCCAACAGCATCGATCTGGGTGATTTTGGCGCAATCATTCCAAATGCAGAAGGCATTCAGATCATCTTCAATGAAAATAAATGGTATGCGATCATCACAGGCGGCATTCTTCCGGCCTCTACCCCCAAAATGATCAAAGTCGAATTTGGCACCGACCTCTCCAATACCTCTCCCACCGTTACTGACTGGGGCAATTTCGGAGGTCTCGATCCCAACAGTGACCTACATATGTTCAAAGATGGGAACAATTGGTATGGCATCACAATGAACAGGCATGGTCATCTATTGAGATTTGATTTCACCAGCAGCTTTAACAATACACCTACCGGCGTAGACCTGGGAAGCGTGGGACTCACGGCATTTCCAACGGGTCTGTATGTGATAAACGACAATGGTTTTTGGCGTCTCTTTGTGATTGACTCCGGAGATGACCTTAGAAATAATCAAACAAGTAATTCTTCCATCGTCCGATTCGATTTCGGCAACTCCCTGCTCAATACTCCCGTAAGAGAAGACCTGGGTAACCCAAACAATGTGTTGAAGCACCCAAGAGATATCACCATCATCAGGAACTGCGATCAAGCGGTGGCATTTATTGTTAATGGTAATACCAGTAATCCTTCCATTAGCCGGATGGACTTTATAAACGGCCTCGGCCAACCGCCAATTGGAACAGATCTGGGAAACCTCGGTAACCTTGCCTTCCCCCACTCCATCTCCAAATTATTCCGGGTAAACGAAGACCTCTTTGCCTTTGTTACCAACGTCAACAACAACTCTATTACCAGACTGCAGTTCGCCGGCTGCACCAACGCCAGCCAACAAAGTTCAACAGCACAAACTCCGCCTCCCATCAAGTACAATTCACCCGGTACTTACAATATCAATCTTACTATCGACGATGGTCTACCTACACAATCATCCGTTTGCCACCAACTGGTAGTGATGCCTGCTCCAGTTCAGAGTCCCAATAAATTGCTACCACTATGTCTTAATGGAACTGTTCGTTTAGGTACACCCACCACGCATGCAAAATATTTATGGAACACAGGCGCCACTACACAGGAAATAGATGTATCAGCTCCCGGAAAATATTGGGTGGATATCGATATGTTTGGCTGCAAAGCGGCAGATACATTCTTTGTTGAGTATTATAAACAAGTGGATTTCGGCTTTTCTCAAAACATCTGTAATCCCTATGAACTCAGCTTTTCAGCTCTTGGCGCCAACGTCAGCAACGCCCGTTGGGATTTTGGCGATGGCAATACAGCTACCGGTCAGAATGTGAGCCATGTTTACAATACCTTCGGTACCTATACTATTACACTCACCGCATTCAACGGCACCTGCGACGAAGTGATCACCAAGGTAATCCGTGTCCTCGTTACCGACGATAACCTCATCACCACCAAAGACACCACCATCTGCATTGGGGCAAGTCTCAAGCTTGAAACAGTACCCGCCATCGATTTCTGCTGGAGCCCGTCCACGGACCTCGACAATCCACGAACGCTCAATCCTGTAGCCACTCCAGTTACAGATATGACCTATTATCTCAACGCAAAAGTGATAGGTAACAACCTAATCGGCAATGGTGATTTCAGTGCAGGTAATACCGGGTTCACTTCTCAATATACCTATGCCGCCAACGGCTTTCCTGAAGGATTGTACTGGATAGGAAACAATCCCACCAACTGGCATACTGGTTTCCAGTCATGCGGCGACCACACTTCGGGCAATGGCAATATGATGGTAGTGAATGGTTCTCCCGTTCTTAATATGGTAGTATGGGAACAAACCATTGCCGTAACACCCAATACCAATTACGCTTTCTCCACCTGGATCACCAGCGCCGCCAATGTCAACCCTGCACTTTTACAATTTTCCATTAATGGGTTAACACTCGGCAACCTCATCAGCGCACCGGCCACAACCTGTGACTGGACGCAATTCTACGCAACCTGGAATTCAGGCAACAATACTACTGCCACCATTTCCATTGTGAACCAAAACCTGCAATTTGCAGGAAATGATTTTGCGCTGGATGATATTTCTTTCGGAGAAGTGCTGATCAAAAGAGACAGGATCAAGGTGAATGTGGAAAACCCGGTGGTGACTGCCAGCGCCGACGCCACCATCTGCCCCGGCGCCAGTATTCAACTCAACGCCTCCGGTGCTGCTGAATACAGTTGGACGCCTGCTGCCTCCCTCAACGATGCAACCATTCAATCACCCATCGCAGCTCCCGCTGCGCTCACTGAGTATACCGTTACCGGAAAGACTGCCCTTGGCTGTATTGCGCAGGACAAAGTGACCATCGATCACTACCCAGAGATCAATATCACCAGAACGCCGGATACCACCGTGTGCCGTTTCGCCAATTTCCCGCTCCGTGTGAGCGGTGGCGTTAGTTACAACTGGTCGCCTGCTGCCAGCATAAGCGATATCAACAGCAACCAACCCAATGCTCATGTGGGACTTGAAAAAATGAAATTCAAAGTGGAGGTAACTGATATCAATAGTTGTAAAAAGATGGATTCCGTTGAAGTTGACATTCTACCCTACCCGGAATTTGCCGCATCTGCCAGCAACAGGTATATCTGTCTCGGTAAAACCGTTACCCTGAACGCCAGTGGAGGCGATCAATACAGCTGGGCACCCTCCAATTTCATTGATGATCCTTCAACAGCTTCGCCCGTTGCAAGTCCCAATATCAACACTACTTATTCCGTGCATATACAGGACAATACCTGCGGCTTCGATTCAACCATCCACCTCGATGTAACTGTAAATCCACTGCCTTTCATACAAGCAGGCAAATCCAATGATATCAACTGCAACAAGCCTACAGCAATACTTAACGCCACTGGTGGTGTAAGCTATACCTGGCTGCCGGCAACTGGCCTGAATGATCCTACCCGGGCCAATCCCGTTGCAGCAATTTCCGAATCCACCAATTACCAGGTAATCGGCACCAACCAGTACGGCTGTGAATCCAGCGCATTTGTTCGCCTGAATGTTTCTCAGGCAGGTATCCCGCGCTTTGTTGTGCCGAATGCATTTTCGCCTAATGGTGATGGTAAGAACGATTGCTTCGGTATCGCAAGATGGGGAGATGCCAAAGTTGAAGAGTTTGCCATCTTCAACCGCTGGGGACAAAAACTGTTCAGCACTAATAACCCTTCCATCTGCTGGGATGGAAGATTCAATGGACAAATGCAACCAGCAGGTGCTTATGCCTACCTCATCCGCGCAATCACCATCTGTGGACCGGTGAACACCAGGGGCATGGTACTACTTGTCCGTTGATTTCCATTTTCTTTGAATTGATTAAATTTGGTGTATGGTACAGAGAGAGTCGATCATACAGTATTATACCAGCACCAACCGGGAAATTCCGGAAGACCTGCTGGCATCGCAGGGAAGAGCCAGCCATTTCAACGTATTGCAGCGTAAGAACTGCATGGCTACCATCCCCTTCAGCAGAAGGGATTACTATAAGATCTCCATCGCAGGTGGCAATGCCGTACTGGTAACAGATAAAGGAGAAGTGCCCATCAACCGGCCGGCCATCTTCTTCAATGATCCCGAAATCGAATTCGGCTGGAAGAACCTTTCCGGCAAACAGGATGGATATGTTTGTTTGTTCAACGACCTATACCTGAATGCAGAATTAAAAAGGGAATTGCGCAAGCTCAAGCAAAGGTTCCGGCATAGCATTTATTCCTTCCTCTTCCTTGAACCTGAACAATACGAACAGTTCAAAAACCTGTTCAGACTGATGGAGAGCGAGTTTGCAGAGCATTCTGCCTACAGGCATGAGATCATCCGGAGCATCCTGAAACTCATCATTTACAATACACTCAAAATACAAGCCTCCAGATCACCGCACCAAAAGCCGCTCAAAAGTGAAAGGCTGGTGAACGAATTCATGGACCTGCTCAATAACCAGTTCCCCATCGATTCACCAAAGAACAGCATCCGGCTCAAAACACCGAACGACTTCGCCCTGAAACTGCATACCCATGTGAATCACCTCAACCATTGCCTCAAGGAAGCAACCGGCAAATCAACATCGGAACTGATCGCAGAAAAATTAGTGAATGAAGCCATCGATCTGCTGCAGAACAGCGACTGGAATATCACAGAGATCGGGGATAGTCTCGGCTTTAGCTATCCGCAGTACTTCAATCTTTTTTTCAAGAAACATACGGGAAAAAGTCCCCGGGTATTCAGAACAGAGCCGGGCGTGATTCTTTGAATTGATTAACAAGTTGATCAGCTATTTTGGAACAACATTATTATTGCAAATACTACCAACAGCGCCAAAACCACTACCAACGTCACTTTCCACGCTGAAACAGGTTTTTTCCCGTGGATCTTACCTGTTTGACCGTTCACCAGGAAGTGGTAGGTCTTCTTTTTGTACACATATGAGCAGATCCAGAGAGGAAGAAGAATATGCTTGTAGGTCTGAGCAGCATATTCAGTATTAACCTGCAACCCTTTGTAGGTATCGATCCGGCATTGGTCTGCGCAGGCTTCGTGGATCCATTCACTCATGATGGCTTCGGCCTTATCGTATCCATCATGTACTGCGATATCGTACACATCCGCTTTCCAGCCCGACATATATCGCGGATCGAAATTCACCAGCGCCTGCAGATCATAAGGGAAGATGCTTTCATATTCATCCTGTGACAATTCATCGGCGCCGCCGATCAGGATATCATCGAAGAAATGATCGTATGTTCCTTCACGATAGACCCACTGCGTATGACGCACCTGCCTGGACTGCCGTTTACCATTTCCGTCCGTATAGTATTCTGTGACGTAGTAGTAACGTCCGCCGTATCCGCTCCACTGGCTATGCGTTTCCGCATCATAGGTCCAGAAGGGAAGATAGATCCCGTGCAGTGCATCCTGCCGGGCAAATTCCTTGAGGTCGGCGGGCGCAAACCATCCTTTGCCCAGCCATGTTTTGAAGATCGAAATGGAATGCTGCTGATCTATCATGAAAGGTATCATACCAGAAGGTTGTATGATACGCGTTTTGTAAGCCACAGGGTTCACCGCTTCATAATTACAGAAGCTGCAAACAAAAATGGGGGTTTCCGTGGTGAATACAGATTGTGAACCGCAACGGTTGCATTTGTACACCTGCTGCTCGATGGTGATGGCAGCTGCATCTGTGCCCCCATTCAGTTGCTCCTTCAGACTATTCTCCCTGATCAGGTTGGTGGACTTTTCTATGTCCACTTTTGTACCGCAATGTTCGCAAACCAGTTGCTGGTTCTGTGGATTGAAGTACAACTGCGAATTACAGCCGGGACAAGGAAATAGTAACAGGGGTTCGGTAGATGTCAATTCCATGTTGCTTAGAGCTTACCTAGTATCTCGGCTTTCTTTTGATTGAACTCATCTTCTGTAATGATGCCCTGGGTTTTCAGCTCTCCGAGCTGTTTCAGCAGATCGAGGAGTTTCTGTTTGTCCTGGGCTTCATTGCCGGTTGTGTTTCCTCCGGCATTGGGTTGCTGTGCCTGTTGTAGCAGATTTGTGAGCACCACACCAGCACCGATACCTGCAGTTCCTGCTGCGCCGGGATTATTGGCAAGGTTCTCGATGGCAATACCACCCTGCATTTGATTGAACTGGTTCAGCTTATTGCTGAGCATGTTGAGCTGCGTGGTTTTGTCCAGCATCTTTTCCACTTCTTCCGGCAGCGAAACATTCTCGATATAGAATTGTCCGAGCTCGATGCCCCATACGTCGAATTCCTTTTGGAATACGGGCTTCAGCTTCTCTCCTATTTCTGTGAAATTGGCTGCCAGGTCCAGTATGGAAATATTCGCTTCAGCCAAACCTTCTGAGAGTTTGCTGACGATGATATTCCTCAGTTGTTCATTAACAGCTTCGATACGTATCCAGGGATTGGTGCCGGCAAACTCTTTGATGAACTTTTTTGGATCGATCACACGCACAGCATAGGTACCAAAAGAACGCAGGCGCACCTGACCGAATTCCTTATCTCTCACGATCACCGGGTTGGCCGTACCCCATTTCAGGTTGGTGAACTGTTTGGTACTTACGTAGTATATATCAACCTTGAAAGGTGAATCGAATAAATATTTCCAGGACTTCAGCGTAGTGATGATGGGCATGTTCTTGGTGGTGAGCTCATGCCTTCCGGGAATGTATACATCACCGAATTCGCCTTCATTCATCAGCACCACCACCTGGGACTCGCGCACGGTGAGCTGGGCGCCGTTATTGATCTTATTGCCTTTGTCGGGGAATTTATATATGACAGTATCCGGGGTATCGTCTACCCATTCAATCACCTCAATAAATTCGTTCTTGATGAAGTCAAACAGGCCCATATGTGTTGATTTAGTTGAGTTGTGAATAGTTTGTAGCGAATCAGAGGGAAAAATTACAGAAAATCCGGGAGGGGGAGAAAAAAAGGGTCTGACCAAAAAGGATGTTACATTTCATTTCGCTGTACCAACTCGCTCGCCTCCCGGCGAGTGAGTTTGGTTTAGTCGCCTCAGGCGACGCAGTGTTCGCCGGAGGCGAACAATTACAAGTCACTCGCCAGAGGCGAGCGACTGCCAGCTCTCCGCCCTTTTTAGTCAGCCCCACTGCATAGGAGTAATTGCACCAATGAGAAATTTTTCTATTATTCTATTTCAATAATTCCAGGATCCCCTCATTCCTGATGATCATCATTCCCTGCCTGTCTTCTGTTATCCCTTCCTGTAACCTGTACGTGTACCTGGGTCTTGATCCCTCCATTACTGTTGGCATATAGGCAAAACGGATATTATCGTTTTCCCGGAGCGCCTCGCCTACTTCAATGATATGGGTAGACACCACGAACAAACAATCGGTATACCCGGAAAAAGCCTGGGTAACAGACAGTGTTCCATCGTAAGCATCTTTTACATTCGTTCCCTTGAACAGCTCATCGAACATCAATAACAACCTGCTTCCGGAAGCCGCTGCTTCCGCAGCCTGCTTCACTCTTACCACTTCTGCATAAAAATGACTATAGCCCAGCCCGATATTATCAGCCACATTGATACTCGTATACATTCCTTCCCTTACAGAAAACGCTGCATCCTTTGCCGCAACCGGGAAACCCATGTGCGCCAGGTACATCAGGATACCGATGCTTTTCATCAGTGTTGATTTACCCGCCATATTGGCCCCGGTAAGGAAGATCACATTCTTAACTTCACTCATAAGGATATCATTCCCGATGGCAGATTCCAGGCAGGGATGCCTGAGATCGGCGGCAGAGAAGATATCCCGCTCCGCAGGCAAGGCCTGCGCATAAGTGAAACCGCGAGCGGCCGCAATATTACCCACGGCAATATTCACATCCAGTTCATAAATGAATTCCAGGACCTCCTGCAAAGCCTTTGCCAGCTCATTCTTAAGCAGGTGATCATACTGTGCGATCTTTTTCAAAGGAAGATTCTGGTAAATATCTGTATTGAGCAGGTTATTCAGCTGCTTCCCGCCCAGAACGGCTCTCACGGCCTGTACCCTGTTTTCAAATACACCATTCTTCGTTTGTATCGTTTCTACAAATACGGCACATTTTTTCAAGGTAACGATGGTGGCCTGTAAGCCCTGTACGATCTTCTTGAATCGTTCATCCCGGGTAAGACTGGATAATAATTTCTTGTACATGATATCCATCAGTGCCATCGCCTCATTGTTCTTCCCTCCCCCATCCAGGTATTCACGCATCAGGTTTATTTGCATCACATCAAATGGAAAAACGAAATGTTGATCCTGGAAAAAACGGAAAACGGCTGTTCTGTTGTTGATTGCTTTTTCATCCCTCAATGGATGATGGAACATATCATCCAGCAGTTTCTCACCACCTCTTGTTTTCACCTTATTGAACAAATGATATACGGACCCCTGCCTGAATTTGCCCAGCAGGTTCAGCTCTTCCAGGGTTTGTTTATCTATCTTGAAACTCATTTTGTTGATTTTAAATATCAGAGTGCCGCCAGTGGCTCGCCTCCCGGCAACGCGGTGTTCGCCGGAGGCGAACAAATATCAGTCACTCGCCAGAGGCGAACGACTGGCTCCCTGCGGTTTCGTTTTCCTGGATTTCATTCCATTTTTCAATATTTCCAGGATCCCTTCATTATTGATGATGATCATGCCATGCCTGTCTTCGGTTATTCCTCTTTCCAATTTGTAGGTATATTCAGGTGTATGCCCATTCATGCGCGTGGGCAGGTATTGAAACCCGATCTTCGGATTCTGCATCAGCTGTTCGCCGGCTTCAACAATATGGGAAGAGATCACGAACAAACTATTCCCCTTCTGCGAGAATCCATTGGTAACAGCCACTGTTGCTTCATGAGCATCTTTCACATTGGTTCCGCGGAACAGTTCATCGAATATCACGAACAATGACCTGCCCGCATGCAATTCCTCCGCCATCTTCTTTACACGCAATACCTCCGCGTAGAAATGGCTCGCACCAATGCCCAGGTTATCCGGAAGATTGATGGTGGTGTAAATACCATCCATTACCGGGAATTGCATAGACCTTGCTGCCACCGGGAATCCCATATGCGCGATATACACTGCTGTACTCAGCGAACGCAGGAAGGTGGATTTACCTGCCATATTCGCCCCGGTCAAAAACAACACAGGAGAAACAGCATTCAGGCTGATATCATTGCTCACAGGATTTTTCAGCTCAGGGTGATATAGGCCGGTTATCTCCAGTGCATAATTCCCCTTTTCCAGCGCTTTTGGAAAAACGAAATCCCTTTTATTGGCCACCTCCGCAACGGAAAGGTATACATCGATACGAAAAATATACCCCAGCAGTTTTTTGATCTTCGCATACTCACGAACCCTGAACAAAGTATCGAAGGCAGTTACAGAAGCGTAAGACAGCT
The DNA here is from genome assembly GCF_003991355.1 of Pseudoflavitalea rhizosphaerae. Classification (GTDB taxonomy): domain Bacteria; phylum Bacteroidota; class Bacteroidia; order Chitinophagales; family Chitinophagaceae; genus Pseudobacter; species Pseudobacter rhizosphaerae. The sequence continues at coordinate 133,017 of NZ_RCSU01000010.1, forward strand.
TTCCTTTGGAGTGATCTTTCATAACCGGTTCAAAAGCAGGGTCAGCCAGCAGCAGCAATATTTCTTTCTTTTCCTCTGCATAATCCTTCACAGCTTCCAATTCTTTTGAATTGAGAAAAGAATGAGTGACATTGATCAATTCTATTACTGCACCTACGCCGTTCTGAATTTCCTTTTCTCCGAATATCACTCCATTCGGGGACCGTGTATCCCGTTCTCCTGCATGGACCAGGTATTTCTCCGCCATATCGAATAAGGAAGCGCTATACGGAAAGCGGGCGCCGGACCTCGAGAACTGTTCAATCACCGAACTGCGTTTGTTGATGAGCTCCCGGCTTCCCAAAGGATGACGGAACATTTCCTGCAATGCAGCTTCCCCGCCACGGGTATGGGTTTGATTGTAGATATCATAAATACCCGGACTATCTTTCTTACTGAAGATCCTGAGATCTTCGATGGTTTGTTCGTCTGTTTGAAGGCGCATCTTATTTTCTTTTTCTTCGGATAATGATAACTGTTCCTATGATAGCCAGGATTGCAGGAATGATCCATGTATTGATAGTGATCAGCAGGTCCGCTGTTTCCGGAGTGATCAGGAACAGATTGTCCTTATATTGGGGCTTCGGCGCATAAACCGGGTATTCATTATTATCCAGCCAGCTGTAGATTGCCCTGCCGAAATAATCACCTCCCAGGAATTTATTACTAATCAGATCTGCGTCACCAGACACGAAAATCCGTTGTTCCCTATTGTTGATCTTACGTGTAAGCTCAACCGATGTTTGGAATGCGCCGTTTTTGATATCCCCTTCAGCAGGTGTAAATACAGGGGGGACAGAATCCCTTACCAATACACCTTTTTTCAACCACACATCAGGCATGGCGATCGTAACCGGACTAACGGTGAAGACTGAACTATCCAGCGTGGTAATGGGAAGTACGGTCTCGGACCTGATGTAAAGGCTGTCGATTTTTTTACTTTTCAGTTTCAGCAACATGGCTTCTTCCGCCAGATCAGAAGCAGTATTGGTAAGAAATGGAATGATCATGTCCGGCGCATTGTGTTTGGATACCTGCACCATCACTCCTTTTTCAAACTGAACACCCAATGGCTTCAATACAGGATTTACAATATCTTCTTTTCTCGGCTCGCCCAAAAGCATGAAGTTTCCACCCTTATCGATGTATTCCTGTATTTTCCTTTTCACCGTTTCACTCAATTCAGTTTTGGGATCGGCCAGTACCAGCGCCGCGATATTCATCGAGTCATAAGGAATATCCTTGTTTTCCAGGTTGATGGTATCGATATCGATACCATTGTTGATCAGAGACACCCGCTGCAATTTCGCTGTTGTGCTCATGGAGTAGCCACGCTCGCCCAGTATATTCGGGTCGCGCTCCAGGTTACCTGTAGTGAAAAGCATGGTAGGCATTTTAGGGAATTGCAGCCTCGCCAGGGCAGCTGCCACATGCTCTTCGCCGGGCCAGGGATAATCTACAAAGGTTCGCAGGAAAGTGGTCCTGCCCTTGTACTTCAGCTGCATCACCAGGCCATAGTCTTCATCTTCCAGATCCAGGATCTGCTTCATCTGGTCAGGAGTTTTGAATCGGTTCAGGTTCAGGTCCATCGATTTCGCCAGTTCCTTTGCTATTTCATGTATGTTCTTTCCTGGGAAAGCCCTGAACAGGTAATGATCAGGTTTGGCGTCATAGTAATATTCATATTTGAATTCGATATCGGGCTTGAACCTTACATAATATTCCCATAACTCAGACAGGTAATTATTCCTGTTCTCAGGCAAACCCAATGATCCATTTTTCCCCATCAGGTTTGTGTACAGGGTTACTTCCAGCGGCTCCTTGCCAAGCGCTTTCACAATCTTCTGCACTCTCGGATGGATGGTATTGGCCTGTGTAGCTGTTGTATCCCAGTAGCCGATCAATGCAGGACGTGAAGTAATATATCCCAAAAGAAGCACTACTACAGTAATACCGGAGTACCTGGCAGCTTTCACATACCAGGGCTTCACTTCCCTCACAGATCTTAATTTCAGCAAAGTGAATGCAAGGAACATACAGATCACAGCAAAAAAATAGAACAGGTCCTTGGTGGTAATCAGTCCATTCAACATTTTCTCTGCCCTTCCGGATATCGAGAGAAAATAAGTGAGGTCCCTTACAAAATCATGTTTCTGCCATAACCCTCCGATACGGCTCAGCACCAGCACAACAACAAATGTTCCTATGGCGGATACGATCTGGTAATTGGTGAGGCTCGACATGAAAAGACCAATCGCTGCATACGCACACACCAGCAAATAGAACCCGATAGATGCCGCAATCAGCAAACCATAATCCACAGACTTGATATTGAAACCGGCAGACACCATAAAGAAACCAATGATGGCAATCAGCACCAGGTTGAACACCATCATGGCCAGGTATTTTCCGAATACTATCTGTCTTGTTTTGATGGGAGATGAATACAATAGTTTTATACTACCGCTATTCACTTCACGACTCAGCAGGCCCATCGTAAGCAGTGGAATGAATAAATAAAGATTGCTCATTGCATTCACGAACATTCCGTCCGGATTCAGGAACATAGATTTGGTAAGGGAAAGATCGAATCCTTTGAATTTGGCAGTTTTCATACCCAGCTCCTGCATCCTCGCCCACGCATATACGATCCTGTTATAAAAAAAGGCACATTGAACCATAAACACCACAGCAAGGAACCAGGCAACGGGAGAATAGACCAGGTTGCGCAGTTCTGCTCTTGATATCCGCAAAATTGTTTTCATGTCTGTCAGTAATTATAAGGATTGAGTAGATAATTGTTTAAAGATGTCGTCCAGCAGGTTTTTGTCGAGGTTGGCTTCCCGCACTCTCCATCCGCTCTTCACGGCGGTTTCGATGATCCTTTCCGTTACATCCTGGTCGCCATCGAAATAAAGCCTTGCCTGCTTATCCGTCAGGTACTCAGCATTGGACACACCTTTGATGGAAAGGAGTTCAGCCAGCGGCGGCGGATTTTCCATTTTCAACAGCATAGTACCTGGCTGGATATAATTGTTGAATGCATCCATCGTATCCGAAAACACGATCCTTCCGGCTTCTATCATGATCACTTCCCTGCAGAGCAGGTGTATTTCAGAAAGGATATGGGAAGACAGGAGTACAGTTCTTTCCTGCGCGATCTCACGGATAAGCTTACGCGCTTCAATGATCTGGTTGGGATCGAGGCCATTGGTAGGCTCGTCCATCACCACCAGCCTGGGCTTATGAATGATCGCCTGTGCAATGCCTACGCGCTGTTTGTAACCACCGGAGAGATTACTGATCAGCCTGGAACTGAAATGGGCAATTCCTGTTTTCTCCATGGCCTCTTCTACTGCGCCTTTGATCTTGCTTTTCTCCATCAATCGAAGGCCGGCAGCATAAGTGAGATATTCATTCACAGTGAAATCACTGTGCAGTGGCGGGCTCTGTGGCAGGAATCCGATATTCATTTTCGCAGCTTCAGGCTCCTTTCTTGTATCTTTTCCATCGATATAAACCTTTCCTTCTGTTTGGTTCAACACACCACAAATGATATTCATGGTGGTAGACTTACCTGCACCATTCGATCCCAGCAGGCCAATGACGCCGGTTTGCGCTATTTCGAGATTGATATCCCGGACAGCCCAGGCTGCACTATACCGGTGAGAAAGATTTTCGATCTTTAAAATGCTACTCATATGGGTTTCAGTATTAAAAAATGATTGAATTAAGCGGAGTGCTGCCAGTCGCTCGCGTCCCCGCGAGTGACTCATATGTGTTCGCCTCCGGCGAACACTGTGTCGCCGGAGGCGACGGAATAGAAGTCACTCGCGGGGACGCGAGCGACTGGCAGCACTCCGACTATTTCGTTTTTCTATGGCAAACAGATCCCCGGAAGGCAGTTCTACCTCCACTGTCAATTGTTCTTTGTGCTCGGTGATACTTGCCTGTCTAATGGATAGGCACAAACGATGCGTCCACTATTTTGGGGAAGCCGCCTTCCTCCAATTCAAGCACGGGCGACTGATGTCCCAATGGGATCTGGTATAATTTGAATTTTCCACTATTATCGGGGTTGGTTGCATCATAGGTACATACCACCAGTCTTTTGAACAACTCATCATACACTTCAACACGTCCCGGCATTTTGCTGAATCCCTGGTTGTATTTTTCAAATTTCATCAGGCTGATGGATTCATTACCCATATCCAGCAGCATGAAGGTCTGGCCGATGGTGTAATCATAAGCCATCACCTTGTTTCCTTTTACATAAATGATATATCCTGTGTTATGATCGATCTCGATGAACCTGGATGCAATGATATCCGCGGCATCGGAATAAGCGATCTCTTTCGTTTCTTTCACTATTCCATTAGTCAGAAATTGCAACATAAAACTCTGCTGTGTAACCGGATTATGCATCAAGGAAAGGATCAGGCTTTCTTCTCCCGGCTCACTCATTTTGTTCTGTATGGCATAGGGTTGAAATCCGTCCATTGCAAAAGGAGTTTGAAGCGTAAGATCATGTAACCCGTCATCAGGCACCCATCTGAATTTGTATTCATCCAGATCATACACCAGGCGACTATAATCAAAAGGCCCGCGACCTGGTCCTACATAAGTATGCACCTTAGACACATGGAAGGGCTGACCATTCAATACATTCAATTGTTGGGTCATCATGAGGCCCATATATTTCAGATAGAACAAGCTTGAAAAAAACAGGTCATCGCCTTTGTTGGCCGCAAAACTTGTATAGCCGGTCTTTTCGAGTTTTACAGGGTTAGCCGGACTGGGTTGAAAAGTATTGGTAAGGAAATTGGAAATATTCTGGTCCACCACAAAGTCCATGCTCTGCAAAACTTTGATCTCCTGGTCTGTAGTGATGCCCACCCATTGCAGTACGCTCAGGCCGAAAAAGATATCACTGCCTATAGCGTTGATGCAGACAGGCTTTCCGCTGAGCGAAATATTCTTTCCCAGTTCTGTTGCCAGGTCCACGAATTTCTTGTAGCCCAGGGTTGTATAGGTGAGCATGCCGAGTTGTGCAGCACCAGCTTTCTCCCCCAGTATCATCCATCCTTCCCGGGTTGGTGTAGTGATGGAAACCGAGCTGGTTACCATTTCCATTATTCCTGTTTTCTTTTCTTTCACTGTCAGTAAAACAGAATTCAGAACAGCGGGCAATCCGTCAAAATCACTGGGTATCAGATATGGCTTATAACTAAGCGTGTCTCCGTTGGAAAGGCTTGTCCAGGTAAAGGAATAGGCCGCAGTATCAAATTGCGCAGATGATTGTCCTGGTATTTTGATCCTAGCCTTGATAGAGTCTGCGCCTTCCAGGCCCCTGATCAGCGTCAGTTCTTCTTTGGGTAGCTCAACAGTAAAATGCTCCGGTAGTTTTTTATTGTTGTTCACCAGATCTTTCTTGCAGCCACTGATCAGAACAGCTGCAAAGCAGAGCAGCAGGTTTGTATAAAAGAACAATGATCTCATTATGCTGATATTTTTGAATTATAGTGGGAGGGGTTCATCAGGGAAATAAAATTTCTTTTCCTGACGCATCCAGTATTGGGTTGTTGGCAGCTCTTCTTTCATCGATAAGCTCTTCTGTGAGCGAGATCATTTTTTGCGTCAGCCTCCAGTAGGCATCCTGCACCGGCCCCTGCTGCTCAGGGATCTGCAGGTAGGATGTTACGTCCATGACGTTGTACAGTTGATCCAGCGTAAACGGATCGAAACGAAACTTCTTTGCACCTAAATTCTGCAGGCTGGTATTCAGTAGTATCACATCAGGATCTGTTTCCCAGAATGATTTGTCCTTTCCTGCAACTGCCTCTCTCATAGCATACATCTTTGCTGGTGAAAATTCTCCGTATTTATCGATAATGGAACTATAGAACCTGGGGGGCTTTACCATATTCCCGAATACATAGGTCACTTTATTCCAGGCATGTTCTTCGGGTTTAAAATCTTCGTTGTTCTTCAGCGTTATGGTCAGGGTTTTAACGCCGGTATCGGAAATTGGTGGTCTGGCCAGTTTTATGTCCAGTTTATATCCGATTGCATTCGCTGGGATATAGATGGAATCCAGATCAGGAAAAACTGCGAACTCCTTTCCATTTCCTTCTATCTCCAGTGAAACAGGACGCTTTCTGCTGGCCAGTCTTCCATCCGCCTGGATATAAAGCTGAAGTGTTGGATCGATATTGGTACGAAATGTATCCGTCTGGTTCCAGGTGATCAGGAAATTATATTCCTGTTGCTTTGCATAGATCGCACTCATGTTAACAGTAAGTATTGCCTCACTGTAATTCTTATTGATAAAATAGAGAAAGTTGTTAGCGGAAAATTTTTCAGGTTCCACTTTTTTACATGCAGCAAGCGAAAGAACAGCTGTAATGCAGACGGCTATCTGTAAACAAAATCTTTTTTTCCCGGGCATATATAATTATTTAAGCGTATAGTCTTGTGTGATGGTTTTGCATAGGATCAACGATACCAGGATTCATCATCCGGCACAGGAGGAACATATTTATAGTCATCCATAGCAATAGTGCTTTCTCCTGTATAGGAAGGGATTTCTCCCAGATTCAGTCTTTTGAACATAAAGAACAACTGTCCCTCTCCTATGAACTCACGCTGGTATTCATTCCTGATATTGGTCATCAGTTCCACTGAAGTACTTCCGGAATGGTATTCTACAGGTGGCAATCCCTTGTTTACTCTTAATGTATTCAGGTAAAAATAGCCCTGTTCCAGTGTGGGGGCAGTTTCCGCAGCAATGAGATAGAGCTCGGATTTCCTGATCAGTGGCTGGAAATACCTGAGCCAGGAATTGGTAACAGTAGTATTGCTGAACTTTACCATCACCTTGTAGGTCTTATTTCCTTCAAGACCAACCTTGAACCAGTATTTCAGGCGAAGATCTTTTGAAGCAGTATTGTAAATCTCTGCCAGGCGGGCAGGAGCCGGGGTTGCAATCACCTCATCATTCAATAAGGCACTGAACATCCGGCGGTCATACTCGTACATTTTCCTGTTCTCGATACCGAAAAAAGTTTCTTTACTAAGTAAAGGATCCTTGCTATAATCAGGTTCTGCCGGCCAGGGGAAGAAAGTTTCCTGTGCAGTGAGGATCGACTGTACAGTGTTCCATGATTCCGTTTTTTTACCGGCGTACAGCAATACCCTTGCAGTATAGGCTTTCACGGCAAAGTAGTTCATCCTTCTCTGGCGATTGGAGAAATAATCAACGGCCTGCCCTTCTCCTGAAACTGTTGACCAATCAGGTCCTTTCGTGCGTACAGGATCATTTTCGAGCAATGCCAGTGATGCTTCCAGGTCTTTTATGATGGCGGAGATCACTTCGCTCGCAGGCAGCACCGGTTGCGCTTCCCTGGCAACGATCTTCACGTAGGGAATGGCGGGGCTGGCTGCATTCTTCACATAAACGGGACCGAACATACGAAGAAGGTCAAAATGCAGGCAGGCCCTGATAGCATAGGCTTCCCCGAGCATGATATTCTTTTGCGCAGCAGGCAGTACATTGAAGGAAGGCGCTTCCAGCCTCTCACAAAAATTATTGATGCCGAGGATGGTCCGGTAAGACTGGCTCCAGATATTGTTCAGTGCCGTTCTGGCTTCAGGCACTACATAAATGAAGTCCCTGAATACATTGCTGTATGGCCCGCGGAATGAATAATAGTATTGCGCCATATTCTCCGTTGCATTCATGGAAAGGGCATTGCCATAGGAAAGGGAATCGGCCAGGGACTGGTATATTCCATTCAGCACCGATTCCACACCTTTGGGAGTAGAAAAGGCTTCTTCTTCAAACATATAATCCCTTGGTTGCACCTGCAGGAATTTCTTACAGGAAGGGGCGTGCAGTAACAACAGTCCCAGCACCAGATATATAAAAACGGTTGGTTTGATTTTCATAACGCAGTTTTAGAAGGTCATGTTTACATTCAGGGTAACGCTACGCTGGAAAGGATAATCAAGTCCTCTTTCCCTTTGTATGTTGGATAATTTGAACTGGAAAATATTGGTGGTGGTTACAGAGAAACCAAAGGTTTGCAGACCAAGTTTTTTCCTGATATACGCTTTCAGCCCCTGTGAATACTGGTCCAGGAGATCGTAATTGAAAGTGATATTATTGACTGTAAAAGAATTTTCCTTTTGCAGAAAGCGAGACGACATACCCAGTGTAGTATTGGTAATTCCGAGAAAGCTGGCATCGTCTCCCGCCTGCTTCCAGCGGACGTACAGCGCACGTTTGTCCTGGTTATACTCCATTTGCGGCTTGCTGATATTTTCCACTTTATTGTAAAGCGCATCATTGAATTTCATTTCCTGAACAATGTAGCGGCAGAATACAGCCAGTGTAAACCTTTTATACCGCGCTCTCACGGCAATATCGCCCTGAGTAACCGGGCGGCTGCTGCCGATCACCACCTCATTGTTCTTATCGAATAGAAAAGTGTACAACCCATTTTTGTCAAGGAATACTTCCATGCCTCTTGCCTGTCCGATACCAACGGAGCGAACGGCCCAGACATCATCAGGACTTGCTCCGTCATAGTAGCGTTGTGCGTATCCTCCGCTTCGTGCAGAATCATTGAATTTTTCCAGGGAATTTCCGAGACCGCTGTATTCGCGCTTATACAACACCGGGGATTTAAGACTGAGGTTCAGGGTCCAGTCACGCGTATTCACCAGTCTTGCATCCAGGTCCAGTTCCAGACCGGTTTCCGTCATCCTTCCGATATTCCGCGGAATGCCGTCAGGAATACCTACAGACGGAGGTAAAGGCATAACGATGATCAGCGGATTGGTAATATTCCTGAAACCAGAAGCTGTCAAAGACAGCTTATTGAAGAACCTACCGATCAGGTTATAGCTGAGATTGTATGTTTTTGTCCAGTCGAGATCCGGATTACCCACGCTCATCAGCTTAACTGATTCCCCAAAGAATGTTGGTGTATTATTCAACAGGTAGGTAGCTCTCGATCCAAAATTTCCTGCGTTCTGATTTCCCGTAACACCAAAATTGGTAGCCAGGGCCAGCTCATTCACCCATTTGATATGCTGCATGAAATTCTCGCGGTGAAGATTCCATTTCAAACCCATTGCATAAAAAGGTTTGTAAGGGTTATCAAGTCCAAAAATACTGGTGCCTGAAAGTGTGTAAGAAAGGTCCATGCTATATTTCAGATCATAGGAGTAGTTCAAACTGGCAATGAAATTCATCGCAGTCTGTTTGGTGGTTGTGCCTCCGGGCCTGCTGTCAGGCGTATATGAATTGGCGAGATAGATCAGCGGTTCGGCCGTGGTGGCAAAACCCACTGCTGAAATATTGCTGGTTTCTGTAGTGACCTGCTGAAATTCGCTTCGCAGGTTGCTATTGAAAATATGTTTGCCTGCCACTACTTTATTGAAGGTGACGGTGAAATTGCCCGAATATGATTCAGAATGAAGATTGCTGTAATCATAAGATCCTTTCAGGCTCGATTCCACTTCATCGAATTTTGTATTGAGTGGAGACACAAAAAAATCAGACTGGCTTTCTGATTTGAGGTATTGAAAACTTCCCGATAATCTCAGGAACGGGAATACGTCCCAGTTGGCCATTACATTATTGGTGATCGTATTTCCCTTCACTGTATTCCTGAACGGGAGACCTGCATTGTAAAGCGGGTTTGAGAATCGGAAACTGGCAGCAAAAGGGAATCCACCGGAAGTATAATATTCAGTATTATGTTGCTCCAGGTAACGGTCTGAGTTATTGATCATGTAATAGGGCGGGATCTTTACATATTCCGTAAATGAACCGTAGGGACTTCCATACTGTTTTTGTCCGTTGATGTTTAGATTATTAGAAACATTGATATTGCCTTTCCTGTAAGCGAGGTTGAAATAACCATTGGTATTGGAATTCTCTGATCCTTTCATTACTCCGATATTGGAGTTCCTGCTTAGACCTCCCACATAAGTGAAATAAGAGTCGCCACCACTGACGGAGAGATTATGGTTCACTGAGCCTGCGTTCTGCAGCGGCACTTTCAACCAGTTCTCATCCACTCCCTGGAGGATGGCATTTTCCCTGAATGAATGTTTTACTTTAGGCAGTACCACGTTATATCCATCCTGATTAAAAGGACCCGGCGCCCCGGTGCCAACGGATGCGAGTTCCTGGAATTTCAGCAACTCACGTGCATTCATCATATTATAGCCTGAAAGGTCCGGCATCACTACAGTGCCGGTTGCTGAATACGTGATTCGCAGATCACCGGGAGCAGGTCTGATGGTTTGGATCACTACTACACCATTGGCAGACCTGGAACCGTATAATGCAGTTGAAGCAGCATCTTTCAGCAATGTGATACTGGCGATCCTGTTCACATCCAGGTTCATCACAGTGAGGAGGTCCGTTTCAAAACCATCCAGTACAAACAAGGGTTGGTTGGGATCTTTCTCATACTGCAGTTTCAGTTGCTGGCTATATTTCTGTGGTGTAGGGGGCGGCATGCTCCTGCTGCCCCTCATTTCTATTTTTGCAAGCTGGTTGGGATCTGAACCCAGGTTATTATCCCGGATGATCCTGAATGAAGGGTCCAGCAGGTTGAGCGCTTCCAGCACATTCTGCCTGCTGGCCAGTCGAACTTCCTTGCCTGTGTAAGTGCGTGTAACGCCGGTAAAGGTTTCCTTCTTTCTATCGAACATACCTGTACTTACCACCACTTCTTCCATTTCCTTTTCCTGGAGCGATAAAATAAAAGTGAATTCTGTACCTGCTCCTCTTTTCACTTTTCCATTTTTTAGTGAAAGTGGAGTTCCGGGCGGCATGCTCAACATGTCTGAAACGGGAACAGACAGTTGAACATAGCCTACTGCGGAAAGGATAAGGACGTCTGTAAGTTTTATATCAGGTAATACGAAACGCCCGGTATTGTCTGCCGCACCTTTCTTGTCTGTTCCGCGAATGGAAAAGCTGGCGCTGGCAATTGGAGCACCGGTTGAATCAACCACCTTACAAACGATGAACTGGAAAAGATTGTTTTTTTCATGGCTATCATTACCACCGGCTTCACCGCCATTGACGCCTGTTTCCTTTTTCTTTTGAACGAGGCGGATCACATTATCCCTGATGGTCCATTCCAGTGATTTGTTTTTCAGGATCTGGTTCAGCACATCAGACACCTTCATATTGGAGGCATTGATGCTGATCTTAGTACTTTTCATCTCGTCAGTATTCTCATACATGATGATCACATCTGCTTTTTCTTCGATAGATGTGAAAACCTGCCGGATGGGAACGTTTTTAAAACTCAGGGTGATCCTGGTCTGTTCCTTTCCCTGTTCATATACCGGACCGGCAAAGAGTGTGGAAGATGAAAAAATGAAGATCGACACAAGCAATAAGTTGACCCGAAGCATTACGTGCATAAATCGCAGTTGATTTGGTTGTTAGATCAGTTGAAAAGTTCAGCGCTTATCATAATGACGGTTTTTCAGGAAAGAGTCACTAAGCCGGATTGAAATATTTTTAAAAAATGTACATTCGTCCATCATTCTTTTTCCAAAAACTGCTGCTTGCAAAACGAGTCAACAGATTATTCCCTATTGTTAGAAGCGCTGAAGGCCTTTGATCTGGCTGCTTTTGATACCTTGTATCGCAGCACGAGGGAACGACTCTTTGCCTATTCTTTTTCCATTCTGAAAGATGAAGTAGCAGCGCAGGACCTGGTACAGGATTTCTTTATTGATTTCTGGGAGAACAAAATTTTCATGAATATCCATTCCGGCCTGGTGGGTTACCTGGTGAGGTCTGTTGGTAATCGCAGTATCGATCTGAAGAAAAAAGAAGAACGCAGGAAATTGCTGCAAAGGCAGTTCGGGGAGATAGAGGCCGGGAATTTTCAGGAGGGCGACAAACTGGTGAATCGTGAACTCGGCCAGGAGCTGGAAGCCGCCATCACCAGCCTGCCGCCGATGCCGGCCAAAGTTTTCCGCCTCCATTATGTTGAAAAGCAGAGCTACAAGGAAATTGCAGAGGAATTGGGCATCAGCACTGCCACTATCAGCAATCATATGACGCGGGCGCTTAAAATGCTAAGGCAGCAATTAAAAATAAATTAGGCTTTTGGTTAGTGACTACAATCGAAAAAACAGTCATTCTAATATGCTGGATAAATTAACTGAGGAAGAAATATTTCTGCTACTGGGCAAGATCAGCGGCTCGCTGAGCCCGGAAGAAGAAATTGAGCTGGCAGCATTGTTCAGCCGGAATCCGCATGCCAATGCCGCCTATGAAGAACTGAAGCATGAGATACCTGTAAAAAACACAGCTGAATATTTCTCCAATCGCCAGCAAAATCCAAGTTGGAAGGACCTAACAGCAGATATTCGCAATCCGGTATCAGCAAAACTGGTCCCGTTCTATAAAAAGAAATGGTTTGCCGCTGCAGTGGTTTCCGGACTGGTCATCGGCGCCGGATTGATGTTCCTGCTGAAGCCATTCGCCGCAAAAGAAGCAAAGGCGCCTGTGGCCGGCATTGCCAAACCAGGCATTGAACTGATACTTGCAGATGGAAAAGTGATCGATCTCTCCAAACAGCAGGGAACTATCGATGCCGGACCTGCGAAACTGAATAATACCGGCAAGCAGCTGAACTATTCACTTACCGGATCTGCTGCACCCGGGAACAGTACCCTGAATGTGCCTGTGGGCGCGGATTACAGGATCAATCTGGCAGATGGTACGGAGGTTTGGCTGAACTCGAAAACGAGACTTGAATTTCCACTATCCTTCACCGGTACCACGCGTGAGATAAGGGTAAATGGGGAAGCATATATCAAAGTGGCGAAGGATGCCACGAAACCATTTATCGTGCACCTGCCGCAGAGCAGTGTGCAGGTGCTGGGAACCGCCTTTAATGTGAACACCTATGATGGGGGAATAGAAAAAGTGGCGCTGGTGGAAGGCTCTGTCAGCCTCAAAGTTCCCGGAGGCGAAAGCAGGATAATCCCGGGTAACCAGGCAGTCTATACTGCCGGCCAGACAGTGGCCCAGGAAGCCTTCGATCCCAAATATGTACTGAGCTGGAGAAATGGCCTGTACTATTTCAACGATGCCAGCCTCGCTGAAATCAGCAAAGTTGTGCCACGCTGGTTCGGGATAAACCTGGAAATCGATAATCCTGCAATAAATGACCGGAGGTTTACAGGGGTGATCGACAGGAAAAAGCCAGTGACAGTATTCCTGGACGATCTGAAAGCCATCGCAAAAATTGAATCCTCGTTCGATAAGGATGGAAACCTGCATTTGAAATAGCCATTCCGGATATTTCCTTTCAAAAACTTTTAACAGGGGAGGCTGTAACTTTCAGCATACTATTCCGTATCATGCCGGCATGAAACAATCTTTACTCCTTTCCTTCCTTTTCTTATGCTTTCTTTCTTCCCGTGCCGGGCGCATAACCGGCAGGGTGACCAATGAAAAAGGCGAGATCCTTCCTTACGCATCAGTTTTTATCAAAGGGTCCACCCAGGGCACAACCAGCAATAACCAGGGGATCTATTTCCTGGAGCTTGCCCCCGGCAACTATACAGTGGTATGCCAATACATTGGCTATGCGCGTATAGAGAAAACAGTTAGTGTAGGATCCGGCAACAGTACAGTTTCTGTCGATTTTACGCTGGCGGTGCAGCAGACCACCATGAATGAAGTGGTGGTGCGGGCCAATGCAGAGGACCCGGCATATGAGATCATCCGGAATGCCATCCGCAAGCGAAAAGACTACCTCGCTCCCCTCGATTCCTTTACCTGCGAGGCTTATATCAAAACACTGATGAAGACCCGCAAACTGCCGAAGAAAGTATTCGGGCAAAAAATAAAGGACGAAGACAAACAGGATATGGGCGTTGACTCAATTGGCAAGGGCGTGATCTTTCTCTCCGAATCCCTCACAAAGATCGCTTACAGGAAACCGGGAAAGTTAAAACTGGAAGTATTATCCGGTCGTGAAAGCGGCTCCGGGGGCTATGGTTTCAATTTCCCCACTTTCATTAATTTTTACAACAATAATGTAAACGTTCTGGCCAACCAGATCAATCCGCGGGGGTTTGTTTCCCCTATTGCCGACGCGGCTTTGAACTATTACAAATACCAGTACCTGGGGTCCTATTGGGAAGATGGAAAAGAAGTGAACCAGATCAAGGTGATCCCACGCAGGAACTATGAACCCTTGTTTGCAGGCACCATCAATATCACGGAAGGCGACTGGCGCATTCACAGCCTGGAACTTACCCTCACCAAACAATCGCAACTGGAAATACTGGACACCATGGTGATCCGCCAGATCCATGTGCCGGTAGCGAAAGATATCTGGCAGACCAAGGACCAGGTAGTGTATTTTACCTTCAACCAGTTCGGCATCGATGCCACTGGCACTTTCCTGAATGTTTACAACAAGTACGAACTAACGCCGGAGTTCAAGCGCAATTACTTCAATAATGTGATCGTCCGCTACGATACCAGCATCAATAAGAAATCAAAAAACTACTGGGATTCCATTCGCCCGGTTGCCCTGGAGCCGGAAGAAATTAAGGATTACAGGATCAAAGACAGCCTGCATGCGTATCGCAGTGATTCCGCCTGGTCCAAAGCCTATATCGACTCCATGCGTAGAAAACAGGGAAGGATTACCGTTATGAAAGTATTATGGACCGATGGGCTGCGCTTTTCAAACTTCAATAAGGAACGGCCCGCAGACATCACATGGAAGCCATTGCTGAAACAGGTCCAGTACAATACGGTTGAAGGCCTGGTGGTTGGCGCCAGCGCCACTTATCGCCGCTGGTGGCCCAAGGCAGGGAACACGATCTCTTTTACGCCCAATCTCCGTTACGGTTTCAGCAATTCACACCTGAACGCCTGGGGCACCCTGCAGTTTGCAAAACAAAAACTGGAAAGGGACGGAACAGGACTTACAGCCGAAAACAGTTCCTGGACAATCAATGGCGGCAAGCGGGTAAGCCAATTCAACCAGGCAAATCCTATCTGGCCTTTGTTCAACAGCCTGTATACGCTATTTGATCGCCGGAATTATATGAAGATTTATGAGAACTACTTCGGCGAGCTGGTGTACAACAAGCGTTTTGATAATGATCTGCGCATCACCGGTGGAGTATTATTTGAAGACCGTCTGCCACTGGACAACACAACCGACTTCTCTATATTCAAGGATAAAGACAAGATCTTCACTCCCAATTATCCTTTCGAGAAGTTGGGAAGCCAGTTCTTCCGTCATCAGGCCGTTATTGCACGCGTACAGCTGCAATACAGACCCGGACAGCAATTCATCGAATATCCAACGAGGAAGGTGGCCATCGGATCGAAATATCCTTTGCTTACACTGGCTTATCATAAGGGCATCGATAAAGTATTGGGCAGTGATGTGGATTTTGATAAATGGAAATTCTCCGTGTCCGATGATGTGAATTTCAAACTCCGCGGATCAATGAAATACCGCGTATCCATTGGCGGATTTATCAACGACAAGAAAGTGCCGATCCAGGATTACCAGCATTTCAATGGCAACCAGTTGCTTTTTGCCAGCGAATACCTGAACAGTTTTCAACTGGCTCCGTATTACCTCAACAGTACTACAGCATCATTTTATGCTGCTGCACATCTCGAACATCATTTCAATGGAATGCTCACCAATAAAATTCCATTATTCAAAAAACTGAACTGGCATCTTGTAGGCGGAGGCAATGCCTTCTTTGTGAACAAGGATAACAATTATGTGGAGGTATTTGCAGGGCTGGAGAATATTTTCAAAGTGCTGCGCGTGGATGTAGTGGGTTCATACCTGAACGGGAATAAAGGGCAGGTAGCATTGCGACTGGGATTAGGCGGACTGCTGGGCGGAGCTCTTCAATTCAAATAGTTTATTATTTGCAGGAGCCGGGAGCAGGATTAAACGGGATGATCCTGCTCCCAGGCTTCACTGCAAAGGGCCGGACTATTCATGGCTTTACAACATTTGAAGGATGCCTTCATTTTCGAGGATGATCATACCCTGCCGGTCTTCTGTGATTCCTTTCTGTAATGTATAAGTGTAGGTTGGTACTGTTCCGCGCATCACGGTTGACAGGAACACGAAACGGATACTATCATCACTGCGCATCAGTTCCTCTCCCACTTCAATGATATGTGTTGAGATAATGAAGAATGATTTTCGAAATGAAGCGAAAGCTGCTGTTACAGCCAGTGTGGCGTCATAAGCATCCTTCACATTCGTTCCCTTGAACAGCTCATCGAAGATCACGAAAAGCTTTTTTTCCGAAGCCACTTCCGCCGCTACCGTTTTCACACGAAGCACTTCCGCATAAAAATGGCTGTAACCTTTATTCAGGTCATCCGGCACATTCACGGATGAATACAATCCGTCCATCACCGTGAAGCGCATGGAGGAGCAGGCCAGGGGGAATCCCATATGCGCCAGGTATGCTGCAATACCCGCCGATTTCATCAGCGTTGATTTACCGGCCATATTCGCGCCGGTCAGGAACAGGGTATTACCCGCAGTATCGAAGCGGATATTATTGGGAACAGCCTGTTTCAACGAAGGGTGTCTCAAATCCTGAACATCGAGAACAGCCAGATCTCCTTCTTCGGCTACTGCAAAATTGAAATTATGCGCACGCGCCACATGCCCTACAGTAACCATCAGATCCAGCTCATAGGTTAGCTCCAGCAACTGTTGTAATGGTTCCCGAACTGTTTGCGAAAACAGGTGATGCAGTTTGGACACCTGCATCAGGCTCAGCCGATCTTTTCCATCAGGCATATCGCTCAATGAACTATGTCCGGTGATGCTAAGCAATGTATCAGCCCATTCCTTCCAGGGCGCTTTTTCTTTTTGCTTGAGTTGTTCCAGCTCTTGTAAAAGTTCCTTTGATTGCTGCAGGAACAGGATGCATTGTTGTACGCCAGCTTCAATGCGGCCATAGCTTTCGTCCTTTACGAGTGAAGCCATCACTTTCTTCCGCATGCTGGTCCAGAGATTGCTTACATAAGAACCGCCCCGGGCCTCATCCAGATAGGCTTCCAGCTTTTCCACCAGCTCACCGCTCACAGGCAATGAAACTGCGTTATCATAATAATACCGGAACGATTGACTCCTCGCATTGATGGAATCCGCATCGGTCATTGGATGGCGGAACATCCTGTCCAGCAGTTTCTCTGCTCCCCTTGTTTTCACTTTATTGAAGAGGCTGAAAACTGAATTGGGATTGAATTTGCCCAGCAGGGCCAGGTCTTCCAGTGTTTGAGTATCGGCTATGAAGTTCATGCTATCACCTCCGCTTTTTTCTTTGTAAGAATATCCAGGATCCCTTCGTTGCGGATGATCACCATCCCATGCCTGTCTGAAGTGATGCCCGATGCCAGCTTATGCGTATATACGGGCCTGTTACCTTCCATCAGTGTAGGCAGGTAAATGAAATTTATATTATTGCATTTCTCACGTAGCACAGCTCCTGCTTCGATGATATGCGTGCTCACCACGAACATGCAGTTCTTTCTCCTGGCAATGGCAGACGTGATAGCCACTGTGGCTTCATAGGCGTCCTTCACATTGGTGCCGCGGAAAAGTTCGTCGAAGATCACGAAGAGATATTTGTCTTTACTCAGTTCAGCCGCCACGGACTTGATGCGCAATACTTCCGCATAGAAATGGCTAGCGCCCTGCGCGAGATTATCAGGCAGGTTGATGGTGGTGAATATTCCATCACGTACAGAGAACTCCATGCGCGAAGCAGGAACAGGAAATCCCATATGCGCCAGGAACATGGCCACTCCCAGGGATTTCATGAAAGTGGATTTCCCGGCCATATTGGCGCCGGTGAGAAAAAGGATATTGCTTTGTGGCGTGATGGTGAGACTGTTCACTACCGGGTTTTGAAGGGCAGGATGATAGAAATCTTCCAGCACTAACATTTGCTCTTCTTTTTTCCTTGCCACAGGGAACGCGAATTTCTTTTCCACCGCAACGCGCGCAACAGCCATGTACACATCCAGCTGATAGATCTTCGCCAGCAATTTCAACAGGTTATTGCGTTGTTTGAAACGGAGCAGCTTGTCGAATTCAGCCAGTTTGTTAAAGGGCAGTTTTTGCGGAGCGGATTCCTGCAAGGCAGGTTCCAGTTCGGGCGACTGCACAATCAGCTGCATCTGTTGTAACTCTTCAGCATAGGGCGTTCCAGCCGCTTTCGGACTGATCTCCTTCAGCAGCTCATCCGTTTTACGGAGGATCTGCACCAGGGCCGCCACGCTTTTCTGGATCTCTTTCAGCTCAGTATCGGCCGAGATGAGCTGGTTGAATTTTCTGCCGAGCGTATTCCCGGTTTCGCTGAGCATGCTCCGGTTATCGGTTTGCTGAAGGTAATGTTCCGCTGCATCGAACCATTCGTTCTCGAATGGGAAAGGGATGGATGATGATGCAAAGAAACGGATGGTAGCGCTTCGCTGGTTGATGGCATCCGTATCAGCGAGCGGGCGGCGGAAAATTTCCTCCAGCAATTCCGCGCCCCCACGAGTGAAGGCGCGGTTATAAATATTGTAGATCGCGTTCGCTCCCCTCTTTCCGAATATATTCAGATCGTCGAGCGTTTGTTTATCGGTGATGAGGCTCATGCACTTCGTTTTAATTATTTCCTTTTTCTTCTGATCAGCAGGATGGTGCTGGCCACCAGTACAATACCGGGGATCACCCACATCAATGAATACTTGATCCTCTTGGCTCCATTCTTGGTGAGCCCGATCTCATTGTCTTTCGAAGGAGGCCTGCTCACATCTACAGGCACATTGCCATAAGACAACCAGTTGAACATTCCCGGGATCAGTGTGAAGTTGGAGGTCTGGAATCTTCTTGTTTGTGGACGCATGCCTCCGTTGCTGATGCAGTCTGCATCGCCGAGGATGATAATGCGTTGCTCTTTCGCTCCCACTTTTCTTGAAACAGCCATGCCAGTGATATGTTGTTTCACCACTTCACCCATTGCATTGTTCACGCGGGGTGAATCGTTCATGAAATCGATAGTCTCTTTTTCATTCCAGGTAGCGAAAGTATCGGGTACTGCATAGAGCTTGATGGAATCCGTACGAAGAATGGGTTCGATCTTGTATCCCCTATCGGCAGTCTGTACCAGGCTGGCTGCACCGGACATACCAACGAACAATCTTCTTTCATTGAGGAATTTGAAATGCTCATTAAGCGCGATGCCTTCAGTGGTTGGCCTGGTGAGTACGATATTGGCCAGCACTTCTTCCTTGGGTTGCACCAGCTGCCCCTGCATGGTACCTACACCAAATTGCGACAAGAGTGAATCCATCACAACATTACCAGGCTCGGTGGCAATGATCAGGTTGCCGCCTTTGGCGATATATTCATCCAGTTTGCGTTGCTGGGCGGCATCAAGACTGGTCTTGAGGTCGGCCAGTACGATCACATCCATTTCTTTGGGGATCTCATTGTTGCCGCTTAGGTCGAGGGTTTCCACATCACAGCCCTGGTTGGTGAGCGCATAGCGGAAGGTTTTGGCGGAAGCGAAGAGCGAATAATCCTTGATCTTGTCGCCGGTGATGATGCGCTCTCCATGTCCGCCGAGGAATCCGATCCTTGGCAGTTTCATCACCATGCGCTTGAATACTGAAGTCACTTCTGCTTCGCCGGGGAATTTAAGGAAGTCGTCATAAATACGGAGCCATGCTTTCTGACCATTCTCTCTTTCCACGAGGCGCACGAATGTGTTCCCTTCATCCGTGAGATCGATTGTCTTCTTCAGTTCTGCGGGCGGCATGAAGATATCCACATCGAGGTCGCGCATATCCGCCACGGCTTTGGCTTGTTCGGCCAGTGTCATTTTAGGGAAGCGGTTTTCAACCCAGGGATTGTTGCTTGGAGTATCATAGTAGTATACATACTTCATTTTTGTTTCCGGCTTGAAGCGGATATACTGTTTGAATCGTTCGAGGTCTTCGTTCACTTTACTGGGGATGGCGTGATAATACTCGCGGTCCAACAGGTTCACGTAGGTAGTGATGGTGAGTCCTCCTTCGAGTTTACTCATCACATCCTGGCTTTTCGGCGTAAGCGTATTTCGTTTGGTGGCAGTAGTATCATAGTAGCCCATCAGCACTGGTCTGGAAGTAATATACCCGAGCAATACCGTTGCCAGCACCACGCCGCAGTATTTGCCCCACACTACCGAGAAAGACGCATGTGTTCGGTTGGCCTGTAGTTTGAGGATGCTCAGCATCAGGAACATGCTCACTACAATGAAGAAGTAAAGCACATCTTCGCTATTGATGAGACCATTGATCATTTCTGTGGTGCGGCCTGAAATGCTCAGCCAGTACGTGAGATCGCGCACGAAAGCAATGTCCTGCCAAACCTTGTTCATATAGCTCAGTGTTGCCAGTACAACCAGGGTTCCAAGCGCTGCCACCACCTGGTAAGAAGTGAGTGAGCTCATGAAGAGGCCGATAGCCGAGTAAGCACACATCAGTAAATAGATGCCGAGCAATCCTGAGATGACATTGGGCAGGTCGAAATTCTCCACCGTTATTCCACTGATGATGGTGTAGATGAACAAGGGGATCATCAGTATGAGACTGAAACCCATCATGGCTTTGAATTTGCCGAGGATGATCTGCGTGCTGGTAACAGGTGAGGAATAAAGCAGTTTGATGGAGCCGCTGCTGAGCTCGCGGCTCATGAGACCCATGGTGAGCAGTGGCATGTAGAGGTAAAGGTATTCCTGCACCTTGTTGAGTAGTCCGAACTGACCGCCGAAAAGTCCGGCAGTGATGAATGAGTTACCGAAGCCGGTATCCTGCGCGCGTACTACACCCTGCAGCAGTTCAGCAAATGTCATTCCTGTCTGGAATGCAAATACGATCAGGATCATCCAGGCAATGGGTGAATAGAACAGGGTGAACAATTCTGCTTTCGCGATCTTTAAAATCCGTCTCATTTATTTCTTTTTATCAGTTTTCTAATTTGGATTTTTCTTCGACAGGCTGGCGAACACAGCATCGAGTGAACTTTTTTCGATCATCATTTCCATGAGGCCCCAGCCATTGTTCACGCTGGCAGCCGCGATTTTTTGCGCAGTACGTTTATCGCCATCATATCCCAGTCTGAATTTGTAAGAAGCCATTTGTTCTACAGACTTAACGCCATCGAGTTTCAGGAGCTCATCCTGCAGGGGTGGTATATCCAGGCTAAGGATAAGTGAATTGGGTTCGATGTAGTTGTCGAACATCTCGATGGTGCCGGCAAACACGATCTTGCCTTCTTCGATCATCTTGATATCCTGGCAGGTTGCCTGAACTTCCGTGAGGATATGCGTGGAAAGCAAAACGGACCTGTCCTGCGAGATTTCCTTGATAAGGTTACGCACTTCCAGGATCTGGTTGGGATCGAGGCCATTGGTAGGTTCATCCAATACCACAAATTTGGGATTGTGTACAATGGCCTGGGCGATGCCTACGCGTTGCTGGTAACCACCGGAGAGGTTGCGAAGCAGTCGGCCACGGAAATGCGCCACCCCGCATCTTTCTGCGGCAGCACCTACCATCTCTTTCACTTTGTGCTTATCGATCATGCGGAGATCGGCGCAGTAAGTGAGGTATTCTTCCACGGTAAAATCCAGGTGCAGCGGGAGTTTCTGGGGCATGAAGCCGATATTGCGCTTCGCCTCCACCGGTTTGTCTTTCAGGTTGATGCCATTGATGAACACATCTCCTTTGGTTTGCTTGAGCACACCACAGATGATGTTCATGGTGGTAGACTTCCCTGCACCATTGGATCCCAGCAGACCTACAACGCCTTTATCGCGGATCTCGAAATTTATATCCCTGATAGCCCACTGCGCGGTGTAGCGGTGACTCAGGTTTTCTACTTTAACAATGGGATTTTCCATTCATTCAACTTTAGTTTTTGGGAAAAAGATGCCTGGGTAAGCTTTCGCTTACAATTTTTTATTTAAAGCGGAGTGCCGCCAGTCGCTCGCCTCCCGGCGAGTGACTTTTATTTGTTCGCCTCCGGCGAACACTGTGTCGCCGGAGGCGACGGAACAGTAGTCACTCGCCGGGAGGCGAGCGACTGGCAGCACTCCGGCTCAATGTAACAGCCGGTGAATTGCAGTTAGTACGCAGCGTTGCCTATTGCACGCACATCGATACCATATTTTGTCTGAAAGTGATTCACGAGGATATCCCACTTCTCTTTGATCAGCGGATAAGTGAGATAAGAAGACATCTGTGCATCTGTACGCTGGGTCAGGTTAAAAATGAATGAGTTGATATCATTCGTTTTTGCGTTGGTCCAGGAATAGGCGCCGTTATGCCATTCAAAAGGAGCCTGCGTTACTGTATTGTAAGAGCTCGGCAGGAAACCCTTCTGACGGTAAGCCTCCACATTGGCAGGATTCAACGCGTTCAAAGGAGTTGTGGGCGCTGCCGCTGCATAGTTGCTCACATTGTAAAAGGCAGCAGGGATCTCAATGATATTATTGCCGAGGTAATAATTCCAGACTGCAGTAGTAATGGCATTCTTCTTTGTCAACTTCTGTGCGGGCGTCATTACAGCCAGTCCGGAGTTTGCGCCGGCAAATCCGATGGCTTTACCAGATACCTTGATGTCTGAATAGAGATATTCCATACCTGGCGGATAGCCGGTCCTGTATTGCCTGATACTATCGGCCAGGAATACCCGATAAGGGATGCCACCCTTCTTTTTGAATGCATCCGGCAGGAACTTCAGCCACACATCATCGAGGAAGTCGATCATCTGGCCTACATACTGCGGATGGGGAAGTACGGCTGTATCGATCCTGGAATTGCCCGTACTTGTGGCTTGTGTCCATTCGAAATCTTTCTGCGTGTATACATAAAGGAAATAGGAACCATAGGTATTGAAAAGCTGTTGGATCCTGTTGTTATCTGTTGTGGATGCATTGCCCTGGGGCAATACATAGTCTGGTTTTATTTCTACAGGCGGACCGATGGCTTTATCCTTTTTGCAGGAAGCGAAAAGCATGGCAGCAAGTGATCCGGCTATGAATATATTTTTCATTTCGAATAATGTTAAGCGTTAGTAAATCAATTACCTGGCCTTTCTCCCATTTGTGCGGAGGGGTTCTGTTCCAGCGCCGGATTACGGATCAGCAGGCTATTGGGGAAGGGCAACACGTACATAGGGTCCTTCTCTTTCAGTATGTAGGTCTGATCCGGTTGACCGGGCTCATGCCTGTATACATGGGAAATGGAAGGCATTCCGTAACGGCGGAGATCGAACCAGCGGAATAGTTCATAGCAGAATTCTTTTCTGCGTTCATCGCGGATAGCTTGCAGTAACAGTGACTTGTCTGTAATATTCTCATCCGCATAGTTGGGGATGCGGTACCTGCGCAATGCGTTGAGATCATTCATTGCTTCGGTAAGCTTATTGAGCTGCACATTCGCCTCCGCCTTGTTAAGGGTAGCTTCGGAGGTACGGATGCTCTGCCTGAGATCAACGCCTGTAGCAAGTTTGGTAACCAGTACATAATTGGCATTTTGGTTACTCAGACCAAATCCATATTTACGGCGTGCATCGTTCTCATCGAACATACCCAGCAAATGATTGGAAGGGATATAGGTGGATTGATCAGGCTGTGTGCTGCCACCGTACAACCACTCCACTTCCGGGTTGGTATAATTGTGCAGGTAAGCGGCAGTGAGCTGCGTCATATCCCAGAGGCGGCTTCCCTGTTCGAAGGCTTTATCGGCCTCAGCTACACTACCTTCCCAGTTTTCCATAAAGAGATATACACGTGAAAGCAGGATATGAATGGCCGGCTGATTGATATGATAATCTGTGCGAACAACAGGCAGCGGATCCATCAGGCGGGCCGCTTCTTTGAGATCCCGCACGATCACGTCGTATACTTCCTTCACTGTAGCCCGCTTCGAGTATTGCTCATCGATAGTGGAGTTAAGCTTCAGCGGAACAGCCAGTCCATTGGGGTTGGCATTGTATGGATCTCCGTAAAGGTTCACGAGCCGCCAGTAATAGAGCGCACGTACAGCCAATGCTTCCGCTTTTACCCGGTCGCGTTCCGCCTGTGTTCCGATGGCCTCATCGATATAATCTAGCACGGCATTACAACCTTTGATCCAGTTGTAGTAAGTAGCGTATCCGGTAGTACCAGGGTCCTGTGCTACAGGATCTCCCAATCCGTTGAAGTCAACAAATGATGGCTGCCAGGAAAAAGTTGGGTAATACATCCTGGCCGTGGAGCTTCCCACTGCCGATCCATTATCATAGGTGGAATTGAACTCCACATCATCATCCATGAAATACAGGAAGTCGGCAGGTTCCTGTGCAGGATAATAACCTGATCCCATGAGTAGTTCCCTGAAATCGACAGTTGTTTTCGGGATCACTTCGCTCTGCGATTTCTCTTCGAGGAATTTGGAACAACTTCCGAAAAGCGTTGCTCCCAGTATGGCAGTTATATAGAAAAGTTTCTTTTTCATTGTGATCGATCATTAATGTTTAGAGCGCCAGGTTAATTGACAATGATGCAGTCCTTCTAGCAGGCCAGCCTCCGGTTTCAGGATCGTATCCATTCCACTTATCATCGAATGATACCAGGAAGGGATTAGCCAGACTGAAGCCTACATTCAAACGTTTTGAATGGATCTTCTTCACCAGGGACTGTGGCAGATCATATGCCAATGAAATCTGGCGGCAACGGATAAAATCAACATCAGCTACACGCAGGTCAGAATTATTGTACATTTCATAAGCTGAAATATTCACGGGAACAGTTGTAGGCAGGTTCACATAAAGCCTGTTCGGATTACCTGCAGGAACAGAAGGGATATTTGTGAAAGCCTCGTCTCCCGGCTGTTTCCAGCGATCATTCAGTAATCTCGGTACATTCTGTTCAGGTGTTGGCGCCCCACTGTTGTTGTAGAAAACAGGTAAGCGCTTTTGCGCTCCGAATGCCATGGCAAACTGTGCACTGAATGAAAAGCTCTTCCAGCGAACAGAAGTATTGAAACCTCCGCTGAAGTCCGGCTCCAGCTTACCGCTTTTCACCAGGTAGTCCAGGTCGTTGGCAGTAAGCTTGATATCCATTTTATTGAATTCGGGTCTTCCGGTAGAAGGATTCAATCCTTTATATGAATAGGAATAGAAAGTGGAATACGATTGTCCGTTCACAATGGCCTGGCCAGTGAGAAAATCAGCCCTGGTATTGATACGCTGGTTTTCCTTGAGTGTATTCCTGGCCAATCCTGTGTTCACAGAGAACTGCCAGGTGAAATCTTTGGTACGCACAGGCACCACGTTCACGATGAGGTCATATCCCTTGTTCTCCATCTCAGAACCGAACACTGTGGCGGAGTTCATACCATTCTCAACAGGCACTTCCCTGGATGCAAGAACATTGCTGGTCTTTTTGTAATAATTGAGTGTGGCATTCAGCCTGCCGCTGAGGAAAGAGAAATCAAGACCGAAATTCCAGGATTTCGTTTTTTCCCATCCCAGTTCCAGGTAAGGAAGTGATTTGATGGAAAGCGTGTATTGTTTGAAGAGCGTACTCAAGCCACCATCCGTTGCGATGAGGTATGGACTTACAGCTTCCACAGTATTTCCCTGGTACCCATAAGATGCAGAAAGGTCGAAACTGTTGAGCCAGTGGAGGCTACTGAGGAAAGGTTCGTTACCGATCCTCCATTTACCACCGATAGACCAGGTAGGCTGGAAACGTTTGTTCTTGTCCTGACCAAAACGGTTACTGGCGTCCAGGCGTGCATTCACGTTGAAGATATAGCGCTGGTCAAAAGCATATACACCTGAAAAATATTCACTCAGGTAGTTGAGCTCGGTATTCACGATGGATGAATTCTGGCGCATGGCTTCATGAAGCGGCGTTGCAGTTCCGTTTCCATTGGACACCGGGGCTAAAGGAACGGGAGCGAACTGTTCTCCGCGGTAACGGAGGTAGCCATAACGGGTATTCGCACTTCCTTCCGTAATGGTAGACCTGGCTTCAGTTCCGAGCTGTGCAGTGACTGCGTGCTTATCATTGAACACCTTGTTGTACACAAGGCTGTTGCGCAATGTATAGCCCCTGTTGGTGCTCGACTGCAATTGCACCAGTCCTCCGAAAGGCAGTGCGCTGGCCAGCTCCTGTGGAGAGTTGCTCAACACAGAACCGAATTCGTACCCTCTGTGCTGCGTGATATAATAAGAAAGCTCAGTGGCATACGACTTCACATCTGTAGCTGCGATATTGTAAGAGAAGAGGCCCTGGTACTGCAGGTCTTTCGTGATCTTCAATCTTGCATCAACGGTAGATGATAATGATTTCGTATTGTTGTTATTATTTGTGTTGTTCAGCTCATTCTGGATATTGTAATTATAGAAGAATTTGCTTGGCAATGAATTACTGCTATTTCCTCTTTTGTAATGGTAGGCAAGTGTGCCATCATCATTGTACATGGGGATTGTTCGGGAAGTGTTGTAAGCGTACTCGAATGGATCTACTCCGTAAGCAAAACCGTCGGCTTCACGAACTGTTCCATTCAACAGGAGGTTGATGGTAAGTCTATCGTTGAAACGAGCGGTGGTATTGGATGTGGCGGAGAATGTCAGCAGGTCGTTACCGATGGCTTCGCCTTTTTGTTGTTGTACATTGAAGGCTGTTCTGTTGCTGAGTTTTTCGGTACCGCCTGAAAGGCTGATACTATGGTTCTGGCTGAAAGCATTACGGAAGAGAAGATCGAACCAGTCTGTATTCATCGATTCCATTTTCCTGTATTCTTTCTCGAGGGTAGCCTGATCGATCTCTTTGTTTTGGAGTTTTTGGATCAGACCTCCGTAACCGATTGGCAGTACTTCGTAAGTATAGCTGTCGCGGGCTTCATACACTTCTTTGGAGAACTGCATCAGTTCCTGTGAGTTCATGAGATCATACATGGAGTAACGTGGGCGTTGACCAACAGTGTAGCTGCCGGTGTAGTTCACGGCCATTTGTCCGGGCTTTGGCTTTTTGGTAGTGAGTACGATCACACCATTGGCGGCCTGTGAACCATAGATAGCAGTTGCCGAGGCATCTTTCAATACCGTGATCGATTCAATGTCGTTAGGGTTGAGCCAGGAAATGGCATTGGAAGCGATAAGCCTCAGCTCTCCCATATCACCGGCGAGAGAGCCGCTTCCATTGGGCATGGGGAGGGGATCGCGCTGGATCACACCATCCACCACCCAGAGCGGTTCCTGGTTACCGAGAATGGTGGAAGTGCCCCGCACCCTGATCTTTGGCGTGGAGCCTACTTGTCCGGAGGGTACAGTCACCAGCATACCGGGTACATGTCCCTGCAGCATCTGATCGATACTAACTTCACCCGCTACTTTGATCTTTTCCGGATCAACGGTGGTAACGGCGCCTACATATTTGTTTTTATCGATGGTCATGTAACCTGTGATCACCACATCATTCATTTTTGTTTCTCTCGACATCAATGTGATATCGATGATTACATTATTACCGGAGCTTACTTTGATAGAACCTTTGTTGAGCGCTGCGTTTGCAAGAACGGCAGTATATCCGTCATTTAGTTTACGGATGCTGATCTCCAGTGGTTCGTAGCCCAGCATGCTTACGATGAGTACAGCATTTTCAGGGAGTGAGCTGAGACTGAAGTCACCTTTGGAGCCAGTTACTTTACCAACCGTCTGGCCTTTCAGGGAAATAGAAGCACCAACAAGCGGTTCTCCATCTGAATTGCGTACCACACCTGAAACTTTTGCAGGAGGAATGAAAGCCGCTGCGATCACCGGATCAATGGTTACCGGGCTTGTTGTTTTACGGCTTAGTACGATGGTCTTTTCCTTGATCACATACGTGAGGTTCAGGTCGTTTGTGATGGAATCCAGCAGTGTGCGCAGTGGCATGTCGCGTACAGAAAGCGTGAAACCGTGAGCATCTTTGAATGCAATGGCATTGCTGAAGATCACGTAGCCCGTCTGCTGTTTGATAGTGGAAAAGAGTTTTTTCAGGGGGATGTTCTTCCCTGATACGGTCACGGTTTGGGCGAGACCTGAAGCGTTGGCCTGTAAGATGGCCGCAGTCAGTAACAAAGTAGTCAATCTCATAACCAGCATGGTTTTTGTGCGCCGCCGGATTTCTTTGAACCTGTCCGGTAGCCAATAGCAGTTTTTTTGCATAAATTGCAAAGTGGTTTGGTTGTTAGTAAATGTGAATGCAAAGCCATTTATGACCGACTGAAATCATTTGCCGTCACGGATGCACCCGTGGCGGTTTTTTATTCAATCGGGTGATGAACTATTCGAATATGGGTAAGGTTTTTATTTATTGAGCACCACCAGTCTCCTGCCTTCTTCCAGGCGGAAAGAAACTTCTGCACGTTGCAGGAAATCGAGAACATCTTTGAGCGGGAAATTCCTGCCGATCTCTCCCACAAAATCAATATCAGGTATACTATTCTCGTATACAACTTCTATATCGTACCAGCGTTCGAGCTGTCTCATCACTTCACCTAAATCGGCATTCTCGAAATTGAAGTAACCATTTTTCCAGGCGGTGACTTTTTCGATATCCACTTCATCTGATAAGGTAACTGCGTTCCTGCGCTGGTTTTGTTTTTGAGCGGCTGTTACATTTATTACCTGCGCTTCTTGTCCTGGTTTTAAGATCAGTTCGTTCAAACGCCCGTCTGTACGGGGTTCTGCCTCGAGAGCCGCTACGCGCACACTTCCATTGATGAGTGTTGTGCGGATCAGTTTTTCATTATCGTAGGCATTCACGTTGAATTCTGTTCCGAGCACTTCAACGTCTGCGAGATTGTTCACATTTACAAAAAATGGTCTGCGCATATCTTTTGCCACTTCAAAATATGCTTCGCCTGCTATGTATACTTTGCGTTCGTGGCCGGCAAATTCAACAGGGTAGCGGATAGAGCTGTTGGCATTGAGCCAGACTTTTGTGCCGTCGGGAAGGATTAGCTGGAATTGCCTTCCCTTGGGCGTGGTCATAGTATTGAAAGATGTCTTGCCGGTTCCTTCATCATTGGTACCATAAAGAAGTTTCCCGTTTTCCAATACCACTGCTGTTCCGCTTTCGGTGGCGATGAGGCCATTGCCCGCGCTGTCGAGTATTACCTGTCTGCCGTCTGCCAGTGTGAGCACTGCCCCAGTAGTTCCAGGCAGGATCTCGGTTTTGGCCAGTGCGGGCTTAGCCTGTGAAGGCTGGTCTTTGCTGCCGGTGATCCAGAAATAACTGACAGCTCCTACTAATATTACGGCAGCCGCTGCATAGCGTATCCAGCCTCGTTTCCGTAGAGGAACAACCAATGCTTCTTCCTCCTGATGCCTGATAGCATTGATCTTTGCGAAGATGGCGTCTTCTGTTGACGCTTCTGTTTCCGGAATGAAAAGCAGCAGCTGTTCACGCAGTTTTTCTTCATCATCCAGCTGCGCAAAGAAATGGCGACGTTGCGCGGAAACAGACAGCCATTGCCGGAGCTGTTCCTGTTCTGCATCGGATAAAGTTCCCTGAAGATGCTTTAGTAATATGTCTGCTATCTGCTCAACAGTTGTCATACTATTATATTCTACAACCGGATGATCAAAAACAACCATCCGATCATTACATTTTTTTGATTTTTTTTCAGGATAAGAGTCCGGTGCCTTCTGTAAGCATGACCAGCAGGATAATGGCCAGGGGATCTTGTCGGAGCGCCTGCTGCAGAAGCCTGACAGCGCTTACGCGCTGGTTGGTGACTGTCTGGACACGGAGTTGTAGTTTTGCTGCGATCTCCGCTGGTTTAAGTCCTTCACGATAGGATAAGAGGAATATTTCGCGCATGCGAGGCGGAAGTTTGTCCACTTCGGCGTAAATGCGGTGCAGGAGCTCGGACTGTACACGCTCCAGGTAGAAGTCTTCAGTGTTTTGTTCATTCAAGAGCTGAAGCAGTTCTTCTTTTTTGTCCTCCTTCATGTTCTGGTGCTTGAGGAGGTTGAAGCATTTATTGCGTACGGTGACGTGGAGGAAGGCGGCGATGCCGTCTAAATTATGGAAATCAGAACGCCTGTTCCAGAGCTGGACAAAGGTTTCGGCAGTGAGGTCCTGTGCATCGGCTGGTTGGGTTAGGTATTTGCTGGCGAAGAGGTAAACCCGCTTGTACAGGCGCTTGTACACTTCCGCGAAAGCTTGTTCATTGCCGGCGCGGAAGGTTGCGATCAGTTCATTTTCCTGGTATGATGAGTAGCTGGTTTCCAAAGTTTGGTGGGAACAAATGTAAAAAGATAAAAATGAAATGGTCTGAAAAGAGGAGTAAATTAGTCAATGGGGAGGGGAATTTTGGGAAAAAGGAAGCCTGCATACGCTTCTTGTTGTATTTCTCATACAAGTGAATGATTGCTGCAATGCAGTGCGTAATTGTAATTGATAGTACAATGGATGTATGTGTTACGGAAACGGCGGTTGAGGCAAGATGAGTATCCGGGAATAAATGAATGGGAGACTGAAGGAGTTACGAGAGTTCGCAAAGATTGGTCTGCAATTTTTGATACCGTCTCCAGTTGATTTCTTACATGGAAGGATAGGGCCAAAATCCTAATGGAGTGGGCTACAAAGAGGATATGCTGTAAATTTAAGCTCTGCGATATACAGGTTAACGGAAAGCAGGTATAGCATACCGTTAAGTTTGATATCAAATTCTCCAGCATTCTTTTGATGAGAGTTCCACTGCTAGAATAGTCTTTCCAACACACCTTTCCGTTTAACAATATTCTTATAGTCCCATTGGATGTCTCGGGCTTTTTGAAGCCATCGGTGAAGGTCATCTGTGTTGATCTGTTTTACATCAGTATAGCGAGCCTCCGCAGCCTTGAAGCTTCCTTCCGGTTGTAATCCTTCTTCTTCAAAGGACTGCCCGCTCCAGAACAGGAGGCGTATGCAATTTTTTAATTTGCTGTAGCCGACGATCGGATTTCCATCGAGAAACCAAACCGGATGACGGTGCCATATTTTGCTTTCAGCATCTTGCATTTGCTGGAGGATTTCTTTCGAAAGTTTTTGGCAGATCTTTTTGTCAGTGGCTGTTTGATTGTTGTTGTAGGCGAGTATGTCTTCTTGCATGGAGAAGATAGTTTTGGTGAACAGGTAAATAAAGATAGATAATTATTGCACTGTATTGTGAATGTGCTATTAGTATTCACAACAGCTGTCAACAGCTCCAAACCGGCGCTCATAGATGTTTTTCATTTGACATAACATATGGAAATTGCGCATTCAGAAGGGTTATTTTCATTTCCGGTGTTTTGTAGCCGGGAATACAAGTTGATACTACAATGATTCAGATTGGTATTTGTTTAGTTCGTCATTAAGTATATAATCAGAGCAGAAACTAATTGTTAATTATGCGGTTTAAGTTAAAAAAAACCAAACAATTAACACATGATGAAATTGACTCGAGGGGTCAGTCTGCTCCTACTGGCCCTCTTATTCCCATTCCTTTCATTTGCCCAGGAAGCAATCACGGGCAAAGTAACAGACAAAAATGGTTTACCACTCTCCGGCGCAACAGTAATCAATAAAGCCGGAAATTCCATTCAGACCTCCTCTAACGGAACTTTCACTATCACAGTAGCATCAAAAGACAAGCTTACAGTTTCTTATGTGGGCTTTACCACACGCACCGTGGCTGCTGCTGCCGACCTCACCATTGTTTTGTCGGAAGAAGCCATCAACTTAAGTGAGGTGGTAGTTACCGGCCTGGCAGGCGGTATCAAAAGAAGGAACGCAGCAAATGCTGTTACAAGACTGAGTGCCAAAGAACTTACAGGTAGCACACGTCCTCCCACATTGGATGCCGCTATGAACGGTAAAGTATCAGGAGCTGTAATTGCAGCCAATACTGGTGCTCCGGGTGGAGGTATGTCTATCCGTCTTCGGGGCGTATCTACAGTTATCGGTTCTTCAGAACCGTTATATGTGATCGATGGTATCATCGTAAACAACAGTCAGTTGCCTTCGGGTGCAGGAACGAATTCGTTCAGTGGTGCGGTAGGCGCCAATGCAGGATCTGAAGACCAGGCCCCTAACAGGATCTCGGATATCAATCCCGGTGATATCGAATCAATCGATATTCTGAAAGGACCTTCAGCAGCCGCTGCCTATGGTACACGCGCCAATGGTGGTGTAATTGTGATCACTACCCGTCGCGGTAAATCAGGTAAAACGAGGATCAATGTTTCTCAGGACGTTGGTATGAGCCGCGCATTGAAGTTACTGGGTTCAGAAAACTGGACTGAGGAAAAGATCAACAACTTTGATGCGGACAACGGAAGTTATGCGTTGAGTAAGGATAGAACTCTGGAATTGTTCCGTGCCGCCAACGGACAAACCTGGGACTATGAAAAACTGATCTGGGGTAATACAGGCTTAATCAGTAATACCAATGCCACTGTATCCGGCGGAACTGATAAAACCAGGTTCCTCATTGCAGGATCAATGCAAAGCGAAACAGGCATCCAGAAACATACAGGATACAAACGTCATAGCATCCGTCTCAACCTGGACCATAAGCTTACTGATTTCATCGATCTTAAACTTAGTACCAATTATCTGAACACCAATACCAGCCGCGGTTTTGCCGGTAACGACAATAATGGAGTGGCACTGGCTTATTCCATTGCCCATATTCCTAATTTCATTAACCTGAACAAAACGGCAGATGGTAAGTATCCTGAGTCTCCCAATACCGGTCAAAATCCTTTCGAAGTGGTAGACAGGGCAGAGAACAGGGAAAGGACCAACCGTTTCCTGTATTCAGGTGAAATGAACGTATGGCTCCTGCGTAAGGAAAGATCCTCCCTGAAGCTCGGATTCAGAAGCGGTATCGATTTTATTCTTTCCGAGCCAAGGGCATATATGCCGGAAGACATGCAGTTCCAGTCTGGCAATAGTTTGAAAGGAGCTACACGTTACTCACTCAATAAAATATTTTATACCTATCTCCAAACATCATTGGCATACAATGTGAATGTTGGAAAGAATATCGATCTCACCACCAGCGCTGTGGTATTACGTGATGATCAGCGCCGTGATATTTCCTGGATCCAGGGTGATGGATTGCTCGGTGGTCAACGTAACCCCAGCACAGGTCAGCGTGTGATTACTGAAAGCCTGGTAGAAAAAGAAGCGGTAGTGGCGCTTGACCTCAGCCAGGATATCAACTGGGACGATAAAGTGATCGGCCGTGTAGGTGTAAGGGCCGATAAATCCACATTGGCAGGTTTGAATTTCGACAAATGGTTCTATTTTCCCAGAGCTTCACTGGCTGTTAATCTCACCAATTTTGCTTTCTGGAATGTGGCTCCTGTAACGATGTTGAAGCCGCGTATCGCATATGGACAAACTTCCGGATTCCCCACTTTCAACGGAGCTTATTCACGCATGTCTCCGATAAACTATGGTGGACAGCTGGGTGTGGCTGCACCGGTAACCCTTGGACTAAGCCGCCTGGAACCTGAAAGGGCAACCGAGCTGGAGTTCGGTTTTGATCTGGGTCTTTTTGGCAACCGTGTTGTGCTGGAAGCCACCTATTATAAGAAGAAGATCCAGGACTTCCTTTTCCCGTTCACACTGTCGGCAGGAACAGGTGTTAGCAGCCTTTCAGTTTTCCCTGTGGGAGATATGGAAAACAAAGGTGTTGAATTGGGTCTCAATGCTGCTATCATCAGGAGGAAAGATATTGAATGGTCTACCAACATTCAATGGTGGTTTAACAAATCGCTTATTACCCGCCTGGATGTTCCGCCTGCATTTGTTGGTAGTTCAGGGTTTGGTAGTTATGGAAGGAAACGCCTGGTGCAGGGTCAATCTCCTACTCTGTGGTATGGTCCTGATGAAAACAAGACGCTTGTTCCTTACAAAGAGGCACAACCGAAATTCCAGATGAGCTGGGGAAACACTGTGCGATTTGGAAAAGGATTCGAGTTCGGTATGTTCTGGCATACCAGCCAGGGTGGACATAATGCCTCACTCACCAAATTGCTGAAAGATGAAGGTGGTACTACACATGATTACAGCCAGCCAGGAAAAGAGGATGTTATTGGCAGGGAAAGACAGGCAGAGGTAATCAGTAATTTCATTTTTGATGCCAGCTTCATTCGCCTGAGAGAAGCATCTCTTTATTATACTATTCCCGAATCTGCGCTGAAGAGCATTTTGAAAAAAGGACCTGAGCGCGTTCGTGTAGGTATCTCAGGATCAAATCTGCTTCTGATCACTGATTACTATGGGTATGATCCCGAAGCTTCCAACTTCAATACCAGCAACGCAGGCGGCGCTTTATCCACCGGCGTTGACCTGGCACCCCACCCTGCTGTACGCCGATTCTTCTTCCACTTAAATTTTGAATTTTAAACACTATTGCTATCATGAGAATAAATAATAAGTTCAGCATATCACTGGCAACATTTTTTGCAGCAGGCTTGCTGTTGAAAGGTTGTACCAAAACCGAACTGGTCACCGACCCGAATTATCCGGCTGTTGAAACCGTATTGAACAATGCTTCCAGAGAACAGATCAATCAGCTTGGAGTTGGAGTGCAGTCTGTAATGCGTAACGGCCTTTCCGCAAATTATACCTGGAGCGGTTGTATAGGCAGGGAAGTTGTTTATTATGCTTCCACAGAAAGCCGCTTCCATGAAGAACTTCAGGGCAGCAAACCCATCGATCCGGGTGGTTTGATGATGACCTGGTACAGCGCTGCCAGCCAAACCCGCCGCCGTGCCGAAATCCTTCACCAATCTGCAGAGAAGTCCTCTGCACTTTCCGATGCTGAAAAACTTGCGGTGAAAGGGTTTGTAAAAACCGTACAGGCCTACGTTATGCTCAATGCTGCGAATATGGCTTACTCCAAAGGTATCCGCACTTCCTTTACTGATCTCCGTGTGCCCGGCGATATGTTGAGGCCAGGCTGTTTCAGCACTTATGAGCAATCATTGGCCTATGTTAAACAATTGGTGGAAGATGGTAATGCGGCATTGAAAACAGGTAGCACTACATTTCCATTCCCTATGACTACAGGGTGGGCCGGGTTTGAAACTCCTGATAAATTCGGGAAATTCAACCGTGCTGTAGCCGCCCGCGTTGCCATGTACCAGAAAGATTGGGCAGGCATGAGCAGTGCATTGAACGAGTCTTTCATCAATGAGACCGGATCTATGGATGCAGGTCCGAAATTCACCTATTCTACAACAGCCAATGATGCTACCAATCCATTTTTTCAAAACGAAAACGCTACAAATACAACCACACTGGTGCAGGTTAATTTTGTGCCTGAAGCTGAAGCTGGTGATAAACGTGTTTTCGGTGTACCTAAAAACAAAAAGGATGGCACAGCCAAAGTGAAGCAAAGAACTAATCCACTGGCTCCAACAGGATTTCCACTGATGCAATATGAAGTACAGATGTTTGAAACGATTTCTTCGCCGGTAGGCATCATCCGTAATGAAGAGTTGTTGCTGATGAAAGCGGAAGCGGCCATACAGTCCAACGATCTGGATGAAGCAGTGCGTGTTCTGAATATTGTAAGGGACGCAGCCGGACTGAATGATTATGCAGGTGCAGTAACATCAGCTGCCGTGTTGGATGAACTGCTGAACCAACGCCGCTATGGACTGTTCATGGAAGGACATCGCTGGTTCGATATGCGCCGATATGACCGGTTGAGTACATTACCTAAAGACAACTCAGGACACCAGGTTTGGACTGAGTTCCCCCGATTGTTGTCTGAAGTGGATTGGGATTCAAAGTATCCCTGCAACTGATAAGGTAATAAGATAAAATTTATGCCAGGCTAAAAGAAGGGTGTCTATAATGGCACCCTTCTTTCATTTAGGTTGTATGAATTGAATAATTACTACCAGGCAATGCACTTAAACTTTGCATCAAGTTTTTCTTACTGGAATTTTGGGGGCGAAAAAATAGACCCTAAATTTTTCAACTTGATCCCTTGATCCGGCTCCTCTTCAACCTGAAGCGTATTTGAGAATTTTATAAAACTAAAAAGGCTCACAAAACTTTCGTTTTATGAACCTTTTCTTTGCGGTGAGGGAGGGAAATGAACCGGGTCCCTGGACGCTTTTATTTTCAATATGTTAGGTTCGACAAGATGGGTTGGTGCACCGAATTTGACACCTGGGCTTTTGGCAAAAGGCAATCAATAATTACTCGCTAACTTGCCTATAACATATTCAAATCTACGAAAACTCTACAAATGAATTGACATAAGGCAATATTTCTCGATTTATCAAACTCATTTTGTAAGTGAAAACAACTTTTAATACATTGATTTATTGCATTAATAACCTTTCCCATGAAAATATTACACATTTCAGATTTCCATTTCAAGAACTCAAAGAAAGATATAGCCGCTCAGGACTTACTTATTGACAAACTTGTCGAAAATTTGAAAAATGAGAAAAATATTGATTTCATTCTATTTACAGGAGATCTAGTTTTCTCAGGAGAAAATAAGAATGATTTCATTTCTGCTTACAATTCATTTTTAGTAAAGGTTGCATCAGCCACTAATGTACTTGGAAGAAACATAATATTATGTCCTGGAAATCATGACGTAAATAGAAAAGATGTAAGCATACCAGTAAAAGATTTTATAAGAGCGTCAAGAAAGGGAGAAGACTTAACTAAAATCGTCGAGAATAATAAAAAAGACGAATTGGGGCTTAGTTGTAAGCCAACCGAAAATTATTTTCTGTTTGAAAAGAAAATATACCAAAAAGGAGAAGAGTTAGAAATCTCAAAAATAGGACCGCTTTACTCTACACATACAAGAGAAATTGGCAATAAAAAAATTGGATTTGCTTGCATAAACACTGCTTGGTGCTCAACAGGAGATGATGATGCATCGAATTTATTTTTCCCAAAGAGTGAATTGGAAAAAGCAGTCAAAGAACTAAAAGAAAAAAACGTCGCTTTAAAAATACTACTACTTCACCATCCTTTATATTTCTTGAGAGAATTTAATAAGTCAGAACTTGAAGATATAATTTACTCAGAGTTCAATATTATGCTTTCCGGACATTTACATAAAAGGGAAGATAGCCTAAGGCTAATTCAAAATGAGGGAATTTTTTGTTCATACGCGCACGCATCATTTACAAAAAAAGAGGACGGGAAAATTGGGTTTTGTATCATAGAAATTGATCTGGATGAACTTGAAATAAAGATAGATCGAAAATCGTATGACTTTGAAGAACGTTTCTTCTTTTCTCTACCTAAGCAATCTTACATACTTCCGGTGAATGAAGAAAAGCGAAATCAATTCAAATTGTTTAAAGTTATTCGGAAACGTACGGAAGAAGTAATAGAGATGGCAAATGAATTATTTGTGCACTCCAAAGATAAGCTTTCACAGAGTGGCTTCTTGGATCTATTTATCGATCCTGTTTTGAGAACTAATCCCAACTTTGAAGTAGACAACTATGTCATCCCTAATAAAAAGTTACCATTTCGGGTGCTTTTTGAAAGAAAGAACTACCTAATATTTGGAAAAGACAAAACCGGCAAAACATCATTGTTGTACAAGTTGAACATTGATTTACTAAAAGAGTTTAGTCAATCTTCGGAAATACCCATTTATATTAATCTTTCTGATTATGCTCGATCTGGTTCAACAATAGACTTTATTAAACTACTTTCCAGATTCCTTGAAACTTCATATGAGGGAGCTAAAACAATACTTACTAAATATAAAATCCGACTCCTAATAGACAATTTTGATCCTACAGCAAAAAAACAAAACGAAATCTTAAACAAGTTTATTACTGAATATTCAAATTGCAAATATGTGATCGTAACTGATCAAACAATTGCGCGAAGCTTAGAAAAAATCGATTACGGAATTGATGGATATGAGCCTCTATTTATACATGACATATCAAGGTCGGAAATTAGAAAGTTGACATATAAATGGCCAAGTATCCCAGAAAACAAGCGAGAGGCATTTGTTGATAAAATAATTGAAGTATTAAAGCAACATAGTATGCCTTTTAACTACTGGACAATCTCCATATTTCTTTGGATTTTTTCAGGAAAAAACACACTTAACTTTAACAACAACTCAGAGCTAATTGATCTATATATTGATGATCTTTTGGATCGTAATCGGTTGGCAAGTGACCCTGAAAACCGGTTCTCCTACCAAAACTATAAAATATTATTATCAGAATTAGCACACAAACTATTAATAGAACTTAGTGACAAAAACTACTCAATTTATTATGCAGATTTCACAACTTTTGTAGACACCTTCATGAAAGCAAATCCCAAGAGAGTTGGTAAAACTTCTGAGATTATTAATTACCTCTTAGATCGTGGTGTTTTGAAAAAAAATGATGACGACTACATTACATTTAGGCTAAATGGAGTATTTGAATATTTTCTTGCATTCTATTTCATCGAAAATAGAGAATTTCTAAACCAGATAATCGATGATGACAACATCTATTTGTCATTCAAAAATGAGTTTGAGATTTACAGTGGGTTTCTTCGAAGTGAGGCCGAAAATAAAGAATTACTAAATAAAATCTATGGAAAAACAAGATGTATTTTAAATGAACTCAACCAAAGGATGCATGGCGAACTGGATCTAAGATTGCAGTCTGTAATTGAAGGGAAGCAAACATTAGATATGAGCAGAACGCTTGCATCTATTGAATCAAATGGAATGGCGCCATTAACCGAAGAAGAAAAAGATGATTTCTTTGATGAAGTCCAAGCAGACCCAGGGAAGACGGTTGAGGTTCGTTCAAAGAAAATTTATGATGTAAGCATAAAAAGATTTGATATACTAGAAAGATTTCTGTTTATCAATGGAAGAGTGTTCAAGAACATCGAAAACGTAAAAGATGAAGCATTCATAATTGAAATTTTTGATTTTATTATTGAATCGAGTTGTAATATAGGATTTCTATTAATCGAGGAGTTGGAGGAAAATATTAAAAATGGAGAAAACCAAGAAGAAGTGCGTTATTCAGAAACTCCTGACATTATCTATCAACTATTCAACAACTATTTACCTAGCGTCGTCCAAACATTTATTCATGAAAGTATGGGACACATAAATCTTGAAACTATAATACTTTCGAGAATAGATGAACTTAAAAAGAATTTTAGAGTAAACCAGTACAAGCTATTTATATTATATTGTTTGTTGTTAGATATTGATTTCAAAAAACACAAATCTAAAATTGATGAGCTAATTTCTATTTCAAAAATGACAATTATAAAATCGTCTATTCAAATAAAGCTATTTTATTTGTTGTTATTCAAATGCTACGATGATGACAGAATGATTGCATTCCTAAGGGAAAAGATAAGAGAAGTCAACCTTCATATTAATCCTGAAATGGATCTAAAAAAATTCGAGCAAAGCTTTGAAAAAACAAAGAAAGTTCTTTTACTAAAGCGCTCAAAAGATAGAGACTAATAATTTTTACTATATTTCCTTAAATTAAGTTATGCCAAAGAGTAGGCCACATAGAAAAAAGCTCGAGTACATCTAACATAACTTGGAATACTTATTTGACAGGATTGTGTTTATGAAATATTATTCGACCAATCGCAGAAAAAAAAGTTTTCGAAATCCGGACATGCTTTATCATTAAAGATATTATTTTCTTTTTACGATAAGTGCTATTATCAGGGTCAATTTCATGAAGCTCCTTGTAAATACTAAGAATTTCAGCTAGGATAAACCCATCGCCCCTTTTTGAATAATCAATTACTGAATAGTCAAATGCTTTTATTAAGTCTTCAGCATTATTCGTTGTCTTATAAAGCAGTTGATAACTTGTGGCAAGTCCTTGAGTAATGAGATCAAAGCCAGGGGCTTTAACATGTCCGATTTTATAATATTTAATCGCTGATCGAATAGCCTCTTCTTGATTCGCATCATAATCAGACTTCATTGCATATACTGACCCAATGTTACAATAAAAAACTTCATTTTCAGGATCTAGTCGAATTAACTTCTCATACTGCTTGATTTGTCTATTGAACAACCATTGATTTGGTACCTTATTAACCAATATATATTGTGTCAAATGTGTAACCCAAACTCTCAT
Source organism: Pseudoflavitalea rhizosphaerae (assembly GCF_003991355.1). Classification (GTDB taxonomy): domain Bacteria; phylum Bacteroidota; class Bacteroidia; order Chitinophagales; family Chitinophagaceae; genus Pseudobacter; species Pseudobacter rhizosphaerae. The sequence goes on from NZ_RCSU01000010.1 coordinate 173,318, forward strand.
CAATTCACTAAAACTTTTATGCCTTTTGATAAATTGTTCATATTTATCGACGTAATTCTTCCAATCATCACTTACATTTCCATTTTCACTCTTAAGCCAATTTATCAATCCTTCGGCAACATAATAATAATAAGTGCTTTCGATGCCGTTTTGAGTAAATGCTCTAAAATATGAATCTAATGCTTTCTTAAAAATCCGTCCTTCGTTTAATAAATCTCCTTTTGATAATAACAGAGAGCCGCTGTTTAGCAAAACAGATTTATCATTGGGGTTAATCTTTGACATTTCGCCTAGCAAAAATTCACCTTTACAAATGTTATATTCTACATCAACATTCTCACTTATTAGTGAAATATGTGCAGCTGCTAAATTATTCAATGCTTTGTAATGTTTCGGATTTAGATCCAATACTCGCTCATAATAGTTAATATATTTTTTTTTGGTCAGCACTCTTTTTGGTTTTATTATATATGTTCCAATATATTAGTCCCAAATAAAAATAGCCCTCATCATACTCATGAATTTCATTAGCTTTTTCAAACCTACTTTTGGCTTCATGTAATAGCTTTAAGTTACTATTCTCTTGTAGCGCTTTTTCATAAAGCGAAACACCCCAATTAAAATAAGAAATATAGTTACCGGGCTCTATCTTTATAGCGCGTTGATAATGTTCATATGATTTACCATAATTTTCTTTTGTCTTACTGCCAGAATTTTTTGCCAATAAGGAATAGGCCAATCCGAAAAGAATGTGTAGTCTATATAAATCTGAGTTTGTCTTCTGAATAACGCTCAGCTTGTCAATCGCCATATACAATTCCGTTGACGAATTCACTTTAAATTTACTATATTGAATAAGTGCATTTGCCCAATTTAGCAAATTATCTAAATTGCCTTCCTCCATCGAGAAAGATTGTTTGTAATACCCAAATGCTTTCTCATAATTTTCTCCGGAATTTGAAAGCTTTGCATATTCTGCATATAAATCTGCGATTTGAGTAAGATGATCAGACATCTTATCTGAGCTTCTATTATAAATCTTAAATTGTTGTAACGCTTTCTCCCAAAGCTCAATATTGTTGCCTGTGATCTTTGCTTTAATTACGTAGCAAACTCCCTTTCTAAAACGCGGATATGCTGATTTTGTATTAATCTTTAATGCATTATCAAATTTCTGAATCGCTTTATCTACTTTCGTCAAATCCCAATTAACAAGACTACTTAAAAGAATTAGTCCATCTCCAATCTTGCACCAAATCAACTCTGAAATTGGATAATATGTTATTGCGAGATGGAGCTTGTCAATTCCTACCTGAACAAGATCCTTATTGTTTGATGCTTTTCCTAATTGTATTAAATTATCACCAAACCCGGTAAGAGCTTCAGACATCAACCCAAAGACCATAGAATTCTTACTTTTCAGAACCTCAGAAGCGAGCTCCTCAGCCTTAGAAAACTCTTCTTGCTTAATAATCTGTTCTAAGGATTGTATTAATTTTTGTATTTCTGGAGTAACAAAATTTGGAGAAGCAATTACTTGAAATTTAAACTGATAGTAATCCCCTTGTAACTTATTAATACTTTTCAAAAGCTCTTCCTTCAAACTCTGACCGGATTCTACATTTTTATGATCGGCTAACAACTTGGCTTTTTCAAGCAAAAATTTTTGTGGATTGGAAAAGATTGAAGGTAACTGCACTCCCAATTCTTTACATAAAGTTCGAAAAAAGGAATCGCTGTCAAAGCCAGGCAAGAATTTCACACTTCTGTGCTCTTCGTTTAGCAAGTTATCTTTAATATGAATAGGTGGAGGGAATTCATTATATCCAATCCAGTACAGGTTATGCTCAAATTTTGGTATTTCTTGTAAAACTTGAAATATTGGGTCTCTCCCACTATATCCGATAATAATAAGAGTTCTTGTACTTAACAGAGATGTTAATACCTCCTTAGTATTCCTTAAAGTAGCGTGCATTTCTTGATTTGTATTCATCTGCCAGAAACCGTGATGTTGTCCGTGCAAGAAGACTATCGCAGGATATTCAATTCCGCCTAAAACAATTCCTGAATGCCCGGTAACATCATATATGTTTGGACGCGTCTTAGTGTACTGAAATGGTAAGTAAGTCAGCGGATCAAAATTTACAGTCAAAACAGTATCAATGTAGCCAGATTCTACTAAAAATGAGGCATATAGATGGGTCTCATTAATTTGAGCATTTTCCATGTAAGGCTTAAGAAATGCCTTTCTCATTGCAGGTGTCAAGCACCCCATTAATGTGCCGTATTCCTTATTGGGCGTATTACTCAAAAGAGGTTTATACAAATCGTTCTCCAAAAGAGCTTGTGCCAATTGATCAGCAAGCGGAACGTTACCAGTAACTGAAGCACCAGCCCCTAGAAAAATCATTGCCCCCAAATTGTTACTTTTTTGAATTTTCAGTACCGCAACTAATTCATTTATATCAGCGATCTGCATATTTGTCTAGGAGTTATGTTCGCAACATAATAAAAGTTTCGGTTGTTATTAACTTTAAGTATGATTTGACCATTTTCGGGCATCCAAATTTTTTAAAATTGGGCTGCTCACTACCTTACTGGATTTTTTTCTGTTTTTAAGTCTATAATCAATGCGTCTCAGGATTATTTTAAAACTGATTTTCTTCTAAGCATCTGAAATAGAACTAAAACCTCTTCCGTTTGGAAATTTTGTGTTTGGCCGACTTTCCTAAGAGTTTTAAAGTAAGATCAGAATGATTACTAAAAATTAAGGAGGGAGTATGCAATGCACTACGAAGACGTTCCGCTATTTGCGGCCACTTAATTTCAGGCCCAATATAATAAATAGGCTCTTTCATTTGAATATCCTCATGGTAAAGCAAGGATTTTCCTACCATTGAAACATCGATTTCAGGATATTTCTTGCCTAAAGCACTCAGCAATTGGTCAAGTGAAAAATATTGAAGCAAAGCGAAAATATCAACAAAGTCTTTTAATCTGGTTCCGTTATCATAGATAGCATTTAACTTCATAGCTCCAATATCCAAAAGTGAGACCATTCGAATATTTTCTATGATTTCTAATTTTTCAACTAAAGGATATTGGTGAGCAATAATATCTACTTTGATATTATTTATGAAGCAAAAGACTCCATTCTTAATAGACTGAATATTCTCTGCATTGTATCGGTTGGCTAAATATTCTGCGATTTCGTGAGAGCTGAAATCCTTATTTGTGAAGAGGTCAATATCAATTGACTTTCTATGGCCTATCATTAAGGAAAGTGCAGTTCCTCCAACTAAATTAAAGTCCCTAAATACATCATCGACCATCAATTTTTTGATCAAATCCAGTGTCCCTTCCTCAACCGTTTCCTTTCGTAACATGCCAATTCTTCTTTTTGAATGCTGAAATAATGAGTTACTTTATCTACGGCATAGTCGGGTAAGTATAATATTTCTTTCATTAAAGCATTAATCACCTTGGGCTTTCCATAGAAACGAATCAACTCCTCTATTTCTTCATCAGTACCTCGCTCAACAACTCTGGCAATCACACTAGGGTAAATGACTTGCCAATCAATAGCCTCGTACTTCCAATCCCAAAATAACCTCTTATGAAGATTGGGCTTGTTGTTTTTTCCTGTTGATTTTTTGGCTCCCATACTATAAATGTACGAAAAAAGTCTGCCTTTGCCAATTGCATCTTTCTCTCGCTAAGACCCGTCCAATTGCATAAAGTACAAGCCTATTGCTTACTTTTTCCATTAACAAAACCTATTGTAAAGTAAGTCGCCAACCCGAACGGATCGCATACCAACTTGCTCTTTAAAACATCCAGCTCCTTCTCTGTAAATCCCGTTTTCTTTCTCGGATCTATCTTCAGCCGTTTAGCGGAAGCAGAAACGGAAACATGATCCAGGTAGTGTTGAACGACCTGCTGAGGTGTCGTATTCCAAAATGTGCAAAGCACAGCAAAGTCTTCCGGTATCTTTATTAAGAGTTCTCGACGCATACACAACCTTTTTGATATTCCAAATACACGGCTCTAATGATCCGCTTTCTTTCTTTTGCAAGCTTACCAGGATCACCTATTTTACTATTTGCCTTCATTAGAGAGAGTAGTAGATCAGATCCGATCTTTTTCTTTTTTCGCGAAGGTTCGGCAGGTAGACCACTTATTGTACCTGGCATCGTGTTAAACAATAGTGAAGCAAAAGTTTGTGCTTTAGTCTTTTTAGGGAAAATTACAGAGTAAAAGGTCAATTCTTTTATCAAACAATTGATTGCAGTTTCTGGCTCTACATCGAGTTCTTTACACAATTTTCTGAAGGCCAAAGGATACACAATACTAATTACAGTAGGGCCTGCCTTGACGAACTTCGCTTTTTGTTTCATAGGGAAAAAAATAGAAGGGAATCAGGCTTTAGGCGTTGTGTGATTGTAATTAAGCAAATGAGCAACTTCAATTAGGTTGCCGATCCTGCGAAGAAAATCCACAAGCAACCATTTGTCATCTTTATCAAGCTCTCCATAACTTTCCGTTATCGTGGTTTCTTTCAGCTTATCTAAATCCAATCTTATTTTTTGCACCGATTCCCCATTGAAGAAATGTTGAATACCAATAATAGGTTGCGCTTGCACTTCAGGCGAAAGATTAAAGTCGGGCAAAGCAAGATTTGTTTTCGTATTTTTTGACATAAGGAAAGATTTAGTGAAATATGGTTTCATCCTTTATCAAAGGTGAGAATAAAGAATTTCACAAATAATGACGAATACGTCAGTATTTAGGACAACAAACTTTATTATGAAATCTCTTATTCTTGTTTGCCGATCGTTCGCTAATTTTTTGACTAAAATTCATCTCATGTTCGACTGACTAAACCGAATATGAGTCAACCGCCAATATTCACGCCAATACTAACTTTCTCCAGAAAGCCACTTTTTACCAAGAATTCCAATTAACTCAATTGTTCGATCAATTTTACTTTCTAATCTCAAATACTCTTTATACCCAATTCTGGCAAAAAATGCTTTCTGTTGCGGCGCAGTGTAAGTATTGAACAACTTCGCTATTTGGTTTACATTCATCCCTATTACGTTGATCTCTTTCCTGATGGAAGCAAGCTCCTCCATGAGTAAATCCATTGATTGGTCATGTACGAATACTTTTACAGGCCGATTAGTTAATATCGTTCTTAGCAGGCAACTCATATCATTAGTTGGATGTTGGCTTAACAGGCCGGTAAGTTTCTGAAAGGTGGCATCATTAACCCTGGTGAAGATTTTATGTTTTAAGGCTTCAGAATCCTTTCTTTTTTTCCTTCCCATAATGTTTTAGATTTTGATTGTTGCTGACAACTATACATCTTGCTCCGTGCAAAACACAGGCACGGTTTCATGAAAAACCGGCGAAGCCGGTTGTATTTAACCGATAGATTTTGACTGTTTATTCAGGTTTTCTTTAGCGGTGAACTTTTCCCGCAGCAGTTTCATATCATCGCTCACTTTTCTGTCGAGGATCTTGGCGTAGTGTTGGGTTGTTTTGAGATTTTTATGGCCGAGCATTTTGCTGACGGATTCCATCGGGACGCCGTTACTCAATGTGACGGTTGTTGCAAATGTGTGGCGGGCGATATGAAAAGTGAGATTCTTATGAATATTGCAGATATTGGCGATTTCTTTCAAATACGCATTCATCTTCTGATTACTGGGAATTGGTAAGATTTTGCCGGAATTGATACAAGCAGGATGATCCTTGTATTTTTCTATTATTTGCAGAGGAACAGGCAAAAGTGGAATTCTTGAAGCTGTCTCCGTTTTTTGTCGTTTTGTGAAAACCCAGTAATCCCCTTCAATACCTCGAGCTACCTCTGTTCGTTTCAATTTCTGCACATCAGCATAAGCAAGACCAGTAAAGCAGGAAAAGATAAAAACATCACGAACCTGGTTCAACCGATCCGTTTCGAAGTCTTTGGAGAAAATTGTTTGTAGTTCATCTTCGATGAGAAAATCTTTATCAACCTCATGTCTTGTCATTTTGAAGCCGAGGAAAGGATCACGAACCAACCAACCTTTGCGAATACAATTGTTAATCACTTTTCGGAGATCAGCGATATATTTAAGAGTTGTGTTATGACCGCAGTTCTTTTGAGTTTTCAACCAAAACTCATAATCGCTGACAAATTCAAAATTCAGGCGGGAAATGTCGATATCGCGGATTTCATACTTCCATTGCAAAAATGCAGCAACATGGTCTTTTGAAGTATTGAAGCGGGTTAGTGTTGCCTGAGCGAATTCTTTACCGATTAACGCCAATACCTGGTCGTTGTGTTCCTGGAAGATCTCCAGCAACATTCTCGGCCTTTCAGCGGTTCCAAACCACTTTTCACGAAAAGCTTCAAATGTTATGATCTGACCATCCTGCACCATTTCGCGTTCAGTTTTCAAAACCTTCGCTTTTAGCGCGTCTAAGTAAGTATTGAGTTGCCGCGCCTCCGGGGTGTTTCCTTTCATTTTCCCCGCAGCCGCACCCCACCGCGCAACCTCAACATACTTTTGTAAACTTTGGTCTATTCGTTCACCATTGACTGTAATCCGGAAATGTACCGGCGCTAATCCATTTCTTGTCTTTTGGGATTTTCTTACATAAAACAGTGTACTGATCCTGTGTTCCATTTTAGAACCTCCTTTGCTTTTTTTGATTTTTTAATAATCGTTATTCAAAAGCCTGCAGGTAGGTTCAAATGCTTATCAGTAGGGAGTTGTGTGGGAATTCGGTGCAAGTAAATGTAGGAAAAAGTTACTTGCACCGAATTTGACACCGAATCACTTGATTTCATTTGATTCAAATCGATGCCGGAAATTAAAAAAGGCTCATAAAACCAACGTCTTATGAACCTTTTAAATCATTTTGAAATCTATCCAGCGGTGAGGGAGGGATTCGAACCCTCGGTACAAGTTTAAGCTCGTACAACGGTTTAGCAAACCGGCCCTTTCGGCCACTCAGGCACCTCACCGTAATAAGCATTCCGCTTAATGGACGGCAAAAATAAGTGGAAAATTCCAATTTCCAAACTCAATTAATCTTTTTATTCTCAACATTATAAAAAACAAATCCCGCTGATCAGAGCGGGATTTGTCATAAATAATATCTTATCAGATTTACATGGCTGCCAGTTGCACTTTCTGTTGCAACTCCATCACGCTTTCGCGGAAGGTACTATCTGTGTCCATCAGGTCTTTTACAGTCTGGCAGGAATGGATAACCGTAGTGTGGTCCCTTCCACCAAAATGTTCACCGATGGTTTTCAATGAATTCTTGGTAAATGCCTTCGCCAGGTACATTGTGATCTGACGGGCCTGAACAATCTCCCGTTTCCGGGTTTTCTGCAACAGCTTGTCATACGGCACATCAAAATACTCACATACCATCTTTTGGATCGTCTCGATGGTAATTTCTTTGCTGCTGGTTTTCACGAAATTACGGAGTACTCTTTTTGCCAAATCGAGGTCAATTTCCCGCTTATTCAGCGAAGATTGTGCCAATAATGAGATCAGCGCGCCTTCGAGCTCGCGGACATTGTTGTTCACATTATAGGCCAGGTACTTTACTACTTCGCGCGGCATTTCAAGACCGTCGTTCTTCATCTTGCGCTCCAGGATCTCGATGCGGGTCTCGTAGTCCGGCACCTGCAGGTCTGCACTGAGACCCCAGCGGAAGCGGCTAAGCAATCGTTCCTGTACACCTTCCAGGTCTTTCGGCGGTTTGTCTGATGTCAGGATCAGTTGTTTGCCGCTCTGGTGGAGGTGATTGAAGATGGCGAAGAAAGCATCCTGGCTTTTCTCTGCGCGGTTGAAGAACTGTACATCATCGATGATGAGTACATCTATCAGCTGGTAGAAATGGATGAAGTCGTTGATCGCATTGTTCCGGCTATGGTCCTGGAACTGGTTGATGAACTTCTCCGAGCTTACATATAATACTACCTTGTTAGGTTGCAATCTTTTTGTTTCGTTACCGATGGCCTGGGCCAGGTGAGTTTTACCCAATCCTACACCACCATAGATCACCAGCGGATTGAAGGAGCTGGCTCCTGGTTTCTCTGCTACCGTTTTACCCGCACGACGGGCTACCCGGTTGCAATCGCCTTCAATAAAGTTTTCGAACGTATATATGGGATTGAGCTGCGAATCGATCTGCATTTTCTTCAACCCCGGAATGACGAACGGATTCTTTACCGGATTGTGTATGATGAGTGGAAAGTCCATTTCATTACTGGAAAATGTTTTGTAACCATGTGTAGGAACATCCATCGTCAATGGTTTGTTGGAATGGTTACCACTATCCACCATGATACGATATTCCAGCCTGGCTTCTTTACCCAGCACTCTACGCAAAGTCTTTGCCAACAAATTCACATAATGCTCCTCCAGGTATTCATAAAAGAACTGACTGGGTACCTGGATTACCAAAATGTTTTCTTTTAACTCAACCGGCTTGATAGGTTCAAACCATGTTTTGAAATGTTGCCACTCAACTATGTCCTTGATAATTTCCAAACAATTGCTCCAAACTTTGTCAAAAGATTTTGCCATTATTCAACAAGCAGTTTTTATGTTGAGTTAGGAATATGCCTTAATCATGCCAACCGCAAAAATTCTTCACAGGATTTCAGATTTTTTGTCTGAATCGATTCATTCAAAAAAACTTGAGCAGGGGTGCGAATATCTAGATTTCCTGTGGATAAAAAAATTTTTTATTCACTTGTTTTTTTAGGAATTACTACATTGTTTATCTACAGTAGATTAATCTTTACTTTTCGTATAAACACAGATGTAGTCTGCCGATCAGCATTAATTGATCAGCCGGAATTTCAATCACTGTTTTACAGAAAAAAATTTGTCGACATTCAAAAAGGATGTGGAAAAGATTCCAGCACCCATCGCCCAAAGCCGATTGATACGATCTGTTTGAACCGAAGCATCTTCACTCGTTGTTGTAAGGTAGCAGAGATAGTTAAGCAAACACCGCGAAACATTCTTTACAAACAATTGTTCCGGCCGGATATCTTGCTCCCACTGAACGGCATCTTTTTCGCAAGTGGTTTGGCAGAAAATCTGGATGAAGAAATTACCAGGCGTTTCATATCTGTAGGCATATTTCTTCATAAAAAAATAACTGATGACTGATGTCATTGAAGATACAAATAATTTGAAACGAACTCCAATTTCCCCCTCTTTTTTTTGACCCGCCCCGGAAAATATTTTTTCCCTTTTTTCCAGGCACTAAATGGAAAAATGTTATACCTTAAAAGCTTCCCCATCCTGAAAGAAAAACAACAATCGTACTTCTACTTTTTCAATATTATTTGTAACGAAATCTGCACAACAGACATAATTTTCGTCATGATGTGTTTGCGTTTATTATCGCCCTCATTCACTACTTTTGCAGCTCCGGGTACAATAATACCCATATCCATTAAAGGTCTTTTAGGTTAACTACCTGACACCATGCAACAAACATTTACACTCAGGCTACTACCTTCGGAAGCAGCCAACGCAAACATCGTGCAGCAATATGCTGCCAGCCATCTCGGTATACATTCGAATTCCATTACAGGTTACCAGATCCGCAAACGCTCTATAGACGCACGTGGAAAGCAAACATGGATACAGCTTACCATTAATGTATTCGTGAATGAACCCTTCCACCCTGCTTCACCTGCTGCCATCCCATTAGGCAATGTATCAGCTTCCCGCAATAAGGTGGTGATCATTGGAGCCGGACCGGCAGGATTGTTTGCTGCAGTGAAACTTATTGAACTTGGTATTCAACCCATCATACTTGAAAGAGGAAAAGATGTGAGGGCAAGAAGAAGGGATCTTGCACAAATGAACAAAGAAGGGATCGTGAACCCGGAAAGCAATTACTGCTTCGGAGAAGGTGGCGCAGGTACCTACAGTGATGGAAAACTGTACACAAGAAGTAATAAACGGGGCGATGTAAATCGCATCCTCCAACTACTGGTTCAGTTCGGCGCAGATGAAAAGATCTTGTACGAAGCACACCCTCATGTAGGCACCAACAAACTTCCCCAGATCATCACCGCCATCCGCGAAGCCATCATCGATTGCGGAGGCCAATTTCTTTTCGAACAAAAAGTTACCGGACTACAAATCAAAGATGGGATCATCAAAGGCGTCACCACTGCCAGGGGCGATATGTTCCACGGCGATGCGGTGATCCTCGCAACAGGTCATTCCGCCCGCGATATTTTTCAACTCCTGCACGATAATAAGATTTTGATCGAAGCAAAACCCTTCGCACTCGGTGTGCGCATAGAACATCCGCAACAGCTCATCGATCAATTGCAATATCATTGTCCGTCACGCGGAGAATTCCTGCCACCGGCTTCCTATAGCCTGGTGCAACAGGTAGATAAACGTGGTGTTTTTTCCTTTTGTATGTGTCCGGGTGGCATCATCGCTCCGGCTGCCAATGCAGAAGGGGAACTGGTGGTAAATGGTTGGTCGCCCTCCAAAAGGAATAATCCTTATGCCAATTCAGGAATGGTAGTGTCCGTGGAACTCTCTGACCTCGGTTCCTATAATAAATATGGTGCGCTTGCAGCCATGCATTTCCAGCAGGCTGTGGAACAAAAAGCATGGAACGCTGGTGGCGGCAAGCTGGTAGCGCCGGCACAAAGGATGGTCGATTTTGTGGAAGGAAAAGTTTCTTCTTCGCTGCCCGACTGTTCCTACCTGCCCGGCATCCACTCCGCAGCACTCAAAGAAGTGCTCCCCGGTTTTGTTCATCATTCCCTCAAACAGGCATTCAGGGAATTTGGTAAAAAGATGCCGGGCCGTTTTGGCACCCGGGGCTACTTTACCAATGAGGCCGTAGTGGTGGCTACCGAAAGCCGTACCTCAAGCCCCGTACGGATCCCACGTGATGCGGAAACCCTGCAGCACCCCCAGATCACCAATCTCTATCCCTGCGCGGAAGGCGCGGGATATGCCGGAGGTATCGTCAGCGCCGCAATGGACGGCGAACGCGTAGCCGCCGCCATCCATGCCGTTCTGCTGCCATCATGAAAGGTTTATTGGGACCGTTTGTAATAATTTTAACTTTTATGCTACTAAAGATTGGTTGCTTTACCCTTACGGGGACGTAACCCCTATTTTTTCAACTTCACCAAAGCATTATTCATGAACATCCTTGAAGTCAGGAACCTCAGGAAGTATTATGCTACCCAGAAAGCAGTGGACGATATCAGTTTCTCACTGGCACCCGGAAGCATATTCGGACTGCTGGGCCCCAACGGAGCCGGCAAAACCACCCTCATCAGAATGATCACCGGAATCTTCTACCCGGACGAGGGTGAGATCCTGTTCAACGGAAAACCTTTCAATACACAGACCGATATTCTTCTCACAGGCTATATGCCGGAAGAACGTGGTTTGTATAAAAAGATGAAGATCGGGGAACAGGCCGTCTATCTCGCTCAACTCAAGGGAATGAGCAAGACTGCCGCCACAGAGAAAGTGAAAGAATGGTTCATCCGCTTCGATATGCAGAGCTGGTGGAATAAAAAAGTGGAAGACCTTAGTAAAGGTATGAGCCAGAAACTGCAATTTGTTACTACCGTTCTCCATGAACCGAAACTCATCATCCTGGACGAGCCCTTCTCAGGTCTCGATCCCGTAAACGCCAACCTTATCAAGGACGAGATCTACCGGCTCGCCAAAAACGGCGCCAGCATCATCTTCAGTACTCACCGCATGGAACAGGTGGAAGAGATCTGCGATCATATCATCCTTGTGAACAAAGGACAAAAGATCCTGGACGGCACAGTAAAACAGGTAAAACAACAGTTCAAGGAACATCTCTTCCGCATCAGCTTCGAAGAAAATCCGAAATCAATCATATCAGATGTTTTTCAAGTGGTCGATCAAAACCAGCACGATCTGGTAGTGAAGATCCACGATGGCCGAAAACCCAATGATGTGCTGCAATTCTTCCTGGACCAACCCACAGGTATAACCGCTTTCCAGGAAATACTGCCATCGCTCAACGAGATCTTTATCCGGCTGGTGGATGGCACGCCCACTGCCCGTCAATTTGAATCGATCAACGCTTAAAACAACTGACCATGAACAAGACCTGGATAATAGCACAGAGAGAATTTACCAGCAGGGTTCGTAAAAAGACCTTCCTGCTGACAACGATATTATTACCCCTGCTCTTTGCAGGGTTCTATGCCGCCATCATCTGGTTCTCCGTTAAAGGCGGAGATGCTGTAAAAGTGCTGGTATCAGACCAGTCAAACGTATTCGAAGGCAATCTGAAAAATGATGGAGACATCAGTTTCGTTTTCCAGAATGGATTAAAGGAAAATCAACTGCGCGACAGTGTGCAGTCAGGCAGCTATAACGGCTATATGTACATTCCCGAACAATTCAACTCTGCCACCGATTCTATACGAATCAGAACCGCAAAATCGCTGGGACTGATCACCAGGGAAAAAGTGGAAAAGAGGATCAACAGCCAGATAAAGGAACACAAAATGCTGGCTTACGTTTCAAAAGCACAACTGGACAGTGTACAACGTGATGCCATACTCGATATCAATAAACTGGAAAGCGATAAGAAACAGGATAAATCCGGTGTTGCATATGCAGTAGGCATGATCTCCGGCTTCCTGATCTATATTGTATTATTCATTTACGGCACCATGGTAATGCGTGGTGTGATGGAAGAAAAAGTGAACCGCATTGCCGAAGTGATCGTGAGCAGCGTAAAGCCCATACAATTGATGATGGGCAAGATCTTTGGTATCGGCGCAGTAGGGCTTGTACAGTTCCTCATATGGATCGTACTGGGCGTTACGATGAACCTGGTAGTAACACTTGTAATGGGTGTTAACACTCCAGCCGCCGGCCAGATGGCAGATGTGGCCCAACAAATGCCACAGGGTGGAGCGGCCAGCTTCCTTGACCAGGTGAAAGAAATGCTTCCCCTGCTCCTGCCTTGTTTCCTTTTCTATTTCCTGGGCGGCTATCTTTTGTATTCCTCTCTCTTCGCTGCTGTTGGCAGCGCCGTGAATGAAGACCCGCAGGATGCACAAAGCCTGATGCTGCCCATCACATTGCCCATCATCTTCGCAATCGTGATCGCCATGAAAGCAGTGAATGATCCTACCAGCAGCCTCGCCGTATTCGGTAGCCTGTTCCCACTCACTTCACCTGTTGTTATGATGGCCCGCGTGGCACATGGCATCCCCGATGGCGTGGCCGTTTGGGAACTGATCACCAGCATGGTGCTTTTAGTAATCGGCTTCCTCGGCACCACCTGGCTTGCCGGAAAGATCTACCGCACAGGTATCCTGCTCTACGGTAAAAAAGTTACCTGGAAAGAAATGTGGAAATGGGCTTTTAGAAGTAACTGACAATATATCTAGATAAGTTTCAAAGGGTGTATCGAAAGATGCACCCTTTTCTTTTTAATCATGCAACATTTTACGAAAACTATCGTACTTAATTACGAAAATCATCGTATATTACTAAAAACCATGTTCGCATGAAATTGTCAATCATTAACAGACTTACTGCCCACCCCATGCTGGCGGCAGTTGCCATCGCCGGAGCGTTCATCGCCTCCCCTGTATTTGCCCAGGAAAAATCCAAAGACCCTGCTAAGAAACAATACCTGAAGGATCTGGACAAAGAGCTGGACCAACTGGAAAAAGCAAGGACCAGCCTGCAGAAGCAAATGACCAAAGACTGGAAAAAGGCACAGGAAGAAATGATCAGGTCCCTGGACCAGATCGAAATCGAAAAAGCGCAGCTTCATGCTGAAGAAGCGCTGAAGCAAATTGATTTCGATGCCATTCAACGCCAGGTGGAAGAAGCTGTTGAGCAATCCCGGGGAGTAACTGAACACATCAGCAAAGAAGTGATGGAAAAAGTAAAACTGCAAATGGAAAAAGCAAAAAAGGAACACCAGCTGAGCCAGGAACGTCACGAGAAACAAGTGAAGGAGCAGATCGAACGCGCTAAGAAGCAGATTGCTGAAGCCAAAGAAAATATCAGGTTCGATAAACTGAATATTGAAAAATCGATCCGCAGCGCAGAAGAAGGGATCAAAAAAGCAGAGATCGAACTGAAGGGATACCAGGAGATGATCTATGCCATGGAAGCAGATGGATTGATCGATACCAAGAAAGATTATTCTATCCGCTACAAAAACGGCAAGCTCAGCATTAACGGCAATGAACAACCGGAGACAGTGACCAACAAATACAAAAAGTATTTCAAAAAAGATTCCGTTACTCTGAAGAAGAAAGACGGAAGTTTTGATTTTTTACACGATTAGTGTTTTCTCATTTGTGTTATACGCGGAGCTGTTCTCAGCTCCGTTTTTATAACAGGGAGCTGCAGTCGCTCGCCTCTGGCGAGTGACTTGTATTTGTTCGCCTCTGGCGAACATTATGTCGCCGGAGGCGACAAAATAGTTGTCACTCGCCAGAGGCGAGCGACTGCAGCATCCTGCTAAAAACAAGAAGCCGCCTTGTATTACAAAGCGGCTTCTTACTGTGGGTAAACCCCGATGTGTATTAATCACCGTCCATCATCCTCATTAAAGGATGAAATACGTCACTTTCATCTTCATCGGCGGTCAGATCTAAATTCATTTTAAGGGAAACTCCTTCTTTGATAATCACATTCTCTTTCTTGTAAGTCTTGTAGCCTTTCTTCTCTAACACGATCACCACCTCACCCGGCGGCATCAGTGGCACTTTGAACTGGCCTGCCGCATCGGTTACAAATTCTTTTCTATCCTTCGCGTTCTCCTGCCCCTTCGCTGCAGTAGTAATGGATAATGTTACTCCCTGCACAGGCTTTTTGGTGGTAGCATCAGCTACCATGCCATACAAAACAGGTTCTGTTTTTCCGCGCTCCTTCTCCCCTTTGTTTCCATTGTTAGCTTTGGCTAAAAGGGCCAGCGGCAGGATTGCCGTCATAAGGAGCATTTTTTTCCGAACTCTCATAATAGGAGTTTAAAAGGTTGGCAAAGTTGATTACCTGCCGTTCACACTGTCCATGCTCTGTCTTCTCTGTAAAAAGACAAGACAGCTAATCTGAATGTTGCATTCAGCCATGAAAGTTACTCAATCTCCCTGATACAGGGTGAAGCTTTACAAAAATTTTAAGGGAAAATTGTCATGATTTGCCGAGATCGATCTCCGTATTGTCACCAATGTTTAGACTCCGGCTTTCGCCCTTCACTTCTGTGTCGCTGCCGATGAGAGATTCGCTGAGAACAATATCGTACAGATCAGCAAATGAGCCGATTATGGAGTTCTTGACGATAGAATAATTGACTACGGTCTTTTCACCAATGCTCACGTTGGGACCCACAATGGAATTGCGGATATCGCAGCCCCTGGCAATGCTGACAGGAGGAACTATAATGGTATTCTCGAAGTTATGGTCCTGGGAGATCATACTTCCGAATTTCTTCAGCATGGTGGCATTGGATTCCAGCAGTGTATCTTTCTTTCCGCAATCGAACCAGTTCTGCACTTTGAAGGCCTGGACCCTGGCGCCATTGCGGATCATACACTCCAGCGCATCTGTAAATGAATATTCGCCGCGCGTCATCACCTGGTTACGCACATTACTTTCCAGGCATTGAAAAAGGAATGCAGATTCCTTGATCCGGTAAATGCCCACCAGCGCCATATTGGATTTGGGGATCTGCGGCTTTTCCACCACACGGCTGATAAATCCGTCCTCCCCGATCTCGGCCACGCCGAATTCCCGTGGATCGTCAACCCTCTTCAGACCAAGCGCGGAATGCGGCATATCAAGCACAGCTTTTACATCATACTCGCAGATGGTATCGCCCAATACTACAAAGATCTCATCGTCTGCAACGATGTCTTTGGTCAGTTGTATTGCATGGCCAATCCCATGCCTTTCGGTCTGGTGTACAAAATGCGCTTTGATATCGGGGTAAGTATCTTTTACATAGTCCTGGATCTTTTGTCCGAGATAACCTATGATAAAAATGTATTCATCGATCCCTGCACTCTTCAGTTGGTCCACGATGATGCTGAGGATTGTTTTTCCAGCAAGCGGGATGAGAGCCTTGGGTTGAGTATATGTATGTGGCCGTAGTTTGGTGCCTGCACCGGCTACGGGAATAATTGCCTTCATATCGAAATTCTGTTTTTCAGCTTATCGAAAAACAACAAAGCTGGTTCCTTACGAAACCGTGAAAATAGTGAAAATTATGGGGCGTTCTCACTATTTTTGCGCCATGCAAAAAGACACGCTCGTTTTTGACCTCCTCCGTAAGGAACTGGACCGCCAACGCCACGGCATTGAACTGATCGCATCTGAAAATTTCACATCGCTGCAGGTAATACAGGCTATGGGCTCTGTTGCTACTAACAAGTATGCAGAGGGCTATCCTGGCAAACGTTATTACGGCGGCTGTGAAGTCATTGATGAGATCGAGACCCTGGCCATCGAACGCCTCAAAAAAATATTCAACGCCTCCTGGGCCAACGTGCAACCCCACTCCGGTGCACAAGCCAATTCAGCCGTGTTCCTCGCCTGTCTCAAACCAGGTGATAAGATCCTCGGTCTGGACCTCAGTATGGGCGGGCACCTCACACATGGCAGCCCCGCTAATATTTCCGGCAAATACTACCAGGCGCTGCATTACGGTGTGAAAAAAGATACCGGCCTCGTTGACTACGATCAACTGGAACAGGTTGCCCTCGCAGAAAAACCAAAGATGATCATCTGCGGAGCTTCTGCTTACAGTCGCGACTGGGACTATGCACGCATCCGTGCAGTTGCAGACAAGATCGGCGCTCTCGTAATGGCAGATATTGCACACCCTGCAGGCCTCATCGCCAAGGGGCTTCTCAATGATCCTTTCGATCATTGCCATATTGTAACTTCCACTACACACAAAACATTACGCGGACCACGTGGTGGCATCATCATGCTGCGCCATGATTTCGAGAACCCATGGGGCCTGAAAGATCCAAAAGGCAATACACGCACCATGAGCCAGCTGCTTGACCTCGCCGTATTCCCAGGCGCACAGGGTGGACCACTGGAGCACGTGATCGCAGCCAAAGCCATCGCTTTCGGCGAGATCCTCACTGATGAGTTCACCGTTTATGGAAAGAACGTGATCAACAATGCGCAGGCAATGGCCAAAGCAATGGTGAACCGCGGCTACAACCTCATCAGCAACGGTACAGATAACCACCTGATGCTGATCGACCTCCGCAACAAGAACCTCACCGGTAAAAAAGCGCAGGAAACACTGGATAAAGCACATATCACCCTCAACAAGAATGCAGTGCCTTTCGACGATAAGAGCCCGTTTGTTACCAGCGGTATCCGTATCGGAGTTCCCGCCATCACTTCAAGAGGCATGAATGAAGCGCATATGGAAACTGTTGCCGGCTTTATAGACAAAGTACTCACCAATATCGATGATGAAGCAACCATCACCGGTGTTAAGAATGATGTGAACGCTTTCATGAAGCAGTTCCCGCTTTATCCCGAACTTGGATAATCAATTCATTTCATAAACAGGAAAGCCTGCCAAACACGGCAGGCTTTTCTTTTGATGCGGAAGTAACGGACAATTGATTATTTTTGGGACTGTCAAACTAACCATTATGATCCAACGTATACAAACGATATGGTTGCTGCTGGCTGCCATTGCAGCCTTCCTGACATTGAAACTGTTTTTCTATACCGGCAATATGGTCCAGGAGGGAATGGCCATCAAACAATTCGCCGCCCTCACTGCACAAACCAGTACGTTGCTCCTGATCACTACAGTGGCAACCGGTCTGCTGGCGCTGATATCTATCTTTATTTTCAAAGACAGGAAATTGCAGATCAAACTGGTGGGCATTGCCCTGGTGCTTTCACTGCTCAACCTCTTGCTCTTCTACCTGCAAACGAAAAAATTCGTTCCGGGCGAAGGCAATTATGGGATCTCAGCTCTGGTTGCACTGGTTGTGCCTATCATGCTGTTCCTCGCGCTGCGTGGTATTTACAGGGACCAGAAACTGGTGAAGAGTTTGGATAGACTGAGATAGAAATCATTTAAATATCATTGTGGCTGGTCCAATTGGGTCAGCCTTTTTTATTGCTGCAAATGGCGTGGGTAGGTTGTTGGAGGCTGTGAAACAAACCAGCGCAGTTGGATAACCTTTTTACTTTGGTGCGGAGGATGAGCTACTGTTCATTGTTGAGCTTTGGAACTTTTGTTTCGAAGGCCTCCAACAACCTACCCACGCCATTTGCGAATCTCCCTGCGGGGCGGCTTTATGGTGGTAAAGGTGCAGCAGACTTGAGTAAAGAATAATTTTATTGCTTGTTCTTCGTAAAGTGGTTCTATATAAAAACAAGCGACCGTTTGGCCACCTGTTTTATATAGAAATATGTTAAGTGAAAATTATTTACCGAGCTCTACTTCGTAAGCTGTGAATTTACGGCCATCTCCCATTGGGGTGGTGAAGATCTTGATGCGGATCGTTTGGCCCCCACTGTTATATATGAGGTTCTCTGCGCCCTGGAATTTGTATTTTTCGGTACACCTGAAATTGTGTGAGAGCAGGTACGAGGATATGTCTTTGTATTCTTCTTTGTCGTAGGTCCGGTAAGTGAAAAGACGGCTGCTGTATTTTTCAGTGTTCACATCCATGTATTGTACGGAGCGGATAACGGTAGGCCTGCCATCTTTATCTTCTTCCCTGTGATCTATATGCGAGTACTGGTAGAGGGAACTGGTGGAATCGATATCTTTCTGCATCAGGAGATAACCTCTCTTTTTGAGTGTGGTATCGATGCGGAAATGATCATAGTCCATGAACTTCCTCAACTCGGCAACAGAGATCTGCTGCGCATTGGAAAAATGAACAGTAAAAATGAAAAAGAAGAAAAGTAGAATTCGGAACATACCAGCGCTGAAATTGTGAAGCAAAGAAAAGATAAGCCGAAGAGGTAAAAAAGTTAAAGTGCAGGACAAGGGTGTGGCCAGTTGCTCGCCTCCAGGCGAGTGACTTTTGTTTTGTCGTCACTGGCGACAGTTCGCCGGAGGCGAACAAATACAGGTCACTCGCCGGGAGGCGAGCGACTGGCCGCTGCGCAAGTAAATAAAACAGGCCGGAGACTGATCATCTCCGGCCTGATCTGATATTTGAGGCTTATTTACAGGAATTTGCCTGTATAGCTTTCTTTTACTTTTTTCAGTCCGGATGGAACGCCGGCATACACGATGGTGCCGCCGCCATCGCCGGCTTCAGGACCGAGATCTATCACCCAGTCTGCACTCTTGATCACATCTGTATTGTGCTCGATCACAAGAATGCTATGCCCCTGCTCGATCAGTGCATTGAAGCTGGCCAGCAGTTTGCGGATATCGTGGAAATGCAAACCTGTAGTGGGCTCGTCAAAGATGAAGAGGATTTGTCCCTGCCCCTTCCCCTTGCCGAGGAAGGATGCCAGCTTAACACGTTGCGCCTCACCGCCGGAGAGTGTATCGGATGATTGTCCGAGTTTTACATAGCCAAGTCCCACATCACTGAGAGGACGTACACGGTTCACAATATCTTTTTCTGCTGCAAAGAATTCCAGGGCCTCGTCAACACTTAGCTCAAGGATATCATAAATGCTCTTGCCTTTGTATTGCACTTCCAGTACTTCTTCTTTGAATTTCTTTCCACCACATACTTCACAGGTGAGATGCACATCCGCGAGGAACTGCATTTCCACAATTTGTTCGCCTTCACCTTTGCAGGCATCACACCTTCCGCCGTCTACGTTGAAGGAAAAATGTTTGGGCTGGAAGCCGCGTGTTTTGCTGAGCGGTTGTTTGGCATAGAGATCGCGGATCTCATCGTATGCTTTGATATAAGTTACAGGATTGGAACGGGATGATTTTCCGATGGGGTTCTGATCCACCATCTCGATCTGCGCTATCAGGTCGATATCTCCTGTAATGCTTTTGTGTAAGCCCACTTTATCGGTAAACTCTCCTTTGATCTTTTGCAGACCGGGATACAGGATCTGTTTCACCAGGGTGGTTTTGCCACTTCCGCTCACACCGCTCACCACCGTGAAAGTATTCAGCGGAAACTCGGCTGTTACATTCTGCAGGTTGTTCTGACGGGCGCCTTCTACTTTGATGGAGCGCGTCCATTTGCGGACCGTCTTCGGTGCATCGATGGTCATTTCACCTTTCAGGTATTTACCGGTTAGACTGTTCTCATTATTGATGATCTCATCGTAATTGCCTGCTGCCACTACTTCTCCTCCAAGATGTGAAGCCAGCGGGCCCATATCGATGATATGATCGGCTTCACGCATCATCAGTTCATCGTGCTCAACAACAACAACGGTGTTGCCGAGATCACGCAGCTCTTTCAATACGCGGATCAATCTTTCAGTATCTCTCGAGTGGAGGCCGATACTCGGCTCATCCAGGATATACAAAGAGTTGGTGAGATTGCTGCCCAGTGAACGGGTCAGTTGGATACGCTGGCTTTCCCCCCCGCTCAATGAATTGGCGAGACGGTTCAGCGTGAGATAACCAAGACCAACATCCATCAATGTCTTCAACCGGTGATTGATCTCGATGAGAATGCGCCTGGCCACCTGCTGATCATACTCGCTCAGTTTCAGAACAGCAAACCATTGCTGCAGATCACGAACCGGCATTTCACAAAGCTCACCGATATGCAGGCCGCCAACTTTTACATAAAGCGCTTCCTTGCGAAGACGGTAGCCATTACAATCAGGACATTGCGTTCTTCCGCGGTAGCGGCTCAGCAATACCCTGTATTGCACTTTATATAAATTGGCTTCCACCTCTCGGAAGAAATCATTGATGCCCTGTACAAATTCATTGCCCTTCCAAAGTGTGGCATACTGTTCTTTTGTAAGATCGATGACAGGCTTATGAATGGGGAAATCGAACTTGCGCGCACCTTTGATGAACTGGTCTCTCCACCAGCCGAGCTTCTCCCCTTTCCAGGGAGCAACGGCCATTTCGTATACACTTAAACGTTTGTCGGGTATCACCAGGTCTTCATCGATCCCCAGTACCTGGCTGAAACCTTCGCAGGTTGGGCAGGCGCCGAAGGGATTGTTGAATGAAAAGAGATTGGGGACCGGCTCTTCGAATATGATGCCGTCCAGTTCAAATTTATTGGAGAAGGTCCTTTTTGTGGAACCATTCACTTCAATTAACATGCTGCCTTCGCCTTCATAGAAAGCGGTACCGATGGAATCGCCCATGCGATGAATATCATCTTCATCAAAATCCTTAACGATCATACGGTCTACCAGCACATAGGTTTCTTTGGCAGGCTTCCAGCTTTTTGCTTCCAGCAGGTCTTCGATGCTTTGCACTTCGCCATCGTAGATACGGGTGAACCCCTTTTGCAGGAGGATATTCAGTTCTTCCTGCGGTTTGCGGTTCTTGTGTTGCTTGAAAGGGATCAGCATGAGCACTTTGTCGCCCGGCTTTTGTTTTTTGATGGCTTCGATCACATCGGCCACATCATCTTTTTTCACTTCCTGACCGGAAACAGGTGAGATGGTTTTTCCTGTTCGTGCGAACAACAGGCGGAGATAATCATAGATCTCCGTCATACTGCCAACTGTGGACCGCGGAGTGCGGGTGATCACTTTTTGTTCGATGGCGATAGCAGGACAAAGTCCTTTAATGAAGTCAACATCGGGCTTCACCATTCTTGCCATGAACTGGCGTGCGTATGCGCTGAGACTTTCTGCATAACGGCGTTGTCCTTCCGCAAAAAGTGTATCGATAGTGAGCGACGATTTTCCTGATCCGGAAACACCTGTTACCACAATGAACTTATTGCGCGGAAAACTCACTGAAACATTTTTCAGGTTGTGAACGCGAGCGCCTTTAACGTAGATGCTGTCTTGTATATTGGGAGATCCGGCCTTTTTGGAAGCGGCTTTACTCTTTTTTGTTGTAACTGTCATATTATAATGGAGCACAAAATTATTGCAATCGGGAGAATATTGTATACTACATCCGGAAAGGCAGAAAGTTTAACGGAAATGCCCCAAAATTTGACTTAAATCAATCAATTTGACCTATGTTAAATAAGTCATATTCAATAGTATGTAAAAGTTTTAAAAATATGGTTAAAGTTTGCTTATTTCAAAAAAGTCTCTATCTTTAATTCACTAAACCGACAATAAAAACTAACATTAAACTATACAGCCTATTGACCTAGTTACTTCTACACTGAAAAGCCGACCTAAACAATAAAATCCATTTATATATCCTAACCTTCAAAACCCGTAGAAGTTTATGAATTTACTACGCAAAAAGACCGACCATGAACTCATCCAGGACTTCCAGGATGGGGATCTTTATGCCCTTGAAACGTTGGTTCTCCGTCACAAAGACAAAATGTACACTTCCATCCTGTTCCTCGTAAAAGACAAGTACCTCGCAGAGGATATCTTCCAGGATGTGCTTATCAAGATCATCGACACAATCCGTAGCGGCCGTTACACTGAGGAAGGAAAGTTCCTGCCCTGGGCAATGCGCATTGCACACAACCTGTGTGTAGACCATTTCAGAAAAGTAAAAAGAACACCGGCTATCAAAACAAGTGATGACCGGGATATTTTTGAAGTGATCAATTTTACGGAAGATGGTGCAGATCAGAAAATGATGAAACGTCAAAGCTACGACAGGGTTCGTCAGATGCTGGACCTTTTGCCAGACGATCAGCGTGAAGTGATCATTCTGCGTCATTATGCAGACATGAGCTTCAAAGAGATCGCATCCCTCACCAATTGCAGTATCAACACCGCTTTGGGAAGAATGCGTTACGGCCTGATCAACCTGCGCAAAATGATGACGCAAAAAAAGATCGCTTTATAAGCACGCATTTTTTCAAAGCCATTGAACTTTTCACTGAACCTCTTGTTCAACAAAAAGAATTGAGAAAAACAGACAGTACGAAGCCTGTTTTTCAGAGCAGAACGATGAATAGAATTTGACTCAACCAGTACCATTTCTTTGCAAAAGATTAACGGTAACCGTAAAAAGGGAACGGATACACACTTTAAATTTGAAAGAAATTAACTGGAAAATATTGTCATTCTGGTCCTCCATCAGACTTTTTCACTGATTTGCTTGCTGGTCAGAAGGCTGGAACAGAATGACGCCTAATTGTGAAGCCCCGCTTGAGTAAAGCGGGGTTTTATATTTTGACATTTATCCATATACGAAAAAACGCATCCGGTGAGGGATGCGTTTTCTTTTTATCAGAGGAACTGATTATTTCTTTTCTTTGAACGTTTTGGTCACCTCATCGAGGATCTTCACAAAGCGAGGTATGTTTGAATTGTAGCCACCTGCATCCTTGATGATCTTTCCATCGTGACCAACGAATACATACAGAGGCTGAGCGCTGTTGCCAGTGAGGTTCACTTCAAAATCAAGGTTCTTATCACCCATGGTCTTGATCTTTTGTCCATCTTTTGAAGTGTACTGTTCTGCTTCGGGCAACCTGTGTTTGTCATCTACATAAAGTGAGATCACTACAAAGTCTTTCTGCAGGCGTTTGGTTACCTCTGCATCTGTAAGTACTTCCTGCTCCATCTTGCGACAGTTGGCGCAGCTATGACCAGTGAAGTCGATCAGCACAGGCCTGTTGAGCTTTTTAGCCGCTTCCATTCCTTCTTCGTAATCGAAGAAAGCATGTACGCCGGGGATCTCTGACTCCAGGAATTCTGTATACTTAACTGGCTTCACTTCCATTTCTCCATCAGAAGAAGCAGGAGCAGCCGCCTGTATTTTGTTCAGGTTAAAATCCTGTGTTTTCATTTCAGGCAACCAGGCGCTGATCCCTTTCAAAGGAGCGCCCCAGAGACCTGGAATGAGATAGATAGTGAAAGAAAGCGCAGCGATAGCAAAGAACAGACGTGTAACGGTCAGGTAAGGTTTGCCATAATCGTTGAGGGGAAGATCATCATCATGATGGAAGCGGAGCTTACCCAGGAGATAGAAGCCCAGCAAACCAAAAATTACGATCCAGAGCGCGAGGTACACCTCACGATCAAGGATACCCCAGTGATACGCAAGGTCAGCGCTCGACAGGAATTTCAGCGCCAGCGCCAGCTCGATAAAGCCAAGGGCCACTTTCACTGTATTGAGCCATCCGCCTGACTTCGCCATCTTGTTCAGCAATGCGGGGAAGAAAGCGAAAAGCGCAAAAGGCAGTGAGAGCGCCAGGGAGAATCCGAGGAAACCTATCAGCGGTGCGATCATTCCTCCTTTGGCAGTCCATACAGTCAGCAGACCGATGAAAGGCACTGTACAGGAGAAAGATACAATCACCAGCGTGAGCGCCATGAAGAAGATACCGGAGAAGGAACCGAAGTTCGCTTTAGTATCCGCCCTGTTACTCCATGAAGCTGGTAAGGTGATCTCGAAAGCACCGAGGAAAGAGATACCGAATATGATGAACATTGCAAACACGAACACGTTGAAAACAGCACTGCTGGCCATGGCATTCAACGCGCCAGGTCCAAAGATCAAAGTGATCAGGAAACCGGCGGCCGTGAATATGGTGATGATCGATAATGAATAAATGAGAGCGTTTTTGATACCCGCTTTACGGCTGGTGCTGCGTTTGGTGAAGAAGCTCACCGTTACTGGCACCATCGCATAGATACAGGGCATGATGAAGGCCCCGAAACCAGCCAGCAAACCTCCCAGGAAGAAAGACCAGAGAGAGTTCTTTGATTGATCAGTGCTACCACCGGCAGCAGAATCGGTCCCGGCTTCCGTTGCACCACCGGCAGGCACTTCGATAGCAAATTCTTCTTCGCCGGACTTGTATTCTCCATTCGTTTTTACGAGGAAACTGACCTTACCCGCGAATGTTTTTGCTTCAGCATCGGAAAGGGAAACCTTCTGTTGCCAAACCAGTGAATCAGATGCATACTTCACATCCACTTCCAGATCAGCATCTTTTTCAGCTTTCACATTTCCCTTTTCAACCAGGGAATCCTTCAGGAATTTTTTAGCAGTGGTATCAAATTCTACGGTAGAGTTCACAGACTCTTCAGAAGGTTTATTGATAGAATACAATTTCTTCCCTTCACCCACCACTACGGCTTTGATGGTGAGAAGAACTTCTTTGTCGTTCAACCTTTCAGAAGAATATGAGAGCTTAACCAGGGAGGAGTCCTGAGCCCGGACGCCAAGAGACACAAATGTTAATAGCAGGAACGCAAGCGACCGGGTAATAAATTGCTTCATTACGATGGATTATACGGGTGCAAAAAATAAAAACGGGTCTTCAATAAGATAAAGAACCCGTTTATATGTGAATCAGTTTAGTCGCATAACGACTATCCGCCGATATTAACAGAAAATTCTACTTCGGAGGGAGGAAGGCATTGTTCTTCATTACAAACCATGAACTCTACTTTACCAGCCAGGTTTGTTTTGCTTTTGCCTTTTACTTTCACTGTCTGAACGAAAGTGACAGTTTTTTCGTAGTAGTTCACATCACCACCCCAAACAGGCTCGTTCTTTTTGATGAGCTTACCTACTTCTTTGGCTTTACCTTCAGCGGTAACCAGGGGATTCTTGGTATAAGTGAATACGGTAGGAAGAGGTCCTTCAACGCCAGCGTTCTGAGCGTAGATATGGTAGTCTCCGCTAACGGCTGCTGTCATGTGCACTTCATAAGTACCGGCAGCAACTTTCTTGGAGGTGAATGTCCATTTAACAGCTTTAGAAGACTGAGCCAGGGCTACAGAGCCGATCAGGCAAACTATACCGAGTAATGCTAACTTTTTCATCAGACAAAAATTAAGAGTTTACAAATCACGATCAGGTTCATTCCTTTAGCAGGAATCCTTTTCACCTGCTGATCATGCTTGTAAATTTCAATTAAAAAAAGCTAACAAATCTCTAAAAGTTGACCAATTCAGCGGAAGTCTTTACCAACGTGCTATCGGGGTTTATCAACAAGGCGTTCAAAATGATTTTACCGTCGATATTGCCTAATGCTTCGGAGGTTGCGCGCTCAGGGTGAGGCATCATTCCGAATACGTTTCCATTGGCATTCCTGATGCCTGCAATATTGCGTGTAGCGCCATTGGGATTGGCATTCACATTGATGTTTCCGTTCTCATCGCAATACCTGTAGATCACCTGTCCGTTGGCTTCCAGCGCATCGAGTGTTTTCTCGTCTGCATAGTAGCGTCCTTCGCCGTGAGCAATAGGGATCTTGAGCGCCTTATCGGAACCCAGTCCCTTGATATAAATGTTTTTGCTGATAAACTGCTGGTTAGCATTACGTAAGAGTACACCGGGGAGAAGGCCTGCTTCGCAAAGCACCTGGAAGCCGTTACAAACGCCCAGCACCTTGCCACCTTTGCCGGCAAATTCGATCACACTCTGCATCATTGGGCTGAAACGGGCGATGGCGCCGCAGCGCAGGTAATCGCCATAAGAAAAACCTCCGGGAAGCACGATGCAATCATCGGTGGTGAACATGCTGAGGTCCTTGTCTTTATGCCACAACATGATCACTTCCTGGTTAAGATCGTTCTGCAGGGCATCCTGCATATCTCTGTCACAATTTGATCCTGGAAAAACTACAACGCCAAATTTCATAATGGGTATACATTGAGGATGGCAAAGATACGAAACCTGAACCATTTCATCGCGGAACAAGTGGATTAAGCGGGCAGCCAGTAATTCAGGTACATGGCGTACCCGAATATGAGCCAATGCATAATGGAAGGGAATAATTTTCCCTGCGGATAAAAATAAGCCGCGCCATGGAATACGGCCAGCGGTACTGCACAAAGGCTCCAGTTCACGTAATTGACGCCCCCGTTGATCACGATGATGAGGGTACTTGTTACCAGGCACACCAGCAACAGGCTCCAGCTTTTTCTCACCTGGATGAACATCTTACTTAAATTATTCTGAACATAGAAACCTCCGATAATAAATAGCAATACCAGCAATGCAAGACTGATGGTCACAAATATCGAATCAGGCATCGGCGGTAAGCTAAAAGAAATGTCGGGCTGCAACTTTTTCCAGTCCCACTGATCGGTGAGATAAAGCACCAGCCCGATAAAATAATAAGGAGCCGTTACGCCCAGCAGCCCGATCAGCCATTCCTTGATCCGGAAAGGCCTTACGATGAAAACTGCCAGCATCAAAAAGAAAACGAACACGATGGCTGGCTGGTACAACAGCGTAATGAAACCCATGATCAAACCTGCATTGAACACAACCGAACCCGGTTTGGAAGCATTGTACAGCGTATTCATCCTGTAAAACAACCAGATCAGCAGCGAATTGATCAGCAGAGGGGCAGAGAAATAGTTCCAATCCGGAAACAGGGAAGTGATCAGCATATAGCTCATCGCCACCAGGTAATT
This sequence comes from Pseudoflavitalea rhizosphaerae, assembly GCF_003991355.1. Lineage (GTDB taxonomy): Bacteria > Bacteroidota > Bacteroidia > Chitinophagales > Chitinophagaceae > Pseudobacter > Pseudobacter rhizosphaerae. The sequence continues at coordinate 200,833 of NZ_RCSU01000010.1, forward strand.
GGGGCGGGCCATCATTTTCTGGGCATTGCAGACGCGGTTCAGCAACAATGCCTGGCTGTACAGCAACAAAAATGCGATCAGGGAATATACACCCGGCCATAGATGCAGTGGCTCCAGGAATCCGATCAACCAATTGTACAGGAAGTGATCGTCGTCCGGTTGAACCAATGGCCCCTGTGGGCGAAGGAAGATGCTGAATTTGAGTATTAAACCATACACCAGCAATACCAGGGTATTGGCGGAGTTTTTTTGTTTAAAGGTTCCTGTCACGCAAAAATGGTTTAGAAATCAATTTTTGCGAAAGTAATATAGTTTCTGTACAGGGCGGGCATAACCATACTACGTGAACTTATTTGTTTGCCCAATCTGGGCATGAAATCTACGCCCTTGTCGAGGTTTTTCAACGTGGGGTGTCTCGTAATCTTACCATTGGCATCGATGCTCTGATCGTTCAGGATGAGCGTACGGCGCTCGTACACGTTGAAGAGGAAGTGTAACTGGCCGCCGGTATTCAGGATATTATTGGAGATAAGATCGTCGTTATCATCATCAAACTGGCTCTTGGGGATCACATTGTTCCATTCCATATTCCCATCCTTATCGAAAGAAAGGATCATGATATTCTCCGCATAATAGCGGGTGGACTGGTTACCGCCCCACCTGTTGTAGCCATACCGGCTCCATCCCCAGGGAGAATAATAGGGCGAACCCCAGGAATAATAATCCATCGGGTATGCCCAGGGGTTACCCCAGCCCATATAATCCCATCTGTTAAAGGGACCTCCACGGGAAGTGGTGTACATAGACTCTGCGGTCAACAGGTAACCACCATCTTTTTTTATGATGATATTCTTGATGAAATAATCGTTGAAGGCTAACCGAAGATTGGCATCCGAGCCTTTTGCCTGCTTGCGAAGATCGTCGCTGAACATAAGTGTGCTCACACGAGCGGATGTGTCTGTGGCCTTGTCCCATACCATGGAATACAATCCTTCGATATTTCCTCTTTTTTGTTTGTAATAAAGCGCAGAGAAGAGGTATCGCCTGTTGGTATTGTCAACTTTTATCTTCACTTCATCCAGTAACAGCTTGTCGTCTGAATTCAGCACATGCGTGGAGAACTCAGTCCTGTTAAGCTTCTTCTGGATCATGGTTAGATCGGTGATATAATCGTTGCTGTTCTTTCTCCTGAACTTCCCGAATACCAGTTCGCCTTCATTGTCCAACAGGAAGTCTGTGAGGTAATCGTGTCGTTCTTCCATTGGGAGCGACAATTGCTGTTTTTCTTTCAACTGCAATTCCGCATCAAACAATAATGTGGTAAAAAGAAAGTTCTTTGGGTTCTTGCTATTGATCTTGAACACCATCACCTGCTGTTTATCATCACTGTAAATGGTAGTGTAGATCTTGTTGTTGGCTGACCAGCCGATACGGGTAGTGTCCAGCTCCACAGGATCTGTAAGGCGTTTGGCTTCTTCATTCAGCTTCACGCCCATGCAATACACCACGTTCTTGCGCTGGAACTGGTAGATCATCCAGGTGTGATTGGCATAAGGGATGAAATCGACATTGATCCAACGGTCGTCCATATAATCCAGTTTCACCCGGTTGATCAGTTTCATATCGTTGTCGTACACACTAATGGCATTGTCTGTACGATTGTTTTTGAAAACGAGGATATTATTGCCCACCTTCCCGATGATCTCGAAGTTGGTGCGGCGGTTATCTTCCCTTTCGGGCTCGGCATAGGCTATCTTTTGCGCCTGGGAAGTGAAGGGCAACAGTCCTGTGAGCAAGAGCACAGCAAGCAGACTGCACAGGGTTTTCATTCCGTTTTTCATAATAGCCAAATTACGCATTGTGAGTACCATGCCCAAAATTTACGGATAATTTTAAGTATTTATGTTCATTTAAAGAAGGAGTAAAAAACCGTCCCCGGTTTCAATTTTTTGCCTATACCTTTGTGTCAGCGCCCGGAATCTCCCAGGTGCTATTATTTTTTTGAAAAAACCCTTTGATAACGGGAAAGCTAACTCACTGTGGGCAAAAATATTAACAAAGTTACGGCGGGCACTCTACTCATTGCTTTAGGGATCATCTACGGCGATATCGGGACCTCTCCTCTTTACGTACTGAATGCAATTATCAGTGATAAGGTGATCACGGAAAAGCTGATCCTGGGATCGCTCTCCTGTATCATCTGGACCCTCACATTACAAACTACTGTAAAGTATGTGATCCTGACCCTCCGGGCTGATAACCGGGGTGAAGGCGGCATATTTTCGTTGTATGCGCTCGTGAGGCGGCAAAAAAAATGGCTTATACTTCCTGCGATGCTCGGCGGAGCTGCTCTCCTTGCAGATGGAATGATCACTCCTCCCATCTCTATCACCTCCTCCATTGAAGGTTTGCGCAATATCGAAGAGCTGGGTCCTATTCCGGATTCCACCATCGTTTATATCGTACTGGGAGTACTTACCGTTCTTTTCTTCCTGCAACAGTTCGGTACTCATAGTATCGGAAAGATGTTCGGCCCCATCATGCTCTGCTGGTTCATCATGCTGGCCACCCTGGGCACTGTACACCTCCAGGACGATCTGCATATCTTCAAAGCTTTCAGCCCCTGGTATGCCATCGACTTACTTACTACCTATCCGAAAGGATTCTGGATACTCGGCGCCGTTTTCCTCTGTACCACGGGTGCGGAAGCACTGTACTCCGATCTCGGTCACTGCGGACGTTCCAATATCCGCCGTTCCTGGATCTTCGTGAAAAGCTGCCTGATCCTGAATTATCTCGGTCAGGGCGCTTATCTCCTCGCCAATTTCGAAGGCGATAAAATGACTGCACAAATGCTGGCGGAAGGCTTCAATCCTTTCTACGCCATCATGCCCCAGTGGTTCGTACTGCCAGGTATCATCATTGCCACGGCTGCGGCGATCATCGCCAGCCAGGCGCTGATCAGCGGTTCGTTCACACTTATCAGTGAGGCCATGCGGCTCAACCAATGGCCCAAAATGCGCATCAACTACCCCACTGAAGAAAGAGGGCAGTTATACATTCCCGGCATCAACACCATGCTCTTCCTCGGATGCTGCGGCATCGTACTCTACTTCCAGAAATCATCCAGGATGGAAGCTGCATACGGGCTGGCTATCACCATGTGTATGATCGCCACCACCATCCTGTTTGCCAATTACCTGGTCAGCAGGAGAACGAAACCCATTTTTATCTATCTCTTCCTTACCGTTTACCTGAGTATCGAGCTAAGCTTCCTGTCTGCTAACCTGGATAAATTCCCGCACGGCGGTTATGTGACCCTGGTAGTAGGCGGCGGCCTCTTTGCCGTGATGTACATCTGGTATCGCGCCCGTAAGATCAAGAACCGGTACGTGGAGTTCGTCAGGCTGGAGCATTATATCCCGCAGATACAGGAATTGAGTAATGATAAGACTGTTCCGAAATACGCTACCCACCTGGTGTACCTCACCAGCGCCAATAACCCGAAAGAGATCGAGCACAAGATCATTTACTCAATCCTCAATAAAAAACCGAAACGAGCGGATATTTACTGGTTCGTTCACGTAGATACACTGGATGACCCATATACCTGCGAGTATTCGGTAGACCATATCATCCCCAATGATATCATCCGCATAGAATTCAGACTTGGATTCAGGATCGAACCGAAGATCAACCTCATGTTCCGTAAAGTGGTGGCAGACCTGGTGGCCAACAAGGAAGTGAATATCACCAGCCGCTACGAGAGCCTCGAAAGGAACAATGTAGTAGGCGATTTCCAGTTCATCGTAATGGAAAAATTCCTCAGCCAGGATATCGAACTGCCCATTACCGAACGTATGATCATGAAGCTCTACTTCTGGATCAAGGAATACAGCCTTTCGGAAGAAAGAGGTTTTGGGCTCGATGTGAGCAATGTAACAGTGGAGAAATTCCCGCTGATCGTTGCACCGGTGACCAACCTCAACCTGAAACGCATCAATAACGATGACGGATTTTAACTCACGGCGTTACCAGTCGCTCGCCTCCCGGCGAGTGACCTGTATTTGTTCGCCTCCGGCGAACACCGCGTCGCCGGAGGCGACTAAACAATAGTCACTCGCCGGGAGGCGAGCGACTGCCACACTCGGAATTAACCGCGCTTTTTGTATCTTACAGTAAACTGACTGTATTGCCTACATTCGTTTGGTATATCATCCTCGGAATTGCCGCACTCAGCATCATTGCTTTTTTCATACAGGATAAACTCATCTTCAAACCGGAAAGACTACCCGCAGATTTCCAGTTCAAATACGATGTTCCCTTCAAAGAGCTCTTCTTCGATATCGAGCCGGGCGTACGGATCAACGGCCTGCATTTTTACAGGAAAGACTCCAAAGGCATCATCCTCTACTTACACGGCAATACCCGCAGCATCAAGGGCTGGGCAAAATATGCCCGCGATTTCTACCGCTACGATTACGATGTGGTGATGGTGGATTACCGTGGATTTGGAAAAAGCACCGGCAAAAGAAGCGAAAAAGAGATGCTGTCCGACATGCAATTTGTGTACGACACGCTAAAGAAACAATGTCCCGAAAATCACCTGATCCTCTACGGACGTAGTATCGGCAGCGGATTTGCCACGAAGATCGCTTCGGATAACCATCCCCGCTACCTGATACTGGACAGCCCTTATTACAGCTTCAAGAAAGTAGTGGACCGCTTTCTTCCCATCCTTCCTGTACGCTTTGTACTGCAGTATCACCTGCGTACTGATCTCTGGATCCGGAAAGTGAAATGCCATACATATATCATTCATGGAACCCGCGACTGGCTTATTCCCATCCGCCACAGCGAGAAACTGCAGGCCATCAACCCCGATATGATCACGCTGATCCGCATCCATGGCGGCGGCCACAACAACCTTTCTAATTTTCCCGAGTACCATAATTTTATCCGCGATATTCTCAAGGATTAACTACAGCCTTGCTAACTTGCAGGCATTCGTATGAACAAAAAGAAGATCATCAGGTGGATGAAGATTTTGCTGCTGGTGTATTGCATCATTGGCATCGCGATCTATGGATTGCAGGACTATATCATGTTCCGTCCGGTAGCAGTAGACAAATCGCATAAATATGATTTCAAGATTCCTTATCGTGAAGTGAACCTCCCGTATTCTGCCAGTGTGAACATCAATGTGATCCAGTTCACCACTACCGATTCTGTTCCCAAAGGCGTGGTACTGTATTTCCATGGCAACCGCAGGAACATCTCATGGTATGCGAAGAATGCACCCGTGTTCACACGCAACGGATATGAAGTGTGGATGCTCGACTACCCGGGATTCGGCAAAAGTACCGGCACTTTTTCGGAAGCGAAATTATACGAATGGGCATTACTGTTATACAAGCTGGCGCGTGCGCGTTACAAGCCCGACAGTATCGTTTTGTATGGGCGCAGCATGGGCTCTGGCATTGCTGCACAACTCGGATCAGTACGGGATTGCAGGAAGCTGGTGCTGGAAACGCCTTACTATGATTTCCCCAGCATCCTCAGCTCAAGGATCCCCATCTATCCAATGGAAAGAATGATCAAATTCAAGATTCCCACCTGGCAATACCTGCAGGAAGTAACAGCCCCGGTTTCCATCTTCCATGGCACATCCGATGGAGTGATACCATACAGGAATGCATCAAGACTGAAACCTTTCCTGAAACAAAAAGATGAATTCATCACTATTGAAGATGGCAGCCATAACGACCTGCCGGAGTTCCCCATCTATCAGCAAAAAATGGACTCCTTACTGAAGTACTGATCTTATACCGGCACCACTTTCAGGCTCTTGTTCTTTCTGACTTTGTCGGGAATGGCGGAAATAATGGAGTCTTTCAATACTTCTATCAGTCTTTTCTTTACAAAATCCCTGTGTACCACCACGCTTACTTCCCGCATGGGAGCGGGCTTTTTGAAATGCCGGACCAACTGCATTTTTTTATGGTCCATGTCCATGGTAGTGAGTTCAGGAAGAATGGTAATGCCGTCATTGAGCTCCACCATACGGCGCAGGGTTTCGATACTGCCGGCTTCATATTCAAACTGGGTACCCATTTCCGTTGCCTTGCGCAGCTCACACAGGTTCACGATCTGTGAACGGAAGCAATGGCCCTCTTCCATCAGCCAGAGTTTGTTGGGATCGATGTCCTGCGGAAGTACATATGTTTTTTTAAAAGCGGCATTCTTTGGCGAAACATAGGCCAGGAATTCTTCGTAGAACAGAACATGTTCCTTGATGCCTTTCTCCTGGAGGGGCGTTACCAGGATGCCGGTATCGATACGGCCTTCGCGAAGCCGGTTGATGATATATTCTGTCCGCATCTCCTGCACTATCAGTTTCACATGCGGATATTTCTTATTAAAAGCGGGAACAAACAAAGGCAGCAGGTAGGGTGCAAGTGTAGGGATGATGCCGATCCGCAATTCACCGGTAAGAATGCCGCGCTTGTGCTGAACAATCTCGGTGATCAGGTTCCGCTCTGCCAGTACTTTCCTCGCCTGCTCGATGATCTCCATTCCTGCCTCTGTGGGCACAACGGGCTGTTTGCTCCTGTCGAATATTTTAATGCCCATCTCTTCCTCCAGTTTCTGGATCTGCATACTGAGCGTAGGCTGGGTAACAAAACAATGCTCGGCGGCTAAAGCAAAATGGCGGAAGGTATCTACGGCTACTATGTATTCCAGTTGCACAAAGGTCATGCGATAAATATAGATTTTAGCTATGATCGTATGAAATCAATCGATCTGATTTATCGCCAAATTTATTAACTTTTGTATCATTAATCCCAAATTTTCAAATCCTGTGTTGTAGATCCATATCCTCAATCTATTCTTCCAGCGTCACTTTATTGGTACCCACTTTCAACTTATACCCCACACCTACTTTCAGCGCATAATTCTCTTTGCCATGGCTCACCGGAAAATTAAAACAAACAGGGTAGTCATATTCTTTGACCAATTCATGAATAATCTCGTCCAAAGTTTTCCCGAATGGCCTTTCCGTGTCCTTCATATCCGTAAAACCTCCAAGGATCAATCCTGCCAGCTTTTCCAATTGCCCGCTACGTTTGAGCTGATAGAGCATCCTGTCGATACTGTAGAGGTATTCCCCAACATCTTCAATAAAAAGTATGCGCCCTTTTGTTTTCAATTGGGAAGGCGTGCCGGTGATATTCGCGAGTAAGGCCAGGTTACCGCCCACCAGTTCTCCAACGGCTTCACCTTTTTGATTGAATTCGTGCGGTGCACAGGAATACTTAGCCTTTTTACCTTCCATTGCTTTTTTGAGGCTCAGCACATACTCATTCCTGAAGCCTTCATCATTAAAGGCCGCCGCCATGGGCGCATGCAAAGTGGCGATCTTATAATTTGAATAGATATGCGCATGTAAAACTGTAATATCGCTGAACCCGATGATCCACTTGGGCTTCTTCCTGAAAGATTTGAAATTGATCTGGTCAATGATCCTCCCCACACCATAACCGCCCCTCCCACAGAGGATAGCCTGAACAGCATCATCATCCATCATTTGCTGTAAGTCCTGCAGGCGCTCCTTATCGGTGCCTGAAAAATAATTCTCTGAACCGCTGCCGAGGGTTTTGCCAACTTTCACTTTGTACCCCCATTCCTGTAATGCTTCGATACAGGTTTGCGCTTTTTCTTTTGCCATGAAACCAGCCGGACAAACAATGCCGATAGTATCTCCTGGCTGCAGGTACGATGGTATTCTGATCATTTTACAAAAGATGTTTTGGATGCTTTACCGGATTTGGTGGTCTTTGCTGATTTGGAAGTTTTTGTTGACTTCGCCGGAGGGTTGAGTTTATAAGGCCTGTTCCATAACTCCTGCCTGAAACTAAAACGCATTCCCAGTTTACGGATGAAAGATTTGGAAAAACCACGACGGTAATGGAGGATATCCGATACCAGGCTTTTGCTTACTCCTAATTCTTTTGCCAGATCGGCAGCTTTCAACCGGTTCTGTTCCATCACAAATTTGAGGGATGAAACAGGATCGATGGGCTCCTGATCTTCTTCAGCATCCTGCTCTCTGTCATATGCCTCAATAAGCACTGTAAGCAGCTCAATAATTTCTTCCTGAGCTTCAGAATGATTTTTCATATCTGTATATTGCTCCAGTATATTGCAATACTCTATGTACTGCTTGTAATCTTTGATAACTTTAAAAGGAAGCGTTATTTCCATAAAAGTAATTTTAAAATGCCTGAATAGTATACTGCAGATTCTTTTTACACAGTTCATCATAGGCCGCATGCGTTCCTCTCTTTCACATATTTTTTCAAGGTTTCTTCTTTCACCAAATGAACCTTCTTCATTCAACCGAATTGTAAAGTTATCAAAAAAGTTCTCAAAACGCGTACTTTTTTTTCTCCGCTTTTTTTCAAAACCCATACACGTTTTCCCCTGATAACAAGAAACGAGGAAAATTTTACTAATCGGTGCTCAACTATTTTTCTAACCCTGCTATCTATTCGAAAAAAAACCTGCCGGAATCCGGCAGGGTTCAAATATTATTGTTGATCGTCTTATCTTTTCTCCTTCAGCTCCACTCCTTCGGCTCCTACTGTCAACTGATGCATCACACCACATTTCAGGGCGAAATTATTCTTCTGATGCCCTACAGGAAAATCAAAACAAACAGGAAAGCTGAATTCTTTCACTTTCTCCATCACAATATCGATCACAGTTCTGCCAAATTCCTCTCCCGGATCATCGGGTTTTATTTTGAAACCGCCTACCACCAGCGCGGCCAGGTCTGACAAATTACCGGACCGCTTCAGGTTCCAGAACATTCGGTCGATACTGTACAGGTATTCACCGGTATCTTCCACAAACAGTATCCTGCCTTTGGTATTGATACCGGACGCACTGCCTCCAATGCTCTCGATGGTTTTGAGATTGCCGCCAACCAATAATCCCTCTGCCACGCCCATCCGATTGAATGCAGATGGCTGTGTCTTATATTCCATCCGCTCTCCCGAAAGTGCAAGACGAATGCTCAGGATAGTGCTCTGCTGAAGCGGATCCGCCTTGCTCCAATCATCCGGAAAACTGTTGCACATTTTGGAATGGATACTGGCAACAGGATAATTGGCGCTCAGATGGCAATGCATTACGGTAATATCGCTAAACCCGATGATCCATTTGGGTTGTTGCACAAATGAGGAAAAATCAAGCTGATCGATGATTCGCACCATACCGTATCCCCCCCGTGCACACATGATTGCTTTGATGGAGGGATCGTCCATCATTTCCTGGAGATCCGAGGACCGGTCATGGTCCCTCCCACCGAACGTGAAATCCCGCATGCCTACGGTCTTGCCCGGACGCACTTTGTAGCCCCAGCTTTCCATTTGCTGAATGGCAGGTTTGATGGAATCGAGGGTGATGTATCCCGCCGGGCAGGTAATGCCGATGGTATCTCCGGGTTTCAGATATGGAGGAATGGCAGGCAATAGTCCGGATGATGCAGTCTGCTCAACTGCTGCAAGAGCCGGAATGGCCGGGATCAACGGCAAGCCGGCGCCGGCCAGGCTAAGGGAACGAAGGAAATGTTTACGGTTCATCTCCTAAAGTTATCGAATCCGTGCATTTTGACGTTGCCCCCAATTCCGGTATTTTTGCAGCCAACGTCTGATGAATCAGATCCTAAAGATCAATACTACAAATGACAGATTTTAAAAGATACTTAGTTACAGCAGCGCTGCCCTACGCAAACGGCCCCGTGCATATTGGTCACCTTGCAGGCTGCTACCTTCCTTCAGATATCTATGTACGTTACAAACGTGCCCGCAAAACCGATATCAAATTCATTTGCGGATCGGATGAGCATGGCGTACCCATCAACCTCCGCGCCAGGAAAGAAGGTGTTACACCACAGCAGGTAGTTGATAAATATAATGCCCTCATCAAAGAAAGCTTTGAGAAGATGGGCATCTCCTTCGATATTTACAGCCGCACCTCCAATAAAGTACACCACGAGACTGCACAGGCATTCTTCAAAAAACTGTACGACGAAAAACTATTCGAAGAGAAAGAAACAGAACAGTTCTTCGATGAAAAAGCAGGCCTCTTCCTTGCCGACCGCTACATCATGGGCACCTGCCCTGTTTGCGGCAACGAGAACGCTTACGGCGACCAGTGCGAACGCTGCGGCACCAGCCTCAGCCCCGAACAACTCATCAACCCGCGCAGTTCTCTCAGCGACGCTATCCCTGTAAAGAAAAAAACCAAACACTGGTACTTCCCTTTACAGAACTATGAGCCATGGCTCAAGGAATGGATCCTGGATGGCCATAAAGAATGGAAGAATAATGTATACGGACAATGCAAAAGCTGGATCGAGAACGGCCTTCAAAGCCGCGCCATGACCCGCGATTCCGACTGGGGCGTGAAAGTGCCTCTACCCGGCACCGAAGGCAAGGTACTCTACGTTTGGTTTGATGCCCCCATCGGTTATATCTCCGCCACCAAAGAACTGACCGATAAATGGGAAGACTATTGGTGCAAAGAGGATTCAAGACTGATCCATTTCATTGGTAAAGACAATATCGTTTTCCATTGCATCATCTTCCCCAGTATGCTCAAGGCACACGGCGGATTTGTTGTGCCTGATAATGTACCGGCCAATGAATTCCTGAACATCGAGGGTGAAAAAGTATCCACCTCCCGCAACTGGGCCGTTTGGATCGATGAATACGTTAAAGATTTTCCGGACCAGCAGGACCTCCTGCGCTATGTTCTCTGCGCCAATGCACCGGAAACAAAAGACAACGACTTCACCTGGAGAGAATTTGCCGACAGGGTGAACAATGAGCTGGTGGCTTCTTTCGGAAACTTCGAGAACCGCACATTTGTGCTCATGCACAAACTCTGCGGAGGTAAAGTGCCGCAATTACATACAGATATTCTTACAGAAGAAGACAAGAACATGCTGGCCGAATTTGAGATCGCCAAAGGCAAAGTGGAAGCCCACCTGGAACAATTCAGGTTCAGGGATGCACTTGCTGAAGTGATCGAACTGAGCAGCAAGGGCAATAAATACCTGCAGAACAAAGAACCCTGGAAAGTAGAAAAGAAACTGGCCGAAAATCCGGCACTGCAAAAAGATATAGACAACTGCCTGCATATCTGCCTGCAACTGACCGCCAATCTCGCCATCCTCATCAATCCCTTCCTGCCATTCACCGCACAGAAAATGATCCACAAAATGAAAGTGGTAGACAAAATGCTGGAATGGGAGAATGCAGGAAAAACTAAACTGCTGAGTGTAGGTTACTCGCTTCGCGCTCCTGAATTACTTTTCAACAAGATCGAAGAAGATATCGTGAAAGCACAGGTTGAGAAACTGCACGCCAATATGGTGAAACCAACTTCTACTACCGCTCCAGCAACTACTACGCCTGCAGTCGCATCAGTAAAACCTGCCATCCAGTTCGACGACTTCGCCAAAATCGATCTCAGAACAGGCACCATCCTCTCTGCCGAGAAAGTGGCAAAAGCAGATAAGCTGTTAAAGTTGGAAGTGGACCTCGGATTCGAAAAGCGTACAATCGTATCCGGTATAGCCCTTCACTACAACCCGGAAGACATTGTTGGGAAACAGGTGGTAGTAGTGGCCAATCTTGCTCCACGCAAGATGAAAGGCATCGAGAGCAATGGCATGATCCTGATGGCTGAGGACGCAGCAGGAAAACTACATTTCGTAAAACCTGAAAATGTTGTAGATCCCGGCTCAGGCGTTAGCTGATAGTTCGATAGAAATCAGTAAATTACTGATGAATCGGAATTCTATTCATGACCTTTATTAAGCTGGGAAAGAAATTCCTCAAAATAACAGGGATCATTATCGGTTCCCTGATCATCTTGCTGGCCCTTTTCTACTGGTGGTTCATCCATCATGCGGAAAGGGCCATCGAAGATGTAGTTTACCTGCAAAGTCATGGCAAGTTGAAAGTAGAGATCGGAAAGATCAAATACAACTATGGCAGGAAACTCTCCATTCAGAATATCAGTTTCTATACAGCAGACACCACAGGCGAAAAAATGGGATACAATTTCCAGGTCCGTCAGCTGCATCTAACGGTAAGGTCTGTCCGCTCACTCATCTTCGACAAACAACTGCTCATCGATTCCATCCTGGTGCAATCCCCCGATATCACCATCACCCGCTTGCAGAAAAGTGAACAAAGACATATGTCGCTTCCCGAAGAAATGGGCAAGATCTATGAGTCCATCGAAAAAGCATTGCAGGTGCTCGAGATCAGCCGATTCCAGATCGATAACGCGAAGTTCACGTTACAGGATAAAACCGCCCCCCAATTGCAACCACTCACCATCGGGCGTTTACATTTCCATGTAGACAATTTCAAAGTGGACACTTCAGTCCACAAACAGCGCGACAAATTCCTGTTCTCCGACAATGTGGTGCTGAGTTCAGATCATCAATCATTCATGCTGCCGGACGGCAATCACCATATCGCTTACAAGAATTTCAACATCAATATCAGGAACAGACTGGTGGAACTGGATAGCTGTACCATTACCGCTTACCGGCATCCTTGTACATTACCCGTGTTCAAAATGTTTGTGGATACGATGATGCTCACCAATGTCGATTTCCTTGCGTTATCCCGACAAGGCCTTATCCGTGCAGACTCCGTATACCTGGTGAACAGCGATATCCGTTTGAATATCGAAGAAGACAGTATTGCTCCCCGCAGGAAGAACAAGAAGCCGCTCAATATCCAGCATGTACTCAGTGGAATCGCCAGCGATATGCAGCTGGCCTATATCGGCGTGAAGAATTCCAGCGTGAATGTGACCACCTCAAAAGGACATCAGACCAATACTTTTTCAAGCAACAGAAATAATTTCGAACTGTATAATGTAAAAGTGGACACCAGGGCCGAAAAGCCCATCAGCATCGAGCAGTTCCTCATGGCCATCCGCAATTACGATGGCTATGGAAAAGACAGCGCCTACCGCCTGCAATTCGACAGTATCCGTTTCACCAACAATACCGTACGCCTGGATAATTTTTCCATCACCACCACACCAGGCGCCCGTGTGCCCGCTATCAGAAACTACAAGATCCCGTTATTTGAATTGAAAGGATTAAGCTGGCAGGCCCTGCTCTTCAACCGTCATATCGCTGCCCGCGAAGCAATACTCCATCAACCGGTATTGCAATATGAAAAACTGCCCTGGAAAGACACAACAGACCGGAGATCTATCTATGAGCTGTTCACCGTGCTGGATACCATCATCAACCTGCGGCGTATCAGCATGGTTGACGGACAACTGGATTTCAAACTCAACCGCAATACACGCATCGTACTGAATAACGTCAACAGTTCAGTGAATACAGACCGCCTGTTGAGCGCCACCAGTTCTGGCTTTATCGAAAGCTCCGTTGAAAGCCTCGCTTTCTCCAAAGGCAATATCGCTACCAAACACCTGCTCATCGATATGGACCGCGCCTATTTTGAAGGAGGCAGCCGGTCACTGGTGATCAGGAAATTCAATCTTCATCACAAAGAACAACAGGTTCGTCTCTCTGCCGATGACCTTGCTTTGCAGGACCTGTTGATTAACGACAGCATCCACCTCCTCCGCATAGATCATATCAGCTGGAAGAAAGCCGATGTAGATATCGAAATGAAGGCATCGAAGAACGATAGCGCAGCTGCTACTCTTCCGCTAAAGTTTTTCGTAAACGGCATTCAGCTGAACAATACCAATATCAATTTCAAGCGGGGCCATCAATTGCTCAAAACCCTTATCAGACAGGCTTCTGTTGGCAGTATCATCAAAGAAGCGGACGCTCCGGTTCAGCTGAACCAGGTACACCTCAAAGGCGGTCCGCTCGCTTTTTCGGAACCAGGCACCACTATTGGCATTTCTGCCTATGATATCCATGAAGGCCGCGCTTCCAGCCTGGATGGCATAATGGTAAAGCATCATCAGCAGAAGGATTCAATTTCTCTGAATGCAAAGTCAGTTTCATTCACACCATTCATCGAAACAGCATCGAAAGGCCCGCTTCGTATCAACGACGTAGTGATCAATGAGCCTGAATTGAACATGATTGTTTACCCTCACGCACAGAAAACATCCCATAAAAGCCAACCCTGGCCGGAACTGGAAATGAGCTCTCTCAAATTGCTGAGACCGGCTGTGACCTTAAAAGAAAATAAAGATTCCGGTTTTACATTGATGCAGCTGCAGCCCGCCAGGTCAGCCGACAGACTAACGTTGACGGATATTCGCATTCACCATTCACCGCATAATCAGCTGACGGCCGCCACAGCTCATTGGGAAAGCAGTCGGTTCAATATCGATGAATCAGGGAAAGACAGTAGCCGGATCGCAGCGGGAGCCCTTAGCGTTCATTTCAAAGACCTTTTACTTCAACAGGCTTCAGCCATGAAAGCCACTGCCCTGGTACAGCATGCAGCTATTCACGATTTCGGGAGCACAAGCAGGAACAAAGGGAATTCAATACATGCAGATTCGCTCTCCATGGAGAACCTGCATTTCAATTCTGCCTGGCTGAAAGAGCCCGAGCAATTCTTCAGGAACAGTCCGGCCATGTCCATACATCATTTCACCGGCTATCAAATAAGTAAAACGGACCATCTCACCTGGCAGAACCTGCGCTATAGCAATGAACACAAAGAGCTATCGCTTGATTCTTTCAGTTACACACCTGTTGCGGACAGGGAAGAATACATTGCAGCCCATCCATTCCAGACCGATTATATCCAGGCGAAGTCCGGCGCTATTCAAATAAAAAATATCGAACCCAGGATGTATTTCAACGATAGTACGCTATTCATTTCAACCATTTCCATTCAACATCCCCGTATCGATGTCTTCCGCGATAAACGCCCTCCCTTTCAGCATGGCATTTATAAACCATTGCCCACCGCGCTGGTACAGAAGATCCCATTCCTGTTTTCCATCGATACCATCCAGGTACATGATCTCACAGTACAATACTCTGAACTCAGCGCCAAAACAGAACAAACAGGCGTTGTGCTTTTCACGCATATCGATGCTTCCATTTACCCGGTAAGGAATATTGACCTGAGCCACACCGATAGTTTGCGTTTACGGGCAACCGCCAGGTTCATGGATAAAATAGGTATCAAACTGAATATGGACGAAAGTTATACAGACAGTCTCAAAGGCTTCCTCCTTGACGTGCACATGAGCCCCGCGCACCTTCCCATGCTCAATCCCATACTCGAACCACTTGCCAGCATCAAAGTGCGCAGCGGTGAACTGGATACGATGATCCTCCGGGCCATAGGACGCGATTATGTTTCACTTGGAGAAATGCAAATGCAATACAGGAATCTCAATATACAGTTCCTGAAAAATGGAGTTCAGGAAAAGACGACTTTCATAACGCGCTTCATTACCTGGGCTGCCAATCACCTGGTGCTGCGAAAACATAATGAAAAAAGAACAGGCACCGTATACTTCCGCCGTTTCCGAGACAGGTCCATTTTCAATTACTGGGTGAAGATGACGCTCAGCGGTGCGGCCAGCAGCGTTGGCGTAAAGAAAAACCGCAAACTCCTTAAACGTTACCATAAGGCCCTCAAAAAAAATGAGTTGCCTGCCATCCAATATTTTGAATAATTTTTTTCAAGCAGCCACTAGCCCTTTATCGTTTTTTGTTCTATCTTCGATGGAAATAGTTGTTTAACTAACTAATTTTTTCGCTATGTCCAATCGCATCATCAGAAAGGTTGCAGTACTAGGGAGCGGTGTTATGGGATCGAGGATCGCCTGCCATTTTGCAGGCGCTGGCTTACAGGTACTCTTGTTAGATATGTTGGCAAAAGGAGCAGAAGAAAGTACAAAACCCGGCGAAAGGAACAAATTGGTGAACGACGCATTGCAGGCAGCACTCAAAAGCAATCCTTCCCCCGTTTTTACCAAAGATGTAGCCAAACGCATCAGCACCGGCAACTTCACAGACAATATGAAGGATATCGGGGGCTACGACTGGGTGATAGAAGTAGTGGTGGAGCGCCTGGACATCAAGCAGCAGATCTTTACTGAAGTGGAGAAATACCGCAAACCCGGTACCCTCATCACTTCAAACACTTCAGGCATTCCCATTCACCTGATGGCGGAAGGCAGAACTGAAGATTTCAAGAAACATTTCTGCGGCACACACTTCTTCAATCCACCGCGCTACCTGCGCCTTCTCGAGATCATTCCCACTCCCCATACAGATCCTGCCGTTATCGATTTCCTTTTACATTATGGAGATCTGCAACTCGGCAAAACAACTGTACTGGCCAAGGATACGCCGGCCTTCATCGCCAACCGGATCGGCGTGTATGGCATCATGGCCATCTTCGGACTGGTGGAAAAAATGAAGCTGAGCATCGATGAAATAGATGCCCTCACCGGCCCCATCATCGGCCGCCCGAAATCCGCTACCTTCAGAACTGCTGATGTAGTGGGTATCGATACGCTGGTGAAAGTGGCCAAAGGTGTGGCAGACAATTGTCCGGATGATGAACAACGCGCCACATTCACCATTCCCGCCTGGCTGGATAAAATGGTAGCCAACAACTGGCTTGGCGATAAAACAGGACAGGGTTTCTTCTCCAAAAGGAAAGGTCCCAATGGTGAAAGAGAGATCTACACACTCAATCTGGACACCTTCGAATACGAGCCACGCAAGAAACCGAAGTTCGCAACGGTGGAAGCGGCCAAACCTATCGACGATCTCAAAACCAGGCTGAAAGCCCTCGTAACGGGAATGGATAAGGCCGGTGATTTCTACCGCCATTTTCACTACGGCCTGTTTTCCTATATCTCACACCGCATTCCTGAGATCAGTGATGATATCTATCGCGTGGATGACGCCATGATGGCTGGTTTCGGTTGGGAGATCGGAGCCTTCGAAAGCTGGGACGTACTGGGCGTGGCCAACAGCGTGAAGAAAATGAAAGAAGCCGGTTATACCGTTGCTCCCTGGGTTGATGAAATGCTCGCCTCCGGCGCCAGCTCCTTCTATAAAGTGGAGAACGGACGCAGGCTCTACTACGATATCCCTACCAAATCATACAAAGCATTACCCGGCGGCGAAGCCTTCCTGGTGATGAAGAACTTTGAGAACCAGACCGTTTGGAAAAACAGCTCCTGCCGAACTTACCATTTAGGTGATAATGTTCTCGGACTGGAATGGAGTACCAAGATGAACAGTATTGGCGGTGAAGTACTGGAAGGAATTCAGAAATCCATTGCGCTCGCAGAATCAGGCTACAAAGGTCTTGTGATCGCGAATGACGGCCCCAATTTCAGCGCCGGCGCAAATGTTGGCATGATTTTCATGCTTGCCATAGAGCAGGAATACGACGAACTGGACGTGGCCATCCGCCTCTTCCAGCAAACGATGATGAGAGCACGCTATTCCGCCATCCCTGTTGTGGTGGCGCCACATGCACTCACCCTTGGCGGCGCCTGCGAACTGAGCCTGCATTCAGATAAAGTTTGTGCTGCTGCAGAAACTTATATCGGTCTGGTGGAGTTGGGCGTGGGCCTCATTCCCGGCGGCGGCGGCACCAAGGAATTCGCGCTGCGTGCAGCAGATGAAATGCATGAAGACGAACCGGACAGCATCACCCTCAAGAACAGGTTCCTCACCATCGCAACGGCAAAAGTGGCTACATCCGCTGCTGAAGCTTATGGCCTGGGCATCCTGCGCAAAGGTCATGACGAGATTGTAATGAACCAGGGCAGAAGGATCGCAGAAGCAAAGAAAAGCGTGATCGAGATCTATGATAGCGGTTATACCATGCCGGTAGCCCGCAACGACGTAAAAGTATTAGGCCGCTCAGCGCTTGGCGCCCTCTACGCCGGTATCAACGGCATGTGGCGCGCAGGCTATGCAACTGACCACGATGTTACCGTAGCCAAAAAACTGGCCTACGTAATGTGCGGCGGCGACCTGAGCGAGCAATCCCTGGTCAGCGAGCAATACCTGCTCGATCTCGAAAGGGAAGCCTTCCTCAGCCTTTGCGGCGAGAAGAAATCACTCGAAAGAATTCAAAGCGTACTAAAGGGCGGCAAACCCATTCGCAACTAGGGGTTAGCCCGGTAAAAGACTCAAGACCCACGGGGGTCGGGTCACATGAGAGAAAACGGGGTTGTTCTGTTGAGTCGGAACAACCCCTTTCTATTTCCGGCAGTTCCTTCCCGGCACTCCTCAATACCTCTTCCATACCTCCCGCATACCTCCGACAGCACCTCCACAGCAATCAACAGGCAACTATCAGGCAATCAACAGGCAACTATCAGGCAATAAACAGGCAACTAACCGGCACCTGGCGCACCACTAAAGCCTCCATCCTGGCGTCCCTCCTCCTTCTTCTTTATTATCTTTATTCAACAATCACAGCATATGGGAGAAGCCACACTCGATCAACTCAACGCAACGCTGACCATCCACTCCATCATCGTCATCTATGGCGATGCCGCCGATCAAACGCTTGCCCGGCAAATGGCAGATGATATCGCTTTTATCTGGAACGAACCGAAAGCCATCGTCAAAATAAAGGACCATGATTTCCTCCTTCGCTTCCAGATCGAAGGTAGTTACCAACCTGATCTCCCACCGGAATCAGTCTGGTACAACGATAATCCCCGTCTCAACTTCTTCCGCATCGAAGAATTCAGCAATCTCGATATCTCCTTCGTTGATGGCCTTGGCAGTAACACAGGCTATTTCAAACTCGCCAACCTGAAGCAAACCGCCACCACTGCTGCTCACGAGTATGGACATACGCTTGGACTGGAACACCCTACTCACCTCGATATCCGCGGCAAGGGAACACCCGGCATCATGTTCCCTCGTGGCACAATCTGTGACCCGCAGTTCCAGTACGACCCCAATGCAACACCCGGAGCGAAGGGGGGCACGCTGGACCCGCAATGGCGGAGGGTGTTACTCTCCGATGTTGCAGATCTGAAGTTGAATAAACTGGGGTTTGATGAGAATGGAGTTGCGGTTGTGGGGGAGTTTAGTAGTTTATATCATTCAAAGCATGGTTGAGTTTTATTTGGCTTTGGGTCGGCGAAGGATATGAACGCTGGTTAGGAAACAAACCAGCGCATTTGTAGTGGTATTGGGCTTTGGTTGGTCGGATGTGACTGTGGTGCCGAGCCAGGCTTTTTCGCTTTTTGTTTCCAGGACCAGCTTATCATATCACTTCGCCTCCAGCACGATAATATTGCAACAGTTTTGGTTGAGGATATAATACATTACTAAAACTCCATCAACCGTCAATAGCATTTCACAAAAGCAATATTGTTTTCAACTCGCAGAACAGAAATCAGTAACTCAACACTCCGTCCACACATTGCGATCCAGACGTGTAAAAGAGAAAAATAAAAATCAACTCAAATCACCCCCAATTAAAAGCAGTGTGCATTACCTGCCGATTGAACTCCCTGATTTTTTTCAAACTACAGAAACAGTTCTTCATCTAAAACACAACAGTCCAATCATCTCAACATTTGAAACAAATGCAAAGAATCTACAACCGAAATAATTGCACAAACAAAAAGCACCCAAACAAAAGAAATGTCGCCCTTGCTACCTATCTATCAACACTGATGCACCCGCGACACCATCAGCCGAAGGGTGTAAAAAACTCCGGCCTTCAAAACGTAAGCGAAACAGTCCAATAGAATTACCAAACCCCAACCCAACCAACTACAGTCAAATATTTATTCTCCCGCGCCGGTTCGTTTTGCAGCCGGATTTTTTATACCTATGAGGCTATCTATTGCAACATTGATCGTAGGATACAAAAACTGAAACCCGGCCTTGCTGATCTTAGCGCTGCTGACAGTGGCGCTTTTCAGCACTTCCACGCTCATTTCGCCGAGCACGATCTTCAGGAGGAATGAAGGCACATTGATAGAAATAAAGAATTTTCCTTTGATCTTTTGGGCAAGCGTAATAGTGAGGTTTTCATTGGTGGCAGGCTGCGGCGCTACTGCATTGTAGATGCCCTGGAGGTTTTCGTTCTCGATGGCATAGAGATATAGTCTAGCAGCATCTTCTATGTGGACCCAACTGATCACCTGTCTGCCATTGCCGAGAATGGCGGCGAATCCCATTTTCACAGGCTTCTTGAAGCTGGGGAAGGCGCCGCTGTGATTACTGAGCACAATGCCCGAACGGAGGATCACCAGGCGCTTACCCATGTCCGTTACTGGCTGGATGCTTTCTTCCCACTCCCTGCAGGTAGCGCCAAGATATTCTGTATCTGCAGGCGCTTCTTCAGTGAACATGGTTTTGCCGGCAGGACGCAGTTTATCATCGCCATACCAGCCGATGGCGGATGCGCTGATCACAGCGCGGCATTTATTGGGATTCGATTGCAGCGTTTGAACGATGAGGTTGGCGCTCTTTACACGGCTGTCCAGGATTTCCTGTTTTCTCTTTTTTGTCCAGCGTTTCTCACCCACATTAGCGCCAGCCAGGTGAACGATCATATCAGCCTGCTGCACAGCTTTGACATCTATAGTACCGGCAGCAGGGTCCCATTCGGCATAGGACACAGGGCCTTCGGCGGGCTTTGACCTGCGGGTGAGGATGATCACCTGGTAACCTTTGTTCACCAGCAATTTTGTAAGTGCTGATCCTACAAGGCCTGTGCCTCCGGTGATGAGAATAGTTTGCATAATCGGGATTTATGTGCCTTTACAAATTTAGTCAAAAAAAATCCCTCCCGAGGAATCAGGAGGGAAACAACTAAAAACAACAATCGCTGTATTTTAATAGACTTAATACAGGAAAGAGATGAACGATGGATCAATCCGGTTTCTCGCCATCTAAGAATGTATTGATGGTAGAGATACTGGTTTTATTATTCTCATCATTTTTTACTTCGTAATTACTGTAGAAATTCTCAACACTGCTGATGGTGTTGTACAGTTCAAGATTGCGGCGGATGTAAGCCGGCACAGTTTCAAACTCATTGTTAGGGTCAGCGCCGTTGATATTGAAACTCAGGTTACGTAACTTCTGAATCCTTTCGGCTGCGCGACGTTTTTGCTCCTCTGCTTCGTCCAGCATCGCTGGTTCCTCAACAGAAGATGCCATAACAACTGGTGGAGTCTGGTGGGCCCCAGGCACATCCGCCGCTGGAATATCATCCCGGAACACCAGCTGCATGTCATTGGGATCTTCCTCCCTGACGGGCTTTACAGTGGCTTGGTTCTGGACGGGTTCATTCACAGGCTTAGTTTGTTTGGAATCTTCAAATGCGGAATCAGCATAAATATTGGATGGTCGCGCGAGAAATCCGCCTGTACTCTGAGACGCAGCAGCGTTGCTAGCTTGCTGCTGGTTCAATTGGGGAGCAGGTTGGGAAGGTTGCGAAAGTACCCATTCGATCCTTTCCGGCTCATCATTTTTATCCACGGTATTTTTCCCAGGCTCATCGCTCGTAAAAAGCACAAGCGGAGTGGAGGCCGAAGGAGAATCCATGTCAACCAGTTTCGGTTGCAGCTCCTCTTTGATAGCAGGAGGTTCCCCGGCAATCATCTGCGGCTGCACAGGAGGCTCTTCTTTCTTCGGCATGATCACCGATGGCCTGGTGGTGGAAGCTTGCGGCTGTTGTTGCTGCTGCTGTTGACTGGTAACAGGAGGAACAGGCGTAACAGGAGGCTCAGGCTGCTGGCTGAGATTGAAGAGGATCTTCTCTTCTTTCTTTGGCTGCGCAGCTTTCCTGGTAAAAGGATCACTGTACTCAAAGCCGGTTGCGATGAGCGTGATACCAATCTGGTCTCCCAGTGAATTATCATAACCCAAACCGAGGATCACATCGGTTCCTTCACCGGCCTGGCTCAGCAGGTGGTTCTGGATAGTGTCAACCTCATCCATCGTGAACTCATGCTCATTCTCGGCGGAGTTGATATTGATGAGGATCCATTTGGCGCCGCTGATATCGTTGTCGTTCAGCAGTGGCGAGTTGAGCGCTTCTTCGATGGCGCGTTGTGCACGGTCTTCACCGGAGCAGGACGCGTTGCCGAGAATGGCAACACCACCATTACGCATAACCGTACAAACGTCTGCAAAGTCAACGTTGATCTGGCCGGTGCTGTTGATCACATCGGTGATACATTTTGCAGCAGTAGCCAGTACATTGTCTGCTTTCGCAAATGCTTCTTTCATCTTCAGGTTACCGAACTGATGACGCAGCTTATCGTTGCTGATCACCAGCAGGGTGTCTACATATTGTTTCAGGCTCTTGATACCTTCCTCAGACTGGATCTGACGTTTCTTTCCTTCATAAGTGAAAGGAGTGGTAACGATCCCCACAGTGAGGATACCAAGGTCTTTACAGATCTTTGAAATGATGGGAGCGCCGCCTGTTCCGGTGCCACCGCCCATACCGGCTGTGATGAATGCCATCTTGGTATTCACTTCCAGTATACGTTTGATCTCTTCCAGGCTCTCTTCGGTGGCCTGACGGCCAATATCCGGATTGGCGCCGGCGCCCAAACCTTGTGTAAGGTGGGGACCGAGCTGTACTTTATTGGGCACTTTGCTTTGCGCAATGGCCTGTGCGTCCGTATTGCAGATGATGAAATTCACTCCTTCAATCTGCTGCTCGAACATATGATTAACGGCATTGCTGCCGCCACCACCCACACCAATCACTTTGATGATGGATGATTTCTCTTTCGGTAAATCAAAATGAATCATAGCTTTCGTTTTTTGTCTCACCAGGCCTCGCTTCACCTGAAAGCCCATCCGGAGACAGTTTCTAATAATGGGTTAGTAAATGATCGATGGGTTCAGGGTTAGAGAGCGTGGTCCTCTTCTTCTTTGAACAGATCAATGATGCCGTCTTTGAATTTGCCCCAGAAATCTTTGATCCCCTTACGATTCTTTACTTTTTCGGATTGCTCCGGTTCTGCAATTTCTTCAATTGTATCTTCGATCACAGCTGGCTTCTTCAGTGTTTCAGGAATCTCAACCTTCCTGAACTGATGCTCGAACTGTTTACGGTTGTTCTCGTAATCGCTGTATCCTTTCAGGATAAGACCGATACAGGTTGAATAAGTTGGTCTGGCCAACTCTTCAATATGACCTGCTGCCAGGTGCTCCGTTGGAAAACCGATGCGGCAGTTCAGTCCTGTTACATATTCGGTCAGCTGGATCAGGTGACGCAGTTGCGCACCACCACCGGTGAGCACGATACCGCCATTCAGTGTACGGTTATCAAGCCCTACCTGCTTCAGGTGATAAGTAACAAAGTCCATGATCTCATTCATGCGCGCCTGGATGATATTGGCCAGGTTCTTCACGCTGATCTCTTTGGCAGGCATGCCGCGCAGACCAGGGATCGTGATGAAGGCATTTGCTTTTGCTTCATTAGCAAGAGCCGAGCCAAACTGCACTTTCATTTGTTCAGCCTGGGTTTTTAAAACGCCGAGGCCGGTCTTGATATCATTGGTGATATTCTCACCACCGAAAGGAATAACCGCTGTATGTTTCAGGATACCTTCATAGAACACGGCGAGGTCAGTAGTACCACCACCAATGTCCACAATGGCAACACCTGCTTCCAGGTCTTCATGTCCCATCACGGCCGCAGCAGAGGCCAGCGGTTGCAGTACCAGGTCTTTTGTATGCAGTCCGCTTTTTTCAACAGCGCGGTTGATATTGCGGATGGCATTCTTATCACCTGTAATGATATGAAAGTTGGCTCCGATCTTCACACCACCATATCCGATCGGGTTGGGGATGTTCTGAAAGTTGTCAACGGTGAATTCCTGCGGGATCACATCGATGATCTGATCACCTGCAGGGATATAAGTTTTGTACTGGTCAGCGATGAGCTGGTCGATCTCACGGTGAGTGATCTCTTCTTCCGTGTGCTGGCGTACAATGTCGCCGCGGGTTTGCAGGCTCTTGATATGATGCCCGGCAATACCTACGTACACTTCATTGATCTCCAGGTTGGGATTGGAAGCATAGCAGTTATCAAGCGCCATGCGGATGGCCTTGATGGTTTCATCGATGTTCAAAACCTGACCGTGCTTCACTCCGTTGGAGTTGGCGCGACCAAACCCAATGATCTCCAGTTTCCCGTACTCGTTCTTTCGACCCGCAATCGCTGCAATCTTCGTCGTGCCGATGTCCAGCCCGACGATGATGGGTTGTTGCTCATTGTTCATAATCTATCCTGTTTTTAGTTGTTGTTATTTGATTAGTTGTGTTGTTATTGATTTAATGGGAATTGCGTTTTGGCATTACAGCTTTGGGTTTGGTGTCCGTTGAACCTGCCTTGTTGTTCAACTGTTTCGTCGGGGTTTCATAGGACTGGCTTTTCGAAGGTGGATTTTTCTTGGCTCCGGACTGGTTCTTCCGGTTAGCGGCAGGTCGGGAATCTATGGGTGGTTTTTCGGTGTTTGCGATGGGTATGGGTGCAACTGCGGTTCTTCCTCCCCTCACTCCAATCACCTGTCTGTTGAACTGTACGTTGATCCTGCTATAAGTGTCCATCCCGGTTTTGCTGAGTACATCTTTGTAGAAGATCAGCAGTCTGCGGAATTTTTTTTCAAAGTCCTGTCCATTTCCGAACTCGATCACATGACGTCCGATAGTTGGCATCATTTCAAATTTCCTGTCGGGCGTAATATCCACCTGCGCAATCTGCGCCATCCAGAGTGGTTCTTTCTGCATGAACCTGCTCATCGTTCTAATATCCGCCATCAGTGTGCTGTCTGCAGTATTCAGGCGGGTCTTGTCTGTAGGGAAGCCGGTGAATACAGGCAGCCTGGCAGACAGTTTTGCAGAGAGCGGCAAACGCTTCATAGCTGTGTCTATATAAAAACTATTGCCGGTAACGGTGAAGATCCTGGCAATCGGTTCGGCCTCTGTGATCAAAACATTCAATTGTCCATTATTATCAAAGAACAGTTGCGCATCGCGGATCCAGGGATTGTTCTCCATCTGGTTTTCCATAGCGCGCAGATCGAAAGATTTGAGGGAACGGCCCCTGATCACCTTCGATCCGTTATTATTGAGAATGGCGAGTACATCATTCTTATCTATAAAGAAATGGTCTCCGCCACCCACTATCCGGATCGTATAACCGCTGCAGGTCTTTTCCTTCTGTATGCTCATGGCTTTCACTGATAATACTACCACTACTGTTCCGATCACAGACCAGAGCAGGAAAAGCAGTATTTTCTTTTTGTTCACTTTAGCCATCGCTACGGTTATTCCTTAATTATCCAATATGGTTTTGATGGGCTGCAGCAGTGTGTCTATATCTCCTGCTCCGGCTGTGATCAATAACCAGTTATCTTTTTTTTGTTGTTTGATGAAATCCAGGACCTGCGCCTTTTCCAGGACCTGCTTGTTGGTGATTGTGATCTGGTCAAGGATCAGGTTGCTGGTAACGCCTTCGATCGGTAATTCCCTGGCAGGGTAAACCGGCAGCAGCACCACTTCATCGGCCAGATCGAGACTTTCGGCAAATTCCTTCGCAAAGTCGCGCGTACGCGTGAACAGGTGCGGCTGGAAGATCACGGTGCATTTTTTGTCGGGGAACAATTTTCTTGCCCCGCTGATCAATGCCCTGAGCTCTTCGGGGTGATGCGCGTAATCGTCCACAAACACCTGTGAAGGTGTTTTGATCATGTACTCGAAACGGCGCTTCACTCCTTTGAAATCCGCAACAGCTGCTTTGATCTTATCGTCTGCAATGCCGAGATGATGTCCGATCATGATGGCCGCGATCACATTCTCGATATTATGAAGTCCACCCATGTTCAGGGTGATATCGTTCAAATGCCAGAGGCGGGTTACCACATTAAAATGATAGGAACCATTCTCCATGCGGATATTCTCTGCGCGTATATCTGCTCCCTGGTCAAGCAGGCTGTAAGTCAGCTGGTGCGTGCTTTCCAGCGCAGCGCTTCTTTTCAGTCCATGCTTACTGATCATCCATCCTCCCTTCTTCACTCTCCTTGAAAAATCGATATAGGCATCTTCCATGGCCTCAGGTGTTCCGTAGATATCGAGATGGTCCGCATCCATGGCGGTGATCACGGCGATATCAGGACTGAGACGAAGGAAGCTTCTGTCGTATTCGTCGGCTTCCACTACACAAACATTACGTTTATCGCTCCAGTAATTGCTGTTGTAGTTCACGGCCACGCCACCGAGGAAAGCATTGCAACCATAACCGGTATGACGCAGCAGGTGTGCGATCATAGTGGAAATAGTGGTCTTCCCATGCGTGCCGGCCACGCAGATATTGAAAGAGCCTTCCGTGATCACACCCAGCACTTCACTGCGCTTCATCAGCACGTACTTATTATCACGGTAAAAATTCAGTTCACTGTGATCTTTCGGAATGGCAGGCGTATACACCACCAGGTCGGCATCTTTCGGCGCCAGTTCCAGGTTATCATCATAGTGAACAGGTATATCCTCGGCCACGAGCTGTTTGGTGAGTACGGTCTCCGTTTTATCGTAGCCGCTCACTTGCCTTCCGTGGAATTTGAAATAGCGCGCAATGGCGCTCATTCCGATACCACCGATGCCGATGAAGTAAACCTTTTTGATGTCTTCCAGTTGAACCATATCCTTTGGGCGGTTTGTCCGCTGCTTATTTGATTGCTTTTAAAATCGCCGATGCGATCTGTGTGTCCGCGTCGGTTACTGCCAGTTGTCCTATATTCTGCTGCAACTCGCGCTGCTGTTCTTTATTTTTTGAAAGAGCGATCACTGCCGGTACTAATTTCTCTTTCGCTTCACTGTCTTTGATAATGATCCCTGCATGTTTTTCCACCAGGTGCTGTGCATTCACGGTCTGATGATCTTCGGCAGCAAAAGGAAATGGCACAAAGATCACAGGTTTCTTCACCACACATAATTCCGCGATGGCCATGGCCCCTGCACGGGAGATCACGATATCGGCAGCCGCATACGCGTTCTCCATTTTCGTGATGAAGGCATCGGTCCACACATTCGATTGTCCTTTCACGCGGGCTGCAGCCTTTGCTGCATAAGGCTTTCCGGTCTGCCAGATCAGTTGCACATTGTTCTGCGCAAATGCTTCCAGTTCTGCATCGATGGCCTCGTTGATGCCTTTGGCGCCAAGGCTTCCACCGGTTACCAGTACAGTTTGTTTTGCCGGATCAAAACCGAAGCTCATGCTTGCCGTATGCCTGTCTGTATGCATCTGCACAATTGCTTCACGAACAGGATTGCCGGTGATCTGCAATTTTGCTGCCGGAAAGAATTTCTCCATGCCATCACTCGCCACAAATATTTTCGTTGCATTCCTTCCCAGCATCATATTACTCTTACCTGCAAACGAATTTGACTCATGGATGAATGTTGGGATCCCCTTTGCCTGTGCCAATTTCAGAACAGGAAAAGTGGAATAACCACCTACACCCACCACGGCTGATGGTGCAAATGCTTTCACGATCCTTCTCACCTGGAAAAAACTCTTGATGAGCTTGAACGGAAGCCCGATATTCTTTAACAAAGAACTTCTGTTGAACCCTGCAATATCAATCCCTTCTATCTTGTAGCCAGCCTGCGGCACTTTCTCCATTTCCATTTTTCCTTTTGCTCCGATGAACAAGATCTCGATGGATGGATTCGCTTTCTTCAATGCATTGGCGATGGCGATGGCAGGAAAAATATGTCCGCCGGTGCCTCCACCTGCAATGATGATCTTAATACCGCTATTTATATTGCCTGTGCTCATTATAATTTCTATGCATTTACTTCAGGTACCGGCGCCTTTCCTTCCAACTGTTCTACGTTTCTTGCAACACTCAATATGATGCCGATGGCAAGACAGGTGAAAAGAAATGAACTACCTCCCATACTCACCAGCGGAAGTGTTACCCCAGTTACCGGGAAGAGATTCACTGTTACCGCCATATTGATCAGGGCCTGTATCACCAACGTAAAACTCAGCCCCAATGCGAGGAATGCCCCAAATGCGTATGGACATTTCCTGAAGATCCTGATACACCTGAACAAAAAGATCAGGTAGATCAATATGATGAATGCACCTCCCACAATTCCATATTCTTCTATGATGATGGCATAGATGAAGTCTGAATAAGGGTGTGGCAAAAAATTTCTCGTTTCACTGTTACCCGGTCCCAGTCCCAGCATACCGCCTTTGCTGATGGCGATCTTGGCCTGGTTCACCTGGTAGTTCTCGTCTTTATCGATCTCCTTATTGCTGTGCACGAAATTCTGCACACGCTTGATCCAGGTTGGCAGACGGCCAATGGAAAGTACTCCTGGCAATTCTTTCGATCTTCCTTCGGATGAATCGTAATAAGAAAGAGCGATGGTAACGAGCAGTATCACCGGAACTGCCGCAATGCCAATGGTCAGCAACAAATGTTTGGCGCTTGCTCTTCCGATAAATAACAGCAACATGCTGGTAGCGCCCACCAGCAGGGCTGTTGAAAGGTTTGCCGGTGCTATCAATGCACAAATGACCACTACCGGAGTGATCACGGGAATGAAACCTTTTCTGAAATCTTTTATCACATCCTGCTTCTTGCTCAGCAGCCGCCCGAGGTACATGAACAGCGCGAGTTTTGCAAGATCCGATGTCTGGAAAGTGAGGTTGATGATCGGCAGCCTGATCCAGCGGCTACCTTCATTCAATCGCACCCCAAAGAAAAAAGTGTAGATCAGTAATGGTATCGAGATCAGGAAGAGGATCCGCGCCACTCTCGCATACACCGTGTAGTTCACCAGGTGCGAGAAATAGATCACTGCCAAACCAATTGCGATGAACACGATCTGCTTGAACAGGTAGATCTCTGTATTCCCTTTGTTCATTTTGTAGGCCAGCAATCCGGTGGAGCTGTACACTACCAGTACCGATACCAGCGCCAATAGCAGTACCGCAGCCCAGATGACTTTATCGCCCCTGGTCCTGGACCAAAGCCTGTTCCCCATTTTCACGGGGCTGGCTATCTCATCAAATCCGATATCACCGCTATTTTTCATTACCATTAATTATTACAACTCTCTAACTGCATCCTTGAACTGGTTGCCGCGATCTTCATAATTCTTGAAAAGATCGAAGCTGGCGCAGGCGGGGCTGAGCAATACCACATCACCTTTATTGGCGAGATGGAATGCTGCATGCACGGCTTCACGCGCATTGGCTGTATTCACGATCACTGGCACATCATTCTGGAAAGCTTCATGGATCTTGCGATTGTCTGTGCCCATGGCCACGATCGCTTTCACTTTCTCTTTAACCAGATCTGTCATGCTGCTGTAATCATTGCCTTTATCTACCCCGCCAAGAATGAGGATGGTTGGTTTCTCCATACTCTCCAGGGCGTACCATGTACTATTCACGTTGGTGGCCTTGCTGTCGTTGACGAAATCAACGCCGCGCACGGTGCTCACAAACTCCATACGATGCTCCAGGCTTTCGAAAGTCTGAACAGCCTCCCTGATCTTCTCTTTCCGGATGCCGAGAACGGAACCCGCAATTCCTGCTGCCATGGTATTGTATTGATTGTGCTTACCTTTCTGGGTGAAATCATAAACGCTCATGTCCATTCTCTCATCACGTACCGCTACAGTCATTTGGCCGTTTTTGATATACCCGCCTTGATTTGGCTCTTTGTTCATAGTAAATGGTAATAGGTTAGATTTGATTGCGAACCGTCCGATATGTTCCATCGTTACAGGATCGTCTTCACAAAAGATGAAATAATCATCAGCAGTCTGATTCTCGACGATCCGGAACTTGCTGTTTATATAATTCCCGAAATTGTACTCGTACCTGTCCAGGTGGTCTTCCGTGATATTGGTCAGGATTGCCACATCTGGTCTG
The DNA here is from genome assembly GCF_003991355.1 of Pseudoflavitalea rhizosphaerae. Lineage (GTDB taxonomy): Bacteria > Bacteroidota > Bacteroidia > Chitinophagales > Chitinophagaceae > Pseudobacter > Pseudobacter rhizosphaerae. The sequence continues at coordinate 230,820 of NZ_RCSU01000010.1, forward strand.
AACTCATGGATATCATCCAGCTGAAAGCTGCTGATCTCCGCCACGTACAGCTCTTTAGGATCCAATGCCACCTGCTTCGCAAAAGAGAAACCGATATTCCCTACCAGCGCTGCATCCAGCCCCGCTGTTTTACAGATATGATAAATGAGCGAAGTGGTAGTGGTCTTTCCATTGGCCCCGGTAATACCAACGATCCTGCTGTTCCCTTTGTATCGATAGGCCAGCTCAATCTCACTGATGATGCGAATGCCTTTCTTTCTTATTTTCTTTACCAGCTCATTCTTTTCAGGAATGCCAGGGCTCTTCATCACTTCATCGGCTTCCAGGATACGTTCTTCTGAATGCCGGCCGGACTCGTAAGCGATGCCATATTCGTCCAGTTCCTTCCTGTATTTATCGGCAATGTTCCCGGCATCAGAGAGGAATACATCGTACCCTTTCTGCTTACCGAGGATGGCAGCGCCCACGCCGCTTTCCCCTCCACCCAATATGATCAATCGTTTTGCCAATTACCTGATCTTTAAAGTCACTACTGCGAACACGATACATAATATTGTTACGATCCAGAACCTCGTTACGATCTTCGATTCATGATAGCCCAGCTTCTGGTAATGGTGATGCAGCGGGCTCATGAGAAAGATCCTTCGTCCTTCGCCATATTTCTTCTTCGTATACTTGAACCAGCTCACCTGCAGCGTTACGCTCAGCACTTCTACCAGGAACACTCCGCAGAAGATGGGGATCAATAATTCTTTTCTTACAATGATGGCCAGCGCGGCGATGATACCACCCAGCGTCAAACTGCCGGTATCTCCCATGAAAACCTGCGCGGGATAAGCATTGTACCAAAGGAACCCTACACAGGCCCCGATCAATGCGCCTATAAAAATGCTGAGCTCACCGAGATTGGGGATATACATGATGTTCAGGTATTCCGCAAACCGGAGGTTACCGCTCGCATAGGCAAAGATGCCAAGACAAGCCCCGATGATTGCGCTGGTGCCTGTTGCCAGACCATCCAGTCCATCCGTGATATTGGCGCCATTGGAAACAGCTGTTACGATGAAGATCACGATACCGATATAGAGCAGCCAGGTAAAGCCGCGCAGCGCTTCCGGTAAAAGTTTGGAGTAGTTGAACTCATGACTTTTCACGAAAGGGATGGTAGTGATCGGGGCATCTGCTTCCACGAAATATTTTGTTTGTCCGTCGAATGTTCTTTTGATGATGGTAGTGTCATCGGCTCTCACAGGTCCTGAATAATCCCTCCATACTTTTGTGTTCTGGTTGAAAAGGATCACGCAGCCCACTACAATTCCCAGCACAACCTGCCCCAGCACCTTGAACCATCCTGCCAGCCCATCCTTGTCGCCTTTTTTATAGGCCACTCCCGATTTCTGCGCCAGCTTCTTTGCGCGGAGCTTCAGGTAATCATCTATGAAACCAATGACGCCAAGCCAAACAGTAGCGAAGATCATCAGGCGTATATAGGCTTTATTCAGATCGGCCAGCAATAAAGTAGGCACCAGGATGGCGAGGATAATGATCAGCCCTCCCATGGTTGGCGTTCCTTTCTTTTGTTGTTCACCTGCCAGACCGAGATCACGAACGGATTCGCCCACCTGCTTTTTGCGCAGGTAGTTGATCAGCTTCTTACCGAATACGGTAGTGATCAGCAAAGAGAGGATCACAGCCAGCATCACACGGGAGGTGATGAACTGGAACAATGCGCTCCCGGGGAACTTTACCCCTAATTCTCTAAGCCATTCGGTCAGGTGATACAACATATGCTGGTTCTGTGTTTTGCTTTGGGTTACTTGTCTAACATGTCAAACATTTCCTTCAAAACCTGTTTATCGTCGAAAGGATGTTTCACTCCTTTGATCTCCTGGTATTTCTCGTGGCCTTTGCCTGCTATCAGCACAATGTCTTCGGGTTTCGCCAGGCTCACGGCGGTTTTGATGGCTTCCTTCCTGTCTGCAATGGAAATGAACTTGCGCTTTGCGGCGGTGTTCAGGGTTGCTTCCATGTCTTTCAGGATCTCCAGCGGGTCCTCACTGCGGGGGTTATCCGAAGTGAAGATGGCTTTATCACTGTGCTCACAGGCGATCTCGCCCATTTCAGGACGCTTGGTCTTGTCACGGTCGCCGCCACATCCCACTACGGTGATGATCTGTTCATGACCTTTCCGCAGTTTCTTGATTGTAGTGAGCACATTCAGCAGCGCATCGGGTGTGTGGGCATAATCCACAATACCGATCACCTGTCCGTTCTTTGAAATGATATAATCGAATCTTCCTTCTGCACCGGAGAGCATGCTGAGTACACGCAACACTTCGTTCCTTTCTTCACCCATACAGATGGCAGCGCCGTATACAGCCAGGAGATTGTAAGCGTTGAACTCACCGATCAGGCGAAAATGCACTTCCTGGTCGTTGATATTCATCACCAGTCCTGAGAGCGCGTTCTCGATGATCTTTCCTTTGAAGTCAGCCAACGTGCGCAGGCTGTAGAAATATTTGTGCGCTGCAGTGTTCTGCAACATCACGGCGCCGCGTTTATCGTCTGCATTACTGATAGCGAATGCATCGGAAGGAAGTCCATCAAAGAAGGATTTCTTCACGCGGATATATTCATCGAATGTTTTGTGATAATCCAGGTGATCGTGGGTGATATTACTGAAGAGTCCGCCGGCATAGCGGAGACCTGCAATGCGATGCTGATGGATAGCGTGTGAGCTGGTTTCCATAAAAGCATGGGTGCAACCGGCATCTACCATTTGTTTCAGCAGTGCATTCAGACTAACTGCATCAGGTGTGGTATGCGTTGCAGGAACAACCTCATCACCGATATGATTGTCTACCGTGCTGAGCAAACCACATTTGTGGCCCAGCCCGGAAAAGAGTTTGAATAATAAAGTAGCGATGGTGGTCTTACCATTGGTGCCTGTTACCCCTACCAGTTTCAGTTTTTCTGAGGGCTGGCCATAGAAATTATGAGCGAGGAAACCTGCTGCAATATGGCTGTTCTCTACTTCTATATAGGTAACCCCTTCTTTGATAACGGCAGGCATTGTTTCGCAGATCACGGCGGCTGCGCCCTGCTCCACCACTTTAGCGATATAGTCATGACCATCGGAGGCCACACCTTTCAGCGCGATGAAAGCATTACCGGCGCTCACTTTGCGTGAATCAAGCTGAAGCGCATTCACATTTACACGGGTATCTCCGTGAACGGAACGGATCCGTACCTTGTACAAGATGTCCTGCAGAATTGCCATGCCTGGGTTAGTCTATAATTATTAATTCAATCCTATCGTTACTGCCTGTCCCTTATTGATGGGGGTACCGGGCAATATTGTTTGTGTACTTACTTTTCCTTTTCCCTGCACATTCACTTTCAGTTGCATGTTCTCCAGCAGGTAGATGGCATCTTTCAATCCCATCCCTCTCACATCGGGCATCATTTTTCTTGAAACGGCCTGCCCGCTCATCACTGGTTGATAGTTCACGGCGTACATCCTGCTCCATTCATCTTTCTTCACAGAATCCCTGTACTTCATCTGTACTGCGTCCATGATCAGGCGCAGATCATCCGCCTGTCCGGCATACAGATAATTGCTGCTGTCTTTCTTCATGCGCGTTACGCGGAAACTCTCATTGCTTTTGTCTTCATCTGCATTCAGGGCATAAAGCTTGTCTGCAATCTCCTTGAATACAGGTCCGGCAATAGCCGCACCATAATATTTTGAAGCGAAGGGTTTGTTCACTATCACCACTATGATGCTGTACTTGGGATCCCGTGCCGGAAAATAACCGGCGAAACTGCTCTGGTGGATATGATCGGCATATCCCCTGTTCCCATTGGCCACCTGTGAGGTACCAGTCTTCCCGGCCACTTCATAAGGCGTTCCGAGAAAGAGCCTGTATCCTGTTCCTCCCGGTGTGGCACACACGGAGCGGAGACAGCTTTGTAATTGTTCCAGTGTTTCCGGACTGCAGATCGATTCTTCCAATACTTCGGGTGAATGCTGTTTGATCACCTGTCCGTTCTCCCGGATGGAATTCACCAGGTAAGGTTTCATCATCTTTCCATTGTTGGCCACTGCGTTGTAGAGCATCAGCGATTGCAGCGGACTAACCAGTACTTCGTATCCGAAACTCATCCAGGGCAATGAGGTGCCGCTCCATGTTCTGTCTTTCGGCTTCTTCACTACCGGCGTTGTTTCGCCGAGAAGATCGATGCCGGAATATTTATCGAAGCGGAGTTTTTTCAGGTGGTTCACAAACTGGTTGGGGTTCTTTGAATAATGGGCCGTTACCAGTTTTGCCATTCCCACGTTGGAGCTGGCGTCGAATGCCTGTTTCACTGTTACATCATGCTTGCCATGCTCTTCGGAGTCGTAGACGGTGCGCGTCATGTAGCGCCAGGCGCCTCCTTCGAGGTTCACGTGCTGATCGAGTGTGATGTATTTATCTTCCAGCAGGCTCAGCATGGTGGCGAGTTTGAAAACGGATCCCGGTTCAGAGGCGCGGAGCGCGTAGTTGAGATCTTCCCAGTAACTGCCATCGGGCCTTCTGCCGAGATTGGCGATGGCTTTGATCTTTCCGGTTTTCACTTCCATCACCAGGCAGGTGCCGTTGGTGCATTCATTTTCCTGCATCACTTTTAAAAGTGCGTTCTCTGCAATGTCCTGTATGTTCACATCGAGGGTGGTAACGATATCTTTTCCATTCTGTGGTTCGATCTCTGTACCATCCACCGGCATGAACACACCAGCCGCCACTTTGCGCATGAGTTTCTTTCCGGTTTCACCCCTTAGTAATGAGTCGTAGGTTTTTTCCAGACCCACATTCGTGTTTTTCACTTTTCCATCACTGTCAACATATTCCCGGCTCAATCCGATGGTACGGTTGGCAAGGAGTACGAAAGGGTTGAGTCTTTTATCCTTCACTTCTGCAATGAATCCGCTTTTGTCTTTCCCCTGACGAACGAGTGGCAGGGAGCGAAGCGTTTTGTATTGCCGGAAGCTGATATTCTTTTTGAGGAGATAATATCTCTTCTTTTTCCGGTAGCCGTTTTGCAGGAGTGTTTTGTATTCCTGCGCGTTCATATCCTGGAAAAGATTGGCCAGCCCGATAGACAAAGAATCTATATTATTCTTGAAACGTTCTCCGTTTTTTGCTCTCAATCCGTCGGCTGCGAAATCGATATAGATATCGAAGTAGGGAATGGAAGTGCTGAGCATAGCGCCATCTTCTGAATAGATGGTGCCGCGTTCTGCATCTGTTTCCACGAAGCGTTCCATCTGCTGGCTGGCTTCAGCGATCCAGTGTTTACCCTGGAATTGCTGGATGTAGATAGCGCGACCAAGAATAGTGATGCTGAACACCACAATCAGGATGAATGCGAGGTATACCCTCCATAATATGTCGCGTTTTACTTCCACTCAGCAGTTCCTCTTTTATCTATTTTTCATCAGTGAATCGGCTTTGTAAACTGAGTCCCGCAACACGATGGGTGGTACGGTCAGTTCTTTCAGTCCGAGTGTATCAACAGCTTTGGCGAGTTCGCTTTGTTTGCTGCGGAACATCACTTCACTTTTTAATGTTTTGTATTCATGGTGCAGTTCTTTCAGTTCTTTTGAAACTTTGTTGATACTGCGGATCGTTTTGTCTGCGTAGTGGCCGTTATAGATATAGACCACTGCGAGCGCTGCGAGAAAAAGAAAGAACGGGATATTGCGTGTGATCCAGCGGTAGCTGAAGATCTTCAGCCATTCTCTCCTGGCTTCTCTTGCTTCCTTCGCTTCCCTTATTTCTTTTTCGTCACTCATATGCTTTTTCAGCTACCCTCAGCTTGGCGCTGCGGGAGCGGGGGTTTCTTTTTAATTCGGCATCGGAGGCGGTCACCGGTTTTTTGGTGATGATCCTGAAAACCTGTTCAGATGGTTTGTTGCCGAACAGGTCTGTTGGATCTTCGTCTTCGAATGTGCCTTTGCGGAAATAATTTTTGACAATCCTGTCTTCCAGCGAGTGGAACGTGATGATAGCAACACGGCCACCGGGTTTCAAAAGAGAAGGAACTTGTTGCAGCATTTCTTTCAATGCTCCCAATTCATCATTCACTTCAATGCGCAACGCCTGGAAAACCTGGGCAAAGTACTTGTTGGGATTTCCCTTCACCACGGAATGCAGTGCCTGTTTGAAATTGGCGATGGTGCGGAGCGACTGAGTTTGTCTTGCCTGAACGATAGTTCTGGCGAGGGTTTTGGCATTGGTGACTTCTCCGTATTGTTCAAACAGTTTGTGCAGCTGTTGTTCGGAGTAAGTGTTCACCACATCGAAAGCAGTGAGTGTTTGCCGGGTGTCCATACGCATATCCATATCGCCGTCGAAACGGGTGGAGAATCCGCGGTCTGCTTCATCGAACTGGTGGCTGCTGACGCCGAGGTCAGCGAGGATGCCGTCAACGGGAATGGCATTGTTCAGGCGGAGGAAACGCTGGAGGTGGCGGAAATTATGGGGAACGAAGAGGACCCTGGGATCGTCCGGAAGGTTCTGCCTGGCATCCGCATCCTGGTCGAAAGCGATGAGTCTGCCCTGCGGTCCGAGCAGTCGAAGGATCTCGCGGGAATGTCCGCCTCCACCGAAAGTGCAGTCCACGTAAGTGCCATCAGGCTGAATATTCAATCCCTGCAGTACTTCCTGCAGGAGAACGGGCACATGGTATGAACTATTTTCCTGATCATTTATCATAACTCAAGGTCGGATGGGGCACTATCGGCGCCTGCCATCACCTGATGTGCCAGTTGACTGAAATTGTCAGATGAAGAAGATTCAAAGAACTGTTGGTACTTTACTTTATCCCAGATCTCGATTTTGTTTACTGCAGAAACCACCACAATGTCTTTATCCAAACCTGCATATTCCTTCAGATTGGGTGGCACCAATAATCGACCCGCGGAATCCAGCTCGATGTTGGTAGCGCCGTTCAGGAACTTTCTCCTGAATTCGCGTACCTTGGGGTCGAAATCATTCAATTTGCTTAACCTGGAAAATATTGGCTTCCAGCTCAGCGTGGGATATAACACAAGGCAGGTTTCAAAGCCTCTGTTGATCACAAACTGGGTCCCCGCTTCTTCCGGAATCTGCTTTTTAAGGGCAGCCGGTAGAAGGAAACGCCCTTTGGCGTCCAACGTAGCCTCGTATTCTCCCAGAAATTCAATCATTTACAGCGGATAAATGCCTTACTCCCATTTATAAACACAAAATAACACATTTTCCCACAGCCGCGGAGAGAATTGGAAAATTTAATTTTTCCACAGGCTCGCATATTTCAAACCCGCCATCAGCCTGCATTTCAGCCTTATATGTTAAAAACTCCTGAGTTATTTGTGAATTTCCTGTGGATTTACGGGTAAAACCTGTGCGTATCCTGTGCATCAGCGTTGTTAATCCTTCAAAATCAAGGGATCCGGACTGTGTAATTTTCCACTTTCAGATTGGAAAAAAGGAAATCTCATTTTCTGGGAAATGATTGGGATTTTGAAAAAAGGGAAAAAAGTGGGGGAAAAGTGGGAGGAATTTGCAGAGCCGGAAAGTGGAATTACAAGGCGTGCCCACTCGCTCGCCTCCCGGCGAGTGAGCTTTATTCAGTCGCCTCCGGCGACACGGTGTTCGCCGGAGGCGAACAAATAGAAGTCACTCGCCAGAGGCGAGCGACTGCCAGCTCTCCGCCTTTTTAGTCAGCCCCACCGCGTCGCCAGAGGCGACTAAATAAAAATCACTCGCCGGAGGCGAGCGATTGGGCATACACTGAACCGTTACATCAACTTACTATTGCACTGTCCGCCTTACCTTTGCGCGCATGCACCCCAAAGAAATAGCTATCAAAGATTTCACATACGATCTCCCCGAAGAACTGATCGCCAAATATCCCCTGCCCAACCGGGATGCATCGCGCTTACTTATCTGGAAAGATTCAACAATCAGTGAAGATATTTATCGTAATCTCGATCACTATCTTCCTTCCAGCTCCTTACTGGTTTTTAACAACACACGCGTGGTAGCTGCCAGGCTGCTTTTTCAAAAAACAACCGGAGCCACAATAGAGATTTTTTGCCTGGAACCACATGTGAAATATCCTGACATCACCACGGCCATGAGCACATGCGGATCGGTAACCTGGATGTGCCTCGTTGGCGGCGCCTCTAAATGGAAACCCGGCAATATCTTAGAAAAAAAGATTGCGCACAGCAACACGGAACTTACGCTGCACGCCACTTACATTGAAAAGATAAAAGACAGCTTTGCCATTGAACTCAGCTGGGACCAACCGGATCTCAGCTTCGCTGAAGTGTTACACCTTGCCGGCGTAATGCCACTCCCACCCTATATCAAAAGGAAAGCAGAACTGGCAGATGAGGACCGCTACCAGACTATCTATGCAAAACATGAAGGATCTGTAGCTGCTCCCACAGCCGGCCTGCATTTCACAGATACCCTCTTTCAAAAACTGGATGCAAAGCATATCGCCAGGAGCTTCGTTACCCTGCATGTAGGCGCAGGCACTTTCCAACCCGTGAAATCAGAAACACTGGAAGACCATCCGATGCATATTGAATTCATCGATGTAACGGCGGAGAGCATACGAAATTTGATTGACCATCTCGATTCTCGTATCACAGCAGTAGGGACCACTTCTCTGCGTACCATCGAATCCCTTTATTGGCTGGGCTGCAAAACATTGGCGCAGCCGGACATCCAGCCGGAAGAACTGACTGTACAACAATGGGATGCCTATGAAATGAATGGGGATATTCCTGCAAAAGCCGCGCTGGAAGGGCTCTTGCAATATCTCGAACAAAAAGGTTTGAACAGGTTGCTCACCCGCACACAACTGTTGATAGCACCAGGCTACACCATTCGCATCCCTCATGCGCTGGTCACTAATTTCCACCAGCCACAATCCACATTGCTGTTACTGGTAGCGGCTTTTGCCGGTCCAAAATGGAAGGAGATCTACCATTATGCGTTGACAAATAAATTCCGTTTCCTGAGTTATGGAGATGGCTGTTTGCTCTTCAGGCATTAAGCCATTTCAGGATCAACGGCTGTTGCTTTCAACAGGGGAAATTCGAGTGTGAACACAGAGCCCCTGCCCAGTGTACTGTCTACCTTGATCTTCCCGTGATGTGCGTCCACCATGGTTTTCACGTAGCTGAGACCAAGACCGAAACCTTTCACGTTGTGAATATTGCCGGTATGGGCACGGTAGAATTTTTCAAAGATCCGGCGTACCGTTTCCTTGCTCATACCGATACCATTGTCTTCAACCCGCACCACCAGGTTCTTATTGGTGCTGTGCGTTGTGATCCTGATAAAGAGATTATCGTTGGAGTATTTTACTGCGTTGTCTATGAGATTGGAAAAAAGATTCCTGAAATGCACGGGATCGGCTTCCACCAGGTCCCTGCGGGCATTGAGCTGTAATTCAGCGCTGCCCTGCTTTTCCTGGAGTCTTAACGTATAATCCTCGATGATATCATTGAGCAGTTCATGTAAATGTACAGGGCGCTTGGCCAGTTGTAATTCCTGCCGGTCCATCACAGCTGCCTGCAGAATGGTTTCCACATGCTTGTTCATCCGTTTGTTCTCTTCCTTGATGATGCCGCTGAAATATTCCATCTTCTGGCGGTCCTGCAATACTTTTTCGTTCCGTAGTGCATCCACTGCCAGCGATATGGTGGCTAACGGCGTTTTGAACTCATGCGTCATGTTATTGATGAAATCGTTCTTGATCTCACTCATTTTCTTTTGACGTATCAGTGCAGCTACGGTTACATAGAATGCGAGAATGATCACGATGGTGAAGAAGATGGCCCCGATGATCATCCCTCTCATTTGTTTCAATACCAGTTTCTTCACGTTGGGCACAACCAGCATCATCACTTCTTCAGGCACCAGGTTCTCGAGATCGGAGCCGCTTTCGGGCTGGAAATAGTAAACAAATTGCTGGTTGTTCACGGTGTCCTGCCAGAGATTGATGAAGTTGGCGGATTTCAATTCATAGTGCATCAGGTTCACGTTGGCCGTGATGGCGAACTCGAACTTGATCCCTTTCAGACCATCCTGACTATCGAAAGCTTTCTGCAGTTTTTCCTGCACTTCAAATTCCGTGAATTTCTGCGCGATGGTAGGTGGCTTCATCAACTCCAGGCGGAATTGTTCAGAGGGCCAGGTGAGGCCTGGTTTGTTGCGGAAGGTTTTGAGCGTAGGCAAAGTGCCTTTTTGTTCCATCAGCGATTTGCCCACTTCGTCCAACGACCTCACAAGTTTCGATTTGAATTCGTGCTGCTTTTCTGCTTCCATGGTAAGCAGCCAGTTATACTGTACGTAGATCGTGCCGATCAGTGATAGACTGATCAGTACAATGATCACAGGAAATATTTTCCTCAGTTGCAAATGATATGTTTTTGTGGTCGCTGTCATTACCCGCATCCTCTCCACCGGCAGCAATCCCATTGGTTAGGGAAGTCAGATCATTTTTCCTCAGCAGGTAATTTCAAACGGCAAATTTAATGAACTGGTGATGAACGGCAGGAACCAGTTAAATGAAGACGATTCCTTTTAACTAAGTTTTATCAGTGCCGCGCCGCTAACTTAGGAAGTTTTGAGCAACCTTTCTTTTTTTAAACAATCATTTTGTCAATAATATATAAGTCTTAATTTAGAAATATGATAGTTCCCGGTCCAGGTACGTTGTTGATAGCAGAACCATTTCTCAAGGATCCCAATTTTATGAGAACAGTGGTTTTTTTGTGCGATCACCAGGAAGAAGGCAGTTTTGGTTTCGTGATCAATAAAACCTTCAATCATACGCTCGACGAACTGATGAACGACCTCGAAGAACTTAAACTCCCCGTTTTTTACGGAGGCCCGGTTCAAATGGATACGATCCATTTCCTTCATCAATACCCTGAACTGATACCCGGCAGCTTCCAGGTAATGGATGGTATTTACTGGGGTGGCGATTTCGAGACAGCCATTTCCCTCATCAAAGAAGGCACACTTGATCTCAACAAGATCCGTTTCTTCATCGGTTATTCCGGCTGGGGAAATGGCCAGCTGAATGACGAACTGAAGGAAAAATCCTGGCTCACTGCACAGGCTACCCGCAAACTCGTATTCCATAAAAAAATAGACGAGATCTGGAAAGATGCCCTGAAGGACCTGGGTGGGGATTACGAGATGATGGCCAACTACCCCATCGATCCGCAGCTGAACTAATTGGACAAATACACAAGAATTTAATTAAAGGAATAAAACACAAAAGCCCGCTTCCGCGGGCTTTATCCATTCATCCGGACAAATATCTTTCTTCACAAAAACTGCTGCACTTTCCGGCACCTCAGCCGAGTGATATAAAAAACTCCGGCCTTCAAAACGTAAGCGAAGAAGTCTAATAATATTACCACAGCCCAACCACACCAATCACAGCCCAATCACCTCTCTCCCGCGCGGTTCGTTTTACAGCCGGATTTTTTATATCAGGAGGCGGCAACTACTCTAAAGGGAACTTCACACCTATTCCACCGCCCCAGTTGCTCAATTGTTTTACGCCATTATAATTAAACGGCATATAGTTATAGTTCGCATTCAAAGTAATTCCTGATCGGCTCTGCTTTCCAAACGGAATGTACAAACCTGCTTCAGGCCTTACCGCAAATCCGAATTTGGTTTTACTGTTAGAGAACTCTCCCAGGAACTGGCGATAGAATACCAGGTTACCACCCACGCCAACACCTGCATAAGGTTGAACGCGGCCTTCTGGAAGGAAGTTGTACTGACCTGTTGCCAGGATCGGTACTACCTGGATGGAATTGCTCACTACAGCAGAGATATCGCCACCTTCTTCCAGTTTGTAATTGGCCCGTGGATATTTCTGGTAGAAGTCCTGGTAACCTGTTCCAAGTCCTATGGAGATCTTATCGGTTAACCCATACAGTACGTTGGCTGTCCAACCGCGGAAGGAGGTCTTATTCACCTCATCTTTGAATGAGCCCAGCGGGGAAGCAATATTATAACCGATATTCAATTTGGTGACGCCTTGCTGTGCCTGGCTTTGATTGGGCAACAGGGTAACGAGCAGTGCACCGGCTATCATCGAAGCAATAATGCTGATCTTTTTCATGATGCTAATTTTTTTCAGTTCAACAATAGTTCACCTGCTTAGCTTCTTTTGAAGTAAGGTGACTGATCGAAAAGGGCTTTGATCTGGCTATCGCCTGCACCCGGACGGAAAATACCGGAACCCCGGATCAGACCATTCCATACTCCATGGATCTTATTGTCCTTGTCTGCATTCTTCAGGTCCAGCGCATCGATAGAAAGCGCCCCTTCTTTGATGGAGTATACTCCATAGAACCCGGGCCAGTAGTAGCCATATCCAGGATAACCCCAGTACCAGGGATCCCAGATACCGGGATAACCACCCCAATAGTCAGGATAACTCACGATACCGGAATAGGTATTGTAGATGCGGTTGATATTGATACCCAGATCAGGGTCCGCATCTTTGGCTACGAGGGTATAGCCTCTGTCCTGCAATTGTTTCTTAACGGCTGCGATGAATGCAGCATCCACATCCGTCAAAGATTTCTCGGACAGTTTATTATTATCGATCACGGCCACGGAGTCGGCCACACTGAATGTTGTATAAGAAGAAAAGGCAGCGGTTCTATCATGATTGGTGATATAGATCCTGCTTTCTTCCTCTGTCATGTTATCGAGCGGGTCTTTTGTACATCCAGCCAGAACAAGCATGGACGAAGCCGCTATTCCAATGGTTAAGATGAAATTTTTCATATTCCTGTTTTTTTATGATCTCCCTTTAGACTGCACAAAGCCAATGCCTGTTTAATCAGCTGGTTCTGAGCTTAACAGTCCACTAACAGACATTAAAACGAACTTAAAAAAAGAGGCTGATCAGCTACCAAAACGATCATTTATTAAAGCTTTATTAAAGAAAATCAACTGCCATCTGCAAAAATTACATGTCAGTTCTACGATCCCCCGCTGGTATTCCCCACCGGAAAAGCCCGAAAAAGCTTTCCCGCAGAAACACTCGATTTTCGCCTGAATGCTGCAATGGAGGGGGATTTCAGCGCCAATGGTACATTAATTGATTATATTTCTACACAATTTAATCCCTATGAAGACCAAACAATACCCAATCCACTGTTTGCTCTGCACCTATTATTACGGCAACTACCAGCCTCCCGGCTGAAAAGGTCCGCTTTCCTGTTACTGTACCCGTTATTTTCGATTGTTCCTTACCGTTAGCACAGCCCTTTTCACTCTTTTAATCCGAACCTCATGAAGAATTTACTAGCAATCCTGTGCCTGCTCATAACCGCCACGGCCAGCGCGCAGCTGACAGCCAGGACCATCAAGAAAACAGGCAGCAATGAAGACATCGCTTTCTATGAGTTCAAACCCGCGAACTACGATCCTTCGATCAAATACCCAATGATCGTATTCCTGCACGGTTATGGCGAACGCGGGAACGGCACCACCACCTTATACCGTGTACTTGAGCAGGGCCTCCCCCGAAATATCCGCGACGGCCATAATATGACCTTCACCTGGAATGGAAAAACAGAATCCTTTATCGTGCTGATGCCGCAACTGAACGAGAACTATTACAGCTTCTGGCAAAATTTCATTATCGATGAAATGATCAAATACGGTAAAGCCAATTTCAGCGTGGACGAGAACCGTATCTTCCTGACCGGCCTCAGTATGGGTGGAGGCGGGACCTGGTCATATTGCGGAGCGTCTGAAGCCAATGGAAGACAATTCGCCGCTATCGCTACCAGTTGCGGCGCCTGCCAGAGTACCGACTGGTGCAATATCGCCAAAGCAGACCTGCCCATGTGGAGCTTTCATGCCAATGACGACAACAGCGCTGCGCCTGTCAGTTGCACTATCGGCAGTATCACCAATATCCGCAACAACTGTAACCCGAAAGTGGATCCCATCATGACCATCTGGCCAACCGGCGGTCACGCTATCTGGGGCCGCGTTTATGATGTTACGCATAACAACCAGAACCCAAACCTGTATGAGTGGTTCCTGGGACAAAATAAATCGCTCCCCATTAACCGCAGACCCATCGCCAATGCAGGTCCCGATGCCACCATTTCCACTGCAAGGCCGCAGGTAAATCTCAGCGCCGTGTATTCAAAGGATGAAGACGGGAAACTGGTGAAATTCCTCTGGAGAAAAGTATCAGGCCCATCTGTAGGTACGATCATGACACCAGAATCTGCCGATGGCCTCACCCGTGTAGTGAACCTCACCTCAGCCGGCACTTATGTATACGAACTGAAAGCAGTGGATGATCGTGCAGACTGGTCAGTAGATCAGGTAACCATCACCGTGGTGAATGGCACTGCGCCCAATATTCCTCCTGTTACCGAAGCAGGTCCCGACCAGGAAGTATTGATCGCCGAAGCCGATCTCAACGGAGGCAGCTCTTATGATCCTGATGGCACTGTTGTAAGTTATCGCTGGAATAAGATCGATGGCCCTGCAGTGTACTCATTATCTGACGCCAATGCACCAGCGCCAAGGATCTCTAACCTCCTGATCGGTGATTATAAGTTTGAACTGACTACCACCGATAACCTGGGCGCCACCACCAAAGACACTGTGGTGGTGAAGTCCAATTCCATTGTTTTGCCCATCAAGTTGAAAGCCTTCACTGCTTATCCCAGCGGAACAGGCACTCAGCTTAAATGGAGCACTACCGAAGAAACCGGCGATGAACAATTCGAGATCGAAGCAAGCGATGACGGAAAGAAATTCGCTACTGTATATTCCACCCGCAGTACCGGTAAGATGCCACAGCAGACCTATAGCTGGTTCCATGCGAACGGACAATCCTATTACCGGCTGAAAATTATTTCGGCAGGTAAACCCATGTATTCGACAATCGTTCCTGTACACCGGGATAAGCTAAGTATGAATACTGAATTCTTCCCTAACCCCGTGCAGCAAACGCTTTGGGTATCCGTGAACAACCAGGAACGCGGCAGACTTACAGTACGGATCCTGAGCATGGATGGAAGACTGATCAAACAATCACAATACGCCAAGCAACAAGACCAGCTGATGGCAGATATCGATACCCGCGACCTCAATACTGGCATTTACCTGGTGGCCATTACCGGGGAAAATGGATGGCGCGAAGTAAGAAAGATCGTTAAGAAGTAGTAGTGCTTCTAGCGGAATGGTTTAAAAAATGACACGGTGGCAAGTTCCAGCATGGGCTTGTCACCGTTTGTGTCTCCATAGCAGTATACCTGGTCAAAATGAGTAAGATCGAATGATTCGCGGATGCGGCGCACTTTTTCAACACCGTGACAATTCAATCCTTCTATCCTTCCGGTGATCCGTCCATTGCTGACCTGCATACGCGTGGCCAGTAACTGCAGCCCATTGGCATCGCACCAGGGCTGGAGCCAGTTCTCCGGTGAGGCTGATACCACTATTACAGCAGCACCATTCGATTTCAATAAGGCTATTTCTTTCAAAGCCCTTGTCCTAACCACCAATGGAATAGCCTCCTCCGCATACTCACGGCAAAGCATATTGAATTTCTCAGTGCTCATTTTGCCAAAGAAGAAACGCAACACCTGTTGCTTGGCCACATGATTGGAGATCAGCCCCAGCTTGTAAGCCACAATGAACGGGCTGTTCAGCATAAAACCGAGCATGAATTTCCAGGGCCCGAAAGTATACCGTATCATTTCGAGCATGGTATCCTTTGTGGTGATAGTGCCATCGAAATCAAAAAAGGCGATCCTTCTGCTCACAATTTTAATTTTTTGAACATGAATTCCGGAACAGATTTGATGATCAGCATGATCCAGCGCCAGAACCATTTCACATATACCACATTCTTCTTTTTAGCGGCCGCATTGAACACAGTATTGGCTACATCTTCCGGTTTTGCCGTCAGCAATGGCGGCAACTTCATATTCGCGGTCATAGCGGTGTATACAAATCCGGGCTGTATGCTTGTTACATGTACGTTTTCATGGAACATACGGTTTCTCAAACCGGACAAATAGGCCGTAAAACCCGCTTTGGCGCTGCCATACATATAATTACTCTGCCTGCCGCGTTCACCTGCAACAGAGCTGATCCCCACGATGGTGCCGCTTTTCTGTGCAGCGTAAAAATTGCTGACCACATTGAGGATGCTCACAGTACCTGTATAGTTGGTGTTGATGATCTTCGCTGATTCATGCCAGTTGGCACGGGCAGTTTCATTGTCTCCCAGGTAACCAAAAATACAAACAGTAATTTCAGGCTTTTGAGTGAGCCCATCGAAAAAGGACTGATGGCTTTCAAAATTCAGTGCATCGAATTCATGCAGGCTGCATTGAACATTATAACGGATAGCTATATCCGATTGCAGTGCCTGAAGCCGGCCGGTATTGCGGGCGGCCAGTTGCACATTGAATCCTTTGGAAGCGTATTTCTTTGCTATTGCCACAGCCATATCGGAAGCAGCGCCAAGAATTAGAACGGTAGGCATTATGCGGTTGTTTCTCTTTGTGATTTACTTTGTAAGCTCCAGCCTGTCTGACTGGATGGAACGGATCTTTCCTTCCGGGTTATATTTCTGAACGATCGATTTGAATTCCTGCAATCTCGGGTAACCTGCTTCCAGCATGGAAGGCTTCATTCTCGCATCTTTGCTCATGTAAAGCCTGCCGCCATATTTGAGCACCACCTGGTCCAGTTCATCCAGGAACTCGAACAATCCTTTGCGCACGGGAAAATCCAGGGCCAGTGTATATCCTTCGAATGGAAATGAGATAAGGCTGTTCTCCTGTTTACCGAAAACTTTCAGCACCACCAGGAAGGAGCCCATTCCTTTTGCACCGATGCGGCTGAGAATATCGATCAGCCCCTCTTTGGCTTCCAACGGCAACACGAACTGGTACTGCACAAATCCTTTCTTCCCGTAACAACGGTTCCAGTGCAGCAGTGCATCCAGCGGATAGAAGAAAGGCTCGTAGGTTGTGACGGAACTGATTTCCTTTTTTACATTTTTATTGTAATAAAGAAAATTGAAAGCCTTTACTGTGAATGTATTCAAACTCCAGGAAGGGAAATTGAAGGGTATGGTGATGGCTTTCTTCTTAGGCAGCGCCAGCGGGGCTTTGCGCTGCTTCTCATTCAGCTCTTCAGGTTTTGCAAACTCACCGATGGTCATGATACCACGGCCAAAACTATTGCCTTTTTGCAGGCAATCGATCCAGGCCATGGAGTAAGTATAGTGCTTGTACTCTTCAAACAAACGGATCAGTTCATCCAGATTGGCAGCCTTGATCTGTTTTTGACTGATATAGGAAGAAGGGATCTTTTTTAATTGGAATTTAACTCGTGTGATCATTCCTGTTAGTCCCATCCCGCCGCAGGTTGCTTCAAAGAGGTCCGGGAATTGAGACGGGGAACAGGTAACCGATGAACCATTGGCCAGGATGATATCCATATCGGTGATATGCTGACCGAATGTACCATCCACGTGGTGGTTCTTTCCGTGAACATCGCTGCCCACGGCGCCACCGACAGTAATGAATTTGGTGCCGGGTGTAACAGGAAGGAACCATCCTTTGGGAACGATCACTTCCAGGATCTGGTCGAGTGTGAGACCGCTCTGGCACTCGAATACGCCGTTCTCTGTATCGAAGGAGAGAATCTTATCGTATTTGATGGTGTTGATGGTTTCTTCGCCGAGGGAGGCATCGCCATAACAGCGGCCATTTCCGCGGGGGATGAAATGTTGGCTGCTGCGAATGATGTCCTGTAATTGGTCATCGTAAGAGAACAGCCGTTCATCGCTTTCCATAGCTGGGTAATTGCCCCAGTTGGCGATCACTTTTTTCATAACAAACTTGCCAGGATGTTTTATTTGTCAAAAATCGTTACATCTTTCATATACAAAATGAAAAAGAAACTGGCAATCCATAAGAGGAGGGTAACCTGGATAAATCGGTCTTTGTACAGGATCTCGGTAGGTGAGCCGGCCTTGTTCAGGACGAAGGTGATTTGCAAATATCGCATAATTCCTGCAATCACAAAAAGGGCGGTATAATAGATACGGTGGCCGAACTGGCTGTAAAGCACGGCAGAGCTTACCGTATAATTGATATATGTCACTATTAATATGGCGCAGATCAGGCCCAGCATGGTGTTCAGGAAGTCCAGGTTATAGCCTTTTATCACTTTTCTCATTTCCTGCCCTGTGCTTGTTTTTAGCATAACATCGTCCCTTCTTTTCGCTATTGCCATAAAAATGGCCAGGAGGAAGGTCATGATGGTAAGCCACTGGCTCAGGTCAACTTCAGCCAGTACGGAGCCTCCTTTCACACGCAGCACAAAGCCAATGGCCACGATGATCATATCGAGTATGCTCACATTCTTCAACCCAAAGCAATAACCGATATTCAGTAAATAATAAAGGGAAGTAACGAAGAGGAATTTGCCGCTGCCGTCTAACAGGTAACTGATCAGCAAACCAGCTGCCAGGAGCAGGAAGCAGACAATGAGCGCTGTGGGCTTACTCACAGAACCTGCAGCCAGCGGGCGTTTGCACTTGGTCGGGTGTTTACGGTCCGCTTCAATATCACGGTAGTCATTGAGAATATAAATGCTGCTGGCGAGAAAACTGAACGCGATAAAACCACCTATCAGTAATTCAAATTTGTGCAGGTTGAACAACTTACCTGCAAAAAAAGAAGGTACGAACAGGAACAGATTCTTGGCCCAATCCTTTGGCCGCAACAATTTAATATAATCTCGCATGATCGCTGCTATCTGGGGCGCAAGATACAGCCAAATCCCCGAAGGCGCAATACCACTAAAAGGTAGCGGATCAATCATTTCCATGTTCAGGGGATGCACATTATATTTGTTCATATGAAACGTTTACTGGCAATCGCCGAAATCCTGGTGATCGTAGTCATTGCGATCGCCCCCCTCTTTGCCGTTTTCCCGTATCGCATCAATATTTTCCTGAGTTGGGAAGGCGCCTACCGTATGTCTGAAGGACAACTTCCCTACAAAGACTTCGGGATCCCCCTCGGTTATATGTACTGGGCGGTGCCTGCACTCTTCTTCAAATTGTTCGGTCCTCAGCTGATCACCCTGGTAAAGGCGCAGGCATTTATCAATCTCTTATCAGGATTTGCGTTCCTGTCTATCGGTAAAAGCCTGAAAGTGCAGCCAGGACTACGTTTCCTGGGAGTGCTGTTATTCAGCCTCTCTTATTCTTTTCTTAATTACTGGCCCTGGTACAATCATACTGTGATCGTGTATGAGCTGATCGGTATCGCATTCCTGTTGAAATATCTTACGGGGACCCGGAGCCGGAAACAGCTGCTATGGCTGATCCCGGCTGGCATGTTCCTCTTCTTCTCCTTCTTCACCAAACAGGATGGCGGTGCACTCGGATTCCTCATCTGCCTCGCACTGCTGTTCTATACCGGTCTCACGGAAAAAAAATGGCTGCCCGCCGGTGTTTTCGTGGGCGCCACGCTTATAACAGCCCTGGTAATGATCCTGCCCTTCACCGGTCATGGGTTTGGGTACTGGTTCAATCATGGACAGCCACCACATACTTCTCGTGTATCCCTCAGGGATATCATCGGGGAATTCATGCACGCTTCCATGTGGCTGAAGTTCTATTTGTTCATTATTGCACTATTGTTGATGGTGACCATCAAAAACTGGTCAGCATACTGGCGCGATAAACCACAAATGATCTTTACGCTCCTTACCCTTGGCATCATGGCCGAAGCGGCCATCTTCCAGGTGACCAGTTATGTGCCGGCCGATAACAATATCTTCTTCCATAGTTTCGCTTTCATTTTCATTTTTGCCATGCTGGGTAAATTGCTGCCCATAGACTGGGACCAAAAAAAATATATCATCGTGGGGACCATCGGCGTACTGCTCTGGTGGAGCCATATGGTATGGAAATATTTCGAACGTTTCGTATTCAAGGGAGGTGGCGAACCGGTTGCTACCACAAAGTATAACGGTATCGAGTACCCGAATGTAGTGAACAAGAACACTTATATACTCAGCCTTGATACTACAGATGTGCCACTCAGCCAATGGCGTGTTCCCAATCTAAAAGCATTTGAAAAGATCCTTGTGCCCGGCCCCACAGTGGATGGTATCGAAAGACTGATGGCGATGCCATTGGTGAAAAACAACAAGAACCTGAAAGTGCTGAATATGTCTGAGCTCACGCCGCTGGCAGTAGAAATTCCCTATTCACTGGAAGCAGGTGATTACTATCCCCTCTGGTTCCACCAGGGCGTAGGCATGTTCGTGAAACAAACGGATATGTTCGTTGACCGTATCCACAGGAAACACTACGATCTCGTTTTGTACGAATACATTCCCTACGCAAATAATTTCTATCCCTTCCGCGTGCGCGAAGCGCTGCTGAAAGATTATAAACAGATCGATGTATTCCCCGCTACGAGAAAACCGAGCAGCAATTCATGGATTGAAGTGTATGTGAAAGAATAGGTTATTTTTGCTCCAAATTATTTAGCATTTCCGGAGCAAGCCACATATTGACCAGTCCCATTGAATACCTGAAAGGCGTAGGCCCGCAACGTGGGGAAATGCTGCGCAAGGAGCTGAGCATTTTCACTTTCAGGGACCTGCTGGAATACTACCCTTTCCGGCATGTAGACCGTACCCGCGTGAACCTCATCAGGGACATCACGCCCAATACCGATTATATCCAGGTAGCGGGCCGCATCACCAGTGTAAACATCATCGGGGAAAAAAGAGCCAGAAGACTGGTGGCCGAGATCCGCGATCAAACCGGAACCATGGAGCTGATCTGGTTCCAGGGCATCACCTGGATGGAAAAAACACTCACCATCGGATCCGGTTTCCGTGTATTCGGCAAAGTGAGTTTCTTCCAGGGGCAACCACAGATGACGCATCCTGAAATCGAATCACTGCAGGAAGTTGGCAAAGAAACCAAGGCTTATCTCGAGCCCGTATATCCAACAACAGAAAAGCTCAAAGCCCGCGGACTCGGAGGCCGGCAGATAGGCAAGCTCACACAGACCCTGGTTTCACAGCTTAGGGAACAGGACCTGCCCGAAAACCTCCCCGAAGAAATACTTCAGTATACCAAACTTGTAAACAGGTTCCAGGCCCTGCAGCATATTCATTTTCCCCCTTCGCCCGAAGCCTGGCAGGCGGCCATGAACCGGCTCAAATTTGAAGAGTTTTTTATCGCCCAGCTGAGAATGGGACTGATCAAATCCCAGCGCCACCGCTATTCACGCGGTGTTGTGTTCTCGCAGGTGGGTGAACTGTTCAATGATTTTTATGAAAATCATCTTCCCTTCCAACTCACCGGCGCACAAAAAAGAGTGGTGAAAGAGATCAGGAAAGATACCGGCACCGGCAAACAGATGAACCGTCTTTTGCAGGGCGATGTAGGCAGTGGCAAAACAATTGTAGCATTACTGGTGATGTTGCTGGCTGCAGATAACGGATACCAGAGCTGCCTGATGGCCCCTACAGAGATCCTTGCCCGCCAGCACTATGCCAATATCGCCAAACTGCTGAAAGACCTGCCCGTGAATGTGAAGATCCTCACCGGCACTACCAAAAAATCTGAAAGGAAAAAGATCCTGGAAGAACTGGCCAGTGGCGCCATTCATTTTATTATAGGAACACATGCACTGGTGGAAGATCCTGTGATCTTCAACAACCTGGGACTGGCGATTGTGGACGAACAGCATCGCTTTGGCGTAGCCCAGCGCGCCAAATTATGGGCCAAGGCATCCATCCCTCCGCATGTGCTGGTGATGACGGCCACGCCCATTCCGAGAACCCTGGCCATGACAGCATACGGAGATCTCGATTACAGCGTTATGGATGAGCTTCCACCCAACCGTAAGCCCATTCAAACCGTACATCGTTATGAGCAGACGCGCAGCCAGGTAATGGGATTTATACGATCAGAAATTGAAAAAGGACGACAGGCTTATATCATTTTCCCCCTGATCGAAGAATCAGAGAAAATGGACTACGAGAATCTGATGAAAGGATATGAAAATGTAAAAGCATATTTCCCCGAACCGAAGTTCTGGATCAGCATGGTCCACGGAAGACAAACCAACGAGATACGCGAAACCAACATGCAACGTTTTAAGGACCATGACACTCAAATCATGGTTGCTACAACAGTGATAGAAGTAGGCGTTGATGTGCCCAATGCCAGTGTGATGGTGATTGAAAGTGCAGAAAAATTCGGTTTATCGCAATTGCACCAGCTCAGAGGAAGAGTGGGAAGAGGAAGCGAGAAAAGCTTTTGCATTTTATTAACAAGCAATAAACTGAACAATGATGCACTCGAACGGTTAAAGACGATGGTGGCAACAACTGATGGATTCAAGATCGCAGAGAAAGACCTGGAGCTGCGCGGACCCGGTGATATTGAAGGAACCAGGCAGAGTGGAATGCTGAATTTCAAGCTGGCCAACATCTTGCAGGACAGGGAATGGCTCGAACTGGCAAAAGAAATGGCCAGCCGCATCATAGATACGGACCCGGACCTCAGCTCGGCCAATAATTTGCGCCTCAAAAACTATCTGCAATCCTTACAGGGCAAGACTGCCTGGAGTAAAATCTCTTAAATTTTCCCGGTCTGTTACGCATGCCGTAACGCCATTACAGATATTATTTCAGTAAATTGTAAAAAAGAAATCTTGGGCAGGAAAAATCTGATAGCCGTTGCTTTGCTTTGTCTCGCCACCCTCCATTTGTCCGCACAGAATGGCTCAGGCACTTTTGAATTTATTGAGAACAAGGGTCAGTGGAATAAGGAAATAAGGTTCAAGGGAGAATTCGCAACAGGCGCTTTCTTCTTAACGTCCCGCGGCTTCTCCGTGAACATGTACCACCCTGATGATCTCGACCGCGCGCACAAACATTATCATCATGGCCATGGCGACAATGGCATCAGCCGTCCACCACGCGACAAACGCACTGCCACCAACACTACCCGGGATCCATTGGAACCAGGCGCCGGCGGCCGCAACAACAATTCGCAGGATCCCAACCCGATGATCGTTCGCGGTCATACCTACCTGGTAGAATTCGAAGGCGCCAATCCCAATCCGCAGATCATTCCGGAAAAAGCTGTCTCCAACAATACCAGCTATTTCATTGGCAACGATCCTTCCAAATGGGCCAGCAATGTAGGCACCTACACTGCGCTCACTTATAAAAATATTTATGAGGGCATCGATGTCCGCTACTACGCAGATTACGGAAATCTCAAATACGATATCATCGTCCATCCAGGAGCAGATCCCGGTAAAGTGCGCATGAAATATTCAGGCGCAGAAAAACTGTCTACACGCAATGGTGAGTTGCTGATCAAAACTTCGGTTGGTTCTGTACGTGAAAGATATCCTTACTCCTACCAGTTCGATATGAGCAGCGGCCGCCAGGAAGTGGAATGTAAATTTGTGGTCGCCAACAGCAACACGGTAAAATTCGATATAAAGGACCATAATAAGAACAGCACACTGGTGATAGACCCTACTGTGATCTTCGTATCCTTCACCGGATCTTTCGCCAATGAATACGGTTTCACCGCCACACCGGCGCCGGATGGTTCCCTTTATTCAGGCAGTATCGTTTTCGGGGAAGGGTTCCGCACTACGCCCGGCGCTTACAAGCAAAATTTCCAGGGTGGCGTTGCCGGCCGCGGTACCGATGTGGGCATCTTCAAATTCACACCCAATGGCCAACGTGCATGGGCAACCTATATTGGCGGAAGTGATTCCGAATACCCACACAGCCTGATCTGCGATGCCGCAGGCAATCTCGTGATCATTGGAAGAACTTATTCCGGTTCCTCCTTTCCCATCGATGCCACCACCAGTGGTATTCTTGGCGGAGGCGGAAATGCTGATCTCTTCATCACCAAGTTAAGTGTGAATGGCAATGCCCTTATCGGGTCCATCGTGATCGGCGGCAGCGGAGCGGATTGTGTGAACTATGAAGAGAGACAAAGAAGTAGCGGCTCCGGCCCTGCAGCAGCATCCACCATGCGCTTCTACGGAGATGATTCAAGAAGCGAAGTGGTGCTGGATGCAGATGGCGCCATTTATGTAGCAGCCCAAACACAATCACTGAGCGCCACCGGTGGCTTCCATGTAACCGGCAGTGCTTTCCAGCAAACTCCCGGCGGTGGAAGGCAGGATGGCGTTGTACTGAAGATCGATCGTGATTGCCGCAACCTCGTCTGGAGCTCATTCCTCGGCGGCAGCGGCGATGATGGCGCTTTTGTACTGGCCGTGCACCCGGTTACCCGCGATATCTACGTGGCAGGCACCACTAACAGCGGCGACCTGCCCGGCAGCAATACCGGTGCCCATCAACCAGATCCTGCAGGTGGCATGGATGGTTTCATCCTGCAGATCAGCAACGATGGAAACACAGCCATCAAACGCACTTATCTCGGTACAGGTTCCTTCGATGCCATTTACGGTATCCGCTTCGATCGCAATCAATACCCCTATGTGATGGGCGTTACCGAAGGCGGCAACTGGCCCATCATCAATGCAGCATACGGTCAGGCCGGTTCCGCTCAGTTCATTGTCAAACTGAAAAGAGACCTCTCAGGCATCGAATACAGCACTGTATTTGGTAACGGAAAGCGACAACCAAATATGTCTCCCGTAGCCTTCCTCGTGGACCGCTGCGAAAACGTTTATATTTCTGGATGGGGTGGATGGATCGCTCCCAACTCCAATCCTTACAATACAGGTGGCGTACTGGGAATGCCCCTCTCTGCCGACGCGATGAAGACCACCACAGATGACCGGGACCTCTACTTCTTTGTATTGAAGAAAGATGCGGCAGAATTATTGTATGGCTCTTACTTCGGACAGATGGGTGGCGAAGGGGAACACGTAGACGGCGGCACCAGCCGCTACGATGAACTGGGCGTTATCTACCAGGCAATCTGCGCCAATTGTTTCCGGGGAGCACAATACCCGATCAACCAGCCCTTCCCCGTTACGCCCAATGTATGGTCCCAGACCAATGGCGCCGGAGACGCAGGCTGTAACCTGGCAGCAGTAAAGATCCGCTTCAATTTTGCCGGCGTGATCTCCGCCCCCAAAGCATATTCTCAAGGCAGGCCCGATACATCCGGTTGCGCGCCATTTGACGTAACCTTCCGCGATACCATCGCCAATGCAAAAACATATGAATGGGATTACGATGGAGATGGCGTTACTGATGAGATCCTGCCAAACCCCACTGCCGCTTTCACCTACAATAACATTGGAACCTACCGGGTACGCATGATCGCAGTTGATTCGGCAAGTTGTAATATCCGCGACACATCTTATCTCACCATCCTTGTGAGAGACGATAAGGCTAATATCGATTTCTCCTTCACTAAACTCGGCCCCTGCGAATCAACTGAATTCCTGCTGGATAACCTGTCTACACTCGCACCCAATGCACAGCCATTCCTGCCAACTTCCTTCACCTGGGATTTTGCAGACGGCTCAGCAAAAGTGACCACGGACGACAGGGACATTACCCATAAATTCTTCGGACCTGGCACTTATCCGGTGAAGCTCATCCTCGCCAATGACGACCGCTATTGCAACTCACCCGATACAATAGTGAAGAATGTTCGTATTGCCGCCAATGTTCGCGCGCAATTTGTAACGCCGCCAATGGGATGTCAGCCATATGATGCAGTTTTCACCAATACCTCCATCGCAGGTACCAATTTTGAATGGGACTTCGGCGACGGTAGTCCTGTTTCAACAGATGAGAATCCAACACATACCTATCCCAACCTGGGTACCTATACCGTTAAGCTGACAGCTTACGATAACTCCACCTGCAACAAGGTGCACGATACCACATTCACCCTCACAGTGAATCCCAAACCAGTTGCAGTGGTAGGACCACAACCTGATCAAACTACAGATATCAACAAACCAGCCGTGTTCACGAACAATTCCAACGGCATAAGACATAAATGGATCTTCGGTGACGGAGAAGAAAGGATCACCAATAACCTGGACACTGTGCATCATCAGTACAATGCAACCGGCACATACAATGTAACCCTGATCACTTTCAACCAGTATGAATGTACAGATACAGCCACTACTATCGTGCATGCCTGGGTGAATCCTTTACTGGACGTACCCAATGCATTCACCCCAGGCCGCGGCGGCAGGAACAGCATCGTGATGGTGCAGGGTTTTGGTATCAGTACCATGACCTGGAAGATCTATAACCGTAATGGCCAGAAAGTTTTCGAAACCAATAACAGGCTCGCCGGATGGGATGGTACATTCCGCGGACAACTGCAGCCAATGGACGTATACGTATACACGTTAGAAGTGCAGTTTACAGACGGAAGAAGGGTAACAAAAACGGGCGATATTACTTTGATACGATAAATCATTTCACATGAAATCCAGCCATCAGTCACCAGATATGTGCAGCAACGCGGCGAGGACCCATTCCTGCCTGAGAATTTCATATATTCTAACGCTGGCAGGAATGATTTTCATGGGCAACCTGAAGGCTCAGGACCTGCATTTCTCCCAGTGGTTCAATTCTCCACTGAGCACCAATCCTGCCAATACAGGATTTATTCCCGATGCAGATTACCGTATCGGCGCCAATTACAGGAACCAGTGGTCTACCATTATGACCATGCCTTATAAAACTTACAGCATCTGGGGCGATGCACAGATTTTCAGAGACCGCATCACCAGTGGCTGGATGGGGGTTGGTGGTTTGATCCTTCGCGACCAGGCGGGTTCCGGCAGTCTCACTTCCACCAAAGTGTATGGCTCCGTTGCCTACCACCAGATGATTGGCGTAGCCCACCTCATCTCTGCCGGCTTCAATATCGGCTGGGTGAACAAGCGCGTGAACACCACCGATCTTAAATTCCCAGACCAGTTCGACGGCGAATTCTTCGACAGCAAACTCCCTACCAACGCGTATCTCGACAATCCCAATATCAACTATTTTGATGTACAGATGGGCATGAACTATGCGTTCTTCCCTACAGATAAAGTATATATCAATGCCGGCGTTTCCGCCTGGCACCTCAACAGGCCCCGTGAGTCCTTCTTCAATACAGATCCAATCGGCGATGAAAATTCGCGTATCCCCATGCGTTATACCGCATTCCTGAATGCCAGCATCAAAGTGCATGAGGACGTTATCGTGAACCCGATGGTGTACCATTCCCGGCAGGCCAATGCTTCTGAAACTGTTGGCGGCCTCTATGCCCAGTACAACCTGGGCGAAGAAGGCGAATCCCAGGTACTCGGGGGTATCTACTACCGCCCAGGTGATGCCTTTATTCCCATGATCGGGTTTGAATGGAAGAGTATTCGTCTTACCTTCACCTACGATGCAACCACTTCCGGGCTCAAGCAGTACAACAATACACGCGGCGCCCTGGAGTTCGCATTGATGAAGCGCGGATTTTACGACGAATACAATGGCGACCGCCGCCAAAGCCTTTGCCCTACGTTCAGATACTAGGGTAACCCCGGCCCGGCCGCCCTTTAACCAACAAATATGAGCCCAGTTACTGAGATCATCCTGATTGTATGTGTCTATGCCCTGATGATCTTTACCATGATCCGTATCATATTCGATACGGTGAATGTGAGCAAGGCATTGGGTTACCTGCTCCTCACTATCGTACTGCCGGTTGCCGGCAGCATTGTGTATTTTTCTCTGGGCGTCAATTACAGGAAACGGAAGATCTACAATAAAAAGATCATTACAGACGAATACCTGCTGCAAAACCTCCGCAAAGACATCGATGAATCCGCCCTCCGATTACTCCAGTCGCACCACGATGATGTGGGCAATTTCGCCGGCCTCGCCAAACTGCTGATCAGGGATTCCCTTTCTTTCTTATCATTGAACCATATCAAACTCCTGTTGAACGGAGAGAACAAATTCCCCGATGTGATCAAAGCGCTGGAAGCAGCGCAAAGCAGCATTCATATCCAATATTATATTTACGATAATGATGAGATCGGCAATCAGATCAAAGCCATCCTCATGCGCAAGGCCCGCGCAGGTGTGAAAGTGCGCTTCATCTACGATGATTTCGGCAGCAACGGACTAAAGAAAAGATGGGTCCGGGAACTGGAACAGGCCGGTGTTGAGATCTATCCCTTTTACAAGATCTATTTCGTTTTCCTCGCCAGCCGCATCAATTACCGGAACCACCGCAAGCTGATCATTGTGGATGGACAAACAGGCTTTACCGGCGGCATCAATGTATCTGACAAGTATATCAATGGAGAAGACCTTAAAAAGCTTTACTGGCGCGATACTCACGTGATGATCGAAGGTCCGGCCGTGCTCAACCTTCAATACCATTTCCTGGCCGACTGGAACTTTTGCTCAGACCAGAATCTCACGCCGAACAATGAGATCTTTCCCATTCCCCACCGCCGTCCTGATTTCGGAATGCTCACACAGATCGCTGTAAGCGGTCCCGATTATCCACGCGCGGATGTGATGCTCAGCTATTTCACTGCCATCGCCAATGCGCAGCAAAAAGTGTATATCACCACACCTTATTTCATTCCCAATAACAGTATTTACGACGCTATCAAAAAAGCCGCACTCAGTGGCTGTGATGTGCGGTTACTGGTCCCCGGTATATCGGATTCCAAAACGGTGAATTATGCCACGCAATCATACTTTGAACCATTGCTCGAATGCGGCGTGCGTATCTATCTTTACCAGAAAGGATTTGTGCATTCCAAAACACTGGTGATAGATGAAACACTGAGCATGGTGGGTTCCGCCAATATCGACTTCCGAAGCTTCGACCTCAACTTTGAGCTCAATACCATTATCTACGACCAGGGATTTGGAGAAAAGATGACAGAAGTGTTCCTGCAGGACCTGGAAGATTCGGAAGAAGTAATATATGCTGAATGGATGAAGCGCAGCACCTGGCGGCAATTACTCGAGAAATCAGCCAGGCTGCTTTCTCCCCTGTTATAATGAATGTTGCTGGAAGCCGCCGGCGCAATCTGCTTTAGTACATCAGCTTTTTCAGGTTATCGATATATCCCCTGCTCACTTTGAGAGAGACATCATTGTTAAGTACCAGGTAAGCATCATTATTCTCTTTATACACTTCCCTGATATGATGGATGTTTACGATACTGGAACGATGGACGCGGATGAACGCCGCAGGATTCAGCCGCTGCTCCAATACACCGATCCCGTAATTACTGAGGAAATTCTTTTGCAAAGTGTAGATGCGGGTATAATCCTTTTCAGCTGCGAGGTACGCGATATCCTGTACAGCAAGGCTGATCATTTTGTTTCCGCTTTCCAGGAGGATCCGTTCCGGGTATCCCTGTTCAGGTTGCCCCACTGCATCAGTGAGAGCTGTCAGCCTGGCCAGATCATTACCCTGGCGTGTAAGCACTTTGGCAACGGCCTGGTTGAAACGCTCTCGTGTATAAGGTTTCAGAAGATAGTCGATCGCATTGGAGTCAAACGCTTTCAGCGCATACTGATCATAGGCAGTAGTGAAAATGATCTGTGGCACATGAATGATCTGTCTCAGTACCTGGAACCCGCTGAGGCCCGGCATCTGGATATCGAGGAAAACAAGATCAGGCTCCATCCTGTCTATAGCAGCTACCGCTTCCAGGCCATCCTGACATTGCGCAACAATCTCCATTTCAGGATATTCTTCCAGGTACTGCTGCAGGATGGTCCTGGCAGCAGCTTCATCGTCTGCTATGATCACTTTTTTGAGAAGCATAAATACTAGATGCAATATACTTATGAAAACTAAAAAAATGGACAGGGCCCGGGGCCCCGCCACTTGAATTTCCCGTTTGTGTATCTTATAGTTTTATAAACTCCACGCGCCGGTTATTGGCTTTGGCAGCAGGAGTATTATCTTTTTCCAAAGGTTCGGATTCTCCTTTTCCATCTGTTTCCATTCTGTCTGCCGATATGCCAAATTCCTTTTCCAGCAGTGCTTTCACAGCATCTGCCCTTTTGATGGACAATGCCTTGTTATGCGCATCATCCCCATCACTATCCGTATGTCCTGTTATCTTCACACGTACATTACCGTTTTCCTTCAAAACTGCGGCCATTTCTTTGATCACCGGGAAGGAAGCAGGTTTGATCCTATCGCTGTTCACATCAAAGAGAATAGCGCTGGTGCTCACCTTGCCTTCCGTCATGAACTTGCTGCGCATATCCGGCAAACCGCCTGCGATGCGGATATTGGAGATAAGATAATAATCAGGTTTTGTTGTGCTGGTGTTCATGGTGAATACAAGTGAATTGTAATTGACATCACCGAGCGCCTGCTGTACATCTATCACTTTTTCTTCATCCAGGTACATTCTTATCCTTCTCTTCTGGCGCCAGATACTTACCTTAACTGTATTCTTACCGCCATAGGCGTGGAATTTATCCGTTTCAAATTGCTGGCGTGATCCATCTGTACCACTCACCTGATTGTACCCGATCCTGCCTGCTTTTTGAGAAACCATATTCGGAAGGAACCATACCTGGAATCCCTCCTGACCACCCTGCCCCTGTTGCCAGCGTGTATATTCAGATTGAGTTTTGAGTGATGCAATGGCAAGGTACAGGGGCGAAGACGTGGTGCGGAAACCATCATTACAGATCAGGTCCATTTCCAGCGTAAAATTTTCCGGAAGCGATGTAATGAAACCCGGCATGAATACGCCATTCCCATCCAGCTTCAGCCATTTGCCCGGTAATTCAGTGGCAGTAACAACTTCAGCCGATGTATTCGTATTCCATTTGGCGGGAAAATCACCTGCATTATCCTGGGAAAAATCCTCGAAGGCGATCACTTTCTCGCCCGGGATGAAATCGAATTTGCTGTACAGGTTAAAGGTCTTGCCCTCTGGAGCAGTTTTCTCTTTTATTTTTTTATTCTTTTCATCTTTCTCCTCTTCGCCTTTTTTCTTTTTCCTGAATGCTTTTCCGCTCAGTACATCGTCCATCACGTCCCCCGTTTTATCGGCAGATTTCTGAACTGTCTTTTGTTCTGCTTTGTTTTTCACAGCATCCTTGATATTCTTGAGAAGCTGTGCATCCACCACGCTGCAGCATAACAGCGCAACTGCTAAAAGATAAATGCTCCGCATAGACTTGTTGATTTGAAAATTTATTCTCCCAGCCATTGCCTGAACTGGTTGGCTTTGAGGCGGCTTACTATTACATTGTCGATTTCCCTGGGCGCCAGTTCAACTTTGAGATTGCCGTTGAACCAAAGCAGGATTTTCTGCACAGCGGTATGGCTGGTGATCACCTGTCTGCTGGCCCGGAAGAACTGGTCCGGAGAAAGGCATTGTTCAATTTCTTCCAGGCTCATGCGCACCAGGAAATTCTTGCCATCGAATGTTTTCAGATAGCTGAGCTTATTCCTGGAATAGAAGTAGGCTATATCGTTGCAATGCACGGAAATCAATTCCTTTCCTTTTCTCACCAGGAACCTCTTCCGGAATGCCGGCAATGACGAACCAGATGGAACCATCATTGTGCCGCTCTCTTCCTCACCGGAATTTTCACATTGAACAATACAGTCCGGCAGAACCATCTTAAGCCTGCGGAACTCTTCGGAATTCAGGGAAAGCTGTACCCGCATTGAGGCGGGTTGTGGTTGGCTAACTGCGTGCATGGGGATCGGGTTTTCTTATTAAATGATTATGGCAGGCAAATTAGTCCCGGAATTTCCTTCCAACCGTGGCAGTACGACGAGTTGCACTATCTTCCTTTGAATTGCAATACCAGCAGTTGGTCTGCAGATGATGCAATCTCGGTAGCTCCGCTACTCTCAAAATTTGTTTTTCAGAATATTTTGAAAGTTCAAAACAATTACACAATTTTGCGTTGTGAAAGCGCCGAAGTGAAAAAGGCAGCCCTAAAAAAGGCACCATGAACACCATCGCCTACATCCTCTATTTCCTGATCACTTATTTCATTACAGTGCATACAGGATTGTCCTTTTACCGCAATGGCCGGATCTATATCCTCAATATTTTGGAAGGGAATGAAGCACTCACTGGCTATATCAACCGCTTGTTACTGATCGGCTATTACCTGCTGAACCTGGGCTATGTGGCGCTTAGCGTGAACGAATGGAAAGAGATTTACACTGCTGCGCAAATGGCGTCTCTGCTGGCTTTAAAAGTTGGAGCCATCATGCTGCTGCTGGCCTGCATCCACTTCGTGAATATGGTCGTGATCCTTTACATCGGCCGCAAACAACATCATGCAAACCATAAACTCTGACAATATGAAAGATTATCATCTTATCGCTTATTGCATCTACCTTCCTATCATGCTGCTGCTGACCTGGTATGTGGCCGGCACCTTATTCAAAAGTGGAAAAACATTCATGCTGGATATCTTTCACAACAAGGAAGACATTGCCAATGCCACCAACAAACTTTTCAAGACGGGCTTCTATCTCCTGAACCTGGGCTTTGGGTTGTTGATCCTCACCATCGAAGTCACCATGAATGATCCCAGGGACATGATAGAAGCCCTCAGCCCCAAAATAGGAGGCTTCAGCATTTATCTTGGCTTCATGCTCTTTATCAATCTTTACTTTTTCTTCAGGGGCAGAAGAATATCACGCCGCCGCTTGCAGGCAACACTACCAGTGATCAGCACGCCGCCCGTGATCCAGGAATGATTGAACGATGATGATATATGATGGGATTTTTCTTAACGGAAGGACACAATCAGTGTCCTTTTTTGTTTGTAATTTGAAAAATGAAAAAGCTATTCTCGCTCCTGCTTTTACAGGTTACGGCCATATCCACTTTTGCCTGTTCTACTTTTCTGCTGAATAAAAATGGACAACTGGTGTTTGGGCGCAATTACGATTGGGTAAGCGGCAACGGCCTCCTCCTGGTGAATGCCGCCGGGCTTCAGAAAAAAGCCTTCCTTACCAGTGGAGAGCAGCCCATCAGCTGGACTTCCCAA
Organism: Pseudoflavitalea rhizosphaerae; assembly: GCF_003991355.1. Taxonomy (GTDB): domain Bacteria; phylum Bacteroidota; class Bacteroidia; order Chitinophagales; family Chitinophagaceae; genus Pseudobacter; species Pseudobacter rhizosphaerae. Next base: position 263,984 of record NZ_RCSU01000010.1, read on the forward strand.
TATGGCAGCGTTACCTTCAACCAGTTCGGAAAGGAAATGCCGCATGGCGGCATGAATGAAAAAGGACTGGTAGTGGAACTGATGTGGTTGCAGGGCACCAGCTATCCTGTTGCCGACAAGCGGGCAGCCCTGAATGAATTGCAATGGATACAGTACCAACTAGACAATTGCGCCAGTATCGAAGAAGTGCTGGCCACCGATAGGAAGATCCGCATAGACCGCGATCATTCCGCTCCACTGCATTACCTGGTGGCCGATGCATCCGGCAAAGCAGCTACCATCGAATTCCTGGATGGTAAAACAGTTGTGCACCAGGGGAATGAGCTTCTCGCTCCCGTACTAACCAACAGCACTTATGAATCGAGTGTTGCGCAACTGGATCCGGCAACTCGCTCGAAAGAATCCAATAACTCGCTGGACAGGTTCACCACAGCCTGCCATATGCTGCAACAATACCAACAGGGCAACAACTCAATGGCTCCTGTGGATTATGCATTCAAAATCCTCAACAATGTATCGCAGGCGCAGTACACCAAATGGAGTATTGTGTATGATATCAGTAACAGGCAGATCCATTTTACTACGCATGGCAATAATCAGCGCAGGTCGATTTCTTTTGCGGTACTCGATTTCAAATGTAACGGCCAGGCAAAGTCGATCGACATCAATACCCCACTAACAGGCAATATTGCCGGTAATCTCAAGCCGCTGGATGAAACACAAAACCTGTTGGTAGTCCGCAAATCAGTAGAGGAGTCCAGAACACATCTGCAAATCACTGAAGAATCGATTGTAGCGCTGGGAAAGTATTTCAGCAGCATCAAATGCAAATAGACTGCTCATCAGCGAAGGTCCAGCGCATAGAAATAACCATCGGTAGCGCCAAAATAGAGTACGCCATCCCTGAGCAGAGGCGTGGCAAGTATCGCTCCCACGTTGAAGATCATGCGCTCCGCCCTTGCAGTTTCTTCTTCATTCCCATATATCTTGAAATCTTTCCGGAGCTGATCACTGGCATCAAAAATTGTTTGCCCATTTTTCCGTTTTCCAACTGTACTGAACTGCCAAAGGACCTTTCCGGATGCCGGGTCCAGCTCATATAAGATACCATTGAAGCAACCAGCGAACAGTCGGGAATCAAACACAACAGGCGTATTATATGATCTGAACGGGATCGGGATCTTCCAGTTTGTGCTGCCATCCTCCTGTGAGGTGGAATAGAAGGAATGGCTATCGGAAGTGCCGTAGAATATATTTCCATTGTGCAGAATGGGAGTAGCAATGATCCAGCTTCCGGCTTCCTTCCTGTTCCATAAACCGTTGCCAGTGGATTTACTGATGGCGTAAATATTGAAATCCCTGCTTCCGACAATTACGGCATCCCCGGCGATCAACGCCGCCTTTTGAATTTCGCCTTTGGGAAAGTAACGGTCGCCAATCGATTTAAATTCCCAGATCAATTGTCCACTCCCTGCTGAAAGCGCGTACATTTTTCCATCATAACTTCCGATGTAAAGAGTATCGTTGCTCAACACCGGGTCTGCGTGCACTATTCCACCTGTTTTGAATTTCCATTTTACTTTACCTGTAGCTGCTTCAACTGCATACACATGCTGATCGCCACTACCGAAGTACAGCAGTCCATCAGCAAATAAAGGAGATGATCTGTAATAATCCCAGAAATCATACTGTTTTTCTCCACCGGTATTGAATTGCCATACGGTTGCCCCTGTTTTCAGATCTAGCGAATACAGGATGCCATTATTACAATAGACGAACAACCTGTTTCCTGCCACAGCCGGCGTTGACTGAATGCCTGCAGGCAGTTTTGCCAGCACCTTGTGAGGTTTCCCGGAAACAGATAGCGAATACAGGTTACCGGTAGTATCTCCAAAAAAGAGTTGGTCATGCCCTCCTGCGCAGGCGCCGCCAATGATACCTGCAGCAGCCTGATATTTCCATAGCAGTTTACCGCCGGAAGACGACTGTGCATAACCGCAAAAAGAAAAACAAAAAAGGAAAACAGGAATTAGCGATCGCATAAGAATAAGGTTAGATGTTACATTAGTTCCTGAGATGATTCACTTTATCACGCAGCGTATTGAAGAATTTATTGCGTTCCTTTTCTCCTGACCTGCTGATAAGGGAACTGCGGCTTAGCAAAGTGTTGAAGGTCCCGAATGCTTTGGCGGCAAATCTAGTATCCCTGGTGGAGATATAGTTGAACACGCTATAGGTGACCATGCTCAGCTTTTGATCGTCGAGATTCAGCAGGATGGTATTGTTACCGAGTATCAATTCATTCACGTAGAACTGCAGGTTTCCGTGAGGTTTAAGATCGCTGTCGCCGGGCAGGAATGTAATGCCGCGTTCTGCCTGTTGCTGAAGGTGGTCCAGCATCCTGATAAAATCGTCCACCACCGCAATCAGATCTTTTCTTTCGCGGAAGATGCCTGCATCCCTGTAATAGGACACCTGGTTGATACTGCTGTGAATGCTTTCCAGGTTCCAAAGTTCCGTTGAATCCATTTTATTATGTTCTTCCAGCAGTTGCCAGCCAATACGCCTGCATTCTTCCGCCGGAAAAGCTTCCAGGGAAAACAATTCCTGTTGCAGTTCCGGTTGATTGTTGATGGTGCGGCTCCAGAAGAATGTTTTGAACGAAGCCATGGCAGGGAAGAGAAAGAAATACCAAAAAGGTGTGTCTTTGCAGAGATAAAAGATTTCCCTTTTTTTGAAGCTGGTAAAATACCGGAACTGTTCCAGCATGCCCTGCATATGCTTTTCAAAGGGGATGAATCCATTGCTGACGCCGGGCGCCTGGAACAATACAGCATCTGCATTCAATTGCAGCAGACCATCCAGCGATAGATGATAATGGCGGCAAATGGCCTGCAACTCTTCCAGGTCAACCGGCTTTTCGCCCCTGATCCGCCTGTAAACGCTGTCAGAACTCAATCCCAGCAATTCGCCCAGATCTTCTGCCAGTGAAACATGCTCCGGTAGTTGTTCTTTTATCTTTTTGAACAGTAATTGTTGTAAGACTTTAGCATCCATTGGAAGAAAATTACTGAAAATCCGCAATAAGCAGGAAGAGTTTATGGAATTCCGCCATTACAGTAGAACAAATCCATATATCAAACTGGTTTACGCTGCAAGTTCTTTCAAGGGGTCAAACGATTCCTGTTCATTGCAACAACTTCAAAATCCGACGCAGTTTACCGTTACTGATCCCGGGATCCAGCCATTAGGTTTGCTGAAAACCACCCGGCATGAAAAAAATAATTACAATCATTTGTCTCGTTACCGGGACCACAGCTTCAGCCACACCGCTGGACAGCGTTGTACAGAACCTGTATTTTTATCGTGTTCTTCACAGGGATGCTCAGTTCAATACGAATGATTATGAGGCTGGCGGCAAAAAACCATTTTACATTTATCGCAACTGCGTTTACAGGATCCTACTCTGGGAAGGAGGCAACTGGTTGATACGCGTTACTGATATCAGGAATGACTCTATCTATTACCAACATTTCGGTCCTCAGAACAGTTACAGGAAAGACTCACTCTTCCGGCTGCATCCCCTGCAGATCAACTGTATTCTCACTTATGAAAAAAGCCTTGGACAAATATTCAACACCATCCAGCTTGTCAATTACAAACCGGTATTCACCTATGGGCTCCAGGCAAAAAAGTTTCCGGAGAAGACAGTCTTACTCTATTCGCGCGACAGTACCAGAAGTGAAAAAGTGGAATTAGTGACCTTCCTCCACGCCAAGAGCACTGCTTTGCTTTTCCTGAAATGCAACAGAGCTTTCTACTACAATGATACCGCCACATTGGATTGTGAAAGCGGCATAGCGCTGACGCCTCCCCCACCTTATCCTAAATCTGAAAGGAATGTAGTATGGTTCACACCCTCGAGAGCTCAGCGGATCAATGGCCTTACTATCGGTATCCAAACATTTGGCTTCAACAAAGATTCCCTTACCATAAAAGGAGTGAACCTGAATGCAGACCTGATGGGAGCTATTTTTATGATGTACCTGCCTTTCTTGCCCCGTGATTCAACCTACAGGGTTAAGAATATGCCGGATACCATCCGGTATAGTGAAGCAGTGGATAAGATCTATGGCCTTAGCATCAGCGGTGGTGGGCTCATTGGTGAAGGCCGTTTGCATGGAGTAGCTGTCAATGGCTTGCTCTGTTTGCTCACCGTATCGAAAGGAATATGTATAACAGGTTTGACCAACCGAATTGATGAATTCCATGGCCTGGCCATTGCCGGCTTAGGAAACAGAAGCATAAAAGGAAGGGGTTTACAGATCGGGCTGGTTAATAAATGCAAACACCTGAGGGGGATCCAGATTGGGTTATGGAACGAAAACGGCAGACGGAAATTCCCGATCATCAACTGGAATTTCAGTAAAAGGACTGTATAGTTTTCTTTCTTCCCTTATATCTCCAACACGATGGCGATCCGTTACCGGCGCGCCATTTTCTATTGATGGTAAGATGGGAAATTAATCGCCAGCCAGGGACTGAGCGATTCATTTACGATGGCAGCTACCTTCTCTGTTCCGGCATTGGTGAAATGTGCTTCATCATAAAAATAAAGACTGTTCTTTGGCATTCTTGCCGCCAGGTCGATCACCAGTATATTTTTTTCTGAGCCTAGTTTTCTCAATTCATCGTTGTACAGCTCAAGTACCTGCCAGGCGCATTTTCCGCTCATACTCTTATGCTGAATGCAAGCAAGGTCCACCTGCGTTACACTATCGACCCCTTCTCCATACAATAGTGGCTGCGTGATAAACACTGGCTTGATCTGGTACTTAAGACAGGTATCGATCAGTTCACTTACCCGTTCCCGGTAGCCCGGCAGGAATTGTTGCTGCAATTTCAACTTTGCTGCTGATTCCGCCTCAGTCATATGTGAAACCGGCAACTGCCTGGGATCGATATTCACGCCGCTGGTATTATGCGCCTTCTGGGCCTTCCAGCCCCTCGCGAGATTCACCAGCAGGCTCAGCACTTCACTGTTATTGACAATATAGTGTTTGAGATCAGAGAATGCGCCTCGCTTGTTTTGCTGATCGTGGAAACTGGGGCGGTCGCTTTCGATATCATTGACGCCTGTGAAAAAGAGTACCACTTTTGGTTTGATCTTCACCAGGTAATCCTGTAGCAATACCTGGTGGCCAAAAGTGGAATGGCCATCCAGGCCGGCATTATTGATCCATACATGTTGAATAGAGCTGACCAGTTTATTCTCCAGCAAGGCAGGCCAGGTTTTATTATCATTATTGAAATGGCATTCGGTTGTACTGCCGCCCACAGCAATGATGCTGAGCCTGTTGTTGAAATCAGCAGGTTTTGATGGCCCGCGGAACCCCAGTTCATTCCTCGTGTTCACAATTACACTATCCAGTTTAGGATTGATGGAATTCTGAATAGTCAGTTTTGTATTCACAGGCAGGATGATCTGGTCTCCTTTCAGCCGGAACCCAAAAGGATTGTAGATACGAAGGATGATCTCCAATGCAAGAAAAGTAACAGCCAGTAAGAAACATCCATAGAGGAAGCGGTGAAGGATTTTCCTGCCTTTGCTCATTGTATAAAAATAGGGAATCCGATGCATACTTCCTGGCTGCTAAGTGATTCTACTTACCGAAAAAACATGTTCTTTATGTGCATACCTATTTTTATTACATTGTAAAACCTTAAACCTGATTATTTATGAAATTCCCTGTTATCATCGGACTCGCATTGCTTTCTTTTAGCACAACAAAAGCCCAAAATACTTTTCCTGCCACCGGCAATGTGGGTATTGGCACCACCACTCCCAACAGACTGCTTCATGTAGCAGGGGTAGCCAGGCTGGCAAATCTGGCGGTGATCCAACAAGGTACCGGCAGTAATCCGGAAATTACTTCTGATGGTAATTCCGTTATCCGTATCAAAGGACAAAGGGGTACAATCATAGGTAAACTCAATGCACTGCATAGCTATCAGACAGAAGCCATTGCACTAAGTAATGGAGACAATAAAACAAATATTGTGTCTGTGTACAACAATAGCGATGTATCTGTAATGACTATAACCAACACGGGGAACATTGGTATCGGCATCACAGCGCCAACAGAAAAGCTATGTGTGAATGGAAACATCTTTACAAAAAAAGTAAAAGTAACAGCTACGGGTTGGCCTGATTATGTTTTCCATCCATCCTACAAACTGATGCCATTGGATCAACTGGAGCGCTTTATCAAAGCCAATCGCCATCTTCCGGAAATTGTTCCGGCAAAAGAAGTTGAAGAGAATGGCCTCGACCTGGGCGACAATCAGGCAGCATTGCTGAAAAAAATTGAAGAGCTTACGCTCTATCTAATTGATCTGAAAAAAACTGTTGATGAGCAGAATCTGCGGATCAAAACCCTTGAAGCCAAAAAGAACTGAAGCAAAAAATAAAGGAGACTACGCTGAAAGAATGGCGCAGTCTCTTTTGTTTCTATTTCTGTTTTTGAACTAATCCCTGTAAAACCACACAGACACTTTTCCCTCTTCGTTTATGGCAGCACGAAACATTCCTTCAGTATTGAACGGCATCGCCATCTTTCCATTTTTATCCAGCGCCACCATGCCCCCGTTACCACCAAGCTTTCCGATTTTATCGATTACCTGCTGCGCAGCTTTTGCCACCGGGAGATTCCTGTATTCCATTTGTGCGGCAACATCATAGGCAGCCACAGTACGGATATAGAATTCACCCCATCCTGTGCAGGATACAGCTACCTGCTGGTTGGCATAAGTACCTGCGCCGATGATGGGAGAATCGCCCACTCGTCCATATTTCTTATTGGTCATGCCACCTGTACTGGTGCCAGCCGCCAGGTTACCTTTTTTGTCGAGCGCCACTGCGCCAACAGTGCCGAATTTCTCATCATTACTTTTTGCAGTTGGCACGATAGAAGTTTTCTTTTCATCATGGTCCAGTTCGGTTTTGGCGGAATCTTTTTTAAGTAAGCGCTGCAACGCCTTCCATCTGCCTTCGGTATAGAAGTAAGCAGGGTCCACTATTTCAAGTCCCTGCACTTTTGCGAAATCGTCTGCTCCCTTTCCGCTCAGCATTACATGTCCTGATTTTTCCATCACTGCTCTTGCACCTGTGATCGGATTTTTAATAGTGGTTACACCGGCCACTGCGCCTGCGGCCAGTGTTGCGCCGTCCATAATGCTGGCGTCCAGTTCATTTTTCCCATTATTGGTGAATACAGCGCCTTTACCTGCATTGAACAGCGGAGAGTCTTCCATCACTTTGATAGCAGCCACCACCGCATCCAGTCCGGAGCCTCCGTTCTGCATCAGTTTGTAGCCCGACTTCAAAGCTTCGGTTAATGCTTCCCGGTATTTCTGTTCTGCGGCATCGCTCATATTCTTTTTCAGTATCGTACCGGCGCCGCCGTGAAGCACCAGTACATATTTGGGTGAAGGCTTTGCGGGTTTGTTCCATTGAAGGCCTGCAAGCCCAATCAAAACAATGCATGCGATGAATCTGCTCCTTTTCACTGTTCATTTTTTTAGTCTACATAAATACCGGTTGGCGTGCTCACGATGATATTGAACCAGATCCTGGAATCCTTCCTGCTGATCACGCGTAAGCGTTGCAGCGTTCCGGATCTTCCATTGGGAACAACCGTTACTCCTTCTTCCGGGAAGATAATATTCATAAAATCCAGTACTGGAGTAAGATATTGCGTACCAACAGAGTTGGTGGTACCAAGCGGCGTTACCACTACATGGCTTTCATCCACTTTTGCCAGGGATGTATAATAAGGGATGAATAAATTGCCTCCTGTTTCATTCTTTACCAGGAGTTGCATCGAATACAATTGATTGGCAGGTGTTGTGCCGCCTGAATTCATATTGTAATGATACAGCTGGATCCTCAGTTGCACCGGAGAGATCAGCTCACGTAATGCAGCTACATGCGGTTGCAGGTCAGGGCTGTAATAGGTTGCCGGATCATCCAGTGTATATGCGAAGAATCTCGGCAACACATTATCGATACGCATGAAAAGGTTGGCTGTGCCCTTGTAGGGAAATGCGGGTGTGTGGGATACGGCAATCCTTCCCGCTCCTGCATTCCCGGCAGCAGTTATTTCGAGCTCATTGGCAGTAGCAGTGCCGAATGACAGGCCATCTATACTGATCCCATCTTTGGTTACAGGTTCACTCAGGGCTATACCGTTTGCGATATAATTGTACGTTACTGTTTTGCTCACAGGCGTTCCGGCCTGATCTTCCCAGGTCAGTTTCAATGTTTGTTGATCAGTGTTCAATTCCCAGAATGCATGGAAACTTGCCAGTTCCAGGTTCTTGAAATAAGCAGAAGCGTTACCGGCAAACTCCTGTAAAAGCAGGGCAGTATTGGCCTTGGCCAGGATATCTGCCCTGTCTGTGGCCACAGCTTTACGGAGTGTGTACACAGTGTTTACCGGACCGTTTATTTGTGTGAGGGAAAAATTTCCGTCTGCATTCGGACTGATGTAAAACTCGAATTTGCCACCGATATTTTCCGCAATGGCATGCATCACGGAATAGGTTTCAAAGATCAGTTCAGGCTTTACATTCCCGCCAACGCGGAACCGTACATTTTCCTGTTCATCGGTAAAACCTTTGTAATCCGACACCAGGCTTACTTTTCCGGCATTACTGAATTTCATCAGCAGGCTCACTTTCGTGGGATTGCTGGTAGGTTTGTATTCAAGGTACCAGCCTTCAGAGGATGCCGCCAGCTGCTGCATGTAATTATTCTGAAGCGCAGCCAGGTCCGGCACATCTTCAGGGATTACCGTTCCATCATAGGTTTTACTGCAACCTGCAAACGAAGCAGCGATAAATGCAATAATGATTATTTTTTTCATCTCTGTAATTACAAGTTGGGTTAATCGAAATAGATGGTCAGTGTGGTGTTATTCACTAATAATTCCAGCCAGATCCGGCTGTCTTTCCTGCTCACCAGCCTGATCTTTTGCAGGGCAGACGGGGATGTACTATTCCTGCCCACGGGCACTACAGTAAAGCCTTCAGTAGTAAAGACCTCGTTCATGAACGCTACCACTTTTTCTTTATAAGGAGCGGCGGATGAGCCTGTTGTTCCGAAGCTTACCATCGAAACATGATTGGGCCCCAGCTTCAGCAGGTCATAATGGAACACCTGGAATGTGCTGTTTCCGGCGCCGTTCCTAATCAGCAATTGCAGCTGGTTTCGCTGCGCATGATCATCAGGGATAGTGGTGCCGTTGTAGTTGTTATTATAGAATTGTAAACGGAACAATTCATCTGCCTTGAAGCCCTGTGTTACAAAATATTCTTTGAGGTCATTGATATATGGTTGCAGAGCCGGACTGTAATAGATATCCATATTGTCAAGCGTATATCCGAAGAAGCGCGGTAGTTCACCATTCCTTACAAAATAGTCGGCAGTAGTGTACGTATTGGGGGCGCCTGAGATCGCGTTCTGGAACGGGAATGGCGGAACATGCATCCAGCCCAGCTTTCCGGCGCCGGCATTCCCGGCAGAAGTGATCTCAAGCGAACCATCTGTAAATGCGCCAAATTTCAGTGTATCGATGGTGTAGCTATCTTTCGTAATAGCAGGTTCCAGCGTCATGCCCGCAGGCACAGGCTTATAGTTGATAGTATGCGACTCTGCGTTTGATGAACCTGTTGCAGGCCATGCAAGAGTGATGGTCCTGGCAGTTGTATCGATCGCCTCCAGCCTTGCTCCGAAATTTTCCAGCAGCAGGTTCTTCCAGTAATAGCCGGGACCGGCTTCCACAAGCGTAGCAATTTTTTCTCTTGCTTCCGTGGTCAGTCTTTCCTGTTCCTCTTCAAATGCGATCTGGTCAAGCACTGCCTGGACCTGTGCTTGCAATACCTGCTGGTTGGTGGCATTCACTTTTACCAGGGCATAACTGAGGTTATCGAAACCATCCGCTCTCTTCAAAGAAAAGCTGCCATCCTCCTGCTGAACGATCTTGAATTTATTGAAACCATTTACAGTCCTGGTAAGCTCTCCAAAAACAGAATTATCAGCAAATACGATCTGAAGGATCGTTTCACCGGCAAAAGAATAGTCAGCATCCGCTTCCTCATGGTAATCCCTCAGACCGGAAACGATTTTCATTTTTCCATCTTCTGCGAACTTGATCTTCACGGCAATACCTTCAGATTCGGAAGTCGGTTTATATAGTACATACCAGCCATCAGTAGCCGCTACCAGAATCTTTTTATATTCGGCAGCCAGTTCTGCCACAGTGGGGGGCATTTCCCTTTCAGGCAGATGGGTAGAAGGTTTCCGGCAGGCATCGAGAGTCAGCATGACTGTCAGGAAACAAAGCAGTATTGTTTGGTTGAATAGTTTCATGATCAGAGATTATCGAGTACGTTTTGTAAATAAGCCTGTAACACATGCAGGTCGATGCCTTTTTCCAGATAGAAATTGTACACCATTTTGTACTTCTGCTGAAGGAAAGTGTTCTCGTCTGCGATCAGCAGTACGTTTTCTTTGGGAGTGGTAACAATACCATCCACCCAGGTGGCGAAATCCTCTGATTCATTGCTCATGCCATAGTTACGCCAGAAGCCTCTACTGCGTGCTTCGGCCTGTGTAAAAGCTGCATAACTGGTGCCGCCTGCATATTTACCTTCAGAGATCTTATCGAATCCTGCAGGCCTGCCGAACTTTTTATCCAGTACATGTGCAAACTCGTGGTGCAAAGTTGCGTACTGATTTTTCAGCCAGTTGGCATCTGTGAGATCATAACCATTCACACTGGTCACAATCACGCGGCTCAATCCGTAGGCAGTTCCGGAAGCGCTGAAGTTTCTCTCATCGCCTTCCACATAATTCATTTTCGTACCGAAAAGGATCATCTCTATAGGCATGTTCTGCCGCATGAATTCAGACTTCTGCCTGTCGTAAGGAGCAATGAACAGCTTGCGCAGCACATTCTCTACATAAGGCAGTACAATGGATTCATTGGGAGGTGAAGCAAATGCATCGGCGGTGATATAGCGCCTGTCCCAGCGATAAATGATCTTGCTCTGGTATTCCGTGAAAATATCATAGATAGCCAGGTCTGTTGGATTATCAGGTTTGGCCGGCGCTTCGTAAGGTTCGTAAGGGATCGCATCTTCCTTCTTGCAGGATGTGGCAAGCAGGCAGCAGGCGATAGCGTATAATATAATTCGTTTATGCATGATAGTTATTTTAGCAGTGATTACCTGGGATTCGGTTCCATATCTATGTTGGCAGTCAGTTCTGCAAACGGTATCTGGAAAAGCCTTCTGGGATCATCGGCTTTCAATTCGATATCCCTCACACCATTCCAGTGGGTGACCGGAATATTGTATCGTTTTATATCGAACCATCTGTATCCTTCATAACAAAGTTCCCTTCTTCTTTCATCCAGGATCTTGTCGAGCATTGCCTTTTCAGTAGGATAGTCTGAACGCTTCAGTGCAGTGTAAGGACGCAGGCGTTTCACCAGGATCGTATTCAGCGCATTGATGGCATAATCATAATCGGGATTCTGCTTGCGCACATAAGCTTCCGCCGCATTGTACATCACTTCTTCCACAACAAACAAGGCCACATCGGAATACTGATGTCCTTCCGATTGAACCGACCTGAATTTTCGAATAATATAATTCGGAGTTTGGTTACTGGTGAAAGTGAACATGCGGCCGCGGATATCTTCCGCAGCAAACGTGCTCCTGAACTCGTTTCCATACATGCCTGTGAGGTAGAAGGAATTCCACTCCAGCGTGTATTGCATCATCAGCACATTCGGCTGGTTCACGGAACAATAAGCATTTGCAAAAGCGCTGTAATTACCGGTGGAAAAATCCTTATCCCAGTCAACCAGCAGGTTCCTCACACTTGAATTGGCGTTGAGCACTTTGTTACTGTATTCGATGCATTTTTCCCAATCGCCTTTGAAGAGATAGAAACGGCTCATGAATGCATTGGCTGCTGTTTTATTGAAATGATGTTTGGGAACTTTCATCAATGCATCGTTCACCAGGGCAATGCCTTCCAGCGCATCCTTCTCGATGAGGTCATACACATGTTTTACATTATCCCTTTTGTAAGTAGCTCCTGCTTCCTTCTCTGTTGCCAGCGCATAGGGAATGCCCAGGTCCGAAGCGGCCGTAGCAGCATCATAATGTTTGGCAAAGATGTTCACGAGCATGAAATGTGCGTAAGCGCGCACCAGCAGCGCTTCCCCTTTTACGTTACGGCGGAGTTCGTCATCGCCTGGGGCATTATCGATGCTCTCCAGCACCACATTGGCATTGTAGATACTGTTGTAATATTTTCTCCATCCTGCTTCCGGCGTAACGGCGTTGCCGGTGATGTATTCATCGGACCAGAGATAGATGGGTTTGAGCCAGGAATTGATATTGGCATTGTTGTAATCGGGATAATCATAGAACCGGTAATTATCGGTATACAATTCCGTAAACATATGGAAGGCCTGTGGATAAGCGCCGGTGATGATGGCCTGGTAATCCTCCACGGACTGTGGCCTCACGCGATTATCGGGGTTCACTTCCAGGAACTTTTTACAGCCGCCCAGGAGTATGCCGGCAGTGAAAAGTAAAAAAAGATATTTAGCAATATTATTCATGGTTCCTGCTTATAAGTTAATGTTCAGACCTAAGGTGAAAGTAGTGGCGGCGGGAATCGATATGCCGGATACCAGCGCTTCGGGATCCTGTCCCTGCAATTTGGAATCAGCCCAGAGGGCCAGGTTCTGCGCCTGTGCAGTGATCTGGAATCCCTTCATACCATATTTTTTTATCAGTGCATTGGGCAATGCGTAATTGACCATAACATTTTTCAGGCGGATGAAAGAACCGTTGGCTGTTCTTATATCGCTCCTGTTGTAAAATGTGAATGGATCAGCGCTTGCTTCCAGTAGCATGGTACGTGTTTCCGCTTCAATGATGCGTGGCACATTGGTATACTGCTCATGACCGGGTGCACGCCACCTGTTCACCAGCGTTGCATCCAGCGCTTCCACATCAGAGAAGTAGCGTTGCATGATGGGATTCAGGCGGACCACATTGCCAAAGGAATAGGTAAAGAGAAAAGACAAATTCAGGTTCTTGTATCGAAAGGAGTTGGTAAGGCCACCGGAACCAAGCGGATCACGGCTTCCCTCGTATCTGAGCATATTGAGATCACGACTATACTTCGATATCTGGTAAGTCGGATTGTCTTTTGCATTGTAGAAAAGTGGAAGACCGTCCGCATCCAGACCAGCAAAACGGAAAGAATACAAACCGTTCACCGGCTTGCCCACTGCTGCGGCGCCAGTTCCAACGGTGGCAAGCAACACTGTATTGTTTTGCTGAATTCTTGTTACTTTATTCTTGTTATAACCGAAAGTAAAAATGGTATTCCAGGCGAAGTCCCTTCTTTTGATATTACTTGTATTGATGGTAACCTCAAACCCGTGGTTGCGCATATCGGCCCAGTTCACTGTCTTGCGTTGCTGACCACTTACACGTGAAACTTCGATACCGCCGATGAGATCATAATTGTAACGGCTGTAATATTCCAGTGTGGTAGTAACCCTGTTATACAATCCGAACTCTACAGCCGCATTGAACATTTTTTCTTTTTCCCATCTCATGGTAGGATTTTCGGGAGAAGTGATATTGATCACCGTTTCGATGGTATTGGGATCGAAGCGTTTGGTAGTTCCGTAGTAAGCCAGCATCTCTGCGCTGCCAAGGCCGCTGATATTTCCACGCAATCCGTAAGAGCCCCTCAACTTCAGGAAATCGATAGCTTCGATGTCTTTGATGAATCCTTCTTCATCCATATTCCAGCTGGCTCCCACCACCCAGATCGGCAGGAAGCGGAAGCGTTCGGAAGTGCCGAGCCTGTTGGACCCGTCCGCACGGGTGGAGAGTGTGAAATTGTATTTGTTCTGAATGGAATATGCGAGGTTGGCAAAGAAGCTGGCCTCATGTTGAATGTTCTGCGATTTACCATAATAAGGGTCTGAAGAACCGGAAAGAATATCTCGCTGAATAGCCCTGTAATCTGGGCTGGACGTGAGCCCGCTGAAATACTCGAAACCATAGCCCTTGTAATAATCCGTGAGGTACTTCCTGTGGCGAAGCTCGGTGCCCGCCAACAGATCGATGCTATGGTTCTGCGCAAAATAAGATTTCCAGTTCAGGGAATTCCGAACAGTGTAGAATTCCCCGAGGGTGTTATCGGTGATCACGATTCCACCCCGGGGTAAAACTGAAATAGGGTACTGACTAAGATCGAACGGATCATTATAAAGATTTGTATTGGCACTGCGGACAGAACTGTTCTGCATGGCGCGGTAGCTCAATGCCGTATTCGATTTTTCTGTTGCGATATGATCACTGGCAACGGAAGACATACGGCCTGAGAAGATACCATTGTAAGAAAGGTTCTTCGTGATCTTCCAGTTGGCATCTACCTGGAATTTGATCTCACGCAACCGGATATCGATGAAATTATTCTTCAGTTCGTTCACGATATTGAAAGGCGCATAGTTCATCTGGTAATATTCCGGGTTGCCATTATCGTCATAGGGTCTCATAGCCCTGCTGGTGCTGCGCGCATAGGTATAGGGATTGATATCGAATGCGCGCTCAACAATACCGGCAATGGCTTCTGTGGAGTTCTCTGTACCGAATGTGCGTTGGTTCCTCGCTGAAGCATACAGGGTTCCGGTGAGAGAGAATTTCTTAGAGAAATCGAAATTGGCCCTGATATTAGCGGTGTACCTGTCGAGATGCTGGCCTACTGTTTGACCCGCATCCCTGAAATAGCTGCCGGACAAATAGATCTGTGATTTCTCTGTTCCTGAACTCACACTGATGCTGTGTTCCTGGTTTACAGAATTCCTGAACAGCTCATCAAACCAGTCCGTGTTATACGTTTTAGCGCGCTGGATATTATCGTAGTAT
Organism: Pseudoflavitalea rhizosphaerae; assembly: GCF_003991355.1. Taxonomy (GTDB): domain Bacteria; phylum Bacteroidota; class Bacteroidia; order Chitinophagales; family Chitinophagaceae; genus Pseudobacter; species Pseudobacter rhizosphaerae. Next base: position 279,017 of record NZ_RCSU01000010.1, read on the forward strand.
TCGTCCCAGGTGATTTCTTTGCGCGACAATTGCGAGAGCAGTTTCCCAAATGCGCCGTAGTTACGGTTGAGGTTGGTGAAGTCAAGCATGTTCTTATCATAAAGCTCTTCAGAGAACTCCATCCTTTGTTTGGAGTTCATCACATTGAACTGTGTGATGGAAGGCTTCATGGCCATGCTGAAATTATTCTTGTAGCTCACCACCGGCGCACCGATCTTTCCTTTTTTGGTAGAAACAACGATCACGCCATTCACAGCCTGTGTTCCGTACATGGCGGTAGCTGATGCATCTTTGAGGATCTGAATATCTTCTATATCATCAGGATTGATGCCACTGATGGCGGAGCTGAGCATGGTGGCTGCATCGCCTGAATAAAGCTGGTTGGGATTGAGGTTCACCGGATCGTCTATCACTACGCCGTCTACAACCCAGAGTGGTTCCTGGTTTCCGCTGATGGAAGAAGTGCCGCGGATGCGGATCTTTGATTTAGTACCGAATGTGCCGCTGGTGTTTTCCACGGCCACACCGGCCACCATACCCTGCAATGATTTGCCCACATCGGAGATACCGGCAGTTGCCAGCTGATCGGACTTCACTTTTCCAACAGAGCCGGTAAATGTACGTTTGTTCACTTTTTGATAACCCGTTACCACCACATCTTTCATCGCTTCCTGCGCAACATTCAGTCTGATATCGAGTGACTGTGTTCCTGCCCTGATGATAAGCTCCTGCGACTCATAACCGATAGAGCTGATCTCTATCTTTTCACCATCATTCACTTTGATACTGAATTCTCCTTTTGTATCGGAGCTCACACCGGTATTCCTGGCAGGAATATGAATGCTTGCACCGGCAACAGGATTGCCAGTTGCAGCATCCAGGATTTTACCCTTCAGCTCCCGGCTGGCGGGAGCCAAATGGGTATCATCGTTTGGGGGTTTAGGGATTGCTTTTTCCGTTTGCTTGATGAAAATGGTGTTGCCCTCGATGTTGTACCGGAGCTGCTGACCTTCCAGAATAAGTTGCAGGAATTTCTGCAATGGCATGTCAACAGCAGTAACGGTAACAGGTTTCGCCTGTTTCAACAGTTCCTTGTTACAGAACACTGAGTAGCCGGTTTGCGATTCGATGACAGCAAATGTTTTTTGCAGTGTTACCGACTTACCGGTGAAATTTACTTTCTGAGCAAAGAGGGTTGCCTGGAATAATAGCAGGCACGCAATTAGTGTTATGGTTTTGGGTCTCATCCGCGCTTTGTTTACAAGGCAATACAAATCCTTCACACGGCAGTGCAGTTTTCTGCCTGTGTATTATTATTAAATCTAAATGGTTACTTCATGGAATCGGCCAATTACCCGGATGGGAAGGCCGGTACAATTTATATCTGTCAGTGAGTGATGACCAGTTTGCGGCCAGCCTCTATCCTGAACTTGAAACCTGTTCCCTGCAATCCGTTCAACACCTGTTGCAGCGTGAGTTTCCGGCTGATCTTACCAACAAATTCCAGCTCAGGAACTCCTTTCTCATACACCACTTCAATATCATACCAGCGCGCCAGCTCTCTCATCACTTCCTGTAAACTGGCATTGTTGAAATTGAAGACCCCGGTTTTCCAGGCCATCACTTTTTCTTTATCTACCTCTTTCAATACAACCGGTACATGATTTTCCTTTTGCAAAGCCTGCTCACCTGGCTTGAGTTTCACCTGGTCTTTTGATCTGCCGGCTTCCAGCCGGTTGCCTACCAGCAGACTGCCTTCCAGCAATGTTGTTTTGATGGCCTGCTCATTATTGTAGGCATTGATGTTGAAAGACGTGCCCAATACTTCCACCAGGCCGCGATCGTCTACATTCACCAGGAAGGGTTGCTCCTTATTCTGAAGCACTTCAAAATATACTTCGCCTTTGATCTTCACCTGGCGTTGTTTTCCTGTGAAAGCAGTGGGGAAGCTGATAGAAGAAGCGGCGTTCATCCATACACGCGTACCATCGGGAAGTGTAAAATGATATTGAGTGCCCGGCGGTGTGCTCATGGAATTGTACAAGGTTTCCTGCGATGCAGCCAGTTTATTGTCTGTTACCTGGTAACTGAGCTCTCCGCCGGATGCTTTCATCACCTGTGTTGCGCCTTCTTCAGCGAGCTTACCATTGGCCACACTATCCAGCTGGATGGTCCTGCCATCAGATAATGTAAGCACCACGGATTGTTGCACTGGCTCGATGGCTGCTGCCGGTTCATTTTTTGCCATCTTGCTGTTGTGATCCGCGCCGCTTATGAACCTTAACCAAATTGCGGCAGCAATGATCACAACAGCGGCAGCCGCCCATTTCCAATAACGAAGCCTGTACAGCTTCGCCGGTGCAGCTTCCGGAATTTCAATGTTGTTCCTTGCCTCCGAGAGTTTATTCCATACCTTCTCTGCGGCCTCCGGATCAGTTGAAGCTCCGGGAGTATACGCAGCCAGGTCGTCAGTAAGCATTTCACCCAACAGCGCTTCGCGCTCAGGTAATGATGCTTCCTTCAGGAAAAGATCCAGCTCTTCTCCGGTCAGTTGTTGCTGTTTGAATTTCAACAGCAGGGTTTTGAATTGTTCGTTGGTCATGACAAGGTTTGAAATCAGCCTTCAGTAATTCCTTCCGGTATAATAAAGACGCACGGGTTTAAATATGGGAGGACATGCCTCTCAAAAAAATTTATGAAAAAATGGAAAAACAGAAAAAGACCAGCATTTCCCCTTCATTGGAAAGCATGAAATCCCTCAAAGTTTTCATGGCACGGGAGATATGCTCCTTCACGGTGGTGCGGGCAACACCCATCCGCTCCGCGATCTTTTCATAGGTAAGTCCTTCTTCCCTGCTGAGCAGAAATGCCTGCTGCTGTTTTTCCGGAAGGCCGTGCAGGGCTTTCCGGATCAGCGAATCACGCTGCCGGATGATCAGCAGGTGATCAGGAGCATCCAGCTCTTCTGCAAACATGTCACTAAGATAATCGCGGTATTGTTGTTCCGTTCTGAGTTTGCGGAACCTGTTCACGAATTCATTGCGGGCAGTGATGAACAGCCAGCTTTCAGGCTGTGCGATCTGCGGAAGCTGTTTCCGTTTCTCCCACACTTTCAGGAATACAGACTGCACTATATCCTCTGCATCCGGCCTCCGGCCAATGTAACGGAGCATCACTCCAAAGAGCCGGTCAAAATGACGCTGGAAAAAAAGTCTGTAGGCTTCCTCATCATCGAGCGCTATCAAACGGAATAGTTCATGGTCAGTATGTAAGCTATCTGCAGTCAGTTCCTTTTCCTTTAAACGCTATAAATATAATTAAAAACGAAAAAACAGGATTTCCGGAATATACCGGTAAACCAGTAATTCCGGACAAATATCATTTTAATAGAATGAATAGCGTCAACTTTTGTAAGTTGCATACCCAAGTTCATATCCATTGATCAGGCACGCATCATATAACGAAGAACAGCTGCTGAAGCGGCTTGCAGCAGGTGATGAAGCGGCATTCAACTCCATTTATGAACTATACCAGCAACCTGTTTTTGCATTTGCATTCTATCTCACCAAATCAAGGGAGCTCTCGGAAGAAGTAGTACAGGAAACTTTTGTGAAGGTCTGGGAAAAAAGAGAACAGTTCCCGGAACACATGATCATTCTTCCTTATATCAAACGTATCACACAGAACCTGGTGCTGGACATGTACCGGAAAGCAGGCAGGGACCAGGCTTTGCAACAGGTATTGTATGAAGCTGTCAGTAACCTGTACCAGCAGCCTGTTGACCAGCTACAGGAGAAAGAACTGCTACGTATTTATCGTGATGGCATCAACAGGCTTCCTCCGCAAAAAAGGATCATCTACACATTACATCGCGATCATCATCTCAGTTATGAGCAGATCGCTGAGCGGCTGCAACTCTCTCCCAACACTGTCCGCAATCATATGGCCCAGGCCATCCGCTCCGTGCGCGAGCATGTGAACAAACATGGCGCACTCCTCCCGATCGCCTTCCTGCTGAAAGAATGGTAACCTGCAAAAAATATTTTTACAGCAACTGGTAGTGAACCTCCTGCCGTTCGTTTCTACTGTTCACGTTCTGTTACTTCATTTAAACCTGTAACTGTGAACAATACCCGACAACGACTGAAAGCGCTTCTTCAGAAACAGCTCGATGCCAGCATCAGCGCAGCGGAACAACAGGAATTGTTTGCCCTCAGCAATGATCCGGCACTGGCTCCATTGTTCCAGGAACTATTCGATGAGGTCTGGCATGACCTGGAAGCAAGCCGGCCACAGTCCGCCATGGAACGGCCTTTGGTGAAACAAAACTGGTTCAGGATCGCAGCAGCGGCTGCTGTGGTGGCCGCAGTGCTGGGGACCTGGTTCTGGCTGTCAACGTCCGAAAAGAGCACAGGGCAAAAGCCTGCAACGTTTGCTGCCAAAGATATTCCGCCTGGTAAGGATGGCGCCATCCTTACACTGGCAGATGGAAAACAGATCATGCTGGACACTGTGAAAAATGGCAGCATACTGCAGTTGAACGGTATCAGCATGGAAGTGAAAAATGGACAGCTCATGTATCCGCAGCGAAACAATGGCTCAATTGCCTGGCATACCATGAGCACGCCGAAAGGCCGCCAGTTCCAATTGCAATTGCCCGATGGTTCACAGGTATGGCTCAACGCTGCCAGCTCTATCCGGTACCCCAGCACCTTCTCCGGAAATGAAAGAAAAGTGGAAATCGATGGAGAAGCTTACCTGGAAATAGCAATAGATAAGAACAAACCCTTTATTGTTATCACACGCAAACAAAAGGTGGAAGTGATCGGCACCAGCTTCAATATCAATGCCTATTCCGATGAACTGAACGAACGCACCACTTTGCTGGAAGGATCTGTAAAAGTGAAACACAATCATTCATCATCTTCTTCCTTGCTGCAACCGGGCCGGCAGGCACAGGTAGATGAAAATACTGTTACAGTTAGGGACGCAGATGTTGACGAAGCAATTGCCTGGAAGAACGGACTTTTTCATTTCGTGAATGCCGATATCCCCACGGTTATGCGGCAATTGCAACGCTGGTACAATATTGAAGTAAGTTATGAAGGCGCTATTCCAAAGCGGGAATTCCAGGGCAAGATGCAGCGGGACCTTAACCTTTCCGAGTTGATCTCCTTACTGGAAAAAGCTGATCTGCATATAAAACTGGAGGGTGAAAGAAAACTGGTGATAACACCATAAACTATAAAAAAGGACAAAATTGATCATCTGAAAAAACCGGAACCCGAGTCGCGATCGGGCCCGGCAATATTTCGGGTGGTCAAATCAAGATAGCCGTTGCTGACTATTATTATTATCAAACCCAAAACTGTTGCGAATTTATGCAATTAAATGCTCTCCGGAAAGGGCGCCACAACACGCGTTCCCTATCCTCTGCGAAAAAACAACTGCTTATGCGGCTCACATTTGTCGGCATTCTATTACTGGGGCTCTGTTTGCATATCAGCGCCAAAAGTAACTCCCAGACTATCACATTTTCAGGGAAGAAAGCTTCCCTGAAAGAAGTGTTTACCGCCATTGAAAAACAAACCGGCTTTGTAGTTTTCTATGACGGCGCCATCCTCCGGAAAGCTGCTCCGGTAAACATTCAGGCGAATAATATGCCTTTATTGTCGTTCCTCGATAATGTTCTAAAGGAACAATTATTCGATTATTCCATTCAGAAAAAAACGATCGTGATCTCTGCAAGGAAGATCGCGCCGCCTGTTTTTCAACTCTACCCTCCCACTATCGAAATCCGGGGCCGGATCACCACGGAAAGCGGCGAGCCTGCCAGCGGCGTAACGGTCACAGTGAAAGGCACAGACAAAGGCACTGCTACCAACAGCAAAGGCGAGTTCACACTCGAAGGAGTGAACGAGCAGGCAGTACTGATCGTTTCCAGCGTGAATTATGAAACACAGGAAGTAAAAGTGAATGGGAAGAACAATATCCTGATTGTAGTGAAAACCAAAGTATCCTCACTGGGAGATGTAACCGTTTCCGTGAATACCGGCTACCAGAAGATACCCAAAGAGCGGGCAACCGGCTCTTACTCCGTGATAACGGCAAAAGACCTGGAACGCAGGACCTCGCCGGATCTCTTCAACCTGATAGAAGGCATGGCGCCGGGATTGCTGATCTCCAAAAGCGCCAATGGTATTGAAGGGGAAGACGATCCAAGCATCCTGATGCGCGGCGTGTCTACTTTCGGCAATCAACAACCATTGATCGTTGTAGATGGATTTCCCATCGAAGGCAGCCTGTCTACCATCAATCCGAACGATGTTGAAACAATTACCCTGCTTCGCGATGCGGCCGCAGCCGCCATCTGGGGCGTGAAAGCCACCAATGGTGTGATCGTGATCAATACCAAAAAAGGAAAAACACTTTCGCCCAGGGTCACTTTCCGTTCATCTTTCAATATCAACCCCAGGCCCAAACTCAGCTACCTCAACCTGCTGAGCCCTGCTGAAATGGTGGAGTTTGAAAAAGAAGAATTCTATGCCTACCCGAACAATATTCCCGCCCGCGACGACTACAGTTATTCCCGCGATGCCTACACGCCTGTATTTGCTACCCTGTTCGATTTTGAAGAAGGAAAGATCACTGCAGAAGAAAGAGACAGAAGATTGAAGGAGATCGGAACTTACGATAACCTCAAAGAAGCCGCAAAGGAATTCTTCAATAATGCTTATTCCACTGACAATACAGTCAGTATCAGTGCCGCGCCCACAGACCGTTTCAGCTACTACGCTTCCTTCGGTTATGTAAAAGGCACCAATCTTTACAAAGGCGATGAATTCCGGAAGACCAATGTGAACTTCAACAGCGACATCAAACTCACCAGCAAGCTCACACTGGCCATCAATGCCAACTACAGTGTGAATGACCAGGATGTATCTCCACTGAAAAGATTCGGTGGCAGTTCCAACTCCGTTGTTCCGGGCTCGCTGAAGATCCTTCCTTATGAAAGATTGCGCAACCCGGACGGCAGTCACCGGCAGATCCCATACAGGTGGAATGATGATCTTAGCAGGCAATTCGTGGAAGCCGGCTTTCCCGCGCTTACTTATGCCCCGCTCGATGACCTGACAGACTATGATTTCAACAACAAGACCAATAATCTCCGTCTTCAGTCCACCCTTAGCTACAAGTTCAATAACAGCATCGCCCTTAGTGTCAGCTATAAATCGGAGAATATCGATGAGCTGAAAAAAGATATCTATAACGCCAGTTCCTTCCAGGCACGCAACCTCGTTGCCAGCTATGCCACGCTGGACGGCACATTGCCCGTTTTCAACATTCCCAAAGGCGGCATACTTTCTGAAACGAGGAATACCACCAGGAATTTTTATGTACGCGCCCAGCTTGACCTGAACCATACTTTCAATCATGATCACAGGGTGGATATGACACTGGGCCTTGAAAGACAAAAATCACTTTTCGATAATTCGATGGATACCCGTTTCGGATACGATCCATCCAATAATCTCAACTTCCCCGTTGACTTCAGGTATATCACAACAGTTGGCGTGGAAAATCCGGTCAGCACCCTGTTCAGCAAATTCGAATACGATCAGTATTTCAAGAAAAGCACACTGGATGATCGTTATATCTTCTACTATTTTGCAGGTTCCTACGCTTACAAAGGGAAATATACTTTGAGCACCAGCGCGCGTATCAACAAGAGCAGCCGTTTCGACCGGTCCGCAGGTTTGAACAAACAGATACTGGCTTCCGCAGGATTGAAATGGGACCTGCTGCGCGAGCATTTTATCAAAGCGCCTTCCTGGATGAACCTCCTGCAAATAAGATATACTGCAGGTCTTACCGGTAACGTACCTGATCTTACTTCCTCATCACTCAGGACCATCGCGCAGGCCTGGAGCAGTTTCAATCTCAACAACACGCATCTCAATATCAATTCTCCTGCCAACAGGGAACTGCGATGGGAGCCTACTTTCACACATAACCTTGCATTGGATTTCAGTTTACTTTCCAACAGGATCAGCGGCTCTGTAGATTTTTACCATAAGAAGACCACTGACCTGCTGGCATCGCAAACCTGGGACCCCACCCGCACAGGTTTCTACCTGATCAACCTGAATACATCCGATATCACCAACAAAGGCGTTGAGCTGAGGCTGAACACCATCAATATCAACAACAGTAAATTCCGCTGGCAGACTACCGTGAATCTCGGCCTCAACACTAACAAGGTGGGATACTCGAATCTCAACAATGGAAGCCTGGCCGGATTCCCAAGGAATTTCACCGGCTTCCCTTCCCGTACATTTTTCGCTTATCAGTGGGCAGGTGTGGATGAAACAGGCGCAGGCCTGATGTGGGATGTGCAGCCGGATGGCAAGCGTGTAAAGATCCCCGCCGCACAATACTCCAATCTCAAATATGAAGACCTGGTGGTGATCGGCTCCATCGTTCCCAAATACACGGCAGGTCTTACGAATATTCTGCAGTACGGCAACTGGGACCTGTCCTTCCTCTTCATCGCCAATGGTGGTCATTTCATGGCAACCGATATGCTGGATGAATTCTATTTCTCCAACAGTTTCAACGGTGAAGGCTATACGAATGTATCCCGTGTAGCTGCATCCAGGTGGCAAAAGCCAGGCGATGAATTGCATACACAGATTCCCAGGAAGAGTGTAATGCAAAGCAACCAGTACAACTGGAGCGATCAGAAATTCGCTTCCGCCGCTTTCATCAAACTACGTGAAGTGGCCGTTGCCTATCTCTTCGATAAAAAGATGCTGGGCACCTGGCCGGTGAACAGTATCAAACTCAACTTCCAGGTGAGGAACGCATGGAAATGGTTAAAGAATAAAAATGGAATTGATCCCGAAGCCCACCTGATGGAAAGTGGTGAAAGAACCCTCCCCATCACTCCCACCTACACTTTCGGCGTACTGGCCAATTTTTAATGCACAATCATCAAAAACATGAACAAGATCATCCCCATCATATTATCATCCGTTCTATTCATCACCAGCTGTGAGAAAAAATTCCTGGAAGTGGATCAGCCAGGCGTGGTAACCGTAAGCGCCACTCCGGATTATGATCAGCTCCTGAATGCTGATGACGTGAATGGCTATTTCAACTGGCCACTGATCCAGCTGAGCGATAATTTCGAATACCTGCCTTCCCGCACTCCCAACGGCATTACAGCAAGATTGTACACCTGGCAGGACCAGCCTTATGTGAACGAGGATCCCACGCTGTGGTCTATGCCTTACAAAACCGTTTACTATGCCAATCTCGTGATCAATGAAGTGATGGATTCCCGGGGCGGCTCACAACTGGAAAAAGAAAAGCTGAAAGCGGAAGGATTACTGGCAAGGGCTTATGCACATTTCTGCATTGCGCAGCTCTATGCAAAACCTTATGATCCTGCCACGGCGGCATCTGATCCTGGCATCCCATATGTTACTTCCGCTGATATGTATGCGAAAACACCTTCCAGGTCTACCGTAAAGGATTGCTACGAAAAAATGATAAAAGACATCCGTGATGCACTGCCCAGGCTTTCCGATCTCCATCCTGTTCCATATCGTGGTAGTAAAGCAGCTGCATACGCTTCACTGGCCAGGATCTATTTGCACATGCAGGACTACGATAACACCATTGAGAATGCAGATGCAGCACTCGCATTGAAAAGCGATCTGCTGGATTTTTCGGCGGCCAATGCTACTGCGCCTGATCTGCTATCCAATCCGGAGAACCTTTATCTCCGCAGCAATTATGAACTCACGCATGTACTAAGAACAAAGCTCACTGCCAGTGCAGCCGCATTGTTCGGCACTACTGATAACCGGGAAAGACTGATGGCTTCCAAAACAAGCGGGCTGAGGATCAGACAAACCAATTTTGGTATCTCCGTTCCTGAAACCATGCTCAGCAAGGCAGAAGCGCTGGTGCGCAAGCCATCACCCGATCTCAATTCAGCGCTTGGCATCATCAACAGCATCAATGCAAAACGAGACAGGAATCATGTGGACCTCCATTCCACTGACGCAGCACAAGTGCTCAATTGGGTGCTGGATGAAAGAAGAAGAGAACTGATTGCCAGTCCTGTCCGCTGGTTCGACAGTCGAAGGCTGGCCAAAGAAGGTAAAACGCCTACCGTTGTACGAAATCTGGGAACAGATATCTATACGCTTACTCCTGACAGCAAAAAATACACTTTACAAATCCCGCAGGCCGTGATCAATTTCAATCCCGACATGCCTTTGAACGAACGATAAAATCTATATATGAATTATGAAAAGAATATTCTTCATTGGGACGATGCTTTATTGCAGCAGCCTCCTTGCACAGCCTGTAAAACTGAGTGGCATATTATCATCCGCTGCCGGCAAATCAATTGAGTTAAACAATCTGACTGAGCAGAAATGGAAAATCCAGGCAGACAGCGCCGGAAAATTCAGTCAGCGTTTCAGCGATATTGAAAAAGGATACTACAGTCTCAATAGCGTTGGCCCCGTTTATCTTGCTCCCGGCTTCGATCTTAACATTACGAAGGAGAAAGATAAATTCCTGTTCCGTGGAAAAGGAAATATCGAGAACAATCTCATCGTAACACTGAATAACAATGCCAGGAAGTTGAGCGACGAAGTGAAAGGAGGAAAGATGAACATGGTACCTTTTCCTGAATTCCTGAAAAATATTGAAAACTGGAAACAGCAGCAATACCTGTTGATCATCAAAGCAAAATTGAAAGACCCTGCTTTTTCAGCTCATCGCAGGGGAGATATCGATTACGCTGCCAGGAATATTGTCCGGGATTATACTTATGTGTACGGTGTGGATATGAAAAAGCGGGATAACTTTTTTGAGCTGATGTCAAAGATGGCCGGCAACTTCGACAGGGCCAAACTAGATTCAGCCCGGAATGAAATGGAGGTAAAGAAACTTACAAGGGAAGAAAGGGATGTGATCGACTCCATCAATCATATCGGCACATCGATGAATGATGAAGCGCTTTTCAAGGCATCGCCAGCCTACAGGCGGTGGATGGACCAGGAGATCGGCACCATGATCTATAAACCAAAGTACAAGGACGATTTCAACAGGGGTGTTAAGTCTGAATCCATCCAGAGCAAGGTGGTGAACAATGAGATCAGCAACGCCTTCATCAGGGAATACTGGCAATATGATATTGCTTCCATTGCGTTGAAAATGTCCGAAGACATTGCAGAGGCAGACAGCATTTACACTGCTTACAGTGCTATTACCCGCAATAGTAACTATAGTGCTATCGTCAACGGTATTTACACCAAAATTAAGAAATTCACCAAAGGGGCTCCCGCGCCGGATTTCAATTTCAGGACTGTTTCCGGCGAAAAAGTATCATTGGAAAGTTTACGCGGTAATATTGTGTACATCGATGTATGGGCCACCTGGTGCGGGCCCTGCAAGGCAGAGATCCCTCATCTCAAAAAAGTGGAAGCTAACTACCATGGTAAGCCGATCAGCTTTGTGAGCATTTCAGTGGACGAGCTCAAAGACACGGATAAATGGATCGCTTATGTAACCGATAACAATCTCAAAGGAGTGCAACTGATGGCGGACAATGCTTTCAATTCAACCTTTATTCAGGAATTTAATATCGCCGCCATTCCACGTTTTATTATGATCGATAAAGAAGGAAAGATCATTTCAGCCAATGCCATGCGGCCATCGAATAAAAAGCTCATAGCGGAACTGGATAAATATTTAGCGCTGTAATTAAGATCTATAGTGATCCGTTCACCTATGAAAAAGAAATGCCTCCGGAACACCGGGGGCATTTTCTTTGGAGCAAAATCACCGCTGAAATTCTGGCAAATCGGCCAATGTCATTTTTTCAAATCCGTCGTAAAAAATGACAGAAAAAATGCGCTGGCATACAAATTGAAAATTGCCATTTTGAATACAGCGTTCAGCGATTGTTATTCATCTTTTATGAATTTGTGTTTCATTATTCAAAATCAGTATTGTCCGACTAAAGTCGGGTTATAA
>NZ_RCSU01000011.1 GCF_003991355.1 Pseudoflavitalea rhizosphaerae
CTATTTATAACCCGGATTTATCCGGACAACAATGTAAATAAATATAGAATTTTTCACATAACCTGTGGAAGGAATTGTAAAAGCCAGTAGTGATCCAGGTAAGAACACTGTCTGGTAACAATATATCAGATTGCAATTATTATATGTAAATTGTTTAGATGGAAATTACATCGGCAGTTCAGGGGCTTTCGCCGGTGCAGGTGAAGCAGAGCAGACTTTTACATGGCAGCAATATTACTCAAAGCGAGAAGCGTTCAGTTTTTGCGGATGTGCTTTGGGGTATTGTGAAGGAACCAATGTTCGTGTTATTGCTGATCACCTGTATCATTTATTTTGCTTTGGGGCAGTACCAGGATGGATTCATAATGCTAGCCGCCATCTGCCTGGTGAGTGGAATATCCATCTTCCAGGATTATCGCAGCGCCAATGCTGTTAAGGCCCTGAACAAACTGGCGGCTCCTCATGCAAAACTAATCCGCGAAGGAAAGCTGACCCAGGTCCCATCAGAAGAGATTGTGGTAGGAGATATTTTATTGCTGGAAGAGGGGATCATAATCCAGGCAGACGGAGAATTGATAGTGTCGAATGATCTTTCGATCAATGAGTCTGTGCTCACAGGTGAAGCTTTTTCCATTGCCAAATCGCCTGATAACGACAAGTTGGTGTACAAAGGTTCACTGGTCACTTCCGGGTCGGGCAAAGTGCTTGTAACTGCGGTAGGGCCGGCAACACGCTTTGGTAAGATAGGGGTATCCCTACAGGAGGTGACAGTTGAAAAAACTCCGCTCCAGCAACAGATCAGGCGTTTCGTGAAGCTGATGGTGATGGCGGGTATTGTTGCTTTTGTTATCGTGATCGGATTCAATTATAGTTTGTCGGGCAATCTCAATGCAGCTTTTTTGCAGGGCCTTACATTGGCAATGAGCATTCTGCCGGAAGAGATCCCGGTTGCATTTACAACATTTCTGGCGCTGGGTGCTTACCGTTTGTTGAAAAGGAAAGTGATTGTAAAGCAGCCTCAGTATGTTGAAACGCTGGGCACGGCTACCGTTATTTGCGTGGATAAAACAGGTACTCTTACACAGAATAAGATGAAGATAGTTGCCTTGTATGATGCAAAGGCAGACAATGAATTTGCGGTAAACGATAAAGAAGCGCCGCCTGCAGAATTATTGGAGTACGCCATGTGGTCCAGCGAAACCGCTCCTTTCGATCCAATGGAGAAAGCCATTCATGCCCTGTATGAAAGAACAACGGAAACTGATCTCCGGCGGACATTTACTCAGGTACATGAATATCCACTGAGTGGCGTTCCTCCCATGATGACGCATGTATTCAGGAATGATACGGAAAACAGGACGGTTATTGCTGTGAAAGGTGCACCCGAGGCCGTTTTGAGATGCAGTGATCTCGATGAAAAGAAAAGAAAATTTTACCTGGAGAAAAACAGGGAATATGCTGATAAAGGTTTCCGGGTGCTGGGAGTAGGTAAGGCTGATGGCATGTATGAATCCTGGCCGGAAAGCCAGGAGGACTTTACTTTTCAGTTTCTCGGCCTGCTTGTTTTTGAAGATCCCATCAAACCTGGAATTGCACAAACTATTCAATCATTCAGGAAGGCAGGCATCCAGGTGAAAATGATAACAGGAGATTATTCAGGAACAGCATTGGCAATTGCAGAACAGTCAGGTTTGGATACGGGAGGAGACATGCTCACCGGTGAAGAAGTAAAGAGCATGCCGATGGACACACTGCAGCAAAAGGTAAAGACCACTTCCATTTTTGTTAGAATGTTCCCGGAAGCCAAATTAAAGATTGTGAACGCGCTTAAGGCAAACGGTGAAATAGTAGCAATGACTGGAGATGGAGTAAATGATGCCCCGGCACTCAAGGCAGCTCATATTGGTATTGCAATGGGGAACCGTGGCAGTGAAGTGGCAAAGAGTGCAGCCTCATTGATCCTCGCAAACGATGAACTGGATGGCATGACAGATGCCATCGCTCTTGGAAGAAAGATCTATGATAATTTAAAGAAGGCCATCAGGTATATCATTTCGATCCATATCCCCATCATATTGATCGTAACGGTTCCCTTATTACTGCATTGGTCATTCACCGATATCTTCTTTCCCGTACATGTTATTTTTCTTGAGCTCATTATGGGACCTACCTGTTCTATCATCTATGAGAATGAACCGGTGGAAAAGGGGATCATGGATCAGCCGCCGAGAAAGATCAGTTATAGCTTCCTTACGTTCCGCCAATTGTTCCTGAGCATCCTGCAAGGATTAGCTATTACCATCGGATGCCTTGGCCTCGGATATCATTATCTGCAATCAGGGGAAGCGCCGGAAACCGTAAGAGCAGTGATCTTCATTACACTTCTTTTTTGTAATATCTTCCTCACCCAATTGAACAGGTCATTCTTTTATTCTGTTTTTCAAACTATCCGGTACAGGAATGTACTGGTGCCGATAGTAGTACTGGTCACTTTACTTTTTATTGTCTGCCTGCTGTATGTTCCTGTTGTAAGGGAGCTTTTTTCATTGAACAGGATATCGTCTCAAATGGTTTTTGTTTGCATGGTTGTGGCTTTGGTTTCTACCTTCTGGGTGGAGATTGTGAAACTATTTTTCAGAAAAAGCTAAGGAACGTCGTAGTTTGCAGGTAGCAAATCAACATTAAGGAATATTTACTTGACAACAGATCAAACATATACAGATCAGGATCTGCTTTACCAACTGCGTACCGGCGGTGAAGAAGGCTTTGAAATACTTTGGAGAAACTATTATAAACGTGTATTGTTTTTCTGTCGCCGGTATTTACCGGAATCTGAGGCCCAGGATATTACTACAGAAGTATTTGTTGCCCTTTGGAACCGTAGAAATGAATTGGATTCAACCGGAAAGATCTCAACTTACCTTTTTGTTGCTGCCAGGAACCGGTGCTACAATGCATTGCGTGATCATCACAGTCATACAAAACATCTGGAGAAATTTGCTGATCTCAAGGATTCCGATGATAATGAATTGTTCCTGGAAGAAGTTAGGGTACAATTGATCCAACTGATCAATGAGCAGGTAAATAAGTTACCGGCAAAAACGCGTCAGGTTTTTATTATGTCTTTCGAACAGGGATTAAAACCTTCAGAGATTGCAGAAAAGCTCGGTGTTAGTGTAAAGACAGTCAAGAATCAGAAAATTTCCGCCATAAAGTTGCTGAAATCAATCTTGCAGGACCATCCTCTTGGGGCAATCCTGGTTTTCCTTTTGGAAATGGAAGGCTTTTTCAACTAACCCCCATTAGTTATCGCCTTATCTTAATAAAGCTCACTCCTTATCGCTTGACAGTATTACGCTGGAATTGGTTTTTTCAGGTGCTTCAGGTCCATGCAGCTGATCTGCAGAAAAAAATAAATTATTTCCTGGTAAGTATTAGGACTTTTCTTCAGTGAATGTGTTCATCTTTCAATAACCATCTTATGATGTTCGATCCTTTATTGCTCGCAAAATTGCTACATGAACGCCTGACGGGGGAAATTTCCCCGGAGGACAGCGTCCGGCTGGAGGCCTGGCTGGAATTGTCGGCTGCAAACCGCCAGTTTGCAAAAGAGCTGGAAGATGAGCAGCGGCTTGGAGAACTGTTGAAAAGAGAAAGGGCCGATGAAGAAGAAGAGATTGAAATAAAATTGATGGAGCGGGCAAAATCTCAAATAGTGTTTTCAAAACCCGTGGTTCCAGTGAGATCTTCGGGCAATTTACTGATCAGGAAATGGTGGTGGGCCGCTGCCGCAGTGGTGATCCTGGCAGCAGGTTTATATTTCTGGCCATTGATTACAGAAACGGAAAAAGAGAAAATTGTTCAAAAGGAAGCTGTTGATATTACTCCTGGCAGGAGCGGCGCTATCTTAACGCTGGCCAATGGATCACAAATGAGCCTCGATTCCGTCCGGAATGGAATAGTAACCCTGGAGGGAGGAGCCACCGCCAAAGTGGTGGATGGAAAATTGATATACAATGAGAGTACGGACCGGATCACCTATAACACCATGAGCACTCCCAAAGGCAGGATCTTCCAGCTCACCTTGCCCGACGGTTCCAATGTGTGGCTGAACGCCGCCAGTTCTATCCGCTATCCGACTGCCTTTAAAGGAAACCAGCGCAGAGTGGAGATTAAAGGCGAGGCATACCTGGAAGTTGCCAGGAATCCACGAATGCCTTTTTATGTAGTGCTGGAAAACAATACAGAGTTGCAGGTATTGGGCACTTCCTTCAACGTGAATGCTTATACGAACGAAGAAAATATAAAGACCACACTCATTGAAGGATCAATAGAAGTTAAGCCGCCACAAGGTATTCCGAAACGCCTGATTCCCGGCGAGCAGGCGCAACTGGATGGTAATACTATCAGCGTGGTCAATGCTAATGTTGATCAGGTAATTGCCTGGAAGAACGGCGTGTTTGATTTTACAGGAAAGGAGTTGAAAGCCGCATTGAGGGAAGTGGCTAGATGGTATGATCTTGAAGTGGTGTATGAAGTAGAACCTGCTTCGGGTGAGATAGTAGGGAAGATGCAGATGAATCTCGCATTGTCACAAGTGATGAATATATTGAAAGGACTGGAGATTAACTACAGGATAGAAGGACGCAGATTGATCATAACAAAATAGCCCTGCTATTTAGAAAAAAAGGATCACGCTGTAATCGTGACCCTTTGGGCTCTGGTTAATTTTTATTTACATAAATGCTATTCCGATTCCAATTCAGACCTGGCCCGGTTTAGCAATGCACTAACCAAAACACATAGCGAAGTTATGAAATTAATTGCACCACCCGGCCCGGGCTGTGTACAGGGGGACTATTACCTTGAACGCAAGCTGGGACTGCTCTCCAAAACTTTCTTAGTTATGAAATTAACTATGATGCTGCTGACTGTTACTTTGTTTTCCTATGCCAGTGATGGACTATCCCAATCCATTACAGCCAACACCAGAAACTCAACCGTACAGGAAGTTATTTCACTTGTAGAAAAACAAACAAAACTTGTTTTTATCTACAAGAAGGAAATTTTAAAAGATGCCCCTAAAATTAGTTTGGTCGCCAATAATATGCCGGTGGAGCAATTCCTGGCACAAGCTTTCAGGGATCAGGCATTTACCTGGAGTATCGAAAGTCAAACAGTGGTTTTGATAAAAAAGACGAACAAAGATCCTGCGATGAATTTACCGGGGATCAGTATTGAGCCGCCAATTATTGTGCGTGGCCAGGTGGTGGACGAGTCAGGAAAACCGGTACTGGCAACTATTACTGTGAAGGGAACAAAGAAAGCTGTTAGTACTAATGAGAACGGTGAATTTGAAATTGCCGGTGTGAGTGAGCAGGCTACCCTGGTGATCTCCGGCGCTAACATCATCACTTTTGAAATAAAGGTAAATGGCCGTACCAATATTGCCACGGTTACAGCCCAGCTTAAAATAGCATTGATGGAAGATGTTGTTGTTAATACAGGATATCAGATGATCGCAAGGGAAAGGAGTGCGGGCTCTGCCGCCAGGGTAGACATGGCTACGGTAGCGAGCCGTTCAAGCAGCACGAATATCCTGCAAAGGCTCGATGGCCTGGTGCCTGGCTTGGTGGTCAACAATACGCCGGGAGGAGAGCCTTTGTTGATCCGTGGATTGACCTCCCTGAATTCAACAAGGTCTCCTTTGATAGTAGTGGACGGCGTTGAACTGCCTGCTAACAATACCAACGACGAATCCCTGCGCAATATCTTCAACAGCAGCAACCCCATTGCCAATATCAATCCGCAAGACATTGCAGAGATCAGTGTTCTTCGTGATGCTTCTGCTGCATCCATCTGGGGGGCAAAAGCTGCTAATGGGGTGATCGTGATCACCACCAAAAAAGGCAGGGCAGGACAAAAGCTGCGTGTAGAATATGATGGTTTTTATAATTTCCAGGGTAAGCCGGACCGTAGTTACATACCAACGATGAATAGTCAGCAATTCATTGCAACTGCAAAGGAATTGTTCCCTCAATATGTGCCTTACAACACCTGGAACACAGTGAAATCCCTTTCACCAGTTGCCCCGCATTTGCAGATCCAGTACAACCGCTACCGTGGCCTGATTTCACAGGAGCAGGCAGAGAGATCTCTTGACAGCCTCGCGGCCCTCGATAACCGTGGTGAAATTGAAGACCTGTTTTACCGCAATGCCGCTACCACCAACCATACATTGTCGCTGTCGGGAGGTGGACAGGCGTACAGTTTTTACGGATCGCTCAGCTACACCGGCATGCAAAGCAGTACGCCGGGAGAAAAGAACAACAGCTACAAAGTGAACCTCCGCCAGGATTTCAACTTTAGCAGGCGCCTGCAGTTCTCGTTGATAACTGATCTTACCAATACCGTAACCAGCGCAACCAACCTGGGTAACGGCATCTCAGATCCTGGTGTTTCGTTCGTTCCCTACCAGCATTTCCGCGATGCCAACGGGAATCCGCTGCCTGTAAATATCTTGGGTAATTACAGTGATTCACTCAGGATGGATTACGCGGCAAGAAGCCGTATTAACCTGGACTATGTGCCACTCAAAGAATTCAACAGCGCCCGTTCAAAAGGTTCAAACCTGTCTGGCAGGGTAGTTGGAAGTGCAAAGCTGGTGCTATTGAAAGGCCTCCGGTTCGAAGGCACTTACGGATACCAGACATTTTCAAGCAACAACAGAACTGTCTGGGATGAGCAAAGTTATACAGTACGCAATCAACTGCTGGGTTTTACACAGGCCCCGACCATGAACAGCACTCCCAGGTACTGGTTGCCGATGGATGGAGGCATGCTTACTGTCTACAACGCTTCCCAGAAAAACTGGACCGTGAGGAATCAATTCATCTTTGATCAGAACTGGCAGGAGCATCAGTTGACAGTGATGGCAGGGCAGGAAGCGACCAGTACAACGCCGCTTACATCAACTGCCACTTATTACGGATGGGATGATCAACTGCAGATCTCCCGCCCTGTGAATATCGATACACTGATGAAGGGCATAAGCGGAACAATACCGGGTGGGGTGAGAACCCTCCGCGACAATAATGTAGGGGGTGGAGAAGGCGCCATTGCAAGGACCACTTCGTACTATTCCACACTTGCCTACATGTTCCAGCGCAAATATGCACTGAATGCCAGCTGGAGGATAGATCAGAGCAACTTGTTCGGGTTGGCCAAATCCGCACAGAACAGGCCGGTTTATAGTGTCGGAGGAAAATGGATGCTCCACCGGGAAGAATTCATGAAGCAGTTTAACTGGCTTGACCGGCTGGACCTCCGCTTTACTTACGGTATAACCGGTAATGCGCCAAGACCCGCACAGGCCGCCTCTTTTGATATCCTGGAAGGCGTTGCCAATGTGAATTATGTTACAGGCGCTGGCTTGTCTGTCAGAACTCCCGGTAACGATAAACTTACCTGGGAAGGGACCACTGTTTATAATGCAGGGCTCGACTTCGCTGTAATGGGCGGCAGGTTGTATGGGGCCATCGACGCTTATGTGAAAAAAACAACAGACCTGATCGGGTCATTGCTCACCGCCCCTCTGACCGGTTATGCAACAGTGACGGGTAATTATGGTGATCTTGAAAACAAGGGGATAGAGATCAGCCTGAATTCGATCAATGTGAAATCACGTGACTTCTTCTGGAATACCAGCGTGAACATCGCTTACAACAAGAACAAAATAACACGCATGGCAACGGCCTCTGCTATCACTACCGGTACCGGAATGATCCTTGAAATGTTTGAAAGACCCTTCTTTGAAGGAAAGCCTGCCTATGCATCGTTTGCCTATAACTATGGGGGCCTTAACGGGTCCGGAGATCCGCAGATCATTCAGGCAGACGGCAAGCTGTTGTCTGACAAAAATGGTTCCAAGGCCGAAGATGTAATGCTGATGGGTACTTCCCAGCCAGTATGGACCGGCGGATTGTTCAATACATTCGAATACAAAGGATTTCAACTGGGCATCAATATCAGTTTCAACCTGGGGCATGTGCTTTTCAGGGACGTAAATACTTATTGGATGGAGCCTTTGTATTCAAATGCCATGCATCCTGAATTCGCCAACCGCTGGAGAGTGCCGGGAGATGAGAACAAGACCAATATTCCGAGGTACGCCTACAACAGCAGTATCGCTGAAGCGCGCAATACTACCTATTACCAATATGCGAATATCAATTCCTTCGATGCCTCCTATGCCAAGATCAGGGAGATCACGCTGGCCTACTCCTTACCCGATAATCTCGTAAGGCTTATCCATGCCGAAGGGTTGACATTCCGAGCGCAGGTTTCCAACCTGATGTTATGGAAGGCAAACGGACTGGGCATCGATCCGGAATTTCAGACGGCTGCCGGCGGCAGAATGATGCGTAATGGCCAGGGATCTTTCACCATTGGAGCTCATCTCACCCTTTAACCTAAACCAGCTTTACAGATTATGAAAACGCTATACAAAATATTGAAAGCTTTACCGGTTGTTTTGGTATTGTTGCAGGTTTCCTGTTCAAAGGATTTCCTGGAGATCGAGGCAAAAGGATCATTGATAGCTAAAAATACCAATGATTATGAACAATTGCTGAATGCAGTTGATCTCCAGATTTTCTATGCACCTTCCCTGTACCTGGGAGATGAAATGGCTGCACAGGCAAGTTATATGAGCGCAGCCGCCATCCGTACGCAACGTTTGTTCAGGTATGAGGACAGGGTGTATGATGAAGACCAGTTGCCGTCTGAGACCTGGCATATCAGCACCATTTATACGCTCAATAAAGTGATAAATGAAGTGATGCAGTCGCAGGGAAACGATGAGCAAAAGAAAAAGTCCCTGCTCGCAGAGGCTAAAGTGGGAAGGGCTCTCTGCCATCTGTATTTCCTGAGTGATTATTCAATGCCTTACAAGGCCGCCACGGCCGGCACTGATCCGGGGGTGCCTTTACTGACGAAGGCGGATGTAACGCAAACAACGTTTACGCGTGCCACCGTTCAGCAATCCTATGATTTCATCATCAATGACCTCACAACAGCATTGCCGGACCTGGGGCCACTTACACATCGCCGTAAGTTCTCCAAAGTGGCTGCCGAGTTCCTGCTGGGAAGGGTTTACCTGTACATGGCCAGGTTCACAGACGCCAGAACGCATATAGAACAGGCATTTGCGGAATTGAACAAGGCAGAGATTCCACTGGAGTTATATGATTACAATATCGTGCTGGACCCGAATGAAGATAAGACCTGGTACCCCGATTTCGGTTTTGGTCTTTCCAACAAACCCTTACCAGCGGTGAATACGGAAGTGATGTATAATCTCAGTATGAGCAGTTTTCAACTGCAGCAGGCCAATACATATGTATTCTCTCCAGAAACAGCAGAGCTGTATGATCCGGGTGATCTGAGGCTGGCCTTATACTCCAATTTTGAGATGTTCAATCCGGGATTTGTTTATCCCAAAGGGATGAGGCGTTATTCTGCCGCAATTTTTACCGGAATGGATGTAGGCCCGTCCTTACCTGACCTCTACCTGATGCGTGCTGAACTGAAGGCGAGGGCCAATGATCTTAGCGGTGCGGTTGCAGACCTTGAAACATTGCGGTCGAAAAGAATGCCTTCGAATATTGCTACTGTGCCTGCCGCTGCTGCTGCCAGCAAAGAAGCGCTTGTGCGTTTCATCCTGGAAGAGCGTATACGTGAATTTGCGATCTCAGGCATGAGGTGGATGGATATGCGCCGCCTGTCAGTGGATCCTGATTACAGCAATACAGTGAAATACACCCACCAACTCTATGATGATGCCGGCAATGTGGTGGAAACTTATACCCTCAGACCCGAAAGGTTCGCGCTGAAATTCGGAGAGCGTATGCTGGCAGAAAACAAAGGACTGGAGGAGAATCCCTAAAATGTAATACCGGAATGAATAAACTAATCATTACAGTTGCAGCGGACAAACTTTCAGAATTATTGAACCAGCACTGAAATCCCCTTTTAAAAAAATATATCAGAAATATGAAAAAGATCATCCTGCTATTGTTGATCTCAGGTTCAGCCTGGGCGCAACAGCCTACAATGAACAAAAACAATTTCGAGGATTTCATCCTGATAGAAAAGGTGGAAGACCAGGAGAAATTCTATAATGAAATGCTTAAACAGTTACCGGCCGGGAAAAAAACGCCGGCTGCAACGAACGATTACCGTGGCGAACTGGCTTACGGATGGCTGGCCAAAGGAAATGTAGAGCGTTACAATTATTACAAGGCCACTGCTCCGAAGTTCAACCCGCGTCAGTTCCTTTATTTGTGCTATACGCTTGAAAACATGTTCGACAGCAGGAAGCAATATACTGCAGTGGAAAAGATCACCAGGGAGATCCTGGATGAATTCGATAAAGGTACTATGAAGGACCCAATCGGCAGATCGGAAATCCTGGTGGAACTGAACGCCGCTGCCAATGCCAGGTTAGGCAATAACGCTGCTGCCGGAAAAATGATGGCCAGGCTGAATGGGAAGAAGAGCGAAACCCGGGATATGAAATATTTCAAGGATTCCAAATCAAATTATTACAATCGCTATGCGATAGTAATGACAGCAGCAGGTCAGCATCAGACTGCCTTCGATACCTTGACCAAAGCGTTCAGGGAAGCGGATTCCAATCCTTATATGATAAGTACGTTCAGGGAAGTGTATAAGAAAGTGAAGGGTACTGAAAAGGGCTTCGATCAATATATCAAAGGCCTGCAAAAAGAAGCTTACGCGAAATGTTATAAGGAGGTGGAAGCTTTGTACCTGTCCAAAGACAGTACAACACTCGAAGGTACTTTAGTACCTGTGGGCGGCAACGGTAAGCCGATGACCCTTTTTCAGGCGAAGAAACCTGTAAAAGAAATATCGTTACTGGACCTAGATGGTAAAACTGTGAATCTTGGCGATTACCAGGGGAAGATCCTTGTGGTAGATTTCTGGACCACTTTATGTACGCCCTGCGTTGCGGCATTCAGTGGATTCGAGAAGGTGGTATCTGATTACAACAAGGATGCTTTCCAGTTGTTTGTGATCAATCTGTTCGAGGACCAACCCACCGTCAGGTCTTACGTGGCTAAAAAAGGCATTACCCTGGATGTGTTACGCGATGAAGAGAACGCGGCTTATGATGTTCAGGGAACGCCCACCAAAATAGTGTTTGATCCAATTGGCAATATAAGATTCTACAGTGCTGGCTATGCAGGGTCTACAGACAGGGAATACTATAAATTGAAAGCGATGGTGGAAATTACAAAAGCGCGTGCAGCGGCAAGCACCACTGCGCTGAATAAATAGACTCCCATATCCTTATCAACAAAGGCAAACTTTACAAATGAAAAAACTTTTTTTTGCCGCTTTACTGTTTGGTTCGATACATGTAATGGGGCAGCAAGGCCGGAATGAAAATAAAAGGTTGGAAGCTTTACAAAAGGAAACCAACCAGGCTGCCCTCAAAAAGAAAATAAAGGACCTGGAAAATGGTGCCCTGGAAGACCTGGACCTGCTACTCCAGTATTATAAAAAAGATCCTGTGAAAAAAGCAGCGGTAGTAAAGCTGCTCAATAAAAAATACCCGGAAAGCCAAAGTGCAAAATTTGCCAGGATGACTTTGTTTCTCGATGTAAAGGGAGGTCCTGAAAAAACAGAGGAGCTCCTTCAAACGATGCTGCAGGATTACCCGGGTGTTAATCTTGATTTGGAAAGGAACCTGGTAGCGCTTGCTTATGCTGAAATTCCTGATACGGCTAAGTCCATGAATTATATCAATGCTATCCAGGATCCGGTATACAAGGTTAGCGCCATATCGATGATGACCGAGCTCCTTGCTCCGCTGGATAAAGATATGACGCTTGCCATTGCTTCCAGAGGAATGGAAGAAGCAAATAAGATCAAGGGCCAGACATCGCAAAGTGTTCCCCTAAAGCTGGATCCCAAACAGGTATATTATGATTATACCGGTATGTATGGCAAACTCCTTTTCAATGCAGGAAAAAATGAAGAAGCCTACAAGTATGTCACAGAGGCTTATAACAATATCAGGAACAAGGATGGAGAGCTTGTTGAAACCTATGCTTTCTTGTCTGCCCTGAAAGGAGAATATGAAGAAGCATTACCTGTATTGGCGAAGGCGGTGAAGGATGGCAAGCATGAGAAAAAGTATATCGACCTGGTAAGGGCCGGATATGAAAAACTGAATCCAGGAAAGGATGTGGATGCCTATATCGCGTCTTTACAGGAAGCGTTTACCGGTAAGATCAAAGCCGAAATCAAAAAGCAGATGATCAATGAAACTGCACCTGATTTTACTGTTACAGATGTGAACGGTAAGAAAGTTACATTGGCAGATTTCAAAGGAAAAACAATTGTGATCGATTTTTGGGCTACATGGTGCGGTCCATGTGTGGCTTCATTCCCCGCTATGCAAATGGCCGCCAACAGGTATGCAAATGATCCCGGTGTGAAATTTCTTTTCATTCATACCTGGGAGAACGTAGCAGATCCTCTGGCCGATGCTATGCAATTCCTGGAAAAACGAAACTATGCATTCGATCTGTACATGGATCCCAGAAACCCGGCAACAAAGCATAGTCCGGCTGCCGATGCTTTCAAGGTGAAAGGTATCCCTGCCAAATTCATCATCGATGGCAATGGCAAGGTGCGATTCAAACTGGAAGGATTTAGTGGAAGCCAGGAATCTGCCGCGGAAGAAGTGGTTCAAATGGTTGAGATGGCGCGCAAAGGCGCCTGAACGATCTTAAAATAAGTAATATGAGATCAGTCATTTTTTTATTGATGTTGAGTTTGATCACAGCAAGGGTGAGTGCGCAGGCTAACCATCCTGTTACCTGGAAGTTCGATTGTGTAAAAGTTGGCGCACTGACCTACAAGGTGCAATTTCATGCCGCTGTAAAAGAACCTTTCCATATTTATCCGATGCAGTCGTCCGGTGGTGGATTAGGAATGCCAACCGAATTCATTTTTGAAGATGATGAGAATATTGAACTGACAGGTGACATGGAAGAGCGGGGTGTTGATGCTGCTGTCGGTGATGTTGCCCATTACGCCGTAGGCGCCACATTTACACAAACGATCAGGTTGAGATCAGACAAGAAAACAACGCTTCGGTTCCGGATCAAATATATGGCGTGTACGGATTCGTATTGTCTTCCTCCATCTTCAAAGAAATTTACGTTTGATATCAGTGAGCAGGGAGGCGTTAATACAGAAAGTGAAGGAGAAAAGGGGAATCAGGAGAAAACTCAAGATCCGGTCACCTGGGTGTATGAGGATTTTGTGATGCAGGATACTGCCCGCAGTAATGTTTCTTCCCGGGAGATCACGCTGAAAAGCAGGTATACATTTATCGACTTCTGGGCAAGCTGGTGTGGCCCATGCAGAGCGCAGGGACGCCACCTGGTTCCGGTGTATAAGCAGTACAGGCAGAAAGGGTTTGAAGTGATCGGAATATCATTGGATACAGATGCCAAAGCCTGGAAAAAGGCGATACTGGCTGATGGATATCCCTGGACAAATCTCAGTGACCTGAAGGGCTTTGAATCACCGGTAAGTAAGAAGTATGGCATTACGGAAATTCCCCGAAATTTTTTGATCGATTCAAGTGGTGTTATTGTTGCGAAAGATTTGCATGGAAAAGAGTTGGAGAGAAAATTAGCGGAACTGTTGGATAAGTAGGTGAAGTTTTGATAATTATTTTTGGAAGTCACGGCAAAAGATTGCTGATGTAATTGAATAAAAAAAGGGAATTCATTTGAACTCCCTTTTTTTATTGTCCGCACGGAGGGACTCGAACCCCCACGGATCGCTCCACCAGATCCTAAGTCTGGCGCGGCTACCAATTACGCCACGTGCGGAAAAATTCCCTAAATTCCATCTTAACAAACACTCCTAACCGTTTCAGGGACAGCAAATGTAGGAGATTTGACCCAGAACTGGAAAAACAGTTCTTAATTCGTAAATTCGTACGTTATGGCAACCACAGCAGCGATACCGAAGTATAACCTCAATGACGACCAGGAAAAGAAGCTGATCCTGCGTGAATACCGTGCCTTGCTAAGAGCCCTCAAGCCCAAACTCAAGCCCGGCGATAAAGAACTTTTGCGTCACGCTTTTGAAATGGCCGCCGATGCCCACAAGACCATGCGCCGCAAAAGCGGGGAGCCCTATATCCTCCACCCGCTGGCTGTTGCCCGCATCTGCGTGGAAGAGATCGGTCTCGGCGTTCGCTCCACCATCTGTGCCCTCCTGCACGATACCGTTGAAGATACAGACATCACTCTCGAAGATATAGAACGGGAATTCGGTGGCGAGATCGCCCGCATCGTTGACGGGCTCACCAAGATCTCCACCGTTATCGATGTGAATGCTTCACAACAGGCAGAGAACTTCAAGAAGATCCTGCTCACCCTCACTGATGATCCCCGCGTGATCCTTATCAAGCTCTCCGATCGTCTGCACAATATGCGCACGCTCGATAGCATGAAACGCGAGAAGCAGCTCAAGATCGCTTCTGAAACCGTTTATGTGTATGCGCCACTCGCACACCGGATGGGCCTCTACACCATCAAAACGGAAATGGAAGACCTGAGCATGAAATACCTGGAGCCCGAAGCCTACAGGGAAATCGCCAGGAAGCTCGCTGAAACAAAAAGAGAACGCAGCAGATACATCAACGAATTCATCAAACCGATCAAGGAAAAACTCGATCTCACCAATTTTGAATTCGAGATCTACGGCCGGCCTAAAAGCATCCACTCCATCTGGAACAAGATGAAGAAGAAAGCTGTGGAGTTTGAAGAAGTGTATGATCTCTTCGCCATTCGTGTGATCCTCAACGTTCCCCAGGAGAAAGAAAAAGAAGCCTGCTGGAAAGTGTATTCTTTTATCACCGATGAATATACGCCGGCGCCGGAAAGATTGCGCGACTGGCTCTCCAATCCCAAATCAAACGGTTACGAAGCCCTGCATACTACCGTGATGGGCCCACAGGGAAAATGGGTGGAAGTGCAGATCCGCACCAAGCGCATGAATGAGATCGCGGAGAAAGGTCTTGCCGCCCACTGGAAATACAAAGAAGGAGCAACCGATGAAAGCCGCTTCGATAAATGGTTCCAGCAGATCCGGGAAGTACTCAACGATAAAGACAATGACAGCATCGACTTCCTCCAGGATTTCAAAACCAGTTTCCTGGCCGAAGAAATATATGTATACACACCAAAAGGTGATGTGAAAATGTTACCCGTCAACTCCACCGCACTGGATTTCGCTTTTGCGATTCACAGTATGGTGGGATCACAGTGTATCGGCGCCAAAGTGAACCACAAGCTTGTGCCCATCAGCCACAAGCTGCGAAGCGGGGACCAGGTGGAGATCATCACTTCCGCCAAACAAAAGCCAAATGACGACTGGCTGAAAATTGTAGTTACTGCAAAAGCCAGGAGCAAGGTCAAGGATGCACTGAAAGAGGAAAAAAGAAAAGTGGCTGATGAAGGTAAATACACGCTTCAAAGGAAACTGGAACATATTGGCGCGGCATTCAATCAGCACAATGCCGATGTGCTCACTGCATTTTATAAACTGGCATCGCCGCTGGACCTCTATTACCAGATCTCAATCAAAGGCATCGATCTGAAAGAGCTGGCAGACTTCCAGGTGTTGGGGGATAAACTGGAACCACCCAGGCCCAAGCCAGTGGAACATAAGCAGGAAACCAGTACTGCACCTGCAAAGAACAGTAAGGAAACAGAACTGATCATCTTCGGAGAAAGCAGCGATAAGATCGTATACACGCTCGCCAATTGCTGTAAGCCCATTCCGGGTGACGACGTATTCGGTTTTGTAACTACCGGTAAAGGTCTTACCATCCACCGCACCAATTGCCCGAATGCCACCAAGCTGCTCAGCAACTATGGCCATCGCATCGTAAAAACAAAATGGGCGAAGAATAAAGAGATTTCTTTCCTCACTGGTCTCAAGATCGTGGGACTGGATGATGTGGGCGTGATCCATAAGATCACCAACCTCATCTCCGGGGAAATGAAGATCAATATCGCTGCCATGACCATCGAAGCAAAGGATGGCCTCTTCCACGGAAATGTAAGAGTGTTTGTGCACGACAAAGAAGAACTGGAAGAACTGGTAGACCGGCTCAAGAAATTGCCTGGCATCGAAACGGTTGACAGGTACGATACTGAAGCTTGACGGAACTCAATTTAGATGCTGGTCCCCCCTTCAGCATTTCTTCATCTTTTAATACCTGTTGAATGCACCTTTTTTAAGGTGCATTTTTTCTTGCCTGAGCTGTTGCATCCCATGTATGAGTAGAGGACGAATTGATTGCTGTAGCTGTCTTTATGTGAACTGTTTTTCAAATTCAATTAAAAACGAAAAGTACACCAACATGAGACATCTGCTCAAACATGCAGTGCTTGCCTTCATTTGTGTAGCGCTACCGGCAGTGCTATTGGCACAGGTCAGCGTATCAGGTACTGTAACGGATGCAAAGAACAATCCGTTGCAAGGCGTATCTGTCAGGGTAAAAAACTCGAATATCGGAACCTCAACGGATGCTTCCGGCAGGTTCCTCCTTACAGTTCCGAAAACAGGAGTTACCCTGGAACTCTCTTCCGTAGGTTACAAAACAAAAACATTACAGGCCAGTGACAACAGCCCCATCAGCATCGCCATGGAAGAGGATGCAGGCAGGCTGGATGAAGTAGTGGTAACAGGTCTGGCCACCAGTGTTAAGAGAAGGAATCTTGCCAATGCAGTAGTAAGTATTTCCAGCAAGGAGCTTACGGGCACTGCTCCGGCGCAGACCTTCGATGCTGCCCTGAATGGTAAAGTTCCGGGCGCATTGATCAATGCCAACTCCGGCGCGCCTGGCGGCGGCATCTCTGTGAAGCTGCGCGGCGTAACATCTGTTTTCGGCAATACACAACCGCTTTTTGTGGTGGATGGTGTATTTATAGATAACTCGTCTGTTACAGCCGGCCTGAGCGCCGTTACAGGAGCTGTACCGGGCGCCATCACTTCCACACAGGACAATCCATCCAACCGCGTGGCTGATATCCGCGCAGAGGATATCGAGAACATTGAAATCCTCAAAGGCGCTTCTGCTGCTGCCATCTATGGTTCCAAAGCGGCTGCAGGCGTAGTGATCATCACTACCAAAAGAGGAAAAACAGGAAAAACGAAATTCTCTTTTTCCCAGGACCTCGGATTTCTGCAGGCTACTAAACTGTTAGGGCAGCGGGAATGGAATGAATCCAGGGCTGAGGCTCTTGGTGGCAGGGATATTCCGGATAATGCTGAGGCACGCGCCGCCAGGAAGGCTGAATATATTGCAGCCCGTGATGCAGGTAAGATCTATGATTATGAAGAAGAGATGTATGGTGAAACCGGATTCACCCGCAATACTGTGGCAAGCCTTGTTGGTGGGAACGAAAAAACCAGCTTCTATATTTCCGGTGGCCTGAAAGATGAACAGGGCATCGTAAAAAGAACAGGTTACGGCAGTAAAACAATCCGGCTGAATGTAGACCACCGTCTTACAGACAATATCAAGGTTAGCGTTTCTTCCACCTATCTCAATACGCATGCAGATCGCGGCTTTTCCAATAACGATAATAACACCGTAACGCATGGCGTGGTGCTGCTCAAAACACCCAACTTCACAGAGCTCCATAAGAACGATTTGGGTATATACCCTAATAACAACTATGCATCATCGAACCCATTGCATACGAGGGAAGTGATGTCGAATGCTGAAGATGTAAGCCGTTTTATGACAGGGGTTAACCTGGATGCCATCCTGCAGAAATCACAAACCTCTACTACCAGATTTATCGGAAGAGGTGGATTCGATTATTACACACTCGGCACTTTTGCATTCTTTCCCGGTGATCTCCAGTTTCAAAACGCGGCGAGGGGTACATCCCTGCAGGGAACTACCAGGAGCCTGAACCATAATATCATCCTCTCTTTCGTTAATGCTTATACGCCTTCCGATAATTTCAGCCTGACCAGTTCTGCAGGTCTGACGCAGGAGAACAAAGACTATAATAATATCCTCATCCAGGCTACCAGGCTTGTAGGCGGACAAACCAACGTTAACCAGTCAGGTGCAATGACATCATTCCAATTGCGCGATAAGTTCCAGGACAATGGTTTTTTCCTTCAGGAAGAAGCCACCATCATGGATGCCGTTACGCTCACTGGTGGTATCCGTTTAGACCGCTCTACCAATAACGGAGATGCCAAAAAATTGTATTTCTACCCCAAAGCCGGATTATCGTGGAACCTTACCAGAATGGATTTCTGGAAGATCGGTTTCTTTGATAATCTCAAGGTCCGCGCGGCTTATGGGCAGGCAGGTAACTTCCCTGCTTTTGGCAGCAAGTTCACGTTGATGTCTATTGCCAACACAGGTGGTAATACCGGGCTGCTTCCTTCCACTTTACGTGGTAGAAAGGATATAGCTCCTGAAAGGACTTCTGAGCTGGAAGCAGGAGTGGATGTAAGCGTGTTGGGTGGAAAGCTTAACCTGGAGTTTTCCTGGTATGATAAAAGAATTAACGACTTCCTTTTACAACGTCCTTTAGCGGGTTCCAGCGGTTTCTCCTCTGAGTTCCTGAATGCAGGAAACCTGCGCAACCGTGGTGTGGAAATCAGCCTGAATGCTCAACCTGTTTCCAACAGGAATATCAAATGGAATACTACTGTGAACTTCTGGCGTAACCGTTCAGAGGTTACCAAACTGTTGATTGCCCCTGTAGTTCTGGGTGCATTTGGAACCGGTTTGGGGAGCTTCAGGATTGAAGAAGGAAAACCTGCAACTCAGATCGTAGGCAATATGGGGAGAGGCGTTCCTGCACGTGCTGTTGGCGATGCAGAACCAGACTTCCAAATGAATTTCTGGAATGAGCTCACTTTCAGGAAGAACTTTTCATTCCGCTTCCTGCTTCACTGGAAAAAAGGTGGCCACAATATCAACCTGAGTGAATATCTCTCAGATCTGGCCGGCATTTCAGCCGATTATGACGATGCTGAAAAAGAAGGTCAGTCCAAAGGCCCTGCCCGGCTGGCAAGAATGGAAGGCGGTTTTGCCGATACCTATGTTCAGGAGGCCGGTTATGTTCGTCTTCGTGAAGTTGCTTTGTACTATACTTTCAGCAAGCTACCCACTACTGTGATCAAAGGATTAAGGATTGGCGTATCTGCCAACAACTTCCTCACCTTCACAAAGTACAGGGGGTATGATCCTGAGGTTTCCAACTTCGGAGCAGGATTCTCTACCAATGTGGACGTTGCTCCATTCCCTGCTTCTAAACGCGCTTCATTCCATATTTCTGTTGACTTTTAATTGAAAAAATGAGTATCATGAAAAAATCGATCATCATAAGTTTGTCTGTGGGATTGATGCTGACGGGCATTCTCACTTCCTGTAACAAGGAGATCGGAAGCCTGAATGGCGCCAGCATGGACGATATGTCTGAAAATCCCTCCCGCCTTGAATTGAACAATATGGTAGTGGGCTCGGAAGCCGGCATGAGAACGCAGATCGGCCTCTATCTCGATGCTGTTGGCGTCATGGGCCGTGAAGTATATCGTTTCTCCGGCGCTGAACCCAGGTACACTACTGAGCTGCTGGGAAAAAATGATCTAACGTTAACGAACAACGTTTTTTACCTGAGCAATCCCTGGAATGCACGTTACAGGGTTGTGAAGAATTGCAATATCATTATCGCAGGCGCCACCAGGTCCACACTCATCACAGACAGGCAGGAAAAAGGATATACAGGTTTTGCAAAAACCATTAAAGCCTACCAGTTGTTGCTGAACCTGAATTATACAGAAGCGAATGGTATCAGGGTGGATGTAGCTGACCCGGATAAACCAGGCCCTTTCTTATCGTATGAACAATCCCTTACAGAGATTGCCAAATTGCTGGAAGAAGGCAAAACAGAAATAACAGAAGGTGAAGCGGCTTATACGCTTTCAGCAGGGTTCGATAACAGAGGTGGTGGCATTCTCAAATTCAACCGGGCCATCGCTGCCCGCGTAGCTGCTTACAGGAAAGACTGGCCCGGGGTGCTCACCGCATTGAATGAATCATTTTTCAATCTGGATGGTGATTTTTCGGAAGGGTTCTATCATGTGTTCTCCACTGGTCCCAATGATCAGACGAACCCATCGTATTTCCCACCCAATAATACCGGTGAAGCCAGGCTGGCGCATCCTTCCTTTCTCCCTGCCCTGAATGCATTCAATGCAACAGATGCACGCAAGAGTAAGGTAAGACTGCGCACTGCAGCAGAATCCTCAGACGATCTGACCGGCACACATGATCTCGCATTGTTTGCAACCAACACTTCTCCAATGGCGATCATCCGCCAGGAAGAACTGATCCTGCTCTATGCTGAAGCAAAGGCCAACCTGGATGAGATCACGGATGCAAAAACAGCCATCAATAAGATAAGGACCAAACATGGTGGTGTGAACTATTCTGGCGACGATACCAAAGAAGCCCTGATCACTGAAAATCTTTTACAAAGAAGGTTCTCATTGTTGTATGAAGGACATCGCTGGATAGACCTGCGTCGATACGGAAGATTGGCGGAATTGCCGCTGGATCGCACCAACGATACAGTTTTTGAAAGAATGCCAAAGCCACTTACAGAAGGTCAATAATTTAGATGCCTCTTTTAATTGCGGCCCCGTTTCTTAAAGAAGCGGGGCTTTTTTTATATCTTAGAACCTGGTACTTAAACTGTCATCTTTTACAGTTCAGTATCTCCTTTGTACAGTGCAGCATCAGGCTTTGTTTTCTTGTCTGACTGTGAGATCCTTTTAAAACACATTCGATCATCCAAAAAACCTTTCCACATGAGACCTTTACAGCTATTCAATTCTTGCTAAACACACCGGCTTTCTCTCACGTAAAGACTCCCATCTTTTTATAAACCCCTTTCCGTATTCCTGTGCCATCACACGGGCAGCACCGCTATGCCTGCATGTGATCCTTTTTAAAACACATTCAAAAACAAAAGTTACTCCAACATGAGACATCTGCTCAAACACGCAGTGCTTGCCATGATTTGTATGGCGCTGCCAACGCTGCTACTGGCTCAGTTCAGCGTTACAGGTACAGTAACTGACGCCAGCAACAACCCGTTGCCGGGCGTATCAGTAAGAGTGAAGAATTCAAACATCGGAACATCCACTGATGTATCGGGAAGATTCACCATCACGGTCCCTTCCAAAGGAGCCACACTGGAAATTTCTTCCGTAGGTTACAAAACGCAATCCATCCAGGTATCAGAGAATGCTGCTCCGCTTTCCATCAAAATGGAAGAGGATGCGGGCAGGCTGGATGAAGTGGTGGTCACAGGTCTGGCCACCAGTGTAAAAAGAAGGAACCTCGCCAATGCCATCGCTACAGTATCCAGCAAAGACCTTGTAGGCACTGCTCCTGCACAGACATTCGATGCAGCGCTGAATGGCAAAGTGCCCGGCGCACTCATCAATGCCAATTCCGGCGCACCCGGTGGAGGTATCTCCGTGAAGCTGCGTGGCGTTACTTCTATCTTCGGCAATACACAGCCACTCTTTGTGGTGGATGGTGTGTTCATCGATAACACCGCAACACCTGCTGGTCTTAACTCCGTTACAGCTGCAGCGAGAGGTGGAAATTCATCCAACCAGGATAATCCTTCCGGCCGTGTTGCTGACCTTCGTTCAGAAGATATCGAGAACATTGAAATACTGAAAGGTGCTTCCGCTGCTGCCATCTATGGGTCGAAAGCTGCTGCCGGTGTGGTGATCATCACTACAAAGCGCGGTAAGTCAGGTAAAACGAAACTCACGCTTTCACAGGATATCGGCTTTGTGAAAGTGCGCAAATTGCTTGGGCAGAGATCCTGGACGGAAGAACGTGCTGCAGAGCTCGGGCCCGTTGCACTTGCAGATTTCCAGGAAGCGAAAGCAGCCGGAAGAATGTACGATTATGAAGAAGAAATGTTCGGCGAAACAGGGCTGACTCGTAATACAGGTCTCAGTCTCGTTGGTGGTAATGAAAGAACGAGTTTTTTCCTTTCCGGTGGACTGAAAGATGAAGAAGGGATCGTAAAAAAAACAGGCTATGCATACAAAAGCCTCCGTGTGAATGTTGATCATCGCATTACAGATAATATCAAAGTGGGTGTATCAACCACCTATATCAACTCTGAAGCCAATCGGGGATTGACGAATAACGATAACAACTCTGTCTCATACGGTGTTGCTCTTTCCGCCACTCCCAATTTTACTGAGCTGCACAGAAATGAACTGGGATATCCCGATAATAAATACACTGCATCCAATCCGCTGCAAACAAGGGACCTGGCCAATAACTCGGAAAAGGTGAACCGCTTCATTACAGGTATAACCCTCGATGCCATCCTGCAAAAATCAGACATGTCAACAACAAGATTCATTGGCAGGGGCGGTTTTGACAATTATACATTGAAGACCAGCGCCTATTTTCCCAATGAGCTGCAGTTCATGCAAACCGCAGAAGGTACATCGGTTCAGGGCTATGCAAAAAGTCTGAATTATAATGTTATCCTTTCACTTGTGAATAATTTCACTCCCTCCGACAAATTCAATCTAACCTCTTCTGCGGGTATTACGCAGGAGAATGGTGATTTCGATAATATTCTCAACGTGGCCAGCAAGTTGATTGCAGGCCAGCCGAATGTAGACCAGGCCGGCGCTCTATCGCCTACACAATTGCGGAACAAGTTCCAGGACAACGGCATCTTTCTCCAGGAAGAAGCTACGCTGATAGATGCCATTACCCTCACCGGCGGTGTGCGGCTGGACCGCTCTTCCAACAATGGAGACGCCAGCAAGTTCTATTTCTATCCTAAAGCTGGTTTGAGTGTGAACCTCACCAGGATGGACTTCTGGAAAAGTCCTCTGTTCGATAACCTGAAGCTGCGCGTTGCTTATGGACAGGCGGGCAATTTCCCTGCTTTCGGCAGCCGCTTTGAATTGATGAGCATCTTCAATATCGGTGGTAATGTGGGATTGTATCCGGCAATTGCGCGCGGATCAAAAAATATCGAACCTGAAAGGACTTCCGAACTGGAAGCAGGTTTTGATGCGAGTATCCTGGGTGGAAAATTGAACCTGGAGTTCACGGTATATGAAAAACGGATCACTGATTTCCTGCTGCAACGTGCGCCTGCTGGTTCCTCTGGTTTCTCGCAGCAATTCGTGAATGCAGGTAATCTCCGAAACAGGGGAATGGAAGTCAGCCTGAATACCACACCTGTTTCCAACAGGAATGTGCGCTGGAATTCCATTGTGAATTTCTGGTTCAACAGGTCAAAGGTCACCAAACTGAATGTTGATCCTGTAGTGCTGGGGGTATTCGGTACCAGCCTTGGTTCTTTCAAGATCGAAGAAGGCAGGCCTGCTACACAGATCGTTGGTGCTGCAGGTTCGCCCGATAATGTAATCCCTATCGGAGATGCAGAACCGAATTTTCAAATGAACTTCCTTAACGAAGTTACTTTCCTGAAAAATTTCAGCTTACGTTTCCTGTTGCACTGGAAAAATGGCGGCGACAATATCAACCTTAGCCAGTTGCTGACCGACCTCAGCCTTACCTCTCCGGATTATGATGATGATGGTGGCACCAAAGGCCCCAACCGTGTTGGCCGTTTCGGCGACACTTATGCTGATGTATATACGCAATCTGCATCCTACCTGCGTTTGAGGGAAGTAGGGCTCTTTTATAGCTTCAGTAAGATGCCCACATCTGTTATCAAGGGACTGCGCATTGGAGTATCCGCCAACAATTTCCTCACTATTACCAATTACGATGGGTATGATCCTGAAGTATCCAACTTCGGAACAGGGTTTTCCACCAATGTGGATGTGATGCCTTTCCCTGCATCCAAACGCGCCACATTTCATCTCACCATCGATTTCTAAAAACAAAAAATGATTATCATGAAAAAATCATTCATCATATATTTTGCTGCAGGCATGTTGATAACAGGCTTGTTTTCGTCCTGCAAAAAAGAGATCGGCAGTTTGAACGGGCCGGAGATAGAAGACCTCACAACAAATCCTACCAGGTTCCAGTTGAATAACGTGGTGATCGGAACAGAATCCGGTATCCGTACAGCGCTCGATTTCTACCTGGATGCAGTAGGAGTGGTGGGGCGCGAAATGTATCGCTTCGCTTCTTCAGAACCCCGTTACGTACAAAGCCTGATGGGAAAAGACGGACAGGGGCTCGACAATAATGCTTTCTATCTTACCAATCCCTGGAATGCCCGCTATCGCGGCGTGAAGTCCTGCAATATCTTGATTGAGGGCGCTACCAACTCAACCAGCATCACTGAAGAACAAAGGAAGGGATATTTGGGATTTGCAAAAACGATCAAGGCTTACCAACTGCTGCTGAACCTTAACCTTACCTACACCAATGGTATTCGTGTGGATGTTGCAGATCCTGATAATCCCGGGCCGTTTTTGAATTACGATGAATCGCTGAAAGCCATTTGGGATATGCTCAATGAAGCGGCAACTGATTTCAACGGATCGGTGATCGAGTATACTTTGTCTGAAGGGTTCTTTTATGGCAGTTCGTCTCCTGCGAAGCCAACAGTTGCTCAGATGATCCAGTTCAACAGAGCTATAGCCGCCCGGGTAGCTTTGTACAGGAAAGACTGGCCCGGTACGCTTACTGCACTCAATGGCTCATTCTTTGATCTTAACGGTGATCTGAAAAGGGGATATTATCATGTATTCTCCACCCGCCCGAGTGATCAAACCAATCTGGCTTTCTTCCGTCAGAATGCTTCTGGTGAAGTAAGGGTGGCGCATCCTTCTTATGCTGCCGATATTATTCCGGGAGACGACCGCATTTCGAAAGCAACCCTGCGCACCAATCCTGCATCCGCAGATCAGCCTGCCCTGGTAAGCAATCGGGATGTATGGGTATATACATCCAACCTGGCGCCTATTCCCATCATCCGTAATGAAGAACTGATCCTGATCTATGCAGAGGCAAAGATCCATATGCCTTCATTGCCCGATGCGATAGTGGCGCTCAACCGGATCAGATCGGCACATAACCTTACTCCCTATGCCGGAGCGATCAATGAAAATGCGTTGATCACCGAACTCCTCTACCAGCGCCGTTATTCCCTTTTCTTTGAAGGACACCGCTGGATGGATGTTCGCCGGAACGACAGGCTGGCCACCCTGCCCAATACGAGACCCGGGGATACTATCTTCGATAAATTCCCCATTCCCCTTACAGAAGGCCAATAATTTATAGTTTATCCCCATATTTGCTGCGCCCCGCTCTTTTTACAGAGCAGGGCGCTTTTTTATTTTCCGCTTTTCTGGCATTCGCCTATTTTTGCCCCCGTTTTCCGGAGGCTGTCTCCAGGAAGCTAAACTCACACAAATTCTGTTATGGTTGATGTATTATTAGGCCTTCAATGGGGTGATGAAGGAAAAGGAAAGATCGTAGATTATTTCGCTCCTCAGTATGATATCATTGCACGTTTTCAGGGTGGGCCAAATGCAGGGCACACACTGTATGTGAACGATAAAAAAGTAGTACTGCACCAGATCCCTTCAGGCATCTTCCATGCAAATACCCTCAACCTCATTGGTAACGGCGTTGTGCTGGATCCCGTGATCTTCAAAAAAGAATGTGATACCGTTGCCCAGTTTGGCGTTGACTTCCGCAAAAATCTTTACATCTCCGAAAGGACCCACCTCATCCTCCCTACGCACAGGGCACTGGATAAAGCCTCTGAGCTGTCCAAAGGCAACGATAAGATCGGATCAACACTCAAAGGGATCGGACCTGCCTATATGGACAAAACAGGCCGTAACGGCCTTCGCGTAGGTGATCTCCTGGATAAATCCTTCACCACACAATATATCAAGCTCCGTTTGAAGCATGAGAAAATGCTCAACAGCCTGAACTTCCATGAAGACATCACCGCCTGGGAAGAAGAGTTCTTCGAGGCTATCGAATTCCTGAAGACATTCAAGATCGTGAATGGTGAATACTTCATCAACGAAAAGCTGAAAGAAGGCAAGACCGTTCTGGCTGAAGGCGCCCAGGGCAGTATGCTGGATGTGGACTTCGGTACCTTCCCCTTCGTTACTTCTTCCAACACCATCTCTGCCGGCGTTTGTACCGGTTTGGGTGTGGCTCCTCAAAAGATCAGGGACGTGATCGGCGTAACCAAAGCGTATTGCACACGCGTGGGTAGCGGTCCTTTCCCTACTGAACTGCACGATGCCACCGGAGAAGAGCTCCGCCGTATTGGCAATGAGTTCGGTGCAACTACCGGCCGCCCACGCCGTTGTGGCTGGATTGACCTGGTAGCCCTCAACTTTGCCTGCATGGTGAATGGCGTTACCAAACTGGTGATGACGAAGGCCGATGTATTGGATGCTTTTGATGAATTGAAAGTATGTACTTCCTATAAGATCAACGATAAATCGGTGAAAGCCGTTCCTTTCCAAATGACCCGCCTGGCTATCGAGCCCGAATACAAGGGATTCAAGGGATGGAAAACCGATATCACTGCATTGCAATCTGCTGCCGCCTTGCCGGTAGTGATGAAAGACTATGTGACTTTTATCAATGACTATCTTGGAGTTAAAGTTGCCTGGATCTCAAATGGTCCCGGCCGCGATCAATTGATAGAAATTTAGTAGTTTCATAGCATAATCTTATCAGGGTTTTTAATGATCAGCCGATCAGGTATCCCACTAATGAAATAGTAGTTAAATTATTATTTTTGCCGGTATTTTTTTGTTTGAATTGCATGTGTATCTTAACAGCATATACGTGTGAGCGGGCGGGGAAATCCCAGGTGCTTTTACCTTAAAAAAAATTCAAAAAAAGTTTGGCGAATTAAAAACTTCGCGGAATTTTACAACTCAATCTTACCAGACAATGGCAGCAAAATCTGACAAGGAAAAAAAGACTGGCGGAAACCCTGCACCAAAGTCTTCTAAGGAACTTCCTAAGAAAGAATCCTCCAAACCCAAAAAAGAGGATGATGATGAGGATGATGATTTTGAAGATGATGAGCTGGAAACGCCCAAAGCCGCTAAGAAAGCTGGCGGTAAAGCAGCAGCATCCAAGAAGAAATCCTCCGACGATGAAGATGATGAAGAAGATAGTGATGACGATGATATTGATGAGGTGGATGACTGGGATAAAGTAGAAGAAGACGAAGACTGGGATCCGGACTTCGAAGAATTCGATCTTCCCAAATCCAAGACCAAGAAATCAGGCGGCGGAACCGGTGGCGGTGGAAAAAAATCCGCCAAAGACGACGACGACGATCTCGGATTGGATGATGAATTCAAAGACATGGATCTCTTCAACGACAGAGGAGGTTTCGACGACGATGATGACGACTTCTAAGAGAAGATTCAAATCTTTTCCAATAACCGATTTTCGGCTAACTAAAGCACAAATGTTGAACTGGACCTACCAGTTCGACATTTGTGCTTTTTTAGATAATCACCAATACCAGGGCGAGCATCATTCCTATGAGTGCCTGCTCGGCGCCGGTGCGCTTCACCGCCTGGAATGCAATGCTGGCAACGCTTTTGAACAATTGCAGAAAATGCATGCGGAGCATGGCGACTGGCTTTTCGGGCATCTCGGCTATGATCTCAAAAACGAATTATTCCCGCTTACATCTGAGCATCCCGATCCGATTGGTTTTCCGGATATGTTCTTCTTTGTACCCGAAGTAGTGATACTGCTGGGAAAGGATACCATTCATATCGGTGTTCACGATGATGATCATGCGAAAGTGTGGGACGCCATAATCAATCAGCCTTTTGCAGGTTGGATAGGGGGCCAATCACCCTTTCAGACCTGGCAGCGATTTTCGAAGCCGGAGTATATTGGTATTGTCGAACAACTGAAGCAACATATTCTTCGCGGGGATTGCTACGAGATCAATTTTTGTCAGCAGTTCTATGGTGAAAATGTTAAGCTCATTCCATTGAGATTGTATGAAGAGCTTTGCAATACATCTCCCAATCCTTTTTCCGCCTATTACAAATGCATCGATAAATACCTGCTTTGTGCAAGTCCTGAAAGGTATCTCAGGAAGGAAGGCAATCGTTTATTGAGTCAACCCATCAAAGGCACCACGCCTCGCCATAAGTTTGATGCCAGCCAGGATGAACAACGCAAGGAACAATTGCAGCAGAGCGCCAAAGACCGCTCTGAAAATGTAATGGTGGTAGACCTGGTCCGCAATGATCTGGCAATGGTTTGTGAGGAAGGCTCCGTTCAGGTGGATGAGCTCTTCGGTATCTATAGTTTTCCCCAGGTACACCAGATGATCTCAACCATCAGTGGCACCCTGCGAAAAGACCTCAGTTGGGTGGATGCTATCAAAGCTACTTTCCCGATGGGCTCTATGACGGGCGCGCCTAAGCGCAGAGTGATGGAGTTAATTGAAAAATATGAAGCAGTAAAACGCGGTATCTTTTCCGGAGCTGTAGGCTATATCACACCCGATGCTGATTTCGATTTCAATGTAGTGATCAGGAGTATCCTCTATAATGAAACCACCGGCTACGTTAGTTGGCTGGCAGGTGGTGGCATCACCTTCTACAGCGATCCACAACAGGAATATGAAGAAAGCCTGCTGAAAGCAAAAGCGATCAGGCAGGTTTTGGGAGAAGTGGAGAAGGAATCTTTCCGTGAAACGGAGGCCCGCTGGAACAATCCGCAGAACGACCAATAAAATGGGTGCACCCGGAGGCACACCCATTATAGTTAATTCTGTAATTCCTTATTACTTCACCTGGCTCGATACACTGGATCCGCTCAGCAGCAACTGTACGGATTCATTCAGGATCACGTATTTGTTGGTCATGAACAATTCCATTTTCTCGGCAGGCAACTTCAGTTCGTAAGCATTGTCTGCGCTCGCCATCTTTTTATCGAAATCAGGATTGTACCTGTTGAAGGTATTCATATCCATCAACACGTGTTTGGCGATGCAGGAAGAATGGTACTTACCGGAAACGTTCAGGCTTTTGGAACTGGCCAGTTCATCTGCGCTGAGTTTACGGTTCAGCAGGTAAGTAGCTGTTACACCCATCTGCTCCCTGGCTTCTTCCTTGGTGAGGGTGGTAATACCTCCCTGGCCCTCGAATACGTAATGTGTTCCGATGAACTTCTTCACGTGCGTACGGGATTCAGCAGGCAGGTAATACTGGAGGTCCCAGAAATTACGGCTACCGCTTTTCCTGATGGCTGAGTACACATTGCCGGGCCCGCCATTGTAGGCGGCAATCACCAGGAGCCAGTCGCCGAACTCTGTGTACAGGTCTCTCAGGTATTTGGCGGCGGCTGTGGTGCTTTTATAATAATCTGTACGTTCATCCTTGCCCTTGGTCACTTTCAGTCCCAGTACGCGGGCTGTGCCCGGCATGAATTGCCAGGGGCCAACGGCGCCTGCCCAGGAAACTGCTGTACGTTTGAGCTTGGATTCTATTACGGCGAGATACTTGAGCTCCGTGGGGAGACCATAGCGGCTCAGGATGCCATCCATCATATTGAAGTAAGGGCGACCCCATTCCTTCATCTCCAGCAGGTCTTCACCATGCTTATCCATATAATCCTCCACGAACTTAATGGCCCTGGGGTTCAGTCGTACTTCGGCTGATGTGGTGCCTCCTGCTTCCTCATCGAAAAGATTGCTGAAACCTCCGCTTTTTGGGGCGGTGGAATCAGCCATTCCGGGGAGGAACAGGCTAGTCTCCAATACAAAATGATTGGAGCGTGGCTTCTTCTTAACGGCATCCGTTGTTGAAGCCATAGTAAACCATACCAGACAAAGTAAACTGGCAAAAAATAGCTTTCTTTTCATCATCATTTGTTTGAGGCACAGAAATGCGACCCTACAGGTATGGATTCAAGAGTTAAAGATGATGTTTTTAATAGGATAGAGAATACAAGTGGTTCAAAAGGATAGGACGAAAAAAAATCGGTGCAGAGAACTCCGGGGGTCGAGCGTTTAGGCTTTTCATGTTAACCGGCGAATCTGTACCGCTGCATCCACTGATGGGATAACTGGAGCAAAGATAACTCGCAGAATCGGTTTGTCATAATCTGCAACCCATAGGGCATGCCATTACTGTGCCAAAAAAGCGGGATTGAAATACCGGGAATACCGGTCAGGTTGGAAAAAACTGTAAAAATGTCAGCCAGGTACATGGCGATGGGGTCGTCCATTTTCTCACCGATCTTAAAGGCGGTGGATGGAGCCGTGGGGAGAATGAGGGCGTCGAACTGGTTGAATACCAGATTTGTTTTGTTGACCAATAGTTGACGTACCTGCTGGGCCTTCGTAAAGTAGGCATCGTAGTATCCCGCACTGAGAACGAAGGTTCCCAGCATGATTCTACGCTTTACTTCCCAGCCAAAACCGTCAGAGCGACTGGCTTTATAAAATTCAATTAAATCTTGTTTTTTATCCACATTGGCCCTGAAACCGTACTTCACCCCATCAAAACGGCTCAGATTGGAGCTGGCTTCGGCGGTGGTGAGCACATAATAGGCCGGAACGATATAGTCGAGATACTCGAAGTCAACGGGGCTCACGGTGTGGCCATCTGTTTTGAGTTTCTCTATGAGGCTGAGGATATTCTCTTTGATCTCGGGATCCAGTGCAGGACTTTCCAGGGCTTCCCTGAAATATGCGATCCGCAAGGGTTTGGGGGCTGCTTCATCCGTAATGGAAGCAGCGGGAGGAATGGCTTCTTCAGTAGCTGTGGAGTCGAAATCATCGGCTCCGGCAATCACTTCCAGGACTGCCGCCACATCGGGTACGTTCTGGCCAAAAATACCGATCTGATCAAAGCTGCTCGCATAAGCGATCAGTCCGTACCGGCTCACCCTTCCGTAAGAGGGTTTCAGTCCAACCACCCCGCAGAAATCTGCAGGTTGTCTTACCGAACCTCCTGTATCGCTGCCGAGGCTGGCCATACAGAGCCCTGCCTGAACGGCAACGGCTGAGCCGCCGGAAGAACCACCGGGAACGCGGCTTTCGTCCAGTGCGTTCAATACTTTGCCATAAGCAGAGTTCTCATTGGTAGAGCCCATGGCAAACTCATCGCAATTAGTAACACCAATAATAATGGCGTCTTCCGCGAGAAGCCGCTCTACTGCAGTGGCGCTGTAAACGGCATTGAAGTTCTGCAGGATCTTAGAGCCAGCAGACACTGCATGCTGTTTGTAACTGATTACATCTTTGATGGAGATTACCACGCCATGTAATTTGCCTAAAGGCTTGCCTTCCTTACGGGATTGGTCAAGCGCGGCAGCTTTCCCCAGTGCCTCTTCAGCAAAAACCTGCGTGTAGGCATTGAGGTGACGACGTGATTCTATAGCCAATAAAAAATGCTGAACGGCCTCTGTACAGGTGACAGAACCATTCAGCAGATCAGTATGATATTGTTGTATCGAAGTATACGTAAACAAGCGAAACCACCGGTTTTGAGCACAAAACGGTTAAAGGATCAACCGGAAATAGGAGTGACGTTCAGAAATTATTGAGCAGAGGTTGCTTTCTTATCCTTTTCATTCATGCCTTCCTCGATCTCTTTCTTCACGTTGTTCTTGGCATCGTTGAACTCACGGATACCCTTACCGATACCACGCATGAACTCAGGGATTTTACGACCGCCAAACAGGATCAATACCGCTAAAATGATCAGGATCCACTCAGTACCACCCGGCATTGAAATCAGCAACAAATTGGCATTTAATAACATGATAAACTATTTAAGTGATTTGAACTACGAAATTACAGCTTTTACTTAAGCAAAATGGAAAAAAATACCCGGAGCCGTGATTGGGGGAATAGGTAAGCAGGGCTGGAAAACAAACCAGCGCGGGAGAATCTTAGTTGGGCTTTTGTGGAATGGATTGGGCTTTGGTGCTGAACCGGGCTTCTTCGCTTATGTTTCCAGAGCTCTGCTTACCTATTCCCCCAATCACGGCTTCCCACCCTGCAAGGGGGCAGTATAATGAAGCTCCTCCGCAATATTCCTTATTAAATTGTTGGAATATTTGAGACTGAAAGGTAAGCTGGTGCAGATTTATACAGTTCTGCCCTGATTGCAATAACT
Source organism: Pseudoflavitalea rhizosphaerae (assembly GCF_003991355.1). Classification (GTDB taxonomy): domain Bacteria; phylum Bacteroidota; class Bacteroidia; order Chitinophagales; family Chitinophagaceae; genus Pseudobacter; species Pseudobacter rhizosphaerae. The sequence continues at coordinate 32,287 of NZ_RCSU01000011.1, forward strand.
CGGGAATGATGCACTTTTCCCCATCCTTCTTTTTAAATCAAGGAAAATCCGGTTGAACTGGCTTGCCATGGTGCATGAGCCTGTTCCAAAAATAGATGATGTAAATATGTTTAGGATGCCTTTGACTGCAGGGGATTTCTGTTACACCGCCCGGGGATTCATGCAGCAGGTGGGATGGTCTGTGCCGGCCTTCAAAACATAAGCGAAGAAGTTCAATAGAATTCCCTAAGCCCAATCCAACAATACAATAGCCCAATAAACATCCTCCTGCGCCGTTATGTTTTACAGCCGGCACAGACCATCCCCTGTTGCTAACAAAAACAACAGAGGAATAAAAAAAAGAACCTGCCACAACGGGCAGGCTCCACCATATTTAAAATAAGCTGAATTATTGGAACTATGCTTTCGCAGCAGCGCCAGTGAGAACGCGTTTTTCCTTGATCCTCGCACTCTTACCGCTACGCTCACGGAGGAAGTACAGTTTAGCACGACGAACACGACCAGTTTTGTTCAGGTCGATAGAATCAATATTGGGAGAGTAGATAGGGAAAGTTCTTTCTACACCTACACCATCGGAGATCTTGCGTACGGTAAAAGTTGCAGTTTGAGCAGTGCCCTGGCGTTTGATCACATCACCACGGAAGCTCTGGATACGCTCTTTACCACCTTCAATGATCTTATAGTTAACAGTGATATTATCACCTGCTTTGAATTTCGGGAATTCTTTCTTTCCGGTCAACTGTTCGTGTACAAATTGAACTGCTGCGTTCATGACTTCTAAATTTAAGGGAGGCAAAGGTAATGAGAAAAACCGTAATTCGATCTATATTCTGCTTTTTCTTCTGAATTAATTCCGGCCACACTGCGCTACGGCTTCGGTTCTACCTCTGTATCAACCCGTTGTTATATAAATTATTGTTTAAATCTTTTTCTTATCTGGCTACATTCACGGCTCTCTTTTCCCTGATCACGGTCACTTTGATCTGACCAGGGTAGGTCATTTCTGTCATGATCTTCTGAGCGATCTCGAAAGAGAGTTTATCAGAATCGGCATCGCTTACTTTTTCTGCTTCAACGATCACGCGGAGCTCACGGCCGGCCTGGATGGCGTAGGCTTTCTCCACACCCTGGTAAGCCATCGCGAGCGCTTCCAGTTCCTTGATACGTTGCAGGTATTGTTGCATGATCTCGCGTCGTGCCCCTGGTCTTGCGCCGCTGATGGCGTCACAGGCCTGGATGATGGGCGCGATCACATAAGCCATTTCCATTTCATCGTGGTGGGCGCCGATGGCGTTCACTACTGCCGGATTTTCACCGTATTTCTCTGCCAGCTTGGCTCCGAGGAGGGCGTGGCTTAATTCGGTTTCTTCATCAGGGACTTTGCCAATATCGTGCAGGAGGCCTGCGCGTTTGGCAAGCTTGGGATTGAGACCAAGTTCTGCAGCCATGATTCCGCAAAGATTGGCCACCTCGCGGCTGTGCATCAGCAGGTTCTGGCCATAGGAAGAACGGAAACGCATCTTACCAACCAATCTGACCAGTTCCTTGTGTAATCCGTGAATACCCAGCTCGATCACGGTACGTTCGCCGATCTCCATTACCTGTTCTTCGATCTGGCGACGGGTTTTCTCAACCACTTCTTCGATACGGGCCGGGTGGATACGGCCGTCGGCTACCAGGCGCTGAAGGCTGAGGCGTGCAATTTCGCGGCGAAGCGGGTCGAAGGAAGAAAGAATGATCGCTTCCGGGGTGTCGTCAACAATCAGGTCCACGCCTGTAGCGGCTTCGATGGCGCGGATATTACGTCCTTCGCGACCGATGATCTGACCTTTTATTTCATCACTTTCCAGGTTGAAAACAGTAATGGAGTTTTCGATAGCCTGTTCTGCTGCTGTACGTTGAATGGATTGGATGATGATCTTGCGGGCCTCCTTGTTGGCTTTCTGCTTGGCATCGTCAATAATCTCCTGCTGCAAAGCCAGGGCCTGCGTATGTGCTTCCTGTCTGAGGCTCTCTACCAATTGTGATTTTGCTTCATCGGCGGTGAGTCCTGCGATCTTTTCAAGTCTGCGGATATGTTCTTCCTGGTGCTTTTCAAGTTCTGTCCTCTTCAGGTTAACAACTTCGATCTGGCGGTTCAGATTATCTTTTATAGCGTCGTTTTCCTTGATCTGCTTCTCTGTCTGTTCTACTTTCTGATTGATGCTCTGCTCTTTCTGCCTGATCCTTCCTTCTGCTTCGTTGATCTTCTTGTTCCTTTCAAGTACCTCTTTATCGTGTTCTGCTTTCAGTTGTACAAATTTCTCCTTGGCTTCGAGCAGTCTTTCTTTTTTCAGGTTCTCCGAGTTGGTCTGGGCGTCTGCGAGGATCTTCTTTGCTTGTGATTCAGCATCTTCTATTTGCTTCTGAGTGTTCTTGGCGAAGATGAATTTACCCGCTACAATACCTACAGCTAGCGAGACTCCTCCAATTATATAGGTTAATGCATCCATTTTGTTTAGAATGTTTTATTAGTTCTACCATATTATATGACCCCGATATGTATAGTAATTTCTCCATACGTGAGGCTAATGTGCGAAAGTAAGGAAATTACGGAATGATTCCCGGAACTGAACATTAGAAGGGCAATAATTGTTAGCCGGCCCGGCGCGCCGCAGCCCTATTCCCATTAATTTTGCGGTACACTAATGCCTGTCCTTTATGAGATTCCCCGCTCTTACCAAACGTAGTATAGCATTGCTGGCGGCCACTTTGATACTGTTCACCGCCTGCAAGATCACGCTTTTGTCCACCTATGACCAGGTAACGGACAATGTGCTGTCTGAAATGCAGCAGTCCACCACCGCTTTTTTTGTCAGGTACGAAACAACACCTTCGGCCCCGGAGCTGAAATACCAAAACCAGCAAGCCTTCTATCAGGGGCTCATGACCAGCTCCCGAACGCTCCGGATCCGCAACAGCGCCGTCGAAAAGAACCGGCCCATGATCACCATGCTGGATCTGCTGGACGAAAATATCCTGCTCATGGATTCCCTGCACAAGCAAAAACCGGATGGCCTCCTGGCTCCCCATGATGTGCGCCTGCTCAAAAGCGCATTCGAGAGTCAGTACACTGCCATGTTCAAATTTGTGATGGCGCTCAAAAGCAGGGCTGCCGCACAGTAACCTTATACATTCATCCCTATACATCAACCAACCATGAACCTCAATATTTCCAACCTGGTCAAAGACATGCTCAATGCAGCCAGACCCATTCTCAACGATTACTGGAAAGAAGTCAAGCCCTATGTTGAAAAGGAAAGTAAGGCTTTTGCTCAAAACCTGGCGATGATCGCCAAACTGAAACTGCAGGGAAAGATCACCCGCGAAGAAGCGCTGCTCCATATCCAGATCCAGCGGAACTCGTACCGGGCAGTATTAACCGCAGTGGAAGGGCTGGGAATCCTGATGGTGGAAAAAGCGCTCAATGCTGCAATCGGCGCCATCAGGAACGCAGTGAACACTGCCATTGGATGGAGTTTGCTCTAAGCCCCTCAAGGAACTTCAACCGCCAAACATTACCTTTGCGGGGAAGCCTATTGGAGTTAATCACAATATATCAATTCACGGATGACAATTTCTTATAACTGGTTACACGAATACCTGCCGGCAACTATTGAACCTGAAAGATTGAGCAAGATCCTGACTTCTGTTGGACTGGAAGTGGAAAGCCTTGAAAAATATGAAAGCCTGAAAGGAGGGTTGCAGGGCCTGGTAATTGGTGAAGTGCTTACATGCGAAAAACATCCCAATGCCGATAAATTATCTGTTACCACTGTAAATACCGGAAGTGGGGAACCGCTTCAGATCGTTTGTGGTGCACCGAATGTTGCTGCCGGTCAGAAAGTGATAGTGGCTCCCGTTGGTGCTACCATCTATCCGACAGGTCATGATCCCATCACCATGAAAGTGGCAAAGATCCGCGGGGTGGAAAGTCATGGAATGATCTGCGCAGAAGATGAGATCGGGTTGAGTGATAACCACGCCGGCATCCTGGTGCTTCCTGCGGATGCCAAAACCGGTATGCCTGCCGCCAACTATTTCCAGCTGTATACAGACTGGATCTATGAGATAGGCATCACACCCAACCATATGGATGCGATGAGCCATATTGGTGTTGCACGTGATGTATGTGCTTATATGAGCCATCACGATAAAAAGGATTTTCGCGTGAAATCCCCGTCTGTGAACGCTTTCAAGGCTGATAACACCAGTCTTCCCATTACTGTGGAGATCGAAAACAATGAAGCCTGCCAGCGATACAGCGGTGTATCGATCTCAAATATCACTGTGAAGGAAAGCCCTCAGTGGTTGCAGGATAAACTGCGCGCTGTTGGTCTTCGACCCATCAATAATATTGTAGACATCACCAATTTTGTACTGCACGAAACAGGTCAGCCATTGCATGCTTTCGATGCAGTTGCCATCACAGGCAATAAGGTGATCGTAAAGAACCTTCCGGAAGGAACTCCCTTTATTACACTGGACGAGAAAGAAAGGAAACTGAGCGCTGAAGACCTGATGATCTGCAATGGTGCAGGTGAAGGAATGTGTATCGCCGGCGTATTCGGTGGTATCAAAAGTGGTGTGAAAGAAACCACTACCAATATCTTCCTGGAGAGCGCCTGGTTCAACCCATCGGATATCCGCAAAACATCTTTTCGTCATGGTTTGAGAACAGATGCTGCTGTGCGTTTCGAAAAGAATATCGATATCAGCAATACCGTGAATGCGCTCAAACGCGCTGCACTCCTGATCAGGGAGCTGGCAGGAGGAGAGATCAGCTCTGAGCTGGTTGACCTCTATCCACAACCGAAGGAGAAAGCAGCGGTGCAATTGAAATACCATTTCCTCCGCAAGCTGAGTGGTAAAAGCTATCATTTCGATTCCGTGAAGAAAATACTGGCCAGCCTTGGCTTTGAAGTGATAAAGGAAGGAATGGACGATCTCTGGATCGCGGCGCCATACTGGAAACCTGATATCACCCTTCAGGCCGATGTGGTGGAAGAGATCATGAGGATAGACGGACTGGATAATATCGAGATCCCTGCCGCTATTACACTTTCTCCTTCAGTGGAAGCCGACCGCTATAAATATCTCTATAAAGAAAAAGCATCCAACTATCTCGCATCAGTTGGGTTCAACGAGATCTTCACCAACTCCATCACCAATGCCGCTTACTTCGATGAAGCGGACCTCGGCAATGCAGTGAAGCTCCTCAATAATCTGAGTGCTGTACACAATATCATGCGCCCCTCCATGCTGGAAACCGGGCTGGAAGCCATTCTGCACAATCTCAACCGGAAGAACCAGGACCTCCGGTTCTTCGAGTTTGGTAAAACCTATTCCACATCCGGCTCCGGCAAGTATGAAGAACATGAACATCTTTGTGTGTACATTACCGGTAATGTGGAAGAGCAAAGCTGGAAATCCAAAGCTGTGGCTGCAGACCTCTATCACCTGAAGGGTATCGTGGCAAGGATATTGCAACTCTGCGGAATAAGCAAGGTGAACTGGAAAGCGGCGGAAGACAATACTGCTGCAAAAGGAAAACTGGTGAATGCCCTGCAGGTGCTGATCGGGCAGGATGTGATCGCAGAACTGGGAATGGTGAGCAATACTGAATTGAAACGTTTCGATATCAAACAAGCCGTTTTCTATGCAGACTTCGACTGGGAGCAAATGCTGAAGTTCATGGCTAAGCAGGACCTGAAAGTAAAAGAACTGGCCAAACAGTTGCCGGTGTACAGGGACCTGGCTATGATCGTTCCAAAGGCCCTGGCTTATGCCGAAGTGGAGAATGCTGTAAAGAAAGCGAAGCTCGACAAGCTCCAGCGCATACAGTTATTCGATGTTTTCGAAAGTGAAAAGATCGGTTCCGATAAGAAATCACTCGCCATCAGCTTTACTTTCCTGGATGAAGAAAAAACATTAACGGACAAGGAGATCGATGGCATGATGAACAAGATCATGGACGCCCTTGAAAAAGACCTGAAAGCCGAGATCCGGAAATAGTTTAAAAATTTATCCCATGTCGCAGACAGAGTCATTGAAACGGTTCAATGAAAAATTGCAGCTTGTGGTGCAACAGTACCAGGCTATGCAGCGGGAGAATGTCCGGTTGCAAAAGGAGCTTCAGGATCTGAAAGGGAAGGAGGAGCTGCATGTATCGCAGATCTCTGAGCTGGAGAATAAGGTAGCGGCATTGAAGATGACGGCCGGTCAGGTTGAAGTAACTGACAGGAAAGAATTGGAGAAAAAGCTGAACCTCTACATCCGGGAGATCGACCGGTGTATTGCCATGTTGGGAGACTGACCGATTGTTTATACCCGTTTTACCAGGCGCATTTTTTGTTCGTCCTCGCCCTGGGATAGTTCAAGTGTGTATACGCCATAAGGCAGGTCGTTGAGGCCTTTCCAGGTTACAGTGTTATCGCCCTTGGGAACATTGGCCTCCATTCGGCTGCATTCTGCGCCTTTTTCATCTCTGAGGATGGCCCGGAGGCTGGAACGGATGGGAGCTACTAACTCGAACGTAAGGACGTCGATGAAAATGGAAGATTTGACTTTTGCTAACATGGTAGGTCGTTTGGTTTTGGGATTTGAAATCATAGAATACGGGATCCAATTGTCTTTGCCTTAACCATCCAAAACGATCCAAAGTTGGTCCTTAATACATGAAAACGTCCGTTGTGAATACCGTGTGGATAAATATAGAGCACCTATTTCAAATTTGCAAGCAATGGAAGAATTAATTCCAATAAATGTTGTGATAGGCGACAGAACCTATCGGATACGTATATCCCCTGTTGATGAGGAAGTGGTCAGAAAGACTTTGAAATTGATCAACGACAAGATCGTCGAGTTCAAGACCAATTTTGCAGGTAAGGATATGCAGGACTATGTTGCGATGGTGATCCTCTGGTATGCCACACAACAAAAAGCGGCCGGAAACCAGCCGCTGATTGATCATGAATCGGAACTTCAATTGTCCGCCATGGAAAAAATGTTGGATAAAATATTGTCTTCTGAAAGCTGAGCCGGATTATTGATGGTTCACCAATGCGTCTGAGTCTATCTTGATCTTGAAAGGGATTTCCTGTCCCATCGTTTCCAGTTTACCCTCGCCTTCCAGGTTGAGTTTTTTCGCCTTAATAAGTCCTGAAGCAGTCTCCATAGTGTATTCGCCCTTGAGGAGCCCTTTCAGGTCCATGTTCATTGTCATGCCACCCTGCTGCATTTCGCCGCTGCGGCCAACAGTTCCGCCGAAGGAAACAGTAGCATCGGCTCCCTGGATGGAAACCACTCTGTAGTTGAGTACGTATTTGGCATTGGTCTTTGGATCTGTGAGGCTGTCAATCCAGGTATCTCCTGTTTTGAAGGTCTTGCCTGCAGGGATATTGGCGATGATCTCCAGGCTGGTTCCCACCTTGCTCATGCTTTCACCCATACCGCCGCCCATATCGTTCATGATATCGCTGGCAGGGTCCGCTTTTTCATCACTGGCAGTGATCATTCCTTTTTTGTCTGTTGTAATATTTACAGGAGTACTGAGTTTTCCGCTGAATGCTTTGCCGAACTCGCTGTCTGCATCTTCTTTCTTATCCGAATCATAGCTCATGGTCTGGGGGCCTGCCTGCATGTCCATCACCACGCGTGTAAGGATAGTATTGAGTTTGTTTTCTGTAGCGGTAACATCGGTTACGCCTACTTTACTGGTGAATTTATAATTGTTCACCATATCCATGGACTGGCCCATCATTTCCATGGTCATCACCATTTTCATGGAACTGGTGGATTCGATCTGCTGGCCTTTCTTGAATTCGGCTTTACGGGAAATGGTTTGGGCAGAGGCAGCTCCCGTGATCAATACTGCTGCAATGGCGATGAATTGTTTCATACAAATCTTTGATTATTTAGTAAGGTTAGTCGCGCGGACGCGATCGATATTGCAAATGAAGGCTAAAATAATTTATTGGGGAACAGAAATAGGAGCGCCGGAAGAAATTTCATGCGGGCGGGCTGTAAAAATCAATTTCTGAAAATAAGAAAATGGAAGGGGGGTAATCTGCGCATGTTCATCAGTCTTTCCAGTTTTACAGGTTTGTAAAGCATTTTAGGAAAGGATGTGATCCGTGCTATTTCAATGAGATTGTTTTTGGCAATGGCATCGGATGCGAGAATACGACGGCAGAGTTGTTCGTGATGGTCCAGCAGGGCCAGCTCTTTCGACTGACTGTCGTTCAGTAATACTTCATAATGTTTCAATTGATACACCCGCATAAAACTGGCTTTTGCCTGATGCTAATTTCGGTTTAATAACAGAGATTTCCTATGGTTGTTTGACGTTTTTTATTACAAATACTTTCGCGGTACCGCTTTCAGCTCTGCAGCAGTCCGCAAACCCGCACTGCATCGGGTTTTTTTATAGCCGGAAACCTGCTAAAACAACCCCCTGCTACATCTTGATTATTGCATGTTTTTACCAAATTTCAGGGCCCTTTTTCTTTCGCACAGGCTGTGTGAATTTCTTTTGGGAACGGGTGCCAAACTTTTGTAAATTGGGGATAGGTCCAGCATCGGTGTGGATAACCCATCAAATCCTGTGGGTATACAGGTGGATTGCGGGTGATGAAATATAGATCGGAAAAAATTTTTTTCGGGACGATGGAGGGGTTTATATTCGCCCTCCTGACTGACGCGGTAACATTGCGATAACCCTGTAGTAACATTTTCGTAACAACAAGGCTGGAAACTAACCCGCAAGTCATTGGTTGGTCACCCCAATTAATGTGACGCCCTTTTTACGCCCTATACCTGGAAAAACTGCCCGAAACGGCTGCTCTAACCAATGTGTTTAACTTATTATTGACCCTCTTGAATGGACTTGACAAACCTTAATAAAGACCGAAAGAACAATCGGCGCAAAGGTTCCCTGGACCTGAGCACGATGGTATATGGCAAAGTACCCCCGCAGGCCAAAGACCTTGAAGAAGCTGTCCTTGGCGCCATTATGCTGGAAAAAAGCGCTTTCGATACCGTTATTGAGATCCTCAAACCTGAGTGCTTTTACCTGGATGCCAACCAGCGTATCTACCGGGCCATGCAAAGCCTCCAGCAAAAGAACCAGCCTATCGATATCCTCACTGTGGTAGAAGAGCTGAAAAGCAAAGTGGAACTGGAAATGGTTGGCGGACCGTATTACGTTACCCGTCTTACCAATGCCGTAGTTTCCTCCGCCAATATTGAAGCGCACTCCCGTATCATCCTCCAGAAATTCATCCAGCGTGAGCTGATCCGCATCAGCGGAGAGATCATCAGCGACAGCTATGAAGACAGTACGGATGTTTTCGATCTCCTGGATGAAGCAGAGAGCAAGCTCTTCGAGATCACCAACAATCACCTTCGTAAGAATTTCGACAGTATCGACTCTGTATTGGTGAAAACCGTGCAGCGTATAGAAGATATGCGTCACCGTACGGAAGATATCACAGGTGTGCCCAGTGGATTTCCTTCACTGGACAAAGTAACCTACGGCTGGCAACCTTCGGACCTGATCATCCTCGCCGCCCGTCCTGCGGTTGGTAAAACCGCTTTCGCGCTTAACCTTGTCCGTAATGCGGCGCTCAGCAGCAAGCAGATCCCTGTCGCCTTCTTCAGCCTTGAGATGAGCTCGGCACAGCTGGTACAACGTATCCTCTCTGCCGAAAGTGAGATCTGGCTCGAAAAGATTTCCCGTGGTAAAATGGAAGAGCATGAAATGAAACAGCTCTATGCCAAGGGTATCCAGAAACTGGCGCAGGCGCCCATTTACATCGACGATACAGCGGCCCTCAACGTATTTGAGCTGCGAGCCAAAGCCCGCCGTCTCAAGAACAAACACAATATCGGTATGATCATCATCGACTACCTCCAGCTCATGAGTGGTGGCGGTGGTAAGAACGTGAACCGTGAACAGGAGATCAGCACCATCTCCCGGAACCTGAAAACTCTGGCGAAGGAGCTCATGATCCCGATCATTGCACTGTCCCAGTTAAGCCGTGCGGTGGAAACCAGAAAGGAAGGAAACAAGATGCCACAGTTGAGTGATCTTCGTGAATCGGGCGCCATCGAGCAGGATGCGGACATGGTAATGTTCATTTATCGTCCTGAGTACTACGATATCACTTCCAATGAAATGGGAGAGAGCAATAAAGGTGAAACGCACGTACGTATCGCGAAGCACCGTAACGGTTCGCTCGAAACAATCAAACTCCGCGCCCAGCTTCATATTCAGAAGTTCGTGGAAATGGAGGAAGACGATTTCGGTGGCCTCGGAGGTGGTGGTGGTAGCTGGAGGCCTGTACCTACTGATGGCGGCGGTGGCGGCGCACAAGGCCAGGATGGCGGCGGAGCCAAACTTTATATCCAGGCCGGTAGTAAAATGAATGATATGCCTTTCGGAGATGATGATGATTCTCCCTTTTAAGTTGCTGCTCCTATGAGTTTGCCAATCTTCTTTTACGCAGAACCTGTAACAGTGAACGAACTGGTGCAATTGCCGGAGGAAACTTCAAAGCATATTGTACAGGTGCTTCGTATGGATAATGGCGAGCATCTTCAACTGGCAGACGGCAAAGGCAATCTCCACCTGGTGATCATCGCTGAAGCACATAAGAAGAAATGTATCGTAAAAGCGTTAAGCACCACCGTTAGTCCGGCTCCCGCAAGAAAGATCAGTATCGCAATTTCCCTCTTGAAGAATGCCAGCCGGTTTGAATGGTTCATGGAGAAAGCAACAGAGATCGGTGTAACCGAGATCATTCCATTGATCTGCGACCGAACAGAAAAACAGCATTTCAAAAAAGAAAGGTTCGATAATATCCTCATCAGCGCGATGCTGCAAAGTCAGCAATCCTGGTTGCCTGTACTGCATCAGCCTGTTCACTATGAACAGCTCTTCCGCCTGGAAGATACAGTGCTGGCGGCACAGAGATTCATTGCGCATTGCGGGGAAACTCAGAAGACATCCCTTGCATCGGCCGTCGACTTCAATCAATCTTCACAGTTTATTCTGATCGGTCCGGAAGGGGATTTCACTCCGCTTGAGATCAAGCTGGCGCTGGACCATAAGTTCACTCCTGTAACGTTGGGGGATACCCGCTTACGCGCTGAAACAGCGGGCGTGGTGGCTGCTACATTACTTTGTATCCAATAATTTCGCAGTTGCCAGTCGCTCGCCTCTGGCGAGTGACTTGTATTTCTTCGCCTCTGGCGAAGGATCGCCGGAGGCGATCAAATAGAAATCACTCGCCAGAGGCGAGCGATTGGCCGCCCTCTAATTAATCAGCCGCCCTCTGATTAATCAGCAACACTCTGATTAATTACCATGCCCCAACAAAAAAGCGGAGCCATAAGCCCCGCTTCTATCCTGAATAATTATCTGATCAATGTTGCCTGCTTGCATTCGTTCCTGCCGGACTGTTCTCTTTCAACTTTGGTTCGCGCAGCTCCACCGGTTTCTTTTTCTTCTCGCGCTTGCGCATCCACATATTGAGTAACTCCACACCAAAGGAAAATGCCATCGCAAAGTAGATATATCCTTTATCGATATGGCTATGGTGTACAGGTTCCAGGCCTTCAAAGAAAAGACTAAAGCCAACCATCAGCAGGAAGGCAAGCGCCAGCATTTTCAGTGTGGGATGCTGATGGATGAAATTGCTGATCTTGTCTGCAAAGAAGAACATGATGATCATCGCGATGATCACTGCAATGATCATCACCGGAACAATGCGCGCAAGGCCCACTGCCGTAATGATACTGTCGAACGAGAACACCATATCGATCACAATGATCTGCGCGATCAATGAACCGAAAGAAGCCGGCTTGTTATTCTTGGGATTGAGCGATTCTTCATCGCCCTCCAGCTTGTGGTGGATCTCTTTCACTGTTTTATATAGCAGGAAAAGACCACCCACAAACATGATACAGTTGCGCAGGTTGAATGCCACATGCGTACCTCTGATATCGAAACCAAACAATTCCGAGTTACCGTTCTTCACCAGCCAACCGATGGCCATCAGTAAAAGGATACGAACTGTGATGCCGGCAAACATCCAGATACGGCGGGCTTTGAGCTGTTGGTCCTTGCTCATCCGTCCCATCAGTATCGACACAAATATCACGTTGTCGATACCAAGCACAACTTCAAGTGTAGTAAGTGTTAATAAACTGATCAGTGCGTCGATCGTAAATAACTGCTCCATGAGCGGATCAAAGTTTTAAGAACTGAAAGTAAATTAGTAGTGGTTGGCTGCTGATTGTTACAGTTGATCTATGCTTTCCATTTGCTGCTGATCTTTTTCACGATAGCGGGACCTTCATAGATGAAGCCGGTCCAGATCTGCACCATCACTGCGCCTGCAGCGGCTTTGGCGGCTGCATCTTCGCCGGTGAAGATACCACCTGATCCAATCACGGGGATCTTTCCGCCCGTCTTCTCACAAATATAGCGTACCACTTCCGTAGAACGAGTCAGCAGGGGCTTTCCACTGAGACCGCCGGCGCCGATGGCTTCCAGGGTGCTGGCGGGTGTTTGCAGGTTATCCCGACTGATAGTGGTATTGGCAGCTACCAGTCCGTCCAGTTGGATCTCAAGCGCAAGGTCTACCACATCATCGATCTGTTCAACGGTCAGGTCCGGGGCAATCTTCAGTAATAACGGTTTGGCCTCAGCGCCGGATGGCGTAAGCTGGTGATTGATGGTCTGCAAATGCGAAAGGATCTTGTGCAAAGAATCTTTTTCCTGCAAAGCACGCAGGCCCGGTGTATTGGGCGAGCTCACGTTCACCACAAAATAATCCACAACATCATAAAGTTCCCTGAAGCAGATCTCGTAATCCTTCCAGGCATCTTCATTGGGCGTTACTTTGTTCTTACCGATATTGCCCCCGATGATCAGGGGAGAAGAAGCATGTTGCTCTTTCCATTTTTTCAATCTTGCAGTAACTACTTTTACGCCATCGTTGTTGAAGCCCATGCGGTTGATCAGTGCCTTGTCTTTCGGTAAACGAAAAAGCCTGGGTTTATCGTTGCCGGCTTGCGGCAGTGGCGTAACGGTGCCGATCTCCACATAGCCGAAGCCCATCACTTCCAGTTCACTGAGGAAGAGCGCGTTCTTGTCGAATCCCGCGGCGAGGCCGATACGGTTGGGGAAATGAAGTCCAAATACAGTGGCAGGGTTTGCAGATGCGGGTTTGAAAGAGGCTGTCAGCATTTTGCGGATGAAGCCGATGCGACACCCAAGTTTGAAGGTGTTCATGGCAAAATAATGCACACTTTCAGCATCGAAAAGGAATAGTAATTTGCGAATTAACTGGTACATATTGGGGTGCGAAGATAATGCAACTTTAATGGACAGCTATTTGGCGGGAAGAAAATGGATCATTAACTTTGATACAGAAGGTTGCATAAACAACTAATGAATCATTTAAACATATTTTATGCAGGAAGCATATATCGTAGCAGGCTATCGTACTGCGGTTGGTAAATCCAAACGGGGGGTATTCCGTTTTTATCGTCCGGATGATCTGGCCACTGAAGTGATCAAATCGCTGGTAGCTTCTGTGCCTGGACTGGAGCCTAAAATGGTGGATGATGTGATTGTGGGCAATGCGGTTCCCGAAGCGGAGCAGGGATTGCAGGTGGGGCGTTTGATTGCCGCCAAAGCATTGGGCATTGAAGTGCCGGGCATGACAGTGAACCGATATTGTGCATCCGGCCTGGAAACCATCGCCATTGCTACGGCCAAGATCCGTACAGGAATGGCCGAGTGTATTGTTGCCGGTGGAACTGAAAGTATGAGCCTGGTGCCTACATCCGGTTGGAAACCTGTTCCTTCTTATGCCATCGCGAAAGATGAACCTGATTATTTTCTGGGTATGGGCCTGACGGCAGAAGCTGTGGCCAAAGAATATGAAGTGAGTCGTGAAGACCAGGATGCTTTCTCTTACCAAAGCCATCAGAAAGCTATCAATGCTATCAGGAATGGTTATTTCAAAAGTGGCATCCTGCCCATCAATGTTGAGCAGGTGTATGTGAACGAAAAAGGAAAGCGCGCTGTAAAAAGCTATGTTGTGGATACCGATGAAGGGCCACGTCCTGATACAAGTATGGAAGCATTAGGTAAATTGAAGCCAGTGTTTGCTGCAAATGGTACCGTAACGGCCGGTAACTCTTCTCAAACCTCCGACGGAGCCGCTTTTGTGGTAGTGATGAGTGAAAGGCTGGTGAACCAGCTGGGATTGAAACCTATTGCGCGACTGGTTGCCTGTGCTTCAGCAGGTGTGCATCCCCGTATCATGGGTATCGGCCCGGTGGAAGCAGTTCCTAAAGTGTTGAAGCAGGCCAATATGAATCTAGGCCAGATAGACCTGGTGGAGTTGAATGAAGCCTTCGCTTCTCAGGCGCTGGCCGTGGTCCGTAAGTTGGGCATCAATCCGGATATCGTGAACATCAATGGAGGCGCAATTGCGCTAGGACATCCTTTGGGATGTACAGGCGCCAAGCTCACTATCCAGATAACGAATGATATGAAACGATTGGGCAAGAAATATGGCATTGTTACTGCCTGTGTTGGCGGCGGACAGGGGATTGCAGGGATTATTGAGAATATCGGTTAAGCGATTGCAATAAATGAGTGTAAGCCTCCGGTGAAGCCGGAGGCTTTTTTTGTGCGGGAAATTTAATCCGGTTGATTGGACAAAAAACAATCTTTTTGATTGCCCCGTTTCTGTGGTTTAAAGAATCCACGTATGCAATTAAGATTTCTGATACAGATTTGGATATGTGTTTTGGAAAAGATGCCGGACCCCTCAAAGGCAGGCCCGCCTTCAACAAAGGCGCCGCGTACCGAATCGAAAACTGGAAAGCCGGGCAGCGCAACAGAAGTAGTATCCGGATTTTGACTCTTAAGATTATCGTGCATAAATTCGATAGCAGCACAATCCAGATAACGTAACAGCTTATCCTTGTGTAGATCACCCTTCGCGTCTTTGTTAACAGGCAAAGGTGTTCCACTCGATAGATAATAGTTTACCATGCCCTTGTGATACTTAGACAATAAATCTATGTACTGGCTTTCCAGGAAATCGCAGCAATAACCTAACTGAAGCACTGCACCTAAAACAGCGGGCTCACGTATAGTGTTGCGGGCTTGTTTGCTCAGTGCCCATTGCCAGGCCCTTTCATAATTATTTTCCCAGAAATATAGCCCATGTCCCAGCCAGTCGAATGGCTGCTTACTGATCTTTACTCTATCGGGGTACATTAATAACTCATCCCGGACTGCAGCTTCACAACCGTGGAAACCGAGCACCAGGTTCGATTTAAAATCATACATATAATCCGCTATTTAGAAGCGGAGTACTGTTCGAGGATTTTATAAGGTTCTGTGTAGTTACCATTCTCGTCAAGGATGCCTGCATTAATCAATCCCTGCAGAGCTTCTTCACGAGTTAATTTCCTCTCGCTCAGACTTACCGCTAAATCCATCATTCGCTGATAGTTTGCAATTTCTTCGTCTGTCCATGTATACATAAGAGAAAATTTAATCACTCTAAATTACAATTTCTTTCGAATATAATTTTTCTCTCACCTCTTCTCACGTCAACATCCCCACGAACTCCTTATTCCTTAAAATCCCTGTCGAAACACGCTTTTCGCACCACTCCGTATTATTACGATTTTCCGTGAATTTTTACTTGTTGCTGAGCTTTTTCTACCATATGGCAACATTTTTGAGCATAAATAACGTTAACTGCTTACCCCAAAAACAACCGTATGGATAGAAGGTCATTCTTCGCCCTGAAACCAAAAACCAATGCTCCTGCCGCTTCGCCATTCGGCGGGCTCCGCCAGATCACAACAGGTCTGAACCCTTATACGGGTCCCTGGACCACCAATGAAGTAGTACACCTGCTCAAAAGGACCATGTTCGGGGCCAAAAAAACTGATGTTGACTATTTCTCCGCCATGACCATGGATGCCGCTGTGGACACACTTTTGAACGTACCAGCCACAGTTCCCCCACCTCCGGTGAAAGGATATACCAATGAAGATATCAACCCTGCCGATCCTGATTGCGCCATCCCCATCGGGTCTACCTGGGTGAACACGCATACCAATGACGGACAGGCGAACTACAACAGGATCATCAGCTGGAAAGCATGGTGGGCCTCCCTCATGATCAACCAGGACAGGAATATTGGTGAAAAGATGACTCTCTTCTGGCATAATCATTTTGCAACCGAGACCGGATTTTACAAAGTGGGTATCTACGCTTATCGTCACTATCTGTTGTTGAGACGTTATGCCACAGGCAATTTCAAGGAATTGGTTCGAGGGGTGACTATCGATCTCGCCATGCTCAATTATCTCAATGGCATGCTTAGCCGAAAAGAGGCGCCTGACGAGAACTATGCCCGTGAATTACAGGAACTCTTTACACTGGGAAAAGAAAACAACCCAAACTATACCGAACCTGATGTGATCACTGCCGCACGTGTGCTCACCGGATGGTGCATCAATGAAGAAACCGATGAAGTTTTCTTCGATATTAATCGCCATGATACAGGCAGCAAAACCTTTTCGTCCTTCTATGGCGGCACTACCATCGCCGGCCGTAGCGACGCCAATGCAGGTGAAGCTGAGCTGGACGATCTCCTCACCATGATCTTCAATAAGAATGTGGAAGTGTCAGAATTCATGGTGCGAAAACTCTACCGTTATTTCGTTTACTATACTATCGATGCCAATACGGAAACCAATGTGATAAAACCATTGGCTCAACTGTTCCGCAACAGCAACTGGGAAGTGAAACCAGTGCTCGAACGCCTTTTCAAAAGTGAACATTTTTTTGATGTGCTTTCACAGGGTTGCCTGATCAAGAGCCCGCTTGATCTAACCATTGGCCTCTGCCGTGAATTCAATGTGCAGTTCCCTTCGGCAACTGACTATGAAGCTTATTACGGCTTGCTGGACTTTGTAAGGTTTCAATCAGCCGAAATGCAGCTGAATCCCGGCGATCCTCCCGGAGTATCAGGGTGGCCGGCCTACTACCAGATCCCGCAATTCCATGAAGCCTGGATCAATTCGGATACATTGCCAAAAAGGAATATTTTCTCAGATGTATTGATTGGCCCCGGCTATATGAGGAATGGTCAGGTACTAAGGATCGATCCCGTGGAGTTCACCAACACATTACCCAATGCAGTGAACCCGGATGTACTGATCAATGATGTGTTGAGCTTAATCTACCGGGTACCCTTATCCGATGCTTCCAAAACCATCATCAAGAATGCCATCCTGCTTACCGGCCAAACCCAGGATTATTACTGGAGCAATGCATGGAATGCCTACAAAGCAGATCCTGCCAATATGGTGAAGCACGAAGTAGTTCACCTCCGGCTTCAGGCATTGTACAAATATTTCATGAACCTGGCTGAATACCAATTAGCTTAACCCAACCGCCTGCCCGGCAGGAACAACCAATTTTCTATGAAACGCAGAGAATTCTTTTCCCAAACTTTGCCGGCAGCCATTACACTGCCCGGTCTTTTCAAAGGTTTTTCTGTTAAAGCATATACAGGCTCTTCGCCTTTGATCCGGTCTTTACTCGCTACCACCGAAACAGATAAGGTACTGGTACTGATCCAGCTCAATGGTGGTAATGATGGATTGAATATGGTGATACCAGTTGAGTTCTATGCAGGTTACCAGAATGCAAGAAAGAATATCGCTATCCCCCAGAATAAAGTTCTTACCCTTAACGGGGTGGTAAAAACAGGTTTGCATCCATCCATGGCCGGCCTGCAAAGCCTTTACAACGAAGGTCAACTGGCCATCGTTCAGGCAGTGGGTTATCCAACTCCCAACTTCTCGCATTTCCGCGCCACGGATATCTGGATGAGCGGCTCTGATTCAGAACAGGTGCTTACTACTGGTTGGACGGGCAGGTATCTCGCCAATGAGTTTCCCAACTATCCTAACGGGTACCCCAATACGCAGATGCCGGACCCGCTGGCCATTCAGATTGGCGCCGTGGCGGCGCTGGCCTTACAAGGGCCCACTATGAACATGGCCATGAATATCAGCGATCCCAATAGCTTTTATGATTTTCTCGAAGACATTCAGGATCCCGTTCCGGATACCCCATGGGGTAAGGAACTGAAATATATCCGCCTTATTGCAGGGCAAACGGAAAGATACTCCACTGTTATCCGCGCAGCAGCAAGGCGTGTTCCGGCACAGGGTAGCTACCCGGGTAATAATGACCTGGCTCAACAATTGAAAATTGTAGCAAGGCTCATAAAAGGTGGATTGAAAACACGGATCTATATGGTGAGCACCGGCGGATTCGATACGCATGGAGGCCAGGTGGAAGAAAAAGATACCACCACAGGAATGCACGCTTCATTGCTTGGCAATCTTTCCAACGCCATCAAAGCATTCATGGATGATTGTAAAGGTCTCGGAGTGGATGATCGCGTGATCGGAATGACCTTCTCCGAGTTTGGAAGACGCATCAAGTCCAATGGCAGTTTTGGAACAGACCATGGAGCCGCCGCACCTGTTTTCGTATTCGGCAAGAATGTCCGCCCAGGCATCGTAGGCAATAATCCCAATATTCCAACCAGCACTTCGGTGAACGACAATGTACCTTTCCAATATGATTTCAGAAGCATTTACGCTTCCCTGCTCAGTCAATGGTTCTGTGTGAAAGAAACAGACCTGCAAACCATCATGCTGAAAAATTTCCAGAACATTCCGCTTGCTTACAACAATGCCTGCACCACCACCGGCCTTGACGATGTGATCCGGAATTCCGGCGATCAACTTATCATTAATTATCCTAATCCGTTCACCGATACTACCAGCATTACCTTCAAAACCAAAGGCGGTCATACGATGGTACAGGTGATGGACAGTCTCGGCCGCGTTGCCAAAATTCTCACAGATAAGGTCTATACCCCCGGCGCCTACACGCTTTCATTCGAAAGCAGGGGCCTGCCTGCAGGTGTTTATTATGCACGTTTTCAGAATGGCACAATACAGCAGGTAAGGTCGATGCTTAAAGTGAGATAGATATTTAAAACATATTAATACGAATAATCTTTAAGCCCTTTTCAGGGCTTTTTACTTTCATATGGTAAATAGTTTTAAATTGCCCCATATTGATTACATCCTATGGTGAAAGTTTTTATCACTGATGACCACGAATTATATCTTGAAGGTCTGACCCTGCTACTCGGAAAACAAGAAGGAATACAGGTTGTTGGTACGGCCATGAACGGAGGCCATTTGCTGAAACAATTGCCTGAGCTGGAAATTGACGTGCTGCTGCTCGACGTACACCTGCCTGATATCGAGGAAGAGGATCTCCTCAAGCAGATCCGCGCCATCAAGCCCGGTTTGAAAGTGCTTTACCTCACGCTGATGAGAGGCACCCGTTACATCCATAAGTTGGTGAAATACGATATCCAGGGCTATCTCCTGAAGAATGCCAGCATGGAAGAACTGAAGAAAGCTCTCAAAGCCATCTCCACCGGAGAGAAATACTTCAGCAAAGAGATCAATATCCTGGATACGGAACAGGACTTCCGTAATACCATTACCATCGAAGACAAGAAGGTAGAGGAAATTCTTTCCCGCCGCGAAATCGAGATACTGACCCTTATATGCAAGGAATTCAGCAACTCCGAAATTGCAGAAAAATTATTCCTGAGCGTTAGCACCGTGGAAACCCACCGGAAGAACCTCATCGCTAAATTAGGCGTGAACAATACGGTTGGACTGGTAAAATTTGCACTTAAGAACCGGCTGATCGACTGATATGCATTTTCGTTTTATGGAATTTTAATTGCTGGCAACCGCAAAACGGTATCAGATTCCTTATCTTTCCTGTAAGCAACCCAATTATCATTTGAGATCCTGGCTCCTCATCACTCTCCTTATTGGCAGTATGCCTGGCTTTACACAGGTGGATACTTCCCGCCTGAAAAGCATCTATGACCGTTGTCTCGATTTCTCGGAAGACAAGAAAGATTCTATCCGCTATTACGCTGCTTTCATTGAAGAGGAAGCGCATAAACTGCATTTCAATAAAGGGAAAGTGCTCAGCAGCCGCCTCAAAGGGATCTATGAAGAAATGATGAGCAATTACGAATCCGCCATCCATTTCTACCTGGAATCGCTTGATGCTGCCCGTAAACTCAGTTCCATTGAATATGAGATCTCCGCCCTCAGCGATCTCGCGATACTTTATTCGAATATTAAAGAGCCCCAACAGGCTAAATCCTTTTATCAGCAGGCTGCCAGGCTCTCCGCTTTCAAAGGTGATACATATAATGTAGTAAGTACCTACAATAACCTGGCCGTGATCTTTATGCAGTTGAAGCAATTCGACAGTGCCAGGATCCTGCTCAACGAAGCCATGCGCATCGGGAAACCATATGAACATGCAGTAGACATAACCAGTACCTACAATAACCTGGGCAGTCTCAACTTCAAGGAGAAAAAATATGATGAAGCGTTGCCCTACTTTCGCAGCAATCTCTACACGCACACGCTCAATAATAATGCAGGAGATCTCTGGATCGATCTGCTCAACCTGGCCGATCTCTTTACTGAAAAACGTCAGTTCGATTCAGCAACTTATTATGCAGAAAGGACCATGGAACTGGCGCGCAAACTCGGGTCCAAAAGCAAAGAAGCAGATAGCCATGCCATGCTGGCCAAGCTTTCCGAGTATAAAGAGGATTATTACAGCGCCTACGATCACCTCAAAAGCTGGTACGAACTGGACACAGCTATCGTAAACGGTGATACCCATCAAACCATTGCTGAACTTCAGGAAAGGTTCAATGCCAAAGAAAGAGAAGCCGCCAACAAAATCCTGAAAGAACAGGTGGAAAAAGAAATGCTGAAAGCGAGGGGCATCACCCTGCTGGCTGTGGCATTTGGGATTATCGGTGCCCTTACAGCCATCGCATTTATCATCAAACGAAATGCGAACAGGCGCCTGCAGGCCACCAACCAGTTGATCCTGCAGCAAAACGATAAACTGGCCGAGCTCAACTTCGAAAAGAATTCACTGATCAGCATCGTTTCTCATGATCTCAATACGCCTTTTGCTACAATCCAGGTCTGGGGTAATCTGATGATGCATGAATCGGAACGCTTATCAGCTGAGCAACAGCGGGCCCTCAGCAAGATCATACAGGCCAGCAATTATGGTGAAGGACTGATCAGCCGCATTCTCGACGTGGAGAAAAAAGATATCGGCAATCACAAACTGCGCATCGAGAATTTCGATCTCACCATTCTCACGGAAGATGTGATCGATAATTTCAAAGTGATGGCGGATAAGAAAGAGATCCGTCTGCATGCTGAACTTCCTGAAAAAGAATTGTACATCCTCAGCGATAAACACCTGGTGAGCCGCATCTGCGAAAACCTCCTTTCTAATGCCATCAAATACACACCCCGCGGCAAAAATGTATGGGTGAGCGTGAATGAAGAACAGGATGCCATCAGTATCAAAGTACGAGATGAAGGAGTAGGGATCGAAAAGGAAGAAATGCCTCATCTCTTCTCCAAATACAGCATGATCTCTTCCCGGCCCACAGACGGCGAAAACTCCAATGGCCTTGGCCTAAGCATTGTTAAACGTATCGTTGAAGAGATCAATGGTAAGATCAGCTGCGAAAGCGAGCCCGGCAAAGGTTCACTTTTCACCGTGATTCTCAGAAAGTAATCCATAGCTTCAATAATTTTTGATCCGCTAAAAGCAAATGCTCTATATTTGCAACATGGTGGCAATTTTTTCGAGGGACAGGAAACAATGGTTCGGTCGCAGCATCAGCACGCTGCTCCTGCTTTTGTTTGCGCTCAGCATCACTCCCAAGAAACTCCTGCACGACCTGATAGTTCATCACGAGGATGATATCAATTATCATATAGCAAATTCACCAGGATTTGTAAAAAGCGGCTTTCATTGTGATACTGACCACAACGTAGCGGAATCTCCCTTTGCAAGCGGAGATCCTTTAACTATCTCAGGGCCGCCTGTTGAATTCGTCAGCTTCAATGATGCCGTTAACAGTTCCCTTCATTCCATAACTGTCTTCTATTTCAGTCTTCGGGGGCCGCCTGCCATCGGTTGATCCACTAACCCGCATGTATAATCGATTTTGACATGATCTGTTAACCCGGATCTGTATTTAATTATTTACCGATAGCATTTCTATAAAATCTGAACGAAGATGAAATTTGTTCTGTCGATCATTGTATTCATTGCCGGCATAGCCGCCCAACCTCTCATTGCACAAAACCTGGATAATATACCCGCAGCCTTTCCTGTAAAAGACAGGGCCAGTCTCACAGGTAAAATCACCGATATCGTTACAGGCGAAGCACTGGCAGGCGCCTCTGTTTATCTGCCGGACCTCCGCACAGGAGCCACCACCAACGCACAGGGCATTTACAGTTTCAGGAATATTCCCGGCGGCAAACACCTGGTGGAAATAAGCTTCACCGGTTATGCGCCGCTGATCGAATCCATCGACCTGAATGCCGTAACCCAGAAAGATTTCACCCTCACGCGTTCCTATGTGGAGAATGAAGCCGTTACTGTTACCGGCGTATCTGCCGCTACTTCCGTGAAGCGCACACCCGTGCCCGTTAATATCGTGAAGAAAGATGAACTCTTCCGTGCAGCATCCACTAACCTGATCGATGCATTGAGCCGTACACCCGGCGTATCTCAGGTGTCAACAGGGCCGGCCGTTTCCAAGCCTATCATCCGGGGCCTCGGATACAACAGGGTAGTGATCGTGAATGATGGGATCCGTCAGGAAGGACAACAATGGGGCGATGAGCATGGCATCGAGATCGACGAATACAATGTGAGTAAAGCAGAGATACTCAAAGGACCAGCTTCTCTCATGTATGGCAGCGATGCCCTGGCAGGTGTGGTGAATATCATTTCCATCGTCCCTGTAGCAGAAGGTACCATCAAGGGAAACCTGTTCAGCAACTATCAAAGCAATAACCGCCTGCGCGGCTTCCATGCTGATCTTGGCGGTAACCAGAATGGATTTATCTGGGGCGCCTATGGCTCATATAAAGCAGCAGCAGATTACAAGAACAAATACGATGGTTACGTGTTCAATTCCAAATTCAACGAAAAAGCCTTTGGCGGTTATCTCGGACTGAACAGGCAATGGGGATACGCGCATGTATATGCGAGCATGTTCGATCAGCATGTAGGATTGGTGGAAGGCGAGCGCAACGCAGCAACCGGCCGCTTTATCAAGCCTGTTGACCTCGATGGTGCAGTGGAGGAAGAAGAAGCAACACATGATGATTTCACTTCCACAGACCCTTTCATTCCCCGTCAGCGCATCAGGCATTTCAAAGTGGCTGCCGATAACAGTTTCAGGCTGGGGGATGATCGACTCACTTTCACCCTGGGCTTCCAGCGCAACCAGCGTGAAGAGTTCGGAAATGTACTCGATCCCAAAGAACAGGAATTGTATTTCGATCTCAAGACCATCAATTACAACCTGCAATATCATTTCGCTGAAAAGAACCACTGGAAAACATCCATCGGAGTGAATGGCATGCAGCAGAACAACCAGAATAAAGGAGAAGAAGCGCTCATTCCTGAGTACGATCTTTTTGACGCCGGCGCCTTCGTTTATATCCAAAAACAGATCAACAAACTTACAATTAGCGGGGGCCTGCGCTATGATCACCGTTCCCTGAATTCAAAAGAAATGGAAGAAGATGGGGGTATCAAATTCGAGCAGTTCAAAAGGAAATTCGATAACGTTTCAGGCAGCCTCGGCCTCAGTTATCGGGCAACAAAGGAACTTACCCTGAAATTCAATGTGGCCCGTGGTTTCCGCGCACCCAGCATTCCTGAGCTGGCCAGCAATGGCGCACACGAAGGAACTAACAGGTATGAGTATGGGCAGCGCAACCTGAAATCTGAAACCAGCTTCCAGGTAGACGGTGGCCTTGAATTGGCCACACCACATGTAAGCCTGGCCGCTAACCTCTTCTACAATGCTGTACAGAATTTCATTTATTCGCGAAAGCTCCAGGCCATTGGTGGCGGAGATTCACTCATCATCGCCGACGGAGATGAGCTTTTCGCCTTCCAGTATGATCAGCACAATGCAACATTATATGGCGCAGAAATGAATATCGATATTCATCCGCATCCGCTGGACTGGCTGCACCTGGAAAATACCTTCTCCTATGTGCGCGGTACCCTCAGCGAAAGCCAGGACGGTAGCAACAACCTGCCCTTTATTCCTGCAGCGAGGCTGATCAATGAAGTGAAAGTGGACCTCTTTCCCAAATCCAAAACTTTCAGTCAACTGTATGTGAAAGCGGAACTCGACAATACCTTCGCGCAGAATGAGCCCTTCACTGGTTACAATACCGAAACCAAAACTTCCGGCTACACTTTGTTGAATGCCGGCTTTGGCGGCAATGTGGTGAGTAAGAATAAAGTGTTGTTCAGTTTGTTCTTTTCTGCCAATAATATTGGGGATATTGCCTGGCAGAGCCACCTGAGCAGGTTGAAGTATGCTCCCGAAAATGAAGTCACCGGCAGGATGGGCGTTTTTGGGATGGGAAGGAACTTCAGTGTGAAGCTGAACATTCCGCTGAACTTCACCACCCATTGATGTAACCGGCTACCCCCGCGGGTTAGACAAAATAAAAGCTGAAAATTTTCGTTGATAAATGGGTACTTACTAACCCATCTTCATAGGATTGATAAAGCTCTGCTAATCTGCGGGGCTTTATTTTTGGGTATATTTATGTTGTAAATCAACCGCATGGAATTGTCTATCACCACGCCTGCACTGCTTTTCCCGGCTATCTCACTGCTGATGCTGGCCTATACCAACCGTTTCCTGGCGCTTGCAAGCCTGATCCGTAACCTCCGGGAGCAGTATCGTAAAGACCCGGCTGAGAAACATATCGTACAACAGATCCGCAATCTACGTGTAAGGATCAGGTTGATCCGATCGATGCAACTGTTCGGCGTGCTTAGTTTTCTTTTCTGCGTAGCTTGTATGTACTGCATCTTCAGGCATTGGGAGGAAGCCAGTTACATGATCTTTGCAATCAGCATCGCTGCTTTTATGGTGAGCCTGGTGTTATCTCTTATCGAAATATTCCTTTCCACTAAAGCGCTTGAAGTAGCGCTCAGTGATATAGAAGAAGTGACCCGCACCAATTTTCTGGTGGAGATCCTGCGTGGTAAAGAAGAAAAAGATAAATAAGGGATCAGAGCTCGTTCACCGGCTCTTCGGTCTCGTAATTGGGATTGTATTTCACAAAGAAATAGAGATAGATAACACGGCTCAATCGCATCAGCCAGGGCTGCAAAAAGACCAGTAAAAAGATATTGATCCCCAGCCACCAGAAGAAGCGCGTATCATGGGCAGACATGCCAATCAATACGATCCAGGCTACGAAGGTAGCTACAGAAAGAGCCACAGACAAAGCATAACTCACATAGCCTGTTCCATACCAGAAGCCCACTTCAATTTCATACCGCTGTGCACAAACCGGACAGGTTTCCGGCATATCGAAAACCTTCTTCAGGTTCCAGGGATTTTTATTATTGAACATATTGCCGCGTCGGCAACGTGGGCATTTCATAGTGAGGATGCTCCAAAAAAAATTTGGCCTGGATACTTGATTGCTCATAATCCGGCAAAGATAATCACTTTATTTCTACAGGAAATTGACCTTTGTCACGCTCGCCTCCGGCGACGCTGAGTTCGCCGGAGGCGAACAAATATAAGTCACTCTCCGGGAGGGGGAGCGACTGGCGGCCCTCCGCCCTTTTTAGTCAGCCTCTGGCAACACGCTGTTTAAGCAGTAATACCGTTCTCTGAGGCCGCAACCGGCTTCTTGCGTTCACCGATCTGCTGGCGCCACATGGCGTAGTACAGACCCTTCTCTTCCAGAAGGCTCTCGTGTGTGCCCGTTTCTACCACATCACCACGCTCCAGCACATAAATGCGGTCTGCATGCATGATTGTACTCAGCCTGTGTGCGATCAGGATCGTGATCTGACTGCCTTTGGATGAAACATCCTTGATGGTATTGGTGATCTCGTCTTCGGTCAGGCTATCCAGTGAGGAAGTGGCTTCATCGAAGATCAGGAGATGGGGATTACGGAGCAATGCACGGGCAATGGACAATCGCTGTTTCTCTCCACCGGACAATTTCAATCCACCTTCCCCGATCATGGTGTCCAATCCTTTTTCTGCTCTTTCAAGCAGACGTGTTACAGCTGCTTTCTTCAGGGCATTGAGCAGGTCTTCATCCGATGCTGATGGATTTACAAAGAGCAGGTTCTCGCGGATGGTGCCGGAAAACAACTGCGTGTCCTGCGTTACAAACCCGATCTGGTTACGCAGGTCTTCAAAATCTATATTGTTCTCGTCGATGCCATTGTAAAGGATCCGTCCTTCCTGTGGGCGATACAGTCCCACCAGCATCTTCATCAGGGTAGACTTACCGGAACCCGATGGTCCTACAAATGCGATGGTCTCACCGGTCCTTGCAGTAAAGCTGATATTTTCAATGGCGCGGGTTTGCGCGCTCTGGTGTTTGAAAGCCACCTGCTGGAATTCGAGCGTCTGGATATTACCCAGGTGTTTGGGATTGGCAGGTTGCGATTCTGGTTTCTTGTTCATCAGGTCCCTGAAATTATTCAGCGATGCTTCCGCCACACGGTAGGAGAGCAGGATGCTGCCGATATCCTGTAAGGGACCAAAGATGAAGAAGGAATAGATCTGCATGGTCACCAGTTGTCCGCCTGTTATGCCATGCTGATGGTACACCAGGTACATCAGGATGAAAAGGATCACCTGTCGAAGCGTATTCACGAGGGTGCCTTGCACAAAGCTGATACTTCTTACTTTTTTCACTTTCGTGAGCTCAAGGCCGAGGATCTTGTAGGTATTCTTGTTCAGTCTTTCCACTTCCTGGTTGGTGAGGCCGAGGCTTTTCACCAGTTCGATATTTCTTAGCGACTCCGTGGTG
The DNA here is from genome assembly GCF_003991355.1 of Pseudoflavitalea rhizosphaerae. Classification (GTDB taxonomy): domain Bacteria; phylum Bacteroidota; class Bacteroidia; order Chitinophagales; family Chitinophagaceae; genus Pseudobacter; species Pseudobacter rhizosphaerae. Next base: position 59,443 of record NZ_RCSU01000011.1, read on the forward strand.
GAGCCCGCCAGGCTGGTAGTTTGACTGACGATCGTTTTCTGGATAGCCTTGATCTTCTTACTCAATAAATTGGTGATGGTTGTCAGTAAGAAGATGCCGGCCAGGTACACAATGGGAACGGTCCAGTGGATGTTGATGGCAGCATACACCATTACGATCACAATGCCCACCAATACGCCAAACAGGATATTGATGAAATTGGTGATGAACCTTTCCGTATCGGTCCTCACGTTCTGCAATACACTAAGCGTTTCCCCGCTGCGCTGGTCTTCAAACTCCTGGTAGGGAAGTTTCATGGCATGCTTCAATCCATCGGTAAAGACCTTTGCACCGAATTTCTGGATCACCACATTGAGGAAATAGTCCTGGATATTCTTGGCGATGCGGCTGATCATGGCAATAGTGATGCTGGCCAGTAATAGCCAGAGCACACCATTATATGCCTGTGTGAAGAATTGGTTCCAGGTATAGTTGCCCGTGTTTTTATGATAATCGTTGGTAAGGTCAACCAGTTTTCCAAAGATGATCGGGTCCATTAATGCAAAACCTGAGTTGATGGCTGCCAGAACAAGGGTTAAGGCCACCAGCCATTTATATGGTTTGAGGTAGGTAAAAAGAATTTTCATATTCTGTCAAAGCTTGGGGAAATTTTTGAGTATAACTTCAGGATGTATCAACAATTCTACAATATTGTACAAATATATCATGGATAATATGAATGTCCGAACAATACGCTACATCATAACAAGCAAGGGGCAGTCTTGTTTAGCCAAAGTTTTATGAATCTTTTCGGACGATGGTCAATGTGTAATCAATACTTATTGAGAACCAGCTATTTTGGAGGCATTAAAATGGTATTAACAGAATTTGGGCACGTATGTTGCTTTTATACACACAATCCTGGGCAAAGAGGATGTTAAAAGCTAAGCAGTTTAAAAATAAATACCGGCAAGCAACGTTTAGATTGCGCGCTTTGTCACACGAAGAGTGAGTTTCCAGGTTGGAAAACATTGTTTTAAATATATCTTAGAACTGTTTAGTCTTATGGTTATAAATAAAATTTGTTTACTTTGCTGCCTCAAGGCGTAAGTAGGAAATTTTTTGAATGACCCTCTGATTTGAGGAAAAGCCTTAATTACGATGATGATAACGTCCTTTTCGCCGGTCCATTCCTTTGAAAGAAAAACCGGATTTAATAGTAATACTGTCGCCTTCAGGACTTACGTAGAAGAAAAGCGTAACTACCTTATTGTGAAAAGGGTATTTGATATTGTGCTTTCCCTGCTGGTGATTGTTGGAATTCTTAGCTGGCTGATCCCCATTATTGCAATATTGATCAGGCTGGACTCTCCCGGGCCCGTATTTTTTGTACAGCGCAGGGTTGGTCGTTTCGGAAGAAGCTTCCGCTGTTTGAAATTCCGCACTATGGTTGTGAATGAATATGCCAACACGCGTCAGGCTTCTGAAGATGATATTCGCATTACCAGGGTAGGTAATTTTCTCCGGATCTCTAATCTTGATGAATTTCCCCAGTTCCTTAATGTGTTCTTAGGACAGATGAGTGTGGTTGGCCCAAGGCCGCATATGCATGCCGATTGTAATGTTTTTTCATCCGTGATCACTCATTACAAATTCAGGAACATGATGAAACCTGGTATTACCGGTCTGGCACAAGTGAAAGGGTTCAGAGGACCTACAAAGAATTTCGAGAGCATCTTCCATCGTTATCAGTTCGATGCCTTTTATATCCGTAATGCCAATTTTTGGTTAGACATGCGTATTGTGCGTAAGACGGCGGCTCAGACTGCCAGTACTTTCTGGCATAAGTTCTCCGGTAAAGATGCTTCTCAACCAGCGCTGCCCGCGCCCAAATCAAACTGGGCCGCTACTGTTCAGGTAAAAAACCTGAATTAGTAAAGGCTCCTATCTGTTTTCAATCTTCTTTATGCGATCCATATTTCTGACAGATCCGGAAGGACTGCAAATCCCCGTCAAAGAAAAGGGATTGTATGCCCTGTTTGCCGGATTCATGATCAGTTTCTTTTTACCTGGCATGCCTGTGGTAAACAATATATTATTCGGGCTGCTCTTCGTTTATAGTTTCCTGTTCAATTCTATGGCCGAGAAAGGTGCGTTGCTACGTCGCCGGTTTGCCATCATTGGGATGCTCCTGTTTTTCCTTTTGCAGATTTTAAGTATTGTGTATTCTGATAATAAATCTGAAGCAATAGAAATGTTGGTGATGCGATTACCAATACTCATGTTTCCAATTGCATTAGGAACAATCAGCATTGGGAGTCTTTTAAGGAAAAGAATAATGGTCCTATGGGTCATGGTGATCTTGCTGGCATCCATCGTTAGTACCATTGTTGGGATTATGAATGTTGCCAAAACCGGTGAAACCTCCTGGCTTTACAATGATTCGTTAACGGGACCTGCTCTTGCATGGCAATCGTCATATTTTGCCATGCTGCTTACTGTTACTTTTTTTATGCTCGCCTATCTGATAAATACCGGGGCGTGGCCAGTACGTCGGACTGGCACTTATATTATCTGTATTTTCCTGTTGATCTTTCATTTTTTACTGGCAAGCAGGGCCTCTATTCTGTTATTGTATTCTTCTATCCTTCTCTATGCTATTTATATCATAGTCCTCCGCAAAAAAATCAAATTGGGTTTATTGGTCATTGGAGGCTTAGTAATGGGAGGAGTATTGCTTGTAAGTGTATTCCCAAAAACGATCAATCGATTTAGAGAGCTGGGATATCGTCACTATGAATATTCAAATAAGGGTGCAGAAAGCCATTACAATATGGAAGTAAAGGAAGGTCAATGGAACGGAGCAAATATCAGGTTGGCCGTATGGCAATGCGGTTGGGAACTGGTTCAGCTTAATCCTATACTGGGCACGGGACTTGGTGATAAAATGGACGACCTACTGGAAGTGTATAAAAGAAATGGATTTGTAATGGGAGTTGAAACAAGGCGAAACTTGCATAATACTTATTTGGACGTGCTGGTGTCTACTGGTTTTGTTGGCTTGCTGCTATTCCTGCTATCCTGGGTATTCCTGCCATTGACCTACTGTTTTAAGAACAGGGATTGGGTAGGAGCCTGCATTATTGGTGCTATTGCATTCGGCTGTATCACTGAAACTTATATTGACCGCAGTCAGGGTAATTATATGTTTAGTTTCCTGATCACTTTCATAATTAGTACGCGCAAACAGGATCAATGATTGTCTGAAATATACATGTCTATGGCTGTTTGCGTATCTCCATAGAATTCAAGAGTACCATTTTTCATGAATGCGCAGCGGTTGCAGTACTGTTTGATCACATCCATCGAATGGCTTACAAGGATAACGGTTTTTCCTGCGATCCAACTACTTTCGAAAACTTTTACTGCTTTTTCCTGGAACCTCATATCGCCCACAGCGAAGATCTCATCCAGGAACATAATATCCGCACCAGCATTCACTGCTATGGAGAAACCAAGTCTGGCAACCATTCCGGATGAAAAGAATCGGATCTTTGTATCAACAAATTCCCGCAGTTCTGCAAAGTCGATGATCTTATCGAAGATCTTATCGATCTCCTTAATTGTAAGCCCGAGTACCGATGCTGATACGTAAACATTTTCGCGAGCTGTCAATTGGTGGCTCATTCCTACTCCCAGGTTCATCAGTAAGGTAGTGCCGTTGATATTGATCTCTCCGGTATCTATAGGGTAAACACCTGCGAGCAACCTGATCAGTGTTGATTTTCCACAGCCGTTCCTTCCCAGGATACCGATGCACTCTCCTTTGTAAATATCGAAGTTCATCGGTTTGATCGCCTCCACGCGTTTGGCCCGCATTGGCGTGAAGAGATTGAATAATCTGTGCTTAACCGTATTGTGACTATCTTCCGTTATGCGGAATGTCTTACTAATATTCCTGGCTTCTATTGCGAGTTCTTTGTTCAGCATAATTATAATTTTTCGGCTGCCTTAACACCCAGTTTATTCAATAATGAAAGACCTATCAAAAGCAATAGGAGCGCGTATCCAAAATCAACCAGCAGCAACTTGAAGTCCGGGGTCTGCCCTTCCATCATCACTCTTCTTGCATTGATTATGATACCGGCAATAGGGTTCGCAAATTCTAAAGCAGGCAAAGATGTTTTGAAGGTGGTCAGCTTATAAAAAATGGGGGAAAGAAAGAAAAGGAAGGTGGTGAACGCAACCCAGATTTGAGAAATGTCCTTGGCAACAATGTAAATATTGGAAAGTATCAGGGAAACGCCTAACGACAAAATGAAAAGATTTATGAACAGGAATAGCATCCACAGATTGGATAGTGAAAACGCCAGGGTCTGCAATTCAATCAGGTTGTAAAACAGCAGGAACATTACGAAATTGAAAAGGAAGCCGATGGAATTAGCCATCAAAGTAGAGAGGTAGATCTCAAACTTATTCATGTTGCTATATTCATACAGGTATTTTTTCGTGTATAGAAGTTGTATAGTACCTGTAGTACATTCCATAAAAAAGTTCCAGATGATCAAACCTATGAAAAGATAAGATGCGAAATTGGGTACATCTGTTTTCAGGATAGTTTTGAAAGCAATGTAATACACCGCCATATCCATCATCGGTTTGAAAAGCGCCCATAAGAGACCGAGCCTGTTCTCGTAATATCTTAGTTTGAACTCAATCTTCGCCAGTAACCAGATCCTTTCAATTTTATTTTTGCTTTTGGCCCAGTCTTTTATGAGTTTTTGAAACATGCTATTCTATTAGTCTTTTTACTTTTAAAGCGAACTTTTTTAAATAATAGTTTTTGGCAACAATTTTCCTGAGCCTTCTATTTATGAAACTTCTCGTAACTGCCGGCACAGATCCATTCCAGGGTTCAAGGGTCGGATTATCTATATTCACTCCTGAACCATTTGTGTTCAGGATATTCATTATATCAGCCGTATATTTCGAATAGAAGTCATTGTGTTTATTAGTAATGTATGAATGTAGAAAATATGTTTGAGTCTTTGAAATACTCCTAAACAAAGAATCCTTTCTTACCCTGTAATTAAACAAAGCCTCCGGTAATGACGCTCCAGTTAAGCCTTTTGCAGTCATATGCACAATACATTCCCAATCTTCCATACCCTGAAATGACATATTGGGATCATTACCAGCCTGCAGATAAGAGGCTTTTTTGAATACCAATGCGCTGCTATTCATTGTATTATGAATAAGAAAGTAAGGTGGCTCAGGCATAAATGACGCCCAATATCCTGTATTACCTTCAAAATATTTAAACCAGCAACCTACAAAGTGTACATTATCATAATGCTTTAATACTCTCAGGGCCTTTTCATAATAGGTCTCGTCAATAGTATCGTCTGCATCCAGAAAGGCCAGGTACTCTCCATTGGCAAAGCCTGCACCGTAATTTCTGGCAGCCGCCAGGCCCCCGTTGGGCTTGTGCACCACCTGAACCTTCGGATAATTCTTTTTCAACAGTTCCAGCGCTTCAATACTTTCAGGATTGGTTGACCCGTCATCGATTACCAGTATCTCCAGATTTTTGTAAGTCGACTGCAGAATTGAATCTACTGTTTCAATTACAAGATTGCCAAGATTGTAATAAGGTATAACAACAGAGACGAGCTCCTTCTTGCTTCCATTTATACTCAGGCTTTCCGGCTGTACAGTAAGGGGAATAGGCCTGATATAAGGAAAGGTTCTGGAATTTGCAGGGAGCTGGTTCCTGTATTTTTCAATTACCCGCATTTTTTGCGTGTAAATGGTTGCGAAATTATAACCATTTACGATCTTTTCATAGGCTTTTTTGCCTATAGCTACAATTTCTTCATTTGTCAAGGAAATGATGTGCTGAAGCTTATTGTAGAAGGTCTGTGGGCTATTATGGTCAAACAAAAAGCCGTCTATACCATCTTCAATCACTTCAATATGGCCCCCCTGGCTAGACGCCAGTACCAATTTCCCTTCCTGCATAGTTTCCAATACAGTATAAGGAAGATTGTCTACCAGACTTGGAATGATCACAACATGAGCCTTTTCAAGATACTTCTTGATCTCAGGAGATCTTAACTTGCCAGTTAATATGAGTAAACCTTTTTCTATGTATTTCCTGTACTTCTTATATATATACTCTCTTGCCGGCATGTCTTCTGCATGCAAAATAAAATCTGTTTCACCTATGATGGTAAGGGGATGTGGAAATCCCTGATCCCACAAGGTTTTGAAGTACTCTATCAACTGGAACCCGCCTTTCATATAAACCATCTTACCGAAAAACACGATCTTATTCCTCTCGAAGTGAGGACGGGGCGGTTGAGAGCTTGTGTGAATTGGATTTGGAACAACAATTACTTCTTTATCGTTGATCCGGAAATCCTCGGCCAGCCTGTCTACAAGGTACTGACTGGGAGAGATCAGTATGTCACTGGCGAGAATGGAAAACTTTTCCATCTCTCCGGTCCAGAAAGTGGGCAATTTATAAATGGCTTCCCTGTTCACACGCTGGTAAAGATAGGAAGTGGAATGTAGCGTTGTAAGTATACACAGATCGCGGAAATGTTCATATTGGAGCGTTTTGAAAAGCTGCAGGTAATAACCGATACCCTGATAGTCCTGAACTTCTACTATATCCGGCTTTGGCTCCTTCTGCAAATATTCTCCGATTGTATAAGCAAACTCATAGCTTAGGTACGCCTGTCTGCCAAGAACAGAAACTTTATCGGTCCTGTTGGTTGCAAAGCGGATCAGTTTGATATTATCAGAGTTGCTGATAACATCTTCAATAAGTGTTGAGTCAGGAACAAAAACAGTAACATTGTGCCCCTTTTCCGATAACATCCTTGCTGTAAAAAAACAATAAGTGCTGATGCCTCCTCCAAAGAATGGTGGGTACTCGGTAGTTAAGATCCAATACTTCATGGATTAAGTTTTTCAGGTTTTCTTGAACATTCTAGTGAAATAGATTTCTCATGAGAATAGAATTAATTCTCAGATGCAGCAGAATTTTCAATTGATAGGTGCAGATTACAGCTTTATGATTTTCTGCAGGGGCTGAAAGCAGAGCATAAGAGCGAAATAGCAACAATTGAACAAGTAAATTAAGAGGTTCAGTCTCTCAAAAAGCTTGGATAAGGTATTGTTTACTTCATATTGGTCTTTCATAATTTCGGATTACTCATTTTATCTCATCATTAATATGAAAAGTATTTTCTTCTTTCTGCATGCTTGATATATTTTATTTCAGAAGCGCTGCATCAGTATGGAAAATCTTGGCAAAATTTATACCCGAATGCCAGGCATATAGCTTACTGTATCAATTCTCTCTTCTGCGGTTAAACATTAAGGAAACTTTAGTGACATGAAATGTCACTACAATGCAGATCACAATTATGCAATAAGTGTACAGCTACAGGATTAGATTAAAATTCGATGAAAATTTGGGTTGTAAATAAATTGAAACAAACAATCTGTTGGTAGTACTTGTTCCGGGTCAGGAAGGATGCGAACTATCGCCGTTCATATCGTGAACGTATAAACGAAAATTACTTCCCGAGCAATTTTTTTAATTTTAACGCATACTTTTTCAAGTAGTAATTCCTGGAGATGATCCTTTTCAATTTGGCAACTATTCTTGAGGAGAAGCTACCAAAAGCTTCACGGGTTGGATTGTCAAGATTGATCCCTGAACCATTTGAGTTTAGAATATTTACGATGTCTGCAGTGTATTTTGAATAGAAGGCAGCATGTTTATTGACTATATATGAATGAAGAAAAAAAGATTGCACTTTGGATATTTGTCTAAACATTGAATTCTTCCTAACCCTATAATTGAAAAGGGGCTCCGGGAGAGAGGCGCCGGTAAGTCCTTTGGAAGTCATATTCACAATACATTCCCAATCCTCCAAGCCCTGAAAAGACATTTCTGTATCATTACCGGCCTGAAGGAAGGAGGCTTTCCTGAAAATAAGTGCACTGCTGTTCATCGTATTATGGATCAGGAAAAATGGAGGTTCGGGCATGTTAGATACCCAGTATCCTTTGTTGCCTTCAAAATATTTACACCAACAACCAACAAAGTGTACATTTTCATATTGCTCCAAAACCCTTACAGCTTTTTCATAATAGCTTGGGTGGATAGTATCATCTGCGTCTAGAATTGCAAGATATTCACCAGAAGCATGAGCCGCCCCATAATTTCTTGTATGTCCAAGTCCTCCATTGGGTTTATGTAATACACGCACCGTTGGATAAGCCTTTTTCAGGTTATCCAAAGTTGCAATACTTACAGGATCGGTGGAGCCATCATCAACTACGAGTATTTCAAGCTTCTCATATGTTGACTGCAATACTGATTCAATTGTTTCTTCCACCAGCTTGCCAAGATTGTAATAAGGAATTACAACGGAAACCAACCCTCTTTTATCATTATTCAATGCCAGCGATTCAGTAGGCGCCGTGAGTGGAATTGGTCTGATATAAGGAAAGATATCAGACGCAACAGCAGGCTGGCTTTTGTAATTTTCGATAACCTGCATTTTTTGTGCATAGATGGTTTCAAAATTGTAGCCATTAATGATCTTACTGTGTGCATTCCTGCCTATCGTATAAATCTCTTCATCAGATAAAGAGAGTACTTTTTCTAATTGTTCAAAGAAAGTTGAAGGTTGGTTATGATCGAACAAAAATCCGTCCACTCCATTCTCAATTACTTCCACATGACCACCCTGTTTGGAGGCAAGGACCAGCTTTCCCTCCAGCATTGTTTCAAGCACTGTGTATGGTAGATTATCCACTAAGCTTGGAATAACCACTACATGTGCTTTTTCAAGGTACTTCCTGATTTCCTGTGATTTCAATTTGCCGGTGAGTACAAGCAGTCCACTTTCAACAAATTTGCCATACTTTTTATTGATGAAATCTCTCGCTAACATATCCTCAGTGTGCAGGGCGAAGTCTGCATCACCAATAATGGTCAGAGGGTGGGCAAATCCCTGATTCCACAACTTTTTGAAATATTCTATCAATTGGAACCCTCCCTTCGTATATACCATTTTGCCGAAAAAAACGATATTGTTCCTTTCAAAACTTGTATCCTTCAGGGGAGAAGTTGACAGGATGGGATTGGGTATCACAATAACTTCCCTGTCGTTAATGCGGAAATCTTCAGCCAGCCTGTCTACCAGGTATTGGCTGGGGGAGATCAGTATATCGCTGGCGAGGATGGCAAACTTTTCCATTTCACCCACCCAGAAAGTTGGAAATTTGTAGATCGCTTCCCTGTTAACTCTTTGGTATAATAATGCAGTTGAATGTAATGTAGTTAGGGTGCAAAGGTCCCGGAAATTTTCGTAACCCAGCTTTTTGAAAAGGTGCAAATAATAACCGAGGCCCTGGTAGTCCTGCACTTCAACTATGTCAGGCTTTGCTTCATTGTTAAGATATTCCCGTATCGTAATTGCCAGCTCATAACTTACCAGCGCATTGTAACCAAGATTTGAGTCCATGCCAGACTTGTTAATAGCAAACCGTACCAGTCTGATATGGTCAGATTCACTGATAACATCAGCAGAAAGAGTATTGTCTGGCACAAATACTGTTACAGAATGCCCTTTTTCTGACAACATTTTCGCAGTGAAGAAACAATAGGTACTAATGCCGCCTCCATAAAACGGAGGATATTCTGTTGTTAAAAGCCAATATTTCACAATCTTGATATATTCTGCAAATGTATGGTTTGTGGGGCATTGCATCAAGCCTGTACTAAGCAGGGCAACGATGCAGGGGACTGGCAAACATGTAAAAAATGCCTATTTTAGGAGCTTTAAATGCTATCTGCGCAATTTCAAATCCAATTCATTCAACAATTCATGAAATTCTTACTGCGTGCTGCAATCTACCTGACCGCATCCGCTTTCTGTGTTATTGCAGCGAAAAGCCGTTTTGGGGGCTCAGTTTGGTTGGCGCTATTGATTGGAGTAGCTACCTTTTCCTTCCTGTGGTATGCATACAAGGATTTCCAGTTTTCACAACTTAAGGTAAATAGTCGCAAGACAGGAAAGGCAATCGTGTTTTCTACAATAGTTTTTGCTGCCGCCTGGAATTGTTTTGCTCCGAAACCTGCTACAGGGAAGGCATATGCGAAAGTAACATTATCAGGACTTGCTGAAAAATCGCCTATTTCCCAGGCTAGCGAAGTTTGGGTGCTGGAAATTATCAATAAGGATTCAGGTTATGATCTGAGTAAAATTAAAACAGAAGGTACAGAATGGGAAATGAAAGATGGGAAACTTCTGTTCAACCGGAGTAAATCTGCTTCAATAGATATTCTCATAGAGGACCCTGTAGCGCCATCTATCCGGTTCCTCGCTCATTCCTGGTCGGGGAAGGTTCGAATACAGGAAGGGAAGAAAGATACTATTCTCGATCTGGGGGCTGCTTCAGAATCCTATATCAATTATCCAGTCACAGACCCGGCTGCATTCTATCAGGATCTTCCAAGGCCTGTTTACCATTTAATGATCTTTGTAGGGGCTTTGCTCACTATGATATTGATCACAATGGGGGTTCTATGGCTTCCGCGGGAGCCCATGATTGTTGCAGGAGTAATGATCTGGAGTGGATTGGTATTGTTCCTGCTTAGTGATCAACTTACACTCACCAGGGATGAAAAATGGGTACTGCCAATACTAACTGTTCTTATTGGTGTTTGGGCCGGGAAGGGATTGGATAAAGGAGTGATCAGTTCGTATTCAAGGAAACAGCAACTGGGATTATAGCTGGTGGCTGCTTATGCTGCATTTGCCTCAGCAGGCAGCACTTTATTTCTATCCGCGCCCGATGCTACAGTAACTGTGCAAATACTGGCTAATTATTTTCTGACTGCTCTTTGGTGGTGGGTGGCGATAATAGCCTTCCTGTATGCAACTGATCGTTTGCGTGATCTTGTACTCAGACATGGGAACAAGCATACAAGTGAGGATGTAAAAAAATCCGGCATATGGTGGAAATTCTTCTTAATACCTTTCCTTGTGTGGAGCATCTGGCTTCTTATGTTTTATCCCGGGATACTTTCTGATGATTCGCATGTACAATGGGCAATTGCTACAGGCAAATCTCAATGGAATGACTGGCATCCGGTATTGCATACATTATTCAACAAATTGGCCCTGCTTATTTGGGAAAGTCCGGCAAGTGCAGTACTGCTTCAGATTGTTTTAATGTCGGTGATCATTTCCAGGGTTGGATGTTTTTTTTACAGAAAAGGAGTTGGTAAGAGAGCATTATACATATTGATTACCGGATTTTCGCTATCTGCCAATAACGGTATTTTGATGATCACACTTTGGAAAGACGTTCCATTTGCAGCTGCTGTGCTCTGGCTTAATTTTGTGATCATAAGGATCCTTTGTAACGATTATCAAAGCAGATCAAAATTGATTACTGATCTGGCCATTTCACTTTTTCTTACCACATTGTTTAGGCATAATGGGATCATCATCTTCGCTTTTGTTTGTGCAGGGGTGTTGTGGTTTTCCTGGAAGCAAAGGAGCAAAACTGTATTTGCGGGACTGGTTCTCTCCGTTTTACTTATTTTTTCCTTTAAGCTGTTATTGGTGAACAGTGGTCACGTGATCCCTAACCCTCCATCCATTAAACTTGTTCCGCCAGTTAAAGGAATTGCTTCGGTAATAAAATATAATGGAAAACTTCCTGCATCCGCTACGTTCATGGAAACTGTTCTCCCTTATGATGAATGGATAAACAAATATGATCCATATTCGCCAGACCTCTTCATGTTCAAAACAAATGGGGTGATGCTGAATAATCTGGATAAGGTGTCAGCGAATACTGTGATCGGAACTTATCTGCAGTGTTTTAAAGACAACCCGCGATTGATCATCTGGGACAAACTTTTGGGCGCAGACATCGCATGGAGTGTGCCACAACCCGATCATGGTACCTTTCGATATCTGACCAATATTACACCGAATGAAAACAGTTTGGAGTCCCACCCATGGGAGCCCGGTGCTAAAATTGCCAAAGCCTGGCTGAAAATAACCGAGAAAGCAGGGATCACTGTTTTCTGGCGAATCGGTCTCATCAATATCCTGTTGCTCGTACTGGCAATTTATATGAGTGGAAGAAACATAAAATACTCCTGGATCATGTTCCTGCCATGGCTGGCAGGAGTTCTTTCCCTCGTCATCGCTTCTTTGGAGCAGGATTTCAGATTCGTCTACTTTGTATTTGTATCGTTCTGGTTCCAGTGGTTCTTTATCATGACCACTAAAAAGAAAGAAAGCGATGCGAAGGAATAATCAATTACATGATCACTTTTTCCGGGCATAGAGTTCCCGATAGCTTTTTCTCATATTATCTATATTGAAAGCTTCATAGCAATAATCACCGGAATGCTTTCCCATTGCGGCGAGCATCTCCCGGTTATTATTGTATTCCAGGATTCTCTCCACCGCCTCTGCTGCTGTATTGAAAAGATGTCCATTCATGCCATGATCGATCATATCCCGGTTGCCAACACGATCAGAAAGCAGAACCGGTTTCCTGAGCGATAAGGCTTCCAGCACTGCAAAGGGCAGTCCTTCAAAACGTGCGGTGGACATATATACATCACCGGTAGCCACTTTGCTTTTTGCTTCTTCGGGAGTGAGCCATCCTGTAATATGAAAATTATTTGCCGTGATCATGTCGGCATCAGGGCCATATCCGATCCAGATGAATTCTATATCTGTATGGGATTCCAGCTCTTTGGCAATTGAGTTGAAGAGGGCAGGATCTTTCTGATCCAGTATTCTGCCACTGGTTACGATACGCAGTTTCCTTTTCCTACTTACCAGCGCTTGTTGTGATGCTTCGTCATTGGTAAACTCCGCGCTTACGTTTACTCCATTGTTGATCTGTATTGCTTTGATACCTGCTTCCTGGTATGCATGCAGCTCTGAACCGGAGCAGCAAACCACTGTTCCGTTGAACAAGGAACCAAACCATTCCAGTTTTTTATAAGCGAAATTAGAGAAGGCCGATTGTCCAACCAGGAAGGGAGCTCCATTCGGCGTATAGATCACATTACGGATCCCCAGCAGCTGACAGACCATCCGGCCAATGAAACCGCTTTTGGAAGAATGCATATGCACGGCATCGATCAGCTGCTGTTTTTTCAGCCGCTTCAGAATTTTGTACAGCTCGATGAATGCTTTCAGGTCCCTGATGGGATGGATGCTTCTTTGTGCAGATCTCCAGTGGATGTATTTTACCCGGGGCGATCTCAATTGCTTTTTTGCATCGGCCAGCTTTACCACATGCGCCCGCTCTCCATGTACAATAATATGGTTATCCCCGGAAGGATCTTCAACAAGGGATTTCAGAAAAGCGACAATCCCGCCCGCAAATGGTTCAACAACATGCACAATGTTCATAAAGAAAATGTCTCCTGTGAGGATAAACAGGGTGCAAATATACGAAAGCGGGAATGGCTTTTGGCGATGGACCCTGTTATTGTGTTATTGCCTGAAACTCAGGAGTAGAGCCCTTTTTTGATAGGCAGTAAAATTCTTTGCGGCACCAACATCAGCAAACCGAGTTTGATGGTGCCCATCATCGTTAGCCACCAGCTGTTCCCATACTTCCTGATAACCCGCATCCTGCTTTTATACTGCGCCTGCCTGTTAGAAATGGAAATGCCTTTTTCATTGATCTCGCAGGTGACCATGAATTCAGGGATCACTGCGCCGGCGCCATGTTTCAGCAATTCATAAAAGATCCCATAGTCTTCAGCGTGAGGGAAATCATAAGGATAATATACAGGGGATGAACTATTGAAGCGCCACATCACAGTTGGATGAATGAATACATTCTTGAAATACATCTTCCTTTGTATCTCTTTATCGGCTACTGGTGTCCGATACTTGTAGTTTTCTCCGGTGGTGAAATTTTTGAAATAGCACCAACTGCCCAGCAATTGTACCTCAGGGTTGGACTGGAGAAAACTGACCTGCTTCTCAAACCGGTCAGGGGTACAGAGATCGCCACAGTCCAATCTGGCGATAAACCCATCAGCTGCCTGGCTGTAAATGGCTTCCAGTCCGGTGTTGAGCGCAAGGGTGATGCCTCCGTTCGTTGGCTGCCGGATCACCTGCACCTGCAGTTCCGGAGATAGTTTTTCCAGCAGCAGTTTATCTGATACAGGCTCCCTGCTGCCATCATCCACAACCACCACTTTATACCGGTGCATGGAATACTGCACTGATTGAAGCGACCGTATCAGTCCTTCTGTATTATTGTAGCAGGGTATCAGTAAAAAGAAATCCGGCATTGCTGAATGATGTGGTGCGAAGGTACAATAAACGGAACTATGCCAACTGAACAATGACTGAACTACCGAATGACATGGTGATTAATTTGAAATTGAATAACCTGAAACTCTTTGTGGGTAACACTTTTCGTAGTTTTTATTTGTTTTTTCATAAATTTTATTTCCTGTTTATGCAGTGCAATAAAAACTCTCTAATTTGGTTTTCGTTCTTCACATGAGTGTCTCTTTGCTATTAACATCCCTGTACTACACCTGATTATATTTTCCGGCCCATATTGGCTGCATCTGTATAGGTCGGCGTTTTTTTTATTTAATACCTAAACATTTATCTATGAAAAAGATCTTATTATCCCTAATGGCAGCGGTATGCATACTGCTGTTGGGCTACGGTCAGTCCAACGGCGTTGCAATCAACAAAACAGGCGCATTCCCCGGAGAGTTCGTCCAGGGCGACAGCAACCAGTAAGCGCGTGCGGAAGGGAGCGTAACATCACCTTCATTCCCCCCAATTCTCCCTGTCCAGACTCCTGTATTGAATGGCTTCTGCCAGATGCACGGAACTGATCAATTCACTGCCTGCCAGGTCTGCAATGGTCCTGCTTACTTTCAGTATCCTGTCGTAAGCCCTTGCTGATAGTTTCAGTTTTTCCATCGCCGATCTCAATAATTGTTTTCCCTCACTGTCTACCGTGCAAATCTGCCGGAATATTTTTTTATTCATTTGTGCATTGCAATAAACGCCTGGCATCAGCCGGTATCTCCCGGCCTGTAAGGTCCTTGCCCTGATCACGCGTTCCCGGATCTGAGCGGATGATTCCACGTCTTCTTCATTTTCCAGTTGACTGAAAGGAACAGGTGTTACCTCCACGTGCAGATCGATGCGGTCAAGCAACGGCGCAGAGATCTTGCTGAGGTAATGCCGTACGGCGCTGGGATGGCAACTGCATTGTTTCTGGGGATGATTATAGTAGCCGCATGGGCAGGGGTTCATCGCAGCCAATAACATGAAGCTGGCGGGAAAATCAACAGACATTCTTGCGCGGGAGATGGTGAGCTTTCTTTCTTCCATCGGTTGCCGCATAACTTCGAGGGCTGTTCTTCTGAACTCGGGGAATTCATCCATGAACAACACGCCGTTGTGTGATAAGGATATTTCGCCTGGTTGCGGAATGCTGCCGCCTCCCACCAGGCTCATATCGCTTGCTGTATGATGCGGTGCGCGGAATGGACGTGCAGTGATCAATGTAGCATCGGATAAGAGTTTACCAGCCACTGAATAGATCTTGGTGGTTTCCAGGGCTTCTTCCAAAGTAAGTGGAGGCAGGATGGTGGGCAGACGGGAGGCGAGCATAGTCTTGCCGGCGCCTGGTGGACCAATGAGAATGGCATTGTGTCCGCCAGCCGCGGCGATCTCCAGTGCGCGTTTGATATTCTGCTGGCCTTTCACATCCAGGAAATCACCTTCCGCTTCCGAGTAGTTGGAGCTAAAGGCGGCGGTAATATCAACTGTTGTTGGCGTAATGATCTTCTCTCCCTTGAAATGATCGATGACCTCATTGATATGGCCTACGCCGTATACATTCAGGCCTTCCACAACGCCTGCTTCGCGGGCATTCTGTTGTGGCACGAAAAGATCGGTGAAACCATGATTCTTCGCATTGATGGCAATGGGGAGGGCGCCCTTGATGGGACGAATAACACCATCAAGCTGCAATTCACCTTTCAAAACAACACGGAGCAATGATTCGGGATTGGGTATTTGTTCCGTGGCGGCAAGGATACCGATGGCGATTGCCAGGTCGAAGGCTGTACCGGTTTTCCGGATAGCGGCAGGTGCGAGGTTCACCACCAGCTTCCGGCGCGGCATATAGTAGCCATTGGTCTTGAGTGCACTCTCCACGCGCTGGAAACTTTCTTTCACGGCGCTGTCCGGAAGTCCCACCAGGTAGTATTCCCGTCCTGCCATTTCATTCACTTCCACTTCAATGGTAATGGCGTCTACGCCCGATACCGCGCTGCCGAATGTTTTTACAAGCATGCTGCAAGGTAAGAGGCGGCGAAACAATTTTCGTTTCGTATATCTATTCAGGTTAGATTATCGCTGAAGGGTTTGTTTTACAACAACAGAGGATAGTTTAGAAAGCGGAGAGCCCAGTCGCTCGCCTTCCGGCGAGTGAGTTTTGTTTAGTCGCCTCTGGCGACGCGGTGTTCGCCGGAGGCGAACAAATATAAGTCACTCGCCGGAGGCGAGCGACTGCCAGCTCTCTGTCCTTTTAGTCACCCCCAAATACAGATCACTCGCCGGGATGATGCTACCGGGCTCCCCGAAAATATAAACAGCAGTTGGCTATTTCTCTTCTTTCGCTGTTCCCTCGAACAATAAATGCACACCGGGGTCTATCACAAAATGGGAAGGTTGTGCTTTTACGGGAAAACTGAAGTTTGTTTCGCCTTCTTTCACACGTAGCGTGATCACAGTTGGATTTGATCCTCCGGCTTCGATCCACGAAAGGTCCAGCGGAAAATCAAAAGGCGTGGCTTGCAATTGATGTATGGTGCCGGAGATCAGGTTGCTGGCCGCATCGTATTTCCAACGGACATCCAGTTTGGGCTGGCCGGGCGTGTAAAGCCATTGTTTGAAGAATTTATTCAAGTCCCTGCGCGAAGCTTTTTCCATTATTCGTTGCAGGTCTTCCGTTACGGCATTCCTGCCGGCGAAAGCTGCGTAGTAATTGCGGATGCCGCGGAGAAAGGCGCTGTCGCCGATCTCCGTACGAAGCATATGCAAGATCCATCCCCCTTTTTGATAGGAGTTGGCATTGAGCAACTGGAGATAATCGGTAACGGTAGTATCCACCACCGGCTCATTGTATTTCCGGCTGAAAGTGATGACGGTCTTGCGGTCCTTCGCGCGCATTTCTGCTGCTGTGTCCTGCCCATGTGTTCTCTCGAAATACCAGATGGTCATATACGTTGCAAATCCTTCGCTGAGCCAGATATGGCTCCAATCGGCTTCCGTGGCCATATTGCCAAACCATTGATGGGCAATCTCATGAGCAATCAGGCCTTCACATTTCCGTGTGCCGGTGACGGATTTTTCAGCATAAAAAATTGCGCTGGCGTTTTCCATACCGCCGAACATGGTAGTTGATTGTACGTTGGCTAATTTCTTGTAAGCGTAAGGACCCACCAGGTTGATGAAGTAAGAAAGGATATCTTTCGCCATCGCATAATCGTAGAAGCCTTTTTCCTTATTCTCGGGGTAGATCCAGCTATACACGGGAACACAGCCTACTTCACCTGCATATTGTACTGCGAAATCCGCCGCACCAATCACCATGATCTTTGTAGGTAGCGGCACAGTTTCCTTATAATGGGTCAGCTTCTTTTTGTCGGGAAGGGAGGATTCTTCCAGTTGCATGCCGTTGGCTACCACCTGGTAGTGATCGGGGGCTGTGATGATGAATTCCACGCCAGCCTTATCTGCCGGGTGATCATTACAGGGGATCCAGTTGCGGGCCCGGTTGGGCCAGTTATCACTGAAGAAGCCACGATGGCCATATAAATTCCTGCTGATGATCAGTCCATCGGCGGGAATGCCTTCATAGCTGATCACAACAGACCGGGATTCATCTTTCTTTGCCGGAGCATCCAGTGTAATGATGAGTGTATCACGTAAATGAGTAAACGATAATGGCTTGTTATTCTCCGTAACCCTGGTCACCTTCATGCCTTTCCCTTTACTATTGGCGCTGATAAGGTCAAGCTGTAACAGGTTTCCTGCCTGCAGGAACCGGACATCCACTGTTGCCTTACCGGTGATCTGATCATTGAGATCGTTCAGTTCCAGTTCGAAGATATAATTGTTCACGTCGATCACGGATCCCGGGCGTTGCGCCATGGCCGGGTACAGGATAAGCGAAGCCAGCAGCAGTGTGATGCCTTTTTTCATTGAATAAGTATTTAATACCAGCTAGAGTTTCTCCAGCAATTCCACCACCTTCTCCCTTTTGAGGATCAGGTAACCAAGACGATCATTGCTGATGCCATCTTTCAGCTGGTAACTGAAATGCAATTGGTCGCCATTCACAGTTGTTTCGAAATATTTGAATGAAATGTTAGGATATGCTTTGAGCTCATCGCCGATCTCGTACAGGTGAGTACTGAGAATGAACAATGAGTTTTTGATCTTGATCAGTCCCTTGATCACGGTGCTGGAGCATTTCATAGCGTCCTGCACATTGGTGCCTTTGAACAGTTCGTCTATCAGCACCAGCCATTTCCTGCCATCATTGATCTTGATGATGGTATCGCGGATGCGCTGTACTTCGTTGAAGAAATAGCTTTCTCCTTTCACGATATTATCCACCACATTGATATTGCTGAGCAGTCCGTCGAAAAGCGATAAGGTCATGGAAGCCGCCGGCACTCCCATGCCCAGGTGTGCGAGAAAAACAGAGGAGCCGACGGCTTTGATGAAAGTGCTTTTGCCGGCCATATTGGCGCCGGTGAGGAATACAAAATTGCTGTCTTTACTCATCTGTACATCGTAGCTCACAGGTGTAGGCAGCAGGATATGGTACAATTGTTTCGCATCGATCATTGGCAGCGGCGAATCGGAGAAGGAAGGGAAGCTTAGATTGAAATGCTTCATGGCGCGTGCCATGGAATACCAGGCATCGAACCTTCCATAAATGCTGATCAGTTCAAAAGCGGCTGATTTGAATTCATCTTTCAGGTAGCGGCCATAATAGATCACTTCGGTGGCGCTGAGTTTCTTTCCCTGCTCTCTTTGTGCCAGCTCAACCAGGATGGGCCTGTTGATCAGTTGTCTTGCCCTGTGCAGGTAGCTGCGCACCAGCAGTGGGGCTTCTTCATTGAACAGATTGATCAGTGCATCGATACCCCGCGCGAAGTCCGCGAAATGGGAAATGGAATATCGGACCAGTGAATAGTCCGCCACATGAAAGAGGCGGTAACCAAGTGCATTCACGGGGCCTGCGGCTGGAATAGCATCAACATGACTATCATAGAACTTTTCTATCACCATCAGTGTGCCATTGGAAATGGTTTTCGGCCATGTGTCCAGGTTAGCAAGGATCACACGGAGTGTCTGCTGTGTCTGGACGATCTGTTGCAGATCACTGAAGGGATTGGAAAAATACTTCAGCAGCCATTCCCTTCCCTCCACGGTTTGAGAGAAGTTGAGGCGGTGGAAGATGGAGAATTCCTCTTCATGCTGAATGATGGATAGGTCGTTAAATGTGGTGTTGTCTATTTGCATAGCCGCGATTAGGTAATATAAGAGTTAGCGGGCAAACAAAAGCCGCTGTCCTCTCTGTGATTCATCCCATTGCCCGTTTCCATACACGAGGTGACCATTAACGAAAGTATGTGTGATGGCCGCGGGTGCGGTGAATCCTTCCAGCGGGCTCCAGCCGCATTTGTACAGTATGTTTTCTTTGCTCACGGTTGTGCTTTGGTTCAGATCAACCAGTACAAGGTCTGCATGATAGCCTTCGCGGATAAAGCCGCGGTTGGCCACCTGGTAACATCTTGCCACTGCATGGCTCATTTTCTCCACCACTTTCTCGATACTGATCTTTCCCTGCTTTACATAGTGCAGCATCAACAGCAGCGAATGTTGTACCAGGGGAAGTCCGGCATGTGCTTTTTCATAAGGTTCTTCTTTTTCTGCCCAGGTGTGAGGAGCATGATCTGTGGCAATTACATCCAGCCTGTCGTCCAGCAATGCATTCCACAATGCTTCGCGGTTATGGGGCGCTTTGATGGCGGGATTGCATTTGATAAGGTTGCCTTTGGCTGCATAATCATCGCTGGTGAAGTGGAGGTGATGAACACATACTTCGGCAGTGATACGTTTGTCTTCCAGCGGCAACATATTAGTGAACAGTTGCAGTTCACGTTCTGTGCTGATATGCAGGATATGCAGGCGGGTATTGTATTTCTTGGCGATCTGGATGGCTGAGAAGCTGGATTCGAAGCAGGCGTTCTCATCGCGGATGATGGGGTGGTCCGCAGGTTCGAGTATTCCTTTTTCTTTTTTAAGTCTTTCAAAATTGGCTTTGATGATCTTCTCATCTTCACAATGCGTGGCGATGAGCACTTCGCTTTCGCGGAAGATCTTGTCGATGGTAAGATAATTATCTACCAGCAATCCTCCGGTGGAAGAGCCCATGAAGATCTTGATTCCGGCAATCTCGTTCTTATGATCGTTGGTGCGCAGGGCCTCATCGGCATTGTCGTTGGATGTGCCCATATAAAAGGAGTAGTTGGCCAGGGACGATTGTGAAGCGACCTGGTATTTGTTTTCCAGTAATTCCTGGGTAAACACAGGAGGTATGGTATTCGGCATTTCCATAAAGGAGGTAACGCCTCCTGCCACAGCGGCTTTGGCTTCAGTATAAATGGTGGCTTTGTGGGTGAGGCCGGGCTCACGGAAATGCACCTGATCATCGATAGCGCCGGGCAGCAGGTGCTTGCCGGTTCCATCGATCTCTATAACGGGTACAGATGGTTGAATACTGCCTGCAATTTTTTCTATCCTGCCTTTGGAGATCAGCACATCTTTGGCCTCCAATTTGCCTTCATTCACTACTATTACGTTCTTAATCAGGTAATTTTGCATAACTTGAATTTCAATAGCCAATTAATAAACAATCCAACATGCAATTTATTGTAAAAACCGTTCTCGGCCTTTCAATTGCAATTTTTCCCCTCATTTCCCGGTCTCAAAGTACATACCTGCCGCAGAGTAATAAACACCAGCCTTTTCTGGACCGGCTGGAGATCATGCTTCAGCGTAACCTGGAGCTGAACGTGGAAACTGCAAAATCGCTGAACAGGCGCACTGCCGTTAAGGCGAGTGAGTATGCGGATTCTTTGGGTAAGGCAGGCGCATTGCAGTTATCGAAGGTAGATCAGTACAATCTCCGGAGCGTACTGATGAACAACAGTGAATGGGTGCAGGGAGACAAGTCGGGCTTCGAAAGCCGCAAAAGCTTGTGGAATACATTCTATAAAACTAAGGCCAATCTTTTTGAGGTGGACGAAAAGGATTTCTACCTGGCAGTGAATCCCGTATTCCAGGGACAGTTATCCGAAGAAACCGACTACAATGGCAAGCGCCAGTTCCTGAATACGAAGGGCGTTACTTTTCGCGGACTGATCGCAAACAGGCTGGGCTTCTCCGCTTACCTGGTAGATAACCAGGAGCGTGGCCCATTGTTCATGCAGGAGCGGATCGCGCAGTACAATGCCGTTCCGGGCGTTGGGTTTTACAAACGTTTCCAGGAAACCGGTGTTGATTATTTCGATGCGCGGGGATCTATCAATTTCTCAGCTGTAAAAAATTATCTCGACTTCCAGTTCGGTTATGACAAGATGTTTGTTGGAAATGGCTACCGCAGTCTTTTCCTGAGCGATTTTGGTAACAGTTATCTTTTCCTGAAGATCAGTACCCGCATCTGGAAGTTCAATTATACCAATGTATGGATGGAACTTACACCGCAGACCATCCGCATCAACCAGGGCAACAAGTTGCTTGATAAGAAATATGCTGCTATCAGGCACCTCAGCCTGCAGGCCACACAATGGTTGAATGTTGGATTGTTTGAAGCGGTGACCTTTGGAAGAAAGAACCATTTCGATTTCACCTATCTCAATCCCGTGATCTTCCTGCGTGTGAGCGAGCAGCAGAACGGCAGTGCTGACAATGCGATTGTAGGCTTTGATTTCAAAGCCAATGTGGCGAAGAAATTACAGTTTTATGGACAAGTGATGATAGATGAATTTGTGCAGAAAGAGCTCAGGGCCGGCAATGGCTGGTGGGGCAACAAATTTGGATTGCAGTTGGGCGGTAAATATATCAATGCTTTCAAAATTAATAACCTCGACTTACAGGGCGAAGTGAACCTGGTCCGTCCATTCTCGTATTCACACTATGATTCCGTAGCCAACTACACACATTACAATCAACCGATGGCGCATCCGCTGGGAGCCAATTTCGTGGAGGCGATCGGGATAGTTAGGTACCAGCCGATCCCGAAATTGACCACGTCTGCACGACTGATACTCTGGAAGCAGGGCGTGGATACGGCCAACAGCAATGTGGGATCGGATATTTTCAAGATGTATACAACCCGTAGCAGCGATTATGGATACAAGTTACCCGCAGGCCCCAGGGCTACAGGTGTGAATGCACAACTTTTAGTGTCGTACGAACTGAAAGAAAACCTTTTTGTGGATGGTTCCGTACTGGTAAGGAGATTAAGCTCCGATGTAATAACAGAGCGGAACTCCAGTTATTTTACCCTGGGATTGCGGTTAAATATGAACAGGAGAGAATACGACTATTGAGTTTGTTCAATAGATGGACTGAACCTTTTTTTTAATTTTTTGGAACCGGAGTTAGCATTGGAGGCCAATGGGCCGGATGTTTAATTCCGGTTTTTTGCGTCTCGTAACTGGAAAAAAAGGGCTAACACGACAGGTCCTATGGTTATTCTCTACCGGAAATGCGTATTTGCAGAAAATTAGTGCCTGGAAGTATAGTGTTGATAATAAGCTATTTGTGAGGGATTTTGCTCAGGTATGGGCAAAAAAAAGTGCCGCTTTTCGGCGGCACTTCACTAATCAAATACCATTAACCATTAAACCTTATCCTATGATGTAAAATTAATGATTTTTTATTCGCAACATAATATTTGTGACAAAAGTTTTATACACTTTGTATACATTTTTATACGCTGTGTGGTTAATATACCTTTTTCAAGGATGAACAGGATCAATCCGGCGGCTAACGATTGTTTGGGGATTAGGGTTGAGCTGAAAAACAGCTGCGTAAATGGTACCATTCGTGGCCGATTAACTGTTCCTGGAAGAACGCGATGGGTTGATACAACTCATACCGGCACTGGAAAGCGGTTTACCATCACTGATAGTTGCCAGGCCGTTTTTGCAAAGTCTTCCAAGCTGAAGACTGGCTCTCTCTGAAGAGCGGAGTTTTGTTTCTTTGGGGTTATATCAACGGTAAATTATCCCTCAAAAATAAGCGAGAAAATGATCATCCTGGACTGCAATTTGTCGATGGTGCCGGAGTATTTCAGGTTGGCATCCCTGGAGTGCACATTCATCAGGCCATTGCTGATCTTGATCTCCGGGGAGAGTATGAAAACCGGGAAATAGAAATTGAAACCGATGCCTGCTTCAACGCCGAGATCATATTTTTTCAATTTGATCAGGTCTTCGGCGCGGCGGGCTGTGGAGTTGGAAGTAAGATCGTATTCGAACTTGCCACCAGCGAACATGTATACACGGAAATTATCGATACGGTCTGATCGGAATTTCAGGTGAACAGGAAATCCGAGCAGGATGGATTCCACTTTTTTGGTCATCACCTTTTGCTCTTCCTTAATGGGGTCGGGGGTTTTGAGGTGATAGGTGAGGTTCTTGTAAGAGAAGAGGAGCTGGGGGAAAATGGCCCTGATCTCGAAGCGATGATTGAGACGAAGGGTATGGATACCTGCCAGCCCGAAACCACCGGCATTCTCCGGGTCAACAACCTGCACACTGTCCTGCCCCAGGAAACTGGGATGATGGCTCAGGTTGAACCGGCTGGTATTGTACATGAGTGCAATACCGAGATAATATTTCTTATCGTCGTGATTGGGGAGATACAACTCACGTTGAGCAACGCTTCTCAGGGAAGCGATCAACAGAATTGAAACGGATGCCAGGCGTATCAGCCGGCTTTTTTGCTGCCGCAGTAAATTGTGCATATACCTAAACTCAACCTTTTTAAGCTGGTGTCAGAAAATCCGGCTTGTTGTAAAATGTGTAGAAATGTTTCGCCTTCGGGGAATGCTTTTACTGAGTTGTTTAAATATTGATACGCGTCTTTATTTTTCGATAGCCATTGTCCCGCTTTGGGGGCAACAACATTCAAATATAAGTTATATAATCCTTTGAATGCAACCTGTTTGGGTTTGGAGAATTCCAGGATCATGGCTTTTCCGCCTGGCTTCAGTACGCGGTACATTTCTGCCAGGCCTTTATCGAGATCCTCGAAATTCCGCACGCCAAAGGCCACTGTAATGGCATCAAACGTGTTGTCCGGAAAATTTATTGCCTCGGAATCGCCTTTACGGAGCTCGATCCGGTCATTTAACCCGAGTTTAGCAACCTTGGTCCTTCCCACGGCCAGCATTTGCTCTGAAATATCTATGCCAATGATCTTATCCGGCTGTAAAATTTTCCGGGTCATTATAGCCACATCGGCTGTTCCTGTAGCTACATCCAGCACCAGCTTCGGATTGATGCTTTTCAGTTCACGGATACCTTTCTTTCTCCAGCCTTTGTCGATCCCGATACTCAGGAAACGGTTAAGCAGGTCGTACCGGCCTGCGATCTGATCGAACATTGCTTCCACCTGCTGTTTCTTTCCCGCCCCGGATTGGTCATAGGGGACTATCGTATCGTGCGTAAACTTTGCCATGAGGCAGCGAAGATACAGGAAGTTTCGGGATCAGTTGCCCGGTGGAACGCAGTATCCGTATCTTGCAACCTTAATTGCAGTTCCATGTTGATCAAAAAAGCAAGTTATCTTATCAGTTGTCCGGATATCAAACAATGCCCTGCGGGCGACAGGCCCGAGTATGCCTTCATCGGCCGCAGTAATGTGGGCAAGAGCTCACTGATCAATATGCTGAGCGGGCATCAGAAACTGGCGAAGACATCCGGTACGCCGGGAAAGACACAACTGATCAATTTCTTCGAGATCGAAAGCCTGAAAGGTTCCCTGCAGGAAGGGGCCGACCGTGATAAAAAAGGGCAGACCGGCCCTGCCAGCAAATGGTTCATTGTTGACCTTCCCGGTTATGGTTTTGCCAAAGTGAGCCAGAATCAGCGGAACCAATGGGAGAAGATGATCGAAAATTATCTCCGCCAGCGGGAGAACCTGGTAAACGTTTTCCTCCTGATCGATTCACGTCATGAACCGCAGAAGATCGACCTGGAGTTTGCCAATAAGCTGGGAGAATGGGAGATCCCTTTCGCCCTCACTTTCACGAAGGCCGATAAAGAAACACAGAAAGTTGTGGCTAAGAATGTGAAATCTTTTCTCGATGCAATGCGCGCCACCTGGCAATTCCTTCCGAGGAATTTCGTGACGAGCGCTGAAAAGAAAATGGGACGTGACAAGGTCCTCGGATTTATCGAAGAATGCAATGAAGCATTCGAGAAACCAGAGCATCATTGAATTCCGGGGGAGCCCACTCGTGAATACCGGGGAGCCCACTCGCTCGCCTCTGGCGAGTGAGTTTTATTCTGTCGCCTCTGGCGACACAGTGTTCGCCGGAGGCGAGCGGCTGCCGGCACTCAGACTTTTAAGAAACGCTCATAAAACTAAAAACCTCCGCTGACGATGCGGAGGTTTTTAGTTTACTACCTTATTGGCGCAGCTACTGCTGGCAAAGGCTTCCGGTTTGGCTTTGAAGGCGAAACCCATCCCCAGGATATAGCCCATTGCTTCCTTCAGTGCGTCGTTACTTTTGAAGTGCGGATTGGTATTGATGTCTGCATGTACCTCCATGTCCACATTGTATTGTGTGAAGAGATTACAGAGCTCATACGCAATCTCGATGCTTCTGGCCACTTCCACCAGCATACGTTCCTTGATAGTGTATTGCTGCCTTGTTTTTTCATTGTGGATGAACATGAAACCTCCATGTCCTTCACGCAGGAAAACGATCACGGTAGCAAATTCTGTCTCGGAACCTTTCACTTGTGAGTCAGTGCCAATGCATACTTTCAGGTGGTACCCTTTTTCAGATTCACGCCTGATGGCATTTTCAACAGCATCGATGATGGGAATTTCAATCGGGTCGCCATTAAATTTTCTCCATAGCATAATAAAACGGGTTTGTGTAATTTACCGAAAAACCCGCTCATAACCAAAAGGGTCACCTATTATTGTTTTATTAACTTCTCGCTATGGACCTCATTTTCAGCCTGCAAGCGAAGTAAAAGAACACCTCTTTTTGCTCCATACACATCAATTCGATTATACCCCGCCGCTACCTTGCCCTGTTGCAGCAATCTGCCTGTTGCGTCCATCAGCTGATACGCATATGCTTTACCGGTAGTTAATTCGATGACGTTGCTGATAAGGTTGCTATGCAGCTTTATTTCTTCGGAAGCTGCAGGCTGCAGGGTCACAACATTGGAATAATAAGCCCGCTCATCGGCTACTGTGATGGCCTGGGCACGATAATACATTCTGCCTTGAGAGGAAGGCATCCAGCTGAATTGCCTGTTGTTTGTACCGGCATCCACCAGGTTGCTGAAATGTACGCCATCGGCAGAGTATTGGATATTGATGGTTTTGATAGGCTCATCGGCATCATATACCCAATTGAAGAGATGCCTGTTGTTGCTGATCCTTCCGGTGAGATGGAAACGATACACAGGCAATGCCTGTGCAATGCTGCCGGTGACAGCATAGTAACCAAGACTGGCATAATCACTGAGATTGGTATTGCCCACGCCATCCACTACCAGGAAATAATTGCCGGTATTTAGAATGCTGTCAACGCCTGCGTTCAGCAATTCGGCAGGATTGTAGCGGCCAACTGTATCACCGAGATTATCCAGCAGTGATACTTTGATATCGAGATTGGCGCCTTCATTGGCGGGCCCGATGCTTTGCGGATTGGCGCGGATGCGGAACCTGGCTGTTGAATGTACGCGGAAAGAAAAAACATCGCGGTCAGTTTCTGTATTGATGATGCCTGTGGCGGCAAACTCGCTTCCCATCATGCTCACGGGTGTTGCATCGTTAAGAATAGCTGCATGTTCATCTTCGCGGAGGCCAACATATTTGGCGATGACTTCGATATCGTTTTGAATGGTAGTGCAACTCCTGGCATTGGTGCCGGTATGCCAGGTGCTGAGGTTCTTGTTGTAGCTCACGCCCATCAGCGGTCCCCAGCCGATCTGACCGGTTCCCTGTCCTTCTGCATATTCCTTCGTTTTTACACAGGCTGCGTCCCAAACACTCTGGTGCTGCAGGCCGAGTGTATGTCCTGCTTCATGGGAGATACAATCAGCCACGGATTGCACTTTATTGCCGAGCAGGCTGCTGAATACCCATGCAGGCGTATCATCGCCCCATTTCATCGAGCTCACATAAGAAATGCCGCCTACTTTTTTTGCATACCATTCCCAGGTTGGGGTAACGATCACGCGTGTACGCTTTGTAGCAGGCGCAGCAAAGAAAACAGTGGAATCGGTGGTGATATTGATATTGAAGATGCGGTAGTCTTCCGCCACACGATTGAAGATTTCGGTTATAGCTTCGGGTGAGAAACCTGATGAGGCCGCCTGGATTGGGCCGTCCCAGTTCCAGGCGGTGCCCCGAACAGATTGTCCATCGAAATCCAGGAACACCGTTGCTGTCGCTTGCGGGTAGCTGTTGAGTATAGGGGTTTGGGAGAAGCTGTGCAAGGTGATGCCCAGGAAAGCGAAAACAGACAAAATGCCTTTCATAGTTATGCGGGATTGGAATCAGCAAATAGTGTTTTGAACAAAGGGTACGATCAACAAGGGGTACGATCAACAAAGCGACTATTCGGCCAGGAAGAACTGCTGTTCTTCTTTACGGAAGATGTATTTATTTTCTTCCTGCACCAGCACCATCACATCTCCTTTTTTCGGATGAAGGATCCGGGCGCGGATGGCCTGTTCAACCTCGGCAGCAGTATTGTGACTGATATGCATCATGGCGCCTTCAAACTGGAGCCCACGGATATTAAGCGTAAGCAGGTTGGGAGATTGCTGCACTTTGTCTGTGATCACCCCGGCAAAAGCATGCTTTTTGCTCAGCTGGATACGAACGGTATCGCCAATGCCGGCTGAAAAGGCTTTCAGGAGTTGCCACTGGTCAACTTCAAAACTGTTGGGGAACTGATGGAAGACTGCCGGGTGGACAGTGCGGTGCTGCTGCACCTGGATGGCTTGCTGCGCTGTGGCAGATGATTGGGACAATAGGAATACCACTAAGCCAGAGTAGAATAGTTTCATGCTACTGGTTTTTACGAATGATAATTGGATACAACTCTTTCTTAGGGTACGATCAGCAAGCTTTGGGAACAATGGAGTTTATACGATCAAATTCAGCCTTGTTGCCCGGATAAGGAATAATAAATAAAGGGGATACATATGCGAAAACGCCAATTGCATGCGATTATTATGCAGAAGATTTTTATTTGATATAAATCAAATGGATATGCGCAATATGCGTTAGAACTGGCCGGTGCTTAGCAATACCAGGGTACAGGCTTCCATCGTCTGGATACCTTTCTCTTTGGCTTTTGCTTCCAGTTCATCATTTTCCGTGCCTGGATTGAAGATGATGCGTTTCGGATTCAGGGAAAGGATATAATCGTAATATTCTTTTTGACGGCCCGGATTGAGGTAGAGCGAAACTGTATCCACTTCTTCAAATGGTTTCTTTTCTGTGTCTACCGTAATATCGGCTACCTGTACCGGCTTGAGGCCGATGGCCACCACGGGATGACCTGCATTGCGAAGCCGGTTCACAGCCAGGAAGCTGTATCGTTCCGGATTATTGGATGCGCCGATCACCAGCGTCTTTTTGGGAGTTTTCATGATATAATATTACAAATTTGCCGCCACCTTTGTTCGGTGAAAGAGGTGGTAACAACTTTGAGGCGTTTGCTGTACAATGTTTTGCAGCGCATCTTCAATCTGTGTATAGCGGAAGCGGAAACCGGCTTCCAGCAAACGGCCGGGATAAACCCAGCGGCTTTTCAGGATCAGCTCCGTTTCGGTGCCGATCAGGGTGGCGCCCAATTCCAGCATCCAGTCGTATGCAGGCAGTCCGAACTTATGACCGGTGAGTTTCCGAAGTGTTGCCATGAAAGCGGTATTGGGAATGGCGTTGGGAGCAGCAAGATTGTATACGCCTTCAGTTCCGGGATGATCATAACACCATTCGATAGCAGCACAAACATCGTTGATGTGCACCCAGCTGAACATTTGATTGCCGTCACCCTGTCTGCCTCCCAGCCCCCATTTGGACAGGTTGAGGAAGGGGACCATTACACCGCCTTTTCCCAATGTGATTGCAGTACGGAAGATAATTTTTCGGGTGTGCGGTACAGTTATTTCGTTCATGGCTTTTTCCCAGGCCAGGCAAACCTGGATAGAGAAATCTTTTTCCAACTCTCTGAATGCATTTGAGTTTTTTCTACCACGCAATGTCAGTGTGCATTTGTTGAAATTCCTCCTGCAACGGTCCAGGAAAGAATAGGGCATGTTCATGTCTTTCTCTTCACAGATCTCTCCGTTGAATTCATCCTGTGGATGGTCCTGCGCATGCCGGTAGATAGTAGCTGAAGCAGTATTGATCCAGAGTTGCGGAGGGCGGGTTGACTGTTTGATGGCTTTACCCAATGCACGCGTGGCATCAACTCGACTGCTGATGATCTTTGCGCGGTTCTTTTGATTGTAACGGCAGTTGACGGATTTGCCGGCGAGGTTGATCACGATATCGCTTCCGTCCACTTCATTGGCCCAGTGCTTTTCTACATGCTTTCCATCCCATCTCCAGTAAGTGATATTGTAACCATCCGCAGCCGTGAGCAGTTTGTTGCTGTACCGGTTATTGCTGCCTTGAACAGATTTCCTGGTGAGGATCACTACATGGTTATCTTTCCCGAAATGACGAGCCAGTTCCTGACCAATGAAACCGGTGCCGCCGGCAAGGATGATCTTTTTATTTTTCATAAGTTCAAAAAGTTTTGAAAGTTCATGTCTTTAAAAAAACCGGGAGACCGGTTTGTATTGTTGATAGTTTTTTATTCAGCTTTCCTGCGAGAGCAGATCATCGTTACCCGCAGTAGACTGATCGTTTGTCTGAGCCGGAGCAGCAAGTTTGTATTGTTGCCATTCCCGGTAACAGGTGGCCAGGTAAAAAATGGCCATTACAGGAGAAAAGAACAACAAGCCCAGCAAGGAATAAATGATGGCTTCTGTTGGAACAGAGATGATCAGTATCACCAGCACGAGCAATAAAGTCACCAGGTATATCTTTCTCATGGCGCCGAAGCGGAAACCTTCACCCACCAGGTGTACGATCACACTGAAGATCTGCCAGCCTCCAACAAGGAAATAAGGCACAAACATATAATCGCTTTGGATGGAGTTGCTGGCTACAGCCAGTCCTATCGCTATCCCGATTATGATCAGGACCACTTGTATCGCTACATCCAATCTTGCAAATGCTTTCATGAAAATTGAATTGAACTATTTAAAGAATTTCATCAGGCTGCCGATGAACCAGTTCTCGTCTGCCTTCACCATCACATCCATCATCCGGTCTGCCTGTCTGCCGAAGCTTTTGATACTGCTGATGGTGTCGGTGAACTGTTTATGGTTCTTATCTTTTTTATCGCCTTCGATGTTTTCGAGGGATTCCACCACTTTCATCATGGGATCGAACTCACGTTTCTTGCGTTCGCGGAGGATCTGCGTGGCCACTTTCCAGATATCTTTTTCTGCAACGAAGAACTCCCTGCGCTCACCGGGAATGATGATGCGTTCCACCAGTCCCCAGTCGATCAGTTCACGGATATTCATGTTCGCATTGCCGCGGCTTACGTTCAGTTGCTCCATAATATCATCCTGGCTGAGCGGGTCAGCGCTGATAAGGAGGAGGGCATGGACCTGCGCCATGGTTCGGTTGATGCCCCAATGGGATCCGAATGCGCCCCATTTATTGATAAATTCATTGCGTGCGTCTGCGAGTTTCATATGTTGTAATTAACGGGTGTAACAGCTTTTATCAAAGTTAATGTCTGTTTCTGAATTTTCAAAACTTTGTGAAAGTTCGTTTTGGGAAAGAGGCATAATTTTTTTAGGCTTACATTCAGTAAAACAGTTGCTATGACTGATTTCTCCAATAGAACCGACAAGGCATCATTATTGATCAGGGCATCCCCGGAAAAGATTTACGATGCCTTTCTGGATCCGGATGCCATTGCATCCTGGCGGCCGCCATCGGGTATGAGTTGCGAGATATTTGAATTCGATCCCAGGGAGGGCGGCAGATACAGGATGGTATTCCGGTATAATGATACGCAGCAAGGAGCTTCCGGCAAAACTTCAATGCATGAGGACGAGTTCACGGGCAAATTCAAATTGCTGGAGCCGAACCAAAAGATCGTAGAGGAAGTGGTATTCAAATCCGATGATCCTGCTTTTGCGGGGAACATGATCATCACAACAACGCTTCAACAGGCTCCCGGCGGAACGCAGGTGAACATTGTTGCAGAGCAGGTGCCGGCAGGGATCAGCCGGGAAGATCATTACGCGGGGATGATGTCGAGCCTGAAGAACCTTGCCCTGTATACGGAGCAGGAGCCGGATATCACGGTATAGTGTATGTGATCTACCACTCCGGGCAATCGTACTGCCGCAGCTTGCGGTCTCTTTTCCCTTTCGACACTTCTTTCTTTTTACCCGGTTTGATCACCAGCGCCAGGTATCCGCCTCCATTCTGTAAATTATTCTTCGTAAAAATATAAGCGAGGTTATGCAGGCCGAATAATACCGGGCCAGCCTTTACGGCAGCGCCCACCCAGAATTTCTTTTCATCATTGAACTGGACGGGCAGGTAGAAACCGAACTTCCGTGTTTCCCATCTCGGTGTAATGGTGATGAAGTTCATCTCTTTGGTATATAGTCTTCGGTCACCAACGAGCGGCGCGAGGTTCACAGATATTTCCCCGTTCACATAGAATGCCTGCGTTATGAACCTGTCTACATTCAACACTGCACGCGTTGGATTGATCACCTGGAAAATGCCGGAGGGAATGCGCACATTATTGAAAAGGGTAGCGGCGCTGTCGTTGAAACCGCGGATGCCGCTGACGGTCCCGAATTTCTGATCGAAATCTGTGGCTATAATGCCTGTTTTGAGTGTGCGGTACATCCTGCTGTTATTGCTGTAACGGTACTGGTTGTATCCGATATCGAGCACTGACAGTCCAACCTTCCAGGTATAGTCCCAGTATTCATCATCACTATCATTAAAGGAGCGGATACCGCCTTCCTTTACCAGGAATTCTATACCTGCATCCACTGAAATGCCACCCTGTGCATTGCTGATAAAATTCCTGATATTGGTGGATTGGGGAAGATCATTGTCCCACTTATCGAAATTGGCAGAATAAGCATAGAAGGCTTCGAGGCCATTAATCTGGAATTGAGGTTCAGGGCCGCCGGGAATGGGCGTGACGGTGCCGCTGACGAGATTGCTGTAGCCACCTGCCAATCCGCGTGTGACCCTCACTGTTATACCGGCATTGAGCCTGCTCTGGTCATTATCCCAGATGGTGCGTGCATAACTGCCGTACACTTCAATCCAGTTGCTGCTGATCACATCATTTGAGAATGGGATATTTCCCTGGTTGATGGTAAGGAACTGGTCCAGGTTATGGAGTGTATCCAGGTAAGCAAAGCGGCTGGTGTTGTTGCGGGTATAGCCGCGGATATTGATGCCTGCGGCTACTGCATTCTTCCTGTTGATGGAATAGCGGGCATTGAGCAGGTTGATATTGTAATTGAGATTTGCATACCGTTCTTCATTCTTTGGATTGATCTGGTACCGTGCATCACCGGGTGGGGTGATGAGTGAGTAGTTGCGGACGGTAAAAATATTGGTAGTGGCTTTTGCCTGAACGCCAAAGACGGTGAGGTCCCAGGGCCAGGGGGTATTCACAATGGAGGCGGGATTGTTGCCGGTGCCTAAACTTCCTGCATAATTTGAACCATTGACCGCATGATAGTTCTGACCGGTGACTGCTATGCTGATCATACAGCATAAAACAGACAGCAGATGGTATCGCATGTTTTTTAGAAGGGTCTTCCGTGAGTTTGTCTGATCAAAAATGAAACCAGTGACGGAAAAGGTTTAAGGGATGCAATCAGGTAGTTGCTCAGGATGCCGTTGCCGAAGAACTGCTGCAAAACACGTCCGGTCTGAAGCCTGCGGTTGAAATTTTTTTCCCATTGCTGGGTGTACTGCGTTTCCATTTCGTACCGGTTGATCCTGCCTTGCAGAAACTGATCGATCTCATCGAAGGCCAGTTTACTGCTATGCAGGGCCATGCTCATTCCATTGCCACAAAGGGGCGTGATCATGCCTGCAGCGTCGCCAAGCATCAGCAGGTGATTTTCCACCTGGGTCTTTCTGTTGAAGGATATGCGGGATACTGTAACAGGTTCTTTGTACAGGAAGCGGGCTGAGGAAAAGATCTTATCGAGAAATGGATTCTTGCGAAGAATCTGATCTTCCATCTGTTTGATCTCATTTCCACTCTTCCTGAGATTGGATGCCGTTGTAAGATAGCACAAACAATACTTATTATCCTCAATTTTTGAAATCCCGCAATAACCATTTTCAAAATTATGAAGGGCAATAAGGTCGTCGGGGAAAAAAGTCTGTATATGGTATTTTACGCCGATGAGGTGATTGAGGGAATTGGGCTTGATGCGCGTGAAATCCCTTTTCCATTTTGCATCGAGATTGGAGCGCTTTCCGTATGAGCCAACAACTACGGTGGACTCAATGGCGCCCCGGGTACTGAATACCACGCTGGCGTGATGCCGGTACACCACGTCATTCACGCGGGTATCTTCCAGTAAGGTAACACCTTCTCTCCTGGCGATCCCGGCCAGCAGGTGATCGAGTGTAAACCGGCTGATACCGAAACCTCCCAGCGGTAGATTGCTTTCCACAAACCGGCCATTGGGAGAACTGATCAATACACGGTTGATGATGGGTAACTGCATATCGCTGAGCGGCACACCCAGGTCCTGGAGAAAGTTCCAGCTTTCCAGGCTAACATATTCACCACAGACCTTATGAAATGGGTATTGTTCTTTTTCAAAGAGGATGGTCTTGTATCCTGCCCTTGCAGATTGAATGGACAAGGCAAGGCCTGCCAGTCCACCACCGATAATGGCAATATCATATGTAGCTTCTCTATTCAAGAATCTTTCCCATTTACCGGTATTACACAAATAAGGTTTAATATAAACTACCCAACTACCACCAACCAGCGAAATGCCCATTTCCAATGTACAGAAAATGTATCGATTCCCACCTCTTCCAATAATAATAACCAGTCAGATTTAACAAAACTTCTTTTTACAGAAAGGGGCGCATCGTTTTTTACGAGATAGCTGCGGCTGAAAAGTTTAGTGAGTATTTTGATGGAATGATAGGCGATGGGATGCCGGTGGAGGTCGTTGATGAAAAAGCCCATCCGGGTATGCTTTTGCATCCATTGAAGTTGTATAACCAGTTCTTCCCTGGAAAAATGATGGCAGAAGAGGGAAGAGAAAATGATATCGAACCTTTCGCCGGGTTGCACCAGTTCATAATCTGAAGTGATGAAGTTGATGGGAGCAATGCTGGCCAGGGATGGATCCTTTTTCCATTTTTCCATGGCAGTTTGGATACAAAAAGGATTGATGTCGATGCCAGTGAGGGTAACCGAGATCCCTTTCTTCCGGCACCAGCTGGCGATAGCCGCCAGGTTATCCCCGCCTCCGCAGCCAATTTCGCATATAGATAACTGTTTTTCGTCCTTTGCCAGCTTTTTCAATCCTGCAATGGTGATGGCATGGCCACCAAGCCATTTATTGATCTGGTCCAGTTCTTCCATATTGCGCCGGATATCGTGCTGTGGAATACCGGGCATATCAAGCAATTCTTTTTCGGCTGACCGTTGCATTCAGGGTGATTGATGTTGTGCGATGAAAGTTTCCATGGTCAGTCCGGGGCCGAATGCCGCACCAAAAATGCGGGCATCTGTATGGACTTGCTGCATCATGTTCTTCAGTACAAACAGAATTGTTGATGAACTCATATTTCCGAATTGATCCAGCACCTGGTAACTGTATTGAAGCGCATCATCATTCAAATGCAGACTGTTGCTGATCACTTCCAGGATCTTTTTACCACCGGGATGGATGCACCAGTGGGTGATCGCATCTGTTGACAGTCCTGCATGTTGCAATGCCCTTCCGGTGAGGGCTTCGAAGTCTTCCGCTATCAGTGAGGGCACATAGTTGCTGAGTGTCATCTGGAAGCCGGAGGAAGAAAGTTCCCACGACATATCTTTTTTCCCTTTCGGGACCACTTCGCTGTAAAAATTTGTGATGGCAAGTCCGCGATGTTCATGTTGATCGTTTACAACCAGTGCAGCGGCGCTGCCATCTGCAAACAAGAGGCTGCTGGCGATATTGTCCGGAGTAGGCTCCCGTTGGAAATGCAGGGTGCAAAGCTCAGTACAAACGATCAGTACTTTGGCTGCGGGATCGTTGTTGCAAATGGCATCAGCCATTTTGAGTGCATGGATTGCGGCATAACACCCCATGAAGTTCACGGAAGTTCTCCAGGTGTTGCGGGGCAGGTCCAGCAATTCCACCAATTGTAAATCCAGGCCCGGTGCGCTCATACCAGTGCAACTCACAGTTATGAGGTGAGTGATGGAGGTGTGCTTTAATGGCCCCTGGAGGCAGTCGCGCACTGCATCCACAGATAAGGGGGCAGCATGACGGTTATACCATTGCATCCTTGTTTCCAGTGTGGGAAAGGGGTCCAGGTTTTCTGTCTGCGGGTAGAATTTCCATTCTGCTATCGGCCTGCTGTAATCCGGTATCACGGAATAGCGGGTGCTGATAGCGCTCTGGTGATAAAGGAATCTTATTTTTCGTGTGTCCGGACCAGTTAGTGAATAGGCCGGAAGCATGAAAGAAAGAATATCTTCCTGCCTGTGCTTCCAGGCAGGAACAGCTGTTCCTATTGAAATTATTTTACTCAAATCCACCTCCCGGTTAAAATGATGAGGAATGCCAGGTTAGAGCACAGGGATGCCAACAGGTTCATGCGCATGGTATGGGTAAAGTCTGCTACAGAAATATTGTTCCATACCTCCTTTGCCCATATGAAAAAATATACGAGAGCGGGTAGCATTACGGTTGCTATTACCAATAGTTTCATTGGCTGTTCCCGCTGAAAAAACAGCCAGCTGAGCGTCAGCATGGCTGCGAGATATAGTATTGCAGTAAAAATAAACGTACCACGGTAACCCAAAAGCCTGCTGATGGTGTTAACGCCATCTTTTTTATCGGCTTCATGCTGGTAAATCTGGGTAATGGGATAGAATGCTCCGATGAGAAGTCCTGCCGCCAGGATGCCCGCAAGCGGAACCTTAGTGGTCTTATCCATACTGCATCCGTGATACACCAAAAAGAAAGTTGCGCAGCCCTGGAAGAGTACTACTGTGAGGTAACCAATAACGGGATATTGTTTCAGTCTGATCCCCCTGTAACTGTAAGCCCTGGATGCGAGGATATAGGCTGTAATACCAATGGCGAATAAATTGCTGATGATGATACTGAGCGCAATGGCTATGATGTCCATCAAAACTGTGATGTATAACAGTTGCCTTGTTGGCTGCATGGGGTTTGCCAGGCCGCCGATACTGCTTTCATCTTTGTCCATATATGAGTTGTATCCGTTACTGGAGGGATATACGAGCAAATGAAGGATGATAAATAACAGCCATGCATCTTTAGAATCGATCACGGGCACCAGTCCCAGTGCAAACAGGTATACCGGCAGCAGGAAGAAAGAAAATGGAAAACGCAACAACTGAATGGTAGATCGTTGCAGCATGGTGATAGTTTGTTCCTGTAATTTATGCTTTTTAAATAAGAAGCAGGGTGTTGCCAGTCGCTCGCCTCCGGCGAGTGACTTCTATTTGTTCGCCTCCGGCGAACGCTGCGTCGCCGGAGGCGACTAAACAAAAGTCACTCGCCGGAGGCGAGCGACTGGCAACACTCCGACCAGATTGTTGTACCTTGTTCACTCATAAACCTGATTGTATGAAGTTGAGTTGTATTACTGTTTGCGGATTATTAATGATACTTTTCGTATTACCTGCCAAAGCGCAGGAAAAGGATTCAGTAGTGTTGAAAACCGCTACCGGAGATATTTACGGAACGCTCAACGTGCCGGATGCAAAAGGGCCAGTGCCTGTAGCGCTGTTCATCGCCGGTTCCGGACCTACTGACCGCGATGGCAATAACCCGATGATGAAGAACAATTCACTCAAATTTCTTGGAGATACTTTGAATTCATTGGGCATCGCCACCCTGCGTTATGATAAACGCGGCATAGCTGCCAGCAAGAATGCCATGAAGGTTGAAACAGATATCCGTTTCAATATGCTGGTGGATGATGCCTCGGAAATGATCAAAAAGCTGAAAGCCGACAAGCGTTTTTCCAAAGTGATAGTAATAGGGCATAGTGAAGGTTCTACCATAGGACTGAAAGCTGCCGCGGAGAGCGGTGCTGATGGGATGGTGTCTATTGCTGGTCCCGGCCAGTCTGCGGATAAAGTGTTGAGAAGGCAGCTGGATGCAAGTCTCGATCCGGCAAAAGCTGTCAGCGAGCAAGCGGCTGAACAAATGAGGAATATGAGAGCAATGGCGAATAAATTCATCGATACACTTTCAAAAGGTGATACGCTTCATAATCCACCTGTGAGCATGAATTCATTATTCCGACCTTCTGTTCAACCCTATCTGATCAGCTGGTTCAAATATGACCCGCAGCAGTTGATCAAAGAGTTGAAAGTGCCTGTGCTGATCATACAGGGTAATACAGATCTCCAGGTAACGGAAGCCGATGCCATGATGCTATTGAAAGCCAATCCCGAAGCGAAAGTGTTGATCATCGACAGAATGAACCATGTGCTGAAGCATAGTGAGGCGGAGCAGCGGGCCAATCATGCCACTTATTTCAATCCTGATCTGCCGGTGGTTCCGGACCTGGTGACTGCAATTGCGGATTTCATTAAGAAGCTGCGTTGATATCTGATCAATAATGCGGGGAGCTGGCAGTCGCTCGCCTCCCGGCGAGTGACTTCTATTTGTTCGCCTCCGGCGAACACCGTGTCGCCAGAGGCGACTAAACAAAACTCACTCGCCAGAGGCGAGCGAGTGGGCTCCACGAAATTCTAAGATGGTAGCTTTTAGGTCAGCCCCGTAATTCAATTATTCGTTTACCTGTGCGGGTTATACCAGCATAGTGAGGGGTTCTTCCAGCAGTCCCTGCAGTGTTTGCAGGAATGCAGCGCCGGAAGCTCCGTCTACAACGCGGTGATCGCAGCTCAGGGTTACTTTCATGATATTGCCTACAACGATCTGTCCATCTTTCACAACAGGCACCTGGTTGATGGCGCCGATAGCGAGGATGCAGGCATCGGGCGGGTTGATGATGGCAGTGAATTCATCAACGCCAAACATTCCCAGGTTGGAGATGGTGAAGGTATTGCCTTCCCAGTCTGCCGGTTGCAGTTTTTTGTCTTTCGCTTTCTGAGCAGCCACTTTCACTTCAGCCGCGATCTGGCTCAGTGATTTAGTGTCTGCAAAACGAACAACGGGAACGAGCAGACCTTCTTCCACGGCCACAGCTACGCCGATGTTCACGTGGTGGTTGATGCGGATCTTATCGCCCAGCCAGCTGCTGTTCACTTTCGGATGTTTCTTCAGTGCGATGGCGCATGCTTTCAGCACCATGTCATTGAAAGATATTTTGGCGGGAGAAACTTCATTGAGTTTTGCCCTGCTGGCCACTGCTTTGTCCATGTTGATGTTCATGGTAACATAGAAGTGAGGGGCAGAGAACTTGCTTTCAGCAAGGCGTTTCGCAATCACTTTACGCATTTGTGAAACGGGCACTTCTTCAAAGCTTACCTGTCCGGCAGGAGCAGCAGGTGCAGTAGCGGCGGCTGTAGCAGGAGCGCTGGTTGCTGCGCCGGGGACATAGTTATCGATATCTTTCTTCACGATACGGCCACCGTCTCCGCTTCCGGAAACTTTAGACAGATCGATGCCTTTATCGCTGGCGATCTTTTTAGCGAGGGGAGAAGCTTTCACGCGGCCATCTTCTGATGTGGAAGCGGCGGCAGGAGCGGGAGCGCTGGAAGCGGCAGGCTGGGCAGCTTGTTGAGGCTGTTCAGCTGGTTGCGGTTGTGCGGCGCCGGCAGCAGCGGGAGCGGGCCCACCTTTGGCAGCAGCAACGATGGCATTTACGTCAACCTTGCTTTCATCTCCGATGATGCAGAGCAGTGCATTCACAGGAACTTTATCACCTTTCTGCGCACCGATGTATAATAATTTACCTTCCTTATAGCTTTCCAGTTCCATGGTGGCCTTGTCTGTTTCCACATCGGCCAGCAGGTCGCCCTTCTTCACGGTATCACCTACTTTCTTGTGCCATTCTGCAATCACACCTTCCGTCATAGTATCGCTGAGACGTGGCATGAGGATCACTTCAGGAACAGTTGAGAGATCGATGGGACCGCCGGATGCAGGTGCAGCGGCAGGAGCGGCTTGTTGTTGAGGTTGTGGCTGAGGTGCAGCGGCTTGTTGGGGTGCTGCTGGTTTCTCAGCAGCAGGAGCAGTTGCGGCAGCGCCGCCTTTGATCAGGGAGCTGATGTCTTCGCCGGGTGTTCCGATGATGGCCAGCAGGTCGTTCACCTGGAGCTTTCCGCCTTTATCCGTTCCGATATGTAATAAGGTACCGTCTTTATAACTTTCCAGCTCCATGGTAGCTTTATCGGTTTCCACTTCTGCCAGGAGGTCGCCTTTTTTCACAGGGTCGCCTACTTTTTTATGCCAGGCCGCAATCACTCCTTCGGTCATCGTATCACTCAGGCGGGGCATTAGGATCACTTCAGCCATAACTTTATTCCAGTTTATAATTTGGGATGTTCAAATTTCTATTGAGTGCCGAAATTACAGCAAAATAGGGAATTGACAATGCGGAACACGCATTGAACTGTATTCAATACATTATGTAAAATTGGCAAGTTGCCAGGCGCAATGTATTAAAGATCAAGTTCCAGTCTCAGTCTGTCTTTCAGCTCCCGGATCAACGGGTATTCTTCAGCTATGGCAATGAATTTATCCCGGCTCGACATTGGTTTATCAGCCGGTTCCTGGTAAACCACGTTCTCGTCCACTTCTATTACGAAGAGCAGAGCCCGGTTATTGAACACCTTGCAGAGGTATTCACTCAGCGGTCTTCTTTCGCCTTCGATGAACTTTTGTTCCAGGTTATTATTGGTGACAATCGTGAAATGTGCGCTGTTGTTGATTTGCAGCCTTGCCATCACAAAGGATTGGGAAGCGGGGTTCTTGGAATCACGCAGTTGTTGGGTGAATGCTTCCCAGGCGGCATGCAGCCTGGATTCTTCCAATGGAACTACTTCACCGGCTGAAGCAAGACCCTTGCCAACGAATTGCTGACGGATACTGGCCAGTCCACCGATCTTTACTTTTGGTTGTTCTGCGGCCACCTGCTCCTGCTTTACAGGTTGAACGGGCGGCACCACGGCCTGTGATGAAGGTCTGGACTGAGGTTGATCTTCGATGATCAGTTTGGCTCCGGTTGGCGGGGCTTCAGCTTTGGGTTTGGCGGCTGCCTGTTTTGGAGCAGCTCCAATAACCGGTATCTGGCGGAAGGCTACCGGTTTGGCTGAGTCAACTAATTTTTTTTTTCCGTCGTCTGCGCCGGCGCCCAGTTCGATAGCTTGTTGCAGGTAGCTGAGTTTGATCAGCACCAGCTCTATGTGCAATCGCTTGTTGCGTGCGGCTTTGAAGCTCATCTCGGCTTCATTCAGAATATTGAGGGCGTTGATCAGCCAGGCCACGGAAACCTGTTTGCCCATGGCGATGTAGCGTTCTTTGAAACTTTCCACCACCTGCAGCAGGTTCGCTACTTTCTGGTCTTTACATACCAGCAGGTTTCGGACGAATTCGGCAAAGCCGTTCAATACGAGGTCTCCTTCGAAACCTTTACGGTCGATATCATCATAAAGGAGCATGGCTCCGCCAAGGTCCTGCGCCAGCATGCTTTCCATGAAACGGAAGTAGTAGTCGGCATCCAGGATATTGAGGTGTTCGAGTGTATTCTGATAACTGACGGTACCATTGGTGAAGCTCACGATCTTGTCCATGATACTGAGCGCATCGCGCATGCAGCCTTCACTTTTCTGAGCGATGAGGTGCAGTGCGGCGCGGTCTGCGTTCACTTCTTCTTTATTACAGATCTGTTCAAGATGGTCAACGGTATCGTTGGTGGTGATGCGTTTGAAATCGAAGATCTGGCACCGGCTCAGGATCGTTGGAAGGATCTTGTGCTTTTCAGTGGTAGCCAGGATGAAGATAGCGTATGGCGGCGGCTCTTCCAGTGTTTTCAGGAAGGCGTTGAAGGCCGAAGAGCTAAGCATGTGCACCTCATCGATGATGTACACTTTGTAGGTGCCGGCCTGTGGTGCAAAGCGGACCTGTTCCACCAGGGTACGGATATCATCCACTGAGTTGTTGCTGGCAGCATCCAGCTCATGGATGTTGAGCGAAGTGCCTTCATTGAATGAAACGCAGCTGTGGCAAACGTTACAGGCTTCTCCGTCTTCTCCGGGTCTCTCACAGTTGATGGTTTTGGCAAGGATACGGGCACAGGTGGTTTTACCAACGCCCCTGGGACCGCAGAACAGGAAGGCGTGCGCCAGTTGCTGGTTCCTGATCGCATTCTTGAGGGTAGTAGTGATATGCCCTTGTCCTACAACCGTGTCGAAGGTCTGGGGCCTGTACTTTCTGGCCGAAACGATAAACTTTTCCATTATGGGTGCAATTTAAGAAACGCCGCATTAATGCCCGGAAGCAAAATTTAAACTTGTGAATAATTTGTAAGGAAGTGAGTTACTTTTGCGCCATGATAAAAGCGATCCTTAAGAAGAAGATCAGCCAGCGTGTAGTGGTGAACGGCCATCCCTGGATCTTTGCCAATGAAGTGAACCTGGTAGACGGGGAAGTGGAGCCCGGTGATATCGTGGAAGTGTACACACATGATAAAAAGTTTGTAGGTAAAGGATATATCAACCCGGCCAGCCAGATCCTGGTCCGCTTGCTTACGCGCGATAAGAACGAGACCATCAACGAGGATTTCTTTTACAACCGCCTGCTCAAAGCCTGGCATTACCGTCAGCAGATCGGGTATATCGAGAACTGCCGCCTTATCTTCGGTGAAGCGGATTACCTGCCCCAGCTCATCATCGATAAGTTCAATGATTATTTTGTGATCCAGACACTGGCGCTGGGGATCGATAAATGGAAACCGGCTATCGTAGCGGCCCTGGAAAAGATCTTCCAACCCAAAGGCATATACGAAAGGAACGATGTTCCCGTACGTGAGCTGGAAGGCTTGAAGCAACAGAAAGGATTTCTCTCCGCCCCCTTCGATACAAAGATCACCATCACGGAGAACGGTTTGAAATTCCTGGTGGACATCGAGAACGGACAAAAGACCGGCTACTTCCTGGACCAGCAGGATAACCGCCGCGCTATCCAGCATATCGTTAAAGGCGCTGATGTATTGGGAGCTTTCACCTATACCGGCACTTTCGAGATCCATGCAGCGGCCTATGGCGCCAAAAGCGTACTGGGACTGGATATCAGCGAGAACGCCGTTGCACAGGCCAATCGAAATGCGGCGCTGAACGGCGTTGAAAAGATTGTGAAGTTCGAAGCGGAAAATGCTTTCGATAAACTGAAGC
The DNA here is from genome assembly GCF_003991355.1 of Pseudoflavitalea rhizosphaerae. Taxonomy (GTDB): domain Bacteria; phylum Bacteroidota; class Bacteroidia; order Chitinophagales; family Chitinophagaceae; genus Pseudobacter; species Pseudobacter rhizosphaerae. The sequence goes on from NZ_RCSU01000011.1 coordinate 102,541, forward strand.
TTTGGGCGAAGGAAGGAAAACAATATGATGTTGTGATGCTGGACCCTCCCAGCTTCACCAAAACAAGGGAGAATATCCAGAAGGCAATCACCGGATACAAGGAGATCAATCTCCGCGGTATGAAACTGGTGAAGCCCGGAGGGTTCCTGGTCACTTCCAGTTGCACCAATCTCATTCAACCTGATCTTTTCCTGGAGATCATCCAGATGGCGGCCAAAGATGCCAGAAGAAAGATCCGCCAGGTTTGTTTCCAAACACAAAGCGCCGATCACCCGATCGTGTGGGGATGGGAGAATACACAATACCTGAAATTCCTGATCATTCAGGTGGACTAATCTGATAAGGTCGGCGAGCGACCGGGCACATCCAAAAATTTATTATTTACTTACCTGGAACTTTCCGGAATCTATCAGTTTGCCTGATTTGTCTTTCAGTTGGAAAATGTACAATCCGCGGAAGAAGTCGGAGAGGCTGATCACGTTCCTGGCGGAAACGTTATTGGTCTCGTATACTTTTTTACCCAGCATATTAAATATCTGGAAAGTGTAATTCTTGTTGGATTCCTTTTGAATATCGAAGGTAATATAAGAAGTGGCGGGGTTTGGATAGAACTTAACCACTTTAGTCACCGGTTTCTCCGGTGATGGCGTCCTTTCCTGGCTGCTTGCCTGAAGGGTAGTGAACAGGATAATGGATAGTGCGTAAAAAATCTTCATGCAGCAAGATATTTTTCTCGTCTGATCCAAAATAGGTCCTTTTATCCAAATTTACAACTGATTTCCCAATTCTACCTACATGCCTGACTACAAATCAGTCTTTTAAGGGGCTTTAACAAATCTTTTTATGTGTACCTGCTTTAAATTGAAACTCCCTGATAGTCAGAGCATTTCAATATTTTTATAAATCGAATTTGATTTCGGTCAAATAAAAACATTATTTCAGCGTGGCCAGAACAGCATCGATTGCTTTGAAGTCAGGAATGTCTGCGGCGTTCTCCAGCACCTGGGCATACCTGACGATCCCTTCGCTGTCCACCACAAAAGCGGATCGTTTACTCACGCCCTTCATATCGAACACGAAATTCTCGTAAAGGCTGCCATAATCATCAGATACTTCTTTATTGAAATCGCTGAGCAGGGGGAAATTGAGTTGTTGTTCTTGCTTGTATTTAGCCAGGGTAAAAATGGAGTCCACGCTGATGCCTAATACCTGTGCATTCACGTTGTTGTAATCCTCAATATGATCTCTTACGCTGCAGAGTTCTTTGGTGCAGGTGCCGGTGAATGCCTGGGGGAAGAATAACAAGAGTACGTTTTTGCCTTTGAAGTCGGAGAGCCCTACTTTATTTTTCTCGGAATCATACAAAACAAAATCCGGGGCTTTCTGTCCAGTTTCAATTTTCATGATGCGCTATTTCCTTTGATGGGTTTCAAATGTAATCAGAATTTTGGACACAGCACCTGATCCCTGTCAGGATTGTTGCGGTCCAGAAACCCTATCCAGCAAAGGCTCAATTCAAATCCACCCCGTCCCTGGCTGGCGGTCTTGAGCTGGCTTACGTTCACATCGTAACTGATGGCGATGGAAAGTGGATGTCTTTCCAGTTTGATCACGGGTATCAATGCGTCTTTCAAGCGGAGGAAGGCGCCGCCGTGGATCACGTATTCCGGATTGTCCGGATCATCACCCAGTTTGTAACCATAAAGGGCGCCCGCGATGGTTTCATTGAAACTGCCCTGGATGCTCTGGTCTGCCTGTATGGTGAAAAATGTATAATCATCTACTTCGAACTTCACTCCGGCCGAGATCACATATTTCGGTTGTAATTCAACGTTAGGGTTCTTATAGAATGAATTCTTTGGTCTGTTGAGGTGATGATATGCCGCGCCAAGGAACATGCTGTTTCGTTGGTTTTCACCGAATGTAGTGTTGAAGCTCATACCTACGCTGGCATCCCAGGTGGTAAAATTGGGCGTATTGAGAGGTTCGCCATTGGGAAGTGTGGGATCGAATCCGCCGGGCCCGTACTGATCGTCTGTGGTGATCTTGGCGAGGTCCAGGCTCTTGCGGATCATGCCACCCATGAAGCCCAGCGAGAGGTACATCACTTTTTGATTGCTGAGTGATTTATGGTAATTGAGGGCGGGCAGCAGGTGGGTGGTGGTCAGGCCAACAGTGCCGGCTTTGTCGTACAGCGCCTGTATGCCCACGGTCATGAAATCATCTCCCTTTCCTACGGGCATTTTGTATTCGGCATTGAAGGAGCCCGTTCGATAGGCATTGGTGACGCTGTTCCACTGATCGCGGTAAACGCCCTGCACACGGATATCACCGGTGTAGATACCGGCAAGGCTGGGATTGCGCAGCAGTGGCGCTTCAAAGAATTGAGAAAAATGGATGTCCTGTGCCCAGGAGCAACCTGCGGCGCACATCAATGAGATGAGCAAAGCAATTCTCTTCGGTTTCATTCGGGTTCTCATAGAAATTCATTTCAATATTGAATAATGGCATCACAGGATCAGGTTCAGTGTTCAGGTTTATTTCAACAGCATCACGTTGCCGCGGAACGGCACGATAGCTGCATTTTCGCAAATGAATTCGATCACATAAATATAAACGTCAGGGACGGCGGCCTTGCCTTTGGCAGTACCATCCCAACCGGCAGCCGGATCATTGGCTGCAAAATTCCTTCTCTCGAATAACAACTCTCCCCAGCGGTTGAAGATCTTCATGCTGTTGATTCGCGTGATATTATTTCCCCGCGGATAGAAGCGGTCGTTATGTCCATCGTTATTGGGAGAGAAGGTATTGGGAACGAAATAATTTTTGTCGTTGCACTGCACAGTCACAGTAATGTCCTGGTTATTCGTACATCCGTACTGGTCAGTTACCTGTACAACATATTTGGTGGTAAATTTCGGATTGGCCACAGGGTTAGGACAATCAATGCAACTCAGATCCTTAGCCGGCACCCAGTTCCAGGAAACGATATCTCCGGAATAAGTTACCGGCAGTGTAATGCTGCTTCCTACGGGAATCACCGGGTCCTGTTGAACAGTAATAACAGGCAGTGGCGGAACAACTATATCGGTGCTGGTATTTCCACTGCAGCCTAGCAGGTTGGTGGCCTGCAGTCTGACTGTGTAAGTGCCACTGGCGCCATACTTCACGGTGGATGTTTCACCATTGCCGCCTGGTTCCCATTTCCAGGTGATAGCGGTATCGGGTACTTGTAATGTTGCGCGTAATGGAAGCTCGCCATTGATGCAGACTGTGGGGCCTCCATCGATAAGCGGTGAAGGAGTACGGAACACGCGAACCGTATCCACCATCACGCTGTTGCAGCCAGCTCCGGTTACGGCTGTGAGTGTAGGATAATAAGTGCCGGGTTCAGTGTAACGATGTGAAGGATGATCTTCTGTTGAAGTAACGCCATCCCCGAAATCCCATTCACGCGAAAGGATGGGATCGAAACGCGGGCGGGTATAATCAGTGAAGAAGATTTCCCCTTCGTCGCAGAATCTTTTTCTATCCATACCAAACAACACTTCAGCGCCGAGGATCTGTATTGTGCTGGCAGCTCCTCTGGTCACCTGGCAACCCATATTGTCTCTCAATACGATTGAGGGCCTGTAATTATTGGGCGCTGTATACATATGCTGCAGGCTCTTCGATTGTGTATTGTCAGTAGCGCCATCGCCAAAATTGAATGTAAAGGAAGTGTAATCGGGAGTAGTGATGGTAAAGTCAACTATCAATGTATCGCAGGCAGAAGTTGGACTGAAAGCTATATTTGTATTGGCTGCGGGATCGATTACTCTCACTGTACGGCTGGTTGAATCCAGGCAACCACCTATTCCAACCACATAGAGCTTGGCAGTGTAAGTGCCGAAGTTATTATAAAAATGGGTAGGTTCATCCAGCGAGGAGGCTCCGCCATCGCCAAAATCCCAATAGAAAGATTCAAAGTCCTGCGACCTGTTGTAGAAACTTGTTTCAAGGGGTGGGCAAATGGTGGTGGTATCCTCGATATCGAAAGCCGGAGTCGGCTTTTTCAGTGTGATATAACTGGATCGGGTAACCGAATCCTGGCATCCGTTTGGATTGGTTACAACCAGTTTCACATCGAAAGTATTGCCATCATCGCCGCGGTAGATATGGGCAGGATCTTGTGTATTGCTGCTATTGCCATCTCCAAATTCCCATCTCCAGGCGGAAGCTCCAAATGAAGTATCAGTAAACTGAAGATTGGAACCGGGACAAATGGTTAGGTATTCAGATTTGAAACCTGCGTATGGGCTTGTTACATGAATTGTGTCTGTAGTTTCATAGGTACCCGCGCAATTATTATTATCTCTTACGGTCAGGGTTACCACAAACTTACCTGTGTCTGTATAGGTATGCGTAAAGGGAGGCGCGGTAAATGTTTGCGTTTGTCCATCACCGAAATCGAAGGTCCATGACTGAAGTGGCAATGCTGAGACTGTTTGATCTGTAAAGCTTACAGGCATATTGCGGCATGCGTTCCGGGAAACAGGCCTGAACCTGGCTTGCGGACCGGTTATCCGAACGGCGTTGTTGATGGTCCTTTCAGCACCGCAGCCAGTTCTGTACGTTATTCTCAGCGTGATATTGTAGTTGCCGGCAACCGGCCTGGATACCTGAACGCTTCTTTGAGCTCCGCGGGCAACGCGCACGCCATTGAAAAACCAATCATAGATTGATACATTGGCAGGATCACTGCCTATTGCAGTCAGGGTGATCAGTTCATTAATACAAGCTGTAGCAGTTGACACCGTGAAATCAGCAGGCTCGGAAATAAATTCAACCCTATGGGTCACCGTATGTGTGCAGGTTCCGTTGGTGATGGTAAGCCTGATGGTATATGGTCCCTGACCGGGGTAATCAATTGTGCCAGGTTCAGCAGCAGAGGAAGAAGGTATGGAAGGATCACCGAAATCCCAGTGATAGGTAACAGGCAATGCTGCATTGATTTGAGAGATATTATCGATCAATACCCTGCCCCTGTTAATACAGTCGAGCGTGGTAGTGAAAGCAGCCAATGGCGGGTTCACAGTAACCGGAGTGGTTGCAGAAACGCTGGGGCATCCATTATTGTAAGTGGTCAGGCGAACCGGGAAAGTGCCGGTACCGGTATACCTGTGAACAGGATCTTCCTGATCAGATGTATTGCCATCACCAAAATCCCATGACCACTTATCAGATACCGGCGTGGTATTGGTGAATCTGACATTTTGAGTAACACAGGCATCAGTGGGAACAACTGTAAAGCTGGCAGGAGAAGGCGTTCCGGTCCTGATACCCTGCGGTAGGAATGTTTCACCGGTACAGCCTCCGTTGGTAATAACGGTAAGGCGTAAGGGAAAAGTGCCGGCTGTTGCATAGGTGACTGCCGGAGGATTGGGGCCTGTGGCAGTTACACCATTTCCGAAATCCCAGGCATAACTCCTGACTCCGTCAGGGGCATTCACCGATTGTCCTGGCGTATATACAAAAGGGATACAGCCCCCTGCCGGTGCATTGGTGATACGCACCACGGGCCTGCGGATGTTTACAAAGGCATTGCGGGTAAGGGTATTGCTGCAGCCATTGGCTGTGGTAATGGTAAGGCCAACATTGAAACTGCCTTCTGAAGTATAGGTATGTGATGAACCGGAGCCTGTTGCACTTCCTCCATCCCCGAAGTTCCATTGACAGGAAACGGCATCGGGTGATGTACTATTGAATGTTACTGTTTGAGGTGTTTGACAACCGGAAGTGAGTGGCGAAGTGAAACTGACCACCGGAAGACCTGTAATGGTGATTGATTTTGTAATTGAATCCGTACAATTGGTGTAGGTATTCACCAGTTTTACGTTATAGGTACCGGGTGTTGAATAGGTATGAGTGGCGTTTATATCATTGGATGTAGCGCCATCGCCGAAATACCAGGTGGCAGCAACAGGTGCTGAACTATTGGCAAATGTGAGGGCAGTATTGATACAGGATGTTGAAGGCGCAGTAAAGTCAGTGGGCGTAATATTGAGCGTAACGGCTTTGGTAATGGAATGAGAACAACCATATTCACTGGTGGCCCTAAGCGTAACATTAAAAGTGCCGGCTGCCGCGTAGGTGGCAACAGGGTCCTGGTCAGTAGAATTTGTACTGTTCCCGAAATTCCATTGATAGGTTAAGTTTCCCGGTCCGCTGGTCTGGTTAGTGAAACTGGCTGAAAAAGGAGGACGGCAAACTGGTGCAATTATATTGGTGAAGTCGGCGGTAACGCCGCCGGTTATGCGGATCATTCTTCCTACGGACCTCGATGCCACACAGCCTGATGCTGACGTAACCCTCAGAGAAACGGTGTAGAACCCTGGTTCTGTATACGACTTTAACGGGTTTTGAACGTTGGAGGTGGTGCCATCCCCGAAATCCCAGTACCATTCTGTGATGGGACTGTTGTTGGGGACACTTCTGTCTGTGAACTGAATGGAAGAAGGAGCACAGGCAATAGTCTGACTGGCGATAAAATTTGCCTGTGGCGATTCACTCACAGTAATGTAACCGGTTCTGGTAACGGAGTGCGTTCCGTCTCCGTTCCTAACGGTGAGGGTTACGTTATAAGTGCCTGGTTGGGCATAAGTGACGCTGGGGTTTTGCAGATTGGAGAATTGTCCATTCCCGAAATCCCAGCTCCAATATTTGGGGCTATTGGTGGATTGGTCCCTGAAAGCCACTCCCAGTGGCGCGCATCCTGTTTGCCGGTTGGAAGTAAATGCGGCTACAGGAGCCTGTGCCGCAGCCTGCTGCAACAAAGCCAGTAATACTAACGTACAAAGCCAGAGTCTTTTCAAGCAAGAAGTATTTTGGTCACAAAAAGGTAACTGAGCTAACTGGGTTTTGAACAGGGTACGGATTAAAAAAAGGGCAACTACCGGATAAGTGTTATGTTACCTTTCTCATTGAATATTGTATTGTTGGTACAAACTACTTCCAGGGTATAGATATATACATCGGGTGGTGCGATCTTCCCTTTGTGCATACCGTTCCAGCCTGCGGTAATATCGTTGGGCTGGAAATTGGTCCTTTCGAACACCAGGTCTCCCCAGCGGTTGAACACGCGGAAGGAGCGGATACTGAACACGCCCTTTCCTCTTGGATAGAATACGTCATTATGCCCGTCTGAGTTGGGCGAGAACGTATTCGGGATAAACAGGTTGCTATTATCGCAAAATACGTGTAAGCTAACCATATCCCTGCTTAAACAGCCGCCTTCATTGCCGGCCTCCAGCGTGTACATAATGGTTTGCCTGGGAGCCGCTACAGGTGTAAGGCAGTCAGTGCAACTCAATCCTGCTGCCGGCGTCCACCTGAAGAATGTGGCATCGGGCGAAATACTGCCTTTCAGGGTAACTGATGATCCTGTTCCCACTTTCTGGTCCTCACCTGCATTGACCACCGGCCACGGATAAACGACAACCGGCACATAAGCCGTATCAGTAAAACAATTCCTGTCATCTTTCCCCACAACACGATAGGTCACAGAAGCATCTGGCCTTGCCTTCGGCCGGTCTGCATCTGCCCTGTCTAGCCCTGTGGCAGGATACCATTCATACAACTCTGCTCCATTTGCGAAGAGGTTTACACTTTCTCCCTTGCAGAGCGTATCTCCCAAATGGGCCTGAACTGTGAATGGTTGCTTAACGGATACGCGTATTGTATCAGTGGCTTCGCAACCAAATCCGTTGATACCCCTCACCTGGTAGGTGGTATTCACCAAAGGTGATGCCAAAGGCGTTGGACATTGAAGACAATTCAGGGTATTATCGGTCCGCCATTGATAAGTATTGGCTCCGGAAGCGGTGAGTGAAGCAGTAGCACCGCGACAAATAACCTGGTCAGGACCTGCGTCCAGCGCAGGGAGAGGATAAGCATGTATATTTTTCAGAACAGTATCTGCGCATCCGGTTGAGTTAGTAACGATCAATTGAACGGCATATTGCCCGGCATTGGTAAATGTGATGGAACCCGGGCTTTGCAGTGTTGAAGTATTCCCATTCCGGAAATCCCATTTCCAGCGAAGGGAAGATGTATCGGGCTGTAACAGTTTACCATCAAAACTCAGCACGGCTGGTATACAGGCGCCTGCAACGCTCGCAATATCGGCCACAGGAGCCGCCACGATCTTCACCGGAAGCGGAATTTGCGCTACATCTGTACAACCCATCCTGGTGGTCACTTTCAGGGATACAGTATGAAGGCCGGGCTGTTTATAGAAATGGACGGGATTTCTTACACCGGCACTGCTGCCGTCTCCGAAATTCCAATCATAACCGGTGATCAGGTCATTAGACAATGACTGGTCATTGAACATTACCCTGCCTGAATCGCAGAGTACCTGCAGGTTATTGCTGAATGCTGCATCAACATCGAAGATCCGGATAGTGTCTTTACCGGGAATGGGAACGCGGCAACCCTGCGGATCTTCCAGGATCATTTTGGGGAGATAAACTCCCATTGTTGAATATGCGTGGCTGGATGAGGCGCCATCGCTGGTATTGGTGGTACCATCATTGAAATCCCATATGAATTTTGCGGCATTGGCGCTGGTGCCAGTAAACCTGATGGAGGTGGGTGCACAGCCGGAAGTATTATCGTATGTAAAACTTCCTGTTGGTCCTTTCACATCCATGGTGGCAAATGCGGAATCCTTACAACCACCTGCGCTGGTGATCAGTAGTTTTGCGCGATAGGTGCCGGGATACGTATAGAAATGTGATGGGGTTGGCAGGTTGGAACCAGTGCCATCGCCAAAATCCCAAACCGCCCTGGTGAAGTGCTGGCTTTCATTGGTGAAAGCGGAAACCAGTGGCGGACAATTGGTGGTGGTCTTATCTACTGAGAATGCTGCTTTCGGATTACGGATAGCAATATACGAAGTACGGACCAGGGAATCTGAGCAACCGATCCTGTCTTTCACTACCAGTTTGATGGTGTATAAACCCTCAGCCTGGAATGCATGTGAAGGGGCTTTGGCAGCCGAACCAGAACCGTCGCCAAAATCCCAGGTGTATTGTCCGGCATCAGAACTTGTCTGATCAAGAAAACGTACCGGAGCCCCTACGCAGCTGAGAGTGTCGGGGGCGCTGAATTTTACCACCGGCCTGGAAATGTTCACAGCTTTTGAAAGGGTGCGGCTGTGTGAACAACCTTTTGAGTCCGTTACAGTAAGCTGGATATTGTAGATGCCCGGTGTGGTATAAGTGTGTTCAAATGGAGCGGTGTTGCGGGTTTCGGTGGCGCCATCGCCATAGTTCCATGTCCATTTGCTGATGGCATTGATACCATCGGAAACAGATTGGTCGTTGAGAGTAATGGTAGCGCCGGGGCATACCGCCGGATTAGCCGGAGCAAAGGCGGCGGTTGGACCATTTACCCTGAGCACATCTGTTTTGGTGATGGCATCGCCGCAGCCGTTTCTATCGGTAATGGTCAGTCGAATAGAATAATTGCCGGATTCATTGAAGGTAACCCTTGGCTTTTGACCGGTTGGACTGGCATAAGTTGCACCGTTACGAAGTATGGTCCAGCTCCAGGCAGTGATCTGTTGCGGATTGTTTGTGATGGCATTCAGTGTAACGGAGCTTCCTTTGCAGATATCCGTATTACTGATAGTGAAATCGGCTTTTTCGTTGATCACAACTACCTGCCGTTGACTGGTGTGTTCGCAGGTTCCGTTGGTAACGGTTAGCCTGACGGTATAATTTCCCGGTTGTGCATAGGTGTGAACAGGGTTTTGTGTGGCGGAGGTTTGTCCATCGCCGAAGTCCCATTTCCATCCTGTTGCGCCTTTGGACTTATCTGTGAAGGAGCGTGTGAGTTTATCGATACAATTCGCGGGAACAGTGAACAGGGAGATTGGCGGGCGGATATGCACGATGTTTCGAATGGTCAGCGAATCTTTACATCCATTGCTGGTTACCACCAGTTTTGTGTGGAAGTAGCCAGTGTCTGTGAAATAATGTCCTGGGTGCTGGATATTGGCATAGCCGCCATCACTGAAATACCAGTCCCATTCATCAATTACTGCGCCGGTGCTTTCGTCCCTGAAAAAAATCTGTTGATTGGCGCAGGCATCGGCCGGATTGGCGGAGAATGCCGGAACAGGCTTGAGGCCTGCTTTAACAGCATCCTGCACCACAACGGAATCTGTACAGCCTCCGGCCGTTGTGTATACTAATTTTACAGTGAAAGTGCCGGCGCTGGTGTAAGTGTGCTGTGCATTCATCTGACTGGCGGTGCCGCCATCGCCGTAATACCATTGCCAGCTTACGATGGGATCTACGGATGTAACGGAAGCGGATGGTTGAAATACCAGGGGAACACAACCTTCAACGGGAAGGTTCTCAATCTTTACCACAGGTGCGCTTACCTGTACCAGTTGTTTTTTCTCGAGGGTATCTGTACAACCGGCAGCATTGGTCACTACCAGTTTTACATTGTACGTGCCATTGGAGGTATAGGTATGGGAGGTAGTGGCGCCGGTTCCCTTGCTGCCATCTCCGAAGAACCATTCCCAGCCTACAGCTCCGGTTGTCTGGTCTGTAAAGTTAACGGTATGCGGGGCTTTGCAACCTACAGCATTAGTGGCCGTGAATGCAGTGGCTGGCCTGGCCAGCACCTGTACAGGTTTGGTGATGCTGTCTTTACAATTACCAAAATCAGCCACCAGTTTGATGGTGAAATTCCCCGGTTGACTGAATACTTTTATTGGGTGCAATGCTGTAGAGCTGCTGCCATCACTGAAGGTCCAGACTGAACCTACCGGAGCAGGAACGGAAGCATTATTGATGGTGACCGGCTGGCCTGCACAGATCTGGGCGGGTGTATTGAAATCGGCATTGGTATTTCCGATGTTGATGGTATTCACTTTTATGAGGGAATCGCTGCAACCGGTAGCGTTCCTCACTACCAGCTTTACGGTGTAAGTGCCGTTAGCCGAATAGATATGCGCAGGATTGAGGTCGGTAGAAGTTTGTCCGTCACCAAAATCCCAGAGATAGTTCAAAGTTCCGGTACCTGAGCTGCGATTGGTAAAGCGGATAGTTGCCGGTGCATTGCAACTGTTGGGAGAAGAGAAGGTGAAATTGGCCTTCACGCCATTTTGCAGGCTGATATAATTTGTTCTTGTGAGCGTTTGCTCGCAACCGTTAGAGTTCTTCACCCTGAGCGAGATATTGAACTGACCGGCTGTAGTGTAGGTGTGAGCAGGGTGCTGGTCAGTGGAGATCGTACCGTCCCCAAAATCCCATTGCCAGTTGGTGATAGTACCGCTGCCTGGATCACTGAGGTCTGAAAGCTGTACTGGCAGTGGAAAGCAGCCCGTTGTGGAGGATGCAGAGAAGTTCACTGTTGGTAATGCATCAACCGTGATATAACCTGTGAGTGTAACCGAATCTTTCCAGGTATCGTTTCCTGCAACAAGTTTTACCGTGTAAGTGCCGGGATTGAAATAAGTGGTGGCGGGGTGCTGGAGAAATGAGACGGTGCCGTTACCGAGGTCCCACCTCCACCAGGTGGGATTGCCTTTGGAGGCATCGTTGAATTGCACTATAACAGGTGCGCAACCTTTTTGGACGCTTGCTGTGAAGGCAGCAGACATTTGCGCATAAGCCACACTGTTACACATGATAACAGTCAGGCATAGGTTTAGCCAGGCGGTACGTGTCATGATGGTGTTCCCTTATAAGATATTTGGATGATCCGAACCCGGAAGGTAGGAATTTTCTAAGGGTTTACCCGTAAATACAGCCTGGTATTATAAAAAAATAATTTGAGTAAAATCCTCTACAGGAAAGAGTCTTAGTGGTTTATAAGTGTTTTTATTTATTTGTTTGATTTAAGTCAATTTGTTTTTGGCGGTCTGTTTATTTTTTTCGAAGATGAAGGCCGTCTTTGCTGCCCTGAATGCTGATTTCGGCTTCTGCATGTTATGCATAAATATTCCCGTACTTACGTTGCAGGTACTGCAGAAAATAGCTGATGTTCAGCGTTTCCCCCGTTACCTTACGGCATAACTCCTCGCTGTTGTACATCCTGCCGTGACGGTGGACCTGTTCACGCAGCCAGGATAATAAAGGATGCGTCTCTCCTTTTTGTATCTGTATATCCAGTCCGGGAATGCTTTTTTCTGCCATGGCAAAGAATTGTGCAGCATAAAAGCTTCCTAAGCTGTAGGTTGGGAAATAACCGAAACTTCCGTGGCTCCAGTGTACGTCCTGCAGGCAGCCCAGTTTATCATTGGGGATCTTCACGTTCATATATTTCATGTAACGCTCATTCCAGAAGGTGGGAATATCGGCAGTAGTGATAGTGTTTTCCAGCAGTGCTTTTTCCAGCTCATACCGGATCATCACGTGGAAATGATAAGTGAGCTCATCGGCCTCGGTGCGGATAAGCGAAGGCGTTACCTGGTTGATACCTTTGTAAAACTGTTCGGCATTCACAGCCTGCAATTGTTCGGGGAAATATTGTTGCAGAACCGGCAGGTAATGTTTACACCAGGCCAGGCTTCTACCAACATGATTTTCCCAGAGGCGTGATTGGGATTCATGAATGGTGAGTGAAGCAGCTTCGCCCAGCGGCAGGCCATACTGTAATTCGGGCAATCCCTGTTCATACATGGCGTGACCGGCCTCGTGGATACAGCTCCATACCATATTGCCGAGATCGTTCACATCTATGCGGGTGGTAACGCGTACATCCAGGCTGTTGAAATTGGTGGTGAAAGGATGTTCTGAAATATCCTGACGCCCGGCTTCCAAATCATAACCGAGTTCACGGATCAGCTGCATACCGAAATCCCATTGTTTGTCTTTCGGAAAATGTTGTTGCAGGAAACTGTTGTTCACTTGCGGGCGTCCCTGGATTTTCTGTAATAATTCCTTAAGTGGCTCACGGATGGTATCGAACGTTTTATCGAGTAATTGTACATTTGATCCTTTATCGTAATCATTGAGCAGTGCATCGTAGCAATGATGCTGGTAACCCAGGATCTCTGCTTCTTCTTTCTTCAATTTCACCAGTTCGGCCAGGTCGCCTGCAAAAACACTGAAGCTATTGGCTTTGCGGGCTTCGATCCAGCTATGGTAACTTTTGTTGATCACTTCCGTAAGGTGACGAACAAAAGCGGCGGTGAATTTTTTGTTCCGGTTGTAATCTTCCATCGTGAGCGCCACATTCCGTTGCTGTTCTGCATCCAGGTCGTGCCGCGAAGAAAGCTCCTGCAACAGTACTCCCAGTTTGTCAGCAGTGAATTCCTCATGCGCTATTTCTGAAAGTGTGGCCAGTTGCTGACCACGGAAGCCTGCACCTTTGGGAGGAAGATAAGTTTCCTGGTCCCATTGCAAAACGGCTGATGCATAACGAATATCCGCAATGCGACGCATGGCAGACTGATACTGGCTATATAGTTCGGCTGAATTGGTTGATGTGATCATAGTGCCCAAATATCATTATTATTTGCCATAATCACGGAAGCGCAGGAAGGGGTACTGCATAACAACATCTCTTTAACAGGCCGGAGGTAAAAAAAATTGCTAAGTTTCAATGATAAACGCAGTAATTTGTTGCCTAGAAGTGATACTCATGAAACGATTTATTCTTCCTTACCTGGCAATCTTACTGCTGATGGTGTGCGCCATCCCTTCCCACGCACAAAAAGTGGATTCCATGATCAATGTTTATGGAGAGCAATATCCACAGGAAAAGATCTACGTGCATTTCGACAAGGGAGTGTACAATCCTGGTGAAACCATCTGGTTCAAAGCCTATATCCAGGCCGGATTCCTACCCTCGAATATCAGCCGGAATTTCTATGCAGAGCTGATCGATCCGTCCAACGGAAAATTATTGCAACGGAAAGTGATCCCTGTATTTGAGTCTTCAACGGCTTCTCATTTTGATCTGCCTTTGAACATGGATATCCCTGAAGTGGTGTTCCGGGCCTATACCAACTGGATGATGAACTTCGATTCATCTTTTCTTTATACAAAAACATTACGTGTTGTTACCAAAAGCGATGCCGGTATGGCAAAGGCGGTTGCTCCGCCAGTGCTGAAGTTCTTTCCGGAAGGTGGGGACCTGATAGCTGGCCTCGCCACCAACGTGGCTTTCAAGGGAACAGACAGTCGCGGTTTCCCAATCAAAGTACAGGGCGTGGTGAAAGATGCGAAAGGCGCTACAGTGGCCAGCTTCAAAAGCATACATAATGGCATGGGCAAATTTGAACTGGAGCCTGTTGCCGGAGCTGCTTACACAGCTGAATGGAAGGATGAAAAAGGTACGTCCTATAAAGCGGAACTGCCTGCTGTGAAGAAAAGCGGTGCCACTCTGCAGATCAATGGGACCGGCCCACGCCGCTCCTTTGTAGTAAAACGTTCCATGGACGCTGGCCCGGAAATGAACAAAGTATTCATTGTAGCCAATATCTACTCGCAGGTGGTGTACAAGGCAACAGTGGATCTCAGCACCAATTTCATGACCAGCGGTCTGATCCCTACCGACAATCTCCCCAGCGGCATCCTGCAGGTGACCCTGTTCAACAGCAACTGGCAGGCTGTAGCGGAGCGGATCACCTTCGTCAACAATAATGATTATCTCTTTTTCACAGATCTGATCGATCTCGGAAAGAATCTCAACAAGCGCGGCAAGAATATAATCAGTGTGGAAGTACCGGACACACTTCGTTCCAATCTTTCTGTTTCGGTAACAGACCTGGCAGTGAGTGACGAAGGAAAGGAAGACATTTTCAGCCGTTTCATGCTCACCGATGAATTAAGAGGTTTCATCTATCAACCCGCCTATTATTTTTCTTCTACCGCAGATTCCGTGCAACAACACCTGGAACTGGTGATGCTCACCCACGGATGGCGCCGCTTCAAATGGGAAGACCTTGCTGCAGGTAAAGTGCCGCAGATCAAATACCCCATCGAGAATTATTTATCGCTCAAGGGTGAGCTGGCAGGTCTGAACCCCAGCCAGATCCCAAATGGAACGCTGCTGAACCTGTTCATGGAAGCGAAGGATTCCTCCAGGCAGTTGTTCATGTTACCAGTGGACAATAAAGGAAGATTTGAAGAAAAAGGACTGGTATTTTTCGATACTGTTAAACTGTATTATTCTTTCAACAAGAACCAGAAGCTGACGGAATCAGCTGTAGTGAACTTCAATAACGGATCGATGCCATCGCCGAAGCTGGTTACTTTTAACCCGCTCTGGCGCATCTATAACCCGCTGGACTCAAATGCGGTTAAGCGTAGTCGTTATATTGCCTCCGAGGCTGAAAGACTGAGACCTGAGATCGCAAAGCGAGTGAAAACGCTCGAAGCGGTAACGGTAACCGCCAGGCAAAAATCAAAATCACAGCTGATGGACGACAGGTATACCAGTGGCCTGTTCTCAGGAGGCGATGCCTATTCTTTTGATATGGTGGATGATCCTTTTGCCATGTCTGCCCGTGATGTGTTCACTTATCTTCAGGGCCGTGTACCTGGCCTGCAGATCACCGGCGCCGGCGGACCTGATGGACCGGGACTGACCTGGCGCGGACAAACACCTACACTCTTCCTGAACGAAATGCAGGTGGATGCGAACATGCTGTCAAGTACTCCGGTAGCAGATATCGCTTATGTGAAAGTGTTCCGTCCTCCGTTCTTCGGGGCGTTCGGCGGTGGCGCTGGCGGCGCTATTGCAGTATACACCAAGAAGGGTGGTGAAGGGAGATCCAATACCAATGTGCCAGGTGGTATGGAGCGCAGAACAATGGTTGGGTATTCCGCACCAAAGGAATTTTATGCTCCCGATTATTCCAAAGAGAATGCACTCTATGATGTACTGGATGTGCGCACTACTTTATACTGGGCGCCTTATCTGCTAACAGATAAGAGCAACCGAAAAGTGACATTCACATTCTATAACAACGATATTTCCAAGAAACTGAAAGTGATTGTGGAAGGAATGAATGAAGAAGGAAGAATGACGAGGGTTGAGAAGATCCTGGAATAATCACATTTAATCAGCACTATTCTAAATGCGCCAGTCTGAATGGATTGGCGCATTTCTTTTTAACCCGGGATGGTATGCTCAAAATATAAAACTGGAATAAATATCATGCGGGTAGCCGCAAAAATTCAAAAATCATTATTTTGTGTGCCTGACGGGCTAGGTTTGAAATATTTAATCGAGAAATACCCCTGAATTATTTTGAACAAAGAGTTACCCAATGAAAAAGAATTGCTTCATCTCATTTCCGAAGGTGACGAAACTGCTTTTGCCCGGTTGTTCGACCGCTTTAAAGATGATCTATACTATCTCACTTTAAGCCTCACCAAATCCGCCGCTGCCGCGGAAGATGTGTTGCAGGAGGTATTCCTGAAGATTTGGCTGAACAGGAAAGAGCTTCCATCCATTGACAACTTCCATGGGTACCTTGTTGTAATGACACGTCGTGTGATCCTGAATCAATTGCGCAAACTTGAAAGGCAAAAGAACCGGGAATTGACGGTCCAACAATCGATGCCTACTGAAATCACTGATGATGCGGTAGACAGATTGCAGGCAAAGCAATATGATTCCCTTCTCCAATCTGTGCTTGAGTTGATCCCTACTCAACAAGCTGCCGTATTCCGTTTGGTCAAGCTTCGTGGGCTGAGCCGGGAGGAAACTGCCAGCGAAATGGGGCTGTCTCCTGAAACAGTAAAGAAACACCTGGAAAGGGCCATGAAAAGCATCAGGGCCATGCTGCTGGTGCGTATGGAAGATGCATTGTTATTGATGCTGGCCATTATTTTCAAAATGTAAAGAGCAACTGGCCGATATCCGGAAAAAATCTTTAAAAAATAATTTCGCTCAGGTAACCCGTCCCTGTTTTCAGTGGTGTCATTATTAACAGCGTCTGCATTATGATTAATATGTCGTCAGATAGATTACAGTATTTGTATAAAAAGTGTATTGGGCAGGATATAACCAATGAGGAGCTTTCAGAGCTGCGGGAAATGTTGTTGATGCCTGAACATGAAGATGCTTTTGCTGTGTTGGTGGCTGCTTCTTTGTCTGATGGTATCAACAGGAAAGGGTTGGGCCTGGGAGATGAGCAGCGCAGCAATATCCTGGAGAGCATATTTCTTGCAGGCAGGCAGCAGGAAACTGCCGTGGAAATGCCATCGATCACCCCGGTAAGGAAAATAGCGCGCAACATCCGATGGGTAGCCGCAGCATCCATACTCCTGTTGCTGGCATCCGGCGCTTATTTTTGGATCTGGCGCCCTGTTGTTTCCAATAATCCGGCAGCAGTAGTTGCCGCCGGGGACCTGCCTCCCGGGAAAGATGGAGCAGTATTGACCCTGGCCAATGGATCGCAGGTATTACTCGATACCATGCAGCAGGGTAATATAACCTTGCAGGGTGGAGCAATGGCAAAGATTGAAGGCGGTAAGCTGGTATACGAACAGAAAGGAGAAGCAGTAGTTTACAATACTATGTCAACCCCCAATGGCCGGCAATTCCGGTTAACCCTCCCTGATAGAACAGAAGTTTGGTTGAATGCGGCCAGCTCCATCAGGTACCCAACCATATTCAGCGGGAAAGAACGGAAAGTGGAGGTTACGGGAGAGGCTTACTTTGAAGTGGCGAAAAATGCTTCGATGCCATTTATAGTGGATGTAGACCGAAGGGCCACAGTGGAAGTATTGGGTACCAGTTTCAATGTAAATGCGTATAAGGATGAGGGTAATATTAACGCCACACTGCTGGATGGCAGTATCAAAGTGAAAAATGAAAAGCAGTCCATGGTGCTGAAACCTGGTGAGCGTGCAAATATTGCCGAGCAGGATATGGACCGTATCACCCATGCCAATGTTGAAATGGTCATGGCATGGAAGCGGGGAACATTTCAGTTCAATTATACTGCTCTGGATGTGGTGATGCGGCAACTGGCCCGGTGGTACGATATAGAAGTAGTATACCACGGCCGCAAACCTGAAATAACATTCAACGGAGAAATAAAAAGAGATCTCAACCTGTCAGAGGCGCTTGTTGTACTGAGCAAAATGGGGCTGGTATGCAAGCTGGAAGGCCGCACGCTGATGGTTATGCCCTGACAGCTCATTAAACCAAATCCCAACAGTTTTTAGTTAAAAAGCAGTCCATGATACATATGGCTGCCAGGCAATATTGCGCTATACAGCGCAGGTGGACTGCTATGCCTGCTACTACCGGAAACTATTTAATGAACCTGCAAATTCAAACCAAACTAACATTATGCAACGATTGATTATGCACCTCTGGACCTGCCGCCATCACGGTGCTGCCGGCTGCAGAAAGAAGCCTGTTTTCCTTTTCCGGCTTTTATCGCTGATTGTGATGATGGCCCTGACAACTTTTTCTTCTTCAGCACAAACAATAACGTATAAGAACAAACGCACAACACTTGAGAAGATTTTCCAGGAGATCAGGAAACAAACCGATTTTGTTGTGGTGTACGATCCCAAACAGGTTGATCATGCTGCCACGGTATCCGTGAATACAGATAAGTTGCCGCTACCGGATTTCATGCGAGAGCTGCTGAAGGACCTGCCGTTGTCGTTTTCCATCGTCAATACTACTATCGTGGTTTTTCCGACGGAAAAAACGGTTGTAGATATCAAAAGTGCTCCCCGGTCAATACTCAGGATTCAGGAGCCGGAGATAAGTGGTGTAGTGCTGGAAGCCGGTACAGGCCAGCCTATCGCCAACGCCAGTGTTACCGTGAAGGAAACCGGTAAAGGTATTCAGACTGATAAGAAGGGAAGTTTTGTGCTTAAGGATGCTGATGAGAAGCATACTATAGTGATCTCATTTGTTGGTTATCAAACCAAAGAGATAACTGTGCGTTCTTGCAAACCAGGTATGCGTGTGATACTGGAATTGGCTACCAGCGAGCTGGACCAGGCAGTGGTACAGGCTTACGGGATCACCAGCAAAAGACTGGCCACCGGAAATATTGCCAGGATCAGTGGCGACGAGATCCGCATTCAACCTGTTTCCAATCCATTACTGGCGCTGGAAGGCCGGGTGCCCGGAATGCAAATCACACCCACCAGCGGCTATGCCAGCGCTCCAGTAAAAGTGGAGATAAGGGGTAGGAGCACACTCAACGAGTTCTTCCCGGCATCCCCGCTATATGTGATCGATGGCATTGCTCAAACCCAGGTAGACCTGAATACTTCCTTCCGGCAAGACGCATCCATATCAGGCGGATTGGTGCAGGCCGGCATTTCCAATGCCGGTGGTATGAGCCCGCTCTTTGGCATGAATACAGAAGACATTGAAAGTATTGAAGTATTGAAGGATGGTGATGCAACTGCCATCTATGGTTCCAGGGCCGCCAACGGTGTGATCCTGATCACTACCAAAAAACCAAAGAACAATAAGGCTGGTTATAGTTTTCTCATCAGGCAGGGCCTGAATATGATTCCTTCAAAAAGAAAGATGCTCACTACTGAAGAATATCTCGAGATCCGCCGGGAAGCCTTGCGCAATGATGGACTGAAACCCAATGCCTTCATTTCACCGGACCTTGTACTATGGGATACCACCCGGTATACAAACTGGCAGGAAGAACTGATGAAAGTGGGAAGGGTAACATCTGCATCAGCATCCTATTCCGGCGGCGACAGGTTCAACGCATTCAGGTTAAGCGCCAACTACTCCAGACAAAAATCCATTTTCAATCGTACCGGCTCGGAAAACTCTGTTAATACTTCACTGAATATTACGCACCGGAGCCCTAACCAACGTTTGACTATGGACGTGATTGTTTCATTCATGTATTCCCATGCAGACGCCATTAATAACAGGGGACAATTCAATCAGCCTCCCAATGCGCCACCCATCTTTGATGAAAAAGGTGATCTGAATTATGAAGGATGGCAGAATGGGAACACTCAGATCGAATTTCCATTCTCCAGTCTGCTCATGCCCAGCGAATCCAACTACAATCAATGGCGGGCTATACTGGCCATCAACTATGAATTGGCCAGGGGATTGAAGCTGGTGATCAATTCAGGATATAATAGTGCAAATGGGACCTCTGATTGGTTTCAAACCATCGCTTCACAAAACCCCAATACCATGAGAGCCGGTATGGCCGCCTTCGGTAGTAGCAGGAATAATTCCTGGACCATGGAGCCTCAAATGAATTATACCAGGCAAATTGGCGGCGGAAATCTGAACCTGATGTTGGGCGGAACTTATAACTCCACCATTACCGGAGGCTCCACGAGTATGGGTACCGGCTATTCGGATGATGGCCTGATCCGTAGTATCAGCAATGCTCCCTTTCAAAATGTTGTAGAAGATTATGTAGAGAACCGGTTTGCCTCGCTCTTTGCCAGGCTAAACTATGTATGGGGCGGTAAGTACATTGCGAATGTCAATGTGAGGCGAGATGGATCTTCCCGCTTTGCGCCAGGCAGCAGGTATGGTAACTTCGGTTCTGCAGCTGTTGCCTGGATTGCATCGGAAGAGGAATGGGTGAAGCAACTCCTGCCATCCTGGTGGTCCCTGGTCAAGTTCAGGGCCAGTTATGCCGTTACGGGCAGTGACGCCGCGGGCGATTATCAATATCTCTCTCAATGGTCACCAGGAGGAACATCAGGTGCAGGCCAGTTTTTCAATTACAATGGCATCAGGCCTTATATCCCCACACATGCGTTCAACCAGGAATATCATTGGGAAGAAAAAAGAAAACTGGAAGCGGCCATGAACCTCTCATTTCTCAATGAAAGGATCAGCCTTGACCTTGCTTATTACCGTGATCGCTGTGATAACCAACTGACCCATATTCCTACGCCTCAATACTCAGGATTTTCAACGGTGTTCGCTAACCTGAATGCCAATATACAGAATGCCGGTTTTGAAGCTTCTTTTGCGGCCACGCTGGTCAGAAAAAAAGACTTCTCCCTGTCTGCACGTTTCAATATTGGTATCAACCGGAATAAACTGCTCGCCTATCCGGACCTTGAGCGTTCGCCCTATGCTACGAGGTATGTTGTAGGGCAATCCCTCAACACACGCTTTGTGCTGAAATTTCTAGGCATAGACCCGCTCACCGGTGAACCTGCATTTGATGATCATAATAAAGACGGAGAGATCGCTGTTGTTACGAACCGACCGCCGTTTTCAGGTGCTGATGACCGTTATATAGTCCTGAACCTCGATCCCAGGTACAGCGGTGGCGCTACCCTGGCAGTCCAATACAAGCGGTGTAACATTCAAATGAATGTCAATTTCGTGAACAAGTTGATGAATGACCCGCTTGCCAGCGCCACTCCCGGCCGCATGGAGAACCTGTACAGGCCGGCAGACGGGTGGGACCAGTTCTGGCGAAAACCGGGAGATCAGGCGCGGTACAGGAAGTTCTCCACTATACCTGTTAAATACCTTTCCTCTTCTGACGGCAACTTTACCAACGGGTCTTTCATACGGTTGAATACGGTAGCTTTTATGTACAACCTTCCGGACAAACTTGTAAAGAAAGCAGGATTGACAGGTTGCCAGTTTTCCGTGAATGTTCAGAATGTGTTCACCATTTCCAGGTTCACCGGTATCGATCCCAATTTAACCAACCTTATCACTCCTCCACAGCAAAGAGTGATCACCAGTCAGCTTTCCTTCAACTTCTAAATCCTGAAATATGTATTCTGCTATAAGATATATTCAAAGATTGTCTGTTGGTTGTTTAATACTGGCAGGTATTTCCTGCCAGAAACTGGTAGAAGTAGATCCTCCCCGCAATACCATCACCAGTGTACAGGTATTTAAAACGGAGGCGCAGACCGAAGGAGCGCTTGCCGGTATCTACTCAAGGATGATCAACGGAGATGTGGCGGGCTCTGTGGATGAAAATGCCAGGAATTCATTCGCAGCAGGACTGGTGACCGTCCTTGGGGGGCTCTCTGCGGATGAAATGAGGGCCAGCAATGATGCTTCAACTACCGGTTGGATTCCATTTGAATCCAATACACTTACTTTTGAGACCAGCAGAGCGGCTGATAATATTTGGAAAACGGCTTATACTGCAATATATGGCGCCAATGCGGTTATTGAAGGGATCGCCGGATCAAAGTCTGACCAGTTCAGTGCGCAGGCAAAGCATGCCCTTTCAGGTGAAGCCAAAATGATACGGGCATTTTCATATTTCTACCTGGTGAATCTTTTTGGTGATGTGCCCCTGGCGCTGACCATAGATTTCAATCAAACCATTCATATTCCCCGTACGCCCGAAGCAAAGGTTTATGAACAGATCATTGCAGATCTGAAAGATGCCATTCAGCAAATGCCCGAAAATTATGATTACGGCCTGCAGGAAAGAGTAAGGCCCAATAAATGGGCTGCGATGGCACTGCTGGCCAGAGTGTATTTGTTCAATGGAGACTATGAACAGGCTGCCATCGCTGCCAGTACTGTGATCAGTCAGCAAAATTTATATGGCATTGAACTGGATCTAAGTAAAGCCTTCCTCAGGAATAGCAGGGAAGCGATCTGGCAATTGAAACAAACCAATGAACAGAATGAACTACGGAATGCTACGCCAGAAGGTTATCTGTTTCAGCCAGTACCTGCATTTACCGGCGCTATTCCTTTCCGGCTTACGCCATCATTACAGGATGCTTTTGAACCGGGAGATAAACGATGGGCGTTTTGGGTAGACAGTACAGATCATAGTTTTTCAATCAATCTTCCCCCAGGTATTTTTTATTATCCTGCCAAATATAAGGTTGGCCGGTCAAACGGTGCGCCCGGCGCATCTTCCCCAGAGTATTACATGATGCTCAGGCTGGCGGAAATGTACCTGGTAAGAGCCGAAGCTGTGGTGCGCGGGCCTGCACAGGATATCAGTGAAGCCGTACGCAACCTCAACACGCTCCGGTTCAGAGCCGGTATTCCCGACCTGCCGCTAACACTCACGAAAGAAGAAGTACTGGCCGCCATTGAAAAAGAAAGGCAAACTGAACTGTTCGCTGAATGGGGGCATCGATGGTTAGATCTGAAAAGGACTGGAAGAGCGCAAATTGTTCTTCCGGCGTTACCCTATAAACAGCCCTGGATGGGAAATTACCAGTTGAAATATCCTATACCCGAATCCGAGATCAGGTTTAATAGCGCTTTGGTTCAAAATGATGAATACTGATATAACTGAGATCTATAAACGATTATTTCATAAAAAATTTTGATCATGTTCAATTTCTTCAATAAAGGAAAAAGATTGCCGGGCCTGCTGCTTTTCTCATTGGCGACCCTGTCTTTGTTTTCCTGTGGAAAGGATATAGATGTACCAGGCGCATCCTCCCTTGCCGTCATCAACTGCGTGGTGGGGAGCCGGCCGCTGGTCACCAACTTTAATGGTAGTGGAAAACATATCGCGTACCTGCAGGCTAACAGGATGGCCTATCATTCCTACCAGACGAACAACAACCTTTTCGGCTCCTATACAGGCATGCAGAAACTGGCCCTGTTTCAGTATCCCGACACACTCGAAAAAGACCAGCCGCTGCTTGATCTCCGCCTTCACCTGCCACCCGGCTCCATCAATACCTTGTTCCTCACAGGAACGGTTGATGAACCGGATACCCTGTTCAGAACAGAGGAGATACCTTATATCCCTTCGGGAGACAGCATAATGCGCATCAGGTTCGTGAACCTTTCTCCCGGATCTGAACCCTTTAGTGTGAACCTGGCTGGCAACCCACCGGGATCGCTCGCCGCCGGCATCAGCTACAGATCTATGAACGGTTACACCAGCTTGCCGGTAAGCGTGAACCTGCCTGAGTACATATTCGAATTAAGGGATGCCGCTACAGGTGTACTCATCGCAACCTATACAACCAAAGGAATTAATAACGATGGTGAATACAAGCCCAATGCCGGCAATTATGCCAATACATGGGTTTACCGTCATTTCACCCTGGCGTTGACAGGCCTGCCGAAAGGAACAGGAGATGCTGCGCCATCTGTTTTACTCATTCCTCATCAGCCTTTGATTTAGCATTGGCCAAAAAAATACCGACATTCTTTTACCAATATTATCATGAATACAATTTTGAAAATCGACCGGCTCTCGCACCGGTATGCAAGCTCCTGGGCCGTCCGCGACATCAACCTGGAGATCAACCAGACTGGCGTGATCGGATTGCTGGGGTCTAACGGTGCAGGGAAATCCACCACCATGAATATCATCTGTGGTGTATTGAACCAGACGGAAGGAAATGTTTACATCAATGGCATCGATACAAGGAAGCAACCTGAAGAAGCAAAAAAGGGGATTGGCTTTCTTCCCCAAAATCCGCCGGTCTATACAGATCTTACTGTAGATGAATACCTGAGCTACTGCGCAGAATTACGGCTGATGGAAAAAAATGCCATCAGGCAGGCCGTGGAGGAGGCAAAAGAAAAATGCGGTATTGCGCATTTCAGCAGCCGCCTGATCCGCAACCTGTCCGGGGGATACAGACAGCGTGTAGGTATTGCGCAGGCCATCATCCATAAACCACAACTCGTAGTGATGGATGAACCCACCAATGGGCTCGATCCCAACCAGCTCATTGAAGCGCGGAAACTGATCCGTGAAATTTCGCAGGACAGGACTGTACTGTTATCTTCCCATATCCTTTCCGAGATACACCTGCTTTGTAAAGATGTGATCATGATCGAAGGGGGGCGCATCATCTTTTCCGACTCCATGGACGCTTTCAACAACTACGTGCAACCGAGAAGCATTCTCGCCAGAATGGAAAACCCTCCCCAGGAGGCAGACCTCATGAGGGTCGAAGGTGTTACCAGGGTGGAATTCCTCAATGGCCAGCAGGCCCGCATCTTCTTCGACGGCGATGAAGGCATTACGGAAAAACTGATAGACGCCAGCGTGAAATATCAATGGAGAATGCGTGAGATCAATCTGGAGAAAGGATTGCTCGACGATGTGTTCAAACAATTATCTACCCAATCCTTATAATAAAGTATAGCCATGAAAATGATATTCAAAATTGCAAGAACGGAGATCAAAAATCTGTTCTATTCACCCGTAGCCTGGTTTCTTACAATCGCTTTCCTTGTTCAATGCGGTTATTTCTTTACGGAGGCGATCAATGGAATTTCAAAATTCCAGGATCTGCAGGTCAGGAACAATCCCGGTTTCAAGGGATTTGAAGGCTCGCTGACAGGCTATGTTTTTTTGGGTAATGAAAGTATATTCAAGAATGTTTTGCAGAACCTGTACCTGTTCATTCCCTTGCTCACGATGGGCCTGATCAGCCGTGAGATCAGCAATGGCACCGTCAAGCTTTTGTATTCCTCTCCTGTGAAGACCCGGCAGATCGTGCTGGGAAAATACCTGGCTATCATGGCTTATAACCTGATGCTGTTATTGATCGTGGGTGTATTCATGAGTATAGGCGCATTGTCTATTAAAGATGTGGATTATGGTTTGTTGCTTTCCGCAGCCCTCGGCTTCTACCTGCTGGTTTGCGCTTATACTGCTATCGGTATGTTCATGTCGAGCCTCACCACTTATCAGATCGTATCGGCGCTCGCTACTTTTTTATTCATATTCATACTAACCCGGATCGGTACGCTGTGGCAGCAATATGATTTCATACGCGACCTCACTTACTTCCTGTCGCTTGCCGGAAGGACCAACAAAATGCTGGAGGGACTAATCACTACCAGGGACGTGATCTACTTTGTGCTGGTTACCACCATGTTCGTTGCATTCACGGTCTTCAGGCTCAGGGGCACCCGTGAATCCAAACCCTGGTACATCAAGGGAAGCCGCTATCTCGCTATGGTGCTGGCCGTGCTGGCTATCGGGTATATAACATCAAGGCCGGGAAATATTGGCTACCTGGATGCTACTGCCAGGAAGATCAATACCATTCACGAAAGAACCCAGGATATTATCAATAAAATGGATGGACCAATGGAGATCATCCTGTACACCAACCTGCTGGGAGATGGTCTTGGCCGTGCCTTGCCTGAGTCGAGGAACCATTATATCTGGGATTTCTGGGAGAGGTATTTTCGATTCAAACCCGATATCAAATACAGTTATGCGATGTATTATGATGTAGCAGATAATAATACCCGCATTTTCAAAACCTATCCCAATAAGACATTGAAAGAGATTGCGCAGGAGAACACAAATTTTCGTGGCTACAAATTGGACCGCTGGATGGAACCGGCCGAGATCCGGAAAAAGATCGATCTAAAAGACGAATATTACCGGGTAGTCATGCAGGTGAAGTACAATGGTAGAACTGCCTTCCTGCGCACATTCAACGATAACCAGTTCTGGCCTGATGAGGAAATCATTGCTGCTACATTCAAGAAGTTACTGATAGGGGAAGGGCCGAAGGTCTATTTTTCAACAGGCAGCCTGGAACGGAGCATACATAAAACCGGCGAGCGGGAGTACTATTCACATGCGCTCGCTAAAAATAACAGGCGGGCCCTGATCAACCTGGCCTTTCAATTCGATACCGTGTCGCTTGACCAGCGTGATGTTCCCAAAGACGCCACACTACTGGTCCTGGCTGATCCAAAGGTGGAATTGAGCCCTGTGAAATTACGGCGGCTGGAAAAATATGTGAACGATGGAGGTGACCTGTTTGCGCTGACGGAGCCCGGCAAGCAAGCAGTAATGAACCCTGTCATTCAACAATTGGGAGCCCGATATATGGATGGCACCCTTGTGGAGATCACCAAAGATGAAATGCCCCATATGATCAAGCCCTATATCACTCCTGCATTCTCTATGAAGTCCGAAGAGTCGGCAATGTTCGCTGTGAGGCGTAAGATGATAGAAGCGGATACTTCCAGGAGGCTATTGCCAGGCGCTGCAGGCATTGCCGTGAATGATAGTGCAGGATTTCAAATCAATCACCTGCTTGTAACCACCAAAGGCAGGAATACCTGGGCGAAAGTGGGCAAATTGGTGGTGGATTCGGCAGCGCCCGTTTTTTCAACAGCAACAGGTGATTACAAAATGGATACCTTCAGCACTGCTGTTTCCTTAAACAGGAAGATCAATAACAGGGCGCAGCGGATCGTTCTGGCTGGCGACGCAGATTGGATGAGCACTCACCGCAACGGTGGGGATTATATTAGCAGAACCATCTATAGCTGGATCGATAATAACAGGTTCCCGGTGTATACTCCACGGCCTGCCCCGGAAGATAACCTGCTGACCGTTTCAGTAGGTGGCACGTCGGCCATGAAAACCATTTTCCGATGGATCATTCCCGCTGCCGTGCTGGCGCTGGCCATTGTATTACTGATCAGAAGAAAAAGACAATAACTATTTACATGTACCTACTAACAGACGATCAAACCATCGAGGACCTCAGGCTCTTCAGCAAGCGGGAAAGGAGCGGTATCTATGATCTCTACAATCACACGCATACACGCGGAGGGGAAGCAGTGCTGGAAGAAATGTTCCGGCGCCCGCTGGGCAACAAGGACGCCATCAGGAAAAGAAGCGAGATCATTGCCTGCTTCGCAGAGAAAGGAACGCATTTCCCTTTCAGCGCTTCGATCTTCGATATGGCTGAAAAATACCTGCTGAACGATCAGGAAATGAACAGGACTGCGCAGGCCCAAACAATACTCAGTGAAAAGGATATCAATAATGGAGTAGGAGCTGTGATCGAATTGTTGCAGTTATTGCAGGCGTTCATATTGCAGGATGATGTAACTGCCAATTCCGCATTTGCACAGGACCTGGCCGCCATTCAAAGTCTCCTGGCAGACCCTGCCCTGCAGCCGGTATTCAAGGAGCTACACAAAGGAAAGTTGTCATACGCCGCTGTCACAGCATTCGATCTTTTGTTCAGGATCAGGGAACGGAATAAGATACAGCAGCTATTGGGGCTGGTATACCAGTTGGATGTTTATCTGTCCGTGGCCAGGGTGGCGGTGGAAAGAGGTTTTGTTTTTCCGAAAGTATTACCTGAAGGGAGCAAACGCCTGGTGCTGGAAGGAGTATATCATCCGGAGTTGAAGCAGCCCGTTGGAAATTCCGTCTGGATGAGCAATAACCGGAATCTGATATTCCTGACCGGGGCCAATATGGCGGGCAAGTCCACCTTCCTCCGGGCTTTCAGTACCGCTGTGTATGTGGCGCATATGGGATTTCCTGTAGCCGCCCGCAGTATGGAATTTACAGTGTTGGATGGATTGTTCACTACCATCAACCTGCCGGATAATCTAGGTATTGGCGCCAGTCATTTTTATGCCGAGGTACTGCGTGTGAAGAAAGTGGCTACAGAACTGCATGCAGGCAGGTCGTTGCTGATCGTTTTCGATGAGTTGTTCCGGGGCACCAATGTAAAGGATGCACACGAAGCAACTGTTGCCATTACCAGGTCCTTTGCGGAAAAGCAAAACAGTTTCTTCATCATCTCATCCCATATTGTGGAGGCGGGAGAAGAACTGGCCGAAGCGCCCACCATTGCTTTCCATTACTTACCCACGCGTATGAACGGGCATGTACCCGAATACACCTATACACTGGAAGAAGGGATCACGGCAGACAGGCATGGAATGATCATCATCCGGAATGAAAAGATCCTTGATATCCTCCGGGAGGGAAGGAAAAATAATAGAAAGAAAGAACTGGTACAATCCAGGTGACTACCGTAGCAATGCTGGCCGGGTTTACCTTTTCGGTTACCCGGCCTGTTTATATAACCATTTACAGTGCATAACATGAATTTCAGTATAGACCGGCAGACGCTGGATGAATTGAACCTGCTGGGAAAGTTCCGGCAGGGTTCCGTATACCATCTGTTCAACCGGGTGAAAACAAGGGGAGGTGAACGCTTGCTGGACGCTATGTTCCAGCATCCGCTTACAGACCGTAATGCCATCAATGAGCGGAGTGGCATATTCAGTTATTTTCAAAAGGCAGCACTGGTTTTTCCCTTTGATGTTCAACAGCTCAACCTCATGCAGGAATTTCTGGATGCAGGTTACGGGAGTACCGGCATCGGTGTATTTTCGACTACCTATTTCCGTAAGGTATTATCGGCGCTCACCCGCGATGAAAGGCACAGGAAAAATATCCAGGGGATTCAGGCGGTGATCGTTACACTGAACAAATGCGCATCATTTCTTGAGATCATGCCGGGAACAGGCGGTCTGTTTGGAGAAAAGATGAATGCCATCCGCAGGGTGCTGGGGGGGACACAACTGGAGAAGCTTTGCCAGATGGATATTTACAAAGACCTTCCACTCCGTTTGATGGCGCAGTACAATCACCTTCTCAAGAACAAGCTGGCCAATGAGCTGGAAGAAGTGATACAATTCATACATGAGCTGGATGTGTACATAGCAGTTAGTGAAGTGGCGGAAAGAGCTGGTTTTACCTATGCAAGTGCGGAAGATCCTGCGTTGAATTTCCTGGAGGGGGAAGAGCTGCGACATCCCTGCCTGCAGGGCGCCATAGGTAATGATCTGCGCATGGACCAGAACAGCAATGTTATTTTTTTGACCGGCGCCAATATGGCGGGGAAGTCGACCCTCATGAAATCCATCGGCATCAATCTCTACCTGGCACATATGGGCTTCCCCGTTGCCGCTGGAAAGTTCAGTTTCTCTGTCAGGGATGGAATGTACAGTTCCATCAACGTGGCGGATAATATCGGATTGGGCTATAGCCACTTTTATGCGGAAGTGGTACGCGTTAAGCAGGCTGCAGAAGCTGCCGCCAGTGGCAAAAGGCTGATGCTGATGTTTGACGAACTTTTCAAGGGTACGAATGTGAAAGATGCCTATGATGGCACACTGGCCGTTACAGAAGGATTTGCCGAATACCAGGATTGCCTGTTCATCGTTTCCACCCATATTATTGAAGTAGGCGAAGCCTTAAAAGGAACAGACAATATTCAATTCGTATTTATGCCAACCATTATGGACGGATTACATCCAACTTATACCTACAGACTGGCGCAAGGGATCACGGAGGATAGGCAGGGGATGATGATTATCCGCAACGAGGGGATATTGGAATTGATAGCGGCAACGCCGGTTAACTAACGGTCTGATGTATACGTAATTATGATCTATGCGAATGCGAAGATGGGCTGGTCTGGAAACAGGCCGGCTTTTTTATTTATCAATAATGGTGATCAGTTTCTCCGCTTTCAGCATGCTGCTGTCTGCCGACTTGAGGGAATCCGGGATCCGGGCATTATAGCTCAGCACAAAAGCTCCGTACATTTTCATCATGGGGCCGCTGAAATCGAGCTTCCCGTTCTGGCTGTCCACCACTCCGTTCAATTGTAAAGTGTTGTTGCCGGGATCGGGCTCAAGGTCCAGTGTGATGCCGAAAGGCTGGCCTTTGGCTGGTTGACTGATCTCGATATCATAGAAATACTGGTGATCATAATCGATATAGAAGGTGGCTGACCTGTGCCCGTTGAAAGCGCGGAGAGCGCTGTCCGGCGGAATGATCCTGAGTGGAGTTGAATCCTGGTTGGTCCAGCCATTGCCTCTGAAATAGACCTGGGCTGGATTGTAGGCTACATATAGCGTTGTTTTCGTTCTGATGGAATCGGGAGTATCGCCAAAGGAAATAGTATTATGGACTGTTGTTTTGTTTGGCTTTTTGGCCAGGTAATACATGATGCCACCGATCAGCAGCATCAATACCAGAATGATCCAGGTAGTACGCATGTGATTTGGAGATTGTGTGAATAATTTACCACATTTTATGCAATTAGCATGCCTTGATATGACTACAGTATGTTTTCATAATCAAAACAGCTACAACCAACAGCTATAATTTAGCTTTTTCATGGTTAGGTAATGACCTTTCAAAGCATCAACTTTATGCCTGAAATCCTCCTCATTTCTAAAAAAGTATGTTATGAAAAACTGTAATCAATTCACTCCTCTGACAGAGAAAGAAGCTCTGGAAATCAATGGCGGTGGTGCTCTCGATGGCATCCTGGACACACTTACCGGACTGGTAAGCGCCCTTCCGATCGTAGGGCCCATCCTCGGCACTGTATTGAATCTGGTAAAAGGACTGCTGGGAAATCTCCCGCTGCCTGTTTAACCGGATGGATCATTTGCGGGAGTCCTTACAGGGCTTCCCGCAATTGATCAGCAAGTATCGGGTTTTAATGTATGTAAATGGGAAAGTATAGCCATTAACGTACTGCAAAAAGACCCGTAGACAGCTGCGGGTCTTTTTTTGCTCCCGGTAAATCTCAACAATCAATAATCATGAATACAAACCTTCAATCACTCACTGACCAGCAATGCCAGGAGATCAATGGCGGCTATTCCGTATCCATCAGTTTGCTGGGCATTCCTGTTAACCTCGATCTCACAGATCTGAATACCACTGCTTCCAGCCTGGGTGGATCACTTGTAAATGTATCCACTGCAGTAAGCGGCCTGCTGGTTAATGTTGGTAATATGGTAGGTAACCTGCTGGGTAACCTGGGCAAATAATTACAACACACTACCGGATGGCTTAGTGCTAACGGTAACGAATAACCGGAGTTCCCGTCTTCCGGCAATGCTTACCGCTGAAACTTTTTGGACGGGGAATATAGTATCTGGCCATGGTTTTCAGATACTGTAAAAGGGCTCCAGGTTCATGGGGCCTTTTTCTATTAAATACAACATTCATCTATAATTTAAACTATTCATGGTTAGGTAAATAAGTGGAATAGGAGCAATTTTAATACGCTAAATCTTCCTTCACTTTTTAAAAAATGTAATCATGAAAAGCTTAGATCAATTCAACGGCCTCTCTAACCAGGAGCTTATGGAAATCAATGGCGGCGCTGGTCTGAATGACCTGCTCGCTACGCTGAACAGTGTATTGACACCTACAGTAGCTGCAACTTCTGCCAGCATGTTGATCCTGACTTCAGGAGCGTCTACAGCGCTGAACACCATCGCTGGTGGACTGGCTGCATTCCTCTCTAAACTCAGTATTCCATCTCTGTAAAAAGATTTTCAATGTATTGGCTGTTTCCTGAAAGGCAAAGGAGCAGCCGAAAGAAACCATCCCGGACATTGGATGGGGTTGTAGTGGAGACACTATAACTGTCAGGCATACGTGTAAAAAAGGGCTGGGAATTCTCCCGGCCCTTTTGCTTTACATTTGCATAGGAATTTCTTGAGACCTGTGTTTGCATGAAATGAGGCTCAGTCAATATCTCGCGCGCTGCCATTCCTGTACAACAGCAACTTCTTCTGATTCCAGCAGCGTAGCCGGATTGGTTTGAAGGATGGTGCCGATCTGGTAGAGCCTGTCGATAGTAATCGGCGTTTTGCCGTTTTCCAGCCTGCTGTATGCATTCTGCGAAATATTCAACAGCAATGCCATATACTCCTGGGAGTACTCCCTGTTCCTTCTCAGTGTACGGATCTTGGTTGCCACACGTGCTGTATGGGAAATTGTGGTTTGTAACATATTCAGAGGGTTTCGTACATAGAATGTTGTTTTAATCGATCTCAGTTTATGTAGGTTGTAAAGGATTATCCTGCTGTTCCCACCATCATACCCTGGTGGTGTTGCCATAATTCGGCATAAGTGGTATTGCCTTCCAGCAATTGTGAATGCGATCCCTGCCCCTGCAATTGTCCATTCTTCAATACAACGATCTTATCTGCGTTCATCACTGTACTGAGGCGATGGGCGATCACAATGATCGTCTTCCCATTCCTTCTCAGTCTTTGCAATACCAATTGCACCATCTGGTCTGCAATGGGATCAAGCGATGAAGTGGCTTCGTCCAGGATCAGGATGTCCGGGTCACGGTAAAGCGCACGCGCAATTGCCAGCCTTTGTCGCTGGCCTCCGGACAGGTTCACGCCATGCTCGCCCAGCCAGGTATTGAAGCCGCCAGGCAACTGTTCAACAAATTCCAGGATGCCGAGTTGGCGGCTAATATCTATCACACGTTGCATATCGGGTTCAAACTCTCCCACGGCAATGTTCTCCAGTACCGATCCCGCAAAAAGATCAATTTGCTGCGGCACCACGCTAACGCGCTGGCGCAGGCTTTCATTATCAAAGTAACGTATATCGGTATCCCCGATAGTGATATGCCCGCTTCTTAATGGATAAAGGTTTTGCAGCAGGGAGATCATCGTGGATTTACCGCTGCCGCTTTCGCCAACAATGGCTGTGATACTGTTGCGGGGGATATTGAGATCGAGGTTTTTGAAAACATCCACCCTTGTGCCATAGCGAAAGCTCACCTGGTGGAAACTGATATCGCCTGTTTTGCCAGCTTCCAGTTTTATCTTGTTGGTACTGTCTTCCTGTTCCAGGTCCATGATCTCGAAGAGACGGTCGGCTGCGATCAATGCATCCTGCATGCTTTTATTGGCGCCGATGATGCTCATGGCCGGTCCGGTGAAATAGCCCACCAGCGCATAGAAGGAAAGCAGCTCGCCGGCGCTGAGTGACCTGCCTACCACCATGTAAGCGCCTGCCCAGAGCAGGGCCACTATCAGCAGACCATTCACAAATGCAGCGGCATTGCCGAGATGTACATTGAAAACGCCTGTATGGAAAATGCTTTTGAGCAGTTTGATGAAACGGGATTCGGTTTTCAGGTTGGCATGTTCTTCCAGTCCGAATCTCTTGATAGTAGTGATGGTATTGAGTGATTCAACCAGCTGACTGCCGAGCTCGGCATTGTCTTCCATCATTTTCCTTTGCCATTTTTTGTTGAAGCGATTACTGATGGCATACATGATGAGGTAGAGGGGGATTACGGCCATCACCAGGAAAGCCAGCTTCCACTGGTAGATGAACATCACGATGAATGAGAAGATCACGATGAATGCATTTACGATCAGTCCCATGGCAGTATCGTTGATGAACACACGAATTTTTACCGCATCTGTGATCCGGCTGGTGATCTCTCCCACACGCATGGTGTCGAAGAAAGTCTGTGGCAGTTTCAGCAGGTGCTTGTAATAGCCCAGGATCAGGCTGGCATCCAGGTGCTGGCTGGTTTTGAGTGCAAAGATATTTTTCAGGCTGCCGATGAAGAACTGGAGCATCAGGATCATGACCATTGTCACGCCCATCAGGTTCAGCAGTCTTGTGTTGCCACCGATCAGTACATGGTCCACAATATTCTGAACGTAAAGAGAAACGGAAAGGCCGAGGATGGTATAAACCGCAGCGCCAAACAATACCTGGAGTGATACGGCCTTATGCGGACGCAACAATGTCCAGAATCTGCGGAGGTGCGACACTTTTTCGTTCCCTTCGCGGAAGGTCTCTGCAGGCAGCAGCAATACCAGTACGGAAGTCCAGGTTTTCAGGAAATCTTCTTTTTTGATCGTGTGCGCCTGTCCGTCTATCGGGTCCATCACCACTACTTCTTCAGGTGTTACCTTATAGATCACTACATAGTGTACGATGCGCTGCTGTACAATCACGTGTGCGATGGCAGGAACGGGCATATCCAGCATCGCTTCATAGCTTCCTTTCACCCCTTTGGCTTCAAAGCCCAGTTTCTGTGCAGCTTCCACCAGTCCGAGGATATTGGTGCCCTTGGTATCTGTACCGGCCATCTGCCGGATCTGCGCGATGGGTAATTGCAGGTTGTAATGGGCTGCGATGGATTGAAGACAGGCCGCGCCGCAGTCCGTAATATCGTGTTGCTTTACTTTGGTGTTTTTCTTCAGGTGCATAGGATTTGCTTAGATGGTTATTTCACGGGGACTTCCCTGCCATGTTTGGAATTAGGATTGATCCAGCTATCTGTTCTTTCATAAAGTAATTGCAGTAATCCTCTCCTCGCCAGGATGAAGCGGCATTGCAACGTCATTCCTTTTTTGAGTTTCCCTTCCACGCCATTGGGGAGTGTAAGGGAGGTGTTATCGAGCGCGCATCTTACTTTGAAGAAGGGCTGTTCATTCATGATGGTGAAATCATTATCGATGCTGATCACCTTTCCGTTCAACGTTCCCCAGGAATTGTAATTGAATGCATCCACCTGGAATTTCACAGGCATATCCAGGTAGATATAGCCGATATCTGCAGGTGAAACGAATGTTTCTGCTATCATACCGGAATCAGGTGAAACATAGCCGAGCAGCTCGCCGGTCTGTACACTACCGCCTGCATATCTTCCATTGAACTGTTGTACGGTGCCGCTTACGGGAGCTTTGATCTCCAGCAGGTCCCTTTCACGCTGCAACTGGTCTTTGCCGGAGCTGTATTGCTGTGCTTCCACACGGGCCTGTTCCAGTTCCTGCTGCCAGCGGGCATTCTGTTCGGCTATTCTTGCCTGGTAGTTTGCCTTTGCCTGTTCGTAAGCATATTTCTTTTCGATGAATTCTTTTTTGGCAATCACCTTCTCGTCATAGAGTTTGGTGTACATATTGAAATCGGAGCGGAGTTTTTCCAGGGCTGCCTTTTGCTCAGACAGTGAAGCCTGGTGCAGCAGGTATTGCTGGCGGTATTGACCTGATTTGATTCGATGGCCTGCCCCGCTGGCCAGTAACCTCAGATCGTTGATATATGACTGACGTTTGTTGAGTTCATAGCTGGCCTGGTTCAGCTTACTGTTGGTGATATCCTGTTGCATCAGCAAAAGCGTTTGTCCCTGCCTGACAGTTTCACCGTCTTTCACCAGCACTTTGGCAATAGAACCGGTGGTGAGGCTGCGGAGTTCGGTCTTTTCAGTAATGGGACGAATGATGCCGGGAACATTCACACTAACATCAACTTTGATAAAGATGGCTGCGATCAATGTGACCACAATAGCAGCCAACACGGTGGTATAGATGATCTGGCTTTTCACTTTGATGCGGGGTAGCCAGGTATAAGCAGATTGCTGCATTACCTCGGCTGGCAGGATCCTGGACATGGGATTCGTGTTTTATATACAAACAATTATTCAGGCTTACTTTACTAAGGGTAAGCGGAAAAAATTTTTGGACAGACTGCGGCTTGGGGGAGTTATCAGTTTTCTAAAGAGACGGAAATGATTATACGGGCAAATTACCAGTTCAGATTTAATTTATTCACGAAATGGATATTTTGACCTGATGAGGGGTGGGAACTGGAATGATCCGGGTATAAATGATGGGATGTCAAAACAAAAAATGGCGGTAAACACCGCCATTTTTAAACCCTTTAAATAACCCTGTTCATTAAACAGGATCAAGGACAACGATCAGATTGGTCTTGATAGGCATTGAATCCAGGGCTCATTGGATATAGATCTGGATTGTCTTCGATAGAATGATGGATATTGCCCTTGTGCCCTGCCCTTTAACCTTTGCTATGATCTATAGCGGAAAATGGAACAGTAATTTTTGTGATAGGATCTTGGATGTTCTTGTTGGTAGGCAAATCTTGCGAAATATCAACTCTTTTCAAAAAAACAGCGGAGGACAAATAGTAGATCATTGGAAAAAACTCCATTTGAGGTAGTCAATAAGGGGACAATGAATGGGATCGGGCTGATAATTACAGAAAAATATATAATCGATTGTTTGTATCCGTTAGGCGGTTTTTTCTGAATGATTGTGGCGGGCCGCTTTTGTTCCAGGATTATTGCAGCTGTTCGAGATAAGACCTTAAACTTTCTTCCTCCGTCAGTTTCAATTTTTTCTTCAGCCTGTACCTGGCTTTTTTCACACTCTCAGGCTCAACCGAAAACACACCGGCGATCTCTTTGTTGTTCATCCCTGCTAAAATGAAGCAGGTCAGTTTTACTTCATTGGAAGTGAGATCAGGATGCTTTTTTGTGATCTTGTCGATTGTATGCTGATGCAGCAGGTTGAAGCTGCGGATGAATTCACCCCAGTAATCGTTGTCGCCGATATTACTCCTGATCTCTTTTGCAAAACGACGGCAATCTTCATTATTGCTGGTATGAAGTTTCTCCTGCAACTGTTGCAGGTAATCTGTTTTATTGGCCAGCAGTACGGAACTGGTGGCAATCTGCGCCTGCAGGGTCCTGGCTTCCTCCCTCACTTTTTCTACAAGTCCCCTGGCTTCATGTACAGCAACTTCTTTTTCTTTTTCCAGTTGTTCATATGCTTCGCGGAGAGCGATCTGTTTTTCCTGTTCTGCTACCAGCCTGGCAGTTTCGAGAGCTGCTGCTTTTTCCCGGCTGATATTGGCTTTCATCTTTCTGTACCGGAACCAGATCACAACGCTCAGGCTGCCGAATGCAAGCAACAGGAGTGGCGTCAACCTGCCCTGCCAGTTGTTGAGTCCGCCGATGCTGCTTTTCTTATATGGAAGCACACCCGGATAAGATACGCTCTGGATGGGCATCATAGCGGCTTTTCCTTTCGCAGACATGCTGTCGCGCAGCATTTTTGATTGTCTTTCGTAAGACTGGCTCAATATATTATCGTTGAGCTTGCGATAACAGGTAGCAAGGCCATCGAGGATGGAAGGCTTTAGATAATTGAAGGTACCTGCGCTGTTGATGCTGTTCAGTGTGCGGCGGAGATAATCGACAGCGCGGTTTACGCTGTCAAGCGTCAGGTAGATATCGGCCCTGTCTTTCATGGCCAAAATCGCATAGTGCTCATTGTTATGCTCCATGAAAAGCCGGATAGCGGCTTCGTTTAGCGGCAATGCCTTTGCCCACTCTTTGCGATGGCTCCAGAAATACTGCAGTTCATAATTGTAGAAGGCTAAGAGTGGAAGGGCTTCCGCTTTTTTTGCTGTACCCAGTAGTAAATCGATCTGTTGAAATGCTTTGTCTTCCTGTTCCGCTTCAAAATAGCAGAAAGCCTGGAACAGCGCTGCTTTGGGGCGGATCACCTGTTGTTCCGGTGAGCCGGCCAGCGATGCATGCTGTAAATAAGTAAGGGCTTCCGCATATCTGTCCAGCCGGCAAAGCGCTACACCAATATGATAGTTAAGTTCAGGAAGTATTTCTGCCATGTCTGACTCTACAGCCGTTTTCTGAGCTTCCTGGTAAAATAGCTGTGCCTGCATGTAATTGCGCTGCTGCTCATACAGCGCCGCCAGTTGCCGGTAGCTGGTCACCAATGAAGCTGTATTGCTCGTTTTCATTCCGATGTCGATGGCAGACATCATGTATTTTTCAGCTTCATGAATGTTTTCGTATCGGGAGATCTGGTAGAGTTGGTGAAGGATGGCGATCTGTTGGTCAGGCTTTTTTGTGCGCGAAAGTTTGTTCGTCAGGGAATCACCGGTATGGGCAATACCTGGCCAGAATGCAAACAGCATCAGCAGTGTCATGAGGAATACGGCAGTAGTCCCGGGTTTCAGGTTCAGCATCTTTTTCTTAGGATTATAGATACAGGGATCCAATAAGCGGTTTTTCCGGGGAATTGGTGAGCGAAATAAAGAAAAAACCGATTAAAACACGCTTAAAAAGATTATAATATTATTAAAAGCGGCCGGGTTGCCTACCTTCGCAACATGACCATTCAACAAGTGATCAGTTATCTTGAAGGGATCGCCCCGCCTGCATTGCAGGAGAGTTATGATAATGCGGGACTTCTTACCGGACAGGCCGGATGGCAGTGTACAGGCGTACTCTGTACATTGGATGCCACTGAAGATGTGATGCTTGAAGCTATCGACAAGCGATGCAACCTGGTAGTGGCGCATCATCCCATCATTTTCGGAGGGCTGAAAAAGATCAATGGAAAGAATTATGTAGAAAAGACTGTTATCACAGCCATCAAGAATGATATTGCCATTTATGCCATACATACTAACCTGGACCATGTGATCTGTGGTGTGAATGGCCGGATGGCAGACAGGCTGGACCTGATCAACCGCCGGATCTTATCTCCCAAAGAAGGCACCCTGAAAAAATTATTCACTTTTGTTCCGCATGCCCATGCAGAGAAAGTGCGGGATGCCCTCTTCCATGCCGGGGCCGGAGAGATCGGTAAATACAGTGAATGTAGTTTCGG
This sequence comes from Pseudoflavitalea rhizosphaerae, assembly GCF_003991355.1. Classification (GTDB taxonomy): domain Bacteria; phylum Bacteroidota; class Bacteroidia; order Chitinophagales; family Chitinophagaceae; genus Pseudobacter; species Pseudobacter rhizosphaerae. The sequence goes on from NZ_RCSU01000011.1 coordinate 141,541, forward strand.
AGTGGAGGGCACTGGCACATTCAGGGCAGGCGAAGGGGCCAATCCTTTTGTAGGTGAGCAGGGCAAGCGCCACCAGGAAAGGGAAACCAAACTTGAAGTGATTTTCCCCGCCTGGCTGCAATCCGCCGTGGTGCAGGCTTTGATTAAGTCGCACCCCTATGAGGAAGTGGCTTATGATGTGGTGAGCCTGGCCAATGCCCATCCCGGGCAGGGCGCCGGATTGATCGGCGAGCTGGCTGCCCCCAAAACTGAACCAGAGTTTCTTGGCTTCCTGAAAGAGCGTTTCGACCTCCATGTGATCCGCCATACGCCTTTTACCGGGAAACCGGTCAGGAAGGTGGCTCTTTGCGGAGGCGCGGGCAGTTTTCTGGTTTTCAAGGCATTAGGAGCCGGCGCGGATATTTATATTACCGGCGATATGAAGTACCACGAGTTCTTCGATGCCAATGGAAGGATGATAATCGCAGATATTGGCCATTTTGAAAGCGAACAGTTTACCACAGACCTGCTGGTTGATATTTTGCGGGAAAAATTCACTACCTTTGCCGTCCTTAAATCGGGTGTACCAACCAACCCGGTCAATTACTTTTATTGATCCTGTTGGGCCCGGAAATAAACTTTATAATCTTTATCAAACAATATGGCGAACGTAAAAGAATATTCTGTTGAGGAAAAATTATCCTCACTGGTTTCTCTGCAAAAAGTTGAGTCTAAAATAGACGAGATCCAGATCCTGAAAGGTGAGTTGCCGATGGAAGTGAGCGATCTGGAAGATGAAATCCAGGGACTGAATGCCCGCCAGACACGTATTGAGGAAGAGATCAACGGTATTCAGGAGTTCATCAACTCCAAGAAGAACCTGATCAAGGAAGCAGAAGCCCTGATCAAGAAATACGAAAAGCAAAGCGAGAATGTAAAGAACAGCCGCGAGTTCGAAGCGATCAACAAAGAGATCGAAATGCAGCAACTGGAGATGAAGCTGGCTGAAAAACATATCCGCGATGCAAACGAAGAGATCGCAGACAAAGTGGTGGTACTCGACAAAGCAAAAAAGAACATCGCTAATAAAGATGGTGTATTGAACACCAAAAAAGCAGAACTGGAAAAGATCATCGCCGGAACTGAGAAAGAAGAAAAACACTTCGCCAAGCTGGCTTCCGATGCCCGCGAGAAAGTGGAAGAGCGCCTGCTCGTTTCTTTCGACCGCATCCGTAAGAACTACCGCAATGGCCTGGCCGTTGTACCGGTAGAACGTGATGCCTGCGGTGGTTGCTTCAATGCGATCCCCCCTCAGCGTCAGAGTGAGATCCGTCAACGCAAAAAGATCATCGTTTGTGAGAACTGCGGACGTATCCTCGTTGACAGGGACCTGTTCGATTCAGTTGATGTGAAGTAAGGCCCGCGAACAGCACGACTTCGTGTTTTTGTACCTTAGTAATATTTTGGCAGTAAACTCCTCCCTCATGGGGGGAGTTTTTTTATGTACTATATTGCAGCATGACGAATGTGCTGCTCTATGCCTCCCATCGCCAATATCTTCGCTTGCTTGCTGCAAGCATGTTCTTCTGTCTCTTTACCTTTTCCTCCCGGGCGCAAAAGGTTTTCGATTTCAATAATGAATGCCGTACCGCTTACAAAGAGATCCTGAGCCTCAAACTGCAGAACGGACAAAAGATGCTGGATGAAGAAAAACAAAAGCATCCCAATAACCTGGTGCCTTACCTGCTGGAAAACTATATCGATTTCTTCGTGCTCTTCTTCAATGAAGACCCGAAAGAATTTGAGAAAAGATTTCCGAACCGCGATCAGCGACTGGCCCTTTTCGACCAGGGGCCCACAGATTCGCCTTTCTTCCTGTACTCCAAAGCAGTGGTCCATTTTCAATGGGCTGCTATCAGGATCAAATTCGGTTATAGATGGGATGCAGGTTGGGAGTTCCGCCGCTCCTTTTTGCAGGCAAAAGAGAATCTCGAAAATTTCCCTTCGTTCTCACCCAATAAATTGTACCACGGAGCTATGCAGGTAACGGTTGGCACTATTCCCGATGGTTACAAATGGCTTTCCAACCTGCTCGGTATGAAAGGCAATATCAAAGAAGGAATGAGAAGTGTTGAACAATTCGTGAGGGGAAACGATGAATGGGAAAACCTCTTTCACGATGAATCCATCTTTTATTACTGCTATCTACAATTCTATATTCAGAACAATAAAGAAGGCGTTGCAAAATTTATTAAAAGCCAGCAGCTGGACCTGGTGAACAATCATCTCTTTGCATACCTTGCCAGTAACCTTGCATTGAATAATCAGGACAGTGAACGTGCAGAGGATATTCTGGAAAAAAGGAATAAAGGGTCCGAATATCTTTCCACTTCCATATGGGACCTGGAAATGGGTTATGTGAAATTGCACAAACTGCAGCCCGATGCCGCACAATATTTCGATAAGTTCCTGAAAAATTTCAAAGGGAAATTCTACGTTAAGGATGTCTTACAAAAACTGAGCTGGCATTATTACCTGGCGGGAGACCAGGAGAAAGCCAACTGGTACCGTGCCGAAGTGCTCAAACGTGGCAATACAGATACGGAAGCAGACAAGCAGGCGCAGAAAGAAGCGAAGACCGGCAGGTGGCCCAACAAGACTTTATTACAGGCCAGGTTGTTGAACGATGGCGGTTATTATAAAGAAGCGCTTCGCCTCCTGCATGGAAAATCAGTTTCAGATTATCATGCCGTGGAAGATAAATTGGAGCTGTCGTATCGTGTTGGAAGATTGTATGATGATATGGGAGCAGATACGGCAGCCATTCCATTTTATAAGGAAGCCATCAAATTGGGAGAACTCCGGAAAGAATATTTCGCCGCCCGTGCGGCATTGCAATTGGGCATGCTCTATGAAGGGAAGGGAGATAAAACAACCGCCATTACCTGGTACGAGCGTTGTATGAAAATGCCCGACCATGATTATAAGAACTCTCTGGACCAGCGCGCCAAGGCAGGAGTAGCCAGGTGCAAGGGAAATTAGTGGGCTGGGGAAATTAGAGGGCTGGCTGTCGCTCGCCTCCTGGCGAGTGACTTCTATTTTGTCGCCTCCGGCGACGCAGTGTTCGCCGGAGGCGAACCAATACTGGTCACTCGCCGGGAGGCGAGCGACTGCAGCAACCTGATGTTGCGTGAATTTTTCCGATTCTCAGTTTTTCAAATTAATTTGCCTCCACCTATGCTTAAACGTCTTCACATCCAGAATTACGCCATCATCGATGAGCTGGAGATCGCATTCTCTGCAAAGCTGAATATCATCACCGGTGAAACAGGCGCTGGTAAATCAATACTCATGGGTGCTTTGTCGCTGATACTCGGCGACCGTGCAGATCCATCTGTTCTGCTGAACAAGGAAAAGAAATGTGTGGTGGAAGGCACCTTTGCTACCGAAGGCAGGAAGGTGATCAAACAATTCCTGCGCGAGCATGATCTTGATGCCGAAGAGGAACTGGTGATCCGCCGCGAGATCGCTGCCAATGGCAAGAGCCGCGCCTTTGTGAACGATACCCCAGTTAACCTGGAGCAACTGCGTCAACTCAGCAATGTACTGGTTGACCTGCATCGTCAGTTCGATACACTGGAACTGGGTGAAAGTCTTTTCCAGCGCGAAGTGATCGATGCCATGGCCGGTACTGCCGATCAGCTGCAGCAATACAAAACTGTATTCCAGCACTGGTATCATACCAAACAGGAACTGGAAGAATTGCTGCAACAGAAAAATCAATTCACCAAAGAATTCGATTACAACAAATTCCTGTTCGACGAATTGCAGGAAGCAGGGCTTCGTGAAAATGAACTGGAGGAAGCAGAAGCCCATCTTAAATTGCTCAGTAATGCAGAAGGCATCAAGAATACACTCAATAAGGTTTCATTTGAATTGAGTGAAGGCGAGCAACCGATGGTGCAGCAACTCAAAGCGCTCTGTCATCAGTTGCAGTCGTTCTCCGAATTGCACACAGCCATTCCCGTTATCCTGCAAAGATTACAATCCGCGCAGATAGAGATCCAGGATATTGCCGATGAGATCGAAGGACTGAATGATAAAGTGAATTTCGATCCGCAGCAACTGGAGCAACTCAATGATAGGATCTCCACTGGTTACAAACTCCTGAAGAAACATGGTGTGAAAACCACCAATGAACTGTTGGAGATCCGTGATCAGCTCGATAATAAATTACAGGCTGTACTGAATATCGATGATGCGATCCTTAGTAAAGAAAAAGCCGCTGCCCAACTGCAGGATGAAGCTGTTGCATTAGCGGCCAAACTCACTGCGCAACGTCAGAAGCAGGTGAAGCCTTTGCAGGACACGGTGAACAAGCTGCTGGCGCAGGTAGGTATGCCGAATGCGAGATTGCAGGTGGATATTCAGCCTTGTGCTAACCTGCAGGACCATGGGGCAGACAATATCGAATTCCTCTTCGATGCCAATAAAAGCAACCGGTTTGAGCCCATCCGGAAAGTGGCAAGTGGTGGTGAATTGAGCAGGCTGATGCTTTGCATCAAATCGCTGGTGGCTCAATCGCTTGACCTGGCCACGCTGATCTTTGATGAGATCGATACCGGTATTTCCGGTGAGGCGGCTAAACAAGTGGGCATTATAATGAAGGACCTGGCAAAGAAACGTCAGGTGATCAGTATCACCCACCAGCCGCAGATCGCCGGAAAGGCCGATGCACACTACTTCGTGTACAAAGAGATAAGGGGCGGGCAGATCAAAACGAATATCAGGGAACTAAGCAGGGAAGAGCGCATCACTGCCATCGCGCAGATGCTGAGCGGGGAGAAACCTACGGCTGCTGCGTTGGAGAATGCCCGTGAAATGGTGATGAACTAAAGTGTAAATGTTATACATTTACCGCCGCTAACGAAAAACCTATAATAAAGTACAAACAACCATTATGTCGTACAACTTACTCAAAGGAAAGAAAGGGATCATCTTCGGAGCACTGGATGAAAAGTCTATTGCCTGGAGAACTGCACTGCGTTGTCATGAAGAAGGAGCCCAGCTCGTGTTGACCAATGCGCCTGTAGCCATGCGCATGGGAGAGATCAACAAACTGGCAGAAGCAGTGAACGCCCCTGTAATTCCTGCTGATGTAACCAATATGGACGATCTGAAGAAACTGTTCGAAGGAGCGATGGCGCATTTCGGTGGTAAGATCGATTTTGTTCTTCACTCCGTTGCCATGGGCATGAACGTGCGTAAAGGAAAACATTACACTGATCTCGATTATAATTTCAGTCAGAAAACACTCGATATATCTTCCCTCAGTCTTCACCGTGTGCTGAAAACAGCCTGGGATATGGATGCGCTGAATGAGTGGGGAAGCGTAGCTGCATTAACTTATATCGCTGCACAACGTGTATTCCCTGATTACAATGAAATGGCTGATGCCAAAGCATTGCTGGAAAGCGTAGCGCGCAGCTTTGGATATCATTATGGTGTACGTAAGAAAGTACGCGTGAATACCGTGTCACAAAGCCCGGTAAAAACAACTGCAGGCGGTGGTGTGAAAGGGTTTGATGGCTTCATGAGCTATGCTGAAAAGATGAGCCCGCTGGGGAATGCTTCAGCAGACAATTGCGCTGATTACCTGGTAACACTTTTCAGTGATCTCACCAAAATGGTGACTATGCAAAATCTCTTCCACGATGGTGGATTCTCATTCACCGGCGTTACACAAGAGGTGATTGATCAAATGGAAAAATAAACGCTGTTATTGATAGTTGAAGGTTTTACAATAAAGGGCTGACCAAACAGGTTGGCCCTTTTACTTTGAGTGTGGCCAGTCGCTCGCCTCTGGCGAGTGACTTCTGTTTAGTCGCCTCCGGCGACGCGGTGTTCGCCGGAGGCGAACAAATACAAGTCACTCGCCAGAGGCGAGCGACTGGCCACACGCTGATTTCTTACGGGCATAAAAAAGACTGCCTGTAATCAGACAGCCTTCACTCATTCAATAATTTTAAGATCCGCGCCCGGGGATCAATACTCGTCTTCGTTGAAGAAAAAGTCATCCTGGCTGGGATAATCGGGCCATATGTCCTCAATACCCTCATAGATCTCCCCCTCGTCTTCCAACTCCTGAAGGTTCTCTACTACCTCAATGGGTGCGCCGCTGCGGATAGCATAGTCAATCAGCTCGTCTTTGGTTGCAGGCCAGGGAGCATCTTCCAGGTAGGAGGCTAATTCAAGTGTCCAAAACATGTCTGCCTGTTTTAATTGTTTATCTGGAAATTAGAGAAATTTTTAAAAAAGATACGATACCTCAGGATACCAATTTTTTCGCAAAAGTAACCCTCTAATTGAAAAAACCAAATCTATCTTTAAGAAGTGGACGGAACATTTTCTTAAATTTTCCCGCTCCCCATTTCAACTGGCTTCCGGGCCGATGGATTGTAGTATCTTGACGCCTTATTCGTTAATCCTCAACGTATGTTATCTGCCACAGGTATTCAGAAGAATTACGGTCAGTTATGGGTGTTGAAAGGAGTGGACATCAATATCGCCCAGGGCGAAATTGCCAGCATTGTAGGCCCTTCCGGATCCGGGAAAAGTACACTCCTGCATATACTCGGCACCCTTGATAAGCCGGATAAAGGCCAGGTTTCTATCAACGGGCAGGCCATCAATTTCCTGAACGACCGGCAGGTTGCGGCATTCCGTAACAAGCATATCGGATTCGTTTTCCAATTCCACCACCTCCTTCCGGAATTCTCAGCTTTGGAAAATGTGTGTATCCCCGGCTGGATCGCCGGAAGAAAAAAGAAGGAAGTAGCGGACCGCGCCGTACATCTCCTGCAAACCCTGGGCCTGGGAGACCGCACCAATAACAAACCCAATGAGCTCTCCGGCGGTGAACAGCAACGTGTAGCCGTAGCCCGCGCCCTGATCAACAGTCCCAGGATCGTATTTGCGGATGAGCCTACCGGTAACCTGGACTCAGCCAATGCAAGGGAGCTTCACCAGCTCTTCTTCGACCTGCGCAAACAATTCAACCAGACCTTCCTGATTGTTACGCATAACGAAGAACTGGCGCAGATGAGCGACAGGATCCTTCACATGAAAGATGGGAATATCATCTAACCCCGGGGCTTCCACGCAATCTCGGAAATGCCCATGGTATGGCCAACATAGCGGCCCAATACAAAAAGATAATCGCTAAGGCGGTTGAGGTATTGTAAAATGATGGGTTCTACTTCATGACTTTCCAGCTCCAGCCTCACACAACAGCGTTCGGCCCTCCGGCAGACGCAACGTGCAATGTGTAACTGCGATACAGCAGGATGACCGCCCGGCAGGATGAAGAATTTCATCACGGGCAGTGTTTCATTCATTTTGTCGATCGCTTTTTCCAGTGCGGTAACATCGTCCGGCAATAAATCCGGGATCTTCATTTTGGGTTCCTTTTCGGGATCGCAGGCAAGTGCTGCGCCTACAACAAAGAGCCTGTCCTGCACGGATTGCAGCAACTCACGCGCCGGCTCATCCGAAATGAGGTCGCGGCTGAGACCGATGAATGAATTGAGCTCATCCACCGTTCCATATGCTTCTATGCGGAGATCTGATTTGGGAACTTTGGTGCCGCCGATCAGGGAAGTGTTTCCTTTGTCGCCGGTTTTTGTATAGATCTTGAGTGACATGATATTGGTGTTGAAAAGTGCTGCGCTTACGCATGCTGAAGAGTGCCTGCCTGCGTTTTGTCGCTTTCAATGAGGCCGTCACGCAGTCGCACAATGCGTTTTGCGTGGTTGGCGATATCTTCTTCGTGGGTTACCAGTACAACCGTGTTGCCACCAGCCTGGATCTTCCCGAAGATATCCATGATCTCGATAGAAGTTTTCGTATCCAGGTTACCGGTGGGTTCATCAGCAAGGATCAGTGAAGGATTGTTCACCAGCGCACGCGCGATGGCTACACGCTGACACTGACCACCGGACAATTCATTTGGTTTATGATGGCTTCTGTCTTGCAATCCAACTTTCCCGATCACGTCCATGGCCATTTCCGTTCTCTGTTTGCGGCCGATACCGGCATACACCAGTGGCAGGGCTACATTTTCGAGTGCAGTCAGGCGGGGGAGGAGATTGAATTGCTGGAATACGAAACCGATCTCCCTGTTACGGATATCCGCCAGGCTATCGTCTGCCATCTTGCTTACATCATGTCCGTTCAATACGTATTTACCACCTGTGGGTGAGTCCAGGCAACCGAGGATATTCATGAGGGTACTCTTGCCCGAGCCGGAAGGGCCCATCAGTGCTACGTACTCATTTTTCATAATATCCAGGTCGATACCTTTCAGTACCTGTAATTCCTGTTTGCCCATGTAATAACTCTTGCGGATACCTTCGAGGTGGATGATTGATTGCATGCGGATCGGTTTAGCCTTCTTTTCTGATTACTTTAGGCACTTTGAAGAAAACACCATCGGTGCCGGGAGCATTCTTCAGGCCTTCTGCTCTTGAGATGGAACCTTTGACCTCATCTTCCCTCAATACATTAAAGTTGTCTGTCATGTGTAAGAGGGGAGGCACACCCGTTGTGTCCAGCTCATTCAGTTTGTCGACGAAAGCGATCATTCGTTGCAGGTCATTCGAAATAATTTCTTTTTCCGCTTCGCTGAACTGGAGCCGCGCCAGGTTGGCCAGGTTCTCTACCATTGCGTCATTTACTTCCATACTTAACAAAAATAACTGGTTTTGCCAGACTTTTCGGGAGAATAGGATAAAAGGTTTGTTACACTTTAAAAACGCCAACGTTTCTTATCTTCGCCCCCTTATGGAAAAAGGAGCAGAACAACAGATAGTCATGAGTGGCATCAGGCCAACGGGATTTCTTCACCTGGGGAATTATTTTGGCGCCCTGCGCAATTACGTTCGTATGCAGAACGAGTTCACCTGCTATTTCATGGTTGCTGATCTGCACGCCCTTACCACCCTCACAGAAACAAAAGAGCTGAAGTCGAACGTTGCCCGTGTACTGGCGGAGAACATTGCCTGCGGCCTCGATCCTGATAAAGCTGCTCTCTATTGCCAGAGCCATGTTTACGAAACCAATGAACTCTACCTGCTCCTGAATATGCTGGCTTACAAGGGTGAGCTGGAAAAAACAGTCACCTTCAAGGAAAAAGCAAAACTACATCCCGATAATGTGAATGCAGGGTTGCTCACTTATCCGGTACTCCAGGCAGCGGATATCCTTTTACACCGCGCTACATTAGTGCCTGTGGGAAAAGACCAGGAACAACATCTCGAAATGAGCCGCAATTTCGGCAACCGTTTCAATCATCGTTTTGGTGAAGTGTTCCCTGAACCGCACGCTTTCAACTACGGTGATGAGCTGGTGAAAGTGCCCAGCCTCGACGGCGCCGGAAAAATGAGCAAGAGCGAAAACCAGTTTGCTACCATTTATCTTTCCGATGATGATGCTTTGATCCGCAAAAAAGTAATGAAAGCTGTAACAGATAGTGGCGCACCAGAACCCGGCGCTCCGATGAGTACGAATATTTCAAACCTGTTCAGCCTGATGAAACTGGTTTGCACTCCTGATGTGATAGAGCATTTCATGAACACTTTCAATAACGGCACCATCCGTTATGGCGATCTCAAAAAACAACTGGCGGAAGACATGGTGAAATTCATCAGTCCCATCCGCGAGAAAGCCGAAGCTATCCGCACAGACGAAAAATACCTCAGGGAGATCATGGAAAAAGGAGCCGCCAAAGCACGCAAAAGTGCACAGGCCACCATGCTGCTGGTGAGAGATGCCATGGGCCTGAACTATTATTAAAAAAGCCCGGTGCTAAAGTCCAAATTCCAAAAAGAATCGATACCTTAATTTCTCATTGCCAGGGCAGTTACAACTGCTGCAAGGGGGTGAGGCATTTACCATATTCTTATCATTCAACACAAAAATGGCAAAGAGCAAGAAACCAAAGCATATCGCGATTGCAGGTAATATCGGTGCCGGGAAAACTACCCTCACAGAACTGCTCAGCAAGCATTACCGCTGGATCCCTCAGTTTGAAGATGTAGACCACAATCCCTATCTGCTGGATTTCTATGAAGACATGCCGCGCTGGAGCTTCAATCTCCAGATCTACTTCCTAAACAGCCGTCTCAATCAGTTGCTCGATATTCATCGTGGTACCGAAACCGTTATACAGGACCGCACCATTTATGAAGATGCCTATATTTTCGCACCCAACCTTCACGAAATGGGTCTCATGAGCAAACGTGATTTCGATAATTATTTCCTTTTCTTCGAAACACTCAAGAGCATGGTGCAGCCGCCTGATCTCATGATCTACCTCCGCGCCTCAGTGCCCACACTGGTGGCGCAGATCCAGAAGCGCGGACGCGAATACGAAGAGAATATCCGGCTGGACTATCTCAAACGCCTCAACGATTTTTACAATAAATGGATCGATGGATACAAGGAAGGTCCATTGCTGGTGATCGATATAGACAAGAATAAATTCCCGGAAAATGAAGAGCACCTGGGAGAGATCATCAGCAAGATCGATTCACAACTCTACGGTTTGTTCTAAGCTATTTCTTAATGGAGATCACCTGTTGTTTGCCATAAGCGGCAAATGCTTCCAGTGATTTGAGATCAGTGCTGATCTTTGTGAGCCATTCCGCCTGTTTCTCCTTGTTGCGGCTGAAATCGGTTTCCTGGTCGTACAGTTGCTGTTTTTTCTGGTATACGGCCATGATACGGTCGTAAATATTGTTTACATCATGCTGTACTGTGCCGGGATTGAATCGGTACGACTTCATTTCCTTTGCCAGTTTCCGGGCAAAGATCTCGGCAATATCGAAATGTCCCTGCTCGTGTTGGAGCACAGGAGCGGTTCTAACCTTTACCCATGAACGATTTTTATCGAAGCGGCAGCTGATGGTGTAATCAAGACTGGTTTCATCGAAATTGAATTCGATATTGATGATGCTGTTGGTCATGGCAGCATTGGCTGAAGCTGCGTCTGGGCGCGCTTTGAAGTCGTCCCAGCTCAGCTTGCGCGTTTCACTCCAGGATATGGAGGGCGGCTGTTGTTGTACGGATTGCCAGCTCAGTAACCAGATCAGGATGAATGTTTGCATAATTAGCGTAAAGCTAAGAAAATAAAAAAAACTCCATCCGGGGATGGAGTTTCATTGGCAAAAATCGTTGGAGGCCGGTTGTCCGGGAAATTTGGGCTATCTAATGTCATGAAAAAACATGATATAGAATAGCTATTTCCGGACTAAATTTTAGGCGCAGCGGCCAGGATTTCCTCCTGAACGCCGGAGGCATATTTTTCAAAATTCTTTACGAACTGGGCGGCCAGGTTTTTGGCTGCTTTGTCGTAAGCGGCTTTATCGGCCCAGGTATTGCGTGGGTCAAGCAGTGCCGCAGGTACACCAGGGCATCCTTCCGGAATAGCGATGCCGAAGATGGGGTGGTGATGGTACTCCATATTGTCCAGCTTGCCTTCCAGCGCAGCAGAGATCATGGCGCGGGTGTAAGACAGTTTCATACGGCTGCCGGTTCCATAAGGGCCGCCCGTCCAGCCGGTATTGATCAGCCACACGCGCACGCGGTGCCTCTTCATCTTATCGCCCAACATGGCAGCATACTGACCAGGGTGGAGTGGAAGGAAGGGCGCTCCGAAACAGGCGCTGAATGTGGATTTCGGCTCGGTTACACCGGCTTCTGTTCCGGCTACCTTGGCCGTATAGCCGCTGATGAACTGGTACATGGCCTGTGCAGGCGTGAGCTTTGAAATAGGAGGCAGTACACCGGATGCATCGCAGGTGAGGAAGAAAATATTCTGCGGGATCTCACCGATAGATGGCTCCAGTGCATTGCTGATATAATTGAGGGGATAGGAAACCCTTGTGTTCTCTGTGATCTGTTTGCTGGAGAAATCGATGGTTTTGGTGCCGGGGAAGAAAGTGGTGTTCTCTACCAGGGCGCCGGGACGGATAGCATGAAAGATCTCAGGCTCTTTCTCTTCGCTCAGGTCGATGGTCTTTGCATAGCAACCACCTTCAAAATTGAAGATATTGTCGCTGGTCCAGCCATGCTCGTCATCTCCAATCAGTTTACGGTTGGGATCTGCGCTCAGTGTGGTTTTGCCGGTTCCGCTCAATCCGAAGAACAATGCTGTGTCTCCATTCTCACCCATATTGGCGGAGCAGTGCATACTCAGTACGCCTTTATCGTGAGGCAGGATATAGTTCAGTACAGAGAAGATACCTTTCTTGGTTTCACCGGTATAACCGGTGCCGGCAATGAGGATCATTTTGTGTTTGAAGCTGACAACGGCAGCATTGTGCTGACGGGTGCCGCATTCCTGTGGGTCCAGTTTCAGTTCAGGAGCCGAGAGGATGGTCCACTCAGGCTGGAAGTTTTCCAGTTCTTCTTCCGTTGGGCGAAGGAACATATTGTAAGCGAAAAGATTGGTAAATGCCTTTTCGTTCACCACGCGGATGTTCAAACGATACCTCGGATCGGCGCAGGCATAGCAATCGCGCACCCACAATTCATTGGCCTTGTTCAGGTGGGCCACGATCTTTTCGCGGATCACATGAAAATATTTTTCTTCGATAGGGAGGTTGAAATCGTTCCAGTTCACAGTGCTTTCTGTGGTCTCATCTTTCACAGTGAATTTATCCTTCGGACTGCGGCCGGTAAATTCGCCGGTTTGAATCACCAGTGCCCCTGTATCGTTGAGAACGCCTTCTCCGGTGCGCAGCGAGTCCTGCACAAGCTCCTCGGGGCTTAGTTGATAGTGGAGTGTAGCAGTCTCCTTTAACCCAAGCCTGGTTAATTCTTGAATGGGAATGTTAACAGTTGGTACTGACATAAAACAAGCATTGTTTAAGTTAGGCGACAAAGGTAGAATTTAAAAATATTCAAAACAAAGCCCCATATTCCGGTAAAATTGAATGAAATGCATGTTTTTGGGGGCTTGTATTGAATATTATTCAACTAACAATTGTTCGTTGTAGCAATTTACAAAACCTTATGCAATTGGTTGAATAAATACTAAATACTCATTTTATTACATTTACACCTTCAATTCACTACATAATGAAATATCTTCCTCTTAATCAGGACATTTTCGTGCAGAACAGGAAGCGATTTGTGGCCAGTATGGATAAAAATTCGATCGCTATCTTCAACAGTAATGATGAACTCCCCACCAATGGCGATGCCATCCATACCTTCAAACAGAACTCTGATCTGTTCTGGCTCAGTGGAATAGACCAGGAAGATTCCATGATAGTGCTCTTCCCTGATAATCCCGACCCCCGTTTCCGCGAAGTACTGGTGCTGGTACGACCAAATGAAATGAAAGAAAAATGGGACGGTAAAAGACTGAGGGCAGAAGAAGCGCGCCAGATCTCCGGCATCAAAACCATCATCTGGCTCGATATGCTGGATGCACTTCTCCAAACCTGGATCCATCTCGCAGATACCATTTATCTCAATTCAAATGAGAACGACCGAAAGGCGAACCTGGTACCGGTTAGGGATTACCGTTATATCCAGGAGATGAAGCAGCGTTACCCGCTTCACAACTACAAACGCAGCGCCCGCATCATGAAAGATCTGCGCGCCATCAAAACACCGCTGGAAGTGGAAGTGATGCAGCAGGCTATCGATATTACAAAAGATACGTTCATCGATCTTCTCAAATTCATCCGCCCCGGCGTGATGGAATATGAGATCGAAGCGAAGATCTGGCATGGATTTCTCAGTCGCCGTGCAACAAGGCCCGGCTATGGTTCCATCATTGCCAGTGGAGACAATGCGCGCATACTCCACTACGTTAACAATAACCAGGAATGTAAGGACGGCGAACTGATCCTGATGGATTTCGGTGCAGAGTATGGTGGCTACAATGCAGACCTGACGCGTACTGTACCCGTGAATGGTAAATTCAGCAAACGCCAGAAAGAAGTATACAACGGTTGTTTGCAGATCCATAATTACTGCAAAAGCATTCTCAAACCCGGTATTACCATCAACGATTATACTGAGAAAGCAGGCGATGAAGCCACTAAAGTTTTCATCAAGCTTGGATTGCTCAGCAAGGAAGAGGTGAAGAACGAAGACAAGGATAATCGCGCTTATCGTAAGTATCTCTATCATGGAATCAGCCACCACCTGGGTATAGATGTGCATGACCTGGGAACGAGAACTGCTCCCATCAAAGCCGGCATGGTATTTACGATCGAACCCGGCATTTACATTGAACAGGAAAAAATGGGCATCCGCATCGAGAACAATGTGTGGGTGACCAAAACCGGCAATAAAGACCTGATGGCAAAGATCCCCATCACAGTAGAAGAGATCGAAGCATTGATGAAGAAAAAATAACCTTCCAACCAACTTATGAAACAGATCCCCAATTTATTTACACTGCTGAACCTCGTGTTCGGGTGTATGGCCATTATCCTGATCCTTCAAACCGGCGAAACCCTTGTTACCAGTAGTGAGCAGGGCACATGGGTGGCGCAATTGCCAGAAAAGATCTGGTGGGGATCTGTATGCATCGGCATTGCCGCCATTGTTGATTTCCTGGATGGTTTCGTGGCCAGGATCTTCAAAGCCACTTCGGAGATCGGCGCTCAATTGGATTCACTTGCTGATGTGGTGAGCTTTGGCGTTGCGCCGGGCATGATCTTCTATCAATTGCTGCGCATCAGTTTTATCGGAACTGAAGATGGGCTGGATGTTTCTGTATGGGCGCTCATGCCTGCCGTGATTTTTCCCTGTGCAGGTGCGTACAGGCTGGCGCGTTTCAATGTAGATAAGTCGCAGTCCTACGGATTCAAAGGCGTGCCCATACCCGCTGCCGGCCTGGTAGTGGCTTCATTGCCGCTGATCCTGCTCTACAATTATTTTGATCTGAATGGAGTGTTGCTTTATAAATGGACCCTGTATGCCATGATCATTGTATTGAGCTGGCTGATGGTAAGCACGCTGCCATTGATGGCGCTCAAGTTCAGGGATTTTTCAATTAAGAATAACCTGCCGAAACTTATTTTACTGATTGTAGCAATAGTAGCGGGCATCTTTTTGAAATGGCTGGCAGTGCCTGTAGTGTTCCTGCTGTATGTGATACTCTCACTGGCAGTGGCAAAAAAGGAAGCAGCCGCGCACTAAAACTCATCAATTTCACATAGTTTTGCGCCTTAAAATCGCACAAAAATGACCTATACAGTTCAGGTGACCGTAATGCCGCTGAAAGAATTACTCGACCCTCAGGGAAAAGCAGTGATAGGAGGTTTACAGAACCTGGGGATCACCGCCATCCAGGATGTACGTATCGGAAAAAGCATTACCCTGCAGGTAGAAGCTGAAAATGCAGACAAGGCAAAGCAGGTTGCAGAAGAAGCCACCAAAAAACTGTTGGCCAATCAAGTGATGGAATATTTTGAAATCCACGTTCAACAATAGTGCTATACATTGTTCCTACTCCTATCGGTAATCTCCAGGACATTACTTTAAGAGCCCTGGAAGTGTTGAAACAGGTGGATCTGATACTGGCTGAGGATACCCGTACCACGGTGAAACTGCTCAACCACTATCAGATCCAGCGGCCGATAAGTCCTTACCATCAGCACAATGAACACCAGGTTTTACAGCACCTGGTGAATCAATTGCAGGGTGGAAAGAAAATAGCGATGGTGTCGGATGCAGGAACGCCCGGCATTTCAGACGCTGCCTTTCTGTTAGTGCGCGAATGCGCCAAAGCAGGTGTGAAAGTGGAAAGTCTCCCCGGCGCCACAGCTTTTGTTCCTGCACTCGTGAACAGCGGACTCCCCACCAACCGCTTTACATTCGAAGGTTTCCTCCCGCTCAAGAAAGGTCGTCAGACCATGATGAAAAAACTGGCCGTGGAAGAACGCACCATGATCTTCTACGAATCCCCGCACCGCCTGGTGAAAACACTGGAAGAGTTCATTACTTATTTCGGGCCGGACCGCCAATGCAGCGTCAGCCGCGAACTCACCAAGATGTTCGAAGAAAATGCACGCGGTACACTTACTGAGGTAGCCACTCACTTCAAACAAAAAGAAGTGAAAGGCGAGATCGTGATCGTTGTGGCAGGTGTGGATTAAGATTCCCTTATCATTTTGCGGTTTGATATTTGCATCTTCTTCATTAAACAATAATCGATATGAAGAAGAGCATCGCTTTGTTCATGACCATCGCATTGCTGGTTGTGGCGCAAAATACCCTCTTTGCTCAATTGCGGAAAGTTCCTGCAGCAGTAACAGAGGCATTCAAAAAGAAATATCCCAATGCACAGGATGTGGAATGGAAAGATAAGATGACCGTTTTTGTGGCCGAATTCAAGGAAGGCGAAACGGAGTATGAAGCAAGGTTCTCCAATAAGGGAGAATGGAAAAGTACCGAAAGCGAAATTGGTGTAACCGATGTTCCCGGCGAAGTGAAAGACGGCTTCAGCAAGAGCAAATATGCTGAATGGGAACTGGATGAAGCTTACAAGATACAGGTTCCGGGAGATAAGGTTGAATACCGTTTGCATATCAGGAAAAGCGATCTGCAAAAGAAGAACCTGTTGTTCAGCAGCGATGGAAGATTGCTGAAAGACAATATCACTTTGTAGACAATTATCAATCAGCATACATGAATGCCAGCCGTATGATGCGGCTGGCATTTCCTTTTATTTTGAATTATGTAGTTCGCTACATATATTTGTTTACACCGGAAATCTACCCATTATGAAGAAAATTTATATTATCGGGTATGGAGCAATCGGTAAAGTGCTGGCAGTAGCCCTCAAACTCAATGGCCATGAGGTTTGTATCATTCGTGGAAGTGTTGCCGATGCCCCGCCGCAGTTACAGGAGATAGTTGTAGAATCACCTTCCGGCAAATGGCCGCCAACAGAAATTTCCATTAGTTCCCTTCAAGAATTCCAGTCGCTGGAAGATGGTATCATCGTACTTGCCAATAAATCATTTGGCAATGCGCAATTGAGCGAAACGCTGCAATCCAAAC
The DNA here is from genome assembly GCF_003991355.1 of Pseudoflavitalea rhizosphaerae. GTDB lineage: Bacteria > Bacteroidota > Bacteroidia > Chitinophagales > Chitinophagaceae > Pseudobacter > Pseudobacter rhizosphaerae. The sequence goes on from NZ_RCSU01000011.1 coordinate 158,608, forward strand.
TGTTGAATGCTCCCATTGTGATCATGCAAAATGGTCTGGGTGTTGAAAGACCCTTTCTCGAAAAAGGGTTCAGCAATGTTTTCCGGACGGTACTTTTTGCCACCAGTCAAAACCTTGATACCGGTCTTGTGCGTTTCAAGCCTGTTGCAGCTTCGGCAATGGGTGTTGTCAAAGGCAATGAGCAGTTGCTGAATGAAACAGCAGAGCAGTTGAATACCGTTCAGTTTCCTTTCAGAGCGGAGAAAAGTATCCAACCTGTGATCTGGAAGAAAGCGATCAGTAATTGTGTTTTCAATTCCATTTGTCCATTGCTGGAAACCGATAACGGAATTTTCCATCGCGATGAAAATGCGCTTGCGCTTGCAAAAAGGGTGATTGCAGAATGTGTTGAAATAGCTGCAGCGGAAGGTATTCGTTTGCATTCGGACGAAGTGGAAGCAAGTCTGTTACAGATCAGCCGTTCATCGGATGGACAGCTGATATCAACCTACCAGGATATTCTGAACAAACGGGAAACGGAAATAGAAACGCTTAACCTGGAAGTGGCGGCCATTGCCCAGAGATTGCACAAACAACATCTGGTTCGTGAAACCCGCCTGCTGGGCGAACTCACACTACTTAAATCAAAACTCCATCGATGAAGATCATGCTGATTACCGGCGGCAGCCGCGGCATTGGCGCTGCAACAGCTTTGCTGGCCGCTGCTAACGGGTATGCCGTAGCGCTGAATTACAACAAGAACAAACCTGCAGCGGATACTGTGGTGAATAAGATCAAAGCCAGTGGGGGTAATGCCATTGCCATACAGGCTGATATTAGCGTTGAAGCTGAAGTGGTGCGGCTCTTTGAAGAAACGGACAGGCAACCTGGAACATTGGATTGCCTTGTCAACAATGCAGGCATACTGGAAAAACAAATGCGGGTGGAAAACATGACGGCAGACAGGTTGAACCGCATCTTTGCAGCCAATATCACCGGACAGATCATTTGTGCGCGTGAAGCCATTAAAAGAATGTCTACGAAACATGGAGGCAAAGGTGGCACTATCATCAATGTATCTTCTATTGCTGCCAGGCTGGGCTCGCCTGATGAGTATGTGGATTACGCTGCCAGCAAAGGCGCCATCGATACATTCACCATCGGTCTTTCAAAAGAAGTAGCTGCAGAAGGGATCCGCGTGAATGCAGTTCGGCCCGGGCTGATCTATACAGATATTCATGCAGATGGCGGAGAGCGGGGACGTGTAGACAGATTGAAAGCATCCCTGCCGATGAAACGCGGAGGCCAGCCCGAAGAAATTGCCGAAGCCATACTTTGGCTTGCATCTGATAAATCTTCTTATGCAACAGGCAGTTTCATCGATCTCGGCGGCGGACGTTGAAATGTTTTGTTAAGCCGCCCATCTTTTTGCTTTTTTGCCTACCTTAACCCGCTATTTGGGAAATTTCAACATCTAAACTGAGGAAAAAATGCGAAAACACATTCTCTTATTTGTCATGGGATTCAGCGCAGTGGCCACTTCCCGGGCACAGGCCGACAGGTGGCAGCAACGTGTTAAATACACTATGGACATTAACATGGATGTGAACACGAACCAATTCACCGGCAAACAAAAACTGGAATACACCAATAATTCTCCTGACACACTTAAACGCGTTTTCTATCATCTTTACTGGAATGCGTTTCAGCCTGGCAGTATGATGGATGTGCGCAGCCGCGAAATGGGCACCAATTCCCCCACAAGAAGACCTGATTGGGATTCACGTGTGAAAGACAGGATCCAACATCTCAAACCCGATGAGATCGGTTATCAGAAAGTGCTTTCTCTTACCATGAATGGAGAGAAACAGCAATACATCATGCATGAAACCATCCTGGAAGTAGTGCTCAGCAAACCCATCCTGCCGAAATCAAAGGTTGTGTTCGATATGAACTTTGAGTCGCAGGTGCCTTTGCAGATCCGCCGTGCAGGAAGGGACAACCCGAATACGGGTGTCCGTTACTCCATGAGCCAGTGGTATCCCAAACTGTGTGAATATGATTTTGAAGGATGGCATGCCGATCCTTATATCGCTCGTGAGTTTTACGGTGTATGGGGCGATTATGATGTGAACATCACCATCGATAAGAACTACACTATCGGTGGAACAGGTTATCTTCTCAATGCACAACAGATCGGTCATGGATACGAAGCGCCGGGTACCAAACCACCTGCTGCTTCCGGCAAAACCCTCACCTGGAAATTCAATGCGCCTAATGTGCATGATTTCATGTGGGCTGCAGATCCTGATTACAAGCATATCAGTCGTCAGGTCCAGAACGGTCCAACCATTCATGTGCTGTTCAAATCCGGTGACGGCTTCCTGAAAGCGCAATATGACCGTCTCTCAGAAACTGTAAAACAGAACAGCTATAAGGGAAAATATGAAAACTATGTGAAGGACTATGAAGCAAAATGGACAACTGTTGCCGATGCTGCAGTAACTGTTCTGCCTTTCATTGAAGCTAATTTCGGCGCTTATCCCTACAAACAATATTCATTCATTCACGGGGGCGATGGCGGCATGGAATATCCAATGTCCACTTTACTTGTAAGCTCAAGCCTCGGAACTGTTTTCCACGAATGGCTGCACAGCTGGTACCAGGGAATGCTGGCTACTAACGAGTCTGAGTATGCGTGGATGGACGAAGGCTTCACCAGCTATGCAGAAGCTCTGGTATCTGAATACTACAGGGGCGTTTCCAAAACTGTGGTGGAGCAAAGCACAACCGGAACGGGTCCCCGCAAGAAAACCATCGACAAAGGCTACAAACGCGCAGATATTTTCAATGGCGATGATAACCCTCACTCCGACTCTTATGAAGGGTATATCAATCTCGCCAGAAGCCGGTTTGAAGAGCCACTTACAACGCATGCAGATCACTTCGAAACCAATTACGGCTACAGTGTTGCCGCTTATTCAAAAGGAGAAGTGTTCATGGAGCAACTTGGCTATATTGTAGGCGCTCCTGTTCGCGACAGGATCCTGCATGAATACTATAATACCTGGAAGTTCAAGCATCCCAATGTGAACGACTTCATCCGTGTTGCAGAAAAGGAAAGCAATATGCAGCTCGACTGGTACCGCGAATATTTCGTTAACACCACCAAAACCATCAACTACAAGATCGATAGTATCTGGAGCGAAGGAAAGGGTACCAAAGTGCGTCTCAGACGTGTTGGTTATTTTCCCATGCCTATTGACCTGATGGCCACTTTCAAAGATGGAAGCAAACATCTTGCATACATTCCAATGTATCTCATGTTCGGCGCAAAAGAGAATGAATATGCAAAAGCATCTTTCACCAAACATGAGCCCTGGAGATGGACCAATCCCACTTATGAAGTGTTGATCGATAAACCGCTGACTGAGATCAGCAGCCTGGAGATCGATCCTTCCAAAAGATTGGCGGATATAGACAGGAACGATAATAAACTGGAGTTCAAATGGTAGATTGATCGGAGCGTTGCCAGGGGCTGACTAAATAGGCCGGAGTGCTGCCAGTCGCTCGCCTCTGGCGAGTGACTTGTATTTAGTCGCCTCCGGCGACGCAGTGTTCGCCGGAGGCGAACCAATAGAACTCACTCGCCGGAGGCGAGCAACTGGGCCCCCCGAACTCCCTCTTATTATACAAAAAGAACAGCCCGCCCAAATGGACGGACTGTTCCGGTTAAAGATAAGGTAAGGTTAATGTTCTGTGTTCCCAGGTTTCTTGCACAGAAAAAAACGTACAATCAGCAATGCCGATCAATATTTTGATTTGGCTATACGATGCCTTTCCCGGAAGGTTAACAAAGGTAAACGGATGTTGCAGGTACTGCAATACCACTTTGTGGTAAGCCTATCTGCCGAAGAATTTGTTGATGGCTTCAACGCGGTTGTTCACGTGCAGTTTCTCGTAGATATGATACACATGCTTGCGGACTGTTTCCTGGCTGATGAATAAGCTGGCGGCTATTTCTTTGTACAACATGCCTTTGGCCAGTAATTCAAGAATTTCTTTTTCCCTGTTAGAGAGAACATTCAGTGTAGATGATTCCGGAGCTTCTGTGGGATTCTTTTGCTTTTGCTGAAAAGCCGCCACTACTTTTCTGGCGATCTGGCTGCTCATCGGAGCGCCTCCATCCTGTAATTCGCGGATTGCTTCCAGTAGTTTATGCGGTGCTGTCTTTTTCAATATATAACCATTTGCACCTGCACTCAATGCTTCAAATATCTTTTCATCATCTTCATAAACCGTACACATCATGAACAGAATGTCTTTGTATTCGGACTTCAGTTGACGCACACAATCTATGCCATTTTCACCTTCACCAAGATTTATGTCCATCAGAACAATATCCGGTTTCAGTTTTGGTATCTGGTCCATGGCTTCCGCTGCGGAGCCCACACTTCCGATCAAACGATACCCTTCAGACATGATAATGATCTGTTCGAGTGCGGACCGGATATCCTTATTATCGTCAACGATACAAATTGTAATGTCCATTCAGCAAATTTCAAACTTTTCGATACACCAATAATACCACTTTGTGGTAGTTTTTCGATGGATGAAATGGGGCTGTTGCGGAAATTACACAGATACGTACAGCAGGTATTTCTCTTTGAAATATTCTTCTCCGAAGATCTCATGTACTTCCATAATGCGTGGTTTACAACCACTTTCGGAAATTTCCTGCGCGAGATCTCCTCCTTTGAGGCAGATGAGACCGGGCTTTTGTTCCTGGTTGGGCTGTGCTTTTTTAAGCAAGGGCTTGCTCCAGGTCCAGAGCTCTTTCAGCGGCGCCACCGCTCTTGATACCACGAAATCGAATTTACGGTTCTTGATTTCTTCCATGCGCGCGTGTTGCGCCGTCACATTTTTCAAACCAAGACCTTCTGCAACAGCCTGCACCACTTTGATCTTTTTTCCTATGCTGTCTACCAGGTGGAACTTTACTTCAGGAAAGAAGATGGCCAGTGGTATGCCGGGAAATCCGCCACCAGTGCCGAGATCGCCGATCACGGCTCCGGGCTGGAACTCGAATGCAGCTGCAATGGCCAGTGAATGCAATACATGCTTTTCGTACAAACTGTCGAAGTCCTTGCGGGAGATCACATTGATCTTCTCGTTCCAGTCTGCATACAATGCTTCCAGTGCAGCCAGTTGCTGCAATTGTGTTTCGCTGAAATCACCAAAGTACTTGATGATCAGGCCCAGTTTTTTTTCGGCTTCTTCCATAATGCAGGAGCAAAGATGCAATAATAAATGAACATCCAGATATCCAGTAACCACCACCAGGCAAAGAGATCTTTCTCATTCAGTCTTGACATCGCTTTATAATACACGATCGCCTGCGTGATGGCGCGCACTGCAAAGATGCCGAGCGCCAGTCGCCAATCGAAGAAGATAAGGGTGAGTATGAATAATGGATAGAAAAGGAAATGCGTCATGGAATAAAGTCCAAGCAGGAACTTATGTTTGGACTTATAGAATTTTCCGGTAGTGAAATGCCTGTTCTTTTGGTGCATCCAGTTCCTGAATGTTTTCTTCGGTTCTGATAAGGTCACCGCTTCGGGATCCAGTACAATGGCTGTATTGGAGGCAGTAGCCACTTTGTTGATGAAGAGATCATCATCGCCACCCGGTACATGGTTCAATGCAGAGAATCCTTTATTGGCAAAGAACAATCCTTTTTTGTAAGAAAGATTTCTGCCAACACCCATATACGGCATACCTGCAAGTGCATACGAAAAATACTGCAGGGCGGAATGGAAGGTTTCAAAACGGATCAGCCTGTTCAGTAAACCCGGTCGTTTGTAATACGCTCCATATCCAAGTACGATATCGATACCCGGCGCATAGGCGTCCTGCATTTTCTGCACCCAGAATTCGGAAGCTGGCACACAGTCTGCATCCGTCAGCAGGATGACCTCATGCTTTGCTTCCTTGATGCCTATGGAGAGTGGGTATTTTTTACCGGGAATGCCTTTAGCCTCCTGTGAGAGGTTCACGGCATTGAGACTTTTGAATGTTTTCCTGAATTCTTCTAGGAGGAATTTCGTTTCATCCTGGCTGTTATGGTTCACCACAATCACTTCATGTGTGGAGCTATAGGTTTGAACCAGTACGCCGGGAAGGTTTCGTGCCAGGTTACCCGCTTCATCGCGGGCGCAGATAATGATGGAAACCGGGTGCTGCTGCGTTTTTTCGCGAACAGGCGCCTGGTACCAGGCCACCCTGCGGAAGAGGAGCCAGTAATATAATAATTGAACGAAAGCAACTGCGCAAAAGGCACAGAAAAGTATCAACCACCAATCTATGCTCATCAACAGTGATATCATGAAGGTTGCAATTTAGGGTCCAATGCAAGGAAATAATGCGCGAAAATAAGAAGGTAACTCCTGAAAGCAATACATCTAAGCATCCACACCTGTTGAAAAATAAAGATTTTTGTAATGTGTGTAATTTGATGGTAATCACCATAGCGAGGGTTCGTTACCCTGCAAACTGGCTGTAATCCGTATCTTGCAGCCCGATTTATCAAATATTATGGCGAGTTTACAATTTCAGTTACAGGCTACAGATGGGCATTCTGCGGCAAGAGCGGGTAAGGTTACAACAGATCACGGAGAGATCCTGACACCCATCTTCATGCCTGTGGGAACCGCGGGCAGCGTGAAAGCAGTGAGCCAGCAACAACTGAAAAATGATGTGCAGGCACAGATCATTTTGGGAAATACTTACCATCTCTATCTCCGCCCGGGCCTCGAAACCCTGGAGAAAGCCGGTGGCCTGCACAAATTCAATGGCTGGGACAGGCCCATTCTGACGGACAGTGGCGGCTACCAGGTTTTTTCGCTGGCATCCAGCCGTAAGATCACGGAAGAAGGGGTGGTGTTCCAAAGCCATATCGACGGATCGAAACATTTATTCACGCCCGAAAATGTGATGGACATCCAGCGCAGCATTGGTGGTGATATCATCATGGCCTTCGATGAATGTCCGCCCTATCCGAGTGAATACAAATATGCGGAGAAATCCATGCATCTCACCCACAGGTGGCTCGACAGGTGTTTCGAGCGTTTCAACAGCACACCTGACAGGTATGGTTATGCGCAAAATCTTTTTCCTATTGTGCAGGGAAGCACCTATGCTGATCTGCGCAAAGCGAGCTGCGAATACGTTGCATCAAAAAATGCTGCAGGCAATGCCATCGGCGGTCTCAGCGTAGGCGAGCCCGATAACATGATGTACGAGTTCACCCAACTTTGTTGCGAGAACCTGCCTGCGGAAAAGCCACGTTACCTCATGGGTGTGGGCACTCCCTGGAATATCCTGGAATGCATCGCACTGGGTGTTGATATGTTCGATTGTGTGATGCCCACGCGTAATGGCCGCAACGCCATGCTCTTCACCTCCAAAGGAGTGATCAATATCGATAATAAGAAATGGGAACACGATTATTCCCCGCTGGATGATGGCATCGACAGCCATATCAGCAACTACTACAGCAAGGCCTATCTCCGTCACCTGATGAAGGCGAAAGAGATCCTGGGACTTACCATCGCCAGCGTTCACAACCTGGCATTCTATCTCTGGCTGGTAGGAGAGGCGCGCAAACATATCCTGGCAGGGGATTTTATCAGTTGGAAGAATGAGCAGGTGGCCATCCTGCAACAACGCCTGTAAGTCTGAAAAATCAACCTGATTTGCAATAGTTTTAGGAATCCCGGGCTCTGAGGATCACAGTTTTTGGGCTACATTTGCCCGGCCGCCGGCTCAAAGGCATAGTATGAAAAAAATCGACTGGTACATTATCAAGAAATACCTCAGCACTACCATTTTCATGGTGCTGATCTTTAGCGTGATCGCTGTTGTGATCGATACCAGTGAGAAAGCCGATGATTTTGTAAAGAGCGGTCTTAGTTCCTGGCAGATCATTACCGATTATTATCTTGGTTTCGTTCCCTTCATCATCAGCATGATCTTTCCGCTGATGGTGTTCATTGCTGTTATCTTCTTTACCTCCAAAATGGCAGCACGTTCAGAGATCATCGCCATGCTGGCCAGTGGAGTTCGATATAACCGCGTGCTGGCGCCGTTCATGGCGGCTGCACTTTTCCTGGGCGGAATTTTCTGGGTGGCCACACAGATCTGGATCCCCAAAGCCGCCACCATCCGCGGAAATTTCCAGGCAACTTATATCGATAGTAAGAGTTCCTACGAACAAGGAGAGCTGGCCAAAAGAGGCAATAACTATTATCTCAAAGTAGACTCTGTAACCTTCGCGGGTTTCCGGGAGTACAACAATGACCGACAGATGGCCTACGGCGGTTTCTTCATGGACCGCATCAAAGGCACTCAATTAATATACAACCTGCGGGCCGACAATATCCGCTGGGACACGGCAAAGAAATCATGGGTGATCGAGAATGCGATTGAAAGACATATCGATGGTATCAAAGAGACGATTAAGAAGATCGATACCATGAAGCTGGCGCTGAATGTAAAGCCCACCGAGATCAAACCGGACAAATACCTGAAAGATAAAATGACCACCTCCGAGCTGAAAGCTTTCATACAGGCTGAGGCCAACAGGGGAACAGAAGGTCTGAACGATTTCAAAGTAGAAAGATACCGCCGTGACGCCACTCCTTTTTCTGTGCTGGTGCTGACATTGATCGGGTTTTCAGTGGCTGCGCGTAAAACCCGCGGTGGTAGCGGGCTGAACCTCGCTGTAGGGATCATCACTGCCGCGATATTTGTTGTGATGGATAAATTCTCCCTCACATTCTCCACTAAAAGTAACTTCCCGCCCATACTGGCCGCCTGGACACCCAATATTATTTTTACATGTATTGCTATCTGGTTACACAAGAAGGCGCCTAAATAAGAATTGGATGAGAAACTAATTAAATCAGTATTAATAATGGTTTAGTTTCTAACCTAAAACAACAATTTTTGTTCTATTGAGCGGTATTGTTATAACTTTAGCCATCGATTCTACACTTATTTTGCTTGTTTATATAATTATTCTACAACATGGGTATTCTTAAGGAAAGGTTCAAGGCAAAGGCAGATGAATCAGCCGTTGAAGTCAAGAATTTGCTGAAAGAGCACGGAACAAAAACGATCGGGGAAGTTCAGTTATCGCAGATCTATCAGGGGATGCGTGGTATCACCGGACTGGTAAGTGAAACATCCCTGCTGGATGCACAGGAAGGTATCCGTTTCCGTGGTTACTCCATCCCTGAATTGCAACAGAAACTCCCGAAAGCCAAAAATGGCAATGAACCTTTACCCGAAGGATTGTTCTACCTGATGCTGATTGGTGAATTGCCTACTGAAGAAGATGTTCATCATGTTACATCCGTATGGCAGCGTCGTTCACATGTACCCAACCATGTGTTTGCCGCCATCGATGCATTGCCGATCACTGCCCACCCGATGACCATGTTCGTAACCGGTATCATGGCTTTGCAAACGGAAAGCAATTTTGCCAAACGTTATGCAGAAGGCATCAACAAAAAAGACTACTGGGAACCTATTTTCGATGATGCAATGGACCTCATTGCACGTCTGCCCCGCGTAGCCGCTTATATCTACAGAAGGAAGTACAAGAATAATCAACATATCCAGCCTAATGGTTTGCTGGACTGGGCTGGTAACCTGGCGCATATGCTCGGTTTCGAGAACGAAAGCTTCAAGGAACTGATGCGTCTTTACATGACCATTCACGCAGATCACGAGGGAGGTAACGTTTCCGCACATGCGACACACCTGGTGGGTTCCGCTCTCAGCGATCCTTACCTGAGCTTAGCTGCAGGCATGAACGGTCTCGCAGGTCCCCTGCACGGCCTTGCCAACCAGGAGGTAGTGAAATGGATCTTCGAAATGCGCGAGGAGCTCAAAACTGAAACGCCTGCTAAAGACCAGATTGAAGAGTATGTGAAGAAAACACTTTCTGAAGGAAAAGTTGTTCCCGGATATGGTCATGCTGTGCTTCGCAAAACCGATCCACGCTTTACAGCACAAATGGAATTCGGTAAAAAGCATCTGGCTGAAGATCCACTGGTACAAACTGTTTGGAATGTTTATGATGCGGTGCCTCCAATTCTTCAGTCGCTCGGCAAGATCAAGAACCCATGGCCGAACGTGGATGCACACAGTGGGGCCCTGCTGGTTCACTACGGAATGGTGGAATATGAATTCTACACCGTGCTCTTCGGCGTGAGCCGCGCACTGGGAGTAATGAGCAGCCTGATCTGGGATCGCGCACTGGCGCTGCCTATAGAAAGGCCGAAGTCTGTAACTACAGAGAATGTAAAACAATGGTTGAAAGGCGAAGCTGAGATTTGGGGCGACTAGTTTCCTTACTCATCTTTCCACATTATAAAAATTAGCTCTGGTCCCTTGCGGGTCAGGGCTTTTTTTATGTGCATATTGGAAGATGCCACTAACCTTCAGGTTAGCAGGTATGGAAGTGAGCACTTCTGAATCCCGCTCTGGTAAAGGGTTTGATCTGGATGATGGTGTTGGCAGTCGATTTTCCAATGCTATTGGATTGTTAATTGCAGCTAAACTTTTTTGCACGATAATGTTTAAACATTAATTTTACATCCTAAACTTGATTTTATGGCAACATGGACAATTGATACAACACACTCAGAAGTTTCTTTTAAAGTAAAGCACCTGGTGATTTCCACTGTTACGGGGAAATTCAAAACATTTGAAGGCACAGTAGAATCTGATAAAGAGGATTTCACTGATGCGAAGATCAAATTCAATGTAAACATTAACAGTATCGATACCGGCAATGAAGGCCGCGATGGTCACCTGAAATCTGCTGACTTTTTTGATGCAGAGAAATTCCCTTCCATGAGTTTCGAATCCACCGAGCTGGTTAACCAGGGTGGTGGTGATTATGAAGTGAAGGGAAATCTTACTATCAAAGGCGTTACCAAACCTGTAGTGCTGGATGTTGAGTACGGTGGTATCCAGAAAGACTTTTACGGCAATACTGTTGCGGGTTTTGAAGTATCCGGCAAGATCAATCGCCAGGATTTCGGTCTTACCTGGAGTGCGGTTACAGAAACAGGCGGCATTGTGGTGAGCGATGAAGTGAAACTCCATATCAACGTGGAAGCGATCAAAAAAGCGTAATCGTAAATGCTCTCAATAAACAGATGTTTGAGCCGGTACAGTTTTCTGCACCGGCTTTTATTTTTTATTTGGACACAATGAACCATGCTCCTATATTTGCACTCCTGAAATCAGCCAGGTAAAAGGGGAATTAGCTCAGCTGGCTAGAGCGCTTGCATGGCATGCAAGAGGTCACCGGTTCGACTCCGGTATTCTCCACTTTTTTAAAACTGGTAGTACCAGAAACTAACAAAAAAACTGAAGGCAGCTCGTTATGAGCTGCCTTTTTTTAGTTTTATCTATCGTATTGAAAGTCAATTTCCTGCCTACTTGTTTTTTGAATATGAATCCCCTATATACCATCAATCTTTTGGGAAACATGAGACAAAACAAGCATTTAATGAGTCCTGCCTTACATTTGAGTTTACGAAAATCGAACACTTATGTTAGAAAGGAGATGAGCTTTCGTTCAATTGCTTGGTCTAAGATGATCTCAGATAATTTGCGAAAGTACGCAACAATATCTTTGCATTGCCTTACTGAACAAATTTTCAGTTTGTTAACTAATGTTTTGACTTCTTCTTTGATCTTGGGAGGCTCTTCCAGAAGTTTTTCTTCAATCTCGCTCAAAGTAGTTGATAGATTGGTAGGTATTTCTTGTTTTATGTAAATACATCTCAGAGGAACTGATAAGTCATTTTCGTCAATTCGATTGACATTACAAGTTATGCCATAAGGAAAAAGGTACTTGAATATTTCTTTCTTTTTATTAGTTGAATAGTTCTCAATAAGATCATTAAGATTTGAAATTTTTTCTTCTGATGTGGAGATTGCTAATGCGAGGAATTTGTTTTCCCTTGTTCCATTCTGCAATGCTTCTCCAAGGATGTTTATCTGGTTTTCACAGTTGGATCGGATAGTTTTATATTCTTTTGGATTTAGTGAACCGCCCAAAAGAAGCTCCCTAGCTTTATCTATTCTGAAGGTTAAATCCTCGATCTTTTTCAATAATCTTTGATGATTTAGTGAGTTTTGATCTATAGTTGCTTTCATGCTAGCTTCCAATACATAGGAGAATAATGGCTTAAAGTCTGGAAGGAGGTCAAATGAACTGGTGAATTTTTGGATGAGCATATGTACCTTGCTTACAGGGATTCTAACGCCGCATTTACTGATACAATGATAATAGTCATATTTTTTTCCTCTGCCTTGTGAACTACTTCCAGTCAAACTCTTCCCACATTTAGGGCAAATAAGAAGCCCTCGAAAAGGGAAAATAACATTCGTATGTGTATAACTGTAATGCTTTCTTTTCTTTGCTAGTACTTTTTGTACCTCCTGAAAGAGACTTTCTGAAATTAATGGATCGTGCTGGCCCACTGCGAACAACGCGTCTGCAGACTGTGACGTTTTCAGCTTGATGAGGCCACAATATGCAGGGTTTCTGAGCGCTTTCCAGAAACAGTTATAACTTCTTTGTAGACCGTTATCAAAAGCTTCATCGTATATTTCCTTGATTGAATAAATTCCATAGGCAATTTTCTGGAATGCCTGTTTCATAATCCCTGCTTGAGGTTCAACTGCCTGGATATACTTCTGGCCTGATTCCGATATTTTATTTCTGTATCCTACAGGAGCTGAACCAATCCATCGACCTTCTTTTTTAGCTCTCTCAATTCCTTCTTTTACATTTAGGGACCTTCTTGCATTCTCCACTTCTGGAATAGATAAGAAGAAAGCCATCATTATTTTATTTTCCGGGATTGTGAGATCTAGAGGTTGTTCGATAGCTTTTGCTTCAATGCCTAGTTTCAATAAATAGTTTATCATGTAGTAGGCATCACCTGTATTACGGCTAAAACGATCCCATTTAGTAACTAAAAGGAGTGAAAGGCCCTTGGGCTTTTTTATTTTATATTCAGCAATAAGCTTATTCCATTGAGGGCGATTGAAAGTTTTGGCTGAATAATCTTCAAAGAAGGTTTTTCGTATAATTATCCCATGTATTTCACAGTAGGTTCTTAGGACCTCTTCCTGATATCGTTGGGAATAGCCAGTTTGAGCTTGCTCTTCTGTACTTACTCTGATGTACAAGTCAGCAGTTTCCATGCTATTTAGTACGGTAGAAGCCAGAAAAGAGTTGCTTAGGAAGGGTTAAGCATGAAAAACGATCCATGCACGGAGTTCCTTTCCTAAGGCTTCTTCAAAATATTAGTCTAAAGTCCTTCTGAGTGTTAAATTCAGATATTTATCAGTTATCAAATTGATTAAATCATCAGTATTATTAAGTGCTAGAATTTCAGTCCTGTCAATGACAATTACTTTAATCCTATCTGCGGTCAGGGCATCCATTATTACAGAATTTGCAAATCTATAGCCGTTTAGTTGACCTGCAATTCCACTAGAGGTAATTAACAAACCTGTATTGGCTCCACGGCTTCTCAACTTTGCTACAAATTCCCTACATTTTGCACTGCTTAGTGGATTGGCCTCATTTTTACATTCCGAAATAAGAATCGGATCTAAAAAGTCGAACGGCGATCTTACTCGGTTGTTCCAGAATACAACATCAAGTTCTTGGGATCCAGTTGCATCTAGCACATTTCTTTCAGCTACTCTAACCCCATGGAATTTATCCATAAGATAAACTACAAGGTCTTCAAATATTCTTCCCTTGGCATCCGGATTGGCCGCCGCATCTGACCTGTTCAGGAAGTCTTGAATCCTTGCTTTACTGTAATTCGGCATGATTTAAGAGTTTCCGTGAACATTTTTATTTCTCTTTTCAATAAGTGTTCTTTCAAGCCCTTCGGAAGCGATGCCTTGTATAAAATCTTCCAAGTCAAAGAGAAGGATTGAATTGTATGCAGCTTTTATATCATCGAAACGTTTATTGTTTCGGTCAAGATAAAGGACAATAGCACCTTTGGCTTCTGTATTTTGTATATATCTCAAAAGTGCTTCTTCGGCTTCTAAAATCATATTGGCATTTAAGCTTCCAGCCTTAACTTCAATAAATATCGGATTGCCAAAATATGGTATAAGGTTCTTACTTCTAATTACGAGATCAACACCTCTATCAATGACTGATTCGCTTATTGAAACATTCTGAACATCAATTTTTGTAAAGGTTTCCTTTATTAGATCAAAGATTTCTCTTTCATTCGGATTCTTACGTAAGCCTGCTAGTTTGGCTAATATATTTGTTGTGTCATTTACAGATAATATATCTCTATCCTCCTTACTGACGGGTCTTTTTTTCTTGATTTTGATGTCTTGAACAAAGTTTTTCAGAGCGAGTTCAACCAATGATAAATCTTTAAAATTAGTTTGATAATAGAACTTAGAATCTAGGAAAAAGGGCACCTTGAAATCTTTATCTACAAGTATGAAGGTTGGTTTCTTTAAACCCTCCGCAACTCCAAGCTCAAATAATACGTTAGCGTTGTCTGTTTGTAATACAGCTATTACAAAGTCAGAATCTCGAATTTTTCGTCTAATTAGATCAGAAAATGAATTGCCAATTGAAAAATCGTAAAAACTGTGATGCTCAATATTTTGGCTGTCTAAGACTGATTCAAGCTTTGTTAATTCAAAATCTGCTGGCGTTGATATGTAACAGTTCACTTTTTGTTTCATGTTAATTGCGTAACTATGATATGCGTAATACTATTAGGTATTTCAAATATAATATTTAAAAGATAAATGAAGGGTGTCCTTTTCCAAAGTAGCCGTAGTCCATACTTCACCTATTGCATCGGCAAATCGCAAGGCAACTGGCTCCCCATCAGTGTAAACACATCCTTCGATACGGTTTCAATATTACAGTACTCCTTGGATATAAAAATGTATAATGGATTAGGAACTTCCATGCTAGCAATGTTTCTAATCGGAGACATAACCTTTTGATCATTGATATGCATGCTTTCATATTCAATGTAAGCAAGGGTAGAATGCCCAATGTATTTACATATATGACACAATGGAATCTCCTAGGTCTTTAAGTTCCTCAATGGCATCGTTGATCGCTTTTTTAGAGTAAGTCTTTAGCGAAAAGTCTTCATCCTCTAGGCTGTATATGCCCACCTCAACCGTTTTGACATCACAGCCGAGAAGGCTTTCAGCGATATGATGTTGAATGATGGGATACTTCAATTCATCTTGCCAAAAGGTAGTTTGCTTTTGAAAAAAGCTGGCAGCATACCCTCCCTTATCATTCATATAGATCAGTGGGATTTGGCCTGTCATTAGCAAATCGGCATTTATATCGATTCTGATATTCCTTCTTTTATCGAACAGCGTTAGACCTCTTTTTTCAGCCCGATGAGCATAGTTTTCAAGGTTTACGACAAGTTGTTCTAGCTCCTTTTGATTTTTAATCGACTCCTTGTAATTCAATGTAAATACAGTGGTCAGTTTTTTGATCGCGCCACTTAGGTTATCGCCATCATGAAAAAAGATGGCAGCCCTTTGCCAGTCCGCAAACTTAGAACGAGGAAAGAATTTCTGATCTTCTTTTGTTTCCGTTAGGGATTCGGCAAACCTTTGAGGATTGTTACGGGCTTCTTCGAGCTTTGTAATAGAGAATCTAGCCATTATATCAGTTTTACAACATTTGGATAACTAGATAGTACCTTATAGGATTGTTGTGCCATCCGATGGTACATCTTGATTACTGCTTCCTGATTAAATGCATTATTATATAACTCTGGATGGTTCGAAAGGATTTTGGGTATGTCTTTAACGGACTTGAAGGTGGCGATAAATTCAAGGTAGTCTGATAAGTTCCTTTTGCCTGTATGCTCCTCCGGTAGTGCCTTAATGTTTTCGTTAAATAAATCAACCTTATATTCTGAAAATCTTAACCCGTTGTATTCTACAGCGATACGTCTGGACATACACGGCACACATTCTCCGCAGTGCATTTTAACTCGAGAGATCTTCCAGCAACTCGCCGATTTGATGGCGGCTTTTTGCAATTGTACTGGTAGTACGGCAAATACTTCGGCTTTAGTTTTGTATAAGAAGGGATTCTCTATTGCAAAATCTTCGTTTTCTAACAGGTGGCTAAAAATTTCTTTAGCCAAGGATAGAAACAATGGATCGGCTGTATGG
Organism: Pseudoflavitalea rhizosphaerae; assembly: GCF_003991355.1. Lineage (GTDB taxonomy): Bacteria > Bacteroidota > Bacteroidia > Chitinophagales > Chitinophagaceae > Pseudobacter > Pseudobacter rhizosphaerae. The sequence continues at coordinate 174,889 of NZ_RCSU01000011.1, forward strand.
GTGGAGAATGGCCCGATTCTGGCTTGATTCAAAGGTAAGTGGACAGCAAACTGACCATTTTCTGCCATGAACAGCACCTTTTTCATCTTTTTCTTTTTCATTACCAAAGCGGCTAGTGTTAGAAATAAAAAGGAACGAGTACGTTGCGAGTTCTCCCTTTCCTCTGGGAAATCATATGGATTCTTATTTCTACCATAAACTTTAATTGGGAAGTAAGGTATTTCCTGTTTGTAGTGTTTGCAGAGGGCCTTATATATATCCTTCTGCGACTTATCTACTTCACTGTTGCCTTGACTGCTATGACTGACCAGAACTAGCGGTTCTTTTTTCGCTAAAAAGTCGGATGCTCCAGCCATTGAGTCAATGCCACCTGAAAAAAGCAGTACCGCTCCGGATGCTCCGTTCCAATCAAGATCAGCATTGGTTTTTCCTGCTTTTTTAACGAATGTAATCTCCCAGTTATCTTTAGACAGCACATATAAAGCATACTTTAGCTTTTTTCTTATGACGTCCCAACCCTGTTTGTGGCTAACCTCTATAGTAAGTGCTATATCCCGACAGTTTTGTTCCCTGTCCGAGCGTATAGTTGCCAGGTCAGCGGCATAAATGCCTGCCGCCACATTGAGTAGATCTTCATCTAAGGTATCTAGGTCACCAAAGTATTCCTGTGCTTTTTTGCTGCCAGTATATAGGTTTTCACCAGGTACTAGTATAAGATCAGCAGTGGAAATGCTCGTGCCTATATAAATTGAACTCATTGCTGCGTTTTTAACTTATTCACTGTGGCTGTAATAAAAACTGACCAGTCTTTTTGGGTCGATATATTCATATTGATTTCTGCCGTAAGATTGAGAGCACGTTGGCTTATTCGGTTTTTAAAATCGACCAACTCGGTGACTGTTTTGTTTCTAAAGCCGTCTCCAACACAACCGGCAATGTCACGAGAGATTACATACTTGGTCACTTCGGAGATAAATAACCTGCTAAATGCTTGTGCTGGTTGTTTGTCCCCAAAAGCCAAGGGTATGATTCTCTTGGCAAATTCTACACTGATGGAATTTCCACCATTGTCCATCAAATAATTATTCACTTTGAAGATGGCTTCCTGGAAATTTTTAGAGGTAGCTACTGCTTGGACGCAGCTATAAACGGCATTGGAGCTTAATTCTCGACTAAGAGGAATACTTTGGTTCTCTGATGCTCGCCATATCTCCGAAAGTACCCTAGCTTCAGAGATTCTATTCTTAACATAAGCCGTTCGGACCGGTTTCCAGTTGGAATCTCTGGGCGAGCTTTGGTTGACGGATGTTCCCATAGTTAAAGGAGTTTATCTTTATCTAATCGACTGAGTTCGTCCTGTAAATCTTTTGACGAGATCCGGTGTTTTACAAAAACGTTCTCCCATTTGATGGCATTTCTTTGTAATGGCCTACTGATAAATAGTTGTGAGAGTGCTCCTAGCTCACAGGCTGGGATACAGCAAATCCTTGCGCCGCATTCATTGAATAGTTCATCGGATCGTCCTTTGATCGAATCGTCCGAATCATTAAAGTGCCCACTGACAACAATGAAATATTTGAACTTATAGAAGTTCTTATAACGGTCATTGAAATCTTCGATATAACTGCTAAAACGGCGGATATCGTCTGCCTTGAATTCAAAGCCGGATTTGTAAGCTTTGGCATCGAACATCAAATTGCAGGTGGATCCTCCCAGAATAATTCCATCTGGTAGCTTTTCAAATGATCTTTCGCTTCCAAATCGCCTTCCTGGAGCACACAGCAGATAGCGTAAACATTCTTTCGTATAAATCTCGAGCAGCACGTCGGCATCACCGATTAAGCCTGTGGGAACTTTGTTGTGACCTAACTCATCCATAATGGCTGCAATACCGGGTAAGGTAACCAAACCTGTGTCGATGAATCCTCCCAGCAGCTTTTCAAATTCGGAAATTCTCAAAGTTTTTATTAGATCACTATGCCCATTGTTAGTCACTATTAATGGTGTAGCACCTTGGCCTTCAGCTACGGTGATCAGTGTTTTTGTTTGCCCGTCAGTCAACGCCTGATTGGTGACCAGTATAGCATAAGGTAGGCTGGCCCCCAAAATATCGCGTTTATGGGCTACGAAAATACAGCTATCCTTATCTGGCCGAGAAATTAGGTTTAACTTAAAACCATTAATGATTAGGGTGGTGGCTATAATACTAACATTTTCAGTCATCAAATGGGAATTGCAGTGTTGGGGCGACGACACAAACAAGCCTTAGTAAACAAGGTTTGGGTCGCCTGATTCAGTTGGGTATAATTTTAAATACTATATGGAGAGTATTTGGGCTGACTCATTAAAACTAAATCCAGCCTTAATTATTGAAAACAGGGTAGCGATTCCAATTTTTAATGGAGTAGGGATATTTCCTATGTTTTCAAAGATGCATGTACAATATACAAATAATTACAATACAAGCAAATGCAGTTATAAATTTGCTATCAGTATTACATTTATCATTAATGGGTAGTTCGTGGAAATGCAGAAGGATTATAAGAATCGAGCATATAGCAGCTTGCTTAAGTATAGTGAAGAAGAACTCTATGGTAATATGGCGTTAATTATTAAAATGTAAGTTATTCATTAAAAATAACATATGAATTATTGTTCAATTATACTCCCTCAGGGTCATGAAAGAATGTAATTATTTATTGCGAAATAAATAGTAGATAACCGATAAAATTCATATTTTAGCTTAAATATTACGCAAATTATTTTGTGGATTAATTGATATTAAATATGAAATGTTCATATTTACCTGCTGAAAAACTACATTTGTAATAGTGAAAATATATCAGGCCATAGAAGATTTTGGAGCAATTCCTATTCCTCACCATGTGATGGCATGGATACTAAGAGACTACCGCCAGCCAAATGATAAAATCAAGAATTTGGTAAAGGACGACATGTTGCTTCCTGTAAAGAGGGGTTTATATATACCAGGCAAGGCGATTAGGCGGCAACAGCCAGATCCATTTTTAATTGCAAACCATATCATGGGGCCCAGTTATGTATCGTTGGACAGCGCCTTGTCGTATTATGCACTCATACCTGAAAAAGTTTTTTCCACTACTTCCGTTACCATCAAACAAAGCAAGAAATATTCAACAAAAGTGGGTGTTTTTACCTATACAAGGCTGCCATTGCCGTACTATAGCTTTGGAATAAAGAGTATAGAGGTTTCACATAACCAACGTTTTTTAATTGCTACACCAGAAAAAGCACTGTTTGATAAAATCATAACTACGCCCGGTGTTGAGCTGCGCAGTATTAAGGCCACTAAAGCTTACCTCGATGAAGATCTGAGAATTGATCTGGATGTGGTGAAGTCGATGAATTTTAACCTAATGAAAGAATGGAGTGAACATGCACCCAAAAGTTCATCCCTAAACATGTTACTAGAAACATTGGAAGCATTATGATAAAGGAATGGTTAGAATCTTACCAGCCAGCTAACAGGGAAGAAGCCACTGCCGCTTTACGAGAAATTATGCAAGAAGTAGCACTTGCAGGTCTTTCTCGAAGCGGCTTTTATAGTAAAGCGGCTTTTTATGGGGGGACTGCATTACGCATATTTTATAAACTGGATCGCTATTCCGAAGACCTGGACTTTTCACTATTGCAGGAGGATGAACAGTTTTCTTTTCAGCCATATATGGATGCCATTGTGGATGAGTTTAGTGCTCAGGGTATGCAAGTGGCCATTGCAGAGAAAAAGAAAACTGCCCAATCCAATGTAGAATCTGCATTCTTAAAATCGGAAACCATCTGGAAAGAGCTGGTGTTGGAAAGTATCGTCCCTGAGCAACATATAAAACAAGTGGCTCGTATAAAAATTAAGATTGAAGTGGATAAGAAACCGCCACTGGGCTTTGCTACCGAGGAAAAACTGCTCACCAGGCCATTCTCATTTTATGTAAACTGCTTTTCCCTTCCTGATTTGTTTGCCGGAAAAATGCATGCATTGCTTTTCAGGCAATGGAAAAACAACGTGAAAGGTCGGGATTGGTACGATATGGAATGGTACATCAAGCAAGGAGTACTCATGAATTTGCAGCATTTCCTGTTAAGGGCGAAAGGTAGTGGTAATTGGACCCAGGAAGATATGACGGAGGCGCAGTTTCGAGAGTTGCTTCGCAATAGAATTGATACAATAGATCTGGATCGCGCCAAAGAAGATATTGCGCGGTTTATCAGGGATCCCAGGGTGCTGAATATTTGGTCGCCCAAGTATTTTCATGATCTGGTTGAGCGAATTAAAATTTCCTCGAAATAGGTAGATTGCTCTTATCGTGACCGCTTAGCATGTAAAACATTTTAAAAATACGCGAATGGAGCCTCATCCCTTTCATAATGACGCCGCTGGCAATAATGGAGAGCATGAACATCTGTTCAAATGGATAAGTAATGAAAATTTTCAGCTTTTACCTGTAGGAACCCACCTTGATGGCATCGCAAATACTCTTGCACAGGATTGGCCTGATTGCTGCCCATGGCATCAGAGCCTCGTCAAAAACATAGACGATTATATTGAGAAGTTTCCCCATTGTTGCGAGTTGCATGCCAAACTCGATCCTGCGCCCTCTTGGTTTAAGCGCGAAGTATGGATAGGCACTCTTCGTCAACGATTACTCGACACCTACAGACAGACCGAGAATTTGTGGAACGCAAAAATAGATGAGCCGGACTATTATGAACATATTTCGGAGTTTGTTGAGTATGCCTTTTATAGTTTTGGGCAACTGCCACGCGGCTATGGGTCAACCATAGGGGCTAGTTTATATATTAGTTTTTTAAAGGATATTGTTGCCAGGCTTAAAGAGAATGATCCTGAAAAAGCAAGGAGAATCAGTGAATTTATTGAAGGCTTCTACTTACAAAAAGAAACTGTACCAGAAACTGATGTCAAGTTACTTTTTGAAAAATATAGTAACTGGCTGGAGATGTTTCCCTGGCAAATTGCCTATTTATCTCCTCTAAAGCAATACTTTGCCAGCCAAATCCCCATCCTGGATGGTAGCCCGAAGGTCAACCGATACTCCGGCTTGGCTAAAGCACCAATGATTACCGTGAAAAAAATGATGAATTACATCATCCAAACGACAAACACCATCCTTACTACAGTAAACGCGCAAGTGCTGTTGGAGAAAAATAAGCTCACAGATCTGGAAAAGAGGGAAATTGAGGTAATTGGCGCACGCAGGCGGCATGAGCTCCGGCAACTCGGGCAAAATGCTAAAGATGAACGTGCGAAAGTGAGCCGTACCCTTAAGCAATGGTTCAGTGGTGAGCAGCGGTATTTAAGGGACATGAAGCCGCATTGGGAAAAAATGGAGCGCAGCCGCGCTGGCAAAGCTGTAGCGCAAGAGCCTGTGGTGGTGGATATCCATGCGATCGAGAATAAATTTTGTCCAAAAATGCCCCTTTCGGAGGCGCTGAAACACTTTGGCAAACTAACGACTTACACTGCTAAAAACGGGAAGCCGTATTTCAACCAGGAACAATTTCATTTATTTATAGCCCGTGCCTTCGGGCAGAAAACGGGCATCCCGACTCAGCGAATTAACTTTGGCCAGGGCGATAAACGCCTTATCATCTCGCTGTTTGCTGAATTTGCGGCCAATGCCAGTCGGCAATATGAGGCGAGTGGTCACACTAAATTGAAATACGTGAAGTTGCTTTGCGATCACATTGAAGGGTTTGACGAGAAGAAAGTAATGATCAATTTTAAGATCATATCAGGCGCCTGGGACTGAAAATACTTTTTTTCTACCCGTCGTACAGTTTTTCCATACGCGGGCACGCAGCCAGTAAGTTTGCCATAAAAGAAACGAGATGGCAACACCTGAGAAAAAAATTAAGATAAATCTGCTGGGACTGCTGCGAATAGAAGGGGATAACCTGAAGTTTAATCAGCTATGTATATTAATTGTAATATTAGTATTGAGCTGTATGCTGCTACTCGCAGCAATTTATATGTTTGGCTGCTTATTTACCCCCTCAGCCTCTACGCTTCCCCTCAAGCGGGCAGCAATGGAATTAATACGGGCTCCATGAAATACGCTTTACACGAGTCTAACGGTTATAACCCTGCCCATTACCTACTTTTTGCCATCAGTCGTCAAAAACGTATTTATCCAACCTCGACCGTTTATAGATTCAAAAACATTTGAACCTTCCATCCGTTGTCACCAATGGTCAGCCAAAAACCAATCTCGCCGAAAAGTCCAAGGCTGAGAAATCTCGAAAGTCAACTATTCAAACGTAGTTGTTCAATCCATGACTGAAATTTTGTCATACCCATAAAAGTCACCAATCTTTCTTTAGAACCTTCCAACAAGTATCAACTTCAACTTATTTTTCAAGTTACTTTTACTCTGAATTAGGTAATTCTTGTCAAAAGAAATTAGGGGTTAAGGATGACCAACACATACCGGTAATTCGGAATGTGTTGGTCTGTACTGATACTTTATGGTAGTCCAATGAAGTCTAAAGCAACTAAAATCGGCAAAATTGATTCAATTGGGTTCCCACCTACTCCACGAAATAGTATAATTATTTTTAATAGGTAAGTCACTCAGACTTACCTGTTTTTTTGTACTAAAGGCTGGGTTTTTATCTCCAATCTAATTGATCCAGCGTGTATTAAGAGTATAACTTTTTGATAATGGAATTTGATGGCAATAATATTTTGGGGAGCTACTATTTTATGTGATGAAAAGTAATTGTTGAATCGAACACAAAAGCAACGTGTAGTCGAACACTACTGCAAAATCATATCAACGAGGAATTTAAGGAAGCCAATTATATGTTTTGCTTGGTTTGTAGAAACATTAGAGTTCTCGACTATAGTTAGAGTGAGCTTATCCGTTATTAGTTTAGTAATATCATTATAAAGACTTTCCTCTACACCTCACGTTTTCCCGTAACCGTAAAGATTGGATGCAATAACTTATCAATATTCGCAGCAGAAAATGAGTCATCCAATACCTCGATACCGTAAGGGTATACCCATTTCGCAAACTCCTGCTGATTTTCAATTTTTATTAAATCGAATAAGCGGGCAAAATCAGAAAACTTCTCAAGCACATCTTTGTTGATATTTTTAATTCTGGTTATTTCAATTTCAGAGTTTTTTAGAGTACCCCGAAGTATATGTAACTGGGCAGTACATTCTTCAATAAATATTTTGTATTCATCTGGATCAATAGAACCCTCTAAAAGTAAAGCTCTTATTTTCTGTGGTTTCTGTTCGCAGATTTCTATTTTCCTGAGAAGCCTTCCGGATCTTGTTAGTTCGTGTTGGAGTAGATCCTGGATCGAATTATATACTATCTGCTGTAGAATGAATTTGTGAAAATCTGTAAGGTTCAGTGATTCTAGCAGAAGACGGAATTTTTGATGAATTACATTTGCAGGGAACCTTGTCCCACATTTGGATTGGCAATGGTAATAGTAGTAAACCTTTTCTGTCCTATTCTTTGATCCGCTGCCAGTCAACATTTTACCGCATTTGGGACATTTTAGAATACCTCGTAAGGGTAGATAGGGGTTGGATTTTGATTTTCTTGGGTTGATCTTTTTTCTGTTTAGAAGTGATTGAACTTTAAAGAAAACTTCATCTTCTATAATAGCCTCATGTAAACCCTCAATGAATAGTGGAGAGTTTTGAGTATCATCTTTTATAAGGATCTTACCGCAGTAAATTGGATTTCGGATCGCTCTCAGAAAAGCATTAAAACTTCTTGGATAGCCTAAGCTCACAATGTTTTGGTAGGTTTTAATAAAAGGTGTAGATTTTTGGCAATATCTATAAATGCCATTTTCATATACCTTGCTTCGGTTTGAACTACTTCAATATATTTCTCCCCATTTTCCCTGATTCTATTTACATATCCATATGGTGCCAGCCCTAGCCATCGCCCTTCTTTAGCCCCTTTCCTCAATCCTTTTTTTATTTCCATTGATCGCCTAGTATTTTCTACTTCCGGAATTGTCAAGAAGAAGGCCATCATCAATTTATTCTCAGGGATGGAAAGATCCAGAGGCTGTTCTACTGCCTGTACTTCTATTCCAAGTTTTGAGAGCTTGTCTAGCATGGAATAGGCGTCCAAGGTATTTCTGCTGAATCTATCCCATCTTGTGATGAGTAGTAATCGAGGAGTTTGCAGCTTATGAGATTTGTATTGCGCAAACAGCTTGCTCCAGTTTGGTCTGTTGAAGGTTTTGGCGGAAAAATCTTCTAAAACAATGTTAGAGATTTCGATTGAGTTTATTTCGCAAAATGTTCGTAAGATTTCTTCCTGGTAGCGTTGAGAGAAGCCAGTTAGTTTTTGTTCTTCGGTACTTACGCGAATATATAAATCTGCGGATTTCATGATGCACAGATTTAGGTAACTCAAAGATAAGCACAGCTGGGGTTATATCTTAATAAGCATTGTATTGAGTTGATTAACAATGGAGTGGTGCTTCCATTATTTACTTAAAAAGGCCTCCTTATTCAAAAAAAAATGTATATTGGAATACCAGGCCCACATTTGATTAGAGATTCCTTATATATGAAAATAGATCCTATTCACTTATGAATGTTAATGTCCTTCAAGCAGATAAAGGCGACTGTTTCATCTTATCGTGGGTACATGAAGAGAAACAAGTACAATTAATGATAGATTCTGGGATTAAATCGACTTATAAATCTATTAAGCATATTCTTCGCGATAATAATACACTCTCGGCGATAATAATAACCCATGTTGACTATGACCATGTTGGAGGTTTGTTTAGCCTTCTAGATGACCCTTCCATGAAATTGAGTGACGATTGTCATATTTTTTTGAACACCCCGAATTTAGTTTTAAAGAAAGAAGAAGGGGAGAAAGTAGGAATTCAGCATGGGATTAAACTAGAAAAAGTGTTGTTAGAAAAGAAAGTGAAATGTTTACCAATGTATGTTGGAATATTTCCGAATGATGAATTGCAAGTTAAAGGGTTGAGGTTAAAAATACTATCACCAACTAAATCAATATTAGAAAAATTGAGTGAAAAATGGACTGCTGAGGAAATCCAAAAAATGTATTTGCAAGAGCAAGATAGTATTGATGAAAAAGTGAGCCGAAAAAATAGAGATGAGGCAACAAGTATAACCGAATTAAATTCAAGGCAGGAACAATTTCATAAAGTTGAGGATGATTTGGTTAATTCTTCTTCCATTTCATTTATTGCTGAAGTTGATAGTAAAAGGTGGCTTTTTCTTGGCGATTCAAATCCCATAGTAATTGAAGAAAGTATCAGATTGAATGGTTGGAATGAGCAGAATAAGTTAAAAGTTGATTTTGTAAAAATTTCTCACCATGGATGTAAGTATAATACTAGTCGTTCTTTATTGAGTATGTTAGAATGTTCCAGTTTTATAATCTCAACAAATGGAAGCGGCCCATATTACCATCCCGATAAAGAAACAATTGCTAAGATTATTGAATTCGGGGCAAGAGATTCGGAAGGATATATTGATATTTATTTTAATTATCCATTAGTAGTAGCAGATCTATTTCCTTCAAATGCCCTTCACGAAAACAAGGTGAGAATTAAAATATCAAATAATTATTGAGAGTATGTCAAGAAGAGATTTAAATCGGCTGAATGCGATAATATGTTATGAAAGTGACTTTCGTGGAAATGGAGTGTTTTATAAGCATAATGACTTATTGTATGCAATTACAGCTGGTCATAATTGTTATGGTAAAAAATTCGATGGTGAATGCGATGTGGCTAAATTGAAAGTGCATTCTGAAGAAACGCATGAATTTAATGTTGAGGAAATTTTTGGAAATGCAGAGTTCGCTAAAGCTAATGATTTGGTTTTACTAAAATTGCAACCTAATGATGGTTATGACTTTGAATCTCCGGTCTTAAGTATCGCTCCAGCTGATATTTCGCTGCGTTATATTAATAGAAATAATAAGTCATATCCAAAAGCAGGGCATAATATTCTGGGAATTCGTTATGATGTTGAGGATGATCCTAGAAAGTTTTTAGTAGATGTAGATGGGAAATATATGAATACTGCGTATGGTGATTATGGCCCGCAGGCTTTAGATGGGATATCAGGATCAGGTATATTTTTGGATGATCGTATAGGTGATTCAGATAGAATATTAGTGGGAATAATAATTGAAATTCCGAGGGAGTCTTATAAGAATAAGTTTAAGTGTGCCTGTGTTTCTATTGTTATGGATCTTTTGCCCGATTGTACGATCCTTTCATATAAGAAAAACGTTGATGCAGTGTCACTGTACTTAGATAGATTATCGGATTCAACGCAAAGAGAAACTGCTACAGCATGGATGATTAGTAATTCTGATAGTGACATGGTTGGTAATCTGGTTCGGAAAACGAATATGGTTTATCCAATAGGGAGAGTAGAGGAGGAGAGAATTAGAATAGTGAAAAATTACTTAAACGGAAAAGAGATACTAGTTCGTTCGGAAGGAATAGATTCTACCTTCTCAAGTAAGTATAAAAAGGCAATAGCTGCTTTCTATGCGAAAGATTTATTTAATTACATAAACGGCCCTTCTGAAGCTAAGGAGAAATTAGATCAAATTACTTTTACAATTGAAGAATTGCTTAAGGCGCAACTTCATACACATATTGATTCAGCAGAGGTTAGTTTGTTGTCGAATTATAATATCGCTGACTCATTGATGAATTGCACAATTGATTTTGAAAAGAAATAGATTCATATGTCTATTGAAGTACTAATAAGTAACCGAAAGGTTTTAACTAGCACAGAAAATCATGTTCCTGGGGTTATGTTGAGGTTGTTATACCTAATCCAAGTAGGGGGTAATAGCAATGAGATTTTCATAAGAAAACTCTACTATATATACACTATTTCTTTTGCAGAAATGCAAAATGATGTACAAGATGTATTGTTGTCTAACCCGTACGAATTAAGCTTGAGTATTCGTAAGATGATTGTCTCATTGAGTGCAAACGAGTTTGTTGTTTTGAATGAGAAGTCATCAAAGGTGAAAGTTTCTTTGACTGAAAATGGACTGGCATTTATAAATGCTAATATGGAGAATAAGGAGATAAAGAAAACTTTAGAATTGATTGGAGAAAAGGTGAAAAGGGTAACCGATACTGATTTAGATAAACAACTATTAATTTGGTAAGTCATGATCACAATAAAAAGAATTAAAGTCAATATAAAAACAACAGGAGAGGGAATTGATAGCTCAAGAAAATACGGTTTCGACTTTTCATTTAAGAAAGGGTTGAATATATTGAGTGGTAGTAATACTAGTGGCAAGTCCACTGTGTTGTCTAGTATCTACTATTGCTTAGGAATGGAGCAATTGTTGGGAGGAAATAAAAAGGATATTTTAGATCAAAGTCTTACAAAAGTATTTCGACTAGGGCACCGAGAGCTGTATATTTTGGAATCTGAAGCTATCCTTGAAGTTGAAAACAAATTGGGACAAACGAAAAAAATAAGAAGAGTAATTGTAAATAGTTTAGGCCCGATTAGAGACGTTATTTATGTTCAAGAGAATGATGATGAGGATGAGAAAATTTATTTTATCCATTCTAAAGGCGATTCTGACACTGAATTAGGATTTTATAGTTGGCTTGCAAAGTTTGTAAGTATTGATCTGCCAGTTTATGAAGATGAAGACAAAAGGAAGATTAAAGTATTGTATTTACAACAAATATTTGCTGCTTGCTTTATTGAACAAACTAAAGGATGGTCCGATTTTTTTGCACAATTACCTTTTTTTCAAACCAAGAACCCTAAAACGAAAATATTAGAGTTTTTACTTGGACTGAAAGACCTAGTAGGTCAATTCCGTATTGAGCTTCTAAAGGAAAGGGAAAAGCAAGAGGAAAAGAAGTGGTTTAACTTAATTGAGGTATTTAATCTAAATGTAGCAAGAAATCAGTACTATGTTGCTGGTTTGAGTGAATTGTATCCAAGAGTACTAAATGCTAAACAGATAAACAAACTTAATCTGGTTCAAAAGAAAGAGGGTAAAGGTGGGGTGCCAATTTCTCAAATACGAGGTAAGTTACTGAGCAGGCATGAGGAATTATTAAGAATAATTGATGAATCTCAAAGTGTGGCAAATAAGGAGCCTGTTTTGATGAAACAAAATCAGTTATTGAATAATATACAGGAGGTAAATTATCAGCATCAACAACTGATAACCAGAAGATATTCAGAGAATGAGAAAATTGAAAACTATAAGCGGTTAATTAAAAACTATAATTCTCAAATTGAGCAGTTAAGTGGGTTGCGTAAAACAGAAGGGCTACTACAGTTGGCGGCAAAGAATTTTGATCATTGCCCAGTTTGTGATTCAAAGCTCCAGATCTCTGATGACTTTAACTTTTCTAATGTTGAGCGAGTAGAGACAGATCAATCCATTCAATATTATAAAACTGAAAAGGCACTCCTCGAAGAGTACATTGAGAAAAGTTACGTTTTGCTGGAATCTTTTAATTCAGTAGAGGAAATACTGTTAGAGCAGCTTTCATTTAATTCACTCATTCTGCAGCAGGTTAAAATGGAGTTGGTTGATGACAACCGATTACCATCAAGGACTGTTATTACTGAACAGCTAAGTATTGAATTTGAACTTGTAAAAATTGATAACCTGATTCAATCTTTTGAGAATCTAAAAATTCAACTTGTTCAGCTGTCGGATTCGATTGCAGCCATTAAGGGAGAAATAAAATCTATGGGCGAAGATGAGAATGATGGAAAGAGCATTATTGCCTATGCTACGAGATTTAAGAGCTATTTAAATGCTTTCAAGTATTCGAGTCATAAACTCAATCATGTTATCATGTCAAATGAACCTACGGGGAAATATTTGCCCGTCATTAATTATAATGGTGATATTCAATCAATTCGTCTTTCGTCATCTGCGAGTGACTTTATTAGAAGCTTATGGGCTTTTTATTTGACATTGATAAAAATTTCAAGGAAACATCCTGGATTCTTGATAATGGATGAACCTGGGCAACATGCTATGAATTTTGCCAGCATGAGAGAATTGGTACTTAAATCAAGTAAATTAAAAGATCGACAAATTATCTTGGCAATAAGTAACGATAAGAAAATGACAGGCGAAGGAAATGAGGTTAAATACTTAGATGACTTATTGTATGATCTGAAAAGCGGAGAGGATTTAACTATAAATATTATTCCCAAAGGGAAATTATCAATTTGGGAGCTTTAGTTTGTTTGTTTTCATAGAATGAGTTGGAAGCGCCGAATGGGTAGTAAATGCTACTTTCTTTATATTTCTATAAAACGGAAGTTCAAACGCTCAATCTCTCACTATACATTTTTTCGCCGAGTCGTACTTTATTTTTTAAGCACAATATAATGTATCCTTCATGGCTTTTGATCCAAGTAAAATTGCTCGTGAACACGTACTTTCCGCAGTTGACTTAATAGAACGAGAGAATATTCCGTTGAAGTGGTCTACAGGTTATGAGGTTGTGATATACGGGAAATATTATCCTCCCAAAGAGATTATTCGTTATAGTTATAAAATTGCCACCGGAGAAGATATTGGTGTGATTCATGGCGGAGAGCAGGTGAATGCTCCTTTACGCAATTTAGGTTTTGAAATAATACCTAAAGCCAAAATATGGAAACTGGGTTGTAATTGGGGGAAGGGAGAACCAAATTTTTATGAAGCCATCAAAGCACGCCAAATTGTTATTGGACATATTAGTCGGCCATTTGAAGAAGGGGATTTAGTATTAATAACTGAAGGGTTTACTGTATATGCCATTGCAAAACTGAAGGTTAATCCAACTCCCATTTCTACTTCTTCGGAACTTGAGGAAATGTGTAGCGAGCATAAAATTCCTTTTGAGGAACAAGTCTTTTATGCGGATGCTGAGTGGTACATATTAAAAGAGACAGAGATTTTTCAATATGAATTGCAGCAGGGGATTGTGCAGGTACGTAATAAGGATATAAAGGAAAAGGCGATTAACTTATGGGAGAATAGGAATGAAGATTTATTGAATGTGAAATTTTACCGAAGACTGAACGAGAGGGAGCAGTTCACCCAACTGGATTACCCCTGTTTTATTTTTTCTTTTCAGAATATTCGAGATGGCGAATTTCAAGGTAGCTATAAAGTTACTTTTTATAGGGCACCGAAAGACGGGATAAAAATTGGGTTTGTTAAGTTTCTTCAAGTAGGAACCAATAAAGTTCATTTGCCCAAGACGTTTGAATCTTTGCCCGAAACAATATGCTCACTTGGGGATGGCCTTGGTTATTACCGAGCTTTAAAATCTGAACTACCGGCCTTCTATGAGAAAGTGTTAACTAAATTAAATGATTGCGCCTTTCATGGGGAGATACGTGAAGCATTTGAAACACATCCTGGGTTTTCTGTATCATTGTTACGTACCAGCGAAGCAGAACTTGCATTATTTCAAGCAAAGTATGTTTTAAGCGGAAGGTCTATTAGACAGGAATATGAATTTACGTTTTCACATCAGTTAAAGGGGGCCGAAACTCCCCATAAAGTCTCCATTAACTTCAATATGAATTCAAATCTACCGAACCGATTTGTTTGTATTGTTGGTAAAAATGGAACAGGTAAAACTCAAATTATTAATCAACTTGCCAAAAAGTTGTATGATGAAACAGCTGAAGGAGAGTTTTTGCCTGAACGGCCTGTTTTTTCAAAGATCATAGCAGTAACATTTAGTTATTTTGATCATTTTAGCCCTCCCGAAAAAGCGTATAGAAATTATGAATTTATTGGAATTGCAGGTCGTAGTAATGCTCTTTCAGAGAATGAAATAGGGGATTTGATTTGGAATTCTTTTAAAGTACTTTCTCAATCCAAGAGGAAAAAGGCTATGTGGCTAAATGCCATTAAATCCTGCATGGAGGAAGGATATTTGGATTTCAACTTAGAGGATTTGCTTGATATTAGAAGTAAGGAAGAGTTTATTAGGAAAACCTATTCAATCTTTAGCTCTGGCCAAAAAATAGTGTTCCAGTTAATGACTAGATTAATCTCAATTATTGAGGATAATTCTCTAATAATTTTTGATGAACCTGAAACCCACCTGCATCCTAATATTGCGGGGCGTATGATAAGGGCATTAAAGTCGATATTGGATAAAAGTTTGTCTTTTGGAATTCTTGCGACCCATTCACCAGTCATAGTGCAGGAAGTCCCTAGTATGTTCATAAAGGTTTTTGATAGGCGCTCAAATATACCAGTGATCTATTCTCCAGCTATTGAATGCTTTGGTGAAAACCTCTCCCAAATAAGCAACTCCATTTTTGGTACAGAAAAGGAGAAAGAATTGTATAAATATGAACTTGAACGCTTAGTTCAAAGAAAGATGTCTCTAAGTGACATTAATCTGCTTTTTGACAACAAGCTAAGTCTTAATGCTCAGCTCTATATTCAAACCCTAATTTCATAAGTGATGGTTAATTGTCATTACTTGAATTTAAACGAGAGGGTCGTTTTTTACACAATCTCTAATGAAAAGCAAACACGAGATCGCACTATATTGAAAGCGATAGCAGATCGAGTGATTAATGGATACGAAGATTATTTGACAGATTTTCCTGTGCTTCAGGGAAGGGGCGACTCTTTAATAGGTCTTGCCGAAGAAGAACAGAGAAGGGCTTTAAATGGCTGCTATTTTAATAAAACAAAGTCTTTTAAAGCAATTATTGAGAAAATTTATAATTCCCAACCCAACGTTTTAAAAGGCTATTGCCCATATTGCATGTTAGGTGAGCCTGAAACTATTGATCATTACATAGGAAAAGAAGAGTTTCCGGAATATTCTATTTTAGTAAAGAATATGATCCCCTGTTGTTTTGATTGCAACACTTTAAAGCGCGTTAATTGGAGAACAGGGAATAATAGAAATTTCATTCACTATTATAATGATCTATTTTTACATAACCGATTTTTATATGCTTCTCTTCAGTATCAGGTTGGTTCTGCAGTTCCTTTAATAGATTTCTATCTACAACGACCAGTCGGAATGAATGTTTCTGATTTTACCATTGTTGAGAACCATTTTAGAGCTCTAAATCTACGCAAAAGATACCAGGGTAGGTCGAATAGTCAATTTTCAACTCAAACACGTAGTATTCAAATTTCTCTTCGGTCGGGAGTACTCAATCCTGCTCATTATTTAAACGATCTTGCCGTGAATTCCCGTATTGATTTCGGTGTAAACTTTTGGGAAGCGGCTTTATATGAAGCTATGGCACATTGCCCTGAATTTATCCGTACTTTGTAAAATTCTATATAGTTATTCAAATTCGTTAAATAGGTATAGGTTCTTGCTAGGAGCCACAAATTATATCGAAGATATTCCACTAATTAGCGGGGGGCGCCAGTATGTGCCAATGAAAATAATTGATTTTAGACATTCTAGATTTGACGTATGCCCACGGTTAAGTACACCTTTGTCTGGAAGATTATTTTGCGTATAAGTGCGGGAGAAGTTCATGAACTTTATTGACCGGATGGTCAGCGATTTTATGCAGCACTTCTTTGAGCCAGGTGTAAGGTTCAATGCCATGCATTTTACAAGTACCGAGTAAAGAATAGAGCATGCCGCTACGTTTGGCAGCTTCATGGCTGCCGGCAAATAAATAATTCTTTCTGCCGGGTGCCACTGGTCGGATACTGTTCTCCACCGCGTTATTGTCTATGTTTAACCTGCCATCGGTTGCGTATATCGATAGCCTTTCCCAGCGTTGCAGGCTATAGCCAATGGCTTTCCCGATCTCACTTTTCGGTAATACCTGCAGATATTGTTGCTGTAGCCATAAGCCCAGATTCCGTAGGATCGGAACTGATTTTTGCTGGCGCACTTCTTTGAGTTCTGCAAAGGTCAGTTGATTCTCTTTGCAGATTCGTTCAATAATATAAAGTTTCTGGATCTCCTCCAGTGCGTAGTTGGCGCGCTGTTCATTATTGTCTAGTGGTTCATGGAATTTACGGCGGGCATGGGCCATGCAATGTAACAGGGTGATGCCTTCTGCCACAGCAAAATCTTCATACGCTGCATACCCGTCGGTCTGCAGGTAGCCCTTAAAATCTTTGAGGATCTCTTTCGGCCCTTCTCTGCCACGGCCTTCCCGGTAATCGAACAAGACCAGTTTGTTGAGGCTGTCCTGATAGGGGCAACATTCGGTCGACAATCCCGTAATGCTACAAATCTGTAAACCTCCGGATCATAATTATGGATTACAAATGATCCTGGGAACGACAGCTCATTTGAAAAATCCTTCACTTACGGCCATCCGGAAATTTTATAATGCTTACTATGTTCCTTCCAACATGGGTTTGATCATGGCAGGAGATTTTGACCCTGATTTGCTGATCGCTTATATTGCTGGGAAATCTTATACACATTGTATACTTGGAGCTCCGTCAAAATTCCGTGGGCAGAATTCCTGAATGCAGCCTCATCTCGAAAACTAACACTTACTGAAATTTTCGGTTATTGATAATTAGATGGAGGACACTAGCAGTGTCCTCCATCTAATTATTACCCGTTTGTGACCGCTTAATAGGGCGGAGGATTTATATTGGAAACTAAAATTTTGCCGTCTTTACTTGTTGGTGAAATAGTCTGAGGCCTTCCATCATGGTAGCAAAGGAGGGAGGATTAGAACCAATCATGCTTTCTTGCATTTGAGCATAATCATGTTCCCAATCAGTCAGGGACTCATCAGCAGGTAAAAAATCGAGTTGATTAAATTGTAAAGTATCATATTGTACACCTGAAACCTTGTTGAAGGTCTTTCGATGCATCCTTATGGTGTTGAACAAATCGGGGCTTGCCATCGCTTCCAATAAAGGTTCATAATCCTTGGTAGCATGGACGTCTGACAAATGCCTGGAATAACGTAGCGTTTTTCGTTTTTTCAGGGGTTTGGTGTTTTCCTCATAGAGTAAAAACAGTTTCTCCAGAATCGTGCGCTGCGGTTCTACCGTCGGTACCTCGAATTCCTTGACAGAGAAAGTGGCCGTTGGGAAATGTTCCGTTATAAGGGAGGTGATGGGGCGAGGTGCAAAGGGCTCTTTCAGCGACCGGGCGCCAATCTCTACAATTACTTTTGGTCTAACATAGCCTGGTGCTTTCTGCTGTTCGACATTAAAAAGGGAGGTGTATTGCAGCTCGATTTGACGCGGGTCCTCGTTTGCTTGCTTGATTTCCGTTGCCACTACGGCTAAAGCGTCAGGGCTGATTTCCATGGCGCGGATGGCAGCTTCCAATGCTTCACGAAAAGGACCTCCCATGAACTCCGCACTTGCTTGGCGGAGTTTTTCTACTTGACTGGGGTTAGGAGTCGGGTCATTAAACCCCAATACGCTACGGTCCATGGCAAGATCTATGTCTTCAGAAAATCTGGTAATCAGCCGCCAGCCTTTACTCAATGACGTGCCTCCTTTGAAAACAAGATTTTCAGACCATTGGGTGGCAAATACTGCTTTGAGGGCAAGCGTTACCCACCAGTCCTTTTCTATGGCTTCTACTGAAAAGCCCGTTTGGGCGTTGACCTGATTAATAATTTCAATTTTCCTCTCCGGGGGCAGGTTTAACCATTTTTGCATGGCGTTGTTTTAAGTAACCAATCAAAAAATCAGCAATCCAAGGTGGTCCCTGCTTCGCTGCTGAGGCTATCTCTGTGGGCTCTATGTGGGAAAGGAGACCATGTATATCTTCGATCAACTCTGCAGTTAGCTGGTCTTTTCCAATTTCGCGCAGCGCAAATATAATATTTCCAATCGTTCCATCGCCGACTGCCAGCTGGCGGTTATTTACGTGTTTGAAGTGTATGTTGTTTTTCCCAATGGCTATTTTGCGGGATGGCCCATTTGTCAGGTATACAACGTTGATAGGTACCTGTTGAGACAGCCCCAGTTGATTCATGGATTTAGATCCGGTCGGCCGTATGATAATATTATCCCTTTTTGCAATTTCTCGGGCAACATCTTCCAGAGAAGGCAATAGGATTCCCAGTTCCGGATCCCTTTTAGGGTAATAGTATATCCCTTTCGCCAACCGCAGAATCTCTTTTTCTTTCACCAGGCGATGTAATGCAAGTTTAACCCCTTCATTGTCTCCCAAATCCCGGAAGGTATGGGTGAAGAAGATGTATCCTTTTCCTCTTTTCCGGATCTTACTAAACACCGTTTCTTTTAAGGATGCCATGAAGTAGCCATTTTAGCCCAAATTTAAATAAAATTGCAACTTAAACGATTGTCTAGGTTTCAAAATGTTTGTCTAATTTGCAACTTAAACGATCGTCTAGGTTTCAAAAATGAAGCATTGATATGAATATTATAAATTAGAAAAAAATAGTAAATAATTATATATCAATTAGATACAAAAATGAATTTTGATATAGTGGAAATTTGAGTTTTGCCGAGAAAATGCTAATGTATGAGAAGGGGAACATGCCAGCAATTTATCAGGAGATGAAAAAACAATGTCAAGATTTTTCCCTACCTTACATTAGGTATACCTAATGTAAGGGCACTCCTAATACTGTCACTAGGGCAAAATGCTACATGAAAAATAAGGAAAAAGGTCCCGATCCCTTGGATTTAATTCACAAGTATTTTAATGAATCGCATACTGGAGTCTACACTGGTAAGGAATTGACCAAAATTTTTCATTTCGGGAAAAGTAAGTGGAATGTGCACCCGCACCTCAACGAAAAATTCATGATGGATTACCTGATTGAATCAGGTATACTATATAAGGCATCTGCAAGAAAGGCAATTTTTGCAAAGACGGGAGCGACCAACCTCACTATAGGTTGCCAACTATACCAGGAAGGCATACTTTCTCATGCTAGTGCCTTGTCTCTACAGAACATTATTGCCGAGCGCGCCGGCGAAACTTATATTACAATAGCCAAATCCAGGCTGCCCACAGCAGAAGATTTGCAGGAACGGAAAATGGAACTGAATCAATCCGCCATTGATAAGGCCTTTGCCAAAGCAGCTCGATCCAACCATGAGGTGCTACAGTGCAATGGAGGGTTTATACACTTTATACATGGGAGACCCATAACAGAAAAACAAGTAGTGCTACTACACAAGAATGGAGAGCGAATAAGTGCCACCACAGTAGAACGAGCACTCATCGATATTGTTATACGACCAGGTTACATAGGAGGTCCGAAAGAAGTTATGAAGGCATTTGAAGGCGCATCCGAATCGGTAACGCCGGATTCATTGCACCAGACGCTGGTCGATCAGCGGCTAATTTACCCTTATGAGCAGGCTATCGGCTTCTATCTCCAAAGAGCAGGATTTCCCGATGCCGTACTCAAGCCATGGATGCCAGCAAAGGACGCACTCGACTTTTACTTGGATTATCAAATAGAAGATCGCCGCTATGACAAAACATGGAAAATATTCTATCCGTCAAGTTTAGGCTCTCATTAGCAATGACATTCTCAAGTAAGCTTTATCAATGGAAAATAGATCATCTCAAAGTGCTTCAGTTTAAAGAGTTCGTCACGCCCTTTTTGAAATTTAAGGGTTTGCGAAGCAGCGTCTCCCATTCATGAGAATAAGATCACTCACGACTGACGTAATGGCATAGATTTGCCATTATTCAGGATGATTTTAAAAAGAGGATAATCAGCTGCGGTTACTTGCCGAAAGATTTTTAGTACTTCCCAAGAGCAGTTAAAATAAACTTGTAGCGCTGCTTAATTTTACCATGTAAGAATAACGCTTGGCTACATAAGATAGAAGTTGAGGTGACCAACACATATTGTTATCCACGCATATGTGTTGGTCGGACCGATACTTTATGGTAGACCTATTGCGTCTAAAGCGACTAAAATTGGTAAAATTGATTCAATTGGGTTCCCGCCAGCTCCACAAATCAAAAAAAGACGAACTCTGTTGAGTTTGGCTTTTATTTTTTTACCAAGGTTTCTTGAAAGTACTAAATCTCAGATCCACTATTTCCATTTCCTTTTAAAAGAGAAAAAAATCTCTCGTTTAAATAAAAATTCTCTTTCCCGAATTTGTACTTGATCAATAACCCCTCTTTAATCAGCGCTTCCAAATACCTTATCGCCGTATTCCTGCTTACTTGCAAATCATGTTGAATAAATTCAATTTTTGTATACGGGTATTTGAATAAGTTGTTGATCAGATCCTGGCTATACATCTTGGGAAACTTATTCCGGATATGTTGCTTGTAGTCCTGCATTAATATTTTTAATTCAGAAACAAGAATTACTGATTCGTTCGCAGTTTGCTCTATACTTTCCAACATAAAAATTATCCATTCTTCCCAATTGTTCTTTTCCCTCACTTCTTGCAGTAGCCTGTAATATTCGCTCTTATGCCGTATGATATATCTACTCAGATACAAAATAGGCAGATGTAGTAATTCTTTTTGAACTAAGAAAAGGATATTGATTATTCTTCCGGTTCTACCATTTCCATCGTAAAAAGGGTGTATGCTTTCAAACTGATGATGAATGATTGCCATCTTTATTAGGGGATCAACATCCATTATAGTATCGTCATTAATGAATACTTCTAAATTTTGCATTAAGGAAACTATTGTCTGATAGTCTTGGGGGGGAGTATATACAATTTTCCCCGTTGTATCATTTAATAGTTTTGTTCCTGGTAGCTTTCGAAAACCTGCATTATTTAACTCTACAGCCTCTTGTATTTGGAGTATGTGATTGTTAGTCAACAAACCTCCGCTTTTTACTAGTCCAAATCCTTTTCGCAATGCATGTGCATACATATGCACCTCCTTTGCAGCAGGACTGGCAAACTGGTTTGCAAAAAGGTTACTTTGATATACTTCATCAAATGTGCTAATGATATTTTCGATGGCAGAACTATCCCTTGCTTCTCGTAAAGTAAGTGTCTCGATCAAAATATTTTCATTCGGAATACTGCTGATCACACCTTTTAATTCAGCCAGGGCTTTGTGCGCTAAGGCTGTCTTTTTTAAAACAGCCTTAGTTTCCACATCCAATTCGATAGGAAGCGGCAAAAGTTTCATTAGGTCAATTTTGGGTTACGAAAACAAAACGCAACCCAAAAATAATCAATTATGGGTTATATAAGGTGTGATAAAACCCAAAACTTGACAAACTTGGGTTATAATTAATAAATGAGACGAATTGAGACGAGAATAGACGAAAAGAGTACGATCGAAATAAGCTGGCAATTTTCACCATGGGTAGGTTGAATTCGAGCCGGACCTGGATGATAAATTGAGCCATAAATTTTAACCTTTAAACAATAGCAGGTTGAAAAAGTCAAGGTTCGACTTTCCGCACCTTGCCTCCACACAGTTAAAAGCCCTGAAACAACTCAGGGCTTTTTTAGTTAGTGCTTGCTTCAAGTTTGCTCTGAAGCATTTCATATTGTTCGCGGTGTTTATTGGATTCTTTTCTTTGAGCTTTTGGAGGTTTTGCAATTTCCAGGACAATGCCAGGAACCGTTCGAAATCATAAATTCTCCAATCAGGTGTTACATTCTTTACGCTCATTAGAAATAACTTGTTCTTCTTCGTTAGATTTTTATGAATGGTGTTCACGAGTTTCACCCTTGTATCTTCATATTCCTGATAATTGAATTCCTCAGCCGTCATACCAGAAAACTAGTTGGTAAGGCCGATCGCTGATCTTGAAAATTAAGGGTTATGGCTCCATTAGTTGGTAGATCACTGCACAACAGAATTAAAAGCCTTCCTTGAACTGTTCCGAGAATCCCTCATTCTGTAAGAGATATTTCACATCTAGGAGATCGCGGGATACTCGCCTGCTTAAAGCCACAAGTTTTAAAAGCAACACTATTATATGGAGCTATTTCGTTTACTGATGGCTGTTATAGATGTAGTAAATAACTTGTGCTACGCCCGCCTGCATCCGCCTTTATTAATATTCCACGGTCGATCAAGTCTTGAATATCCCTGATCGCTGTATCCTGTGAACATTTGGCAATTGTTGCCCATTTCGAAGATGAAAGCTTACCTTGAAAGCCATCAAGAAGCATATTCAATAATTTCTTTTGCCTGTCATTCACGGTATGAGTTTTTGGATTTTCCCAGAACCTTGCTTTTTGTATTACTTTTTCTAATGTTTTGTCTGTTGCGCTCAGTGCGTGGTCAAGGCAATTCAGAAACCATGTTAGCCACTCCGTAATATCTAAATCGTCTTTCTGAGTTTTTTCGAGTACACTGTAATATCCGTTGCGTTCAACTCTGATTTGTGCCGACATACTGTAAAATCGTTGCACGCTTTGATCCGCGCGTGAGAGTTGCATGTCAGTTATCGCACGTGCGATCCGTCCATTGCCGTCATCAAAAGGGTGTATTGTAACAAACCAAAGGTGAGCTATAGCTGCTTTAAGTACGTCATCTATATCATGTGTAGTGTTGAACCATTTTATAAAACGAATCATTTCCTGATCCAGCTTGTCTGCATCTGGGGCCTGGAAATGTACTTTTTCGCGGCCCATCGGACCGGAAACAACTTGCATAGGATCATCTTTTGTATTATTACGCCATGAACCAACAACGATCTTGTGCATTCCACTTCTGCCAGTGGGGAATAAGGCTGCATGCCAACCAAAAAGTCGGTCGGAGCTTAATGGTTCACTATAACGCTGTGTTGCATCCAACATCATTTCAACCACTCCTTCAACGTTCCGGTCGGCGTGGACCAATCCGGCCATATCAATCCCCAAACGGCGAGCAATGGATGAGCGAACCTGATTTTCATCTAAAATTTCCCCCTCGATTTCGCTTGACTTCAGGACGTCTAAAGTGAGTGTTTGCAAAGTGGCTTCAGCTTGCAGATTAAAGCCTAAGCTCTCCATCCGTCCCATAAGTTTTCCTTGCTTATAGCGGACCTCTGCAAGTAGTTGAGTTATTGCTTCTTTTTCCCATATGAACTGGGGCCACTGTGCTAATTGATGAATGTACATGGCTATTCTCCGCAATTTTTGCGTTAAATATAGCATCTTTTCTCCGCATTGTCAAATATATTCCGCAATTTATGCGGAGAATAGAGGCTTTATTCTCCGCATTTTGTAACCTTGAGCTTTCGTGTTGTCATTCCGGCAAGTTGGCAAAAGCCTCTAAATCGACCAGCAATTGGTTAGAGAACTGTCCGGCAAGGGCCACAAGAAATCAAAGCCTTGAAAGTCTTTACAGAAAAGAGTTTCAAGGCTTTTTTCCTTGCTTACTTCGATGGATTAGATCTAAGAATGGCCCGCTCGTCTTCAAATTGAGCCTCAAATGGGGCTAAAGAAAAAAACGCCCATAGGCAAAAAAAGTATTTCAAATCTCCCTTGCTACTGTGTCTTTTGTTTTTGCTGTCCCCGCTGCTCAAAAAATTTCACTAACACCGGGTAAAAATCTTTAATCCTGGTATACTGGTTTCGGCTACTGGTATACTGCTTCATGAGCTCGTAAAGTGGCAGAGCCCACTTGTAATGCCGCGCCTGGGCCCTGATCTCTTTTTCGCCGGCGGCGCTTCCCTCACGCTCAGCGAGCATCACTGCCACGCATACCCGAACCAGTAGTTCATCCAGTTCATTGCGCCATTCGTCTTCTTTCAGTGTGTCGCCTTTTGCTGTCTGGAGAAACATGGAACGGATGGGGTAGAGTCTTTGGTTCCAATCAGTAATAAAATCGTGCAGATAGATATGTGTCATTTCATGGAGTACCACGTTCAGCCTGGGATGAAAGACCACCCGGTTGCTGTTGGTGCGATGCTCTGAGGTATCAGAGAGGTAGGCCAGGCGGATATGGCACTGTCCGCGATATTTGGGGTTGTTTGAAGGAATGGCATTATTACCCTGGTTATTGAGCAGGTCGATCATCACCACCGTTTGGCGAAGCTCGTCACTGCCAAAAAAATTATGTGCCGTTTCGAGTATACGGCTTTGGCGCAGGCTGTCTTCCACCGATTGAGAGATCCATGCATAGAAGCGCCTGTGCCGGCGGATAAAGCGGTGGATGCGCGTATCGAGCGCAAAGGCGTTCATCCTCGACAGGAAAGTATCTGCCGGAGCGCTTCGGACATAGTCATTTTCGATGCTGTCGGTTACCATGTAAGGAACTGAATGTGAAAGATAGGTGCCGAGCGAGGGAATATCGAAACCATCCCAGCGATCCAGTTTGCGGTACCATTCCAGCGACGGGTGGAATTTGAATTTTTCAAAGTAGCGTTTTACTTCGCCATAATATATTGATGGGGTGGGCCGGTATGGCAGGTCAAAGGTATCTGCGGTGGCGAGAAAATAAAAAATGCTGATGGCCTCAAAACGCGGGTCCACGCGCACGGTCAGTGTGCCCTGGCTGCGCGCAGTTGATAATAATGCGGATAAGAAAATTACAGTTAAGTAAAATTGTTTTGGCATATGGCCATTGGATTAAGCACCAAAAGTATTGAGCTTTTGAAAAATTAACTGTATTCGTCGGTATTTTATGTTTATGCAGCCATATTTCGTTTAATTAATATTTTAATGGTACCACCGCTGTTTGAAATCGCCCTCCATCTCTTCCTCACGCTACGCCAACCGGTACTCTATCATCAACGCGATATCTTTAAGTGCTATGTTGTTCAATACTGGCAGTCCCGGAGCCAGTTCATCCGGTTCAAACACGCCGGCATCATTTATGGTTATGGTCAAATTCACAGGTGCTGTTCCTGGTTGAAAAGCTGCAAAAATGGATGAAGGAATAGTGGCTGTGGGTTGCTGCAGATCCGGGTCCAGCATGAAAGATGTAATGTTGGCCGAACCACCGCCATTGCCGGTGATGGTAAGGTCCAGATCGATGGGTGGCAGCGAGCCTGATGAATCTTCAAGTTTGTCTTCATCAATTACCAACACCAGTTTGGCGCCGGTGATGGTCAATTCTCTTCCCTGCAGGAACAATGGGAAATGCTTTTCCGACAGTTCAAATGGTATGACTGTACCCGTTTGCTGATGGAACAACCTGTGGAAGGCGGTTGAAAATTCCTGCCTGATGCTGAACAGTCTGGGCAGGGAATTATTGGAAAGGGTATTGTGAATTTCACCAAGAATAGCGCCATTGTCTCCTTCCACCGTTTCCCGGAAAGCTCCATCATACTCTGCTGTATAACTGATATGCAGAATGATATCATTGATGGTATTGTAATCGAAGGGACGGAAGGATTTTGGTAAGAGCAATCCCCAGGTACTATTGACTGCGCCTGCGCCTTCGAAGGGCATATATCGCTCATCCCTGAAATCGAGCCTGAATACCCCCGAGTCGTTCTGGCCGGTGCTGGTGGCGATTGTCACTGAGCGCATAGGCGGCACTGTGAGTAGTTGTTCATCGCCGGTTATTGCATCTTTTCGGATGAAACTTTCTTTCAACGAAAGGGTTGCGCTCACATTGGTAAAGGGTCCCGTCACAGATGGAATGGTAATGCGCGCTGATTTGATACGGCGGCGGTATTGACCGGGATAAAAAAGATCGAAATACAATTCGGGAATTGTAAACTCACACTCTCCGGTGGATTTCAATTGCAGCAATGCAGCCGGATCGATTTGCGCCAGTGAAAAAGCCTGGTCGATCTCCATTGTCCGATAATGTGTTTCCATGTATTTGCGTTCCATCGACCGCAGGTCTGACTGTAAACGTTCTCCTGCCAGTAATCCAACATGAGTGGCATCCCAGTAATTGCTATCCAGCAGCGGTGTGGTATCGTCGTTCTTTTCAAAGCGATAAGCCCGCTCCGCCATCCTTGCCATAGCCAGTGCGTCCTGGTAAGCGGCACGATGGAGCCGTTGCAGGTAGGTAGATAGCCATGTATACAAACCGAAATTGCTGAACTTGTTTTCGTAGTAGTCATAAGTTTCTTCGAGTTGTTGAATAGACAGGTCGTGCAACTCTTTCGATTTTTTGGAAATTTCAAGACGAACACGTGCACCATCGATTTGTTTTTCTATTTCCGACAGCTCGCTGTTTGTTTGGTCCAGTTGGAATTGCCATCCTTGTTCACGGCGTTGGAAATTGGCTTCCAGCGCCATCGAGTCGGATGCTTTCGCAAATGAATCTGCTATGAATCGCATCACCGTACCAAATTTCTCCACACTCTTTGATGATTCTTCGCCTCCGGTGGAGCTGGCCATACCCAGGATCTTGGGGATCATTTCCAGGCCGCCTGAAATTGCTGTGAGTGTAACTACTGACGGCATCAAGAAGTTGCCGACATGTTTGGTCACTTGTTGCGCTTGTTCCCAACCCGTGAGACCTTCATCCAGCAGCAGGTTGTAATGCCCCTTTCTTTGTAAGATGGTTTCTTTTCTTCTTTCCAATGCTTCAATACCAAGTTCTGCAGCCTCAATTTCCTGGTCGCGCATTTTGGTGGAGAGCTTCATGATATTTTCCTGTTGCACAATGCGCATCCTGTTCAGTTCCTCGGCATCTTTTTTCTCCATTGCCGTGAGCAGTGCGGCGCCGAATGATTGCAACATACCGGTGTATTCCTTTGCCTTCATGATCAGGTAGCTGAAGCGATAAGGAGGCAGGTTGCCATTGAGATTGCTGAGAATGTCTTCCATCGAAAGTCCTTCCGCCCTGGCGCGCACCAGTAAACGGGGATCTATTTCCGGAGCAAATAAGGCCAGCTGCCTTTTCAGGCCGCTGAAATTCATACAGCGCCTGATCTTATACAGGCGATCGTCTACACGGTCCCAATAGGCCAGCAGGTCTTTATTACGTGGGATACAGAAGACGCGCGATTGTTGCAGGAAGGTGGTGCCGAAAGAAGCCAGGGGAAAGTATTTGTACATATCAAAAAGCTTCCATTGGGGACCCATGAAATAAACATCCTTGTTGAGCGCTGAAAAGGAATTACTTTTTTTAGCAGCTGCATTACCGGTCCAGGTCATGCTGTCATCGCTTACGATACCTGCTGCATTTCCTGCACGAACGTTTACGTTGGTGTTTGCACTGCCACGGATATCAGGCTCGTCATTCGCCAGGGTTGTGGTAGACTCTGCTGCATATCTTTTCGCAAAATAGTTGCCTGTGGTAATATGCATTGCTGCTTTTGTACGGGATGCAAGCAACCCGGGAACCAGGTACCTGTTTTCTTCCGGGGCTTTTGTTGCACGGTACCTTCCGGCGCCTATACTTTCAACGCCAGCCACATAATCATCATCCCTGCGTCCATATTTCATTTTATGATAGATGGCATCGAAGGTCATGGCGGCATCCCGCTCGTCATTACAATCGCCCAGCTCTGCCGGTCTTCTTCCCAATAGCTCGGCTGCCATAATATACAGCAGGGTGGCTTCATTGATGGATTCCATCGTATCCTGCGCAAAAAGGCTATCGCCCCAATCCAACAGGTTATCGATATACTTCATCACAATGTTCTTCATGTATCCTCCCAATCTTAATCTTGCAATGGCATGCGGATTGAAAGGATCATTCTCGTATGCATAGATGGCGGCTTTGTCGTTCAGTTGTTCTTTGAGTGTTTGTACTGTATGATTGCGGAATTCGATGAACTGCCAAACGCGGTCCAGTTCTCTTTTTTTCTTTTTTACCGGATCGGGTTCGGTGTAATAATCGAAAGGCAGTTTGTCTGAAGTTGGATTGAAAATATAATGGTACCAGCGCATGGCATCGGCATATTTCCCCTGGCTGTTCAGGTGGTTAGCGATCAGGTAGGGGATATGGAAAAAGATCTCCCTGAAATAAACGCCCATTGATCCGGTGGTATCCATCTTGCCTACATTCTTTTCAACATCGGGCAGCAGTGCAAAACCATTTACCGTTACAGGCAGGGAAGGTTCTTTCACTGACCATTCCTGGTAGTAGATATCCAGGAGTCCATCCATACCGGCTTCAAACAAACGTCTTTCCAGTTTTTCACTCAACCTGGTGCCGATACGTTTGAGGGCATACGGCCAGAAATCGATGCCTAACAAACGAGTGGTGCGATTGGCGTGGATATAAAGGAGATCCCCCTGGTAATCAAGAATGCCATCTGTAAGTACGCCATTTACGATCTCAAGTTCCATGTTGCTGGTGGGCGAATAGGTGAGTAGTTTACCACGATCGAGCACAATTGGATACATATCCCTCGCCCAGGTAGCTTCTGTATATTGCTTGCCGCTGGTATGCATCACAAAGTAACCGAATTCGATTCCATTATTTGCAAATGTCAATCGTCTGTAAGCGGGCGTTCTTGGTACGCTGAAACTGGGTGAGTAATTGGTTTGGGTAACCTTCCTGGCAAAGAGGTCTACCTTGCCAAGCATATCAAAACTTCTACCGTTGAGAGCGAGGGTACTGCCGGAACGTTGGGAAGGAAATACACGTGTCCATTTTTCTTCTTTTAAAGTATAGGCGTCGCGCGGTTCCACGTGCATGAATTGAATATCGTTCGAATTGATTTCGTACCTGGGGCGAAACAGTCTTCTTACGGCAGGTTGGGTCATGTCTATCAGAACTTTGGAATCCGAAGTCCCGTACTCTACAGGATAGGAAGTACTTTCCAAAACGCCTTCGCCTTCTTTGGCGGCTTTCTTGAGACCTTTTATGAAATGATCTGTAAAGATGAGCCCGGCAGCATCGGCATCCAGCCCGGGTGGGATCACCAGGCCAAATAGCGTAGAGGATACCAGCTCACTCATAAAACCGGACCTTTCGGTTGCGCTTACCAGTGGGTCCCAGATAAGACCGGGGCCTTTCGAAAAAACCGAGTGGTCCAGTTGAAGCGTTTGAGGCGGCGTCCAGCTTCCGTCGAGGTTCAATGATGTGAATTTAACAATCATCGTATGTTCATACCCGGCAAATACCTGGCTGCCTGCCAGCGTTTCATTCCTCGCTTTCGTAAAGATCTCTGTCCAGAATACGTACAATTTATTCCTGAAAATAATGGGCGATACTTTGCGTACAGGGATCTGCACATTGATCTTTTCCCAGTTGCCCCATACGATCCCTTTATTGGTGTCAGGTTCCTGCGACTCGTAAATATTCTCAACGGTACGATAATAATATTCTCCGGGGTCGCTGTTGGTACAGCCGAATAGATGCAATACGTCACGACTGCTGTTTTTATCGTGGTAAGAGCCTGCAATTTTCAGGTTTCCGATCTCGCTGAAACCTTTCATGTATTTGGCGTAAGCGTCCTGAACTGTTTGTGCATTGATGTCTTGTGTCAGCAATTCCGATTCAATGTCTTTGAACAGGCTTGTTTTATCATCACGCAGATCGGGTTCGATATAATTTTCCGGCCAGAGGAACACTTTGCGATTGGCCTGCCATACCCTGAAATTCTTCCGCCATTCCCATTCATGAACGGGGATATCTGTAGGCTGCACATGCAGGTTACCATCTTCACTTTGTTCCAGGTTCATGATGCATCGCTGGATGTACAGTTGCAGGCTGGACAAACCGGCCACCACCCGAGATGTGCGTGCGCAACCCATCAGCTCTGTATCAATCAGGAAATAATGATAGAGATCGTTGGGGTATTTGAACATTACGGGGTTCAGTACATGAATGAAATAGTCCGTCAATGCATCTCTTTTTTGCTCCCTGATCTTGTCTTCAAACGGTTCTATTTTTTCAAGGTATTCTTCTTCCGTTTCATACTTGGTGCGAATGGCCGCTACAATGCTCTCCACGGCAGCGCTCAATCCATCGTAGTCTGTGGCCAGCATCAATGGCAGCGCTTCACCGCCAATGCCCAGGAATTGCACCATAGACACGCATTGCGCCAGTTTGTTCAGCGCCTCCAATGCGCGGTTGGCGGGCGCCAGGGTAACGGGATCGGAAACGGGGAACGGTAATACCTGGTTCAGCGATGTAATGATGCCCTGCTCTGCTTTCAGGAACTGCGATAATTCATCGAGGCTGTCATCGGCAAAACGCATCGCGGTAGTGAAATCGAATGAAGTGAGCACAGTGAACAGAGCAGCTGTTTTGTCTTTCGCTTTTTTCAGTAATTGCAGGAAGAGGAAGGTTTGTTTGATATTGGCAAGAGTGGGAGCACCGTAATTTGTAATATGGAACAAAGCTGAACCCCCACCGGATTGCTGTTGCATAAACGTCAATGCTTCCACGGTAAATGCTTCATCTTTGAGCCAGGTGGAGAGTTTTTGTAATGACTGCATCAGTTGAACCAGCACAGGGGAATCTGCTGTACCATGTAAAAGTTGTGCAAGTGCATCACTTGTGGCAGGAGACGTTAAGTCGAAGCCTGCCAGCGAAGCAAGCGCCCGCGATTTTTCTGAAGTGATGCCGAATTGCCTTGCCAGCATTACAGGAATTATCTCGCCGGCATAATAGGCCAGGAGATGTTTTTTGGCGTCGTCTGCACTTAATGGGATACCGGCAGGTATAACGATAACAGAGCCGGGAGTATATGCAGGAGCAAGCCAGTACAATTCCGCCGATGCGGTGGGAAGATAGATGGCAGTATTGGTATCCAGTATACTTTGTGATTGAGCCCTGTTCAAGCCTGCCACGCCAACGAATACATGATCGGGAATATCGGCAGCGCCTGGCTGCAGGTAAATGCTGAGCATTTCCCGGATATGGTTTTCCAACAGGGTTAATCCGGACGGCGATAAGGCAGCGGCTATCGCTGGTGGTATAATGATAGCAACCGTAGAAGGATCGGTAACGGTGGGGGATACCCGATACGACCGGATATTCGCCCGTTCAATTAATGCAGTATTGGCCGCTATGATCTCCGCTGACTGCGCTTCAGTGATGCCGGGAAAATAACTGAAGAGCGTAGCGGCAAAGATCAGGTGCTGCTCAACAATCACCTGGTCCATAATGCCTTCGGCAGCTTCTTTTCCATCGGGAATAATATAAGTCTCCGGAACAGGAAGACCAGTGAGGAACAGCAGGTCTTCCACCTTGAATTTCGTTTCTTTCCACCAGTTTACGAGCTCTGCAATCGCAAACAGTTTTTCAGGCGAGTTGATCACCGTGGTGGATTGAATATTCATCAATGCGAAAAGCTGTGTTATGGAAATTTTCAAAGCCTTCGCCAGCCTTGCATGTCTGTACAACAGCGAGAGGGATGCATGGGTAAGTGTAAAACTGCCATCGGCTGCGCTACCCAGGGAAGTTTTCAGGTTTTCGATCAACAGGTAAAGGTCATCATCATTCATGCCTAGACCTGCCAGCAGCCGGTGCAGGATGGCTGTTCCTGCATTATCGGGTAGGTCTGACCGGTAGGCAGGATGTTGAAAGTTGAGGGAGAGGGTTGCTGGATCCCATTCACCCTGTCTGATAAATGCAGGCAGGTTGAAAAGTTGCGAAAAGAAAGAACTTTTCCAGTTGACTGGTATCAATGTGAATAGTGATACCAGTTCAGGTATTTTAAGTTTCAGTTGTTTCTGTAAGGCAGACCATTGGCTCAACAGGTGAACGGGAATCGATTGGGCATCGGTAATGATACCTGCTTCGCGCAGGTAGAACAATACCTGGTCAAGCTCATCGATACTCCATTCCAAATTGCGTTTCAGCCGCAGGAAACGGTGCAGCCGGTCGAGGAAGGCAAGTGTGAGACCGTGTACCTGTTCTTTGTCTGGCTGTACACTGCCAGCGCTGGTGCTTGCCACGATGTTCACGGATTCAGCGCCATCCAGTGATACGAAACGAGTGTTTACAAGCTGCGTGAATTCTTTCCGGGAACATTCCATTCTTCGCAGGAATGGTTGTACATCCCGGGGGTTAATGATACCGGAGGCCGGGAATGGCATGCCATAAAGATCACTCAGGAAAGCCACTGTGGCATTAGGTGTAGTGATCAGCTCATATTCCCTGAGTGATAATCGCAGTTGGGACTGCGGTATGATATGGGTTGGATCATCTCCATACTGCAATACGAGGCGGGCTATGTTCTCTCTCTTTACAGGAAAATGGTTCAGGTATATATCCAGTGCCTCCATAGGCATGAGGAAGGGCTGGTAAAAACTATTGATGGAAGGCAGGTCATACAATTTTTTGTACACGAATGCCTCGATACCTGGCCGGTTGTTCATGGAACCGGAGTAGCCACTGCCGGGTCTTGAAGCGAGATAATTTTCCAGTATTTCCAAAATGATAACCAGGTAGGGGATCAGTTTATTGGTATTCTCGCAGGTGAGCGGCAGACCGTTCCAGAGATCTCTGCGGCGTACTTTGGGATTGAGGATATGATTGGCTTTGGCTCCTGAAAAATGTTCGTCCAGCACATTCTTTTGCAGGAAATCCATGAGGTCAACAAAATATGCTGCGGGGCTGATGATGGATTTGCAGTCATCGCATTGACAATAATTCTGATTACCGAAAAGTGATGCAAAACCATCCAGCCGGTTTAGCCAGGGTTTTACCTGTGGGCCTTTGTAAATAGGCCCCAGCCAATCCAGCCCGCCATAGATTACGTCAAGGATAGTACCTGTATTGGCCGTTAGTCCTTTTGTTATTTCAGCAGCAGCATCATAGTACCTGCGTGCCACTGCTTCTTCCATACCGGTATTGTTTTTGAACTTCGCATAACTATCGGAGGATACCTGGTATGCTGCATGGTACCCGTTCTCCATCAGGTTACGGGCGTCTTCCGTATCCATTGTTACATGAAACATCCGCTGTCCCGAGCGTAGGTTGGCAAGTACCAGCTCCTGGTCTTTTTCAGAGATATTCTTAAATGAAAGCTGTTGAAGGTCTTCACTGTCTGGTGTATAATCGAGGGAGAGTAACGGGACGTCCTGGTTTTGACTGTAAAAGTTCTCCAGCAGGTTGATCCTTCTTTGTACTTCATTTATCTTTTCAGTTTCGGGAATATCTTTTTGTGCCAGTACGGTAGAGATATGCAGGCCGGGGTAGCGATTGATCGTCTTGTTCAGATCTTCATAGGGTTTACGCAATTTTTCCTGTTCGGCAGGAGGGATATCTGTCAACTGTAATTCGTCGAATGGTATTGCATTGAAGAGCTGAGCGTTCCCGCCGAGCAGTGGTGTTAACTGTTGCAGTTGTTTGGAAAACGGTCCCTTTTCCAGTGCCCGGTGCAGTGATATAAAAGATTGGTCCGGGTAGATCATTTCTACCTGTTTACGCAGGAAGGCTGCATATTCTATTACCGTGGTTTCTTTGGGTATTTCGATTTGATTTTTGACGAGAAGATTTTCCCAGTCGCTGCGCCGCCAGGCAGCAAGGTTACGGAGAGCTTTTCCGTTCAAAGAGTTTTTGATCACTTCGGGTAAGCGTGTATTGCCCGCCGATAGCTGGATGATGTTCACATGAAGCCCCAGCGCAGCGGCATCTTTACCTGTCAATATTTTCTCCTTTACCAGAGAATCCAGTAATTCATGGCTCATTTGATCGGTATCCAGGTCCCTGTTGATCAGTTGTTGTACCGGCGCTTCAGCAAGCCCGCTCATGGTTGCTGCTTTGATCAGGTCGGCCTTTCTCAGTTCTTTTGCGAAAAGTGCATTTTGTTCGAGCGGCAACTGTGGATTGAAAATAGCGTCGAGCCCGGACACGCCTGACCAATTCTGCATATGTTCTGCGATCTCCAGTTTTACAAGCGGCGACAAGCGGCTTTTCTGTGCCAGTTCGGTTATGGCTTCCTGTGGTGTTTGATTTTGCACTAAACCGGTCTGTTCCAGTTGCAGCTGGCGGATAAATACTTTTGCCTCCAAAGAGTTTTCGCTGAAGTAATTTACAAGGTCTTTATGAAGTTGTTGTTCCGCCTTTTTTTGAAGTTTTTGGAATAGTTCAGGGTTCTTCTTCTGCAATTCCACCAGCGACAGTCCTGCCAATTCACTGATTGTTCCGATCTCTT
Organism: Pseudoflavitalea rhizosphaerae; assembly: GCF_003991355.1. GTDB lineage: Bacteria > Bacteroidota > Bacteroidia > Chitinophagales > Chitinophagaceae > Pseudobacter > Pseudobacter rhizosphaerae. The sequence continues at coordinate 209,810 of NZ_RCSU01000011.1, forward strand.
TCCCGTCGAATACTGGTGCAGGGCGGAGCGGGGCAATATCATCGGGGTTCGATTTCAGTTCGATCACTATATCATACAACTTCCCTGAATTTTTGAAGGGCTTGTCTTCCGTGCTGTGAATGCAGGTTTCTCCCGTGAATACGCGAAAAAAGATATCCGGCGAATCTGAAATTTTCGGACTGGAGAAACGAGCTGCATCATAGGTGATGGTAAACACACCATTGAAGTCAGTACCCCTTGCTCCCAGGAAATCGCTTTTTTTATCGTCCCTGTCCCAGGCTTCCACTTTCAGGCCGGGCACGGGTTGTTTGGTTATGCTGTCTATCACCTTCCCCTGCGCAATATAATCGGGAGATTTATCTGCTTCTTCACTATTTATCTGAATGATTATATTGTCTGTTTCTTTCCACTGCGTGAGCGGTTTTTCTTCAGTGGAGTGGATCACTTCATTACCCTGATATAAGAGAAAGAACACGGCCGGTTGATCACGCGTTTCGTCCATAAACTGTTTTGGGTCGAACGGGATAGTAAATCTTCCTCGCTGGTCGCTGATTGCAAAACCAATCTGATCGCTTGCCTGGAGGTCTTTCTCCCAGGCGCTGATCTTCATTCCTGCAACGGGTTTTCCGGAGCGTGCGTCAAGGATGGCGCCTTTCAATATGATCATAGAAGGTAAGTTGAATATAGTTTTAAAAATATCTTACATAATTGCGTCCGGGTTCATTGCTGAAAATGGCGCGGACCACGGTTCGTCCATTGACCCGGAGGAAATAAACGACCTGACTGGGAACAGTAGCCGAAGAAGAGGCATAGCGTGGTTGCACACTAAAAAAGATGCGGTCTGCCGGGGTACTGCTTTCCACGATACCAGCCACTCTTCCAACAAACTGGTTGAATTGTCCCATGTTCATGAATCCCCACTGCGGGAAAGTATTGTCGAGTCCCCCAATTCCGCCAAACCGGTTATCGCGGGCGTGGCCGGCCTGGAAAACATTTCCATCGCGGCCATTGATGAGGGAAGAATGTTCTGCTTGTGCTACCCGCCTTGCAGATCTGCTGGTGGCGGTGCCTGAGAGGCGTGTATGTGGTTCTTCCAGCCTGCCGGTCATGGCATCCAGCCTGCGTACGCCGCTGGCGTCTGTACGTGAGGTCATTCTATCTGAGACGCCTGCACTGGACGGCCCAACGCGGCTGCGGCCTATATCGCCCCCGGGTTGTCTTGGCAGCGGTCGTGGTCTTGGAGCTGAAGAAGAGGGCGCAGCCGTTGGCGTAGTGCCTGCGCCGCCGCCGCCTGGTGGCGCTGCTGCAGCAGGTCTGCTCAAGCGATCTGAAATGCGGCCCATACCTGCATCCATGGCTGCACCAAATGCCATGCCCTGTGCGCCTGCATTCAGGATGGCGCCAGTATCTGTGATCCTTCCGTTGGTGAGCAGCTGGTGAGTGGCTTCACCGGCAGATCCGCCAAAGCCACCCAGTGATGCGCCGCGTGCAGCCCTCACCGTTGCACGGAATGCTGCTGAATTATTGAAGGCAGATTCTGCCGATAACAATGCTCTCTGAGAAAAAGTGGCTGTTCCTGCTGCGCGTGCGGAAGTAGCAACAGCAACTGCGCCCCTGGTTGAACTGGCGAGGGCAGCGCCTGCACCAGCCGTGAGGAATCCTGCCGCAGCGCCTACTGCTCCTGCTTCCAAAGCCTGTCCCCAGTTGAGATTGGGCAACACTTCGCGGCCCTGGAAAGCAAGCGTTAAACTCTGACTGGTAAGATCGCCGGCCATACCTGCAACAAATCCGCCCACTGCGCCAATGGCGAGCATACCGCCGAGAGAGGTAGCCGCTGCTGCGCCAAATACTACGGTAGCCAAACCTGCTGTGGCAATGGTCAATACCACGCTCACTACAATCACGGCAGCTATGATCAATGCTGTTTGCCACCATTCAAGTTCCTGCGGCGGTTCCCCGGTACCGTTACCCGAACCGTTCGGACTGCCATTGGGATCTCCATCCGGACTTCCGGGTCTTCCCTCGCCCGATCCAGTACCTGTTCCGGAATAAGGTGTGCCCTCTCTTGCATTGGGATCCCCATCCAATGAATAAGGCGCAGATGGATCTATATCGCGTGTGCCGGTGCCTCCTTCGCGCGCGCCTCTCATCCGCTCCCTGCTTGCACTACCCGTTCCCGTGCGGCCATCGCCACTGCCAGCACCTGTTCCTCCTCTTCCTGTGCCACCGCTTCCGGTTCCACTACTTCCTGAAGCCCCGCTGCCGGATGCGCCACCACTTCCTGTTCCTGAACCTCCACTGGTAGTTCCGGAACCAGTACCTGTAGCAACACCACTGCCTGTTGCACCAGTTCCTGTACCGGAACCTACGGCGCCACCATCACCAATACCATTGCCTGCACTGGTACCAATGCCGCCACCATCGCCGGTAGCGCCTGTACCGGCGCCGGCATCTTCCTCACCACTTCCTTCTCCTTCTCCTGTATCGCCAACACCTTCACCTGCGCTGTCTTCCCCATCTCCCGGATTTTCTCCGTCGGGTGCATCGGGGTTGGCATCATACACGTTAACGTTAGCGCCAGGATGCGCTGCCCTCCATTCTTCAATGAAGGCCATGAATTCGGCACGGCTATTAAAAGTTCTGATAGATGTGCCCGATGAATCCGTTACCCTGAAAGAACTCGGGAAACTCAGAGGTACGCTGATCCTGACTGAACCCCTCCTACGTTCCGGACTGGTGCGTGTTTGCCGACCGTCCTCATCTTCTTCATCTGCCGGACCGTTCTTTACGAACAGGTACAAATTCAATCCGTCTTCATGACTAATGGGGTCAGGACTCAACCACCTGCACATCCACGATGCGTAGTATCGATAACCATAATAATAAAAGCCTGTAACATCATCTCTTTCTTTTCCGCTATAACGGTAATCCTTTAACCGGATACCTTGTTGCCGGTCTCCGGCAATAAAAGCTGAACAGCCGAAAGGAAAGAACTCTTCATAACTGATCAGTTCTCCCGATTCATCCAGCTCCATATTGGCCGCACTCAAATTTTCACATAACTGGTAGTGGAATCTTTTTTGTGCAATATTGTTTGTTTCCCTGCCTGAAGTGTCTGCTGTCCACTGATGCAACAAGCCAACACGTTCCTCCCCACTGGTGAGATGTGAAGTGGTCCTGTGTAAAATAACGTTATTGTTTATGCGAATACTTATGATCTCGCATCCATCCAGGTATAATTTTTCCGTAATCTCTGTTTGACCGGCCACCAGCCGTTCACTGACTTTACGCACTCTTGCGCTTTCTATCCCGTATACATAATACTCGGCATCGTCCACGCTGCCTGGCCTGGCTATTACTACCACTTTCTGCAACTGGTTCAGGTAATTCCATACAATATTTTGCAAATGCGGGAGGTACAGGCAATTGCCCGAGAGATCGAATTTTGTTTCGGGCGTAAGCACCGGGTTACCGGCAAGATCGAGGGCAGGCAGCGAACGGTTAGAGGTACCCGAAACCCAGAAGTTCTGATTCCAGGTTACCGCAGATCCGCCAGGTAATGCTTCTGTACGATGTTCCATTTGAAGCAGATTGCCCGAGAGATCGTATTGGTATGAGCGCCTGTATCGGCGAATGGAAGCGCCATTGTTCAAGGTGATATGCCGGGTCCCTTTGATGAATCCGGGCGCTTCCGGCAACTGGCTATAATCCTGATGGTCCAGAGATTGATGGGTTCTTCCTTTTGATTCCACCAGTTGGTAGAAAGAATCGTAGGTGAATTCTTTTTGCGGGGAAATGGGAAGCCCGGTAATGACGGGGGAAGAACTTTCCTGGGCAAGGTCGTTCAGGAAAACGAGGTTGCCTGCTGCGTCGTAGGTGTAACGGATATCCTGGTACAGCCTTCCGGAGGAAGGCATATGTGCAGTCATTCTTTCCAGTCGCATGGAAAGAGGATGATAATGAAAATTCCGCTGCACACCATTTCCGAGTGTCACTTGCGTTTGCTGCCCACGTGCATTGTATACTACTCCCTGAATAATGGGCTGGTCATTCAGGCCACCATCGCCTGTTGTTAGTAATACCTGGTTCAATGCACCACTTTGCAGGTATGTATATATGCGCTGTGTGGCATCGGGCAGGGAACTTTCCTTCATTCTGCCCATCGCGTCAAAGACGGTGCGGGTGTGGAAGATACCGGGAAGTAATGTTACACCTGACAGGTTGGTCCAGTCGGGAATTGATTTATAATCGGAAATGACTTGTTGTTCTTTCTGGAGTACAACCCCCATCAGGTTGCACAAGGTTATTCTGGTTACTCCGGATGAGTTGTAATGTTCAATACATTGTCCACGAAGGTTTCGGTTCAGGGCATCATTTGCCGGCAGCGATTCTCCATATACCAGTCTTTCCACAGGTTGATCGATACCCGGCCCATCGGCATGTACAGTAGTAACACGGCCGAGTGCATCGTACATGAACTGCTGGTGAAAGCCGCGGCCATCCCATAGGTGAATGGCTTTACTGGAAGCGTGCGGGAACTGCCATTTTTCACCTGCATCAACACTGTGTTCAAAGAAAACCCTTCCAAGCATATCACGTATATAGGTAAACGCAGTGATGCTGCGTGGGTCGATGATGGCAGCAGGGCTGCCCAGGAAATTCAAACGCGTTCGGGTTCGCTTGATTAATCCTTCTGAACTTTTTTCTTCCACCAGAAATGAACGGCCTGCAGCATCGAGGTAGGTGATGGTTGGCGTATCCTTGTGTTCCTGTGCTTTTCTCAAAGCAAGTTTTTCAGGATCTGTTTCATCGGTGAGCGCTTCTTTTTCCAATTCATATACGGAGCCTTCGATGGCATCTATCTGATCATATTTTTTCGAGAGCCAGGGAGTTACTTCCACTTTTGTTAAAGTGCCATCGGCGAAAATCGTTTTAACCGGACGGCCAAGCGGGTCATAGAATTGGAGCGATGATTGCCCAAATCTTTCCAGTAACTCGTCCGATTCAAAATCAGGAGTAGGAGAATAATAGGGCTCAAACTGCCTTACCACATCCTGTTTGTTGTTGTAGATGGTGTGGCCAGATACCAGCCAGCGTGGCGATGCTACTGCCAGTACGGGTTCCTCATCCGCCATGATAATATTTCCTGCGCCATCCCTTGAAATGGCCAGTCCATCTTCTACCAGTGTTTTGTCTTGCAGATTTCGACCAAAACCATCGAGGTAACTGATAGCTGATTGACACCTGCTGTTGTTCTGAACGTTTCCCATGCCATCATTTACCCATTCTTCCCTGCTGAGGGAAACAGTACGTAAGGGAATATTGTCCAGTTCATAGAAAACAAAACTGGAAATTCCCTGCAGGAATTGTGCAGGGTTGCTGATCACATCATTGAAGGAAAAACCTGCCTGTTCAACATACTGGTCCAGTGTTTGATTACCATACGGCAATACTGTATTCGTGCTGCCCTGGATCTGGCCGTGGACGGTAGCCAGCACAATAATGCCCAGGGCATCGTATCTCACTTCCGATACATTGTTATTGATATCGGTGATGCGTTCCGGTGCAAGGAAATGATAGTCCAGTTGCGCGGTGGTGGTATTACCCAATGGATCAGTATGACTTGTAAGGTTGAGGAAATAAGGATCGTAGGTATAGGTGTAGCTGGTGGTATCGGCCTGTGTTTCTGCTGCCAGTACATTGAATTCATTGGGAGGACTGTATTGTGCAGTATCTCCTTTGTGCCACCAATGTGCATCATGGAAAACATATCCGTTTGCGAGTGGCATGGAAGGATCGTATCGATCTCCCAATGAATTTTCCAGGAAGCTGTTGTTGAAGCAGGCAGTTTCACTATGATGTAATAGCGGCATCAGTTCAGCAGTTCCGAAAGGAAGCGCTGCGGTTTGTCCGGCATTCCAGTAATAATTCTTTACCCACTGCATCAACCGGGCCTGCCTGCCACCGGTAAAGGCGGCATCGAAGGAAAGCGGGGAAGAGGCAAGCATATCTTCTACCTGATCAGATAATTCTTTGAAAGCTATAGGTTGCCCTGGCGTTGCAGGCAATATCCCATTTAGTTCGTATTGCTTTTCTTCCAGTAGAATGCCTTGCATGTATTGCTCTTCCGTTTCGATATGCAGCATGTTGGCGACACCCAACTGGGCAAGTGTTGACTGCTGTTCAGGCAGTGCAGCGGGATCGGTATTGCCATAGGCCAGTTTCAGTACATGCGTAGCTGTGCCAAAAGCATCTGTTTCCAGGTTTATGGTATGGTTGATGCGAGGGTGTGTGGGAATGGCATCATAAGTATATTCAAATTGTTCCAGCGGGAAAACGATAAAAGCCGCCAGTTCTTCTGCAGTGGCAGGTTGCAATCGACGGATCGAGTATTTCGTGTGTCCGATACCGATAGGATATTCATTCCTTTGACCGGAATGGTCAAGTCCATAGGTTTCCGTTCTGATAACCTGACCGGATAAAGCTTTTAATGCATAGTTGTATTCGATGGCGCTCATTGGCGGGATGGCGCTTTCGATCTCATAGTCTGCGTAAATTGAAGCAAGACCGCTATAATATTGGGTGGACCTTTCTTTTTCATCACCGGCCACGCCGTTGTGGTACCAGGTCCGAATACAAACAGGATCCGAAAATTCTGTTTCGGGAATTCCTGCTGATGTACCCTGGTAAATATCTGCGTCGTACTGATCAACCAGCCCGAAACCTTTGAAGCATTTTTCGTCTGCATCATAATAACCGTTGTAGTATTCCCATCGCTGGGTAAACCGGGTATTGCCTGTATGATCGATGGTGGTCAAAGCATCCACCACAATGGTATGTCCTGGCAGTTTGGTGATCCAGTTATGCTGAAGATAATGACGCCCCGAGTAGCCGTAAGTTACCTGTATCTCTTGTCCCATGCTGTTCTTTACATTCAGCAGCAAATGGGGTTTCAATGCTTTGTTCAATTCCAGGTAATATAATGGTGCTGTTCCGTATTGTGTGCAGGTGGACCATACGAGGCAGGGTGTGCCTTTGGCCAGGAAATCTATCACCTGGATATTGGCATACTGATCAATCACAGGGATACCGTAAATGCTTTTGCCTGGCAGGAATTTATTGCCACCAATATTTATCCAGTAGCGAATTTCTCCTTTGCCCAAATACAGCAGGTCGGAAGTGCCGGTGCCATTGAGATCGATCAGTCGAATGCGCGATGCGTCAAGTTCAAATTCGTTTTCGATTAGTGGTGAGTTTTCCATCACGATTCCTTCTCCAAACCTGCCATAACCCAGGTTGGGCCAGTACTCTATTCTGCCGTTCCGGATGCGTACCTGGTCGGGCAAACCATCACCTGTCATATCTGCGAGGAAATAATCGAGAGAAGGAATGAAGCCGATGCCAATGCCGTCCACGGCAGGCTTTGCAATCTGAACCGGTGCAGCAAATCCTTCTTTTCCTTTGGATGGATAATAGGTGATACGGTCTTGTTCCACTGTTACAAAGTCTGATAAGCCATCTCCTGTAAGGTCTATCAATTGGGAGTGTACACCCATATCCGCGATCTGTGGAGAAGAAGAAAAGGGAACAAATCCATTCCAGGTTTCTTTTTCCCTGTCGAATGAATAGTAACCTGCTTCGCGGCCTGTCATCACTACCAGTTCGGGATTGCCATCGCCGTCAAAATCGTTCAGTGTATAAGCGCCAAGTGGGGCAGATGGTTTCTGCACTACTGTTACCTGTGGCCCCAGTATGCCATTACCCAGGTTGGGTTTGTAATACCAGCTATTGTTCATCTCGTAGAGGATGCCGGGCAATCCTTCTCCATAGAGGTCCATCCATTTATGGTTCAGGGAACCGATACCCAGTGGCGCATTTTCAATACTGTTGATGCGTGCGGGTTGAAAAGTGGAATCGGGGGATGCCTGCGAGTATTCGAACACTAATGGCGGAACTGTTTTTTCAGAGTAGTTGTTCCCGTTTCTTTTATAACCTGTATAATGGATGCTGCTGACAGTTGTTTCTTTATCGGGGCCTTCTGAATAATTGAGTTGCAGACTCCCTGTTAGTGTAGGGCCGGCGCCCAGTTCATCCATATGATGGAACATCAGGATGCGTCTGCACAGCCGGTAGGTCCTGAGTTCAAAGCCAGGTGCGTAGGTAGAGAAAGGATCATGCCTGGCAGGCCATGCATTTACGATGTTGTATGCCGTGGAAGGCGTATTGCCATGTTCGCCGTAATCCATCACGATCTCAAACAACCATTGTTGTTCTGCTGGCGGGCTTTGATTGGGATAAACCGCCAGGCGATTACCGTAGCGAATACGCTTGATGTATTGTTGCGCCAGCCCACTGCCAGAAGGCAATCGGTGATGTTCATAGCTGGATTTGAAATCGACCTGTTCTTGTGTTTCCTGTTGATATTCATATTCCACTGCATTTCCCAGGTTGTCGTACTCTGCCTCAATAAGCCATTGAAAAATTTGTCCCGGATGCAGGGGATGTTGGATACGGGTGGAAGATGTTGCGCCAAGGATCAGGAGATTGTTGGTTTTGCTGCGGATACGCCAATGGATGTCCGTTGTATTCTTGTTCACCCATTTTTCCACTCTCAGGAATGTTGGGTCGATGGTTGGCCTGTAGTAATAAATGGTATGTGTACTATTGTCTGCTATGCGTTGTTTCCATTCACCATCCTGCTCCCGGAGTAGTGGTACCAGTTCCTGCCCACCAAAAGCATATCGTTGCTCTTTATTGTAATCAGGATAGCCATCCTTCATGTTGATTGAAACGGAAGAAAGACCATTGAGCCCCCAGCCGGTGCCAAATGCAGAATTCCTGCCGTTTGAACTGTATACCAACTCAAGATCGGGATTGAGTTCATTCCGCCCGGGCGTCAGGGGCACCTGAACCTTCAGCGCAATAGCACCTGATTGGGGATCAACAGATACCTGGTGTGGGATAACGATATCCCTCACCTCAGTTTTTTTGAATTCCGGTGCTTTCAGCATAGACAATAGTTTAGAATGGTGCTACTAATATTGTCAATGGAAAAAAAGGGCTACGGAACGCGAAATGTAACAGGGGGATTGAGAATCAGCCTTACTAACGAAATAAATGTAGTCAAATTAATCCAATGCGTGTGTCAGTAGAAATACTGAAATATTGATGTGTAATGATAACGTATTGATAGTGGCCCATACAAAAAAACTTTCCACCGGTTGGTACGTTTTCAGCCAGCCAGGGTCTTTCCACTTGCAGGCGCTATCGCTTGTATAAAATGCTGCTATGAAGGATTTCCATCGTTTGATTATTCCGTTTGCTATTTTGTTTTTAATGATCCTTGTTCCCGCTTCGAAGGCCTGGTGTCAAAGCGCGACAATTGAATGTACTTTTTCATCTACTCAACAAAGCAAGCCAAGGGTCTTTCAGGCCACGTATGGCCGTCTGCAACCTGTTACTTCAGCAGTGGTCCGCCAGCATCCAAAACAGTCCCGCTTTACAATCCAGATACCATTAAAGAGATCCGGTTATTATTATCTCGGTGCAGGAGATGAATTCCAGGTAACAGGGAAACAAAGGATCTATTTGCAACCCGGACAAACATTGCAGTTGGAATTGAATGATACTGCATTTTCGATCCGGTCTCCGGAACCTGTGAATGCATTCCTTTTGCAATGGCGCCATCGCATATGGCCATTATTGAGTGAACACGCCAGGAAGCAACCCGAGAGAAGTAATATGCCGGATTTCAATGCCAAACTCGACAACTGGCTGAAGGAATGGGACAGCCAGCCGCTAATTCCCGCAACTGGCGCCCCTTCCCTCGACAGCTCACTGCAAAAGGTCATTCGCCTTGATCTCATTTTCGCAGCCACCAGTTATCTCACACTCGCCAAAGCCACCAAAGAAGAACCTACTGATCTGCACCCATTTTATCGAACCATCGATACTAAAAGCCTCACAAAGAATGGAGGTGTTGAATCCCATCCCTTCGGCATGAAATTGCTGGAATCCCTGTACTATCTGAAACAAAACCTGCAGGGAAAAACCTTTGCTTATGGACTCGATATGGAAAAGCAACTGGAAGATGTTCAACATCCGGTTCTGCGGGCAGAGATTGTGATAGATGCGTTACGACAATTAAAAACGCAAGAAGGCTTACAATCATATAAAGAACGGTACGGCCCCTCAATCATCAACCCTGCCCAACAAAAACGATTCAAAGAGCGACTGGCCATCACCACCTCCAGATTACCCCTGCAGCAATGGGCCGTTGAAGGCTTCGCCTTACCTGATACAGCAGGCAATACTGTTGCCCTTCAAGACTTGAAAGGAAAAATTGTAGTGGTGGATGTATGGGCAACCTGGTGTGTGCCCTGCGTTGCGGAGTTCCCTTCGCTGAAACAACTCGAACACGATTATGGCAACAAGAACGTGGCCTTCGTGGGCATCTCCATGGATTCGGAAAAATTCCGGGATTACTGGAAAAACTTTGTTGCGGAAAAAGCGCCGGGAAGCATTCAGCTCTTTGCCGGTCCAAACAGTCCATTTTCAAAAATGTATAGGATCGGAGGCATTCCCCGCTTCATGATCTTTGATAAAACAGGGAAGATGTTGTACGGCGATGCTCCCAGGGCCTCATCCTTTGAGCTGAGGCTATTACTGGATCAGCTCCTCAGTAAACCCTAATTAATGATCAATGCTTTTGAGGCCGGATACGAAGGAATTGTGGGCCGGTTAATGTCCACATGAGATGCATTGATTTTTTTAGCATCTTTACTACACTAAACCTCCGTATTGCAGCAAGCCGCACTATATGATGAAAAATTGACCCTCCATAACATTGCAGAGGGTGACCAGGCTGCGTTCTATGAACTTTACAAACGGTATGCGGATCAGTTGCAAAACTATATCCGGCGCATTACAGCAGACGAGTTGGCCGCAGAAGGTATCCTGCAGGAAATATTCCTGCGCGTTTGGTTGAACAGGGATGAATTGACTGAACTGAATAATTTCAAAGCCTGGATCTTTACCATTGCCACCAACGAGACAATGCGATTCCTGCGAAAGAAGATCACTTACAGGCAACTGCTTCAGAAGTCGGCCACTACAGTTCCCGTACAACAATCCATTACACCAGACCTTGAATATGATTTACAGGAACTTCGCCGGCTGATACAATTGGCCGTTGACCGGCTTTCTCCGCAACGCCGGTTGATCTTTTCCATGAGCCGTGAGCAGGGAATGAAACCTTCAATGATCGCAGCCGAACTGGATCTCAGCATCAGCACTGTAAAAAATTCGCTTTCCACTGCTCTCAAAGAGATCCGGTCTTATTTAAGAGATGCCGGTATCGTTATCAATATACTCGTTATCCTCAATATCCTTTTTAAAAGAATGTAATTGGTACGTTCTCTCCTGTGCCGGGTCTTATTATCCACTAGCTATTAAACCTTCAATCATTCAATATGAATAAAGACCGTATTGCATATATCATACAGGCTTTCAGAAGCAATTCATTGACCACAAAGGAGTGGGATGAATTGAATGAATTGCTGAAGGAAGAGAACAGCGGAACGCTGAGAGCCTACCTGATGGACTTACTGGAGCGTCAGCCCGGAACAGTTAAGGTCACCCTTTCAGCCAATGATGAAGCCATCCTGCAAAATATTCTGAATAGCGACCGGAAAGATCCTGCATCGATTGTAACAAAATCGATATCCGGAGAACAAAAGCCTTCCAGTAAATCCCGTATGCTTTTCCGTTGGACGGCTGCTGCTGCCATCCTGTTGGCGGTTGTCGGCGGATGGCTGATCTGGCAAAATATATCCGAACAAACGGCCAACCTGACCGCTAAAGAAAATATAGGAGAAGCGTTCAAGATCAAAGCCCCGCAGCAAGGCGCTGTGCTGACCCTTTCGGATGGAACAAAAGTATTGCTCGATACGGTGAACGATGGATTCAGAACCAGTGAGCATTCAACCGATCTGCAATGGGAAGATGGTGAACTTCGCTATGGGAGCGCTTCACAGACCGCCGGGACGAGGGGGGCAACTGCTTACAATACGCTCGAAACACCTGCCGGCCGGCAATTCAGGATCCAGCTTCCCGATGGCTCGAAAGTCTGGTTGAATGCAATGAGTTCTATCAGGTACCCTGTTGCTTTCACCGGGAAAACCAGAGCGGTGGAACTGAAGGGCGAAGCTTACCTGGAAGTAGCGAAGGATCCCCGCAGGGGATTTATCGTTAGCACAGAAACAGGCCTCCAGCTGGATGTGCTGGGAACCGCTTTTAATGTAAATGGATACAGCAGTGAAAAAGAAGTGAAAGTAACCTTGGTGGAAGGCTCATTGCTTGTGAAAGCACAGGCTGCACAAAATAACAACGCTGTGAAAATAAAACCCGGTGAACAGGCTACAGTGGCACAGACAGCCAATGGAAAAATAAATCCCACATCTAAGATCAGTGTAGACCGGTCCGTGGATATGGAACAGGTGCTGGCCTGGAAGAATGGCCGGTTCAATTTTGAAGGTATGAAACTGCGCCAGGTGATGAAACAACTGGAACGATGGTATGATGTAACGGTCGTTTATGAAGATGGCGTTCCGGATACCGAATTCTATGGAGAGCTGAGCCGCGATAATTCCCTGGGTGATATCCTGCTCGCTTTCAAGGATGCAGAACTGAAATACAAATTAGAAGGACGAAAACTAACGATCATGAAATAAAACCCGGCTTATCATGCCATAAAAAAGGTGTCGCTGGCCGGCGACACCCGAAGCTTTGGCAGAATGTAATAGGAGTCTGTTTTTCCAATCAATCAACCAAAACCAGTGCAAATTATGAAAAAAACTGCCCCGACCACCGAGGTACGGGGGGAAGATGGCAATCCATCCGTCAAAGCCCCCGGCAAAGGTGGTGGCTTCATCAAAATTTTGTTGGTGATGAAATTAACCACGCTACTGCTTACCGTAACCATGCTGCATGCTGCTGCTGCAGGTACGGGCCAGACTGTCTCAATCAACGCGGCCAATATGCCGCTTAAAAAACTGTTCACCGAAGTCAAACGGCAAACCGGCTATACCGTTTTCGGGAGAAATGAACTTTTTCGGTTGTCTAACACCGTTACTATCACTGCCAGCAATATGCCCCTTGCTGATTTCCTGCAGCAAGTGATGCTGTCACAACCGCTTCAGTTCAGGATCAACGGGAAGGATATCATTCTTAGCCGAAAATCAGGTGCTGCCACTAACCGGGAAACTTCAGTCCTGCAGACAACAGAAACATTTGCAACCATCAACGGAACAGTTTATGATGCGGAAGGATTGCTGCTGGAAGGGGCGTCCATCATGCTGAAACGAACGGGTAAGACCACCCAGTCAGACAGCAAAGGACAATTCTCCCTCGATGCATTACCGGATGATATTCTCGTGATCAGCTTTGTTGGTTACACCACCCAGGAAATAAAGGTTGGTAACAACCGTTACCTGAGGGTCCGCCTGAAGCAGGAGGAAGCCCGTATGAATGATGTGGTGATCACAGGTATCGTCAACCGGAAAGCTGAAAGCTTTACCGGCGCTTCCGTCCGATTCAGCAGGCAGGAACTAATGCAGGCAGGTTCCAGGAATATTTTTCAAAGCCTCAAAAGCATGGACCCCGCCCTCAATATTTTTGAGAACCTGGCAACAGGGTCCGATCCGAATAAAATGCTTGAAATGCAGATCAGGGGCACTTCTTCATTCCCTGATGTGAAAGGGCAATACGCTACCAATCCCAATCAGCCATTATTCATTGTAGATGGTTTTGAAATGACCATCGAAAAAGTGAATGATCTCGATATCAACCGCATTGAGTCCGTTACCATTTTGAAAGATGCTTCAGCCAAAGCATTGTATGGCTCACGCGCAGCCAACGGCGTTATCGTGATCGAAACAGTGAAAGTAAAACCCGGTGAGCTCAGGATCAATTACACCGGGACTTATGGCATCGAAATACCTGACCTATCGAGCTATAACCTCACCAACGCACGTGAAAAGATCACGCTGGAAAAAGAACTCGGCGCTTACTACCGTCCACAACCACCCGCCGCACTGATATTCGACAGTCTTTATTATGCCAACCTGCGTGAAGTGCAGAATGGTGTGAATACCGATTGGCTTGCACAACCCACCAGGATAGGCTTCAGTCATAAACAAACAGTTGGATTTGAAGTAGGGGACGACAGGCTCAGAACAGGTCTTACTCTTTTCATGAACAATACACAGGGTGTTATGAAGGGCAGTGAAAGGAAAACGATCGGCGGCGCCTTTCAATTGACCTATCGCTATAAGAAGATCCTTTTCAGGAACCTGCTTCAATATACCGGGATCAAAACCGCCAATTCTCCTTATGGTGAATTCAGCGAATACGCCCGCCTGAACCCATATTGGAGACCTTATAACGAAGATGGCTCCGTAATAAAATTCCTGGGAATCGGCCCCGTTCTCACCGAGCCCGTGTACAACCCGCTCTTCAACGCGATGTTGAATACTACATCCACCACCAATTACACTGACCTCACCAATAATACCTACCTGGAATATTTTATATCGAAGAGCCTTAAACTGGTTGGCAGGTTCGGATTTGCCAATACCGTCAATGGATCAGATGAATTCCTGCCGGGTAATCATACAAGTTTTATCGGTCTCATTGGCGAGAATATGTTCCGCAAAGGGTCCTACAATAAAGGAAATGGAAAAGCATCGATGGTGAGTGGCGACCTGAACCTGAATTATTCCGGCAGCTGGGGCAAGCACAGCGTGTTTGCGAACCTGGGCGGAAATATCAGGGAAGATAAAAGCGAAAGTTTCCTCTATTCCGCTATTGGATTTCCGAACGACAGGATGGATAATATTCTTTTCGCCAAACAATATGCAGAGAATGCCAAGCCAACAGGTGCGGAATCCATCAGTCGCGAATTGGGCGTACTGGCCATCGGAAGCTATTCATACGATAACCGATACTTCGCTGATTTCTCCCTGAGAACAAGTTCTTCTTCTCAGTTCGGTTCGGCTAACCGTTGGGGTAGTTTCTATTCGGTAGGCGCAGGCTGGAATCTCCATCACGAGAAATTCTTTCAAAAAATCCCTCAGATCACGATGCTGAAACTGAGAGGCTCCGCAGGTTATACAGGTTCGCAGAATTTCAATGCTTACCAGGCGCTGTTATTGTATAATTATTTTGTGGATGATTCTTACCAGGGCTTACCCGGCGTTTATCTAAACGGGCTCTGGAACCCTGAATTGAAATGGCAGCAAAAACTCGATTATAATGTGGGCATAGACGCCAGTATTCAAAACAAGCTCAATATCAGGGTTGATCTTTACAAAGCGATCACCACCAACCTGCTGACAGATATCACCATTCCTCCTTCTCTCGGGTTCAGTTCCTATAAAGCCAATCTCGGGCAGATCACCAATACCGGTCTGGAGTTCAGGGTGAGCTATAGAATGTTCGTCAATAACCGGAACCGCCAATCGCTCAACTTGTTTGTAACGGGGATCACCAACCGCAACAGGATCGTGAAGATATCCAACTCGCTCAAGTCCCTCACGGAAGAGCAGGATAAACTATCCGAAGAATCCAATAAACCGCTTGTCCGCTTCCAGGAAGGACAGTCGCTGGAAGCTATCTGGGCGGTACCCAGCCGTGGCATAGATCCGGCTACCGGCAAAGAGATCTTCGTAAAACGAGATGGCTCTTTCACGGATCAATGGGACCCGCTTGACAAAGTGGTGGCCGGCGTGAACCAGCCAAAGCTGATGGGCACTGCCGGACTGAACTTCGAAGTAAAAGGATTCAGCATCGGGGTGATTGCGAGGTACAGGATGGGTGGACAGATCTATAATCAAACCCTCGTTGATAAGGTAGAGAACGCACAACTTAATTACAATGTAGACAAGCGGGCTTATTATGATTCCTGGAAGAAGCCGGGCGATAATGTGCTCTTCAAAAGTATCGGAACCGTCAATACCCTTACCCTGGCTACCTCCAGGTTTGTGCAGGACCTGAGTGAACTGGAGATATCCTCGGTGAACATCGGTTACGATTTCTATCGTCATGCGTTTGTACAAAAACTGAAAATGCAAAGGCTGCAGGTGCTGATGAACATGAACGATATTCTCAGGCTTTCCACTGTTCGTATCGAAAGAGGTACTGCCTATCCCTTTGCACGCTATTGCACACTAACGGTGATGGCTAATTTTTAATAATGAATAAAAGGAAAAGCATGAAAAAGCTATGCTATATACTTTCGGTGGCGGTAATATTTCTGCTGACACTGTCGTCCTGCAAAAAATGGATGGATGTGCAGCCGAAGATCAGCATCAAATCTGATGTATTGCTGCGAACCGAGCAGGGCTACAGGGATGCGCTGATCGGCTGCTACACGCTGATGAAGAACCAGCAGTTGTATGCACGCGAACTGACTTTCGGGTTTGTGGATGCCGCGGCGCAACAATACGATACCTACAATAATGCTGTATACAACGATGTGGCGCGATGGAACTATACCGCCGTTGCATCGGTGAGATCGAAGATCGATGGCATCTGGTCCGGCATGTACAATGTGCTGGCCAATGTGAATAATATACTCGACAATATTGACAGCGATAAAAGCATCTTCACCAATGGCAATTATGAGATCATCAAAGGCGAAGCGCTGGCGATCCGCGCCTTCCTGCATTTAGACCTGCTGCGTCTCTTCGCATCCTCCGATCTTGCATTGAAAGCCATTCCCTATATCAAAACACTTTCCACCAAAGTGATCGGTTCTTCCAATGGCAATGAAGTGATCGGTCTGATCCTGCAGGATGCTGCTGCAGCAGCGGAACTGTTGAAAGATGATCCCATCAAATCCGGCAATAAATATATCTATAGCCAGGATGAATTCATGAATAACCGGCACCAGCGATTGAATTATTATGCGTGCAAAGCCATTGCTGCAAGGGCTTATCTCTGGTCCGGGAAAAAAGTGGAAGCACTTGCGAAAGCGAGGGAAGTAATGCAGGATGCCGACCGCCTCTTCCCCTGGATCCAATCCGCGGATATTTCCGCAACCAGTGAGCGCGATAAAGACTATACCTTCTCCACAGAGAACCTCTTTGCACTGAATGTTCATGACCTGAAAAATATTTCCAATACCTGGTTCATGGCGGCATTGCCCAATAACCTGCTCTTCAGGGGCTCCTACTATTACGAGGAAATGTTTGAGAAGAATTCCATCGGCGCCAATGACTACCGGCTGCTCTTTACTTCAAGACTTTCCGGCTGGGATTATGTCCTCTATAAATATTACCAACCCGACAATTATAAACCTGCTTATGCGGGTATGGTCCCGCTGTTCAGAAGATCCGAAATGAATTATATAGCCGCGGAATGTTTGATTGGCGTGAATAATGAAGAAGCGATCGAACTGCTGAATGAAGTGCGCCGGCATCGCGGCATTACTGTAGATCTGGATCATTCATTGCCCAATACAGAGATAACAGCGGAAATACTCAAGGAGTACAGGAAGGAATTCCAGGGCGAAGGACAGTTGTTCTACTATTGCAAGCGCAATAAGCTGGCAAATTTCCCGGATGGCTACCAGACTGTAACCGATAAAGAGTATGTATTGCCAAAACCTGAAAACGAGATCGAATTCGGGCAATGAGGCAGAAACTTTTTTAGTAAACGAAATTCAACTGTTATGAAACTGATCATTCGATATATGATTTTCCCACTTGCCCTTGTGGCATTTGCGGGCTGTTCCTCCAAGGATATCCAGGGTTACGAACCAGATCCCGGCCTGTTCTTTCAGATACCCGGATCAGGTTCAGTGGCGCTGCGGGATTCCATCATTTATTCTTTTCCCGCAAAACCGGATGTGGGAGATCATGATACCCTCTGGTTCAAAGCCTGTATCATGGGCAATGCTGCTTCCTTTGACCGGGAGATCGGCATCAAGATCAATACAGACAAAACCACTGCTGTTGAAGGAACGCATTTCAGGATCGAAGGAAGAAAAATGCCGGCCGATTCATTTTCCGTGAGAGTGCCGGTGATCATCTACAAGAATGGTTTGAAAGATAAGTCTGTGCGCCTCGAGATTGAAGTGACCGAAAACCAGTATTTCAAACCAGGATATGAACGATACAAAAAAGCTGTTTTCATTTGGGGCGATATGTTCCTGAAACCTGATATATGGGACAAGTCCAATTACAAGTCCGCCTTTGGTGAGTTTACCCCTACCCGTTATGCCTTCATCTTGAAAGCCTGCAATATCACGGAACTGCCGGACCCGATGAACCTGACCTTGCTGGCGTATTACAATTCCGTTGTCCGTAAAGCTTTGTTCGATCGTAATGCCATACCGGGGAACAGTCCACTTACCGATGAGTTGGGCGCTGTTGAGTTCCCCGTGTATACAGGTGTTGGAGGATTGGGATAGGGAACCTGTTATCTTATAACGATTCAATAAGAAAATAATGAAACCAAAATATTGCGGCATTCTGATTGCCTTTTGCATATTGCTGTTAACGGCCTGCGTGAAGGATGAAGGGAATTATTCGTATGGAAAACAAACGGATTATTTTATCGATTCCACCAGTGTATCAACCTCCTTCACGCTTAAACAAAATGAACAATTGATGGTGGAGCCTTCGCTTGCCAATGGCATTTCGGAGAATGGGTTGAGCTACGAATGGTTCCTGAAACAGGAGAGCTTTGCTGTGGACCCTTCCACGGGCGGCTATTATGATGTGAAGATCGGAACAGAACGTCAATTGAATTACAAGATTACCGAAAAACCGGGAAGCTATATCCTGGTGCTGTACACGAAGGATAACAATAACGGCGGGATCACACAATTACTGAAGCGTCAGCTTACTGTGAGTTCCTTCGCTTCTCCCGGATGGATGGTATTGCATGGAGATGGAACTTCCTCGGATATCAGTATCGTGGTGAACAATCGGTTTACACCTGCTGTTCCTTCGTCTACCGATTATGTTCAGGAGAATGTTTTCTCCCTGACGAATGGTAAAAGAATAGAAGGAGAGGGCGCTGGCCTCTTTTATTTGGAAGATCGATGGGTGGAAGTTTTTACAAAAGGTGATCAAGGAGGATACCGGGTCAGTAATAATGATCTTCGCACCATGAACCCTTACAGTGGGATGTTTGTGATGCCGCCCGCAGCTCCGGATATCCGTTACGACGCTTATGCGTCCTGGTCATATAACGAGATGCTGGTGAACAAGGGCGACCTGTATTTTGCTTCCCAGCCCGATGTATACAAGTTTTATCCTTACGGCGTCAAATGTTTTGGGGAAGATTATACGGCTGCACCGTTCTTAGCCAGCTCCAATTTATACTTCACCTATTACGGTGTTTTTTACGATACCAAAAACAAACGTTTCCTCTATATCGATTACGAAAGGAAGGTGAAGCAGTTTGCTGCGCCCGGGCCCAATGCTGCGTTCGATATGAGAAATATAGGTAAAGAGATGGTTTATGCAGAACATGGATTCGATAACAGGTGGTTCTGCCTCATGCAGGATGCAGGAGCGCCTTCGTCCAGGGAACTCTTCGTTTCGAAATTCAATAACTGGGATGATGGAAACCGCGCACTGGAAAGGATCGATATCGGCGCTGCCCAGGGGATGGCTGCTTCCACCTTCTTCGCCTTCGGCAACCGGGGCAATATTTTCTTTCATGCAGATGCTACACATATTTATCAGAATAACTATGCAGGTGATAAAAGTTCAGTTCTTCGTCTGGACGTTGGCGGTAGTTTCCCGGGATATCAGGTAACCTGCATGAATGTATTCAAATGGAGGAATCATCCCAATGATGGCCGTCTCCTGATGGTGGCCCTTTACGATGCAGCAGAAAAGAAAGGAAAACTGTTGCAGATAGATATCAATGAAGTAAGCGGTGTATTCGGATCGATAAAAGAATATGACGGCTTCGGAAAAATCACTGCAATGAATTACAAACTAAAATAAATAATCCTACATGTTGAAGTCATGGTTAATGATCCTGTTGCTCTCCACTGGTTCGGTGATGGCGGCAGGAAAGGGCAAGTATTGTACCCTCGAAGGTGAAATTAAAATGCTCAAGGCGCCGGCTGAAGTAATGGTCATTCAAAGAACAGGCGAATTTGAATCGGATTCGATAACAGCCGCTGCTGTTAATGTGAATGGACATTTCAAAGTAAAGATCCCGGCCCAATACAATGGATTCGTTTTGGAAATAAGGGTGAAAGGGACTCACGATTTTTGCAATTTCATTGCAGAGCCCGGTACCGTTCATATTGCCGGTTTAAGTGGGAAATTTTACCTGGCAACTGTTGAAGGAAGTACTGAAAATAAACGCTGGAATGAATACCAAATGTTTCAGCAGAAATTGAGTAAACAGCAAAATAGTATTTTTCAGAAGACCGGATTGTCCGATGAAGAACGGACACAATTATTCGAAGACCTGAATACCAGCCAAAAGCACTTTACCGATTCTTTCATAGTTGCCAACAGGTCCAGTGTGGTGGCATTGTACATGGCCCGGGTGCCGCTTCCCATGATGAAGCACTACCAGATCGACACAGTCTTGCAACAATTCGATAAGAAATTGCATGGCCATCCTTATTACAAGGAAATGAAAGCAAGGGCCGATGTACTGAGAAGAGTGGCCCCTGGAGCCGTTGCGCCGGACTTCAAAGTGGTTACGCAGGATGGCAAAACACCCATTCAATTGTCTTCCTTCCGTGGAAAATATGTTTTGCTGGATTTCTGGGCATCCTGGTGTGTGCCTTGCCGTGAGGAAAACAAACATACGCTGGCTATTTATAAAAAATTTCATCCGAAAGGATTGGAGATAATTTCATTCTCGCTGGACCATGAACTGCCAGCCTGGCAAAAAGCCATCGAAAAGGATGGTATACTCTGGAACAATGCTTCAGATCTTACCGGTGGTAAAAGATCAAAGGTTGCGCAGGAATATGGGATCGATGGCCTGCCTGCAATCTGGTTGATTGGACCGGACGGGAAGATCATAGCAGAGAGCATTCGCGGAGAAGAGCTGGAGAAAATGCTGGAATCGATATTCAGAAAGTAATATGAAAAATAGAGCAGTAGCGATGAAGCAGACGATCATTTTAATAGCAGCACTTTTTTTCTCGGGGTTGACAAGGGTGGCTAAGGCTGATGAAGGAATGTGGTTGCTGCCATTGTTGAAAAAATACAATGCGCAACAATTGAAGGAAATGGGATTGACGATACCTGTTGAACAATTGTCTGGCATGGATCCTGATGGGCTTGCCGCTTCCGTTGTCATGTTCGGCTCCGGTTGTACCGGGTCGGTTCTTTCAGAAAACGGCCTCGTGCTTACCAATTATCATTGCTCCTATGATGCGATCAGGCAGCACAGCTCAGCACAGCGCGATATTTTCAAGCTGGGATTCTGGGCCGCTGATACGAAACAGGAGTTGCCAGTCAGCGGGCTTTTTGTTACCATCAACCGAAAAGTTCTCGACATAAGTGATGAAATGAAAGCCTTACTGGCCGATCCTTCAAAATGGGCAGGGGCAGGAGAAAAGGACATTTCAAAAGCAGCCATAACCTTCCTGAATAACCGCTATCAGCGCCTGTTCCCGGGTATGAACCTTTTGTTCAGATCGTATTTCAATAATAAACTGCATGTTTTGTACGTGCAGGAAAAATTCGATGATATTCGCCTGGTGGGACTTGCCCCTAAATCTGTGGCAAAATTCGGAGGCGAAACGGATAACTGGAAGTGGCCGAGACAGAGCGCTGATTTTGCGGTCTTCAGGATCTATGCCAGAGCCTCAGGTAAGCCCGCGCCTTATGCTCCAACAAATGTTCCGCTCAAAGTGAAACATCATATCAAGGTATCATCAGCAGGATACAGTGAAGGGGACCTCGCTATGTCAATGGGGTACCCGTTCAATTCCAGCCGTTATGCACCAGCTGCCGAAGTAAAAGAGAAGATGACAGTGATGGTTCCGCCCATTATTGCTGTCCGTCAGCAACGGCTCGCTATCCTGGATGAAGCCATGAAGCTGGATGACCGTATCAGGCTTCTCTATGCGGCAGGTTATGCAGGTTCGGCCAATCAATACAAAGATGCTGTAGGGTTTCAGGAATGGTCCGGAAAACTGGACCTGTATAATAAAAAGAAATCGATAGAATTATCCTGGGCGGGAAGCCTGAGTGATTCTCTGGATATCTTATATGAGAAAGCGGCTGAAGATAGAAAAGCGCTCCAGTATTTGTCGGAAGTATTCCTGGAAAGCTGGAGTACGCTCGGTTTTGTAAATGGATTTGGCCGGGCATTCATGAACATGAGGCCCGGTGTTACCGGTAATAAGGAAACACTCAGGAATCTAAAGAACAATATCCGGTTAAGCTATGATGCCTTCGATCTTGCAACGGACAGGAAAATAGCGGAAGCTGTGCTGAAAATCTATATGGACAGTACAGATCGTAAATACTGGCCCGGACCCTTACTGGCAGCAGCAGGCAAACCAGGTTTTACTGTTGAAGGATATCTCGGCAATTTGTACAGGAGCTCCGTATTTGCTGGCAGCGACAAACTTTTCAGGTGGCTGGAAAATCCTGTAACCCAGATCAAAGAGGATCCGTTGTTCTTATTGGCAGAGGCTGTATCGAAGCAACAATTTGCATTGTTCAGAAGCATAGAGCAGGTCTCAAAGCAGATACGATCTTTACAGCGGAAGTACGATCTGTTGAATCAGCAGCACTATGAAGGCCCTGTTTATCCCGATGCTGATCGTACGATACGTTTCTCTTATGGAAAAATAGAAAAGCTGCAGTATGAGCAGTTTGATTTCCCTTTTCAGATGATGTTCTCTTCATTGATCGAAAAAGGACGACAGCTATATCCTGCGCAATCGGCCAGGAGTAACGATTATCAACTTCATCCACAATTGTTGAAATTATGGGAAGAATTGCAACAGTCCGTTGATCCTTCCGGGAGGGACATGCCGGTTACATTTATCACTAACGGCGATGTAACGGGAGGGAACTCAGGCAGCCCCATGCTGAATGCCCGGGGAGAGCTCATTGGATTGGTCTTCGATTGCAATTGGGAGTCCATGACCAGAAGTTACCAGTACGAACCTTTGTACAACCGGGTGATCTGTGTGGATATTCGATATATCCTGCGACTGACGGATTTTTTTTCCGGTTCGGGAAGAATAACTGATGAGTTGTTAAGGCGGTGAGATTATAAAATCTGCAATGGCTGAATACCCTGAATATCGGTATTCTTTCTATTCAAATTTTCGTCAAATTTGAACAATGAAAGTCCTGGCTATTTACAGCAGCTTGTTTTTATCCGTCGTGCCCGTCCTGTTGCAGTCCCAGGTGATAGACAGCGCTTATGTTGATAGCCTCGTCAACATTCAAAAAAACACCGGTTCGGATAGCACCAGGGCCCGGGCCTGTTATCTGCTGGCGTATTACTGGTCTGCTTATGATAGCACCAAAGCCTGGGATTACCTGGAAGCGGGCCGGAAATACAATGGGAAGAACAAGTACCTGGAGGCGGTATACCTGTTCCATAAGGGGGCTTATTTTTTCGGCCTCGATCATGACAAGGCGATCCGGAATTATCAGGAAGCAGCAAAGCTGTTCAGCAATTTCACGAACCCCGAAAGCTACCGTTTCCAGTCAAGGTGCTGGGGCAATTACGGGGCGCTGCAGCAAAGAAAAGATAATGAACCCGAAATGGTCAATGTATTGCTCACGAAAGCAATCCCATTTGCGGAGAAGTCCGGCGACACTGCTTTGGCAGGCAATTATTATTCAGATGTTGGAATGGTCTTCTCCAACCAGTTGTTACACACTAAGGCGGCCTATTATTTCAATAAGGCGCTTGACTACTTTAAGAAAAGCAAGCCTGCACTGAAAGATGAAGTTATGACTTTACTTCACGCAGCCAGGAACTTCTGTCTTATGGATAGCCTGAAGGATGCAAAGCCACTCCTGGAAAGGATCAGATCACTTTTGAAACCCTTCCCCTATTCTGATCGAAATATCGATCTCGCTATCACGGAAGCTATTTATTTCAGAAAAATAAATTATCCCGAAAAAGCCCTGCGAGTGATCGGTGATGGAATAAAACTGGCTGAAAAACTGAACAGGCAATATTCCCTGAGTGAGGCATTGTATCAGGAATACAAAACCTGGTTTATGATGGGGCATTACAAGCAGGCACTGGCTTCCCTTCAGAAAGTGATGAGAATAACTCCCTACGAATTCGACGATAACAGGGTGATGCATTACAAAGAAATGGCCAGGGTTTATGAAGCTATGGGCAATATTTCGAAAGCATATGAATGGGTAACGAAATACAGCGCACTACAAGACACTGTTTATAAAGAGAACCTCGCAAAGCAAATTGCCGATAACGAAGCGCGTTACCATTTCGTGACCAACGAAAAAAAGATCATACAGTTGCAGGCAGAAAGGCAGGAAGCTGCATTGGAACATAAGAACCAGCAATTGTTGAACTGGTTGCTCGGTGTGGCTGCATCCCTTTTCCTGCTCGCCACTTTATTCCTTATTCTCTTTTACCGCAACAAAAGGAAACAAACGAAACTGCAATGGAAAGAAATGCAGCAACAGCAGGAACTGATGCTTGCCAACGCCATGCTGGAAGGAGAGGAACAGGAAAGACAGCGCCTTGCG
Organism: Pseudoflavitalea rhizosphaerae; assembly: GCF_003991355.1. GTDB lineage: Bacteria > Bacteroidota > Bacteroidia > Chitinophagales > Chitinophagaceae > Pseudobacter > Pseudobacter rhizosphaerae. Next base: position 234,556 of record NZ_RCSU01000011.1, read on the forward strand.
CGCGATCTGCATGATGGATTGGGCGGCGCGCTCGCAGGTATCAAAATAAAATTATCCGGGCAGCAAAAGAAGGAAAAAGCACCGCAACTGAATGAAGTGATCCTGCAATTGGAAGATTCCATCAACGAACTCCGCCGCATCGCAAGGAACATGATGCCGGAGAACCTGCAAAAAGCGGGACTGGATACAGCTTTGCGGGATCTCTGCGAATCATTGATGAACGATAATACCAGCATCGAGTTCCATGCTTTCGGCATACAACCGACTATCCCTTTGAATGTTCAGGCCAATATTTATCGCATCGTTCAGGAACTCCTGTCCAATGCCGTCCGGCATGCGAATGCTTCAAAGATCATTGTGCAATGCAGTCAGAACGGAAATACCTTCTTTATTACCGTTGAGGATAACGGACAGGGTTTTGATCTGCATACCATTGGAGATGCTGAAGGCATCGGTTTCCGTAATATCAGGAACCGCATTAAATACCTGAATGGAAATATCGATATTGAATCTGTACCGGCGGAAGGAACAACCATTAACATTGAATTGCATGTCTGATATCAAAAAGACCCTGGCTATCATAGACGATCATCCCATCGTGATCGAAGGATTGAAAGCATTATTGAAAGAAAACCTTGCTTTTGATCAGATCATCAGTTTTACCAACGGCGCCGGTTTCATGAACTTTCTTGCCGGCCACGCTGTGGACCTGGTTTTGCTTGATGTTACCCTGCCTGATATGAGTGGGGTTGACCTTTGCAAACAAATCAAAGGGATCTCCCCGGATACTATTGTACTGGGATTGAGCAATCATGCCGAACGCAGTATCATCCTGCAATTGCTGGAGAATGGGGCTTCCGGCTATATGCTGAAAAGCGCACCGGCGGATGAATTGCTGGAATGTATACAGGAAGCACAATACGGCGAAGTGGTATTCAGTTCTGAAACGAAAAAGTTACTGACAAGGCCCGGCGGTAAAAATCCCAGGCAACTACCTTCCATTACAAAAAGGGAAAAACAGGTATTACAATTGCTGGCCGCAGGAAAGACCACCACCGTTATCGCCAATGAACTTCATTTGAGTCCATTCACTATCGATACCTACCGTAAAAACCTTCTGCAAAAATTCGAAGTGAAGAACACCACCGAACTGTTGATGCTGCTGGTGAAAGAGCGGTTACTCTGAATACCTGATCCTCTTTCTCCCGGGAGAAAGTACCTAAATTCAGGAGGTCTAAAAACCCGATTGTATGGTATTGGAGGGCCTGCCTCCCTGGGATAATTTTGGCTTCTGATCAATACCAGGGAAGCCGAAAACTGGTTGAAGAGTAGGCGAGTAAATTAAATTCACCGCTATGAAGCATGTAAAAAGATTATTACTGGGCACCTTATTGCTGAGTGCATTCACGTTGATGTCCTGTTCAAAAGACAAGGATTCCGATCCCGATCCCGGTGGTGGCCGCGGGAAGAAGATCAAATACAAAGTGACCGTCACCGATGGTAGTATCGGTACTGTCATTTATGGTTTCGATGACAAGACCACAACACTGACTTCGGTTACTGGCAATGCCTGGGAAAGTAATGAAATCGATATACCGTCCGGAGTTATCAGAGGCAGTGTGGCTGGTAACGGAATGGGTAATAATACCAACTCTAAATTGACCACCGAAATATTTGTGGATGGGAAAAAAGTGGTAGAAAATGCTGGTACGGGCATGACCCTGACATCTTACTCGGGATTTAATTTCTAAATACGTAACAGAAAGAACAGCAATAGCAAATTCAATAAAAAGGACGAACTGCAGCATGTCAGTTGTCCTTTTCCCTTTCAAAAAATACCCGCCTAATTATTGCGCAGGTATCTGTGTATAAAATGATCCACTCTCCGATGGCGTATTCAGAAAATCATAAAGGCTAGTTTTCCGCTTTCCCCATCGCATATTGAATGCCCCCCAACAGGTGATTCAAAAATGCCTGCTCCGTATAGGAATCTTCTGTATGGCCTAATGCGGTATACCAGGCCCGGCCTCCGTCATACGAATGGAACCAGCTCATAGGGTGTTGGTCTCCGTTAGTTCCGCCGGTATAGGAATGTTCATCGATAGTGATAAGTACAGTAGTTGCCGGATTGATATTTTTGAAATTATACCACTCATCTTTTCTGTTCCATTCTGCAGGAAGATGTTTTGTGGAAAGATGTTCTTGGTCAACTACCTGCAGTTTCGCTTCCTGCTGCTTAGGATGGCTGGCGAAATAAGCGCCCACCAGTTTGCCGTACCAGGGCCAGTCGTACTCCGTATCTGAAGCGGAGTGTACACCAGCGTAGCCACCGCCTCCACGAATATATTCCTCGAAATACCTTTGTTGTTCTGCATTCAAAACATCACCTGTTGTGTTCAGAAATACTACAGCTGCATATCTTTTCAGGTTCGCGATATTGAACTGCGATGAATTTTCCGTTGTATCTACCTTGAACCCGTTTTCCCTGCCTAATTCCAGGATCGCTGTTCTCCCCTGGGGAATGGAACTGTGCCTGAACCCGGCTGTTTTCGAGAAAACGAGAATACGGGAAGATTTGTCACGGTCCTTATCGCAGGAAAGACAGATGCATACAACGAAAAGAATAATCACTGGCTTGAAGTATTTCATGGGAAAGTTTTACATGATCACTATTATACTATAAATGTATAAAAGCCATGCCGTATCTTTAAATTCCTTTTTACCTTCCTTTGAGTTCACCTTACCTTTATTATTATTGAGGATTTTTAAGGTTTAAATTACTGACTGTTAAATAATTGACAGAAGAACAATCATATGAGCAGGAAGAATTGCTGAGGCTGGTTGCCGGTGGCGACGAAGGCGCATTCCGCGAACTGGTGATGCGCTATTCAGGCTTGCTGTATACATATATCTATAAACATATCGAATCCAAAGAGGCTACAGAAGAGTTGGTGCAGGACGTGTTCTTCCAGATATGGCTGACCCGGGAATCGTTGCGTGAAGTGCGTAATTTCAGGACTTACCTGTATGTTGTATCCCGCAACCAGGCATTGAATGCCTTCAAAAAAATGATGCGTGATTTTCAGCGGCACCAGGAATACCAGCAATGGAAGCAGGTTTCCGGGCCCGAGGAAGATCACCTGAAACGGGAACTGCAATTGTCCATTATTGAAGAAGCCATAGAGAAACTCCCGCCGCAGCAGAAGAAGGCCTGGATCTTGAGCAGGAGGGAAAAGCTCACCTATCAGCAGGTGGCGGAGGAAATGACCATCTCCAAAGAAACGGTGAAGACCTATCTCCAACATGCCCATCAATTCATCGGAAAATATTTGATGGACCGCATGAGCGCACTGTTACTATTGCTTTGGGTAAAATAATTTTTTAAAAAATCCTCTCCCCTTTACCCCCGATCTTTTTATTTGGTTGTCCGTATAATAAACTGCGCTGTTCCAATGCAAGAAAGGCTAATTTATTTATACGAACGATGGCTGGCCAAAACTGCCTCCGAATCAGAGAGACAGGAGTTTATGGCCTTATTGGAAAAGCATGATCCGGATGTGTTGGCCCCTTCAATGAAGGAAGCCTGGCAGAAAACAAAAGAGGAGCATGGACTTTTTACTGCTGAACAAAAGCTCAACCTGGCCAATACAGTATTGGCCAAATCAACTGTGCCGGCGGATACAAGTACTCCGGTTCGCAGCATACATCGCCATCCACGTAGATGGCTCCGCTATGCAGCCGCTGTGGCGCTGCTCCTGGGTGCCGCCTTCGTTTATTACCTGGTTGTTGATAAGCAGGCCGCACAAGAACCTCAAACCTTATCCGGCAATAACCCATCCAACATTCAACCCGGTGGTGACCGCGCTGTACTGACCCTTGCCGATGGCACGGAAATCATTCTCGACAGCGCCAATAACGGAACACTTGCCAATCAGGGTAATGCCCGTGTGGTGAAACTGGCAAACGGACAAATTGCGTATGACCTTACAGGTAAGTCGCGGTCCGAAATGCTGAATACCATGAGGACGCCGAAAGGCGGACTGTACCAGCTCACACTGCCCGATGGGTCCAGGGTTTGGCTGAACGCTGCCAGCTCCATCACTTTTCCTGTGGCATTCATTGGCAAAGAACGAAAGGTAAAGATCACAGGTGAAGCCTATTTTGAAGTAGCGCGGGATCAAAGCAAACCCTTTCTGGTTGATATAGATGGGGAATCCCTGGTTGAAGTACTGGGCACCAGTTTCAATATCAATGCCTACAAAGATGAAGAAGGTATCAGATCAACATTGGTCAGCGGGAGTATAAAAGTATCAACCGAGAATAGAAAAGAAGAAACAGCTATTCTCAAGCCCGGACAAACTTTCGTGGATGGAAGCATTGCCAGTATCGAAATTTCCCGCGTACTCGCATGGAAGAATGGAATTCTTGATTTTAACGGAAGAAGCTTTCAATCCATCATGAAAGATGTTGAAAGGTGGTACGATATCGAAGTGCACTTTACTGGTTCCATTCCCGGTTTCAAATTAAAAGGAGAAATGGACCGTGGGGTTCAGTTGAATAACCTGATGGAGTTCTTACAACAATATGGGTTACAGACGAAACTGGAAGGAAGAAAACTGATCATCACAGAAAAAAAATAAATCTTTTTATGTAAAATCCCTATACCCATTACCCAAACAAAAACCGGAAGTGCTTGAGACCACTCCCGGCAGGATGTTCAGGGTAATAGTAAAATAGAAGCCTGATAGGACTGCTTATTACATCACCCAAACCAAACAAAGTTATGAAATTTTGTTCGTCGCTGGCATGCTCTCAGATTGCCAGCTTCCCTACAGCTTCCAGGCTGAAAAGGGGCATTACCAAAACCCTGTTAGTAATGAAGCTAACCGTATTTCTTCTTACAGCCGCTTTCCTCAATGTTGCGGCCAAAGGTTTGTCTCAGCAAGTCACATTCACCGGCAAGAATGTTTCGCTGGAAGAGGTGATTGCTGTTGTGAAAAAACAAACCGGTTACTTTTTTCTTTACAAGGAAGATGCACTGACCAATGCAAAGCCTGTAACGGTGAAAGCGAATAATATGCCGCTCACTGAATTCCTGGATCTCGTTTTCCGGAACCAGCAATTGAAGTATTCGATCAGCAGTAAAACGATCAATATCTACCCGTCTCCAATTGATGGAGCACATCTGCTTCAACCTTCAGGTAAACCAATAAGCGAACTGGTGCTATATCCTCCCCCCATAAAGATACAGATCACAGATTCCGCTGGTAAACCGCTTCCCGGCGCAACAGTTGTTGTACAAAGCAACAAAAGCTCGGGGATGACAGATGCAAAGGGATTCGTGAATCTCACTCTCCAGGCAGGTGATGTACTGCTTGTTTCGTTTGTTGGTTTTGAAACGCGCAGGATCACCGTGAACAGCGAGGCCATCAACCGGGGCACACTGGTTGTAGTGATGCAGCGTGATGTGGTCAATCTGAACGAGATAGTAGTGGAAGTGAATACCGGTTACCAGCGTATCCGTCCGGAGCATAGTACCGGCGCCATTTCCAGGATCAGTACGAAAGAATTTGAGTCTAGGGTCAGCACCAATTTCCTGGACGGGCTGGTGAACAGGTTGCCTGGCCTGATGATCAACAATGATGTGAACTTTGTCAGCAATGGAGGTGCGTCTTCCAGGCCCTTGTTCAATATCCGCGGTATCTCCACTATGTCTGCCAATCAGAACCCGTTGATCGTGGTGGATGGCTATCCTACAGAGCTCACGCTGAACATGATCGATCCCAACGAAATCAAATCTGTTACGATCCTGAAAGATGCAGCAGCCGCTACGGTTTATGGTGTAAGGGCATCCAACGGTGTGATCGTTATTGAAAGGAAGCAAGCCGTCCAGGGTAAGCCCCGGTTCGCTTTCCGCGTAACAGGAGCCATCACGCCTGAAGAGAATTACAGTAGGTACAGATGGGCGGATGACGCATCGGCTATCGTTACCAACTATCAGAAAGCAACACTGGCAACCAGCGTCAATGCCAATTCATGGGCACAGATGTCTGCTCCGGGAACAGGTGGAGTAAATCGTTCAAAAGCATTTTATATTTTGGCGCAACAGGCAGCTAAGATCATTACACCTGAACAGGCTGCCAATGCATTCGCAGAAATGGAGCAATACGATAATACCGGTGATTATAAAGAATTGTTCCTCCGTCCTGCCTTTACGCAAACCTACAACTTCAATGTATCAGGAGGTAACGCCAATGCTCTTTATTATATCACCGCAAACTATACCGGCAACAAGCTCTCACAGATCAGGAATGCGAACGACAGGTTGTTGCTCTCCGCCCGAAGCACCTTAAAATTCTCCAGGAAATTATCCCTTGAACTGACCACGGATTACCAGGAGGATAACGTTAATACATCGCCTGTACCGGGCATCAACAGCATTGCGCCTTTTGAACATTTTAGGGATGTGAGCGGCAATCCTTCTTTTATCTGGGCAGGAGGCATCTCTCCTTACCTGAACAATGTAATGCTGTCGCAGGGATTGGCCGATAACCTGTATTATCCGTTGGTGGATGTGAATGAGATCAGTAATAAGAACCATACTGTCAACAATAAATTCATAGCTAATTTCAATTACACCATCGGTGCTGGCTTCGATCTGATGTTTGGAGGAATTTATGAAACTTCCCGTTCAAACGGCCGTTATTTTGCCACAGAATTGTCTTCCGTTGCAAGGGATTATGTGAACAGTTATGTAACACGTAATACCGATGGAACGCTTAAATACAATGTTCCAAAGGGCGGTTTTCTTCGTGAACAATCAGGGACCACATCCAGCTATACTGCAAGGGCGCAATTGAATTACAACAAGAAGTTTGGTCAGCATACCTTCAATGGAATAGTGGGAGCGGAGCTGAGGAACCTGATCAACAAAAGTAACCTGGGCTCTTATTTCGGATATAACGATGAAACGCTGCAGCACCAACCCCTCGATCTGTATTCCATCAATACAGGCGCAATCAGGGGGATCTTTCAACTGGGTTCACCCTGGGAAAGACAATATGGAAGCCTGTTTGATCAGCAATACACAGAGGATCGATTTATTTCAGGTTACACCAATCTTGTGTATTCGTTCAGGAATATCTACAGTTTATCCGGTAGTATCCGGATAGACCAGTCCAATCTTTTCGGCACCAATCCGAAATATAAATATAAACCTCTATGGTCGCTGGGAGCGATCTGGAATATAGACAGAGAGGAGTTTATGAAAGATGTGGACTGGGTTAAAATGATGCGTCTTCGCACTGCATACGGCTTCAACGGTAACGTTGCCAAGATGTCTTTGCCGCAGGTGATTGCAGAAGCCGCGATGAATGCTTATACTTCGCCCTCCAGCCCTTCCCTTAAGTTGTTTTCTTATGCCAACAGCAGTTTGCGATGGGAGCAAACGAACAGCTTCAACGTTGGTCTGGATTATGAGTTCTCAAATAAGATCAGGGGCTCTATCGATTATTACAGGAAGAAAAGTATCGACCTGTTAGCCGATGCTCAGATCGATCCTACTATCGGCGCCAGTCCTTCCCTGATCAACAGGGCCACCATTAAGAACAATGGTATCGAGTTCGCGCTGAATGCGGATTGGGTCCATACCAGAAACTTCAACTGGAATACTGGTATCGTAGTGGCGCGCAATACCAGCATGGTGCTGGATGTATACCAGGAAACGAATCATGGGCCACAAACCCTGAACTCGGTGGGGTACGTGAAAGGCTACCCGGTTGGAGCGATGTTCGCTTACCGTTATGCAGGACTGGATACAGCCGGTTATGCGCTGATCAGAAGTAATAGCGGAAAATTCTATCATACAGATGACAGCAAGCCACAATCACCTTCATCGATCGCCATGAACAGCGATACAGCCGGTGTCTCCTACTATATGGGCCCCTCCATTCCAACCATCAATGCCGGTTTGAGCAACCGGATCGATATCGGAAACATGTATATCTTCTGTATGATCAACTACTATGGAGGGTTCAAAGTGAGAGTGCCCAGGCCCAACCCTTCAGCATTAAGGCCCCTGGAAGGTGCTGGCGACTACTGGAAAGTGAAAGGCGATGAAAACAGAACAGACGTGATGGGACTGGCAGCTTACAGTAGCTTCAATTCCAACAACGCATATAATTATGCAGACAAATACGTGGTGAACGGGGATTATATCACTCTGGCGGACCTGACCTTCTCTTACAGGTTCGACAATTTCAGAATCGTGAAAAAAGCAGGCTTCACCAATTTTGAAGTGAAAGCACAGGCATCGAATATTTTCACTGTTGGCCTGAACGACTATAACTACAGCATGGCTACGCGCAGTTATGAAAAGCCGTTCCTGACGCCAACTTATACGCTTGCCATTTTTACCAACTTCTAAAACTGCAAACAAGTGAAATACGCTAAATATATATCCATCCAGCTATTGCTGTTCTGTCTGGTCTTTGCCGGATGTGATAAATACCTGGATGTAACGCCGAAAGGGAAAAGACTACTCACCACTACAGCCGATTACGATCTGTGGTTGAATGATGAATCGGTTATTTACGGCCTTTCTCCGGTAAATAATCTCTTGAATTTTTTGGGTGATAATGTAGATATGGTGAATATCGCCCTTCCTCCCGTAAAAGAACATGAGCTGATCTATACCTGGGCTTCCCAATTTTCCACTGATCTGAATGCTTCTCCTGCATTCTGGGGAGAGCATTATTCAAAGATCAATCACTTCAATACTGTGTTGGTTGGGATTGATGATGCTACCGGCGGAACTATTGTTCAAAAAAGAACGCTGAAAGCCGAAGCTTTGCTGGGAAGAGCATTGGAGTATTTCCACCTGGTGAATGAATATGGAAAATTGTACGATTCAACCACAGCCAGCCAGGACCTGGCCGTTCCTTTTGTTACATCGAACGACGTTACACAGATAGTGCCTGCAAGGATCACGGTTGCTGAAATGCACAAACAGATCATCGATGACCTGAATGCAGCCATTCCCGATCTGCCCGCAGACAACAGCGCCAATCGTTTCAGAGGTTCCAAAGCAGCTGCCTACAGTGTGCTGGCCCGTGTATATTTCTATGCGGGAAATTATACTGATGCGCAAAAGAATGCAGCGCTGGCGTTACAATATTCCAATGCGGTAATGATCAATTTCAATGGAACGATCCCTGCTTCCAACCTGATCAGTGTTCACCCTGATGTTATCTATGGAAGAATGGTCATTGGAAGCAGCATTCCTACGCTTGACTTCTTGCGTTCTTTTGCCGGCAATGACCTGCGAGTAAGAAAACTCTATTACAGCCGGGATGGCTACTCGTTTACAGAAAGAGGCGCCACCCAATTCTTCCCCGCATACGTAACCCCTTCATTTACCTATGCCAATTCCGGTACTTCAGTTCAGGAAATGAAACTGATCATTGCTGAATGCGCTGCACGCAGTAATGATCTGACCACCGCTCTGCAGCAACTGGACGAAGTTCGCATGAACAGGTTCGCCGCCGCCAGCTATGTTCCATTCCAATCGGGCAACCAGGAAGAAGTGCTGAACGAAGTGTTGAAAGAAAGAAGTCATGAACTTCCTTTCACAGGCCTTCGCTGGCTGGATATGCGCCGCCTCAACAAGGAGAACAGGATGGGCACAGTGAACAGGTACGATGCGCAGGGCAATATCATTACTTCCCTGGAGCCTCACAGCGACAGGTATACGCTGCAAATCCCTGTGCAGGTACTGACCTATAACCCGGGCATGAAACAGAATCCCTAACACAAACCAACAACAATGCGTAACACTCATATATTCCTTTTTTTCACTTTTGTTGTTTGGCTGACTGCCTGCAGCAAAGACAAGGCGCCGGCTCCACTTCCTGAAGGTAGTGTACAATTCCAACTGGATGCCAGCAAGGATACCATTGAAATGCCTCTTTCGATCTTGAAGGATACCACGATAGTGCTGGAATTTAAAGCGATGCTGGCCAATTCAACTGCAGGCGCTGATCATTGGGTGAGCTTTGCCGTGGACACTACAAAGATCGCTGACTATCGTTCAAAGTTCGGTGAAGGTTCATTGATGCCTGTGACCTCTTATTTATTCTATAAACCAACTGTTCGTATTTCCGCAGGAAAAAACGAATCAGATATTGCTCAGATCAATTTCGGCCTGCAAACAAAACTGACTGAGTATACAACTTACGTTGTACCTGTTGTGATACAATCGGTTGATGGAAAAGTGGAAGGTGTTGCTACGGAGCGTGTGGTTTATATCGTATTCAAAACCGGAAAGCCATTGTTCATCAACAAGGATGGCTGGACAATCGCTGGTGTATCTTCCGTGTATGCTACATTGGCCGCAGCCAATGTACTGGATAATAATAATCTCTCTACCTACTGGGCCAGCAATATTACTGAATCGATGCCTCAGTGGATCACCATCAACTTCAACAGGGAAATAGTTTTTAATGGAGTGACCTATTATGTTCCTACAGCGTTGAATTATCCAAACCTGGGCGGCTATCCAACTTCTATTCAGATCGAAACGAGTATGGATGGTACCAACTGGACAAACAACGGCATTTTTACCGGCGGCATCGCCAGCAATATGCAAACACTCAATACCGGTGAAATAACAGCCAGGTACCTGCGGTTCACTTCACTTGCTTCCGTGAAGTATATTTCTGCTTATGATGCCATCTTCATCAGCGGCATTTCGCTGGTGCCTTAACGTGAAAGTTTATTCATTCAAGAAAATAACAAAGTGCAAATGATAAGAAAGAGCATTTTGGCAGCGGTCTGCTGCCTTCCTTTGAGCCTGCTGGCGCAAAAAGGTTTTACGATCCGCGGAACAATCGGTAAACTCGACGCTCCCGCAATGGCCTTCCTCAGTTACAGTAATGAAGGAAAGAAAGTGGTTGATTCCACTGTGATCCGGAAAGGGAAATTCACTTTCAAAGGAAACCTGAATTCCCCGGCCCAGGCAGAATTGATCGTTAAACACGATGACCTGCCAAAGCCAAAGTACTCCTATACAGACTACCTGGCTTTCTATATTGAAAACTCCGTTATCTCCATCACTACAAAGGATTCCATTTTTCGCGCTGAAGTAAAAGGTTCACAAACCAATGATGATGATAAAAAGCTTCGCGCCATGCAAAGGCCCCACAAAAGATCTGCTGATTCTTTGGTAGCAGTGTACAATAAAATGAAAACTGAAGAGCGGAGCGACAGCAACTGGCGAAAAGCAGCGGGCGCCATAATGCGCGTTACGCAAGTTGGTTACGATAGCGTGAACCGCGTGTTCATGGCTGCTCATCCTGATTCCTATATTGCCCTGTTGACCTTTAAACAGGTGGAACTGGCTTATGATTTCAACCCTGATACCGCTGCCGCCCGTTTTGCCCGTTTCCCTGCAAAGCAGCGTGAATCCGAACTTGGCAAACAACTGGCTTCCATCATCGAAACAGGTAAGAAAACGAATATCGGCGTGATGGCCATGGATTTTGTGCAAAACGATACAACTGGAAAACCTGTGAGGTTGTCGGATTTCCGTGGTAAGTATGTGCTGGTGGATTTCTGGGCCTCCTGGTGCAAACCCTGCCGCGCTGAAAACCCGGTAATGCTGGCGGCTTACAACAAGTATAAAGACAAGAACTTTACCATCCTCGGCGTTTCCCTCGATGATGAAAATGGAAGAAGGGCCTGGCTGCACGCAGTGAACCAGGACAAACTACCCTGGACGCAGGTGTCTGAACTGAAAGGGTTCAAAAGCAAGGCTGCTGAGCTATATGGCATCGAAGCAATACCCGCCAACTACCTCATCGATCCCAATGGAAAGATCATTGGCAGGAATCTGCGCGGAGAAGAATTGGGTAAGAAATTAGGAGAGTTGTTCACAATGTAATTGCTTCATAGATTTACACTGAACTTACTGAATAATTCCTGGAATGATGCCGGAATTGTGTTCAGTGATGATCCAGCGTGGCAGCAATGGTTGATCAAAAGTGTAAAACAGAACAGAAAGCCGGGACCTGCTGCAAGCAACCCGGCTTCTGATATTCAAGGAAAGAAACACCTACATGATATAATACACTTTTTGCTTCTTACCGCCACCTTCTTCTGCATGAGCCTGCGGCAATTCCTGATCTCGCAGCATCTGTCTCAGGTTCTTTTCGATATTCCTCGCAATGGTGGTCATCGGCGTATCCGTTGGTTTGTTCTCGAACGGGTCCTGTAAATGGATGGCCATCTTTTCGATCAATAAGAAACAAGCCGATACAGCCATCACTAATGGGATCTCAAAAAATCCGAAATACTCGATCAGACTGAATGGCAGCAAACAGATGAACAGCAGCAGCGAGAAGTGGATGTACAAACTATATGTACTTGGAAAAACAGTGTTCTTGATCCTTTCACATTTGCCCATTGAATCGCAGAGGCGTGTCAATGTGCGATCGATCTCCACCTGCTGGTATCTGTTGATCCAGCCTTCTTCCTGTGCTTCGCGCAGGTTGCGGCCATGCATTTCCAGCAAAGCCCCGGGCACATGATCATAATGCGAGAGGAACTGCAGCTCCTTCACATTCAGATAAGGGTCCAGCCCTGCTGCCGGCGGCATCTGACGCAGCGTTTGTCCGAGACTGTAACACCAGGCGATCTGTCGCCTGATCATCCTTTCACGGAATCTTTGTACTTCATCTCCCGGGTACAATACATCCGTGTAAGTAAGCACCTGCCTGGCGAGCGTACGTGAATCATTCACGATGGCGCCCCAGATATGTCTTGCCTCCCACCAGCGGTCATATGCCTGGTTGCTCCGGAAACCGAGCAGGAGGGAGATAACAGTTCCAAGAATTGCCGGCACAGCAAGCGGAATGCTGATGGGCGTGAAATGTACATACTCATGAAATATTGCAATGGCTGTTGTGTAGATCAACATGAAGAACAGCTCATTGCGTATCTTCCCGAAGATGTACCGCAGCGGAATATTGTTTTTTAGTAGCATAGACTTCTGTTTCTGTTACGTTGTATTCGTTTTCAATAACTGCTTTCATCTCAGGCGAAGTACTGGAAGGAACTGCCTGCAGCTTCTTCGCCTGCGTAAATGATTTCAGTAATGGCAAGCCTGCCTTTCTGAACAGGGGAGCAGGATTCACGCTCTGGGGATGTACAGGTGTGAACACGAAATGATCAGGGAAAACGATGAGATCGATCTCATTGGCATCACAAAAATTGTGGAATACAGCAGAAGTGTTGCCATAAAGATGCCGGAGCAAGATGCTTTGAATGGCTTTGGGAAACTGCTCTTTCAGCCGTTTGCAGCCATTGCGGAACGCATCGGTAACGATATCCCTGTAAGGCAGTTTTCCATTATTGCCTACAATATCGGTAACATGGAATGGGATCTCGAATGCATGGAAAAGGATAATATTCAGGTTCTGGTGTTGCAGGCACTGAACGGTTTTTTCCACCAGTTCCAACGATGCCAGTGAATAATCTGTGGGAATCAATACATTTCTCATTTTGTATACTTTGAATTCAATAATCGGTTATGAATGCAAAGTTGAGCTGTAGTGATTAAGAGTATTTAAGACACACTTAAAGGAACTGTAAGAATTCCATTAGAATATGATAAGAGATATTAGATAGAGTTAAGAGTGAAGGGCATTCCGGCGGAATTCACTGCCAGCAGGGCTTACACTGTGTGTTCTGAATGTGCGGCCATGGGCAGGGTCAATGTTACGATCGTTCCCCTGTTCTCTTCCGAATGCACATTTATATTACCGTTATGCAGTCTTAGGATTGCCTGTGTAAGCGGAAGTCCCACGCCATAACCCTCATAGCTATTCGTATTGGAGGCCCTGAAAAATGGCTCGTAAATATGTTTCAGCTCATCTGCCGGGATACCTATGCCTTCATCTGTGATCACCACCAACACTTTTTTTCCGGAGGATTCAACACTGAGTTTAACTATCCTGTTATTGGAATATTTGCAGGCATTCATGGCCACATTGGTGAGCGCCAGTTTCAGCAGGTTGAGGTTGCCCAATACAGAGATCCTGTCTTCATCTGCCGGCAATGCTGTGAAATCAAGCTGCAATTGATTTTGCGGATCGATCTCATCGATAGATTCTTTCACTGTGAAAGCGAGCTCATCCATTCGCAGCAATTCCCAGTTCTGTTTTTTTCCATCGAATCCCGATTTGGCCAGGTTAAGCAGGCTGCTGGTGAGCTTATGCAACCTGCCTGCTTCGCGGGAAATGATCATTAGTGAATTGCGGTATTCTTCCTGCGACCTTTCTTTGGAGAGCGAGATATCAGCTTCACCGATGATGGCGGTAAGCGGCGTACGCAGCTCATGAGAAGCGTTGCTCACAAAATTGTTCTGTGTTTCAACGGAGGTTTGTAAGCGGTCGAGCATCTTGTTGAAAGTGCCGGCCAGTTCGCCGATCTCGTCTTTACCTTCGGTTTCCGCTTTTTCTTCCAGGCGGAGGTGCATATTGTGAGCGCTGATATTGTTCACCTGGCTGATGATCTTACGTACAGGCTCAAGCGTTTTCCGGGAAAAGAACAGGCTGATGGAGAAAACCACCACCACGGAAAAGACGAAAGCAATGGCCTTGGTGTGCAACAGGTTCCTGAGCATGTCTTCCCCATGTTTGTTCACGGCAGATTTGATGATCAGGTAACGGCCGTCTCTGGCGTTACTGTACAGGAGGCCCGCATAATATACACCCTTCATATGCTCGAACACCACCCCGCCGTTCTTGTTTTCCACTTCTCTTACAAAAGACAAATTAAGTGGAAGACCGTGCCGGCGAAGCAGGTCCTGGTTGATGCTGTCGTATTTGAATACGTATTCTTTTTCGTGGGGCAGTACTTCCAGGTATTGTTCCCGGAGCTCATTCAATGCGTCAACGGAGGGCTGGTCTTTTTCGAAAAGGATCCGGGAAGAGAGGGCTGCTCTCAGTTCCAGCCTTTTCAGGAAATCATTGAAAGCGAAACGGCTGGTGAAATAATATACACTCATACTGATTGCGAGGATGAGCGCAGCTGTAATAGCAGTGAACAGGAGAGCGGTTTTCATCTGGATCCTCATAGCGGTTATCCTTTGATGATATAGCCCATACCAGTTACAGTATGGATCAGTTTTGCAGTATTGTTTTTATCGATCTTCTTTCTCAGGTAGTTCACATACACATCCACCACGTTGGTGCCCATGTTGAAATTGATGCTCCATACGTTTTCAAGGAGCTCAATGCGGGAAAGTACTTTTCCCTTATTGCGCAGCATGAATTCGAGAAGACGGTATTCGGTAGCGGTGAGACTGAGCTCCTGTCCGCTCCGGTGAACAGATTTTGCGGCTGTATTCACCACCAGGTCCCCCGCCTGCAGCAGGTCAGAAGGCTTCACGGTATTGCTGTTCCTCCTGGCAAGATTGCGCAGCCTGGCTTCCAGTTCGGGGAATTTGAAAGGCTTGGTCATATAATCATCCGCCCCATTGTCAAGGCCGGACACGATATTCTCTGTTGAATCCAATGCAGTCAGCATCAGGATGGGAGTGCTGATATCATTACGGCGAAGCTTCTTGCAAAGTTCCAGCCCATTGATACCCGGCAGCATGATGTCCAGTATGATGATGTCGAAATTATTGTTCAACGCCATATCCAATCCGATATGTCCGTCAGGAGCCACGGTTACCGAATAACCGGATTCACTCAGTCCTTTGTTGATCATTACAGCAACTGCTGCTTCGTCTTCAATTAACAATGTTCTCACGGTAGTTGAATTGTCGGGCAAAAATAGGGGTTGAATTCATAGAAGTTTCTTAATGTATCGGAGAACTGCGGATTGTTGAGGATTTAAAGGGTCAAGACTGCCGATATTAAAACGATTTTAATGCAGCAGGTCCATATTGTTCCATTTGAAGATCTCCTTGGTAATGGTACGGCAATTTGCAGAAAGTTCATCCAGCGTACAGGCGATCATGTTGATATTGACCGGTAGCCCGGACAGGGTTTCGGTGAGTTCCATAAACAAGACTTCTGTGCCATCGGCAGCACTGTTGCCTTTGAGTTTCTTGAAAAGGGTGTACGCCTTCGACTGATTATTGCCGATAGAGAACCTGCCGATTATTTGCAGTTCTCCTTTCACTTTCAGGTGGATCATGATATAGAAATTCTTTTCCATGGTCAGATCTTATTGATTGAAACAGTGGCCCGGCAGCACATGCATTATTACACTTGTTCTTTACCGTTATATAAAGTTAAAAAATAAAGGCAGTACAAGCCTGCCCTTATTTTGCATGAAAGACCACTACTGGATGGCGATGGTCCTGGAAACCTTTTTGGACTTTTCATTTTTCGGTAGTGAAAGCCGCAAAATGCCATCCTCGTATTTCGCAGTGATGTTTCCCGCATCAACCGTGTCGTTCAGGCGGAAGCTCCGGCTGAAAGACTGATGACGGTATTCCTGCTGAATGTATTGGTCCCTGTTCTCTTTTTTCTCTTCTGTATCCTCATAGGAAACAGTGATCATGTCGTTACCGGCTTCGATGGCCAGCTGTTCTTTCCGGATACCGGGTATCATCATTTCAATCAGGTAATCGTTCGCTGATTCCCGGATATTTACGGGTACCCGGTGCCGTTCATTCAGACCATTGAATCCCCAGAAGGAGTCATCGAAGAAGCGCGACAAATTACTCTGAAAGATCTGATCTACCACGCTTCCGAAACCAGCGGGTTGATGACCATTTTCTTTTTTGATGATGTTTGCCATAATATTCTCCTTTTTAGAAATTGATGAATATGGTTAGTAATCCATGCCGCTCATAGCGGGTGTTGCGGTAACAGCTTCTTTTTTCTCAGGCTTATCGCTGATCACGCATTCGGTGGTTAGCAGCATGCCTGCAATGGAAGCTGCATTTTCAATGGCAATACGCGTTACTTTTGCAGGGTCTATCACACCTGCTTCCAGTAATGGCTCGTACTGTTCAGTGCGGGCGTTGAAACCATAGTCTTTTTTCCCCTCCCGTACTTTCTGAACAACGATACTGCCTTCCAGGCCGCAGTTCTTTACGATCTGACGAAGTGGTTCTTCCACTGCACGCTTCACAATAGCAATACCAGTTTGTTCATCTTCATTGCTGCCTTTGAGGGGCTCCAGCACATCGATGGACCGGATATAGGTAATGCCGCCTCCAGGAACAATGCCTTCTTCCACTGCTGCACGAGTTGCATGCAATGCATCATCCACGCGATCTTTTTTCTCTTTCATTTCCACTTCAGTGGCAGCGCCTACGTACAATACCGCTACTCCGCCAACCAGCTTGGCCAGTCGTTCCTGAAGCTTTTCTTTATCGTAACCGGATGTTGTGTTTTCCATTTGTGTCCTGATCTGTTGTACCCTGGCATTGATATCATCCCTGTTCCCTTTTCCACCAACGATAGTGGTATTGTCCTTATCGATAGTAACAGATTCTGCTGAGCCGAGGAAGCTGAGGTCTGCATTTTCAAGTTTGAATCCCTGTTCTTCGCTGATCAGTTTTCCATCGGTAAGTACAGCAATGTCCTGCAGCATTTCTTTTCTTTTGTCTCCGAAGCCGGGGGCTTTCACTGCCGCTACTTTCAAAATGCCCCTGAGTTTGTTCACTACCAGGGTGGCCAGTGCTTCTCCATCCAGGTCTTCGGCAATGATCAATAATGGACGGCCCGACTGTGCAATTTTTTCCAGCACAGGGATGAGGTCCTTCATTACTGAGATCTTCTTATCGTACAGCAGAACGTATGGATTCTCCAGTACGGTCTGCATCTTTTCTGAATTGGTAACGAAGTAGGGGGAGACATAGCCCCTGTCGAATTGCATACCTTTCACCACTTCAACAGTGGTTTCTGTGCCGCGCGCTTCTTCCACGGTGATCACACCTTCCCTTCCCACTTTCTCGAAAGCTTCTGCAATCAGTTTGCCAATGGTTTCATCATTGTTGGCTGAGATAGTGGCAACCTGTGTGATCTTCCTGCCATCCGTTCCAACAGGTTGGGATTGTTCTTTGATGGACGCAACGATAGTGGTCACTGCCTTATCTATGCCTTTTTTAATGTCCATCGGATTGGCGCCGGCCGCTACATTCTTCAGACCTTCCTGGATGATGGCCTGTGCCAGCACGGTGGCAGTGGTTGTTCCATCGCCTGCTATATCGGCGGTTTTGGATGCCACTTCTTTTACCATTTGAGCGCCCATATTTTCGATGGGATCTTCGAGTTCAATTTCCTTTGCCACACTTACACCATCTTTAGTAATGGCGGATGCGCCGAATTTTTTCTCCAGTACAACATTCCTGCCCTTGGGCCCCAATGTTACTTTCACTGCATTGGCCAGGATGTCTACACCTTTTTTCATTTTTGTTCTTGCATCTGTCTCAAAGAAAAGTTGCTTTGCCATAGTTGTAAGTTTTTTACTAAATGGAAAGAAAAAAAATTGAACAATGAAAAAATAGAAAACTATACAGCCTGCTAAAGCACGGCAAAAATGTCTGATTCGCGCATGATCAGCAGGTTTTCTCCGTTCACCTGGATCTCGGTGCCGGCATACTTTCCGTACAAAACGGTATCACCGGACCTGACAGTTACGGGTTCGTCCTTTTTACCGGGACCTGCCGCAACTACGGTGCCGCGCTGCGGTTTTTCTTTTGCTGTGTCGGGAATAATGATGCCTCCGGCTGTTTTGTCCTCTCCCGGAGCGGGTTTTACAATAACCCTGTCATGAAGTGGCGTGAATTTGAAATTGTTTGCCATAGTTTTATGATTTTGAATCATTGTTGTCCGGATAAATCCGGGTTATAAATAGG
>NZ_RCSU01000012.1 GCF_003991355.1 Pseudoflavitalea rhizosphaerae
TTAATGACATTGCTCGCCGGGAGGCGAGCGACTGGACGCACTCCAATGGATATTTTTATTGTTTCTGCGGCCAGGCAGCCAGGTATGCAGAGAGTTTTCTCGTGTATTCCTTTGCGCGTTGCGTGGAAATGGTTTCCATCCCAAACAGTAATACACCCTGGATGATCAGGCTGAGTCCCAATCCAACCCAGAATGTTCGTTCTGTCTGCCCGCGATACAGGATCAGCAACGCAATGCCAATTACCACCAGGCCTATTTCTACAGCCTGGTAGATCACAAATTTCCTGTTCACTTCCTGCATTCGCGGAAGCTCTTCAGATTTGAGTTGCTGCGGGTTCATATCATATGCATACACCAGACGGACGCGATCAGCATCGCTTCTCTTGTGAATGGCATATCCCACAATACATTCCAGTAAACCCAATACCAGTAGCGGAACAGCAGCCCCTTTGAAGAGGCTCGTTCTGAGAGCGAATAAGAAGATCAATCCTATAAGAATTGCAATCGCTCCAATGATCAACACCATCAGGGCAGCCTGCTTTTCAGCCAGGAAGTACTTTTCAATATCAGCTTTGCTCAACATGGAAATGGTATTTGAATATGATAGTACGATACCGGCAATTACGCCGATGCTTTCCTTTCCACGGCAGTCACTACTTCATTACTCAGGGGAGATACGGAGGGATCAAAGTAATCAGTCAGATGACCGTTCTCATCCAACAGGTATTTGGAAAAATTCCAGGTGGGGGCCTGTTCATTCCAACCATTCTCTTCTTTATTCGTCAGCCATTTGTATACCGGATGCTGATCAGTCGCGGGCACTACAACTGATTTTTTTACTAATGGAAAGGTAACACCAAAATTGATCTTACAGAATTGTGCGATCTCCTCATCTGTTCCTTTTTCCTGTTCGTGGAAATCATTGGCGGGAAAACCGATGATCTCCAGGTTACCGGAGAATTTCTTGTACAAAGCCTGCAGATCATCATACTGATTGGTATAACCGCAATTGGAAGCTGTGTTCACCAGCAAGAGTTTTTTGCCTTTGTATTGCCCGAGGTTGAGCTCTTTGCCGTTATTGAGTTGCACGCTGAGATCGTATATCGAAGTCATCGGTTGATCATTTGTGTTATGCAATACTTTTGAGTTCTTTCCGGTTGCTTTGGTGAGCTTCATCAGCAAAGGATACAGGAATTTCATGATGCGCTGCCTGATAGTCATACTTGTGGTGTTGTGCAACAAAGTTCCGGGTTTACCGGATGATCTTTTTGAATAAATTCATTTTACCCTTGAATGGTGGGTATTTCATAGCAGGGTCGAACCAGACTGGTGTTTTCATGATGGCCTTCCGGTGTGTGAATGTATCGAAGCCTGTTTTGCCATGGTAGGCGCCGATTCCACTACCGCCTCTCCCGCCAAAAGGCAAATGCGGATTGGTGAAATGCCAACTGGTATTGTTCACACAGCCGCCACCGAAAGAAATATTACCGAAGTAATATGCTTCCTGCTTCTTGCTTTTGGTGAACAGGTAGAGCGCCAGCGGCTCAGGGTTTCTTCCAATGATCTGCAATGCTTCCGATGCATGTTCAAATCCGACCACCGGCAATACAGGTCCGAAAATTTCTTCCTGCATCAAAGGAGCATCCATGGGTACATCATCCATTATGGTGGGCTCGATATAAAGTGAATCAGCATCGGTTTTACCACCATGCAGGATCCGCCCCTGTTGAAGATATGCCTGTATACGTGAGAATTGTTTTGCATTGATGATCCTGCCATAGCCATAATCAGTGGAGGCATCGCCTGAATAAAAGTTGATGATAGCTTCTTTCAAAGCATTTACCAGTGCATCTTTCTTGCTGTGATGCACCAGCACATAGTCCGGCGCTATGCACATCTGTCCGGCATTCGAGAACTTGGTAACTGTAATTCGACGAGCCGCCACCCTGATGTCTGCATCCTCTTCAACAATGGCAGGACTCTTACCGCCCAGCTCCAGCGTTACGGGCACCAGTTTTTCCGCCGCCATCTTATACACCAGTTTGCCAACTGCGCCGCCACCGGTATAGAACACATGATCGAACCTGAAATTATTCATCATCAGTGGCACCACTTCAGCGCCATCTCCTTCCACATACAGAACATATTGGTCTGAGAACACAGAGCGGACCAGTTTTTTCATCACTGATGCTGTGGCTGGTGCATGCTCACTCGGTTTGAGCACTGCACAATTACCTGCAGCAATGGCGCTGATCAACGGAGCAATAAGCAATTGAAAAGGATAGTTCCAGGCTCCCATGATCAAAACCACGCCCAACGGCTCCTGTAGAATATAACTGGATGATGGGAAATTCAGCAGATTGGTGCCGGCAGGCTGAGATTGCATCCATTGCTTCAGGTGTTTGAGATTGTACCTGATCTCGCTGTGAACAAATCCGGTTTCTGTTACCCAGCTTTCTTCCGGACTTTTTCTGAGATCGGCATAAAGCGCCTGATGAATATCATCTTCAAACTTTTTGATGGCTTCATCCAGTGCTTTCAATTGTTTCACCCGGAACTCATAGGTCCTTGTGGCTCCGCTGTTGAACCAGGCGCGCATTTGCTGAATGGATTCTGTGATAGTCAATACTGCCATGCAAGCTGTTTGACTGTAATTTACAGGTTTTTACTTTTTCCGTTTTGCAGCGCCAGCAGATTTCCCAGTTGAATGGCTGTTCGCACGAGGTTCAGCTTTGTGTTGCGAAATGCCTGTTCCAGTTCAGCGGGTTCATTACCAATGGGAAGGATGGCGTCGAAATAAGTTTCCATCACAGGTTCCTTCATCAGTGGCACTCTGCCGGCCAGACCGATCACAGGTATATTTAATGCACGCGCCCTTAGCGCTACTCCATATGGCGCTTTACCATGCAGGGTTTGTTCATCAAGACTGCCTTCTCCGGTGATCACCAGGTCAGCCTGCTCCAATGCTTTAATGAAATTGGTCATTTCAAGGAATTCATCTGTACCGTTCTTCAGTTCTGCATCCAGTAATGTTGCCAGCCCTGCAGCGGTACCACCTGCTGCACCGCCATGTTCCAGGCTTGCCATATCCCTGCCAGTTTGCTTCAGCACCACATCCCTGAATTGTTGCAGGGCAGCTTCCAGCTTTTCCACGTCTTCTTTGCCGGCTCCTTTCTGTGGGCCAAATACACGGGCTGCACCTTGCTCTCCCAATAGTCTGTTCTTCACATCACAGAGAATGATGATGCTGCACTCACGTAAACGTGCATGCGCTTTTGATATATCGACATGGGATAATTTCTGCAAACGCTCGGGCATGAAGAGCAGTTCCTGACCACTTTTGTCGAGGAAACGATAGCCCAGCGCCTGCAGGATGCCCGAGCCACCATCCACTGTTGCGCTGCCGCCAATACATAGCAGGATGGAACTGGCTCCCTGGTCCAGTGCATGAGCAATCAGCTCACCCGTTCCGTTGGAGCTGCAATGCAGCGGATCTCTTTCCGATACCGGCAAAAGCCTTAATCCTGATGCAGCAGCCATTTCGATGATAGCTGTGGCAGTGGAAGGGAGCCAGCCATAAGTGGCTTTTATTTCTTCTGCTTTGGGGCCCTGCACCACCACTTCAACCGGTCTGGCATTGAGGTGTTGCATCAACAGGGTGGCTGTGCCATCGCCTCCGTCTGCAACAGGAAAGAGCTCACAGGTAACCTGCTGATAACTTTGTTCCAGTCCTTCGCGGATAGCGGCTGCCACTTCTTCTGCGTTGAGACTGTTCTTGAATGAATTGGGAGCTATAAGTATGCGCATATGATCAGTTTAATAAGAAAAATGATAAAATGTACAAAACAAGGAGCGTGGTCAATCCCATCCAAAGAGTTGCCAGGGTATACACGCGCAGCATGGAGCGCATATCAAGACCAGAAAATTTCGCGATCACCCAGAAATACGAATCATTGGCATGCGAGATTATCATGGAACCTGCTCCCATTGATAATACCGTGATCAGTTTACCATTTTCCGAATCCAGTCCCAGGGCTGGCAACAGTGGCAGAACAATCGATGCAGTTGTAATGATGGCTACAGTGGATGAACCCTGTGCCGTTTTCAATACTGCCGTGAGCAGGAAAGGAAACAACAGTCCAAGACTCGCAAGCGACTCCATGTTTCCCAGATGTTTTCCCAGTCCTGTAGCAGCCAGTACAGCTCCGAATGCTCCGCCACCACCTATGATCACAAGGATCCCACCTGCTTTTTCGGCACTTTCCGTTAACAGCTTACCAACCTTTTCCCTTTTCCAGTTCCTGCCTGCTGCAAAAGCCAGCAATACACCAATGGATAAAGCCACTTCCGGCATTCCGATTACATTGATTATTGTATGCCAGCCTGTATTGGCAGTTTGTTTCATCACAAAGAAAGAATGCAGCGCAATCAACAAAATGGGAACAATCACCGGCAGGAAGGCCGCCACCACGGATGGCCTGGCAATCACTGACTCCTCAGATTGATGTTTCACAGAAGTTATCTGCCCGTTGGATTCCCCAGGCCATTTCTTTCCGGCATATAACGCCCACCAGTAACCGACCAACATGGCAGGAATGGCAACCAGCAAACCAATACTGATCAGCTTCCCAAATTCAACGCCAATGGTTCCTGCTGCAGCCGCTGCGCCAGGATGAGGCGGCAACAGGCAATGCACTGAATACAGCGCAGTTGCCAGTGTTACAGCCATCACAGACATGGCTATTCCGGTTTTCCTGGCAATCGACTGGTTCAATCCACTGAGAACGATATAACCTGAATCACAGAATATCGGAAGGCCCACAATAAAGCCGGTAAGGCTCATGGCCAGTGGCGCCCGCTTTTCACCTGTTTTACGTAGAATGAAATCTGCCATCACACGGGTACAGCCAGTATGCTCCAGCAATCCTCCCAGGGTTGCTCCCAGTATAATCACGAAGCCTAGTGAGCGCATGATATTCCCAAAGCCATCTTTGGAATGTTTCAGAATATCAGCTACAGGCATTTGTACGCCAACACCTACCACAAAACAGGCAAGTAATAAGGCAAAAAAAGCATGAACGCGATATCGTGCGGTCAGGATAATGATCAGTACTATTCCCAGGATAAGGCAAATCAGTACCTGCAAAAAAGTTGGGGTCATGGAGGCTTATTTCTGAAAAAGATACTTAAATTAACAGTACAAGCCTTAACTGTAGATCAAACTCCCCAAAACTTACAGTTCACTTCCCTTCCACCATGATTTACTGCTCTGCTTCCTGCCGGAACAAGATTTTTCTCTGCAACATTGCAATGTTTGTACTCTCTAACTTTTAAAAACATAAATATGAAATTCAGATCCGGTTCTTTTATGCTCCTGCTGATGGTGCTCACCACCTTTGCTGAAGCGGCACCTAACAGCACCGATCCCATCAGGACTAAAAAAGAAGTGGCTGCCATGACCACTTCCGAAAAGGAAGCAAGGGTTGCCGCCATCATCAAAAGGGTAGAGGAAATCAAAGCCATGGACAGATCGAAACTTTCCGGCTCGGAACGAAAAGAGCTCAGGAAAGAATTAAGATCCCTCAATAAGGAAGCTAAGATATTCGGCAGAGGTGGCATCTATCTTTCCGTAGGTGCAATACTGGTGATCATACTTATTCTGATATTGATCCTGTAAGATATTACCAACAGGTTTTTGCTCCTGCAATTTGCTCCGGCTTCCCCGCCCGGCTTTTTTTAGTTTGCCGGGCCGGGATGGCCAGGGCACAGCAGCTTCTTCCACCATACCAGGCGAGAAGTCTGCATCCGGGCAAAACCTGCGTACCAGCTTTTCCACCCTGCCAGCCAGGACCAGTATCTGTTCTTCCGAGATCACATAATCTTCTTTATACCGGCCATGTATATACGCTTTTTGCAATAAACGGAATAATTCAAGGTCCTCTGCAGTAGCTCGGGGAAAAATACTATTCAATGCATTTCCCATCATAGTAGAATATCGCAAAAGCTTATCGATATTATGTGTACCCGTTCTTAGACCGGTGCTTTGCAACACGAATGACATGCAAGCGTGTTCAGTAGCCTGGTGCAGGAGAAAAGCAGCCAGGCTAAACTGTTTCCTTTCTATGAATTGCCTTGCCCCGGAAAGGAAAGCAACGCTGCGATCATAGCCATTCAGTGCTTGTGTTTCCTGGTTAACAAGGTGTTCCTTTAATTGGTCGTAACCGGGAGCCGGCAGATGGGTGATCCCTGCATTGTACAATAGTGGCGCCTTATTCACTACCTGGATGGCGAAAGCCTGGCCGGCCTTCAACCATTGATAGAATGCTTTTACAGGATGTACAATCAGGTTAACAGGCATGCGAAAACGGTTACGCTGTTCCAGCATATCCTGGATAACATCATCTGACCTTTTCTCTCCCGGCCTCGTGAGCAATAAAAGAAAATATCCTGCAGCAGGTTCCTCTCCATGAAAAAAGGGACGGAAGATGGAATTGACCGGCAGGTTGTCCGTAGCAACTCCCAAAAGATAAATCTTATCGGTGGCCACTGCCTGATGCAGTGTTCTCACCAGTTGATCCAGTGTTGGAGATGGTTGATATTGTAACATAGAACTGGTTTATTCGGATGAATGATTTTTTTTGTGCTGCGACTTACGCATTGATGCAGGCAGGTCTTTACGTACAATCATATAGGCTGCCTCCGACATCAGTTCCAGATTGCGGTAAAAGAACAGCAGATCACTCCGGTCACTGGGAGATTCAAACTGATCACCATCCGAAGTCATTGCTGCTTCTATCCATTGCCAGAGCAGATGACGAATGTCATCGAGATGATAAGTTGTAAAGAACTCGAGGATAACAGCTGAAGGATTCTTCTTCTGCTCCCTGGTCAGACGCACAGGTTTGTTGAAGAACTTAGTTCTTTTATTTTCATGCATAAAATTATTTTTAATGAATGAAAGAGTTTCTTTCAATAAAATTGAAAGGCAAAACCTAATCATGTAGAAAATCTGTGGTAGAAGGTACCTGTGGTCCTGAAGAAACTGGCAACGACCTTATCGTTACCGGAGTACTAACGCTTAATTATACACGCAATTTAGTAATTAATAAACAGACTGCCAAAAATTTTAGCATTTAAGTTTTACACATTCTCACTGAACTGAATCTTACCTTAGCGGCATGTCCAGTACAGACGAACAATATATGCGTCAGGCGCTCCGTGAAGCGCAACGCGCTTATGAAGCCGGAGAGATTCCTGTTGGCGCCATTGTGGTGATGAACAATCGCATTATTGCCAAAGGATATAACCAGGTGGAATTATTAAAAGATCCCACCGCTCATGCAGAGATCATTGCACTTACTTCCGCATTCAATTTTCTCGGCGCCAAATACCTGCCGGACGCTACGCTGTATGTTACTGTTGAGCCCTGCCTGATGTGCACCGGTGCTTTGTTCTGGAGCAAGATCAGCCGGATAGTATGGGGCGCCGATGATGAAAAGAACGGGCATCAGCGTATCACCGGTGAGAACTGGCCCTTCCATCCAAAGACCACCATCACAAAAGGCATACTGAAAGAAGAATGCGCTGAACTGATGAAGAACTTCTTTAAAGACCGCAGATAAGAAAAGCGGGGCATGAAGCCCCGCTAACCAAACATGCTATAAATATACCTAACTGCTCAGGGTTTGTCCCACCACACGCGTCCCTTCAGATCATCTTTTCCATTAAGCCCCGGCTGGTTCTGTACAGCATTGACATAATTCTCACCATTGATGTTCTGTTCCTTTACAGGGTAACCCTGTCTGCGTGGAATGGGTGTGTTATTGTTGTTGGGCGCAGGGGTCAGTACAGGGAATCCTGTTCTTCTCCATTCTGCCCAGGCTTCATAACCATTTGAATAAAGATGTAACCAGCGCTGATAACCGATCCTCTTTAAGGCATCGGCCGGCGTGTAGGCAACTTCAGGTTGTGCCAGGTACACGGCCAATCCGGTGGTATCTCCAACATCAGCTTTGTTGTATGGAATTGGTTCCACCTGTTTTTGCACATCGTCATCATAATCTTCATAACTATTCCGGACCCATTGACGAATTGAAGCTTCAACACCGGCTTTATAGTGTTGTTCAGCCACTGCATCGCCGCCACCGATCCAGTTGATCTTCGCTCCCTCTGCCAATGCAAATTTAACCTGGGCATTGGTAAGGATATAACAGGGAGCATTTTGCGTTCGTATATGCACACCCGTGAGAGAAACTGTTGAAGTGGGCACCTGCCCCACAGCATTTCCATCGAGTCCGTATGGAACGCCTTTATATCCCTTCGAACCATCCTTCACTGTATCTGCAAAAATAGGCAGGCGTGGATCGTTAAGGTCCTTCAAATAATCAACAATGGGCTCGCTGGCCCAATACCAGGCCCGGTTCTGAACGGTGAACACATAGTACCAATAACTTTGATTGGCAGCATTGGGTAGGTGAACAAACACTGCGCTTTCTGCATTATCGTCTATGATATCCGATGCTGCCGCATCGGCAAATTCAGGTTTACCTTTTGCTTCATCGATCTTTGAAAGGCGAAGCGCCATGATGAGCCTCATGGAATTGGCCAGTTTTTTCCAGCTGCTCATATCCCCTTTGAAAAGTATATCGCCTTTAACGGGATCCGCATCACTGATCTGTGCGGCTGCTTCTTTCAGTTCTTTCAGCAGATCATAGTAAATATCCTTCTGACTGGTATAGGCAGGTGTGAAATTCTCTTTTCCCTGCAATGCTTCTGAATAAGGGATATCTCCCCAGCGATCTGTGGCATGCCAGTAGAACCAGGCGCGCAGGATACGGGCCACGGCAATCTGATTATCTTTGGAACCCTCAGTAATGTTGAACTCCTTTGTTTCGAGGATCGTTTTCAGGTTCATCAAGGCACCTGAATAGATTCCGTAAAAATCGAAATTGACAGTCAGGTACCTGCTGGCATCGGTATAAGGTTTTTCCGACCAGTACTGTGCATACAGGTTGGGTGTAGGGGCTTCGAGATATGACGGTATCTGGTTGATAGCGTATGTGAGTAACTGTGAGTTTGCAGCCTTCGCCGGCAGGTTGGGGTTGATATTGAGATCATCTTCAAATTTGGTACAACCTGTTCCCATTACCAGCAATACCGCAATCAGTTGGATGAATGTTGATTTTTTCATGATGGTAATTTTTAGAAGGAAATATTCAGGTTAAGTCCAAAGGATCTTACGGTGGCCAGCTGACCGGTTTCCAGCCAGTTGAGCGATGAAGATCCGGTGGCCAGTTCCGCCGGGTTTAGTCCTTTGGGCGCTTTCTGCCAGATCATGAACGGGTTCCGTGTGATGAGGGCAATGTTCACGCTTTTCACCGGCAGTTTGGCAATCTGCTTGCTGGTGAAAGTGTATCCCAGCCTGATCTCACGCATACGGATATACGAAGCATCGTAACACCATTCTTCATAAACCCTTGTTCCTACAACATTCCTCCAATAGGACCGCGCATTCACATAGGCAGTCACTTCCTGTTTGGTTGAATTGGAAATGCCGGTGATCTTGTAGCCGCCGCCATCAGCCAGCGGATCGCGGATATTCTTTCCTTTATCGTTCATTGCAGCTGTTATGGCATGTTGTCCGCTTTTCACGGCCAGCATCTGCGTCCAGCTGAAAAATTTACCTCCTTTCTGAAAATCGATCACGGCGCTCAGGTCGAAATTCCCAACAATGATGCTATTGGTCCATCCGCCCGTAAATTCAGGCACAGCAGAACCTAATTTGTGATTGGTGCTCCACAGCGGCATGTTATCGTTACCCAACAGGATCTTTCCTGTTGCTGAATCACGCTGATAGCCGTTGCCTACCAGGGTTCCGAATGCTTCGTTCACATTGGAGAGCAGGTACACGCTTACACCTGCATATGTGTTCTGGTCGAGCGTTAGTGTATTGTTGCCAGGGATAAGCTCCAGCACCTTGCTTACATTCTTTGCAAAGTTGAAAGTGGTGGTCCATTTTACCAGCTTAGACTGAATGGGTGTTGCATTGATGGTCAACTCAACACCTTTGTTGCGGATCTTACCGGCATTGATCACATAACTGGTGAAGCCGCTTGGGCCGGGCACATCCAGACTGAACACTTCATCCCTGTTTTCCTGGTGATAGTAGGTAAGATTGAATCCAACTCGGTCTCTCAGGAAACGCATATCCAGGCCAAGCTCCCAGGCCGTTGCCAGTGAGGGCACCAGGTTTGGGTTTTTGAGATTGTCCGGAACATACATGGGAAAGTCCTTGTCGTAAGGATCACCCAGTACAAAGGAGTTGGCGGTTTGATAGATATCGATATCGGAGCCGGCCTGTGCAAAGCTGCCCCTGATCTTACCGTAAGAGAGCTGCGGTATATTGAGCAGTTCACTGAATACAACGCTGGCACCAACAGAGGGATATAGATAAGCGTTGTTATCCAGTGGCAGCGCCGAAGAAATATCCCTGCGCAGGGAGGCATCAATAAAATAAGTGTTATCATAACCAAGGCTCACAGATCCGAATGCGCTTCTCACTTGTTTCTTCCTCAGAATATTTGATACATCGGGCCTTTCCAGTGAATTGGCAATATTGTAAAAGCCTGGCGTTACCAATCCACCAACAGTGGCTTCACGCAAATAAGTGTAATGTTGGGTCATGATATTACCACCCAGGTTGGCCTGCAAGGATACTTTTCCAAACTCTTTGATGTATTGTGAAATGAATTCGTAGTTCATTTCCTTGTTCTCATATTTACCGATCCAGAAGCCAGGTACACCACGCCCACCCACAGCATTTCGTCCATCGATATTTTGAGTGAATCCATCACGGCGCACAAAGCCACTCACGGTCAGCCCGGGAATGATGGTCCAGCTCAAGCCCACATCTCCAAAAAAACGATCCCTTGAATCGTTGGATGGATTTTCATACGCATCGAAATATGGATTGTTCCAATCGATAGGTGTGAGATTATCATATACTCCCTCTGTATTCGGATCGTTCAGGTTCCAGTGATAGATGGTTCCATCGGGGTACCTGTATTGTTTCAGCTTGTTCATGTCGAGGTTGCGCTGGAACCATTGGTACATATTCCTCGATCCAAGCTGCTGGTAACCCTGGGAAGGGCGGATCGCTTTGTTATTGGCATAGTTCAGGTGTGTGCTCAAAACCAGTTTATCGGTTACGTTCAGTGTTCCTGCAAACGACAGGTTATTTCTCCGCAGGTTGGTATTGGGTTCGATACCTTTGATGGAAGTATTGTTGTATGAAAGGCGGAAAGTTGAATTGGCTCCGCCCCCCATAAAAGAGATATTGTTGTTCAGGTTGGTCCCTGTTTCGAAATAGTCCTTGATATTGTCCGGATGCGGCACAAAGGGCGTTTCTTTTCCAAAATCAGGGTCGGCACGATAGAAGCTGTATTGATGTCTTACAGGAGTGCCGTCCATTACGGGCCCCCAGCTTTCGTCCCAGGTCCCGTCAACATATTTTGTTTGCACACCATTGATGAGAGTAGTGGGAAAATTGAGATTGGATCCTGCTCCATAAATATTTTGCAAAGGCATCCAGTTGCCGGGTTTATCGATGGAGAAGGCAGAGCTGAGGCTTACCGTGGGTTTCTTTGCATTCCTGCTACCTTTTTTGGTTGTGATAAGGATCACGCCGTATTGCCCGCGCAGTCCATACAAAGCTGATGCAGCCGGCCCCTTGAGCACAGTCATCGTTTCAATATCATCCGGGTTGATATCCTGCGCCAGGTTACCATAGTCTTTACCGCCCTTGCTTGCATAGTTGCTGTTGGAGATGGGGATATTGTCTACTACAATCAGCGGCTCACCACCACCAGTAACCGAATTCACACCACGGATCTGTACTTTCTGTGTTCCACCCATACTGGCTGCAGAGGAACCTGAAACCTGCACGCCTGCAATTTTGCCACCAAGCGATCCCAGTACATTCTGTTCTTTGGCAATGGTCAGGTTTTCTCCTTTTATTTCCTGCTGAGAATAGCCGAGTGATCGCTGTTTACGATTGATACCGAGCGCCGTCACCACTATTTCCTGCATTTTGTTCTCATTTTCCACCAATTGGGCAGATACCTGGGTTACCTCGTTATCCTTTACAATCACGGTCCTTTCATCGGCAATATAACCAACAGCAGAAATGGTTAATTTGTAAGAGCCTGCACTCAGCCCGGGAATGGAGAACTCACCGTTCTGGTTAGCCGCAGTGCCTTTGTCGCCGGGTTGCACCGTCACGGAAGCATTGGGTATGGCCAGGCCCAGGGTGGTGGTCACCCTTCCGCGGATACTGCCATCGAAAGCGAGCTGCTGCCCTCTCACATCCATTGCGGGGATCAGCGGCGGCGAATAGTCTTTTACTTTTTTGATAATGATATTACTGTTCACCAGCTCATAATGAAGGCCTGTATTATTCAAAAGAAGTGGCAACACTTTGGACAAAGGCATCTTATTCACCCGGAGGTTGATACTGTCGTAGGGCGCTATTTCTGAATTCCTGTAGGTAAAAGGGACTTTGGAAGCCGACTCGATAGTACGAAGGGCTGTTTTCAGGGAAGCATTTTTCAGGTCCAGGGAAACAAAGATCTTGTCGAGTTCCTGGCCCCTGGAATGGCCTGCCATGAGTATCCCATTGATCGTGAGCAGTATAGTCAGTACAAAAATTCTCATGAGTATTTGCTTGTTCAAAAGCAACCTGGCAAACGGTAGCCGTTGATGCATTGAAGCGCCTGCGCCCGCCTGGGCAGGGGCATGCGATTGTGCAGACAAATTCATAGTTTTGGTCTGTTTAATAATTCTGAAAGAGGATTATGTTTAAACGCAGGGCCTTTACCAGGTCGCAACTGGTAGGGCCCTTTTTATTTCCCGTTCTATCCGGGAGCGGAAATAGTTGCTTTCATTTTATTTGATTTTGGATGAAGGTATTTTTTCAGTAAATAAAATACTGACCGTTCCGCTGCTCCATTTTTCTTTCTGTAAGACTGCAAATGATCTGCAATGCCTGCTCTACTCCCGTCTGTCGGTTGAATGATGTTGAAATTCGCATGTTACTCACCGTTATATCCCTTACATTGATCCTTACATTGTACATCCTTTCCAGGTCCGCTACAATATCCATGATGGTTTCATCATCATATACCAAATTACCCTGCTGCCAGGCTGCAACCTGATTGATACCGGACTTCCTGTCTGCAATACCGGCCCCATTGTTGTTCACTTTAACCTGCTGGCCGGGCGTGAGGGTGGCCACTTCTTTATCCAGGTATTCTACTTTTACTTTTCCCCTGCTCACTGCTACTGTAACATTGCTGAGATCATTGTATGCTTTAATATTGAAAGCTGTTCCCAATACTGTGGTAGAGATCTTACCGGTATGAATAATGAATGGTTTATCAGTTGCATGCTTCACGTCAAAATAGGCTTCGCCGGAAAGAAATACTTCTCTTTTTCTTCCTCCGAACTCAGGAGGATATTCCAGTGTACTTGCTGCGTTTAGCCATACCTGTGTGCTGTCTGGAAGCAGGAGATATTTGAATTCAGATCTTTCTGTGGAAGACACCTGAAAACTGGCAGATTGATTGTTAACAGTAGCATGCTCACGGAATAAGAAGAAAATACCTGCCACAGTTGCCGCCAGTCCCACTCCTATCCGGATGGCCCTTCCCCATTTTCTGCCAGTGACCTCAGCTTCTTCCGGTATTGGTTTTGAAAACCATTCAGGTTCCGGTAACACCAGGTTCCCTGATTCATCTACATATGTAACCGAGCCCTGCCCCAATTCCCTGTAAGCATTGCTGATGAGCTGGCGAAGGGATTCATCATGTGAAGCATCGCGCAGCAATGCAAAGAATTCATCAAACTCCCTGCGGGTACATTTATTCTCCAGATACTGCCTGAACAGATATTTGATCCTTGCTTCCATAAATTTTGAACTGTAAGACAGGCTGAAAAAAAGACGCCTGCTCCTGGTAGACGAAACAGGCAGTAGTATGTTCCTATCCGGAACGAATATTTTTTTACAGAAAGAAAATACGCGATGCTCCCGCCAGGAAACGGCGAATGGATTGCAATGCTGTAGAAAGCTGATTCTTAACGGTGTGCCTTGAAATCTGAAGCGTTTGTGCAATCTCCTGGTAGTTCAATCCTTTTTCCCTGTTCAGTTGATAGATCAGCTTTCGCTGTGCAGGCAGACTTTCGATGGCCTTGCGGATGATCTGGTGGTACTCTTTGGTTTCTATCAAAACCTCGGGGTCCTCATCCTGCATCGGAAGGTTTTTCCAGATAGCTTCTTTCAGCCTGCCATCCGCTGCGGCCTTGCGAAGGAAATCGATCACCTTGTTCTCTGTCATCCTGTAAAGCCAGGCTTCGATATTTTCGATGCGGGATAGCTCTTGCCTGCGTTCCCATAATTTGATGAACACTTCCTGGATCACATCCTTTGCATATTGTTCAGATTTGGTGAGTTGCTGTGCGAGCGTATACAACCGGCATTCATGCTTACGGAACAATTCTTCGAAAAGCAGTTCCATAGCCTGTTCATTGATATTCCCGCCGATATGTTGCCTGTTGTTCTCCATCATCAGCAGTTAGTGGTAGAAGGAATCGGTATTACTGTAAGTTAATGGATAGGGACCAATAATACCGCAATCAGCTGCATGTTTTTGCGAGGATTTACTTACTAAAACGGATTTATGCCGCATCTTGATGGTTGACATCAAAATGCACTCCGCCTGCGTTAATGCAGCCGCAAAAAACAGCACTTAATTGGAGAGCTGGCAGTCGCTCGCCTCCCGGCGAGTGAATTTTGTTTAGTCGCCTCCGGCGAGTGAGTTTTGTTTAGTCGCCTCCGGCGACGAAGTGTTCGCCGGAGGCGAACAAATACAGGTCACTCGCCGGGAGGCGAGCGACTGCTCTCCGCTAATCAAAGAGGTTTGATCTTGATATTCCTGAACCAGATGCCGCCTCCGTGGTCCTGCAATGCGATATGTCCCGCCGGATTTTTTCCATAAGCTGCAACATCTTTCCATTTGCCTTTGGCTTTCAGGGTTTCCCATTCCGGTGTCCACAGATCGAAGTCAACCACTTTCTCTCCATTGAGCCAATGCTCTACATGTGCGCCTTTCACAATGATCCTGCTGTGATTGTATTCTCCCGCAGGTTTCGCCATGATCTTAGCAGGCGGATGCATGGCATAATCCGATCCGCTCTTCTGCCAGTCTTCTAACTTCTCCGCATAACCGAGATCATCTATCAACTGGTATTCCGGCCCTGTCTGGTAGGTAGCGGCATGGTCTTCGGAAACCCGGTACATCACGCCGGAATTGGCGCTCTTACCAACTTTCCAGTCGAATGCAAATTCAAAGTCTTTGTATTGAGCAATGGTGATGAGATCTGCGCGATGTTGTACATCTTTTTCTTTACAATGAATTTCTCCATTCACCACTTCCCATCCGTCTGAAGTGGCGTTTTTGAATGGTCTCCATTCATTAATGGTTTTTCCATCGAAGAGCAATTGCCAGCCTTCCTGTTTTTCCTTAGTGGAAAGAATATTGTTTTTTTCCTGCATAAAGCTATTCATACTGGTTAAGGTGATCAGTATTGAAAGTGGTAGGATGAAGCGTTTCATGTGTATGTATTTTATCCGATCAGTTTCATTTTTTCGGGATCCCATTTGATGGCCTTTTCCTGGTAGTAGCTATCGTTGCAAAGCAAGGCAGGCGCAGCAGCACGATACCCGAACACAGTGTCTTCCACTACTGGTTTGCCGCCACGGATGGCCCTGATCCAATTGAAGAGATGATCATAATGTGCGCCCTTGTATCCTGCTTCCGCCTGGAATACGGTGGTATCATCGGCCTTGATCTTTTTACGATCGTAGTCCTTGTCGTATCTTCTCTCTGCAAAATATTTCGCGTATTCTTCGGGAGGCCAGAATTTATTTTTGATGAGGGTCACCTTATCCCATTCCACCAGCATGGCGCCTTCATTACCTACGAGGCGGAGCGAGTTCTCGCCACCGGTGCCGTCTACAAAATTCACGCGAAGCGAAAGATTGAAAGCAGGATGTGTTAACGTTTGGGGATAGTCGAACATCCCTAACAGGATATCAGGCACTTCCCTCCCATCTTTCCAGTAGCGCAATCCTCCTGTGCTCATGATCTTGTTGGGGCCATTGGAGCCCGTGATATAATGAAGACTGGAGAATAGATGAACGAAGAGGTCGCCCGAAACACCGGTGCCGTAATCTTTGAAACAGCGCCAGCGGAAAAAGCGTTTCGGATCGAAAGCGTGGTTGGGTTTATCGTGTAGGAATCTTTTCCAATCCACAGTTTGCGTGGAAGCATCGGCAGGGATATCCCATTGCCAGGCGCCCCCGGGCGTATTACGCGCCCAGAATCCTTCTGCATAATTAAGCTGGCCGATGGCGCCGGCCTGCAGCAGTTCCTTTGCTTTCTCATTACCGAGCGAGCTCATACCCTGGCTTCCTACCTGGAATACCACTTTGTTCTTAGCTTGTGCAGCAATCACTGCTGGTCCTTCGGAAACATCATGTACCATGGGTTTTTCGCAGTAAACGGCTTTGCCGGCATTCATAGCATCCACGGAAATGTCTTTGTGCCAGTGATCGGGTGTACCCACAATCACGGCATCGATGTCTTTACGGGAAATGATCTCCCGGTAATCTTTGGTAGTGAAGATATCGTTGCCGAATTTCTTTTTGGCATTGGCGAGCCGGCCATCGTAGAGGTCACAGGCAGCTACCAGTTTTACGCCTGGTATGCTCACAGCTGTTTCCGCATCTCCGGTGCCCATTCCTCCTGCGCCGATCAGCGCGATCTGCACAGTATTGTTGGGCGATTCATATTTCCTGGCCAGCAATTCTGTTTGGGGATAATTATCAGCAGCTTTCGCTATTCCGGGGATCAGAGCGGATGCGGCTACACTTTTACTGAGCTTTTGGATAAAGGCTCGTCTCGCATGGGTAGGTTTGCTCATGTGTGATGTAGTCTGGTTGGGTGAAATGGTTAGATTGAACGGAAGGTAATTTACAATAAAATGGTGAGTTGATGGCAGCTAAATGATCAGAGTTGGTCAATCCGGCAATGGCCCGTAAATTTGTTACCCTGTAAGCTTTGAGCGAAAGATTATCTTATCAATTTAAAATTTAATAGTATGGCATTCACATTATCACCTCTTCCATATGCAGCTGATGCACTGGAACCTCATATCGACGCAACTACCATGCAGATCCACCATGGTAAGCACCACCAGGCTTATGTTGACAATCTGAATAAAGCAATTGCCGGAACTCCCAATGAGAATAAATCTCTTGAAGAACTGGTAGCAGCAGCCGGCACTATCAGCCCTGCAGTAAGGAACAACGGCGGTGGTCACTGGAACCACAACTTCTTCTGGGAATCTCTTGCTCCCAATGCAGGCGGCGCTCCTTCAGGTGCATTGGCCGATGCTATCAATGCTGCATTCGGTTCTTTCGATGCCTTCAAAGAGAAATTCAATAATGCTGGTATGACCCGCTTCGGTAGCGGTTGGGCATGGCTGATTGTGAAAGATGGTAAACTGGAAGTTTCTTCTACTCCCAACCAGGATAATCCCCTGATGGATGTGGCTGAAGTAAAAGGTCAACCCATTCTCGGAGCCGATGTATGGGAGCATGCTTATTACCTGAAATACCAGAACAAGCGCGCCGATTACCTGGCTGCTTTCTGGAATGTAGTGAACTGGACCAAGGTAGCTGAACGTTTCGCAGCTGCATCCAAATAAGCGAGCACAACCATCCTTTTTACTAAATTTTGCAATGCATGAAACAAACTATCATCACCGCCTGCACGGTGGCATTTCTGGCAACTGCCTGTTCATCCGGATCTGATGTGAAGAGATTAGTGGTAATGAGCAGTGGCAAGATCCAGGCCGCAGGTAAAGACGCCAAAGAGATCACTTTCGAACCAGGTACACAGCACAACGAAATGGAATTCCAGTACGTTGGCAAGGACCCGGTTAAATTTACCGTGAAAAGCAAGGATGGTGATAAAACCTACGACCTCACCGAGAATGGCGCTTACGTACTGAACCTGAAATCAGCAGATACACTGATCGGCAGTATCGTGAACTATGGTAACTCAGGTATCCCAACTTCTATCACAACAGAACAATTGCAGCACATCGTAGACAGTACGCAGCAGTTGATCATGGGCATCAACGCCAGTGATGAGGCCAGGACCTATTTTCTTGTGCCTAATACCATCAAGAAGATCAGCGCTAATTACAACGCAAGACTGATCGGGCCATTCAATGGTATCCCCAATTCCGTGGAAGTAGATAAGGATGGTAAAGCTCCGGAAGTCTACAAGTTTGCTACCACCAAACAAAAACGCGAAGACCTGTACAAACTGGTTGAGCGCATGAACAAATAAGCGGAATTCATTTTCCGGAGAGAAGCATGAAGTGACAAACTTCGTGCTTTTTTCGTTTAAGGAACAGGGTCATATCCATGACCACCCCAGGGATGACAACGACTGATGCGTTTCACTGCCAGCCAGAAACCTTTGAACAGCCCGTATTTTTTGAATGCTTCCACTGCATAATGCGAGCAGGTAGGTGTATAACGGCATTTGGGCCCCAGCAAAGG
Source organism: Pseudoflavitalea rhizosphaerae (assembly GCF_003991355.1). GTDB lineage: Bacteria > Bacteroidota > Bacteroidia > Chitinophagales > Chitinophagaceae > Pseudobacter > Pseudobacter rhizosphaerae. The sequence goes on from NZ_RCSU01000012.1 coordinate 18,689, forward strand.
AGAGATGCCCCACTGGTACAGTTTGATCAGCGCGATAAAAGGGAGACTAAGTATTTTGAGGATTTGCTTCATTGACAATGCCGCTAAGTCTTTGCAAAACTACACCGATCTTCTCACTCACAACATTATAATCAGGTAGTTCCTTTCCAACATAAATGAAGAAAATGGCCAGTTTAACATTGCCTTGAACAGTGGCATCCTGCAGTTGTTGCTTCTGCAGGCGGTATGCTTCACGCATGAGCCGTTTGATGCGGTTGCGGTCTGTCGACTTTCCAAAATGACGGCTGCTGGCGGTAAAGCCGGCCTGTAGGGAGGTTTCTATGTAAGGGATGAAAGCATACGATACCCGCAAAGGAAAGACGGAGAAATGCTTTCCTTTTTTGAAGAGCTGCTCGATGGCTTTTCGCCTCTTGAGCCGCTCCGTTTTGCCGAGCGTGTTTCTTTGATCCTTCATGATTCATCAAAAATAAAATAGCTCCGGCATATGCGGAGCTATTAATATAGTAGGAAGACTGATCAGCAGGGAATGAACCATTACTGCGCAGCGATCATTTATTTCAATTTCCTTTCATCAGAAACAGTCAGTTTCTTACGGCCTTTAGCCCTGCGGCTTGCCAGTACCTTACGGCCATTGGCAGTTTGCATACGCTTACGGAAACCATGAACGGTTTTACGACGACGGCGGTGAGGTTGGAATGTACGTTTCATAATTGTTTTCGTTTACACTTTTTGCGCTTCGATTTTGCGAAGCTTTGTTGAATGCGGCCTGGGAGAACAAGCCTGGTTTCTTTTTCAGCCCCACGGGTCACCACACCTGTAGGATTGTGAAAGGACGGCAAAGGTAGGGTAAATCAAATCTTTTTCCAACCAGTGAATCGTAAATTTCCGGGAAGAATCTTATTAATTAGTAAGTTACTGAAAACGAACCTTCTGTAATAGGTACATCAGGATTAGCAGGTGGATTGGCCTGGTCCTCTGCAGTGAACTGGAAACTGCCTTTGATGGTCCGGTTCTGATGCTCTGTAATCTTCAATGTGCCTCCGGCTCCTGCACCATAGGCTTTGTTGCCATTTAAATAAATGGCCATATAAAAAATATTGGTATTGTCCAGAGGATAGTCACCCGGTACGATAGTTTCAGGAACGGAGATTGTTATGGTTTTGGTCGCATTTTCAGTGCCAACGATACCAATCACACCCTGGTTGAGGGCGCCTCCTGCCTGTGGTGCAATCCATTCAGTACCGTCGATCTTGCATTTAAAAGAATTGCCGGTGCCGGTTGTAGGAGGATCTGCTGTATATGGAAGGTTCTCAAAAACACCTTCCGTGATCATGATTGATTTATCATCGATTGACCTGTAGAGTTTGAAGGTGAAATTGCCGGACATCCTTTTGGTGGCTTCATCGATCTTTGTGATGTTCACGGTGCCGCCTGCAATGCTGGAATTAGCGCCCTGATCTGTAGAATAACCTACAGGTGATGCTTCATTATTATCGATCACAATGGCAAAATGATCACTGGCCTGATCTAACTGGTAAGTACCAACGCTGGTAGTCTTGATCTGGATCATCAGGTCAAAATTATCCTGGCTTGCGCCTGTGATGGTAACGTGTTCATTCATGATGGTGGCTGAAGCTGTTTTGTTGGCAGTCCATTGCTTACCATCTATTTTCATTCGCAAGCTCCCTGCACCACCATCTCCGGTGGAATCCAAACTTTTTTCTTTCAGACAAGATACCAGGCCGAATATCATCAACACTGGCAAACACATACGAAGTAACCTGTTCATATGATTAAATTGATCAATGATTGAATACTTATGGGTACGGGTTGGATACGAAATTAGCTTTCTTTACTGAACAATTAAAGTGCCACATGCTGCGATTGAAGCCTTTCTCCAAAGAATATACTGGCCTGGCTATTGAAATCGTTGGGGTCGTCAGTAGTGAAAAATTGCCGGCTGCCACCTTTGCTGCAACGGCTTTCCATTTCCGGATGCCTTTGCAGGTAATCGGCAAGGCTTTGCGCCACAACAGGCCCCTGGCTCATCACCTGTATTCCGGGAGGAAGAAACTGTTTGATCTTATTCAATAGCAAGGGATAATGGGTACAGGCCAGGAGCAGCAGATCGGTACCTGGTTGCTTTTCCAGGATTCTGACCAGGTGTTGCTGAATGAAATAATCAGCGCCTGGCTGCTGATGCTCATTGTTCTCCACCAGCGGCACCCACATGGGGCAGGCTTCCTGCTGTACTTCCACCTCCGGAAAGAACTTTTCTATTTCGATTCGATACGATTCCGAATTCACGGTTCCCCTGGTAGCGAGGATGCCTATCTTTTTATTTTGCGTAAAAGTTCCAACTATTTCGGAAGTAGGCCGGATCACACCGAGCACACGGTTAGCAGGCGCAATTATGGGGAGATCATTTTGCTGGATGGTGCGGAGTGCTTTGGCAGAAGCCGTATTGCAGGCCAGTATCACCAACGGGCAGCCCTGATCGAAAAACCATTTCACGCATTGCAGCGTATAATGATATACGGTATCGAAGCTGCGATTACCATAGGGAGCACGTGCATTATCGCCGAGATAGATATAATCGTATTGAGGTAGTTTGTGCAGGATCTCTTTCATTACAGTGAGACCGCCATATCCTGAATCGAAGATTCCGATGGGTGCATGCATGCTCAAAAATACAACAAAAAAGCCCCACCGGGGGTGAGGCTTCTTCAATATGTTACAGTATTAACTTATGGTTTTTTAGCGGGAGCATTACCGGCAGCAGGCGGCAATTTGATGTTCAGCTTTTTTGCTACCAGCGGCAGGATGTCTTCTGCAGGAGGAGCCACCAGCAGCGCTTCTTTCTCGAAAACATAAGTATATCCGCTTTCTTTGGCAACAGCCTGGATAGCGTCGAATGCTTTTTTGTTGATTGGCATGATCAGCTCATCGCGTTTTTGCTGGAGCAGATTCTGGATGCGCTCTTCTTCACCACCGAGCTCAGTGCTCAGTTTATTCAGTTCAGTTCTTTTTACAGTTTTCACTGCATCGGACATGGTAGTTGAGTCCTTGATGAATTTTTCATATGCTGCGTAGAATGCAGTTTGTTTTTCCTGTGCGCTTGCCAGCAGTGCATTGCGATAATCTGTGAGGGATGAATCAGCTTTCCGGGTTTCAGGCATGATACCGATCACTTCCTGTGAACTGATATAGCCGATTTTTGTTTGTGCCTGAGCGTGTGCAGCAACCATCATAAGCCCTGAAGCGAACAACACTACTGTAAAAAACTTTTTCATGTGTTTCATTTTAGTTGTTTAGGACACCCTTAGCCCGGGAATTGGGGTGGGCATTATTTACGTTTAAGTTGAAATTTTATAACAATAAGTTGTTCCCCTGATGTTGCTTTCACGATTATTTAACACCGAGCTCCTTTAAAATATCTTCACTCCGATCCAGCTTGGGGTCGGCAAAGATAACAGTAATTCCTTCACTTTTATCCAAAATAAAATCGTATCCGCGGCTCACGGCTATTTTCTGGATAGCGTTGAAAACCTTGTCCTGTATAGGTTTCACCAGTTCCTGCCTCTTCTTGAACAGATCGCCTTCAAAACCAAAGCGTTTGCGTTGAAGATCTCTCAGTTCTTTCTCGCGGATGAATAATTCGTCTTCTCTTTTTTTCTTCAGTTCATCGCTAAGCATTACCTGTTCAGCATCAAAATCTTTATACATCTTATCGAGAACAGCCTGCTTATCGTCGATCTCTTTTTGCCAGGCCATGCTGAACTGGTCCAGTTTCTTCTGTGCTTCCTTGTACTCAGGCATCTTGTCGAGGATATACCTTGTATCAACAATTGCGTATCGCTGAGCATTGGCCAGTTGGGCCACCAACATCACTCCCAGGAGGATAAAGAGTATTTTTTTCATATCACTTCTTTTTAAGTTTATGAGAAAGGATATAAATATCCAGATAATCTCTGAAATGCCGGGGTTTACAGGCCTTTAAAAAAAGATTATTCGGGTTCAAATCCAAGCATGAAGGTAAAGCGTGCGGCATCGCGCAGTTTTCCTTCAGGTTTGAGACGGTCGAAACCAACACCGTAATCAAATCCAAGCAAGCCGAACATAGGCAGGAAGAAACGCATACCCACACCGGCACTTCTTCTCAGGCGGAAAGGATTATAGTCTTTATAATCATACCATCCGTTGGCAGCTTCAAACCATAACATACCATAGATGGTGCTGCTGGGGTTGGTAGTAAACGGATAGCGGAGTTCCAATGTATACTTATTGAACATTGTGAAGAACTGTGTTGCCGATTGCTGATCGGGATTCACCTTCGGATCGGAGTTCTCATACACGGGATATCCGCGGTGAGCAATGATATCATAACCCAGGATGAAGTTACCATTGGCCAGGCCTGCGTCACCCACCTGGAAGCGCTCAAACGGAGAATAATCCAGCTTGTTGTTGTATCGGCCCATGAAACCGTATTTGGCCGCAGCACGCAATACGAACTGCCTTGTTCTGTCTGCCCCCATCGCTTTACCGATCGGGATGAACCATTCGGCATTGAACCGCCATTTGTGGAATTCAGGCAATTTATAGTTGTCTTCGTTGGTGATATTCTTATTGAACAATGAATACGGAGGCGTCACCTGCACGCTGGCCAGGAAGTTGGAACCGCTCACAGGGAACATTGGGTTGGGGCCCGCGGAGTTCCGTGCCAGCGCCAGTTTGAAGCTGAGGTTGTTTGAAGTTCCATCCGAGAAGGATGAAATGAAATATGGATAGTTGATCAGCTTGTACTGAGTAAAGCTGATTGAATAGATCAGTGTAAAGAAGTCATCGGGCCATTTCAATTGTTTTCCCAATGATACAGACGCACTGAAACTTTTCAGTTTGTTGGTATCGCTGTACACATAACGGCTGCCATCATAGCCACCGGTACGGAACATAGTTTTTGACAGACTCACGGTGAGTGAGTTCCTTTTCTTTCCACCCAGCCATGGCTCAGTGAAAGAAGCATTGTAGCTCTGGAATGCGCGTCCGTTGGACTGGATACGCAGGCTGAGTTTTTGTCCGTCACCAGTAGGTAACGGATCCCATGCTTTCTTATTAAAGATATTACGGATAGAAAAGTTGTTGAAGGATACACCCACTGTACCGGTCAGACCGATACCACCACCCCAACCGGCGCTGAGCTCCAGCTGATCGGAAGATTTTTCTTCCAACGTATAATGAATGTCTACTGTTCCATCATCCTGATTGGGTACAGGGTTGATGCCGATCTTCTCCTGGTTGAAATAACCAAGCTGTGAGATCTCACGCTGAGAGCGGATAAGATCAGTACGACTGAATTTATCGCCGGGCAGTGTACGGAGTTCACGACGGATCACGTGCTCCTTTGTTTTATCATTACCGGCAATGGTAATGTTCTTGATGGTTGCCTGCGGACCTTCGCGCATACGGATCTCGAAGTCGATGGTATCATTGTATACCGCCGTTTCAACCGGGTCAACCTGGAAGAAGAGGTATCCATCGTCCATATAATAACTACCGATGTCTCCACCTTCCTGGGTGAGTTGTTTGCCGAGTTTCCTGTTGAGGGTCTCCAGGTTATAGATATCACCCTTCTTGATGCCCAGCAACATTGTGAGCACAGAATCGGAATATTTTGTATTTCCTTTCCAGGTGATATTACCGAAATAGTATTTGCGGCCTTCATCAACCTTCAGGTCAACTTTCAGATTGCCTTTGTTGTTGAAGTATTGCGTGTCTGCTACGATAGAGGCATCGCGGAAACCGAGAGAGTTATAAAATTCCAGCACACGGTCTTTGTCTTCGAGATATTTCTTCTCATTGAATTTGGCGGAGCTGAAAAGTTTGAAGCGGAAATAAGGATCGAGGAATTCTTTTGTTTTGGTGAGCGAGAGGAAACCTGCATTGTTCAGGTATTCATTGAAAGAGGTTTCTTTGTTCACACCATAAGGGCTGGTTTCCTTTGTGGGGAAGAGTGTGATCTTGGTCATCTCTTTGGTGCCCTTCATTTGTTTCTTCAGTTTCATCTCTCCCACTTCTTCATTGCCGTAGAAGTTTACACCATCGATACGCACTTTGTTTCCCTTGACAACCGTAAGGGTAAGGATCACAGAGTTGGGGAGTGCGGGATCCGGGGCTGATTCAATTTCAACAGTAGCTCCCCTGTTTCCTTTTTCAGTATAATATTTTTGGATCGCGTCTACAGCATTTCGTTTAACGTTTTCCGTTACTACCTTTCCTACAACCAGGTCTGTTTTGGGTTTCAGTTCATCTTCATCTGATTTGCGCACACCTTTGATAAAGAATTTGGAGAGGGTGGGCATTTCAGTAACATGGATTTCTATGTAGAGGTTGGAGCCTTCGAGTTTGGTAAAGTAGATCTGAACGTTGGAGAAGAGGCGTTGTTTCCAGAGATTGTTGATGGCTTTAGAGAAATTGTCGCCTCCTGGTATCAGTACTTTGTCTCCAATATTGAACCCGGCGATGGAGATGAGCAGTTGTTCGTCGTATCTTTTGGTTCCTGTAACGGTCACTCCTGCGATGATGTATTCTTTTGGATTTCTTGAGGTGAGTATTGCTTCCAGCTCCGGATCCACGGAAGTTGGGATGGTATCCCTTTCCTGCCCATAAGCCGAACCTGCCAATAACAGAACGAAAGCCAATAAAAATACAGGGGAAGTAAACGTACGCTGCATTCCGGGTTGTTTAAGCTGGAGCAAATTAAAGGGATTTATTAATTGTGTTTTAAAACTGTTTGTTAAAACGCGCTGCTGATGATCGATTTTTTCCGGGGAAATGGTGAATCATGAGAAGGGCTTATTGATTGACGACAGTTTCCTGCTGCAACTGGTCTCCTGTTTTACCAAATCTTCTTTCTCTTTTCTGGAAGTCGATAATGGCCTCGTACAGATTTTCCTTGCGGAAGTCGGGCCAGCGTACATTGGTAAAATAAAGTTCTGCATAAGCCAGTTGGTAAAGCAGGAAATTGCTGATGCGATATTCTCCACTGGTTCTGATCATCAGTTCGGGATCAGGGAAATTACCGGTGGAAAGGTAGCCAGACAGCGTATCCTGTGTAATGGAGGCGGGATCTATTTTTCCGGCCTTAACATCTTCTGCGATATGTTTCACCGCCTGTACCAGTTCCCATCGGCTGCTGTAGCTGAGCGCCATGATAAGATTAAGGCCGGTATTGCGGCTGGTGATCTCGAGTGATTCGCGCAGCGCCTGCTTTGCATATTCAGGCAGCATGTTCATATCACCGATCACATGCAGTTTGATATTGTTCCTGTTGAGTGTTTCGGTTTCTTTCCGGATGGTTTCCACCAGCAGTTCCATCAGACCGGTTACTTCCTGTTGCGGCCTGTCCCAGTTCTCGGTGGAAAAAGCATATAATGTAAGGTATCCTACACCAAGCTCGGCGCAGCCCTCTACTATATTACGTACACTTTCCACTCCGTGAAAGTGACCATAGAGGCGGTCCTGACCTTTCTCTTTAGCCCAACGGCCATTACCGTCCATGATAATGGCGATATGACTGGGCAGTCGCTGCAGGTCAATATGGTCCTTTCGGCTCCTCATACCTTAATTTTTGAAGGGCTCAAAGGTACAAAAATTTAACTCCGATGCTATTTTCATCAAAATTTTATCTACTTGTTATGAACATGGGTCCATAATCCTTTAAAATAGCCCGACGAGCGGGCGGTTTCTTACAATTGACAGGATCAGTTTGCCGATGGGCACCTGTAAGATGAGAGGTTGAAGGAGAAAGTGATCTCAGCAAAAATGTATTGGTCTTTTTGTTTGGAGAAGCCACGTTGTCTGCCTTCGATACCGATGATATCCCCTGTTTCGTAGGATCTGTCCTGCAGCAGGCGGGCTACTGAAGGCGTACCATCCGGGAGATCAGGGAACTTGTCTGCACCCACATAAGTTTTACTCACATCATCCAGATAATCGGTACCGGTAAAGCGGTGCACCACTTCAAAACCTATATTCATCCTTTCATTCAGTGCATACTTCACACCAACGCCGAAGGGAATACAGAAAGACATATTGCTGTAAGCTTTCCTGTCTGGATAAGCTGCAGAGCCCTGTCCCTCCGTTCCAAGCGGACGAAGAAAATATTTTTTACCGCCGAGATAGGCGAATGGGTCATAATTGAAAACCCCGGCGCCCACTGTAACATAAGGAGTGAAACGATGATAGGGGTCGGCCGGAATGAATTTGAAGAAATTGAAATCGCCCTGGACCGTCAGCTCAAAAATATTCGTGTTGAAGCTGAGGTTCCTTCTTTGCTGGTAAACGTTGGAAGTATTGTAAGTATCGGAATAGCCGAGCTGTGCAAAGTGACCGGCTACACGAAGGGCAATATAATTTCCGAATTGTTTGCGGAAGAAAACTCCCACTGCAGGCTTGGGCCTGTTAAGGCGGGCCCTGGTGTTGAGATCTCCGAAATAGTGAGCGCCGCCAACTGAGATACCAAATTCACCTACGTGAACATAGCTTTCATATTGGGCTAAAACCTGTGATGTCTGGAAGAGCGTGCCTAGCACCAGCAGTGAAAACACCAGTTTCTTCATAACTGCAATATAATGATTAAGTATGTTGCCTTTAACGGCAGAACCTGGTTTTTCTGTCTATTGGAAAAGTTAAAGTACCGCCTCACAGCGGGTTTCACGGAAATGATCAGTTTCTTGTATCAAGCCCCCAGGACAACTTATTTCGAAGAGTCTGGAGAAAATTGTTTTCATTCAATCTTACAAGACTGATGTTGAACGATTCACGCCTTACTGCAAGTTGCACTTTCTTTTCCACAATTTCCTTTCTTGAGTCCAGTGCGCAAATAAAATGATCGGCCCTTGCTTCCACTTCAAAAGATATTACGTTGTCATCGGGCACAACGATGGGTCTGACGTTCAAATTATGTGGCGCCACAGGCGTGATCACGAAACTGGATGATTCCGGAAATACAACCGGACCATTGCAGCTCAGCGAGTAGCCCGTTGATCCCGTTGGCGTAGCTACAATCAGTCCGTCAGCCCAATACGTATTTAAAAAATCTCCATTGAGATACGTGTGTATCTTGATCATTGGAGAAGTATCTGTTTTGTGGATCGCAAATTCGTTCAATCCGTAAGGCACATTTCCAAAAAGCGGTTTGTCTGCATCCAGGTGAATAAGCGAACGCTTATCGATCACTATATTCCTCTTCACCAAAGATTGTACCGCAGTGTGTAGTTCATCGCGGCCGATACTGGCCAGAAAACCCAATCTTCCGAAGTTGATACCCAGTACAGGGATGTTTTTATCACGAACGAGTGTAACGGTATCCAGCAGTGTTCCATCGCCACCGAGACTGATCACAAAATCGATGGACTCTCCCAGATCTGCGGGATCACTGAAAATAGCGGTCTTCTCCGGGAACCGGAAGGAAGACTTGATGGTTTCAAAGAACGGATGATAGATCACCGGTTCTATGTTTTCCTTGGCCAGTTCATCGAGCAATTGCTGAACGTCTGCCTTCTGCTCGTTGTCGATGATCCGGCTGTAGATAGCTACTTTCATAATGGGTTGCTGTTACTTAAAACTCGTTCTTGATGTGTAAAAATAGCCCCTTTTGGCCTAATTGGTTGAAGCTATAATCGAAGCGGAAGATAAAATCGTAAAAAGTGACAATATCCACACCAAACCCGCCTGTGTACAGCATTTTATTCACCAGGGAATTGTCTTTCAGGTTTTTGTTGTAAGCATAACCCATATCCCCAAACGTTCTTGCATAAATGCGGAAAGGGATCCTGTCGTGCGTTTTGGATTTGATAAAAGTAGGTATATTGAAACGGAACAACTCACGGCGGAATGTTTGCCTGGTAAGGCCTGCTGCCACACCATCCACCACATATCGTTCCAGTCCGCGCAGGTAGAGATCTCCATATCCGAACAGGCGCTGATTGATATACGGTTGATCAAATGGGAGTCGCACTACAGCATTGGCCTGCCAGCCGAAATAGAATTTCTTACCTATCCTCCATCCTTTGAAGAACTTTCCGGAAAACTCCCACATATTGTTATCCGCATGAAAGCCACGTTTGAGCAGGCTTCCCGAGGCCTGGATACCGGTGAGCGGGAAATGGACATAATCCACATTCACATAATTAAGCGTATAGGAGATTTCCGGGTATTCGATACTGGTAGTTTGCGGGCCGAAGTATTTCGGATTGAGGAGCAGCACCTGGCTGTCTATGATCTGTTTGGTATAAGAAAGGCGAAAGGCATGAAAAGTACGGAGACCGGGACGATAAGTATAATCGATATGACCTGAATATTGCTGGAAGCCTTCTTTGAGCGAGTCAATAAATTGTTGCTGGTTGTCAACAGTTGAATAATTGATCTCTTTATTGGAGGAGTACTTGAATCCGATTCGGTAACCATGCTTCAGGGTCTTATCTGCATAAGGCTGATCGTATTCGAATTGTAACTGTTTCGTATAACCGGTGATCAGCCATAGCCGGAGTTTGTCGTTACGGCCTGTGAAATTGTACCAGGTGAATTTGAAACCATAATTAAGGCGGTCTGTGCTGTAGCCCTGCTTTCCCCATTCCACCAGGTTTCGGTCTACAGGTTTTACATAAGGCAGGGGGAAGATGTACCATCGTTCTTTCAATTCGATATTCACATCCACCGTATAGCCCCGGAATGCTTTGAGAGAAACGATCACTTCATTGAAGAGGCCAGTATTGAACAATTGCCTTCTGGCTATTTCAAATCCTTTAACGAGGTCGGGAAGATAGATGGAATCGCCGGATTTGAATGGAAGCTCACGTTCTACAATATACGATTTGGTGCGGCGGTTGCCCTGGATATAGATGGTCCCTACCACGAAGGGCGTAGGTTGTGCCTTATCTATGTAGCGATCGGAATTGTTGTAAAGCCGTAATGTGTCAGTGTCTGATGTTTGCGCAAGGGAAACGATACAGCAGAACAACAGTATGGCAGTAAATTGATATTTGTATCCCATCCGCATGCTCGCTTGTCGCAGCTAGATATTGAGGTAATTCATGAGGTGATCGTAATTACTTCTGAGCTCATTTTCGTAAAGCTCTTCTCCGAAGTAATATTTCACCTGGTATTCATATCGCTGGAAGGTAGCAATGATGTCTGAAATTTCAAACTTGCTCACTTTGATGGTAACATAGAAAGCGCTGGTATTACTGTCCCAATGAGTATTGAGCTGTGTGATCTGAGCGTCATTGGTTTCTATCAGTTTGCTGATCTCGGAAAAGGAAAAATTGCGTTGCTCCATTTCGAGCACGATGATTCCCCCGGGTTCGTTGGCGCCGGTGGTTTTGCCCAGTTGTTTGAGTAGGTCGCTGACGGTGATCACGCCGATGAATTCTCCGTCTTTCTCTGTAACCGGAACAATGGACAGGTTGTGCTCATTGGCCATTTGTACAGATTCCAGGAAATGGGAGCCGGCCCTTGCGGAAATACGGGAAAAATAATTTGCGAATTGCTGAAGCAGTGCATTCTCATCCTTGTCCATCAGATCGTCTTCAGAAGCCATGCCCAGGTATTTCTCTTCAGCAACTACGGGAAGCTGTGCTACATGAAACTCCTGCATCAGCTCCATGGCCTGGAACACAGTATCGCCCGGGCTGAGCGAAGGAATGGCGGATGATATGAGTTCTTTGTTTAACACAGGTAATGTTGCTGTTTGTTTTTAGCACCAGTGAATCAGAAAGGTTTCAATAAAACTTAGCAAAGCAAGGCAGAGAACGTCAGAGCAAAAATAAGACCACACCGAAACAATTACCTGCTGCCATGCAGCCGGGAGAAACCGTTTCTTTTTTACTAAGACGCAAGAATTCAGGCTACCGCTGCGGGCTCATTCAATTTTGTAAGAAATTTATGCAGTATACGGTTGAATTCTTCCGGCACCTCCATCATGGGTGCATGGCCACATTTGTCAATAAAATGCAGTTCGCTGTTGGGAATCAGTCGCTGGAATTCCCTGGCCACGAATGGTGGAGTAACCGTATCGTTGTTGCCCCATATCAATAACGTGGGCTGTTTGATTTGATTGAGCTCTTCACCCAGATTATTTCTGATAGCGCTCTTGGCGAGGGCGATGATCTTAATTACTTTCAGACGATTGTTAGTAGTTTCAAATACTTCATCCACGATCTCTTTGGTAGCCACTTTAGGGTCGTAGAATGTTTGTTCAGTTTTTTTCTTAATATATTCGTAATCGCCTCTTTTTGGATAGGTATCCCCCATTCCGTTCTCAAAAAGACCGGAACTACCCGTAAGGATCAGGGATTTTATCCTTTCGGGATGTTTAAGAACGTGTAAGATGCCAACATGTCCTCCGAGCGAATTGCCCAGCAGGTGAACATCCTTATAATCCCTGTATTCAATGAATTTATGAACGAACTTCTGCAGTCCGCTAACGGAAGTATGGAGGAGGTCCAGGTCAAGCAAGGGGAGCATGGGTACCACCACTTTATAATGGTGGCGGAAATATTCTATCAAATCCTGGAAGTTGCTCAATGCGCCGAATAGACCGTGTAACAACACTAACGGTTCTCCCTCACCTTCTTCAAGAAATTTGAATTTGTCCGCCTGTTTGATCTCGTAATTCATCAGATAAATCGGTTCAATTCAGTCAAATATTCGCTAAAATAAACGATTTACCTCAAATATGGCATCGTTCCATTTTCAGCAGTTAAATTTTACTGTAAACTACAATTTTTTTGCGTCTTTCCGGTCACAGTGTTGTGATGGTCAGACAGCTTTTTGTGCAGATGCATCAGCTGCGATCCTTTCAAAAAAAGTTTCCAGTTCAGTAAACATATCTTTAAATGCAGGGATCAGCTTGCCGATTCCATCCACCACCCAGGGGCCCAGCGGTTGTATGTACGCGTAGGTAACTGACTGCCGGATACTTTCTGCACTGATCAATTTCAATTGCTCTGCATAGAATAGCAGTACACTGTAAGCAAGTATATATATAATTATATACAACAGAATACCACCCAATTTGTTGGCCCAACCCAGCAAAGCTACTTCCAGAGTAGCTTCCAGGAGATTGGCGCCTAATCTTATCAGCAGTACTGCTCCTATGAACACCACTGCGAAAGAAATAAAAGGCAACCATTTTGCAGAAATGCTGGTGGAATCTTTCAACCATTCCGCCACAAGTGCGGACAGTTTCATGGCGGCAACAATTCCCACAATCAATCCGATCACGGAGAACACTGCTATCACCAATCCACGCTGCCATCCTTTGATGACAGCCATGATCAGCATAATGATAAAGACAATATCAATGATCATGGAGTATCATTAACGGGTGTTCTACCCGTTTTCTTATTTGCTCAGCAACTCTTTTACCATGGCACTGATAGATTTTCCATCAGCTTTGCCGGCGAGTTGTTTGGAAGCTACGCCCATTACCTTACCCATATCTGCCGGGGAACTGGCGCCAACAGCTACGATGATCTCGCCAACAACAGCCTTCAATTCCTCTGCACTCATTTGTTTGGGCAGGAACTTTTCAATCACTGCAATTTCTTCCTGCTCTTTTTTGGCGAGGTCTTCCCTGTTCTGCTGCTGAAATATGTCCAGCGAATCCTTACGCTGCTTCACCAGTTTTTGCAGAAGCTTGATCTCGGCATCCTGCGTAAGATCTGCACCTCCTGCACCTTCGGCTGTTTTGGCCAGCAGGATTGCGGCCTTGATGGCGCGAAGGCTTCGAAGTGTAGCTTCGTCTTTGGCCAGCATCGCTGCTTTAAGGTCTGTATTCACCGTTTGCTCGAGGCTCATATACTATTTTTGATGTTAGGCTTTGTTCTGTTCGAGTTGGATTTCCTGGAACCTCTTATAGAAGTCCTGGGCAAACACCCTCATTTTCTCTACCAGTTCCGCCTGGTGTGTGGAACGCTCAAAACTGTCTGCCATGGTCATGATGGTCTGATAATAAAAGTCGGCCATCTCGTCCACCATCATTTCTTTGGTCCAGAGATCCATGCGGAGAGCGGTCTTATCCGTGCCATCCCAGAAGGCCAGCATCAGCGCTTTGGCTGCACGGGCATTGTCTGCTGTACTCTCAGTTGCGCTCCAGGAGATGCTTTCAGGTACACGCTTATCGTCCAGCTGTACGTCTATAGTGATCGTTGATTTTGTCATGTTTTTATTGACAATCAGGTTTTTGTAAAATAGAACCCCAAAAATACGGGGAATAATTCTATCAAATAGTGATGGATATTACCAAACTGGTAAATTATCCACTTTTTAACCCATAATAATACCAAAACCAGACCCAGATTCGTTACTGTTCAATGGCATTGACCAAACAGTATTAATCCGGCTGTTTGCATTCGGGCCTTCCTGCACAAATTACTATGATCCAAATAAGCGTAAAACCGCCTTGTACCGCGGTTTTTCCGGAAGTAGTTTTGGGCAGTGACACCATAATCCGATACGTTTATGAAAATCAGTACCTATGAAGCACATTTATTACACACTGATCAGTGGGTTCGTTTGTATTTTGGCGTTAGTGACTCCCCTTAATTCCCGTGCTCAATGCAGTACCTGCGCGGGTGGTGTACCAAGTCAGACCATTGAACATACCGTTATACTCGACACCACCACGGCCAGCACCAATACCATTACCTTTCCCATGTTTCCCCCGTCTACCGGCACCCTTACCTGTGTTACCTTTTATGATACCATCAGCCTGGTTGCCACATCAGGCGCAAGGAACCGCGACCCTTATGGAAAGTTCGCCAGATTCCTGCTTTCATTAAGCCCCAATATATCGGGTCATGGGATCAATATCGATGACAATGTAACCAGAACCTATGGTCCAACCTGGCTTGAAGAATTCGGACTCCCCGGCGATTCCACCACCTATGGGCCGGATACAGTGTTCAACGATGCAGCCCATCAGCAAACGATCCCAGGAACAGGAAGTTTTTTAGGCACCGGAAACCTCAATTTCACTTTTGATCTCAGTGGAGGACTATTACCCAATATGGGTGGCATCAATTACAATTTGAGCGTGGTTGGAAAATTATGGGGCAAATTCAGGATTGTATATTCTTACTGTCCCATGATGTCCTTACCTGAAATTTTCCGGCAATTCACTGCTGTAAAGCAATCCGACAATACTATCCAGCTCAGCTGGAGCGTTACTAATGACCAAATATCCAATTCTTATGAAATCGAGATCAGCCATGATGGGCGCAACTTCACAACAGCCGGCAAGGTTGCCAGCCAATATGCTGCTCAGGGTGCTGCAGCAAAATACAACTATCAGTACCTGCCTGATAAAGCTGCTGCAGGCAAGCTCTTCTTCCGCATCAAACAACTCTCTGCTGACGGAAAAGGGCAATACTCTGCGATCCGCCAGGTAGGTATCGGCACAAACGCTCCCATCACTTTCATTACCTACCCCAACCCGGTCAGGAACCAGGTGACCATACAGGCAGACCAGTTGCTCAGAGGAAAATACCTGCTGGAACTGGTTTCAGCCAGCGGACAACAAGTAATGAAACGGACCACCAATGTCAACAACTCAAGCCAGATCATTTGGCAGTTCCCTTCCCAGCCCGCACCTGGCGTCTATTATCTGCGCACCCGGGAACTCGCATCCGGACAAACCGCCAGCTATAAAGTACTGGTGAATCGTTAAATGAAAAAGTTTGTTACATTTGTCCAATGCAAAAAGAAGTTGAAGAAATGGAGTACAATACTACCAGGAACCATTTGATCATGCGTGAATATGGCCGCCATATTCAGAAAATGGTCGAGTACCTCCTGGGTATTGAAGACAGGGAAACCCGCCAGCGTAATGCTTATGCAGTGATCGAGCTGATGGGGTTCCTGAATCCACATTTAAAGAACGTAGAAGATTTTCGCCATAAATTATGGGATCACCTTTTCCTGATCTCCGATTTCAAACTGGATGTGGAATCTCCTTACCCCATACCCACCAGGGAAACATTGAAGGCAAGACCTAAACCGCTTCCTTACCCCAAGCGTTATCCGAAATTCTCTCACCTCGGGAAAAATCTCGAAGTGGTGATCAACAAAGCGTTGAAAGAAGAGAACCCGGAAAAGCGTCAGGGTTTCGCCAATGCTGTGGCCTACTACATGAAACTGGCCTACAACAACTGGCACAAGGAAGCAGTTCATGACGATGCTATCCAGAGCGAGCTGACCAATATCACCAACGGTCAACTCACGTTCACCAATACCCCATATGTTCGGCAGCAACGCCACACTGAAAGCAGGGACCGTGACCGCGGAGGTTATGGCGACTATCGCAATAAACGCGGCGGCGGCAGCGGCGGTGGTGGCGGAAAGAATTTCGGACAACGAGATAACAGGGGCGGCGGCAATAACAACCGCAACGACCGTAACGATCGCGGTGGCGGCAAATTCAAGAAAAGATACAAGTAAGCTCTACTGACATAATTATGAAAAGTTGATCATCCTGAATGATCAACTTTTTTGTTTAACCAGTTCATCTAATCAATACAACCTTAAGCAATGCCTTCCTTTGAAGTAACCGGTGGCAAAAAACTCAGCGGGTCCATCAATCCTCAGGGCGCTAAAAACGAGGCGCTCCAAATTCTCAGCGCAGTGCTGCTCACGCCGGAGAAAGTGACCATCACTAATATTCCGGATATCCTGGATGTGAATATGCTGATAGAGCTCCTGGCAGACATGAATGTGAAAGTGGAAAGACCGCAGCGCGATACCTGCATCTTCCAGGCTGATGATATCAATCTCGACTACCTGCACAGTGAAGCATTCCGCAAAAAGAGCGGACAGCTCCGCGGCTCCGTGATGTTCGCAGGACCACTGCTGGCTCGCTTCCGCAAAGCCTTCATTCCAAAACCCGGTGGCGACAAGATCGGTCGCCGCAGGCTGGACACACATATCATCGGTTTCGAAAAACTCGGCGCCGAATTCACGTATCATGCTGAGGACGGTTTCTTCCATCTCAACGCACCCAATCTCAAAGGCACCAACCTCCTGCTGGATGAACCTTCCGTAACAGGAACAGCCAATATCATCCTTGCAGCAGTGATGGCCAAAGGCATTACCACTATTTACAATGCAGCCTGCGAACCTTATGTGCAGCAGCTTTGCCGCATGCTAACGCGCATGGGCGCCCGCATCCAGGGGATCGGCAGCAACCTGCTCACCATCGAAGGCGTGGATTATCTCGGCGGAACCGAACACCGCATGCTCCCGGATATGATCGAGATCGGCTCTTTCATCGGCCTCGCAGCTATGACGCAGAGCGATATCACCATCAAGAATGTTGGTCTTGAAAATCTTGGTGTGATCCCGGACAAATTCCGCCAGCTCGGTATCCATATGAATTTTGTGGGCGATGATATCCATGTGCCCGCACAGGACGTTTACGAGATCCAGACATTCCTCGATGGATCAGTGCTTACTATCTATGATCATCCCTGGCCCGGCTTCACACCGGACCTGCTCAGCATTGTACTGGTAGTAGCCACACAGGCCAGAGGCTCCGTACTCATTCATCAGAAAATGTTCGAAAGCCGTCTCTTCTTTGTTGACAAACTCATAGACATGGGTGCACAGATCATCCTCTGTGATCCACACCGGGCCGCAGTGATAGGGCTCGGCAGGGAACAGCAGCTAAGAGGTATCACCATGAGCAGCCCCGATATCCGCGCCGGTGTATCATTGCTGATTGCGGCATTGAGCGCAGAAGGCAAGAGCACTATCCAGAACATCGAGCAGATCGATCGCGGCTATCAGCATATCGATGACCGCTTACGCGCACTGGGCGCTGATATTATAAGAATTTAGGTACACCTGTTACTCAGTTTGTGGCAGTCGCTCGCCTCCCGGCGAGTAACTTGTGTTTAGTCGCCTCCGGCGACGCGGTGTTCGCCGGAGGCGAACAAATATAAGTCACTCGCCGGGAGGCGAGCGACTGGCACCCACTGATTATTTCCCCGCTTTTCGTTTTCTTTGCAACTTTATACCTCTATATGGCCTTTGATCCGCACAATAAGATCATCATCATCACTGCCCCCTCCGGTGCTGGAAAAACATCCATCACTCACCATTTGCTGGAAAAATTCCCGCAACTCAGTTTCTCTATTTCAGCTGCTACCCGCAAACCGCGCGGCAATGAAAGGGATGGTGAGGATTATTATTTCCTCAGCGAAGAAGATTTCAACCAGAAGATCCAGAACCAGGATTTCGTGGAATGGGAAATGGTGTATGAAGGAAAATATTACGGCACACTCAAATCAGAACTGGAAAGGATCTGGAAGAACAACCAGGTGCCCGTGCTGGACATAGACGTGAAAGGAGCCATCCATGTACAACAACAATACCCCGAAACCACCCTCTCACTTTTCATTGAACCGCCTTCCGTGGATGAACTGAAGAAAAGACTACAGAGCCGCGGCACCGAAACAGAAGAAAGCCTGGCTGCCAGGGTGAATAAAGCCTCATACGAGATCTCTTTCAAACATCATTTTCACCGGATTGTTATCAACGACCACCTGCCCAGGGCCAGGGAGGAAGCAGCAGGAATAATTCAGGATTTTCTGGACCTGTAGAAACTATTTCAAGCATAACAGCGTTAGAATCCGGAGGGTATATATTTATTTTATGTAATACCCCTGGCTTTTTTTATATTCGTATACCAGGTATGAGTCTAATTGTAATCCTCGTCATATGCTTTGCGATACTTGCTATCGCTTATTTTTCCGGAATTGAAGTGGCTTTCACTTCAGCAAGCCGGCTGAATGTGGAACTGAAAAGGACACAGGGCGCCAGTGGCATTGCGTTCCTGAGCAGCCTATACGACAATCCTTCCCGCTTTATCGGCACCAATATCGTTGGTTTCAATTTATGGCTGGTGATCGCCGTGCTATCCGGTAGCGCCGGATGGAGCCTGATGATAGATTCTTTCCAGCTCTCCAAAGATTTTGTTGACTCCTTTGCATGGCTGCGTGTGATCATCGAAATACTGCTTTCCTGGCTCGTTGTGATCATTTTCTGCGAATTCATTCCCAAAGCTATTTTCCGCGCAAAGGCAGACAGTGCACTTTCTTTTTCAGCACGCTCGGGCCTTCTCGCTTTTTCGGATGGCCTCTTCCATTGGGTGGCCGATGCCTTCTCACGCTTATCTATCTTCATCCTCAATGTGATCTTCGATATGAGGATCGATAAGAAAAAAGAAACTTTCTCACGCTCGGACCTGGAGCATTTCGCACAACAGAGCTCAGATCAGCATAGCATGGAACACCAGGACCTGAAGACCGAACTCTTCAGGAATGCAGTCAGTCTGCCGAAAGTGAAGATCCGCGACTGTCTCGTGCCACGCAAAGAGATCGTAGCCGTGGATTTGAACACGCCAATGGAACAGGTGCGTGCACAATTCATAGACACCAAACTGAGCAAACTGGTGGTATATGAAGGGAATATCGATACCATCGTGGGCTATATCCATCAGCTGGACCTGTTCAAAAACCCGTCAACCGTGAAACAGATCCTCCTGCCGATCCCTGCGATCCCGGAAAGCATGAGCGTTACCGATCTTATCAACAAGTTCACGCGCGAAAGAAAAAGTATCGCCTGGGTGGTGGACGAGTTCGGTGGCACAGCCGGCATCGTTACCATGGAAGACCTGCTGGAAGAAATTTTCGGCGATATCCGCGACGAATACGATACGGAAGAATTCGAAGAGAAAAAGATCTCCGATGATGAATATATTCTCTCAGGACGCCTGGAGCTGGACCATCTGCGTGAGAAATACGGATTGCAGTTCCCAGAAAACGATTCAGAGACCCTTTCCGGCTTCATTATCCACCAGCATGAGACCATCCCCAGGCTGAAAGAACGTATAATAATCGGGCATTATGAGTTTGAAGTATTGAACGTCAGCGATACCCGTATTGAAATGGTCCGCCTCAAGATCCTCAAGATTTAATGCCTTCACTGTTGATCAATCACCACTGATTAACAGGTTTATTGCAGATTCCTGTGCTAATACCCTTAAATTTGCCCCGCTTTTCAGTGTTGATCAGCGAACTTAATCGATGGCACTATCATTTTTAAAAAAGAGAGCATCAGAAGAAAGTGAGATGACCTTTGTGGATCATCTGGAGGCACTGCGCTGGCATATCATGCGATCATTGCTCGCAATCATTGCCGGGGCAATCGTGATGTTCGTGTATATCGACTGGATCTTCGATAACGTGATCACCGCCCCCCTGCAGGCTAATTTTATAACCTATGTCCAGCTATGTAATCTCAGCCACTGGATAGGCGCAGGAGATGCGCTTTGCCTACCCCCTCCAAAGGATGTAGAGATGCAGACCATCACTTTCGGCTCGCAGTTCATGAGCAGTATCACTATTGCCATTGCCGGAGGTTTCATTCTTGCCTTCCCCTATATTTTCTGGGAGATCTGGAAATTCATCAGGCCTGCACTGACGCCAAAGGAGCTGAAATCCACCAGGGGCGCCATTTTCTGGGTAAGCCTTTTCTTTTTCCTGGGGGTAGCATTCGGTTATTTCCTGCTCGCCCCTTTCACATTCAGCTTCCTGCTGAACTATACTATCGGCACCAAACACTTGCTGGTGGCCCGCCCTACGCTGGCGGACTATATGGAGAACCTCGTTGATATCATCATCGGTTCGGCCATCGCATTCCAGCTTCCCGTTGTTTCTTATGTACTCACCAGGATCGGACTGGTAACACCAGCATTCCTCAGAACTTACCGCAAATACGCATATGTGGCCATTCTTGTGATTGCAGCCATCATTACGCCATCGCCCGACTGGATGAGCCAGATGATCGTGTTCCTGCCGCTCTGCGCATTGTATGAGTTCAGCGTTGTGATCTCTGCACGCGTGTTCAAAAGACAACAGGAGAGAGATCAGAACTGGGATTAATCCATAACAAAGCAACTTTTCAACTTGTCATATGTCTTCATTCAATCTTACATTACCAATAGCCATCGGTTGCGACCACGCGGGCTTTGAATACAAAACAGCTATTGTAAAATGGCTGAATGAAAAAGGTTACCAGGTGACCGATATGGGCGTTTATGAAAACAAATCAGTTGACTATCCTGATTATGCGCATCCGGTTTCCGATGCAGTGGAGAAAGGGGAAGTAGCCTTCGGCATCCTCATCTGCGGAAGCGCCAACGGCGTTGCCATCACAGCTAATAAACATCAGGGGATCCGTGCCGGGCTTGCGTTTGAGACAGAAGTGGCCAAACTTATCCGGCAACACAACGATGCCAATGTGATCTGTATCCCTGCACGTTTCGTAGCGCTGGATTATGCCATCAATATGGTGAACCTGTTCATTGAAACGCCATTTGAAGGCGGAAGGCACCAGACAAGGGTGAATAAGATCGCTTGTTCTTAACCGATAGTTAGCTTTAGAAAAATGAAAAATGCCAGGCTTTTACAGTCTGGCATTTTTCATTTCGGTGTGCCCAGTCGCTCGCCTCCGGCGAGTGACCTTTATTTAGTCGCCTCCGGCGACGCAGTGTTCGCCGGAGGCGAACAATTAGAAGTCACTCGCCGGGATGTGAGCGACTGGTGGCAGCCAACAAAAAACTTAACAACGCTTACCAGCCGAGCAGGTAGGCGAATATCAATGGAGCTACAATGGTAGCATCGCTTTCAACAATGAATTTGGGCGTATGAATGTCCAGTTTACCCCATGTGATCTTCTCATTGGGCACAGCGCCGGAATAAGAACCATAAGAGGTAGTGGAATCGGAGATCTGGCAGAAATAGCTCCAGAACGGAACATCATGCCATTCAAGGTCCTGGTACATCATGGGCACAACGCAGATTGGGAAATCACCTGCAATACCGCCACCGATCTGGAAAAAGCCTACTCCTTTGCCACCGCTGTTCTGACGGTACCAGTCGGCCAGCCAAACCATGTACTCGATACCGCTCTTCATGGTAGTGGCTTTCACTTCATTCTTGATCACGTAAGAAGCGAAGATATTGCCCATGGTGCTGTCTTCCCAGCCCGGAACGATGATGGGCAGGTTCTTTTCAGCAGCAGCGATCATCCAGCTGTCTTTCGGATCGATCTCATATCCATCCTCCATCACTTTGCTAAGTAGGAGTTTGTACATGAATTCATGAGGGAAATATCTTTCACCTGCTGCATCTGCATCTTTCCACAATTTGGCAATATGATGCTGGATCTTGCGGAATGCTTCTTCTTCGGGGATGCAGGTATCTGTAACGCGGTTCAATCCTTTTTCGAGCAGTTCGAACTCCTGCTCGGGAGTAAGATCACGGTAATTGGGAATGCGTTTGTAATGCGTGTGCGCCACGAGGTTCATGATATCCTCTTCGAGGTTGGCGCCTGTGCAACTAATGATTTGCACTTTATCCTGACGGATCATCTCGGCCAGTGAAACACCCAGCTCTGCTGTACTCATGGCGCCGGCGAGCGTCACCATCATTTTTCCTCCTTCCAGTAAATGGGTTTCATAACCTTTAGCAGCATCCACCAGCGCCGCCGCATTGAAGTGACGGTAGTGATGCTGGATAAATTGTGAGATAGGTCCTTTACTCATGATCTATTATGATTGGTTTTATGGCGGCAAAGTTAACATAAATGGGAGAATGATCGCCGCCAAAACAAAAGTCCTCCCGCTGATGCGAAAGGACTCATCTTTCCAACTAAAACCAACTAAAACTGAGTTGAGCGCTTAGGAGGCTTTTTGCTTCCTGAACGTTTGCCAGCCCTGCACACCGCTTGATTTCAGAATGATCGTCTGATCCGGATTCTGCAGGGTAATATAATAATCTGTACTGTCGTCGGCGGAGATCTCGAACAAATCTGTGATCCAGTATTCCTGGTAGTTCTTCTTCAGGTCTGCCAATAATGAGATAGGCAGCTGACCAGAAATGATATTCCTTGTTACCGCCACCAGGTTACCCGTTTCCTGATAGTATGCGAACAAAACCTGACCGTTCAAACGGAATGTAGCTTTCAGAACGGTTTTACCAACTTCCCAGTTTACATCCTGAGCATCTGCAAATTCCTTGTTGAAAGCGCGGAGAACATTTTCATTTACTTCTTCTCCTTTATGGGCAAAGCTGCTCAAAGCAACCATCATTGTGAATACGCCCATTAAGACTAACTTTTTCATTGTTGAATGATTATATAGATTGATTGTACTGACGTTGTTTATCGGGTGGATACCGGACTATAATATTTGACGCAGGTCCGGATACTTTGTTACAGGATCGCTCAAAAAAGCCTTCGGTGAAAACGCTGCACCTGTCCGGATGAGCAACACAAAATTAATCCGTAAAATCAGTGCGCATAGCTAATATTGACCAATGGCAGAATACGGCACAAATACAACCCTCACCACACCACGAAATTGTTCCCTGCGGATTTAAAATCCTCCGAAATCAGCGCCCACACTCATATTGCTCCGATTCGCCAACTTTCTCCCAATGTGTAGTTAAGCCAACGTTAAATTGGAAGACAGTTACCGTTTATCATTTCGGTGGCGCCTCACCGGTTTGGAAAGCCATTCAAAAAATGGTAAATTGTTCTGTGAATTTTTTAGCCCACGCATACCTCTCTTTCGACCGGCCGGATATCCTCGCCGGTAATATGATCAGTGATTTTGTAAAAGGAAAAAAGAAGTTCGGTTATGCCACCGGCATCCAGAAAGGCATTGCCCTTCACCGCGATATAGATGCCTTTACAGATGCACATCCTGCCACCCGTGCAGCAGCCGGCCTCTTCAGACCAGTGTACAGATTGTATAGCCCTGCATTCATCGATGTAAGCTTTGATCATTTCCTTGCCAATGATCCTACCATCTTCACAGAAGAATCGCTCTTCGATTTTTCACAACAGGTTTACCAGACGCTGGAGAGACGATACGCCATTCTCCCTGAAAAATTCCAGGGTATTTTCCCTTATATGCAGTCGCAGAACTGGCTCTTCTTTTACAGGCAACGATCCGGTATCGCACGCAGTTTTGAGGGATTGGTGAGAAGATCCGCCTGGCTCACGGATTCCGGACCTGCATTCGATATCTTCGAATCCCATTATACCCGGCTGCAAGAATTGTACAACCAGTTCTTTCCGGCCCTGAAAGCTTTTGCCGCCGGAAGACTGCTGCAACTGGACGGTGAATAGCATTACCCAACCGAAAGTCAGTAGCCGCTCGTACTTTAGATAAATAATTTTCCGCCTTTAAACTGTTATTTTTGCGATTCAAATCAATGCTATCAGGTATGAAGTACAAGATGATGATGTTTCTTTTGTGCGCTGGAATTATAACCGCTTCCGCCCAAACCAGGCCCCCTGCTGTAGACAGGTCCCCCATGGACATGAGCTACTACCCATGCAATTACCCCGTTTTACGCATCCAGAATAAAGTTGCCGAACCGCTTTGCGCCCGCGTGGTGTACAGCAGGCCACAGAAAAACGGCAGATCAGTGTTCGGTGACCTGGTGGAATATGGTAAGATCTGGAGACTCGGCGCCAATGAAGCCACAGAAATTGAACTTTATAAAGACGCAATGGTCAAAGGAAATAAATTGAAAAAAGGAAGGTATACCATGTATGCCATCCCCACTCAGGATAAATGGACCGTTATCTTCAACAGGGAAACCGATATCTGGGGCGCATTCCAGTACAATCAGGCAAAAGACGCACTGCGTGTGGAAATCACTCCGGAAACAACACAGGACCCTGCTGAAGCATTCACCATGGTTTTCGAAAAAGCCAATAGCGGCGCTAATCTCCTCGTTATGTGGGATGCCGTGAAAGCTTCCATACCTTTTACATTTTAATATGTTTGCAATCCGTTCTGATATCTTTTTCATTGCCCTGCTTACCGGCAGCCTCCTGAGTGCTTGTGAAACCAAACAAAGCAAAGGAAGCAATACCGTTACCGTTAATCAACACCCCGCAGGCAATGCCGCCGACCGTCTTGCCCAGGCAGGAATGGACAAGAGCCCGATGGACATGGCTTATTTCCCGGCTGAATATCCAAAACTGAAAATGGCGCATCCCAACCTGGAGCCGCCCATCGCCAGGGTGATCTTCAGCAGGCCACAGAAAGGCGGCCGCACTATCTTCGGAGAAGTGGTCAAATATGGCAGCATCTGGAGAATGGGCGCCAATGAAGCCACTGAACTGGAATTCTTCAGAGACGTTACCATCAACGGCAAAACCGTACCCAAAGGGCGTTATGTGCTCTATGCCATTCCCTGGGAAAATGAATGGACGATCATCTTCAACAATGATCTTTACACCTGGGGACTTAAGATAGATTCCTCCAAAGACGCTTTCAAATTCAATATTCCCATCGCCAGGACCAACTTTCCTTTCGAAGTGTTCACCATGGAATTCGTGCCCGTGGAAAAAGGAATGCAACTGGTTATGGAATGGGATAGCGTAAGAGCAATACTGCCTATTAAGTATTAACTTGTTGCCATTATGTGTGGCATCGCAGGTATCTTATCTTCCAATCCTTCGCTGGTAAGCCTTAACAGGCTTCAACAGATGAGCGCTGCCATTGCGCACCGCGGCCCTGACGGAGCCGATATTCGTTTATACAACAACGGTAGTGCAGGGCTGGCCCATCGCCGTCTGGCCATCATCGATCTCAGCCAGGCCGCCGCTCAGCCGATGGAATACCTGCAACGATATCATATCGTGCACAACGGCGAAATCTATAATTACAAAGAACTCAAACAAACCCTTCAGCAGAAAGGATACCAGTTCTCTTCACAATCCGACACGGAAGTGGTCCTCGCTGCATTCGATTGCTACGGCCACCAATGCCTGGAACAATTCGAAGGCATGTTTGCCTTCGCCATCTGGGATAGTAAAGAACAACAACTCTTTGCTGCCAGGGACCGCTTTGGAGAGAAGCCCTTCTTTTATTACAAAGATGATGATCAATTCCTTTTCGCCAGTGAAATGAAAGCCCTCTGGGCTGCAGGCGTGGAAAAGCAGGTAGACGAACAAATGCTGTACAACTACCTCACACTCGGATACATTCAGCATCCCGGCGATCCCGCCAGGAGCTTTTACAGGAATATTGCTCAACTACCTGCAAGGCATTACCTGGTCTATGATCTGCCTTCGCAATTGCTTTCCATCCACCAGTACTGGGATATCGATGCGCGGCAAACAGATCATTCCATCACAACCGAAAATGCGATTGACCGTTTCCGTGAGTTGTTCACGCAATCTGTCAGCAACAGGCTGAGAAGCGATGTTGCCGTTGGCACTTCTCTCAGTGGCGGGCTCGACAGCTCCTCTGTACTTGCCACTGTTTGCGAACTCACCAATACGCCCGTACATACTTTCTCTGCTGTTTTTCCGGGATTTGCAAGGGACGAATCGAAACATATCAACACGGTAGCTCATCAGCTTGGCGTAACACAACACAATGTGCAACCTTCCGCAAGCGATATGCTGAATGAATTCGAGAAGGTTTGTTATCACCAGGAAACGCCTTTTCAATCTTCGGGGACCATTGCCCAGTTCAAAGTATTCCAGCTGGCGAAACAGCATGGAGTGACTGTACTGCTGGATGGACAGGGTGCGGATGAAACACTGGCCGGTTACCATAAATATTACCAGGGATTCTGGCAGGAACTGGGCAGGAGCAACCGTTCGCTGCTGCAACAGGAAATGCAGGCTACAAAAGAATTGGGCATCGTTGTTGGATGGGGTTGGAAAGAACAACTTGCAGGAAAGTTCCCATCTTTTGCTTCAGCCTTTCTCCTGAAATCAAAAGCGAGAAAACAACAATACCACCCCCACCTTGCGCCGCAATTTGTGGAAGCATACGGTCAATCGCATTATGCCCGCCCGTATATCGATTCATTGAATGGCATGTTGTACTACAACAGCTTTCTCAACGGACTGGAAGAACTGCTTCAATATGCAGACCGCAATTCCATGGCGCATGGTTGTGAAGTAAGACTTCCTTTCCTCCATCATCAACTGGTGGAATTTATTTTTAGCCTCCCTTCCACACTCAAGATAAGAGATGGCTTTACCAAGTGGATCCTCCGGAAGACCATGCAATCGAAACTACCTGATTCAATTGTATGGAGAAAAGATAAAACCGGTTTTGAAACGCCGCAACAACAGTGGATGCAGCTGTCCGATGTGCAGGACTTTGCGCAGGAAGCCAAACGGACTTTGGTGAACAGGGGCATTCTTCAGCCTGCTGTCTTACATAAAAAAATTCAGCCGCTGGAAATCCATGCGGCTGAAAATTTCGACTGGAGATATCTGGCGGCCGGTACGTTGTTGAGATAGATAGACTTAATCGGCTGAGAGGTACGCACTAGCCAGGCCAGTTTATCCCTTTTTGTATCTCTCGTACACACTGGAGTTGCCTGAATCGTCAACTTTGATGGTTGTCCACCATTTGGCGTCTTCCATCTTGATGTAGTAATTTACTTCACCATTGGCGTTGATCTCAGTTACTCCGAACAATGTTTTTTTGGGATGTGATTTCTTAACCTGGTTGAGGATACCGATCGGTAACAGGTTAGGGGTATAGTAGCGGGTAGAGCCCAGCATATTCCCGTCTTTATCGTAATTCACTTTGGCGCGGACCTTACCGCTCACAAAGCTTACGGTGTAATAATTTTCGTATTCCGCCCATTTTACCTCTTCGGCGTTGGAGAATGTTTCATTGAATGATTTCAGCACTTTCTCGTTGGGGTCTGCTGCTTTGTAGGCGAAGGCTGCAACTGAGATCAGTGCAGTGCAAAGGATGAAGAAAACTTTTTTCATGGCTATACTTTTTTTATGGGTGAACTATGTTGATCAGATTCACGACCCAAAAGTAATAGCATCCATAACCGAAGTCAAGTAAATTGGTACTGGCGGGAGCCACATGATAAGCAATACGAAGAATTTCGCAGATGTACGCAGTGTACGGTTTAGGACGAGAGGCTTCAAATGCAGACCCACTCAGTGTTTGCAAAATGTTACAGGGTATCCGGGAAAGGCAGGTTAAGCTTCTGTTAAACTGGAAATCCGGCTTTTATTCTGCATCTTTGTAAACCAATTCTGAAAATCTATGAAGCTCGCAACTAAATTCATCCATGCCGGAACTGAACCGGACCCGTCAACCGGCGCCATCATGACGCCCATCTATCAGACCTCTACATATGTTCAGGAAGCGCCCGGCAAAAACAAGGGGTATGAGTATGCACGCTCGCAGAATCCCACCAGGCACGCGCTGGAAGAAGCACTGGCAGTGATAGAGAATGGAAAGCATGGACTGGCTTTCAGCAGCGGCGTGGCAGCTACCGATGCTGTGTTGAAGCTGCTGGTGCCCGGCGACGAAGTGGTTGCAGGCAATGATATGTACGGGGGCACTTACCGCCTGTTCACGAAGATCTATGAGAAAGCTGGTATCAAATTCAGCTTCGTGGATATGACAGACACTACCAATATCAGCAAGGCCATCACTGCCAAAACAAAGCTGATCTGGGTTGAAACGCCCACCAATCCTTTACTCAACGTTACAGACATCGCCGCAGTTGTTGCCATTGGCAAGACTGCAAAAGCGTTGGTTTGTGTAGACAATACATTCGCTTCACCTTTTCTGCAAAACCCACTTGATCTGGGTGCAGACATCGTGCTTCATTCAGCCACCAAATACCTCGGCGGCCACAGTGATGTGATCCAGGGAGCACTCGTGATGAATGATGATGGCTTGCGCGAGCAACTTTACTTTATCCAGAAGAGCTGTGGCGCTGTGCCCGGCCCGATGGATTGCTTCCTCGTACTGCGTGGTATCAAAACCCTGCACGTCCGTATGCAGCGCCATTGCGAGAATGGGATCAAGATCGCCAACTTCCTCCGCAACCATCCGAAAGTTGGAAAAGTGTACTGGTGTGGATTTGAAGACCATCCCGGCTATGCCATCGCCTCTAAACAAATGCGCGGCTTCGGCGGCATGATGAGCTTCACGCTGAAAGACGACAGTGTAGCAACTGCCACCAAAGTGCTGTCATCCACCAAACTCTTCTCCCTGGCGGAAAGCCTAGGAGGCGTTGAATCGCTCATCAATCACCCCGCATCCATGACGCACGCCAGCATTCCCCGAGAAGAGCGCGTGAAGAACGGCCTGTCCGATTCCCTCATCAGATTGAGTGTGGGCATCGAAGACGCGGATGATCTCATCGAAGACCTCCGCCAGGCAATTGAAGGATAAACATGACATCCAC
Source organism: Pseudoflavitalea rhizosphaerae (assembly GCF_003991355.1). Lineage (GTDB taxonomy): Bacteria > Bacteroidota > Bacteroidia > Chitinophagales > Chitinophagaceae > Pseudobacter > Pseudobacter rhizosphaerae. The sequence goes on from NZ_RCSU01000012.1 coordinate 48,022, forward strand.
CGAATCGCTCAAAGCTTTCCTGATAAAGAAAGCGGCTGAATACAATCAGCCTTCTTTCATCAAAGACGACCCGATCTCTATTCCTCACCTGTTCTCCAAACAGCAGGATATAGAGATCGCGGGATTCTTTGCATCTATCTTTGCCTGGGGTAACCGTACCACCATCATCAACAAGACCAGGGAACTGATGGAATTGATGGACATGGCGCCGCATCAGTTCATCCTCGATAGCAGTCCGCAAAAACTACAGCAGCTCACAACTTTCAAACACCGCACTTTCAATGCAACAGACCTGCTCTACTTCCTGGAGTTCCTGCACCAGCATTATCATGCGCACCAAAGCCTGGAAGCCGCCTTCCTCAAAGGCATGAATAAGAAAGATGAAACAATCGAGTTTGGATTGAGAGGATTCTATGATTATTTCTTTTCACTGGAAGATGTGCCTAACAGAACAAGGAAACATATCGCCACACCGGCAAGAGGTTCTACCTGCAAACGCCTCAGCATGTACCTCCGCTGGATGGTGCGCAGAGATAATAAAGGTGTGGATTTCGGAATCTGGAAAAAGATCTCGCCTGCTCAGCTAATCTGTCCCATGGACCTGCACGTAGCGCGTGTGGCCAAAAAATTCGATCTCCTGCAACGCACCCAAACAGACTGGCTCGCTGCCGTTGAGCTCACCAAATGGTTGCGCCAGCTCGATCCCGAAGATCCGGCCCGCTTTGATTTTGCATTATTCGGCCTTGGCGTGATGGAGAAATTCTGATCATTGTTTTTTCCCTCCAAAACTCTGGAAGGTATAGAGAAAGCTCACCAGGTAATATTGTTGCAATACATCCACCTGCACATCCTGGATATAGTTCTGCGAAATTGTTCTGTTCACATTCGTGTTTTGCCTGAGTATATCGTAGATGGCAAACCGAAGTACGCCTCTTTTATTTTTAAACATTTGAAAATTGGCCGCAGCATTCCAACTGGTAATGCCCTTCCTGAACCCAGGCGCAATGCGGCTGTTGTAGATATAGGTGATATTATTTTCGATGATCAGCCGCTTTGGCCAGTTGATGAAAAAATCAGTCGACAGCATATGTGTTACACTCGATGCGTCCTGGTTCTGCGCAACGCTGTACTTTGAATCATTGAACCGGACAGTGTACGCCGGCATCAGGTTGAACAGGTCTCTGTACGTACCGGTCAGGAACAATCTCGCATTCAATCCGTAGGACTTCGACTCAAGGTCCTGCTTATCGATCCTGGACATATTCCGGTTGAAAGAACCGCCCAGGCTGGAGTTTGCGCGGAAGGTAAAGTCTTTCGATTTCCAGGTTTTGCTCACTGTTGCATTTCCCGATGTGGAGTAATTCCCGTTCATATTCAGTGGCCTGCTTACCTGTCTTCTCAACTCATCAAAATATGTTTCCGTAATGATCATATTGGAAGTGGTGGAAAAATTCATAGCAGTATACCAATAGAATGTGCCTTTGGATTTACGGACCGATAAACTGAAGTTGTGACTGAAAGCCGGCCGCAGATCAGGATTTCCCATGATGATGTATAACGGATTGCTGTTATCCGGAACAGGTTGCAATTGCTGGGGAGATGGTTGCTGGTTGCTGCCGCTGTAGAAAAATGAAAGTTCTCCTGTTTTGTTGAACTGCCAGGCAAGGCTGGCTGTAGGAAAGATATTGGTGAATCGCTGGTCCATATCCTTCTGTATCCGGGATGTATTTTGCTGATGCATCCATTGCATGCCAAACCCGGCGTTGACCCTGAATTTGTTGTTCCTTGTGTAGTTGAGGCTCACATCGGGATTGCTGACAACAGAACGGTTGGTGAAAGCATCAGTCAGGGAGGTGTCGATGATATCGTATTCTTTGGTGCCATCGTTGAAGCGGCTGGTATTCTTATTGGAGTTGCCATCGGTAACACGGTAATTGTACCTGAGCAGGATGTTCAGGTCCTTTACTACCGGTTCTGTATAGCCGATAGAAAAACCATAATTCCTGTTATCGCCCGAAAGTACGCTACGCTGGTTCAGCAGGCTGGAAGAGTCTGTGCCATCCTGCTTAAGTAACCAGATATTGCCTTTGTTCAGATCATTGGTGTTTGAAATATTCGATCCATAATTCAGGTTCAGGGAAAGACTTCTGCCTTCTTTCTTGAATTTTCTTCCAATAAAGAATTCTGCCGCCAGGTCATTGCCATCATTGGTTCCATTCAATTCATTGAAACTGGTATTGAGGAGGGTGCCTCCTCTTCCTTTCGAACTGGCATTATTTACTGAGCCGGAGTATCCCTTCATTTTTCCGTATGCAGCATTCAGGTAAAGGCTGGTCATGCTATCCGGCCTGTAATCGATGCTCACATTGAGGCGGTGATTGTTATTGGTGCTGGAATTGGTATTGAGGGAATGGTAATCATAAATACTGAGATCATCTTCAGCAAGGATGTATTGTCTTTGTGTACGCGTATTGTTTTTGAAAAAATTCCTGTTGTAATAATAGCTGCTGGCCAAAGTGAGTTTCTTGCTGAAGACATTGCTGAAATTGAGCCCTCCGGTTTTTGTATCGGTGAAGCCCGAGCCGCCTCCGCCGAGGCTGCTCTGTGCATTGCTGATACCGAAGCTGCCCATACCTGCGCTGGAGCGGTTGGTATTGTTGGCAGTGGCGATAATGCTTACCTGCTTTTCACTATTGAACATGTTCATATTGCCCCCGGCATCATAGCGGTCTTCGGAGCCGTATCCTCCATAAGCGCGGCCGAACCATCCCTGGTTCTGGTCTTTTTTCAAAGTCAGGTTCAATACTTTGTTTTCTTCTCCGGTTGTAGTTTTGTTGAACTGCGCCTGCTTCGATTTATTATCGGTGACCTGTATCTTATCGATGATGCTTCTTGGCAAATTCTTCAGGGCCATTTGCGGATCATTGCCGAAGAAATCCTTCCCGTCGATAGTGATCTTTTCTATTTTCCTTCCATTCATGGTGAGATTGCCGTCTTTGTCTACATCGATACCCGGTAATTGTCTCACCAGGTCTTCCAGCACGGCATTGGGCATTGTTTTGAAGGCGCCGGCATTGAATTCTACTGTATCTTTTTTGATCACCATGGGAGGTCGCAGGCCTACTACCATCACTTCTTCCAGTTCTTTCACGGCCTTGCCTAATCGAATTGGCGGTAATATGGTGTCAGCTTTGTCTTCTGCAATGGTGAAAGCCAGGGTATAACTTTTGAGGCCGTTGCAGGAGATGAGTAACTGGCAGGGTTTACCTAGTGGTACATCCTTCACCTGGAACTGTCCTTTCCGGTTGGTGAGCACATAACTGATGAGTGAAGAATCCTGGAGCAGGAATACAGAAATGGTGGCAGCCTCCACCGGTTGGCGGCTGGAAGAGTCGAGCACTGTTCCATTTACCACACCGTACTTTGTACGTTGTGCCTGGAGGGCGCCGGCCGAAAAGAATAAAACTGCAATAAGCAATGCACTTAGCCGCATAACCGGATAAGGATATTTATTGCAGAGGGTCTAAGAAATAAGGTTCATTACCAGCATGCTGGTATATCGTACATTTATGTCGGTATTATAAATTTAATCATTTGAGCGTAGATAAAAACATAATGTTTGTGCAGGAAACCCTGCGTCCTTTTTTTGATCTGCCGGAAGGAAACCAGGAGGCATTCGAAAGTTTACTGGCAGCCAGGATAAATTACCTGGTGGGTAATGATTTTCCCTCACTGGTAAACATTTTGTACAGGATAGATGTTAGCGAACAGAAAGTAAAACAGGTTTTAAAAGATCATCCGGATGCCGATGCAGGCTCGCTGATTGCGGCATTGATCATTGAAAGGATGCTGGCCAAGGCCCAAAGCCGGGACAATTTCAGGCCAAACTCCCCCATTCCGGATGACGAGAAATGGTGAAATTGAGCTAAGTTCGCAGCATGAACGTCATAGAGGTAAATGACTCCCAATCTGCCAGGGAGTTTATTGAATTCCCGGGGAAATTATACAGGACCGACTCAAATTGGATCAGCCCGCTCCACAACGATGTTGAGGCGGTTTTCGATCCAAAAAGGAATGTATTTTTCTCTCATGGCGTTTGTACCCGCTGGCTCCTCAAAAACGGCCAGGGTGAAATTATCGGCCGCATTGCCGCGTTTGTGAATGAGGAAAAAGCACACAAGAACCAACAACCCACCGGTGGTGTAGGTTTTTTCGAATGCATCAACGATCAGAAAGCGGCTTTCCTCCTCTTCGATACGGCCAAGGAATGGCTCAGAAAGCAGGGCATGGAAGCCATGGACGGCCCTATCAATTTCGGTGAGAACGATAAATTCTGGGGACTCCTCATTGAAGGATTCAAACCACCCAGCCTGGGCATGAACTACAACCCCGCCTACTACATCGATTTCTTCGAAGCTTACGGCTTCAAAAAACAATACGACCAGTTCACCAATTTCCTGGATGCCACCATTCCTTTACCGGAAAGGTTCACCAAAATTGCCGACTGGGTAATGAAGAAGCCCGGCTACAGTTTCAAACATTTCGATAAAAGGCAGTTCCACAAATTCGCCGCTGATTTCCAGGAGATCTACAACAATGCCTGGAGCGATTTCGAGAATTTCACGCCGATTGAAATGGGCACTATCAAGGAAAGTTTCCGTCAGATGCAGGCTATCATGGACGAGAAGATCATCTGGTTCGCTTATTACAACGATGAACCGATCGCCTTTGTACTCTGCCTTCCCGATGTGAACCAGATCCTCCGTCATGTGAATGGCAAACTCAATCTCTGGGGAAAGCTCAAATTCCTCTGGTACAAGAACCGTACAACCATCGACAGGCTCCGCATCATCATCATGGGATGCAAGAAGAAATACCAGAACCACGGTATCGAATCAGCGCTGATCCGCTGTCTGCAGCTGGAAGTATTACCACGCAATACCATCAAAGGTGTAGAACTGGCCTGGGTGGGCGATTTCAATGAAAAGATGATGAGCATCCATGAAGCAACAGGCGCAAAAAGAGATAAGATCCACAGGACTTACCGCGTTGTATTCTGATCTTATTTCTGGTACATCAGTTCCTTCACCTTCTCTTTGTCTTCCTTTTCTTTCTTCAGATCGAACATGGTACCAAATACCCTGTCCCAGATAGTAGTGCTAACGCCATATCCTTTGCCTTCATCTTTATAATGGTGCAGGTGGTGATTGCGCCACAGGGGTTTCATCCACTTGAAGGGAGGGTTCCAGGCGTGGATGGCATAGTGCATGCTTCCATACATCAGGTAACCGAGAATGAAACCGGGGAAGAACATGAAAGCATTGCCGCGCATCAGCAGGTACATGATCCCGAAGATAGTACCGGAGATCAGCAGGCTGGGAATGGGCGGCATGAACAGCCTCTCCCTGTCGCGCGGAAAATGATGGTGATTACCATGCATCACGTAAATGACTTTCTGTGCACGCGGACTTTCAGCGATCATGTGAAAGATCCAGCGGTGCATTACATATTCAAAGAAGGTCCAGAAAAAGATTCCTGCAATATAGGTAGCTGCTATCCTCCATCCTTCATAGCCAAGTTTCGTTGCAGCATACCAGGGCATTCCCACGAATACAGGCAGGTACATTCCCCAGATCACGAGCGGATGCGTTTTCGTGAGCATCTCGAGATAACGGTTCTTGAATAACTGTGCCTGTCCCTTGTTATGGATCTTTTCAAATTTCATAATACCCGGGTTTATACAAAAATAATACAAGATTTGCGCCTACATCGTTTCTTCAAAGATATTTTCAGAGGCTCCGTTCTGTTTGAGTAACCTGAAATGATTGCTCAGGCTTACTCTCAGGGAATACTGCCTGTAAGGCAGGTCATATTGCCTCGCATACTGCTGCAACAGTCCCGTGATCTCCGGGTAATACACATGGTTCACATTGGGGAACAAATGATGCACTACATGGAAGTTGAAAGAACCCATGAAAAATCTTGTAAACCAGTTATCGTGACTCACATCATTGGTAGTAGTGAGCATATGCATCATCCAGTTATGCGGTAATTTATTCTTTTCATCCGGCACCGGAAACTCCGAATCGGTATTCGCGTGCGGGCTCAGCAACACCATCAGCGAAAAGATGCTGGCGGTAAATAACATCAACAGGAAACCTGCAATGATCTTCAACCAGTCTACAGACAAGATCCAGTGTGGTAATACCAGTAGATAGAATAAGAAAGCCGCTTTGAAAACGAAGAGCTTTACATATTCCTTCCGGGGAATGTTCACCAGTTTCCAGATGGTCTTCCTCTTGTTGAAGAAATCCCTGAAATCCCGCACCAGCAGCCAGTTGAAGAGATACAGCGGATACAGCAAAGGGAGATAGATATGCTGGAATTTGTGGAAGGGCAATACTTTACCTGTTGGAAAGATCCTGGCAAGACTGCTCTGCTCTATATCCGTATCCCATCCTTCCACGTTCGGATAATTGTGGTGGAACCTTACATGACGTAGCCGCCACACGTAGCTGTTTGCACCCATCAGATCAAAAAAGTAGACGTATATTTCATTAGCCCATTTTTGGTTGAAGATCGTGCCGTGAACGGCATCGTGAATGGTATTGAGAAAGATCATTACCAGTGTTACACCCAGCAGGAAATAACCGGCAAAGAAAATATAATCATTTCCACCCCATAACAACAGTGATGTATAAGTGGCGATGTACAATAGCGGAAACAATAATGCTTTAAAAACAATATTCTTCCTGCGGGATGGCTCCAGTTTGGCAATGAGCTCCTTTACATCCTTGCGCAGCTTTTGAAATGCGGCTTCTGCCGCGGGTTCACTTTTAGTGAACTGTGGTTTGGTTGCCTTCTCCATAACAAAAGGATTTCTGTTACGTATGGTATCGGTCGAGAAGGGGTATGGGTTATAACCAGAAGTTGATTCGATTGTTCAACAACGAACAGATTTTTTTGTTCATTGTTGAAACATCCGGATAACGGCAATGTCTGAACTTTTTATTACTATTTGGGGAGGGGAAAGCTCAATTGATCCACCCTGACCAGCTCATATCCTTTAGCCTTCAGAAACTTTATCAGTTCCGGGAGGCGCCGGTATAGCTTATCGGTGCGTTTAGGATCGGTTCCGAAATGCAGGAGCAGCATAAATCCGTTAAGCCCTGCTGGCCGCTTTGATTCACATTGCCAGACAGACTGCAGGATGTCTTCACTGCTTCTGTAATTTTTCATATCGGGTGTTGTATAATCCGCATTGCTGAGCGTACCACCGGTGAAATTGATCAGCTGCAAATTCTCTGCCGCTGTCCACCTGGCTATTTCCTTGTTGTACCACTCATAAGGAGGCAGAAAGAAATGCGCATCCGTTTTGGTGATGCCAAATTTTTTCATGGCAGCATAATTCTTCCGCAGGTCTTTTCGGAATTGCTGCTGTGTAACCAGTGTGCTATCTCTTTTCTTCCAGTCGCAATAAAGCAGGTGCTGGTCACTGTGAGGTCCGAGATAATGGCCATCTTCTTTCAGCTTTGCTATTTTATTGGTAAAAGCTTTATTCCGGTAGAACCTGCCGGTGAAAAAGAAAGATGCTTTTACTCCCTCTTTCTTCAACGCATCAGTAATGATGTCTGCGCCATCTCCAAATTCATCTGCTGTAAAAACGATGGCTATCTTTTTCTGCGTGGTATCTGCACGAACAATGGCGCCATGCACTACCTGCTGTGCAATGGAAGCGAGATCCACTATCAGCATCAATGCCAGGGAAATTACAGAAGTACGGAGGATCATCATGTGAAATTATTTATACTGCAATTGAAAATCTTTCAGGTCAGGCGCAAAGGTACGTTGACGTTGCAGTTCATAGTTATAAATAATGCTGCCCATTTCTTTGAACCAGGGATAACCTGTTTGTTCATACTCATACCTGTCATCATTGAGGATCCCATCTTTATTGGTATAGATAGTGCCACTGAGCATGAACTCCACATTGTTTTTGAAATCCACGATATAACATACATCTGTGAGAAACCCGTATGACCAGCCGGTCTTATTGAATGAGCGGATATATGGCGGGATCTTTCCCTTGTTGGCTTTGAAGAAAAAGAATTTAGTGTAACTGTCGAAATATTCTGAACTATCGTAGGATGGATATGCGCTTTCCGAAGGCAGTTCACTCATGTATTGATGGAGGAAGCTGTAATCTTCCGGCGTCAATTTGAATCTTTTCGAGCGTGGTGCAGCTTCAGGGAAAAGAACAGACTGCATGATCTGCTGCAAATATTCCAGCGGAAAATTATTGTGAGTGGTGAAATCCATCGGAGAATTGATCAGGCTGTCTTCCCGATTGTAATGGGCATTCCCAACAAATATCTTTTTACTGAAATCGAAGTTCTTTGTGAAGTAAGCGGGCGGCTGGATGTAGAGGAGGTCTCCATTCCGTTTGAAGCGGATAGGGTTGGTATGACGATTTTGGTCTTCGGTCATGGTCACAAAACGGCGTGTGATGCGGGCCTGTTTGTATCCCATTTTCCAGAGCCGCTCATTGAGCGTTTGTTGTCCCACAAATTCATAGAGCCTGTTGTAGGCATCGTTATCACTTACGAGGAAGATCTTTTTTACGTAATGCGCAACAGAGGGCATTCCATCTTCCGAAGTGCTGTCCCATACTACGCGGGTTTGGCGGTCATATGAACTATCGGTGAGCATGGTGGAGTATTTGTTTACGCCATATTTACTGAGTGTATTGATCTTCTCGAGGGCCAGCAGCGCAGTGGGCAGCTTTACCATGCTGGCCGGGTTGAAGTAGCGGTCTTTGTTTACATGGAGGTAGTAGTTCTGGAAATGCGGCTTATTGTTTTTGTCGCGGTTGATCTGTGTATAGATGAACTGGTATTGAAAAGTATCAGGCTGATTGAGTACATTCAGCAGAAAGGGCGATGCCTGTGAGCGTATCAGCGAATCCAGCCAGGGATCGTTTTTTTCCTGTGCAATCGCAGTTGTGCCGGTGATCAAAAACAATAAGGCAGCAATAGAATTTTTCATACCCAAAAGATACGAACAAACTCAATTCATTTCGCAGCGGGCACTCGCTCACCTCCGGCGAGTGAGTGCTATTTAGTCGCCTCCCGGCAACGTGGTGTTCGCCGGAGGCGAACAATTAGAAGTCACTCGCCAGAGGCGAGGGACTGCCAACTCTCCGCCCTTTTTAGTCAGCCCAGGCCGCACCCAATCAACTCACTGCCTGGTCAGCTACTACTTCTTTTGTATGATCGTTCTTCGGATAGTCGCCGCTCTGTTGTCCTGTTGCACTGTTGATCTCCGCCCTTTCCATTCTCGAATGTTCATGACCGGGTTCGGTCCGTTTCCCCATTTCCTTTTCACTCTCTTCCATCAGTTTCCTGTTGTTGATCGCGCTTGCTACATCGCCCATCATATCGGCCATGAAAACGTGCATTTTTGTTTTCATGCCGGACACGATCTTTGCTTCGCCTTTCATCATTGAGCGGTTTCGGTTTTCCGTATTTATCGTTGCCATAACAGGATGCTTTTGGTTATTATGCAAAAGGGTTTAAAAATGATGCCAGCGGCCAACCGCCACCGGCCGTGAATACAAACGATTGTTCTATCTTGCAGACCTCAATAAATTGCTTTATATGAAACTGGTTTCCTACCTGTTCAATGAGCAGGACAGACTTGCGATGTACGTAGACGGAATTTTGTACGACCTGGAAGAGCTGCACCCGGACCTTCCGCAGAGCATGGCCATGTTCCTGCATTACTGGGATGATGCCTATCCCATGGCGCTGAAAGTGGAAAAGAATATCAAGGATGGCAAAGTATCCGCCTCCAAAGGATTCGATTACAAATCCGCTCATATCCTGGCTCCCGTGCCCAATCCGCCCAGTTGCCGCGACGGATATGCGTTCCGCCAGCACGTTGCAGCCGCACGCCGCAATCGTAAAGTGCCGATGATCGATGAATTTGACCAGTACCCCATCATATACATGACCAATCACCTCAGCATTCAGGGCCCTGGCGATGTTTATTGCATGCCGGACCATTTCGAGAAACTGGACTTTGAGCTGGAGGCCGCTATCGTGATCAGCAAACCAGGCCGCAATATCCGCGCAGCCGAAGCCGATCAGTACATTGCCGGCCTCATGATCATGAACGATATGAGCGCACGCAGACTGCAGATGGAAGAAATGCTCCTTAACCTCGGACCCTGCAAAGGCAAAGACTTCTCCACGGTGATCGGCCCCTGGCTGGTAACACTGGATGAACTGGAGAATTTTGAAATCCCCGCCAAAGAAGGCCATGTAGGCAAATCCTGGAACCTCCGCATGCAATGCCGCGTGAATGGCGTTCAGGTGAGCGATGGCAATATTGGTGATATGGACTGGACCTTTGCAGAGATCATCGAAAGAGCTTCCTATGGCGTTACCCTGCATGCAGGTGACGTGATCGGAAGCGGCACAGTTGGCACCGGTTGCTTCCTGGAACTCAACGGCACCGGCAAACTCAACGCTCCTAACTACCAGGAACAGTGGTTGAAGGAAGGTGACGTAGTAGAGATGGAGATCGATGGACTGGGTATCCTCAGCAATACCATCGTACGCGAAGACGATAATTTCTCCATCCTGGCCCAAAAGAAAAATGTAACGAAGGCAAACTAACGGCACATGATCATCGATCTCAAGAATATCACTACAGTTGAAAGGCAGAATTACCTGCAACATGCCATCGCGCCAAGACCTATCTGTTTTGCCAGCACCATCGGTGCGGATGGACAGGTGAACCTGAGCCCGTTCAGCTTTTTCAATCTCTTCTCTTCCAATCCTCCGGTGGTGATCTTTTCACCCGCACGCCGTGTGCGCGACAATACCACCAAACACACATTGCAGAATGTACTGGAAGTTCCGGAAGTGGTGATCAATATTGTGGACTACGATATGGTGCAGCAGACAAGCCTCGCCAGTTGCGAGTTTCCCCGTAATATCAATGAGTTCGGTCCTTCAGGCTTTACGCCCGAACCTGCTACGCTCGTAAAACCGCCGATGGTGAAAGAAAGTAAAGTGAAGATGGAATGCCATGTACTTGAAATCAAACCGCTCGGCACGGAAGGCGGCGCCGGCAACCTCGTGATCTGCGAAGTACTGCGCATGCACATAGACGATAGCATCCTCAATGAAAAGAATTTCATCGACCAGCGTAAACTGCACCATGTGGCCCGTCTCGGTGGCGACTGGTACTGCAAAGTAGATGAAAGCAATCTTTTCCAGGTGGAAAAACCGAATGTAAAACTGGGGATCGGGATCGATGCCTTACCGGCGCATATCCGTACCAGTAAGATCCTGAGTGGCAACAACCTGGGACAGCTGGGCAATGTGCATGAAATGCCCGTTATCGATCCGTCTTTCCATGATGATACGCTGAAGAATATTTTCCAGTACTATTCCGTAAACCCGGAAGAAATGGAAAAAGAACTGCATACCTACGCCAAACATCTCCTGGACCAGGGCAAGGTGCAGGACGCCTGGCAGATCCTCCTCGCTACCAATTAGCAAAGGCATAAAAAAACAGTCCTGAAGGAACTTCGGGACTGTTTAAAATTTCTTTGTACGAAACCTTACCAACAGTACAGGGTCATCAATAGGTACAAATTTTACAAGTCGTTTCTTAGGATACTTGGATCAGCGGGTTATTGGATTTTCTTGTGTTCTATTGACTGAACCGGGACGATAATTTAGTTGTTCGGACATTGGTACTCTAATCCCCCGTTGGTTAGGCGGGTTTGGTTATTTCGTCAGGATGTTGGACTTCGGTCGCTCGGTCGGTTTTTCGTTTTGGATATTGGCGTCCTTGTTTCAATCAATCAACAGTACAAACATAGAATCAAACGCTTCCGTTTGCAAGAGCATATTTGCTTTATTTTAAGAATTCAGTATTTACAACAGCCATCGTAATTCTACTTTTCCGTATTTTAGTACAACTACCCAATCTTTCCCTGGCCATAATAAAGCGCATATATTTATAGTTGTAATCAACAGTTGTACATCTTTAAACATCTTGTCATATGTTGCTGGAAAACAAAACAGTGCTGATAACGGGCGGAAGTCGTGGCATCGGAAAATCCATCGCAGTAAGGCTGGCAAAGGAAGGGGCCAATATTGCGATCGTTGGAAAGACCACCGAGCCGCATCCGAAACTGGAAGGGACCATCTTTACCGCCGCAGAAGAAATTGCGGCTGCAGGTAATGGCAATGTGCTGCCGCTTGCAGGTGATGTACGAAGCGAAGAAAGCATCCGGCAAGTTGTAAATGACACAGTATCAAAATTCGGCGGCATAGACATTCTCGTGAATAATGCAAGCGCCATCAATCTTTCCTCCACGGAACAACTGGAGCCCAAACGCTGGGACCTGATGCACAATATCAATGTCCGCGGCACCTTCTTCATGAGCCAGGCATGTATCCCGCACCTGAAAAAAGCGAACAACCCGCATATCCTGAATCTTTCCCCGCCCCTGAATATGGACCCCAACTGGTTTTCCAAACACCTGGCTTATACCATGAGCAAATATGGCATGAGCATGGTGATATTAGGACTGGCGGAGGAACTTAAACCACACCGCATAGCCGCCAATGCGCTCTGGCCCGCTACAACAATCGCCACTGCTGCAGTACAGAATTTGTTGGGAGGTGATTTCCTCATCCAACGTAGCCGCACACCCGAAATAGTGGCAGAAGCAGCGCTCCATATTCTCAAACAACCTTCGTTTGAATGTTCCGGCAATTTCTTCATCGATGAAGATGTGCTGAAAAAAGAAGGGATCACCGATTTCAGCAAGTATGCAGTGAACCCGGATCAGAAGCTGATGCCGGATCTTTTCCTGTAGAAAATACTCAGGGTGTGGCCAGTCGCTCGCCTCCGGCGAGTGACTTTTGTTTAGTCGCCTCCGGCGACGCGGTGTTCGCCGGAGGCGAACAAATAGAAGTCACTCGCCGGAGGCGAGCGACTGGCCACACCCTGAGTAATTATTTCCTTTCCGTTTTTGCTCCATCCACATACTGGTATTCTCCCAATACTGTACGCATCAACGTTACTTTATAAGTTCCGCCGGGGTATGTAGTTGAAGTCTCAATCGTTTCTTTCTTCGCTGATTTGAGCGCGTTAGCAGCAGGTTTTTGCAGCAACTCGTTCATCACCCTTCCATTCATCGCTGCGGGCACTGGAATATTCAGGATATGCAGCACCGTTGGCGCCAGATCCACATTGGAAGTGGGCAGATCCGTTTCAAATCCTTTTTTGAATGCAGGCCCTGAAACGATCAATGGAATATGCACATCCCAGGGACTGAGCGTACCGTGGCCCGCAACACCCGGCAGATAACTGGCGCCTGCATAACCTGCGCTGTTCACCCTGTTGCCCCAGTTGGCATCCACCAGGATGTCTGCGGCCCGGGCATGGTTCCAATGAATGGTTTCAAAGCTCAGCGTTCCCGGTACAAAGCCTTGCTGATCGCCGGGTATGGCAGCCTTTGTGAAAATGGCGCCTACGAATTCCAGGGGTTGCAGCAGGGCCACGATCTTTTTGATGGTCTCTGGGTTTTGGTCCTTCAGATATATAGCGCCACCGGCGGTTACAATGTCTTCAGAAGTTTCGCTTTGCTTGAAGCCGTTACCGATGAGGAGCTGGTTCAGGCTTTTCCTTCCCTGTCCTACATGGGTCATAAATCCATGATCGGTTGAAATGAGAATATTGTAAAAAGATGTGAGGCCTTTTTCTTTGAGGGTGGTCACGATCCGGCCAAACTGTTCATCCACTACTTTGATACTTGCCACTGCTTCAGGCGAACCGATGCCTTTGGCATGCGCAGTTCCATCGGGATCGGAAAACCAGATAGCGCTGATTAAGGGGCCATCCGCAGCAAAACCATAACGGATAAGTGCATCCGTTACCCATTTGTGTTTGCCACCTGGCCCAACCGGACCGAGATCACGGAAAATGCTGTCTTTGATGCTTGCCGGCAGGACCATCGCCGGGTTGATGATAGCGCCGCCGCTGATGGTATGGTTTTGCAGGTATGCCTGCCCGGTAGACCCGGAACTGAAGACCATCATCTTCTTTCCGATGGATTGCACGATCTCGCCCAGTGAAACAGTGGTGAGCAATTTGCCCTTTGTAGCTTCTGTGATCTTCATCAGCTCTTCCGCTTCACCGGTATTGAGGCTTTTTGAAGAATTCACCTGCGGAAAGAAAACTGAATTCCCCATTAGACCATGTGTTACCGGGTAGCTGCCGGTGGAGTAAGAAGCAGAATTCACTCTTGTTACTGTTGGAAATACACTGTGGTGGCTTTTTCCATAAGCGCCCTGCTTCTTGAAAGCATAGAGATTAGGCATCAGCTCAGGTGTGATGTAATCGGGTCTGAGCCCGTCAAAGAAAACGATCAGGGTACGCGTCTCTTTAGTTGATTGCGCCGCTGCTGCCTTCAACAGGAAGCAGGAAGCGAGAATCAGGATCCATGGTTTCTTTATCATTATACTGCGTGTTTGAATTCTGGAAATTATTTATCCCACCATACTTTGATATTGCTGTTATCGCCTCCCATTTCTTTTACCGCATCTGCCAGATTATTGGGATTGAGCGATTGCAGGTAGGTAGGGTAAGGAACCCGGGCGGGGAACTGGTTCTCGGCCGGAATACCCGATCCTCTTGGCAATACCGGATAGCCTGTTCTTCTTTTCTCGAACCAGGATTGATAGTCTACAAAGAAGTAAGCGAAATATTTCTGCAACATGATCTGTTCCAGTTGCTGTTCAAATGAGCCGCTTTCGTTGTACAACACGCCGGGCCTGCTGGTGAAATCGGCAGGCATCGATACACCCCATTGGGTCATGGAAGCCAGGATACCATTTTCGTAATGTTGTTTTGGAGTACTACCGGTATTGAACCCACGAAGAGCCAGCTCTGCTTTGATGAATTCCATTTCAGCGTAGGTCATCATCACACCAAGCCCCTGGTAGGTCTTCAAAGCATCCGGGTAGCTGGAATTGGCTCCCACAGCGTATTCCACAGAAGTGGGATAACCGCTTTCGATACCACTGAAAGTGTCTACATTATTCTTTTTCACTTTCAGCGCCCATACGTACCTGCGTGGGTCCTGGTTTGTGTTCAGCCTGTCGAGAAAGAATTTGGTGAAGTAGGCGCCATCGCGCCATTCCAGTTGACGGGTATTGTAGAATGGATTGAAGTAAGGGAAGGTGCCGGGATATTTGAAGATGGCTTCATCATCATTGCTGTTGAAAACAGGTCTGTTTGCAGGATCAGTAAGGATGGCATTGATCTGTTCTGCAATATTCAGTTCACCATCGCGTTTGAGCAAACGCAGCAATAGCCGCAGTTTGAGTGAATTGGCGAATTTCTTCCATTTTTGGATGGCGGCCCCGGGATCCTTGTTGGTTGAATTGGCATTGTATAGCATATCACCCCCATAGGTAAGCGCTTTTGGAACAAAGGATGAATTTGCCTTATCGAGGTCTGCCAGCAATTGCGGGTAAATGGCGGATTGCTTGTCGAACTTCGGAAGGAAATTGCCGGAAGCTCCTTTCGTAGCTTCGGAGTAAGGCAGGTCTCCATACAGATCAGTAAGTATGGAATAAGCCCAGCTTTTGTACACGAGCGCTATTCCTTTGTAATTGGGCTCTTTCAGGCTGTCTGCACTGAAGGAAATATCTTCGATATCAATTATGTACCGGTAGAAATTGCTCCAGACGGCGGCTCCGGGTTGCACCACGTAGCGATGCAATCCTGCTCCATTATTGCTGCTGCGGGGAGCATCCACCTGCATCAACTGGTGTGTAAAGAACCGCCCTTCATTAATGGTGGTATTCACGATCCTGTATTCCAGTTGACCAAGCATCACACCAGGTGTACTGGCCTTCGGACGATTGGGATCGGTATTCAATTCATCAAAATTCTTTGTGCAACTGTTGAACAGCAGTAATAGCGGAACAGTTGCTGAAAAAATATGTTTATGCCAATTCATACAACTTGATTAAAATTTTACAGTAAGATTTACGCCCATGGTCCGTGTTGAAGGGAACTGCGTCAGCTCCACGCCGGGCGTGAGTGTTCCATTGTTCAGGTTACCACCTTCAGGATCGAAACCGGGGAAGCTGGTGAAATTGAAAAGATCCCTCCCGTACAATGCAATGCTGGCCTGCTGCAGTCTTAACTTCTGTACCAGTTTACGTGGAACGCCAAATTCTAAACGCACTTCGCGGATCTTGAGAAAACTGGCATCGAAAATATTCATCTCTGCATTGCTGATGGCGTAGATGGATTCGTAATAAGTGGAAGCATTCACACGAACAGTATTGGGCACATATTTTTTTGCTGTGGCGTCCCATACTACTCCATCGCCAACGATACCTTCATCTCTACCAGGCAGGGTAACTTTCGTTTTTCCCAGCGTATTGTTCTTGTGATTGGTTTGCGAGTACATGCTGCCGCCTTTCTGGCCATCCAGCAGGATGCTCACCCGAACATTCTTGAAGGCGAATTCATTCATGAGCCCTGCTTTCCAGTCGGCAAATGCATTGCCCCATTTCTTCATTACAGGATCCACCGGTAACGGCAGGCCCAGTGTGGAGTATATGATCTTTCCTTCTTCATTGCGCTGGAAGCCGCTGCCATACATATCTCCCATTCTTCCGCCTACACGCGCTTCAATGGAAACATTACTGTTATGAGCATAGATCACCTGGCTGGTAATGCCCTCAGCAAGCTCTTTCACATAACTGCGGTTCGTGCTCCAGTTGAGCGTAGTGGTCCAGGAAAAATTCTTGTTTACAACAGGCTTACCGGTGATCATCAGTTCAACGCCCCGGCTGTTGATCAAACCTGCATTCACTACTTTATTGTTGAACCCGGAAACAGGGTCAACAGGAATAGCAATGATCTGGTTTCGGCTATTATTGTTGTATATGGTAAGATCGATACCGACCCTGCCTTTCAGGAAACGCAGGTCCATACCGGCTTCATAGCTGGTTGTGATCTCAGGTTTAAGATCAGGATTGAACATGGTGGCAGGATTGGTAAGCCCGTTGCTGTAGACCTTATCGTAATACTTGGCTGTCCGGTAAGGATCCGTGTCGTTACCCACCTGCGCCCAACTCAATCTCAGTTTTGCAAAAGAGATAGCAGAAGGAAGGGCCATCAGCTCACTCAGCAATATGCTGGTACTGACAGAAGGATAGAAATAAGAATTGTTGCCTTTGGGCAGTGTGCTGGACCAATCATTCCTTCCGGTAACATCGAGGAAGACCTTATCCTTGAAATTCAATTGACCGGTTGCATACAAACTATTGATGGACTTCTTTATTTTCTGCGGATCAGCCACGGCAGGATCGAGGCTGTTGGAGATCATGTAAACACCCGGCTGTGCCAGCTGGTCTGCATACATCCCCGCGAAATCATAGGTGGAGCGCATAGCGTTGCCACCAGCTGAAATGCTGTATCGAAAATTCTTATTGATCCGATCATTATAAGTAAGCAGGGCATCTGTATTGATCTCGTAATTGAAGATGTTCTGCTCGCGATAGGATCCATTGGGGAACTTGGTCATGCTGAATGGTCGTTGCTGAGAACGGAACTCGAAAGAAAGGTCTGTTCCTGTACGCACCATCAGTTCCAGCTTCGGACTGATCTCGTAGTTGGCAGAGAGCGTGCCGATCACACCATGCTTGTTCATCTTGTTGAGCATCTCGTAGAGATCGAGATAAGGGTTATCTGGACCGGTATTGAAAGGATTGCGTTGTTTCACATTCTCCTGACCAGGCATCCAGTAAGGCTTGAACCATTCGGGCCTGATATTCGGCGCAGTACCGATGATCAGGAAATACATGATGGATTGGTTGTTGTAGCCTGCGCCCGGGAGATTATCACTTTTCTTGTTGGTGTAATTGACCTTTCCGTTGATCTTTAAACGATTGGAAATTTTCTGATTAACGGAGAGCGCGGCATTGATCCTTTCGAAACCTGTATTGGGAAGGATCCACTGGTTCTTAAGATGCGTTAAGCTGAGGCGTGCCGTGCCCCTGTCGCCCCCACCTTCGATGGAGATACCATTGGTGATGGTGAGACCTGTTCTGAAGAAACCGGAGATATAATCTTCATGCGCCACCCAGGGAGTCCGTTGTGTGGGTTTGTTATCGGGCGTGTTGGGATCGTACTGGAAATACATTTGTCCATTGAACTTCGGGCCGAATGCGCGTCCCGCAGCTACAGTGGTACTGGTGTTGGTGCCGTCTTCGCTGTTGCCATAAGAATAGTATTTGTCCGTTCTGCCTTCTCCATATTCGAACTGATAATCGGGCCAGCGGTTCACCTGGTCAATGCTGATATTGGAATTGTAAGTTATGCCGAAGCCCTTGTCCTTTTTTTGTCCTGATTTTGTGGTGATCAGGATGGCGCCACCAGCAGCACGGCTTCCATAGAGAGC
The DNA here is from genome assembly GCF_003991355.1 of Pseudoflavitalea rhizosphaerae. Taxonomy (GTDB): domain Bacteria; phylum Bacteroidota; class Bacteroidia; order Chitinophagales; family Chitinophagaceae; genus Pseudobacter; species Pseudobacter rhizosphaerae. The sequence goes on from NZ_RCSU01000012.1 coordinate 66,533, forward strand.
TGTAGCGCCAGCGCCTTTAAGCACAGTAACTTTTTCGATATCATCCGGATTGATATCGCTGAGCTGAGAACCAAAATCCACCGGGTTATCGGCAGACAGGTGTGAAGAATAACCGGTACCGGTAATGCGCTTACTCACGGGCACACCATCCACAATGATCAGCGCCTGGTTATTGTCGAGATTGAGGGAAGACTCGCCACGCAGTGTGATCCGGGAAGATCCCATGGGGCCGGCGCCCGCGCCCTGAATGTTCAGGCCGGCAACTTTTCCGGAGAGCGCATTCACCCAGTTATTGGTCTTTGCATCCTGCACTGCATTGTCTTTGATGGTCTGTGCGGCATAGCCAAGTGACTTCTCCTCTCTTCGTATACCCAGTGCTGTTACAACCACCTCATTAAGTTCTTCGGATTTCATGCGAAGTGTAACAGCCAGGGAGATCCTGGCCTTCTCCTGTACAGTGTAGCCAGTGAGTGTATCGGACACAAATCCGATATGACTAAAGATAAAATGGTAAGGGCCTCCAACCGGGAGGTTGGAGAAAGTGAAAATTCCTTTTTCGTTGGTTTCGCCACTGGCAACAGCTTCGTTTTGCTGGTTCTGCATGGTTACTGCCACATTGCCGAGCGCTTCGCCCTTGCTGTTCTTTACTACGCCCGTAGCCACAGGTCCGCGGGATTGCAATTGCCCCTGTGCCCAGAGGCCGCAGAGCAGCAATAACAGCAAAAGATGGGCCCTGTTGGTCCTTGAAATTGGTTTGATGAATGGTTTCATACTTTCCGGTTTAGACAATACAATTCCTGTGCACTCAATTTGTATTTAGAATGCGATGAAAAAATGTGTTTGAATGATTTATTACTGGACTGTTACCTGTATAATGCCGTTCTCATTTGCGGCAGAAAGATTGTTGAGCAAACCGATCGTTTGAATGAATTCAAGTAATGATTCCTTTTCCGGATCGAATTTTCCGGTGAACGTCATGCCGGCCATTTGTTCAGGCCTGAATTGGATATTGGTTTTGAAATGATCAGCCAGCCTGTTGAAAATGCTTTCCAGCGATTCGTTGTGAAATACCATCAGCTGGCTGCCTGGCTGTGCTTTCGTTTTTGCAGGAACAGGGATCGGAACTCTGCGTGTTTTTACTTTCACATCTGTGATCACCATTTGATGCAGACCGTTCAATTGCAATTGTTGACCGGGCAGCAGTATCGCGCTTTTCATGCCCCTGGTCATCATGGAACTGTCGGCTTCCACACGTACTTTCCCGCTCATCAAATGCACACGTATATTTTTCCCTTCGAAGGCTGAGATCGAAAACACAGTTCCGAGCGCAGTTGTAGCCAGTTGCCCTGCATATACGGTGAATGGTCTTGCCTGGTCTTTTGCCACATCGAAGCGGGCTTCACCTTTCAATATGATGCTGCGTTTATCATGCAGGAAAGGTTGAGGATAGATCAGTTCACTGTTGGGCGATAACTGAACACAACTACTGTCTTCAAGAACCAGTGATAAGGTTTTATTGGTGGAATTGAATCTCCGTTGATAACGTAGAGGCGCAACCGCTGGCGCCACCTCTTTTGCTGCAATGGTTTTTGCGGCCTTAGGCCTGTTTGTCTGCGTGTACCATATTCCGCCGGTGATGAGCAGCAGTATTGCCGCTGCGGCGGTCCAGTTCCGGCGGATGGCCCTGCGCCTTTGTACTTCGTATGTATTGGTCCTGATCGCAGACAGTAATTTCTTTGAAATCTCCATCGGCAGGTCTAGCCTTACTTCAAAGTTTTCCCATGATTGCTCAGTTAGGTATTTTTCCAGGACCTCCGGATGCCTGATAAAATATTCGCTGATTGCCTGTCTTTCCTGTGTATCACATTCATTGTTGAAATATCGCCTGATCTGCGCTTCAGTAATTTTCATACATCTGTAATTCGTGGAAAAAAGGCTGATCCCTCACCGGTAACAATTAGTTAATGAAGAAATGGACCTAAAGAAACCAGAAGATGCAGACCATTCTATCTTTCAAATGCCGGATGGCGCGCCCAATGTGGTTTTCAACGGTCTTGGGGGAAATGGACAATTGTTCTGCGATCTCTTTGTGAGAGAGTTCATCAAAGCGGCTGAGTTTGAAAACTTTTTTTCTGACTGGTGAAAGATCTTCGATAAGTGCTTCCACCTGTTTAAGATCTTCTTTATGATCTGTGGGGCCTGCATCCTGGATAGCTGTGATATCGTCTACCGGGTGGAGAAGAAAACGATTGGCAGTTCTTTCCTTTCTGAGGAGATCGATCATGGTGCTGCGTGCAATACGGAAAAGCTGTATGGAGATATCATACTGCAGAGAAAGATCTTTCCGGTTCTCCCACATCTTGATAAAAGTGAGCTGGACTGTTTCTTCGGAGAGATAAGCGGAGTGACAATGCCTGAGCACATAATAATACAGTTTGGAATGGTATTGCTGGTATACCTTTTCAAAGCTTTGGATGTTGCCGCTTTGTATTTGCTGAATCATCTGCATAGCCGGTTGCAAATATCCTGAAGAGAAAATGCGTGCGGGTAAAATGCATGATTATCGTATTGTTATTTCGGTAACATCCCCAACGGAGAGCAGTCGCTCGCCTCCCGGCGAGTGACTGCTATTTGTTCGCCTCCGGCGAACACCGCGTCGCCAGAGGCGACTAAACAAAACTCACTCGCCGGGAGGCCAGCGAGTGGGAATCCCTTATTAGTTTTCTGCTGCTTTTTCTTCTTCCTGTTCTTCCGGTTTTTCGGGTCTCATTTGTGGGAAGAGGAGTACGTCCTGGATACTGGTGTTATTGGTCATCAGCATGGTCAGGCGGTCGATACCGATACCGATACCACCGGTGGGCGGCATGCCGTATTCGAGTGCGCGGAGGAAATCATGATCTATGTACATGGCTTCATCATCGCCGCGTTCCATCAGTTTCACCTGCTCTTCGAAGCGTTCACGCTGATCGATGGGATCATTCAGCTCGCTATAGGCATTGGCGATTTCCTTTCCGTTTACCATTAGCTCAAAACGCTCTACCAGTCCGGGTTTGCTGCGGTGCTTCTTGGTCAGGGGGCTCATTTCCACAGGATAGTCTGTGATAAATGTGGGTTGAACGAAATGTCCTTCACATTTTTCACTGAAGATCTCGTCGATCAGTTTGCCCTTGCCGAAAGAAGGATCGGGATAAAGACCGAGTTGTTTGCAGGCTCCGCGAAGCTGTTCTTCATCCATATTGGTAACGTCGATGCCTGTGTGCTCTTTGATGGCATCGTACAGGGTGATGCGTTTGAAAGGCGCCTTAAAATCGATCTCTTTATCACCCACCATTAATTTGGTAGTGCCATGCAGGTTCAATGCGATTGTCTCCAGCATCTGCTCGGTGATCTCCATCAGCCAGAAATAATCCTTGTAGGCAGTGTACCATTCCAAAACGGTGAATTCGGGATTATGTGTGCGGTCCATTCCTTCATTGCGGAAGTTGCGGCTGAACTCATACACCCAATCGAATCCGCCCACGATGAGGCGTTTCAGGTAAAGCTCATTCGCAATACGCAGGTAGAAAGGAACATCCAGTGCATTGTGATGCGTTACGAAAGGGCGAGCTGCTGCTCCTCCGGGAATAGCCTGGAGAACAGGAGTGTCCACTTCAATAGCTCCGCGCTCATTGAGGAAGTCGCGAATGGTATTGATAAGCCTGGTGCGTTTCAGGAAAGTATCTTTCACCTGCGGGTTCACAATAAGGTCTGCATAACGTTGACGGTACCGGAATTCAGGATCGGTAACGGCATCGAAAGTTTCGCCTTCTTTTTCCTTCACCACGGGAAGCGGCTTCAGGGATTTGGTAAGGATACTAAGTTCCTTCACATGAACGGAAGTTTCACCGGTCTTGGTTGTGAACACATAACCTTTTATTCCGATGATATCACCGATGTCTGTGAGATGTTTCCATACTTCATCATACAGAGATTTATCTTCTCCGGGAGCAATTTCATCACGCTTGATATAGAGCTGGATCCTGCCTGAAGCATCCTGTAATCTGGCGAAGTTGGCTTTTCCCATATCGCGTACATTCATAATACGGCCTGCCAGCACTACTTCATTGAAATCAGCATTGTTCTCTCCCTCCTTAAAATTTGCCAGAATATTGGCAGCGGTGTTGTTCACCGGGAATAAGGGTGCGGGATAGGGATCGATGCCCATTTCCTGGAGTTTTGCCAGTTTCTCTCTCCGGATAATCTCTTGTTCTGATAAATGCATGTGTGATGATTGGTTATAAAACGGCTGCAAAAATAGCGCAAAAAAGCGGAATTGGAAGTGTGGCAAAGAATCAGCGTGTGCGCAGTGGCTGACTAAAAAGGTCAGAGAGCTGGCAGTCGCTCGCCTCTGGCGAGTGACTTCTAATTGTTCGCCTCCGGCGAACACCGCGTCGCCGGAGGCGACTAAATACAAGTCACTCGCCAGAGGCGAGCGACTGGCAACTGCGAAACAATCAATCAAAACAACTTCGTTCCAACAACCTTATGACTTTCCAGTTTATCTAACTGCGTCTGGTACTGGAGTTGCACCAGTTGAAGTTTGGCGTCTTCCACATTGGTTTGTGCGGTCAATAATTCAACGTTGGTAATAAGTCCTTCCTTGAACCGCACCTGCGCCAGTGAATAAGCGCGCTCCGCCTGCGATACCAGTACGCTTGTATTCTTTATTTTTTCCTGCAGGTTCTTATAATCCTCCTGTACAGTGGCCAGGTCTTTCTGAATATTGTTCTCCAGGGTTTTGAGCGATGCTTTGGTGGCATCGATCTGTACCTGCGTCAGTTTCTGACGGAGCCTGGGGCGATCGCCACTCAGGATCGGAATGTTCAATCCAACGCCAACCGAACCATTGAGACGCCACTGATCGATATCCGGCTGATAGCCGTTGCGAACACCGCCTGATGCTGTACCGGTAAGACTGGGCCTGGATTCAACAGTCGATTCTTTCAGATCATACTGATAGAGGTCCAGTTGCTTTTGGATCACGCGCGCTTCCGGATTCACCTGCTGCCAGTTGCCCGCTTCCATCAGCAGGGTGAGCTCATCATAGCTTTCCCGTGCTGGTATCTTTCCACGCACATCCGTAGCCGTTAGCCACTGCATGAGCACGTACTGCTTTTCCAGGGAGCTTTGCAGGTCAGACAGGCGGTTGGTAGCATTGGCCGTGCGCACCTGTGTGGTGAGCAGGTCATATTCCAACGCATCTCCATTACGGATACGCGCCTGGATCAGTCTTTCATTCTCTTTGAGCGAACCGATCTGGTCTGCCTGCACCTGGATGGCTTTCTGGTAGAACTGAATATTGTAAAAGAGTTGCGATACCTGGTAAGCGATCGCGTTTTTGCTGTTATCCAGGTTCTCGATGTTAAGCGCGTGTTCCGCATCGTTCTTACCCAGCTTCAGCTTGGTCCGTCCAAAATCATAGATCAGCTGCTGCACGTTCAGCGCTGCATTGTAATTATTGTAAGGAGTGAACTGAATGGTAGCAGGACCGGTAGGCAGCGGGAATTCCGCTTTCGCCACCGGAGCATCGAAACGGTACGAAATATTGGTGGTTGCTGTAGGAAGATATCCTGCTTTGATGATGGATTGCTTAACGCCATCCGCTTTCAGGGACTCTTCCATTTCTTTGATACGGGGATAATTGCTGACAGCAGCCTGGATCAGGCCTTTCAGTTGTTCATCCCTAACGGGCGACTCCTGCGCCATTGCGGGAGATAACGCAATAACCAGGGCAAGTGCGCCGATAATCTTTTTCATGCTGTATGATTTGTTTGATCGCTTCATAGTTGTAATGTATCAGTGTGCGGCTTCCATCGCTTCTTTTACTGCCTTTGCATCCACAGGGGCAACTGGACCGTTCGTTTTCTTCTTCCTCAGGAAAACTACCAGCGGCAGCACGATGATGAAAAAGATACCGATGAGCCGGAATGTATCGAGGTATGCGAGATAATAAGCTTGTTTGTCCACCGCTCCGCTCACCATCGCATAGGCCTTGGCGGTAGCAGTGGAGGCGTCTCCGGTTTTTGCGATCATGCTTTGGGTGATCGCCGTCATGCGTTCTGTCATAGCCGGTGCGCCATCGTATGTATTGGCCACCATATCGGCCCGGTGCTGCGCATAACGATGGCTCACGAAATTGTTGGCCATGGCAATTCCGAAGGCGCCACCTATCTGGCGGATCATATTGTTCAATGAAATTCCCGCCGCATAATCTTTGGGTTGCAATCCCGCCACCGCCTGGTTGATCAATGGCAACTGGCTCATCGAAATACCGAATGCACGGATCAGCAAGGGCACAAAGAAGGCCCATCTTCCCACATCCGGGCTTACATCGGCGCTCATCCAGGAATAGGTGGCAAAGAGGATAAAGCCTGCCACGATGAAAGGAATGGGCGATACGCCTTTACTCATCATCTTCCCGATCACCGGCATCATCACTACGCCCGCCAGGGTGGGCGGCAAAAGCGACAATCCCGTTTCATAGGCAGAGAAGCCTAATACCCGTTGCGCGAGCACCGGATAAACGAACACCGAGGTGAACAATCCCAAACCCGCCACAAAAGTGAAGATGGTGGTGAAGGCATAGGGCCGGTGTTTCATCACACGCAGGTTCACCACGGGATTGGGTATGCGCAATTCGTAGATGATGAAACCAACCACGCCGATCACTGCCAGCACCGCACAGGTTTTGATGGCGTCACTGGCAAACCAGTCTTCCGCTTCTCCGCGTTCCAGCACAAATTGAAGTGTGCCGATACCCAACATCAGTAAGGCGATACCAATATAATCGATCTTGATGCCGGCACGCTTCTGCCCTTCTCCTTCTTTTTTGTCGATAAATGTATAAGCGAGAATTGTAGCGATGATACCCACAGGCAGGTTCACGAGGAACATCCATGGCCAGCTGAAATGTTCGATGAGATAACCGCCCACAGTAGGTCCCAGCGTGGGGCCCAGGATCAGTCCCATACCGAAAAGCCCGGAGGCCATCGGTCTTTCTTCCGGCGTGAATGCATCAAACAAAATTGCTTGCGAAGTGGAAAGCAGCGCACCACCACCAACGCCCTGTACAAATCGCCAGATGATCAGTTCAATAAGATCTGTCGATTGCGCACACATATAACTGGCGATGGTGAAAATGACCATACTTACCAGGTAATAATTCTTTCTCCCGAAATATTCAGCCAGGAAGCCTGTCATTGGAATGATGATCACATTGGCGATGGCGTAAGAGGTGATCACCCAGCTGATGTCTTCAATGTTCACACCCAGGCTGCCCGCCATCTCACTGAGGCCCACATTCACGATACTGGTATCAATCAGCTCCATTACGGCTGCTGTTACAGTGGTGAGCACTATTATAAATCGTGCAAATCCTTTTGGACTGGACATGGTAAAATGTTGGATAGATCAGGCCATAGCATTGCCAGCTGCCGCTGAATGCATGCAGTAGATAATGTTATGGCAAGAACGGGTGATTAATTCAGGGGAACGCTTACAAAAACGCTGAGCCCTGCGCGAAGCACTTCGCGGTATTTATCGCAATCGGTGATCGCGATCTTCACAGGAACGCGTTGCGTTACTTTCACGAAGTTGCCGCTGGCATTGTCCGGAGGCAACAGCGCGAAACGCGCACCGGTTGCATCACTGAGACTTTCAACAGAACCTTTGATCTTCATATCGGGATATGCGTCCACCTCAATGTCAACAGGCATTCCGGGATGAAGCTTCTTGATCTGGTTCTCTTTGAAATTGGCCACGATCCAGTAAGTTGTATCATTCACCACCGTGAAGAGGGGAGCGCCCGCCTGCACGTATTGGCCCAATGAAATATTCTTCCTGCCGATCTTCCCGGCCTGCGGAGCATAGATCTTCGTATAGCTCAGTTTAAGTTTTTCCTGTTCGATGAGGGCCTTCTTCACATCGATAGTGGCCGCAGCTTTTGTTACAGCTGCCTCAAGGATCCCGATGCGACTTTCAGCGCCGGCGAGATCATTGTGACTGTTATCTGTTGTTTTCACCAGCGTTTCGTAATCATACTTACTGTCTTCAAGTTGTTTGTAAGTGATGGCATTCTCGGCATAGAGGTTCTGATTACGCTGCAGGTCCTTTTGCGCTTTTTCGAGTTTCACCTGGTTGATGGAGATATTGCCTTTATTCACGCGGAGTGAAATGAGCGCATTGTTGAGTGCCGCTTTTGCATTCTGCAGATCGGCCACTGCCGCTGCATAGTCTGCATTGAGTTGCACCAGTTGCGCCTGTATATCGGCATCATCCAGCTCCACTACCAGCTGTCCCGCTTTTACGGAATCGTAATCATTTACAGCGATGCTCTTCACATAACCGGGCACTCTTGGAAGTACAGGCACCAGTTGTGTTTCCACCTGAGCGTTATCGGTGCTCTCATGATGCAGCGCAAACATGATCTTCTTATAGCCGAAGATGGCCACCACCACCAGCACTGCTGCGATAACGATCAATCTCACAGGTGATTTCTTTTTTTCAGGTTTGTTCGGTTGTTCCATACTGTTATAGTCTGTCGGTTTATTAAAAGTTGTTACTCTGTTGTAAGATGGGCGCAGATCATTTGCCTGAGGTGATCTTTCAGCCTCGGCTTCATTTTGGCGAGGTATTCCGCTTCGTTTTCCCTGTCTATCTTGAAGAGGGCGCAATAGATGTTCTTTGAATTGATAACGGAATTGATGGTTCCCATCATGGAAGCCATCGTCATTTCAGGATCGATCTTCCTGAACTCTTTCTTTTTGATGCCTTCATCTATGAGTTGCCTGATCAGCGTGAAGTTCTTCATCTTGATGCTGGTGATGAGATCGATGATCTCGCGGGAACGGTCTGTATTGTATTCCTGGTTGATGATGGTGTGGAATCTTCTCCCGTTGAGGATCTTGTCTACATAATATTCAATCACCTTTTCGATCTTTTCCCGGGAACTCAGCTTCGTGTTCTTCGCCATATCTTCCAATAACTCGGAACTGGAAGCAAAACGTTGCTCGATCAGCACCAGCAACAGTTTTTCCTTCGATCCGAAATAATAAGAGATCATAGCCAGGTTCACATCTGCTTTCTGTGCTATATCGCGCACCGATGTGCCATCAAATCCTTTCTCAGCAAACAGCTCCTCTGCTGCATTGAGAAGCTGCTCCCGTTTATCTGTCTTTTCAGCTGAAGTCATCCTGCGATTGATTTACAGGCCAAAATTAAACAAACGTTTGAATTAAACAAATGTTTAGTTTGTTAGCGGCTCGTTAAGGGGATCTGATTCCGGGTTGGGAAACATATTGGCGCTTTTGTGGGTTGATGGGCTTGGGAATGAGATTGGGGCTGTAGTTGAAAGCCAGGCCCTGGGGTGTATGTTTCCAGGACCCGTCATCAGACCCCTTAACTCGCATGGGTCCTCTGTGCGGCAGGCTTTTTCTTTTTTAGGTGAGTAGTGGGTGGGGCTTTGCAGATTTCGGAATAATCGGGGCTTCACTTAAATGATGCCTTGATGCAAATTTAGTATTGCCGAATTCCAGCGATATCAAACATTTATAGATATAGGGGGCAATTATTAATAAGCGCTCATGCGCCCTCAGCTCTCGCCCACTTTCGCGGCCCATGGGTTCGCGGGGTTGCCAGGGGAAGGGCCTTCGAAACAGAAGCGATGAAGCCGATCAGAATTACCACAGCCCCATCACACCAATTCAACAGCTCAAAAATATTCTCCTGCGCCGGTCTGTTTCACAGGCCCTTCCCCCGGCAACCCCCGAACCCAAATTATTCCTAAATGCGAAAGTCAGCGGAGGGTTTGCCCGCGGATATTGCCTCGCTATACCGTAAATTTGCAGGAATATCATTTTTGAATTTCGATCTATGAGTGTAACTACCCCCCCGACGCTGACGGCCAAGGATTTTTCGAGCGACCAGGAAGTGCGCTGGTGCCCGGGCTGCGGCGACTACTCTATCCTGGCACAGGTGCAGAAGATCATGCCGGGACTGGGAATCCCTAAAGAGAATATCGTGATCATCTCAGGGATCGGCTGCAGCAGCCGCTTCCCCTACTATATGAATACCTATGGCATGCACTCGATCCACGGCCGCGCTACGGCTATCGCCAGCGGATTGAAAGCATCGAGACCCGACCTCAGCGTTTGGATCGTTACCGGTGACGGTGACGGACTCAGTATCGGAGGTAATCATACAATCCACCTGCTTCGCCGCAACTTCGATGTGAACGTAATGCTGTTCAATAACCAGATCTATGGTCTCACCAAAGGACAATACTCTCCCACTTCAGAAGAGAACAAGGTGACCAAGTCCACACCATTCGGCTCTATCGATCATCCTTTCAATCCCCTTGCACTTGCTATGGGCGCCGACGCCACTTTCATCGCGCGCAGCATGGACCGCGATCCCAAACACCTGCAGGAAGCACTGATCCGCAGCAATAAACACAAGGGCTCTTCTTTCCTGGAGATCTACCAGAACTGCAACATCTTTAATGATGGCATCTTCGAAGTGTTTACAGAAAAATCTTCCAAACCTGATAATACGCTTTTCCTTGAACAGGGGAAGCCGCTCATCTTCGGCGCACAGCAAAAAAAAGGCATCAAACTGGATGGCTTCAAACCCGTAATTGTGGAACTCGGTGACGGCGTGAGCGCCGATGATCTCTGGGTACATGATGAGCGCGATTTTTACAAAGCACAGATCCTCGTGCGTATGTTTGATGATCCAAGAGTAGAAGGTCATCTGCCAAGGCCATTTGGAGTGTTCTACGAAACTGACCGCCCTTGCTATGAAGACATGTTGGCGCTTCAGATAGAAGAAGTGATCAGATCAAAAGGCAAAGGTGATCTGGATAAATTACTGAGAGGAAAAGAAACCTGGAGCATCGCTTAGATCAAAGCAATCAATTTTCTTATTATATATCAGGAGCCGTACTCGCGTATGGCTTTTTGATTTTTATCATATCGATTCCCTGAAAATAAAAAGCCAGCGATGGAAATCGCCGGCATGTGCTTACCTCTGAAACCACAAAAAGAAAGAAGTTAGCAATGAGTTCTATCTACTAAAAATAGGCTTGGGCATTTCCCATAAGTTGTATTGGATCCTTCCCAGCGGGGTGGCATAGCCTGATAGCTTTGCCATAAAATTCTTTGATGCAATGTTCATTAGCTCCATAAAAGAAGCCGATGCTATATTGGGTTTTCCTTTTATTTCAGGAATTAAAAACAAATTGATTTCAGTTTACTTGGCATCAATGGGTACAAAGCACCGATAGCCAGTAACTGCAAAGAGTGGTTACAACAACGAGGTAAGCTTATTTAAAAGGGTCGGGATACAATATTAGTCAACATGGAAAATGGATCGTCCTCACATCAGACTTTAGTTACCGGAGATTGGATGGTTGGAAATGAGGAGATTGGATTGAAGCGGTTTGCTTTGTCGGTGAGAGTATTGTTTCAGCGCATAAGCACGGTAAAAGTAAAGACTGTTTTCTTAAAAATCAATATTTTTAAGAAGAATTTTTAACACTGTTGCAATAAATCAATTTTTCCTGACAGGCGTCTGCTACAAAAACACTAATGAACACCGTTAGTGGTCAGCACTCTTCCCGCAGCTTTGAACACCTTTTCTTTCTTATAATCGTACCACCATTTGGGGGCCGTCTTCTTCATCAGGGTATCGATGCCGCGCATGCCGAAAAGATTCCATAGTCCGTTCAACTTACCGATATGGGATTTCTGCAGAGCGCGGAGACTCATGGCAAAGCCACTGTCGAGATACTCCATATGATGCCAGTAACCTGCCGGCATGAACAGGGTATCCCCATGATCCAGGATAACTTCATAGCCCCTGGCCAGTTTCAGTGCAGGGAATTGCTCATAGTCGGGTTTGCCTTTGTTTTCGGCATAATTGCTGAAATCGGCGAGACTGAGTACTTCAAAAGGTTTGCGGTATAGCTTGTATTGTTCTTCGAATGGGAAGAGCAGCACTCTCTTTCTGCCGGTGAACTGTGTATGCAGGATATGGGAAAGATCGATATCAAAGTGCATATGGGTGATGCTGGAAGCGCCCCCCGTGAACAACATGGGGTATTTCTTCACGAAACCTTTCATCAGGTGCTCGGGCCAGATGAAATCCCTGGCGAGCTCAGGAGCATGATCGAAAATATTGAACAGGAAGATCCTCCAGCCGGCCGGACCCTGGCTGATCATATCGATGTATTCGCCAAAGGTCTTGTAATCATCTGCAGTATTGATGGGAGTATAGGCATCGCTCTTCACATTGTTGTAAAGTCCAACTCTCTTTTCTCCAACTACACTTTTGAAATATTGCCAGTTCCATTTGTCGTATGCAGGCCAGGCTTTTGCAAGGTCTGCAATGACGAGGGGCTTCATAGGTTTATAGTAATGCTGCTGAAAATCTTCGCCACTGATATTGTCAACTCTGTCTACAGGATGTAAACGCATAGCAACAAAATTTTCGCAAATCTAACATTAAATTCATTTTAGCAATACAGTCCCGCCCGGGAATATGGCTGTCTGGTGACAATTTTGCACCTTTACACTTTAATTTATAATATGTTACTACACCTTCATCCAGACGATCCGCAACCACGGAACCTCCGTACGATTGCGACCACCCTCTCAAAGGGCGGAGTGATCATTTATCCAACCGATACCATCTATGGACTTGGATGTGACATATATCAACACAAGGCCGTGGAAAGGATTGCCCGGATCAAGGGAGTTGACCCGCAAAAAGCACAGCTGTCGTTCATCTGTTATGACCTCAGCGATCTCAGCAAATACACCAAGAGCATTTCCACTCCGGTATACCGTATGTTGAAAAGATATCTCCCCGGTCCTTACACTTTCATCCTCCCTGCCAGCAAGGAAGTGCCGAAGATCCTAAAAAGTAAAAAAGATACTATCGGGCTTCGCATACCCAATAACAATATTGCCCGTGCCATTATCAAAGAACTGGGTCACCCCATCCTCAGCGCCTCACTACCCGGAGAAATGGTGGAAGAATACACCGATCCGGAACTGATAATCCGGAAATTCGAGAAACAGGTTGACCTGGTGATCGATGGCGGCATTGGCGGAATGGTGCCCTCTACCATTGTGGATTGCACCGGCGATCAGCCGGTAGTGATCAGGCAGGGTGCCGGCGCCTTTGAAATGCAGGAAGAAGATTAAAACTTTCCAGATAATTTCACTTATGTCTAACCAATCATTGTACGAGAAATATTTCCCTCAGACCTTTTCCCTGGAAACCCCACGCGTAGTACTGCGCCTCCTGCAACCGGAAGACTTCGACGCCTTCCTGCCGCTGGCGGCTTCCAAAGAAACCTGGACTTATTTCACCAAAGACCTCACTGATCCCGAAGAGCTCCGCTCCTGGATCTATGTAGCCCTCGAAGAGCGCGCAGAGCATAAGCGCATGCCCTTCACCGTAATAGACAGGGATACGCATGAAATTTGCGGCAGCACCAGTTTTGGTAATATTTCATTCTATGATTCAAGGATCGAGATCGGATGGACCTGGCTCGGCCCGGACTTCAGAGGCACCGGCGTGAATCGTCATGCCAAATTTGCGCTGCTCAGCTATGCATTCGAAGTGATGAAAATGGAAAGAGTGGAAATCAAAACAGATAACCTCAACGAAAGGTCCAAAGCCGCCCTCCTCAAAGTAGGCATGATCCCCGAAGGCGTACTTCGCAGTCATATGCTTATGCATTCCAACAGGAGAAGGGATAGCGCTTATTTCGGTTTACTGAAAAAAGAATGGGACGAAAGGAAATTCTCTTTTTTTCCGGACATGTACTAGATGTGGCCAGTGATATTTGTTGGGTGTGGCCAGTCGCTCGCCTCTGGCGAGTGACTTATATTTAGTCGCCTCCGGCGACGCAGTGTTCGCCGGAGGCGAACCAATACTGGTCACTCGCCAGAGGCGAGCGACTGGGCTTCCCGCAACTTCCGGAACTCCCTATAAAGCAAAAGGACTTACCTTTTGGTAAGCCCCTTGCAAAAGTACAACCACCTGAAAAACCGTCCTTGATTATTTGCAACGAACGCGGCCATTGTGCTTGTGGTGATAGATCTTCCTGCCAGCCATTTTACGTTCGTGGATTAAATGTTTTCTTTCGCGGGGACTGATGCGGCCATCATTCCTTTTGTAACGCATTCTATCGTGGCGAATATCTTTCTGATCTTTATGTAAACGATAAGCTTCCGCTTTCGTAAGCTGACCAGTCTTAACGCCATTGTATATGCGCTCTTTCTGATTCTTCTCCCTGATGGGCTGAGCTTGTGAAACACTTACACCAACCACCATCATCATTACAACCGAGAGGAAAATTGAAGCTTTCATAATCGTAAATTTTGTAGTGAAACAATCTTTACATATCAGACGGCTGCTGCTCTCTCCGGTTTAATGGATGGTGCAACGATAATTGTTAGGGAAACTATAAATCCAATTCCAGTTGTTCTTCCGAAGAGAAGCACTGGAAGGAACGGCGATGGTAAGGACTCAGTCCATGCGCCATAATAGCTTTGCGATGATCGGCAGTGCCATAACCTTTATTCGAATTCCATTTATAATGCGGGAATGATTCGTGTAATTGTTTCATGTGATCATCGCGGTAGGTCTTGGCCAGGATACTGGCAGCCGCAATGCTTGCATAAATGGAATCCCCTTTGATAATACAGGCATGAGGAATGCCCTGATAGGGAATGAAACGATTACCATCTATGAGCAACAGTTTCGGTTGTTGCTGCAGTTGAGCCACTGCCAGGTGCATCGCCTTGAAAGATGCTTTTAAGATATTGATCTCATCGATCTCTTCATGCGAAACCATCGCTACTGCATAAGCCACTGCTTTTTCCTGGATGAAACTGCGTAATTCATACCTGTTTTCTTCAGTTACCTGCTTGGAATCATTCAACAGGGGATGATGGAATCCGGCTGGCAATATTACAGCCGCCGCCACTACCGGACCTGCAAGGCAACCACGGCCTGCTTCATCACATCCGGCTTCAATCAGTTCTTCCTGGTGAAAATTCTTGAGCAATTCCTGAAACTTTGTTCAAAAGTAAGGGGTTGGCAAGAATAGGAGCATGATTGGTATAGGATTTTTACTCACATGTGTATTGCTTTGATGTGATTGATGTATCGGAAATCCATATTAGCTAAAGATTCCGTTCTTTTGCTAAATTTTTCATGGAGATTCTTGCCTATATCATTGCTGTGTTGATCGGCGTTTCGCTTGGACTGATCGGTGGAGGAGGTTCCATCATCACAGTTCCGGTATTGGTATATCTGATGAAAGTGCAACCAGAACTGGCAACTGCTTATTCGCTTTTTGTTGTGGGCAGTTGCAGCCTTGTAGGTTCTGTTCGCTCTTACAGAAAAGGACTGGTGGATTTCCCGGTCGTTTTTGTATTCGGCAGCGCTTCGATGTTATCCGTTTTCACTACAAGACATTGGCTCGTCCCGAAAATTCCCGATCATCTGTTCACCATCGCCGGTTACGAAGTGAACAAAGGTAGTTTCCTCATGCTGCTCTTTGCCTGCCTGATGTTGGCCAGTTCTTATTCCATGATCAAAAACGGAAGACAAAAACTTACTGTTGTTCCTCCATCCGATAAACCCCGCAAAATGGGCCCATTGTTTTTCCAGGGAATCGTAGTAGGTGTGGTAACCGGGTTGCTCGGCGCAGGCGGCGGCTTCCTGATCATTCCGGCACTGGTGTTGTTTGGTAAGCTTCCCATGAAGGAGGCCGTAGGTTCCAGCCTCACCATTATGGCTTTCAGCTCTCTCTTCGGATTCTTCAGCACTTCAGGACAATACGAGATCAACTGGGCGCAGTTGCTCAGCTTCACTGCCATTGCAGTGAGCGGCATCTTTATTGGTCAATACCTGAGCGACAGGATCTCCGGCGCAAGCCTCAAAAAAGGGTTCGGATGGTTTGTTCTCGCCATGGGTGTGTATGTACTTAGTAAAGAACTCTTTCACTGGTAATAGTTTCTTCGTTTTAAGGCAGAGATGACCCGTTTGTTCCTACCTTTGTGCGCGCTATGAAGACACAATCACCCCCTGCGGATTTGTTGCGCCCCGGGTCTTATGGCCCCGGATCCAAAGCAGTTTACAACTGGATCATGATCGGCGTAGTGATGTTACTGGTCCAGGTAATTCTCGGCGGCATCACCCGCCTGACCGGTTCCGGATTGAGTATCACAGAATGGAATGTTGTTACCGGCGCCCTCCCCCCTCTTTCAGAAGAAGCCTGGCTGAACGAATTCAACAAATACCAGCAAACACCCCAATACCATTATCTCAATTCTGATTTCACTTTAAAAGATTTTAAATTCATTTTCTTCTGGGAATGGTTCCACCGTTTCTGGGCGAGATTGATCGGCGTGGTATTCGTGGTTGGATTTGTTTATCTCGTGGCAAAGAAATACCTGAAGAAGGAAATGTTCAATCCGCTGCTCATCCTCTTTCTTTTCGGAGCCCTGCAGGGAGCCATCGGCTGGATCATGGTAGCCAGTGGCCTCACAGGAGATGCTGTTTATGTAAAACCGACCAGACTGGCGCTGCACTTCATATTCGCTCTCGGTTTGATCTCCTATGCTTACTGGTTTGCACTGGAACTGAAAGTAACGAGGGCACAAACCATCGCCAATCCATCTTTAAGAAAATGGACCTGGTGGCTGCTCATCGTTCTTTTTATTCAACTCATTTTCGGTGCACTCATGGCCGGTCATAAAGCCGCCATTGCGGCCCCCACCTGGCCCACCATCAATGGCAGTATGATACCCGGCGGCATGTTACGGGAATCCCCGGCCCTGCTGAATTTTTTCGAGAACAAGATCACCATCCATTTTGTGCATCGCGGTCTCGCCTACCTGTTACTGGTATTGATCATCATCTATTCCAGGAAATTGTTTCAATTGAAAACTAATAGCCAACCTTTCAATAAAGCCAGGAAATTTCCGTTGGTATTTGTTTTGATACAGGTTTTGCTGGGCATCATTTCAGTACTCACTGCACCATTTATTGTTCCCAGTCATTGGGGAAGTTTCGAATGGATGGCCCAACTGCACCAGGTTACAGGCATGTTATTAGTTTTAAGCCTGGTGGCCATGTTGTATATGATACGGAAAACCGCTTACTCATTACCAGCGTAATTGTATATAAACCTTTTTCTTTTATGTAAATTGGTGGCAGAATGCCGGTAACCCCGGTACCCCTCTGTAAAATATGAAAGCATTCCTGAGAGGACTATATTACTCATTCCCGCTCCAGTTGTTCCTGCTTCACTTCAAGAAGTTCCAGGTATTGCTGTTCTTCTGGTTCATACTCTTCAGCACAGTGAATGGCACATTCATGAAGAGTTTTGGAGCCGATTCCCTCTATCTGGCTCCGGAATATCTCGGTAATGTAAATGCCCTGAGCGCTTCTTTTGTTGGAGTGAGTATCGGCATCTTCATCATGAGCTGGAATATCACCACTTTCATTTTGTTCAGCCGGCATTTCCGTTTCCTGGCTACTACCTCCAACCCATTCCTTAAATACTGTATCAACAATTTCGTGATACCACTCGCCTTCCTCATTTTCTATTTTTTCAATGCAGTGGTATTTGCGCGCGATAAAGAACTGATGGACGCCTGGCATATTTTTTTACTGGTATTGGGCTTCCTGACCGGGCTGGTAGTGATCATCATCATTTCATTATACTATTTTTTCCGCGCAGACAAAACCATCATCCGCCGGCTGGCGCCGGTGATCAGTAATCCGCAACTCTTCAAGGCCCAGTTCAAAAAAGGTGAAACCCGCGCCACCGAAAGCCGTCTCGTAAAAGTAGAATGGTATCTCAATTCAATTTTAAAATTGAAGAAAGTGCGCGATGTATCGCACTACTCCCGCGAGTTCCTGGAAACCATTTTTAGCCGGCATCACTTCGCAGCGGTGATCTCGATATTCGTTGCCTTCATCTTTTTGATAGTGGTTGGTTTCTGGCTCGACAACCCACTGTTCCAGTTGCCTGCAGCGGCCGGCATCACCTTATTCTTTGCCATCCTGATAGCCGTGTCAGGCGCCTTCACCTATTTCCTGCAGAGCTGGAGTATCCCTGCACTGGTAGTGATCTTCCTGGTCCTGAACGTGCTTTACCGCTACGGGATCATCGATCCCACCAATAAGGCTTACGGGCTGGACTATGCGAAGAAAGAAGACAGGCCGGAGTATTCCCAGGAATCACTCATGGCGCTTTGCGCTCCTTCCCATATCGAAGCAGACAAGGCAAACATGATCGCAATCCTGGATAAATGGAAAGCGAAACAGAACAGTCCAAAACCCGTGATGTTCATCATCAACACCAGCGGAGGGGGAAACCGCAGCGCCACTTTCACAATGAACGTACTGCAAAGGCTCGACAGCCTCAGTGGTGGCGACCTGATGAAGAAAACATTCCTCATCACCGGCGCTTCAGGCGGCATGCTCGGCGCAGCTTATTTCCGTGAACTGGAAAAAGAAAAAAGGAATGGCAAGTCCATTAACCTGCAGAACAAACAATACGTAGACGATATTTCCAGCGACCTGCTGAATTCCCTCTTCACATCCTTTGTGGCGCGTGACCTGGCTGCTCCGGCACAGCGATTCTCCGTGGGCCCTTTTGAGTATGTGAAAGACCGCGGCTACGCATTCGAAGAGAAACTCAACAGCAATACAAGAGGCCTGCTCAACAAGCAGCTAAGGGAGCAATATAACGATGAAGTGCAAGCGAAAATGCCATTGATGCTCTTCAACTCCGTCATCACCCGCGACGGAAGGAAGATGATCATCTGCACGCAACCCGTAAGCTTCCTCATGCGCCCCTGCTACGATACATTGCGCGATGCAGATGTAGACATCGATGGCGTGGACTACCAGGCATTGTTCTCCAAACAGGACCCGCTGAACCTGCGCATGCTCACCGCCCTGCGCATGAATGCCACTTTCCCCTACGTGCTGCCCAATGTCTGGCTGCCCAGCACTCCGGTTATTGATGTGATGGATGCAGGCCTCCGCGATAATTTCGGACAGGAAACCGCCACCCGCTTCGTGCAGGTCTTTGATGACTGGATCAAGGCCAATACCAGCGCTGTTGTACTGCTGCAGATCCGCGACCGCAAGACCGGCGGATGGGACCACCCCTACGAATCCGGCGCCATCACGGATATTGCAACCAAACCCATGCTGCTGCTGCAATACAACTGGTTCAAGATGCAGGAGTATGGGCAAAATGAAATGATGAGCCTTACACAGGAACTACTCGGCGGGCATTTCCATCGCCTCACATTTCAATACATTCCCAAAAAAGAAGATGCTGCCGCAGCATTGAACTTCCGTCTCTCCAAACGTGAAAAGCAGGACATCAGTGAAGCGATGATGAGCAGTGTGAACGCTGGCAGCTTCGATCAGTTCACGCAATACGTTAACGGCTCACATCCGCATTCGATCACTAAAAAGGATGAATAAGCCTGAAATAATGCGGGAGTACTTTGATGGATAGATTCTTCAGGGTTTCTCTCGGTTCACCGTCGATATGCAATGGCGCTTCCGCCGTATTTTCGATCACCAGCTCTTCTGTTTGAAAATAGATGACCGGTGAGCGTAATGAATTTTCAACCCTTTTGATCTTACCTGCCATTACCTGCTTCAGTACAGTGAGCAGGAGCAAGGGCTTTGCAATTTTTTTCACCACCACCACATCCAACATACCATCTGAGAGAACAGCCTGCGGCGCAATGGTGAAATTATTTCCGAACTGGTTGCTGTTGGCAATGCTGATGAAGAAGGCATCCGTGGAGAATACCAGTCCGTTTGCTTTTATTTTGAAAGGCCAGGTCTTTGCCGAGAAGAAATTACGGGTGGTTAAGGAAGCGTAGGTTGCCAATCCTCTTTTGGGTTGCTCTGCAAATTCATGCGCCACTTTTGCATCGAAGCCCAGTCCGCAGAGCATGCAGGCAAACTGGTTGTTCACCAGGAACCCGTCTGTGGGGCGGGCCACGCCATCGAACACAATGTCCAGCGCTTTGCTGCTGTTCTTTGGAATACCCGCGGCATAAGCCAGTCCGTTTCCCGATCCCATCGGAACAATACCGAAGTTCACCTGAGTATCCGCCAGGGAATTGACTACCGCATTCACGGAACCATCGCCACCACAGACAATGATATCCGTGATGCCATCATCCTTGATCTTTGATCTCAGGAAGCGGTAATCGCCATCGATCATAGTGGGCAACACTTCAAAAGGGATTTTCCGCTCTTTGGTTTTGCTGACCACCAGTTCCTTCAGTGAAGATTTACCCTGGGTTCCGGAAATAGGATTGATAAGATAGATGATCTTTCTTCGCATGCGTGGCAAAATTATTAGTTTTGGACCATGAGTGAAGCCTTATTTTTCGACCGGGACCTGAGTTGGTTATCATTTAACGAAAGGGTATTACAGGAAGCTGGCAACATAAGGGTGCCTCTTCTGGAAAGGATCAAATTCCTCAGCATCTATTCTTCCAATTCCGACGAGTTCTATCGTGTTCGGATGCCGGCCCTGATGGCGCTGGAAAGGATCCACCAGAAGTCGCCGCGCAAGGGGCTCCCGGCCTTTACTCATGTGCAGGAAGCCAACCAGCGCATTCACCTGCAACAACAACTGTTCGGAAATATCCTTCGCGGCATCATTCCCGAACTGAAGGAAACGATCAACTGCGAGCTGGTGTTCAACCGCCCCATTCCCGAAGTAGTGCAGGCAGCAGCCACAGATTACTTCTTTACGCAGGTACTTGCATTCCTTCAGCCACAATATCTTTCCGATCGTCAGTCCAGCCTTTTCCCCGAAAACAACAAGATCTACCTGGCCGCCATCGGAAGCAGCAAAAGCAAAAGCCTGGAGCTGATCATTGTTAACGTGCCTTCCGATGCGCTTCCCCGCTTCTATACTATCAGGCATGAACAAACGCAATACATCCTTTTCCTGGAAGACATCATCCGTTACAACCTGCAACTGGTAATGCCGCAGGTGACCATCGAATCCTGCTATAGCTTTAAAGTTACCCGCGATGCAGCCCTGGAACTGGCTGATGAATATGAAGGGGACCTCGCGGAAAAAATAGAAAGACAGATCGCCAAACGCGATTTCGGGTTCGCTACCCGCCTGCTTTACGGCGCAGGTACACCTCCGGAATGCCTGCAGGCGCTCATCAATCTTTTCAACCTGGAAAAGGCCAGCATCATGGAAGGCGGTGTATACCATAACCTGAAGGACCTGTCCGGTCTTCCCATCAAAAACGATTTGCTGGAATATCCTCATTGGCCGGTGCTCACGCATCGCATGAATAACCTGCGAGGCTCTCTCCTGGAAGAGATTTCGCAAAAAGACATCATTCTGCATGCGCCATATCAGTCGTTCAACACGGTATTGCGATTTTTCAATGAAGCCGCCCTCGACCCTTCCGTTGAAGAGATCTACGTAACCCTGTACCGTATTGCCAGCGACTCGCGCATCGCCACATCTCTGATCAGTGCTGCCCGCAACGGCAAGAAAGTAGTGGTATTTGTTGAGCTCAAGGCCCGCTTTGATGAAGCCAATAATCTCCGTTGGTCGAAGAAACTAAAAGATGCAGGCGTAAAGATCATTTACAGCATTCCTACCCTCAAGGTACATGCGAAAGTGGCGCTGGTTAAAAGAATGATCAACAACAGGCCACAACATGCAGGATTACTCGCAACCGGTAATCTCAACGAAAGCACGGCCCGTTTTTACACCGATCATATATTACTCACTGCTCACACGGGTATGCTGGCGGAGCTGGAACAACTCTTCGTTTTCCTTTCCGAGCGAAAAAAGCCGCTCACGCCCGGACTGCTGCCTTTCGCCCACCTGCTGATTGCGCAGTTCAACCTGCTGGACCGCTTCATCCACCTCATCGACCGGGAGATCGACAATGCCCGCAACGGCCTTCCTGCCGGCATTATCATCAAGCTGAATAATCTTGAAGAAAAAGTTCTGATAAGCAAGCTTTATGAGGCATCCAATGCAGGCGTTCGCATACAGATGATCGTAAGAAGCATCTGCTGTCTCATCCCCGGTATTCCCGGCATGAGCGAGAACATCACCATCAGGCGTATCGTTGACCGCTACCTCGAACACGGACGCGTTTTCATCTTCCAGAACAACAATGACCCCCAGCTCTTCATGGGCTCGTCCGACTGGATGAACCGTAATATCTATCGCCGTATCGAAGTCTGTTTCCCCGTCTACAACCCTGTGATCAAAACCGAGATCATGGAACTCATCAACCTTCAGTTAAAAGATAACATCCAGGCCGTTCAGCTCAACAACGAACTTCAAAATATCCCGATTCCACCATCAGATCCTGAGATCCGCTCCCAGCAAGCCATCAGCGTGCTGCTCAACGAGCGATATGGTTCCGGTAAATAACTGTAGGGAATACTCTTCAGCTCTAAATGCGAAGGAATATGGAGAAAGGTTATAGGAAAGATGAATGAACAATATATACTAACATATCTGTATAAGCGATAACACAAAAACGGCAATGCAGCACCTGAAACTCTGGCGCTATCAGTGTGCCCATGCGAGCGGGGATTGCAAAAATCCGGCCTTGAAAACAAAAGCCTAGCAGCCTGGCTCTGCTTCACAGTCCCATCCAACCAACTGACAGCCCAATAATCCCCCCCAAAGCGCCGGTTTG
Source organism: Pseudoflavitalea rhizosphaerae (assembly GCF_003991355.1). Classification (GTDB taxonomy): domain Bacteria; phylum Bacteroidota; class Bacteroidia; order Chitinophagales; family Chitinophagaceae; genus Pseudobacter; species Pseudobacter rhizosphaerae. The sequence continues at coordinate 89,335 of NZ_RCSU01000012.1, forward strand.
TTTTCCAGACGGTATTTTTGTAACCCCGTGAGCAGTGTAACCCCGTGAGCCACTTACCAGCGAAGCAGCGCACTGGCCCACGTAAACCCGCTTCCGAACGCCGCCAGGCAAACAAGGTCGCCTTTATTGATCTTCCCTGCTTCCCAAGCTTCACAAAGCGCGATCGGCACAGATGCCGCCGTTGTATTCCCGTATTTCTGAATGTTATTGTAAACCTGGTCATCCCTCAGCCCCAGTTTCTGTTGCACGAACTGTGCAATGCGAAGATTAGCCTGGTGAGGAATGAGCATGGTGAGGTCGGAAGGTTTGTAGTTGTTTTTATCCAATGCTTCCATGATCACTTCCGGGAATTTGACTACAGCTTTCTTGAATACAGAGGGGCCATCCATAAAGGGATAGTTCTGAGCTTTATCGATCATATCGTGGCTCATGAACATTTCTCCGATCTCTGCATCATCGAAGTCCGCGAGTTTTTGTTCCATCCAGTGATTGGCATGTGTACCGGGATTGTACATAGCGAGGATTTCCGCACTCTCGCCGTCAGAATGAAGATGCGTACTAAGTAATCCGCGGTTCTCATCGGTGGAAGGTTGCAGCACTACAGCGCCGGCGCCATCTCCGAAGATCACACTGATTGCGCGGCCGCGTGTACTGAAGTCCAGTCCAAAACTATGTTTCTCGCTTCCGATCACAAGCACGTTCTTGTACATGCCCGAGCGGATGAACTGATCGGCTACACTGATGGCATACAGGAAACCGCTGCATTGGTTGCGAACATCGAGGGCGCCAATTTCTTTCATCTTCATGGCACGTTGCACCAATACGCCGCAGCCGGGAAAATAATAATCCGGGCTGAGGGTGGCGAATACGATGAAGTCTATATCCTGTGGTGTGATGCCTGCTCTTTCGATGGCGATCTCAGCGGCTTTCACGCCCATGGTGGTAGTGGTTTCTTCTGTGCGGTGGGCATAGCGCCGTTCCTTGATGCCCGTCCTTTCCTGGATCCATTCATCACTGGTTTCCATGTAACGGGTAAGGTCCTGGTTGGTGACAACATTTTCGGGAACATACTTGCCGATGCCGGCAATGACTGATCGGATCATATAGCAAACACATTTTGATCCGGTAAATTACGGAAAGAAAAATTGCAGGGGAAATGAAACTATTGCAAATGGAACTATTGTTTGGGAAGCTGCAGTACTTCAGAAAGGAACTTCGCGGTTTCTCTTTCCACGCTTTCCACATCTTTTGATTTGATCCAGCTTCCGATCACGTGATTGCCTGCATTGGGGATGGCGATGGCGCGTTTCTTACCGGCGGGCGTTCCCAGTTCTTCATACATTTTTTTGATGGCGCTAACGCGAACAACGCTATCGCGCTGCACATCATCTTTATAATAAAACATCACAAGCGTTGGTTGATCTACGCGGTGGAAAGTGGAGGGAGTCATGGATGTCTCCAGCAGTTCTTCCAGTTCCACAGCCGCTTCCAGTCTGTACCTGGGCTGCCAGTACTGGAGGTAAACCGGACGTGTATCCGATTTGGAATCGTTGAATTTACTTCCCTTCACCAGTCTTGCTATCTGCAATCCCCAGGGGTTGTTGAGCAGCCAGGCATTGGGATCATCGATCTCGATATTGGGGCTCATGAGCACCAGCGCATATACGTCAGGGTATTCGGCGGCCAGCTTCAATGCCAGTGTGCCGCCGGTGGAAGTTCCCATGAGGATCACTTTTTCTCCCAGTTTACGTCCGATGGCGAGCGCATCCCTGGCGGATTCCCAGTACTTGTCTGCCGTAAGGTTGGCCATGGCTTCCGTGGTATCGATGCCATGTTCGGCGAGCCTGCTGAGATAGAGATTACATCCGAATTGTTTCGCGATATTTTCATGAACAGGTGCGCCCTCTTCCTGCGAAGCAGAGAACCCGTGCAGGTAAACGATGGAAACCGGCGTTACATTTTTGGAAGAGTCGTTGAACCAGATGATGCGCGCTTCATTATCTTTTTTCAGTTTATGGGCTTCTTCTTCATTATGAACATAATCGATGAGGGCTTCTGCATCGGAGGGTACCATCGGCATATCGCTGGAGTAAACAGGTGCTTTAGGCTTGGGGCCCAGCAGGTAAACGATCAGGAGAAGCAGGGGAATAATAAAAAGCCAGTTCCTTTTCCGCATGCAGTAAATTTGAATATGAAATTAAAGGATTTCCGGAAACCATGAATGCGGAAACAGGTAAATACATAATGATAACAGGGGTGCTGATATTCCGGAAATTCCGACTATTCCATCAGCCAACCTACTGGTTATCAAACCCCTGCGTTTCTTTCTCCCAAGCCCGGTTTTACCAAAATATAAAGTTTGGCCAATGCTCTTGCCCTCCCGTTGAATTAACGTACCTTTGCGCCTCAAAAAAATGGTGATGCCGGAAGGCTGAAAAAGCACTTAACACACCGGCAGAACAACACTCACGATTATGAATATTCGCAACATAGCGATCATCGCGCACGTAGACCACGGAAAAACAACGCTTGTAGACAAGATCCTGCACGCAACCAAAGTATTCCGTGACAACCAGGAAACAGGTGAACTGATCATGGACAGTAACGATCTCGAAAGAGAACGCGGAATCACCATCTTCAGTAAGAATGCCGCCGTAACCTACAAAGATGTTAAGATCAATGTGATCGATACCCCCGGCCACGCCGACTTTGGTGGTGAGGTAGAACGTGTACTGAAAATGGCCGATGGTGTTTGCCTGCTGGTAGACGCTTTTGAAGGACCTATGCCACAAACCAGGTTCGTACTCCAGAAAGCACTTCAGCTCAACCTGAAACCAATTGTGATCATCAATAAAGTGGATAAGCCAAACTGCCGTCCTGATGAAGTTCATGATGCAGTATTCGAGCTTTTCTTCAACCTCGACGCTACTGAAGAGCAGCTCGACTTCCCTACCTACTACGGTTCCGGTAAGAACGGCTGGTTCAATGATTCTCTCACTCCATGCGACGATATCACTCCGCTCCTGGACGGTATCATCAAACATGTACCAGCTCCCAAAGTGAGCGAGGGCCCGCTGCAAATGCAGATCACTTCTCTCGATTACTCTTCTTTCCTTGGCCGCATCGCTATCGGTAAGGTATCGAGAGGTTCAATCAAGGAGAACCAACCTATTGCCCTGATGCAGGCCGACGGCTCTATCAGGAAATCGAGAGTGAAAGAGCTGTATGTGTTCGAAGGAATGGGTAAGAAGAAAGTTAGCGAAGTATTTGCCGGCGATCTTTGCGCGGTGGTAGGCCTGGAAGATTTCAATATTGGCGACACAGTGGCTGATGCTGAAAATCCTGAAGCATTGCCGATCATCAGCGTTGATGAACCAACCATGAACATGTTGTTCTCAGTAAACAACTCTCCTTTCTTCGGCAGGGATGGTAAGTTCGTTACCAGCCGTCACCTCCGTGACCGCCTGATGAAGGAAACAGAAAAGAACCTGGCGCTGAAAGTTACCGATAGTGAAGAAGGCGATAGCCTGGTAGTATACGGTCGTGGTATCCTCCACCTCGGTGTACTCATTGAAACCATGCGTCGTGAAGGATATGAGCTCACTGTGGGTCAGCCGCAGGTGATCGTGAAAGAGATCGACGGAAAGAAATGTGAGCCTTACGAAACACTGGTAGTAGACGTTCCGCAGGAATTCGCATCCAAAGTGATCGACCTCGTTACACGTCGCAAAGGTGAAATGCTGGTGATGGAAACGAAAGGAGAAATGCAACACCTGGAATTCGATATTCCTTCAAGAGGTCTGATCGGTCTGCGTACACAGATGCTCACCGCTACAACCGGTGAAGCAGTGATGGCGCACCGTTTCAGCGAATACAAACCCTGGAAAGGCGTTATCCCCGGAAGGAACAACGGTGTACTGCTCTCCAAGAACACAGAAAAAACAACCGGTTATTCCATCGATAAACTGCAGGACCGCGGGACCTTCTTCGTTGATCCGGGTGAAGATGTATATGCAGGCATGATCATTGCCGAGCATATCAAACCGGGCGACCTGGTAGTGAATGCCACCGAAGGCAAGAAGCTCACCAACCACCGCGCCAGCGGTAGCGATGATGCAACACGCATCGCTCCCAAAACCCTGATGACGCTCGAAGAGTGCATGGAATATATCCAGCACGACGAATGCATCGAGGTTACCCCCAACTACATCCGTATGCGTAAAACCATCCTGGATGAGGAAGAAAGAAAGAAAGTAGCCAAGAGCATGGCGATCTCTTAATGAGGCATATTCTCCGGATTAAATAAATAAGCGAAAGGCTGTCTGTAACAGGATGGCCTTTTTGCATTCCCGTATTCTTGTAAGGCCCTGCTCCTGGATGCCGAACGGCAATAATCCTGTATGACCGGACCCAATTGTTAAACTGAAAAAATGATGCAACCATTCTGTAACAATGGAGAAAGTGCTGCGTCTTATTATGTATACAAGCAAACGCGCAGATGCTTCAGGGAAACCAACAAACAATTAAAACATCTTTCTAAAAATATTACCATGAAAAAGTTATTCATCGTTGCAATGATTCTTCTGACAGGATTAAGCACAACCTTCGCAAACTCACGTGAAACAGTAAACGAAAAAATAGCCAAAGCATTCACCGAAGATTTCGCCGGTGCGCAGGATGTAAAATGGGAGAACAAAGAGAATTTCGCCAAAGCCACTTTCACTCTCGGCAGCCAGGTGATGTTCGCCTTCTACTCTCAGGATGGAGATCTGCTGGGCGTTACAAGGAATATCGTTTCTTCCCAGCTGCCTATCAATCTGCTCTCCGAACTGAAAAAAGGATACAGCAGCTACTGGATCACAGACCTCTTTGAAATGGGCCACAACAACAACACAACCTATTATGTTACCCTGGAGAACAGCACTCACACTGTAGTACTGAAATCAACCGGAACAGAGGGTTGGAACGTGTTCAGCCGCACAAAGAAACCTGCATAACAAAATTCAGGACCGTAATAAAGTATAGCCAGAAAAACAAAATGGTGTATCATGCCGATACACCATTTTTCATTTAAGCCTTTTCAATGGTAGTTTTTACCGGTTGTAAATACTGTAGCTGGTAATGGATTTGAGTTGTATTTTTGCATACCTATAATTCCATGATCATGAAAACGTGGCGTAAGATCATCTTCATATTAAGTTTGGTTGTTATCTCAGCAGCAACTGCAACTGCGCAATGTTCAATCTGCACAAAAACTGCGCAGCAACTGGGTGAAAAGCCGGCCAAGGCCTTGAATACCGGTATCGTTTACCTGGCATTTACGCCTATTGCCATCATTGGTATTGTGGCATACAGGTGGTACAAGGGTAATAAGGCTGCATAATTTCGGCTGTACTCTTAGAAGCTTCAATACTTTTTCAATTCTTCTTTGTATGTAGAGACGGAGAACAATCAGAGCCAGGATTGCACGAAACGGTAAAGATTGAAATGTCCCTCCTGTAAAGCCGCTTCCACAGCGTTTTTCAATTGGTCTTTACTGAGTCCTTTCATCCTGTATTGCTGGATCAGGAACCAGGCCCGTTCCGTTAGCAGCCAGGGCTTTTTGGATTCATGCATGGGGTGTTGCAGAAACTCTGTGATCTTTTCGAAGAGCTTGTCCACTCCTTCTTTCTGCGAAGCCACTGTTTTCACCACAGCAATTTCATACTGATGAGTAGTGAATACAGGCGCCAGCATGAGCCGGAGATTCTTCACAAAAAGATCTGCGCCAGGACGGTCGGCTTTGTTCACAACAAAAATATCGGCGATCTCCATGAGGCCGGCTTTCATGGTTTGCACTTCATCGCCGGCTTCAGGCACTACCACCACAACGGTAATATCGGCGAGGCCAACAATTTCCACTTCGCTTTGTCCTACGCCTACTGTTTCCACAATTACATAATCGAAGTCTGCGGCTTTCATCAGTTCTGTGATCTCGATGATCCTGGGATGCAGTCCACCCAATGAGCCGCGTGTAGCGAGCGAACGGATATAAACGCCGGGATGATCGTACCATTCACTCATGCGGATACGGTCTCCCAGCAGCGCTCCAAAATTGAAGGGAGAAGATGGATCAACGCAAAGTACGCCCACTTTCATTCCTTTGGCTGTGAGCACTCCTATCATCGCATCCACGAGTGTTGACTTTCCCGCTCCCGGAGGGCCGGTGATACCGATGATCTTTGTATGGCCAGTTTCCGGGATTGAGGCCAATAACTGGTCATAGCCTTCCACTTCATTTTCCACGTAAGAGATGGCCCTGGCCAGGCTCTTGCGGTTCCCGCCTCTGATCTTTTCCAGCATTGATGGCCAGTTGGTCAAGAGAGAAATATTTTATTCCGGATTAGCAAATATCGTTCAATCTTGTTTTAGCTGATGGGCAGCATTAGATGATCCTGTAATTGCGGAAATCGAAGAGCCGGATACCGGTCTTCTTTTCAAACCAGTACAATATCTTTCCTTTTATCGAAAATCTTTTACGCGACACGTCGAGATCTATCTGCCAGTTATGGCTGGCCACACGAGGCATCATTACCATCGGATGGGAACCGGTGAACCTTTCCAGCGAATCGAAATCCGAGAAATCGAAGAAATCCTGTTCCTGCAGTTTTTGCGCTCCCAGCACATCTTCCGACCAATATTGTTTCACGTTCAGGTGCTTGGCAAGCATTTGCTTTGGGCTTTTTACCCAACCATAGTGATATACAAAAGCATCGATCTGTTTTACGTTCAATTTTTCTCGTTCGCGGCGGAAGCCCTGCGCGTCTTTGTACGACTGAATGGTTTTATCGTTGCGGATGATGCGAACCTCTTTATGGTACCACCGGCGGCTGTCACCGATATAATCGAAAGTGCCATAAAAATGGAGATAATTGAAGAGCAGGCCATCCACCCTTTTGTCGTCTTTGTATCTTTCTGCCGCCTTTACAATGGCGGCGTGGTACTGTTCGTGCACCACTTCATCGCCCTGGATATAGAAGGCCCAATCGTATTCTTCCGGGATATGGCTGAATGCTTTATCAGTTTCGAGGGCCAGTACTACCCCACCTTTCCGGGCATTCGGATCCCAAACAGTCTTAATAATCTTTATCTTTTCAGAAGGTATATTCTGGATCAATTGAAGGGTGTCGTCTTCGCTTTCTCCTACAGCAACAATCATCAGATCAACCACAGGTAAAATGGATGCTATCGCTTCCACAATAGGATAGTCATTCAGTATTGCATTTCTAATGATGGTAAATCCTGCTATTTTCATGAATGCACTTTTTGAGAGGTTCCAGGGTTATTTACCTGGCAAGCCTGATGGTTCTTTCCAATCCTTTTGTAACTCGGTTAGCTTTGCATATTTGAAATAGGTGCTGATGGAATTATACAAGGCAATGGTAAACCCCACCCTGCCATCGAGGATTCCCAGCCTCAGGAAATAGGTCTGCATAAATTCGGCCCATCCATGTAATACAGCTTTTGTAATACTGCCTTTTTTCTTACTGAATAATTTTTTAGCGCCCAGCGATGAGTACCTATTGGCTTTATTGATAATCTGTTCGAGGTTCTCGAATGGAAATTGCCAAATTGGATTTGTCAGTTTTCCCAGCGGTCCCTTCGCTTCGAAACCTTCATGAACTTCCAGTTGAGTATAAGTCATCATCCCCTTCTTGAACAATTGAGGCTGGCGGTAATCCGGGTACCATCCGGAATACTTTACCCACTTGCCCATGAAATAATTCTTCCTGGGCATCAACCAAACCTGGGGAACATTGGCGTTATCTTCCCGGACTATTTTTAAGATCTCATCCCTGGCTGCGGGAGTGCAGCGTTCATCAGCATCGAGACTGAATATCCAGGGATAGCGGCAATGCTCCAACGCCGCATTGCGAAGTTTGCCAAACCCCTCGAAAGGTACCTGCACAACTCTGGCCCCCAGTTTCTTACTGATGGAAGCCGTATTGTCTGTACTATGAGAATCCACCACAATTACTTCATCCGCCCATTCAATTACACTCTGGATAGCGGCTTCTATCTTCTTTTCTTCATTATATCCTATGATATAAACGGAAACTTTGCTCATTTAACTTTTTTTCCTGGTAGTTGATCACATGCTGCGAACCTAAACAATGCACCTTTGGTTAAGTCACGAAAATAATCAATTAAAGTTGCCGGCCGCGTAAATTGGTTTTCAAATTTTGGAAGGGGTTGATACTCGTAAAAACCGTTGGCTCTCGCTTAGAATTAATAACAGATTGCGTAATATTGGCTTGCAAATGACAAATTTCATTCCCATATTTCCCCTTGCAGTTGTGGTTTATCCCGGCGAAGTGATGCACCTGCATATCTTCGAACCGCGGTATAAACAACTGATCCGTGAATGCCAGGAAAGCAGCAAGCCCTTTGGCATCCCCTCCGTGGTGAACGATAAGCTGCAGGACATGGGCACACTGGTGGAGGTTACTGAAATTGTGCAGGAGTACCAGAATGGTGAGCTGGACATCCGGACCAAAGGCCTGAAAGTTTTTCGCATCCTGGAAGTGATCAAACAGATCCCCGACAAACTTTATAGCGGCGCTATAGTGAATTATCCTGACAATGAAGATGATGCCGGCAACCGCGCGCTGATGCAGAAAGTGGTATTCGGTGTGAAAGAATTGCATCGCATGCTCAATGTCAGCAAGGATTTCCGCAAATCAGACGACCAGCTGAAAAGCTATGATGTAGCTCATCATGCAGGGCTTTCACTGGAGGAGGAATATGAAGTACTCGGTCTGATGAATGAGGTCCAGCGGCAGGAATACATCAGGAGGCACCTGGAAAAAGTGTTGCCTATGCTCCAGGAAATGGAGCAACTCAAAGAGAAAGTAAAACTCAATGGTCATTTCAGGAACCTCTCGGCCTTTGACCTGGATATAGAATAATATCCATTAAAATCCCATCAGCTTTGACGCCAACAACAACGCTTTGCCTTGATTTCGGAAATACCCGCCTGAAATGCGCGGTGTTCAGGAACGGGGTAATGGAGGAACTGATTGTTCTACCCGATGAAAGTGACGCTACCATCCGGGACCTCGTGAGCAGGTACCAACCGCTGCGCTCCATCCTTTCTTCCGTTATCAACCACAATCCTTCCCTGGAAACGATCCTCGCTGAAGCAGGATCTTTCCACAAACTCAGCAACCAGTCCAAACTTCCTATCACCACACCTGTAGGTAAGCCCGAAAGCATCGGAGCAGACAGGCTGGCCCTGGTTTCAGCCGCTGCGGACCTGTATCCCGGCAGAAATACACTGGTGATTGCGCTGGGCAGCGCCATCACATATAATTTTATTAATAAATATAAAGAATTTGTCGGGGGCAGTATTTCTCCCGGGATGGAAATGCGCTTCAAATCATTGAACGTTTTCACCGCCAAACTCCCGCTGGTAAAGAAAGATTGGAACTTCCCACTCATGGGATATGACACCCGGACCAACATTTTGAGTGGCGTAATCCTTGGAATGACCACTGAGATCGACGGAATCATAGAAATTTATCGACAAAAGTACCATAACTTTAACGCCGTCTTAACCGGGGGCGATGCACCGTATTTTGTCTATCATCTCAAAAACAAGATATTTGCAGACCCTAATTTAATCTATAAAGGGCTATATGCTATCTGCGAATACAACAATAACACCGACGTATAAGAAAATCGGACTGGTCTTAATTTTTTGGTGCTGTTTCATCTCCCTGGTACAGGCCCAAACTGAAAACTCTCCTTACTCACGTTATGGTTTAGGGGACCTTGTTCCCGGTCAATCCATCGCGAGCCGTGGTATGGGCGGGCTATCAGCTGCATATTTCGACTACACTTCGATCAACTTTATCAACCCTGCATCGTATTCCAAGATCAGCGCCACTACCCTCGACCTGGGTTTTGAGTTCGCTACACGCACTATCCGGGCAGGAGAGAATACTACCGATCCCAACAGGAAATTCAATTCATACAGTCCCAATATTTCCTATCTCCAACTTGCATTCCCGCTGAAAAAGAATGGAGGATGGGGTATGAACCTCGGCCTGAACCCTGTGAGCAGGATCAATTATAAAATCACAACCAGCTCTCAGAAAATATTCCCCGAGTTCGAGGATACAGTCGGTATCAATACCCTGTATGAAGGTACCGGCGGCGCCTACGAAGCACATATTGGCACCGGCTTCAATGTACTCAAAGGATTAAGTGTTGGTTTTAACTTCGGTTACATCTTTGGTACAAAGGATTACAGTACCCGAACCAATGTAGTAGACACCATTGCTTATTATTATAAATCCAACCACCAGCGTAAAACACATTATGGCGGCGTTCACCTCAATGGTGGATTACAATATATGGTGAAGCTGAACAAAACCAACTTTCTGCGATTAGGCGCTTATGGAAGCCTTCAGCGCAACCTCAATGCTAATGCGGATTACACTGTTCACACTTTCGAATATGCTACCTCCGGCGCAACAGATACTCTGGATATCGCTTATTCCGAAAAAGATATTTCAGGAACCGTGAAGTACCCTGCCAGCTATGGCGCCGGCATCATCTGGGACAAACCAGGAAAATTCATGGTGGGCCTGGATTATGCCACTGAAAAATGGAGCTCTTACCGCTTCTATGAAGGTAAAGACATGGTGCAGGATAGCTGGGAAGTCCGCTTCGGCGCTCAAATCGCCCCCAGGATCGGCAAGACCTACTGGAGCAATGTGAGCTGGCGCGCAGGTTTTACCTGGGGACAGGATTATATTTATGTGAACCAGACTGATCTCCCCAAATGGAGTGTCTCTGCCGGCGCTGCACTGCCCATGCGCAAACCCGCCTACACTAATCAGTTTTCAGTGATCAATGTCCTGTTTGAATATGGTAACCGGGGCAATAAGGATAATGCACTTCGTGAAAACTTTTTCAGATTTGGAGTTGGTCTCGCACTTACCGATATTTGGTTCCTCAAACGTAAGTACGATTAATAGGTGACCAGGTTCATATCAACATATTCTTTTTTTCTTGCAGCCCTGTTAATGGGCTGCTTTTTTCTTTTCTCCTGTGAGAACACTACCGAAGAAGTAGATGCTGTTTTCGGCAAGAAGGCAATAGCCATTGAAGAAGCCATTCAGGTAGATAGTTATATGAGCCAGGATGGCAAAACAAAGGCACATCTCACAGCACCGTACATGCTTCGCCAGGTAAGAGATTCCCAATACATCGAATTTCCCCGCTCATTACATGTTGACTTTTACGATACCACCGGCGTTATAGAAACCATTCTCGACGCGAAGTATGGTAAGTATCGTGAATACGAAAGCAAGGTTTTGCTTAGAGATAGTGTGATCGTGATCAATATCAAGAACGGGGACACGCTCCGTACTCCCGAATTATGGTGGGACCAGAACAAAGAACAATTCTATACAGATAAACCTTCGCATATCACTAAACGTGATGGCACCGATATTTTTTCACGAAATGGCATGAAAGCCAAACAGGACCTGACCTGGTATGAGCTGTACGGTAATTCCGGCAAACTGCCCACACCAGATGAAGCAGCCCCCGTTGGTTCCGATAGCCTGCGCAGGGACTCTGCTGTGCAAGGCAAACCAGTTCCACCACCTTCACCAATTCCGGCTCCCGCGAAACAGGAACCCGTGAAATCTTAAGCCTGCCCCTCACAGGCAATTCTCCTCATTCCTGCCGATCTTTTTCCGTATTTTCAATGCCATAAAATGCAATGAACATGGAATATCGCAGACTTGGAAGATCAGGACTGGAATTGAGCGTACTATCATTCGGCAGTTGGGTAACCTTTCACAAGCAACTGGAAGACGGCCTCGCCGATGAACTGATGGGCATCGCCTACGACAAAGGCGTCAATTTCTTCGATAACGCCGAAGTATACGCGCTGGGAGAAAGTGAAAAGATGATGGGGCGTGTTCTCAAAAAGAAAAAATGGGACAGGACTTCCTATACAATTTCCTCCAAAGCCTATTTCGGCTGGAGAGGAAAAGAAAACAAACCCAATCAAACGGGCCTCAGCCGAAAGCATCTTTTTGAAGCCTGTAACGAAGCATTGCAAAGGCTACAGCTGGACTACCTGGATCTTTTCTTCTGTCATCGTCCGGATGTGAATGTACCGATCGAAGAAGTGGTTTGGACCATGCACAACCTTATTCAGCAGGGCAAGGTCCTCTACTGGGGCACCAGCCAGTGGAGCGGGGCAGAGATCATGGAAGCACATCGTGTGGCGCAGCAATACAATCTTATCGGGCCTGTGATGGAACAGCCGCAATACAATATGTTCGAGCGTTTCAAAATGGAACAGGATTATCTTCCTGTATTCAAGAATGTTGGTCTCGGCACCACCATCTGGAGCCCACTGGCAGCCGGTTTCCTCACAGGGAAATACAATGATGGTATCCCTGCGGATTCACGCCTTGCCCTGGAGGGATTCGACTGGCTGAAAGACCGCTGGATCCAGGACGCGAAACTTGAGAAAGTGAAAAAGCTCACGGAGCTGGCAAAACATCTCAATGTATCACTTGCTTCACTTGCCATCGCCTGGACCATAAAAAACCCAAACGTTACCACAGCAATTCTTGGCGCCACTAAGAAATCACAGCTGGAAGACAACTTCAAAGCGCTGGACGTAGTGCAGTTGCTCAGTCCGGAATTGATGGCGCAGATCGAAAATATATTGCAGAACAAACCTTCAATGGATCTGGCATAACGGAGAGCCGGGAGCTAACTGAAAAGGATATATGCTGAATGTCGGAGAGCTCACTCGCTCGCCTCTGGCGAGTGAGTTTTATTTAGTCGCCTCCGGCAACACAGTGCTCGCCGGGAGGCGAGCCAATACAAGTCACTCGCGGGGACGCGAGCGACTGCCAGCTCTCCGAATTACTGTAGCATCCCTACAGCGCCAGCAACTCCTCCCAATACTCCGCTGCTCTGCGTGTATGCGGGATCACGATCGTACCACCCACAATATTAGCTACGGCAAATACTTCATACACCTGTTCTGTAGTGATACCCACTTCATGACATTTGCCAAGGTGATATTTGATACAGTCATCGCAGCGCAATACCATACTGGCTACCAGCCCCAACATTTCTTTGGTGGAAACATCCAGTGCGCCGGCTTCATAGGTATTGGTGTCGAGGTTCCAGAGGCGTTTCATTACCAGGTTGTTCTTACCCAGTATCACTTCATTCATTTTGGAACGGTAGTCGTTGAATTCCTGAATCAGATTGCTCATGTCGAAAATTTATTAAAGCTACATTAAGAAATGCAGCCGTTGATCATTTCCTTCTTTCTTAGAAATATTGAATTTGTACATTCATTCCTTAAATGACTGTTTATGAAAAATGTCACATGGGTCCTCCTGCTTCTGTTGCAGGTGACGGTCCTCTTTGCCCAGGAGCCGGTAAAAGTCACAGACATGCTGAAGATCAAAAGCATCAGCAGTGTAAACCTTTCCAATGACGGCAGCAAGGTCGTTTACAGTGTTACCAGCATCGAGCCTGACGGCGAAAGCAAAACCGATTACAAATATGTTTCGCAACTCTGGATGGCAGGAACTGACGGCAACGCACAGCCAAAGCAACTCACCAGTAAGGAGAATGCATCACAGCCCGCCTGGAGCCCAGACGGGAAAAGCATTGCCTTCGTGCGCGCTGCAGATGGAAAACCGCAGATCTTCCTGCTCCGCCTCGATGGCGGCGAAGCCATTCAGCTCACCAAACACAAGTACGGCGCATCCTCTCCCAAATGGGGTCCCGATGGAAAACAGATCCTCTTCGCCGCAGGTATTCCTCTCAAAGATTTGCTCCAGGACAGTATTCTCAACCCCGGCAAAACCGTTCCGGAATATACACTCGAAAGACCTGGCTTCGATAATAACAACTGGCTTAAGAATGCATCCAGGGCAGACCCTGATGGCAATATCGAAGAAGTAAGGGCCTGGCTGGACAAGAATATCACAGACAAGAAAGCCACACTACTCAACAAACTGAATTTCCAGGATGAAGCCAATATCAATGGTGGACAGGGCTTCACACATTACTGGCTCGTGAACGCAACACCAGGCGCCACGCCTCAGCCTGTTACCAAAGGCTTTGCCAGACTGGCCATTGCGGATTTCACGCCTGATGGCTCCAAATTCATTCTCACCGGTAACACAGATATCAGTCAAAGTCCTGAACGTATTCTCGAAAACGAGATCTACATCATGGGAAGAGATGGCAATGGATTCAGAAAAGTGTTGGGAGAAAAAGGCAGATCTTTCTTCGCTCCCAAGCTCTCTCCTTCCGGCAAACTGCTGGCCTTTGCTTATAGCCCTACTTCTTTCGTGAATGTGCAGTCGCTGGGTATTATGCCGATAGACGGCAATGAAAAAGATCTCATCACCATTCCATTCGACAGAACAAAAGGAGGTTTCACCTGGAGCAATGATGAAAAATATCTCTATTTCACAGCACAAAGCAATGGCGGCACGCCAATTTACCGTGTTGATCTGAAAACGAAAAAAGTGGAACAGCTCACCGATTATGAAGGAGGTGTTGGGAGCTTCGATATCGTGAACAATAAACTGGTGTATTCCAGAACTGATATTACCAGCCCATTTGAACTTTACCTCGCCGATGGTAGTGCAAAGAATGCAAAGCGCATCACATCCCTCAATACTGATTGGATCAGCAAGAAACGGATATCCTTACCCGAAAAGAAAACTTTCGTGAATGATAAGGGACTTACCGTGGAATACTGGGTGATGAAGCCCGCCAACTACGAGGCCGGAAAGAAATATCCCCTGTTACTGGAGATCCACGGCGGCCCATCCGCCATGTGGGGACCCGGAGAAGCCAGTATGTGGCACGAGTACCAGTTCTTTTGCAGCAAAGGATATGGCGTTGTATACTGCAATCCCAGGGGCAGCGGTGGTTATGGACAGGAATTCCTTCGCGCCAATTTAGAAGACTGGGGCAAAGGCCCTGCCAGCGATGTACTTACAGCGCTGGACAAAACCGTTGCAGAAGGTTGGGCCGATACTTCCAAACTGGTAGTGACCGGTGGTTCCTATGCAGGCTACCTGGTGGCCTGGATCATCTCTCATGATCAGCGCTTCAAAGCAGCTTGCTCACAGCGAGGGGTATACGAACTCAATACTTTCTTTGGAGAAGGCAATGCCTGGAGACTGTTGCCGAACTATTTCGGAGGCTACCCGTGGGAGCCAAAAGCAAGAGAGATCCTCGATAGAGAATCTCCCTTCAATTATGTTGAAAATATCAAAACACCGTATATCATCTTTCATGGCGACAATGACCGCAGAACAGGTTTTGTGCAAAGCGAAATGATGTATCGCGCACTGAAAGTGTTGGGTCGTCCGGTGGAATATGTTCGTCATCCCGGAGGAACGCATGAGCTCACACGCAGTGGCGATAACCGTCAGCGTATGGACCAGATGTTACGCACCTGGGAATTCTTCGAGCGTTACATCAGGTAGTCTGCTGCGGCGCAACAGGATGTTTTTCTTTGTAGAGCGCCCTGTAAGCGATCCACGCACTCAGCAATAACAAGAATGCACCCAGATAGAAAGGCGCGCCGGGCAATTGTACCGGTGCGCTTTTATGTGTAAAGTAGCTGAACAACCCTGTCATCAGTGGCGGGCCGATCATCGCCGTTACACTGATCAAACTTGTTAAAGCTCCCTGTAATTCCCCCTGCTCATTAGCAGGCACATGATTGGAGATGGTGCCTTGCAGGGCAGGGCCACCAATACCCCCGAGACAATAAATAACTGTGAACACATACATCATCCAGCCCTCAGTTGCCAGCCCGAACAATACCATGCCCACTGCATAAAGGATCAGGCCGATATAAATACTTTTTTCCTGGCCGAATAAAGGAATGGTCTTTCGGATCAGCACGCCCTGCACCAGCCCAACGGTCAGGCCCACGATGCCCAGTGAAATACCGATCTCGCTTTCATGCCAGTTGAATTTCTCGATCCCATAAAAGCTCCACACACTCTGCACTGCATGTGATGCAATATATACGATCACCAGCGCACTAACCAGTCCAACCAGTGCAGGATATTTTTTCAGGTGCATTAACGAGCCCACAGGATTGGCTCGCTTCCATTCAAACTTGCGTCTGTTCTCTTTCTTGAGTGATTCAGGAAGAATGAAGAAACCATAGAGCCAGTTCAATAATGTAAGACCTGCACCTACAAGGAATGGAACACGCGTACCAAATCCTCCCAGCAATCCGCCGATCACAGGACCGATAATAAAGCCCATTCCAAATGCAGCGCCTACAATACCAAAATTCTGTGCGCGTTTTTCAGGTTCACTGATGTCTGCGATATAGGCTGTGGCCGTTGTAAAGCTGGCGCCTGTGATGCCTGCAATGATGCGGCCCAGGAACAACCAACCTAACGTTGGCGCAAATGCGAGAAAAATATAATCGACGCCAAATCCAAATAAAGAAATAAGCAGGATAGGTCTTCTGCCATACCTGTCGCTAAGGTTACCTAACAAAGGAGAGAAAAGGAATTGCATGGCAGCGTAGGCAGTCACCATCCAGCCGCCGATAGTGGATGCATTGCTGATGTCTACATGCGCCAGTTCCATGATCAGTTTTGGCATTACCGGGATGATGATCCCAAATCCGATCACATCAATTAAAATGGTTACGAAGATGAAACCTAAAGCCGCTTTCCCCGTTGATTTCATGAGATGAAGTTTAGTTGTTGTAAGAGCCCTGCAAAGTAAGTGTATTAAGGCTTTGCAGCCAATCAATCATTCGTGGAAACGGTGAAATTCCGGTAAAAAGAGAGAGTTTTTTTTGCACATCCGGAATGATGCGGCAACATTATAATTGGAAAACATTTTGACCTCGGAAATTGTTTGGCAAATTCAACTTTTCAGGTAGAAATGCTAACAACTGTTGGGGCATGCATGAGGTTCATAAAAAAAGCCCCGCAGATGCGAGGCTTTCAGTATCGGTTATACGCACTAATTAATAACGGTTGTTATAGTTATTATTGCGGGGAGCGAAAGAGCGTTTTTGACCGCCGCCACCGTTGCCGCTACGCTCTTCGCGAGGACGTGCTTCGGTAACTTTGATAGCCCTTCCTTCTACAATGCCACCATCCAGCTCAGTGATCGCCTTTTGTGCAGCTTCGTTATCGGGCATTTCCACGAAACCAAAGCCACGGCTTTTGTTGGTGAATTTGTCAGTGATAACTTTGGCAGAAGTTACTTCGCCATAGTCTGCAAAAAAGTCGTTCAGATCTTCATCTGTAACGTTGTAGCTCAAATTCGAAACATAAATGTTCATACAAAAAACTGGTTAAATTAATTAATCATCTGAGTAGTAAGCAGAGTAAAGAAGACTTAACTAATAGCAGGGGAAGTGCGTAGCAGAATATATCGTTCACTTACTAATTGCTCAATCGCTCAAATTGCGACGCAAATATACAGAAAAATACTACCTCAATTTACCTAATTTTGCTTTTCTATAAACCAAAGCATGGCAGCACAACAATTCGACTTCGGAATGATCGGCCTTGGAGTGATGGGAAGGAACCTCCTCCTGAATATGGCGGATCACGGATTTAAGGTAATCGGATTTGATAAGGACGAACAGAAGACCACCGCCTTCGAAAAAGCCGCAACCACCGGTACTACCGTTAAAGGAGTGAGCAACCTGAAAGCTATGACAGACGGGCTTTCCCTGCCACGAAGGATCATGATGCTGGTTCCCGCCGGCAAGCCTGTGGACGATGTGATCGAAAGTCTTCTCCCCCTCGTCCAACCCGGCGATATCATTATTGACGGCGGCAACTCCCACTATACAGACACGCTGAGAAGGGTGCAATACCTCGCTGAAAAAGGCATCCATTTCATGGGCGTGGGTGTATCCGGCGGTGAACAGGGCGCCAGAACAGGCCCCAGTATCATGCCCGGAGGCGACCAGGAAGCTTACCCCCATGTACAACCTATGCTGGAAGCCATTTCCGCCAAATTCAAAGGAGAGCCCTGCGTTGCACACCTCGGTAAAGGCGCAGCAGGCCACTACGTGAAAATGGTGCACAACGGAATCGAATATGCCATCATGCAACTGATCTGCGAAGCCTACGACCTGCTTCATCGCGGAGCTGGCCTCAGCAATGATGAGCTCCACCAGACATTCGACGCCTGGAACAAAGGGGAACTGCAATCCTTCCTTATCGAGATCACTGCTGCCATCTTCAAACAAAAAGACGATAAGACCAATAATCACCTTGTTGATATGATCCTGGACAAAGCCGGAGCCAAAGGCACCGGTAAATGGACCTCCCAGGATGCAATGGACATTGGCGTTCCCATCCCTACCATCGATATGGCGGTGACTATGCGCAATATCTCCGCACTGAAATCTGAAAGGACCAATTCGGCTGCATTATTTGCTCATTCCATCACTCCCGTTACAACCGGCAAAGCTACATTTGTACAGCAGGTGCACGATGCGCTCTTCTTTGGTATACTCATCAGTTATACACAGGGGCTGGCCATGTTGCACCGCGCTTCCACAGAGCTGGATATGCAGATCCCCATGCCCTCTGTTGTGAGAGTATGGAGAGCCGGCTGTATTATCCGTTCCACATTGCTTGACCTGTTCACGAACATTTATGATCAGAACCCTCAGCTGGAAAATTTGTTATTAGATAAGCAAATCGCAAACATGCTGAAAGGAAAAGAAGCAGGTATGCGCGCCGTAGCAGCCGCTGCTGTTACCAATCGCTTCCCTGCAGGCGCACTGCTGAATGCACTCACTTACTTTGATGCATACACCAGCGCGCAATTACCGATCAACCTGTTACAGGCTCAAAGGGATTTTTTCGGGGCGCATACCTATCAGCGTATCGACGAACCCGGATCTTTCCACACAGAATGGAACCAATGATTTTGACTACTGAATTATCTCAATACTATGCAACAACATAAAAGACCACCGGCAGCATTATTATTCATCTTCGGTGGCAGCGGCGATCTCAATCACAGAAAGCTTTCCCCGGCTCTCTACAATCTTTTTATCGATAACTGGATGCCCGAAAAATTCGGCATCGTAGGGATAGGTAGAAGACCCTATGCAACCGAGGGTTATCATACACACCTGATGGATGGTATCCGCCAGTTCTCCCGCCGCAAGGAAGAACAGAACGGTAAGTGGAATGATTTCTCCAAACATGTATCTTATCTCCAGATGAATGCAGAGGTGGAGGAAGAGTACCAGAAGATTGCCGAGATCGTAAAACAGAAAGAAGCTGAATTCGGAGAACATCCCAATGTGATCTTCTATATGGCCGTGGCTCCTCAACTGGTACCCGATATCGCCCAGAAACTCGGCCCCCTCAATATTTGCCATGATACCAAGTGCACGCGCATCGTGGTGGAAAAACCATTCGGTCATGATCTGGATAGTGCGAAGGAACTGAATGGCCTTCTTTCTTCCCTCTTCAGCGAAGAACAGATTTATCGCATAGACCATTATCTCGGAAAGGAAACAGTTCAGAATATTCTCGCCCTGCGTTTCGCCAATGCGCTCTTCGAGCCCATCTGGAACCGTAACTACATCGATCATATCCAGATCACTGCCGCTGAAACCGTAGGCGCTGAAGGTCGTGGCGATTATTACGAACGCTCCGGCGCGCTCCGCGACATGGTGCAGAACCATATCCTGCAGCTCATGTGCATGATCGCAATGGAAGCGCCCGTGTCTTTCGAAGCCAACGAGATCCGTAACAAGAAAGTGGATGTACTCAACGCCATCAGGAGATATTCTAACGATGAGGTACATGCGCATGCAGTACGCGGCCAGTACTCCGGCGGCTGGATGAAAGGGCAGCAGGTCCCAGGCTATCGCCAGGAAAAAAGCGTTAGTCCTGATTCACCTATCGATACATTCGCTGCTGTTAAATTCTATATCGATAACTGGAGATGGCAGGATGTGCCCTTCTACGTGCGCACAGGAAAACGCATGCACGAGAAATCCACCATCATCAATATACAATTCAAACCTGCGCCTTCTTATGCCTTCCCTTCGGAAGCGGCAGACACCTGGCGCCCCAACAGGCTTACCATCAGCATCCAGCCGGAAATGGATATCCGTCTGCGCTTCCAGGCTAAACGCCCCGGACAGAGCATGACCCTCAATCCGGTGGACATGATCTTTAACTACAAAGATGCTTATGACGGCGATGAACCGGAAGCATACGAAACACTGTTGCTGGATGTAATGGAAGGAAACCAAACCCTCTTCATGCGCTCAGACCAGGTGGAAGCCGCCTGGAAGATCATCATGCCCATCCTCGAAACATGGGAAGGCAGATCACCCGTTGATTTCCCCAATTATGCGCCAGACAGCTGGGGGCCTGAAGACGCCGAAGCGCTTATCGCACGCGATGGCAAGAACTGGGTAACTCTTCCTCAACCACATAAGGATTAAGCATGTTGCACATTTATAAAGATGCCAATGAGGTCAGTCACCAACTGGCTGAATGGATCACCAGCCTGATCGAAAGGACTTTGGAGAAACAGGATGGTTTTACCTGGGTACTCACCGGTGGCAACTCACCCAAACAGTTGTACGAACTCCTATCTGCAAGCCCTTACCGCGAACGCATCCAATGGGAGAAACTGCATTTTTTCTGGGGCGATGAAAGAGCAGTGCCTTTTGAAGATAGTCGCAATAATGCGCGCATGACCTTTGAAGCATTGCTGAATAAAGTGCCGGTGAAGAAAGAACGGGTGCATATCATGCAAACGGATCTCGCGGCAGATGCAGCAGCCTTTGCTTATGAAAAGATCCTGCATACTTACTTTCCTGAAGGCAATCAAACCTTCGATCTTGTATTGAATGGAATGGGGGATGATGCACATACGCTCAGCCTTTTTCCGGGTTCTCCTGCTATCAAAGAACAGGAAGCCTGGGTGACTTCTTTCTGGCTGGAAGCGCAGGATATGTATCGCATTACACTTACAGCGCCGGTGGTGAACCTTGCGAAGAACGTAGTGTTCCTGACCTTTGGAGCTAATAAGGCAAACGCTTTGCAGCATGTGCTGGAAGGGCCGGAGAATATTGAGTTGTATCCTTCGCAATTGATACGGCCACAGTCAGGAGAAGTGCATTGGTTTGTGGATGAAGCAGCAGCGGGTGGATTAACTAAAAAGTAGCCTCTATTGCTTAATAAAGAAAACAGCGCCCCAAATCTGAAGCGCTGTTTTCTTTATAAGAGGTTCTTGCTAATCCGAATTGTTTAATAATATTTCGCGACAAAAAACCTAACCTGCTCAATCTCTTTCGGATTCCTCTGTTTTATTGTATTCAGAAGATTTTTGAAATTCCTGTCGTTTCTAATTGCCAACTTCTTCGTTTTACTTAAGAAAGCTTGAAACTCGTTTGGAAAACCATATTTAGAAAGATCAATGTTCAAATCCTGGCACATGAGATAAATTACTTTATCCATAGCAGGAATCGCAACTACCAGGAACTGGCTTTTTGCTTCATGCTTAAGAATGCGAAAGCACCTGGACTCTTCAATCAATTTAAAGTTAGAGATATAAGCAGGCTTCTTTTTGTCGTCGTCTATAAAGCCAATGCAAACATTATTCGCTTTGTTTTTTTCCAATGATATGCAAACTTGCTGAATATTAGGCGCATGATTCGGACTGTCATATCCCAACATTTCTACGAACGCAGTATCAACATTACATTCAGGAATAAGATTAGGGTATCGAATCATTTATTCAATGCGTCAATGTTAAAAAATACATCTGCACCACTATTCCAAAGAATGTCTAAATCGCTTTGATCAAGTCGTTTGATTTTCGTTTGATAATTTTCATAGTACACATGAAAGAATGCAATGTCCTTTAAGTTCAGCGAGTCTTCAATTAGACTATTGATAAAATATGGACTGTGAGTTGTAATAAAATATCTATTACTTGAATCTTCTTTTATCAACTCAGAAAGCTCTTTTATATAGGGAGGGAAAGAATGGGATTCTGGTTCTTCCAATAGAATTGTTGCATTCTTATTTGAGTAGATCGCTGATATATAAAACAACATTCTCCTAAGTGTGTCTGGAGTTAGCTCAAATGGAATCTTATATACAATTCCCTTCTCTTTTTTTTGAACCTCAAATTTTTTTGAAGAAAAGTCTAACAAAAATTCCAAGTTGAATTCATCAAAAAATGTTGTAATGAATTCTTTGATCTTAGGGTTACCTTGAACTATTGTAAAGAGATTTTCTCCTGATGGCTTCAAATATGCCCTGAAAGGATCTGAATAACTCATTCCTTCCTTATATTCATATTTCCTTATAGGATTGTCAAGATCAACTGCCATGGAAGCTTTACTCGAGCAATTTCCCTCTTGATTTAAAAGAGCATAAAATGAATTAAACCCCGGATGCTCTTCATACTTTGGAAGAATTGGCTCTTTTGAATCTATATTCGAAATAGAATCTCCGTTTTCAAAAAAATACTTTTTTCTTTTCCAAAATGCGGCGCTAGGGTTGACAAGTTGAATATATGTGTTTACTGCTGCGTAATAACTCAAATAAGCTATATTCCCATTGTAATCAATAGATATATCATTTGATACATCCCGATCATAAAACAAATTATCTAAGGTGTTATATCTAATAACGCTAGCTTGTGATTGTTGTTGGGTCTTACTCTGAATTACATTAAACAATGTCAAAGCCTCCAACAAATTAGACTTACCGCTATTAGGCTTACCGAAAAAAACATTTATCCTTGAAGTCGAGATTCTAACATCACGAATAGACTTAAAATTCTTTACTTCCAAATTCCCGGCTTCTTTTGTCATATTTTCCATTTACTGATAGAAATTCTTAAGAAAATAAAGATAGGAAATACTTGTTGAACATTAAATTAGGCTATTGACACAGCTTTATCCAATTTAATAATGATCAATCCATCGCCTTCAACCAATCCACAATCCCCCTTGTGATCTTATTCGCCACATCTGCATCAAACCCTTTCTTCAGCATTCTCTTTTCTTCTTCCTCATTGCTCAGAAAACCAACTTCCACTAAACAATTCGGATATTCCGTTGGACCATTCAATGAAAAATTGAAACCACCAATATTCCCATAATTGCTAAAACCCAGTTCCAGCATGCGTTTGAGGATTGCCTGCGTCAATGGTTGAAAGCCAATATAACGATAATAAGTACTCGTGCCTCTTACCGTAGGATTACCGGATGAATTGAAATGAATGCTGATCAGCAGATCAGGTTCTGCCTTGCGCAGTAATGCTGCACGTTCAGGTTGTGTCAGATCCGCATCGGAAGTTCTGGTCATTACAACAGTAGCTCCTTTTTGTTGCAACAATTTTTCAAGCGCTTTTGCATATTGCAGCGTGAGGTTCTTTTCCAATATCTTACTTGTCCTTCCTGATGCACCAAGATTGCTGCCTCCATGTCCTGCATCGATGGCAATCACCATATCGCGTAAGCGCAAACTTTCGGGAGGACGTTTCACTTTGATCTGTAACCTGCTTCCCAGGCTGTCGTAAGCAATGGAATACCCCCAATGGACGGGCTTGCCTAATTCGATGAACACACGCATCACATCATCCTCTGGTTGCTCATACCAAACGCTGCGGATAAAAGAAGATGTGCCACGCTGTGTAATCCAGTTGGTATTGGAGGTAACGCCATACAGGTCTACTACGATCCTGGAAGGACTGATCTGTTGTACGCTCTTATAAGGCAACCGGTTCGGCAATGAGATCGATACCAGATCATACTTTCCTTCCCCGCTTACCATCCAGCTGCCACTGAGGTTCTCGCTGCTGAGACGTAAACCGGAGTCTGCCGCCACATTTGCCTTCGACACATAAGCGATATGATATTTCGATAATTGTATTTTGTAATCCGTGCCCGCAGAGTCAACCACTTTCAGCACCACATTCGTGTCCAGGTAAGTCATTTTTGCTCCGCCCAGGCGGTCGTCCCCGGTGCCGTATTCCAGGTATGGAAGCGGTCCGATGGTTTTTACCAGGAAGGACTTCAAAGTGGAATCCTGTGCTTTGCCCATTGTTCCGGCAGCAAGAACGAATAAAACAAGTAGCATATTTTTCATATAGGAAAGATACAGCATTGCAAAAGGATTTTATTATTTTTACCGCAACCCTAAACCTCTATCTAACCGAATGAGACTGTTTTTCCTGTTGGTAATCGTATGTTCCAGCCTCCCATGCTTTTCCCAATCCATTACTTACAAACCACTTAATGACGATGCCGCCCAGATCAAAACCTGGGACGCGAATATGGCCACGCAACACAAGCAATTGCTGGACACACTCCGCAATTACTATAAGGCCGATTTTAAAAAGATCTATGAGAACAGGTACACAGACCTCAAAGATCTCACAGCAAAAAATCGTATTCTCACCGATTCAGTAGCCAACAATTACCTGCAACAACTCGTAAAAACAATTTTCAGTAACAACCCTGTCATTTCCCAACAAGGTTACAGGATCAGGTTCACAAGGGACTACTGGCCCAATGCCGCCAGCATGGGCGAAGGCACCATCATCTTCAATATCGGGCTCTTTACCAAACTGCAAAATGAAAGCCAGGTAGCGTTTGTGCTTTGTCATGAAATCGCCCACTATCATCTTCGCCATAGCCAGAACAGCATTGAACGTTATGTGAATACCATCAACTCGAAAGAATACCAGCAGGAGCTCAGGCGTATCGTGAAATCCGAATACCAGCGAGGCAAACAGCTGGAAACACTCGCAAAGTCTGTAACTTTCAACAACCGCCGTCACACCCGCGAACATGAATCTTCAGCAGACAGCATGGCATTGGAGCTGTTTAAGAATACGCCCTTCAAAACTGAAGAGGCACTCAGTTGCCTGGCCCTGCTGGACAGTATCGACAGGGATAAATACAATATAGCGCCAGCGCTCGATAAACTCTTCAACTTCCCGCAATACCCTTTTCAGAAAAAATGGATCCAGGAAGAACAGTCACTGTTCAGTGCCATGGCCGCTTCATCAAAAGAAGAAAAGAGTAAAGACAGGGACTCGCTCAAAACGCACCCCGACTGCGCTGTTCGCGTTAAGCAGCTTTCCGGAAAAGTGAAACAGTACAGCTCCGGAAATAAACAAATCTCGCCGGTTGACCCTGTTTCCTTCAAACAGCTGCAGGAGCTTTTCGATTATGAGATCATTGCACACTGCTACAACAATGATGATGTTTCAAGAAGTTTTTATTACACACTTCAACTGTTGCATTCCCGCCCTAAAGATCCATGGCTCATCGCCAACACCGGACGATGCCTGAACCGGATGTTCCAGGCGCAGAAAAATCATGAACTGAATAAGATTGTGGACCTGCCTTCGCCCTGGCAGGAAGAGAAATACAATGCAGTACTCCAGTTCATTCAAAGAGTAAGACTGATGGACTTCGCAGCTATCAGTTATTATTTCCTGCTACCATACGAATCGATGGAAAACCCTTCGGAAGACATGCTGGTAGCATTGATCAACAGTAAGATCAATTTCAACAGACCAGAAGAAAAATCCTCTCTCATAGCCCTGTACAATAAACTTTATCCAAACGGGAAAACAAAATTCTGATAACAACCCTCAAACAAATCATGAAAAAGATTACTGGAATGCTTGCCCTGGCCCTCGCTATCGGCCAGGCCGCTATTGCACAGAAACTGAGCATCGAGAATGTTAGAACAGTTTCGCTCAGAAGTACAGGAGCCATCAAAACCAGGGAAGAAGTAAAAGGCTATTTTACATTGTACCAGGGTGATAAAATAGATAAGAACACCAATGAATACGCACTCCAGATCATGGATGAAAACCTCAATAAAGTAAAAGAGGTAAAATTCACAGATTCAAGAAAGGTGCAATTACTGGAATCCGCTTATAACGGAACGGACCTCATCTTCAAGTTCTTCGATGAAGAACAGAAACTGATCGATTACCGCGTTTATGGATTTGATGGAAAAAAGAAATTCAACTACCAGCGCGAAGTGGATAAGAAAACAAAAAGGTACATGGAGCAACTGGATGCCTATCTTAGGAATGGCGCAGAAAACAAATCCATCTTTTCTGTAGGCGACAGAGGGTACATCTCCGTTATCCCTGTTCGTGATGAAGGCGACTTCACATACGAAGTTTCTTACTATGGCAGCGAAAAAAAACGTAGCTGGACATTTAATCCCGATGGCGAAGATTCCAAAACAGCACAAGCGCAATACCTTGGCAGCACAGACAGCGTGGCTGTATTTTCAGTGATGAAAAAAAGTAACAGGTACACAACAAAATCTTCGTCCTTCCTGATGGGACTATACCTGCACAATGGGAAAATTGCATTTGATTTCGAGACGGATAAAGACAAATACAATTTCCTGCCAATGAACACTTCCCCTATCGCAGGCACCACCAATTTCCTTGTAATGGGTCAATATTGCGATAAAGAAGACAATATCTCTAAAGGAAAAAGTTTGGGACTTGGCATGTGGCTGGTAAATTCTCAGGGAAAAATCCTCAACGCCAAATACAATTCCTGGGGATCCGAGATCGGTAAGCATCTTAATGTAAACGCAAAGGGCCGCGTAGAAGATATCGGTTACATCTACTTCCACAAAATCCTGCAGACCGAAGACGGTAATTTCTTTGCCGTTGGAGAAGGCTATAAGCGGCAGGCTGATGCCATAGGCATTGCTGCTAATGTTCTGGCAGGCGGTGGGGCTGCATCTACAACCAAGATCAAGGTAACGGATATGATGATGCTCTGCTTCGATCAGCAGTTCAATATCAAAGCCGCCACTATTTACGATAAAACGCCAACCAATGTAGCATTACTGCGAGGAATGGATTTTGCCAACCTGCCCACTGTTGCAATGTGGGTGAAATATTTCTTCAACGGATTTGATTATGCATTCACGCAAACTGACAACTCGCATTCCACTTTTACAGTTGGTTATATCGATTTTGTAAAAGAAAAAGATTACAAAGGCGGTACTTTCAACGCTATCACATACCATAACGGACAATTTACCCGGGACAAGATCAATCTCGTGAAAAAAGGCAGCAAGCTCAGTGTGTATGAAGCCAAACTCGGCTCCATCATGATTGCTGAATATTTCAAGAAAGAAAAGAGATTTGAAATGAGATTGGAAAAGATCAATTAACCTGGTCATATGCAGCACATGAAAGATTTCCTCTCTGTAATTATCAGCTTATTGTTGCTGACGCATTCTGTTCTGGCGCAGAACAAACTGAGCATAGAAAACGTGCGCACCGTTTTCCTGCGCAGTACCGGCCCCATCACCAGCAATTATGAAGTGAAAGGGTATTTCACCTTCTTTCAGTCCGACAAAGTGGACAAAAAGAACAATGAGTACACTCTCCAGCTCATGGATGAAAACCTAAATAAGGTGAAGGATGTTCAGTTCGTTGATTCTAAAAATATCATCCTGCAGGAATCCGCTTCCGACAACAAAAGCATCCTTTTCAAATTCTATAATGCAGACCAGAAGTCTTACGACTGCAGGGTTTACGGAGTTGATGGAAAACAGAAATTCAGTTACCAGCGTGAAGTGGACAAGAAAACATTGGCTTACCTCAAAGCAATGAAAGTTCCACCCGGTTCCGAAAGCAACAACCTTTTTGCGGTAGACAACAAAGGCTTTATTGCAGTATACCAGCAGATGGTGGATGATATCCCTACATTCGAGATAAACTTCTACAGCAGTACGGACAAGAGACAATGGTCCTATGTTCCATCCGTTGTAAAGCCCGCCGGTGGCAGCTTCCTTGGCTGCAGCGAAAACCTGGCGCTGTTCAACGTGATCAAATCCGCCGGCACGCCCCTGTCTCCCAAAATAGAAACATGGATACTCGGCATCTATCTTCAATCAGGCGAACGCGCCTTCGAGATCAGAACAGATGCACAGCAGTACAACATGACGCCCATGAGTGTGATCAATTTCAAAGGCACAGACAATTTTCTGTTGATGGGTGCCTACTTCGACAAGAACGAAAAGAACCTCAGCGGCAGAAGCCTGGGTGTTGGCCTCTGGTTGATGAACAGTTCCGGCAGGGTGCTCAATTCCAAATACAATTCCTGGGAATCGGAGATCAGCAAAGTGCTCAACGTTAATCAAAAAGGAAGAGTGCAGGATTTTGGTTACGTTTTCTTCCATGATCTTATTGAAACATCCAATGGACATTTCTTTGCCGTTTGCGAAGGATACCGGAAATCCGGCTCTAAAATGCTGGTAACGGATATGCTCCTGCTTCATTTCGACGAGAAATTCAATATCAGGGAAGCGAAGATCTATGAGAAGAACAGTAATTCCCTGGATCTTCCGGCTGCTGTTGAAATGATGAACCTCGCCGCCGCTGGGAACTATATCAAATATGGCGCATACGGATTCGATTATGCTTTCACACAGATCGATAAAACACGAAGCTCCTTTTCCGTTGGGTATACAGACTATGTGAAAGACAGGGATTACAAGGGTCTTACCTTCAATGCCATTTCTTATAACAGCGGAATGCTTTCCACTGATAAGATCAATCTGAAAACCGAAGCTGGCGGCATGCGCATCTTTGCCGGAAAGCCAGGCTCAGTGATGATCCTGGAATATTTCAAAAAAGAAAAGAAACTTGATATGCGCCTGGAGAAGATCAATTAAGGTCCGGAGAGGGGGCTGACTAAAAAGATCAGGGAGCTGGCAATCGTTCGCCTCCCGGCGAGTGACTTGTATTTGTTCGCCTCCGGCGAACGCCGCGTCGCCGGAGGCGACGGAATATAAGTCACTCGCGGGACGCGAGCGACTGGCCGCACACTAAGTAAAAGAGGCGACCCAAAATCGGGTCGCCTCTTTGTATTTTCTTTCTTTGATTATAACGGATACTTATTTTCTCCGATCAGTCTCTTTGCAATTCTTCTTCTAGCCTCTTTGCTGTTGAAGGGTTCGGCTTTTGTGAAGCGTTTCAATCCCAGGAGCATCATGCGTTGCTCATCGCCTTCCGCAAAAGAGTTGATGGCGTCTTTGCCGGCTTTGTTGATACTGTCTGCTGCATCATAAAGATAGGTCTGCATGATATCGTTTTCGTATTGAACCGCATCAGCGCCTTTCATTTCCGACAATTTCATCACACGAAGCAATGCACTTTCTGCATTGAATGTTTCGATGGCCATATCGGCGATATTCATCAGGAGCTCCTGCTCATGTTCGATCTTCATCATCAGCTTCTGCACAGCAGCGCCCGCAGTCATCAGGATGGCTTTCTTGAAATTGGCGATCAGCTTACGCTCCTTTGCAAAAGGCGTTTCATCATCGGATCCGAAATCAGGAATGCTCATCAGCTCTTTCTGAACGTTCATGGCAGGCCCCATCAGGTCCAGCTTGCCTTTCATGGCACGTTTCAGAACCATATCAACGGTCAGCAGGCGATTGATCTCATTGGTGCCTTCGTAGATGCGGTTGATACGGCTGTCGCGATAAGCTTTGGAGATCACGTATTCATCGCTGTAACCATTGCCTCCATGCACCTGAACGCCTTCATCCACTACAAAGTCCAGCATTTCACTGCCACTTACTTTCAGGATCGCACACTCGATGGCGTATTCTTCAGCCGCGCCCAGCAGCGACTCATTGAATGGCTTGCCAGCCTTCAGCAATTCATTTTCCTTATCATCGATCCATTTGGAAGTGCGATAGAGAGAGCTTTCGTTCACCCACATTTTGATAGCCATTTCAGACAGCTTGTGCTGTATAGCGCCGAAATTGGCAATGGCAGTTTTGAACTGCTCGCGGGTATTCGCATACTGTATACTGGTAGTAGCAGCGCGTTTGGCGCCGCCCAGTGCAGCGGCACAAAGTTTCAAACGACCAATGTTCAGGATATTGAACGCGATGATATGACCTCTGCCGATCTCGCCGAGTACATTTTCAACAGGCACTTTACAGTCCTGGAAATAGAGCTGTACAGTGGATGATCCCTTGATGCCCATCTTGTGCTCTTCAGGCCCCTGCGTAAATCCTTCGAAACCTCTTTCAACAATGAAGCCTGTGAATTTATCCCCGTCGATCTTGGCGAATACAGTGTACACATCTGCAAAACCGCCGTTGGTGATCCAGCATTTTTGTCCGTTCAATAAATAATATTTACCGTCATCACTGAGTTTGGCGGTGGTTTTGGCGCCGAGCGCATCCGAACCGCTGTTGGGCTCGGTAAGCCCATACGCACCTTTCCATTCACCCGTTGCGAGTTTGGTGATGTATTTTTCTTTCTGCGCTTCCGTTCCGAAATACAGGATCGGCAATGTACCGATCCCGGTGTGTGCAGCAACTGCTACCGAAAAAGAAAAACCTCCGCCTAGTCCTTCATTCACCAGCGTACTGGTGATAAAATCCTTGCCGAGACCGCCATATTGTTCGGGAATAGAAGTGCCGAGCAGGCCCTGTTCGCCGGCCTTTGCCACCAGTGATGGCATCAGGCCCTGTTCCAGTTTATCGATTCGCTCGAGAATGGGGATCACTTCCGCATCAAGAAAGGACAAACACATATCCTTTACCATCTGCTGCTCTTCATTGAATTCTTCCGGGATGAAGGTATCTGAAGGAGCGCTTTCCCTGATCAGCCATTCACCGCCTTTCAGAACGGTATTTTGCTGGGTTGCTGTTGCACTGCTCATATGGACAATTTTATAAAGTGAATATTATGAATGAAAGTCTATTTCAAATTATCGTACACGATCTGTAAAACTTCTTTACATATGTCTACACGATCCGTAGGAACCCCTTCCAGCGCTTCGTTCAACGTATGCTCCGCGAGGCTCATGGTTTCTTCCTGTAATTTCTGTGCCTGTTTTGTAAGATACACCATATTCATGCGGCGGTCAGAAGAAGAAGGAACTCTTTTCACCAACTGCAGTTTTTCGAGATTGTCCACCAGTCTGGTAATACTCGGCTTGTCGCGAAAAGTAGCATTGCACAATTCCTGCTGGCTGATCCCATCCTGTTTCCACAAGTGATACAACACACTCCATTGCTCGATGGTTAAATTCAATCCCGCAGCATTGAACTTTTTCTGCAATCTTCTTGCGATTGCAGTAGAAGCCTTACCCGTGATGAAACTATATAATTCTCCTTTTCTGAATTGGTTGTTTGGCATATCGTTGTTTATGCAACTAATCGAATGTAGGATTTTTCCCGGGTTCCTGCAAGTTTTCCGTTATAATTTTTTGTGTTGCTTTTTATCAGCGATGCATCGCCGGAAATCCGCCCGGCAAGCCGGATTTTTTGTACTTTTATTTACTTCCCTTCCTTTGATTTACCAGCCCTGTACACACCCTGGAACACACCCCTAAACATCATTCAGCATGAATCGATTGCATCTGATTTGCCTGATGCTGCTGGCTTGTTGCCCGTCTGCATCATCTCAATACCGCGTAGCCGTAGTTGGTTCTTCCACCGCCGGAGGCACGGGCGCCTGGCCCCTGGACAGTTCCTGGGTGAACAGGTTCAATCAATATTACAAACACAAACTGCAGATCGTAGACAGCACTTACACACTGGCAGTTGGTGGTTACCCGGTCTACAAAGGAATGCCCAGCAGTTATGTTCCGCCTCCGGATCGGGACGGGCCGGACCATAATAGAAATGTGACCCGTGCCAATGCATGCCTGGCCGGCCTTCCATTGCCTTACAACGGCATCGTGTTCATCAATTATCCTTCCAACAAGTATGAAGAGTACAGTATTGCAGAGATCATGATATGCCTGCAGACTATTTACGATTCAGTACTAAAGGAAGGTCACCGTTGTTATATTATAACCACACAACCCAGGAGCGGTGGCATTTGGGACAATCCTGCACTGAAAAGAAAACTGGCCGTGATCAAAGATTCCATCATCAATCGCTTTGGAACGCAGTCCATCAATTTCTATGATGGGCTCCACAATCCTGCAGACAGCACCATCCTTACCAAATTCCATTCAGGCGATGGCATCCATTTCAATAACGAAGGGCATCGCGAACTTTTTGAAAGAGTTCGTGCAAAAAATGTATTCAATATTGTGTTACCGGTGAAGCTGCAGTATTTCAAGGGAGAATACGGGAATGACAAGATATCACTGCAATGGACAGCCGAATGCACAAATCCCAACACAACATTCATCATTCAGCGAAGCGAAGACGGTAAATCGTACAATAATCTTGGGGAGCTGAAGGCCACCAGTACCCAGGCCAGTGTTTACCGGTATTTGGATTCGACCCACCTGGCCGGAAAGAATTTTTATCGCCTGCAGATTCAGGAATCTGCCCAGCCTATCTACTCCAATATATTACTGATCAGGAATGCCAAACCTGGTCTGGCTTTGAACAAACTTTACCCGAACCCTGCAAACCAGCCCATGCTGGTTGCAGAACTCAGCGCAGCGCAGCATTATTCAGGGACCGTGAGTATTCACAGCATCAGCGGGCTTTCGTTCATGAGCCGGGAAACAAATTTCAGGAAAGGGGGAATGCAGCTCTGGCTACCGGTTGAACACCTGCCCGGCGGGCAGTATATACTCAGTATCCGCTATGGTGATGGGCAGTCGATCCTACGCTGCTTCAGCAAGTAGAAAAAAAGATTAGTAGATTTGGTCCTGTTCCATGCAGTCAGCCATTCTATTATACAAGCAATCGTCTGTTCATTACCGGTATGGTGGTAATGGAAATCAATTGTTACTGTGTCTGCATGGATATGGCGAAACGGCCAACAGCTTCGATTTCCTGGAATCACATCTTGGAGATGAGTTTTCTATCATCGCAATCGATCTTCCCTTTCACGGGCAAACGCAATGGAAAGAAGGCCTGGACTTTAGCGTGCAGGACCTCACGGGTATTGTACGAGCCATTCTGACTGCAAGGGGCCAGCCGTCCGATGTTGCATTTACGCTGATGGGATTCAGCATGGGGGGCCGCGCTGCACTCTCACTGTTGCAAGCGCTGCCTCAACAGGTACAACGTTTGGTATTGCTGGCTCCTGATGGCCTCAAAGTGAATCGCTGGTACTGGCTGGCCACTCAAACCCTGATTGGCAATGGACTTTTCCGCTTCACGATGCACCACCCCGCCTGGTTCTTCTTCATCCTCAACACAGGCAATAAGCTAAAACTGATCAATCAGAGTATTTACAAATTCACGAGGTATTATATACATGATGCAGCCATCAGAAAGGAGCTCTACAACAGGTGGATCTGCATGCGTCATATCACACCGGACCTCAAGGTTATCAGGAATGCCGTGCAACAATACAAGATCCCCGTTCGACTGTTGTATGGAAAATTCGATCGCATCATATTGACACAACCTGCTGAACGCTTCCGCAAAGGCATTGAAGAATGGTGCACCATCAGCATTATGCAAGCAGGGCACCAGGTGTTGCAGGAAAAACATATCGATGCCATTGCTGAATCCCTTCGCGTTTAGTTGCGATTGCATGGATACAATCGTATATTTATCGCATCAACCAATATCGAACCGATGCCCTTTTTTCTCTTGATATTCTTTCTTTTATTGATCGGATATGCGGTATTGATCGGGTATTATCACAATGCCTGGAACAAGCTACCCGTCTACACTCCGCCGGAAGATGCTCCCACTGCATCAGTGACGGTGATCATTCCCGCCCGCAACGAAGAGTCTAATCTGCCGGCACTGATCGATTCTTTGCGTCAACAGGAATATCCTTCCGGGTTGTTTGAAGTGATCATCATCGATGACCACTCCACCGATGATACATTTAGAATGCTGGATGAAGCCAGTAAAAGCTGGTCTTCCCTGAAAGTGGTCCGTATGGCCGATCTTCCTGCCGATGAAAATGCATCAACCGCTTTCAAGAAAAAAGCGATCCAGGCAGGCATCAGCCAGGCAAGCGGGCAACTCATTGTTACCAGCGATGCAGATTGCGTGTTTGATAAGAAATGGCTGCATACCATCGCCACTTATTATCAGCATACAGGCGCTAAATTCATTGCTGCTCCTGTAGTGATCGAAGGGAAAGACAGCTTGTTGAATATATTTCAATCGCTCGATTTCCTAACGCTACAAGGCATCACAGGCGCCTCTGTATTCAAGCGCGCGCATAGTATGTGCAATGGAGCAAACCTGGCTTATGAGAAATCAGCCTTTGAAGAAGTGAATGGTTTTGAAAAAATCGATCATCTTCCTTCTGGAGACGATATGTTCCTCATGCATAAGATCTTTACCCGCTATCCTGAGAAAGTTTTCTACTGCAAGAGCAAATCAGCTATTGTGAGAACAGCGCCGGTGGACAGCTGGAAAGCTTTCTTCCAGCAACGTATCCGCTGGGCCAGCAAGGCAGACAGCTATGACGACAAGCGCATTTTCTGGGCGCTTCTTCTGGTGTACCTGGCTAACCTGGGATTTCTCATTCTTTTCATCATAGGCTTCTGGAAGCCACTTGCTTTTTTCTTCTGCATTATTTTGTTACTCGCCAAGATGCTGATCGAATTTCCCTTTGTGAACTCCGTGGCCCTCTTCTTCGGGCAACAACGTCGAATGAAATATTTCCTGGTATTGCAACCACTGCATATTCTCTATACCATTACTGCCGGCTGGCTGGGTAAATTCGGTCATTATGAATGGAAGGGAAGAAAGGTTTCGAAGCGATGAAATACCGGATAAAATTGTAATTTCCGCAAATGGCTGCTGAGGCTTCCCGAAATACATGGAGAAGGTTACGAAAAAACAAAGGCGCGCTGTTTGGCATGGGCATCATCCTGCTGTCTGTACTCACCGCTCTCTTTGCCTATTTCATTTCACCGGACGGCACACCTGATGCCAACAGGATGATTGTTGAGATCGGTGGACAAAAGCCTGGATTCAAACAGCAGTTCCTTCAACTTCCCAAATCTCCTGTTCCACCCAAAGTCTCTTTTCTTCAACGATTGTTACGCGGGCAAGAGGACCAGTTCCATTTCATTCCTATCAGTTCCTATACCACTACCAGTGACAGCCTGATCATTCAGCAATACATCGATGAAGGCGTTACAGACAGAGTAGCGTATTCCATTCATACGCCTGGATGGAAAGTAAGCGAACAAACTTTTCACCTTGGCACAGACAAATATGGAAGGGATATTCTCAGCCGGCTACTGGTTGGTGTTCGTGTGAGCCTCAGCGTTGGATTGGTGACTGTATTGATCTCCCTGAGCATCGGCGTACTGCTGGGTGCACTGGCAGGCTATTTCAGGGGAAAAGTGGACGATGCCATCATGTGGTTCATCAATGTGATCTGGAGCATCCCTACCCTGCTGCTGGTATTTGCCATAACACTGATGCTGGGCAAAGGATTCTGGCAGGTGTTCATCGCAATCGGGTTGACCATGTGGGTGAATGTAGCGCGGATCATCCGCGGGCAGGTGATGAGCGTTAGGGAAATGGAATACGTGGAAGCCGCCAGGGCGCTGGGTTACGTGCATGGCCGCATTTTGTTCAGGCATGTTCTGCCAAACGTGATGGGTCCTGTAACAGTAGTGGCCGCTTCCAATTTTGCATCGGCTATCGTGATCGAAGCGGGCCTCAGCTTCCTGGGCGTAGGTGTTCAGCCGCCACAGCCCAGCTGGGGACTGATGATCAAAGAGAACTACAATTTCATCATTACTAATAATCCTATGCTGGCGCTCGCTCCGGGTTTTGCCATTATGTTGCTGGTACTGGCATTCAACATGCTTGGAAATGGATTGAGGGATGCGCTTGAAGTGAGAGGATAACAAAAAAGGCGCACCGTTGCGGATGCGCCTGTTACAAATTTTTATTTTGATTATTTTCTGATGTATCGGAAACTGCCTGTCCATTTATTTGTTGCACAATTCTTGGAAGTAACTGTCACCTGTACCAGTGCAGTGATTCCTGCGGGAGTACCGGTGATGGTAACGTTGTTTACCCCGGCTGTAACATTGGTTGGATTGGCTTCGAAGAATTGCGTACCGTTTGCATCGTTCTTAGCTATTACATTGATGGTTGCTCCTGCTGCAGGAAAGCCTGCCGTGATATTGATAGTTACAGGGAATGTGGCATCAACCTGTGCAGGAGCAGTAGTGTTGATTGCCGGAATGGTTGTTACTGCCAGCTTGGTTTCTGAACAGGGGTCTGGTGGTGCAGGCCCATCACCACCTTTATCGCTGCATTGAATAAAGGTCAGTGACACAAAAGCCAGTAAAGCAGCAGCCAACAATTTTTTCATACAAAGTAGATTGGGTCTATAATAACGATCCGTCTCTAAAAATAATATTTATTCCTTCGCCATAAAACAAATATTTCTGGATTTACGATGTATATACCTGAACATTACGACTAAAGGATTCTTCCAGCGAAATAAAGGTCTCGGTCCTTTCAATCCCTTTGATCTTCTGTAATTCATCGTGTAATACGGCACGGAGCTGATTGATATCTTTGCAGATGATCTCGGCAAACATGCTGTAGTTCCCGGTGGTATAATTCAGGCGGATGATCTCCGGTATCTTTTGCAGTTCCCTAGCTACGGAATCATACAGTGAGCTCTTTTCCAGGTAAATGCCGATGAAGGCGATCACATCGTATCCGAGCTGCTTCATATCCACGTTCAATTTGGTACCTTTTACGATACCTGCTTCCTGCAGTTTTTTGATCCGCACGTGGATGGTGCCACCCGATACAAATAATTTCTTACCCAGATCAGCATACGAAACCTCTGCATTATCGATCATCTCGTGGATGATCTGAAGGTCCAGTTTGTCAAGATTCAATTTAGCGCCCATTTTATAATCGTAATTTTATAAATTTCAAAGCAACCCTGCAAATATTTGTATAATCTCGAAACTTTCAAAATTTTTATTGAAAATTCTTCAAGCAATTGCTCGTTTTCTTTAATATTGCACTGTAATTAGCTCTTAACAAAACAACAGATACTGTGGAGTGATGGAATTTTGGCAGACATGCCCTCTTGTCTCGGGGGTGGGGGTCACAGGATAAACGTAGTGTAATGCCGGACTGGTTCACGCTGGTTCGACTGGGGTTGACCACCGCAGATTGCGCTATTGCTAACTGCCCCGTGGAGGTTCGAGTCCTCCCTCTACAGCAAAAACCCTTCCGTTATCCGGAAGGGTTTTTTTATTGTTCTTAATTGTACGGTTTAGGCTTGTATCATTTCCAGGATCCCTTCATTACGGATGATCATCATCCCCTGCCTGTCTTCCGTGATCCCTTCAGCCAGCTTATAAGTATATTTCGGCACTGAGCCTTCCAACATTGTGGGCATGTATACGAACCTGATATTTTCTTTCCCTTTTAATGCCTCACCCACTTCAATGATATGGGTAGACACCACAAAAAGGCATTTCCGGTAATCAGCAAACGCTTCTGTAACAGATAAAGTGCCATCGAATGCATCTTTTACATTCGTTCCTTTGAATAGTTCATCAAACATGAGCAAGAGCCGTTTACCACTGGCCGCAGCTTCAGCTGCCTGCTTTACCCTTACCACTTCCGCATAGAAATGACTGTATCCAAGATGGATATTGTCTGCCACATTGATACTGGTATATAACCCTTCTCTAACGGAGAAACACATACTATCTGCCGCCACGGGAAATCCCATTTGCGCCAGGTACAGGCTGATGGCAACCGCCTTCATAAGCGTTGATTTTCCGGCCATATTGGCGCCAGTCAGAAAAAGCACATTGCTATCTTCCTGCATCCTGATCTGATTACCCACTGCTTTATCGATACAGGGATGCCTTAGCTCCGTAGCTTCCAGCAGATTGCTTTCCGCAGGCAACGCCTCAGCATATGTGAACCCTTTAGCCCGCGACACATCGCTCACAGCAATGTAAACATCCACTTCATAAATGAAATCCAGAATGGTTTCCATGCTGGAAGCGAAACTGCTTTTAAGCAGGTGATCGTACCGGGCGAGCGTTTGTAATGGCAGTTCTTTATAGATATCGATATTACGCAGTTTGGTGAGCGCTTGTTCAGAAAGAATCCTGTGAACCTCTTGCATACGATTGACAAAAGGGCCTGTTGTTTTTTGTGCTTCTACAAATGCGAAACATTTGTTGAGGGTAACAATGGTAGCCTGCATACCCTGCACGATCTTCTTAAAACGCTCATCACGGGTCAGCCCTGCCAGGGCCTTCTTTATGAAAACTCCCGCCAGCACCGTGATAGCGGATTTCCCGGAACCGGCATCCAGGTATTCCCGCATGCTGTTCACCTGTTGCACATCGAAAGGAAACCTGATGGCAGTCTCCTGAAAATACCGGAAGATACTGCTACGCATATTGATTTCCGTTACACTGGTGAGCGGATCGCGGAACATGCCATCGAGCAACTGCTCCCCTCCCCTCGTTTTCACCTGGTTGAACAGATGGTACACGGAACCCTGCCGGAATTTTCCCAGCAGGTTCAATTCATCCAGTGTTTGTCTGTCGATACTGAAACTCATGATATTCTTAGTGGTTGTTTATTTCTTTCCATTCTGTAAAATATCCAGGATGCCTTCATTCCGGATGATGATCATCCCGTGCCTGTCTTCCGTGATGCCCCGCTCAAGCTTGTAAGTGTACTCAGGCGTGTGTCCATTCATACGGGTGGGCAGAAAGAGGAAGCCGGCATTGGATTGTTGACGCAGATCTTCGCCTGCTTCCACGATATGGGAAGAAATGATGAAAAGGCTGTTGGTTCTGCTGGCAAAAGACTGTGTAACGGCAACAGTGGCTTCATGAGCATCTTTCACATTGGTGCCCCGAAACAGTTCATCGAATACGATGAAGAGTGATTTTCCGGATTTCAGTTCAGCAGCCACCTTTTTTACACGCAGTACTTCTGCGTAAAAATGACTGGCGCCGATACCAAGATTGTCCGGCAAGTTGATGGTGGTATAAATACCATCCATAACCGAAAACTCCATGGAAGCAGCCGCTACCGGAAACCCCATATGCGCCAGGAATACTGCAGTGCTGAGCGAACGCAGGAAAGTGGATTTACCGGCCATATTGGCACCGGTCAAAAAGATCACACTCTGTGAAGCGTCCATCATTACATCGTTGGTGATGGGATCCTGAACTGCCGGGTGATAAACGCCTTTCAAATGAATTCTTGCCGTACCTTTTTCCAGCGCAATGGGAAAAATGAACTTCCTGGTATTGGCCACTTTGGCGATGGAAAGGTAAACGTCCAGGCTGTAAAGATAGCTCAGGAGCTTTTCCAGCCTCGCGGATTCGCGGATGCGCAGGAGCTGGTCAAATGCCGCTACTGCGGAGTAGGACAATTTCCCTTTCAGGTTTTCCCGCATCACTGGTTCGAAAGCCGGATCGCAGAGCAAGTCTGCGATCAACTTTCGTTCATGGCTATACGCTTCGATCTTAACTACAGCCGGGGATTCAATGAAGGAATGCACCAACTGCATCAGTTCGATCACGGCAGTAACACCGTTCTGCACTTCTTTTTCACTCAGTTTCCCCTGTTCGCCCTTCCCCGGCTGATGACCGGAGTGGGCGAGATACTTCTCTGCCATGTCGAACAGGGAAACATTGAAAGGGAAAGCAAGATCAAGTTGCGCGAACGCACGGATTACGCTGCTTCTGGTATTGATACCCTCACGATCAGATAAGGGATGACGGAACATTTCCTGCAGGTGATTTTCGCCACCACGGGTATGGGTATGATTATAGATATCGTAGATGCCTGCTACATCGCGTTTACTGAAGATCCGCAGGTCATCGATGGTCTGTTCGTCTGTATGTAGTTTCATCTCCAATCAGTTTATTGCCTTTTGCGGCGGATCAGCAATACAGTGCCACCAATCAGCAGTATGGAGGGCAATGCGTAGAGCAGGGCCGTTTTAAATACCAGTACTTTCGGGTGGGTGAAATCCAGTTTCGCATCATCAGGCAATGGCCACCATACGAACAGGGGAAACTCATTGTAGTTAAGCCAGCTGTAGATTCCCTGGAAAGGATCAGCTTTGGACATTCGTAATGCGCTAAGCCAGTCAGCATCACTGGTAACAACAATGCGTTGTTCCTTGCCGTTGATGCTGCGACTTAATTTCAATCCCGTTACAAATGAATCAACCTTGTAATCGCCTTCGGCAGGATTGAAAACTGGCAAAGCAGAATCGATCACCAGTTTTCCAGCTTTCCACCATACCCTGTTCTTGTAAGTGACCATGATCGGTTCGATGGTAAAGGAGCTGGTATCAGACCAGTGCAACAGGGAGGCGCCTGGAGTCAGCAGTCCCATGGTATCGCCATCACGCTTTCTCATGTAGGTGGAGACCATATCCGCCATATTAGCGCCAGGCCAGGTGAAGTAGCTTGCTACAAAATCAGGCGTATTGTCCCTTGACAGCTGCACCAGTTTGCCACCCATCATCTCCACGCCCAGTTGACGGAGAACAGGGTTGATGAGATCAACCTTCTCGGGCTCTGCAGTGATCAGCATATTACCACCTTTGCTTATGTAGCTGGCAATCCTTTGCTGAACTGTATCGCTGAGTTTTGTTTTGGGATCGGCCAGAACCAGGGTTGCCGTATTGTTGGGAATCTCCTTCTGGCCAATATCGATCGTATCGATATCAAATCCGTTATTGATCAGTGAGATGCGGCTTCCTTTGGCCAGGGTGTGAGAACCATATTCACGTTCTCCCATTTTCACTACAGAGCGCTCGAAGTGCCCGGTGGAATATAGCAGCTGCGGCATTTCAGGGAGCATCAGCCGCTTGAAAGCAGCAGCCACTTCCGGCTCATCAGGCCATACCCTGGGATCATCATAGGTGCGGATAAAAGTAGATTTGCCTTTGTAGTTGAGCTTCATCACCAAACGCTTTCCTTCCGGAGACAGGTCAATGATCTTGCGGATCTCGTCAGGTTTCATGAACAGTTTCGCATTCATATTCCTGCCATCCGCAATCAACGCTGCAATTTCATGGATGTTCTTGCCTGGGAAGCTCTTATAAAGATTGCTGTCTCCTTCCATTACATCATAGTAATATACATAGTTGAACTTGAACTCAGGTTTGAACCGGATGTATTTAGACCACATCTGGGCCAGGTAATTGTTGCGGCCCTGCGGCAAGCCATAATCCATTCCGCCGCCGAAGAAATTGCAATACATTGTTACTTCTACGGGATCATCACCCAGCTCTTTCACCACTTTCTGTGTTTTCACGTGAAGGGTGTTCACCTGGTCCCTGGTGGTATCCCAGTAACCAACCAGTGTAGGGCGTGATGCAAAATAACCTATCACCAGTCCGCAAGCCACAACTGCCATGTACCTGCTGGTTTTGGTCCACCAGGGTTTGATCTCTCTGGCGCCCTGCACTTTCAGGTAAGTAAAGGCAACGAACATGGCAATGATCACCAGGAAGTAGATCACATCATTGGTAGTGATCAGGCCCTGCAGCATATTGGCGGTCCTTCCCCTGATAGAAAGGAAATAAGTGAGGTCGCGCACGAAATCATATTCCTGCCAGAGCTGCCCTACATACCCCAGCAGGAAGAGTAACATGAAAGTACCTAATGCCGAAATGATCTGGTATGTAGTGAGGGAAGACATGAACATACCGATAGCTGTATAAGTACAAACCAGCAGGAAAAATCCGAGGATGGCAGACCACAGCATGCCAAACTCTGCATCTTTGATACCCGCAATACCAATGCAAACGAATATCGCGATGATCAGCACCAGGATAGCATTGAAGCCAATGATGGCCAGGTATTTTCCAAGTACGATATCCCTCGATCTCACAGGTGAAGAGTAAAGCAACCTGATAGTGCCGCTCGTGATCTCCCGGCTGATAATGCCCATAGTAAGAAGAGGCACAAATAAGTAAAGGTTCTGCAATGAGTTCACAAAAATGCCCGCGTCATTCAGAAAAACACCGCGGGTGATGGATCCCTGGAAGTTCTTAAATTGCCCTCCTGAATACTTCATCATCATATCCTGGAATTTGGCAATCGGTTCCATTGCGTTGATGAAAAAGAAGGCGCACTGCACCAGGAATGCGATGCAGAGAAACCAGGCAACCGGGGAGTAAAAAAGGTTGCGAAGCTCTGTTTTCGCTATTTTAATAATCATCTTCATGGCTACTGCTCTTATTGGTGGGATTGAGTGGATAATTGTTTGAAAATATCATCGAGATGCGTCTTGTCGGGATTGAGTTCACGTA
Organism: Pseudoflavitalea rhizosphaerae; assembly: GCF_003991355.1. Lineage (GTDB taxonomy): Bacteria > Bacteroidota > Bacteroidia > Chitinophagales > Chitinophagaceae > Pseudobacter > Pseudobacter rhizosphaerae. The sequence continues at coordinate 131,659 of NZ_RCSU01000012.1, forward strand.
AACGCCATCCATTGTTCACACAGGCATCTGCCAGTCTTTCAGCAAACTCCGGGTCATCATCAAAGTATACTCTTACCTGCTTATCGCTCAGCACTTCTACCCTGGTAGCGCCTTTTATCTTCAGGATATCCGAAACTGCCGGCATATTCTCCAGGCGGAGCAGGATGCTTTGCGGTTGTGCATAGTTGTTGAAGGCATCCATCGAGTCTGAGAATATGATACGGCCTCCTTCGATCATCACGATCTCACGGCAGAGCAGGTGGATCTCGGAAAGGATATGTGACGACAGCAATACGGTATGTTCTGTAGCGATCTCCCTGATCAGTTTACGTGCTTCGATCAGCTGATTGGGATCAAGGCCGGTGGTAGGCTCGTCCATCACCACCAGTTTGGGTTTGTGGATAATGGCCTGTGCAATACCAACCCGCTGGCGGTAACCCCCGGACAGGTTTCGGATCAGCCGGGTGCTGAAATGCGCAATGCCACAGCGCTCTTTTGCTTCTCCCACTGCTGCCTTTATCTTGCTGTCAGGGATCTGGCGAAGCTCTGCCGTAAAGCCGAGGTATTCATCCACAGTAAGGTCCATATGCACCGGCGGTTGCTGTGGCAGAAAGCCGATGTATTGTTTTGCTTCGAGTGGCTTTTTCCGGAGATCGATACCATTTATTAATACATTGCCCTCGGTTTGGTTCAACACCCCACAAAGGATATTCATCATGGTAGACTTACCGGCGCCATTGGAACCAAGCAGACCCACTACTCCCGTCTGATCGATCTCGAGATTGATGTCACGGATCGCCCAGGAGCTGCTGTATTTGTGCGACAGCCCTTCAATTTTAAGAATGGTATTCATAATATGTTTTATGGAAAGAAAACGATAGACGTTATTTTACGTATGCGTATCATCGTTAGAAATTATAGGTCCTCACCACAGCAGGGCCATTTGCGCCTGTTCCGGTCCTGTCGCCTGAAAGCACCATGGTATTGGACCTCCACATCCAGAAGTTGACTTCTCCGGGTTGATATACATCCATGTATGGTGTTGTGTAGGAAAAAATCAGGGAGCCTGTGCCAGCATCCCGGAATTCAAAAGTATAACCAGTGACGCCGGGCTTTACAGGGAGTTTGATAAAGTCCGAAACTCCTTTGTAAGCAAGTGAAGAGATGAGAGATCCGGGTGCCTTGTCTTTGATATTTACACTTACTGCACCGCTGTTGGCCAGCACATTCACAAAACGGAAACCGCCGCTGCTGTCTGTAAGAGGGATATACGGCACTTCATCCCTGATGAAAAGATTATCCGGTTGTTCCACCGTACCGATCAGGAATAGTGAATTGATGGAAGCCACGGGCAGGTCTACATTGCAGATCAGTACGGGCTTGCTTTTATCAGAGGTATCCGGCATGCTGAAGAAACCAATGTTCTGTGCGCCGCTAGTGGAGCTGAACCTGTTCTGATAATAAGTGAATGTGTTGTAGTAAAGAAAGGGTGCAGTAGCATAGTAAGTGAGCGGTGCTGTGCCTCCAAAATTGGCCACCATGGTTTGTACACCGCGTACCATATTCACAACAGTGAGAGAGGCGGTACCTGGCAGTTTCTCTTCTTTCTTACAGGAGAAGAAGGTGATGCTCAGCAATAACAGCATGGCAACACGTGAATTAATATTTGTGAACATAGCATTCATTTGTAAGTTGAAAATTTCGTTTACCTGTAACCGATATTCTGTACCAGTTTACTGTTGTTCTGGATCTCATTGGGCGGAATGGGATACACCAGCTGGTAATCGCCTTCCCAGGGTTGTTTGTTTCCGATCTGCGACAAAATCTCTGAGGCTTTTCCAGTGCGTTTGAGATCGAACCAGCGATGGCCCCATTCTGCAAACAATTCTGTTTGTCGTTCTTTGGCGATGGCAGCCTTGAGTGCGTCGCTGGCCAGGTTACCGGGCAGATCATCGATGCCGGCCCTGTGACGGATAATATTGAGGTCATCGATGGCAGCGGATGCACCACCGGAAGCTCCCAGCGCATTGGCTTCTGCCCTTATAAGGTATTGCTCGGCCAGGCGGAGGGCCATATAATATTCTCCGGGCATTCCCAGCACGGCATTACTCTGACCTATCTTGTATTTCGAAGGATACCAGCTCAATACAGAAGGAATGTTAGGGTTGGTAGAATTGTCTGTACTATCGAGCCATACATCATATCTCTTATCCCCGCCTTCGAATGCATTTCTCAATTCAGCTGTAATCCGTGCGCCTGCCGGGCCATTATATGGAATGATCGGGATCATGCAATACGCTTCCGGCGTTGCATTTCTGAGCGTGGAATTTTCCTGTGTTTGTTTCAACTGCCAGATCGCTTCCCTGCTTTGATAACGGAATACGTCATTGAGATCAGGTTCGATCTGGAAAATGCTGTGCTGATCGATCACGTCCGTAGCGGCTTTCATGGCATTCTCATATTCACCGGTATAGAGGTAGACCCTGGCGAGCATAGCGGTGGCGGCCCATTTGTTGGGCCTGATCCTCTCTCCATTTCCAACTGTAAAGTCCGCGGGAAGTACAGCCTGCGCGTCCTTCAGGTCAGTAATGATCTGGTCATACACCAGGCGTTGTGGTGTACGCGCCATCTGCCAGGTTTTATTGAAATCAACAGAGAGCACCAATGGCACATCTCCAAAGAAGTTGGTGAGATAGAAATAACTGAAGGCCCTGATGAATTTTGCTTCACCTGTCAGCTGCTTACGGGTACTGTCGCGCAGGTCCCTGGAAGTGGAAGCTGCTACTCCTTCAATTACGGCATTGGCAGCATAGATAATTTTATATGCGCTGCTCCAGAGTTCAGCTGTACCAGTGCTGGTTATGATCATTAACTTGTTCTGTTCTATTTCCCTCGCTGAATTAATTCCAGACACCTGTGTCATTTCATCTGCACTCATTCCCCCCAGCAGTGTTGAAAGGCCGCCGGCAAATGCTTTGTAAGGCGTGTTAATGAACATTGACATGCCCTCTCCATTGATCATCCTTGAATAGATACCGGTGAGAGCTCCTTCCGCATGTTTATCCGAACTGAAGATCTGAACGGTGGAGATGGTATCCAGGGGCGGATCTATTTCCAGCATCTTTTTACAGGAAGTACTGATCGTTGCCAGGATGCAGGCCGGGAGCAGTGTTTTGGTGATTATAGGTAAGTAGCGCATAACGCTGAATTTAGAAGTTGATGGAAATATTGGTGGTAATAACTCTTGGGTTGGGAACATTGGACAGATTTTGAATCTCCGGGTCCAGCCCTTTGTAGCGCGTTATAAAGAACAGGTTCTGTGCATCGATGGAAATCATACATCCTTTCATTCCTGTTTTCTTTAACAGTTTATCCGTAAATGAATAACTGATGGAGGCATTGGTCAGGCGCACAAAAGAAGCATCGGTAAAAGAGCCATCGGATGTATTGATATTGGATCCACCTCCGGTGGTGTATCGTTGGTACTGACTGTTGTCGCCAGGTTTCTGCCAATGGTTTTTGATCAGTTCCTCTGGCAGGAACATATTCACCATTCTGCCCACCGATTCTCCGGCAAGTGCATTCAATCCATACTGCTTCCTGAATTGAAAGATCATGCGGAAGTTGATATTCTTATAATATAAAGAAGGAACAAAACCTCCATAGAATGCAGGGTTACGGTCCCTTTCAATATAACGGTCATCATCACCTGTTCCGGCAACTCTATTCAGGTTGATCTTGGCAACACCATCTTTATTGTAATCGTAGAATGCATATTCCCCTGTAAGCGGATCAACCCCAATCAAATGCAGCAGGTATTCTGTTGAGAGGGATTTACCCACTTTGAAACGGGTGGCATAAGGAGAGTTCTCGATATTCGGATAAGAAACCAGCTTATTGCGATTGGCGGATATATTGAACCCGAGATTTACGTTCCAGTCTTTCTTTTCAATCAGTTTATAAGTAAAAGACGCTTCCAGTCCCGTATTACGCACTTTTGCATCCCAGTTACCGATCACACTGGGGAAGCCGGTCAAGATAGCAGTGGGGATATCTGTCAGCTGGTTGCTGGTCTCTTTCATATAGTATTCAACGCTCAGAGTCAGCCTGTCTTTCCAGAAACCCATAGTAGTAGCCAGGTTGATCTGTTTGTTGGATTGCCAGTGGTATTGGTCGTTCACTGCCTGTATGGGAAGGTAGCTTTGAATGCCGCCATAGGCCCATACGGGCATCTGGTATTCAGCGGGGTCTGTTACGCTCCAGCGGGAAAGATAGCGATAGTCCTGCCCCAGGTCTGAACCTGTAATTCCATAGCTTCCGTTGAATTTGAGGAAACTGAACCATTCAGGCAAGAAATTTCTCATCCAGGGCTCATCGGATGATATCCAACCCAGGCCAACTGATCCGAACTGACCGAACTGCCTGCCCGGCGCAAATCGGGAAGAACCATCACGTGCGGCACTAAGGTTAATGATGTATTTGTTATCCCAGTTATAGTTGAGTAAAGTGCGGAGCGAAACGAATTTGTTTTCACCAAAATTCTCCACTGTAATTTTTATGGGAGCATTATTGATGGTATTAAGCATGTTGTCGTTGGTATATCCCATGCCCCAGTTGGTCAAACCACGCATGGTTGAATACTGGTAATTGCCCATCAGCTGCGCAGTTAATCTTCCTCTACCTATCATTGTGTTATAGGTGATCTGGGGATCCAATACCATGTTAGTGCCTTTGGTAGTTCCGAACATGGCTTCGGGCATTGCATACCCAAGCGGGTCTAATGATGTTGAAGGAACAAGGCGCTGGTTGTTGTTGAGTGAATTATTAATACTTGCTCTCGTTCCCACTGTAAGGCCGGGTAACAATTCATAAGTGATATTGATATTTCCACTGAACTGATTGGTTTTTGAAATTATCGGCTGCAATAAATAACCGAAAGCGAACTTTTGCATCACCCCATATCCGATCCTCCAGCCATCAAAGTTCAGCTTGCCATCTTCCTTATAAATGGGAGGGGCATTGGGCGGTAAATTATAGATATTGGAAGTGTACGTTACAGCATCCACTTTGGTAGTGCCGTAATTGAGGATGGCTTCCACCGTCAGTTTTTCATCCGGGCTGCGATGTCTGAAATTGAAAGCAAAAGCGCCACGCTGTGTGGACCCGGAAGTGGCCATCAGATCCACCACTTTGTCATAAGAAGCATTCAGGCGAAAGGTATTACGTGCATCGCCGCCGGATAAGGTAACGGAAGCCAGACTGGACCTTCCTGTTCCCAGTACTTCCTTTTGCCAGTCCGTTTGCCGGGTACTATCCCACAACAACAGATCAGGTGCTGCATCCAGGGAAGGATTATAGATTCCGTCATTCTTGAAAGCCTCTCTCCGGATGGCCAGGTATTCTGGTGTGCTCAGCATCTTTACATGACGGGCAGGCATTACCAGTCCATCCGTGTAGGATAGATCCAGTTTAGTTTTACCTGGTCTGCCCTTTTTGGTATTGACCAGTATTATGCCATTGGCAGCCCTGGAGCCATAGATAGCCGTAGCATCGGCATCTTTCAATATTTCAATACTTTCAATATCACGTGGATTAATGGCAAAAAGCGGGCTCTGTCCTTTGAGATAAGCAGCACCTGCCTGTTCAACACCATAAGAAACACCGTCCTGTACAGCCCCTTGTAAATTCACCTGGTTGATAGGAATGCCGTCTATCACATACAATGGATCAGTCAGCTGCAACGGGTCGATGGAATTCCTTCCCCTGATTTCGATCTTAACGGGAGAACTTGAGTTCCCGGAGGTTGGCGTCATCACAAGACCGGGCACCCTGCCCTGCAATGCCAGCAGTGGATTCATCACTGGTTGCCTTTCTATCTCTTCTGCTGTTACACGGGCAATGCTTCCCGTATTAAGTCTTTTGCTGGTTACGCCGTATGCTTTCACTACAGCCTGATCAAGTTCATTGGTAGCGAGTTTCATTCTTACAGATATACTTGGTTCCAGGTCTTTCGCCAGCAGTGTCATGGATTCATAACCAATAAAAGTAAAGGTGATCTTATCCGTGTCTTCCACTTTCCTGAGCGTGAAAGCGCCACGTTCATTGGTTTGTGTACCCCTGGAAGCGCCTGCCACCAGGATACTCACAAAGGCAAGTGGCTGATTGGTCTTGCTATCATAAACATTTCCGGTAATGTCCCGTGGCGCCACCACAAATATGGCGCTACCGCCTGCATTCCCGGTTCCCGATGTAGCTTGTTTCTTAGCCACCACAATAGTTGTTCCTACAATGCTGTACACAAGTGGTGTATTGCTCAGGATAGTACGCATGAATTCTTCCAGAGGCAGATCTTTTACATTCACTGTGACGGTGATGGAACTGTCCAGTATTTTGGGATTGAACACCACTACGTAGCTGGTTTGTTTTTTGATCTCTTTGAAGAGCTTCTGAAGAGGCACTTTCTTTCCGTTATATGTTATCGTCTGCGCACTAACGGTGAGGGGCATTTGTAATGCGGCCAGCAGCAGGATAGTCAGTAGTACACTGAAAGTCCGTCGCTTTTCTACGGGGGGATATTTTTTTCTGGTAGCAGCAGGCCAGGAGTTCAAATTAAGCATAGTCTTGGTTTTGAGAATAATGAACGGTTTCATTCAAGGCAATACGATCTGGCTTGCTTTTCAGCATTACGTGTAGTATTGCAATAAAGAATTCAGGAAAAGTTTAAACGAAGTCTAAGGCTTGATGGTCAGGCGTCTTTCTTTCAGTGTGAAATGCACGCCCATTTTTTCCAGTACAATCATTGCCTGCAATAAGGTAAGATTGCGGTTCACTTCTCCGGTGAACAAAATATCAGGATCATTTTGTTCTATCACCACCTCCACATCATACCATCTTGCAAATTGACGCAACACATCATTGATGGGCGAATTCTCAAATCGGAACAATCCATTCTTCCAGGCAAGAACGAGGTCTGTATCGGCATCTTTCAACACATTCATGCCCTTTGTGTTGATCCTTGCCTGCTGACCCGGGGAAAGAATGGCAGTTTGTTGCCTGTTGATCATTTTGATAGCGCCCTCGGTTAATGTAGTTGCAATATATGGCTCATCAGTATAGGCATTGATGTTGAAATGCGTACCCAATACTTCCACAGTTGCTTTCCCATCGATATCCACTTTGAAAGGCTGGTCTTTCTTTTGCGCAACTTCAAAATATGCTTCACCACTTATTTTCACTTTACGTTCTCCTGTTGCAAAACTGTTTGGGAAAGTGATTGACGATGCTGCATTGAGCCACACTTCAGTGCCATCGGGTAGTCTCAGGTTATATTGCCCACCACGCGGAGTAGATAGTGTATGCCATTCAACCTTGTTGCTCACACCATCGTATTCCAGTTTTCCATTTTGATTGTTCACGCTCAGATCTCCGATGTGCAGAATTTGTCTGTCATTGCTATCAAGCAGGATTGTTTTCCCGTCTGCCAGTTGCAGTACCGCCTTGTCTGATCCTGATGGATTGCTGGTGGTTGCAACCACCGGAAGCTTGCTTTCTTTTTTATGATCCCTGCTGATCAGTAACCAAGCAAGCACAGAACCAGAAAGAACCAATACGGCAACAGCTGCATATCTGAACCAGGCTCTGTTCAACAAATGGACACGATGAACGGGAGCAGGATATTTTTCACTCAGTTGTTGTTGAATGGATTTCAGCAAGCGCTGCAGTACTCGCTTCGCTGCTTCCGCCGACATCGGGACAGCATTGGAAGATTGCAAATACAGCTGCTGGAGCACCTTCTCAAATTCAGGATCCTTTTCTGCAGCGCCACTTTTCAGATATGCAGCTAATGCATAGCTTTCCTCTTCAGTGATCGTACCATCCAGAAACTTCCACAGCAACGCTATTTCCTGATTTTTTTGAGAACCCATATTAATAAGACTAATGAGATTAAAAAAAGGGTGGACGCGAAAAAAAAATTAATTGAAAGCAACCAGGATCATCAGCAAGGAGATGTTCCCATGTTCCAGCAAATACTCTTTGATAGACTTCACAGACAGTTGCAAATGTTGTTTCAAAGTATTCTTTGAGATGTTCATGATAAAAGCAGCTTCTTCATATGTTTTGCCCTGCTGCCTGCAGAGGATGAAAGCTTCTTTCCGCTGGGGAGGCAAACTATTGATAGCTTTTTCCAGTAGCTCTTCATATTCTCTCGCTTCCACTTTGTTCATCAGGTGGCGGGGATGCAGTTCCAGTTCTGCGTTGCTCAGTATCTCTTCGCGGATGGCATCGTATAAAGACATCCGGTTGAGTTGTGTGATCACGGTGTTCCTGGCCAGGCCGAACAGGTAAGCACTGAACGACGTCTTAATGTCCACGCGTTCGCGGGCATCCCATATTTTGAGGAAAATATCGTGCAGCAGGTCTTCTGCCAATGTTGGATTTTTTGTGAACTTGAGAAGGTAATTATAGATGAGTGAATGATACTGTCCGTAGATAGCGGCAAATGCTTGTTGATCTCCCTGTGAAAAGCGCTGGAGTAATGCGGGGTCGGTATTAAATAATGAAAAATCGATCAATGCAAAAACATTTGAAGGGCAGTTCAAAAACCTAAGTTAGGGGTAATTGCGCAACATCGGTCCGGGAGCTTATTAAAATCTGACTTTACAGATATGATTTTACCTTGTACAGCCGCTGTGGAAGCCAGCTTTGCTGCTCTTGAGCAATAGTCATACTGTCTTGCTTTGTATGCCGGTAAAACGATTGTTTGTTCTACATTTGCAGGATAATGGGACAGAAAAAATTAGTTCGTTTTGCAGAGTTGCTCACTTTTCCGAATGTATTACAGAACCCCGAAGGAATGCCGGGAAAATGGCATGAATTCTTTCGCAATAATCATCCGATCACATTGGAACTGGCCTGCGGGAAGGGAGAATATGCAGTGGGCCTGGGAAGGATCTACCCTGAGCGCAATTTTCTCGGTGTGGACCTCAAAGGAAACCGCATCTGGGTGGGCGCTAAAAAAGCGCTGAACGAGCAACTGACGAATGTTGGATTTCTCCGCACTCATATCGATCGCATTGCAATGCATTTCCAGCAGGGTGAAGTGAGTGATATCTGGATCACTTTTCCGGATCCGCAGTTACGCACATCCAGGGCAAAAAAGCGACTGACCCATCCGAGATTCCTCAGGCTCTACCAACAGATCCTCTCGCCCAATGGCATCATTCATCTTAAAACAGATTCGCCTGCATTGTACCGCTTCACCAAATGGGTGATCGATCTTCACGGGCTGGAAGTGCTGGACGACAGGGACGATGTGTATGCCGCTGGCGAAACAGCCATTACAGATGAATTGAAGATCAAAACGCACTATGAAAGCCTGGACATTGCCGGTAGCAGCCGCATCCATTACCTGAGCTTCAGATTGCCCGATACACCGCTGCCCGATAAAGACGCAGCGCTAAAAGAAATGCTCCGTGAAGAAGAATCTGACAGAAGGAATTGATTTCTATTACAACGAACAGGGCTATGTAGTACTTACTGCCAAATTCCATCTCGACAGAGGGCGGTGCTGCGGAAATGGCTGCAAACATTGTCCGTACAATTACATGAATGTCCCGGAACCCCGCCGTACTGAGTTGCTTCAAAAACGTAACGATCATGGGCAAACGAACATCAACTAAATCAGCCGTTAAAGCTGCTTCAGGGAAGACAGCCGCCAAAGCTCCGGCCAATAAGGGATCGAAGCCTGCCGCCACAAAAAAGACAGCAGCAGCCAAAAATGCCGGCCAAAAGGGAAGCAGCAGAATACCAGTGTCTTCTTCTTCAAAAAGAACTTCAGTTCAATCAGTTTTCAAAGAAAAGCTCAACACAGTAACCCCATCAGGTTACAGGGACCAGACTTTTTTCGAGCAGGTTTTCAATGTGGCGAGACAGATCCCGAAAGGGCGTGTTACCTCCTATGGAGCCATTGCGGCCAGTCTTGGCGCCAAATCTTCATCCAGGCTGGTAGGCTGGGCAATGAATCTCGCTGGAAGCGCAAAGCCTAAAGTGCCTGCACACCGCGTAGTGAACCGTAATGGGATGCTCAGTGGCAAACATCATTTTGCCACTCCTACCCAAATGCAAGAGTTGCTGGAGAAAGAAGGGATTAAAGTCAAAAATGATAAAGTGGTCGAGTTCAATAGACTCTTCTGGGACCCGATGGATCTTTAAACTGAAACTTACCAGTTAATGTCGTAGCCGATGGTTGCTATCAATTCTGCATAGCCGAAAGCGTGTTTCGCTTTGCCTCCATCTACAGTAAGCGCATTGGTATATTTTGCATAACCGGTTTTGGCAGTTCCCTCAAAGAAGAAATTCCTGGTGATATAATATTTGATACCGCCTTCCACGCTGGCCATATAGCCTGCGAGATGGAATTTATTGTCGAGCCTTTTGCCAAAAAGCGTTACGTCTGTTTTGGGGATCATGAAACCAGCCCCCAGCTTCAGCATGGGAACAAAATATCCAGCCTTCCTGTTTGTCCTGTTCAGCGGCCAGAACTGTACATAATTGATATGATAGAAATTGGCGCCATTGGTATGCTCCAGATGGAAGAGCCCATCCTTTGTTACCAGGGTGTCCTGATCAAAATACTGGTCTCCGATAGTTCCTTTGATATGCAGGCGCTGGTCATCACTCACGATATATTTCGTGTGATCGAAATTGAATTCGATAGCCTTTGTCTTTTCCTTGTTCAGGTAAAAACCGATCCGGTAATTGTATTGGGGAACGCTGACCTGAATGGGTTTCTTCCAGATCGCATCCAGATCGTTCTGATCAACACCTTTGGCATTGTAAACGGTGAAGTCGTGAGGAACTCCATTCACTGAACCTTTGAAGTGAATATCGCTTTTCGTATACCACTCGGTGTTATACCCCCACTGAAGGTACATTCCTTTGATGCTGAAACGGGATTGCCCCATGGAGGCAAGGTTGCCGATGATCATTAAGAGAAAAAGAGCGGAAAACCTTTTGATTGACCTGGCTACTCTATTCCTGTCTGTAGTTTCAATTAACGTCTTGTCTTGCATTGGGCCTAAGATTTATAGGGTTACGGCAGGGTAAAAACCGCCGCAAATTACGGTGTTATTTCCACAGTTATATAACCTTAACCATTCACTAACCTTTTTTTGCGCTACTGCACAGAGCCCTAACCGTGAGGTTGGATTACTAGACAAGAATGAGCGAGACAATTATCAATTTTTAATAATGCGACAAACAGGATTCTTTAAAGGTCCATTTACCTTCTTCTTCTCCTTTTTCAAAATAGATCTGTAACGGAGAGTACTGCACGCTATCGGGAACATTCACGGCTAGCAGTTTTTTTTCAGGGTGTGCCTCCCAGTTGCAGCCCCTGCCTCCGACATACTCAAAGACAGTCTCCATCTGCGTTTCATCAAAGAAATATACCTGGATGGTACTATTGCCGGAAGCGTCCATCACCATCTCGAAATGCAGTTCATCTTCCTCCATTACGGCAGACACAATATCCCCTTTGGAAACCGAGGGTGTGAATTGGGGTATACTCTCAACCTTGTAACAGGATCCGGCCTGCGATGCGCGCAGCCTTTCAATTTGAAAATCGCCATATTGATCCCGGAAGGTGAACACAATGTAGCAATCACTCATAAGGATATGTTTAGATGTAAATAAATACATGGCTGTTCGGGCATCAATAAGATTGACGCTGTTATGCTCGATGTATTAAATGGTTGGATGGCGGAGAACTGGCTTGTCAGAAATTATATCCTACCCTGAATTTGAGCGGTTGGGTCTGTGGTCTTTGAGAATAACTCAGGAAATCCCAAAGCAATTGTATCTTGGTTTTCTTGAACATTTTACTTTTCAATGAAACAACTTTGCTGATGCCAGCAAGTCCGCTTTGCTGCCAGCTGTCGAGGTCCTTCACAATCGAAACAGAACTGAAAGGCTGCTGATAGTTGTATTCAAAACCGCCGGAAGCGAAGAAACTTCCCTTGATCTTATAATCCGCGAACGAGCGGAAACCTACTCCCTGGCTACTAATGCTGATATTGCGGATATTTTGTCCCCAGCCCACTTTGTAACTGGCGCCTACTCCGATCACACTTTTATCATTCAGTTTGTATCCCACAGATAATCCAATATCCGTAGTGGTGGGAAAGAAATTATTCGAGCGCTGGCTTTGCAAGTTGGTTCCATATTCGAGCCTTTGCAAAAAGGTTTTCGTTTTTTGGTTGTTGGGTTTGAAATCCGGCAGATCACCTTCGCTATTTCCCATTCCTCCAAGCTCATTCAGCTTATCCTTCAATCCGGATAACTGCGCCTGCGCGGCCTGAACGTTTTGCTGTAGCATAGCCGTGGCATTGGGCCCTGCAGATGCGATCCGCTCCTGGATCAGGTTCTGTACACTACTCCTGGTTTGCAGACCGGCCAGGCTGGCTGTGGACCCATAATTATCCGGTAACCTGAAAAGACTGGCAAGCTCAGAGTGCTTCTTGAAAAAATCCTGAAATGCAGGGATCTTCTTCACCAGCTCCAGCGCCTTCTGTTGCAGTTTAGATGGGTCCTCCAGCATCGCTTTGTAAGAGTTGATCTGCTCAGCATAATAATATGCCTGCTGATTGTATTTCTTCAACTCCTTTGTGAGCCCAAAACGATTCAGTTGATCTTTGAGCATTTGCTTCCTTTCGCGCAGGTATTTCTTTACTTCTGCGGCCTGATCAAATTTGCCTTCCAGTCCTTTTACTGAATTCAACGCCTCTTTTATTTTGCCGGTCATTTCAGAACTGGTTGCAAGCAGTTCATTATTCTGAGAAAGGAAATTCAAGGATGTTTTGAGTGTATCCAGGTGCGGAAGGTATTGGCCTGCCCTGCCATTCAGTTTGACTGGTTGCTGCAATTTGGATTGCAGTTGTTGGTAACGCTCCTCAACATTGCCGAAGAGTTGTTCTGCAGCCGAAGAATCTTTACGCGCCAGCTTCTTCTTCAACTTTTTTTCCTGCCTGGCCAATCGCTGCAATGCCTTCTCCGAACTGGCAACCAGCTTGTCCTCGAGGTCAGCTGATTTCTTATTCAGTTTATCAAGAAAGCGTGTGGGAAAACCAGTGATCTTATCAAGGGTAGAGGTTGATTCCTGGGCTTGTGAATAAAGTCCGATAAGCAGCACTATTGAAAGGAAAAGGTATTGAAGTCGCATAACTAAGGCTTAAAGAGGCATTCCAATATAGTGAATTAAGCGATGCCAGATCAAACATACAGCTAATATCAATCATGCCAAGGGGAAAAAAAACGCCATTTTACGGGTTTTTTCCCCTTGTTATCTCAATAGAAATATGTATTGGATCAGAAATCTTTTTCAGTCAGCCGGAGCAATAAGACAATATTATTTTTTCTGGGCATGAACGCGAGCAGGATCAGACAATGCAATATAGCCAGCGCAACAAAGGAGTAATAAGCAGAGAGTACGAACAGCGCCAGGGCAACTATTCCCGGAAGATAGATCAGGCTCCACCAGATCATGCAGGCGGCGAAATACTTTCGCATACGCATCTCCGGTAATTCAATGTTGCGGGCTTCCATCATTTTTCTTTTGAAAAAATTGAACCCAATTAGCAGGCAGGCAACAGACAGGATCACCGCTACAGCCGAACCTGTTCTTTCCAGATCTTCGTTTTCTGTAATTACAGCAGAGGCGGTATACACCAGCGCTCCTGTAATCGCCAAAACCAACAGAACAAGGAATACCGTATGCTGGAATTTAAGTTTGCGGATAGTGCCTGCGATATTCATAGGTAAGCTGTTTAGTAATATGGACTGATCATCAGGTACACCAGCACACCTGTGATGGCAACGTATAACCAGATAGGCCAGGTAATACGCGCCAGTTTTTTGTGCGCCGGAAATTCGGCTATCATTGCACGATAGGCTGTGAAAAGAATAAAAGGAAGAATAATCCCGGCCAGTGGGATATGGGTAGCAAGAATTATGTAATAAATGGTACGAAGTGAGCCACCTGCAACCTTCTCTTCATCCGTAACGATCCCGTTACGGTCAAGATCCCCGAATTTTGTTTCGCCAGCAAAAAGATGGTGTGCGATATAGGAAACCAGGAAAATCACAGAGAGTATCATGGCCGTCATCATGATCTTCTTATGCAATTGATAATTGCCTTTTTTCACTGTAACGAAACCTGCGATCAGCAAAAGCGTTACCATGAAATTGATCACGGCGTTGGCTGTGGCAAAAAGGTGAGGATCGAAGCCCAGATCAACTTCCAGCTTCACCCTGCTGAGCAGTACCACTGCAGCAAAAACAATGAAGGAAAAAACCAGGATAAGCGTTCTCGCTTTCTTATCGTTCTTCTGTAAAACCGGAGGTAACATAGATCACGCGTTTGTTTGATTGCGCGGTTTGCGCGTAATACGAATGAATATTGCCAGTAGCGCCAAAGCTATCAGGTACACAGGCCATAATCCGAGCAGTTTTGCCAGAACAGGCGATTTCTCCTGCTTATCTTTTTCCAGCATAAGCAGGGTAACGTCTTCCCCGAGAGTTGACAATGAAGCGCTATCCAGGCCATTGTAGTAGCCACGCACTACACCTTGTTTATCTATCAGCACAAATTTCTCGGTATGGATGAATGCGGAGTCAACAGTGCCGCCGTCCTGAAGGCCAAGTTTAAGCTCTTCCAGTGCGTAATCATAGATCTCTTTTTTGGGGCCGGTAAGCATCCACCACATATCATGATTCACCCCGTACCTGTCAGCATATTTTCTGAGTACAGGAACTGAATCGCGTTCCGGGTCCACGCTGAATGAGATCAGTTGAACGAATGTGGTATCGATGCGTTTGGTGAGGTCTTTGAATTTGAGCCCATCCTGGATCATCTTCATATTTCGAGATAGTCCGGGGCAGATAGAGGGGCAGCGGGTGAAGAAGAAGTTGGCGATCACGATGCGGCCGCGGAGCTCGTCCATGGTAACGGTCTTTCCCAGCTGGTTGGTCAGTTCAAAATTTCCAACCTGGTGCCAGATGGTGTCCTGGTGCAATTTGCCATTGATGATGGTATCCTTCGTGTCGTCGAAATAATAATGCTTCGGCATTCGAAGGGAGTCCTGGCTGATGCCTTTCACCAGAAAGTAACTGGCAACCGGCAGCAGGAGGGCAACACACAGAGCTAAGAGGGCTTTCTGACTCACCTTATTTCATTTAGTTGCGCAAAGGTACCACTGTAACGGATGCAATGTGGCGTTTGGTCCACTTAAATTATGCTAAAAACCAACGGAGAGTGGCAGTCGCTCGCCTCCGGCGAGTGACTTTTATTGGTTCGCCTCTGGCGAACTCTGTGTCGCCGGAGGCGACAGAATACCAGTCACTCGCCGGAGGCGAGCGACTGCCACCCTTCGAAAAAGCAACGGGCGTACCCTGATGAAGGCACGCCCGTTTATCGGAATCTGTTTCTGATCTTTCTTAGTGCAAAGCGCCCGGCTTTTCAGTTTCATGACCATGAGCAGGAGCTGTTTCCTTTACCGGCGTGGTAGTACGTTCCAGGTGATACGGATCGTAGGTATTACGCAGGTTCCTGTATGAATCACCATCCCAGAGGAAGGCGGTAATGAACCATATGAACAGCAGTGCAGGGATCGCGATGGTCATCACAAGATTCTTGATCTCATGACCCAGGTGCATGAACTCTGCAATGATATAGAATGCTTTCGCGAGTGTGAAGATGATATACAGGATGTTGAACCAGATCTTCAGGCTATGGAAGTGCGGTGCGATAAACATACCCACTACCAGTTCCACAACAGTGATCACCAGCAGGATCCAGAATGTACGCCAGATGGCCGCTTTATCAAATCCGTGTCCGTCTCCATCCGCGTGTGATTGCTTTACGCTTTCAAAAGTTTCCATAATATCTTTTTACAGTTGTAGTTTGATCAATGTTGTTTAGAACAGGTAGAAGCAGGTGAATACGAATACCCAAACCAGGTCTACGAAGTGCCAGTACAGACCGGCTTTCTCGATCATGAGGTAATGGCCTCTTCTGTCGAATACTCCTTTCCAGGTCATGATCAGCATGATGATGTTGATCACTACACCGGACAATACGTGGAATCCGTGGAATCCGGTGATGGTAAAGAAGAAGTTGGTGAAGTTGGTAGATGCAGGCGTTCCTCCAAAGTTATTGAAAGGGTTCCTTCCCCACCATGCACCCTGCTCATGCAGGTGATGCCATTCCCATGCCTGGCAGCCCAGGAACATGAGACCACCAATGATGGTCAGGATCATATACTTCATTACACCTTTTCTATTGTTGGCATGTCCTTCGCCTACAGCCAGTACCATGGTAACGGAAGATGCGATCAGGATGAAAGTCATGATACTCACGAATACCAGTGGCAAATGCGCATGGCCCATGAAAGGAACAGAGGAGAATACCTCGTTGGGGTCAGGCCAGCCGTTGCTTGCAAAACGAACGGTACCGTAAGAGATCAGGAATGCACCGAAGGTAAAAGCGTCACTCATCAGGAAGTACCACATCATTAACTTCCCATACTCCACGTTGAAGGGACTCTTTCCTCCATCCCACCATCTTTGCTTACCTGCTACTGCTGTTTGTGCCATGTTACTGTATTAGAAATTTTGAATGATATACTATTTTCAGTTAGCGTTTGATCAGGAAAAAAATGAACAGATACAACCAAAGCGCATCTACAAAATGCCAGTAGGTGCTGATCACTTCCACAGGCACTGCATTGTAGTTCCTGAATTTCCGGCTGAATGCTTTGAAGAACATAATGAGCAGGGCGATAGCGCCACCCAGAACGTGCACGGCATGCAGACCGAAAATGATGTACAGGAATTGACCGGCCCCGGTTCCACCGTGAAGGAACACTCCTGTATCGCTCAGTTGTTTGAAACCGATCACCTGCATTACAATGAACAACACACCGAGTACTGCTGTAACAGTAAGCAGTTTACGATAGAGGTTCATTTTACGCTCTTTGAAACTCTTCAGAGCGTACTGCATGGTGAAGCTGCTGAGCAGCATTACACCGGTTGAATAAAAAAAGATCTGCGGCATTTCTACGGTTGACCATCCGGGTAAGCTACCCTTTACAATGTATGCACTGGTCAAACCTGCGAACATCATAATGATGCTGCCTATGGCAACCCACAAGGTGAACTTGTGAGGATGTACTTTTTGTCTCTGCGAACTCACCATCTCCATTATCTGTTTTCTTTATAGTTTGTCTGCCAGCATAGCCAGAAATACTATGGGCAGGTAAATATAACTACTGAACATCACTCTTCTCGCTGCTTTTGCTTCCATCTCACGGTACAGCCTTATACTTTGCCACAGCATAAAGAGATTGGCCGCAAAAATAATCCATAGGCTCACGATGCCGCTGATATTTGCCAGGTAGGGCAAAATCCCGATAGGGATCAGCACCAGTGAATACACAATGGACTGAATGGCGGAAAACTTTCCTGGTCCTTCGGTGGACGGCAACAGTTTGAATCCTGCATGACTGTAATCCTTATGCGCAAGCCAGGCAATAGCCCAGAAATGCGGGAACTGCCAAAAGAACTGGATTGCAAAAAGCACCCATCCGCCTGCACTGAGCTTATCTTCACCGGCGGCCCAGCCGATCAGGCAGGGAAGCGCGCCAGGCACCGCTCCCAACAGAACAGCAACAGAACTGACCTTTTTGAGAGGAGTGTACATGAAGGCGTAGATAAACCAGCTTACCAGCGCCACTGCGGCCGACAAAATGTTAAAGAACCATCCCAGTATCCCCAGCCCGATCACCAGCGTTACGATGGCGAAAGCCCATCCTTCTGCAGGCGTCATACGGCCGGAAGCTACCGGTCTTCTTGCTGTACGCTTCATCATCGCGTCAGTATCTTTCTCTACCACCTGGTTCACCGCGTTGGCGCTGCCAGTTACCAGCATACCAGCTACGAAGAGTAAGATTACCATACTCCAGTTCAACTGTACAACAGTAGGAGCCAGCAAATAACTGATCACAGATGAAAACACTACCATGAAGCTCAGGCTGAACTTGATCAGCGCCATGTAGTCACGCAATTTGCCGGCGATTGAAAAAGAGCTGTGTTGCTTCACGGTTTCCTGCGTCGTCATCAGTTATGAATATTTTAAACCGGTTACCGGATGAGGATTGCTCATCCGGCAATCAGTTGTTGCTTAGTGATGCTTGCTCTCATCCGGGCTGATAGGCTCGGTCTGAGGAATGAAATCTCTTCCATCCTTGCTGTAATCATAAGCCCAGCGGTGAACTTCAGGGATCTCACCAGGCCAGTTTCCGTGACCAGGATGGATTGGAGCAGTCCACTCGAGGGTTGTAGCACCCCATGGGTTCTGTGTGGTTACTTTTCTACCTTTGAAAATAGAGTAGAAGAAGTTGAAGATGAACATCAACTGAACCGCGAACACGATGATGGCTACAGTAGAGATGAATTTATTCAGTTCTCCGAATTGTTTGAAAGATTCCCAGATACCGTACTCGAAGTAACGGCGAGGCATACCCGCAAGGCCTTCGTAGTGCATTGGCCAGAAGATCAGGTAAGCGCCGATCAGTGTGATCCAGAAGTGGATGTACGCCATGGTATTGTTCATGAAGCGTCCATACATTTTCGGGAACCAGTGGTATACACCTGCGAACATTCCGAAGAAGGCAGACACACCCATTACGATGTGAAAGTGCGCAATTACGAAATAAGTATCGTGAAGGTGGATATCCAAAGTAGAGTTACCGAGGAAGATACCGGTAAGACCACCGGAGATGAACAGGCTCACAAAACCGATAGCGAAGAGCATACCAGGTGTGAAGCGGATATTCGCTTTCCAGATCGTGGTCAGCCAGTTGAACACTTTGATGGCGGAAGGAACCGCAATCAGGAGCGTTAGCAGTACGAACACTGAACCGAGGAACGGATTCAGACCTGTTACGAACATGTGGTGCGCCCATACGAGGAAGGCCAGGATCGTAATAGCGAACATGGAACCTACCATCGCCATGTAACCGAAGATCGGTTTGCGTGAGTTCACAGACAGAACTTCTGATGCGATACCCATCGCAGGCAGCAGGATGATATATACTTCGGGGTGACCCAGGAACCAGAACAAGTGCTGGTACAGGATAGCGCTACCACCTTCATTGGGGAGGGCGCCTACACCCGTGATGTAAATGTCGGAGAGATAGAAGCTGGTACCTGCGTGACGGTCGAACAACAGCAGGATGAAACCAGAGAGCAGTACAGGGAAAGATAGGATACCGAGTACGGCAGTGAAGAACAGCGCCCACATGGTCAGTGGCATCTTGGTCATGCTCATACCCTTTGTACGCATGTTCAATACAGTGGACACATAGTTCAGGCCACCGAGCAGTGAAGAGATCACAAACATTGCCATGGCTACGATCCACAGGTCCATACCCGTTTTGGAACCTGGCGATGCATCTCCGAGCGCACTCAATGGCGGATAGGCCGTCCAGCCACCGGAGAAAGGACCGGTTTGTACGAAAAGGGAAGAGAGCATTACGATGCTACCGCCGAAGAAGAACCAGTAGCTAAGCATGTTCATCATGGGAGATGCCATGTCTCGCGCACCGATCTGTAGCGGAATGAGGAAGTTGGCGAAAGTACCGCTCAAGCCACCGGTCAATACGAAGAACACGAGAACGGTTCCGTGCATGGTTACCAGTGCGTAATAGTTTTCAGGAGTGATCTTGCCACCTTTCGCCCATCTGCCCAGGATATCCTCTAACCAGGGGAAAGTCTGATCAGGATACCCCAATTGCAAACGGAACAATACTGACATCAGACCTCCGAGTATCGCCCATACCATCCCTGTGATCAGGAATTGTTTCGCGATCATTTTATGATCCTGACTGAAAACGTATTTGGTAATGAACGTTTCCTTATGATGATGACCGTGATCATCGCCATGATGCACTTCATGAGAATGGGCTACCTCAGAATGGCCGTGCAGTGCTGCTTCGTTGCTCATGATATTCTTTTTTAAATCGGGTATTCAAAACTTTTTTCGTTACTGATTAGCTGCTGCGATGGCTGGTTTCACTTCTTTGGCAACAGTTGTTACTGCTGCTTTGGTTGTGTCAGCGGCAGGAGCCGGGGCTGCTTCCGGAGCGGGAAAAGCAACTGCATAAGCAGGCTTTTGTTTCGCTTTCCAGAGAATGAACTCATCTTTGGTTACCACTTTGATCAACCCTTTCATAGAGTAGTGACCGTTTCCACACATTTGGTCGCAGGAGATCTCATACTCGAACTTGGGATTGCCTGTGATCTTCCTCATTTCTTCGGTAGTGTACTTGGGCGTGAACCACAGTGTAGTGGGTGTTCCAGGTACAGCGTCCATTTTCAGGCGGAAGTGAGAGAGACCTACGTCATGCACCACATCGCGGGAGTTGATCACCAGTTTCACAGGTTGATCTTTCACCATGTAGATGGCTTCGTTGGTAACGATATCATCATAAGTTGCGGGGTCTGCCTTGATCTCAACAGTACCTGCATCTCTTTTATTGTGATCTTTTTTCACGATGGTTGTATCGATCCAGTTCAGACCAAGCTGGTTGTTCTTTCCTTCATCGATCATACGGAAATATTTCTTTCCGAAAGTATTGTCCTTACCTGGATAGCGATAGATCCAACCGAATTGTTTACCGGTGATCTCCACTACGAGTGAATCCTTGGGAGCGTCGCCGGTGATACGGAACCAGTAGTACAGACCGAAACCAACCAGGATACAAAGTGTGATGGCAGGAACGGTAGTCCAGAGGATCTCCAGTTTATTGTTATGCGGATAGAAGAATGCTTTTCTCTTGGAGCTATACTGGTATTTGTAAGCGAACCAGAACAGTAGGATCTGCGTTATGATGAATACAATACCACAAATAGCAATGGTAATGTACAGCATGGTATCGATGTTCTCACCATGGTCAGACGCGGAGGGGTGCGCCAGGAGGGTTTTACCAAACAGGAGTTTGTTGCACCACCATACGCCGAGGAGGCCCAGTACCAGGAATACCACCATCAGAAATGCATTGACCTTATTACTTTGCTCGAAAGCTTTCTTCTCACCTTTCAGCACAGAAACATACTCGCTGGCCTTGGCAATCTGAAACGTAATCAGGAAGCCCAGTGCAAGGATCGTTAAAAGAAATATTCCGGTAGTTGTCATGATCTATCAATAAATTTTATTCGAACAAACAAGTTTTACTTCTTGAACTATACACACAGTTTTCAGATCAGGTATGGTGTATGATACTTTCCTTCATCAGCGGATGGTTTTTGGCCACCAGCGGTTTTTTGGCAAGCGCATTACCCACGGCGAACATGATCAGACCAACGAAGCCGGCTGCAACACCGAAGTCGAACAGGTTGAGGGTTACATGATCTTTCATTACGCTGGCGAATACCATCTGGTAGAAGTCGAACCAGTGACCAACCAGGATCACAATCGCCATCATGGCAACGGCAGTATAGTTTCTTTTTGGTCCGCGACGCATCAGGAAGAGGAACGGAGCCAGGAAGTTGATCACAAAGTTAAACCAGAATATTCCTGCATAAGCGCCTGTCTCATGATCGGTAACGATACGTGAGCGGAAATAAACTGTTTCTTCAGGGATGTTCGCATACCAGATCAGCATGTACTGGGAGAACCAGAGATATGCCCAGAAGATGGAGAAGGCGAACATGAACTTACCCAGGTCATGTAAATGTTCTTCGTTTGTATATTCCAGGTAGTTCTGATTTTTCAGGTATACTACAAACACGGAGATAAGCGCAACACCTGCCACGAAGGTACTGGCGAAAGTATACCAGCTATACATGGTGGAGTACCAGTGAGCATCGATGCTCATCAGCCAGAGCCAGGGAACAGTGCTCATTACAGTGAGGGCAAACCACACGATGAATACGGCGGCCCATACTGTGTTCCTGAACAACCATTTTTTGGCAGACTCGTTACTCGCAGGGGGATTGTTGTCCAGCTCGCTGTTGAGCTTGCGCATTTTAGCGCCCAGTGCGATCCACCCTACCAGGGTGAGGGCAGTCCAGACAATGAAGAAGCCTTTATTGAGGAATCCTGCTTTACCTTCCAGGATCTTGTCTCCATCAGGATGCAGCCAGTGGTAGATATGTGGATCTACAGTCACCAGGCAGATGAGGATGATAGCAGTGATGATACCGATGGGGATCACTGCTGTAGAGATAGCCTGCGTAACCCTTCCGAAGGTCAACTGCCAGCTTCCCCATGCGAGCGTGGTAGCGCACATGAAGAACATAGACGCATTTACCACCAATAAAAAGTAGACGCTATTTTGTAACAGGGCGGCCCAAAACCTTTGGGGATGCTCGCTGTTCCCGTAGAGGAAGAAACCGATAATCACAGACAGCACACCGATTCCCATCAGGGCTAACGACCATGTTCTGTATCGCTTCGGTATCTCAAAAAATTCTTTAATAGCCATTGTCAACAGTTTATAATTTCAATGTGTCTTCTCAGTTATTTTTTAGCAGTTGTATCGGCAGTTGCTGCGGGCTTTGCTTCTTCAGCGGCGCCAGCGTTAGCTTCAGCCTGTTTTGCTTTCACATAAGCGATCACCATCCAGCGCTGTGTAGTGCTGAGTTGTGAAGCGTAGCTACCCATCAGGTTCTTTCCGTAGGTTACGGAATACATCATCTGACCAGCAGGCATGTTTACATATGTGGCATTGGTTGCCAGGTTAGCGGGAGCAGCGGCGTAAGGACCGTCAGTGCCATCGCTTCTCTTGTGCAGTACACCATTGCCATCCAGTTTTGCGCCGTGGCAGATACCACAGTTGATCAGGTAGAGACGCTCAGCTTCTGTATGCTGCTCGGGGCTCATAGCGGTGATTGGGTTGGGCACGGCTTTGGAAGCTTCATAGTTCACAGTCTCTCCCTGTTTGTCATGTGCAATAGGGAAAGGGAACAGTTCGCCTCTTTTGATCGTACCTGGAACAGGCCTGGCGTTGTAATTAATGCCCAGCGCTTTGAAAGTATCAAGCGGGGTATAGCTTTCAATAGCCACGCTATAAGCCATGTCTGGCATGTATGCCTTACCGGGATTCCTGCTCGTATCACTACAACTCCAGGCTACAATGGCCAGTACAAAAACAGCTATGATCGATAATTTTTTCATCGTGCTTCAATATTCAATTATGCTGAAACGGTTTCGTCTGCGTATAACTTTTGCTCTTTGTCGTAACGACCTATCCACCATCCGGTCTCTGCCACCTGTGTATTCACTTCGGTAGCGCCGAGGCTGTTGAGGAATCCGCTGATCTCAGACTCATCATTTTTAGGAGTTACTTCAATCACCATTACCATTTTGTCGTCAGTGGACCTGGGATGGAAGTGATGTTTCTTCACAAAGGGAGCCAACTGGCAGAGATAGCAGAAAGTGAGCACCATACCCACGGCTGCGCACAATACCGTGAACTCGAACATGATGGGGATCCACGCTGGTAAAGCGAAGTGGGGTTTACCACCGATGTTCAAAGGCCAGTCCTTGGTGAAGACCCAGGAGATGCAGCTCAATGCGATGGTAGTGCCGGTGATGCCGTAGATGAAACCCGCGGTGTGAATGCTGGTGTCGCGCAGACCCATGGCCTTATCCAGACCGTGAACAGGCAACGGCGTATACACATCGTGCAGTTTATATCCAGACTTCCGTACTTTCTTCACGGCGTCAAATACCGCTTCTTCTTCATCAAAACAACCGACTACAAATTTTTTAACAGCCATATAGCGATTTGTATAAGTTAAAATTCAATTAGTGATGTGCAGCGTGCACTTCATGATACAACTGGTCAGCGCTCTCGTTTTCTACTTTACCCATGTCTTTCTTATAGCTCTCACCTGATTTCTTCAGGATATGCTTGATCTCAGCGATCGCGATAACCGGGAAGAATTTGCTGAACAGGAAGTAGCAGGTGAAGAACAATCCGAAAGTTCCAAGGTAGAAACCAACTTCCCAGATGGTAGGGCGATAGTAAACGGCCCAGCTACTTGGGATATAGTCACGGTAGATAGAGGTAACGATGATCACAAAACGCTCGAACCACATACCGATGTTCACGATCACAGACATGAAGAAGGTAACCACGATATTCCTTCTGAGTTTGCGGAACCAGAAGATCTGCGGAGAGAGTACGTTACAACCCATCATCAGCCAGTAGCTCCAGCCGTAAGGGCTGAACACATCCAGCCTGTTCTTCATGAACGCGTAGCTCTCATATGGGTTCTGACCATACCATGCGATGAACAGCTCTGTGAGATAAGCGATACCCACGATAGAACCGGTGAGTACGATAACCTTGTTCATCACTTCGATATGTTCCATGGTGATATAATCTTCGAGGGCCAGTACTTTCCTGGTCACCAGCAGCAGTGTTTGCACCATCGCGAAACCGGAGAAGATCGCACCCGCAACGAAGTAGGGTGGGAAGATGGTAGTGTGCCAGCCGGGAACCACAGAGGTGGCGAAGTCGAACGATACCACTGTGTGTACAGAGAGTACGAGTGGTGTACTCAAACCGGCCAGTACGAGAGAGAGGCTCTCATGACGTTGCCAGTGTTTGGTAGACCCGGTCCAGCCGAATGCGAGCAGACCATACATGAACTTTCTCCATTTCAGTTTGGCGCGGTCGCGGATGGTAGCGAAGTCGGGGATCAGACCAGAGTACCAGAACAACAGTGATACGGTGAAATAAGTAGAGATCGCAAATACGTCCCACAACAGCGGAGAGTTGAAGTTAACCCACAGCGGTCCGCGTGTGTTGGGGTAAGGCAGTACGAAGAAAGCCATCCATACACGGCCCATGTGCCAGATCGGGAACTGACCCGCACACATTACGGCGAAGATGGTCATCGCTTCCGCAGCGCGGTTCACACCTGTTCTCCATCCCTGGCGGAACAGCAGGAGGATCGCAGAGATCAGCGTACCGGCGTGACCGATACCCACCCACCATACGAAGTTGGTGATGTCCCAACCCCAACCGATGGTTTTATGCAGGTTCCACTGACCCACACCGTAAGTTACCTCACGGTAGATGGAGTACACACCGAACAGCAGCAACGCTACTGAGATGATGAACCCGATCCACCAGGCGCGGCTGGCCGGACCTTCAATAGGACGCACAATATCTTCCGTAACCTGGTGATAATCCTTTGTACCATCCACCAACGGTGCTCTTACTTGCGATTCGTACTTGAATGATGCCATTTGATATAAGCTTTAAGCTATTAGCATGTAGCTTGAAAAAAATTAATTCTTGATCACAACTCCTTAGTGCGCTGAATGATGTTCTCCAGCAGCAGCAGGCGTTTCAACTTTGTGTTCGAATACCTCAGCGCTCAGGTGACCGGCATTGGCGATCTCGTGTGAGTTACGCACTTTAGCCAGGTAGTTGATGTTGGGCATTACGTGGATTTGCTCCAGGGCATGGTAAAGACGGAGACCATTCTCTTTTCTCACCTTGCTCACTTCGCTCTCAGGGTTGTTGGCGTTACCGAACACGATCGCATCGGCAGCACATGCCTGCTGACAGGCAGTCTTCACATCATCGTCCTGCAATTCACGTCCGGCTTTCTTCGCTTTCAGTTTACCTTCCTGCAGACGCTGAACGCAGAAAGAACATTTCTCGATCACACCACGGCTACGTACAGTAACGTCTGGGTTCAGTACCATGCGGGTGAGCTCATCGTTCATCATCAGCACCACATCGTCCAGGTTGCCTTCTTCAACAAGCGGACGCTGGTTGTCTTTGAAGCTGTCTGCTCCGGTGTAGTCTGCCCAGTTGAAGCGACGCACTTTGAACGGACAGTTATTAGCGCAATATCTTGTACCGATACAACGGTTATAAGTCATTTGGTTGAGACCTTCACTGCTGTGGTTGGTAGCGGCTACCGGACAAACGTTTTCGCAAGGAGCATTGTCGCAGTGCTGGCACAACATCGGCATGAATACAGTCTGGATGCTGTCAGAGTCGTTGGGGTTACCGCTGAAGTAACGGTCGATGCGCAGCCAGTGCATATCGTGGAACCTTGCTACTTCATGCTTACCAACGATGGGAATATTGTTCTCAGCGTTACAGGCTACCACGCAGGCGCCGCAACCGTAACAACTGTTGAGATCGATGCTCATGCCCCATTTGATACCAGGGCGGGCGTGAACAGGGTAGAGTGTACCTTCTTGTTCGTAGTTATCGAGACCACCCCATGGAGCCAGCTCTTTCGCTCTTGCATCACGGATGATGGTAGGAGTTTTCTTGAATTCATCGAGCGTAACTTCCTTCACCACTTCATGACGACCTTCGTAGCTGTTATGGTTCTGGGTTTGCGCGATCTTGTATTCTTTGTCCAGTTTCTTCACTTCCACCTTGTCTGTAGCAATCCACTCAACAGTAGATCCGTTGTATGACAGTAATGGGTAAGCGTTGAAACCTACAGGAGCACCACCGATCGCAACCACTGCTCTTCCGATCTCTTTCACGCGTCCGTAACCTACGGCCACGGCGATTGTGTTGGCCTGTGTACCAGGAATTACCATGATCGGCAGTTCCAGTTTTTTATTTCCTACAGTGAGCTCGAGCATGGGCTTCATCACTTCCACCTCATACTTGTCTGCACCGCGACTGTTGCTGATATCGATGCCGAACATTTCTTTCGCCATGGCGGGAGAAATGACTGCGTAGTTATCCCAGGAAACGCGGGTGATCGGATCAGGCATTTCGAGCAACCAGGGGTTGTTGCCTTGTTTACCATCGCCCATCGATACTTTCTGGTAGATCACTACCTCAACATTCCCTGCTTTCTTCATTCCGGCAGCGGCTGCCTGTGCACCTGCTACTGCAGCGCCGTTGAAGGCTGCACCAGCCGGAGCGATCTCGGTTTCGATGATACCATCCTGCAGGGCTTTGTTATAGTTGTCTGCAGTTCCGAGTTTGGCAGTCCAGTAATTCTTGAAGTAGAGATCATATGCTGTTGCGTTGCCAGCCCATTTCAGAAGAGAATCCTGAACAGGTCTTGTATCGAACAGCGGATTGATGGTTGGCTGGATCATGCTGATCTGGCCAGCTTTGAATTCTGCATCACCCCAGCTCTCGAGGAAGTGAGGGGCGGGCAGGGAGTATTTACACCCCTGAGTGGTTTCGTCCATTTTCTCATTGAAGGAAACGGTAACAGAAACTTTGGCGAGGGCTTTTTTAAATCTTTCTCCGTCGAAGTATTCGTAAGCGGGGTTAACGCGGTCTATCAGGAGCGCGCCCACTCTTCCGGCTTCCATATCAGCAACCAGGGTAGCCATTTCACTGTCCAGACCCTGATGGGTGAGGATGGGAGCAGCCCAGTTGATGGTGGTGCCGTTGGCACCGATTGCTTCGTTGATGGCATTCACCAGGATCTGAACGTTCACATTGTTGCTGTCTGCAACAACCAGCGCTTTGCCTCTGTTGGCAGCCAGGTCTTTCGCAGCGGCCTCAATGCCTTTCTTCAGGTTGCCTTCAACACCGGCAGCACCCTGACCGTTCACTGCGCTGAGCAGTGCGGCAGCCACAACACCGATCTGTGAAGGGCGGTGAGTATAACGTTCATCCGCATTCGAACCTGTGAGGCTCATCATGCTTTCGAACTGGTAGTGTTTGCTGATATCGGGGTTCTTTTCGTTCACCTTTCTTCCTGCGCTGTATCCGCGTTGGAATTCAACGGGGCTCAACCAGGTGGCGAGGAAATCTGCGCCGAGGCTCACGATCACTTTAGCATTTTCAAACTGATAAGAAGGAATGGCTTTCTTACCGTAAGTGGCTTCGTTGGCCAGGATCATACCGCTATAAGAAGTAGCGTCGAACTGAACATGGCGGCTGCCCGGATATTTGGCCAGGAATTCGCCGATGACCTGTTTGTATGTGGGAGAGTTTACAGTTGCAGTAAGCAGCACGATGGGAGCGCCGTTGAGGGCTGCCAGTGCATCAGTGATCTGTTTATCGATCACATCATAATGAACTGCGGTTTTGTTGGCTTCCGGATTGCGGAGGCGGGCAGTGTCGTAAAGGTCCAGCACAGAAGCCTGTACTCTTGCGGTGGTGGCTCCTTTGGTGGATTTGCTGAGGGTGTTGCCCTCAACTTTGATGGGCCTTCCGTCACGCACTTTCGCTACGATGGGAATTGCTTCGCCACCGCTGATATAGGTAGTAGCATAGTAATCAGCAACGCCGGGAACGATATCCTGTGGCCTGTTCACATAAGGAACAGCTTTCCTTACGGGAACTTCGCAACTGGCGGCAGCCATGGCGGCAGCAGTGCTGAATCCTAAATATTTAAGAAAATCTCTACGGGTTGCAGAACCATTGGCTAATCCGTTGTTGTCTGCAGCATCTTGAACCGGCAAGTCCTCGTTGAATTCGTTCTCTGCCAACTTTTGATGGGCCTCACTGTTGTTGAGCTCTGTGAAACTCTGCCAGTACTTTTTTTTAGCCATTTATATCAGTTTGAAAAATTTGGAAAAAGGGGGCGTTATCGAGTTTTCAATTAATAGTGACATTTCTGACACTCGGTACCGCCGATATCACTTACAGTCACGCTGTCTCTTGTTTTATTCTTGATCTCGTTGTGATACTTTTCGTAAATGCTGTAGAACTTGTTGTCAACGAAATCAACTTTTGTTTCACGGTGACAGTTCACGCACCATCCCATGCTGAGTTCAGCAACCTGCTTCACTTCATGCATATTGTTGATTTCGCCGTGGCAGGTCTGACATTGTACCTTTCCAGCTTTCACGTGTTGAGCGTGGCTGAAGAATACGTGATCAGGCAGGTTGTGGATCTTCACCCACTCCACTGGCTTTTCTTCACCTGTATATTGTTTCTTGGCAGGGTCCCATCCGGCAGCGGCGTAGATCTTCTGGATCTCAGCAGTACCGTTCACTTCGGTTCCGTCTTCTTTATAGATAGGATCACCAGTGTATTCATTGATGCTCATGTGACAGTTCATACAAACGTTCACAGAAGGAATGGAAGCCTGTTTACTTTCCATAGCGCCGCCGTGACAGTACAGACAGTTGATCTGGTTGGTTCCGGCATGCACTTTGTGAGAATAGTAAATCGGTTGTACGGGCTCGTAACCTTTTCTGCGATCGAGGCCGATCATACCTTTGGTTACAAAGAAGCCGCCGATCACGAAAAGCAATACAGTGATGAGCGCGATATAAGTTTTATTTCTGTAGAAAGGAATAGGCTCTTGTGCTGGAATGCCGTCTTTATCATCGGCCAGCTTTTTCAGGTTGCTGTTAACACCGAGCATCACGAGGGCTACAACGGCAAGGATCAGGGTAAGAACGCCATAGAGGATTGCGTTGTCTGAAGAACCCATTTTACCATCAGCAGGAGCGCCGTCGCCAGTTTTAGCAACAGGAGCTTTATACTCTCGAACATATTTAAGAATGGCTTCGATCTCTTCATCAGTCATCGCAGGGAATACGTTCATCGGAGTTTTGTTCCACTGAAGGAACAGATCGTTGAAGTATTTATTTCCTGAAGCCAGTACTTTCTGGTTGTTGCGGATCCACTCATGAAGAAGTTTTTTATCCTTCACACGGTCCTCGATCCCTTGCAGCTTCGGGCCAGTCAGGTCTTTAACCACACTGTGACAAGTGGCGCAATTATCCTGGAACAATTTTGCCCCATCCTGCGCAGTCAACTTATTTCCGAACGACAATAACGTAATCAATAATACACTGAGAAGGGCCCCTCTGGCAATTGGTCTTTGTACTCTGTGGTCAATCATATCAGTTGAATATGACGAGATTATGTGGAAAAATTTCCTGATTTGGCTGCAAAAATAAGTCAGGATTCTAACAAAATATCAACATAGTTAAAATTTTTTTAAGCCAGTCCTGTAGCGGGTTTCAGCCGATTTTTCTATAAAAATCCATTATGTCATGACATTAATGTCATGTTTTTGTCACCCCATTTTGGGGAGAAGCCTGGTGTGGAAAAGCAGCGAATCTCATATAACACAATTATTCAATACAGCGTCCTAAAATGCAAAATCTGACCAAATTGCCTCACTTTTGCGTCCATGTTTGAAAGGCTTCAGCAAAAATGGAAGGTCAACGGATGGCGCCTGCTTCTCATTCTCGTCACCTTTGCAGTGGGCGGCAGCCTCTGCGGCTATTTAGGCCGACTCATTCTTAATCAGCTGCACATCAGCCAATCCGTAATACGTATTATATTATATATAGTACTCGTAACCATCCTCTGGCCTTTCTGCGTCATCCTCATCAGCATACCAACCGGCCAGTTTTTTTTCTTCCGGTCTTATCTCAAAAAAATGGGACAAAGGATCGCAGGCAGAAAAACGCAGGCCTTCGATAAACTTATCATGAACAAAGAAGGAAACTCATCCCCATTCCGTATCGCCGTATTCGCTTCAGGCGCCGGCTCCAATGCAGCTAAGATCATCGAATATTTTAAAGGAAAGCCCGGCATCGAGATCGGTCTTATCGTTTGCAACAAACCAGAAGCAGGAGTTTTGAGCATCGCGCAAAAAGAAGGGATCCCTACCCTGCTCCTCGAAAAAGAAAAGTTCTTCCGTGGCAATGCGTATGTAGATGAACTGCAGCACGCGAATATCAGCTTCATCGTACTCGCTGGTTTCCTCTGGAAAATACCAGTAGCGCTGGTGCAGGCATTCAGCGGCCGTATCGTGAACATCCATCCCGCCCTCCTCCCCAATTATGGTGGTAAAGGCATGTATGGAATGCACGTACACAATGCCGTGATCACTGCCAAAGAAAAAGAAAGTGGTATCACAATCCATTTTGTGGACGAAGTGTATGACCACGGCGCAGTGATCTACCAGGCCATCTGCTCCATCACTGATACTGATACACCGGAAACGCTGGCGCAAAAGATCCATCAACTTGAACACGCACATTATCCACGTGTAATTGAAGAAGTGATCACCGGGTTGCAAAAACGCAGTTAAATACACCGAACCCTCGGCTACATATCCTATCTTGCTGCTGTATCAATCAATTAAAACACGTTGCTGCGGACTGCTCTCTTCATATTATTGACCGTGCTGTGCTCTATGACAGTGCTACCTGCCTTATCCCAATCTAGGTTCAAGGTTTCAGGAAGAGTGGTGGACGTAACGAAAGCTGTACCGCTTCCTTCCGTAACAGTAATGACCACATCGGGAATGGGCACTGCTACAGATTCCATGGGCAGATACAGCATTCCGGTATTGGAAACAGATTCCATCTGGTTCAGTTATCTGGGAAAGCCGACACCGAAATACGCGGTGAAATCCATTCCGAATATCAACCAGTTTGAATTATCGTTGCACGTTACCGTTACCAATCTCCCGGTTGTGACGGTGAAAAGTCCCAATTACAGGATGGACTCTTTGCAGAATCGCCGCGACTATGATAAATATTTCAATTACCAGAAACCTGGCCTAAGTCCCAGTATCAATCCGGATGGCCGCGTTGGTGCAGACCTAAATGAGCTCATCGGCTTTTTCCAGTTCCGCCGCAACAAACGAATGGCCCAGTTCCGCGACCGCCTTATCCGCGAAGAAGAAGAAAAGTATATCGACCATCGCTTCAGCCGGCCACTGATCATCAAGCTCACCGGCCTTCGTGGCGCTGAACTCGAAGCATTCATGATGCAATACCGCCCTTCCGTTTGGTTTGTGCGTGTAGCCACCGATTATGAAGTGGGCATGTATATTAAAGAGTGCTTCCTGAAATACAGGATCATGAAAATCGAGCAAAGTGTAGAGGAAGAGAGTAAAGAAAAATAGACCATCTAGTTAACTACAGAGTTTCTCTTACCACAACTTACAAATATATTCCTGATGCCGTGTACGATAATAAAATTTCTGCAGGTGGCATATCCCAGGTAGGCAGGGTTGCAGATCCTTCGCAAGAAAGCCAATAATCAATAACCGAAGAAAAAGGAATCCCTGCAACGGTATAATTGTGTTGAAGCAATTGCTTAATTAAGTTGGGGCTTAAAGTGGGTGACCCCATTTCCTGAACGGTCCCAAGCCCATTCAGTAGATATGCAGCGTTCGCAAAATTCATATCTACCTCATTCAAAATGTAGTACTCTTTCACGTCAAAAAGATCAACACGATAAGTAAATGTTGCGAAAGGAGTAGCATCCACATTAATATAAACATAAGTTGGCCAGGTAGCATTTCCAATACTTGCTCCCGTATAAACAACAGTTGGAAAATACCAGACATTCTCATAGAATAAGTTGCGAGCTATAGAAGCAGTAGAAGCAGTTCTGATCCTGTTTTTTTCCTTATTTATCTTTACTACTTTGGAATTTCTCATTCCAACAATCTTTCTGGTATTATAGTAATCATATGCATCCTTGAAAGAAACAAAACCAGCAAGATTTTTAGAAGATGGCGTAGCTGGCGTCAACACAGGTAAAGCAGTCATGTTCTTTCTAATGAAGTCTTCATAAAAAGTTTCCGGGACTAGTTCTTCCGAAACCTGACTTCTCTCTTTTTTACAACTGAATAATGAAAAGACGATTAATAAGACAGATAAGGTTTTCATGCTTTTAGATTATGCGTTAATAACGTATGAAGGATAAAATTGAGACAAGAAAATAAACCGGTTTATCAAATCCATCCTATAGTTCACTCATCGAACTAATGGGAACACGATGTTTCACTATTACATCAGAGGGAATGGTAAACAACCCGCTGTTTAATTTCTCCCTCCGCATAACTCCCACTTCATACTTAATATAAAAATTATCTTTTCCGCTATTGGCCACAACCTGCAACTCAAGGATCTGATGGGAAAATCCAGGAACGAAATAATTCAATGGAGATGTCATTGTCAGCCGTTCTGTAGTGTATTTAATTAAGAAAGTATCCCCTGAACTATAAATAGCTTTTGCGGCCAGACATTTCTTTCCCAGTATCGTATCAACGAATTTCTTACTACCAAACAAAATAGTATGCTGCTTCAGATTTGGAAAGAGTTTTAAACGATAAAAGGATTCAAACGGGTTATTTTTCAAAGAATCGACTGAGGCAAATGGCTTACCTTTTTCTTTATAAAAAATGGTGCATTGATTTGTATTCAGGTCGATGAGGTATTTAGGAAAACGCATTGCAGACGCTGCATTTATTTTCAATCGCAAATTCTGATGGCTTCTCTGATTTTTTCCGTTATTGCTCAATTCAGGTTCAATTATGCTGTCATTACGCAAGATCTTGTTGCCTTTAATGAAATACCGGTAATTGAACGAGGTCGCTGCCGGAGAAATTGAATCTTTAAACCCTTGAACTTTGATAACAATAACCCCTTCCTCATTGTGTACAGTTTCCTGAGCGACACAAAAAATCGGAAAGAGTATTGTTGAAGCGAGTACACTAATATACATCCGCATAAGGATAGGTTTAATTGAATACACTGGTAAAAGATAAAAATAAACCTTCACTTGTCATAAAGATTTATCTGAGGTGCTACATTAATACAGCAGAAAACTCATTATATTGATCCCCAGACTTTTCTAAATTCATAATAAATCATGGACCAACTCAATCTCGGCATCGGCACCCGCCTGCAACACACACAATTCGGACCCGGCGTTATCACCGGCATCCGCTACGCCACTTACCTGATCACTTTCATCAATCACGGAACAAAGGAGATCGATAAGAACGACTCCAACCTGGATGAGATCATCCCGGACAATGTAACCGAAGAGATCGAAACCCATAGCGATGTAGAAAAATCCCTGCTCAAGATCCTGCGTTTGTGGAATGGCGTTAGTGAGGTAGTGCCACTCGGCGACAAATGGAAAGGCGGCGTCATGGTCCTGCAACCGGCAGACAAATCACAGAAGCCCAAAGAAGTTCCTGTGGAAGTTTTCTTTCATAAGATCGTGATGCTGCGAGACAGGCTCCGCGTGCTGGAACAACAGGTAAATGTGCACAAACAACTCGGCGACGAGGAAAAAGTAAACCTTCAGCAATATATCACCCGCATCTATGGTACCCTTACCACTTTCAACGTACTGTTCAGGAATAAGGAACAGTGGTTTGTGGGAGAAAAAGGAACAGGTGAATAAGCAAGGTGTTGCCAGTCGTTCGCCTCTGGCGAACGCTGCGTCGCCGGAGGCGACTAAATAGAAGTCACTCGCCGGGAGGCGAGCGACGGGCCACACCTTGAAACAGCTATTTTTCCGGTGATCAAATTTGATTATGGCGTTCTTAGAACTCTTGATTACATTTATTATCTCCAAGACCACCACTATGAGAAAAATCGTATCACTGGCAGTAGCGCTGACCTTTTGCTTTTATGGTTATGCACAAACCTGGAAAGAGCTTCATTTCGGCTCCATCGTTGTAGATACGCACAACGATATTCTCACCACCGCCATCGAAAAAGGATACAGCTTCGATCAAAACCTCAAAGGCAAAACACATTCTGACCTTGCCCGCTTTGCCAAAGGCGGTATCGATGTTCAGATCTTTTCAATCTGGAGCGATGGCAGTTATACCCATGGCAAAGGTTTCCGCCGCGCCAATCAACAGATCGATACACTCTATGCAGTACAGAAAAGGAATCCCGGCAAGATGACTATCGTTACCAATTCCAGAGAACTGATGCAGGCGGTGAAGGAACAGAAGCTCGCCGCCATGATCGGCGTGGAGGGAGGACATATGATCGAAGACAGGCTGGATTATCTCGACAGCCTTTTTATTCGCGGGGCCCGCTACCTCACACTCACCTGGAACAATTCCACCAGTTGGGCCAGCTCGGCAGCCGATGAATACAAAGGCAAACAACCTAAAGGTCTCAATGATTTCGGCAAACAAGTGGTGAAGCATATGA
This sequence comes from Pseudoflavitalea rhizosphaerae, assembly GCF_003991355.1. GTDB lineage: Bacteria > Bacteroidota > Bacteroidia > Chitinophagales > Chitinophagaceae > Pseudobacter > Pseudobacter rhizosphaerae. The sequence continues at coordinate 166,625 of NZ_RCSU01000012.1, forward strand.
ACCAGCTCGGTATGCTGGTAGACCTCAGCCATGTTGGAGAACAAACTTTTTGGGATGCCATCAATACCACTTCACAACCGGTAATCGTATCTCACAGTTGCGCACATGCGATCTGTCCCGTTTCCCGCAACCTCACAGATGAACAGATCAAAGCCGTGGGTAAGAATGGTGGCGTGATCCACCTCAATTTCTACTCCGGTTTCCTTGACAGCAGCTTCTTCAAAAAGAACCGCGAATTCAGACGCAAGCACCGCGCCGAAGCAGATTCACTTTTCGCCAGTGGAAAAGACACCAATACAGTAACCGAGTTACTGGCCGAAAAATATGCGAAAGACGCACAACAACTCCGTGCTCCCTTTTCTCTCCTTTTCGATCACCTGGACCATATCGTGAAACTGATCGGATCAGAACATGTAGGACTGGGCTCGGACTTCGATGGCATCACGTCAACACCGCAAAGACTGAATGATGTAACTGATTTTCCACTCATTACCCGGGAACTGATCAGGAGAGGCTATACGCAGCAGCAGATCAAAGGCATATTAGGCGGCAATTTTCTTCGGCTATTCGAGACCGTTGAAACGGCCGCTCACCCATAAACCTTTACTATGCAACCACTCGCTACATCCCGTAGCCGGATCATGTCTATCGATCTCCTTCGCGGAGTGATCATCGTGATCATGGCCATCGATCACGTTCGTGATTTTTTCACCAACGTCAGGTTCGATCCAACGGACCTCACGCAGACCACACCGGGCTTGTTCTTCACCCGCTGGATCACGCATTTCTGTGCGCCGGTATTTATGTTCCTTGCAGGCACGGGTGCTTTTCTCTTTGGATTAAAAAGATCGAAAGCGGAATTATCGAAATTCCTGCTCTCACGCGGCCTCTTCCTGGTATTGATCGAATTCACCATTTCACATTTTGCCCTGCATTTCAATTTCCGCTATGATCTCATTCTCGCGATGGTGATCTGGGCGCTCGGCATGTGTATGATCTTTCTTTCATTAATGGTGAAGCTGCCGCTGAAAGCGATCCTTATCATCAGTTTGTTGTTGATCGTTGGTCATAATGCACTGGATGGGATCAGTCCTGCTTCACTGGGCAGCGCCGGCTGGCTATGGAATATCCTGCATGTGCCTGGCTTCTTCCCACTGGGCGCCAATCACGGACTGGTGATCGGTTATCCGCTGATACCCTGGGTGGGTGTGATGGGCGCAGGGTATGTGTTTGGAAAGTATTTTCAGCAGGATGCCGACCAAAGAAGAAAGATATTCATCCGGCTCGGACTGCTCCTTACAGTGCTATTCATCATCATCCGTTTCATCAATATTTATGGCGATCCGCAGCGATGGTCCACCCAATCATCTTCCCTGTACACTTTTCTATCTTTTCTGAATACCACCAAGTATCCGCCATCACTGGGTTTCCTGTTGATGACCTTAGGGCCCGCCATCTTTGCGCTGGGCTTGATGGAAAGAGCGAAAGGCCCACTCACTGATTTTTTCCTGGTATATGGTAAAGTACCGATGTTCTTCTTTCTGACACATTTCTACCTGATCCATTTGATGGCGCTGATCACCGGAGTTATGCAGGGATACGATGCTTCAGCTTTCCTGAATTTCGTGAACAGCTTCCCGAAAGATTTCGGATTTGGCCTTGGTGGCGTTTACGCATATTGGGCAACGGTAGTTCTATTATTGTATTTTCCATGTAAATGGTATGGCAGGCTCAAAGCCGCCAGCAGAAACCCTTTATTGAGTTATATATGAAAATCATCCTCCCATTCATTTGTTTGTTAGTAGTGGTGGCGGCAAACGCACAAATGTCCTGTGACCTCCTGATCATAAATGGCAAGATCATAGACGGCACGGGCAATTCCTGGTTCTATGGAGATATTGCCGTGAAAGATGGTAAGATTATGGCAGTTGGCAAACTGTCTGGTTACACAGCAACCACTATTATTGATGCGAAGCAGCAGGTTCTTGCGCCAGGCTTCATTGATGTACATGGCCATATCGAAGGCGGCATCAAAGAAACCCCCACTGCCGACAATTACATTTTCGATGGTGTCACCACCGTGATCACCGGCAACTGTGGCGGATCTGCAGCCAGTCTCGGAAAATTCTTTGCACAGGTAGACAGTATACATAGTTCCATCAACGTAGCTTCACTGGTTGGTCATAACACCGTTCGCGAACAGGTAATGAAGCGCGATAACAGACTGGCAACACCAGAAGAACAATCCCGCATGGACCAGTTGGTGGAAAAAGCCATGCAGGAAGGCGCTGTAGGATTATCCACCGGGCTGATCTATATCCCCGGCACATTTGCCAACACCGCAGAAGTAGTGAGTCTGGCAAAAGCTGCCGGCAAATACAACGGACTATACGCATCGCACATACGAAATGAGGAAAACGGCGTGGTGGATGCCATCAATGAAGCCATCCAGGTAGGGAAAGAAGCCAATGTTCCGGTGCAGATCTCACATTTCAAAGTGAGTGGCAGGGCCAGCTGGGGTAAATCCAATATCACACTCGGCCTTATCAAAGCCGTGAGGGATGAAGGTTATGATGTTACCATCGATCAATATCCTTATACAGCCAGCAGCACCAACCTGGGCGTTCGACTTCCCGACTGGGCGCTTGCCGGCGGGCAGGACAGCCTGAAAGCAAGACTCCGCAATCCCGCCATCCGGGCAGCAATCAAAAAAGGAATGCTGGAACAACTTGCCAAATACAAATACAAGAACTACAGCTACGCGGTAGTGGCCAATTTTTCTGCAGACAGCAGTTACAATGGTAAAAGCATTACCGAGATCAATAAGAAACTGGGAAGAAAACCGAAAGCCGCCTGGGAAGCAGAAACCATTATGGACATGATGGAAAAGGGAGGCGCGCAAATGGTTTATCATGGCATGAGCGAAGACGATGTGAAATACATCATGCAATATCCCTTCTGTATGGTAGGCGCAGACGCCGGTGTACCAAGCCCCGGAAAAGGAATGCCGCATCCAAGGGGATATGGCACCAATGCGAGGATCCTGGGCAGATACGTTAGAGACATGCAGGTAATTTCTCTGGAAGAAGCCATCCGCAGAATGACATCACTCGCTGCGCAAAAGTTCCAGCTCACCAACAGGGGATTGCTGAAACCCGGAATGGCAGCAGATATCGTGATCTTTGATCCTGTTACAGTGAATGATAAATCCACATTTGAACAACCACATCAATATTCGGTAGGCTTCAGCCATGTGATTGTGAATGGTGGCATTACGATGCAGGAGGGGAAGCATACAGGGTTGCGTAAAGGACAACCCTTGTACGGGCCGGGAAAAACCAACCAGTAACTGAGCCCGGCTGTGGAAGCCATGTTTTATAGTTGATGCCCGATACCAAGAGATCAGGTGTCATGGAATTCCGGGTGAAATTCCAGATATACGTTTCTTCGCTGAAAGCCGAACAAAAAACCGGACCATTGTTTTGTGCTTCTGAAAAACTTCATTTCAGGTCAGTCCTCCAGATATATTCCCGGTGTTTTTGCATGGATCTTCCATTTTCCACTAATGGTTCTGTTGAAGAGTAGCAGAAACCTGATGTATGTTCATGACTATTGACAGGCTGTATTCAAAAGCAGGCAGTCGGTCAGAATTAGCTTTTGGCTGTTATAATAACAAACTAACTTCCCTGAATTTCAGTAAAAAAAATCTCAGACGGCTACACACTGATATTAACGAAAAGCTCAGCTTCAACTCAAAAAACTCATTAATCCAGGCAACATGATATCGCATACAGTTCCCATTCCCGACACCAAAAGAACAGATGGAGTAGGTATTTATTTTGGTCAGTTCTCAGACAATACAAAAAGCATACAGCAAATTCAATCCTACCGGAGAGCCATGAAGCTGATTGAAGAACAACAATACCTGGATGGTGTGGAAGCCTATTTCTGGTACCTGAAAGATGAACAGCTCAATAATGTAGTGTGGCAAAGGGAAGAAGACCAGCTCTCTTTTCTCGTATATCAGGGGCCTGTTATTGTGCGTGGAAATGTTTCCGGAAATATTTTAAAAGCTGAAGTCAATATCGGAAGCGTGGAGCAGCCTGATATTGGCCTGACAGACTACCTTCTCGCAGAGAACCACAAAAATTATTATTCCCGGTTTTCTCTGAACGGCAACCATATCAAAATGAATATTGAACTGGATCTTAACCGGCAGGGAATATCATCTCTTCTTTATGAGAATCTGAGAGAACTTTCATTGCAGTCAGAAAAAGCATTCCGGCATATACAGGCATCCTTCCCGCAGATAATTCCCACCGATACTGCTACCGATATAAGTATTCCACATGCAGAAATAACAGTGAAATATAAATATTTCCGTAAATGGATTGAAGAAACATTGGAGTTATCTGCAGAACAAGATGTAACCGCAGAATCTGTTCTATACCGGACACTTGCATACAGGCTGGATTTTCTGCTGGCTCCTGAAGGGCTCCTGAAAAAAACGATCAACGACATACACTGGATCTACTTTACCAATGACGGCAGTAGTGAAGAATCCCGTAATCAAAAGATGGAACAGAAGTTCAGGCAATTGCTTGCCAAACCGGAAAACGAGATCACAAAATCTTTCTGCAGAACACTGTACACTTTCACCCAAAGAAGAAAACCCGCAGCAAACGAAGTGATGGATGTTCTGGACGAATTACAGGAAGATATTAGTTTTTATGCCGATAGTGAGCCGGAAGTGGTAAAAAACCTGTATCAGCAGGCTCCACTGAATATACAGTATGTGTGCTCGATGGCAAGACCTTTTACAGATTTGTTTGTGGTATATATGCAGGTAATGTATTCAGATTATTTTAGAGACCTGGGTTTGCCTGCTTTCAGATCCGATGATGGGAAAATAGAGGCCCTGAGTGTAAAAAAAGCAATTCGTAGCATAGAAGAATCCTGGCAGGCCACATACCCTGATTTCAGGTTCAATAAGGATGAAATAATTTATGATAGCCCTGGCTCATTCTATCCCTCATTCATTTATCAGCTGGCCTCTCAACAATTCGTTTTCTAGTACTCTAATAATTATTCAATGGCAAATCAGGCAATCATATTTCAGTTCCAGGATGCGATGATGCAAGTGAAAGCACCGGAAAAAACACAGTCTGGGTTCTACCTTCAACAACACGGGCTGTTGGTAACATCTGCATTGGGACTGGAAACTGTAAGTGCAGTGAAGCTCTACGACAAAGCATTCAATGAATATTCGGCCCGTGTATTATACTGGGATGAACTGCATGACCTCACCTTCCTGGAAGCTCCAGCCAACTGGCAGGGACCTGCTATTGTATTCGGAGACCCCTCAGTTCTTAAAGCAGGAGATAAAGTGGCTTCTGTTGGATTTGAAGCAGATGCGATTGAAGCATCGTTGACAGGAGTAATACTGGACCCCGTTTCAGAACAGGATGGTTTGAATTATATCCATGTAAATGCGGCTATCCATAACGGTAATACCGGCGGTCCGCTGGTTAACAACAAAGGTGAAGTGATAGGCGTGAATTCAGAAAAAATAGACGGCGGATATGATTATGGTTACGTGCTTCCCCTGAAATATCTCCAGGAAGCCCTGGATTTGTATAAACCGTATTACGGTAAAGTAACAGTGCGGTGCCCCCATTGCGGAGCGCTCGTTTTGCAGAAAGACCCGGATCCGGAACATTGCACAGCATGCGGAGAAGAAATCACATTCCCCCATCCTGAAGTGGTGCCTGTTGACACCATTCACACCTTTATTGAAAAATCCATTCGTCAGGCAGGTAAGTCTGTTAGTAAGAGTAAGGTCGGGTTTGAATATTGGGCAATTCAGGAGGGAAGGGCGAAGATCAATATCGTGTACAGTTTCAAGAGTTATTTGGTAGTGATTGAATGTATACTGGCCAAAGCGCCCGCAGATCCGGAAAAAATAAATTCAATTAACAGGTTCCTGTTAGAGGAAAACGGACAGTTATCACATATCTCGTTATCTAAAACTAACAATTCAATTGTGCTCGGCACGATGTTCGATGAAAAAGACTTTGATGTATACACCGGTACAAAAACGCTGATAAGCATGATAGAAAATGCAGACCGCTATATCGGACTGCTAACTGAAAAATATGGCTGCACTGCGGATACAGCAGCTCAATAAGTAAGTAATTTCTTCACACACTCGTCCAGCCTCGCCTTCGCCAGGAAATTATTTTCCAGGTCAATATTGAAAGGGACGGGCGTATCGAGAGAAGCGCATCTCAAAACAGGAGCATCGAGATGCTGAAAGCAATGCTCACTGATCCAGGCGCTGATCTCACCGCCAATACCGCCGGTGAGCGTGTCTTCATGCAGGATCATTACCTTTCCGGTTGCCAGAACTGATTCACGGATGGCATCATAATCCAATGGCAATAACGTACGTAGGTCGAGTATATCGATAGAGATATCCGGATTTGCGGCCGCATATTGTTTTGCCCAATGCACACCGCTTCCATATGTGATGATGGAGATATCTGTTCCTTCCTGCACTTTCCTGGCTTTGCCGATGGGCGTTTCATAATATACATCGGGAACGTCGCCGCTTACGCTTCTGTAAAGGGCTTTGTGCTCGAAGAACATCACAGGATTGGGATCGTTGATAGCGGCTATGAGTAAGCCTTTGGCATCTTCAGGAGTAGAGGGGTATACCACTTTGAGACCGGGAGTATGCGTAAACCAGGCTTCATTGCTTTGTGAATGGAAAGGCCCGGCCCCAACTCCGCCGCCGGTTGGCATGCGTACCACTACATCGGCGGCATGGCCCCAGCGGTAATAGATCTTGGCCAGGTTATTTACGATCTGGTTGAAAGCCACAGACACAAAATCCGCAAACTGCATTTCCACGATACCCTTGTAACCTTCCAAACTCAGGCCAAGTGCGGTCCCTATGATTGCGCTTTCGCAAATTGGAGTATTCCGCACCCGGCTCTTTCCGTATTTCTCTACAAACCCTTCGGTGATCTTGAAAGCGCCACCGTATTCGGCAATATCCTGTCCCATGATAACGAGATTCGGATGGCGTTCCATGCTTTGGTCCAACCCTTCTTTCACGGCATCGATCAAACGAAGTTCATTTTTGTTTTCATCGTCCACCAAACTAACATCAGGCACATCGGTTTCCGGAACAGGCGCGTATACATCGGCGAGCTCTTTATTGGTGTCTATCCTCACAGAAGCTGACTCCTGCGCCATCGCCAGTTCCACTTCGATATATTCCCTGATATTCTCTTTGATGCCAGCAATCCGGTCTTCAGGTATGATCTGCTCTTCCAGCAACCATTGTTCAAAACTCTTCACGGGATCTTTCTTCTCCCATTCTTCAAACAGGTGTGGCGGAACATATTTAGTGCCGCTGGCTTCTTCATGACCCCGCATGCGGAATGTCATACATTCGATGAGATAGGGCTTTTGTTCGCGGATGCAGTATTCACGTACGCCCTTGATGGTATCGTATACGGTGAGGATATTGTTACCGTCGATCTGAACGCCTTCCATACCGTAGCCGCGTGCGCGGTCTACCAGGTTCCCGCAACGGTATTGCTCACTAACGGGAGTGCTTAGTCCATAACCATTATTCTCAATAAGAAAAATTACAGGCAGGTCCCAAACAGCAGCAGTATTGAGGGCTTCATGAAAATCACCTTCGCTGGTGCCACCTTCGCCGGTGAAGGCAAGCGAAACTTTCTGTTCATTACGAAGTTTAGCCGCCAGCGACACGCCATCAGCAATGGCCAGTTGCGGACCGAGGTGACTGATCATGCCACAGATATGATGTGATTTATTGCCGAAGTGAAAGCTTCTTTCGCGCCCATTGCTGTAGCCGTCCTGACTGCCTTGCCATTGCCTGAAGAGTTTGCTGAGCGGCATGTTGCGGGTAGTGAACACACCGAGATTACGATGCAGTGGCATGATCCACTCATCTGGTTGCAGCGCCAGGGTGGCTCCTACTGCAATGGCTTCCTGGCCAATGCCGCTGAACCATTTTGAAATTCGTCCCTGCCTCAATAAGACCAGCATCTTTTCTTCAATCATGCGCGGAAGCAACAGGCTTCTGTAAAATTGGACCAATTGATCATTGCCCAGGTCTTTGCGATCGAATTGCATACGGCATACAAATATGGAAGGTGAATGGAGTAAAGTCTATTGATCTGTGTTCCGCTCTTTATTGTCTTCCCTGTACAACATGGATGACACGATCGATAATAACAAAGAGAATAGCAACGCCCACCAGAAACCGTCCACCACAAAACCGGGGACCACTTTTTCCGCGAGCAGAATAATACAGGCATTGATTACGAACAGGAACAACCCGAATGTGACCAATGTGATGGGGAATGTAAGCAGAATGAGAATGGGTTTCAGTATGGCATTGAAAATGGCCAGCACAACAGCAAAGATGATGGCCGTCCAGAAAGTATCGATATGAACGCCGCTCAAAATATAAGAAAGTCCGAACGCGATAACGGAGGTAACTACTACCCGCATAATAAATTTCATAACTGCCGATTTACATCCGGGAGTTAAGTTACCAATATTTCCGTTATCCGGATCAGCTTTTTAGATCACAACCAGTTCGTAAAAATCGTCGGGCTGCAGGTAGGTATTGGCCAGGTCCTGCAACTCTTTTGCGGTAATGCTGCGCACTACCTGCAGGCTCTGGTAAAAATAGGCTTCATCAACACCGTTCAGGATCATATTCTTCCAGCGACCGATCACCTGGAACGGGCCATCCAGGTCGCCCAGCACTGTTCCGATGATGAAATTGCGGGTCATCATCAGTTCTTCTTCGTCCACTTCTTCTTCGCGGAGCAGGGCCATTTCATTGTAGATCTCTTTCACGGTCTCTTCCGCCACATCCCTACCGGCTTCGGTGGTGATCATCCAGCCGCTTTCGTGCACGAAGTTGAGGAGATAACTGTAGATGCCGTAGGTATAGCCTTTGTCTTCCCGGATATTACCCATCAATCTCGATCCGAAGAAACCACCAAGCACATTGTTGAGCACCTGCGCTTTTTGAAAATCCGGGTGGTGACGGTTCGGGAATGGACGCAGTAAACGTATGGCGGCCTGCACACCATTGGGATCGTTCATGATCCTGTACTTCTTCTGTGTGGCCGGTTCTATCTTGTGTTGCACGCCCACGACTGTTTCGCGGTGTTTGCGAACAGGAAGACTGCCGAAATATTTTTCAAGTTCGGCGATCATATTCTCCGGCAGTTTGCCGGCAGCAAAGATCACCATGCGGCCTTTGCGGTAATATTCTTCATAGAAGCCCACCAGGTCTTCCCGGGTGAGGGCTTCATAATCTTCTGCATTGTTGTATTTCCCGTAAGGATGTTTCTCACCGAAAAGATAGGAGTCGATGAGCCGGCCAGCTACAAATTCACTTTTCTGCAAATTCACTTTAAGACGTTGCAGCGAGTTCTGTTTGTAGATGGCGATCTCCTCTTCAGGAAAAGTAGCATCGGTGAACATTTCTGCAATCACGGGGATCAGCGCATGCACATGCTTGTTAAGGCAGTGCAGGGTTACTTCAGAAGTTTCCGAGTAACAACTACGGTTCACATATGCGCCGTAGTAATCGAAATGTTCATTGATCTCGAAAGCGGTGCGGCCGGATGTGCCATTCTTCATGAGGAAGTTGGTGGCGGCAGCCAGGGCTTTCTTTTTTTCGTACCAGGCGCCGGCATAGAACACCCAGTTGATCTGGAGCGTGTCCTCACTGCCCATATTGAGCGCGTACACTTCAACGCCATTACTGAGTACATGATGATCGCAGCGGGGCAGCGCCAATTCAAAGTCAACTGCATCTTTTATAGGAGGAGCGATAGTTCTGTTGGGCATAATTACTGTTTACTGTAATAACAAAGGGTACAACTGTTGTTCACATCAAAGTACTTGCGGCTGTAGTTGAGTACATCTTCCACGGTAACTGAAAAATACTTTTCACGGTCGCTGTTGAAAAGCGAGGCGTCTCCCAGCAGCTCATAGAAAGCGAGATTGTTACAGCGCGTCATCACACTCATGTCTTCGAACGCGATGGCAGACTCTGTTTTATTCTTCACCTTGGTGAGCTCTTTTTCGGATATGCCTTCGCGTTTGAGCTTCTCCAGCTCTTCTTCGATGGCGGCCTCCGCCTCTTCCATCTTCACGCCTTTCACCAGTTTTCCCTCGATGGTGAGCAGGCCCTTATCAACAGTCCCGAAATGATAGCATTCGATATTGCTGAACAGTTTCTTTTCTTTCACCAGGCTCTGGAACAAACGGGAAGATCCGCCGCCACCCATCACTTCAGTGATGAGATCGGCTACATAGTAACCATGACTAAGACGGTTATCCATATGGTATACCTTGTACAGCGCATCCAGCGGCACATCGGCATACACAATTTCCCTGCGGGGTGCAGTCTGTACCGGCTCTTCAGGAGTATGACGCTCCCATTTCTTTCCGGCAGGGATATCGCCGAACCATTTCTCCGTGAGCTCGCGCACCTGTGCGGTGTTTACATGTCCGCCCACTACCATAATGGCATTGGAAGGATTGTAATGTTCTGCAAAGAATGCTTTCACATCAGCGAGTGTGGCGTTCTCGATATGAGAGAGTTCCTTTCCGATGGTGAGCCAGCGGTAAGGATGCACTTTGTAAGCCATTTCGCGGAGCTTGAACCAGACATCGCCATAAGGCTTATTGATATAATGCTCTTTGAACTCTTCGCTTACTACTTTCCGTTGTACTTCCAGGCTTTTTTCGCTGAAAGCGAGGGAGAGCATCCGATCGCTTTCCAGCCAGAATGCGGTTTCCACATTCTCTGCCGGTAATTGCACGTAGTAGTTGGTAAGATCGTTGCTGGTATAGGCATTGTTTTCGCCGCCTGCCATCTGGAGGGGCGTTTCATAATCTTCTATGTTGATGGAGCCGCCGAACATCAGGTGCTCGAACAGGTGAGCAAATCCGGTTTTATTGGGGTCTTCATCCCTGGCGCCCACATCGTACATAATATTCACAACGGCCATAGGCGTGGTATGGTCTTCATGTACGATCACGCGTAAACCATTGGGGAGCGTGAATTTTTCAAATTGTATCATGTGTCATTTTCCTTTATGCGGACAGCAAATTAACGACACAAAGTACAATTTTGAACCTCCTATTGTTCGAAAAGCTTCGATATTACCTTCCGGTGAGGATATTTTTTACCTTGAGAGTGAGTACAACCGGGCCCTGGTCCCGCAGTACCAGCACTTTCAGCTTTTCACCGGGCGATTGCAGAAGATTTTTGTAGGCCTGGATATTCTTGCTGAAATTATTGCCAACGGCCAGTACGATATCCCCGGACTGGAAGCCGGCCTGTTCAGCGGGCGATCCCGGCATGATATCAACGATCTCGATCTCCCCGTCTACCAGGTACATGCCAAGCCCGGTATAAGAATAATCGAATATGTCTTTGAAGTGGGAATTGGGCGTCATGTAAATATCGCGGCGTTCGTAGTTGATGATGAGGTTGAAGCGCCGGAGAAGATCGTTACCGATCAGTCCACCCAGGTAAGGATAAGATGTAACATTGAATTCATCCTCGAAGATATAGGTGGGTACATTCCTGAATTTGTAAGGGCCGAGCTTTACCTGTTTGATCACGCCTTGCCGCATCGGGGCTTTACCACCCAGCCCTTCTGCCTGAGTGGCGTACCATCGCCTGCGCGGTTTGATCAGGGAACTGTCTGCAACAAAATCGGAGCTCAGTAACAGGCACATGCCAGCGCCGGTATCGAAATAGAAACGTGATGTGATATCTCTTTGATCTCGTATTTCAGTTTGCATGATAGGAATATTCACCAGCAGTGTCTTCAATAAAAATCCGCCCTTCGGATATTTGATGGTGCCTTTGGTGAGAACATGGATCATCGAGCTGTCGTAATCGATCTTCACAATATAGCGGCTGAGGAAACTGTAACCGATGATGCCATCGATCTTTTCACCATAGGCGCTGGTGAGCACCGTATAATCATTAACGTGAAAGTTGAGACTGTCTACATCCAGTCCGGGCAGGTGCAGGGTTTGATTGTAAACGAATTTTACGCGGCGGATGCCGGCAATGCCGCGGATGGTGCGGTCACTCAGCGTTGCGTTTATCTTGAGGGAGTCTACGGTGGAGGAATCGAGGGAGATGCCGCCACTGCCGGTGTCGAGAATGAAATTGAGTGTGTCAGGATAATGGCCCACTTTCGCTTTGAGGGTGATGATACCGCCCGTAAGCAAACGGAAAGGGAAGTGGGCGATCTCTTCAGCCGGAGGTCCGGAAATGATCTCCTGTGCAGGAAGCAATGGCCTGATAAGGGTTATTAGGAACAGAAAAATGGCAAGGCGTCGCATGCAGCTAGTTTAATACATTTCCCCGGAATGCTCACTGTTTTATCAACGAACGGCAGACTTCAGTGTACATATAACACGCAAGGCTGTCCTGTATTTTGACATTCAATAGTAAGTTAATAGATTTTAGGTTACAAAGCCTTACCGATGATATAAAATAAATACGGGGCCGATTGCGTATTTTTGTGGCTCAATAGTTCCTATGCACCTACAAGATTTGTATCAGAAGGCCCTGAACTTTGAGTTTCTGACCATTGAAGAAGGAATGATGCTGTTTGAAGAATCGCCCTTGTCAGAGCTGATGTTCGTAGCGGATGAGCTCCGTAAGAAACAGGTGCCGCACGGTAAAGTGACCTGGCAGATAGACCGCAACGTGAATACTACCAATGTTTGTATCGCCAATTGCAAATTCTGTAATTTCTATCGCATTCCCGGTCACGCTGAAGCGTACATTACAGATATCGAAACCTATAAAAAGAAGATCGAAGAAACCATCCGCTGGGGCGGCGACCAGTTGCTGCTGCAGGGTGGGCACCATCCCGGTCTTGGCCTTCAGTTCTATGTTGATCTCTTCAAACAACTGAAGCAACTCTATCCCAATATCAAATTGCATACACTCGGGCCACCCGAAGTGGCGCATATCACCAAGCTGGAAAAATCCACACACCGCGAAGTACTCAGCGCATTGAAAGAAGCAGGGATGGACAGCCTTCCCGGCGCCGGTGCGGAGATCCTGGTAGACCGTGTCCGCCGCCTCATCTCCAAAGGAAAATGCGGCGCACAGGAATGGCTCGATATCATGGCGGAGGCACATCAGCTGGACATCACCACTTCCGGCACCATGATGTTCGGTCATGTGGAAACCGTTCGTGAAAGATTCGAGCACCTGGTGAAGATCCGTGAAGTGCAATCCCGTAAGCCGGAACATGCCAATGGCTTCCTGGCTTTCATTCCCTGGACATTCCAGGATGTTGACACACTCCTCACCCGCATCCGCGGTGTGCAGAACCTCACCACTCCTGATGAATATATCCGCATGATCGCGATCAGCCGGATCATGCTGCCCAACGTGAAAAACATCCAGGCATCCTGGCTGACTGTTGGTAAAAAAACCGCACAGATCTGCCTGCATGCCGGCGCCAATGACTTCGGCAGCATCATGCTGGAAGAGAATGTAGTGAGTGCAGCGGGTGCCCCTCACCGTTTTACGTACAGGAGCATCCAGGAAGCTATTACTGAAGCTGGCTTCACCCCACAGCTGCGCACCCAGAAATACCAGTTCAGGGAAATGCCGGCTGTGATCGAAGAACAGGTGATCAATTATTAAAGCAGGGTGTTGCCCAGTCGCTCGCCTCTGGCGAGTGACTTGTATTTAGTCGCCTCCGGCGACGCGGTGTTCGCCGGAGGCGAACAAATAGAGGTCACTCGCCAGAGGCGAGCGACTGGGCACACCCTGAGTATACTCTTCTTCCGGTTAAGGCTTGTGTTTGGTTGCGCATAAACCATAACGCTTATGTCAACACGCTTGCCCATTTCCCCCACCCGTAAACCGCTGCGTGTTGGATTGGCCATCCTGGCCGTCCTGATGCTTTGCATTTTCCTGTGGAAAATGATCTTCGATCCGCCCTCTCACGGCTATGCATACCTGCTATGGCTGATGGGGACCCTTTGCTGTCTCATCATTATCATGCTCGATCTTTTTGTTGCCGCCCGCAACCAACTGATCGCAAAAGCACTCCAGGAAAAAGACCTCAATTCACTCTCCTATGCCCTCAACTTTGGCTGGATGGGAAGCTGGAAGCTCAACCTCCTCAGCAGTGAAGTAACCCTCAGCAAAGAATTCATGAGCCTGCTGGGCGAAGAACCCAAAGAAACCAGTATGGTGTTCTCCACTTATATGCAACGCTATGTTCCGCCAGACACACATGTCAAGCTCAAAGAGATGCTCATCCTGGCCATGGAGAACCGCCACAATCCTGATTTTGAGGCCAGCTTCGATCATCCCATCAGAAGAAGGAATGGCAGCATCGCGCATATCTTCGTCCGGGCCAGGATCATGAACGAGAACGAAGGCTTCGGCATCGCCAGGGATATCACAGACCTCAAGAATGCCGAAACAGAACTGGCCCTGAAAGAAAAAAGATTCCGGCTACTGGCCGAATACTCGGATGATATCATCTCTGAGCACAAACCCAACAGCGAATTCGTATATATCTCTCCGTCAGTGAAAAAGATCCTTGGCTATACGCCGGAAGAGATCGAAGGGCGAACCGTGCTGGAATTCCTTCACCCGGAAGACATTCACAAATTCGCCCCCACCAGTCAGTATTTGGACGCATTCAATACCCGTGATAATCTCATTGTTCGCTATCGCATGCGCACCAGGCAGGGAACTTACACCTGGCTGGAAAGCATCGTAAAACCCATCAGGGAGAATGGTAAGGTTACCGGCGTGATCTCTACCTCCCGCGATATCACTGAGCGTAAGATCTATGAAGACGAAGTGAAACAGAACAAGGAACTACTCCGCACCGTAATCGATTCAACGCCGGACTGGATCTTCATCAAAGACAATGATTTCAAATTCCGCCTGGTGAACCAGGGCTTTGCCAATGCATTGAACAAATTGCCTGAAGACTTTATCGGCAAAACCGATATCGAAGTTGGCTTCCCCGAAGAAGCCGTGATGGGCAACAAGGAAAAAGGCATTCACGGTTTCCATGAAGACGACGCACAGGTGCTGCAAACAGGCAAGAGCAAAATGGTGATCGAAGAATCCTATATGCTCAATGGGCGTCGCATCACCATGAGCGTTGTAAAAGTACCCGTGCTGGACGCTGACAAAAAGAGGGTCACCGGGATCCTGGGCTATGCTCACGATATTTCAGAACTCAAGGAAGCCAGTGAAAAGTTATTGCAGGACGAGAAGCTGCGCCGCTCCCTGGCTTCCGCCTCTCATCTGCTCCTCAGCAATGCCAACCTGGAAGCTGCGATGGGAGATGCGATGAAAAGATTGGGCGAAGACTTGCTGGTGGACCATGTGGAAGTATTCACCAATGAACAACAACGTGAAACCAATGAATGGAAATGCACCCGCCTGCTCACCTGGAAAAGGAATATGGACGATGTGATCCAGCATCGTAATCCAGCCGAATCCACAACACTTTACCCTGACTCTCCTGTTTTCATCGCTTTACAAAATAGAAAAGTGTACCACGGCAACGTGTCCAATATCGTGAGTGAACGCATCAGGGAATATTATCATTCGGAAGGAGTGCAGAGTATTGCCGTGATCCCAATCTTCAATCAGCAGTTCTTCTGGGGCTTTGCCGTTTTCAGGAATAACCAGGTAAAGAAAAGTTGGAGCGATGCAGAGGTCTCCGCACTGGAGTTCTTCAGTACAACTCTAACGGCTGCGGTTGAACGTAAACAGATGGAGAAGGAGCTGATCGAAGCCCGGAACCTGGCGGAATCGGCCAGCCTGGCCAAAAGTAATTTCATGGCCAATATGAGCCATGAACTGCGTACTCCCATGAACGGCATCATCGGATTCACGGACCTGGTGCTCACCACCAACCTGCAAACTGTGCAGTACGAATATCTTTCCAACGTAAAGAAATCAGCCTACGGCCTGCTGGAGATTATCAATGATATCCTCGAATTCTCCAAAATAGAAGCAGGTAAACTGCAGATCGATCATATTCAATTCCCGCTGGATACGCTGGTACAGGAATCTGTAGACATTCTCACGGTGAAAGCCCACGAGAAAAAACTTGAAGTGATCTGTCATATCGATCCGGAACTACCTTCACAATTTGTGGGAGACCCCACCCGTATCCGTCAGATACTGGTGAACCTGTTGGGCAATGCCATCAAGTTCACTCCTGCAGGTGAGATCTTTATTTCTTTGATCGTAGGAAGAGGCATTCACCTGGAAAATGAAAAAAGGATCATGGATGTGGTACTCTCTGTACAGGATACTGGTATCGGCATTTCGCCTCAACAACTGGCTCGCATCTTCGATAGCTTCACGCAGGCAGATGTGGCCACCACCCGCAACTACGGCGGAACAGGGCTCGGTCTCACCATTTCCAAAAGTCTTGCAGAAATGATGGGCGGCGCCATCACAGTAGCCAGTGAGCTGGGCAAAGGCAGTACATTCAGTCTTACGCTTCCGATGGAAGTAGCGGATGAGGTACCCCATTCGGCCGGAGAAGAAAAACCACCGCTCCGCAAAGTGCTGGTGATAGATGATAACAGCACCAACCGGTGGCTGATGCAGGAGATCCTTCGTCATTTCAATATCAGTTCTGAAACAGCGTCCGGCGCCCGCGAAGCGCTCGAAGTACTGGACCGTGTTCAACAGAACAATGAACCACTTGACCTCATCATCACAGACCATCATATGCCCGAAATGAACGGCATTCAACTGGTACAGGAAATGCGCAAGCGCCTGGGAGAACTGAGCCAGCCAACGATACTCATGTTATCCAGCATTGAAAAGAACGAACACCAGGAAGCAGCTACAGCGCTGGGCATTCATCGTTTCCTTACCAAACCGGTAAAAATGCATGAGCTGCACGAACTGCTCTGCTCTATTTTCAACACCACCCAGGAAAAGACTACAACCGCACCGAAGAAAGAAAACAAATTGCAAAAAGGCAATGGCGCAGCCATCCTGGTGGTGGAAGACGAACCGGTGAACATGATGCTTATCAGTGAGATCCTCGGCAGAATGGGCTTTAAAGTTTTACAGGCAAAAAATGGCAGGGAAGCCATCAACCTGCTGCAGCAAACAAGCCCGGCCCTGATCTTCATGGATGTGAACATGCCGGAAATGGACGGCTACGCAACAACCAGGCATATCCGCAGCATGCCGGGCCCCAATCAACATATTCCGATCATCGCCCTCACCGCTGATGCCATGGAAGGCGATAAAGAGAATTGTCTCCGCAATGGCATGGACGATTACCTTGCCAAACCATTCCAGATAGAAGAACTCACCGAAATGTTAAAAAGACAGGAATTGGTTAGTTGAATTTTCAGAGTGCTGACTAGAAGGTCGGAGAGTTGGCAGTCGCTCGCCTCCGGCGAGTGACTTTTATTTAGTCGCCTCCGGCGACGCAGGGTTCGCCGGAGGCGAACAAGTAGAAGTCACTCGCCGGAGGCGAGCGACTGCCACACCCTGCTCCAGCTGCCACACCCAGCTCCAGCTGCCGCACCCTGCAACGCCAGGCATACTAATTGCGTCTTATCACCAAAAGATTCAGCATGAACCGACCTGGTCAGCCTTCTTTGGCCATCTGTTTGTTAATGGACTTAATTGGCTTTATGAGTTATGCCATCCCCGGCCTCGGAGAATTTGCGGATATTATCTGGGCTCCTGTTTCAGCCTTTATCTTCTTCAGGTTATTCGGCGGTTGGAAAGGCGCTTTCGGCGGACTTTTCAATTTCATCGAAGAACTGATGCCCGGACTGGATTTCATTCCCAGCTTTACACTGATGTATTTCTGGCAAAGATCTAGCCGCCCACTGCAAACCGGTATCCAACGCCCTTGATGGTAATGATGCTCAGCCGCTCATCTTCGCGCAGGTAACTGCGCAGCTTGGTAATATATACATCCAGGTTCCTGGAATTGAAGAAAGAATCATTTCCCCACAGGAGATTCAGTATTTCCTTTCGATCTATAATGCGATCCCGGTGCGCATACAATAAACGAAGCAACTCGCTCTCACGGAAACTGAGCTTACGTTCATCTGTACCCGCAGTAAGCGTCTGCCGGATGAAATGAAAACTGTACTTTCCGATATTAACTGTTTCAATAGCCTCCTCATTTACTTTTGCGGACCTCTTTCCTTTCAGCACATTTTCAATACGGACAATCAACTCTTCCATGCTGAAAGGCTTTCGGATATAATCATTACCGCCAACAGAGAAGCCTTTCACCAGGTCAGCGGTCTGCGTTTTGGCCGTAAGGAAAATGATAGGAATATTTTCGTTGAACTGCCTGATCTCTGTAGCCAGCGTGAAGCCATCAACGCCGGGCAGCATTACGTCCAGCACGCATACATCGGGATTGCATTGGCAGAATTGAGCCACCACCTGCGCACCATCGCTTTCCATGATCACATGGTAGCCCCTGCTCTCCAGGCTTTCCTTTACGATCTTGCCCAGGAACAATTCATCTTCTACATACAGGATTGTGCCGGAACTCATATGGGGTCGGGTAATTGAATGATGAAACTGCTGCCCTGCCCGGGCTCGCTCAATACTTCTATCTTTCCCTTGTGGCGCTCCACTACATAGGCCACATAGCTCAGGCCCAGCCCATATCCCTTCACATTATGCGTATCGCCGGAAGGCACCCGGAAAAATTTGTCGAATACTTTTTTACGGTAAGCAGCAGGAATTCCTATGCCATTATCTGAAACGGTGAACTGCACCCCGTTTTCATTACGGCTAATGCTAATCCTTATTAAAGGATTTTCTTTGCTATACTTCAGTGCATTGTCGAGCAGGTTGAAGATCACGCTGGTGGTATGCAAGCGATCAGCTTCGATGCTGAGATCTTCTCCTTCCGCTTGTAACTGCACGTCAGCTTTTACTTTCTCGAACTGTAGCCGCATGCTGAACATCACTTCCTCCGTCAACTGCCTGAGATCGAACCTTTCTTTTCTTAATTCTACCTGCTGCTTTTCAAACATGGAAAGTCGAAGTACTTTGTCTACAAGCAATGAAAGTCTTTGCAGCTCGCTATTGGAGATATCGAGGTATTCTTCCGTGCGGCGGGGATCATCCATGGCATGGAAACTCTTCAACGCTTCGATGGCCACACTCACCGTAGCAATGGGCGTTTTCAACTCATGCGTGATATTGCTGATGAGGTCGTTCTTGAACTGGGTTAGTCTTCGTTGCTTCATCAAGTTGCGATAGAGCAACACGAAAGTAAAGCTGGTCAGTGCAATGAGGAGCAACGACAATCCTATCTGCGGCGATAATTTCCTGGTGATGTATTGAAAACTGTTCTGCAAATGGTACCTGAGAAAATAGGTGCTGGTGTAACCCATCATCAGTTCGTTGGTGCGGGTGGGATCGATGGTAGCATTAGGCGCATACAGGCTCAGAGAATCTTTTTCGATGGTGAAATCCAGTTTCATCGACTCTTTAAGCAAAGCATCACGGAAACTTTTGTCCAGCTCATCCAGGCTGAGTGTGTCAGATATGGAATCCGCCCTGTGTAACAGACTTTGAAAACTGCCGTCTTCCATTAATCGCGATAACACAAGGTATTCGAAAACTGTATCCTTTCCATTGGTTCTTACATTCATTTTTGCTGGCATCGCCCTATCGGTAATGCCTGTGACCACCCTCTCTGGTCCATTGGTCTTGATATTAATTGAACTGATCCTGCCATGCAGTTTTTCAACAGGCATTAATCTGGGTGACGCATCAGAGTTATTATTGACAGTGATAGTAATTCCTGAGTCTGTTCTTGTTTCCCTGACCCTGGAAAATGCGGCTCTTCTCTGAAAATCGATAGACCTGACCTGGTCAATTTTGAGTGAATCAAGCGGCATGGTATTGCGAAAGTCCGGATGGGAATCAGCAGCAGCAGGAAAAGCGTTGATGAAGATCCTGCCCCGGGAATCTGGCATTGATCTGTCAGCCGTATCCCGGAACCTGCGCAAAGGCAATATGGTTTTGGCTGGAAGAGCTTTTGTGCCGGCATTTGGTGGGCGGGTTGTAGTCCAGATCGTAAAACTGGTATCCTCGTTCAACTTTTCCGCCTGCATCTTATAGGCCACATTACGGAAAATAGCGGCACTACGGATCTGGAGCGTCTTTTCTTCTTCCTCATAATTCTTATACATCCAGTATGCCTGGAAGGCAATGATCGCGAGGATGGCCATCACCATCAGAATCGCTGGAATATTAATACGCTTGCCGGTCATCTTGTACAAATGTAAAGTTTCCCATTAACCACAAGGAAAAGCATTAACCTTAATTAACATTAAACCCATCATCATTAACCTGAAAGCGAAGCCCTGTATGATAGCTTTGATGGAACAAACAGACATCACATGATCAAATATGCATTTCCTGCCATTGCCATGCTGGCCATATTGTTGAACAATGGCGCATCGGCGCAGAACAATAAACCGCTGAAGCAGGGGCGGGTGGTATACGAACAATTGATCAAAGGCGGCGAATCAAAAGTTACCATCAATGGCAATACGCAGACTTTCACCCGGCCGGACCGGACCCTGAAATGGGAACTGCTTTTCACTGCCGATCAATCACTGCGCAGGTCAATCGAATCGGATGAGCGTCCTGAAGCGGAAATGGCCGTTCCGGGAATGGGTGGGGGAATGGCCGGTAACGTGCGCATGGTTTCAGCCTTCATGCCCGAATCTACCATCTGGCACAATTTCCCCGCCGGCAGAAGAGTTGATCAGCGCGAAGCCGTCGGAAAAAAATTCCTGGTAGAGGACAGTATCACCAAACATACCTGGAAACTGACAGGAGAATCCAAAACCATTCTCGGTTATACCTGCCAGAAAGCCATTACGCAAACGCCGGTGAAATCCTTCAATATGCAGATGCAGGACGGAGAATTCAAACGCACTGAAAAATGGGATACCATCAGTGTTACTGCCTGGTTTGCTCCTGCCATCCCTGTCCCTGCCGGACCGGAATTCCAGGGTGAACTCCCGGGACTTATCCTTGAATACGATTCCCGCAACGGCGTCAGCGTTACCAGGGCTGTTGAGATCTCAGAAACAGTGAAGACCGCCGATATCAAAGAGCCGAAAACCGGTAAGCGTGTATCCAAAGCGGAATACGACAAAGAAGTAGAAAATTCGCAGAAAGAAATGATGGATCGAATGAGATCATCCCGAAGGGCAAGTTTCTGATGACCATCTTTTCTTCCATTCACAAAAATTCTCATGAAGGAGTTGAAAGCGAACTTTAATTTAGCATAAAACTACTTCATGAGAATTCTTTTACCCCTGATCTTCCTGACTACCGGTTTCACCGCACAGGCCCAGATCGATACCATCAACGCCGGCAACAACCGCCTGCAAACCGAACGTTTGACAGAAGGTACAGCCCGCTATCTCGTGTACAATGTAGACAGCATGACCGGCATCACCAGCACCGCCGATGTTTGGGAAAGGTCCGTTTCCTTTGGCGCTCTGCCAGGCAATCCACAACCCATTGTGATGTTCGAATGGAAATGGTTTCACAATGAATCTTTCTTCCGTCATGTGAAAGCAGTGGCCGATCGCAAAACACTGGCGCCTATTTCTGAGATCGCCCTCTTCAAAGGCTATGCATTTGCCGGATATAAATTCACCAATGGCTTCATGATCCCAGACAGCACTGTAGCCAATAACAGGGTGAACAAAACATTGAAGGTCCCACTCAACCCGTCTGTACTCAACTGGGAATGGGATATGGAAACTTTCTCCACACTTCCGATCAATCGCATTGGTCAAAAATTTGCTATTGCTTTCATGGACCCGAACAGCCCGCAACCCGCTTATTATTTATATGAGATCTCCGGAGAGGACAACCTGCCGCTGAACAAAGAAGTCAGCATCAAATGCTGGAAACTCCATATCAATTATGGCAATGGCGCTTACGCTACTTTCTGGATCAGTCAACAAAGCAGGGAAGTACTTAAAATGAAAGAATATTATAACGGTTCATACAGGTATAAGGTTAAATTGTATTGATCCGGACTTCCTGAAGAAAATCTGAACCATTTTTCTTAGCTGCTGTTATTCCTTGCCCGCGCCCTGACCAAAATCCTGAAAGCGGCAATGTTTATGAGCAGCAAAAGATATCTTCTTACCATCCTGATTCTGGGAACGCTAACGGCATTAGTGCCGTTTTCCATAGATATGTACCTGCCTGGCTTCAAGGCAATCGCCGGCGCACTGCATACCACTGTTACCGATGTTGCGCTTTCCCTGAGCAGTTTCTTCATCGGCGTATGTTTTGCACAACTGATCTATGGTCCGCTGATGGACCGGTTCGGCCGCAAGAGACCTTTGTATATTGGACTGCTCCTTTATATCATCAGCTCTGTAGCCTGCGTAATGGCCGGCTCGCTGGAAACATTGGTAGCGCTTCGTTTTGTTCAGGCATTCGGAGCCTGCGCTGCAGCAGTGGCTGCCAATGCCATGGTGCGCGATCTCTTTCCCGTCGAAGACAATGCAAAAGTCTTTTCCGCACTCATGCTGGTGCTGAGCACTTCTCCACTCATTGCGCCTACAGCAGGCGGTTATATGATCGCAGCATGGGGCTGGCCTTCTGTATTCATAGCATTGGCTGTGATAGCGCTGCTCATCATCTTCGCCATCCGCTTCGGACTGCCTGAAAGCAGCAGGCCCGACCCCAATTATTCTTTGAAACCTGCATCCATCCTGAGCAATTACTGGCAGGTGATCAGGAATCCGCAGTTCTTCACTTATGCCATCTCAGGTTCAGTGGCCTTCTCCGGTCTGTTCGCATATATTTCCGTTTCGCCTTCCATCTTCATGGAGCTGTACAAAGTTTCTGAAAAAACTTACGGATGGATCTTTGCATTACTGGCATCCGGTGTGATCGGCGGCACACAGGCCAATCGTTTCATGTTGAAATATTTCACCAGCAAACAGATCGTGCGAACGGCTATGATCACACAGTCATTGATCGGCATTGCGATGTTTCTCTCTGCATATTACGGACTGATCGGTCTCACCGGCATCATCGCATTTTTGTTCCTCTTTCTCACCTGCGTTGGATTTGTTTTGCCGAATACATCGGCGCTATGCATGCAACCCTTCACCCGCAATGCAGGTAGCGCCTCCGCACTGATGGGTGCATTGCAGATGGGCATCGGATCACTGGGTGCATTCATGGTAAGCCTCTTCAATAATTCCACACCCATACCAATGACAGGCATGATGTCGGCACTCGCTTTATTGGCTCTTTCTATACTTATGACAAGCAGCAGGCGCAAACAACCCATTGCCGCCTGAACTTTCTGAGGTCCGCGACTGTTATCTTCATTATGCAGTTGCAATTAAGTATACTGGACCAGACGCCGGTCCGGAAGGGAAGCAATCCTGTGGAAGCACTCCGGGAATCAGTGGAGTTGGCAAAACTGGCTGACAGGCTCGGATATACCCGCTACTGGGTTTCTGAACATCATAATACCGGCACGCTCGCAGGATCGGCTCCTGAAGTGCTGATCGCCAGGCTGGGTGCCGAAACGAAACAGATCCGCTTCGGATCGGGTGGTATCATGTTGCCCAATCACAGTACACTTAAAGTTGCCGAGAACTTCAGATTGCTGGAAGCGCTCTACCCAGGCCGCATCGATCTCGGCATCGGCCGCGCACCGGGCGGCGACAGGCTTACAGCACAACTGCTGAATCCCACCAATACTTTCGATCCTCAGGAATATGTGCAACAGATCAGCACGCTGCAGGCCATGCTGGCCGATAAGCCAATACCCGGCAATGCAGAAGGCAAAGTGAAGGCGATGCCTTTCATCGAAACAAAACCGGAGATCTGGATGCTTACATCCAGCGGTGAGAGCGCTTACCTGGCCGCTCATTTTGGTCTGGCCTTATCATACGCACAATTCATCAATCCCATCGGTGGGCCGCAGGCCATGGAAGCATACCGTCAACGGTTCGTACCATCCGATGAATTGTCTGCCCCACTCGGAAACGTAGGCGTGTTCGCATTTGTATCGGATGACATTGAAAAGGTGAACGAAGTGAGGGCCGTAATGGACTACCGGTTACTGAGCTTCGAAAAAGGAAGATTCGATGAGCAGCCTACTTTCGAAGTAGCTAAAGCCTACCAATACACGATGGCGGAATGGCAGCGCGTTCTGTTCAACAGGCAGCGCACGATAGTTGGAACGCCTGATGTGGTAAAAGACAAATTCGAAGAACTGGCCGCCAGCTTTGGCGTGAACGAAATTGTGGTGTCCACTTTTACGGAACATGCAGAAGACAGGACCAGGAGTTATGAACTGCTGGCAGAGATATTCAGGTTGAAAGAATATCGATATTCGGAAGAAAAAGCTGTTCAGTAATGATGCTACGAAGCCGCATCCTTATTATGCGAAACGCTTTCAATATACACCCTCACCTGCTCGGGTGTCCTGTCCATTTTTTCTGCTAATCGTTTCAATAGAACATCTTCTTTCCCTGGTTCAAGGAACAGGTCTTCATCTGTGAGATAAATGTTTCGCTCCTTGATCCTTTCTTTCACTTCATCCCAGTTTGTACCGGGTTTGAGATTAAAGCTTGCCATAAAAAAGAGTTTATACAGTAACCTGCACAAACAGCGTGCCCACCCAGGCGCAGACTCAAAGCTTTACTACAGAAAGGATTGGAAAGTGATCGGAAGGGAATTTTCCGTAATAGGTATCCGTAAGAACTCCCCAGCTCAATGCTTTGAACGGCGCTGTAATGAAAATATGATCGATGATCTTATCGTTCATTTTTCCTTTTCCGAAATTATTGAAGGAGCCATTGGGAGCATAGGGATGACCTGCCAGGTTGTAGGTATCTTTCAGCCAGCCAGAGCTGGCGATGGATTGATACCATTCGCTGAGGTGGTCGCCATTGAAATCGCCTGTGAGCATTGCCGGACTTTTGCCGGCAATGGTTTTGATCTTCTCCAGGATCAGCAGGCTGCTGTTCACGCGGGCTTTCACACCCTGGTGATCATAGTGTGCATTGAAAACGAAGAATGTCTTTTTTGATTTTTTATGCTTCAGTTTTATCCAGGAGCAGATCCTGTTCAATCGGGCATCCCAGCCGGGTCCAGGTTTTTCGGGTGTTTCAGACAACCAGAAATCGCCTTTATCCAGCAGATCGAAAATTTCAGTTTTATAGAAAATAGCGGAGTGTTCGCCTTTGGCATCACCATCGTCCCTGCCTTTCCCATACCAGGCATAGCCCGGAAGTTGAGATGAAAGTGAATCCAGCTGATGACGCAAACCTTCCTGGGTGCCAAAGACTTCGAACTGGTGGAACTGAATGAGCCGGCTGATTACAGGAAGGCGGTCCTCCCAGAGATTACCGCTGTCAGTCCTGTTGGCATAGCGCAGGTTATATGATGCGATTCGTATATCCTGCGCTGTTAGACGAAGAGTTGCCAACAAGATGAATGCTACTGACCAGAAATACTTTTTCATTTTTGCAGTGTATTATCTGGAAGAAAGGTACGGTATTACTGCAATTGAGCAAACGTAAATGTGTGCTGGTAAACCTGCATTGGAGAAAGCAGCTCCAGTATGGTTTCCGGCAGGCGTTCCGCGTACAGGCTCTGCATCACCATTTCGGTGATCAGCCTTGAGTTGGCGGGACGCAGGTTTTCCACTTCCATCTTGCAGGCCGGCAGCATGTATACCAGGGGAATGAAAAGACATTGCCGGCTACGCTCGGCATAAGGCTTCTTCATCAGCGGGCAGCCATCTTTATGCGTGCAAATGGAACAATAGTTTTGTTCCCTGGGAAGGGCGGCAGAAGTCTGCACGCTGCCGCCCTTTGTCAGCCGGTTCATAAATAATTCATGGTCCAGGTTTACGAGGTCTTCCACGGAATGCAGACTATACACCACCTGGTTGATCTCGAGATAATATTGGTCCTTCTTTTTGCCATTCTGGTCCGAATACATCCCGTAGTACCGGCTGGTAACATGGTCGTCCCATTCATGTCTGTGCCATAGTACAGATTGGGGTAATATCTTTTTGATGAACCTGTAATAATTGATCAGCCTGAATTTGATTCTCATCTGAACAGGGTGTTGAAACGCTTCAAAATCGGCCACCCGTGCGGCTTACAGGCGGCTATTACTGGGCTCTGCTCACATTTCCCGAGCCCGAGATCTTTGTGGTCACCTGTGGATTGCCACTGTAGACCACGTTACCACTTCCCGAAATTCTTACGTTCAGCAGCTCCGTGGCGGTTGTTCTCACATTGCCTGACCCACTGATATCTGCATCCACTTTCTTTATTGTAACGGGCAGCATATCTATACCACCACTGCCGCTGATGGCATATTTCGCATACCCGGATGAACCTCCCAAAGCAAACATGTTTCCGGAACCACTGATACTGGCATAAAGCTCATTGGCTACCTGGATATTCTTTGCCTTCAATTCTCCCGATCCGCTTACACGCAGGCTTAGCCCATTGGTGCTGATATCATTCGTTACCAGCAGATCACCGGACCCTTCAAGGCCCAGCTCTTCAATAACGGGAGCGCTCACCCGAACAATTACCGGATCATGCCTTCCTATTCTCTTTCCTCTTTTGAACCGGATGATGAGCTTTCCGGCAATCACCGGCGTTTCGATCACATCCAGGATATTTTGTTGGGCTTCAATGGTAAGCCTATGACCGGTTTCCTGTGTTACATATGCCGTACCGTCTACGTTT
Source organism: Pseudoflavitalea rhizosphaerae (assembly GCF_003991355.1). Taxonomy (GTDB): domain Bacteria; phylum Bacteroidota; class Bacteroidia; order Chitinophagales; family Chitinophagaceae; genus Pseudobacter; species Pseudobacter rhizosphaerae. Next base: position 193,514 of record NZ_RCSU01000012.1, read on the forward strand.
GTTTCAATGCGCGTGTAACCATCTACGGTACGTTCCTGCTTTACAACAGGGCCATCGCCTTTTAGTTTTTGACAACTCACCATCACAAAGCTGCCAACTGCCAGCAGCATTCCGGTCAACAATTGTTTGCTTTTCATAACTTGATCAAGGTTTAACAGTAGTGTTTGAAAAAGAACCTATTCTATTTTTTTAGACAACTCCGTTTCAGATACGGTGCCGAACCAGCCTACTATCTTTTCGGAATCTGCCTTTTGTTTTGCCACATTGGTGGGCACATTGGCCAGTACTTTTGCAAATAAACCGCCATTGGCCAGTTGATCAGTCAACATTCGGACGAAGCCGTAAGCATCCTTGCTGATCCCCCTTAAAACCACCTTGACTTCATCATCCTTCAGATAAGGTTTATCTCCGGAAGTGATGCCTTCACTGATCGGAACTATGAAATTGAAGCCATCGGAATCCGCATCTTCATAATAAGCGCCGTCCACGCTCCACATTTCATTCACATTCTGGTTCAGCACCCCATTGCGGTAAGTGCGGATCCAGTAATAGTCCATTGCCCCTTTGAGATCAACTGCAAAGAACCTGGCATAATACCCTTCTTCTTCTCCCCCATTCTCTTCCTTGAATTCCACAGTGATACTATCGATGGGCGGCACACGGTTCAGCTTGTCTTTCGCTTCATATGTTTCGCCTTTCCAGTTGATGGTGAGCTTGTATTCGTGCCCGATCACACCGATGCTGTTGCCTGCGCCGGGATCGTGCGTATAGGCGCCATTGTTATATGTGAAATCATAAGTTTGATTGAGCGTAAGATCAGTTACACTGATTTGCGCATCGGAGATCACGGGCGGCGTTGAATTGTCGAGATAACCAACTGCACGCTGGAATTTGATCTGCTGCACGCCGGGCTTATCGGTGATCCAGGCATCGATATAGGGGATCTGATCGCCAGCCGGCACATCCAGATCGATCACTTTTTCACAACTGGTGAAAGCGCCTGCCGACAGAATAAATACGATATATAAAATGAATTGCTTCATGACAATGTTTTTTTAGAATTTGAAGTTCCAGGTGATAGAAGGAATGATGGAACCGAGGATGCTCAACCGGATTGCCTCTCTGATCTTCGGATCATCTTCATTCTGTCTGAAATAAATGGAGTAAGCATTCTGGCGCGCATACAGGTTATAGATACCGAATACCCACTCCTGTTTCAGCTTCTTGCCCTGGCGCCCTTTCATGGTGGCGGCTACATCCAGCCTGTGATAAGCAGGCAGTCTGAAATCATTACGCTTACCGGTGGTGTTGTAAGGAATGGGAATTCCCTGGATATCCAGCTTCACGTTCGGATAAGTAGCAGGTGTACCAGATCCGTAATTGAAGTTGGCGCTCACACTCCACTTGTCGTTCAGCTCACGGGTAACAGCCATATTGATCACATGCGTTCTGTCGTAGCGGTTCAGGAACCATTCGTTATTGCTGATACCTTCGGTTTTGCGGTAAGACCTGCTCCAGGTATAGTTGACCCATCCCTGCCATTTGCCGGTCTCTTTTTTCACTTCCAGTTCCACACCATAAGATTTTCCTTTGCCAGTAAGGAGATCAGCTTCCACCTGCGGATTCAATTCCAGGTTGGCGTTATCGATATAGTCCAGTACATTCTTCATTCTCTTGTAGAATACTTCTGCAGAGAATTCCAGGTTGAGGAACTCAGGCACTGTTACAACGCCAACGCTCACCTGGTCTGTTACAGATGGCTCGATATTGTTGGTGCTGGGGAAGTACAGATCGATAGGAGTTGGTGATGCCGTATTGCTCAGCAGGTGCATGTACTGTGAGCTCCTGGCATAACCCGCTTTCAGGAATGTTCCTTTCTTCAGTTCATAACGCACACTCACGCGTGGCTCGAAATAAGTCCAGTCGGTGATCTTCTTCTTTGAACCGGTACCGTTGCCAACCTTCTCTTCATAATCCAGTGGCTTGCGGATATTGGCCGTAGTGTCCCTGTAATGGTACACAGAAGAATTACTCAGGTAAGCATAATAGTTCAAACGAACACCTGCCTGAACAGACAATGCTCTAGACACTTTCCAGGTATCCTCCACAAATGCAGCAGATTCTACACCATACCTGCGCACGAGATTGATCTCGGCTTTGTTCTCATCATCCACCATCACACCTTTGCCGGGATAGAAATTATACATAGTGAAATTCAGACCGGTCTTAACCTGGTGCTTGTTGCTGATATACCAGGTGAGCGTAGGCTTCACGCCATATGTCTGGATATCCGACTTCCAGTTGTAGCTCTGTTGCTTCGTGTCTTTTGCCTCGGAGTTGAACTTCAGACTGTAATCATATTTGGAATAATACACGCTGGTGTTGAGGAAGAGCTTTTGTGTGAAAAGATGATTCCATCTCAATGTGGTGGTCATATTACCCCAGTCCATGAATGCCTGGTTGTTGAAAGAGAAAACGTCCCTTCCGTAGTAACCACTCAGGTAAATAGTGTTCTTATCATTGAGTTGCCAGTTAGCCTTGCCCGTTAGATCGTAGAAATAGAACTGGTTGTCCCTGTTATCTTTCTTCATGAAAGGCTTACTCAGCACATCGATGTAGGAGCGACGGCCTGCAATGATGAACGATGATTCATCTTTCTTCAATGGTCCTTCGATGCTGATCCGGCTGAAGATGGTGCTGATACCGCCATTCACGGCAAGTTTCTGATTATTGCCATCTTTCATGCGGATATCGAGCACCGATGAAGTTCTTCCGCCAAACTCTGCAGGGAAAGCTCCTTTATAAAGGGTGACGTTCTTCACTGCATCTGGATTGAACACGGAGAAGAAGCCAAGCATGTGTGAAGAGTTGTATACCGGTGCTTCGTCCATGATGATGAGGTTCTCATCTACATTGCCACCACGCACGTTGAAGCCATTGGCGCCTTCGCCAACAGACGTGATACCGGGCAGCGTCAGCATCGCTTTCAAAACGTCCGGCTCTCCCAGGAATGCGGGGATCTTTTTGATCTGACCGATGCTCATCTGCTGGATGCCGAGTGCAACGGTATTGGTCCGCTTCAATCTTTTCTCACCAGTTACCACTACTTCGCTGAGCTCGCCTGCAGATGATTTCATCTGAAGATCGAGTGTTTGATTTTCTGTAAGCGCAATTTCCCTGTTGATTACCGCAAAGCCTGTGTAAGTGGCCGTGAGCGTGTATTTGCCGGGAATAAGGGAAATGGAGAAGAATCCATAGGAGTTAGACTGTACAGTAGCATTTCCCGGGTTAATGGAAATGGTAGCATTGATCAAAGCCTCTCCACTGGATGCGTCCCGCACATAACCACTGATGGTGAACTTCTTTGGTTGTGCAAAACCAACCATCACCAGCATGAGCAGGATTACTAAAACCGAAAGAATCCGGATCGTCGAACGTATCATAAATTGATTGTTTTGGAAACTATGACAACAGCAAATCGTTTTCCCCCTACGCGGAGGAAGTTGTTTAGAAAAAATTAACAAATATAGCCTGTAACGGTGGCAGGCCTAAATTTATGGTCCACTATCATCACATTGTATTTTGTTTAATTTTGCTTCCCACAATTATCAAGACATACAACAGACAATGGCACATGAGATTACGGTGAATAAAGCACAATCGAGAGGATTCTTGTTATTTTCGGCAGGCGTATTGTTTGCATTCCTCTGGGCTTCCGCTGCCACAGCAACCAAGCTGGGCCTGCAATCAGCGCAGCCTTTCGTGATCTGTATTGCCCGTTTTTTCTTTGCAGGTATCATCATGCTGGTAATTACGCATCTGTTCATGGGCAACAGGATGCCGGCCAGAACAGAATGGAAGCCATTGGCTATTTACGGTATCCTGAATATTTCCATTTACCTCGGTTTGTATGTAGTGGCAATGAAGAATGTATCGCCGGGCCTCGGTTCCATGGCCATTGCCACCAACCCCGTAATGATCAGTCTTACCAGTGCGTTGCTGTTCAAACAACGCATCAAAGCTATTACCTGGACCAGCCTTTTTCTTTGCACAGCTGGTGTATTGATTGCCGCATACCCGCTGTTGCAGTCGAGTTATGCCACACCTACTGGTCTCACTATTTTATTTTGCAGCATGCTGAGCTATTCCATCGGCGTATTGTATTTCTCCAAACAGAACTGGAGTGACCTGCATATTCTCACCATCAACGGATGGCAAACATTACTGGGAGGTGTCTTTCTGTTACCCATAGCCGCAATTACATACGAACCTTCGTTGAACCACTGGGACCTCAAATTTTCCGGTTCAGTATTATGGCTAGCCGTTCCGGTATCCATATTAGGTGTTCAGCTCTGGTTGTTCCTGCTGCGCGACAATCCCCTGAAAGCAAGCTTCTGGTTATTTCTTTGTCCGGTATTCGGCTACGTGATCGCTAATGTAGTGATGAAAGAACCCATTAATGCCTGGACCGTCACCGGTCTGGCACTGGTTCTGGGCGGACTTTACCTGGTACAAAGAGCGAAGAAAGGCTGACCAATACATTATATTTTTTTGTATGCCGGATACTTTTTTATGCGGCATATAATACCGGTAAAGGATCACCATATTTGACCGATTCTTTTTATATTTGATACGCTCTGTATATAAACCTCCCACTCGGCGGAGTTCTGAAAACCTTTATTAACCCCTGCGGCTCTGATAGTTCTGATTGTAGCACTGATGCTGTTCATAACTAAATGTACTGTTTGATTACAGTTACTGATCATTTTATCAATTACACCATTAAACATGCGAACTGCGTTGATCAAAACCGGTCAGGGACAGCCCCGTCATAATTCGCGCTCCTCAAAAGAGCAGCGCCTTATCACGGACCAGGAAGCCAATCTCCTGGCCCTGGTAGAGCATATTGATGGGTTGGTGTGGAGTATAGACCGCAACATGCAATACATCATCCTCAACTCCGCTCTCCGGAAAAAGATCAGGGAGCTGATCGGCGTGGATGCGTTACCGGGAGATAAGATGCTGGACCTCCTGGCATTGCTGGACCCCACCAAGAAAAAAGAATGGGAAAAGATCTACGAGCATGCCTTCAAAGGCAAGAGTCAGCGATTGCTGCAAAAATTCATCCTCAACAACAAGCCTGCATTTTTCGATATTTCCATCAATCCCATCCGCAACGGAAATGAGATCACCGGGCTCTCCTGTTTTGCTCTGGATGTTACAGAAAAGATCACTTATGATGCGCGGATCAAAGCCAGCGAGGCGCATTTCAGAACATTGATCGAGAACAGTACGGATATCATTGCCGTGCTGAACAAGGATGGAGAAGTGATCTATGGAAGCCCTTCCATCGAGAATCAATTCGGCGTAACGCCGCAGCAATACCTGAATGCAAATGTTTTCCATTTCATCGCAGAAGAAGACAGGGCCTATGCCGAGAAGAAATTCCTGGAAGCCCTGAAGCGCCCGGGAAAGCCGTTGCCAGTTCAAACACGTACGCTCAGACCCGATGGCAGCATCGGTTATGTGGAAGGACTGGTCACCAACCTGCTGGCCAAACCTGAGATCCAGGGCATAGTTTGTAATTTCAGGGATGTAACCGAACGTGTGATGGCAGAAGAAGCACAGAAACAGGTGGACCTGAAATTCCGTGCACTTATCGAGAACAGCGCAGACCTGATCATGATGGCCAATGCCATGGGACAATTCACTTACGGATCACCGTCAGTAAAGAAACTGCTGGGCTGGTCCGGCAAGGATTATCTCAATAAGAATGTTTTTTCCTTTATTCATCCTGACAGCATTCCCGAGGCCACGCAACTGCTTGGCGGATTGATGCAACAACCTGGAAAAGCATTCACCATATATCTTACACTGCTGCACCGCAACGGGAAGTCCGTACAGGTGGAAGGCATTGCTACCAATTTCCTGCATGTGCCAGGCATCAATGCCCTGGTGGCCAATTTCAGGGATATAACCGAAAGAAAAAAGGCACAGAAACGTATTCACGAATCCGAAAACCTTTACAGGGACCTTTTCAATAAAAGTCCCCTCCCCATCTGCGTTTGCGATGCCGTATCATTGAAATTCCTGGAAGCCAACGATGCTGCAGTAAAGCATTACGGTTACTCGAGAAAAGAATTCATGGGCCTCTCCGCCCCTGATCTTTGTATGACGGATGGTCTCGAAGAGCTCAGGGCCCTGCTGCATTCAGGCAGGAAAAGCAGTAATCAGCGACTACTCCGTAAGCAGGCAAGGAAGAACGGAGAGATCGTGTATGCAGAAGTGATCAGTCATATGATCATCTATAAGGGAAGGGAATCTTTCATGATCCTTGCGAATGATATCACGGAAAAAGTGAAACTGCGCCATGAGCTGATGGAAGAAAAGATCTATCGCCAGAAAGAGATCATGAAAGCCAGTATCGATGCGCAGGAAAAAGAAAGAGAGGAGATCGGAAGAGAGATGCACGATAATGTAACACAGATCCTCACCACCGCCAGGCTTTGTCTCAGCCTGGCCGCAGACGATAAAGAACCGAAAGTGCTGATCAACCGCAGCAGCGATATCATTGCTGCCGCTATTGAAGAGATCCGCAAATTATCCAGGGACCTTACGCAATCCTATCACCGGGATGTGGGGCTGCAACTCAGTCTTGAAGACCTCACAGACAGTATCCGCATAGCCAGTCAGCTGCAAGTGGACTTCCAGTTCGCTATCAATGATGAATACCAACTGGACGACAAATTGAAAATGACCATCTTCCGCATCACTCAGGAACAGCTCAACAATGTACTGAAGCATGCGAAAGCGGGATCTGTATTTGTTTCGGTTGTGCAAGAGGGTGATACCATCACGCTGACAGTGGAAGATGATGGAAAAGGATTCAGCATGCAGGAGAAGAGGAATGGCATCGGCCTCCTGAACATTATCAACCGGGCAGACCTTTTCAATGGCAGGGTAAAAATAGATTCCGCACCCGGCACAGGATGCCGGATGACCATCACATTCAAACCCATGAGCCAGCTCAGGCCAGACTTCTCAGGGCTTTCACACGTTCAGTGATTCCGCCCTCCATATCTACTTCGCCAATACCGAGCCTTGTTGCCAGCCCGATGAATTCCGGTGTATGGTCTTTCCGTTTGCCGGTTTTGGGGTCGATGCAGGTGAAATGCGTCCAGAGGATAGCTTTGAGGCTCGCTTCCTTCTCATCGAACATTTTCAATTCCACTACCAGGTTGGAGGTTTCCAGTTTTATGATCTGGGAAGTGATGCAGATCTTCTCGTTGTACACGGCTGGTCGCAGGTACTGGATCTCGTGTTGCCTTACCACCCATCCCATGCCCTGTTGAAGAAAATCAGTAATGCGCAGGTCAAAATTTTCGCGCAGATGATCTTCGCGCGCATTCAGGAAATAATCCAGGTAACGGCTGTTGTTGAGATGCGCCAGCGGATCGCAGTCCGGGAAACGTACGATGTAAAAACTTTTGAGTTCCATAATGATGAAGGTATAATCATCGGAAGAATTACCGCGGAGAGCCACTTATTTTTTCAGTTCATCCGGTTTAACCCTTGCCAATTGAAAGAACAGATTGATTATTGTACAGTTTTTGTCTGATCAATAACAGTATTACCAGAAAAAAAGATCAGTTCACCAGAAAATAAAATCATTATTTTTGAAACTCAAGCCTCAGCATATGAAGTTTTAACATCGTTCCGCAGGCTGTTGCAATAACAATCACGGAACAACTTTTACTACTCTTTCGCTTCTGCCATTGCAGGCAGGTCCCTGTGATCTCATTATTTATTGGATTCAATTAATCAAGACAGGAGGATTTTATGTCGTTTGAACAAAACCCTATGGGTGAATTGCAACGCAGGCAAAGTATCTTCTCAATCATAAAAGAGTCTTTCAAAAGCGAAAACCAGGATTTCACCAAAGGCAGTATCCGCAAAGGGGTGATACTACTGGCCATACCTATGGTACTGGAAATGATGATGGAAAGTGTGTTTGCCCTGGTGGACATTTATTTCGTGGGCCATATCGAAGGTCATGCTTCACAGGCCGTAACCACCGTGATATTGACGGAATCGGTACTGATGATCCTTTACTCCGCTGCGATGGCGCTAAGTATGGGAGCTACTGCCGTGGTGGCCCGCCGGGTAGGTGAGAAGAATATAGAAGGCGCTTCGCGAAGTGCAGCACAAGGTATCAATCTCGCTTTGATGGTAACGGTGGTGATCAGTTTGCTCGGTTCTTTTTTTGCCAGCGATGTATTGCGCATCATGGGCGGATCAGCCGAAGTGATTGAAGTGGGCACCAGTTATACCAGGATCATGTTCGGCGGATCGGTGGTGATCATGTTGCTGTTCCTGATCAATGGAGTTTTCCGTGGTGCCGGAAATGCCAATATAGCGATGTGGTCCCTCTGGATCGCGAACGGGATCAATATCATTTTATGTCCTGTCCTGATCCACTTTTTCGGATTACCTGGTGCGGCGATGGCAACTACCATTGGTCGTGGTACGGGCGTATGTTATCAACTCTATCATCTTTTTAAATCACGTCGCGGTCTCCTGAATATCAAACGTGCATTTTTCAAAATAGACTGGGCCATTCTGAAAACATTGTACAGTCTGAGCTGGGTCGCTTTTCTCCAGTTTTTTATTGCATCGGCCAGCTGGATGTTCCTCAACAGGCTGGTAGCACAGTTCGGAGATGATGCAGTGGCAGGTTATGGAGTGGCGCTTCGAGTACTGATGTTCTTTCTCTTACCTGCCTGGGGACTCAGCAATGCGGCGGCAACTTTGGTTGGGCAGAACCTCGGGGCAGGACAACCGGAGCGGGCCGAGAAATCAGTTTGGACAACCGCCCTGTACAATGCCATCTTCATGGCATTCGTATCCCTCGTCTGCCTGGTGTTTGCCGATCAGATCATTTACTTCATGAATGATAATGAAGCCATGGCAGTGTATGGGAAGAAAGCATTGCACATCATTTCACTCGGTTATATTTTCTATGGCGTTGGTATGGTGGTGACCAATTCGTTCAATGGAGCAGGTGATACCAAAACACCCACCTTCATCAACCTCTTCGGATTCTGGGCATTCCAGATCCCGCTGGCCTGGCTATTGAGTATGCAACTGCAACTGGGTCCAACCGGAGTGTTCATTGCAGTGGTTACAGCCGAAACGCTGATCAGCATTGCAGGTGTTATTCTTTTCCGCAGAGGTAAATGGAAGCAGGTAAAGATCTGATGATGCCGGAAGCCCTTTTATTCAGTACATTTAGTGCATAATAAAAGGAGGCATGAATTATTTATCCAACAATATTGTACGACAGGTACTGATCCTCATGGTGATCATATTTGTGGGGATCGTACTTTTCGTACAACTGCAATTCTTTCTGCCATCATTCCTGGGTGCTTATACCTTTTATGTTCTGCTGCGCAAATGGATGTTCCTGCTGGTGGATAAATACAAATGGAAGAAAGCGCTGGCGGCCACCGTGCTGATGCTGATCTCCTTCCTGGTGATCCTGTTGCCAATATTGTTACTGGTGAACATGATGAGCTCCAAAGTAGCATTCGCCATCGAACACTCTAATGAGATTCTCACATCCATTGAAAGATATGTGAACCAGTATGAAGCCCGCTTCAATATCGAGATCATAACGGATGAGAACATACGAAAGATCACATCCTATACAGCGGAATTCCTTCCCAAGATATTAGGCGCCACCTTCAATACCCTCTTCACCATCGTGATGTTGTACTTCATTCTTTATTTCATGCTGGTGGAAGGCCGGAAGATGGAATCGAAGTTCTACGACTGGGTACCCCTGAAAGATGAAAATGTGATCACGATCCGGAAAGAGATGAACGGGATGGTATTCTCCAATGCCGTGGGTATTCCGCTGATCGCCTTGTTCCAGGGCATAGTAGCCTTACTGGGATTTATACTGCTGGGTGTGAATGAACCGATGTTCTGGTTTGTGATCGTTTGTATCGCAGCCATGCTGCCCGTTGTTGGCGCGGCCGTTGCCTATGTGCCACTGGCCCTGATCTTCTTTGCTGAAGGCTCTCCTATCAAAGGCGTACTGATGCTGGTTTATGGCTTCGGCATCATCGGTACGGTTGACAATATCGCCCGCTTCTGGCTGCAGAAGAAACTGGGCGACGTACATCCACTGATCACAGCCTTCGGCGTGATCATCGGTATTCCGATCTTCGGATTCATTGGATTGATCTTCGGTCCTATCCTCATATCTTTTTTCCTGTTGATGATCAAGGTATATGCCAGTGAATTCAATGATGGAGGCAAGAGAGTACGCCAATCTTCCCAATGATTTTCAGCTTTATACATATTATTGGTAGATGAGCCGGGTAGTTTTACCCTAAGACCCGGATAAAGAAAATGCATTATTGCCCGTTTTTTTTCGGCGATCCTACGATACTATTTTTCAACATTCCCCGTTTACATACCGGATAATACGTGTTCCGTAACCTTTGAAAACCCTGTACCATGTACCGTCCAGTAAAATCCATCACCTACAGCCTGCTGTCTGTATTAGTATTATCACCGGTATTCATGACCGGTACCTCCAAAAAAACAGATCCTTCCTCCGGGAAGATCGTTCTGTACATTCCCAAAGATGTTGTGCGCTACACTGCCAATCCGGAACTGATGCCGGAAGAAGCCGCCAATGTTTACAATAGCATGCAGCTGAAAAAACTGGGATTGACAAAGAAAGCATTCGCATGCGCATGGAAAGGTTACTCCAGCCTGGTGGAAGCAGGCAGATTGGCAAAAGATGGAATCCTCTCTATCTGTGATTTTAGCCAGAGCTCCCGCAGAAAGCGCTTATACGTACTCGATATAAACAGTCAAAAACTCCTGGTGAATACTTATGTGGCGCATGGCCGTAAATCAGGAGGCGAATACGCAAAATCATTTTCCAATAGCCCGGAATCCCATAAGAGCAGTCTCGGATTCTATGTAACCCGCAACACTTATTTCGGGGAACATGGACTGGCGCTAAAGATCCAGGGACTGGAACGCGGCTTCAACGACAAAGCTAATGCGCGCAATATCGTGATCCACGGATCACGCTATGTTGGCAAACAATTTATCCGCAATAACAAATTCAACGGAAGAAGCTTCGGGTGCCCGGCATTGCCTGCCAAAGAAGCATCAAACGTTATTCACCAGATCAAGAATGGCTCCTGCCTTTTCATCTATCATCCTACAAAGAATTATATCAGCCAGTCGAGGCTGTTGAACTGAACTTAGCGTGGACTAAACTTCAGATGGTTTGATGGCAAAAACAAGCTCAATGTAGGATTCGTACCCTATGATTGAGCTTTTTCGCTCTGGGGTACTGATCTGCGGCTGTAAAACATACCACTACTTTTGTAGGGATGTTGGGCTGTGGAATGGAGAGATGGGGCTGAAGATTAAAGCCGGGCTTCTTCGCTTATGTTTTGAAGGCCGAAGATCAGCACCCCTTCGCTCAATGGGGGTGAAGGTGCGAGGCCGTAGAATACAATTAATACAACTTATAGCCAGACTGCGATCAGCTGGAAAAAGGCTCCTACGATAAGGCCGGAATAGATCTCTTTGGGGCTGTGATCACTTACGAGGAAGCGGGCCGTACATACAAGACCGGCAATAAAGAAAGCGATGGCTACAAAGAGAGCGGTTTCTTCGCGCTGGTTGAATGCCAGGAGAAGGAAGAAGGCGATCAGTCCACCAACGCCGGTGGCATGCATGCTGATCTTATAACGAATGTTGAAAAGCCAGGCCCCGCAGACGGCGAGAAAGGTGCCCAGCAGGAATTTGACAAAGTATTCGGGGATGTCCTGGAGGTTGTGGAATACGTACCAGATCCAGAAATAGAAAGTGATGGCAGCTACGTAAGGGATGATCCTTTCTTTTTGGGTGCGCAGCTGGAAGCTTTGAACGAAACCGAGGGCTCGCATCAGTAAAACGGCAAATGCAGGCAGGAAGCCGGTGCTGAAGAATACACTGGCAAGGGTGAATACCTTTTGCTTTTCAGCCATGCCGGCGAATGCATAAGGATGAATGAAAAGCAGGTAGGCAGTAACGTAGGCAGGCAGGAAGAGTGGATGGAATATATATGAAATTATCTGTGCAATGGTACGGATCAACGCAGGTTGATCAGGTAGTGGGCGAGATTCAGTAATCAGCTGGTCCATGAAATTGTTCTTCTCCATTATAATTCTTTTCGCAACCTGGCTACGGGAATATTTAGTTGCTCCCTGTATTTGGCTACGGTTCTGCGTGCAATATTATATCCTTTTTCCTGGAGCATCTCGGTTAACTTTTCATCGCTCAGCGGTTTTTTCTTGCTTTCGCCTTCGATCATATCGCTGAGGATCTTTTTCACTTCACGGGTGCTCACTTCTTCGCCGCTTTCAGTGCTGAGGGACTCACTGAAGAAGAATTTCAAACGGTAAGTACCGAATTCGGTTTGCACGAATTTGCTGTTGGCCACACGGCTTACCGTGGAAATATCCAGCATGGTGCGCTCGGCAATATCTTTCAGGATCATGGGTTTCAGGCTGGTCTCGTCGCCGGTGAGGAAGAACTCGCGCTGATATTCCATGATGGTGCCCATTACGCTGCTGAGGGTATGTTGTCTTTGTTTGATGGCATCGATGAACCATTTGGCAGCATCGATCTTTTGCTTGATGAAGAGCACGGCTTCTTTCTGCCGTTTGTCTTTTTTGCTGGCGCGGTCGTATTCGCGCAGCATATCCTTGTACCCTTCGCTGATGCGGAGGTCCGGAGCATTCTTTGAGTTGAGAGTGAGCTCCAGTTTGCCGCCATTATTGTACACGAAGAAATCTGGCACCACATAGCTTTCGGCTTTGTTGGTCTCGGCATGATTGCCGCCGGGCTTGGGTGTGAGACGGATGATCTGACCGATCACTTCTTTCAGACCTTCATCGTTCATACCAAGGCCGCGCTGGATCTTATCGTAATGCTTCTTGGTGAATTCATCGAAATAATCAGTGAGCACGGCGATGGCTTTTTCAACTTCCTTGCCTTCGGCTTTCTGACGCTGCAATTGTAAGAGCAGGCATTCCTGCAGATCGCGCGCAGCAACGCCGGCGGGATCGAAGCTCTGGATCAGGCGGATCACTTCTTCCACCTCCTGTTCATTACTGTCGATATTCTGGCGGAAGGCCAGGTCATCTACAATGGAAGCGCCATCGCGGCGGAGATAACCATCATCGTCGATGCTGCCCACTATCTGCTCTGCGATGCGCTTCTTGCGATCATCGAGTTTGAGCATGCCCAATTGTTCCAGCAGGAACTCGTGGAAGGATGTTTCGATGCGGTAAGGCACCACTTTGTTATCATCCACTTCGGGATAGTTATCATCGCGGAGTTTGTAATCTGCGATCTCTCCATCTTCATCACCTACATATTCGCTGATATCGATATTGTCGTATTCCTCTTCACTGCCATCTGGTTCATAATCCTCGTCCGCGTTATTTTCGAATTCGTCTTTCAGATCGTTATCGAACTGATCATCGTGATCTTCTTCCGACTGTTCCAGAGCAGGGTTTTCTTCCAGTTCCTCTTTGATCCTCTCTTCGAGGTTGGCAGTAGGAACCTGCAACAGCTTCATCAGTTGAATCTGTTGGGGCGAAAGTTTTTGTAGTAGCTTTTGTTGTAAACTCTGACTCAGTGCCATGTGCGTCTTAGGGATTTTTTCCCGCCATTCACCAAATTTTGGAAAATTTCGCGGTTCCACAAAAATCAGGCCGTAAATTTACAGACAAATGTAATGCAGGTGGTAAAACGATTTTATAAAATTATTGTTGTGGCGGCATTTTGCCTGCAAACCCTTGCTGTAACTGGATTGTACGCGCAAAATTATTTTCCGTCCGTTGTTGGTAAAAAGCAAGGGCCAGGGCTTTGGCAACTTGACAAATATCAAACAAAACTTAAGGTGCCGCAAGCCGCTCGCCTCCTGGCGAGTGGCAACTATTTTGTCGCCTCCGGCGACACAACAGGGTGCTGCAAACTGCTCTTCGCCGGAGGCGAAGGAATAAAAGTCACTCGTCGGGAGGCGAGCGACTGGCACTCCCTGCTCCGTAGGATGCAGGCTGCGAGCGGCTTTCGGCCGACATCAATCATTACCCCTAATCACTACACCAACCATTTCGGATTCTTCTGCAAACAGGAGCTAAGAATAGAAAAAGCGACCAGGATACCCTTCCGTTTCCGGTTAGGATCCCTGGCCGCCTGTAATGCCATTGAAGGAAAATGACTTCCAACAACTGCTTATAAGATGATTATACTTTCAGTTTGATCACTTCTCCGCTGAGTGACTTTTTGATCACCTGTGCCATTTTCTCCCCTTTTTCGCGGGCCTGTTCCTCAGACCAGAGCAGGCTGATCTGTGTACTCACACTGCGGCCGATCACGGCATCGCTGGCGGAGAAATCTTTGTTCGCATGATGGATCACTGCTTTTTTCTGATCAGGATGCAGTTCATTGAGCGATGCTGCGGATTTCAGATGCGCCCAATTACGGATATAATGCCAGTTGTGATCGTACCAGTAGATGCTGCCCGCGATCTGTCCCTCTGCTTTGAGCAATGCAACGGCATTGGCAGTGGCTTCGCGGGTAGGCAGGAACCAGCTCACATGCGTATGACTATCACCGGTAGGATCGGGGATCCTGCGGAAGCTGATCTCAGGAACCTCTGCCAGTGCAGATTTCAGCGCATCGAAGTTCCGTTTCATGATCGCGAGGAATTCTTCCAGCCTATTAAATTGCGCAAGGCCCACGGCAGCATGCAGTTCAGAGATACGGAAATTGTATCCAAGGAAAGGGTGAAGGTCTGCGCCGCGGTCAACACCGAGGTGATCATGACCGTGATCACTGAACCCATCGCATTTACGCCAGATCTCTTCTGAATTGGTGGTGATGGCGCCGCCTTCGCCGCAGGTAACAGTCTTCACAAAATCGAAAGAGAAAGTTCCGGCATCACCAATTGTGCCGAGATATTTTCCTTTGTATTTGGCGCCGGTACTCTGGCAGGCATCTTCCAGCAAAAGCAGTTTGTGTTCTTTACAGATCTGCATCAGCGCATCCATATCGGACATGCTGCCGCACATATGCACTGGCATGATCACTTTTGTTTTGGGTGTGATGGCTGCGCGAACAGCGGCAGGATCGAGGGTGAGGGTATCATCCACATCAACCAGCACAGGCACAGCCCCTACGGTGATCACCGCTTCAAAACTGGCCACGAAAGTAAAAGTAGGCATGATCACTTCATCACCAGAACCCACGCCCATAGCGGCGAGAGCTGTTACAAGTGCAGCAGTGCCGCTTGATACAACCTGTGTGTATTGAGCTCCGAGTTTATTACTGATGGCAGCTTCCAGTTCTTTTGATTTCCAAATTCCTTTGCGGGGGCCGTCGAAACCGTAACGCATGATGATACCGGTGTTCAGTACATCATTCACGTGTTTACGTTCTGATTCACCAAATAATTCAAAGCCTGGCATAATAATATGCGCTGGGGTTTTATATTGGAGGTCCAATTCCAGCAGGAAGCAAAGTTATAAAAAACAGGAATTAAGAAGATCCTATTTCATAGTCCAGCCCATACGTTGATCGCGAATGGCGTCCAGTTTCATCGGCCAGTTGATATAGGGTTTACTTTCCTGGTTGTTTTCGTCGATGGTGGTTACATAAAACCTCGCAAACTGCTTGTCTCCGGGCAGCGGGGCCTGGAAAGTGCAGGAGTCAGTATGGTATTGCGTTCCCACCAGCGCGGAATTGTAGAAGTTATTGTTGGGCCCGTTGATATAACAGGCATAGAGCCGGAATCCTTTGATCTGTTTACCTTCTTCAGTATCTTTTTTCACGCCGATCTGCAGACCATTGTTGATGGTACTAACGGTAGTAACAACCGGCGCAGCAGGTAGCAGCGAATCCAGCCATGGCATGTCTGGGATCAGCGCAGGTTCTTTGTAATAATTGAGGCGAAGGCTATCGCTCCATCCCAGTGGGTTGTTCACAAAGCTTTTGCTGCTGAAATAGATGGCGCCCTGTACTTCAGGATAGTCGCGCATTTCACGTATCTGGCGGGGTAATTGGTTTCTTTGTCTCCAGGCAGCATTGCTATTGGCGCGATAGATACCGAGGCCGATATAAAGATGTCTGCCATAAGTATGCTGACTCCACCAATCGAGCAATACTTCATAAGGAGCGTTCTTCTGACCGAACTCCCAGTAGAGTTGTGGCGCCACATAATCGATCCAGCCTTCTTTCAACCATAATAAAATATCTGCATAGAGATCATCATAATTGGTTACACCTGCACGGGTATCGCTGCCCATCGGGTCTTTGCTGGCATTTCGCCATACACCAAAAGGCGAGATACCGAATTTCACATGGGGGTTTTCTTCCTTGATCGCCTGGCTGAGCGCCACGATCACGGAATCCACATTCCCTCTTCTCCAATCGGATTTGCTCAGTCCATTGCCATATTTATTGTATGAGCCCTGATCAGGAAATTCCTTTCCGGCAATTTTGTAAGGATAGAAATAATCATCGAAGTGGATGGCATCTACATTGTAGCGGCTCACTATGTCCCGCACCACTTTCACTACAAACTTTTGCACATCTTTATTACCGGGGTCGAAATACCTGGCGGTCCCATAAGTAACAAACCATTCGGGATGTAGCCTGGTGATATGCGTTGCCGCGATGGAACTCTTGCCAATGCTGAATTCCGCACGGTAGGGATTACACCAGGCATGGAATTCCATTCCACGTTTGTGTGCTTCTTCGATCATGAATTCGAGGGGATCATAATACGGATTGGGCGGCGTGCCCTGCTTGCCGGTGAGCCATTGGCTCCAGGGTTCGTACTGCGAAGGATAGAACGCATCGGCGGCAGGCCGCACCTGTACGATCACGGCATTGAGGCCATTGCGCTGGTGCATGTCCAGTAAACTGATGTATTCCGCTTTCTGACTTTCTGTATTGTAATTGCCGCGTGAAGGCCAGTCGATATTATCAACGGTAGCAATCCATGCTGCTCTGAACTCTCTGGGGGGTTGTGCATGCAGGCTACCGTTCACAAGCAGGATGGCCAGCAGAACAACGGACAATACTCTTTTCATAATTTCGGATCCTGTTTACGCAAAACGCCGAAATTACTGGATTATTCTGAGTTCCGGAGCTTATCCAGCAGTTGATTTAACGTTTTGGCTTCGTCTCCGGTAAGCTTTCCCAGGATGCCGTCCATCTCATCAGTATAGGAGTCCAGCTTGTCCAGAAGGGCCAGTCCTTTTTCTGAAATGGTAACGTCCACCAGTCTTCTGTCTGTTTTGCAGATCACTTTTGTAGCCAGGTCTTTACGGATGAGCCTGTCCACAATTCTACTTGTGTCGCTCATTTTGTCCAGCATCCTGTTACGGATCTGCAGGGTAGACAAGGGAGTGGTAGCGCCTCTGAGGATACGCAGGATGTTGAACTGCTGAGGAGTGATATCTTCTCGGCCGAAGATGTCTTTGAGTCTCTCCATCACCCAGTTATAAGTGAAGATGAGGTTCACCATAGAGCGTTGATGCTCGTTGCGGAACTTCGTTTGTTGAATGTCGTTATCTATGCTCATGTCCAATGCTGAAAGGGTGTTAATATGATATATATACAATTAAACCGGCCGGATCGTTGCACGAAAAATACTGGTGAGCTGAAAAATGCTGAACAGATGATGGGCTTCGTGAAGAAGGAACATTTCCGTCCACTCTGAAATGCTGAGCTGGCCATACTTTTTGTGCATTCCTGTTCTGCGAAGGATGGGATCAGGTAATGATACCAGGTGATTGATCAATATGAAGCGCTGGGTAGTAAAGTCTTCCGAGATTTCATTGATTGGCCTCTGTACGCAATCAGGGAATAAAGGATCATTATCCGCCACATAGGGTTCAAATTCAGGCTGCTCTTCCTGCTCAATTCTTTTCAGTCTATTGTAAAACATCGGCTGGTAGGCCGTCAGGTGCGCCATTTGTTCATAGGCGCTCCATTTTTCAGGAATCACGTGGGTACGGAGTTCTGGCTCCGTGAAGCCTCTTACCAGGTCCTGCAACACATCCTGCTGGTGTTGCAGCCGGATGGTGGTAATGGTGGAAAGTGGCATGCGACTGACTTTAGGCTTATCAAATTACAAACAATAAATTGGGCAGCCGGCAGTTTTGCATTTGTTTATCAATCGCTCCAAACACGGGTGCCTTCGCTGCAGTTAGCACATATGTCGATATTCTTCCTGCTTTGTAACAGTTGTTTCCGGAAATTGATGTACTGATCATTGTGCCAGATCTCTTTGAACTTTTTTCCTTTGAGATCACCAAGCGTATGCTGTGCATCTTTATCAAAGCAACAGGGCACCACCAGGCCGTCCCAACTGATCACAGTAGCATGCCATAAACGCCAGCAGTGATTGTTCAGCGAATTCTTGAATTCGTATTCACCATTGCTGTTCTTTTTATAACGACTGTATTTATCATTGGTGGGGATGAGATTATTGGGATCATTTTCATAATCATATACCTGCGCAGTTTTGAAACGCACTTCATCCACTCCTATTTCTTTGGCCAATTGTTTGATTTCCTCAATCTGGTGTTCATTGTGTTTCACCACCAGGAACTGGAAAAAAACAAATGGTGTTTTACTTTTCAGTTCTTTTTTCCATTTAACGATATTGCGGGCGCCTTCCAGCACTTTCTCCAGTTTACCACCCACACGATAACTCTGATAGGTATCCTGTGTGGTGCCGTCGATGGAAATGATGAGCCTGTCTAACCCGCTTTCCACGGTCTTTCGTGCATTGTTGTCGTTCAGGTAATGCGCATTGGTGCTGGTAGCGGTGTATACGCCTTTGTCCGATGCATATTTCACCATGTCCAGGAAAGCCGGATTGAGATAGGGCTCGCCCTGGAAATAGAACACGAGATAGAGCAACTCTTTAGAGAGCTGGTCGATGGTTTCCCGGAAGAAATCTTTCTGCAGCATACCGGTGGGCCTGGTGAATGCGCGCAGTCCGCTGGGACATTCCGGGCATCGCAGGTTGCAACTGGTGGTGGGCTCAAATGAAATAGAAATGGGATAGCCCCATTGTACAGGGCGTTTGGTCCACTTACTTATATAATAACTGCTGAGCACCTTCGTGGCATTGAAGGTGCGTCTCAAGGTAAGCTTGGATAAAAGATTGATACTATCGTGCCAGTTGAATCCGGGCATTAGAGTATAAAATTAAGGGTAAGGCAGTAATGGACAATGAATTGAACCACGTAACGTTTAATAAATCCTGATTGTTCGCTTATTGGGAACTTTTTGGCGGGTTGCATTCTTACGGTAAGGCGCACTCCTATATATTTGTATGCAGATTATGGCGAAGGTCAAAAAAAGTAATTTAGGCTGGAAGATCCTGATGGGAGCTGTTTTTCTCGGACTGCTGGTGATGGCGGGCTTCCGATTGTATGAATGGTGGATAGAGAGAAAAGCGCATTTTGTTCGATATGAGGCTTTTGGTATCGAAGTGCCCACCAATTACGAGATCCACGGCATCGATGTTTCGAAGTACCAGGAAACAATCGACTGGGAATCTGTCCGCGCCATGAATGTGGAAGGCATCAAGCTACACTTTGCTTTCATCAAAGCCACTGAAGGCAATGGCAATGAAGACCGGCAGTTCAAACGCAACTGGAAAAGATCCAGGGAAGCCGGCATGATCCGGGGCGCTTATCATTTCTTCATCTCCAGCAAAAGCGGCAAAACCCAGGCAGAGAATTTCATCAACTCCGTTGAATTGCAGCCTGGCGACCTCCCCCCAGTTCTTGATGTAGAACAAACCAATGGCCAGCGAAGCGATAAGATCCGCCAGCGTGTGCAGGAATGGCTCACCACCGTGGAGAACTATTATGGCGTAAAGCCCATTATCTATACGAATGTGGATTTTTATAAACAGATCCTCAAAGACGATTTTGATCACTATCCCCTATGGGTAGCCCATTATCTCCAAAAAGAAAAGCCGCGGATATACCGCGACTGGCATTTCTGGCAATACAGTGAGCAGGGCCGTGCGAATGGCATCCTGTATAAAACAGACTTCAATGTTTTCAATGGGGATTCAACGGCGTTCAGGGAGCTGCTGATTAATTGATGCTGCAACAAATAATCAGCGTGTGCCCAGTCGCTCGCCTCCTGGCGAGTGACTTTTGTTTAGTCGCCTCCGGCGACGCGGTGTTCGCCGGAGGCGAACAAATACAAGTCACTCGCCGGGAGGCGAGCGACTGGCAGCACCCTAACTACTATGATCCGCCACTATCACCCATTCCTTATTTATCTTTCGGACCAGCAGATTGAAATGGCCACTCAGGTCCCCATCCTTTCTCGCCAACTCCCATTTCCCCACCACGAAATAATACTCCGGGCTGAGACGTGAAAATCGTATGAACGTGAACGTGAGCTTACCCATCTGTTCTGCATTGCCGTAGCTCTTCTTATAATTATCTAGCGTATTCTTATACCCATAGGTAACGCCATTCTTCCCAACGAACATGAGGGAATCATTGTTCCAGTAACCCTTCATGAATCCATCTATATCCCCGCGGTTCCAGGCCTCATTCTGTTGGGCCAGAACAGCGCGGATGGCTTTTTCATCGGCGGACTGCGCTTTCAATGAAGCAGGAGCCAGCAGCCCGATGAATACAACAAGCAATAAAGTTCTCATATCATGTTTTGTTTTTTGCCTTTATCCCGAGAAAGCCCTATCACCCTTTTTGTAAGGATAATCACCAACATATTTGCCGGGAACAGGTTCGTAGCGCAGCGCCTGCTTCATTCCGATCTCGGAAGTGAAATATCCAAGCATGGTGAGCTGCTTCATCAGCATAAAGAAGTGGGGACCTCCTTCTGCTTTCACTTCTTCCAGCTTCGCTTCCAGTGACCTGATCTTTGCAGTATCGGCATTGGCAGAATCTTTCTTCAATGCTGCGATCTCTTTTTTGATCTCCCTGGTTTCCTTCTCTCCACTCATATGATTTTTCATATCAGCGTCCCATTCTTTAAGCAGTTCAGTGCGTTGTTCCGGCGTGAGCTTCATGAAGCCTTTGCTGAATTTCTTTTCACTGCTGGCTTCAATTTCTTTCATGCCTTTCAGGAAAGATTTCTGTTGCTTCTCATCATAGGAGTCACGCACCATTACAGTCATGAAGGCGCCTGTTTTGGCTGCTTTTGCGCCGGGCGTATCAGTAGTGGGGATGATGGTTTCAGCAATTTCATCCAGGTAGGCGATATCGTCTTTGGTGAAATCGAGGGAAGCTCCCTTCTTTTCGTCCTTATCGGAGAGTTTGCAACCAGAGAGGAAAAATTCTGCTCCTATCACGGAAGCTCCGAGTAATAATGCAACTCTCGACACGGCATCTCTTCTATTCATATTGAGATAGTTTCTGTGTTTAAAGGTTTCCTTTTTTCAGTTCTTCCACTGCAAAGTTGGCGGCCCTTGCAGTAAGCGCCATATAGGTGAGCGATGGATTCACACAAGCGGCGGATGTCATACAGGCGCCGTCTGTAACAAATACATTCTTCGCTTCCCATACCTGGTTATTGCCATTGAGTACGGAGGTTTTCGGGTCCTTACCCATACGCGCAGTTCCCATTTCGTGGATGCCCATGCCCATCGCATAACCATTATCGAAAGTGTGGGGATCTTTCACGCCTGCTACGGAAAGCATTTCCTGTGCATCGGCCATCATGTCTTTGCGCATCTTGAGCTCATTCTCTTTCAGTTCTGCATCGATGGCCAGTACTGGCAGCCCCCATTTATCTTTCTTCTCTTTGTCGAGGAAGATCCTGTTCTCGTGATGTGGCAGGATCTCACCAAAGGCAGTGATACCGATGCTCCAGTTTCCGGGCTCGGAGAGCATTTCCTTGAGGTCCACGCCAATGCTGAGTTCGGCTACATTGCGGCTCCAACCCTGGCGGCTGGCGCCACCCTGGTAACCGAATCCGCGAACATAATCCCGCTTATCGCCAAAGAGATTGCGATAACGCGGAATGTAAATACCGTTAGGCCTTTTGCCGAAATAATATTTATCATCGAACCCATCTACTGCACCGCTGGCGCCGAGACGGAAATGGTGGTCCATTACATTATGACCGAGCTCGCCGGAGCTACTGCCCAATCCGCCGGGCCAGATATCGGTAGCGGAGTTGAAGAGTACCCAGGTACTGTTGAATGCGGAAGCACAGAGGAAAACGATCTTCGCTTTGTATTCTGTGGTCTTGCTGGTTATTGCGTCTACTACTTCCACGCCGGTGGCCTTCTTCTTGTCTTTATCGTACAATACTCTTGTAACAATGGAGTCACATTGAACAGTGAGATTACCAGTTGCCACAGCTGCAGGCAGCGTACTGCTCTGGGTGCTGAAATACGCGCCGAACGGACATCCCAGCCAGCACTTATTGCGGAACTGGCATTGCGTTCTGCCGGGTACAGGCGCTGTAAGGTTCGCAGTACGACCAATGGTCATCAGGCGCTTGCCGCCATAATGTTTCTTGATGCCTTCGGCTACATGCTTTTCCACCACGTTCATATCCATCGGAGGAAGGAATTGTCCATCGGGTAATTGCGCCAGTCCATCCCTATTACCACTGATACCCGCGAATTTCTCCACATGATCATACCAGGGAGCGATCTCTTTGTATCGGATCGGCCAGTCAACACCAAAACCATCTTTTGAATTGGCTTCGAAATCGAAATCGCTGAAGCGATAGCTCTGACGGCCCCACATGATGGACCTACCGCCGAGATGGTAGCCACGATACCAGTCGAACCGTTTCACTTCTGTATATGGACAATCCTTTTCATTGGTCCAGTAGTGGAGGTTCTTTTCATTGAGGGGGTAGTCGCGTTTCAGGACCGGATAATCTTTGATCATTTCCTGGGTGCGTCCGCCGCGGTGCGGGAATTCCCAATCCGGTTTATTGGCTTCTTCATAATCTTTTATATGCTTGAGATCGTTACCTCTTTCAAGCATGAGTACTTTAAGACCTTTTTCAGTAAGCTCTTTAGCGGCCCAACCGCCACTGATTCCTGAGCCAACTACAATTGCGTCATATACATTGTCGGGCATGCGGGATCGATTGATAATGTGGAAAAAATATGTTACTCGTGATTCTCCTGATTAGATGTCGCAGATCTGGATCGCTTTCTGTAGTGCTGCGAGTTTTTCTTCATTCACTTTGGATGAAGGTATGAATTCCTGTGCTACATAGCCTTTGAAACCTGTGTCAACAATGGCTTGCATGATGGCAGGATAATATAATTCCTGTTTTTCATCTATCTCATGTCTTCCAGGGACACCGGCAGTATGATAATGCGTGATGTACTGGTGATTATCGCGAATGGTGCGGATCACATCTCCTTCATCGATCTGCATATGATAGATATCGTACAGCAATTTGAAATTCTCTGAGCCCAGTCGCTTGGCGAGTTCCACACCCCAGGCAGTTTTGTCGCACTGATAATCTTTATGATCGATCTTGCTGTTGAGCAGTTCCATCACCAGTGTTACATTATGTTTTTCTGCGAGGCCGATGATCTGTTTCAATCCGGCAACAGAATTCTTCCAGCCGGTTTCCGCATCCTTGCCCCTTGCATTGCCACTGAAGCAGATCAGATTCTTGTATCCGGCCTTTGCCACCAGCGGGATCATCTCTGTATAATTCTTAACGAGTATGGCATGGAACTGCGGATCGTTGAAACCGTCTACCAGGTTGATCTCCGCGCCATTGCACATGGAAGAAAAGATGCCATGCTTTTGCAGTGTGGGCCAGTCTTTCGGACCTACGAGATCGATTGCATAAATACCCATTTTTTTAACGGCCACAGCGAACTCTTCCAGCGGAACAGAACCGAAGCACCAGCGGCATACGGAATGATTTATTTTCCCTTTCAATGTTTGTTGATTATCTGATGTAGTGGTGAATGAGGAGAGCATGCCTGCAGTACCCACAGCAGCAGTACCTGCAACGAGATTTTTGATGGCAAGTCTTCGTGAATGATTGGTCATGTTTAATCGTTGGATCCGAAAAATACAAAATGTTACTTTATCTTAGACCATCAAATGTTTGCATGAACAGAAAATTAAGAATGGGAATGATCGGTGGAGGGAATAATGCCTTCATCGGCGCCATCCACCGCATCGCGGCCAATATGGACGGATTGATAGAACTCTCCTGTGGCGCACTAAGCTCAAACCCTGATACAGCAAGGGATTCAGGGAAATCGTTATTGCTGCCGGAGAACCGGATCTACACCAGCTATGAAGAGATGATCAAGAACGAACGATCGTTATCCGAAAATGAACGAATGGATTTCGTGAGTATCGTTACACCCAATCACGCGCATATTGGTCCGGCACTCATGGCGCTCGACAATGGCTTCCATGTTGTGATAGAAAAGCCAATGACCTTCACACTCGAAGAAGCAAAACAATTACAGCAGAAAGTTAAAGAGACCGGGCTCACACTCGCACTCACACATACCTATGCAGGCTACCCGATGGTAAAACAGGCCAGATCGATGGTACAGAGCGGCACTATTGGTAAAGTGAGAAAGATCTATGTGGAATATCCGCAGGGATGGCTCAGCCAGCTCAGTGAAAAAGAAGGAAACAAACAGGCCAGCTGGCGCACAGATCCCAGCCGCTCCGGAAAAGCAGGGGCCATGGGCGATATCGGCACACATGCCGCACACCTCGCAGAATATATTTCAGGATTGCAGATCACTGAACTCTGTGCAGATCTGAATATAGTTGTAGAAGGAAGGGCATTGGATGATGATGGCGCAGTACTGTTGCGATTCAACAATGGCGCATCGGGCGTGCTCATTGCATCGCAGGTGGCAGCCGGGGAAGAGAATGCACTCAAGATCCGCGTCTATGGCGAGAAAGGCGGCCTCGAATGGCACCAGATGGAACCCAACACACTCCTGGTGAAATGGCTGGACCAACCCACACAGGTATATCGCGCAGGACAAGGTTATCTTTCTTCCTTCGCCAAATTCAATACACGTACACCCGGTGGTCACCCCGAAGGTTATCTCGAAGCCTTCGCCAATATTTACCGCTGCTTCGCACTCACACTCGATGCAAAAATGAATGGGAATGTTCCCACACCTGAGATGCTCGACTTCCCCGGCGTTGAAGAAGGTGTTCGCGGTATGGCCTTCATCGATAATGTTGTGGCCAGCAGTAAGTCTTCACAAAAATGGACAAGTTTTAAAATATGAGAACCTTAAAAGGACCTGGCATTTTCCTGGCACAGTTTGCCGGCGACAATGCTCCATTCAATACATTGCCTTCCATTTGCAAATGGGCGGCAGGACTGGGTTTCAAAGGTGTTCAAATCCCCACCTGGGACAGTCGCCTGATAGATCTGCAACGCGCTGCCGAAAGCAAAACCTATGCGGACGAGCTCAAAGGCATCGTGGCAGAACATGGAATGGAGATCACGGAACTGAGCACACACCTGCAGGGTCAGCTCATTGCCGTGCATCCTGCTTACAATACTTTGTTCGATGGTTTCGCACCTGCGCAGTATCATAATAATCCAACTGCAAGAACTGACTGGGCCATTCAACAACTGAAATGGGCCGCGAAAGCTTCACAGAACCTGGGACTCAATGCCCACGCCACTTTCAGCGGAGCGTTACTCTGGCAGAATGTTTATCCCTGGCCGCAGAGACCTGCTGGTTTGGTAGAAACCGGATTCAAAGAACTTGCAGCAAGATGGCTCCCCATTCTGAATACTTTCGATGAACATGGAGTGGATGTTTGTTACGAACTGCATCCCGGAGAAGATCTTCATGATGGCATCACCTTCGAAACCTTCCTGGAGCATACCAATAATCATATTCGCGCCAATGTTCTCTACGATCCATCACATATGGTATTGCAGGGAATGGATTACCTCTCTTTCATCGATCATTATCATCAGCGCATCCGCGCCTTCCATGTGAAAGATGCAGAGTTCAACCCCACCGGCAAACAGGGCGTGTACGGCGGCTACCAGAGCTGGATCGACCGCGCGGGAAGATTCCGCTCACTGGGAGATGGACAGGTGAACTTCAAAGGCATCTTCAGCAAACTGGCGCAGTATGATTTTGCAGGATGGGCTGTTCTCGAATGGGAGTGCTGTATCAAACATCCCGAAGTGGGCGCAGCAGAAGGCGCAGTATTCATCAAAAACCATATCATCCCTGTTACTGATAAAGCCTTCGACGACTTTGCCGGAACAGGTAGCGATGAAAAATTTAATCGGGCAGTTCTCGGTTTGTAGAGTAAATTGCCATATTGATTGATGATTGATAAAACTGGTAACGAATGAAAAAGTTAATGGTTGTTTGCGCACTTGGCGCAGGCCTTATGATCTACGCTTGCGGTGGCAATGAAACCAAGACCGCAGAAACAAAAGAAGAAACAACGGAAAAGAAAGCCGCCACTTCCGATGCGGATGCAGAGAAAGCACTTGAAATGATCGCTTCTCTCGATTGCACTACCTGCCATAAGATCGAAGAAAAAAATATCGGGCCTTCTTACCGCGAAGTAGGTAATAAATATGAAGCAACCGATGCAGTGATCACAGACCTCAGCAACAAGATCATCAAGGGCGGCCAGGGCGTTTGGGGTTCTGTTCCCATGACGCCGCATCCGAATTTATCGATGGACAGCGCTAAAGTGATGGTGAAATACATCCTCAGCCTGAAAAATAAGTAAAGAGAACGGACAGTTCTCTTTTCCCGCGCGGCAGATGCAATCGCAACCAACACCGTTAACGGGATAATAACGAAGAAGAAGCTTCCAGGACAAACTTTTTTTGAATACAAGCCGGGGATTTACTTATTTTTAAACTATAATGAATCCCTTATGCTAAATCGATTTTGCAGCGCCCTGGCATTGATCGTTCTGTGCAGTTGCCACAGCGGACGTCAATCAACAGCTTCTTCTTCTCCCAACACACTCAGTTCCGCCGAAAAGCGGGAAGGCTGGCAGCTATTGTTCGATGGCACCAGCAAAAATGGCTGGCATATTTTCAATAACCGCACAGATGGTTCCGCCTGGAAAGTGGAAGAAGGTATTCTTTATCTCGATCCAAAAGCCAAAGGCCCCAAAGGTGAAGGGGGCGGCGAACTGATCTCTGATCAATCATTCAGCAATTTTCATTTGAAAGCTGACTGGAAGATCGATATCAACGGCAATAGCGGTATCATGTTCCTGGCGCAGGAAGACCCCAAATACAAGTATGCCTATCTCACCGGTCCGGAAATGCAGATCATCGATAATAACGGTCATGCTGATGCGAAAAATATCAAACACCGCGCCGGCGATCTCTATGATCTTATCACTGCCGTTCCTGAAAACGCCAAACCAGCCGGCGAATGGAATTCCAGCGAGATCATCCTCGATAATGGCAAACTCACCCTCATTCAGAATGGCACGAAAGTGGTTACCACCACCCTATGGAACGAACAATGGCAGGAACTGATCGCCAAAAGTAAATTCGTGAAGCTGCCGGACTTCGCCAAAGTTCGTGAAGGCAAATTCGTATTACAGGACCATGGCGATAAAGTATGGTTCAGAAATATTAAAGTGAAGCCGTTATAATGCTTATTTTAGAGCCAATTCAAAATATCTACTATGCGTTCAATGCTCGCCGTACTATTGCTTGCTGCCGGAATCACCGGATGTGCAGACAGTTCCAGTAACTCCGCTGATCAAACTAAAACAGATTCAACCATGGGTGGACCTGCAATAGATGTAACGCCTGCCAACAACGAATTGACAGGACAGGAAAAAGAAGAAGGCTGGCAACTCCTGTTCGATGGAAAGACAAAAAATGGCTGGCATGTATACAATAACAAATCCGATGGCAGCGCCTGGACAGTTGTTGATGGCACACTGCACCTCGATCCCAAAAACAAAAAGGACTGGCAAACTGTAGGCGGCGGCGATATCGTATCCGCTGAAGAGTTCGATAACTACCATCTCAAACTCGAATGGAAGCTGGACTCTGCCGGTAACAGCGGCATCATCCTCTTCATCAGGGAAGATCCCAAATTCGAGCATACCTGGCATACAGGCCCTGAAATGCAGGTGCTCGACAATGCAGCGCATCCCGATTCAAAGATCATCAAGCACCGCGCCGGCGACCTGTATGATCTCATCACCTCTTCTCCTGAAATGGTGAAACCCGCCGGAGAATGGAACCAGGTGGAGATCATTTCAAAAGATGCCAGACTGGAATTCATCCTCAACGGTACAATGGTTGTAAGCACTACAATGTGGGATGACAACTGGAAGAAAATGATCGCAGGCAGTAAATTCAAAGACATGCCTGCTTTTGGTACCATTAAAAAAGGAAGGATTGGTCTGCAGGACCATGGCGATCCCGTTTGGTACAGGAATATCAAGATCAAAAAATTGTAATAGAAAGGTTGAGATCCTGAACTGAAAAGTTCAGGCAAGAAAAAGCGAGGCTGCACAATGTGTTGCCTCGCTTTTCATTTGAGTTTTGGCAGTCGCTCGCCTCTGGCGAGTGACTTCTTTTTAGTCGCCTCCGGCGACGCGGTGGGGCTGACTA
>NZ_RCSU01000013.1 GCF_003991355.1 Pseudoflavitalea rhizosphaerae
AATGACATTGCTCGCCGGGAGGCGAGCGACTGGCCGCACCCTGCTACAATCCAGCATATCACTATGCTCAAATAGCTGAATGATTGGTAAACAGATATTGACCCCGTCCATTTGCTATTCCCTAATTTTCTGGTTGCTTAGTAACCGTCAGTAAATACCTTGTTGCTTGAACTCCCATATGATGAAAAAATCCTGCTGCAAAGGATCGCAACAGGTGATGAAACTGCTTTTACCACTGTATTCAATCACTGGCATCAGCAACTGGGAGATTATGTTTTCAGACTTACCGGCTCCGTCTCAATTGCCGAAGAAATTGTGCAGGAGGCCTTCGTTACACTCTGGACAAAAAGGGAATTACTAAGGGAAGTGGATAATATCGGCGCTTATATTTACCGGCTTTGCAAGAACAGGACCCTGAACCAGCTTCGCAACCTGGCCAGGGAAAGACTACGAAACGCAAGCTGGGTGAATATTACAGAACAATCATCCGGCGGACCGGACCTGGAGCCCTTTTTCCAACTTATCGAGGAAGCCGTGAACAAACTCCCTCCACAACAACAAAAAGCCTGGATCCTCAGCCGTCGCGAAGGTCTTATGTATGAAGAAGTGGCCAGGCAAATGCAACTGAGCCGCGAAACAGTCAAAAGACATATCCAGCTCTCCGGCCGCTTCATCAGTAATTACGTGAAACAACATGCGGAACTACATACGGCTACCGCAGTAGTGCTTTACACCCTTCTCTGATTTTTTTTCGAAACTGATTGACCCTTTCTTTCAATGGCGGTGTCTGTTACCTATACGATTGCCATATGACACCGGAAAGACAAACATATCTTTTCAATCGATACTTCCTGAAAACTGCCACAGAAGCGGAAGAACATGAGCTCATGCAATGGCTGGCAAGCCAGGCCCGGGACAAAGAGATCGGAACATTGATGGACGAGGCCTGGGAAGAATTTCAAACCAGTCGTCAGCTCTTCACAGAACAGCAGTCCGGCAGGATGCTCAGGCAGATCCTTCAATCAGGCCCCACAGAAGATAATATCATACCGCTACAAAAAAGGAAACCCTGGCTCCGCTTTGCGGCCGCTGCGGCAATACTGGTATTGCTCAGTGCAACCATTGGCTGGCTTTTTATAAGGGAGGAAAAAGTCTTAAACACCCAGGCCCAAAATGCCGTTGTCCCAATTCCTCCCATTGTTGAACCGGCAAACGATAAAGCCATCCTCACTCTCGCAAACGGAGAACAGATCGTACTGGATGATGCCGCCAATGGTAATATCAGCAACCAGTCAGGCATCACCGTTATCAAACTCAACGGACAATTGAATTACAATACACCGGGCAGCAATGATTCAAAAGAAATCGTTTACAACACCATCACCACTGCAAAAGGAAAACAATACAAACTGGTGCTGGAAGATGGAAGCTGCGTTTGGTTGAATGCAGCCAGCTCACTCCGGTTCCCAGTCAGCTTTCCCGGCAACGAGCGCCGGGTGGAACTTAATGGCGAAGGTTATTTTGAAATTGCCAAAGACATCAAACGCCCATTCCATGTTGGGCTCCGCAGCAGCAATGATACAGATAAAGGAACTGTAACAGCGCTGGGAACCAGCTTCAATATCAACAGCTACGACAATGAAAGTAATATCAAAACCACCCTGCTCAGCGGAAGTGTGGGAGTCAGCAATCAGTCGGGCAAATCCATTGTGCTGAAACCCGGACAGCAGGCCAGTTTCAACAGTACGCAACTCCGAATGAATCCCGAAGCCAATACAGAGCAGGTACTCGCCTGGAAGAACAATCTTTTCAATTTCGATAATGAGAACATCGAAGATATCATGAGAGAACTGACGAGATGGTACAATATCGATGTGAGATTTGAAGGCCCGGTCCCTGACAAACATTATTTCGGCTCCATCCGCAGACAGGTAAAACTCACTGAAATTCTCGATATGCTTGGGATAGCAGGAGATATCGGTTTTACCCTCGAAGGAAGGACCCTGTTCATCAAACGCAGATAGTAAATCCCCAATAAACATCAAACATTGCAAGGCTTATGAAATTGACAGCCAACATTTTTGTTCGCGCAGGAACCCCGCTGCGCTTACTAACCAAAACAGTTTTCTTTTTTTCCATTTGTGCAGCATTGCAATCTTTTGCAGGAGGCTATGCACAAAAAGTGAGCATCAACCTGAAAGAAGTTTACCTGGACAAAGTATTCAAAGAGATCCAGCGGCAGACGGACTACCTCTTCCTTTACACCGGAGAAGAGATCAAAAAAGCGGGAAAGATCTCCGTAAACGTGAAGGATGTGAGCGTTGAAGAGGCGCTGAAACAAAGTTTACGATCAACAGGTTTCAAGTTCCGAATTGTAGACAAGACCATCGTGCTGGATGCTAATCCACAGCAGGCAGCGCCGCAAAAACAGGTATCCATCGAAAGAACAAAGATCAGGGGCATAGTCAGTAACCAGGCCACCAAAGAACCCATGCGAGGCGTGAGTGTTGGTGTGAAAGGGAAAAAAACTGTAGTGGTGACCAATGATCTGGGAGAATTCGAGATCGAAGCAGATCCTGGTCAAACGCTGGTGTTCACCTATATTGGATTCGGCACCAGGGAGGTGCTGGTGGGTGCAGACAATGATCTTTCCGTACAACTAACGGAAAAACCAAAAGATATGTCGGAAATAGTGGTGATTGGATATGGCACCAGCCGGAAAGCAGACCTGACAGGCGCTGTAGGGACCGTAAATTCCGCCGCATTGGGTAAGGTTAGTTCCACCAACCTCGGCCAGGCCATCCAGGGCAGGATGAGCGGTGTACAGGTAACTCAGTCATCCGGACAACCCGGATCAGGCGCAGAGGTAAAAGTTCGTGGAGTCGGCTCCGTTAAATCAGGCAACAGTCCGCTCGTGCTCGTTGACGGTTTTGTTGGAAGCTTGAATGAGCTCGATGCTGACGATGTGGAAAGCATCACTGTATTGAAAGATGCATCCGCCGCCTCCATCTACGGATCGAGAGCAGCCAATGGTGTACTGCTGGTAACCACCCGGAAAGGCAAAGCCGGTAAAACAAATGTGGAATTCAAAACAGAATACGGCTGGCAAAGCCTCACCAAACAACCCAATTACCTCAATGGTCCGGAATGGGCCGAACACCAGAACGAAGCAAGGTCATTCAATGGCAAATCGCCTTTCTGGACCGGCGCTCAGGCTCCTGAAACCATTACCGAATGGACAGACTGGAGTGATTTCGTTTTCCGTACCGCACCTTTCCAGGACTATCACCTTGGGATCACTGCCGGCTCAGAAAAAACAAAAATGGCGATGGGGCTTGGTTATACAGACCAGACAGGAACCATCATCGGAACAAAATATAACCGGATCAATGCGCGTATCAACCTGCAACACGATATCAGCAAACGAATCCGCGCAGGTATCAACATGAGTTATATCCGCACCAATTACTATACAACCATCACTCCCTTCTCTTCATCGGGACCGGCAGCATTGAATGGCATTACGGCTGCACCGCCTACCATTCCCGCGTACAACCCGGATGGCCTGCCCGGCGCCCCCAGGCCCGGCTTTCCCGGAGAAGCCTATATCACCAACACAACCTGGAAAACTCCCAGCATCGCCCACAATATTCTTGATAACAGGAATCGCTACAACAAAACTTTCGGCAACCTGTTTGGAGAAGTGGACATCATCGACGGCCTCAAATACAAACTGGTAGTGAACGGTTCACTCGCCACCATCCTCAACGATGAATGGCAGGGCAAATGGGCCATTTATTCACCCACTGACCTGGATCACACTACACCACTGGCACAGGGAGCAACCGCTTCACTGAACAATGTGGCCCGCGAATCATATATTTGGGAAGTACAGAACCTCCTGACTTATTCCAAATCATTTGGCAAGCACAATATCGATGTACTGGCTGGCGCTTCATTTGAAGAAGGCGATGGCTACCAGTTCAATGCCTCCAAGAACGACTTTCCGAATAATGATCTCCGCGCTATCGGGGCAGGAAATACAATGGCCAGTATTGGCGGCGGGTTCGTTGATCCTTATTCGTTAGTATCGCAGTTTGGCAGGATCAACTATGCTTATGATAGCAGGTACCTGCTGCAGGCCAATATCCGCAGGGATGGTTCCTCTGTGTTTGCTCCCGGCAGGCAGTATGGTGTATTCCCATCGTTCTCCGCTGGCTGGAGGATATCAGAAGAAAAATTCTTTGAGCGCTTTACCGGCACCGTTAGTACACTGAAACTCCGTGCCAGCTGGGGGCAACTGGGCAACGCCAATATCCCGGCCTACTCCTGGATCAGCACCATCGATGTTACAGGAGGCGCTGTATTCGGCAATCCGCAGACAAGGTTGCCAGCCTATTATCCCACACAGATGTCGAATGAAAAAGTGAAATGGGAAACCACTACCACCAGCAACTTCGGTATCGATCTCGGCCTGTTCAACGACAAACTCACAGTGGAAGCAGATATCTACAACAAACGCACTACAGATATGCTCCTGGATGCCACCATTCCTTACACGGCCGGGTATACTGCAGGTCCCGTAGTGAATATCGGCGAAGTAAGGAACAAGGGATGGGAGCTGAATCTCCGCTACCAGAACAAATGGAATGATCTTCGCTACAGCGCGTCTTTCAATATCTCTGAGAACAAGAATGAGCTCACCGATCTTGGGGGCGTAAAACCCATCATCAATGGTCCGCTCAAGTCAGATGTAGGGCTTCCCCTCTACGCCTACTGGGGCTTCCAGACCAATGGCATCTGGAAAAGCACAGAAGAGATCAACAGCAATCCCCACAGAACAGGCGACAGGCCCGGTATGATCAGGTATGTTGACCGAACCGGCGACAAACAGATCACAGATGCCGACAAAACCATGATCGGCAGCAACCTGCCCAAAACTGTTTTCGGTTTCAATATCGAACTCGGCTGGAGAGGCTTCGATTTCTCCATGCTCATCCAGGGAGAAAGAGGGAAAGATATGCTGGTTGAATCCGTGTTCGGAGGCAATGGTGAAGGTGAAGACAATAATATCGATCGATACTACTGGGACAATCGTGCTATCCTGGACAACAATGGCAATGTGATCAGCGGCACCACTCCCGCAGCAGGCGCCGTGAAAGGCGATATGACCTGGAGCAGCTACCTGGTGCAGGATGCTTCCTATACCCGGATCAAGAACATGCAATTCGGTTATACATTGCCGAAATCCTGGACCAGCAGGGTGAAAGTACAATCATTGAGGCTGTATGTAAATGCCACTAACCTGGTTACCTGGACGGACTTCATCGGTTATGATCC
This sequence comes from Pseudoflavitalea rhizosphaerae, assembly GCF_003991355.1. Classification (GTDB taxonomy): domain Bacteria; phylum Bacteroidota; class Bacteroidia; order Chitinophagales; family Chitinophagaceae; genus Pseudobacter; species Pseudobacter rhizosphaerae. Next base: position 5,341 of record NZ_RCSU01000013.1, read on the forward strand.
CGAAATGCGTCCTTCCGAACCATCGGGCATCAATGCCTACTCAAGGGGTGGTGTGGATGCCTATCCCGTTGCCAAAACCGTAACCATGGGCATCAGGCTCGTTTTCTAATCTTCAAATCTGTGTAACATGAAAAAGTTACTTTCCATAATCGCGCTCCTTTCTTTGTCGGGCATGTATAGTTCCTGTAAAAAAGACTTTCTGAAATCACTTCCCAAAAACAATTTATCGGAAGGTTCCTATTACAAAACAGAAGCAGATTTTACCAGCGCCGTCAACGCTATTTACGATGCCTTACAGGCCGACCGTGAGCTGAGCTTCTTCCCGATGTCTGATATTGCCACACCATTCGCCGGGTTTGGATCAAGCCGCTTCGGCCAGTATAACGATGGTATCTTTGGCATCACGGATGGCTGGACGATGGGGCAAACCATCTGGGCCGCCTGGTACAAAGTGGTGTTCCGCGCCAATCTCGTACTTGATCATATCGATCAGCCCGGAGTTACCATCAGTCAGAAAGCACATGACAGGCTGAAAGGCGAAGCACTCTTCCTTCGTTCCCTTTCCTATTTTTATCTGACCTATCTCTACGGCGATGTACCTCTCATCACCAGGGTGTTGAAATACGATGAACAACAGATACCGCGTGACGGGCACGATAAAGTGATAGCACAACTGATAGAGGACCTCAAACAGGCAGAATTATTATTACCCTCCGTAACCGAATACAGGAATGCAAAAGCATTGCTGGGAAGAGCAAGTCGCGGCGCCGCCAAATCACTGCTCGGCAAGATCTATGTATACGAAAAAAGATGGCCCGAAGCGGAAGCCAAGCTCAACGAAGTGGTGAACGTGGATAAGGATTATGATCTCGAAGGGAAATTCCTCGACCTGTTCTGGCCCACCAACGAAAATGGTAAAGAATCCATTTTCGAGATCCAGTATCACAGCGGCGTGAAAGAGGGCAATTCCTTTGTCCGTTTCTGCTCTCCCAATACACTATCACAGATCCAAACCGCAGGTTTCGGGTATATCACGCCCACAGAATACTACCTGGACCAGTTTGAAACAGTGAATGGTTTTCCTGTGACCAGTAATTTCGTAAGCCGCGCTTCAGCAGGTAGTGCTTACCGTTATACTTTCACTTATTCATCCCCAGATCCGGCCTATGATCCCGCACAACCTTACAATTTGCGTGATCCACGCCTGGCCTGGACTGCCTGGTACGAAAACACGCCATATATCACCGAGTTCCAGAACCGTACCGGTCAAACCGGCGTTAACTACCTGCAACAGTACTCCAACGAGAACGGCCACAATACCGTGAAATACATCATCGGAAAGCTGGACCCAACGGCAGGGGACAGCCCCGGCAATATGATCCTGATCCGTTTTGCAGATGTACTTCTACTTTATGCCGAAGCATTATTGCACAACAATAAGCTCTCCGATGCAACCACCGTTATCAACCGCGTTCGCCAGCGACCCAGCGTGAACATGCCAACCGTACAGGCAGTGGAAACGGCAAGAGGAATCAATATCTCAAACGACAAAGACGCTCTCTTCCGTTACCTGCAAAAAGAAAGATACCGCGAGCTCGCATTTGAATGGGGGCATATGTATATGGACCAGATCCGCTGGGATGTATTTGCCGATGAAATTGTGAACTACTGGACCGCTCAAAAATACGGACATAATAATCCTGCACTCGGTTCATTCGATAAAGACCATTATCTCTGGCCTATTCCCGCAGAAGAAAGGAACAGGAACCCACAGCTGGGACAGAATGATGGATATTGATCCACGAAGTTAGTTAGCATCGCAATCATACAGCAGTCACCAACCAGATACTGCTCATGGCTGGCCAACAAGGCCGGCCATTTCCTTATATCTCTTTAGCGCCTCCACATAATAATAATCCGCATAACTGATACCTACATCAATCTCCGACTTCGCCGGCAGATGCCCTACACTATGCATCAAAATAAATCCGCCATTGGCGCCTGGCGCAGCTTTATATGCAGGCGTAGATAAAGATTTCAAGATTTTTTCCGCAGCCTTATGATATTTTTTTGCCTCCGCCGCATCCACATAGGTGCAAAGCTCCAGCAAACCAGCCGCCATCACAGCTCCTGCGGAAGCATCGCGCGGAGCATTTGGAATATCAGGCGCATTGTAATCCCAGTAAGGGATCAAGTCGGCAGGAAGGTTCGGGTGGTCCAGCATATAAGCAGCGATCTTCTCCGCCATTTGCAGGTAACGCGAATCCTTCGTTTCGCGGTAGGTCATGGTATACCCATATAACCCCCATGCCTGACCGCGGGACCATGCTGACCCATCTGCATAACCCTGCGCCGTTCTCCGCTGTATCACTTCCCCGGTATGTTTATTATAATTAACAACATGATAGGAGCTGTTATCATTTCTGAAATGATGTTGCATGGTGGTATTGGCATGCGTCACGGCGATCTTGTAGAAAGATGAATCGCCGGTGACCTTCGTGGCATAGAATAATAATTCCAGGTTCATCATATTATCGATGATCACAAGAAACTCCGATGGATCAGGGGAATTCCAGGATTTGATACAACCAACAGCAGGATTGAACCGGGTACTGAGTGATGCTGCACTTTTCACCAGTACATCCCTTGTACTGTCAGATGATTGCAACCTTTGCAAATTGCCGAAACTGCAATACATCATAAAACCCAGATCATGTGTGCCGGTATTGAACTGTTGTGATTTCAACAGCCCCAGCATGCGCTCCGATTCATTCCAGAGCTGCTTGTCTTTGGTCTGCTCCCAGAGATAAAGCAAAGTGCCGGGATAGAATCCACTGCACCACCAACCCGGTCCGCTCGCTTCAAACTTCATTGCCGAAGGATCATAGTTGCGGGGAAATTTTCCGGAGGGCAGCTCCTTCATCATCACTTTATATTGTGAACCGGCATTGGCAAACTCAGCATCGATCTGCTTCAAAAACTTTCTATCAGCAGTGAACCTTGCTTGAGCGGAGGAATGGAAAGCAAGCAGGAAAATCAGGCATGAGGCTAGAAGCAGGCGATAAAATGAAGATCTCATGTAAATTGAATTATAGTGTTGAAAGATAATTTTTTCTTTTTTAAATATCTTTACCTGTCAAATAAAAAATTATTCAGCAATGCATATTATGAAAGCGGCGAAAGGCTTACTACCAGCGGTGTTCATCACCATGATGATGGCATGTAACAACAATACAAACCCTAAAGAACAGACGAAAAATGCAGACAGTCTTACAGCAACCGGGGCAGTAACTACCCCTACAGATAGCAGCAATACCAGCACTGCTGCTGCATCTCCTGCCCCTACAACCGACTGTATGATCAGGGCCACACTCGGCACCCGCGAGTGGAAGGCTTCAGGAGTAACGGTGAACCGGGTGAATGAACATTTGACCATTAGCCATGACGGCGACTATACCGATACTACCGATATTCACAATATGCAGATCGTCATCAATAATTATAATGGCCCCGGCACTTATACTTTCGATGGCAGTGGCAGCGTCACCTTCTCCTTCGGCTTCACACAAACAGACAATTACCTCACTTCATCGCAGGGCAGCACAGGTTCCATTGTTGTTACAGAGCACACCAGGACCAGTTTCAAGGCCAGTTTCAATTTCACCGCCGGAAATTCTGACGGCGATGGGAAAACGATTGAAGTCACCAACGGAGAAGTCAGCGCCAAAGACGGCGATAATTGCCGTGTACAGGAATATGTGAATCCCTCATAAGCATACCAGGTAAAAAAATTAAAGGCCCCGGTAATTGCCGGGGCTTTTGCGCAAATAGTGTTTTTATACTAAATTCATTCTCCAACTAACGGGCATCCCTGTTTCGTTCACTGAGAAAAATGTATCATTCCGATGAAGACGCTGCTGTGTGCTCTCTTTTGCTTGCTGCTGACCCATCTCCGCGGTCAGAATCAGATCGGATTACCCCAGATCGTCAATTACCATAGTTATGATTATAAAGCAGGGGTACAGAACTGGGCTATCGGCCAGGATGTGAATGGTATGCTGTATTTCGGCAACAGCGAGGGACTGCTCTGCTTCGATGGCAAATTCTGGAAACGATACAAACTGCCCAATCAGACAGTGGTCCGTTCTTTAAAAATCGATGCCGCCGGCCGGATCTTTATCGGCGGCCAGGCAGAGATCGGTTATTTCTTTCCCGATGCCTCCGGCAAACTCAGGTATACCAGTATGAATGCATTACTTCCCGAAGATGAAAGAAGGTTCGCTGATATCTGGAACCTTGTAGTAGTGGATGATCAGGTATTCTTCCGCTCGCGCGCCAAAATCATTCAGTACAAAGACGGATTGATGAATGTGTTCAAACCCGGCACTACATGGGATTTCATGGGAGAAGCCGGCAACCGCGTGTACGCGCAGGAAAGCGGAAAAGGCATTCTGATGTACGACAATGGCGTATGGCGCCCCATTTGCAACCACCCCGTACTGGACCAAACTCCCATTACATCAATGATGGAATACGGGAAAGATACAATACTGGTAGCCACCATGCGCAATGGTCTCTTTCTCCTTTATAATAATACGCTCGTTCCCAAAAAAACAATGGCCGATGATGTATTTCATAACGATCGACTCTACTGCACCGCCAAAGTGAACAGCAACTGGTTCGCCTTCGGCACCAACTCCGCCGGCGTGGTGATCCTCAACAAAGAAGGCGAACATATCCAAACCTATTCTTATCGCGAAGGCCTGCAGAAGAATAATGTGCGCAGCCTTATGCTGGACCGCAACCGGAATCTTTGGATCGGATTGGATGATGGCATCGATCAGTTAGCCATCAACAGCGCTGTCAAGTTCATCTATCCCGACAAAACCAAACAGGTCACCGGCTACGCTACACGACTCTACCAGAACAAGCTCTACATCGGAACCTCAAACGGACTTTATGTTGCCCCCGTAAATCCCGGCATCAGTGATTTCAGCCAGGCCGCTGGCGCTTTCACAGAAGTGCAGAATACCACCGGACAGGTCTGGAATCTTGACGAGATCAATGATCATCTTTTTATCGGGCATGAGGACGGTGGCATGATCGTGAAGAACAACGGCGCAAAAAAAATTTACAAAACAGCGGGGTCCTGGCTCTTCAAACCCACTTCTGCTGTTTATCCTACATCGAATATCATTGCAGGAACTTATACGGGACTTAGACTGATCAGTTTCGTGAATGATCAGTTCAGGGACCGCGGAAATATACAGGGACTGATGGAATCCCTGCGCTTTATGTCGTTCGACAACAATACACGCACACTCTGGGCATCACATCCCAACAGGGGCATCTTCAGGTTACTGCTAACGCCCGACTTCGCCAGCATTGCACAGATGAAATTGTATGGAAGCAGGGACGGGCTGCCAGATGATAACGGCAATTATATATTTCGTGTAAAGAACCGCGTGGTATGTACTTCCGTGGATGGTATCTACGAATTCGATCCGGCCAGGAACAGGTTCCAGGTTTCGCCCGCTCTCAATGTCATCTTTAAAGGAATGAACATCCAGTATCTCCACGAAGACAATAAAGGCAATCTCTGGTTCATCTCCAATAAACGACTGGGTATCGTGGATTTTCAAAAGCCGGTCAATGGCAGGGATTACAGCATTCAATATTTCCCCGAGCTGGATGGTCTTGTTCTGGCAGGTTATGAATCCATTTACCCGCTGAATGAAGAGAATATTTTCATCGCCGCCAATAAAGGGATCATACACCTCAATTATAAGAAGTACTGCGAACAACCGACCAAGCCCGATATATTGCTTAGCCAGGTGAAGGCTGAAGGCAAAAGAGACAGTATCCTGTTCGGCGGCCATGCGCTGGAAGGCGGAACAGTAGTACCTTTCAAGGCAAATTCCGTGCAATCACTGCCCGCCCATCTCAATTCACTTCACTTTGAATATTCCAGTACACTCTTTGAACAACTCCGCAATATCGAATTCTCATATATCCTCCGTGGATTCGATAAAGAGTGGAGCCATTGGAGCAGCAGAAGTGAAAAAGATTATACCAACCTTCCTCCCGGCAGTTACACATTTTCCGTAAAGGCGCGCAACAACAAGCGGAACGAATCAGGCATCGTCAATTATAATTTCGAAGTGAAGAGGGCCTGGTACAATAGCTACTGGATCTTTACACTTTACGCATTGCTGGCCCTGAGCATCGTGTACCAAATGCTGCGCTGGCAGCAAAGGAAACACCAGAAAGAACGGGAACACCAGCGATACCTCCACCAACTGGAACTGGACCGCAATGAAAAAGAGATTGTGGAACTGAAGAACAGGAAACTGGAAACCGATCTCAATTTCAAGAACAGGGAGCTGCTTACCATGACCATCAACCTTGTGCAGCGCGGCGAAGTACTTAAAAAGATCAGGGAGATCATTTCCTCGCTAATTAAAAAAGAATCCCCTGCTGACAATGCGGCTTCCCACAAGAATCTTCTTCGGTTAATACGTGAAGTGGAAAAGAGCAATGAAGACTGGGACAAGTTTGCCATTCATTTCAATAGCGTGAACATGGATTTCTTCAATACGCTGAAATCCATGTATCCAATCCTCACTCCCAATGAGCTCAAGCTATGTGCATACCTTCGCATGAACCTCAGCTCAAAGGAAATTGCGCAATTGCTCAACATCACTGCCAAAGGCGTGGAGGTGGCCAGGTACCGCCTGAGAAGAAAATTAGGGCTTCAACCTGATGTAAACCTCGCAGACTTCCTTGCCGGCGTTTCATCTTCCAAATCCATCTAAGTTTTTACCAATCAGCAAATTGATTACTTGTTGTAGGGGCATTGTAGTGCTCAGGCAAAGTAGTATTCCATGAAATTTCTACCTGTAGGGTTTAAGTAGTGCCCTACTCTTTCGCGGCCATATTGGACCGTGTATATTTTTATGCTGCACCAACCATCCAGGTAATTTTTTAACGATTAAGACTAATTGCCATGCTTCAACCATTTAGCCTATTAAATCATGTTGCAATCCGTAAGCGTCCCCGCTTGCAGGTTGTATTCCGGCATCTTTCGATTGTTTGGCTGCTGACCATTTTTTTTGCCGGTTCGCTGTCTGCACAGGAAACAGTTATTTCAGGAACAGTTAAAGACGCTAAGGGAGCGCCACTAGCCTGGGTAACCGTGCAGGTGAAAAGCACCAGTGTCAGTACCAGTACCAATGCACAGGGAAAATTCCAGATCAATGCCGCTGCCAATGCAACACTTGTATTTTCCCACGCTGGTTTTGCCAACCAGGAGATCGCGCTGAACAACAGAACGTCGATCAATGTAACACTGTCCCTGTCTGACCAAGATCTCGACCAGGTGGTGGTAATCGGTTATGGAACCGCCCGTAAGGGAGATATCACAGGGGCCATTTCCTCTGTAAGCGGGAAGGATCTCAAGGCAGTGCCTGCTGCATCCTTATCGCAGGCATTGGCCGGTCGCGCTGCCGGTGTAAGAGTGAGTACTTCCTCCAATATGCCCGGTGGTGGTATCTCCATCCGGATCCGTGGCGGCAACTCCATCCAGGGTGGTAATGAGCCGCTCTACGTAGTGGATGGATATCCGTTATACAATGAGAACGGACCAGCCATCAACCCCAACGATATCGAATCCGTGGAGATCCTCAAAGACGCCTCCGCTACTGCTATCTATGGTTCACGCGGCGCCAACGGAGTGGTGATCATCACTACAAAAAGAGGAAAGGCAGGCAGGAACCAGATCCAGTTCGAATCATACTATGGCATTCAGAAAGTAAGGAAGAAGATCCCCATGCTCAATGCAGAACAACTGGCCACAGTGATCAATGAAGGCGTTGCCAATGTAAACAAAGACAACCAGGGTAATGCCGGCTATCCCAAACCGTTACCCTTCACCGGAGAACAGATCAAAAGCCTTGGCGCAGGAACAGATTGGCAGGATGAGATCTTTCGCGAAGCACCTATACAGAACTATCAGCTAACCTTTTCAGGCGGTACTGATAAATCACAGTATGCTGTATCCGGTAACTATTTCGATCAGCAAGGCATCGTGATCAATACCGGTTTCTCCAGGGGATCGGTCCGTCTCAATCTCGACCAGGAGATCAATAAGCGTTTAAAGCTCGGCGTGAGTGCCACTATTTCGCGCACCAAGGGTACGCTCGTGAACACCGATGGCGATGGTGGTGCAGGGGCAGGTGTGGTATACGGTGCGCTGAACTTTTCACCCACCGTACCCGTTCGGAATCCCGATGGCACTTACACCCTCAACAACAGGTCCGGTGGTATCCTCATCAGTAATCCTGTGGCCATGGCCAATGAGACCTGGAATACGAATGTGGCCACCCGCGCTATCGGTAATGCCACACTCGAATTCAAGATCATGGAAGGGTTGTACATCAAAACCCTCCTGGGTACCAATATGAGATATGAAAAGAGTAGTACCTATCTCCCCAGAACTATTTACTCCGGTGTTGCCAATAACGGAACAGCCAGCATTTACAACGCACAAAATGCAGAATGGCTGAACGAGAACACGATCTCGTATCGAAAAACAATTGCAGATGTCCATCGCATCAACGCTGTGATAGGTTATACTTTCCAGAATGGCAATTATGAAGATGTGCGCGCCAACGCACAGAATTTCGCCAATGATATCCTGCTGTACAACAACCTCGGCACAGCGCAACAAACCAATACCGGCGCTTCCAACAAGAATGAATGGATGTTGCAATCCTGGATTGCCCGTATCAACTATGATTACGATGGAAAATACCTGCTTACACTCACAGGCCGCCGTGACGGATCATCACGTTTTGGTACAGGTAACAAATATGCATTCTTCCCTTCAGGCTCCGTGGCCTGGAGGATCTCCAATGAAAATTTCATGAGCGGTATCAACGCCATCAACGATCTGAAGATCCGGGCAAGCTATGGCCTTACAGGTAACCAGGAGATCGGTCAGTTCCAGTCCCTCGGTGCATTGGGGACTCAGAACTACAATTTTGGAAATACACTGTCTGTTGGGTATGCACCCAATCGCGTAGGCAATCCCAATCTGAAATGGGAATCTACTGCGCAGATGGACTTCGGTCTTGACCTCAGTCTTTTCAGGAACCGCATCCAGATTACTGCAGACTGGTATGAGAAAAGGACCCGGGACCTGCTCTATAATGTAAGCCTGCCGATCACTACCGGCTTTTCCACCTCTTTGCAGAATGTAGGTAAAGTGAAGAATTCAGGTGTTGAGCTTACGCTGAACACCATCAACTTTGCCGGAAAGGATTTTGAATGGAGCACCAGCTTCAATATCGCCTGGAACAAGAACGAGATCCTGGACCTCGGCAATGTAACCGGCGATATTCCGGTTGGTGGTGCCAGTGGCCACCTGCAACTCGCCAACTCCGGGATACTTCGCGTAGGCTCCCCCGTTGGCGTATTCTTTGGATTGATCACAGATGGTATCTTCCAGAATACTGAAGAGATCGCCAAATCTGCACAAAAGAATGCCAAACCCGGCGAACGCCGCTACAAGGATGTGAAAGCTGATGGGGTGATCAACTCTTCAGATCGCGTGATCCTCGGTAAAGCACAGCCAGACTATATCTATGGCTTCACCAATAATTTTTCTTACAAGGGCATTGACCTGGCCGTATTTTTCCAGGGTGTATATGGCAACAGCATTTTCAACATCAACAGGTTTGAACAGGAATCCATGACCGGCGTGAGCAATCAATCAACAGCCGTGCTGGACCGCTGGACCCCCACCAACCCAAGTCAGACCATACCCCGCGCCGCTTCTGTAGGGCAGCCCTACCAGGTTACCAGCAGACAGGTAGAAGATGGCTCCTACCTCCGCCTGCGAAATATCCAGCTCGGTTATAACCTGCCGGGAAAATGGCTGAAACCTGCAGGACTTACTGCCGTGAGATTGTACCTGAGCGGACAAAACCTCTGGACCAAAACCGACTATTCCGGTTATGATCCGGAAGTGAGCCGATTCAACCAGGAAACGCTGAGCCAGGGAATCGACTATGGCAGCTACCCTGCCAACAAAGCCATCCTGGTTGGACTGAACATCACACTTTAATTGCTCACAGCATCAAAACTATTATCATGAAACGCATTTTATTCATTTTCGGAATGTTGCTGGTAGCGTTTACAGGTTGCCGTAAGCTCAACGAGAACCCTGCCAATTTCATCTCTCCCGAAAACTTCTATCGTACCCGCAGCGATGCCATTGCAGCTGTAACTGCAGCCTATGCACCCGTACGCACCAACGGCTTCGTCACCAGGAACTATGTCATTCTCGGAGAGATCACAACAGACAATATGTTCCCGCTGCCCAACAACAACGATCGTGTGCAGCTCGACAACTATGTTCATACACCCACCAATGGCATCCTCCGCGAAACCTGGACTATTTTCTACCAGGGTATCGCTTATGCCAATAACGTGATAGACCGGGTGCCCGCCATCAATATGGATGAGAACCTGCGCGCAAGACTGGTAGGTGAAGCGCATTTCCTCCGCGCTTTCTATTATTTCCATCTTGTCCGTTTATTCGGCGATCTCCCGCTGGTGACCAAAGCATTGAAATCCCTGGCAGAACTGGAGTATCCCAAACGCAGTCCTAAAGCCGATGTGTACAAAGTGATCATCGACGACCTCAAGGCAGCAGAGAGCGTGCTTCCTCCTACCTATTCTGGTGCAGACCGTGGGCGCGCCACCAAAGGTGCTGCCAGCGCTTTCCTTGCGAGTGTGTACCTCACGCTGAAACAATACCAGCTCGCTGCGGATAAAGCAGCGGAAGTGATGGCGCCGGCATCGGGATTCGGATATGGCCTCTGGGATGATTATGTGGATGTGTTCGATATCAAAAATGAATTCGGCAAAGAAGCCATCTTCGATGCACAATTCATGAGCGGCCCCGGTGGACAGGGAGGAAACCTCATCGCCTTCTTTGCACAGGAGAACAATTCAGTGGGTGGTCGTGGTTTCGGATCTTTCCAACCTACACAGGAACTCTATGATGCTTTCCAGGTGAATGACAAACGCAAAGCCATCTTCTTTACAAAAGGAACAGACAATAAATACTATTGCAACAAATGGATCGATGCGGATGCAAAAACGGAAAACCAGTCGGACAACAATTATCCGCTCATGCGTTATGCTACAGTGGTGCTCACTTTCGCAGAAGCTTACAATGAAGTACATGCGCCAGCTGACGACAATGATGCTTACAAAGCCATCAACAGTATCCGCCAGCGCGCAGGACTTCCTCTATTCTCCGGGCTAACGCAGGAACAGCTCCGCGATTCCATCCGAAATGAACGCAGGCTGGAACTTTGTTTTGAAGGAGAACGCTGGTTCGATCTTGTAAGAACAGGACTACTTGAATCCACGCTGAAAGCAAAGGGAACAGCCAATATCAAGCCCTATCATGTTTTGTTTCCCGTTCCGCAATTCGAGATCGATCTCAATCAAAATCTCAAACCACAGAACACGGGTTACCCGGATTAAGCGAGCAATCAGTTATAGTTTCAATGAAGAAGGGAGAGAATAGACATAAATATTTTCCCCTACTCCAACTACAGATTTTCTGGTAATTCTCCAATTGCCAATAAGATCGCTGAACTATAGTCTTGCGTCCTTCGTTAGTGAAAAAAACTTAACTATGAAATTTCTGTTTCTTATTACACTTTTGGCAACTACGATTGCACCAGGTATTCAGGCTGCAACTTTCCCAACTTCTATTTGCAATAAAAAAGCACCGGATCCAATCCCGCTGGTAACCTGGGGAAGCAGCTCTGTCACATACATACCCAACCCATCTGCACAAGCCGTTCAATTTAGCTTTACAACTACGTTTGAGTTCGATGTGGAAATTTTTGAGATTCAGCGCTACCACTGGGCAACCGGCTGGCAAACCATTGGTTTTGTTTTTGCAGGAAGTGGAAGTTATAGCTACACTGATGTAGGATTGGTCTTAGGAGAAACTTATCAGTACCGGGCCGCAGGTGTTTCCCTTGATGAAAGCAGAACGCCATGGTCCTACCCTTTAACAATCACCCTTCCGGTTGAATAGGGATATATCAAATTTACCTGGGGAGTGGTAGTTGCTCTCCAGGTAAATTCGAATCCCTGTTACCGGGCTTTTGCGTAAGGAGTGAATTTATTTTATTTGCCATTGGCAATAAGCTTTCCAGTTGGCGGCTGTTACCTGCAATTGATACCTCTTGTTCAGTTTTTCAATTTCCTGTTGCAATTCCATTTCAGGCAAATGCTTTGCCAGCGCCTGCAGATCGATGCGCATCAATGCTTCTTTGGTGAAGGTCCTTTTAGCATCGCAAAAAGTGATGCTTTCCAGGAAACCCTTTGCAGCAGCGGAATTCAGCAATATCAAAGTATAAACAGCATAGTCCTGTTCATCGAATCCCAACATATAACAGGTATCGTCCAGCATGAGAGGTTTTCCATTTTGTGGTAATACCAGCGCAAAACGGAAAGACTTATACAATCCAGATATTGCCACCTTGTAAGGCTTGAAAGAATAATCGCCAATTCCGAAAATGGAAAATGCTGGTTTGTTTTTGTAGATCGATGAACGGCGGTTCAGGAATAACTGGCGGTGCTGTTGCAGGTAATCCCAGGTGGCCGGGTACTGCCGGATGAAATCCGTATCAGCTCCGGGCCTTTGCTGAGTAACGATGGTGAATTTCCGGGCGGAATCCACCAGGTCCTGCTGCAGGTCGGAGCTTTTGAGCAATCCGAAAACCAACTCATCTTCCAGCCGGATGGTTTGTTGCAGGGCATTCCGGTAATCCTTTCCGTTTTTCTCTAATTCCATCACCAGTGTGCAATCATGCTTCAGGCCCTGCCGCCATTCCAGTGGTGATCTGCCATCTATATAACGATGCTGAATATACGAAACTGTATTTGAAACGAATTTATCCTCCACCCACCCGAATGCAAGCGCTGCTTCTTCCGGCCTGTAGAAACTCCTTTGAGTACAGGTAAAGTCTGCTTCACTGTTCAGTTTACAGGAAAACAAAGAAGCTTCTGCTTTCACTTCAAATTCCTTCAGGCAGTTGATCTGGTATTGCCGCATCTCCCCGATACTGAACCGTAACCTGAATTGCTCCAATAGGATATTCCTGATCACGGAATTTTTCACCAGCATTGTCATCTCCCCGGAAAAACCGTGAAAAGCCTTCAGTAGCATCAGCGTGATATTCTCGGCAATATCGAAATTGCCCTTGCCCGTAACGGCTGCAATCCCTTCGTGCTGTTTGAAATTGGATTTCTCCGGCAGGTTGGAAGACGCCAGGCTGCCAAGCATTGAATTGGTTACCCATGGAGGATTACCGATGATCAGCAAAGACTGTTGCTCATCAGGCGCCAGGGTTTCGAAGCTGAAATCGAAAACATTTGCATGATGTAAATGAATGACTGGTTTGTTCAATGAAGGGTTTTCAAGATAAAGTTCGATGAGAGAGAATTTTGTTTGCCAGAGATATGGCAGGTGAATATCCAGACCATGTACTTCCCGGATGCTTGGAAAGATTCGAAGAGCGGCCATGATGAAATGCCCCTTGCCACAGGTGGGCTCTATCAACGTTCCGGGAAGGCTACCATTCCTGGATACTAACTTCGTGATCTTTTCAGCCAGTTCAGGGGGCGTTTGAAAGTCCCCGAATTCAGCCCGATCAGTTTCAGTCTTCATTTCCCCTTCAGAATGCAGGGCAGACCTGAATTGTAACCACTCCTCTTCATCTTTGAAACAATCCCGTATGCCAGTAATTGCTTCCAGCTCCTCATTCACTTTGTGAAAAGAAGCCATTTGCTGCATCCTGAGAAAGAAAGCCAGCACAGCCGGAGACATATGGGCGCCAAAGACGTTCAATTGCGAACCTGACTGGTTTTTTATATTTTTATCGGCACCATTCAATTCACCCTGTATGAGAGCCTGCATCATTTATCTTTTCCCTTTAATCCTGACGAGCTGCATCACCAGCTCTGTACTTGAAAAAGCCGCCACAGACCGGAAGCCACAACAGATCCATCAGATCAGGGATGCCTGGAAGGATACCTCAGGCAATATTATAGTAAACTTCACTGCAAAACTATCGGGAACAAAAAGAAAATTACAGCCGGGTATATGAGGTGCTGGCATGGGCTATGCGCTTTTGAGCCTGTCCTTGTAAATATTGCCTTTAATAGATAACTTCATTAAAACTACCACTGATGACTACTCCTGACAGGGAAGACATTCATCTTTTGAGCAGGCATAGCAACCTGCCTGTTGCTTCGATCCGGTCTGCATTGCGCGATTTCGTATACAGCGGAAAGGATGCCTGGCAACAGTTCCTTAAAATCTTATTCCTGAGCCTGGGCGCCGGCTTCATGCTGGCAGGCGTGATCTTTTTCTTTGCTTATAACTGGGATGGTCTGCACAAGTTTGTGAAACTCGGTATCATTGAAGGGTTGGTGGTCCTGTTTACACTAACAGCACTGCTCATGCGAAACAATTTACTGGTCCGGAATATACTGCTCACTGCAGCATCTGTAATGATCGGCGTTTTGTTTGCCGTATTCGGACAGGTATACCAGACAGGCGCCGATGCATACGACCTCTTCCTTAACTGGACGCTCTGCACTATCCTTTGGGTGATCGTTTCGGGCTTCGCGCCACTCTGGCTGATCTGGATTGCATTGGTGAACATCACTGTCCAGTTATATCTCCGTCAAACAGGTTCAGACCTTTCTGAAATGACGGGCCCGCTCCTGCTCTTCCTGGTAAATGCCATCAGCCTGGCAGTGACGCTGTTGCTGAAACATTCCGGATCGCGAACAATCCCGCATTGGTTCATCATTGTTCTGGCGCTCGCCGCAGCAACGGTGGCCACCATTGGCGTATGCACAGGCATCTTTGGCAGGATGAGTCTTGCTTTTACATTTTTACTGGCTGCCGTGATCATCAGTTATGCCGGCATCATATTTTATGCTTTCAAACAACAGAGCGTTTTTTTCATTGCCGTGACCGGCTTCAGCATAATGATCATCCTCTGTGCAGGCATCCTGGAAATAGCTAATCCCACTACCGGCTCTGTATTGCTGGTTTGTATTTTCCTCGGAGCCGGCACCACGATGCTCATCAAATCATTGCTCACCCTTCAAAAACAATGGAGCCATGAAAAAGCAGCCTGAGATCAATGCAGTCCTGGAAGTATTCCGCGCACGTGAAGGAGCGACCTTACAGATAGATGAACCGGCGCTTCTCACCGCTTACGAAAAAGCAAACGTCAACAGGTCTGGTATTGCCATTAAAGTACTTACTGTTGTTGGAGGCTTCCTTGTTACCTGTGCATTTTTGGGTTTCCTCTTTTTAGCGGAACTGTACAATTCCGGTATTGGTATGGCCATTAGCGGTTTCATCTTCGTGGCAGGCTCCCTGATCGTAAAAAGAGTGTATGACATATTAATACTGGACACATTTGCCGTTTCCTTTTTTATTTGTGGTTGCCTGCTGATCCTGCTGGGAGCCTTGGAAAGCAGGATGGACGAAACAGCTGTATCCCTGATGTTCATCATCATAGCGCTCATCTCGATGCTGTTTGTTCAGAACTACATGATGTCCTTCGCTGCCACCTGTATCCTGCATGCAGCTGTCATCGGGCTCACCTTAACCTTCCGTTACAATTATTCTCTTCCCATACAATTGTATACCGGGCTGGTGATCCTTTTTTTCACTTTCTGGATTTTAGAAGAGTCACGCATCACTGCCGGCAATACCAGGCTTTCCCGGTTGTACAACCCTGTTAGATTGGGATCGCTTGCAGCCATACTGTTTTCAGGGATCTATCTATCCGGCAATGGCTGGCTGCTCCGGCTATGGCATCCCGGTTGGATATCTGCACTTATTGCCATTGCCTGTATCCTGTTACTGATCCCGAAAATCCTGAAGAAGCTGGAGTTGCATCAGCCTGCTGCGTTTGTTATTGCTTTCACTGCGGCTATCCTCACCCTGGTCCCTGCCATCTGGGCGCCCAGCATTGCCATTTCACTGCTGATCATCCTGCTTAGTTTTTATGTGAATTATATAACAGGGACCGTGGCCGGAATCCTGGCGCTGATCTGGTTTGTAAGTGAATTCTATTATTCGCTCAGCTTTACCCTGCTTACGAAGTCGCTCATGATGATGGGTACAGGCTTCTTCTTCCTGCTGCTCTATTTGATCACCCATAAGAAACTGCAATCAAAATGAAAAGATACCAGCTCATCATCATCCTGTTGAACCTTGTACTGGCGCTCGGTATCTACCATTTCTCCGTTATGGAAAAGGAGAAAACACTGGCAACAGGCAAACTGGTTTTACTGGAACTGGCGCCTGTGGACCCCCGCTCACTCATGCAGGGAGATTACATAAGTCTCCGCTACGCCATTGCCGGTGAGATCAATGAGAACGTTCCGCGCAAAGGCTACTATGTGATCACCCTCGATTCCGGCCTGGTAGCACACAGACAGCGAATTCAGGCAGGGCGTCAACCGCTGAACTCCGGGGAATACCTGATCCAATATCATTCTGTTTCCTGGCGGCATTCCCTGGGCGCGGAGGATTATTTTTTTCAGGAAGGACGCGCCGATACGTTTGCTCTCGCCCGGTATGGCGGCCTCCGGATAGATGATAAAGGAAACAGTATACTTGTTGGCCTATACGATGAAAAAAAGAATCTCATTCAATAGCATCGTTGGTAAATGCAAGCAATAAATTGCTAGTTTTATGATATAGCCATGAACATCGGACAACAGATATTATTCTTCATCAGCGCCCTCGGGGCTTTCAATGGCATTTTGCTGAGCCTGTATTTGTTCTTCAACCCAAAAAGAAGAACGGTCCCGGCCTTTCTTCTTGCTTGTCTGTTACTGGCCATCAGCATCCGCACAGTGAAATCTGTGTTTGTGGTTTTCAATCCCGATCTCCCGAAGATCTTTCTGCAGATTGGGCTCAGCGCCTGTTTCCTCATCGGCCCCTCGCTTTACTATTTCATCAGATCGGGCATTAGTCCTGTAACAAAAATTCCTTTATCCTGGAAGATCATCCTGAGCAGCTGGCTGTTCCTGCTGATCATTGGAGGAATCATTGTTCCCTATGACACCAATCGATTCGCCTGGAACAATTACATTGCCCAGGGCATTTACCTGCAATGGATGGTATATGTGCTGGCAAGCGGCTATTTGCTGGTCCCAACCATAGTGAAGTTCTTCAGGAAAGACCCAATTACGTCCGGCAGCAAATTCCTGTTGTTGGTTTACTTCGCTGTTTCCTTCATCTTTATCGTTTACCTGCTGGCGCTCACCGGATGGGTAACAGGCATTTATCTCAGTGGTCCTATCTCGTTTTCCTTCTTCCTGTACCTTACTATTTTCTATTATTTTTATAATCGAAAAGTGGACAGCCTGCTGAGCGCCGTTCCGGTTGATAGTCCCGCAAAAACAGAAAAGAAGAAAATTGCACAGGAAGATGCCGATCTGCTGATGGAAAAACTAAACAAGGTGATCCGCGACAAAGCGCTTTTCAAAGACCCCAACCTGAAGCTCAACCACCTGGCATCACATGTGAACATAACACCTCATCTTTTATCCCAGCTACTGAACGATAATGCCGGTAAAAGTTTCTCCACCTACATCAACGAGTTCCGCATTGAGGAAGCCTGTTACCTGATCAGCACCAACCACCGGCTTACATTTGAAGCCATCGGGTACGAAGTGGGCTACAACTCCAAGTCAACTTTCTATACTGCTTTCAAAAAAGTGAAGGATACCACACCAGCCCTTTTCAAAGAAAGCCTGAGCAAACCCACTGTATAGTTTTCCATTTTCTTCGCTTCATGTGTCCGGATTTATAATTCCGTATTCCTGAATTCCGGAATCGGTACCCCTCAAATGTGCTCTGCGTGTAGGTTTGCTGAAACTGGAATCCATGAACAGGATCAAAACGCTGGTAGTAGCCGCCAGCCTGCTTTTACTGCAAATGACCACCAGGTCCCAGACCATCAGTGGAATGATCACAGACGAAGAGAATATGCCCGTATCGTTTGCAACGCTCCATCTCCACCATCTCCCTGACTCATCCATCGTAAAGGAGCTGGTTTCCGATTCTTCCGGAAAATTCAGCATTGGCCCGGTTCCGGCAGGCAGGTATTTCCTGCGGATCTCCGCAATCGGATTTACAACAATAGACAGGGAGATCAACCTGGTAATAAATGCACACGATCTTGGACAATTGGTCCTGCCCACCGATCCATCATTGCTGAGCGCCGTGCTGGTAACTGGTGCACCGCCTGTTTTTCAGCGACAGGCCGACAGGCTGGTGGTGACCGTAGCAGGCAGTCCATTCTTCAAAACAGCAGGCAACGGATTAGATGTATTAAGAAAGATACCCGGCCTGGAAATAAACTACGATGGCAGCCTGTTGCTCTCCGGAAGAATAACACCTGCTGTTTTCATCGATGGAAAACCAGTCCCTATGAACGCAATAGAATTGCAGCAATTCCTCCAAACACTCACGCCGGAAATGATCGCTTCCATAGAGGTAGTGAATAATCCATCTGCGAGATTCGATGGAGAGTATAAAGGCATTATCGATATCAAATTAAAAAAAGACCAGGCATTGGGCTGGAAAGGATTACTGAGCAGCGGTCTACAAATGAACAACTATATGTTATCCGATAATAGTTTGTTACTTACCCGTAAAACCAAATCCACCGCTTTCACGCTGCGTGGTGGCTATACCGTAGGCTCCAGGATCTACCGGTATGAGGCATACCAGCAACTGGCCAATACCAATTTTATGCGAACGAAGAACGGCGTGGCCACCCGTTTCGACAATTATAATTTTCAGATCGGGGCCGATCATCAACTGGCAAAGGACCATCGCGTGGAACTCAGTGTAAGGACCATGCAAAACCAACGTCAACCTGATGCATACGGTACCCTGCACACTACCGATGCCACAACCAAAGAACTGGTATCCATCACCGGCACCACCAATACCAGCAGGCCGGTCCAACGCAGTTATGCGGCCAGTTTTAACTACTCGGGAAAATGGGGCAACCATCATTTGCAGTGGTTGAATAATTACCTGGATATCCGAACCAGGCAACAAGAGAATATTATCAGCTCGGATCTGATGGAACCCGCCCTGTTGTTGCACTGGAAGACCAGGCTCCGCAATGATATGTCCATCCGGAGTACGCAGGCAGATTACAGACTGGATGCAGGTGCAGGAAGGATCAATGCAGGTGCCAGGTTTGCCTACAGTAATACGTATAATAATTCCCGTTATGACACTCTGGACCAGCAGAACAATTTCCTTCCTGACGAGAGTCGCACCAACCAGTTCCGCTACCGGGAATATATCAGCGCCGGCTATCTATCCTGGGAATCCACATCCGGCCGGTTCACCTATACGGCCGGTCTGCGGGTTGAGAATACGAACACCATCGCGGATGCACTTAGTAACAAAGAAACTACCAGGCGAAACTTCTGGCACTGGCTGCCTTCTGCCGGCATCAGCTTTGAAGCCAATGATAAGGATCAATGGCAGGTCAATTTCTCCAGGAGACTTACCCGTCCCATCTTTTCAGAGCTGTACCCATTCCGTATTTACAACAGCCCCCTGAACTATTTTATCGGCAATCCATACCTGACTCCCGCATTGACCACTTCAGTGAATATTACCTGGACGCACCGCAGGATTAATTTTGCTTTCAATATCGGCAGAGAGTCCGATCCGCTGGGCCGCTACCCGAAATATGATCCCGCAACTAACGTGCTGGAATACCTGGGAAAAAATTTCAACTACAAAAGTTTTGGCCATTTCGAGGCAAGCCTGCCACTGGAACTGAAAAAATGGTGGCGAATAAGCCATACCGTTGGATTGTATTACATGAAGGAAAACATACCCTATTTCGATTATACTTTTTCTACCCCCGTAAAATACGTTACCATCAATGGTAGCCAGGTGTTTACTCTTCCGGGCCGGTTTACGCTTGACCTCACCTATTTTTATAAATCAGCTAACGGGAACAGTTTGTACACTTCCAGGTACAATAGTAATATCGATATAGGTGTGCAAAAGAGCTGGTGTAATGGGAGGGTCAACACAAAACTATCGGTGATGGATATCCTCAATACTTATAAAGTTGTTTTCACATTCCGGGAAAAACAGATCATCAACAATACATTATCACATTGGCCGGGCATGCGGCGGGTGGCGTTCACGCTGAGCTATAATTTTGGAAAATCCACTTACAAGGCTAAGCAGCAGAACAGGAGCGAGGAAGAAACCAGAGCGATGTAAAAAGTAATTACCTGTACAGATCTCCGTTGAGGTATTTCAATCCTGTGTCCGGCAGGATGGTCACAATTTTTTTTCCTACCCCAAGCGCCCTGGCGCGTTGCAGGGCCACCCAAACATTGGCACCGCCAGTTATGCCAGCGCAAATGCCTTCCACCCTGGTGAGTTTACGGGCCATTTCATAAGCATCTTCGTCAGAAACTGCAACGATCTCATCAGCAAGATCGAGACGGCAGATGGATGGCACAAATCCCGCACCAATCCCTTCCAGCCTGTGTTTCCCGGAGATATCGCCACCGGAGAGCGCGCGCACATGCAGTGGCTCGATGGCAATGCAACGAATACCCGGCAGCTCGCGTTTCATGATCTCTGCATTGCCGGAAAAACTGCCACCTGTTCCTACCCCGGTAATGAATTCCGAAATATCGGGCCCCATGGCGCGAATGATCTCGGTCGCCATTTCATGATAGGCATTGCGATTGTCTACGTTATTGAACTGGTCTGTCCAGAAAGTATTTGGTTGTTTACTCAGTTCCCTGGCCCTCTCTACCATGGAAGCGATCAGTGCCGCAGTGATCATGCCATTATCCGAAGGGAAAATTTCCAGCAAGGCGCCGAAGGCTCGCATGGTACGCAATTTTTCATCCGCGAATGCATCGGAAGAAACAAAATGCGCCTTGTATCCTTTCGCTGCGCATATCATCGCCAGTGAACTGCCTGTGCTGCCTCCCGTATATTCCACTACGGTACCTCCGGAACCCAGGTCACCCCGCTTCTCTGCTCCTTCGATCATCGATAAAGCCATCCTGTCTTTCATACTGCCTGTAGGATTAGCGCTTTCGACTTTTACAAATACTTCAGCCGCACCGTGCTCCTGCAATCGCGACAATTTGATCAATGGCGTATTTCCGATCGGTAACATGCTAAATTGTTTAATGGCGAATGGTTGATGTAAATTAATGAAATGTTACAGATTCCGGAAATCGTAGCCCGCAGGCCACGGTTGATGCCTTTTTCTTGTCTTATCACAATTACAACCCGGTGAACAGCGCCGATTAAAAAATTTTAACGGGAAGCTGTTGCCGGTATCAGGCCCGGGAAATGTAAAAAATAGTAACTTCAGACAGACGTCAATAACTCAATGAAAAAGACTAAAAATCAGTGTATGAAAAATTGCCTTTCGGCCTTATTGCTGTTCATTTCGGCATCGGTATTTGCTCAGGAGACAGTGGTAGAGAAATTCCAGAAGATCGTTACCGTTCAGCAGGCGCAACAATATATTGATGCCAATCCGCAACTAAAACCGGCACTTCTCAAATTGTCCGCCGGAAAGGATACCACCCTGATCGACAAAAGATTGCTTCGTCAGAAACAAGGCGATATCTTCTCCGTAGGCTATGTGACTTACAAAGTACTGGAAGCAAAAGAATCCATTCAGTTCCGCGCCAGCTATATCTTCCTGGATGGTGGTTCCCTCACTCCTTCTGAAGTTGAGTCCCTGAAAAAGGAAATCATGCAGAAGATCAATGCAGGTGAATCATGGGAAGCCCTCTCCGACAAATACACAATGGATGGCAACAAAACAAAAGGCGATACCGACTGGTTCTTTGGCGAATACAGTTTCCCCAAAGAGTTCCAGGATGCTGTGCAGAAACATAATAAAGGAGATGTATTCTTCCTCGATGTGGCTGATAAAGACTGGCACTATATCATCAAGAAGACTTACGACGATGATGTAAAAAAAGACATTACCGTTCTGCGCGCCAATGGCCGCTAAATAAAGCGTGAAAATCCGGTGAAGACCAGCACAAGGAAATATGAATGCCATCATCACCACAGAGAACTTGTTATCGCCTTTCAAATCCGCGCTGGGCGCAGATTATGAAAAGTACCAGCCGCACCGTCACCAGTTTGTTGATCGCTTCCTTCGTGGGCACCAGCACTTTCCTGGCTGGTGCACTTCGGATGCTGGAGCTGAAATTTTTTTCATGGAAGCAGTTTAGACTTTATTCCTCTCCTCCAGCAGTTTCAGCAAATCCGGCAATTTACAATTCAACGTATTGGTAGAGATAGCAATCGGCGAACCGTAATTACTCAGATTGTGCTGCATTCCCTTTTTCTTCAAAATATTTTTCTGGCTATCGATATAGAATTCCGGATTCTTCACAGCAATCACAAGGAATTGTTGTTTCATCACTTTCGCGATGGTGAAGTCTTCTATTTCCGCCCAGGGGATAAATCCTGCAGCCAGTCCTCCGGAATTATCGATGATCCCATTTTCATTAATTACCAATCCAGGTTTTTTGTCTTTCAACTTGATCAGGTACATCAAACCCATGAACCCGAAAAAGACGATCCCGGAAACGGCAATACTGTATTTGATCATTGGACTGGATAGTATGCCCCTGCCGGAAGATGGAGCGGTTGTGAGCATCCAAATGGAAGCGGCAACAAATATCACAGAGCCGGCAAGACCTTTGATCAGTTTTCCTTTGCTCAGCGGTATCTCTACAATTTTGTTCGGATTCATATTCAGGGAAAATAGACAAAACTTATGGAAGAAGGAAACCAGGCTTTTTTATTTCCTCTTCTACAACTTGCATCGCGCGTTCGCGGAGCGCCGGATTCCCCTTGTCCATTTTTTTTAGAAGGGCATGGCATTCCCGTAGGAACACATATGTAATATCTATTCCTCCTTCCCTTCTACCAGTAACTGCCGCATTGCACTAATGAGCGGGTAGGCCGTATTGGCATTCGTAAAGATCACATATCCCATTTTCAGATCTTTGTACACTTCAAACTGACAAAGGAAATCACCATTGTTCCCTCCATGACCGAATGATTTTCCATAAGGCGTTTCCCTTATCTCCAGGCTCATGCCCATGTAGGAAGGGTACCTGGGTTTGGGATCGCCCGGATCGAGTTTGAAATCGGAATGCTTTGTAAACATGGAATCATATGTGGCGGCGCTCAGACCTTTTTGCTCCAGCATGTACTGCATGAAACGGGTGAACACTTTTGCCTCGGTATGCATGGAATAAGCCATACCCGGAACTTCAGGCAATGGATTATATGTGGGAAGCATATCGTAGTGTCCATTCGATTTCACCTGCTTCAGTGAATCGTTGGCAGAAAAGAAAGTATGATACAATCCAACAGGGTCCAGCACTTCTTCCTTCAATACCTGTTCAACATTTTTCCCGGTGATCTTTTCCACTACTTTCTTTAAGTATTCAAATCCTTCTCCTGAATAATTGAAATCAGTGCCGGGTACAAAAAGCAGGTTCAGTTTTTTATCATCATTCATCCAGCGCCAGTTGGGAAATCCGGTGCGATGTGTTAGTACATGCTTTGCCGTTATGAGTTTATATCGATCATCATACGCAATATCCGGATATGGCAGGTATTCATACAGTGGTTTATTGAGATCGATCACACCACGCTCTGCCAGCCGTTGTACTACAAATGCAAATACAGGCTTGGTAATGGAAGCCGCTTCGAACAAAGTATTGCCATCTACTTTTTCTTTGGTAATGGAATTCTTATAACCGTATGTTTTGTAGTATACCAGTTTCCCATCTTTGATCAATGCCATTGAAACACCCGGAATGCCATAATATGCCTGGTAGGTTTCTATAAAATGATCGATTGTTTTTGCAGAAGCATCGCTGAAGTTATGCAGGATGCCTTTTGCCGGGAGCAGGTCAGGTACCGGCGTACCGGGGATGATGATGGAAGGTACAATGTTCTCTTTGTTCGATACCACGTTGATGGTTACCTGCTTATTCATTTTGGAGGCGTACAATTTTTCCCCACTATAGAAAAATGGCCTGATAAAATCCACTTTGTATTTACCTGCCGGCAGCTTGGCTTTGTAATTTCCATTGCTGTCGATGGCCGCAGCTACCCAGCATTTAGGGTTTTGAACAGCAGTAAGCATAATGCTTGCCGGCAAAGGAGTTGTCATTTCTCTGTCCCAGCTCAGCTTTCCTGAAACCTTCCCCAACTGGCTCAGGGAGGGCATGAGGATGATATCGCCCAGGCTTTTTGCATTCCGGTATTTGGAGTCTCCTTTGCCCCAGCTATGAATGGCGAAATTGCCGTTTGAATCTTTGTCGAATACCGCAAAGTCGAGACCGATGGATTTGCCAACTACCAGCTGATCATCCAGCCGGATCTTCCATTCAATGAATCGCGTGTTACCTTTCCTGGAAGTGGCCACTTCCATGATTTCCCAGTTGGCAGTTTTGGCAAACGGATCGAATGCTGCATGATTGGTATTCCGCAATTTCCTGCTGTACATGAATCCCGCCACGCCCGATCCGAAACTCAGATGGCGTGCATCGAGCCCCAGTTCCAGGCAATCCTGCGTATTGTACGCAACGTTTGCAGATGTATCTTCAATAAAATCATTATCGGTGATGGTAAAAGCCAGGTATAAGGATTTTTCCTCAGCCCGGTATCCCACATTAAAATAACCTGAAAAATCTTCCGCATTCAGGGGCTTTCCGGACAGCACTGTTTTGATATGATATTTGGTGGCGGAAATTGGCCAGTCTGAAAGATTGCCATCAACAGTGATCCTGCCAAGCGGATATGCATGCGCTATTTCACCATTATGCGCCAGGAGGGAATTGGCTGACAGGAAGGACAGTATCAGGATGCAAAAGGTTTTGCCCACAGTATACATATTCATAGTGGAAGGTTTGATTTGTGCTCGTATTGACGTTTATAAAAATAAAGATGTTACAATCTTCCGCAAAATGATACTTTCCATTACAGGATAAAGAAATGTCCGCTAAGCCTAATATCCTTAATTTTATAAATATTACTAAGACGAACTATTGGCGGCTGATCCAACATACGATGAAAACGAACTGCTTCAGGCTGTAGTGAAAGGTTACGAGACAGCGTTCCGCGAGCTCATGAGCAGGTACTGGGATAAGATGTACAGTAATATATTGTACCACTGTAAACAGCAGGAACTGGCGGAAGAACTGACGCAGGACCTCTTTGTAACCGTATGGCAGAAAAGAGAACAGCTTCCGCAGATCAGGCAGTTTGATGCCTGGCTCTTTGCCATCGCTAAAAACCTGGTGCTGGGAGCCTTCCGTAAGAAAGTATTACCCCTTCTCGATACCGGTACATTCGATCCTTTGTTCCAGGATGATGGCCTTACAGGCATTGATCTCCTGGAACTCAAAGAACTCCATGCCGTTCTCAACAATGAAATTGCGCAACTTCCTCCCCAACTGCAACGCGCCTTTACGTTACACCGCATCCAGGGACTATCGCACGAGGAAGTAGCTGCACAAATGAATATTTCCAGGTTCAGCTCTCAAACCTATGTTGCCCGCGCTACCATCATGCTGCGAACTGCCCTATCGAAATACAGTGGCAAAGCAGGTTTCAGCTTTTTCCTGCTTTTTCTGTAAAAAATCTCTCCGGCAACGTATTAACCCTTCCCTTTTCTGTATCTCTATAGGTTCAGCGCATCACAAGCGCCAACATAAACCACTATGGAAAACGAAAAACTGGCCATATTATGGGAACAATATCTTTCAGGAAGGATGAGCAGGGCCGAGAGGACTGAGCTCCGCACGCTGCTGGAAGATGCTAACAACCAGGACCTGCTGGAGATCCTGCTGAACCAATCGATGGACAATCCTGATATTCCGCTGCAAAAAGATGGAAAAAAGGACAAACATATCATTCAGGTGCTGGATGCGGTCCGCCCCAGCACCACCCCAACCCTGAACCAGCCTCAAATCCGCACCAGGAGCTGGTTTCGTTACGCAGCTGCCGCAACACTGGTACTGTGCGCCGGCGCGTACTTCCTGTTCAGGCCAACCGGTAAGGATATGAAAACAGAACAGACAACTGTTGCTGTTCACAATATCCAGCCGGGCGGCGACAGGGCCATGCTAACCCTGGCGGACGGTTCCGTGATCCTGCTGGACAGCGCCGGCAATGGTTCCATTGCCCTGCAGGGCAATACCCAGATCATGAAACAGGCAGATGGAAGGATCGTGTATGGCTCCGGTAATTCAACAAGCGCCGCAAGTATGACGAACACCATGCGTACGCCAATCGGAGGAAAATACCAGCTCGTTCTGCCGGATGGCACAAAGGTCTGGTTGAATGCAGCCAGCTCCATCACCTTCCCTGTGGCATTTCCGCAAAAGGAGCGCAGCGTAACAATCAGCGGTGAGGCTTATTTTGAAGTGGCCCAGGATAAATCAAGGCCCTTCTCCGTCACAGGTGGTAACGCCAATGTACAGGTGCTCGGCACACATTTCAATGTAAATGCTTATCAAGATGAAGAAAAACTGAAAGTGACCCTGTTGAATGGCAGTGTGAAAGTATTGAACATTCAATCGAAACAAGCCACCATCCTGGTTCCCGGCCAACAGGCACAACTTGGTGCAACGCAAATCTCATCAAGTGGAAATATCGACATGAACAAAGTGATGGCCTGGAAGAACGACCTTTTCAATTTTGAAGATGTGAGCCTGGATGAAGCCATGAGGCAGATCAGCCGCTGGTACGGAGTGAAAGTGATCTATGAACAAGGCATCCCAAAAACACAACTCTGGGGTAAGATGAGCAGGAATACCAGCTTCGAACGCGTATTGAGAAACCTGAAAGATATAGGTGTGAATTACAGACTCACAGAAAAAAAGGAGCTGATCATTTTACCATAACCTTATCCACAGCATTTAAAGAAAAGCGAAAGCCGGGAAATATTTAAACATGCTAAACGAAAACCGGATTCTGCGGGCAGGCAGAACCCGGCGAAGTCTAGTAATGTAAAAGTCGTGTTGCTTAACGATTATTTTTTACAACCTAAACCAGTGCAATTTATGCAAAAAACTGTTTATGGGCGCCGGTCCGTTTATGCGAGGCCCCGGCACCTGGACCAACTGCTGATATTGGTGCGAACGCTTTTTTACAGGCTGCATCCATCCACCAGCAGGCCATTTATGTTAGCGATGAAATTAACTATCGTATTTCTGACTGCCGCTTTTCTTCAGGTTCATGCAAACGCCGTATCGCAATCCGTTACGATCTCGGGAAAGAACCTGTCCCTGAAGAAAGTTTTCTCCATCATCGAGCAACAGACCGGTTATGTGGTGCTTGCCAACAAGAAAGACCTGGAAGCAACCAAACCTGTAACACTTTCCGTCTTCGATTTGCCATTGCAACACCTGTTAAACCTTGTGTTGAAAGATCAACCGGTTAATTACAGGTTCGATGGAACCACCATCGTCCTTAGCAGAAAAAAAGAAAACAATCCCCTGCCCGGCCAGTTGAACGTTTACCAGACTGGCACTTCGGTAGACGGAAGTGTATATGATGCAGACGGACACCCCGTGCAGGGCGCATCTGTGAGAATTCTTCCCCTCGATAAAGGAATGATCACCACCCAGTATGGAATCTTCTCCATACTCAATGTGCCCGCTGGTACTTATACGCTCGAAGTATCATTTGTTGGATGCGACGTTCACCGCCAGAAAATAACTGTTCCCCCCAATGGCATTTACCGGGTTGGCAGGATCGTGCTGAAGCGCATCAATACCAGCATGGATGCAGTAGAAGTAGTGGTAACAGGTTATCAAACCCTTCCGAAAGATCGCGCCACCGGCTCTTTCAGCACTGTAAGCAGTGAGATCCTCAGCACAAGGGTGGAACCCGGCCTGATGACCAGGCTCGAAGGTTTGGTACCGGGCCTTTTCTCCAAACCAAATGGACAGATCAATATCCGTGGCCTGGCCACCCTCTATGGAGAAACACAACCTCTGATTGTGGTAGACGGCTATCCCTATGAAGGCAATATCAATTACCTGAATCCAGATGACATTTTAAGTGTTAACGTTTTAAAGGATGCGGCAGCCGCCTCCATCTATGGCACCCGCGCCGCCAATGGCGTGATTGTGATCACCACCAGGCTGGGCAGCGCCAGGCAAACTCGCATCAATTACAACAGCACTTTGTTCATCACACCCAAACCAGACGCATCTTACCTGCAATTGATGAACAGTGGTGAAATTGTTGATCATCAGCGTGACCTCTTCAATAAATTCCACACTCCTTACAACCCTACTTTGCTCAGGTATGCCATGCCGAAAGTAACGGAAGCACTGTACCAGTTTGAGCAGGGAGAGATCACACAGGCCGAACTGGATGTTACACTGAATGCATTGAAAGGCCGTAATGGTCTCTCCCAGATTGAGGATATGATGATGCAAAGCAAACTCACACACAAACACAGTCTTTCCGTTTCCGGCGGTAACGACAGGAATCAGTACAGCCTCAACCTGAACTATATCGGTGACCGCGCCTATACCATCAAAACCAATTCAGAAAATATCAATATCAGCCTGAATAACAAAGCGCAGATCTTTAGCTGGCTCAGTGCTGATGCGGGTGTCTTCGTGAACTTCACAGAGAATAAAAGCGCTGCTGTTTCCGCTACCGGCCTCTACCGGAACATGCCTTATGAGATCCTGAAAGATAAAAATGGTAATTATGTTCCCTGGAATTACCTGAAATCACAATCAGAGATCGAACGCCTGAAAGATCTTGGCCTCCTTGATGAAACTTATAACCCATTGCAGGAATTGGGACGCTATGATATCCGAAGTAATTCCAACTATGCCAGGGTACAGGGCGGTTTCAATGTCAGGTTCAGCAAGGCGCTCAACCTCGAAGTAAAATACCAGACAGAACGCGGTAGTGGGTTCTCCAAGAACTATGCAGGTCCTGATTCCTGGAGAACCGCCAATATGATCAACAACGCTACCCAAATTGTCAATGGCGAGATCATCAAGAATATCCCCGATGGCGGACAAATCAATGAAACCAGAAGCAGCAGCAGGTCTTATACCGCAAGAGCACAATTGAACTTTGATAAGAAGTTCGGACGCGATCACCAGTTGACCGCTATTGCAGGTACTGAAAGAAGGGCCATCGTAAATGCTTACACTTCCGTACACAGGTTGGGCTATAACGATAACAACCAGGTTTTCCTGCCCGTTGATTACAATATCATTGCCAATCTGACCAATACACAATCCATTGAAGGAACTTATAATTACAGGTATAACGACAATAATGATTTCAACGAAGATGAAAACCGTTATACCTCCTTCTATGGCAATGCCGGTTATAACCTTAAAGGGAAATACAACCTCTCCGGAAGCATTCGTGTAGATGATTCTAATCTCTGGGGTACAGATCCCCGTTACAGACACCTGCCCAACTGGTCAGTTGGCGCAAGCTGGCGCATTTCCAAAGAAAATTTCATGGACAGGCTCATCTGGTTAAACAACCTCAATATCCGCACTACCTACGGAACAGGCGGTAATGTTGCCAGAAACTCAGGCCCCTACCTCATTGCTTCCTCAGGCTATTTTTATGAAACGGATAACATCGCCACCAATATCATTCAGCCACCCAATAGCATGCTGAGATGGGAAAAGACCACCACCACCAACTTTGGACTGGATTATGCCATCCTCAATAACAGGATCTCCGGCTCTTTCGACTACTACATCAGGAAGACCACCGACCTCCTGGGAGAAAAACCTGTTGACCCAACCAATGGTTTCCAAACTGCACTGATCAATTATGGAAGTCTTTCCAACAAAGGTTTTGAGATTGCACTGAACACTGTTAATATAGATCAGAAAGATTTCAGCTGGAACAGCCGCCTATCTTTTTCGCACAACAAGAATAAGATGACGGAAATAGCCGCATCCTCAGAAACTATCTATGGGTATGTGAACGGATTCGGAACCAACAGGAAGGGTTATGCGATGAACGCCCTGTTCAATTTCCGTTCCGCCGGCCTCGATCCCACCAACGGTACACCAATGGTATATGATAAAGATGGGAATATTGTGAAGAACTACGACCAAACCGGCGCCATCGTTGCCAATATGATGGACGTGAATGGACTGGTGTATGCAGGCACCATGGACCCTACCTATACAGTAGGCTTCATGAATTCCATCCGCTTCAAAAAATTCACACTGACCATGATGATCATCGCCAATGGAGGTAATGTGTTCCGCGATGCCATCCCTTCCTTGAATAATGATTTCAGGGTGAGCAGAAACCAGGACAGAAGAGTGCTGAACTATTGGAAAAAACCAGGTGACGAAAGCCTAAAAGACGTACAACCCGCACCGGATCTCAAGAATACCGGCGGCGTGTACCTCGACTATATCTGGTTCTCTACAGACGCCAATACCATGAAGGCTGATTATGTGAAGGTGAGAAATATCGGACTGAATTACGACTTCGCCTCTCATATCAACAGGTTTGTTAAGATCAATGCAGCCAAAGTGCTGTTCCAGGTCCAAAACCCATTCAGTTGGTTCAGTAATGACCGTAACCTCGACCCCGAAGCTTATTCAGTAAGCACCAATGGCGCATCCCGCACTTTACCCGTGATGCCTATGTATATGTTCGGTCTTAACCTCACCTTCTAAATTGAGAAAAAATGAAACTTACATTCATACTCCCGGTTTGCCTGCTGGTATTGTTTGCCGGTTGCGACAAATTCCTCGACATAAAACCACGGAACAAGATCATTCCACAAACCGTGGAAGAGTTTGAGAACATGCTGAACAATGCAGTGATCGTGAATTCCGGCGATTATTTCCAGGACCTCATTACAGATGATGTGTTCTTCCCCGAAGCGATGCCAGGCAATCTTTATCAGAATCAGCAGGTCCATGCCAGGCGCATCTTTACCTTCAATAATCAACCCTATGATGAAGGCACCAATGACTATCTGTGGAGCGAAGGATACAAACGCATATTCTACTTCAATACCGTTGCCAATAATATCATGTCTGCAACAGGCTCCCAGTCTGAACAATACAAAAAAGCGGTAAGGGCTGAAGCATTATTGGGCCGTGCCTATGAACACCTGGTTATGGTGAATGTTTATGCTAAACATTATGACCCGGCCACTGCAGCAACCGACCCCGGCATTCCATTGGCCCTGGTGGGAGATATAGGCGCCAAATATTCCAGGAATACTGTGGCGGAAGTTTATGAGCAGATCATTGATGACCTTACCACCGCCATCCCTGATTTGCCGGCGTCACCCAAAAAAACCAGCTTCAGGGCCAGCAAGCCTGCCGGCCTGGCCCTGCTGAGCCGTGTGTACCTGTATATGGGCAACTGGGAACTGGCCAAAAAGAATGCAGAAGATGCGCTCGCATTGAAAGGTGAACTGTTTGACATGAACAATTATTCAGTGGTTGTTCCCGGCCCCTTTCCGTATGTACCTGGCGCACCGGTTGGCTGGACAAATATCCCGCCCACGCAGCAACATCCCGAAACCCTCTATGCACGCCACTTCCTGCGTCCATTCGGATTGGCTCAGCTGGTTTGTGCATCTTCCGATCTCAGCGCCTTGTTCACCAATGAAGACCAGCGTTGGGTATTGTACTATGCCAATGGCTGGCCCCCGGCTCCCCCATTCAATTATTGGAATATGTACCAGGTGAAGATCTTCCTCAGGGGCGAATTTTATAACAATGCTATCGGTATTGGCGAAGTATACCTCAACGCTGCAGAAGCAAAGGCTCGCCTGAATGACATGGACGGCGCCCTGGACCTCATCAACGAACTGAGAAAACACCGCCTCACGCCGGCGGCATATGTTGAAAAAACAGCAGCCGACTTCGATAATGATCCGGAAAAAGTACTGCGCTTCGTTCTCGAAGAAAGAAGAAGGGAACTCGCGTTCATGAATATGCGACATATCGATCTCAAACGTCTAAACAAAGAAGCACGATTCCAGAAAACCGTTGTTCACAATGCGGAAGGCATTGAATACAGGCTGGAACCTAACAGCGACAAATACCAGCGCCAGATCTGGCCCGCAGCTTCCGCTTTCAATCCCGAATGGGAACTCAATCCATAAAGATTTTCTGATTATGTATGCGGCAAAAGCCGGTTGGACGGTCCCGTTCCGTTCCAACCTGGCTGATGCCTTAATTCAAAGTATCCATGCAGCAAACGATCGTTAAACTAGAAAACCTATCCCACCGGTATAGCCAGCAATGGGCGGTAAAAGATATCAGTTTCGAAATAAACAGGAATGGCATATTGGGGTTGCTCGGCTCCAATGGCGCAGGCAAATCCACCACCATGAATATCCTCTGCGGCGTATTGAGCCAGACGGAAGGACAGGTGACCATCGATGGGATCGATATCCGGCAAAATCCCGAAGAAGCTAAAAAAAGGATCGGCTTCCTGCCACAACAGGCGCCTCTCCACCTCGAACAGACAGTTGATGAATACCTCACTTTCTGTGCACATATCCGTCTCCTCCCCAAACGCGATATCAAAGCAGCTGTTGAAGCCGTGAAAGAAAGATGTGGCGTTGCACATTTCAGCAACAGGCTGATTGGAAATCTTTCAGGCGGTTATCGCCAACGCGTAGGCATTGCACAGGCCATCATTCACAAACCCCTGCTGGTGGTGCTGGATGAACCCACCAACGGCCTCGACCCCAACCAGATCCTTGAAGTAAGACAACTGATCAAAGAAATTGCGGCAGAACGCTCCGTGATCTTTTCTTCCCATATCCTCGCAGAAGTACAGGCCACCTGCCACGACATCATCATGATCGAAGGAGGACAGGTTGTTTTCAAAGACACCATGCAGGCCTTCAACAACTACATCGCACCTGACAGTCTCATCGTTTCTCTCGAAAACCCTCCTTCGATTGAAGTGCTGAAAAGCATTCCCGGTATCACGGCAGGCGAACAGGTGGAAGACAAAACCTACAGGCTGCACTTCAGTGATGCCCGCCAGATCAGCGAGAAAGTAGTGCTCAAAAGCGTGGAAGAAGGTTGGAGACTCACTGAGATCAATCTCGAGAAAAGTTCACTCGACGCCATCTTCGCTCAATTATCTAACAAAAGATCAAGTCAAAAAATATCATGAGAAGCATATACAGAATAGGACGGCAGGAACTCAGTATCTTATTCCATTCGCCGGTGGCATGGCTGATCCTCATCGTATTTCCGATACAGATCGGAATGGATATCACAGAGTACATCCTCATGCTCGGGCGATCACAGAGAATGGGCACGCCTTTTCAGCAGGTAACCAATATCGTTTTCGCCAGTCAGAATGGTTTTTATGCAGGTGTGAAGAATACTTTGTATTTCTATATCCCATTGCTCACAATGGGATTGATCAGCCGTGAATTGCACAGCGGCTCCATCAAACTATTACTCTCCTCCCCTGTAAAAGTGAGAGACATAGTGCTGGGCAAATATTTATCCATGATGGTTTACGGCCTGATCCTTATTGCCATCATCGGCATGTATGGGGTGGCCGGCTCATTCTTCATTCCAAATATCGATTACCTGATGGTGATCTCAGGAGCTATTGGCCTGTACCTGCTGATCTGCGCTTATGCCGCCATTGGGCTCTTCATGTCAAGCCTGACTTCCTACCAGGTGGTGGCAGCCATCAGCACACTGGCCGTGCTGGCCCTGCTAAATTTTGTAGGAGGACTTTTCCAGGGAAATGATGTGGTGCGCCATATCACCTATTTCCTAAGTATTTCCGGAAGAACAGAGCAATTCATCAGCGGATTGATCAGTTCCGAAGATGTGATCTACTTCCTGCTCATCATCACTTTCTTTCTCAGTATTACCGGTATGCGACTGCAGGCCGGCAGGGAAGCAAAGTCAACCCGCTTGAAATTCACCAGGTATGCCGTGCTGATTGCCGGTTGCGTGATCATTGGCTACATCAGCTCACGCCCACGCACAACCGGTTATATTGATATGACCGTTACGAAGTCGAGAACATTGAGCCCGCAAAGCATAGCTTACCTGAAACAAATGGACAAGCCGCTCAAGATCACCACTTATGTGAATATATTGGGCGATAACTTCTACCTCGGCGCCCCGGAGAAAAAAAGTTTCGACGAACGCCTGTTCAACCAATACAGGCGCTATCTCCCCGACCTTCAGATGGAATATGTTTACTACTACGATGCGGCTGACAACAGGAATCTATTGAAAAGCAACCGTGGATCAACTATTGAAGAGATCGCCAAAAAAGTGGCAGATATCCAGAAAATGGATTTCGATAAATTACTGACACCTACGCAGATCAGGAGGATCGTTGACCTGGCCCCGGAGCAGAACCGCATCGTTCGCCAACTCCAATACGGCAACCAGAAAACTTTCCTCCGCTATTACGAAGATATCAGGATCTACCCAAGCGAGCAGGAGATAACGGCGGCGATCAAACGATTGATGGAGCCTGACAAGATCCCGGTGATCCGGTATGTAACGGGGCATGAGGAACGAAGCCCCTTCAAATCTGGCGACTCTGATCTTCGAAAATCAGCATCCGAGCTCAGTTTCAGGTATTCGCTCATCAACCAGGGATTTGGAGTGGATACAATTGACCTTGCCAAAGGTAACATCCCGGCCAAAACTGCTGCATTGGTACTGGCTGACCCCAAAACAGCTTACAACGATGCTGAATTGCAACAGATCAAACAATATATCGATGCCGGCGGCAACCTGCTGATCCTGTCTGAAACAAATTCACAGCCCCATCTCGCACCTGTTTGTGAATATATTGGTGTGTCTACCGGCACCGTAAACCTTACCCAGCAAAGCAGGGACTTTGCGCCAGACATGCTGCAGGCATTGTTTACAGAAGAATCGGATAACTTCTCGGATCGTTACAGGGCTTACAGGGCAGACAGCGCTATCGTTACAATGCCCGGCGCCGCCACCGTCAGCTACCTGCAGCAATCCTTCAAGGTAATGCCCCTGTTGAAAAACGAGGAGGGGAAGCCTTTGTCTGTAGCACTTTCGAGAAAGATCAACAACAAAGAGCAGAAAATTGTAGTAGCCGCAGATGCGGATTTTCTCAACACAGTGGAACTGAGCAGAAGGAATCCGGCCAACAGCAATTTCATTTTTGTGACCGGACTGTTCAGTTGGTTCAGCAATGGAGAATTTCCGGTGAACACACAAGGCAAACGTTCAAAAGATGTGATCGATAGTGATGATGATGGTGTAATGATGATGAGGTTATTCTTTTTTGGTATCCTGCCCGGTTGCGTCCTGATTGCCGGTGCATCTCTTTTGATCTACAGGAAGAGAAGATAATTTCTTTCCCTATGTAATTACTGATCACTGCAAGCTGCTGTATGGTTTTCCATTCAGCAGCTTTTCCTTTTATCCTCCCTCCTTTTATATAGTGAAATAACTCATGCTTTCACGAAATACAGTGAAATAATTCTTCCCGGAAACACTGTAATAACCTGTATTTCAACTTATTAAACAATTGGCATTTAGTTGGCTTCTATTCTGCATTAACCATTTGCTCAATACAAACTGACCAGCATGTCATTACAGGAAAAACAAATTCAATCAGTGCGGGATATTCCCATCAGGTTTTTTCGTCCTCATTTACTCGCTCAAATATTGGAAGACTTGAAGCACCGTGGTTACCGGCTTCAGTTCAGGAGGGAAGCTACCTGTCTTTACTGCAATGAACTGAGTCAATGGATCAGCCCTGAAAGTTTTGTAGTGGACGAATATTATCATTTCGAAGATGCTTCTTCAACCGATGAAGCAAGGACCCTTTATGCCATCACTGTTGAGGAAGGGAAAAAAGGATTCCTCGTTGATGCCTGCCTGGTATATGAGGATAATATCAGTAATGAAATGATGCAGAAATTAAGATGGGAATATGAAATCAGGGCCTGACAGGGGATCATTCCTGCATTAAACTATAAAACCATAAATCATGAAAATTGTAGTTGTTGGCGGAACCGGACTGCTCGGTTCAAAGCTGGTCCCACCATCAATTACTCAATCAACAATAGTCACCCAAAAAAACAATAGTATGTTACCAAGAGGAACTACTGCTCCGGACTTTGAGCTCTATTCAACGCCGGACCAGAAGCTAAAACTAAGCGATCTGAAAAACAAAAAAGTGATCCTGGCCTTTTACCCGGCAGACTGGAGCCCGGTTTGTGATGATCAGATGAATCTGTACAACGAGATGGGCAAATTCTTTTCCAGGCATAATGCACAAGTGCTGGGCATCAGTGTAGACAGTAAGTGGAGCCACCTGGCCTTTGCCGATCACAATAAATTCCATTTTCCATTATTATCCGATTTCGAGCCAAAGGGGGAAGTAGCCCGTTTGTATGAAGTGTACAACGAGAAAACAGGAGAGTGTCAAAGGGCCCTGTATGTATTAGATGAAGCAGGTCTCATACAATGGAGCTACCTCTCCCCTGTTGGTATCAACCCCGGTGCAGATGGTATTCTGAATGCCCTGGAAGAATTAGATAACGTAAAAATCATTAATCAATGAGCCAGTTATATCAACCTATCAGCAACATCGACCATTTTTACGGAAACCCGGATGCAACAGTATCCCTGGTGGAATACGGAGATTTCGAATGCCCCTACTGCGGTCGTGCATATCCGATAGTAAAAGCCATCAAGCAGGAACTGGGAAAAGACCTGAAGTTCGTATTCAGGAATTTCCCCCTGACAAAGATCCATCCGAATGCCTTCTCTGCGGCTGTTGCAACAGAAGCTGCGGCATTACAGGGAAAATATTGGGAGATGCATGATATTGTTTTCGAACATCAGCATTCACTGGACCCGGAAAATGTATTCCTGCTGGCGGGCAGGATCGGGCTGGACCTGGAGAGATTCAAACATGATATTCACGATGAAAAGTTGATCGGTAAAGTGGAAAAGGATTTTGAAACCGGCCTCAGAAGTGGTGTGAACAGAACGCCCAGTTTCTTTATCAATGGAGAAAAATTTGAAGGCGATTGGGGAGAAGGTCAATTGATGGATCGATTGAAAGACGTTCTCGCAGCAGGTCCGCTGGTGTAGTAGCGTTATGATCATTCAACAGGATCATCAAAGGGCCGCCCGGGAAAAGATTCCGGGCGGCTTTTGCATCGGACATATGTTGCAGGTTTTCTGAATATCTTTAAGCAAAAATCCGCCTATGCCTCCCAAGAGGTCGCTGGTATTGATCACGCTCATGATCGGCACTTCGATGGCTGCCATTGACAGCAGTATCGTGAACGTGTCCCTGCCGGTTATTCAGCGGGAGTTCAATGTTCAACTGGATGCCATTGCCCTGGTAGTAACAGTATACATGATCACCTATAGTTTGTTCATTCCTCTTACCAACTGGCTGAAGAACCGTATTGGGTATTACAATCTGTATATGACCAGCATTTCGCTGTTCGTGGCAGGGTCACTGTTATGTAGCCTCGCAGACAGCCTTACTTTCCTGATCCTTGCGCGGGCGGTGCAGGCCATCGGTGGCGGCGCCATTGCACCTACTTCGCTGGCCATCCTGAGTGAGACATTCCCCAAAGAGGAAAGAGGAAGCGCCGTTGGCTGGTGGGGAATTGGTAACGTGATGGGACCAGCGCTGGGCCCCACTTTGGGCGGTATCCTTACTCAATACCTGGGATGGCAATCGATCTTTTATGTAAACGTTCCTGTAGGTATCATTACCATCTGGATGGCGGCCAGGAACCTGCAATTCCTGAAACAGATCCCGATCACCAAACCACCGCTCGATCTGAAAGGCTATTTGATGCTGGCAGGATTCGTGCTATTGTTGCAGGCAACCATTATACCCTTTGCATCCCGCTACGGACTTACATCCTGGCAGTTCCTGGGTTGTTTTGTGGTCACCGTCACTATCCTGGTTCTTTACATACGTACCTCAAGACGGCCTGAGCCATTACTTGATCTGTCTATTTTCAAGATCCCGGATTTCAGAAGACCGTTCATTATCGTTGGCATCCGTTCTGTGGCACTGTTCGGCGGCATGTTCTTTCTTCCCTTCCTCCTACAGGGCTATCTTGGGTATTCCGAGATCGGGAGCGCCATGCTATTATTACCCAATGCCCTGATCATGCTGGTCACCAGGCCGGTTTCAGGAAAGCTGGCAGATAAAGGGATGATCAGATATATTTCGGTTATCGGTATCTTGCTGGTATCAACCTCCTTTGTGTTGTTTTCCATTATCGATATTGGTGCAAGCGCAGCATTTATTGTAACAGCTATGATCATACGCGGATTGGGCATCAGTTTCCTGATAGCGCCTGTATCAACGGCAATGCTGAACTCGGTAAATTCAGAGCAAACCGCTACTGCTACTTCGTTGAATACGCTGATGCTACAACTTGGAGGTTCAGTAGGTATTGCTGTAAGCAGCGCTATCCACACGCACCTGTTAGCGCATTATGAAGCTAAAACAGGTACACATCAGTTGGCAGAACATTATGCATTGCAGGATGGATTCCTCACCACGGCGGGATTGATATTACTTGCGTTATTGCCAGCAATACGGCTGCCGCAAAAAACGAGGAAGCGATTAGTGGATAAGAATGTGTTGGGATAATTATTCGTTTGCTGGCATTACAGCATTCTCCCCTTCCATCCTGAATATCACAGGTAAGATTTTGTAGGAAGCTACCGGCTTCCCTTTTAACAAAGCTGGCTCCCATCTGGGCATGGAAGATATAACCCTGATAGCCTCTTCCAATATACCATACCCTGGTACAGGGTCATTTGGTTTCAGATGAACATCTCTTACAGCTCCATTCTTATCAATAGTAAACCTTACATTCACTGTTGCCTCGATTTCATACTTCAAAGCAGAGTCCGGGTATAGTAGATTCGCTGCAATAAATCGTCTCAGTGAATCCATACCACCAGCGAACATTGATTGCCGCGTAATTTTTTTTATGCTGCCAGGCCCCCCCGGAATAGTATCATATTGTACTTGAACAGGAATGTTCTTTTTCATTTCCCCGCTGGAGCTATTTGAGAAGAAGGATAAAAAGAATGCAACAAGAACAGATAGCTGAACAATAAATTTCATCATGACTATATTAGAATATCGCCAATATATTCAATTTCCATCGGAAATAAGCAAAAAGCAGGAATGTTATTCCTGCTTTTTGAACCAGCGCCTTAGCCAGTTGTCAAATGAAATATTACAATTTTATTGCCTCCTCCTCCTGAACCAGATCAACAGGTAACTCACCAGCATGATGGCGGGCAAAATAAAAGTGAAGATGATCCTGGAGATCTTGAATCCACTTTTGCCGATATGAATATCATTATCGGTAAAAGGCGGGCGGCTGACATCCACCGGCGCATCATAATTGGATAGCCAGTTGAATGATCCCGCGATCAGGAGGAAGTTCCCGGCAAAGATATCCTTGCGTGAATGCCCCAGCTCACCATTGCTGATACAATCAGCATCTCCGAGGATGATCACTTTTTGTTCTTTCTCACCTACTTTCCGGCTTAGTGCAACAGCAGTAGCCAGATTCCCTGCTGCTGTTTCCCCTGCCGCAGGATTGAATACTGCACTATCGTCAACAAAATCTGTTGTTTCCAGTTCATTCCAGGCGCCAGCGGAATCTGTCACCAGCCAGGGTGTTGCCGTATATCCATTGGTGTTAGCATTGCTGTACTGAAGACCAACGGCAGAAGGCATCACTACTACCTGGTTATTCTTGCGGAGGATACGGAACATCTTTGAAAATTCACTGGCTGCTTCCGTAGTTTGCGAAAAGATCAGGTCTGCCTGATAGTCTTTATTAGGTTTTACCAGTCTGCCTTCCATCAATCGAACGCCAAAAAGTTCGGTTATGGGATTCATCGTTTCCTGTCTTTTGGGTTCTCCCGCAATGAGGAGATTACCACCCCTGGCGATATATTGTTTCAAATGTTCCAGGTGCAAATCTGGCATGGCGGTTTTCACATCGGCGATCACCAGGATGCTTATATAGGCGGGTACTTCCTGATCCAGCGTGAGCTGCTCAAAGTCGAAGCCCTGGTTGATGAGAGAGTAACGGAATGTATTTTCTTTTGCAAACTTGTTGTAATCACGGTCACCTTCCCCGATGCAGTCGCGCTCTCCATGACCTCCCACAAAACCCACTTTAGGCAAGGTCATTACCAATCTCTTGATGGCTGCGCTGATCTCTGCTTCGGAAGGAAAGCCCATGGCATCATTGAAAACCCGCAGTACAGAACGTTGCCCGCTATCGCGCTCGAGTACTTTGATATACCTGAAATTTTCTTCAGCGAGTGTGGTTTGTATCTTCCCCAACTCACTCACAGGTTGGAAAATCGCTGAGTCCACACCGTAAGTCTGGGCTACTTTGGCCATTCTTTGCCTGTCGTTCAATTTAGGGAATCGCTGGTTCAGGGACTCCTCGTTATTGCCTTTCGCGAAGTAGCGAACATAATTCATTTTGATCTCCGGCTTGAAGCGCTGGTATTCCCTGAAGCGGCGCATATCATCCAGTTCGGCCCTGGGCATTCCCATCCACAGCCAGCGGTCTTCGTCCAGCGCATTGGAATAAGTGGTGATGGTCAGTCCACCTTTGGCTTTGCTTACAATATCCTGGCTGGCTTTGGTAAGCGTTCGCAGTTTTGTTCTGGTGGCGTCATAGTAAAACATCATGGCGGGTCTTGAGCTCAGGTAGCCCACCATCACGGCAGCGCCGATAACCAGTGCGTAACGTCCCAGCGAAACTACTGTTCGTGTTTTCTGCCGTATAGCGCGGAAACGGTAAATGCAAAGCCCCAGGAAGAGCCCCACCACCGTGATGAAATAGATCACATCTTCAGTGCTCACGATGCCGCCAATGAATTCATGCGTTCTTCCACCCATGGATAACCAGAACATGATATCACGCACGAAAGCAATATCCTGCCATAACTGGCTTGTATAATTCAGCACGGCAAATACGGCGAATGTACCCATGGCCGCCACTACCTGGTAAGAAGTAAGGCTCGACATAAAAAGACCTACCGCCCCATAAGCGCAGATCAACAGGAAAATCCCCAGGAGCCCTGGCAGGGTTGCCGGGAAATCGAATTTGTCTACCACAAATGCGCCGTATAATGTAAAAATGAACACGATGCCTGTCATCAGCAATGCGTAAGCCGCAATGGACATGAATTTCCCGAAGATGATCTGTGCATCACTGATCGGAGAGGAATACAATAATTTGATGGAACCGCTGCTGATCTCACGGCTCATCATCCCCATGGTGAGGAGGGGAATATAGAAATACAGGTAACCGAGCAGTCGCGTATAAAACCCTCCCCAGGGATCAGTATATAATTTCAGAGTAACACCTTCCAGGTTATATCCCATTTCCTTGAACTGGACCATACCTTCCAGTACTCCGGAAAAAACGATACCGGCCTGAATGGTAAAAACAATAAGGATCAGCCAGGCAATCGGTGAAAAGAAAAGCAGCTGCAATTCGGTACGGGCAATTCTTATAGTTTGTTTCATTATTTTATTTTCTACGTTAGGAGCGTGACTGTTTTTTAGACAATTCAGCAAAAATGGTATCCATCGAATTCTTCTCTGCATTGATCTCCTTCAGGCGCCAACCATTGTGAACGCTCTGATCGATGATCTTTTCCAGCATATCATCCACACTGTCTACTTTCACGCGATAACGGGAACCACCTAATGTTTCCACCGCTACCACATTGGGGATCCGTTTCAATTCTTCTGCCCCGCGCGGTTCCAGCATCGTCATCAGAATGGTGCCGGGAGCTGCATAACGGTCAAATTCATCCACACTACCGGAGAACACTACCCGACCGTCTGCCAGCATCAGGATATAATTGCAGGCTGCCTGTACTTCAGACAGCATATGCGTGGAAAGGATCACTGTTCTTTCTTCCGCGATCTCTTTGATCAGGTTACGGATCTCCAGGATCTGGTTGGGGTCAAGGCCATTGGTGGGTTCATCCAGTACCACCAGCTCGGGATTGTGAATGATGGCCTGTGCAATCCCCACACGCTGCTGATAGCCTCCGGATAAATTCCTGATCAACCTTTTCCTGAAATGAGTGATACCGCATTTATCAAGCACTTTGTTCACAGCATTTGCCTGTTCTTTACGCGGTATCAATCTCAGTCCGGCGCAGTGAGTGAGGAACTCATCGATGGTAAGGTCGATGTGCAGTGGCGGCCGTTGCGGGAGAAATCCCATCAGACCTTTGGCAGCGATAGCATCCTTGCGAATGTCCACGCCATTGATAAACACATCCCCTTTGGTGGGTTTCAGCACTCCGCACAGAATGTTCATCATGGTTGACTTTCCCGATCCGTTGGACCCCAGCAATCCGTAGATTCCGCGAACCGGTATCTCGAAATCGATATCACGGATTGCCCATTGAGCAGTATAGCGGTGCGATAGCTGAACTGCTTTTACT
The DNA here is from genome assembly GCF_003991355.1 of Pseudoflavitalea rhizosphaerae. Lineage (GTDB taxonomy): Bacteria > Bacteroidota > Bacteroidia > Chitinophagales > Chitinophagaceae > Pseudobacter > Pseudobacter rhizosphaerae. The sequence continues at coordinate 48,061 of NZ_RCSU01000013.1, forward strand.
ATTGGTTGTTTCATATGTTGTTTACATCATTTGATTAAAGCCGAATCCCATTTTGTACATACTGCTTACGGGGACTCCCTTGTTGAGCAGGATCTTCTTTTTCAACCTGCGTGCAGGATCGGCTATTTCATCGGACAGGATTCCGAGAATGTATACATCACCGTTCTCAAGCCCCACCATGATCTGATCATGTGTGAACACCCCCATCAACTGGTTCTGGCAGGCCGTGATAGTTTTCACAGGTGAATCGAATGAATAATATTCCGAGCTCCTTGCAGGGCCATGCTCATACAGGTAAAGCGTTTTGTTACCGCTGCCTCCAGAATAGAACATGTAATTCTCGATGCGTGGCAGCTGGTAGAAGATACTCTGCGCGTTAGCCGTACCGGAGCCGAAAGGCATTTCTCCCATGAATACGGCCTGTGCAGTGTAGAACTGGTCCATCACCATGATCTTTTGAACATAATGCTGTGTGCCATTGAAGAAGATCAGGTTATAAGAAGTGGTGAATCGTCCCTGCTTCAACGGCCCTACATAAACCAATTCCTTGTCCATGGCATCTATCAGCGTAGTGCCGGGAGGAATGGGCGGGCCGGGCATATAATTGATGGGCAGTACCTGGCCGTGATCTGATCCTTCAAAGAGTTTGCCTTTGGTCTTATCATAGAGAATGGTCTGTCCACTCATATATGTACCGCTCCAGCCTTTATCGAATTTCACACCACCGGGAATGAACATGGGCTTATTAGGATATACACCTGATTGGGAATAAGCATTATTGACATGCTTTCTCGTATATATATTTCCGTTATCATCCAGCATAATGCTGTAGTCCCACATGTAAAACTCGCCTCTCGGCCTGAAATCTTCCGGAACGGTATTGCCAAGAAAGAAGGTATTGGTCTTGTAGATGGGGTTCAGGGTAGTGCCGTCCAGCTCAATATTCCCCGCTGCATCATTCCTGATGATAAGTACATTGCCGGGATTGCTCAATCCTCCGCCAGCCATCCAGTGCTCTCTCACTTCAATGGCATTGGGCCCGAGCTCTTCACCAGACATGGTAGTATAAAAATCTGCAGTGACCTCAAAGGTTACGGGATCGATAAAGGAAACGATACTCCGGTTATCCTTTTTCGTTAGCATCACCCAGCCTAACAGGTAAGCGGGAATGGCATCTACAGTGAAACCATCCAGGAATGTAGCTTCATTTTTCTTGTTTACCACTTTCAACTTTACATAAGGGCGGATGCCGGTGAGATCGCGAACGGGATAGTCGAGGATGGGACCTGTGGCAATTTCTTTCCCGTTACAGTACCAGGTAAATGAAAAACTTTCTGCCACTGTATTGGCTCTTACTGTATCTCCGCCAAAAACGAGTTTGGGATTGATGTCGAGTGTATCGCTGGATCGGGGATTGATGAACCTGCCGCCATCAAAGATGATCTCCACCTTACTGAGATCTTCATATGTATAATTTCCTTTGTCTTTATGGCAGGAGGATGCCAGTAATAACAGCAGGGCGATGATACTATATTGTGTACATTTTTTCATGTTCATGCGGGGTTACTTATCAGAATAAATTCGGTGATACATTGATCTGGCCGTTCTCATCTTCATATACTTCTCCGTTCTCACGGCCGCGGGCGAGGAAATCTCGGAAGATGATCGCATAGGCGCGTTGTTCGGTTTCAGAAAGACCTGTCATGTCTGCGATGCCTGTTGCCTCTATGAACAAACGGTATTTGTTGTCGGAATACTTTGCCAGGAAATTGGTTTCCACCACAGGGGTCCACCAACCGGGCCGGGCGATCATGTCTGAAAAAGTAATATCGATAAAACGATTGGCAGGCGGGCCTAATTTAAAATTTTCATTTTCCTGCAAAGCGAGCCTGATCTTGAATTTTCCTGTCTTCAGCCGGTCTGAATGATGCAGCACCAATGCAATGGTATCCACAGCGCGGCCTGCACGCAATTCAATATTGCCAGGCAAATCGTAATCTCCTGCAATGGCCGTGGTTTGCGAAGGATCAACTGTGAGGGCGACCGTCCTGTTCTGTTCCTTTAATTTCCCCATCAATTTGATCAGGAGTGGTACAGTATCCCTGATCTCGCCGGGATGGAAGGCAAAGGAATATTCGATGGGTTTCATTGCACTGGTGTCTGTTGGTGTATTCACCAGGTAAACAAAGGAAGTATCCCCATATTCGTCCACAGCGTCCTTGCTGCAGGCAGCAAGTAAACAATAAAAGATGGTGATGATATATAATCGGTTCATGAATGCTTTTTTTTATTAGACAACTATCGTTCTGTTACTGGCAATACGAATTTGTCGGTCAGTGTTTGGTTGCCATTGATTTCGTCCAGTATTGTTTTGTTGAGCCGCTTATAGAGGAAGAATAGCTTTCCTTCGCCTATGAATTCCCTTCTGGCATCATTGATAATGGCATCGAGGAAGGCAGATTTATCGGGAACGGAAGGTAGCGGAGCGGTACAGCCTCTTTTTGTGCGAAGTGTATTGAGTAACGCAAGGGCTCCGTCAGGATCAGTGTCATACTGGGTTTCAGCGGCAATATGATACAATTCACTCAGCCTGAACATGGGAATGGCGGCAGTGATCTCCCCTTCCCTATCCTGTGTGGTATCGAACTTCAGCAATTGCCTTCCGTTCGTTGTGAGATAACATTTCTTCCTGTAGTCTGAGTTCAGATCACTACCAAAGATCTGGTTGGTGTTAGGTAATAGGAATGTAACATGATTGAATTCGCTCTCATATCTTTTCCGGTACAATGCGAAGATGAGGTCTTCAGAGAGCAGCCTGTCGTACGCTCCCACATCAATAACAGTTGACGCAGTAAACCCTACTGTAGGTTCATTACCTGCAGTTTTATCATTGATCACTTCCATGGCATTGGCATGCGCCAGTTGACTGTTGTTGGCGTATAAAGCAACACGCGCCATTAAAGCAGTTGTAGCATAGTAGCCCATACGGAATCCTCTCTTACCTGTTCCAAAGAATGTCTGGTCCAAACCGAAGCGGAAGCGGTATTCATGGAAGTCCTTTTTTGCTTCGGTGGGTGTATCGAAAGGTTTCTGCAGTTCTTTGCTTCGTGTAAGGTCAGCAATGATCAGTTGCAATATCTCGCTGGTTGGCTTTTCCGGCATGGGAACATGCGTGAGTGTAGTGTAGTAAGGAATAGCAGCCGCATCCTGTACAACAGGGGCAGGGGCATACAAACGCAGCAGGTCGAAATGCAGCATACCGCGGATGGCTAGTAATTCTCCTTCCAGTTTGGCGCGCTCCTGTTCTTTGAAGAAACCAGGTCCTTTTTTATTCATCTCTTCCAGCAAGCCATTGCAGTTGGCGATGGTGGTATAGGCGAGGGACCAGATCCCATTGATACGTTGCTCCATTCCGGCAGAAACATAATCGTAGGTCTTCAGCTGATCGTATTGTGTATTCTTCAGATCATAGCAACGGGCCAGTACGTCAACGAAGCCATGTGTGAGTTCGCCGCCGTACAGGGTATAGGTGGAGAGATTGGCGTAGATGCCATTGAGCGCTATCGAAAACCCTTCCGGAGTTTCCAGTAACACATCAACGGACACTTCTGCTTTCGGTTCCAGTTCAAGCCAGTCTTTCACGCAACCCGTGGAGAGAAGCGCAATGCCGGCAATAATGAACAACTGTATTTTTTTTATCATCGGGAATGACTTTAATGTTTAGAAACCCAGGTTAAGCGTGAGGTTGACAGTTCTTGCATAGGGATAATCCGTTCCGCGTTCGATATCGATACTGGATATCCGGCCCAGTTCATTACTGGTCAGCTGCACCCTGCAATTGTTCACTTTCCAGCGCCTGAGGAATTGCTGTGGAAGATCATAACCGATGGTTATGGAATTGAAATCGATATAGTTGTTACGCTGAACAAATCGTGATGTCACTTTTGTGGTCTCATTCCAGAGACGAACATCTTTCAGGTGTGTAATATCCCCGGGTTTCTGCCAACGGTCGGAGAACACACGGCTGTCTACGTTCGTATACACATTTGCGTTTTCCACTTTACTCACCAGTGTACTGTTGTACATGTCGCCGCCGTATTCATAGAGAAATCCGGTAAAGATGAAGAACGACTTATAACTGAAATTGAATCCGAATGCGCCCCTGAGTTTGGGCTCGGAATCACCTACCACTACGTGCTGCGACTGGTTCCAGGTATAAGTGGTCTGACCATTCTGGTCAAGGAACACTTCACGTCCATCTGCCGGATTGATGCCCAGGGATTTCATTGCATAGATGGCGGTCTGTGAAGCTCCTTCAAAGTATTTGTTGAGGGGCTTGTTCACTACGGAGTGGTCCTTGTAATATTGCTCAACACGGTTATTGTACTCTTTCAGTGCATCGCCGATCTTCAGGAATTTATTCCTGTTATGCGCTGCAGTGGCATACACATTCAGGTTGAAATTCTTCCGGGTCAGCACCTGGTACCTTGCACTGATCTCGTACCCTTCATTCAAGATCTCGCCCAGGTTGCTTTTATAGGATTTGAAACCGGTTGAGAATGGCAGCGTGATATCACCGATCAGATCCACGGTTTTTTTATTGTAATAATTGACGGTAAGACTGAGCTTGTTGAAAACCGTGATATCGAAACCTGCATCGAACATGGTAGTCTTTTCCCATTCCAGGTCAGGATTGGCGATGGTTACCAGGTTAGCGCCGATTCCGAATGCATACCAGTTATCGAAATTGTACCTGTAAGTGCTTTTTGATACGCTTTGTGAGAACCCTGCTTTACCTACCTGCCCGTAGTTGGTACGTACTTTGAAATTGGTCAGCCAGGGATAATTCTCCTGTACGCCTTTGTAATTATGAATATTGATACCGGCGCCTAACGACCAGAAAGGTGCGAAACGAACGTTGGAACCGAATTGTGATGCACCATCGTAACGACCGGAGAAATCGAGCAGGTAAATATTATCGTAGCTGTAGTTGGCGGAAGCCATGAAACCCAGCAGTCGTGATTTCTCATTATCTCCCGTTGGTTTGTTGAGGATATCTGCGGCAAAATTCACATCGTCTGTATTACCTGTGAGGAAGCCAACAACAGAATAGCCTGAGCGCGTCATATTCTTTTGTGCAGCATTGGCGCCGATAGTTGTATTGAGATAATGTTTGCCGTACCCTTTACCATAAACAAGCAATGCATTGAAATCCCAGGTCTGCATTTCATCGTCAAGAATCGCTTTTGTTCCTTTTTTGGTGAAATCAAGTCTGTCGAACTGGGAAGATGCCGGGTCTTTGAAATTCTGCTGCTGGCTTTTCTGTAACATTACAGCAACACGGGTATCGAGGCGAAGTCCATCGGTGATGGTCCAGCGAAGATTGAAATTGTTGGAGAAATCGTTCTGCGTTGTGCGATTGTAGCTTTTCAGATGTGCGTCGTACAAAGGATTGCCGCGATCACCGGGATGCCCCCAATCTCCCAGAAGCTTTTTGTAATTACCTTCTTCGTCCCGGATGGTTTCGTAAGGGTTCTGTCTGGCGTATGTGCCGAAGGAACCGAATGGCGATTCCTGCGATTGTATATTATTCCATTGTATATAATTCCTGAACATCAGGTTATTCTTCCTGTAGGAAATGGAAAAACCGATGGAGTTGTTGCCTCTTTCTGAGCCTTTCATGATACCCTGCGTACGCGCGAAGTTGAGATCGGCGCCAAAGACGAATTCTTTGGATCCGCCTTCCACCAGGATATTGTGCCGGTGGTTCAGATCAGTGCGAAGAGGTTGCGATAGCCAGTCAGTTTCAACACCGCGGTTCACTTCAGCCAGTTTTGCATAATAGCTGCGCTCCCGGATCATTGCCTGTTCAGGAAGGTCATTCTGACGGGGATCGAAAACTCCGGAGATCCTTTCCAGCTCCAGCTTCTCTCTTGCATTGAGCAGGTGATAACCAGAAAGGTCAGGGACCGATACGCTTCCATTCATTGAATAATTCACGCGTAATCTTCCACTCACGGGTTTCACCGTTTCTATCACCACTACCCCGTTTGCAGCGCGCGAGCCATAGATGGCCGTGGAAGCAGCATCCTTTAGAATGGTGATGGACTCTACGCGAGTAGGGTCCAGATCAAAGATCCTTTGCACCGGCACTTCATAACCATCGAGGATGAAGGTGGGAAGATTGGGATCATTGCGAAGTTGCGTGGGAGAAAGCGCAGCTTCATCATCGGGGAGTGTAACATCTCCCAGACCGGAACGGCCGCGGATATAGATAGGATTGATATTATTGGGATCAGAACCGAGGCTGTTATTATCGATCACCTTGAAAGAAGGATCGAAGATCTGTAAGCTGCGCAACACATTATTGGGCGACACTTTCAGCAATTCTTTCCGGCTGATGGTAACAGCAGATCCTGTAAAATTATTCTTGTTGATATTGGAGTAACCATTCACGATCACCTGGTTCATCTGGTTATTGCTCGTTTCCAGCACGATCTCAACACTTACGATCTGCCCGGGCGTCGCCTTCACGTTCTCATCAAGATCTTTCTTCACGGAGTTGGCCGTATAACCGCCAGACACTTCGCGAATGCGGATCTCAATGGGCTCATAACCGATCATGGACAATTGCAGGATCGTGTTCTTTTCGATATTTCCCAACCGGAAAGATCCCTGTGTATTGGTAACGGTGCCGATAGTGGGAGATCCTTTTACACGGATCGATACGCCCACCAGTAATTCCCCTGAGGCAGAGCGTACAGTTCCGGTAACGATGGCCGGAGGAACCACCGCGGGAGCAGAAGGCGGTTGTTGCTGATTGGGAGATGTTTCCTGTTTGGAGAGAAAAATATTTTTTTCCCTGAAGCGATAAGTGATGCCCTGATCTTTGAAAACGAGCTGGAGGAATTGTTCCAGAGGAACGTTATCAACAGATACGGTCACGGGTTTGGATGCGGTAAGAATGTTCTTATCTCCTGAAACTACATACCCGGTTTGTTTTTCGATCACCTGGAAAACCTTCTTCAGGGGTGTTTCCTTCCCTGAGAATGTAATGGTCTGTGACATTCCGGATATGCAAATAAAGAGCAAGGCCGCATTAATGAATAAAGCAGTTAGTCGCATGTACGCGGTATTTTGGTTTTGGGTTTGGCTTCTGCAAGCCTATTGAAAAGTCTTAATCCACTCCAGTGACAATCAGTTTTCTTCCTTCCAGTCTTAACCGGACACCCCAGTCTTTCATCCCCTCCATAAAATCGAACAGGGAAAGATTCCTGTTCACTTTTCCAAAAAATGTTTTTGAGGGGACTCCGTTCTCGTAGAGGACCTCTACATCATACCATCGTTCTACTTCCCGCATCAGTTCTTCCAGTGTAAGGTCATCGAAACTGAAATAGCCATTTTTCCATCCCATCACTTTTTCGATATTCACCTGCTGCACTACTGTGAATGGTTGAATGGCCGGTATATTTTTCCATTGTGCCTGCTGCCCTGGTTTCAGCACAACACTTGTGCCTGGCTGGTCCTGGCTTTGCATCCTGATAGCCCCGGTAAGCAATGTTGTACGCAAGATCTTTTCATTCTGATAAGCGTTCACATTGAATTCCGTTCCCAATACTTCGATGGAGGTCTGGTGACCTGCCTTTACCAGGAAAGGTCTTTCCACGTCTTTCTTTATCTCGAAATATACCTCACCTGTGACCTCCACATTCCTTTCACTGCCTGCAAAAGCTGTTGGGAAACGGATGGAGCTAGCCGCATTCAACCAGACCCTTGTACCATCAGGAAGCGAAAGTTTATAGATCCTTCCTTTGGGAGTAGACAGGGTATTGTAAAGAACTTTTGCGGAAGGGTCAGTGCCATTGTAGGAAAGCAGTCCTTCCGATTTGGTGATCTGTGTATTTCCTTCCTGTGCAATGGCGCCATCCTTTGTTTGGTCAAGAATAATTTCTTTTCCATCGGCCAGTTTGAGGATAGCTCCTTCTGAAGCAGGTTGCAGGTTTTGCTGTATAACGGGTTTGGCGGCAATTTCAGTAATCCTGTTATCATTCCTGTTCACACTCCACCAAACCAATGTCCCACCTGCCACCAGGATAGAAGCTGCAATAGCAGTAAGTCTTCTGGGATTCAACCACCTGATGCCTGCGCTTTTTATGTTTGATTCCCCGCTAAGCGGGATCGCTTTTTTTATTTTCTCGAATACGATGTTCCTGCTTGTCTCATATTCACTGATAGTGGCAGCCAGACTCTTCTCATCGGTGAGCTGATGAAAGAACAGCCGGTGTTCTTCAGACTGTTGTACCCAATTATCCAATTCCTGTTTTTCCTGATCATTCAGCTCATCGTTGAGATGCTTACGGATCAGGTCCGCAATTGTTTTTGAAATGTCGTTCATAAAATCAATGTTGATAAGGCTGTGAAACAGGAACCCGGGTAAACCGGCGCTTGATGGTCCGCCGGTTGAGTATATAACCCGCAGGGAATCCTGTTTGTCCCGATTTAATAGAAAAAAATTATGGAAGTCAGTGGGAATCCGATTTTCACGTTCCGGTTCAGGAACACCATTCTCACTGTTTTCAATGCGATGGACTTCGCATTGCGGACTGTTTTTTCACTGATCTGAAGCATGTCAGCGATCTCCTGGTTATTGTATCCCTGGAAATAGGACAATTGAAGGATCTTCCTGTAGTATTCAGGAAGTTTTTCCACTTCTTCGCGGATACTGGTGATCAGTTCAGATTCTATACCGGAGAAGAGGATCGACATCTGTTCTGCATTGGAGAAATCACTGATCTCTTTGTCAATAGCAGACCTGTTTTTTTGATTGCGTAAAAAATTATAGCATTTGTTCCTGGCATTCAGGAACAGGAAAGCACGCAGGTGTTTGTGGGAATCCAGCGTTTCCCTTTTTTCCCAGAGCAGGATAAAGATCTGCGCCGTCATATCCCTGGCGTCCTCAATAGTTGGGAGAAGGTATTTGCAGAATGAAAAAATATTATTGTAGAAATGATTGTATATGGCGGTAAAGGCCGGTTCATCCCCGTTCCTGAATTTCAGTATGGTGTCATAGTCAATTTCAATATTTGACATGAGCCGGCTGTTTAATCTTCTATCATTTCGAGTATCCTTTCGTTCTCAATGATCAGCATGCCATGACGATCATTGGTGATACCTGTTGTAAGTGTATAAGTGTAGCGCGGTACGCTGCCTTCCATGATGGTGGGAAGATAAGAAAATTGCAGGTTATCACAATCATGTTGCAGAACATCGCCCACTTCAATGATATGCGTGGAGATCACGAAGAAGCTATTGTGCCAGGTTGCAAACTCTTTGGTAACAGCGAGCGTTGCATCATATGCATCCTTCACATTGGTTCCCTTGAAAAGTTCATCGAAGATGATCACAAGATCATTGCCCTTTGCCACTTCTTCCGCCACCTTCCTCACGCGCAATACTTCTGCATAAAAATGGCTGTACCCGAGATTCAGGTTATCAGGCACATTGATGGAAGTATAGAGTCCATCCCTCACGGAAAATTCCATTTCCCGGGCAGCAACAGGAAATCCCATATGTGCCAGGTATACGGCGATGCCCAGGGACTTCATGAAAGTGGATTTGCCGGCCATATTGGCCCCGGTGAGAAAGAGAACATTCAGGTCTTCGTGGAGGCTCAGCGGATTGGCTACCGCCTTTTCAAGTGCAGGATGACTCAAAGCCGTAGTCCGGAAAACATAATCCTCCTTTGGCAATGCCTTTGCATAATGCAGATTTTTAGCGCGTGCAGTATCGCTGACGGCAATGTATACATCGAGATGATAAATGAGATCGAGTATCTGCTCTACATCGTCCCGGAGTGCATGACGTATGAGATGATCATACTTCGCAAACTGCAGCAATGCAGGTTTTGTGTTCTGAAACTCCTGCAACCACTTCATCTTTGGACTGGAGAATAATTCCTTAACGGTTTTGAATTGTACAGTATCGGGAAAATTCTTTTCCATTTTTTGCAGGAAGTTGCGCAATACGCTGAACACTTCAACTGCGGCGAGCAGGCCACGTTGCAGGTGTTCATACTGTTCATCCTTCACCGCCATATGCAGGAGTTTTTTCTGCAACAAACTGCCTGCAGCTCCCAGGAAAGTACTGCCAGTACCGGCTCCAAGCCAGGCTTCCGCCTCCTGGAAAGTATTCTGATCGAAAGGAAATTGCAGTTTGCGTTCATGAAAAAATTTGAACACCTCACTGCGACAGTTAATGGCCGCAGGATCGGACAACGGCTGGTTGAACATTTTTTCCAGTAATTTTTCCCCACCCACTGTTTGTGTATGGTTGAAAAGATTGAATATGGATTGAGGTTTGAATTTCCCGGTGATATTGAGGTCGTCCAAAGTTTGTTTATCTGTTACAAAACTCATACTGTCATTGTTTTTCGTGGTTTCCTTTTTCCGTTTTTCAGGATGTGGAGGATCTTTTCGTTTTGAATGATCACCATACCGTGGCGATCTCCTGTAATGCCTTGTTCCAGCGTATAAGTGTATTCAGGCTGGTTGCCATTCATGCGCGTAGGAAGGTATACGAAGTTGATATTCCTGTATTTTTCGCGAAGCACATCCCCTGCTTCGATGATATGAGTTGAGATAACGAAAATACTTTTCCTCTTTTTCGCGAAAGCAGATACAATAGCTATGGTGGCTTCATAAGCGTCTTTCACATTAGTGCCGCGGAAGAGTTCATCGAAAACGATGAAAAGATCTTTCTTCGCTCTCAGTTCCTGCGCCATAAGTTTTACACGTAATACTTCCGCGTAGAAATGGCTGGCGCCCATGCCGAGATTATCAGGCAGATTGATGGTGGTGTACACGCCATCCAATACGGTGAATTCCATATTTTTCGCAGCCACCGGAAACCCTGTATGCGCCAGGTACATAGCGATGCTCAGGGATTTCATGAAAGTGGATTTACCCGCCATATTAGCTCCTGTTAGAAAGATGATATTGCTCTCTGCTGTTACATGGATATTATTCGGCACTGCGTTTTTCAACAAAGGATGATAAAGGCCTTCCAGTTTCAACAGTTGCTGCTGGTTTCCGGTGAGCGCTTTTGGGAACACGAACTTCCTTTCGTTCGCTACTTTGGCAATGGACAGGTAAGCATCGAGATTGTAAATCAGTCGCAACATTTTTTCGATCTGCTCCCTGTGCTTAAAGCGCAGCAGTACATCGAAAGCAGCAATTTGACCGTGCGTTAGCTTTCCTTTGCTGTTCAGGATCTCTGCGAATGCAGGAAGGTGGAGGACTGCCAACAATTCTTCTTTTTCCTCACTGTAAAATTCATTCGAAGTCAACTCGTTCATCAGGTCCAGCGCTTTCTTCATCAGCTCTATGAGTGCCTCTGCTCCTTTGTAGATCAGCTGGGTATTCACATCCATGGCGATCATATTGGTGAGCTTACGGGCAACTGAATTGTCCTGCGTAGTTAGTTTGGACCGTTCATCAGTATTTTCCAGGTAAGGCTCAGCTGCATCGAAGTCCGAACTTTTAAAAGGGAAAACAGTTCCCAGTGCGGCAAAGGATTGAATAATGCTGCAACGTTTGTTGATGGCGTCATGGCTGGAAAGCGGATAACGGAACATTTCTTCCAGCACTGCCGCGCCGCCTCTGGTAGAGCAGCGATTGAAAATATTGTAGATGGATTCGCCGCCATGTTTTCCGAAGATATGCAGATCTTCCAGGGTTTGTTTATCAGTTGTAAATGACATGTGAGAGGGTTGTGTATCCTGGCGAATATCAGATATATTTTCGGAAATGGTGGAGCAGGAATTTTTTTAAATCTTCGGGACATTTTTCAAACTGCTTATGAAAAGCAGTAGCAGAGCCAGTTACAGCAATCAGGCATGAATAAAAAGGATATTGCAATTATTCGGAGAGCAGTCGCTCGCCTCCGGCGAGTGACGAATATTTGTTCGCCTCCGGCGAACACCGCGTCGCCGGAGGCGACTAAATACAAGTCACTCGCCAGAGGCGAGCGACTGCCAGCTCTCCGCCTTTTAAGTCAGCCCCTGGGCACTGCGAAATTGGTTCGGCGATCTTTTCGCAGCTTCATTATTCTTTCAACTATTTTATTGCTCCGAAGGTATCAGCACGATCTTGAATTTAATACCGGTTGTTGGTTTGAAACCATCGCTTCCATCCGAGCCCTGTATACTGATGGTCAATCCGCCGGGCTTATAAAAATACGTGTAGCTAAATCCGCCATATACCTGTGGCAATACTTCATAATTGGTGCCATCGAACAGTGCGGCCACCACTACACCATCGTTCTCAAAAACAACATCATCAATTTCAGGCATATCGATAGCAGTTATATAAGTGCCATCGGATGAGTTAAAGCTCCAGGCGGATGGAGGTACTGTATAAACGATTGTTCGGTTAGGTATTTCCGTTACTTCAGTTGTATAATATTCCTTTTTACAGGAAACGCCAAGTACCAGCACAAACAGCAGCGCAATAATGGATAATTTATTCATACGGTGAGTTTACTGGTTAGACAACAAAGGCTGTGCAGAAATTTCTGCACAGCCTTTGATTAACAAAATTTTGCAAAATACAGGACCAGCAGCGGTACTGACTGCAACGACAAATTCTTATCTGTTAGAATACCTACCAAAATTTCCTAAGAGACTTGAACCTGTCATACTTCCTTCATGAAAGTTGCAGCTTTCGCTCCACTGGTCCTGGTACACCACTTGAAATAGCCCTGAGATTTAACGTTTCAGAACCTTGTGCCTGCTGAATGAACCGTTTTCATTTTGAATGCTCAGAAAATAAACGCCAGGCACATATCGCGACATATCGATTAATAATATCTGGTCTTTTTCAACTGAAATTGATCTTACAACCTGACCTGAGATATTTGTAATACTGATCTTGTTCTTTCCCTTCAGTCCTTCGATCCTGAGCTCACCCACCACCGGATTAGGAGCTACAGTGATATTCAGGGCAGGAGAGAATATTGCCATACTAACCGGACTATATTTAGACCTGCCATCAAGATCTATTTGTTTCAGGCGATAGTAGTTCTTATCAGCGAGCGGCGCATTGTCTACATAAACATAATCTTCCCTGCTACTGCTATTGCCGTTCACAGCCTTCGAGCCAACAAAATCTATACGGCTCCAGGTGTTTCCATCTCCGCTTCGTTCAATCTCGAACCCTTTATTGTTCTGTTCATTTGAAGTAGCCCATTTGAGGATTATGTTATTTTTTCCAGCCTGAGCGTTGAACGACAGCAAGGTAACCGGCAATACCGCGCTCAGATTTTGCGTGGAAGACAGATAAACGAAGCTGGAGCCCAGGGGAACATTATGGAACTCTACGAAATAGATCCCATCTTCCACTCCGGAGGCATCGGGCGCTATTGCTTCAGCCTTTCCTCCCGTGAACAGGCCATTATCGTAAACATCTGTTATTACATCATCTGCACTACCATCATACATGAACCAACCATTGGTCAATGCACCCGGAACATTTGTTGCATTCATCTCGTCTGCGCTATAATAGACTCTCAATTTTCCAGTGGAAACCGGTGAAGGATTATTATCCACGATCGATGCAATGCGCGGCATCAGGTTGGTAGTATGAACAGGTCCGCTATAACCAACTCCTTCAGGAGTGATGGTCACATCAAGGTTATCCAGTTCCGGTCCGGAAACCCCGGATACTCCCAATAACTTTTGTGCCGGATCTCCTGCTTTATTAAACTGGGCCCATTCACCTGTTCCGCAGTTATCATTGTATTCTGTGGTAGTTTCAACAACTTCCGGGAGATATACAGTTCCTGTACTTAATGGTGTTACTCTTCCGAAAGTGAAATAGCTTGCTCCGTTGGGGAAGCCGTGCATTGCCTCATAGTTTGTACCGTTCAATGTAAGGGGGATTGCCGTAACATTGGTGGTGAAGGCTGCATCGTCGGCAAAGATGATAGCATAATCTGCACAGGCATCATTGGCAAGCGTGGTAGTGCCTACTGAAGCCTGCGGGAAGCGGATGAACAACTGATCGGTAATACTGGTATTCTGTACTTTCCAGACGCGGTTCATACGGCGTCCGTTATCCACGCTTCCAGCATAACTGAATGCAGTATAAGTGCCGGCAGTATTGGTCATCGCTTGTGTATTGCCGTTATCTCCCCAGATCAGGAAATTACCATCAGCGATGGTGCCGGTATTCTCCTCATTAGTTGGAGCGATAGTTCCCAGCGCCATGATCACCTGTCCATTGGTATTTGCATGCTGGCTTCTGCTCTGCTTTTGAAGCAGTGCGGAATTGAAGTCGTGACCGATGCCTGCCACATTATTATAGAATCCGGAATTGGCGGCGGCATCCCAGACAACCATATCCTGAGACGTAGTGTAGTTATTACTGTTATGAAGCGTAATACCATATTTGATTGCGAGGTAGGCATCCACTTTGTTACGTTCTGCATCAGTGATAGCGCCATTGCCGTAAATGATCAGCTCCCCGATATTTCCAACAAATCCTGCGTCATCACCTCCGGCAACATTTACAGCATTGGATCCGAACATAAATCCTCCTGTCATCGCTCCCCTGGCAGTATGGTTGTAAATTGCCCCCATTACATTGCCATTAAGCCCTTTACTCATTGAGGTATTGGTAAAACGATGATACATGATGCTGGAAACATTGGTCAGGAAATTGATGTTCCCGGGGTTAGGAGCTCCAAGGCTTCCTCCTGTGTTATCTCTTCTTGCTATTGTACCATTAGTATACAAACCAGGGTGATCCCAGTTGGTTCCATTAAGTGTGGTATTATCCATACCTATATTAAAGAACCTGGTGCCACTCATCCCCTCTTTCGTCATTGTGAAAATGTCAAAGTCAGTTGATGAAAGCGTAGGTTCGGTAATATTACCGATAGACTGGTTGGTAGCGGTAAAGTTGATGCCTGGGTTGAAATTGAAATAAGCAGAGTCCCCGGTTTTGAATTGAGGCAATGCTCCTGTTCCAAGCTGGGCAGTAACAACGCCGGATGTGAAATCCGTCCATTTCACCAGGGTGGTTCCGGTTCCTCCAGATTCAGTCAGTTTATCCGCCCTGTACCAATGGCTCAGACCGTTTGTTACGCCTCCGGGCGCTTGTACAAAAGCAGCAAGCGTAAAATACTGTCCATCGCTCAAGGTAACATCTGCATAGGCATATTCCACTCCATTTACAGTTTGTGTTCCTGCCATGTCTGTGAATACATCAGAGGCATCGAACACATTATCGGGGCTTTGCACCAGCTTCATGTTGGTAAGCCCTTTTGGCCAGGCTACGCGTACAGTACCGATACTGCCGGTGTTTTGAACTTTCCAGATAGCTGCAAAGCGTTTATTGATGCCAGTTACACCGGTCATGTTTTCAGAGGGCGCTTTGGCCAGGTTATTATCGCCCCATACCAGGTACTGACCGTTCGATAATACACCGGTGTTGGCAGCATTGGTATTGGCCAGGCCGGTAGTACTGATCAGCACCTGCCTGCCTGTGTTGGTGCTCCATGATTGCTTTTGTGATAAAGAGCCAAGATCATCACGGCCAATACCGGCAATGTTATAGTGATATCCGTTATTCACTGTGGCATCCCATACGGTGCCATTCATTGAATTCTTATAATCGCGTGTTCCAT
Organism: Pseudoflavitalea rhizosphaerae; assembly: GCF_003991355.1. Classification (GTDB taxonomy): domain Bacteria; phylum Bacteroidota; class Bacteroidia; order Chitinophagales; family Chitinophagaceae; genus Pseudobacter; species Pseudobacter rhizosphaerae. The sequence continues at coordinate 63,745 of NZ_RCSU01000013.1, forward strand.
TGGCGAAAGTAATTCCATACTTAATGGACATGTATGTTTCTACACGGTCCATTTCCGCTACATCCAATTTGTGTTCAAAAACCACCAATTCATTCAGCTGACCGTCCAATGCACCTGTATTGCCATCACGTCCCATCATCATATCACGGCCATTATTATCCGTATTCAGAACATTCAGTATGGCATCTGCAGTTGTGTAGTCTGTGCGGATACCGTTCAGCGATACAGTGGCATTATCCAGGTTGGTGGTTCCGTTCTGCCAGCCTGCTCCTGCGGTAAAATATGATTTGTTCGCAAAAGCATTGCTGCTATATCCAGTGTATGCAGAGCCCGTTCTTGTATAGAACAACAACTTGTTTTCTGCGCCAAATATGTGTAAACCCGCGTCATCATTGCTTTCATTAAATCCAAAGAAACCTGTCTGGTTGACGGTATTTACATATCCTGCAGCATACAGCGATCCATTAGCTCTGTCTATTACCTGGTTCGCAATATCAGGATTGTAATATAATCGTGCATTATTATAAAAGGTAACGGTTGGATTAAAATTCGCCAGGGTTGTTTCGTTGGAGAAACGAGGACGTTGCTGCCCTGCATATTGACTGAAGTTATGTCCTGTACCGCGGTATTCATTCCATTGCTGAACATCCTGTCCGTCGGAAACCACTGTAGTTCCGGCATCAGAGAATAACTGACCAGTTGCATCTGCACGGTACCATGCAGCAGAAGCTACATTACCCGGACCTACAACATAACCGGCAAAAGTGAAATACTGGCCGTCGGGAAGCGTAACATCTGCATAATTATACACCACGCCATTGATGGATAAAGTATTTCCAGTCATGTCTGTTCGCGGATCGGTATCATCAAAGTTGTCGTCTGCACTCTGGATCAAATGTATCCCTGCAACTCCACTGGGCCAGCATACCCGTACAGTACCAATATTACCGGTATTCTGTACTTTCCATATGGCGGCAAAACGCAGGTTCAACTCAGGGATACCTGGATAAATAAACGAAGTTGCCATTGATTTGGCTAAACCATTATCTCCCCAGAGCAGCCACTGGCCCTCTGCCAGCCCGGTTGCATTCAATGCATTCGTATTTGCCAGACCGGTAGTTCCGATCAACACCTGCTGACCGGCAACATTGCTTTGTGATTGCTTCTGGTGAAGGGCGCTGCTTTCATCCCTGGCAAGGCCGGCAATATTCTTATTATAACCGGCATTGACGGTTGCATCCCAAACAACTGAAGAAGCACTATTGAGGTAATTGGGAACACCTGTACCATCCTCCGTTTTCAGCGTGATGCCATATTTTACGGCGAGGTAAGAATTGATCCTTTGCTTTTCATCGCCACCTGAGTTCTGGTGATCAATGCTGTAAGCAAATACTTCGGATATACCTCCCTGGTGATTTTCATTACCACTTCCCTGTACATTGTGCCCTTCGGAACCAATGGCAAAGTTGGCAGGAGTCCTGTTATTGTTCAATGTGCCTATATGTGTGGAAGTAGAGCTGTACGTTTTACCATCGAGATTCATGTAAACGCCATTGATACCAGTTCCACGCCAGGACATACCTCCAATATTTGCCGGCAATGTTCGGGCATCCATATCCGTTGTCATGATCGCACGTCCGTTATCTCTCCATAATTCATATCGTTCATCCCAGCGGAAGAAATTAGGATCATCATCTGCCCATCCGTAAGGCGTGTTCCAGCCACCTCTGCCGGAGTTGAACATTACACCATAAGTAGAGCCCGGGCTATTGATGGTAGGAAAATACAGATCACCTTCCCTGTAGAAGAAATCATTATCTCCGTCGAAATAATAGAAGGGATTGAAATTGAAAGTATAGGTTTTGTTATCGGCTTTGTAAGCATTATCGGTTACCAGTAAAGGCTGGTAGGTTGCGTTATTGTTCTGGGAAACGTCCCTTCCATTGCCAGATACGTCCTGCCATTTATTTTTTGCTCCGGGGGTTACTACGCCATCATCGGCTTTATGCCACATCAGCAGGCCATCCACCACTCCGCCCGGAGAAGGTACTTTGGCTGCGAAAGTAAAAAATTGGCCATCGGATAGAATTACATCAACATAATTATAAATAACGCCATTGATGGTTGTTTCGTTGGCAGACATATCAGAAACAACATCAGTTGCATCAAAAACTGCATCGGAGCTCTGGATCAGTTTCAGGTTTATGAGGCTTTTGGGCCATGCAACGCGTACGGTGCCGACAGAGCCAGTGTTTTGCACTTTCCATGTAGCGGCGAACCTGTGGCTGATGCCCGTGATCCCTGTGATGGGGATATTTGCATTTTTGGAAAGATTATTATCTCCCCAGATTAGATATTGTCCGTCTGTAAGACTGCCTGCATTGGCGGCATTAGTGTTGGCGAGCGATCCAACGCCAATGAGTACCTGCCGGCCTTCATTGGTGCTCCAGGATTGCTTTTGGTAAAGCGCTCCATTATTATCGCGTGCTATACCGGCAATATTGTTATGCCAGCCTGTATTGGCAGCTGCATTCCAAACGGTAGCATTAGTTGAGCTCTTGTAGTCCCGTCCTCCGCTGGCATAGGTTGTACCATATTTAATTGCCAGGTAGGTTTCCACCTGGTCCATCTGACTGCTTGTAAGCCTGTCTTCAAAAACAAGTATCTCATTCAACTGTCCGCTGAAAGCACCGTAGTTATTGTCGCCGCCAATACGCAGATCACGTGCGCCTGTAGAGAGATTTGCATTTTGAAGCTGGCTGCCTGAATAGTCGATTCTGTTTCCGTTCAGAGATACAGTAGCACCGGCATAACTGGCATTAGTACCCGCAGCATTCCTCCAACCAGCACCAGCTGTAAAGAAAGATTTTGCCGCCATGGGCTCAGTACTTTGTCCCTGGTATCCGGGACCGCCGGTAAAGAAAAGTAAATGGAAGTTTGAAGCATAGGCATGCAGGCCGGGATAGTCCATAGATGGATGAAAGCCAAGCATGCCACTGCGTTTTTGTACATTCATGAAGCCTGCTGCATACAAAGAGCCTTCAGCTCTGTCTATTATGTTGATCCCTGTTCCGGCAGTGAATTGCATCCAATCGTTACTGCCATCGAAGGTTAGGGTTGGATTAAAGTTAGCAAGGGTTGTGGCATTGGAGAAAACAGGTCTTGAACCTGATGTTGTCTGCAACAAATTAAATCCTGTGCCGGAATATTCGTTCCACCTGTAAACCGTGCTGTTGTCAGACACCTGGGTGGTGCCATTGTCTGTAAATAATCCTGAAATTATATCAGCCCGGTACCAGGCTGCGGCAGGAACTCCGCCGGGTGATTGTCCTTTAAGGGAAAGGGTCGACAGCAATATACCCGCCAGCCCCAAAGAGCAGATCTTTCTTGTGTGCATAAGAAGAAGGAATTTGAAAAGGAAAATGGATGATTAACCGTCCGCACTGGTTCTCGTATTAAAAATAGTCACATTATGACGATCCGCTTTGAGATACAGTAATACCTGAGGTTAACAATAGTACTTTCCCTATAATAGAAAACCCGTATGCCCGGATAAGGTTAATCATCTAACAAGATAGAAGCCAGGTACGAAGGAGAATTTTTTCTAACAAGCATTTTCATGAATGCCGCATTCCATAAGGGTTTCCCTTTATAAACCAATGAACTGCATCAATAGACTGTGGCTGATATGAAAGAGGTAACCCCATTATTCGTCCATAAACGTATACAGTACTTCTTCAACTCACCAATTCAATAAATTATATACTACAGTTATCCATATAGTTAATTCATTAGTTTTGTCCAGTATAAGCCTATAACCAACCTCTTAATGATTCGTATTGGTTTATTGATGGCCCTTTTTCCCGTTGCAGATGAAAAATCCGGAAAAAAGCAGTTCATCAGAAATGAACAATCGGATATAGTGATAATGGAAAATGAGACAACCCCTTCACGTCAATTAAACAAATATCCTCTTAACCAATGGAAAGCAAACAGGCCAGGTACAATTCAGTATTAGTCATAGATGATCATAAGATGGTGGCCAATGGTATAAAGTTGTTGATAGGAGATCTTTTTGAAAATTTCTACATGGCTCATGATGGTGCGAGTGGCATGAGTAAAGCTTTACAGCATTTCCCTAAACTGATCATTGTTGATTATTCCCTTCCCGATACTACAGGTGAAATACTGGTACGGGAACTGAAATATAAGATCCCATCAGCCAGGGTATTGGCATATACTTATACCTATTCCGCCGAAACGATTGTAAAGATGTTTCAATCCGGGATCAACGGCTATGTGATCAAAAAAGAGAATGATGATGATTTCATCCGGGCAATACATGTGTTGATGGAAGGCCGTGATTATTTCTGCAGTGAAGCCCGGGCGCATATTCTGAATCGTTTTTCCAACACAGACGAAGATCATACCATCAGACATCTGATAGCAAACACAAAGTTCTCAGGAAAAGAACTTGAGCTGATCAGATTATTGTGCAGACAAATGACCACCAAAGAAATAAGCAGTCATTTATACCTTTCTGAGCGGACCGTGGAACAATACCGGAGCAGTATAACCAGACGTATAGGAGCCAGGAATCTTGCAGGGGTTATCAAATTTGCCTTACAGAACGGCATCATTCAACTCGACGAATTATGATACCTACCGTCACTATATCAATCCTATGCATATGCTTACGAAGAAAGCACAATCAACAAAACAATTCTTAAACAAAATCAACCCAACACTTCTTCTCTTATTTCTCATTTTTTACACATCAACCTTACAGGCTCAAAATTGCACAATCAATGCGGGCGGAAATGCGATCGTCTGCGGCTCAACCACTACCTTAACAGGAACAGAAAGCGGCACAACCGGTGCCGGAACGCCTGTATGGACCTTTGTATCCGGGCCGGTGGTCCCCACTATCGCCACCCCCAATTCCCTGGTTACCAATATAACCGGAATGACAATGGATGGCAATTATGTATTCCAGCTTTCCCGCGCCTGCGGAACCGGCACCGCCATTTCAACGGTTACGATCACCGCCCATCCGCGTCCGGCAAGTTTTACTGCCGGCCCTGAAATTACCAATGTTTGCGCAACGGTAGGCACAACCCCGTTGGCTGGTGTTATACCTGCAGGATTTACAGGCGCCTGGAGGTCAGTGAATATTTATTCCTGGAGCAGGTATAGTACAGTGGTCAATACCAATTCCAGCTTTGACAATACCACTACAGCCACTCCTGTCTTTTCACTGATCAATAAAGCCAACCATACGATTGATCCGTCTTATTACGCCATTTTGAGAATTACGTCTGCCGATAATACATGTAGTTATGAAGACACGACAATTGTAAGATTTGTTCCGAATCCTGTTCTGGTGTATACCGGCACCACCAGCCTTTGCCGGGATGCAGGTAATGACCGGACAGTCATTTTCCCAGCAGCCGGCTCACCAATAGTGGCAACAAATTATCCCAACACTTCCGGAGCGGCAAGCTCGGGTACTGCCATTTCCATCAATGTGGTCAGCCAGCCTGCCGGAGCCAACCTTACGTTTGACCGTATCAGTGATGAAGGAAGACTTTTCCTTGCAGGTGGTACTATTCCGGGTACCTATCAAATCCAACTAACGGTCACGAATAGCTGTGGAACCCACACTACACCAACATTGACTTACAACTTTACCGGCGTCAAGCCACACTTCGTTAATTTTCAGCCTGCCGGGCACGAAGCTCCGGAACAACTGACGATCTACTCCAATGCCGGATCCGGGGGAGAGGTCCATTGCAGCAGCAAGGCAGGGACTACAACTCCCGAAACATTTTATTTCAGTATCGATCCGGCAGATCCCGCTACAGTGGTTACTACAGTTACAAACAGAGGCATCACCCCTCCGGGAGGAGCGCCTACCATAGCGCTGTCTGGCGCCGGGACCTACGACAGAATGGTTACCGTAACGCCTCCTGCGGGAGGATGGAGCGTTGGAACATATTCATTTTCGGTATCAACATCCAATGGCGCCTGTGAGGTAAACCAGTCCTATTTTATTCATATCACCGATAATGGCCGTACGAATGTTGGAGTGCCGGACGTGAGCGCCTGCTACACGGCTGCAGGAGCCGTAATATCGGCAACTGTTCCGCTTCCTGCGGTGTACAAGGGTGTTGTGAATTCAAGCTATCTGCAGGAATTTGGTGGCTACTACAATTTTGCTGTAGTTTCCAAACCAGCAGGGTCTGCCAATCCAACTTATACCTCTACAAGTTTACGCAGCCTTACCAGCACAAGCACTACCATTTCCAATCTCAACATGCCTGGTGATTATGTATTCAGCATCACAGCCATGAATGGGCCCGGAGCTGGTCCGATCATGGCGGCAGAATATGGTTGCAGCGGCGCCTCATTGTCGGGCAATTTCACCATTCACGTTGAAGAAAAGATAAACCCGAATGCAGGTTCCGATCTGACCAGTTGTACGCAGTCAGTGCCGCTGCTGGGTAATTCAGCTGGGGCTGGAACGGGCCTATGGACTTTCATTGATGGACCTGCCGGCGCCAGTCCAACTATTGCATCGCCGGGAAGTCCTTCCACTACAGCCAGCAATCTTGATTTTATCGGGCAGTACCGCTTTGCCTGGAATATCACAACACCTTTGGGAGGATGCACCGGGCAGGATATTGTAACTTACGATATCACCTGTGCATTACCGGTAAGCTTAACCGAATTTACCGCCACCAGGCAATCCGCTGCTGTAGTCCTCAACTGGTCCACTGCTTCGGAATCAAATAACCGTGGCTTTTCTATTGAACATTCCACAGATGGCAGCACCTGGACCTCAATCGGCTTCCAGCCCTCAAAAGCAGAAGGAGGAAATAGTTCCGGGACAATCGCCTACAGTTATAAACACAATAGCCCGGCAAACAGTACCAATTTCTACAGGTTGAAGCAGATCGACTTCGACGGGAAATGGGAATACAGTCCAGTCCGCCAGATAAGGGTGAATGGACAAAGTATTCTCGTTTATCCCAATCCTGCAAAGGATATCATAACAATTCAGGGTCTGGCGGGCAATGAAACGATCCAGGTATTCGATGCAACCGGCAGGAAGGTCAAACAGCTTAGCGGCATGCCGCAACAGCAGAAGATCTCCATTGCCGATCTGCGAGAAGGGACCTATCATATCATTGTGGTAACCCGGGAAGGAAATATGTCATCGCATAAGATCACCAAGCTGAAGTAATATTCGCCAGGAAGAATTATGGGACTGACTAAAAAGCTACCATCTTAGAATTTCGGTGAGCCCACTCGCTCGCCTCTGGCGAGTGAGTTTTGTTTAGTCGCCTCCGGCGACGCGGTGTTCGCCGGAGGCGAACTAATACAAGTCACTCGCCGGGAGGCGAGCGACTGCCAGCTCTCTGACCTTTTTAGTCAGCCCCATTAACCTGTCTGCAGGTTTATTTGAAAATCTCTTTCAGTTTTTGATTGAGCGCTTCACCACGAAGGTCCTGCGCAATGATGGTCCCTGAGGGATCGATCAGGAAATTGGCAGGCACTGCTTTTACACCATATGCAACTGCAATAGCGTTGTTCCATCCTTTGAGGTCGCTCACCTGCGTCCAGGTGAGGCCATCCTTATCAATGGCTTTGATCCAGGGATCGCGGGATTTATCGAGGGATACACCCAGTACATTGAATCCTTTGGCCCCGAAGATATCCATCTGTTTACGAAGGTTGGGGTTCTCGGCGCGGCAAGGCCCACACCAGGAAGCCCAGAATTCGAGCAGTACATATTTCCCCTTGTAGGTATCGAGTGTTATCGTTTGTCCATCAACGGCAGTTTGGGCAAAAGGCAGTGCTTTATTCCCGGTTTTAATTTTACTGAGCAATTCCATGCGACGCGTCAGCTCCTGTCCCTGCAATGAAGATTTCACTGTTGCATGGAGCGCATCGTACATCGGCCTGCATTCATCCAGCGTTTTGTTGTTCACATACATCAGCAATTCCCTGGCGCTGACAGGACTTGATGGATGCTGCCTGATGAAATTCCTGCGGATCTCGTATTCATAAGCATACCATTTGCCGCCATCGGCTTCCAGTAGTCTGGCCCTGGCTGTATCGCCGGCCTGTTTTGCATTCCAGGCTTCGGTATAAATATTGTTCACCCATTTCCTGTTGCTCATGATCTCCTGGTTGAACCGGGCATATTCATTCACCACAGCAGAGCCGCTTACTTTCAGATTGTCTGGGGCGCCACTTATTTCAACCTGCCCTTTGTCTACAAAGAGGTCCAGGCGCAGTTTATAATCGCGTGAGAAGAGCATGCCCTGCACGGGCTCTTCCACACGGCCCTTGAAAGAGAATTTGCCATTGATCACTTTTGCGCTGTCCATTTTTGTATCGTCGAAAACTCCGTAGGTGAGGTAAACAATGCTGTCTTTGAATCCGGAAAGATTACCGCTCACTGCAAATGCTTCCGGTTTGCCGGTCTGTTGCCAGGACAATGCAGAGAGAGATGCCGTAATGAAGAGGGCCAGTACAATATTCTTGTTTATGTTCATTGTTGTTTTTTTAGAAATTGAATGATGATTACAGGTCATTGCGGATCACAGCGTCAATGGTGAGCCCCGGAATGCCTGTTTGCTTTTTGATGATGTCTCCAAATTTACCGGTGCTTACGTCCAGGTGATAGAGTGTTCCTTCTGTTCCGGCTAACATGGTATTGCCACCATCTATCAGTTTGATCATGGTCACATCCTTTCCTTCGAAATTGGTGGTGAGCACCCGGAAGTCTTCGTTCGCAGGATTATAGCGGTAGATCTTATCGCCAGAAGTGAAATAGAATATTTCGCCGGGTGAATTGGTCCATTTGGTAGTTGCTGTGACCAGGTTGGGTTGTGAGAAGTTGCGGATATATTCCGGTTTGATCAGGATGATGCCCATGAATTCCACACCGAATTTGATCTCCTTCAAAGTACCGGAAGCATCTTTACCTACGGCAAAACAGTTACCATCGTTCACCTGTACAAAGAAAAGCAGGTCCAGGCCCACACTGCGTGGATCGAAGGCGCTGCCCACCACCTGGTAACCGGTACCGATGAATGCAGGATTACCAAAATTGGTGAAAGCCACTATTTGTTTTTTCACTTTATCATAGCCCAGGAAGTAAGGCATTACGGAATTGAAAGCAGCCTGCTCAAACAGGTTATAGTCGCCTTCCGCAGGATTGCCGAACATATTGTAGAGAGGGTTCTTGTTCCAGGTCTGCGTCATGCCCACATACAGTTTTCCATTGATCACACCATTCATGGATTCCATCTGTGTGGGAGAAAAATTGCCGGGTGTTACTGTTGCGGGTGGAATGAAGAAATTACCGGAAAGGTTTTTTATCTTTTTCATGGTGTAAGAATCTATCTGTACACCTTTTTCACCTTCATCGGTAAACACCCAGTAGCTGGTAGTGTGCCAGGGTTCGATACTGGCATGGCGAAGACCGATCAGTTGCCTTGGTTTTCCACCAAGCTTTTCCCCGAGATTAGCAGCTTCATAAATATCGGGCTGCACGGTCCCGTCTGGTTTGATGAACGAAAGTTTGGTTTCTCCGTTGTAAACACTGAGTACAGTAGTACCCTGGGAAAAGCTCGTTTTACCACTTACAATGAAATCATGGAAATATTTCATTCCATTGCTGTTATTGGTAATGGTGAGTTTACCGCGGTACCTGTTGGCGCCCAAGCCGAATACGGTCCTGATTTCCGGGCCTGTGAAACTGAGGTCGGAAGCCAGCTCGGGAATAGCGATCGTCCAATCGAAAGCAAGTTGGCTCTGATTGCTGAATTGAATGGTGGGTTTGATGATCAGGCTATCTCCCACGTATACGGAATAAACAGTATCCAGGTTAGTGATGATGGGTTTTTCGGGAAGATTGTAATCGTAGTTCCCTTTGTCTTTGTAACAAGCCGCCAGCAAGGCGAGCAGGGCGGCTGTTATGAATAATCGGTTACGCATTGAAGTATGTTTTTGACAGTTGCAGTATTAGTTGATGTCCAGTCCGTTCTCATCCACGAAATAGAATCTTCCTGACCCGGCATCTTTCCGGACCATGATCAGTTTGGCCGGATTGGTGGTAGCATAGAAATCGTAATTGCCATCATCGCGAAGAGTGAGCACATACCCTTTATCTGGATTGTTGTTCACCCAGGTGAAAGGATCTGCCGTCATGGCATTCAATTTTCCTACCAGGAACAGGTTGCGCGGAGCATCCAGGCCGTCTTTGGTCATTGAAGTAACACCGGTTGCGATCATGAACAATTCATGCTTCACGCGTGAGTAAGCGCCCAGGGGCCAGGTATTCCACCAGTCAGGCTGTTCCAGTTTGCTGCTGAGGATCACCCTGGCTTTGATCAGTTTATTGATACCGGTATCCAAACCTGCGCCTGGTTTCAATTTCAAAGCAAGCTTTACAGATTTCGATTGCAGGGATGGATCAGTATTGTACAGGACCACCGGAAGCCTGAACACACCTGAATCTGCTGGCAAGGTGTAGTTGGCTTTGAATGGTTCATAATGTACGCCTGCCTGTGCGGTTGTATTGCTGTCTACCACTATCACTCCGAACTGGCGGAGGCTGTCTGCTCTCAGTCCGGACAGTTTCACCGGAAGGAAAACAGTATCGCTACCCAGTTCGGGTCTGTAAGCAAAAGTGTACACAACACTATCTTCCGGGTTAATATCGAAATACACATTCTGCATTGGCGCCTGGTAAATGAAATCCGGTGTTTTCTTACAGGCAACACCAACAAACAGGACCAGTATGGTAAAGAAAATTTTAGGTTTCATGTTCACATCAGTTTAATGTTGTCCGTATTCTAATTCGTCATTGGGGAAAGGCAGCATGAAGATCTTGTCTGAAGGTGGCGTGGTGGCGCCGTTCTCCTGGAGAATTCCCCTGTTGAGACGTTTGTACAGGTAGAATAACTGGCCTTCAGCATAAGTTTCTTTGCGAACTTCCTTTACCAGTTCATCCATGAACATGGTTTTTGATGTGGTATTCACCGGCACATTGATGCCCCTTGCAGCACGTACCAGGTTGAGGTAATCCTGTGCTTTGGCAGGGTCTGAATCCCAGCTTGCTTCCGCTGCGATATAATACATTTCGCTCAACCTGATGGCAGGATGCACCAATGGATGCCTGTTGGTTTCCTTATCCCGCTTGTATTTCAGGAGCTCATAGCGGACCATCGAGTTATCATTGATGAGATTGAACCATTGTTTGAACCGACGGTCTTCACCGCCAACGCCGCCTTTCTCATACAGTTTGTCTCCTGCATCGGCCTTGATATAGAAACCTGCAAAACCAGATTCAAAACGCCTTGCATAATCTTCTGTATGCCAGTTGTCGTACCAGCAAAAAACCAGTTCAGGGTACATGATCCTGTCTTTCAGTTTTACATCTGCATTGATGAAGTCCTGCTCTTTTGTGAAAGGGAATTTCTTTGCATCGATCACTTCTTTTGCATTTGACAGCGCTTCCTGCTTTTTATCGAGATACAGATATACCCTTGCCAGTGCGCCACAAACGGCATAATAATTCAACCTGTGACGTCTGTTTTGCTGGAACAATACGGGAGACACCAATTCTTTGGAAGCTGTATCACTGGGATAGCCCACAACGTAAGCTCCTTTCAGAATGGGATCTGACGTTCTGAGCAAATCTTTTGCTGCTGTAAGGTCTGCCGCCATTTTATTCAATGCTTCAGTAACGTTAGACAAAGGCGTAACCTTATTGGAAAATGTGGTAACATAAGGAATGGCCTTACCGGTTGGCGCGGAGGCAAAAGATGGGCCAAATAACCTGAGGATATCGAAATGCAGAAACGCCCTCAATGCCAGCGCCTCACCATGGATAAGCTGGCGGTTCACGTCTGTAAAAGACACGCTATTATTGATATTCTCCAGGATCAGGTTACAATTGGCGATGGAAGTATACATCCTGCGCCAGATCTTGTCTTTACGATCAATAAAACGGAGATCAATATAGTTGTAAATCGATGCCTGTTTGTATCCATCCCTGTCGTTCGGCTCAAAATGATAATTCTGAGCCAGCACTTCAGGCAGTCCGGTAGACAGTTCCAGGCCATACAGTTCCTCGTGTGCACAGGAAGTGTAAACACCGTTCAGCGCTTCCATGAAACCTGATTCTGTTTTGAACAGTTCATCTTTGGTTACCTGGTCTTCCGGTTTCACATCAAACCATTTGTTGCAGGAGGCCAACAGGAAGAGCGTTGCTATGATGATAGAATATTTTTTCATATCGAATGAGTTAGAAACTTGTTTGAATGGAGAAAGTGAATGACCGTGCGAATGGATATTCCAGTCCTCTTTCGATTGTCATCGAAGACCACCTGTAAACATCGTTCATGGTGAAGGATGCGCGGAGGTTGCGCATAGACAGTCTTTTGCAGAAGGCTTTGTTGAAATCGTATGAGCAATAAATGGAACTCAGCTCCAGCACATTGTCTTTTTGTACAAAACGATCAGACACCATGGTGGTGCCGGTACTGGCGATGTCTTTATATTTGGCGATATCACCGGGTTTTTTCCATCTTTCTCCCAATACGCGACTGTCTACATTGTAGCGTGGGTCTGCATTTTCCACACGGTCTACCAGGGTCTGGTTATAATCCTTACCACCAAACCTGGTATAGAACTGCACCTGCATCATAAAATTCTTCCAGGTTACGGAGCCTCCGAAGAAGCCATCGGCAGTGGGCGTATTGTCGGCTACAGCAACAATGTCTTTTACATTCCAATCATAAGTATATGTGCCATCCTTTTTGAGGAAGACCTCCCGTCCGTTTTCCGGATCGATGCCCATGGAGCGGACGGCAAAGATGGTATTGAGTGATTGTCCTTCCACATATCGCACCAGTGGAGTACCTCCGTAGGTGGAGGATTGAGCTTCATCTACTTTATCGTTATAAGCTTTGAGAGCATTGGAGATAAGCACGATCTTGTTAGTATTGCGCGCCATATTGAGGGTCAGGTTCACCATCCAGTCTTTCGTTTTAACCACAGCAGCTTTCAGGTTCAGTTCATACCCTTCATTGAGCATATCGCCCAGGTTGGCTTTGTAAAAACCGAAACCGGTAGAAGGCGCCAGTGTGATGTCTGACAGCATCCCTTTGGTAAGCTTGTGATAATAGCGAGGGGAGATCATGATACGGTCATTGAACAGACCGAGATCAACACCTGCATCTACGTTGATGGTTTGCTGCCATCTCAGATCGGGATTGCCGTAATTGGCAACGATGGATCCCATACCGGTAGAGTACCAGTCTGACCAATAATTGAAAGTGGTCTTGGCCATATTGGGCGCGAAATTGACGGTGCCTGTTTTTCCGGTGCTTGCGCGCAGTTTCAGCAAACTGATGATGCGGCTGTTGAAATTGGCTTCCTTATGAACATTCCAGCCAACGCCGAGCGACCAGAAGGTAGCGATCTTCTTTTCTGTGCCGAACTTGGATGAACCATCGCTTCGTATAGTAGCGTCGAAGAGATATTTGTTCTTGTAAGTATAGTTCCCGCTGAGGAAAGTTCCGCCGAGCCTTTCAACGGTAGATAAACCTCCCGGGGCAGCGCCTTCGGCATATCCGAGCGCGAAGCCGATATTCGTGAACCTGTCATTCGGGAACCCAATGGCCGTAAATGAAGTAAAATCCTGCCTGGTAGTTCTGATATTGGCTCCCAGCGTAGCATTGAAGAAGTGATCGCCTACCTGTTTGTTGTAACCCAGTGTAATATTTCCGTCCACATAGGTTTCATCGGAGGTGGTGTAAGTATAACTTCCCCTTTCATTCAATTTATCAGGCGCAGTGAAATAGTAGTAATTGTCGTTAGGTGAAGTGTACTGATCATATGTGTATTTGCGCTTGGTCAAACTGAAAAGTCCGCGCAGCCTGATACCATCGGCAATATTCCATTCGGCAGAAAAAGCATCGATGAATTCCGTGTACTTGTTCTTGTCGAATGAATGCAGTGTACTCTTGTACATAGGATTGAGCACCACATCTGTAACAAACTGATCTGCGCCGTTGCGACGTGTATCGATCAACCAGCTGTCCAGCGACTGCAGGATATTACCGAGAGAATCCGTCTTGGGATAATATGGATTCATCCGCACATAATCATTGAAATTTCCCCAGGGAGATTGGGTGGCATTCATCTGCGTAACGGTGAGTGTATTCTTGAAAAGGAAGGTAGTGCTGGGATTGTATGCGAGGTCAACGCCCACACTGTAGCGGTCACGCGTGGACCCTTTCATTACACCCGGTTGCGCCTGGTAACGGAGGTCCAGTCCATAACGGATGCCATTGCCGCCACCTTCGAGATAGATGGTATGTTTTTGTCCGAGAGCAACACGCAATGGCTGAGATAACCAGTAGGTGTTGACGCCACCTATCACATTCTGTTTTTTACGATAATAAAGTTCTTCCTGCATATCCGAACTGCGCTCTCCCACTGAGTTGTAGAGGCCAGCCAGGCGTTCGTATTCCAGTTTTTGTTCTGCATTCAGCAAATGATAATCGGTAAGGTCAGGAGCGTTCACGGTAAAATCACCATTATAATATACCTGCAGCTTACCGGCCTTTGGTTGTTTGGTAGTGATCACCACTACTCCATTGGCTGCACGTGAACCATAAACTGCTGTAGCCGCAGCGTCTTTCAGTAGTGTGATGCTTTGGATGCGGGAGTTGTCAAGGTCATACACCTTTTCCACCGATACTTCGTATCCATCAAGGATGAAGGTTGGCATGTTCACATTGCTTTGCAGGTTAGCCCGGCTGAGAATATTTCCGGTGCTGGTGGGCAATGCCGTACTGCCACGAAGATTGATATTGGGAAGACGGTTGGGATTGGAGCCTGAAAGGTTATTCTCCAATACACGGAAAGAAGGATCGAAAGCCTGGATACTTTGCAATACATTTACTGGATTCACTTTTCTCAGTTCTTCGCCTGTTACTGTTACGGCATTTCCTGTGAAGCTTTCTTTATTGATGAACTGGTAACCTGTGACTACCACATTGGCCATCGGATCTTTTGCATGCTGCTTCAACCTTACCTGGATAGTATTGGCATTATGAATGATGATGGTCTGTAATTCATATCCCACATAGCTGATTTCCAGCCTTGCTCCCGTTTTTGCTGCAATGGAAAAGCTGCCTTTGCTATTTGACGCCACGCCTTTTTTGGTGCCGCGTATGATCACACTGGCCCCTTCGATGGGGCGCGAAGTGCTGTCATCCACAATAACGCCGGTAACAATGAACCCGGAAGGAACAGTGTCTCTGACAACTGGGATTTCTTCCAGCTCCTCCTTTCTTTTTGCGCTGATCACAATGGTGCGGTTCACGATCTTGAAACTGAGTGGCTGGTTCTTTAGAACGAGTTCCAACACATCTTTCATCTCCACATCCTTCACTGACAAAGTAACTGGTGCAGCATCATTCAGCAGGCGGGCATTGTAAAAGAAGAGAAAGCCTGTTTGCTTTTTGATGTCTGTGAATACTTTTTTCAGCGACGCGTTCTCCCGGTGTATGCTTACTTTTTGTGCATTTCCGGAAGCTGATACCTGCAAACAGCCTGCAAGCAGCAGCATAGCTGTCAATCTCATAACCAGGTTAATTTTGGGCTTTGCAAGCTGCTTTTGGCGCACAGCTTTGCAAAGAATGATAAAAATCATACTTTTAAACAGTTGGGTTAAACAATATAGGTTCAAACAGACAGAGAACTGGTTTTACCCATCATATGGCCGTCGACGTTGGCGCGTTGGCGGCTTTTTATTGGGTAATCTTTTTCGTACCATATTTTTCAGTACGGCTATTGCATCGGTGATTGTACTTTCATGGAGGATAAGAAATGCGATCGTTGTTTATCAGGGTATCACTGTAACCTTACGGCCTTCCACCTTGAAATGAATGGCGCTTAGTTCCAATATTTTGAACACTTCAGCAAGTGTGCTGTTCATCGAAATTTCTCCATCGAACTTTTCATTTGGCAAGACACCTTCATACACCACATCCACATCATACCAGCGGGCCAGTTGCCGCATCACCGTTTTGATATCGGCATTACTGAAATTGAAAAGCCCGTTTTTCCAGGCGATCACTTCATCGGTATCCACCTGTCTTAATTGAAAATTGCCTGCACTTCCCTGGCCATGGGAGAAGATAGATTGCATTCCGCGTGTGAGTATTGCCGGTTGCTGTCCGCTATTCCGGCCGCCATTGGAGACTTTTACCTTTCCTTCCACCAGGGTGGTTTTTACTGTGGGCTCATTATCGTAGGCGTTCACATTGAACCCGGTGCCGAGCACTTCAACGGTATTCAACTCACGGCCATGGGCATCCGTAGCTTCTACGATAAAAGGCATTGCCGGATCTTTTGCTACATCAAAATAGGCTTCGCCGGAAAGTTGCACCTTTCTTTCTGATCCCGTAAATGCGATCGGGAATCTCAGTACAGTGGCGGCATTCAACCAGGCACGTGTACCATCGGGCAAAACCACCTGGTATTGTCCGCCATTGGGTGTGCGGATAGTATTGTAAGATGAAGCGGAACCTGTAGTTTTTTTGTGAGCATCTTTATAGGCCAGTTCACCATTGTTAAGTTTGATGATTCTTGTAGCGCCCTGCTGCGCCAGTAAAGTATTGCCGGCAGTATCGAGTATGATGGTGGAGCCATCTGCCAGCGTAAGCGTGGCTTTGTTGCCACCGGGAAGAATCGCATCCGGATTGGTAACCACGATCTCCTGTTCTTTGAGATCAGCGTTTGGTTTGCTGAGTGTAAACCAGGCAGCCGCTCCCAGCAGGAGAAGTACTGATGCTGCGATTTGCCAACTTCGTTTGCGGTAAAATGGAATCGATTTGGGGAAAGATGAAGCATGGATCTCCGTCTGCAATTTGCGCAACATACGGACTTTGATCTCCTCCGGTTCGCCCTGATGGTTCACGGGCCATTCCACCGGATATTGGTTAGTGGAGTTGTACCATTGGTTGAGCTCCGCTTCTTCCATTGCGGATGCAGTATTGCTCAGGTATTTTTCCAATAATTGCTGAAGCCTTTCAGGGGTCATGCGTTAGTTTTGGTTGGCCGCAAGCACGGCGTTAAAATGATGTACCCACCAAAAAGGCATTACCCTGTATGGATGTCAAAATTTTTTCAGAAAAATGTGAACGGCAGTGGCTGCCAACGTAAAGAAACGGTAATTCCCCAACAGGTTTCTGAGTGTTTTAAGCGCCCTGGTGAGATGAGACTCAACGGTTTTGGGGGACAGGTTCAGTGTTGCAGCGATCTCTTTCGTGGAAAGCTGATGATCGCGACTATACACAAAAACGAGGCGGCATTGTTCAGGCAGGCCGGCAACAAGACCATCTACATACTCTTTCAGGAATTTTGCCTGGATGATCTCTTCATCGAAAGCGGCAGTTTGATGTTCCGGAGAATGTAGTTTCAGCAGGTCTTTCCGCCGGTTTTCACGCGTAAGGGATTTGAAAACGGAGAATTTCACGGCGGTGGCGAGCCAGGCGGCCAGGCGATCGATCTCCATTTCATGCCGGCGGTTCCAGAGACTTAGCAACACATCATGCACTATCTCCTCTGCCAGCTCCTTGTTACGGGCATGGTTGTAGCCGATGGCAAGTAGTTTGTCCCAATAACGATGATAAATTTCTTTGAAAGCCTCTTCATCATCATTGCATAACAAAACTACCAGTTGTTCGTCGGAATAGCTACTATACAGAGATGTTCTCATGGATGTTACCACGCGCTCAAGTTAAGGAAAAAAACGATTTAGCAAGGATCTGAAAGGAGACGCAACGGGATTTATCAGGCCCCAGGCAGGCGGTAAGCTACCTTTCATTACTGCGAATGTTGCAAGTAAGATTCATGGAACGAATGATCCGCCATAAATGTGTTGGCGAAATAATCAGGCGGAACCTATTTCTGTTTTTTAACTGCCTGCCTGGCGATAAGTTTCCAGCTATCTTCCTGTCTGAACCAGACCAGGAGAACATAGAGATGGGCTTCACCTGCTTTTTGCTCATCAAAGGTTTGTGCATCTAGTTCATGGCGAACAATGGCGAAGTTATCAGTTTCAGTGATGGTTTGGGCAGTCAGGTCCATAGTGAGGAATTTGTAGGTGCCGTCACTGAGTTTGTTGATGAAATCATTTTTTCCTTCTACATGGCCATCGGAATGTCCATAGCTTAGCTCGTCGGATAATAGTTGGTGGAGAAGAGAGGAATTGGACCCGAGAATTGCATTTCTGAATTGGTTTATGGTGGTGGTGATGTTTTGCATGATTATTCAATTAGGGTGTCAAGTTACAGATTGTCAGTTTCAGTGTTTGCTTTTTATACTGGCTGGCATTTCATATATGGAAGCGGATAATACTGTTATCAATCAGCAGCATTTTCAGTGAATTGCCAATGGCTGTTCTACAATTCGTTTACGCTAAGTTTGCACATCTGCCTTCAAATTGAATAGTATTTTCAAGAAATAGAAATTCACCGCTTTGAAATAAGATCAGAAAGGAAATTCATTACTTACTATTTCTTCGTCTAGTTTGGTTGACACCCTATATAGCCGGGTATCGTTGTATAAATCAGTGTTGCCCGAAATTCATGGACTTTACTTTAATCTGCTCGTGGTCAGCTGGGAGGCTTCAAATGAGATGTGACCGAGCTCAATGCCTTTATCTATAATACTCATGTTTATTTTATTATAGTTTCTTGAACTGATTATAATCGATTGAGGTATCTTCAATTTTCTCCAGCAACTCCGTACGCACTAATTCAAAAGCGGTTGCCTGGTCATATTTTTCTGTGGGTCGTATCAGTGCTGCCAGGTCGCCTATAAATTCATCGTCCTGCATTTTGGCATCCATATTTTGCAGATAAACTTTCTGTGTTGGAGGTTCGTCTACTACAAAATCCATGTAGGCATGATAGCATTGGAGCAGGGCCTCTTTATTCATATCGGGTGCCTGCACCAGTGCCTTGTAGAGATCATATAAATCACGGCCTTTCCTGCGTTGGTATAAAGCCCTGAGTTTTGTTCCCAGTAATTCCTCCAATTGGTAGGTGGTGATGTAGCAAGCACCGGTAAACCATGAGGAATTTACCTGAAAGGGAAATTGCTGATAGCCCAATACGGTGAAGTGTTCCCGGCAATTGGTTTCTACTTTGAGGCGGAGGTTTTGCACCGGAGGAAACTCAGATTCAAAACGGTAGTGCAGCGTAAAATTGTTTTCTTTCTGCTTGCGTGCAGGGTCACCTAAAAAGGTCAGCCTTTCTCGTAAACGGTCCACTACAGGGCCGAAAGGTTCTGCTGTGATTTGCACTAAATCAATATCCTCGGAGTAGCGGGGTTGTGGATTTAAATACAACTTGTGTAAGGCAGTGCCACCCCTGAATGCAAGACTTTTTGCCAGAAACTCATCGGAGAATATTTCTACCAAGGCACGGCAAATCACCAGGTCTTGTTCTACCTGTTCGTTGGTTTGCCAGGGCACCTCATTGGCCCACTCTGTTATGTATGCCTGCGGTATCATTCGTCAAGTTCTATTGTAGTGTTTACGATTACTTTCCATCTTTCGTCTGATGCAAAACCTTTGGCCGGTGCTGAGGCTTTTAATGGTATCCTAAACAAAGGAGCACTGTTGTTTTGCAAGGCCTTGTACAAGGTATTGGCCAGCCGCTGATTGTCAAATATTTTATCCAGCAAATACCCTAATCGCTGTAAGGCAGTTACCGGAACATGCTGCAGCAAATTGGCATCAAATGCATCGGACTTAATACTCTCTGCTAATTCAGCCAAAACAGTAGCCACCCTGTTGATGCCACCTACCCTTTTGGCGTATTGTATCAGATCGGTAGCTGTTAGTGCAGGGTTTGAAATTTTCAAGTACCCGGCCTCGGTTTTTCGGGTGTCTAATAGTGTTGCCGGTATTTCTTTTTTGCTGATGTAGTTCAGTTTCAGCCCTTTTTTCTGCATAGGCCGCAGCACAGGAAAACCTGTGACCACAAAGAACTCCTGTGGCTGCTGGTGCGATGCTCCATGATAGGCTGCTGCGTTTAACAAAGCCAGGTAATAAGGCCGGTCCAATTCCTTCATAAACGCATCTAAAAACAAGGTGGGGGGAAGGATTCCCTTTGACCTGTATTGGGGCGGTATGATGAGATAATAACCTTTGTGAATGGAAATAATCTGTTCTTTATCTACCAGCCTCTTGAGTGCTGATTTATTTGCAGCTTCAGATTGCCCAGGAAAAGTAGAACGCAGCTCTTGCAGGGCAAAAGCATATTTACCCTGTGCCAAAAGATC
Organism: Pseudoflavitalea rhizosphaerae; assembly: GCF_003991355.1. Taxonomy (GTDB): domain Bacteria; phylum Bacteroidota; class Bacteroidia; order Chitinophagales; family Chitinophagaceae; genus Pseudobacter; species Pseudobacter rhizosphaerae. The sequence goes on from NZ_RCSU01000013.1 coordinate 84,133, forward strand.
ATTTGTCCAGTCTTCTATACTTCCGTTGCGCTTTGTCTCATCCAAAAGAGTAATTTTTTGCGAAAAGTAGTGAAAATTGACCCTTTTTGCAAAAAAAAACTTTTCCAATAAGAAACGTCAATGAAACCTGGAAAGAGAATGCCGGGCAACAAATTCTCCTTTCGGGCAACAACAAAGCCGAAAAAGAGCAAATAACAGAAGGAAAAAAGTCGGAGAATTCACTAAAACCACTTTTCAAAAATAAAGAGAAAACAAAGCCAAAGGGATTTCACTTTCACCCATTTATCGAATATTTACTTTCAACTTCTTTGGGTCTTGTAGTGTATCAAAAGAATATTTATCATTTCGAATTGCACTTCTTGAAATCGAATATTCATGCTCTTTGTCAAAAACTGTCAAATCATTAATTTGAAACCTCTCTGAATAATCTTTAAAAATTTCGTCGGCCAATAGTACTAATTTATCCTTGTCCTCAAAAATTCCCTTATTGTCCAGAAATAATGTACCATAACAAAAGTTTTTTTGAATTATGATAGATAAAATGCTATTCGACAAATCCACACCACTTACCTTGTTTTCATATTTTTTAATCTCGACACCAAATCCACGCGAAACAATTTCTCCGTTTAATCCATAAGCAAACCAGTCGCCGATAGGCTTACCGTTTTTATAATTGTGAGTAGAGGCAATTCTTCCGTCCTCTAATTTTTCAACTACTTTGCCATTGACCAATTTATTTGTTCCCTTGATAAATCTCAAACCATGTTCACGCTCTTCGATGTTACTCATGTCAATGCTACTACATCCTACAATAAAAAATAAAAGTATAGAGATGGAGGATACTTTGGAAAAAGCATTTATGCTTAAGTAGTCTTGCATATGTAAGGATTCACAATTCTTGTTTAGGCAATTTTTCAATATCAGGGAAAAACTCATCTGGGATTTTTTCGTAGTTAATTCTTGTTGCAATTCCTTTGGAAATATATTGATCAGTCTCCAATATATACATTAAGTAGAGTGATTTCATTCTGGAGTAAATCAAATCATAATAACCTCCTTTCGTTTTACTGAACCAATCAGGGTTAATCTTGATATCCGGGCTATATATAAAGGTTAATGTCATTTTAACTGTTCTCAATGTTAATCTGTTACAAGCTTTTCCTAAGATGGTGTCTGTATTCTCTTGGCTTGTTATTGAAAGAACAGAATCCTGTTCCGGAGTTCGTTTTTCATAGGAATAATATAACAAAGTATCAACTCCACGTATTTTATACAATTGCAAATTACGGACATGATTGAAACATTGGTATTCGATCATGCCTGTATCAAGCTTGTCAACCCAATTGCCATTTTTAAAATAGAAAACTGATTGTTTCGCAGGATAAGAAACAATACTTTTAAGATCAAAAGAAGGGTCTTTCTTTTCAATTTCGAAGCGGAACCCTATCTCTCCTTCAAAATAATCTTGACCAAAAATAATGTTAGAAACAAGCAACAGAAAGCTTATTAAAAAATATCTCATAGTGATAATCGATCTAATTATGAATTTTCGGTATCAAACAATCTTACAACCATATCGTTTGTTGATCCCCGCTTACTTGCAAAGTACTGATCCTACTACTCATATTCCTGATAGTTTATACTTCCCCCCCCATCAAACTGTATCAGACCGCATCATACCGTATCATACCGTATCATTTTTTCAGGGTAGTGACCATAAACTTCCTGCAAATTTCAAGTAGTAACCAACTTAACAACTACCATCAGGCTAATAAAGGCAGAGATCGGCAAAGAAAGGCAAATTGAATCCTTTCATTATCAGTATAGATCGCCTAAAATCCGCATCACCAGTACATGCGTCTACTTCCCGATACAAAACTTACTAAATATATAATCCAACCGATCCTCATTAGATATCTCTCCCGTTATTTCCCCCAAATAATGCAGACATCTCCTTATATCCAACGCCAGCAGATCACCTGGTATCTTATCGTCCAATCCTCTGTGAATATCAGACAATGAACTGGCAACCTGTTGCAACGCATGCTGATGTCTTGCATTGGTAACCACCGTTCCTTCTGTTTGCACAGCCCCATGCAAGACCATCTCCACCAATTGATTTTTCAACTCATCTACGTTCCAACCTGACTTCGCAGAAATGAAAATCTTTGGATCGATGGATACGTAAGTTGACAACAAAGTATTTTCTGAAGATTTATCCGCTTTATTACCCACCAGCAAGAATTCAATTGATTGCTTTTTGAAATCATTAACCAGTGTAGCCAATTCATCCGCACTCATTTCATTGGCATCGAACAAATACACTACTACATCGGCCTGCCGCATTTTCTCCAGGCTCTTTTCCACGCCGATACTTTCAATCACATCACTGGTATGTTCCCTTATCCCGGCAGTGTCTATCAAGCGGAACAGGATCCCATTGATATTGAGCGTTTCTTCAATCGTATCGCGGGTTGTTCCTGCGATATCGCTGACGATTGCTCGGTTCTCATTCAGCAATGTGTTCAGCAAAGTTGATTTACCTGCATTGGGTTTCCCGATGATCGCTACTTGTACGCCGTTCTTGATCACATTGCCAAGCTGGAATGATTGCAGCAAATGCTGAACAGTTCTTTCCGCTTCGTTGATCAGGTTGTAGAACTGCGTTCTGTCGGCAAATTCTACATCTTCCTGCGAGAAATCAAGTTCCAGTTCTATCAATGCAGAAAAGGTAAGCATGCGTTCGCGCAAGCCCTGCAACACGGCAGAGAAACCACCTCGTATATTGTGTAAGGCCGCTTTGCGGGATGCTTCTGTATTGGAAGCGATAAGATCAGCAACTGCTTCGGCCTGCACCAAATCCAGTTTGCCATGTAAGAAAGCACGTTGTGTGAATTCACCGGGCTTTGCCAGTCGGGCACCCCGGCTAACACATGCATTGATCACCTGTTCCTGGATAAACGGAGAACCATGACAGGAGATCTCCACCACATCTTCGCCAGTATATGATTTCGGACCTTTAAACAATGCCACCACCACTTCATCTAACGCGGTTTCAGCGTCTTTAATAAAGCCCACATGTAAAGTATGACTGGGTTGCTGCTGCAGGTTTTTAGAAGGGAATAGTTCATTTACAATCGAAAAGGCGGCGGGCCCGCTCAGGCGGATCACCCCGATAGCCCCAACTCCGGATGGTGTAGCCAATGCAACAATCGTATCGTCCCAACCTGAAAGCTTTCCCAGCATATGTATCAATTTCGTCAAAAGTAAGACGGAACCAACAATAAAAATCCTCCCGGCCTTATGGCGGGGAGGAAGGGATAAAGATTCGGAGTCTACTATGATACCCGGAACGGATCATTCATTAGCCAGCAAGAAGCCAATAGGCTGTTTTTTATAGGATTTTACATGGCGTTTATTCTGTACTGCGGGGATCCATTTGCCGCTTTTCTGTATCACCCTGATAGCAGCATCACGCAGTTCTTCAGGCCCGCTGAGCGCTTCCACATTGCTTACATTGCCTTCTGCGTCCACAATGAACTGGATGATCACTGTTCCCTGGATCCCATTGTCTATGGCGTCCTGCGGATAATTGCGCTGGAGCTGCTTGATAAGAAACCTTCTCCAGGCTTCGGGCCCTCCGGGATAAGAAGATTCGATCTCTACTTTCATGAAAGGCGCATCTGATTCTTTTTTCACTACTTCTTCTATCACTCCTGTTGATACGCCTTCACCTTTCATTGAAGGTGGGGCCTCTATACCATCATCCGGATTACCATCAATGTTTTGAGTACCGATCTTCACATCCTCCAGCTCCGCATTTTCCGGTGGCTTTTCTTCCGGCCTCACTTCATTGCTGATCACCGGAGCAGTGTAAATCCTGGTGGCCACCTGTTTGGGAGGCTCTGGTGGTTTGGGAGGAGGTGGGGGTTTCACTTCTTCTTTCTCCGTATTCACCTTTTCTAGCTCGATATCCTCCACGTTCATGAGAATGGCCTGCTGCTCCTTTTTGTTATTTGCCAGCAACATGGTGCCAATCAGGAACAGGATGATAGTGAACATACCGGCAAGGCTCAATAACATACGGCGCTTATAAGTCTTGCGTAACTCATAGGCACCGTATGATTTATTCTTGCCATCGAAGATGATGTCTAAGACATCTGCAGTCAGAATGTTTGAAATTTCCATGGCTATACGTTTTGATATAAGACGCGTCACCACTGCATTTCCATACAATTTCAAACAATTTTCGGGTATGCATTTACGTAATAAAAAAAATCCTTTCGTTGTGCACGAAAGGATTTCGAATATGCTTTACTGTCAGATCAATAACCATCTGTTTCGAGACGGAAGACGATAGGTTGCTTCTTGTAGGATTTCACCTTACGGCCGTTCTGTACAGCAGGTTCCCACTTACCGCTCTTCTTGATTACGCGGATAGCTTCTGACCTGAGTTCTTCCGGACCGCTGATGGCTTCCACTTCGGATACCATACCTTCTTTGTCTACGATGAACTGGATTACCACAGTACCCTGAACCTCATTGTCGATTGCTTCCTGAGGATAGCGAAGGGTTTTGTTCAGGTAACGCATCCAGGCAGGGGCGCCACCGGGATATTCTGATTCGATCTCCACTTTGGTGAAGGTCTTATCCCAGTCTTCTTCTACTTTCTTTGGCGCTTCTACCACACCCTTACCGGCATCTTCTACCGGAGGGGCTACGATACCTTCATCTTTCACACCTTCCTGGTTCACTGTACCGATCTTGGTTTCTTCCAGTTTTTCAACTTCTGGTGGCTTCTCCTCTTCCTTTACTTCCTCGTCTTTCACGATTTTAGGAGGAGTGAATTTAGCCATTTCCACTTTGGGGGGATCTGGTGGTTTTGGGGGAGGCGGAGGCGGCGGTTCTTCCCGCTTTTCCTCTTGCTTGATCTCCTCCAACTGCACGTCCTGCACCACCATTTCCTTGGTTTCCTCTCCCTTGTTCAGGGAGTTGGCGAGGATGTAACCCGCGAACAACAGGATACAAACTGACGCCGTGGTAATAAGCGCGATGCTGAGACGCTTATTATAGGTTTTGCGCAGTTGATAAGCTCCATAGTCCTTGTTCCGTCCATCGAAGACGATATCAAGGATATCAGAACTTAATATTTTGTTACTTTCCATACTTGTTCTTTGTTATAAGATGCAATGTCTGAATGATTCCACAGGAAAAATCCTGTTTATTTCTGAGAAGCCGCCATCAAAGCGAGCTCCTGATCAAAGATATCAACCAGTGCATAACGCTTTACTTCGTTGATAGCCATTTCATCGAGCATATCTACAGTATTCTTGTAAGTAGACTCGGGGCCTGGCTTGATCACTACTACGAAATCTTCAGGATTGGTGGTTTTCTTTTTATCGATAATCACCTGACGGATTTCTTTGAACGTAGCACTCTTGAAATTGGAACCATCCGGAAGGAGCTCACCTGAATAATAAAAGACCTGGTTATCCTTTCCAAGCATGATGGAAAGCGCGCCGGATGCTTTTATCTTATTCTGCTCTTCAGGTTTTTCCGTGTCTTTCGGCAGGAAAAGCCTCATAGCAGTAGGTTCACTCATGGTAGTCGTAAAAATGAAGAACGTAATCAGGAGGAAACCCAGGTCCACCATGGGAGTAAGGTCTACTCGCGTAGAGAGCTTCTTCCCTTTCTTGACGCCTGGCCCCTTCTTATGTCCCCCACCCGACGAGGTATCCATTTCTGCCATATCGCAATTTTTTTAAATTAATAATAGATTTAATCATTGTCAGCGGCCTTGCCACCGGTCCTTTGCTGTGTTTTCCAAAGATCAGTTCCTTCAGGAGCTCCTTTGGGATCAGTGATCATAGAGAACTTGAAGATCTCGTTCTTTTTCAATGCCGTCATAATGCCCTTGAATGAGGGGTATTTGGCATCGTTATCACCTTTCACGAAAAGATTCATCTTCTCTCCCTGGAAAGCGCTGTTTACAGCTCTCATCCACACTTCCATCTCATTGTTGGCAGTGTCTGTAACGGGTATTCCGTCAGCCTTAAAGTTTTTCAACTGTTCAGGGGTCAACTGCAGGTAAGACTTCAGTTGAGAGAATGGAACGCCAATATAGGAACCGGTTGCTCTGAACGATTTCTTTTCTGCATCAGTAAGGTTCAGTGATTTCCACTGGCTTACCAGATCCAGGATAGCGTCTTTCTGTTCAGTGTTCTCATCACCGATAGAGAGATAAGCCTTTCCTTCTTTGTCCATCGTTATGATAACCATGTTCTTGGAATCCACAGGCTTGGTAGATACAGACTTGGGAGTTGTAACAGCCAGGGCTTCGGTGGGTTTGAACTTGGTAGTAAGGATGAAGAACGACAGCAAAAGAAAAGCCACATCGCACATCGCGGTCATGTCTACTGAAGTACTCTTCCGTGGGACTTTAACTTTTGGCATGATGTAATAGTTTCTGTTTGTTTTTAGATGCTTGTTCAGCCAATTTCCATATCACGTTTCGAAAATAACCTGAAAAATTTCCATATGATGGGTTCATGCAGGTACGGGATCGGGAAGGTTGGCTCCTCTCCTTATTTATAAAGAGAAGCGAAGCTTTGAGTCAAAGTGAAACCTGATTCATCGATACCGTATGTGATAGCGTCGATCCTGGTAGTAAAGATGTTATAGAAGATGATCGCTAACGCTGAAGTACCGATACCGAGGGCTGTATTGTACAGGGCCTCAGAGATACCGCGTGACAGTTCTGCAGCAGCAGCACCACCACCTTCAGCACCAAGCGCAGCGAAAGATGTGATCATACCAAGTACAGTTCCCAACAGACCGATCAGGGTTGCCACTGATGCGATAGTTGACAGGAACACCAGGTTCTTTTCCAGCATAGGCAGTTCAAGCGCAGTTGCTTCTTCAACTTCTTTCTGGATAGCCAGTACTTTCTGCTCAGTGTCCAGCTCAGTGTTGCTGATCATTTCTTTGTACTTGCGGAGGCCAGCTTTCATTACATTACCTACGCTTCCTTTTTGTTTGTCGCACTCAGAAATAGCCTGATCAACATTCTTGTTAGCCAGATGATATTGAACTTTGCGGATGAACTCAGCAATGTTACCAGCACCGGTAGCTTTGCTGATAGTCAGCGCGCGCTCGATTACGAAAGTTACTACGATGAGGAAAGTTGCAATAAGGAAAGGCACGATAATACCACCCTCGTACATTTTTACCAAGCCACCCTTTGGTCCCTGGTGATGAGGCCAGAAGCCGCCACTGAGATCCGGATTTGTAAAGTTTGATGGGTTACCCAGAATGAACCTCCAGATCACATAACCACCCAGGATACACAGAAATGGAGCCAGCCAGGAAATTGCATTGCTCTTCTTTTTGGGTTGAACCGATGTACTACTCTTCACGGGAGTGGCAGTTGGTTTTGTCTCAGCCATGATTGTTTGTTTTTTTTAGTGTTTGAAAAAAATTAAGTCTATCTGTAGTTAAAATTCGGCCCACAATTCTAACGAAAACTAAAATTTTTCCAATAAATAAATTGGAAAAATTTTTTCAGCAAAGGCTCACAAGATAAGGAATTTGTTGTATGTGGTGCTAAAAATAAGGCAATTGGTTGAATAAAACCATGTGCTTCCTTATCTTAATTTAAAAACAATTTAATTGATCACAGGATTTCGACCACTTGTGTAATCTACGGCCATAATGTGAATTTGTTTTTAATAACTTCAGCAACCTAAACACATCTTAACATGAGAAGAAACCGCTGCTTGCAAAAAGCGCTGATCCTGTTGGCGGCAGGCTGCATCACGCTCACAGCCACTGCCCAGGATAAAAAGTCCGCACCTCCCCCCGGAACTGTGCCCCCAACAGTGCCGCAGGCTCCACCCAAAACCGGCCCCAAACCTTACAAAGAAGTTATCACAGACAAAGCCATTACCCGTAAAGGTCTTTTCAACGTTCATAAAGTGGACGATAAATGGCTGATCGAAATCGGAGACTCTATCCTCAACAGGGATATCCTGGTAGTCAACAGGATCTCCAAAGCCCCGATCGGAACGCGCGCCGGGTTCACCGGTTTCGCAGGCGATGCGATCAACGAGAATGTTATCCGTTTTGAAAAAGGTCCCAACAACAAGATCTTCATCCGGAACATCTCCTACTCGGTATACGCAAAAGACAGCACCAAACCGATGTACAAATCAGTAGAGGTGAACAATATTCAGCCCATCGCAGCTGCTTTCGATGTGAAAGCCTATGCGCCGGGAAATAATGGCTCCGTGATCGATCTCACAGACTTCATCGCAGGCGATAATGATCTCTTCTTCTTCGCGCCCTCCATCAAATCCGCCCTCCGACTCGGCGGCGTTCAGTCAGACAAATCGTATACGCTGGACATCAGAACCTACCCCATCAATACGGAAATCAAAACCGTAAAAACGTATTCAAAATCTCCCGCGCCTTCCCCCATCCCGGGCATGCAGCCCGCAGGCCCCGGAGGTAATGCCACTTTCGAACTGAACACCTCACTCGTCATTCTTCCAAAAGTGCCCATGAAGCCTCGTTACTACGACGACAGGGTTGCATATTTCACTACTGAATATACAGACTTTGATGCTGATCCGCAAGGAGTGAAAGACATCAGCGTAGTAACACGCTGGAGACTGGAACCCAAACCGGAAGATGTTGAAAAGATGAAACGCGGCGAACTGGTTGAGCCCATCAAACCCATCATATTTTATATCGATCCCACCACTCCCTCCAAATGGGTCCCCTATCTTATCCAGGGCGTGAACGACTGGCAGAAAGCTTTTGAAAAAGCAGGCTTCAAAAACGCCATCATGGCCAAAGTAGCGCCCTCAAAAGACCAGGACAGCTCCTGGAGCCTCGAAGATGCCCGCTACTCGGCCATCGTATACAAACCGTCCACCATCCCCAACGCGATGGGCCCCCACGTGCATGACCCGCGCAGCGGCGAGATCATAGAATCGCATATCAACTGGTACCATAATGTAATGCGCCTTCTCCGCAACTGGTACCTCATCCAGGCATCACCCAGCGACCCAAAAGCACGCAAAGCCAATTTCGACGACGAAACAATGGGACAACTCATCCGCTTCGTATCTTCTCACGAGGTAGGACATACGCTCGGCCTGCCCCACAATATGGGTTCCTCAGCAGCAACGCCGGTTGAGAAACTGCGCAACAAAGCCTGGGTTGAAGCCAATGGCCATACTTCTTCCATCATGGACTACGCACGTTTCAACTATGTTGCGCAACCAGAAGACAATATCGGGCCCGCAGGAATCTATCCGCGTATCGGTGAATATGACAACTGGTCAATCGAATGGGGCTACAAACCTATCTTCGATAAAACAGAAGATGAAGAAAAAGCCATCCTCAACAACTGGGTGAAAGCCCGCTACAGCAATCCGGCACTTCGCTTCATCCACCAGGATGGTATGGACCCACGCGCTCAAACCGAGTGCCTTGGCGACAATAACATGAAAGCCAACGAATATGGCATCAGGAACCTGAAATGGATAATACCTAAATTACAGGGATGGTTAAACGAACAAGGAGAAGACTATACCACACTTAAAGAAGTGTATGATGAGATCGTGAGTACTTTCCAGCGTTATATCGGTCATTCCGTAACCTATATCGGTGGCGTATATACGGATTCCAAAACCACTGATCAACCAGGCAATGTTTACACCGTTGTACCCAAAGCACTGCAGAAAGAAGCCATGGCATTCATCAGCAAACAGGTTCTCGAAACACCCACCTGGCTCCTGGAAAAAAGTATCCTCGACAAAACCACCTCACCCACATCTGATCGCATCAGCTCATTGCAGGACAATGTCCTCGGCGGACTGATCCAGAACGGCCGTCTCCAGAGACTGATCTCCGCGGCTAACCGGGAAAACGGCACCTACAAACCGGAAGAATTTATGGACGATGTGAAGAAAGCTGTCTTCACTGAACTGACCACCCGGAAGCCCATCGACAACTATCGCCGTAACCTCCAGAAAGCCTATGTAGAAAGAGTGGGCGCACTGCTTACTCCCGCCCCCGCACCATCAGGCGGCAGCGGATTCCTGATCATGATGGGAGGAGGAAGTAATTCCAAAAACTCTGATATCCCTTCACTCCTGAAAGGAACTCTCAGATCACTGAAAGCAGAGATCACTGCAGCCATCCCTGCGTACTCTGATAGAATGACGCGCTATCACCTGCAGGACCTTAATGATCGAATCGAAAAAATCCTCAAAACGGATAAGTGAGTTGTGGGCCGCCTCTTGTTGGGGCGGCTTTTTTATTTTCATTTCCGGGGGAGCAAAGGGGTATGCGAATCCGGTTGTGAAACGTACCAGCGCAGTTTGTTGTTGGATGAGCTATGGGTTGGTGGGATTGGGCTGTAGTACAGAGCCGGACTTCTTCGCTTACGTTTCGAAGACCGGATTCACATACCCGCTTTGCTCCTCTGGCTCCCCGAAAATGCAACATAAAAAGCCACTTACACAAGAGACGGTGTGAGTAGAGAGATGGGGGTAAAACTTCGAATAGTCCGCACTGATAGCAACTTACTAACGGCGATGCCAATATGTATTTACTTTGATTAACAGGGGCGCAATGTGTGGATGTAATTTGCTTTGCTATTTATGCGCGTATAGGTAGCTTTAATTTGGGGGGATGTATGCGCGAATGAAATGGATTGAATTAATTCGTTTTGTTGTGGATGCCAGATCTGTATGACTATCTAAATTCAGTAGCAACTCTTACCGTTGAATTTCATTGAGAAAACCATCACCCAAGCAACGCAGTTCCCATTACTCCCGCTGACGCACTCTTTTACCATCCCACCCCATCCATCCTGCGAAAAAGTGATGAAGCGGACACCCAATGAAACTATGCGGTACGAACAGCAATGATGCACCCCAACAGGCTGGCCGTTTTGGGGCTATATGTTGCAAGGGCCTTTGAAACATAAGCGAAAAAGTTCAACAGCATTACCACAGCCCAATCCAACCAAACCACAGCTCAAAAAATATTCTCCCGCGCTGGTTTGTTTCAACAGCCCGCGCAGCATATAGCCCCAAAACGGCCCCAAGAAAGAAAGAATTTATTCGTACCGCAACGCCTCAATCGGGTTCAGCCTCGAAGCTTTTTGCGCAGGATATAACCCCGCCAGCAGCCCAACCAGTGTGCAGATAATGATACCGGTGATGGTCCAGAACCAGGGGATCACAAAGCCGGTATTCAGGTACATGGAGAAGAGATTACCTACCATCACGCCGAGGATGATGCCGAAGAAGGCCCCGAACAGGCTGATGATGGTGGATTCAAAAAGGAATTGCCATTTGATATTGGCTTCCTTGCCGCCGATTGCTTTTGCCAGCCCGATCTCTTTGGTGCGCTCGGTTACGGCAACTAGCATGATGTTGGTGAGGCCAATGGCGGCTCCCAGCAAAGTGATGAAGCCAATGATGAGCGCGGCGCCGGTGAGACTGCTGAGCAGCCCTATCAGCATTTCAGCGAAGCTGTCGCTTTTATCGATGGCAAAATTATCGTCTTCAGTAGTGGTGAGTTTACGGATGGGACGGAAAGTGGCGGTGGCCTGGCCCGTGGCTGCATCCATCAGTTTGATGTCGGCCACTTTTACCTGGATGTTGAAACTCGCATTGGGATTGGAATTGAAGAAACGACGGACATTGTTGTAGGAAGTGATGACAGCATTGTCCCAGCTCATGCCCAGGGTACTACCCTTAGGATTGAGGGTGCCTACCACACGGAAAGGAATATTGTTTATTTTAATGACCTGGTCAAGGGGACGCTCAAGGTCATCTCCAAAGAATTTCCTGGCAACATCGGTACCGATGAGACAGACATTGCGCGCAGTCTGGATATCGAGGGTATTGAGATTGCGGCCATAGGCAATGCTGAACCCGTTTTGGTCTACCCAGTTCTCATCCCCGCCGTATATGCGTGTGGTGGGATTCGATTTCTTTCCGCCATGCGATATCACAGCATTGTTGGAGCCGAACATGGTGAGGCTGACCTGCGCAGGAAAATTGAAATTCGCTTTGAAGGCTTCCGCCTGCTGACGGGTAATGGGCTTGCCGATATTCGATTTCTTTTCTTTCTTTTCACCCTTCTTCTCCTTTTTCAACTCCTGTCCACCGAAACGGAAACGAGGCTCTTTATACCGCACCGTAAAGCCTGTGGCGCCCATGGAAGAGAAGCTCTCCACAAATTTCTGCTCCATGGCGGCAATAGCAGTTCTGATACCTACCAGGGCCATGATGCCAAAGGCAATTATAGCCACGGTAAGACCTGTGCGCAATTTGTTGCCGCGAACCGTACGGTATGCCAGTGAAAAAGTATCCCGGAATTTCATATCAGAATATGTCTTACTAATGTAAGAAATATTACGGGATCCCTGCAGAAACTACCGGAGTTTGGTACCAGCGGTAAGCCGGCTACAGCAAAATGCCCATGAATTAGAAAATGAAATCATACAACATTTGGATCACCCACTGCGGGAAAATGCCGATGAACACCACGAAGGCAGCCATCAGGATCAGCAGTCCCTTGTGGAAACCGGAAGTTTCCATTTCCCGGGGTTCTCCATCCTTGAAGTACATGGCCTGGATCACGCGGAAATAGTAGTACACGCTGATAGCAGCGCAAAGGATACCAACTATCACCAGCCACATCACATGACCATTCTGAATGGCTGCAGACAGCATATAGAACTTACCCATGAAGCCTGCAGTGGCGGGAATACCGGCCAGGGAAAGCAGGAAGATGGTAGTTACAGCTGCCAGAACAGGCTGGTGTTTGGCCAGTCCGTTGAAGCCTTCGAATGTGTAATCCTTCATGCGCACCAAAATGGCGAAAATGCCGATGGTAGGTACGCTGTATGCTAAAGTGTAGTAAAGCAGACCTTCTTTTCCGATGCCGTTCATGGCCACAAGGGCAAAGAGCATGAAGCCCGCCTGCGCGATACTGGAATAAGCCAGCATCCTTTTCACGCTCTGCTGGAATACAGCAGTGAGGTTACCGATGATGAGCGTGGCGGCAGTGATGATGGCGATCAATGTTTGCCATTGAGGATGCATTGTTTCGAATGCACCTTCGAACAACCTGATGAAAGCGATGAACAGACCGGCTTTCACAATAGTTGCCATGAAAGAAGTGAATACGGTAGGCGCTCCGTCGTACACATCCGGCGTCCAGAAGTGGAAGGGAGCGGCAGATACCTTGAATGCCATGGAGAACATCAGCAGCAGCAATCCCGCACCGATCATGGGTGTGAGTGCAGTAGTGCCCAGCGCTATCTGTTCGATATTGAAAGTTCCTTTTGCACCGTAGATCAGACAGATACCCATCAGCATAATACCGGTGGAGAAAGAACCCATGAGGAAATATTTCAAACTGGCTTCGTTGCTCTTCAGGTTTCGTTTGTCCGTTCCGGTGAGAATGTACAAAGGAATGGAAATGATCTCGATTCCGAGGAAGAGCATCAGCAGCGAGCTGAAGCTGGAAGAGATGCAGATACCAGCGAGAACAAAGAAGATCAGTGCATAGTACTCGGCAACATGCAGTCCCACTTTTTCCATATCGCGGCCATTGAGGAGGAAGTACACGGCGGTACATCCAATGGCAAAAGTGTTGAACAACAATCCGAAATTGTCGAAGGCCAGCATGCCGGTGGTATTCACATCAAACAGCCTGGTGCCGTAAAGCTCCAGCAGGTTCACAGCAAACAGCAACAAGATGCCGAAAACAGACAAATTGCGGGCCGTTGCGTTGCTCTTGCTGAACGCACCACTAAACATCATTACCACTCCCCAGATAGCCGATATTACAATTGCATTCATAACTAAAAACTATGCTTTCGCTTAAATTGGATGTTTAATTATCATTTTGGACATGATGGCATCAACAGTGCCCTGCGTCAGCTCCAGGAACGGTTTGGGATATACGCCGATGATCAGGATCGCCACTACCAGGATACCAAGCACCAGCTTTTCATTTGGACGGATATCCCTTGCATTGGCAGTAAGCTGATTGGTGTTGCCATAAAACACCCTTTGTATCATATTGAGTGTATACACAGCTGAAAGGATGATGCTCAACGCAGCAACCGCCGTGAATACCGGACCCATTTTGGAAACGGAAGAAGTGAATACACCGGTGAACAGGAGGAACTCACCGATGAACGCATTGGTGAGCGGCAGCGCGACATTTGCCAGTGCCACCACTACCAGCAGGATCGCCAGTGCGGGCGCTTTCTGCGCCAGTCCACCCAGTTCAGAGATCTTGCGTGTTTTGAACTGACGCTCTATCAGCTCCACTACGATCCACAATCCGATCACGTTGATACCGTGGTTGAACATCTGGATCATCACGCCCTGCATTCCTTTTTCTGAGGTAACGAAAATGGCCAGGCACATCAGTCCAACGTGCGCGATGGATGAATAAGCGATCAGTCGTTTCAGATCATCCTGCTGCATAGCGAGGATGCTGGCGTAGATCATACCGATCACGCAGAGCAGACCAACTGTATCGCCTTGTTGCCAGGTGGCCATCGGCAGTACAGGAGCCAGCCAGCGGATCACACCGAGAAGGCCCATCTTCACCATCACACCACTCAGCACCATGGTTGTGGCAGTGGGTGATTGTTCGTAGGTATCGGGCTGCCAGGTATGGAGGGGGAAGATCGGCATCTTCACAGCAAATGCAATGAAGAAGAGCCAGAAGAGCCAGTCCTGTTCTTTGGGAGAGAGGGCTGCTTTATAGAAATCTTCCAGAGCAAAGCTTTGTCCGGGCGTATGGAAGTATACATAGATAATTCCGATCAGCATGAACAGTGAGCCCACGAAAGTATAGATGAAGAACTTCATGGTTACCGCGATCCTTCTTTCTCCACCCCATTGTGAACAGAGGAAGTAAGCAGGGATCAGCGCCAGCTCCCAGAAGAAGTAGAACAGTAACGCATCGTATGCGAGGAACACACCCATCAGACCGGCTTGCGACAGCAGCATGAGGGCATGGAAATTTTTCGCATTCTTATAAGTTGCATTCCAGGTGGCGCCAAAGATCATCGGGAAGGCCACTGCCGTGAGCAGGCAGAGGATCTGACCCATTCCATCGAGTGTTACTGCAAAGCTGCTGCCGAGCAGCGGCAGCCATTCCAGGTTGGCAGACAAAGCAGACTGATCTTTCACTACTGTGATCCCCAGTACAGAGATAACGAGTGTGATCAGGGAAGAGAAGAGAGACCATGTCTTCGCTCCCTTTTCCTGTTTGATAAGGAAAGTAGCCAATCCACTCAGTAACGGAATTACGATCAGTAAAACAGGTATCATTTAATTACAATTATTTCTTCAGGAAAAACTGGATCACAAAGAATACCAGTATGCTTAACACCATTAATAAAACGTAGCTGCCCACCTGTCCACTCTGCACCAGACGCACCTGCCGGCTGAGGTATTGTACGGAACGGCCTACTCCATTCACGATGGCATCGATCAATCCGCGTTCCACCCACTTGTTCATGAACTTGCCGAGCCAGTTGAGCGGGCGAACGAATACACCATTGTAAGCCTCATCAACATACCACTTGTTCGCAAGCACCTGGCCGAAACCGGTAGGTTCACTGAGATCAGGTTTTCTGCTGAATTTATAAATAGCATAGATGACAGCGATAGCTGCGAGACCAACAGATGCAGCCATCAAACCATATTCAGTTGAATGATCCAGGTGATGAGCATGTGCATGTTTAGTGCTTTCAGCAAAGATGGGACTGAGGAAATGCTCCAGCGAATGCGCATTCGGCATCAACACTTCGGGGATCCCTACAAAACCTGCTACTGCTGCAAGGATAGCCAGCACAATCAACGGAAGTGTCATAGAGAACGGGCTCTCATGCAGATGAAGTTTTTGTTCTTCTGTTCCGCGGAATGAACCGAGGAAAGTAGTAGCATATAAACGGAACATATAGAAGGCCGTCATTACAGCACCGATTACACCAAGGCCCCAGAAGATCGGATTGTTGGCGAATGCTGCAGCGAGGATCTCATCTTTTGAAAAGAAACCAGAGAATGGAGGGATACCGGCGATGGCAATACAGCCTACCAGGAAAGTAATATGCGTGATGGGCAATTTCTTTTTCAATCCCCCCATATTGCGGATATCCTGCTCATGGTGCATGGCGTGGATCACGGAGCCGGCGCCAAGGAACAACAGGGCTTTGAAGAAAGCGTGTGTCATTACGTGGAATACCGCGCCTGTATAAGCGCCAACGCCCAGTGCGAGGAACATATAACCCAGCTGGCTAACCGTAGAGTAAGCCAGTACTTTTTTGATATCGTTTTGTTTGAGCGCGATGGATGCAGCAAGCAAGGCTGTAGCCAGACCGATCACTGCCACCACAGTTTGAGTAACAGGAGCAAGCGTGTACAGGATATTGCTGCGCGCGATCATGTAGATACCAGCAGTTACCATCGTTGCCGCGTGGATCAGTGCAGACACGGGTGTGGGACCGGCCATCGCATCGGGCAACCAGGTGTAAAGAGGTATCTGTGCACTCTTACCGGTAGCACCCAGGAAGAGCAACAGGGTAATGCCGGTGATATCGAAATTGGTGATGGTGCCTTTCGCATACAGATCAGCGATCACATCCAGCACACCTTTATGATCAGTAGTAGTATAGTTGA
This sequence comes from Pseudoflavitalea rhizosphaerae, assembly GCF_003991355.1. Classification (GTDB taxonomy): domain Bacteria; phylum Bacteroidota; class Bacteroidia; order Chitinophagales; family Chitinophagaceae; genus Pseudobacter; species Pseudobacter rhizosphaerae. The sequence goes on from NZ_RCSU01000013.1 coordinate 100,866, forward strand.
TGGTGCCGAGTTTCAGGATCATCCACATGATGGCGAGCAGGAAACCAAAGTCACCGATACGGTTCATGATGAAGGCTTTCTTTGCAGCATTGCCGTACTCGATATTCTTGAACCAGTAACCGATAAGAAGATAAGAGCAGAGGCCCACACCTTCCCAGCCGATGAACATGATCACATAGTTGGCACCGAGGATCAGCAGCAACATAGAGAACACGAAGAGATTGAGATAAGCGAAGTAACGCGCATAATGCTGTCCTTCCTCTTCATGCATGTAAGCCGTAGAATATAAATGGATGAGGAAGCCCACACCAGTTACTACCAGGAGCCAGAGCGCAGAGAGCTGATCGGCCTGGAAAGCGAATGGGATGGAGAAATCCTTCACCTTAATAAAATCGAAATAATGGATAACACCCGTATTACCGTTCTTCACGTCTATGAAGATCAGGATGCTGATCACAAAGGACGCCAGCACTGTACCACAGCCAACGAGGTTCACCAGTGATTTGGAAAGCTGCTTGCGGAATAGACCGTTGATCAGAAAACCGATCAGCGGAAGTACAGGCACTAACCAGACTAATTGTAAAATGTTCTTCATAAATCGGGCATCAATGTTTCAACCTGTTCAAAAAATTAACATCAACTGAATGCACATTCCGGTACATCATCACAATGATCGCCAGGCCCACACTCACTTCAGCAGCAGCTACCACCATGATGAAGAACACGAAGAGTTGTCCATCTATCCCTGCCATGGGATTGGCGGCTGCGCCTGCGAGGTGGTGCATTTTTGAGAATGCCACCAGCAAAAGGTTCACTGCGTTCAGCATCAGCTCAATGCACATAAAGATGATAATGGCATTGCGGCGTGTAAGCACACCGGCAATACCGATGCAGAATAGCGCGAGTGACAATACGATGTAATATTCGATCTTCATAACTCAATTTGAAAATTCATTAATCGCCCTTCTTACCTATCACTACTGCACCCACCATTGCACTGAGGAAGAGTATGGAGCTGATCTCAAAAGGCACAACAAAATCTGTGAACAATGCTTTTCCGAGGTTCTCGATGAGGCCGATATTCCCTTCATTGATCTGAACCATCTCGCCTTTCACTTCTGCTGATTTCAATGCTGCCACCATTACCAGTAACAAACATCCGCCGGATACAACGCCGGCCAGTTTCAGCCATTTGTTCTTCTTGGGTTCCGATTCCGCATTCAGGTTCATCAGCATGATCACGAAGAGGAAGAGCACCATGATGGCGCCTGCATACACGATCAGGTTAACGATACCGATGAACTGCGCATTCATCAGGATATAGTGCCCGGAAATAGCAAAGAATGTCGAGATCAACCACAATACACTGTAAACAGGATTGCGACTGATAACCACCATAATTGCACTACCGAGTGCCAGCACGCTGAGAAAATAGAATAAAAAAACTGTTACGCTCATTGTAGTGTATGGTTAATTAGTTCTCCTTTTCTTTTTGATTAGCACGGTTGCCCAGCGCTTTCTTGTATTCCTCTGGTTTGGTAACGGGATCGGGTATCAGCAGATCCGGTTTGCCATAGATCAGGCCCTTGCGCTGGTAATTGCTGGGGGCAAAGGTTTCGCTGAGATAGATGGCATCTTTCGGGCATGCTTCCTCGCAGAGACCGCAGAAGATGCAACGCAGCATATTGATCTCGTACTTGGCAGCGTACTTCTCTTCACGATACAGGTTCTCTTCACCCGGCAGGCGCTCGGCAGCTTCCATGGTGATGGCTTCTGCCGGACAGGCAACAGCGCAGAGACCGCAGGCAGTGCAGCGTTCACGGCCTTCTTCATCGCGGTTCAATACATGCAGACCACGAAACACGGGGCTGAACTCACGCTTCTGTTCAGGATAGCTAATGGTGGCTTTCTTCTTGAAGAAATGCTTCAGCGTGATCATCATGCCTTTGAAGATCTCCCATATGTAGATCCTTTCCAGGAAGGTCATGGGCCTTCTGTCCACCTGTTTCGCTCTGCTCGTTAATGATTGCATATAACTAATGTTACTGTGTTCTATTATTTTTTGAAATACAATACCACGGCGGCAGTGATGATCATGTTAGCAAGCGCCAAAGGTATCAATCTTTTCCAGCACAGGTTCATGAGCTGGTCATAACGGAACCTCGGGATAGTCCAGCGGACCCACATGAACAGGAAGATGAAGCCGGCTGTTTTCGCAAACAGGCTCAGTCCCTGTAACAGTACGGTCCAGTTCTGCCCGATGCTCTCTGCCAGTTTTGCATCACTCACAAACGGAATATCATAACCACCGAAGAAGAGGGTAGCCATGATCACGCTGCTGATGAACATATTGATGTATTCTGCAAAGAGATAGAATCCGAGTTTCATGGAAGAGTACTCCTGGTGGTAACCGAAGTTCAGTTCGTTCTCCGCCTCAGGAAGGTCGAATGGTGTACGGTTACATTCGGCGAATGCGCAAACCAGGAAGATGAAGAAGCCCAGCGGTTGCCAGAGTACGTTATATACGCCATCGATCTGCTGGCCAACGATGGTGCTCATTTTGAGAGAACCGGTGAGCAGCAGTAATGCGATCAGGGAGAGGCCCATGGGCAGCTCGTAGCTGATCACCTGCGAAGCTCCGCGCAGTGCAGCGAGGAGAGAGAATTTATTGTTGGATGCCCAGCCTCCGATCATGATACCATACACACCCATGCTCACCACACCGAAGATGTAGAGGATACCGATATTGATATCTGTGATCTGAAGGGGAACAGCTCTTCCGAAGAAATCGAGGGTACCGCCCCAGGGGATCACTGCGGAAGTCATCATGGCAGTGAGCATAGCCAGGCAGGGACCGAGGATGAAGAGCATCCTGTTGGAAGTGTTGGGGATGATCTCTTCTTTCATGAAGAGTTTCATACCATCAGCCAGCGGCTGTAAAAGACCGATGGGACCCGCCCTGTTGGGGCCAACACGGTCCTGGATGAATGCCGCCACTTTACGTTCAGCCCATGTTTCGTACATGGCGATAACGAGTGATACGGATATAATGCCGATGATCAACACCAACTTTTCAATGAGGAAAAACCAATCGAATGCTAACAATGTAATCTGCATTATATTCAATTATGATTTCTTGGGAAAATCTGTGCTATGTGCAGGCCCGGGCAATGCGCTCAGGTCTACATCGGGTCTGTTCACTTCGCTCACAGAGTGAATGTCCATCAGCAGTCTTGGCTGACGGCCACCCATCACTTCCGGCATGGTTTCTCTGGGCATCTCCAGGTTTTGATAATGCCCCTGTGAGATCACGCTCTGACGGCTCACGGCGGTTGGTCCTTCAATGATCCAGTCGGAGGTTTTCTTTTTCTCGAAACGGCATTCGTTACAGATCCAGTCTTCCACTTCACCCCACTGGTCTTTGCGTGCAGTAACGCGGAATACTTCTTCGCCGCGGTACCAGAGGGTAACCTTGCCTTTGCATTTTGTACACTCACAGTGAGCATCAACCGGTTTCAGGAACCATACGCGGTTCTTGAAGCGGAATGTTTTATCGGTGAGGGCGCCAACGGGGCAAACATCGATCACGTTACCGATGAAGTCGTTGTCCAGTGATTTCTCGATATAGGTAGCGATCTCAGCATGGTCACCCCTGTCGAGTACGCCATGCACGCGCTTGTTGGTGAGCTGATCTGCCGTGAACACACAGCGGTAGCAGAGGATGCAGCGCGTCATGTGCAGCTGGATATAAGGGCCGAGATCATGTTTCTTGAAAGTACGGCGCTGGAATTCGAAGCGGGTACCTTCTTTACCGTGATCATAGCTGAGATCCTGCAGGTGACATTCACCGGCCTGATCGCAGATGGGGCAATCCAGCGGGTGATTGATCAGGAGGAATTCCACTACGCCATTACGGGCGTCTATCACGCGTTCGCTGGTGATATTCTTCACCACCATTCCATCCATGACATTGGTACGGCAACTGGCCACCAGTTTGGGCATGGGGCGTGGATCCGCAGTAGAGCCTGCTGCTACTTCCACCAGGCAGGTACGGCATTTACCACCGCTGCCTTTGAGTTTGGAATAATAGCACATGGCAGGTGGAGCAACATCACCTCCGATCATACGCGCAGCATTCAGGATGCTGGTGCCAGGCTCCACTTCAATGGTGATATTGTCTATCGTAACCTTAAATAATTTCTTTTCCTCGGCCATATATATTGATTTCGGTTAGGGCAGGTAGTTAGTCTGCCTTAACCAGTTTACGCTGTTACTGGTACGGGCAGTGGGTCTGCATAATGGGCCAGACCAAAATTCCTTTGCTGGCTTTCTACAGGGTTCTTCACATGCCACTCAAATTCATCGCGGAAATGGCGGATAGCTGCGGCAACGGGCCAGGCAGCTGCATCACCGAGCGGGCAGATGGTATTGCCTTCGATCTTGCGCTGGATATCCCAGAGCAGGTCGATATCGCTCATCTTTCCTTTTCCGGTTTCGATATTCTTCAGGATCTTTTCCATCCAGCCTGTTCCTTCACGGCAGGGGGAACATTGTCCGCAACTTTCGTGACGGTAGAAACGTGCGAGTGTGAGGGTGTTGCGCACCACGCACTGGTCTTCGTCCAGTACAATGAAACCACCGGAGCCCATCATAGAGCCGGTTGCAAAGCCGCCATCGGCGAGGCTTTCATAGTTCATCATACGCTGCTCACCTTTTGCTGTTTTCAGCAGGAGGTTGGCAGGAAGGATGGGAACGGAAGAACCACCGGGGATACAGGCTTTGAGCCTTTTTCCGTTGGGGATGCCTCCGCAGTATTCGTCGCTGTAAATGAATTCTTCAACAGAGATGGTCATATCGATCTCATAAACGCCGGGCTTGTTGATATTGCCGCAGGCTGAGATCAGTTTGGTGCCGGTGCTCTTCCCTACTCCGATCTTCGCATACTCTTCGCCACCGATTTGAATAATAGGAACAACCGCAGCCAGCGTTTCCACGTTGTTCACTACGGTTGGACAATCCCAAACACCTTTAACCGCCGGGAACGGAGGTTTGATACGGGGGTTGCCGCGTTTGCCTTCGAGAGATTCGATGAGGGCGGTTTCTTCGCCGCAGATATAGGCGCCGGCGCCGCGTTGTACATAGATCTGGCAATTGAATCCGGTGCCGAGGATATTCTTTCCGAGGAATCCGGCCTTATTGGCTTCGGCGATGGCGGCTTCGAGGATATCCACGATCCAGGCGTATTCACCACGGATATAGATATATGTTCTTTCTGAACCTAACGCGTATGAAGCTACGATGAGACCTTCGATGAGCAGGTGGGGAATGAATTCCATCAGGTAGCGGTCCTTGAAGGTACCGGGCTCTGATTCGTCGGCATTACATACGAGGAAGCGGGGTACACCTTCGGGTTTGGCGAGGAAGCTCCATTTCATACCGGCAGGGAAACCTGCACCACCACGGCCGCGGAGACCGCTTTTCTTCACTTCTTCCGTTACCTGGTCCGGAGACATTGTCTTCAGTGCTTTTTCAACACTGGCGTAGCCACCTTCACGACGGTATACTTCGTAGGTACGAATGCCTTCGACGTGTGCTTTTTCTAATAATAACTTGCGTCCCATCAGATTCTAAGATATTAGTCAGTTGGGCCAATGTGGATATTGGTCCAACTGACTGTGATAACTATTTTTTCGTCATGATGTACTTGTCGGCCAGTGTACCTGTGATCTCCTTTCCTTCCTGGTCAAGGAGCCAGAGTTTGTTCTCGCCGGCTTTGTACTGCACCCTGCGGTCTTGTAATTCCTTATCGAACTGCAGTGTGATGGTATTCTCGTGCACCACCCATTTTCCTTTTGAGCTGAATGCCGCCGGCGATTTTTTGCCGAGGTATTCTTCCTTGAGGGTAAAGAGTGAGTCTTTGTTCAGATTCAACGTGGTTTTGATCCCTTCGCAATCGGCGCATGGCAGAGTTCCCTCATATTCGCCTTCAAGGTCCAGCGAGTTGGCTGCGTTGTGCATATCAACCGGCTGGCTAACGGCGGAAGTATCTGCTGCATTGTCCGTGGTAGTTGGTTCCTGTTTACCCGGATCGTTACAGGCTGCGATACTAAGAGAGGCTGCAATGGCCATCATAACAAGCGTTCTGTTCATATAACCAGGTTTTTGGTGACAGATCAGTTCGCTGCCTTTGCACGCAGTTCCGCGATGATATCATCCACTTTTTGTTTGGTGAGATGTTCGCGGTAATGCTTTCCTAATTGCATCATGGGCGCATAGCCACAAGCACCGAGACATTCAACTGTCTTGAGTGTAAAGAGACCGTCGGTAGTGGTTTCACCCACACCGATCCCCAGTGTCGATTTAATATAATCGATGATATCGTCACTTCCCTTCACCATGCATGGCCCTGTCTGGCAGACTTCGAAAACGTAACGGCCTACGGGTTTAAGGTTGTACATGGAGTAGAAAGTGGCTACTTCGTATACTTCGATGGGTTCGAGTTTCAGGAGAGATGCTACATAGTCCATGGTCTCTGCACTGAGCCATCCTCCGAAAGTTTCCTGTGCCAGGTGCAGAACCGGGATCAGGGCGCTTTTTTGTTTACCGTCCGGATAGCGTGCAACGATCTCCTGCACCTTCTTTAACTGTTCATCTGAAAACTGTACCATAAATAATTCTATGATTTATGCGTCCATCTCCCCTGCGATCAGGTTGAGAGAACTCAATACAATGATGGCGTCGCTGAGCATGGCTCCTTTGGTGATCTCTTCAAAAGCCTGGTAATAGATAAAGCAGGGTCTGCGGAAATGCAGTCTGTACGGCGTTCTGCCGCCATCGCTGATCAGGTAAAAACCCAATTCACCGTTGCCTCCTTCTACAGGGAGGTACAGTTCACCCTTAGGGATATCTACTTCACCCATCACGATCTTGAAGTGCCAGATCAGGGCTTCCATCTTCGTATATACATCGCCTTTAGGAGGCAGATAATATTCGGGAGCATCAGCATGGTACACATCATGTTCAGTGCCTTTGAAAGATTGTACTTTCCTGTAAGCCTGTTCAATGATGCTGAGTGATTGCCACATTTCCTGGTTGCGGACGAGGAACCGGTCATAGCAGTCACCGGTAGTACCAACGGGGATGTCGAATTCAAAATCCTGGTAGCTGCTGTATGGGGTATGAACGCGTACGTCGTAGTCTACACCGGCAGCGCGGAGATTGGGGCCGGTGAAACCGTAGTTCAGTGCTCTTTCAGCACTGATAGGGCCTGCGCCGATAAGGCGTTCCATGAAGATGCGGTTGCGTGTGAAAAGGTTCTCGAATTCCTTCAGCACTTTTGGATATTCAGCCAGGAATTTCTCGAGCTTTTCAAAAGCGGCCGGCGTGAAGTCTCTTTCGAATCCGCCGATACGGCCCATATTGGTGGTGAGGCGTGATCCGCAGATCTCTTCATAGATCTCATAGATCAGCTCACGGTATTGCATAACGTAGAGGAAGCCTGTGAATGCTCCTGTATCCACACCTACGATGGAATTACAGATCAGGTGATCCGAGATCCGCGCCAGCTCCATAACGATCACGCGGAGATAGTCTACGCGTTTGGGCGTTTTCACTCCCAGCAATTTCTCGCAGGTGAGGTGCCAGCCCATATTGTTGATGGGTGAGGAGCAATAATTGAGGCGGTCTGTGAGGGTGGTGATCTGGTAGAGCGGTCTTCTTTCTGCAAGCTTTTCAAATGCGCGGTGGATATAGCCTACAGTTGATTCAGAAGAGAGGATACGCTCCCCATCGAGTTCCAGGATATTTTGGAATACGCCGTGTGTTGCGGGGTGTGTGGGACCGAGATTGAGCGTGGTGGTCGTTTTCTCGATGGACCCTTCCGGCAACCGGATATTCTTATGATGTATTACGTCAGACATATATTAATGTTAATAGCTCTTTCCACGGCCGAACATATCGTCGTCCTTGTCGATCCTGGTCTGATCTTCCAGCGGAAATTCTTTCCGCATGGGGAAGTAGTCCATTTCGTCCACGTTCAGAATTCGTTTCAGGTTAGGGTGTCCTACGAAGTTCACACCAAAGAAATCGTAGGTTTCTCTCTCCATCCAGTTGGCGGCTGCATACAGGGCAGTTGCGCTGAATACATCGGGACTGGAGATATTCGTATATACTTTAAACCGGATACGCACATTGGCCTGCAGGTTGTGAAGGTGGTAAACCACTGCCAGTTCCCTGCCGGTATTATCGGGGTAATGCACGGCCTGCAGATCGGTCAGAAAACGGAACTGCAATCCCTCATCATCATAAAGGAATTGCAATACTTTCAGGTTGATCTCTTTCGGCGCTTCGAAGGTGAGCATTTCGAATGGTTCTTCGAAGTTGGTGACCTGTTCGCCGAATTTCTCTGTGAGCCGTTGCTTGATATAGTCGTTGTTCAACATGCTTATTGGATTCCGTAGCTTGCCATTAATTCTTGATAACGTGCGCCATTCCTTCTTCTCAGGCTTTCATTACCTACCAGGTCCTGGATGCGCATGAAGCCATCGATCACCGCTTCGGGTCTTGGAGGGCAACCGGGAACGTAAACGTCTACAGGGATGATCTGATCAATACCCTGGAGTACGCTGTAAGTATCAAAGATACCGCCGCTGGAAGCGCAGGCTCCCATAGCGAGTACCCAACGGGGTTCTGCCAACTGAAGATATACCTGTTTAACAACGGGCGCCATCTTTTTGGCGATGGTGCCCATCACCATCATCAGGTCGCACTGACGGGGGGAGAAGCCAACCCTTTCAGCGCCGAAGCGGGCCAGGTCGTAGTGCGCTCCCATGGTTGCCATGAACTCGATACCACAACAGGAGGTAGCGAAAGGCATTGGCCAGAGAGAGTTTTTGCGGCCGAGGCCAACTACTTTGTCCAGCGTAGTGGTGAAGAAACCATCGCCCTGATAACCTTCAGGTGCATCAACCAGCTTTATATCAGTCTGGCCGTAAATATTATATTGAACGGGACGTGCCATAAAATTGGATTTAATTCTTTTTACTGTTATTCAATCTCACAAGCAATTACTCTTCCCATTTGATCGCTCCCTTCTTGAGGATATAAGTGAATCCGCAAAGGAAGAAGCCAACAAACATCAATACAGCAAAGAAGCCGTTCCATCCCAGCTCTCTGAAGTTGACAGCATAGGGATAGAAGAAGATCACTTCCACATCGAACAAAACAAAAAGGATGGCAACCAGGAAGTATTTGATGGCCATCGGGTGCCTGGCGTCACCATGACTGGCGATACCACTGGCAAAGTTCTCTAATTTATCAGATGTCTTGCGTTTAGGGCCTAACAAATGTGAACCCACCATCATGACTACAATAATTCCTATAGCTACGAGGAGTTGAAGACCTACGGGAAAAAACCAGAAGGCATTGTCAGGATTTTGGGCAACGGCGGAGGCTTGCAACAGGTACATGTTCATAACCCGTTTAGTTTATCGGCAAAAATAAGGTAGCATGTAACAAAAACCAATTTCAAGTCAAAAAACTGTAAAATAAAATCCCTGCAGAAGACTGCAGGGATTTGGTTGAAAATGAATTCTATGTTAAGCTGTGGTTATTTACCACTACTTGATTTAGCGCCTGTTCCTCCGGCAGCACTGCTGCTTCCGGTACGTGGTTTGGGCTGTGATGCAGGTTTGCCGGCTCTTTCAAGAATGTCTTTGAACTTGAGGGCAGTTGCATTACCCGGATCAACTACCAGGATCTTGTCCAGGTAATCGAGCGCAGTTTCCCTTTCTTTTTTAATGTCATTATAATATTGAACGAGGTAGAAATAAGAAGAAACAATCTGTGCTTTGAATTTCACTGAATCGATCTGTGTTGCTTTTTCTGCCAGTAATTTGTAAGCGTCCACCGCCAGGCCATTGGTATTCACAGAATCGTCCTGTGCCTGTTTGGAGCGGGCGCACCAGAGATATCCATAGATCTCATCAGGATATTTGGTTTGATAAATGCCACAGAAGATGCTGTCAGAGGCGGGATAATCAGCAGCCTGATAATGGGCCATACCCCAGTTATAAAGGTCAGTTTGCGTTGGCTCAGGTTTCAGGTGATACGCTGTACCCAGCCATTTTGCTTCTTCAATCCGGTTACCCTGTGCTTTGGCCATGTTGGCAGCGATATTGATGTATTTTACTTTATTTTCCAGCAGCGTGTCCAGGGCAACAGCTTTCTGCAGGTTGGCGAATGCGTTCTGCTCGTTTCCGGGAGTTTTGGAATCGATTTTGGCCATCTCCACGTAATCTGCAGGAACGATATCTTCCTGCTCCACTTTAGCGAAGTAAGTATCCATCGCTTTTCTGGCTCCGGCAATATCACCGAGTGTATCGGCTGCATATGCCACCATCTTGTACATACGTGGTTTTACTTTTTCGCCATATTGCCGGATGAGTTGTTCAGCTTTTGCGCGTGCGCCTGCAAAATCACCTTTTGCATAGGTGAAGTCGGTTCTCAGGTATTCTACTTCCGGGCCTGGATCGGTATTGGCGATGTATTTATCCAAATACAGCGGCGCCTTGGTTTCAACATCTCTCGTATACCAGTATACGAAGAGTTCATAGTAGGTAGGCGCATATGCGGGATCGGCCTGGATTGCTTCTTCGAAGGCAGGCAGGAAGAAATCGGGATTGTTCTGGGTGAGATAAACTTTCGCGATCTTATGCTTGGCGGCAGCGAGCTTATCATCGAGCTGGAATGCTTTGTTATAAGCCTGCACAGCTTCGCCTCCGTTGATCAGTTTTCTGTAGGCGTCTCCCATCAGCAGGTAGGTTTCAGGATCTTTGAATCCTCTCAACTGTGTTGCCTGGTTTAGCTTTTCAATAGCGTAGTTGGCATCGCCTGGTTTGGCATTGATGTTGGCTCTTGCGATTGCATTGAGCACATCGATGTCTTTTCCTTTGGTGAGGTTCACCGCCATTTCAAAACGCTGACGCGCATCGTTCACCTTGCCTTCCATCAGTTCGATCTGACCGATACCGGCGAGGACAAGCGGGGCGCTGCCATTTTGTTGCAATAATTTCTGGTACAGATTTTTTGCTCCCACAGAGTCTTTCGGAGACTGTGAAAGAAGGGTTTGCCCCAACCAATAAACAGCATCGATGTTATTGGGATTGGCGGACAGCACACTTTCCAGCGCATCTTTAGCACTTTTATATCTTTCGTAGTACAAGAACTTTTTGCCGTCTTCAACTTTCTGGGCAAAAAGCAGAGTGCTTCCCATGACAAACGCTACTAATAAGCTAAGGGATCGTTTCATCATTGTCACTTGCTGTTTTGAATGAATGTTTGTTTGTGTTAGTATCTCAAAAACGAATTACTCCAAATTGGTTTTCCTGATCTCGAAATTCATACGTGCCGGCCACAAATATGCCCTGCTGAAGATCCTTTGTCCTTTTTCATAGATGAGGAAATTGGTGAACCCGTTCCCTAATCCATCATAATTTTCCTTTAAAATGTACCAGAGTGTCCGGATCATCGGATACCTGTTGGTTGCGATATTGTACTGTACAGGATCAACATACGTGCCATTACATCCCCTGCACTCAATTTGTGCGATCCTTACCTTCTTCAGGAAGCTGAGTTGGGTAGAATCCTCCCTGTTTCCGACCCAGCTTACACCCACCAGTCCGATGGCATCAGTATTATTGGATACATAATCGATCACTGCTTCGCTGCTGCTTGCGGCCACAACATTTTTGCCCATTGCCTGACCTTTGAGCAGAGAGTCCGTCAGGAAGCGAACAGTAGAGGTGCTGGTAGTTCCATCCAGCAATACCTTATACTTGTATCCACTGATACCTTTAGCCATGCCGCGTATATCCTGCATGGTGAAAAGCGTGTCTTTGCTTTTGCTGTTTACCAGTACTGCGATAGCATCAAATGCCAGGGGGCCCCAGCCAGGTTGGAAGCTGTTACGTGCGGCCATTGTTTTAGCTTCATCTTCCGTAAGACCGCGCGTTACGATCACCATCCGGATACTGTCTACATTAAGATCTCGCAGACATTCTGCTTCCGGTTTGTAGTGAACAATGATTTTCGCTTCAGGGTTTTGAGATTCGAATACCTGGATCTGTGAATCGATCACCGGCTTGAAACTCTCGTCTGCACTGATATGTATGGTTCCTGATGTTGTAGTGTCACCTGATCCTCTTTTCTTCTCGCCTGTAGCGCAGGCACTCATCATCAGGATTGCCGGTGCCAATACCATCCACAACATCCTGTTCAAATATTGAAAGAATTGTTTGTTCATTTGTTTTCTCAGGCTATTGATAATAATTTTTTTTGATACCTCTGTAAATGCGGAAGCCGCCATACAGCAGGCACAATCCACCGAATATGTAGGAAAAAGGTGCAGGTGGAAACTCCAGCGCGAAACCAAGTTGCTGGCTGAAAGCCAGTATCAGGCCGATCACAGCATAAATGAAACCCATTCCAATATCCATTATCGATCTGCGCGTGATATACGCTTTCATTTTTTTATCGTCAAAATCTTGTGCCATCCTTAATTATATGGGTTCGGGCAAGATAAGAAATTACCAGCAAACCAAGTCTTCAATTGTTAATTTACTCAAAATTTAATCGACACCTGTATTGTGTTTTTCGTTGCACCTTAGCCCCTTATTCCTCAACAAGTAAGATTATGATTGGCAGTCCCTGATACATCGGAACAGGTTTTCCATTTCTTGTTCCGGGTATCCATTTCGGCATCGCTTCCAATACCCGCCGGACCTCAGTTTGATATGGCTCAAATACCGGGCGGGGAAAACCAATGTCTGTAATTTGACCATCAGCATCTACCCTGAATTGCACGTATATTGTTGTACATCCTATTCCGGCGATGTTTCAATACATGAACCCCAAAAAAGATCATGCTCAACCGAATCCTTAGATGCAGCATCCGTGCCAATTCCTTCGGGTAGCGGTTCAAGTGGAATAGGACATCTGATAATTCCAGGAATTTCTTCACGAATCCTGACAACAGGCAGGTCTTCTGATTCCGCGTAGACATTGTCTGCTATTGAATCAGGCACCATCAACGGAACCGCGATCCCGCGGTTGATACAGGCCAAACCAGGTTTTATTGACTCCCCTTCAAATGCAGTGTCTAATTCAATAAGAGCAAAACTGCAGGTAATCAGGTCATCAGCATTAACCTCGATTTTACCCATCACCTCTTTCCCTCCCCACCAATAATATCCTCCCATACAAAGAACTACTACCAAACACATCCCCACACACCCTTTTATTAGCTGACGATTGTATGCTTTCCTCAACGCATATGCGCCATATTCCTTATTGCGATGCTCAAACAACAGGTCCAGGTGACCGGATTGCGAATCATTTTCTGCTTCCATCGTTCAGCAGTTTAGGATAATGAAATCGGGTTTTGAACAACGCGCGCGTAACCCTATGATGCATCGCCACCATCATTTCCATATTCGCATCATTCTCAATTGCGAACGTCTGCGATCCGCGCAGTATCTTTGCACCCATGAAAATCCTGATGGTTTGTTTGGGAAATATCTGCCGGAGCCCGCTGGCAGAAGGAATTCTGCAATTTAAAGTGCAGGAAGCCGGGCTCGACTGGACAATTGACAGTGCCGGAACCAATGGATACCATATCGGCGATGCTCCCCATCCTCTCAGTCAGAAAGTGGCCCTCCTCAACGGCATCGATATCAGTTGCCAGCGAGCCAGGCGCTTCAGGGCTGATGATTTCAAACATTATGACATGATCTACGCCCTTGCAGGCGATGTGCTCCGCGAGATCAAACGCATGGCCGGCAACCAGTACGAGGCCTCCAAAGTGCAACTGCTCATGGATACGCTCCATCCCGGCAAACAGCTGGATGTACCTGATCCTTACTACGGGGAGGAACCCGGCTACCACGAAGTTTTCGAACTCATCAGCAATGCCTGCGATCAGATCATTCAACAGTTCGCACCCATTCAACGCAACCAGTAACAAAGCAACAATGACAAAACCTTCAATTCCCCGGGGAACAAGAGATTTCGGACCGGAAGTAGTACGCAAAAGACAATATATCTTCAATACCATTCGAAACGTATTTGAACTATACGGCTTTCAACCACTCGAAACGCCGGCCATGGAAAATATCGAAACCCTTATGGGCAAGTACGGAGAAGAAGGAGATAAACTCATCTTCAAGATCCTCAACAATGGACTGGACAATAAAGACAAGGAAGAAAAAACACGCGCAGCCCTGGAGAAAGTGCTGCAAGGCAAAACCACCGCAGACCTGACTGAACGGGCACTGAAATATGATCTTACCATTCCCTTTGCACGTTACGTAGCGATGAACCATAATCAGCTCACCTTCCCTTTCAAGCGCTACCAGATACAACCCGTCTGGAGGGCAGACAACCCGCAACGTGGGCGTTACCGTGAGTTCACGCAATGTGATGCAGATGTTGTGGGCAGCCGCTCACTTCTCAATGAAGTGGAACTTGTGAATATCTATCACACGGTGTTCATGGACCTGGGATTGAAAGGATACGAACTCCGCATCAACAGCCGCAAGATACTAACGGCGCTGGCTGAACGCTGTGGTGGCGCAGACCAGATGATCAATATTACCATCGCTATCGATAAGCTGGATAAGATCGGACTGGATGGAGTGAAGAAAGAACTGGTGGAGCGCGGATTGAAACAGGAACAGATCGAAACCATCGAACAATACCTTCACATCAGCGGCAGTAATGAAGAAAAGCTGAAAGCCATCGAAACATTGCTCGGAGGAATTGAACAGGGTAAGCTTGGGATCGAAGAATTGCGTACAGTAACGGAAACGGTTAACCTAAAAGAGCTGATCATCGATTTCACTTTGGCGCGTGGCCTAAACTATTACACCGGCATTATTTTTGAAGCGAAAGCTCCACCAAAGGTGAAGATGGGCAGCATCGGCGGCGGCGGCCGTTACGATGATCTTACGGGCCTGTTCGGCGTTCCCAATATTCCGGGTGTAGGCATCAGCTTTGGCGTTGACCGGATCTATGACGTGCTGGAAGAAATGAACCATTTCCCGCCCGATGTTCAGGTTGGCACACAGGTACTGCTCTTCAATCTCGGAGAAGCAGAAAGCAAAGCAGCATACAAACTCATGCAGGAACTGAGGCTGGCCGGCATTCGCAGTGAGCTCTTCCACGAGAACACAAAATTTGATAAGCAATTCAAATATGCAGAAAAGAAAGGCATCCCTTATGCTATTATCATTGGCTCCCAGGAACTGGCTGCCGGTGAAGCGGTTATCAAGGACCTGCGCAAGGGCACACAGCTCAAAGTTACCATGGCTGATGCCGCCTGTTATGTTTTCGGGTAGAGCTATATCATCTAAGGAATATCATAGTAACATATAAGTAATATCTAAGTAAGATCCTCCCTAATGGAGCGATGCCCAAAGCAAAGAGCAGCATACCGCAAGGCGTGCTGCTCTTTGTGTTATCAGTAATAAATTCTCTTCTTACCCGAAGATCTGCCGGAGATGATGCTCCATGTGATCAGCATAATCATCGATCCACCAGCCAAGCGTTTTCACTTCGCCGTTAGGAATGATCACCTGGTAGTTGAGCTTATCGGCCGGGAGATTGGTAATCACGTAGAGTATCTGCTGATTCAATCCGATCCACATCTGGAGGATATGATCGAAGGGCAGCTGCTGATACGCGTTGATGCTAACGAGATCATCCTGCTGATAAGGTGTGATCCTGTAGGGTTGAGGAAGATACTGTACGTCGGTAAAGCGTTTGAGGTTGTTGATGGCAGAGTCAACGAGGTGACCGAGAATTTCCAGCTTCGACCATTTTGCGGGATTGGGCTTTGCCAGCCATTCATCCAGGGCGAGATCGCGCGCACGTAACGGCATGTCCAGCACATGACTGGTCAATCGGGTTACGGTTGTGGCAATTGCGGGTGTGAGTAATCCTTCCTGCATAACAACAAATTTTAAGGACATTCAAGTTACTGAAATTATTTGAAGAATCCGCGGCAATGCCGCATCCGGACAGGATTTGCAAGGGATCCAACAATCAGCGTTTACATTCAGTTGAAAAGATTATGCCAGAAAAAAGGCGAAGTCTACGCTCCGCCTTTCGATTATCTTTCAAATTATCTTTTTACACTTTTTCATATACGATGGCGGCTCCCTGCCCTACGCCCACACACATCGTAGCCAGTCCATACCGCATATCCCTGCGCTGCATTTCGTGCAATAATGTGGTAGTGATCCGCACGCCGCTGCAACCCAGCGGATGACCGATGGCAATAGCGCCACCATTCACATTCACTTTGCTTTGGTCAAGCCCCAGCTCGCGGATACAGGCAAGGGATTGTGAAGCAAATGCCTCATTCAATTCAATCAGATCGAGATCTTTCACGGTGATGCCTGCCCGCTGCAGCGCCTTTTGCGATGCAGGCACAGGGCCGATCCCCATGATGCCGGGATCCACTCCCGCAACCCCCATCGATACAATGCGCGCCATCGGTGTAAGATCATATTTTTTCAGCGAGTCTTCACTCGCCAGCAATACAGCAGCAGCCCCGTCATTGATGCCGGAAGAATTGCCCGCTGTTACTGAACCGTCCTTCGCGAAAGCCGGACGAAGGGTTTGCAATTTTTCTAAAGTTGATTTGCGCGGATGCTCATCCACTTCGAACAATATCTTTTCATTCTTTCCTCCCAATACTTCCACACCTGCGATCTCGATAGGCCAGATGCCCCTTTCGAGTGCAGCGAAATATTTATCCTGGCTCGCCAGTGCGAAGGCATCCTGTTCTTCACGACTGATCTTCCATTGCCTGGCAACATTTTCTGCCGTTTCACCCATCGAGTAAGGATGATGCATATCTGAGAGTTTCTTATTGGTGAAGCGCCATCCGATAGTAGTATCATACATTTCGGTATTGCGGCTCCAGGCGCCGGATGATTTGGCCATCACGAAAGGCGCACGTGTCATACTTTCAACGCCGCCCGCCAGGTAGAGCTCACCTTCACCACACATCACGGCGCGTGCCGCATCCATAATGGCCTGCAATCCGGAAGCGCAGAGACGGTTTACGGTATTGCCACCTACAGAAACGGGCAGACCGGCAAGGAGAGCGGCCATGCGGGCCACATCGCGGTTATCCTCCCCTGCCTGGTTGGCATCGCCGGCAATCACATCTTCGATCGCATTCACATCAACCCCGGGATTACGCTGGATGAGGGTCCTGAGCACATGGGCAAGCAGGTCGTCAGGCCTGATGCTACTGAGTGCGCCACCATATTTTCCAATGGGCGTTCTCACTGCATCAACGATATAAACTTTCTTCATATAGCTTATTAAGGCAGCAAATATAGCGGTTTGCCCCATCTTGCAATACAGACCTGCCGTTACCAAAAACAATGCTACCTTTGCAGGATGGCAAACACAGGGAAGAAGAACATAAGGCATCTGAGCCTCAGTGAGTTGGAGAAGTATTTTGAGGAACTCGGCGAGAAGAAGTTCCGCACCGGACAGGTGTACGAATGGATTTGGCAAAAACATGCCCATAGTTTCGAGGCCATGACCAACCTCAGCAAAGAGCTCCGTCAGAAACTCGCTGATCATTTCTCCCTTCCTTCCCTTAGCGTGGGCGCCACTCAGTATTCCGCGGACGGTACAGTGAAATCAAGGTTCAAGACCGTTGACGGACATGCCGTGGAAGGCGTTCTGATCCCCACTGACGAACGCAAAACAGCTTGCGTGAGCTCACAGATCGGTTGTTCCCTCAGTTGCAAATTCTGCGCTACCGGTTACATGGAGCGCAAACGCAACCTTGACTACGACGAGATCTATGACGAAGTGGTGCTGATCAACCAGCAGTCCGAGCGCGTATACAACAAGAAACTCACCAATATCGTATTCATGGGAATGGGCGAGCCGCTGTTGAATTACAAGAACGTGCTCAAAGCCATCGAAAAGATCACAGATCCGAATGGCGGACTGGCCATGAGCCCCCGCCGCATCACTGTGTCTACTGCCGGTGTAGCGAAGATGATCCGTCAGCTGGGTGAAGACCAGGTCCGTTTCAAACTCGCTTTGTCGCTCCACGCGGCCAACGACCAGAAAAGGAATGAGATCATGCCGATCAATGAGACCAACAATCTCAAAGCATTGATCGACGCCATGAATTTCTTTTACAAGGCAACCGGCAACGAGATCACTTTTGAATACATCCTTTTCAAAGACTTCAACGATTCTCTGAAAGATGCGGATGAACTGATCAGGATCTACAGGCAGGTTCCTGCAGACCTCGTGAATATCATAGAATACAATCCCATCGACAAAGCCGCTTTCATGAAGCCCGATGAGAATGCAGTACAGGCTTTCATGCAGTATTTGGAAAAACACCGCGTCAATGCAAGGTTACGCCGGAGCCGTGGTAAAGATATCGATGCTGCCTGCGGTCAGTTAGCCAATAAGGAAGTACAGGTAGGTTAATATTTCTCTCTATATTTTTTTAATTACTGTTGAAAAACAGCAATGCACTATTATGAAAAAACAACCAAACGGATTCAAGAAATTCATCCAGACGGAAGAAAAAGGATCCATCAAAAAAGAGCGCATCCGCCAGGAAAAGAAAGCCATGCGCAAAGAGACCCAGGAATATTTTGCTAAAAAGAAAGAAGAGGCAAAACAGTCAAGAGCTGCCGGTAACACAACCAGTAAAGCCAAATGGGGATCGCGCGGCAATGAAGGCGCCGACAGGATCGAAAAAAAGAAAATTTCCAAATCAGAAGATAAGAATGAACGTGGTGGCCGCCCATTCAAAAAGAATGATGCCGGCAATCGTTCCTTCAAAGGCGCTTCAAAAGGTAAGGGCTCTTTCAAAAGCAATGATCGTGATGACCGTAGTCAGCAAGGTGATGCACGCGGCGGATTCAAAAAGAAAGGAGGCTTCAAAAAAAGCAGCGGCTTAGGTCCGCGCGCTTTCAAGAAAGCCGGTGGTTACAAAGCGATGAGCCGCGATGCAGCTGCTTTTGAAGAGAAGACAAAAGGTTTCAAGAAAGAAATGCCTGCTGCACCGAAAGATCAGGAGCAGCAGTCGCCCCGTTTCAAGAATACACGTTTCACCGATAAGAAGCCGTTTAACAAGAGCGAAGAAGGTTCTGCACAAGATGATGCCAAACCTTATCGTTTCGACAGAACAGAAAAACCTGCATTCAAGAAACGTGAAGGCGCAACCGAAAAAACTTCGAAACCAAAATCAAATTTTTCCAGCCGTATCGAAGGCGCAGGTCCTCAAACCGAGAAGTCTGCCAGGAATGCTCCGGGCACTTCACGGAAGAAGATCGCGGTAGAGAAAGAGGAAGCTCCTGAGAAACCCGCTATCGTGAATACCGGGTCTATGCCGCTCAATAAATTCATTGCGCATGCAGGCGTATGTTCCAGAAGGGATGCAGCCGATATTGTAAGATCAGGCAAAGTGGTGGTGAATGGAACAACAGTTACCGAACCAGGTTTCAAAGTATCCGGCAAAGACGAGATCAAAGTGAACGGAAAGAAGATAGCGGTGAGAAGGAATCTCGTTTACATCCTGCTCAACAAACCCAAGGATTATATCACTACTACAGAAGATCCGCAGGGCCGCAAAACAGTACTGGATATCATCCGCAATGCCACTACCGAGCGCGTATACCCGATCGGAAGACTGGACCGCAATACTACCGGCGTCCTCCTCCTCACCAATGATGGAGAACTGGCGCAGAAATTATCTCACCCCAGTTACGAGATCAAAAAGATCTATGAAGTAACACTCGATAAACCACTCACCAAAAAAGATTTCGACAGCATCATCGGCGGTGTGAACCTGGAAGATGGCTTCATCCAGCCCGATGCGCTTGCATATGCAGATAGCAAAGACAAAGCTGTGATCGGTATGGAGATCCACAGTGGCCGCAACCGCATCGTCCGTCGCATCTTCGAGCATATGGGCTATGATGTGCGCAACCTGGACCGAGTAATGTATGCCAACCTCACAAAGAAGAATGTAGACCGCGGCAAATGGCGTCTCCTCACCGAGAAGGAAGTCCGCCTGCTCAAATACCTCAACGCTTCTTACACCAACAAAAACAAACCTGCGCGCCGTGGCTAAGATCTCACTGGACATTATCGAAGAGAACGATCATTTTGTAGCAATCAATAAACCATCAGGAATGCTCAGCATCCCTGACCGGGAAGGAAAAGAGACGAGTCTTAAACAATTACTCCGCGAGAAATACGGGAATATCTTTGTTGTACATCGTCTCGACAGGGATACCAGCGGCGTGATCATCTTTGCGAAGAACGAAGAAGCCCATCAGTTCCTCTCCATCGCATTCGAAGACAGAACGGTGGAAAAATTCTATGAAGGCATCGTTACCGGTACATTGCCTTCTTCCGAAGGCACCATCGATCAGCCAATTGCTGAAAGCACCACCAAAAGAGGTGAAATGCTGATCCACAGAAGAGGCAAACCTTCCATCACCGATTATAAAGTGGAAGAGAATTTTGGGAAATTTTCACTGGTGAGGTTCCAGATCCATACTGGCCGTACACACCAGATCCGCGTACACATGCAGTTCCTGGGACATCCGCTGATTTGTGATCCAACTTATGGCGATGGAAAACCGGTACTGATCTCCAGTATCAAAAAAGATTACAAGCTCTCCAAAAACGAAGAAGAAGAACGCCCGATCCTGAACAGGGTGGCTTTGCATGCAGCAGAACTAAGGTTTACCTCTCCTAACGGTACGAAGTATGCGCTGAAGGCGGAGATGCCGAAGGATATGCGTGCGCTGTTGCAGCAGTTGAGGAAGAGAGTAAAATAAATTTTGTTTCGGTGCCGCCAATCGCTCGCCTCCGGCGAGTGATTGTTTTTTAGTCGCCTCCGGCGACGCGGTGTTCGCCGGAGGCGAACAAAAATAAGTCACTCGCCGGAGGCGAGCGACTGCCTGCACGCTGATTATTTCTTATACACCACGCCATCTTTCATCACAAAACTCACTTTACCCATCACCTTCACATCGCGTTCCGGATCGCCTTCCACTGCAATGATATCGGCCAGTTTACCTTTCTCAATACTGCCCAACTGATCACTCACTCCCAACAGGTCAGCTGCACTTACCGTGGCTGACTGAATAGCTTTCATCACCGGCATGCCCGCTTCATTCATATAAACGAACTCCATCCAGTTCTTTCCATGCGCATACACGCCGGCATCTGTGCCGAAGGCGATCTTCACCCCTTCCTTATAGGCTTTGGCAAACATGGTCTGAATTTTAGGGCCGATGGCCAACGCCTTGGGCGTTACCAGTTCAGGATAATACCCGGTTTTCTTTGCGGAATCAGCTACTGACTTCCCGGCAATGATGGTGGGTACCAAATAAGTTCCATGCTGCTTCATCAACGCAATCACTTCATCATCCATATACGTTCCATGTTCGATGCTGTTCACACCGCCGCGCACAGCGCGTTTCATGGCCTCTGCACCATGACAATGAGCCGCCACTTTGAAACCATAATCCTTTGCGGTTTCCACAATTGCTTTTATTTCATCTTCCGTGAACTGTGGGTTCTCGCCACTCTTCGCCACGCTGAGTACACCTCCGGAAGCTGTGATCTTGATCAGGTCTGACCCATCCTTGTACCGCTGACGAACCGCTTTGCGACATTCATCCGGTCCATTGGCAACGCCTGCTGCCGGGCCGGGATCTCCCTGCAGGTCTTTGCGATAGCCATTGGTTGGGTCAGCATGCCCGCCGGTAGTGGCAATGGATTTACCCGCCGTGAACACACGGGGACCAACAATTAATTTCTTATTGATAGCATTACGCAAAGCAATGTTTACACCACTGCCACCAAGATCACGCACAGATGTAAAGCCAGCCATCAATGTACGATTACTGAACATCACAGACTGAAAAGCATAATCGGCAGGATTCAATGTAAAAGTTTCCAGGTAACGGTTCGGATTGGTCTCATGCTCCATGTGTACATGACAATCGATCAAACCCGGCATCACCGTGGACCGCTTCAGATCCATCACAATATCAGCACCGGTTCCGGCAACATAACCCTTTTGTATATCCGAGATCTTATTCCCTTCAACGATGATGGTCTGTTCAGTACGCACTGAACCATTCTTTACATCTATCAGCCGGCCACAATGTAAGAGCGTGCGCTGCGCAAACAATAATACAGGAATGAAAAACAGGAAAAGTAGAAACAGCTTTCTCATGTAGCAGAAGATTGGTTTGTTCCCTTAAGATACTAATTGCAGGGAGAAATCCTATGCCCGTTCAAACAAAAATCCCCTGCATCAAATGCAAGGGACCCTGAATATTAAAAGCTACGGAACTACAGCCTGATTGTTGTTGTTACAGTTATAACAATTACAAGTTAGGCTGCGGTGTGTAGCGCAGGTACGGTTTTACCACATCAACTCCTTTGGGGAATTTCTTGATGGCATCTTCAGTAGAAACTGCAGGCACCACAATTACATTCTCACCATTTTTCCAGTCGGCAGGCGTTGCTACGCTGTAGTTGGCGGTCAGTTGCAGAGAGTCAACCACGCGCAGTACTTCGTAGAAATTCCTTCCGGTAGAAGCGGGGTAAGTGATCATCAGTTTCACTTTCTTATCAGGCCCGATCACAAAAAGAGAACGAACAGTGAAAGTTTCTGATGCGTTGGGGTGGATCATATCGTACAGCCCTGCTACTTCGCGGCTCTCATCAGCGATGATGGGAAAGCCCACGTTACAGTGCTGCGTTTCGTTGATATCTTTAACCCAGCCAAAGTGTTTGTCAAGCGGATCAACACTCACAGCCAGTACTTTTACATTGCGTTTTGCAAATTCCTCCTGCAGCAGTGCAGTCTTTCCCAGTTCGGTTGTACACACAGGCGTATAGTCGGCGGGGTGAGAAAAGAGGATGCCCCAGCCGTTGCCGAGGTATTCATAGAAGTCCAGGTCACCGGCAGTAGTCTTTGCCTTGAAGTTGGGAGCTATGTCTCCTAATCTTAAACTCATAATTCAAACATTTATGGTTATTAAAATCTGTTAGCAGAAGGGTAACGAAGATACTGATATCCTACCAAAAAAGTAGACTAATTTGTTAATTCTCGAATTTGCTGTCAAAAGGTAAGAATTATTAGATTACTCCGGGCGGCCGGGGAGATGCGGATCGGAGCGCTGGGGCTTGTTTCCATTGGCTCCGGTGGCCTTGGAGATGGCGTTTTTCCCAAAGCGGTTCTTTACATCGTCGATGGCTTTATAGAGTTCGGTCTTTCGCTCCACATTGCTGAAAAGATTGGTCTGCACAGCTTCGCCGGTGAGTTCGCTGAGGCGAACACCCAGGAGCCGCACGGGAGTGCCTTTCCTCCAGAGTTTGTGGAAGAGGTCACGGGCCTGGGGCAGCAGCTCATCGTCATAAAAAGTGTAATCGATGCTCGTCTGGCGGGATGTGGTCTCAAAATCAGGGTAGCGGATCTTCACGGTGATGCAGCCAGCCATTTTATTGTCCTGCCGCAGTTCGTACGCTACTTTCTCTGTCATATGCACCAGCTCGGCCTCCAGCCTGCTGACGTCCGTGATATTCTCCTCGAAAGTGTTCTCTGTGGAAATGCTCTTGGCCTCATGATAAGGCGTTACCTCGCCATTATGGACGCCCTGGCTCTTCCACCACAGATCCCCTCCATATTTGCCGAAACGCTTTTCCAGGAGCTCTATGGGCGTTTCACTGAGATCTTTGATAGTGGTGATGCCGATGGCCTGCAGGGATTGCCAGGTCTGCTTTCCCACGCCATGGATCTTGTTCACGGTGAGGGGCGACAAGAAATCCTTTTCACGACCGAAAGGGATAAAAAGATAACCATTCGGTTTGGCGGCATCGGTGGCGATCTTGGCGATCATTTTGTTGGAGCCCAGTCCGAAGGAGATGGGAAGACCGGTGGTATCGATGATCTCCTGGCGGAGGTCGATTGTCCACTGGTAGGGCTGAAAGTATTTATCCATTCCGGTGAGATCGAGATAGAACTCGTCGATACTGGCTTTCTCGAAAAGCGGCGCCTTACCGGCAATGATATTGGTAACGATGCGGGAATATTTGCTGTATTCGCCCCGGTGGCCTTTTACAACGATGGCTTGTGGACAAAGCCGCATGGCCGTTTTCATGGGCATAGCCGAATGGATGCCGAATTTACGGGCCTCATAGGAACAGGCAGCCACCACTCCCCGCTCACGACCGCCTACCAGGATCGGCTTGCCTTTGAGGGTGGGGTCCAGCAGGCATTCCACCGATACGAAGAACGCATCGAGATCGAAGTGCGCAATGATCCTTTGTGGTGATTTTCCCATTTCTACTGCAAGTTACGCAATAGTGAAATGTTTATTTTTGTTGAATTGGAAAACAATATCGAGATACTTAAACAGCATGTTTTTGCCATGCAGTCCCTGCCGGACCATGTTTGGGAACCTTTCGCCCGGATCTGGCAAACCGTTGAGTTCAAACGTAAGACAGTACTCACCATTGCCGGAGAAACGGAACGTCATCTCTACTTTGTACTGGACGGCGTGCAGCGCGCTTTTCATATGGACGATCATCATCCGGACGCCACCATCGTTTTCACCTATCCCTATTCCTTTGCAGGAGTAGCAGACAGCTTTCTAACGCAAACGCCCAGTCGATTTTTCTTCGAAACGCTTACCAGTAGCAAAATGCTGCGGACCTCGCACCAGCAGGTAAGACAGTTGACCGATAAACATCCCGAACTGATGGCATGGATATTGAAAGCCACTGCCTTTGCACTTTCCGGAGTACTCGAACGCCAGGTGGAATTGCTGAAATTCAGCGCCGAAGAAAAATTTCGCATCCTCCTCAAACGCAGCCCTCATGTTCTACAAATCATTCCTCACAAATACCTCGCCTCCTATCTCGGCATCGATGCCAGCACATTCAGTAAATTGCTGAGCACTGTCCGCATCGAATAATTACTCAGCGTGTGCCTGTCGCTCGCCTCCGGCGAGTGACTTATATTTCTTCGCCTCCGGCGAAGCTCCTTTCAAAATCTTGGTGCAGACCAAGATTTTCCGAACCGCCCCTTTCTAGCTTTGCTGTAAATAAGAGAAAAATGAAAAAACTGAACAGCTCCAACACCCTCGAACTACTGGAAAACGATACAAGACAGATCATTCTCAGCCTCCGTCAACTGCAACAGCAGGACCCGGAAGTGCTGCTGCAGGCACCGGCGCCCGGCAAATGGACCGTGGTTCAGGTTATTGAGCATCTGAATACTTATGGCCGGTACTATCTTCCGCGGATCAAAAAGGCGATAGTGGAATCATCCGCCGGTTATGAACCTTCCTATAAACCCGGGTTCCTCGGTAATTACTTCGCCAATTCAATGCTGCCAGACAAGAACGGAATGATCAAAAACAAAATGAAGGCTTTCAAAAACCATATACCTTCTGTTGACTTAGATAGTCATACCGTTCTGAATGAGTTTCTGAAACAGGAAGAAGAACTGTTGGTGTTATTGGAAAAAGCGAAAAAAGTTCCACTTGGTAAGATACGTATCCCTATTTCAATTGCATCATTCATCAAACTGAAATTAGGTGATACTTTCAGGTTCTTCATCGCGCATCATCAAAGACATTTTGTACAGATCAGCAATATTCTGATTACTCTGGGTGCCGGCAGTCGCTCGCGTCCCCGCGAGTGACTTATGTTTGTTCGCCTCCGGCGAACACTGTGTCGCCGGAGGCGACGGAATAAAAGTCACTCGCGGGGACGCGAGCGACTGCCGGCACGCTGAACTTCCAGTAGTTCTCCTGCACAGCTATCACTCTCCCATCCTTCTTGATTCCACTTCCACTCCGCTTCTGCGACCGCTGTTCACTTTTACATTTTTATTGCCAAACCTCCAGGTGAAGGCAAGTTTCACAAAGCGGCTCTCCATCTTGTTGCGGTTGTAAGAGCTCACGCCAAATCCTTTCACATCAAATACCGATACATTGGTATTGAACAGATCGGAAACATTCAGGACCACCGTTGCCTGGTTGTTGAACAATGATTTACTTACACCCGCATCCATCGTGAATACAGAGTTGATACGGTATGCGCCGATTATCATCGGGCTGGTATAAGAGCCGAACAGCTCAGCCTTGAAACCTTTCGGCAACAACAACATATGCTGGCTGGTGATATTGGCAGTGACAATACCTTCATTCTGATCCGGATCAGCCGTATTGTATTTGCAATACATCGCATTCACTGTATTGGTGATATTCCATTTTTTGCGCAGCCAGGAAATGGAATGCGATACAGTGGCATTCAGCATATCTCCGGTACCAAGATTCTCAGACCGACTGATCACGGAACCAGGCAATGCACCAGGGCGATACACTTCAGACAAGGCATCCATATAATGTGTGTAACCGATGGAACTGAACAACTCGTTCTTAAAACTGTGCGATATCTCAATTGCATGTGCAATACTCGGCCTGATCTCAGGGTTGCCCTCATAATAACTGTACTGGGAACGGAAAACGATAAAAGGATTCACCACGTCAAATTTGAATCGCCGGATGCTCTTACGATAGCTCAGGCTCAACTCATTCTTTTCATCAGCGGTGTAAGCAATGTTCACTGTAGGAAATACATTGAAATAATCCCGGCTGCTCTTTTTGTTCCAGGTAACCAGATTACCTCTCGTTTCTGTTTCTTCCACGCGCAAACCGGCCTGTACACTGTATTTTCCCATTTGCTTCCCCGCGTTCACATAAGCAGCGTAAATATTTTCCTGG
This sequence comes from Pseudoflavitalea rhizosphaerae, assembly GCF_003991355.1. GTDB lineage: Bacteria > Bacteroidota > Bacteroidia > Chitinophagales > Chitinophagaceae > Pseudobacter > Pseudobacter rhizosphaerae. The sequence goes on from NZ_RCSU01000013.1 coordinate 127,739, forward strand.
TAGATGAAATGATTGGTACGGCTACTGTCGGTGATCCATTTGTTGCTCAACATCTCTTCCCACAAAACATCATTGTCAGTTCTGGTGAAAGTGGATCTCAATCCTGTTTCAATCCTGGCAAATTTGGTGGGCAATGCATAATCGATGGAAATGGATTGCACCCTGTTGGTGGCCGGCGACTGATCACGCAGGTCATAGGGAGTTTGACATTCTTCCCCTTTTGTATCATAATAGCGTGTGATGAAATCATCATTCCATTTTTTATCGTACACAAAATGATCTGCATTCACAGACAGGGAAGCGCCTTTCGCATTGATGGCCCATCTGTAAAAAAGATTTACGGAAGGTGTGCTGATGCGGGAATACGCGTTGCGACCGGTAGTTACAACTGAATCGGTTATAGATGAATGATTGAAAGATCCAGCTTCATTGATGGCAATGCCGCCTTTCACCATCAGGCCAATAGTATGTTTAGGGTCGATACTGTATTCCAGTCCGGCTTTCAGGAAATGACTGCTGTTCTCTCCCACGCGATGGGTATTATCGAGGAGACGGTCTTTTGAAGTAAGCGCACGGCTGGTGAAAGCATCGCTGTATGTTTTCGTGTAACGATAATCGTAACTACCCCAGGCATTGATCTGTTGATTACGATAATTGAGTGAGCCGCCAAGATTATAACGCCCATAGCGTCCGGCGCCTGCTCCGGCAGTAAGCGTTCCATTTGTACCGAATTTCAGGCTCTTGGTGGTAACGATATTGATCACGGCGCCACCGGTAGCGTCATATCGTGCTGGCGGATTGGAGATCAGTTCAACTGTACTGATGGTATTGGCCGGCATGCTGCCGAGGAAATTACGGAGCTCCTCTCCTTCGAGATGACTGAGGTGGCCATCCAGCAGCACCACAATCTTCTTTCCACGGAAGGAAAGCGCTCCATTCTGATCGATGATACCAGGACCGCGTTTGATCACCTCCCAGGCATTGCTGCTGGCAGCGATGGGGCTGCCCGCAATATTCAGCACCACTTTGTCGCCTTTCTGTGAAACGAAAGGTTTGGCGGCGGTAACGGTTACGGCAGATAAATTCTTTGCAACAGGTTTGCTGCTATCCTGGCTTTGTGCATTTGTTGCCAGTGAAAAAATGGACAGGGCTAATATGATGGTAAAGGTCCTCATATGCGTTTGTTTTATTTTGATTGTGTTGATCATGAAGCAAACCTACTATGCCGGCCCCGCGGGGAAAAGGCAGCTTCGGCAAGCAGGTGTTGCCGCTCTGCGAAATTGAACGGTACGGATTTCGTCGAAGGAATTTCCGATCTTGTCGAAACGGACCCGGTGCAAGCAGCTTAAATTGTAGTCTTGCCGGTCAACATCAAACTCAATATGAACGCAATCACCACTACCCAACGCAGCCGGTTCCCGCTGGTCTTTGAGCTTATGGTTTGGCTGATCTATGTTTGCCTGTATAAATATTCTTTTTTCCTGGATCAGGGCCATCTTCCCAATCCACATTTCGATAATTTTCCCTGGCCGCAACTGATCATCTATTCCATTGCTATGACCTTGTACACTATTCCATTTTACAGGATCATCGCTCCGAAACTGTTGCTGGCAAAACGTTATGGATTCCTGGTGCTGACTATCATCCTGTATTTCTGGATACTGCTGAAGCTCAACAACTGGCTGGTGACCTGGATCTTCCAGGCATTGCACCCTTCCGGTGACCTGGGACTCTACTATCAGCAACAACATGCCATTGCATCAGATAAGCTCAGGTATCTTTTCGGATGGGCGCCCAATACTTTATTGACTGACCTGCTCGCTTTCATGTCAGTAGCCTTCATGCGCTATGCATTCGAAAATGAAAAAAAGAAATTCCTGCTGGAGCGTGATAACCTGGTATTGCAACTGGAATCCCTGAAAGCCCAGCTGCATCCCCATTTCCTGTTCAATACGCTCAACAGTATTTACGGCATGAGCCTTACCGGTAATAAAGACACCCCTTCTTACATTCTCCGGCTTTCGGAAATGATGCGGTATATTTTGTATGATTGCCAGCAACATTTCGTGTCATTGGAAAAAGACATTGCTTTTATCGAAAACTATGTGGCCATGGAAAAAGCGAGATATCCCGAAGCAGATATTTCATTCTTAATAAAAGGAAATGCCGGTGGGCAGCAGATCGTACCCTTGCTGTTCATCCAGTTTATCGAGAACAGCTTCAAACATGGTGCGCACCGCGTTACTGAAAACGGCTACATTCATGGCTCGTTGGAATTGAAAGACGGGCGGCTTCATTTCCATCTCGTGAATGATGTACTGCCTCCACAAACGCTGCAAGCCACCATTCCACATGCGAAGGAAGGAACAAACTATGGCGGCATCGGTATTCAGAATGTGCAGAAAAGATTGGAACTCATTTATCCTAACCGGCATAAGATGAGTATCAAAAAAGAAGAGGACCAATACGAAGTAAATATCGATATCTTGTTATCAACTGTCTCATAAACCTTAAGCATACCCGAAAAACTTATGATCAAATGCCTGATCTGCGACGATGAACTGATGGCCCACCAGATCCTGGAGGCTTATATCCTGCAAACACCAGGACTGGTACTGGTGGCCAAATGCCGCAATGCACTGGAAGCTTTTGCCAAACTGGAGCAGCAAAGCGTTGACCTAATTTTCCTGGACATCGAGATGCCACTGGTGAATGGTATCAATTTTCTAAAAACGCTCAATAACCCGCCCAAAGTGATCTTCACAACTGCCTATTCCGATCATGCGCTGGAGAGTTATGAATTGAATGCGGTGGATTACCTGCTGAAGCCATTCTCACCGGAACGCTTTGCCAAAGCCGTGGAAAAAGCGAAAGCCCTGATCGGGGCGGGTGGTAATACTTCGGAAAAACAGGAAGAGACAGGCGCACTGGTGATTAAGGAAAAAGATGGGCTCATCCGTGTGCAACACAACCAGATCCTTTATATCGAAGCATCGAAGGACTATATGAAGATTGTGACCAATGAGAAAACCTACCTGGTGCATATCACGATGAAAAAGCTGGAAGAATCTTTACCGGCCAATCAATTTGTGAGGACCCATAAATCCTTTATGGTGGCGCTGAAAGCCATCCGGATGCTGAAGCCAGAGGAGCTGGTGCTCACCAACAATGCAGTGGTGCCGGTTAGCATCAATTACCGGGATATAGTTGCGGAGAAGTTCAAATCCTGATTACCTGAAAATATCCAGCAGGCCATCCGGCAGTTGAACATGCACTTCTTTTTTCTTCTTGTCAACTTTCAGTAAAGTTTCCGGGTGCATCGGAATGAGTGCTTCCTTGCCATCCAGATCAATGCGGCAGAGGAGCTGGTGAGGTTGTTCTATCACTTCCAGGATCTCGCCGATATCGGTGCCGTTGTCTATGATATGGAAGCCGAGATAAGAAATAGGTGCGGTCTTGTTGGTGAACTGCTGAACAGTTCCTTCGGGTAACCATACCTGTTTCTGGAGAAAGTTGCGGGCCTCTTCTTTGGAGTTGATGCCTTCGAGTTTGATGAAGAGTTCGGTCTCGTTTTTCACGCGTGCCTCTTCTACAAAGTATGGGAGCAGTTCATCGCGTTTGATTTCGATGAAGATGGCCGGAACGCCTTTGAGGGCAGTTTTCTGGCCCAGGTGGTGGACCAGCACCAGTTCTCCCTTCACTCCGAAAGTGGCTGCTAATTTTCCTATACTGTTGTAATTGGTCATAGTGTACGCGTGCAAGTTAGTGAGTAGTGACAAAAAATCCCGATGAAAGATTCACCGGGATTTAATAGCTTAATTCCATGCGCTAATTAAGACTCGCTTCTCTTCGGACCGGTGGGAGCCATCGGGCGACGAGGACGACGATCTCTGGCATTAGCTTCCTGGCGCTTTTTCAGTTGCGCCTCATGCTCTGAATGCCAAACCTGGAATTTCTCCATAGCAGCAGCATCATCGAACAGACCGAGCTTAACACCACGCAGCAGGTGTTTCAGATAAAGCACTCCTTTGAAAGAAAGGATCCTGCGAACAGTATCTGTAGGCTGAGCACCTTTGTGCAGCCAATCAAGCGCCTTCTGGCGATCCAGTTGAACACTTGCAGGAACTGTAAGAGGATTGTAAGTACCGAGCTTCTGAATGAATTTACCATCTCTGGGTGAGCGCGCGTCGGCTACTACGATGAAATAGAATGGTCTTTTCTTAGACCCATGTCGTTGCAGTCTGATTTTTACTGGCATTTTAAATAGACATTTAAATGCGTGAACAAATAGGGTTACAATTTAAAAAATGTCAAGGATTGCAAAGGTAACAATCGCACTGACTTTGCCAAATTTAATACAATTTGTATATAAAAGTCAGCAGGACATAAAAAATTTACATTCGTCGGAAAATCAACGCCGGCCAAGCCCCATGCGGCCCATAGGCATTTTATTCATCATTTTCATCATGTTTTTCATCTGCTCAAATTGCTTCAGAAAACCATTGAGTTCATCCATGCTTTTTCCTGCTCCTTTGGCAATGCGCGTCTTGCGACGGGCATCCAGAATATCGGGGTTGGCCCTCTCTTCAGGGGTCATACTATTGATCAGCGCTTCAATGCCTTTGAAAGCGTCATCGGAGATATCTATGTCTTTTACAGCCTTTCCAACACCGGGGATCATACCTAAGAGGTCCTTGATATTTCCCATTTTCTTGATCTGCTCCAGTTGCTGTTTGAAGTCGGACAGGTCGAACTGATTCTTACGGATCTTCTTCTCCAGCCTCTTTGCCTGCTCTTCATCGAACTGGGCCTGAGCCTTTTCTACCAGGGTGGTGATATCACCCATGCCCAGGATACGCTGCGCCATACGTTCGGGATAGAACACATCCAGGGTATCCATCTTTTCACCACTGCTCACGAACTTGATGGGCTTTTCCACCGTGTATTTGATGGAAAGGGCCGCGCCACCGCGCGTATCACCGTCCAGCTTGGTGAGTACCACACCGGTAAAGTCCAGGCGATCATTGAAGGCTTTGGCTGTATTTACAGCGTCCTGACCGGTCATGGAGTCCACCACAAAGAGGATCTCATTCGGTTTCACAGCGCTTTTCACATTGGCCACTTCGGTCATCATCTGCTCGTCTACGGCCAAACGGCCGGCTGTATCGATGATGAGCACGTTCTTATTTCTGCTCCTTGCCTCTTTCACCGCATTCTCTGCGATCTGAACGGCATTCTTGTTTTCCGGTTCACTGTATACATCCACGCCGATCTGCTCACCCAATACTTTCAGCTGGTCGATCGCCGCAGGGCGGTAGATATCTGCAGCCACCAGTAATGGATTCAGTCCTTTTTTGGTCCTGAGGTAATTGGCCAGTTTGGCACTGAAAGTGGTTTTACCGGAACCCTGCAGACCTGCGATGAGGATCACAGCGGGGTTGCCTTTTGACTGCAACTCACTCTCGGTACCGCCCATAAGCGCCACCAGCTCATCTTTCACGATCTTCACCATCAGCTGTCCGGGGCTAACGGCAGTGATCACTTTCTGGCCCATGGCCTCATCCTTGATCTTATCGGTAAACTCCTTCGCAATTTTATAGTTGACGTCGGCATCCACCAGTGCACGGCGTATATCCTTCACCGTTGCAGCGATATTCAACTCGGTGATCCTGCCTTCACCCTTGATCTGTTTAAAGGCCGATTCTAACCGCTCTGTAAGATTCTGGAACATGTTTTTTCAATTTTCTAAAAAGGAATCGCGGGGCCGGCCGTCCAACCAGGGACAGTACAGACCCCGCAATGACTTTATTTTCAGCGGGCAAATTTACAGTAAGATTATGAAGTGTAAAGTTTCTTTCGGGTATAATTACAATTTTACGGGTTATACGCCCAGGTAGCTACGGAGGGCTTTTGAACGTGAATTGGTTCGCAACTTGGTGATAGCCTTGTCTTTGATCTGCCTCACGCGTTCACGGGTGAGGTTGAATTTGTCGCCAATATCTTCCAGGCTCATTGGATGGTCCACCCCGAGGCCGAAGAAATAGCAGATCACCTCTTTCTGCCGCTCGGTCAGCATTTTCATGGACCGCTCGATTTCCTGTTTAAGGCTTTCCCTGTGCTCGATATTGGCATTGGCATACTCGGCATTAGGATTGACCAGCACATCCACCAGGGTATTGTCTTCCCCTTCAGATAGTGGCGTATCCATGCTTACATGCCTGGCGGCGATACCGAGTGTGGCAGACACTTCTTCGGTTTCCAGCTCCAGCAATTCGGCCAGTTCTTCAGGACTGGGCTCGCGCTCAAATTCCTGTTCGAGTTGGGAGAATGCTTTCTGGATCTTGTTGGTCAAACCAACTTTGTTGAGTGGGAGACGAACGATACGGCTTTGTTCAGCCAGCGCCTGTAAAATACTTTGGCGGATCCACCACACGGCATAGGAGATGAATTTAAAGCCGCGGGTTTCATCAAATCGCTGTGCTGCTTTGATGAGGCCGAGATTGCCCTCGTTGATAAGATCTGGAAGGGAGAGGCCCTGGTTCTGATACTGCTTTGCCACGGAGACTACGAAGCGGAGATTGGCTTTGGTCAGTTTGTCAAGTGCAGACTGATCGCCCTGTTTGATTCTACGGGCGAGACGCACTTCCTCTTCAGGGCTGATCAATTCAACTTTTCCGATTTCCTGCAGGTATTTCTCAAGGCTCTGAGATTCACGATTCGTAATTGATTTCGTGATCTTGAGTTGACGCATACTCATAGGTTGAGGTCGTTTAAAGGGTTTTTAAGGTTTAAAGGTTGCCTGGTATCCATGAGAAAAACGTAACAATGCCGGTTTTCTTATATTTTGATCGTCAACTTGTAAAATGCCTGCTGAAGCAATTTAACCAATTCAGGATCATTTTCCAAAAAAAAGAATTCTAAACAACTGGTTTCCAGCAGCTTTAAACTTTTTCTCGCCAATGTTATCTTTCCCTATCTTTAACGGCGCCTCCAACAAAAAAATTTTTAGGGTTATATTATTTTTCTATTATTGCAACACAGGTTTTATAAAAAGTTCAATAAAAGGAGTAGATGAGTAAGAAACAACAATTTACGTTAGAGTATCCGGTAAGATGTTCTCCTTCCATTTTATACGAATTCCTCAGTACGCCAGCCGGTTTGCAGGAGTGGTTTGCAGATAAAGTGGACGAGCGCGATAATGTATTCAGCTTTTCCTGGAATGGTTCAATAGATAAAGCAGAAGTTACAGAGAGTGAAGAAGACAAATTCATTCGCTTCCACTGGCTGCATGCACCAACCGATGAATATTTTGAATTCCGCATCGAGAAATCAGAAGTGACCAACCAAACGATCCTTGTGATAAAAGACTTTGCTGATAAAAGTGAAGTGAAAGATCAAAGTCAGTTATGGGGTTATCAGGTGAAAGATTTGTTCCATCGCCTTGGCAACTAAGCCATGAGTGCATTGAATATGGCGCGGTACAGGGTATCCGCCGTATTCACAGACAGATTCCACATCTGCAGCGGTATTCTCACAGACAACTTACAGAAATCAGTAACCGAAAGTATGTCTTCAACTGCTTGTTCACTCAGGCGGTCAAGTGATACATAATTGGTAGGGGAAAAGTCGTGCCGCCACTCATCTTCTCCTACACATAAATAAAAATTGCATTCCTGCAGCAACATCCTGTTCCGCAGCAGCACTTCCCTGAACTGTTGTTTATACACTCCGCTCAGGTGTAATGTGATACTGAAAAAATTCCCCCACCAGAACATCGTTCTCACTGCAAACACTGCATCCTTTCCAAAATACCTCGGGTAATCCAGCATCACCCAGGGCAATCCCTCATATTTTTCTCCCTTTGATATCTTCGCTGAAGAAGCCAGCACTTCTGCCGGTAATGGCGGTCCCAGCTCTTTCATAAGCCGCTGTATCAATACATGCATCTCCCCCATCGCCTCCACTGCCTTATTAATAATGGCATTCTTTGTTAAAAGCAATTGAGCATTTTGAACGAATGCCAATTCATCTTCCGAAAGCTGTATTTTTGTTGGATTCATGTATTAAAGGTAACTAGCAGTATTGTGATCAAAAAACTGGATATACTTGTACTCAGGGCATTTATAGGCCCCTTTATCGCCACCTTTTTCCTCACACTCTTTGTGCTGATCCTTCAATTTTTTTGGTTATGGATAGACGATTTCGTTGGTAAAGGGATCGATGGCTTCGTAATGCTGCGCCTCATCACCTATCTCAGCGCCACCCTCGTCCCCCTCGCCCTCCCACTCGCCGTACTGCTCAGCAGTATCATGACCTTCGGAAACCTCGGTGAAACATTCGAACTGGTGGCCATCAAATCAGCCGGTATCGGCCTCATGCGCTTCATGCGCCCCTTGCTGATGGTTGCCGCCTTTCTTTCTATCCTGGCCTTCCTCTTCAACAACTATGTGATACCGGTAGCCAACCTCAAGATGAGAACCCTGCACTCAGACCTCATCAATAAAAAACCTGCCTTCGATCTCAAAGAAGGTGTTTTCTATACTACCATTCCCGGCTTCGCCATGAAAGTGGGAAAGAAAGAACAGGACTCGATCCTTCACAATGTGATCATCTATGAAGAAGCCAGAACACAGCTTCAGGACAATATGATCGCAGCACGCCGCGGCGTTATGAAAGTAACGCCGGACAAGATGTTCCTCGAATTCAAACTCCAGGACGGATGGCGCTACCAGGAAGAAGGCAACCGCAATACCACCAATACACAGTTCACACGTCTCGGCTTCAAGGAATATAAAAAGATCCTGGACCTCAGCGCACTCGCCTTCAACCAAACATCAGACAGCGTTTACCGCAACCGTTACGAAATGCTGAACGTTCGCCAACTCAGCGTTGTGATCGACTCACTGGAGCGCGATACAAAAAAAGTGGAAGACCGCACGCGCAGCGACCTCCAGGTATACCTCACTTTCAACAAATATATCGATACCGGCTGGACCAAAGTGAAAGCCGCGCCCGTTCCGGATTCCATAAAATCATTCGCCCAACTCATTCCGGACAGTCTCCGCAGCTCCGTGGTTGACATGGCCTCATCCTATGCCAGCTCCATGAAATCCGCTGTGGAAGGCAGTTCCATCGAATATGAGAACAAGCGTAAAGACCTTCGTCTCCACCTCATGACCTGGCATGAGAAGATCACTATGTCGCTTGCCGTGCTGGTGCTCTTCCTGATCGGTGCGCCGCTGGGCTCCATCGTGCGCAAGGGCGGGATCGGAACACCTGTTGTGTTTGCAGTGATCTTCTTTGTGATCTTCTTTTTGCTGAACAACTTCGGTAAGAAATTCGTGAAGGAAGATGTGCTGACGCCGCTGGGAGGCATGTGGATGGCCACTTTCGTGCTGGTGCCGATTGGCATGTTCCTCATTTACAAAGCACTGCATGATTCACAGCTTTTCAACAAGGAGTTCTATTATCGGTTGTTCAGGGGCGTTAGAAAGATGATTGCCAGGATCAAGAAACCGAAACCACAGCTGGCAACTAATGTTCCTGCTTCTGCTTCTGATGAAGATGCAGCCTGATCTTTTTTGTCGCAAAGGGATATGAACGCCGCCTGGAAAACAAACCAGCGCGGGAGAATGAATTTTGAGCTGTGGGGAGGAGAGATTGGGCTATGGTAATTCTTTTGGGCTTCTTCGCTTATGTTTTCAAGGCCGGGCTTTTCATATCACCTTTGCTCCATCACGATGCAGGTGCAGCATTTTTTTACGCAGGAACATCCTTCACTTCTATTATCATCTCCAGATAAATATCTTTCAATTCATCACTGATTGACGCAATCATTTTTCTGAATTTAGAATTGCTAAACAATCAACCAACAGCGCTTGAATTCTTAATCTCATTCAAGCAGACTCGTTTCATTTCGCCACTTGAAAATATAAGAATCATTACTCCATTTGACATCAGTTTAGCTACAACATCATCATTCATTCACCAACCGAAATCATCAATCATCAGCTGCACCAACATTACGATAAAGCAACCGAAACATCGTCACGATTCACCCGGAATAAACGCATGCCGGAATTCGCCCACCCACTCGAACAGCAACTACCTCTCGCCAAATTAGTGTGCCCATCAGCGTGAGGGTATAACAATTCAGGCCTCCGAAACGTAAGCGATGAAGTTCAATAGAATTACCGAACCCATCATCCTCCCTTACAAAAGCCCATCAATATTCTCCCGCGCTGGTTCGTTTCACAGCCGGAATTGTTATATCCTCACGCGCAAAAGCCATTTCAACTAAGCTAGAAGTTCGGCTGCAGCGGATGCTTGGTATAGAACTCCAATACATGCGCAACAACCTCTTCGGGTGTGTCTGCAATTTTGAGGAGATCGAGGTCTTCGGGTGAGATGTTGGATGCCTGTTTCAGCATGATGTCCTGCATCCAGGCAACGAGGCCGCTCCAGTAGTCGGCGCCAACGAGGATCAGCGGGACCTGCAACATTTTACCGGTCTGAATGAGCGTTATCACTTCGAAGAATTCGTCCATTGTACCGAATCCACCGGGCATCATTACGAAGCCCTGGGAGTATTTGGTGAACATCACTTTGCGGACGAAGAAATAATCGAAATCGAGATTCGCATCGCGGTCGATGAAGGGATTGGAATGTTGCTCGAAAGGGAGATCGATATTGAGACCAACGGATTTACCGGCGCCAAGCTGGGCGCCTTTATTGGCAGCTTCCATGATACCAGGACCGCCACCGGAAATGATGCCGAAACCTTCCTCTGCCAATCTTTTGGAAATCTGAACGGTGAGCTCATAATGAGGATGCCCGGGTTGAGTGCGGGCAGAACCGAAAACGGAAATGCAGGGACCAATTTTGGCAAGCGCTTCAAATCCATCTACAAATTCGGCCATGATCTTGAAGATCTGCCAACTGCTGTGCGCTTTGCTCTCTGACCACCTGCGTTGCTTACTCTTGCGGATCGTGTCGTTCATACTTTGCGTTTAGGGGTGAAGACAAGGAATGCCATCCTTTGGTCTCCCCGGAGGGAGCGTAGAGGGATGGCATTCTATTCATCTAAACGTTGTAGCGGGCTATTTAGTTTACCCGGAGAGCGGCTTTTTTTGATACCAGCAGCAGACCGATAAAGGTGAGGCCGCCATTAATGATCAGCAGTTCCAGGCCGATCTCGAAATCCCCGAAAATTGATTTCTGGAAAATATCGAGCACCAGGCAGATCAGGGGCGCCACCACACAAACAATGGGGGCCAGCTGATCATTCACTGCACGTTTGGTGAGGATCCCGAAACTGAAAAGACCCAGCAGCGGACCATAAGTGTAGGCCGCGATCTTCAGGATCACACCGATCATGCTGTTATTGTTGATCCATTCGAATACCATTACAAACAAGAGGAATATCGCTGCAAAAATCAGGTGTGTACGCTGGCGGATCTTTTTCTTCTCAATATCGTTCCAGTCCTGTCTTCTCTGCATTCCCAGGATATCGATACAGAAAGATGAAGTGAGTGCTGTGATCGCGCCATCGGCACTGGGGAAGAGCGCAGAGATCAGTGCGATGATGAATACCACGGAGATCAGCGGAGTCATATGGTTCAGCGCCACTTCAGGGAAGAGTTTATCACCGGTGGCTGTTAATCCCTGTTGTGCGGCGTAGAGATGCAGTAACCCTCCCAATACGAGGAAAAGACCGATCACCACGAACATGATGATGCTCAGTGTAACCACGTTCTTCTGTGCGTCCTTGAGGGTTTTCACGGAGATATTTTTTTGCATCATCTCCTGGTCCATACCCGTCATGGTAATGGTGATGAAAGCCCCCGCCAGTATCTGTTTGACGAAAAAGTATTTACTGTCGGGATTGGTGAAGAAAACTTTGGAGTAGCCTTGCTCGCCCATAGCGCTGAGGCTTTGACCGAGGCTCATGTCCATCTTGTTGAGAATGTAGATCACACACACAACCAGACCGAGCAGCATACAGGTGGTTTGAAGTGTATCTGTGTACACGATGGTTTTCACACCGCCTTCATAAGTGTACAAGAGGATCATCAGCAGTATGATCAGCGTAGTGGCCCAGAAAGGCACGCCGAAACTACTGAGGATCGTGTCCTGAAGAATCTTCACTACCAGGTACAAACGCGCTGTGGCGCCGAGTGTACGGCTGAGGATGAAGAAAGATGCCCCGGTCTTGTACGACTTGAACCCCAGTCTTGTACTCAGGTAATTGTAAATGGAAGTGAGATTGAGTTTGTAATACAGGGGCAGCAAAACGAATGCGATCACCATATAACCGATAAAATAACCGATCATGATCTGGAAATACGCAAAGGATTCTTTTCCTACGGCGCCGGGCACACTCACGAAAGTTACACCACTCAGTGATGTTCCGATCATACCAAAAGCCACCAGCATCCAGTTGGAATTACGGTTACCGATGAAGAAAGAATCATTGTTAGAGTTACGGGATGTGAAGTATGCTACGGCCAGAAGCAGCACAAAATAGCCTACCACGAATGTGAACAGCATGGAAGCCGACATAAGCTTAAAGAATTAATAGTGATCTTCTACAAAATTTTCGCGCGCTGAAGGTAGGAAAATTGTCACCAAAATTGCAGACAATCCACTTACCTTAGCAAGAGTTTCAGATTGCTGAAACCAAAGTCATCCATATGAAGATTGAATCTGTAGCGGTTTTCTGCGGATCTAAACCCGGACAACACCCCATTTACGCCCAGCATGCGGCAGAATTAGGAAAATTCATCGCCATCCTTGGCCTCAAACTCGTGTATGGCGGTGGAAACCGCGGCCTGATGGGCACTGTAGCCAATGCAGTGCTCCTCAATGAAGGTAAAGTGATGGGCGTGATGCCCAAAATCCTCGTAGATTGGGAACAGCAACATGAATCGCTATCGGAACTCGCTATTGTACCCGACATGCATACACGCAAAAAAATGATGTACGATCTCTGCGACGCAGCCATTATCCTTCCCGGCGGCTTCGGCACCCTCGACGAGCTTTTTGAAATGGTGACCTGGAACCAACTCAAGATCCACGATAAAAAGATCTATATCCTCAACTCAAACGGATTTTACAAACACCTGCTGGGACATCTGAACCAAATGCAGAAGGACGGCTTCCTCTATGAAGGCGTTACAGACAGGATCATCGTTTGTGATACACCGGTAGAGCTATTCAACAAGATCGGATAAAAATCAGAGGGCTGGCAGTCGCTCGCGTCCCCGCGAGTGACTTGTATTTAGTCGCCTCCGGCGACGCGGTGTTCGCCGGAGGCGAACAAATAGAAGTCACTCGCCAGAGGCGAGCGACTGCCAACTCTCCGCCCTTTTTAGTCACCCCCTGCTCCCCGATAAAGCAAAAGCCCGGAACAATTCCGGGCTTCCGTTTATCATCAATTCATTGGTTTCATCAAAATCCAATATTATAACCAAATGTATAAAATGCCCTGTTCTGATAAGGTGAACGGTCATTCTGTAAAAGATCGTATTGCACCATCGCCACAAAAGAACCCCTGCCCCCGGTTGGGATCACCGCACCGGCGCCACCTAACAAGGAGGGAACTACCTGCGGATCCAGTTTGGCCGATGTACCATCGGGATATTTTATCTTACCCCATACATAGTTGGCTTCCGGCTGCAATTGCAACAGCAAGTATTCGATAGGATATACCCTTCCGAAAATATTCAAACCGGCGTTTCCATAATTTTCCTTGTAATCCGCGCCCACATTATACCTGCGCTTGTAGCTGGAATAAAGGAAATTCACACCGCCACCTGCAGCCAAATACCTGTTGAACCGGTATCCAATCTGTGGAGACACATTCACCAATGTATAATCGCCAAAGCTCAAACCGAAGTTGCCTCCGAAGAAAAGATTATCCCTGTTGAAACCTTTCTGTGCAGGAGGTTCTTCCACCGGCCGTTGCTGAGCCTGTACAGCCAGTGTGCCAAACAATAAAAAGGCAGCCAATGCAAAATGCTTCTTTGCCATATTGATGTTGTTAAGTGTAAGCGCCGGGCTGAACTACAGGTCGAATATCTTTCCTGCGTTCAGAATATTATTAGGATCGAAGGTTTTCTTGATGCCGCGCATCAGTTGCAGTTGCGCTTCATTGAACACAATATCGATATAATTCTTCTGGATCAGACCAATTCCATGCTCACCACTGATTGTTCCTCCCAATTTGTGCACCAGCGCAAACAATGCTTTGATGCCGGCAATGAGTTGCGGATCATCAGCGCTGTTGGCTACACCCTCTTTCTTGATGCGGATATGCAGGTTGCCATCGCCGGCATGTCCGTAACAAACAGCTTTGAATCCGTATTCGAGACCAAGCGCTTTTACACCACGGATCAATCCGGGCAGTTCGGCCCTGGGCACCACGGTATCTTCTTCCACGGTATAGCCATCCACTTTTACAGCTTCGGCTGTTCTCCGGCGGAGTTTCCAGAGTTCCGCTTTCTGTTGCGCGTCATCCGCAAAATACACTTCGCCTGCCTCATATTCTGTTAAGAGCGTGCTAATTGCCTCCATCTCCACCATCAGTGTATCCAGGTGGTTACCATCCACTTCAATGATCAAATGTGCAGCAGTATCATCGGTAACAGGAACAACGGCGCTGTCTACAAATTTACTCACGATCTTCAATGCATCGATCTCCACCAGTTCCAGTGCAGAAGGCGTGAAGCCCGCACGGAAAATAGCACTCACCGCTTCACCTGCTTTTTCCAGGCTCTGGAAAGGAACCAGCATCAGCAGATCATATTTAGGAAGCGGGATCAGTTTCAAAACGATCTTCGTAACAATGCCCAGTGTGCCTTCGCTACCAACCACCAACTGCGTCAGGTTGTAACCGGTAGAGTTCTTCAGCACATTGGCCCCGGTCCAGATGATCTCACCGGTTGGCAGCACCAGTTCCAGGTTCAGCACATAATCCTTTACCACACCGTATTTCACGGCTTTGGGACCACCACTGTTCTCGGCAATATTACCGCCGATGAAACAGGAACCGCGACTGCTGGGATCAGGTGGATAGAAAAGCCCTTTCTCCTTCACTGCATTCTGCAACACTTCCGTGATCACACCAGGTTCCGTGATCACCTGCAAATTCCTTTCATCGATATGAACAATGGAATTCATGCGATCAGTAGAGATCAGCACACCACCGAGGTTTGGCAGCGCACCTCCGCTAAGGCCAGTTCCTGCTCCACGGGGCGTTACAGGGATACGATCTTTGTTACAGATTTTCATCACGGCTGAAATTTCCTCAGCTGTTCTTGGTCTCAATACAACTTCGGGAGGAAAGAGCAGGTGCTCAGTTTCATCATGCCCGTAATTGTTGAGCGATTCTTCATCCAGCAACACATATTGCTCTCCAACAATCTGCCGGAATGCATCGATATGCGTTGCAGTCAGGGTTCCTTTAATTGCCACAGTCTCCATTTTATTCCTGGGGGGTGGTTAAGATTTGGTCAATAATGCTGTTTATAGAAAAACGGACTCAAAAATCGGTTAAAAGCGGCAAATAATATGGAATTTTCTTGGTGCCGGCGGGGTTATACTTCGCAGGCTGCAAAATATACCATCGCGGGAGAATCAATATGAACGTTTGTTTGGAGAGATTGAACAATAGCACCGAATCAGCTTCATCGCTTATATTTTGAAGGCCTGGAAAGCATAATCCGTGCCGTCACATGCCTCTGGAGGTGCAAGAGGAGAATGTTCAAATAATTTGTTATGGCATTCTATCTGATGCTGCGTCCTGAGGCAGTGTTGTTGTATCGGCAACAGGTTTGATGATCAATATTTCAGGATCATTGGGATGAAGAAGATGGATATCCTTTGAGTACAACCGCATCAGTGAATCTACATAGGAAGTTTCAGGACGCTCACTCATGCTGTTCACATCGGGGTAAAGGAAAAGTCTTCCGCCTCTTTGAAAACTGCTGTTGATGATACTGTCTACTGCCGGCCTCAGTTGAGAATTGGCGGGTACTTCCGTAACATTTGATTTGGTGAAGTATTCAAGGAAGTCTTTCAGGATCCATCCCTGTTGCAATAAAACAACATCGTTTTCCTTAATGGCATTTTCCACGGGGCGCACTTTGAGATAGTACCAGTCGTGGTCCAGGTCCTGCAACCAGCGGATACTTCCGAAATAGTTCACAATAAATAATGTGATGCTACAGATCAATCCAACTGCAGTATGGCGAAGGCCGAAAGGAAATCCGGTGACGGTCAATGTGCCCAATAATAGTAGCCAGAGCAATACAGTCTGAAAGATCCAGAACTCGAGTATCTCCGGCATCCACACGCAGAAGAATGCAGAGTATACAGCGCCGCAGACAACAAGTGACGGTATTACTGAAGGCCAGGTTTTTCGCACAGTTTTGTATTTCCTGATGAAGCGAACAATCAACACCAGCATCGTTGCGGCCAGCAGCAGGGTAAGCAGGGAAAGCACAATGGCCGTTCCCTGGCTGATATGACGCGCCAGGAATATTTCATCGTGGAGGGAATGAACAGACTGCAATTTCTCGAAATAGCTATCTATACCAGGCAGCCGGAATACAAAATGCCCTCCAACAAAAGCATGTGTAAAACCGGTGAAGACATAGAATGGAGTTTTCACACCGGGCATCTGCCAGTAATCCTGGTGTTTGGTATAGCCCTGCATCCAGCCGGTCCATTGTTCCAGCGAATCCTGTCCGGCCACTACCCACCCCATGAAGAAATAAGTGCCGCCTACCAGCACCAATCCTGTTATTGCGTATGCAATGAAAGAAGGCATGAAAGCCAGCTGTTGCCGGCGGCTCCAGAGAATGTAAATGATCACCAGCGCAAAAAGGATATGCAACTGGTGGAACAGGATGGCCAGGCAGTGAAGCACTGCAACCAGCCAAAGATCTTTTTTGGAGAATGATGGTGAAGTGAGTTTGTAAAGGGATGCCAGCAGGAACATCATCGCCGGCGCATATACTTCAATGTTAGCGCTGTAGAACCACATGCCATAGGAGAACGCGATCACGGAAGAGAACACCACGGAAGGCCAGGGCTTCCAGTTGAAACGCCAGCGGAAAAAGCTGTACACAATGGTCATACTAACGCTGCCGCACACTGCCGTAAATGCTTCCACCAGGTAATAATCTTTGATGCCTGGAAAAATGGCCTGCGTGAATTGCAACCAGTACCAGGCAGCATAATGATACAAAAGGTGATGCGGATGGCTGAGGTTTTCACCGCCTTTGATAATACCGTTGAGATAGCCAATGGAATCGTGTGGCCCTGAGAAATTGGCGGCCAGTGTTAAAAGGAACATTAATAAAGATCCGGCAAATACAAGTAGCTGCTCCGGAATTTTCGGATGCTTCATTTTTACATAAGTTTCATAAATCACTACTCACAATTTCTCAGCTGGTTTCTAACAACTACTATTTACAGGGCTATGCTAACTCAGGTATAGAACATTGGTTTGAGGGGTGGCTGCAAGTTAATGCGCATTATTTAGTAATAAAAGCAAATCGGTCTTTTAATTGCAGGAACCATTTCTCAAAAAGGTGATAAGAAGCGATACTGATACCGATGGAAAGAGGCAATGCGATGATCGCCTGCGCAAACGCCGTTCCCAGCATACGCTGGTCCAGTCCGAGTTTCAGCACCACTTTGGTGGATATATAGATCGCCAATAAATGAAGGCAGTATAACCCGTAAGTATATGTACCCAATTTTGAGATCAGTTTCCACCTGCCCAGTTTGAAGAAGCTGTTCACGGCATAATTCTGTTCAAGAATGATCATACCAAAGAAAAGCCCGATCACCAGCCGCTCGAAAATGATGGGTATACCGGCAGGGAATATATAACTCTTGAAAAGGCTCAGCATCACAGCGCCTCCGTAAATCAGCGCTATCATGGGTTTGCTCATATTGGTTACCCAGTGCAGGAATTTGGTGGGTGAAGAACAGAGCCAGGCCATCAATCCACCAAGGGCCATATCACCGATCACTGAGAAAGTGTGAAAATACCTGACGGCATAGTCATGATCGTTATCTGCTGTGTAAAAACTCCTGAAGATCAGAGACCCCAACATGATAAGCAGGAAAACATATTTGTAAAATCTCACGGGCACTATGCGGAGTATCAATGGCCAGGTGAGATAGAACTGCTCTTCAACGGCAACGGACCATAGCACTGAAACCAGCACAGCCTCAGGATGCTCCGGCCAGATACGCATGTATTCAAAGTTGGCGGCAAAGATCACATAGTACCAGGGATCAACTCTCTCTACATATGCTTCCCCTCCCATCTGTTTCAACACCGGGAAGATGATAAACGCAATGGCAAGGCAGAGATAATACAATGGCCAGATTCGCAATATCCTTCTCACGTAGAAATTACCAATATGAATAGTACCGGTGAGCTCACGTTCACGGATCAGCAGGTAAGTGATCAGGAATCCACTCAACACGAAGAAAAAATTCACGCCCAGTGAACCGTATTGGAAAAGAAAACGGATCCCTTCGGAAGCATTTGGATTTGTTCCGTTGATATAGGGATAGGTAGTCATATACCAGTGAAAAAGGAACACTACAAAAAACGACAGGAACCTCAACCCGTCGAGGTTCGGGAAGAAAACACGCGCTTTGGCCTGAGCAGGCGCTTGCGCCGTTAAAGGAGTGATGGCAGGTATTGACTGGCTCATGGGCAGAACGGTTTATTTTCTTGGAAGCACATCATCGATATTCACGCCGATCTGCAACTCCAGTTCATATTTCGATACGTTGAAATTCCTCAGCATTTCAGCTCTTGTGATCAGTTGGTTGTAATAAGCTGTCTCCACTGTTTTGAAAGCTTCTGCCGTGATAATGCCATCGGCAAAATCCTTCTCGGCCAGCTTGTATTCAGTGTATTCGCCCTGTGTGATGCGCACCTGCAGATCATACTTTTCCTTATGCATCAGGTAATCTTCGTAGGCGCTGAGCACATCACGACGGATGGTACGGTAACGTTGGTTCTTTTCAGCTTCCGCGATATAAATATTCTCGCGCGCCACTTTCACATCATTGCTTCTTGCAGAAAAGAAATCGAAAGGAAGCGTGAGGCTGAAATTGTACCTGGGAAAGAACAATCCTCCATTCAGGTTGCTTGGGTTGGAGTTGCTGTTGCCCAGATCCTTGATGGAAAGTTCATTCAGGTTACCGGAAGCCGCAAAAGCATTGAGCCAGGCGCCCTTCGCTTTCTTGAGTCCCCTTTCGGCAATGGTCACTTTTCTATCTGCGATCTCGTAATTGGGGTTCTGCAATGCAAGCTGCACCAGTCTTTCCCTGATATCCACCGGCCTTACGGTATCCAGGTTGGAATGATAGGTAGAGGCATTTCTCCCGGCGGGATTTTGAGCGATGGCATTCATCGCAGCCAGCATAAGAACGGCGGCCATTAGTGATTTCATCATGATCTATGTTTTTTCTTCTGCGGTTTGAGATGGATAAGCATTATCATCATATTGCGGCATCTTGATCAGCAATGCCAGCACGGAATAAAAATAAAGTACACTGGGATATTGGCCGATGGCCAGTTGCGAGAATTGCGCCACCATGAGTGTAAAGATGGAAACAAAATGGCATAGAAGCAAGGCCCTGAGCTCGGGATCACGCAACCGGTAATAACTTCTGATGCCCGTTCGCAGGATGGCAAAGTAAAAGAGCAGCAGCAAGCCCAGCCCTATCGGCCCCTGCTCCATCATGGTTTGCATGAAACCGCTGTCCGGCGGAATGATGCTCATCGGGTGGCCGGGATGGTAGAACTGTCCCATATTCCCGGAGGAATTCAGTCCGCCTCCTATCGGGTGCCTGTAGGCGTATGGCTGTACTAGCTTCCGGTTCATGTCCCGCGCCATGGCCGACGGATCTTTCGATCCTTCAAACGTAGACCGGAGGCGGTTGATGATCATATTGTCGTAGACCGGCGCCACCAGCAGTCCAATTATCATGAAACCGAATACGCCTGCAAACAGTATTGTCCTTTTCTCGTACAGGGTCAGCACCACGTAAAATACCATGCCCGCCACAATCATAAGAGTGCCCGTTCTGGTGCCGGTATAACTGGATGCCATAAAGTGAATGGCAGTCAGTATCCAGAACAATACCTTCTGCCAGGTTTTGGTGGAGCGGATGGCCAGTACAATCATCATCACACAGGAACAGGAATAGAGAATGCCTGCTGCTGCGGGGTCCGACAATAATCCGAACCTCCTGATGAATCCGAAGTTTACAAAGAGCGCATATCTTTTTTCATCCGC
Source organism: Pseudoflavitalea rhizosphaerae (assembly GCF_003991355.1). Lineage (GTDB taxonomy): Bacteria > Bacteroidota > Bacteroidia > Chitinophagales > Chitinophagaceae > Pseudobacter > Pseudobacter rhizosphaerae. The sequence continues at coordinate 148,075 of NZ_RCSU01000013.1, forward strand.
CATCAGCCATACCTGCTCATAGTGTGCAAAGCCAAGCCATTGCTGCTGGCAGGCATGCAAAGCATTGATGGTGCTCAGTACCACCCAGAACCAGGTGAACTGAACTATCATCTTTCGTGAATTGAGGAAACAGTAACTGATATAGAAAAAAGCTACAAAGCTCACCTGCTTTCTGAAAAAATTGAACCAGCCAAATACGCTCCTTCCCGATGGGTTGCCCAGTTGAATAATATAGAAACCAACCAACACCAGCATCCAGACAGTAATCGCATTGGTCCAGAATTTTGTATTGATCTCCTTTCGCAACTGCTGTTTGGTGAGCACACCTAACATTGCCAGGTAAGCGAGGTATTCAGGGATCAGGCCGGTTGGTATTGGTGTAGCGGAATTGCTCAGCCGCGCCGGCATCATCATGAACAAAGTAGTGGCGTAGGCTGCATAGAAACCGAACAATGGATAAACGATACAGAGGCCGCACAATAACAATACACCCAGCAAACCCACGATCATCACACTCAGCTTTATATCCACCACTACGGTGATATAACTCATGAGTATGGCTACCAGTCCCAGCAAACCGAATCCCAGCGGGGTATTCAGTTTTTTGGTAACCAGGTGGTAGCGCAGGGTATCCGTCAACGCGCCCTTCGTTCTATTGAACAGGTTCTTTTCCATGTTTATCAGAAGAACAGGAATTTAACGAACATGCCAAGGCAGAACACAATGGCGAATAAGGTACTGATCAACTCAAATGTCTTGTAAGGATTTTCATTCTCCTTTTCCATGATCATTTATTTAAATTTTCCTTCGGTACAACAACTTCTCTCGTGAAATATTGGGTGGATGGCTGCGGTTTCTTCTTGGCTGCATCATCATCCCTCAGCGTAAAGATCCATCCAACACCCAGTTTTTTGGATACATTGAACATGATCATTGGGATGATCACACCCAGCGGCCAGATAGTGAACTGCAATAACGGAATGCTCTCGATATGCAGGTATTTAACAAACAGGATACGCAGCCCGGCCGTAACCATCAGGTGGGCCACATAGATGTACAACGCATGATAGCCAACCACCCTCAACCATCTCATCACATTGAAACGCTGCAGCATGAACGACAGGTGGATCATGAACAGACCTCCAATGATGGCCGAGAAAAAGAATATATCCTGGCGTTGGTGCTGTACATAAAAATCGAACTCTTCTGGATGCGCCAGGTTCAGCGTGGTGCAATACCATTCAACGGCTGCAAATATGGGCAGGATGATAAAAGTAGTTTTGAAAGATGATAACCATTTGTGATGTTTTTCATCAAGCACAATACTGTGGAGGGCATCGCCCACTGCAAAGAACAGGTAGTAAAAGGTAACGCCACTGAGGAACCCGATATGTATATTCTGTTTATGACAGTACGTTGCGATCCCATAGAACACCAACCCGAGCACCAGCTGGTGTTTGGAAGTGAACTTCCCATACCATGTGGTGAGCGCGTAGATCAGGCTCACAAAGAACAGTGCATTCAGGTACCAGAACTGTTCCAGCTTGCGCGGATCGAGGATCAGGTTCAGGTAATCGAATGGCGTTCTGTTGGCATTCACACCGGCTCCTGCAAAAAGCAGTTGAAGGGTGATCTGCAGGCCGCCCCAGAGAAGCAGCGGGTACATAACTGTTTTGAATTTCGCATTCAGGAAATCACCGATCCCTTTTTTGAAAAGTGTAACGGCAAAGAATGCGCCGGCGATCATAAAGAACAACGGCATACGGAATCCCATCGTGAACACGTCAACGATACGGATGCCGGGGTAACTGTAAGAGCCCACTCCCACATTGGCAATGCCCTCAAATGTATGCCTGTACACCGGCATCAGGATACAGATGCCCTTAGCATAATCCATCCATGGGTTACGGCTGCGACCAAGGATCTTATCAGCATTAAAAAGAGAATTGATCACGTTAGAACAGGTTTATGGATTAACAATTACAACTCCATATTATCAGGCTCTACGATATTCAGAACCGTTCCAATGAATTTCCCTTCAGTGCTTTTCAGATAATCTATGGAGTCTTTATCAGTTTGCTTAAGTACGGATTTGGCGTCAAACACAGCGATGATGGCTTCCGCATAGCGGGCCAGCTCTTTACTGTCTGCATGCTCATTGAGTGAAGCGCCTTCAATGATTACGAAATCGTAACGTTCTGCAACCTTGCTGATATTATCCAGCAGGCTATTCTTTGGAAGCACTTCGGAGGGTGTATAGTTACCTTCCGGACAACCGATCAGATCGGTATGCGGAATGGGGGTCATGCTGGTAATGCCCAGGAATTTTTCAACGGCTGCATCTTTCTCTCCCACACTGAACTGCGTAAGTGCAGGCTTGGCTTCAAACATCCTGGTGAGCGAATTATTGCTGAAGTTGGCATCGATCAGCAATACTTTTTTCTTCGTAATGCTGAAGCTATGGGCAAGCGCTTCGATCACGGTTGTTTTTCCCTGTTGGGATTGCGTGCTGGTAACAAGGAATATTTTCTTCCCGCTTCTTTCGAATTCGTATCTCAGTTTGCGAAGATTCTCCACAAAGAGATTGTCTCCATCCTTGCGATTGGGATCGCCATCAAAATTGAGATGGTCCTTCAGGGCCTTCTTTTTCAGATCGATCCTGTTCAGCGAGCTCAGCAATTTCAGCTTGGTGAGGCGCGTGAAGATGGAAGGCGTTTTGAAAGAACTATCCAGGAACTCGAGGCCGAGCAATACGATGGAGGAAAGGAAGAACATAAGGATGCCGCTCATTCCCATAATAATTGTGCGGCGAGCGGGCTCAGCGCGGTAAGCGGGCTGTCCAACCATCGTTTGTTTGAAGTTGTTCTCGGGGTTCACATCCAGGTCCAGTGATGCCTGCAGGCTTTTCTTCAATGCTTCATATTCCTGCGATGCGATGCGGAGCTCTTCCTCTTTCGCTTTCAGGATCACTTCCTCACCGCCACCAGTGGTGGTCATGGCCTCATATTGCGCTTTCTGCGCACTGAACAATTTCACGTTCTGTTCTGCAGCCAGGATCTTTTGTTGCAATTCCACTTTTCTGTCTATCAGCTCAGACTGACGAATGGCAGATTTTTCTGCGGCCCTTTCGCGGCTTCCGCTGGCAGTGGGCGCTACGGACTGCATTTTGCGCACATTGGCATCTATCTGTGTCTGGATCGTTTTAACTTCATCTTCTGACTTACCGGCTTTCTGTAATTCCAGGTTTTCATTCTCTCTTTTAAGGCGAAGATATTCTGCATTGTTGTTCACTACGGGAGTGCTGCCAACTGTAACAAACGAACGAAGTTGTGTTTCCACTGCTGTCAATTCACCGCGAAGATTGTTGAGCTTGGCCATTTCCTGCTGGAAATTCGAAGTCATTTCCTGTACCACACCCATCGCAGCGGACGCGCGGTCTGCCACGTTAGGGGTTCCGATCCGCGCACGGAAATCACGGAGTTTGGCAGTGAGTTCATCCACTTCTCTTTTTTTGGTACTGGTGAGACTGTCGAGCTTTGCAGTTGACTCCTGTGCGCGGGTACCATAAATATTGTTGAAGAAACGAATGAACTGCTCTCCGATGGTGTTCACCACATATGCAGAAAGGAGTGGACTCTCCGATGTATAGACGATATTGATAAAGTCTGTATTCTGGATGCGGCTGAACGCGATCTTATTGTTGAGGGCCTGGTCGTTATACCCATAGAGAAGAATGAGATCATAGATCTTTTTTTCTTCGGGGTCATAAGGAGAGATAAGGCTCATGGTAGCGATCTTACTCCGGAGAATGGATTTGGCATTTTCCAGATTCGCTACTTTGTACACATCCTGCGATTTCTGTTCTTCCGTGAGCACACGGAATGGGTGGGCATCTTCGAGATCATGCAGCAGCAGCTTGTAAGACAGCATGCCCATTACCTTGGGAGAGCGGAAGGTTTCGAATACGTTGTTGAACCGAAGATCGATCTCAAAGATGTTGAGGTTGCCGTCATCTTTGATACTCACCTTCTGAGCCATTGTAAATCCCGTCGAATACTGGGATACGGAGAGATAAGATTTTTTCTGTGTCAACGTAAATGCAAACCCTGCCAGCAAACCTATGAAGGTGCAAAAAGCGATGATCCACTTCTTGCGTAGCAGTGAATGCCATAAGTACATCAGATCCATGAAAGTTTCATTTTTGTGTTTCAGTGAAAAAGGTACGCTGCGAATCTCTATGAACAAACAAAGAAGAACGAGGTGCCACTTTCTTCTGACACCTCATTCTTCTGAATGGAACGCTTATTTCTTTTCTGCTCTTAACATTTTGCTTGTGGCCACAGGTTTACCATTAACCACCAGGGTCATTAGGTAAATGCCTGTTCCAAGTGCGCCTTCGTTGGTATTGATACGAAGGGTATTCATTCCCGCCGCCATTTGACCGTAAGCACGTCTGTATACCAGTCTGCCGCTCATATCATACATATCCACTCTCACCTGGTTGGAAGCAGCCGCATTATTGAAATCGATGCTGATAAAATCATTGAACGGATTCGGATAAGCTTTGATGGCAACTTTATCCGCCAGCTGAGCATTGTCGGCCACGGCTTGCAATGCAGTCTGTTCCCCGGTTACAGTATTCACAGGTTGATCAGGATTTCCTGTCACAACTATATTGGGTACTGCTCCGCCGATCACATCATCATATGTCTCCACTATCATACCTGAGTTGAAGCCCCATACGCCTTCCTGAGTGGTAGAGAAGTCTATGAACACTTCGCCATTTGCATCAGGCTGAACATCTCCGATGTACACGAACTTGGTCTTGTTCAGCCATGAATTGAGGTATACTGACCTTCCGTTGATGGTATAGGTTGCGGTGTAGTTACCAAAGAACCAACCATCGCTGCCCATGCTTCCGATGAATCCGAAGCGGTAACGCTTGTTCTGATTCAGTCCACTCACCTTCAGCGTTGATATCTGTGTATTATCCAGCCAGTAGCAGCTTTGAAGTACTGCATCCGGTGCGATACCTGAGTTGTTACCGGTATTGATACCCGCCACATTCTCACCATTGAACGGATTAGCGATAGAAACGGTCATACCGCTCGGTTGTCCGCTCTGGTTCTTCAGGTTAGTGAAGTCAGTTGGCAGGTTCGGCGTTTCGCCGGTATTATTCCATGGGAATCCTGCATTGGCCGTAGAGAAGTTGAAGTTCAGGTACACCAGTGATTGTGGTGTAACAGTTTTCACACGATTACTGAAATCAGTGAATGTTGCTCCAACTTTGGCTCTCACGCGGAACCAGTACCTGGTATTTGGATTCAGACCGGTAACCCTGCGTGTTGTTGTATTGGCCGCTAGTGAAACTGAATTCAGGTTCATGGTGAACAGGGAATCGGTGGCGCGTTGCAGTTCAAATCCGTCAACTGCATTTTCATTGTTCAGCCTGTCTGACCAGCTGAGGTCAACGGTATTGCGGTCCACCGGTTCTGCATAGAGGTTAGTGGGTCCCATCGGCGCCAGTGCCGGTGAGTATTCCTCTATCTGAATACCGTTCAGTACCATATAGGATGCTGATCCGATTTTGGAAATCTGCACATCTATTATGTTCTGAGCATTAGGTGTGATACCATTGAGGTTAGCTGACTGATTGGTATTGTTCCTTGCCTGTAATGTATCACTAACAGTGCCGCCTACTACAACATACCTGTTGTTTGCATCCGAACCTTCATTGATGCTGCCTACAAATACAAGGTTGTAACGTTTGGTCTGATCAAGACCGGCAAACCTGATGGTCTTCGGACCTGAACCGGCATCGATGATACCGCTAGCCATCACTGAATCAGGGAAGATACCGGTATTGTTTCCGGTCCTGTGACCATTGCGGTTTACATCGCCCCATCCGTCTACTGTTGTAATACTGATAGTAGAAGCCACATTGTTCTCGTCACGCAGGTTGGTCCTGTTAGATCCCGGGTTAGCCCATCCGTCCATATTCGTCCATGGAGCAGGAGCCAGTGTTGATGATTGACCCAGGTTGATATAGAACGATCTTGTATTCTTATCAGCCACTCCCACATTGATGGATTGCGTAGTTACGCCGCCCTTATCATCTTCCGCACGGATGGTGATGGAAGTGAATCCGATATTATCGGCAGTGGGCGAAGCCACCAGGCGGTAACTATTGGCGCCCAGTTGTTGCAGGGCAATGAATCCTGGCTTGTTCAGCACAGATACTGTTACCACATCACCAGGATTATCAGTTACAGTGAAGTCTTCATTCACGGTAGCATCCGTCTTGGCGAAGATATCAGCCAGCCCTGCCAGCACAGGTTTGTTGTTGGCAGTTGCGATATGAATGGTATCGCTGGAAATGCCGTCTCCATGTTTGTTGGTACCTATTACATAGTAATAGTAGTTGTTGTACGGCTGAGTAGTGAGATCCGTGTATTCGGTAGCATCCACGTTATTTGCGCCTGGGTTAAGCAGGGTATAAGGACCAGCTTTGGCGTCTGCGCGGTATACTTTGTAATTCTGTTCATTGTATGCCTTGTCTTCCCATGTGAGTTTCACACCGGTATTGGGAACATCTTCTGCAGCCAGGCTGAGCGGCTTCACAGGAGTGGTGCCATCGTCGAATGCAGCTTCCACAACCAGTGCGTTGAGATAACCACCGAGGTTGGTGGCGGCATCACCGATCATGGTGATGATCACTTCACCGGTTGGGCTCGGTTGTACCTGGTAGATAGTATCGGTTACATTCTGGTTGTTCCAGAATTTGATCTCTGCGGATTCGTTGCCGATCTTATAAGTAGTGGTGCTGTTTACAGTGAACTGGCACCATGGGCAGGTATTGCTTGCGTAGAACACGAAGTTGTACTTCCTGTTATTGTCGAGACCATATACACGCAGCCTGAGTGTATCATCGCCATCATTACCGCCCCATCCGAGATAATCGCGCATCACGTTATCCGGGAATACGCCGGAATTGTTGCCGGAGTTGTAGCCATCGCCACCAGTTCTGTTGTTGCTGTTGGCGTTCATGCGCTGGATACCTACAGTGGTCACCTCGTTTTTGATATTTCGGAGACCGCTCACATTGAAGTTGCTGCTCTTCGCGTCCACATCATTCCACAGTGCAACGTATCCGTTGTAGTTCATCATATTGATCTGGATCTTGTCGTTCGGATCCAGTTCATTCACTGTTACAGTAATGTCTTTGCTGCTCCATGCGCCATAGCTGTCGTCAGAGATCAACGTGATATTATATACACCTGAAGCATTGTAGCTTGGAGCGAAAGTGATAGAAGCGCGGCCGTTACCACTGTCTACCAGTGTGGCAAATGATGGCAGGTTGTTGGAATACCAAACGAGGTAGTCGTTACCATCATCATCATTGGATACCAGGTGCAGTTTCACCGGAGATGCGCCTTCATTCATATTCACATTACTTACAGGGTTGATCACAGGCAGACTGTTGGAGTTCACCAGGATCGAGAAGGCGGTAGTATCAAATCCGTTGAATCCGTCAGATACGATCACCTTGATAGTATAAGCACCCTGATCTGCCATCGATGGGTTGAACACCATATTGGCAACCCCGTTGCTCAGGTTCTGGATCTGCGCAAAATAAGGCAGTGGCTGAGCAGTGAATACGAGCGGATCGCCATCGGAGTCGGTAGCATTCAATGTAATGGTGCGTGAGGTACCGTAGGTCATGGAGAAGTCCATTACACCCTGGATCACGGGAACTGAGTTCACAGTGGTAGCACTGGAATTGTTGCTGTAAGCTGAAGGAGATACAACGCCTTTTGCCCGCACCTTGTAATAATAGGTTACGTTAGCAAAGAGTGATGAGTCTGTATATGTTTTTGTAGCGCCTGCACCGCCATCAACATTCGCCACGAGGCGGAAGTTATTGGTGTTACCCAGTGAGCGCCACACTTCAAATCCTGTTTCATCTGAAGACTGATCATTCCAGGTAAGCTTCACATTATTACCAGGCAGCAGTTGCGCATCCAGTCCTGTTGGAGTAAGCGGCGCTGTAGGAGCAACCAGGGTAGTATCCCAGGATGGCCCATATGTGCCATTCATTACAGATTGTATGCCGGTTGCAGTTAATGCAGAGTTGATCACAAAGATCTGGTCCATCTGACCAACGAAATAATCGCTGGAGGTTGCTGCCTGATTGAACACGGCATCGGAACTGCTGCTGCCTGAATAACCAAGCCTGGAAGCATTGCTGGCAGTACCAGACACAGTGGTGAAATTCAGGTTGGTGATGCTGCTTACTTCCACGCCATTCAGGAACAGGCGCAGTGTATTTTCATTGTATACAACAGCCACGTGGTTCCAGTTATTGGTGCCAAGCCAGTTCGCATTGCTGGCGAAGTTGGTCAGCGTTTTCGTGGTACGTGTTCCTGCGCTGCTGGCAACACCGTATTGCAGGCTGGTTCCATTGAAGCGGAGACCCAGTCCATTGCTGGAGTTACCGAAATCGAAGATCACACGGTTATTGTAAGAAGCAGAAGTTGGCCTGATCCACATGGCAACAGTACGCTGTGAGTAACCGCCTTCACTTGGGAAGGCGGCGGAAGCGCTGTTGTTGACAGTAGCATAGTTGTTGGTGCCATTGAAGTTCAGTGAAGAACTGCCTTCTTTCTTATCAGTAGTATTGTATGCGATAGTACCATTATAGGTAAGGTTGCGTGTTGAACCTCCTGAAGCATTGTTGCCATTACCATTCACCAGCCAGTTGGCCTCAGTGTAGGTATTGGTAAAGGCGGATTCACCACCGGTGCCAACTGCTCTTACCTTATAATAATATACAGTATTGGCACTGAGGTTGGAGTCGATATAACTGCTACCAGCAACTGTAGCAACAGGAATATAAGTTCCGTTGAGGGTGGTTGAGCGCACCACTTCAAAACCGGTTTCGTTGTTGCTGTTGTCTGTCCAGTTCAGTTGCATCTTATTATATGCAATGCCTGTTGCACTCAGATCGGACGGAGCTGCAGGGGCAGTGCCAGATACTGAATAGTTCCTGAAGTAGGCAGACAGCGGAACATTCTGTTCACTGAGACCTGCATTGTTCCTCCAGGTAAGGCTCAGCGCCTGACCGGAACCGGTATTGTGATAATAGGCAATGGCAATAGGATGCACCCCGGCAGCCAGGTAGATGGAGCCTGTTTTGGAAGTTGCACTGTGATTACCATCGTGGTTGATCACTTCGGCACTACCATATGGGCTTCCAACATAAAGATTGGCGCCATCATTGGCGGTAATTTTGAAAGTATAGGTTGCAGAAGTTGGCACCTTGATATAACCTTCGAAGAGGATACCATAGTTATCCGTTCTGTTCCGGATGCCTGCAATGTCCAGCACAGTGGAGCCCGAACTCACTCCCGTTTTCACCACAGTAGTGAAGTTGAAATTGGGGAGGGAGGTCCATCCTGTTCCTTCAAAATATTTATAGCTGAGGCCATTCTGTGTATACGAAGTAGAAGCAGTTACCTGGTTGCTTGGAGCAGACACGTTACCTGCCGCATCGAGCGCTTTCACATACATGGTATAGGTAACATTGCTATCGAGGTTGCTCAATGTAAAGGATGTGCTGCTGGTAGTGTAGGATTTTACACCATTGAGATAGATCTCATATTTTGTAACGCCTACATTATCGGAAGAAGCAGTCCATTTCAGGTATGCATAATTGGTAGCAGTAGCCTGAACCGTAAATGCAGAAGGAGCTGTGGGTGCGATGGCATCCAGCTCCGTAGCCACACCTGCTTCATTGGAAACAACTGCTGCACCAAATGCGCTCACTGCACGTACTATGTAATAATAGGTTGTATTCGAAGTCAGTCCCTGGTCCAGGTAAGAGAGCACATCCGGACCGGTGATATGCAGAAGCGTATAAGGTCCGCCTTCTGTCTGGCTCCTGTAAATTTCATAGCCTGTTTCATTCTGACCTGCATTGGGGTTCTCACTCCAGTCCAGCTGAATGCTGGTGAGTGAAGCGGCCACTGCGGTAAGGTTCTTGGCAGGGTCTGGTTTTGGACTGCCGCTGGCAGCAATCACTTTGAAATTGGGAGAAGGCAGTGTACCGCAACCAAACTCCTCCACCACTTTCGCATAGTAGGAACCGGAAGGCACGTTGATAGTGCGGCTGGTACCGATCTGCTGGTTATTGGAAGCATTGAACCACTGATAACCGAAATAACCTTCAGGTTGTTGAATTGTGGTAGTAGTGCTGCCATCAGGAGCGGGCAGTACATTACTCTTCAATCCGAGAATGCTGATATTCGGCGTTTGTGTAACTGGTTTTGGTGCAATCACAGCGGGTTTGGGACTCCACTCAGACCATGGGCCTGAAGCGGTGCGTTTGAAACGAACGCGGTAAACACCGAAAGATTTTACTGTGATATTATTTCCTTCATAAGAGATGATAGAAGAACCATCAACAATGGTATTGATATTGTTCTCGCGTTTGGCGATCAGGCTGCCATCTTTCTCCCACTCGTACGAAGCAAAGCCCGGGGTAATACCCAGTTTGGTATTGATGGCTGAATCAGGGCAAAAATCGCTTCGCTGGAAAAACACCAGGGGATTGGCTTTGTGCAGATCATTCATCCACGGAACGAAATCAGGTTCAGCCCAGTGCGGGTCCCATACAGAGTGACCGAGATTGGCGTATCTCGTCCAGCGGATATCTCCACCGTTGAGTTTATTGATATTATAAGAAGAAGTAGCGTAACCTAAATTGGGGTTGGTGTCTTTATCACCGGTTGCAAACCAAACGGGAACATGGATGAACTGTTGCCAGTTCTGGTTTCCGTTACCGGCTGCTGAAGGAGCTACTTTTGCTACGCGCTGGGGATATGCACAGGCAAAAGACCAGGTAGCGGCGCCACCATTGGATAAACCGGTAGCCAACAACCTGTCTGCATCCACGCGCGCATGTTTCACCAGCGAGTCTACCACCCGGAGCACCAGGTCATAATAGTAAGAGTAAGGAGCAGTGCCCCAGTCGGACCAGCAGTTAGCCCCGGAATACACCTGCGGATATAGCAGGAAGCCGTCGAACTTACCACTGTTCACTTTATCGAGGAAAGATTTACCGCCATGCACCAATTGTCTCTCATTATTGTAGAGACCTCCATTGGAATTACAACCAGGTTCACCTGCTCCATGGTAGAACACCATGACAGGATACTTCTTGGAAGCACTGTCTGGATTGGTATAACTGGTAGGGAACTTTAAACGGAAACACATTTTAAGTCCGCCGGCTCCGCCAACATTGATAAAGTATGCCTTGTATGCTGAAGCATTGAAACTTCCGCTTCCTGTGCTGACACCTGACGATGCCACACTAACCCATTTCTGCAAACCTTCAATATTGGGGTCTGGGTTGGAAGGAGTGCCCAATGCACTGCCTGAGTTCCAACGGACCTGGGCGTCATTAGGGTCAAATACATTCTGCGAATGAGCCACCGCAATGCATAACAATGCACTCATTGTGGAGAGAAGTAAAGCTTTCTTCATAAAAAAGCAGTTAAGCGTTATTTGTAAACGTTAATCTAAATGCTGTAAAAGCGGTTTGACAATGAGGATATGTTTTCCGGGACTTCGTTAAGTTAAAGACTCAGAAAGGCATATTGGAGGCAGATATTGTGGTGGTTTTCTCGCAGAATAATGAGGTAATCACAAGCAAGGTAATCCGAGGGATATGTGGAAGAGAGGCTTTCGTAGTAGGGTCAAAAGTAATATAATTTTCTAAAGTGCGAAATTAATTAACAAGCAATCCATCAGCAATAACCACTTCCGGGTATTTTTTTCAATTATGTCAAATAATTGCTTTTTTTGCAGAACAGATTCATCTCTAAGCATCCATTCTGTACCAATTCATATCACGTGAAGGGCTACTCTTAACTATGATCCTGACAATTATCAATTTTATTTTCTGGTTCAGTCTTGCGCTTATTTTCTATAGCTATGTTGGCTACGGCATCCTGGTTTGGATACTGGTCCGTATAAAAAAACTGTGGAAAAAACCTGCGCCGTTATTTACAGATGAGGACTCGCTTCCACATGTTGCACTGGTAGTGGCCGCTTACAATGAGCAGGATTTCATTGAGCGGAAAATCGCTAATTCATTGGAGTTAGATTACCCGGAACACAAGCTGGAGCTGGTTTTTATCACAGATGGCTCCAATGACCTAACGCCAGATATTATACGAAAATACAATAAGATACAGTTACTGCATCAGCCGGAAAGACGTGGTAAAGTGGCTGCCATGAACCGCGCCATTCATCAGGTGAAGGCCCCCATCGTTGTGTTCTGCGATGCCAATACATTACTCAATAAAGAATGCATCCGCAATATCGTGCGGCATTATGCGGACCCAAAAGTGGGCGGAGTAGCCGGCGAAAAACGTATCTGGCAAAATACCGCAGACGCCGCTGCTGCTGCAGGAGAAGGATTGTACTGGAAATATGAGGGCTTCCTGAAAAAGCTGGACTCCGACCTGTATACCACTGTGGGAGCGGCCGGCGAATTGTTTTCTGTACGCCGTGAACTGTTCGAATCAGCGCCTGAAGGCACCATCATCGAAGACTTTGTGCAATCGCTGAAACTCTGTGTGAACGGGTATGTGCTGCGATATGAGCCCAATGCCTATGCTGCAGAAGCGCCCTCTGCTTCTATAAAGGAAGAGATGAAAAGAAAGGTAAGGATCTGCGCCGGCGCTTTCCAGGCGATGGTACTGTTGAAAGAGCTGTTCAATATCTTCAAATATCCAATAGTATCTTTTCAATTCATTTCCCACCGGATCCTGCGCTGGACCTTGTGTCCCGTTGCACTGATCACACTCCTGATCAGTAATATCATGATAGTTGCACTGGCTCCTTCCCCATTTTTTACCCTGGTATTGATTTTGCAGGGAGCGTTCTACGTTACAGGAATCACGGGGTGGATATTCGCTTCAAAGAATATCAGATTGAAAGCTGTGTATATTCCATTCTATTTTCTTTTCATGAATATATCTGTGTTTATCGGGTTCAACCGTTTTATCCGCAATAAACAATCGGTATTGTGGGAAAAGGCCGCCAGGAGCCAGTCCCACGCTTGATAATTATCAATTAAAAGATACCACAAAAAGGGTATTTTTCATGTCAGGGTAAATATTGATTTTTGCTGGCGAATCGAAATATAATAATAGTTGACGCTTGGTTTATTGATTTTAGTTGTTACTTTTACCTCCGAATTGTAACCTCCCACCTGGTTCACTATCCTTTGGAGAGCAAGCTAATGACGCTAATGCCAATTGAACGAAGCTTATACTCACTACCACGAATCCATTGAAATTCCTCACAGCTGATCGTCCGATCGGTTAATCCACATACCATCCTTAAAGCCATACCTTTTGAAGTACGGCTCTGCGCCTGTTCAGATATAACAACAGTAGTTTCTCAATACCTCTGTAAACCGATTATCGTCCAAGCATAAGCCTTTTGAAAAATTGCGATTTTTTCAAACTTAATTTTTTCTGTTAATGAAAAATTTAATACTCGCAATTGACGACAGCAAGGCAATACGTTTTTTATTGCAAACTGTACTCGGAAAACATTACCAGGTTGTGACTGCACCAGACGGATGTTCTGCTATGTATTGGTTATCGAAAAGAAACCTTCCAGGCCTGATCATCCTCGACGCACAGCTTCCTGATATGCAGGATTGGGAAATGGTTGAACAATTATCCACCAGTGGTATTTACAAAGACATTCCCATGATCGTGCTTTCATCATTAGATAAAGAGAAAGTAAAAGCCCAGTGTGAAGAATACGGCGTTTCCGCATATTTCACAAAGCCCTTTAATCCCGTTGACCTGATGGACGTAGCGAACCGATTGCTTAATGGCCAAAAGACCCCTGCACGCGTTGCGCATGCAGATTAAGTATTGAGTAAGAAAATCAGGAAAAACTTAACCTTCAACCTTACTTTATGGAACTGACATTTTTACCCGGGGAAAAGACAGCAAGAAGGATTTACAAGCACTATTCCATTAATTCCAGCATTGCTGCCGAACAACCTACAGCCAGCAACACCAACAAGCTGGAGTTTTTTTACATAGGAAAGAAAGCGGCCAACATCGACAGTCTGATCCGGACATTCGAAAGCGGCTATGCTGCCGAATCGGTGAGCAATGCCCGTTCCATGCTCAAGCGCCTGCTTCATCATTCCAAAAATATTTTCATTCCGGATGTGATCATCCTGGAAATCTCTGCGTCTACTGATTTCCGTGAACTGCAGCAATTCCTTGCTACTGACAGCCTCCTCAAAGGAGTACCCGTTGTAGCCGAAGTAAGCGGACTCACAGAAGAAGTGATCAAACGCGCCAAGGAATGCCCCTTCATTGATGAGATCCTCGTATTGAACGAACAGAACAGGAGCTCCCTCATCCGCAAGATCGGCTTCCTCAAAAAAGTGAAACAACAGTTCCTGCTGGAAAAAAGCTTTTCACTCGAAATGTCTTTACACGATCATAAAGACAGACCTACCATCATCAAAAGAAGTTTCGACATCATCGTTTCTTCCAGCATCCTCCTGGCCATCAGCCCGATAATGCTGTTGATCATGGCCGCCATCAGGCTGGAAAGCAGAGGCCCCATCTTCTATATTTCCAAAAGAGCCGGCCGCGGATACAAGATCTTCGACTTCTTCAAGTTCCGCACCATGGAAGTTGACGCTGATAAAAAAGTAGCGGCTTTGAGCCACCTCAACCAATATGATGCAGTTCAGGAAGGCCCCGTGTTCTTCAAGGTGGACAATGATCCGCGCATCACACGCGTCGGGAACATCCTTCGCAAAACCAGCCTGGATGAGCTTCCCCAACTGATCAACGTACTGAAAGGCGATATGAGCCTGGTAGGTAACAGACCCTTACCCTTATACGAAGCCGCTTCCCTCACTACCGATGAGTGGGCCAAGAGATTCATGGCGCCCGCAGGTATCACCGGCCTCTGGCAGGTGAAGAAAAGAGGTAAGAAAGATATGTCAGTGTCTGAAAGGATCGCGCTGGATTGTGATTACGCAGAACGTTACAGCTTCCTGTACGATATGTGGATCATGGCCAACACACCCGCAGCATTAATGCAAAGTTCAAATGCGTAGCATTGCTTTATAGAGTGTAGCGGGGTCATGTACCCCGCTACAAATGCTCAGGGTTCCACCCCTGCATCGAAACCCCACAAAAAGAAAGCTGATATGTCAACAGGGCAAGAGCCTTTCGTATCCATCATTACACTCAACTATAACCAGACCGCCGTTACCTGCGATTTCCTGGAATCGGCTAAGCATTTGCGTTATTCCAACTACGAGATCCTCGTGTGTGATATGGATTCCGATGTTGACCCAACCGAACAGATCCTCTCCGGCAATTATCCCAACACCAAACTCCTGCTCAGCAAAGAGAACCTCGGCTTCGCCGGTGGAAATAACTGGGGCATGAGACAGGCAGGCGGCGATTACTTCTTCATCGTGAACAACGATACGGAAATGACGCCCGATCTTATCCAACAACTGCTCCAACCCTTTCAGGAGGATGGATCCATCGGCGTTACCTGCCCCCGCATCATGTACTTCGACCAGCCTAACGTTATCCAATATGCGGGATTCAATCCCATGGGCAAACTCACCGGCCGCACCAGCAGCGTAGGGATCTGGGAAGAAGACAAAGGCCAGTACAATCAATCCCGCGCCACATATGGCGCCCACGGCTGCGCCATGATGGTGAAAAGGGAACTGACGGAACAGGTTGGAATGTTCCCGGAAAAATTCTTTCTTTACTATGAAGAATGGGACTGGAGCGCACGCATACTCAAAGCAGGATACAAGATCTGGTACACTGCAGATGCAATAATCTATCACAAGGAATCGCTCAGCGTTGGAAAGGCCAACCCCATGAAAGTGTACTACCATACCCGCAACCGGATCCTGTACATGCGCCGGAACGCAGGCCCGTTGCAACTCCTGGCATTCAGCGCTTTCTTTACATTCTTTACCTTACCCAAAAGCGTGATCGGTTTTGCCGTCAAAAAACAATTCACGCACCTGAAATATTTTTTGAAAGGGGCCGTTTGGAACCTGTATTCATCCAGTTACTCTAAAACTTAGCATGCTACTCACGCTTCTCCATATCGTTCTTGGGATACTGTTTGTGTATCTCGCCATCAATACCCTCTACTTCTTCACTGCAGCAGTAGCAGGCAAACTGTATCGCTCCCCGAAGTACCTGCCGCATCCCGACAAGAAGAAGATCGCCGTGCTGATCCCTACTTATAAGGAGGACCATATCATCATCAATACCGTGAAGAAGGCGCTGGAACATGATTACCCGGCTGACCGCTTCACCATCTTTGTAGCAGCCGACCAGCTGCAGCCGGAAACCATTGCTGAACTGCTCAGCTATCGAATTTGTCTGAAGGAAGTACAATTCGAGTTGAGCAGCAAGGCCCGCTCCCTCAATGCACTGTTGAACCATGTTCCGGAAAATGAATATGAGATCGCCATCATTATAGATGCAGATAATATTATGATGCCTGGCACTCTTGAAAAGGTGAATGCCGCTTTCCACAAGGGTTTCAGGGCAGTACAATGCCATCGCACCGCCAAGAACCGCAATACGCCTGTGGCTGTGCTGGATGCCATGAGCGAAGAGATCAACAACCATATCTTCCGCCGGGGTCAACGAGCCCTGGGCTTCAGCAGCAATACCATCGGATCCGGCATGGCCTTCGAATTCAAAAAACTGAAAGAGATCTATAATAAACCAGGTATCCTGGGCAACCCCGCCTGCGACCGTGAAGTGGATTTTGAAACGATGAAAGCGGATATCTGCATCGAATTCATCGATGATGCTTATGTACTGGATGAAAAAGTGAGCAGCAAAGCGGTTTTTGAAAGACAACGCACACGCTGGCTGGAATCGCAGATCATTCACCTGCGCCTCTTCTTTGACAAAAACCAGGGGCATCTTCCCAGGACCAAGGATTACTGGAATAAGCTTTTTGCCAACTTCGCTCCCCCGCGCCTGGTATTCCTGATCAGTTATTGTATCTTCTTTTTACTCTTCCTGGTAGAATTGATCAGTGGCGTGCAATTCCTCTTTCCACCCTATATCTGGTGGGCCGGATTGACCGTTTTATATTTTTTGACATTTGTCATATCCATTCCGGGAAACTTTTATACCTGGAAAACACTGCGGGCATTACTGCATATTCCACTATTGATGTGGAGTATTGTACGTGCAATTTTCCGCATGAAAGTAAGCAGGAAAGAGTTCCTTCATACCCCCAAAGCGTATACGCAGGAATCGAACCACTAACCCTGCAACTCAGGCCTGCCCAGTGTTTCGTGAATATTAATTTTTTCCACATTAGGCATAGTTTATACCCACAGCTGTGAAATGGCCCTGGTTTTGCTGTTTCTTTGCAAGCTTACTACACCCACGCTCACCTCTGTACACTAGAAGAACTACGATTGATTTTTGTCAAATTCACATGTCAAAAAACCGTGGCTCTGATGTATCGTATCATCGTATTATTTCGTTACTTGGTAAGGTTATTGTATATGGGTTGCCATGCAATTCCTTTTTCGAATCCATTATATCCTAATACCGAAAAATCAACTCTATGAAGAATTCTACCCTGATGCGTAGGAAACTGCTGCTGCTCTTTTGTCTCTTCATGTTTTCCCTTTCAGGTATCTCACAACAAAAGCAAAATTGGATCACCGCTAAAAACGGTAAGGAGATTGGCTTTTACGAATATGTTCCCACGAATTATTCTGCTAATCCTTCACTGAAGTATCCTGTTATCATCTTCCTGCATGGGCATGGTGAACGGGGCAATGGCCGTTCGGAGCTTCCCCGTGTTTTGCTTAGTGGTACGCCTCCGAGGCTGATTGCAGACGGCAATCCGATGACATTCACCTGGAATGGAAAAACTGAATCCTTCATTGTGATCAGCCCCCAGTGTAATTCAGAGTTTGGCTGGTGGCAGAACTGGTATGTGGATGAGCTGCTCGCGTATGTTCAGAAAACCTATCGCGTGGATGAGAACCGGATCTTCCTTACCGGCCTGAGTATGGGTGGTGGCGGTACCTGGGCTTATGCCGGCGCTTCCGTGGAGAATGCTAAGAAGTTCGCCGCCATCGGCGTTTCCTGTGGCGCCTGCACCAACATCGATCGCTGCAACCTGGCCAATGCCAATCTTCCCGTATGGGCATTCCACGCCAAAGACGATAACAGCGCTGCACCATATAGTTGTACAGCCGGCACCATTGCAGCTATTAATGCCTGCAACCCTGCTGTTCCTCCTTATTTCACTTCCTATGAAACAGGCAACCACTGGATCTGGGGCCGTGTGTATGATCCCGGTCACAATGAACAGGACCCTAATCTTTACGAATGGTTCCTGGCACAGAACAGAAGCCTTCCTGTTAATAAACGTCCGGTGATCAATGCACCTGATGTAACCACTACATCCTCTCTTGCCACTGCAGTACTGGATGCTTCCAAATCAACAGATGCAGATGGGAGGATCGTCCGTTATTCATGGAAAAGGATTTCCGGTCCGGGTGGCGGCACACTCAGCGCCGGTTTCTCACTTGATGGCAAGATCACTGTTAATAGCCTGGTGAATGAAGGCACTTATGTTTATGAAGTGAAAGTGATTGATGATCGTGCGGACTGGACTGTAAAGAATATCACTGTGAATGTAGTGGCTGGCGCACCCGGCACCAAGAAACCCATTGCAGATGCAGGTTCCGAGATGACCGTTTTCTATCCCGCCACCAGTGCACAGCTCAATGGCAAAGGTTCTTACGATCCTGATGGCAGTATCACCAAATGGGCCTGGAGCCAGGTGAGTGGCCCAACCACAGCTGGATTCACCAATGGCGGCACTTCAACGCCTACTGTAACCAACCTCGCATTGGGAACTTATGTTTTCAAGCTCATCGTTACCGACAATAATAATCTGACAGCGGAAGCGCAGGTGACTGTAAAAGTGAGTCCCTCGAATGTATTACCCGTTGCCAAAGCAGGTGCAGACATCCATATCAGTTTGCCTGTCAGCACAGCAACACTCGATGGCAAAGACTCCTATGACTCCGATGGTGAGATCAAAGCTTATGAATGGGCTTATGTAAGCGGCCCTTCACAATATACTATTACAAGCCCCACGGCTATGACCACTACGGTTACCGGTCTTGTTGAAGGTACTTATGCATTCAGGCTGCGCGTATGGGATAACTGGTACAATTCCACGAACGATACCGTAAAAGTGACCGTGAGCAAGGATCCCGCGCCGGTGAATAGTCCACCCGTGGCCAGTGCAGGGCCTGACCGGGAGATCACATTACCTGTCAATTCCGCTTCACTCGATGGCAGCGCCACCCGCGACCCCGAAAATAATATTACAAAGTATGAATGGACAAAGGTGAATGGCCCGGCATCGCACAATTTCGCAACCGGTTCTTCCCCCTCAACCATTGTAAATGATCTATCTGAAGGCAGCTACGAATTCAAACTTACCGTTACTGATGCCGGTGGACTCAGTTCTTCAGACAATGTGATCGTTCGCGTGAATCCAAGGCCCAATCAGGCTCCTGTGGCCAATGCTGGCCCTGACCGGGAGATCACTTTGCCAACACAAACAACTTTGCTGGATGGCAGTTCCTCCAGCGATCCCGATAATAATATTTCATCTTACGAATGGGTCAAGATCAGTGGCCCAAACGCGCACACTTTCGCCAATGCCGCCGCTGCTTCCACCAATGTAAATGACCTCGCGGAAGGCACTTACGAGTTTCAACTCACAGTAAAAGATGCGGCCGGCCTCAGTTCTTCAGACATCGTGGTAGTGAAAGTAAATGCGAAACCAACACATGCCCCCGTTGCCAATGCAGGTCCCGACCGCGAGATCACATTGCCGGCATCTGCTACAACCCTCGATGGCAGCGGTTCTACAGATGCAGATAACAATATTGAAACTTACAAATGGACGCAAGTAAGCGGGCCTGCTTCCCCCACTATCGTCAATGACGCTGCAGCCCAAACGGATGTAAAAGATCTGGCTGAGGGCACCTACCAGTTCAAGCTTACTGTTACAGATGCTGACGGGCTGAGCTCTGATGATATCGTGACCGTGAAAGTGAATCCCAAACCCAATCAGGCACCCGTGGCCAATGCAGGTGCAGACCGCAATATCACATTGCCTGCCTCCGCTACCACCCTGGATGGCAGCGCCTCTTCCGATCCTGATAATAATATCAAGACTTTTGAATGGTCGTGGGTAAGCGGCCCCTCCACCTATCATATCGATAATACTGCAAATGCAAGTACTGACCTGACCGGTCTCGTGGAAGGTAGTTATGTTTTTAAACTTACTGTTACGGATGAAGACGGACTGAGTTCCAGCGATGAGGTGAGAGTAATCGTAAATCCTGTATTGACGCCCGATAACCAGGCGCCAACTGCCGATGCAGGCAGTGATCAAAATATCACATTACCTTCTTCTGCTACCCTTAATGGAACAGGCAGTAAAGATGATGATGGCAGTATCGCCAGCTGGCTTTGGGAATGGGTGAACGGACCATCGTCCTTTAATATCGTGAATAAGAATGCAGCCAGCACTGCACTGAACGGACTCGTAGTTGGCACCTATACATTCAGACTAACGGTTACCGATAATGGAGGTCTGACCGCTTCCGATGTGGTTACAATTGTTGTGAACCCCGATCCCAATCAGGCTCCGTTGGCCAATGCAGGCAATGATATTTCCATTACACTCCCCAACAATTCAACAACCCTCGATGGCAGTACCTCCTCCGATCCGGAAGGCAAAACCCTGACTTTTCTCTGGGAATGGGTTAATGGTCCTGGTACCTATACTATCGCCAGTAAGAACACAGCGAGTACCTCGCTTACTGGTCTTGTTGTTGGAACTTATACATTCAAACTCACTGTTACAGACGTTGGCGGATTGAAATCCGTGGATGAAGTGAAAGTGGTGGTGAATCCCGATCCCAACAAACCACCGGTAGCCAATGCAGGTACCGATGTTACCATCACATTGCCTGTTCAAACAGCCAGCCTGGATGGAAGTTTGTCATCCGATCCGGAAGGCAAAACGCTCACTTATCTCTGGAGCTATGTGAGTGGCCCTAACTCCTATTCGTTTAGCAGCACCAATACAGCAAAGACCAGTTTGAATGGATTAGTGGAGGGGACTTATGAATTCAGGCTGCTGGTGAAAGATCCCGGTGGCCTCAGTTCCAGCGATATCGTGAAAGTGATGGTGAAACCTGTGCCTCCCAATCAATTGCCCAACGCCAATGCAGGTGCGGATTTCAGCGTTACCTTACCAAATCCGCTGATTCAGTTGAATGGCGGTTCATCAACCGATAATGATGGCACCATCACTGCCTGGAAATGGAATCTCATCAAAGGGCCCAATGCAGCTACTATCACAAATGGCACTACCAAACTGGCAACGGTAACCGGCGTGATCGCAGGCACCTATCAGTTTGAACTGGTGATCACAGATAACAGGGGTGGTATCGATAAAGACACAGTGAATGTGATCGTGAACAATCCGCCGAACCAGGCGCCAACTGCCAATGCAGGTACAGATATCACTATTACACTTCCTGTATCCGCTGTAACCCTCAATGGAAGCGGCTCTACCGATCCCGAGAACAAACCACTCGCTTATCTCTGGACTTACGTGAGCGGACCAACGCCATATTCATTTGCCACTCCTGCTGCTGCAAAAACAGTGGTGAACGGATTAGCAGAAGGAACCTATCAGTTCCAGCTGCAGGTGACCGACCAGGGTGGCCTCATTTCAAAAGATATTGTAAGAGTAACAGTGAAGCCTGCTGTGAATAGATTACCACTCGCCAATGCAGGTACAGACTTCTCGGTAACATTGCCTGCACCAATCATACAACTCAATGGCAGCGCATCTTCCGACCAGGATGGAGAGATCACTTCCTGGAAATGGAGCCGCATCAGCGGGCCCGGAACCGTTACCGTCAACAATGCGCAAACCAAAGTGGCCAGTGTTATTGGTGCTATAGTTGGCGTACATGCATTTGAACTGGTAGTTACAGACAACAGGGGAGGTATCGACAAAGACACGGTGAAGGTGACCGTTGTTAATGCCCCCAACAAAGCTCCTGTGGCGATGGCCGGAAAGGATACAACTATTGCAGTACCAGCCAATTCAGCCATACTCGATGGTACAGCTTCTTTTGATCCCGATGGCGTGATCACTTCAGCCAGGTGGACCCAGATCGAAGGGCCGCGTGAAGCCATTCTTTCTACCACCAGCGGCGTTACCACTACCGTTTCCGGCCTTACTACCGGCGTATACCTGTTTGAACTGATAGTGACCGACAATAAGGGAGCAACAGGTAAGGACACTATCAAAGTGGCTGTGGTAAACAATTTCAAGTATACTGAAGAGCTGACTCTTTATCCCAACCCAACCAGGGGGCAGATGAAGGTCCGCTGTATCAGCGATACAGAAGGGGATGCTATCGCTTCCATCATAGATATGAACGGACATGTGGTGAAGAGTTTCCTGGTCCCCAGGTCCCAGTCCGTAGTGATCCAGGAAATATCCGTAGTTGACCTGGCGCCGGGCGTATATTATTTACACTTGAATCTTGCCAATAAGAAGAAGATGGTTAGTAAATTTGTGAAGCAATAGACGAAACAGTTTATAAGCGCTCCGGAACAGCTATCTTGCAGGAGCATTTGAAATAGAGATCACCCGCCGGGAGGCGAGCGATTGGTAACACTCGATAAATGTGAAGGATTTACTCAGCAGTGCCGCCAGTCGCTCTCCTTTTTCGCGGGTGATTTTTTGATTTAAGACAAATAGTGAAGCACGTCAAATATCTACTACAGCATCTCCTCATTTTTGTTTCTAATTTTTTACTGCGAACAATTGCATTACACGAATGCTTTCTTGCCTACCAATTATGCCTGACTTTTTGATGTACCCGCAAACCCTTGCCAGTACTGGCTTTTACAATTCGAAAAAAAACTTTTTTTGCTAACACGTTCGCTTCCTTGTATTCAGAACGTTTACTTGTAATAACTGCATGCTGTTTTACTCAACCGCGGTAAAAATGTTGCCTGGCTTACACATCTTGGTATAGTAATTGCGCATTTTGGAAACTGAAAATCGTTCCCTATTTAATCCCGGTTAGTCCGAACAGTAAAAGTCGTTTTAGCTCCCGCCTGAAAGTGCCTTGGGATTGATGTGACCTTTATAAGAAACCGGTTTTGTTCATATTCCTTATCTATTCGATTTTTTACAGGTCTGCAAAGCGATAGCATGAAATGCTTTGAAAGTATTGCTGCTATTGACTATGATCATTGCAAAATGGTCGTACCAGGAAACTATTTTTTTTACGGGAAACACTTTTAATTTTCTATGAGAAACTTTTTACTCTGTCTGCTGGGCATCCTGATCACGATGTCCGCCGCGGCACAACACGAGCCCAAGGGTATCACAGCTAAGAATGGGGAGTACATTGGGTTCTATCAATTCTTACCTCCTGATTACAACAAGGACACGAAAACGCACCCTCTGATCATTTTCCTTCACGGTGCGGGAGAAAAGGGTGATGGCACCACGCAACTCAAGAATGCCTGCTGGAATGGGCTTCCACGCGAGATCGACGAAGGCAGCACCATGACCTTCACCTGGAATGGCAAAACAGAATCCTTCATCGTGCTAACGCCGCAGCTGAATTCAAAATACGGCTGGTGGCAGAACTGGTACGTTGATGACCTGATCGATTACGCTACCAAAAATCTCCGCATCGATCCAAACCGCATTATCCTGACCGGCCTGAGTATGGGCGGCGGCGGCACCTGGCAATACGCAGGCAGCTCACTTGAGAACGCCAAAAGGCTTGCTGCCATCGGCATTTCCTGTGGCGCCTGCACAAATACAACCTGGTCCAATATGACCAATGCAAACCTGCCCATCTGGGCCTTTCACGCGGAAGACGATAAGAGCGCCGCTCCTGTAACTTGTACCAAGGGCGCTATTCAGTCTCTCAACGCCCTCAATCCTGCCGTGAAACCTTATATGACCATCTGGCCTAACGGTGACCACTGGATCTGGACCCGCGTATACAATACCAAATACGAATACAACAATCCCAATATTTACGAATGGTTCCTGGCGCAGAACAAGAGTCTGCCGGTAAACGTTCGTCCTGTTGCCAATGCAGGCGGTAATCAATCCATTACTACCGGCACTGCACAGGTAACCCTCAATGCGGGCGCTTCCACCGATAAGGATGGCAAGCTGCTCCGCTTCATCTGGAGCAAGGTTTCCGGGCCATCATTCGGTACCATCAGTACGCCGGTTACAACCAATGGCGTTACAACCGTTACCAATCTCACACAGGCTGGCACTTATGTATATGAAGTGAAAGTGGTGGATGACCGCTGCGACTGGACCACTGCTCAGGTAACCATCACCGTTACAGACGGTCCTGCCGGAGGCAATCAAAATCCTGTTGCCCGTGCCGGAAATGATATTACCATCAAGGCTCCGGCCAACAGCGTTACGCTCAACGGCTCTACTTCTTCCGATCCCGATGGAAGCATCACTGCTTATAACTGGACTAAAGTGAGTGGCCCCACAGCCGGCACTATCGCGGCGCCCAACAGCTCATCCACTGCAGTAAGTGGCCTTACAGAAGGCACTTATGTATTCAGGCTGAAAGTGACGGATAATAAAGGAGCTACCGCAACAGATGATATTACCGTAACAGTGAACAAGGCAGACGACAAACCGACTGCCTGGGTAGTTGACGCCGGCGCAGATAAAACCATCACACTGCCCACCAATAGCGCAACGCTGGATGGATCCAATTCCAGCGATCCTGCGGGACCATTGCAGCAGTTTGAATGGACAAAGATCAGCGGACCTGCAAAATTCACGATCGCCAACAGCAAAGTACAATCAACCACTGTGAGCAATCTTGCTGCCGGCACTTATGGATTCAAATTCACTGCCTGGAACAATTCATGGCAGCCGAAATCAGATACAGTTTATATCACTGTGAAAGACGCACCGGTAACATCTCCTGATAAACCCGTGGTTGCAAACGCCGGTGCCGACGTCACTATTACCCTGCCAACCAACAGCACCACGCTGAACGGATCTGCCTCCGTCAATCCAACGGGCAACGTGATCAAGCAGTACCAATGGAGAAAGCTTACAGGTCCTGCGCAGTACAGCATTGCCAATCCAAAGGCTGCTGTTACTGCCGTGAACAACCTGGCGGCCGGTATCTATACCTTTGAACTGATGGTCTGGAACCATAACTGGGAACCACGTGCAGACACGGTGAAGGTTACGGTGAACCAGGGTAGCGGTGGCGATCCGGGCACTGGTGATGTTGTAAAAGCCAATGCGGGCGCAGACATCACCATTTCAACACCGGCCAGCACAGCCACATTGAATGGCTCTGCTTCATCAGATCCATCTGGTGTGATCAAGGAATACAAATGGAGAAAGATCAGCGGCCCCGCTTCTTTCACCATTGTGAATCCTGCCGCTCCTGTTACATCAGTAACCGGGCTTACTGCCGGCGTTTATGCATTCGAGTTAATGGTATGGGGTCATAACTGGGTGCCGCGCGCAGATACTGTGCAGGTGATCGTCAGGTCTTCCACCGGTAATACCGGGGATGCCAAAGCAGGTCTGGCCAATGCCGGTCCGGATATCGCCATCACACTACCTGCCAACAGTGCATCACTGAATGGTTCTGCCTCCGTTGATCCGCTGGGACAGATCAAAGAATACAAATGGAGAAAGATCAGCGGGCCTGCACAATTCTCCATCGGTAATCCTGCTGTTGTGATCACGCCTATCACCAACCTTGTGGAAGGCATCTACAGCTTCGAACTGATGGTATGGGGTAAAGATTGGGTTCCCCGCGCAGATACAGTACTGGTGATCGTTTCATCTGTTGCAAAAACTGCTGTGCAGTCTGTGAATACAGAAACGCAACTGATGGCAGTTGCTACTGAAGTGAAAGAAACCGGCGCCTCTGCTGATAAACTGAAAGTATATCCCAATCCTGCCGTGAGTATGATCAATGTGGAAACTACCAGCAAGGAGAGCGGCAATGCGCAGCTGAAGATCTACAATTCCAGTGGCAGCCTGATCCGCAGGATCAGCTTCCGGCAGCAACAATCTGTTCAGGTACAACAGGTACCAGTAAGCGACCTGAAACCAGGCGTATACAATGTGGAAATCCTGATCAATAATAAAACCACTTTGGTGAGCAGATTTATAAAACAATAAGTATCTTTCCACATATCCTGTAAAAGATCACGAGGGTGCACCCGATAAGGCTGCACCCTTTCTTTTTGTCCGTTGAATTCCGGGAATGATAAAGCCCGCTACTGTCGGGCTTTTCAGAGGAAATTCGAATTAATTAGAGTAAAATTGGATGTGGCTTGAACTCCTTCGTTTGATCAAACAGGTAACGGTAAGTAGTAAGCGTCCTGCTGGGCCAGGTCTCACCCATTCGTTTGGCAACGTTGATCATTTTAGGATTGAAATCTCCGATCCATTGCATTTCGTAATGCTCGTACTCATATTGTTTCAGCAGGATACCTGCTTCTATAATCATGTAAGCATCCAGCCCCAGGCCCTGGTATTCCGGGATCACTCCGAAAACAAGTCCAACCATTTTCCTGCTGGGCTTGTTCTTCATCAGCCATAGCAGTTTTAGTTTGTGCCACCAGTTGAATTGTCCATTCAGGAATTTGAACCATTGATTGAGGTCAGGCAGATTGATGAATATGGATACAGGTTGATCGTTATGATAAACGAACCAGGCAATCTTTTCATCCAATACCGGTTTCATGGTTTCGAAGAGACGTAACACCTGTTGCGGCGCCAATTCTTTTTGTCCTTCATGCCCGGCCCATGCCTTATTATAAACGAAGGAAAAATCTGCTGCATATTTTTCCAGCTGGCTCTTGTTGATGGTAACCATCTTGTAGCTGGGATCATTGGATATAGCAGCGTGCCTGTTCCAGAGCTTCTTGTGAAAAGGGCCATGGATCGACATTCCAAAGCAGAGTTGATTATAAAAAGGACGAAAGCCGTAATTCTCGAAAAGCTCCTTGTAATAAGGCTGGTTGTAGTTCATGCAGTAAAGCGGCTCGCTGAAGCCTTTCACTACCAGCCCCCACCAGCGATCCCGCTCTCCGAAATTGATCGGACCGTCCATCGCTTCCATTCCACGCTGAAGCAGCCAGTGCCGGCTCACATCGAAAAGCATATCTGCTGCCTGCTGGTTGTTGATACAATCGAAAAAGCCAATACCACCAACAGGGCCATCGTCTTCTTTATTTTGATACTTGCTGTTCACAAAAGCGGCGATACGCCCGATCAGCTTTCCTTCATCGTTCTTAAGCACCCATCTGTTCACCTCGCCAAAGCCAAAAGCTTTGTTCCGCTTCGGGTCAAACACTTCTTCCACATCCTTATCCAGGGGACGGATATAACTGGGATCATGTTTATTGATCTCTACGTTCACCTGGATAAATGCGGATGCCGTTGCAGAATCTTTAACTTCTATGAGTTGCATCGATCTTTATTATACGATAGTTACCAATTTACAAGGGTACAAAAAAATTGATAAGCGTAAACCACTTTTCTGATCATTAACCAACCGAACCTTTTGTGAATCCGGCACATACAGGTAAAAACGGGGCCTGGGAAGCTATTTCATGCAGCCAGTACACATTATACAATATGTTCATACTATGATAATTAGGAAATTCCTGCCGAATCCCACATTATTTCCCGTTTCTTATTTTATAATTCTCTTTGCAGCCCTTACCTTTGCGGCCAAATTAAAACGCTCTCTTAAACATCTTATATGGCAAACGTTGGAAAGATCAAGCAGATCATCGGCGCGGTAGTGGATGTGCAGTTTGATGGAAAACTCCCGGAAATCTATAACGCACTTGAACTGAAAAAACAAAATGGTGAAATCCTGGTACTGGAAGCTCAGCAGCACCTCGGTGAAGACAGCGTACGCTGTATCGCTATGGACGGTACTGAGGGTCTGGTTCGCGGACTGGAAGTAGTAGACACCGGCGCCGCTATCACTATGCCTTCCGGCGAGGCTATCAAAGGCCGTCTTTTCAACGTAACCGGAGATCCTATCGACGGATTGCCAGCAGTATCCAAACAAGGTGGCCGCCCCATTCACGCTAAACCACCTGCGTTTGAGAACCTCTCTACCGCTACAGAAGTTCTCTTCACTGGTATCAAAGTTATCGACCTGATCGAGCCTTATGCAAAAGGTGGTAAGATCGGTCTCTTCGGTGGTGCCGGTGTAGGTAAAACAGTATTGATCCAGGAGCTGATCAACAACATCGCCAAAGCTTACTCCGGTGTATCCGTGTTTGCAGGTGTAGGTGAAAGAACACGTGAAGGTAATGACCTGATGCGTGAGATGATCGAAGCTGGTATCATGAAATACGGCGAAGAGTTCAAACACTCCATGGAAAATGGTGGTTGGGACCTGAGCAAGGTAGACATGAAAGAACTCGCAGATTCAAAAGCAACCTTCGTATTCGGACAGATGAACGAGCCCCCTGGTGCACGTGCACGTGTGGCCCTCTCTGGTCTGACTATCGCAGAATACTATCGTGATGGGGATGGACAGGGCAAAGGCCGTGATATCCTCTTCTTCGTTGACAATATCTTCCGTTTCACCCAGGCAGGTTCTGAAGTATCAGCCCTTCTCGGTCGTATGCCTTCAGCGGTAGGTTACCAACCTACACTCGCAACCGAAATGGGTCTGATGCAAGAGCGTATCACTTCTACCAAGAACGGTTCAATCACTTCCGTACAGGCGGTTTACGTACCTGCGGATGACTTGACTGACCCCGCTCCTGCAACTACCTTCGCTCACCTGGATGCAACAACCGTATTGAGCCGTAAGATCGCTGACCTTGGTATCTACCCTGCGGTTGACCCGCTGGATTCCACCAGCCGTATCCTTACGCCAGCTATCGTAGGTGATGCTCACTACAACTGCGCTGACCGCGTGAAGCTGATCCTCCAGCGTTATAAAGAACTGCAGGACATCATCGCCATCCTCGGTCTGGATGAGTTGAGCGACGAAGACAAACAAACAGTATCACGCGCCCGTAAAGTACAGCGTTTCCTGTCACAGCCTTTCCACGTGGCCGAGCAGTTCACTGGTCTGAAAGGTGTACTCGTTCCCATCGAAGAAACCATCCGCGGTTTCAACATGATCATGGACGGTGAAGTAGACGAATATCCTGAAGCTGCCTTCAACCTCGTAGGTACCATCGATGATGCTATCGAAAAAGGTAAGAAACTGCTGGCCCAGGCTCACGGATAATTTGTCACAACATTCTAATCAACTATGAACTTAGAGATATTAACACCGGAACGCAAACTCTTCAGCGGAGATGTTTATGGCGTACAACTGCCCGGCATCAGCGGATTGTTTGAAGTGCTCGATAAACACGCTCCACTCGTTTCTGCTCTCAAAGCAGGAAAGATGAAAGTGCTGAAAGACAAATCCAATCACGTTGTCTTTTACGATATCCAGGGCGGTTTTGTGGAAGTACTCAACAATAAAGTGACTGTTCTGGTGGAAGGCGCTGAAGAATCGGCCAAATAAGAAAGATACCGGCTTATCCCGGTTCAGATAGATCATTGAAAACCCTCGCCTGGCGGGGGTTTTTCATTGCCGGAAAGATGGGCAGGCATCAACCATTTTTAGAGACAATTTGGCCTGATCACGGCACTGGCAAAGTAATTGCCCAACTTAGGTTTGCCGATAAAATCGCGTATTTTTACCGTTTCGGCGCAGGAGTAACTGGCAGAGCCGCAATTCCTTGCGCCGGTCGGCCATTTTTACAGCATAAAGGCATTTAAAAACAGGAAAGCTATGACAGAAAAAGATCCGATTTTGGACGATAACGGCCAGGATGCCAACATTCCCGACTTCAACACGGAAGACACCAATGAAGGTGCTTCAGAAGTGGAAAAATTGCAGCAGGAAGTAGGTGAACTGAAAGACAAATACATCCGTCAGGCAGCCGAATTCGACAATTTCAGAAGAAGGACTTCCAGGGAAAAACTTGAACTGATCCAGACAGCCGGAAAGGATGTGATCGTATCGCTCCTGGATGTACTCGATGACTGCGACCGCGCAGAGAAAACCCTGGAAACACAGGAAGACAATCCCGCTATCCGTGAAGGCGTACAACTGGTATTTGCCAAATTACGCAATACACTGGCTGCAAAAGGCCTTAAGCCTATGCAGACCATCGGAACCGAATTTAACCCCGAATTCCACGAAGCCATTACAGAAATCCCCGCACCTGCTCCTGAACTCGCAGGAAAAGTGGTGGACGAAGTGACCAGGGGCTATTACCTGAATGATAAGATCATCCGGTTTGCAAAAGTGGTTGTAGGAAAATAATACCCCATTGGTTTTCTATGAAAAGAGACTATTACGAAATACTGGGCGTATCCAAAGGGGCCTCCCAGGATGAGATCAAAAAGGCCTACCGGAAGGTGGCCATGCAATATCACCCTGACCGGAACCCCGGCGATAAAGCCGCTGAGGAAAAGTTCAAGGAAGCCGCTGAAGCCTACGAAGTCCTGAGCGATCAGGATAAACGTTCACAGTACGACCGCTTCGGTCATGCAGGTGTGAACGGCAATGGTCGCGGATTTGGTGGCGGCCAGAATATGGACGATATCTTCAGTCAGTTCGGCGATATTTTCGGCGACGATATCTTCGGGAATTTCTTCGGCGGCGGTGGTGGCGGAAGAAGAGGCGGCCAGCGCCAGCGTGGCGTTCGCGGCAGCAATCTCCGTATCAAACTCAAGCTCACCTACGAAGAGATCGCCAAAGGTGTGAACAAGCAGATCAAGGTAAAGAAATATGTTGTCTGCAGCACCTGCAGCGGCTCCGGAGCAAAAGACAAGAACAGTACTCAAACCTGCGGCACCTGCGGCGGAAGCGGCCAGGTACGCAAGGTCACCAATACTTTCCTCGGACAGATGCAGACAGTTACCACCTGTCCTACCTGTAACGGTGAAGGACATGTGATCACCGCCAAATGCGGAAGCTGTAAAGGTGAAGGGAGAGTATATGGCGAAGAAACTGTGAGCATCGATATCCCTGCAGGCGTTATGGAAGGCATGCAGCTAAGTGTTGGCGGCAAAGGTAATGCCGGCGAACGCGGCGGCCCTCCCGGCGATCTGATCATCCTTATCGAAGAGGAACAACATAAGGAACTGCACCGCGATGGTCTCAATGTTGCATACGAGCTCCATATCTCCTTCCCGGACGCCGCATTCGGTACAAACGTGGAAGTGCCCACCATCGACGGGCGCGCCAAGATCAAGATCCCCGCAGGTACACAAAGCGGCAAGATCTTCCGCCTCAAAGGCAAAGGTTTCCCCGCTGTGAACAGCTATGAAAAAGGCGATCAGCTGATCTATGTGAACGTGTGGACCCCACAACACCTCACATCTGAAGAAAAAGCCATGCTGGAGAAATTGAGTCATTCACCCAATTTCCAACCACAGCCTGATAAGACCGATAAGAATTTCTTTGATAAAGTGAGAGAGATGTTCTCTTAAAAAAGTTCCCTCCGCGACTGCATCACGCAATCGCGGAGGGCTCACTCGCTCGCCTCCGGCGAGTGAGGTTTATTTTGTCGCCTCCGGCGACACAGTGTTCGCCGGAGGCGAACAAATATGAGTCACTCGCCGGAGGCGAGCGACTGGCGACACGCTAATTATTTTTTATTCTTCCGCTTCCGCATCTTCCCATAGATCTTCTTCGCTTTCTGCACCATCGCTATGAACTCCTCCTGCACATAATCTCCCTTGCGATGCGCTTCATCAGCCATGATGATCACATCGTTCCAGCCAAACTGATGAGAGAATTTCGATTGCTTCAGCAAAGAGGCAAACATCACCACCGAAGTTGCGAACTGGTAACATTTGGGCAGTACAGTAAATTCTGAGTAGTTCGCTTCTACCTGGTATTCGGTTATGCGTCGCAGTGACTCATTGGGTTTTCTGAAATTGATACAGAGATTTGCCACCGGTTCATCCGCGGGATAAGCTTCAGGCCCCGCCTGCCCTACCGGTTCGATTTCGAACAATACCAGCAGCGAATGGCCCGGCCCCACTTCCCCGCCTTCCACTTCATTCAGTGAATCTGCCAATGCCTTCGCCTTGTTATCGAAACCGATCAGCCTGTATTCACGCACCACCGATGAATTGAAACGGATATTGAGATAAGCATCATCCGCTACCGTGAACAAGGTCTGTGTCAGCTCGCGCACCAATACCTTCTCCGCCTCATGTTCGTTATCGAGATAAGCGAAATTGCCATTGCCCTTCTTGGCCAGCACTTCCAGTTTGGAGTCTTTATAATTGCCCATACCCACCCCCAGACAGGTCAGGTAGATCCCTGATTCCTGGTGCTGGGTGATCAGTTTTTCCAGTTCGTCCTCACTGCTTTGTCCTACGTTGAAATCCCCGTCTGTAGCCAGTATCACGCGATTGTTACCGCCTTTGATGAACTGGCTTTTTGCCAGCCTGTAGGCAGTTCTGATACCGGATTCGCCGGGTGTTGAACCTCCGGGATACAGTTCTTCTATCGATTTCCTGATCTTCACTTTGTCGGCCCCGCTGGTGGGCGTCAGCCACACACCTACCGTGCTCCCATAAACGACAATCGACACGGTGTCTGTATTACGAAGATTATCCACCAGCAATTTGAAAGAAGACTTCAACAACGGCAAGCGATTGGGCATATCCATCGAACCCGAAACATCCACCAAAAAAACGAGATTGGAAGGAGGGATCTCAGAACTGTCTATTTTTCGCGAAGCGATATTCAGATATAACAATTGATGCTGTGCATTCCACGGGCAATCGGAGATGTATGACCGAAAACCGAAGATACTGTCCTTGTCCAGCGGGGATGCGTCGAAATTGAAATAATTCAGCAACTCCTCCGTGCGCACAGCATCGGGCGGTACCGTGGTATGCATATTCAGAAAGCGACGGATATTGCTGTAGGCGGCGCGGTCAGCATGAATCGCGAACCCGGTTTCCGGATATTTTCTCGCCTGTACAAATTCATTTTCCACCAGGGTACTGTAGGTTTCCCCGCTGAATAAGTATTTCTTTCTTTCTTCCGGCTGCATATTCCGCGTAAGGCTCACCAGTTTGTTACGTTGCAGGTGTGCAGCGGAATACAACATTTTAAGAGAAACGATATGATAATGGCCCGCTTCCACTTTAATGGCCAGGTCCTGGTAGCCATCCAGTGAAATGAATAATGAATCAGTTTCTTTGGAACTGACGATACCAAAGGAGCCTTTAACGCCTGAGTAATAGAGCAGGTTACTGGATTGCAGTTTCAATTTCGCATTGGACAAAGCATTGCCTTTTTCGTCTCTGATCTCACCGCGCAGGTAAAATTGGGCGGAAGCAGTGGCAAACATCAGGGTAAACAGCAGTATTACACAAGCAATTCTCAACAGGTAATTTTGGGTTGAAAAATACCATATCCTTTGGTTTCCTGCAAGTGTACGGAAGCCGGAATATTATTCTGCGAGCTTGTAGATCTCCGGGATATTTCTTCCCAGCCCGTCATAATCAAGGCCATAGCCCACTACAAACTTGTTGGGAATAGCAAATCCGAT
The DNA here is from genome assembly GCF_003991355.1 of Pseudoflavitalea rhizosphaerae. GTDB lineage: Bacteria > Bacteroidota > Bacteroidia > Chitinophagales > Chitinophagaceae > Pseudobacter > Pseudobacter rhizosphaerae. Next base: position 181,923 of record NZ_RCSU01000013.1, read on the forward strand.
GTAATCGATGGGGATTGGAAAAACGGTAGCCTCAGGCTTGTGAAGCAAAGCTACGATCTTTAAGGAAGATGGCTGCTGGTGGTGTAACTGGGGGAGGAATTCGCTCAGGGTTTTGCCGGTATCCACAATATCTTCGACCACCACCACATCCCTTCCGAATATATCTGTATCGAGGCCAATTGCGGTGAGTACCTGACCTGTAGAACGCGTACCCTTATACGAAGCCAGCTTGATGAAGCAGACTTCCACATCTACCGAAAGCTCCTTGAAAAGGTCAGCGGCAAAAATGAATGAGCCATTGAGGATCGCGATGAATACAGGTCGTTTTCCTGCATAGTCCCTGTTCAGGTCTGCTGCAATTTCACGGATACGTTTTTTGATCACTTCAGCAGTCAGGTATGGTTCAAATGACTTATCATGTACACGGATGGTGCTCATAGAATCAGTTATTGATAAATGACAAGCGATTGGCCGATCTTCAGATCAACACCCTGGAGTCTGTTCCACTCCTGGATCTTTTCAACTGTTACACTGTATTTCTTAGCGATGCTGTACAGGGTTTCTTTGGTTTGCACCACATGTGTGAACATATTGGTCATGGCAGGCCTGCTGTCTGCCGTGGTTCTCACCACCGCCGCAAGTGCTGGTTCTGTTGCCAGCCTGGGCCTTGCAGGTGCAGAAGAGCGCAGGTAGATACGTTCGCCGATGCCGGGCACATCATCTTCTTTCAGGTGATTGTATTTCAGCATGGCCTCCAAACGGATACCTTCAGTCTGACAAATATCGTAGAGTGTTTCACCTTCCTGCACCACATGTACTTCACCTACACCGGTCTTTCTTTTGCGTTGCAGGTAGAGCAACTGGTCTTCAGTGATCACATCTTCCTTTTCCATATCGTTGAAGTCTAACAGGCGACGAAGTGAGATATCATATTGTTTGGCAACGGCCAGTAAGGAGCTGCCGCTCTTTGCATAAATAACGCGGGTATCATTGATCTTGAATTCCCCTTCAGGATACAGGAGTTCAACCGGAGCCATTGCTACGGCCGGCTTTGTTTCCACAACAACAGCAGGCACCATTTCAACAGCAACCGGCTCACCGATCTCAGGCTTGTTGCTGGCCAGGATCAAGTCCGGTCTTTTCAGTTTGCCCAATGCGATCAGCGAATAGTCTTGCAGGTTATAGTCTTCGATCAGCCTGATGAGGAGTTGTGAGTATTTGATATTGGTAGCATAACCGGCTTTTTTGAGACCGTATGCCCAGCCTTTATAATCTGTGGGATCGAGTTGAAAGAGGAAAGCGTAGCGGGAACTGTTCTTAAGAAAATTGGAATGGTCCAGGTAGGAATCGCTGGCGCTTGAGTAGGAACGGAAACATTCGCCGCGGGCATCATCATCATGATATACCTTCTTACCCTGCCAGGTGTTCTTGCACTTGATGCCGAAATGGTTGTTGGACTTCATCACCAGCGGACTCTTGCCGGCCATGGTCTCATGAATGCCCTGCGCCAGTTTGATGGAAGCAGGAACACCGGTCCTCACCATTTCCTGGATGGCCATTTCCTTGTAGGTGTTGATATAATTCAGGATGTCAGCGCTCTTCTGAGCCTTTACACAAAGTGTTGCCAGCAACGGCAATACAATCAATAAGCGTTTCAGCATTCCTTTTTATTTTTTACGGATCATGAGTAAACCATCTCTAATGGTGAGCAGCACCTGCTCCACTCTTTCGTCCTGCAGCACCATTTCGTTGAAGCGCTGCATGGCTTTGCCATTCTTTGTTGTTACCGGCTCTTCCAGTACTTGTCCATGGAACAGGACATTATCAGCCAGTATCACACCACCAGGTCTTACAGCAGGCAAAACCAGGTTGAAATATTCCATGTAGGAAACCTTATCTGCATCTATGAACACGAGGTCCCAGGTTTCCTGCAGGGTGGGTATGATCTGTAACGCATTCCCGACGTGCAAAATTATCTTTTCACGGTCATTTGACCTATTGAAATTTGCCTGGGACACAGCTCCATCGGCCTCTCTGAGCTCAATTGTGTGCAACAGGCCGTCTTTTAACAAGCCTTTTGCAAGGCAGAGGGCGCTATAACCGGTAAAAGTTCCGATCTCCAGTATACGGCGCGGCTGCAACATCTGGCTTATCATGCTCAGGAACTGCCCCTGCACATGACCGCTCAACATATGCGGTTGTGCATGTGAGGCGTAGGTTTCTGTATTGATCCCATGCAACAGTTCATCTTCAGGAGATGTGTATTTTGCTGCGTATTCTTCTACAATGGCTGGTATCAGTTCCACAGTTGCTGTTTCTACAAAGATAATCTTTGTACTTTTATGCAAATCGCTTGCTTTGAATACCGGCCTCGAAAATCTCCGCACCCAACGGTGGGTTGTAACCGTTGCTGTGATTCTCTTCCTGTTGAAAATTGTTGCGTACTTCCTTACGCACTCAGTTGCCATCCTTACGGATGCACTGGAAAGCACCGTGAATGTGATCGCAGGCTTTATCGGATTATACAGCTTGTATGTAGCCGCCAAACCAAGGGATGAAGACCATCCTTACGGTCATGGTAAAGCGGAGTTTTTATCAGCTGCCGTGGAGGGGACCCTCATATTGATCGCAGGACTGATCATCATTTATGAATCAGTTGTGAGCTTTATTCATCCGCGTGTACTTGCCAAACTCGACAGCGGCATTATTCTCGTAGCCATTACCGCCCTCATCAATTTTGTGGTGGGCAGCATCAGTATCAAAAGAGGTAAAAAGAACAACTCACTAGCACTCATCGCTAGCGGTAAACATCTGCAATCAGATACCTGGTCTACATTCGCTATCATCATTGGATTGATCCTGATCAGGTTCACGGGATTGACCTGGCTGGATAGTATCATGGCCATTTTGATTGCGGTGATCATCTTGTATACCGGTTATGGTATTCTTCGCAAATCACTCGCAGGAATTATGGATGAGGCCGATAAAGAATTGCTGCAAAAAATGGTGGAAGTACTCAATGCCAACCGTCGTACAAATTGGATAGACCTGCACAATCTTCGTGTGATCAAGTACGGTGGACAACTACATATCGATTGCCATCTCACAGTTCCCTGGTACTTTAATGTGAATGAAGCACACCAGGAAGTGGATGAGCTTACAAGTCTGATCCGGCGTGAGTTTGGGGATAGTATCGAGATGAATGTACATGTTGATGGTTGCATGGATTTCAGTTGCAGTATCTGTCAGCGGTTTGAATGCACCGTGCGAAAGCAGGAGTTTATTTCAAGAGTACAGTGGGACCTGAAGAATTTGCTGAGCGACAGGAAGCATTCGCTGGATGTTCTTTAGTGTCAACAATATCTGACAATCCGCATTGATTGGTCATGTGGAAATATCCAGGAAAGTCTTAGAAAAAGAGCTTTTCAATATCGAATTTGTTCGGTATTTTTTCTTGTTCGTATTTTACGAACAAACTAATTATCCGAACATGAAATCAGAGATCATACCTGGTGTTTTACAAGAATTTAGAAGTCGGGTAAGAATTGAAGCAACCTGGGAAAAGGGCTCCAGGCAATTTTGACCGGCACAGAAGAATACAGACAATAGCAAAGTTGAAATGATTCACTGAAAACATTGGCGATTGAACTTAGTTTCTTTCTCGGCACCTTTCGTAATCTCCCCTGTATTTTTCCTATGTGGATAAACTTCCCTTTGGCACGGTACATGCAATTATAAGAACACTTAAATCCGTTCTTATGAAGAAAACAATCGTAGTAGGTCTGTTGATGACCCTGACCATTTACCTGCTGATTTACATTTTAGCAGAGTACTGATCAACAGGAAGTGCATTCAAAAAAAATCACATCGATAACTTACTGATCACTGTGCAGATCAGGCCTTCTGTCTTTAGTACGCTGAACGGCCTGTTCATAACGCCAGTCGGCGATCTTCAGGGGGTCGCCGCTCATGAGGATGTCAGGGACCTTCCAGCCGCGGAAATCCGATGGCCGGGTATACACGGGAGGAGCCAGTAAGTTATCCTGAAAAGAATCCATCAGCGCAGAAGTTTCATCATTGAGCACACCAGGCAATAATCTTCCAACTGCATCAACGATCACAGCCGCAGCCAGTTCACCTCCACTCAGCACATAATCGCCGATAGAGATCTCCTTCGTTACAAAATGTTGGCGGATGCGTTCATCGATACCCTTGTAATGTCCGCAGATGATAATGAGATTGCCTTTCAGCGAGAGTTGATTGGCGGTGGATTGATCAAAGCGCGGACCATCGGGCGTTACATAAATGATCTCATCATATGTCCTGTCTTTTTGCAGGGTTTCGATGGCATTGGCGAGGGGTTCGGGCATCATTACCATTCCTGCTCCTCCTCCATACTGGTAATCGTCTACCTGTCCGTATTCATTCACTGCCCATTGACGCAGGTGATGAACATGAACTTCCAGCAATCCCTTATCCCGGGCTCTTTTCATGATGGAATGGGAAAGCGGGCTCTCCAGTAATTCGGGCACAACAGAAATAATATCGATACGCATGGCGCAAAGATAAGGCAGATGATGAACAATCAGGATGCTCACTCGCTCGCCTCCGGCGAGTGAGGAATATTTGTTCGCCTCCGGCGAACATTGCGTCGCCGGGAGGCGACGAAATAGAAGTCACTCGCGGGGACNTTGCGTCGCCGGGAGGCGACGAAATAGAAGTCACTCGCGGGGACGCGAGCGACAGGCCACTGCGAGATTAATCTTCTCCCCCTGCTCCATCTTCGTCCATGAATCCTTCAATATCCCTTCTTTGTTTTTTGGTGGGGCGCCCCACTTTGCTGAGGCGTTTGCCGGTATGGAAGCTGGCGGCCTGGAATTGCAGGCGTTCCAGTTCTTCAGGCGGGGTGAGGTCTTCGTAGAATTTGATCGCTTCCGTGTGTGCAACACGGTTATGCAGCAGCCCGGTGACCTTTACGGTCCATCTCCGGGCTGCTGTTTTAACTTCATAGATCTCTCCGATGTTCACGGATTTGGAAGGCTTTACATTGTTATCATTCCATTTCACTTTCCCTCCGTCGCAGGCTTCGGTTGCCAGCGTGCGTGTTTTGAACAAACGGATCGACCATAAATATTTATCGATTCGTAATTTCTCTTTTTCAGCCATGTTCCAAAGTTACGGCTTATTGCTGCGCGTAGAACTGGTGGAAATATGGGATCGTTTCGATGCCCTTGTAGAAATTGGCCAGATCGAATTTCTCATTGGGAGAGTGCAGGTTATCGCTGTCCAGACCAAAGCCCATGAACACGATCTTCACACCCAGTTCCCTTTCCAGCGTGGTACAGATAGGAATACTTCCGCCACCGCGAACAGGAATGGGTTTCTTACCGAATGTAGTTTCGTAAGCCTGGCTTGCTGCCTGGTAACCTTTCGATCCGATCGGGGTCATATAAGGTTCGCCACCATGCAGGTTCTCTGCTTTCACGGTAACGCCTTCCGGAGCGATCTTTTTAAAATGCTCCAGCATCATCGCAGTGATCTTTTCTGAGCTTTGATTGGGGACCAAACGCGCAGAAATTTTTGCATAGGCTTTCGAAGGCAATACCGTTTTTGCTCCTTCCTGGGTATAGCCACCCCAGATACCATTCAGCTCAAGCGTTGGACGGATACCGGTGCGCTCATTGGTGGAGAAACCTTTTTCACCCCAGAGTGATTGTACGCCGAGGTCGGCTTTGTATTCATTCTCATTGTAAGGAGCCTGACCCAGCATCTTCCTTTCATCGTCAGACACATTGATCACATCATCATAAAATCCGGGGATGGTAATATGATTGTTCTCATCATGACAGCTGGCGATCATCCTGGCCAGCATAGTGATGGGGTTGGCAACAGCGCCGCCGTAAACACCGGAATGGAGATCACGGTTGGGACCGGTCACTTCCACCTGGATATAAGCGAGACCGCGCATACCGATATCCATGGATGGCGTATCCAGGGAGATCATGGCGCTATCGCTGATCAGGATCACATCGCATTTCAACAGGTCTTTGTGATCGGCAACAAACTTTTCGAGATTGGGTGATCCCACTTCTTCTTCTCCTTCGATGAGGAACTTGATATTAGTGGGTTGGGAATTTGTTTTGTTCATGATCTCCAGCGCCTTCACGTGCATGTACACCTGGCCTTTATCGTCGGCGGAGCCGCGCGCATAGAGTTTTCCGTCTTTCACTACCGGCTCAAAAGGCCCGCTGGTCCAGAGGTTCAGCGGATCTGGCGGTTGAACGTCATAGTGACCATACACCAGCACTGTAGGTTTGGAGGGATCGATTATCTTTTCTCCGTACACAACCGGATGGCCGGCTGTTTCCATCACTTCCGCCTTATCGGCGCCTGCTTCCAGGAGTCGTTGTTTTACGGCGTCCGCGCATTTGCGCATGTCTTCTTTATTGGCGCTGTTGGCGCTGATACTGGGGATGCGCAACAGATCTTTGAGTTCATCGAGGAAACGATCTTTGTTCTTTTCCTGGTAATCTTTCCATACTTGCATAATGGCAATTTTTTTAAGTTTTAGCAGCCGTTCCGGGGGGCGAAGATAAAATCTTTTCAATTACAATTTGATCTCCACTGTTGCAGGCTTGCCATCGAAAACGATGGTGGCTGCGGAAAACTGTCCTGTTGCCAGCATAACCGGCTTTGCCGCCACCACTTTACCGGGCTTGCCGTTCACCAATACATCTTTGATGGTTGCACCCGGCACCAGGATCGTGAAACTGCGAACCTGTTTGCGTTTGTAAGCCGCAGGATTGTTTGTTTTCAGTTCGATACTGATCATATTTCCACGGGTTGCCCCGGAAAAAGTGATCAATTCATATTCTGCCCGTTCCAGTGTGCGTGGCTCCACGCCATCATCATCGTACCAGATATAGGAAGATGATGTTGCCGAGGGATAATAGATCAGGCTGATATTTTTGGAATCATAAGTGGCTGTATTGCGTATCACGGAATCGGTTTGCCAAACGGGAATGAAGCTGCCTGCCTTCGCATAGAGCGGCATATAATCGATCCCCGCATTTTGATCAAGCCATTGCCGTCCTTCCAGTAATTTGCTATCGGAGAAACGATACCATTGTCCTTCCGGCAGGTATACTTTCCTGGAAGTGGCGGATTCCGTCATCACAGGCGCTACCAGCAGATTGTCGCCCCAGAAATATTGATCGGTGGCATTGAATGTTTCAGGATCGCTGTAATCATAATAATACAAAGGACGCATCAATGGTTTTCCTTTTGCTGCCTGTTCGTAGGTAAGTGAATAATTATAAGGTAATAGTTCATAACGGAGACGGATATACTTTTTTACGATTTCCTGAGTGTTCGCATCCCAGAATACCGGTTCAGACGGAATGCTCTTTACAGTTTTATCATAATCTTCCAGCGCCGTTCCATGGGGCCGGAATACAGGCGTGAATGCAGCGAACTGCAACCACCTGGTATACAATTCTGCATCTGCTTTTTCCGCCATGGCAAATCCACCGGCATCGGAATGCACATAGGGAAGTCCGCTGAGGCTCATGCCCATCATCACAGGCCATTGCGCCTTGAGGCCGCTCCAGCTGCGGGCTACATCGCCTGTCCAGGGAAACACGCTGTAACGCTGGCTCCCGGCAAATCCTGCGCGGTTGAGATGGAAGAGCCGTTGATCAGGATAATCATCGCGGTATTTTTCATACAGCATCGCACTCCACTGATGGCCGTAGAGATTATGGACCTCATCGGCACTAACGGGTCTGTTGATACCCTGGTCTTTCAGGTTATGCATGATGGAATTGGGATGCTTTTCCGGTTCGCCCAGATCGCTCCACCATCCACTAACGCCATTGGCTACCTGCTTTTTGTACAGCTTCCACATGAACTCGCGCGCCGGCTTTCTGAAAATATCTATCAGTCCGCCTTCTCCAAAATAAAGGTCCTGGTATGTGAATGGCTTTCCACTTGCATCCGTTGCCAGGAAAGGTGTGGCTTCTGCATAATTGCGTGTACCTTTCAGAAAGAATGGTTCTGTGATCAGAACGCTCCTGATATGCTGCTGACGGAATTGTGTGAGCATGTTTTTAGGGTCTGGCCATTTGTTGGTGTTTACCCAATCGAAATTGCCGAGTGTTCCTTTGATATCATCTCCGAACCAGAAAAGATCGAAAATGAGACCATCGACAGGAAATTTTGCAGCCTGCATTTTTGATACAATGTCTTTCACCTGTTCTTCGCTACGGTATCCGAATCGCGACATAAAATTGCCCAGGGCCCAACGTGGTGGCAGGGGTTGTCTTCCGGTGATAGAAGTATAATTGAACATGATCTCATCCAGGTTCCTGCCGAACACTACGTAGAAGTTGAGTTCGCCGCTCACGAAACCTGCTTCCAGCGTGGTTTTATCAGTGAGGCCAATATCAAAATAACCTTTGGAAGGATTATCGAAGAAAAGTGCATAGCCATTGGAAGAAATCAGGATGGGCACAGAAAAATTGAGGTTCTCCGCCCCCAGCCCATAACCATAGGAGGGACTGTTGTACAGGTTGATCCTGTAGCCGCGGCGGTCCATCGGAATGGCGCGCTCACCGCCCCCCAGCCAGCGTTCACCATCGCTGAGCATGAAACGGAAACCGCGGTTATTGTCCTGCGCAAAATAAGTTGCGTTCTTCACTTTTATTTCCCTGCCCTGCCGGAAATAGAGCTTGTCCCGCTGAATTACCACGCTGAGCCCGTTCCCGAACTCGATGGTCTGTGAGTTGGCAACAGTAATTTTGGTTTGCGTGGGTTGCGGATTACCGATCACTGCATTGCTCATCAGCTCGTTACGGTTATAATCCGATGGGCGGTAGGTGCTTTTGATCACCAGGTTGCCATAGGGTGTAAACACCCATTGTCCGTCCTTTCCCTTAAAAACCACTTCGGTAGCCTTGCCATTGAAAGGATCTTTTCCTACATTGTTCACGATCACCTGCTGCGCTGAGGCTGCCACCATCAGCAACGAGAACCCAATCAATAACAGTATTTTTCGGTTACTCATATTCGTTATGAATTGTGTTTTAGGAATTAGGATTGCAACTTACTGATTCGGGATCAGATTATTAAATATTGAACGGGAAGGTGTATCCCCCCGAATGATTTTTAACTATATTAGCAAGATCATTTCGTTATGGCCAGCCACACGATACAGGCGAACTTAGTAGACATCACAGGGGAAAAGATCTATCCAGCCGAGGTTTTCATCGCGGATGGAAAGATCGCATTCATCCGTGAGATCAGCCCTGATCAACTGGCAGCTTCCTGGCCAGGCGAATCACCTCCTTTCTTACTTCCCGGCTTCATAGACAGTCATGTACATATTGAAAGTTCCATGCTGGTGCCCTCGGAATTTGCGAGGATCGCCGTATTGCATGGCACAGTTGCTACCGTCAGCGATCCCCATGAAATTGCCAATGTCTGTGGTATGAAGGGTGTTGAATTCATGATCGAAAATGGCAATACGGTGCCTTTCAAATTCTATTTCGGTGCCCCGAGCTGCGTGCCTGCCACCAGGTTTGAAACCGCAGGAGCCAGCCTGGATGCAAAAGAAGTAGAAGCATTACTACAAAAAGATGCGGTAAAATACCTGAGTGAGATGATGAACTTTCCGGGAGTATTGCACAGGGACCCGGAAGTGATGGAAAAGATCGAAGCGGCCCACAGGCTTGGCAAACCTGTTGACGGACATGCTCCCGGACTTCGTGGGGAAGCGCTGCAACAATATATCGCCGCCGGCATCAGTACAGACCATGAATGTTTCACCCGTGAAGAAGCCGGAGAGAAATTATCGCTCGGCATGAAGGTGCTCATTCGTGAAGGAAGCGCTGCCAGGAATTTTGAAGCACTGATCGATCTCATGCACGATCATGCAGATAATATGATGTTCTGCAGTGACGACAAGCATCCCGACAGCCTGGTTGAAGGTCATATTAATCAGCTTTGCGCAAGAGCAGTGGCAAGAGGCATCGATGTTTTCAAAGTGCTGAAAGCTGCCTGCATCAATCCTGCCGTGCATTACGGATTGAATACAGGTTTGCTGCGCGAAGGCGACCCTGCGGATTGTATTCTCGTGAAAGATCTGCAACAGTTCAAAGTGATCAGCACTTATATAGATGGAAAGCTGGTAGCTGATAAAGGTGTGTCGCTGATAGCAAGACAAGCCATTCAGCCCATCAATAACTTCCATGCAGAACCGAAAAGGATCTCCTATTTCAAGATCCCTTACAATGGGGAAGCTACCATACCCGTGATCGAAGCGCTGGACGGGCAGCTGATCACCAACCGGCTGAACATGGCGCCAACGGTCAAAGACGGGATGATGGTATCCGACCAGGACCGCGACCTGCTGAAAATAGTAGTGGTGAACAGGTACAATCACGGGAAGCCGGCCGCCCGGGCTTTCATTAAAAATTTCGGATTGAAGAACGGCGCTATCGGATCTTCGGTGGCGCACGACAGTCATAATATCGTAGCCGTTGGAACAGATGATGAAGCCATCTGCATGGCCGTAAATGCAGTGATCGCCACACAGGGCGGCATCAGTTGCATCGTCCGCTTCAAAGACAGCAGTTTTCATCACAATACCCTTGAAACACACCTCCTTCCGCTCGGGATCGCAGGCCTGATGAGCGCTGATGATGGCTTCAATGTAGCCACCAAATACACCGCTATGGACCATCTTGCCAAGAGTTTGGGTACTCCATTATCCGCTCCTTACATGACCTTAAGTTTTATGGCATTACTGGTGATCCCACATCTGAAACTAAGTGATCTGGGTATTTTTGATGGTGACCAGTTTGCATTAATACAGTAAAGGAAATCACTTATTTATACAAATAACTTTCATTACAAGTGATTCTTTTTGCTATCTTTAATTACCCAATTCGGGTCAACTAGTATCTCACTGTCCTCTGGAAGATTAGATGAACTACCGTAATCCCTGATCAGGAACCTATGTTTTTGTGAACCCCCAACCTAAACATTTATAGATCGTAGTATGCCTTTACACAATCAGCCAGCCGAACAGTGGATGTCCAGAACCACTATGCCTGAATCTCCCATAGTGACCGTTGCGAAAGTATTGAACCCAATCAGCGCGGATGCACAGGCGTATGTGAACCAGAAAAGCTTTGCCCACCGGTTACGCAAGAACGAAATGTTGTTCACATCCGGTGAAGTCTGCTCCCACCTTTACTTTGTTCGAAAAGGAATTCTCCGTGGTTATGTGAAAGATGGTATCAAAGATATCACCACCTGGATCACAGGTGAAGGCGAATTCGTTTCGGCCATCGCCAGTTTTCAACTGCAACAGATCACAGCAGAGAATGTGCAGGCCATCGAAGATTGCGAACTTACAGGACTTCACTATGATGACCTGCAATATCTCTACGAGAATTTTCCGGAAGCCAATATCGTTGGCAGGAAGATCTATGAGAAATATTATCGCGATGCGGAAGAGCGCGCCTTCATTGCACGCCTCACAGAAGCCACTTCCAAATACAAACATTTCATTGCCACCAAGAGCCAGCTGCTGAACCGTGTTCCCCTAAAATTCATCGCCTCCTACCTGGGAATGACACTGGAAACGCTGAGCCGCATCCGCAGCAAACTCTCGCAAAGCAGGCAATAAAGAAATTTCACCGACCATTTTCCGGCATTCACCGGAACCCGAACGCCAATAGCAGGCCAAAGCTTGCTGGTACGCATCCCTGACTGTAGATTTGTTGAAAAATAAGCAAATGGACAGTATACAGCAGGATTCAGCCAGCAATCAGGATCAGCAGCACCCACCCAGAAACAAAAAGAATTTGTGGGCAGGGCTGATCCTGTTGGCAGTGGGAGCCATCCTGTTACTCAACACACTCGGCGTTGATTTCCCCTCCTGGATCATCTCCTGGCCCATGGGCCTCATCGTGATCGGACTTGCCATTGGCGTCTCCAATAAATTCAGAGACTTCTCCTGGCTGGTTGTTTCAGGAGTTGGTGCATTCTTCCTTATCAGCAGATTATTTCCCGATGTACAGGTTTATCGTTTCATACTTCCTGTAGCCTTCATCGCCGTAGGACTCATTGTTCTATATGGCGCCAAAGGAAGCTGGTTCTCCAGGAAAAGAAGGAACGAAGACAAACAGTATGGCTTTGTTACTGATGATTCCGGCCCTGTCACGGAAGACCAGCATCTGGAACTGATAGCAGTTTTCGGAGGAATCAAGAAGACTGTTTACAACAAGAATTTTCGTGGTGGCGAGATCGTTACCATCTTCGGAGGGGGTGAAGTGAACCTGCTGAACGCCGATTTCAATGGCACTATCATCCTCGAAGTAGTTCACCTTTTCGGTGGCGTAAAACTGCAGGTGCCCTCCCACTGGGAAGTGAGCACTTCAGAAGCCGTAGCTGTATTTGGCGGGATAGACGACAAACGCAATATTTCTGTTCCAACAGATCCCACCAAAAAACTGATCATCCGCGGCACCATCATTTTCGGTGGGCTCGATATAAGAAGCTATTAAACAAATTTATCTTCCTTTAAATCCATTTTATGAACTGGTACCTCGCAAAGATCGTTTACCGGATACGCTGCGGAACTGACGGAGATCAACATGCGCAGTTTGATGAACAACTCAGGTTGATCTCAGCAGAAAACGAAACCAGCGCTTTCGAAAAGGCTACTGTCATCGGTACACAGGAAGAAGAGGACTTCCTGAACGAGAACGAAAAAATGGTAAGATGGGAATTCATCAACGTGAGCGAACTCTACCAGCTTTCAGCCCTCATAGACGGAGCTGAACTTTACTCCCGCATCCAGGAAACCGACAATGCAGAGCTGTTCACTGAAATGGTGCACCGCAAAGCTGCGCATATACAGAACAATATCACTCATAAGATCCTGCAACTATTCTAAATCTGAATAATGGCCGCATCCATTCTGGCATCAAGGCGGAACAAGCTGATTGTTCTGGGCAACTGGTTGCTCTGGACCACCCTGCATGCCTATGTGCTGAATGAATGGGGTCTCAGCTGGAACGACAGCTCCATCGATGCTGCCATCAACAACTCCGTTTTGCTGGTATGCTGCTTCCTTCTTATTGCCAACCTGCATTATTACCGGCCGAGAAAAGGATTGCTGCCTTACCTCCTTCTCATCTGCAGCGCACTGAGCGCCCTCACCATGTGTGGCGCTTATTATATCCTCAAATCCACCATGGGAGATGATCCGCAGTACATGGAAATACTGGAGCATTCCAAAGGAGTCCGCTTCAGCATCGCCCTGCTGATGACCGGAGGCGTAGCGCTTGTGTCTGAACTCTGGTACACACTGGAAGAACAAAAGGACCAGGAAAAAAGAAGGGCAGATGCCGAAAAGATCGCACGTGATGCAGAGCTCTACCAGTTAAGACAACAACTGCAACCACATTTTCTTTTCAACAGCCTCAATTCCATCAGCGCCCTCGTTAGCTTCAAGCCTGCCGAAGCCAGGAAGATGATCCAGCAACTATCAGATTTCCTGCGCGGCACACTCAGAAAAGAAGAACAACAATGGATCAGTCTCGCGGATGAACTGAAACACCTGCAACTGTATCTCGAAATAGAAAAAGTAAGGTTCGGCCATCGCCTGCAGACAGTGATCACACAATCAGACAACACCAGCGAACTCCAGATCCCGCATATGCTTTTGCAGCCCGTTGTAGAGAATGCCATCAAATTCGGGTTGTACGACACCACCGGAGAAGTGGAGATCAGGATCGAAGCCGCCATTCAAAACAATATGCTCACACTGACAGTGCAAAACCCTTTCGATCCGGCAACGGCGGCGCCACAGTCGGGAACCGGCTTTGGGCTCCATTCTGCACGCAGAAGGCTTTACCTGCTATTCGGGCGTCAGGACCTGCTGAGCACCACATCGGCCAATAATATCTTCATCACTACCATCAAAATTCCACAGCTATGATCAAAGCAATACTGATAGACGATGAGCCCCTGGCGCGAATGATCGTGAACGAATACCTCCAGGCATTCCCGGAGATCACAGTGGTACAGGAATGTAACGATGGTTTCGAAGGTGTGAAAGCCATCCAGCAACACCAGCCGGACCTGGTTTTCCTGGATGTGCAGATGCCCAAGATCAATGGCTTCGAAATGCTGGAACTCATAGACAATCCGCCAGCCATCATCTTTACTACCGCTTTTGATGAATATGCCCTCAAGGCCTTCGAGAATAACGCTGTGGACTACCTGCTGAAACCTTTCAGCCAGGAAAGGTTCGATAAGGCCCTCCGCAAATGGATCGATCAGCAAAACCAGCAACAACCCACCGCTTCAAAAGAACAAACCGAATCACTTTTGCAGGAAGCCGCAACAGGTTCGCCGCAAAATCAGCGCATCGTGGTGAAAACAGGTAGTAAGATCCGCATCATTCCCATTCATGAAGTACTCTACCTGGAAGCTGATGATGATTATGTGAAAGTACATACTGCTGATGGCGTGTTCCTGAAGAACAAGACCATGACGCATTTTGAGCAGACACTGGATCCCCGCCAGTTTGTGAGGACCCATCGTTCCTATATCGTTAATGTACAGATTATCACCAGACTGGATGCCTACGAGAAAGAAAGTTACCTGGCTGTTCTCAATACCGGTGGCACCAATCCCGTGACCGTTCCCGTAAGTAAGACTGGCTATGCTAAACTCAAAACAGTATTGGGAATCTGAAAAAGAATTTATTCACCAAAAATGCCACTCTATTTTTCCTTTCGGTTTTTTCGATTATTTTCATCCCCATCATTTCCGCCGGTTCGCTGACCCAACCAAATATTCACCGCCCTTTTCGTTAAATCCAATTTCTATCGTGCAGCCCATTGGTTCAGGCCATAATATAACTGTGATGGACACCTGATTTTTTTTGTGTTGATAAACTGACAAACCTTAGCATATTCCTTATCCGAATTTCCGATGCGGCTGGTTATATCCTGCCGGGCAATGAATTACAGCATCCTAAAACTATCTTTCCTAATGAAATCGGATATGGCGTTAATTGCTGCGCTGCGCAGAAGGCAGCCGGAGGCGGTAAGAGAACTGTTCAACCGGTTATATAAACCGCTCATCTATTTTGCCGAGAAACTGGTGAATAACAAACATGAGGCGGAAGACATCGTTGGCACTTCTTTCTTCAAGCTTACAGGGCGCATTGAGCAATTCCCCACATACCGTGATGTGAAAGCTTTTCTATACATTACAACAAGGAATGAATGTCTCGATTATCTAAGAAGGACCGCGCGTAATGAAACAACCCAGGACCAGCTGCAAAACCTGATGGATTATAACGATGCGCAGGCCGACGATGAAATGCTGCGCGCCAGGATCCTGCAGGAAGTGTATAACGAAATAGAACAACTTCCTCCACAATGCCGCAAGATTTTCAAACTGATCTTTAGTAAAGGAATGACCACCAGACAAATTGCAGATGAGCTGGAACTCTCACCTCAAACAATTCTGAACCAGAAAGCAAAAGCACTGAACCTGTTGAGAGGAATACTGGTTAAAAAGAATCTGATGCCGCACTCCACCTTTTTCCAATTGTTTTTGCTAATTTCGATTGAGTTTTTCCTTTGACATCTGATCTTTCCCAACCCGCGCCAGGCACAGCTTTTATGCAATCATTCCAGGCTGACCCACGCATGTTGCCAATACAAAGTCATTTCCGGGCACAGAAGCCTGACCGCCGTTTTTCCACCGAATAAATACCAATGACAAACGATAGAATTGAAGAACTGTTAGCTAAATTCCTTGATGGAGATATTTCTGCTGATGAAAAAGCGGAACTGGAACAATGGCTTGCCTCAGACCAACGTCATAATATCTTTCAGTTTGTACATAAGGAAGAATGGGTGAAGAAAGGTATTGCAGAGCTGGATAAAATAGACGTTGATTCCGGGTACGAAAAATTCGTCAATAAATATCAGTCGCAGGACCAGGATACCGGCCCATTCGATACGCCCGCACCTGCACAAAGCCGCAGGCGTTGGCTGAGGATCGCTGTTGCCGCAGCAGCAGTGTTTATTGTTTCGCTTGGCAGCTGGTACTATTTTTTCAGAAATGTGCCACCACTGCAGGCGAAGGATGATCCCGCCAATCGTTACCTGAATGATATTGCGCCGGGCGGCAATGTAGCCACCCTTCAACTCGCAGACGGCCGTACCATCCGGCTTGACCAGTCTGCAAACGGACTGCTCGCCGATGAAGGCGAAGCCACAATTCAAAAAACTGCGGAAGACAAACTGGAATACAGTACTTCCAAAGTAGCCAATAAAGGCGCTGACCTATTTAATACCATCAGCACTCCATCAGGCGGCCAGTACCGCGTTGTATTGCCCGATGGCTCGAAGGTTTGGCTGAATGCAGCTTCCTCCATCCGTTTTCCACTGTCCTTCACCGGCAGTGAACGCAGGGTGACCGTTTCAGGAGAAGCTTTCTTTGATGTGGTGCAAGTGAAAAAAGGGCAAACAAAAATTCCGTTCATCGTGAATATACAGCAGGCCGCAGGAACTACCGGTGAAGTACAGGTGCTGGGCACCCGTTTTAATGTGAATGCCTATAATGATGAAGCCACGGTAAGGACCACATTATTACACGGCAAAGTGCGCATCGTTCCTGCCTCACAGCCCGGCCAGGCAAAACTGATACAGCCCGGGCAGCAGGCTGATTACAACAACAAAGGAGATGTAGCCATCAATACACCAGACACCAGCAGTACCGTGGCCTGGCGGGAAGGAAAATTCATTTTCCAGAACGAGCCCATCCAGGGAATCATGCGGCAATTATCCAGGTGGTACGATGTAAAAATCGTTTTCAAAGACAATATCGATGCCCGTTTTGTGGCCACTTTCCCCCGCAATATCCAGCTGTCAGAAATGCTGAAGATCCTGGAAAAAACGAATATCGTCCGCTTTGCCATCGATGGTAAAACGGTTACGGTGATGCGCTGATCCGGGTTTTATTTCCCCCTGAAATAACGTGGCGGAAATCCAAAATACTTTTTGAATACTACCGAGAAATTCGCCATGTTCTTATAGCCGGTGAGGCGCGCGATCTGCTCAACGGGTATATGCGTTTCATGTAATAGCGCGCCGGCGCGTTCCATCCTCGCTTCCAGCAGGTATTCAAATATACCTGCACCGTAGATCTTGAGGAATCCGCGTTTCAGCTTGTGGGCAGTAAGCCCCCGGCGTTTGGCGAGTTGCTCTACGGAATAAGACCTGTCCAGCTGCTTCAACAAAAAAGCTTTCATCTCATAAATGGTTTCCACTTCCGCTTCACTGAGTTTTACAGCGGCAGGCACTTTGTAGTTGATAGTCCTGTGCAGGGCCATCAGCAACAATTCATTCACTTTGGCATCCAGGTACAATTGACGCAGCGGGCCTGTGTACGTATTGTTAAGGATGTCTTTGATGATGGCCATCATTGCGGGCGTGGCAACCAGCGGAGCGCTGCCTGCCAGTGCAGCTCCATTGCTGCTTGCGCGGTCCAGCAAAGCTGCAGCCAGCGGGAAGTGAGCAGCCATGGGCTTCAGGAATGCCGGAGTGATGCAAAGCTCGAAACTGGAATAGAGCCGGTCCTTATCGAACCTCAATTGCGTTTGCCCCTTTGCGTTATAGTACATGGCGAACGAGCTTTCATGCATCCACCAGTCCGGAAGTCCTTTCGCCTGGTAGTGAAAACTGTTGCGGATCATGAAGGGGATCCTGATCAAGGGATGATCATCGGTGATGGTAAGTGCGTCCTGATGTGGTAACTGATAAGTGTTATACCAGATGGAATAATTGCTGCCGCTCAGTTCCTGGAGGAGGTATTGCCCATTGGGGCCTGAAGCAACAAGGCATTTTGCATCTGGTAATTTGTATTCCCACAGCATGGTGGGCATACATGGGGACAGGGTCACCTGTCCGGTGATTTCGGATAGTAGGCTTAATGGCATGGTAATAATATCTGATTAGTAACAAGGTCCCTGCGCAGAGGCAGGTTATCAAATTTCGAACATTGGTTTGAAAACGCGTTATTTTATGCGGAGTTTTTTCCCAATACCAGCCGCAATTTGTAAGGGTTTTTGTGTATTTATGCTTAGATGCTTTGGGTTATTTTGTAATTTAAACTACCTTCAAATTAGATTCTTTACCGCTGATTTATCACCTTTCAACAGCCAATTAACGTGGAAGAAGACGCGTTAATTGGCAGATCTACTCCCTCTGAAATTAATTTGCACCCATTGTAATCCTTAAACGCTAGAATTGGCTCAGGCTCTGGTTGGGCATACTTAAAAACTATAGCAATGTCAACCAGCTTTAATTTCCCGTTCGCCGCAGAGGCTACAACAGGTTATTTCGAAGCACATCCTATGAGCAGCAGTCCCCTTGAAATCGGACGGACTATGCTATGTAAACCTGTTTCCTATGCTGCAATTCAACAGCACCCCGTGTGCACCAGGTTCTTTCCATTGAATCAGCTCACCGTGAAAGTGAGGCTGTTATGCCTCGGAACTGATCTGCCGGTGATCTACAACTGGCTCCCATGGCGTTTTACAAGGTTCATGAAAAAAGACGCGCATATCCGCCATCTCAATGAAACCTACAATTGCATCGCCGATTCCAGCTCCGTACAATCTTTCTTTGTTCAGGTAAATGAAACTGCTGCTGCACAGGTGGATATTCATCACGCCATTCAGGATGATATCAGCGCCTACTATGAAGCAAAACCCGGCGATTACCGCCTTCAACTGCTCATGGACCCTGAAAAAGAAAACAATCAGGAATGGACATTGGGCATCCTTCAGACCTTCCAGGATTTCTTCTTTTCATTTACAGAAGTGGAAAGACTGCTGTTCTCACTGGATGAAGACAGTAACCTGGATTGTATACTGAGTAAAGCAGGATTTACTCTGGAGGCGCAAGTTATTACGCCCGACAAAAAAGTAAAACTGTATCGTTGCGGCAGAAAGATTGTTGCCTAAGATCAAGCTTCTTTCATCAATACCGGCAGTGAACTATCGCAGCCGGTATTTTTTATTTTGAACTTCCCTCTTCGCTTGTTCAATAGCGTTATCCAATGCAGAAGATGCCCCTTCAACCGGAATATCTTTCATCGTCTCCAGCACATTCACATAATATTGCTGCCATACTTTCAGGATATGCGCTTCATCACCCACTGCATTTCCTTTTTTGATATTTTCCTCCCCCAACGCCAACTCCGTACCCAAACGCCTGACAGCACTGTTCTTCAGGTCGTTCACCAAAGCAATGGCGGTATTATTTTCTGCTGTGGTGAGCAACCAGGAAGTAACCAGCGCACTTACACCTACATGTTTCATGGTTTCACCGGAAACTTTATCGAACCGGTCAGCATCGGTATGATAGAACACATCAGTGAAATGCCACATCAGTAATCCGGGTATTTTCGCATTGAGGAATGGCGTATGATCACTGCCGCCTTCAAATGGATTGGTATTTACCACCCAGTTATTATCCGCCGCTTCATTCAGGCAGCGCGTTAGCAAAAGGTCGTTGAAATAATGGGGAACGATAGCAGATTCAGGTAAAGGACTTCCGCCCCATTCGGAATGCTTATCATTCCCTCTCGTCCAGACTGCTGAAGGATCGGGCATTTTTTCAATCAGGAAGCTGCCGCCTGTTTTTTCCGTATCTTCTCCCACCATATCGAGACTACATCCCCATTTAATTCCGCGGGCCCTGTTTGAGTCCTCCAGGATATACCTGCGGGTAGAAACAATTTCATCGCCCCATAAAAATGTGATACTGCGTTTCGGGTCCAGCTCACCGGAATGCACAAGCGCAGCAGTCACTCTCGCCATTTCGGCCAGTGTGCCCACACCCGTTGCATTGTCATTGGCGCCGGGTTCCTGCACATGCGCACTGAATACGAACCTTTCATCAGGCTTCTCCGAGCCATGCACATCGGCAACAATAGTGAGCTCTTCCGAATCGTAGATCTTAGTTCTCACCATCACTTTCAATTTCACAGGCCCCTTTGCCAGTGCAGCTTTCAGGCGCTCCCGCGCTGCATAAGATAAACGTATCCCCCAGCCCGGGTTGTTCTTATTGTAGCCGATAGAGCCAAACTGAATAGAGTGTGTATATTTTTCCGGTTGCGTGTAGGTGGGCATGGCATAACCGAGCGCTCCCAGTGCGCCGGCCTTTATTGCTTTTGCATAAACGCCTGACACATCCGTATTGCTCATTACGATCTTTCCTTTCAGATCTTGTTTCCAGTCTTCTTCATTTTGGACCAGCACCAGGTCCGCCGTTACACCCCCTTCGGGAGTGGAAGCGGAATTGATGGAGATCATATTTCGGTTGGTCTTGAAGCTCAATAACGGCATGGATTCTCCTTCTATGACCACTTCTGCATCCACGGGCTCCCATGCTGGCCGGTTCATGGCGCGACGTTCGATACGATAGGTAAGCCTTGCACCTGCAGGCGCAGTAGATTCATTTTCATAACCTGCTTCTTTCAATTGCTTCTCCACGAGGTGGATACTTTCATTGAAACCTGTATTACCCGCAAGTCTCCAACGGCTTTCCACAAACGCAACAGTATTGAGTGCATTGGTCTCCCGGAAATTTTTTCTTGCGAGCGATGAATATTTTTTTTCTGTCAACGAAGGTTGAGCAATTGCGGAAATAGAGAATAACAATAAAGGCAATAGCAGTGATCTCATGCGATTAGTATGATTAAGCAGGGGCTGGCAGTCGCTCGCCTCCCGGCGAGTGACTTCT
>NZ_RCSU01000014.1 GCF_003991355.1 Pseudoflavitalea rhizosphaerae
TGGGTACACCGTAGGCCAGAGGCGAGCGACTGCCACAACTTGCTATATTTTATGTATTGCCTACCTTTGCGTTTTTAAATCCGGAAGCAAATGGAATATAGAAAATTAGGCGAAACAGAGGTTGAAGCATCGGTAATCACTTTTGGAGCATGGGCCATCGGCGGATGGATGTGGGGCGGATCAGACAGGCAGGACGCCGTGAAGGCCATTCGCGCCGCCTACCATGAAGGCGTTACCAGTATCGATACAGCACCCATTTACGGAATGGGGGTGAGTGAAGAGATCGTGGCTGAAGCCATCGAAGGTATTCCCCGTAATAAAGTGCAGATCCTTACAAAGTTCGGCATGCGCTGGGATGTGAAGAAGGGAGATTTTGTGATGCACTCCAAAGACAATTACGGAAAGGAGATCGATATCTATAAACTGGCATCGAAAGAAAGTGTGATCTATGAAGTAGAACAATGCCTGCGCAGACTGAAAACAGATTATATCGATCTGTACCAGTTGCACTGGCCCGACGTGACCACGCCGATTTCCGAAACAATGGAAGCGTTGGAAACCCTGGTGAAGCAGGGAAAGATCAGGGCTGCCGGTGTTTGTAATTATAACACCAGCCAGATGAAGGAAGCTGGGCAGACCATTAAACTCGCTTCCGATCAGGTGAGCTACAGCATGATCTACCGTGACATTGAAAAAGAACTGGTGCCTTACTGCATCGACAATAAGAAATCGATCATCGCCTACAGCCCGCTGCAAAGGGGCTTGCTGACCGGCAAGATCAAACCCGGCCACCAGTTCGGCGAAGGCGATACCCGCGAGGGAAACCGTTTCTATACCGAAGCGAATATCATCAAAACAAATAAGTTCCTGGACGAGATCAGGCCGCTGGCTGAGGCGAAAAGCGCCACCCTGGGACAACTGGTGCTGGCCTGGACCATCAGGCAGCCGGGAATCACCATTGCGCTGGCAGGGGCAAGGAATGAGGAGCAGGCAGTGCAGAATGCGAGAGCGGCGGCTGTAAAGCTGAGCCATGAAGAGGTCCTTTTCATTAATAAAAAACTGGCAGATTCCGGTTTTTAAGTGGAAACCCTGATTATAAAACGCAGAAAGATAATTTTTTATATTACCAGCGTTTTGTAAATTAGGTTTCACTTTAAACTGCTGCCATTATGATCAAACTTTCAGAGCTCAGACCAGGAGACATCGTTAGGGTCGAATATGAAGGCCAGATGATTGACGGAACTGTTACAGAACTGAACAGGGAAGACAAGGAAGTAGGGGTGGAGACCGATGTTCAGGAATTCTGGTTTACGCCAGACCATTTGTTTCCGGTGCCATTGGATGAAAATCAACTGTTTAAGCTGGGATTTACCCGGCATAACCTGGACGATGGGGCCATCAAGTACATGAAGAACAGTTTCCGGGTGATGATCCCTAAAGAGGGTGATTTCAACACGATGGAGATCTGGTGGAGGGAAGACAGGCGGAGCCTGAGAGAGCCGATCAATGTGCATGAATTACAGAACCATTATCACCAAATGACCAAGGTAGACCTCAACCCTGCCTAGGTTTTTTCCAATAAAAATGGGGCCCAAAGGCTTGTTCAGCCGGTGTTACAGAATGCCTGAAAAAAATGCTCTGTTATTTTTTTCATATTTCTGGCTGAAATTCCTATCTTTGCGCCTCCTTAAAAGTGTATGGGCAAACAACCTTTAATCAAACAAGATGGACAAATTACAGAAGCACTGTCGAACGCAATGTTCAAAGTGAAACTGGAAAACGGCCACGAGATCCTGGCCACCATCTCCGGCAAGATGCGCATGAATTATATCCGTATTCTTCCGGGCGACAAAGTAGGGGTGGAAATGAGCCCGTATGATCTGTCAAGAGGAAGGATAATTTTCAGGTATAAATAAGTAACGCTGTAAAGCCGTTGCATCAAAAACAAACGTTATGAAAGTTAGAGCATCAATTAAAAAACGCAGCGCTGATTGCAAGATCGTGAGAAGGAAAGGTCGCCTGTACGTGATCAACAAAAAGAATCCCCGATTCAAGCAACGTCAGGGATAATCAGCATTGAATCAAACTATCAACAAACAATAAACAGTTAATATGGCTCGTATTGCCGGTGTAGACTTACCTAAAAATAAGCGTGGAGAAATCGGTCTTACCTATATCTATGGTATCGGTCGTTCTACTTCCCAGTACATCCTTGAGAAAGCAGGGATCGACTTAAGCAAGAAAGTGAATCAGTGGAATGATGATGAGCTGAATGCTATTCGTAACATCATTACGAATGAGTTCAAAGTAGAAGGACAACTGCGTTCTGAAGTACAGATGAGCATCAAGCGTCTGCTTGATATTGCCTGCTACCGTGGACTGCGCCATCGTAAAGGTCTGCCTGTTCGTGGTCAACGCACACGCACAAACAGCCGTACGAGAAAAGGTAAACGTAAAACAGTTGCCGGTAAGAAAAAGGCCGCTAAGAAATAGATTGACGAGACGCAGCTACCAGTTGCGTCTTTCATCATATTCAGACCTGTTGTTCTTACGAGCAGCGTAAACGAGGACCGGTACCGGATCGCAAGGGTCGGCAGGAGGATTGGTCCCGCTCATTTCGGTGAGTTCATTTTAAATAATTTACAGACTACCTTTTTAAGTTTATGGCTAAAGCACAAGGAAATCAGAAGGGCGGCGCAAAAGCTGCTGCCAAGAAGAGAGTGGTTAAAGTTGACTCTTATGGCGATGCACATATCTCCGCCACGTTCAACAACCTCATCATCAGCATCACTAACAAGCAAGGCCAGGTTATCTCCTGGAGCAGCGCCGGTAAAATGGGCTTCAGAGGTTCCAAAAAGAACACTCCGTATGCAGCTCAGATGGCTTCTGCTGATGCATCTAAAACTGCCATCGATGCAGGCGTGAAGAAAGTTGATGTTTACGTTCAGGGCCCCGGCGCTGGTCGTGAAGGAGCTATCCGCTCTCTCGCTCAAAGCGGCATCGAAGTGGTGATGATCAAAGACGTTACGCCGTTACCACACAACGGTTGCCGTCCTCCCAAGAAAAGAAGAGTTTAGTATTTATACCGGCTTTCAGCAATCGGACAGGATCTTTCTGCCATTGCTGAAAGCTTATTTTATAACCGGGTCTGCGATTCATTTTTATTGATTTTTACTGATCGCGAGACCGTCATCAAAAAATCAATTTAACAATTATGGCACGTTATACTGGTCCAAAAACAAGAATCTGCCGCATTTTCGGCGAGCCTATCTTAGGCAACGGCAAATATCTCAGCAAGAACAGCAATCCTCCCGGACAACATGGTCCTACCAAGAAGCGTAAAGCACCCGGTGAGTATGCGCTGCAGTTGAAAGAAAAGCAAAAAGCCAAATACACTTACGGTGTACTGGAAAAACAATTCCGCAGAACATTCGATGAGGCTGCACGCCGTAAAGGTGCAACAGGTGAGAACCTGATGAAGCTCCTCGAAGCACGTCTCGATAACGCTGTTTACCGTCTCGGTATGGCTGCCAGCCGTCCCGGCGCCCGTCAGCTCGTTAGCCACAAACACGTAACAGTGAATGGCGAGGTGGTGAACATCCCTTCTTTCCAACTGAAGCCAGGCGATGTGATCAGTGTTCGTGAGAAAGACAAAGCCAATGCTTCCATTACCGGAACTTTCCGCGGAAAGAATGCAAAATTCACCTGGATGGATTGGAGTGAGTCCGAAATGCAGGGTACTTTCGTAGCTTATCCAGAGCGTGAAAGCATTCCTGAGAACATTAAGGAGCAGTTGATTGTTGAATTGTATTCTAAGTAATCATTAAACTGAAATTTTAAAATATGGCCATTTTAAATTTCCAAAAACCAGACAAAATCGTTCTGCAGAAAGCAACAGAATTCGAAGCACAATTCGAGTTCCGTCCGCTGGAACCCGGCTTCGGTGTAACCATCGGTAACGCCCTTCGCAGGGTATTGCTGAGCTCTCTGGAAGGTTTTGCGATCACTGGTATCCGCATCGAAGGTGTAGATCATGAGTTCGCTACCATCAAGGGCATCACTGAAGACGTTCTGGAGATCATTCTGAACCTGAAACAGGTTCGCTTCAAGAAGAAAGTGGAGCATGAAGTGGCCCAGGAAAAGATCACCCTGAGCATCAAAAATAAAACAGAATTCACTGCCGGTATGATCGGTGAAGCTACTCAAAGCTTCGAGATCATGAACCCCGAGCTGCTGATCTGCACACTCGATAGCTCAGCCAAGCTGGACATCGAGCTGTCTGTATCCAAAGGCCGTGGTTATGTTCCTGCTGAGGATAACAAAGTAAAAGACGCTCCGTTCGGTTATATCCCAACTGACGCCATTTACACTCCGATCAAGAATGTAAAATACGCTATCGAGAATACGCGTGTGGAACAACGTACCGACTATGAGAAACTCATCATGGATGTTGCTACAGACGGTACTATCCACCCGGAAGAAGCGGTGAAACAAGCAAGCCGCATCCTGATCCAGCACCTGATGATCATCACTGATGAGAACATCACTTTCGACAATAAGGAAGACAAGAAAGAAGATGTGGTGGATGAGCAAATGCTGCAGCTCCGCAAGATCCTGAAAACTCCGCTGGAAGACCTGGATCTTTCTGTTCGCGCCTTCAACTGTCTGAAAGCCGCCAAGATCAACTCACTCTCTGAGCTGGTTCAGTACGAGCAGGAAGACCTGATGAAGTTCCGTAACTTCGGTCAGAAATCTCTGGCTGAGATCGAGCAGGTACTGGCAGAAAGAGGCCTCCACTTCGGTATGGACCTCAGCAAGCTGGGACTGGACAAAGAAGAACTCTAGTTAAATATTCACTTGTAGGTTGCAATTCCTGACACGGTGCAACTGAATCTAAAAACAAATCGTCATGCGTCACGGAGACAAGATCAACAATCTCGGCAGAACAGCCAGCCACAGGGCAGCAATGCTCAGCAATATGACCAGCCAGCTGATCATGCACAAGCGTATCGTTACCACCCTGGCCAAAGCCAAGGCACTGCGTAAATATGCTGAGCCCCTGATCACTAAAGGAAAAGAGAACACCACTCACCAACGTCGTGTAGTGTTCAGCTACCTGCAGGACAAAGAGGCTGTAACTGAACTGTTCGGACCTATCGCTGAAAAGATCGGTGGCCGTCCCGGTGGTTATACCCGCATCATCAAGTTGGGCATCCGTCAGGGTGACAACGCTGAAAGGGCAATGATCGAACTGGTTGACTTCAACGAGATCTACGGTAAGGGTAAAGGTGAGGTTAAAGAAGCTGCTAAGAAAACACGTCGTAGCCGCTCTACCGCTAAAAAAGCAGACAGCACTGAAGCTGCAGCACCTGAAGCTCCCGCAGCCGAATAATCAGATGATTAGCGCATTACATATCAAAGCCCTGCTTGCAAAAGAGCAGGGCTTTTTTACGGCCTGCCAGTGAGAATAAACTGTGTAAAATTTAGCAGGCCATCGCATTCAATTATTGTGTTTCTTTGCAAAACTTTTTTTGAAAAACATGTCAACACCTCTTCAAAAACAGGCCATACTCCTTCTGGAAGATGGTACGGTTCATTATGGTAAAGCATTTGGTAAGATCGGTACAACCACCGGCGAGATCTGTTTCAATACAGGTATGACCGGGTACCAGGAAGTTTTTACCGATCCCAGTTATTATGGACAGATCATCATCATGAACAATGTACACGTAGGTAACTACGGTATAAAGGATGATGAAGTGGAGTCTGACAGCGTTAAGATCCGTGGGCTTATCGGACGTAACCTCGAGGAGCAATACTCCCGCAAACTGGCCAATGCCTCCCTGGATACCTACATGCAGATGAACAATATCGTGTGCATCGAAGGCGTGGATACCCGCGACCTGGTTACGCATGTACGTCAGAAAGGCGCCATGAACTGCATCATCTCTTCCGAGATACTGGATGTGGAAGAACTGAAAAAAGAACTCGCTAAAGTGCCCAGCATGGACGGCCTGGAGCTCGCCAGCAAAGTGAGCACCAATGAAGCTTACACCATGGGCGATCCCAACTCCGATGTACGCATTGCAGTACTGGACTACGGCACCAAGCAACATATCCTCCAGTGCATGGTAGACAGGGGCGCACACCTGAAAGTGTTCCCTGCAAAATCCAAACTGGCAGACCTGAAAGCGTTTAGCCCTAACGGTTATTTCATCTCCAATGGCCCCGGAGACCCCGCCGCCATGGATTATGCCATCGATACCGTGAAGGATGTACTGAATGAAAGCAAACCTACATTCGGAATCTGTCTCGGCCACCAGTTACTGGCCCTCGCAAGCGGTATCAATACTTTCAAAATGCACCACGGCCACCGCGGCCTCAACCACCCGGTGAAAAACCTGATCACAGGTAAATGTGAGGTAACTACCCAGAACCACGGTTTTGGCGTAGATCCCAAAGAAGTGTCCAAAGCCACTAACGTGGAGATCACACACGTTAACCTGAACGACGAATCAATCGAAGGCATCCGTCTGAAAGACAGACCCGCCTTTTCTGTACAATATCACCCGGAAAGCACACCAGGGCCGCACGATAGCCGCTACCTGTTCGACGACTTCATTGAGCTGATCAAAAAGCACAATTAAGCCGGAGAAAGCTTTCGGGTATTTTATTGAACCAGCCACTTCATAGCACAATGAACTTGTGTTGGGGTGGCTGTTTTTATTGATTGATCTTCTAAACCTCCTAATAATAAGCTATGAAACTTGAATTCCTGAGCGCCGCGATAACAGTCCTTATGATGTTCTCTTCCTGCCAAAAGGAAGGTAATACACAAGAAGAAAAACCTAAATGTAAACTCGTTAAAGTAACTCAGGGGCTTGACCCGGATACGGATTCTGTATATCAGTTCAGATACAATTCCAATGGTCTTCCCTCCGCAATGACTATGGAATTTGCAACTACCATTTTCTTCGACTGGATGGATTTCGTTTACAAGCCAGGGACATCCCTATTGGATAAGATCTGGGGTGGAGACCCGCAGGATCCTTTTCTAATCCAATACGAATACAATGCCCAGAACAAACTGATCAAATCCAAATATTTCCTTGGACAAGAGTTCACATATCAATACGACAATGAGGGGCAACTTAGCAGGGTTGATGCTGCTGACGGCGGATATCCGAAAGATTATTACTTTGAAACTGGGTTTGATAAAAACGGGAACCTTACTAAATGTTACAGGAGAAAAATTGCTGATAACAGTTTCCTGGATGGTTTTACTGTTGAATATTCCGATATTGAAAATACTCTTGGGTTATTGAGCGCTTTAAATATAAGCGAGAACATCGGGACTATCCACCTTTTCCCCGGAAGCCATATCTATCCTGTTCCCTCAAAGCATTTGGCAAGGTCTCTGACTGGCAGGAACGCAAATGGCGATGCCATCGCTTCTATAAGTCATACATACGAAAGAGATGCTTCGGGCAATATTACCAAAGCAGTGCTGAGGCTAGATAACTGGGGCTCATTGACAGGTGAGATAAATACCTGGAAGTTTGAATACGAGTGTAAATAACAACTAAAAAGTCATTGATTGCCGGCGTCAGGTCCTGATGACGGCTGAATTCAATCCAGTCGCATTTCCAAACAATCTGCGTATTTTAGTGCCTCATAAAACCACTTCAATGAAGATCGCCATCATCAATGGTCCCAATCTCAACCTGCTTGGCAAACGTGAAAAAGGCATTTACGGGAATATGTCATTTGAGGATTATTTCGCTTTCCTGCAAGAGAAATACCCGCATATCCATTTCCACTATTTCCAGAGCAATATTGAAGGCGAACTGGTGAATGAACTACAACGTGTAGGGTATGAGTACGATGGCATCATCATGAATCCTGCTGCATACACACATACTTCAGTGGCCATCGGCGATGCCATTGCGGCTATCACCACTCCGGTAGTGGAAGTACATATTTCGAATGTGCATGCCCGTGAGGAGTTCAGGAAGATCTCGCATGTGAGTGCTAAGGCAGCGGGCAGTATCATCGGCCTGGGTTTGAAAGGATATGAACTGGCGCTGTTGTATCTTACTGATAAGGGTTGATCAATACGAAAAGCACAATATTACAAAGCCGGATAGCATCACTATCCGGCTTTTATCGTAGAAAAGCAGTTGACTATTCACCTGCTTTTTCCAGTTCCTTGTTTAATTGAGAAATATGCGCATCATCAAAGCATATCCGTCTTTCTCTTCAGGTTCATCTGTTTTGCGAATAATATGCAATCCGGCTTTCGTCCACACACTGAAGATGTCTCCTTTTTTCTTTTTCCTCAATTCCTTTTCTATCTCGGGGATCATGGCGCCTACGGCTACCCAGCCAATATCTCCGCGGGTGGCGGCTTCCCCGCCCATGCTCCAGACAACAGCCATCTCTTCAAAACTGGTGCTGCCATTCCTGATCTTATCCATGATCACATTCCCCAGCGAATCGGCAACCTTCGGCGCAATCACGCTGGTGTCTATAAAGATCTGACCGATATGGTTGAACATATTTGGGTTTTTGGCCAGTATCTGAACGAGGAACTTCCCTTTATCGTAGGGCCCGTAAACTTTATTGACCTTTCCATGAAATGCCAGGCTGTCCGCCAGTCCCAGGAATCCCCAGGTCCTGCGTACGATGATGGTATCCAGTTTGAACTTTTTCTTCAGCACATCCTTTACATAGAGCGGACCATTGCCGGATAGCTCGATGGCCTTTTTCATCTGCGCTATCGTCATTTTGGAAGGAGGGATGCCCATCACCGGGTCAACTTTGCCCGCCGCTTTTGGCTGGCCCGTTTTGGACGCCGGTGGTTTCTGTTGCCCCATCACAACTGATCCGATGAACAAAAACAGAAAAAATGGAATGCCTGCTTTCAAGCCTGGGAATTTTAAGGCCCTCAAGGTAATAAGCTCCACGCTAATATCAATATAACAATTGCAAATATTCTGAAATGCGTGATTTGCCCTGAATACGCCACAGGGCAATGAAGACGGCCGGTCTGGCGTTATTATTGTACATTGCTACTGATAAAAACCTGATACCATGCGTTGGATAGCTATTCTCTGCCTGTTAATCGCGTTCGATACACAGGCACAGTTGTGGAAAGATTACAAGCTCAATGCGAACAATGACACTCTCAATCGCATTGACCAGAAGGATCGCAAACAGGGACCCTGGGTCCATCGATACGAGAGCGTTCGCGGTGAGCCCGGCTATGAGGAAGAAGGCTGGTACAAGCACAATCGCAAAGAAGGCGAGTGGCGCCTCTTCAGTCTGGAAGGCGATCTCGTGGGCGTTGAGCATTACAAATGGGGCATGAAAGATGGCATCTGCCAGTACTATACCAAATTCGGTCAATTAAAACTGGAGCAGAGCTGGAAAGCCATGAACCCGGATAAGGAATATGATACACTAGAGATCGAAGACCTGGATAAGCTGGATTCCTACCGTACGGTGATCGTTAAGAATGAAGGCGCAGCCATCCGTCATGGTGTATGGAAATATTACAATACAGAATCCGGCACCATCATGAGAACGGAGAATTATGTACTTGGCAAACTGGAAGGAGAGCCCTCCAATAATGCCGTGTCGAAAGAAAAGAAACCAACAGGGGCTAAACCACAGGAGGTGATGGATTTCGAAAAGAAGAACGCAGGTAAAAAGAAGATCAAGGTGAGGGACGGAAGTACAAGACAGTAAACTAACCTGAATATATAAACGAAACCGGGCTGGCCTTAATGGACAGCCCGGTTTTATTAGGGAGTGCCCAGTCGCTCGCCTCCCGGCGAGTGACCGGTATTGGTTCGCCTCTGGCGAACACCGTGGCGCCGGAGGCGACGGAATAGAAGTCACTCGCCGGGAGGCGAGCGACTGCCACACCCTGAACTTATTGAAGCGGTGCTGATCTCGCTTTATCAAATGCTTTTTTGAAAAACAACAACTGGTAATCCACCGCACTGCCCCAGTACTTGCTGTTGTGCGCGCCGGGCCTTTCCGTATAATCATGTTCGATCTTCATCTCCAGTAATTTCTTGTGAAACGCGCGGTTCACGGGCAGGAAGAAATCGCCGATGCCGCAATCGATGATCAGGTTGAGCTCGCCGGGTTTCAACTGGTCCACTACATTGATCACAGTATATTTTTCCCAGTTCTGCGGATGTGTGGCAGAGTCGCCCAGCTTTTGGGAGAGGTCCCATTTCTTTGGAAAGGGGCGGATATCAACGCCACCGGCCATGCTGCCCGCATTGCCAAAAAGATCTTTGTGGCGGATGGAGAGGTACATGGCGCCATGCCCCCCCATGCTCAATCCGGCAATGGCGCGGAATGCCCTGTCCCTACTGGTTTTGTAATGCTGGTCGATATAAGGCACCAGCTCGCCGGTGATAAAGGTTTCGTAACGAACTGTTGAATCCACCGGACTATCGAAGTACCAGCTGTTGAAGCCGGCATCCGGGCAAACGATCATGATCTGCATGTCGTCCACCGTCTTCTTCAGTTGCGGGGATTCTTTTATCCAACCTGAATACTTGCCGCTCCAGCCGTGGAGAAGATATACCACCGGAAGATCCCTGAGCTTCTTGTATTTGGATGGAAGAATGATAACTGTCCTGATGTCTTTTTTCATCGCATTACTGTAAACGGAGATGGTATCTACAGTGCCTGCATGGGTACAGAGGGCGATCAATACGCCAAGAATGAGGGTTAGTGAGCCTTTCATATATGTAAGTTTTCCGGCGGTAAAGATAGGGCTTTGAATTTAGCGGAACATGATGTATATTTGATATCAAAATGATATTAAACTAAATTTCCCCCAATATGGAAAAGATCTTCAAACCTGTTTCCGGTTATCTCGCCCTGATCATTGCCACGCTTGGACTTGTTGGTGGTGTTGTGATGTTGATCAATTCAGCGGAACAAACCGGATTTGTACTTCCTGGCATTATCCTGGTAATTGCCAGCATTTTTGTGTTCAAGGGAATTATGGTGGTGAACCCCAATCACAGCCGCGTTTGCGTGTTCTTCGGAAAGTATATCGGCACTGTAAAAGAGAACGGTCTTTTATGGGTGAATCCTTTGTACAGCACGGAAAAGATCTCGCTGCGTGCAGAGAACCTGGAAAGTTCCAAACTGAAAGTGAATGATAAGCTTGGAAATCCCATTGAGATCGCAGCAGTGATCGTCTGGCAGGTACAGGATACTTATAAAGCGGCTTTTGAAGTGGAGGATTATGATCACTATGTGAAAGTGCAGAGTGAAGCAGCCATCAGGCACCTGGCCACTACTTATCCTTACGACCAGTTCGAAGATGAGCATGCCACTATCACGCTCCGCGATGGCGGCGACAAAGTGAATGAAATGCTGGAGAAAGAGCTGAGCAACAGGCTGGCTGCGGCGGGCATTCTCATCCGGGAGGCGCGCATCAGCCACCTGGCTTATGCTGCAGAGATCGCCGGTGCGATGTTGCAAAGGCAACAGGCAACTGCAATTGTAGCTGCCCGTTATAAGATCGTGGAAGGCGCTGTTGGCATGGTGGAACTGGCGCTGGAACAATTGTCTAAAAAAGAGATCGTGCAACTGGATGAAGAGAAGAAAGCCGCCATGGTGAGCAACCTGATGGTGGTATTATGCGGCGAGAAAGGCGCGCAGCCCATCCTGAATACCGGTACCCTTTATCAATAAGTCAAGCACTTTGAAATGCGTGTAGAAAAGCCCACAGGTAAAAAATTATTTACGGAAAATCAACAGTTCAGGCAGTGGTGGATCTGGTTGATCATTATCAGTGTTTTTGTACTGGTGCTGGTCGGTAATTATTCATTGCTCGTTTCGAAGGACCGGAACTTCCCGAAGTATGAACGGACTGTTGCGATTGTTGCGATGATCGTACCATTGCTCAACCTGCTGTTTTTCTATATTTACAGTTTGCAGACGGTGATCACGGATGAAGGCATCTATTTCCGCTGGTATCCGTTCAGGAAAAAATATAAAGCCATCACCTGGGACCGCCTGCATAAGATCACTGTAAAAGACAGGTTCATGAAGGGGCTGGGCGCTAAGTACCGCTTGGGATATGGGTGGGCGCACCAGGTGGGTGGCAGGAAAGGAGTGGAGATCGAAGCTGACGGAACCCGCCTATGGCTGGGCACACAGCGGCTGCAGGCATTCCTTCGCGCACTGGAAGAAGCCGGGCACGGAAAAGTACAGATCGTACAAAAGAAACAAAAAACAAACCTGTGAGCAGCAAGAAAAGTTTTGTATTACGAATAGATGAAGAGGTATACAAGGCCCTCGAGAAATGGGCTGCGGATGAATTTCGTAGTGTAAACGGCCAGATCGAATGGTTGATCGATAAGGCATTGAAAGATAGTGGCCGCAGGAAAAAGACCGAAAAGCCTTCCGGCCCAAATGATAAAAAATAATTAAATACCGCTTAGTAGTACCGATGTTCCAATAATGCGTAAGTAACTTTACGCCCTGTTAACCGTTAAAACGAGTCTATATGAGAAATTCATTCATCTTCTTTTGGATCCCATTTATTGTTGCTTTGGCCGGCCTCTTTTTACGCGCCTGCGCGTAGGCCCGTCCTTCCTGCCAAAGATTTCCGTAAAATAAAAACCTGTCAGTATAAGCCATAAGGCTTGAAAACTGACAGGTTTTTTTATTGAGTGGATACTCTTAGAATCCCTTCTTCTTTTCTTCTGCTTTCTGCATTGGGTTGATACCGGGCGCAGCGCTTCTTGGAGCGGCCTGGTTCTTCATCTTGTACAATGCAAACCTTGAAGGCGTGGGCATCGTATTCCAGCCGTTATTGCTTTCGTCTATATCAGCTGTTTCCTTGTATGGGTCCAGCTTCACGGAAGCCACTTCCTTGTCTTTCATGAATGCCTTCACTACGCGTTCCTCATCAAGTCGCCAAACCTGTGCGGGAATGCGGTCCACTTCTTTGGTGCCATCTTTGAAAGTCCATTCGATAATGATGGGCATCACCAATCCACCTTTATTGCTCACATACACTTCATAGAAATGTTTTCCGGCAGCACGCGCCTGTGCAGCCTCATCGGCCACAACGATCCGTGCAGGCAGTTCCACTTTGTAAGTAGCAGTGTCGTAAGGTTCTTTGCCACGTGCATAGCGATAATAGAAGTCCTGCAGTGCAGTATCTTTTTCAACTGGGAAACTGATGGTCTTATCGTTCCTGTTGCGTTCCTTACTTACATCGGGATTGTTGGAGCCCATCGGAGGTTGCAGTTTCCTGTTCTCTGTGTAATCCTTATCGCCCTGGAGTGGCGCACCGGCATCTGTTTTATAATATTTCACACTGTCCAGGCTCTGATCGCAGGGCTCGGTGGTGTAGAACCAGCCCCTCCAGAACCAGTCGAGGTCCTCACCGGAAGCGTCTTCCATGGTGCGGAAGAGGTCAGCCGGTTCGGGATGTTTGAAAGCCCAGCGGCGTGCATATTCCTTGAAAGCATAATCAAACAGCTCGCGGCCCATGATGGTCTCGCGCAGGATATTCAGGCCTGTAGCGGGTTTGGTATAAGCATTCGGACCGAAACGAACAATGTTCTCAGAATTGCTCATGATCGGCTCCAGCTGGTCCTTGGGAAGTTTCATGTAATCCACGATGGCCCAGGCTGGTCCTTTGCCGCGAACAGGGAATTTATTATCCCAGAGTTCTTCGGTGAGGTATTCAACAAATGAGTTGAGGCCTTCATCCATCCAACTCCATTGTCTTTCATCACTGTTGATGATCATGGGGAAGAAGTTATGACCTACTTCATGAATGATCACGCCGAGCATACCGTATTTGGTGGCTTCAGAATAGGAGCCATCTTTTTCTGTACGTCCGTAGTTGAAGCAGATCATCGGGTATTCCATTCCGTTAGAGGCTTCCACACTCTGTGCAACAGGGTAGGGATATGGAATGGAGAAATGAGAATAGGTTTTGATGGTATGGGCTACTGCTTTGGTGGAATACCTGCTGTAGAGGTTATAGGATTCCTTGGGGTAGAAGCTCATGCACATTACCTTTCTGC
The DNA here is from genome assembly GCF_003991355.1 of Pseudoflavitalea rhizosphaerae. Lineage (GTDB taxonomy): Bacteria > Bacteroidota > Bacteroidia > Chitinophagales > Chitinophagaceae > Pseudobacter > Pseudobacter rhizosphaerae. Next base: position 14,085 of record NZ_RCSU01000014.1, read on the forward strand.
CTTCAACATAAGCTGGCATGGCGTCCCAAACATATTTGCGGCTGGAGGTCCAGGCGAAGTCGCGCACATTGTCTGCCTTATAGATCCAGGTTTTTTTCGTTTTCGTTTTTTTGCCTTCTGCAGCCTTTGCTTCAGCGAGGGTAATGATCTCCACTGGTTCTTTGGAAGTCTGAGCCTTTGCCCAGCGTGCTTTCTGTGTAGCGCTGAGGTTGGAGGTATAATTGAGACATTCGCCGGTGGAACCCACCACGTGGTCAGCGGGAACGGTCATTTGTACTTTGAAGTTGCCGAAAGTGAGGGCAAACTCTCCGCGGCCGGTGAACTGGTGGTTCTGCCATCCCTGGAAATCGCTGTACACGCAGAGACGGGGATACCACTGGGCCATGGTGAAGAGATAATTGCCTTCTTCAGGGAAATATTCATAACCGCCTCTGCCGCCATAGGTCATGCGGTCCGCGATCTTGTAATCCCATTTGAGTTTGAACACGAATTGCTGTCCGGCCTTCAGTGGCGCAGGCAGTTCAACGCGCATCATGGTCTTATTGATGGTATAACGGAGTGGCTTACCCGTAGCATCAGTCAGGAGACGGATCTGGAAGCCGTAGCCATTATCTTTTTTCTGTTCTTCCATTCTGTCGAGCGCCTTTACGTCGAGCTGGGACGGAACGGTACTGTTGTTCTGGTAGTCGGCATTGTTCACGGAACTGTGCTGGTTCTCATCGAGCTGCAGCCAGAGGTACGTTAGTGTGTTGGGCGAATTGTTGAAGTAAGTGACTGTTTCGCTGCCTGTGAGTGTTTGTTTTTCTTCGTCCAGCTCACATTTGATATCATAATCGCAACGCTGCTGCCAGTACTTTGGACCGGGAGCGCCGCTGGCGGTACGGTATTCATTGGGGGTTGGCAGGATAGTTCCCAGTTGCTCGAACCGGTTGCCGTGGTTGGAGCCAGGATTGTTTTGGATGTTCTGCGCTTTGATACTACCGTAGCATAACAATAGCATCAGAGCTGCCGGAAATGACAACTTTTTCATCATGCGATGTTTGTTTATTTGGAATGCGCTGGAATGCCCAGACCAGTGAAAAGACTAAGATTATGAACGAAGCGCTGCGGAGCCACCATTGACGCGGCAGTTTCACCAGCTGTACTACCAGGTAGGAGAGCAGTAATACGGCTACCACTACTACAAGTTGCGCCACTTCGATGCCGATATTGAAAGCGAGCAGATGCCCTGCCAGTCCTTCTTTCCCTTCCAGTGCCATGAATTCGCCGGCGAATGCCAGCCCATGTATCAGACCGAAGAAGAGCGCGAAGAAATAGATCAGCGGCAGTTTGCTGTTTTCTTTTTTGGGTCTCTGAAAGATATTGTTCACGCAGGTGGCGGCAATGGTGAGTGGTATCAGGAATTCGATCCAGCTGCGGTCGAAGTCCACATAACCTAGTGCGCTCATGCCCAGCGTGATGGAATGTCCGATGGTAAAAGCCGTGACCAGGATCACCACTTTCTTCCAGTCGGCCCACAGATACCGTAAACAGAGGGCTGTAACGAAAAGGATATGGTCCATTGCGTCCAGGGAGAGGATATGCCCTATGCCTAATTGAAAATATAATGTAAAATCCTGCATATAAGCGGTAAAGGGTACAAAATAATCAAGAGATTTGTAATGAAAAAATCGGAAGGTTTAATGGCAATCTTACTGTATAAATGGCTCTGGACCGTTGCTTCGGTACTCATCGCTCCCAATTCATCTGCGGAAACCGCTTCTACATTGCATCCTGTTTATGTGAGCGTTACAGATGTCAACCACAATGTTACGGATAAAACCATCGAGATCAGCTGTAAAATTTTTACGGATGATTTCGAGAAAGGCATTGCTGAAACGCTGAAAAAGCGTGTGGACCTCATCAAGCCTGCCAACCAGGAGGAAGCAAACAGGTTGGTGAAGGAATATATTGTAAAGCATTTGAATATAACTGCAGACGGTAAGCTGTTGAACCTGGAATTTGTGGGCTTCGAGCATGAGCGTGATGTTGTCTGGAGCTATTTCCAGGTGAGCAACCTGCCCAATCCTCCCAAAAGGATCTCTGTGAAGAACAATATCCTCTACGAAACTTACGAATCGCAGATCAATATGATGCATGTAACGGTGGGAGGTAAGCGAAAAAGTTACAAGGTCAGCAATCCTGAGGCTGATATGGTGTTTGAATTTTAACAAGGTGCCGCCAATCGCTCGCCTCTGGCGAGTGATTCATATTTGTTCGCCTCCGGCGAACGCCGTGTCGCCGGAGGCGACGGAATAGAAGTCACTCGCGGGGACGCGAGCGACAGGGCACAGCGAGAGTAATCGTATTAGTCATCATCCTCATCATCCATATTGTCTTTGATCTCATCTGAGATGTACACCAGTAATTTGTCGATGCGCTGTGCGTCCATGTCCACCACTTCAAAGCGGAAGCCCTGCCAGTCGAGAGTATCTCCGGTATGCGGGATGCGTTCGAGTTTGTGCAGGATGAAGCCGGCGAGTGTATCGAATTCCTGTTCACCTTCGTTCATCCATTCTGTTTTCTCGAAATGCGTGAGGAAATCGTAGAATGGGATCTGTCCGTCTACAAGGTAGGACCCGTCTTCACGTTCGCGGATCTCATAATCTTCGATATCCATTTGCGGGAGGTCGCCCACGATGGCTTCCAGGATATCGTTCAGTGTGATCATTCCCTGTAATGTGCCGTATTCGTCCACGATGAAGCAGGCATGGATCTTCTGTTTCTTGAATTTCTCCAGCACGGTATAGGCTGTGATATTTTCGGGAACGAAGAGTGCCGGTTTCATGATGGCGGCGAAAACGGTCATATCGTTGGTGACGTACATGTCTTTGAGAGATACAACGCCTTTGAGATTATCCAGGCTGCCCTGGCAGATAGGGTATATAGAATGTGGTTCACGCAGGATCTTCTCCCGGATTTTCTGTTCGTTGTCTGTTTCATCGAACCAGAGGATATCGCTGCGGTGGGTCATGATGCTGGTGATATTGCGGTCCCCCAGGTGGAACACGCGTTCGATGATCTCCTGTTCGGCCTCCTCGATGGTGCCCTGCTCGGTGCCTTCACTAATGATAGCCTTGATCTCTTCTTCCGTAACCTGGTTATCTTTTGCTTTGATGCCGAAGAGTTTCACCAGCACGTAGGTGCTTTTAGTGAGTAACCAGATAAAGGGATAGGTGGCGATGCTGATGATGCGCATGGGGCCGGCCACAGTTTTGGCAATGGTCTCGGGTCTTGAGAGGCCGATGCGTTTGGGCAGCAGTTCGCCCAGTACCAGTGAAAAATAGGTTACGGCCACAACGATGATGGCAGTGGCAAGGCCGCTTGAATATGCTTTGGTGAGTTCGTATTGCTGGAGGAATTCAACCAATCCGGATTTCAGTTTTTCGCCGGAGAAAATACCGGTTAGGATACCGATAAGCGTTATACCGATCTGTACGGTGCTCAGAAAAGTGTCGGGATGATTAGCCAGCTTCAGCGCTTCTTTTGCCCTGCTGTCGCCCTTGTTAGCCTGTGCTTCCAGTCTTGCCTTCCGGGCCGATACCAGGGCGATTTCTGCCATTGAAAATAAACCGTTCAATAAAATCAATCCCAGTATTATAAATATTTCTCCCATTGCTGGCTTTATTTGTCTAAACTAAGCGGACCTACCTGTTTGTTGTACATTTTGCCTGTCATATATCCGATTCCGCATCCTATTAATGCCCCACAAAATACATCAAAAGGATAATGTACGCCCACATATATTTGGGTATACCCGATGATAAATGCCCAAAAGAAGAAAATCCAGGCGATTTTTCCAATCACTGGCCGCAATGTTAAGAAAAAGAACATGGCCTGGGCAAAATGGCTGGTAGCATGGGAGGAGGTGAAACTGGAGCTCCGGGGGCAATAGCTGATAAAGAATCTTAAAAGTGGCGCTACTTCCATATCCTGGCAGGGGCGGGTACGCATTATGGTCTGTTTGATCACCTGGCTGCTTAACAGGTCCGCCAGGGCAGCTGTAATGATGACCCCTGCAAACCACCACCAGCCTTTCACTTTGAAGTTCATGGTTACAAACAGCAGGAGGAAAAGATAGAGCGGGATCCAGAAAAATGTCTCGCGCATATAGGGGAGAACCGTATCCAAAAACTCATTCCCCCAGGTCTGGTTGATATGGGTGATCAGCCAGGTATCTACGGGTTGAATGAGTTGCCAGAATGTTAACGTTAGCTTGCCGGGATCGAAAATCATAGCTACAAAAATAAAAACTATAATTTTAGCGCCTATTTTCTTTCTATGAAACAATTAATCAGCCGGTTGCCGGCCCTGATCCGTTGGATTTTGAGTATCGGGCTCATCTATTTTGTACTGTTCACGGTAATGCGTCTGGGACTGTACCTGTTCTTCAATAAGCAGGGTTATGGTCCTGGCCAGCTTACGGATGCTTTCTTCCTCGGCGCCCGCTACGATCTCCGGATCATTTCCCTGGTGCTGCTGATACTGCTGGTACTTGGCAGTACGCCCTGGTTACATCCTTTCAAAAGCAGTTTCGGGAAGAAATGGTGGAACCTGGTCCTGAGTATCCTAACGTTTATCATATTATTCTTTTTTGTAGTGGACTTTGCTCATTATGCTTACCTGGTGCAGCGCCTCAATGCCAGTGTGCTCAATTACCTGGAAGATGCCGGCATCAGCACCAGTATGGTCTGGCAAAGTTATCCGGTGATCAGGCTGGTACTTGGCCTGGCCATCTGCACCTGGTTCATCGTCTGGCTGATCCGCCGTTCCTGGCGCAGGATCCAGGCAAGTCCAAAACAAGTAAGCAAGCGTATTCGCATTACCAGCTTTGTGGTTTGCTTTCTGATTTTCGGCTTTTTCATGTTTGGTAAGTTCAGCCAGTACCCGCTTCGCTGGAGCGATGCATTTGCACTGGGCAGCGATTACAAAGCCAATGTTTCGCTCAATCCCTTCGAGTCATTTTTCAATACGCTCAAGTTCCGGGGAAATAAGTTCGATAAGAAAAAAGTGGAAGAGTTCTTCCCGGTGATCAAAGAGTATTACAATCTCGATCCCAATACTGCTTCCCTGAACTTTGAAAGGGTAGTGGCTCCACGCGCAGGCGCCATCAATACCCAACCGAATATCGTGCTGGTGATCTGTGAGTCCTTCAGCGGATACAAGAGCTCCATGTGGGGCAACCCGCTCAACACCACGCCGTTCTTCGACAGCATCAGCAGGAACGGTATCTTCTTCGACAATTGTTTCACGCCTACTTATGGTACAGCACGCGGTATCTGGGCCACGCTGACGGGAATGCCCGATGTGGAAATGCCGAAGACCGCCAGCCGCAACCCGGCAGCGGTAGACCAGCATATCATCATCAACGATTTCACCAATTACGAAAAATTCTATTTTATCGGCGGCAGTACCAGCTGGGCCAATATGCGTGGCCTGCTCACCAATAATATCAATAATCTGCATCTCTATGAACAGGATGATTGGGATGCACCCAAGATAGACGTATGGGGCATCAGCGATAAGAACCTCTTCCTGGAATCCAACAAGCTGATGGCGCAACAAACCAAACCTTTCTTTGCTGTGATCCAGACGGCAGATAACCATCGTCCTTACACGATCCCTGAAGAAGACCAGCAAGAATTCAAAAAGATCGATGTGCCGCAGGATTCGCTCCGCAAATATGGATTCGAAACATTACCTGAAGTGAATGCATTCCGCTATACGGATTACTGTTTCCAGAAATTCATGGAAGCGGCATCGAAAGAAAAATATTTCGACAATACCATTTTCGTTTTCATCGGCGATCACGGCATTCCCGGCAATGCAGGAGCAATGTTCCCCGATGCCTGGACAGAGCAGCGCTTGACCGCGGAGCATGTGCCCTTGTTGTTCTATGCGCCCAGGCTGATCCAGCCGCGCCGGCTCAATAATGTCTGTTCTCAAATGGATGTGCTGCCCACCATCGCGGGACTTACCAATACCACTTATATCAACAGTTCACTGGGAAAAGATTTGCTGGATACCACATCAAAACATTTCGCGTTTATCTTTGACCCGGACAATAGTATGGCAGGTGTGGTGAAAGGAGATTATTTTTACCGAACACAATTAAAAACGAAAAAAGAAGAATTCGTGTCTGTGGTGAACAACGATAAGCCTGGTAACGATTCATCCGCAATTGCTGCAAAGGAACAGATGCGATTGCTGACCCAGGCGATCTATGAGTCTGCAAAATATTTGTTGCTGAACAATAAGAAGAAGTTGCCGCAACAACCGCAACAATGATACCACCGCAGGGTTCCCAAGCGCTCGCCTCCGGCGAACACTGCGTCGCCGGAGGCGAGCGACTGGCACATCCTGATCCAATCCTGTGTACCGCCCTAAACAAACCTTGTATGAGAACAGGAATTTCCAGATTGTTTTTACTGATCTTGTTTGCAGCCTGTAATGGCCCGGACAAACCTGCCGGGACCTTGCTTGCCGATAATAAGCCTGCACCCTGCAATTCACCGCGCAGGATCACCACCATCACCAAAGAAGATGTGTATGACCTTTCCGGTTATGCGCATATTGCACGTGTAAGCCCTTTCAATCTTTTTGATGAAGCAAGCGTCTCCGATCCAAAAGAAAAATTCGGGACAGAATTTCCGAAAACATCTCCCCATCCCACTAAAGGTGTGAATTTATATTTCAAAGATGGCGGCAGTAGAATAGTAGTTGACCTTCGCGCACCGCACAAGGTATCGGAGATCTGTCTCTATGATCGCTCCCATTTATCAGACAGCGTTTGGATCTACACGGGCACCATGCGCAACTGGAAACTCAAAGCTGCCTTCACTACCAGGGGCAATTCCGGTTTCTGGGGCTGGCGCAGTTTCAATATCAGCGACAGTACACAGTACCTGATGTTTCGCTTCAGTAGTCCTGATGCCGTTATCACCGAAGCGGCCGTATATGGATGCCCGTTAGCTGCCCTGGAACCTTTGCCGCCTGCGGAATACACCGGCCCCCGTCTGGAACCTAAAATGATGAAGGAGTTCCTCGGCGTCAATTGCTACCAGGGCACAGACATACGCTGGATGAAACCATTTTACTATTCGCGCATGTACACCAGTATCAGCAGGATCGATGTAGATACAGTAGACAACTGGCCCAACATAAAATATTATATCACGCCAAACGGCTGGTGGAACAACGGCTCCGGCGATTACGTGATGTATGCAGATAGTATCACCCGCGATGTTGGCAACAAGATCTGGTACGCGTATCTCGGCGTTCCGAAATGGATGGAGTTGAAAGGAATGTGGAACGAAGACAGGCCTGTTACCAAAATAGGCATGGACCCTGAAGATCCCATGAGCTACGAACGTCACGCCAATATGATGTGGACGATGGCCGCCTGTTACGGCACCACCAAAGTGGATACCAACCTCATTCAATCGGTAGAACCGCATCGTTTCTCAGGCCGCAATCTCATGACTATCTACGAGAACGGCAATGAAACCGACGCAGCCTGGGGCGGCAATAAATATTGCAATCCCGTTGCCTACTTCGCGCAAAGTACAGCCGATTACGATGGCAATGAAGGAAAGATGGGAAAAACATTCGGCATCAAGAACGCCGATCCTAACAGCAACCTCATGCTTGCAGGATTCACCTCGTTTGATGTAGACAGGCTACGCGTGCTGCAATTCCTCTGTAAGACCATGCGGGACGACAAACAGTTCCTCTGGAATGGCGGCATTCAATATCATTACTATTCCAGCAACGGCAAAGGCGATCACCCCACGGATATTTTCACCAGCGCCACTGCAGGCATCACACCGGAAGAAGATTCCCTCCGTCAGAAAATGGTGAAGGCCCGCAACGAGACCTATCGCCTGCAACCCAATGTAGAATGCATTCTCGGGGAATACGGTTATGATAAGAGCCGCGCCAGCAAAGTATCTGCACCACTCGTTCCCGGTTACAGCCAGTCTGAAAGCCAGGGCCTCATGCTGCTCCGCGCCATCAATCTCATTGCCTTCTCCGGTTTCGACCGTTACATCATTTACTGGATCAAAGATGATACAGATGAGAACGATCCCGGGCTCTTCATCACCAGCGGACTGCTGCGTCAAAAAGGTGATTTCATTTTCTTCCCATATCCTGCCTGGTATTATATCAACAGCCTGGTGCACCATCTCGGCAATTATGTTCCTGAGAAGATCGTGCAGGAAAAAGGCGATGTGTGGATCTACAAATACCGTAATAAGATCGCTCCCGATTCGGCTGCTTATTTCATTTATTGCCCAACACGCAGCGGGAAAAAAGTGAACAACTATACATTGCACACCGGTGGGGTGGGAGCTTCTGTGCTTTCCTTCAAAGACCAGCTCGCTGAAGGTATAATGGAGCCTTTGCCCGTTCAAAACGGAACAGTGCGCCTGGATGTAGGCGAAGCGCCGAAACTGGTGTTCGTAAAAGAAAAATAGTTACTGCTTTTTCGCCACCATGATCAGTCGGGGAGAATTTTGCTGATCATACTGGTTCAAATGATAGTCGCCAAACACCTGCACGATCTCCAATTGATGGGAGGCGAACATTCCCCTGAAATGCTCCAGTGTGAACCTGGCTACTTTCTCACCAAAGATGAGTGGTTCCTGTTGTGCGGGATCATGCACTTCTATCTTCTTGTAAAAATGTGATTCATCAAACCAGCGGGTAATGAAATAGTTCACATTGCCAAGTTCGATCTCCTGCTGATGCACCAGTTGCGATTCAGCATACTGCACATTCAGATAATCCATCACCAGGGCGCCACCGGGGCGGAGGCTCTGCGCAAAACTGCAGATGGAATTGTTGTGTTCAATGTCAGTATTGAAATAACCGAAGCTGGTGAAGAAGTTGAAAACGTAATCGAAATAATTCAGGCGGAAAGGATCGCGCATATCATGACGGAAAAAATGGAGGTTCTTCAGCTCATGCCGGCTTGCTGCTTCGATGCTTTCTGCTGCGAGGTCTGTACCGGTTACATCATAGCCTTTGCCGGCGAGTTGAAGGGAATGTCTCCCACGGCCGCAGGCTGCATCCAGCATCCGGGCATGGGCAGCAGGTTGTAAAAAATCGAGCAAACGATTGATAAACTGCGCGGCTTCCGTGTGATCGCGCTGAAAATACAATTGATGATAATAGGGCGAATTGAACCAATCCTTGAACCAGTTTGGTTTTACAGGGGTGAAGCTCAGCATAATGGCCGCAAAAATAGGGAAGCAGGTCCAATTTCCGGTGGCCGTTTGTGGGTAAAATACCCGAAACTGGTTATTCTTCCATCCGTCTAAACACTTACTTTTGTAGCCGTTAAACTTTGAAACGGTGGCATTGATAAAAAGTATATCAGGAATCCGCGGAACCATTGGAGGAACCCCCGGCGATAATCTTACTCCCCTCGACATTGTAAAATTCACTGCAGCCTATGGCAGTTGGATCCTCAGTAAAGAGGAATTGCCCAGGAAGATCGTGATCGGTCGTGATGGCCGGATCAGCGGCTCTATGGTGCAGCAACTCATTGTGAATACACTGATCGGCATGGGAATCGATGTGGTGGATACCGGACTGTCTACCACACCCACCGTTGAGATGGCTGTTGTTTGGGAAAATGCAGGAGGTGGTATCATCATCACTGCCAGTCATAATCCCAAAGAATGGAATGCACTGAAACTCCTCAACAATATCGGGGAGTTCATCAGTGGTGAAGATGGAGCCATCATACTGGAGACTGCCGCCAAAGAGGATTTCAAGTTTGCGAACGTTGATAAGCTCGGTGAATATACCGTTAACGATACCACGCTGCAGAGACATATCGATACTATCGTTGATTACCCGCTGGTGGATGTAAAGGCCATTAAAGAGAAAGGTTACAAGGTAGTAGTGGATGTGGTCAATTCAACAGGCGCACTCGTGCTGCCCGGACTGCTTAAAGCGCTGGGCGTAGCTGAAGTGATCCTGCTGAATGGAGAGGTAACCGGCAAGTTCGCACACAATCCTGAACCACTTCCTGAAAACCTCACTGAGCTGGCGAATGCTGTAAGGCATCATCGTGCAGACATGGGTATTGCGGTTGATCCGGATGTTGACAGGCTCTGTTTCGTTTGTGAAGATGGAAGCATGTTCGGTGAAGAATATACGCTGGTGGCTGTGGCTGATTATGTGCTGAGCAAGAGACCAGGCAACACCGTGAGCAATATGAGCAGCACCAAGGCGCTGAAAGAGATCACCATCAGCAGGGGAGGAGAATATTTCCCTTCGGCAGTAGGCGAAGTGAATGTGGTGAAGAAAATGAAAGAGAAGAATGCAGTGATCGGTGGCGAAGGCAATGGCGGCATCATTGTGCCTGATCTGCATTATGGAAGGGATGCCCTCATCGGTATCGGGCTCTTCCTGAGTGCGCTGGCTGCCCATAAGAATGGCATCAAATCTTTCCGGGCCAAATATCCCGATTATTTCATCTCCAAGAATAAGATCGAGCTCACTAATGGCATTGACCTCAAAGCCATCTTCGAACATATCAAAAAGAAATACAAGAACCAGCCGATCAATACGGAAGACGGACTGAAGATCGAATTCGATTCCGATTGGGTGCATCTTCGTTCCTCCAATACGGAACCCATCATCCGCATCTATGCCGAAAGCAACTTCGAAACCACGGCGAATAATATCGCTTTGCGCCTGATGCAGGACATAAGGGAGTCGATTTAAGCATTTTAATGTAGCTGTTACACTGTTTTATACCGGGGTTTTTCCTGTTCGTCATGTCCTTGCCCCGAATAAGCGTTGATATGATTTTTTTCCGGAAATTTGCGCCGGAAATGTCCAAATGCAGTTTGCAGGGGCATTTTCAATAAATCTCTTGTCATGAATCAACGTATTTACTTCGATAATGCGGCAACCACACCCCTGGATGCCACTGTGCTGGAAGCAATGATGCCTTATCTGACCGATAAATTCGGTAATCCGTCTTCTATCTATTCTTACGGAAGGGAGAGCAGGCTCGCCATCGAGAATGCCCGTAAATCCGTAGCGAAGATCCTCAATGCGCATCCTGCAGAGATCTTCTTCACTTCAGGTGGAACAGAAAGCTCCAATACCGCTATCTGCGCGGCTGTGCGCGATCTAGGATGCAAGCATATCATCACATCACCTGTTGAACACCACGCTACTTTGCATACAGTTGAAAACCTTTACCATCGCGGTGAAGCTGCCCTCAGCTATGTGAAGATGCTGCCGGACGGACATATCGATATGGAAGACCTGGAGCAATTGCTCGCTTCCTGTGAAGAAAAATCTGTTGTTACCCTCATGCATGCCAATAACGAGATCGGCAATATGATGGATATTCATGCTGTTGGCGAACTCTGCAAAAAATACAATGCCATCTTCCATTCCGATACTGTTCAGACCGTTGGGCATTTCCCATTCGATCTGCGCAATACGCCTGTGCATTTCATTACAGGAGCAGGTCATAAGTTCCACGGCCCCAAAGGTGTAGGTATCCTCTACATCAATGAGAACGTGAAGATCAAACCCTTTATCCAGGGCGGTGGCCAGGAACGAAATATGCGCGCCGGTACCGAGAATCTTTACGGTGTGGTTGGTTTTGCCAAAGCGCTGGAAATGGCTACGGAAAATTATGAGAAAGACAGTGCACATATCGGGGGACTGAAATTATACATGATGGAAGAGTTGAAGAAACATATCCAGGGTGTTACCTTCAATGGTGATCCGCTCGGCAGAAGCCTCTACACAGTGGTGAGCGCTTCCTTCCCCAAAACAGAGAAGTCCGAGATGATCCTCTTCAATCTCGATATCAACAATATTTGCGCCAGTGGCGGCAGCGCCTGCACCAGCGGGGCCGATGCCGGTTCACATGTTATCCGCGCTATCAACAACATTCCCAACCAGGTGACCGTTCGCTTCTCTTTCAGCAAACAAAACACGAAGGAAGAGGTTGATACGGTTGTAGCGAAATTGAAGGAGATGATCTAACTTGTTGCTCAAACAGAGCAACCTATGACATCTACTATTTACAAATTGCTGGCAGGAGCTGCTGTTATCAGTAGCCTTCTGCCAGCTTGCGTTTCAGGACCTGAGAAAGAAAAAAAGACTGAAGAGGCAACTGTTGCACCAGTTGATTCACTCTCCATTCCTCCGCCTCCCTCCTGGATCAAACAGTCCAATGTATACGAAGTAAATCTGCGTCAATATACCAAAGAGGGAACTTTCGCGGCCTTTGCGCAATCGCTGCCAAGACTGAAAGCGATGGGCGTGGAAATCCTTTGGTTCATGCCTGTTACACCCATCGGCGTTACTGATCGTAAAGGCACGCTTGGTAGTTATTATGCAGTGGCCGATTACAAGGCAGTGAACCCGGAATTCGGCACCATGGCGGATTTCAAGAAACTGGTGAACGATGCGCATGCACAGGGTTTCAAAGTGATCATCGATTGGGTGGCCAATCATACCAGTGCTGACCATCCCTGGCTCAAATCACATCCTGATTTCTATAATCGCGACAGCACCGGCAAAGCTCTTTCTGCTTTTGACTGGACAGATACCCGCGATCTCAATTACGATAACAGGGAGCTGCGCGACAGCATGATCGAAAACATGCGCTACTGGGTGCGTGAAACCGCTATCGATGGCTTCCGCTGTGATGTAGCTTCAGAAGTGCCCACTGATTTCTGGAAACAATGCATCTCCAGCTTACAGAAAGATAAAAATCTCTTCATGCTCGCAGAAGGCGAAAAAGCAGACCTGCACAAAGCAGGTTTTGCCGCTACCTACGGATGGGACCTTTTCCAGCATATGAAGAAAGTGGCAGCAGGACAAACAAATGCATTATCGCTGGATTCCGTACTCGCAAGGGAAGACAGTGTGTTCTCTCCAGATGATGCCCGTCTTTATTTCACCAGCAACCATGATGAGAATAGTCATAACAAAAGTGATTTCGGCACATTCCCCGGCCTGAAACATGGGGCTTTTGCAGTGCTTACACAAACCATGCGCGGCAGTCTCCCGCTGATCTATGGCGGCCAGGAAGAACCTGTGCTTCGTGCCCTGCCTTTCTTTGAGAAAGACAATATGAATATGAAGCAGTTCAAACGGGCTGCATTTTATAAAACATTGCTGGAACTTCGCAAACGCAATGTTGCACTGGCAACAGATGCCAGCTTCCGAAAAGTATCTGTGGGCGATGAGAAAGCACTCTATGCTTTTCTGCGTGAGAAGGAAGGAAAGAAAGTACTGGTGATACTGAACCTCTCCGCCAAAGAACAAACCATCTCTATCAAAGATGAAGTATTGGTGGGCGAACCGGTGAACCTTTTTCTCGGCGCGAAAGAACCTTTCAGGCTGGGACATAGTTTCGAGATCGAGCCCTGGGGTTATATCGTTTGTGAATATTGATCAGCTAACGTTATCATACATGCGATTTTTTATAGGAATAGATATCGGAACAACACATACCAAAGCCATCGCACTGCAAAGCGATGGCTTTGTTGCAGGAACGGCTGTTGCAGGTTATGAACCGATCACCGATGCACCGGGCAAACATGAACTGAAGCCTGATGAAGTGTTTGAAGCGGTGAAAACTGTGTGGAGAGAACTGATGCAAGTGATCAAAAGTAAAGGACTGGGGCAGCCCGAAGGCATCGCATTTTCCAGCGCCATGCACAGCCTGATAGCGATGGACGACAGGGGTTATCCCCTCACCAATTGCATCACCTGGGCCGATCTGCGCAGCCAGCCGCAGGCGGAGAATATAATAGCAGCGGGACTGGCCAATGATAGCTATCGTCATACCGGAACGCCTGTTCATCCTATGTCGCCGCTCTGCAAACTGATCTGGCTGCGCGAAGAAAGTCCCCAAATATTCAAACAGGCCGCAAAGTTCATCGGGATCAAGGAATATGTTTTTTACCAGTTGACAGGCCAGTACCTGGTTGATCAGAGCATCGCTTCTGCAACAGGTTTGCTGGATATCCGGACAAGGGATTGGTATGCTCCGGCATTGAAGCTGGCCGGGGTAGATGAAAATCGGTTATCCGGAATCGTTAGTACCGGTTATACTCATGAAGGCATCGGTAAAGATATAGCTGCTTATACCGGAACAGATGCAAACGTATTGTTGGTGATGGGGGCCAGTGACGGATGCCTTGCCAATATCGGCAGCAATGCGCTGGAGCCGGGCGATTGCAGTATTACCATCGGAACGTCCGGCGCTGTTCGCATGTTGACCGATCAGCCTGCCACCGATGAACGCTCGCGTATATTCAATTATATCCTGGATGAAACGCATTATGTATGTGGAGGGCCACTCAACAATGGCGGTGCATTGGTGGAGTGGTATGCCGGTCATTTCCTGCAAAGGGATTTCCGTGAAAAAGGTGCGATGGAAGCGCTGATAAAGCAGGCAGCAACTGTGCCGGCAGGAGCGGAGGGTTTGTTGTTCCTGCCTTATGTGCGGGGAGAAAGAGCGCCTGTCTGGGATGCAGGAGCAAGAGGCGCATTGGTGGGACTTGACCACCGGCATACGCAGTCGCATGCTATCAGGGCAGTGATCGAAGGCATCAATTATGCAGTGCAGGATATTGCAATGGCTGTGAAAGAAACTGTAGGAGAACCGAAAAATATTTTTGTGAGTGGTGGCTTTCTAAAATCGTCCCAATGGGTGCAATGGCTGGCCGATCTGCTGGGACACCGCTTGCAGGTGGCCGCTGCGGCAGATGCCAGCGCAATGGGAGCTGCCATTATGGGTTGGAAAGCGGCAGGACTGTTTTCTGATCTGTCAGCAGCGCGGCAATTTTTTCAGCCGCTGCAAACCTATGAGCCTGATCCCGCGCATCATGAAAAACTGCAGGCATATTACAAGATCTATACAGGATTGTATAATCAGTTGCAACATAGCTTTGAAAAACTGGGCCGTTTGCGCGATCCTTCTTAGTAAATTCCTTTCATAAAAACAGCAGAAGGGACCGGGCCCTCCTGCTGCTGTACCTTTTCCTGCGTCTTTTTTTATGGAACAATGATCATCTGTTTGTGCAGGAATGCACCGTCAGCGAGCACTTGAACCACATACGTTCCCTTAGACAAAGGAGCGTCTTGTAGCGGCAGGGTTGCTGTCTGTCCACGGGCCATCTGACCCAGCTTTTTTACAAGCACCTGCTGACCGGAAATATTCCTGATAACAACTTCCAGGTCAGCGGCACTTCTGTCTGTTTGAATAAACAGTTGTTTGGTTTGGTCTATGATTGTGGGGTATATTTTTGCAATAGCCTGTGCTTTCGTATTGATGCTTACAATGCCTGAGTATTTTTCAGGTCCGTCTCTATCGATGATCTTCAAACGATACCATGATGGACCAACGGGGGTATTCCGATCTGTGAACTGATATTGGCGGTTACCATTGGGAGCTGCCACTGCCGCACTGGCTTTCACCTCACCCACAGGATCGAAATTCCTTCCATTGGCGCTTCTCTCAACAACAAAACGATCTTCCGTACTTTCAGGCGTCGTCTGCCAACTCAGCCTGGATTCCCCGTTGTTTTGTGTGCCATCAAACTTTATGATTGATACAGGAAGCGTCACGCCATAAGCGAAAGAGATCCGGTTGGCGCCATGGTTCTCATAGAACTCAAGCACCATATTCCTGTTACCGGCTGCTGGTATGTGTACCACCTGCGTGGCAACTGTATAAGCCTGGTCTGTCCATCGGTCTATTGCCCATGTGGCGCCACCGTCGAGGCTTAACCGAAAACCGTCATCCCCTCCCGCAGTGAAGAGGTACCAGCCTGCTGCGAAATAATGCGTCAGCAGGAACCGTACACTGAATGTTTCTGTCCTTACAGAACAGCCACCACCGTTGAGGGTTACATCGTCGCCACCAAAGTTAGTATCGAAAGTTGGCGAAGCGGGATTGCCATATGTGGTAACTGTTCTTCTATAAGTTTCAAAATTCTTTCCATCGTAGAAATAGGCATTCCACCAGTTGCCTGTGCCATAGACCTGGCTAACGGTGGTATTGGGGCAGGAAGCATTGGCAATGTCGAAGCTTAGACTGCTGCCGTTCTGGGCCTGGTAATATTCAAGTACAAAATCATGCCAACCCGCGGAAAGCCTGTAAGTGATATCATATTCATTGTATCCCTGTTCATACCATTCATCTATTACAAGGTTACCGTCTATGTATAACCGAACACCACCTTCTGCTCCTACGGTGAATGTATAAGTAGCCGCTGTGGCTCCCTGGTTTCTGCGCATCAGGGCGCGAACGCTGAAGTCGCCTGTATTGAGTGCGCAGTTGAAAGTGGTATTGAACCATGGATCATAATTCCCCCAGGTATCGAATGTTACATCGAAATCGGGATTTCCTGAATTTGCATAAGTGACCCTTCCATGATAATTGGTGAAATCTGTATTTCGATAAAAATAGGCATACCAATAATTCTGCGTGGTATGATAGGCAGTTTGACTTTCACCGGGACTGGTGCAACTTTGAGCGGATGCCGGCATTACTGCATACAACATCATTCCGCTGATAAAAACCAGCAGTAGTTTACTTTTCATAACGGTTTAGCGTTTAAGGGCACAAGGGTTTAACAAAAGGGCATAACAATCCTGTCTGGCTCATTTGGTCAGTTCAGGGCAGGAACTAACGGTTACGCGCCAGCGTATTTTTAATGATTTGTTTACATGGTTTTTTTGATCAGGTGAGCGTTTACGGGAGACGGCATAGCAGTGCCTGTACAGTTACAACCCATGGTGGAACTGTATTTCCTGGGAACGCTAAGGTTATCGTGGTTACATAGTTGCCGGGTAAGTGGCAAATGTTTTTACAGGGGAGCTTTTTTGCAGATAATGGCAGTTATCCAAGCCCTGGATATTTGTGTACGGTTGGAAACACGAATGTAACGCAGGAAATTTTATTTTTAGTATTACAGCGTAACCAACATTTTCATTTCTTGAGAAATCGCAAGAATATTATAATCAATTCACTTTTGATTTGATCTCCTGCAATTTAAGTAATGCTTCAACCGGTGTTAGTCTGTTGATGTCGATACCATTCAGTATTTGACGTATATCATCAAACGTTTCGCTGTGCGCATCAAAAATGGAAAGCTGGAATTTTTCCGTGGCGATATTTTTTACACGGTCATTCGTTGCCGTTACAGTGGGACCATTTCCGTCAACATGTTTTTCTTCCAGCTGCTGCAATATTTCATTGGCGCGATTGATGAGGGAAGGGGGCATGCCCGCCATTTTCGCAACATGGATACCAAAGCTGTGCGTAGTGCCACCCGGCGCCAGTTTGCGCAGGAAGATCACTTTATTGCCAACTTCTTTATTGGTGATATGATAATTCTTTATACGGGGCATTTTATTTTCCAGCTCATTCAGTTCATGATAGTGTGTGGCAAATAAAGTGCGGGGTCTGAAATCGGATTGATGCAGATACTCGGCAATGCTCCACGCGATGGAGATACCATCGTAAGTGGAAGTGCCTCTTCCGATCTCATCCAGCAATATCAAACTCCTGGGTGTGATATTATTGATGATGCTGGCCGTTTCATTCATTTCCACCATGAATGTTGATTCACCGCCGCTGAGATTATCGGATGCGCCTACCCGTGTGAAGATCTTATCGGTAAGCGGAATCTGCGCACTGTCTGCCGGAACAAAACTTCCCATATGCGCCATCAGGGTAATGAGGGCGGTCTGACGAAGGATCGCACTCTTACCGCTCATGTTGGGGCCGGTAAGGATAATGATCTGTTTGCTTTCAGGATCAAGATCGATATCATTGGCGATATAAGATTCGCCAACCGGCAGGTTCCTTTCGATAACAGGGTGACGGCTTTCCTTCATGCTGAGTGAATAGCCCTCATGCATCTGCGGCTTCTTATAATTATACTGCAGGGCATTGCCGGCAAAGCAGATAAGACAATCCATAACAGCCAGCACACTGCCGTTTAATTGCATCGCTGCAAGGAAGGGCTGCAGGGCCGTGAGCAGTTCATCGTACAAAGCAGCTTCGATACCTAGTATCTTTTCTTCAGCGCCTACTATCTTTTCTTCATACTCTTTCAGTTCGGGAGTGATATATCTTTCCGCACTGGTCAGCGTTTGTTTGCGGATCCAGTCGGCAGGCACTTTGTCTTTATGCGTATGCGTTACTTCCAGGAAATACCCGAATACATTATTGAAACCGATCTTGAGTGAGCTGATGCCGGTTTTATCTGCCTCTTTCTGTTGCAGCGCATTCAGGTAATCTTTTCCGCCATTGGCGATCTGACGAAGCTGGTCCAGTTCTGCATGAATGCCTTCACTGATCACACCGCCTTTGGCGGCCACAGCCGGAGGGTTATCGCAGATGGTGCGGTTGATCCGTTCACGAATTTCCGCGCAGGCATCGAGGGTATTGCTCAGTTTCACTAGGTAGGCGTTCTCACTGTTGGCAGTAAGCGCTTTCAACTCTTCGATATGCTGCAGGCCCCTGGCCAGTTGCAATACTTCGCGGGGACCGATCTTTTTAGTAGGGATCTTGCTTACCAGTCTTTCTACATCTCCTGTCTGTTTGATATGGTGCGTGATCTTATTGCGCAGCTCCACTTCGCGGATAAAGTATTCTACCAGGTTGAGGCGTTCATTGATACGGTTGAGATCTTTCAGTGGCAGGAGGATCCATCTTTTCAGTAATCGCGCGCCCATGGGGCTGACGGTATTATCGAGCACTTTGTGCAGGCTGTTGCCCAGCTCGGGACCGCCGGTGAGTTCCAGGTTGCGGATGGTGAAGCGGTCCATCCAGAGATAATCCTCCCTGTCTATTCGCTGCACGCCTGTGATATGCTGAAGGTTCGGATGTTCCGTGTCTTTGAGATAATGCAGTACTGCTCCGGCTGCAATCAGACCTTCGCGCATACCCTCCACACCGAATCCTTTCAGTGAATGTGTCTGGAAATGTTTGAGCAGGCTTTCGGTGGCATAGGCTTCATCAAAGATCCAGCTCTCCATAGTATAAGTATAGAAGCGGTTACCGAACTGCTCTTTGAACATTTTCTGGTAGCTGCGCTGGAAGATCACTTCCGCGGGCTTGAGGGTTTGCAGCAGTTTATCGATGTATTCCTGGTTGCCTTCGGCCACAAAGAATTCTCCGGTGGAGATATCGAGGAAGGCGATGCCGCTCTGATCTTCTGAATAGTGAATGCCTGCCAGGAAATTGTTGCTGTTATGTTCCAGCATTTTGTCGTTGGTGGCGATACCAGGGGTAACCAGTTCCGTTACGCCGCGTTTCACGATGCCTTTGGCCAGTTTGGGATCTTCGAGCTGATCGCAGATGGCCACGCGATGCCCGGCCTTCACCAGTTTATGCAGGTAGGTATCCAGGGAATGATGCGGGAAACCCGCCAGTTCCGAAGAACCGGCATCGCCATTATTCCTTTTGGTGAGGGTGATGCCCAGCACTTGTGCGGCCACAATGGCATCGCCGCCAAATGTTTCGTAGAAATCACCTACACGGAACAGCAACACAGCATCAGGATATTTTTGTTTGATAGCCTTATGCTGTTGCATCATCGGGGAAACGGTACCTGCTTTAGCCATAGCGGCAAAAATAAGGGCTTTGGCGGCCTCCAAAAAATCCGTGGCAGGGGTGTGGAGAAAACGTGGATTGTTTCTGGTAACCAATATCTTTGCATATGCGTAAACTGGAAATGGACGAGCTTAACCGCCTCTCTGTGGATGAATTCAAACAGAGTGAGAAAATACCCGTGGTGGTGGTGCTCGATAATATCCGCAGCATGCACAATGTGGGCAGTGTGTTCCGTACATGCGATGCATTTCTGTTGCAGGCTGTGTATCTTTGTGGCTACACACCTCAGCCCCCGCACCGCGATATTCATAAAACGGCGCTGGGCGCTACTGAAACCGTTGTCTGGAAATATTTTCCAACAACTATGGAAGCAGTTGAGCAACTGAAGCAGGAAGGATATGGCATCTGGGCCATCGAACAGGTGGAGAACAGTGTGCCGCTGCACCGGTTCAAATACAAGGAGCAGTCGCCGCTCGCAGTTGTATTCGGGAATGAGGTAACAGGCGTGGATGTTAATGTGGTGAAGGCCTGTGATGGCAGTATCGAGATCCCGCAGCTGGGCATGAAACATTCGCTCAATATCTCAGTGGCCGCGGGAATTGTGCTTTGGGAACTGGTGCGTGACCGCGAAAAACTATTGTAGAAAGATGACAACCGTAAATAAGTATCTCTCGCTCGTAAAATTCTCGCATACGATTTTTGCGATGCCCTTTGCCATGATTGGACTGGTGCTTGGATTTGCCTCCCGTAAATATTTCCTCATGACCGAACCTGCTCCCATGTGGAAACTGTTCATCCTGGTAGTGCTCTGCATGGTGTTTGCACGAAGTGCGGCCATGGCTTTCAACCGCTGGCTGGATGCGAAATTCGACAAACTCAATCCAAGAACAGCCATCCGGGAAATACCGGCCGGTATACTGAAAGCAGACAGTGTGCTTTGGTTCACCATCATATGTAGCATCCTCTTCATTGTGTGTACCAGTTTGATCAATCCAATCTGTTTCTATCTTTCTCCCATTGCGCTTTTGGTAGTGCTGGGATATAGTTATACCAAGCGCTTCACGCCGCTCTGCCATTTGATCCTCGGCCTCGGTCTCAGCCTGGCGCCAATCGGTGCTTACCTGGCAGTAACAGGTGAGTTCGCACTGCTGCCCATCTTCTTCTCCGTGGCCGTGATCTGCTGGGTGAGTGGTTTCGATATCATCTATGCATTGCAGGATGAAGCATTCGACAAGGCCAATAAATTGTATTCCATTCCTGCTGCGCTCGGTGCAGCCAAAGCGCTCCGTGTATCTGAGCTGCTTCACCTCGTGAGCACCGCTTGTGTGGTGGCTGCTGGTGTGTATGGACATTTCCACTGGCTCTATTGGATCGGTGTGGCTGTATTTGCAGGTATGTTGCTATACCAGCATTCCATTGTAAAACCCAATGACCTCCGTAGGGTGAACCTGGCTTTCATGACGGCCAATGGTATTGCCAGCGTGGTATTTGCTGTTTTCGTGATCGCAGACCTTTTTGTTCAGCCACCTGTACACAATTTTTAATATGGCAAGGATCATCGCAATTGATTATGGTGGAAAGCGTACAGGCCTTGCCGTTACTGATCCCCTGCAGATCGTGGCAACGGGTCTCACCACTATCGATACCCCTCAGTTATTCAAATACCTCAAGGATTATTTCAGCAAAGAAGCAGTGGAGCTGATCCTTATCGGCATGCCTACCAACTGGGATGACTCCGATACACATGCCACGCCACTGGTGCGGAAAGCCATTGAGCGCTTGCATAAGGAGTTCCCGCAGATCCCTGTAAAGACCGTTGATGAACGCTATACCAGTAAAATGGCCAAACAGGCGATGTTGCAGATGGGCATGAAAAAGAAGGAAAGGCAGAACAAAGCCCTGGTAGATGAGATTGCCGCTACCATTATGCTGCAGGAGTATATGCAACAGAATGGCTGATTTTCAAATTCTTACAGAGTGTGCCCAGTCGCTCGCCTCTGGCGAGTGACTTTTAATTAGTCGCCTCCGGCGACGCAGTGTTCGCCGGAGGCGAACAAAAATAAGTCACTCGCCGGGAGGCGAGCGACTGCCAGCACCACGCTCTTTTTCCCTGCCCCACGCTTTTGTTGCCGGCCCCACGCTCTTTTTGCCATTACTCCGCCCCTTGCCATTACTGTTTTTTGGAGTAAATTTGCAGAATTCACTAATAATCAAGTAATCAAGCAAGTAATAAAATGATTCTTCCAATTGTTGCTTATGGCGCGCCCATTCTCAGGACTGTTGCAAAAGACATTACCCCTGATTATCCGGGCCTGGCGAAGCTGATAGAGGATATGTGGGAAACGATGTATGCATCCAATGGAGTAGGGCTGGCCGCTCCCCAGATCAACCGCGATATCCGTTTGTTCGTAGTTGACAGTGCACAGATCTTCGAGAATATGGATGCTGATGATGACGACAGGAAACATTCCGACGCACCAGGCGTTAAGCAGGTGTTCATCAACGCACATATCAAATCCCTCGACGGAGAAGAATGGGCTTATAACGAAGGCTGTCTGAGTATCCCCAAGATCCGTGAAGATGTGTACCGCGCAGCTGAAGTAACACTGGAATATGTAGACGAAAATTTCGTTCCCCAAACTAAGACCTTCAATGGAATCACCGCCCGCGTGATCCTGCACGAATATGATCATATCGAAGGAAAGCTCTTCATCGATTACCTGAAGCCGCTCAAGAAGCGCATGCTCAAAGGCAAGCTCGACGATATTTCCAAAGGAAAGGTAAGAGTGGATTATAAAATGACATTCCAAAAGTAACCGGCGTTCCCCGCATGAAGTTACTCCCGGTAATATCCTTACTCTGTATCAGTTCTGTGGCTTTTGCACAGAAGGATTCCGCCGTTGGAAAAAGTGATTCCCTGCCCGCGGTGATCGGCAAAAATGCCGTCACGCTCAAGGAAGTGGTGGTGCGCAGCAATCTCAATGTACCTGCCTTCATCGATCGTATAAAAGAAGATACAAGTTTCTACAAGGCTTTCCGTAACCTGAAAGTGTTGGGCTATACTGCGCTTAATGATATCCGTATGCAGGACAGGTCTGGTAATGTAAAAGCCACCCTGAACAGCAAAACCAAACAGGAAACCCGCAATGGCTGCCGGTGGATGATCACAGAGAGTGAGCAATCCACCGGCGATATGTTCGATAAAAAACACAACTTCAATTATTACACGGCTGAAATGTATGCGGGGCTTTTCTTTGCGAAGGACACCATCTGTGGTGAAAGCAATATCGTGAAAGGCACCAGCTTTACCATGGAAGGCAAGTCCGGCATCGAGAAGCACAAGGAGCAGTTGAAGATGCTCTTCTTCAATCCCGGCAAGAAGATCCCTGGCATTCCCTTCATCGGGAACAAGATCGCCATCTTTGAGGAAGGTGCTGCAGAGCGGTATGATTTCTCCATCGATATGGACCAGTTCAAGGGAGAGATGTGCTATATCTTCAAAGTAACGCCCCGCGAGAATCTGACAGGATCAGAGAAAGACAATATCGTGATCAATGAAATGACCACCTGGTTCAATATCGAAACCTGGGATATAGTGGCCCGCAATTATGATCTCAGTTATGGTGCAGGCGTATACTCCTTTGATGTGCATATGGAAGTGGAGATGACGAAATTCGAAGACCTCATAGTTCCCAAAGTACTTCGTTACAACGGCTCCTGGAATGTGATCTTCAAAAAGCGTGAGCAGGGCGTATTTACAGCCACCTTATTTGACTTCACCAGAAAATAGCAGAGCGTAACCAGCCTAGATAATATTTTTCACTTTTACATAATTCCTCCATTTGTCGATAAGCTGTTGCATATCGGAGGGAATCTCACTTTCGAACTGGATATGCTGGCGCGTGCGCGGGTGTGTGAAGCCGATAGTTCGCGCATGCAGGGCGTGACGCGGGCAGAGAGCAAAGCAGTTATCTACAAACTGTTTGTATTTGCTGAACACAGTGCCTTTCACGATGCGGTCGCCTCCATATAATTCATCGCTGAAGAGGGGATGGCCGATATGTTTCATGTGTACGCGGATCTGGTGGGTGCGGCCTGTTTCCAGTTCGCATTGCACCATAGTAACGTAGCCCATGCGCTCGAGCACTTTGTAATGGGTGATGGCTTCCTTGCCATATTCGCCGTCGGGATACGCATCGAAGATCTTACGGAAGCGCTGGTGACGCCCGATATGCGCCACTACAGTGCCACAGTCTTCCGCCACATCTCCCCAGACCAGCGCCACGTATTGACGGTGGATGCTATGGTCGAAGAATTGTTTGGCGAGGCTGCTGGCGGCTTTGCCTGTTTTGGCCAGCACCATGAGACCTGAAGTGTTTTTATCGATCCGGTGAACCAGTCCGAAGCGGGGGAGCTCATCGGTATTGAGGTCCTTGTTTTGTTGCAGCAGATGGTAGGCTACGCCATTGATGAGGGTGCCACTGGGATTGCCGCTGGCGGGGTGTACCACCAGTCCGACAGGTTTGTTGATGATAAGGATATCATCGTCTTCATACTCGATCCTGAGGGGCATCTCTTCCGGCACGATGTCTTCACCCTGAACTTCCTTATCGGAATACACTACAATTTCTTCGCCCGGTTTGATCTTGTGGTTGCTTTGCACCTGTTTACCGTTGATGAGTACACGACCGCTTTCGATGGCCTGCTGCACTTTGTTGCGGGAGGCATTCTCGATGCGGGCCACCAGGAATTTGTCGAGGCGCATGGGCTCCTGCCCGCGGTCAACCACCAGGCTCATGCGCTCGTATAGTTCTTCCGGGCCGTCCTGGCTTTCTTCCATTTCGTTCAGTGCGTCTTCATTGAGATGTGTAGTCATAACGTGAAATAGGCAAATTTCCGCAAAGGTACGCCCATGCTGCTCATATACAAAATCTGGTTAATGACATACAATATGCGATTGTCCGCATTTTTGTCCGGTGCATCAAAGCAATAAATTGATGGATTATTGGTTATCAGGATTATTTTTACGGCACACGTATCACAATACCTGATAAACCCATTCTGAATGCTCCGAACTCTACGCCCTGTACTTCTATGTATTGCTCTTTTATTTTTTATTCCGGCCCTGAAAGCCCAGGTGGATGTTTCGTCCACAACCGGGACCACCTTTGCTTCCTATGCCAACCTGAAAACGGCATTCGATGCCGTGAATGCGGGCACCCATCAGGGAGTCATCACGATAGCGATCAGGGGCAATACCACTGAACCTGGCACAGCTACTTTGAATGCGAGCGGGGCCGGCGCCGCCAGTTATTCTAATGTGTTCATCAGCCCGGGTCCCGGTGTTGATCCGGTGATCTCCGGAACGGTCAGCAGCGGCCCGGTGGTAAGGTTGAATGGATCGAACAATGTAACCATCGATGGCTCCAACAATTTCACTGACTCGCGGAACCTGACCATCACCAATACTGGCGTTTCTGCTCCCTATGTGCTGCAAATTGGTTCAGCAGGCACAACGCCTGTTAGTAATGTTACTGTAAAGAATTCTATTCTGATCAACGGCGCCAATACATCCTCAGCCGTAATGGTGGGAGATGCCGGAGTGATGGGTAATCCGGGATATTTCAATAATATCACGCTTCAGAATAACAATATCCGCAAAGCGTTTATCGGGATTTACATATATGCAGTGGTGGCTGCGGGGAACGGTAATGTGCTGGTAGACCGGAACGATCTCAATTCCACGGGAACGGATGCGATCCGCATGGTAGGGGTTTACGGGCAGGGTGCTAACGGGCTTGTGATCAGGAATAATAATATCGGGAACTTCGAATCCGGCAATGTGGAATTCGACAGGGCCATCTGGCTGGCCACTGCTACCACCAATGCCGAGATCTCCAACAATACGATAACGGGATTGAGCTATAGCGGAACCAGTTCTTATGCTCCAATCGGTATCAATATCTCTCCAGGAGTTGCGAATAGCAATATTGATGTAACCGGCAATACGATCAGTAATCTAAGCAGCAACGGCACATATATGCCAATTGGCATTTTCCTGTACAGCGCCATGTCCGGAGCCACTATCAGCAATAACAAAGTCAGCAATTTGAAGAACAGGAACACTTCTGGTTATGGTGCAGCGGGCATTGCACTGCAGGCAACTATTACTGCTGCTAATGTACAAGTGCAGAATAATTTCGTTTGGGATATTGCCGGTTATGGGTATAACGGCTATGAGGCAAATGATAATGGAAATGGCATTGTGATCGATGGTGGCGGTGGTTATGATATCAATTTCAATACAGTTGTATTGAATACGAACCAAACGCTCACCGGCGGTCACCGGGCATCCTGCCTGCTGGTCACACAAAATGTAATAACAGCAGGAGCAGTGGGCCTGCGCAATAACATTTTCGCCAACCTGCAAACAGTGGGCAATGCCAGCAGCCGGCTGGCGATCTCCAATTTGTCAACCGACGGTTCAGGCGTTTTCAGTGCTATCGATCATAACGTATACTTCAGTACCAGCACCAACCTGAGCAGTACCGGCACCAATGCAAGTATCACCAATACTCTGGCGCAACTGCAAACTTCATTGGGAGGCAATACGAATTCATTGAACATTCAACCTGAATTTGTTGGGGCGAATGATCTGCATCTGAACAGGGAACAGAATGCAGCGATCGATGCCAAAGGTACACCCATTGGTGGTATCAATACAGATATCGATGGAGAAGCCAGGAATGCCGCCACACCTGATCCCGGCGCTGATGAATTCATTCCTTGCCCTGTAATCACCGTTGATGCACAACCGCAACCTGTTAATATTTGTGCCACCGCCAATGCAAGTTTCAGTATATCGGCAACCAATGCACTAACTTATCAATGGCAGGTAGATGAAGGCAGTGGATTTGCTGATATCGCCAATTCCGTTTTGTATGCCGGAGCAACCACCAATTCATTGACACTTACCAATGTGCCGGCAGGAAACGATGGTTTTATTTATCGATGTATTGTTACGGCAGGGACAGGTTGTAACCCGGTGAATTCCAGTCCGGCGCTTCTTACAGTTGGTACACCGGTGGCCATCAGTGCTGATCCCGGAAATATGACTATTTCTCATTTGGATAATACAAGTTTCACTGTTGCCAATACAGGTACCGGGCCTTTCACCTATCAATGGCAGGTGGATGATGGCGGCGGCTTTACTGATCTCACCAATACTGGTGTATACAGCACGGTAAATACTGCTGCACTCACTATCACCGGCGCAACTGTTTCCATGAATGGCTACCAGTACCGGTGCGCCGTAAGCGCTTGCGGCTCGGCCACCAGCAATGCCGCTACGCTTACCGTAAACCAGCTTGCACAAACCTTGGATTTTGCCACGCAGACCAATGGAGGAACGGTCACTGTTACTTATGGCGACCCGGCAATTAATGGGGCAGCCAGCGCTACATCTGGCTTAGCTGTGACATATACCTCCGGCAATACTGCCGTAGCGGATGTGAATGTTTCCGGGCAGGTCACCATCATCGGAGCAGGTACCACCACCATCACGGTTTCACAGGCAGGAGATGCCGTGTACCTTCCCGCCACCAATATCAGTTTCACCGTTACGGTGCAGCCGAAAGAGATCATTGTGAATGCCCGTTCATTGACCAGGATCTATGGCGACAGTGATCCTTCATTCACTTATACAGTGAATACGCCCCTGCTTGGTGGTGATGTATTTACAGGTGCGCTTGACCGTGACCCCGGCGAAAATACCGGCATGTACCAGATCCTGCAGAACACACTTACTGCCGGACCGAATTACAATATCATATTCAACAGCAATATCCTCACTATCACGCCGAAAGAGCTTACCGTAACAGCCGACGATAAGACCCGGCAATACGGAGTGGCCAATCCTCCGCTTACATTGACCTATTCCGGATTTGCCTTCGCTGATGATGCATCTGTGCTTACCACGGCGCCCCTGGCCGGCACTTCTGCGGTGCCTGCCAGTTGGCCCGGGGATTACCCGATCACCATTGCAGGAGGCGCTTCGTCTAATTACACTTTTACATTTGTGCCGGGAAAACTCACGGTTGAAGCGATACTATTGAATATCGAACAGCAACCAATCAACAGCATGATCTGTGCCGATGCAAGGGCCACATTCAATACTGCAGTTACTGCAACTCCCTCCATTGCTCCTGTATCTTATCAATGGCAGTACAGTGCAGATGGAATTTCCGGTTGGTCGGACCTTTCACAGGGCAGTACTGATAGTTATCAAACAAGGGCTGGTTCGCCTTCGGGTTTCTATCGTTGCAGGATAACCGTACCGGGTACCGATTTCTATTCACAGCCTGCGGAACTGACGATGTACCCGTTGCCCAGGATCAGGGCAGCAAAGTCGAATGATATAGATTGTGCATTCACCAGCGCAAAGTTAGCAGCAAGTGGTGGAGTGAGCTACCAGTGGTCACCTGCCGGCAGCCTTGATAATGCCAATAGTCCCAATCCCATCGCAACGCCTGATAAGACCACTACTTACCTGGTGACCGGCACTGATGGGAACGGATGCAGTGGCAGCGATAGAATTCTTGTAACTTATACTCCATCCGAATACAATGTGCCCAATGCCTTCACCCCGAACAATGATGGAAAGAATGATTGCTTTGGTGTACGTCACTGGCAGAAAGTAACGGATTTCAGTCTCAGTATTTTTAACCGTTATGGCGCAAGGATCTTCCACACCACCGATCTGAGCAAATGCTGGGATGGCAACATCAACGGTGTGCCACAGGCTACCGGCAGCTTTGTGTATTACATCAAAGGCATGGCGCCCTGTGGACTGATCGAAAGAAAAGGCAGCCTGTTCCTGTTTAGATAAAATTGGCTATGGTGAAAAAATATAATGCAGCGTTAATCAATTGATCTTCATAAATATGCAAGGGAGTTCCTGCCTGTTTCCCAAATCCTGCAAAGCAGTATCTTTGCAGGATGATTCCCGTCATTTTTGAAGACCTCGGCAATATGTGTTACCAGTCTGCCTGGGATTACCAGGAGCAACTGTTGAAACAAAAAGTAGAAAAGAAATCAAAGGCTTTCGTTGTTTCAGGTGAGGTGGAGCCCGATGAGGGGCCAATTACGCATCATTTTTTGATGGTGGAGCATCCTCCTGTGTACACGCTTGGAAAAAGTGGAAAGATGGAACACGTACTGATCAGTGAGGAGGACCGCAATGCAAAGGGGATCGAGTTCTTCAAGATCAACCGCGGCGGTGATATCACTTTCCACGGACCACAACAGATCGTTGGCTATCCTGTTATAGACCTGGAACAATTCTATACGGATATCGGCAAATACCTGCGTAACCTGGAAGAAGTGATCATTCTTACCATGGCGGAATACGGACTGAAAGGCGACCGCTCTCCCGGAGAAACAGGCGTATGGCTTGACCCGGATGATATCACGCGCGCAAGAAAGATCTGCGCCATGGGCATCCGCTGCAGCCGCTGGGTTACGATGCATGGATTTGCTTTTAACGTTAATACTGACCTCGATTATTTCAACTATATCGTTCCCTGTGGCATAGAGAACAAAGCCGTGACTTCACTGGAAAAAGAACTCGGTTATGCCTTGCCGATGGAAGAGGTAAAAGAAAAAGTGAAAAGGAATTTTGAGAAAGTATTCGGCGTGGTGTTACAATAAACTTACGCTGCCGGCAGTCGCTCGCCTCCCGGCGAGTGACTTTTGTTTCGTCGCCACCGGCGACGCGGTGTTCGCCGGAGGCGAACAAATACAGGTCACTCGCCGGGAGGCGAGCGACTGGCCGCACGCTGAGTGATCTTAAAAATCTTTCGGAATAAACAACTTGTGTGTTTCCTTCAGCTTCCCTTCTTCATACAATTCAAATCTGTACCAGCCTGAGCGGAGGAAGGTAACCTTGTCTATGATAAGGTGTGGGTCCTTTACTTTATGGATATCGAAGATGGGCGTTTGTTTCTCATCGAAGAATTTCACTTCGTAATTTTTCTTCATTGCATCATAAAGATCGATCACCACGTTACCATCTTTGTCCGTGTATACAAAGCGTGAAGGTTTATAGATCTCGCGGGGAATGAAGGGACGCAGAACGATGGTGTCCAGGTTCTTGAAGGCCATCGTATCATTTGTGCGGTACACGATGGAATCCCTGAATTTCTTGAATCCTTTTTCAGGAATATTGAAAAGGATGGAATCTTTTTTCTTTACGATGAAATAGCGTTCGGGCGCTTTGGGAGCAGGAGTGCTGGTAGTGGGAGCAGGATTAGTTGTTCCTTTCTTTGTTGCTTCGCGAAGCTCTGCCTTGAGTTGTTCCACTTCACGCTGGCTCATATTGTCTGCTGCAACAATGCGCCTGTTATTGTTCTCTCCGGTGAGCGAGAATTCTTTTGAATCGGGGCGGATGGCGCCAAGTGTATCCCAGTAAGGTCGCTGTGCCCGGCTGAAAATATAATTGCCGTCTTCCAGCACAATGAAAAGCCGGTAGAACATATTTTGCGCGGGCGCCTTGGTATCTACAAAACCGTTTTGCGGAACGGAGGGATCGGGAACATTGAGGATGGTGCGGAAGCCTTTGCTGCTGTCGAACGACCGTTGTACGTTGATCTGTGTAACGCTGGTGTAATTGTTCGTCCAGCTGATGATAGCTTTATTATACCCCCTGGTGGTAACGGTGAACCGGGGTAAGGTATCCTGGGCAAAGGATGAGTAAGAAAGCAACATCAAAAACGCGACCCACAGCTTGCTCATGATTACTATAACGTGTGATTTTAGTACTGTATTATTGGAGGTGCAAATATAACGATCCATTCATTGTCAAAATCCCTGCCATTAATAACCCAGCAAATCCTGAGGGAGCGACCGATTCCCCTGTAACCCACCACTATGTACCACCAGCAGCCTGCTATCGGCCGGAAAAAAATTTTTCTCAGCCAGATCATTCAATCCATATAAGAGTTTTCCGGTATATACAATATCTGTGGGAATGGCGGTTTGCTGAAACAGCACTCTCATGAAATCCGTGAGTAATGCGGTCTTCCGCGCATAACCCCCGAAATGGTATTGCCAGATGAACTGGTAATTGCGTTTGATGGTTTGATTTTCCAGGAAACTGGTAAGGCTGTTTTCACTCGTATTGACGAGTTTGATACTGCTGAATCCCAACACTTGTTGTTGTGGAGTACTCGCCTCAACCAGTCCCGCCATCATGGTGCCAGTACCTGCGGCACAGGCGATATGCGTGTATTGTGTGGCATCAGGCACAAGCTGCATTATTTCTGCTGCGCCCCGCACTCCGGCTTTACCCTGGCCTCCCTGCGGCACCAGGTAATACCCAGGGAACTGTTCCTGCATGGTACTATGCAGAGTAATCTCATCGGCATAATCTGTTCTGCTGACGAAATGTAATAACATTCCTGCATTCATTGCATCCTGCAGTGCTGCGCTGAGTTGTGCCGGACGCTCTCCGCGTACGATGCCTGCTGATGGAATTCCACCCCGGGCAGCAGCTGCAGCAGTGGCAACAAGGTGATTGCTCCAGGCGCCACCGAATGTTAGTAAGCCTTTGGAACCCGCTTCCAGGGCGGCTTGCAGGTGGTACTTCAGTTTGAACCATTTGTTGCCGGAGATCACGGGATGTATGAGATCGAGGCGGAGTATGTTTGCACTTATGCCTCCTGCCAATGGCAGTGGTTGAATGATGGCTTTATGCAGATCAATCGATTGATGATATGTTGATGGGCAGAACAAATTTCTAATATCGCATATTTTTATATTTTCGTGCGTGAATTTATTAAACAAACAGACAAACATGCAACCAACTCTTTTAATACTGGCGGCCGGAATGGCTTCGCGTTATGGCAGTATGAAACAGATACAATCATTTGGACCCGGAGGCGAAACCATTATGGATTATTCGATCTATGATGCTATCCGCGCGGGTTACAAGAAGGTGGTCTTCATTATCAGGAAGGAATTCAAGCAGGATTTTGCCGCTATATTCGAGCCGAGACTTGCAGGAAAAGTGGAGATCGATTATGTATACCAGGAAGTGGCAGAAGGAAGAACCAAGCCATGGGGAACCGCACAAGCCATCCTCTGTGCAAAAGACACCATCAAAGAACCCTTTGCTGTGATCAATGCGGATGATTTCTATGGCCGCGATGCTTTCGAGAAATCATACAAATTCCTGACAACTGCCGTGAAGCCCGATGTTTACTCCATCATAGGATATGAACTGCTGAAAACTTTGTCGGACAACGGTACAGTAAACCGTGGCGTTTGCCAGGTGGACGCACAGGGTAACCTGAGCACTATCGCTGAAAGATTGAATATCCAGCAGAAAGATGGTAAGATCCTCACAGACGATAACCTGGAGCCTAAAGAACTGGCGCTGGATTCCAAAGTAAGCATGAACTTCTGGTGCTTCGATCCTGCTGTGTTTACATATACTGAAAATATGTTCAAGGAATTCGAAGCAGCCAATAAAACCAATCCGAAGGCAGAATTCTTCATTCCACTGGTGGCTGATCAGTTCATCAAAGACAAAGCTGGTGTGATCCAGGTGATCCCCACTTCTTCCAAATGGTTCGGTGTAACCTACAAGGAAGATGCTCCTGAAGTGAAAGCCGCGCTGGAAGCGCTGGTGGCTGCAGGTGAGTATCCTCCCGCATTGTGGAAATAATCAGTAATGATCATAAATGAAATAAGCCCCGTGCAGTAATGCTACGGGGCTTTTTACTATCAGAGCTAAATTGGAAACTTTACAAAATGCAAACAAGAAGTTTGATCAGTAGCTTTTAACCATGAATACGCAGTCTTCGATCTTCTTGATCTGTTGTACACGGTCCATTCCCTTGATCTGCGTATTCTGAGGAAGCTTCAGGTTCTTAAACGTGCTGTCTTCCTTTTTAATTGTCTCCAGCGTACGGATAATATTTTTAGCGGTGAGGGCGAATACCACGCCTTCAGCCTGTCTGAGTCTTGTATTGATGATGCCGATCACTTCTCCGTTCTTGTTGAATACAGGGCCGCCTGAGTTACCGGGATTTGCAGGTACTCCAATCTGGCAGGTGAGTGTATCGCCGTTATATCCTGTTTTGGCGCTCATATAACCTTCATTGTACACTATCTCTTCCCGTGGGAAACCCAGTGTGAACAGCGGCTCGCCGAGATCTGAACTTCCTTTGCGGAAGGAGTAGGGGAGGATATTATGCGCTTTCCAGTCTTCATCGCTGATCTTGAGGATGGCAATATCGGAAGCATAGTTCACATAAACCGTTTGTGCACGGAATTCCTGGCCTTTGTTCGATTGCACTACAAAGGTGCTGCCGCCTTTGATCACGTGTGCGTTGGTGACCAGGTAACCTTTCCCATCGATGAGGAAGCCGGTACCGCCAGAGATGAGTTCTGCATTCTGGGGGGCTTTGGACATTTTAGCGTTCACTTCGTCCAATACCTCGTTCTTTTTATTGGCTACTTCTATTTTGAATTCGCGACGTAGCTGTTGCAATTCCGCATTGCTGGCCTGACGCGTGTACCAGCTTACGCCACCTGCTATGAGCACAGTGGTGATACCGGCAATGGACGCAGCCACAGCCATCACTTTTTTGTATTTGCGAAGAAGGGAAACTACGGTTGCTTTGGGCTGGCCTTCCCTGATTGCACCGGCATCCGCCAGTTGATGATGAACATCCTGGAGAGTGGCTTTGAAATCTTTCCACTCGCTGAACTGGTCCATTTGCTGGAGGAACATAGTATGCTCCACCACCAGCTGGTCAATGTCAGGATTTGATTTACGCAGCTGCTCAAAGTGCGCTCTTTCCTCCTGGGGCATTTCATTGCGGAGGTAGCGTTCAATGGCATCCATCAATTGTATATCTTCCATCACAGGTTATTATTGTTTTTGTAGGCGCTGAAAAAAAGTTTCTTCAGTCGCATCAAACATTTGTATTTCTGGTTCTTGGCATTATCGGCATTTGTATAACCGAAAAAGCTGGCAATATCGGTCATGCTTTTCTTCTGAAGGTAGAAAGCGTCGATCAGGCTGCGACAGGGCTCACCGAGGTTCATCATGGCTTTTTCCATCATCTGGTATGCTGCAGTTCGCTGTCCATGCTGGTCTATTTCTTCTTCCACCGGGATCATTTCTTCCAGACCGTTGATATCGGGCACCATTTTTTGCTGTTGCTGCAGTCTTTTGAGCCAGAGTCGCCTGCACACGGAGTACAGGTAGGTTTTCAAAAGGCAGTTAAGCTCGAATGTGCCTGATTTCGCCTTTTCGTAGAGTACGATCATTGCTTCCTGGAAAATATCCCTTGCATCGTCTACTGAGCCGTTGTTATTGATTATCAGCGATTGAACCATATTATAATGCTGTTTATAAATGGTTTCAATGGCTTGCCTGTCGTTCTTTGCCAGTCCTTCCAATAATGCTATTTCCCTGGGATCTGTTTTCACGCGTAACCTTTTATTAATACCCGAATTAAAGAGAAGTAACCCATGGTCTCCCGATTTTAACAGGAGAATCCAGCTTCGCAAGATCGCGAATTCCGGGCCAGGAAAAAAAATTACGAATTTTTTTAAAAGTCGAGGTTACCTTTTCCTGATCCGGGTATTAATCCTTAAATCATTCGATAACAAAACAAAAAGAAACAATGAAAAAGCTCCTGTTTGTATTCGCTGTAGCCGCTTTCGCTGCTTGTAATGACTCTGCAACTTCTGAAGCTCCTAAAGCTGACTCTAGTGCAATCCAGGCTGCTCCTGAAGCTGCACCGGTTGACTCCGCAGCTCAGAAAGTAGATTCTACAGTTGTTGCTGACTCTACCCAGCCAGCTGCTGCTCCCGCTCACTAAGAATTATGTTTTTTATTCATATGGCAAGCAATCGTTAGAGGCCGTCCTGTTCACAGGAGGGCTTTTTCCCTTGACTCGCCATTTTTGAGTGAAGAGGTTGTTTCAATAGCTGAAACGACCTCTTTTTTATTGGAGAAACTGGCTGAAAGCAAAAAAGTCTTCCCGGGGGAAGACTCAATACTTTTATCTGTGGACAGATGTTTCGATTAGCGCATGCCGTTACCGTAACCAACAAGATTCCTGGAGGATGCACATCCGCCTTTGGAAGCTGTACAAGAGGTGATCATTACTCCGGCCAATAATACAACGGCCAGGATTACCAGTGTCCTTTTCATTTTTTGTGGTATTTAGATGATTACAAAATTGCCTGAGATACGAGTATGGTTTTTCGATCTGCAGGTAATTCAGAGGTAACGGATTGCGGTAAAAGGTAAAAGGGAGATTTTTAGAGGATTGGACGGTTCGATGCATCAAATTAACAACTAATTTCCGGCATATGCAATACCCCTCCTGCAAAAAAACTGATCCGGGTAAAACTGCAACGTTTTACAATTGAAAATGACTATTTTCGGGACTTATTTCGAGTATGAACGTACATTTTATAGCCATCGGCGGCAGCGTAATGCACCAGCTTGCACTGGCATTGCACAAGAAAGGATACCGTATAACCGGTAGTGATGATGAGATTTTTGAGCCCGCCCTCGGCAACCTGCGCCAGGCAGGCATTTTGCCCGATGCCATGGGATGGTTCCCCGAAAAGGTCCAGCCAGGCCTGGACGCTGTGATACTCGGCATGCATGCCAAACCAGACAATCCGGAACTGCTCCGTGCAAAAGAGCTGAACCTAACCATCTATTCATTCCCCGAATATATTTACCAGGAAAGTATTGATAAAACGCGTGTAGTGGTGGGCGGTAGTCATGGTAAAACAACTACTACAGCTATGATCATGCATGTGCTGAATAAAACCGGTAAGGATTTCGATTATCTCGTGGGTGCCAGGCTTGAAGGATTTGAACAATCTGTTCGTATCACCGATGCGCCGATCCTGGTAGCCGAAGGCGATGAATACCCCGCCAGTGTGATTGAGAAGCGTCCCAAATTCCATTTTCTCTTTCCCCAGATCGCTATCATTACCGGTATTGCCTGGGACCATATCAATGTGTTCCCCACTTTCGAAATATACCTGGAACAATTCACTATTTATATCGATAAGATAGAGAAAGGAGGTGTACTTATTTACAATGAATCTGATCCCGTGCTGAAAGAGCTGGTAGAGAAACATGCGCGTAAGGATATCCGTTATCAGCCCTATGGTATTCCTCCTCACACCATCCAAGATGGCGCCACCACTGTTACCATCGATGGCGTTTCTACCAACCTGCAGGTATTCGGAGATCATAATCTCCTGAATATGCATGCAGCATGGTACGCCTGCGAAGAACTGGGTGTGGATGCCAACGCTTTCACCAACGCAA
This sequence comes from Pseudoflavitalea rhizosphaerae, assembly GCF_003991355.1. Taxonomy (GTDB): domain Bacteria; phylum Bacteroidota; class Bacteroidia; order Chitinophagales; family Chitinophagaceae; genus Pseudobacter; species Pseudobacter rhizosphaerae. Next base: position 50,123 of record NZ_RCSU01000014.1, read on the forward strand.
TTGCCAGTTTCACCGGGGCATCAAAAAGGCTGGAACTGATGGCAAAGAATGCGCAGACTGCAGTTTACAGGGATTTCGCACATGCTCCTTCGAAGGTAAAGGCCACCATCGATGCCGTTAAGCAGCAGTATCCGGACAGAACATTGATAGCTATACTGGAACTGCATACCTTCAGCAGCCTTAATGAAAAATTCATGGACCAGTACCATGGCGCCATGGACAGCGCCGACAAAGCCGTTGTGTATTATTCCAATCACGCACTGGAACTGAAACGCCTGCCGCCGCTGGACCCTGCAAGGATCCGCGAAGGATTTGGAAAAGAAGGACTGGTTGTGATGAACAACAGGAATGATCTGATGAAATGGATGGAGGAACAACAGTACCGGCACAGCAATCTGCTTTTGATGAGCTCCGGCAATTATGATGGGGTAGATATGCTTACATTTGCAAAGAACGTAGTTGAAAAAATATAATCAATATCAACATTGATGTTACAGTTATCTAAGCCACTAGCAATCCTTGACCTGGAAACTACCGGTGTGAACCTCGGAGTTGACCGCATTGTAGAAATCGCCATAGTAAGGATCTCTCCCGATGGAACAAGACAGGTGAAACGCAAATTGCTGAACCCGGAAATGCCCATCTCGGCCGTATCGGTGGATGTGCACGGCATCACCAATGAAATGGTGAAAGATGCGCCTACTTTCAAACAGGCTGCCAATGAGATCAAACAATTCCTGGAGCATTGCGACCTGGCTGGTTATAATTCCAACCGTTTCGATATCCCGATGCTTGCGGAAGAGTTCCTGCGCGTAGGACTGGATTTCGATTTCAAGGGAAGGAAACTGGTGGATGTGCAGAAAGTGTTCCATTTGATGGAGCAACGCACCCTGAGCGCTGCCTATAAATTCTACTGTAACAAGAGCCTTGAAGATGCTCACAGTGCAGAAGCCGATGCCAGCGCAACCTGGGAAGTGTTGCAGGCGCAAATTGAAAAATACCCTCAACTGGGAACTACGGTAGACAGCGTTCTCAAAGTAATTGGCGAAGAACCTGTAGTGGATTTCGCACGCCGCATGATATTCGAGAACGGAGTGGAAATATTCAATTTCGGCAAACACAAGGGAAGATCAGTGGCGCAGGTACTGAAGTCTGAACCTCAATATTATGATTGGATGATGAAAGGGGATTTTCCGCTTCATACCAAGCAGAAACTCACTGAGATATTCAACAGGACCCTGTTAAAGAAGGGATAAATGTAATGTGTGCAGAAATTGTGGGAATATAACAGCCTGAAAAAACGTAAATTCGCTTATTCAAGGAAGCCCTGATTGGAAAAGATAGTTATCATACCTACTTATAACGAGCGCGAGAATATTGCCAACATAATCGAAGCAATTTTTTCTCTGCATCAGGGCTATCATGTTCTTGTCATTGACGATGGTTCTCCCGACGGGACCGCGAAGATCGTCAAAGATCATCAGCAAAAATTTCCATCACAACTTTTCCTCGAACAAAGGACCGGCAAACTCGGATTGGGCACTGCCTATATCCACGGTTTCAAATGGGCCCTTCAGAGAGGATATCGTTTCATCTTTGAAATGGATGCTGATTTCTCCCATAATCCGCAGGACCTTGAGCGCCTCTACGATGCCTGTAAACATGGTGGTGCCGATATGGCTATCGGCAGCCGGTACGTCAAGGGCGGAGGCACCGTCAACTGGCCCTGGGACCGTATCTTCCTGTCAAAAGGCGGTTCGCTCTATACCCGCCTCATCACCTGGATGCCCGTGAAGGATACTACTGCCGGTTTTGTTTGCTACCGGGCAGAAGTACTCGAAACCATCAATCTCGATCAGATCCATTTTCTCGGGTATGCATTCCAGATAGAAATGAAATTCGCCACCTGGAAACTCGGATTCAATATCCGCGAAGTGCCTATCATTTTCAAAGACCGGAAGTACGGCGCTTCGAAAATGCATAAAGGCATCGTAAAAGAAGGTATCCTGGGTGTGCTGAAACTTCGTTGGTACAGCTTATTCAAAGATTACCGCAATAAAGTGAAGAACAATCTTCCACCGCCTGCTTTTCGCTCATCATTCAAAAAAGACGAGGTTGTAAATCTGTAATTACCACAACGTGGTAATCATTTAATTGCCATCCAACATGGCATATCATCTTTGAATAATTATTCCATGCGAAAAGCATTCATTCAACTACACACAGCCGTGTTCATAGCCGGCTTCACAGCTATATTGGGTAAACTGATCACACTTAACGAAGCATTACTGGTTTGGTACCGCCTGCTCTTTACCATCATCACCATGTGGGCCTTGTTCGCGTTCCAGAAAAGACTGCAGCGCATTTCTCCAGGGGAAATGATGAAGATCACAGGAGTTGGTATTGTTGCCACCCTGCACTGGATCACGTTTTACGCCAGTATCAAATATTCAAATGTATCGGTTGCACTGGTTTGTTTCTCATCCATCGGGTTCTTTACCGCCATCATGGAACCGCTCATTACCAGGAGCAGGTTCAATTATATTGAACTGTTGCTGGGACTCATTGCGGTGCTCGGTATTTCCCTGATCTTCCATTTTGATCCCACTTACAAAGTGGGCATCATCATCGGTATCGTTTCCGCTTTGCTCGGAAGCGTTTTCCCGATCATGAACAGGGGATTACTGCGAAACCATTCTGCTGAAACCGTTACATTGTATGAGCTCACGGGAGGATTCTTTTTCCTCACGCTGGTGCTGCCGCTTTACCTGCATCTCTTTCCAACAGAGAACCTGGTACCTGGCTGGTCAGATATTATCTGGCTGCTGATTCTGGCATGGGTCTGCACGGTGTGGGCATTCCAGTTATCCATGCACGCACTGAAAAAGATATCTGCATTTACCGTGAACCTGACGTATAACCTGGAGCCGCTTTACGGCATTACACTGGCATTCCTGATCTTCAGGGAGGATAAGATGCTGACAGATGCATTCTATGCTGGCCTGGGACTGATCGTATGTTCGGTGCTGTTACAAACTTTCCTTGTGTACAGATCGGGAAGGAAACTGTCAGCCACAAAGGTTAAAGCTGAGTAAAAGCTGAGATATTTGTTTGGAAGGTTGATAAACCCTGAGTATTTTATCTGGGTTTATCAACCTTTTCTTATGCACACCAAATATTGTCTTGCCACCTGCTTTTGTCTTTTTGTGTCCGGTTTGTTAAATGCCCAGTTCCGGCTTGGAGCGAAAGGAGGCCTGAGTCTCAATCAACCGATTGGAAGAGTGAAAGGACAGCCTGATTCAAGATTTCAGATCGATCGGTATGATCTTCATCCGAATTTTCATGCCGGGCTTTCCGCAGATATTCCTGTTTCAAAGAAATTCCATATAAGACCGGATCTTCTCTATTCCCGCAGGGTAGCGAAGTATGAGGGAACTTACCCTGCATCTGGCGCCAATTACAGCGAACGGCTGGAAGCGAATTATGTGGAACTTCCAGTCAATTTTGTGTATTATCATAAAACCAGGCATCTTAACTATTATATGGGCGGTGGCCCTTATTTCGGACATACATTGTCGGGAAAATCAAATAGCCGGGAGTGGAAAATAGGCGGCGGGTGGGACCCGTCTTATGTATTGTACAACCAGGAAGAAGACTGGTATAAAAAATTTAGCTGGGGCGCAGTATTATCGGCCGGAATAGATCTTCCTTTCGGATTGGTTTTTGAATTCAGTGTACATCGCGCTTTCAATGACGTCAATGACTCACACGTGGTGAACAACCATACCAAGTTGTACAATTTTAATTATGGTTTGTCAATAGGTTATCTGATGGTCAATAAGCGAAGCTGAAAAGCTGTAAATCTTTAACTCCCATATAGACTTTACCCAAAATATTCAACAACCGGAGGGCGGAATTTTTCCGCCCTTCCTTTTTTCTGCAGCATTGCAGTAATTTCTGTTAATTTAACGTCTATTAGTAAACATTTTCCGGTATGAAGACAACACCCCTGTTATTATCGGCCCTGCTGCTGGCTTCGATGGCGCAGGCTCAGAAAAAACCACTGGACCATTCGGTTTATGATGGCTGGCAAGCCATTGGAGAAAGATCCATCAGCAACAATGGTAAATATGTGGCCTATACCATCAGTCCGCAGGAAGGCGACGGCACCCTGGTGATCCAGGCTACCGACAACAGCTTTAAAAAAGAATTCGCCCGCGGCGCCAATCCGGTGATCACGCCGGATAACCGGTTTGTTATCTTCCGTCAAAAGCCTTTCTTCAAAGACCTGCGCGAAGCGCGGATCAAAAAGAAAAAACCGGACGATATGCCCAAAGACACACTCGTGATCTTTGAATTCGGAAAAGACAGTCTTATCCGCGTACCCCGCGTAAAAGGCTTCAAAACACCGGAAAAAGGGACCGGCCAATGGGTTGCTTATCTCATGGAGAAAGCATTGCCCGTTCCTCCGAAGATGCCCGCGAAACCCGACTCGCTTACGCAGCTCTCCAACCTGGAGAAAATGGCCGACAGCCTTATCCGGGTTTCGGACAGTCTTCGTAAAAAGGCCATTGAGGCACGTACCAAAGGATTGTCTATTCTCCAGCCTGCCAAAAAAGAAGGAAAGCCCGGACCCAGGCATAATGATCCGGTGGAAGAAGGAACAGAGTTGGTGCTGAAGAATCTCTATACCGGCGAAGAGAAAAAATATTCACTTGTATCCGGTTATCAATTCAGCGAAAAAGGAAATGTATTGCTGGTGGAAACCACCCGCAAGAACAATGATACGCTTACGCAGGCAATGGTGCTCTGGACCTCGCTGCCTTCAGGTATAACGGATACGGTCATGCGTAAATTCAATGATGCCCGTAATTTTTCTTTCGATGAGGAAGGAACACAACTGGCATTCACTGCGGAGCGCGACAGTGTTGCCAAAGCCCTGGTGAAATTCCATAAGCTCTGGTATTACAAAGCGGGGGACGACAGCGCCCGTGTCCGCGCAGACAGGAACACGCCAGGCATCGCCAAAGGCCTGACTGTAAGTGATTCCTACACGCCGCAGTTCAGTAAAGATGGACAAAAACTGTTCTTCGGATTACTGCCCATCCGCAAGCCCAAAGACACATCATTGGTAGATTTTGAAACTGCACGTCTTGATATCTGGAATTATAAGGACGATTACCTGCAGCCGCAGCAACTGCGTAATCTGCAAGCGGATCTGCGCAGGAGTTACCTGGCAGTGTTCAATGGCGCCGATGCAAAAAATGTGGTGCAACTGGGCGCCGATGATGCAGAGAATGTAATCATGGTAAATGAAGGCAATGCCGATTATGTGCTGGCCTTTACTTCCAAAGGGAACCGCGTGGCTTCGCAATGGCAGGGCTTTTCTTACAACAATGCTTACATCATCTCTACTAAAGATGCTTCCCGCAAACTGGTGAAAGAGAAAAAACGCGGCAGTTTCTTCGCATCGCCTGCTGCAAAATTTGTGGCCTGGTACGATCCCGAAAAAAAGAATTATTATGCGTACGAAGTAGCTACCGGCCAAACCCGCGACCTCACATCCAAAATAACCACTACTCGCTTCTGGGACGATGAAGATGATCATCCCGATGATCCCGGTAGTTTCGGCATTGCCAAATGGCTGGAGAACGACGCGGCTGTTCTGATCAACGACCGCTATGATATCTGGCAGATCGATCCCACAGGTAAAGCGGCCCCCATCAATATCACCAACGGTTATGGAAAAAAGAATAAGATCGAATTGCGCATACTCACTACCGACAGGGAAGCAAGATTCCTGAAACCTAATGAGCAATTGATCTTTGAAGCTTTTAACCGTAACAGTAAGTACGGTGGTTATTTCACCAAAAAGCTGGATGTACACGGAGACCCCGTAAAACTCTATATGGGGCCATACGGTATGGTATTCGGCGCAAAGGCAAAGGAGGCAGAAATGTATATGCTCGGCATGATGAATATCAAAGAGCCGATGAACCTGAATGTATCATCCGATCTGCAACACTTCAACAAACTCAGCGATATCAATCCGCAACAGAAAGAATACAACTGGCTCACTGTTGAATTGATGAAATGGAAAATGTTCGATGGGAAAGAGTCTGAAGGACTGCTCTTCAAGCCCGAGAATTTCGACCCCAAAAAGAAATACCCTGTGATCTTCTATTTCTATGAGCGCAATGCAGATAACCTGTACAATTATCGTGCACCGGCGCCAAGCGCTTCCGTGGTGAATATCCCTTATTTCGTGAGTAATGGTTACCTGGTTTTCGATCCGAATATCTGGTACAAGAACGGACAGCCAGGTGAAAGCGCTTACAATTCTGTTGTGTCTGCCGCGAAGATGATAGCTAAGTTACCGTTTGTGGATTCTACCAAAATGGCGATCCAGGGTCAAAGCTGGGGCGGTTACCAGGTGTCATATCTCGTAACACGCACCAATATGTTTGCAGCTGCAGGCGCCGGCGCACCTGTTGCCAACATGACCAGCGCTTATGGTGGCATCCGCTGGGGCAGTGGGCTGAACAGGCAATTCCAGTATGAACGTTCTCAAAGCCGCATCGGGGCTACGCTGTGGCAGAGACAGGATCTTTATATCAAGAACTCTCCTCTCTTTTCAGCCAATAAAGTGAACACACCACTGCTGATCATGCACAACGATAACGATGGCGCAGTTCCCTGGTACCAGGGCATCGAATATTTTACTGCGCTGCGCAGGTTAGGTAAGAAAGTTTGGATGCTGCAATACAATGGCGAAGACCATAACCTGGTGGAAAGAAGGAACCGTAAGGACCTGAGCATTCGACTGGGGCAATTCTTCGATCATTACCTCAAAGGGGCCCCTGCACCCAGGTGGATGACGGAAGGTGTTCCGGCCACCGAGAAAGGAATCGACTGGGGAACGGAGATCGAACAAAAAACTGGCGCGAAAGCTGGATTCTGATAATGGTTTAGTGCGGCGTGACTTCTATGTTGCAGGTGTAGTATCAGGAAATTGCCGGCTTCGCCGGGGAAGGTAGTATGAACCAGAACATGGCGCCTTCCCCTGGTTTACTGTCTACATCGATATTTGTATGATGTAGTTCCAGGATCTTCTTGACGATCGACAGACCGATACCCATTCCTTTTTTAGTACCCTGCACATTTCCGATCTGCTTGTATCTCTCAAAAACAAAGGCCTGGTCTTCAGGAGCGATCCCTGGGCCGGTATCCATTACCTGAACCCTGATCCCATTGCCTGAATTGCGCAATGAGATGCTGATGGCGCCGCCATCGGGAGTAAATTTGAAAGCATTATCAAGCAGGTTCTGGAAAACTCTTTCCGTTAGTCCGAGGTCTGCGAACACCGTTGGCAGATTGCCCGGAGAATCCAGGTGCAACCGTATATTTCTTTCTTTTGCCGTGAGCTGGTAGGCCATGAGAATATCAGACACCAGTTCATTTAGCAGGAAAGGCTCTTTCTCAGGAACAACGAGGTTGGCTTCCAGTTTTGCATATTGGAATAACTGGTCTACGAGTATAGATAGTTTTCTACTGCTGTCGTGAACCACTTGCAGGTATTTGTTCCTGTCTTGCTCCGGTAGCTCATCTTTTTTCATCATCATGGTTTCCACATAGCCCTGCATGATGGAGAGTGGTGTGCGCAGATCATGAGAAACATTGGCAATCAGTTCCTGCCTGAATTTGTCGGTGGCCGTGATCTTATCGAAGTTGTCTACTATTACATCTGCCATTTCGTTGAAAGTGGAAGTGAGTATACCAAGGTTACCCCTGCCATGTCCTTCGATCCTGGCGGAGTAATCTCCTTCTTTGAAACGTTTTACAACAGCGGCCACTTTCCTTATACTATTGGTGATGAGAAAGAATGTAACAAGCCCTGTAATGAAAGCAAAGGAGAGGGCTGCAATCAGTATATAGGTGAACAGGCGTGTATTCAAATGCGAGCTGAGCGCATTCAAAATTTCCTTTTGTTTTTCGCTGGCCAACACGGTATACACATAACCGGCCACCTTGCCGTTCTCATAGAGTGGCGCTGCCGAAAAGATGCTGGGCTCTCCCGGTTGTTTGGGGTTATCGCCCAACGGCCTTTCGCCCTGGCTGATGGCCAGCCATTGCCTGACCTTTGCAATATCAACCCGGTGCAGTTGTACTGTAGTATCGGGCACAACATAGTCTGTTATATTTCCTGCGGTATCTAGCAGGTATACTTCCACACTGGGATTGGCAACCATGGTAGAATGAATAATATCGTGGGTAACGCTGGTATCGGGTTTGCCATTCTTCAATGGTTGTGTGAAGGAGGCAAGATGTTGTGCAATATCGCCATACAATTCCTGGTGGGCAGCCATGTAATACGACCTGGAAACCCTGGGAACGATCAGGGCAAAGCCGATACCCAGAACAATCAGAACAAGGGTGAATACTGCGGCTATTTTCCAGAACAACAGGTTACCCTGGATCTTGTTTCGCTTCATGATCATAATTCTTCATTGAACCTGTAGCCGACGCCCCAGGTGGTTAAGATGAATTTCGGGTTGGCAACATCTGTTTCGATCTTACCGCGAAGCCGGTTGATATGGCTGTTGACGGTATGTTCATATCCTTCAAAATCATATCCCCAAACAAGGTTCAATAACCGTTTCCTGCTATAGCTGGTCCCGGGATTGGAAGCCAGCAGCGCCAATAGTTCAAACTCGCGGGGAGAGAGGTCTACCCGTGTATTGGCAAGTGTTACTTTTCTCTTTTCGATATCTATTTCCAGGTTGCCATAACTGATCCGGCTATCCGATTTTTCTTCCTGCGGACTGATGCTTCGTTCCTCATTTCTACGGAATATCACTTTTACACGCGCAATGAATTCGCGGATACTGAATGGCTTGGTAAGATAATCGTCTGCGCCGATCTCCAGTCCCATCACTTTATCGATCTCCTCAGACCGCGCTGTGAGCATAAGGACGGGAGTTTGTCTGTCTGATTGCCTGATCTTCCTGCATACTTCCAAACCGCTGATGCCGGGTAACATGATATCCAGAATGATCAGATCGAATTGGGAACCGGAAAATGCAGACAATCCTTCCTGCCCGCTTCCGGCCGTCATCACAGCGCAGCCCAGGTCCAGCAAATGGATATTGAGCAGTTCAACGATATCAGGATCATCTTCGATGATCAGTACTTTGTGCATGTAAAATGGATTGTTGATACAAAAATGGGTAAAAAAACAGTGCGGGCAGTGACCGTGATACTTTTGTTATAATTCTGCAATGTCTTTGGGATACAGTCATCTTTCCTTTGCTGTATAAAACTCAGTAACATGAAAATGAACCTCATTAAGACATTCGCAATGATCCCGGCCTTCCTGGCTTTTGCGTCCTGCGATAAGGATGATGATAATATGATGCCCCAACAAAGCACTATCACCATTGAAAATATACTCGACAGCCGCTTGCTGGTGGAATCCGGTACTTTCATGGGTGCAGGAACGCCCCCGGTGATCTTTCCGGGCCAATCTGTTTCTTTTTCATTTTATGCTTCCAGAAAGCAACGACTGACATTTGCCACCATGTATGGCTGGAGCAACGATCTCTTTTTTGCACCGGCCAATCCCGGAATTGTTTTGTATAGTGAAGACGGGATGCCGGTAACAGGAGATGTTTCTTCCCAAATTAAGCTCTGGGACAATGGCACAAGGGTGAACCAGGTGCCCGGCGCTGCCATTTCACATCCCGGCGTAGCTGAAACTCCGGGCCGTAATGTGAAAGAAGTGAATGGAACAGATGATTACAGCAATACCTACCTGCCTGCTTCGCAACTGATGAAGGTGTCGCTGGCTTATGAGGGCAATTCAAAATTCACTGTCACCATTATGAACAATTCCGGTGGTACTGCCAATGAAACTCCTTTCAGCCCGGGTGTTTGGGCCATCTCATATGTTGCAGGCAACGACCTTCTCCTGCCTGAACCCATTTACGCTGCCAATAAACCGACTGCAAATGGACTTACCAACATTGCAGAATCTGGTGATATTTCGATGATGAGTAATTATCTCGAAGCCAATACCGGAGTATTCACTCCTTTGTCGCCCGTGCTGGTAGTGGTTTACAGGGGAACAGAGAATCCTTTTTTCAAAGCAGGTGAAAAAGACAGGGGAGAGGGGCTGAAGGACCTTGCGCAAAAAGGAAATGCGGATATTCTGGCAGCAGTATTGAAGAAGAAACCGGGTGTAAAGGATGTATACGTTTTGAAAGAACCGGCGTCTACCGTATTGCTGCCAATGATCGGTGGTACAGCCGGCGGCAAAGTATCGCAGTTGTTGTCTGTAGTGAAGGGCGACAGGATCGCCATTGCTACCATGTATGGTTTTTCCAACGATTGGTTCTTTGCAACTTCGGGCAATGACCTGGATGCTTTAGTCAAAGGAGATGTTTCTTCTTCGGTTGAACTGTTCGACAATGGCACTGCCATCGATCAGTATCCCGGCGCGGGCATTACGCAATTCAACCTGAGCGGCACACCGCTATTGGAAAGCAAGCCTGTTCAGGCTGTTCCTAACCCCAATGCCTTCACTACTTTGCCATCCATCATTAAAGTAAGTGTCCAATAATTCAAATCAGGGTAACTGACCTGGCAAAGGGTCCAATCCGAATATAAACGGGTTGTGTTCGATTTTCGGCTGATGGTGAGCGTTATTATATATAGCTGTCACCATCAGCCGAAAATTTTATGCTGCGGTAGACAGGTATCTTACCAGGCTTCTTTTGGCTACGGGCAGCAGGGTTTCATCCACCGGGAAGTTAAGGTCCGTTTCAATCGAATATACGGCAGGGTTAGGAAGCCACTTGCGCAGCCGAAGTAATTCAGACTTGATGTTCTCATAAGAGTTGGCGATGCTGCGGTTCCATTCATCGAGGTATTCAGTTTTGATGGACCTGAACTTTTCATCGTGCTTCTCGAAGATGCTGAGCTTGTACTGGTATACGCGGGTATTGCGGCTGCTTCCCTGGCTGAGGAAGAAGTAGCCTTCATTGCTGTCCAGTGGCACCAATCCTACGGGGAAGATGGTGAGTTTTTCCTCCACGAACTCATAGATGGCAGTGCCGCTGTTGATAGTTGTCTGGATCTCTGTTGCGGAATAACTGATGATCTCTTCCAGTTCCTGCATCAGTTCATCATCATCGATGATCTGTTCGTAGAGCAGTTGCAGTTGCTGGAGTTGTACACCTGTCAGGCGTTTGGGAAATTGTTCCTGAAGGTATTTCTTGTTGTTGCGGAGGGCTACCAGATTTTCATAATGGAAGATCACATCTGAAAGTTGCGGATAGAGCTTGTTTTCATTGAAATACTTGTTCACTTCCTGAAGATAGGCGAGCAGTGTGTATTTCTTCAGCTCAAAATCCACGTATCCTTCGGCAAACCAGGTTTCGGAGAGTGTTTTCATAATCGAGCCATTTAGAGAGTACTAACCTGAATTTACGGAAAAAGTACGGGATTGTCAAGCAGTTGGAAAAAGCAGGATAGTTTCATGCCGGCGACAAAAAAAAATTAATACGGGAATGTTCCGGAGATTATTAATTTCAGGAAGTACTAAATGAAACAAGCTCCATGAAATGCTTGCTGACTATGTTCCTGCTCATCATGCTGGCAGGCTGCTCCCATACCTATTATGTGGTCAGGCATGCCGAGAAAGCTGTTCCCGGTGATGGCCCTGTAATGAATACTCAGAATGATCCATCGCTCAGTACAATGGGTTTGCAGCGGGCCGAAGCATTGAAAAAGGTATTGCACGACAAGAATATCCGCTATATCTATTCTACCAATACTATCCGTACTAGGTCTACCGCAGAGCCGCTCAGCAAGCTCATGAATGTTCCGGTACAAATTTATGGACCCAGGCCTGATTCTGCTTTCATACAGCAACTGAAACTGCTAAAGAAGAACACGCTGATTGTTGGTCATAGCAACACCATCGATGATATTGCCAATGGCCTGGCCGGAGAAACAAAAGTAGGAAGCGATCTGCCTGAAACTGTGTATGATCAGATCTTCATTATTCATTACAGGAAGGGAGGAAGAAAGATCGTGTTTGAGAGAGTGATTTATTGATGGACATCGATAGCTAACATTAATGGACAACCGATTTTGATGCATCGCCTTGAAAATATTTTTTTGGCGATGTATTATTTTTTGAAAATTGGTGTAAATTTGATTGTTCATTTTCTGAAACGCCACGCCAATTACCACTTCAGGATTCATACATCACACAAAAACCAGACGTTCAAAACTTATTCAGCAATGCATATGCATGCGCTCATGTGTAAGTCTAATCTTATTCATGTATGCATACAATAAGCATTATGCTAATGATTTGCCTTACCCAAAACTTGATTGAATGCATCTGGAAAGATATGCCTTCCGGGCTGACGGGAACAATGAGGTTTTCGCATTTGAAAGTAATGGCCCCAACGGGATCATCAGAAAAGTAGTCAGGTATATAAAAGTGGGCTTTTTCAATGGCTTCGATATTTATAACCTTGATTTTGGAGATAGTAATGATGGGGCCGGTAACCCTGATCATTTATCTGTTTCCAATAATGGGGACCGCGATAAGGTGTTGGCAACTGTTGCTGCAACAGTGCTTGCGTTCAACGAGGATCACAAGAAGTTCGTTGTTTTTGCCAAAGGCGCTACGCCGGTTCGGACCCGCTTGTACCAGATGGGTATTAATGCTAATCGGGCTGAGATTGAAGAGCATTTTCATGTATACGGGATCAATGATGGCGTATCCGGTCCTGTAGAACCTGGCATCAACTATCAGGCATTCATTGCAGTAAAAAAATAGATCTGTATAATATCAAAAAATAAATAGCTTATGAACTTCCCGGAAGCAAAAGAATCTACCAATGAGGATTACAAAAAATATCCTTTATATCAAAAGCATGTAGAGCGTGATAATTCAATTCCTGATATCAGTAAGTACTCCTGGTACATTCAAAACCTGGAAGAGGCGAAGAAGATCATTGTTCAAATGGGAGGCACGCTTTGTGATTGATCTTTTCTGTGCATGCAGTTTAGGCAAATAGCGAGCGTCAAAAAAAAGCTGCCCCTGTGCGGAGGCAGCTTGTATAGCAAGTAACACAAACAAATCTATACTGTTCTCGCCGGATCGAACTGTTCCAGTTCTTTGGCAACGGCATTGAGGAAAGTGGCGCCGAGGGCCCCGTCGATGATGCGGTGGTCATAGCTCATGCTCAGGTACATCATATGCCTGATGGCAATGCTGTCGCCCTGCGCAGTCTCGATCACCATTGGACGTTTCTTGATAGCTCCTACAGCCAGGATAGCCACCTGCGGCTGGTTGATGATGGGGGTCCCCATCAGGCTGCCGAATGTGCCCACATTGGTGAGGGTGAAAGTTCCTCCCTGTGTATCGTCTGGTTTCAGTTTATTGTTTCGTGCGGCATTGGCCAGTCCATTCACCTGTTTGCTCAGGCCAACCAGGTTCAACTGATCAGCATTTTTGATCACAGGAACGATCAGGTTTCCGGAAGGAAGGGCAGCGGCCATTCCGATATTGATATCTTTCTTAACAATGATCTTGTTGCCATCGAGGCTGCTATTGAGCCAGGGGTATTTTTTCAGGCAACGTACGATCGCTTCGATGAAAAGTGGAGTGAAAGTGAGTTTTTCTCCTTCTCTCTTTTCAAATTCTTTCTTGACGCGATCTCTCCAGAGCACCATATTGGTAACATCTGCTTCGGTGAAGCTGGTTACATGCGGGCTGGTATGCTTGCTGCGCACCATATGCTCTGCAATGAGCTTACGCATACGGTCCATCTCGATGATCTCGGCATTGCCGGAATAAGAAACAACGTGGTTGTCTGTGGTAGTAGCAATCACATCTGCTTTGCTGGCAGGTTGCGCCACTGCATTCCGGTTGTCCGTAACAGTTACGGAAGGTGCGATGGTTTTGCCGGATTTTCTGGCTTCCACAAATGCCAGGATATCTTTCTTGGTCACGCGGCCTTCATTGCCGGTGCCTGGAATATTTTCAAGATCAACCATACTCACCCCTTCGCTGGCTGCGATATTGAGCACGAGCGGAGAGTAGAATCTGTTGGCAGTTCCGTTGGCGGCAGGTCTTGCAGCAGTGGCTGTTTGCACAGCTACGGCGGGAGCAGTTTCTACGGCAGCAGCTGCGGGAGCAGCGCTGGCAGCAGGCGCTGAAGGAGCAGCAGGAGCCTGGGCAGATTCGGCAGCGCCAACGCGGATACGCGCAATGGCAGTACCGATGGGAACAACATCATTCACATTGAAAAGGATCTCTTCAATCACACCTTCAGCAGTGGATGGCACTTCACTGTCTACCTTGTCAGTGGCGATCTCCAATACGGTTTCATCCATTTTCACCGGGTCACCGGGTTGTTTATGCCACTTCAGAATAGTGGCTTCCATGATACTTTCACCCAGTTTAGGCATTATTAAGTCAACAACTGCCATAGTTGATCGGAGGTTTTATTGTTTTGATGATTCTTGGTTTGATCAATTGTCGGGCCAAAGGTAATGATTTTGCTAACAACTGTTCGCACTCTAATGGCTTGCAATGAACTTTCTCAACAGGTTGAGGGCATTGATAGCCGCCATTTCTATGTTCCGGGCCCTGTCGAACCGGAAATGAAACAATTGTGTAACGATCTCATCCTTATTTCCCGCCGCGATCCATACTGTCCCCACGGGCTTGGTCTCTGAGCCGCCTCCGGGCCCCATAATACCGCTGGTGGCCACTGCATAATCCGTGTTGAGGCTGAGCAATGCTCCCTGCACCATCTGCCGGACTGTGGATTCACTCACGGCGCCATCCTGCACCAGGGTATCGTGCGATACTTTCAATACATTTTCTTTCACTTCATTTGCATAACTAACTACGGTGCCTTTGAAATAATCACTGCTCCCCGCGATGCTGGTGATCAGGTGCGCAATATAGCCACCGGTACAGCTTTCAGCGGTTGCCATCGTTTTATGGCTTTGTTTCAGCAGATCGCCTACCACTTGTTGCAGCGGTTTATCTTCATCCACCACCATATGTTCTGCTACCAGTTGTTTCAGTTGACTGAACTGCTGGTCCAGATCATTTTCCAGTTTTTCTTTCGACGTTCCGGAGCCGGTGATGCGCAGCCGCACCATACTATAATGTGGAAGATACGCCAGTTTTATATGCGGAGGTAGTTGCGCTTCCCAATCTTTGATCATCTCTGCCAGGAAAGATTCACCCACGCCGGCGGTGAGCAGGGTACGATGACTGATAAAGGGCATGGTGAAATGCTGTTGCAGGCGGGGCAGCACCTCTTTGAGCATCAATCCTTTCATTTCATGCGGCACACCGGGCAGTGAAACAAACACCCTTCCATCCCGCTCAAACCACATGCCGGGCGCAGAGCCGCGTTCATTGAAGAGTACGGTGCAAACATCGGGCACATCAGCCTGTTCCAGGTTGCGCCGGATGATGGGCCTCCTGTACACTTTTTCAAAAAGATACCTGATATGCTCCAGGGTCCGATGGTCTGTAACCATCTTACCTCCGAAATAATCATTCAGCACCTGCTTGGTGATATCGTCTGCTGTAGGGCCGAGGCCGCCGGTCATGATAATGATCTGGCAATCCTTGCTCTGCTCATCCAGCGCATGCACGATCTCTTCTTTCAGGTCCCCCACCGCCACTCTTCTTTTGAGCCATACGCCGGTCTTGTTGAGTTCCTGCGCCATCCATGGACTATTCGTATCCGTTACCTGTCCGATCAGTAGTTCATCTCCGATGGTGATGATAGAGGCAAATACCTGCTGCATAGATTTGAATAATTGGGTTCAAAGGTAGTCACAAATCTGTATTTTCATGGTGTAATCGAACATCGCATGAAGAAGATCCTCTATGTAGCATTCCTGTTGAATTCGTTTATGCAGATGAATGCTCAGTCCGTATCACAGAAACTGGAAGAAGCCATTGTTCAGCTGGAAGCAGATCCTGCATTCAAACATGCCATTATAAGTCTTTGTGTATTGAACACCACAACAGGTGAACAGGTTTTCGGCAGGCAGGAACAAACTGGTCTTGCGCCTGCCAGTACACAAAAACTTTTCACCAGTGCCGCTGCTTATGAATTATTAGGACAACAATTCCGGTTCCATACCCGGATTGCACGGGATCAACCAGTTCAAAATGGCGTACTCAATGGCGATCTGTTTGTTGTGGGCGGTGGTGATCCCACAGCAGGCAGCTGGCGATGGGCTGCTACCAAAGAAAAAGCAGTAATGGACGAGATCATTGCCATTCTTCGCAGGCATAAGGTCCATACCATCAAAGGAAATATCTGGATCGATGATCATTCGTATACGCAGGACCCGCTGCCTGGCGGCTGGATCTGGACAGATATGGGGAATTACTACGGCGCGGGATGCTGGGGCATCAACTGGCACGAGAACCAATACGATCTCACGCTCGCAGCCGGTGATTGCTGCGGCGGCCTCACCACAGTAAAAAGTATCTCACCTTCTATTCCAAACCTTCAGCTCATCAACGATATTCGTGTAGGCAAGCGGGGTAGTGGCGATAATGGTTATATTTTCGCAGCGCCTTACAGCAACAAGGCATTCACTTCAGGCACTATTCCTGCCAATGAAAAAAGTTTCACCATTTCCGGTTCCATGCCGCAACCCGGGCTCGTTTTCGGAGAAGCTCTCAAATCAAAAATAGTACAGGCTGGCATCAGGTTCAGCGGCAAAGTACAAACTGCGTCGGGGGCTTACCTCTCTGGTCAACCTCTCCGGAAACCCATAACAGTACTGGATTCCATCGCTTCGCCTTCATTAGACAGCATCAATTACTGGTTCCTGCAGAAAAGTGTGAACCTGTTCGGCGAAGCATTGCTGAAAAGGATCGCTTTCGAAAAAAATGGAAATGGTAATACCGGTGAGGGCGCCAGTCTCCTTCGTTCATTCTGGCAGGAGAAAGGCATTGGGAAAGGCGCCATCAATATCATGGATGGCAGTGGTCTTTCACCACAGAACCGGGTTACTACCGATGCGCTGGTGCGTGTTCTGCAATTTGCGAAAAGCCGCCCCTGGTACAACAGCTTCTACTATTCATTACCGTTATACAACGGCATGAAGATGAAGAGCGGGTCCATTGGGGGCAGCCGCGCCTTTGCAGGTTATCATACGGCAAAGGATGGAACGAAATATACTTTCGCTATCATCATCAACAATTACAACGGAGGATCGGGAGAAACCGTGAAGAAGATCTATAAAGTGCTTGATGTATTGAAGTAGGGATAAAAAAAGAAAAACATCCATGGGATGTTTTTCAAAGGACGTTTTGGAAATGGGTTTTCCGAGGTCCGGTTTTCTCTGTTGGTTTTTCAGGATCTGGATCGGTTTTTCTGGATTTGGACAGGTCTTTCACGTATTGGATGGTGCAAAGAAAAAAGATTTCCGGTATTGATGCAAGCCTGCATCGATTAAGTAAATATTAATTCAATTCTCCCATCGTACCACCTTCGATCAGGCATTGCCGTTGAAAAAAGGCTCAAGCTTTTGGCGAAGCTGTTCCGGCATCACCGTTTTCTCACGGGTGGTGGCATCCAGGAAATACAATACTACATGACCAACGGTGAGTAGTTTGCCTGCCTCATTGAAAACTTCCTGGTGAAATTCTATGCGATGGTTCACCGGCAATTCTTTCAGGGTTGTTTTTACGCTCAGCAGATCGTCGTAATGAGCAGGCCGCAGGAAATTGAATTTGATTTCCACGATGGGCATGATCACACCCATTGCTTCCATGTCCTTATAAGTAAAACCCAATGAACGGATGGATTCAGCCCTGGCAACTTCAAAGTACTGGGCATAGTTGCCGTGATAGACTACGTCCATCTGATCAGTTTCAGCATACCGTACACGGATGGGAGTGGTGGTGATGTACATAGAAATATCTTATTTGCCGGCCATGCCATCAACACTGATCTTACCGGGGCCAACAATCAAAAGGGCCAGGTAGCCGGTGAGGAAGAGAGCAGCCATTTCTCCTTCTCCGAAGATCAATCCTTTATGCGCCATGAAGAGGGCAACGCTCATCACGATGATCACGGGGATAGTAGCAAAACGGGTGAACAATCCGATCAATACCAGGCCGGCGCAGATCACTTCGGCAAAGATCACCAGGCCCAGTGTGAAGCCCTGACCCAATCCGAAAAGGCTCATGAATTTTGGCTTGATGGCATCGAAAGCCTTGAATTTTTGAAGACCGTGGTTGATCATCAATGCGCCGAAGCTGAGGCGCATCAATAAGGTGGCGAGGTTAAAAGAACCAGTAGTATAACTGGTTGACATCAGTTTGCTCATAAGATTGAAAATTTTTCAGTTTCCAAAAGTAGTGGTTTTGTTTTTGTAATACATAATGAAAAAGAAATGTTAATCCTGCCACTTATCCACAGGTGTTTGGAACGATGTTTGGTTGAAGGTAAAATATTTAGAATCTTTACCACGTTACAATAGTATTTACACTGTTGTCCTCTATTTCAAACGGATATTGGAATGAAAAAAATCACAGCCTTTTGCGTCCTGGCTCTTTCCATTCAAGGTTCTATTGCCCAGCAAACGAGATTTATCAGTGACCCTCAGGGTACATTCAAGCAGGCAAAAGAATATTTCCAGCGCGAACAATACAGTCTTGCCTATCCCATACTGAAAGATCTTCAGTTGCAATTGCGGGAACACGACCGCACCGATCAGGCTATCACTGCCCAGGAAATAAAATACTATACTACCGTTTGCGCCCTCAAACAGAATGAGCGCGGCGCGGTGGAAAAAGCCCGGGACTTCATTGATCTGGAAGACAATAATTCCCGTGTTCAAATGATGAGCTTTCACCTGGCAGAATATTATTTTCGCCAGGGAGATTATGCAAAAGCGCTGGAACAGTACGAAGCCACCAATATTGAGAACCTCAGCAACCGTGAAATTGCCGATCTCAAATTCCACCAGGGCTATGCCTACTTCAATGCCAAACAATTCGATAAGGCAAAACCCTTATTCGATGCCATCCGGCAAATGAAGGATGATCCCAATTACATCGATGCAAACTATTACTACGGCTTCCTCGCTTTCAACGATAAGGAATATCGCAAAGCGCTGGACGCCTTCGCAATTGTGGAAGACCATCCGCAATACGGACAGGTAGTGCCTTACTATATCGCCAATATTTATTATGCACTCGGGCAAAAAGACAAAGCCCTGGAATATGCAGAGAACAAACTCAAAAGAGGTAATCTCTATTATGATCTGGAGATGCGCCAGATCGTAGGGCATGCTTATTTCGAGAAGAAGGAATATGCGAAAGCCCTTCCATATCTGGAAACATATGTTACCAAATCCGATAAGGTGAGGAGAGAGGACCTGTATGAGCTCAGCTACTGCTACTACCAGGCCAATAACCTGAATAAAGCTATCGATGGTTTCAAGCAGATCAGCGGTAACCAGGACTCACTGGCGCAAAACGCCATGTACCTTCTCGGTGATGCCTACCTGAAAACCGGTCAGAAAGCCAATGCGCGCAATGCCTTCTTTATCTGCGCCACCAACAGCAGCAATGCAAAACAGAAAGAGATCTCCGTATTCAATTACGCCAAGCTTTCCTACGAGCTGGGCTATCAGGATGTGGCCCTTACAGAACTGCAGAAATTCCTGGCAGCGTATCCGCAATCTGAATACAATCCAGAAGCCCGTGAACTGCTGATCAATGTGCTGGCCAATACCAATAATTACAAAGATGCACTGTCGCTGCTGGAAGGACTGAAAACCCCTTCGCCCAATGCCAGGAGGCTCTATCCGAAAATATTGTATGGCCGCGCTACCGAGCTTATCAACGATGGCATGCTGGTAACTGCCAGTGAACTGCTCACCCGCGCAGAAGCCCTGCCGGAGAACAGCAGTGTGCTGCCTTATGTGCAGTTCTGGAGAGGAGAGATCGCTTACCGTCTCAATAAAACAGATGATGCTATCCAATACTATTTCAATTATCTCAAGTCTGGTGCAGTGGAAGGCGAAGCCAATCCACTGAATGCAAAATACAATCTCGGTTATGCCTACCTGAGAAAAGAGAATTATAAACAGGCGCAGGGATTCTTTGAGCAGGTGGTATCAACGCCCAGGATCAATTCTTCTCCGCTGCAGCAGGATGCCTATGTGCGTACTGCCGATTGCTACTACATGAGCCGCGATTACAAAAAAGCGCTGGACATGTACAACAAAGTACTCGACTATTCCTGGCCCCAGAGTGATTATGCCACATTCCAGAAAGCCATGATCGCCGGTGTGAACAGTGGTAAAGAGAAGATCAACCTGCTCAGTGGGATCAGCAGGAAATATCCAACATCGTCACTGGTAAGTGATGCAAATATGGAGATAGCCACTACTTACCTGGCCGGCCAACAGTTCCGCGAAGCCATCCCTTACCTGAAGAATGTAGTATCCGATCCCAATTCCTCCCTCAAACCCAAAGCTTACCTGAAGCTGGGTATCGCCTGGTACAATCTCGACAATAACACTGAAGCGCTCAACCAGTATACGGCTGTGATCAAACAATTCCCCAACTCCGTGGAAGCAGATGCGGCCCTTGAAAATGCACGCACTGTCTATATGGAACAGGGCAAGACCAGCGAGTACGTGAACTTCGCCCGCAGCATGGGCAAGGAAGTAAGCAGCAGCCAGGAAGAAGAACTGGCTTACCAGGCCGCAGAAGTGCAGTTCAATAATGGTAATTTCTCTGCCGCCGCCAAAGCATTCGAAGAATATGTAACCAGGTTCCCGGAAGGGAAACATTCCCTGGAAGCATTGTATTATAAGAGTGAGATCTATTTCAACCAGAAAGACTGGGTAAAGGCGGTTGCCGGTTACGAAGAACTGGCAGACCGTGTTCCGCACAAATACGGTGAAAAATCCCTTTTGAATGCAGCCCGTCTGAATTTCTTCGATCTCAAGAATTACGAAAAGGCCGAGAAGTATTTCATCCGTCTCAAGGATTTCGCCACTTCACAGGAGAACAAACTGGAAGCTATGCGTGGCCTGCTTCGCAGCCAGTACCAGTTGAAAAAATGGAGCGATGCCGTGGAGAATGCACGTGAACTTCTCAGTCAGAAAGGTATCGGTACAGATGATAAAACGATGGCGAATATGGCCATTGCAAAATCTTACCAGAACAATAACCAGTGTGATCAGGCCATTACACAGTTCCGCACGGTGGTATCGCTCAGCAAATCCGCTTATGGTGCAGAAGCCCGTTATGAGATCGCCAGTTGTATGTTCAGTGAAGGCAGGATGAAAGATGCTGAGAAAGCAGCATTTGAAGTGATCAACAAATCCGGTTCTTATGAGACCTGGGTTACCAAGGCGTATATCCTGTTAGGGGATATCTATTTCAAACAACAGGATTACTTCAATGCCAAAGCCACTTTCCAGAGTGTAGTAGAGAATGCACGCATCGAGGAACTGCGCAAGGAAGCACAACGCAAACTGGATGAAACCATCATCGAGGAGAAGAAAAACAGTAAGATCAACAACTGATTACAATGAAAAGAACCAATATAGCCCTCTTATCATTCGTGGTATGTTTAGTAGTTCCGGGACTTTCAAAGGCGCAGGACACTACCAAACGCAAGTCCATCGATATCACCAGTACTTTCAAACCAGTACTGCGCGAGGCTGCCAAGATCAATTTCAATGCAGCGCCTCCGGCCGTGGACACTACCAAACCCAGGATGAATTATTCCATCCCGGTGCAAAATCTTTTCTTCACTTACCAGCCGGCTGAATTGAAGCCCATGGCGCTGGAGATGGATTCCATCACCGCCTGGCAGTACAGCAATTTCATCAAGGTTGGGATCGGCAACGTGCACCAGCCATATGTGAAAGCTGGTTTCAGCTTTGGTGATTTCAAGAACACATTCTTCAATGTTTTTGCAGATCACTATACCAGCAAGGGCAGCCTGGATTTTCAGAAGAACAGCATGACCAGCGTTGGCGCAGCAATGACCTACAAAACCAACAGTAACCTGGAAATCAATGCCCGACTGGGTTTCAAGAGCGATGATTATTATCTCTACGGCTATGAGCCCAAAACGCTGGTGTTCGATAAGAAAGATCTTCGTCAGCGTTTCCAGACCATCGAAGGAAGAGTTGATCTCCGCAATATCGAGCCCACTGAATTTGGACTGAACTATCATCCCAATCTAAAGATCAGTTCCTTCGGAGATAATCATTCCGTAAAAGGAAAGGAGACCAATACTGTATTGAACCTGCCGCTGGAAAAAACTTTCGGGGAAGATTTCGCTTTCCAGCTTGGCGCCACTGCTGACCTTACCCGTTATGAAAGGGAAGAGAATACAGCGCTTTCCATGCCAGCACTCAAGCAAAGCAATAACCTTTATATGGTGAATGCCGCGCTGCAGTATAAATCTGATAATCTCTTCATCCAGGGCGGTATCATTCCAAGCTGGGACCAGAAGAATTTCCATATGCTGCCCAATATCATGGCCGATATCACTACCAACGACAAGCAGTTCACCCTGCAACTGGGATGGCTTGGATATTATGAGAAGGGAAGCTACCAGCGTTTTGCCAGTATCAATCCCTGGCTGGCGCAACCAGACAGCATGTACAATACCCGTATAGAGGAAAGGTTTGCTGGTCTGAAAGGCTCTGTGGGCAACCATTTCAGCTATTCGGCGAAATTCAGTTTGCTGACGCTGCGCAATCAGCCCCTGTTTGTGAATGATGATGTCGATGGTAAAACATTTCTCGTTCGCTATGAGCCCAAGTTCAATGCCATCCGTTTGCATACAGAGGCAGCTTATAATGTAGGCGAGCAGTTTGGTGCGAAGGCCGGTTTCACTTTTTCCAATTACTATAATATGAAAGTGGAAAAGAAAGCCTGGGGCATGATCCCTGTTGAGCTCAATGCCGGTCTGCACTGGCAGGCGATGAAAGACCTTATACTCCGTACCGAGTTCTGGCTCTGGGATGGCGCCAGGTACCTCAAGGGAGGGGATGACTATAAGAACAAGGCAGGGTTCGATCTCAATGCAGGAGCCGAGTTTCGAATTACCAGGAATCTTAATCTCTGGGTACAGTTCAACAATATCCTCAACAATAAGTACCAGCGCTGGAGTCAGTACGAGGCCTTTGGGTTTAACCTGTTGGGAGGGATTACTTACTCTTTCAACCAGAAATGATTTTGATTTCACAACAAAATACTGTTGTTTCGCAACATTAAACAACGTCACATGACGGAAGTGCTGACCAGTTATTTATTGCAGAACAAAAGCCTGTCCATCCCTGGTCTGGGAACGATTTACATTGAACGTATCCCGGCACAGACCGATTTTGTGAACAAAAGGATCCTCCCTCCAGGTTATCATTTCCGTTTCGACAAATATTTCGATGCGCCCGATAAGGATTTCTTTACCTACCTGGCGCAACAGAAAGACATCGCCGATTATGAGGCCATTAAATGGTATAACGAATGGGCTTATGATCTTCGCAGCCGACTTCGCAACGACAATGAGGAACTGTGGCCTGGCGTTGGTTCTTTCAGGAAAGACAATTCCGGAGAGATCTCATTCCAGTCTGCCGGCGCCATTCCTACTTTCGAAGAACCTGCACCTGCTGCGAGGATCGTGCGTACGCATACGCATGCAACCATGCTGGTGGGGGACCGTGAAGTGACGAAAGAGATCATTCACCAGGAAGGAGAGAATTATGCTGAAGAAACTGTCCACCGTGAAAAGGATAGCTGGTGGATCTACGCCCTCATCATTGGCGCCATTGCATTGAGCGCAGCTTTTTTCCATTTTTACAAGAAAGGATTCAACTTCTCCTCACTGGGAAATCAGCAAAAAATAGAAATCAAAAAATAAGCAGCGTGCCGCCACTCGCTCGCCTCCGGCGAGTGAGGAATATTTGTTCGCCTCCGGCGAACACCGCGTCGCCGGAGGCGACTAAATAAAAGTCACTCGCGGGGACGCGAGCGACTGCCACCCGCTGAGTAGCCAATGCCACGCTAAGTTTTGAAAGAAAATCCCTTTCTTTGCACCCTGTTTTTAGAATAATGGATTTCGTTATCAATTATACCAACTGCCCGGTTTGCGGTGCAACCGCCATCCGCGAAGCCCTGACCGCAAAAGATTACACTGTTTCAGGAAACAGTTTCAGTATCTGGGAATGTGCTTCCTGTACGTTGCGCTTTACACAGCAGGTGCCTGACGAAGCCCATATCGGGCCTTACTACAAGGCTGACAGCTATATATCACATACCAATACCAGTAAGGGCCTGGTAAACAGGTTGTATAAGATGGTCAGGCATATCACGCTGCGCAGTAAACGAAAATTGCTGCAGACCACTACCAACAGAACTACCGGACAATTGCTGGAGATTGGCGCAGGTATCGGAACTTTCGCGGCTTTCATGAAAAAAAGCGGCTGGCAGGTGATGGGGCTGGAACCCGATCCGGAGGCAAGGCAGGTGGCTAAGGAACAAAATGGTATCGCTCTCCTGGATACCAGCGAACTCTTCGATCTCCCCCGGGAACATTTTGATGTGATAACCATGTGGCATGTACTGGAACATGTACATCGCCTGCATGATTACATGGAACAACTGAAAAAATTACTCAAACCCGGCGGCGTGCTGCTGGTGGCAGTTCCGAACTATACCAGCTTTGATGCGCAACTCTATGGCCGTTTCTGGGCCGCTTACGATGTGCCGAGGCATCTTTATCATTTCTCTCCCGCTTCCATGCGAACACTTCTGAAGAGCCATGATCTGCGACTGGACAGTCTGCAGCCAATGTGGTTCGACAGCTTTTATGTAAGCATGCTCAGCGAAAAAAATAAAAATGGAAAAGCCAGCCTGGTGAAAGGATTCATCAATGGGCTTCGCTCCAACCTCAAAGCCGGAAAAGGCAATCATTCCCGTTGCAGTTCCCTGATCTATGTGATCAGGCCCTGATGATCATGGTTCTTTGAACCAGCTGTTCAATGTGATCTCATACATCATGGGCCATTTCTTACCGGTGATCATCAAACGATCAGTAGCCGGGTTGTAGGCTATGCCATTAAGTTCGCGTCTCTCCGTCGTTTTTTGATCAGCTTCCTTTTGCAAGGCTTCCAGGTCGATCTTCGCTTTTACGATGCCGGTAGCAGCCTTTTCTTTCCAGAGATGGAAGTTTGAAACTTTTGAGCTGTTTGAAAGTGGTGGCATCGTACACGAAGCCGATGCCATTGTCAAGCGTAAGCCAGTACATCTTATCATTGAAGAAGGTAATGCCTTCTGCGAAATACTTTCTACGGTCCAGCACTGCATGGGGATCGTTTTTCCCTGTTTTCGTATTCACTACACCTGTCACAGACGGGTAGGGACTTTCCAGCATATTACCGCCCGAGGATTCCCACAGTTTGCCGTTATAGTATTCCAATCCTTCCGTGAAGTAACTGGTATCGTGCGGAAGAGTGGCTGTTATGGTGTAAGTGATCTTTACAGGTTCTGCAGGATGGATGCTGTCCCTATTGCCCGGATGACCGGCAGATTCCGGATTGAAACAACCCGCAATGATATACAGTACCGGAATCATAAGAGGAATAAGGTTTTTCATTGACAGTTATTGAAGTCTGATCTCGTACAGCTTTGGCCATTTTTTGCCGGTGATGAAGATCTTTCCATTGGTACTGTCGAAAGCGATACCATTCAATACATCTGCATTTGGATAAGCTGCGCGTGCTTCGTTCACGAGGTTGGTGAAATCCAGCTGCCCTACCACTTTACCGCTTGCCGGATCGATCTTGAGTATATACGGTGTTTCCCACTGGTTCGCATATATGAAGCCGTTGATGAATTCGAGCTCATTGATATTGGGCACTGGTCCGTTGTGATCGTTCACGCTGACAATGTTCTGCAGCTTCATGGAATCAGGACTATAAAAATAGATCCTGTTGGTGCCATCGCTCATGATCAGGCTGGTGCCGTTGTTTGTAAGACCCCATCCATCACTGTTATAGCTGAACTCCCTGATCTTCTTGAAATCGGGCAACTGGTAAACGAATCCTGTTTTGGATTGCCAGGTGATATAATAAGCTTTATCGTTCAGGATGGTCATGCCTTCGCCGAAATGTTCTTTGGCCAGCGTTGCTTTGTGATCGGCTTTGCCGGTAGCGATATCAACCGTGCCGATCCAGGAACCATTATTGGGAATAGCGGGATCCGGGCTTCCGGTGGATTCATACAGTTGTCCATTGTAAATGGTCAGTCCCTGTGTGAAGCTATTGGTATCATGCGGGTAAGCGTTCACAACTGTGTACTGTAAACGGGGTGTTCCAGCCTCCACGTTGATGACTTCTGTTCCTGACTGGGTATCGTTATTATTGCATCCACTGACAATAGCGATGATCAACAATGAGCTATAAACAAGTTTTTTCATCATATGATTCAGATCTGTATTGTCAAAAATAGTGTTTTGGTATCAAGTAAAAAGTGAAAAATCGGACCTGTAGCAGAGCGGGAAGCCGTACCCACATTGTGGTACTTGCATAATCCGGAAACTTTTATTTGTTTTACATCAGCATATCTCCCCTAAAATTCACTCCTGTGTATGAGCCGGGCAGATGCGGGCCGGTAATTTGCTGAGCAGCATCTGTAATCCTTACCTGGTAGTTTGTCCTGCCGGCAGGTTCGTACCAAAGTTCATATTTGTTTATCTCCTGCCTGTTGCCAGGATCAGCCGCCTCACAAGAAAGCTGATGCAATGAAACATTTTTTATTTGCTTCCTGTTGCTTGCTATTGTTGTTGCCTCAAGTCCGCGCTCAACGCGCCTGTGGCGCTCATGACCTGTTGCTTGAAGCAAGCCGTGTCAATCCTTCACTTTCCAATCCCATCGTTCCACACCAGTCTGTAATGAAGGCCGATTCCGATACACCCGGCGAAGTTCCTGTGATCAAAATTCCTGTAGTGGTGCATGTGCTTTTCAATAATGATCAGCAGAATATTTCCGAAGCGCAGATCCGTTCACAGATCGAAGTGCTTAATAAAGACTTCCGCAGGCTCAATGCCGACACTTCATTTATTCCTTTAGCTTTCCGCTCCCTGTCGGCCGATTGCCGGATCGAATTCCGGCTTGCCAGTTCCGATCCTGCGGGACGGGCTACAAAGGGTATTGTACGTCGTGCAACAAGTGTTCGAGCCTTCAGTATCGATCCTGGGATCATGTCCACTGCCAGCGGCGGCAGTGATCCCTGGGATGCCGCCAGTTATTTGAATATCTGGGTGGCGCCCTTAACCCGCGGCCTGGTTGGATATAGCAGTCCACCCGGCATCCGCAAGGACCTGGATGGCGTGGTAATCGCCTTCAATGCATTCGGTACTACCGGCACTGCACAAGCGCCCTATAACAAAGGACGAACAGCCACTCATGAGATCGGCCACTGGCTGGGCCTCCGTCATATCTGGGGTGATACAGATTGTGGTGACGACTATATTGAAGACACTCCTCCGCAAAGCGGCAGTACCAATGGATGTCCATCAGGGATTGTATCCACCTGTAACAATGGACCTAACGGCAATATGTATATGAACTTCATGGATTTCACCGATGATGCCTGCATCAGTATGTTCACTGCAGGTCAATCAGCGGTGATGCGCAGCTTGTTTGATGAAGGCGGCAACAGGCATTCCCTTTTACAATCAATAGGGTTATCTGCACCCATGTATCCTGCTTTACCTGAAGAACAACTCCCCGTTCCTGTTAGTTTGCGGTTGTTCCCGAACCCTGCCTCCGGATCTGTTCAACTCGACACCGAACAGCAACTGGACGGGCAACCTGTTGTGATCCGCAATTATGCCGGTCAGCTGGTGATGCAAACATCAGTGAACAGGGGAGGAAGGATCATGCTGAACGGGCTGAAAAACGGAATGTATTTCCTTTCGGTTGGAAAATCGAAAGTGATGAAACTGTTTGTATCTGCCGGTGTTCTGTGACCGCCGTGAAAGAATGTTCTTGTCGTGAAAGGATATTCCCGCCGTGAAAGGATATGAAACCGGGCTGTGAAACAAACCGCCGCGGGAGAAAATCTTATGAACAGTGAATTGGAGGGATTGGGCTGTGGTAAGGCTATGGGGCTTTAACGCTTTTGTTTGCAAGGCCCGGTTTTCATATCACTTTCACGGCTATGGCCCTGGAGGTGCAGCAGACCTGGTTTCATCATGCTTAATTGCTGGCATCTTTCTTTTCACTCTATTCTTCAGATTACCTTTTCCACTTTTCTTTTTTTCACGTTTTATCCTTTTCCATTTTCAGAATTATCATTGTTCTCTTTCCCCCTTTCTTTTTCACACAGTGCGCAGCTCGCATGAAGGCATTCAGTAAGCTGTACTGATCTTGCCTTCAGGGAGAAGAACTCTATTATCAATTTCAAAATATTGTTGCACATTCATAGGGCTGAGCAAAAGTTGGGGTAGGTGAACGGGGCCTTCAAAACAAAAGTGATAAAGCTCCATAGCCTTACCACAGCCCACTCCCTATAACCTATAGCCCACAAAATATCCTCCCGCGCTGGTTTGTTTTACAGCCCGGTTCACCTACCCCAACTTTTGCCCCAAGAAAATCAACCCAATAATTTAACAGCAATCTCTTCTCCCACCAAAGCCGAGAGTGCAACACCCATGCCGCTCATGCGCACTGCGCACCACACCCCCGGCTCTACTTCTCTGATGATTGGCATTTTCTCGCTTCCCATTCCCATGATACCGCTCCAGCGATCTTCGATGGTAACAGGTTGTCCCGGCAGCAGGTAATTGGTGAGGAAATGTTCGAGTTCTTTCTGGATGGTGTCTGTGATCTGCATTTCACTGGTGGTTTCTTCTTCGAACGCTTTGTTGCGTGCGCCTCCGAGGAGGATACGATCGCCGAGATCGCGGAAATAATAGAAGCCTTCATCGTAATGGAAGCTGCCTTTGAAGCGGAGATTTTCGAGGGGGGCGGTAACGAGGATCTGCCCGCGTGCGGGCTGTACATCCAGCTGTGGTAGTAATTGCCTGGCGAAGGCATTGGTACAGATGAGGAGCTGTTTGGAATGAAAGGTATAGACTTGTTTCGTATTGCCGGTGGGCCAGGATGCATGGATCCTGATGCCTTCAGGACCTTTTTCAAAATGGTCTGCAGAGATGGAATTAATTACAGTCACGCCCAGGGCCTGAACGCGCTGCAGCAGTTGCTGACAAAGTTTTCCGGTATGGAGTGTGCCTTCGAATTTATTTTCGATGAGGTGGGCGGTGGCGCCGAATCCGAATTGTTTGATCTTACGGTTGGCGAATTTGTAAGTGGGAGAGGAGCGGACGATCGGTGAGATCTTTTCATTGAGCCAATCGATCTGGTCCTGCAGCAGGGCTTTGCCCGGGTCTTTATTAGTGGAGATCAGTTCATATCCTTTACTCCACTGGAAGCCGATGGCTTTTTCACCGAGTATTTTCCTGGTCCGTTGCAGACCGCGAAAACGCATATCCACCAGTTGAAGCATGGCGTCTTCACCGGCTTTCTCTTTATCGGCCATCAGTTCTGTTACGCTTCCGAAGCAGGCGAAGCCGGCATTGCGGGTACTGGCTCCCGTTGGGATGATGCCCCGGTCCAGCACGGTGATCCGGCTTTCAGGTCTTTGTTTCTTGAGATGCCATGCACACCAAAGGCCCACGAGGCCGCTTCCGATGATGGTGACATCGGTACGGGCAAAAAAGCTTTCCTTTTCCCAAACGGATATTTGCATGAAATAAAGTTATTTGATATTATGCAGCCGGAAAAGTAGAACTTTGGCGTCCAATCGATAACTCAAATCACTACCAGATGAAAAAGTATGTTTACGTGTTACCTCTCTGTTTGCTGTTGTTTTCAGGATGTGAGTCAACCCAGCAGATCCTGAAAGACCTGGGCCAGACCGGTACAGGAACCGGCACCAGTACGGGCAGTACCACCGGTGGGCTCTCTACCAACGACATCATTGCAGGATTGAAGGAAGCGCTGGCCGTAGGTGCTGAACGTTCTTCCAGTAAGCTTTCCGCAATGGACGGGTTCTTCAAAGATGCAGCTGTTAAGATCCTGCTTCCGCAGGAAGCGCAAAAAGTGGAAAAAACCCTTCGCGATCTCGGCATGGGCAGCCTGGTTGATAAGGCAATCCTCAGCGTGAACCGCGCAGCGGAAGATGCAGCCAAATCCGCAGCCCCCATTTTTGTGAATGCAGTAAAAAGTATGACCATCAACGATGCGCTCGGTATCCTGAAAGGCAACGATACTGCAGCCACTTCTTATCTCAAAAGCAAAACAACCGTTGCGCTTACCAACGCTTTCAAACCTGTGATCGAAAAATCACTGGCAAAAGTAAATGCCACCAAATATTGGGGCGACCTGTTCACCGCGTACAATAGATTCGCTACAAACAAAGTGAATACCGATCTTTCTGCGTTTGTAACAGAAAGAGCGCTGAGCGGCATCTTCTACCAGGTTGGCCAGGAAGAAAAAGCAATTCGTAAAGACCCTGTTGCACGCACTACTGATATTCTTAAAAAAGTGTTTAGCAAGAACAGTTGATCTGATATCATTCATGTAGAAATGCCGCTTCACTTCAGAAGCGGCATTTTTTTTTGACCATCACCTTTCATGATATACCACTATTTCACTACAATTTTCCGGGTGATGGTTTCACCTGACGATGGGTGTTTGATGGTGAGGAAATAAAGACCTGTTCTAAGATTTTGCAGACTGTACTGGCTGCCGGTCAAACTTCTCACCGACCTGATTGCTTTGCCGCTATTGTCTGTCAATAGCAGGTCTTTGGGACTTGCATCACTGAATGTGATGCGGAGATTGCCATCGGTTGAAGGATTGGGATAGATCACCACAGACAGCCCATCGTTATTACTTCCTTTGATGATGATCAGCTTGCTGAAGTTTTGTCTGCCATCGATATCTTCCTGCATCAACCTGTACTGTACGGAGGCAGAAGAAGCATTGTTGTCTGCAAACTGGTATTGTAATAAATTATTGCTGTTGCCGTCTTTGGCGGATGAAGCAACAAATCCAATGGTCTCGAAATTACTGTTACCTGTTTTCCGCTGAATATGGAAGCCTTTATTATTAAGTTCAGTAGCAGTCTTCCATTTTAGCATCACTTTGTTACCGGAAACTCTTTCTCCGTCAAATGCAGCCAGGGTTACCGGGAGGACCGGACAGGTATTCACGATCAGCGCGGATGTGGAAAATGTTTCACCTGTCACCTGCACTTTTACCCATAGGTTCTTGTTTTGGTAAGGTGGAAAATTCATGGGTGTTGAAACGAAAGAACCATTGCCTGCTGCTGGAATATTAATGGTGCCTGACGTGAAGATCAACGGATCGCTGGCTTCCAGTACACCGCCGGCAGGTTCATCTGCAAATACTTCATATGTGGCCGTTTTTGCTGCGGACTGCGATGTGATGGTAACAGTATATGTTCGCGGGTTGCATATTATATTTCCGCTTACCAGCGGGTCATTCACGTAAAATGAATTGGTGGGTTTGGAGCATTGGACAGCATTGTCGCTGTTGGAATTACTGCTCCATATATCAGCAATGAGCTGGGTGGCATTGGTACAGGCTCCGGGGATGGTAACCATGATCCCTTTAATGGTGAACCTGTTGATTGTATTGATGCCCGTACCGCTGACATATGTTTTTACTACAGTTGTGGCTGGCAGCATGGTTGCAGATGGCGCTGATGGATAGTTAGTGCCAAGTGTGGGGGAAGCCAGTGTTGGATTGGTTACAACAATGGTTCCCAGTGCGCCGGACAATTGCGCCAGTGTTGGAGGTGAACCATAGGTGAGTGCAGGCGCGGGATAGTTGGAAGAAGCCCACACGTGAACATTCGTGTATTTGTTTCCGTTATTATTTACCTGGTCCCAGCTAACGTCTATGTTTACCTGGCAATTGCCGCCGCTACTGCTGAAACTGTTGAGTTTGATGGTGAGATTGGATACATCACAGGCTTGTGCTATCGCTTTCTGACTGGTGAAGAGTATAATGCTGCATACAGCAAAATACAGGGGTAGAGTTGCTTTCATAATTGTTGCTTTGTGGTGACAGAATGGAGAAAAACATTCCCGCATCGGTTATAACACCAATGTATATGCGTAGGGAAATTCCCGTTAATTCAAAAGCTTGCCTGTTCCGGTATTTACAGCATCCGGAATACAAGTTTGACAGTAAGGATATTTGTGAATTGCCTGAGAAGCTTTACAAAGGATGATTTGGAGCGGATAGGTGTGATCTGGTATGATTCGCCTTGAGTCGGCGTTATGTGTAAATAGAGGAGGTAGATGGTTCGGTATCCAATTCAAATGTACGAAATGGAATTATAAATAGTTTGAAATTAGTCTACAAAAGAGGGTGATTTATATCAATAAAAATGGGCCTTCCACTGCATGTAAAAAAAAGCCGCTCCCATCGGGAACGGCTTCAATATGCTGCATGAAGCGATTAGAGATGGATAGCTTCGCCATAAGCCACTTCGATTGCGTCTTTCACGCTTTCGCTGATAGTGGGGTGTGGGTGGATGCTGTTCAACACTTCATGGTAAGTGGTTTCCAGTTTGCGGCCTACTACTGTTTCGATGATCATTTCTGTTACGTTGTAACCGATCATATGAGTACCAAGCCACTCGCCGTATTTGGCGTCGAAGATCACTTTTACGAAGCCTTCGGTATGGCCGGCAGCAGATGCTTTACCGGATGCGCTGAGCGGGAATTTGCCCACTTTGATCTCGTAACCGGCTTCCTTCGCCTGTTTCTCAGTAAATCCAACTGAAGCGATCTCAGGTGTGCAATAAGTACATCCTGGTACATTGCCGTAGTCGAGCGCTTCAGGCTGGTGATTGTATTTTTTCTCATTGTAGGCAATGTTCTCCACGCAGATGATGCCTTCTTTGCTGGCAACGTGTGCGAGGGCCTGGCCGGGGGCGCAATCGCCGATCGCATAAACGCCGGGAACATTGGTTTGATAATATTTGTCAACAGCTACACGGCCTTTATCGGTTTTGATACCGAGTGTTTCCAGGCCAATACCTTCGATATTGGCGGCAACACCTACTGCGCTGAGCAGAACGTCAGCTTCGAGTACTACTTCGCCATTGGCTGTTTTCACTTTCGCTTTCACGCCATTGCCGGAAGTATCTACTGAAGTCACTTCTGCATTGGTCATCACTTCGATGCCTTGTTTCTTGAAATTCTTTTCCAGTTCTTTCGATACGTCTTCGTCTTCTACGGGAACGATGCGTGGGAGGAATTCCACGATGGTAACTTTTGTTCCGAGCGCATTGTAGAAATAACCGAACTCAACACCGATGGCGCCTGACCCTACCACGATGATGCTTTTGGGTTGTGTGGGGAGGGACATGGCTTCACGGTAGCCGATGATCTTTTTGCCATCCTGTTTCAGGGCGGGAAGTTCGCGGCTACGGCCGCCGGTTGCTATGATCACATGTTTTCCTTCAACGATCTGTTTCTTACCATCGGCGGCAGTTACTTCCACCTGGCCTTTGGCTTTCAGTACGCCATTGCCCATGATCACATCGATCTTGTTCTTTTTCATGAGGAACTGAACGCCTTTGCTCATCTTTTCTGCTACACCGCGGCTACGCTTGATAACAGCAGCGAAATCGTGCTTACCGGAAGCTTCAATACCAAAATCCTTTGCATGATTGATATATTCCATTACCGATGCGCTCTTCAGGAGGGCCTTGGTTGGGATACAACCCCAGTTGAGGCAGATACCACCCAGGCTTTCCCTTTCAATGATAGCGGTCTTTAATCCAAGCTGAGATGCACGGATAGCCGCCACATATCCACCAGGGCCGCTACCGATAACTATTACGTCGTATGCCATATTCGGTTCGAGATTTTATAATGATGATTTCAGTTCCGTTCGATAAGCACCTGTTCCTCATGGTCCAGCCGGCTTTTCTTACGACCTGCGAAGCTAGTCCAAAAAGCCAAAAAACCCAAAAAACGAAGGATGGGCACGTTTTGTTTCGATTGGTAAAAAAAAATCAACTTTATCACGATCCACAGAATGGGTATCGAAAGAAGTCCCTGGAGTTGTATGCGGGGTTTGAGAATGCAGGGAATTTCCGGCACCACTCACTCGCCCCCGGCGAACACCACGTCACCGGTCAGTTGGTTACGCCTAAACATTTCACCGTTATTTGTTAACTTGTTCAATCAAGTTCTGGCAATATGAAAAGAATCCTTCGTTATTTCCTCTATCTCATCCTGTTGGTACTGATTGTTTTTTCAGGCTATGCGCTGGTGAGCGGTAAGACTTACCTGTTCAAAGCAGTCTACCACAATTTTGCGGACATAGACGATTATGAAGTTTTTGCCAATAATACCATCACTACCGGCGAACATCAGCCCTGGCCATTATCTGCATCGTACAATAAAGTTTTGATGCCGGCAGATCTGCATCAGTTACTGGAAAAGATCCAGTCTGTTGCAGTGGTGGTCATCAAAAATGATTCATTGTTGTATGAAGAATACTGGGATGATTATTCCGACTCTTCCTGGTCAGGTTCTTTCTCTGTTGCCAAAAGTATCACCAGCCTGCTGTTGGGCGCTGCGTTGAAAGACAGTTCCATTACTTCTTTGCAGGAACCGGTTGGAAAATACATTCCTGAATTCAGCCAGGGAGAAAAAGCAAAAGTCAGGATCATCGATCTGCTCACCATGAGCAGCGGAACGGATTTCAACGAAGCATATGCAGATCCTTTGTCCATCACTACAGAATTGTATTACGGTTCCGATGCGTACAAAACTGCCACGGGCGTGAATATGGCCAATCAGCCGGGAACACTTCATCGTTACAAATCCGGCGATACCCAACTGCTTGGAATGTTGATCGAGAAAGCCACCAAAAAATCACTCAGCGCCTACGCCGCTGAAAAACTCTGGCATCCAACCGGAGCAGAACATCCTGCCCTCTGGAGTACCGATCATACAGGAGGACATATCAAAGCTTATTGCTGCTTCAATTCCAACGCCCGCGATTTTGCCAGGATCGGACAATTGATGCTGGACAGTGGTCGCTGGAAAGGGCAGGAGATCATCAGCACTGATTATTATTCAAAATCAATCGAGCCTTGTATGATTCCGGATGATTCGGGTAAACCCTGCAACTATTACGGCTATCAATGGTGGATCTATCCCGGTCCTGAAAAAATATTTTATGCCCGGGGTATCCTGGGGCAGTACATTATCGTTATTCCTTCCAAAGACCTTGTGCTGGTGCGGCTGGGCAAGAAAAGGGGAGAACGGGAACCTGCCACGCACAGCCTGGAAGAAGTGACCGGACTGGTCCGCTGGGGCATGAAATTGTGAACAAATCCCTGATTACCTTTGTTGTTGGATCATCAACGATTATGAAATTAGATATACTCGCCATCGGCGTTCACCCCGATGATGTGGAACTCGGATGCTCCGGTACACTCATCAACGAAATCAAACTTGGTAAAAAAGCAGGGATCCTGGACCTCACACAAGGGGAACTGGGAACGAGAGGAAGCGTTGAAACGCGATATGCAGAAGCTGCAAAAGCCGCTGCCATCATGGGCGTTCATGTGAGGGAAAACCTCAAAATGCGCGATGGCTTCTTCCGGAACGATGAAGAGCACAAACTCCGGCTCATCTCCGCCATTCGCAAATACCAACCCGATATCATACTGGCCAATGCACTGGACGACCGCCATCCGGACCACGGAAGGGCAGGTCACCTCATATCAGATGCCTGTTTTCTGAGCGGACTGGTGAAGATCGAGACCAGGGACGAAAAAGGTAATATTCAGCCCAAATGGCGCCCCAAATATGTGCTGCACTATATGCAGGACTGGTACCACGAGCCGATGCTCCTGATCGATATAAGCGATGTATTTGAGCAGAGAATGAATGCGATAGCAGCGTATTCCACTCAGTTCCATACCAATGCCAGCGGAGAGGAAGGCCCCCAGACCTATATTTCCACCCCCGATTTCCTGGACAGTGTGATCGCCAGGGCCCGGATGCTGGGTAAAAGAATTGGCGTGAAATATGCAGAAGGGTTTACCAGCGAGAAAAAGATCGGTATCCGTAATCTTGACGCGCTGGTGACAGTAGAAACCTGATAATTAGCAAGGTTTTATGGGTTTTGAACCGTAACTTTGCGCCTTTAATTAATGTTCTTAGTCCCTGTATAATTTAAAAATGGCGACACCTAAATTTGCGAATGTTCCTCACTCTTTTCATTCTGAATTGAAGCGCAGGATCAGTGAGTACTTCCTCGAAGTGGGTAAATCTCAGACCGGGAACTCCAGCCTGTTCACTAAAGCAGTGATCCTTGGCGTTAGCTTCCTGGCCGTGTACATTCACCTCGTTTTCTTCACCCCCAATCTTTTCTTTCAGATCCTTGAAAGCATTATCCTGGGTGGACTGGTGGCCGCTATTGGCTTCAACGTGATGCACGACGGTGCGCACGGCAGCTTCAGCAAGTACAAATGGCTGAATACCTTCGCCTCTTTCTCCCTCAATATTCTCGGTGGCAACAGCTTCATGTGGAATGTGAAGCATAACGTTATCCATCATGCGTATACCAATGTGGACGGCGTGGATGATGATATCGATATCCAACCCTGGATGCGCATGAGCACCACCCAGAAAAAATACAAACTCCACAAATACCAGCATATCTATTTCTGGTTCCTGTACTCTTTGCTGTACATCTTCTGGATCTTCGTGCTGGATTATCAGAAATACTTCAAGAGCAAGATCGGAAATATGCCGTTGAAGAGAATGAAACTCTCCGATCACCTCGTGTTCTGGGGTTTCAAAGCGCTGCACCTTTTCATGTTCGTGGTATTGCCTATCATGATGGTTGGATTTTCCAGCTGGGCAATCAGCTTTCTCATCTTCACCCTGGTGGCCGGCTTGGTGCTGAGCCTCGTGTTCCAACTGGCGCACACTGTGGAGCACACTGCTTTCCCTGTGCCTGATGAGAACACCGGTAAGCTGGAAGATGAATGGGCAGTTCACCAGATCAAGACCACTGCCAATTTCGCTACCAACAACAAATTGGTGAGCTGGTTGGTAGGTGGACTGAATTTCCAGATCGAACACCATCTTTTCCCCAAGATATCTCACGTGCACTATCCGGCTATCAGCAAGATCATCCGGAAGACCTGCCAGGAGTATGGCATCAACTACATCGAGTATCCCCGCGTGCGTTATGCAGTGGCTTCTCACGTAGCCTTCCTGAAGCAGATGGGATCTGCTGCCTAGTTCAAAGATAAAATCGTCTATGTCTAAAGTAAAAGTTGGGCTGGTGCAAATGACCTGCACGGCCAGTAAAGAAGAGAATCTTCAGAAAGCGGTGGCCAAAGTAAAAGAGGCTGCTGATAAGGGCGCACAGATCGTATGCCTTCAGGAGCTTTTCACTTCACTGTACTTCTGCGATGTGGAGGATTATGAAAACTTCAAACTGGCAGAGCCAATCCCCGGACCTTCCACCGAAACGCTGCAAACTGTAGCGAAGGAAAAAGGTGTGGTGATCATCGCTTCCCTGTTTGAAAAGAGAACGCAGGGTATCTATCACAATACCACTGCCGTGATCGATGCAGATGGCGCTTACCTCGGTAAGTACCGCAAAATGCATATCCCGGATGATCCGGCTTATTACGAAAAATTCTACTTCACCCCCGGCGACCTCGGGTATAAAGTGTTCAAGACAAAATTCGCCACCATCGGTGTGCTGATCTGCTGGGACCAATGGTATCCTGAAGCATCCCGCATTACTGCACTCATGGGCGCAGAGATCCTGTTCTATCCCACCGCCATCGGCTGGGCTACTTCACAGGACGAAGCCACCAACAATGAGCAGTACAATGCCTGGCAGACCATTCAGCGAAGTCATGCTGTTGCCAACGGCGTGCACGTGGTGAGCGTGAACAGGGTAGGACTGGAACAGAACGGCGCTATGCAGTTCTGGGGCGGCTCCTTTGTTGCCAATCCATTCGGTAACCTGCTGTACCTGGCTTCCCACGATAAGGAAGAGATCCATGTACAGGAGCTGGACCTCGCGCTGAGCGATCGCTACCGTACACACTGGCCGTTCCTGCGCGACAGGAGGATCGACTCTTACCAACCGATCACCAAAAGATTTATAGACGAAGATTAACCTGTTCATCGCAGTATAAAATCAACCTTCATGGAATCAACCACTCCCGGACAGCTGGGCTATGTGTTCCCGGCTGAATTTGCGCCCCATACCGCAACCTGGCTCAGCTGGCCTCATAAAGAAGCAAGCTGGCCCGGAAAGATCCACACCATTTATCCTTTCTACAGCCAGTTTGTAAAAGAGCTCGCGCTCAGCGAAAAAGTCCGGATCAATATAGTGGACGAAGCCATGAAAGCCTTTGCCACAAAGCATCTGCAGGATGCGCAGGTTGATATGAGCCAGGTGGAATTCTTCCTGCATCCCACCAATGATGCCTGGTGCCGCGATCACGGTCCTGCTTTTCTCATCAATCCTGCTGCTGAACAAAAGAAAGTGGTGGTGGACTGGGGATACAATGCCTGGGGCGGAAAATATCCTCCCTATGACCTGGATGATGTGATCCCAACTTTGATTGCTAAACATTTCAATCTTCCTGTTTACAATCCCGGTATCGTAATGGAAGGCGGCTCTGTGGAGTTCAACGGAAAGGGTACTTTGCTCACATCAACAGCCTGTCTGCTCAATCCTAACCGTAACCCTCACCTGAACCAGGATCAGATCGAAAATTATCTCCGTAACTATTACGGTATTGAACAAGTGCTTTGGGTGGATGAAGGCATTGTGGGAGATGATACCGATGGCCATATCGATGACACCATCCGTTTCGTAAATGAAGATACTGTGCTTACTGTTGTTGAGACCAACAAGCAGGATGAGAACTATGAGTTGCTCCAGCACAACCTGCGTCAGTTGAAGCAGATGAGATTGCTCAATGGCAAACAACTCAACATCATCGAGCTGCCCATGCCTGAGGCAGTGGAATTTGACGATCAGCGCCTGCCCGCTTCATACGCGAATTTTTACATCGCCAATAAATCAGTGATCGTTCCTACTTATCGCTGTGCAGCCGATGATATGGCGCTGCAGATCATCCAGCAAAGTTTCCCGGACAGGAAAGTGGTGGGGATCGATAGTACAGAGATCATCTGGGGGCTG
Organism: Pseudoflavitalea rhizosphaerae; assembly: GCF_003991355.1. GTDB lineage: Bacteria > Bacteroidota > Bacteroidia > Chitinophagales > Chitinophagaceae > Pseudobacter > Pseudobacter rhizosphaerae. Next base: position 89,483 of record NZ_RCSU01000014.1, read on the forward strand.
GGAAGTTTTCACTGTTTGAGCCAGCAGGAGCCTGCGGTGTAGATCAGTCTGGAAGACTTAATAATGTTTGTAGCGAACCTTTTCTCAGAATTTGAAAGGAATTCATCATAGCTAACATCTTCAAGATATTTCTCGATTTCGTTGATTGCTTCCAGTATATGTAAGATCCTAATTTTATTAGTGAGCAGTCCTTTCATAGATAAGTATCTTATCCTTGTCGATATAAGGTTTTACCAGGTGAGAAAGTCCTTCGGTTGTAACCAGGTCCACCTTTTTATGTAACAACTCTTCAAGATCTGATTGGTAAATGAAAAACTTCATTCCAATTGGTTGAGAATGATCAAGCTCAACCAGAATATCGATATCACTTTTAGCGTCAGCTTCGCCGCGGGCCATCGATCCAAACAAATAGGCCCTTTTTACAGGAATACCTGCAAAGAATTGTTGAAGTAATAGTTGATCTTTTATCGAAAGCTGCATATTGTAAATTTAAGCAATTCGCTTCTAATAACAAATTGAAGGCAATCTTCCAGAGTCGCTTAGCTTTTCCCCGCAATAAAAAATACTTCTGCTCCTTCCCTTGGTTTGATAGAGTTGTAGCAGGGCTCCATCTTTATCAGGTCAAGGTATTTCTGGAAAACAGGAATGTAGTCTTCCATTTTTCCACCGAAAGGAGGTGCGCTATCGAACTCCCTGTTGAATAATACTCCTGCAATAGTTCCGCCCGGAGCCAGCAACTCCTTCACATGCTGTACATATTTCTCCCTGTATTGAGGTGGAAAAACACAAAAGAATGTTTGCTCCAGAATGAGATCGTATTGACCGTGATGATCAAAGAAATCTCCTGTGACCACGGTTAGTTGTTTGCTAATATAGGATTGGAATTTTTCGGAAAAGATTTTGGTAAGTACTGGTGAAATATCTATTACAGTAACCTGCTGAAATCCTTGCTGTAACAGGTATTCGGCTTCATAGCCATTCCCGCATCCGGGAATGAGGATGCGGATATTCTTGTCAGTTAGCTGATCAATATATTCTTTCAGCGGCGTTGATGGATAACCGATATCCCAGCCCGGTTTGTAATGGAGATATTGATCGTCCCAGTAAGCGGCATCGAACATGTTTTCCTGCATAATTAAAAATTATTGCGCCTTTTTCCTTTTGTTCAATTCGTTCAGCATGGCGGCCAGTTCCCGTTGGTATTGTTCCATTTCTTCAGGATTGGTAAGGGCTCTGCCATTCACTTTGAACATACCAATGGCATTGCCATTTCTTTCCAACTCGAACTTATTGCCATTGGGCACTTTCAAGGCTATGTTATCGGGTGATGAAGGATTGTATGTCCATAAGGAGTCTCGCTTTTCGCCTGAGGAAACAGCGTCCCTGATCTCTTTGGGGACAGGTTGATCGCGGGTGAAGTAAAGAATACCGGCGATCAGTATCACCAGCATAAGGATAGCTGCATACACGCGGATGGGTCTGTTTTCTTTGGAAGAGTTGTTGGATCTGCCCTGAGTTTTAGCGCTGCTTGTCATGAAATAAATGATTTCTCAATACAAGATACAGCTTTGCTCACAGGTTTTGCAAATACTTGTAGCCACTGCCGGTATTCAGCATGAGAATATTTTCATCGCGACGGATCAATCCCTCATTTATCAGTTGCAGCAATGCCACCCATAGCGATGCACCTTCAGGGGCTACCAGCAATCCTTCTTCCCTTGCAATCAGCTTCACTGCATCGATCATGGCTTCATCACTGATGGCAACGGGTATTCCTCCGGATTCTTTCAACACACGCATGATCATGTTCTCTGCAAAAGGGTGCGGCACTGCAAGCCCATTGGCGAGCGATGCTTGTCCCACATACTCTTTCACAGAAATGATATTACCTGCAAATCTTTCAGCAATAGGCTGGCAATTGGCTGCCTGTACAGCGATCATGCGCGGGCGTTTGGAACCGATCCAGCCCATTGTTTCCATTTCATTGAATGCTTTCCACATGCCTAGCAATCCCGTGCCCCCGCCGGTAGGATAGAGGATAACATCGGGAAGGTCGAAATCGAATTGCTCTGCAATTTCATATCCCATCGTTTTCTTTCCTTCCAGGCGGTATGGCTCTTTCATAGTGGAAATATCGAAAAATGGAAGGCTTTGTTTAAGTGTTGCAACGCGTTTTGCGCAATCGCTGATCAATCCATCCACCAGAACCAGGTTTGCACCGAACAGCCTGCATTCTTCCTTGAATACATCAGGTGTATGAGATGGCATCACTACTATTGCTTTCATTCCTGCTGCAGCGCAATACGCAGCCATAGCGCCACCTGCATTGCCGGCGGTGGGAACTATGCAGCCTTCAAAACCGAACTCCTTTGCCTTGCTCACGGCCGCACTGATGCCACGCGCCTTGAATGATCCTGTAGGATTTCCGGATTCATCTTTGATGTGAAAAAAAGGAAGATCAAATTTTTCGGTTAGGCGTTTGGGATAGATCATGGGCGTCATGCCCTCACCCAGGCTAACGATATTTTCCGGGTCCAGTACCGGCAGCATTTCTGCATACCGCCACATAGTGGTTGGACGTTGTTGCAATATTGAAGGAGAAATCCGGGGAAGATCGTATTCCGCAATCAATGGCTGCTGGCAGCAGGAGGAATATGTTTGTGGTTCAAAGATGGAGAACGCATTTCCGCAGGATGAGCATACCAGCCGGGCTAATGTGCTGTGTTGTTGTACTACTTTCATAAACTCACTATTACTCGCTAATGACCGTGTAAAAGTAGGAAGACGCTGCATTGCCTCTAATGCTGTTTACTTATACGCTATAACTTTTTGTTATAACGAAGGGCTAGTTTTATGAATAACTGGTTGATCCGGTCTGCTTCGGAGTCGCGTCTTTGAACAAAGTAGAAGTCGCGCTGGATGCTCATTCCGGGGATATTGAGCCGCACCAGTTCCCCGTTCTTCAATTGCTTTACAACAGAGCGGAGCGGAAGGAAACCAACACAGGTGTCATCCAGCAGGAAATTTTTGAGGGCTTCCGTACCGCCCAACACTATTTTATGACGGATGTCTGCAATGCTCATTTTATTTTTCTGCAATGCTTCTGTAACGGCCTGTAAAGTGCCTGATCCTCTTTCGCGCAGCGCCACCGGGATCTGTTTGAGCTCTTCAGGTTGTATACTTTTCTTTTTTGCAAGCGGACTTCTTGCGCTGCAAATAGGCACTACTTCATCGGAGATGAAGAACTGGTATTTCACGGAAGTCAATTGTTTCTTTCCTTCGGTAACACCAAGATCGATCTCATGATCCAGCAGTGCTTTAAGGATATTTTCCGAATTACGGTTAACAAGTGTAAGATCGATATTCGGATATTGCTGATGGAAAGCAGAGAACACGGGTGGGATCACGTACAATGTGATGGTAGTACTGGTGCCCAATGTGAGAGATCCTTTGGCCTGATGGATATCTTCCTGACGGCTCATGTCAAACGACAATTGACGCTGCAATTCTCTTGCTTTCGTTACATAGACCAGTAGTAATTTGCCCTCTGTGGTCAGAGAGATGGCATTCCCTTTTCTTTCAAATAAACTGGCGCCGTAATTCTTTTCGAGGGTTTGAATATGCCGGGTGATAGCAGGTTGGGAGATGAACAATGCCTCCGCTGCGCGGGAAAAGCTGAGTTGTGAGGCCACTTCAAAAAACACTTCATGACTGAAACTGATCATAGCCTGCGTTTGCATGAAGTTAGAGAATATTCAACGGACCGGATTCTTCTTTTCCTGTTATTATATATCAGGGAAATAGCAGATGCCTGGATATCACTTATCTTAATAAAGAAATATCATCTAAAGGATATCTATGTAATATCTAAGTGTCATATAAGTAATATCCACTGAACTTTGGCGTTACTTTAGCCTGAAACGAGCGTCATAAGGCGGGTGGAGCCTGCCCGGTTCTTAGCAAGACTATGCCGCTTTCTTCGCCCTTTCTTCAAAAAAAGTGTAAATCAGTATTGCCGTATTTGCCAGCAGGAAACTCAACAGGGTAGGCACAAAATCCTTACCGCTATGAAGTTTCGTAAGGGCAACCCGAATACTGTCGCCCGGATTATTGATGGCCTTCAGCGCAAGCAGGTAGCCGATATAAGCGCAAACCGTAGCCAGCAGGTAAGCCTTTAATGGCTGCATTTTGATCAGTTTGCCGAACAACAGAAGAAATAGAAGCAAAACAATGAAAGCTGCAAACTGAAGGGACATAAAAATAGTATACCAACCGGTATCCGGCCAGGTGAACTTCAGTCCGATATAGGTGAGGCCGGCACAGAGTGCGAATGCGTAGGCCACTTTTTTCAGGATCATCATAAATTCTCAGATAAAAAAGAAGGTTGCACCGCAAAGGTACAACCTCGTATAAGCAATTAGCGCTGAATTATTCGTGAATGGCCACAATGGGAATATGGCTATGGTAGGCCAGTCTCTTCGTATGGCTGGTTTTGAACAGCCCGCTGAGGAAGCTGTTGCGTTTGGGAACGATCACAATGGCATCGATAGCCCTGTCGATAGAGAACTGGCTGATCGCTTCCTGAAAATCATATTGACGAATAAAATAGAACTCAGGGTTGTATCCGGAAAACATTTTTTCCAGTTTTACCCTTTCTGCCTTGTATTCATCGGTGATATCTACATAGTGCTCACTGTCTACGTTCACCACGTGCAGGGAAGCATTGAAGAGTTTCAGTATGGCCTTGATGGGAGCAACCGGGGTAGTGGTTTCCACGTCTTTGAGGTCGGAAGCCAGTGCAACGTTCCTGATAGGATGGTAAGTGGCATCGGGAGGGATGATCATTACCGGGCAGATACCTTTATCAACCAGGTTGAGGGTATTGCTTCCCATGAAGATCTGTTCGAGACGGGTAGCGCCGGTGATGCCCATCACCACCAGGTGGATACCATGATGTCTCACATATCGGTCAAGGTTTTCCACGAGGGATGAACCTGCTTCAGCAACGATTTCGATTTTTGCCTGAGGAGCCAGTGCAATCAGTTCGGCTTTCAGGTTGTTGAGTGCTTCAGTCAGCACAATCATCCGGTCATTCTCAGTTTCAGTCAGCAAAGAACCATCTGAGCCCGCAGCAACCAGGTCATGCAGATTGTACAGAATAATGGTGGCGTCCTGATCATTGGCTACGGCCTGAACGGCAAACCTGGCAGCATTTTTAGAGGTGTCAGAAAAATCCGTTGGTACGAGGAATTTTTTCATTGTTCAGTTGGTTTTTTTTGAAAGATACATAAACAGGAATAAAAAACCAGCCCGATTTTAAATGAATACGATGATTTGCAGTATTCAATGAATGCCAATAAATAAAATGCCTAATTTTAGTCGCACCAAACTCCGGTCCAAATAAATTATATGAAAAAAATCACTATTGCGTTTGCGTTGTTGGCCTGCTCATATGCAACATCAGCCCAGACGATGCCTTCGATCATTCCACAGCCTGAAACATACTCCCTTCAAACGGGGTCTTATGAACTGAATGCGCAGAGCCGCATCGAAGCTACAGGCAAAGAAGCTTTTCGCGTTGCCGAAATGCTGGCTGCCCAACTGCGTCCGGTTACGGGTTATGGATTGCCGCTCGCCAATGGCCTTACCAAGACCATCAAGACAAATCTCATTGCCCTAGAGCTGAACTCAAAAGAAGATGCAGCATTGGGTAAGGAAGGTTATTCATTACAGGTGAACAGCAAGGGCGTGTTCATCAAAGCCAATCAGCCTGCCGGTCTTTTTTATGGCGTGCAAACGCTGCTGCAGTTATTCCCTAAAGAGATCGCGGGAAAGAGCCTCGTAAAAAAAGCAAGCTGGAACCTGCCAGCTCTCAGCATTTCAGACAAACCAAGGTTCGGATGGCGCGGACTGATGCTGGATGTAAGCCGTCACTTCTTCACAAAGGCGGAAGTGAAAGAGTTCATTGATAATATGGTAAAGTACAAATACAATCTCCTGCACTGGCATCTTACAGACGACCAGGGTTGGAGGATCGAAATAAAATCATTGCCTAAGCTAACTTCTGTAGGCGCTTGGCGTGTAGACAAGACCGGTACCTGGGGTACTTTCTCCAGGCCCGAACCTGATGAGCCCAAAACTTATGGCGGCTTCTATACACAGGAAGATATCAAAGAGATCATTCAATACGCTGCCGACCGTTTTGTGAATATCCTTCCTGAAGTGGATGTGCCTGGTCATAGCAGCGCTGCCATCGAGAGCTATCCTGAGCTCGCTAATTTTCCCGAAGGCGTGCGCGTGAATTCCGGAGAGAAGCTGATGAACTGGCTCGGTGGCGGAAAGTTCACTGCTATCTATGACAACAGCCTGAATCCTGCAGGAGAATTCACGTATGAATTCCTGGACAAAGTGTTCACTGAAGTGGCGGCCCTTTTTCCATTCGAATACATCCATATGGGAGGAGATGAGTGTGCAAAAAATTTCTGGGAAAAGAGCGACGCAGTGAAGAAGCTCATGCAGAAAGAGGATCTGAAAGACATGCATGAAGTGCAAAGTTATTTTGTTAAGCGTGTGTCGAAGATCATCAGTGCAAAAGGTAAGAAGATGATCGGCTGGGATGAGATCCTGGAAGGCGGCCTGGCGCCCAATGCAGCGGTGATGAGCTGGCGAGGTGTGAAAGGCGGTCTGGAAGCCATCAAGCTTGGTCATGAAGTGGTGATGAGCCCAAATACCAATGCGTATATTGATTTTATGCAGGGCGATGCCAGCATCGAACCACCGGTATACAGTACACTAAGACTGAAGACCGCCTATGAACTGGAACCGGTTCCCGATGGCGCCGATCCAAAGCTGGTGAAAGGCGGACAAGCCAATCTCTGGACAGAACAGGTGTACAATACCCGTCACATGCAATATATGGTTTGGCCCCGTGCTTTTGCGATTGCTGAATGTTTGTGGAGCCCGAAAGAAAAGAGGAACTGGAACAATTTCGTGTCCCGGACCGAATCGCATTTTGGCCGCCTGGATGAAGCGCAGATCAAATATGCGCCCAGTATGTATGATCCCATCGTTGCACCAGCATACAACGCTGCCTCCGGGGTGTTGAAAGTGGAACTAAGCACTGAAGTGGAAGGACTGGATATTTATTACAGCTGGGACAATTCATTCCCTGACCGTTATTATCCCAGGTATACACAAACGCTGGTGGCGCCGAAAGATGCATCAACATTGAAATTGATCACATATCGCGGAAATCAGGAAATTGGCCGCATGATGGTGATTCCTGTTGCTGACCTGCAGAAACGCGGCGCTAAAAAATAATAAGATGATCCTTTCGCAAGAAAATATTGAACGGATATGCAACGATGTGTTTTCATGCAGTGTCAAAACTGCTGAATGCAAGGAGAGCGTTCATTGGTATTTTGCTTAGGGGTTATTACCAATTATGTCTACGCAGGGTCTTCCAACCGTCTTTTGGAAGGCCCTTTTTTTATTTCGCTGTGCCCAGTCGCTCGCCTCTGGCGAGTGACTTTTATTTGTTCGCCTCCGGCGAACACCCCGTCGCCGGAGGCGACTAAATATAAATCACTCGCCGGGAGGCGAGCGATTGCCGGCACGCCGCTCTTTTTATCACCCCGCTACTTATACACTCTTACATAATCGATCTCCATCCTGGCAGGGAATACAGTTTCATCAACTCCTTTCTGTCCGCCCCAGGAGCCGCCCACTGCGATATTGAGCAACAAATGAAATTTTTTATCGAAGGGCCAGGCATCATTGCCGGTATGTTCATTATGGAAAGTGAAATAGGTTTTATTGTCTACACTGATGCGGATGGAATCAGCATCCCAGTCGACTGCATACACATGGAATTTTTCAGAGGCATCAGTAACAGCAATAGAATCGCCTTTTTGCGTTCCGATGCTGTGGTGGAATTTCTTCGTATGTACGGTGCCGTGAATCATTCCCTGGTTGTAGCCAACATGTTCCATGATATCGATCTCTCCATCGTCCGGCCACCTGAGTGTATCCGAACTGGCGAGCATCCAGATGGCAGGCCAGGTGCCTCTTCCTTTGGGCAGTTTGGCGCGTACTTCGATCCTTCCATATTGCCAGTCGCCTTTACCTTTCGAGATGAGCCGTGTTGAAGTAAAATTCCTTCCTTCAAAATTTTCCTTGCGTGCTTCGATGACGAGTTTTCCATTTTCCACCCATACATTCTCTTTCCTGCCATTTGTATAGAATTGCCATTCGTTATTACCCCAGCCATCACCGCCTACATCGTAGCTCCATTTGCTGGAGTCCGGGAGCCCGGAATAATTGAATTCGTCGGCCCAAACCGGCTGTGGACCGGAGGGGACAACAGGAACAGTCTGTGCACTGGATACAGTGGAAATGGCTATTACAGCCATCAGGGATAAGAAAAATTGCCTGGGGCTCATGATAATATTTTTCGCTTGACTATAGTAATATTAATGAATTCCATCGGGCCTGCTTATGAACGCTTGTTAAAATCCTAACAAAAAAAATATTTTGCCGTTAACATGATTCCTGTATTTTTGCCTCGCAATTATGAAATTCAGCACTACACATATCCATCATCATCATACTTACCTGCGCAGGTAGGCCGATGGTGTTGTGCATATGCCAAACAATATTCAAAGGGCTTACCACTGGTAAGCCCTATTTTTTTGCTCATTATCCAAACCAATCAAAATGGATCAGACTAAACTCCGCATCGCTATTCAGAAATCAGGCAGACTGTACGAAGATTCAGTGCAACTGCTGAAGGAATGCGGTATAGACCTGCGCAATGTAAAAGACAGGCTGAAAACGGAATCAGACAATTTCCCGCTTGAAGTGTTCTTCCTCCGTGATGATGATATTCCCCAATATGTGGAAGATGGTGTGGCGGATATTGGGATCGTGGGCGAGAATGTACTGCTTGAAAAGAACAAACAGGCAGCCGTGGTGGAAAAACTGGGATTTGGAAAATGCCGGCTCTCTGTAGCCATCCCCCGTGCCATGGAATATGAAGGCGTAGCCTCTCTCCAGGGGAAACGCATCGCTACCAGCTATCCCTTCCTGGTGAACAAATGGCTCAATGAAAACCTGGTGCAGGCTGAGATCCATGAGATCAGCGGTTCGGTGGAGATCGCTCCCGGCATCGGCCTGGCAGATGTGGTGGCCGATCTCGTAAGCAGCGGATCAACGCTCTTCATGAACGGATTGAAAGAAGTGGAATCCATCCTGCAATCGCAGTCTGTACTGATCAGGAACAATGGACTGGGCAAAGAACAGGAACAACTGCTGGAGCGTTTACTCTTCCGTATCCGCGCAGTGAAAAAAGCAAAACGCAACAAGTATGTATTGATGAATGCGCCCAATGATAAACTGAAAGCCATCATCAGCCTTCTCCCGGGTATGCGCAGCCCAACAGTGCTCCCACTGGCGGAAGAAGGATGGAGCAGTGTGCACAGTGTGCTGAGTGAAGACAGGTTCTGGGATATCATCGAAGAACTGAAAGCCGCGGGCGCCGAAGGCATCCTGGTAGTTCCCATCGAAAAAATGGTGAATTAAAAAACTGTAATCATGAAAATCTATCAATACCCGGACCCGGCGAAATACCCGTCATTGCTGCAAAGACCAGTTGCCGATGCTGCGTCATTGGAAGCTACTGTGCGCAGGGTGCTGGACGATGTGAAAAAGAATGGCGATGCAGCCGTGATACACTACACCCTCCAGTTCGATAAAGCACAACTGGATTCATTGCAGGTACCTGCCGCTGACTTCGATGAAGCTGAACAATTATTGTCGACAGATCTGAAACAGGCCATCCTCACGGCGAAAGAAAATATTTTCACTTTCCATAGCAAACAGGTTTCTACTCCGGAGATCATCGAAACCATGCCCGGCATTCAATGCTGGCGCAAAAGCGTGGGCATAGAACGCGTGGGATTGTATATTCCCGGCGGATCTGCTCCGCTGTTTTCCACCATCCTGATGCTGGGAGTGCCAGCTTCGATTGCGGGTTGCCGTGAGATAGTGCTTTGCTCTCCTCCCGATCAAAATGGAAAACTGCACCCGGCAATCTTGTTTGCTGCGAAAACCGTTGGCGTAACGAAAGTATTCCGCATCGGCGGCGTACAGGCTATCGGCGCAATGGCGTATGGTACAGAATCTGTTCCGCAGGTGTATAAGATATTTGGTCCCGGCAACCAGTACGTGACCTGCGCCAAGCAACTGGTTCAGCAGGAAGGACTGGCCATCGATATGCCCGCCGGCCCCAGCGAAGTGGCGGTGTATGCTGATGAAACAGCGCCGCCTGCCTTTATCGCAGCAGACCTGCTCAGTCAGGCTGAACATGGCGCCGATAGCCAGGTATTGCTGGTGACCTGTTCTGAAAAACTGCTGCAGCAGGTGGAACAGGCAGTGAAGGAACAACTGAACAATTTACCACGTAAAGAGATCGCTGCAAAAGCTTTGGAGAACAGTAAACTGATTGTTGTAAAAACTGAAGAAGAGGCAATGGACCTACTCAATAGCTATGCTGCCGAGCACCTGATCCTGAGTTGCAGCAATGCTGAAGCGCTGGCGGAAAAAGTGATCAACGCAGGTTCTGTATTCATCGGTAACTATTCACCTGAAAGTGTGGGGGATTATGCCAGCGGCACCAACCATACACTTCCTACTAACGGGTATGCAAGAGCGTACAGTGGTGTGAGTGTAGACAGCTTCGTGCGCAAGATCACTTTCCAGCAATTGAGTAATGAGGGGCTGCAGCGCATCGGGCAGACCGTTATCGAAATGGCGGAAGCCGAGGGTTTACAGGCCCATGCCAATGCCGTTCGTGTTCGATTAAAATAATTTTTGATCCACAATTCCCAAATCATGAGCTTCAATCTCGATGATCTTTTAAGACCGAATATCAAGAATCTCGTTCCATATTCTTCCGCCCGCGATGAATTCAAAGGAGAAGCCAGCATCTTTCTCGATGCCAATGAAAACGCATACGGTAGCCCACTCACGAAGTGGTATAACCGATATCCCGATCCCCTGCAACTGAAAGTGAAAGAAAAACTCAGTGAAGTAAAAGGTGTGCCTGCTTCCAATATTTTTATCGGCAATGGCAGCGACGAATGTATCGATATCCTCATCCGTGCATTCTGTGAACCGGGTAAAGACAATATCATTATTTGTCCACCTACTTACGGTATGTATGAAGTGAGCGCCAATATCAATGATGTCTACATCAAGAAAGTGCCGCTCACAGCTGATTTCCAACTAGACCTTCCTGCCATCGAAGAAGCGGTGGACGATAATACCAAGATCATCTTTCTCTGTTCTCCGAATAACCCCACCGGAAATTCGCTCAACCGCGAAGACCTGGAAGTGATCCTTAACAATTACTGGGGTATCGTGGCGCTGGATGAAGCCTATATCAATTTCTCCCGTTTCCGGAGTTTCACACAGGAGCTGGAAGATTATCCCAACCTGGTGGTGATGCAAACCCTCAGCAAAGCCTGGGGACTGGCGGCGCTGCGCGTTGGGCTGGCATTTGCTTCCGAGCCCATCATCAATGTGATGAACAAAGTGAAACCTCCCTACAATATCAACCAGGCATCACAGGAGCTGACCCTCAAAGCGCTGGAAGAAGTGGGAATGGTGAACGATATGATCCGCGAGATCGTTACGCAGCGCGGTATCCTGGAAACTGAACTGGCCAAATTGCCTGTGGTACAAAAGATCTATCCTTCCGATGCTAATTTCCTGCTGGTGCGCGTAACGGATGCAAAAGGCATTTACAAATACCTGGCAGATAAAGGAGTGGTAGTGCGCGACAGAAGTTCAGTCACTCTCTGCGAAGGTTGCCTCCGCATCACGGTAGGAACAGAGGCAGAAAATAAAGCTCTATTGGCATACTTGCAAAGCTACTTGGCATAAATAGTTGATTCTGGCTAAAACATTTAATTTTAAGACATTCAATCAAAAAGTCTGTAAAAAAATGAATGCGATCTTAAAAATACTGCCGCTTGCCATGCTGCTTTCCGCGCAGGTTTTTGCCAGTGATTCAACCCGTGTGAAAAAAGGAAAAGTAAAAGAAGAGAATGGTGGCATCAAGCTGCCGAAAGGCTTCAAAGCCATAGTGGTGGCCGATAATCTCGGTACCGTTAGACATATCGTTGCACAAGCCAATGGCGATATCTATGCCAAGCTTGATAGGGTAAAAAATGGAAAAGGGATACTTCGTCTCCGGGACACCAATAAGGATGGCGTGGCCGATGAGATCACAGGATGGGGCAACTACAGTGGCACCGGCATCACCATCAAAAATGGTTACCTGTATGCGTCTTCAAACACTGATGTGTACCGCTACAAACTCAATGAAAAAGGCGATGTGATAGATACCGGCAAAGCCGAGAATATCGTAACGGCATTGATTAACCGAAGAACGCATAACACAAAATCCATCGTACTGGATAATGATGGGAATATCTATGTGAATATCGGTTCTCCTTCCAATGCATGCCAGATCACAGACAGGACTGTTGGTTCGCCTGCAATGGACCCCTGTCCGCTCCTGGATTCCACCGGCGGCATCTGGCAGTTCAAAGCCGATCAAACGGGGCAGTCCTATCACAATGGTGTGAAGTATGCTACCGGTATCCGCAATGTGGTGGGGCTGGATTGGAACCAGACCACCAATCAACTGTACGCCATGCAGCATGGCAGGGATATGCTGAACACGCTCTTCCCGGATATGTACAATGAAGAGCAAAGCGCCGAGCTGCCTGCAGAAGAATTGCTGCGCATCAGCAAAGGGGATAATTATGGCTGGCCTTATTGTTATTACGACCAGTTCCAGCAGAAAAAAATACTGGCGCCGGAATACGGAGGCGATGGGAAAAAACAGGACAGGTGCGCCGGCATGAATAAGCCTATCTACGCATTTCCTGGTCACTGGGCGCCTAATGCATTACTGTTTTACACCGGCAATCAGTTTCCGGAAAAATATAAAAATGGAGCTTTCATTGCCTTTCACGGATCATGGAACAGGGCGCCGAGGCCGCAGACAGGTTACTTTGTAGTATTTCTTCCAATGAAAAATGGAATGCCGGCCGGCGATTACGAGATCTTTGCCGATGGATTTGCCGGTGAAAAGATCGATCCGAGGAATGCACGCTTCCGTCCATGTGGATTGGCGCAGGGCCCCGATGGCTCGCTATTTATTTCGGATGACAAAAAAGGCAGGATCTGGAAAGTAACATACAATAACAACTAAAACCGTTCCCATGAAGAAAGTATTTTTCGCAGCGATAGCGGGTATCGGACTGGTGATACTGATGGCCGCACAGACAAAGCCCGCGCAAACCAAACCAACACAGACAAAACCCGGGCAGACAAAGCCCGCCGCCATAGCAAAAAAGACAATGACAGATGGGAAAAAAGTGTACGATACTTACTGCCTTGCCTGTCACCAGGCAGATGGCGGTGGCGTACCGAGATTGAACCCGCCATTGCAACGCACCAGTTTTGTACTGGGCGATAAAAAAAGACTGATCGAAATTGTGCTGAAAGGAATGAATGAAGAGATCGAGATCGATGGGGAAGTGTACGACAATAATATGTCGGCCCACAATTTCCTTACCGATCAGCAGGTGGCCGATGTGCTCACCTATGTCCGCAACAGCTTTACCAATAAAGCCAGCGCGGTAACTCCTGCAGAAGTAAAAACAGTGCGGAGTAAGCTGAAGTAAGTATTTTTGATTCGATATGAAAAGGATTTTATTTATAGACCGTGATGGCACGCTGATCAATGAAGCGCCGCCCACTTATCAACTGGACTCATTCGACAAGCTGACTTTCTATCCCAAAATGTTCGAATACATGGGGAAGATCGCCAGGGAACTGGATTACGAACTGGTAATGGTGACCAACCAGGATGGACTGGGCACTGACAGTTTTCCTGAAGACACATTCTGGCCACTGCACAACCTGGTGATGAAAAGCCTGGAAGGAGAGGGGATCCACTTCAGTGCAGTGCATATCGACAAATCTTTTCCGGCAGAGAACCTGCCAACCCGCAAGCCCGGTACCGGTATGCTCACGCAGTACCTCAACAATCCCAATTACGATATCGAGAATTCTTTCGTGATCGGGGACCGCATCACCGATGTGCAACTGGCCAAGAACCTGGGCTGCAAAGCGATCTGGCTGAATGGTGATGCCAGTCTTGGTGCTGCCGAGATCAGCGACCAGGTGGCTGCGCTGCAACCCGTGATAGCACTGGAGAGTATCGATTGGGCGGAGATCTATTCTTTCCTCAAACTTGGACTGCGCCAGGTGGTGCATGAACGCAATACCAATGAAACGCAGATCAAGATAGAACTGAACCTGGATGGAAGAGGCAAGGCGCAGATCTTTACAGGTCTTGGTTTCTTCGATCATATGCTGGACCAGATCGCGCGTCATGGAAAAATGGATTTGACCATCCGCGCCAATGGCGATCTGCATATCGATGAGCATCATACCATCGAGGACACGGGCATCGCGCTGGGCGAGGCTTTTGCGTTGGCGCTGGCGGATAAGCGGGGCATGGAACGCTATGGATTCGCTTTGCCGATGGACGATGCTGAAGCTAAAGTGCTGATCGATTTTGGAGGCAGGGCATGGACGGTCTGGAATGCTGAATTCAAACGCGAACGTATAGGGGAAATGCCCACTGAAATGTTCTTCCATTTCTTCAAATCATTCTCCGATGCTGCGCGTTGTAATTTGCAGATCGAATGTCATGGTGATAATGAGCATCACAAAATAGAAGCCATTTTCAAGGCATTTGCGAAAGCCATCCGGATGGCGGTGAAGCGCGATCCGATGAGCAATCATTTGCCGAGCACGAAGGGGGTATTGTAAATACTCACGCTGCGGCCAGTCGCTCGCCTCTGGCGAGTGACTTATATTTGCTCGCCTCCGGCGAGCACTGTGTCGCCGGAGGCGACGGAATAAAACTCACTCGCCAGAGGCGAGCGAGTGGCCACCCGCTGCATCTTCGGCCACCCGCCGCTCCTTCCGGCCACCCGCCGCTTCTTCGGCCACAGCGAAATAAATTTGGTCAATTCAATTTTGTCTGTACTTTTGTAGCTCATGATCAAACAAATTCAAAATATTCAGTGGTGGTGGCATACAAACTCTATTCGGGGCTTGTAAACACTACTGTTGTATATTTATAACAATACTCAAGGGCCTCGATGTACAATCGGGGCCCTTTTCTTTTTTTCAATACCTGAATCTCGATATGAAACAAATCACAGTTCAAACGAAATGCAAGAAGATGCTGGCGGACGTGTTCACGCCGGTAGGGATCTACCTCAGGCTGAGAGACAGGTTCCGGGATACAGTGCTGCTCGAAAGCACTGATCACCACAGTTCTGAGAACAGCTATTCCTTCATCTGTATCAATGCCATCGCGGGCATGGAGATCAGTTCCACCAAACAACTGGAACTGAAATGGCCCGGGCAGTCGCCTGAAAAGCATAGTATCAAAAATGTACAGGATGTGCCCAATATCCTCTGGGATTTCATGAAGCGCTTTACGATGGCGCCATCAGAATTGAAGGAAGCAAAATATGCCCAGGGCTTGTATGGTTATACCACTTTCGATGCCGTGCAGTTCTTCGATACCCTGCAGCTGAGATCAGCGAAGGAAACGCCTGCCATCCCTTTCATGCGTTATCGTTTGTACCAGTACGTGATCGTGATCAATCACTATAAAGACGAGCTCTTCCTTTGCGAGAACCTGATAGATGGACTGGAAAGCGATACCAATGCCGTAGAATCGTTGATCCGGAGCAAGGATGTGCCGGTGTATCCTTTCAAGGCGGTAGGAAAAGAAACAAGCAATATGGAAGATGAAACCTACCGCAATATGGTGAAGGAAGGTATTCAGCACTGCTACCGCGGCGATGTATTCCAGATAGTGCTCAGTCGCCGCTTCGAGCAACAGTTCACCGGCGATGAGTTCAATGTATACCGCGCCCTTCGCTCCATCAATCCTTCTCCCTATCTCTTCTTCTTCGATTACGGTGATTACAAATTACTCGGTTCAAGTCCCGAATCACAGATCCTCATTCAAAACGGCAAAGCCATCGTTCATCCTATTGCCGGCACTTTCAAACGCACAGGCGACGATGAGACCGATCAGCGTGCTGCACAGGAACTCCTCAAAGACGCCAAGGAAAATGCAGAGCATGTAATGCTGGTAGACCTGGCAAGAAATGATCTCAGCAGGGTATGTGATGATGTTTCGGTGGTACATTACCGTCAGGTGCAGTATTACAGTCATGTTATCCATCTTGTGAGTGAAGTGAGTGGCAAAACAAGAACTGATGCCAATCCATTCGAACTGATGGCAAAAACATTTCCCGCAGGTACGCTCAGTGGTGCACCCAAGTTTAAGGCCATCGAGCTGATCGATGGGCTGGAACCCACCAGCCGCAGCTATTACGGCGGCGCCATCGGGTTCATGGGCTTTGATGGCACCTGTATCCACGCCATCATGATCCGAACCTTTTTTAGCAGGAACAATACGCTTTATTACCAGGCCGGTGCGGGCGTAGTAGCCGCCAGCAAACCAGAAAGCGAATTACAGGAAGTGAACAACAAACTGGGAGCGCTGAAAAAAGCCATCCTGTTTGCAGAAGAGATCGCTCAATAATTAACCAGTAAAACATTCCTTGTGAAAATATTAGTTTTCGATAATTACGATTCATTCACTTACAACCTGGTCCACCTGGTAGAGAAGATCCTGCATCAACGCGTGGACGTGGTTCGTAACGATCAGCTGCCGCTGGAAGGTGTGAAAGAATATGATAAGATCATTCTCAGTCCTGGTCCTGGTATTCCCGAAGAAGCAGGCATGTTGCTTCCGCTGATCAAAGAGTACGCTTCCAGCAAATCCATACTGGGCGTTTGCTTGGGACATCAGGCCATTGGTGAGGCTTTCGGTGGGAAGTTGGTGAACCTGAGCACCGTGTATCACGGAGTGGCTACACCGGTGAATATTTTGAAGAGGACCAAAAAAGATCTGTACGAAGGTCTGCCCGATACTTTTGAAGTGGGCCGTTACCATAGCTGGGTGATCAGTGAGGAAGGATTTCCCAAAGACATTACTATCACAGCGCGAGATGAGAACAATTATATCATGGGATTGCAGCATAATAAGTATGATGTGCAGGGCGTGCAGTTCCATCCGGAAAGTGTGCTCACGCCGCTGGGCGAAACCATCCTGAGAAACTGGTTGAAGCAATAACAGCGTCATCAACCATTTTTTTGAATCAGTGAAAAGACAATTATGAAAAAGATCTTAGAACAATTATTCGCACATAAATCCCTGAGCAGGACTGCCGCCAAAGAAGCGCTGGTAGGCATCGGCAAGGGAATGTACAATGAGCATGAGGTTACGGCATTCATGACGGTTTACCTTATGCGAAGCATTACTATAGAAGAATTACAGGGTTTCCGTGATGCGCTGCTGGAACTCTGTGTTCCGGTTGATCTCAATGGCCATGAAACCATCGATATCGTTGGTACCGGCGGGGATGGGAAGAACACTTTCAATATTTCCACCTTAAGTTGTTTCATTGTTGCCGGCACCGGTCAGAAAGTGGCCAAGCATGGCAACTATGGAGCCAGCAGTATCAGCGGCGCCAGCAATGTGATGGAGCAACTCGGATACAGGTTCAAGAACGATAAAGGAAGCCTGAAACGCGAAGTGGAGGAAACCAATATCTGTTTCCTGCATGCGCCGATGTTTCATCCTGCTTTGAAGACCGTAGGGCCTATCCGCAAGAACCTTGGCATGCGCACTTTCTTCAATATGCTGGGGCCGATGGTGAACCCCGCTTCTCCGAAATTCCAGCTGGTAGGCGTTTACAGCCTGGAGATGGCGCGTGTGTACAATTATCTTTTGCAACAGGGCAGCAGCGCTTTCACCATTATTCATGGACTGGATGGTTATGACGAGATCTCGCTCACCAACGATACCAAAGTGATCACCAACAAAGGTGAACAGATCATGACCCCGGAACAGCTCGGCAAGCGAGCTGTAACGCCTGCCGATATCTATGGCGGCAGCAGCGTGGAAGAAGCAGCCAAACTCTTTACAAAGATCCTGAAAGGGGAAGGTAGCTGGGCGCAGAATGCCGTGGTGCTGGCTAATGCCGCCATGGCGCTGCATTGCACCGGTAATCATGCCACTTACGAGCAGGCCTATGCGACAGCGGTAGACAGCCTGGAAAGTGGAAAAGCATACAATACATTCAAAAAACTGATCGCCCTTCAATAAGCAATAGTCATGAATATTCTCGATACCATCATCGCACACAAAAGAACGGAAGTGGCGGCGCGAAAAGCAGGGACGCCTGCTTCAGCGCTGGAAAAACAGGACGGATTCAACAGGAAGGTTTTGAGTCTCAAAGAATTTTTGCTGAATGATGCACGTACGGGCATCATCGCGGAATTCAAAAGGAAGTCCCCTTCAAAAGGACTGATCAACGGAACAGCGGATGTGGTGGAAGTAACATCAGCCTATGCGAAGTATGCTTCCGGGCTCAGCGTTCTCACCGATGAAAATTTTTTTGGCGGTAGTACCGCAGACCTGGTCGCGGCCCGTGTGAACCAGGTTCCCATACTGCGCAAGGATTTCATCGTGGATGAGTACCAGGTCCTGGAAGCACGCGCCATGGGCGCCGATGTGATTTTACTCATTGCTGCCTGTTTAACCCCTGAAGAAGTGAAACGGTTGGCTACCTTTGCAACGCAGCTCGGACTCGAAGTGCTACTGGAACTGCACGACGAAGAAGAACTGGAGCATATCTGCGATGAAACCATCCTGGTTGGGATCAATAACCGCAACCTGAAGACTTTCAAAGTGGATATCGAAAGGAGCCTGGCCATGGCCCAACGCATCCCGGATAACAGGATAAAAATTGCAGAGAGTGGGATCAGCGCCGTGGAAAATATCCTGCTGTTCAGGAACAATGGGTTCAGGGGATTTCTCATCGGTGAGAATTTCATGAAAGCTGCTGACCCTGCCAAAGCCTTTGAGGACTTTGTGCAGGAACTGAAAACAGCAAAGGCCCCGTGAAAACAGATCGCTTGCCGGATACAACCTTAACACTTAAAATCTGAACAATATGAGAGTAAAAGTATGCGGCATGACCCAGCCAGAACAGGTGACACAACTGGCAGACATGGGTGTATCTTTTGCAGGATTCATTTTCTATCCCAAAAGTCCCCGGTACGTATTCAAACACATGACCACAACTCAGATCAGGAAGGAGAACAATATCAACAAAGTGGGCGTGTTTGTAAATACCCCCATTGAAGAAGTACTCCATATGGTGGACGAATGCAGGCTGCACCTGGTGCAACTGCATGGCGATGAAAATCCGAAATACTGTGAGAAGATCGCAGACTATGTATCGGTGGTGAAAGCTTTTCGGTTGAGCGACAACGATAGTGTGGAATGGATGATCAGGCCCTATATGGATTGCTGCGACATGTTCATGTTCGACACCATGGGCGCCGGATACGGAGGAACAGGAAAGAAATTCGACTGGAGTGTTCTGAAAGATACCATCGTGGGCAAACCATTTTTTCTCAGTGGCGGCATCGAGCCGGGCGATGAAGCACAATTGCGGGAATTCGAAAATGAACCCGCCGCTAAAGGACTCTTTGCTATCGATATCAACAGCAAATTCGAAACCAGTCCAGGTTATAAGGACATGGAAATGGTTCGCGGATTTGTGAACAATATGAAATAAGATAACTAAAGGATAAATTATTGGTTTTATGTCAACAACCATTTACCAGCAGCCAGATGCACAGGGATATTACGGACAGTTCGGAGGCGCATACATCCCCGAGATGTTGCATCGCAACGTGGAAGAGCTGCGCAACCAGTACAGGAGCATTATCACCAGTAGAGATTTCCGTGATGAATACCAGAGCCTGCTTCGCGATTATGTAGGCAGGCCCACGCCGCTCTATCCTGCCGCCAGGCTGAGCGCGCAGTTCAATACCAATATTTACCTGAAGCGCGAAGACCTTTGTCATACAGGTTCCCATAAGCTCAATAATGCACTCGGACAAATCCTGCTGGCGCAACGCCTGGGCAAGAAACGCATCATCGCGGAAACCGGCGCTGGTCAGCATGGCGTGGCCACTGCTACTGTATGTGCACTCAAAGGCATCGAGTGCATCGTGTATATGGGAGAAAAAGATATTCATCGCCAGGCGCCCAATGTGGCCCGCATGAAAATGCTCGGCGCTACCGTGATCCCTGCCACCAGCGGCAGCAAAACCCTGAAAGACGCTACCAATGAAGCGATCAGGGACTGGATCAATAACCCCAACGATACGCATTATATCATCGGATCGGTGGTAGGCCCGCATCCATACCCTGATATGGTGGCCAGTTTCCAGAGCGTGATCAGTGAAGAGATCCGCAAACAACTCAAAGAAAAGACCGGCAGCGAATTGCCCACGCATGTATTTGCCTGTGTAGGCGGCGGAAGCAACGCTGCAGGAGCTTTCTATCATTTCACTGAAGAACAACCGGTGAAACTGGTAGCAGTGGAAGCGGCAGGTCATGGTGTGGAAAGCGGACTGAGCGCAGCCACTACACGTCTTGGTAAACCAGGTGTGCTTCATGGCAGCAAGAGCCTGGTGATGCAAACCGAAGACGGCCAGGTAGTAGAGCCACACAGCATTTCAGCTGGTCTGGATTATCCTGGTATCGGTCCCATGCATGCGAATTTGTTCGCGAGTGGCCGTGGCACTTTCCTCAGCGCAACCGATGAAGAAGCTGTTCGTGCAGCCTTCAATCTTACACAGCAGGAAGGCATCATTCCTGCACTGGAAAGTTCACATGCACTGGCAGGACTGCACCAGGTGGAATTTAAAAAAGATGATGTGGTGGTGCTGTGTTTAAGTGGAAGGGGAGATAAAGATATGGCTACTTACATGCAGGCAATGGGCGTATAAATCAGGGTGCGGCCAGTCGCTCGCCTCCCGGCGAGTGACTTGTATTTGTTCGCCTCCGGCGAACACCGTGTCGCCGGAGGCGACGGAACAGAAGTCACTCGCCGGGAGGCGAGCGACTGGCCACACTCAGCAAAATATCAACAACAATCATGAGCAGAATACAGGAATTATTCAACAAGAAAAATAAACAGGTCCTCAACGTTTACGTGACGGCTGGTTATCCGCAACTGGATAGTACGTTGCCTGTGATGCAGGCTTTACAGAAAAGCGGCGCGGACCTCATCGAGCTGGGCATGCCTTACAGCGATCCGCTGGCCGATGGTCCCGTGATCCAGGCCAGCAGCACCATCGCGCTGCAAAATGGCATGACCATCAAAAAACTCTTTGAACAATTGAAGGACATGCGCGCTACCGTGCAGGTGCCTGTAATCCTCATGGGCTACATGAATCCCATCCTTCAGTACGGTTTCGAAAAGTTCTGTGCAGATGCAGCAGCAGTAGGTGTGGACGGACTGATCCTGCCTGATCTTCCTGAGTTCGAATTTGAGAACGAATACGGCCCCGTCATCAAAAAACACAAACTGGATTTTATTTTCCTGGTGACGCCGGAAACAACAACGGAACGCATTAAAAGACTGGACGCACTGAGCACCGGTTTTCTTTACGCCGTGAGCAGCAGCTCCACTACGGGAAAAGATCAGAACATGAGTGGCGTGAGCGCTTACCTGCAAAGGTTACAGGAGATGAAACTGAAAAATCCGGTGCTGGTAGGCTTTGGCATCAAGGACAGGGCCAGCTTTGAAGCGGCATCTGAATTTGCCAATGGCGCTATTATCGGCACTGCTTTCATCAAAGCGCTGGAAGGAGCTACCGATGTAGCTGCCGCAACAGAACAATTCATCAGAACAGTGAAATGATTTATCTTTCGCGTTTTTAGCAAAAAGAACAAAAGTGGAATTAGCCATCGTAAAATACAATGCAGGAAATATCCAGTCGGTACTCTACGCGCTGGAAAGGATCGGGGCCACAGCAACCGTCACCGATGATCACGAGCAATTGCGTAAGGCAGACAAAGTGATCTTTCCCGGCGTGGGTGAAGCCAGCAGCGCCATGCGCTATCTTTCTGAACGGGGGCTTGACCAAGTATTGCGCGAATTGCAACAACCCGTTCTCGGCATCTGCCTGGGCATGCAACTAATGTGTGCCTACAGCGAAGAAAACGATACTGATTGTCTTGGTATCTTCGAAGAAAACGTAAAACTCTTTTCTCCTGGTTCCACTGCTGATGGTCCGATCAAAATCCCTCAGATCGGCTGGAACAATATCTACTCATTGAAATCGGAGCTGTTCAAAGGCGTGCCTGAGAACAGTTACTGTTATTTTGTGCATGGTTACTATGCGGCGCTGGGTGAACATACCATCGCCACTACGGAATACGGACTGCCTTACAGTTCCGCATTGCACAAGAACAATTTCTATGGTGTGCAGTTCCACCCTGAAAAGAGCGCTACCACCGGTGAATCCATTCTCAAGAATTTCCTGAACATTTAATCAGATACATGCAGATCATTCCGGCAATAGATATTATCGATGGGAAATGCGTCAGACTTACCCAGGGCGATTACCAACAAAAAAAGGTCTACAACGAAAACCCGCTCGAAGTTGCGAAACAGTTTGAAGATGCAGGCTTGCAGCGACTGCACCTGGTAGACCTGGACGGCGCGAAGGCAGGTACGGTGAAGAACTGGAAAGTACTGGAAAGCGTTGCCGGCAAAACCAGGCTGGTAGTGGATTTTGGAGGAGGGATCAAAAAGAGGGAAGACGTAGATATCGTCTTCAATTCCGGTGCAGCCCTGGCTACCATCGGCAGCCTGGCGGTAAAAGATGAAAACCTCTTTGTACAATGGCTCAAAGAGTATGGGGCTGATAAATTCCTGTTGGGCGCCGATGTGAAGGATGAGAAGATCGCAGTGGCAGGCTGGCTGGAAACTACCGATATTTGGATCTATGATTTCATAGAAAAATACATCGCACAAGGTGTTACGCAAATATTCTGCACTGATGTGAGCAAGGATGGTTTGTTGCAGGGCCCATCAACGGAATTGTATAAGAATATTCTTTCCAAATTTCCATCATTACATTTTATTGCCAGTGGCGGCGTGAGCTCTGTTGCTGATCTGGATGGGCTGCGCGAGATAGGATGCAGTGGTGTGATTATAGGAAAAGCATTTTATGAAGGAAGGATCTCTTTGGATGAACTGGTAAGGTTCAACGAAGGAAAAATGAATTAAGAGTTTGTTGTATTTACCCGGAGAGCTGGCAGTCGCTCGCCTCCCGGCGAGTGACTTGTATTTGTTCGCCTCCGGCGAACACCGTGTCGCCGGAGGCGACAGAATAAAACTCACTCGCCAGAGGCGAGCGACTGCCAGCTCTCCGAATTTCAAAAATCTAAGCGATGCTTTGTAAAAGAATTGTTCCATGCCTGGATATCAAAGATGGCCGCACCGTTAAGGGCACTAATTTCGTGGACCTCCGCGATGCCGGTGATCCTGTTGAACTGGGCGCTCTCTATGCCAGGGAAGGTGCGGATGAACTGGTATTTCTCGATATCACTGCTACTGTTGAAAAAAGGAAAACCCTACGCGAACTGGTGAACCGGATCTCACATCATATCAACATACCCTTCACGGTTGGTGGCGGCATCAGCAGTGTGGAAGACGTGTACGCATTGTTGCAGAATGGCGCCGATAAGATCTCTGTGAATACCGCTGCATTTAAGAATCCGGCACTGGTGAATGAGCTGGCGAAGGAATTCGGTAGTCAGTGTGTGGTGCTGGCCATCGATACGAGAAAAGAAGAAGATGGCGAATGGTATGTGTACCTGAATGGTGGCCGTGTGAAAACTGATGTGAAATGTAAGGATTGGGCAAAGCAGGCGGTTGATCTCGGCGCGGGAGAAATTTTGCTGACCTCCATGAACCACGATGGCACCAAAGCAGGGTTTGCCCTGGACATCACGAAGGAACTGGCTACAACACTGCCTGTACCTGTGATTGCGAGTGGCGGCGGCGGCACAATGGAGCATTTTGTGGACGTGTTCAATGAGGCAAAAGCCGATGCAGCACTGGCTGCCAGCATTTTCCATTTCAAGGAGATCAGTATCCCGGAATTAAAAGGATATTTGCAGGAGAAGAAAATAAATATCAGACCTATAGCGTAAATAAAGCACCATGAAAATCGATTACTCCAAATATGCAGATGGTCTTGTGCCCGCCATTGTGCAGGATTTCAACACACATAAAGTGCTCATGCTCGGCTTCATGAATGAAGAAGCTGTGAAGAAAACAATGGCCGAAGGCAAAGTCACTTTTTACAGCCGCAGCAAACAGCGTCTCTGGACCAAAGGTGAGGAGAGTGGCAACCACCTGATAGTAAAAGAAGTGATGTCGGATTGTGATAACGATACCCTGCTCATCAAGGCGCATCCGCTCGGGCCTACCTGTCATACCGGTGCAGACACCTGCTGGAGTGAACGCAATCATTCCGATGAATTCCTTTATTATCTTGAAGATATCATCAATCTCCGCAAACAGAGCACCGATGCAAAATCCTATGTACGGGACCTTTTCGGACGGGGAATCAACAAGATAGCCCAGAAAGTAGGGGAGGAAGCCGTGGAACTGGTGATCGAGGCAAAGGACAATAACGATGATCTTTTCCTCAATGAGGCCGCGGATCTCATATTCCATTATTTGATTTTACTTAACGCAAAAGGGCATAAATTGCAGGATGTCGTGGATATCTTAAAATCACGGCATTCAAAATAGAATTATGAAAAGATTTTTCGCCCTGTTGCTGATCATTCCGGCAGGCCTTTTTGCGCAGCAGAAAGGTTTTGTTGTTACTGGCTCACTCAAAGGTTTACCGGAAGGATCTGAAGTAACGCTCAGTGATGCCAATAACGTTGAAGATACGCTTGCCAGAGCGGTGGTGACTAAGAACCAGTTTGTGTTGAAAGGAACCGTGCAGGAACCGAATGTATTTTTCCTCAATCTACATGGACCGCAGAAGAAATCATTCGTATTCATCGGCAATGAAAATGTGACCCTGAGCGGTGATGTTGCCGAGATGTCCAATCTCCAGGTAAAAGGTTCTTCCATTCATGATGATTACAGCAATTACGCCAAACAATTCAATCCTTTGTTCGAGCAATTGACAGCGCTCACACAAAAGATCAACGGAACACCTAATATTCAGCCCGGCGACAGCCTGTTGCTGCAACACCAGGCATTGATCGATCTCATCATCGGTAAGATCGATTCTTATGTTGATGCCCATAATGCTTCCCCTGTTGCGCCATTCCTGATGGTGGTGACTGCGCAGCTGGACCAGGATATGGCCAGCACCGAAAGAAGGTTTGCCAAGCTGAAACCTGCTGCACAGGAAGGTTTTTATGGAAAGATCATCAAAGAGCGCATCGATAAGAGCAAGATCGGACAGATTGGATCACAGGCCCCCGGGTTCACACAAGCAGATGTTGATGGAAAAGATGTGGCCCTTTCTTCTTTCCGAGGCAAATATGTTCTGGTTGATTTCTGGGCCAGCTGGTGCAAGCCCTGCCGTATGGAAAATCCCAATGTAGTGGAAAGCTACAATGAATTCAAAGCAAAGAATTTCACCGTACTTGGCGTATCACTCGATCGTGAAAAAGAATCCTGGCTTGCTGCTATCAAAGAAGACAAACTCGACTGGACGCATGTCAGCGATCTCCAGTTCTGGAATAATGCCGTAGCCCGTTTGTATGGCATCGAAGGGATCCCCGCTAATCTACTGATCGATCCGGATGGAAAAGTAGTGGCCCGGAACCTGCGTGGAGAAGCACTTAAAGCAAAACTCA
The DNA here is from genome assembly GCF_003991355.1 of Pseudoflavitalea rhizosphaerae. Taxonomy (GTDB): domain Bacteria; phylum Bacteroidota; class Bacteroidia; order Chitinophagales; family Chitinophagaceae; genus Pseudobacter; species Pseudobacter rhizosphaerae. The sequence continues at coordinate 115,425 of NZ_RCSU01000014.1, forward strand.
GAGAATTACTCGGAAGCAATTAATAGGCATGAAAATATTGATCACCGGAGCAAATGGACTGCTGGGACAGCATCTCGTACAGGAGTTGCTGCACCAGCAGTTCACTGTGGTGGCTACCAGCAAAGGGCCGAACCGTCTGCCTTTTGAGCCATCTGAACAATTCAGTTACCGAAGCCTGGACGTCACCGACGAACTGAACCTTGAAAAAGTAATGGATGAGGAGCGTCCCGATGTGATCGTTCATGCTGCTGCCATGACGCAGGTGGATGAATGCGAGAAGAATACCGAGCTCTGCGAAAAAGTTAACGTCTACGGCACCACGCAATTGCTGGTAGATGCTGAAGCTTTCAGCAAATACATCATCTACGTATCAACAGATTTCGTTTTCGATGGTCTCAATGGCCTTTATCGCGAAGACGATGATCTTCGACCTGTCAATTTCTATGGCTTCACCAAAATGCAGGCAGAAGCGATCATGCATACCAGTGAGATCCCCTGGGCCATCGTGCGTACCTGCCTGGTGTACGGCAATCCATTGCAGGGCACACGCAGCAATATCGTTAACTGGGTACGCGAAAGCCTCCAGGAAGGCGAGCCCATCAAAGTGGTTTCCGACCAGATGCGCACACCTACCTATGTGGGCGATCTCGCCAAAGGTCTTGTTGAAATGATCAAACGCAGGTCCACCGGCATTTACCATCTCTCCGGCAAAGAGCAACTGACGCCCTACCAGATGGCCCTCAAAACCGCCGATCATTTCAGCCTCGACAAAAGTCTCATCACCGAAGTAACCGCCGACACTTTCACGCAACCCGCCAAACGTCCGCCCCGCACGGGCTTCGACATTTCCAAAGCGGAAAAAGACCTGAACTACAAACCCCTTTCATTCGAAGAAGGCCTCCACCAAATGGGGCAAACCGGCATCGCCTAGTTCGCAAAATAGCGTACTACTCACCCAATCGGCGCGGCGTTTAACCCCCCATCCGCCCATCTATCCGTCTGCCATTACTTGTGCTGACGCACATTTCCCCATTCCCCCTCTCCAACTCATTTTACCGGGGAAGTAACGGCCCTTATTGCCGCACATTCGTGATGCTCACCGGGATCGGAGGGTGTATGCAAACGGGGCCTTCGAAACAAAAGCCCCACAGCCCATCTCAGCTCCGCCGCCCACCCCTTCATCAAAAGTCCATCAAACCTCAAAGCGTAGGTTTGTTTCGTCAGCCCCATTGTATACACCACCGATCCCACACCGCCCATCACCCACAGAAACCAGCGCAATATCAACAAAGGTTTTCCCCCGGAAAATGAGTAACTTCCCTCCAGTCACAACCTGTCACTTATGAGAAAAATCTACTCTATTCTGCTCTGCAGCATCTCATTGGTTGCATCCGCGCAGATCAACAACCAGCTTCCGCTGCCTCCTGGAACTGTTTCATTTGTACTGGAAGACCGTCCTGTTCATGAACGCATGCATCCTGCGGTTCAGGGCTCGCCGTTATTACAGAATGATTGGGCCGAAGGCGCAGTAACGATGGCCGATGGAAGGAATTTCTACGGCGTTTCGCTTTTATATAATCTCTACGATGATATCCTCTACTTCAAAAGAGATAAGGAGATGTGTGAGTTCACAGATCCTGTATTACAATTCATGTTCCGGTATGCAAGAGGGAATGATTCCGTTACAGCTCTTTACAGGAGTGGCTTTCCAGCTACCGGGAAGAATACGGAACGTAGTTTTTACGAGGTGCTGGCGGATGGAAAATACCAGTTGCTGAACCATCGGTACAAAACCCTGGTGAAAGTGAAAGGGGATTATGTGAGGAAAGATGAGTACAACAAGTTTGAAGACAAGACCCAGCTCTATCTCTACAATACAGACGACAAGAACATCACAAGGCTCAACAATTTCACAGATCTGTCAACAGCCTTGGGCGTCCAGGCCGGCTCCCTGGCCGGCATCATGGGTAAATCCAAAATAAAAATGAAAAACGAGAACGACCTGATCATGCTGGTGACGGCGCTGAATCACAAGAAGTGACTCAGTTCATCATCAGCACATTCACACTTCTCTGAAGGATGTTGAATGCGATCTCGCTCATGAGATTCTCTTTATCCAGCGTTGGGTTCACTTCCGTGATCTCGAAGCAGCATATTTTGCGGTTCTGCATGAATTTGCTGATGAGGTCTTCCGCTTCGCGTTCGCGGAGGCCATTACTTACAGGGGTTCCCGTGCCTTTGGAAATGGAGGAATCCAGGCTGTCCACATCGAAACTGATATAGATATCCGTGCAGTCGGCGAGATAGCGGATCACGCTGCGTACCACGTTCTCCGGGCCTTTGCGGCGGACTTCGTTGGTGGAGATCACTTTCATGCCGTATTTATCGATCAGGTATTTTTCTTCTTTTTCAAAATCGCGGAGCGAGATGAACACTACATCTTCCGGCAACACTTTTGGCGCGATCTTACCGAGGGTTTTGAGTCCGTTCCATTGCTTTCTCGTTTCATCATCCAGTTCATGAACAGCCATATCCTCATTGTCTTCATTGATGCTCAACGCCAGTGGCATACCGTGAAGGTTACCCGAAGGAGTGGTGTACGGCGTATGCAGGTCAGCGTGAGCATCTATCCAGATCACGCCCAGTCTTGATTTAGGCTTGGCCATCCGGATACCCGCGATGGTGGCGCCTGCCATGCTATGATCGCCACTGAGTACTACCGGAAAGAAATTATTCCTGATGGTATCATGCACTGCTTTGCTTACACGCTCATACATGGTGGCAACCCCTTTGATCCGCTTCGCATAAGGTGATTCAATGGGCTCATGCAATATCTTATTCTCGTGCGGTACTTTTTCGGAAGGGAAATGGATGAAAAAATTACTCATAAAATCCAGGGCTGCGATCTTGATGGCGTCGATCCCCAAACTGGCCCCTCTTGTTCCGGCTCCAATTTCAGATGGCACTTCAATCAGCTTAATATTTTTCATATAGCGAACGTTTATTACACAATCAGGTTGACTGGCTAAATCAGGAATTCAGTAATTTGAGTGGATGGAACGCTAATAACCTGGAAGGGCATAGTTAACCGGCAGCAAGAGCTGGGCAAATGGAAGAATAACCTGGGGTTTCCTGGTGCTGGTTGACATGACAGTAGCGTATAGAGCCTAAAGATAGTAAGAGTTTACCAAAAATAAACGAACAATTGTTAGTTGGATGGCGCATCTCTATTATATTTGTGCTCCGTAAAAAAAACAAAGCGATAATATGCAGTTTCAATTATCAGAAGAGCAACTCATGATCCGTCAGGCTGCGCGTGATTTTGCGCAGCAGGAATGTTTACCCGGTGTTATCGAACGTGATGAACAACAGAAATTCCCCTATGACCAGGTGTATAAACTGGCCGAACTCGGTTTTATGGGAATGATGGTTGATCCAAAATACGGTGGTTCCGGTTTGGACACTGTCAGCTATGTACTGGCAATGGAAGAGATCAGTAAGATCGATGCCAGTGTGAGTGTGTGCATGAGCGTTAACAACAGCCTGGTAAGCTGGGGGCTTGAAGCTTATGGTAATGAAATGCAAAAAGAAAAATACCTGACGCCACTGGCGCAGGGAAGAAAAGATGGAAAACTGTACATCGGCGCCTTCCTGCTGAGTGAACCCGAAGCCGGTAGTGATGCTACCTCACAGCGTACCACAGCCGAAGATAAGGGTGACCATTATCTCCTCAATGGCACCAAGAACTGGATCACCAACGGTTCTTCCGCATCTGTGTACCTGGTGATGGCACAGACGGATGTGGCAAAAGGAAGCAAAGGAATCAACTGTTTCATCGTTGAAAAGAACTGGCCCGGCGTTGTGGTGGCAGCCAAAGAGAACAAACTCGGAATTCGCGGCAGCGATACCCATACTATCATGTTCAATGATGTGAAAGTTCCCAAGGAGAATCGGATCGGAGAAGATGGATTCGGTTTCACTTTTGCTATGAAGACATTGTCCGGAGGCCGTATCGGTATTGCATCCCAGGCCCTCGGAATTGCCAGCGGCGCTTATGAGCTGAGCCTGAAATATGCGAAAGAAAGAAAAGCTTTCGGCAAAGAGATCATGCACCACCAGGCCATCCAGTTCAAACTCGCGGATATGGCTACACGCATCGAAGCAGCCCGCCTGCTTTGCCTCCGCGCCGCCTGGGATAAAGACCAGCACCAGGATTATGCGCTGAGCTCATCCATGGCCAAAGTATTTGCCAGTGAAACGGCCATGTGGACCACTGTTGAAGCCGTTCAGATCCACGGCGGGTACGGATATGTGAAAGAATACCACGTAGAGCGCCTAATGCGCGATGCCAAGATCACACAGATCTATGAAGGTACTTCCGAAGTACAACGCATCGTGATCGGACGTTCTATCTTAAAATAGGTTTTTTGAAAAGATGACTGGACTGTTTCCCTAACCGGAGGCAGTCCTTTCTTTTTGGTGCCGCCACTGGGGCTGACTAAAAAGGTCAGAGAGCTGGCAGTCGCTCGCCTCCGGCGAGTGACTTATATTCCGTCGCCTCCGGCGACACAGTGTTCGCCGGAGGCGAACAAATACAAGTCACTCGCCGGAGGCGAGCGACTGCCAGCCCGCCGATTTTTTGCAGTAGCTTTGCCTCTTCAAATCTCCAAGCATGGTGAATACAGAAGCATACAAGAAGCTGAAAGAAGAATTGGATCAGAAAGGAGTTACCCTGGTGGCCGTTTCCAAGATCAAACCTGTATCGGATATCAAAAAACTCTATGATCTCGGTCAGCGGGATTTTGGCGAGAACTATGTACAGGAGCTGGTGGAAAAGCAACCACAGCTGCCTGCAGATATGCGCTGGCATTTCATCGGACATCTTCAATCCAACAAAGTAAAATACATCGCTCCCTTCGTGTACCTGATCCATGGGGTGGACAGTCAGAAATTATTGAAGGAGATCAATAAACAGGCAGCGAAGCTTAACAGGGTGATCCCTGTGCTGCTGCAGGTGTATATCGCGCGGGAAGAATCCAAGTTCGGGCTGGACGCCGAAGAACTGGAAGCGGTGCTGACCTCAGAAGAAACGGCCTCCTTCAAAAATATCCGCATTGAAGGACTGATGGGAATGGCTTCTTTTACCAGTAATACAGATGCTGTGCGCGCAGAATTCAAAACATTAAAGGGCCTGGCCGACCGCTGGGCATCCCATATCACAGAAAATATTCAACTGAAAACACTATCCTTCGGTATGAGCGGCGATTATGCCATCGCTATTGAGGAAGGTTCCGATATGGTGAGGATCGGTAGCCTGCTTTTCGGCGCACGGAACTGATAATCATCGTTCAAAAAATTCCATTCAACCCCTTTTTAGGTTCAAACGTCGAATAAGTTATGAGCGCCGATGGCCCGGTATTACTTTTACTCCTGTAATTAAATAGTGTTTTTCATAGGTTATTGATTAATGGTAAGGAGCTGTTTCTACAGCTCTTTTTGCTTTTGAGGACCAGCCAGTTCCGTCTTTGGTCAGCCCGAAGGGAAATAGTAAATTCGCGGCATAGCACTTAAAGTAAAGGCACAATGACAGAACCATTAAAAGAAGCTGAAAAGAGCCGCAATTTCCTGGAAGAGATCGTTGAAGAGGACCTGAAATCAGGTAAATACACTTCCATCACCACCCGGTTCCCGCCGGAACCCAATGGCTACCTACACATCGGGCATGCCAAGAGCATCTGCCTGAATTTTGGTCTCGCCCTCAAATATGGCGGTAAGACCAATCTCCGTTTTGATGATACCAATCCTGTTACAGAGGATACAGAGTATGTAGACAGTATCAAGGAAGACGTGCAATGGCTGGGATTCCAATGGGCCAATGAACTCTACGCCTCCGATTATTTCGATAAATTTTATGAATTCGCCGTTCAGCTGATAAAAGCCGGCCTGGCATATGTAGACGATTCCACTGCGGAGGAGATCGCTGCACAGAAAGGAACGCCTACAGAGCCCGGTGTTCGCAATAAATTCTCGGAACGCAGTATCGAAGAGAACCTGCAAATGTTCGAAGAGATGAAAGCAGGGAAATACAAAGACGGCGAGAAAGTATTGCGCGCAAAGATCGATATGGGCTCTCCGAATATGCATTTCCGTGATCCGATCATGTACCGGATCAAACATGCGCATCACCACCGTACCGGCGACAAATGGTGCATCTACCCGATGTACGATTTTGCGCATGGCCAGAGTGATTCCATCGAGCAGATCACGCATTCGATCTGTACACTGGAATTCATTCCCCATCGTCCGCTGTACGACTGGTTCATCGAGAAACTTGGCATCTTCCCATCCCATCAGTATGAGTTCGCGCGCCTCAACCTCACGTATAACGTGATGAGCAAGCGCAAGCTCAAGCAACTGGTGGCCGAGAAATATGTAACGGGCTGGGACGATCCCCGCATGATCACTATCGCCGGCCTTCGCCGCAGGGGCTATACGCCGGAGTCCATCCGCGAGCTCTGCGAAAAGATCGGTGTGGTGAAACGTGATAGCCTGATCGAAATGAGCCTGCTGGAGTTCTGTATCCGTGAGCATCTCAACAAGATCGCGCTGCGTCGAATGGTGGTGTTCGATCCGTTGAAAGTAGTGATCACCAACTATCCGGAAGGACAATCAGAAATGGTGCATAGCGAAGACAACCCGGAAGATCCAAACGCCGGCAGTCGTGAAATTCCATTCAGCAGGGAATTATATATCGAGAAAGAAGATTTCATGGAAGTTGCTCCCAAGAAATTCTTCCGCCTTGCGCCGGGGCAAATGGTCCGTCTGAAAAGTGCCTACATCATCAAATGTGATGAAGTGATCAAAGACGATGCAGGCAATATCACCGAGCTACGCTGCTCTTATATTCCCGAAAGCAAGAGCGGTTCCGATACTTCCGGCATCAACGTGAAAGGAACCCTGCACTGGGTAAGCGTTCCCACTGCCATCAACTGCGAGCTCAGGTTGTACGACCGCCTCTTCAAGGTGGAAGACATGCTGAATGACGACAGGCCTTATACGGAATGCATCAATCCTGAATCACTGGTCACTATCACCAGTGCTTATGCGGAGCCAGCGCTGAAGAAGGCTAAATTCGATGACCGCTATCAGTTCCTGAGAAAAGGATATTTCTGCCTGGATAATGACACCAGCGAGGAGAAGATGATCTTCAACAGAACTGTAACCTTGAAAGACGGCTGGGCAAAGGAACAGAAGAAAGGATAATAATAGAATAGTGCAAAAATACAATGGCCGCTTCCGGAGGGAGCGGCTTTTTTGTTGGAAAAAAAGAGGTGGATCAATTCAAATATCCCCTGTATCCTTTTCCATCCACTACCTGATTGATCGGTTTATTCAATGCCGGGTTGGTAACAAAAAAGAGCAATGCGGATAATATACCTGCAATCACAGGAACGAAATGATTGAATGCAATGGTGAGCAGAAAACCAGTTATGAAAATGATCAGACAGTGTAACCTTGCATCGATGGCGAAGAAAATTCTTTTACCCAGGTGTATTCTCGTTGAATAGTCTTCTTCAAATTCATTTTCATACATGCCCCAGATCCATGCCGGTGGTCTATCGCCAAATGTTTCCTGATAAATTTTCCGGGATTGCAGATAATGATCGAAAAGCCAGTCGGGATCATCGTTTTCTCCTTTTTCACCTCTTGATCTTTTGATCCAGTGGCCCGGCATAATCCTGTAAAGATCGCGGAAGCTCATCGGATAATATTCCATGTGCAGGCTCCAAGCAAGGTCAACAATTTTGGGTGGTACAATCAGGAATGGTTTTGTAGCGCAGAGGAAAAGAAATTTCTTGTATTCCTCAACAATCTCCTGCATTTGCTCCTCTGTCCAGTTACCGTACCTGGCCAGCCGGTTGTAGTAAGTTTCAACTGAATTGGGTTCATTGAAGGGAAAATTATCGATCATTTGCCAGGCTGGGTATTCTTTGAATTGCATTAGGTTTGCTTTTGTTTTCAGGGTTTGTGTTTTTAGTTTCAATCTCCTCCGCATCCACTACCGCAGCCCGAGCAGCCACTGCTGCATCCTCCGCCTCCGCTGCATCCTGAATGTCCATCCGTTGAACATCCGCCACCACAGCCTGCAGAAGAACATCCTGAGCCATTGCTCCTTTTTGATGATGGACTTGCAATCACCACTGCGGTAAGAAAACCTATCAGCAGATACACGTAATTGCTCGAGACAATGCCCACAATCCCGGCAATTACAAGTATGCAGATCGATTGTATCCAGGACTTTTTGGGAATGACCCAGTTTTGTTGCCGGTTGATCCGGGTGAAGTGGATATCGCTGAATCTTTGTTGTGAAGAAGGCCAGATGTCTTCGGGAGGTTCTGTGAGGAAAGTGTTTCTGTAGAGGGAGAGTGTTCGTTCGTAGTAATCTTCGAATTTTTCCTGTTCCGTGGTTCCGCCTTCAGTGGGATTGTGGTGGAGTTTTTTGCCGAGCACATTTTCGCAGAGATCGTTCCAGTAGGATTTTGTGTAAGCTAAGTGAAGGTGCCAGGCCTGATCAACAGCGTCGGAGGGAGTGCAGGGATGATCTTGTGAAGCGCAGAGGAAAAGGAATTTTTTGTACTCTAATAATACCTGCGAAGCAAATTGAACCGACCAGCTGTTTTCCCGTGCCAGTCTTTGTTCAAATGATAATGACACATCGGGTGGATCAATTGAAAATATTTCCAATTTTCTCCAGATAGGGTTTTCATTGAATTGCATAAAGAACTCTTTTTCAAAAATAGAATGCCAATATGAACTGAATGTTAAGCCGACGATCTATTTCCCCTGTGCTTTCAGTTTTGCATAATCAAATACCAGCTGGCAAAAGGCTTTCACGCCTATATCCAACTGGCTGTCATCCACATAAAAATCAGGTGTATGGTGTCCCGGCGCTTTGGAATTATCTGTTCCTTTGGGCATGCCGCCAATGTAAAAAAAGAAGGAAGGTGCTTTCGTTCCGTAGTACGAAAAATCCTCTGCGCCGGTTACCCATGCACGTTCGGAGACATTCTCTTTTCCTGCAGCTGTTTCCAGCGATGGCGTCATCAGTTTCACCAAAGCAGGGTCATTGTAGGTGACCAGTGTTTTTGTATCGATATGCACATCCGCGGTGGCGCCGTAAGTGCTGGCGATGCCGGTAGCCATTTTTTTGATACGATCATGCGTTTCCTGTTGCATTTTGTTGTCGAGCGTTCTGATGGTTCCTTCCAGCATCGCTTCCTCGGGCATGATATTCGGACGAACGCCGCTGCTGAATTTACCGACAGTGATCACCACCGGCGCTTTGGGCAATTCTGACTGACGGCTTACGATGGTTTGCAAACCATTGATGATGGCAGTAGCTGCCACTATAGGATCTACGCCTTTCCAGGGCTGTGATCCATGAGCTTGTTTTCCTTTCACCTGGATGGTGAACCAATCGGATGAGGCCATAAAGGCCCCGGATTTGTACTGAATTTTTCCTACTTCAATTTCGGATTGAATATGCATTCCAAAGATGGCGTCCACTTTCGGATTGTCCATTACACCTTCTTTCACCATCAGCGCCGCGCCGCCTTCTTCATCACCGGGAGGACCTTCTTCGGCTGGTTGGAATATGAACTTTACGGTACCCGGCACATCTTTCTTTATGGAAGACAGTAGCTGTGCTGTACCAAGCAACATCGACACATGTGTATCATGTCCACAGGCATGCATCACGGGAACAGTTTGTCCCAAATAGTCTGCTGTAACTGTTGATTTGAAGGGAAGCTCCACTCTTTCTTTTACAGGAAGCGCATCCATGTCTGCACGCAAAGCCACAACAGGACCGGGTTTCCCGCCTTTAAGGATTGCCACTACGCCGGTTTTGGCGATGCCGGTTTGCACTTCTAATCCGAATGAGCGAAGGAGTTCGGCCACATAAGCGGCTGTGTTCACTTCACGGTTGCTCAGTTCAGGATGCTGATGGATATGTCTTCTCCATTCGATCAGTTTGGGCTTGAGGGATTCCGCTTTTGCGTGTATGCTGGCCGTTGCAGGTTGTGCTACAACGTTAGTAAGGCTGGTAAAGAATAATAGAAGGGTAGAGGCGGCTACCAAGATTTTCTGCATGAGCATTCCGGTTTTGGTATGCTGAAAATAATCAAAAAATGGATTAGCTCCAATCCCAGAGTACAACAGCCCATTCGTCCATTTCATCCTGGTGGATATGGATGGTTTTGAAACCTACGCGCTCATGCGCCCGCATGGAGCGGAGATTTCGGGTTGCGATCTCTGTAACGATGCAGTCGAAATCCTTGCTGTAACTGGACTTATGCTGTTTATAAAGTGCATCGAAAACACCCTGTCCGCGCCAGGCTTCCGCAACACATATCTGTCCCATTACATAAAATTTATATTCACCGAGCGTGCGGCCATTCCATGGAGTTTGATCGAAAGAGCTGAACATGGGTTCGAGATCGGGAACAATATAGCGGCATTCCCTGGGCATCGTGAGTGCGTAACCGGCAAGCTGATGACCGTCCACTGCAATGATGCTGGGAGCTATCTGGTGCATTTGTTTCAAAACCGGAAGGGAATGTTGGAGAGAAACAAAACCTTGCTGCTGCTGGGTTTCAGCGGAAATATTGGTGCGCAGGTTTGCAGCCTGCAATTGCAGGATCTGTTGCAATTGTTCTTCAGAACTGACGGTAGTGGTATGGTAAGCCATGCAGTAATTTACTGAAAATCCCGGAGAGCCGCCAGTCGCTCGCCTCCGGCGAGTGACTCGTATTTGTTCGCCTCCGGCGAACACCGTGTCGCCGGAGGCGACGGAATATAAGTCACTCGCCGGAGGCGAGCGACTGGCGGCTGGCTGAATAAATTCTTATCCCCTGTATTCTCCAAACACTTCGCGCAGTGTATCTGCAATCTCTCCCAGCGTACAAAGGTTCTCCACCGCTTCCAGCACTGCCGGCATGATGTTCTCGCCACTGTTGGCGCGATCACTCAGCAATTGCAGCATCTGGTCAACGCGGGCGGGATCGCGCCGGTTGCGGAGGGATGCCAGTTTTTCGGATTGCAGCTGACGGATGGAATCGTCTATTTTGAAAAGAGGGATGGAATCGGTTTCGTTCACCTGGAATTTATTCACGCCAACGATGATCTTTTCGCCGGTTTCGATCTCACGCTGGTAATTGTAAGCGCTTCGCGCGATCTCGTCCTGAATGAATCCCTGCTCGATGGCAGACACGCTGCCGCCCATGGCATCGATGCTATGGATCAGTTTCCAGGCTTCTGTTTCCACTTCATTGGTGAGGGCTTCCACATAGTATGAGCCGGCCAGTGGATCTACGGTATCAGCCAGGCCGCTTTCATAAGCCACGATCTGCTGGGTGCGAAGGGCGATGCGTGCCGCCTCTTCTGTTGGCAGGCTCAGGGCTTCGTCATAACCATTGGTATGCAAAGATTGCGTGCCGCCCAGTACGGCCGACATGGTCTGCACCGTAACGCGGGCGATATTGTTGAGCGGCTGTTGCGCCGTTAGGGTGCTGCCGCCGGTTTGTGTATGGAAGCGAAGCATCTGGGCTTTCGGATCGGTTGCGCCGAGCTCCTTCATCATCTGGGCCCACATGCGACGCGCAGCGCGGAACTTGGCCACTTCTTCAAAGAGATTGTTATGCGCATTGAAGAAGAATGAAAGCCTTTTTCCAAAAACATTAATGTCAAGCCCTTTTTCCAGGGCCGCTTTCACATAAGCACGACCGTTACTCAACGTAAAAGCGATCTCCTGCACAGCAGTACTTCCCGCCTCACGGATATGGTAACCCGAAATGGAAATGGTATTCCATTTAGGAACTTCCATGCTGCACCACTCGAAAATATCGGTGATGATGCGCATGCTCGGTTTGGGCGGATAGATATAGGTGCCGCGCGCTGCGTATTCCTTAAGGATATCGTTTTGAATAGTGCCTGAGATCTTTTTAAGATCGGCGCCCTGTTGTTTGGCGAGTGCGGTGTAGAAAGCCAGTAGGATAAATCCGGTAGCGTTGATGGTCATGGAGGTTGACACATCTTCCAGTTTGATGCCTTTGAAGAGGGTTTGCATATCCTCAAGGCTGTCGATGGCAACACCCACTTTTCCTACTTCGCCTTCTGCGAGGGGATGGTCGCTGTCGTACCCGATCTGCGTTGGCAGGTCAAAGGCAACACTGAGGCCCATCACACCCTGTGAAAGGAGGTAGTGATATCGTTTGTTGCTTTCTTCCGCGGTGCTGAATCCGGCGTACTGGCGCATGGTCCAGAGTTTGCCGCGATACATGTCCGGCTGAACACCCCTTGTGAATGGGAATTCGCCTGGTTGTTCGCCCATCGGCACGGGATCGGTATACAACCGTTTTATTTCAATTCCACTATCGGTAAATACTTTCTTTTCTTCTGACATAGCAAGCAATATTTAGCACTCTTTATTTCATCAGTTTCTTCGCTTCAAAGCTCAGCACATCGGACACAACGGTATGTAGTGTGGCTTTGGGGTTCTGCAACAGCATTTCCAGGAGGGCATGGTTGAGGTCCTGTCCGGAAGCTTCAGCAGGGAGGAAGCTGGCCACCTGGTTGATGATAAGAATATTCTGGTCTTTGAGATTACGTACAGCGTCCCATGATTCTGCTGAAACATAGATCTGCTGTGTAACATTATGTTCAAATTCCTGTTTGATATTCATGGTGAGCAGGGATTGCATTTCCCTTGCGCTGAGGCCGGGCTGGTTCACACGGTTGATCAGGTTGGGGAGGGCAATGCGGTCTGTGAGCAGGATCAGTCGCTCATAGGCTCCCAACTGAAGGCCCTGGATATTGGCAGCCTGTTTGTCGTTTTCCGCGGTGCCGGCTTTTTTCTTCTCGATCAGGGTTTTCACTTCCTTTCTTTGTTTCCAGAACATATATGCCAGGGTTCCGCCCAGGGTAAGGGCAATACCAAGTGAAAGCAATAATTCCGTGGTCGTTAAAGTCATTAAGGGTCGTTTTTAGGTGGGACAAATGTAATAAAATAACGGGTAGTCGTATTTTTGTATTTATGGAAACGAAAAATGTATCTCCCCTGTTGTTTACGCCCGGCGCCATTGCAGAAATTCAAAGACTGATGGCTGATCCGGGATTTGATCCCAGCCTGATGCTCCGGGTGGGAGTGAAGGGGGGCGGCTGCTCGGGATTCAGTTATCTGCTGGGATTCGATCAGAAAATGGATAGCGATGCGGTGTATGAATACGAAGGGCTGAGTTTTATCATGAACCCTTCGCATGGGCTTTACCTCACAGGTATGCAGATCGATTATGAGAATGGATTGAATGCAAGAGGGTTTACGTTTGAGAATCCGAATGCGAGCAAGACCTGTGGATGTGGGACCTCATTTGCTGTATAGGGTTCTCCGGGAGGCGAGCGATTGGCTGGCCACAGCTTAGCACTTTATCGTTTTCTTCTTTTTGCCGATGGTTCCCCTGTCTTTTACTTTCAGAATATAATCAGGAGAAAAAGGCACCTTGCAGGCAGTTCCATTCATGTCTACACTTACCACACCGATCTTTCTGCCCAGCTGGATGGCTTCTGCCGTCAATGCGGGAACAAAACTGCCTGCTGCAATGACAAAGCCATTCATGGTATAACGTACACGATTAGGTGCTTTTTGGATTTCTTCTTTTACCTGTTCCATTAGACGGCGGATGGCTGCAATATCAAGTTCAGCATCGGGTTTTAATGACAGCACACCTGCGAGGGTGTTCCAGCCTGCGGCTGCGGTGAGTTCTTTTGGGGAGGCGATCCATTTCAGGCCCAGGTCCCATGCTTTCGGGTGTTCTGCTGTTACCCAGGGAACGATGTACTCGCTGAGGGCGGGGGAGTTGGCATTGTCCATCCATTTTTGTAATTCCTTTTCGCTCATTTTGGCGCCATTGGCCATGAGGCCTGCGAGGTACATGGCGTCTGCATTGCCGGTATCGTAGAGTTCCATGGCGATGGCCTGCGTATCTCCCTTTATTTCTTTTTGCAGTTTTTTGATGTCTTCCACTTTCACACCAAACAATGGTTCTTTGGCGCCATGCTTCAGGAGGATCTTTTTGATCTGCGGCGTTCCAAGCTCTTCGAGGCGGGAGAGGATCTGTTGAATGGTCATGGCTGCTGAGTTTAATCCGGGAGCAGTCGCTCGCGTCCCCGCGAGTGACTAATATTCCGTCGCCTCCGGCGACACACTGCTCGCCGGAGGCGAGCAAATATCCGTCACTCGCGGGGACGCGAGCGACTGCTCCCCGATGAATAGTAATTTACTAAATTTTCTTTTCAGTTTACGCTGGCATTGAAGCGGAAACCCACGCCGTGGATGGTTTCCAGTACCACCGCAGGGTCCCCTTTGAAGTATTTGCGGAGCTTGGTCATGAATACATCCATACTGCGGCCCAGGAAGTAGTCGTCTTTTCCCCAAACATTGAGCAGCACTTCTTCGCGTTTGAGAATGCGGTTCGCATGCTCGCACAGGAATTTGAGCAGGTCAGCTTCTTTTTGAGTGAGTGTATAGGTTTCGCTATTTGCATAAAGCTTGAGGTCTGTATAAGAAAAGCGCAACTCACCGATGGCGAATTCCTGCACCTGGTCTGCATGCAGTTTGCGTGTACGGCGGATGAAGACGTCCATACGCAGCAGCAGTTCCTGCATGCTGAAAGGCTTAACGATATAATCATCAGCGCCGGTAAGGAAACCCTTGATGCGGTCCTCTTCCATTGATTTGGCGGTAATGAAGAGGATAGGAACTACATCGCTTTGCTGGCGGATCTTTTTGGCAACGGTGAAGCCATCCTTGAAAGGCATCATCACATCGAGTAGACAAATATCTGTTTGTGTTTTATCGAAATTATCGATGGCTGCCTGTCCATCTGCATAGAGGTCCACTTCATAACCTGCTTCTGTGAGATTGTCTTTTATCACATAACCAAGTGAGAGATCATCTTCGGCCAGCAGTACTTTTATTTTTTTGGATACCATAGGTCAGTTGTTTAATTGCCGGGCAATAGCATTTTGAATTCAGTTCCGATCCCTGGGATACTGTTGATGGTGATGGCGCCATGATGAGCGTCGATGATGCGTTTAACGAAGCTCAGCCCTAATCCGAAGCCTTTTACATTGTGGACATCGCCGGTAGGAACGCGATAAAATTTCTCGAACAATCTTTTGTGGTATTTCTTGTCGATCCCTATTCCGTTGTCTTTTATCGAAATAAATATATGATCATTTTCCTTTCCGGCGCTTACAATTATTTTGGGTTCTGGTGCATATTTCAGGGCATTCTCAAGAAGGTTCACGATGGCCAGTTCCAGGTGTGCACGGTCTGCCTGCAATTCCAGATTTTCTGTTTCTGGTAACTGTAAATCAATAATGGCTTTCTTCTCCAGTGCCAGTGGCCGGATCTTTGCAATGGCTTCATCCAGCAGATCATTTACGGAAACGGTTTTTTTCTGGATCGGTAATTCCTTTCTTTCCGTGGTAGCGGCCTGCAGCAGGCGTTCCACCTGTTTTTGCAGGTGCATTGTCTGGTTCTGGATAATCGAGGCATACTGATGCAGTCTATCAGGTTGCTGGATGATCTTTTCCTGCAGCAGTACATCGGAGGATATCTTCATTACGGCCAGCGGCGTTTTGAACTCATGGGTGAAATTGTTCACGAAGTCTTTTTGTATCTCGGCCAGGAATTTCTGGCGGTAGAAATAAAAAAGACTGACGGCCAGGCCGGTCAATACAATAAAGAGTACAGCGCTGCTGATGAACCAGAAGTTCATTTGGCTCAGCACGTATTTGTTGCGGTGAGGGAAATAGATGAGCACATAATCATGCTGTCTTTCGTAAACAGGAAAAGGGAACACCAGGGGATCGTAGCGGGCTGCAGCTGCGGTTATGTATTCTCGTGAGATGTATTTTTGTTTTCCTGCATCATAGAAACCGATATGTGCATCGGTGAGCACGTCGAAATCGTTGAGTTCATCTTTTAGATACCAGATGAGGGAGTCCTTGTTATATTGAGAGCCTGTTCTGAACAGAAAATAATCGGGCGATGGATGTTCGATATAGTCCTGCAGGTGATACACTGGTGAGTCAACCAGTTTTACATCTTCATACACTCCCCGGATACTCTTCACCACGTTCATGTTGAATGTCTTTTGTTCCAGTGAGTATATTTTGTTGAGCCAGTACAGCTGTACCCCAACAATTGCGATGATGAGCAGGGTTGCTGTGAGCACAATCCATTTGAGGGTTTTGGAACGCATACCGTCTATATAAGTACCAATGGCAAATTTGCTTCTCATTATGGACAATAATTTTTTTTGCTGGTCAAACAACATCTGCTTAACACAAGTTAACTGCCGGTTAAAACGGCAGGTTTTATTTACGGCTATGCCGTGCCGTCTTCCTTTGTGGGCGGCGTTTTTCTTTTGACCTCAGTTCCCGTATTCTTCTTGTATTCTTCCCTGATCAGCGATTGCAGCAGCCTGATCTGATCTGCCTGCGCTTCCATCAGTTTTTTGAACTGTTCTTCCAGGAGCAGGTCCATTTTCTGATGCAGGGTCCTGATCTCGATCTCCGCTTTCAGGTTCACGATATAATCATTTTCATTCCGCTTGCGGTCTTTTTCCTCCTGCCTGTTCTGGCTCATCATGATCACTGGCGCCTGTATGGCAGCCAGGCAACTCAGCACCAGGTTCAGCAGGATGAAAGGATAGGGATCGAATCTTTTTTCCTGCGGCAGTTGCAAATTGAAAATGATCCAGAAAATGAGGATGCCCATAAATAGGAGAATGAATTTCCAGCTGCCTCCAAACCTGGCCACCTTATCTGCGATCCGCTGGCCGGAGCTAAGCTTCTCCGCTGTTGGCTCTTCAATCTTCTGTAAGATCAGTTTTTCCTGCTCCACTGCCTGGCAAACGATCTCATGCAGCTTCCTGAGATGATCATTCTCGGTATTCAGCAGGTTATTAATATATTTTGCTTTTTCGGGATTCATAACAAATCATTTTATATGAAGTTACTGTTTCGGATGCACACCTGAGCAGCTGCTTAGCCAACCGTTAACACTCGTTAAACCGCGGTTAAGCGGGCTCCAAAAAAGCAAATGGAAAATAAATATGGATAGCTTTATGCCGTAATCAATCTATTTCGGGGGAACAATAATAAATTAAGCAATAGCATAAATTAGGTTTGTATTAGGGGTTTTTATGAACGTCGTACAGGGATAAGTACGGCGTTTTTTTATTTTGTTCGTGTGGAGATAGGTTGGGTGTTGATGAAGGGTGGGCCGGGCGCAAAGGATATGCAGGAGCGGTTGGGAAACAAACCGGCGCGGGAGGATTTTGGTTGAGCTTTGGGTTGGTGGGATTGGGCGGTGGTGCTGAGCCGGGCCTTTTCGCTTATGTTTCCTAGACCGCCACTGCATATCACTTTGCGCCCCACCTCTCCGGACGTGTAACACCAATTGGATCCCTGCTTCCTTCACTCACTCAATAAAAAAGGAAAGGGGGGATGGGGAAAGAGTGCATCACTCAAAGTAAACGTTGCATTGGGTGCTTGAGTAAGTTAGTGGTTGATAGATTGATGCGGCCATAAATATTTCAAAAAAATTGCCGGGCTAACAATGATGCCTATGCGGAAGGGGCCGGGAGCGCGGGGATGGGGAAAAGGGCCTATGAAACATAAGCGAAAAAGCTCAATAGAAATACTACAGTCCAATCCCACCAAACCATAGCTCAAATAACTACCCAAAGCGTTGGCTTGTTTCATCAGCCCGACTTCACCATCTCCCGATCCCGGCTTCCCCAAAATCCGGCATGCATAAAAAAAGCCCCGGCCAAACCGGGGCTCCAATATAATCTTCAAGAGATGTTATGCTTTCTTAGCAACAGGCGCTTTCGGTTTTACCGGAGCTGACGCTGTATTTGCTTTCGGAACTTCACCAAGTGGTTTGTCTTTTCCAAAGTCAACCAGGATCGGAGCTGATACAAAGATAGAAGAGTACACACCAGTCAATACACCAATCAGCATCGCAAATGCGAAGCCTTTTGTTACCTCGCCACCTACCAGGAAGAGGATCAGGATGGTCAGGAACACCGTGAAGGATGTCATGATGGTACGGCTCAGTGTATCGTTGATCGCTTTGTTGATGATGGTAGTCTTGTCTGCTCCAACCATTTCGCGGCTGTATTCGCGGATACGGTCGAACACGATCACCTTATCGTTCATCGAGAAGCCGATCACCGTCAGGATCGCAGCAATGAAGTGCTGGTCAACTTCCAGTGAGAATGGCATTACGTCTTTCAGGAAGGAGAATACTGCCAGGGTAACCAGTACGTCGTGCAGCAGACCTACGATGGTACCGAGTGAATACCTCCAGTCGCGGAAACGTAGAAGGATATACGCTGCGATGATGAACAGGCTCCAGAAAGTTGCCCATTGAGCGCCTTTTTTCAGGTCATCGGAGATAGTAGCATCTACACGTTTGAAGCCCTGTACGTATTTGGTTGCAAAATCTTCATGTGTGGCGCCTTCTTTCAGGAAGGGCTTCAGGCCTTCATAAAGTTTGTTCTGAACGGCTGAGTCGCCAACAGTTCCAGCCTGTTCGATCATGTAATCTGTAGTGATGTCGAGCTGGTTGGTGGCCCCGTAGGTTTTCACCACAGGGGTTGCCTGGAAGGCATGCTCGAGAGCAACACGTACTTTCTCGGGGCTTGTGGGCTTATCGAATTTCACCACGTAGCTGCGGCCACCGGAGAATTCAACACCATATTTGAAGCCGTTGATCAGTGCGCCGATACCCAATGCAAGGATCACAAAGGATACAACATAGGTTTTCTTACGCAGTTCGATGAACTTGTATGCGGCATGCTTGAACACTTTACGGCTCAGCGGAGTGAAGTAGTTGAAGTGACGGTTCTTTCTTGTCCAGAAATCGCTGATCAGTCTTGATACCAGGATACCGCAGAAGAGCGACAGGATGATACCGATGATCTGAGTGGTAGCGAAGCCGAGTACAGGACCAAGACCGAAATAGAACAGGATGATAGCGGTGAGGAGGTTGGTGATGTGGGCGTCGAATACAGGCGCCATGGAGCGCTTGTAGCCGTCGATCACAGCCTGCTGGTAACTCTTGCCTTTGGTGAGTTCTTCCTTGATACGTTCGAAGATCAGTACGTTGGTGTCTACCGCAATACCGATGGTGAGTACCAGACCTGCGATACCGGGAGCGGTGAGCGTAGCGCCCATGGCACTGAGCACACCCACGGTGAAGAGCAGGTTGAGGATGAGGGCAATGTTTGCCACCCAGCCACCGGTGTTATAGTAAACGATCATCAGGATGAAGATCACTGCGAAAGCGATAGCGAAAGAAAGCATACCACCTTTAACAGCAGCCTGACCGAGTGTAGGACCTACTACTTGTTCCTGAACGATCTTGGCAGGCGCTTCCAGTTTACCTGATTTCAGGATGCTGGCGATGTCCTGCGCTTCTTCGATCACGAGCTGACGGTTTTGTGTACCGCGGCCCATGGTGATGCGGGAGCTGCCGCCATCGATCTTTTGTTGAACATTCGGTGCCGTATAAACGATATCGTCCAGTACGATGGCAATCGACTTACCGATATTCTTTTCAGTCATACGTGCCCAGGTGCTGGCGCCTGCAGGGGTCATGTTCATAGTAACCAGAACCTCGTTGGTAACGGGGTCGAACTCCTGTTTGGCATCTTCGATGGCTTCGCCTTCCAGTTCTGCGCCTTCTTTACCCGGAACGGTTTTGATAGCGTAGAGATTGAGGGCAGGGATCAGGGTGCCATTGGCATTCCTTTCCTGTTTGCCCCAGAGGAATTTGATATTGCCTGGGAAGTTATTACGGACTGCAGGGATAGCGAGGTAGCTGTTTACGGCGCCTGTATCCTGCAGACGGGATGTTCCGATGAAGTTGGAATATACAACGCGGCCAGAAGTTGGATCCTGCTGTGGTTGTGCAGGGAACAGTTTCTGGAAGAGAGGATTCATTTTGGACGAGTCCACTTTTGCAGAGCTGCTGGTATCAGGAATGATATTGCCGAGTGAGTCCACTTTGTTGCCACCTGCGAGATAGCCTTCGAGTGTTTTGTCGGCAGCCTGCAGTGAGCCCGCGATTTGCTCCAGTGTGTATACTTCCCAGAATTGCAGGTTGGCAGTTGATTGCAGGTATTTCCTTACGCGCTCGGGATCGCTGGCGCCGGCCAGTTCCACAGTGATGATGCCTTTGGTTTCATCCAGTGAAATGGTAGGTTGGGCAACACCGAATTTATCGATACGCTTTCTCAGTACCTCGTAGGTTTGAGTCATCGCGTTGTTCGCCTGCTCATTGATAAAGGTGGTAACCTGGTTATCGGATGCAGTGTTGGCGAGTTTGTTATTGGGATTGGCGAAATGAGGAGCCATGCGGGCGCCGGCATTCACTTCTTTAAAAGCAGTAGCAAAGAGAGCGATATAGTTTTGATCGCTGTTCAGCTTTAACTGGTTAGCCCTTTCGATAGCTTTAACGATCTGTGGGTCCTTGGGATTATTGGCCAGGCCTTTGATCAGTCCGTCCAGTGCGATATCGAGTGTTACGTTGATACCACCCTGAAGGTCGAGACCGAGTCTCAGCTCGCTTTCTTTAGCTTTCTGGTAAGTCTGTCCCCACCATGTGATCCTGGTGTCGGCAGTGCTGTCAAGCAGTTCCTGCTTGCGTTTTCTCAGCAGTTGGTCCAGTGTGTCCTGATAAAGGGCAGCAGCTTCTTTGTCGCCCGGGAACTTACTTGCGGCTGTAGGGTAGGCTCTTTTGATCTGCTGCAAGGCTTTCTCACCCATGGCCTTTTCGTGCTTGTTCACGAACCAGGTAAAAGAAAGCTGGTACAGCGAGATGCCTATTAAAAGGGCTGTAAAAATGCTAACCAGTGCTCTCATTTCAGTGTTGTTTATTTTTTTAGGAGTTGGCAAAGATAGGGTTTTCAGGCAGAATCGGAAATACGAAAATCAGGCTGCCAGAGGGGTATCTAACTCCTGTCCGGACTGGGATTCCGGGCATTTCTGAACCAATTTCAATATGACCTGCAACTGTTATCAAACTTTGCGTGGATTTTGTAATTTTCGGGAATGAAAATACGTGTTCTGGCGCTGATTTGCTTATCCTCTTATCTTTTTTTGTCATGCAAACATCAGAAAGAGATAAAGAACCTGTCCGAAAAACGCATTGAAGAAGCCGCTGTAACCCAGCCCCCGCCTGTATTACCGGCCGAAATACCAACCGGGAAGACAGACTCCCTGCTTGTATCTATTTTACAGCAATACCCGCAGTATTTCGATTCCATCCTGCGTAAACCTGATGATTACCGGCTGCAGATCATCTACACGCAGATCGATCGCGGCCCCAACAACATGCCTGTTTTCACTCCTTATTATTACCAGGTGGATCCCAACCGGTACTTTTACCCGGCCAGCACCGTCAAAATGCCAACGGCATTACTGGCCCTGCAAAAGCTCCGCGAAATGAAACTGCCGGGCGTGAACAAGTTCACCACGATGGTTACCGACAGCGCCTACAGCCGGCAAACGCCAGTATTCAATGATCCCACCACGCCGGACGGCAAGCCCAATGTCGCCCAATACATCCGGAAAATTTTTATGGTAAGCGATAATGATGCGTATAATCGTCTGTATGAATTCCTTGGGCAGGAATACCTCAATGAACAACTTCGAAAGAAAGGATATTCATCCGCCGAAATCATTCATCACCTGGAAGTGGTGATGACGCAGGACGAGAACCGTCATACCAATCCGGTTACTTTTCTCGGTCCCGCCGGCGACACGCTCTTTCATCAACCCATGCAGGTGAGCGCGCTCGCGCCGGTGGCGCGTCATGATCTTCTCGGCACAGGCTTCGAACGCAATGGCCAACTGGTGAACCAACCCTTCGATTTTTCAAGAAAGAACCGCATCAGTCTTGAAGACCTGACCGGTATTCTCAAGGCTATTCTCTTCCCGCAGGCAGTAAGTGAGCAGCAACGTTTCAATATCGATGCGGATGATTACCGTTTCGTATGGAAATACATGAGCCAGTACCCGCAGGAAAGCGTGTACCCGCCTTATGATACCAGCTTCCAGGACGCTTATGCCAAATACCTTTATTACGGAGCGGAGAAAGGCGGCCTGCCCAAACAGTTCCGCATCTTCAACAAGATCGGCGACGCTTATGGTTTCCTGGTGGACGCTGCCTACTTCGCAGACTTCGGCAGAAAGATCGAATTCATGCTCTCCGCCACCATCCTCGCCAATAAAGATGGCGTGTTCAACGACAGCAAATATGATTATGAGACCATCGGTTTTCCATTCATGAAGAACCTCGGACGCGTGATTTATGAATATGAATTAAAAAGGACCCGGAAAAACGCCCCCGATTTGAATGAGTTCAAATTGTTGTATGATAAGTAAGAAATCCCAAAGACCGAATGGCCGTTATGCCTTACTTTTGCGTCTCACGTAAAGCAAGCAACAGACAAACATTATGCAACTATCATCCCGATTGAACCTTTTCAACGAGCCAGAGACGTTGAAAATGGCAAAGCTCGGCCGCGAACTGCGCGCCAAAGGCTTCGATGTAATTGACCTGAGTTTGGGCGAACCCGATTTCGATACCCCTGAACACATCAAAGAGGCAGCGAAGAAAGCTATTGACGACAACTACAGCCACTACACGCCTGTAGCCGGTTACCCCGATCTGCGTGAAGCGGTTTGTTTCAAGCTGAAGCGCGATAATAACCTGGACTACAAACCAGAGAACATCATCGTTTCTACCGGCGCCAAGCAAAGCCTCGCCAACGTGGTACTTGCCACTGTGAGCAAAGGTGATGAAGTAGTGATCCCAACTCCATACTGGGTTACCTACTCTGAGATCGTGAAGCTGGGCGAAGGTGTTTGCAAACTCGTTTCCACTTCCGTTGAAAATAAATACAAGATCACGCCTGCTCAACTCGAAGCGGCGATCACCGATAAAACAAGACTGTTCATCTTTTCTTCTCCCTGTAACCCCAGCGGTTCAGTGTACAGCAAAGCCGAACTGGAAGGACTGGCAGAAGTGTTCCGCAAACACCCCAATGTATTCATCCTCTCCGATGAGATCTATGAGTATATCAACTTCGTGGGAAAGCATGAGAGCATTGCTCAGTTCGAAGACCTGAAAGACCGCGTGATCGTGCTCAATGGTCTGAGTAAAGGTTTCGCCATGACTGGTTACCGTCTTGGTTATATAGCCGCGCATCCTGATGTGGTGAAAGCCTGCGAAAAACTCCAGGGGCAATTCACCAGCGGTACTAACAGTATCACGCAGCGTGCTGCTATCGTGGCGCTCACTTCCGATCTGCGTCCTACGCAGGTGATGGTGGAAGAGTTCGCAAGAAGGAAGAAGCGTGTACTGGAGATCATTAACGCTATTCCCGGACTGGAACTGGCCGAACCCGATGGGGCTTTCTATGTTTTCCCGATCGTGAGCAGCTATTTCGGTAAATCCGATGGTAATGAAACCATCAAGGATGCCGATGATCTGTGCATGTATATTCTCAACAATGCGCATGTGTCTACCGTAACAGGCCGTGCATTTGGAGAGCCAACCTGCATCCGCATCTCTTTTGCGAACAGCATGGAGAAGATCGAAGAAGGATGGAAGAGGATCAGCGCAGCGCTGGCAAAATTGAAGTAGTAAGAGAATACTTATAAATGATAAACTCCGGCAATGCGTAAGCGCTGCCGGAGTTTTTTATGATGAAGTTGGAAAGCCCTTATTACTATGGACACTTTTGCAAAATACTCTTTGTCAATTGGAGAAATTCGAAATAGCTTTTCTGAACTGCATACATATGTGCACCAATTGCTCCATCTGCTGGCTTTAGAAGAAAAATCGGTTTTCTAGCTTCCATTGACATAGGAGCTAAGCTTCGATAATGCTTTAAAAAGCCAATACAATTAGTATCATCTTCTATTGGAACGGGTTCCTCATCTGCAGGCTGATTCAATACGAATTCAGAAAAAGCTGAAGGTATCTTATTGGCCCACCGTAAATATGATTTAACAGGTCTGCTTTCGCTGGAAGAATACTGCATAACTATATAGCCACTTGGAATAGTGTTATTTGCAGGAAGTTGAATGCGTAAACTATCGGGTTTTAATTTCTTTCTTTGAAGCCATTGATTTTTCCATTTATTTAGAGTCGTGCCAAGGTTTTTTATCCCTTGCAGTGAAAAGAGATCGGGGGAAACAGGCATAATAATATAATCAGAGCTGATTGTTACTGCTCTATTGATGGCTCCGAGATTAGGTCCCACGTCCACAAGAACAATTTCAGCTTTGAATCTTGTTGCAGCTTCTGCAATGATATTGCCGAAAAGGCTTGTGATTTTGAAACCATAATTGTCTTCGTCCAGGCATTTAAGCCAGGCATCACTTAATTTGTCTTCAAAAGTTGATAAAGCAAGATTACCGGGAATTAATCCCAGATAATCGTTTATTACTTCAATATAGGCTGGAACTGCTTGATCTCCATTTACTATAGGAATAATGGAATCGAGAATTGAGGTTGGTAATTCCGATTCATACATCTCTTCCAGCCTGTCTTCAGTAATGAACATTGAAGTGAGGTTGGATTGTGGGTCAAGGTCTATTGTAATGGTTCTGATACCCATTTCAGACAGCATCCATGCTACGTGATAGACGGTAGTGGTTTTTCCTACTCCTCCCTTGTTATTGAAAAAAGTAATAATTCTCATTACCAATTCTGATTTATGGGAATCGTAACCTTGAATTTAGTAGTCAATTTTAAATCAAAGTCTGGTTCTCCATTTCCATTTTTTTGTAATTCGTTTATGGCTCTTTTTACGCCATAATTAAATCTATTTACATATCCTAATCGTTTCATAGACTCTGCAATAACTACATTTCTATAATCACTAGCGTTGGGGAAATTGGCAATAGTCACATCGCCATATAACCCTCCGGGATTTGTTATTTCTATTCGATCATCAAATTCGTAAATTAAGATAGGAGAGTTTGATTCATAGTTTCTATGCATTACGGCATTCATTATTAGCTCCCTTAAGGCCCAATAAGGGTAATTTTGAATATTTAACTCTTGAAAACTACCTGTCCTTTCAGGTCTTCCTTTAATGACATTATTCTTAATGAAATCGTCTAAAACAGGTAGCTCTGATATGAGAGCCCCGGAAAACTCTTTGTTAAAAACGACATCATCGGTAAGATTTACTCCGTTGAATTTTACATATTGAATATATGCACCCGGGATCTGAAAAAGGGGATTAATGCCAAACATAAGGACCCCTCCATTTGTAGGGCAATTTTCTTTTAGATCATAAAAGCGAAGCGCCGCCATTTGCTCCTCCACGGTTCTACCGTTCTCTGCAAGGGTTTCCTGGTCAATTGCCAGTGGTAAATATATCAACTTGAAATGTTCAATACTGATATCTGTAATGTTTGAACCTAAAGCCGGCACTAAATCATAAGTCTTAGCATAGCTGGCTCGTCTTTCAATCAGGATCCTTTCCTCTTCTACACTAGCTTTTGCTTTTCTGGGGCCTACCCTGATCCAGCAACGTCCATCATATCTTACAGGCGGAAACCTGGAAGGATTCACTTGTACTACTACAACTTGCCCTCCATCAATATTATGAATGGGGCTTACTGAAATAGATGGCTGTGGTAATACATTTCCATTTGCCTTGACGTTTCCGATCTTTTGTAATTCATCATCCCCGATTTTAATATTGGCAATAGTTCCATCATCATTTACGCCAAGTAGTATATATCCCGGTTTTTTGTGATTCGGAAAGTCATTCGAAAAGGCACAAACTGCCGGCCCTAGCTTATCTTCTCTGAAAGAAATTGTTCTTTCAATTCTATCAGATTCTAAATCCTTCATTAAAGCCTGTACATCTTCGATAGAATTCATATTCAGATTGCAATTTGAAGTAGGATGAATTTATTATATCTCCAAATATAGACTTTTCCATAATTATCCCTTGCTTTTCCGGCTGGCAATACCGCCTTTCTTGCTATCAACCACAATCGTATAACCGCTATTTCCCTGCACGATCCACCTCACAGTTACCGTACTGGTTCCGGGAATATTCGACACTTCGATCACTGCGGGATCATTCTTCTGTTCTTTGGTAATGTTCAGATCCCGGTTCTCCACCAGCATACCGGCCAGCACTTTGGCGCCGCTGATGCTGATCTTATCGGGTTGTTCGATCTTGTATTTGAGGTCCTGGCTGGCATGGGTAGGGATCACGCGCTGGTTGCTGATGATAGCCGTTACTTCTTTCAATCCATCGCCTAAATCCTTTTCCATAATTGAATCGATACTGAGTTTCGGTGTCTGGTAGCAATGGAATACACTGAAGCTCATGTTTCGATGCGCATCCGCTTCCAGCAGGAAGCCCGGATGCATACGACCGAAATTCTTCTTGAAGCCTCCGATCTCTATCTTGCCATATTGCGGATGTTCATAGGGTTTCCATTCTACGAATGCATCTTTGAACAGCAGGTAACGGTCGAATGTATACGAAGGATCGGCGGCTGGTGGTTCATCATCGTTGCCTTTGTTGAACATCAGGTAGCCTGTCCAGAGTTCGTTGGAGAAAGTATAGATGCCGCGGCCACCATAGAACCAGTCGAGTTCCCCGCCGTACACGGAATACATATCTTTATATACCACCAGGTAGCGATACCCGGGCATCAGGCTTTCGCCTTTTTTAGCGAGGTAGTCGTAAATGGCGATATCAGCCTGGTTGTAAGTGCCGATATCTTCGGCAGCGCCTGGGCCGCGAAGGATCATACCGCCTGCATTGTGGTACGACTGTGCCGCTGCGATATTCGGGTGCTTCATCACAAACTCCATCACGGCGCGGTTCTCGGGCAATGAGAAAGGATATTTGTAGGCCCCTCCCTGGATGGTATTGGGCTGCCAGTTCCAGCCCCAGTCGCGGTTCGGATCATATTGATGCGTGGGCGCATCTTCGTTCACCAGTCCATCGCCATCATTATCGATACCTTCTGCGCCGAGCACATCGTATTCGCCTTTTTCTTCAGGTCCAGCCTGTACCATTTTTCGGGGATCTGAAGGATCCTGCTTCCAGCGGCCATTGGGATTGCGTCTGCGCATCATCGTTATGCTGCCGTCGCCATCGAGATCATCATAAGGGTCTTCATCCACTGTGCCGTCACGGTCATTGTCGATAGGGATCAATCCGGAGCGAGGCGAGTGTGCTGTATTGGGTTCATGGAAGAAATAATCCCTGGCATCGGGGTTGATAGTAGGAACGATGTAGAATGTTTTGTCTTCCAGCAATTCCCTGATGAAAGCATTGTCGGTAAAGGATTCCAGCAGGTACCATGCAGTGTACATGGCAAACTCGCTTCCCTGTACTTCGTTGGAATGGATATTTCCATCGATGTACATGGCAGGCTTACGGTGAGGGTCACCCTTTTTCAGATCGGAGATGGTGAGGCACCAGAGTTCTTTTCCCTTGAAGGATTTGCCGATCGATTCCAGCTTGCAGAGACCGGGATGCGCTGCCGCCAGTTTTTTGCAGATCTCTGTGATGGCTGCATAATCATTGTAGCGGTTCCAACTGATCGGCACTTTGGGATTCACCGGTGTGCCAACAGCTTTGAACACCTGGTTGGGTTGCTGCGCCTGTGTGCATACAACAAGGCTGAATACAACAGGCAGCAGGAATGTTTTTATGTTGAACGACATAAGTCTGAGTTTGTGGGTGAACATTACAGGTTTAAGTAAATACTGGCATTGCCGGTGGTAGGACAAACTGCTTCGATAGATAGTTTACCCGTTCCCTTGATCAGCCAGCTGAGTTGCTGGCTGCTATTGGCGTCCAGCGAGCCGAGCAATTGGTTCTTACGTCCACTAATCACCTGCTGGTTACCGGTAGTACCCACCTTGACCGATATGCGCTTTGTGAAATAATTTCGCTCACCAATCTTGGTATGTGAGGCCAGCAAGCCCTTGTTGGTGATGTCTACAGTAACACGGGTGAGTCCAGCCGACACTTTTTCTGTTTTGATGTTCAGTATTTCCAGCGATGGCTGGTAGCCTGCCAGCTGCACCAGGAAGTTCGTATGTTGCTGAACGATAGCAGGCACCATTTTGTATGGAGGATTGATGAGCACAAATGGGGCCACACCGCCCACTTCCACTTTCTGACCGGGAAAATCCGGGTGGGATACGGTTTTCCAATCTGTGAACGTATTGCTGATCCCTTGTTGCGAAGCCCAGCGAAGGTAGTTGGCGGTGGGATCGTCAGCAGTGAATGTTTTTTCTTTTTTGGCTGTGTCTGGTTTTGTTTTGGGTACGGCCCAGCCGGGTGTGCTGAAACTGTATCGTGCGTAGTGGTAATAGGCCCAGGAGAGCAGATCGCCGCCGGCGGCATTCGACTTTGGAGCGTCTTTGAATGTTACCGTTTTATTGTAGAGATCGGTTACCGTGGCATTGGCTTTCACATCGGCCTCCAGCCAGCCATTCACCAATTTCTGTGAAGCGGCGGCTGCATTGTAGGAGAGGGGTGTGCTCAGGTTGTTATTGCTGCTGAAGCTCACTACGGCATATACATTGAAGTGTTCATAGAGTTTGTCGAGCAAGGCTCTTGTTTCCGGTTCGGATACGGCAAATTCGCCGGAGCCTGGAATGAAGGGAGGATATTTATGTGTAAGGTTCTTGTTGAAATGTACACCGCCTTCTCCGTCTTCATTGAAGCGATCGTCTTTATCGTTGTCGATGCCTTCGGAATAGAGGAGATATTGTCCTTTTTCCCCTTTTGCAGGATCGGCTTTGATCAGTACGCGTGGATCATCCGGATGAAGTTTGTATTGACCGATGGGAGATTCCACGCGCATGAATGTGATCTTTCCATTATTATCGAGATCATCAAAACCATCTTCATTGAGTTTGCCATCGCGGTCGTCATCCGTTTTGCCGGCATTGCCCTGGCGTTCATATTTCAGACTGGCGAAATATTGTTCCGATGCGTCCGGGCTCATATTCGGGAATACGTAGAAGGTAGTGCGGCTGAGCAATTGGCGGATGGAATCGGATTGGCTTGCAGCCAGGACTTTCTCTGCAAATCCCAATGCCAGTTCTGCCCCTAGCAGGTGCTGGCCTTCCACGCCTCCCACCACAGCAATGGCAGGTTTGTCATCGGCTGGCTTTGTACCGATGGTGATCATCCAGATATCTTTTCCTCCTGCAGTTTTAGTGAGGGATTGCACGCTTACCAGTGAAGGATAGCCGGAGGCAAGTGCCTGGATGCGCCGGGATTGTTGCTGATGGTTACTGTAACCGGCCGGGGACTGCGCTGCCAGTAATGCGGGCAGGCTGCACAGCGCAAGGGCTGTCAGGGCTTTTCTCATGCAGAATTATTTGGAAATAAATATAGCGGTTAAAGCTCCAAAAGTCAAATGGAATTGATGGAAGGTAATCAGCGTTTCTGAGCCGAAAGAGCTAGCAGCTCTTTATGGAGGGCGAGTACCTGCGGGAGTACGGGTTGTTGCTCATCATTTACAATAACGAAGTTGCACAACCGCATTTTGATGTTTTCGTCAATTTGTTTGCTCATACGGGCGAGTACGGCTTCGCGGGTGATATTATCGCGCTGCATGGCGCGGTGGATGCGTAAGGCGACGGGCGCATATACTCCGATGATATAATCCAGAGAGGCGGCAGAGCCGGACTCGAAGAAGAGGGCGGCCTCCTTGATAGCGTAGGGAGTGGTTTGGGCCTGCATCCATTTTTCTCCGTCGCGGATAGTGGCAGGATGCACCAGCGCATTGAGCTGTTCCAGTTTTTCCTGGCGGTCGAATACGAGGGAGGAAAGAACTTTTCGGTTAAGCACGCCGTTAGAATAAGTCTCTGGTCCGAAAGTGTCGATGATAGACTGGCGGAGTTCCGGGTCTGTATTCATGATTCGTTTGGCGGCATCGTCTGCATAGTAAACAGGAATGCCGAGCACTTCAAAGATGCGGGCCACAGTACTTTTGCCTGAGCCGATACCACCGGTAATGCCAACGCT
Organism: Pseudoflavitalea rhizosphaerae; assembly: GCF_003991355.1. GTDB lineage: Bacteria > Bacteroidota > Bacteroidia > Chitinophagales > Chitinophagaceae > Pseudobacter > Pseudobacter rhizosphaerae. The sequence continues at coordinate 145,607 of NZ_RCSU01000014.1, forward strand.
GATCATAAGCTGCTAAAATAACGCATTTAGAGATTGCATAAAAAAGCGCCTCAGTTGAGGCGCTCAATCAGGTAATCGCTTTTGCACAACTACTTAGCAGGAGCAGCTGCCTTATTGATATTATTAGTCCACTCCATGGAGATGGCGCTCTTTTCGATCTTGATATAGCTGCCGGGGCTGGTTTCCAGTTGGATGGTGCCGTCTTCGTTCATTTTGTTAACCACACCGTGGATACCTGCGATGGTAACGATCTTGTCACCTTTTTGCAGGTTCTCCTGGAATTGTTTGGCCAGCTTGGCTTTTTTGGCTTGCGGACGGATCATGAACAACCAGAATACGAGGATCATACCACCCAGTAATACCATGTTCATCCAGCCTGCGCCGCCGCCTTGTGCCTGTAAGAAAATCACTAACTGTGTCATTGTATTGAATTTGAGAATTTGTGTTTGTAATGAGGTTTGTTATTTTTTTGTGGGAACTACTTCAACGTTGAAAGATACTTCATGGGTCTGGGAACCGTTGGTGTTGGCATCCACGGAGATGCTCTTGTGGTTCACGCCGGCCCTGCCCTTGCTGTCGAATGTGGCTTTGATCTCGCCTTCTGCGCCGGGAGCGATGGGTTCTGCGGGAGGATTGGCTACCGTACATCCGCAACCGGGATGAACACCGCGGATCACCAGTGGTTTCTTGCCGGTGTTCTTGAATCGGAATACCACTTCCACCATTTGCCCTTCATTGATCTTGCCCAGGTCTACATTGGGGTTGATCCACTCAATATCTGTCAGTTCTTTCGAGTTGATCAGCTCCGGTTGTTTATAGGTCTGCTCGCTGTTGCCGCAGCCTGTTGCCAATGCTGCAGCTAAAATGAGTGAGAATGCTATTTTCATCAGGCCAGCCATTTTTACAAATCTAATGAATGATAGGTTTGATCAGCTTTGTTTATTATTAGGATTCGGTGAAAATGCCACTTTGCGCATTTTATTGTCGCGCACCAGGTCCTTATGAATATTATCCAGAATTCCATTTACAAACTGACCGCTTTGCGGAGTGCTGTACTCTTTGGCCAGATCGATGTATTCATTGATGGTCACCTTGGGCGGAATGGTTTCAAAGAAAAGGAATTCGCAAACACCCATGCGCATCAGCAGCATGTCCAGCACCGCGATCCTGTCTGCATCCCAGTTCTTCAGCTTGGGCCGGATATATTCCATGGTGAGTTCTTTCTTTTCTACAGTGGTCTCCAACAGGTTTTTAGCGAAGTACCATTTTTCATTTCCCAGGAGTTCCTGGAAATTGAAATTGGCGGGCTTTGAGAGGAAGGTCATGAGCAGTTGACTGAGCATGTCCCCATCATCATCCCAGTTGCTGAAATATTCTTCCACATAACTGTCGAAGCGTTCGTTGCTCAGCATCAGTTGTGTGAAGATGAATTCCAGGATCTCTTTTTCCTGTTTTTTATCCCTGCCCTGAACTGTGGTATATTCTTTGTATTCGGGCCTCTCCACCAATTCCAGGTAGATTTTCTTTACCATGTCCTGATCAGTGATGGAAGAAGGTTTGGCTTCTTTCTTCGCTTGCAGCCAGGAAGGTGATTCCAGTATTTTCCAGAGTACTTCATTGCCTGCGAGCTTGGTGTTCACACTGAGGTCTTCGGCTGAGGGTAAGTGTTTGGCGGCGCGGTTGCGTGCATCGGTTTCTGCGTAGCGGGCCAATTCTGTGAGAAAATGAACCATGAACACAAACAGTTGCTGCGACTGATCGAATTGTTTTTGTAAAATCTTCACCTGTTCTGCGGTGGTCAATTTCTTTTCTTCGCCTGACTCTGCGAACTGGGTTTCCACAGCATACAAGGTCTGCATTACTTTCACACGAATATTTCTTCTGCTGATCATTTTCTAAGAACTGTTTTAGAGCGGGCAAAGCTAAATCATTTAGGGCTTCGCCCCAAAATTAGGATTGAGGCAGCATTGAGGGCATGTCTGAAAATTTGACACTGGAAATGAATGAGATAGCCCCGGTAATTGGGCGTTTTTTGTCAGGGAGCCTGCTCAATCCGGAAAAAATGACCTATTCGTTTACCGGAAAGGCCGATTGGTATGAAATTCGTTTACCTTTGGCAGCCTTGGACCGGAACGGGCAAAACTATATCCGATCGGTCGAAAATTCACTAATAAATTTAAAAACTGATACAAAATGGCTAAGAAGTTAAATGTTACCCCACTTCACGACAGGGTAATTGTGAAACCTGCTAAAGCGGAAGAAAAAACTGCTGGTGGTATCATCATTCCTGATACAGCAAAAGAAAAACCCCAGCGCGGAACCATCGTAGCTGCCGGCCCCGGCAAAAAAGATGAGCCCGTTACCGTAAAAGTTGGAGACACTGTACTGTATGGCAAATATGCCGGTACCGAGATCCAGATCGAAGGTGAAGACCTCCTGATCATGAGAGAAAGCGACATCTTAGCAATCGTTTAATCGTAAACGTTCGTTCCTATCTAATTCAAAAATTTTCAAATTAACAGTATATGGCAAAGCAACTGTTCTTCGACATCGAAGCACGTAATAAAATGAAGAAAGGGGTAGATACCCTGGCCAATGCAGTGAAAGTGACACTGGGTCCCAAAGGCCGTAATGTGGTTATCGAGAAAAAATTCGGTGCACCTGCCGTTACCAAAGACGGTGTGAGTGTTGCCAAAGAAATCGAACTGGAAGATCCCATCGAAAATATGGGCGCTCAAATGGTGAAAGAAGTAGCTTCCAAAACTGCAGACATTGCAGGTGATGGTACTACCACTGCTACCGTTCTGGCACAATCGATCATCAGCGAAGGTCTGAAGAACGTAGCCGCCGGCGCTAACCCAATGGACCTGAAACGCGGTATCGACAAAGCTGTTATCAAAGTTATCGATAACCTCCGCGCTCAGTCCCAAGCCGTAGGTACAGACAGCAAGAAGATCCAGCAAGTGGCTTCTATCTCTGCCAACAACGACGATACCATCGGCAAACTGATTGCTGAAGCATTCGGTAAAGTAGGCAAGGAAGGAGTTATCACTGTTGAAGAAGCAAAGAACACTGAAACTACCGTTGACGTAGTAGAAGGTATGCAGTTCGACCGCGGCTATATCTCTCCTTATTTCGTTACCAACAGCGAAAAGATGGAAGTTGAGCTGCAAAGCCCTTACATCCTGATCTACGATAAGAAGATCAGCGCCATGAAAGATATCCTGCACATCCTGGAGAAAGTTGCTCAAAGCGGCCGTCCCCTGGTGATCATCGCAGAAGACCTGGAAGGTGAAGCACTCGCTACGCTCGTAGTGAACAAACTCCGCGGTACCCTCAAAGTGGCTGCTGTTAAAGCTCCCGGCTTTGGCGACCGTCGTAAGGAAATGCTGCAGGACATTGCGATCCTCACTAAAGGTATCGTGATCTCTGAAGAGCAGGGTTACAAACTGGAGAATGCTGACCTGAGCTACCTCGGACAAGCTGCCAGCATCACTATCGACAAAGACAACACTGTTGTTGTTGGTGGCAAAGGCAAGAAAGATGATATCAATGCCCGCGTTAACCAGATCAAAGCACAGATCGAAGTAACTACTTCCGATTATGATAAAGAGAAATTACAGGAGCGCCTCGCCAAACTGAGCGGCGGTGTAGCTGTTCTTTATGTAGGTGCCGCTACAGAAGTTGAAATGAAAGAGAAGAAAGACCGCGTAGACGACGCCCTGCACGCAACACGCGCTGCCGTTGAAGAAGGTATCGTTCCCGGTGGTGGCGTAGCTTATATCCGTGCTATCGAGGCGCTGGAAAAAGCTAAAGGTTCCAACGAAGACGAAACCACTGGTATCCAGATCGTGAAGAGAGCGCTCGAAGAGCCTATCCGTCAGATCGTGGCCAACAGCGGTATCGAAGGAAGCATCGTTGTACAAAAAGTGAAAGAAGGTACAAAGGATTATGGTTTCAACGCCCGCACCGAGGTTTATGAAAACCTGTTCAAAGCTGGTGTTATCGATCCTACCAAAGTAACACGTATCGCTCTCGAGAACGCATCTTCTATTGCCGGTATGGTACTCACTACTGAGTGCGTAATTGCCGACAAGCCTAAGAAAGAAGAGGCACACGCTCATCCTGGCGCTCCAGGCATGGGTGGAATGGATTATTAATCTCATTCGATCGAATAGTAGAAAGGCGCACTGCGATGGTGCGCCTTTTTCGTTTCTGTAGTTGATAGGTGGTTGTCTGCTGTCTGTATACCTCATTTCCCTATTACCTCAAAAAAATGTAACTTATGACCCTCTAAGAAACCCTGTCTATGAAACAGATACTCTGGTGCCTGCTGCTTGTTTCCGCTTCCTGCTATTCGCAGACCAATCAATCAGGAAAACCAGGCAGCGATTATGACGGCGTTGCCGGTTCCCCTTACCTGCTCAAAGATTGGGTGAATGGCACCGTTTATTACCGGAACGGGAGAGTGGTTACCCAGTTCAAATTACGTTTCGATTGTCCGCGCAATTTCCTGCAGATGGAATTCAAAGGACAAACCTTCTCCCCGCAAATTTCCAGCATCACTTCTTTTGTGCTCTATCCAAAAAACTCAAAGGACTCGATGATATTCCGCAAAGGATATCCGGCTTCCGGCTCCTACAATGCAGAAACTTTCTACCAGGTATTGATGCCGGGAAAGGCAAGTCTGCTCTATATCCTGTCAAAAACCATCGTGGAGGATAAAGATATCTTGCCAAGTTCCACCAAACGATTCTTTGAAGAAGAGGACGAATTCTTCCTGTTCAGCAATGGCGCCATCACCAAACTGATAAAAAATGATCGTGAGAAACTGGCAGCACAATTCCCCGCTCAAAAGGAAGCATTACTACAATTCATGAATGATTCAGCAATGAAAATGAAGTCCGCGGAAGATTTTATGAAGTTCACAACAAAATACAATGAATTGGACCAGTAAAGGAATTTGCGGAGTGCTGCAGTCGCTCGCCTCCCGGCGAGTGACAAATATTTGTTCGCCTCCGACGAACACAGTGTCGCCGGAGGCGACTAAATACAAGTCACTCGCCGGGAGGCGAGCGACTGCAGCACGCTGATCAATCCGTCAATTTTTTTATTTTCAGNGCACGCTGATCAATCCGTCAATTTTTTTATTTTCAGTTCCTTCCACCTCACTTTGATGCCACCGCCATCATGGATCTGCAGCGCGATGAATCCGCGTCCCGCGCCGATCTTCTCATCGTCTATCTGCACCATCTGATGGCCATTCAGCCAGGTAGTGACCTTGTTGCCCTTTGCAAGGATCTTTAGCGTATTCCATTCTCCGGCTTTCAGCCATTGCTCATCTTCTTTTTTCGGTTGGATCAACCAGCCGCGGCCATAGGATTCGTAAATGCCGCCGGTATGCTTGCCGGGAGGCGCCACTTCCACCTGCCAGCCACTGATCTTCACTCCTTCGATTCCTGAGCGGAAGAACACACCGCTGTTGCCATTGGCTTCCTGTTTGAATTTGCAGGTGAATTCGAAATTATTGTAATTGCTGTCTGTACTCAGATAACCATACTGTTTATCCGGACCGCTTTCGCAGACCAGCTCACCTTTCTCTACATACCATTTTTCAGTTCCGTGGATCTTCCAGCCGTTGAGATCTTTGCCATTGAAGAGGCGGATGTTTTTCTGTGCAGAAGCTGCCATCGTGAGCATACAGCAGCATGCTAAAATAACTTGTTTCAAAGCCAATGGTTTTATCAGATTAAGATAGTAAATTTCATGAACAACCTTCCCCTTATGAACCGATTTTATGTTGATCCGGATATTTCCGTGGCAAGAACATTGCACACCGATTTCTACACGGATCCGGCAATGTATGAACTGGCCAAAGAAAAGATCTTCACTCCATCCTGGCAATTCATCGGGGACCAGGAGCTTGTGGGAACGCCGGGCAGTTGTCATCCTTTTACTTACCTGGATGGTTACCTGAATGAACCGCTGGTACTCACTAAAGACAATACGGGAAAACTGCATTGCCTCAGCAATGTATGTACGCACCGCGGCACCATTGTTGTACACGAGCCCTGCAATGCTGCGCATTTGCGTTGCCGTTATCACGGCAGATCGTTTGCGCTCGATGGGAGATTCAAATCCATGCCTGAGTTCAGGGAAGTAAAAGATTTTCCCGCTCCATCAGATGATCTCGCACAATTACCGGTGTATCAATGGGGCCCTTTGTTGTTTGCTTCGCTGCAAAACCATGCAGATCCGGCGCCTTATCTGAAAGATATGATGCAAAGGGTAGGATGGTTGCCGGTAGATGAATTCAAACCCAGGCCGGACCTGAGCAAGGACTATTTCGTAAATGCCCACTGGGCGCTGTATTGCGAGAACTACCTGGAAGGGTTCCATATTCCATTTGTTCATGCAGGTCTGAATGCCGTGATCGACTTTGGAAACTATACGACAGAACTTTTTAAATACTCCAACCTGCAGTTAGGTATTGCGAAAGATGATGATGATGTTTTCGATCTGCCTTCCTCTTCACCGGATTTTGGGAAGAAAGTAGCTGCTTATTATTTTTTCGTTTTCCCGAATATGATGTTCAATTTCTATCCCTGGGGAATAAGCATCAATATCGTTCAACCATTGGCGATAGACAGGTGTAAAGTTTCTTTTCTATCTTATGTGTGGAAAGAAGATAAGTTCAATACAGGAGCAGGATCGGAACTCAATACGGTGGAGATGGAAGATGAAGCGGTGGTGGAAGCGGTGCAGCTGGGTGTGCGTAGCAGGTTCTACGGTCACGGAAGATATTCCGTTACAAGAGAGCAGGGCACACATCATTTTCATCGCATTATTTCCAGTCTGCTCAACCCTTAAACTGATACAGCTATGGCTATTCCTTCCGCGCGCCGGATGCTTGGGTTCTGGTCGGCCGCCAGTATAGTGGTGGGCAGTATCATTGGATCAGGCGTATTTATGAAACCAGCTGCCATGGCGGCACAGACGGCTTCGCCGGTTTGGCTGGCATTGGTCTGGGTAATGGCAGGACTGCTTTCGCTGATCGGAGGACTCATCTATGCGGAAGTGGGAGCGATGTTCCCGCAAACCGGCGGACTCTATATCTTTTTCCAGAAAATGTTCGGCGATTTCTTTGCCTTCATGTATGGCTGGGCAGGTTTTACGGTGATCAATACGGCTGCTGTATCAGCCATCTCCTTCGTGTGTGCGCAATACGCCGATTTCTTTTTGCAGTTACCTCAATTTACAGAGGCAACAGAAAAGGCTATGGTCTGGCATATCCCATTGCTGGGCAATTTGTATCCATTGGAAAATGCAGGCGTGAAATCGCTGGCCATCGCATTGATCGTGGGGCTTACCTGGCTCAATTACCGGAGTGTGAAAGCAGGTGGCATTGTGCAGGTGGTGAGTACAATGATCAAAGTGGGGGTGATCATCCTGCTGGTGTTCGGCATCTTCCTGAGTGGTAATGGCAGTGTACAGCATTTTGTTCAGCATTCCACCAGCCCGAAGGAGGGATGGGAACTGGCGGGTGGCCTGGTAGCTGCACTCACAGGCGCTTTTATGGCTTATGATGGTTGGGTGAATGTAACATTCGTAGGAGGGGAGATCAAAGATCCGCAACGCAATATTCCCCGGAGTTTGTTGATGGGACTGCTGGCTTGCATCATTATATACCTTCTCGTGAACCAGGCCTATCTCTATGTGTTGCCGGTAGACCGGATGGCCGGCTCTTCACTGGTGGCAGCCGATGCTATCGCCATTGCACTCGGCGAAACCAGCGGCGCTATCGTGGCGGCCATGATCGTGATCTGCACTTTCGGGGCTATCAATGGCAATACGATGACGGAAGCCAGGGTAACTTATGCGATGGGAAAGGACCGCCTGTTTTTCGCTTTTACCGGTAAGGAACATGCGAAGTATGGAACACCGGGCAATGCATTATGGCTGCATTGCGTATGGGCATCAGTGTTAGTAGTGAGCGGTAGTTTCGATATGCTGGCGGATATGTTCGTGTTCGTGGCCTGGGTAGCCTATACCTTCGGCGCCATCGGCGTATTTGTGTTGCGATGGAAGATGCCTGATCATCCGCGTCCCTACAGGGTTTGGGGATACCCGTTCCTGCCATTGCTGTTCATAGGCTTTGCGGCATTCTATGTGGTCAGCACTATCATGAACGATGTAAATAAATACAATGCAGGACAATCACCCGTGATCAATTCACTGCTTGGACTTGTGATCACTGCACTGGGAGCACCGCTGTACCTGTATTTCAGGAAATCGAAAAATTAAGGCTCGATCATCACTTTCACAGGCTTGGTGCCGTAGTACCAGGCATTCAGGGAATCTTTCAGTCTGCCGGTATCGGCTGGCATGGCCGGGAGGCGTACGAAGATGGTGAAGTTGAGAGAATCTGTTGTTTCCATTTGAATACGTGGGCTGAGATCATGCACAAAAGCGAACCTTCTGAGCGCTCTTGCTCTCCTGTCTGTTTTCTCGAAAATGAATTTATAGGTTCCGGGAGGAGTTACGGCAGCAGGCTGTTCAATGATATTGCTGTCGGCTTGCTGAACGGCGGCAGAGTCAGGATTTGTGATAGGCGTTGTTACTTCGGATGATGCCTGTGCAGGCTGCTTATCGGCTTTGTTGTACAGGCTGTAACCGCCCCAGAGGATCACGATCAGTCCGATCACAATTATAGTACCTACCAGCAACACGCGACGCTGGTTATTGTGGACCGTGTGCCTGGCCTGGCTCTCATCATAAACGGGAATATGTTTGACTGATTTATCGGGTGTTTTATCTTCTGTATGAAAATCCAGCCTCTCGATGGTGGGCTCGCCGGCAGTGAAGACCAGGTCACCGGATTTCATTTTCTGCAGAGACCCGATGCCTTCGATGGTGAAGGGCTTGCCGATATTCAGCAGCAGTTTGCCATCTGCCAGGTAGGATTCCAGGTCAGATTCCGCGAGTGGCCTGATCTTCCCTGTTTGTGTTCGGATAAACTCGATCAGTTCATCATCTGCCTTTGCAATATTCTTCTGGGTGAACTGTATGTACTTCAATACTTCCCTGAAATTTTTGTCGCTGAAATCAGGAACAGTTACTGCGGCATCCAGGTGGAGTACACCGATGCCAGGCAGGGACAGTTGTTTTTTAGTGTAGAAGTATTTCGCTAGTAGAACGGCAAATTTCAAGATATGATGGATTTTATTTGGCACAAGTTAAACATAAATTGTTGGTATGCAAACAAAGAAGCAAGGCAGTCCGTAATTTTGCGATATGACAGAAAGAGAGCTCCAATTCATTGAATACTGGGAGGCCAACCGGTTGCGGGAAAAAAAGTGGCAATATCAGTTGATGGTTGGAATACCAATCGGATTGCTTTTTTCGTTACCAATAATCATCATCGTTTTCACAGGCCGCTACTGGTATGTACGGGCGGATATGGAAGCAAACGCCAGTTTAAGTCCCACCCTGCTGATCATCTGCGTAGTGATCATCGCCATCTTTGTAGCTATCTTTTACAAGCGCCATCAATGGGACATGAAGGAGCAGCAATACAGGGAACTGAAGGCAAAGGAAGAACGAGAAAAGAAAGAAGCAAATACCGCCAATAACCCGGTGCAGCACTAATATTTGAATCACTGTCTATATGTTCATCAACAGCCAAATATAACCGATGCGAAAAACTGCACTGCTTTGCTGCGTCATACTCCTGGTGTTTTCCCAATGTTTCAAGAAGGAAAACGATTGTGCTCCCCGGAATATCACGGCGCCGGCGTCTGAGAAACAGGCAGTGAAGGATTACCTGGGCGGGGCCAATATTGTGGCCACTGAACATGCGAGCGGACTCTTTTATCAAATCATTACTGAAGGCATGGGCATGACTCCCCAGATCTGTTCCAGCATCCGTGTCCGCTTCTCCGGAAAGCTGGTGAATGGCGTTGAATTCGAAAGCAGTAATGATGTTGTTCTTAATCTTAAATTAATGCTGGAAAGCTGGAGGATTGCTCTGCCGCTGATCAAACCCGGCGGAAAGATCCGTTTTTATGTACCTCCCACACTTGGCTACGGCGCCGAAGGGAAGAAAGACAAGAACACGAATATTGTTCTTGTTGCCCCGCATACTCCCGTGATTATCTACGAAGTAACCCTCCTGGAAGTGAGTTAGGAATGAATCGCTTTTCAGCTATCTTTGTAGTAAATAGATGATCACTTGCCACACGAAGCTATCTCAGTATTCGACATGTTCAAGATCGGTGTAGGGCCTTCAAGCTCACATACACTGGGCCCCTGGCGTGCCGCTCAACGATTTCTCAGCGCACTTGAATCCCGTCAGTCCATTTTCAATGTAGTATCCGTTCGCGTATTGTTGTATGGTTCCCTCGCCAAAACCGGTAAGGGCCACGGTACCGATATCGCTGTTCAGCTGGGCCTCTGCGGAGATGACCCGGTCACCTTCGATGTTCACCAGATCCAACCCAAGATCAGGGACATCGCCGCCATGAAAAAACTGGTGCTGAACGGCAGACATGAAATTGATTTCGATCCCGCAGAAGATATAGAACTGCTCATGACGGAAAGCCTGCCTTTCCATCCCAATGCCATGACCTGCCTCGCCACTTTCGAAGATGGAGAACAGATCGCGGAAACTTATTATTCCGTTGGCGGCGGTTTTGTTGTACAGGAAGGAGAGGAAGCCGGAGGCACTGCTGCAGTTCAACTGCCTTTCCCGGTTGATACTGCTGATGACCTGCTGCACTGGTGCCGCAAGACCGGTCTTGCCATTCACGAAGTAGTAATGGAAAACGAGAACAGCTGGCGCAGTGAATCGGAAACGAAAGCCAGCATGCTCAATATCTGGCAGGTGATGAAGGATTGCATCTATCGCGGTTGCCATACACAGGGTACGCTTCCCGGCGGGCTCAATGTAAAACGCCGCGCAGCAGATCTCAATAAAAAACTGCTCAACGGAAGAACTTACCATGATTACGATTCCTGGTTACAGGCCATCCGTGATGGTGGACAACAATTCCAGTACATACTCGACTGGGTGAGTTGCTTCGCTCTCGCCGTTAATGAAGAGAATGCTTCATTCGGCAGGGTAGTCACAGCACCCACCAATGGAGCTGCCGGTGTGATCCCGGCTGTATTACAATATTTCGTGACCTTCTGCAGCGGATATAAGGAAGACAGGATCTTACAGTTCATGCTCACCGCAGCGGAGATCGGAAGCATCTTCAAGAAAGGCGCTACCATATCTGCGGCTATGGGTGGCTGTCAGGCAGAGATCGGAGTGTCCTCCGCCATGGCTGCAGCCGGATTAACGGAAGCGCAGGGCGGCAGCCAGCGACAGGCGATGATGGCGGCAGAGATCGCTATGGAGCACCACCTTGGCCTCACCTGCGATCCTATTGCCGGACTGGTACAGATACCCTGCATCGAGCGCAATACCATGGGCGCTATCAAAGCTATCACTGCTTCTCAACTGGCTTTGCAGAGCACGCCGGACTTTGCTCGCGTGTCTCTGGACGGTGTGATCAGAACCATGTGGGATACAGCAAGGGATATGAGTTTTAAATACAAGGAGACCGCTGAAGGCGGACTGGCTGTTCATATACCGATCAGCCTGAGTGAATGCTAACGGAACTTGCCGTTTGTTTGCCTCCTGGCCATTGACCTTCTCAGACATCAACCAATTCTTCGTTGCGTTCCAGACGCCCTGGTCCCTGTTGTTCATTCTTAAAAAAACAACTGATGACTACCGAACGTAACTTCAACACCATTAGTCCATCAGCACGCGTATTGCTGCTGATGAAGGCATTGACGGACATCCCCTTTGCCCGGGAAACCGCTGCACTGATCCTCGACCCGGAAGCATTCGACCGGCTTTTGCAGCAAAAACATTCCGAAACGTTTCTCGTACGCGTTCTCCATTTCGAGAACCGCTACAAGACCATCGATCAAAGTCTTGATATTCTCCATCCCACCAATGTGCTGGAGCTCTCATCAGGATTTAGTTGCCGCGGCCTTGCCATGGCGCAGCACAAACCGGTAGTATATCTCGATACCGACCTGCCGGAATCAGCCGGCAACAAGAAAAGTCTCATCACCGATCTCATCCGTATCCATCATATTCATCGCAAAGGCAAACTTTATGTTCATCCGCTCAATGCGATGGATGAACAACAGTTTGAAAATGCATTGCAATACTTCCCGCCAGGGCCCATCACCATCGTGAATGAAGGATTACTCGTATACCTGGATGACGAAGAAAAACGCGCGCTCTGCGCCACCATCCGCAATATCCTCAAGCGTCGCGGTGGGCACTGGATTACCGGTGATGTATACCTGAAGAATCCTGACCATGAACCTGGTAACGGCAAACAAACGCAGGAAGACAATAAATGGAAAGAATTCCTGGCAGAGCACAATGTGAACGATAACAAGTTCCAGACCTATGACGAAGCGGAAGCATTCTTCAACAGCTGCGGATTCCGTGTTGTGCATAAAGCGGCAACGATGCATAAGACGCTGAGTGGATTGAGCTATTTCACAACTCCGGTCAGTAATGAGATGGTAGATGATTGGTTGAAATACCGGCAAACATGGGTGTTGGATGGGGTATAGCTTCGATGGGGTATATGAAATCCGGCTGATGAAATGAACCGGCGCGGGAGAATATATATTGGGGTTTGGATGGGTTGGATGGGCTGTGGTAGATGGGCCGGGCTTCTTCGCTTACATTTCATAGGCCGTTATTTAATATACCCGCATCTCAGCCGGGAGGTGTGAGGGTGCATCAGTTATGATTCATCAGGCTTCAGATTCTTTGATCAATCATCATTTCATAAATCCATAAATCCACAAATCCACAAATCCACAAATCCACAAATCCACAAATCCACTGTTCCGCTATTCCACTATTCTATTATCCATTATTCTATCCTCTTATTCGATTAGATTTTTAGTTCTTCAGCGCTGCTGTCTGGTAAGATATACTACTGATCAGATCCTGCGCAATTCACCTCTATTCTGTCGTGTTCATACCCGCTTTGATTTGTCAAGTCTGCTGATATTTGATGTGGAATTGAAATACTGTAAAAAATAAAAAACGATACTATGCGTAAGCTAATATTTCAGGTGAATATGACACTCGATGGTTATGTGGCCAGACCAGATGGGAAAACAGACTGGATGTGGTTATCCGGCGAACGCGATGAAGAAGGATTCAAACGTGTAATTGAACTGGCCGGGAGTAGCGATACCATTCTGATGGGAAGAAAGATGAGCAGGGAATTCATAGACTATTGGGAAGATGTGGTAGACAACCAGCCGCAAAACCCTATGAATACATTGGCGCAGCTAATGGTGAACCATCACAAGATCATTTTCAGCCGCACGCAGAAAGAGATCAAGGGCCGCAATGTGACAGTCGAAAACAATGAGCTGGCCACTGTTGTAAATGCACTGAAACAACAACCTGGAAAAAATATCATTGTCTATGGCGGCGCAACTTTTGTAAGCTCACTCATCAGTCTCAACCTCATCGATGAATACTATCTCTTTATTAACCCAGTAGCTATCGGAGAAGGGATGCCCATTTTCAGAGAACAAAAAATTCTGAAACTGGAAAGCGTCATTTCTTATAAAAATGGAAAAGTGCTTCATAAGTACCTACCTGCTTAGACTAGCAATACGAAAATTGAAACTACTTCCTATAAACTTAATCTCCTTGTAATTGCATTTCATTTGCCGCACATCCACGCTGCCCATGGCAAAGCGGGTATGCGCATAAGCGGCCTTTGAAACATAAGCGAAGAAGCTCAACAGTATTACCATAGCCCAATCCTAATAACAAAAGCTCAATAAACATCCTCCCGCGCCGGTTTGTTTCATCAGCCGCGTTGCGCATATCCCTTTGCCCAAAAAGAAAAAGCACCAGGCAAAAACCTGATGCTTCAAAAATTATTCAAGGAGCCCGTTAATTCAACAACGGATTCGTTTCAATTTCCTTTATATCTATTTCAGAATAATCGCGGATCTCGTTGTACAAAGTATCACGCTCCACTGGTTTGCGTTTCACCTGTTTGATGAGGGTAACCAGTTGCGCAGTGCTCATGGCAGGAGTTTGTTCTTCAGAGCCAGCCATGGAATAGATCTTCGTGGAGTCATCAATGGTGCCATCGATATCATTCACACCAAAACTGAGCGATAGCTGCGCATTATTGCGACCCAGCATTGGCCAGTATGCTTTGAGATGCGGGAAATTATCCATGTATAAACGTGCGATGGCGTAGAGGCGCATGTCTTCGATGATGCTGAGCTCATTCACATGGCTCATTTCATTGTCGCCATTGCGGAATTTCAACGGAATGAAAGTGTTGAAGCCGCCGGTTTCGTCCTGCAGTTTGCGGAGACGTTCCATATGATCGATGCGATGTGCATAGGTTTCGATATGACCGTAGAGCATGGTGGCATTGCTGTGCATGCCGAGTTTGTGTGCGGCTTTATGAATGGCGAGCCATCCTTCACCGTCGATCTTATCGGCGCAGATCTGTTCGCGGATCTCCTGGTCGAAGATCTCGGCGCCGCCGCCGGGCAGTGATTGCAGCCCTGCTTCGTGGAGGTAAGCCATTCCTTCGTCAACGGTTTTCTTTGCTTTCCGGAACATATAGTCCAGTTCCACGGCCGTGAATCCTTTGATATGGAGATCGGGACGATGGGCGCGGATCTTGCGGATGAGGTCTGCAAAGAATTCGAGGTTCATCTTGGGGTGAACGCCGCCAACGATATGCACTTCGGTAACGGGTTTGCCATCGTATTTCTTTACAATGTCCAGCATTTGTTCGGTGCTGAGTTCCCAGCCTTCTTCGCGATGGGCATAGAGCCGCGAGTAGGAGCAGAATTTACAGGCGAACACACACACGTTGGTGGGCTCGATATGGAAATTGCGATTGAAATAAGTGGTGTTCCCGTGCAGTCTTTCCCTTACGAAATTGGCGAGGGCGCCAACGAAGGGAAGGCTTGCATGTTCAAACAGGTAGAGGCCGTCTTCCGGAGTGATGCGTTCCTTACGGACAACCTTTTCAGCGATACTGCGAAGAGTGGCGTCCGTTTCGGCGGCGATTAATTTCCCGATAGAAGTATTCATGGTTGTAAAACTGCCTTTGATTCAATGCCGCAAAGGTACAATAGTCCCATAACAGTTGGCTGGCAATAATGTTCATTTCTCTTACATCAGTGCGCCGGCGATGCAGCCGCACATGAGGCAGGCGATGGTTCCGCCGATCAGGGCTTTCACTCCCAGCTCCGTGAGGTTTCTGCGCTGGTTGGGCGCCAGCTGGCTGATGCCGCCGATCTGTATGCCGATACTGGCAAAATTCGCGAAGCCGCAGAGCGCGTAGGTAGTGATCAATATCGATTTTGGATCGGAGATCACGCCGGCTGTTTTCATTTGTCCGAAAGAGATATAGGCCACGAACTCGTTAAGGATGGTCTTTTCCCCGAGTAGCTGCCCCACCGGTATCATTTCCCGCGAGTCCACGCCGATGAGCCAGGCAATAGGGGAGAAGATATAGCCGAGCAACATCTGCAGGGAGAGCGATTCATAACGGCCATTGGTAGCGGCTGCGATAGTGCTGTTGAGATTGGTCCAGGAGCCGATGCTGCCCAGGATCCAGTTGGCGAAATACATGAGGGCGGTAAAAACGATGAGCATGGCGCCTACGTTCACGGCTAGTTTCATGCCATCGGTGGTGCCGAGTGAAATGGCATCGAGAAAATTATCGCCAAGCTTTTCGCGGGGTACTTTCAGTTCTCGCATATACGGCTCCGTTTGGGGGAACAATATCTTGGAAACCACAATGGCGGCTGGAGCGCTCATGATGCTCTGGCTGAGCATGTGAAGCGCGAAATATTTTTGTTGATCGGGATCATTGCCGCCGAGGAAGCCAACATATGCGGCCAGTACACTCCCGGCAGTATTGGCCATACCGCCTACCATGATACAAAGTATTTCCGAGCGGGTAAGTTTGTCGAGGAAGGGACGGATCATCAACGGCGCTTCGGTTTGGCCGAGGAAGATATTGGCGCCGGTACTCACGCTTTCCGGACCTGAGATGCCGAGTTTCTTCAGCATCCAGGCAAATACATACACTACTTTCTGCAATACGCCGAGATAGTAGAACATGGCTGATAAAGCAGAGAAGAAAATGATATTGGGCAATACCTGCACTGCGAAAATATAGGCCCAGGAACCCTCTGCATTGGCGAGATTGCCGAAGAGGAATTCAATGCCCTTGTGACCGATATTGATTACTTCCACAAATTTCTCTGATAGCCATTGGAACACTACTTTCACGAAATTCACTTTCAATACACCTAATGCAAAACAGACCTGCGCCACTATTCCGATCAGCACCAGCTTCCAGTTGATGGCCCTGCGATTATTACTGAAGAGAAAACACACGAAAATGAGAAAGAACATGCCCAGCATGCCGCGCAGAATATTTTCCAGTACAGGACTCATGTACACTCAGTTTGGATGAAAAGACCTTTCAATATAAGCAATATTCATAATCTCAGGACATTTTTCCTTGTTTATATGGTACAGGTCACCGTTAGGTGGGATGGAACATAAGGGCAATAAAAAAGACCGGCTGAAAAAACCGGTCTTCAATGTCAGCAGTAAACTGCTTTTATATCGCGAATACTACATGTGCTGTTCGATCTTCTTAACGAAGTTTGCTTTAGGTTGTGCACCTACCAGCTTGTCTACGATCTTTCCGCCTTTGAAGAAGAGGATCGCAGGGATAGAAGTGATTCCGTAATTGATGCTGATCTCAGGATTATGGTCAACATTCACTTTACCTACGTTCACACGTCCGTCATATTCTTTCGACAGATCTTCGATAACGGGTCCGATTGCACGACAGGGTCCGCACCACTCAGCCCAGCAATCCACTACAGACAGTTTATCGGAAGAAAGTACCTTTTCCTGGAAGTTCGCATCAGTAAATTCTAAAGCCATAAAAAAGTTTTTATAAATATTATTTGAATGAAGACTGTATCTGATTAAAACAGGCGAGGGAACCGTTTTGTTCATCTCACCTAACCATCGCTTCCAGTCTTTGTTCCATGGGGTTAAGAGAGCAAATATATAACCATTTTCATTTTACTGAAACGGTGACATTTCCACATATCCACATCTGCTAGCTAGTCACTACAGCCACCTCTACTTCAGGCTTTTCCCTCAGCCAGGCCGTCATTTCGTCATTCATCTGGAATTTCGCTTCCAGGCTGTACATGCTGATCTTCAACTGCGACTTTGGCTCGATGATATTGAAGCGAAGGCCTGCTCCGCCCGGGTTTTTTTTAACATTATCTTCAAGGAAATCGATCAGTTCAGGCGTCAGGTGCCTGGCCTGGATATCCAGGATCAGCTGCTTGGTGTATTTGCCTTTTACCGTCTCCAGCAAAGTGATCTCGGAGGCCTTGAATTCGTATTCAGGCGGCTTGTTGGGATCAGGGTTGAAGCTGCGTTTCTGTGAGAAGGTTCCTGTAACCAAGAGGTTCAGTCCGTTTTGGAAAAATGAACTGAAACGAGGGTAATCATTGCTCCAGAAAAGCAGTTCTGCATTACCGGTATAATCTTCAATTACCACTTTCGCAAAGTTTTTACCCGTCTTCGTCACGCGATGCTGTGCATCCGTCACTAATCCGGCGATGCGAAGCGTTTTACCGGCGTACTGCGCCATCAGTAATTCGGTGTTCTGTATTTCGTTGTATTCAACCAGCGGTTTGATGCCGTAATGGTGCAATTCAAACTTGAAATGGTCCAGCGGGTGACCGCTCATGAAGATGCCCGTTACTTCTTTCTCTTTATTGAGCAGGTCTGTGAGCGTCCAGGGTTCGCAGGGGGCGATCTTCGGAGGTGCGATCTCGATATTGGTGGAGAGATCGCCAAAAAGGCTGTTGGAAGCGTTCTGGCTTTCCGCCTGCAGGATGTTTCCGTACTTGATGATCTTCTCCAGGCCTGAGCTGGTATCGTTTGGAGGAATGGTGAAGTATTGCGCGCGGTGCAATTCAGGAAAACAATCGAACGCGCCGGCATACACGAGGCTTTCCAATGTTTTCTTGTTCACCGTACGCTGGTTCACGCGTTTGGCCATGTCGAAGATGGACGAATAAGGCCCTTTCTCTTCACGTTCGAAAATGATACTGTCCACCGCGGCTTCACCCACGCCTTTCAGTCCACCCAATCCGAACCGGATATCGCCGGCCTTGTTTACGGCAAAACCTTTTTTGGATTCATTGATGTCCGGACCGAGTACTTTCAATCCCATCCGTTTACATTCTTCCATGAAGAAAGTGATCTTTTCGATATTGCCGGCGTTGTTCAGAACGGCGGCCATGTATTCGGAAGGGTAGTGCGCTTTCAAATAAGCTGTCTGGTAGGCTACGAAGGCATAGCAGGTAGAGTGCGATTTGTTGAACGCGTATTGGGCGAAGGCTTCCCAGTCTGTCCAGATCTTTTCCAGTTTATCAGCCGGATGGCCTTTGGCTGTGGCGCCTGCGATGAACTGGGTCTTCATTTTATCCAGAACCGATTTCTGCTTTTTACCCATCGCCTTACGCAGTACGTCCGCATCGCCTTTGGAGAAGCCGGCAAGACTTTGGGCCAGCAACATCACCTGTTCCTGGTAAACCGTGATCCCGTAGGATTCGGCGAGGTATTCCTCCATCTCGGGAAGATCGTAGGTGATGGGCTCCCGGCCATGCTTACGGTCGATGAACAAGGGAATATAAGCGAGTGGGCCTGGCCGGTAGAGGGCGTTCATCGCAATAAGGTCAGCGAACTGGTCAGGTTTGAGATCGCGCAGGTATTTCTGCATTCCGGGGCTCTCGAACTGGAAGGTGCCGATGGTATCTGCGCGCTGATAGATCTCGTAGGTTTTCTGATCATCGAGCGGGATATCGTCGATCACGATATCGATGCCGTGGTTCTCTTTGATCATGCGCAGGGCATTCTTGATGATAGTAAGGGTTTTCAGACCCAGGAAGTCCATCTTGATTACGCCTGCATCTTCGATGATGCTGCCCTCTATCTGTGTAACCCAGAGACTGGAGTCTTTGGCTGTACAAACGGGGATCAGTTCAGTAAGGTCTTTTGGGGCGATGATGATACCGGCCGCGTGGATACCTGTGTTGCGTACGGAACCTTCCAGGCGTTCCGCTTCGTGCAGCACTTGTGCATTGAGGTTAGTACCACGGTAAACTTCGCGGATACGTTTTACATTTTCGAGATCATCAGGGCCAAGCTGTTCTTTTTCTTCGAGGGATTTTTCCCCTTCTTTTGCAGTGAGTGGCGCTTTCAGTACGCGGCCCAGTTCGATACCTGGTTTATCGGGCACCATTTTGGCGAGGGCATTCGATTCCGCGAGTGGCAGGTCGAGTGCGCGGGCCACGTCCTTGATACTCATCTTGGCGGCCATGGTGCCGTAGGTGATGATCTGTGCTACCTGGTTCTTGCCATATTTGTCAACTACGTAATCAATAACTTTTTGGCGGCCTTCATCGTCGAAATCCGTATCGATATCCGGCATGCTCTTACGGTCCGGGTTAAGGAACCTTTCGAACAGGAGGTTGTATTTGATGGGATCGATATTGGTGATGCCGATACAGTAGGCTACAGCGCTACCGGCGGCCGATCCACGGCCTGGCCCGATGAATACGCCGAGGTCGCGGCCAGCTTTGATGAAATCACTCACGATGAGGAAGTAACCGGCAAATCCCATTGTTTTGATGGTGAAGAGCTCGAAGTCGAGCCGTTCGCGGATATCATCGGTGATCTCCACGTAGCGCATCTTTGCGCCTTCATAGGTGATATGCTTGAGGAATTCCCATTGGTTCAGGTTACTGTCGTCTGTGAGCTGGAATTCTTTTGGAAGCGGGAATGCTGGCAGGAGGATATCTTTCTTCAGGTTCAGCACTTCCACGCGGTCCACGATCATATTGGTATTGTCGATGGCCTGCGGGATGTCTGAAAAGAGTTTTTTCATTTCATCCTGCGTCTTGAAATAGAACTGGTCGTTCGGGAATTTGAAACGGCGTTCCTTGACGATGGCGTCATCGTTCACAAAATCGTCGAAGCCCGGCGTGGATTTCTTTTCACCGGTATTGATACAAAGGAGGATGTCGTGGGCATTGTAATCGTCCTGGTCTGTATAGTGACTGTCGTTGGTGGCAATCACCGGTACATTGTATTTCAGCGAGAATTTCAGCAGTACCTCATTGATCTGGATCTGTTCTTTGAGGTTATGGCGCTGCAGTTCGATGAAATAATCTTCTCCGAAGAGATCGAGCCACCATTTGAATTCTTTTTCTGCTTTTTCTTCGCCATCGTGAAGGATGGTTTGGGGTACATAAGCCCCGATGCAGCAGGTGGTAGCGATGAGTCCTTCGTGGTATTGTTCGATCAGTTTTTTATCGATGCGCGGGTACTTGCTGTACATACCTTCGATATAACCGAGGGAAGTGAGCTTGATGAGGTTCTGGTATCCTTTTGCATTTTTTGCGAGCAGTACCTGGTGGTAGCGTTCGTCTTTTTGTTCTTTGGAGAAGGTTTTACGTGTACGGTCTTCCACCACATAGAACTCGCATCCTACAACGGGCTTTACTTTGAGTGAGCCATCGTCGTTCTTGTGCTTGTAAGCCTCCGATACAAATTCAAAAGCCCCGAACATATTACCGTGGTCCGTGATGGCAACAGCGGGCTGGCCATCCTTGATGGCTTTTTTGTAGAGGCTTTGGATGGAGGCGGCCCCATCGAGCAATGAGAACTGGGTATGGACGTGCAGGTGTGAGAATTTCGACATAATCTTCTGGTTCTTTCAGTATCAACAATCAAACAGCAAATAACGTTACAAAGTTCCTGAAAGGGAGTAAAATCCTGTACATTTTTAATCCACAGGCCATGTGCGAAAAAAACAGGGTGTGCCCAGTCGCTCGCCTCTGGCGAGTGA
>NZ_RCSU01000015.1 GCF_003991355.1 Pseudoflavitalea rhizosphaerae
GACTGCCAGCTCTCCGCCCTTTTTAGTCAGCCCCCTTTTTTTGCAGTAAATGAGGGAAATAAAAAAGCCAGCCTGAAGGCTGGCAATATCTTTTACGGCGATTAACATCCTGCTCCATAATTGAAGATCAG
Source organism: Pseudoflavitalea rhizosphaerae (assembly GCF_003991355.1). GTDB lineage: Bacteria > Bacteroidota > Bacteroidia > Chitinophagales > Chitinophagaceae > Pseudobacter > Pseudobacter rhizosphaerae. The sequence goes on from NZ_RCSU01000015.1 coordinate 132, forward strand.
GCGTTTGCCTGGGGTTTGACCAATAAAGCGGATTATTTCCGCAAGCGGACCTTCAGGTCCAGTACATTCAGATTAGAACGGAACTGAGGCTGTGATTTGATCTTTACCGAGCTGGGCAGAATAAAGATCTTATTGCCTTGTTCGTAGGTTACCAATGAGTTATAAGTGATATAACTCACGGAATTCTGGCTACGGGCCAGTTGACTACCCGTGTATAAAGGACCAGCTTTCAAGGTAAAACCATTGGTGGTCCTGATGGGAGTGAACTCAGGCTTCAGCGGAACATTCTTTTGGGAACCTTTCTTTCCACCTCCGCCGCTACTGGCCAACGCAAGCGCCACAATCCCAACCATCGCGCAACTGATGATCGTTCTTCTTAGCATTTGGTTAAGTTTTAGCGTAAAGTTTGCCTGCATAATTAATGCAAAAATATATAAAAAAATTGGGATTCCTTTAACCGTTCATCCCGGGCTTTATAATTCTTTTAACGCTTAAGATGCCGAAATGTTACAGTTTGCACAAAATGATCCTGTTTTTTACCAAAATGTTGCATCCCGTTCCTAAATTGTTGGATTCCAGGTAAAACTTATGCACCCCTGTCAATAACAAAACTTGGCAGGGAACCACAGGAAAAGTACTTTAGAATAACCATTACATTGATTCATGAGAGATAACCCATCGAGCCAGAATAACGACGAAATCAAAGAATTGGTAAAACAGTTCCAGAACCTGAAGAATGGTAAAAGCCACTCTTTCCTGGATGAGGATTCTTTTGAAAAGATCATCGACTATTACGATGATGAGGAGGATCTCCAACAGGCACTGGTAGCCGCAGAAATGGGGATCGAGCTATTTCCCTATTCTTCCATCCTGCATATCAAGAAAGCAGACCTGCTCATCGCCACCCGCCACTACCATGAGGCGCTTTCGGTTTTGGGCCACGCGGCTGTGCTTGACAGTAATGATATCAACCTGTATATTCTCAAGACTGCCGCTTACCTGGCGCTGGACCAGCAGGAGAAAGCCGTAGCCCTCCTTGAAAATGCACTCGAACTGTTTGAGGGTCAGGAAAGGATCGAGCTGCTCTTCGAACTGGCGGATGTTTATGATGATTATGAAGAGTTCGATAAGATCTTCGACTGCCTCAAACTGATCCTGGAACAGGACCCTACCAATGAGGAAGCATTGTACAAGATCTGTTTCTGGACAGACTCCACCGGCCGCAATGAAGAAAGCATCCGCCTCCATAACCAGATCATCGATGAACATCCTTACAGTGAACTTGCCTGGTTCAACCTCGCTGCAGCTTACCAGGGACTGAAACTCTACGAAAAAGCCATCGACGCCTATAAATACGCAGTTGTGATAGACGAGAAGTTCGATTATGCGTACCGTAATATGGGAGATGCGTATATCCGGCTCCGTAAGTACAGGGATGCGATCGAAGTGCTGGAGAAAGTACTGGAATTGTCGAGGCCTGAAGATGTGATCTATGAAGCCATCGGTCATTGTTACGATCGAATGAAGAACTATGCGCAGGCAAGATTCTACTATCGAAAGGCTTCGCATCTCAACCAGGAAGACAGCAAACTGTATTTCAAGATCGCCTGCACCTATATGAATGAAGGGCAGTGGGGCACTGCCATCAAGCAACTGGAAACTGCCATGCAGATCCATCGTTTACAACCGGAATATAACCTGGCGATGGGCGAGTGTAAGATGCAACTGGGCGATTACAAGGAAGCTATTCAATATTTTTCTAATGTAGTAGGGCAGCGACCCAGGAATGTAACCAGCTGGGAGTCGCTGATCCGATGCCTTTACCATGGCGAATTCTATGAGGAGGCCCTGGAGCAGGTGCATGCTGCCTTACATATGACCAATAACAAGCCTGTATTCAGGTTCTATCTTTCAGCCGTGTACCTGGCGCTGGGCAAGACCAAGGAAGCATTGCTTCAACTGGAGAATGCCATGAGCCAGAGCCCCAGGCTACTGAAGAAAATCGTGGAGCTGGACCCTTCCATCCTGCAACATCAGTTAGTGGCAGATATTGTGGCCAGGTTCAAAAAGAATAAATAGGCCAATGATTTAAATCACTGTTGCATTTGCGTTTCTTCCCTATTTTTGCGGCGACTTTAGAAAATTCCTAAGTGTAAAACCAGTCGAATGAATTTCAATCTTTCTCAGATCCCCGAAAGAACTGCCCAACCCCGCAACGATGGTGTCACCATGGTGATGGACAAAGGCCTCAGCATCTCTGAAGTGCATAATTTCATGGAGATCTCACGCCCCCATGTTGATATAGTGAAATTGGGTTTCGGTACTTCTTTCGTAACACCCAACCTGAAAGAAAAGATCAAGGTCTATCAGAGTTACAATATTCCGATCTATTTCGGCGGAACACTTTTTGAAGCTTTTCTCATCCGCAATCAGTTCGACGATTATATCAACGTTTGTAAAGAATATGGTATTTCGTATATGGAAGTGAGTGATGGTTCCATCACCATTCCCCATGCAGAGAAATGCGGATATATCGAGAAGCTCACAAAACATGGCACCGTACTCAGTGAAGTGGGCAGCAAGGATGCGGCTCATATCATTCCTCCCTACAAATGGATCGAACTGATGCGCGCAGAGCTGAATGCAGGTTCCTCCTATGTGATCGCAGAAGCGCGCGAAGCAGGCAACGTAGGCATCTACCGTGGTTCAGGTGAAGTACGTGAAGGCCTGGTGCAGGAGATCCTCACACAGATCCCCGGTGAAAAGATCCTCTGGGAAGCGCCGCAGAAAGCACAACAACTTTATTTCATCGAACTGCTCGGTTGCAATGTGAACCTGGGTAATATCGCACCAACAGAAGTGATTCCCCTGGAAGCCATGCGTGTTGGGCTCCGTGGAGATACTTTCAGTTTGTTCCTCAACAATGAACTGAGTCAATGAGAAGATATGGCCTGATCGGCTATCCTCTCGGTCACTCTTTTTCACAGCCTTTCTTCACGGAAAAGTTCAAAAAAGAAGGGATACAGGATTGTTTATACCAGAATTTTCCGATCCCGGAGATCGCAGTGCTGAAAGAGATCCTGGCCAATCATACAGACCTGGCCGGATTGAATGTGACCATTCCCTACAAAGAACAGGTAATTCCATTTTTACATCATATGGAGCCGGTGGTACAGGCCATCGGCGCCTGCAACTGCATCCGTATTGAGAATGGTGAGCTCACCGGCTTCAATACGGATGTTCTGGGTTTCGAAAGAAGCCTCAATGAATTTCTGCAACCTTCTCACAGGAAGGCGCTGGTGCTGGGCACCGGCGGCGCAGCCAAAGCCATCTGTTATGTGCTGGAACAGAAAGGCATCGATTACCTCATTATCTCCCGTACTCCTTCTGCGGCTAACCAGCGCAGTTATGAACAGGTAACGCCTGCTATCATTGATGAATATACGCTGATTGTTAATACCACTCCCGTGGGCATGTATCCGAAAGAAGATGCCTGGCCTGCATTGCCCTATGAGGCAATGAGTGCGAAGCATTATCTGTATGATTTAGTGTACAATCCGGCAAGAACGCAGTTCCTGCAAAGAGGCGCAGCGCAGGGCGCTGCCATCAAGAATGGAATGGATATGCTGGTGATCCAGGCTAAGGAAAGCTGGCGGATCTGGAATGAAAAGTAGTTACATTTAATTTTGGTGCTGCCACTCGCTCGCCTCCGGCGAGTGAGGAATATTAGTTCGCCTCCGGCGAACACCGCGTCGCCGGAGGCGACTAAATAGAAGTCACTCGCCAGAGGCGAGCGACTGGGCACACGCTGGAATTATTTTGCTTCGAGTTTCTGGCGGGCTTCTTCAGGAAGTGCGGTTACTTTCTTCTTCGCATAATCGAAACAAACCATGCCTGTTTTGGCTGCCGCCACCAGTATTGTTTTTCCGTTTTCTTCTTTTTCCAGTTTGTAATAAAGATCGAAGGAGATTTTTGAGAGATCGCCGGCTGCAACAGATGCGCGCACTATATCGCCATAATGCAGCTCCGCTTTGTATTCGATGCCCACATCGGCCATGATCAGGCCTGCGCCGCCAAAGTTGAGCTCTCCGTAACCGAGTGAGTGAAGGTATTGAACGCGTGCTTCATGAATAAGTGAAAGGATGGTGTCATTGCCCACATGATTGCCGTAATTGAGATCAGTGATACGTACAGGTATAACCGAAGTAAAAGAGAAATCAGTGGGCAGATCGATCTTGATGCGTGGCATAGTTGTTATTTATCCTGAAGGATTTCCTTCAGTTCCATGATGTCGAGAAAATTGGTGGCCGAAGGTACAAAAGATGCCTGTTGCAGCAGTTGTTTACGGAGCTCCTGGACCTTTTGTTTGAAGGATGAATTGAACTGGCCATTGTCTGCGCCGGTATTGATGAAGGTGAGCACAGGGAGGAACTTTCGCGAGATGCGCGTTTGTTCTCCGTTAGGCGCAGTCACCGTAACATATTGGTTGCCGGGGGTGGTGAGCAGGGCCATGTCCATCACTACTTTACCTGCGGCATCGCGATAGGCGCGGTTGGGAATACTTACAGCAGCAGACAGGTCTTGTGCACGTACCAGCGATGGATCGGTTGAAGGAAGGTCCTGGTCCACCTGGTTATCGGGTAATGCGTCTGTTCCGGTTGAATTGTTTTCGGTATCTCTTTCTTCGGAGGCCGATGTTCCCGGGCGTTCCGCAGGGATCTCCTGTGCGATAGCAGGAGGCGTGGTGATGCGATTGGGAGAATTGGAAGGCGTGTTAGGTTGTGCCTGCGCGTTATTACCGGAAGGTGATTCCGTTTGTGCAACCGGTGCAGTTGTTTCACCTGACCTGAGCATGAACCAGCTTACAAAACTGATAACGATAAGTACCGCTGCAGCTACGGCTACTTTTCCGAGGGGAAAGGAGACCACTCTTGCAGGGACGGGTTGTGCCGGAACTGAAATGAGATCTTCTTCAGCAGCAGGCAGGTTGGCGGCGATAGCGGCCCAGGCGCCCGATGGCGGCGTGAGCGTAGTATCGTTCAGCGTTTGCGCCAGTCGGATCTCCGACTGATCATATTCTGTATCGAGGCGGGCAGACAATAGTTCCCATCCGCCCTGCGGGGGCGCTATCTCAAGATTAGCCAGTTTATGTTGGATGGTGGGTTCCATAGGTTAGCGCGTATATGATTTACGCGTATCACTTAAATATTGACTGATCTTTTTTTGTAACAATGCTTTTGCTCTTGCGAGCTGACTCTTGCTGGTACCTTCGCTGATGCCCAGGATTTCGCCGATCTCCCGGTGTGAATATCCTTCCACAACATACAGGTTGAAAACAGTGCGATATCCGGGACTCAATTCCTGGATGATGGCAATGATATCTTTTTCCGCCAATTGGTCCAGGGCGGAAATATCGCTGTCTTCAATGGTATTCTCTTCTTTTTCGCTTACACTGGAGAGTTGTGCGGACTTCTTCCTGAAATATTCGATGGAGGTGTTCACAAAAACCCTTCTCATCCACCCTTCAAAAGAACCTTCGGCCCGGAACCTGTGAAGATTCCTGAACACTTTTATGAATCCTTCCTGAAGCAGGTCCTGTGCATCGTTGCTGTTATTGGCGTAGCGCAGGCAAACAGCGTACATTTTTGGCGAAAACCTGTTGTACAGTTCCTCCTGCATCCGCCTGTCACCGGCCACAGCTCCCTTTATTAAGTCGGATTCGGTAATGTTATAGTTGCTTTTGTTATCCAAGTTTTTGACAAGTGTTGAAAGTAAAGATAAAAACCTTTTGTAATCCTCTTATTATGAACGATCAGAAGCGGACTGAGTTTGGTTTTGCAAAAATAAAACCAACTTATCGGCTGCCTTGCGGCGATGACTGTATTGGTTCTTTTCAGCAATACTCATTTCGGCAAAGCTCCGGTTGCCTCCTTCGGGCATAAAGATGGGATCATATCCGAATCCTCCGCTGCCCTGGCGGGCGCTCAGGATGCGGCCTTCACAAATTCCTTCGAAGAGGTACTCTTTATCATTCCATATGAGGGAGATGACGGTCCGGAAGCGGGCGGAACGATGCTCAGTATCGCCCATTTTAGTCAACACTTTATCGATATTTTTATCAAAGGCTTTGTCTTCCCCTGCATACCTGGCGCTTTTCACGCCGGGCTCTCCGTTGAGGGAGTCGATCTCGAGACCGGTATCTTCACTGAAACAATTTTCCCCGGTGAGCTGGTGGATGACGTTGGATTTTTCGGATGCGTTGGCATCCAACGTATCATGAGGTTCGGGAATATCGATATTGATCCCTGCGGCTTTCAGGCTCACCACTTCCAGCGAACCGCCGATGGCAGCCTGCATTTCGGTGACCTTATTGGCATTATTGGTGGCAAATACGATCCTGATCATAGGTAAAATTATTTCGTGCTACCGGCAAAGCCTCGTCTTTTGCTGCCTTAAATATTGAACATTTTTTTCAAACATCCCCATAATTTTCCTTTGAGTGATCTGCCTTCCTCATTGGGTTGGTTCATATCGCCGAGGGGATTGGCCAGAAGGTAGGTGCAGCCTGCATATTCCTGTTCTTTGTATGCCGGGAAACTCAGTGGCAGCCCGATCTGCTCCGGCTGGATACCGAAGAGAAGGGTCTTCTGCGCCTTCAATTGTTCCGCCAGTTGCGTGAAATGCACTGTTTGCGAAGCCTGATTGATAATGGCCACATCTCCGAGATTGAGTTTGCAGGCATCCAGCATTTTGGTGAGGAGCTGCAACTGATCGTCCGGGAGATAAGCGTCATTAGGGGAGTAAACGATGATGGCCACATGCTTCGCATTCTTTCCGAGAAAGCGGTATACTGTTGCATCGCCGGGTGGGGTAGTGGGTAATGAAGGGCTGGCAGACCAGCCGGAAATACTGGCTGCGTCTGAGTTTTCTTGCACAGGTGATGGCTGTGATGCGGCTGCCGGGAAGACAGGATTTGAACCTGCGGCCCCCTGATGGGATGCACCAGTTGCGGTGGAGCTGGCGGAACCCGAACCTCTGTCCAGACCTTGACTTGCGGCCTGAGATGTATCCATTGCCTGTGCTGTTTTAACTGCCGGACTGATCTCTTCTGTTCTCTTTTCACGGCCGCCGGGCACCTGGTCATAATCATCCGTTACCACTACCTGCTTGTAGAGGCCGGACAGAACAGAGGAAGGCAATTGAATATTCTCGAAGCTCATATCGCGGTAAAGATACAAAAGGAAGGTTAAGTTCTGGCTGCAGAAAATAATGAATGACCACCCCGGTTTTTTTCTTTTTTATTTCAGTCAATCTTTACAATATACGTCCCGCTGGCCCGTCTACCTCTTCAGATGAAACGATTCTTAAAAATAATCAAACGGACCATGCTCATCTTATTAACATTGATACTCGTATTGGCATTGATCACGGCAGTATATATCCAGCAGCCGCAATTCGGGAAACATCCCGAAGGCGCAAGACTGGCATTGATAGAAAAATCACCGCATTATAAGGACGGACGATTCCGCAACCGTGTGGAAAGACCTACTATCAGCGAAGGTTATTCGATGATGGGTGAGATCTATAAGACCCTGTTCAAATCATATCCGTCGCGCCATCCGGTAGATTCCCTGCCTTCAGTAAAAACAGAGCTCAGCCAATTACCGCCAGACAGTAACCTGGCCGTTTGGATGGGGCACTCCACCATCTATTTGCAGGTAAATGGAAAACGGATATTGGTAGATCCTGTTTTCAGTGGAAAAGCATCGCCATTGCCCTGGGGAGTGAAAGCGTTCAAGGGCAGCAATATTTATTCTGCGGACGATATGCCGGAGATCGATTATCTCATCATCTCGCATGATCACTATGATCACCTGGACTATGAGTCCATCCTGCAACTGAAACCCAAAGTGAAGCAGGTGATCTGCGGACTGGGCGTAGGCGCGCATTTCGAATATTGGGGATATGATCCCAGCCGCATCATTGAAAAAGACTGGTATCAGAAAGTGGAAATAGATACAAACTTCGTGATCCATACCGAACCTACACACCACGATTCAGGCAGAGGTTTCGCCAGGGGCAGAACACTCTGGATGTCTTACCTGATCCAAACGCCTGATATGAAGATCTATGTCAGTGGCGACGGAGGCTATGATTCCCGCTTTGCAGAGATCGGAAAAAAATATGGTCCAATCGACTGGGCCATCATCGAAGATGGGCAGTACGATAAAGCCTGGCAATCCGTGCACAATCTTCCGGAGGATGTGAGCCAGGCCGCTATCGATCTGCAGGCAAAGAACGTGATCCCTGTTCACCATTCCAAGTTCACGCTGGGCAAGCATCCGTGGACGGAGCCACTGGAAAGGATCACAGCGCTTTCAGCAGGTAAGTCGTACAAATTGCAAACGCCTATGATCGGTCAGCCCGTGATCCTTACTGATAGCACACAATCCTTTCAGCAATGGTGGAAGGGGATCAATTAAGGTCTCCCGCCTGCATCCAGAAGTTCCAGGATGCCTTCATTTCTGATGATCATCATTCCCTGCCTGTCTTCCGTGATGCCTTCTTCCAGTTTGTATGTATAACGGGGATGGGCACCCTCCATTACGGTGGGCATATACCGGAACCGGATATTGCTGTTACGGTCAAGCGCTTCTCCCACTTCCGTAATATGGGTGGATACGATGAAGAGGCATTGGCTGTAGCCGGAAAATCCATCGGTTACGGCGAGTGTGCCATCGTAAGCATCTTTCACATTGGTGCCTTTGAACAGTTCATCGAACATCAGCAATAAGCGTTTACCGCTGGCGGCTGCTTCAGCGGCACGCTTCACTCTTACTACCTCTGCATAGAAATGACTGTAGCCAAGCCCGATATTGTCTGCCACATTGATGCTCGAATACATGCCTTCCCGCACAGAAAACTCCAGGTTGGCGGCAGCAACAGGGAAACCCATATGCGCCAGGTACATGGCTATGCCGATGGATTTCATGAGAGTTGATTTACCCGCCATATTGGCCCCTGTGAGAAAGAACACATTCTTACCTGTGTCCATTTTTACATCATTGCTGATAGCGCCGGTGATACAGGGATGTGACAGATCCTTAGCGGAAAATACGTTGGCGTCAGAAGGTAGCGCATAGGCATAACCGAATCCCCTGTCTGCTGCCACTTTACTAACGGAGATGTACACATCGGTTTCATAAATGAATTGCAGTATGTTCTCCATTTCCTTGAAATGCTTTGCTTTCAACAGGTGTTCATAGAATGCGATGGTGTTTACAGACATGGATTGATAGATATCCATCCTGCGTAATTTTTCCAACCATTTCTGGTCAAGGATCCCACGGATCTCCATTATCCTTCCGGCATAAGGATGGTCTGTATCCGGAATACTCCTGGCGAATTCATATGCTTTGTTCAGCGTGATGATCACAGCATGCAGTCCCTGTATGTTCTTCTTATAACGCTCGTCCCTGGTGAGGCTGGAAAGTATTTTTCGCATGTGCATCCCGGCGAGTACCATAGCTGCCTGTTTGCTGGCGCTGGAATCCATATAATCCCGCATCAGGCTGATCTGCTGCACATCAAATGGGAAGCTGAGCTGAAGGCTCCGGAAGAAACGGAAAATACCACTGCGGGCATTGATCTCATTTTCATCGGTCAGCGGATGACGGAACATATCGTCCAGCAATTTTTCTGCGCCTCTTGTTCTTACGTGATTGAAAAGATGATAGACCGATCCCTGTTTGAATTTTCCCAGCAGGTTCAGCTCTTCCAGTGTTTGTTTATCGATGCCGAAATTCATGGTGTGGTTATATGTTTAGGAATGAATTTTCTTCCCATTCTTCAAGATCTCCAGGATACCTTCATTGCGTATGATGATCATGCCATGCCGGTCATTGGTGATGCCCTGTTCCAGCGTGTAGGTATATTCCGGTAGATGGCCGTTCATCCGGGTAGGAAGAAAGAAGTAACGGACATTCTTCTTTTCCTGCAGATCATCCCCGGCTTCCACGATATGGGAAGAGATGATGAAAAGACTGTTTGGGTTCTTTGCAAAGCCTTTGATAACAGCTACCGTGGCTTCATGCGCGTCTTTCACATTGGTGCCGCGGAACAGTTCATCAAAGAGGATAAAAAAAGATTTGCCGCTGCTCAGCTCAGTTGCCACTTTTTTCACGCGCTGCACTTCGGCATAGAAATGACTGGCGCCGATGCCCAGGTTATCAGGAAGGTTCACAGTGGTGTACATACCATCGAGAACGGAAAAGCTCATGGCCTTTGCAGCCACAGGAAAGCCTGTATGCGCGATGTACAGCGCTGTGCTTACAGCCCGCAGGAAAGTTGACTTGCCGGCCATATTGGCTCCGGTGAGGAAAATGATATTATGCGCTGCACCCATGGAAATATCATTGCCTACTGGTTCTTTCAATGCAGGATGGAACACGCCTTCAAGGCTTAATTCACAGGAACCTTTCGGAAGGGCTTTGGGAAAGATGAATTTCCTGGTCACAGCGGTCTGTCCTACTGATATATATACATCCAGGTAGTAAATGTAATTGAGCAGTTTCCCGATCTTATCCCTTCCGCTTACCCTGAACAGTGCATCATAGGCGGTGATGGCGGAGTAAGATAATTTTTCTTTCGATTGCGTTTTCAGCGCGGGCCCAAAAGAAGGGTCCGATAAGAGTTCTGCTATTTCATTGCGTTCAGCCGCGTAGGCTGCGATAGCTTTTACTTCAGGGTTTTCGATAAAGTCCCTGCTGATCCGTACCAGGTCAAGTACAGCCGTTACTCCATTCTGTATTTCTTTTTCTCCCAGGGTGGTATGACTGTTCTTTTGTTCCGGATTGCCCTTGTTGTTGTTCAGGTATTTCTCCGCCATATCAAACATGGCAGCATCATAGGGAAAGCCAAGCCCTGAACGGGCAAAGCTTTCAATGATCTTACTGCGCGTATTGATGGCTTCCCTGCTGGAAAGGGGATGCAGGAAGATCCTTTCCAGCAGGGTTTCTCCTCCGCGGGTATGGCTTTGATTGTAGATATCGAAGATGCCACTGCCATCCCGGCTACCGAAGATCCCCAGGTCTTTTATAGTTTGTTCATCAGTTCGTAACATTCTTGTTTCGATTTTCAGTTGTTTATTTTCTTTTTCTCCTGATCAGCATGATAGCGCCAAACAACAGCACTGCTCCCGGTAATACCCAAACGAAAATCGTTTTTTGAATGGCTGCTGCAGGTGCGCGGATGATCAACTCCCTGTCTTCCGGCTCTTTTTTCGGCATATAAACAGGGAACAGGTTCCCGGTAGCGTAGGAGTAAAAGGGAAGTACATATTTCATGTAGTTCATGCCTATCCTGAGATTGCTGGCAAAGTCGGCATCACCGCACACGATGATGCGCTGTTCCTTATTGCTGATCTTCCTGGTGAGGCTCAGGGCAGTGGTGAATGAATTTTGTTTGAGATCCCCTTCTGCGGCATTGAAATCAGGCAGCGTGGAATCTTCCACCAGCATGCCAGCTTTGAGCCATACTTTACCTGGTAATGTTTCTATTACCCTGGTTGCTTGGAAGGGGCTTGCAGCGCCAAGTTTCAGGGCAGTAACACCAGGCATGAGTGAAGGAATGGTATCCTTGCTGAGGAGTTGCTGTCGAAATGGAATTTGTCCATCGTACAGGAATGTTCCTTCGTACGTAAGATAGGGCCTTACTTTATCGGGCGTTTCATCATAAGTAGGTTGTACCAGTTGTCCATTCATCATTTCAACTCCAATATGCTGAAGCAAAGGATTGAGTATTCCCTGTTTTCCCGGTTCACCGGCAATGATCATATTCCCACCGTGATCGATATATTGTTTCAACTTCTCCATAGCAGTAGAAGTCAATGTTGTTTTCGGATCGGCCAGTACCAGCAGGTCTGTGCCGGGGCTGATATCCTGTGAAGCAAGGTTCACTGTATCTGCATTGAAACCGATGTTGGGAAGCGACATCCTTACGCCGTTATAAGTAGCGTGCAGAGAATACTGACGTTCTCCTGTCCGGTAAGCATGCCTTTCCAGGTTACCACATACATATTGAACATTTGGGATCTTGTAATTGAGTAATCTTTTCAGACCTGCCATCATATTGTTGTGGTCTGGCCAGAAACCAGGATCATCATAGGTCCTGAGCATTACCTTCCTGCCTTTGTATTTCGCCTGCATCACCAGTCTGTAATTTTCCGGTTTCAGGTCAACGATGGCATTGATCTCTTCCGGTTTCTTGAACATGGAGAGCGGAATGTCCATCGATTCTGCTGTTTCCCTTGCAACATCATGAATGGTCCTGCCCTGCAGGTAAGTGCTGTCTTCAGCTGAATACACGGTATTGTAATAGTACTCGTATTTCAGATCGATATCCGGTTTGAAACGAAGGTAGGGGTCCCAAAAGCCGGAGAGATAACCGGCATTGCGGGATTCGGGCATTCCTGACCCCAGCCCTTTGCCAAGCAGGTTGGTGTATAAAGTCACTTCCAGGGTACTGTCCCTGAATTCTTTCAGCAGTTCCTGCATTTTAACGGGGATGGTATTCACTTTTGCAGCAGTAGTGTCGAGGTAACCGGTAAGTGCAGGCCTGGAGCTGATATATCCGATGGTCAGTGTTACTGCAAGTACGAGGGCATATCTGGCTGCCCTGATATACCAGGGTTTGGCTTCCCTTGTTGCTCTCAGCCTGATGAGTGTGAAACCGAGGAACATGGCGGTGATGACCAGGAAATAGATCACATCTCTTGTAATGATCAAACCGATCAGCATTTTCCAGGTCCTGTTCTGAAGAGACAGGAACCAGGTGAGGTCTCTTACAAAATCATGGCGTTGCCAGAGGCCGCCGATCCGGCTAAGGATGAAAATGATGGCGAATGTGAGAATGGCTGCAACGATCTGGTTATGGCTGAGCGAGCTTACAAAGAGGCCGATGGCTGTATAGGCAAGCACCAGCAGGTAAAAACCCAACAGAGCAGAAAGCAACAAACCATAGTCCACGTTTTTGATATTGAACATGGCTGCTACTACAAATATGCCGAGTATTACCACCAGCAACAGGCAATAGGTAGCCACGCCAATATATTTGCCAAGTACGATCTGTCTGAGCCTGATGGGGGATGAAAACAATAGTTTCGAGGAACCATTGTCCCATTCCCTTCCAATCAATCCCATCGTGAGCAGGGGGATGAATAGATAGAGGTTCCTCATAACGCTCATGAACACCCCGGATTCCAAAAACAGGTTGTAGGTGAGTGAGGCATTGAATATGAACCCCGGTTGATCTTTCCGCGATACATCCTGGTAATTGGCCAGGTTGAACAGGGGATCGCAGTACAATAGCGAGCACTGGACCAGGAAAACGATGAGCAGGAACCAGGCGATGGGCGAAAAGAACAGGTACCGTAATTCGTTTTTTGCTAATTTGAATACAATCTTCATGTTATACTATTTTCTTTTCCTTCTGGTTAGGATGATCATTCCTGTTAGTAACAGAATAGTTGGTAACACCCATACATAAACGATATTATAAACAGCAGCCCTTTTGGATCCAAGGCTCATAAAATTGTCTTTCGCATAGGGAATGGGCGTATAGTACGGGGCTTCGTTGTAGTTGAGCCAGCTGTAGAAGGAGCGCATATTATCCAGCACTATCCTGTGGTTGCTGGCGAAGTCGGCGTCGCCGCCTACAATGATGCGTTGTTCCCTGTTATTGATGTTTCTGGTAAGCTGCAGGAATATTGGAAAGGACGATTGTTTGATATCTCCCTGGAATGGTTCAAAAACCGGGGGCACTGAATCTGTGACCAATTTTCCTTTTTTCACCCACACATCTTTTCCGCCGGTAATGATGAGCGGCTTCACTGTAAAACCACTGTCTTGCGTATAAGCGGGGGCTGCACCACCAGCCAGCCAGGCATTGGCCATCAGGTTGGGGACCTTGTGGGAACTGAGGTGTTTGAAGAAGATGAGCCACCATTCCCGGGCCAGTTCAAAACTGGCGGGTGTTCCATGATAAGTGATCTTTTCCGCTGTTTCATCTTGTCTCGATTCCACCAATTGACCTTCAATGAACCGGACGCCTGTTTTTTTGAGAATGGGATTCAGTACATGCTGCTTGCCGGGCTCACCCAGTATTAGCATGTTGCGGCCTTCGCCGATATAATGTTCCAGCTTTTGTTGTGCTGCAGGACTTAGTTCCATCCTGGGGTCAGCCAGTACCAGCGTTGTGGCGTTTCCGGGGATCGGCTGAGTTTGCAGGTTGAGGGTATCTGCATCGAAACCGAGATTGACCAGGGCATCACTGCTGTTCCTGTTGGCCGTATGTGTATCGTATTCCCGTTCTCCTTTTTTATAGATGCTGCGTTCGAGTTCTCCGCTGAGGAAATATATTTTAGGAACAGGTTCTCCTGTAAGCCGCTTGAATGCTGCATTCACCAGCATTTCGCCAGGCCAGATGCCGCCTGAAGTACCGGCAGTGAAACTGGTGCGGAGAAATGTTTTCCTGTTCTTGTATCTCAACTCCATGATCATTTTGTTGTTCTCATCGCTGAGATCGATGATTTTCCTGATCTCTTCAGGACCCATGAACATGGAGGAGTCTACCTGTGCTTTTTTGGCGATCACCCCGGCAATTTGTTTAAGGGATTTGCCACGATAAAACTTAAAAATGGAACTGTCGTTGGCAGGACTGAGGTCATAGAAATAAACGTATTTGTATTGAATGTCCCTTTTGAAGCGCTGGTATTTCTCCCATACTTCGTTCATGTACGCATTGCGTCTGCCGGGAAGTCCATATTCAAAACTGGGGTGTAGCAGGTTCACGTAGAGCGTAACTTCCAGCGGACCATCGTCCAGTTTTTTCAGCATCTTTTGTGTTACCGGATGGGCGGTGTTCACATTCAGGTTGCTGGTGTCCCAATAAGCGATTAATCGTGGCCGTGAGCTGATATAACCGGCCGTGAGGCCAATTACAATCACGGCCAGGTATCTTCCTGCTTTGATGGACCAGGGTTTGGGATCGCGGCCATCTTTGAGTTTAAGGATGGTGAAGCTGACGAACATAAAGATGATCACCAGGTAATAGATCAGGTCTTTGCTGGTAATGAGCCCTGCGATCATTTTATTCACACGGTTGTTCAGGGAAAGGAAATATGTAATGTCCCTTACAAAATCATATTGCTGCCATAAACCTCCGATGTAAACCAAAACAAGTAATACGGTGAAACTGGCTACGGCTGCCACTATCGGATAGGTAGTGAGGCCAGACATAAAGAATCCGATGGCTGTAAGCGCGCATAACAACAGGTACATTCCCAACAGGGCCGATAACAAAGGGCCATAATCCAGGTGCGGAATATCAAAATAACCGGATACCACAAAGATGGCGGGCATGCACATGAACACCAGGTTGTAGATCATGAGCGCCAGGTATTTGCCCAGTACTATCTGGCGAAGGGTAACGGGAGATGAATACAGGAGCCGGATGGTGCCGTTATTGATCTCGCGACTGATGATGCTCATGGTGAGCAGCGGAATGAACAGGTAGATATGCGGCAGGATCTGGAAAAACAAACCACCCGAGGGATCATTGAACACCGCGAAGGTAGTAGATGCCGTTGCCTTTAACTTTATGTAGGCATCGAAACCCGAGATCAGCTCCGTTTGCTTCGCCCATACGTACACGATGGAAGTGTAGGTATAACTGCAAAGTACCAGGAAGAGCAGGGTGAGTATCCAGGCAACAGGTGAATAGAAGAGGTTACGAAGCTCGTTCTTTGTTATTTTGAGTAATAGCTTCATGAGCGGTCATTAAGGATTTGTTTGCATGGATAATTGTCTGAAAGTATCATCGAGCTGGCTCTTGTCTACACTGATCTCGCGAAGATGCCATCCGTGCTGCATGCTGGCGGCAATGATCTTTTCGGTGATATCTGCATCACCACTGAAATAGATGCGCATTTGTTTATCTGTAAGGAATTCCACTTTTGTTACGCCGGGAATTTCCTGAAGTGCAGGAGCGGAGGGCGGATGCTCCATTTTGACGAGCAGGCTGTTGGGCTGCATATAATTGTCGAATGCATCCATGGTATCCGAGAATACGATCCTGCCTGATTCGATCATGATCACATCCTTACAAAGCAACTGGATCTCCTGGAGAATATGCGAAGAGAGCAGCACAGTGCAGTCCTGCGCAATTTCGCGGATCAGTTTACGTACTTCGATGAGCTGATTGGGATCGAGGCCATTGGTGGGCTCGTCCATCACCACCAGTTTGGGCTTGTGGATGATAGACTGTGCAATGCCTACGCGCTGACGGTAACCTCCTGAAAGGTTCCTGATCAGTCTGCTGCTGAAATGCGCGATGCTGCATTTCTCTTTCACTTCTTCCACTGCATCTTTCACTTTATCCTGGTCCATCAATCGCAGTTCGGCTGTGAAGGTGAGGTATTCATCGATGGTGAGGTCTGTATACAATGGCGGTTGCTGGGGCAGGAAACCGATATGCTTCTTAGCTTCCAGCATATTGATGCGGGTATCAAACCCGTTGATGGTTACCCTGCCTTCCGTTTGGTTGAGTGCGCCACAGATGATGTTCATGGTGGTGGACTTTCCTGCGCCGTTGGACCCTAACAAACCGACAATGCCGGTTTGCTCCAGCTCCAGGTTGATGTCGCGGATTGCCCAGTTACTGGAGTAGCGGTGCGAGAGGTTCTCTACTTTTAAAATGGAGCTCATAACTGATAATGGGTTGGTGCGATGATTATGGATTTTGTTGGTTGATCAAGTCCTGCAGTTCTTTTTGTTTCGATTGCAGCAGCGCATTGTTGGCCATGAAAGCATCATTGGCGATACTCATGGAGGCCGTGTTGAATTTCTGACCGGCAGGTGTTTGGTAGAACCTTACCAGCTCTTTCAGATCATCGGTGGTGTAGTATTTGGCATAGAGCTTTGCCATCATTTCTTTCATGTTTTGGTAAGACATGTATTTGGCATAGAAAGATTCCACCTCGGCCCTTTTGCTTTGCAGCTGGTTCTGTGCAATCACCTGGTCTGCTGCCTGCTGAGCGGTAGTGCGACAGGATTCTTCGAGCCTGGTTATTTTGAACAGTTCTTCTATCAGTTGGTATTTCTGTGTGGAGTCTGATTGTGCTTGTGCATGTACAGTGATTGCCGCAAACAGCATAAAAGTTGAGAACACCAGGAATTTCAGTTTCATCTTTTTTGTTTTATAATTTTGGGATGTTATTGAATATCGGGGAGCCCACTCGCTCGCCTCTGGCGAGTGAGGAATATTTGTTCGCCTCCGGCGACCACCGCGTCGCCGGAGGCGACTAAATACAAGTCACTCGCCAGAGGCGAGCGACTGGCAGCTCTCCGACCTTAATTCGTAATCCTATCGTTTATTTAAATGTTTTTGACCGGCATTACCTGCAGGATGAAAATCCCTGCGGAGGCGCTGCTGAAGCCGGGAGGATACCGGTTATCAGTACCTGTACTTTTGTAATGTTCCTGTACTTTAAATAAATCCGCAGGCCCGGATTTTGTACTACCTGATTTGAAAAAAATATAATTGATAACAGAAAAAAGTAGAAAGATGCAGGCGCATTTTACATTATCCCTGATGAACCTAACGGCCCTGGATAAGTGATTTTTAACCGTATTGGGAGAAATGTTGAGTTGTGCGGCAATCTCGTTGCGGGAAAGCCCTTCTTCACTGCTTAGCAGGTATACCGCCTGTTGTTGTTCAGGCAGCCGTTTGTACAGTTTAGTAAAAAATCCCCTGTTCTCTTTTTGAAGGAGCCGCTCTTCCACTTCGTTGGAGGCAGTAGTGCAACCTGCCTGTAACGAAGCGTGGATGCGGTTTTTGCAGGATTCCTTTCTCAGGTGTTTGTAGGCGAGGTTCAGGGCTACCCTATAAAGCCAGCCGCCGATGTTCTCGTTTTTCATGGCCATCTTTTTTTCCCATAACCTGAGAAAGGTTTCCTGCAAAATATCTTCTGTTGTCTGTTTGTTCCGCGTGAGCTGTATCACGGTGGCAAACAGTATGGCGGAATACGATTGTACAATATTGTTGAATTCCTGTTGGGTATGATTAGCGGATGTCATGGATGATAAGGTTTTAACCGGGCAGTAGAAATCCTGCATTCTTCAGGATCGTTCTCAGCACATTTATCTTTTCCAGTACTATTGGCCAGGCAGCATACCTGCTGTTCAGCTCAGCCGGGGTATAGTTGAAAATAACATCCAGGTATATTCGCAGGTCTTCCTGTTCCGAGCAGGTGATGATATAGCCGTAGATATCGAAGTAAAAGAGCAGGCCGAATTCTTCGGGTTTCCGGTCTCCATCAGGGTACTGGAAGGTGAAATCGGAGACATAGATCTCATTCTTGAATGCGTTCCTTGAAATACTGAAAAATACAGCCTGCAGGTTGATGGATGGAGTATTGTACAGTTGTTTGAATGCGAGCGCCTGCAGGATGGAGTTGATGTAAACCTTTTTGGAGGCTGCGCTCATGGTATCGGGATTCACGATCCTGATCACAAGTGTGTTGAGCCCTCCCAGAGCATTGAGCTCTGTTTTAGCCGGATAGTTCGGGGCGGGGATGGCAGGATAAGTGAAAATGGTGTCTGCAAACAAAATACTGTGAAGCGGGACCTGATCCGGCACCAGCGGCAGCAATTCTTCTTTCACCAGTTGCAACATGGGCAGGAGGGAGGTCCTGTCCAGCGGTAACCGGAATTGCGTAAATGTATCGGTGCCCAGCGCCGGCGACCAGTTCACAATAAGCTTTGTATAGAAGTAGCGGGGAACGCCATTGTTTTCTCCTACCTGTTTTCTTGAAATGGTATCATTGTAAAAACAAGGGATCCCCGTGCTTTGATAGAACTGGTAGATGGCGTGGTCAACAGGATCTGAAGGATTGTCTTTCACCACCAGCAGGTTCTCTTCCGCGTTGACGGGTTGTAGTGCGGCTTCTTTCTTACAGGCTGCTATCAGTAATATACAACCGATGATCCATATTTTATTGTTGAGCATAATGTCTGCATTGAAGGTGATCAGATGATGGGTCTCTCAGGACGAACTTCATTTTTGATAGCTCCCTGGTTGAATTCAATTTCCGATTTGGGCACCGGCGCCACCCAGGTGGCTTTGTCCTGGCTATAGGGTTTCAGTTTGTAATACCCTTGTATATACCTGCCTGAACTGTTGTAACCATATGCGGTATGATGAATGGATTTTTCAAACGGAAAGCGTGTATTCACTGCATATCGTCTCAGATCGAACCAGCGATGCCATTCAAAGCAGAGCTCTTTTCTTCTTTCTTCCCGGATGAAATTGACGAGGGCTGCGCCGGTTTCGGTTACGGGACTGAGCTGGCCGGGTTTGAAACGTTTCTTTCTGAGCTCCTGTATTGCCAGCGATGCTTCTGCATCGCGGCCCAGAATGGCCAGGGCTTCAGCTTTGATGAGATGGACCTCGGGAAGTCGAATGATATAGGACTCCATTTCATTCATGTTGTTGCCTCCTTTTCTTGCCAGCACTTCACCGTTGCCGCTTTGTTCGAAGAAGGCCGCAATACGCAGGTCACTGGCCGCAAAGGAAGACCTGAATTCCTGCGATACTTTGAAATTGTCGCCAAACGTGAAACTGCTGTTCTGCATTTTCGTAAACAGTCCAGACCCCAGGGCTGAAGGAAAACAGAGGATATTCTCCTGGGATGATTTGTCCAGGAATGGTAGGCCAGCCGGTGGGTTATTGAGATCTATAAGCTGGTACTTTTTATTGCTGATCACCTTATCGGCGTATGCAATGGCATTCTCATAATCAGACATGAAGAGATAGACCCTGCTCAGCATTGCCTGTGCGGTGGTCCTGTTGACCCGGATCCTGGAATTTTCATTGTGTGAATCGAGCTCTTTTTCGCTTTCCAGCAGGTCGCTCAGGATCTGGTCGAACACTTCTTTAACGGTATTACGGCTGAATACCTTGTCTTCCACTGCCGGATCTGTTTTCAGGGGAATGCTATAGTCAACGGATGCAGTGGCCTGATTGTACGGTTGTCCATACAGGTTAGCCAGGTAAAAATAATAGTAGGCTCTCAGGAAATGGCTTTCTCCCGAAACCTTCCGGAGAAGCTCTTCAGGTTCTCCTTTTCTTTTCATTTCCGGCGCATCATACAAAACGGTATTGAGTGCTGCGATCCTTTTGTAAACGGCTGTATAATAATCGTCGAACAGTTCTCCTCCGTAGGAGGTGAGCCAGGGAACAGGCTGCCAGTTATGGTAACCGGAAAAGTTGTAGGTGAATGATGCTCCGGATGGGTTGGGACTGGGATTTCCGTCAACATCATCATCCAGCAGGTGTGCCCAGAGGATGGGCTGCTGAATGGCATAGCCCTGGCCGAGCAACAACTCTTCAAGGTCTGAAGCTGTTTTATTGAATGTTTGGTTCTGGGAATAGCTGGCCAGGAATTTCTTACAGGAAGAGAACAGGCCGGTGATGAACAACAGGCAGATGAGGGGCACAATATTTTGAAGTAGTCGCATAGTTGCTGATTTAATGGATGGATCAGAGGCTGACATTGATATTGAAAGTGTAAACAGGTCTCAGTGATAAATTGATACTTGGAGAAATGCCCGATTGTGTGGGGTCCTGTCCGTTCAATTCCTTACTGGCGATGGTGAAGAGATTAGAACCTGTCAGGCTCAGTCTGAAGAATTTCACATGCATCCTTGAACAGAGCTCCGCCCCCAAATTGCAGGCGAGCTCAAAGGATTGCAGCTTCAAGTAATCGCCTTTCACCACGCGGATATCGGAATCGTCGTAAATCTGGTATCCGTTGAAGCCCAGTGAGGGGCCGGAATAATTGGGAGTGGACGACCACCAGGGAACTTCCGCAGAGTTGGACAATCCGGGAATATTCGTGATCAGTTCGTCTCCGGGATATCTCCAGCGGTTCACGAATTCCCTTCGCAGGTTTTGTTGTGAAGTAGGCTGAAAGGTCCCGTAATTGCCGGATGCAATTCTCATCAGCCTGATCTTGTTCCCGAAACTGTAAGTGAAAGTGAAATTGAGCGTCCAGTTCCTGTAGCCGAAATAATTTGACACACCGCCCTGTAGTATGGGTTCCCTTCTTCCTGTTTCCACCAGGATGGATCGGAAGATCTCTTCATTCGTCATCTTTTTGAATTTGTTCAATAAGTCTTCGGCGTTTTCCTGCTCCAGGCCATAGAAAACCGGCTTGCCTCTGTTGTCGAGCCCTTTGAAACGATAGGAGTAGAATGTATTGATGGCTTTTCCGTTCATAGGAATGGAACCATTCAGATAATTTTGATAAGTGATGGAGCGAGTATCCACCAATACATTCCTGTTATTATCCAGCGAACTGTTGAGCAGTTTATTGAATACCTGACCGAGTTGCGGATCGATCCTCCAGATGAATCCTTTTTTGGTAAGGTTATTCCCGATATTGTTGATGGGAATGAAATTGAAGTTGAGCTCAAAACCTTTATTCTCGAGAATGCCGCCATTCACGATATAGCTTCCTGTTCCATTCACCTGTGATACTTGCTTGGTCAGGAAGGCGTCACTTGTTTTCTTGTAAAAGAATCCGATGGTGCCGCTGATCTTGTTGTTGAGAATGGAAAAATCGAGACCGAGATTATAGGATTGTGTTTTTTCCCATCTGAGATTGGGATTGGGGTAGGATGAGATAATGGATTGAAAGCCCTGGTATACACTGTTGAGACCTTCTTTCTGGATGATGGTATAAGGTGTTTGGTTGGGGAGCATATTGCCCTGTGTGCCATAAGAGAAACGGAGCGCAGCCATGTTCATCCATTTCGTATGCGCAAACAGGTCTTTATGCATATTCCATCTTCCGGACAGAGACCAGGTGGGGAGGAACTTTTCATTGCTTTTGGAACCGAATGCATTGGAAAAATCAGAGCGGGCGGTGGCGCCGATGATATACTTATCGTCGAAAATATAGGTGGTGGTCATATAACCAGACAGGAGATTGGTCAGTCCTTCCACGATCTGGGGTTTGCCATTGTTAGCCAGCCATAGGGCGTAGGCCTGGTAATCGCGTGGATCAACGGTGCCGAAACTGAAACCTCTTTCCGGGTAATAGGCCCTGTGGGTTTGAGACATGGCGCTGCTTTTCTGAGAAGTAACCTCGCTGCCCAGCGAAGCATTCAACTGGTGCTTGTTTCCTGCATCGAGGAAACGGCTGAAGTCTGCCTGACCGCGTACCGTATAATTTTGCTGACGAGCAGTTTGTCTTTGCAATTGCCCTCCAAAAGGCGCCGCATTGTGATTGGGGTCGTCCGGAAATTCCCCGCGCAGCTTATCCATGAAATTTGTTTTTTCTTCATACCAGGTTTTCTGTTCGGTTTGTCCGGAAGTGTATGAAAGCACGGCGCTGAGCTGAAGACCAGTCAACAGTTGGTAATTGAGATTGGCTGTGGCCGTATAGCTGGAACCATTCACTGTTTGTCCCGAGCGGTTCATCTCATTCAGGATATTGAAGCTGGGTCTGCTCAATGAAGAAACGTAGGTGAAATTGTTCAGTTTGGTGGGATAGAAATAAGGGCTGCCATCTTCATTGTTCACACCAATTGTTCTGCTGGTGCCATAGGCATAGTTCAGGATGGCCAACTCCTGCGGTGTGTAATGGCGGTCGTTCTTATTGGCATTGATGGAGAACTGTGCTTTGAAGTTCTTATGGTTCACATCAAATCCAAGCCTGCCTGTATACCGTTTGCTGTATTCAGATTTTATTACACCAGTTTCGTTTGTGTATCCCAGTGAGGCGTAGTAGCGGCTCTGCTGATTTCCCCCGGAAATGCCAAGGGTATGATTGGAAGAGAATACATCCTGGGTTACCAGTTTGAGCCAGTCTGTATTGATGGTTTCTGCGCTTTTGATACGGGCCAGGTAAGTATCG
Source organism: Pseudoflavitalea rhizosphaerae (assembly GCF_003991355.1). Lineage (GTDB taxonomy): Bacteria > Bacteroidota > Bacteroidia > Chitinophagales > Chitinophagaceae > Pseudobacter > Pseudobacter rhizosphaerae. The sequence continues at coordinate 23,110 of NZ_RCSU01000015.1, forward strand.
CGGTCGATGAGCCCATTGTAGTAATCCAGTACTGCTTTTTCATATCCTTCGGGAATACCAAAGAAGGGGAGTTGTTTATCGATGATCTCTTTGGAAACTTCCACTCTTTCCTGTGAGTTCATCATGTTCACGTCTTTGTCTGTATACCGCGGGCGGCGTGTATAGGTGAGGCTGCCGGAATAATTGACTGCAGGTGGGCCAGGTTTGCCTCTTTTGGTGGTGACCACTATAACGCCATTAGCTGCACGAACTCCATACAATGCTGTTGCAGCGGCATCCTTGAGTACATCTATCTGTTCAATGTCGTTAGGATTGATACCTGAGATGGCATTGCCTACCAGGTTCACGAAATCCAGGTCGTTGATCTTATTGGCGGGGATGGGAACCGGATCTACCTGCACGATGCCATCCACTACCCAGAGCGGTTCCTGTGAACCGAGAAAAGTGGAAGTGCCTCTTACGCGCAGCCTGGGTGCGGCTCCGGGCTGTCCGGAGTTTTGCATGTAGATCATGCCGGGCACGCGTCCTTCCAGCATTTTGTCTACTGTGGTGAGTCCGGGTTGGATGATGGAATCCATCTTCAGTGAAGTAACGGAACCGGTAAGGTATTTCTGCTCGATGCGCTGGTAACCGGTGGAGATGGTAACTACGTCCATTGATTTATCGTTGAGCTCCAGCACGGCATCGATGTTTTCACGACCCTTTACTTTTACCTGCAGGGGCTTGAAGTTCACAAAGGAGAAGATCAGTTCATCATCTTTGGCTACCGGGATGGCATATGCGCCGCGCTCATCGGTAAATGTGTAGCGGGGCTTACCCTTGAGGCTCACGGTAGCGCCGGCAAGCGGGGCGCCGGATTTGTTGAGCACACGTCCCTGTACAATGAGGTCGGAAAATGTAAGTTCCGTTGTAAGTGCCAAATGGGCGCCTTCTGCTTTCTTCTTAACAATGATCGTTCCTTCCACTATTTCATAAGTAAGGTCTGTATTCCTGAAACACTGTTCCAGTACCTGGTCCAGCGGCATTTTTTTCACTTTCAGACTGACTTTACCAGCCTGGGACAATATATTTTCCGTGACCATGATATTCAATCCTGTTTGCGACTGAATGGAGCGGAATACTTCTTTGAGCGGCTGGTTCTTCACCGATAGTGTAACCAGGGGGCTTTTGTTCTGGGCCGCCAATTTCAATGGGCCAGTCAGCAAAAGCATCAGCATTAGTTGTTTGAGCATTCTCATTTTGAAGCTTTCTGTTTTGGTTCGTTATGGCGCATAGGGATCCTCCCGGGATGCATGCACCGGGCCTCCATGCCTGATCGATTTTTCTGGTAATTATTGAATGGCCTTAACCGTCAGCTTTTTGCCATCAATAGTAAAACGGACATTGTTCGCCTCCAGTACTTTCAATACTGCCTGCAGGCTGCTGTTCCGTTTGATGATCACGAAATACTTCTCTTTGGAAATAGCTCCTTCATAAACCAGTTGGAGATCGTACCATCTGGCAACCTGTCGCATAATGCTTTCAAGGCTGGCGCTTTCAAAATGGAAGTACCCGTTCTTCCAGGCCATCACTTCTTCAGTGTTCACATCATTGCTGACGGAAATTTTTCCATCGGCTCCGCTTCGTGATTGCTGTCCGGGAGTTAACTGCACGGTGTTGTTGTTCCTGGTGACATTTACGCCACCTTCCAGCAGTGTTGTTGTGAGGAAAGGTTCGTTGGTGTAGGTATTTACATTGAAATGAGTGCCGGTAACTTCTATCTGCATGTCGTTTGCCATTACGCGGAACGGCATGTTCTTGTTACGGGCTACTTCGAAGTAGGCTTCACCGGTGATGGTTACATCCCTGTTGTTGCCGGTGAATATGGTAGGATAGGTGATGGACGAGGCTGCGTTCAACCATACATGTGTTCCGTCCGGCAATTGCAATTCATATTGAGTGCCATTGCGAGTATAGAGCGTATGGTTTTCCGGTTTGGTGGTATTGCTGTTGTAGTGCAGCATGCCACTATCGTTGTTCACGGTCAGGTGCTGTTGTTGCAGGATCTTTCCATGCAGGCTGTCAAGCTGCAGTTCCTGCCCGTTAGCGAGTTTCAATACCGCACGATCGCGGGATACTGGTGTTGTTTGTTCTGTTGCAGCGATCACAGGCTGATCTGCGCCGGTGTTCCTAAAGTAAAGGTAAGCGGCGATGGCGGTGGTTATCAGCAGTACAGCAGCCGCGGCCCATCTTACAGGGAACCTGCGTTTCATGGGGATCACAGGAGCTTCTTCTCCACGGATCTCCTGTAACAGTTTTGCCTGCATTTCTTTTTCCAGCATCGTCTTTTCTTCATCAGAAGCGAAAGGATTCTGCTGCTGGCTCATTGCATTCTGGTAATCGAAATACGTTTCAACGAAATGAATTTCTTCCGCTGTAGCCGTTCCCAGCTCATATCTTTTCAATAATTCCTGTACATATTTCTGATCACTGCTGTTGAGCATGCAATAGGCCGTTTAAGTTGTAGTCACAAAAAAATAACCTGTTTCCCGACGAACCGGAACTTTTTTTTCAGGCTTTGAAATGGGAAGAACCGGAAACAACCATCATGATCACCATCAGTTGCATCATCCAGGCTTTCAGTTGTTGTGTGGTAATGCTGAGATTGTTCTGAACGGTTTTGGTGGATAAGTCCAATTCCGATGCAATCTCCCTGGCGGAAAGGTTTTCATAATAATATTTGACGAAGATCTGCCGGCGTTTCTCCGGGAGCGCTGCAATCCAGGCATCGAGCAGTTTAAGGAAATCCTGCATGTTCACCTGGCTGTCTGCTTCAAAAGGAGAGTATAGGATGGTTTGGAAAACATCCAGGAAATGGGAGGACTTATTCCTGTTGATATAATTGATCACGCGAAAGCGGATAGCTTTTTCCAGATAGGCGGGAAGATGTTCCACTGAAAGCGATTCCCTTCTTTTCCAGATGTCGAAGAGCACATCGTGCACGATCTCCTTTGCAGCGGCTTTGTCTGTCAGCTTCCTGTATGCCGATCGGTACAACTGTTCCCAGTATCTGTTGTAGATTTCTGTGAAAGCCTTTTCCTCACTGAGTTTAAGGGATTCCAGCAACTGTTGTTCAGTATATGTCTGATAATTGTTCAAAAGCAATGCGGCAGGGGATGGTGAAGCAGCTTGATGGGCATGCGGATCAATTTATTGGCCGGGTTAATTTTTTCCAAATTAGGATTTTTCTTGCTGAGCAGTTCAATTTTTATAAGATCTGATGCCGGAAGATGGTGAAAGGCAGATGTGCTAACATTTGTTAGTAATTTAATCGCCTTCATTTTGTAGCCACCTACTTTCTTCGTTTCTTTGTGGTTCTAAAACCAAAAGGAAATATGATTGATGCCTATAGCATTCCTGTTACAAAAACTGAACGTAGCAAGTTGAATGACACGCCCCTGGAGAATATCCCCTTCGGAAAACTCTTTACCGACCATATGCTGGTTGCGGATTATATCAATGGTGAGTGGACGAATGTAGAGATCAAGCCATATCAGAATCTTTCTGTGGCTCCGTCTCTTGCAGCCATTCATTACGGGCAGGCAATTTTCGAAGGTATCAAGGCGTACAGGAATGCGGCAGGTGAGGCATTTATCTTCCGTCCGTTTGATAACTGGAAACGTTTCAATATAAGCGCCACACGCATGCAGATGCCGGAAGTTCCTGAAGAGATCTTCATCGAAGGCATGCGCCAGCTGATCGGCCTCGATAAAAAATGGATCCCTGATTATGCAGATCATTCTCTGTATATCCGTCCATTCATGTTCTCAACTGATGAAGTGATTGGCGTGAAAGCATCTGACACTTACAAGTTCATGATCATCCTTAGCCCCACAGGGCCTTATTATAGCACACCTGCAAGGATCTATGTTGAAGAGACCTATACACGCGCCGCTCCTGGCGGAATTGGCTTTGTAAAGGCCGCAGGCAACTATGGCGCCAGCATGCTGGTAACGGCCGAGGCCCGTAAACAAGGTTATGACCAGGTATTGTGGACCGATGCAGCCGAGCATAAATATGCGCAGGAGATCGGAACGATGAACGTATTCTTCGTTACCGGCAATACAGTACTTACGCCGGACCTGGAGCAGGGCACTATCCTGAATGGTGTTACAAGATCCAGCGCCATCACCATCATGAAAGAGATGGGGTATAACGTGGAAGAGCGCGAGGTGAGCATCGAGGAAATGATTGAGTTGTACAAGAAAGGCCAGCTGCAGGAAGTGTTCGGAACAGGTACTGCGGCTACCATCACTCCGATCCGTGAGCTGAAATACAAGGACTTTGTAATGACTTTCAATGTAGACGAGTGGAAGGCCGCTCCTGAAATGAAGAGAAGGCTGACCGATATCCGTGAGGGCAGGGCTGCCGATAATCATGGCTGGTTATTCAAAGTGTAAGCGGTTCATTTACAGTGTAAAAAACGCTCAGTTAAAATTTTTCACAAATTAGATTTTCAAAATTTGGTAAATAACAGGTAGGGGGTTACCTTTGCCGTCCCAAAAATCAAAAGGTTTAGAATGCCTACAATTCAACAACTGGTAAGAAAAGGAAGAGAGATCATCAAGGCAAAGAGCAAATCAAGAGCTCTGGATTCCTCACCATTCCGTCGCGGCGTATGTACCCGTGTTTATACAACTACTCCGAAGAAGCCTAACTCCGCTTTGCGTAAGGTTGCCAAAGTGCGTCTGACAAACAAAGTAGAGGTGATCGCCTATATTCCGGGTGAAGGTCACAACCTGCAGGAGCACTCCATCGTGCTGGTAAGGGGTGGTCGTGTGAAGGACCTGCCAGGTGTTCGTTACCACATCGTACGTGGTAGCCTGGATACTGCCGGTGTGAAGGACAGAAAGCAGAGCCGTTCCAAATACGGTACTAAAAAGGAAAAAGCTAAAAAATAATCAAACAGTACGCATTTATAAATAATTCATAAATGAGGAAGACAAAAGCCAAGAAGATCGCCCCGGCGCCTGATTCTAAATATAATGACGCTCTGGTTACGCGCTTCGTGAACAACCTGATGTGGGAAGGTAAGAAGAACACTGCCTTCACCATTTTCTATGATGCGATGGATCGCGTGTCAAAGACAACCAATGAAAACGGTTATGAAATTTGGAAAAAGGCGTTGAGCAACGTTACACCTGCGGTTGAAGTTCGCAGCCGTCGTATCGGTGGTGCCACCTTCCAGATTCCTACCGAGGTTCGTCCGGACAGGAAGATCTCCCTCAGCATCAAATGGCTGATCCGCTACAGCCGCGAGAGGAACGGTCGTAGCATGGCTGAGAAGCTGGCTAACGAGATCGTTGCTGCCGCTAAAGGTGAAGGCGCTGCTTTCAAAAAGAAAGAAGACACTCACCGTATGGCTGAGGCAAACAAAGCCTTCTCTCACTTCAAAGTTTAATGTCACTTTGATCCATATAACTGAGCCCTCACCCTGGTGGGGGCTTTTTGTTTATTCCGTAATGCCTGCACCTTATGATCAGAACACTTGCCCATCTGTTACTGCTCACTATAGTGGTTCTCGCCTGTCATGAGCAGGGAGCCAATGGCACTGAATCGCGCGCCAAACATGATTCCGCAACTATCGCACCTGTTGAAGATCCCAGCGAACATTCCGCAGCGTCAATCACCGTCCGCCCGCTGATCGGAACCTGGGCTATGACCGGCGATACGCATATGAGCTTCCGGCTCAGTAAAGACTCGCTCTACTATCCCAATAATACTGATGGATTCCTGTACAGGGCCACGCCAGACAGTATCCACTTCTATATGGATGGATATGTAAATGATTTTGCCTGGAAGATCAGGTCACAGGATACGCTGGAGATCATTGTTGATACTGCGCAATCCCATTTTTATTACAGGTTGAAATAATTAAGGCGAGGCCGGCTAAAAAGGCGGAGAGCTGGCTGTCGCCCGCCTCCGGCGAGTGACTTCTATTTGTTCGCCTCCGGCGAACACCGCGTCGCCGGAGGCGACTAAACAAAACTCACTCGCCAGAGGCGAGCGACTGCCGCTCGCCGCTAATTCAGGAAAGCTGTCCCAGTTTCTTAATGTAATTCTTGAATTTGACCTTACCCGGGATCTGCGGTTCGGTCAGCGGGCCATCGTATGTTTTTCCTCTCTTCAGGTAATACTCGGTGAAAGTGCTGGATGTGATCCCCCATTTGCGCAGGAACGTACGGTAACCATTATTCGCAACTACGCGGCCGGTGGATTTTGTTCCGAAATGATAGACGCGGCTGGCCGCTACTCCCTTGAAGATCCTTACACCCAGTAACCAAAGTTTCATGCAGAGATCGGGATCGGAATAAAAACCGGGAGAGAACTCGATGCTGTAGCCGCCGATCATGTCCCAGAGGTCCTTATGCATGATATTCGGAGGCCAGGTGGTGCCCTGCCAGTCTTTCATCGGCAGGTCCTTGAATGTACGCAGCAGCTCCTCTTCGCGGAAACTGCTGATATCTTTTCCATAGTCTTTGCTGATGGTGCAAACATTTTTGCTATCGGGCTCAATCAGTGTGCCTGAGAGCAGGAAATTTTTATGCCCGATCTGCCGGATCTCATTCATCAGCTCCGTATCCCAGCCGGGGCAGGTATACATATCATCATTGATATACAGGATATAGTCAGCTGTAGCCAATGGCCTGGCCAGGTTCATTGCCAGGCAGATGCCAATATTGGTATCGCTGTGGTTGAATTTGATATCGGGTTGTTGTTTCACCCACCCGAGTGTACCATCGCTGCCATCATTCACATGAACGATTATTTCGTGAGGAATGATGGAATTCTTCCTGATACTTTCAACGCAGCACCTGAGATAGGGCAGGTTGTTCCAGGTGGGTATGAGGATCGAAAAACGGGTGGAATGGTTCATCGGGTTCTGTTCTTTGGGGCCAAAAATAGCCAAGGAATTGACAATGATCTCAATTTAATTTTTTGTATTCATTGTATCATCTGATCAATAAAGATAACCTGCCCGCCTGATTGCCATTCCTCCTCATCACCAGGAAATACAGTCCGCTCTTCAAACCCGTTAGCGGCAACCATTGCGGAAAACCGACCAGCGCCTGTTGTTTCAGCAGTTGCCCCTGTACGTTGTACAATTGAATAAGGGCCTCGTTGAAATCCTTTGCATGGATCCATACGCCGCTGTTTGCCGCAACAGGGTTGGGCCAAACGAGATAGTTGCCATGTTGCACTACCAATATTTTCTCCGGTTCACTGTAGATGAATTGCCCTGTTACCAGTTCGATCCTGAGCCGGTAACTGTTCTCTCCCTGCAAAAGCTGATCATCTTCCCATCGATATGAACTGGCGGAAGGAAGGTCAACGGTCTGTAAAAATGTTGCCACTGCCGGCCCCAACTTTTCCAATACGATCTGCTTTACCCGGTACAAGGTACCCAGCTCTGCTGTGATGGATACCCGGTCTGCGTCCTGTAAGTAAGCAAGAAAGCTTTTAATATAACAGCCTGCTCCCTGTGTGGTATAGTCGAAAGTGAAACTTTTTTGTCCGGTCTTTCCACCAATCAGCGGAGCAACGGCATAGAATAATTCCGGTTGCTGATCTTTTTTGAAAACAGCCTGGGTATCGGCAGTGGAAGTGATTATGGGACGAAGATACCGGTCACCGGCACCGATGGTGAACAGTGCATATTGCGGAACGCCGGGCGACTTATTCCAGCCGACCAGGAAACTATCTGTGCAGTTGAAACCGGTGAAACCGGTGATACGCGAACTGACAATGAATTCGTCCGACTGAATGATCTTCGAACCAACGGTGATGCGCAATCGAACCAGGGAGTTGATGTCCGGCACCGCCCACCGATAGCATCTTTTCGACAGGTCCGCATGTGCTATCAGTTGCCAATTAATGCCGTCTGTTGAATATTCAAGAATACCCATGCTTTCTGCGAAAGTGGATGACCACCGCAGAACATAGGTTGCGCCTCCTCTCAATGGATCGGACCCTGTTGGCGCATACCATTGGAAACGGTTGGCAGTATCTGCCTGCCAGGCGATGGAAAAAGCCTGCGGTCCGCTAACCTTGCTGCCTTTAATGATCAGCTGGTATTGTCCGGGTTCAGGAAAGTCGAGGGAAACCTGTTCAATGTTGTTGATCGTATCGATACCGCGATGGGCAGGCTTGTTCAATGAATCAGCATGTGCAGCCTGTGAAAGCACCCAGGGATAAACAACGGCACCAGATCCGGTATGTTTCAGTTGCAGGTCGAGGTCATTCAGCAATGCTTTTGTATTGCCGGGACCTGCGGGAGGATCTGTCCAGCAGAGGGTGGCTTTCAATCTCCTGATACCGGGACCGATATTCAGATCGTAGCTGATGGTTTCATCATGCTGCAGGGTACCGGTAAAAAATCGGTTGTTGTGCATCGTTAGTAAGGCATTGGCCGCATTGGCATTGCCGTAACCAGAAGTGAAATCCGGTCCTTCGTTCCCCAGATCATCAGCGCTGTTGATGAGTATGGCTTTTACGAGTGAAGCGGGGGGAAGATCAGTATTGCCCAGGTTGAGCTGGTAGCGTTGCTGCAACAGCAATGCGATACCGGAAACGATAGCCGCTGAGCCGGAGCTTCCATCCTGTCCGTATGCCATGAGTTCGGGTTTTAGTCTACCGTCGTATGCGGGTCCCCGTGAGCTGAGGGGAGCGATATTGTAAAAAGAGTCGATTGCTCCAACAGTGATGATATTCTTTGCCATTTTGAAGCTGCCGGTTAGATTGGCGAACCCGGGAAGATTGGCGTAGACGCCGTTTTCAGCAGCGGCAAGTCCTTCATTGCCTGCGCTGAAAACATGCACCAGCGCCGGATTGGCGATGAGGCTTGCATCGTAGGCGAATGCATCGGCTCCGTAATAATTCTCGATACCTGTGCCGTAGGAATGGTTTTGGACGCTGATTCGATAACGCTGGTAATCATCATCTTTTTCCGGCAAAAGACTGGTGAAGCTGGCGGAGCTGATAATAGCGCCGCTGGCGGCTCCTCTGCCGGTGCTATGAGAATTGCCTGCGCCTGCTGCCATGGTTCCCATAATGGTGGCGTGGGTGGAAGTATTTGCATCCGCAAGCGGTGTAGAAAGGAAGCGGCCCCGGAAATCGATATCGGTTGTATCCGGACTGCGTTCCTTGAGATTAAGCACCAGGTTGCGGCCATCGAGGGAGGGCTGCAGGTGGCGGATGGTATTGAGCTGGTTGGCGCTGGCATCGAAAGTGACTATGGTGAGCTCTTCCCGTGGAATACGGGGCCGGTCGGCATAGCGGACCAGGCCATTCCGGATCAGCGGGAGCAATTCCGGCAGGGAGGCATTGAGGACGGTGAGCCCCGTGCGGGGATCATGTCTCGATACGGGATTGCCCCCGATTTTAATGAGCTGTTTCCTGAGGAGGGAAGTATCTTTGCAGAGGATCCACCATGTAGTGGATTGATTGTCAGTTAATTTTTTGACAGCGGCGGGGCTGAGCCTGCCTGAAGGGGCAGGGCCTGGTTGCTGGGCGGTTGCGGAAAGCAGCCATCCGGATAAGGCGAGCGGCAGGTAGAATTTTCTCATGATTCAGGCGGCGCTGTTCTTAAAGTTAAATATTTGTGACTGCCTGCGGGCCACATAAATTTTGCGGCTGTCTCACGTATTTTTCCGGGTAATTTGATTACCTTTGCGCACCAAATTTCAGGGATAATTGTTCCCTGTTCACATTAAAAAGCAAACAAAAACAAGTCATGGCAGACTTAAGACTACAAAGAAATTTTGGTATTGCGGCTCACATCGATGCCGGCAAAACCACTACCACAGAGCGTATCCTGAGGTATACCGGTATGATCCACAAGATTGGTGAAGTACACGACGGTGGCGCTACCACTGACTGGATGGAACAGGAAAAGGAGAGGGGTATTACCATTACTTCTGCTGCTGTTAGCTGCCAGTGGCAATTCCCTACCGTTAACGGTAAGGCTGATGCAAACACCAAGAAATACTACTTCAATATCATCGATACTCCGGGTCACGTGGACTTCACTGTAGAAGTGGAGCGTTCCATGCGTGTACTGGATGGTCTGATCGCGCTGTTCTCTGCCGTTGACGGTGTTGAGCCTCAGTCTGAGACTGTATGGCGTCAGGCAAACCGTTACAAGGTTCCCCGTATCGGTTTCGTGAACAAGATGGACCGTTCCGGTGCAGACTTCCTGAATGTGGTAAAACAAGTGAAGGAAATGCTGGGCGCCAAAGCCGTTCCTCTTCAGCTCCCTATCGGTGCAGAAGATGATTTCAAAGGCGTGGTTGACCTGATCACCATGAAAGGTGTTATCTGGGATATGGCTACTGAAGGTATGACCTTCACTACCATCCCTGTACCTGATGACATGAAGGAAGAAGCAGAAGAGTGGAGAGCACAGCTGATCGAAGCTGTTGCAGAGTATGACGATAAACTGATGGAGAAATTCTTCGATGATCCCAACAGCATCTCTGAAGCTGAAGTACACGAGGCTATCCGCAAGGCTACCATCGACCTCAGCATCGTTCCGATGATGTGTGGTTCTTCATTCAAGAACAAAGGCGTACAAACTGCACTGGATGCTGTTTGCCGTTACCTGCCTTCTCCTGTAGATATCGAAGATACTGTAGGTGTTAATCCTGAGACTGGTGAGAACGAAGTTCGTAAAGCTGATCCCAAAGCACCTTTTGCAGCGCTGGCCTTCAAGATCATGACCGATCCTTTCGTAGGTCGTCTCGCGTTCTTCAGGTGTTATAGCGGCCACCTCGATGCCGGTTCTTACGTTAAGAACATGCGTTCCGGCAAGAACGAGCGTATCAGCCGTATCATGAAGATGTTCGCCAACAAACAAAACCCTATCGACTTCATCGAAGCAGGTGATATCGGTGCGGCTGTTGGTTTCAAGGAGATCAAGACCGGTGATACCCTTTGTGACGAAAACCATCCGATCGTTCTCGAGAACATGTTCATCCCTGAGCCTGTGATCGCGATCGCTGTTGAGCCTAAAACACAGGCAGACGTTGACAAAATGGGTATGGCTATCGCCAAACTGGTGGAAGAAGATCCTACACTCCGCGTAAATACTGATGAAGATACCGGTCAAACCATCCTCCGTGGTATGGGTGAGCTGCACCTGGAGATCATCATCGACCGTATGCGTCGTGAGTTCAAAGTAGAAGTAAACCAGGGCGCTCCCCAGGTTGCCTATAAAGAAGCATTCCGTAAAACGATCGAACACCGTGAGGTGCTGAAGAAACAATCTGGTGGTCGTGGTAAGTTTGCCGACATCATCTTCGAATTCGGTCCTGCCGATGAAGAGTGGCTGAAAACAAACGAAGGCGAGCAGTTCCAGTTCGTGAACGATATCTTCGGTGGATCTATTCCCCGTGAGTTCGTTCCCGCCATCCAGAAAGGCTTCCAGGCTTCCATGGGTACCGGTGTGCTGGCCAACTATCCTGTTGAGAATATGAAGGTCCGTGTATTCGACGGTAGCTTCCACGCAGTTGACTCTGACTCTATGAGTTTCGAGCTTTGTGCCAAGCAAGGTTTCCGTGAGGCAGCCCGTAAAGCACAGCCTGTTCTCCTGGAGCCTATCATGAAAGTGGAAGTGATCACTCCGGACCAGTACATGGGTGATGTTACAGGTGACCTGAACCGTCGTCGTGGTATGCTGGAAGGTATGGACAGCCGTAACAATGCGCAGGTGATCAAAGCAAAAGTTCCCCTGTCTGAAATGTTCGGTTACGTAACACAGTTACGTTCACTGAGCTCCGGCCGTGCAACTTCTACCATGGAGTTCTCTCACTATTCTCCTGCTCCTAACAACATCGCTGAAGAAGTGATCGCGAAGGTGAAAGGAAAAGCAAAAGTTGAAGATTAATAGCAATTTGCTTTAGATATTAAAGGGCTGACCTGATGGGTCGGCCCTTTTACATGTGAGGCTGTGTAAACTATCTGGCGGCGCTCCCGGGTAACCCTCCAGTACCTCTTTCATGCCTCCCGGTACCATTCGGCAGCAACTAATGCACCATTACCAGGCAACTAATGCACCATTCGACACTTTTAATGCGTTGATTATTACTTTGTTAGTTAATTATGCCAGGTAGTTGATATTGCTAATCGGCTGTCAATCAGTTGTATACAATAGATTTGCCTGATTAGTGTTTGAATGATGGATGGGGTTGTTTTGCTTCAGGCATCCCGCAATAATTTATGCTGACTGGCTGTATGAAAATTCCGCCAGATCCTGTTCGCTTCGGTGCTGCTGTCCGCTGCTTGCATCCCCATGGCAGGATACAAAGTCTGCATCAGCTTGCCACAAACTGCATATAAATCCCTGCTACACCTGCTGATATCCGTTAGTAAGCCGTCCGGAATATGGGATTGCTGAAGAAGTTTCGTCCAACTGTTGTTTATCTTCTCATAAAAAATATCCCTGGCCTCCATTAATTCCTGTTGCAGTTTGATAGCGGCTTTGTCTGGTTCCGCTGTATGAAGGAAATACAATTCCAGGAATCGCATGGCCATGCCTGAAAAATTTACGCATAGTGTGGCTTCTGCGAATTGTAAAAATGGAAAACGATATACTGCCTGAGGCAACACTGCGTATGCAGGATCTATTTCAAACCTGCGGTTGGAAGGAACAACGATGGGGCCTGCTTCGAAACTCAGACTGGCCGTGGCGCGCATGCCCATCATATTCCAGTCGTGCTGCAGTTTCACTTCAGAAGGAAATAACCAGAAAGCAGCTGTGGCAGCTATTCCGTTCCCATCTTTCAATATCGCCCCGTTCTCTTTCAGATTACATACGCAGGTGAAAACAGTTGCATGTGGAGCACCGGTTGCATATTTCCACTTGCCGGCAATATGGTAGCCATCGGCTTTCAGCTCAGCAGTTCCTGTTGCTGCGCCGCTACCAGCGAAACAGACTTTTGGATTATTGAATAATTCTGCGGCTATGCCAGGCTCCAGGAAGCCTATGAAGAAATTGGCGCCACTGCATAACGTTACGGTCCAGCCGAAACTGCCATCCACCCAGGCCAGGGCTTCCTCCAGTTGCAAAGCTTCCGGAAAGGATAATTCAAGTCCGCCATTTGTTTTCGGTACAAAAAGATTGAACCAGTTGTTGCGAAGGACCAGTTCCAGCTGTGCAGGATGCAGTTGATTGGACTGTTCGGCTGCTGCCGCCGTACTGCGGATCATTTCCGCTGCTTCCGTTGCAATCAGGTCAGAAAATGGAATATTCATACTCACTCGATTGATGGCATCAGGAAATTATCTTCTTCCTTGTTTTGTCTGGCTGTTTTCCGCCATTTGAAATATCCCTGTACGGCAATGATGAACAAAAATATCGTAAGCCCGGCATACAGGGGTAATTGTTTATGGAAGAGCAGGGGGACCGCCACGGCATTGGAGATATTGAGCAGTATCCAGTTTTCCACTTTTCTGCGGGCGAGTAACCACATGCCTGCCCAGGCGGTGGCGCTCACAAAAGCATCGGCAACAGGTACAGTACTGGGCGTGAAGTATCGCAGGCAGAGATACAGTCCGGCAAAACCGATCCCTACGATCAGCAGTACGGCAAGCCAGTCCTGCGAATTGCTGAAACTCACTTTCACCGCGGGTTTATCTTTCTTTTTCACCCAATACCACCAGCCGTAAATGCTCATCACTATATAATAGCCGTTGAGCAGGCATTCCGCATAAAGTCCTGCTTCGAAAAGGATAAAAACGGAAAGTGTGGTAGCTCCGATACCGGCAGGGTAGAGCCAGATCTTATTGGCGCGGGCCAGTAATACCTCGGCAATGCCCAGCGATACGGCAATCCATTGCAACAGCGGCGTTTCTCCGATCTGCTGCCAGAGCAGACGGATCCATTCTTGTATGTTCATAATTTGTTTTTTTTCCCTACGCCGGCATTATCCGGATCAGGTGGATGAAGAAAACAGTTGGGCAGCTTTCTTCAAAGGGTATATTCTCAGCCTGAAAGGCACCCCTCTTGAATCGGACACGAAATTAGGAAATAAAGGGATCGAAAGGTTTTGTGTGTAAAACTGCATTTCTGTTTTGCAGATATGATAGTTTTCTGCACAGTTATCCATTCAAACGCCACACCTGCAAACAGGCAGTGATGCCGCATTTCATATTTGATTTCCTTTGTACCCTTAACTACGCCTTTGGTGCGACCGGAAACGCACCAAACAAGCTCGAAGTTAGTAGCTAATACCTGGAACTAAACCTCCAAAGTATCGGGCCTCCTGCATCGGCAGGAGGCCTATTTTTTGCCGGGCTCTCAGTACTGTCATAGTACTATCTCAGTACTATCTCAGTACTATCAGGCCTGTTTTAAGCACTGTTTCACTACTATCTCACTACTATCATACTACCGTTCCTCCTTTGAATAACCTGTTTTCAGTGTTTTTATCTTAATTTCCAGCCCTAAAATTTTGCCGGTAATGCATATGAAAAGAACCTTTAAAAGACTGATAGTTCTAACTATTGGCGTTTTGAGTGTAAATGCTATCATGGCCCAGGAACTGCAATGGGCAAAGGACGGGAACAGTTACTATGAGCTGGACCAAAAGCAGGGGATCGTTCAGATAGCGCCTCAGAGCCCTTCCGTAGTAGTGATGAGCAAGGCCCAACTGACACCGGCCAGTCAAAAAAATGTGCTGGATGTTTCCAGCTTCAGTTTCTCGGAAGATGATCAGAAGATCCTGCTCTTTACCGATACCCGTAAAGTGTGGCGACTGAATACCAAAGGCAACTATTGGGTATACGACAAGAAAGCCGGCAGTCTCAAACAGTTGGGCAAAGGTCGCCCGGCATCCAGCCTCATGTTCGCGAAATTCTCACCGGACGGAAAGAAAGTGGCCTATGTAAGCGAGTTCAATATTTATGTGGAAGACCTTTCTACCGGCGCCATCAAAAAGCTTACTACAGATGGCAGCCGCAAACTGATCAACGGAACTTTCGACTGGGTGTATGAAGAAGAGTTCTTCTGCCGCGATGGCTTCAGATGGAGCCCGGACAGCCGTCAGATTGCTTTCTGGCAGATCGATGCCAAGAACACGAAGGATTACCTGATGATCAACAATACCGATTCTATCTATCCCGTGGCTGTGCCCGTTGAATATCCCATAGCAGGAGATGCGCCTTCTCCGTTCAAGATCGGTGTGGTGGATATTGCTTCCGCCAAGACCAATTGGATGAAAGTGCCTAACGATAAATTATTGCAAAGCTATGTGACCCGTCTTGAATGGGCCGGCAACCATGAGCTGATCATGCAGCACATGAACCGCAGGCAAAATGAAAGCAATATCCTGCTCTGCGATACAAAGACCGGCGTTTCAAAAAGCATCTATAATGAGAAAGATGCCGCCTGGATTGATGTGATCCAGCTCTGGGACGAGGACTATATCTGGGGTGGATGGGATTGGATCAACAATGGAAAGGAATTCATCTGGCCTTCTGAAAAAGACGGCTGGCGCCATCTCTACAGGGTTGGTCGCAACGGAAAGGAAACCCTTATCACAGTAGGCAATTACGACGTGATGGATATTGTGTGCATCGATGAAAAAGGAGGCTATGTTTATTTCATGGCTTCTCCCGATAACGGCACGCAGAAATATCTTTACCGGATTACAATCGATGGTAAAGGCACTGCTGAAAGATTATCGCCCGCTAACCAGCAGGGAATGCACTCTTATGATGTGAGTCCCAATGCCAGGTATGCCGTACACGGATTCTCCAATTACTACACACCCGGTACTTCCGAAATGATCACCCTGCAGGACCATAAACCTGTGGATGGCGCTTCGAAGATCGAAAGCAATGTGGCTAAAGCCGATAAAAGCAAATCCAAACTTGAATTCTTCAAAGTGAAAACTGCCGAAGGCGTGGAAATGGATGGCTGGATGGTGAAGCCGCAGAACTTCGATGCCAGCAAAAAATACCCTGTAGTATTTTACGTATATACAGAACCGTGGGGACAGAACGTGAAAGACCAGTGGGGGGTAGGCCGCAATTTCCTTTATGCCGGCGACATGACCAAAGACGGCTACATCTATATCTCTATCGATAACCGCGGCACACCTGTTCCGAAAGGTCGCGCCTGGAGAAAATCACTCTATCGCAAGATCGGACAACTGAACATCAGCGACCAGGCCGCGGCAGCCCGCGAAGTGTTGAAATGGAATTTCATCGATACCAGCCGAGTTGCCGTATGGGGTTGGAGCGGCGGCGGTTCTGCCACGCTCAACCTGATGTTCCAGTATCCTGATATTTATAAAACGGGGATCTCAGTTGCGGCTATTTCCAATCTGCATACGTACGACAATATCTACGAAGAAAGATATATGGGCCTGCCTGAAGAGAACAAAGCGGATTACCTGGCTGGTTCGCCTCTCACTTATGCAAAGAACCTGAAAGGACATCTGCTGTACATCCACGGCACTGCCGACGACAATGTGCATTACAATAATGCCGAAATGCTGATCAATGAACTGGTGAAACACAATAAACAATTCCAGTTGATGAGCTACCCCAACCGCACACATAGCCTGGCGGAAGGAGAGGGCACATTCCTGCACCTGGCAACGATGTATACTAATTTCCTGAAGCAGTATTGTCCGCCCGGCGCCCGGTAACAGCCATCTGTTTAAAGATTTATCAATTGGTAAACTCTTAACAGAACGAGTTTGGAACGAGTGCTAATTTGAGGGTTTAATTAACCAACCTAAATTCCTGATCATGAATGGATTAATATCCACTTTTGCGCTCATGTTACTAATGGCTAGTTGCACTCGTTTTCAATATCTTACTATAAGCAGTTCAAGTGCCGGTATTCAAAAAAATGCGGGTGGACAATTCGTCGCTGAAAATGATAGTGTGGTCACAATCTATGACTTAAAAGGAGAGGGAATCATACTTGGAATGAAAATTATAAATAAGCATGACAAAGCATTAACTGTCAATTGGAAAAAATCATCTGTTGTAATTAACGATGAAGCTGTAAGCCTGGTTCCTGATGCGGCTGTTACCGCTGGGGCCGCGAGGTCTGAAACACTTAAACTAAATAGTGAGATAGCTACTGGCGGCACCAATTTTACTGCAGTAACGAGCCTGCCTGTGGAAAAGCAGCAAATTCCACCCCGTTCCTTTGTGACGAGGGAGTTGCTTAAAGTAACTGGTGGTTGGTATAAAATCCCTCTTGAAGACTATACAAAGAAAACAGTGGTATTGGAAGATAATAGTAAAGTCCGGGTACGAGAACTGAGTTTTAACGAGGATGAGTCTTTATTGCGGTTCAGAACATATCTGACGCTTGAGCCTGAGGATGGCGGAGAGCCGGTAATACTTCAGCACGCCTTTTATGTTGCGGGTATTACCAGAACAGGGAATATCAAAGCAGGAGCTGACCGTCCTTATCTGGAGAAGCTTACCAATGTAACCAGTGTAGTGGCAGGCGTGATTGTTGGGAGCGTTTTGATTGTTGCCGGGATGTCGGCATGGAATGCTGCAGACGAAAAAGATAAAAATAATTAGAAAAAAAGACGAACAACCTGCTTCAGGAGACTCTTATTTACTTCCTGAATTCCAATGAAATAGGAAGATAATCGCGGCAAAGTTGGTTAAAATGACTAACTTTGCCGCTCTTTTTTAATGGATGGGAGCAAAAGTTTTTGTCAATTCTTTTGTTAATAAAGAAACTAGCCCTTACCTTTGCATCCCCATCGAAAAATGGGTTTTGGAATATGTCTCAACGAATCAGAATCAAATTGCAATCATACGATCACAACCTGGTTGACAAATCAGCAGAGAAGATCGTGAAGACTGTGCGTAGCACCGGCGCTGTAGTAACAGGCCCTATTCCTTTACCTACAAGGAAAAAGATCTTTACAGTTCTGCGTTCACCACACGTGAATAAGAAGAGCCGTGAGCAATTCCAGCTCTGCACGCACAAACGCCTCCTGGACATTTATACTTCCAGCAGCCGTACAGTAGATGCGCTCAGCAAACTCGATCTGCCCTCCGGCGTAGAAGTTGAGATCAAAGCGTAAAATTTTTAAGAGACCTTGTCTGGTTCCCAGGACCCTGACAAGGTTTTTTTCATAGCTCTTTCCAACCTATTCTGCAAACCTGGCCGGTGAAACGGCTGATAAAGCAGCGCTGGGTAAATAAAAAAATTGCGGTTCCTCCGGGAACTGTTCGAGTGAAAACATTTAAATATGAACTAGCCCTTCGAGGTTAGTTTACTATCGGTACTTCCATCACCCGCCGAGCCATATGCCTCAGAGAGGCTTCCTAACAGAAAGGCAACAGCGGGCATCCCGGAAAGGGATGAACGAAGCAAACGGCAGATCTCCGGATCAGGCAGCTTCGGTGAATAACGGAAAAGGTCGGTAGCAAACGGGGATTGAAGTCCTGATGGTCATCCGTCATCAACTGTCTCTTCAACCTTTCGAAGGCATAAATTAAAAACGATGAAAGGAATTATTGGAAAAAAGGTCGGGATGACCAGCATCTTCAGTCCCGATGGTAAGCAAACTTCTTGCACCATCATTGAAGCTGGTCCCTGCGTGGTTACCCAGGTTAAAACAAAAGATACCGATGGGTACAGTGCAGTGCAAATAGCTTACGGCGACAAAAAAGAAAAGCACACAATTGCCGCCGAAAAAAATCACTTCGCTAAGGCAAATACTCCCGCCAAAAAGGTCGTTAAAGAATTCCGCGACTATTCTCTCGAAAAAGCATTAGGTGAAACTATCTCTGTAGACATCTTTACTGAAGGCGAAACCGTTGACGTGGTTGGTACTTCAAAAGGTAAAGGTTTCCAGGGGGTAGTTAAACGTCATGGATTCAGTGGTGTTGGTGAACAATCACACGGTCAGCACGACCGCCAGCGCGCTCCGGGTTCTATCGGTAACTCTTCTGACGCTTCACGCGTATTCAAAGGCATGCGTATGGCAGGCCGTATGGGTGGCGACAGGGTGAAAGTGAAAGGACTGAAAGTGGTGAAGATCTTCCCTGAAAAGAATTATATCCTCGTGAGCGGTTCAGTACCCGGTCACATTGGAGCCGTTGTATTTGTTCAGAAATAACATTAACTGATGAACAGACCCGATGGGTCACAAAACAAGTAAGATGCAATTAGATGTATTAAGCATAAAAGGTCAGAAAACAGGTCGCTCAGTTGAGCTCCCCGATGATATCTTCGGAATCGAGCCGAACGATCACGTGATCTACCTGGCCGTTAAACAATTCCTGGCTGCTCAGCGTCAGGGCACACACAAGGTGAAAACCCGTCTGGAAGTGAAAGGTTCCAGCAAGAAGCTGCACCGTCAGAAAGGAACTGGTGGTTCCCGTAAAGGTAACCTCCGTAACCCCCTGTACAAAGGTGGTGGTACTATCTTCGGACCCAAGCCCCGCGATTACGATTTCAAACTGAACCGTAAAGTGAAGGACCTGGCCAAAGTAAGCGCACTTGCTTACAAAGCAAAAGAGAATGCTATCGTGATCGTGGAAGACCTGAGCTTCGACGCTCCCAAAACAAAAACTTTCGTTGATGCGCTGAAAGCGCTGAATATCGATGGCAAGAAAGCCCTGGTTATCCTGCCTGAGTATAACGATAATGTATACCTGAGCCTGCGCAACCTGCCAAGGGTAGAAGGTACACTGATCTCAGACATGAACACTTACGATCTCGTGAACGCGGGCGTACTGGTTATGACTGAAACCACTGCCAAACTCTTCAGCGAAGAAGAAGCAGTAGCAGAAGCTTAATGAAAACCGGTAGTCCCCGGATTTCACCAATTGTCTAATTATTACAAATTTGAGTTATATGAAACTCTCAGAAGTGTTGATAAAACCGATCGTTACCGAAAAGAGCAATAAGCTCACTGATGCCAGGAGAACTTATGCTTTTCGTGTAAATCGTAAGGCCAATAAACTGGAGATCAAGAAAGCGATCCAGGATTTCTACGGCGTGAACGTGATTGATGTGAACACCATCGTAGTTCCGGGAAAAGCAAAGAACCGCTTCACTAAAGCTGGTTTCATCTCTGGTGTAAAACCCGCTTACAAGAAAGCTTACATCACTGTAGCTGAAGGTGAAGCAATCGACCTGTACGGTAATATCTAATTATATAGTATCAGGAATGGCGCGTCAAACGCCGCAAAGTATTGACAAAAGATTTTTAAACTGTTATAAGTAACAACAAATGGCACTTAAGAAATACAAACCGATCACCGCAGGTACCCGTTGGAGAATTGGGAATGCGTATGCTGAGATCACTACCAACGAACCTGAAAAGTCTCTCCTGGAAGCTGCAAAGAACACAGGCGGACGTAACGTGCAAGGCCGCAGGTCTATGCGCTATATCGGTGGAGGTAACAAAAAGATGTATCGTAAGATCGACTTCAAGAGAAACAAGAATGGCGTTCCCGCCACTGTTGCTTCTATCGAGTACGATCCAAACCGCACAGCATTCATCGCCCTGCTGAACTATGCAGATGGTGAGAAAAGATATATCCTGGCGCCCCAGGGCTTACAGGTAGGCGCAACCGTAGTTAGCGGAGACGCTGTTGCTCCTGAAGTTGGCAATGCGCTTCAGATGAAGAACATGCCACTTGGTACCAACATCCACAATATCGAGATGCAACCTGGTCAGGGTGGTAAACTGGTTCGTTCTGCAGGTACTTCTGCACAACTGGCCAACAAGGAAGAGAAATATGCAGTTTTGAAAATGCCTTCCGGTGAACTGAGAAAGGTGCTGATCAACTGCTACGCTACCGTAGGTATCGTGAGCAATGGCGATCACAACCTCGAGATGATGGGTAAGGCTGGTCGTAACCGTTGGAAAGGCATCCGCCCAAGAAACCGTGGTGTTGCGATGAACCCTGTGGATCACCCGATGGGTGGTGGTGAGGGCCGCGCTTCCGGTGGACACCCACGCAGCAGAACCGGCAAATATGCTAAGGGTCTGAAAACTCGTACACGTGGAAAGGGAAGCGATAAGCTGATCATCCAGCGTAAGAACGGTAAAAAATTAGCAAAGTAAAATTCTCAAATTCAAATTAACGCACTATGGCTCGTTCGATAAAAAAAGGTCCTTATGTTGCTGCCAGGCTGGAACAAAAAGTTCTGGCGATCAATGAAGGTAAATCCAAAAAAGGTGTGATCAAGACGTGGAGCCGTCGTTCTACCATCACTCCTGATTTTGTAGGACACACACTGGCTGTGCACAATGGTAATAAATTCATTCCCGTATACGTGACTGAGTTCATGGTTGGTCATAAACTGGGAGAGTTTGCACCTACGCGCAACTTCAAAGGACACTCAAGTAAAAAAGTAGCTTAATCAAAATAGTTACTGGTTGCGGGTTACCTGGTGAATAACAGGAAACCGGTAACCGGGAACCAGAAACAAGAATTACAATGGAAGCAGTAGCTAAACTTAGAAATTATCCCACATCTCCTCGCAGAATGCGTTTGCTCGCAGACGAGATCCGTGGCATGGCAGCAGAAAAAGCACTGGCATTGCTGGAGCATCATCCGCAACACTCTTCTACGCCATTATACAAATTGCTGAAAAGTGCTGTGAACAACTGGGAGCAGAAGAATGAAGGACAAAGTGCAGCAGATGCCAACCTGGTAGTAAAAACAATCTTCGTTGATGGCGCCCGCACCCTGAAAAGGATGTTACCTGCTCCGCAGGGAAGAGCTTACCGCCTTCGCAAGCGCAGCAATCACGTGACGATCATTGTAGATGCTAAAAACTAACAAAAAATGATCTGTAAGGTCAGTGCTGAGAGAGCGGTGGAGTACAGGTCAACAAATTATCAAATTTTCAAATTCTAATAAATGGGTCAGAAAACAAATCCTATTGGTGCCAGGTTAGGAATCATCCGTGGTTGGGAATCTAACTGGTATGGTAACAAAAAAGATTTTTCTACCAAGTTGATCGAGGATAACAAGATCAGAACTTATCTGAATGCCCGTATCAACAAGGGAGGAATTTCCAAGATCGTGATCGAGCGCACACTCAACAAGCTGATCGTAACGATCCATACCTCCAAGCCAGGTATCATCATAGGTAAAGGCGGTGGCGAAGTAGACCGTATCAAGGAAGAGCTGAAAAAGCTGACCGGTAAAGAAGATGTTCAGATCAACATCCTCGAGATCCGTCGCCCTGAGCTCGATGCCATGATCGTTGGCGATACCATTGCCCGTCAGATCGAAAACCGTATCAACTATAAAAGAGCTATCAAGATGGCGATCGCTTCCGCTCTCCGCATGGGTGCTGAAGGTATCAAGATCAAAGTTAGCGGCCGTCTCGGTGGCGCGGAAATCGCCCGTACGGAAGAGATCAAACAAGGTCGTACTCCATTGCATACCCTGCGTATGGACATCGACTATGCTAACGTATTTGCACTGACTGTTTACGGAAAGATCGGTATCAAGGTATGGATCTGTAAAGGTGAAGTACTTGGTAAGAGAGACCTGAACCCCAACTTCGTAAGTGGAAAGGGTGAAGGCGATAACCGCCAGGAAGGTGGCCGCTCACATCATGGTGATCGTCGTGACGATCGTCGTGGAGGTGGTGACCGTCGCGGTGGTGGAAGAGACAACCGCGGTGGCGGTGGTCAGCGTCGCGACAACAGGAAAGCGTAATCTTAGCAAAAGGGCAAATTTGAAGGATGCCCTGATAAAAGGGACCTTCAGATAACCAATTCACAAATTTTCAAATTGTTTATAAATGTTACAGCCTAAAAGAACGAAACACAGGAAAGCGCAGAAAGGACGCATCCGGGAAGTGGCCAAGCGTGGTTCTTCCATCGCTTTTGGTTCATTCGCTTTGAAGGCCCTCGAACCTATCTGGTTAACCAACCGTCAGATCGAAGCCGCCCGTCAGGCAATGACACGTGCCATGAAGCGTGAGGGTAATGTGTGGATCCGTATTTTCCCTGATAAACCTGTTACCCGCAAACCGCTTGAAGTGAGGATGGGTAAAGGTAAAGGTAACCCTGAATTCTGGGCTGCTGTAGTTGAACCAGGTCGTATCCTGTTCGAAGCTGATGGCGTTAGTCTCCAGGTTGCAAAAGATGCACTGGAACTGGCGGCACAAAAACTGCCGATCAAGACCAAGTTCATTGTTCGCAGAGACTATCAAGCATAATTTGATTATTGGGTGTTGCAAATAGCAACTGCTTCAGAAATCAAATCTTCAAATTCTCAAACCGAGTATCATGTCTAAGAAAATAGAATTCGTAAAAAGCCTGCAGGACCTGAGCGCATCAGATCTGAAAGCCAGGATCCAGGAAGACGAACTTCGTCTGAAAAAGCTGGAATTCGCTCACGCTATTTCTCCCCTGGAGAATCCCATGAGCATCCGCAGTCTCCGTAAGGATATTGCACGCCTGAAGACCCTGCTGACCCAGAAGTCTCAACAGGCTTAATAATATGTGTGATTTGAAAAAGTGATCGGAGAGAAGGATCTGTGAGGTTTTCAAATTCAAAACAATCAAACTTTCAAATTATCAAAATGGCTGAAAGAAATTTGCGGAAAACAAGAACAGGAGTAGTTACCAGCAATAAAATGGTAAAGACTATCACTGTTGCCGTAGAAAGAAAAGTAAAACACCCTATTTACGGTAAGTTCGTAAAGAAAACTACGAAGTTCCATGCACACGACGAAAAGCAGGAGTGCACAATAGGGGATGTAGTGGTAATCATGGAAACCCGCCCCCTGAGCAAAACTAAGCGCTGGAGACTGGTAGAAGTGGTGGAGAAAGCGAAGTAGTAAAGCAGTTAGCTATTGGCGATTAGCGTAGCTGACACCTTCAATAATAATTTTATCATTAGCTGTTGGCGGCAATGCCGTATAGCTAGAAGCTAAAAGCTAAAACAATGATTCAGCAAGAAAGCAGATTAAACGTAGCTGATAATAGTGGCGCCAAAGAAGTATTGTGCATTCGTGTGCTGGGTAACAGCGGACAGGACTATGCAAAGATCGGCGATAAGATCGTAGTAACGGTGAAGGATGCGATCCCTGCAGGCGGTATCAAAAAAGGTACTGTTGTGAAGGCGGTTATCGTTCGCACCAAAAATAAACTCCGCCGTAAAGACGGTTCTTATATCCGTTTCGACGACAACGCTGTTGTACTTCTCAACGCTTCTGACGAGCCACGCGGTACCCGTATCTTCGGACCCGTTGCCCGTGAGCTGCGCGACAAGGGTTACATGAAGATCATTTCACTGGCCCCCGAAGTACTCTAAGCAGAGTTTTCGCCATCACCCGTGTGATGCCGATCATGATGAACAATATTCTCATACGAGATAAAGCATAAGAAAATGAGCAACAGATTCAAACCTAAGTTTAATATCAAAAAAGGCGACACAGTGGTTGTGATTGCCGGCGACGATAAAGATGCTACCAAGCCCCGCAAAGTGCTGGAAGTTTTTCCGGACAAAGAGCGCGTACTGGTTGAAGGCGTTAACATCGTTACCAGACACACCAAGCCTTCTGCGCGTAATACCAAAGGCGGTATCGTTAAGCGCGAAGCTGCTATCCACATCTCCAATGTGATGCTGTGGGACGCTAAAAAAGGTGAGGGTAGCCGAATCAAACGTACACGCGAAAACGGTAAACTCGTTCGCGTTACCAAAAAATCCGGTGAAGTCATTAAATAATTAATCTGTCCGCCGGCTCTCATCCCCTGCAAGGGCTGATGGCAAAAGTCCGGGCAGGGCCGATACATAAAGGATAAACTTTACAGATCATGAGCACAACAAAATATACTCCGAGGTTAGCAGACAAGTACAAAAAAGATGTTGTACCTGCCCTCATGAAACGTTTCAGCTACGGCACGGTTATGCAGGTTCCCAAACTGGAGAAGATCTGCCTGAACCGCGGTGTGAACGGCGCTGTTACCGATAAGAAACTGGTGGATATCGCCATCGACGAACTGACCAATATCACCGGCCAGAAAGCGGTGGCTACCCTCTCCAAGAAAGACATCTCCAACTTCAAACTCCGTAAGGCTATGCCCATCGGCGCAAGAGTTACACTCCGCGGTGTGAAGATGTATGAATTCCTGGACAGGCTGATCGCCACTGCGCTCCCACGTGTACGTGACTTCAAGGGCGTGAATGATAAAGCATTCGACGGCCGTGGTAACTACACACTGGGTGTTACTGAACAGATCATCTTCCCTGAGATCGATATCGACAAGGTAAACAAGATCACAGGTCTGGATATCACATTCGTTACAACTGCAGGCACCAACGAAGAAGCTTACGAGCTCCTGAAAGAACTGGGCATGCCGTTCAAGAATATCAGAAAAGACAATCAGTAATTAAATTCGAAATAATTCAATTATGGCAAAAGAGTCAGTAAAAGCCAGACAAAGAAAGAGAGAACGCATGGTAGCTCAGTACGCTGAAAAACGTGCTGAACTGAAAGCTGCCGGTGAGTGGCAGAAGCTGGATGAGCTCCCAAAGAACTCTTCTAAAGTTCGTCTGAAAAACCGTTGTCAGTTAACCGGCCGTCCTAAAGGCTACATGCGCTACTTCGGTATTTCCAGGGTGACTTTCCGTGAGATGGCTTTAAATGGCAAAATTCCGGGAGTTACAAAAGCTTCCTGGTAATTACAATAAGATATCTGCCGGGTGGGGCAACTATCCCTTGCCGGTATGATCCTATTAACAAAATTTAGAACAGTTTAATTCAAATACAAATGGTAACTGATCCTATAGCAGATTTTCTGACCAGAATCCGTAATGCGCAGATGGCAGGCCACAGGATCGTGGAGATCCCCGCCTCTAATCTGAAAAAGCGTATGACCGAGATCCTGTACGATCAAGGCTATATCCTGAAATATAAATTTGAGGATGATAACAAACAAGGTGTGATCAAGATCGCCCTGAAGTATGATCCCAACAGCAAAGAACCAGCTATCAAATCACTGGAAAGAATCAGCCGCCCTGGTCTGCGTCAGTACGCTAGCCCTGCTGAATTCAAACGTGTGAAGAATGGTCTCGGTATCGCTATCGTGAGCACCAGCCGCGGTGTGATGACAGACAAGCAGGCTAAGCTGAACAACGTTGGTGGAGAAGTTCTCTGCTACGTTTACTAGACAATTTTCAGGGGGAGTGCCAGAATATGCCGCTCCCTTTCTATATTTCTCTATATTTGCAGCCCCAAACCAAACGGTGGGGGCAAAAGGGATGACTGACAATTAAGTTTTCTATACGGAACTGAACACTTTCATCCCGGGATTTAAACAACTATTAAAAAAATCAACTATGTCTCGTATAGGTAAACAACCGGTAACGCTTCCCGCAGGTGTTACTGCTACCTTAGGTAAGGATAATGTGCTCACCGTGAAAGGCCCTAAAGGCGAACTGAAACAAGCCATCGACAGGGATATTACTGTAGAGATCAAGGATGGTGAGGTTAATTTCACACGTCCTACCGACCAGATCCGTCACCGCGCTATGCACGGTCTGTACCGCGCACTGGTGAACAACCTGGTAAAAGGTGTAACTGAAGGCTTCACTAAAAAGCTGGAACTGGTGGGTGTAGGTTATAAAGCCTCCAACCAGGGTAACCTGCTGGACCTGTCTCTCGGTTACTCTCACAATATCATCTTTGAAGTTCCTTCTGAACTCAAAGTAGCTACTGCCCAGGAGAAAGGTCAGAACCCTCTGATCACCCTCGAAGGTATCGACAAACAACTGATCGGGCAGGTAGCCGCCAAACTCCGCAGCCTCCGCAAACCTGAGCCTTACAAAGGAAAAGGTGTTAAGTATGTTGGCGAAGTTATCCGTCGTAAGGCTGGTAAAGCTGCTGGTAAATAATTTGAAATAAAAAGATCCCCCCGGCAGTATCGGGGGGATATAAAATAAAAGTCATGAACATTAAAGCTGAAAAGAAGCAAAAGATCCGTTACAGGATCCGTAAAAAGGTTTCCGGTGTTGCTGGTAAACCCAGACTGTCAGTTTTCAGAAGTAACGCAGACATCTACGTTCAACTGATTGACGACAATGAAGGCAAAACACTGGCATCTGCTTCTTCAAAAGATAAAGACATTGCTGCTCAGAAAGGTACAAAATCTGAAAAGAGCAAGCTGGTAGGTCAGGCAATTGCACGCAAAGCAACAGAATTGGGAATCAGCAAAGTGGTATTCGACCGCGGTGGGAACCTCTACCATGGCCGCGTAAAAAGCGTAGCTGACGGCGCCCGTGAAGGTGGTTTACAATTCTAATTAACATTCAAATTTCATATCTCAAATAGCAATAATGGCAAAAGTTAATTTAAACAGAGTTAAAGCCGGTGACCTTGAGTTGAAAGAAAAGGTAGTAGCCATTAACCGTGTTGTAAAAACTACTAAAGGCGGTCGCGCATTCAGCTTCTCTGCCCTGGTTGTGGTTGGTAACGAAAATGGTGTGGTAGGTCATGGTCTGGGTAAAGCCAAGGAAGTTCAGGAGGCAATCACCAAGGGTATCGAGGATGCCAAGAAAAACCTGATCAAAGTGCCTGTAATGAAAGGTACTATTCCTCACGACCAGCTGGCTAAAGACGGCGCTGCGAAAGTGCTGATCAAACCAGCCGCCCACGGTACTGGTGTGATCGCCGGAGGTAGCATGCGTGCTGTGCTGGAAAGCGCCGGTATCACCGACGTTCTGGCCAAATCTCTCGGTTCTGCCAATCCTCACAACGTGGTTAAAGCCACTGTGCTGGCCCTTGCCATGCTCCGTGAGCCGATCACTGTGGCTAAGACCCGCAGGCTGAACCTGAAGAAGGTTTTTAATGGTTAATTTTGCATCCCGAAATTCTTATAACAATGGCAAAGTTGAAAATAACACAGGTAAAGAGTGCGATTGACAGGCCCGAGCGTCAGAAACTGACTCTGAAAGCACTGGGACTGAACAAGCTCAATGTTACCAAAGAAGTAGAAGCTACTCCTCAGATCCTGGGTATGATCCGCAAGGTTACCCACCTGGTGAAAGTGGAAGAAGCATAATTTTTCTGAATTCAATAAAGCGAGGGGAGATTCCCCGTTGAGTAAAAATCAATTACAATGAAATTACATGAAATCAGGCCCGCAAAAGGGGCTACGCATAGAGAAAAAAGATTAGGTCGTGGTGAAGCTTCAGGTAAAGGTGGCACTTCTACCAAAGGTAACAAGGGTGGTCAGAGCCGCGCAGGTTACCAACGCAAAAATGCCCACGAAGGTGGTCAGATGCCGATCCAGCGCCGTATCCCCAAACGCGGATTCAACAATATCAACCGTGTTGAATACAAAGTGTTTAACCTCGGTCAGGTTGAAACCCTGGTTGAAAAATATGAACTGCAGGAGTTCTCCATGGAGAACCTGTACATAAATGGACTCGTTAGCCGTACCGATCTCGTTAAGATCCTCGGTAATGGTGAAATCAAGACCAAATTGCATTTCAAGGTGAATGCCGTAAGCGAAAAAGCCAAAGCTGCCATCGAAGCTGCAGGCGGAACCGTGGAAGTTTTAAAGTAATTCGTACATTGCAAGACGCATTTATCATGCGTCTTTTTTGTGGATCGATTTTATTCACTTAAATTGATCGCTCAAAAAGAGACAGGTTTGCAACTAAAGTTCTTTTTGGCAAACCTGTTTCTGGTTTTCAACAAAAGGCATCATCTTAAACATCTGCGTTTCGTGAAAAAGTTCATACAAACCCTTAAGAATATCTGGAGTATTGAGGAACTGAGGAGTAAAATTCTGGTGACTCTTACCCTGGTAGCCGTTTATCGCCTGGGTACGCATATCGTATTGCCAGGTATGAACCCTACGCTGATCAATACTGCAGGTAGCGGAACCGGTATCATCGGTCTGATCGATGCATTTGCCGGTGGCGCCTTCTCTCAAGCTTCTATCCTTGCTTTGGGTATCATGCCCTATATCTCTGCATCAATCTTCATGCAGCTGATGACCATTCTTTATCCGCCTTTCCAGAAATTACAGAAAGAAGGAGAAAGCGGAAGAAAGAAGATCAACCAATACACCCGTTACCTCGCCGTATTTGTTACTATCCTACAGGCAAACGCATACGTGTCTTACCTGTATCAAACAAATGGCCCGGCAATGATCCCCGCATTCAGGGACCTGTTCCGCATATCCACTACCGTTATCCTTACCGGTGGCACATTATTCGTAATGTGGCTGTCTGAAAGGATCACTGATAAAGGACTTGGCAACGGTTCTTCCGTTGTGATCATGGTTGGTATCCTCGCCCGTCTGCCGCAATCCATCTGGCAGGAGTGGGGTGCTCAATCAGCCAAAGGCGGCGCCGGTCTGCTGTATTTCGTGATCATGCTCGCTGTACTTGTTGCTATCATCATGGGTCTGATCGTTCTCATCCAGGGCGTTCGCAAGATCCCTGTTCAATATGCAAAACAGATTGTTGGTAACCGCCAGTTCGGGGGCGCCCGCCAGTTCCTTCCCATGAAGGTGAACAGCGCCGGTGTAATGCCTATCATCTTTGCCCAGGCGATCATGTTCCTTCCCACACTCCTCAGCGGTTTCGAAACCACCAAGGGCGTGGCAAAAGTGTTCAGCGATCACAGCAACTACTGGTACATGCTGGTATACGCTATAATGGTGATCGGTTTCACCTTCCTGTACACAGCGCTTATCTTCAACCCGAAACAAATTGCTGATGACCTCAAACGTAACAACGGCTTCATCCCCGGTGTTAAACCAGGTCAGCCTACAGCAGATTATATCGGTTCCGTAATGGATAAGATCACCCTCCCCGGCGCAGTTCTGCTGGCCGTGGTTGGTATCCTCCCCGGTTTTGCACAACGCCTCGGTATCCAGCCCGGATTCTCTACCTTCTTCGGTGGTACATCCCTGCTGATCATGGTAGGCGTAATCCTCGATACCCTCCAGCAAATCGAGACCCAGCTGCTGATGCGTCAGTACGATGGTCTGATGAAGAGCGGCCGTATCCAGGGACGTCAAACCGTTTCCCCGGCATCATCTATGTAAAATATTCTATTTTCGCATAGCAAACCTGACAACTGAACCATCAGTTGTCAGGTTTTGTTTTAAAAGAATAATATCAAAAAGAAGTTCAATAATATGGTCCATATCAAGTCAAGGGAAGAAATTGAGCTGATGCGCATCAGCGCCCGCCTGGTAAGTCAAACCCTCACGGAAATAGCTTCCATGCTGAGACCCGGCGTAACCACCCTGCAGATCGATCAGAAAGTGGGAGAGATCATCCGCAGTTTCGATGCAGTTCCCTCATTCCTCGGATTTCACGGCTATCCCTTCAATAGCTGCACCTCTGTCAATGATGTAGTGGTACACGGCTTCCCCAATAAAACAGAACTGAGAGATGGCGATATCATTTCCGTGGATGTTGGCGTATACAAAAACGGATTTCACGGAGATCATGCCTACACCTTTGCAATCGGCGACGTTCGCGAAGAACTGATGCAGCTCATCCGCGTAACCAAGGAATCTCTCTACAAAGGCATTGAGAAAGCAGTTGCCGGCAACCGGGTTGGCGATATCGGCAGCGCCATCCAGGAACATACCGAAAAACAATACGGATATGGCGTAGTACGTGAACTGGTTGGGCATGGTCTCGGCAGAAAAATGCACGAAGATCCGCAAGTGCCCAACTATGGTAAACGCGGGACCGGGTCCAAACTCAAAGAAGGTACTGTGATTGCCATCGAGCCTATGATCAATCTCGGCGTAAAAGATGTTTATACGGAAGATGATGGCTGGACCATCCGCACCAAAGACAATAAATGTTCTGTGCATTTTGAGCATGATGTGGCCGTAATGAAAGGAAAGGCGGATATATTGTCTGATTACAGCATCATTGAAGCGGCGGAGAATGCGAATGCGGAGTTGAAGAAAGATAGAGTAGTGGTTTCATAAATTTTAGAAAGCGCTGGTTTCGGCGCTTTTTGTTTTTTGATTTGTTTGGGTTGGGCGAAGCGGATATGAAAGGTGGGCTGTGAAACGCACCGGCGCTATTGTTTGTTTGATGAGCTGTTGGTTGGTGGGATGGGGCTGTGGATCAGGGCTGGACTTTTTCGCTTGCGTTTGCAAGGCCCTTCTTTCATATTCCGCTTCGCCCCGGGCACCCTGAGATGATGCTTCATCAGACTGAGGAGGGAGAGAGGTAACGGGTGCGTCAGCGTGATCAATGGGTACTGCGGTGCTTGTGGATTTGTAGCTCTGATAAATTTTTGAATTCTCTTTTTTTGATTTTTCTGAATTCTTTTTTTTCTGTTTTAAATATTGAGATTAATTGAGCGCTAAACAACTGATCGTAATTGGAGGAGGTGCAGCAGGTTTCTTCTGTGCAGTGAATGCTGCGAGATTACATCCGGGATTGAAGGTGGTGTTGCTGGAGAAAAGTTCCAAAGTATTATCGAAAGTGAAAGTGTCTGGTGGTGGAAGATGTAATGTTACACACCAGTGTGACTCTATCAGCGAAATGGTGAAGAAATATCCGCGGGGAGGGAATTTTGTGAAACGCGCTTTTCATCATTTTTTTACCACGGATACCATTGCCTGGTTTAAGGAGAGAGGCGTGGAACTCAAAGCAGAAGCAGATAACAGGATGTTCCCTGTTACTGACTCTTCGCAGACGATCATCGATTGCCTCATTGCAGAACTGAACAGGTATGAAGTGGAATTGTGGATGAATACGGATGTGAAAGAGATTTTGGTGAATAAAGATGGTGATGCGGCGGAGCGAGGCAGGTTCCAGTTGAAGTCGGCCGATGGAAAGATCTTTGAAGCAGATGCTGTATGTGTGGCCTGTGGTGGTTTTCCAAAGACCTCTATGTTTGCCTGGTTGCAGCAGTTGGGACATACTATTGAAGTGCCTGTACCTTCTTTGTTCACATTCAATATGCCGGGAAACCCGATCGTGGAACTGATGGGTGTTTCTGTTCCTGAAGCACAGCTAAGGATCTCCGGTAGTAAGCTGAATTCTTCAGGCCCACTGCTGATCACGCATTGGGGAATGAGTGGTCCGGCAGTGCTGAAACTATCCGCATGGGGAGCCAGGGAGCTCGCGGAAAAAGAATACAAATTCACGGTAATGGTGAACTGGTTACCGCAGTTCAATGAGAATAGTTTCCGCGAGGAATTGCAATACCATCGTTTTGAACTGGCCGCACAAAAAATCGGTCATAAGAATCCCTTCCAGTTGCCGCAAAGACTCTGGGAATATCTATTGCAACAATCGGACATAAAGCCTGACCTGCGATGGGCTGACCTTCCTTCAAAAGAACAAAACAAGCTGATCAAAAACTGTTGTGCGCAGGAACATAACGTAAGTGGCAAAACCACATTCAAGGAAGAGTTTGTAACGGCAGGGGGTATACGCTTATCCGAAGTGGATGCCAGCACCATGCAAAGCAAACTGGTGCCGGGACTATATTTCGCGGGTGAGATCCTCGACGTAGATGGTATTACCGGCGGTTTCAATTTTCAACATGCCTGGACCAGCGGATTTATTGCCGCTCAATTGAAATAGCTGCGATCTGCATTTACTCTTGCAATTGGTAAAACAAAACAACAAAATGCAGGGAGGCAAAGCAAAACAGAGCAGTCTTCCGATACAAATGAAGAAATCCTGTTGTAATTGAGCTCCATCATACAACGCAAAGCGGGACTCTGCGGTTTCTGAAATGATTTGATAGCAGTAATCATTCCTCTCCGCCAATAGTTGCGGTTAAGTTGCTGCACCTTCAACCAGGAGGCGATGCGGGATATAAAAGCCGGGCCTTGCAAATGTAAGCGATACAGCCTGGCAAAGATCCCAGGCCCATCTCTCCATCCCACAGCTCAACTTATATTCTCCCGCGGTGGTACATTTCACAGCCCGCCTTTTATATCCCCATCGTCGTTACAGCCGTTAAAACCGTTTCAGTCGAATCAGCTGCAAAGCAAATGAGCCCAAAAGCATAAACCGCAAAACAGGAATAAAAAAAAGTGAACGAAGCCTCGGCCCCGTTCACCTTCTGTACATAAGTTTATGCCTGCGGAGCAGCTACTTTCGCAGTTGCCAGTCTCCTGTGGTAATTGATCTGTCCGATATGATAGTTCAGATGCGCCAGCAGGTATACCAGGAAATGTTCAGTGGACCTGGGTTCACCCAACACCTGGATCGGATAATCTTTTTCCAGAGTTTTCTTGCTCAGTTGTTCCAGTGTGTCGCGAACATTCATCCTGGTTGCTTCCACTTCATCGAGCAATTTCTTTTTGGAGATATTCTTCAATGAAAATTCAGCATCGCGGTTCCTCACATAACCGGAATCATTCAGCACGGCGCCCAGGAAATGCTGCAGGTTGCCATTCAGGTGTAAGCAAAGATTTCCACCGGGATTGCTGATTCCTTCCAACGGGATCCATAAGCTGGCATCATCGGGATACTGATTGATTTCATCTGCGAGTTTCGTAAGCCCTTCTTCAAAGAGTTGAATCAAGATCGGTGTGATCATAACAATTGTTGATTAGAAATTCGCCTAAAAGTAGTGAGAAAAGACTTTTACGTGGTAGTATTTTTGTAAAAATAATACTGCATATTTTTCAACATCGCTCAAAAAATATCCCGGCGGGCATTTGAAAATCAACCTATTGCAGGGGTAAAAAACGGCCTCAAATCCCGTATTTTCCCATATTTTGGCGTATCTTTGCTCCCCCGAAATCAAAATCCTTCGGGTATTTATCATGTTTCAGAATTTCATTGTTAAACAACTTAACGCTGATGCACAGGAGTCTTCTGCTTCCGCAGAAGCTGCAGCGACAACAACTGTACCTGCGCAAACGCAGCCTGTAGTAGAAGATGCAGGTGCGCATGACGATTTCGACTGGAGTATCGACAAACGCAATGTTGCTACTTACAGCAAAGAAGAAAAAGAGAAATACGACTCTGTTTACGAAGGCACTTTCAAAGCCGTTTCCGATGGTGAACTGGTGAAAGGTCTCGTAGTGGCGCTGACCAAAACAGACGTTGTGATCAACATCGGTTTCAAATCCGATGGTCTTGTTTCTTTCAACGAATTCCGCGATCTGCCTAACCTGAAAACAGGTGATGAAGTAGAAGTGATGGTAGTTGAGAAAGAAGACAGGGATGGTCACCTCAACCTCAGCCGCAAACAAGCCCGTATCACACGTGCATGGGAGCGTATCGTGGAAGTTCACAAAACCGGCGAAGTTATCACTGGTACTGTTACTTCTAAAACCAAAGGTGGTCTTATCGTTGACGTATTCGGAATGGAAACCTTCCTGCCCGGTTCTCAGATCGACGTTAAACCCGTTACTGATTACGATCAGTTCGTGGGTAAGACTATGGAGTTCAAAGTGGTTAAGATCAACGAGGCTATCAAGAACGCTGTAGTATCTCACAAAGCCCTCATCGAAAGCGATATCGAAGCACAACGTGCAGAGATCATGAGCAAACTCGAAAGAGGTCAGGTTCTGGAAGGTACTATCAAGAATATTACCGACTTCGGTGCGTTCATGGACCTCGGCGGCCTGGACGGTCTCCTCTATATCACAGATATCAGCTGGGGACGTATCAGCCATCCGAGCGAAGTACTGAAACTCGATCAGAAACTGAAAGTAGTAGTACTGGATTTCGACGACGAGAAGAAACGTATCAGCCTCGGTCTGAAACAACTGACTCCTCACCCATGGGATATCCTGCCGGAATCCGTGCATGAAGGTGCAGTAGTGAAAGGCAAAGTGGTGAACATCGAAGACTACGGTGCATTCCTCGAAATCATGCCTGGTGTTGAAGGCCTCGTTCACGTAAGTGAGATCACATGGGCTAACACACCAATCAACGCCAAAGAGTTCTTCAAACTGGGCGATGAGTATGAAGCGAAAGTGGTTACCCTGGACAAGGACAATCGCAAAATGAGCCTGTCTATCAAGCAAATGAGCGAAGATCCCTGGACTACCATCGAAACCAAATTCCCTGAAGGAAGCCGTCACAACGGTCTCGTTAAGAACATCACTCCTTACGGTGTGTTCGTTGAACTGGCTCCCGGCATCGGCGGTATGATCCATATCTCCGACCTCAGCTGGCTGAAACGCTTCAACCATCCTTCTGAGTACACTAAAGTTGGTGAGCACATCGACGTGGTGATCCTCGGAATCGATAAAGAGAACCGCAAGCTCCAGCTCGGACACAAACAACTGGAAGAAGATCCCTGGAATGCACTGCAGGATACATTCGCTGTAGGCTCAGTGCATGAAGGAACTATCATCCGCCGTGACGACAAAGGTGGTATCGTTCAACTGCCTTACGGTCTCGAAGGATTTGCTCCCAACCGTCACCTTCAGAAAGAAGATGGCAAAGGCATGGTAGCTGATGAAGCAGGTCAGTTCATGGTGATCGAATTCGATCGCAATGAAAAACGCATCGTTGTTTCTCACACACGTCTTTGGGAACAATCCAAAGTAGAAGAGAAAGAAGCTGCACGCAAAGAAGCCAAAGCTGCTTCCGATACAACCAAGAAAGCTGTTAAGAATATCCAGAATAAAGTAGAAAAAGCTACACTGGGTGATCTCGGCGCTCTGGCTGAAATCAAGGAAAAGCTGAAGCAGGAAGAAAAACAAGGCGGCGACGCTCCTCAACAGTAATTGAAAACATTCAATTATACCAGGCCGTTACGAAAGTAACGGCCTTTTTTTTGTTACCGGATGCCCAGATTTTGTAAATTGAACCAATAAAACCTCTTAACGTATGATATCCAGCAAAATTGAAGCAGCGCTCAACCGCCAGATTGACCTTGAAGGTTTTTCGTCCAACTATTACCTGGCGATGGCATCATGGGCCGAAGTAAAAGGATATAAAGGTGTGGCGCAGTTCCTCTATCATCACTCCGATGAAGAGCGCATGCACATGCTGAAACTCGTCAGCTATATCAATGACCGCGGCGGCCACGCCATTGTGCCTGCATTTGCGGCTCCCCAGAAAGATTTTCAGAACATCCGGGAAATATTCGATATCGTGCTGTCACATGAGGTAAAAGTGTCTAACGAGATCAATGCACTTGTAGAACTTTGCATCCAGGAAAAAGATTACACTACCCATAATTTCCTTCAGTGGTATGTTACAGAGCAGATCGAAGAAGAGAGCCTCGCGCGTACCGTGATCGATAAACTCAACCTGATCGGGGAAGACAAGGGCGGTATGTACCTCTTCGACCGCGATCTTGGCAACCTGCCGGGAGAAGGCGCCAAAGGAGGCCACGGCAAACATTAGGAAAATTGTATCCAAACATAAACAGGAGCCCTGATATGGCTCCTGTTCTTTTTTCAGGAAGTTCCTTTCCCGGGAAATCCTTATTTGTTTACAGTAAATTATTGTTACATATTACCGGAACATAGTACCTTAGCTCTCCCGAACCACAACACCTCCCTTATCCACCCCCTTTCCAAACAGTAGCAGTATTCCGGTTAAGTCTGATTAGCATATTACCTCACGCCTGGTCTCCGGTTTTATCCGGCAATTGATCATGCTAAAAACCATTGTTATGAAAGACGAAAGCACTAAAGAGCAGAGCCCGGTAAAACCATTTTACCTGTTTATCGCTATCCTGATCATTATTTTCTTTTTCCACTATTGCGGCAGCACACATTAACTACAAGGCCCCGATCATGCTGGCATTCACTTCCTCAAGCGACCGCAGTTTAATATCCGCAGCATCCCAGCGAGTTTCTATATGCTGTTCCGGAGCAGGGATCACGATACATTTCATCCTGGCCGCTTTTACGGCTATCATTCCGTTGAAAGAATCCTCGAAACAAATACACTGCAACTGGGAAACTCCCAATGCCTCTGCGCAATCCAGGTATACCTGCGGGTGTGGCTTGCCGTAAGGAAGGAATTCCGCCGACCTGATAGCATCGAGATATTGACCAATTCCCAGCTTTTCTATAACCACATTCACCAGCGCCAGGGGAGAGGAAGTGGCGATCCCGATCTTGTATCCCTGATTCCTGAAAAAATCGAAAATATATTGAACGCCGGGCATCGGTTGTCCATTGGCGCGGATCTTATCGATAGCTTTTCCAACGATGGTGGCCTCGGCTACCTCAACATGTTTCATATCGATATCGAAATACGCAAACCAGTATTGCACCCACTCTTTGGTCCTCAGACCAGTGGTTACATGGTACAGTTCATTTTGAAGGGCTACTCCATATTCTGCCAGGGTTTCTTTTCCTGCTTCTTCCCAATAGGGTTCGGAATCGATCAAAAGCCCATCCATGTCGAAAATTACTGCTGTAGGTTTCATAGGCCGCAAAGATACTAAAGCATATCAATAGCAACAGGCCGCGGATGGCGGCCTGTTCTGTATTAACAAACTTGTTGCGTATGATTATTTCAATGCGAACACTGCATTTATTTCGAATCTGAGTTTGATCTTTTTGAAGTCAACACCCGAAGCAACGCCACCAATACCGTCTTTGGCTACTGCGTTGGATAAATATGCCTGGGAAGCCCTGTAAACAGGTACAGGTTCAAATGAATTATCATTTTCAATGATGCTCACAGCGGCGCCTACCTGCTCATCAACGGCTGCGGCCAGGTATTGGGCTTTTTCTTTGGCGGCTTTCACAGCGCTGATCTTGAGTTGTTTCCTGAACTCCTGCATCTTGCTGTGGGAAGTTTTCACTACAGTAAAATTCTGCGTGGCTTCATCATCCAGTTTATTCACCAGCTCATCTATCTTGCTGCTGTTGGTAAACTTGATCTGGTAAGCGATCGAGGCCAGCAGATCATTCCTTTTTTTCAGTTGTTTCCTGTGCCAGTAGTAGTCTGTGTAACCATCGTAACTGGCAATCGTAACCAGTGAATCTGGAATACCCACACTCTTCACTTTCTGAAGGAATTCGGATTTGATCTTTTCCAGGTCCACTTTTCCTGTTCCTTTTTTCTCATATTCCTTCAGCTCTATCTGTACATATATTTCATCCGGAACAATTTCCATTTCTGCGCTTCCGTTTACTGTAATGGTTTTAGGGAACGGGTTTACTACAGGGCTTTGCGCAAATACTCCCATCGTTGTGATCATTAATGCACTGATTGCGATTATCCTTTTCATATACTTTGATTTTATTACCTACCTGATGTGAAAATAAAATGGATTACATACGAAAGATGCTTTTTCTGCGTATATCTCTTCTTTCTTAACAATTCATTAATTTCGGCTCTGACCCCTCAAACAAGATATATCGATGAGTCCATTCTGGGAAAAGATAAAGCATATCAGTATTATCCGCAAGATCATTTATATGATCGTGGGAGTGGTTACTTATCCCGGGATCGCCATAGTGAATAAGATCCGGATCAGCGGAACGGAACATTTTGCAAAACTGCCAAGAAAAAATGTTTTGTTTGTGAGTAATCACCAGACATACTTTGCTGATGTGATCACCTTCCTGCATATCTTCTGTGCGGTGAAATGGAGAAAAAAGAACAAACTCGGTGTTCCTTATTATCTGCTCAATCCTTTTTCAAATGTTTACTATGTAGCTGCAGAAGAAACGATGCGCGCCAGCTTCGTTAGTAAATTGTTCACGATAGCAGGAGCTATAACGGTGAAGCGCACCTGGAATAAGAATGCTGTATCGGAAGGGCAGAAAGGACTGGATGTGTCAGACACGAGAAAGATCACCAATGCCCTGAAGAATAACTGGGTGATCACTTTTCCGCAAGGCACCACCAAACCATTTGCTCCGGGAAGAAAGGGAACAGCGCTGATCATCAAGATGGCGAAACCTGTAGTGATACCCGTTGTGATCAATGGCTTTTGGCGGGCCTTCGATAAAAAAGGACTGAAGTTCAAAAAGAAAGGCACCATACTCTCGGTGAAATTCAAAGAGCCGATGAAAATAGATTATGAAGCGCCGGCGGATGAGATACTGGCGCAGGTGATGGAGGCGATTGAGCAGAACAGGGAACGGCAATTCAAAAATCCAAAACAGGAACACAACAATCCATAGGGTGACTAAAAAGGGCGGAGAGTTGGCAGCCGCTCGCCTCCCGGCGAGTGACTTGTATTTGTTCGCCTCCGGCGAATACCGCGTCGCCAGAGGCGACTGAATAAAACTCACTCGCCGGGAGGCGAGCGAGTGGGCACAGCGAAATGAAATGTAGCAACCTTTTGGTCAGCCCCCCATTTATTTCAATCCTTCCTGGAAAAGTGCTTTCAGTTCAGTGGCGTCATCCGGTTTCATTTTTCCACCGAGAATGAGGCGAAGCTGTCTTCTTCTCAATGCTCCTTCGAACAGGACTTTTTCTTCTTCCGTTTCAGGAATGAGCTGAGGTACAGGACGTGATTTTCCGTTGGGGTCCAATGCTACAAAAGTGTAATAGGCTTCATTGCTTTTGTATTTGTATTGCTGGATTGCGTCTTCACCCCAAACGCGCATATGCACTTCCATGGAGGAGTTGAAAGCGCGCGATACCCTTGCTTCGATATGTACCACATTGCCGAGCTTGATCGGATTTTCGAAAGAAATATTATCTACCGAGGCTGTTACAACAGGAGCCGCGCAATGCTTCATAGCGGCCAGTGCGGCGGCAATATCCATCCAATACATCAGTCGCCCACCCATCAGGTTGCCGAACATATTCGTATCGTTTGGCAACACCAGTTCCGTCATCACTACGTACGATTCCTTAGCGGTTTTCGCTTTTCGTTCCATTTCTAAAATTTTGGCAAAGATATTATCTCCGGTGCTTAGACAATAACGTTTGTTAGTTTTTTAAGGAATTCATCGTCTGCATCTACGCCAAGCCCGGGTGTATCGGGCGTTTCCACGAAGAATCCGTTGTATTTGATACCGCCTTTCACAGGATCTTCCTGGTGACCGATCAGGCAGGTGTCCATATCATAGAAGATCACATTTTTTTGTGATTGGGCAAAATGTGCAAAAGCGGAAAGCGCAACACGGCTTTCGAGCATGCCGCCCATCATGCAGGGGATGCCGGCTTCTTCGCAAACCTTATTGATTGAAAGTGCTTCAAGGATGCCGCCGGATTTGGCGAATTTGATATTCACATAGTCACATGCATTCGCTTTGGTGAGCCGCAACGCATCATGATGATTGAACACACTTTCATCTGCCATGATCTTCACCGGAGAGGCTTTCCGGAGGGCAGGGAGCAAGTGATCGTTCCAGGTGCGCATTGGCTGCTCACAGAACTGGATATCGTATTTACCGAGCTCCGTGAGTGCGTAGAGGGCATCCTCGTAAGACCAACCCTGGTTGGCATCTATGCGGAGGCCGGTGTTGGGGCCAACTGCCTCTCGGATGCGACGGATCCTTTCCACGTCGTCTTTTGCATTTTTTCCGAGTTTCACTTTTATGATGCGTACGCCGCGCTGAACATAATCCACTGCTTTGGCTGCCATCGCTTCCGGTGTATCGATCCCGATGGTAAGATCGGTCTCCAGCACTTTGCTGCCGCCGCCGAGCAGAGAGGTAACAGATTTATTTGCCTTCTTGCCGGCAAGATCATACAGGGCCATATCGAATGCACTCTTGATAGTGGCATTGAATGCGGTGTACAGGTGCAGTTCTGCCATCCGCCCTTCGATATCGGTAGCATCCTTGTTCTTCCAGAGGGCGGCAAAATCCTTTGCCATCTCAAAACAGGTGGCCTGTGTTTCGCCCACTATCATAGGGAAAGCGGAGCATTCGCCTACGCCATAAAAGCCTTCGTCTGTATGGATCCTGATAAAAATATTCTGCGCGTAATGCATTGTACCCGTAGCGATAGTGAAGGGATGCATTGGGATACTGTACTTCCAGATTTGG
Source organism: Pseudoflavitalea rhizosphaerae (assembly GCF_003991355.1). Taxonomy (GTDB): domain Bacteria; phylum Bacteroidota; class Bacteroidia; order Chitinophagales; family Chitinophagaceae; genus Pseudobacter; species Pseudobacter rhizosphaerae. The sequence continues at coordinate 64,011 of NZ_RCSU01000015.1, forward strand.
GTGTTGGTGATGAGCATAATAGTATGAAATGGGCTGAAAGATAACAAAAATTGTCCTGTTTAACTCCCTGTCGGAGAATGGATAGTGCGCGCATATTTTGTTCAGTTTCTTTCCCTTACATTTGCGCCTAACATTCGTTAGTAGTTTATGGATAATCCCGCACCGGTAATATCTTTCGATAACACAGAGTATGCATTTGCTTACAAGAGCGACAAAGAATTAAAGAAAGCAAAATTCCTGTTTTCCAGTATGGGCATCGGGAGCCTCGTTAAGATCGGCACCCGTATTACACCCTGGGCCATCAAAGTGGGCCTTCCCATCAAAGGCATTATCCGAAACACTATATTCCGCCAGTTCGTGGGTGGTGAAACGCTGGAGCAAACGGCCATTGTAGCCAATAAGCTCGGCGAGTTCAATGTGCAGGTGATCCTCGATTATGGCGTGGAAGGAAAGGAAGGGGAAGATAATTTCGATCATGCCACGGACGAGTTCATCCGCGTGATCAAATATGCATCCACTCAACGTACGATGCCGTTCATGAGTATCAAGGTGACGGGCTTTGCGCGATTTGCGCTGCTCGAAAAACTGGATGCAGCAGCTACTGACCGCAGCGGATACCAGGGCACTGTGCATACGGAAGTGTTGAACGATGCAGAGAAAGCGGAATGGGACCGTGTGGTAAAACGAATGGAAAGGATCATCAGCGCTGCTGCCGATAATAAGGTCGGCGTATTGGTAGATGCGGAAGAAACCTGGATCCAGGACCCGGTGGATGCACTTACCATGCAGATGATGGAAAAATACAATCGCAACAGGGTAGTGGTGTATAATACGATTCAATTGTATCGTCACGACAGGCTACAATTCCTCAAGGATAGTTTCGCTGAGGCACAAACGAAGAATTTTATCCTTGGCGCCAAACTGGTACGCGGCGCCTACATGGAAAAAGAACGTAAACGTGCAGAAGAGATGAACTATGCTTCACCCATTCAGCCTGATAAAGCCAGCAGTGATCGTGATTACAATGCCGGCGTTGAATTCTGTCTCAATCATATCGATCAGATAGCCCTGATCGTTGCTTCACATAATGAGTACAGCAACCTGCGCGCAACGCAGTTACTGGATGAAAGGAAAATTCCACACAATCATCCGCATGTACATTTTTCTCAACTCTATGGCATGAGCGATAATATCACTTTCAACCTGGCCAGGGCGGGATTTGCGGTGAGCAAGTATTTGCCATTCGGGCCAATCGGCGATGTGGTGCCTTACCTCATGCGCAGGGCGCAGGAGAATTCTTCCGTGGCCGGGCAGACAGGGCGTGAACTGGGACTGATCAAGAAAGAAGTGGAAAGACGAAAACTGCAATAACGCGAAATCATAACTACATGAATCGGGGCTGACTAAAAAGCTACCATCTTAGAATTTCGGGGAGCCCACTCGCTCGCCTCTGGCGACGCGGTGTTCGCCGGAGGCGAACAAATACAAGTCACTCGCCGGGAGGCGAGCGACTGCAAGCTCTCTGACCTTTTTGGTCAGCCCCTGCATTTTATACCTGTATATTATTTCAGTTTTTCATTGAAGAATTTGATGGTCCTTTCCCAGGCCAGTTTGGCGGCCGCTTCGTTGTAGCGTGGTCCGGCAGTATCGTTGTGGAAAGCGTGCTGCGCTCCCTCATACATGTAAAGTTCATAAACAGTCCCTGCTTTTTTGAGCGCTTCCTCATAAGCGGCAATGCCTGCATTCACGCGTTCGTCCATTCCGGCATAATGCAGTTGTACAGCGGCTTTGATCTTTGGTACATCGGCAGCATCCGGCTGGCGGCCATAGAAGGCGACGGCGGCATTCAGTGAAGGCACATGCACTGCCAGCTGGTTGGCCATAGCGCCGCCCCAGCAGAATCCCACGCATCCGAAATGACCATTGGTGTCGGGCCTCGATTTCAGGTAATCGAATGCTTTGATGTAGCGATTGATATTTTTCGGCATGTCCAGTTTCCCGATAAGATCACGGGCCTGATCTGCATCTGTTGGAGTGCCACCTGATTCGGAAAGCGCGTCCGGCGCCAGTGCAATGAAACCTGCCTGTGCCACCCGCCTGGTCACATCTTCGATATGTGGGTTCAGTCCGCGGTTTTCATGGATCACCATTACTGCGCCGTACTTACCGGCGACGGAAGGCCTTGCCAGGTAGCCTTTCATGGTGATATCATCCGTAGGGTATGTGATGCGTTCGGTAACGATCTCTGTATTATTTTCTGCAACGGTAGCTGCCGAATCGTATTTCACTTCCAGTTGGGCGAGGGCGGTCATGGCTGCGGTAAGGCTGCCGGTAAGCAGCACAAGGCGTTTGATGAAATCATCGCGCTTCAGTGGTTTGTGCGTGTATTCATCAAAAAGGTTGATGATCTGCTGGTCCATACAGGTGGTTTGATGTAGTGAAGAATGGAACGGTATCATTTAAAGTTAACAAAACTCCGCCTGGAAGTGAAGGAATTTGTTGACCTGTTGTATATTGCATGCCTGATCCGGATCGTTAGCTCAGTTGGTTTAGAGTATCGCCTCGACAAGGCGAGGGTCGTCAGTTCGAGCCTGACACGATCCACCTGGTGACACCCGAACGGGTGTTTTTTTATGCCGGAACCCGCCGCCAGCCTGCTAAGACCACGTACAAAAAAGTACACCATGACTGGCTGGCCGATGGAAAAGTTCGAAGAACTGCTGCATTACAAGTTTGCCGAAAAAAAACTCAACGTGGTGCGCGACATTTTTATCTTCGCCAGCTTTACCGGCTTTAGTCACAAAGAACTTTTTACCCTGCGGCAGGAAGACCGGGACTATTTGCCCCAAAGCACTGATTTAAGTTTCTCAACCGCCTGTCTGTGTTTTTTGTCGTCCATTTTTGACAAATTGAATAATTTCCATTGAACAGATGGCAGATTGGCAACATCTTCCATATTGGGCAAGCCCAGCAATTCCCATTGCGGGCTTCGCTCTTTGAACGATAGCAAGAACTTCCGTTCATCGGCCGTCATTTCCGTATTGATGAGTTCAATTAATTGCTCCCTTGTTTCTTCCAGTTTTTCAACGGGTATATCCACCTCTGCCATTTGTTTAAATTCCGCTTCGTACACTTCCCGTAAGTCTTTGCGATGTGGAGCAAGGAGTTCGGACATCGGTCGCTGATGGCTGACAAGGAACAGGAGGAATGTTTTTCGTAAGTCTTCCGTAAAGCCTTCGTTTTCGAGCAGGAACTTTACATCAAATAAATCGCGGGGATGTTGCCTGTCCAATGCAGCAGCAATCTTTCCTGCATACAAATCCGGCAACGAGGCAACTTGTATTTCGGCGTATCCAAACTCCCGTTCCACAGACTCACTTACTTCCATTCGCACTTCAGGGAATACCGTTCCACGGATTACGGGAGACAATTCCACTTTAATCCGCACATCTTCCAATTGCAGGATTAGGCGGAGTGCATTGCTCTGTTCGTGTGTGTTCTGTATGTGAATGCCCGGAATGGTTTTCTTAATCAGTTCGCTCAATCGGGATAATGCAGCACGGATGTTGACCAATGCTTCCTCACGGGCTTCGGAAGGCAGGTATAATAAATCTATATCCACTGAAAGCCGTGGCAGTTTCCTGTAAAAAAGATTGATGGCTGTACCGCCTTTCAGTGCGAAACATTTTTCACTGTCCAGAAGCGGCAGGATACGCACCAATAGTTGCACCTGTCTGTAATATATGCTGTCTTTTTTCATTTTAGGATTTGAAATCTTTGGGTACAGTTATTTTATATGTTTTATCAAGCTCACCGCCTTTGACGATTACCCGGTTCCCGGAACCAAGATATATACTGTCGGTATTCAATTTTGAAAACCAGGTATAGTTGTGCCGTGAACCGAGCCAAAGGAAAAGCCGTTTGACTTTCACGTTGGTACAGGCTTCCAGTAATTTTTGCAAAGTGCGCGGCGATAAGGAGGTCATACCCTGTATAAGCTGGTCGGCGTGCTCCAATGAGATTTTATCGGGCACTTCGTTCAGCATTTCGAGGCAGGCCCGTTCCGGACAGGATATTTTCAATTCGTCCATACCGTCTTTCCAGAAAACGGAAGATGTGAATTTGTCGGATATTGTGGTTCCTATACCGGAAAACAATTCATTCCGGGTATGGCGGACAAATGTTATCGTATCTGATAGTTCATTTGGCCATACTGGTAATTTATCATTGCCATACAGATGTATGGTTTCTTTTTTTGATGTTGGCAGGTAATGGGAAAACCCTTTTAATTCCAGTGCGGTCAATCCACCTACAACATAATCCGTTTTCATAACGGTTTGCAGGGTGTAAACTATGCTTTGCCAGGAAAGCTGAACCTTCCCACGGGTATAAAGCCCTTTCCACAACAGCCTCAATTGCTCGCTCTTGACTAAGTTATCTATGGCGTGCGTATCCAAAGCAGCCTGCTCAACCAGCCATTTCCGGGTAACAATCATGCTTTCGGGCATCATTTGTTCCAATAGTTTACGTCTTTCTGGATTAAATGCCATATTTACCAATTTTAATTTAGACGGCGTTAATCGCCGTTAAAACAAAATTACATAAACGTTTTGTTTGCCGAAATAAATAATAACGGCGTTTATCGACGTTAAAATGTATTTACGTAAACTTTTCATTTTTTCAGTGCTACCCCAAATTGATTAGATAAAATATTGGATAGAGAAGATTCGCTGTAAATCATTAAGCAGGGCAAAGAATGAACTTTAATTGTAGATGACTTAAATAATCAGATATGGTTTCCTAATAAACGTTGAATCCATATGCCTTCATTTGTGAAAATTCGTATCTCTTTTTTTGTCTTTTTTATTTGATGCCCTGCCTATTTGCTATACTTTAATTGGTTGTCAATAAGATGGTTGAATTGATTCGAGCCTGACACGATCCACACAACGGCACTCGAATGAGTGTCGTTTTGCATTCCTCCAGACCCGTTTAATTACTTGATCGTATAATCCTTTACATCCACTTCCGATAATCTGAAATATCCAAAAGCGAAGTTTTCGAAATTGGTCTGATTGATAATGTTCCCTCTCACCAGGCCTGGTGCTGTTTGAAAGGGACCGGATCCGGCGCCGGATGCCGTCAATAATTTTCTGAAATAGTCATAATATCTTTTGGAGATTCCATACAGCCTGATATTCACCAGATCGCCGGATTTCAGGTCTTCATCGGAGAAAAATTCCTGCATCAGTTTGCCCTGACCTCTCTCGTCATCCTGTACTTTAAAATCCGGAAATACTGATACGGGCGACAAAATGCGGTGCAGGTAATGGTTTTCCTCATTTCCATTATCCTGGTAATAGTAGGAGATTTCCACTTCGTCTCCTCCAAATCCGCCGTTATTATTCTGTACAATATTGTCTTCAATATCCGGTACGCCTATACATGTTTCCGTTGCGGTATATGTCTCTCCGTTTAGGACCACTTTTAAAGTATAAGTTTCACCGATAACCGGTTGGAAATCGGAGCAGCTGTATTCTCCTGTACCGGGATTTTCCATAAAACTGAATACAATATTAGCGGAATTGGTTACAGCTATCTCAGCTCCTGAAATAGTTGGAAAATTAGTACTGTAATATCCTGTTGTAGTGGAGAGTTTTATTTTTTGTTCATTGCCTGCTGTACCCTTTACCCAATCGATCGATGCGTCAATGACCAATTTCGGTTCCGCAGTTTCCAGGTCCACTTCCACCACTTTGGTGCAAGACGAAAGCCAAAGGCAGGATAATACGATCAGGTACTCAAGTGTATTTTTCATTTTTCTATTATTAGGATTAAAATCTGAAATTGTAGGTCACTCCCGGAATGATTCCAAAAATGGATATCCTCTTTGCTTCGCTCAGTCCTGTTTCCCTGTTCTGTTCGAACATGATCGATGCGGCGTTGTTTCTGCCGTAAACGTTGTACAGACTAAACACCCATTCACCTTTCCACCTTTTTTTGCTGTCAGGTTTTGGTGTGTAGGTTGCTGACAAGTCCAGATGATGATAAGCCGGAAGCGAATTGATATTTCGCTCTCCGTAATTTGCGATCGTAATTCCCTGGTACTGGTATTTGCCGGTAGGGTATGTTGCTGCCTTTCCAGTCTGGTAAGTAAAAATGCCGCCGAAATTCCATTTTTTCGATAGCTGATAAGCGGCCGTAATTGAAAGGTTATGCGTTTTATCGTAGATGGCACGATACCATTCTCCGTTGTTGATGCCGGGTTCTCCTGCGTTTCTGCCTGGTGTGCGCTGCTCTGCTTTGGACAATGTATAAGAAAGCCAGCCTGTCAGTTTTCCGGTATTTTTTTTCAGCATCAGCTCAAGGCCATAGGCCCTAGCCTCCCCGTTTAGCATTACCTGTTCTATTGCTTTGTGGGCAATCAATTCGGCGCCGTCAATGTAGTCTGCTTTGTTCTTTATTTTCTTGTAAAAAGCTTCTGCTTCCAAAGAATATTTCCCATTCCTGAAATTTCTGAAATAGCCCAATGCAACCTGGTCAAGGATTTCAGGTTTCAAATATTGATCACCCGGTGCCCAGATATCGAGAGGTGAAACGGAAGCTGTGTTGGAAATTAAATGTATATACTGGCTCATCCGGTTATAACTGGCCTTAATGGATTGATCATTATTAATGGCAAATGAAACAGCAACACGCGGTTCCAGGTTTCCAAAATCAATGATCTTTTTATTTCTATCGTAATATGTTACACCTGTGGGTTTCCCTTCTTCATAAATTTGTAATTCGGAATTGAAAAACACTGGCTGATCATTGGCATAAATATTTACATGCTGTTCCCCCAATCGTTTGAAATTGCTATACCGCAATCCGTAATTCAATGATATTTTGTCCGATATTTTTTGACCGGCACTTACATACAACGCATTTTCCCAGGCATATTTTTTTTCTATCTGGTCTGGGTTGACAGGTGATGAAGGATTCATGGGCTTTATTGTGCCGGGATTGAATTGATAGTAGATGGAATTGACGCCATAATCCAATACCAGCTTATCTGACAGGTGGTGGCTAAAATTATACTTCAGATTATAATTACGGATATCGGATGTCCAGTCAATGCCAACGTATTTTATCTTCAGACCATAATTGTACTTACTGTAAATGACGGACGCATTGGAAAACAGTTTTTCGGAAAAGTTATGGTTCCAGCGAAGATTGAGGAATGAGTTCGAATAATTGTTACTGAAAAAATTACTGAAATCCATATTGTCCTTCCCGAAATATCCTGAAAGGAAAATCCTGTTATTGTCATTGATCTTATAATTCAGTTTAGCGTTCAGATCATAAAAGGAAACAGCATTATCGTTGTTTGCCAGTTTCATGAACAAATGGGCGTAAGAAGCGCGGCCCGCAACTACAAAAGAACCTTTCTCTTTTACAACTGGGCCTTCCGCCAGTAACCTGCTGGATATGGCTCCAATGCCCCCGGATACGTGATATTCTTTGTTGTTCCCTTCCTTTTGATAAATATCCAGCACGGAGGAAGTGCGCCCACCGAAATTGGCAGGTATCCCGCCTTTATACAATTTCAGGTCTTTGATCACGTCAGCATTGAAAACGGAAAAAAAACCGAACAGGTGTGAAGTATTGTAAACAACAGCTTCATCCAGCAATATCAGGTTACCGTCAACCGATCCTCCCCTGACATTAAACCCTGTTGCCCCTTCCTGTGCATTGGAAACTCCCGGAAGTTGCAGGATTGCTTTCAAAATATCCACTTCACCCATAACAGCCGGCATCTTTTTGATGGTGGAGATAGAGAGCTTATTCACACTCATTTCCGGTTTTTGAATATTGCTGGCTGACCTGTTATGTTTTATCACCACCGAGTCCAAAGTTTTGCTTTTTTCAAGCATCGAGAAATTCTTCCTGATGTTTCCTGTCAAAGAAATATGTTCCTCGATATTCTCAAATCCAACATAGCTGATAACGATTGTATATTCACCTTTGGGCAACGTGATTGAATAAAAACCATACGAATTGGTAACTATTGTAACCTTTGCCTCAGGAATGAAAATGCTTGCGCCGATGATGGTTTCTGTATTTGATTTTATGGTTACGGTGCCACTCAATGTGAATTTTTCCTGTGAAAAAACCATGGATGAAATGGCCAGAAACAATAGTGTAATAATTATCTTGTATCTCATCTTTTGGAAATCGGTTTTTACAATTGCAATTTGGGTCCAAAACTATTCCTTTGAATAACCGTCTTTTTTTAATTATACCAAACCAGATATCTTTTATATCAAAGCATGCCTGGGTACTACTATTTACAGCTGCCTTTTCGTGAGTTTTCCTGGTGTTTAAGAGCGATTCCCGATTTCGTATAAAAAGCGCGCAGTTTCGTATAAAGCAGATCTGTCCAATGCTTTTAGTGTTAAATTTGTTATATACAATTTCATAAATGAATAATCCTGGTCATCAGCAGCTTATTGGCGAAAACATACTATTCCGCTTCCTGGTTTCACCTGAACGAAGGATATTCCGGCACCTGCTGTTAATTGTTTTTATAGGAGCTGTGTTGTATAACAGTGCTTCTGTAATCGACTACCCGGTAGCAGTATTTGTGTATTTTATCATCTTGTTCTATGTAAATATGTACTTGCTCGTTCCAAAACTTTTGTTCAGGAATAAGAATCTTGAATACTGCCTGGCTGTGATCAGCATTCTTGTTGTAGTGGCTGTTTGTGGTTATTTTATAAACCCGTTCAATAAAGAAAATGGACTGAATATTCCCCTTTTTTTATTTCTTACTGCCTTGCTGTTAGCGGCTTCAACTTCCATAAAACTGTTTCAGAAAGGAATGAAGGACAGGTTGCTGATCTACGAGCTGCAACAGTCGAAAACCCTTACAGAACTGGAGCAGTTGAAAAACCAGATCAATCCGCATTTCCTGTTCAATATGCTGAACAATGCTAATGTTCTCACTAAGAAGGACCCTGAAAAAGCTTCTCAGGTTTTGATGAAGTTGAGCGACTTACTTCGTTACCAGCTTTATGACAGTACCAGAGACAAGGTGTTGCTGACTTCGGATATTCATTTCCTGGAAGATTTTCTTAATTTGGAAAAAGTAAGGCGGGACAGTTTTGATTTCCTGATCTCAAAAGAAGGAGATCTGAGCGGCGTGCAGGTACCTCCATTACTGTTCATTTCGTTTGTGGAAAATGCAGTGAAGCACAATAGTGACGCAACAAAATTGTCTTATGTAAACCTGTATTTCGATGTGAGGAACGATGAACTCTACTTTAAATGCATCAACTCCAAACCAATGCTCAAGCCTGTTAATAATGCAGGCGGATTGGGGCTCGCAAATATCAAGCGGCGGCTGGAGCTTTTGTTCCCCGCAACCCATAGCCTGAATATCGAGAATGATATGGAAAGCTATTGCGTAACCTTAACTTTAAAGCTGTGACCGGCAATCAGAGCTTATCAAACAATAAAGCGATAAAATCATGAACTGTATTATCGTTGATGATGAACCGCTGGCGAGGGAAGCCATCGGGATGCTGATTAACCAGACTGATGATCTGGAACTGATCGGTTCGTTCAATAGTCCCGAATCCGCCGCCGGATTTTTGGAAAACAATACAGTCGATCTGATTTTTCTTGACATACAAATGCCCGGAATCAACGGCATTGAATTTGCCCGCACCATTCCGAAAGAAACATTTGTGATCTTTACAACCGCCTATTCTGAATTTGCAACCGACAGTTATGAAGTAGATGCAATTGACTACCTGATAAAACCTGTAAAATCAGAACGCTTTCAGAAAGCTGTTGAAAAAGCCCAAACCTATTCCAGGTTATTCAGGACGGATTACACTAATAACAATATCGAACAGGTTGCAGATGATTTTTTCTTCGTGAAAGCAGACCGGAGGATCTTTAAAGTCTATTTCGATAATATACTTTTTATTCAGGGCTTAAAAGATTATGTGGTGATGCACAGCGAAAATCAGAGAATAATAACGGCGATGAATATCAAAACTATCTACGATCAATTGCCAAAGGAAATGTTTGTGCGGGTTAGCAAATCCTATATCATCAATGTGAAGCATATCGGTTCTGTGGATAACAACACGGTGTACATAGGTACAAATGAAATCCCTATCGGTAATATTTATCGTGATTACTTTTTCAATGAATTCATAACCAAAAAGATCATGAACAGGTAGTTTTACGTTCAATTTCTACCATTTTTCTTTTACTGAATTGTTACGTATTTTCTCTACATTCTTTTAATATTAGAAAAACGTACATTTACGAAAATGTACAACTATGATGGAGCAATTAATGTCAATGATCAGGTCAACATCCCAGGAAGTTGTTGAGCAGAATCCCGATGTGCCCAATGAGCAGAACGAAACTGTCAGCAATATAGCCAGTGAATCTATTGTTGGGAGCATTCAGAACCTCATGAGCAATGGGGGAATGGCCAATATCATGAGCATGTTTTCCGGAAACGATGCAGCTAAAGAAAACAATCCTGTAATGCAGAATGTAATGACTGATCTAACCGGCAACCTGTCGAACAAACTCGGCATCAGCGGGGCTCAGGCCAGTGGACTTGCAGGTTCAATACTGCCCATGATCATCAGCAAATTGTTCAATAAGTCCGGCGGCGGCGGATTTGATCTTTCGTCTATCCTTGGAGGTTTGACCGGCGGCCAGGGTGGCGGTGGCTTCGATCTGGGTAATATTGCCTCCGGCCTGGATATCAATAAAGATGGAAAAACAGACTTCAATGATCTCACTGCAGCCATTGGGGGCAAAAAAACCGAAGGCAGCAATGATTCAAATAAAGAAGGCGGCATCCTGGATAACCTGGCCGGATTGTTTGGAAAATAACTGTAAGGTCCGGGACTTCTCCTGAATTGAAAGATATTATGGGCCCTGCATAGCAGGGCTTTTTCTTTTACCATTTCCCATGGCCTCTGCTTTGCAACAACTCCAGTATGCCGGAAGGACCATCCATCGTTATCCTCAAAGAAAGACTTACCTCGTTTGAGGGTAAAAAAGTCCTGTCTGTTACAGGCTCTTCCAAAGCATTTGATCTGCAATTACTGAGCCTGACAGGAACAATATAAGTGTTGGCAGTCACCCGCTATATATTATCGTTTTTCGGATGCGGCAGTTCTATGTACTATCTGCAATGGTGAAAGCTTATCACAAAACCCTATCTGCCTTTTTTCGTTACATTTGTATTCACCTCCATTCTCCTTCTCTGTAGTAATTCAGCAAAATGCGAGGCAGCATTTTTGCATTCAACTTACCAATTGTTCACCAAATTAATTTTTATGCGCCGTACTCTCCTGATAACGATGGCAGCCATTGCCTTGTCTACTCAATCCAATGCCCAATGGAGTAAAGGTTTTTACATTAAAGTGGCAGGTGGTTATTTCTTCAGTGTATCTCCCGGTCAATTCCCCGATGTTGGTCCATATCCTCCGCGCGATGAACATGATGCCATTAACCCGGGAACCGGAGCCACCACAAAGATCCGCGAGAAAGTGCTCACCGGCTCTTATGGCGAAGGTGTTCGCGGAGGCATAACCGGTGGTTATGTGATCAACAAAAATATCTCCATCGAGATTACTGCAAACTATTTCAGCAGTAAGAAGAATCTGATGACCAGGAATGTAACAACCATTCAGGGAACGGAAACAGAAGTGGGCAAAATTGAATCGAAGGGTTATGTACAGGCAATTGATATTGCACCCAGCATTGTATTGAGCCCGGGCTATGATCAATTCAATCCTTATGTACGATTCGGATTTGTGGTGCCGGTATGGGGAAGACTCTACATTGAGACCGATGCCAGCAGAACCAGCGCCGTGGCCGGACAACCTTCTTTTGTAGTGGCTAAAACTGCTATTCATCGTAAAGAAGAGATTCACCCAAATCCAACCATCGGGTTCCAGGGCGCGCTCGGATGCACTTACAAAATCAATGAAAAACTGGGCCTCTTCCTGGAAGCTGAATACAGGAATGTTCCTGTACGAAGCAAGAACAAGGAGGTGACTAACTATAACGAAACTACGAAAATCATCAACACCAATACAGGGCAGCAGGTAGGCAACGATATCAACCGTGGCCTGAGTGATCTCAGTGTAGCGGAACGAAACACAGATTATGTTACCACGCTGGACCAGAATTCCAACACACCTACCGGTACAACCGGCACCGTTACCCATTTCAAGAATGATAATGCTCCGGCCAACGACCTGAAATCCTATATCAATATCGGCGGGCTGGGGGCCAACCTGGGACTAAGAATAAGATTATAGGCTGAGTAAACATTGGTTTCAGTCCTGGTATCTTTATTTCACAATTTCTGTAACCAGGCTGATACTGTTTGTGTTCAGCCTTGTCTGCAGCCAGCGTTCCAGCTTTTGCTTATCAGCGGTAGGCATTACTTTTTTCATACGCAATACGGCCATATATGTATTGGTGGTGCTGCTGTCTGTAAGCGTTTGACCAGGTTGCAGAAAGGCAGAGGTCAATTGCGGATACTGCGCTTTTAGTTCTTTATACAATTGGTTGTTCAGGGCGTTCTGGGTTGCAAGGCTGTCTAACATCAGTTGCAGGGCGCTTGCTTCCGCTTGCCTTGCGCTGATGGCAGCGTTCACATTTTCACGCAACTTTGAATCCGATTCTGAAATGGCGGCAAATCCCTGTTTTACCTGCAGGTCGGTTTCTTCCAGGTTATAATAAGGCAAACGGCTCCTGATCGCCTGAATCTGAGATTGATCAATTTGTTTTCCTCCGTAAACCAATGTAATGCTGTTATTGTCTGCATCGATATTTTTACTCAGCAGGTAATCTCCTTCAATGGCGCCTTCCTTATCGATGAATCGGGAAGCCTGTTCAACAAATCTCGCTTTTTGTACCACCCTGTATCCGAAATAAATACTCGGCGCCAGGGTAAGGATCACGATGGCCCAGATGATGCGAAGAGAGCGGGCCTCTGCTTTGGGATCCTCCTTGTGCATACTTGGGAACTTCATGGCGCGGACTGCCAATAGGGTAGCCCATGCGATGAAAACCGAATTGATGAAAAAAAGATATAAAGCTCCGAAAAAGAATTTCAGATTAAAAGTGGCAAGCCCAAATCCTGCTGTGCAAAGCGGTGGCATCAATGCCGTGGCAATGGCTACTCCAACAACTACATTTCCCCTGTGTTTACTGCAAATAGCCAATGCGCCCGCCAGGCCACCAAAGAGAGCGATCAATACATCGTAAATGTTCGGTGATGTCCGGGCCAGCAATTCCGAGTGTGCTTCATTCAGCGGACTGATCAAAAAATAAATGGTGGATGCAGTCAGGCTTACTGCTGTGGCAAAGAAATAATTTCGAAGAGCTTTCCGAAGCAGTTGCAGGTCATTGATAGCTACACTGAATCCCATGCCCTGTATGGGGCCCATCAATGGCGAGATCAACATCGCTCCAATGATCACGGCAGTAGAATTCACATTCAGACCTAGTGACGCTATAAAGATGGCAAAGATCAGGATCCATAGATTGGTTCCCCTGAAAACCACGCCTGCACTAATGGCTTCTTTAACTGTTTGGAAGCTCTCTTTTTCCTTTAAAAGTTTGAACCGTTCAATAATGGTGATAGCCATGAATAATTGATTTAGTACGGACCTCAAGATGGATATTTAAAGATAGAAAAGTTTAAAATAAGAAAGGTGTCCGGACGGGACACCTTTCTTATTTTAACTATTGAGCTTTTAGCGTACTGAATTCCTGGAGAGGAATATTATCTAAATTGGATGGACCAGCAATCCCAGTTGCCATGATTATGAGGGAAGTCTCCATTATCACTTTGATACGAGCCACCCCACACATAAAAATTATTGGTTTTTGTTAGAAAAAAGGCGGCGTCATTATCATTTCCCCCTACATTTTTATACCTCGGCGATTCTCCGTTTTGGTCATACCAACAGAGTAATGCATTCCCACTGCCTATGTTTTCTCCCGCCAGATCGCTGCTGGAAGTATAGCCGGCAGTGATGATCCCTTTATCAGGACTGTAAAGAACAGCTTTCCAGGCTTCGCTATTATTGCCAGCTGCCAGCCGTAGCCATTGCAATTCTCCTTCGCCGGATGTTTTAACCAGTAGCGCATCTTCATTTCCCCGGCGCTCCGGGATCTGTCCATCATTGCTTTGTGTGCTGCCAACAGCGATCAGTTCTCCTTTTTCCGTAACGCATACATCTTGGAAAACATCAACAGAAGATCCTCCGAATCTTTTACTCCAGATCATATTGCCGTCTTTGTTGCACTTCATCAGCCAGGCATCGAGTGTTCCCCAGCCGCCTTCTGCACCTGGGCCATTCGTGCTGCCGTAGTAGCCTGCCAATACAAAATTACCATCAGGAGTGCTTGTGGCTGCGTACACGCCTTCATATTCGGTACTGCCACCATAAGATCTGTCCCATTGTTTTTCACCTGTATTGTTGAGCATCAGTATCCAGGCATCACTGTATCCACTGTTATTACTAACATCGCCATCACCTGCACTATTGTTGCCGGCTATAATATAACCTCCACTGACCGGTACGGCGGCAAAACAGGCATCGTCCTTGGTGCTTCCGTATAATTTGCTCCATGATTTGTTGCCTGAGGCGTCAAGCTTTATGATCCAACAATCAAATCCTCCTTTATTAGTTTGAAATTCTCCCTCCCAGCTAATACTGCTACCTACTACCAGGTAACCACCATCTTCTGTTGTGATCACCCCATTCAAAAAGTCATCATCATTTCCTCCGTATGTTTTTTTCCACTCTTCTGCACCATTGGCTGCATATTTTATGACCAGGCCGTCAGAGCCACCGGCATTAGCGATGCCCAAAAAATCCTTGTCATCACTTTCAGTATATCCTACGGCAATGTAGCCACCATCACGTGTGGCAACAGCTTTGTATAGCATTTCATTCGAATTCCCGCCGGTTGTTTTCAATACAGGACCGGCATAATAAGGCTTCCTGCTGATTTTGATGGTTGCAGGTTGATAACCACTGGCAGTGATATTGATGGTAGCCTCAGATGAAGCCTCGTTGTTTTCAACCTTATTGATGAATCGGATTGTTGCATTGCCGGTACCGCTCAAAGGTTCTATCTGAAGCCATTCAGGAAGATTGCCGGTGGAAATTTGCCAGGCTGCTTCGGTAGTGAGTTCAATACTGGATTCCCTGTTTGCAATGCCCGGGAGCGATATTTCCATTTTGTCTACTGTAAGTAGGGGAAGTGTTTTGTCTTTCTTGCAATACACCAGCCCGAAAGCCATAAGGGAAAGGATTAAATACATTCTCATTTTTTCGCTTTTGCCCAAAATGACTTCCATTTCATGTAAAAAACGACAGTTTGCCGACGAATGATATGAATTCAATGCCGGGCAATATCTAATTTCAGATGAACGGCAACTTACTTAAAACCCCGCCGTTCGGCCAACGCAACCTTGCGCCCGTAGTTTTTTTCCCGGCAGCGGATATTTTTTCCGATTTTTAAGGATACATGAAAAGATCCCTTCTTCATTTCGGCTTCTGGTTCGTTTATACCTTACAGGCCACCCTGCTGGAAATGGTTTGGATGGAGCCTTTGCTGCACAAGTTCTCTCAATGGCAACAATGGTGGATCTCCCTGCACATCATCATGGTGCTGAATATTCCGAAAATATCACTGGCTTATTACCTCATGTATGTAACTGTGAACCGTGTGCTGAATGAAAAAGGGTCCCTCCGGAAGAATATCGGGATGGCGGCGCTGATCTGTGTGATCGCCGTACTCGTATACCGCGTGATCTTCAATTATTATGTGATCCCTTATGCCATTTATGATCTGGCCCCGCAAAAGAAACTGCTCGATATCAGCCGCACCTTACTAGCGGTGATGGACATAGGATTTGCAGCCGGAGTGGCAGTGGCTATGCGACTGGGCCGCATCCAACTGGCAGGAAAAGACAGGGAAAAGAAATTGCTGCGCGAAAAACACGCTACTGAATTGAAATACCTGCGCAACCAGACCAATCCGCATTTTCTTTTCAATACCCTCAACAATATCTATGCGCTCGCGCGAAAAAAATCGGAAGACACACCCAATGTGGTGATGAAACTCTCCAAGCTGCTTCGTTTCATGCTCTACGAAAGCAATAAGGATTTTATCCCGCTCACGGAAGAGATCCGTATGCTGGATGATTACCTGGAACTGGAAAAGATCCGCTACAGTGATCGCCTCACCATCACTTTCTACAAAGAGCTGGATACGGAAACGCAAATGGTGGCGCCGCTGCTCCTGCTGCCTTTCGTGGAAAATGCCTTCAAGCACGGTGTCAGCGAAACCCGCTTCGATTCCTATGTGCATATCGCATTGACCCTGAAAAAAGGTATGCTTACCTTTACCATCGAAAATACAAAAGAAGACAACGGTAAAGACAAGGTAACAGACAGCATCGGACTCAGCAATGTGCGCAGGCAACTGGAACTCATGTACGCACACCATACACTCGACGTTTACAATCAACCAAATACTTTCAAAGTACATCTTACCATTAATCTCAACAATCATGCAAACCTGGCGTTGTATCATAGTGGAAGATGAACCCCTCGCAGCCGAAGTGCTGAAGGATTATGTCCAGCAGGTCCCATTCCTGCAACTGAGGGGCATATGCGGTGATGCCATCTACGCACTGGAAACATTGCAGAAAGAACCCATCGATCTTATCTTCCTCGATATCCATCTTCCCAAACTCAAAGGGCTGGATTTCCTTAAGTCGCTCAAACATCCACCCGCGGTGATCATCACTTCCGCCTACCAGGAATATGCGCTGCAGGGTTATGAACATAACGTGGTAGACTACCTGCTGAAGCCTATCGAGTTCAGCCGTTTTCTTATGGCAGTGAACAAACTGAAAGCTCAGCAGGATGTAAGGCAGCCCGCTGCTGAAAATGTAATATCCATGCCTGCACGAACTTATTTCTTCTTCAACGTAAGCAAGAAAAGAGTGAAGGTTTATCTCGATGAAATGCTCTATATCGAAAGTCTCAAGGAATATATACGCATCACCACCAAAGGCAAGACCATCCTCACCAAATTCCAGCTCGGTCAGATAGAGGAACTGCTGGCCAGGAATAATTTCCTGCGCGTTCACCGCAGTTTCATTGTTGCGAAGGACAAGATCGATGCATTTACCGCAACGGATGTGGAGGTAGGAGGGAAGCTCATCCCAATCGGCCGTAGCTACAAGGAATTGGTGCTACGTGCGCTGGAGCAGGATTGAAGAGTAACGGAAACTGCTATCTGTGCGCGCAGGTCGGTTATTGGTTGATTTTTGTCCTATCCGTTTCTGTAAAAAGATAATTTTAGAGAAACCCTTCGATATGTCAACCATTACAACACCATCTCCTGTTCATATGGCCGGCAGGCCATTGATCAAAGCTATTCTGCTGGCAGCATTGGTGGCGGGAACGCTGGATATCATTGCCGCTGTAACTGTGAACGGGACCATGTCCGGCGAGTTCAAACCCTTGCGGGTCCTGCAGGGAATTGCCAGCGGCGCTATCGGTAGATCTGCTTTCGAAGGCGGTATCGGCATGGGATTGGTTGGACTGTTATTCCATTATTGTTTTGCCCTGATGTTCGCTACTGTCTATTTTCTTCTTTTCCCCTATCTGCCATTTCTTCAACGTTATCCACTGCTCTGGGGATGTTTATACGGGATCGTTGCCTGGGCAATCATGAATGGCCTGGTGATTCCCTTATCGAAGCTGAGGCCCGCGCCATTCAACTGGGAGAGGGCCGTTATCAATATCGTGATACTGATGTTCATGATCGGGCTGCCAATTGCATTGATGGCCCGCAGGCACTACGGCAAAAAAACAACAGTATCCTGAAAATTGTTCGTGAAGGGTTAAGATTGTTTAGTAGTAAGCCAATATCATGGCGTCTGTCTGCTCAATAATGCAGTTAATTGGGAATAGAATCAGGCGCCATGATAAAATGTATCCCACTGCTTTTTGCATTTTTCTGCTCTATCGGAATTTCAGCACAAACTGATTTCCGGAAAATTGTAAACGCCTCGGACCTTCACTATGCAGTGCCTGTCGGCAGGAGTGAAGACGGCATGCCTACCGGTAACGGCCGCATGGGCAGCCTGGTTTGGACGATCCCCTCCGCATTGAAATTCCAGCTCAACAGGGTGGATGTGTTCGGCAACAATTCATCATCCCATAATTTCTTCGAAAGACATACGGATTATTGCAACGGGACCGGGGCAGTGAGCATCGATTTCGGAACAGCAGTGTTTACCAATACCGGTTTCAGTCAACACCTGGATTGTTATGATGCCACTGTTCAGGTGAAAGGAAACGGCGTACAAGCCAGTATTTTTACCAGTGCCGGCAATGATGTAATGAGTGTATCGGTTAAGGATAACCGAAAAAATAAATTACCTGTTCAGATTGTTTTGTCATCACTCCGAAAACCAGATATGCGAAAGGGTAATCATCGCGCCTTATCCAAAGCATTTGTGCAGGGGGAATATATCATTCTTACCCAGCAATTCATGGAAGACCAGTATTATTGCGCATCTGCAGTAGCGATACAGGCAGATGCACAAGCAAAAGCTGTGCAGGATGAGCAGGGTGTAGTGAGATTGTTGCTGAATGCATCGGCCAAAAACCGGGTTTTGATGGCTACAGCAGCCAGTTTCGATTCATCGGAAGATATTGCTGCCAAAGCCGTTCAAATACTGAAACATGCCAGCACTATTTCAAAAGAGGCTTTGCTGCGCGAGCATCGTGCATGGTGGCACCGGTTCTGGGAAAAGTCTTTCATACAGTGCAGCAGTACCGATGGTGAAGCTGATTTGGTGCAACAGTATTATCAATATTATCTCTACGTGATGGCGTCCAGCTCTCGCGGTAGTTATCCCACCAAGTTCAATGGTATGCTCTGGACAACCGGCGGCGATGATCGCAAATGGGGCGGACTCTACTGGGGCGCCAACCAGAGCTGTTTGTACAATGCATTGTTTGCAACCAATCATACAGAGCTCCTGCAACCCATGTTCAGGATGTACAGCAATGCTTACCGGAGCTATGAACTGGCAGCACAGCAACAATGGGGCAGTAAAGGCATTTTCATTCCCGAGGTGACCGGCTTCGATCCAACACCAGAATTGCCGGAAGATATTGCAGCGGAAATGCGCGAACTGTATTTATGTAAAAAGAAATGGGAAGACAGATCAAAACATTTCATCGACTATTCCTATACGTTACTTCCCTTCATCAGCCGCTGGAACTGGAAGAAAGATGAAGGATGGAAAGATGGGATCTGGCATTCCGGTGATAAAGGTGGTGGCGCTTTCGGACATACCACGCATATTTTTTCACGGGGTGCAAAAATCGCCTACCAGTATTGGATGCAGTTCGAGTTTACGCAGGATACCGCTTTTCTCAGACAATCCGCATATCCGATGCTGAAAGGTGTAGCTGAATTCTATCGCAACTTTCCCAATTTTCAGCGGGAGCATGATGGACTTTACCATATCCGTCATGTGAACGATAATGAATCCATCTGGAACGGCCACAACACTGTTGAAGAGATTTCATCAATACGCGGCATTTTTCCTGCGGCCATCAGGGCTGCAATGATATTGAAACAGGATAAAGATTTACAGCAGGAATGGAAAAATGTACTGGAGCATCTAAGTCCTTTACCCCTGAATGAGGCAGGAACTGCCTGGGTAGGCTCCCTCACACCTGTGCAGCAGGGCAATGCTATGCGAAGGCCAGACGGTAATACAATGCCTGTCTGGTTCTTCGATCTCTGTACCCTGCAGAATCCTGACACTGCCATGCTTCGCATTGCGCGCAATACTTATCACAATTATTATCCGCAGGGTATCGGTAAAGGATCAAAAGTTTTTGTGTTATCGAAGCTGCCTGTTGCAGGCGTTACCCTGGGATTGAAGGAAGCCACAGAATATCTTATTCCTGCACAGTTGAGAACAGCAGAGATAATTCCTTTGCACAACCGGATGGACCTTCGCGAAGGCGCGCAGACCACCAGTGTGCAAAGACTGGGAAGGGCTGCGGAAGCGCTGCAACTGGCGCTTTGCCAGGGCCTGCCGCCTGCTCCGGGTGAAGACCCCGTGATCCGTGTATTCCCAGCCTGGCCGGAACATTGGAATGCCAGTTTCAAATTGCTGGCAAGATCGGGCTTCCTGGTGAGCTCGTCTTTCGCTAACGGACAGGTGGAGTTTGTTCAGGCGGAAGCATTGGCGAATGCTGTACTAAGATTGAACAATCCCTGGAAAGGCAGAAAGGTGGCCATTTATAGTGGAAAGCAATTGATAAGGGAATCCACTGATGACCTGATCGTATTTTCTGCAACGAAAGGAATTTTGTTGAGGTTTGTACCTGTTCACTAAAATATATTTCCTGATTTTTAATGACTTGAATAAAAATATTCACTACTTTTAAGTATTAGCTCAACACTCCCCCGAACATTTACCGTATAGCTCACCACAGACTGCTGTTCTGCCGTCAAGAAGCCTTAGCGTTCAATAATTTCTCTTTATCATTCCCTGAAATTCTGTGCTGTTTTCCAATATGGATTGGTTATCGGTCTGGCATAGGCGTTAGATTATTGTGCAACTCCAGTTTCTTGTTATGATTGCATCCGTTCAGCCATCTGCAAAAGCAATGGTTGTTGTAACATAAATATTTCTTTATGCAATGGTTTGTACACGTGTTTCAACAATACCCGGAACTGGCGATTTTCCTCACACTGGCATTAGGCTTTGCGATAGGACCATTGAAGATTGGTAAGTTCTCCCTGGGAACTGTTACTGCAGTGCTGCTGGTGGGTGTGCTGATCGGTCAGATGAAGATCGATATCTCTTCGGATGTAAAATCCGTTTTCTTTCTCATGTTCCTCTTTGCTGTGGGCTACAGTGTAGGTCCGCAATTCTTCCGTGGACTGAAAAAAGATGGTGTGCCCCAAATGATTTTTGCCGCTGTGGTTTGTGTGCTTTGTCTTGTTTTTCCCTGGCTCTGCGGAAAAGTTATGGGATACAATGCAGGACAAACAGCTGGCTTACTGGCGGGTGCTCAAACCATCTCAGCCGTGATTGGTGTGGCCAGCGATACCATTAACCAACTGGGCATCCCACAGGAAGAGAAAACCAGTATGATCAATGCCATTCCTGTTTGTTACGCCGTAACCTATCTTTTCGGAACTGCAGGGTCCGCCTGGTTCCTGGCCAGTGTTGGTCCAAGGTTGCTGGGTGGGCTCCCGGCCGTGAGGCAAAAGAGCAAGGAGCTGGAAGCGAGTATGGGTAGTGGTGATGAATCAGGTGAACCGGGCATGATGCCTGCCAATCCTGTGATCAGCTATCGCGCTTTCCAGATAGATAATGATTGGTTCAATAATGGAAGAACAGTTCAGGAAGTGGAAAAATACCTGATGGACAATAACCGCCGTCTTTTTGTGGAACGTGTTCGTGTAGGCAGGCAGGTTACAGAAGTGCAATCTGGAACGATGGTGAAAAAAGGAGATGAACTGGTGCTGAGCGGCAGGCGGGAAGCATTTGCCGGTGAATCGCATCTGCTGGGGCCTGAGGTGGTGGACGATGATCTGCTTCATTTCCCTGCAGAAGTATTGCCCGTGTTGGTGAGTAAAAAAGGAGTGGGAGGAATGTCTGTTAAACAATTACGTCAGCAGGATTACATGCATGGCATATTCATCCGGAGCGTCAGGCGTGCGGATATTCCCGTGCCCGTGTTACCGGACACACAAATAGACAGGGGCGATGTGCTGGAACTGGTTGGCGCCAAAAAGGCTGTGGACAAAGCGGCTATCCATCTCGGTTACCCTGACCGTCCCACCAATAAAACGGACATGATGTTTGTGGGCCTGGGCATTGTAGTGGGAGGATTGATCGGTGTGCTCACCATTCATATTGGTGGCGTTCCGCTCAGCCTGAGTACAAGCGGTGGCGCACTGATCGCTGGTCTCTTCTTCGGCTGGCTTCGTTCCCGGCATCCTACATTCGGCAGGATCCCTGAGCCCGCGCTCTGGGTAATGAATAATGTGGGCCTCAATATGTTTATCGCTGTAGTAGGTATAACCACCGGGCCCAGTTTCGTTGATGGTTTTAAGCAGGTTGGCATAAGTCTGTTCCTCGTCGGAGCTATTTCAACGCTGGGCCCTCTTTTGGTAGGAGTGCTACTGGGACGATTCGTGTTTAAGTTCCACCCTGCACTCACGCTTGGCTGCACTGCCGGCGCACGCACCACCACAGCCGCTCTCGGCGCCATCCAGGATGCGCTCGACAGTAAAACGCCCGCACTGGGCTACACCGTAACATACGCGGTTGGCAATACGCTGCTCATCATCTGGGGCGTAGTGATTGTGTTATTGATGAAATGATACATTGTTCACCGGTAAAAAAATATTCCAATGGCTACATCCACTCTCTCAAAGATCAAAACAACGCGAAGGCAGGAACGAAAGCTGGAACAGCTTAGCCCGTTCGAGTTGAAGAATACACTCATCAGCCTGGCGCTGGACGAGAGCAAGAAAAATTCTTCGCTGATGCTGAATGCAGGTCGTGGTAACCCTAACTGGATCGCCACCACGCCACGGGAGGCTTTTTTTACACTTGGTCTGTTCGGCTTGCAGGAATGCCGCCGCATGGCAGATCTTGCCGGAGGACTCGCCGGCATTCCAGAAAAGAAGGGCATCGCCAAAAGATTCGAGAAATTCCTGGCCAGTCATAAGAAAGCGCCGGGCATCGATCTCCTGAAAGGACTTTACAAATATGGACTGAAACAGCACAAGTTCAACGCGGACAACTGGGTGCATGAGCTTGCTGAAAGTATTATCGGTGATCAGTATCCTGTTCCTGACCGTATGCTCACGCATATGGAAGCGGTGGTCCGCGATTATATCGTGCAGGAAATGTGTGATCGTACCGAACCGAAAAATCCTTTCAAATTATTTGCAGTGGAAGGGGGGACCGCTGCCATGTGCTATGTGTTCGATTCATTGCAGCAGAATTTCCTGGTGAAGAAGGGAGACAGCATCGCTTTGATGGTGCCGACATTCACGCCTTACATCGAAATCCCCCGGCTGGACAGATTTGAATTCAATGTGGTCAATATTGAAGCCAGGTCTATGAACAAAGATGGAAGGCATACCTGGCAGTATCCCGATGAAGAGCTGGAAAAACTGAAAGACCCCTCAGTGAAAGTTTTGTTTGTGGTGAATCCCAGCAATCCCCCCTCTGTGGCTATCCAGCCTTCCAGCCTGAGCAAGATTGTGAAGATCATCAAACAGCATAATCCAAATCTCATTGTGGTAACGGATGATGTGTACGGGACCTTTGTTCCCGGATTTCGTTCTCTCATGGCCGTTATTCCGGAGAATACGATCTGCGTGTATTCTTTCTCCAAATATTTCGGTTGTACCGGCTGGCGCCTGGGCGTGATTGCCGTGAGCGACCGCAACATCTTTGATAAGAGTATTGCGCAATTACCCGACCATGAAAAAGCAAAACTTACGATACGCTATTCCAGTATCACGCTGGAGCCGGAGAAGCTGAGCTTTATAGACAGGATGGTGGCAGACAGCAGGGATGTGGCCCTCAATCACACTGCCGGGCTTTCCCTTCCGCAACAAACACAGATGTTGCTTTTTGCAGGATTTTCCTTGCTGGATAAAAAAGACAAATACAAGAAACTGACACAGGACCTGGTGCGCAAACGCCTGCAGCTTTTGTGGAAGGAACTGGAAATACCGCTGGTGGCTGATCCCATGAGCGCTGGTTATTATACTGAGATCGATATCAGGATCTGGGCAACCAGGGTATACGGCGATGCATTCACCAAATGGCTCACCAGTCATTTTGAACCGGTTGACATTCTTTTCAGGCTGGCGGAGAAAACTGGCGTGGTATTGTTGAATGGCGGTGGTTTCGACGGGCCGGAATGGTCTGTTCGCGTATCGCTCGCCAATCTCGACACAACTGATTATCCGAGGATCGGGAAGGCTATCACTCAGATAATGCAGGAATATGTAATCGGATGGAAAGGAAAATAGAAAAATCAATTACTCCCTTCACTTAAAGTGGAAGACCATGAAACAGACCATTCTTCTTTTAGTTTTTGCAGGGCTGCTACAAACCCTGTTTGCGCAGCAACAGAAATTACCGCGGGTGGTCATACTGGCCACAGGTGGAACGATTGCAGGAACAGGGGCTTCTGCAGATCGCTCCGCTTATAAAGCCGGTGAACTCCCGGTAAAAGACCTGATTGCGGCAGTGCCGGGAATAGAAAAAGTGGCAACCATTGCCGGCGAGCAGGTGTCAAATGTAGGTAGCCAGGATATGACGGTAGATATTTGGATCAAGCTGAACAAGCGAATCAATGAGATCTTCAGGAACGATGAAGCAGATGGTATTGTGATCACCCATGGAACCGATACACAGGAGGAAACAGCGTACTTTCTCAACCTGACGTTGCGGTACGATCATCCTGTTGTGCTCACCGGTTCCATGCGGCCTTCCACCGCCATCAGCGCAGACGGCCCGAAGAATCTCTATGATGCTGTTACAGTGGCTTCCAGTCCTCTTTCAAAAGGCCGTGGCGTGATGCTGGTGTTCAATGAATCCATCTGGGACCCCCGCGATGTGGAAAAAGTCAGCACCACCCATGTGAACGGCTTTGCAGCCCCCAACAGCGGCCCGCTCGGACAAGTGTATGATGGAAAAGTGATCTACTATTTCAACTCCATGCACAAAGCCAATAAACAAACGCCATTCGATATTACCGGCCTTACCAAATTACCACGCGTAGCGGTAGTTGAATTGTTTTGCGATGCGCCTGCCACCGCCCTTAATGCTTATGTGGCTGACGGAGTGGATGGTGTGATCACCGGAGGTCTCGGCAACGGAAATCTCAATAAAGCCAATACCGATGCCGTGATCGCCGCAGTGAAAAAAGGTGTTAGCATTGTGAGGTCCTCCCGCGTTTTCACAGGCCGCGTTACATTGTATGATGAAACAGATGATGAAAAACTCGGCACCATGGTAAGCGATAATCTCAGTCCTCAAAAAGCAAGGATACTCCTCATGCTCGGTCTTACAAAAACTAAGGACAGGAAAAAATTGCAGGAATACTTTTTCGAATACTGATCCTGGTTAGAACCAAATCGGAAAATCTATGAGAAAATCTTTAGCGGGCTTGTTGTTCCTGTTCTTATACAACACCACATTGGCGCAGGAGATAGGAGCCAAGCAGGTTGATACTTTTTATTATCAGAAGCCCCTGATACCGGAGATCAAGCAGAAGCTCCTCAGTAATATCAATGTGATCGCCAATATGCAGAGCAGTCTCCGCAATGAATTTGTTGACGGGGAATACACCAGAGGCCGCTTCATCATGAACCAGTTCAGGCTGGAGATCAAGGGTAAGATCCACGACAAGGTTTACTTCCGTTTCCGCGACCGTTATACAAGGAATACAATGCCACAGTCGGAAGACAATATGAGCAGTTCAACAGACCTCGCTTATATCCAGGTGCAGGCAACCGATCACCTGAATTTTTCCATCGGTAAGCTTTGTGCCGACTGGGGTGGTATTGAATTCGATCTGAATCCGATCGATATCTACGAGTATTCAGACATCATCGAGAACTCAGACAACTTCCTGCTCGGAATTGGCATCGGTGTTCAGGTTAGTGAAAATCACTCATTGAGCTTCCAGGCGCTGAATAGCCGTACACGCACCTTCCAGGAGATCTATGGAACAATTCCCGGCATTTCCGAATCAAGATTCCCGCTGGCTGCTGTGGCCAACTGGAGAGGAAAATTCTTCGGAGGGAAATGGCAAACCATCTGGAGTTACAGCATCTTCAAGGAAGCACGCAGTAATTATATGCACTACCTGGCCTTAGGTAATCAACTCGATTTCGGAAGGTTCCAGCTTGCTTATGATTTCAAATACAGTAAAGAAGAATTGGATCGAAAGGGGATTGTTACCGGCTTTAAGCCCGATACGGGTGGCGACAGGTTTGCCGCGCAGGATGTGGCCTATCTCAGCCACTGGGTGAAACTGGATTATCTCGTTCTTCCAAAACTCAACCTGAGCTTTGTTGGCTTCATGGATGCGGCCAGCTGGAAAGGAAATCCTGATCCGGATAAAGACAGGAAACTGCGCACCGGCTGGGGATTTATTCCTACCGTGGAATATTTTCCCTTCAAAGAACTCAACCTGAAATTCTTTGCCAACTACGTTGGCCGGGTATACAACTACACACAATATGCAAAGGACCAATTGGGACAGAAGAACTATAATACCGGTGTGGTATCACTCGGATTCATAGCGCCGTTGCATGTACTCTGAGCTGGATGGCAGCAATATTGTAGATGATGATATGAACAACATTATTCATCTAAATACAATTATATGAAACAGTTCTTAACCGGGATGGCCGCATTGATGGTGATGCTCACCCTGGCCTCCTGCAGCAGTACCGAACTGCTGAGCTCCTGGAAAGCGGAAAACGCCAACCTCAAACAATACAATAAAGTATTGGTTGTTGGTTTAACCGGGAACAAAGACAGGTCTATAAGGGACAATGTGGAATCAGCAATGGTGAATTCATTAAAAGCGAATAATGTAAATGCTGTTGCCGCTTCTGAAACCTATGGCCCTAAAGCCTTCGAGAAAATGTCCGATGCCGATGTGGTAAGCAAAGTGAAGAGCAATGGCTATGATGGTATCGTTATCCTTACATTGCTTGACAAGGAAAAAGAAAAATACTATACACCCGGCCGTGTTTCGTACACACCATACTTCACGTATTACAGTCGCTACTGGCGCTCCTGGAGAACGATGTACAACCGTGTTTATGAGCCCGGCTATTACAGCAATACTACCAACTATGTGCTGGAAGCGAACCTGTACAATGTAACGGAAGACAGACTGGAATACTCTGCCCAGACAAGATCATTTGATCCCGGCAATGCAGCAACACTGGCAAGCGGCTTCACCAAAACTGTTGTGGCAGATATGGTGAAGAAAGGCGTGATCCCCGGTAAATAGTGAACTAAAATATTCGCGTATGCAGTTGAAAGCCCTGACAACGCTAACAATTTTGATCCTTGCAGTAATGTTATTCCGCGCGGGCGCTCAAAGCATCTCCCTGGGGGAATGTTTTACGCTTGCGCGGAATAATAATTTACTGATCAAACAGGCCGGCGCCTCCCTGAAAGCAAGGGAGTATGCGCTTCAGGCGGAAAAGCAATCTTATCTTCCAAAGATCGATCTGCTGGCCGGTTACAACTATCTCAGTAAGCCACTCGAAGTAAATCTTCAACAGGTGAAGGATGGCATCCTGGAAGGCTCTTCCCGCCAGGCCGTGAACACTGCCAATGAAGTGTACAAGGCCATTACCGGCAATGATCTTTCGCAGAATGCTCAGAATGTCATTTACAACGGAGGGAAGAATATCCTCAATACATTTTATCCCGATTACAATCCGGCGCTCAGCAAGCAACAATATTTCACGGCTGCACTGGGAGTGAGGCAGCCTATCTGGCTTGGCAACAAATTGAAAACAGTACAGGATGTGGCTGCCGCAGAAGTGAAGTCGGGCCGTCATAATCTCGAACTGGCCAATCAGCAGGTGGAGCTGCTGATCGCATTGCAGTACCTGCGCATCATGTATCTCAATAATATTCTGCAAAGACAACAACAGATCGTCAAAAGTTTTTCAAGGATCGAACATGATGCCGATGAAATGGTGAAACAGAATTTGTTGCCGCCTTATCAGCGTAACTGGGCCAGCACTGCTGTGATCATTGCCAGGAGCAGGTTACAGAACCAGGAACTTGAAAAACAGACAGCGCTTGCAGAGCTCAATAAACTGCTCAACCTGCCCATCGACACCGTGCTAACGATTACGGACACACTACCATATAAACCTGTTACGGACCTTCCATCTTTTTCCCCTGAATTCTGGACCGCCAATCCGGCCTATCTCGCTATCGAGAGCAAGCAGGACCTTGCGCAGGCCAGTCTCCGGGGCAGCAAATCTTTTTCATTGCCAAATATTTTTGCCATCGGCAGTCTGCAGCTTTATCAGAAAGATCTGCCGCTAACTATCCCACCATGGCTGGTGGGCGTTGAGATGCAGTGGACCATCTTCAACGGAACGCAAACCATCAAACGGATCAGGGCATCCAAAGAATTGCTGGAAGAAGCGAAGATAGCCGCTGATCAAACCAAAGGATTGTTACAGACCCGCGTACGCGTGGCGCAGAACAGGTTGAGCGCACTTCAAAATGATATCGCAGCCATGGACACAGCGCGCTCTACTGCCGCACTCACCACGCAACAAGTGGAAGAACGGATGCGCAACAGGATGAGTACGCCACGTGAAGTGAATGAATCATTGCTGGTGGAAGAAGAGATCACCAAAGCCTATTACACCGCCGTGCTGGGCTATTACCTGGCATTGGCAGATTACCTGGATGCAACAGGATCTGCCAGCCGGATCACGGCATACCTGAAATAATTGCTTATGTCTAATTTTTTCAAAAACTACTGGGCCATCTTCATCCCGGTGATCGTACTGGGCATCGCCCTTTATTTCCTGTTCAGGAAAGCTGCAGAACCAGCCTCCAATGCATTGCTCGGAATGGTGGATGCGGAATTCACCG
This sequence comes from Pseudoflavitalea rhizosphaerae, assembly GCF_003991355.1. GTDB lineage: Bacteria > Bacteroidota > Bacteroidia > Chitinophagales > Chitinophagaceae > Pseudobacter > Pseudobacter rhizosphaerae. The sequence continues at coordinate 92,803 of NZ_RCSU01000015.1, forward strand.
ATGTAGCGGCAGAGTTCCCCGGAAGACTGGATACTTTGCTGGTGCATTCCGGTGATACCGTGAAGAAGGGGCAACTACTCGGCGTTGTCCGCACCAGGGAGATCAATGCCATCAATAACCAGGCGCTGGCTGCCATTGAAGCGGCGCAAAGCAATCTCAGTCTTTTACAGAAAGGCCCGAGACCTGAACTGGTGGCCAGTTCCAACAATGTGTACAAGATCGCGCAGGACCAGTATAGCCTGGCGAAGACCACCTACGAGCGGATACAGAATCTCTACAATAAAGAAGTGGTATCCGGAGAAGAGCGGGATATCATTCATTTCAAAATGCAGGCGGCAGAAAAGGAAATGGAGATCGCCAGGCTCAATTGGGAGATGCTGCAAAAAGGAACGCAACCAGAAATGATCGCCGCCGCCAATGCCATTCTCAAACAAGCAGAGCAGGCCTATGAGCTTACCAAATCCATTTCAGAAAATACGCGCATCACTGCGCCGAATGATGGCATTATCTCCACGTTGATCGTGAAGGAAGGGGAGATCATTTCCATTGGTTACCCCATCATGACCATCCAGGAGCAGGGCAGTTATTTTGTCCGTTTCAATGTAAGGCAGGATGATATGAAAGGATTAAGTGAAGGTGCAAAAATCACACTAAATATTCCCGGTTGCACGCCGCAGCGTATGAGCGGAGTCGTTAGTAAGATAAATGCCACCCTTACTTTTGCGAATTGGGTGCCTACCCGCGACAGGGGACAGTTCGAACTCCGCACTTTTACAGTGGAATGTAAACCCGAAAATGCAGACCAGGTAAAAGGGCTGCGTTCCGGAATGACAGCCGAACTGATCAGGTAAGCTATAAATAGTCTCATGCCGGTAATTGTCAAAATCATATTCAGGGAATGGAAGCGGATCTTTTCGCTTCCTGTGCATTACTGGGCCCTGGTGGTGATGCCGCCGGTGCTGTTCTTCCTGTATGCAGGTATTTACCAGGGACAGAAAGTATATGATCTGCCGATGGCGGTATATGACGAAGATAATTCCGCCGCTACCCGTCAACTTATTTTCTTACTGGAACAAACCGAGACCATTCACTTCACCAGGAGTATCAATGATTATGATGAGTTGAAAGATGCTATGCGTAAAAACGAGATCATGGGCGCGGTGCATTTCCCGCGCAGGATGGAATCTGATATCAAGAGCCGGAAACCCACTACTGTTACGCTCTACACCAATGCAGCCTACCTGGTGCCTGCCAAACTTATTTACAAGGATGCAGCGCAGGTATTGCTCACCGGTGGTTCTGGTGTGATCCTGCAGAAACTGGTGAAGAAAGGAATGGATCCTTCCAAGGCGATGGCGCTGGTGCAGCCAATAGTTGTGTCCACTTATTCCTTGTACAATCCTGATTACAATTACCGGGAGTACCTGGTGCCGGGGCTGATCACAGTGGCCATCCAGATGATGATCATCATGGTGGCCGTACTGATGTTGAATTATGAATACACTACCCGGAGTATGGAAGAACTGGTATTGCTGGCGAAAGGATCGGCATCTGATATTATCATCGGGAAAACATTTGCGCACCTCAGTGTGAGCTGGATCAATTGGATCTTGATGGCCTGGGTAGTATTCCCTGCATTCAGTATCGGGGATGCGTTGGGTGGATGGAATTTCTTTGTGTTGTATTCGCTGATGGCATTGGCCTGTATTGGTTTGGGCGTGATGGTATCCGCCATAGTAAAGGATACGATGCTGGCAACGGATATCGGACTCTTCTATACATCGCCTGCATTCGTATTCAGCGGCTATACATTCCCGAAATGGGGTATGCCCTGGTATGATCAGTTCTATTCACATTTGCTGCCTTATAGCTGGTTCCTGGATGGCTTCATCAAAGTGTTCACGATGAGCCTTCCGCTTCATTATGCAAGGCCGGAAATATCGGCCCTGCTGGTGTTTATCGGAATTTCCTATCCCGTTGCCATCCTGGTATTACAGCGCACATGCAATAAAATCCTTGGCGTATGAGTGGGCTGAAAAGATGCTGGACCATTGCGGCCCGCGAACTGCGGACCATCGCTACAGACCATAGCCTGCTGCTGACACTGCTGCTGGCGCCGCTGCTCTATGCATTCTTTTATGGCAGTATCTATATCGATAAGGAAGAAGTGAATGTGCCATTGGCAGTAGTAGACGATGATCAGAGTTCTTTATCCAGGCTACTTACGGAACAGTTCAACAATACACAGGCGATAAGAATTGTAGGAGCGAAAGATGTGCGGCAGGCGCAGGAAATGCTGAACAGGGAAGAGGTTCAGGGCTATATCTATCTGCAGAAGGGTTTGGAAGAGAAAGTGATGGCATTGCAGCAAGCCAATATTGTGCTGGCAGTGAGTGTGAGCAGGTTCCTGCCGCCCAGCGATCTCCTGGGTGCTGTAACACAGGTAAGCATGACCGTTAGTGCAGGCGTCCGCCTGAAATACTTTCAGAAGAAAGGGATGACGGAAGCCATCGCCATGCAGGAAACCAATCCCGTGGCGCTGGATTACAGGCCTTTGTTCAATGAGAGGACCAGCTATGGCGCTTACCTGTTGCCCGGATTGCTGATGCTGATATTACAGCAGACATTACTGATAGGGCTTGCCGCCAGCATGGCCAGGGAAAGGCAGGAGCGGACATTCGGTGAATTGTATCAGTTGGCCGGAAATCGCTTTACTATCGCTTTTACAGGTAAGGGCGCATTTTATTTTGTCCTGTATGGAATTTATGCTTTATTCTTTCTTACAGTTAATTTCACTATTCTCAAATTACCGATACGGGGAGATTATTTTTCGCTCGTATTGTTGATCGGATTGTTCATTGCCACTCTGATACCGATGGCGCTCTGGCTTGGCTCATTGTTCAAAACCACTTTACTGGCGGTGCAGCTCATGGGTTTTTCCACTTATCCATTTTTTCTAATCACAGGTTATGCCTGGCCATATGAGGAATTGCCCTTCTTCCTGAAAGCATTGAGTTCCTTGTTGCCAACCACGCCTTTCTTGCAGGCTTACACCACTATAGTACAGCAGGGTGGTGATCTGTGGCAGGCCATCCCGCAGGTGACGCACCTGGCGGCACTCTGGCTGACCTATGCAATATTGCTCGCCATCAATATCCGCCGGAAATACAAGGTGTAAACCATTTCCTCTGCTGGCTGTTATCACTCCATATCATCAAACATTTTTTATGGATCTTCAATTAAAAGGGAAAAAAGCATTGATCACAGGCTCAACAGCAGGGATCGGATTTGCCACCGCCGCATTGTTATTGCAGGAAGGGGCTGAAGTGGTGATCAATGGAAGAAGCCGGCACAGGGTTAACAAAGCAGTGGAGGAACTGAAGGCAAAGGTGCCGGGGGCAAACGTAGCAGGCATTGCAGCGGATTTTGCAAAAGTGGAAGAAGTGAATGACTTGCTGAAGCAATTACCTGAAGTGGATATCCTGATCAACAACGTTTCTATTTTCGAGCCCAAACCATTCACAGAGATCCCTGATGAGGACTGGCTTCGTTTTTACGAGATCAATGTAATGAGCGGTGTTCGCCTGAGCCGTCATTATCTGAAGCCGATGCTGGCGAAGAACTGGGGCAGGATCATTTTCATTTCCAGTGAATCAGGTATCAATATCCCTGAAGAGATGGTGCATTACGGTATGAGCAAAACGGCACAATTGGCCATCAGCAGGGGGCTTGCAGAATACACGAAGGGAAGCAATGTAACGGTAAATGCCGTATTGCCCGGGCCTACGATGTCTGAAGGTGTGGGCACATTCATGCAGGACCTGGCGAAAGACCAGCACACCAATGTTAATGAAGTGGAAAAGAATTTCTTCAAAGATGCGCGCCCAACTTCACTACTGCAACGATTTACTGCGGTGGAGGAAATAGCGAATATGATCGTGTATGTTGCCAGTCCATTATCATCCGCCACCAATGGCGCAGCACTGCGTGCAGATGGTGGAGTGGTGAAATCCATCTACTGATCTTTTTTGGCTAATGTGGATAAAACCTCATGCAAATGAGGCGCCTGCTCATTTTTTGGTATCATTCTTGCAAAAATTTTTACGACAGATTCTACTCCCTCACCGTATCGAACATTTAAAAGAAGTGGCTGTACAGAAGGCGCTGACTCTCTAAGCATGATGGAATAACTCTACGTAAAAAATTTCAACCTGATGATCTCTTTACTGCTCGTATCGCTCTACGAGTTCAAACAGTTTTTGCAAATTGTAATCTGGATTGCTGTGCCATTAACTGTAATAGCCGTAGGAATGACAATTTATTTGCATTATCGCCGCCGGAAAAAGTCAGCAGAGGCAGACAGCGGTCATCCGCTGCTGGATGCTTCCGAGTGGAAGCTCGCATTGGCAGGGAGTTCTGCCGTAGCGGGTCCTGTTTCCTCAGAGCCATTGCCCGACTGGCTTGCCAGCTCCAATCCCGATAATACCACCCTGCTCAAAAAATATGAAGCTGAAGTACGACGCTACAGGGAAGATTATGCCGTACTGAAAGAAGACTATAAAGAGCTGGAATTCAAATACGAAGATCTCCGCAACAAAGCCTATAACGGAAAGTACTCCAATGAGGGCGAAGAGAAGCCGCTCTCCGCGCAGGAGAAGGAAAAACTGCAACAGCAGGTCCGTGATGCAGAGCAGGCCTTAGTGAATGCCAATGCAGAGATTGAAAGATTGCAAAAGCAATATGCTGCGCTTCAGCAGCAGGCTCCCGCTTTAAATTCCAATATTCCAACCGACGCAGTTGCCATCGATGTACAACGGATCACCGTTCTGGAAGAACTGCTGGCAAAGGCAGAAGAAGAGAACAATAAGTTGAAGAACAGGCTCAGCGAAGGTGAATACCTGCAGGACCTGGCGCAGGAAAAGAAATTACAGGTCGATTTCCTGCAACAACAACTGGAACAAAGGATAAAAAACTTTCACCAGTTGGAAAGAAAGGCAGATGAAGCAGCTACTCATCTCCGTGAGATGAAAGATAAGAGCGAGAAATTCGAGTATCGCATTCAGGTGTTGTCGGAGGAGCTCACAGAGAAGCAGGGTGAAGTAACGAAGATCAGCGAAGAAGCCATCGGGTGGCGCACTACTGCGCAGATCAGCCAGCAGGAACAGCAGGTTCAGCAGCAACAGATTGAAGAGAAGACCCTGATGGTGAACCAGCTGGAAAGCAGCCTCCGCAATATGCAGGAAGAACATCAAACGCTTCGTTCCGACATTGATTCCCGGCAGCAGGTGATGGATGGTTTGAGAGATGATCTGCTGAAGGAACAACAGAAAGCAAAAGAACTGGAAAGCAAACTGGAACTCAGCAGCAACCTCCTGGTCCGCATCTATAGTGAACTGGCCCGGTCCCTGAATGCCGGCTGGATGCAGTGGCAACAAGGCCAGGAGTCATTGCCATTGGAAATTCCGGCAGCGGAAACGGTGACTGAAAAATCCAAAGAAACAGCCTGATTGATTTCCCCGCAACGCTCCAACCCATATTCCTGTAATCCTTTCTTTGCGCCGGGATTGCAGAATATTAAGTTGCCCTTATCCTGGCAACTCTCCGCCTTATCCTTTTTCTGTACCTGATCTTTTGATAAATGATCCTGATATAGTAGCGCGGACCTGTGCCATGGTCAATGTACCTGGCGCAGGTTTTTTTTGCTTTATTGGCATCTTGCTGCAATTATTTCCCTTGTTTCCTGAACCCCACTGGTGAAAACGATTTCTGCAGGTTGCGGATGGCTGCCAGGTCTTCCGCATCACCTAATATCTCATCTATCAATCCATATTCCTTCGCTTCTTCGGCATTCATGAATTTATCCCTTCTGTACATCGATTCAATTTCTTCGTAGGAATGGCCGGTATTCTTTGCGATCACATAAAATAACTGGTCCTGCAATCTCTCCTGTTCCTGGTAAGCGATGCGCACATCCTCTGTATAACCTTTGGCGCCGCCTCCGGCAGGATGCATATGTACAGTGGCATGGGGAAGCGCATACCGTTGTCCTTTCGATCCGGCAGTGAGGAGTACCGTGCCCATGCTGCCGCTAAATCCCACTGCAATGGTGCTCACAGGCGATTTCAGGATTTTCATTGTATCATAGATGGCAAACCCTGCATAGATCACGCCGCCGGGGGAATGAATGTATAAACTGATGGGTTGATGGTTCTCACTGTCGAGGTACAGCAACTGCGCCACAATGAGATTGGCCACATTGTCATCGATGGCGGTGCCGAGAAAAATGATCCTTTCCTTCAGCAAGAGGCTGTAGATATCATAGGCGCCACGCGTGGTGGTGTCTATGACCGTTGGTATGATCGGCATATTATGGGAAGATTTGTTGCAGGAGCTGTTTGAATTGCGGGTCCTGCATGAGTGTGTGGTGAATTTTTTCCAGTTGTTCCTTTTTTTCCTGCCGCGCCTGGTAGCGGATCAGGCGATAGCTGTATTGCTGCAAAGTCACCTGTTCATGCAGATCAGGTTCGGTGAGCAGTCGCACGGCGAATGCTTTTTTTTCTTCCTCCTTCATTCGATGATGGAGGAAGCGTTCGGCCTGTTCCATATCATGCAAAGCTTTCCTCATACAGGGCCGATGTTTTTAGTTGTTCTCTTAATTTTTCCAGGCATTTGAACTTCTGTACAGTGGCTGAGCGGGCGGAAGAAAAATGGAACTGGACAGCTATTTCCTTCATACTTTGCTGATCATAATAGTAAGCCTGAAGCAATTGCATGCATTTTTTCCCGGCCGTCTTAAGGAAATGGAGCAGGGAAGTGGATAACAGGAATTCACTCTGACGGTTCTCTTCATAATACAATTCTTCTTCGTCGGACTCATCCAGGGAAGTGGTGAACAGGCGATTCCTGAATTGCCGGTTCCAGAGATTACGCACAATACCTTTGAGATAAGACCTTTCAGAAACGTTAATTTCCAGGCTGCCGGCGCTTTGCTTTTCGAAATAAATGAGGAGGGCATCATGAAAGAGGTCCTTCGCAGACTCCAGGCTTCCGCCCAGGTTGCGCACCATCAAAGCCACGGCGGGAAAGGTTTCCCGGTAGGTCCTCAACATCTCCTGTTCTGAAATTGTTGCCATATGAACACAGGGTTTTATATACTGGTGCCGGAAACCAGCCAAAGATCACCCAAAAGGTAAAAAAATTTGTGGAAACCATTTTTTATTAACTTGCGCCTATGCAACAATACCTGGACTTACTGCGCCTGGTCATCAACAAAGGCGTGTCCAAAACGGACCGGACGGGAACCGGCACTACCAGTTATTTTGGTTACCAGATGCGTTTCGATCTCAGTGAAGGTTTCCCCATGGTGACCACCAAGAAATTGCACCTCAAGAGTATTATCTACGAATTACTTTGGTTCCTCCAGGGGGATACCAATATCAAATATCTCAAGGACCATGGCGTGAGTATCTGGGACGAGTGGGCCAATGAAAATGGCGATCTGGGTCCTGTGTACGGCAAACAATGGAGAAGCTGGGCCGGCGCTGACGGCAAAACCTTCGATCAGATCAAGGATGTACTGAAGCAATTGAAAACAAATCCTGACAGCCGCCGTATCATTGTCAGCGCCTGGAATGTGGCTGAATTGCCTGAGATGGCGCTCATGCCCTGTCATGCCCTCTTCCAGTTTTACGTGGAGCCCGGTTTGAATGGCGGCAGGCCCAAACTGAGCTGCCAGCTATACCAGCGTTCTGCCGATGTATTCCTCGGCGTGCCATTCAATACTGCCTCCTATGCTTTACTCACCATGATGATAGCACAGGTTTGCGATATGGAGCCCGGCACTTTTGTGCATACTTTCGGGGATGTACATCTGTACAATAACCATCGTGAACAGGCTGCACTGCAGCTGACCAGAACGCCGTTCCCGCTGCCACAGATGAAACTGAACCCGGAAGTGAAGGACCTCTTCAGTTTCAGGTTCGAAGACTTCAGTCTGGAGAACTATCAGAGCCATCCAGGCATTAAGGCACCTGTTGCGATATAATTTCCAGATTAATATTGTAGTTTCGCTGGCTTTTTATTCAGCACATCACCTACCAGAAAGGATATATGATCATCTCATTTGCCGTGGCTGCTTCTGAAAACAATGTGATTGGAAAAGACAACCAGTTGCTCTGGAGTCTGCCCAACGATATGAAATTCTTCAAGAACACCACCTGGGGATTTCCGGTGATCATGGGCAGAAAGACGTACGAGAGCCTGGGAAAGCCGTTGGCGGGAAGGACGAATATCGTGATCACCCGACAGGCCGGCTGGAAAGCTGAGGGTGTGATCGTAACGTCCAGCCTGGAAGAGGCCCTGAAAGCCGCGGCGCATACTGATGCCAGGGAGTCTTTCGTGATTGGTGGGGGAGAGATTTTCAAACTGGCCCTGCCATTGGCGCAAAAGATAGTGCTGACACGCGTTCATACCGTTATTGAAGGTGATGCTTTTTTCCCTCAACTGAGCCCTGCAGAATGGGAAATGGAATGGCACCAGGATTTTGAACCCGATGAGAAACACGCTTACGCCTACAGTTTTCAAATTTGGCGCAGGAAGTAGTTCCATTACCAGCATCGGTCACCTGTGATAGTAACCCAGCCCACCCGGTTATTGAGAAAACCACTGATACCATATTGAATCAATTCTTAGTAAGATTTGCATGTATTCGCGCTGGCAACTAGCACAAAAATTTATCCGTTACTACCTTACTGCCATGAATGGAAAGGGCCATGGTGTTCATTCCCCTTTCGTTTATGAATTCATCACCCATGTGCTGAACGACAATAAGCACTACGATGCCTATGATAAAGTGGAAGCGCTCCGTCAGGAACTACTGGCCGAAGAGGCTGTGATAGAAGTGGAAGACCTGGGTGCAGGGTCCACGGTTTCCAAATCACAGAGCCGAAGTATCAGCTCCATTGCCAAACACGCGGCCAAGCCACCCAAATATGCGCAGCTCCTTTTCCGGCTGGTAAATTATTATCAACCTGAAACCATCCTGGAACTGGGTACCTCCCTCGGCATCTCTACCTGCTATATGGCCATGGCCAACCCGCATGCATACGTGATAACAGGGGAGGGCAGCAATGCCATTGCCGCAGAAGCCACCCTCAATTTCCACGATATGAACCTGCCTTTTGTAGAACTGGTGGAAGGCAATTTCGACAATACCCTTCCTGAAATGCTCGCCAGTATGTCGGTGGTGGATATGGCCTTCATCGACGGCAACCACCGTAAAGAGCCTACCCTGCGTTATTTTGATCAGATCCTGGCAAATACACATAATTTTTCCATGATAGTGCTGGATGATATTCACTGGAGCGCTGAAATGGAAGCAGCCTGGGAAGCTATCAAGGCCCATCCCCAGGTGCGTATGAGCATCGACCTCTTTTTTGTTGGTATCGTTTTCTTCCGCGAGGAATTCAAAGTGAAACAACACTTCACCATTCGATTTTAGGCGGATTTTTCACTATCTTGAACCCATAACTGAGGATTATGACGATCGGAATTTTAAAAGAACCGGCCTCCGAAACACGTGTATCCCTGTTGCCCGAAGCCGTGGCAACCCTCACCAAAAAAGGGATCACGGTACTCACAGAACAGGGCGCCGGAGAAAAAGCATACAGCCAGGACGAAGATTATACTAACGCGGGAGCACAGGTGAAGTCCCGCGGGGAGGTGGTCCAACAGTCGGATATCCTCCTGGCCATACACCCCCTCCATGAACCCATTTCTTCAAAAATCATTATCGGTGTTTATCAGCCGCTCTTTGCCCCGGCAGTGATGCAGCAATGGGCGCAGGCGGGTCTCACCACTTTCAGCCTGGATATGCTGCCCCGCACCACACGTGCGCAAAGCATGGACGTACTGAGCTCGCAGGCCAATATCGCCGGTTACAAAGCCGTACTGCTGGCTGCGAATAGCTATGGCCGTTATTTTCCCATGTTCATGACAGCGGCAGGCAGCATCGCTCCTGCAAAAGTATTGATCCTGGGAGCAGGGGTGGCAGGTCTGCAGGCCATCGCCACAGCCCGTCGTCTCGGCGCTGTAGTGGAAGTGTTCGATACACGTCCGGCTGTAAAGGAAGAAGTGATGAGCCTTGGCGCCAAATTCATTGAAGTGGAAGGAGCCGCCGACGCCAGTAAGGCCGGTGGATATGCAGTTGAACAGACAGACGAATACAAAAAGAAACAGGAAGAAAGGATTGCGCAGAGCATTGCCAAAGCGGATATCGTTGTCACCACAGCGCAGATCCCCGGTAAGAAAGCGCCCATCCTCATCTCTGAAGCCATGCTCGGCAGCATGCGCAACGGATCTGTGATCATAGACCTGGCTGCTGCTACCGGAGGCAATACGCCAGTTACAAAGAACAATGAAACCGTTCAGTACAAAGGCGTACGCATCATTGGCGACAGCAACCTGCAGGCAGGCATGCCTTCCGATGCCAGCAAATTGTACGGAAAGAATATTCTGAATTTCTTACAGCTGATCATCAGTAAAGAAGGCGCAATCGATCTGAACTGGGAAGATGACCTGGTGAAAGGCGCCTGCATCACGCATGATGGACAGGTAGTGCACGAAAGAGTAAAAGTTTCAAACTAATAAACGTATTCAGATATGGAATCAGTCTTCAACTGGATAGCCATCAATCAGCAGATGATCTACATCGTGATCCTGATGGTGTTTGTGGGAATCGAAGTGATCGGTCGTGTGCCAAGTGTGCTGCATACTCCGCTCATGAGTGGCGCCAATGCCATTCATGGCGTGGTGATCATCGGCGCCATCATCGTGATGGGCAAGGCGGAGTCCGACAATTATGTGGCGCTTATTCTCGGCTTCCTCGCTGTGGTGCTGGGAACACTCAATGTGGTGGGAGGATTTGTGGTCACAGACAGGATGCTGGAAATGTTCAAGAATAAAAAAGCTCAGAAGTAGATTGTAAACAACTGAACCGGACTACACATGTTGGAAATAAACATACTCACGCTTATTTACCTGATAGCTTCCGTTACTTTCATCATCGGCCTCAAAATGCTGAGTCATCCTGCGACTGCCCGCAAAGGCAACCTGGTAGCGGCTTTTGGCATGGGACTGGCTATTGTGGGAACTATCTTTTTATATCGTGACGACGAAGGCAACAAGCTCCATAATTACGGCTGGATCTTTGGCGGCCTTTTCATCGGAGGTGTCGTGGGAACGCTCGCCGCCAAAAAAGTAAAGATGACCGCCATGCCTGAAATGGTGAGCCTCTTCAACGGAATGGGAGGCGCCTGCGCGGCGCTCATCTCTATGATCGAGTTCCAGCATTTTGCACATATGGGATACCTGGACAAGATCGTGCAATCCTACGCAGCCGGAGATTTGATCCAGGATGCAGTGCTTACTCGTCCTGTTCCCATTGAAACACTGCTGACCATTTTTGCAGGGCTGGTGATTGGTACTGTTTCTTTTGCCGGAAGTATGATTGCCTGGGGTAAGCTGAATGGTAAGATCAAAGATTTTTCTTTCAGAGGACAACATATTTTCAACCTCGTGATGCTTACGGCCGTGCTGGCCCTTTCTGCTTACCTGATTGTGGTGGTGGCTACCGTAGAACCCAGGCCTGATCCCAACCTCGATGAAGTGATACCGAAGCAACTTGGGTCGATGCCATTGGTATTGTTCTACGCAACCTTTGGTCTGGCTATGATCTATGGTATCATGTTCGTAATGCCGATAGGTGGCGCCGATATGCCCGTGGTGATCTCATTGCTCAACTCATTCACTGGTGTGGCTGCTGCCTGCGGTGGATTCCTGTATGATAATAATGTAATGCTCACCGGCGGTATCCTGGTGGGCGCTGCGGGAACATTGCTGACGATATTGATGTGTAAGGCAATGAACCGTTCGCTTAAAAATGTGCTCATCGGTTCTTTCGGAAATAGTAGTAAACCCGCCAGTGGCGCTGGCAATAAGCCGCAGGGCGCTTACAAGGAAATTACACTCAGCGATGCGGCAGTGCTGATGAGCTATGCGCACAAAGTGATGATCGTTCCGGGCTATGGCCTGGCGGTTGCACAGGCGCAGCATGCCTGTCATGAACTGGAGAAATTACTCGAATCAAAAGGAGTGGAAGTGAAATACGCGATCCATCCTGTTGCCGGTCGTATGCCCGGGCATATGAACGTGTTGCTGGCAGAGGCCGATGTGAGTTACGATAAACTGGAAGAAATGGAACAGGCGAATGAAGAGTTCCCAACTACCGATGTGGTGCTGATCCTCGGCGCCAATGATGTAGTGAACCCTGCCGCCAAGAATGATCCTTCTTCCCCGATCTATGGTATGCCCATCCTCGAAGTGGAGCTGGCCAAGAATGTGATCGTGAACAAGCGGAGTATGAAACCCGGCTATGCAGGAATTGAAAATGATCTTTTCTTTCAACCCAAAACTTCCATGTTGTTTGGCGATGCCAAAAAAGTGTTGCAGGATCTGATCGGTGAGATCAAAAATTTATAATGGGGAGTGATATGGAATTACCGGTTGCGTTACTGCAATCGCTGGAAGGAGTGCCCGGTTATCAACGGGAAGCATTTGAAGCCGTTCACCGCTCGGGTGAACAGGTCACTTCTGTTCGCGTCAATCCGGCCAAAGCTGCCTTGCTGGCCGGTGGAATGGATACTTATCGGATAAGCCTGCCTGTTAGTGGCAAGATCCCCTGGACAGACAATGGCTACTATCTTCAGGAGCGTCCTTTCTTTACATTCGATCCTTTATTGCATGCAGGCGCCTACTATGTTCAGGAGGCCAGCAGTATGTTTGTGGAGCAGGCGATGCGGCAGACGCTCGATCTGAGCCAGAAACTGCGCGTACTGGATGGCTGTGCCGCGCCTGGTGGCAAAAGCACGCACCTGCAATCACTGATCTCTGCAGATAGTTTGCTGGTGAGCAATGAAGTGATCAGGTCACGCGCCTCCATACTTGAGGAGAATCTCGTGAAATGGGGTGGGGCGAATGTGATGGTGACGAACAATGATCCTGCAGATTTTGGTTCCCTCGAAAATTTCTTCGATGTGTTGATGATCGATGCGCCCTGCAGTGGCAGTGGATTGTTCCGCCGCGAGCCCGAAGCCATTGCAGAGTGGAGCCCACATGCAGTGCAGCTCTGCAGCCAGCGGCAGCAGCGGATCCTGGCCGATTATTATCCTTCATTGGCAGAAGGTGGCACCCTTATTTATTCTACCTGCTCCTATTCGAAAGAAGAAGATGAACAGATCATCGACTGGTTACTGAATAATTTTGAACTGGAACCATTGCCTTTGCAATTGCAGGCGGATTGGAATATTGTGGAAGTGGAGTCGCCTGAACGGAAAGGATTTGGATACCGTTTCTTCCCCGACCAGGTAAAGGGGGAAGGATTTTTCCTTGCCGCTTTCCGGAAAAAAGACGGCGGTCAGTTCCATTACCGCGCTCCGAAGAGGCCCAAAGTGCAGAAAGCATCAAAAGCCGAAGTGTCTGTTGTGATGCCCTGGCTGAAAGAGGATGCAGGCATTCAATTATGGAAACAACAGGAGCAATTGCTGGCATTCCCTGCATTATTGGAACAGGAATTGCTGGTGGTTGCTGACAATTTATACGTGCGACATGCCGGGATCACCGTTGGAAAACTGGCCGGGCAGCAACTGGTGCCCGATCATTCGCTGGCGATGAGCACCCTGCTGCATCCTTCAACTGTTGCGGTATCGTTAAAAAAGGAGGATGCCCTGCAATATTTGAGAAAGGAACAAGTTATTTTACCGGACGCTCCCACTGGATGGGCATTGGTGAAATTTGAAAATCTGCCATTGGGCTGGATGAAGGTCCTGCCCAACAGGATTAACAACTATTATCCATCCAACTGGCGGGTCCTGAAAAGCGGAAGCAATTAAAATATTCTACATTTGCACGGTTACGAAACAAGTAAGCTATGACAAGCATCAGCCGATTTCTTTTGATCTGTGGTCTTTTTTTGGTTCAGCTGGCATCTGCTCAGAGCCCGCTGGTTGTGCACGGAGCTACACCTCAGTTGTACCTTACTCACACAGTAGTGGCTAAAGAGAACTGGTACAGTGTGGGACGTATTTACAACCAAAGCCCGAAAGAGATGGCGCCGTTCAATGGTCTGGACATGGAAAAACCATTGGCCATTGGCCAGGTGCTGAAGATCCCGCTCACAGACATGAACTATACACTCGATGGTTCCAAAGCCTCCGATGAAGTGCTGGTGCCTGTTCATCACGTGGTGGCTGATAAAGAATGGATGTACCGTATCAGCATCGGTCATAACAAAGTGCCTATCGCCAATCTTGAAAAATGGAATAATGTTACGAATGATCAGCTTCGTGCCGGTATGAAGCTGATTGTAGGATACCTGAAAGTAAAAACCGGCCAAAGCCCGTTGGTGGCGATAGCAACCAATAAACCGGTGACCAGCGCCGGGCCCATCGTTAAAACCGATCCTCCTGCACAGCCCGCACCTGTTAAGGATGTGGCAGTTACTACACCTCCCGCCAACAAACCAGTGGACCCGGTTGTACAGCCAACACCCAAACCTGAGCCGGTGAAAACAGAACCTGTTAAAGAAGAACCGAAATCAACGGGACCTGCCACATCAGAGCCCGTTGCAAACAACAGTGGACCTGTTAATTTCAAAGGTGGCTATTTCAGGAGTAATTTCAACAACACCGGCAAAGGCACATCAGGTAATGCAGCAATCTTCCGTAGCAACAGCGGATGGAAAGATGGCAAATATTATGCGCTGATGAATAATGTGCCTGTAGGGACTATTGTAAAAGTATCTTTCTCTTCTACCAATAAAACCGTCTACGCAAAAGTATTGGGACAAATGCCCGAGATGAAGGAGAACATCGGGTTGAACCTCAGGCTCAGTGATGCAGCAGCAACTGAGCTGGGAGCTACAATCGGGAAGTTCTATGTGAATGTGGAGTGGTAAGAAGTATTGCTGGTCAAAACCGGAACCCTCTCAAAAAGTCCTCCACCAGCATTCTTTTTTTCCCTTCCAGTTGCAGATCCAGCACATGGATATACCCATCTGCTGCTGCAAATTTCAAAAACGTTTTGTGATCTGTCAGCACTGCACCGGGATGCAATGAAGGTTCTCCATGTTCTTTCTTTGCCTGGAAGATCTTCAGCGTTTTATCCTGCAGATAAGTAAAGGCTGTAGGGTAGGGCGATAACCCCCTGATCAGGTTATACACCTGATCTACCGGTAACGACCAATCGATTTTCTGTGTTTCCGTGAAAAGTTTGGGAGCATGTTTGAGTTCCACTCCATCGGCAGCTTCTTCCTGTGGTAATGGACGGATAGTTCCGGCAGCCAGTTCCTGCACCGTTCTCACCAGCAGCTCTGCGCCGATATTCTTCATCGTATCATGTACATCTCCCGCGGTATCTGTTTCATTGATGGCGAATTTTTCCTGCAGCAGGATATTGCCTGTATCGATGGCATGTTGCAATTGAAAAGTAGTAACTCCCGTGTATGCCTCACCGTTGATCACGGCCCAGTTGATGGGCGCTGCCCCGCGATACTGCGGCAGCAAAGAACCGTGCAGGTTCAAAGTGCCCATGGGTGGCATATTCCAAACAACTTCGGGCAACATTCTAAAAGCCACAACGATCTGTATATCGGCATTCAGTGCGCGCAATGCTTCCAGGAACTGAGGATCGCGGAGTTTTTCAGGCTGGAGAAGATTCAGCCCGCGTTCCGCCGCATATTTCTTTACTGCACTCTCCGTGAGCTTCATGCCTCTGCCCGCCGGTTTATCCGGCGCCGTTACCACACCCACGATATTACCTCCTGCCTGTACCAGCGCATCCAGCGATGCTACTGCAAACTCAGGCGTTCCCATAAAAATGATGCGGAGGTCTTTAAATGATTTCATGATATATCGAGTTTTAAAATGAGCTGTTCAGATTTGCCCGGGACTTCGTAAATTGGAATAGCAAAGATGCGTTCCTTTTTTTAATATTCAGGTAATCTGATTCCCTTAGCTTCGTCTGCCCTCTCATTTTTAAAAGCCAGTTACATGAAATCGATTCTTTTGCTGACCGATTTTTCCGACAATGCATTTCTTGCAGCAGAATATGCCTGCATGCTCGCAAAAAAATGGAAAACAGAACATATCGTTATCTTTTATGCCGATCAGGCCAATGCTGCGTTGGAGAGCATGCCAACTGTTGCTGCGGGCCGGGAAGAGTTGCGTAATGAGACCATCCACACGCTGGAAGTGTGGCAGGGTTCACTCCGTCAATTGGCCGGGCCTGGCGTTGAAGTGAGCTTTTTTATGGAGGACACTATCCTTGAAAGCAGGATCAACCGTATCTGTGAAGAAAAAAAGATCGATCTCGTAGTAATGGGCATCACCGGCAGAACGGGCATGGAGAAATTACTGATTGGCAGCAATGCGATCCGTGTAATGGAAAATATACGTTACCCTTTACTGATAGTGCCATCAGAAACTGTGGTGGAATATCCGCAGAAGGTGGTGCTGGCCACAGATCTGAAAGATGTAAGGGAAAAAATGGACACGCCCCTGTTGTTGAAAGTGCTCGATACTTTGGAATCAGCCCTCCTGGTGGTGAACGTGAGTCAGAAAGAAGGCGAAGTAACCGGGCTCAGGGACCAGATCGGTGATACACATTCGCTGCTCGACAAATACCATGCAACATATCATTACATCAATGATCCCGATATAGTAACAGGCATCAATGATTTCACCAATGAAAAAGATGCAGGGCTGATCATCGCCCTGCACCGTCACCAAAACGGCCTGGCTGCCATTTTCCGGAAAAGTGTAACCAAAAGGTTGGCCTGGCATAGCAATATCCCGGTATTGGTATTGCCTGTTTCGTAATTGTCAGTGGTCTGAATAGATCAGGTATTTCTTCCTGATATCCCTGAACTCCTTCAGTCCGGGTTCCCAGCTGGCGCGGATCTCTTCTTCCGTTTTGCCATCTTTCAATTGTTGTTGCAGTTCGGCATTGCCTGCGAGTTTATTGAAGAATGCGCCTTTATTGAGAAAGAAGGAATCTTTTTTCGGGAACAGGCGGTAAGCTTCGAGTAACCATTTCAGTTGTATTCTGCCATCGATCTGTTTCAGTATTTCTTCCGGCGATCCATCGATCTCCCATCCATAGCAGAGCTGGTCTTTCAGTTTCGGGTTACCGGCCCCGGGCACGCCTCGCGGGGTAAAGCTTTTCAGCGATGAGGGAAGTGATGGGTGTCCGAATATCCTGAATGGCATCGGCGTACCCCGACCCTCGCTCAATGCGGTACCTTCAAAGAAGCAGGTGCTGGGATAACAATAGATACTTTGGATATCCGGCAGGTTGGGAGAAGGTTTTACGGGTAGCGCATATTTCTGGCTATGCCTGTAATTGAGGCAGGGGAGCACCATCATCCTCAGTTTTTCTTTGCTTTGTAAAAAAGCAGCAAGATCATTACGGTTGTTGAATTCTTTGACTGCTGCATTGCCCAGGTTGAATTTTCCTTTTATCCATTTTTGTCCAACCAGCATTTTTGCATATTCTCCTATAGTCATGCCATACACTACAGGAACAGGCTGCATGCCCACGAAGGAGCGGAAAGCTGTATCCAGTACAGGGCCATCTACATAGAACCCATTGGGGTTGGGCCTGTCCAGCACCAGCAGTGGTTTACCGTTTTCAAAGGCGGCTATCATATATTCTTCCAGTGAAGAGATATAAGTGTAGAACCTGGTGCCCACATCCTGTATATCGAAGATCATCAGATCAACATTCTTAAGATCTTCTGCTGAAGGGCGGCGTTTGGAGCCATAGAGGGATACCACGGGGATACCCGTCTTCTTATCTTTATAGTTCCCAACTTTTTCCCCTGCATCAGCAGTACCCCTGAATCCGTGCTCAGGGCCAAATACAACGGAGATCCTGAAGCCCTTGCTATGGAGGAGGTCTACCAGGTTCACTCCTTTTACCTGTGAAGTATGATTGGCGAAGATGGCGAGCCTTTTCCCCTTCAACTGTGCAAGCAGGGCCGGAACTCTTTCTGCGCCAGTGATAATATTATTGATATCGTCCGGTCTTACGCCCCAGTTGGCGTTCTGCTCCCGGGCTGTGGCTGAAATGGCCGTAGCAATGCAAACAAGTAATACACTGAAAATTCGATTCATACTTTACTTCTTTGAGATCTCAAAGATAGTCCAAACTCCGGGCCGGAACCTGGTCTGGAGCGTGAAATGCCCTGTAATTCTGATTTGGCAAGGCAGGATAATTCCTGTTACTTTGTACCTATACCTTAAAAATCTTTACTGTTATGCAACAAGCTAAAAACGGCGATACTGTAAAAGTGCATTATCATGGTCGTTTAACCGATGGGACCACTTTCGATTCATCTGAAGGCAGGGAGCCATTGGAATTCCAGGTAGGCACCGGTTCAGTTATTGCCGGATTCGACCAGGGTGTTGAAGGAATGAGCATCGGTGAAAAGAAGACCATCAATATTCCGGTTGAACAGGCTTACGGTCCGAAAGACCCGGGAATGATCGTTGAGTTCCCGATTGCCAACTTTCCTCCCGATATGAAACCCGAAGTAGGCATGCATCTGAATATGACTAACGGGGCAGGACAAGTGATTCCTGTAGTGATCACAGGTGTGGGTGCAGACACTGTTACCCTGGATGCCAATCACCCTCTTGCCGGTCAGGACCTCGTGTTCGATATTGAACTGGTAGCTATCGACAATCCTTCCCGCATCATTATGCCCTAAGCATTTCTGTTGTGGAATGCTGCAATTAAACATAGTAAAAACCCGGTATTGACAATTACCGGGTTTTTTTATAGTTTGGCGGCAAAGTTAATCCCTATGAAAGCCCTCAAAAAGTTAAGCATCTCTTTGTGCATTTGCCTCATTTCTTTTGCAGCATTTTCCCAGGACACAGCTGCTATTTCCAGGAACGCAAAATTCTATGCAGACAGCATGATGCGTTCTTACTTCTACGCAAACTGGGAAGCATTCCACAACCTCACCACTTATTCGGCCGTAAAATATTACGGTGGTAAAGATGCTTATAAAGAGCATTTCAAAACCATGTACTATCACAATGAGCCCAATAAGGATATCGACAAACCCGAACAAACGTCCATGATCACACTCATGAACAAGGGAACAGATGAATGGCAATGTGTACTGGAAAAGATCCGGTATACGGAGATGGACAACCGGAAATGCCGTATCTATTCCTACCTGGTAGGTCAGTCGAAGGATGATGGTGAAACCTGGACATTTGTTGATGCTGGACAAAATTCAGAGAAGAACATCATTTACATTTTTCCAGATGTGTTTGGCACACTCGCAATTCCCGAATACAGGATCGTGTATGCAGATGTGGAAGCCGCCGAAGCGGAAGCAAAAGCCAGGGCAGAAGCAGCCGCAGCAGCCAAACCGGCAAAGCCTAAAAAGCCTGCACCAAAAAAGAAATAATGGAAAGAAATCTACGCTTCAGCTGATTTTCTTTTTTCAAAGGCAAGATACAGGAGCAGGATCGCTGTGAGTAGCAGGAATGTTGCCATCAGCGATCCTTCAAATCCGAACTTATCGCCGGTCAGCAAGGGATTACCGCTCAGTTCCACCTGCAGAACACCAGGAAGCCCCAGCCCGCTTACTCCGTAGCCGAGTACAGGCCCCTGAAGGAAGTTCCATCCGAAATGAAAAAAGATGGAAAACCATAAATTCTTGGTGTATACACAATTCAACCCCAGCAGCAGTCCTGCCAGCAGGAGGTTCAGTATCGCTATAAAACTGATCCCTGCATTGCTCATATGCACCAGTGCAAATAACACTGCGGATATCGCCAGTGCATTCCATTTGTTCTTGCTCACTTCAAGCAGGTTGCCTAAGATATATCCCCTGAACACCAACTCTTCGGAAAAGGCCACCAGGACCATCAGGCCGAGGCCGGTAAAGAAATAATATGGGTCGAAGGAATAGTCCGTCCAGTGCAGGTTGCCATTGGCATACAATAACAGTGATCCACAACCGAGCAGTGCGATCGATAACAGGAGCCCTACCCAGCCATCTTTGCTGAATGGCGCCAGTCCCAGGCTTTGAATGGATCGCCTGTCTACATAGATCCTGAATACTGTTACCAGGAAGAGGCTTACCAGTGAAGTGATGGCCACCAGTTGCAGCATGGTGGCAGGTGTCAGTTGCAGGTTCACCCTGCCGGTGATCACCATTGTTGCCAGCAAAACGCCCAGCAGTATCACGCAGAAAATATAGGAAAGTAGAAAAACTGTAACCCGGACCCAACCGTTGGGAATAGCTGGTAATCGTTCCATCATCTGTAGGTAATTATATATCTTGCCAAAAATACAATTCCATGTTCGATAAGTATTCATTTACTGTGAGGGAAAAATTTCTGCGATATGTGACGATCGACACTCAGAGCGATCCGCATTCCAAAACGGCTCCCAGCACCGAAAAGCAGTTTATCCTGAGCCGCCTGCTGGCAAAGGAGCTCCAGGCTATGGGCATAACTGATGCTTCGGTGGACCCACACGGTTATGTATACGCCACCATTCCTTCCAATTCTGAGAAGAATGTGCCCGTGATCTGCTTCTGCTCACATGTTGATACGGCACCGGATTGCACCGGGGCGGGGGTGAAGCCCATCGTTCATGAGAATTATTCCGGTGCAGACATCGTGCTGCCCGATGATCCCGCACAGGTGATCACCACCAGGGAACATCCCTATCTTTCCAAAAAGACCGGTGAAGACATCATCACTGCGTCCGGCACTACTTTGCTGGGAGCGGATGATAAGGCGGGTGTGGCCGTAATTATGGACATGGCCAATTATCTCATCAATCACCCGGAAGTGAAACATGGCGCTATCCGCATTCTTTTCACTACTGATGAAGAGATCGGCAGGGGGGTGGACCATGTAAGCATGGAAAAGCTCGGAGCGCAATTCGGTTATACGCTGGATGCAGGTGAGCGTGGTGTGGTGGAAGACGAAACTTTTTCCGCGGACGCCATCACATTCACTTTTTATGGAGTGAGTGCGCATCCGGGTTATGGGAAAGACAAACTGGTGAATGCCATCAAAGTGGCGTCTGCTTTCATCGATTCCTTACCCAAGGATGAACTGAGCCCTGAAACCACCGATGGTCGTTATGGCTTTGTACATCCTGTACATATCGAAGGTATCGGGGAGAAAGTGACCGTGGAATTCATTCTCCGTGATTTTGTTACGGGTAAGCTCACTGCCTATGCAAACTATCTCCGCGATAAAGCTGATGATGCGTTGAAACTTTTTCCCGGGGCGCGTGTGGATGTACAGGTGCGGGAACAATACCGCAACATGAAAGAAGTGCTGGACCAGTACCCGCAGGTGGCTGCATTTGCGAAAGAAGCTGTGGAGCGTGCAGGCATGGAAGTGATTGCCAGCAGTGCACGCGGCGGCACCGATGGTTCCAGGCTGAGTTTTATGGGACTGCCCTGCCCGAACCTTTTCACCGGTGAAATGGCATTTCATGGCAAGCATGAATATGTTAGTGTGCAGGATATGCAGAAAGCTGTGGAAATGACCGTGCACCTGGCTGCGATCTGGGAAGAAAAGGGAAGTCTTTGAATGTAGTGGGGCAGCCGAATGTCGGGGAGCACTCGCTCGCCTCCGGCGAGTGAGGAATATTTGTTCGCCTCCGGCGAACACCGCGTCGCCGGAGGCGACTAAATACAAGTCACTCGCCAGAGGCGAGCGACTGCCAGCTCTCCGGACTTTTGATCATCTCCGGATTGCATTGATGATCTTACTGGCATGTACACGCGAATTCTCGATGAACCATACATGCGTATTCATGCCTCCGCATACAACGCCGGCAAGATAGATGCCTGGCATATTGGATTCCATCGTGTCCGGGTTATAATCAGGTTGTCTGACGGCGTCTTCGGATAATCTTATCCCCGATTGCTGCAGAAGCTGGAAGTCAGGCTGGTAGCCGGTCATAGCGATCACATAATCATTGGGAATGGTGACGATGCCATCCGGGGTTTGAATATCTATCTCATTTTCTCTTATTTCTTTTATGGAAGAATTGAAAAAAGCTTTGATGCTGCCTTCTTTGATGCGGTTCTCGATATCCGGCTTCACCCAGTATTTCACCCGTTTGCCGATACTGTTCTCGCGTACTACCATTGTTACTTCAGCTCCTTTGCGGTAAGTTTCCAGCGCGGCATCCACGGCAGAATTGTTGGCGCCTACCACTACCACGCGCTGCATGGCGTAGAAATGCGGGTCTTTGTAGTAATGCGTTACTTTGGGAAGCTCTTCACCGGGAACATTCATCAGTACGGGAATATCGTAAAAACCTGTAGCGAGTATGATGAAACCTGTGTTGTAATTGTTCTTATTGGTGGTTACCGCGTACCCATTGCTGATCCGGCGGATGCCTGTGACCTTTTCCTGGAGTTGTATGTGCACATGATTGCTGGTGGCTACACGTCTGTAATATTCCAGCGCTTCCGGTCTTGTAGGCTTTACATTGTTGGAAACGAAGGGAATGCCGCCGATCTCGATCTTCTCTGAGGTGGAAAAGAAGGTCATATTGCTGGGATAATGATAGAGCGAATTCACCAGGCATCCCTTTTCGAGTATCACGTAGTTCAGCCCTGCTTTTGCCGCTTCCAGTGCACAGGCCAGCCCGATAGGGCCTCCGCCAACGATAATGAGGTCAAACTGATTCTCCATAGCCGCGCTTGAGTTATTCCAAAGATACCCACCCGCTCTTTTCTCTGATCAAAAAAATGTATTTTGGCACAAATTTTTCCCTTATGCAACAGCTTGCGCAGTACTGGTACGTCCTCGTGATCCTCCTGGTGCTCTTTGCCGGATTGAAAACGATCAACCAGGGTTATGTTGGTGTGATCACCATGTTTGGCAGATACCAGCGTGTGATCAGACCTGGTTTAAGGTTCCTGATCCCCTTCATCGAACAGATCAACCGCAGGGTAAGCGTTCAGAACCGCTCTGTTGAAATGGAGTTCCAGGCAGTGACTGCGGACCAGGCAAACGTGTATTTCAAGAGCATGCTGTTGTATGCTGTGCAAAATGATAATGAAGAAACGATCAAGAAAGTTGCTTTCAAATTCCTCAGTGAGCGTGATCTGATGCAGGCGCTCACGCGAACCATCGAAGGCACTATCCGTTCCTTTGTAGCAACCAAACGTCAGGCGGAGATCCTCGGTCTGCGCAAGGAGATCGTTGAATATGTAAAAGGACAGATCGATCATTTGCTGGAAGACTGGGGGTATCACCTGTTGGATCTTCAGATCAACGATATCACTTTCGATAAAGTGATCCTCGATTCCATGAGCAAAGTGGTGGCGAGCAATAACCTGAAAGCCGCTGCAGAGAATGAAGGACAGGCATTGCTGATCACCAAAACCAAATCTGCGGAAGCAGAAGGCAATGCCATCAAGATCGCGGCAGAAGCGGAAAGACAGGCAGCGCAATTGCGTGGTCAGGGCGTAGCGCTCTTCCGTGAAGAAGTGGCCAAAGGTATGAGCCAGGCTGCGGAACAAATGAAACAGGCCAATCTCGATACCAATGTGATCCTTTTCAGTATGTGGACGGAAGCCATCAAGAATTTTGCAGAAGTGGGTAAGGGCAATATCATTTTCCTCGATGGCAGCAGTGAAGGCATGCAAAAAACGATGGGGCAGATCATGGGTATGCTTCAGATGAAAGGCGCATCAGACAAGTAGATCATAACAATCTTTTAAGAAATATATAAACAGGTGCAATCGTTTTAGGCCCGCATTTGTTTACATTTACAACTTAAACAAAACTGGATGAACTGGTTCTTTTTACAGATTGGCGCTACTGATACGGTGAAACAGACCGTAGGAGCGGTAACCGATGCTTCTCAACAGTCAATGAATGTAATGGATATGCTCACCAAGGGCGGTCCGCTGATGATCCCTCTCGCTGCATTGTTTGTGCTGGCTGTGTTCTTCTTTTTTGAAAGATGGCTCTCCATCCGCAAATCAAGTCATCTCGATCCCAATTTCATGAACATCATCCGCGACAATATCCTGAGTGGCAACGTGCAGTCTGCACGCGCCCTGGCCAGGAACACGGCTAATCCCGTGGCGCGCATGATCGATAAAGGATTGCAGCGCATCGGCAAACCCATCGACGCCATTGAAAGGAGTATGGAGAATGTGGGCAAGCTGGAAGTGTACAAATTGGAAAAGAACCTTTCCGTATTAACACTTGTTTACGGTATCGCACCGATGTTCGGGTTCCTCGGCACCATCTTCGGTATGTTGCAGTTGTTCTACAATATCAATGCCTCCGGTGATTTCACGCCTGCACAGATAGCAGGTGGTATCTACACCAAGATGATCACTTCCGCTTCCGGTCTGATCATTGGACTGCTGGCATATGTTGGTCACAATTTCCTGAATGCACAGATCGACAAGAATGTGAACAGGATGGAAGCCGCAAGCGCAGAGTTCATCGATATTTTGCAGGAGCCTACGCGATAAGCGCACTACTGCTGACAGCAAAAACAACAGCTCATGAATTTAAGAAGAAGATTACGATCACACCAGGAGTTACATGCAGGAGCGCTCAACGATATCCTGTTCATCCTCCTTTTCTTCTTCCTGATCGTTTCAACTATCGCCAATCCGAATATTGTAAAAGTAAATAATCCCAAAGGCACTAAGGATACCAAGGCCAAACAACATATCACGGTAAGTATTGATAAGGACCAGCATTATTATCTCGGTACCAAAATGATCGATCCTATGCTGATCGATACCGTGGTGAAGGCAGAGATCCTGAAATTCAAAACGCATGTGGATACACCCGTAGTGGTGATCAATGCTGATACATCAGCTTATTTCGGGGAAGTATTCCGCATCATGAGGCTGGCTGCCAGGTCCGGCGCCAAAACAGTGGCTAACGTGAAGTAAGCCCTTCAGCTTTTATCATTCTGTCTTTTTCCTGCATATCGCGCCTGAGCGTTACCCTGCCGAATCCTTTCTCCTGAAAGAGCGCCAGGGAGGCGGCCCCCAGGTCTTCATGGATCTCCGCATATACAGTTCCTTCTTCTTTCAATTTTATCAATGAGAGCTCAGCAATTGCCTTGTAAAAGGTAAGCGGATCATTATTGCTCACAAACAATGCAAGATGTGGTTCATGTTCCAGCACATTTGCGTGCATGGATCCCTTGTTATGTTCAGGAATATAGGGAGGATTGGAAACGATGATATCCACTTCAGGTAGTTGCTCCCAAAGGGAGGCATCCAGGATGTTTTGTTGAATGAAATGTACTTCCGCTGCAAGATCAGCAGCATTTTGCTTTGCCAATTCCAGTGCGCCTGCGCTCACATCGCAACTGTATACGGTGGCCTGCGGCAATGCTTTTTTGAGGGCGATGGGAATGCAGCCGCTGCCTGTTCCTATGTCGAGTATGCGTAACTGTTGCTGGTGCTGCTGTTCATTGATGATCCAATCCACCAGTTCTTCTGTTTCCGGGCGGGGGATCAGTACATTTTCGTTTACATGGAAGCGTAAGCCATGGAACCAGGATTCTCCGAGTACGTATTGAACGGGGCGGTGGCGAAGGAGATCGGAGAGATGCTGATCGAATAAAATCTTCTGATCCGTAGTCAGATGTTCCTTTGCGTGAACCAGCCTGGCACTCTTGCTCATTCCTGTAATGCTTTCCAGCACCCAGTCTGTGATATTGGCGGCTTCCCTGGATCCGTATATAGTTGCGAGTTGCTCCTGTAGCGTCAATCTTGCTTCCTGTATGGTCATGAAACAAAGTTAGTGAGTGCCCAGTCGCTCGCCTCCCGGCGAGTGACTTTTATTTTGTCGCCTCCGGCGACGCGGTGTTCGCCGGAAGCGAACAAACAGAAGTCACTCGCCAGGAGGCGAGCGACTGGCAGCTCTCCGAGCGCCTTCCGGCCTGCCATAACCGCAGAATCCGTTATATTTGCAGGCATTATCCAATCATCCCCTTAGTAATTCTAATGCTGAACATCGCCGATCCATCTATAATGGTGCATGAGCGCTTCATGCAGCGCTGCCTGGAACTGGCTGTTCTGGGAGCAGGGCATGTTGCACCCAATCCCCTGGTGGGCGCAGTGTTGGTGCATAACGGAAGGATCATTGGAGAAGGCTACCATCAGCAATATGGCGGGCCGCATGCGGAAGTGAATTGCATCAACGCTGTGGCGGAGAAAGATAAAGCACTGATCAGCCAGTCTGTTATGTATGTGAGCCTGGAGCCCTGCGCACATCACGGCAAAACACCGCCCTGCGCGGATCTGCTGGTCCGTCATAAGATACCCCTGGTTGTTGTTGGTTGTCGCGATCCCTTTCCTGAAGTGGATGGCAAGGGAATCGAAAAAATGCGTACAGCCGGTATCGATGTGATCGTGGGCGTTTGCGGGGAGGATGCAAAGGAGATCAACAAGAGGTTCTTTACATATCATACGGCTTTTCGTCCCTACATCATTTTGAAATGGGCGCAAACGGCTGATGGCTTCATTGCCGGCATTCCGGGAGAACGCCTGTTGATCACTAATGCGCTCACCAACCGGTTTGTACATCGCTGGCGCTCCGAAGAAGCAGCGATCCTGGTGGGCACCAATACCGCCATGCAGGACGATCCGCAACTGAATGCACGCTACTGGACCGGGCCCGATCCCATCCGGCTGGTGGTGGATATGGATCTTCGTTTGCCGAAGACCCTGCAGATATTCAACGATGGTTCAAAGACCATTGTGATCAATGCTATCCGGCAGGACGAGAAAAATGGAATTCAGTACATCCGGATCGAACGGAAGAAAGAAATGGTGTCACAGATCCTGCAGGCCCTGTACCAACTGCGGATCAACAGTGTGCTGGTGGAAGGCGGAGCCGTGTTGCTGCAATCTTTCATCGATTCGGGATACTGGGATGAAGCCCGCGTGATCACCAACACAGCCCTTACAGCCGGAACAGGGTTACCTGCACCCAGGCTACTGATGGCGGAATCGGTTTACACAGAACAAATTCTAACAGACATAATTCAGGTCTTTTCAAGACCGGTGGTTTCATTATGACAACAATGATTGAGCAGGACTTCTATAGTACTATCGAGAAATCTGGCGTAGCCGAGTATAAAGACCGCGGCAGCAAATTCATCGCGTACGCTTTTCCGGTAGCCTCGGTGGAGGATTTCAAGAAAAGGCTGGAAGATGTGAAGAAAGAACATCCCAAAGCTACTCATCATTGCTTTGCCTACCGGTTAGGGACAGACGGAAATACCTATCGCGTCAGCGATGACGGCGAACCTTCCGGCACGGCGGGCAAGCCTATTCTCGGGCAGATCGACAGCAAACAGCTTACCGATACACTGATTGTTGTAGTACGTTATTTCGGCGGTACTTTACTGGGAGTACCCGGACTGATCAATGCCTATAAAAGCGCAGCCTCGATGGTATTACAGGTAACACCCGCCCTCCAGAAAGCCATCGAAGTCAATTATACCCTCACTTTCGATTACACGATGATGAATGAAGTGATGATGATCGTAAAACAGCTCAACTGCACCGTGATAGAGCAGGAAGCAATGTTGTTCTGCAAACTGGTGATCGGGATCCCCAAAGCCAGGCTGGAAGAAGCATTGTACAGGCTGGGGGATATCAGGGGAGTTGAAGTGAAGAAGAATGGCTAAAAGAGGATCATCTGATAGCCTTACTCAGCTGCTTCAATGTTACATACATGATCCCCATCATCACTGAATAGCAGAGCACCATGCTCCAGGCGATCCTGTTCTCCACCGGATGCAGTATCATCTCAAAAATATCCCCCATCAATACAAACGGATTGGAAATGATATCCCAGGTATTGAAACGGAGGAACCGCCCGATATACACTCCCCATGCATTGAGGAACATTACAGGCGCCATGAACCACCATTCACGGATCTGCGGCACAAGTACATGCCAGATCTTTTCCATTTGTCTTACACTCAGTACGCCCATCATTACACCATTCCAGGCGCAGCTCAGGATCAGGGCCAGGTCATACCAGCGCGGCATGTTAGGAGTAGAGCCAAGATGAAAAAGATCTGTGATGATATAGAATGCATTCGGCATCCAGAACAACCAGAGAAGAAATACAATGATGAATTTAATACGGGTGTTGATCAGTCGGGGTTCACGGCTGATGGCCTTCGTAATAAGATAAGGTAAAAAAGCCAGGAAAAGATTCCAGACAAGGAAGAGATAAGTAAACTGGCCTGTGTAAACGATCCTGCCGCTTATCATGGCAATGCTGAACAGTACTGAAAGCGAAAGCGCTTTATCGATCTGCTCCGATGGAAGGAAACGGCGTATGCTGAGAGCCGTTAGTTTCAATGTACTCATAAAAGGGCAATGATTTTTGGAATGAAAATAAATGCACCGGCTGTTACAGCGGTGAGGGCTGCAATCAACACGGCTCCTGCTGCGAGGTCTTTGATGGCGCCGATCTTCGGATCTTTTTCCGTAGAAATGAAATCCATGGTCCTTTCTACACAGGTGTTCAATATCTCTGTTACCCAAACGAACCCTATCGCTATCACAATTGCGGTCCATTCCCAGCGCTCTAATTGTAACCATAAGCCTGCAATGATGATCATTACTGTGGCTACCAGATGGATTATGGCATTGTGCTCATACCTGAGCAGGTTCCGTATGCCCTTGAATGCATAACCGAAACTATTGGCCCTGGCCCGGAGTGAAAATTTTTCGTTGGTCATCGATGTTTGTTTAGCAATGATTCCGGTGAATTGAAAGCACTTTGTAATACAAAGTGTATGCCGGAAAAAATAGACCCACATGGGTCATTATGAAAAGAAGAAGGAATTTTTGATCCTCCTTCGTTTCACAAAACAAAGAAATCTTTTTCAGAAATGCCAGATAAAATAAAACAGGCGCCCCATATTTAACGTTTGGAGCGCCTGTGGAATAATATGAGCTGCGATTACTTTTTGAACATGCCGCTTACTACCAGGTCTTTGCTTCCTTGTGTGTATTTATAAAATCCTTCTCCGCTCTTGGCGCCAAGGTAACCGGCGGTAACCATATTGGTGAGCAGGGGACAGGGAGCATATTTGGGATTGCCGAATCCATCGTGCAGTACTTTGAGGATGGAATAGCAAACGTCCAGTCCTATAAAGTCGGCCAGTTGCAGTGGTCCCATCGGATGCGCCATACCGAGTTTCATTACCGTATCGATCTCTTCCACCCCGGCTACGCCTTCATAAAGACTGTAAATGGCTTCGTTGATCATCGGCATCAGGATGCGGTTGGCGATGAAACCGGGATAGTCGTTCACCACGCAGGGAACTTTGCCCAGTTGTTTGCTCAGCGCCACGATCATGTCTGTAACCTCTTTGTCTGTTGCATATCCATTGATGATCTCTACCAGTTTCATTACCGGTACAGGGTTCATGAAGTGCATACCGATCACTTTATTGGCCCTTTTGGTAACGGAGGCAATTTTAGTGATGGAAATAGAAGATGTATTGGTGGCCAGGACAGCGTGGGGATTGGCGAACTCGTCGAGCTGTTTGAAGATCTTCAGTTTCAGGTCAACATTCTCAGTAGCGGCTTCCACCACCAGTTCAGCATCGAGAACGCCGGCGGCAAGATCATTGAAAGTGGAGATCCTGCCGAGGGCAGCCGCCTTCTGATCTTCAGTGGCGCTTCCTTTGGCTATTTGTCTGTCGAAGTTCTTTGTGATAGTCTGTAAAGCTTTTTCAAGCTGGGGCTGGTTCACATCAATGAGGTTCACTTTAAAACCACCCTGGGCAAATACATGCGCAATTCCATTGCCCATAGTGCCCGCGCCTATGACGGCTACCTGTTGTAATGACATACAATGTTTTTTAATATGCAGATAAGTACAAGCGGGGCAAATGTAGAAAAAAAACTAACAGTTATTTGTTTTTGAAGTCGCCCCTTTTCCAGGCATTCACGAATTCAGCCCAGGCGAAGGGATTAAAGATATTCTGGGGAGGCGCCTGTCCGTAATAGTAGTACTTGCTGGCATTATTGCGGAGCATCATGTTCGAAGCCTCTCGGCCGTCGGATGGGAGGGCCCTGGCCAGGATGCGGCGTTTGGTTTCGTCGTTGTTCTGGCGCGCGATCTCGATGGCATCGGAGGGGATACTGATATTTACGAAGTCCCTTTCAAACTCTTCCTTGGTGGGACGGGGTTTAATGATAGTGGCAGGGAGATATTCGGCATCTACCACCAGCAACTGGATCATGCTGTACTGGTTGCCTTCAATATCCCGGGGAATATCTACTAATTTGGCTTTGTAGCCTACTGAAGTGAACTCGATCTGGTCTCCTTTCATCACCACGATCGAGAACACCCCCTGTTCGTTACTGACGGTACCCCGGTTCTGTCCTTTTACAACAACACTCACAGAAGGAATACCCTTCAGGCTGTCAGCTGTCATCACGATCCCATACAATTGAACAACGGAATCCTTAAGTTTCTCAAATTGGGCGTTGGCCGCAAAGGGAGTGATAATGCTGACTACCAACAGGATTAGTAAATGTCTTTTCATGCAATTCAAATATACAGACTATGAATAAAATACACTCAACAAAATACCCTCCTTAATGGTTAATTTTGCAGCCAACTGATTCTTTTAACAAAATAACTAGACGAATGACCCCGGAGAAAATATTGCAGGCTTTGAGCAATGTACAGGAGCCTGATCTTGGTAAAGACATTGTGACACTCAACATGGTGAAAGACATCGTGGTGGAAGGCAACAATGTTTCCTTCACTGTTGTGCTCACCACTCCGGCCTGCCCCATGAAAGACCTTATCCGGAATGCCTGTGTGAACGCCGTGAAATTGCTGGTGAACAAGGAAGCGAACGTTACCGTGAATTTCACAGCCAATACCAGCAGCACCCGTAAAGATACCCAGGCCGTTCTTCCCAAAGTGAAAAATATTATTGCTGTTGTGAGTGGAAAAGGCGGAGTAGGAAAAAGCACCGTTGCTGCCAACCTGGCGCTCGCTATCGCCAGCAGCGGGGCTTCTGTAGGGTTGATGGACGCAGATATTTATGGTCCGAGTGTGCCCATTATGTTTGGTGTTCGCGGACAAAGGCCGATGATGCGTGCTGTGGAAGGAAGTGAAAAAGGGATGATCGTTCCCCTGGAAAAATATGGTATCCGACTTATGAGTATCGGATTGCTGGTAGACGAAAAAAATGCCGTTGTCTGGCGTGGTCCCATGGCAAGCAGCGCTATCCGCCAGTTTGCTACCGATGTGGATTGGGATGAGCTGGATTACCTGATCATCGATATGCCTCCTGGTACCGGTGATATTCACCTGACGTTGATGCAAACTGTTCCTGTAACTGGCGTTGTTGTGGTGACCACTCCGCAGGAAGTGGCGCTGGCCGATGCCAAGAAAGGGATCGCCATGTTCGGACAGGCGCAGATCAGGGTGCCCATTATCGGATTGGTGGAGAATATGAGCTACTTCACACCTGCAGAATTGCCGGACAATAAATATTATATCTTCGGAAAAGATGGTGGCAAGAAACTGGCTGAAGAATACGACATTCCATTCCTTGGTCAGATCCCGCTGGTGCAGGGTATCCGCGAGGGCGGCGACAATGGTAAACCAGTTATGATCAGCGATGATAATGTAACGAAAAGAGCCTTCATGGAATTCGCCGCCAATACCATCAGGAGCATCGCTATGCGCAATGCAAACCTGGCAGCCACCAGGGTAGTGGAAGTGATCGATTAAGAATTATCCCTTTAAAATATCCAACTATGAAACCATTGGTCCTTTCAGTTATTTGTTTATTCACTGTACTGGTTGCCGGTACTGCCTGCCGCAGCACCAAAAAAGTAACCGTGGTAAAGTCAAAACCATTACCACCTGGGCAGGTCAAGAAGCTCACGGGATCGCAGTCAGCCAAACCGTATGCGCCTGGGCAGCGCAAGAAGAAGTATAAGCATAAACACTGATGTATAACCTATCCGAATACGTAGAAAAGGATCCTGCCACCGTGCTGGCTTTTATACAGCAACATCCCTTTGCAACCCTGATCGGCAGCGATGCCGGAGGCGTTCCTGTAGCAACCCAGGTGCCGCTACTGATCAGGCAGCAAGGAAATTACCTATCGCTGCGCGGTCATATAATGCGGAAGACCAGCCATCATAAAGCATTTGAACAGAACCCGCGTGTACTGGCGCTTTTCAGCAGTCCGCATACCTACGTGAGCCCGAGTTGGTACAGCAATCCGCGTTCCGGGGGTACCTGGAATTATATGTCGGTCCAGGCGCAGGGTGAGATGGAGTTTACCAATGAAACAACACTGCTGGAGATCTTACGCGAAACACAGAACCAGTTCGAGAATGACCCGGCTTCGCCATCTGTGTATGAAAATCTTTCACCGGAATATGTGAACCCATTGGCGAAAGCGATTGTCGGTTTCCAAATAAAGGTTACTAAACTTGATGCCACTTTCAAGCTGAGCCAGAACCGTGATGAAGCCAGTTACCATAACATCATCGCGCAACTGAAAAAAGGTTCTGCCGATGCTCAGTTCATTGCATCGGAAATGGAAAAAAGAGCATCACAATTATTTAAGAACAAATGATCGGCATTATCCTGTAACATTGGGGTATGAAGAAGATCGTTTACACTATTGCCACAGGCGCTCTGTTGCTGGCAGCCTGTTCCACACAGAAAAAATCAACTGTGCAATTACCCGCATTCGACGCTGAAGGTCACCGCGGCTGCCGCGGCATCATGCCGGAGAATACCATTCCCGCCATGCTGCATGCCCTCGATCTCAATATCACCACCCTGGAAATGGATGCCGTGATCACCAAAGACAAACAGGTGGTCCTCTCGCATGAGCCTTTCTTCAATCATCATATCACTACAAGGCCCGATGGTTCACTGGTGCCTGAGGCCGAAGAGAGAAATCTGAACATCTTCCGGATGACCTACGAAGAAACACAGCGCTACGACGTAGGACTCAAGCCCAACCCGGCTTTCCCGAAGCAACGGAAAATGGCCGCCACCAAACCGCTGCTCAGCGAAGTGATCGAAAAAGTGGAAGCCGCTGTAAAACAGAAAGGACGCAAGCCAGTCTTTTATAATATCGAGACCAAAACACAACCTGCCACCGACAATATTTTTCATCCTGCTCCCGAAGAATTCGTTGATCTTTTGATGGGCGTGATCAATAAAGCCGGCATTGCCGATCGTGTGATCATCCAGAGCTTCGATTTCCGCACATTGAAAGTGCTGCATGCGAAATATCCTAAAACGATGACAGCCGCATTGGTAGAAGGCCATGATAAACGCAGCCTGCAGCAGCAACTGGATGAGCTTAGTTTTACACCAACCATTTACAGTCCGCATCATTCGCTGGTCACCAAATCCGTGGTGGAAGCCATTCATCAGCGTAATATGAAGATCGTTCCCTGGACAGTGAATGATAAAGCTGGAATAGATAAATTGAAAGCGCTG
The DNA here is from genome assembly GCF_003991355.1 of Pseudoflavitalea rhizosphaerae. Taxonomy (GTDB): domain Bacteria; phylum Bacteroidota; class Bacteroidia; order Chitinophagales; family Chitinophagaceae; genus Pseudobacter; species Pseudobacter rhizosphaerae. The sequence goes on from NZ_RCSU01000015.1 coordinate 126,432, forward strand.
GGAGTGGATGGGGTCATTTCCGATTACCCGGATTTGTTCTGATTACTTTGCGAGTGCCCAGTCGCTCGCCTCCGGCGAGTGACTTCTATTCCGTCGCCTCCGGCGACACAGTGTTCGCCGGAGGCGAACAAAAAAAAAGTCACTCGCCGGAGGCGAGCGACTGGGCACACGCCGTGCATTATTTGTTCAGCCATTGCAGGGCATTTCTATGCAGTAATTTCTCTTTTATCTTATTATCCAATTCCATTTCCTGTATCAATTTCCCCGGAACATGCTCGCCTAACGGGAAGGGATAATCGCTGCCTAAACAGATCTTATCTTCTCCCATCGTATCGATCAGAAATTTCATCGCTGCTGCATCATGCACTAAACTATCCACCCAGAATTTACCGATATAATCTCTTGGAGAAACAGGATTATCTATCGCTACTAAATCTGGTCTCACATCAAAGCCATGTTGGATCCTGCCGATAGTAAAGGGAAAAGAACCGCCCCCATGTGCAAATGCCACGCGCAGCTTCGGGAACTTTTCAAATACGCCACCGAAGATCATGCTGCAGATAGCCCGGCTCGTCTCCGCTGGCATACCTACCAGCCAGGGCAGCCAATACTTCTGCATTTGATTTTCGCCCATCATTTCCCAGGGATGCACAAAAAGAGCGCAGCCCAGTTCCGATGCGGCTTCATAGAAAGGGAAGAAAGAGGGATCCGATAGATTCTTTCCGTTGATATTACTACCGATCTCGAGACCGGGCAGTTTCAGTTCATGTACGCAGCGTTCCATCTCACGTACAGACAAATCGATGTCCTGCAAAGGAACAGTGCCAAGTCCGATGAACCGGTTTGGTTGCAGACCTGCTGTTTCTGCAATATGATCATTGAAGAAACGGGAGGTCTCCAGTCCATCTGCCGGCTTTGCCCAGTAATTGAATAAAACAGGAATAGTGGAAAGTACCTGGATGTCTACACCCGTTGTATTCATTTCCTCTTCGCGAACTGAGGCTTTGAAACAATTGTCTTCTACTTCCCTGAACAGCTTATCACCTTTCATCATGCAGGCTTTGCAATTGCGATGTTCCAGGTGAATGAATTCTCCGTACCCGAATTTCTGAACCCAGTTGGGCATTTTTTCGGGCATGATATGCGTGTGTATGTCGATCTTCATACGGGGATTACTTTTTCACGGGCGGCTCCATTACGGTACCGCATTTTTTACAGGTGCGCAGCTCAACAGAGCCATAGAATTTTTCCATGATCGGAGGCAGTTGCTTCACGATATCTTTTACAAATACGAATTCTTCAAACAGTTTATTGCCACAGTTCTCGCAGAACCACATGAAGGCGTCTTTCTCGTTCTCTTCATCTTCACGGATCTTTTCGATCACCAGTCCAACAGTATTGGCGGGCCTTTGCGGACTATGCGGGGTCATTGGCGGCAACAGGAACATATCGCCTTCATTGATGGGAATGCTGCGGGGCTCGCCATTGTCGATGATCTTGAGTACCATATTACCTTCCAGCTGGTAATACAATTCTTCGCTTTCATTGTAGTGATAATCTTTACGTGCATTGGGGCCGCCAACCACCATCACGATAAAATTCTCTGCATCCTTGTAAACGCATTGATTGCCTACAGGAGGTTTCAGCAGATCGCGGTGGTCATCGATCCATTTCTTGAGATTGAAAGGTGCTGCTATTGGCATATGACAGGTTTTAGCAATGTAATGATTATGAAGTCGGGCGCGGTAAAGTTAATGTTTTAGCGGAAGGCCAAAACATAATTAATCTGTGTACATTTGAAGCCCTATAAAAAAGCTTGCTATGAATCTTTCTCTCGAAGGAAAAAATGCCCTGATCTGCGGAAGTTCGCAGGGAATCGGGCTGGCTATTGCAGAAGAACTGGCTTTGCTCGGCGCCAATTGTACGCTCCTGGCCCGCAATGAGGAATCGCTGAAGCAGGCGGTACATAAACTTGATATTGCGCTCAGGCAACAACACAATTACCTGGTAGCTGATTTCAGCAAACCAGAAGCAGTTGCAAGTGTGGTCCGTACACATGTGGCATCTAATCCCATTCATATCCTGGTCAACAATACCGGAGGTCCGCCTCCGGGGCCGATCGTTGAAGCAACGCCGGAACAATTCCTGAATACTTTCAATCAACACCTGATCTGCAATCACCTGCTCACGCAGGCTGTTGTTCCCGGAATGAAAGCCGCGGAATTCGGAAGGATCATCAATATCGTGAGCACATCCGTAAAGATCCCGCTCAAAAACCTGGGCGTGTCCAATACTATCCGCGGTGCTGTGGCCAGTTGGGCCAAGACCATGAGTATCGAGCTTGGTCAGTTCAATATCACTGTGAACAATGTATTGCCCGGCGCTACCACAACAGCGAGGCTGGAAGGTATTGTGAAGAACGCTTCAATGAACAAGAACATTTCTGAAGAAGAAGTGGCGGAAGAAATGACGAAGGAAGTGCCGATGCGCAGGTTCGGTAATCCCGGAGAAGTGGCTGCTGTAGCGGCTTTCCTGGCATCGCCCGCAGCGAGCTATGTAACGGGCACCAGTATCCCTGTGGATGGCGGTAGAACAGGATCCATTTAATTTGAATTTTTGTTATGCAACAAGATATCCCCTGGCATCTCGAGAATTTCATCGGCGGCAGTTTTATCGGCCCGCTGAGTGGAAACTTCATCGATAATTTCAATCCCGCTACTGGTGAAGTGAGCGGCAAGATCCCCGACAGTAATGAACAGGATGTGGCAGTAGCTGTGAAAGCTGCTCAGAAAGCATTCACCACCTGGTCTGTTACACCACTGGAAAAGAGGTTTGAAATACTCAACCGCATCGCAGAGCTCATCGATGATAACAAAGAACTGTTTGCGCTCGCCGAATCTAACGATAATGGCAAACCGCTTTGGCTGAGCCGTAAAGTGGACATTCCACGGGCTTCTGCCAATTTCAGGTTCTTCGCCACCGGCATCATGCATTTTGCCGCCGAGAGCCACCAGATGGAAAACAGCGCCATCAACTACACCCTTCGTCAACCGATCGGAGTAGTAGGTTGTATATCTCCGTGGAATCTCCCACTTTATCTTTTTACCTGGAAAATAGCGCCCGCGCTGGCTGCAGGCAATTGCGTGATCGCAAAACCATCAGAAGTAACGCCACTCACTGCATTCTTGTTGGGGCGGGTGGTGAAGGAAGCAGGACTGCCGGACGGTGTGCTGAATATTCTTCATGGAACCGGCCCGGTTACAGGCGAAGCTATCATTCAGCATCCTGCCATTAAAGCGATTTCATTCACCGGCAGCACGCGTGCCGGAGCACGCATTGCATCCGTGGCTGCACCTGTATTCAAAAAATTATCACTCGAACTGGGAGGTAAGAACCCCAACATCATATTCGCCGATTGTGATTGGGAAAAGATGATGAACACTACTGTTCAATCATCCTTCGCCAACCAGGGACAGATCTGTCTCTGCGGCAGCCGCATCCTGATAGAAGCAAGTATCTACGATAAATTCAAAACAGAATTTGTAGAAAGAGTGAAAGCCCTGAAAGTAGGAGACCCGATGGATGAAAGAAGTAAACAAGGCGCCATCGTCAGCAAAGTGCATTTTGATAAAGTCATGGGCTGTATCGAAAAAGCAAAAGAAGAAGGCGGCACTGTTATTGTTGGCGGACATGCCGTGAAACCGGAAGGCCGTTGCGCCAATGGCTGGTTCATTCAGCCTACGGTGATCGAAGGCGTTGGTCCGGATACAATCACCAACCAGGAAGAGATCTTCGGACCAGTGGTGACCCTTCAAAAATTCAATACGGAAGAAGAAGCATTGCAACTCGCAAATGCCACGCAATACGGGCTGGCCGCCACTATCTGGACCAGCAATCTCACCCGGGCACATCGTGTAGGCGCACGCGTTGAATCCGGCATCATCTGGATCAACTGCTGGCTGCTCCGCGATCTCAGAACGCCATTTGGTGGCGTGAAGAACAGCGGCGTGGGCCGCGAAGGCGGATGGGAAGCATTGCGCTTTTTCACTGAAGCAAAGAATATCTGTGTGCAATTGTAAACAATAATCATGAGCAAAGAAATAGTACATACCACATCGGCAGCCACTCCATTAGGCGCTTATCCCCATGCAAGAAAAGTAGGCAACCTGCTCTTCCTCTCCGGTATCGGACCGAGAAGCGCCAAAGACAATTCCATTCCCGGATTGGAGCTGGATGCAGAAGGCAATATCGTGAAATATGATATCGAAGCCGAATGTCATTCTGTATTCGCCAACGTGAAAGCTGTGCTGGAAGCCAGTGGCAGCAGCTGGGACAAGATCGTGGATGTGACTGTTTTTCTTACCAACATGAAAAAGGATTTTCCCATTTACAATAAGATCTATGCCGAATACTTTACCAGTGTACAGGCCTGCAGAACTACTGTAGAGATCAAAAGTCTGCCCACGCCGATTGCTATCGAACTGAAAGTGATCGCCACTATCGATTAGAACCTGTTATAACATATACCCATAAACGCATTTGAATGAATTACCAGAACACCCTGGAATTTGCACAACAAGCCGATCAGCAGGATCCCCTGCGTTCTTTCCGCGAAAGATTCCTCATACCACAAGTGAATGGCAAAGACGCAATCTATTTTACCGGTAACTCACTTGGTCTTCAACCCAAAACTGTCCGTTCCTATATTCAACAGGAGTTGGACGACTGGGCTACATACGGCGTGGAAGGCCATTTCCATGCAAAGAACCCCTGGTTTTCTTATCACGAGATCTTTCCTGAAAAAGTGAGCAAGATCGTGGGGGCATTGCCGGAAGAGGTAGTAGTGATGAATCAGCTCACTGTGAACCTGCATTTGCTGATGGTGAGCTTTTACAGGCCCAACAAACAGCGTTACAAAATCATTTGTGAAGCGAAGGCATTCCCTTCCGATCAATATGCGCTTGAAACGCAACTGAAATTCCACGGCTATGATCTGAAGGATGCACTGGTGGAGATCGCTCCGCGCGAAGGTGGGCATACCATGCGCATCGAAGATATTCTCACTGCCATCGAAACACATAAGGATTCACTCGCCCTCGTTATGTTCGGCGGTGTGAACTATTACAGTGGTCAGGTGCTGGACATGAAGACCATCACTGAGGCAGCCCACAAAGCTGGCGCCATTGCGGGTTTCGACCTGGCGCATGGGGCAGGGAATATTCCTCTTGAGTTGCATAACTGGAATGTGGACTTTGCCTGCTGGTGCAGTTATAAATATTTGAACTCCGGTCCTGGTAGTGTTGCCGGTGCATTCGTGCATCAAAAGCATCTTGGGAATAAAGAGTTGCCTCGCTTTGCAGGCTGGTGGGGACATACAAAGGAAACCCGCTTTCTCATGCAGCCTGGTTTCGATCCTATTCCAACGGCAGAAGGATGGCAATTGAGCAATGCACCTGTTCTGAGCATGGCCGCACACAAGGCATCGATTGATATTTTTGATGAGGCCGGAATGCCTGCCTTGGTGAAGAAAGGCAGGGCACTGAGTGGTTATCTGCAGTTCATTTTGGAAGAAATGAATGCACAGTCAGGAACAAAAGTAGTAGAAGTGATCACGCCTTCAAATGAATCCGAGCGCGGATGCCAGGTGAGCCTGCTGATGCTGGTGCGTGGAAAGGAAGTTTTCAAAACACTGATGGACCGCGGCGTGATCGCAGATTGGCGCGAGCCCAATGTGATCCGCGTAGCGCCCGTTCCGATGTACAACAGGTTTGAAGATGTGTGGATGTTCGGACAGATCATCAAAGAAGTGCTGGCAACTGCAGTGGTTAGCTAATCATCGGGGAGCACTCGCTCGCCTCTGGCGAGTGAGTAATATTTGTTCGCCTCCGGCGAACACCGCGTCGCCGGAGGCGACAAAATAAAAGTCACTCGCCAGAGGCGAGCGACTGGGCACACGCAAAGTAAACTTATCATAATAAATTTTTCCGCCGNAAAGTAAACTTATCATAATAAATTTTTCCGCCGTGCAAAAAAAAGAAATCCTGATCGTTGGCGCAGGCCTTGTTGGTTCCCTGCTTTCGGTATATATGGCTAAACGTGGACATAAAGTGAAACTCTATGAACGCAGGCCCGATATGAGAAAGGAAACGATGGCAGCGGGAAGGTCCATCAACCTGGCGTTGAGCGACCGTGGCACCAAAGCCCTCGAAAAGATCGGACTGGCCGACGCCATCCGTGAGATCTCCATACCTATGCATGGTCGTTATATCCATCATACCGATGGCAGCAGCGCCTTCCAACCTTATGGAAAAGAAGGACAGTTCATCAACTCTGTTAGTCGCGGTACCCTCAATAAAAAACTGATGGACCTCGCAGAAGAGAACGGCATCGAGATCTTCTTCGAGCACAAATGTTCGCATGTGGACTGGAAAACGAATACTGTAACATTCGAAACCGGTGGTAAGAACGTAGATGTAAAAGCCGGCCTGATCTTCGGAGCAGACGGAGCATTCTCTGCAGCCCGCCTCCAGCACCAGTTACAGGCTGATCGTTTCGATTATCAGCAATTCTATATCGATTGCGGCTACAAAGAGCTCACCATCCTGCCCAATGCAGAAGGCGATTTCGCGATGCACGTGAATGCCCTGCATATCTGGCCCAGGAAGGAATTCATGCTTATCGCCCTGCCGAACCTCGACAAAACATTTACCTGCACTTTGTTCTTCCCCTTTGAAGGACCGCAGTCTTTTTCAAGGCTCGATACCAAAGAAAAAGTGAAAGACTTTTTCGAGAAGACCTTCCCCGATGCAGTGCCGCTGATGCCTACCTACCTGGAAGATTTCTTCAATAATCCCACATCATCACTCGTAACGGTGAAATGTTATCCCTGGGTTCGCGAAGATAAGTTTGCGCTGATCGGTGATGCTGCGCATGCTATCGTGCCATTCTTCGGACAGGGCATGAATGCCGGTTTTGAGGATTGTAGCGTACTGGATGACCTGATGGAGCATCATGGTGATCATTGGGATGCCATCCTGGAAGAATTCCAGTTGCTGCGCAAGCCCGATGCAGACGCCATCGCTGACCTGGCCGTAAATAATTTCACTGAGATGCGCGACAGGGTAGCTGATCCCAAATTCCTGCTGCAGAAAAAGATCGAAGCGAAGCTGAACGAGAAATTCCCGGACAAATGGATACCCGCTTATTCCCTGGTGACTTTCAGCCCGCATATCTGCTATTCCGAAGCGCTGGCCAATGGAATGAAGCAGGAAGCCATCATGCAACAGATCATGCAGCGTGCAGATATAGAATCCCGCTGGGATGATGATGTTTTGCACCGGGAAATTGTGGATCAGTTATAGGATTGTATCTTCGCGCCCATGACACGTCAACAACTGGTGGAGGAGATCCGCAAGAAGCAGTCCTATCTTTGTGTTGGACTGGATACCGATATTACCAAGATCCCGAAACACCTGCTGGCCGCAGCAGATCCCGTTTTCGAGTTCAACCGGATGATCATCGATGCAACCAAAGATCATTGCGTCAGTTACAAGATCAATACCGCTTTCTATGAAGCCCTTGGCCGCAGAGGCTGGGATTCCATGGAAAAAACGGTGGACTATATCGGTACTTCCCATTTCACCATTGCTGACGCCAAACGCGGAGATATCGGTAATACCTCCACGCAGTATGCCAAGGCATTCTTCGAAACGCTGAATTTCGACGCTATCACAGTAGCCCCTTACATGGGCTCAGACAGCGTGAAGCCTTTCCTGGAATATAAGGGCAAATGGACGATCCTGCTCGGACTTACTTCCAATCCCGGGGCACAGGATTTTGAATTGCAGCCCGCTGGCAATGGACTGCTCTACGAAAAAGTGCTGACCACTGCCGCCCAATGGGGTACACCCGAAAACCTCATGTACGTGGTTGGCGCCACACAGGCCGATTCATTTACTGCTATCCGCAGTCTCACACCTGATCATTTCTACCTCGTGCCCGGAGTTGGCGCGCAGGGTGGAAGTCTCAAAGAGATCTCCGCCAAAGCCATGAACAAGGACGTTGGATTACTGGTGAACGCGAGTCGCGCCGTGATCTTCGCTTCTTCCGGTGAGGACTTTGCTGAGCGCGCTGCTGAAGTGGCGAAAGGATATGCGCAGGAAATGGCAGGCTACCTCAAAGCATAATTTTTTATTGCCGCACAAAACGGGATACCCATTGCTGAGTGATCCCGCCATTGAGCGTTCCCTTACGGCAACGCTGCTAACTGCTAGTTGAAATTAATTTCGCTGTGCCCAGTCGCTCGCCTCCGGCGAGTGACTTGTATTTAGTCGCCTCTGGCGACGCAGTGTTCGCCGGAGTCGAACAAATAGAACTCACTCGCCGGAGGCGAGCGAGTGAGCACACTGTGTTAAATATCTTTCGTTTTCTTATTCTTCTCTTCCACTTTGAATGGAAGGTTATGACCAATAGTTATATCTCCAAAGCTTGTCTTCACTTTCACGGAAGTTTCACCGCCGCCTGATTTACCCGTGTAATCGAAATCGAATTTCGGTCCACGGCCTTCATCTTCATCTTCTTTATTGATCGCGAAACTTGTTTTGTTTTTCAGTTTGGCAAAGCTGGTACGGATATTATATGTTGCAGAAAAATTGGTTGGAACATCCAGCAGGAGCGGAGAGAAGCTATTCTTTACGGTCACATTCTTTACGCCATTATCCAGGTTCAGTTTTGCGCTGCTGTGCTCTACGTCTATATTCAGCTCGCCGCTTGTCTTGCGTACTTCAACGGAGGAAAATTTGATGACCAGATTTCCATTGTTCATCGCGTCCAGGATGAGCGAGCCGAATTCCACCTGTATCTTTTTTGCATTGCTCAATTTACCGATCCTTGCGCTGCCGAATTTGCTGATCACTGTTGTTTCTCCTGAATGATCGCCGATAACCAGTGGGCCGAATTCATTGGATGCATAAAGAGGGTTCTGTGCCGGCAGGAACACTTCATAGTCCACCTGGAATCCTTGTTTCTCCCCTTTTTCCCAGCGCTGGTTCTTATTACTTTTTGTGTTTGTTTTGAAAACAACTCCGTTGGAAGTTTTGCTATCGCTGATGTTGATGCCGTCCAGGATGCTTTGAGCGCGTTCATCGGTTTTGGCTTCTGCAGTGATGGTCACTTCCACTTTCACTTCATTCTTAGCCCAGGTATTGATCCTGAGTTCGCCGAACTGATTGATGACAGAGACTTTATCGCTACTGTTCAGCGTATACGATTTGGTGTACACTTTTTTCTTTTCCACCAGGGGATTTTCCGATGCGATGGCGGTACCTGCAAAGGCGAGGCAGAGTACCAGTAAGAATGCGTTATATACTTTTGACATGGTTTTGTGTTTTTGATTGTTTGATCTGCTGAATGATCTGAAGCTGCTGATTAAGCAGTTCTGTCTGCATCTTCAGGTTCTCGATCATGGCTTCCAGCAATTGTTCACGATTAGGGTTGGAGGGCAGCTCTTTTTTCAGGTTGTTATAAGAGCTGTCCAGTTGACTGATATCGCCCAGGAATTGTTGGTAGAGCTCGGGATTATCTTTTTCGATCTGTTTGAGTTCTTCCTGTTTCAATTCAATGAGCTGGGTGAAATGGTATACTTCTTTTGCATAGGTTGGATTGATCTTCTGGAGCAGATCATCCTTCTGGCTTTGCGTTGAGGCCGTGCCGGAAAGTGTGGGTTTATCGATGAGATGGAAAACACCGAGCCCCGCCAGTACCAGGATAGCCGCTGCAGCGCTCCATTTCAGGATGGTGAGCGTGAGCACCCTGCCACCGCTGTTTTTTTTGGGTGCTGGATTGGCATCTGCCTGGAGTTGTTGCTGCAGGTCTTTCCAAACTCTGGGTGATGGCTCTTCTCCGTCGAATTCTTCGCGATGGTCACGGATGAAGTTTTCTAACTGGCTCATGATATTCCTCCTTGTTTCAAAAGGTTCAGTAATTTTTGCTTTGCACGGACATATTGTGTGCGGACGGTATTGTGCGATATGCCGAGGATCCCCGAGATCTCTTCATGATCATAACCTTCCAGCAGATAAAGGCTCAGTACAGCGCGATACCCGTCCGGTAATAACTGGATGTATTTTTTTATTTCGGCTACCCTGAACTGCAATTCAGCTTCATCGATCCCTTTCTCTTCAGGAATTGCTTCCACGCCGTTCTCGTCCAGTTCACTCAGCTGCATCTTCTTTTTGCGGAGAATGTTGATGGATTTATTGATCACAATCCTTTTCAACCATGCCCCGAATGTGGAACGGTAATGGAAATCGTTCAATGATCTGAAGGCATCCAAAAACGCCTCCTGTAACACGTCTTCCGCGTCACCTGTATTGTTGACGATGCGCAGGCTCGTGTTGTACATAGCCCTGGCGTACCGCTGGTAAAGGGCTTCGAAGCCGGTGGGGTCCCCTCGTTTACAGCGTTCCACCAACTCATCCTGGACAATGGTTGCAGTCAGCTCCAAAATGAATGATTTTAATGTTTAAGTTATTGTAGAGACACTGGCCTGTCAAACATGTTGCATCTTCCACCTCAAATCGTTCCATTTTTCTTACATTAGCACACAATAAATTGCTCGTCATGGCCGCTAAAACCGATCTTTTTGTTAGTCCGGACTATTTTTCGCTCGATGAATTGCTCACTGAAGAACAGAAACTGGTGAGGGAGTCTGTCCGAAATTATGTAAAGAAAGAGATTTCTCCCATCATTGAAGATTATGCCCAGCGGGCAGAATTCCCGCAGCATATCGTAAAACAAATGGGTGATCTGGGTTGTTTTGGCCCCACCATCCCCGTGGAATACGGCGGCGGTGGCCTGGACCATATCAGCTATGGCCTGATGATGCAGGAACTGGAAAGAGGCGACAGTGGCGTTCGCTCCACCGCCTCCGTGCAGGGATCACTGGTGATGTATCCCATCTACGAATTCGGAAGCGAAGAGCAACGTAAGAAATACCTGCCCAAACTCGGCAGCGGCGAATGGCTGGGGTGCTTCGGCCTCACTGAGCCGGACCATGGATCCAATCCGGCAGGTATGCTGACCAATATTAAAGATGCCGGTGATCATGTGGTCCTCAACGGCGCCAAAATGTGGATCAGCAATGCGCCCTTCGCGCAGGTGGCCGTTGTTTGGGCCAAAGATGAGGCAGGCGATATCCGCGGACTGATCGTGGAGCGCGGGATGGAAGGTTTTACCACACCCACCACCCACGGCAAATGGAGCCTGCGCGCTTCAGCAACTGGTGAACTGGTTTTCGATAATGTAAAAGTGCCGAAGGAAAATATACTTAATGTAAAAGGATTGAAAGGACCTTTGAGCTGTTTGACCAAGGCCCGTTACGGCATCGCCTGGGGTACTGTTGGAGCAGCGATGGATTGTTACGATACCGCATTACGCTATTCAAAGGAGCGTGTGCAGTTCGACAGACCCATCGGCGGTTTTCAACTGCAACAAAAGAAACTCGCTGAAATGATCACCGAGATCACCAAAGCGCAGTTGTTGAACTGGAGGGTTGGTGTGCTGATGGACCAGCACAAAGCCAATCCGCAACAGGTGAGCATGGCAAAGCGCAATGGCTGCGAGATCGCTACCAATATTGCACGCGATGCACGCCAGATGCTGGGCGGCATGGGCATTACCGGGGAATATTCCGTGATGCGTCATATGATGAACCTGGAAAGCGTGATCACCTACGAAGGTACACACGATATTCACCTGCTCATCACCGGTATGGACGTTACAGGATTCAATGCATTCAAATAATTTTACGAGTACCACAACACAATGAGGATTTTTTTGATAGGGTTCATGGGTGCAGGTAAAACGCACTGGGGTAAGCAGGTTGCCAACCGCATGGGGCTTCCATTCCAAGACCTGGATGAACTGATCGTGGCACAGGAAGGCAAGTCGATCGCTGACATCTTTACCGCGAATGGTGAAGAATATTTCCGCCTCGCTGAAAAACAAATGCTGGAAGAACTTGTTGAAAGGGAGGACAGCATGATCATTTCATGCGGAGGTGGTACGCCCTGCTTCTTCAATAATATCGATTTCATGAAGCGCTATGGCATCGTGGTATGGCTCAATACCCATGTGGAAGTGATATTGCAGCGCCTGTTGAAAGAAAGGATGCACCGCCCGCTGCTGAAAGATATCAAAGATGAAGACCTCCGCAATCATATCATCCGTAAACTGAATGAAAGACGGATGTACTATGAGCAGGCTGATGTGATCATAGACAAGGAAGATTCGATCTCGATGAACGATTTTATTCAAACAGTGTTACATGCATAAAGGATATTTGAAAACAGCGGCGCTGCTTGGCGCACTGACTGTTGCACTGGGCGCTTTCGGCGCTCATGGATTGAAGAAACTGGTGCCTGCGGAAACGGTGTCTACTTTTGAAACAGGCGTTCGTTACCAGTTCTATCATGTTTTCGCTTTACTGATCGTTGCTATTCTTTATGCCAATTATTCCCAGCGGTGGCTGAAATATGCCGCCAACAGCTTCCTGGCAGGTATCGTATTGTTCAGCGGTTCCCTTTATCTGCTTACCGCATTGAAAGCAACTGAAACGGTAGGATTATCCGGTATCGGAGCTATTACGCCAATTGGTGGAGTGTTCTTTATTCTCGGATGGTTGTTTTTGTTCAGGGCTGTTGCTGTAAAATAGCTCAGAGAGGAAGTTCAAACACAAGTACGGCGCCTTCACAATTCTGCACATGGAAGCTGCCACCAATCAGTTCCATCCTGCGCTTCATATTACTAAGTCCATTACCGAAGCGGCGCAGTTTTTCTGTATCGATACCAACACCATTGTCAGCTATCTTAACTACTAATCGGTTATCCCTTGTAGCTATCTCGATGCGCAATTGCGATGCCTGCGAATGTTTCATTGCATTGTTGAGCGCTTCCTTGATGCTGAGGAAAATATTACGGCGTTTTTCCCCGGAGATCTCTGCCTGCGGAATTACAACCGGCATTTTTACGCTGCAATCGATCGGCGTACTGTCGAAGTATTCGATGGCATGTGCGCGAATATATGCCACCAGGCTTTCCACTGTATCATTGGAGCTCTTCATGGTCCAGATGATGGTATTCATCTTACCTAAAAGATCGTTGGCCGAATTGGAGATCTTTTCCAGTTCGGGAAAGCTTTGTCCCTTCATACGGCTTTTCAGGATCTCGCTCATGAGGCGGATGGCGGTAACGCCCGATCCCAGTTCATCGTGCATATCGGCGGAGATGCGGTCGCGCTCATGCTGCGTGGCGGTAACAACGGCCATTTGTTTTTCGAATTCCTTTCTTTCATTATCCAGCTTGAGCCTTTCCCTTTCTTTTACTCTTTCGATGATATCACGGCGGTTCTTGTAGGCGAGGCCGGAGAGGAAGAGGATCAGTTCAATCACCAGTCCGAGCTCATAATAGAAAAGTGCGCGGTTCAGCAGCAGGATACTTTTGCTGAAATTCCATCCGAACATGATGATGCCCTGTGAGATGATGGCAAAGAAGATCAGTGCAAAACTTCCACCTGCGAGATAATTCAACAGCGGGTCTTTTCGTTTAATGGAATATACGATGAACATGATGGCGATCAAAAGGAAAAATATCTTGATCACGAATTCCATATTGTTCAGCACCACATACTTGCTGGTAGTGAAATACAGAAGAGTGAAGATGGCAGCCAGGATGGCCAGCGGCCAGAGCGTGATCTTCAGGAATTTGTTGAGCCAGGGATGGTTCTCTTCCGTGTTCAGGAATTTCCGCACGAAGATCAGGTAAGTGAATACACTCGCGATCATGATCATAAAATCCAGGTACTCTTCATAAAAATAATGGAACCAGGAGGCGGACATATTCATGTATGATTTGCCGAAGAGCAGGCAGGCCGTGCACAGTGTATAGATGGCGTAATAGATGAATTCCTTGTTACGGTTCTGAATATAAACTGCCAGCGAGTAAAAGATCATCATCAGCATTACGCCGGTAGCTACATAGGTTACTATATCGAGACTGAAATCGAGATCACGTTTGCGGGTGATCCATTCATCGAGATAGTCCGTCTCAATCAGGTATGGCGTAAAAATATTTATATTGGTGCGAACGAAATTGAAGCGGCAGTAATACACGGCCCTTTCACGGGGCTGGAGAACGATGAGCTGGCAGCCTGGAAATTTTGGACATTCCTCACCGGTTGGTTTGAGTTGGAACTGTCCGGCAGGATCTTCGGCAGAGAATTTGAATAAGCTGATATCCCTGCAATAAAAAGCCGGCAGGAAGAAGACCTTTTTTACGGAGTCGCTGCCATTGTAAAGGGCGAACCGGAGGTAATTGTCTTTTTCCATCAGTTCCGCCGACGGAGGATATTGTGGGTAAAAGCGCCTGACGATATCAGGTCTGAATGCCAGGTAAGGAATGGCTGTGTCTGCAATCTTTTCGCCTTTGGGAAGCGAAGCGAACCAGCAGGATTTACCGATGGAGGAGTCCAACCTGATCCTGGCCACATTTACAACGGCGCTGTCTGACTGGCCCATACCCCGGAGGGTAGAAACCAGTAGAATTATCAGTAAGAAAGGTTTCAGGTAATGGTTGTTTCTCATCCTGGGTTTGGCCGGTCCATTGATTTGGCCTTGTAAAATACAATTTTTCCCAGTGCTGGTGCCGCTTTTATTTGTTATATGACAGTTGTTCTCTACTACTTATCTTTGTAATCATGGCCAATCGCTTAAAGTCCAGTAAAAGCAAATCGCCCGATCCGGATAAATTGAAACCTGAGAAAGAAGAACAGGTTACCGTAAAGGAATTGGTGAAAGATGAACGCACGCACAAAATTGCCGGAACCGTGGCATTGCTGCTCTGCTGTTTCCTGTTTATCGCCTTCGTATCCTATGTATTTACCTGGAGGGAAGACCAGGACAAGGTTTTCAAAGGGGCATCCATCTTATTGCCTTCCACTGAAGTAAAGACCAGCAACCTGCTGGGAAATATCGGCGCATACATATCACATCAGTTTTTTTACAATGCATTCGGCATTGCTTCTTTCCTTTTCTGCTCATTCTTTTTTGTATTGGGCGTAAACGGATTGTTCGGCAGGAAACTATTTTCCATCTGGCGTAATCTGCGCTACCTGATTGCCGGTGTATTGTATTTCAGTGTAGCTGCCTCCTTTTTTGCAGGCGGCTCCGACTTCAGTTGGGGCGGCGCCCTGGGCAATATGCTGAGCGACTGGTTGGTGAAGATGCTCGGTAATGTGGGCACATTCGTACTGCTTTTTGCAGGCGGCCTCGCTTATATCATCTGGCGTTTCAATCCAACCTTCAAGGTACCGAGTATACCTAAGCGTAAACTGGCTGCCATACCTGCCAATGTGGACCCTGAAACAGGAGAACTGAAAGAGGAAGAGAAAGATGAGGAAGAAGAAGTGAAACCTGTAAAGCCAAACAAGAAGAACCAGCTTAAAAAAGATAATGGGGCATTGGTAACTCCGCCACTGGTAGTGGAAGAGGAAGCCCCGCTCGATCTCCAGGTCATTGAAAAGGATCCGGACCCTGAAGAACTGGTATTGAACAATACCGGGGAAGAAGAGGAGGAAGAGGAGATCGAAGAAGAGGAGGAAGAAGCGCCATTTGAAGAAGATGATGAAGAGGTTGAAGAAGAGGAGGAAGAGGTGGAAGTGGTCCCGGCGCCGGTGATAAGCCCGCGCAACAATAAACCGCAGGCGCCCAACCTGGAACTGGAGATCAAGACCTACTCACCTGAACCCTCAGACGAAGATCTTCCTGAAACGGTAGGAGAGGATGCGCCACCCGCAGTTGTGCTGGCGCCCTATGATCCTGCCCTCGATCTGCGCGATTACAAATATCCCAGCCTGGACCTGCTTGAACAACACGGCAGTGAGAAGATCATCCAGGATCCCGCAGAACTGGAGAACAACAAGAACCAGATCATCAACACGCTCAAGAACTACGATATCAATATCCAGAAGATCAGCGCCACCGTTGGCCCTACAGTAACACTGTATGAGATCGTACCCGCCGCTGGTGTGCGGATCTCACGTATCAAGAACCTGGAAGATGATATCGCGTTGAGCCTGGCAGCCCTCGGTATCCGCATCATCGCACCGATCCCCGGAAAAGGCACCATCGGTATCGAAGTGCCGAATGTGAAGAAAACCGTGGTGAGCATGAAATCACTGCTGGCCTCTGAGAAATTCCAGTTCAACAATCATAGTTTACCTGTTGCCATCGGTAAGAAGATCGACAATGATAATTTCATTGTGGACCTCGCTACCATGCCGCACCTGCTGATGGCGGGCGCCACCGGTCAGGGTAAATCAGTTGGCCTCAATGCCATCCTGGTTTCACTGCTGTACAAGAAACATCCGAGCCAGCTGAAACTGGTGCTGGTAGATCCCAAAAAAGTGGAGCTGAGTTTGTACCGCACCATCGAAAGACATTTCCTGGCCAAGCTTCCCGGAGAAGATGAGGCCATCATCACCGATACCAAGAAAGTAATAAATACACTGAATGCATTGTGTATTGAAATGGATAATCGTTACGATCTGCTCAAGGAAGCCGGCACCCGTAACATAAAAGAGTACAACGAGAAATTTGTAAAACGAAAACTGAACCCGCAGAAAGGCCACCAGTACCTGCCATTCATTGTACTGGTAGTGGATGAATTTGCAGACCTGATCATGACGGCGGGTAAGGAAGTGGAAATGCCGATCGCGCGTCTGGCGCAGCTGGCCCGTGCTGTGGGCATCCACCTGATCATCGCAACGCAACGTCCTTCCGTAAATATCATTACCGGTACCATCAAGGCCAACTTCCCGGCCCGTATCGCATTCAAGGTTTCCAGTAAGATCGACTCCCGCACTATTTTGGACACAGGCGGTGCTGAACAGTTGATCGGGAAAGGTGATATGCTGATCTCCTACAACGGTGAACTCACCCGTCTGCAATGCGCTTTCGTGGATACGCCCGAAGTGGACAGTGTCTGCGAAAATATCGGCAACCAGAACGGTTATCCCCAGGCATTCCTCTTACCTGAATACGTAGACGAAAAAGACATGGAGGGAAAAGATTTCGATCTGAACGACAGGGACTCGCTCTTCGAAGATGCAGCCAGGCTGATCGTGCAGAACCAGATCGGTTCCACTTCTCTGCTCCAGCGCAGGATGAAACTTGGCTACAACAGGGCCGGCCGCCTCATGGACCAGCTCGAGTCAGCAGGCATTGTAGGTCCCAGCCAGGGCAGCAAGGCACGGGATGTGCTGATTAAAACAGAGATGGACCTGGAGCAGCATCTGGCCAATTTCCTGTAATGGCATGAAGCTCATTCATTAGTAATTTGTTAATGTGAAAACCCCGTGCAAACCCGGGTGCATAATTATCGTCTTACATGTGCCGCGCAAACAATATCTTTGCGGCCTTTACGAAAAGTATCTCAGATGAAGAAAATATTTTTATTTTTTGCAATTGTTTCTATCTCAATGTCAGGCTTTGCTCAGGGCAATGATCCTGCTGCCAAGAAAATCCTCGATGCAGTAAGCGCCAAGTTCAAATCCTTCAAGGGAGTATTGGCCAGCTTCACCCTCAAGAATGAAGACAATTCCGGTAAGGTACTGGGCGTAAAAAAAGGAACTGTGTCCATGAAAGGCAACAAATACAAAGTTAGCCTTGCCGGTCAGGAGATTTTTTGCGATGGCACCACGGTTTGGACATACGACAAAGCTGCCAATGAAGTTACCATCAACAAGGTAGACAATAGCAGCGGCGCTATCACTCCCCAGAAATTATTCACCAACTTCTACGATAAAGATTTTTTGTACAAGCTCAATGGAGAAAAGAAAGAAGCTGGTAAAACCCTGCAGGAAATTGAAATGACGCCTGTAGATAAGACCAAGCAATTCCACAAAGTGTACATCCAGGTTAACAAAGCCACTCAAACACTGTACAGCACCAAAGTGCTGGATAAGCAACAAAACAAATTCATCTATACCGTTAACACCATGAACGGTAAAGCAGCGTTGGCTGATAACCTCTTCTCATTCGACAAAAGCAAATATCCCGGCGTAGAGGAAGTTGATCTTCGCTGATCAGCGGCGGCTATTCGCTGCTGCCCCAGCGGAAGGTCTTGATATCGAGACCGGCCAGGTCAAGCACCCTGTCCGTTACAGTTGCCGCCACTTCTTCGATTGTTGTGGGTTTGCTGTAGAAAGATGGAGTAGCAGGACAAATAATCCCTCCGGCTAATGTGAGGGTTTCCATATTGCGGATATGAATCAGATTATAAGGCGTATCTCTCACTAAACAGATGAGTTTACGCCTTTCTTTTAATATCACATCTGCAGCACGCGTGATAAGATCGGAAGACACGCCATTCGCGATACGGCCCAATGTACCCATTGAACAGGGGGCGATGATCATCGTGTTGAATTTTCCGGAACCCGAGGCAAACGGGGCCAGGAAATCCTTCACAGACCAGGTGGTAATATGATGTGCGGGATCATGCAGTAAACGCTCATAATCTTTATTGTCAAGCTCGGTTTCCCAAACCTGCTTCGCATTGTCCGTCATCACTACAGCCAGTTCCTGCCATTGATCAGGAATGCTCAACAACTTTTCTATGATCTGCTTCGGGTAAATAGAACCGCTCGCCCCGGTTACCGCCAGCACAATTTTATGCATGGTATTTGAGTTATGTTTGTATCTTAAACAAAAGTAAGTATGCAAACCCTGAAACTCGCGTTTTTGTTCAGCTGGCTCACCATTTTTTCCTGCGCACAACGCCCGAAGGAAGAAAAGGCAAAAATGAACTGGCTGACGCTGGAGGATGTGACAGCAAAAATGCAGCAGGAAAAAAGGCCCGTACTGATCGATCTTTATACGGACTGGTGCGGCTGGTGCAAGGTGATGGATAAACGCACTTACAGCAATAAGCAGGTGAGCGATTACGTGACTTCAAAATTCTATCCCGTCAAAATAGATGCGGAGAGCAAAAAAACTTTCACCTGGAAAGGGAAGGAATACAATTTCAATAAGAATGCCCGCACTCACGATTTTGCCATCTGGCTCACTAACGGACAACTATCATATCCCACCACTGTATTCATTCCTGTTGATGGCGACCCGCAGGCGATCCCAGGTTTCCTGGCGCCAAATGAACTTGAATTGCTGGTGAAATATTTCGGAGAAGGGAACGATAAGAAGATCTCTTTCGATAAATGGCATAAGGAATTCAAATCTTCCTGGTAAAGGCTACTTTGAATTGGCCTTCAGTCGCTCGCCTCCGGCGAGTGACTTCTAATTGGGGCTGACTAAAAAGGTCAGCTACTCAAAAAA
>NZ_RCSU01000016.1 GCF_003991355.1 Pseudoflavitalea rhizosphaerae
CTATTTATAACCCGGATTTATCCGGACAACAATGTTATAAAATGAAAAAAGGGTTCATAATATTTACATAAGCAAAGCAGGAACAATAATGATCGATTGCAGGAATTAATGGCATCCAAATACTAATAGCGGGTGTGGAGCAGATCCTGGAAGCACCAACTGAAATGCAGACAGTTTTTGGTTAACGAATCAATGGAAACCGTATCAACAAAAACGTGTTGGACAACTGTTGTTGTATCTGGCATATACATTATTAGTGTGATAATAAATAAACATAACAGTTAGACAACGCTTTGAATTGAATAGTTCGGGCCTGGTGCTGTTTCAACCTGATCCGATAGATTTTCAAGCTTTCTATTTCGGCAGTAAAAAAGGCGCTGAAATTCAGCGCCTTACTAATAATTATATTATCCAGCGGAGAGAGAGGGAGTAGAACCTATCCCTCAATCCAATTTATTATCAAAGCGTTAGACTCACTGTAACTGGCCGGTGCACCGAATTTACCACCTCTGTGACACTGGCCAAAATTACGGATTTTACTTGGCTAAACCGAAGTATATCCGGACTGGATTCGAACAACTTAATGCAATTTATTTGAAATCAGGTTATTCCATTTGCAAAACTCACTTGGCCCCGAATAGGCCCCCGTTTGAAATAAAATGATTTGTAATGGTATGAAAGAGCTTTATCCTTGCGAAGTTCCTAAATCATACTATTTCGTTTCAAATTAATAACATCATTTGACATCTTTAAAGCTGTAGATAGTCTGCATATGTCTCAGCGGTTCAGGCCGAGTTATTTGAGCCTACAGTAAATTATACTTGGACATTATCTTTTTGCAGAATTCGATCTCTTCAGTTGTAAATAAGCAAGTAAATTCGGGTTGAACGACAAGGTATTCCAATGACAAATCAACTTTAGGTGGAAAGTGATTGGCCAGTTGCTTAAACCCAGGCTTCATGACACCAGAGGTCATTTCGTCATGTAAGATTCTTTTTACAAACTCTACTCCACCGCCGTCTTTTTCCATTCTTTCAAGTAAGCTTTCCCCCACTGATATTTTCAAGGCCCTCGACCTGGCAAACGATTCTTTGATTCTATCCTGAAACTGTTCACGTAACCTTATTTCTTTTTCATCTGTAACTGATAAAAGTAAAGCTACGTTCCTGCCCTCCTGCTTGAGTTTATTCAGAGTCGGGAGGTCAGGGACCTGTGTAGAGCAGCGGTCACATAAATAAGTATGTTTCGCTTTAAAATTATCAAAGACCAAGTTATCTTCCCGGGTATCGCTATTCCTTACGAATACCGTTATATTTTCCTCATTTGTCCTGGCTGAATAAGACCAGTTATACGATCCGTTTATAACAACCTGTTCATCGATAATACAGAATTTATGGTGCAGAAAGCTTTGGGTAGCAATATACAGCTCACCCTCGGCGGCTAAAAACTCCCTGAATGGATGGGTATTAATGAAATTCTCAATTGAATCACTGATAGCTATTTTTACAGTAACCCCCGCCTTTCTGCGGTGTGTTAATTCCCGGATGATATCTTCATCAGTGAGCCAGGCAACCGCCAGTTTGATTTCGCGTTCGGCCTTTTGAATGTGGCCGATTATTTCATGTCGGATCTTGCTAAAAAAAACAGTGACCTGCATTGTACAATAAGATTTATTTTATTAATGATGTATTTTCTTACATCAAAAGACAACCATCTACTTAAATCCAATAAAGATCAGCAGTACCTTCAGAAGCCGTGGGGGGTGTGCACAGGAACATTTTTAGGAAAATGATCCTGTAGGTAGCCCAACAATGATTTGACTGTATTTTCACTGTTGGTAATAAAGCCATGTGGAGTATGATAACGGGGAACCTTGATGTTAAAGCGATCAATAGGAATGGCGCCGCTCCCCAGGTAAAAGAACTCATTGGAAAGTAAAACATACTTGCCATTTAGGTCGACCTTTTTTTCACGATTGCCGTGGTAATAATTCGGAACCTGTTCATAAGTAGTAATAGCGGATTCAGTAAAGCCCTGGAGGGGCTTGTAAATGTTATCTCCCTTAAGTTCAATATCGGAATTTCTACCAGGCTTTTTCATTGCAAAGCGGGGATCATTCCAATAGATATCATAAGGAATCTTTTCCGTTACTTTCATGATAAAGATCAAACGTTCCTGCCCCGGCTTTTCCTGACATAACTCCTTTGAAGTAAACCCAGCTATATAATCACCGACGTGCTTTTTCAACCGAATTAACGGCTTGCAAGTTGCCAGCGATAAAACACCGTGAAACGGATTTGGGGCAAACCCGGTATCATGTGTCATTTTATACGAATACAGCATTAAGATTACAATATAATGAATAATCCGCAAGTATCTTTCCAGTATAACCGGAGGATTTGCCATAACTATTCTATTTAGCCGCTTACTTGGATGGAAACGGACTAAGGATGAGGCATAGATCTTTTAAGGCATGATGTTTAACTAAGCTAACAAGTAATGACCCTATTTTCCAATATCTACCTTCCCAGGCATCATTTCTTATTTCCTCTGACTCTTTCTCAAAATTAAAGTAGCCTTTTTGATAAATATCAGGGCCCAATATCGTCATACATCGATCTATAATAGCTCCCTTTTCCCTAAAATTTGGCGTCGATAGGTTGTGCTTTGGCCGTTGCCGCAGCAAAAAATGGTATACATCATTTTCCTTGACTTCCATTAGAACATCAAAAAAATTAAGATAAGTGTGATTTAGTTCCAGATAGCATTGATGGCCTAAATCTGTAGGTAACTTTTCATTTTTAGAGCATTCCTCAATATCCTTTGCCAGTTTATCAGAAAAGAAGGCCAGATTCTCGTCAGTAGATACACCAATTGCGGGAAGAGCCTCAATAAAATCATCAACGGTAAGTATTTTAGTTTGTATTTCGAATTGTTCATACAACGCCCTGGATTTGGCCAGCGATTTTTTATCTTCTGATACATAATAATCGCAGTACTGTGCGAAGTAAGAGTGTATCCCGTCATTCAGGAGGTTATTGTAGTTATTCTTCCTTGATATCTCATCTTTACTAATTCCCAAAAGATCTAGGCAATGGTAAGCTTGTATGTAGAAATCATAAACAGGGATATTTTCATTGGGCTTTTTGTTAAGGGAATCTCTGACAAATTCGAAAAAGCTTTTTTTGAAAACTGAATCCTTAAATGCTAGGTTAAAATCAACTTCACTGTTATTGAGAGTGAATCTTCCATTATTAATGCCCTCATCAACCATCCACCTTAGCTTTTTATATAATTGATGATTAGTGATCATTTCTTCATATAGTTCGATTTGAGCAGTCATCATATCCTTCATTGTCAATATTGGCTTGTCAGTAGGAAATATTTTAGAAAGTACGGCCTTCTGTTCTTCCGGCACTTCCACTAAATCTATATTTTCGTACATTGGCAAATCGACAAATCTATTCATTAAAGATTTTACTGACCTAACCATTGGTTCGTCATCATCAGATGGCGTGAATAGGTCAAACACAGATCGAACATTAAAATCATCATCTTGATCATCATCAAAAACCATTTTTGGAGTTGCAAGATAAAATGTCGTACGTTTTTCTAATGGATGATATGCTATGTAATTGTCCTTTGTGAATGATTCAATGAACTTAAAATCTGCAAACTTGTGTTCACTTATATCACGCTTTTTGTCTCGAATATGTGCAATTGAAAAGAAAAAACTTAAGTTATCCTTGTATTGATTGAGTAATTTGTTTAATAATTTATATTGATTAGTTTGATTATTTCTGAGTTTACTGTAAACATTGCTATCAAAATAAATTCTGCTCATTAGTATGTTCTTTGATTGTTATCAGGTTTTCAATTGAATTGGGTGTAAAGCAATGTTGGCAGACAAAGATTTTGGTATAAAAAAACAACTCGAAGTCCGCTCCGTCTAGACCTCAGCTTTGTTTGCAATTCGTGCATTGAAGCTTGATCGTTTTCTGAAAATGTTGAATCAGTTTTCCCGCACCTCTCTTGCCGCGAATAGAACATTTTTCAAACCAAAGAATAAATCCTGCCAGCCGCGTCAGTTCCTTTAAAAACTTATGTTTCTCAGCTGCATCGCCTGCAATAAATCGGAATACAATGCCATCTGCAATGGCGGCCGTATACGATAACAAATAGGGCACAATAAAATAATAGTGCTGCCAGTAGCGCCTGAAGTCCTCTTTTTGTGAAAAAACAAAATTCAGGTCTTGAGGACTTGTATGATAGCTTTTATTGGTCGTTACGATATGAATGGCATGATCGGTAAATCCGCTAATTCCTACCGTGGAATCCTTATTATACCTGAATTCGTAAAGCTGCTCGGCATTGAATAATCCTTCATCCAATTGCTCAACTGCTTTCCTGATCAGAGTCTTTCGCTCCTCGGCAGTTTTCTTGCTTGGATCATAGCCGCTAGGTGCGCCATTATAATAGAAACGTTGAATGAAATCTTCCGGGTCCACATACAGGTTTTCAAGAATGAGCAGTTCATCTTTAAACGGTTTTCTCAATAAGGTATATGCGACAGTCATCTTTCCACTTTGAGCTGAGCTTATCGATTCGTAAATGAAATTAGCTTGGTCCGATAGCACAGCATGCGTTATTTGCTTGATCAGTATAGTGTGCAGATCATCAATGTAGTCATTTTTTCTAAGGAAATCGAGTATATGGCTTTTGTCTCCCGTTGCTTTATGGGCATGATCCTCGCTTTGGAACTTAATATGTGTTGTCAGTAACGGTTTGTATAATTCTGATTTCACGATTTCGACCAGTTGATCGTATAATACGGCACATATATTATTACCGGCCCGGTAACGCTTGGGTAAAACAGAGGAATCTCCTTCTTGGATCAAAAGCATAGAAAATAATTCGCATAAAGTTAAAAAAAAATTTGTCAAAAGTAACAATTTTGTTACTTTCATGCTCTGATCTTCGAAATCAGCCCTTGAAACTGGAAGAATTGTGTTATGCATTAACCATATTCTTCACGGTTTAAAACTTAAGGCTATGACTTTTCGAGAAATCAAAAAGTGCCTCCTGCAGGAGGGCTGGGAAGTAAAGGATCAGAGAGGAAGTCATGTTCACATGATCCATCCTTCCAAACCTGGAAAGATTACCATTCCTAAACATGGAAACAGGGATCTGAAGCCGGGTACGGTAAAAGCAATTTGGAAATATGCGGGGTTAGGAAACTAACCTCGCCTTCCAAAACATAATATTACAGAGCAAATGAAGCAAATACCACTAATTATTGAAAGGACCAATGACCGTTTTGTCGGAAGAACACAGTACGACGATAATCTAATTGTGGCAGATGAAAAAAGTCTTGAAAAACTGGAGGACAAGATAAGGGAAATGCTGAAGGGTTTTCATAAAGTCAAACCCTCTGAAATCTCATTTAAGCATAGCTACGATCTATCCGCTCTTTTTGAAAAATTCAGTTATCTGAAAATTTCAAATGTGGCCGAGCTAGCCGGTATAAATGCCAGTCTCCTTCGGCAATATGTAACCGGCAATAAGCAGGCTTCTTCTTTGCAAGCAAAAAAAATTGAAACTGCTATTCACAGAATTGGTAAGGAATTGCAAAATATTCAAGTTTATGGCCCTGTTGAGCGATGATCTGACCGGGAATACCCACCAGAAATTTTTTGAAGAATTAAGCGTGAAGACATTTGTACTTCAGTTCTACTATTGGTTCACACGCGGGTACTGGTCGGTGGAGGAAAAAAAGGAATTTGAAACAACCAACGATCAAAGTGTGGAAAGACTTCAACTGATGAAAGATTTGTCTCGCTGGGACGGAAACTATGGTACCATTTTCACGCTAATCACCAAGACGGATACTTTGATACAAAAGGGAAAGTCACATATGCTTTATAAGCAGACTGCTCCTGATAAGGAAATAGCCACTTATCTGGCTGAGCATCCCAATTGGTATCTAACGGGAATTGATCTGTTTAGGTTTCAGAAATTATTCGACATTTCATCCCTATTAAAAGAAGGCTATATGCTTCAGGACCAGCATATGGGATACCCCGAAAAACATATGTATCAAATTGGTGTCGATTGCCTGGATTATGTGCATTCAGCAGCTTTTTTCTACAACGAAGGATATGAGTACTATCACAACCTGAAGAAAGTCCAGTTCTATGACGAAAAGAAACCGTCGGAGATCGGCCCCTTTGAGTTCACCAGAATTCAGACCAGGGAAGAAATCTTGCTAAGGACTTTTCGAGAGGCCTATATTAATATTATTCTTTTTATCGAGTGTTTTATAAGCTCCGTGGGATATGACGCATTTTTGAATGGCGTAGCAACTAACAAGGACGATGAACTCAGGCTTAGGGGTATTGAATCGATAAAGAAGAAAAATGGAAGATTTGTTTATTCGAACCTCGCTGCCAAACTTGAGAATATTACCCGAATCATTGGAGGGACAGAGATTGATCTGTCAAAAGAACCTTTTAGTTCTTATTTGGAGCAGGATGTTGAATTGCGAAATGGACACATCCATTCATCGCCGGATAAGCCCAAAACATTGCTCACAATTGACGGCTGGAAGGCTATATGCGATGAAATGATAGCTTTTAAATGCCAAAGAATATTGGACTGTTTCTGGACAGCCTGCTATCCCAACAAGTCATTTCCTCTCGGTATTTTTAATGAATTTCATGGTAATTCATTTAAAGGAATTCAGCATAAGCTTATGGCATCAAGAAATTAGCCCAAAAGAAAAGCATGTCAACAAGTATAGAGCTTAAACCTGACGACCGTTGGGAAGGAGTTTACGAAATAAGGACATATCAACAATACCTGGAGAAAATAGGAATGCCCATTCTCCTTATAGAAACTGCAGATGAGAATGTTAAAGGCATTTTTCGGTTGGTAAACAAACTTATTTCTCTTGCATATTTTGAATATGAGTTTTGGGACTTGGCAAGTATGAAAGCGCTATCAGCATTTGAACTCGCTTTAAAGAAAAGATATCAACATCTTCACGGTGCTAGTGTGCCTTAAGGCATGAATCTTAAAAGCTTAATAGAATGGTTCCGGAAAAACAATTATTTTGAAACGGATTCTGAGTATTACCTGGATCATATTCGTATGATACGAAATCATTTCGCACACCCAGAATATCACTCTTTCGGTGGCCCAATGATCTCGTTTTTTCAATGATATGCAAGTTTTTGTTTTAAATGAGTTTTTCTTTATTACTAAAAACGAGTATGCTATCTGCTAATTCTTTTGGGGTAAAGTCAGATAAGCTGAAACATTATCTTAACTTTTAGCTTACCATCGAAAGCATTAAATTTTATATGTAAAATCTTCTCTATTGATTGGAAGCCCTGTGGACGGGGAGGGGGGTGGAGATAGAACCTTTCCCTAGTTTTATTTAGGCTTGGCAGAATTTATATTTCCTAAAGGGACTATATTATTGTATTTATAAAACAAACTCCTAAAACTGGCTGATAAAATATGGGTAGTATTTAGATTAATTGATGAGATTTCATATAATTCCACAACCGCAATTGAACTTCAACCTCTTCTTTATGTACGCTTGAAAAACACTTATTTTGGAATTGCGAAAAGTCTCCGGCAAAACGTTCATCCAATGCCAAGTCCAAAATTTGTTCAACATACTCATTCGGGATGTTTTTTATTACATTTTCTTCAATTGAAGCACGCAGTTCATTTTTCAAATTGTGGCTGAAATACTCAGACAGTACACTATAGTACATCATTCTTGCTACAAATTTTATATTTATCTTATTTTCTTTAACCCCTTTATATAGAGAGCGAAGGCAATTGCCCAAACAGGAAGGTATAAAATCGATATATGTACTTTCTTTCTTGAAATAAATGTAGTCCGACTCAGGCATGGCATCGTTTCCCGGTTTAACGTGCTCGCTTCCAAAAAGGTTAAGCCAATGACTTGCGCTGGAAAATATTTCACCGATTAACCAATGATAATTTGTTGGGTATTCTTCATCTCGGTTTCCGATTTCCACATTTAAATTGGTAAGCATTTCGTCTATCATTCCCTCAAATAGTGTATGCATATGAGGATATGTGTCAACCTTGTTAGTTATCGCCGTAGAATACATTAAAGCTATGAACCTGATATGGTAAAATACAGGTAGGTCGTACCCTTCTTCACCTTTAGTATGCTGGTAGTAATGCGACTGAAGATATATACTATGCATCTTACCTTTTTCCGCTCTTAGTTGTTCCTTAGAAAAATCTGAAATAAGATATAAAAGCCCATTTTCTCTATTTATCAGCAAATTCTTTACAAGAATTGAGTTGAGAAATGGTAAGTTTCTGAGCACAGTATAACTGCCATCGTTAGCTTTGGTTTCTTCATAGTATACAGAAGTGGTGTCGGTAAGAAATGGCTTAAGCACAATCTTAAAATCGGATTCATCTAACAATTCCCATAAATTATTTACATATGCGGGACGATGTTTACTCATTCCTTGTAGAAATTCTGGCTGCAAAATAATTTCCTGATATAAATGCCAATCTCTTTTTTGTAATGTGGGAGATGAATACTTTGTAAACAAAGAGAAAAATTGAGGGAAAGGTAGTTCTGTTAATGCGTTTTTGAAATAATCAATAATCTTACCGTTTACCCTGCCCACAGGCCTGATGACCAAAAACCTAACAACTATCCAAATGAAAAGCCCATAAAAGATCCCAAAAGCAATATTTGTAGGATTAAAACCTTCTTTTATTGTAAACCTCCTAAACCAAGGCCATCTCCCAACCACCTGAGGAAAAAAAATAAGGTACGGTATAGCGATAAACAACAAAGCAAAGAACACTAACAATTCTGCTTTATGCAACTTCAGTTGTAAAAGAGTTCTTTCTTCCTTAGGGAGAACAGTAATTACCCCTATGAAAATAGTGACAACAGTTAACCATGTGTTTATATCCATACCGGTTAGGATATTATACTAACAAATGCTGATAATAATAAGAATGATCGAGCATAAGGAAAGCGTGGGAAGAATCTAACTGTCTGGTAGCATCCCTGAAATCAATATTATGCCCAGCTTCGGCTGAGAATGCATACTTATAATAATATACCGAAGTTATAAGTAGTGCCCCAACCGAATTAATTGTGTTTTGCAAGTTCGCTTCGGAATAATGATCATTTCGTTGATGTTTAACTCTATTGTAACTTCTCCACCAGTCTGGATTGTCTAACCCATTCCAGTTTTCCCACGGTCTATGTGTCATCCCATACCTTGGAATCGAAATTTGCTCGTTTATTAGATCTGGAATGTGGATTGTAATGGCATTTCTATAATGATTAATATTTTCAAATATGCCTCCAGGAGCTACTGTATTACAAAGTTGCTTCATAAGGACATCGACTTCCGAAGATGCCGACAATAATATATGGGCCAATTCAATTGAATAGGTCTGAAGATTGTCTGGGCAAAATTCAATATACCGGGAGATTTTTTCCAAGTCTTTTTGAATCGCTAAAAAGTAATTCCAGTGATATTTAGGGGTAGAGAAATAGATCATAAAACAATAAGTTTAATCTCAATCTATGATTTAACCTGAATTCTCCACTGGTAAATAAAAGTTAGTTTGCCAATGTAATGTTAGCTGCATGTGCATGTTTAAAATTTCAGGCTAATGAAAAATAAAGTTTAAATTCTTGTAAACCCAATCAACAGCTTATGCTAAAAAAAAATCATTCATTTCTTGAATAGGTGGCCATTTGATTCAACCAAGTCTTTAATGTCTATTTTTAAGAGCAGGGAAATATCGTAAAGAACAGTCAATGGAGGTTGTTTTACATTTGAAGCCCAGCGGGAAATCATGCCTTCTGTATAACCAAGTTTTTCGGCCAACCATTTGTTGGTTAAATCCTTTTCTGCAAGAACCACTTTTAAACGGTTTATTTTCCTTTCTGCCATAATTGTCCATTACTTTCTGGCTGAAAATTAAGTAGTTATATTTTTAATGTCAATTATTGCACTATTAACGCAATTAATATCAGTAATAATCACTATTATTGCGTTTATAGTAAACCTTAATTATGTTGTGGTATTATAATGATGATTAATACTTGTTCATTTATTTTTGCAAGCACATAAGATATTATAAGCGTGTTTGCTTTATTCTCTGAGTTGGAAATTACGACCTTCTAAGGCTACGGGGAAATAAGGTAAATCGCTCACGCTACTTGCGTGGGCGTTCTTATTCGTGGCCAGGGCGTCGTAACCCTCCAACTCGATGAGGACTAACCCACGCAATTTTTATGTCCTTTCCACAAATCTCACTTACTTTCCTTCTCACTCACGATAATGGTCCGATTAGTAGCTCACGACCTTAAAGACGGCATTTTCATTATACTTATCAAACAGTGGATAATATGGAAAGCTACACTTTTGACGACCAACTATTGATTGACTTACTCATAAAGAGGGATGTAAAAGCCTTTCAACTCCTATATGAAACGTATTCCCCGGCACTCCACGGTAGTATTATTGAAATTGTAGCTAATAAAGAAATAGCTGCTAAAATCCTGCAGGAAGCATTTTTAACTGCCTGGGAAACCATCAATAGCTATGATAAGGATAAACAAAAACTATTTACCTGGATGCTGCACATTGCTCGCCGGATATCCATTCAAATGCTGCGGTCTATCAATGCCTGGCCTTCGGCATCCCAACTCGCAGAAATAGCAGGCGGCCTGCGTAGCCTATTGAAAGATATGAATGCCAGTCACCGGCAGGTTATTGAACTGATGTATTACAAGGGTTATACTAAAAATAAGGTGGCGGAAACCTTACACATATCCCTTGATACAGTAAATATTTTACTTTATCAAGGCTTGGTGCAACTTCAACTACGACTTGATGCTTTTACTGCTCACCGGTAATTTATTCCTTCGTCTTAATTTGTACTATGAATCCTGTTATTGATAAGAATAACGAATTACTATCCTATGCGGCTATGGTCTGCCCACTTAAAGTAATTGTCCTGATTTTTAATAATACAAAGTTGCAGAATATCAACGCTGAAATGTCAAATCTCTTGAAAGCTGCAATACCTCAATGTGGCACCAAAAAGGAACAAGCACAACTTATAAATTTTCAGAAATGGCAAGAGCATTTATTCAGTGCATTGCACACAGTTTATATAGGTAACAATTTGCGAGCTGGAGGTGAAAACAAAATACCGACAAGGGCGCTAATGGCTTTCAAGCAATCTGGCACCGACGAAAATGATCTAATCTTTATCACGCAAGATCCGACCAAGGTTATCCAGCGATTATTGAAAAGGTGTCCTGCGAGCTATGCCAAAATACGCTTGTGGGATTGGATGGATAGAGGACTTTCAAATAATTCTTTCTACAAATCCAATATTGAGCGCAATACTATATTATACTATTACCAATTATGCGCTGCATTGATTGCTGCAGCAAATAGCCTCAATAATTCCTGCATTGATAATTAAAATAAGATTCAATGAAGCCTCCTTTTTTAGATCATTATCCAAGAGATTATGCTGAAAATATTATATTGAGAGGAATCAGGCTTATAACAGCGAAAGCTGAGAAAATTCACGATATTCTTCAATATAACGAGGCTATTAAAAATATCCTTGCAGATAAGATCGGGGTTAGAAACCTCTTGATAGAAGAACATGCTTATGAGTTAACCCATGGGTTTGGCAAATGCCCGAGGATTCGCCTGAATGCCAGGTGGCTGGACAAATGGGGATTCCAGACAGGAAATCGGGCAAAAATTATTACCATGCGAAACCTTCTTATCATAACACCGGAAGAAATTATCAAAAATGACCTCGTTTCAGATAAACTTCCGCCAAAAAGGTGGAGGCTGTAATAATAAATGAATGTACCCCTATATAGAATATGCCACAACCTGTGTCATAAATTAGGTAGCCATCAAAATATTAAATGTTGTACTAATGAATGAGCAGGATAAAGCCACCTCATCTTCCGACAAACTCGTGAAGATTGAAGATTTGGTAAAAACCAACCAACTTTTGGAATCTGAAAAGAAATCCTTGGAAACCATCATCTTTCAGGAAAGGGATTTCATTGCCAAAGTTGTGCATGAAGCAAGGTGCCATGTGCGAGGCATATTATGGGGATTAAATTCGCTTTTTCATGTAATAGACAATCCCGGAAGAAAAGCCGAATATGAGAAGTTACTTTCCTATTTGAAGGAAAGTACCCTAAAATATAAAAACCTGCTACATAACCTCACCGACTATTCCTTTAACCAATATGGCAGAAAAATCACGATCAAAATGGAACCTGTATTAATTAATGGTTATCTCCATTCCATTGCTGATGAGTTCAATGACTATCTCGCTGAAATAGGACATACACTTCATGTGCAATATGCTGAACCCGTTTTTGAAGCCAACTTGGATATTATGAGGTTCAGTCAGGTTGTTCAAAATTTAATCTTTAATGCTACGCAACATGGAGAAAGCGGAATTATCAACCTGGCCGTTTATACTGACAATCTTGCAAAAATGTGGCATCTTACCATTTGTAACCCTTACAAGCAACTTCGTCAAAAAGAAAATAACGCGAATGCCAATCAAGGTTTAGGGCTGGCGATCAGCCGCCAGTTGATTGAACTAATGAACGGGACAATTGAAATTAACGCAGAAGGACAACTATTCACAGTATCCATTCGTTTGCCACTTCCATAAATAGCTTCTACAAGTTACTCTTGGATCAAACCTCCGTTAAATATGTCTGGACTTAATCTTTCTAAACAACGAATAGCAATGCGCAATGACTTGTCCATTTAATGCTGCCTGGGCTATAATTTCCTATTACTTTTGGCTTTAGTGGCTTTCTAACCTGAGATTTTAGGGGTTCCTTTTTAGATCCTTATGGACAACTTTTATGTACAGATTCCAATTGTCCCACCGGTTGTGGGACAATTGCTGTGTGACAAATTTTAGCTCATTCTTTCTTAAGAAAATGCTTGTTAATAGGACTGTTGTATACAACACACCATCTTGCTGTGCGCATCACCGGCGCACTCAAGGTCAGGATCGGTGATGAAAGACAGGAATTTTTAACCAGACTTGATAGCCTAACAGCCGTCAAACATTCGTCTTCTTAAGATTTATTTTGATCTTAAAGTTGATTATAAATCGCTCATTTATAAGGGCGTTTAATTGACTTTAGATAACCACTTTTGCCACGTCACATGAAAGGAACTAGTTTTAAGTATTAACTTAATTGCTTAAATTTGAGACAAATAAGACAAGATGACGCAGGGACAAAAGCTGGCAAATATCGGACATGATACTATTCTTAAAGTTCGATTGAGTAAATTGAAACGTGGGAGACCTTTTATGATTAATTCTCCCAATCTTCCTTCTTTTCAATGCTACATGGAATACGCTGATGGTACTATAAAAATAGAGCAAATTAATGACTCGGGTACTGATTTCAAAGTAGTGCGTGAACTGTCAGCAGATGAAGCAGCGCAATTGCGTATTTCCCTCGGACTAACTCCGTTCCATGCCTGATTTGTATATTATTACTGGATCAAACGGTGCCGGAAAATCCACGATTGGGCAGGATTACATTCCAGCAAATGTTTTGGCCGACTCTCCAATTTTCGATGGTGACAAATTATATTTACTAAAACATTTGGAGCTATGGAAATCGGGCATGCGAGTTGACAAACAACTCAGGGAATTAGCTAATAACTTTGTCATTGAAACATTTAACCTTCTCGTAGACACAGCGATTTGTGAAAAAAAACATTTTGTCTATGAAGGTCATTTTACTGAAGCCAGTTCATGGAATGTTCCAAGGCTTTTCAAAAATGAAGGCTACGCCATTCATCTAATCTTCTTCGGATTAAATAATACCGATCAGTCTGAACTTCGCGTATTGGAACGAGCTAAAGATGGGGGACATAATGTTCCCAGGCTCATGATCGAAAACAATTTCTATGGCAATCTACAACAACTGAACCTTCATCTTTCACTTCTCGATACTTTTCTGATTTTCGATACGTCTACACTCATTCCAATCCTCCTCGCAGAAATGAGTAACCAGAGGGTTAACTTAGCTTCAGAGAAAGAAAAGCTTCCTGAATGGTTCCAGAAATATCTTCCGGAAATTATAAACAAAGCAGGTATAGGGCATAAGTTATTACGAGGTGACAATTTTCTACAGCCTGATAGCGGCAAAAAGAATAAACCGAAACGATGAATTCTCAATTATGCACGTCGCCAAGTCTTGATACACCTAATAGTCCTTTAAATGAATTCTCATCGACACGATAGTTTGGATAATTTTTCCATTATTAGCACGCCTGTTGGTAAAAAAAGGAATTTGGAAGCCGGCTGCAACTTCGACTGGCCGGTGAAGAATCATAGCTACCTATAAATTTACACCGAAACACCTCTGATTGGGTTTTGAAAAAAAGTATTCTTAAAACATCAAATCTTCAGATTATTTAAGCTCGTCGAACGTATGTGGCCTTGACCTATTAGTGATAGTCCTCAGCTCCCGGATTCTTTTGGTAGTAAATGGATGCCATGTAGAACTAAACAGGTCGTAAATTATGTTAATGCAATAGCGGCCTTCAAGAGATTCCTTAATCTTCAATGCGTGATCATTTGGCTTTCCAGAGATCATCAATGAGGGCGCCAGGTGAAGTGTGTCAAAAACTGTAAAAGTACCGTTTAAATGAGTAGGCTTAATTTCATTCACGATACCAATAAAATTAAACATCAACTCAGGGAATGGGGTAAATTGTTTTACTTCACAAAATGTTACCAGATTGGTATAGGCTACAAATGATAATTTCTTAGACCCTGAATAAAATTCTTCATTAATTTCTATGCTCGATTTTTGAACTACTGAAATATCGGGTGTCGTGTAAACATTCACATCATGCGCAGACTGTATCGCTATATTATGGTGAATTTCGAATTCATGAATTACGCCTTTCTTTTCACGATTTACAGTGAAGTATGAGAAATTCTCCTGGTTACCTTGTGTTGAGCATTTGTACCGGTACTTGTTATCCCTCAAATTCTGAACGGATATCTCATAATCGCGTTCGGTATAGAATTTCACAATATAATTAAAGCAACACATTTCAAAATAATCGCTGATCCGGGAAGCGTGGTTTGAAAAACTGGTTTTATGAATATTCATAAAGTCGGTAATTTCCTTCTCCAGCTCGGTCACATTTCGAAATGGCGATATCTTCCTCCTTTTCTTTGGGCCGGACTTCGGCTTAGCGGTTCCTTTGTTTGCCAAAACTTTTTCGATAATCAATAACGTATGATAAAAATTGTTTAGTCTCATTATATTGGAAAACCCAGTCCGGCATTCCAAAGCGCTCTTGAATTTTTTTATAATGCATAACAATTGCCAACAACCTGTTTTTTTCCTTAACATCCAGATCATAACTGCCAATACTGATAGCCTCCGCATTTCCTACCTTACTGACCGTCCCATAAAATTTTACAACGGCATCTAAATTTGAAATAACACGTTTATGAAAAATAGATAATGCTAGCAAAAGCTCCACAGTCTTTGTGTCTTTTCTAAGAACACCAAAACGCTGGCTATGATTTATTAACCATGTCGCCTCTTTAAACCGGCTTACAAATTCATTGTAAACCTGGCTACTCAGATCGTAGGGCAAGCGGTAGCACATTATATTTATGATTTTGTATTCTTTATTTGACATCAGATGTGAATTACTTTCCAAATTTCGTGGCCCGTTCTTCAATTCTAATTCAATCCTGCCCGTGGTGCTTTGGTTACAACTTTAAATGGCGTCTATTATGTTGATTTGCCGGAATCATTCAAGCCAATCAGTACGGTTATTCTTTTGTTGAAATACAAGGTAAAGTCGGGCTTCGCCAGATCGAGGGCGACGCCGCTTCCTTATTTCCGGAAGACCCAGATTTTCAGAGAGAATAAGAACATATCAGGTGATTTATGATCTATTAGTAACAATTAACTCGTTACTGACAGTAACAAGCAGACGGGTTTGGTTGACCTAAAACTACTGTTTTTTTATATAATATAGTTGAGGGAAACCGTAATTTATGGATTATTTTCATCATACGTAAAGCGCATTATTATTTTTGGTTATATCCGGAAAAATTGTCACCTTCAATATCTACCTAAAACCTTATAAGCCTATGTCAGTGACAAGCCGACAAACTTCTGTAATCATCTATCAGTGTAAGCTCCCCCAAACTTCTTTTCAATAATTTATTTTAGTTCACCTCTATCCTTATTACTCGATTTTCCGTCATCTAATCGCAACGAAATTAAATTGCATTGGGAATTAAATAATGAATGTTGCTTTATGGAATTCAATGAAGATGAACATACCTCGAATAAAAAGCTGAAGTTCCGGTTGTTTAAACCAGAGGAAAGAAATTACTGGAAAAATTTTGAAATTAATATCGACGCCTTTTGTGATAAATGGGGAATGTATAAGAGTGAACTGGAAAAGGAAATAAAAGGATTTTCTGAGGAACAATTGAAGAAAATTTGCTTCCTCTTGGAAGTTACCCCAAAGGTAACCGAGTCAGACTTCGAGGAGACTCTGCTCGGTGCATTGGAAAAATCTATCCTGTTTTTTTGCATTACTAAGTTTGCTTCTGTTAATCCCAAAGCAATATCGAGGCATTATAATATAAGGATTAACGGCGGTAAGGTTGACAGGCCGAAGGTTTTTATAAAGACGCTGGAAATCTATAAATCCGGCAAACTCTCGGAGTTGTATTTACTACTTTTTATGCAACGTGTAGGAAAAGCAAAGTATTCATTTGATGTTGTTGCCCAAAAGGGTATTTTGAGTTTTGAGGCTGCCAGGAAATCTGCAGAGCTGCTGGTAAGGTATTTAAACCGAAATGACAAAGAAGGAAAGGAATACCATTTAAGATTTTCGGAGAAAATTAATAGAGATTTTGTTTTCCTGTTACTCCGGGAGACTTCTGACAAGATAGTTGCTTCCCTGCCCGATAATACCCGGGTAAAGTATGGGCGATATCTTCTTGTAAGAATTGAAGGCACTGGAAAGCTAAGTATCAATACCAAAATCCATCAAGAGGCGGCGAGAATCAAAAACTACCTTGCAAGGAAAACAAAGTCTTCCATTAAATATAATAAGGAGTATGCAACATATGATTCGAAAAAATTCTTTGACTCGATATTAGAAGAAAAGTCAATCTCAAAAGATGTGACTCTACTCAATGTTACGTTTAGAAAAACCGTAATGGGGGAACAGGAATTAAAGGTAAGTGATAAATTGAAAAAGAATGATATTACTCATGTAATAAGGCTCATGCGTGACAAGGGTATTCTAAAGCTAACTGACTTTTCCGAGTTCCAAACATTGACGTTTTCGTTCAAAGGTGTTTCTTTCATTATTCAGATTCGAGAAAATCAATGGGGACAATTGCGCTTAGTAGTCCTGGATCAAAGAAAGCCTGCCAATGAATTAAGAGACTTCAAACAAGCATTTTCACGCGCGTACGATATTCCATTTGACGCTTTCTTAAAATCAAAGGATGTTGTCACTGATAAAATGACCATAACCCGAAAGATTTTAGATAACAAAACGCTCAGCCCGGATATGCCGGAAGATGTTGAGTCTGTGTTTTTAGACCTGATCAATAATAATTTCATAAAAAAACCGGTAACCAGTGCTAAGCGAAAGTGTGAAGAATGCAGGCATGTTTATTGGCAAAAAGGAGATTGTCCTAACTGTGGAAACCAGGCTTTCTTTGAGGGCGACTATATAGACGTTGAAATCGATGAAATGCATTTCGGCGACCATCTTTATAAAAGCATTAAAGCTGACAAATCCTTGACAGTAAAAAAAGTTAAACGCCAAATCAATCGACATTCATTCCCCTTCATTGAAGTAATCAATAAAAATGGTGATTTGCTGAGTATTTACACCAGTAAATCAAATATACCACTTGCGGTAACCGAGCATTTCGAAGAAAATGGCAAGCCTTTGTTAATCGTACTATTAAAATATAAACAAGCTGTACAGGCTGAAATAGCCGAGAAGAATTTTGAGTGCGCTGACTTTGTGGAGATAATTAACAAGGATAAGAGATTTTTGTCTGAACTGGTCAAAACATCCATCGATGCGCAAAAGAAGAAATGGCAAGCCAAGGTTATTCAAAAAGCAACTTTGTCGTTCAACCGGATCAGGTCAAAGGGCGCAAACTATGGGGACCAGTTTTTTGAGAAAGATATTTATAACTTACTTCATGTGCTGTTCCCAATAGCCGATAGGTTGGGTGGCAAATTCGCTGGAGTTAAAGCCCCTGATGGTATTATCTCTATACAGGATTACGGGAAGCCACGCAAGCGATTTTGTTTTGGCTGGGATTGTAAATTCAGCCTATTTACAAAGGGATATCAACTTAACGATAAGCCGGAAAAGCACAAACACTACCTAAGTACATTAAGTAAAAATGAAACTGTAACCTTCTTTGGAGGATTCAAAGTTTATGCATTTATCTCGCAGAACATGGATGAATCAAGGTATGCTAAGTTTTATAGGAAACTTATTGCCAGGGCAAGGTGGAAAGGGCATATCTTATTATTAACTGAAAGTAACGTACTGCTTTTATACACTGTCTATAAAAATAATGAAGAACTCATCAAAAGTTACCCAAACCTTTTCTACAGAAAAATATTTACACTTATCAGCAAACCCTGGCTTGCAGAGTCAGAGCCTTATAAGTACATCAGCAACGAGCGTATCATGCAAACTATGGATGATCTGCAGGCTCAGTTTAAAAAGGTTCATAAAAGGTTTAATTTTAAGAGATCAGATTTTTAATGATCATGGTGTTAAATCCTTTATCTTACTTTACAGATAAATAATGTAAAATGATCGATCTTTCTACCCAATCAGGGTTGTATGATTTTATTCATTCGCACAAGTTAATGAACAGGCATAGTCATATCGAGTTCATGGCTAATGTATCCATTAAGACCAGTAAGCATGAAATTGCCACCGGGCCAGTTAAAATGATGGCGCGGTTGGATGGATATGACAATCCTGGGACACTCACCTTTCTTGATTATGAATTCGATCCAAAGTTGTACCCAAGCGACTTTGCTGTAAAATGGCAAAAGTTTACACATGTGAACCTGGAATATCTGTTGATAGAAGGCTTTCATAAGCTTAATGCAGCTATAGGTAAATATGAAGTAAAGGTTTTTCCGCTTCACAGAACTATAGATTAAATATAACTTGGAAGCAAGTCCTCCGTCCTGTCATTCAGAAACTACCTGTTATTTATTTGTCGTTATTAATGATTCGTATGAATACCTCTGCTCCCAAAATAACTATTCCAGCATTTATAGCATCCCCTTTACCGTTTCGACTTATTAAAAGAAGTACCAACGACAATTGGAATCCAGATATTGACGACATAAATAAATTTACTTACGATTATGTAAGGCTACATCGCGTTAGTGGGACTATTGACATAGGCCTTCCTAAGCCATATACAATGGCCGTTACATTTGATGGAAGTTTCATTTTGCCTGCTATAAAGAAATATTCGGACATTACTACTGCTGTTGACGAGTTTAATAACTTTTTTGGTAGCCTCCTATTAGGAGGCGTTTTTACCCAGGCAGTAGATGCTACATTCTTGCAGCGATGCTTTGTACATAAAAACTACTACTTTGAAACAGTTCATCAGCCGTTAAATTCATTTGTTGAATTGAAAAATAACTTTCGCCACAAACACGCTAGTGTAAAGGATAATATCATTCTAATGGATTGTGAAAGCATTCTATTGCATGATATATCTATTGCTTATTTAGCTGGCAGAGCGATATTGCAAAAAGTCACCAACCTTTCCCCTTCATTCCTTATCAAGGGTATGTCGACATACATTAATAATTCATTTGCTGAATCGCTGGTGAACAACTGGTTGTCGGTTGAACAAATACTGGACAATATTTGGCAAAAAAAAGTCGTTCAAGATCAAAGTCCTGGAACGATCAAAGGTCGCCAAGATTTCCTGAAAGATAACCGGACTTGGACCACTGCAGCAAAGACAGAATTATTCTTCCAGAAGGGCCTAATTAACGAAAGACTTTACAATCAAATTTCAAAAGCAAGAAAAGCTCGAAACAATTTCGTCCATACAGGGACAAATCCTTCAAAAGAAGAGGCTGAGACAGCTTTTAGTTTACTATTTTTCCTGTTGTCACTCGTCGTAAGCGACTTTAAAGAACAAAATATTTTTGACAAATTGCTTTTAAAATATAAAAAAATAGATCCTATAAAAAGAAATTTTTACGACAAAAAGCCAAGTTCTTTTAAAATTGAGGCTGTTTCTTATTGGCTCAACGCGCCAATTCCTCCCATACCAGGTAGCAACAATTGGGATGAACAATTGTATCCATACGACATTGGTTTTGACTTTGATAATCAAGGCGATACTAGATAAAGTCAACGTATAGGAACAAATGTTAGCAATCCGTGCAATAATAACTCATGCAATTCCTATTTTATGCTGTCTTAAACCCAGTCCCTCCTTTATCTTTCTTTCCAAACTTCTCTCGCAACAACCTCATATCATCACTCACCTTCCTGTCAAGGATTTTCGCATAATGCTGCGTTGTCTTTAGATTTTTGTGTCCCAGCATTTTGCTCACCGATTCCATCGGCACCCCATTGCTGAGCGTAACAGTAGTGGCGAAAGTATGCCGGGCAATATGAAAAGTAAGATTCTTATGAATTTTGCATACATCGGCAATTTCCTTCAGGTAGGCATTCATTTTTTGATTACTCAACACCGGCAGGGCTTTGCCCGAATTGACGCAAACAGGGTAGTCCTTGTACTTTTCCAATATTTGCACCGCTGTCGGCAAAAGAGGGATACGGGAAGCTGTTTCTGTTTTTTTCCGGCTGGTGAAGATCCAGTAATCGCCATCGATCCCACGGGCAACCTCAGACCGCTTCAATTTCTGCACATCTGCATAAGCAAGGCCGGTAAAGCAGCTAAACACAAAAATGTCCCTAACGTGATTTAAACGATCAGTTTCATAATCCCTTGAAACAATAGTTTGTAATTCTTCTTCCGTCAGAAAATCTCTTTCCACTTCGTGCTTTGTCATCTTAAAACCTACAAAAGGATCTTTCTGCAGCCAGCCCTTGCGGATACAAATATTAATGATCTTCCGGAAATTGCTGATGTACTTGATCGCGGTATTGTGGTTGCAATTTCTTTGCGTTTTCAGCCAAAACTCATAATCGGCGACAAATTCATAATTCAGCCGTTTGATATCAATGTCGTTAATTCCGTACTTCCATTGCAAAAATGCTTTCGTGTGATTGCTGGAAGTATTATACCGTTCCAGGGTAGCAGCGGAAAACTCCTTTCCGATCAAAGCCGCCAACTGATCGTTGTGGTGCTGGAAAATCTCAATCAGCATCCGGGGCCGTTCCTGGTTGCCCATCCATTTTTCCCGGAATGTTTCAAAAGTAATGTCCAGCCCATCCTGCACCATTTCCCGTTCCAGCTTCAATACTTTACCGGTAAGCGTGTCGAGGTAGGTATTGAGCTGCCGCGCCTCCACGCTGTTACCCCGCGCGCGGCCCGCCGCCGCACTCCAACGCGCGACCTCGATATACCGTTGAATGCTGTGTTCAAGACGTTGCCCATTAATTGTAATGCGGGCATAGATTGGAGTCAAATTCCCTTTGGTCATTTTAGACTTGCGGGCATAAAAAAGAATACTGATCCGGTGTTCCATCTTCCACCTCCTTTTTTGTGTTTTACGAATGATTAAAATCCGTCACTAAAAGTTCTATCGCTTCAAACCCTCACCAGTAGGGCGTTTCCGGAAAATTCGGTGCACCGAAATTAAGTAAGATTCAGGTGCACCGAATTTCCACCTTTCAGGCTGATTTCGTTTGATGCGATTTGAGGTGGAAAAATCAAAAAGGGCTCACAAAACCAGCGTTTTATGAGCCCTTTAATACGATTTGATAACTTATCCAGCGGAGAGAGAGGGATTCGAACCCCCGGACCTGTGACAGTCAACGGTTTTCAAGACCGCCGCATTCGACCGCTCTGCCATCTCTCCGGCGCAAATGTAGGGGCATTGTTGAAAACAACAAAATCTCTTGGAAACATTTTGAAAAAAAATTCATCATTAACAACAGAAACTGAGGCATTAAGAGCAAAACCAGATGCATAAAAAACAGTCTGGACGCGGCTTCCAGGGCATCAATCCTACTCCCTTTGAAAATGATTCTTCCAACTATCCTTTTTTAACAACCACATAGTATCCCCTAATGTTCCTTCACCAACCTGCGGCGACTTCCCAGATTATTTTTTTAAAGCAAATGAAAAGTTCGATAAATTCTCCCCCCCCCACATCCAGGTAAACATCACTGGGGGCCCTCCGGCACGCCTGATCTGAAAATAAGCTTCTTCCAGTTGGCCAGCCGGGGATCATCCTGAACAGAATTTGTAAAAGCTCATTCGTTTCGCTTGTACAAGAGCGTTACCAGTTGCCGGTATTGTTTTTGAGCTGGACGAGGTTGCCAGCACAGTACCGAACGTGCTTCCTGATTCGACAGCTGCATGTAAAAAGAATCACCCAACTTTTAAGCGAATCCGCTACCGCTCCTACCCACCCGGGCATTCATTCCTGATCATGGCATAGCATAACATTAACTTAACACCCGGAAGCTACTTTTGCCCCACAAGTAAAATGTATGCTTTCCAGTACTTCTGCGGATAAAGAATATTTTACCAGGTTGTATAAGCAGCACCATCGCAGCTTGTATGCATATGCCTATAAGAAATCAAAGGACCAGTTCATTGCCGAAGAGATCACACAAACTACTTTCATCAAATTCTGGAACCATTACCGGAAAACCTGCATACAACCTGAAACGCCTGAAAGATTATTGTTCTTTATATCGAAGGCATTACTGGTAGATCATTTCAGAAAAAGATCCACCGCCATTTCCATCGAAGAAGCACTTTCAGAAGTGGAAAACCTGGCAGACAACAGCACTATACAATCTGCGCAGGTATTGCGTTTCGAAGAACTGGTGAGATCCGCCGCGGCGTCACTTCCTGAAAGGCAAAAGCAGATCTTCGAAATGAAATATTTCCGGCAATCGAAACACGGAGAAATTGCTGCCGAACTGAATATTTCTCCACAAACCGTTAAGAACCTCCTGGGCAAGGCCGTGAAAAAAGTAAGGAGAATCGCTGCACAACAATTCCTTCACTCCTTTACAGGTCTTCTGTAATTCCAGTTTCCCATTTTATTATTACCAAATTGTGAACTCGGTTCCTACTGTGGTACCATCGCAGGTCCGTTACGGTATTACAATAAAGAGCGCATTCCATTTCAATGAATCAGAATCAGAATCATATTCATAAGCTCATCGACCGTTTCCTGGCAGGCATGGCAACTCCTGAAGAACAAGAGGAAATGCAACAGTACTTCCATCTGCATGGTCTGCAGGAAGCTTTACCCGAGGCTGAAACTGAATTCCATCCCGGAAAGGAACAGTCGAAGAAAATGTACAGAAACCTTATTCAGCAATTACAACCAGGTGGCGCCGCCAAAGTTTACAGGATGCACAATAAATGGATGCTCCGGATAGCAGCGGTACTCATACCTATAGCTCTCATTGGAGCAGGCATTTACCTGATTCAAAAACCAGCTCCCCAATCTAAAGCCAAATATGCACTTGCGGAAATAAGGAACAACAGCGAAGCCGTTCGTTACCTCCAATTGAAAGACGGCAGTGAGATCTGGCTTAACAAACATGCAGTACTGAAATTGGATACATCCAGCTTCACTCAAAATAGAAAACTGTTCCTTCAAGGTGAAGCCTATTTTGATGTATCGCATGATCCGGCGCATCCTTTTGAAGTGAGTAGCGGACAACTCAATACTGTCGTATTGGGCACCTCCTTTTCTATAAACAGCAACAGCTCCTGTACCAATGTAACTTTATTCACGGGAAAAGTATCACTACAGTCAACAGGTATCAATTCACAACTTTTGAGTCCGGGCCAATCCGGGGAATATGACCTGAAAACCCGTACATTCCGGACTGCACCGGCTTCTGAATATGCCATCGCCTGGAAGACAAAAGAGATAAACTGTAAGAATGAAAAACTGGAATCCATTATTCACTACCTGCAGGATCATTTCGGGATCAATATAAGGATCAGCAAACGAATCGGCGGAAAACGATTCTCGGGAACTCTTTCCCTGCGGGGAAATATATCATCTGTTCTGACCCGGCTGTTATTCGTTCATCAATTACAGCACAGAAAAAATCCGGATGGCAGCATAGTCATTTATTAAAGCACCCATCTGAGAAAACTCTAACTGCCTCACTGAGTGCGGTACAGGAAACTATTGACATCACCTGGCATAAACTAAAATCAACCTAAGCAATGCGCACCAAAAGAATGCAACAACTAATCAGCATGCAACTTCAATTCCTGATTATCTGTTGCCTGACCCTCACCCCTACCCTGCGCGGACTGGCACAGACAGCCGATAAGGGCAACCTGGGCACCATCGTCCGGGAACTGGAAAAGAAATGGATCGATTACAAATTCCTCTACGATTTTGAAGCCTTGCAAACAAGATCGGTAGTATCCAAACCTGATATCGCCAATTTGCCTGTAGAGCAGGTCCTGAACAAACTACGTAAAGACGGGTTCCTTACCTATCGCATCGAATCGAAATCGATTTCCATCGCAGTACTTCCCTTCATCCCATTGAAAAAAGATCCAGGACTTGTAACCGGAAAAGTGATCGATGAAGAAAATGGACAAGCAGTTTCAGCCGTCAGTATCCGTTTCGGCAACAAAGGCACTACCAGTCTTGTAGACGGCACCTTTTCCATCTCCTTACCCAAAGGCAAATACGAAGCTGAGGTTTCCTCCGTCGGTTATGGGAAAAAGATCATATCCGGTGTGGAAGTGAAAGAAGGTCAACTTACCCATCTCACTATCACCCTGAAAAGGAATAAAGGACAACTCGCTGCCGTTGTAGTGAGATCATCCGCAAGGAAAGAAGGCGTGAACGCGCACTACGCCAGGCAGAAGAATGCAGCTGCGGTAACAGACGGCATCAGCTCC
Source organism: Pseudoflavitalea rhizosphaerae (assembly GCF_003991355.1). Classification (GTDB taxonomy): domain Bacteria; phylum Bacteroidota; class Bacteroidia; order Chitinophagales; family Chitinophagaceae; genus Pseudobacter; species Pseudobacter rhizosphaerae. Next base: position 25,228 of record NZ_RCSU01000016.1, read on the forward strand.
GAACAAATTTCCCGTACACCTGATAACGATATGGGACAGGTGCTGAAAAGAGTATCGGGACTAACTACTGTAGACAATAAGAATGTTATCGTCCGCGGTATGTCTGACCGGTACAACCAGGCAATGCTGGATGGTGTAGTGATACCCAGTACCTCCATGAACAGAAGGAATTTTTCATTCGATATTATCCCTGTTGAAATGGTGAGCAATGTAGTGGTAAATAAAACCGCCACTCCGGATATGAGCTCAGAATTTTCGGGCGGACAGGTTTCGATCAATACCCTCGATATTCCTTCTCAGAATTTCACCACTATCACCATCGGTACCGGCGGTAACAGCCAAACTACCGGAAAGGATTTCTACCAGCTGGGAGAACGCAAGAGCAGCGAGTATTTCGGCTTCTTCGACAAATCGTCCAAAAAACCTGAAGGCCTGACTCCCTGGTATTGGAATATTGACGCTATTCAGCTGGATGCCCCTCCGGGCGTAAGCAATGATCCAAAACTCGATGACTGGTCGCTCAACTTCGAAAGACCTGGCATGAAGTACAACGACCTGGATGCGATTGCACAATCCAGGAAACTGAATGCAGATCCCCTGAAACTGCAAAAGTATAAAGGCTCACCCAATCAGAATTATCGAATTGCATTGGGGCGCGTATACAAAATGAAAAACAATTTGCAATTCGGATTTTCCGCCAGCGCCAACCTGAGAAATGAACAAAATATCATACACTTCAATAATGTTCGTGGACAGGATTTCAGGAAGAATTATATAGACAGTTCGAAATATGGACAAAACGGCGCCGGAAGATCTTACCGTTTCAACAGCAGCAGCGGCCTGGTGGGCAATCTCGGTTTACAGGGAGATAAATTCAAGATTGCTCTGAAGAATATGTACGCCCGCACTTACAGCAATAACTACAATGAAGCGGTGCGACTGGATTACCGGGACGAAACACATAAGATGCGGAAAGAAATATACCAGTTGCCCGAGGCCATGTCGCTTCAGCAACACCAGCTCATTGGAGATTACCTGCTCCCCGGCGGTATCAAATTTGAAGGACAATTCGCTTACAACAAGATCAGTCAACAAATCCTGGACGAAAGAAAATTCCAGTACAGGCTCACTACTCAGTTAGGCGACAAATATTATTTCCAAAACCCCAACCTGCTGCAGCACTCAGGATGGTCTAACAACACAGTGGCGCTGGATTCAAGAATGTGGACGCAGATCGAAGAACAGGATTTCAACTGGGCCACTAATTTTTCCAGATCATTCGGAAAAGGAAAAAAGATAAACACTATCGTGAAAATGGGTTACCAGGGATGGAGAAAACAACGTGCACTGGAAGTGTTCCGCATGTTGCCCATGACCAGGTCTGCCAAAGCCGGAGAGATCCTGCCGCAAATCGAGATGCCTTATGAAGTGCTGCTCGATCCGGCCAATGTTGGCGCAGGTACAGGACAGGCATATTACTACGCAGAGAATATCGGCGGAAATATATTCGACGGAGATATGAACAATCATTCCATGTACCTCATGGCCGACCAGAAGCTCTTTGGCAAGCTCAGACTGGTATATGGAGCAAGACTTGAATATTACGATATCAGTAACAGGCAGACTGAATTACTGAGAAAAAAATTCGGCAACGAAATTCCTGATTATCTCAAATTCCAGGAAGAAGCAAAAGAACAGGATTGGCAATTGCTGCCTTCGGTCAATGCCACTTATAGTTTCACCAATACATTGAACCTGCGCGCAAGCTACTCAAAAACCGCTATCCGTCCGGATTTCAGGGAAACCTCTTTTTTCGGGTTCTATGATTATGAGCTGGATGCTAATGTATCCGGACAGGACGTGATATCTACAATGGTGGATAATATCGATCTCCGGTTGGAATGGTATCCCAGTCCGGGTGAGATCATTTCACTAACCGGTTACTACAAGTACCTGGACAAACCAATTGAACTGGTGAACCATCCTGCTTTCCAGGATGGCAGCTATTATGTTTTCGCCAATATGGCTTCAGCCAAAAATTATGGACTGGAAATGGAGGTACGCAAGAACCTTTCATTCGTAGCCGGCAAATCCTGGCTATCTGACCTGTTCGTATATGCGAACGGAACATTATTGAAGTCGACTGTCAACTATGAAGGACCCTGGGAGTTCAGAACTGTTGACGGCAAGATCGAAAGGTTCAAAGAGCGGATTCCGGGAATGGACCGCCCGTTGCTCGGTCAGTCGCCCTGGTTATTGAACCTTGGTGTTGGTTATTGGGGAGAACTGTTCGGAGCAACAGTTAGCTATAATCATCGCGGTTACCGTTCCAACCTGATCATGAAAGATCCTTCGGCCATTGAATACGAACTGGCTCCCAAACTGCTGGACTTCCAGTTATACGGCCGTTTCCTGAAGAAAAAAATGGAAGTGAAAGTAAATGTCGCCAACCTGCTCAATGAGTGGACGCGATATTACGTGAATGCAGAGGGCTATCAGCCTGCCAACGATGGCAGCGGCGTACTGAAATATGATCGTGTAAAAGGAGACAATGGATACAGCAGTGCAGATGGGGATCTCATCATGTACCGCAGGCAGGAAGGTCAGCGATTCAGCATTACTGCCACTTACAAATTCTAAAAAAATAAAATCATGAATAAAATAAAACAGGCCGGTTACTGGTGCCTTCTCCTTATCATAATGCTTGGCTCCTGCCAGAAAGCTGAACAGGTTGAAACTTTCAGGGATTTTGTAAATGTATCTTTCGACGCATCGAAAGTAGCACTGGCTAATAATGGACAGGGGATCTTCATTGCAGCAAAGTACAATGGGTACCCGGTGGAATGGGATTTGAGCCTGAAAAAGATAAAAGTAGTGGAAGGTGAAGGAAAATTTGAGTTCTACGATATCCGTAACGGAAATACAGTACTGGAAAAAACGATCGATGTCAAAGCAGGTTCCGAAGAAACCTATATTTTATTTCAACCTACACTTGAATCACCGGTAACCTTCATCGATGCCAAAATGCAGGACCAGGAAGAAGCTGCTCCTGCAGGACATATAAAATTGAAAATAGCAAATTATGCACAGTACCTTATTCCATTTACCAGAGTGGATGTAAAAATGTACATCTCATACTTCGATGAGGATTGGAATGAAGTACGTGAAGAAATTGGCATGATACGCGATATTGCCAAAGACGTGAATGGTGGCGAATACCAGGTATTGCCGGATGGCGTCCCCGAAGGTTTGGTCAACTATTCATACCTGTTTGAATTCTTCGATCATGAAACAGGGCAGCCGCTCCTGAATTATGGTGGCGCCACCTATTCATCAGCTGCCTTTGCGCCGCCTTATCTCGATCCGCTCCCAGCAAGGAAAGTTTTTACCTTATACCTTGCTCCCTATAAAGCATGGGGCGAAACGCCCTTCTTCCTCAAAAAAGATGAAGAATTTTGGGAGGTAGCATGCAATGTACTTTTCGCAAACTAATTCCGCCCCTAAATTTCAAGCTGTACAGAGAACGCCTCAATTCGTTTGGGGCATTCTCGTTTTTACTGATAAAATAACTGGAATTGTCCGGCGCGCCGGGTAGGGCAACCACTATTTCCCCTGCAATACCTTGTAAGCTTCCGGCACCTCTACCCCGTTGAATTCACCAGTTGAACCATAAAGCACCAGGAGCATGATCACCAATCCGGCAATCATCACAGCAATGGATTGATGCCAGGGAGAAAGACCAGCTATGTTTCTTTCCATTTTTTTATAATGAATGCAGGCAATATGTGTAAAGAAGGAGAAAATAGCCATTGCATAATAAGGAATGAAGAACAAACTGAAAGGAAAGCTATTCATGCCTGCAACCCCAAAGTAGAAATTGGTATCTAGGTTCAAAATAAACCTTCCGGTGAATACCGCGCCTACATGGACCAGGAAGAAGAATGCCAGGTAAAGGCCCGTCCATATTTGCAGTTTATCGAAGCTTTTTGTTACAGTTCTCTTTTGTTTTTTGAAAAGATATAGTCCGGATACAATTTGCAGCAGCACAGACAGGAGAATAATGGTTTCAACGAATGCATTGCGGTAAACAATCCTCAGTGAATTCATTACCTCAATATGGAAGTCCGCTCCCAAAACTGCACAGCAATGATTGAACAAATGAAAACCTGTAAAAATGGATAACACCAGACCAGAGCAATAATGCAAATTTCTCATGACCAGAAAATAAGGATTGCAGGGTTGAATTGATGCTGTCGAAGATAGATCAATATTAAAGTAAAGCAACTACCTGCTTTTGTGGACATCTTTGCTCACTGATTCCAGGGAATAATATGCCGGTATTCTTCATCCAGGATGCACACAAGTTCCCCGATATGGTGCATGCCTTAAAACCTGAACCTCACAACGAAATACCGCAGGCGGCTTCTGCTCATGATACTTTCTGGGATTTCATTTCCCTCATGCCGGAGTCAACTCATATGATCATGTGGTTGATGAGTGATCGCGCTATTCCCCGCAGTTTCCGTATGATGGAAGGATTTGGCGTACATACATTCAGGTTCGTAAATGATCAGAATGAATCACACTTTGTAAAGTTCCACTGGAAACCTTTACTGGGCGTTCATTCTGTAGCATGGGACGAAGCACAGAAGATCTCAGGCAATGATCCTGATTTTCATCGGCGCGATCTCTGGGAATCCATTGAGTCAGGCATATATCCCGAATATGAACTGGGCGTACAGATCATTCCTGAAAAAGATGAACACAGTTTCGATTTCGATCTGCTGGATCCTACAAAGCTGATTCCTGAAGAACTGGTGCCGGTCCAACGCATCGGCAAGCTCACGCTGAACAGGAATCCGGATAACTTCTTCGCAGAAACAGAACAGGTGGCATTCCATATCGGCCATATAGTGCCCGGTATCGATTTCACCAATGATCCACTTTTACAGGGCAGACTTTTCTCTTATACAGATACACAACTGATCCGGCTGGGTGGCCCCAATTTCCATGAGATCCCCATCAACAGGCCCATCGTTCCTATACACAATAACCAGCGTGATGGTTTCATGCGGCAGCAGATCAATAAAGGACGAAGCAGCTATAATCCCAATTCGCTGGGAGGCGGCTGCCCCTACCAGGCAAAAATGATGGAAGGCGGATTCACTTCCTACACAGAAAAGATAGACGCTCATAAAGTGCGTCAGCGAAGCGCCAGTTTCTTCGATCATTTCAGCCAGGCCAGACTTTTTTACAACAGCCAGTCGGATCCTGAGAAGGCGCATATGGTAGATGCTTTTTCCTTTGAACTGGGGAAAGTGGAAACGATCGCTGTGCGAGAAAGGATGCTCCGCATTCTTGCAAAAGTGGACAAAGGCCTGGCCGCCAAAGTAGCCTGGAACCTTGGTCTCCATGTGCCTTCCGATAAAGATATTGCAGAGCCGATCAACCAAAGTATTCCCGCCGATGGCAATCCGGCAGATTTCCAACCGGTGGTTAAAGAACTCTCACTGTCAGCATCAAGCGCTTTAAGCATGGCCAATACAGTGAAGGATTCAATAAAAGGCAGGAAGATCGCCATATTGGTGGCAGATGGCGTAGACAGTGTTGCCGTTGAAAGCATGCTGACAACATTGCAAAAAGAAGGAGCTGTTGGAGAACTGATCGCGCCCAGGTTTGGCCTGGTGCAGAGCGCCGGCAAAGGGGAACTGCTGGCAGACAAAAGCCTGCTCACTACAGCTTCTGTGTTCTATGATGCAGTGTTTGTGCCTGGAGGCGCCAACAGCGTGGCTTTCCTGGAAGCTGACGCTGATGCTGTACATTTCCTGGACGAAGCCTACCGTCATTGTAAAGTGATTGCCGCAGATCCGGATGCACTCCAGGTTTTGAAAGCAACCCGTTTCGGAAGAAAATTCCCTGAAGCAGTTACTGCTGATATGCCCATTGAGGCCGGGATCATCCTGAACAGCGACCGGACTCAACTTGAAAAACAATTCATAACAGCTGTTTCCCAACACAGGGTTTGGGAACGCGAAGACGAAAGAAAAGTGCCGGCCTAGAAAATCAAAAGTCCCTGCGTGATGCAGGGACTTTCTTATTATGGAACTTATCAGGTATTACTTAATTGATCATTGGTCTGTCAGAATCGTTCAGCTTCACTTTCGCTTCCCTTCCGCGGAGTTTGATGTTCAGCATTTCCACCGCCAGTGAGAAGAACAGGCAGGAGTAGATGATGCTCTTGCTTACTTCCTGATGGAATCCGCTTGCCACCAGCACAACACCGATCACAACCAGGAAGCTGAGGGCCAGCATCTGAAGGGTAGGTTGTTTGTTGATGATGCGGGTAACAGGTCCTGCAAACAGCATCATAACGCCAATGGACACTACCACTGCGATGATCATGATGATTACGTTCTCTACAAGTCCCACCGCAGTGAGGATGGAATCGAAAGAGAATACGGCATCCACCAGGATGATCTGTCCGAGTACAGAGGCAACGGAAGAGGCAGCTTTACCGGATCCGGATTTCTGTTCTTCTTTTTTCACCAGTTTGTGGTGAATTTCCAGTGTGCTCTTTACAATGAGGAAGATACCACCCGCAATGAGTATGAGGTCTTTCCAGCTAAGGCCGATGGGACCGTCCGTGAGATTCTTTACATGCGGAAGGGTGAACACCGGGTCTTTGAGTCCGATGATCCAGTTGATGCAAAGCAGCAGGAGTACACGGAACACCATTGCGAGCAGAAGGCCTGTGTTACGGGCTTTTCGCTGTTGCGCTGCCGGTAGTTTACCTGCTACGATCGAAATGAAGATGATATTATCGATCCCCAGGACTATTTCCAGGAAACAGAGTGTGAGTAAGCTTATCCATACCGCCGGATCTCCAAAATCCGGCATAAGAAATTCGGTCATTTTTTAAGAGTTTAATTGATCGGCCGGGAGGGGTTCTTTTTTCTTTCGGCTGGCGATCATTTTGATCAGCACCGGGGCGGTGGTTACAACCACGATTCCAATGATGATCTTGTCGAGGTTATTTTTTACCCAGTCATAGTTACCTAGCAGGAATCCTGCTGTTACAATACTTCCGGCCCATGCAACGGCGCCGAGGATATTGTACAGTGTGAACTTTTTGCGGTCCATATTCACCATTCCGGCAACAATGGGAGCAAAGGTACGAACCACGGGCAGGAAGCGTGCGATCATGATGGCTCCCCCTCCTTTCTTTTCGTAAAAGTCCTTTGCCTGTATAAGATACTTCTTTTTGAACAGCCAACTGTCTTTTCGTTTCATCAATACTTCACCCGACTTTTTGCCGAACCAGTAGCCAACATAATTTCCGATGATGGCGGATGCCGAGATCAGTGTTACCCAATAAAGGAGGCTCAGTGCGGGAGCCACATCGGGACTAACGGATTGGGCAATGATCATTCCGGCGATGAACAGCAGGGAGTCTCCTGGGAGGAAGAACCCGGCAAATAGTCCGGTTTCAGCAAAAACAATAAACACTACAATATAAAGGCCACCATGGGCCATGATCCACTTAGCGTCTGTGAGATTGTGAAACAAATCCAGCAATGCCTGCATTTTCTATCTTTTTAATTATCCAATGGGTTTAAGAATGCCTAATCAAAATCGAAGAGATCTCCGAGAAACCCTTTCTTTTTGTAGGGTTTTTGATAGGGATTGTGTTTATGATGCTCTTTATAATGATCGTTATCGTATTTCTTATATGGCTGTTGATATTGCTGCTGATGGTTCTGGTTTTGGCCTTGTTCGGCTGACCTGTACTTCTGTTCAGCATATTCCAACATTTTATCGAGCTCACCTTTATCGAGCCAGATGCCGCGGCAGGAAGGACAATAATCGATCTCGATGTTGTTCCTTTCGGTCATGAGCAGGGTCTCATTGCAATTCGGACATTTCATACTATTAATTTTTCGATTGGGATGAAAATGGAAAACAAGAATATCGGGCCTCCAACTGGAGGTCGGTAAACGGAAACCATCCGTATGAAATGCGGGATCAAAAAAGGGTGTATCTGAAGAGGAAAACGTAATAGGCAGGTCTTTTCACTGTATCGAAACCTGCTATCGGAGAAGTGGAAATATGTACAGGTTCAACAGCCTTTTCAGCAGCTTCCGAACCGGGCTGCAGCTTTTTTACACATTTAACCTTGGTCTGTTTTCTAATAGAAAGATGGAGATCGGAGTTAGGGCCACTGGCATCTCTGAACTCGGCCAATCTTTCCATACCCGTAGTACTGGGGAGCAGCCAGCCTGCTTTTACATGCTGCTGATCTTGTACCCTGGGGGTAACGAAACTGCTGAAAAGCACCAACAACAGCCCCATAGAGAGTATGAGGGTGCGGATGGAAGCCTGTCGGCAATTAAAATATGATAAAAATTCACTAATTGGTATCATAATCCCGGCCCGCGAATTTATAGAAAAAAAGTCTTTGAAACTGTTAAAGCGGGGATTGGGATTGAGCTGGGAGGGTGAAATCCTGCATTTAAGGGTTCCTGGGGGGATCAAAACGATTTCATGAATTGAACGCTGGCCATTTCGTTCCGGACAAGCCCCTGATTGAAACCGGGGAGGTATCCCCGCTCATAGCTCAGAAAAATATTATCTTGTTTGAATATCCTGATATTGGTGTTCAGAAATCCTCCTGCTTTCACCTCTTCACTATTGAGCGCATTCACTTTAACGCCAAAGCCAAGTGCAAATAGTTTACCAAAGGGTATTTGAAATCCTTCTTCCAAAACAGTCAACTGGTAAGTGCCGTTCTTGCTAAAGGAAGCTCCCATACTGGCAGTAAACCTGCTGAACATGAATTGTTGCGACCAGTAGATATTGGTAGAATTGAAATAGACATAGCCGCTATCGCTTTGGTTATTGAAGAATTTATTGAACATGATGGTAGAGCTGGTGGGTAGCTTTCCGAATTTGTAATTATGCAAAACGGTGCCGGTAAGTGTTTGAAACCTGTTTTCCACTATTTTGTCATCGAATACTGTCAGCTGGCTCATTGGTTGGTACCCCATAGTTACTACCGGCCAGCGACTTTTCCGGAAAGTGGCGGTAAGGCTTTTGAATACGGTATTGCTTTTATAATTCTGTTCAAGATATGGGTTGGAGAATTCATTTTTTCTGAGCGATCCACTGATCCTCAACATCCTTCTGAAGAATGGCTGCTCTACTTTTATGGTCCATGTTTCCAATGCAGCATTTGCCTGGAAACTGCTGAAAGATTGAAAATTTGCTCCTGTTTTTTTATACAGCCCTTCGATCCTGGTTTGTGTACCGGGCAGATAAGATTGTGCTTTGAGAGAAATCGCCTGGTTACTCTTATCTGATAAATTCATGGAAGTGTTCTTACCTGGTGGGCTGGAACGGAAATCAGGAGAAATGGATTTGGCTACCTCTCCAATGAGGAAGGTATGTTGAGCCACTTTCCATTTGGCTTCCAGGCTAAAGCCTGTAACGGGAATTGAAGACTGGTTGGAATTGACGAATAATTGCTTCTTCCCATGGTACATTCCGAGGATGACATAATTCTTTTCCAATCGCCCGATCCCTGCCCGGAGCATGTAAAGGAACTGAGGTTTCCGGTTGAATCCGTTTACTGTAAAATCGCGGAAACGATAATCCACCATTCCTGCAGTAACACCAAGATAATACCGGCTGTTGTATTCAAAATTGATTCCGTTCACGCTGACATTTTTCGCTGTCAGTTCGCTTGTATTGGCGGTGCTTCGTCCCAGACTGAAATTCCTGATCCCCATGAGCCACTTGTATTTTGCGGGTATGCTGGCATCTTCGAGTCCATATTCAGAAAGCTTCTCGCGCCAGTTGGGAGTATTGATCAACTGGTCCCATTTTCCATTTACGAGTTGTTTGAAACCTTCCAGGCGAGACTTGTTTTTGTCATAGATCGCTTTGAGGGAATCAGTTTGTCTTTTTACAGTTTTATAGGTTTCTACGGTTTTATAATATAATTCCAGGAATTGCGCAGCAGATTGCTTAACGGAGTCTTCCACTTTTTGATTGGTGCTGTCTGGCAGTTCATAATTCCAGGTGATGCCGGGCACTTTGAGTACCTGGTTTGCTTCTATCAATGCCTGTGGTGTAAACCGGGTGTGTAGCAGATCATCCAATTCGCCAAGTTGGGAATTTTTCAGGCCATACAATTTTTCAGTGAGCGAGTCTTTGAGATGGGGAGCCATTTTCAACAGGCGGTCCCGCATGGCAGCCTGGAGCTGGTTCCTGAAAGCGCCGGCATCAAAAGATACATTTACACTGGTGATATCTCTGAACAAGGAGGAATTGCTTTGCCGGCTCCAAAAGGTCACACGCATGGGCAGGATATTACCCAGGGTGAAATTGAGATGTCCTGTAGTATTGTGTTGGGCAAGGTCTTTTTCTATGTACGGAGTATCGATATTGGATCGATAATCGAACTGATAACTTACATAACCTCCTGCAAATTTGACAAGGGGTTTTGTGTCGAAAAGGTTGGCATAAGTATGATTGGAGAGATCGTTCATGAAATCCCGCTTTTTCATTTTCAGGCCTGCGGGAGTGGTAATGATATCGTTGGCAGTTGAACGGAATGTTTCCTTTGCAAGTTTCTTCTTTTCTTCCAACCATTGGAGACTGCCGCGGATCAGGGTATCAGGAAGTTTCCCAAGGGTATCAGCCAAACCAGAAATGGACTGTTTGGTTTCGTTCAGCTTCTGTTTAGCCAATTGAGGAATTGAATCCTTTGCAGCATTGAGCCTGCTCCTGCCAGAATCTATTTTGTCCTGTAATTGCTGTTTTACAGAAATAGACGTTGAATCTTTTTTGCTGGCAGGCACTTGGCGTCCAAAGCCAGAAAAGGATAGCAACAACACCAGCGAAAGAAACGCTGAAATTTTCAGTGAAGGGACAAAGTTCATGGTTCGGCGTTATAAAAGCGGGCTGGTAGTATTGCAATTTAGGGGTAAGAGGAACAGAAAACAAATTTATTGAGGGTGGTGGCAGCGGTATTTTAGAGAAATAAATATATGTACTTAGTGAGGGGCGATTCCGGGATTCTTAAGGGCCTGCACAGCTTTGTAACCAGCTGCATTAATGATAGCAAAACATATCATCATTACAATCACATTCATAAACTCGAACCTGGGATAATAGGCATTGGCCATTAATATGGCCGGCCCCACAGCGCTCATCGTAATCAGAAAATAGAATATTTTTTCGGCCGGACGATACAGGTATCTAAACATCAGGAAGAACAGAATAACTGAATAAGGTAAGAATATTGCTCCTATAAATGATACTTCTATCCTGCCACCAGAAATATCGATACCGAAATAATGAACGATATTATTGATAAGCAGATTTATATTATAGCCGCTTATTTGCTTATCCGGAGTATAATTGTAGAAAGGATAATCAAGGAGGTCCACAAAGAACTTCCACTCTCCTGCATAATACAGGTTATGGTACAGAGGTAACAAAAGCACGAGGAAAAAAGTAATGAACAGTAAAATTCTTTCCTTGCTATTGACCAGGATGTAGAGCAAAAGCAACAGGGCTGTTATTACTAAATTCTGCCTAAAAAAGGGTATCAATCCCAGCAGGAAAACCGCAGCCAGTTCATTCCTGCGTACTACAAGAAAGTAGCTGCATCCCATGAAAAGACATGCAGTCAACCACTCAGGCATTCCCATCAGCAAGTTCTTAATAGCAAACGGGGTAATCAATACAACCAGCACAAGTATTGCCTTTTTGAATTTTCCTGTAATTGTCAGTTCATGAATAACCCTTAGGAAGCAATAAATACCAATTATCAGAAGTGTAATATTGAAAAAGGATACTATCCTGTATAGGTCGCGAAAAACGAGTAGTTCCAGGAAAATAAAGTAACGATAACCAGGCTGTGTCACCAGACCTCTGCCTAGCTTGTCATAAAAGAGTTGGTCCCCACCCCAGAGTGTGTTGTTGTCAAACATATTCTTTGCATAGAGGTAATACCTCGCAAAGTCATTTGCTGGCGTAGGCTGAAATGTCTGAAGGAAAACCGGCAGGAAGGGAGTTATCTGAATGAAGTACAGGAGCAGGGTTTTGATAAGAAGTTTCCTGTTTAATGAGTATTTATAGCCTGTATATGTCAGATAGACAACAGCAATGAATGGAGGGATAAAAACACCAATGAGACTTTTCCCCATTTCATAAGGGAAGCTATCCAGGTATTTGAAGGTCAGGATGGAGAAAACAAATCCAGAGAGACCGCAAAGCAGGAATACCTGGAAATCTTCTTTGGTAACGAATCCTTTTCGCAGAAAACCAGGTGTTTTATTATATAGAGTTTGAATAAGGTTCATTGGAAGTTTACATGTCGTCGATTGGGGAATGGTCGATGATCGCTACAGGCTGCAAAAGTAATTTCTACCCTATTTTATTCGGGTACCTGATGGAGAGAAAATTCGTTTACGCGATTCTCAGAGCCTTCAGATTACTTTTGAGACACCCTCTTTGTTATTTAGAATATGATAAGTTGGCCACTATCTACTTAACCACTCTACCTAAATTATTCAATAAACTTCGGCGTCCTACCAGAAACTAGAGCAAGAACAGCACCTAGCCCGGAACTGCTGATTTCACAAAGGCTGTCATCAAATCCTCCATATACACTTCCATCTGAAGCCATCATTAACACCAAGTGACTGGAATACGCTGTTCCAATTGGGCATAAATCCTTTCCTATTCGCGGAACATAATCACCCTTAATTCTTTCTGGAACTTCTAACAAAATGGCTTTTTCAAAAGAAATAATAATATCACTCTTCCCAATTGCATTTCCCTCATTTTCAAAGAAAATCTCAATATTATTAAATTCTTCCAGAAATTTAACCACTACTTGCATTGGTGTGTACCCCTCCGCCTCAATTGCTCTTATAATTTTGTCTCTATCCAGAGTACGACCTTCCTGCCATCCAGCGGATTTTAGTATTGCTAATATTTTATCATCCCTTTTTTCCATGTTGTTTTCCTCCTGATTTTTCACTTTTAGGTGTTTTCATCTCTTTTGTTGTGATTTTGCAATTTGCACACCTTTCTACATCTTTTACAGTCTTTGTTTTTTTCTCAATTACAACTGTATGCATTTTTAAGTTCTTTATATCTGCCTTTACTTTCAAAGCCTTGTCTAAAGCCGCACATTCTGAGCAATTTTGTACAGGGTATGCCTTTATAGGAGGATCTTTAGGCAACAGCCTTTTCAGGCTTTCTCCTACATCATCCATGGATCTAAGCTCCCCACTTATTCCTTCATATACCCTACCCGTTTTTTCATCAACAATTACAGTAGCAGTTCTCGGCATTTTATTATTCGAGGTTGATGCTATTATTCGCTCTGCATATTCTACTACTAATTTTTCTGCACTTGGAGAAGTCTTCAGTACTTCTGCAGCTGCGAATTTCAGAGATCTCCCAGCGACTGCAAATGCTTCACCGGGAATAAGGTTTAGGGTAACATCTGCACTTGTTTCTACATTAAAAGCTATAATTTCTCCACTACCTTGAATTACTTTAGCCTGCCCTTCTTTATGATTAATATCATCCAATCGTTGTTGAACTACACCTGGCACTTCTTCCCGATGATAATTGTTTCGACCAGTTTCTACATTTGCTTGTTGAACTGCTCCTCGCATTGCAGTTCTAGCTCCCGTTGGGTCTCCATACTTCCAACTCATTTTAGTTTTCCAGAAAAACCACGAAGTAGGATCCCATGGCAAGAGTGGTTCCAAACCATCTCGATCCATTGCTATAACTGGCATGTTACCAGCAAACTGATATGGAGTTAAATCTGGATACTCTACTGTCAACGGATCAACACTCAAAAACCTCCCCAACCTCGGATCATAAATCCTCATCCCATAATCCTGCTGCAACCCTTCTCCACCCTTCACCTCATTATCATTCTCCTTTCCATTAAACCCAAACCGATAAGCCCCTTCTCCTGCACTCCTCATCGGCCAGCCAAACGAATAATAATCCGTTCCGCCATATCAGGCTCAAATCTGGATTGTCAAAGAACTCATGAATGAATCTGCCATCCTGTATTATGAAAAGGATTGACCGTTAAACCGATCCCTTTGTGTATCATTAACAGAGATAAGTTTTAAGTTCAAACCTTATCATTATTATCATCAGTAAATGGTATGCCAATTTTATAGGACTCAATCCATTCTTCATTAACATGAAATCTAACTTGATCACTTTGAGTCCGAACAAAAACGCCCTTTGCCTCAAGCTTTTCAAATAGAGGATCAATTTTATAGACTATTTGATATTTCTCATAATCAATAATGAAAGTTTTCAAAAAACCATTAAAACCACCCGGAGTAATAATTATTTGATTAACACAAGTAGGATCTATGCCAAAATAAAGCTCATGATTATTAAAAAAAATTGTACAACCACTACCATGAAATCGATACTTAAATTCCATGCCATCAATATATAGGCTCCCGATTTTGGGGAACATTTTACCTGCTAGATTATAAGGAATATCACTTAAAGAATAACTTACAGCTAATTGATTGTTAAACTTTTTTATTATCTGAACACATTCAAATAAAATTTGCTCAAAATCAATTTCTTTTTGATTTCTATTTGTCATTTTCTAAAGTTGTATTAAAAACATCTTTTACAATATCAGCAACTTTATCTTTGTATTTTCTGGCTGCTTCCTCTAATGGCAACACTGTTACTTTAACATCCTTTCCCATTTCACTAAGAGCTTTTAATCTATTATGCCCATCCAATATAAATGTTTTGCCATTATGCATTACAGCCTCAATTGGATCTTTTAAAAGCCAAGCTAATTCTTGCCCGCCTCTTTTAATCGTTTCTTTCATTTTATCTACTTGGAACAATGCTCCGGGCTCAGTAGTTATAAATTTCTTTATTTGCCCAGCAGAAAAAGATTCAATTTTTGATACGGCTGCTGCATTTGCCCCACCAAGCGCTCCACTTTCATCAAGTGCAGACAAAACTTTGCGTCCTACTTCAGCAATTGCAGGAACCCTAGCTATTGATGCTAATGTAGCATTTGCAACCGCCGTATTTGCTAATGCACTAAATGCTGCACTTTCGATAGCTGCAAGACCTGCACCAGCAGCACTTATCCCACCATATGCAACAAATGGTGCAGCCATTGCCGCTGCAAATCCAGTTGCCATTCCTCTTGTCAACTGAGCTGTTTGTTCAAGGAAAATTTTGTCCTGCGTCTTGAACTCAACCCATTGTCCATTTCCTGCCATTCTCACACTTTGGTCTGCTCCGAGATTATGCTTCCAATAATAATCCCTACCATCATTTCCACTATGGACAAACCAGTTTTGCTTCGACCATTTGTCGTAGTAAGCTTCTACACTTATATATCCAAGTTTAGGATCATTAATTTCTCTTGAAAATCTAGGCTTACCATCATTTACTCTAAATGCAACGGGAATCCAATTACTTCGGTAATCTAATGGCTCACCACCATCTTTATCCAAGTTCTGTATTGGGTTATTCCCTGCAAAATGGTATGGAGACAAATCTGCGTATTCTTTACTTAATGGGTCAAAACTGAGGAACCTCCCCACCCTACTATCATACACCCTCATCCCATAATCCTGCTGCAACCCTTCTCCTCCCTTCACCTCATTATCATTCTCTTTCCCATTAAACCCAAAACGGTACGCCCCTTCTCCTGCCACCCTCATCGGTGATCCAAACGCATAATAATCCATGCCACTGATCATCTCAGGCTCAAAGTAATCTATCAAAGTCCCATTGGAAGATACACCAAATTTCTTATCGGTGATCGTCGTGAGCACATTCCCCAGGTGGTTCGTCAACTCATACTGCCGTCTGCCGCGCTCAAACAATCCGTTTGAATAATAAGCTGCAGCGTTCCATGGACCACCATCAACGTTTTGCGATTTCCTCTCGACCCCTAACCGGCTGCTTCCATACATATATCTTTCGATCTGGTCAAGCGATAAAGCCCCAAGATTCACAGCAGTGCCTTCGGATTTATACACACTCATCACATTCCCCTGCGCATCTCGAACATACCATGTATAAACCTTCTTGCTAGTTCCCTCTTCTACAACTTTACTAATCCTGTTCCCGGATGCATCATAGGTATATCTGATCCTGGTGGTGGCGCTCCTGGCTGTTGGATATTTATTTATTTCCTGGATCTTCCCATACACATTCCATTTGATATCGTAAATACCCTCTGAAGAATCCCTTTTCAGATTACCGATAGCATCGTATTCATAGTTATTAGTATAAACCTGGTTATCGATATCCACTATAGGGTCCCAGGACTGGCTACCCCAATTGTTCGCAGGTACAGAATCAGCAACATGTTTGAGTTGATTTGTTCCGGGATAATACGAGTAGTTCAAAACATCCATCACAGGAACTGCCCCTTTGTTGTTCCTGCGAAGTGAAAGGATATTTCCATTAGCATCATAAGAGAACCGCTCTTTGAATCCTGGTAAGCTATTCAGCATCGGGTAGCTGTTGGATACCATATTGAAACCGGTATCTGTATCCAAAGAAACGATCCTGTTCAACTGATCATACTTATAGTTGAAGAACAGGTTCGGCCCATTTTCATAAGTCCCCCTGTCTTCAAACCTGCGGATAGCTGTTGCCATGCTGCTGATATTTCCATTGTACAGTGGTCTGTACCTGGTTCCTAGCATTGCTGAATATCCTGGAAAAGGATTTACGTTCACACTTGAAGGCTGATAATCACCAGTGAAATAGTTCAGGTTAAAACCATAAGCATCACGAGCGGTATACTTATTGATGGAATTTATTTTACCGTCTCCACCCATATCATGTTCACGGGTTGCACCGGTACTATTCACTCCTTTCAACCACCCCTGTAACGTATAAGCATAATCTATACCCTGAACAGATTGATCACCTAATACTGTCCTTGCCAACGGACCATGCAAATAATATTCATAGCGGGCATCTTTTTGCCATACAAATCCATCGATACTGGTTTCCACCAGGGTCAGGCGATTTTCAGCATCATACTTATACCTGTGATAGAACTGGTCGGCCCATCCTCTCTGATAAGCCACACTGTTCACTTTTCCACTTATCAGATCGTAATCATATTCCATCAGTTTAAAACGGTTGCCATTCGTGTTCATCACATTCGGTACAAATCCGCTCAAACCATAATCCTGCAACAGTTTATCTACGTTACCATGAATATCATAAGTATAGAAAGTAGCGCTGTTGTAAAGTGATTGATTGGCTCCATCCGAATAAAATGTAGCACTCACCCTGTTCCGCAGATTCTTTTGAATGATCTCTCCAAAATCTTCACCACCTGTGCCCTCATATGGTATATCATATAGTGTGCTGGTGATCTGAGACCGGCGGCTCATCAATGTAAGATGCCATAGGTCTAACATGCTTTCATCCCTGACCATTTCCCTGGTAATAGTTTCTTGATCCTGAGGATTCTTCACCTCCCCTACCGATGTTATTCTGCCGAGTTTGTCATAACGTGTATAACTGTACGACCAATCTTCGTAGCCAGGTGTTACATCATTTCTTTGTTTCGCATTTTGAGATAGCGCCAACCTGCCAAGCCTGTCGTAATAAAACTCACTTCTGCCGCCATCAGGTGATTTTTGCTCCACCACCTGGTTCAGTGTATTATAGCGGTAATCAGTAGGCAGTTTATGTACTGGTGTCAATAATGTCTTGTTCTTCCTGGCAAGTTTCACGGAATCACTCCAGCTGGCAGCCCATGCGAACTTGCTGATATCCACTCCTGCCGGAGGAACTGTTTTCACGAGGTTTCCGGCGAGATCATAATAATATAATGTATAATGATACTCATTCACATTATGCTCTACTGTGAACTGCTCTGTATTTTTCACTTCCAGGCATTTTGCCAGATAACGATCATCAAAGCTGCTTACTACTGAATCTTTATAGAAATCATGCAATATGGTAGCAGCGGAAAAGGCAAACATGGTTGAATCATCGCAGGGAGTACGTTGAACAGGTGTCAGTTCCTGAAATGAAGGCTCATTGCGTCCACAAAGACGCAGGTCACTGTCACAAATATCGAGCAATACATTGTTTTGTGCATAGACCTGGGCTATTTGACTGTAAGAGAGATTGGTCTTTTGAATCCTGTTGTAGTACGCTACAAAATCCTGGTCACAGGGTTTTCTCATACAATGCACGGAATCTGGCACTCTTTTAAAGTTTTTGGGATCATCAAAATCCTCCTGGTAAAAAACACTATCGCGGGCATCATAATATTTCACCCAGTCAATTGCCAAGGGCATAACCTTATTGAAAGAACCACCGCCCACGTTCCATCCGTGCAAGGTCTTAAAATTGGCTTGCGGGCTAAATGTGAATGTCCTTCTAAGTACTCCGTTCAAATAAAATCTGACAAGTTGATTCTCAAATTCCCATTTGACAGTGGTCCATTCACTCATGTTGAGGTTCAGAAATTCTGCTACATCGGACGCACCTCCAAGGCTTACTGGGGGATCATTAACAGGTCCAGCCAAATAATCTATCCAACAGTAGTTTAGAGAATTGTTCATTTCTATGTATAGCTTTTCAACATAATCCCCTCCACGGAAATAAATATGGTAAGAAAATCCAGCAGCCTCCTGCAACTTCATCTTCATTTCCATTGCGAATTTATCCCCAAGACAAATGGAATCTTTATATATACTATAGCCAACTCCCCTGGCCAGCGGTGGTGTATTCAAGGTATCTGGAACCTGCAGAACACCATTCCTTACCAGATCACGTGTGGCATATGGAACTGGCGAAGCTCTCCACCAATTAGTCATATTTCCATCCACATCCCTCTTAATGCCATAATTATAATAATCGTTCTTAAACTCGCTTTGTATATCTATCAATTTATTGACAGCCGAATCTCCACAAGGCGCCAATAGTGTACAGCCTCTGCTCTGGTACAGGCTATCAATTTGATAATAGCTTAGCGTAGTAGCCATTTGTTTATTGAAATGCTTTGCGAATCCCGACATGCATTTCTCTTCGCATCTGAAAGCAAGAGGCGCATTTGTATTCGACTGAATATGATCTTCAAATTCTTCTACATATCTTAATACATTATTTCCATCGTAAATTTTAAAATACTCTACATAACCATTATTAGCTTTCCCTTCGAATCCAACACTAATTCCAAGCAATTTTCTCACGGAAGAATCAAGATAACGTTCTCCTACCAGGACATTATTATAGTAAAGCCTCCAGTAGTTGTCTGCCGAGTGTGTTATCTTAATGACTTTCCAATCAGTAAAATCAGGGATCACCTGAGCAACCTGTCCTGAAGTATCACCTGCAGCTACATAAGCTATTCTTCCTGAATTAGCCCGAACAAATGCGGAATCTGCATTGGTCGGGTTTTTCTTCAGCATATAAAATATTGGCGCGAGCTGCTGCAAATGCCCATCCTGATTGAAGCTTATATTAAGATCAACAATGCTATTAAAGGTGTCCCTGGCCGGGCGCCTGATCCTGGTTTCAATTGTGAACTCATTTCCTAAACACAAAGTATCCAGCTTGCCATAGCGACGGCCCCATCCTGAAGTATTAACATGTACATCTGGAATATGTGCCCAACTTCTATAGTAAACTTCCCGCAATTTGTAGGGAGTATTAGTGTCTGGATACCCGACAAAATGCGTAGAATCATAATCAGTAATAAAATTGTAATCCCTCCTGATCTTCGCCAGGCTCTCACAGGATTTTCCCGCCGCGACACATTCGTTGATAAACTCCAGGTATTCAAGCGTTGATTTATTGAAACCAAGTCCATCGTTCATGTACTTCATGAACAACTTGTTATTGGATTGCTCTGTTTCGCTGGTATCAGAAATAGAAGGAACAACACCCGGAAACTCGAGTTTGAATTTTTCAAAATTCGTAAGCACAGCATCGCAATCAACACAAACATCGGTTACTCCGCATTGCAATACCGGCGGTAATTTTATAGGTGCTGTGAAGAAGCTACAGATGAGCTGTCCATTACAGGATCTCTTTAACGTATCCAGAGCACCTTCCGATATAGTCGTTTTTTGGGTGCGATAAAGATACTGTGAGAAATTCTCGCCATTATTCCCCCTGGATTCATAACTCTGGTAAAGTGAATTAATAGTAGCGCATTCACAGGAATCAGGTTTGCTATAAATTTCCTTCTCTCCTATTACCGGCTGTTTACCATAAGGCTTCGGAGAGTTTATCAGGTATACATTACAGTTACTATTGTAATTTGCTCCCAACACATCCTTCATTACCTGCTCAAAGCTCCTGTCCAGATTAGTACTGGATGGCTTCACTGTGGAAGCGCCAAATACATGTTGCGGATCGCCTCCTTCCTTACATACCTGGATCATCCTGGAGATGATCTCATCTCTCTGGGTTGGGGTCAGGTTACAGGGCTTGAGATCCTCGATCCATTGCACTGAGAGCGCCCGGCAGTTAGAATCGATCTGCGCATTGAACATTATTTCCGCTTCTTCCTTCGAACCTGGGTATTCCACAACAGTTCCTATCGGAGGAGTAAGATTGAAATGAACGATATATTTGGAACCTACAGGAGGAATATTTCCTCCTGCCTGACTTACGATCACTTGTATCATTTCCCGCCTCGCCTGCAGATAGAATTCACGGAAATATCGCCATGCAAAATCCAGTTCTCCGGAACAATCAGGCCCGAGATTGAACGCCTGGTTGATGGGACTGAAAGCGTGTAAGCAGGCTGTATCCTCTTCTTTGCAATGGGCCATCACAGTAGCAAGGGACCAAACATTGAGTTTAAGTGATTCCGGACCGGCCTTCCAATCCAGTTTAGCCTTGAATGCATTTTTGTACAATGGTGCAATAGAAGTAAAGATCGGATCAGCGAAAGCAGTATTATGCGCAAAGGTGGCGGAAGCAGGCAGTCCTGAAAAATTTGAAGGATTTAAGTACCCTTTAGCAAGCGCTTCCTGCCAGGTATTGGTGTTCTGGAACTTCTCTTCCCAGCCATTGCTGAGCCTGTCAATATACTCATACATAAGAAGCTTTGCATATTCAGGATGCAGCTGCAGGAGTGTTTCCGTCCAGGTTGGCTTTAAGTTGTTCACAAAATCAACTTTCGACAATCCATTTGCCGCATCGGTAACTCCTTTTTCATCTTTGTAGATCAGTGAAGCTTCCTGATATCTATATGGCGCTCCGATGTTATCCTGGTAAAAGATCGAATACTGATCAACATCCTCAGGTCGAGCATATTGACCGAATGGCGGCGTTACGTCAACCAACATCGCTTCCCGCACACGTACACTGTTGTTTAACCGGTCACCAAGCGCCGCGCATGCACGCAACTCTCTTTGATACGCAGCTCTTGCAGATGCTTCGTACACGGGTTGCTCTGCAACGGGAATCCCAAGCGCACTGTAATAATTATTGAAATATGCCGTTGAATCCTGCAACCTTACCCTGCAACTCACAGAATCCGGTTCACAGATCATGGAAGACAATGCAGCTCTCTGCTCTTCCAAAAAAGTTTCTTTTGTTTTGCAGGTATTTCGACTTAGAAACACTGACCGGTAATAATCCATTGCCGACTTATTAAGGGTCAGCTTTTTTGTAACCAGGTAATTACCTTCCTTCAGATTGATGGTTTCTTCAAATGCAGGAAACGCCTCGATAGCATTACAATTGGTTTCGAGACTTACATTATCCCTTCGGAAAACAATGGGCTCACTACCACACTCATCGGTTATTGTAATTTCCAGATCATACCGGCAATCATAACAAACCGGAAGACTCTGGCAATCCAGAATAGTTAAACTATCAGGTATCAATGAATATCTGAAAGTGTACAACTGCTCTTTGGGAACAAGCAGACTCCGGCTGGATTCTATGGTAGTCCCTTTGACTATATTATTGTTTTCATCCAATAATTTTTTTACCACCCGTACCTCTTGATTGGAAGCCAGCTTTTCCATATTATCGGGAGCATCGCCTGCGAGCGCGGTAGCAATGGTACGGCCTAACATATCTACATACGAAACACTATACTGCCCATTCGCATCCCTGACCATATTCTTAAAATAATGGGAGCTATTTCCTACTTCAGTTCCAAACAAAGCATCCAGTTCTTCCTGATCCGCTGATCCGTAGTAATACCTGGTTGCATGTTGCCCGATCTGGAATACATCACCCACACCTGATTGCAGGCTCACCCGGTTTGTATTGTCCGGCAAATATCGAACTTCCGTGAACGGATATCCTTTTGCTTTGGGGATGAACTGGTTCATCCCTGCATTGATGAGCGGATTTGAACCAGAATAATATTGCGCCGCACCGCTAGCACTGTCGAATGGAGGCGCACCCATTTCACAGTTATCGGTTAAAGAGAATTCTTTATCATATAACTCTTTCTCATATTCTGCACTATTGATAGAAGCATTGAACCTTGGCGTGAACCTGATCATGCTGTCAAGCGAAGGACTGGGAAGCACCTGAATAACGGGTCTGCCCTGGAAATCGTAAAAGCTTTCTGCTATGATGGTTCTGTTGGTAGTATTGTCTTTGGTTACGGTTTGCCTGCTTCTCAGCGAACCATCGAAATATTGTACAACAGATTTTCTTTTTCCTTCTTCTGCAAAGCTTGTACTTGCCTGCCAATTGAAATCTCTGTCATGCCCATCAAACGCAAATTGCCCAAGACCATTGGCATAATCAGAGCTCCAGTTTGCTTCGATGCGCTGTCCGCTGGGTTTTACCTGAACTGCTCTTACTCTGAAGAATAAAATCCCCTTCATATCGTACAACATCGGGACACGATATTGATTCGGTGTGATACTTACCCTGGTTGCATTCCTTAAGAAAATAGCATTGGCATTATAAGTAGTTGGATTTAACTTGTAATCGGCCAGGGATGAATCATCAATATAGGTCCATTCAAGATCATATTCATCTGCCGCCCTGTCTTTACCCCAGTTTATTGTCAATTCACCGGTAGTGCTCAGCTCACCACTATTGAAACTTATGGTCTGAATGGCATTGGCCGTACAAGAAAAGATATATTCCCGGTTTACGAAGATCTCATTCTCCAAAATCAGAACATCTTCAATAGCCGCAAGATTGGTGCCGGCATCCGGAGTAACTTTCTTGATCTCTACTTTGGCTTCATAGCCACCGGTGAATGTCTGAATGGCCCGGTAGTTATAAGTACTGTTCTTATTATAATCCACCCGCAGATAAAGAATACCTGTGGAATCCAACACTGTATTGGAACCAGATTGTTTTCTGTAATACACTTTGATCTCAAGTGTAACCCCAAACACATCCGGCAGCTTTTTCATGGAAGCTTCATCGATCCTGAAAGTGATCAGGTTCCGGACCGAATGGGTTGTCTGTAAGGGTTTGAGGGCAGGATCGAAATACACTGTGTCTGCCACTACTGAAAATGAATCTTTTCTTATCTGATTACCCTTCAACTGCGGTGCACCATAATTTTCATCGATGGCAAAAACAGCATTCAGATAGCCGCCGGTTAGGATAAGCAGAACAATGAGAACTGTTCTGAGCATAAAAGGTTTCATGCAGTATTATTTACTCCGTTCAGAAATATGCAAAAAATAATTGCTGTAAGTTTCGGTCAGCATGGGTTTTCCGTCAACTCGTTTGAAATAAGGCTCATTGGAGAAGACGGACTCATCAAAAGCTGTTGTCTGGTAGTTTTTAAAATCACAGATATATTCATCATCCTCACGCTGTCCGGAACTGTTGACTTTTTTCATGGTATACCGGATCTGTTTAGGGAGGAATTCAACCGGGTCGTATACCACTATATATTTTTCCCAGGGTGATTCAGGTTTGAATTCCATCACCAGTTTTCGCAACGAACCACTATCTACCGCATACATTCTTTGAATATGTCGTTCCCAGAAAATTCCATTGTCAAAATTGAAAAACATGATTGCACTCAGCACGTTCTTCCTTTCTGTAATGGCAACTACTTTTGACACAGTATCCACTGTGAACCTGTGCGAATAGTTCTGTACCAGTTTACCGTATGTCCTTTGTATCGAATACTGGCCATTGTGTATCTGATAGTGTCTGGTTTCTGTTTCAAAAGCCTGAGAATTTATCCCCGATGAAATTTCAACATCGAACCGTAGCCATGGAAAAAAAGAGGGCATTGAACGAAAGACCATTACATCTTTATCAGCAGGCAATGTATCCCTGATGAGAGCTACGTCTTTCCCCGATGCATACAGCATATTGCTCAGCAGCAATAAGGCCAATATAGAAATAATGAATTGTTTCTTCATAATCAGGGATTGGTTTGGTCTTGAATGTCTTTTTTAGTCAATGCACTCCGTGTTTCTTTGATTGTTTTTACGCCGCGCTCTGTTTCTTTCTTGACTCTTGTTAAGGTTCCTTCATCGTCATATTCATAGAAAGTAGAATAGTTGTTTTCATCCAATTCTGCCAGCAACCTGATGTTTACAGGGTCATATACATAGGACTTCATGTTAGCGTTATAAGGATGAACTCTTATATCATCGAAGTAAGAAGATCCCGAAGGACCGGCGAAAAGCTCATATTTCATGGATGTTGCGCCAGGAGGAACATTGATTACCTCCTCAAATCGTTGCCAGCCTTCAATTACTCTTCCACTTGGTTTTATCGTTTTGCTTGTACCTGCCACCCCAGGGAAGGATATGTTTATGCCTGAGTTAATATAGCCGGTTTCCGGACTGCAGGGTATATTCTCTCTTACCCAGCCACTGACTATCATTTTGGATTCACGTACCGGAATGAAATTAGTGGTAAGTCCATTTACAGGTTTTACCGGCGTAAGCCCGATACACCAGGTTGTATCTTTTCTAATGGCATTGGAATTATTGGCTACTTCTGTACTGGCATATTGATTCACCAAAGGAATTTCTACAAAAGTCGGATTACCTGTTCGAGCCCATTTGATGCTACTTTTTGCCAGCGTTGGTCCTTCTTTCAGCTTCACTACGATATTTTGAAATCCCTGGTGCAAAAGAACCGGACCTATTATCTGATTTTGCATCCTTCCTTCTTTTAAAATTTGTACACCGTTAATGATCAGTGTTAAGGTGTCATCACATTCTACATCAAAGAAGTATGTGTTAGTTTCTTCCACCAATAACTGGCCTGTAAAATGAACCTCAAACCAATCTTTTGCACAAAATACAGGAGGGCCGTCATAGCCAAAGTCAACATTCAAATTTGAAATATAGGTGTCAGGCCACATTTCAAGCTGTGTAATAGTCCTTCCAATACATTCATTCCTGTTTGGATGGGCACTGTAAACTCCTGCCTGAGCGGTAAGTCCATACCCATTCGGAAAAACAGTCGTTTTCACCTGCATCACCGAATCACGTTTAAAATCTACACCTGCAGCATCCGAAGCGGGTGAAGCCAAAACAGGAATCGACATTTCCATTTTCTTATTCACAAAAACTTCAAGGCTGTTCCTTCCGGAATGACTGACATGTTCTGTTCTCCTGCCATTTAGTGAATCTATTTTCATCCATCCACTTTCAAAGCATTCATTACATTTATCAACCTGGTATTTCTGATCTTCAAAACCATCGAAAGCGATCTCACTATTGCGCGCATTTTGCGCCGTTGCAACTGGCAGTGTTTTGTTGAAGCCATAGATGGCGGCATTATAGCGATCCAGCGGATCTTTATTTTCCAGTTCCAATCCTCTCTTATTGTGAAGAGTAGATTTACTGTTCCATACCCAACGGGTAATATCGGGATGGGCAGTCAGGTATTTTTCACCGAAAGTCCAATAGGATGCATAATCCCTGATCAGACCATCCGTTCGGGTATTGGTTTGTGTTGCGACAGTAGATTCCCGTCTGTCACCATAATAAACATAGGAAGTATCTACTTTCCAGTTGCCCAGGATCCCTACAACATATGGATTGAGTGTATCCCCTTGAAGGTATTCTTGCCGGCAAACCTTATAACAAGTCAGCTCCGGATAACTATACTGGATCTGTAAATAACTGGGACAGGTTCGGTTAAGGCAACCATTAGGGGGAGGAGCGCCTATGCAATTCGAAGCAAATGGTGTAATGACCGATTGAGCAAATGACTGAATAGCAGGTTGTGCATAAAAAGTCATAAAACGGACTTCACTACTACCATTTGTGTTGTTCTCGGTATTCATTTTCAACAAAAGGTTCTGTTGCTGTGGATTTAGCCCAACAAGTGGCTGTACCGCCGATTTTATTTCAAGCGCATCATAATCCAGACAGGTACTGACGCTTCCTCTGGAATAAACTTCCACCTTATTAGGGTCCGAATTTAAAGTAGCATCTGCTTTAAAATCAACATAACCACCTGGAGTAATATTATCGGTAAAAGGAATAATAAATCCTTTTGCCTCTTCACCCAAACCTTCATAGTTATAGTCCAATGTAGAAATCGTGAATGGTCCTACAGGAAACATATCTACCGGGCTCCTTCCTTTTAGATAAAGTAAAGCTGAATTGATGGTGGCATTTCCAGGAATTCCACTCATGTCAAGCGCCATCACAGATCTGGCTATGAACGTCCTTGTCCCATGTCGTTTATACACAGCAGCCAAACTCGTATTATTGTAGTGCACTTCATGATTCGGATGATCATCGGAATCATACTTCAACAAATAATTCAAAAAGGGAACATCCTTTGATCCACTGCGCGTTTCCATCACACAACTATCATATTGCCGCAATACTTTTTCCACTTTCCATTTATCCTTAAACCTGACGGCCTGAGCACTCAATACTTTGGTGGTATCATCCACCACAAGTCTGCCACCACGGATTGGACTTGCCATGCTCGTTATGGCGCCCACCGGACTGGTTCCGATATTCCTTTTACCGGAGCGAACGATCTTCATTGAACTCACCATAACGGTTACAGGAAATCCTCTTCTATTTATAAAATAAATTCCCTTTTCATGTATATCGGGCTTGTTGCCATGAATTGCCCATACGATTGAATCTTTCAGGCCCGGCTCATATATATAATAGAGAGGATCACAAGGATCCGGACTGGCCAGGGATGCCGATCTGTACCAGCCGCTAAGCAGTATTTCATCCCCGCTTTCAAAGAACCGGCTCAAATCCACCTCAACACCATTTCTGTAAGTAATACCTCTTCGTATACTAATGTCTGTCAGTACTGTTCCCTGATTCTTGTAAGCAGCTTCCATCCCACTATATGCCCAATGGGCGGGGTAGTTCAAACTGTAAACGGGATCATCAAACATATTGTTCGTACTCGTTACCAGCGGATCTCCGGTTTCTCCATCGAATACCAGGTTCCTGGTAGACACCTTACTTCCCTTCTCGATCACCACCACACTATCGAGGATGGCATACCTGTTCACCACCTTCAACACAGCAATAGAACGGAACCGGTTGGTCTCTTTGTTAGGGAAAGGAATGGAAGAGCCAATCACAACCGGAGGAATAAGATTCGCCACATCTACATTCACTTCATAAGAGGCACTTCCGGATACAGACATCTGCTCCCTGATATCCATCATGATCTCCACTTCCTTACCCACTTCTGCATTCTCATCTATAACACCGGACGCATCATTTACTACAGCTACTTTGTTAGACAATTTCTTCCGTTCAGTATTATCATTTTCCAGCCGGTAATAATTGTATGTATAGCTGATCGCGTCCTTCAGATTATTTTGAGCATAGGATGTGGTTGACTTCATTTTCCCATTCATATCATTGAGTTCAACCTTGAACCCCTGCGAAATGGTTACATAGTTGACCGCGTCCACCTTGAAGAAGTTCCGTAGCCTGGGATTGTAGGTTTTCTTGCTTTCCCTGTCTAACGGTGTGATCTCAACTACTGTAGGAAAATCCTTCGTTGTGTAGAATTCTGTTTCTGTTATGCCATTCGCAGATTTTTTCGTTTTATGAATCGACTGCACTGTTACTTTACTATACCCAACAATTGGAGCAGGAAAGAATGTTTCAGCAAAAGGTTCTTCCGTATAGAGGAAATCTGCAGGCGCCAGCGCACCTACCTGTTCAGAGTACAACCTGAATGGAACACGGAAAGGATTCTCATCATTTCCGATCACAGGTTCATAAGAGGCAACCCCGCTACTGATTACTTTCTTTTGACCACCAATCTCGATGACAGTGGAATAATCATATTCCTGACCGTATTTGGCAGCCTTGCTGCCCGTTGACATCTGGTTCCAGTTATCGTACACTTCCACCTTCTTCACTCGAAGACCGCCACCATATTTCCGGTAGTCAGGGTTGTTCAATCTGACTAAAGACTTGTCTAAAATAATTTCCCTGCAAAAGGATTTATCTCGCGCATACTTACTGAAGCCCTTTATTGCGTCTGTTACATTACTAACAATTGAAGCCATGCTTGTCAAAATTGCTCTAAGGCTTAAATTATCCCCAGTTTCTGAACCAGGATAAACTAAATGTGGATGGTTCTGTCGTATATACTGTATCGCTGCAGTTGCCAGTGGGCTTTCATTTCCGGTTATGGGCCTCAGTTTCACACAAATAAGCGTAGGATCATTTGCATACCGGTAAACATTATCGAACTCCGCATAGCAGGGAATGAACTCACTGCCCAAACCATTGGCACCCTTTGGCATTTTTACCATGAGCTTGAAAAATAATTTTTCTA
The DNA here is from genome assembly GCF_003991355.1 of Pseudoflavitalea rhizosphaerae. GTDB lineage: Bacteria > Bacteroidota > Bacteroidia > Chitinophagales > Chitinophagaceae > Pseudobacter > Pseudobacter rhizosphaerae. The sequence goes on from NZ_RCSU01000016.1 coordinate 54,013, forward strand.
CACCTTCAAGGTATTTTCGCCTGATATCATCAACTGAAGACACGGGCTCATTCACTCTAAGAAATGCATAATGATAATCACCCTCACTTTTACTATAAAGGTTGAGTGTTCTGGAACCAACAAGCGTGTCTCTCCCAAAGCCTTCTACCTGATAAAACTGCATAGCCCGTTTATTCTGCACGTAGGCATAATCATCTGCTTCATAAGAAACCTTAATGGCGCCTCCTGAAGGGAGCTTGATATCAGACAAGGTCCAGCTGGCTGCATTCACATCAGCACTGTCTTTTGTCCAGTTTCCATTTCCGGTTTGAAGCGTATAGCTATAATCAGCATTTGTTAATGTTCCACCTGTTGAGCCGGGGTTATTTTTTGAATTCTTATAGTTTCCCCAGCGGTCAGACATTTTGCTATCATATCCCGGATTGGATGTATGGTAATTGAACTTATATGCATTCTTTGCTGCCCTTCCCCTCTTATTATAAGTAAACCATACACTATCCAGCGTGAGCTTTCCCAATTCAGGGTCTGTTGTACCGGGAGCCCCTTTACAAAGTGAATAGGAATAGGCAAAGTGAACAGTCTTGATTGGACGGGCACTGGTTCCATTTTTTACCCAGTCGGCTTTGGCATACAGGTTAATTTCTTTTAACCGGTGCAATTTTTGAGAAGATGAACCACCACCGTTTTCATCTTTTACACCAATTGCATCTTCCCTGTTGCCATCCAAAACAAAGGTTGCGATCATCGTTTTGGATTCTATCGAATTCAACATCCATACTTCACGCTCTCCATAAGTGTAGCTACCGCGCTCATCCCTGTTATCTGTTTTAGTGCCTTCATTATAGAATGCCTTGTTCTGATCAAAAGGCGCTCTCCACCTGTAAGGGTTATCCATATTGAATGTCCTGCTGTAATTGAATTTCACAGCATCGCCCTGATCATCCTCAGTGATGCCATCCCCTGTGAGATCGATATAATCCGGTGAAAGGATGCCACTCAACAGATAGGAGTGTGCATAGGGAGGTAAAACTTCTTTATTGAAATAACCATCCTTATCCCTGCTGTTGGCTGTAGAATTATCAACTCCAGGTGTGTAATCCACCAGGCCTGTATTGTTATTACCTTCTCCTGTGGACATAGTAACTTCTATCTGTTTCTTATTGTACACAGGAACGCCATATACATATCTCCGTCCATCATCGCTTAATACGCTCACTTCTGAAATATGATGGTCCCGGCGTCCTTCAGACGAACGGTTTATTATATTAAATCCATCACAGCTTCCATTAGGGAACTGGTTAATGAAATAGGATTTGATCTGTTTATCCAATCCGGCAACCCGGGCTTCTTTTGCAGTGAGATAGGAGATCATTTGTTTTCTCTTCTCTCTTTTCTTTCTGACTACGTCATTGGAAATGGTTCTTGTATCGAACTTCCTGCCATTTTTGAACAAAGCCATATGTCTTGTAGCACCGGCTTCCGGTTCATTTTGTGCATCACCTGCCGGAGTAAGCATTACCCTCATCAGGTTATCGTCTCCGATTGCATCGAGATATTCTTTGTTTACAGCAGTTTTTTCACCGGGGTTCTTGAAATAAACGTTCTCGAATGTTGTATCCCTTTTCCTGAAACGTGTAACATCATACATGGCATTGTTGGAGATCCAGGGATAGGAGGAAGTAACAGAGTAGGCATCATCAAAATCCACACCCACGTGAACTATCGAGCCAACACCCAAATCCACAGAGAACCTGTCGCTGTTGGATCTGGTGGTCATGGAATGATCGAATACAGAACCTATATCTCCCCGGTAGGCCCTGAACATACCGCCAGTTCCTTCCCCTGAAATTGACCAGGTATCATAGGTATAAATGGGGAGCGCTATATGAGGTGAATTATTGGAATAGGAAACATCTTTTTCACGGTTGAAATCAAGTAAGACCCTTGTGTTGGAGCCGGCTTCCTGGTAATTCAGGTATCCATAGGCGGGAAGTGCCAATAATGTATCTTCTTTTGCTACATATTGTTTCGACATATATCCACGCAACAAGAGACTGCCATGCAAGGCCCATTTTTCATCCCCCATCTTAAAAGTGAAAGAGGATTGGGATGAAGTATATGGAACGTGAATGGTTGGAGTGAACGATGGTTTGGCAAAGGATATACCCGCATTTATCCCTGTTCCTAAATTCACCCGGAGGTTTTTGTTTATGTCCAGCGAAACCCTTGTTTGTCCTGATACCTGCAATTCCTGGATGCCCAGCCTCGAGTTAAAATTCGTTCCGATATTGATATTACCGTTCATCTTCGATTCTTCCTTGCCCAATTTGAAACCAACACTGGGTGAAACATCCAGCCCTGACTGTGAGTTATTGGTGATACCCAGACCACCGGTCAACTCACCCTTTCCTCCTACTCCCGCCTTGATACTGGCGCTTAACCCCAGTTCCGTTCCCCATCCTTTGTAAGTATTGTGGAACACACTCATGTTGGTGGATACTTTCATGGGAAAGCCTGCCAGCTCTGTATCAAATCCACCGGTAACGCCTACTGTCTTATTTGGTTTGATGGAAACGATCTTACCTACTTTATCATCTTCCCCACTAAAATCATCCGGCAATCCACGCATATTCCTGACGATCACTCCGGGATTTATATTCCATCCCAGACCAACCCAACTTGCATCCTGATCTGAGGTGATCCCGCTCTGGTAATGCAGGTTCACCGGATACCCACCAACATCCAGCAAGGGGATATTATATGAAAAGTCACCGGTGAAGAGATCTACCAGGTTATTGGAATTCACGGATTGGAACGACTTCATTTCAGGCTGCGTAGGCCCTATTGTGAATTTTTGTTTTTTCTCTTTCCGTTCATCAACTATCGCCGGGCTGACATTTTTATGGCCTGTTGATTTTTCAGCAACAGTAAGCTTTTCGTTATCAAATGATTTTGTTGCAATTTCTTTGACAACAGCTTTTTTAAATGTCCCTGGAGAAGTTTTGCCAAAAGCATAATTGGGTTTATACCTTCTTTCTTCAGCACGGGCCACTACGGGCACAAGGATCAGTTGCAGATAAAACAGCGTTACAAAAAGCCAGGCAATGACTTTATGGAATCGGACAAGGGTCTGTACCATTTGAATCTATTTAGGAGGAAATCTTTACTAAGGTTTACGGTATTCAAATTTCAGATACCATTTTTCCTGTTTGGAATTGATCAGCTCAAACAGGTAAAGGTGTTTATCGGTCAGATGTTGTGAGTGCAGATCCAGCGAGTGCAGGTTTTGACCGTAATGCACTTTTAACTCAGAAGGCTCCTGCATCACTGATCTTCGCACAGCTGTAGTAATATCAGTCAACCTGATGCTGACAGCCGAATCTGCATATTCATGGAGATAACTGAACTTCAGTACATCTCCCGAGATAATATAGGAGGCGTCATCTTCCCTTCGCATGGCCGTATAATAACCTCTTGAAAGAAATCTTGAACTGTCTGCCCCGTATTGCTTTACCCTGAATGTCCACACTTCGCTATTGGCCACGGGTATGATCCCGTTCTTTGCCACAATCCGCCATGCATATGATTTGGAGGAATCCAGTTCAGGCAGGCTCATCGGGTATTGATATGAACTAAAGTTGATATTGCTTTGTGCTGTAAGAGGTATGTTTTGCTGCACTGCATCTGCCGGGCTTTGTGTAGGAAAAACTTCCACCAGCGTGAAATCAAATCGCAGGTTATTGAATAATTGATAAGGAGAAGGTGGCAACCAGGTGAACAAGGGCCTGGTGCTTTCTGCATGCTCGTTATTAGCCGGCATTACAAGCATTGGAGGGCTCAAAGGTTCTATCTCAAATGTTTCACATGCTTCTGCCAGCACTCCTTCCGGTACTCCTTTTATGCTGCCGATGAGCGTATAGCAAACATTGAAGATCCCGACAGGCAGAAATCCATCAGGATTAGGATCTACAGCAAACATGGCGGAACCTGAATTGTACGTAACAGGTAACACATCCTTCACCTGAACCTGTCTACCCCCTTCCGGCAGGATGAAAGTTCTGGTGGTACCTGTTAACACCTGCTGGTTACTGGCAACATCAGTCATTACCATTTCAATACGCACAGACAATGATTCCCTGGTACCATTCATCAACGCCAGGTTCCACAACTGTGGTTTAATAGTTAAACCTAAAGGCGGCACCTGCAATTGAATAACCACCTGGGAATAACTGCATAGTAATGCGAAGAACATTACATAGGTAAGGCAATAAAGTTTTTTCATGAGCCAAACAGAATTGGTCAGGTAATAATAGATGTGGGCTGGTCTTGTAAATAGTATTCAGTAGCAAGCATCATAACAAGAGATACACAATCCCTGTGTTATTGATACAGTACCTCATGACTTCTGAACAACAAATTGGAAAAAGCCGTAGCGGCCGTATAAAGCGAAGAATATATAGGATAATTTCGCCGTATTGCTCTCGAATTGGGCTGCAAGAACAATTAATAAGACTTTGTTGGTTTAAGGGTCACAAGTTTTCAAGTGCAAATAAAAGATATATTCTTACTATTCAGTACACTCGCAAAATATTTTTTCAAACATAGGGGTTTTTACCTATTCAGCGTAATTATGATTGGGTATATTCTTAATTCTATTCAAAGCATTTTAGTCAGCTATCCATAAAAAAGACCCGCCATGCGGCGGGCCTTCATCAAAATATTATGGAAAAGTTATCAGGCTTCTTTCAATAGCTTCATAAACAATGCAGCCTGCTCCTTGGTTTTAATTACCTGGTGGAGTGATGAATGCGCTACAACGGCTTTGGGCTCAGATTTCTTACCCTCCTGCTTCGCTTTTTTTGTCAGCGCGGCTACCTTACGGGCTATTGTTTGTTTCATACCAAAAAATATGTGGGTTGAATCAAATGTACGGCTTTTTTCAATTATTGTGTATTCCCGCCTCTTTGTTTCAGGTTAAAGATGAAGTAATTGTACATATGGTCCTGGCTCATCTGTTCACCTTTCCTGATCCGGAAGGGATAAGGCATAATATCCTCAAAATCAAAGGGATTATCATACTGAGTCTTGCCAAATCGAGTGATGCGGACATAATATTTTACACCAAACATCCTGAAATACTTGTCCAGAAAGTTAAAGTTCCTTTGCAGCGCCCTGAAATAGAAATACGCCCTGGCATTGTCTGAGCCATCGATGCCCAGGTAATGGTCGGGATTGTTCTTGAGGTATGCGTAAGCAGAAAATAGAATAGTGGAAAACACTTTCGAATAATCGGAATGGGAAAGCTCAGCTTTATCGTTGATCTTACCTTTTGCATTCAGCGGGCCGAAACTGATATTGTAAACGTTCGGCAGCAGTACATGACATTGGTTGCTGATCTTCACGCTGAGTGAAATATCCCTTCCATTATCCAGTTTGGAATTGAAATAACTGTATCGCAGGTCCTCAGAGATATTCTCTATTTCGTACAGCTCATCAAAATCAATCTTCGGTGAAACAGCCATTAGTTTTATCCTTTTCAGTAAAAATAAAAATAATCGGCGGACCTGTCTAATAACTTATAGCAGGCTTGCGATGATCACTCCTAACACAAACAGCGTAATCCCTGTATATAGTACATCTTTTTCTTTGATGAATCCGATAATGGAAAAAATGATCCGTGCAATGGGTGTTGCAATCAACACAAGTACGCCCACCTGGATGATGGCCCTGCCGCTTCCCATCCATGCATATTCGAATATCATGGTAAGATTGGTGAATTGCTCCGGCTCGCCGCTGAAGCTGCGGAACGCCGGCTGTTCATGACCGTGACGCGCCAGGTAAATAGCACCTCCCACTATCACGATGGCTGCACTGAGCAACACACCATAACGCAACAGGTTGCCCATAGCAGTTTCTATATTCCTGTCTGAATAACCAACTAATGCTTTCATATTACAGTCGATTGGTGATGCCATTGTAGATCATCTGGATGGCCAGGAAGAGCACTACAATTGCAAAGAAAATTTTCAACCATTTCGTTTTTGCTTTCACCAGGAGTTTCGATCCTGCAAATGCGCCTGCCAGCACACCGAGTAATACAGGCATGCTCAGGCCGGGATCGATATAACCCCTGCGCAGATAGATGCCGGCGCTGGCCGCTGCCGTTACGCCGATCATGAAATTACTGGTTGTGGTACTTACTTTGAAAGGTATCTTCATGATCCTGTCCATGGCAATGACCTTCAGCGCTCCGGAACCAATACCCAGCAGCCCCGAGATCATACCTGCAATATTCATCATGAAAAATCCGCCGGCCACATTGCGAACAGTATAAGGCTGCGGCCCTGCGGCAGTTGGAAAACTGTTGTTGAGCCTGAGGGCTGCTGCATATTTTCCTGAAGGAGCTGTGTCTATTTGTTCATCATGTTTCGAAAAAGATGTAATGGCGGAAAAGATGAGGATGGCGCCAAAAACGATCGCGATCCAATGAGTAGGCACATAAGTGGCGAGGAATGCGCCGATGATGGCCCCGATAGTAGTGGCTACTTCCAGGAACATACCCAGCCTGATATTGGTGATGCCTTCCTTCACATATGCCGCTGCTGCGCCGGAAGAAGTGGCAATCACACTCACCAGGGATGTACCGATCGCATAATGGATATCCACTTTGAAAACCAGTGTGAGCAGGGGAATCAATACCACACCACCTCCCAGGCCGGTAAGTGATCCTACCAGTCCGGCTGCCATAGAACAGGCAAATAGAATAATGGAAAAGAGTAAAATAGTCACAGGCTATCCGGAAAGGATCAAATATAGGGAATATATGATGGGCGGGAACCTATTTCATTTGTACATGCAGGTGATCATCATGACGGATGGCGCGGCATGATTTTTTCTTAAAGCGGTAATTCGCTATGCTGCCCGCATCGGTTGTTTTTTATCCGGCGCTATCAGGCTTACTATATATGCAGTGGTCACGCAAAGCAATACTGCTGCTGCAGGATACAGGAAGAAATTGATCACACCGGAATCCTGGATGAAATACAATGCTATCGCGCTTACTACAAAACCTGCCATTACTCCCCTGCTGTTGATCTTCGGAAAGAAAATACCAGCCAGGAACATCCCTGCCAGACAGCCGCCAAACAGCCCGATGATCTTCAGGTACTGGTCCCAGATACTGGTATTGTTCAGGAACACCATATAGATTGCGATCAGGCAGCCCAATGCACCCAACACAACTGTAATGTATCGGGCAAAAATGAACTGTTGCTTATCGGTGCTGGCTGGCTTGAAATGTTTATAGAAATCCGTAGTGACCACAGTGGCGATCGAGTTCATGCTGCTGCTGATGGTGCTCATCGTAGCCGCAAATAATCCGGCAATCACCAATCCGGCAAGTCCTGTAGGCAGCTCCTGCGAAATGTACCAGGGGAATACATCGTCCACTCTTCCATTTGGATTCAATGATGCAGGATTATGTCTGAAATATACCCAGAGCGCAGTGCCTACCATGAAGAAGATCAGTGATGCCGGGATCACCAGCACAGCATTGGTGTAGATCGATTTCCTTGCTTCCTTTTCCGATGAGGTAGTGAGATAGCGCTGCACTACCACCTGGTCTGAAGAATAAGTGACCAGTTGCGTGAGGAAACCGCCTACCAGCACCACCCAAAGTACAGGTTGCGTAATATCGGATTCCAGGATCGCCATGCGGAATTTGTTTTCGGAAGCGGCTTCGCTGAAGAGCTGTCCGAATCCACCATCGAGAGAATTGGCAATGAAGACAAGGCAGCAGAAGGCTCCGCCCAGCAATACGCCCACCTGCATCACTTCGGTCCAGACCACGGCTTCAATACCACCGGCCACACTGTAAGCAGTAGTGATGAGGCTCACGCCAATGATACAGGCGAAAATATTGATGCCCGTTACAGCACTCAAAACCAGCGCAGGCAGATAGATCACGATGCCGAGCCTGCTGATCTGGAAGATCACGAAAGTGAGACTACCGGTGATCTTCACTGCCGGACTGAAACGAACCTGCAGGTACTCGTAAACACTGGTAAGTTTCAGTTTTCTGAAATAGGGTAAATAGAAATATACAACGATGGGCGCTACTGCAACGATCATCAGGTTATTCAGCAGGTACACCCAATCGGTAGCGTACGCTTTTGCAGGGATGGCAATAAAGGTCAGCGCACTCAGTTTGGAACCGAAGATGCTGAGGCCGGCAGCCCACCAGGGGATCTTGCCTCCACCGAGAAAAAAATCGCTTGTATTGCTTTCCATTTTTCTCGATACAAAAACACTAATTCCGATCACCAGCATAAAGTAGATGGCTACTACGCCCCAATCGATCCAACTGAATTTTCCGGGCGGATGAACAGGCGTTCCCATCAGTACTTTAGGAGTACGCACTGCCGGCCTCACTTCTCCGGATGGCAGAACCAGGCTGCCATTCCAGACCACCGCCGGAGTGGTCACGGGCGCCCAGGTACTGCTGTTCGGATCTGCTGCAGCAGTGGGTCTTTTTTCCGTTAATACGGTATCTGCCTGCGCCCATGTATTGGTGATGGTATTATAACTCCAAACAATATCCGAAAAACCGGGATGATTGTCTTTCAGTTCTGCATTCTTATCTGCGAGTTTTCCATGATCGCCACCGGCAATGAGCAGGTGTGATTGACCGGATGCAAAAGCAGGACTCGGCGCGGCTACAGCAGGTTCGGGCAGATCGGCCAGTTGCTGCCACCCTTTATCCGGACTGTATTTCCAGGCATCCTTCAGGTAGGTACGTTTTACCTGCTGATCAGCATCGTCCCTGTACAAATGTGCGCCGCTGAATACAAAGAGCTCATTGTTGAGCGTGCCGGTTACCGCGAGAATCCGGGATGGTCCGGGAAATTCTTTTTCGGTTATCCATTTCTGTTGATCCTTCTGTTCGCTTAGATCAAGGCTCCAGCAAACATTTGATGCTTCAGCGGATTGAGGGTTCTCAGTTCCCCCGAATACATAAGCTTTATTACCGATGAGCACACCACTGCCGTTGGCCAGCGGATGTGGCAAAGACGGAAGTTTTTCCGTTTCTATTTTTCCATTAATGTATCTGACCAGGAAAGATTCCGCGTGATGCCCTGCGGCATCACTTCCGCCGATACAGACCATCGCATCCTTCCAGGTGAGCGATACGCCATAACCAAGTGGCATCGGCAGTTTGCCGGCTTCTTTCCATTGTCCTCCGGGTTTGTCAAGCGCAAACACTTTATCGTACCAGACTTTTACAGAACCTGTCCAGGGAGCGCCTCCATCGGGAAAATTGGCGCCACCGGCTACCAGCAGTACATTATTGCTCACTCCGGCAAAGGCACCGGCAAATCCAAAACCGTCGGGTAAGGATGGAAGCAGTTTCCAATCCATATATGATGCGCCCTGTTCCTGCGCTTTAGTAGTTTTCATCAGCATTCCTAACATCAATACAATTACAAGAAACTGTTTCATCCGCGTGAGGTTATTACCGGTCCGGGTTTATAAATTGAACAATGCCGATACTTCAGCATCCGTGAAAGCTCTTTTATATATGATCAGGTCATCGATCATTCCAGTATAATAATTGCTCATGCTCGTCAATCCTTCCTGTGCGCCGATCTTGAACAATTGTCCTGCACCGGTAACTGTTTTCACTGCACTGGTGGTCATTTCTTTTACTTTCACTCCATCAATATACACTTTTGTAAGCAGCCCATCGCGTACACAAACGATATGGTGCCATACATCGTCGTTCACTTTTCCTTCAGTGGCCATACTAATAATGGCTGAGCCGGGATTTTCAGTATTGAAACGAAGGAACTGCGTAGTGGCATTGTCGTTCATCCGCAACCAGCTCTGGTTATCGCCGGATCCATTCTTTCCACTCTCCTGCCAGATCATCATCCTGGCTGTTCCTCCTGATTTCATCCAGACACTGATGGAAAAATTATTGGCGCTGAGATCGAAATTGGAGCTGGGCGTACTCAGCCAGGCCGATCCGTTGAAATAACCGGCATTGCCTGCAACGCCTTTCCTGTCTGCATTTGCAAAGCCCACTGCGCCAGTCTGAGTAATGGCTGCATTGCCGGGCCCCACTTCAGCGTAACTGTTATTGAATGGGAAGAAACCGACCAGGTCTGTTCCGGGAACAACCAGGATGTATGCTTCTTTTTCTGCGGTGGAATTCTTGCTGGTATTGTTGGCCACCAGTTTCACCTTGTACCTGCCAGGTGTAGTGTATTTTATTTTCGGGTGTTGATCGGTTGAACTTGCAGGAGTTCCTCCTTCGAAGGTCCAGGTCCAACCGGTAACAGTACCCAGGCTCTCATCTTCAAATTGTATTTCTCCGCCAGCATAAGTAGCAGTGTTCACTGCTCCAAACTCAGCAGTAACAGCAGTGATATCGATGATAGTGATCATCTTCTCCACCGTTTTCTCACCACTGTATTCGGGATTGGTAGTTGCCAGTTTCACTGTGTAGATACCGGGCACATCAAATTTGATGGACGGGCTCTGTTCTGCGGATGTGATGGGTGTTCCTGTTTCCGGCGTGAAGGTCCAGCTCCAGGTAGAAGGAATGCCAGTGGTCTTATCTGTAAAAGTGATGGTCTCCCCTTGCAGTGCAGTGGTTTTACTGGCAGTGAAGTCCACTACCAGCTGGTTGTACCCCACTTTTATGAATCCGGTTTTTTTGGTAGTTGCGGAATTGGCAGCATTGCTGATCTCGAGCATTACCTCGTAGGTACCGGGCTGCATATATTTTACAGCAGGACCGCTGAGATCGGAGGTAGCAGGATCACCGCCCTGGAATGTCCATTTCCACCTGGAAGCAGGACCAGTGGAGAGATCGGAGAAATTGACCGTTTCCCCGGCCAGCACTTCCTGCTTGTCTGATGTGAAATCAGGTGTGATACCCATATCCTTGTCCTTTTTACAGGAACCGAGCACAGCAATGATGGCAATCAGTACCAAAATTCTTTTCATACAAGTAATCGTTTTGGTTTATTTGGCGGCAGTGATCAATGCACTGCCGGTTGCGGGTTGTTGGTTGTACATTTTTCGAGTGTATCGAAGAATCGGATTTCATTCAGCATTTCCTGCAGGTGTGCATATTCTTTTTCAGTGAGGGCCACTAATGGCAGTCTGCATGAACCCAGATCATATCCCATCATTTTTGTGATGGCGCGTTGCGCAGGAATAGGCGAATACTTTACAAAGCGGCGGATCATTTCAACCGACTGCAATTGCAGGTCCCTGGCCTCTTCCAGCTTCCCTGCCCTGAACGCTTCCATCATGCGGAGATAGAGCGGCGCGGCAAAAGTATAAGTGCTTCCGATGGCTCCTTTCGCACCTACCATCAGGGCGCCGAGCAGCATTTCATCATATCCGTACAGCACATCGAATTTTCCATTTTTGTAGTTCAGGCAAGCCTGGAATTCATGTTGTGTATGCGCAGTGTATTTGATGCCTGCGAGATTAGGAATAGCTTCTTCACCCAGGCGCAGGAATTCCACCATATCCATGGCCACACCGGTGAGAGCAGGCAAATGATAATAATAGAATGGAAGCGATGGCGCTGCAGCAGCGATAGCAGCCATACTGTTGACCAATTGCTGAACATTGCCAGGTTTGAAGTAAAATGCAGCAACGGATGAAATAGCATCTGCACCTGCCTGAGCCGCATGGGCAGCCAGTTTCCGGCATTCAGCAATAGAAGTATGGCCTACATGCACCCAAACTTTGATCCGCTTGTTGGCAGCCGCGATGTATGCTTCCGCCACCTGCATCCTTTCTTCCACGGTGAGGTTGGGTCCTTCTCCATTGGTGCCGCACACGAATACGCCACTGATACCTTCATGCACCAGTTTATCCACCAGCTCAGGAACGATCTGGAGATTCAATGATCCGTCTTCTCTGAATGTGCCGAATGTGGCTGCAATTAATCCCTCTGTTTTCATCGAGTGTATTTTATTTTTTTAACCTGTCTTTTCCGTTGCTGAGCCAATCGATATTGAAGCTCTGTAACACCAGGGTGTATTTGAAATCCTTGCCTGGTGAATTATTGGTTTCGTATAAACAGTAAATGGTTCCGTCTGGTCCTACAGCCAGATCCGAGTAACCGGACGCCCCGGGATTCAGCACACGTTCAACGGGAAATGTTTTTCCTTCGTCGTAGCTGAGTTTGGCAGTGAGATTCCGGCGCGGCGTTTTTTCGATATGTTCGCTATCGGGGTTCACAAACACGATCCTGTTTTTCCCTTTTCCATCTTTCACTTCCGACACACGCACGATGCTGGCCATGCAGGGTATCTCAAATAGGTCCTGATGGTAAACCGGTCTGCTCCAGTTGCTGCTCCCATTTTCGCTGTATGAAATAGACTTGCGATGAGGGTTTCCGGGATTGCGCATCATCAGCATCACAGCACCATCATTGAGCTGAACGGCCATGGATTCATTGGGATTCTTTACATCTTCTGAACTATCGGCTACCATCGAGCCACGCTTCCAGGTTACGCCATTGTCATCGCTGTACACGGTTACCACAGCGCTGGGATGGTGCACACGTTTGGGTGTGGTGGCGGATTTTGCCAGCCATACGGGCGCCAGTAATCTTCCATTTTTCAACTGGATACCATGACCGGGTCCCGGCGCCACTACATTCCAGTTGTAGGCAGGTCTGTATCCGTCAAATACATTGGTGATGTCTGTTGGATCGCTCCAGGTAAGGCCATCATCGATTGACTTTGTATAGTAAGCGCGCGCATAATCACGGGCAAACAGTAAGTGTACCGTTCCATCCTCCCCAACAATGGGCGTTGGATTATTGGTGGGCTGTCCTTTCTTTCTGGGAGCGATCACCTGGATGGGATGCCAGGTTTTGCCATTATCGGTACTACGACGCAGCAGCAGGTCCATATCCGCCCAGTCGCTGCTTGTGCCGATGCGTGCTTCTGTGAAAGCCATCAGGGTTCCTTTCTTACTCATCACCAGTGCGGGAATGCGCATGGATGCATACTCACCTCCAGGTTCGAATACGGGTACGGGTGGGTTATTTTCGGTTGCACCTATCTGTGATCCATGTTTACAACCGGCAAAAACAACTACCAGTAAAAAAGGAATAACGATCTTTTTCAACATGCTTATTGTTTTATGAATTCATCAAATGCCACCTGCCTGAATGCAATGCCCTGGTAGGGCGTGCTGGTTCCGCCTTCATACAAAATCCCGATATGCGAATCACTGAGCATCACCAGGTCTGAATAAGCACTGGGACCGGCATGCACGCGATAATATTTAGTCCAGGTAGCGCCATTATCGGCACTCCATTTAATGGTCATGTTCACACGGCTAGTGCTGGCGGGATTGGAAAAGAAAACGCTGAAAGCATTGTTCACTTTTCCAGAAGTGAGGCTGCCCTGACAAACGGGTTCTACCAGCGCATAATCTGTTTTCATATCTGTGAAGGATTCTCCTCCATCGCTTGAAACGGCCACCCAGCGGGCTGTTCCGCCCGAGGCGCGCATATTGAGCAGGAGCTTACCATCTGAAAGTTCGGTAATGGTGCTTTCATTGGCTTTGTCTTTCGGACTGATGCCGCCGATCCTCCAGGTAGCGCCTTTATCATCAGAGAGGAGAACATGGGAATACCCTCGTCCACCATTGGCCTTTTTCTCGATGTAATCGCAGGGAATCACCATCCTGCCGGCGTGGGCACCGGACTGGAGCTGGATACCATGACAAGGCCCCGTTGCATACCAGCCCCATTCAGGGCGTTTAACCGTACTGGTTATTTCCTGTGCCGTGGTCCAGTTAGCGCCGTTATCATCGGACTGAGTTACATAAACCCTGCGTGTATCTATAGATGTTCCATCGCCGATCTCACCGATATGATCATCGCCATGGTTCCAGGTCATGAGCATCACAATGCGTCCTGTTGCCTGGTCTACCACGGGAGCAGGATTGCCGCAGGTATTGCCGCCATCGTCCCATACTTTGATGAGCGGCCCCCAGGTTTTTCCCCCATCAGTGGAACGTTTCACCACCAGGTCTATATCACCCTCATCAGCACACGAATTCTTCCTGGCTTCTGCAAAGGCGAGCACCGTTCCATCTTTGGCTTTGATGATAGCGGGAATCCGGTAGCAGCGGTAACCATCGGAACGCTCTTTGAAAATGTATAGCGAATCTGTTGGTAAAGAGTTACCGGGTTTGGGAGCTGATACATCAGGGCCAAGGTTATTCTCTTTGGCGGTACAGCTCAGGATGCTGATCATAATGGTAACAATACCTTGCAATCGTAGTATGGAAGAGAATGTTTTTTTCATTCTTTCTGTTTTTGATGGAGGATCAGTTATTGTAACCCTCGGTTTGTTCGAGAAGGGGGTTCAGGTCGATCTGGGTTTTGCGGATCGGAAAGAAAAGTGGAATGGTTTTTCCAACAAGCTTGGGCACTTCCGTGTAGGCATCGATAGTTCCTCCATAATGGAAACGCACAATATCATGCCAGCGTTTCAACTCGAAGAACAATTCACGGAAACGTTCATTGAAGATCTCTTTTTCCACTGCATCTTTTCCTCTTCCTCCGGCATACACACCAGTTCCTGCGCGGTTCCTGATCTTTTCCAGTTCCGTAATAGCTTCTTCCGGTCGGTTCAGTGCGGCGAGTATTTCGGCTTTGGTGAGCAGGAGATCACCCAGACGGTACATGATTATATCATTATCATAATAGCGATCATCTGTATGCAAGGTGCCGCGGAATTTGTTATCGAATACACCTATGGTAGCTCCGCCATTGTCCAGCGCGCGGATCACAGACCATGCTTTTCTTTTATCGTTGGCAGCGTAGGCTGCTTCAATTTTAGGACTGGGAGAATAGACGCTCCTGGCGCCGTTCTTTGCAAAGGCCAGCAGGTCCTTGTTAGCCGCGCTGCTCACAAAAATATCGCGGGGTTTGAGGCGGCTGCCGTACTGATCGGAACGTTCATCGCGCTGGAAATGCAGCGCCCAGCTGATTTCTGGATTCTTCTTTTTATCTGTGGCGAATATATCCTGGAAATTCGTTTGCAGGGAAAGGCCGGTCATGGCAGCATCAACAGCACCGAGGGCAGCGTTCAGGTCGGCATCGCCACCATTGTACACTTTTGCCTTCCAGAGCAAAACATCTGCTTTGATGGCCTGCGCAACATTCTTTGAGATGCGGTTCTTGTTGGGGTAACTGGCATCCGGAAACAGAGCGATGGCTTTTTCGAGATCATCGAGGACCTGGCTCAGAACAGCTGCCTCTGCATCGCGCGCAGGAAAAGGAACATTATCAGATTCCGTGGGCTGCAATACGATGGGTACCTTGCCCCAGTTCTTCGTCAGTAAAAAATAGATATATGCACGCATCGTATAGGCTTCTGCGATAGTTCTGTCTTTTTTGGCCTGGTTGCCGAAAGGGATACCAGGACCATATTTCAACACCAGGTTGGTATGATGCACCAGGTTGTAATGATTGGTCCAGAGCGGTGCATTGAGGTTGGTGAGATTCTGTTCGTAAGCCTCGGAGGCGGACCCTTCCAGTCCGGGGATGAAAGCATCGCCGCGGTCTTCGAAGAAATAAGTACTGTTCATGAGACCACGGAAATCCGAGTAGATGCCCGTGAGGTAACCGGTTACATCACCTTCTGCCTTCCAGTAGACAGCATTGGTGATCTCAGAAACCGGTGTCACTTCCAGTTGTTTGGTACAACCCGTGATGAGCGATGAAGTGATGATGGCGGCAATCAGCAATTTTATTTTCATAATGAACCGATGATAAGTTTTGACAATCGATTAAAGTCCCAGTTTGGCTCCGAAGCTGAACTGCCTCGGTCTTGGGTAAGAACCCTGATCGGCTCCGATATAGATCTCAGGCATCAGGCCGGTATAAGTGGTGAGATAACCGATATTGTAAACACCTGCAAAGATGTCGATGCTGTTAATATAGGCCTTGCGCAACGCAGGCATTCTGAGTGAATAATTGAAACTCACTTCGCGGAAAGCGAGGAAATCGCCTTTCGAATAATACAATGAATTGTTGGTGGAGTAACCGGAGCCGGTGCCCAGGCTGTTTCCTCCACGCAGGTGGTTCCTGTAATTGTAGTCGGCGTCACTTTGTACAGTGTAACGGGGGATCTCAGCGATATCACCCTGGTTCTGCCAGACCTTACTGCCAAGCACATCCGATAATGCCATATTGTTGTTGCGTGCACTGGCCATCAGCCTGCCACGGAAAGAGTTGTCGATCACGTGTCCGATGGCAAAGTCCATCACAAAGCGCATGGTAAGTTTTTTGTACGTAAGCGTATTCACCATACCACCTGTTTTATCCGGACGGATATATCCCATGAACACCATATCGTTGTTATCGATCCTTCCGTTTCCATCAACATCCTGCCAGATGGCGTCTCCGCCAACTTTCAGCCTGCCTGCAGCTTCCACATCGTAAGGCGCGTTCTTGGCGTCTTCATCGGTGGCATACACACCAATGAGGTGGTAAGCCCAGCGACCGCCGAAACGCTCTCCTTCCGCCAGTCCGCCCACACGCACATACTGACCGGATACTGGATCGTAGATGGTATTGCCTCCGATCCTGTTCTTGTCTTCCGCTGTGGCTGGCAGTTTCAGCACGGTAGAGCGGATAAACGAATAGTTGGCATTGAGAGTCCAGCTGAAATTACGTGTACGGATGGGCGTTGCTTCGATCTCGATATCGATACCACGGTTGCGGATGGACCCGTAATTGCTCTTGATGGTAGCAAAGCCAGTGGAGCCGTCGAGTGGTTTATCGAAGATCCTGTCGCTGGTAACTTTGTTGTAGAAATCGATATTAATACCAAGCCGGTTATTGAAGAGTCCGATCTCAACGCCAGCATCGAAGGAAGTAGTGGTTTCCCACACCAGTGTATTGTTGGCAAGGACCGTATTGAGGATACCTACTTCACCTCCGTAAGTATAACCGGCCGCGTAGCCGCCCTGCGAATCCAGCGGATCGATCTCATTATTTCCTGTTTGTCCCCAGCTGCTGCGCAGTTTGAATTTCTGAACAAATGGTTCGATGGGCGCCCAGAATTTCTCGTTGTGCATATTCCATCCTGCAGACAAGCCGGGATAAAGGCCCCATTTATTTTCCTGTGAAAATTTGCTGCTGCCATCGCGGCGAAGGCTGGCGGCAACCATGTAACGTTTATTGTAATCATAGGTGGCCCTGCCGAAATAGCTCATCATGATGTCTGTTCTCTCACGGGACGTGATGCGCTGTGTTTCCGGTGCAGTGGCGTTCAATGTTTTGATATAGTCAGTGGGGGCGCCTCTACCGCTGCCGCTCATACGATATTCATATCGGTTGATATAACTGGCGCCGAATACGGCATTCAGGTTGTGCTTACCAAAGGATTTGTCGTAATTCAATAATCCATCCAGCTGGCTCTGACGGTCATAGTTATGCGCGGCAGTTACTTCCCTGTTCGGGTTCACTTCATTGAAAGCTTCGAATCTTCCTTCGATACCTTCTGTAGTGAACCAGTAGAAAGACGGCATGAAAGAAAGACCTGGTATGATATTCACGGTAGCTCCGAGATTATAGGTGGCGCGATTCACCTGGTTCTTATTGTATTGATCACGATAATACACTTCGTGGTTCCTGTTGCGGAAAGAGCCAACGCCCTCACCGGGAGCGGGTTTTCCGTCTTCATAGGTCAACCGGTAAGTGAAGGGCATGGTCACGGAACGGCTGAGCACATTCTGGTAATTGCCGATACCGCTTGACTGTCGGAGCTGGTAATTGAAATTGGCATTCAAAGTAACAGCTTCACTGAGCTTGTAGGTGCCATTGAAGAGCGCACTGTAGTTCTTGTACCAGGTACCGAGTACGATCCCTTTCTGATCGAGATGACCGAGACCAAGATAGTAAGTGGCTTTATCTGTACCACCCCCGATATTGAAATCGAAATCACGTCTGTAGGTATTCTGGAATGTTACGTCCTGGTAATTGGTTTCTTTGAAGATGAGTTTTTTTCCGGTAACGGGATCGTCCATTGTTTCCCATCCCTGGTTATCGATAAGGTCCGATACATAGTCTGCACCGTAGTTTTGGATGTATGTGTCCAGGAACTCAAGCGTGCCTTTCGAATTGCGTGCATTGCCGGTTGACATTCCGTAACGGCCGCCGGTGAGGAAGAATTCCGGGTTGGTCTTATTGAACTGCTGGATATTCCGGCGGGTTACATACACGTAATCACGTGCGCTGGTGAAATCATATTCTTTTCCCTGTGTTTCTATTCCATTAGTGTATTTGAAATTGATGATGGGTTTACCACGACGGCCGGATTTTGTTTTGATGATGATCACGCCGTTGGCGGCTCTTGCACCATAGATGGCTGTACTGGCCGCATCTTTTAGAACCTGCATTGATTCAATGTCATCAGGATTTATATCGCTGATATTCCGCATTTGTCCAACTATTCCATCTACAATGAAAAGAGGAGCATCGCCTTCAGGAGAAGTGGAGCTACCGCCGCGGATGAAGATCTGTGGATTGGAGCCGGGCTGTCCGTCGGAGATCTGCAAAGAGAGACCGGCCACTTTACCCTGTAATTGCAGCAGCGGGTTTTGCCCGGGCGCATTCTCGAATTCCTCCTTGCCCACCTTGGTAACGGAAGTGGTTACAGTAGCCCGGTTCTGACGGCCATAACCGATGATCACCACTTCATCCATACTGTTTTGTGAAGGTTCCATGGAAATCTGCACAATGGCATTTCCACCGAGCGAATACTCCATTTTCTTATAACCGGCGGAGCTGAGAAGCAGCGTGGCTTTGAGATCGGGAACTGAAATGGTGAACTGACCATTGGCATCGGTGCTGGTCATTTTATTGGAACCTTTCACGGTGATGGTTACGCCGGGAAGTGGTTCAACATCCTTAGAGGAGATGACCGTGCCTTTTACAACTGGTTGCTGGTTTTGGGCTAACAGCAACTTTGAAGTGCACAGGCTGCAAAGCAGCAGTACAAAGGAAAGGGAAAGCAGTTTCATATATGGCAACTTTCGTTTATTAGTAGTTATGTACTACATATTACTAAATCAAAGTAAGGGAAAATTTTTATGTAGGACAAATTAAATTTTGATGAACCGGGGAATTTTTATCGGGCTGGTTCTATAATGGTGAATTGCCTGCAGAGGGAGACCGGAAATCCCTGTACAAGAAGCTGGCGGCCGCCTATAACGTTTTCTGAAGCGGATGTGATTTGTGCAGTTGTGAGCTTCCTGTGTTTTGCGAGTGAGTTTTTTTTTCCAGGCATTGAAAGCGAGAACTGCCGGCAGGAGGGCCAATGCAGCAAAAAAAAATTTGGACCTCTGTTTTGTATTCTTATCATTCCAGCTCCTTTAACCTGTCGAAATGTGGCTTTAGGTGCTCATACATTCCTTTTTTGAAATCTTCTTTTGTGCCCTTTTTCAGGATCTGCACAAGGTCAAGGTGATTCACTTTCCCGGCGATCTTTTTCTTTTCTAACGTTACAACATAACCGAAAATAGGAAGCAGCATGCTCTGGAATCGTTTGAGGGTATTGTTTCCGGTCATTTCATAGAGCTTACCGTGGAATTCAATCTCGGATTTGATGCGGAATTGTTTGCCGGAATCGTATTTCTCGGATTTGGCGATGGCTTCCAGTTCTTCCACATCCTTTTCTGTTTTGCGCAGGAAAAGGAGGTCCGCCAGGCCCATTTCCAACACAAGACGTAGCTCGAAAATATCCTGCAATGTGTCTTTATCGATAATGAGCGGGTCCAGCACTTTCTCGAAGGCGCCAAGAATATCTGGCTTGGTGAGCACCATTCCCCGCTTCTTTTTGGATTCGATCATTCCCAGCATACGCAGGCGGCTCAAGGCTTCGCGAAGCACATTACGACTCACGCCCAATGCCTCTGCCAGTTCAGCTTCTGTAGGCAATGCATCACCGGGAAGAAATGGCTTGTTCTTCAAATACTCGCGCAATTTCACTTCCACTACATCAGCCATAGTTGCAGGAACGATCTTCTCTAATCCATTATGAACATTGGATGCCATTCAATAATTGTTTGGTGGCGAATTTAGTCTTTTTGTCCCACATAACATTATTGGCCTCCTATGATCTCCAATACCTGCTCCATCCAGTTTTGGTCCGCTTTCAACTTTATATCAGGTTGCAGACCTGCATCCTCGTAGGGTAAAAAATGTCCTTCGTCCTTCATATCTGTGGGATACAGCGCTGTTCCGGACCCATAGAGATATTTTGTATTGCCATAGTTATTACCGTAAGTAAGGGTCCCGTGAGTGTCCATTCCCACAGTTGTTACACTGCCTGCCCGCTTCAAAGTGATTGCAACGGCTTCCGCATTACTGTATGTGCCATTGTTGATAAGCAGGTAGATCTTTGCTCTGCGTGAGAATTTATTCAACAATTTCACATACTTCATGGAGTTTCTAAAACCTCCTCCCCCATTATTTCGCAAGTCTACTACAAGTATTTTGGCAGTTAATGAGTCCCTGATATGGTCATAAAAATCATCTGAAGCTTTGAGGGTTTTAGTGTTTGTGGCAAAAGAACCCAGACGCAGGTATTGAACACCGTTAGTCAGCCATTTCAGGCTGAATAGCGGTTCATTGGCAGGCAGATTGATATGATCTTTCTTTGCCGGGTCTTTTTTCCAGGGGACCTTAACTAGCCTGCCATCGATCATTTTCTCATTCCGGTAAAGCATAAAATTTTTAGTGAGCAGGTTTGCATGAATAGCCCGGAACATGGCCGGCCGGAACTCCGATAAAATAAAGGCAAGCTGCCCTGCTTCCCAATGAGGCATCTTTGAAAACAGAACTACAGCGAGGAGACTATCGGCCTTCGCTGTTCGGAAAACTCCAACTTTCATCAGTTTCTCATACCAGTAAATACCTTCCACGCTGTCAGCAGGCCTTGCTGCAAGCACCTCCTCCAGTGAATCCCGCGAAACATTGACGCGCGGAAAATCTTTGTACGCGGGCATTTCCAGGAGCTGCTGCAGAAAAACACTGTCCTGCAATTGAGCATACCTGAATTCCCTGACAGGCAACTGGTATAAGAAAAGATGATTGTCCTTCAACGGCAATACCAGCTTCGTCTGCAATAAAAAACAATCGAAGGGATTGGTGACGTTGGCTGCTTCTGTACGAAGCGCAGCCAGCATATCATAGTATTTCACTTTTTCATTTCCACTGATCTGCTGCCTGAAGGAAGGCGTCTGTTTCAGGAAATCATGGAGCGAGTCCAGTGAAGCACTGCAGCCGTTTACAACTTGTGCTTTTGCTACTGACAGTATCAGGCATCCGAATATAAGGGCCAGGAATTTTCTCATGTAAGGTTTGTTATTGCTTTAAAATAGCCAATTAATTCATTTTGAGAAAATCCAGCATTTGCCTGCTGCTTTCATCGATGGTCAATAAGACAGCTTCATGCTGTACCCTGGCGGAAGCCTGGGCATTGTCCAGTTCCGATTTAGTTTTTTTCGAAAGCTGGTCTTTCGTAACGATGGTGGAAAAAGGGACCATGCCGGTTCTTACATCCAACAGAATAAGCTGTGTGGTGGCAAAGGCCTTGAGGTCCGGGTTGGAAAACAGCTTATACCTGGAATAGATATCGCTGGCAATACTGTACACCACCACCAGGTCGGATTGAAGGCGTACGGCAGCTTCGCGGAGCTGCGTGAAGGAAGGGGATTTCGACACAACGATCTCCGGGACCACAGATACTTTTTGCACACGCGGGCTCTGGCGGAGTTTTGCTGTAAAACTGTCGAGGTAGCTTTGCTGGGTTTTCAGGTAATCCTCATCGTTCCAGAAATAGCGGCGGTTGACGTTGCTTTTATTATCCAGGCGGATAACTGCTACCCGCAATTGCTGCGGGAGTTTGTAATTACCATCAAGCAGGCGCTGAATATTCTCTTCAGAAATGGAAGCGCTTTTGTCGTTGAACAGGGATTGCGTGATGAGCGTATCAGCGGTACCGTAAGTATCTTCCATTCGGGAAGCATTATATCGGGCGGTTCCGCAGGAAAAAATAAAAAACAGGACGGGAAGAGTAAGAGTGAATTTCATGGTGGAAAAAGTTTAGCCCGCAATATATAAAGTGGTTGATATTATTGCGGGCCAGGAAATTCCCAATTAACAATCCTTTTTTAGGATCAGGTCACAGTTGGTTTTGATTTCCGTTTCAGGACCAGGGCGCTGATCAACGCCACCACCAGGCCAACAGGCACTATTTCGCTATAGGTGAGCAGTATCACAAAGAGGGGATTCTTGTACCATTCTGCATAACGGGCCATACTCTGAGCCTGCTCCTGCAATTGTGCCGGCGTGGCTCCACTGTCCGCAGCCCTTTTCATAGCACATTTTGTATATACCTCAATGAAATCGGGCACAAACAAATAGTATTCTACCAGCCATACGGCCACGTAAATAGAAGAAGCCACCAGGGTAATGTACAATCCCACTTTGAATGCCTTGGCAAAACTGATCAGGCCCCCGTTGTATTTATCGCGATAGCTTTTCACGCCCACGAAAATGAAAGCAAAGGCGATCAGCATAGTGGTGTAGCCCACAAGGTCGTTGCCTTTGAAATCCGGGTTGGAGTACATCATAGAGGTTGCCACTATCATCATGGCAGTAACGATAGCGCCGGCTATCAATCCGAAACTGAGCACAATTTTCTTCATGCGGAAGTCGATTTTTTGATTGTTGGAAATGTGAAACGAAATTGGAGGATTCCATTTTTCCATCGTTCATACTTTCGGGTGATTTTCAGTACAGACGCGGAATTAGTACCAAATAGTGAGAGCTTCAGGCTATCATCTGTAAGCGTTTTGCTTTTTCAACGGCTTGCGTTCTCCGTTTCACATCCAGTTTTTCAAACAGACGGGAATTATGTGTTTTGACAGTATTGAGCGAAACAAATAAACGATCTGCGATCTCCTGGTTGCTGAGCCCTTCGGCCATTCCCTGTAATACTTCCAGCTCACGCTTGCTTAAGCCGAGTGCATCGATCGCAGACTGGTTCAGGGGAGAAGCGGCAATCAGCGGCGACACCGCAGAAATTATTTCCGGCTCTTTTTTCCTGGGCGAGGATAGCTTTCCGGCCAGCCAGATTCCGAGCAGGGTGAACAAAATGGCAATGGCGCCAATATAGATTTCCAATGAATTGTTGAGTATAAGCAGTTTTAATTCAAGCCATTTCAACAGGAAAAGCAGGGCGGCCAGGGAGGCGCCATACAATAAGGTGAGTTTGTTTTGTTTCAGCAGACGAAGTAACATCCTGGTTTCAATTAGCCTCAAGGGGCAGGATAAAATTAAAGATTTTTCCTGCTGCAGCCACAGGATAGTATTGTTTCAGGAAATACCTATATTTGGTTGCTCAGAAAGTAAAGAATACCGTAGTGCCTGGCAAACCAAAATCCACCAGGTATAAAACTAAAGCAAAGGTGCCTCTGATTAAATAGCAACGCCAATATGCCTTCCCGGGGCATAAGTTTACTATTTATTAACCATTAACTTAACGGTATGCTTACATCTCTCATTAACCCTGTCATTTCCTTTTTCAATAAAGTAAGAATGGCTTTCGGCAATAGCTGGAGATGGTGGCTGCGTGTTTGCTCCAGTGGAAGCTCCCATATTATTGACGAACAGGAAAAAGAAAGATATACGAAAATCAACCAGTTTGGGATACTGATGACTGTTATACTCAGCTTTTTCATTCCGGTATTCCATTATTTCGCACTTCCCAAACCAGATTTCCGAATCACCATTGGTATCGCAGTTTATGCAGCGCTGAATTTTATTGCCTGGAGGCTCAATAGAAAATGGCAGAAGCCTCTCCATGCAGCCTGGTTATTGTATCTCACCACTTGTGTGGCCATTGGTTATTTCGGATTGATGATGGGGCATTATATCAATCTGCAATTCATGGTCTTCTTTATGCTGGCCATCGCCTTCCAGATCTTCCCGAACGGTAAATCACGCTACCTGGCCATTGGCCTTGCCGTTCTGGTACTGGCGGTTCTCCAATGGGGTTACTTGAACTTCCCTCCATTCGTTTACCTGGACCCGATCGCGGATGCAACCTATATCAAAGTCATCCACCTGCTGGCAATGTACAGTGTTCTCGTTGTTGTACTGCTTACTTCCTGGACCTACGTGGTGAGTAAAGACAAGAGCCATAAACTGCAAAAGTCCAACCGGCATATCAAGACTTATATGGCGCATGTTACGCATGAAGTGCGTTCACCCATCAACGCCATCGGCCTGCTCACCAAAAGGATGCACCGGGAGATCATGAACAACCCCAGGTATGCAGAGCTGGAAGCCTATGCACAGATGCTTAATATGGCCAGCCTCAACGCACAACAGGTGATCTCCAATGTACTTACCCTGTCTGAGATCGAGGCCGGCAAGCCAGAGCCCATCATTATAGAAACTTTCAACGTAAAACAATTCTTTACCAAACTGATCAGCGTCAGCAGTGTTCTTGGACAGAAAAAACAGATCCGCATCAACCTGCTCTTTGACCAGGTTCCATCGCTGATCTCTTCTGATCCGCATAAGATCAGTCATATCGTGAACAACCTGCTCTCCAATGCCATCAAGTTCGGCAACAGGAAAAGCACCGTCACTATTACTGTCAATTGCGATGAGCGTAACGGCAAATGGACTATCGATGTCAAGAACCAGGGCAAGCCCATCCCCCCTGAAAAAATGAATTCGCTGTACGACCCATTCGTGCGTGGCCTTAATGGCACACTGGTGCCTGAAAGCAGCGGACTGGGACTTTTCATCACACGTAACAAAGTGAATGCACTAGGTGGCGAAATCATTGCCGATTGCAAAGATGGATTCACCATTTTCACTGTTACGCTTCCGATGCAGCTGGGTAAGCTGCGTGAAGTAGACAATAAGGAAGAGGAAGAAATGATCCAGACCAATTTCAAAGGCGCGCGTGTTGTGGTTGCTGAAGATGACGCCCTCAATGCAAGGGCGCTCTCCATCAGTCTTGAAACATTAGGCTGCCGCGTGGAAATAGCAGAAAATGGAAAAGAGTTGCTAGAGAGGGCCCAGTCTATGCCAGACCTCATCATCATGGATTATCATATGCCGTTGATGAACGGCGAAACAGCTATCCGTTTACTTAAAGGCAATGAGCACCTGCGCACCATCCCGGTAGTGGTTACTACCGGTGATGTGTTCACAGATTCGCTGGACAAACTCATGGCTGCCGGCGCTGAAGATTTTATTCTCAAACCAATAGAAAGCCTGCCGCTGGCCAAAGTACTGAGCAGGTACCTCGGTGCGGCCAGGATCTTTTCCATCAATCCACCACAGGAAAATATCAACCTAGGCTAACAGGCTTATTAACTTCCTGCAAGCGGGTTTCGGTCCAGATAGACTGTTCCCGCTTGTATCTTTTTGTATAGACCTGCCACATCCAGGATGCCTGAACGATCTTTTCCAAAGTTCCCATATGGGTGGTAAGCGTGTCTGTTTCTTCCGATGCAGGCAGGCTTTGGATCTTGTTATGTATGCGGTCTTTTAACGCGAGGAAATCAGTCAGCACATTCTTTACTATGGAAGCTGCATAATGAATGATCTCCGTAAAGCTCATCTCGGGATTGTTCATTGCCACTGCCATCACCAGGTTGGGATCTGCATTGCGGTCGATCACTTCTTTCTCGAAAGAAAAAAGATCATTGGTGAGGCATCCGAATAAAGCAACCACCCTGTGGACCCTGCGCAGGTGCGCATCCAGCTTAACTTCCGCCAGCCAGTTCCAGTCAAGGAATTTGTTATCACTGTATTCTGCCAGGGAAATGATATGTGGCATACCGCTGGTATGCTTACGCATGCTGATATACTCTTCTACCGTTGGCATATAACCGAGAGCTGCTGCCGAATTATCACGATGTGTTACTTCAATATGATAGAGATAGAGTTTGAGGAATTCCATGAACCAGGACAGTGGGGAAATATCCCTTATTTCTGAAAGCATTTCAACATTGGCCAGTTCCACGCCAAGCGCTTCCGGTATTGTTAATAATTCTTCATCCAGCGAAGTAATACGGGCAATCAGTTCGCGGGCTTCGCGTTGCTGTTCCGTAGAGAGATACTTGTAGATCTCGCGCCCCATAGTGTCGTTGAGGTAATAATCTGTTGCGAGATTCTTCACCAGGGCGGTTGCGCGCTGAAAATCGGCATCGGGAAAAAGGAAAAGTGCGCTGGTAACATAGTGCCTGGCATTGGGCAGCCAGATACTGAAGCGTTCACCGAATTCCTTTACCACATCAACCAGCTTCTCCGTTTGTGGATGAGGGTTATACTGGCGGCAGTAATCTGCCAGATCGAAATCATCCGGATTGAAAAGTTCACGGAGTGAGAATGCTTCGGACTTCACCATCCCGGCATAGTCGCGCTGCACTCTGATCAGGGCAATACGGGTTGCTACCTGAACGGAATGTTCATGTTTCATAAAACAAGGTTTAATGATTAATAGTATGTATCAGTCAATACAATCCTTGCATCGCAATGCGAAGCAATATGCATACATAGGAAACATAGCTATTGATGGATCAGGAACTGTTCTACAGGGAATGGATTGCAAAAATTGCAGAGGGAGAGAGTAAGCTATCCTGACAAATTTCAATATAAAACGGGAAAAATGAACAGTATCCGCTGAGTTTATCTTTTTTTCTACAGAGTTGTCTTTTACCATAAACGAAGTGTCTCATATGAAATGGTCATATCGCTTTCAGCAACCGTAAATACCTGAATCAAACCGCTGAACGGTGCCCCTTTGTGATTTTTACCTTTATTCCTTAGATTGCCACATTCCAGAACCAACCAAACGGAGAATACATATGAAAAAATCTGCTCTGATCCTGATTTCCATTTTTGCCATTGTGCAGGGAAATGCACAAACCAAACCCACCTCCAAAGAAGTACCGGTGGTGAAAGAAGAAAAACCCGGCGCCTCAGCACGCATACTCAATCCCGATCATTTTGTTGTTACAGAAAATGCTGTAACGGTTAAGGGCACACGAATCCCATACCGAACCACCACAGGCACCATGCCTGTATGGGATGATGACGGCAAAGTGATCGCAGGCGTTTTCTATACTTATTATGAACGAAGCGATGTTAAGGATAAAACATCAAGACCGCTAGTGATCTCTTTCAACGGTGGCCCCGGCTCTGCTTCAGTATGGATGCATATTGCGTATACAGGTCCCCGTTTGCTCAATATCGATGATGAAGGATACCCCGTTCAGCCTTATGGTTACAAAGAGAACCCCTACTCCATCCTGGACGTTGCGGATATCGTGTATGTGGACCCGGTGAATACAGGATTTTCCAGAATAGTGGACAAGAATACGCCCACCACCAAATTCTTCGGCACCAGGGCAGACATCAAATACCTCGGTGAATGGATCAATACATTTGTAAATCGCAGTAACCGCTGGGCAAGCCCCAAATACCTGATCGGCGAAAGTTATGGCACCACAAGGGTATCCGGACTGGCCCTGGAACTGCAGAACGCGCACTGGATGTACCTCAACGGCGTGATCCTGGTATCCCCCACAGATCTGGATATCGAGCGTTCAGGCCCTGTCAGCGGCGCCAACAGGCTGCCCTATTTTGCCGCCACCGCCTGGTACCATAAAAAACTGGAACCAGCCCTTCAGCAGAAAGACCTTACAGACATGCTTCCGGAAGTGGAAGAATTTACTGTGAACGAACTGCTCCCCGCTCTCGCAAAAGGTGGATTCATAGAAGAAGCGAAAAAGAAAGAACTGGCCAAAAAGATCGCACGCTATTCCGGCATCCCGGAAAACGTGATCTACCGCAATAACCTGGTACTGTCTGTGAACCAGTTCTGGAAAGAACTGCTGCGCGATAAAGGCTACACTGTAGGGCGGCTGGACAGTCGCTATCTAGGCGTAGATCGCAGCGATGGCAATGAATCTCCCGACTTCAATGCAGAGCTCACCAGCTGGCTGCACTCCTTCACGCCTCCGATCAATATGTACCTGAGAGAAGAACTGAAATACAAGACAGACCTCAAATACAATATGTTCGGGCCGGTTCATCCCTGGGACAGAACGCAGGACCGTACCGGCGAAAACCTCCGCCAGGCAATGGCGCAGAACCCCTGGCTCAAAGTAATGATCCAGAGCGGTTATTACGACGGCGCCTGTGATTATTTCAATGCCAAATACAGTATGTGGAATATCGATCCCAGCGGTAAACTAAAGAACAGGCTCAGCTTTGTTGGGTATCGCAGCGGTCATATGATGTACCTGCGCAAAGCAGACCTGGAAACTTCGAATGAGGATATACGTAAGTTCATCAAAGCCTCACTTCCCAAACCCGGTGAACCGGCAAAATATTAAGGGCTCAGCGCATGGCCAGTCGCTCGCCATCCCGGCGGGTGACTGACTGCTCTTTGCCTAGTAATAAGTGTACAGGTAATCAGGTTCTGTGAAAACAGGAAAACCAAGCACTGTCATCAGGCTGCTCTCCGGGTAGCAGTTTGCATTATACTTGTATTTCAGTCCTGATGTGATGTCTGCTCCGGTACCTGTATGGTCCTGCCAGCGCTGGTCTGTATAATTATTGTTGCCCCAGTAACGGAAGATGCCGTAAGCATCATCCAGGTAGAACATGTAAGGAGCCAGATCTTTGAAAGGGTTCTTTCGATCGTCCCTTTTATAGGTGTAGGTGGATTCCTTTGTGAAAGCGCTGCCATCATACCAGTATTCTTCACCTCCTGTGATATTGTTATTGGCATCGGTTTGCAGGTCCCAGTAGAAAAAGATTTCCGCAGGCGTATTGTAGCGTTCCAGTTTCACGAGTTTATCATTATGATACCGGAGCCTGATGCCAAAGCCATCGTCGTTCTTCAGGTGCATGGAATCCACTCTTCCTGCAGCATCGTAACGGAAAATGACCGTATCATAAACATCTCCTGTTTCATTGAAGAGCAATTCCCCTTCGTTGATCTTTCCTCCCGAATAGAACAGGTTGATGGTCCTGTATTCCGTAAGCGGTTCGTTGACCTTGATGGAATTGATGGTGCCATCGGTATTCCAGGTGGCTTCCACGTAAGAATCTGCTTCGGCGGTGAACTGGACTCTTTTGATCTTCTGAACAATTTCATTGCAGTTGACGCTGCCGGATCCGGGATCACCGGTACCATCGGTGGTATCGATACTTTTTTCTTTCGAGCAGGAAGATAAGGCTACCAGGGCGGATAAGATCAATACTGAAAGGGATCGCATAATGATGGGGTTTATAATCGGGCCGTAAAATAGAGAAAAAATGGAAAAACGGACTCTTCTATTGTTAAGCAAGATGTAAAAAGGACTAACCCTTTCCGGGCTGCTCTTCCTCTTCTTACCTTTAAGATAAAAAATATGAAAGCCCTGATCTTATTCGCAATCATGCTTCCTGCCATTGGTTATGCACAGAGCAGGAGCCTTGCCCAGTTCGTGACCTGGCAGCCGAATCCAGGCATGGAAAAGCAATTCGAAGAAGGATACAAGCGGCACCTGGACTGGCATGCAAAAGCCGGTGACACCTGGAACTGGTACGGATGGTTCTTTATTTCCGGGCCACGCGCAGGACAGTTCATGGATGCCACTATCGATCATGCCTGGGGCGATTTCGATAATCCGGTGGATCCCGCCGGAGACCATGCAGACAATGAGCAGAACACCGTCCCCTATGCCAGTTTCATTGGAGCTGCCAAACTCAATGCTGTAACATCCCTCAGCCGTCCCGGCAAATATGGCCTTCGGTCGAAATACATGAAGATGATCACCCTTCAGGTGCTGAATGAATACTCAGCCACCTGGCGCATCCGCAACCTGCGCAACAGGGTGGAAGATAAAAAAGGGATCAATTTTTTCGTTACTTATAAAACGATCGATGGCGGCAGGATGGACCACTGGTATATCCTGATCGGGGCAGACAGCTGGGCCGACTTTGAAGCCTGTGTGGATGCAGGTGATAAGCTATTGGATTCCGGCGTTTTCAAATCAATGACCTCGGAAACCCTTCTCTACCGTCACGATCTCAGCCGCTTCCCTGAAGAAAAACGATAAATCAATTTCTGTACAAATGGAAAAAGCCTGTAAAGCGTAAGCTCTGCAGGCTTTATGCTGATGAAAGACATCTCTTAGTGGAAGGCGGAAGCCATATGGTGACTGGCATCCTCTTCAGGTGAATGAATACGGATGATCTTACGCGAAATAGCGTACTTCAACAATCCCACAGTTGTGCGAACGCCCAGTTTCTCCTTCATATCCTGACGGATCTTTTCAATACTTCGCACACTCAGGAAGAGATGGTCAGCAATTTCTTTATTGCTCTTTTCTTCCCATAGCAGTTGCAGTACTTCACGTTCACGATCGTTCAAAGGAATTTCTGCAGCCCCGCTTTTTTTGAAATTGTTCTGTTTGTTCCAGTACATCGCTTCGGTGAACAACCGGCTGCGGAAGATCCGCTGCTCTGAAAGGGCAACAATGGCCTGGATCAGTTCTTCGGGTTCATCTGTTTTACTGAGGATACCCGCAACGCCTGCATCCAGGAGACTACTCAGCAGCTCCATGTCTGTACACATACTCAGTACCAGTATCCTGATATCGGGATACTCGGACTGGATGATCTTGACAGCATCATTGCCGAAAAGTTTGGGCATGAACAAGTCCATGATGAGGATATCAACATGCTCCTGTTTCAGCTTTTCCAATAAATCCGGGATGTCTGGTGATTGTACTACTACCTGAACGTTTTCCTGGGAGGATAAAAAATTGTTGAGCGTTTTCCGGAATAAGGTGTGATCATCAACAATAGCAACATTTGTTAACTTGGATAGCATAAGGTTATAGTTATAAGGTTTTACAGCCGCAAAAACATTTCGGTTACACAAGGCAGTTTTAAAACCTGTCAGTAACGAAGAATAAATTTAAGGAAAATTTCTGCATGAAATTCAGGGGAAAAAGCCCTTCCAATGAGGTTTTTACACTGTTCGTTGTAAATAAACGCTTTAGTGCATGCGAGAATTTTTATTAAGTTAAAATCCTATTAATCTAACCTAAGTGTTCCTGCTTATTTTGGCAGGGGATTTTCCGTAACGCCCGCAAAGAAAGCACATCCTGCTGGAAATTACTGTTTGCGAAGACCTTGTTCCGCAATTCGCAATGCAATTACAGACGGACTGCTGAATTTTGCAGAACTTGCATCCGCCACAATTTATGTTATGGGACGAAGAAAGAAGAAACAGGAAAATATTCCCCTGCACACCGCCGAGCTTGCTGATTCTGCCGGGTTCCGGCTGGAATATTTCGATCTGAGTTCCGAGTTCGATTCCTCTGCTGCACTGGAAGCGCACCGGGACGATCACTATGTATTCTATGTGCAGACCCAGGGGCATACCGAAGTGATACTCGACTTTGAAACCCTGCAACTGGATGGCATCGTAGCGGGTTATATCAGGCCCGGGCAGATCCATCATTATGTTAGAAGATACAGCGCCGGTTATTTCCTGGCCGCCGACCCTTCCGTACTCGACCAGCATTCCCGCACTGTTCTCGAATACGAACCAGCCTGCCGCCAGATAGTGAACCTCCGGGAAAACGATCCCATCCTCCAGTGCATGCACCTGCTGCTCTCCACCTGCCGCGAACCTGTTCTTCACCCGGCTCAGTTGAATGCACAACTGTCTCTCGTAAAGGCTTTCACCAACCTGCTGGCTGCAGCACTAACGCAGCAGCATAGCCGCAATACTAAACCACAGAGCCGTGCAGATAATATTTTAGTGGAATTCAGGAAACTGGTGAAACAACATTTCCTCATGGCCAAAAGTGCCGGACAATACGCATTGATGCTGAACATTTCCACCTCTTATCTCAATGAAGTAGTGAAACAACAGACAGGTTTCACCGCCAGCTACTGGATCCAGCAGGAAGTTCTGCTGGAAGCCAAGCGCCTGCTGGTGCATACTGATCTCAGCGCAAAGGAGATTGCTTACAGAACTGGTTACGATGATCCCACTTATTTCAGCAGGCTCTTCAAAAAAGTATCCGGCTGCTCTCCGCTCTACTTCCGTGCAAAGCACCACGAATTGTCCAATCAAAACCCATGATCGTCTATTCCCCGGGCCTGCCATTGTTTGTTGCTTTGCATAAAACAAGAAACAAGTGGAACAAGCAACAGGAATAAAGTACAAGCTCACCGGACTGCTGGAATCTGCTCTGGCAAAGCGTGGCACTGTACTGTACATTTTGCGGCATTATGCAGGCATGTACGAAGTGAGAGTGCATCTTCCGGATACGAAGATGGAAAACTGGAATAAACCCCAACATATCAAATGCAAGGTGGCTGCGGGCCGCTACCGGGATTATACGCCGGCGGTCTGGGACCCCATCACCAAAAGCTGCTCACTCTTCATAGACACATCGCATGAAGGCCCGGGAAGCGAGTGGGCAAGATCATTGAGGTCAGGCGATCCGCTGACCTATCTCGGCATCGACTCCTATGGCAAAGCGCCGGTAGATACAGCAGAACAGGTCTACTTCGGGGATCCCAGCGCCATCGGGCATTTCTTTGCATTGATGCAACTCACCAACGGGCCTGGAAAGATATCCGGCAGTATCATCGTGCAACATGAGCAGCACCGGGAAGCATTCGAAGCATCTTTCCCCAGCCTGAGCATCGATACCGTTTGCAGTACAGAAGCGCTTGCAGCCAGCTCTCCGCTGATCTACGATGCGCCTGACAAACAGTTCTACCTGGCAGGCAATTCCATGATGGTGCACTCCCTCCGAAAACTGCTGAAGCAGCAGGGTGTTGCAGCACATAAGGTCCATGCACAGGGTTTCTGGAAATAATGGAAAAAAGAAAACAGGGATAATGCTTACCGGATAAGTACTGTGGAGCCTTTTTTGAAAACCTGCCGGCCGCTGTCTTTATCGGTATACTTCAACGTCCACACATAAGCTCCGGACGGCTGTGGTGTTCCGCGAAGTGTTCCGTCCCATTTCTTCGTCCAGTCCGTGGTACGGAATATCAACTGTCCATAACGGTTATAAACGCTGAATTCGAGATTGGTAGCTTTCCAGGCATTGAGCGGGTAGAGATAATCGTTATTGAAATCATTGTTCGGAGTGAAGGCATTGGGCACAGCGATATAACAGGTATACACAACCTGTAATTTTTTCGTCATCGTATCTTTACAGCCTAAATCGTTGGTGACTACAAGCTGCACGATATGGAATTTGGACCTGCCGATGGTTACCTTCGGATAGCGCTGTGGCAGCGGGTTGGGTGAATTGCTGCGGAAGCCATTATCGAAATCCCATTCCCAGCTCTGTATCTTTCCGATACTGGCATCTTTGAATTCAGCGGCATCTTCCGGACAGAGCACATCCGGCAAATTGAAGCGGGCGTCCAGTTCATTGTCCAGGTTAATAATGGTATCTTTCGCAGCCGTACAGAATCCATTAGACACCATGAGGTTGATCTTTTTCAGACCGAAGGTCTTGAAGATATACCTCGGATTTTGTTGATCGCTGATATCCCGGTCGTTGAAGTTCCATCGCCAGGCTTTCACATCATTTCTGGAAGTATAGGTAAAATCCACTGTATCTGCTTTGCAGCCCCAGCGAATGGCATAATTAAAATCGGCATTCACTGTATCCTTGAGGATAAAGTCTACGCGGGAGCCTGCAGGAGTGGCCTGCCGGCATTCATCTTCGAGCGTGTTTCCATCCGTACCCTGCACTAACTCCAACGTATAGGTGCCACCTGTCTGAATGGGGCCTGCAAATTCCACTTTGATGGTGGAACTTACGCCATTCACGCAATTGCCGGAGGCCCTGACCACATTCACTGCTGTGGGACCTGTGACGCGGAAGTCGCTGCCATTGGCGGCTATAGAGCCACACCACATCGGCTTCTGGAATACCAGCTCTACAAAGCCCGGAGCACAGGCAGAAGGCCGGATACTGTCCATCGGAGTATAAGGCACGGGCAATACGTTGAATGGAATATTGGCGCCTACAGGCACTGCCTTATTACATTCATCCAGGAGCGTATTATTATCTGTTCCCGTTTTCACATTCACGGTATAGTTACCAGGGGGCAGTGCTCCGCTCATGTTGAGCATTACGGTATCCATATCGAAACTGTTATTGCAGCGTGAGCTAACGGCGGAGAGTATCCGTAATCCAGGAGGCAAGGGAGAAATGGTGAAATCCGATCCGTCTCCTGCAAGGCTGCTGCACAATAATTTCTTATCGAGCCTGATGGTAACCGTTATACCGCCGCATCCGGCCCATGCTTTATCAGGCTGGGGAGGATTGGGATCTGTGATAACAGCCGTACCATTTTTGAATTCAAGATCATAACCACTTTGTGAATCGGTGAAATGGCTTACGAGCAGCAGGTATTGTCTGCCTGCCACCAGGTTGGGCATGGCGGTGAAAGTAGGCTTTCCGTCATTTCCCCGTGAACCACAAACCATAAAAGGTGCGCCGCCATTTCTGGTGCCGGTATTACCGCTGGTGCCGGACCAGTTACCGGCCACTACCAGGCTTTTGTCTGTATACACATCATTTGGATCGCGACCGGTGATATCGAACAATTGCCAGTCGTAATCATCTCCTGCATTATTTGGCCGGATCTCAAAGCCCAGCGTGCCGCTGACATAACAGGTGAACTTATACCAGAAAGGATTTTTATCGGAGTAGCCGAGGCCATCATTTTCACAATTGGGAACGGGGATCGAGCGGGTTTCGCAGATGGGAACAGTTGATTGTTTAAACACCATGCTTCCGCAGACAGGAAAAGCAGTGGAAGGGAGTTGTCCCCTCGTGGTACAGTTTTGTCCCTGCAGGTGGATGGTGGTTAGCAAAGTCAATACCAGCGCCAGTATTCTCATATGCATTGTTGCTTGACTTCCCGGGAAGTAAAATCGTTGCAGAAGCTGTCAACTTAAATTCTTCAAGAAGGATCAGTTATTGATCCTTTGCGGCAGTTCAGCAATTTCATCATAGTATTCAAGTACTTTATTCTCCGTTCCGGTCTGCAATTGAACGTTGCTGTCGTACAAGTTGCTGCGGAGATCGCGGTACATTTCAATACATGTATGGATGGCTTTGAGGATGGATACCCTGTCGTGCGTAGCCAGCGTGCATTTCAGTTGTTGCAGGGTGGATTCCGGCAGGTACTTTTCCAGTTTGCGCACACCGCGAGGTAATTGTCCCTGACTGATAAGGAGCAGTGGCCCCAGCACCATATTGCGGATAGCCGAAAGAAAATCGATGGCTTCAAAGTACTCTCCACGCCCCAGTTTGGTAAGGCCATAATGGACCCAAATCCAAAACCTGTCTTCAATCCATTGATAGCCGGGGCGGGGCCATTCAGCAATAGTCACCTGCAGGCTCTGGTCTAACTGTCCAAATACATCCGATAAGATCACGGGATCCTCCACCCGGAACGCAAATTCTTCCAGTGTGAGGAATTTTAGATCTACATGTAACAAGGGATCGTCATACAAACAGATCAACAGGCGGGGCTCTCCTACATGCTCCCCGGTAAAGGCAGACAGGAGATTCCCGAACTTCTTCGCCCAGGTCATCATGCGTTGTTCATCGCCACCCACTTTGTTTTTTGTGACCAGCACCAGGTCAAGGTCAGAAAACTCATCCAGCTCATTGCTCAGCCATGAACCGGCAGCCGCCAGGCCGATGGCTCCAGGGTCTTCTGCTACAATGGCCGCAGCACGTTCAGCAAACAGGCGTTGTATCATAACGGATGCAATTGGTCTGTATCTAAGATACCCAATTATAGCGGGATGAGAGTCAAAAATAAAAGAAGGAATTATCACCAGGTTTGGCCAGCGCCCTGGAAATTTTGATGTATGCTTTTATCTGAAAACAAAAAATAGAAAGATCAAAGTCCTCACCAGTCCGATATTGAACACGATCCATCCCTGGTTTACAGTCCAGTTATCATATAATGGCATTTTGGAACCATCTTTCATGGTACGTTTGGCGGTGATCATCAGCGCCCCCATCAGCATACCGACAATAGCGAAAATTATCGCCAGCAGATAGGTAATTACCAGGGTGTTTGTACTGATCCTTTCCTTACCATCGATCTCTTCTTTGTTGAAAACAGAAAGAACAGCCAGCCCGTCCGTTTTCACATTTCTTTGCTGTAGTAATCTTTTTGCCAATGTCTGGTCCAGATGATTCCAGTCTTCCGGCATTTGCAAAACCTCCAGCAACTCTTCATCAGAAAACTGGAAAAGATAATAATCCGAAGGAAGATCATCTATCTGTTTTTCCATTTCTTTATTCACCAGTGATTCCACTTTTCCAAAATCCTGCTGCCTCACTTTCACAACATACTTCGGTTCTGAATCTTCACCCAGATAGATATTGTCGAGTGGGGCTCTCAAGCGCTCCGCATCGAAAACAATATTGTTCGCATCCAGTAATGCTGCAAATTCCTCAGCTTCTTCTTTCGTGTAAAATTTGGACCAGGTAAGGAATGATGACATGGGATCGGTTTTTGGACTACCCTAATTTACATTTTCCCTTCGATTATTTGAACATGAGTTTTTTCACTTGTTCTATTTCATCTTCACTGATAGTATGTCCCATCCCCTTGTAGATCTTATCGGTTACAGCTGCATTCATGGAGCGCAGGATGGCCGCGGATGCCAGTACCCGGCTGGCAGGCACATGGGGATCAGGATCACTGCTGCCAATGAAAATCGGTGTCTGGTTGAAATCACCGCCATAATTACTGGTATCGATATCGGCTCCGATCAGTCCACCCGTAAAAGCGATCACTCCTCCGTAGCGGTTGGCGCGGCGTGCTGTATACTCCAGGGTAAGACAGGCGCCCTGCGAGAAACCGAGAAAATAAAGATTCTCTTTTTTGATGCCGGCGCTCACGATATCAATCACCACTTCATCCAATACCTGGATAGCGGAGCTGAGCCAGGGCTCATTCTCTTCCACGGGCGCCATGAACGAATAAGGATACCAGGTATGATTGGTAGCCTGCGGCGCCAATTGTGCAAATTCCTGTACCGGAAGATATTCAGCCATCGACAGTATGCCGGATGCATCCGCTCCCCTGCCATGGATCATGATAATAGCCGAAGCCGCTTCAGACAAAGGTTTGCCAGCGGTGACCACTTGTTTTGTATGCATAATTATTTATATTGATCGATATGAAGTGATACAGGTGGCAGTTCATTTTCCAGTTTGCTGCGACGCCCCTCATATTGCGGAGGCAGTTTCAGCATTTCACCGAGATGGGCAGGATCCTCGTCCACATCGAAGCCGGGACCTGAAGTGGCCACTTCAAACAACACACCGCCGGGCTCACGGAAATAGATACTCGTAAAATAATTTCGGTCAAGGATCGGCGTTGGATTAAGGGAACGGTCCATTATTTTTTTCTGAACGGCGGTTTGCGATTCCCTGTCGGGCGTTGCAAATGCGATATGGTGCACGGTACCGCTGCCGCCCAAACCACGAAGGCTGTCCGGTGTACAGAGGATGTCTACATAATTACCGGGAGCATTGCTGGCTGCAAAACGGAAACGGTTGCCTCTTTCAGCGATCAACTGATGGTCCATTTGCTCCGTGAGCAGTCCGGCTGTACGCTCATAGCCCTCTTCCCAGATCTCCACGCTGTAAAAGCCTTTGATGGCATGTTCCGGCGGAATCTGTCCATAGGAGAATCCTGGCCTCTTATCCGTATCATTGAACACCAGCTCCAGTCCCAGGCCATCACTGTCTTCAAAATAGATCACGGTCTCCATATTGAAGCGGTCTTCGGCAGGCTTGTAGTTCACGTTGAATTTCTTCAGTCTTTCTTCCCAGTAACCAATAGACGAAGCTGGAACAGAGAATGTAGTGGTATTGAGCATTCCCTTGCCATGACGGCCTCTCGCCAATCCTGTATAGGGAAAGAAAGTGAGGATACTGCCGGGGTTACCAGCCTCATCGCCATAATAGAAATGATACACATCAGGGGCATCGAAATTGATCGTTTTCTTTACCAGTCGCAGCCCAAGTATACCTGTATAGAAGTCCACATTTTTCTGGGAGTCGGAAGCGATAGCTGTTACGTGATGAATGCCTGTGATCAGTTGTGCCATATCGGTGAATTTGAGGTGATCAAATATCCTTGTTTTTAAGCAAATATTTTCTGTAACTTTTCGGGCTGAATCCAAACCATTTTCTATGAATCCCTCCACGAGTCAGCCCCTGGAGCTGAGGGTCATCGACGGATGCACAACCATTGAGCCTGAAACACCACTTCAATCCATTGCGCTCACCTTTTCTGGTGGCGGGTTCCGCGCAGCCAGCTTTTCACTGGGCGTACTCTCCTACCTTCACCGGATACCATTTCAAAACAAGTCTTTACTTCAAAAGGTTCGCTTCATCACCAGCACCTCCGGCGGATCCATTACCAATGCGGGATATGTAAGCAGCCTGTACACCAATCCACAGCACAGTTTTCCATCTTTCTACCAGGAGCTTCGTGAAAAAATGGAAGGCGAACAATTGCTGCAGGAAGCTTTCGGGATATTGCGGGACAAAAAAAACTGGACTGATTCCGGTGAATTCCTGGACGAAAAAGGCAGCAAAGTTATCATCAAAAAGAAGCGCAATCTCATCAATGCTTTCGCGAAAGCATACGACAAAATGCTTTTCCATCATGTAACACTGGGAGAGATAGCCGATGCCAACCATGAGAAAGTAAAACCACACCTGGAAAAAGTCTGTTTCAATACCACTGAGTTCAACAATGGGATCAATTTCTATTTCCAGATCAATGCGCACCGGCATCATGTACTTCGTAACGGTAACGGGTACCTGAAATTTTCCAATAATAATACAGCAGGCCGTCTCAAGCTGAGCGATGTAGTGGCTGCTTCCAGCTGCTTTCCCAGCGGTTTCGAGCCTATTCTCTACCCCAACGATTTTGTACATGCAGGAAATACCAATGTGAATGAAATGCTGCAAGGTCTGGAATACGAACACAATAATCCACTGGATATTGCGTCTGTTAAGAACAAAACCTTTGCATTGATGGATGGCGGCATCTGCGACAATATGGGATTACGGGCCGTTCAGATGGAAGACAGCCGTCGCCTCAACGGCAAGGCAGGAAACAGGAAAACAGAACATCACCCTTTCGACCTGATCCTCTCCTGCGATGTCAGCAGCTACTTCAATGATCCCTACCAGGAACCCAATGGTAGTTCCGGGAATGTATTGAGATTCCTCACTATCCAGCGACTGATCAATATCTGCAAATATTCCAATATCCTGCTGCTGGCCTGCATTGCTTCTATCCTGCTGAATATTGCCCCCATTGCAGGCTACCTGCTGCTGATACCTTCTTTTATTTTATCACTGCTCTACTGGACCGGTTACGCCAAACTGAAAAAAGCACAAAAGGAAAATAAAGGATCGATGGCAGTGGCATTCCGCTACCTGGATTATTTCCTGCGGCTGCCCCTGAACAAACTGTTGCCGATGGTGAACGAAAGATTGAAAAGCTCGCTGATGCTGGTGAGCGACCTCTTCCTGAAACAGATCAGGAGAGGACAATACGAGCATTTATTGTCCAAGCCCATTATGAAGAACCGGGCATTGGTCTGCCTGATCTATGAATTCAGCAGCGCGCATGAAGTCAGGAGATTGAAGAACCTGGAAGATGCAGACGCCGGCTGGTGGGATAGCATGAAGCCTGAACTGATGCCTTCGAAGGCCGTTCAGCAATTGGTGGATGAAGCCAGAATGATGGGCACCACTCTCTGGTTTGATGAAGAGCAAAAAGAGAAAAAAGATAAAGTGATCGCAGCCGGGCAACTCACGGCCTGCTACAACCTGATCAAACATATCTGCCGCCTGGAAAGCCTGCACGAACGTTACAAACTGGATACAGACCTGCAGGAACTAAAACAGGGGCTGCTGAACGACTGGAAACGCTTTCAGCAAAACCCCTGCTTTATGATCGATAACCTCAATGCATAGCCGATAATACAGCATCGAGCTGCTGCACCATCTGCAAGGCATTTTCACGGGTGAATACCAGTGGTGGTTTTATTTTCAGCACATTGTGCAAAGGACCATCGGTACTAAGAAGAAAACCTCTTGCTTTCATCGCCTGCACTACCTGGTCGATCTCGGGAACAGCCGGTTCCTTGGTTGTTCTGTCCTTCACCAACTCAGCCCCCACGAACAATCCATGTCCGCGCACATCCCCAATGACCTGGTGTTTAAGCATCAGGTCTTTCAGTAACTGCAACAGGTAATCGCCTGTATCCTTCGCCTGCTGTTGCATTGCTTCATCCTTTATTACATTTAGAACTGCAGAACCGGTGACCATGCTCACCGGATTGCCGCCGAAAGTATTGAAGTATTCCATTCCATTATCGAAAGCATTGGCAATCTCTTCCGTAACCACAACTGCCGCCAGCGGGTGCCCGTTACCGATAGGTTTGCCCAGCACCACGATATCCGGTTCCACTTCCTGCAACTGGAAACCCCAGAATTGCTCTCCTACCCTGCCGAATCCCACCTGTACTTCATCAGCAATACAAACGCCGCCCGCAGCTTTCACGTATGCGTATACGGATTGCAGGTAGTTATCAGGCAGGGGGATCTGTCCGCCTACACCCAGTAAGGTTTCGCAGATGAATGCAGCCGGGGCCTTATGTTGCTGTTTCAATTCAGCAATGATGCGCTGCACATCCGCTGCATATTTTTCACCTGCTTTGGGATCGCCGTACTGGTATTGCCCGCGGTAAAGATCCGGCGAGATGGCTTTGTGCACCCAGGGCTGCTGCCCGGCCCCACCTTTGCCATCGAATTTATAGGGGCTGATCTGGATAGCCACAGTGGAAGTACCATGGTAGGCAT
Source organism: Pseudoflavitalea rhizosphaerae (assembly GCF_003991355.1). Taxonomy (GTDB): domain Bacteria; phylum Bacteroidota; class Bacteroidia; order Chitinophagales; family Chitinophagaceae; genus Pseudobacter; species Pseudobacter rhizosphaerae. The sequence continues at coordinate 95,071 of NZ_RCSU01000016.1, forward strand.
GGTCCAGCACTATCACATCTTCCTGTTTCGTAAAATGACGGCTCATGCGGATGGCCAGGTCATTGGCCTCACTGCCGGAGTTGGTGAAATAACAGACCTTCAGCCTGGAAGGCAATGTGGCGGTGAGCGCAGCGGCATATTCTTCCAGCCCATCGTGTAGGTAACGCGTATTGGTATTGAGCCTCGCGATCTGTTGCTGCATACGGCGCACAACCACAGGATGGCAGTGCCCTACGTGGCTTACATTGTTCACACAATCGATATAAGTTCCTCCTTTGTCGTCATACAGATATTGCAATGCGCCGCGTGTGATCTTCAGCGGTTGATCATAACTGATACAAAGATTGCGTCCGATATATTTTTTCCTTTCGGCCAGCAGTTCTGAATAATCATTTTCGGAAATAATGGACGCAAATCCACAGGCTTTTCTGAATGCTTCCTGCGCTTTTACAGGATTGCATTGGATCAGGTATTCGAGTAATTCCCAGGCGGACTTTTCCGTAACGAAATGATGTTCATTGGTGCTGCCATTGGCCGTATTCATGGCCGATTCAGCAACGCTGATGCACAACCGGGCAGCGATAAGCCAGTACAACAGGTCAGTTTCCTGTTCAGTAAGCGGGTAAGCTTTGTGGTAGCCGCCCACCACCAGTGATGCTGCATGCAATGGGTCCTTCGCATCAAACATGGCATAAGTGCAGGCTACAGCCAGGTTATTGATCAGGGCAGTATACACCATATCGCCAAAATCGATGAGGCCGGAAATCTTTCCATTGGTCACCAGGAGATTGTAATCATTGGCATCATTGTGCACATAAGCATGCCTCAGGGAACTCAGTACAGGTTGCACTTCTGTATCGAATTGCAGGAGAAAATAACCTGCAATCCGCTTTTGATGCGGGTCATTGATGTATTTCAATTTCCTGTTGGCATCGGGCGCCATGCTGATATCCCAGGTATAACGCCGGTGCATAGCCGGGTGTGAAAAGGTGCTGAGATGGCGGTCCATCGTTCCCAGGAAATTCCCGAGATCAGCATAAAGACTGCCCGGACGGACTGTTGATGCCGCCCAAAAATTTCCTTCCAGGAAGTTGAGCAGGCGGAGATAGTATCGTTTTCCATCGATCAGCACCGGCACCATTTTCAACTGTTCATCGATAGCCGGATAATGCTGCTGCAATCTCGACCCCACCGAGGTAAGCGCCAGGTGTTCCGTGATCTTTACCTGCGCCCGCAGGAATGCCGCACCATGCTGATCTGTTCCTACTTTGAAAACGTACCGTTTTCCATCATTGGCGGTGATGAGATAATTCCATTCATCATATCCACTCAGATCTGTTGCCTTACCGGCAATCCCGAAATACTGCTTTACGAGCAGGTTCACTGCGTCTGTAGAAAATCTCATGTGTTATCTGGACTTTAATAATAGTAAAAGATGTGCGGCCGACCAGCTGAAATTCTTTGCATTCAGCCCTTTCCCGGTCAGGGGGTGATAGTTCTCGCAAATGGGCGCGTCCGACAAAATACCTTCTCCGTTCTTCAATAATTTATATACCAGCTGAGCAGCAAGTTCATGATAGCCGTACTGCTTCAATCCATCGATCCCATAGTTGAACTGGTCAAGCCATACAGGTCCGCGCCAGTATCCATTCATCGGATCGAAAGCGGGATGGCTGGCGTTCAGCGTAGGTAATGGAACAAGTGTATTGAAGATTGTTTCGTTTTGCATTTTCTGTTTCACAGCAGCAGCCTGCTGTTTGCTGCTGATGCCCGCCCATAGCGGGATCCACCCTTCAGGGCCGTCTACGGAAATATAACCGGACTTGTCCATTCTTTGATCATAGTAGAAACCTCGGGTAGCATCATAGAATGCTTTATTGATCAGAGGTTTCAGCGCAGCCGCTTCCCGCTTCCATTGCTTTGCAGCAGTTTTGTTACCAAGTTCAAGGGCAATATCTGCGAGGTATAATTTTTCACGAAAGAGGTAGGCATTGAGATCAACACTTTCCTGGTTGAGGCTCCAGGCCGTTGTATTGTTTTGCAACATCACGGCGCTGTCGAAGCGCACAGCATTGTCCATTCCACTTTCCCAGGCTGCAGCAATGCGGGTTCCGTCAGTTGAACCGTATTCGCAAAGTCCGTTTTTATTGTGATCCCGATTGGCATACCACCAGCGATGATAACGGACCAGTTTATCATACATCTCCTGGAGAAAGGCTTTGTCGGGGGCCTGTTTGTACACTTCATATACGCCCCAGGCAGCGAGCGGCGGCTTGGTATCGCGGAGATTGTTTTCCGATTTGTTGCTGTAAATACAATCAGGCACCATTCCTTCATCATCCTGGTAATCGAACATGCAGCGGATATTATCCATTGCAATCCGAGGATCGATCAAAGACAGTCCCACTGCCTGCTTCCAGCTATCCCAGCTCCACACGCCATAGAAACCCTGGTAATTGACGGAGGGAAAAACACCATCGTGCAACAGGTCTTTTGAAGCGCTTCGCCAGTTGGTGATCAGGGTAACGATGGCTTTTACCGCCAGTCTTTTTTCCTGATCATTCAGACCAGGACTGCCAATAAAATAGTTGTTCAGATAAGTATTCCAGCGTTGTTTATTTTTTTGGAAAGCTGTGTCAAAATCAGGAAATGCAGATTCCGGTGTATGATTGACAGATGGATAGAATGCCTCTACCCTGTTCCAGGAAATTGTGGCGCCCTTTCCGATGGTTATCGGTTGTGCAATGGCGGTATAACTACTGTCCCGGCGAATAATATTGCATTGCAATGCTTCCGGTAAATGCAAGCGGAACATTTGTTGTGCTTTTGTAAAACTGACCTGCACAGTATTTCCTTCTCCCTTCAGTTCAATATCCTTACCAAATGCCAATCCTTCATACACAGGTGTGATGCTGCGTTGCTGATCAGACAGATTGGTGATGCTTGTATTGATCATTGCTTCGCGATTGGAAACAAAGATGAGCTGTATCCTTATTTTCAGATCTTCTTTTTCCAGTATTTGCTCCAGCATACCCGGGTAATAATGCAAACTGGCTTTTGCAGTGGAGAGGTCCAGTTGTTTGCCTTCTTCCAGTAATAGCAATCTGGCGAAACCATTACCCAGCCATTTACCATCCATATCCATCAGCAAGGGGCCGGTAAAGCCACCATAATCAGCTTTGTCAGCTGGCAATGCGTAAGCATGCCAGGCGCCGAGATCGCTGAATACGGAAGGTCCGATAGCCCGGGGCTTCAGCACGGTATTACGCAGATCAAGCACATCCGGGAACTGGTCCCGTTGTGCCTGAGCACTGATCGTTGTTATCAGTAAAAAGTATAATACACTTCTGTACATTATTTTGCTTTTTCATTCAGTTTATCAGAGGGCCGGATGGGTCGTAACGTAAAAGTGTATCCGTAATCCATATATGGCAACATATAAGCGGCATGTGTTCTGGCGCCCCAGCTGTTATCGCCGCCTACACCCATTTGTTTGTAATCGATATTCCACCAGATCAGCGGATCATTGCTCATACTGCCACCATGGTTGTTCTCTTTTGCATTTCTGTCGAATTCCAGTTTTTGCATATCGAAATGCAATACACCGGTACTGATAGTGGGCGCACCGATGGCCATGAGACCGAGTCCTTCCTTATTCTGCATTCCCATCCAGCGAACATCCGTTCTGTAGCCACTTTCCTGTGCACGGGGATATGGATGGAAGAGGGAATCTGCCGGCATGCTGTACAGATCGATACCCGCAGCGGTTTTGCGATCATCGTAATTATCAAAGGGTCCGCGTCCGAACCAGGTCACTTTGTTGAAACCGGGTTGCAACAGAACACGCATACCAAATCTCGGCATTTCCGGCAGATTATTGTTGCCGGCTTTCATTTGCACCTTCACTTGCACATCCCCGTCTGCACTCACCAGGTATTGCACTTTATAATTCGCATGTATCGCGGGAAAAAAGTGAACAGTAGTGATGATGGTTTCGTATTCATTTCGCTTTTCTACATTGAAAGAATCCAGTCTCGCACCCTGTAAAGGATCCTGCCATACCGCGCAACGGATCTGCATGCTATTACCGATATCAGTGTCTGTGGGAGCACGCCAGAAATGCGGTAAAAGTGCATCTTTCAGCATTTCCGTACCAGCAAACTGGTATTGTGTCAGCCAGCCTGTTCGCTGATCGAAGCCTGCTTTGAATATTCCATTACCGATCTCTAACAGCCCATTGGCCTCTTGCCGACCCAGTGCCTGTGTATACTTTTTTTCCTGTTTTGCAGCAACAAATTTGGGCAGTTTGAATTGTTCCCAGGCTGCAATATGTCCGGCAGGAAGCATTGCTGAAGCTCTATTTGTTCTTGCTTCCACAGTGAGGAAATATTCTGTATTGGGTTGACGGGTGAAGCCGGGAATTGCCAGTTCAATATCGCCTGAATGATGCGGCTTGATATCCTGAATTGGCGCTGAACCGGAAGCCACCACCTGCCCCTCAGCCTTGATGAACCAGAACAGCGTATAAGCATTCAGGTTGGTAAAATCTGTCCGGTTGGTAAGTTGAATGGAATTGGCGCTTAAACCAACAGTGCTGAAACTAACAGGCTGGTACACTTTTTTCAATTCATATGCCTGCGGATGCGGATGACGTGCTGCATCGAACAAACCATCGGCACAAAAGCTTGTATCGCTGGTGGCGCCTACATTTCCCATATCGCGGCCATATGCCCAGAAGGATCGACCAGCTGCATCCTTCTTTTCAAAAGTCTGATCGGAGAAATCCCAGATGAATCCTCCCTGTAATTGCTGGTTGCTATAGATCAGGTCCCAGTAGGCTTTCAGGTTCCCCCCACCATTGCCCATCATATGCGCATACTCACAGAGGATGAAGGGCCGGCTACGCCATTCTTTCACATATTCCTGCAACACATGGATACCGCGGTACATAGGGGTGATGATATCGGTGTAAGGATTGTCGCGGGCCTCATCGTATTCAACCGGACGGGTATCATCATTTGCTTTCAGGAACTGGTAGGTAGCGATGAAATTCTCGCCGAAGCGGCTTTCATTACCAAGGCTCCAGGTGATGATGCTGGTGAAATTTTTGTCGCGTTCAAACATGCGGCGGGTCCTGTCGAGATACGCGGCTTTCCATTCAGGTTTATCGGAGAGCGTTTTCAATTCGTGGAAGTCCATGCCATCGCATTCGATATTGGCTTCATCCACCAGGTAGATGCCGTATTGATCGCAGAGCTGGTACCATTCTTCACGATTGGGATAATGGCTGTTTCGGACTGCATTGATATTGAAAGCCTTCATCACTTTGATATCACGCAGCATGCTTTCCTTATTGATCACTTTGGCGGTGAACATATCGTGCTCATGGCGGTTCACTCCTTTGATCTTTACGGGAACGCCATTGATGAGGAAGAGCCCATGCTTCACTTCTGCAGTCCGGAAACCGATGCGGTGCGCGAAGCTCTCGGTCAGTTTTCCATTTTTATCGAAACTGTTCACCACCATGGTGTAAAGGGACGGCGTTTCGGCGGTCCATCTTTTTACATCTTTCAATGCTGTTCTGAACCGGTAGTTGCGCCCGGTATCGGAAAATTGTTTTTGCTGGAAAACCAGGTTGCCTTTTTCATCCAGGACCTTCACCTGTAAGGCAATTTGTTTTTGAGTAACAGGATTACGGTTGAGGGTAAGGGTACAATCAAAAACTCCATTTGTGTAACTGGCATCCAGTCCGGCTTTGGCAAAGAAATCATAGACTGCCAGTTTCGGCCTGGCGATCAGTTCAACGGAACGCTCGATTCCACTGAGTTTCCACATGTCCTGTCCCTCCAGGTAAGTACCGTCGCTGAAGCGGAACACCTGTACAGACACGGAGTTGGGACCTGACTTCAAATAAGGAGTAATATCAAATTCAGCAGGGGTTTTGCTGTCTTTACTGAATCCTACGTAGTGATCGTTGATCCAGCAATAGAAAAAAGAATTGACGGCGCCGAAACGGAGGAACACATCGCGTCCCTTCCATCCGGCAGGAAGCTGAAAACTGCGTTTGTAGGAACCTACAGGATTGAAGTCCTGAGGAACAAAAGGCGGGTTTACTTTAATAGGATATTCCACATCTGTAAAAATGTAACTGTCTTTTCCGACGGTCTGCCAGTTGGCTGGCACAGGGATCTCAGACCATTTACTTACATCGTAATTTTTTTTGTAGAAATCAGTGGGCCTGTCGGATGGTTTGCTGACGATATGGAATTTCCACATTCCATCCAGCGAAAGGATGCTGGTGGAGGGTTGCTGCTGAATGGCAGCGTGCTCATTATTGTAGGGAATGAACCAGGCGTGGGGAGTAACAGTATTGAGAGAAGGGACGGTGGGATTTTCCCAGTCATTGTTCGTTGATTGCGCAATGGCCATCCACGGCATTGCAGCCAGCAGGAGAGATAATACCTTTTTTTGCATGATCGTCTTAATCAGTTTTCACATGTAATGCGGGAAAAGAAGCGCGCGACCTGTTTGCCCGGCCACGCGCTTTCAGAAGACTGCCTAGTAACCAAAGTTCTGGTCCAGTAAAGGATTGGCGTTGCGCTCCGATTGAGGGATGGCAAAACGCACATGCTTCCTGTCATCAAAATTATTGGCGAAAGGCTTGTTATGATTGCTGAGTGTTGTTTTCACGGATTCTTTGGCAATATTGCCACGGCCCCAGCGAACGAGGTCGAACCAGCGGATACCCCATTCCATGCTGAGCTCTACGGGTCGCTCGTGGTGACGGATCTGCGTACGCAGCTGGTCTTTGGTGAAAGCGCCGGTGGGAAGTTCTTCAGCATGACTGCGTGTACGCACTTCATTGATCAGTCCGATCGCTTCATCTGTTTTGTTGTTCTCATTCATCGCTTCGGCTAACATCAGCAGTACATCAGCATAGCGGATCACGGAGATGTTGACGCCTGTGTAGTTCCCTCCCCTGTCTGTGGGATAAGTGTACTTGGTGAAATAATAAGGCATTCGGAGGTCAGCCTTCACTGCTGAATAAGGAACGAGGTTGGCAGGCACGCTGAGATCGTACATGGAAGAATTGGGATCATCAAAGAAGATGCTTCCGTATACACGGTCACTGTAGCCACCGCCAGGTTTCTGGTCTTTTTTGAATTCTTCGAAGAGCCAGTCGGATGGCGTCATTTCATCCCATCCATCGAGGGCTGCAGGGCGCAGTTCAAAATTGAAAGGGTGACGTTCATCAGTAACCGTACGGTCGCCGCTGAATTGAATTTCGAAAATGGATTCAGGTCCGTTCTCTGATTTGCCGTTGAAATTATCAACATAATTGGGCAGGAGGCTGAACTTATTGTACAGTTCGTTGAGCTTGGTTTCGGCATCGGCCCATTTTTCCTGGAAGAGATAAGCTTTACCCAGCAGGGCTTTGGCTGCATAACGGGTAGCGCGGCCCTGCATGTTGATATCATTATAATCCAGTGGCAGCACAGCTTCCGCTTCTTTCAGATCTTTTTCTATCTGGGCCCAGATCTCTGCTGGTTTTACCTGCGGAACGCGCAGTTTGGTGATATCCTTTTCGAAAGTGAGTACCAGGGGAATATTCTCGAATCCGTTCACGAGTGTGAAATAATTCAGGGCGCGCAGGAATTTTGCTTCACCGATCACCTGTGCTTTTTCTTCATCGGTCATGTCTCCGATGCGCGGAACATTCCCGATCACCTGGTTGGCGCGGCCGATACCCGCGTAGCAGGTTGCCCAGATATTCCAGGTGCTGCTTTCTTCCGGACCGTTGATGAAGGCTGCCAGTTCTTTTCCGTAGGGTTCATTTTTATTGTTGTCCACTTCATCGCTCTTGTATGTGAGGCCAACGTACACCTGTTCGAAGAAAGTCCACATGGAGCCATCATGTCCCTGAAGGGCGGCATAGGCAGCGGTGATGCCCCATCTGGCGTGGTCGCGCGTGGACCAGAAAGTATTTTCGTTGAGACTTTGTTTGTCCTGAAGGTCCAGGTATTTATCGGAGCAGGCATTGAGGCTCATAGCGCTGATGCCGATGCCCAGCAATACCATTTTATATTTTTTCATTTTTCTCTTTTTTGAAGGTTAGCGTTAGAATCCGAGGTTGATACCTGCCACAAAGGAGCGGCTGATGGGATAATAGCCCCTGTCTACCCCGCGGCTGAAAATGCCGGTGCTGGTAAGGTCCGGATCGAAGCCTGTGTAATTGGTGATGGTGAACAGGTTGTAGGCGCCCACATAGATGCGCAGTTTGCTGAGGTATGCTTTTTTCAGCAGGTCTGACGGCACTGTATAACCGATCTGGATATTGCGCAGGCGAAGGAAAGACGCATCTTCCAGGAAGTAGTTGCTCACACGCTGGTTGAGGTTCTCATCCGAATTGGAAGCGCGGAATACGCCTGTATTGGGATTCTCCGGCGTCCATGCATTGGTCAGATCGGCAGAACGGAAGAAACGGTAGAGGAACATCTTTGCACCGTTGTACATCTTCAGTCCTGTTTTTCCGTTGAAGAAAAGACTCAGGTCGAAATTCTTATAGGAAGCATTAAAGTTGATACCGAAGTCGAGATCAGGAAGTGAACTTCCCATCAGCACTTTGTCGCCATCATCCAGGTTGCCATCTCCGTTAACGTCTACAAATCTCAGGTCGCCGGGTTTGGCATTGGGCTGAAGCAGATCGCCATCCTTGTTCTTGTGCGCATCGATCTCTCCCTGGTTCTGGAAAATACCGGCAGTTTGATAAAGATAAAAGCTGCCAAGAGGAATTCCTTTTTTGGTCAGGGTGGTAGTGCGGTTGGTGTAATCAACAGCGCCATCCTGGATCACGCCTTCATCGTAGCCGAGACGGATGATCTTGTTCTGACTGTGTGATACGTTTCCAGTTACATCAAAAGAGAAGCCGGAAGCACTGGATTGACGGTAGGTGAGCGATAATTCCCAACCTTTATTCTCCATAGTGGCGATATTGGTGAGCGGGAACTGTGTAATACCGGATGAAGACGGGATGGGGGTTTCAGCCAGCATATCTTCCGTGCGTGATTTGAAATAATCGAAACTACCGCTCAGTCTGTTCCTCAGCAGGCTGAAGTTCAGACCGGCATTGAATGTTCCTGTTTGCTCCCATTTGATATTATTATTCGCGAAAGCATTGGAGATAGCGCCGATGTATACCTGCTGACTGGCTTTGGGACCGAAAGGATAATTCAGCACATTGCTGCTGCCCAGCAGGTAGATCCTGGCCAGGTACTGGAAATTGGAAATATTCTGATTACCCACAATGCCATAGCTCACACGTGGTTTCAGCTCATCGATCCAGGAAATATTGAACCAGTTTTCCCTGTGCATATTCCAGCCGGCGGATGCTGACCAGAAAGTTCCGTATCGATGTTCAGGAGCAAAGCGTGATGATCCGTCGCGGCGAACACTTCCCTGCAACAAATATTTATCGTTGTAGCTATAGTTAAGCCTGCCGAAGAAGGATTGCAGCGTATTGCTGAAATTCCATCCGTTGGCGCGGATGTAATCGCCCGAGCCCTCAATGATGAGGCCACTCAAGGCTTCAATCAGTGGGCTGCTCAGGTGATTGCCTGCCCCGCTTGTGCCGGTGCTCACTTTTTTCTCGCGTGAGAAACCATACATGGCTTTGAGGGTATGATCACCAAAGCTCTTTTCATAGTTGAGCAAATGTGTGAATACGGAATATTCGATCCGTCCCCTGGATTCGGAACGGCTGGGGAACTGGTTGAATGCCTGAGCCCCGAAATCATAAGCCTGTGTTTGCGAATACTCATACTGGTTAGTGAAGTTCTTACCAACGTTGAGGGTGTAAGACAATCCTTTCCACAATTTGAGATCTGCGCTCACATTGATCTGCAGGTAATCGTCGTTACTGCGGTTGTCAGAAAGCATGCGCTCTCCAACCGGGTTGCCGGAACCGAGTTCAGCTTCAGGTTTCGCATAACCATTTGGGGAAGCAGGATCGTAGATGCGGATATGTGGCAGGGCTTCGTAGAGATACATGATCTCGGAATAGCCCGCATTGCCATCGGTATTGGCATCACCAAAATTCTTGTTGTTGAATTTGGTATAGCTGAGGATCGGTGAGATTTTCAGGCGGTTGTTGAGCAATTTGATATCGCTGTTGAGGCGGATGTTATCGCGTTTAGCGCCGGAATTGATCACTGTGCCATTGTGTTCCCAGTGGCCATAACTCAGGCGGTAGCTGATCTTATCGGAACTACCGGAGACGTCCACATCATATTTCTGTTCAGTACCGGTTTTGAAGAACGCGTCCTGCCAGTTGGTATTTCCGTATTTGTTATCATCCATCACATATAAGGGAGGCGTTTCACTATCATTGGCGTACGCCTGCCTCACCACTTTGTTCATGGATACTTTGTCCAGCAGATCGATATTGTTATTGAGTTTGTGCTGCGCGAAGAAGCCGCTGAAGTTCACTCTTGGCTCGCCGCCTTTTCCTTTTTTGGTGGTGATGATGATCACACCGCCGGCAGCGCGGGCTCCATAGATAGTGGATGCGGAGGCATCTTTCAGGATATTAACACTTTCGATATCGTTTGGATTGAGATCATATGAATCATCCTGGGGAATTCCATCCACTACGTAAAGGGGTTTATCGTTATTGATACTGTTCATACCGCGGATAACGATAGAAGGGTTACCGGCAGGGTTACCCGAACCGGAGGATACGATCACACCGGCGGCCTGTCCCTGTAACATCGTACCCAGGTTGGCGGTAGGTTGTTTTTCCAGGTTTTTGGCGTTCACTGTGGAGATGGCGGCGGTAAGATCGCCTTTTTTCTGGGTGCCATAACCTACCACAACCACTTCGTTGAGGTTACTGGCGGATGGTTCGAGACTTACTTTGATCTCTTTTTCTTCGGTGATCTTTATTTCCGTGGAAGCATATCCAACGGCAGTGATCACCAGGGTTGCATTTTCAGGAACGCTGAGCTGGAATTTTCCGAGCGCATCCGTTTTCGTTCCGCGGGTGTCTCCTTTCACGGAAACGGAAGCCGCTTCTACGGGGTTACCATTTTTGTCGGTCACCACACCTTTGATGGTCCAGTCGCGGGGCATAGCGGAAGCGAATAGCCAGCCAGCCAGCAGAAGGCACATAAGCGTCAATTTCTGTAGCAATCGTTTTAGCATTTGCATGTTGCTTTTTTTGAAGTTTAATTGTCTCAAAAGAGAGCCCTTAGGGGATTTTGAATTGGTGCAATGAAAATACCCAGGACTGTTCTGAAACCCATCAAAACAGCATCTACAATAGCTTTCAGGCTACCTCTATTTGACCTCTACAAGGCGAAAAAACATTTGATAATCAGCTAGTTAAAATTGCTTCAGGAATTCATTGAGGTTATCACCATGTTCCAGGTTGAACTGTTTGCGCAGGCGGTAACGGGCCATTTCGGCTGATTTTACGGAGATATTATTGAGTGAAGCGATGTCTTTGATGGAAAGGTTCAGCCGGATCTGTGCACAAAGTCTTCTCTCATTTTCAGTGAGCTCTGGATATTTCTGCAGGAGGTTAAAGAAAAAGTCTTTATGGATCTCATCTACTGACAGGTTGAAATCCTGCGCGTCTTTGTTGATATCGAGGTCGTGCTGGAATTTCTGGATCATTTTATTGAACCTGATGAAGCTTTCTTTCTTCCCTTCTCCTTCCAGTTTCAGGTCAGAAAGATCTTCGATGAAGCTTCGGACCATTTCATTCCTTTGGGAAATGAACAGGGCATAATTCTTCAGTTCTGCATCCTTGTATTTAAGCTTATCCTGGAGGGAGGCTTTTTCCAGGAGAGTATTGTCGAGGTCCTTACGGATCAGCGCCTGTTTGATCTCCTCCAGCTCTTTTTCCTTTTTCTGTTTTTGCTTCAGTTTCGAATAGAAAAGTATACCGATGATGATGATGAGCACGATACAAAGGGCCAATACGTTCCGCTGAAAGGAACGCAATTGTTTTTCGGCGGCCAGTTCCCGGATCTCAGTTTCTTTTTCCTGTGTTTCTTTTTTTGTTTTTAGGGCAGCGATGGCGTCGCTCTTACTTCTCGTCAGGATCTGGTTGCGCACATTTGTGTATTCCTGCAGGTCAGTGAAAGCCTGCCTGTAATTGCCCAGGGCCCGGTAAAGTTGCGAGGAAATGCTGAGGTTATCGAGGATCTTTTCTTTTTTGGTATTGGAAGTGGCGCTCTCGATCATGTTTCGGGACCTCTTCAACATGGCTTCGGCCTCCTGATAGTTTTTCAGCATCAGCAGGGAGTAAGCCATTTGGTTGAGGGTTTCTGCCTGGCTGAGCGGTGTGTGGTTCCGGAGAGAATCGATCTCCAGCGCCTTCCGGAAGAAGTTGACGGCTTCTTTATATCGTCCCCTGGCATTTTCACAGATACCTATATTATTATATGCGGCGCTGATGGTGCCGGGAATATTTTCCGCACGGGCCATTTGAAGGCTCTGATCGAAATATTTGCGGGCGGAATCGTATTCGTTCTTCAATTGAAATACGAGGCCGATGGCATTGAGCGAAGTGGCTTCCCTGCTTCTATTGCCCAGTTTCCGATGAAGGGCCAGGGCATCGCGGTGGTATTGAAGGGCGAAGTTCCCGTTCTCGGTATCGTAGAAGATCCAGCCGAGATTGGTATAGGCGTTGGCGATATCGGGATCACTTTTGAGAGTCCTGCTGAGATCGAGGGCTGCGAAGCCGTATTCGAGGGCCTGTTCATAGCTGTCGTTGTACAGGTAACCTTCGGAGAGATTGAGCAGGGATGCGATCTGTGCAGGCTGGTTATTTGTTTTGAGCGAAAGCAGGTAGGCTTCATTGGAATAAACCAGGGCTTCATTGGTGGAATCGCGATTGAGCCAGAATGCGAGTTGATTGAGGTGAAGGATCTTTTGAGAGTCCGGGAGACCGGAGGTCTTTAGAATTTCGCGGAGGCTGTCCACCCGCCGGCCCTGGGAATATACAGTAATATGAAGGAGTGTCAGGCATCCGGTGATGAGAGCGGTGAAACAGCGGGCATAGCGCCGCATTTGCAGGGACCCGGGATCCGATATGGCAGTCAGACTTTTCAGCATTCAATTGAGAGGGTAAGTTGCACACAATGAATTATGCATGTCTACCGGCTGCAATATTAATGAATTCCCGGAACTGAATCAGGGTGCGGCCAGTCGCTCGCCTCCGGCGAGTGACTTTTATTTAGTCGCCTCCGGCGACGCAGTGTTCGCCGGAGGCGAACAATTAGAAGTCACTCGCCGGAGGCGAGCGACTGGCCGCACCCTGTAAAAATCAAAACAGGGGCCGGAAACCGACCCCTGTATCTTTTTTGTAAGGCTACTAATCGTTCGCGATTGCCAGCGCTTCCGGCCGCCGGAGGATTTGGTTAATGGTTAAGATTGGTGCGAATAGTTCTTTCTACTAACGGTGATCTATATGCTCTTTTGTTTTTTTTGCTGCAGGTACTGCTTGTACGCAAGTTCAAAGATCTTGCGCTCATCAAGCTCAAAGAACCTGCCCAGCAGGAACAGGTCCTTCAGTGTAAACCTTTCAATACGGTTCATGAGCATGGTGAAGCGGATGTTCTGCTTTCCTAAATCCGCTGCCACTACACTTTTTGGGATGATACGGAACATTTCATTGAATAAAGTTATCTGTCCGCTTTCCACCATCAGTTTAACTGCTTTGTACCTTGGATCTCTTTCCATAGTCTGTTGAGAAATGTAAAGAAAGCCATTAGTATGAAAAAGCAGCTGCATTATGACCTTTAGTACTTTATTTCAGTACCGATCAAACCTGTGTATGTTCATTTTTGTACTTTTTTTGAGATAAAAAAGTGTAAATACTGACTCTCTCCCCATTTCGTATTTGAGAACCCGGCGCTGACTGCTTTCGATTTATCAGCCCCCTTTCCTGAATTTTCTTCGGTAACAACCCCGGTTTATTACAGTTTTTCAAACGAAGGGGCCTTTTGGTTATACAGAGAGCCTAACTCCATGGATATCAGCAGGGAGCTATCAAATTCGACTGGACTTTTTTATTCCAGTACTTTAATTTTGCCCACCACAAACACCTTGCTCATGTCTATCAGAATCTTCATTACCGGCGGAACCTTCGACAAGGAATACAATGAATTGAACGGAGAATTGTTTTTCAAGGAAACCCATCTTCCTGAAATGTTGCAACGTGCACGCAGCACGCTGGACACAACGGTACGCACGCTGATGATGATAGACAGTTTGTTGATGACGGATGAAGACCGTGAACTTATTGCCCACCAGGTGCGCAATTCTCCTGAAGAGAAGATCGTGATCACGCATGGCACAGATACCATGACCGTTACTGCCAAAGTGCTGGCCGAAAAAGTGAAAGACAAAACCATTGTGATCACCGGCGCCATGATCCCTTATAAATTCGGTTCATCCGATGGGTTCTTCAATCTCGGCGGCGCCATGGCCTTTGCACAAACATTGCCTCACGGTGTTTATATCTGCATGAACGGAAGATATTTCAACTGGGATAATGTGCGCAAGAACAAACGCACTGGCGTATTCGAAGAATTGCAGTGACCTTTCCATACAGAAGGTTAAAATCTCCTTAGTAAAGTGCTGTTCATTTGGAAGAATGGCTTTAAAAGTTATATTTGTACTACTTGAACAATTCATTCACCATATCATGCAGGCATTCTGTAGCAGTGCGCGTATCCAGAAGTACGCAGGCGCATCACTATTGCATTCATGCAAGTGTGAAGAGTCCACGATTTGCACAGAAACTGTATTATTTCTCCTCGTTTAAAGACTTTAATACTTATCCCCCGGCCTGATCTGTTGCAGACCAGCAGACCCGGGGAGCTTTCCTGTACACAAATTTACTTCAGTTAAAATGGTATTGCTATGTCGCGAAATCAATCTGGGATTTCGGCGAGCGGCGGTATTATTGCGCTATTGGCAATTGCAAATGTGGTCCTGCTGCAGGAGGTTTACCTCAGCGGTGAATCCTGGCTCGTATTGCTGGTAGCCCTTCCTTTATTGTTGCTTGCCATTTATAATCGAATTCAAAAGAAGCACGCCGTGCTTCGCAATTACCCGGTGATCGGGTATTTCCGTTATCTCTCCGAAAAAGTGAGACCAGAACTGAGACAATATTTTTTTGAATCGGACCTGGACGGAAGGCCTTTCAACCGGCGTCAGCGTTCAATCGTATACCAGCGCGCCAAAAATGAAAAGCAAACCGTGGCCTTTGGAATGCAGGCAGATCCCGGTCAGCCCGGATTCGAATGGCTGGCGCATTCACTCTACCCCACTACGGTACAGGACAAGGATCTCCGTGTTTGGATCGGTAATCACCAATGCTCACAACCTTATCATGCCAGTATCCTCAATATCGGCGCCATGAGCTATGGCGCGCTGAGTAAGACGGCTGTGGAATCCCTCAACGAAGGTGCCCGTATCGGCGGATTTGCCCATAACACCGGCGAAGGCGGAATCAGTAATTATCACCTGATGGGCGGCGACCTCATCTGGCAGATCGGAACCGGTTATTTCGGCTGCCGCGACCTGGCAGGCAATTTTTCGGATGAACTTTTCCGTGAGAATGCACTGAAGCCACAGGTTAAGATGATCGAATTGAAACTGAGCCAGGGCGCTAAGCCAGGTCATGGAGGTCTCCTGCCCGCCTCCAAGAACACGGAAGAGATCGCTGCTATCAGGAATGTACAACCGAATACTACGGTAGCGTCCCCTCCTGCCCACAGCGCATTCAACAATCCACAGGAATTGCTGTGGTTCATTGCAAGGCTGCGAAAGCTATCAGAGGGTAAACCTGTAGGCTTCAAACTCTGTATCGGCAATACGAAAGAATTCAGGGAGATCTGCCGCGCTATGATCACCACCGGCATCCTGCCTGACTTCATCACTATTGACGGGGCCGAAGGCGGCACAGGCGCAGCGCCACTGGAATTCACGGACCACCTCGGTATGCCCCTGCATGATGCACTGGCTTTTGCCAGCCGTACACTTGAGGAATTCGATCTGAAAGATGGGATCCGGTTGCTGGCATCAGGAAGACTGATCACCGGCTTCGATATCCTCAAATCATTATCGCTGGGTGCAGATGCCGTGTATAGCGCCAGGGGCATGATGTTCGCATTGGGCTGTGTGCAGGCCCTTCAATGCGACAGCGGCAAATGCCCGGCTGGCGTTGCCACACAAGATCCGAAACTGTACAAAGGCATCGATATAACGGATAAGAAACAACGAGTAGCCAACTTCCATGGCAACACCATCAAGGCGGTAGTAGAACTGATGGAAGCCTGCGGTTTCAAAACCATCAGCGAAGTAACGGCAGACAAGTTCTTCCGGAGAACCGACGCGCTCACCACACGCAGTTTTGCCGATATCTACAAACTGCATAAAACAGCCATCGCCAACAGCAAACATTCATTATTGAACTAAAAATATTACAGCAATGAAAGAATTGATCTTACTGAAAGAAGACGTGCAGTTGCTGAGCTCCTATATCAAGGGTAGCGGGCACCTGAATCTCTTCGATCAAAAAAACGCAGACAAACTGAAAGAGGAACTTAACAAAGGAACAGTATTGAATAAAGATGAGTTCCCAACAGATGTAATTCGTTTAAACTCCACCGTTACCATACAGGACAACCGAACCGGCAAAGTAATAGAGCTGATGCTGGTATTGCCCGAGAAAGCCGCCATCAATGATGGAAAGGTTTCTATTCTCGCACCTATTGGCACAGCATTACTGGGTTATCGAAAAGGACAGCTCGTAACCTGGAAAATGCCCGCAGGTGAAAAACTGTACAAGGTGATGGATGTGGTGAACGAAGGTTTCGCATGACAGGTGTATTGTTCATTGTCCGGGGCTGACTAAAAAGGTCAGAGAGTTGTCGCTCGCCTCCCGGCGAGTGACTTGTATTTGTTCGCCTCCGGCGAACACCGCGTCGCCAGAGGCGACTGAATAAAGCTCACTCGCCGGGNACCGAAATTCTAAGAGGGTAGCTTTTTAGTCAGTCCCATTTATTTGTAAATCTTTTTGAAAAATATCCAGAAGAAAATGAGCAGTGTAAGCAGGCATATCCCAGCCATCAACCAGGCGAAGGCCGGCATTTCAGATGGCAGCGCAACAGGCTGCAAATGCCCGCTGTACGTAAATCCTGCCCAGTAGTAAGGCAGTTGCAATACCTGCTTGCTGCGATGATTGTGCAGGTACTCTTCTTTTGCATTGTGCAATGCAGTGGCGGCATTTTCGCCGTTGGCCAGTTGTGTGTAAAACAACTGCATGATCTCGGCAGAAGCATTATCGTTCATATTCCACATACCGGCCACCACACCACCTGCGCCGGCAGCAGCAAAAGCACGGCTCAGGCTGTTCATCCCCTCTCCTTCCACCAGGTTGCCATCACCTGTTCTACAAGCACCTAACCATACCAGTGAGGGTGCAAAATGTTTATACCGCAGATCGAAGAGATAAAAAGGCTGATCGTATAGTTGTAAATAAGGAAATGGATCACCGGGCGCAGCCACGGCATGTGCCCCGATATGCAATATGGAAGCGCTGTCCACCTCCTGCTGAAAAGCAGTCCAGGTAGCACTTTCATTGGAGTAATATTTTCCCGGGATCTGGTCCTTTAACCATTGTAATTCTTTTTCAACAGACAGCGCCGGCAATGCCTGGTTATTGCTTTTTCCCACAAACCAGCCTGCGAAATTACCGGCAGGATATTTTGTTTGCTGCTGATCGTACCAGGTTTGCAGGCTCCAGGCCTGCGACAAAATGGTTTGCTTGAAGAAAAATGGCCAGTTGCCGGCAGATTTCCCTGTGCAGGCCCCTGTTAGCATCGCATCAAATGGCAGGTAGCTGAAAATACCATCTGGCAGTAGTATGCAACGATCGATATCATTCATCTTCCATTTTCCGAAAATGGTCTGGTATAACAGAAAGCTTTCTTTGCAATACTGATCAGGCTGGTTGATCATTTCGTTGGGGCCATTGCCAAACCATTTCGAAACAAAATGCAGAACAGGCGCCCGGAGACTGTCTGATCCTGCAACACGAAGTATATCTTTTACACCTTCCTTATCGAAACGGATCAGGTAACTGTTTTGCCTGCCATTGAAAAAACTAATCATCGTCAATCCATCAGGTAGGGACTTGCATAACTGATGCATTGCAGGAACGGTGAGTATTTCAGCGGACTGCGAATTTTTTCTGCCAGTACGTTTTCCCAGCAGGGCCAGTTCGTATTCGGCAGTTTGTAACAGTGATTTGATATTGGCCTTATCATCTTTCCCCGCATCCATCAGTTCATGCTGATAGTAGATCACCGCTTCCTGCAATCTTTTCTGTTGCAGCATAAGGGAATCATTTGATTTGATATTACTACGCATTTGCCATCGCATCATTCTTTCATCCTGTAATACCTGTGCTTTACTCAATTCTGTGATCAGTAACAACCGGTCTTTGTACAGGGAGGATGCGTTCGTTCCCAAATGTAGTTCCCAGGCAATAGCCATTGCCGCTTCGGAGCGTTCGCGCAGAATTTGCATGTCCCTGATGCGGGAACTGGTGTAGGAAAAGGCTTCGCGTAATTTCCGGGCTGCACGGAACACGGCGAAATAATGTTCCAGTGCAATGTCTTTGTATTTCATGGCAGCCATCACAGCGGCTTTACCGGCGAGAGCGTCAGTGAATGTATTTTCGGAGTAGAGTAATGAGTCCGGAGGAAGCTGATCGGGGCTGGCAGGATCCCAGGCAGGCAATAACAACTGAAGCGCCTGTTGATAGCTGTCCAGCGCGGGTTGCAGCTGATTATCCTGAAAGAAGATATCACCAGACAGCACAGCCAGTTTCGCTTTTTCTCGTTGTTTTGTATCAGGAAAATAACGGTTCTGTAAATCCGTCGCTTCCTTGCATCGAAGCAGGGCTTCGCCTGGATGATGCGTGGCTAGCAGCAATCTTGCATTGAGTTGCAGGGCAGCGGCATACCAGCCGGGCGCCTGAGAGTTATGCTTGTATAATTTGTTCCAGTTTTTCAGGTGGTGAATTGCCCGTTCACTGAAATGCAGTGCGCTGTCTGTTTTACTTTCCTGCAACATGATATCTGCATAGGTATTCAGGAGCAAACCATAAAGCGCCGTTTGATCATCGGCGTTATCCAGTCCAAGCCTGCAATACGCAGAGGCTTCCGTAAGTTCATTTTTCCATCTTGCGCAGGTGGCGAGATTGGCATATACACCGGCCATTTCAGCTTCGTTCCCTTCCTTCTTCACAATTTGTAAAGTTTTCAGGTGGATGAAAGTAGCGGCATCATAATCTGCCAGTCTTGTATAATTATTACCCAGTGGTTTGAGCACGTACTCAACATATTCATCTGTGTCTGCAATGGGATAGGCGTCATAGAACTGCATCGCCTTTTCATAAGCCTTGATGCTGGCCAGCATATTACCGGTTTGAAGAAGATTGTAGCCTTGCAGGATGAGCAAATTGAACCAGGCCTGCCTTTCCGGTAAATTTCGATAGCTGCGCCAGGCTTCTTTCTGCGTGTTCATCAGGAAGCTGATCCGCGCTGCGGGAGCGGCTTCTGCGTAATCGATACGCGCATACAACCAGGAAGTGAGATCATCTTTTTGCCTGCTGAGATCTAATTCTCTTTGCACATTCCCAGGTAGTGATGTACTGTCTGCCGTTGCAGCAGTCCTTCCCTGAACGGAAAGGCAAAAGAGCAATAATATGAAAGGCAATACGCTCTGGCAGCGGAGCATCAGCGGTGTTTGTCTAAAGATAGGGAGAAAAGCCCATCAGAGCCGCCAGGTGGCAAAAAAGTAAAGCCGTTGCTGACTGGGGTTTATATAATGCAGGAAACGTATGCCCAGCGCCGGACCTACGCGAACCATCCCTAATTGCAGGTCTGCAAACAGGGCTCCCCGCCATTGCGAAAAAGATTCTGTTTTACTGTTTTTTTCTCCGGAAATCAGGAAGCTGCTTTGTCCGTTCGGCGGAAACAATGATGCTTCTTCATAATCGGAGGTTTTGCGACTCAGTTCTCCCGCCACCAGTAATCCGGCGCCGGTGCCGATCCAGGATTTCCAGTTATATCTGACTTGTACGGGCACAGCTTCGATGCCAAACACCTGTACTTTTTTGTAAAGGTCCTTGTAATCCACCTTATACCCTACTCCGTTGTACATCGTGTCCCTGCCGGCGCTTCTTGAAATGAAAGTCTGTTGCTTTCGCGAAGGTTGCAGGTACAGTTCCCATTGCAGGTAAGGCTTCCAGGGTGAATATTCGGAGAGTGTGAAACCTATTGTGTAGTTCTCTTTGGGGATATCTGAAATATTATCTCCCAATGCCATATTGTATCCGACCATGATCCCCGGCGACAACCCTTTACGGAACCTGCCGACAGAGCGATTGGTAATGATGGGCTCGTTCTTATCAAACACGATGGAAGCACGGCTTACAAAGGGTAGCTTCTTCATGCCTTTATTGAAATTGAGTACATATTTCACATAGCCCATGGTGGAATCAGGGTCGTTTACACCTTCCTGTTGGGTGCCGGGCAGGTAAATATTTTTGAAGATGAACCGGATGCTATCCTTCGTTACCACTGTGTCGATACAACTCTGGTTGGGATAGGCAGTGGCGCACCAGACACAGGCGGGCTTCATATCCACCACCTGGAGCGTGGCGGCATTGAGCATGCCGGGCAATGTAACGGTAACGGCTATTCGCTTTGCAGGACCTTTACCTGTGTTCTGGAAACGGACATTATAAGTGTTATCGCGGTTGCGGGTGGTGAAGCGGTAATTCAGTCTTCTTTTCTTCAATTGCAGTTTATTGGGATCATGCGAGGCTACAATCTGCAATTCCAGGTTGAAACGTTCAGGTTCCATTGAAGGATCGTCGGGAATGAAGAGCCCTGCGATGGTGACCACTGCATTGGTGTCTTTGATCATCTCCGGGAGTGTGTTGATGGTCACGAACATGAATTTCTCTTCTCCCGGTTTTACATCCTGGATGCGCCAGATCTTGTTTTGGCGGAATTCTGCGGACTCCTGTTTCAGCCAGGCGATCAGTTCTTTTTTTCCTGCCAACGGGTCATGTGCTTCTCCGCTGACGCTGAAAAGTCCTGTCCCGTCTGCTTCTCCGGCCATAAAAGTGGAAGGGTCTGCAGACGCCATAGCGATAAGGGAATCGAAGCCAATGGTGGATTCATTGTGATAAGAACGTGTATCGGCAATATCGAATCCGTTTTGTGAAAATTGTTTTTCGTTATAGAGCAACATCACTGAGCCGCTGACGGAACTTACCGGCGCGCCGGGTTTGTTGCGGTAACCGAGGAGAAGCACCATATCCTCCCCGGGTTTCGGTTGTTGATTGGCGCGGATCTCGAGGGAACCATTGCCGGAGAAGAAGGATGGCAGGTTGTTCATCGCCAGCATCGATTTCTTCTTTTCCACTTTTACACGACGAAGTCTTGTGGGCGGTTTCTTACCATCGTCATAATTGTTGGTGGCAAAGAGCCGGATGGCATAATCACCAGTGTCTTTATAATGATGTACTGGATTCTTTTCAAATGAATAGGTACCATCTCCAAATTCCCAGAAATAAGTGTAAAAGGCTTCGGGTGCGCCCGCGATCTGGCGGAGCGGACGAAGTACAGCATTCAGTTTTACCTGGTTGCTGTCTATAACCGGTTCAATTTCCGGGGGGATTGTATCGCTCACCTGCGCAGTCAGTCCTTTCACTATACAGAGCAATACGATCAATACTTTTAAGGGTTTGAATAAGATCATATAGTGAATGATTGTAAATGTAATGAAAGAATTGGTATTGCTGTTACAAAGTATCCCGGGCCTGCAGAAGCGGGCCCGGGAAATTTGCGATTGGTGTAGGTGATTTCAGAGTAAGTTTTGCCTAGTCGACAGTGGCCAGGAAGGCGTCCACTTCAGATTGTGTTGCACGATGAATGCTTGCATTGATGTGCTGGTTGGCGCTGATGGTGATCAGTTGTGTTCCGAACTGGAGGTAACCGTCGCTGTCTTTTCCGATGATCACCAGGTCTGCTTCCAGGCCCACCGGCAGACTGTTATGATAGCTTTCAAATTTGTTGAGGTAAGTGCTGAAGGGCAAGGTGATCACCGTTTGAATATCCCTGAACACGAGCATCACCTGGAGGTCGTTCACCTGGTTGTTATCCGCAAACACTGGAGAAACGGTGATGGTTGTTTTTGGGTTCGGATCGCTGTAGAAACGGTCGCAGTTCACCCAGGTAAAACCGGGCAGGTTGAAAGAGTAACTGTTGGGACCGTTGCCGAAAGGTGCATAGGGTGCGGGTAACCAGGTGTTGGGGTTCTGGATCGGTTGCTGGTCGCCGCCGTTTTGATCGCGCTTTCTTTCACCAAGAACAAACAGTCCCATATCCTGATCATTCATCACTTTTGGTACTTCCACTTTGATAAGACTGTCAGGCATGATCCCCAGATCTTTTCCGTCTTTTTGCGCTTTCACCAGCAACTCGCCTCCAGACTCCAGTATTTGGCCGTTGGATTCCGTCATAACACCCGAAAACATGACGTCCTTCTTGCTCAATACTTCTTTCAATGTAATGGTTACTGTTCCTGTAACCGGTTGTCCATCGCCGCCCTGTAAGGCTTTGGGAGGAAATACTATTTTAGTTCCCTTTTCACCTATAATGGTAAAGCCCGCTGTGGCATCACCAGTGAAGGTTTGTTCAGGGATGGCATTTTTTGCGAGGATCTCTTCTGCTCTAACGAAAGCAGGTTTATCATTGTTCTTCTTGCAGGCTGAAAGGGCAATAAGCGCTGCAACTACGATTGCTGCTGGTTTCAAGGAAGTTTTCATACAATTGATGTTTGATTCACAGGTATATCACCAGGCTGATCTTTTTGTTACCCCCTTTCCCGCAGATTTTTTTATTTTTATTCCCGCATACCATTAATTCATTCGTTTTCATAGCAAATGACCCATCCAGACCAGCGCTATGTGGAAGCGTTACTCCATAATGATACACTTATTGTAAAGGAGATCTATCAGAAATTCTCCGGCAATATCCGCCGCTATATTATTGCCAACAGCGGCTCGGAAGACGATGCTGCCGATATCATGCAGGAAGCCATGATCGATATCTACAAACAGGCCAGTACACAGGAGCTTACACTCACCTGCCCCTTCGAGCCCTATCTCTTATTGATCTGTAAACGGAAATGGCTCAATCAGCTGAAAAAATCCGGCCGTAACCCGGTAACAAAAGAGCTGGACGATGTATCTATGGGTGAAGATGTTTTTGCATTGGCGGAGCAAATGAAAATGCAGGACAGCCGGATGCAGGTATTCCTGGACTGTTTCAAAACCCTGGGTGACAGCTGCCGGGAGATCCTGCGCAGGTGCCTTGGTGGTGGCGACCAGGAGACGATAGCAGCAGAACTGAAAATAAGTTATGGCTACCTACGTAAGAAAAAGACAGAATGCATGAGCACCCTCACCAAAAACATCCAATCACAATTATCCAAATGGCATTGACATGAAGAGTAAGTACACAATTGAAGATATAGCCCGTTATGCCGAAGGGCTGATGGAGGCAGCAGACCTGCCGGACTTTGAAGCAGCGCTGGCAGGCGATGCTGAACTGCAGCAGCAATACCAGTTATACCTGGAAGCTGAAAGCAAACTGCAAAAACATTTCGCGTCACAGGAAGGTGAAGAAAAGCTGAAGCTAACGCTACAAAATATGCGAAATGAATTCTTCTCAGGAGAAACGCCGGTGAAAACCATCTCTCCTGTGCGGAGCAAAGTAGTGAAAATGATGTGGCGGAAAGTAGCGGTAGTGGCAGCGGCAGCTGTGCTGGTAGCAGTATTCCTCTGGCAGCCCTGGAACAGGGACCTGTACACGAAATATGCAGATACCGAAATGGTCAGCTCTGTTGAAAGAGGAACGCATACAGACAGCCTCCTGGCAAAAGCAACTGCGGCTTTCAATGCCAAAGAATTCTCTTCCGCAGCAGTCTATTTGTTTGAAATTGTTCAGACGGACCCCACCAACAGTTTTGCACAATTCTATTATGGTGTAAGCTTATTGCAATCCGGTAAAACAGAGATCGCACGCGAAACGCTCACGAAACTCGCAGCAGGAAGTTCTGCATTCAAATACGAAGCCATGTTCTACATGGGCCTCAGTTTCCTGAAAGAAAAGGACGAAATGAATTGTAAAAAATGGTTGCAGCAGATCCCCGCCGATTCGGGCAATTATGGAAAGGCAAAGGAACTGTTGCAGGCCCTGTGAGAAAGATAATGATGAAAAGCTGGGTGGCGGCAGCAATGCCGCCGCTTCGTTTTTTTTGACTTGCAACTAACTGAACCACAAATGGTTCCAGGGGCCGCAATTTGCGGCCTTTTCATTTGTCCATTAGTCGCCTTTTTTGTAAATTACGAGTAACCATTCTTCACCAAAACATCAATGCTGTATGAACAAAAAAGTAGCCGACATCTTACTCAGGAAGGGCAGTAATATCACAACCGTTAACCCCGGCACCTCTGTATTGGAAGCATTGCAGATCATGGCAGATCAGAATATCGGTTCTGTGCTGGTCATGGATAATGGACAATATCTTGGCATCATGACGGAGCGTGACTATTCCCGGAAGATCATTCTAAAAGGAAAATCCTCCACCGATACCACTGTGAAAGATATTATGTCATCCGATTTTCCCAGGGTGACCGCTACTGATTCCATCGATTATTGCATGCAGCTGATGTCAGACAAAAATATCCGGTACCTGCCTGTATTCGAACTGGAACAGGTGATCGGTATTATTTCCATCAATGATGTGGTGAAAGAAACCATCCTCTCGCATGAGGAAACCATCACACAACTGAAAGATTACCTGCACAGCAGCCGGTAAAGATATTATCCACTGCCGCACCCGGGCAGGGAGCCCTCTTGCTACAAGAGGGCTTTTTTATCTCCTTAAACCTTATTCCTAACATAAACAGTTCTTAATGGAACAGTATCTGAACAAAAGTGGCAATTCTCCGATCACGGGGTTCCTGATCGAAGAAGAAAAAGTGACGGTTTGGTACAACGACAACACATCTTACGCCTACTCTTACGCACGGGCCGGACAGCCTGTTGTAGACAAGATCAAAGAACTTGCAGTACAGGGAGAAGGATTAGCTACCTTCATCTCGCAACAGGCGAAATTCCTGTACGATCATAAGATAGAAAAACCCGGAATTTAGCCTTCTCTTCAGGTCCCCATCATAAAACTCCTTTCTCCTTTACCGGATAGATCACTTTAAAACTATCCGATTATGTCAATTCAAAACCTGTTCAATCTCTCAGGTAAAACAGCCATCGTTACTGGTGTTGGGAATGGTATTGGAAAAGCTTGCTGCGAAATACTCTTCGTCAATGGCGGAGGCATTCAAACACTGGATTGAATCAGATTCATCAATAAATCATCAACTCATGCGTACTTCTCTGACTTTGTTGTTGTCGATCGCTTGTTTATGCGCCTGCAAAAACAAAGGCGATCGTCCGGAAACACCGGCAGATACCATTTATACCAATGGAAAAATCATCACCATGAAAAATGATAGTCCGCGATATGTTTCTGCACTGGCGGTATCCAATGGCATCATCAGTTTTGCAGGCGATGAAAAAGAAGCCATGGCATTGCAGGGCGACTCCACCAGGATAATAGACCTCGCAGGAAAAACACTGCTGCCCGGATTCATAGACGCACATGGTCACTTTGATGGATATGCGAACTTCTCCTCATTCGCCAATCTCATGCCGGAACCCTACGGTACTGTTATGTCGATCCCACTGTTGCAAGAGGCGCTTCGCAACTATATCAAAGAAAAAAATGTACCTCCGGGCACGCCGGTTGTTGGTTCGGGTTATGATGAATCTGTAATGACGGAACACAGGCACCCAACAAGAACGGAACTGGATGCAGTATCCACTGAACATCCTATCTATATCATTCATGTATCCGGACATATGGGCATTGCCAATTCCCAGCTCCTGCAAAAAGCCGGAATCAGCTACAATACGCCCAACCCGGCGGGCGGCACCATCGGCAAAGACCTTTCAACGCATTCACTTACGGGAAAGATGATCGAGAATGCCAATATCAATATGCTGTTTACCTTAACAGGCCTCATGCCAGCCAATACCAGCACATCTCCCTTCAAAGCCCTGCAGGCAGCGGAAAAAGAATGGCTCGCGAATGGGCAAACCACTATTTGCGAAGGAAGATGCACCATGGCTACTGTAAGACTGTTGCAGAAAGCAACAGAGAACGGATCGCTTTCTGCAGACATCATTGCGCTGCCTGATTATGACGCCTGCAAAGACAGTTTAAATACCCTGAAAGAATTATCCGGGCTAAAAGGACAGTTCAGGATCGGCGCCATCAAAATGACCTTCGATGGTTCTCCTCAAGGGAAATCAGCCTGGCTGACCGAACCTTACCTGGTGCCACCGGATGGTGAAAAACCCGGATTCCGCGGACATCCCATTTATCAGCGTGAAGCGGCTTATAATGCACTCAAAAATATCTTTGCTCATCATATGCCCGTTCATATCCATTGCAACGGCGATGCAGCCATCGATGAAGCGTTCCTGCTGATGGATTCATTACAGCAACAGCAATTGCAGCCCAAAGAGCTTCGTAACGTTCTTGTACATGCGCAGGTCTGCAGGCCGGACCAGGTCAGGACCTTTAAAAAGCTGAATATCATTCCCAGCTGGTTCCCTACTCACGCGTATTTATGGGGAGACTGGCATCTGACCAGCGTTCTTGGCCTTCCCCGCGCTGCACATATCAGTCCGTTAAAAGGTGGACTTGATAATGGAATCCTGTTCACCATACATCACGATTCTCCTGTTACACCTCCTGATCTCATCACGGCTGTATATGCTGCCGTCAACAGAACATCGCGAAGTGGAAAAATCCTGGGGGCAGACCAACGGATATCCCCATACGAAGCGCTGAAAGCCATCACCATCAACGCAGCCTATCAATATGGCGAAGAGGCCTCTAAGGGGAGTCTGGTAAAAGGAAAGCGGGCCGACCTGGTGATCCTGGATCAGGACCCGCTGCAGATCAACCCGCAATCAATAAGAGATATCAAAGTGATGGAAACCATCAAGGATGGCATCAGCGTATATAAAAAATCGCCATAATATTACTTCAACAGTTCTTCCAGTGTTGTGATCAATCCTTTCTGCCAGATTGGTGGACCGAATGGCTCCGAAGCTTTCGATCCGTTGGCGATGAAGGCAATCACTTTCCCTTCCTGGTCAATCAATGTATAAGCGGGGATGCTGTTCAACCTGAAAACCTTTCCCCTGGCATCATCCACTTCATCTGCGCCGTGCTGCCAGTTGATCCCGTGATTATCGATGGCTTTGCGCCAGCCCTGCTCCTGCTCATTCTGAGTGATGCCCAGGATACTGAATCCTTTATCTTTGAATTGCGCATATACCTGCTTGAGAAAAGGGAACTCACCCACACAAGGTCCGCACCATGTTCCCCAGTAATCGATCAGTGTCAGTTTGTTCTTTTTTGCAATTTCCCTGATGGAAACAGTATCGCCGTCCAGCATCCTCAACCTGAATTCAGGGATCAAAGCCCCTTCACGCAAAG
This sequence comes from Pseudoflavitalea rhizosphaerae, assembly GCF_003991355.1. Lineage (GTDB taxonomy): Bacteria > Bacteroidota > Bacteroidia > Chitinophagales > Chitinophagaceae > Pseudobacter > Pseudobacter rhizosphaerae. The sequence continues at coordinate 122,806 of NZ_RCSU01000016.1, forward strand.
GTTCGGAAAGTTTGTTATTGTAAATGGCGCTGGACAGGAGCTGGCCATAATAACTGTCACGTGCAACCGGAGAAAGTTTTTCGAATGCAGCTTTCTTCTCCTCACTTGTCATGCTGGCGCTTTGCAACATGATCAGCGGAAGGTAAAGATTATCAGGATTTGCCTTGGCATATTTGGCAATTCCGGTGCTGATGGCAGCACCTTTCTGATTCATGATTTTGTTGGAAAGATAGCTTTGGAAATCTGTCATCTGCGCAGTGCCTTTAGAGCCGCTCACTTTTACTTTGGGCCATTCTTTCATGGTGCCACGGACACTGATCTTTTCCTTGTTGCTGATCAACAGAGAGGCTGTGCTTTTTTGTCCTTCGATGGATACAACGAATAATTTTCCTTTATTAACGATCGCTTCACTGAAGCTTGCTTTTTCACCGCTGGCGGTTGTTACGGCAACAGTATCCCTGTATTTTGATCCGGGCTTTCCCAGGTCTGCATCTTTTTTAGCCAGCAGGTATAATTTAGTTCCATCCGGAAGGCCTTTCAGGTTGATCGAAACAGTGAACCCTTCCGCTTGCGCAGATGGAAGAGTATTTGCGGATGCTGCATTCACCAGGAAAGGAATGCAAAAGGCCAAATGAAATGCTTTCATGACTCTTGATTGATTGGAAATAATAAATGGTTACATCAGTAATTTGCTGTAATGATCAAGAGAAGCGGGGAAAGAAAAAAAAGAATTTCGATTCACCCTGTCAAAAAAATGCCCTCCGGGATCCGGAGGGCAACGTTATACCGAATTAATTTTTAATTCTTTATCACTTTTTTGTTTTCAATTCTTCACTACCTTCTTTTTCTGCAACAACAACCAGATCACTCAGGTCTACCGTGATCGGCATCAATCCCAATTGTACCACGGCTTTCTTTCCGCGGATCTCTTTCACTTCACCTACCTGGTGGTTCTTCTTCATCAGCACTTTATTGCCAACAACAATTTCGCCTCCTACCTGATCGTATTTGGAACCGATCTTCTTTTTCACTTTTTCATTGGCATGTTGCTGGTTCTGTTTGAAGAGCAGGATCTGCAATTGTTTGATCAGTTCTTTCCTGTCTTCAGTCACTTCTGTTTTGCGCCAGTCCAGCACGATCTGTTTGAGCTTGCGCTCCATATCTTTGAGATAAGCGAGCCTGTCTTCCGTGATCTTGTTCTGATGCTTCAGTAATTCCACCTGCTGATGGTGGCGTTCTTTGTTCATCAGGGCTTCCATCTCCCTGCGCATGCGTTCATTTTCTCTCAGCGCCTTGTTAAGTTCTTTCTCTTTCTTTTCCACTTCGCGAAGGTCCTGCTCCGTTCTGTTGAGCAGTTTATCGAGCCTGAAATGATCTTCGTCCACCAGTTTGCGCGCCCTGGCGATCAGTTCGGGTGATAGCCCGATCCGTTCTGCAATGGAGAAAGTATAGGAACTACCGGGTTTACCGATAATGAGTTTATACAAAGGCAGGAGGTTCACTTCATCGAAGGCCATAGCGCCATTGACGATGCCGGGCGTTTTATTGCCCATTACCTTCAGGTTGAGATAGTGCGTGGTTACAATACCTAGTGCATGTTTCTTCACCAATTCTTCCATGATCACTTCTGCAAAGGAGCCGCCGAGATTGGGATCGGAGCCGCTTCCAAGTTCATCGATGAAGAACAGGGTCCTTCCGTTCGCATTCTCGATCATATGCTTCATATGTTTGAGATGCGAGCTATATGTACTCAATTCAAATTCCAGGCTCTGTGTATCCCCGATATGGATCATCATCTGTTTGAAAATGCCGAACTCTGAAGTGGGATGTACGGGCACCAGCAGACCTGCCTGTATCATGATCTGCAGCAGCCCTGCAGTTTTCATGGTAACTGTTTTACCACCGGCATTGGGGCCTGAGATCACCAGGATCCTGTCTTTTTCATTGAGGTGAATATTGGTGGGAATGGTAGGCTTCTGTGCGCGGAGATTGTATAGGTAGAGCAAAGGGTGATAAGCGTCTACCAGTTTGATCACGCTCTTGTCTGAAAGCAGCGGGAAATTCCCATTCACGTCCACAGCCAGCCTGGCTTTGGCGCGGATGAAATCGTATTCACCGAGGATATCGTGATAAGTGCGTAACAGTGCAGCATATACGCTTACACGTGCGGTGAGATCGCGTAGGATCCGATATACTTCACGACTTTCCTCGTTCTCGAGTGCGAAAATATCATTGTTGAGCTCGATCGTTTCTTCCGGCTCGATAAAAGCTGTTTTGCGGGTATCGCTTTCTCCGTGAAGGATACCTTTCACCTGTCTTTTTTGCTCTGCAAAAACCGCCACTACCCTTCTTCCGTTGAGGAAAGCCTCTTCGATATCGGCTACATATCCCTGTTTGCCAAGGTTTTTAACGATACGATCGAACATACGGCGCAGTTCATTGCGGCGCCTGTAGAGGCTGAGACGGATATTTGCGAGTTCTTCGGAGGCATCGTCCTTCACCACGCCGGATTCGTCCAGCACTTCATCGATCATGGTGAGGATTGTCTTCTCGAAATAAGTCTCGGCAATCACTTTACTGAGGGCCGGATAAGCCAGCCGGCGGTCGTTATCAAACCAGCGGAAAATGGATTGCATGCTGTCTGCCAGCTTGCGTACCTGTATAAATTGATCACCCGTGAGCACAGCACCGGGAATACCCAGCAATTTGAGATCGCGGTTCAGGTTCAGTACATGATCGTTGGGAAAATATTGTCCGTGTTGAACAATGAGTTTGTATTCATGACTCTGCCGGAGTTCCAGCTCGATAAATTCTTTTCGGGTATGAATGCGGAGTTCCTCTGCTTTCTCTTTGGCATACACACTCTTGCAATGTTCTACCAGCAAAGCCTTCACTTTATCGAACTCAAGCTGCACCAGGGCGGACCCGGGGAAAAACTTCATAATGCTAATATAATTCTTTTACGGTCTGCAAAGGTAACACAAGTTTGGGGGAAATGCGGACCCGGAGGGCTGACTAAAAAGGTTATTACATTTCATTTCGCTGTGCCCAGTCGCTCGCCTCCCGGCGAGTGAGTTTTGTTTAGTCGCCTCCGGCGACGCAGTGTTCGCCGGAGGCGAACAAATATAAGTCACTCGCCAGAGGCGAGCGACTGCCAGCTCTCCGCCTTTTTAGTCAGTGCCCGTGAACCATTCATTTGCTCAAATTGTTTTTACTACGTATTATTGAGGTTCAGCGCAACATTGTACATCCACCCTTTAAAAGCAATGCATGCAATTTTGTTAACCTAATGGTAATTGGCATTACATAGCCTGAAACCAGGGGTAACTTGCACTTAATTTTGATTTTGGCATGAATGTTCTATTAAACCAAAGTGGTATGAAACTGATGTTTACGCAGGCTCTCGTGTCTATTACGCTCTGGTCCTGTGCTTTAAGAGAAAATCCACAAAAGAATATGAGTAATGATCTCGCAGGCAATTCCCTGACCAGCACTTCCACTGCGATGCGGGATACTGACACCGCCACCCTCGGCACGGGTTGTTTCTGGTGCACCGAGGCTATTTTCCAACAGCTCAAGGGTGTGTTGAAAGTTACTTCAGGCTACAGTGGAGGCAACGAGATCAACCCCACTTATAAAGATGTGTCTACCGGTACTACCGGTCATGCAGAAGTGATCCAGATCGTTTACGATCCGGCGGAGATCACTTTCGATGAGCTCCTGGAAGTTTTCTGGCAAACGCATGATCCCACAACGTTGAACCGCCAGGGCAACGATGTTGGCCCGCAGTACCGAAGCGCGATCTTCTATCACAATAATGAACAGAAATCAAAAGCGGAGAAATACAAGAAAGAGCTGGATGAAAGCGGTGCATTCGAAAAACCGATCGTAACCGAGATCTCGCCCTACACCGCTTTCTATAAAGCGGAAGATTATCACCAGGATTATTACAATAACAATGGCTCACAGCCTTATTGCTATTATGTGATCCGTCCGAAACTGGAAAAATTCCAGAAAGTGTTCAAGAACAAGATCAGACACTGATCCTTATTTGATCCCCAGTAATTCCACTTCGAAGATCAGGGTGCTGTTTGGCCCGATCTGTGCGCTCACTTGCCTGTCCCCATATCCAAGATGCGGCGGAATGAAGAAGCGCCATTTGCTGCCAAGCGGCATCAGGGCCACGCCTTCCGTCCAGCCCTTGATCACTGCGCTGAGGGGGAAAGATGCGGGCTGACCGCGTTTCACAGAACTATCGAAAACAGTTCCGTCGATCAGTGTGCCATGATAATGGCAGGTAACGGTATTGGCGGCAGTGGGTTTGGCGCCATCGCCTTCAGTGATCACTTCATATTGTAATCCGCTGGCCAGTTCTACCACACCGGGTTTTGATTTGTTGGCGGCCAGGAATTCCTGTCCGGCTTTCAGGTTTGCCTCAGATTTTTCTTTCTTCATCTGGAATAATTTATCTGCAATGCCCATAGCTAATAATTTGTTGCGAAATTAAGGATTTGCTCATTGCTGGATATAAGTACGCCGCAACTCCAGCAGGTTGAGCCCATTGGCGATGAATTCTTTCACCTTCAACTGCTCCAGGTGGATCACTTCATCGTACCAGAGCGGCACTACTGGCGCGTCTTCCACAATCAGCCTGTCCATTTGCTGGTACAATCCGTATCTGATGGAATCATTCTCTGTGATCAATGCTTTTTCATACAACCGATCGAAAGCAGGGTTCTTGTATTGTGTGTAATTGGGAGGTGCGGGATTCTTTCCGTAAAAAACGCTGAGGTAGTTTTCAGCTTCGGGATAATCGGCTATCCAGCTGCCACGGAAGAACAGGGCCTCCGATTTGGCGGTCTGTTCCAGCAGCAGGGCTTTCTGCACCACTTCTACCTGTATCTTGACGCCCAATTCTTCCAGTTGACGCGCAATGAAACTGCCCAGGTCTGCATAAATAGGAACGGTGAGCAGTTTGATCACCGGCAACCCTCTCCCATTGGGGAAACCTGCATCAGTTAACAGTTTGCGCGCTTTCACCGGGTCATAGCTGTACCCTTTTACAATAGTTGGATCGAAACTGGGAAATCCCGCCGGTATGAAGCCGCTCTCAGCGGGTGTACCGATGGAATTGCGCAGGTACATCATCATCTTCCTTCTGTCGAAACCATAATTGATGGCCTGACGGATGGCTTTGAGCCGAAGGGGGCTCTGTTTCACGATGGCCTTGCTGCTGTCTACCAGTATGCCGAGATATTCTGTATTGAGATAAGGATGTTTGCTCAGGCGGATCTTTCCCTCCCAGTCTTTGCGCAGCACGCCTTTCTTGGTGAGTACTTCGTCTTTGAAACTGGGATCGATATCATTGATGAAATCCAGTTTTCCCTGGCGGAAAAGCAGGAACTCCGTGGCGCGGCTATCGTAGAAGGAAATTTTGATGCCATCCAGGCGGGGTAAAGGTTTGCCGGCGCTGTCCTTTTCAAAATAGCGGGTATTACGGCGAAGGATAAGCGCTTGTCCTTCTTCCCAGGCTTTGAACACGAACGGGCCAGTGCCTACCGGATGATTGCGGAAGTCCTGTCCATATTTTTCCACTGCTTCGCGGGGCACAACGGAACAGTATTTCATGCTGAGCAGTCCGAGTACAGGTGTGAACGGACGAATCAGTGTGAGTTGAAAAGTGGAATCGTCCAGGACTCTGAAACTATTGTTGGGATCTATGCGGTCATTGAAGATCCAGGCGCCGCTGCTGGCTGTGGCCGGATCGATGATGCGGTGAAAACTGTACACCACATCATGAGCCGTCATCTTTCTTCCCTTCCCTCCCGGGAAGACTTCGTTATCATGGAAGAAAACATCCTGGCGGAGATGGAAAATGTATTGTTTTCTATCTTCTGAAACATCCCATCTGTACGCCAGTGATGGCACTATCCGAAGTGCATCATCGGTTTCCACCAATGTATTGTACAGCTGGTGTATTGGCCAGATAACGGACTGGTTCTTGGCAAATGCCGGGTCCAGCGAGGCGATACCTGTGGCCTCATTGTAATGGAATACCTGGTCACTACTGTTGCGTCCGCCGGAGCAGGCAGCCAGTAATAAAATAATGGAACAGGAAAAGAAGAAAACGGGAATACGCATATCTGGACCTAATTTAATGAAACAACCTATATTAGAGCTTTAAAATTTTTACCTGATGGTTCCTCAACCTCGCTTACGCAGTTTTACTGCGGCCCTGGGCCTTATCTGTACCGGATTGCTGGCCACTTCCACCAGTTGCACCGCGCAACCGCTAAGCTCAAAGAAAGTATTCACACACCAGGATACGCTCCGCGGCAGCATCACGCCCGAACGCGCCTGGTGGAATGTGCTGAAATATGCCATCACGGTAGAACCTGATTACAATGCAAAGTCCATCAAAGGGACCAATACCATCAGCTTTGCCGTATTGCAAAGCAACAGCAAAATGCAGATAGATCTTCAGCAACCCATGGAATTGATCTCCGCGAAATGGAACAATACCGATATTCCCTTTAAACGGAATGGCAATGTTTTTTACTTGAGCTTTCCCAATGCACTTCCTACCGGTACAACCCAGCAGATAACACTTGAATTTGGTGGCAAGCCCCGCGAAGCAGTGCGTCCACCCTGGGATGGCGGCTGGATCTGGCGTAAAGACGCCAAAGGCAATCCATGGATGAGTGTGGCCTGTCAGGGTCTCGGCGCCAGCGTCTGGTATCCCTGCAAAGACCATCAGAGCGATGAACCCGACCAGGGCGCTGCCTTGTCAATAATTGTACCGGATGACCTGGTGGCTATCGGCAATGGAAAGCTGGCTTCCAAAGAAGCTACCGGTAATGCTAAAACGAAATATGACTGGGTGGTCATCAATCCCATCAATAGCTACAATATCGTTCCCTATATCGGTAAGTATGCTTATTTCGGAGAAGTATATGAAGGAGAGAAAGGCAGGCTGCAATGCGATTACTGGGTGATCGATGCCAATCTCGAAAAAGCCAAGGAGCAGTTCAAACAGGTGCCTCAAATGATGAAATGCTTTGAGCATTGGTTTGGCCCTTATCCATTTTATGAGGATAGCTACAAATTAGTAGAGTCGCCACATTTAGGTATGGAGCACCAGAGTGCCGTGGCATATGGGAACAAATACCAGAACGGGTATCTCGGAAATGATCTGTCCGGTTCCGGCTGGGGCAAAAAATGGGATTTCATCCTCATTCATGAAAGTGGCCACGAATGGTTCGCGAATAATATCACCACCAACGATATTGCGGATATGTGGGTGCATGAAGGCTTCACCAATTATTCGGAGTCATTGTTTACAGAATGCGAATACGGCAAACAAGCCGGCAGTGAATATGTGATCGGATTGAGAAAGAACATCTCGAATGATATTCCGGTAGAAGGCCCTTACGGCGTGAACCAGGAAGGCAGTGGCGATATGTATTACAAGGGAGCGAACATGATCCATACCATTCGTCAGATCATCGATAACGATGAACTGTTCAGGGATATCTTACGCGGATTGAATAAGGAATTCTATCACAAGACCGTTACTGCCAGACAGGTGGAGGAATACATCAACAAAAGATCAGGTAAGGATTTCAGCAAAGTATATGAGCAATATTTGCGAACAACAAAGATCCCTGTGCTGGAATATAAAAGCAAAAAAGGAAATATAGAATACAAGTGGACCAACGTGGTGGATGGTTTCGATATGCCGGTGAAAGTTGATCTTGGTGGAAGAACGCAGTTCATTCAACCTACTACCAAATGGGAATCATTAAAACTGGCCGACTGGTATACAGGGGAAACATTCAAAGTGGACAGTAATTTCTATGTGACTGCTAAAAGAGTGAAATAGTGGAATTGCGACTGTAGAGGCCGCGCTGAGTGCGGCATCCATGGAATCAGCAACCTATAACGAAACATATCCATGAGAAAGATCTATTCCGCCGCTGGCTTCTGCTGCCTGCTGCTTAGCAGCATTTCAGTATCTGCACAACAACCTGCCCCGCTCAATAGGGCCAGGGATTATGGATTGATCAACGGCATCCTCTCCACCGGCCAATGGAATGCCATCACAGATGTTTCCGGCGTCAAAGTGGGTCATGCTACTGTACTGAAAGGCGACAGTGTTCGTACAGGCGTTACAGTTATCATGCCGCATACCGGCAATATCTTCCAGGAAAAAGTTCCCGCTGCCGTTTTCGTGGGCAATGGTTTTGGCAAGTGCATGGGCACTACACAGATTGTGGAACTGGGCAATATCGAAACGCCTATCGCACTCACCAATACATTGAACGCACCCATCGTTGCTAATGCCATTATCGATTATACGCTTCAGCAAAAAGGCAATGAAGAAGTGAGATCTGTGAATGCTGTTGTGGGAGAAACCAATGATGGCTACCTCAATGATATCCGTGGCAGGCATGTAACGGAAGCGGATGTTCGAAAAGCGATTGATAGCGCTGCTGCCGGTCCGGTTGTAGAAGGCTGTATCGGGGCAGGAACCGGTACCATCTGCATGGGTTTCAAAGGAGGTATCGGTACATCCTCGCGCAAACTCGGACCTCAGCAGGGAGCTTATACTGTTGGCGTATTGGTACAAACGAATTTCGGAGGCATACTCACTATTAACGGTGCGCCCATCGGCAGAGAACTCAATAATTATTACATGCAGAAAACGAAACGCTATGAGGCCGATGGTTCCTGCATGATCATCATTGCTACCGATGCGCCGCTGAGCGTGCGTAACCTTGAGAGACTGGCCAGAAGATCTTTTCTTGCTTTCGGCAAAGTAGGTTCCTTCTCCTCGAATGGCAGCGGTGATTACTCCATTGCCTTTTCAACGCATCCGCAATTGCGAATTCCATATTCTAAAAAAGCTAAAACGGTAAGGGAAATCCCAGACCTGGAAAATGATGAGATGTCTCCGCTTTTTCTTGCTGTTGTGGAATCCACGGAAGAAGCGATTTACAATTCACTTTTTATGGCCACTGATACGAAAGGGTATCGCGGACATACTGTGAAAGCGATGCCGGTTGAGAAAGTGGTGGCATTGTTGAAAAAGTATGGAGCGTTGGTGCAGGATGAGTTGCCGTGAGCAATGTAGAAATCAGTTTTTGAAATCCTTAAATACAATTTCCTGTAATTCTACTATCTGGAGCTAATAGTTTACTTTAAATTTTCTATATAATTTTGCTAAAAAGATTATTAAAAAGTCGGATTGCGTATTTTGCATTAAACTCTAACCATTAAACCATTTGTTGTAAAGATGTGCTCTAACCTTTGTTCCACTTATAATTAGCCTGATTAATAATTAGTCAAATATTTTCGCCAGCCCGCTTAAATTGTTTTTGAAATAATCAGTAGTCCCAGCTGTCATTTCCTCTTAATTCCCTAAATCATTGGATGATGCCTTTCCTACAACGTATACTATTTTTCTTCTTAACGATTTCCACAGGCACTGTAACCGCGCAAAATGGATTCACCAAACCTGAACTTTATCAGATCACACATGTACCACCGAATGCTGCCTCTTTAGGTAAATATGGTTTTTTCCCAGTAGGCTTGTATACCGGAATACCCAATATCCAGGTTCCTGTATATGAAATAAAATCCGGCAGAATTAGTGTACCTGTGGAGCTTAGTTATCACGCTGGAGGTATCAGGGTTGAAGAATTGGCTTCACTTGTAGGTCTTGGTTGGTCTTTAAATGCCGGAGGAGTGATTACCCGATCGGTAAGGGGTATGCCAGACGAACAGCCATATCTGGATGGCTATACTTTCTTTGACGATCCGGTTCCTGCTTCAACCAAGGCCCCAACAACTGATCCGGAAAATCATCAGGAATGGGTGTCGGAAATGAGGACTTTCATCATGGCAAGAAAAGATGGCCAGCCGGATCTATATAGTTTCAATACTGGTGGTTTATCAGGTAAATTCATGTATGATCAGGTAACAGATAAATTCATTGGATTTCCTGCAAATAATCTGAAAATTGAATATAGCCAGGAAGCATTCATTCTTACTGATGCAAATGGACTCAGATATATATTCTCAATAGCCGAAACATCCACGAGAGAGGCGGTCGGCAGTGAAGTGTTTACTACTGCTACGAATTGGCTTCTAACTCAAATTTATGATCCTGTTACAGAAAAAACCGTTTCCTTTACTTATGAGCCATATAATGTCACTTATCCAATGATGAGTGGCCAATTCCATTATTTTGCATATGGCTTTACTTCAGATGAGTGGATGAGCCCAAAGCAAAATCCAAATTTCTCCCTGCTAAGGCTAAAAGAAATTTCATTTGATAATGGGAAGATTGTCTTTTCGCATGAACTGAATCGTTGCGATATTGTGGGCGACAAGGCCCTTACCAATATTCGTGTTTTCAACAACGCAAATACACTTATAAAGGATTTGGATCTACATTACGATTATTTCTACTCTAATTTTATTGACGCGCAAACTCCTTGTAATCCGGAACAATCAGTTAACAGAAGGCTTAAACTGATCAGAGTGGAAAATAAGCCGGTAAAAGCCTCAAATTCTCCTTCTCAAGTCCACTCATTTGAATATAGAGATGGGTTGCCTTCCCGTATGTCATACTCCCAAGATCATTGGGGCTACTTTAATGGAAAAAATAATGACTATCTATATCCTAAAAGAAGAGTTACGTTGATGGGACAAAATGTCGTATTGCCCGGAGCAAACCGAGATGTAGATCCACATTATTCCGGGGTTGGTATGCTAAACAGAATTAATTTTCCAACAGGGGGATATACAATTTTTGAGTTCGAAAACAATCTGGTGGGAGCAGCAGAAGGAACACCCGGTATTGGTCAGGACGCTATGATCAACGCAAGTGCAGATGCAGTTCCAGTAGAAGTTCAATTTACTGTAAATAGTGGCCCATGTATGGTGGATGGATGGCCGCAAGAAAACGGGGTACACGTAACTTACGAATTATTCGGTGTCAATTTGGATCTGTTAGGAGGGTTTCCCGGTGAGGCGTTGAAGGTTTATATTGTAAATAGAAATAACACCCAGCAAGTCTATGAACTAACCTTGATCAGCGGCCCGAAAACATATATGGATTCTCCTATCGATTTCTTTCTTCCTAATGGTGACTATACATTGATAGTAGACGCCAATCCTTCAGTTCCGGTTGGAGGAGTCAGTGAGGCTCATGTTAAATTATCCTGGATCCATTGCGAACTACCACCATCAGGAATCGGAGGAATTAATTTGCCTTCAGGAGGACAAAGAGTTAAATCTATCAAATCCTATGATTCAGAAGGAAAGGTTGCTTTTGTAAAAAACTATAAATATGGACAAGAAAATTTCCCACTTTTATCAAGCGGCCAATGTCAATTCATTCCATCCTATTCTTTTGATGTTTATAAAACGCGCAAGCATATAAATGGCGTACCTACTTCAACCCGATATCTTAAGCGAAGTGCATATTCGAATTATCCGATGGTAAGTGATAACGGTAGAGCGGTTGGATATAGCAACGTAATAGAAATGGATGGGGAAAGCGGAGAAAACGGATATACACAATATAAGTACACGAACTACATTTCTACTGAAGGAGCATTTCTGGATATTCCTGGCAGTTTAGAAATAGGTGGTTCCCCACCTTTCCATAATAGCTACCTAAGAGGGCTGGAAAGAGAAAAAACAGTATTCAAGAAACTGGGGCAACAATTTATCGAAGTTGAAAAGAAAATAACCGAATATGAATTTTCGATGTTCAATCAAAATGCCAAAACAGTATCTGGCTTGTCCACCTATTTTACTTTCATGGGAGACCAATGCGAATTTGGTGATTTTGACCCTATTTCAGTAGGCATGGATGCCGTGGCATACTCGTTTACTTTTTCTTCTGACATACCATATATTAAGCGGACTATCGAAAAATCACATTCAAACGGTCAAACGCTTGAAAAAATTACAAACCTCACAAATAATGATAAAAACTTACTTCCTTATCTCACCGAGACTGTCAACAGCAAAGGGGAAAAGGAATTCCTGACAACCCGGTATCCTGTAGATTATACAGTTACCAATGCGCAAGGCCAAAAGGGCCAAAGTATAAGCAACCTGCAATACCTGAACATGGTGTCAGTACCGGTAGAGCAATTCACAGAAATAGAAAAAGGCGGAGTAAAAAAATTAAAAAATGCCATTTACACTTCATATATGCCGTCGAAACCGCTAACGGATACGCTTTTTTATTTAACTGACAAAGATTTGTCTATATCAGACTATGCTGGCATTGGAATCACTGAAGACGGATTCTCCCGTGAATCTATTTATCAACCTGAAATAATAGCCTGCAAATATGGAATATCTAATGAACTCTTGCAACAACAAAAGTATAATCACCATCCGCTATCTTACATTTACAATCTTCATAAGACACATCACGTTGCAATAGCTACCAATGCATCGCATGATCAAATTGCTTACAGCTCGTTTGAAGAAGACGACAATGGCAGTTTCAATTTACACAATGATGCCAAAAGCAGCGCGGATGCTATTACAGGTAAAATGTCATACATTTTAAATGTTGGCAAGAATATTACAAAAACTGAGCTTCCTCAATTACCGGCAGGCTCGCAGTACGTAATTACCTATTGGGCAAAAAATGGTTCCGTTTCAGTGAATGCAACAACGGGCACACCTATAATCACAAAATTTGGCTGGACACTAAATGAGCACAGATTACCTTATAATACGAACTCAATTACAATTTCCGGATCCAATGTAAACATTGATGAATTGCGTCTGCTGCCATCCTCCTCCCAAATGAGCACCACAACCTTCGAGTCACTTATAGGAATAACCAGCCAATGTGATATAAATAATAATATCACTTATTATGAGTATGATGAATTTGTACGGCTCCTGCGAATACGAGACATAGACCGGAACATCGTAAAGCAGTTTGAGTATCGCTTTCAGATTCCAACACATAATAATCCAATATGGGTAAGAACCGGCGTAACGCGCTGCAAACCTTGCCTGCAGAATGCTCAGTATAATTCCAATATCCTTCAAAAACAAGAAAGGGATGATAATCCTGGGAGTCCTACATATAATCAGATGCGGTGGATTGATGATGGTGTATCTTCCTCCTGCGTGATCGAAGCAGCATGGGAACCGACAGGTTTATTGACTTGCGATCAACAAAATGGAGCCAATACGGGCTTGCAGTTGAAACAAATGAAAGATATGAACCCCTGCAGCCCAACCTATAACCAGTTAACCTACCAAAGCAATGGTCAAAATCCAACAGCTTGTCCTATACCCACCTTTTATGCAAGTCTTTCACTGACAGATCCAGGTTCCTGGTTTTCGGATGTAGTGGTGAACTTTTATTTGAATCCCTCCCGTACAATTCCTTATAACATGCAAACGATGGAATTGACTATCCGTGTAACAGTCTATAACGATCTTACTGAAGAAACAATTGTTTCCGATATTGTGGTGAATTATAGCGGAGGAACTCAAAATGTAGTGATGCCAGCAGCACTGCTATATGAACCTGGCGACAAAGGTAATACCTGGTATTCTTATGAGCTTTTACCTGGACCGGGATTCCAGGTTATTTAATTATACTTTGATTTATTAAAGAGGCCAACGCCATAGACAGCCAGTTTTCTAATATTTAAAACAGCCATGCAGTAAGTAAATCATCGGAAGCCAAAAATACAAATAGGAGTCTATGCAAAAAACTTTAGGCATTAATCAGTCTGCACATTCATACTGTAAACAGTAGTATTCTGCCTAACCACATACTCAACACCTCTTTATAACCATCCTTACGCAGACCTACAGATAGGTTCTTACTTAAATCGATCCTTAAAAAGGACTTTTATTTGTTGATTACAACACAATGAAAAATAAGAATTCTTACAAAATTAATGATTACTGAACTGTCGGTGCTAATATGACTTACCGGAATTATCCGTTTAAAAAGTTTACAGTGCTTTTTACATTTTCAGGAATGACATTTAATATTATACTTCACGCATAAAAGAAGTTAAAATGTTGGATTCATTCGCTTTACTTTCCAATTACTCATTTCATTCTTTTCCGCTTTAATATAGTACCCGTTTTGATTAATATATGCTCTATCATTAATATTCAGGATGTCGGTTGCAAATAGAACCGGCAAAGCCAGCTTTTTGCTCAGTGGGATATGCCTGTTTGTGTTCTTTACCAATTTCTCCAAATTACGATCGCCGGTTGCAAATTGGCTGATATAAATATCCAGATACCCATTACAGTTTTCAACTATGACATATAAATTTAGCTTTCTTATTTCTGTCTCTCCAACCCGCATCTTATACCAATCCACAACGTACTTCAAACTGTCCGAAACATCAGAATCATTTCCGAAATTATATGTTATCTTTTGTGCCTGCACCCGAATAGTAGCAACAAGCAACAAGATCAATAATGCTAATATTTGTTTTGTCTTTTTCATTATTTTCCTCCAAATATTTCTAATGCTGTTCGTAAAATACTAAATGATCCATTGTAAAGATTACCAGTAGGGGCAATGTCATTTCGGGGCTGAATATTAGTCCCCATCATTCCTTTCTTTGGTACCAACACATCCACATTTCGAGAATCGATTGTAAATAAGGCTCGTCCTGTGGAGCGCGCAGCAGCGTTATCGCCCGGCTGTATTCCTATATCTCTGTTGCGAGGATCATCCATCCCTGGAAGGTCAGCAATCTGATGAGTATGAGCATCTCCTAATATTATAGAAGTTCCATTTGCCACACCGGGAACCTCATTGTCGGGCGGAACTATTGAGAATTGAGGGCCATTTTTGGTACTTGGGTTTGTACTGACTGTCAAGGTCGCTTCTTCTGGATTTAAAAGTAGCGTGGCACTCATTTCTTTGTAACTATTATAGTTCTTTCCATCTCCATTCCCACTATTAAATAAATTCTGAAAATATTGGCCTTCTGTCATTGTTCCATCTCCGATCTTTACCTGAAGCACTTTACTGTTCTCTTGTAAAGAGGCTGTAGCGGCCTCTGAGGTGGTTGCATTATTATTTGCCCTTGAAATCTCATAAAACTTGTCCGCACTGATAATCCTTTGATTATTCGTTTTTGCGCCATCACTTCCTAAGTATAGACCTTTCTTACTATAATAGTCATCCAATGGCGCCATTCCATCAGGATCTATAAACCTTATTGGATTATTAAAGGCATAATTATAAGGAGAGTGCCTGCGCATTTGATCTGCCAGCGGATCAATATGGTTCCATCTCCCAATCTGCGCATCATACATCCTCGCCCCATAGTCATACCAATCCAACCCACAGCCATCACTGAATTCATTTTCTTGCTTCTCCTTCCCATTGTATTCATATTTATTATCCAGTCTGCCTATGGCTTTCGAACTGATCCCCACCATTGTCAACCCAAACGGATAATAATGCGTTTCTTCCAACAGCTTCCCTGTAAAATGCTCCACAATCAGATCATTGAACAAGACCTCCCAATGCGGCGTCTCATTACTCGTATAAATATACAAATATCCATTCGCAGCGATATCCACTGTCCCGGGTGCGTGCGGATACAACTGTCCTGGTGCGCCTACGGCACTGGCGCCGCTGGAGCCGGCCACATAGTTGAACCGTTCGTCCAACAGGATCCAGTTCAGGTAAGCCTTTGGCTTAGCCGGCAGATCAGGTGTATGATTTTGACGGAACAATCCTACCCCACCGGTGATCGGGCCACTGGCATCGGTCAACTCCAGCAGGCTACCTTTGCCGCCACCCACCGTGTTCAAGAAGCTATTGGCCAGGCTGGCTACGATCTCTTCGGTGGGTAAACCATTCGGGCTGCCGGTGCCTGCCTGGTAAAAGGATTTCACAAACAGGTTCACTTTGTCGCCACTCATCACCCGCAGGATGATGGAAGGACCAATCTTCTTGCCTGCCGTACCATCCAGCCGTGCTACCTGGTCATTGGGATCGGTTACACTCACATCGCTGGGATAATACCCCGGCGTTGGATAGGCTGTGGTAGTGATATTGCTGAACAAGGCTTCTTCCTTTGCGCGGAAGGCAGTCTCCATTGTAGCCGCGTATTTAGCCGTATCCTTTTGCTCCGTCAGCACCATCCGTACATTGCCCAGGTGGTCTTTAAGAAAATAATCATACTGGTATTGCCAGGCGCTGTCGCCATTGGCAAAATATTTTTTAGCGTAACGCAAACGCCCTTCCTCATGACCAAAAAATTGCAGGGTATCGTTCTCATATACGGCGCCGCCGAGGTACAGGGTGGTCTTTGCCGGGCGGCCGGTCTCTGCTACGATCTTGCTGTGCTTGACGCCGGCAGCATCATAGAGGTAGCTGATGGTGCCCTTCTCCCCGCCCGATTGCTGCACCCGGATGGCCTGTGGCAGGTTCAGTAAATTGTATTCGATCCCTTCCACCGTGGCAGAACCAATGTCTTTGTTCAGGTCTTTGGTCAGGTTGCCATTGGCATCGTAGGTATAATCGGTGGCAGTGTTGTCCTTCGTGCCAACCTGTGATGTATATAATGCGGAACTGCGGAAGTCGCCCAGTGTGGTAGTGGGATTATTGACCGCGTCAACTACATTTTTCAGTTTGTTGGATTTATCGTAGTAGGTATAGCTCAGGTTATCGATCAGCGCGCCGGGTTGCGACAAGGTCCAGCCATGCTGTTGCATGCTCAGGATATTGCCATTGGCATCGTAGGATAAATTGCTCACGCTGAAGTTCAGGCCACCGGGTTTGGTGAAGGCACTGCCCTCATACTGGTTGAAGTCGGCAGCGGTCAGGCGGTTGGCAGCATCGTAGCTGTAGTCGAAGCGGCGCTTCGCCTGGTCACCGGCACTCTTCCAGGTGGAACCGCTGATATTGCCATTGTACTGCGCGGTGGCATATTGGGTACCGCTGATCACGGAGGCTGGTTTGTCGTAGCCCAGTTCAAAACCAAAATAGCGCTGGCCCTGGTCTTTGAGGTAATCGCGGTTCATTCCCAGCAGCCAGCCACGGATATTGTACTGGTAGTCCAGGGTCTCCATATCCTGACCGATCACTTTTTGTTGCAACTGGCCCAGGGCATCGTACTGGTGGCGCAGAAGTTGTTGGGTGGGTTGGGTGACGGCCTGTCCACCGATGGTGGAGTGAACGGTCTTTTCCAAATCCAGTAAGCGGCCCAGGTCATCATAATTGGAAGTAGTGACCAGCGTATGTGCCTGTGCGTTATTGCCTTGCTTGTCCTGCTGCTGCACCACTACCAGCGGCTGCCCGGCCCAGTTGTACTGGGTGGTGAGGGCATCGAAGCCTTCGGTGCTGTTTTGGGTGCGGGCCTGTACCAGGCGGCCATCTTCATCATAGAAGTTCACAGTGGTAAGGTAGCGGGCAGGCTGACTGCCCAGCAGCCGCACCTTGCTGCCGGTGGGCAACCCTTTGACGTTTTGTGAGGCGATCACCGCCTGCGCATAGGGATAATTGTTATCAGATTGCGTTTGCAGGTAGCTGCTGATGGCGCTCGTGGAAAAGGTGTTGAGTCCGGCAGGAAGGCTGGCGGCCCACTGGTAATCATCGTACCAGTTGAAGGTGAGCGGATCTACTGTAATGCCAGTGGGCAATGGGTTGCGGTTGATGGCCATGCCTTCGATGAGTACGGGTGTATCATCGTCACTACCGGCCCCGTTGATTAACCCGAAGGTCTGTTCGGCATTATCAGCACTCTCGAAGTCAGGGTCCAGCACAATGCTGCTGGTGGCATAGAAGCTTCCCGATGGCGTCAGGCTGTTCAGGACCAGGTTGGCCTGCAGGCCGGAACTTCCTCCAATGCTGCCGCTGCCACCGGTCTGCAAAGTCACCAGGGTTTGCAGGTCCTGGCGGCTACCGCTGTAGGCGATGGTGCCGGTCAGCACAGGCCGGTTGAGCACATCGTATAAAGTAGCCAGCCACTGGCTGTTTTCTCTCATATTGGCATCCTGGGTAAACACCAGCCGGTCGCGCACATCATAGACCATGTATACCGCCCCGGCACCGGGTACTTTTTTGGTGATCATCCGGCGGCGACCATCGTACTCGTAGCGGAAACATTGTTCGTCCAGCAAAACAGGGTCTGTCAGTGTCCAGCCTGAGCCGTTAAGCAGTTCCACTCCTTTGGGTTGAACCACGGCACGCAGGTTGCCCAGGTCATCGTATACATAATAGGTATTCAGGAAGCCCACATAGCCTTTGCCGGTACCGTCATCGGCAGTAGCATCAAGTTGTACTTTTTTCAGGATCACTTTGCCTTCCTTGTCTTTGAACCCGATCACCTGGTGACCGGCTTCATCCACCACCACATTCTTGTACAGGGAACCGGCAGCGTACACGCCGCTGACAACATAGGAACCCAATCCGCCGGGCTGTTCGGCCACGGTCCATATCTTCACATCATCGATGGCGGTATTGATCCAGTATTTGCTGGCCACGCCGCGTTCCGCTCCTACCCAGTTGTTGCCGGCAGCAAAGGCCTTTTCTACCCGGTTCAGCGGCGATGCTTCAAACTGCGTATGCGCATAATAGTAAGTCTCACCGGGATATTGGGTGGCGCCAAAGGCGGCTTGTTGCTGGAAGGGATTGAGCTTGAACAGCCCATCAGAGAGGGAACTGTTCCCACCGGTAGCATTGGCGGCAAATGGAAGGTATTGATTGGATTCCCGGCCAAAGGCATCGTACACCACGGCACTGACCAGGTCTACCGGTGTTCCGTTGGTAATGAGGGAACCTTGTTTGACAACGGTCTGAATCGGTCTGCCCAGACCATCGAAATAGGCGGTGCTTTGTTTGACGTCTTTCAAGGGCCGGTTGATCAGTAGGGCCGGATCAACCTCCGGGGCCGTGGCAGTCCAGGTACGGATATAGTTCACTTTTACAGTGGCAGGATATGGATCAGGTTGCTCCTGACACAAACCAGCAAATTGAAATAACAGGAAGACAACAATCAATAGCATGCGGGTCGCCAACATAAGATGAGGTTTAGGTAACAGTCAGTAAAGTAAATAAAAAAAGACAGAGACGCTAATTCTTCCTTTTTATTTCGTTGGTCAATTCCGATATTTTCCTCTGCTGTTCTTCAATCTTTTTATTCTGCCCGATGATATACAAAGTCAGTTCTTCAATTTTCTTCAATAACAACGCCTGTATCTCTGCTACATCAGTTCCATTCTTTTCCACTTCAGCAGTTGTGGGTACACCTGGTAAATGTTTGTGGGATTTGATATATTTTTCTACTTCACTTAATGCAGGCAAACGATAATCATCATTGAACACATAGTCAGCCCAACCGGTCTGCGTTATTTTCAGTTTTTTCGCATATACCGCTCCGTTAACTGCGAACTTCGTCTCTGCATTCGGTTTTGTGGATGTACCAATACCAATAAATCCATCTGACAAGATCGTCATACGCTCAGTATTGTTGGTTTTAAAAACCAGTCGCTTGTTATCTGTTGTGCCAAGGAATACACTATCGGGATTGGTTCCCTGGTTCCCCAGCAAAGACCAACGGGTTGAAGGATTTACTGTTATATTAACCGGCATAGACAGGCTATCTGCATTTTGGTTATCGTATGCTTTGGCTCTTAAACTATAAGCGCCGGCCTGTACATTAGCCCAGGTGAAAGTATAAGGTGCTTGCAGCACTTCCCCCAATTTCTCGGATCCCTGGTAAAATTCCACTTTGGAAATGGACCCATTAGGATCATTCGCTACTGCTGTCAGTTTGATATTGAAGCCAGAATAGAAAATGGCGTCATTTGCCGGCAAGGTCAGGCTTACTGAAGGTTTTGTATTCCCTTCCAGTGAATTATAAATTTCTAGTTCGGACATCTCGATGCTCGCCCAATTATTGACCCGCGTGGCGATGAAAATCCTTACATACCGGCCGGTCCCGTTCACTGCAAAAGAATCAGTACTGGCATTGTTATTGGTTCGGGAGAATATATCGGTCCAGTTGGTAGCGTCTGTGGATACCTGCGCTGTGTAATCCTTCCCTCTTCCATCTGTTTGCCAGATAATTTTTATTTTACAGATATTGTAGGATTGACCAAGGTCTACATAGATATAATTATTGTCTCCTGGTGCAAACCAGCCTGAAGACAGGTTTCCATCCACAGCATCTGCTCCAACATGATACTGTTGTTCGGCAGAAACAGTTACTGGTTTTCCCAATGCGATATTATTACTACCGCAGGTTTGAGCTTTTACTAAAAATGGAAGAAATACGATAAGAATTACTACAAAGAGGGGTTTACAAGACATGATTACTGAAATTCGGTTAGGAGAATAGGTTATATAAGGTGTTTTTATACACGTATATGCAGAGTAAAACATACCCACAAGGCTTCATGTACTGAAGGCAATCAATTGTAGCTCATACTAGATTGAATAATCCTGCAATCGCAGGTTGTGCAGGTAATGTCGGCAAGAAAATGTTTAGAGAAAAAGGAAATAAAATATGAAATCGGAATAAGGTTAAACATGACTTAGGGGATTAAACTTAATGCGGGCTAAGTTAGATTAATTCACCCAATTCATCTTCTCCTAAGAATCAATCTTTTTTCAGAAATACATGATTCTATGTATCATACTATCTTACCCTCCCACATCCCGCAAACGTTCTCACATAATAAACATCATTCAGGTCGTTGATAACAACACCTGATGAAGTACTCGCATGAACAAACTTATTATTACGCAAATAAACACCCACATGCGAGATCGCTTTTTTCCTTGAAGTCTTGAAGAAAACCAGATCCCCTTCCTGTAATTCACTTTTGCTGATGCGTTTGCTGTTTTCGTATTGTGAAGCTGAAGTGCGGGGAACACCCACATTATAGAGAGATGAAATGAAGTTCTGTGAAAAAGCTGAACAATCGATGCCGCTGCGATCATTACCCCCGTACCGGTATTTGGTGCCGTACCAGCTTTCGATGAAGTCGAACAATTTACCGTCAGTAATGCTTTCAACGGGAACATCCAGCAGGATAGCGTATTTGAAAGCCATTGGCGCCACTCCTTCCATATTCGAAGCCGGTGCGATCAATGTAGGCATATAGCCGCTCTCACCGTGCCTTCCCTTGAAATCATTGCTATTGATGGAAATATTCTCTATGAACTTAGGCGGATGGGCTGTTTTGGCATTCGCCGCCGTTGATCCGCCTGCCGGGGAACTGGAAGTGGATCGCTTGAAAGTGTTGCAACTGGTGGCTCCCAGCGCGATCGTCGCCACCAATAAAGCATTCTTCACAATGTAGGACATCGTTCAAACCGGGTTAGTAATCCAGCAAATATAACAAATACATTGCCAAATGCAATCTCAGAATGCCGCAGTCGCTCGCCTCCCGGCGAGTGACCTGTATTT
>NZ_RCSU01000017.1 GCF_003991355.1 Pseudoflavitalea rhizosphaerae
AATACAGGTCACTCGCCGGGAGGCGAGCGACTGCAACACGCTGATATTATTTCAAAATCCGCTCCCGCAAATTCGTTATACTGGTTTTAATACTATCCAATGGTGAACCTGGACAAATATCCTGCTCCACAAACCAGTACTTCATTCCACTCAGTTTTGCCTGCTTGAATATCGAAGTAAAATCAATCACTCCATTTCCCACTTCCGTGAATTTCTTCTCAGGCGTATTGTCCATATCCTTTACATGCCACATCGTGAATCTTCCGGGATATTTATTGAAAAGATCGATGGCATTGTGACCGGCTTTTGTAGCCCAGTAGATATCCAGTTCAAAGCTCACAAGCGCCGGATCGGTATTGGCGGTAAGTATATCGAAGCCTGTTTGACCATCCTGCACTGCAAATTCAAAATCGTGGTTATGGTACGCGAGTTTCAGACCGCCCTGCTTTGCCATTTCTCCTGCTTTGTTGAGTAATGGCGCCAGTTTTTTGTAGGTATCGATACTGCGATGATTATTGTCGAGATAAGGAACTACAATGAATTCCTGGCCGATGGCTTTGGAATCCCGTACCGCCTGTTTCCATTTTTCTTCCCAATTCGTATCTGTGAGGAAGAATTGTCCTCCGAAAGTATGGCCTGATGTGGATGTGAGCTTATTGGCTTTGAGTAATTTCCTGAATTCGTCAACTGTGAATCCGAACCATTTTCCATTATTGTATCCGTAGGTTTCCACATCGGTATAACCGAGTTTGGCAACGGAGATGATGGTTTCGGCAGGGTTTGCGTCGAGTTCTTTACGAAGAGTATACAATTGCACACCATAACGTTTGCGGGCCAGCGAAAAAGCATCTTCCGGCATAACAAACATGGCAGCAGTGAAAATGGATGATTGTTTCAGGAATTGCCTGCGTGTGTTCATGTCATACGTGATTAGGCAATCAAGATACAAAGATATTCCGAAGAAAAGTGGATCAGACTTCGTCCATCTGGCGCAGCAATTCACGCAGGTGGCTGATATGCTGACCGTACAGTTTTCTGATATACCATTTGTTGGCGAAGTAGATCAGGAAGGTCACCACCGCACCCCCGATCAGGAACTCGGTGAAGTACTGATGGTCCTGAACAGTATTAAGCATTGGTTGAACCCTGTCTGACAGCACGTCTGCTGAAAACTGATGAGATTTGCTTTTATAAAGTATGATGAGACCTGTCAGGTAGTACAGTAATGGAGTGAGCAATGTGCCTGCGATAAAATAAAATCGAACATATTTTTCCAGGGTAGATAGCTGTGTCTGCAGGTTCGATTTCACTTCAACGTCTACCCGCTGCATGGATTTAAGTAATTTGTTCTTATGATAGTAGTAAAAAACAAACCCGATACCAACCAGGCCCAGCATCACTGCGATCTCCCAGTACTGACCGCGCCTCGAGAAAGCATAATACGCGATGAAGGCAACATAGATCACCACTATAGAGATGAGCTCCCAGAGCAGGTTGCGACGGATCTTGGCTACCGGGCTCTGCGACTTCTTCCCTAACATGGACAGGATCTCTGAGTTACTATCCGGGTATCGGTCCATGCCTTTGTCCTGGTCTTTCCAGATTTCTTTAAGGCTATCCAACTCCATGTTCTACAGCTTTAGTGAGTTTACGTAATTTTTCTTTGATACGGTTCATTTTCACACGAAGGTTATTCTGATTGATACCGAGGATTTCTTCCATTTCTTCATAACTCTTGTCGTCCAGGTACAGCATTACAATACCCCTTTCAATTTCAGGAAGCTGATGAATGGCTTTGTAAAGCTGTGCGAGTTTTTCTTCTTTGTCTTTGTTGTACTGAATATCCTGGATCTCTGTAGGAAGCAGATCAGGTTCTACGCTTTTGATAAGGTTCTTTTGTTTTCTGAGATCGGAGATTGCGGTGTTCAGGGCAATCCGGTATAACCAGGTGCTGAACTTGGAGTCGCCGCGAAAACGGGGATAAGCCCGCCACAACTGAATAACGATCTCCTGGAACAGGTCCTGTTTGTCGTAATCCGTGGCACAATACAGGTTACAGACTTTATGTAACATGCCCTTGTGCTGGTTTACCAATGTTAAAAACTCATCCGGGTTTGGCTTCGGGTGCAAACTTTAATTGGTTTTGGCGAAAAGATACCAAATAGGTCGCATCATGCTATAAAAATATTACAGCGCTCCCCCTATTTTTGCGGCTCTAATCCGAAATGATGAAAAAATTCTACCATCTAAGCACCTGCACTACTTGTCAGGCCATCATAAAAGACACTAAAGTTGGCCTGAAAGGGTTTGAAATACAGGATATCAAGACAGAAAAGATCACCCCGGCACAGATCGATGAAATGAAAGCGCTCAGCGGCTCTTATGAATCGCTCTTCAGCCGCCGCGCCCTGAAATACAAAGAATTGGGCTTGAAAGACAAAAGCCTGACCGAGAAAGAATACCGGGACCTGATCCTGGAAGAATATACTTTCCTTAAACGGCCGGTAGCCATTATCGGGAAAAAGATATTTGTGGGGAACGATAAGAAAAATCTGGCGGCGCTCAAAGAAGCGGTGGAGCAATTATGATCAGGTCCTGATCATTTGTTTCAGTAATTCCCTGAAATCGATCACAGTTGTCCGCACCAGGCCTTTCTCTCCGGCATAATCCCGCGCGGAACTAAATTTATAGCTCTCCGGTTTGTCTACAATGCCGTCGCGCACAGGATTCTCATGGATATGCAATACTTTTTCCTTGAGCTTGAACACTTCTTTGAAATCTATAAAGGAAGGATTAACGCAGGTTTGCCAGACCTGGAACTTCTCGATGCGTTTGAGATTGTGACTGCATTGTTCAAATCGACTGAGCATCCAATCCTTGCGGAGATCGGTTTCATCTTCCAGCGCTTCAAGGATCTTATTGGTAGTTACTCTTTTGAAATCCCTTTCGATGCGCGTCAGTCCGCCAGGGTCGCTATTCCTGGCCAGTAAGTGAAGATGATTGCTCATCAGGCACCAGGCATATACGATCAGCCCCTTGGATACGATACAACAATTCAGCTCGTCAACGATGATCTGCTTGTAAACAGGACGAACGAAAATATCCACCCAATCAACAACATTGAAGGTAATATATGAACAAGCCTGCGAATCAGCTTTTTGTTCCTTTTTTTCACTCATGACCATTACTTTTTTTAGCACATAGTAACTGGTCCAGGGGTCATCTTTAAAGTTACGATTCTAAAGGCTGTGCAGCAAAATGAAGGTCTTAAATATCGGATATTTTTATCATCATACTGTAAAATCAGCTTTCATAAAAAAACCCGGTTGTGGAAAACAACCGGGCTGTATGATGAACTTTTTAGCATTTGATTTTAGAGGATCCTCAGTTTTGCATAATTCAACATGATCTTCTTTTCTCCGTTCTGATCAAATTTGATCGTAGCAACAGGATTGTGTGCAGATCCTTCGATCTTGATCACCTGGCCAAATCCGAATTTCTGGTGCTCCACTTTATTTCCTTCCGCCAGTGCAGAGATATCGCTGGGAACAAAATCTTCACTTGGCTTATGTTCCACTACTTTGGATGTTGCGGGTTTTGGTGTTACATAAGAAGGTACAGCTGGCTTTTTTGACGGAGGAGGGCCATATAATTTTTCTGCGTCTTTGGCTGAGTTGCCACTGCCCCATCCACCGCCACCGCGATGCATACGATCATAGGCGCTGTTGCCGCCACTTCCCCAACCACTGCCCTGGTTGCGCGCGCCGCCTCCTGCAAAACTGCGGTCCATATACTGATCAGGCAATTCATCGATGAAGCGGCTTGGTTCGTTTTGCACGAGCTGACCGAAACGATAACGTGTATTGGCATAAGTGACCCAGAGCCTTGCTTTGGCGCGGGTTACAACTACATAGAACAATCGTCTTTCTTCTTCCAGTTCTTCCTTGCTGTTAATGCTCATGGCATTGGGGAAGAGCATTTCTTCCAGTCCCACGGCAAACACACAGGAGAACTCCAGTCCTTTTGCTGCGTGAATGGTCATCAGCTTTACTGTATCGGCATTTGGATCTTTATCGTCTGCATCGGTGAGCAGGGTGATCTGTTGCAGATAAGCGCCAAGACCTTTATCTGTTACTTCACCTGTTTCATCAACGTCGGGGCTCTCCACCCACTCTTTGATTGAGTTGAGCAACTCCTGGATATTTTCGTAGCGGGCAACGCCTTCTGTACTTTTATCGTTGAAAAGTTCTTTAACGAGATTGGTTTGCTTACCTACATGCACCGCCACATCGGAAGCGTTCTGGTTTTTGAGCATGCTGGCGAAGCTTTTGATCATGGTCACAAAACCATCGATCGCTTCCAGGGTATTGCTCTTGAAACCGAAAATCTGCGCCTGTTCCAGCACTTCCCACATGGAAATATCCTGGTTGTTGGCCACCAGCAAAGCACGGTCGATAGTGGTTTTGCCGATGCCTCTTGCAGGATAGTTGATGATACGTTTCAGCGCTTCTTCATCTTTCGGGTTCACGATCACACGCAAGTAGGCCACAAAATCCTTGATCTCTTTACGTGAATAGAAGCTGGTGCCGCCATACATGGTGTAAGCGATGCCCATCCTGCGCAACGCTTCTTCAAATGCACGGCTCTGTGAGTTGGTGCGGTAGAGGATCGCGAAATCCTTATTGCTGTAATGATTGCGCAGCTTTTGTTCCTGGATGGTGTCTGCAACAAACTTGCCTTCATCATTATCGGTCATGGTACGGACAAGGCGGATCTTCTCGCCTTCGCTGTTTTCCGTCCAGAGATCTTTCGGGATCTGTCCTTTATTGTTCTTGATCACTTCATTCGCAGCATTCAGAATGGACTGTGTACTGCGATAGTTCTGTTCCAGTTTCACCACATGCGCATCTTCATAATCTTTCTGGAACTGTAAAATGTTCTCGATGGTAGCGCCACGGAAACCATAGATACTTTGTGCATCATCACCCACCACGCAGACATTCTCGTGCATGGCGCCGAGCAGTTTGATCACTTCATACTGTGCAGGGTTGGTATCCTGGTACTCATCGATCAGAATATATTTGAACTTGTGCTGGTACTTGCTCAACGCTTCGGGGAAATGCTTGAGCAGTTCATAGAATTTCAACAACAGGTCATCGAAATCCATCGCGCCGTTCTTGAAGCAACGCTTCACGTAGGCGTCATAGATCTGGGCAGTAGCCGGACGGTTGGAACGAAGGTCTTCCTGTTGCAATCCATAATCATTGGCATATTCGATGGGCCCTACCAGTGCGTTCTTGGCGGAAGAGATACGGTTGTAAATATTGGAGGGCTTGTAGGTCTTATCGTCCAGGTTCATTTCATTGATCACTGCTTTCACAACACTTTTGGCATCATCGGTATCATAGATAGTAAAGTTATTGGGATAACCAAGCCGATGGGCTTCACTGCGGAGGATCCTGGCGAATACGGAGTGGAAAGTACCGATATAAAGATTACGGGCATCGGAGTTACCGAGAATATGCTCGATACGTTCTTTCATTTCTTTGGCAGCCTTGTTGGTAAAGGTCAGCGCCAGGATATTGAAAGCATCTACGCCACTGGCCATGAGGTGCGCAATACGGGTAGTCAACACTTTGGTTTTACCGCTTCCCGCGCCTGCAACGATCATCAGGGGGCCGTTTATATGGAGAACAGCTTCGCGCTGCTTGTCATTCAATCCTTTCAGGTAGTCAATCATGGGTGCAATTTACGAAGGACAAAGGAGGCGGCAAAGAGATGGCCGGCAAAGTGATGTGGAAATGCGGCTGTGAAACGTACCGGCGCGGGAGGACATATTTGGGCAATGGTATGGAGAGATGGGACGGCGGTAGATGAGCCAGGCTGTTTCGCTTACGTTTGCAAGGCCGTCATTTCTCACATCACTTTGCCTGAGGGGTTGGAGGTGCGGCAGAAAAAGTGCGGCAGTTGAAGTTTTTTTCTAAAGGTGTTTTTTTCTGATGATAACGGTGTTGTATACACGCAATTAATCTCACTTTGTTCACCAATTTGTACTTATCTTGCCGGAAAGTGGAAAAGATATGTCGTCCCCCGATACTTCCAACCATCTCTTTTACCTCGCCGCCCGGTTCGTGAATCAGACTAACCGGCATCTTTTTCTTACCGGCAAAGCAGGAACCGGCAAAACCACCTTCCTGCGTTATATCCGCGAGAACACCAATAAGAGAATGGCCATTATCGCCCCTACAGGAGTAGCCGCCATCAATGCGGGCGGTGTAACCATGCACTCTTTTTTCCAGCTTCCATTCGGCGCTTTCATTCCTTCTCCGCTGGCAGGATGGAACAGCCATCAGCAATTCAATAATCCGAATACATTATTGAAGAACCTGAAACTAAGCAGGGACAAAAAGGAGTTGCTGCGTGAACTGGAACTGCTGGTCATCGATGAAGTGAGTATGCTTCGAGCAGACCTGCTGGACGAGATCGATCTTATTCTCCGGCATGTTCGTCGCAAGCCTGATCAATCTTTCGGGGGGGTACAATTATTATATATTGGTGATCTCTTTCAGCTTCCCCCGGTAGTGAGCAATGAAGAATGGGATATTCTCAAAGAACATTATAAGAGCCCTTTCTTTTTTGATGCTCATGTATTACACCAGCACCCGCCGGTTTACCTGGAGCTCAAAAAGATCTATCGGCAGCACGAAGCCGATTTCATCGGGATACTGAATAATATTCGCAATAATACCGTTACCAGTCAGGACCTCGACAGACTTCACCAGCATTACCGTCCGGGTTACCAGCAAGAACCGGGCGAGAATTACATCATTCTTACTACACATAATTCCAGGGCCGATGCCATCAACCAACAGCAACTCAATAAGCTCCCGGGTGATGCATACGAGTTCGAAGGTATGATCACCAAAGATTTCAATGAGAAAGCACTTCCCGCAGAAAGAATGCTGCAGCTCAAGGAAGGCGCACAGATCATGTTCATCAAGAATGACAAAGGCGAAAGCCGCCGTTATTATAATGGTAAGATTGCGGTGATCAGCAGGATTGCAGGAGAAAAGATCTTCGTTACTTTTCCCGGCGAAGCCTATGAGATGGAACTGGAAAAAGAAACCTGGAAAAATATCCGTTACCAGTACAACCGGGAAGAAGATAATATCGAAGAAGAAGAGCTGGGCAGTTACTCGCAGTTCCCGGTACGGCTGGCCTGGGCCATTACCATTCACAAAAGCCAGGGCCTCACTTTTGAAAAAGCCATCATCGATGCCGGCTCCTCCTTTGCACCGGGCCAGGTGTATGTTGCGCTCAGCCGGTTGACTTCGCTGGAAGGACTGATCCTTTTTTCACGGATCCAACCACATTGCATCCAGACAGAATCGCGCACCATTGAATTTACCCGTTCTGAACAACCGGAAGAGTTGCTTCACCAACTTTTGGAGGAAGAACAAAAATTGTTCATAGCGCGGTCACTGGTTAAAAGTTTCGATTTCACCAAAATGGCCGAGACCTTCAAAGACCATTATGATGAATACACCAACCGTCAGCTCGCAGACCTGAATGCCGCTGTCAACTGGGGCCAAAACATAACCCGCACTGTATTGCAACACCAGGATATGGCCGGCAGGTTCATGCGGCAACTGGAACAATTGCTTCCCATGGCAGAGCAGGATAATTTCCAATTCCTGAGGCAAAGAATTGTAGCCGCCAGCGAATACTTCTTACAGCCGCTGGACCAACTGATAGAATCCATTCGCAACCATGCTGAAGAAGTCCGCATCAAGCAACGCATCAAAAAATATGTGCGGGAGCTCAATGAGCTTTGTTTGTTACCTGAAAGAAAAAAGCAGGAACTGGAACTGGCCATCCATATCGCAGGAGGTTTGACGCAGGGCCGCAAGGCCGGCGACCTGCTTCAGGAAGTGGAAGAGCTGCAAAAAGCGCATCGCACAAAAGCCGCGGAAGAAGAAACCGCTGAAGCGAAAGCAGAAAAGAAATCGAACAAACCAGTCAAAGGAGAAACCAATCGGATCTCTTTAAAACTTTTCCGGGAAGGAAAGACCATCCCAGAAATTGCCAGTCTGCGCAATCTTGCCAACGGGACCATTGAATCACATCTCATATCTTTTATTGCCTCCGGGGATATTGCAGTAACGCAACTTGTGGATCCGGATAAGGTCAAAGAAATATTGGACCTCCTGGAATCTGCTCCTGCAGAGGGTTATACAGCCACAGCAATCAGGGAGAAGCTGGGGGATCATTTCAGCTTTGGAGAGATCAGGGCGGTTGTTCAGCACCGTGAGTGGCTGAACAAAAGCAGGGAAACAGCCTAAAACCTTAAGCTTTTTTGATAGCAGGGCGCTTATATGGCTTCCTGGTCCAGCGGCTCAACTTTGTTTGATCGAACCAGAGCGTCATCACCGGCCCTTCAACTGTATACCTGTTAGCCATGAACAGGCTTTTCAGAAAAGCCGCTTCATTGAAACCCGTACATACCTTTTTTCCGATCTGCATATTGTCGTTGAATTGAAATGAACTGTCTGTTAAAGTGAATGACCCCGACATGGTATTGCATCCGGTATTACCGCTGAATTTTTTAGTCTTCAGATTAAAATGCAACGAAGGGAATGTACCGGTAGCAGTGTCTGAAGGCAATGCAGGTTGTAAATACCAAAGTCCATTGAGGGAAGTATCTGGTTTGTAGGAATCGCGTGGTTTTCCCACGTACCAGTGGTAATTTGTGAGCGCGGGGGCAGTACCAGCTACAAGCAGCGCTGCCACAGCAATGATCAGAGTTCTCATGGTTTCTTTTTGATACTACTTTCAATTTCGTTGCCAGTAAATAAAAAAACCGCCTGCTCCGAGACGGTTCCTTTACCGTTGAGAGTTTACAACGGAGGTTTATGATGCTTTAACTCCTACGCTTAATATTTCTGACGAATGGAATCAGCACTTCCGATCGGACGATTGGTATTATCCATTCGCAGGCTATCATTCATGAGCGAATCTCCCGGTCTGTTCAGACTGGTATCCATTCTTCTTTCTTCAATGGCGGCACTGTCGCGCATATCCGAATCCGGGTTACCGGCATTGTTACAGGCAACAATCCCTCCAGCCAGTAAAGCTGTTATCAATAATTGTTTCATACTCGTTTTAAGGGATAGGTTCAAAAGCTTTGCCAGTTGGTGGCAAGCCCTTCCTGGTTTTGGCAAATAAGTTTATAAAGAGATGATTAGGGCCACTACTTTATATTAGTTGAAATTGGGATGACAGCCCGTTTGTTGTGATCATTCTACAGGATTGTTGAATTTCTTCCCTGCGATTTCTCTATCTTGTAGTCATGCTGCAGAATAATGTTTTGTTGATCCTGTCACTGCTTTTTGTGGTGTCGATGTTGAGCATGTTGAGCCAGAAGCTGCGCGTTTCCTATCCTATTTTCCTGGTAATTGCGGGATTGCTGATCAGCCTGGTGCCCGGCATTCCGGAAGTGAACCTGGAGCCGGAAGTGGTCTTCATCATTTTTCTTCCTCCATTATTATATTCGGCGGCATGGAATACTTCCTGGAATGATTTCTGGGCCAACCGGCGGCCAATCGGCTTGTTATCGATCGGCCTGGTGATCTTCACATCCACCGCCATCGCTTTCACAGCACAGGCCATGATCCCCGGATTCACACTTGCGATGGGTTTTTTGCTGGGCGGCATCGTTTCTCCACCCGATGCAATTGCCGCCACCAGTGTGTTGCAGGGAATGAAAGTGCCACGGAGGGCCATCGCCATCCTGGAAGGGGAAAGCCTTGTGAACGACTCATCATCGCTGATCGTTTTCCGGTTTGCACTTGCGGCTATACTTACCGGTCAGTTCGTATTGTGGAAAGCAGGAACAGAATTTATACTGGTTGCACTGATGGGGATTGTGATCGGACTGCTGATCGCATTCATCGAATATCTTATTCACCGCTTTCTTCCTACCACTGCAAGTATCGATACGGCCATCACTTTGATCTCTCCTTTCCTGATGTACATTACTGCGGAGCATTTCCATTATTCTGGAGTACTGGCAGTGGTGAGCGGCGGATTGTTCATGAGCCGGAGATCGCACGATGTGTTTTCTTACAATACAAGGATCCAGACAACAAGCGTTTGGAATACGCTTGTATTCCTGCTGAACGGTGTTGTGTTTATTTTGATTGGATTGCAGTTGCCTGGAATTGTGGAAGGACTGGAAGAGAATTCTATGTTGCAATCCTTCAAGTATGCCGTGGTGATCAGTTTGGTTACCATCATTATCCGGATCCTCTGGGTTTATCCCGGCGCTTATGTTCCGCGGATGCTCAGTAAAAGGATCCGGACTAAAGAGGTGAGGCCCACTCCCAACAATGTTTTCCTGGTTGCCTGGAGTGGTATGAGGGGCGTGGTTTCGCTGGCAGCGGCATTATCGATACCACTTACATTATCAGATGGCACCGCCTTCCCCTATCGCAACCTGGTCCTCTTCATTACTTTTTCTGTGATCCTGGTAACGCTGGTGATCCAGGGTCTCAGCCTGCCTTTCGTACTCAAGTGGCTGAAGATAGAAGTGCCGGAAGATGAGCATGCGCAGGAACAGGAGATCCGTCTTCGCCTGGCTACGGTGGCGCTGGACCATATCGAACACAATTATTCCTCAGAAGCCAACGGCATCGAGGCTTTTACCAGGCTGCGCGATCGCTACAAACGGATGTCCGAGATCGCAGCCCGGAAACTGGAAAAAGAAGAGGAGCTCAAAAAACGCCCGGAGTTCCTTCCAAAATACCGGGATATGCTGATTGAACTGGTGCATGCACGAAGGATTGAGCTGAACAAAATGCGCCACGAAAATCAATATCCCGAAGAACTGATCCGTAAAAAAGAGGAGGAGCTTGACCTGGAAGAAGCACGACTAAGGAAATAACGGCAAAATCTAACCGCTTTCATATGAAGTCAATCGTATTACTCCATGGCGCCACCGGCGCTGCGTCTCAATTGCAGCCGCTGGCAGATGCGCTGAGCAAAACTTATTCGGTCCATATTATCAATTTCAGCGGACATGGCGGCGAGCCCATGCCCGGTGAGGATTTCTCCATTGAACTTTTTGCAAAACAGGTGTTGTCTTTTTTCGATGAACACCAACTGCAATCCCCTATTGTATTCGGTTACAGCCTGGGTGGTTATGTGGGCATGTATATTGCCCGGCATCATCCCGGCAGGATCAGCAAACTGATAACACTGGCCACGAAGTTCCATTGGGATGAAGCCATTGCAGCCAAGCAGCAGCGCAGCTTTGACGCAAATGTGATCCTGGAAAAAGCGCCTGCCTTTGCGGAGCAATTGAAACAGATGCATGCGCCAAACGACTGGAAAGAAGTGCTTTCAAAAACCGGCGCCATGCTAACAGCCCTGGGTAACCGCAACTCTTTGGTTATAGAGGATTACCCGCAGGTGCAGACAGAAATACTGCTGGTCCAGGGAGATAAAGACCGGATGGTAACGCTGGAAGAAACAATTGCTGTGTACAGGGCTCTTCCCGCCAATAGTGCGCGGCTTTGTGTGCTGCCCGGAACGCCGCATCCGCTTGAGCAGGTGGATCTGAACCTGCTGGTTATGCTGATCGGATAACGCGGATACTTACCTGAAGAAATAGCAAAGGCTGCACATGAAGTACAGCCTTTGCTAATATTAGGCAGTTGCAAAACCACCGGATATGTAAAATTTTTCAGTATCTGCTGCTATTAAGGTTTCTTTTCGAGCAGTTGGAAGAACTGGTCCAGCTGAGGCAGGATCACGATACGTGTTCTGCGGTTAGCAGCTTTTCCTTCAACGGTATCGTTACCACCAACGGGAACATATTCAGCTCTGCCGGCAGCAGTCATCTTTGCAGGTTCCAGACCGTACTCTTTCTGCAGAACACGAACTACGGAAGTAGCACGTTTAACAGAGAGGTCCCAGTTGTCTACAAGCACTCCGCGGGAGAAAGGAACGTTGTCAGTGTGGCCTTCAACCATGAATTCGATATCAGGTTGATTTCTCAGCACGGTAGCAACTTTGCCCAGTACAGTTTTAGCGGCATCGGTAACATCGTAGCTTCCGCTTTTGAAGAGGAGTTTATCGGAGATGTCGATGTATACAACACCTTTGTCAACTTTGATGTTGATGTCTTTGTCGTCCAGGTTGCCGATAGCACCTTTCAGGTTCATCACCAGTTGCATGTTCAGGCTGTCTTTCTTAGCCATTTGCTGCTGGAGGGTTTGGATGTATGCATCTTTCGCTCCCATATTGTCGAGAGATTTGCGGATGCTTTCAGCCTGAGAGCTGGAGATCACGGAGAGATCCTGCAGTTGTTTCAGGGCTGTGGTATTGTTTTCTTTCAGGTAATCGATTTGTTTGTTGAGAGCTGCGATCTCATTTTGGAGGGCTTCAGCTTTACGGGCAGCTTCAGCTTTGAGGTCTTCGCAACCTTTGAGGTCGCCTGTGAGTTTGGTGTTGGCTGCTGTGAGCTCAGCTACTTTCGCTTGCTCAGCGGCAAATTTCTTTTTACTAACGCAAGAGTAAAGGAGGATAGGGGACATCGCTACTAATAAGACTTGTCTGGGCTTCATATTAATTGTTTTGAATGAGAAATAAACATCCGGCCGGGCAGTA
The DNA here is from genome assembly GCF_003991355.1 of Pseudoflavitalea rhizosphaerae. Lineage (GTDB taxonomy): Bacteria > Bacteroidota > Bacteroidia > Chitinophagales > Chitinophagaceae > Pseudobacter > Pseudobacter rhizosphaerae. Next base: position 12,670 of record NZ_RCSU01000017.1, read on the forward strand.
CTGCAATCGCCTGTTGAATTTTAGGTTTAGCAAGCATCGTGCCTGACTGGGGTTCCAAAGGTAAATGAACGAAAGAAAATTGTTACTATACAATTAGTTAAGTGTGCTTTTTAAGGTCTTTTTAATTGCTGAATTCATCAATGAACCCACAGCATCACAACGTAGTATTGATAATTTACATGTTCCATTAGAAGGGATCATCATATGAAGTGGTACAGTTTGGTACTCTACGATTTTCTGCTGCACAAACGCAATACCAGATCATAATATTATATTCAGGATCAACGAAAATATCGCCTCCAAAAAATTTAGTGTCATTTTGCTAAAATAATTAGTTCGCAATTCAGATTTTTCTCCTACATTTGAATTGCAATCGATCACTACTAATAACTACTAAAAACTCACCCATTATGTCAAAAGATAAAGAGAAAGAAGCAGCAGGTACCGGCGGCAACAGTGAAAAGCTGAAAGCGCTTAAACTGACCATGGACAAGATCGAGAAGGATTTTGGAAAGGGCAGTGTAATGATGATGAACGAAAAGTCCCAGGACCCTCATGAAGTAGTATCCACCGGTTCTATCGGTCTGGACACAGCGCTTGGAATTGGCGGCTTCCCAAGGGGACGTATCATCGAGATCTACGGACCTGAATCTTCCGGTAAAACAACCATCGCCATCCATGCCATCGCTGAAGCTCAGAAGAAAGGCGGTATGTGCGCCATCATTGACGCAGAGCACGCATTCGACAGCGGTTACGCCCGCAAGTTAGGTGTGGATGTGGACAATCTCCTGATCTCACAGCCAGACTATGGTGAACAAGCCCTCGAAATCGCAGACCGTCTGATCCTTTCCGGAGCGCTGGATGTGGTGGTGATTGACTCCGTAGCAGCACTGGTGCCTAAAGGTGAACTGGAAGGCGAAATGGGTGACAGCAAAATGGGTCTTCAGGCCCGCCTGATGTCTCAGGCATTGCGTAAACTGACCGCCACTATCAATAAGACCAATACCATTTGCATCTTCATCAACCAGCTTCGTGAAAAGATCGGTGTGATGTTCGGTAACCCCGAAACAACTACCGGTGGTAATGCCCTGAAGTTCTATGCATCTGTCCGCCTCGACATCCGTCGTATGGCTCAGATCAAAGACGGAGATGAAGCAATCGGTAACCGTGTTAAAGTGAAAGTGGTAAAAAATAAAGTAGCTCCTCCTTTCCGCGCAGCAGAATTCGATATCGTGTTCGGAGAAGGCATCTCCAAAACCGGGGAGATCCTGGATATGGGCGTGGAACTGGGAATTGTACAAAAAAGCGGTAGCTGGTTCAGCTACAATAGCGATAAACTCGGCCAGGGCCGCGATGCAGTGAAACAATTGCTCATCGATAATCCTGAGCTGTCAATGGAGATCGAAACAAAGATCCGCGAAAAAATTAAGGAAATGCAGGACGCAAACTAAAAGCATCCCATCAACCCTGCATTCAAAAGATAGTTTTATGATGGGTTAGTAAATAGTAGGACCGGCCAATTCTTTGGCTGGTTTTTCTTTTTATACCTATTAGATATAGGAAGAACTAAGCTACACACATGAAGCCCCCCACATTCTGTTTCAGGAAGTTATCCACCTGTACTTCCTGCAGGCTCTTTCCTTTCACAGCCCAGAAATAAGGCATGGTCCGGCTCTCACCCCTCCCCTCAAAACTGATCTCCATCGTCTTCGGCGCAGATGGCACCAATACCAGCCCCCGCTCCCTGTCTACCATATACGAACTGTTGATCACCAGCTTCTTTACCGTGAATGAATAACCGCTTTTGGTACTTACCCGGAACCGGTTGCCATTCCAGCCGATAGAGGCTAGTTGCACTACACTCAATTCCTTCAACCGCTTGCCTGAACGACGGAACTGTTCCACCAATGATTGCACACGGCCCGCGCCAGCCTGTACAATAACAATATCGGTATCATCCTGCTGTAATTCCCCCACCACCAGGTCAGGCATCAGTAAAACCGCCGGAGCGACCATTCCGGATTGAAACAGAAAATTTCTCCTGTTCATATTGTTGAATTTTAGAATGTAATGATAAAACATCATCACTCGCCAGGCTAAAGGGAATATGATCGTAACCAGTTTACAGCAATTCAGCAACCCGATCTTCCAGAAATCCGCAGAACCGATCCATTTCTCGCATATGCATAAGAGATAGCTGCCAAATGCGGTGTAGTTCTATATTTCACAGTATTAGAGAGGGGAAATGATTGATCAAAAATAGAGAAAGCAGAGAAATAAAAAAGGGGTCTGAATAGACATTCAACCCCGCTTTAAAATCCAATATCCTATGAAAAACCGAGGTAAAAATAAGGGTGAATTTTCATTTCTGCAATACCATTTTGTGGTAATCCTAAAAAAGGTGCTCCGAATTGATTTAGATCAATTTTTAAGCAGTTTTTCCTGGCTGATTGTACCTGTAATCCGGTTGTTTACGCGTAAAATGTACACCCCCCTTTCCAGGGAACTCACATTCAGGGTCTGTAATCCATGGAAACCGCTTTGGCTGAGCCGGATTGCGCCCCGGTCATCGATGATCTGCACGTCCGAAGCATGCTCGGAACGGATGATAAGAATATTGTCTACGGGATTGGGATAAAACTTGAAGGAAATATTTCCGGCTATCAGGGTGGAAGCAATCAACGAGTACTGGTCTACCCCAGTTTTGCCCGCATGCTTGATCCGGTAGGCATTACGGCCCTTTCCCGGAGAATCATCTACCCATTCATACCAATCACCCGAAGCCGGTTGCTTTAATAAGGCGACCATTTCAAAATCACGGCCATTCACACTTCTTTCCACTGCCACAAATGATGCGCCCTCATTGCGGGCCAGTCGCCAGTTCAACAACACTTTTGTTCTCTCCTTTACAATTGCAGCCAGGTTGGTCACCTGAACGGAAGAATCATCTCCCTCTGCTAATACAACCTTTTCATCTGATGCCGGTACAGTCTGACCCTGCAGTGCAACTACACCACCCAATACAAGGAACAGACAGAACATCAGATTTTTGACCATAGGTTTCAAGCTTTGAATTTTCAGGGAACAGCTTCTTCACAATATCTGTGCCGCGGCTGTTGAAAACGAAGCCAAACCTTTCAAAATTTTTACATAACAGTTAAAGTTTCTTCAAAATGACGCTTATCAGTACCTTTAGGCATGATCAAGACCCGACGCTTAAACATTAGAAAAAGGATCGCTCTCGTAGCCCATGACAATAAGAAGAAAGACCTCATAGAATGGGCTGAATTCAATAAAGTGGTATTGGCCAAACACGAACTGATTGCCACCGGAACTACCGGGAAATTGATGGAAGACCAGCTCGACAGGCCTGTAAAGAAACTGCTCAGCGGACCGCTCGGCGGCGACCAGCAGATCGGGGCAATGATTGCTGGCGGAGAGATCGATGTACTGATCTTCTTCTGGGACCCCATGGAAGCACAACCTCATGACAGCGACGTAAAAGCCCTGCTCCGCATCGCGATGGCCTGGAACTGCATCATGGCCTGCGACCGCGCCACGGCTGACTTTGTGCTCACATCGCCCCTGATGCAGACTGAATACACGCTCAATATTCCGGATTATTCCACCTACCTTAAACGAAAGATCGATTGAGTTTGTTAATGTTTCTATAGCTTCCGGCAATCGGATAAATGCTCCGTAAATTTGCCGGTTACCCATTTTACTTATGGCATTCAATTTACACACCCCCTTTCCTCCGGCGGGCGACCAGCCGGAAGCCATCCGTCAATTGACAGAAGGCATACAGAATGGAGAAAAACACCAGGTGCTGCTCGGCGTTACCGGTAGTGGTAAAACCTTTACCATGGCCAATGTGATCCAGCAGGTGCAACGTCCAACCCTGGTGCTGACGCATAACAAAACACTGGTAGCCCAGCTGTACGGAGAGTTTAAAACATTTTTCCCCGATAATGCCGTTGGTTATTTCGTGAGCTATTACGATTATTACCAACCCGAGGCTTATATGCCCGTGTCTGATACTTATATCGAAAAAGATCTCAGCATCAATGATGAACTGGACAAACTCCGGCTACACGCCACTTCTGAATTGCTTTCGGGAAGACGTGATATCATTGTAGTGGCTTCCGTTAGTTGTATCTATGGTATGGGTAACCCACAAGTACTTGAAAGTGGGATCATCCGTATCAATCGCGGACAAACCATATCCCGACAGGGTTTCCTGCATGCGCTGGTGAATGCATTGTACAATCGCACACAAACGGAATTCACACGCGGCACTTTCCGCGTCAAAGGCGATACCGTAGACATCAACCTGCCTTACCTCGATCAGGGCCTTCGCATCACGTTCTTCGGAGATGAGATCGAAACCATCGAAACGCTTGACATCAAAACCGGCAAACGCATTGCAGGAAAAGAAACCGCCGCCATCTTCCCCGCAAATCTTTACCTCGCGCCCAAAGACATCATTCAACAGATCCTTTTCGAAATACAGGACGAAGCCAATTCACAGGTGGAATATTTCAAGAAGACCGGCAAGTTCATCGAAGCGCAAAGACTTGGAGAACGCGTGAATTATGATGTAGAAATGATCCGTGAGCTCGGTTATTGCAATGGCGTGGAAAACTACTCGCGTTTCTTCGACAGAAGAATTCCGGGCACCCGCCCTTTCTGCCTGCTCGATTATTTCCCGGATGATTATCTTATGATCATCGATGAAAGTCACCAAACCATTCCGCAGGTAAGCGGAATGTATGGCGGCGACCGCAGCCGAAAACTGGTGCTGGTTGATTACGGCTTCCGTCTACCCTCCGCACTCGATAACCGGCCGCTTAATTTCCACGAATTTGAATCACTCACCAACCAGGTGGTGTACGTATCTGCCACACCAGGTGAATACGAACTCGAAAAAACTGGTGGTGTAGTGGCTGAACAGATCGTGCGGCCTACAGGATTGCTTGACCCCCCCATTGAGGTTCGCCCAAGTGTAAATCAGATCGATGACTTACTTGACGAGATCGATAAACGCGTGAAAAAAGGAGACCGCGTACTGGTAACCACCCTCACCAAACGCATGGCGGAGGAAATGGACAAATACCTGCATCGCATCAATATCAAATCAAAATATATTCACAGTGAAGTTGACACGCTGGAGCGCGTGGAGATCCTTCGCCAGCTCAGGCTTGGCGAGATCGATGTACTCGTTGGCGTAAACCTTCTCCGTGAAGGCCTCGACCTTCCGGAAGTATCACTGGTAGCTATTCTCGATGCAGACAAAGAAGGTTTCCTCCGTAATGAACGATCACTCACTCAAACTGCAGGTCGAGCAGCACGTAACGTGGATGGCCTCGTGATCTTTTACGCAGACAAGATCACTGAGAGTATGCAACGTACCATGGATGAAACATCACGTAGAAGGGAAAAACAGGTCGCGTACAACCTCGAACATAATATTACTCCAAGAACCGTCACCAAGTCCAAAGAACAAGTGATTGCACAAACCTCTGTGCTCGACATCAAGGGTTATGACCCGGACAGTCCACTGCGGATCATGCCTGGAGAAGATATTGTAAGAATCCCAGCAGCAGCTGAAGAACAGGTGGAATACAAAACCATTCCGCAGATAGAAAAAGCCGTTGGTAAGGTGAAAAAAGAAATGGAAAAAGCGGCGAGGGACCTGGACTTCATGGAAGCTGCGAGATTGCGTGACGAAATGTTCGCGCTGCAAAAACAACTGGAAGAGATGAAGCAGTAAAGTTTGTTGCATTTAGTTTCGCTGTGCCCACTCGCTCACCTCCGGCGAACATTGCGTCGCCAGAGGCGACTAAATAAAAGTCACTCGCCGGGAGGCGAGCGACTGCTCCCTGAGTAAACATTGCAACTCCATATCGCATTTCACCCTCAGCAACCTTCCAATGCCAGTTCAAAAAGCTTACTAAATTCCTGAGCAATCGGATCACCTTTGTTGTTAACTTAGCGGCATGAGTCAAAAAGTATTCCTTCTCGACGCACTGGCGCTTGTATTTCGTGCTTACTATGCATTGATCCGTAATCCAAGGATCACTTCCAAAGGCAGGAACACCAATGCACAGTTCGGCTTCACCAATACATTACTGGATCTGCTGAACAATCAGAAGCCAACTCATATGGCCGTTTGCTTTGATACATCGGCACCCACGGAAAGACATACTGATTTCACAGAATACAAAGCCAACAGGCAGGATGCACCGGAAGACCTCAAGGCTGCACTTCCCGATATTAAAAAGATCATCCGTGGATTCAACATTCCTGTGATTGAATTTGATGGCTACGAAGCAGACGATGTGATCGGAACCCTCAGCAAACAAGCCGCCAAAGCAGGATATGAAGTGTTTATGGTAACACCGGATAAAGATTATGGTCAGCTCGTTGACGGCAATATCAAGATTTACAAACCCGGCTACCAGGGCGGAGATGCTGAAATCCTCGGCGCTAAGGAAGTTTGCGAAAAATGGAATATCAAAGAAGTGCACCAGGTGATCGATATCCTCGGCCTCATGGGCGATGCAGTAGATAATATCCCCGGCATCCCCGGAGTTGGAGAGAAAACCGCCGCCAAACTGCTGGCAGAATACGGTACACTTGAGAACGTACTCGAAAACGCAGATAAAATAAAAGGTGCACTTGGGGAAAAAGTGCGTAATGGGGCCAACTCAGCCATCCTTTCCAAAAAACTCGCCACCATCATTACTGACGTGCCGGTTGAATTCCACGCAGAAGATTTCAAAGTAAAGGAGATCAACAAAGAGTTGCTGGCAGAAATTTTCACTGAGCTCGAATTCAAAACCATCGGTAAACGTATTCTTGGAGAAAGCTTCAATGTAATTCCCGGCGCTGCACCACAAGGCGTTCAAACCGATCTTTTCGGTAATGCCATCGATACGCCCGCAGCAAAAACCAAAGGGAAAAAAGAGGAGGGGTCTACCGATGAAGACCGCGCACCCAGCACAGAAGCACTGCATGCCGGCAAAACCATTCATAATACTGCACACCAGTACCGCGCCATCACGGAAGATGCAGCCATCGATACATTGATCAAAGAACTGATGGAACAGCCCGAGATCTGCTTCGATACCGAAACCACCAATCTCGATGCCAATGACGCCGAACTGGTAGGCATGAGCTTTTCCTACAAAACAGGTGAAGCCTATTATGTTCCCTGTTCTCTCGATCAGGAACAAACGAAAAAACTTTTGCAAAAATTCGCTCCGCTTTTCGATAACACCAAAATAACCTGGCTCGGCCAGAACCTTAAATATGATATGCTCGTACTGAAATGGTACGGCTATGAGCTGAAAGGAAATATTTTCGACACCATGCTCGCCCATTACGTGATCGAACCGGATGGCAAACGCAGCATGGATGTGCTCAGCGTGCAATACCTCGGCTATGAGCCCATTCATATCGATGAACTTATCGGCAAAAAAGGCAAGACCCAGGGCAATATGCGCGACGTGGAATTATCTAAGATCACAGACTATGCCGCAGAAGACGCTGATGTTACCCTCCAACTGAAACAGGTTTTCGCTCCTTTGCTCAAGGCCAAAGAAGTGGAAAAAGTATTCAGCGAAGTGGAGAACCCACTCGTGAAAGTGCTTACCGATATGGAATTCGAGGGAGTCCGTATAGATGTTGACTTCCTGAAGGAATATTCCTCGCAACTGGAGGCAGAAGCCAAACAGGCAGAAGAAAATGTATTCCGGCAGGCTGGCGTGAAATTCAATCTCGGTTCTCCCAAACAGTTAGGAGAAGTACTTTTCGACAAACTGCAACTGGATCCGAAAGCCAAAAAGACCAAGACCGGTCAATACGCAACAGGTGAAGACGTACTGTTGAAGCTCGCCGGCCAGAATAAGATCGTGGAAGACATCCTCGCCTACCGCGAACTCACCAAGCTGCGCTCCACCTATGTGGATGCTCTACCGCAGATGATCAACCGCAAAACGGGCCGTGTGCATACATCCTATGCACAGGCAGTAGCCGTTACCGGCCGTCTCAGCAGCAATAATCCCAACCTGCAGAACATCCCTGTTCGAACAGACAGGGGCAAGGAGATCCGCAAGGCTTTTATTCCCCGCGATAATGGCCATACCCTGCTCTCTGCCGACTATTCCCAGATCGAACTGCGCATCGTGGCCGCCATCAGCGGAGACCCCGCCATGTGCGAAGCCTTTAAGCTCGGCAAGGATATCCATACCGCCACCGCCGCAAAAGTGTATGGCGTAGACGAAGCCGATGTTACCAAAGAAATGCGCTACAAAGCAAAGAGCGTGAATTTCGGTATCATTTACGGCCAGGGCGCATTCGGACTTGCGGATAATCTCGGTATCAGCAGAACAGAAGCCAAAGAGATTATCGATAATTACAAAAAACAATTCGCCAATATCCAGAAATACATGGATGATACCATCAACTTTGCCCGTGAAACCGGCTACGTGCAAACGCTGATGGGAAGAAAACGCTGGCTCCGCGATATCAACTCCTCCAACTTCACCGTGAGAGGATTTGCAGAACGTAACGCTATCAACTCGCCCATCCAGGGAACTGCCGCGGACATGATCAAACTGGCGATGATCAAACTGCACCACGAATTCAAAAAGAATAAATTCAAATCGAAGATGATCCTGCAGGTGCATGACGAATTGGTCTTCGATGCCGTTCTGGAAGAAGTGGATACCATTAAACCTCTGATCCTGGATTGTATGAGCTCAGCACTTTCACTGCCCAATGAAGTGCCCGTACTCGCGGAGATCGGAGGAGGAAAGAACTGGCTGGAAGCGCACTAAATTCAATACTTAACTTTCCTTTACAATATCAGGGGCTTGAATTTACAAGCCCCTAACAGTCTCCGGCGTCTAATTTGATTAGATTTAGTGATAAATCGCATTCATTTCAGACGGTTGTTTTAACATGTTTATGACGTTTAAGCATTAAACAATTGCCATATGACCGGTCTAATATGAGTACGGTATTTCCCAAAACCTAAATTTCCCCGGTATGAAGCTCCTTTATACATTCCTTTGCGCTCTTGGAGTAGTTGCCCTGGTGCAACCCGCCACAGCTCAAACCAGTTGGCCCAGGGCCATTCAAGCGCAGGACGCCAACCTCAAACTTTATGAGTGGCAGCCGGAATCATTCTCCGACAATACACTCAAAGCCAGGGCTGCCGTTTCGGTAATCGCCAGCGGAAAATCAGAACCCGTTTTCGGAATGGCCTGGATCAAAGCCACTACCGAAACCAACAACAACAAGGTCAATATTACATCGGCCCGCATCAGCTCCCTGAAATTACCTGAAGATGTTAGCGAAGTACAGTTGGACGATATCAAACAACAGATCGAAAAGCAGATCCCTTCGCTCGACATTTCTTTCCGTTATGATCAACTGCAGCAGTCGTTGCAATTGAACACACAGCAAAAGCAGCTTAGCGCTGAAATCAATAACAAAGCTCCCAAAGTGATCTATACCAATACACCTTCTGTATTGGTGTCCATCGATGGCAACCCGCAATTCAAAAAGAATGAAAACTGGGGCGTGGAAGCAGTTGTGAACACTCCTTTCACTATCGTGAAGAACAAAGACGGAAAGATCTATCTCTATGGTGGCAAACATTGGTACTCCGCTCCTACCGTGAACGGGCCCTATTCGCTTACCACCAATGTAGGATCCAATCTCCGCAAGATCGAACAGGCAGTGCAGGAAGCAAACAAAGACGAGAATGAAGACAATGGGATGGAAAAAGATGAGAACACGATTTACAAGATCATCGTAAGCACCGAGCCTGCGGAACTGATCCAGTCGAAAGGTGAGGCCAATCTCTCTCCCGTTGAAGGCACCAGCCTGCTCTACGTTTCCAACTCGGATGATGATATTTTCATGGACATTAGCAGTCAACAGTACTTTGTGCTGATCTCAGGCCGCTGGTTTCAAAGTAAAATACTGAATGGCGCCTGGAGTTATGTTCCTGCCGATAACCTGCCCGCCGATTTCGCAAAGATCTCTGAAGGTTCTCCAAAAGACAATGTACTGGCCAGTGTTGCCGGAACAGATGCAGCACAGAATGCACTTCGTGAAGCTGAAGTTCCGCAAACAGCCAGAGTGGAACGCGATAAGGCCCGCGCTGAAGTAGACTACGATGGAGATCCTCAATTCGAAGACATCGATGGTACAGACCTCGCCTATGCCGTGAATACGCCAGCTTCCGTACTAAGGTGGCAGGGAAGATATTATTCAGTGGATAATGGCGTTTGGTTCCAATCACGTTACGCAAACGGTCCATGGGTAGTGGCGGTGGAAAGACCATATTCAGTAGCGCTTATCCCTGCCCGTTATCCAGTGTATAATCTCAAATACGTATATATCTATGATGTAGCTCCGGATTATGTGTACATGGGTTACACTCCCGGCTATCTCAATGCATTCATTTATGGTCCTACCATCGTGTATGGCACCGGATATTATTACCGCCCATGGCATGGTCATTATTATTACCCCCGCCCCTGCACCTGGGGCTACAGGGTTAGGTACAATCCCTGGTTCGGATGGGGCTTTGGTTTCAACTTTAGCTCAGGTTGGTTCCATGCCAGTATTGGTTTCGGCAGCTACAACCCCTGGAACTACTGGTCCGGCGGATGGTGGGGTCCCCGCTATTACAGGGCGCCTTATTGTTACAGACCCGTTTATCATGGAAGGCCATATGGTTATTACAACAACCGTTACTACAGTAGCAGGAGCAATGTGATCGTTCGCGCCAATCGTACCGTGAACGTATACAATTATCGCCGTGATGTGGTAACCCGCGATAACCAGCGCTATGCGCCAACCTATCGTTACAACAACCGCAGAGATTACGCCAGCAACCCCAATTACAATAATATCAACAGGCCGGGACGCGATTACAATCGTGGAGATAATCCCCGCTACAATAACACTAATAATAACCGCGGTGGACGGGATTTTAATTACAACCGGAACAACCGGACCGATTATCCTACCACCAGGAACAGGGATATCAACAATCGTCCTGACCGGACTTACAATCCCGGTCGCACATCCAGTCCCGGCAGGCCCGAAAGGAATTATACACCCGGCAGTTCCGGCAATAATGAAAACCGGACAGGCACTCCCGGTCGTGTAACCAATCCAGGCAGCACACGTGAGCCCGTGAGAAGGGTATACGAAAGGCCCAATAACAATCCTTCCAATAATGGCAGCAACCGCGAAGCAACAAGGCCCACCAGGACCTATGAGCGCCCTAACAACGGAAGCTCAGGAAGAACAACCGAACGCAACAACAGCAGCAGCCGTGGCAGAACTTATTCGCCACCCGCCCGTCAGCACGCTCCGGTTGAAAGAAGAGTGGAAAGACGCGAAAGCAGTGGAAGTGGCGGCAGCCGCTCACAGGGAAGCGGCCGCTCAAATAGTGGAGGTGGCGAAAGAAATGGAGGCGGTGGAGGAAGACCATCGAGATCTTAAATAAATACAATTAATTCAAATGATATTCAGCCGCCGGCACTCACAGTTCCGGCGGTTCTTTTTACCCGCAATTCATCATTTTGTGGTAGTATTTCATCAATCAATTACACAGTTCCTGACACAACTGCAGGAGAAGTTGAAAACCAGCCTGCACAAGGGTTTCATAGCTTTTTAATACCCGCCTGTTCTGGTTTGGCATAAAAATTGGCTAACTTACTGCAGACAACTATTTTTTCACTGATAAAATATTAGGTTATGAAAACAAAACATGTTGTTATTGGAATGATGGCTGCAGCCGCTGTAGGTGCCGTATGTGGACTGTTATTTGCCCCGGATAAAGGAAAAGAAACAAGGAAAAAGATAAGGGATGGCGCTAATGACCTGGCAGGAAAAGTGAAAAAAAGTATTCGCAAAAATCACCTCAGCGGAGAAATGGAAGTGGGTTAATTAAACTAATCACACCCGATATATATTCTCATCCTATTTTGAAACAGGTAACCCCGTAAGGTTGTCTGTTTTTTATTTTTTCTGTTCTATCAATACGGCTGCACCAATAGTTTCTTCGTTTCCAATATCTCTCCGCTCGCTCCCATAAAGGAGATCATGTACGTGCCCGGTATGAACAACTGCATTTCGATAATGCTTCTTTCCCCCACTTTCTCTTCTCTCACCCTTCTTCCCATAATATCCCATACTATAATATTCTTCACAACTGCTGCACCACTAATGCCTACAACAAAGCGACCGGTGGTTGGGTTTGGCCAGATCAGGAGCTGATAGCCTCCGGGCTTCCCCTTCACCGCCACCATATTCGAATAGGCCTGCTCGTTACGAATATTAACCAACAGCAAACGATAATAACTGAGACCAGTATGCGTATTTTCGTCCATCATGGAGTAGTTGAGCGGATTGATGCTATTACCATTGGGCGCCCGGGATTTGACCGTATCGATATTATGGAACGCAGCTTCAGTGCTCAGCCTGCGCTGCACCACAAAATAATCCTGGTCTATTTCAGGTTTGGTGGTCCAGTAAACCTTTACCCATCGCCAGTCTGTTCGATAAGCATTCAGGAAGGCTTTCGTTTCTACCGGCAGGGGTCTGTTGATTCCTGTGAATTTGGTGTAGAAAGATGAGCGGCCGATCAGGCCATTTACCTGCCTGTTATTCACACCGCCATTTGCGAGCGGCATTCCCCTCGTGAGAAAACCGGCAACCGGCACAGCTTGTTGCGCAGTGCTGTCCCAGGCCGATCCATTGTAATGCGAAATATAAGCGGAGCTTCGCCTGGCGGCAAAAACGCTTCCTTCGTCCCCCACCAGGTGCTGAAGGTAAACATACACTTCATCTTCGTCAGGCCGGTTAAGCTTTCCCAGCTCCCAGGTTTTGTTCACCGACGAATCCTGCAGGTTTTCGCCTGAAGTTACCTGCGCTTTCACACTATCGAAAACACCCATATAATAATCATCGCCTGCTGTAACAGTGCTATGAATGGCCCCCGGCGTATAGGCATGAGGCTTAGTGCCGATCGGAAACACAACCATGCCATCGTTGATGGAAATATTTTCGCGGATCAGTAAACCATTTCCAGGATGATTGCCGGTAACAAAGTATCGCGCCGAATCATATCCTTCAATGATACCCGGATTATTATTGCCTATTGAAAAAATATTGTTCCCAAGAAAGACGAGTCCAGTGGAGAATTTCATTTCGCTCAGCACTTTGGTACTGCTGCCTGTCAGTTGCAACCCAAACCGGTTTGCCAGCTCGATCCTTGCGAACGCAGGCCCTAACCTGCTTGCAGCATTGTATGCTCCAAAGAGTGATTGTGATTCGAAATCGCTGTTGAATCGAAGCAATCCTCCTGTTCCGTCCACTCCATCCCCACCATTGCTTTCATCCGTGATGAAAGCGCCGGCTTCGTTCTGCCAATGCTTCCCTTTGAAATTCAACACAGCATTCTTTCCCAGGCCAAGCTTGCCGGCATTGAGTACATTGGAAAAAATGGTGGCAGTGTCGCCAACAAAGAAGATCCGGGAATTATGGGGCACGTAGAACCCGCTCTGCGCCTCGATCTCATTGAAGCAGCAGATCAGGAGAATATACATGATATGACTGAAGATGATCTTCATCAAAATTCTGTGATGGTAAAATAGACGGGTACAGCTGTTGCAAATGTTCCTGCAGTTGTTGTTCCGCCATTCAGTAATCGCATCTTCACCTGGTAGACGCCTGTGTTCAATTGAACTCTTGCAAAGGCTACTGAAACACTTGCGGGAAGGTCTGCACCAAAGCTCACGGCAACAGTTGCCTGGGTGGAAGTTGGAGCATTGGCTGTAGGAATATTGAAAGTAAGATCCAGGAATGCCGGTGTATAAACCAGGCCAAGTATCACGAGGGTTGCTCCGCCAATGGATGTGTTTGCAGGAATTGTGCTGGCGAAGCTGATCTGGTTCTTATTGATTGTACCCTTTGCTCCCAATTTATAAGTTCCATTAATATCTGCTTTTGCAGTGGTGGAAGTAGTGCCTATAGCAATATTTCCGGCAGCAGTGATTCGCATCGCTTCGTTGGCGGCAAGCGTTCCGCCAGTCAGGAATATCGTACTTCTGGTGGCATTGTTATTGGCAATGTACAGGTCCTGACCCGCGCCCAGCAAATAACAATCATTCGCCAGCCCAGTACTAATGGGACTTTGCGAGCTTTGCTGCCAGCCCGATCCGTTGATCCCCATATTCACAAAGTTCGTGGTCTCGGTGCCGTTATTGGCAGTTGCAACGATATCTGTACTGGATTTTGCCCCATTGCCCTGGTTCTGGATATTGATCTGGAAATAGCTGTTGATGCTACCTTTTGCATAGATAGCATTCACGGAACTGGTGGAACCAGCATTCACCAGGAGTTTCTCGGGATTGGTTCCGTCGAAGCTGGTAGCTCCGATAGCCACATTGCCGGCACCGGAGATCCGCATCCGTTCTGCATTATTGGTATAGAAAGGAAGATCGAAATTATCACGGGTGCCAAGTATCCGCAATGCTCCATTGGTATTGCCATTGATGTTCCAGGCGCTGGGTGAGGTTACGGCTCCGGCAACCAGTGGCAACCATACGCCATTTGCCCTTAACATCAGCTGTTTCGTGGGAATGAAATAGATCACCATTCCATCTGGTGGACTTGAATTGTTGATGGATATTGTATCGCTGAGCCGGGGAAAAAGCAATCCCTGGTTTGCTGAGCTCAATTCCAGCAGGGCTGACTTCATCAGTTCAGATGGATTGCTTCCCAGCTTCAACTGCTGGGCCATTAACGTACAACACCAGCACAGGAGAAAAGCCCATGTTATTACATACCTCTTCTGTAACATAGGATCAGCTTTACCGGTCAATTACTTTTTGATGATAAACCAGTTGGTTCCATCTGTCTGGAGTGTAACAAAGGTCCAGTCGTTGTAAATGATGTAATTCGATCCGCCATCGATGGTAGCAGAAGTAGGCGTAATGGTGAGTGCATTATCGATACCTCCAGAACCAATCTTTTTGATCGTATACACTCTTCCTGTTAGTCCGGTTGGAGCGGGGAGAGTAAGCGTAATGGCGCCAGTAGTGGTATTGGCCAATACCGTGTTGTCGGTCCCGGTAAGTGAGCCGCTTGCATTAACTGTTCGAATGCCCAATGATAAGGAGCCTGTTAGCTGTGTGGTGGAGTTGGCATTACCGCTGCTGCCTACAATCAGCGCTGTTGCGGCTTTTGCTGTGTCCTGGAATGTTTTGGTGCCCGCGATGGTCTGCGTTCCCGTAGTTACCACACCTCTTGCTGTGGCGCTGGCGCTGGGCACATTCAGGTAAACACTGTCTGTTCCGTTCGTAGAAACAGTAAGGTCCGTTCCGAGGTCCCTGAACGCAATGTTTTGTGCCGAATCCCGGTTGTCATTGATACTTCGTATCGCATTTCCGAAAGCGGACGCGCTCACCACTCTTTTCTGGATCACACCATTGTTGCTGACCAGCACAGTATCAGAGCTGGCGTTTGTAGTAAGATTGTTCAGTGTGGCAGTTCCATTGACGGTTACATCATTGTTGAAGGTCTTATCGCCGCCAAATGTTTGCGCACCGGCCGTAACGATACCCGGATTGGTTGCATCCGCGGGATGCAATACCAACACCCTCGTACCAGCGCCGGTACTATCAAGCGTGGCGCCGTTCACGTTAGGCACTGTTGCCACTGCGCCAATCGTAATGGTTTGAATAGCGCTCTGGATCTTTTGCCAGTCGGGGAAAGTTAGAAAACCATAAGGCTTTGTAGCCCCTGCTGATCCGTTCTGCACCGGCAGATATACTGCGATGGTACTATCTGCCTCTCTGTTCTCGATCTGTACGGTGTCTGTAGCAAGACTGGGAGCAGCAGTGATCGAAAGTTCCTGGCGCTGAATGCCATTGATAGCGCGGATAGCGTTCTCGAAAGTAGTACTTGCAATGGTCCGCTTTGAAACTGAACCATCAGCCGCAATCACCAGCACGTCCAGATCTGTGGTACTCACAGGCAGGTTTTCCAGTTTCACTGTTCCGTCCACATTCAGTTTGGCGGTGGGATTTGCCTGTCCGATACCTACATTGCCTGCAGCGTCTATACGTAACCGTTCTGCATTACTGGTCCGGATCACTAACGGTTGCCCATCGATGGTCCCGATAAAGTTGGTAGCAGGATTGGTGCCCGTATTACCGGTAAGCGACCAGTTGGAAGTAGCAGTGCTGAGGTCTGCGATCTTTACCCAGCTACCGTTACTGCGTAACCGAAGGCTTTGATCTGTGTTAAGAAAAATGATCATGCCATTTGGAGGAGTGAGCAAGTTGATGGCTGCCGTATCCGAAAGTCTTGGCAGCAGCAAGCCCTGGCGGGAGCTTTCAAGCTCGAGGATACTGGATTTCTGAATGGATGTGGGATTGTCCCCGATCTTTAACTGCGCTTGCACGAGGGTTGAACAACCTGCGAGCGCCACCAGCAGTAGCGCCCGTTGCCAGAGGGTAGATTTTGGCTTCATAGTCGATTGCATTTCTGGAAATGGAAATAGATTAACCCTATAACATTACGAAAAAAAGATGCTGTTATGAAAATTTTGGGCGCTATATAATCGAGTTTTTCCGAAGTGTTTAAATATGTCAATATCTTTCCATGACAAATACCCGAACCAGTTCAAACTGCGGAATTTCATCTACGCATCACCGTTGATTTTTCATTGGAATTCCACCAAAAACCTCAACTGGATTTTTCGCCCACCCTCAACCACCTGAACCAGATTAAACCAAATCTCTTAATCATTGCATACGTCTATATAGCTCCGTTACACCGCCTCATTAAACACGCAGCAATCATTTCATCATTTTCTTACCCCTTCCACCAATGAGCTGCACAGAGGCGGACGCATTAGCGAAGGGATTAAGAAACCTGGTCCTTTGAAACGTAAGCGAAAAAGCCCGGCTCACCTCCACCGCCCCATCCCACCAACCAAAAGCCCAATAAGATCCTCCCGCGCCGGTTCGTTTCAACAGACCGGTTTATTAAATCCCGGAGCGGGTTGTATTTTTGCAGGATGTTTACCATCTATTATTGTTATGATGCCTATTGCGGCTGGTGCTACGGATTCAGTCCCGTGATCAGCAAACTGGCAGCTACTTATAAAGACAAGATCCATTTCGAAGTACTCTCCGGGGGAATGATCCTCCCCGAACAGCCAAGGCATATAGGAGTAACCGCCGGCTATATTTCAGAAGCCTACAAAGTGGTGGAAGAGAGAACGGGCATTAAATTCGGCCAGGATTTCCTTTGGCATATCTTCAATCCGGATGAAAGCGACTGGTTCCCCAATTCCGAAAAGTCAGCTATCGCTATGTGTATCTTCAAGGAATATTTTCCGGAACTGCAGGTAGCGTTCGCCTCCGACCTGCAGTATAGCCTCAATTTTGAGGGCCGCGATCTCACCGATGATGAAGCTTATCGTCATTTGCTGGAAAAATACCAGATCCCAGCGGAGGAATTCTATTCCAAACTGCATAGTGAAGACTATAAACAAAAAGCATATTACGAGTTCCAGCTTTGCAAGCAATTACAGGTTACAGGGTTCCCGGCAGTGCTGATGCAGGTGGCAGAAACAAAATTCTACCTTCTTTCCCGCGGCTATTCGGATTACGATACCATGCAACAAAGAATTGAGAACGTTTTGAAGGAGGTGAACCAGGTGAACGGGCATCACTGATCTTTTTATCCCCCTCATTACCCTGTTCATCCCATTAAAATCCCCGCGGCTCTTGGGTCGGGAAGCTATTTTCGTTAAATTACTTGAAAATTATTTGCAATATGAAAAAGATAGCTTCGGCCTTATGCACCCTCTCCCTGTTTGCTATCGTAGCCTGTAACAACGCCAACGAGAACAAAACAGACGCTGCAAAAACTGATACTACCGCTACTGCTGCGGCACCTGCTACGGACGCAGCCCCACCACCCATGGACAGCGCCGCCATGATGAAGATGTGGATGGAAATGAAAACGCCAGGTGATATGCACAAAATGCTGGCTTCACAAAATGGCACATGGGATAACGAAATGACCATGTGGATGGAGCCAGGCAAACCACCTTCTGTCAGCAAATCCGTTTCCGTGAATAAGATGATCCTCGGAGGTCGTTACCAACAATCCACTTACACTGGTACAATGATGGGCGAACCCTTCGAAGGCATCAGCATCCTTGGATATGATAACCTGAAAAAGAAGTTCGTAAACAGCTGGGTTGATAATGGTGGTACCGGCGTGATGTATATGGAAGGCTCTTACGATCCTGCCACCAAATCCATTACCCTCTCCGGCACAATGCCTGATCCTACTACCGGTAAGGACTGTACGATGCGCCAGGTGATCACACTCACAGATGACAAACACAACACGATGGAAATGTACAATACACCTGCAGGTGGACAGGAAATGAAAATGTTCGAGATCAAATCCGTGAAGAGATAGCCTTGAAAAAGTATAAAAAGAGAAGGCAGGCCATTACAGCCTGCCTTTGTTTTTCAACCAGGACTTGATATTATCTCCAGGCCCCGATAATGGCGCCCATCAGCAATGCTGCCAACACACAATAGCCGCCATTGATCAGGATATGCCTGAATGTTTTGTGCTCAAACAAACCGATCACTGCTATAAAAGCAAACACGCCGATGCCTGTAAAGAATCCAGCGATAGCTCCTTCAATCAGACCTGTGGCCTGCAGATCACCTTCCAGTTTCGTCACCGGATTGGCCAGCAACATTCCCAGGTTGGAAGCCACTACCAGCGAAAGCAGCAGGCTCCATCCAAAGATCTTACCCTTGTTGCTTTTGCGGACTTCCTCCATAGTCATGTCATTTTCTTTCATCCATGCACGACCAAATAATGCCGGGGAGTACCAGATACCTCCGATCACCAGCGCAGAAATTCCGGCAACAAGTACCGCCAGCCAATTCACAGAATACACTTCCATCTTTCAAATTTTTGTAGGTAAAAAATTCCTGCATGGTCTTTACAACTTCGAATCTATTGCACTAATTTTCGCATAACAATTCAAATAGAACCGGGGTGGAAAAAGAGGCGACGAAAACAAACAGCGCGGTGACGAAATCACCAGGCTCCATGAGAGTGAACGATATTGGTTTCAGGCTGGTATTGGTTCCATTCATCGGTATTCTCATCCCACTATTGACCAACCTGGTGGACCATGCATCATTTCCACACTGGAAGATCAAACTGAGCTATCTCTATACAATCGGTTTATCATTACTGATATGGGAAGGCAACCGTTATCTTCTTTTTACCCTGCGCAGCTATTTCAACTGGTTCAATCACCCGCTGCGCAAAGTGATCGTACTGGTGCTGGCCGCATCTTTCTTCACCATTCCCGTAAGCGTGCTGCTGCTCATAACCTGGTTCCAGTTGTTCCAGGATGGAAAAGTGAAATGGGATGTGATAAACGAAAGCACGCTCATCATCATGATCTCTGTATTGTTCATCATGCACGTATACGAAACCGTATTCCTGGTGAAGGAATCCGAAAGCGAAATGGTGAAAAATGCACAACTGGAACAAGCCAAGGCGGAAGCTGAGCTGGAAGCCCTCCGCAACCAGATCGATCCGCATTTTATTTTCAATTCACTCAATACATTGTCGCACCTCATCGAAGAAAAGCCGCAAAAGGCCCGGCAGTTCAATGATAACCTTGCAGATGTTTACCGGTATATCCTGCAGAGTAAAAAAAGAGAATTAGTATTGCTGCGCGAAGAATTGAATTTTCTGAATGACTATTTTTACCTCCTGCAAATCCGGTTCGAAGATGCCGTGCAACTGAAAGTCGATATTGCAGAAGATTTGTACGACCAGTTTTTGATCCCGCCCATCTCATTGCAGGTACTGGCTGAGAACGCCATCAAACACAATGAGTTTTCAGTTTCCCTGCCCCTGATGGTGGAAGTACAATTACAACATGGATGGCTAATAGTCAGGAATCCCATCCGGAAGAAAGTACTGCGGAAACCCTCATCAAGAATTGGCCTGGCCAATCTGCAGGATAGATATAAACTGACCACCAGCCGCGACATTATCATCACCGAAGAAGAAGAACATTTTGTAGTGCGGTTGCCGGTCCTCAAAATCACCTGATATGACAGTTATCATTGTTGAAGACGAAAAACCTGCAGCAGAAAAGCTGATAAAATCACTGGCTTCCATCGACCCCAATGTTCAGGTGGCGGCCGTGCTGCCCAGTGTAAAGGACACTGTTAGCTGGCTGCATCAAAATCCCGTTCCGGAACTGATCTTCATGGATATCGAGCTCACAGATGGCCTCAGCTTCCGCGTATTCGAAAAGGTGAGCATCAATTGTCCCGTCATTTTTGTGACAGCTTATGATGAATACTGGCAGGAAGCTTTCGAACATAACAGTATTGACTACCTGCTAAAGCCGGTTAAACAGGAAAAACTTGAATCTGCGCTCAAGAAATATGACAAAGTGAAACAATATTTCGCGGCCAATTACCAAAACCTCGTTAACTGGCCTTCCACCAATCCCGTCGGCAGCTTTAAAAAAAGGTTCCTCGTCAAGCGCGGAACTGATTACCAAAGTATCCGCACGGAAGACATCGCCTATTTCTATGCAGCCCATAAACTGGTGTGCATGGTAGACAATAAGGCGCAAAAATTCATCCTTGATCAATCCCTCAGTGATATAGAAAACCAACTGGACCCGGCTATGTTCTATCGGGTAAACAGGAAATACCTCCTGAACATGAGCGCAATCAAGAAGATCAAATCCTATCCGAAAAGTAAACTGTTATTGGAAGTGGAGCCGCCCCTGCATGAAGAAGTGATCATCAGCCAGGAAAATGTGAGTGCATTCAAAGCCTGGATGGGGCAATAACGGAAATGAATAACCGGAAACTCAAATATGATTTCCGGTAGCTACATAATATATAGGAGTACGGATCAAAAACGAAGGGCTGGTCTCCGCGGCACAACATGAGCTATGCCGCAGGGAATTTTTTAAGGACGTTGTCTGCCGCCGCCCGGGCCACCACGCTGAGGCCTCATGGAAGGCTCGATCTCTTCTTTCCATTTCTTGTACTGTGCTTCAGAGAAGATCTTCTTAAGCTTCTCATCGCGATCGTTGGCAAGACTGAGCATCTTTTCGCGCATCTGTGAGCGGTCGCCATTGCTTCTCCTCATCTCTTCAAACATCTTGTCGCGGTCCTTGAAATAATGTGTGAAAGTGGTGTCTGTCTTTGCCGTCTGGTCTTTGTCCAGCTTCAGGTCGGCCAGTTTTTCCATTACCATTTTTACATTTTCTTCTACGGAGCGGCGTTGCATGCCTCCGCCCTGGGCATTTACGGCTATTGTGCCGGTCAGCATTACCACTGCCAGCAGCAGGATGATTCTTTTCATCGGGAAATATAATTTGTTTGAATAGATAATAACCGTTTAATTGGATGCCGGCACAGGGGGTAAACCTGCGCCGGGTATAATTTTTGCCGCATCGTCAAATCGGATTATCTTGCATATCCTTTTAAAAAACATGGATTGAATATGGAATATGGAAAAATCGTATCGGTAACAGGGTTACCCGGATTGTTTGAATTAGTAAGCAGCAAAAATGACGGGGCCATCGTACGGTCACTGGAAGACAAATCCACCAAGTTTGTTTCCAGCCGGATCCACAATTTTTCCCATCTGGAAAGCATTGAAATTTATACCGTGCGCGACAATGTGAACCTGGTAGATGTATTCACTGCCATGGACGCCAGCAGCGATAAACTGCCTGACGGAAAAGACAATGGCGCAGTTAAAAAATATTTTGAGAAAGTATTCCCCGATCTCGACTTCGAGCGCGTATACGCCAGCGATATGAAAAAGATCGTGAAATGGTTCTCCATCCTCAAAGCCGCTGATGTTGAGATCAAACTCAGGGAATTTGAAGATGAAGTGGCTGAAGATGCGCCCGCAGAAGAAGTAGCTGCTGAAAAACCAGCAAAAAAAGCTGCAAAGAAAGAAGAAGCGCCTGCCGCTGAAAATGAAGAAAAACCCAAAGCCGCCAAAAAGAAGGCTGCTGCTGAAGAAGGCGAAGAAGAGAAGCCAAAGAAAAAAGCTGCTCCAAAAGCCAAGAAAGAAGATGCAGAAGGAGAAGAAAAGCCCAAAGCTGCTCCAAAGAAAAAAGCCGCTCCTGCCGCTGAAAAAGAAGAAAAAGCAGAGAAAAAGACAAAAAAATAATGTTAATAGCTCAAAAGCACGCAAACTCCGGGAAACTTATTCTTCCGGAGTTTGTAGTTTTAGTACAATAATTAATTCCTATGCATTACAGTGCCGATATACACAAATTACCCCGCCATTACCTGCCGGCTGATTTTGAAGTTACAACATGGGATGTGCTGGAGCCTTATTTCAAAGAATTACTGGAAAGGCCCATCAACTCCTCCTCAGATATGGAACAATGGCTCCAGGATATGAGCGAACTGGAAGCCGTGATCAGTGAAGATGCCTGCTGGCGCCAGATCAAAATGACCTGCGACACTGAAAACAAATCCCTCGAAGAAGCATTTGTTTTCTTCGTAACGGAGATCCAGCCCAAAATTCAACCTTACGCGGATCTCCTCAACCGAAAGCTCATTGATAATCCTTTCACGAAGGAACTGGACCAGAAAGAATACTTCACTTATCTCCGCGGTGTGAAAAAGAGCATCGACCTGTTTCGTGAAGAAAACATCCCAATTCAATCAGAATTGGGCGTTTTACAGCAACAATTCGGAGTTATTTCAGGAAAAATGACCGTTTCTGTAAATGGACAGGAATACACTTTACAACAGGCTGCCAAATTCCTGGAGAACCCAGACAGAAATCTCCGCGAACAGGTTTACCATGCTATTCAGAAAAGAAGGCTGGAAGACAAAGATTCGCTCAATGAGCTTTTCAGCACTTTGGTTCAAAAACGCGATAAATTGGCTAAAAATGCCGGTTTTTCGAACTATCGCGACTATAAATTCAAAGAATTAGGCCGTTTTGATTATACCAAAGAAGACTGTTTCCAGTTTCATGAAGCGGTGAAACAACATGTGCTGCCCCTGGTAAATGCAATCAATAAGAAGAAAAAAGAGAAACTGGGTCTGGATAGTCTTCGCCCCTGGGATACAGAAGCTGAACCTGCTGGTATTACTCCCCTCAGTCCTTTCAAATCAGGGAAAGAGCTTTTGGACAAATCAGTGGCAGTTTTTGAAAAATTAAGGCCATTTTTTGCCGATTGTCTGCGAAAAATGGAAGAATTGAAGCATTTTGACCTGGAGAGCAGAAAAGGAAAAGCGCCTGGTGGTTACAATTGTCCATTAGCAGAAAGTGGTGCGCCATTTATTTTCATGAATGCTGCCGGACAGATGCACGATGTTACAACAATGGTTCATGAAGGAGGTCACGCTATTCACTCTTTTCTGGCGCATCCGCTCAGGTTGAGCGCATTCAAGGAGTACCCGATGGAAATTGCGGAAGTGGCCAGCATGAGCATGGAGTTGTTCTCGATGGATAGCTGGGATGTGTTCTTTGATAAAAAAGAGGATTTGTTAAGGGCAAAAGAGCATCAACTGGAAAGAGTGATCACCATTTTCCCATGGATTGCCACAATCGATAAATTTCAGCATTGGGTTTATGAAAACCCTAATCATACACAGGAAGAAAGGGCGGAAAAATGGATGGAAATCCTGAAGGAGTTCTCTTCTGATGAAATTGATTTCTCCGGATTGGAAACTTACAGAACTTATGGATGGCAGCGCCAGTTGCATCTTTTTGAAGTACCATTGTACTATATTGAGTATGGTATTGCCCAACTCGGAGCGATAGGTCTTTGGATGCAGTTCCGTGAAAACAAGGAGGCGGCTTTAGACAACTATATGAAAGCGCTCAGTTTAGGAGGAACAAGAACGCTTCCTGAGTTGTATCAGGCGGCTGGGCTTGTGTTCAATTTTTCGCCTGATCATATTCAAAAACTTATGGAATTTGTTAAGAAAGAGATTCAAGAATTACGTTAATTGTTGAGCGAAAAAAATACCCAGTTAGTGGTATACAATTTATTCACGCTAACAATTATCTTTGTTATTCAAAATCTACAACTGATAGGATGAAGAAATTCATCTGACATCATAAAATAGCTACTAATCAGAGCCTTAACCAAAAGTCCCGTTGTTTCCACATCGGGGCTTTAATTTTTGGCTAAAACCTACGCGTTTAAAACAGCTATTGATTCTCAATCTATACTAGAACGTTAGGTTGATATTTCACATGCCATCAATGACATTCGTTGCAAACTCCTGAAACGATCATCTGGAATTCTGCGGGCTGAAATCCTTTGGGGAGCTTCACTTCAGGGATTATAACATGCTCCAGGCAAATGGTGTTGCCACAATTATTACAAACAAAGTGAACGTGATTATCGTGATGATGGCCTTCTGTACAATCGTCTTTGCAGAGCGCATAGAGCACAGCGTTATCAGGGGTTGGGATAGTGTGAATGATACCCTTTTCCATGAACACTTGTAGTGTACGGTACACCGTTACCCTGTCGAATTTCTCTCCGGTTTTCTTTTCAATATCACCATGCGCCAATGCGCCATTGGCTTGTAGAAAAAGTTCGAGTATCCTCCTGCGACTATCGGTTACGCTTAACTGATTATGCTTGAGAATATGCCCAATCTGGCTTTCGATTTGTTTACTTGTGTTCATGGTATCTCCAATATTGATAGCCGGCAATGCATTAATTGCCGAACATATTGTTCTTGAAACGTTCCTGTTTTACAGGTTCTGCCAGCAGATCGCGAATATCTTTCTTCATTTGCTCCAACTCATCTTTCTTCAGTCCATCATAGATCTTGCGCACGCGGCCTGATTTGTCAACCAGAGCAAAGAACTGCGTGTGCAGGAATTGCTGGTCTATGCTTACGATATTGTTCTTCGGATCATCCAGCAGATAGCTGTTACGGGCTGCATTGTAGAGGCTGTCTTTTCTTCCTGTAACAAACATCCATCTGTCTGTGTTCACATTCAGAGAGTCTTGAGCATATACCTTTAATCTTGCAGCGCTGTCCGTTTCCGGATCGCTTGTGTGAGAAAGGATCATAAAGCCAGGTTCATTCTTGAATTCTTCATAGATTGGAAGCAGGTTCCTGTTCATGATCGGACAGATACTCTTACAGGTTGTGAAAAAGAATTCCGCCACATATACCTTTCCCTGGATCACTCTTTCGTCTACTGGTTTTCCATCCTGGTTCTCGAAGTGAAATGGCTGCACATAACTAAGCACAGGGAGTTTCACTTTTCCGTACCCGGGTATTACCTTCGTGAGCCCGTAATAAAAACCAACAGTCAGCAATACAAAAAAACCCAGGTAAAAAAACAATTTCTTCTTCTTCATTTCTACAATTGGTTAGCGGTGATGTTACTGCCTGCAAATTTACGCCGGGATCAACCCATAACCATCATTTTTCCAGTTTTGACAAATTATTTGCAACAAAGTTGCAGAACATTCTTTCCCTCCCGTATCTTTGCAGGATGAACAGGATTAACTGGGATGCCTGGGGAGTAGCCACATCTTTGGCTTGCGCAATTCACTGCGCCATTTTACCATTATTATTAACAAGTCTGCCCATATTCGGGATCAATATCATCGAAAACGAACCTTTCGAGTACTTCATGATCTTCCTGGCTTTTGCCATAGGATCTTATTCCTTATGGCATGGATACAAGAAGCATCATCATAGCCTGATGCCCTGGGCGCTATTTGCAGCCGGTATCATTTTATTGATTGCCAAACAGGTATGGCATGATTTCCAGTTCTGGATCCTGCCTTTTGCCGTGATCTTCATCATTGCGGCGCATTTACTAAATTATCGCTTTTGCCGGGTGCACAACCATGCACATGCGGATGATTGCGATCACTCAACTCCCGTTTAGCCATTTTCCTTCCTTGCCAATCTAATTCCAGAATTAAAAAACAATTGCTGGCCGGTCTTTGTTATTTTTGCAGCATAAACACGTGAATTATGATTAAAACAGGAAATCCTGTCATCAGCATTTATACCGAAATGACTCCTAACCCGGAAACGATGAAATTCGTGGCCAATAAGCTGTTATACCCGGGTAAAAGCATTGATTTTCCTGATGTAGAGAGCGCAAAACCCTCTCCTCTTGCTGTAGAATTGTTTGGATTCCCTTTTATCAGGGCCGTTTTTATCGCCAGCAATTTCGTTACGCTGACTAAAACGACCGATACCGAATGGAGTGATGTGATCCCTACGATCCGTCAGTTCCTGAAAGAATACCTGGAAGACAACAGCAAGCCAGTGATCAATGAGGACGAAGTAGCCGCCATCAAACCTGAAAGCAGCAACCTGGTTGCCGCTGACGATGACGATGTGGTAAAACGTATCAAGGAGCTGCTGGAGAACTACGTGAAACCTGCCGTTGAAATGGACGGAGGCGCTATCCAGTTCAAAAGCTATGAAGAGGGAGTAGTGAACCTGATGTTACAGGGAAGTTGCAGTGGTTGTCCTTCTTCCATGATCACCCTGAAAGCGGGAATAGAAGGCATGATGAAAAGAATGATCCCTGAAGTGAAAGAGGTTGTTGCAGAAGCTGAATAATCTTTAGATCAGATATTTTTGAAAGCCGTTCCTGCCAGAGCGGCTTTTTTTGTGCTCTTGATTTTGCAGGCGATGGCTTGACTTTTGCTCACTTTAACCGTATATTAGTTAAATTACCCGCTATGGTTGTTATTTATTCTATCCTTCTGGTAATTGTCCTGCTGATAGTAGCAGCTTTGTTGCTGGCAGCATTTCTGCCATCTGCTTACAATATCGAAAAGAATATCATCATAAGCAAACCGGTTATGGAGGTGATGGACAAGGTTGCAGATCTTCATTACTACGCAAAATGGAATCCCTGGCAAAAATCGGAGCCTGAAAGCAGCCAGGAAATCACCGGCACACCAAAAACAAAAGGCCATCGTTACGCCTGGAAGGGCAAAAAAATCGGAGAAGGCTCGCTTACCTTACGCGATATCGATTCCAAACATGTTCACTTCGATCTCCAATTCATCAAACCCTGGAAGTCCAGCGCTAATGATAACTGGCAATTTGAAGAATGGGGTAACTCTGAAACCAAGATCACCTGGCAGAACAATGGTGAACTGGCTTATCCAATGGGTAGATTGATGGGCCCTATTCTCAACAAGACCTTACAGAAACAATTTGAACAGGGATTGCTGAACCTGAAAGAGCTTTGCGAAAAATAAATTCAAGCTATTTAAGATCATTCAGGCATCGCTTTTTTGAAAATGCCGATGGCAACAGAAGGAACGAACCGCATCAGCAGGATTGCCAATCGCTCCTGTGAAAAAGGTTTCCCCACGTATTTTTCATATTTCCCCTTTTCAACAGCTTTCAATATTTGTTTCGCCGTTTTGTCTGGCGGGTAGCCATTACCGATATTCTTTCCCAGGTTGTTCAATTTTTCACCAGTGGCCGTAACAGCATTCCTGCTTACGTTTGTTCGTATATACCCGGGGGTTATGATGGTAACCTTGCAATTGAATCCCCATACTTCTGCCCGTAAGCAATCGAAGAAGCCATGCAGTGCATGTTTTGCTGCGGCATAAGCGGAACGCATCGGCGTGCCGATCTTTCCCATCACGCTGCTGATCACTACAAAGTGCCCGGTTTGTCTTTGCCGGAAATGCGGCAACAGTAAACGGGTGAGTTCGATATAACTGAAATAGTCCACTTCCATTACTTTGCGCTGTACTTCCGGCAAAGTATCGATCACTTTGGATCGCTGACTGATGCCTCCGTTGTGGACCATGATATCTACTTGCCCAAATGCTTCCAAAGCATTGCTGGTAGCCAGTTCCAGCGTTTCTGCCTTTTCCAGGTCGAGAACAACGGTGCGTACTTTTCCGGGTTGGCCACAGGATTGTTGAACGCGCTTCAGTTCTTCCTCGCGTCGGGAAGAAACGATCACACGGGCTCCGCGCTGCACCAGTTCATTGGTGAGCGCTTCTCCTATCCCGGAGGAAGCGCCGGTGATCCAGACTACTTTATTTTCATAGAAAGCCATGATATCGATTTGAAAGACTAATATCTGAAATCCTTTTCAACAAAAGGTCATTTCACAAAAAACGGGTGGGCATTGCCAGTGTCTGGTTCTCCAGGATCGAGAATATCTGGGTGTATCCTACAGGGCTGATGAACATGCTGGTGGATTGCCACCAATATTGCCTCAATTCCCCTTTACTTTGTAAAAAATCTGGTGTTCACCAGCGTGTATTATTTCATACTGCTGATACTGGCCACCGGAGGATTGATCGAATGGAAAAAAAGAGCAGCGCGGTAGCATGAAAAAGATAGTGATCATAGGACCTGAATCAACAGGCAAAAGCACACTCTGCCAGCAACTGGCGGATCATTTCGGTACCGATTGGGTTCCTGAATATGCACGTGAATATTTATTGGAGCATGGAACGGAATATCATTATGATGATCTGCTCACCATCGCTAAAGGCCAGGTGGTGCTGGAAGACAAACATGCCGCTGCGTTTCCGCAAAACTATGCACCCAACAGTCCGCTTTTCATCGATACAGACCTGTATGTGATGAAGGTCTGGTGCGAGTTCGTTTATCAGAAATGCCATCAGTGGATCCTGGACAATATCGTTACCCGCCGGTACGATCTCTACCTTCTCTGTAATATAGATCTGCCCTGGGTGAAAGATGAATTACGAGAATACCCCGACCTGTTGTCGCGTCAACAACTCTATCATATTTACAAGGACATCATGATCAACCAGGCCGTTCCCTGGGTGGATATTTCCGGAGATTACGAAGAGCGTTTCCGGCGTGCTCAAAAAGCAGTAAAAAATTTACTTACTTCATAAACATCTCCGGAATCACGGTTGTTGTAGGTGTTTATGCTGACCTTTGTTCGGAAGCACCATAGCTTACTGTTTTTCCTGGGATGGCTCACCATAAATATTATTCAGGCCGGCTTTACTGAATTGATAGATGATGAAGCGTACTACTGGGTCTATTCCCGGTTTCCTGACTGGGGATATTTCGATCATCCCCCCATGATCGCAATCCTGATCAGGCTGGGTTATGGACTCTTCGGAAACGCTCTGGGTGTAAGGCTTTTCGCTGTATTACTCAATACCGCCACGATCTACATTACGAGGCAATTGCTCCCCAAACAAAATGATTATCTTTTTTATGCAGTGGCTGCCACTATTGCCGTTGCGCAAATCGGTGGCATCATAGCGGCCCCCGATGCACCACTCATCTTTACGATAGCATTGTTCTTTTTATTGTACAAACGATTCCGGGAACAGCTCAATATCACCAATACCTTATTGCTTGGAGCTGGCATGGCGCTGATGTTGTACAGCAAGTACCACGGTGTGCTCATCATCTTTTTTACCCTTCTCTCAGACCTAACTCTTTTCAAAAGATACCAGACATACCTGGCGGGGTTAGTGACGCTCCTGCTCTTCATGCCGCATATTTACTGGCAATTCACACATGGATTTCCATCTGTTCAGTACCATTTGTTTGAACGAAATGCCAGCGAATACAAGATCAGTTATACTGTAGAGTACCTGCTGGGGCAAATTGCTTTGACGGGTCCGTTGATGGGCTGGCTCCTGCTCTGGGCAGCGCTTCAATTCAAACCGGTTTCGCCTTCTGAACGGGCCATGAAATTCTCACTGGCAGGGATATACGCATTTTTCCTGCTGATGACTTTTAAGGGAAGAGTAGAAGCCAATTGGACCTTGCCTGCTTTCATTCCTTTGATGGTGTTGAGCCACCAGTATCTCAACAATGGTGGATATGCCCAAAAGAAATGGCTGATCAAAATGGTGCCACTTACTTTAGGATTGGTCCTGCTGGTACGCATCTACCTGCTCTCCTTCATTCCTTCTACCGGCAGGTCCCACAAAGCGGATGAAGTACATGGTAACAAAACCTGGGTGAAAGCGGTGGAAGAACGTGCAGCAGGATTACCGGTGGTATTCATCAATTCTTATCAACGTGCTTCCAAATTCTGGTTTTACGCGCAACAGCCGGCTTATTCTTTGAATGGGGTGGATTACCGGCGGAACAATTTCAATTTCTGGCCGGTGGAAGATTCATTCATGGGAAAGAAAGTAATGGTGATCTCGAGAACACATCCCAGGCTGAATGCCAATTTCGATCGGCCGATCCCCCATACGGATTCGCTGATCAGTTTCGTTTCAGAAAAATTCTTTGCCTTTAGCCGTGTGATGCTCACTGCTACCGTAAAACCCCGTCTGCAGAATGGAATGTTCACCGGAACTTTCAGCATTCAATCCCCGGAACATTACCTGGCTTTTTATAAACAGCTGCAAAATGGCCAGGCAGGTTTGGTAGTAAGCTTTATTACAGACAATCATCTGCCTTATAATCTGGCTGTTCCTTTTTCTTTGAAAGACGTGGACGAGGTAAAACAACAGCTTAGCATAAATATCCCCGTTAGTTTGCCCCCCGGCAGATACGATGCAAAACTGGGTATCAGCAGTTCCATACCGGAGGTCTATACCCTGAACTCTACCAGTTTCGGGTTTACAATAAAATGATTATCCATTATTGGATAAGGGTTTGAATGTCCGGATCGTTTTGAAGATTATTCATTTGCCTCATCACCCAGGGGTACTTGTTGGCCACAAAACTACTCAGCGGTTTTACTGTGTATTTTTTCGGATTGGGAAGACAGGCAGCGATCATGGCTGCTTCCTGGCGTGTAAGTTGTTTGGCGGGCTTCTTAAAATAATTCTGTGCAGCCGCTTCGATGCCGAAAATACCAGGGCCCATTTCTGCAATATTGAGATACATTTCCAGTATCCGCTTTTTGCCCCAGATGGTTTCGATCATGAAAGTGAAATACACTTCAAGTCCTTTTCTGATCCAGCTTCTGCCCTGCCAGAGGAAAACGTTCTTGGCAACCTGCTGACTGATGGTGCTGGCGCCGCGCACCCGGCCGGGTTTGCGCTTGTTGTATTCCATCGCTTTTTCGATATGTTTCCAATCGAAGCCACTATGGTCAGGATAGAGCTGGTCTTCAGATGAGATCACGGCGAGTTTCGCATAGGGACTCATCTCCTTTGCATCGATCATATCTCTCTTCAAACCATTTCCTGTGATCCAGCTTCCGAGTTGTGTAAGCGTAATGGGCGGGTCCACCCACTTCAACAGGAAGATGTAAAACAATTGGAAAACGAAAAGGAAGATAAACAACCGTTTGAGGAACCGTAAAACTTTCAGACCTAGACCGCGGGTTTTTATTGCCATCCTTTTTGCAGCTTTGGGCTGCAAGATAATAATTCAGTCCGGACTATTTGAGTATCGAACCGGCCTTTACATACACCACATTCAATTTGTTCTTTTTATTCTCTCTATTGGCATTTGCCTTGCCCCAGAAGTAGCCGGCAGCGGCCACTCCGGCCGCAATGCCCATGGTGAGTAACCTGTTATTGTCTGAGAAGGATTCTTTTCTGTATAAGGTATTCACTGTTTCAAGGATGAGGAAGCCAGCACCACCAACCAGCATAAGCCCCGGAACACTTAGCACAGAAAATCCGGTAGGTCTTCCATAAAGATCGCTATCCTTTATATTGTAACGGATGATCTGGTGATAGTCGAAAGCCACAGCATAAACAAATGTATCCAGTTTACTGCCGAACTCTGTACCGAACATCCTCGTTTCCTGATGACGTAAATAAATGGAATCATTCCTGATGGCCGTGATATAGCCATGTACATCAAAACCATTGTTCAAACGGGCTGAAAGGAAACTTCCTTCCGCATAGGTCTTTACGGTTCGATTATTCTTTTTCTTGAGTATGATAAAATCTGATTCCTGCGAAAACGCAGTGATTGCGAGCGTGCATAAAAATAAGGCGAGTATGGTTGGTTTCATGCAGACAACAAGTTAGTACAGCCGAAACTGTGTTTGATCTAATGATTTGTTAAGACTGAAGTGTCTTTCACAAATATCGCAGTATACAACAACGCAAAACCGAATGCCACAAGGATCACACCTGTTACCTTATTGATAATGGAAATATTGTTGATGGTGAGTTTTGCGCCCAGGCGACCGGCCAATAATACTTTTGCTGCATCGGCTACAATATTGAATGCGATACAAACCGAGAACAGCAGTATGCGTTCATTGAAAGTGTATTTGGCGGCAAAAGCCGTAGCCGTTGTGATCCAGAACAGGAGCACGCTCGGGTTGAGGGTATTGATCAGGAATCCGCTGGAAAAGATCTTCATCATTTCGCGTTTGCTGAACCGGAGTGATTGTCCGTCAGCATCAGTTCTCAGGGATACTTTTTTGAAGAAGAGATAATATATGCCCATCAGTAGCAGGAAGGCGGCGCCGCAATAAGCGATCACGGTTGTGTATTCTGTGATCTCGGCAACCAGTTGCGAAAATGCATTGGCCACCACCACCATTACAATATCACTGAGCCATACTCCCGCCACAAAACTGAAACCGCCGGTATGTCCGTTCACCAGGCTTTGCTTGATGATGGTAAAGATCACAGGCCCCACCGATAAGGCAAGAATACATCCTAGCGTTACTCCACTGATAATGGCCTGCCACATGCGTAATTATAAAAGGGAATAAGTTTTAAAGTGACAATTTACATATATTATTGAACAAACGCTTTCCAGTCGTCCAGCATTTTCCCTTTCATTACACGGGGGAACTTATGCTGTCCGCCAACTTTCCCTTTGCTGTGCATGAATTCCATGAACCTGGATTCGGGAAGGATGGTGAGGAAAACATCTTTCAATGCGCTGCCTCTTTCAACCGCATAGTCGTCATTGAGCTCTTTGAGTTTGCAATCGATCATATGCCTGAGGACTTCTGCGTCTACCTGGTCATCGCAGGCAACGTACCATTGATGGGCAAAGAACAATCCGTGCGGAACTCCGGCCACGGTATATTCGGGGATATGAATATTCAGTTCATCACTTACGAGTTTAACAGCCTTGTTCATATTGTCTACGCTCAGGTGTTCGCCAACAAGACTGAGGAAATGTTTGGTGCGGCCGGTGATGATGATCTCGCATCTCTCCTTATCCACAAAACGAACGGTATCGCCAATGAGGTAACGCCAGGCGCCTGCGGCGGTGCTGAGGAGGATGGCATAATCTTTTCCTTCTTCCACTTCGTGGATCATCAGTGTTTTCGGATTCTCCACTACGTTTCCTTCTGCATCGAAGTTCTCGTCGTTGAAAGGAATGAATTCAAAAAAGATATGATCGTTCAAAGACAGTCGCATGCCTTTGGCAAACTGCCTGTCCTGGTAAGCAACAAAACCTTCTGATGCCAGATAGGTCTCGATATAGGTAAGTGGTTTTCCAACCAGTTTTTCAAAACCTTTTTTATAGGGTTCAAAGCTAACGCCTCCGTGAACGAAGAATGCGAGGTTGGGCCAGATATCGTGAATGGTTTTAAGATTATATCTTTCGATGATCTTCTCCATACACATCTGGATCCAGGCGGGCACGCCCACCACGAAACCGATATCCCAGTTGGGTGCGTTCTCAACAATGGCTTCGATCTTCAGGTCCCAGTCTTTTGTTCTGGCGATCTTTTTCCCTGGTTTGTAAAAAGGGGAAAACCAGAAAGGCACTTTCTTGGCTGTGATACCGCTGAGGTCGCCTGCATAATAGGTAGGCCCTTTCTGCAGGTCGGTACTCCCTCCAAGCATCAACCATCCTTTTCCGATACTTCTGACTGAAATATCATGATAAGTGCGAAGGGAAAGCAATTGTTTGATCATTACGATTTTGTTACCCCGCATGAGGTCATTCGTAATGGGTATATATTTGCTGGCAGCTTCGGAGGTCCCTGAGCTGAGTGCGAAGAATTTTATTTTTCCGGGCCAGCATACATCCGGCTTTCCTTCGAGGGCTTTATGCCACCAATGTGCATAGATCTTGCTGTAATCATATACGGGAACATGCTGCTGGAATTTTTTTCCCGCATGTTTGCTCAACAAAAGTTCGTCAAACCGGTATGTCTGCCCGAACTCAGTGAATCGGGCCTTCTTCAACAGTTTCTTTAATACCCTGATCTGTTGCCTTTTGGGCGAACGTGCCGGCAATCTCAGTGCTTTGGCAATCGATTGGGGTAAGGAGATATCAATTAGCGCCATTCGGTTATGCCTGTTTGATCAGGCAAATTCAAAATTAAGGTATTAAATGGATTCAGGTGGCAATTTGAGGAGAATCACCTCGCCCTGCCTGTCTTTGGAAGCACTGCCAACAGCGCATTCCGTGCCGCTTCCATGCACGAAAGCCCTTTTTCCCGGAGCCAGCTCCTCTATCTTTCCGATGAGTTCACGGAAGGTAAAATCAGCTCCTTCACAACAGATCAATACGTCGGCCTGCTGCGGTTGGTTGGTCACCTGCTGTTCGCCCAGTCCACGTACAATCCTTTTCACCGTATCGGGATCACCCGTCACTGCAATACTTTGGTCCTTACTCAATCCTTTTGGAACTGCTGGACTGGATTGTAAAACAGACCTGATGGCGATCATGGCTTTCAGCAACTGCACATAGGACCAGGCGCCGATACCTTTATAATGCTTCCTAACGTAAAGGATCATTGCCTCATAAAAGTGACGAACATACCGCGCGTCCTTTAACGTACTTTCTCCTTTAAAATGTATAATAGTCGTGCCGGTGAAATAAAAATTACGGAACCCGGCCTTTTTAATCCGGAAACTGAGATCGATATCTTCGGCATACATGAAGAACCGTTCATCAAACCCACCGGTTAGTTCAATCGCTTTTCTCCTCACCAACATACAGGCCCCGGCCAGTACATCCACTTCATTGCTTTCCTTCTCCTGCAAATGTCCCAGGTAATAACGGGCAAACATCCGCGAAGCCGGGAATAGTTTGGTCAACCCACTTAACTTACAGAAAGACACCCAGGGTGTGGGAAACCCCCTCTTGCTCTCGGGTAAATATTTTCCGCCACCATCCACCATCCTTATTCCCATCGCTCCCAGATCCGGCTGCCGCTGCATTTCAGCCAGGCATCCGGTAAAACTGTTCTCTTCCACAATGGTATCGGGATTCAGAAAAAGTATGAACTCTCCTTTGCTCATTTGAACAGCCTGGTTATTGGCGCGGCCAAAACCACTGTTCCCGCGGTTTTCGATGAAGAATACAGAAGGGAATTTAGGACGAAGGTATTCCACGCTGCCATCTGTGCTCTGGTTATCCACCACAATCACTTCGGCGGCTGCTTCACCCAATGCGGCAATGGCTTTCATTACAGAGCATAAACACTGCTCCAGGAAGTACTTCACATTGTAATTGACGATGATTACAGACAAGCGCATGATGGCACGAAAATAGCCAGAATC
The DNA here is from genome assembly GCF_003991355.1 of Pseudoflavitalea rhizosphaerae. Lineage (GTDB taxonomy): Bacteria > Bacteroidota > Bacteroidia > Chitinophagales > Chitinophagaceae > Pseudobacter > Pseudobacter rhizosphaerae. The sequence goes on from NZ_RCSU01000017.1 coordinate 48,212, forward strand.
CTGAACAACAACTTATCTTTGCCGCATGTTAAAAGAAACCTTACTGAATGCCACCGAAGCGGGGGCTGCAGTGCTGCAACATTACTTCAACAGCAAAAACCTGCAAATAAGTCATAAAGAAGGGATCAACAACCTGGTTACAGAGGCCGATCACGCTTCTGAAAAAGCCATCCTGGAAAGTATCCGGGAATCCTTTCCCGATCATTTCATCCTCAGCGAAGAAACGGGAGAGATTGTGATGGACAGTGAATACAAATGGATCATCGATCCTATCGATGGCACCATCAATTATGCACACGGCATTCCCATTTGCTGCGTATCCATCGGGCTGGAGCAGAATGGTAAAATGATCATGGGCGCCGTTTTCAATCCATTCCTGAAAGAGTTCTATTTTGCCGAAGCCGGTATGGGAGCGATGCTCAACAGCCAGCAGATTGCTGTGAGCACAGAATCAGAAGTACTGAAATCCTGCCTGGTGACCGGTTTCCCCTATACTTACCTGAACCAGCCCAATGGGCCACTGGAAGCATTCGGAAGATTCATCCGCGCCGGTATTCCCGTTCGCCGTCTGGGCTCCGCAGCCATGGACCTCTGCTGGGTAGCCGCAGGAAGGTTCGATGGATTCTATGAACACAAATTACAGGCATGGGACAGCGCCGCCGGATTCCTCATTGTGGAAGAAGCCGGCGGAAAGGTTACCGACTTTACCGGAGCCCACTACAGCCCGCACCAGCCGCAGATTGTAGCAACCAATGGAAAGATCCACGACGAACTGCTGAAATGGATCAACGATCAGATCTAAAAAGAAATTACCATGAGCGAAGAACGTATTGAAATAGCCGACCTGGGAGAATTCGGTCTCATCCGGCACCTCACCAAAAACATCGAGGTCCATAATGCTTCCACTGTATTGGGGGTGGGCGATGACGCCGCGGTGATTGACCATTTCGGCAAACAGACCGTAGTTACTACCGACATGTTGATCGAAGGCGTACACTTCGATCTGATGTATACTCCTCTCAAACACCTCGGCTACAAAGCCGTAGTGGTGAACCTCAGTGATATTTATGCTATGAATGCCATTCCCACTCAGATCACTGTGAGCCTGGGCCTCAGCAACCGAATCAGCGTACAGGCGCTGGATGAACTGTACGAAGGCATTTATGCAGCCTGCGATAAATATGGTGTAGACCTCGTGGGTGGTGATACCTGCTCCTCCCAGAAAGGTTTCATCATTTCGGTTACTGCTATCGGTGAGGTAACACCCGGCAAATTCGTAAAAAGAAGTACCGCTCAGAAAGGCGACCTTATCTGCTGCAGCGGAGACCTCGGCGCAGCCTATGTTGGACTCCTTTTCCTCGAAAGGGAAAAACGCATCTTCCAGGAACACCCGGGCGTTCAACCCGACCTGGAAAATGAATCCTACGTTATTGGCCGACTGCTGAAACCTGAAGCACGCAAGGATATCATCGAATTCCTGGAACAAAGCGAGATCACGCCCACTTCCATGATCGATATAAGTGACGGGCTCAGTTCGGAGATCCTCCATATTTCCCAGCAAAGTGGCCTGGGTGTTAGATTGTATGAAGACAAGATCCCCATTTCGGAAGATATGAAGCGCGCTGCCTTCAAGTTCGAGATCGATCCCACGGCCTGCGCACTAAGCGGTGGTGAAGATTATGAGCTCCTCTTCACGCTTCCACAATCAGAATACGACAAACTCGTTCTTAATGAACAGATCAGCGTTATCGGTTATATGACAGAACCCGAAGAAGGCGCCAAGATCATCACCAAAGGTGGCCATACACACGATATCACAGCCCAGGGCTGGAATGCGTTCAAAGGCCGGCAATAAAAGTTGACCCGTATGCTGAACCGGATGGTTGTTTTGTTGCTGGGAATAACTGCGCTCCTGTTTGCCAGTTGCTCCTCTTCCAGGAAAGCGTTTGATCCTGACAGAAAGTTTGCACCGGACAAATTGCAAAAGGATTTTACACTGTTCAGGGATATCCTGGAAGAAAACCATCCCAGTTTGTATTGGTTCACTCCCAAAGACAGTATGGACATGTACTTCGATAATGGTTTCCGCCAACTGACGAACTCCATGACCGAACCAGAATTCCGGAACCTGCTGTCTACCATCACATCTAAAATCCGCTGCGGCCACACTTCCATGCGGTATTCAAAAAAATACACTGCCTGGCTGGATACTGCCCGGCTCCGCATGTTCCCCTTCACCGTTAAGGTATGGGGGCCGGATTCCATGGCTGTAACGGCTACACTTAATCGAAAAGATTCTCTTTTAAAAAGAGGGACCGTGATTACGGCTATTGATGGCCGTGATGTAGCCAGGATCATCGATACTTTAACCAATTACCTGCAAAGCGATGGCAATATCATCACCGGAAAATACCAGATGATGAGCAACCGCAATTCATTTGGTAACCTTTACCGGGCAATATTTGGAGTTCCTGAAAAGGTGAAGATAGATTATATAGATAGTAATGGATTGCCACAATCCGCCATGATGGCGGCTTTTGACCCACCACCAACGGCTAAGCGAAAAGAAAAACCTGTAGCAGATACATCCAGGCGGCTTCCGGCCCCGGGAACACCCGGACCCAAGCCTCCGAAGGATGTTCCCAAAACCGTTACCCTTAATGCCAACAGGAACCTGCAGATCGATACTACTTTGAAGTCGGCCTACATGACCCTTAATACTTTCTCCATGAGCAGCCGCCTGAGGGGATTCTTCCGTCGTAGTTTCCGGGAAATGAAGAGAAGACAGATCAAATACCTGGTGGTGGATGTTCGTAATAATGGCGGAGGCGATGCAAGTAACTCCACTTTGCTCACTAAATATATCTCGAAGAAAAAATTCAAGCTGGCTGATAGTTTGTATACCAATAAACGAAGCAGCCAGTATGGAAAGTATATCGAATTGCAGCCGCTATATTGGTTATGGACCTTGTTAGTGACCCATAAGGCGGATGATGGAAATTTCCATTTTGGTTTTTTCGAGCGTCACTACTACAAACCAAAAAGCCGGTTTCATTACGATGGCCAGGTATATATTCTTACAGGAGGAAATTCATTTTCCGCAACAACGCTTTTTGCGAAAGCTATACAAGGCCAATCCAATGTAACAGTTGTGGGAGAAGAAACCGGCGGCGGCGCCTATGGCAATACTGCCTGGATGATCCCGGATGTAACATTGCCGAATACACATATCCGTTTCCGTTTGCCAAGATTCCGTTTGGTAATGGATAGCAGTTTGGTGAAACAAGGCCGGGGCATCATGCCCGATATTGAAGTGGGATACAACAGCTATTTTATCAGGCGTGGTGTAGATCCCAAGTTGGGCGTGGTTTTCAGGCTCATCAGGGATAGGATCCGGATGGAAAAGGTGATGGATGACATGAAAGGCGGGAAGTAATTACTGCCAAAAGACCAGGCACTTTAGAAGTTATTGCGGAGTGTTGGCTGTCGCTCGCCTCCCGGCGAGTGACTTATATTTCTTCGCCTCCGGCGAACAACACGCTTCCGCATCACAACCCTTATATCTGAATCAAGTCAACAAATTGAACTCGTCCCCATCTTGCAAAAAGGGCAATTTCGTTCTCACATCAGTCAATGTATCACGTTTAAGTGTAACCGTAATAATTCCCTGATCATGCACAATTGTTTCCATGATGGCGCCCATTGGGTCCACCACCATACTATCCCCGCTGTGATAGATTTCATTTCCGTCTTTTCCTACCCTGTTCACGCCTGCAACGAAACATTGGTTTTCGATGGCCCTTGCCTGCAGTAAAGTTTTCCAGGCATGGTTCCTGCGCTCAGGCCAGTTGGCAACATAAACCAGCAGATCATATTCCGGCGATCCATCTTCTGTATCCGGCGACTGGCGCGCCCAAACAGGAAATCGCAGATCATAGCAAACCATGAGATTAACCTTCCAGCCGTTCACCGCCGCAATCAATCTTTTGTTGCCCGGTGCGTAATGCTCATGCTCGTTCGCATATGCGAACAAATGTCTTTTATCATAAAAGCCCAGTTGACCATTCGGCAACATCCAGACCAGGCGGTTGTGGTAATTGCCTTCTTCTTCAATCATCAGGCTGCCGGTCAGGATCACTTTGCGTGAAGCGGATACACGTTTCATCCACTCAACGGTAGGCCCATGCATAGTTTCAGCGAGTTCTTCAGGTTTCATGCTGAAACCGGTGCTGAACATTTCAGGCAATAATACGATATGTGTTCTTTCTTTGATCGCATTGATCTTCTCTTCGAACATGGCCAGGTTGGCATTCTTGTCTTCCCAATGAAGATCAGACTGGATCAATGATATGATTAGATCAGACATGTATTGATTTTTAAGTTGCAGCTTATGACAGTTCCCGGATCAGTGAAGCCACTAATGCCGTCCAGCCGGCCTGGTGCGAAGCGCCGAGTCCCGTGCCATTGTCGCCATGAAAATATTCATAGAACAAAACCAGCTTCTCATTGTGCGGTTGCTGGTAGAACCAGTTGTATTTACCGTAAAGCGGCCGGTTGCCTTCTTCATCTTTTTCAAATAATCCCACCAGCCTGGCTGCAAGTGCATCCGCAACCTGGTTGAGATTCATTTGTTGGCCGGAACCCGTTGGGAATTCCACCATCAGGTCATCGCCATAAAAACTACCGAAGCGACGGATGCTGGAAATGATGATATAATTGATCGGCATCCACACCGGGCCGCGCCAATTGGAATTTCCTCCGTAAAAATCAGAAGTGGAATCGCCGGGATCATATTGAATATGGTAATCAATATTCTCGATCTGTATTTTGTAGGGATGGTCCTTATGATATTTGCTGAGCGCGCGGATGCCGCCATCAGAGAGGAATTGTGCCTCATCCAGTAAACGCTGAAGGAGCAATACCAGTTTATCACGGGGCACCAGTGACAGCAGTATCTGATCTCCTTCTTTCTTTTCTTCATTGGGCCAGAACCTTCCGTTTTTCAACCGGTAGTTTTCAAACCAGGAAATCCTTTTCTTGAAATCGGCGAGTTTGTCAAGGTTTTTCTTTTCAATAATGGAAACTGCAAAAAGCGAAGTGAGACCAACAATGGAATGAACTCGCAAATGCAGTGGCGACGAGCCTGCCAGCGACAAAGTATCATAATAGAAACCGTCTTCTGCGTTCCACATGCCCTGTATGTTCAGCGCCTCTGCGATCAGCACGAAATGTTCAAAGAAACGTGTAGCTGTATCTTCAAATGCATCATCCTTCATGGCAATTTCCAGGGCCATGTCCATCATGTTCAGTGCATACATGCCCATCCAACTGGTGCCATCGGCCTGTTCCAACTGCAAGGCGCCGGGGATCACACTGCTGCGATTGAAGACCCCGATATTATCCAGGCCAAGAAATCCCCCTTCGAACATATTGTTCCCATTGGGATCCTTCCGGTTGATCCACCAGGTGAAATTGACTATCAGTTTCTGGAAGGCCCGTTTGAGAAAAGTGATATCGCCTTTTCCCGTTTTCTCTTTTTCTATTCTATACACCTCAAGTGCGGCCCATGCCTGCACGGGTGGGTTCACATCACTGAAGTTCCATTCGTATGCAGGTATCTGGCCGTCTGGTTTCATATACCATTCGCGCATGATCAGCGTAAGCTGGTGCTTCGCAAAAGTAGGATCGATCATGGCCATGGGTATACACTGGAAAGCCAGGTCCCATGCGGCATACCAGGGATACTCCCATTTGTCCGGCATTGCGATGATGTCCTGGTTTTTGAGATGCTTCCAGTCGTGATTCCTTCCGGTGAGTTTGGCCGGATTAACCGGTGTAATGCCATCAGAGCTGGTCAGCCATTTTTCAACATCGAAATGATAGAACTGTTTATTCCATAATAATCCGGACAGTGCCTGGCGTTGGATATTTCTCGTATGTGGATTGGTGTTAGCAGACAATACAGTATTATAAAATGTATCGGCTTCTTCTTTCCGGTAACGGAAGATATCGGTAAAGCCAGGTCCGAACGGACTTTCCAGCATTTTATGACTTAGTCTGCAATAAATAATCCGCGAGCCATGACCTTCGATCTGGTATTTGTACACAGGCGCAAAGCGCGTTCCTGTTTTCTTGTTTTGCAGGACTTCCAGGTTTTCTCCTTTGATCACTGCATCATGGAATGCATCTTTTGTGAAGATGCTGGTATTGGGAAGGGCCGCCACTTTCTGAAAATTGGTTTCGTTCTCCGTCATGAGCCCATCCGCTGGTGGCTGAAAATAAAAATAATATGCGCCAAGCCTTGAGTGGTTCGCTTTCACGGAATTTTTGTCCCTCCTCGTAATGGTTGGTTTCTTTTCCGATTCATCGGATTGCCAGCGGTTGTAGAACCACAACATCGGCAGTACCGTGATATCTGCAGGCTCGTGATAGCGATTAGTGATTTCTATTTTTATACAAATATCTTTGGCGTTCTCTTTTGCATAGGTGATATGCACATCGAAATACTGGTTATTATTGAAAACGCCCGTGTCAAGGATCTCGTATTCCGGTTCCAGTTTGGAGCGGCGTTTGTTTTCTTCAATCAGTTGTTCGTAAGGGAACGCTTGCTGTGGATATTTATACAGGTACTCCATATAATAATGTGTAGGTACATTATCGAGATGGTAGTACAATTCTTTTACATCTTCGCCGTGATTGCCCTGGTAATTGCCCAGTCCAAACAGCCGTTCTTTCAGGATTTTATCTTTTCCGTTCCAGAGCGCAACAGCAAAGCATAGATTTTGAAAGAAATCGGAAATGCCGCCCAGCCCGTCTTCACCCCAGAGATAAGCGCGGCTATGAGAATGATCGAATGGAAAATAGTTCCATGCGTCATTGTTGAGGCTATAGTCTTCCCGTACAGTGCCCCATTGGCGCTCGCTGAGATATGGGCCCCACTGTTCGAGTGGTATTTTTTTAGTGGCGTTGACTGATAATCGTTGGTGTTCAGCTGTCATAACAGAAAATCTTAATATAAACAAAATGCAGGCAATCGATAGTCAACACTAAGTGTACCATGAAATTAAGGGATTACCGGAAAGCAAAAAAGCCTTCCGTTTTACGGAAGGCCATTTGCCCAAACTAAACTATTCCTATTACTACTATTTACAGAGGAACCACGGAGACTAAACTGGTAAAAAAATCAGAGTGCCGGACACCCTCACCGGCACCCTGGTATCGCACAAATTCATTCACACATAAAACCTCGCTTGCCTGTTATAGCTATTTTCTCAAATAAGGCCTGGACCTGTTGCTTGTAAAGGCTCCAAACTAAACTGTTTATATTGTGATCGAACAATAATCTGTAGCTTTAAATCCATTGCAAAAATGCAAACTCCTGCAAAATCCTGCAATAGCATAATGATGTGAGATTTCCCGTCAACAACTGTTAGTATACAGGTACCCGTTATCATGATCATCCCATTTCCCCTCACATATTTTCCATTTATCAGCGAATTTCGAAGGGCTTACCACTAACTGGTACCACATATTTATGTGGTTTTACTTCCTAAAACAGTGGGAAAAAATTATCATTGAGTACTTTTGAACAGATCGCCAAAAACAGGGATCCAACTGCAAGAATTGCCCCGTTCGATTGTATATATCTGCGTTTTTTTGCTGTTTGCTGTATCCGCTTCGGCTCAGCACAGGAAATATATTTTTAACAGGCTCAGTCTGAAAGACGGGCTCGCTTCCAACCAGGTTTATTGTATTTACCAGGATAAAAAAGGATTCATGTGGTTTGGAACCGCGCATGGTCTTCAGCGTTATGACGGACGGAAAACCGTAATGTACCGTTCTGGTTCTTCGAATGACCGCTATGTTCCATCCTCCGGGATCTTCCAGATATTTGAAGATACCAGTCGCCTGCTTTGGCTGAGGCCCGGTAACGAAGCAGGCCTCTTTAATCCGAAAACCTTCCGCTATAAAAAAGCAGTGATCAAAACTGAAGGTGAAATTCCGCCAAGGTCCGAGTACAAAATGTTCAAATCCAGTACAGGAGCGGTTTTTATGAATATCACCAAATATGGGATCCTGCCCTATGATCCGGTATCCAATACGTTTGCCCTGGATAGTTCACGCATACGCGTTCCTGTTAGTTGGCAAGCAAATACTATCATTGAAGACCCGCTTAATGGAGATTACTGGATCGGATGCGATTCCGGCCTGGTCATCTACCGGCCTTCCACAAGGGAAATGTTCTACCGTGACCATAACCCTCACGGCCACACGGTACTCATGGAAAAACAATTCCATGAACCCATCACAGCGCTGTTCATCGATTCTAAAAGAAGGTGCTGGATCACTACCTGGCCAGCAACCCGTGAACAGACTTTTTGTTTCGATCTGAACAATGACAGCTTCCTCCCCTATGGCAACGGATTACAAAACAGGAACGGGCTGTATGGGGAATTACATCATTTCATCGAGCAATCGAATGGCACCATCTGGGCTTACGGCCATATGACCCTCCATGAATTCGATCCCTCTCAACAAAAATTCCAGTTTGTACGCGATGACCATATCGATGACTTCGGTATAAAGTTCGACAGGATCTACAGTTTTTATGAAGACCGCGAACAAAGTCTCTGGTTGGCAACTGATAACGGGGTTTTTGTTTTCAATCCTGAACGTCAGTTTTTCAACACATCGAAGTATGTGTGGATTAATGGAAAAATAGAAGAAAAAGAACTCGCCATCAATGCCATCATCGAATCTTTAGATGGAACAGTTTACGCAGGAAGCTGGGGACTTGGCACTCTTACCTGGGATGCGAACATGAATCCCATTCCCAACCAGGTTTTGAAAGGACTTCCGGATATGGTCATGCTCAAACAACAATGGTGCATTTTTGAAGATACCGTTCACCGGAAAATTTGGTTCGGATGTCAGGGGGGCTGGGTGATCATTTATGATCAGGAGTCTAAACGGTCAGCTTACTATCAGGTGCCGGGCATTCAGGAAAAAACGATCCGTCAGATCATTTCCGATAAAAATGGAAATATCTGGTTGGGCAGCCAATACGGTCATTTAGTGAAATGGACGCCCACAGCGGGTTACGGACCAGAATTCCTGAAAGGTTTTGATGTGAAGCAGAATATCGGAACTATCATTTATAAGATCGTTCCCGATAAGGAAGGCAATATCTGGGTTTGTTCCCATAACAAAGGATTGTACAAATTCAATGGAAGTACCGGCCGCTTGCCTGGGCATTATCACACAAATGGCGGTCCAGGCAAATCTTTACACTCCAACGTAGTAAAAGATATTGTTCAATATTCAGACAGCTGCTGGTTTGTTTCAACCGGCGTTCTCAATCAACTCAATCCCTATACAGATAGTATCAGGATCATTGGGACTGATCAGGGTCTGCCATCGGGATCTACCAGTTGTATGGAACTTGACAATGACGGCCACTTATGGATTGGACTGATGAACGGGCTTGGCCGGTATCATCCGAAAAGAAAATCGTTCACACTTTTCACACAACGCGATGGCCTGATCAATGGTGATTTTCCTACCAATGCCAGCCTGGTGAAACACAGTGGCGACCTGCTTTTCGGTAATGCTCATGATATAGTGCAGTTCAATCCACGTAATCTTTACGTACGTGCCACTCCGTTAGAAGTGAGTATTACTGATTTCAAATTGTTCAATACTTATCTCCCGCCGGATTCGATAATGAATCTTGATAAGGTACAGTTGCAGCACAACCAGAACAGCATCACCATCGAGTTTGCAACGCTGAGTTACCTGCAGCGCGACAAAACCACTTATTTCTACATGCTGGAAGGCCTGGACCCGAACTGGATCCGCGCTGACCTTGGATTATACGCCAACTACGCTCTTCTGCCGCCTGGTTCCTACACCTTCAAAGTGATGTGCCGGAACGCAGATGGTGTTGATTCACCAACCATCACCACACTCAGGATCCAGGTGGAGCCGCCATTTTATCGGACCTGGTGGTTTATTTCATTATTGGTTTTATTAATGGCAGGAATTATTTACATGGTACACCGATTCCGGCTCAACCGCTTGCTGGAAATGGAAAGGGTCAGGACCCGCATCGCCAGGGACCTTCACGATGATATGGGCTCAACTCTCAGCACCATCAACATTCTCAGTGAGATGGCCAGGATGAAAGTGAATAAAGATGCCGGCAAAACAGCGGAGTATCTTAACAAGATCAGTGACAATAGCAGCCGGATGATGGAAGCCATGGATGATATCGTCTGGAGCATTAACCCGATGAACGATAGTATGCAACGCATCACCGCCCGCATGCGTGAGTTTGCAACCGGAGTTCTGGAAGCCCGCAATATTGAATTCAGTTTCCGGGTAGACGATGAAGTGGCCAATCTCAAACTCAATATGGAAGAACGAAGGGACCTCTTTCTCGTTTTCAAGGAAGCTGTGAATAACCTGGCCAAATATTCACAATGCAAAAATGCAAAAATAGAATTGAGGGCGGATCAGCATACACTGCACTTACTGGTACAGGATGATGGTATCGGATTCAACGCGGAAACGGCAGACAATGGCAACGGCCTCAACAACATGCGGAAAAGAGCTCAATCCCTGAATGGAAAATTATTGGTGAAATCCAGTCCACACAAAGGTTCTACCGTTTTACTGGAAGTCCCTTTGACATAATCATGTGATTGATTTCCGTCCATTACTTCACTAATTTTGCATAAAACACCCAGCTCATGATCAAAGTGGTCCTGTATGAAGATAATCCTCCGCTCCGCGAAGGGCTCACCATGCTCCTCAATGGATCAGAAGGCTTTGAAGTGATCGGCGCATTCAATAATTGTAATAAAGTTGTTGAAGAAGTTGCAGGTTTGCAACCCGATGTGATCCTTATGGATATAGACATGCCAGGCATCAATGGAATCCAGGGTTTGAAACTGGTGCGTCAGCAAAACAGCAATGTGAAGATCCTGATGCTTACAGTTTTCGATGATAATAAAAATGTGTTCGAAGCAGTGAAGAATGGAGCCAACGGATATCTCTTGAAAAAAACCCCTCCTGCCAAATTACTCGAATATATCCAGGAAGCCCATACTGGTGGCGCTCCCATGAGCTCATCCATCGCAACACAGGTGTTGCGCATGTTTTCAGAAATGCACAGTGATCAGGGTAGTGATTATTCTTTGTCTGAAAGAGAAAAGCAGGTATTACAATTACTTGTAAACGGATACAGTTATAAAATGATCGCAGCTGAGATCTATATTTCCATCGATACAGTACGCAGCCATATTAAAAAGATCTACGAAAAATTACACGTAAACTCGAAAAGTGAAGCCGTAGCAAAAGCCTTTAAAGACAGGATTGTGTAAAAGTAAACACCATTAATCTTTTAAAATTCCCTATGGTAGCGGGTTTCATTGATTTTATAGAATCTTGTTAAGGCCATATTGTTCCTGTCAACCAACCCACCAATAAACAGACCAACACAATTACAGGCGAAGGCAATTTCGTGAAAGTGAGAATGGCCCATGTGCCGAGTATCACTCCGATATTAAGCAAACTGACTGTTTTTAATTCTGTGATACTTATGTCTTTCATCATGTAAGCAGTAGATGCCACCATTATTCCCACTACTACGGCATTGATACCTTCAATGGCGCGGAAAACAACAGCATAACGTTGCAGGTTATGCCATATAGGAAAAAAGAATAATACGAGAAGCGCGCTTGGCAGGAAAATGGCTACGGAACCTATTATACAACCCAGGATCTGCCAGCCGGCGCCTCGATCTTTCATCGCTGTTCCACCCATAAAACTGGAGATGGAAAAAACCGGTCCTGGCATAGCGCGTACGATACCTGCACCGGTATAGAAATCATCGCGTTCGATGCTGATCACATTTCCTTTTTTCTCCTGGTTCTTACGGATCACCATTTCGGATTTCGGCCTTTCCACAAACTGTTCGTACATCATAGGGATCAGTACCTGTCCGCCGCCAAAGACGAGACTTCCGAAACGGTAAGTGTTCTCAAAAAGGTTGAGAGGCCGGCGATTGGGCCAGTCATTTTTCCTGGCCATTTCTGAAAGGATACCAGCCGAAAGAAACAGGAAAGCGAAGAGCCAGATATTGGCCCAGCGGATTTCCTTGGGTGGTTGTCCTTTCTGCGGAATGCGTTTATCACTAAGATTGGTAGCGAGGCCACCTGCAACGATGAGTATTGGAAATACCCAGGGAGTTTTAAAAAGAAAGAAAGTGATCACTGTACTAACAGTAAGGATCACACGAGTAATTGTATTATTGATAGCAAGCTTGAAACTCTTTGTGGCGGCGAATGCCAGAAATCCTACCGCCATTGGTTGAATGAAACGGAAGAAGGTATTGCTGGCTGCGGTTTTATCAAAATACTCCAGCACAAAAGAGAATGCTCCCATCAGGAAGCAGGCCGGGAAGATCCAGATAAAAAGTGTGAGGATAGCCAGTGGAATACCTCCACGTTTGTATCCGATAAGAGTGAGTACCTGAGTGGAAGAAGCGCCGGGAAGCAGTTGACAGAAAGAATTATAATCGAGCACTTCTTTCTCCGTAACATCATGACGTTGGTGAACAAAGGTTTTCATCACCATTCCAAAATGTCCCTGGGGACCGCCAAAAGCGGAAATACTATGCAGAAATACAGCCCTGAGAAAGGGAATATGTCGAAGCATTACCATGCAGGCCTTGGTTCGGTTTTATGTACAATTACATTGATCAAAATAGGTGCACAGAACTTTGACGACGGTTTTACCTGGTAATTGTACGTGGTATAAGTTAGTTTAAATTTTCTAATCTCTCGCTAAGAAGAACTGGTGGGGGCTTACCGTTTCAGCTCCTGTAATAATTGTTCCTCTCAATTTCTTCCATCACATTGTCTGGTACGAGGTAGCGAATAGATTTTCCCTCCCTGATATTCTTACGGATATGCGTAGCCGAAATTTCCAATAATGGAGCTTTCATGAAAGTGATATTACCTGTTCCGAAATTGTTTTTCACTTCGTGACCAGGCCTTTTATACACAAAAATCGGGTAATGCTGAAGGATATATTCGTAGTTTTTCCAGCGTTCGAGGTTCTGGAAACTATCGCTACCCATGATCAGGGCAAATTGGTGAGTGGGATATTTTTCCTGGAGATAAGCCAGTGTTGTGACCGTGTAAGAGGGTTTGGGCAAACGGAATTCAATATCGGAGACCTTGAGCTTTGGTTCAGATTTGATAGCTGTCTGAACCAGGAAAAGGCGGTGGTATTCATTAAGCAGACCGTTGGAAGGTTTCAAAGGATTCTGCGGAGAAACAACAAACCAGACCTGGTCCAGGTCAGTTTCCTGAACCATATAATTAGCAATGATAAGATGTCCGTGATGAATTGGATTAAATGAACCGAAATATAAACCGATTTTCATGGAAGTGAAATGTGATTAGGAAAGCTCTTCCACAAAGATATTCTCTGCTTCGTTCAAACGTAAACTTAAACTATAACCGGCAACACTGATAGAGATGGGATCTCCCAGGGGAGCGATCTGATCTATTCTTACAAGTTCCCCAGGCACGCAACCCATTTCCATCAGTTTCAGGAAAAGATCATTGTTTTCGAATGAAAGTATTCTTGCCTTGCGTCCTGAATCCAGCTCTGAAAGTCTTTTCATCTTTAGTATTTAATCATATTCATAACCACGAGGAGATCCTTCAGGTTCAGTAAAATCGCTAATCTTCTCCTCTTTTTAATATGCCTTGGATTGGCATGCGAATCATGAACAAATGTAGCTTTGTATTCCTTAATAAACTTTACGAATTTCGAAAAATGATGATAAAACTACCGGCCAGTGTGTCTTTCCATTTCGCTGAAAAAGTGTCCCTTACAAACCGGACGCAATTGAAAGATTTCATAATCAACATCTTCAAAAGGGAAAAGAAGAAGCTGGCTGATCTGAGTTTTGTATTCTGTTCCGATTCCTATCTCCTGCAGATAAATAAGCAATATCTCAAGCATAACTATTACACAGACATCATCACTTTCGATCTTTCTGTTGAACCCGGCCTGATTTCCGGAGAGATTTATATCAGCGTTGACCGCGTGAAAGATAATGCTCAGAATTTCAATGCCTCATTTAAAGAGGAATTACACCGGGTAATCTTTCATGGGGCACTCCATTTGTGCGGGTATAAAGACAAAACTGAGGCTGAAGAGATTCTGATGCGGAAGATGGAAGACAAATATCTGAAGCTTTACTTCGACAAGTAAGGTATTTAAATCTTCCCAACAAATCCACTTATCAAACTACCACTGGATCAATCCCAGACCAAACTCAGTTACATAGCTGTCTTCTACTCCTATCACTATAGCTTCTTAATGGAATTATCTTTCTGAAACCTGATACCTGTTTCACCCAGTTCAATACTTGCAGAAATTGTATAATCGAGGAAAGAAAGGCGGATTCAACACTAAGGATTGATTAGGGCAATATGAGGTTATAAGGTCAATCTGCCTTGCTCAAAGATTCAACTTACCACCCATTTAAATCAAACTTTCCTTTAGCTCCTGGAACAGATCTCACCTCTTTACCTCTTTTTTATATATTAGACTACACTTAACCCGGAAAGAATTTGATTACCAAAGCTGTTTTCACAATGAACCGTTCCACGTGGAACGGAGAACTTATGAAGAAACAAATCCCTTTTCATCTTAAGCACTCAAAATAAAACCAAAGCCCTAACTATAGAATTCCATCTCCTACCCCCGGTTTCTATAATCAACCTTACTACCTCCTATGAATCTTACCTTAAATTTTGACAACCAATGTCTATAAACACATACACGATTAACCTAACTGGGAGCCCTTTGGTCAAAAAGAGATGCGCTAAAAGGTAACTTGGCCTGTTTATACCCATAACCAAGCAAATGAATAAATCGAGGATCTATTCTAATAATTATCACTCTAATATAATACCCAGCATCTTTATATGACATAAGCTAACCACACAATCTTCAAATCTTCCTCAAAGGAAAACAAAGCCTGGAGAAGATTAGATTAACAAATTGAAATAATTAGATAAAGAGAAATTTCATAAGCCAAAACCTGGTTTTAATAATACTCCTATCGTCTCCTTAGAAAACAACTTCACCCATTGGTCTCCAAAGGGAATATCAAAAACCTCTTTTTGCTTATTAGCAAATTAAACATCGCAATAATTGGATTATCCAGTGACTCACTCCCTACCATTCTAAATTCATAACATCATAAAATGTTTCCACGTGGAACACTTTATTCCCACTTCCATTTCATTCATTTAATTTTGCACCATGATATTTCCTAATTATGATGTTATTGTGGTTGGTGCAGGACATGCAGGATGTGAAGCCGCAGCTGCTGCTGCAAACCTGGGATCAAAGGTCCTACTGATCACCATGAATATGCAGGTGATAGCCCAGATGAGCTGTAACCCCGCAATGGGAGGCATTGCAAAAGGACAAATCGTTCGGGAGATCGATGCCCTTGGAGGATACTCAGGTATAGTCACAGATCTAAGCATGATCCAGTTCCGGATGCTGAATAGATCCAAAGGTCCTGCTATGTGGAGCCCCAGAACACAGAACGACAGAATGCTTTTCGCTGCTACCTGGAGAGAGAGACTGGAACAAACAAAAAATGTAGATTTCTACCAGGATATGGTCAAATCCATCATTATCAAGGATGGAAGAGCAGCAGGTGTGGTTACAGGTCTTGGTCATTCCATCAATTCTAAGGCAGTCGTTGTTACCAGTGGAACCTTTCTGAATGGCATCATCCATATTGGAGAAAAGCAATTTGGAGGAGGCAGGGTAGCAGAAAAAGCCGCAACAGGTATCACCGAACAGCTCGTGGAACTGGGCTTTGAAAGTGATCGCTTGAAAACCGGAACACCACCCCGGGTTGATGGCAGGTCCCTCGATTACTCAAAAATGGAAGAACAAAAAGGAGATGATGAGATCACAGGATTCTCCTACACCAATACACCTAAACCCAACAGACAGATCAGTTGCTGGATAACTTACACAAATCAGAAAGTACATGATCTTCTCAAAACTGGATTCGACAGGTCCCCCATGTACACCGGAAGGATCGAAGGAACAGGCCCCAGGTACTGTCCAAGTATCGAAGACAAGATCAACCGCTTTGCCGAAAGGGAAAGACACCAGTTGTTTGTAGAACCCGAAGGCTGGAACACAGTTGAAATCTATGTGAATGGCTTCTCAACATCCCTTCCCGAAGAAGTACAGTATGAAGCATTGAAACAAGTAGCAGGATTTGAGAATGTAAGGATCTTCAGACCCGGATATGCTATCGAATATGATTACTTCCCCCCTACCCAGCTTACTCACTCCCTCGAAACCAAACTCATCGGTAATCTATTTTTTGCCGGACAGATTAACGGAACTACTGGGTATGAAGAAGCTGCTTGTCAGGGTTTAATGGCGGGAATCAACGCACACCAAAAAACAAGGGAACTGGATCCACTCATCCTCAAAAGAAGCGATGCTTACATTGGCGTATTGATCGATGATCTTATCAGTAAAGGAACAGAAGAACCTTATCGCATGTTTACATCCCGTGCAGAATTCAGAACATTGCTTCGTCAGGACAATGCTGATCTCCGGTTAACTGAACTCAGTTATCGTATGGGTCTCGCATCCCAGGAAAGAATGGATGCAGTGATCGCAAAAAGAAATGGCACTGAAAAGATCAAACAACTGATGAAGGAAATATCAGTTGATCCTTTGGAAGCCGACAGTTTCCTGGCAAAATACAATTCGGCCCCGATGCCGCACAAAAACAAATCCATCCAGTTATTGCTACGGCCAAATATCGGGTTGAAAGAAATGATCGAAGAACTTCCCTCACTAGCTCCGTTAAAAGGGTTTTCTTCTGAAATCATTGAGCAGGCAGAGATCCAGATCAAATACGATGTTTATATCGAGAAAGAAAAAGAGATCGTAAAAAAGATGAGCTCACTGGAAGACCTCATGATCCCGGACAATTTCGACTATGACCGTGTAGCAGCACTGAGCAACGAAGCATTACAAAAATTCAAGAAAATAAAACCAAGAACATTAGGACAAGCAAGTCGCATCAGCGGAGTAAATCCAAGTGATGTGCAAATCCTGATGGTGTATATGGGAAGATAAATTTTATGGCCAGTTGATCAGCGACAAAATCTCTTCCAGATAAAGCTGGTCTACTGAGTTGAATTCGTTCAGGGCTGTACTGTCAACATCCAGTACGGCCTTTACTTTTTTATCGCGAATGATCGGAATAACAATTTCAGACCTTGATAAACTACTGCAGGCAATATGTCCTGGAAATTCTTCCACATCAGGAACTATCAACGTTGTAGCTTCTTTCCACGCAGTTCCACAAACTCCTTTTCCATAACGGATACGTGTACACGCAATTGGTCCCTGAAACGGACCGAGCACCAACTCTTCGTCACGTACGATATAGAATCCAACCCATAACCATCCAAACTGCTCTTTTAACGCACCGGCAATATTCGCCAGGTTTGCGATAAGATCTTCTTCACCTTCCAGCAAAGCTTTTACCTGTGGAACAAGAGATAAATATTGCTCTTGCTTTGACCCCGTTGCAATGTGCAAATCTTCCGCCATCGAAATAAAATTAAAAGATCAATCATCAATAAAGTCTACAAATTTAATAGACTTATTAACACATTTTTCGTCATCAAACAAAAAACGACAAAAACAGCTCAAATTTCCACGATCATATTCACAAATGTCCAAGTACCCAATTCACTACTTTGACTTCCTGAAACAGTCCTCAAAATTCCCCGGGGACCTATCCACATACTTTAGGTTAATCCCGAAAATTCAAAAACATAAACGGGCTTATCCACAACTTTCGAACAGAAACGGTCTACAACCCGTACCTGGCGCTGATTTCAAGCATCCTGTCGATCGGTTTACGAGCTGCCTGGCGAAGAACTTCATCCATTTTGATCTCAGGAAGCTCATATTTCATACACAGATACAATTTCTCTAATGTATTCAACTTCATGTGCGGACAATCATTGCAGGCACAGCCGTTATCCGGTGGCGCGGGAATGAAAGTCTTATCAGGAGACGATTTCTGCATCTGGTGCAGGATACCTGTTTCCGTAACAACGATGAACTCTTTAGCCGGATCATCCTGTGAAAACTTCAGCAGCCCCGTGGTAGATCCGATATAGTCCGCCACTTTTAGCACATGCTCTTCACACTCAGGATGCGCAATGATCTTAGCTTCCGGGTGACGTACTTTCAGTTTCATGATCTTTTCCAGGCTGAAGATCTCATGCACCATACAGGCTCCATCCCACAGCACCATATCGCGACCTGTCTTCTTAACCAGGTACGAACCAAGATTTTTGTCAGGTGCAAAAATGATTTTCTGATCAGGCGGCAGGCTTTCCACGATTTGTTTTGCGTTGGAGGAAGTGCAGATGATATCGCTAAGCGCCTTGATGTCTGCCGTGCAGTTGATGTATGAGATCACCAGGTGATCGGGGTGTTGCTCTTTGAATTTCTTGAAAGCAGCTGGTGGTGCACTGTCAGCAAGTGAGCAACCTGCTTTCAGATCTGGCAGCAGCACTTTCTTGTGCGGGTTGAGGATCTTTGCAGTCTCCGCCATGAAATGCACGCCTGCAAAAACGATGATGTCTGCATCTGTCTTTTCCGCTTTTTGCGCCAGGCCAAGGCTATCCCCGATATAGTCCGCCACATCCTGGATATCCGCTTCCTGGTAGTAGTGCGCGAGAACAATGGCGTTTTTCTCTTTTTTCAATTTTTCGATCTCGTTAAAAAGATCCAGTTGCGGATCCACTTCCAGGTCCAAAAATCCTTTCGTTTCAACTTTTTCCTTTGCAACGCCAATGTTGATATCTGCCATAGTATTCTATATTAATTAATTATTTTTATAAAAACCTATTACTATTACGGCTGTGGATTCGTGGATAAATCCTGAGCGCAAAATTTTGGTAAAGTTACAACAACGCCTTTATCCACAGTTATCCACAATTCATTAACAGTCAGGAAGCTCGGTCTGTTCTGCATTTTTCATCTTTTTCCACTTCTGTGGACTAAAATAGGCCCCGGATAAAAACATCGTTCTGAATATCACATTTTTCTGTTAGTTGGTGTGGAATAACTCGGGGTTTATTTACACCTCCCGGAATTATCGCCGGCCCTTCGAAACTTATCCGCCAGGAATCCCCGGATGGGGATGTGCAAAAACCGGGGTTATCCACATGAAATAGTGGTTATTAACGAAGCGCTGGGGGAACTGTTTTCACGGCCTGTTTCACAAATCTTCAATTTTCAAAAATTTTCGCCGGCTCCGCCGGAATGTGAATTAGATCAAACCCGCTGGTGATGCCGCATTTACGGTTTTTTCCACAGTTTGTTCATAAATGTATTTCCCTTATTTTTGCCATCCGTTTCAAAAACCGTACGGACTTATATCACTATGTCAGTCATTCAAACTATCCGCGACAAAGCCGCGTGGATCATCATCGCTGCGATTGCGTTAGCCCTTATCGCCTTTATTGTACAGGATGCCTTCCAGGGAAGAGGAGGCGGTATGTTCGGCGGTTCCTCAGACGTTATAGGTAAAGTGAATGGTAAGAAGATAGATGCGTATGAATTTGATGCCCGCTACAAAGCTGCGGAACAAAACTACCAGGCGCAGAACTATTCTGTTGACGAACGTCTCCGTGGTCAGATCCGTGAAAGCCTCTGGAATGAATACGTGGAAGACGCTATCCTCGGAAATGAATTTGAAAAAATCGGCTTCGCCGAAATCGGAAAAGACGAGCGTGGTGATATCCTTTACGGTGAAAATCCCCCACAAATGCTGCGTCAGCAATTCACCGATCCAAAGACCGGTGCTTATGATGCAAACACTGCCTATCAAACCATCAACCAACTTAAAAAGAACACTCCGCAATTTAACAGCTTCTACGGAGAGTTCCTCCCCGCTCTGGAAAAAGCCAGAATGAAAGAGAAATTTGTTTCACTGATCAGTAACAGTGCTTACACTCCAAAATGGCTGGTGGAAAAAATGAATACAGAGAACAGCCAGGTTTCCAATATCTCGTACGTGAACATTCCTTACTCTTCTGTTGGCGATTCTGCTATCAGGGTTACCGATGAAGATGTAAGACAATATGTAAACGAAAATAAAGAAGCCTACCAGCAGGAAGAAGCAAGAGGTATAGAATATGTTATGTTCGATGCTGCCCCTACCGCAGCCGACAGCGCTGTTTCCTATGAGGGAGTTGCCAGCGTGAAGAATGAATTTGCTGCAATTCCTGAGAAAGACGTAGAATCTTTCCTGCTCCGCAATAACAGCGAGCTTCCTTATTTTAATGGATATGTACTCGGCAGCAATATGAAAGTGTCCAATGCAGATTCCATCAAGCAACTCGGCGAAGGACAGGTGTTTGGACCCTATCTCGATGGCAGCAATTACACCATCGCCAAAATGATCGGACGCAGGGCAATCCCTGATACTGTAAAGGTGAGACATATCCTTGTTAAGATCGCGGATCCCCAGGCCGGACAGGTAAGAACAGACAGCGCCGCCAAATTCCTGATAGATAGCATCACTACTGCCATCCGCAATGGCGCCAGCTTCGATAGCATGGTGGTGAAGTACTCTGACGATATGGGCAGCAAAGAAACACAAGGCGAGTACACATTTGAATCCAACAAATTCGGACAACTCAGCAGGGAATTCGCGGAAGTTGCTTTCTACGGAAATGCAGGCGACAAAAAAACTGTAAAAGTGGAAAACTCTTCTTACAGCGGATACCATTATATAGAAGTGCTCAACCAGAAAAATATCGGCACCGGTTTCAAAATTGCCTATCTCAGCCACCCCATCATCGCCAGCGCTGAAACAGTGAATGGCGCATCAACTGCGGCCGCTCAGTTTGCACTAGACAGCAAAGACAAAAAATCTTTCGATGAGAATGCCAAAAAACAGAACCTGAACAAATATCCTGCAATGGACATCAAGCCTCTCGAAAGCGGCATCCCCGGACTGGGCGATAATCGCGAACTGGTGACCTGGATGTTCAGAACTGCAAAAGTTGGACAGGTTGCTGAGCGTTACTATCAGATCGGTGATAAATTCATCGTTCCCGTTCTTGTAGCTGCTTATGAAAAAGGCAACATGTCTGTAGACCGCGCAAGACCACTGGTTGAATACAAGATCCGCAACAAAAAGAAAGCAGACGAGATCGTTAAGAAAGTTGGCGGCGCCAATACGCTCGATGGAATCAGCAAAGCAGTTAACCAGCCTGTCTTGAAAGCAGACAGCATCTCTTACGCAAGTCCTTTCGTTCCAAATGTTGGTAACGAGCCGAAACTGATCGGGGCTGCCTTCTGTAAGAAGTTCCAGACAGCGGTGTCTACTCCTGTTGTTGGTGAGATCGGGGTTTTCTATCTGAAAATAGATAACCTCGGCGCACAACCGAACCCCAACTTCGATGTGAAGCAAATGCAGACGATGATGAACCAGCAGCAGAGAATGGTTGGCATGCGTGTGATCGAAGCCATGAAGAAATCAGCAGATATCAAAGACTACCGTATCAACTTCTTCTAACTGATAGAAACGGTTTTGAAAAATACAGGCGGCTCCCTAAAAAGGAGCCGCTTTTTTTGGCAACTATTTCATCCTTACCTTTGTTATACAAGTGAAATTACCCGGCATGAGTGAAGAGATCATCAATAAAATAGCGCAAAGCGGCCTGATCACATTGGACCTGGAAGATTATTTTCCGAAGGAACCCATTGTAGTATTCGATTTGAAGGACCACCTGTTCATGGGCATGATCCTTAAGGAGAAGGATTTCAGGACCGCCCTGCAGGAAACAGACTGGAGCGTTTACCAGGGTAAACTGGTAGCTGTAACCTGTTCTGCGGATGCTATCATTCCCATGTGGGCCTACATGCTGGTGGCCACTTACCTCACACCGGTAGCAGCCGGTGTTGTATTCGGAGACGCCACCTCCGCCACCCAACAATTCCTGGTTCAAAGGATAGCAGCAATACCTGCTGCCGAATTCGCCGATAAACGTATCGTTGTAAAAGGATGTGGAGACAAAACCATCGGTGAAGCGGCCTATCTCACCATTACCATGCTTCTGCGGCCTGTGGCCAAGAGCATCATGTATGGCGAGCCCTGCAGTACTGTTCCTATCTTCAAGAATAAATGATAGTAAAGCCGATGCCATCCGCATCGGCTTTTTTGTGCACGTATTAAACTGCTTTCGATATGGACGTAGAAATTTTAGCGCGCGTACAATTTGCTTTCACCATCGCTTTCCATTACATCTATCCTCCCCTGAGTATCGGGCTGGGCCTGCTTTTGGTGATCTATGAAGGAATGTATCTGAAAACAGGCGACAAAAAATATGAACAGATCGCGCGGTTCTGGATCAAGATCTTTGCATTGATCTTTGGCCTGGGTGTAGCCACCGGCATCATCATGGAATTTGAGTTCGGTACTAACTGGGCCACCTACTCGAAATATGTAGGCGATATTTTCGGAAGCGCACTTGCCGCGGAAGGCATCTTTGCTTTCGCACTGGAATCAGGATTTCTCGGCATCCTCATCTTCGGCTGGAACCGTGTAGGGCCGAAAGTGCATTTCTTCTCCTGTATCATGGTCTTCCTTGGTTCAATGTTCTCTGCAGTCTGGATTGTAGTGGCCAATTCCTGGCAACAAACACCTGCAGGTTACCATATAGTGGGCGAAGGATTGAATGCCCGCGCGGAGATCACTGATTTCTGGGCGATGGTATTCAACCCAAGCAGCGTTGAAAGACTTGTCCATGTGTGGATCGGATGTTTTCTCGCCGGCGCTTTCCTTGTACTGAGCGTGAATGCCTGGTATATTTTGAAGAAAAGACATCTCGATATCGCCAAACGATCTTTCAAAATCGCACTGGTGGTGGCAACGGTTTCAGGGTTACTCCAGTTGCTGGCTGGTCATAAGAGCGCAGAGGGTGTTGCCCGCAACCAACCCGCCAAGCTTGCCGCGCTGGAAGGACATTATGATAGTTCCGCCAAAGCCGATATGTACCTGATTGGAAAAGTGAACAACGAAACACAGGAAGTAAGTGGGATCAGCATTCCCGGCGGACTGAGTTTTCTGTTACACGGGAATTTTACAGAACCGGTAAAAGGCCTCAATGCATTTCCCGAAAATGAGCGGCCAACACAAGTGAATGCCATCTTTCAATTCTATCATCTCATGGTGGCATGCGGTATGCTCATGATCGGAATGACGCTCCTGGCCTGCTTTTACTGGTGGCGAAAAAAATTATTCCATAAACGATGGCTGCTCTGGGCCTTCGTATGGGCGGTACTGTTACCTCAGATCGCTAATCAGGCCGGATGGTTCGCGGCTGAAATGGGCCGTCAGCCCTGGGTGGTATATGGATTGCTGAAAACCTCCGACGCCCTTTCGAAATCAGTCACTGCCAACCAGGTGCTGTTTTCACTGATCCTTTTCCTGGGTGTGTACTTTATCTTATTCCTTCTTTTCATTTACCTGCTCAACCGTAAGATCCAGCACGGGCCGGTGGACTACGGCACCAAAGAACATATTGATGAAGGCAGCAAACGTGATAACCCTATCATGGACCACGAATCATAAACCACAATCTTATTAACTATGGACACATTTCTCGGCATCGACTATAATATCTGGTGGTTCCTCGTTTTTGGCGGTGTGATCAGTGGTTATGCGATCCTCGACGGATTTGACCTGGGCGCCGGCGCACTCCATCTCTTTTTGAAAAAAGAACAGAGCCGGCGGATCGCGCTCAATGCCATCGGTCCGGTTTGGGACGGGAACGAAGTCTGGCTGGTGATTGGCGGCGGCGCATTGTTTGCGGGATTTCCGGTTGCTTACGCGGCCATCTTTTCCGCATTCTATGTGCCTTTCATGATCTTTTTGGTGGGAATCATCTGGAGGGCCGTGGCTATTGAGTTCCGGAGCAAAGAGCCGATGGGCTGGTGGCGCAAGACCTGGGATATCGTGTATTCATTTGCGAGTATCGTGATTGCGTTGTCGCTTGGCCTCATGCTCGGCAATGTGGCATATGGTATTCCGCTCAATGCGGAAAAGGAATTCGATGGCAACTGGCTTTCTTTCTTCAATCCTTTTTCAATACTCGTGGCCATCACTACCCTGGCGTTATTCATGATGCATGGCGCCATTTACCTGACCATGAAAACAGAGAACCGCTTATTTGCGAAACTGCATATCCTGGCCAATAATTTCATCATTTTCTTTGTACTGAGTTTCGTGATCACCACGCTCTACACCTTATTATATATACCACATCTCAGTGATTTCTTCCGGGATACACCGTTGGGTTTCCTCATCCCGATCCTGATGGTGCTGGCCATCGCCAATATTCCAAGGCAGATCAAAAAGGGGAAGTACCGGTATGCATTTATCAGCAGTTCCGTTACAATTGCATTATTACTGATCATGGTGGCCCTGGAAGTGTTTCCATTTTTACTGTATTCCACTTCCGATCCGCAGAATAGTATCACTATCGCCAATGCAGCGTCTTCTCCGAAAACCATGAAAATACTTTTGATCATTGCATTGATAGGAACCCCACTGGTGGCCATTTACACCAGTTTCGTGTTTTACACTTTTAAAGGAAAAGTAAAATTAGACGAGATGAGTTATTGAGCAGCGAAACTAAAACCACCCTCTTCTTCTGAACACCCAAAGCATCCAGACGGGAATGATGAACATACAGCCAACTGCAAAATAGAACCCCCATTTATGGTGTGCATAGGGGATCACTTCGAAGTTCATTCCAAAGATGCCGCCGATCACGGTAGCGGGCGCGAGTAAACAGGTAACAATGGCCATTACCTTCATCACCTCATTCAGTTTGAGGTTAACATTATTGATGTAAAGGTCCTGCATGCCGGTAACTATATCCCGGTAGTTCTCGCTGAGATCATATGCCTGCATGATATGATCGTAAACGTCTTTGAAATATTTGGTGGTACGATCATCCAGTAGATCGCTTTCACTGCGGATGATGCCGCTGATGAGATCGCGTACGGGGGCGAGATTGCGTTTGAGCACGATCAGTTCTTTGCGGAGCTGGTTGATGCGGGCGAGTGATTTGGTATTACTCTGCCTGATCACTTCTTCTTCCACCATTTCGATCTGCTCACCGAGGCGCTCCATAACAATAAAATAGTTGTCTACTACCTGGTCCAACATGGAGTACAGCAGATAATCGGCTGTACGCTGGCGCACTTTACTGTTAGACATATTGAGCCTTGTGCGGAGCAGATCGAAAACGTCCCTGTGTGCATCTTCCTGGAAAAGGATCACAAAATCCTTTCCCAATGCAATGCTGATCTGTTCTGTTTCCACCGTTTTTTTCTGCTCATTGAAGAACAGCATATTCAGCAGGCAAAAGAGAACACCCTCTACCTCATCCATTTTCGGACGCTGGTTGATACTGAGAATGTCTTCGATCAACAGGGGGTGGATATCATACGTATTGCAGATGGTTTCAACATCGGATTTTCTCAAACCGGCAATATCAATCCAGGCGATCCGTCCATCATTCCTGAATTTCCCGCAAGGCGATGCATTTTCGAAATGATGGACCTGGATATTGGCTGAATCATAATCATACACGGTCACTTCCACATGCGCCGCTTCTTCGCGATGTGGCAGCACTGTAGGGTTAACAGAAAGTATCTCCTTTGTTCGTTGCGTACCGAACAGGTTATTCAGACCGAAATAACGGAGATACTTTTGCGGGCTCATTTTTGTTAGAGTTTTTCGTAAAGCGCTCTGAGTTTTTCGCGGGTCATGATGGATTCCCAGTCTTTGCCCAATGCATTTTCCCAGAGTGGTTTCATGCCGAGGGAAACATTGATCATGGTGTCGAATTGTTCGTCAGACAAATCTTTACAGATGCCAACCGGAATATCGATCTTATTCTTTTCCACCATTTGTTTGAATTCAACTACTGCTTCAGGATAGTAATCTTCCAGGTGGTTCATCACAATGCAGTTGCCGATTCCATGTTTGGTGCCAAGCAGGTAGCTGAGACCATAACTAACGGCATGGGCTACCCCAACCTGTGAGTAAGCAATACTCATACCGCCGGCATAGGAAGCCATCATCAGTTTATCGTCGCATTCATCATCCCAGGCATTCTTGCGAACGAATACGTCGCGGCAGAGCTCGAGTGCTTTTTCGCCGTATGATTTGCTGAATTCATTGAGATAAGTTCCCTGCAGGCTTTCGATGCAGTGGATATAGCAATCCATTCCAGTGTAGAATCGCTGGTTGGCCGGCGCATTGGCGCAGAGTTCGGGGTCCAGAACGATCTGGTCGAATGGAGTGAAGTCGGAGTTCATGCCCAGTTTGCGGGTTGGTCCGGTAAGAACTGTTGTTCTGGAAACTTCTGCGCCGGTTCCGCTGAGGGTGGGGATACCTGCTTTGTAAACGCCGGGGAGTTTCACGAGGTCCCATCCCTGGTAGTCGGCAGAAGAGCCGGGATTGTTCATCATGAGGGATACGGCTTTGGCGAGGTCCATTACGGAGCCACCGCCGATACCAATGATACCACTGACAGTACCGAACTCGTTTTTCAGTTCATTGGCGAGTTTGTCAACCTGTGTTGTTTTGGGCTCATACGTTACATCGGCAAAAATGATCTTGTCTTTTCCGCGCAGGGGTATGCGGTCTGTGAGGGATTTACCGTTACCAACGCTGCCTCCGTTCTGGAAATAATGGTCCACTAAAAAGATCATGGGAGCATCGCCTTTTCTTTGTGGTGCGAGGATCTCATCCAGTTGATCGAAGCTGCCACGGCCATAAACCACATAGCTCACCATTCTGAAATTTCTGAACTTCATATCTAATATTCAGTAGGTTAAAAATAAGTTTGAAAGTATTGCGAAGTTATGGGGAATAAATAAACAAAAAAACGCAGCATGGAGCTGCGTTTTGTTATAAGAACCCTAACCAATCGCTGTATGTGGTGTACCAGCTATTTTAATTCCCTGCTGCGGTGATGGAATCCACATAAATTCCATACCAGTTGATCTGGAACCCGGGTTCTTGATGCAGCTTGGGTAAGAGAGACTAATTGTTCAACGATAAGGATGTTGGAAAAAACATTGGCCTGTTGTTTTGCACGGGATCGGTATTGGGCTGATAAAACGATTTAGCACAAATCAAATAAAACGGTCATGATCAGGCGCAGTGGTTTTTCATGGATAAAAAAATCTATATATCAAAAAACATGTAAAGAATGGAGATTTCCGACCGAAGTAGGGGTAAAGGTAATTTTTATATGTATACCGTGAATCAGCAATTGAAAAAAAATTGCACAAATCGACAGAAATGCGCAAGAATTTGCGACACGGTAACGTAACCAAAACCCTAATCACATTTATTCCTGCAAAAAGCGGGAAAACTGCGGTTATCTTTCACATTAATTTTGGATATAATTTATACAAACGGGCATAACAGTGCCCTGTCATTTCAAAGAGCCACCTGTAAACTCCTGAGATAATCAGTTTAGTATGCACGTGTGAATAACTCCTTTTCAAGGAACGGGTTTGACGGAAGCGATTCAACTCACCAGTGCAGCAGCTCCGAAAACACCTGCACTATCGCCCAGCGCTGGTTTCAGGACCAGGGTATCGAGCCTGTTATTGAAAATATGATGTTGAAGTGATTGCATACCGGATGTATATAAAACATCGATATTGCCAACTCCCCCACCCACTACAATAATATCAGGGTCTAACAGGTTTGTTACAACCGAAACGGCTTTTCCGAAGAACCAGGCTAATCTTTCTATGGTTTGCTTAGCAGCATCATTTTGCTGCGAGAGGTAATACTGAGTTATTTCTTTCAGGTTGGCCTTCGTGCCGGATATCGATTCATAAAATCTTTCCAGTGCCGGGCCCGAGAGAATAGTTTCCACACAACCGGTCTTTCCACAATAACATTTGCCTCCGCTTTCATCGAGAAAATTGTGGCCCCATTCTCCGGCGATTCCGTGACGGCCATTCCACAATTTGCCATTCACCACAATTCCGCCTCCAACTCCAGTTCCCAGGATGATCCCAAAAACAACGGCGGCGCCGGAGACTTTTTCTTTCACAACACCCCAATGGGTTTCTGCCAGTGCAAAACAATTGGCATCATTGGCAAGAACAACCGGAACGTTCAATAGTTCTTCAAGATCTTTTTTTAGCGGTTGTCCATTGAGTGCAGTACTGTTACAATTCTTCATTGTTTGCAACACGGGGTCCAGTACACCGGGTGTTCCAAATCCAATTCGTGTTGGCTGTAATCCGCTCTGTGCCTGCATTTGATGAACCAGGGAACTGATCTGCTGCAGGATATGTTTGTAACCTTTGCTTCTTTCAGTATCGATGCGCAGTCGCAAAAGCGGCGTTGCTTCTTCAATGGATGGCAGGATCACCCCTTCTATCTTCGTGCCTCCGAGATCTATGCCCCAAAGCGGATCGTTCATGAAAAATTTGTATCATTAAATGTAATTAAAATAGCAGCGTCAATTGCACAATCAGAAAAAATGAAACAATTTTGGTTTACGCGATAACAATTTTTATATGGCTTCGTGGAAAACATTTATAGAACTGCCGGGAATAAATACTGACGAATATTTGTTAGTTGCTGCAAAAACTGTAACAGATCTCGGATGGGAAATTCATTTTATTTCTGACCATGGATTGATTGCCGGAATTCCCCTTTCAGTGAGGGCAAATTCCTGGGGAGAAACGTTCACGCTCTGGCTTAATAACGGCGGCGCATACCTGGAGAGCCGCAGTAACGGAGCTGTGATTGCAACCAAAAGGAACCAGCAGTATGTTGAAAGATTCCTCAGTCTGTTTGAAGAATCGCGCGTAAGAATGAGCGCCGGAGAACGCGAGCAATTACAGGCACGCATAGCCGAAGTGAAAGCTAGCGGCGATGATGATATACTGGATCAACTTTCACCCAAATTCCGAAATCCTTCTTCGAATAGAAAATGGTACATGCCAAAAGGTGAATTTGGCGTTACCGCTTCTCTGATCGGGATCTGTGTGGTGCTGTTCCTCCTGATGGTGATGGACGGCGTTTCTTTATTCAGTCCGGGTATCGATGCGCTGATCAAATGGGGCGCCAATGCCAGGTTCCTGACCATTGTGGATGGTGAATGGTGGCGGCTCTTCACCTGTATGTTTGAGCATATAGGTGTTATTCACCTGCTGGTGAATATGGTGAGTTTGTATATGATCGGAACATTGCTGGAGCCATTGATCGGAAAGTGGAGATTTCTTTCGGCATTTATTGTTACAGGTGTAGGTGGAAGTATTGCGAGTATTATCTGGAACCCGTTTGTTGTATCGGCGGGCGCCTCCGGGGCTATTTTTGGATTGTTCGGTCTGATGTTGGCGTTATTAAGCACCAACCTGATTGAAAAGAATGTCCGTAATACCATCCTGCCAAATATTGGAACGATAGTGGTGATCAACCTGATCGCAGGCTTTAGGCCGGGCGTAGATTATGCCGCGCATATCGGAGGTTTGTTAACAGGAATAGCATTGGGTTACCTGTTCTTCCTGCTGATCAGGAAATCGAAACAGCCGGTCTTCTTGTCAATCATTGGATCAGTGTTGATCGGTATTCTTATCATAATGAGCGGATACCGGGCGCTGGATAATGTAGGGACGGATTTTCAAAGAATAGTGCAGCACGCTTCGAAGTATGAAAAGCAGGGCCTGAATTTTTACAAGGATATGGAGAAGGCAGGAGATCTCAAAGTAATCAAATACCTGGGCGAAGAAACCATTCCGGCCTGGGAGATATACCAGAAAGAGATCGCAAAACTGGATGCGCTGAAACTGCCGCCGGAACTGCAAGCGGTAAGAGATCTTTATAAGGAATACGCGGACCTTCGGGTGAAATACTTTAAGCTGCTGCGAAAGGCCATGAAAGAAGATTCGAATGAATACAACAACCAACTGAATAGTTACGGCAGAGCAATTGAGGCAATCATTGCCAGGATCAATAAAGGAGAATAAAAAAAGCTCCGTAAAGAGCCTTTCTTATTATGTTAACTGATCAGAACAGCTTACTAGCTTTTTCCAGGTCAGCGGGTGTATCGATCTCGATCCCCATATAATCCACAACAATCATTCGTAACGGTATACCATATTCGAGATATCGAAGGCATTCGATCTTCTCGGCTGCTTCCAGTGGGGTCATGGGCCAGTTGGTGAAATCCAGCAGTGCCTGTTTGCGGAAAGCGTATACGCCGATATGCTCATAATAGGTAACAGGCGCCTCGGTATCCCGTGGATAAGGAAGAACGCTACGACTGAACATCAGCGAATTCATATTGCGGTCCACAGCCACTTTCACGAAGTTTGGATCTTCAATCTCTTCTTTTTTGGTAAGCACCTGCATCATGGAGGCAACCTGAACTGTAGGATCATTAAAACAATGCAGCAGTTTTTCCAATGGTTTCTTTTGAACGAAAGGGGTATCGCCCTGAACATTCAGTACGATATCCACATCCATATCGGTAACGGCTTCGGCTATGCGATCGCTGCCACTCTGGTGCTCGCGGGTGCTCATCTTTGCCTTGCCTCCGTTGGAGACGATCTCATCATAGATAATATCACTGTCGGTAACCACCACTACTTCATCAAAAAGGCCGGTGGCAACGGTATTATCGTAAGTGTGCCGGATAACTGTTTTGTTGCCCAGGGTCTGCATCAGCTTAGCGGGAAACCGGGTAGCGGCATAGCGGGCAGGTATCATTGCGATCATTCTTGCCATAAATAAACTTCTTTTAAGAGAAGTGCTACAAAGGTAAAGCCTTGACCTAATATTAGGTCAGGGCTTCAGGAATATACAGACCAGAGCCTGGTTATCAGTAATCCGTTTTTACATTTTTATTGAAAGGCAGACCCAATTGGTATTTGAGGTCTTCGTCCGTGGCGTCTTCGAGTACATCCAGTCCATATTTCAGTTCACGCGGATCAACATATGCGAAAGTGCCGAAGAGGCGGTCCCAGAGAGAGAAGATATTGGCGTAGTTCGTATCTGTGTAAGGCCTTTTGTAGTGGTGATGCACTTTATGCATATTGGGCGAAACGAAGATCCAACTGATGGGTTTGTCAAGCCACTTCGGAACGCGGATATTCGCGTGATTGAAATGGGTAAAGATGGCGGACACACTGCGGTACAGGAAATACAACCAGATGGGCAGGCCGAGTAAGAGTGCGCCGATGATGGTAGTGCCTTCGCGGAACATCCATTCACCGGGGTGGTGGCGGGTACCGGTGGTAACGTCCACTTTTGTATCGCTATGGTGGATCATATGGAATTTCCACATCCATTTCACTTTATGCATCGCATAGTGAGGGAGGTATTGTGAAAAGAAATCCATGAGGAAGATTGCGAGAATGATGGTGGCCCAAACCGGCCAGCCCAACCAGTTGAGCAATCCGAAATTGTTTTTGGTAACCCAGGCGCAAACCATGATGGTGATAGCGCCGAGCAGGATATTCAGAACAACGGTGGTGGTGAGGAACACGAGGTTCACACCGGCATGCTTGTATCTTTTGAATGAGAATTTGAACAGCGGGTAAGCGCCCTCGATCAACCAGAACAAGATCATTCCGCCCATGAGGATAGCCATGCGTTGCCATGGCGCGATGTGTTCCCAGAATTGCACAAAGGATTCCATATGGCTAAAACTTGAACAGTAATGTACGATTAATGGCTGAAACAGAAAAACGCAGGGTGCCGCCTGTCGCTCGCCTCCGGCGAGTGACTTTTGTTTAGTCGCCGGAGGCGACGCGGTGTTCGCCGGGAGGCGAACAAATATAAATCACTCGCCAGAGGCGAGCGATTGACAACTGCAAAAGAAAAGGCGCCACCAGGGCGCCTTCAGTATTTTGAGAAAGAGTTGCTTAGCTATTCAGCATCAACGGCATAACCAGCATCAGCATCTCTTCGTTCTCTTCCTGTTCGGTTGGCTTGATGATACCAGCTTTTGTAGGAGTGCTCAGTTCGATCACTACATCATCGCTTTCAGCAGCGTTCAACATTTCAATGAGGAACTTACCATTGAATGCGATCTGAAGGTCTTCACCATTGTATTGACACTTCATTCGCTCGGTTCCTTCGAAACTGAAGTCAACGTCCTGTGCGGCCAGTTGCAGCTCGCTTCCGCTTATATTCAGTACCACCTGGTTGGTGCTCTTGTTACTGAAGATACTTACCCGACGGAGAGCGCCCTGGAAATCAGCTTTATTGATAGTGAGTTTGTACGGATTGTCCGCAGGGATCACCACACGGTAGTCAGGGAAGCGCGCGTCGATGAGTCGACAGCTCATTTGTGTTGTGCCGTGCTTCACGAAAAGGTGATTGCTGTTATAGTTGATCACGAGCTCATCATCGTTATCCGGCATAGCAGACTTCAGAAGGTTGAGCGGTTTTTTAGGAACGATGAGTGAGTCTGCTTTCGGACAGGCTACCTCTGTTCTTTTGTAACGTACCAGGCGGTGGGCGTCTGTGGCTACAAACTGAAGACCTTTCTTGTCCATTTCAAAATAAACACCGGTCATGGCTGGACGCAGATCGTCGTTGCTCACGGCGAACAGTGTTTTGTTGATGGCGGTTACCAGGGCTGAGGAAGTCATGGTGAAAGAAGTGGTATCATCGGCTACCGGTTCTTTCGGGAAGTTATCGGGGTTTTCACCCATCACCTTGTACTTACCGTTGTCGCTGGTGAGCTCAACGCCGAAATTCTTATCGATATTGAAAGTGAGCGGTTGGTCTGGGATGTTTTTCAGGGAGTCCATCAGGATCTTGGCGGGGATACAAACACGACCGGCGTCTTTGGCTTCCACATCCATCTGGATCTTCATCACGGTTTCCAGATCGGTAGCCACTACAGTCAGTTTGTTCTTATCCACCTCAAAGAGGAAATCTTCCAGGATGGGCAAAACGGTATTGGCGTTGATTACACCACTGATCTGTTGCAACTGTTTCAACAAAGCCGAAGAAGAAACTATAAACTTCATATAATAGTTTAAGATTTGAGCAAATATAGAATTATGAATGATACCTTGTAACGCTTTTTTTGAACAGTTCCCGGACGGGAATTGTTAGCAACCTCCAGGTAGGCCCCGGCGTAGTATACCACGTTGGTGGTATATCCCGCCGAACTGCCGGAATGGAGTTGCAAAAGCCGTTAAATTGAATAACTTCATGCCCTCATTCCGGCTCCTGTAACAGGGCATTTGGAAAAAACATTATATAATTACGTATGGTATTTGATAAATTATTTGGATGGGGTAAAAAGAAGAAGGATGACCCGGCGATCACTTTTGGCCGTTATTCAGACAATAACAAGTCTGTGACCAAAGTGGGCCGCTGGACGGAAGCGGACAATCTTTTCAAGAACCAGGAGTATCATCAATGTATCGAAGCCTTCTTCGACTACCTGCGGGATGAAAATGAGCAGAACGTAGTGCTGGAGCGCAACGGCCAGGAAGGCCGGTTCCAGGTGTTCCAGGGCTCAAAAGTGGTGCGCGGCGAATTCAATGACCACCGCCTCCAGGCCGAGATCACACTCGCCAAAATGCCACAGTCCAGCGTTCCCGTAATGCGCCGGCTGCTGGAAATGAATTTCAACCTTTATTATAGCCGCTACGCGCTGGACCAGGACAGGATCTGTATGCGCTTCGACAGCGATATCAAAACTGCCAACCCCAACAAACTCTATTACGGGTTGAAAGAACTGGCCACCAAAGCGGATAAACAGGACGATCTCCTGGTGCAGGAGTTCACTGCCCTGCAAACAATGGACACAGACCATGTAATAGAGATCCCACTCACTGAAAAAGAAGTGAAATACACTTACTTCCAGCAATGGATCAGCGAAACACTGGACTATATCAAAACGCTGGATGCAGACAAATATTCCGGAGGCATCGCCTATCTCCTGCTCACCCTGGCCTTCCGCATAGATTACCTGATCTCGCCTGAAGGACAATTGCAGAATGAACTGGAAAAACTGGTGGACATCTATTACAGGAAAGACGAGCGGCAAACCATCGAGCGCAACCAGCTCATGCGCGAAGCTTACGAGAAACTGCTGACCAAGCCCAAAGAAGAAGTATTCCCCTACCTCTTCCGCAGCCGTCACACTTTTGCTATCGTGAGCCCGCAGAAGTATGAAGTTGTCACAGACGCCATCAATGCAGCTGCCCAGAACATGCCCTTCTATAACGAGAACGGACATGCGTTTGTAGCCAATAAAGTAATGGAATATCCCCTTGCCTTCTGCCAGTATTCCTATAGCCTTCCCAAACCATGGGCTGACCTGTTCCGAATCTTTATGCAGGTGAACTACGCGGATTACTTTGCTGCGCTTGGTTTCAACACGAAGTATTATGATGTGAACGATAAATCCTTCGAGTCAGACGCCATTCAGGAAGCAATCGAAAAGATAATGGAGGAATGGAAACCCAAATATCCGCACCTGGCTTTCAAACTTCATAGTTTGAAGTATGATAACCTGGTGAATTTTAATCAGAGTTTCAGCACAGAAGTAGCAGCATTGAATTTTGAAGCTTAGACCCATTAACCAACATCGCTATGCCAACACAACAGGTAATAGAAAAATTTCAACCTTCCATCATACAGATCGCCACGCAGAACGGGACCGGAACCGGTTTCTATCTGAAAGAGTTCGATCTCATCATTACCAATGATCACGTTGTAGACAACAATCCAGAAGTAACCATCGCAGGCAAAACCTTTGAAAAAGCGCTTAGCCGTGTATGGTATACAGACCGCAAGCATGATCTCGCATTCCTGCAGGCGCCACAAGGGATTGAGCTGCCCGAGCTGCCACTGGGCCGGTATGAATCTTTGAAAGATGGCGATAATGTGATCGCTATCGGACACCCTTATGGATTGAACTATACTGCTACGCAAGGTGTGATCTCCAAAGTGGACCGTATCCGCGATGGCCTGAAATTCATCCAGATCGATGCGGCCATCAATCCCGGAAACAGCGGCGGCCCGTTGGTGAACGAAGAAGGAGAAGTAATTGGTGTGAACTCATTCATCATCCGCGGTGGCGACAACCTGGGCTTCGCGCTGCCTGTGAATTATCTGCGCACCGCGCTTCAATTGTATGCGCCGCATAAAGGCACACCTTCCACCCGTTGCCCAAGCTGCGAGTTCCTGGTGCTGCCGGATAATATCGAAGCAGCCAAATATTGCCCTTCCTGCGGAACAGAAGTGAAATTGCCGGAACTGCCGGAAAAGGAAATGGAAGTGGTAGGCGTTGCAAAGACCATCGAAGACATCCTGCGTGAGCTGGGTAAGGATATCAAACTTTCCCGTTCAGGCGCCAATCGCTGGGAAGTGAAGGAAGGAAGCGCCAGGATCAAGATCACTTATAATCCTGAAAACTATTTCATCACCGGCGACGCTTACCTCTGTCAGTTACCACCCGACGCAACCAGGATCAAACCGCTTTATCAATATCTCTTACAGGAGAACTACAAAATGAATGGACTGGTGCTCAGTTGCGTAAGCCAGAACATTGTACTGAGCTGTGTAATCTATGATCTCGATATTACGAAAGATACAGGGTCACAAACATTCAGTACACTCTTCAAGAACGCAGACCATTACGATGATCTGCTGAAGTCCACGTACGGATGTGTTGACAGGCTGGAGGAAGTCTGATCCATGGCATATCAAAAACAATTAAGTAAAGAACAGGCATTACAGAAAGCCCGCCACTACTGCGGGTACCAGGAACGTTCTCACACGGAAGTGAAGGAGAAACTCTATTCATTTGGCCTTCGCAAAACAGATGTGGAAGAATTGCTGAGCCTGCTTATTGAAGAGAACTACCTCAATGAAGAACGCTATGCCACTATGTTTGCGGGCGGCAAATTTCGCATGAAGCAATGGGGCCGGGTAAAGATCAGGTACGAGCTCAAGCAAAAACATGTCAGCGAATACTGCATCAGAAAGGCCATGAAGGAGATAGATGAAGATGATTATCTGAAAACCCTGGAGAAGCTCGCTTCTGTAAAATGGAATAGTGTAAAAGGAGAAGGCGTGAACCATTTTGTGAAGATGGGTAAAACCACGGATTACCTTATACAGAAAGGATTCGAGATGGAATTGGTGAGGGCTGCTGTTTCAAGACTTCGCCAGACGAACTCTGAAAAAGAGTAATATTTACCACAAGATGGTATTGCTTTGGATCAATAATCTGTCTACCTTCGTGGCCGTTTCCCCACTATCATCGTTTTCCCGTACCTTTTTAATCATGTAAGCTGATTGCCTGCAAAGGCATATTTAGATAGCAGCTTTAATCCTTACAACAACCAGCATGATGACAGAGCGTTGCTAATACCTGCGCTTCTGCATCATCCAGTCTTTTGGCAGCGCAAGTATTGTAACAGATACCGGCCTGCCAAAGACTTTTTTATTGCTTAATTTCAGGGTAAGGAATGATTATGACAGATAAAGAGTATAAATATTATTTCGGGTGTGGGTTTACCTGGTGGGCCATTCATGTTTTTTTTCGTCCGTTTGAAGTTGCTGAAGAACATGAATTGCACGAGTTGCGGCACCAGTTGGACGTATTTGAGGAACATGCTGAGAATATCGCCGCCTGGCTGCTGGATGAGGTAGCTAAACCCGGATTGGATTTTGAGACCGATAAGAAGGAAGTCTCGATGTTCGGATGTTTAACAGACAGTGAGCCCGTCGTGAAGAACTGGATGCACCAGCTCATTAACGTGATGCATGCACAAAAGATAGAAGACAAATCGAAACAATACCAATATCTCTTTTGCCTGCTGATTGGCTGGGAACTTTATATGATCGTGCTGGCGCAAAAATTCCTGAACCAGCAAAAGCCCGAAGGCAAAACCGAATTACAGGAACTGGTGAATCCATTTGCGAATTTCTTACTCAACGAATGGGACCTCAGCTGCCGGAAGTTCCTCCAAATGACTGCTGAGCAAATGATGCAGAATGAACTAGCCCGGACCACTTATGAAGAGATCGCCATCAACTGGCACAAGACCATCGATGATACGATGAAGAAATATTTGAGATCAGAAGAATAGTAAGTAAGAGGGGCTGACTAAAAACGGCAGAGAGCTGGCAGTCGCTCGCCTCCCGGCGAGTGACTTGTATTTGTTCGCCTCCGGCGAACACCGCGTCGCCAGAGGCGACTAAACAAAACTCGCTCGCCGGGAGGCGAGCGACTGGGCTCCCCGAAATTCTAAGATGGTAGCATTTTAGTCAGCCCCTTATAAAATGTATTCCAGCTTATTGTGCAGGCTGAGCCAATGATTTATCACGAATGGCTTTGAATTCGGAGCCTTTCTTCCATTCCGGCATCCTGGTCTCGAAAGCCAGTCGTTTTCCAACCTGGAACAGCAGTTGCAGGTCATCGATGGCTCCTTCCATAGTCCAGGTAGCGGCATCATAATTATCTGCCGGACGATGGTAGCGTTGTTCATTGTATTCTTTATCCAGTTGTTCACCGTATTCTTTTCCTTTTCCAACTACATCTATTCCACGTTCAGTATACAATGCAGGGATGCCCACTTTCGCAAAATTGAAATGGTCTGAGCGATAGTAGTAACCGGCTTCAGGATGGGTTTCATAAGAAATATGACGGCCCGCTTTTGTTGAGGCTTCCTGGAGATAGTCTTCCAGATCACTTTGACCGCGGCCTACCACAATGATATCAGCAGTTTTGCCAAATGGATTCAGCACATCCATATTGATATTGGCAACTGTTTGTGCAACGGGATAGACGGGATTCTGTGCATAGTACTCAGACCCCAACAGTCCCTGCTCTTCAGCAGTAACGGCCAGCAGAATGATGGTGCGCTCGGGGGGCGTTGGCAGGCTTTTGAATGCACGCGCGATTTCGATGAGACCAGCAGTGGCGCTTGCATTGTCCATCGCTCCGTTATAAATGGAGTCCCCTTTCTCATCGGCTTTACCTACACCCAGGTGGTCCCAGTGTGCAGTATAGATGATGTATTCGTTCGGACGTTTGGCGCCGGTGATCTTACCGATCACGTTATGCGATTTGTTGTAGTCAGCCTGAACAGAAATGCTGGTAGTGAGTTGTTCGTTGAGCGGAACAGCTTTGAAGCCGCGCTGATCAGCTTTAGCCAGCAGCGTGGAATCATAACCGGTAGCAGTGAGGAGTTTGTTGGCGGCAGGTCCGGAGATCCAGCCGATCACATCTGCATGCTGCTCGTCCTTGCCGCGGGGATCGAGGCGAAGACGGGATCCGTTCCAGTTGTTCTGTACAACAGCAAATGGATAGCTGGCCGCTTCCGTGTTGTGGATGATCAGGCATCCACGCGCACCCTGACGAGCAGCTTCTTCGAATTTATAGGTCCAGCGACCATAATAGGTCATCGTCTTACCCTTGAACAGCGTAGAATCCCCACTGTTATATCCTGGATCATTTACCAGCACCAATACAACTTTTCCTTTTACATCGATCCCTTCATAATCGTTCCAGTTGTATTCCGGCGCCACCACTCCGTACCCTGCGAAAACGAGATCGGAGTTGTTGAGCGAAACGCTTTCTGTTTTGTTGGTCCAGATCACATAGTCTTCGAGGCCTTTGAGCTTAAAATTTCCTTTGGGTGTATTCACCTGCATGTCTGGTGCAGTAGTGGTTTTGATGTTCACCAATGGTACATCCTGCAGGTAGCTGTCGCCATTGCCGGGCTCGAGGCCAACGGCAGCAAATTTTTTCTGAAGGAAATCGATGGTCAGTTCTTCGCCTTTTGTGAAAGGCATGCGGCCGAGGAAACTGTCGGAGGCCAGCACTTCGATGTTTTTGCCGAGGCTGTCTGCACTGAATGCGGCCAAACCGTCTTCATCTTTCAGCACAGGCTTGTTTTCGCCGCAGCCAACAGCCAGGAAAGTGGCGGCAGCCAGCGAAAGCGGTACAAAATAGGAACGCATAGCTTGTAGTTTT
This sequence comes from Pseudoflavitalea rhizosphaerae, assembly GCF_003991355.1. Taxonomy (GTDB): domain Bacteria; phylum Bacteroidota; class Bacteroidia; order Chitinophagales; family Chitinophagaceae; genus Pseudobacter; species Pseudobacter rhizosphaerae. Next base: position 87,394 of record NZ_RCSU01000017.1, read on the forward strand.
TGTTTTCGGGCTAAAAGGTACAGTAAAATTCAATACCGGCGGCCCTTTGAAGAAGCTCTGGTCAACATGAGGCCGGTAATTGATACTTTTGTAAATCAAATCATCAGCTATGGAACTGCATGTGATCACAAGACCGGAGCATCCCCGGCTTCCTTTCATCCGCAGTTTGTACGAGTCAACTTTTCCTGTGGAAGAAAGAAGAGACTGGCATCAGTTCCTGCAATTACTGCAGGAGCCAGCTATGCAACTGAGTGTAATATTGGACGAAGGAGCATCAATAGGATTCGTGACCGGATGGAAACTCAACAGTTGGTATTACGTGGAGCACCTGGCTATCGATCCTTCACAAAGAGGAAAAAAATATGGGCAGAAAGTGATGCAATCTGTGTTGGCAGCGGGCCATGGAAGAGTGATCCTTGAAGTGGAGCGTGCGCACGACAAAATTAGCCAGCGAAGGATCGGCTTTTATGAAAGACTCGGGTTTATAATTGTTGATATCGATTACCATCAACCGCCTTATAGAAAAGGAGAAGCCGCTCTCCCAATGTTGCTGATGAGCAACCCTGCTATCACAGATGAGATGGAAGCAAAAGCCATCGCAGGAAATATCCGCGCAAGCGTGTACGAGCGTTATTATTAATAGCTGTTGTTGAGCATTAAATTCGTTTTAGCATCATTTTAACCCGATCATTAAGATGAAATTAAAATGGACTGTCAGGCAATAAAACTGGCATGTCCCGGCACGACTATTGAAAATACTTACCTGTATTCATTGATCTATAAAAGGAGGTTTATATGAAAAACAGGAAAGTAAAAACAAGTACACAAACATTTGATATCGTGTTTGAAGGCCAGCCTGTAACCGTGAAAGCAACGATGTACGAGACGCACAATACCGAAGCAAGGTATCGTGTAAGCATCAACGGTAGCCCCGTTTATATTTTCGGATGGGACTCCAAAAAGAACCGCCTGGCGGCCATAGACAGCGGAAATGCTGTAATGGCAATGCCTCCACTGGTGGAAGCAGCGATCGGGCAGGAACTCTACAATAAAATGGCGGCGTAAGAATTTGTGAAGACAGTGTTTCCCGGAAGGGTGCATGGATTTCCATGCACCCTTTTTGTTTATTTTTGAAGAAATAAACCTTTTCCATGAAACTACCTGAATTTGAAGGAAAACTTGCTTATCTGGATGATGAAGCGGTAGAGGAATGTGTGATGGCCGGCATACGGTCTTTCGGGCACCAGTTCACACAGGAGGAACTTTCTCAACTGGAAACACTGGGAGATTTCTATAACCTGATAGAAAATAAATTCGCCAACAGGCATTCACCGGAATGTACCAGTCAGCAAGCTTTCTACAAATTGAGGCAATGCATTGCCGATTCACTTAAGGTCGATAAGAACAGCATAACTCCTTCTTCTTCCCTGGAAGAATTATTTCCACGAAAGATAAGATGGAGAAAAATGAAACAACTCAGGCAAGATATGGGCATTAAGACCCAGTTGCTGGAAATGAAAGGATGGCTGCGTACATTATTTGCGTTTTTAATTGTTGCATCCCTGATGATGTTTTTCTTCAATTGGATCCTCGCTTTAATGACACTGGTTTCCCTGATAATATTGAATCGTATTGCAGCCATATTCAATAATGAGCTCAGCTACCCTGATCTCCGGGAATTATCTGAATACCTTACCATATTCGAGTATGCAGCAGTACGCAGAAAGCCAGAAACAGCCAACCTGTATGAAGTGCGGGCTGTGATCAACCAGGTTTTCATCAGGCGTGAAAAATTGAAACAGGAGGACCTTACTCCTGAGCAGAAACTGATAGAATAATTTTCAAATTCAATACATGATCCGAAATAATCTCCTGGAGCTATTGATGGCGTATCGAACAGATGACCAACTGGAAAATGAAATGCTGCAGGATACGATCAACTTCATCCGTCAACACCCTGACTGTTTTGAACGTGGCCTGCTGATTGGTCATGTTACCGGTTCTGCATGGATCCTGAATAAAGAGGGCACGCATACTTTAATGCTGCATCATAAAAAACTGGACAAATGGTTTCAGCCCGGCGGACATTGCGATGGAGATCCCAACGTGATGGCAGTTGCCGCCAAAGAAGCTTTTGAAGAAACAGGAATAGATGTACACCCGCTCTCTGCGGCCGTTTTTGATGTAGACCATCATGTGATCCCCGAAAGAAATGGAGTTCCCGAACATATACATTACGATATCCGGTTTCTCTTTCAAGCGGACAAAACTGCTGATGAGCTTCCCTCCAATCCGGAAGCGAATGCCGTGAGATGGATACCCCTGGAAAAAGTGGAAGAATATAATGATACCCCTTCTATCCTGAGGCTGGTGAAGAAAACCCTGAAATGAACTATGAGATCAGGTGCACCAGCCAGTCGTTCACATCTTCATAATCTGCGTAAGAACTATTCATGGCTGTATGCTGTAAGTGGGGATGTTCTATACAGAATTTTCTCAGGCCTTCTGTGGCTTTATGACCTGTGCCATCATTATCGAACCAGGTATACACAAATTTATATTGTAGCTTCAACAGCATTGGCAGTGCTTGTTTGAGCATGCTGGCCGAGTTCAGTACAATCACATTGTCGTTAAGCCTGGGTTTGTCTTCGATCACCAGCAAGGATAAGAAATCCATAAAGCCTTCGAAGAGGTGTACTCCTTCTGCTTCCGGTGTTTTACCTCTTAGTGTGGTGATAGCTTTGTGACCTATACAACCTTTGAAGGAACGGGTGCGGTTTTCGTATCCGCCTGCGTTGTTCTTAAACCCAATGGAGCGGATAGAATTTCCCGTTTCATGGTCCAGCAATTTTATTTCCCGAAGGTATAACTGAGCCAGCTCAAGGGGGATACCCCTTTCTTCGAGATAATCGATCAGCATTTTCGAGCGGAGCTTTGAGGTGGCTACCAGTTCAATGCGATTTGTTTCTTCCTGCTCTGCCGCCTGGAAATAAGGGTTAACCGTAGGCAGGATACCGGATAGACCGCCCAGCCATTTTAGTGCATCAGAATAGGAATGAGGCTGGCCCTGGCTTTCAAGCCATGCTTTGGTGAACCTGATGATGCCTCCACCCTGTCCGGAGCCGAAATCGTACCAGACATTGCGCTTAAGGTTCACCGTGAAACTGGCTGTTTTTTCTGACCGGAACGGGGAAAGATACCAATGGTCCTTTGTGGTTTTTTTGGTAGGAAGATGACCGAGTTTATCCAGCACATCGGTAATGGCTATCGTTATTGCCTGCTCGAAGTTCATGCCAGGCCAAGTTACGGAATCAATATTCCATTATTCTATTTTTTCTGAAACCGGAACAGGTCTTCATCAGGCTCTTTCTTCCCTGAAATGAAATTGCGGATTATCTCTGCACCCAGCCGGCTCCAGGTAATGCCATTGCCTCCAAAGGCCATCACTGCAAAGCAATTGTATAACCCCGGCATTACCCCGATCAGGGGAAGTCCTGTGGGCGTTACGCCAAAAGCGCCGCTCCAGGCATAATCCGCGCGAATATCAATTCCGGGAAGGAGTTTGGATAATTTTTTTTGAAGCACGGGAATCTTTTCCTTATTGAGAGCGTTGCGTTGTTCTTCATCACTGAATTCTTCATCTTCTCCGCCGCAGATGATACGATTATCCGGGGTTGTGCGGAGGTAGAGATATGGATCCGAGGCCTGCCAGATAACAGGAAGACCCTTTACCAGTGAAGGTGCTTGCTTCATAGTGGCAATTGCCCAGGTTGAATAAATGCTGAAACGCTGGTCCATCAGTTGTTCCGGCACTTCATAGCCTGTGGTGAAGATGGCGTATCGTGCAGTGACGGTAAATCCATAACTGGTTTCCAGGTACACGCGACGCGGACTGGTTGTGAGATCACGAACAGTTACCGGAGAATAGATATGTGCACCTTTTTTCAGCGCTTCCAATAGAAATCCATTGCTTAGGTGATAAGGATGCGCCGTATAATTGTGATATGATCTGAGTGCGGCGGCAGCATGCAGTCCGTATTCATCAAGGAGCATTTTTCTTTTGATGAGTTCTGTTTGAAGACCGATCTGGTTGCGAAACTCAAGTTCTTTGGAAAGTGCAGCAGCATTCAGCACATTGCCGTTAAGATAAAGGCTCTGCTGAAGCCTGAGGCCGCAACGAATGCCCAACATTTTGATTCGCACGGCCAATCCTTCCAGGCATAATTTAGATCTGCGCCAGGCACGTGCTGCATTATCGAAACCTATTTGAGGGATAAGGCGGGTTAATGGCTGATCAATTTCGAACTGCAAAAGTGCGGTAGTGGCCATGGTGGATCCATGCCCGGGAAATCGTTTATCGAGAACAACAACTTTGAAGCCTGCGCTGGCAAGTTCTTCAGCCATCATGGCTCCACTGATGCCTGCGCCGATGATAGCCACGTCCGTACGGATATCTTTCCTGGCCACATCAATAGGCAATTGTTTGGAAGGATGATCCGCCCAGAGCGGATTTCCGAAATGGAGGTCCTTTTCCGAAGTGACCATAGGTATGGTTTTACAAATCTCACTAAAAAAGGGTACCAGGGTTACTATCCAACAAAAGCGATCAGGGCGAAGGAACGTATGGGCTCTTTGATTTCCACATGGCTACGGTAGATTTTGAAACCATTGCTGGTAAGCATGTTTTCGATCTTCTTCATCAATTGAAGATCGATACCGGAGGGTGTTTGATAGAACACGAATAGTTTGCCATCGGGGGTCAGCAGTTTTCGGATGAGGGCTAGCTCGTCTGATGTATTCTTCCAGAAGAAATTCACATTGAAGGCAAGGATCTTATTGAAAGGCTGGCGGAAACTGGCGTCTGCAAAGGATTTGGTCTGCAGGGAAAGTTTGCCGTTGCTGATGGCTGCCTGGTTTCTTTTTTCTGCTTTGCGAACCATCGAAACCGAGCTGTCGATAGCCGTCAGTTTGCCTTTGACGAGTGATGCTGTGATCAGCTCTGCCAGCAAACCTGCACCACATCCAATTTCCAGGATCTGATCATCAGCTTCGGGTGCGATGAGTGCGGCCGCCCATTCGAAACGATTGACAGCTGGATTGATTATTTCTTTTGCCATTTCATATCATATCGATCCATGCCCGGGGCATAGGAATCCTTTGTAATCTTTTCAATAACAAAACCGTGCCGTTCGAAGAACGGATAAGAATGCTGGGTAGTATCCAACCACAGTACTGCCGTGGGGTATAGCGTTGCGATCCTGTTCAGTCGATGATAAAGTAAAGCGCTTCCGATTCCTTTCCTGTGATAACTGCTGTGTACAAGTCCCCAGGCTAATGTGGCCTGGTTGGTTGCAGGATTATAGCCAAAGCCTCCGCAGGCAATCACTTCATTTTGCAGAAGGGCCACGTAATAGCGGTTTTCTTCATCGGGGTAGAGTTCTTTGGAGCCTTCGAGGTAATCGAGCCATTCATCAAATTGCCTGACCTCGTCTGTGGTGAAATATTTGGGAGTGTTGCTGGCAAACGCATCCACACAGCCTTTCCTGTATGCTGGTGCATAAGGAAGAATTGTAATATCCCAGGAGCTGGTTTTCATTTTATGGCAGGTTGAATTAATGCTAATGGAAAATCCGGGAAAAAGTTCACATTGGGAGCCGGAATTTTATAAGTGGAATTCGAGAGGGATGCATAATTTTAGTAGCCAGGTTGGCTCATTTTACCTTCAGGCATGATATCGGCGATTACAACGAACGGGCTCTGGACATCACTACTGGCTTTTGTTTTGCAGGATTGTAATGGTTGTATTTTTCAATAATTTGCGTGCCATTTTCTGGCTAACTCACGGTTTTGAAATTCATCTATGATTAAATCTATAGCAAAAGGCATCAACCTGTTGTTTGGAGGTATATTGAAGAAGAACAAAGTGTTTGTCAGTAATTCCCTCGAATTCCTGCATCGGGAACGAACCCTGGATAAGAATTACTTCGATTATGTGCGATTATCCATGCTGGAACTGATCAGTTTTGAGACAAATAATAAGAAACTGCAAGGTAATGTAGCGGAGCTTGACGTTTACAAAGGGAAATTCGCCAGGTATATCAACCAATATTTTTCAGACACGTCCGTTGAAGCTGTGTTGAAACAAATGCCTTTTCCAAATCAATGCAAACCCCATCCATTTATGAAAAAGAGCTTCAAATTGATCTTACTCACTCTCTGGTTCTTTCCCCTGTTTGCAGTTGCAAGGCAGACTGTTGATTTTCCTGAAAAAATTGGAACTGCCAGAACCTCCAGGCATATAAACATTCCGGGAACAAGAGTGTTCCTGGCTATTCCCTCAGGTTTTGCGCCTTCCAGTAAACAAGGGATGCTGAGAAAGGACAAACTAAATGCAATCGATATTTCTGATTCAGTTGGAGATAATTATTTCGATTTCGATTGGACGAGGATCAAAGGGTTCTATGAGTCCAAAGGAGCAAAAGTGCTTTCCACCCGCACCCTTATTGTGCAAGGGTATTCCGGTTTTCATTTATCGATGCAGGCTTCTCCGAATACGATCACACATATGTTGGTTTTTGGAGATTATTCTTTCTGCACCAGGATTATCACCGTTACTGCCGGGACCGATAAGAAAGCGGAAATGGAAATAGTAGAGATGCTCAAAAACATCTGGTATGCAAAAGCACGGGAGATGAACCCGGAAGCAGCAGCCGGGTTTGTTCTGGATACAAAGGAATCAAGACTTTCCTATCACGGATACAATACTAACAAAGAGGTATATGCGTATTTCTATACCGGTGTTCAATACCCGACGCTTGATCAATACCCGTTTGTCCTGATTTCCAGGGTGCCGGAAAACGTGACGGGTACTTTAGCAGAAATTTCTACCCTGACAGATAATTTGATGGTCAGCCAATATGCTATCATCAATCCTCTAAAGAAAAACGTGAGTTCACAAAAGATCAACGGTTTTGATGCTTACCAGGCTGAGCTGCACGGGCAGATCAATACTACTAATGTGGTATTATATTATTTGCTGATAACCGATGGGAAAAAGACATTTCATTTGCTTGGCCTGGCAAGGAATGAACTGGATAAAAATTTGGCGGAGTTTAGGAAACTGGCGGGAACGATGAAGCTAAAATAGAAACGCAGGGTTAAAAACCCTGTTGGATAAAACAAAAAAGCGACTACGTTTTCGTAATCGCTTTTTCTGTGGTGTGGGGCGGGATCGAACCGCCGACACAAGGATTTTCAGTCCTTTGCTCTACCGACTGAGCTACCGCACCATTATTTCAAATCCAAAGTTAACAATCATCCCCCTATTCTTTCTGCTCCTTTGAATTACCCGTTCGGGGCTGCAAAAATAGGGGGATTCATTTTAATAACCTGAAAATAATTGAATTATTTCTTTCCTTTTTCCCGCAACACCGCGATGAGGGCCGTTGGGGCCTACATCCCATATTGCGCAAGGAATTTGATGCGCATGATCTTCAGCTGTTCCCAGTTGAAATTGCCATCAGACAACTCCTGCTGCGCCACCTGCAAAGAAGAAGTTTCACACCCTTTGAAGTATTCCAGGATATCTTCCTGCTCGTGTTCATCCAGCATCTCATTGATGGCGTAATCCAGGTTCAGTTTGGTTCCGCTCGCTGCGATGGTCTCCATTTCTTCCAGCATCTCGTCCATTCTCCAACCTTTGTTCCTGGCGATGGTTTCCAGCGGGATCCTCTTATCTGTCTGTTGAATGATATAAACTTTATTGCCGCTCTTGTTCACCACGCTCTTCATCACGAAATCATCCGGGCGTTCGATATTGTTTTCCTCCACGTACTTCGCCACCATTTCAATGAAGGGCTTACCATAACGCATGGCTTTTCCTTTGCTCACACCGGAACATTTTTCCAGTTCCTGTGTGTTGGTAGGGTACAATGTTGCCATATCCTGCAATGAAGTTTCGAGGAAGATCACGAAAGGAGGAAGTTGTTTCTTCTTCGCTTCTTTTTGACGAAGCTCTTTCAGCATCTCGAACAACTTCTCATCAACTGCAGTACCAACTGCTGTTTCGGCGCCACCTTCTTCATCGTCTGCGTTTGCTTCTTCGTAAAGGTTATTGAGAACAATGGGGAAAGATTTTGGTTTCTTCAGGAATGCCTCTCCCGCTTTGGTGATCTTCAGTACTCCGTAGTCTTCTATCTCTTTGCTGAGCAATCCACCGAGTAACATCTGCCTGATAAGCGAACCCCAGTAATGATCGGGTTCATCCTTTCCGATTCCGAACTCGGCAATGCCTTCATGACGGAACATCGTGATATTGGGCGTAAGCCTTCCGATCAGAATATTCACGGTATAGTCTGTTGCGAAACGTTCATCGAGGGCTTTGATCACTTTCAATACTTTCACCGCATTGTCTTTCGCTTCTACCTGTTCTTTCGGGTGCAGGCAGTTGTCGCACTCCCCACAGTTCTTTGTAGTATAGTCTTCACCGAAATAGCTCATGAGAACTTTACGGCGACAAACGCCACTCTCGGCGTAAGCTACCGTTTCGTTGATGAGTTGGGCGCCAACTTCGCGTTCACTGAGGGGCTTGTCGCGCATCAGGTGTTCGAGTTTGGCAACGTCTTTATGGGAATAGTAGAGGATACATTTTCCTTCGAGGCCATCGCGGCCTGCACGGCCTGTTTCCTGGTAGTAGTTCTCGATGCTCTTGGGGATATTGTAGTGGATCACGAAGCGGATATCAGGTTTATCGATACCCATTCCGAATGCGATAGTGGCAACGATCACCTGCACATCTTCATTCAGGAACATATCCTGGCGTTCTGCGCGAAGCTTGGCATCGAGGCCTGCATGGTAAGCAACCGCTTTGATCCCGTTGGCCACCAGCATGTCTGCCAGCTCTTCGGTGGTCTTGCGATTGAGTGTATAGATGATACCGCTCTTGTCTTTCATCTGCACAATGAAGCGCACGATGTTTTTGAGGGTCTGGTCTTTTTTGATCTTTGGCTGGATCTCGTAGTAGAGATTGGGCCTGTTGAAGGAGGAGATGAACACATTGGGTTCCTGGAGCCCGAGGTTCTGGATGATATCGCTTTTCACTTTCGGGGTAGCCGTGGCCGTGAGAGCGATAACGGGAATGTCCGGATTGATCTGCGTCATCATTTCGCGGAGGCGGCGGTATTCCGGGCGGAAGTCGTGACCCCACTCGGAGATACAGTGTGCTTCGTCCACTGCGAAGAAAGAAAGTTTGAGGTCGGCGAAGAATTCGAGGTTCTCCTGTTTGGTAAGCGTTTCGGGCGCTACGTATAACATTTTGGTGCGGCCGCTCTGGAGGTCGTCCTGAACGGTGCGGATCTCTTTCTTACTTAAGGTGGAGTTGAGGAAGTGGGCTACATCGTCTTTACTGCTATAGCTGCGGACCAGGTCTACCTGGTTTTTCATCAGGGCGATGAGGGGGCTTACAATGATGGCCACACCCGGGCTGATGATGGCCGGAAGCTGGTAACACAAACTCTTACCACCTCCGGTGGGTTTAATTACGAATGTATCTTTTCCGCTGAGTAAACTTTTAATGATGGCTTCCTGGTTGCCTTTGAATGCATCGAACCCGAAATGTTCCTGTAATGCTTCATGGAGAGCTGCGCTGGTGGGAGCTACATTTTTTGCAGAGCCGTTAGTGGATGGTCCGGTTGCGGTTTTTGTTCCTTTAGCCGTTTTGGCTGTGGACGTTTTTTTGGTCGTTGTTGCCATGCTCGTAATATTTCCTTCACACAAATTGTTTCAACAATACCTGCTACTATCAGTTATATATTATTGTTGTGGTCGAACTTTGATCAATAGATTTATTCACCAATCTCAGGTGTTGAATAGGAAAAGGACCTTTCTCACGCTCTCGCCGCGCAATAGAACCTGGTCTCATGTGGCTAACCCCGTTAAAGGTGGTTGTTAGTTTGGTTCAGGTAAAGTCCCGGTTAGATGGACTGGTTTTAATTAAGGGTTGCGAATTTACTTCAAATTAATGGTTATTCAAATGATTTAACAGTATTGTTGCAACAATTCATCCGGTATTGCATTTACTTAAATTCACACTATATTTCCGTAGGTTTGCGCCTAATTGAACTATGAACGCTGTGTCTTCTATTGATATTAAATCAGTTGCGCTGAAAACCATTCAGCAGGAGGCCGATGCAATCAACGCATTGAAGCCGATGATCGACGATCAGTTTGAAAAAGCTGTTCAGGCCATCCAGCATACAAAAGGAAGGTTGGTAATCAGCGGGATAGGGAAATCCGCCATCATCGCTCAAAAGATTGTGGCCACCCTGAACTCCACAGGCACTCCAGCCATCTTTTTACACGCTGCAGACGCCATTCACGGCGATCTGGGAATGGTACAACAGCAGGATGTTGTGATGGTGATCAGCAAAAGCGGCGAAAGCCCCGAGATCAAAGTGCTGATACCTTTGATCCGAAACTTCGGGAATACCATCATTGGCATGGTCGGGAATATGCATTCCTTTCTCGCCAAAAACTCCAGCATCGTTCTCAATACTACCGTTTCGCAGGAAGCCTGTCCCAATAACCTTGCCCCAACCTCCAGCACCACTGCACAGTTGGTGATGGGAGATGCGATGGCTGTGGTATTGATGGAACTGAAAGGATTCGGCTCCGATGATTTTGCCAGGTTCCATCCCGGTGGAACACTTGGTAAGAAACTTTACCTGCGGGTGGCCGATCTGTATACACAGAATGAAAAGCCGGAAGTGCTGGCCAATGCCACACTCAAGCAAGTGATTGTGGAGATCAGCCGTAAGCGGCTCGGCGTAACGGCAGTTACCAATGATCAGCAACAACTGCTGGGTATCATCACTGATGGAGACCTTCGCAGAATGCTGGAAAAAAGCGTATCATTGGATAACGTAACTGCAAGTGAGATCATGACCGTTCATCCGAAAACGATCGCCCCGGATGCACTGGCCATCGAAGCGCTGGACCTGCTCCGGCAATACGATATTACCCAGCTGGTAGTATCCTCCGAAAACCAATACCTGGGAATTATTCATTTACATGACCTCGTGAGAGAGGGCCTGATTTAGCGAGTACAACTTTTCACAATGAACAAACACCATTACGTAGTGATCATGGCGGGTGGAATTGGAAGCCGCTTCTGGCCTATGAGCCGCAGTAACTACCCGAAACAGTTCCTCGATATTCTCGGTACCGGCAAAACACTTATCCAGTCTACCTTCGAGAGATTTGCTGCTTTCATTCCGCAGGAAAATATTTATGTGGTCACCTCCGCAGAATATGTGAACATTGTAAAGTATCAGTTGCCAGACCTCCCACTGCAGAATATACTCGGCGAACCTTCACGAAAGAATACAGCTCCCTGTGTTGCCTATATCTCTTTCAAATTACATCAGCTGGACCCCAATGCCACCATGATAGTGGCGCCTGCCGACCATCTGATCCTCGATAATATCGCTTTCAACAAAGTTTGCCTGGAAGCCCTCAGCTTTGTGAACAAACACAATGCGCTGATCACTCTCGGTATCAAGCCAACCTATCCCAATACAGGGTATGGCTATATCCAGTACGAACAACACGAAGTATCAGACAATGTGTACAAGGTGAAAACCTTTACCGAAAAGCCCAACCTGGAACTGGCAAAAGCCTTTATGGCCAGCGGCGAGTTTCTCTGGAATGCCGGCATCTTCGTTTGGCAGGTAAAGAATATAATCTCAGCTTTCGAGAAACACCTTCCCGAAATGTATGAAGTGTTCCTGGCTGAAAAGACCCGCTTCAACACACCCGATGAACATGTTGCATTGCTGGAGATCTATCCGCTCTGCACCAATATCAGTATAGACTTCGGCATCATGGAAAAAGCGGATAATGTATACCTGATCCCGGCTTCCTTTGGCTGGAGCGATCTCGGCACCTGGAACAGCGCTTACGAGAATCTTGAAAAAGATTATCTCGGCAATGCCGTTGCCGGTAACGAAGTGATGGTCTTCGATTCTCATAACAATATGGTGCATGCGCAGAAAGACAAACTGGTTTTGCTGCAGGGCATGGAAGACTTCATTGTTGTAGACACCGATGACGTACTGCTCATCTGCAAAAAAGAAAAGGAGCAGGAGATTAAAGAATACGTTGCCGAAGTAAAAAGAAACAAGGGCGATAAATACCTGTAATATGATCCCTCTCAACAATATTCTTTTCCTCGATATCGAAACTGTTTCGCAGTACGCCACTTATGATGAAGTACCGGAAACATGGAAGGAACTGTGGGCTTCCAAAAGCGCCTTCCTGCTGCGGGGGAAAGAAGATGAAACAGTGGAATCTATTTACGGCAAATCGGCCATTTATGCTGAGTTCGGAAAGATCGTTTGTATCAGCGTCGGCCTCATCCAGGGCAATAGCGAGGGAAAGAAACTGATCCTGAAATCATTTTTCGGGGACGATGAAAAACTCCTCCTGCTCCGATTCTGCGAAATGCTCAAACGCTGGGCGATGGACAGTAACAAATATCTCTGCGCCCACAACGGAAAAGAATTCGACTTCCCCTATCTCTGTCGCAGAATGATCATCAATGGCATGATCATCCCCCCTATCCTCAATACCGCAGGGAAAAAACCCTGGGAAGTATCGCACCTGGATACAATGGAACTCTGGAAATTCGGGGATTTCAAGAACTATACTTCACTCAATTTGTTAGCACATACACTCGGTATCCCCACTCCAAAGGATGATATCGATGGCAAAATGGTGGGCGATGTTTACTGGCGTCAGAAAGATATCCAACGTATCGCTACGTATTGTCAGAAAGATGTGGTCACCGCCACCCAGGTTTATCTCCGCCTCCACAATGAGGCCATGATCCTGCCCGACAATATAGAAATCAAAGACTGATTATGCAAAGAACCAATTATTCTTCGGGAGCCAAATGGGAAGACATTGTAGGCTACAGCCGCGCCGTGCGCGTAGGTAATTTCATTGAAGTTACCGGAACCGTTGCCGTGGACGATAATGGCAATACCGTAGGCGTTAATAACCCCTACGAACAAACGAAATTCGCCTACCAGAAAATCGAAAAAGTGCTCATCCAGGCTGGCGCTACCCTCAAAGATGTAGTTAGATGCCGCATGTTTGTAACAGATATCAAACGCTGGGAAGAATATGGTCGCGGCCATGCTGAGTTTTTCAAAGACATCAAGCCCTGCCTGAGCATGATCGAAATAAGCGCACTCATCGACCCGGAATTTATGGTGGAGATCGAAGTGAGCGCCATCATTCCATAAATTCGCTGTATGAATATTGAATCCCTCAGAGCCTACTGCCTGTCCAAACCGGCAGTGGAAGAAACACTGCCCTTCGGGCCTGATACGCTCGTGTTCAAAATAGCGGGGAAAGTATTCCTGCTGACGGGTCTCGACAGTGACCCGCTTAGCTTTAACGTGAAATGCGATCCGGACCTGGCCATCGAGCTCAGAGAAAGATATGATGCAGTACAGCCGGGATACCATATGAATAAGAAACACTGGAATACTGTAACAGTAGATGGATCGGTTTCAGGAAAACTTCTGAAAGAGTGGATCGATCATAGTTATGAACTGGTGGTGGATAGCCTGCCTGCCAAAGTGAAAGCGGAATTGCGGAAGTAACTTAGCGTTACAAGTGAGAGCAGGGTGCTGCCAGTCGCTCGCCTCCGGCGAGTGACTTATATTTCTTCGCCTCTGGCGAAGGGTCGCCGGAGGCCGCCAAACAAAACTCACTCGCCGGGAGGCGAGCGAGTGCTCTCCGATTATTAAATTTGTCCAAATGATCACTGTGAACAACCCTCTCGCCATCGATTCCAAATTACCTGATGTTGGTACTACTATATTCACTGTGATGAGCGGCCTGGCCACTCAGCACAATGCCGTGAATCTCGGACAGGGATTCCCCGACTTCCCCATGAGCGAAACGCTTACAAGTCTGGTGAACACCGCCATGAAAGACGGCTTCAACCAATACGCACCTGCTCCCGGCTGGATGCCGCTCCGCGAAGCCATCGCAGAAAAAATATCTTTTCTATATAATACCAGCGTCAATCCTGATACAGAGATCACCATCACACCCGGAGGCACATATGCTATTTACACCGCACTCACTACCGTACTACAACCCGGCGATGAAGTGATCATTTTTGAACCGGCCTACGATAGCTATATTCCGAACGTGACCATCAACGGCGCGATTCCTGTGTTGATAGATCTTCAATTCCCCGATTACCGCATCAACTGGGAGGAAGTTAAAAAGAAGATCACACCGCGTACACGCATGATCATGCTGAATACACCGCATAACCCCACAGGATCTGTTTTGAGGGAAGATGATATCGAAGCGCTCCGCGAAATAGTGCAGGACACCAATATCCTCATCCTTTCGGATGAAGTGTACGAGCATCTCATTTTCGATAATATCCCGCACCAGAGCATGCTCCGTTACCCGGACCTGCTGGCGCGCAGCTTTGTCTGTTTTTCTTTCGGGAAAGTGTATCACTGCACCGGTTGGAAAATGGGCTATTGTGTAGCGCCTGCTGCTCTAACCAAAGAATTCAGGAAAGTTCACCAGTTCAATTGCTTCTCCGTTCATACACCCTCACAGGTAGCATTAGCCGCTTTTCTGCAAAGCAGGGAGTCTTATTTGTCGCTGGCCCCGGAAATGCAGCAGAAGCGTGATTATTTCCAGGAACTGATGTCGAAAACGAGATTCACGCCACTGCCCAGTTACGGAAGTTATTTCCAGTGCTACCAGTACAACCGAATCAGCGATGAAGGCGATAAGGATTTCGCTATCCGTATCACCAAAGAATTCGGGATCGCTACTATTCCGGTTTCGGCTTTCTACCGGTCAGGCAAAGACGATAAAGTGGTCCGCTTCTGCTTCGCGAAGAAAGAGTCCACGCTGGCGCAGGCAGCGGAAAGACTGAGCAAGATCTAATCCAGGTATTTTGCAGGGATCGGCAATTGCGGGGTCTCGTTCTGCCAGAAGATGGTTACCACCCACCAGCGTGTTCCATCATTCCATAATTGAATGCTGTTGATGCCGCGCATGAAAGGTTTTTCATCATCCTTTGTTTTACGGGACTCATAAGTGCTGAACACATGCACCACCGCTCCGAACTCTTCAACTGTTCGATGGATCTCGGTTTCAAAGAAGCCCATTTTTTCCAGCACAGGCCCGCTGGCATTGATATAATCTTCCAGGCTCATCACTTTACGGCCGGAACTGCCGTCTGCCCTTTTACCGGTGGGTATCAGCCGGGCTTCCGGAATGAAGAGCGTCCGAATCCTGTCCCAGTTCCTCTTTTGGCCTGCCGGTCCGGAAATCACATCGTAGAGAGCGGTGAGGATCCCGTTCATGGAGCCTACATCTTTTGGGTCGGGAGCAATACTGTCTCTTACCGCGTCGTTTTTTGCATCGGCATGCAGAATACCGCCCAAAATCAGGACTACAGCAAAAAGGATTCGTTTCATAATATCTGTTTAGTTACGGAATCTATTAATTTGCCGGGTCATTTGGGCATGAATTTATCTGGAAGGTGTTAAAGCCTGGTTGGGCTGCCGGATTTAAGAATCCAATAACAAGCCCCGGAACATATTTCCAGTCACAATACAATAATATAACCCTGATATGAACCGGATCTTTACCCTCATCTTCTTTACTACTGTGCTGGCCGGCTGCGGCAGTACGAAGTTTCGTGCGCCGGTATCGGAAGACAAACCCCTGTTTGCCGCTATCAATGAACTGATCAAAAGGCCAGACAATGCCAAAGCGCAGCATGATCTCACTTACTTCTTCAACCAGGCAGTGAACCGCCACGAAGAAGCGGCTTCTGTGTATCGCAACAGCGCCGATCCCTCACGCTGGGATAAATTACTGAAAGAACTGAATGCCCTTCAGACTATTTACACTGCTACGCAGGCCATCCCCAATGCTACCAGGTTCGTACAACCGAAAAACTACCTGGGCGAACTGGAGGCTACCCGCGAAGATGCCGCAGAATTTTACTGGCAGCAGGCCATGGACAATTTTGAAAAAGACGACAGGCAAAGCAGCCTGCTGGCTTACGATCTTTTCCGCAGGGCCAGCAGCTACGTGAACGGTTATAAAGATGCGAATCGGCTCAGCCAGGAAGCCTGGGAGAATAGTATCGTGAATGTAGTGGTGTTGCCGGTGCAGGAGAATTATCCAACATTCTTCCGCGACTGGGACCCCGGCCTTCGTTACAGGGCCGAATACTTCCAGGAGCAACTGGTGAGGGAACTTGGCGGCAGGTCAGCCACTCATTACCCCGCGCGTTTCTTCACAGACATTGAAGTGAGCAATGATTATATAAGGCCCGAATGGGAGCTCAGTGCTAAATGGGATTATATCAACACCACAACAAGTATCCCTTCTTCCGAGAAGAGAGAAGTGTCTAAAAATATTTTGGCAGGAAAAGATTCAACGGGTAAGCCTGTATATATTTTTGTAAAAGCCATCATCTCCACTACTACCCGTTCAGTGAGTGCGCGCGGTACAATCGGCTATACGCTCAGGAGCACTTACAATGGTAAGATAATCGATATGGGAAGCGCCACCGATAACGTAAGCTGGACGGAAACTTCCATCAGCTATACCGGCGATAAAAGAGCGCTCAGCGATGAAGAACTGAAGCTGATCAAGGTCCGCAGCTTCGATCGTGGCCCATCCAAAACAGAAGTGATGGATGCATTGGCCAGGAAGATGTTCCCTGAACTGAGGCGAAAACTGGAAAGAGCATTATCCGGGGCTGACTAAAAAGGTCAGAGAGCTGGCAGTCGCTTGCCTCCCGGCGAGTGACTTGTATTTGTTCGCCTCCGGCGAACACCGCGTCGCCAGAGGCGACTAAACAAAACTCACTCGCCAGAGGCGAGCGAGTGGGCTCCCCGAAATTCTAAGATGCTCCCCGACATTCAGCGTCTGACCTTTTTAGGCAGCCCTAGTCTCTTATAGCTATCTGAAGAGTTGGAAAACCAGCAGGCTCATGAAATAAGCCAGGGCGGTCATGTATGCCAATTGGATCAGCGGCCATTTCCAGCTTTTGGTTTCGCGCTTTACGATGGCGAGCGTACTCATACATTGCATCGCAAAAACATAGAACACCATCAGGGATAGTCCTGTTGCCAGTGTGTATACTTTTGTTCCGTCGGCTCTTTTGGCTGCATTGAGTTTTTCAGCCAGCGTGGCCTGATCTGCGTCATCGCCGCCTTCCACACTGTAAAGGGTGGCCATCGTTCCAACAAAAGCTTCACGTGCTGCAAAAGATGTAATAAGCGCGATACCGATCTTCCAGTCAAATCCCAAAGGTCTGATGGTCGGCTCGATGGCATGACCCAGGATACCGGCATATGAATTGGCCAGCAGCGCTGAACTTTTCTGCTGCTCCAGTTCTGCAACTTTCAGGGAGTCGGATTGGTTCTGTTCAATCAGCGTGCTGTATTCCTGTTCAACTGCGGCCATCTTTTCTCCTGGTCCGTATGAACTGAGCGCCCAGAGGATGAGCGAGATCACCAGGATCACCCTGCCCGCTTCGAACACGAAGATCTTTGCTTTGCTCACCATGGTTACCAGTGCATTTTTCCAGCGGGGTGCGCGATAGGTAGGCAATTCAAGGATGAAGAAGCTTTTCTCTTTGATATTGATGAACCATTTGGCAACCCAGGATACTACCAGCGCCATCACCAGGCCCAGAAGATAAAGCGCCATCATCACCAGTCCCTGCAAGCTGAGGAAACCGAAATACAGTTTACCGGGAATGACGAGAGCAATAAGAATGGTGTACACCGGAAGGCGAGCGCTGCAGCTCATCAGTGGTGTAACCAGAATGGTAAGTAATCTTTCTTTCTTGTTCTCGATATTGCGTGCACTCATGATGGCGGGAACGGCACAGGCGAAACCGCTGATCATGGGCATTACACTTTTTCCGTTGAGGCCAACTTTACGCATGAGCTTATCTGTGAGAAAGCTGATTCGCGCCATGTAACCGGTATCTTCAATCAAAGTGATCAGACCGAAAAGGATCATGATCTGCGGGATGAAGATCACGATACCACCGATACCTGCCAGCAGGCCATTGATGATGAGATCGCTCCACCAGGTGGCGGGCATCCATCCGCTCATCCAGCCGGTGAGCGCGGCAAAGCCCTGATCGATCCAGTCCATCGGATACCCGGCCAGCCAGAACACGCTCTGGAAAAGCAGGAACAGCACAGCCAGCAGGATCACATAACCCCAGCGTCTGTGGAGCAGGATATCATCCAGCTTTTCCGTGAGGAGGGTTTTTTCCAGCGGTGAAGGTTCAGTCACCGCCTGCTTCATGATAGTACCGATACGCTGGTAACGCTGCAAAATTTCTTCTGCCTGCGTTTTGGTATGATTGAATTGATTTTTTACTTCGATGGCTTCGATCTTTTCCTGCAGGTGATTGTCCAGCAGGAAGGATTCGTGATTGATCAGGTAATGGATGGCTTTGTAATCGCTCATTCCGGGGATCAGTTCTTTCACGCCGCTCACCGCTTCGAGGGCCAGTCCTTCATTGTTGATGAAATCCCGGACAGGTGTTTTATACAGGTGTTGAGCTGTTTGTTCGATGGCTTTCTTCAGTTGCGGGATTCCCTTGTTCTTCCGGGGATTGATGGGGATAACAGGAACACCGAGCTCGCGCTCCAGTTCCGGCACATCTATTTTAATGCCCTTGCTCTTGGCCAGGTCCATCATGGAGAGGCCTATCACTACGGGGATTTTCAGGTCGATGATCTGCGATGCAAAAAGCAGGTTACGCTTTAGGTTGCTGGCGTCTGCCACCAGCACTACCATATCGGGGGCGGCTACCTGCTTATCCTGTTGCATCAGCACACGGTAGGCTACCCATTCATCTTCGCGCCGGGGGTACAGGCTGTACGTTCCGGGAAGATCGATGATGGTAGCTGAAAATTCAGGAGAAATGGAACTGTTTCCTGTTTTCTTGTCAACAGTAACGCCGGGAAAATTGCCCACTTTCTGGTTCAGGCCTGTCAGAACATTGAACAGGGAGCTTTTGCCGCTATTGGGGTTACCTACTAATGCGATATTTATTGTTGCTTTCAAGACCTCTGGGTATGGTGCAAAACAGCAAATTTACCGAAATCATCCGCCCCTGATTTACGATTTGAGTAAAATCATGAAGCTTTAATGCCAGCAATAACCGGATCAGACAGTAAAACACCATTCTTCCGCTTTGGTTTTGCGTCCTGCTGGTTATCTTTGCTACCCGCCTGCAAGAAGCAGGCTTTTTATTGATTAAATCTGCAGAATTATGTTCAACAAAAGAGTCAAGATCAAAGATCTGCTGGCTACCGATGCTACGGGCCAGGAAGTAACAGTCATGGGTTGGGTGCGTGGATTTCGCAACAATCAATTTATTGCCCTGAATGACGGCTCTACCAATAATAATCTGCAGGTTGTTGTGGAGCTGGGCATGCTGGACGAAGCCACCCTCAAAAGGATCACCACTTCCGCGTCTATCAAAGTAACAGGCGAAGTTGTGCCTTCACTGGGAAAAGGGCAAAAGCTTGAACTGAAAGCCAAAACCCTCGGGATCCTGGGCGATAGTGACGCAGAAGCCTACCCGATCCAGCCGAAAAAGCACAGCCTGGAATTCCTCCGCGAAAAAGCGCATCTGCGTTTCAGGACCAACACATTCGGCGCAGTATTCCGCGTTCGTCATACCCTGGCCTTTGCCATTCACAAATTCTTCCATGAGAAAGGATTCGTGTACATGCACACGCCCATCATCACAGCCAGCGATGCAGAAGGCGCCGGTGAAATGTTCCGCGTTACCACCCTGCCCTTCGACAACCCTCCCCGCAACGAGGATGGGACCATCGATTTCAAAGAAGATTTCTTCGGCAAAAGCACCAACCTCACGGTGAGCGGACAGCTCGAAGGCGAGCTCGGCGCCACCGCCTTCGGTGAGATCTATACTTTCGGCCCCACTTTCAGGGCCGAAAACTCCAACACTGCCCGTCACCTGGCAGAGTTCTGGATGATCGAACCCGAAATGGCCTTCTGTGACCTGGAAGACAATATGAACCTCGCGGAAGAGTTCATCCGCTACATCATCAAATATGCGCTTGACCATAACCGTGAAGACATCGAGTTCCTCGCGCAACGCCTGGCCGATGAAGAGAAATCGCTTCCGCAAGACAAGCGAAGTGAAATGGGACTGATGGAAAAACTCGACTTTGTAGTGAACAACCAGTTCGAGCGCGTTACCTACACCGAAGCCATCGATATCCTCCTGCAATCTCCTGCATACAAGAAAAAGAAATTCCAGTATGAAGTAAAATGGGGGATCGATATGCAGAGTGAGCATGAGCGTTACCTGGTAGAGAAGCATTTCAAGAAACCAGTGATAGTTACCAACTATCCGAAAGACATCAAAGCCTTCTACATGCGTGTGAACGATGATGGCAAAACCGTAGCTGCGATGGACATCCTCGCTCCCGGCATCGGTGAGATCGTTGGTGGTTCTCAGCGTGAAGAGCGCCTTGATGTTCTCACAAAAAGAATGGAAGACATGCATGTTCCCGCTGAAGAACTGAGCTGGTACCTTGACACACGCCGCTACGGCACTGTGCCTCACGCCGGCTTCGGACTTGGTTTTGAGCGGCTGGTACTCTTTGTTACCGGCATGACTAATATCCGCGATGTGATTGCATTCCCCCGCACGCCGAAGAACGCTGAATTTTAATTGTAAAAAGAAGAATAATGCAAAGCTGCACCCAACCGGTGCAGCTTTTTTGTTTGCCTGATGAAGTATCGGGGAGCAGTCGCTCGCCTCCGGCGAGTGACCGGTATTTTGTCGCCTCCCGGCGACGCGGTGTTCGCCGGAGGCGAACAAATAGAAGCCACTCGCCGGGAGGCGAGCGGCTGCCACTCTCCGATATATACGCAATAGAAAAAACTTATGGAAAAATCATCGTCCCGTATCTCATTCAAAACTCCTGCATATGGCCGAAATAAACATGGCGACGAACCCTGGCGGTGCCGGTGTTCGCCGTAGTAAAAAAGGATCCACCCGCGTAGACCTCACGCCCATGGTAGATCTTGGCTTCCTGCTGATCACCTTTTTCATTTTCTCCACCAGCATGTCCGAGCCCGTAGCTTCCAAACTGCACATGCCTGCCGATGGTCCTCACTCCTATTCGCCGGAGAGCGGCTCACTCACAGCCATCTTACTGGACCATAACAAAGTATTCTACTACCACGGCAAACTCGAAGATGCCATTCAAACTAAAGCTTACGGAACCACCAATTTCGATATTGCTAACGGTTTCGGACAAGTGATCCGCCAGAAAAAATCAAATCTCAATAGCCAACAATCCAATGGCAGCAAGGACTTGATCCTCATGATCAAACCTCTCGATGAATCGGCTTACCGTGATGTGGTAGGCATTCTCGACGAAGTAATGATCAATGAAGTAAAAACCTATGCTCTCATGGACATAGATCCCATCGAAAAGGAAATAATCGAAAAACTTATCAACCTACCCTAACCTCTTTAAATGTTTTCACACACTCAGCATAAATAAAGTATAGCCATGAATTCTGCGCAGGGGCAGTTACTAACCAGGATCAATAACCGGAAGTGTTGATATCCTGATTGTGCTGCTCCTGCGCTATCCTATGATACCAACGCCAGGCCCTCTCCAAAAAAATAAACTCCTTCCTCCCATTACTTTCACAGATGCACCTGTTCCCCCTCTCCCTCCCTCCGATGCACTGAGAAATCGTGCGCCCAACAAGCATACAATTAAATCTGCTGCACTTTTTCTGGATTGGCCGCCGGAGGGATATGAAAACAGGGCCTAAGAAACATAAGCGAAAAAGCCCGGCTCAACTCAACAGCTCAACCCAACCAACAAACAGCTCATCAAAAATCCTCCCGCGCTGGTTTGTTTCTTCAGCCCTCGTTTTCATATCCCCCGGCGGCCGCCCAAAAACATCTTATTTTTTCGTAACTTGTTCTCCCGCACCTGATTTCTCAAGTGCATCATCCACCCACATAATATTATTTTATGGCAATACCGGTAGTAAATCTCGCCGACTTCACCTCCGGCGATCCTGAATTAAAAAGATCCTTCGTGAACCAGTTAGGTAAAGCATACGAAGATGTTGGCTTTGTAGCGGTGAAGAACCACGGTATCCCTGACAACCTGATTTCTGATCTTTATAAATATGTGCAGCAATTCTTTTCATTGCCGTTGGATGCAAAAAAGAAATATGAGGTACCCGGATTGGCGGGTCAGCGCGGCTATACTTCTTTTGGCAAAGAACATGCAAAGGGAAGCGAGGCGCCTGATCTGAAAGAATTTTTTCAATATGGACAGATCGTTGAAGACAATGATCCTGTGAAGTCAGAGTATCCTGATAATGTAAAAGTAAATGAGGTGTCTGAGTTCAATGCCACGTTCGAGAAGGCTTACAGGGCTTTTGAAAAATCCGGCAAGGCATTGCTGCGGGCCATCGCTATATACCTGGGCCTGGATGAAAATTATTTCGATACGCATATCCATAATGGTAATTCGATCCTTCGCGCCATTCATTACCCGCCCATCACGCAGGAGCCGAAATCTGCTATCAGGGCGGAGCAGCATGAAGACATCAATTTGATCACCTTACTGGTAGGCGCCTCCGCAGACGGGTTACAGATCCTCACCAAGCAAAATGAATGGGTGGGTGTTACCAGTTTGCCAGAACAGATTGTAGTAAATGTGGGCGATATGCTTCAAAGGCTCACCAATAACAAACTAAAATCAACCACCCATCGTGTGGTGAATCCGCCGCGCGACAAATGGCATACATCCCGTTTTTCCATTCCATTTTTCCTGCATCCAAAAAGTGAAATGAGCCTGGCGGCGCTCGATAGTTGTGTGGATGCCTCTCACCCCAAGGCATACCCGGACGCAACGGCCGGAGAGTACCTGGATGAAAGACTTCGTGAAATAGGATTGAAAAAATAGGGGTAAACCGGTATCTTGTTGTCTTAGTAATGAATAGGTTAGAAATAAAATACCCATTTGGTTGAAACTCAAACAGCTGGGCTGATTTAACTGCCGGTTAACGGATTTCGAACTAGCTTTGTATTGTTCAATTAACTAAAAAGAAAGGCTATGAAAAAAGTATTACTCCCACTTTTCGCCTTTGTAGCGCTGGCTTTAACGGCTGAAGCGCAGCATCTCGCTCCTGACCAGAATCCAAGATACATGGAGAGCCAGCAGCGCTATATGCGCATGGCCGATTCCATCAATACATGGCATGGCACTACTCCGCAGGAAACCTATAAGGCAATCGACTTCCTGGCAGATAAACGCGAAGCCAGGGAAGCACGTAAAGCCTTCCGCAGGGAACTGAGAATGGAGAGGGCCCGCTGGAATAACGACTTTTACTACGGCTACGGAGGCTATTACAATTACAATAATTACTACCCCGGTTATTACCGTCATGGTTACCGCAGTAACTGGAATAATTATTTCTGGAATACACTCCCGCTCGCAACAGCCGTTGGCCTTGCATCCTGGTGGTGGTAACTTTCAGCACCGCACAAACGTAGTACTCATCACAAATCCTTTTGTATAAATAATATCAATATGAAGAAAGTTCTGTTGGCTTTTACAGCTTTCGCTGCTGTAAGTGTTATTACTGTATCCTGTGCCCACAAAGTAACCCGCATCGACCCCAATGAGCAGGTTGACCTCAGCGGCCGCTGGAACAATACAGATTCCAGGCTCGTTGCTGAAGAAATGACACAAACCATTCTCAACAACAAATGGGTTGCCGATCACCTGGAAGCGCATAAAGGGCAAAAACCCGTTGTGATCGTAGGGTTCGTTACCAACAAAAGCCACGAACATATCGAAGCGGAAACTTTTGTGAAAGATGTAGAGCAGTCATTCATTCAATCCGGTCGTGTCAGACTGGTGCAGGGTGGAAAGAAAAGAGAAGAGCTCCGCGCTGAAAAAGCAGACCAGCAAACAAACGCATCCACCTCTTCCATGAAGAAATTCGGAATGGAACAGGGCGCAGACTATATCCTCCAGGGCTCCATCAACTCCATCGTTGACTCTCAGAAAAGGAACAAAGTGGTTTACTACCAGGTGAATCTCGAGCTCACTAATATCGAGACCAATGAAGTAGTTTGGATTGGTGATAAGAAGATTGCCAAACACGTGAAGAACTAAAGTAGAAAATCCGGAGCCTGTTCATGCAGCAATTACCTTATAATAACAGGAGAGCATTGGCTTTGATTCCGCTGATGCTCTTTTTATTTTCCTGCGTTACTTACAATCAACGCATCGCCGATTACTATGCGGCTATGCGCAACAACAATTATACAGCTGCTGAAGCTACCCTGGAGAAAACAAAGATCCTGCGGGCAAATCGCAACCGGCTGCTCTACCTGTTCGAGAAAGGTAAGATGGCGCACCTCTTGAAACAGTACGACTCCAGCAACAGGTATTTCAACGAAGCCGATATCTTCATGGAAGATGTACGCACATCCGCGTCCGACGTGGCTTTGGGAACACTGCTCAATCCCATGATGCAGACCTATAAGGGAGAGGCTTTCGAAAAATTCATGTTGCATTATTACAAAGCACTCAACTATCTCTACCTCGGCAAGCCCGGCGAAGCCCTGGTGGAAGCCAGAAGGATCAGCCTATCCAACTACGAGCTGCAGGACAAAACCAAAAGCGATAACAAATACAATGATGATGCCTTCTCCCTCATGATGCAGGGAATCGTCTACCAGCAGAATGAGGACTGGAACAATGCCTTCATCGCTTATCGAAACTCTGTTGACCTCTATCTGAAGAACAACAACAGCTATTACGGAGTGCCAATTCCGCAGCAACTGAAGCAGGACCTGCTCCGCGCTGCCGACAAAATGGGATTTTCGGATGAACTGGGACGTTATGAAAGGCTGATGAACACCAGCTATCAGAAATACCCTGATCCACCCGGCGGTGAACTGGTGCTCTTCTGGGAAAATGGATTGGCGCCGGTAAAAGAGGAACAGAACTTTTTCTTCGCACTCACCAAAGATGGCCTCGGCAACTTCGCATTCGTAGATCCCTCCGGCTCCTTCAATATTCCTTTTAACTTCAGCGCTTACAATATCAATAGCGCAGACCTTCGTCTCGCTGATCTTCGCTCTTTTCGTGTTGCCTTCCCGCGATATGTTGAACAACCCATGTATTACAGGAGCGCTACCGTTACACTCAACAATCAAAAATATTCACTGGAGCAGGCACAAAATATCAATACCCTCGCTTTTACAACGCTTCGCGAAAGATTTTTAAAAGAAATGAGCACTGCACTTGCGCGGCTTGTTGTGAAGAAACTGGCGGAATTGGCAGCACGTCCCAAGAGCGATGATAAGAATAAAGACACGAAGGAAGCCATCGCCCTGGCGATCCAGGCTTTCAGTTTCGCAACAGAAAAAGCCGATACACGTAACTGGCAAAGTCTCCCCCATACTATCTATTATTCAAGGATCCCACTTCAAAAGGGAACAAATCAACTGCAGTTTACCGCTAATGGCGCCGCCAGCCAAAATATCAATTTAGTGGTGGAGGGCACTGGCGGGCAAAAAGTTCAGAATATTGTTACGCTGAGATAGAACTGGCTATGATTTGAAATTCGATTCCGGGATCAATCAGCCTTTTTCTGCATTTCCCAGGCCTCCGCTGTTACCGCTCAGCCCCATTTTCAGACCATCCATTGATTTCGAACAAAATTATCCCGACCCTTCTGTAAAATGTAAATTCAGTACCAGACTGCATTTCAGGCAAAACTTATTACTCTCCTATGAAAATTACCTGTAAAAAGAAGGTACTATGTGTTGCATAGTACTAAAATTAGACGTATGTTTGTGTTGTGAATGATCGATCTCACCAAATATTGACCATTCCAAAGCATATGTTAGTAAAAGTTGCACTGGTTGTTTTATTATTGACTTCTCTGCTGACCGCCGGCATGGATGATCAACAAACAATCTCCGGCCCTGCCGCCGCAACCGAAGAAGTTATCGAAGAAAACGAACCAGCAGAAAAAGACATCAAAACAGTTTCAGCCGTAGAAAGAATTTCTGGCTGGGAAGATGAGATTACTCCCGTTACTTTTGCTCTTTACAGATAAAGCATTCAAGTATAGCCAGCCCTTCGGGGCAAAAAAGATCAAGTATGAATATCGAGAATACACAGAGCCAGATGCGCAAAGGGATTTTGGAGTTCTGCATTCTCTCCATTATCAGGCGGGGTGAAGCTTACCCGAGTGATATTGTAGACGAGATGCGGGGCGCCAACCTGCAGATCCTTGAGGGAACGCTCTACCCCTTGCTAACCCGTTTGAAAAACGCAGACATGCTCACTTACCGCTGGGTGGAAAGCAATTCGGGGCCTCCGCGCAAATATTTTTCCCTCACTCCAAAAGGCGATGAGTTTTATATGGAGCTGCAAGCCACCTGGAATGAGCTGGCCAATGCCGTCAACACACTGGCCAGCAAAAAGGATTCTCTTACTTCATCCGCAGGAGCTAATGCCATTGAACCTGATCCCAACAATTCCAACTAACACTTCAACCGTCAAATAGCTGAACAATGAAAAAGGTCATCAATATAAATTTCCAGGGCAGGGTGATCCCCATCGAGGAAACCGCCTTCGATCTGCTGAAGCAATACATAGATAGTTTGCGCAGCTACTTCGCCCGGGAGGAAGGACGTGATGAAATTATCAATGATATCGAAAGCCGCATCGCTGAGCTGTTCTCCGAAAGACTGAAGAAAGGTGTTGTTTGCATTACCGATCAGGACGTGAATAATGTGATCGCCAGCATTGGCCGGCCCGAAGATTTTGAAGACGAGGGCGGTAGCCCCGGCCAGGAAACAACTGGCGAAGAGTCTAAGCAATCACAGCAACAATCCACTCAGAGTGCCGGATCACAACAGTATGCCACCGGCCGCGGCCGTCTCTATCGCAATACGGATGATAAGATTCTCGGTGGTGTTTGCTCTGGTCTTGCCAATTATCTCGGCATCGATCCCGTGATCCTCCGCATCATTTTCGTGATTCTGATGGCGCCATTGTTCTGGGTGTACATCATCCTCTGGATCGTGGTCCCCGGAAAGTCAGTGCAGACCAATATCACCAAACGCTTATACAGAAGCAGTGATGATAAAGTGATTGCCGGTGTAGCAGGTGGCCTGGCAGCCTATTTCCATATCGACACCTGGATCCCCCGACTGATATTCGCTCTCCCGCTGATCCTGGCGCTGGTATCCGGTCCTTTTGATTTCTTCTGGAACGATTGGGGCTTCTGGGGACCTAAATTTATCACAGGCTCTCTCGGCTGGACCCTCTTCATCACTTATGTGATCCTCTGGATAGCAGTACCGGTGGCCGTTACAGCATCCGAGAAACTGGAAATGCGTGGAGAAAGAGTAGATATCAATTCCATTGCCGATACAGTAAAAGAAGATCTGAAAGGCTTTCAACAGAAAGCTGAAAAATGGGGGCAGGAAGTAAAACAATCCGCCCAGCAATTCGGAAGCAAAGCACAGGAGTTCGGAAAAGAGGCTGGAGAACAATTCAAAACATATACAGGAGAAGCAAGTTCAAGAGTACAGGGCTCCGGCCTGGGACATGCCATCGGCGTGATCTTCAAAGCGCTCTTCATGCTGATTGCCGGTGGTATTGCTGTTGCCCTCTTCGTTGCAATGATGTGGGTGCTCTTCGGAGGCTTCAATATTTTCCCATTGAAAGCATTCATCCTGGAAGGATTCAAACAGGAAGTGCTGGCCTGGTTGTCGCTCATCCTTTTCCTCGGTATTCCTATTGTTGGTATTCTCACCTGGCTGATCCGCAATATCGCTGGTGTGAAGAAGAACAAATACATCGGATTTGCATTCGGAACACTCTGGACCATCGGGCTGATCTGTGTGATCGTTTTGAGTGGACTGATCGCCCGTAATTTCAGATCACACGAAAAAGTATATGAAGATGCTATCCCTCTTACCAGTACAAATGGCAAGATGCTGGTGGATATCAAACAGGATAAACGCTTCTACTCAAGCGACTGGTTTGGATTCGATTCAGATGAGGACTGGCCTTTCTATGCAGTGAATCCGGATACCCTCCTCATCAGCATGGTAAGAGTGAAAGTGGTGAAAAGTCCGGACTCCGTTTACCACGCAAAACTGGTGAAGATGTCACGTGGACGTACACCCGAAGTTGCAAGGAATCTCGCCAGCCAGATCAGTTTTAAGCCCGTAGTTGAGAACAATACCATTTTCCTGCCTGAAGGATTCCTTATCAGTAAAAATGAAAAATGGCGCAGCCAGGGAGTATTGCTCATTCTTGAAGTTCCTGTTGGCAAACGCGTAACATTGGACCGCAGCCTGGACAGGTATGAGCACTTCGATATCCAGGTGAACCGCCGCGACCGTTATGATGCAGACCTGGACCGCGAATGGCACTGGCTCGAATACGGAAAAGAATACGTGATGACGAAAGATGACGGTCCAAGAAAAGTGGAAGACATGAGCGAAGTAGAATTAAAAAAAGGAAATTTCAAACTGAAGATCAAAGACGGAGATACTGAGATCAATGCAGAGATCAACACCAACGATTCGAATCAAAAAGAAGATCCTAATCCGAATAATGACTATCGCTACAAAGGGCGTGAAGAAAGAAAAGAGAAAACAGACAGCACAGTAAAGAAAGTAGCAATTTAATCAGAAAGCAACAACAGGCCTGCATTCCCCCCGCACATACTTTGCAGGACTGCTAGAAATAGGTTGAAGTTGGAACAACGGGGTCCGGCGCCAGATGTGGCAGGGCCCCTTTTTTATGCCCTGCCGAAACGGTCAGTTCAAATGCATCCGCCCGCTAACTACTCAAAAATTTTTATGAAAAAGAAAACTTTGAAAATAGGACTTTGGATGATCGCTATCATCTTATCCCTGCTTGGCACTATCTACCTCGTAGCCTGGAAAAGCCTTAAATATTACAAGCCGGAAAAGGCATACACTTCAAAAGTCAGTATTGTTCCATTCCGCGATTACAGCGCCTGGGCCAATCATCCCCGCCCATTCATTGTGGAAGGAGAGAACTTTGTAATTATAGGAGTGCCGCATACGAAGGACCCTAAAAACCCTGACCTGCGTCTGATCCATCAAAAATGGAAGAGGCTGAAACCAACTGTGGCGCTGGCGGAAGGAAGGCTCGGTTTTCTGCTCCCTTATGTAATGGACCCGGTGAAACAATTTGGAGAGGGAGGCTTTGTAAAAAAGCTCGCCAGCAAAGATGGGATACCGGTTTACACCTGGGATGTATCGAAAGAGTCGCTGGCCGCCGCACTTCAGGATTCTTTCTCCAATGAACAGATCGCTCTGGGGCAGATCCTGAACCCTTATTTCAGCAATCTTCGCTTCGGCAGGCCTTCGTCTCCTGAAAAATATATTCAACCTTTCCTGAAAAGGGCTGCGTACATTGGACGGGAAGCCAGCTTCAAAAATGCCGCTGATGTAGATCTCGCCTGGAAAAAGTATTTTCCCCAGGGGCCTGATTGGAGGGATGTGTCAGACGAAAAGGAGTTGCCTGGTTTTCTTTCTTCCATGATGGCTGCGTCCAATGATCTCCGGAACCGCCGCCTGGTGGGCATTTTAAAGGAACTGACTGCAAAAAACGAAAGGGTTTTCCTCATCTGCGGGTCCAGTCATGCATTTTGTGTATCGCCCGCTTTCCGTTAAACTTGCTCACAATTTCTTTTTATTGGTTGCCATATGGGCAACCTTTAATTTTGCAGCTCTAAAAAAGCTATATGAAGAATACTCCTTTTACGAACAAGCACATAGCGCTGGGAGCTAAAATGGCTGAGTTCGCAGGTTACAACATGCCGATCTCTTATTCTGGTATCAACGATGAACACGCAACCGTGCGCAACAATGCCGGCGTATTTGATGTAAGCCATATGGGCGAGTTCATTCTGAAAGGAGAAAATGCCCTGGACCTGATCCAGCGTGTTACTACCAACGACGCATCCAAACTCACTAACGGAAAAGCACAGTACAGTTCTCTGCCCAACGACAATGGCGGCCTCGTGGATGACCTTCTCGTTTATTGCATCGAAGAGAACAACGTGTACATGCTGGTGGTAAATGCATCCAATATTGAGAAAGACTGGAACCGCATCAGCAGCTTCAATACCAAAGGCGTTGAAATGCACAATGTGTCTGACAAAACCTGTCTGCTCGCCATCCAGGGGCCTAATGCTACAAAGATCCTTCAGCCACTTACTGACCTGGACATTCTCAATCTCAAATATTATACTTTCGCAAAAGGAACATTTGCCGGCGTGGAGAACGTGCTGATCAGCGCAACTGGTTACACCGGCGCTGGTGGTGTTGAGATCTATTTTGAAGATAAAGGCGATAATGCCGAAAAGATCTGGGACGCCATCTTTGCTGCCGGCGGTCCGCAGGGCATGAAGCCTATCGGCCTTGGCGCGCGCGATACCCTCCGCCTCGAAATGGGATTCTGCCTGTACGGAAATGATATCGATGATAACACTTCTCCAATGGAAGCTGGTCTCGGCTGGATCACCAAGTTCACCAAAGACTTTCCTTCAAGAGCTATCTTCGAACAACAAAAGAACAATGGCGTTGAACGCAAGCTGGTAGGGTTTGAAATGATCGACAGAGGCATTCCCCGACATGATTATGAGATTGCCGGCAAAGACGGTAACCTGATCGGCAAAGTAACTTCCGGAACGCAATCACCCAGCCTCGGCAAAGCCATCGGCATGGGCTATGTTAAAACAGAGCTGGCTGTTCCCGACTCCATCATCTACATTAAAGTAAGAGATAAATTACTCCAGGCGAAAGTGGTTAAATTCCCATTCGCTTAAAGCATTGGCTTATTTATTGCTGGTAATTCACCCCCGGTCTCCGGCAGCAAACAATGACCTATGCCCATTATCCATCTAACAACATTTATTGCGGCTCCGGCAGAACGTGTGTTCGACCTGAGCCGCAGTATTGATTTTCATAAGAAGAGCATGAGCCATACCGGCGAAGATGCCGTTGCCGGTGTAAGAGCCGGGCTTATGGAGCTGCACGAGTCTGTGACCTGGAAGGCCCGCCATTTCAGGAGAATACGCTACATGAAAGTGGCCATCACGGAGATGAAACGTCCCTTTTCCTTTATCGATGAAATGGAGAAAGGCGATCTGAAGTCGATGAAACATGAGCACTATTTCAAACAGATCGAGAATGGCACCCTCATGATCGACGTGTTCCGGTTTGAAGCCCCTTACGGATTTATCGGCTCCATTGCCAACAAACTATTTCTCAGGAAATATTTCGAGAAATTACTGGTGCTACGCAATGACCAGATCAGGCAGTATGCAGAGAGCGACAAATGGAAATTTGTTCTAATGACACACAACGCGTAAAATTGCAGCAAATTTCCGTCCATCAATTAAATCTCAGCCACCGGCATGTCTCAAGTAAAACCCTCTTTGCATACATCCCTTTCCCCGGCCCTTTTGCATTTGTATGACCTGAACAATACTGTGGTAGTGATCATCGATGTACTGAGGGCTACGTCTACCATCGCCACTGCTCTTTACAATGGCGCCCGTTGCGTGATACCGGTAGACAGCGTGGCAAGATGCATCGAGCTCGGAAAGAATATCCACTCCATTACTGCCGGAGAGCGTGATGGACAGGTTGCCGAAGGCCTTCAATATGGCAATTCCCCCTTCGAATACCCTGAATCTTTCATCAAAGGAAAAACGCTGGTGCTGACAACAACCAACGGGACCAAGTTGTTACATATGGCGTTGGAAAGAGGCGCTGGCGAAGTGATCACCGGGTCTTTCCCTAACCTCAGTTCTGTTTGTGATTACCTGCTGGCTTCCAAACAAAATGTGATTCTCGGTTGTGCGGCATGGAAAGACAAAGTGAACCTGGAAGACACGATCTTTGCAGGCGCAGTGATCAACCGTGTACAGGATCATTTTTCCATCAACTGCGATTCTTCCAGGCTGGCCGCTACGCTCTATGATGCAGCCAAAGATGATATGTATGGTTTCATGCAGAAGAATAACGCTTCGCATTACCTACGTCTCTCAGGCTTTGGATTGGAGAAAGATATCCGTTACTGCCTTACTCCCGATGTGGCCAATGTATTGCCTTTTTATGGCGATGGAAAGCTGACGATCCATTCCTGGTAGAAATTGGCAGCGCATTTGTGTAAGTTTGTATTGCCTCTCAATCCTTCCGTCAATCTCTTTACCAATAAAAAGCTTTAAAAGATGGAATCAATCTGGCAATACCAATTTTGGGGAAACACAGTATTAGCTTATACCATTGCAATAGGCGGCATTATCCTTACCTGGTTGATCATCCGCTTGCTGAAAGGTAAAGTACTGAAGAAGATCCTTGACTACACTACCAAAACTGAAAGTAAGTACGACGATGTGATCTTTAGCTCGATCCAGCGCTTCGTACTGCCATGGGTCTATATCTTCGTGAATTACCAGATCCTGAAACAATTGCACTGGAACCCGCAATGGGAAAGGGTTCTTCAGGTAGCCATGGCTGTTGTGACCACGTACTACTTTGTAAGAGTTGTGAACCATGTGCTCATGCTCCTCCTTACCGGCATCATGCGTAGGCGCAATGAGACCGAATACCGGATGAAACAAATGCACGGCGCTCTCCTGGTGCTGAAAGTGATCATATGGGCAATGGCTATCGTGTTCCTCATAGATAACCTGGGGTATAACGTTACCACCATGATTGCAGGCCTGGGCGTAGGTGGCATAGCCATTGCACTGGCTGCTCAAACTATACTGGGAGACCTGTTCGGTTATTTCGTGATCTTCTTCGATAAACCTTTTGAAATAGGCGACTATGTGGTATGGGGAGATAAGTCGGGGATCATTGAATATATCGGTATCAAAACCACGCGCATCAGGAGTTTGGGAGGAGAGCAATTGATTGTTACCAACTCTGACCTGACCAAGCAGGCGCTTTCTAATTACAAAAGCTTACAGCAAAGACGGGAAGTTTTGACTATTGGAGTGCTTTATGAAACGCAGATAGAATTGCTTGAAGAAATTCCTGGTATGGTCAAAGAGATCATCGAGAATACAGCCAAAGCAAAGTTTGACCGGGCACATATAGCTAAGCTTGCAGACAGCAGTATCAATTTTGAAATAGTCTATTATATCCTTACCACAGATTATGTAGAATACATGGATGTAAAACAGGCTGTATTATTCGATATCCTTTACAAATTCAGGGAAAAGAAAGTGGATTTTGCTTATCCAACACAAACCCTTTACTACAAAACAACCGTTACGGTATAGGGGAAATAGAATGGTGCCGGAACCTGTTACAATGGATGTACAGTGAACAGCCATTGCGGGAACCTGCAAAAAATGGAAGAGCAGGAAAAGGTGACAACAGGTCAGTTGTTAATGGATCGGTAAATGAACCGGCCGGAACCTACGCGGGTAAGGGTAAACATGTATCAGTTTGAAAGCCTTGTAATGCCCGGATTGTCAGGGTTTCAGCGGATTGGAAACCTTTTTCCGGAGCTGAGAATAGCCGGCGGGAAAAAGCGTTTACGGGCAGTCAAAAATTTTTGCTTTTTGCAAATTTGACGTATTATTGTGCCGGAATAAGGCTGATAAGTCGCCCCTGATTTCTCTCAACTCGTCAGTTTTTCTGATTCCGTTCAATATTATAACTCATTTCAAATCGTTTTTTCAACACACAAAGATTGGTTTTCTGATCAAGTGTTAAACACTCAAGATTTTTATGTATGACATTCTGCAACTGAACGACATGCTCGTTCCTGAGCTGCTGGATATAGCAGAGCAGTTAAAAATCTCCAACGCTAAAAAGCTCGACAAGCAAGAACTGATCTACAAGATCCTCGACAAACAGGCCGTCCTGGCCAGCGCTAACAAGGGCAACAACGCAGAAGAAAAAGGCAAACGCAAACGTGTTATCAAAGCAACTACCGCCAACAGCACAGAAGAAGCTGATGTTATGAGCGGTGGTGAAGAAAAGAAAAAAGAAACCAAGGAAACTCCTGCCGGCAAAGGGCCTGTAGCGAAGAAGAAAGCAATGGAGAAATCTGTGGAGAAAGCTGCAGCAGCAGCGGCTCCCGCTCCTGCGGCAAAGAAAGGCCGTGGCAAGAAGGATGCACAGCCGGTTGAAGAACAACCGATGCCGATCGACCTTGATTCCAATATACCCAATGAAATTGAAGAAGATGATGTAGTGGCTATCGAACAACCAGGGGAACAGCCAGGCGAACAACCCGGTGAAGTGGTTCATCAGCAGGGACATAATGGAGACAATCAACATAAACCTTATCAAAACCGCCGTGAAACTACCTTCAACATTGAGTTTGACGGCGTGATCCTCGGCGAAGGCGTTCTCGAAATGATGCCCGATGGATATGGTTTCCTCCGATCTTCCGATTATAACTACCTCTCTTCTCCGGATGATATTTACGTTTCCCCTTCACAGATCAAACTCTTCGGTCTCAAAACCGGAGACACTGTGTATGGTGCGGTTCGTCCTCCCAAAGAAGGTGAAAAATATTTCGCACTGCTGAAAGTGGAAACCATCAACGGCAAACAGCCTGAAGATGTTCGTGACCGTGTTCCTTTCGATTATCTCACTCCGCTCTTTCCTTTCGAGAAACTCAATCTCTTCACTACTCCCAACAGCTACAGCACCCGTATCATGGACCTTTTCACGCCAATAGGAAAAGGACAACGCGGACTGATCGTAGCACAGCCTAAAACAGGTAAAACCGTTCTGCTGAAAGAAGTAGCCAATGCCATCGCGCAAAATCACCCCGAGTGTTACCTGATGGTGGTGCTGGTGGATGAGCGCCCTGAGGAGGTGACCGATATGGAACGCAGCGTAAGAGCAGAAGTGATCGCATCTACCTTCGATGAACCTGCCGAGAAACACGTAAAGGTTTCCACTATCGCACTTCAGAAAGCAAAAAGACTGGTTGAGTGCGGACATGATGTGATCATCCTCCTGGATTCCATCACCCGTCTTGCACGCGCCCACAATACTGTTGCTCCTGCTTCCGGTAAAGTACTCTCCGGTGGTGTGGAAGCTAACGCCATGCAGAAACCGAAACAGTTCTTCGGCGCTGCACGTAAGATCGAGAATGGCGGATCACTCACCATCCTCGCAACTGCCCTCATAGACACCGGCTCCAAAATGGACGAAGTGATCTTCGAAGAGTTCAAAGGAACCGGTAACATGGAGTTGCAGCTGGATCGCCGCCTGGCTAACCGCCGCATTTTCCCTGCTATCGATCTGGTTGCATCATCCACCCGCCGCGATGACCTGCTGCTGGAAAAGGAAGTTCTCCAACGCATGAACCTGCTTCGTGTGTACCTCACCGATATGAACACGGAAGAGGCGATGCATGAACTTCTCAGAAGAATGCGCGGAACCAAGGATAACCAGGAGTTTTTGGCGAGCATGAATGGATAAGAAGATTCTTAATTTATATCCGGCCGGTTGGGCTTTCCCAGCCGGCTTTTTTTATGTGCTGTTGGCCGGGAAGGGATATTAGATCCCGGCTGACGAAACGAACCAACGCGGGAGGATGTTTTTTGAGCTTTTAGTTGGGAGGATGGGGCTGTAGTATTTCTTTTCAGCTTCTTCGCTTACGTTTCGAAGGCCGGGATCTAATATCCCTTCCCGGCCCCGGGCACAATGAATGTGCAACAGCTTAGGCTGATGAATCATTTGGGCCTTTATAAATGAAAAGGCTTCCTGTTTATTCAGGCTGAAAAAACTT
Source organism: Pseudoflavitalea rhizosphaerae (assembly GCF_003991355.1). GTDB lineage: Bacteria > Bacteroidota > Bacteroidia > Chitinophagales > Chitinophagaceae > Pseudobacter > Pseudobacter rhizosphaerae. The sequence goes on from NZ_RCSU01000017.1 coordinate 123,357, forward strand.
TGGTTAGTCCGTCCTTCCCCGCGCATGGAGGAAGTTCATGCATTTAGAAAAAAGAAGGGGGAAAAGTGCATCACCCTGATGAGTTGCAGTCTGCAATAATGTTGGATAATGATGTTGAACTAATACAGAGAGGAATTTAATGCAGAACTAAGGGCAATTGAATGTAATGCCTCTGCCTGCCATTATTTTCGCTGATGCACCTGTTCCCATTCTCCCTCACCAGCGTGGTGGGAAGTGATGCACACATCTCACAGAAAAACTTTTACCGTATCAGTGTGCTCTATCAAAAGGGATATAGGTGTTTTAAGGCCTCGCAAATACAAGCGAAGAAGCCCAATAAAATTACCACCGCCCATCAAACCCTGAAAAGCAAAAAAACATCCTCCCGCGCAGTTGTATTTCGCAGCCTTAAAACACCTATATCCCTTTTGATAACAACAAAGAGAAAGTTTTTCAGGAAACAGGGAGCAGCCTACTTCAACACCACGCCCTTCAACCTCTCCTTTCTCCATTGACCGGCGAGCTGATTAGCAGCCTGCGCATCATCGAGTTCATAAAGATGGTAGGTGTTGTCTTCGAGGTTGATCTTCCAGACGGTTATTTTTTTGCCGCCATTCTCTTCGTTTTCCTGGGTGCCAACGATCACCAGTTCATTGTTGCTGGTCCAGAAAGCATCTTCAACAGAGCCGCCGGGTCCCATGAAGAGGAGGCGTTTGCTTTTACCTGATTTGGGGTCGATGAGATTTACTTCGGTATCAGGACCTCCGGCAGTGCCGATAAGTCTGCCGCGTGAGTCTTTGCGGATATCGATATTGTAGCTGTCGAGATCGATGAAACGTGTACTGTCAGGTGAATATTTGAGGAATGTTCCGTAGGAGGCGTAATAGTTTTTGGCAGGTTTGAAATCCTGGGTGAGCAGGGAATCCTGTTCGTAGCTGCTCTTGTATTTGAAGCGACTCCAGTCGAAGTTGGAGATCTTTGTTTTGGCGTAGTCTGTGAAGCCTGCGGTCTGGAAGCGCTGGATGGTTTCGGCAGTGAGTGTGGAATCCGGACCGGTAGTAACAACGCTGTCTGTTGTTTCTGTTTCATCATCGGGTTGGGCCTGTTTGTCTGCATTGTCGTTGCAGGCCGTGGCGGAAATGATGAGGAATGCTGATATGGAAGTGTATATAGTGTATTTCATCATGAGAACGTTGTTGATTAAGGTACACAATAATTCGGCATCGGCCTGTTAAGCGGTGCTGGCGCGGGGTTTATTTAACGGGGTTTTAATAGATATGACTTGCGCACTGTTCCGGACTTCCTGCAAATTGTTGATGGAATGCATCAGGATGCGGGAGCTAATGCATCGATCTTCTGTGCCAGTTTCCTGTCTTTCTCCGTAATGATATCGCCTGCATCATGCGTGGAGAGCCAGATCTCCACTTTATTGTAAACATTGGTCCAGAGGGGGTGGTGGTTCATTTTCTCCGCTTCAATGGCCACACGCGTCATGAAAGCGAATGCTTCAGAGAAATTGCGGAACTCGAATTGGCGATAGAGTTGATTGTTTTTTTCCTGCCACATAATGAATCGGTTTAACAGACTTAAAATATCAGGTGACCCTTGTTCTTGATTTTTTCATTGGTCAGCTCCGTTACCAGTTGTACGGGCGAGAGGGAACGGATGCCGGTTACCAGTTGTTGCATAAAATCTTCGGCCACGATATCTCCTTTGAGGAGCCAGAGGAAGTCGAGATGTTTGAATTCCGGCAGCAGGTATTCACCATCATACTGGTTGTGATAAAGATAATGCACCAGTGAGGTGGTGGGCTCACGGTATTCGAAGATGGAGAAATAATAGTTCCGGGATTTCTTGTAGAGTTGTATCTCGATCTCGTTGTTGATCCGGAAATCGTATCGCAGCAATTGATTGAGCTGCCAGCAGAACTGATAGTTCTTTACAGATGCCACAATGCCCAGTAAGCGGGTATTGTCGAAGAAATCATCTGCGAGATCGTCGAAGTCTAGTTTCAGTTTCATGGATGGCAGGTATTGGCCTGATGCTTACCGGAAAGTTACTTTGGTTTCCAGGGTATCGTTTCCTCGTTTGTATTTAACAGTTGTTGAGTCGCCTTTTTTGAATTTGGAGAGCGCCTGCATATAAGCTTCCATGGAAGAGATGGAGTGCTCACCCAGTTGAATGATCACATCTCCTGTTTTGATACCGGCTTTCTGTGCCGGCCTGTTATCGCTTACGCCATCGGCGCGAACGCCTGCTCCGGTGAAAGTGTAATCAGGCATTATGCCGAGTGATACACTGAAGCGGGCTGAGCTGGATGTTTGTGTTTCGCGGGTTTTGGCGAAGGCCAGTTTACCTTTCGTATTGGTGGCTGTAACAATATTCTCGATGCATTTGATCACCAGCAGCTCACCTTTATAGTTGATCTTATTGTAATCGTCTGAGGGTTTGTGATAGTCTGTATGCAGGCCGGTGAAAAAGAAAAGAACAGGAACATCCATCCGGTAGAAAGAGGTATGGTCGCTGGGGCCGGTGCCACTGGAATCGAATTTGAAGGTAAGCGGATTGTGCTTAGGGCTCATGCTGCTGAAGATCTCGCTCCAGACCGGGGACGTGCCATAGCCGCCGACGGTGAGTGTTTTGCTGCTGTCGTTCAGTCTTCCCACCATATCCATATTGATCATATAGTTCACCGATTTCAAATCGATGGTAGGCTGCTGTGTAAAATATTTGGAGCCGTTGAGGCCGAGTTCTTCTGCGGAGAAAGCGATAAAGAGATAATTATTGTTTTTGTTCTTTGAGGATTTGATCAGTCGGGCCAGCTCGATGAGTGCAGCGGTTCCGCTGGCATTGTCGTCTGCCCCGTTATGGATCTGGTTTTTCACGCTGGGCGCCATGCTGTTGCCATCTTCGCCGAATCCAAGGTGATCATAATGCGCACCCAGCACAATCGTTTGGGCGGCGCCGTTATCGATATACCCGATCACATTCTGGCCGGTACGTGTTTTATCGCCTATATCCACACGGATCTTGACATCATAAGTGCCGGATTCATCCTTGAGCCAGGTGCTCACTGCTTTGGGGGTGAGGTAGAGAACGGGAATGGAAGCTGCGGCTGACCTGTCTTTGCCGTTGAATTTCAGGTTGTCTTTAATGGATGAAGTATTGAAAAGTACCAGGGCGGTAGCGCCTTTGGCAGCTGCTATGCCCACTTTTTCCTTTATGGCGGATTCGAGATCGTAATGCGGATTGTCTTTGTTGTCTTCCAGCATATTCCTGAGATCCGTAAACCAGGGCACTCCTTTTTCGGCGAGGGCTGTACTCACAGCTGCTTCCACGGTTGTATTGGGGCTGAAGGCAAGCGGGAAATAGTCTGTATTCAGCTTTAGATGATTGTCGTTGATGATGAAAAGCGAGGCTTTGTTCACCTGGCGGCCTTCATTGATCTCGAAAGGCTGGAACCAGTTATTACCCGGTCCTTTGGGCTGCAGGCCGGCGGCAGCAAATTGTTTGCTGATATATTCCCCGGCAAGTTTTTCGCCATTGCTTCCTGCGCGGCGGCCTTCCAGCTTATCGTCTGCCAGGTAAGCGATATGCGTCTGGAGATTGGTCATAATGGCCTTATCGGCCTTTTTCAGTTTCTGCGCCTGTACATTGGAGGAGACGATGAGAACGAGGGAGGCTATACTTAATGCGCGGATCAGCATATAGTAGAATTTTTCTTTAATAGAAGGATTGCTGCAAAGGTACTTGTCAAACTGTATACCAATCATTCTCCTGTAATAAATTCCCTGAATAGTAAACTAATGGTTAAATTCAGGTTTTGCGGAAACACATTATTAGAATACCCTAACGCAACTGACTGATTGTAAAGGGGGCACATTGGATTTCCATTAAGATTTGATAATAGCCTTTATTAGCTCGTGTTTTTTCCTTTACTTTTGCAGATTGGCCTTTTCTGAAGAGGGCTGAGGAACTATAATCTTAAAGAACAGCATGGCACTACCGCATCTCATTAAGTACGTGTATACCAATGGAACTGATGAAGTGATTCGTAGAGGCAAAAAGATCCACGCCATTGGTTATGTAGAGTTGGTGGATTACGATGAGCTCCTGGACTCTGTTGTCTTTCGTGTGAAGGACGATAGCTACAGCACCTATTATAAGGTGAGCATTCAAAAGTTCAAAGACCCCCGGAACCTCTCTGTCCGTTGTGCATGTCCCTACAACCTGGGCGATATCTGCAGGCACGAGGCTGCAGCCCTCATCCAGCTGCAGGAAATGCTCGACAAGAACATGCTCAAAACCGAAGAGGTGGAGTATGATCAGCGTCACACCGTAGTGAAGATGAAATTCATCGATCTTAAAACACTACGGCTCCTCTGCTCTCCGGACGCTTATTCAGCAGCTGAAGTTTATCTCCGCACACAACGTGCGGATATTGAATATGCCAAAGATGAAATGGTAAAAGCGACTGTTACCATCGATGGCAAAGCCTACAAGGTAGTACTCCGGAAAAATGAAGAACGCAACTTCGATAGCAGCTGTGATTACGAAGACAAACAGCATCCGCTCTGTTTGCCCAAAGTGATCGTGTTCCTGCAATTGCTGAATGCATACGGGCCCTACTACTTCGATACCATCCGCAACTGGGATAAAGAAAAGAACAAATTGCTGGAAGCTTACGGCTACCAGCTTTCTGATAACCTGGAAGGGAAATTTGAATTCACGTACAAGGATGGAAAGCCCTTCCTCCGCGTTCTGGACCCTACCATCAAACGCGTATCTCCACAGGATTCCGCCAAACTGCGCGCAAAACCTGTAATGGCAGAAGCAGAAACAGTAACAGCCGAAACGCCTGTTGCAGAAGACTCCGAAGCAAAAGTACTTCCCGCCAGCCCGATGCTGAGGCTGGGCGTTGTATTCAATTTCAATGCAGACAGCTATCCCGGCTGGACCATCGACGCCATCAGCGGAGAAGCCAATGAATCCTTCACTGAATTTACAGGAAAAGTGGAAAAGCTCGACTTGAGTAAATTCGTGAATATAGAGGCATTCAGTGAGCAGGACAAACAACTCTTTGCTCCCATCCGCAAAATGCAGGACAGCGAGATCACCAAATACCTGAACAGGAACTCTCCGTTCAGCGGTATCTGGGAAAATATCATTCACCATGAAAAAGATGAACTGCCTGAAGAAACAAAGGCGCTCATGAGTGAATACCTCCACCCCAAACTGAAAAAACTTTTCGTTGATATCGCTTCCAACCCATTCGTTTTTTACCTGAATGGCAAGAAGGCGTTCAAGACCACCAACCTGCACACCGTAGGCGTGGTTACGGATTTCATCACGCCCTGGTTCAAAGTGAGCCGTAGCGGCGATCATTTTGAAGTGGAAGCCTGGGTGAAACTGAATGGTCAGAATGTGCCCATCAGCGAAAACACCATGAACAGCGGCCTGGTGTTCTTCCACAATGAAAATCTTTTCCTCTGGGATACTTCAGAGATCGTGAACCTGGTGAGCCAGTTCCAAAGCAAGGGCGGAAAGCTCAGGTTCTCCAGGTCCGAATGGCCGGAACAGCTTCGCACATTCGTGTTGCCACTCACGCGCGAGTACCATGTTGAATTCGATCAAACCCTGATCAGTGAAGTGAAAGATGGCGACCCGGAAAAACGTGTAGTGCTCCAGGAAAAAGGAGATTATCTCATCTTCATGCCTCTCTTCAGTTACAAAGGTTTTGAAACAAAGGCCGGCGGCAAAGATGAACTGGTGATCCCTGATGGCGAAAAAGTGCTGGTAGTACATCGCGATAAAGAAAAAGAACTGAACTTCTTCAAGAAACTGGAAGCGCTGCATAGCAATTTCATCAGACCGGAAGGCGGACAGCAACTGGCATTGAAAGGAAGCGATGTGCTCAAGAATAACTGGTTCTTCCTCTTCGTGGATGCGATGAAAGACATGAAAGTGCCCGTATTCGGATACGATGCACTGAAGAATTTCCGCTTCAATACCGCCAAGCCACAAACGAAGATCCATATCAGCAGCAATACAGACTGGTTTGATGCGCGCGTGGACATTCTCTTCGGCGAGCAGAAAGTAACCATCGCAGATGTGAAGAAAGCGCTGGCCAACCGTCAGCAGTTCGTTAACCTTGATGATGGCACGCTCGGTATCCTGCCTGAAGAATGGATCAAGAAATACTCGCTTCTCTTCCGTGTGGGTGAAGGCAAGCAGAACCAGCTTCGTTTATCGAAATACCATATGAGTGTGATCGATGAGCTGTATGAAGAAAGGAATGAAGAGGAACTGGTACTGAAGCTGGAAGAGAAATACGAAACACTCAAGAACTTCAATAATATCCGCGAGATCCCCGTGCCCGAGCACCTGAAGCCGATCCTGCGTCCATACCAGGAGCATGGTTTCCACTGGCTCAATTACCTGAGCGAGATCGGATGGGGTGGTATCCTGGCAGATGATATGGGTCTAGGTAAAACCATCCAGGCTTTATCATTCCTTTATTACTACAGGAAACATCATGGAAAGCTGAGAGCACTGGTTGTTTGTCCAACCACCCTGATGTTCAACTGGGAGAATGAGATCAGGAAGTTCACGCCCGAGCTTACCTACCATATCCATCATGGCGGCGAACGCACGCGCGACAAAGAACAACTGTCCAAAGCAGAAGTGATCATCACCACTTACGGAACCCTGCGCAGCGATATCAAACTGCTGGTTGATATTCCCCTGGACTATGTAGTGCTGGATGAAAGCCAGGCTATCAAGAACCCGGCCAGCAAGGTTACCAAAGCCGCCAGCCTGCTGAATGCTAAAAATCGTTTATGCCTCAGCGGTACTCCATTGCAGAATAACACTTTCGATATTTTTGCACAGATGAACTTCCTGAATCCCGGCATGCTCGGTAGTATCGAGTTCTTCCGCCAGGAATTTGCCATTCCCATCGATAAGTTCGGGGAAGCAGACAGGAAAGACCATCTTCGCAAGTTATTGTTCCCATTCATTCTCCGCCGCACCAAGGAGCAGGTGGCAAAAGATCTTCCTGAAAAAACAGAGACCATCCTCTTTTGCGAAATGGATGACGAACAACGTAATATCTATGATGCGTACAGGAATGATTTCCGCGACAAAATCCTTGGCACCATTGAATCACAGGGGATCCAGCGCTCACAGCTTACCATCCTGCAGGGCCTGATGAAATTGCGCCAGATCTGTGATTCGCCGGCTATCCTGAATGAATCCGAGAAATTCCCCAATCATTCCATCAAGCTGGAAGAGCTTGGCCGGGAGATCACTGAAAATATCAGCAACCACAAAGCGTTGGTGTTCTCACAATTCCTGGGCATGCTGGGCCTGATCAAGGAAAAGCTGAGAGAACTGGACGTAGACTTCGAATATTTCGATGGCAGCACCACGGCCATTGAACGCGAGAGGGCCATTCAGCGGTTCCAGAATGATGATAAATGCCGTGTATTCCTCATCTCCCTCAAAGCTGGTGGTGTGGGTCTTAACCTCACTGCCGCCGATTATGTATACATCGTTGATCCCTGGTGGAACCCCGCTGTGGAGCAACAGGCTATCGACCGTACACACCGTATTGGTCAGACTAAGAACATCTTCGCCTATCGCATGATCTGTAAAGACACCATCGAAGACAAGATCCTGCAACTTCAGGATAAGAAGCGGGTACTGGCCAAAGACCTCATCACAGATGATGAAGGTTTTGTAAAGAGCCTCAGCAGAGAAGATGTAGAATACCTCTTCAGTTAAACCTGGCTGTAGGAAATGGATCATAGGAACCTGGGTTGCTGTCATTCTCTGCACAAGTTTGTCAGGAAGGCAGCCGTCTAAATTCCTATTATATTCTATTTATTCCTACAGCCATGAGCAAAGCTTTACTGGTATTACTGTTTACTTTCACAGCCGGCACTACTATGGCCCAGAAGATCCCGGGCAGTATCAAAGGCAAACTCACTGATTCAACGTACAGGGAACAATTGGCGGAAGCTACCGTATCAGTAATGCATGCGGAGGATTCAACACTTGTATCCTTTAAATTATCCAACGATAAAGGCGAATTCGAAATAAAAGACCTCGATACCGGCACCTTCCGGCTTTTGATCACTTACCAGGGATACCAGCCTTACTCAAGAAAATTCAGCATCACCAGGGACTCTTTCAATATAGACTTCCGCACCATTTACATGGATAAGAAGACCACTTTACTCGACGAAGTTATTGTGGAGGCCCCGCCCATACAGATAAAAAAAGATACTGTTGAGTTCAGGGCAAGCGCTTTCAAAACCAAAGTGAATGCTACTGCTGAAGACCTCCTGAAAAAATTACCCGGCGTTCAGGTTGATAAAGATGGTAACGTGAAAGCGCAGGGAGAAGACGTGCCAAAAGTGTATGTAGACGGAAAAGAATTCTTCGGCACCGATCCCAAAATGGCTACCAAAAATATCACTGCCGATATGATCGAGAGCATCCAGGTATTTGATGATATGAGCGATCAGGCAAAGTTCACGCGCATAGACGACGGCAGCCGTTCAAAAACCATCAATATCAAACTTAAAAGAGATAAAAGAAAGGGATACTTCGGCAGAGCCACTGTGGGTGCGGGTTCTAATGATCGCTATGAAGCAAGTCTCAGTTTTAATCGCTTCGATAATGACAGGCGGATCTCCATCCTGGGTGGTTCCAACAACGTGAACAGGCAGAATTTTTCTTTCAATGATGTGATCGGTGGCATGGGTGGATTTGGCTCGAGAGGCGGCGGAGGCGGCGGAATGGGGATGATGAGCACCATGGGTGGCGGTGGATTTGGCGGCGGCGGTCGTGGAGGTCGTGGTGGTGGCCGCGGCGGAGGCGGCTTTGGTGGAGGAGGCGGTGGCTTCAATCTGGGCGGTGGCGGAAGCGGTATAACTAAGAATACTTCTGCAGGTATCAACTACACAGACAAATGGGGAAGCAAGCTGGATGTAACTGCCAGCTATTTCTTCTCACAATCCAATACGCGTTCAGATCAATCCAGCTCAAGAACAACCTTTTTGCAGGATACAGTCCTGCGCCAGGTAGAGAACGCATTCTCAGACAATATGAACCAGAACCATCGTCTCAACCTGCGGATGGAATATTATATCGATTCCATGAATTCCCTTTTGTTCACGTCAAACGGAACTGTTCAGCATTCAACTTCCAACATGCTCGATACTTTTACTACCTATAAAAGTGTTAGCAAAGGACCGGAATTCAGGTTCATCGATGGCCGTAATGAAAACACGAATGAAAGGGACGGGCTTAGTCTCAACAGTTATCTCCTTTACCGCAGGAAATTCAATAAGATTGGCAGGACCCTCACACTGGGATGGAACAATTCGCTGAACAGAAGTGATGGTAACGGAAGATCAAATGCTCCCTTCTTATATTACAATGAGGACGGAACACTGGACCAGTTGATCCCGCAGGATATCAGGAGTAATCAAAAAACCAGGTCCAACAATAATCAATATAGTGTAACTTATACTGAGCCTATTGGAAGGAACAAATTGATAGAAGTGAATTACGCATTCCAGGATAACAAAAGTACCTCAGATGCAAAATCTTACAGCTACAACGACCTTACCGGTAAGTACGATTCTGTGAACACTTCCCTCACCAATTCATTCGAGAACAAATATGCCATACACCGTGGTGGCGCCAACTTCAGGATGCAATGGACAAATGCCAGTTTTCAGTTGGGCGGCGCCATGCAATACTCCGAGCTGGAAAGTATCAGTAACAGGTATGTGAAAGGGAAAGACACAACTTTGATAGTGTCTCAGTCGCAACTCAACTTTGCACCAACTGCCAACCTGAATTACCAGTTCACCAAAACACAGCACCTGCGGATCAACTATCGCGGAAGGACCAACCAGCCAAGCAGTAGCCAGTTGCAGGATGTTCCCGATGTCAGCAACAGGCTGCAGATCCGAAATGGTAATCCCGGATTGAAACAGGAGTACACGAATAATTTGTCTGTCAATTTCTCAAATTTCAACGTACAGAATTTTCAGTATGTGAATGCCAATATGCAGTTCTCCAATACCAGCAACAAGATTGTTAACAGCATTCAGGATGTGCCTTCCGGAATACTGGAAGCCGATTCGCTGGGAAAGGGCGCCCAATATATTGTTCCTGTGAATATGAACGGTTCTTATAACACATCAGCCAATGTTACCTTCGGCTTTCCGCTGAAAGGAAAATTCAAAGGAAGCAATTTGAGTTTCAATACCAGCGGCTCTTATAACAAAGACGGAAGTGTTTTATACGAGGTAAAGAATTTCACCAAAACACTGGCGCTTACGCAGGGTGCAGGCATCAACCTCAGTTATAAAGACAACCTGCTTTTAGGGTTGAATGCCAATCTTACTTATAATAATGTAAGCTATTCTTCCTCCAGCGCGTTGCAACAAGACCAGAAATATTTCACACAAACCTATTCTGCTGACGTCAGTTATACTTTCTTCAAAAGCCTGGTGCTCTCTACGGATTTCGATTACCTGATCAATACAGGCAGAACAGATGGTTTCAACCAAAGCATTCCATTACTCAATACCAGCCTTGCTTTGCAGGTTTTCAAAAAGAAAAACGGCGAGATCAAATTCTCTGTATACGATCTGTTGAACCAGAACCAGAATATTAGCAGGTCCGTTGGTGATAACTATATCCAGGATACAAGAACAGTGGTATTGCAAAGGTATTTCATGCTAACGTTCATGTTCAACCTTAATAAGGCTGGAGATAACAGGGCGCAAAGGCCTGCGGGTATGCCAGGCAATATGCCAAGGAATATTGAAAGGCAGATTCGGAATATGGGACGAAGCGGCACTAACTAAAAAAATATTGATAAAGGAACCCGTTCAAAATTTGGACGGGTTTTTTGTTATCTATTGAATGCTGAAAGTTTAAATTTGCCCGGTGCATCTCTTTTTATGCGTCAGTTTTTTTGCCAGGCGGCCTGATGAGTCAATAATTCAAATGAAAAAACAAACAAATGAATTTAGAACGTATAGGGCGCCTGCGCTATGCTCAACCGGGATGGCGGTGATATCCTTTTAGGAGTTGAAGATAATGGCAAAGTACCAGGAGTGAATGAAAGTTCGATTTCCAAAATGGTAACGGACCTGGTTAATCTTTCTAATAACCCGCAGAAGATCGATCCTCCATTTATTCTATTTCCACAAGTATATGAGATCAATGGTAACAGGATCATACACATTCAGGTACCGGCGAGTTCCCAGGTACATAAAACCGGAAAGATCATTTACGATCGCAGTAATGATGGTGATTTTAAGGTAGAGCAACCCTACCGGATTGCCGAAATGGCGAATCGAAAACGTAACCATTATTCCGAGGGTATGATTTACCCGGCTTTGCGAATTACGGACTTGAAGCAGGATTTATTTACTAAAATAAGAAACCTTATTCGTGGTAATAATCCAGATCATCCCTGGCTGACATTAGATAACCAGCAAATGATGGAAATTTCAGGTTTATGGAAGAAGGATCACCTGAGCGGGCAGGAAGGCTTTACTTTAGCTGCAGCTCTATTATTGGGTAAAGATGAAGTGATTCAGCACATAATACCGCATTATAAAATTGATGCGCTGGTAAGGATCAATAATCTTGAACGGTAAGACGATCGTTTATACATTCAATCCAATCTTATAGATGCTTATGACATGTTGCTGGACTTTGTAAACCGGCATCTGCCAGATAAGTTTTATCTGGAAGGAGCGCAACGCATAAATCTTCGTGCCACCATCTTCAGGGAAATTGTTGCGAATCTTATCATTCATCGGGAGTATACCAATGCTGCTCCGGCAACATTTATCATTTATGCAGATCGTGTGGAAACAAGTAATGCTAATAATCCGCACGGTAAAGGCCCTATCGACCCTACCAATTTTGTTCCTTTCCCTAAAAACCCATCCATTGCTAAATTCTTTATTCAACTGGGGCGCGCAGAAGAGTTGGGCTCAGGTATATTAACAACCAGCCGTTTAATGAGAGAATATGCAGGTAATGGAAGAGCAATGTTTATTGAAGGCAGAATTTTTAAAACGATCATCCCTCGTCCGGAGAGTAAGACGATTGTGATCAATGACGCGATAATTGATACAGTAAATGGCGCGATAAATGGCACGATAAATGGCACGATAAGCGATCTGATAAAAGATAGATTGAGCAAGGCGATAAAGCTGTTGTATGAAAATCCGGGTTTGAAGGTCAATGAATTGATTAGGGAACTGGATGTGTCTGAACGAACAGCAAAACGGGACCTTGAGAAGATTCGGAGTTTGGTAGAGTATCGGGGCAGTAAGAAAACCGGCGGATATTTTCTCTCCGATTTTATGCTCTCAAAACTGAAGGAGTGACAGATAACAAAAAAGTCCCGACCCTAAGGCCGGGACCAGCACATACAATGTGGTTTCAGAGGTAAGTGCTTATAGGTGTAGAGGAACTATCTCCTTTTGGCAAAACCGGGTGTGCTGATTGGCGACTGGCCAACCATCAACACGGAGCAAATACTTCTGAGGAAATTAAATAGATTGAATGTGGGTCTGTAAATTCCGCTGTAGACTTTAGTACGGTGGACATCGTAGTACATAGTCTTCTTTTTCATTGATATTGGTTTAGGATATTAAATTCAAGGCGTACCATAACTATCAACGAGGCTTTGTAGAAATTATTGTATGTAGCCCCATAGTATTTTTCCTATTTGATCCGGAAAAAGGTATTACTAATTTTCGGGCAAATCCTCGGCCCATGAAAAGTGTACAGATCCTGCTACTCTTTTTAACAACAACACTAACGGCAACGGCTCAGGGCGTTTTCAGCAATCAAACCAATGCTGCGCTACAGCGCGTGATTGAAGACTACCCCAACCGATTTAAGAATATCAAAGGCGACCTGCTGCAGGAAAGCGGCAACGCTGCTGATTACCAATCCAAGGTTCAGATCCCCGGATCACTTCACTGTGTGATCTCGCTGGCCAGTCAACCCGCACCCCTTTCCAACTGGACCTGCTCCATCTTTCTCTCTACCGATTATGATAAAGCCAGACAGAAATACCAGGAGCTCTATGACCAGATCAGCAATACCATCATTCGCATAAAAGGACAAAAACCATTCATTCTTAATGGTTCCTACACAACACCGGAACAGGAAAGCAAATCAACCGCCACCCGCTTTCAAATGACCCCCGCCCCTGAATGCGTACAAAACCTGAAGATCGAGATCAACCTACGCTTCAAGGAAGAATGGGAAGTGGTGCTCAGCGTATACGAATAATTGAATTATTAACCTTCATTAACATTAAAGCAAGACTGGTTAACCTGTTTTGGAATCATCCAGGAATACTTTCGTAGGTAATAACCCACGAACAGAACTGGTATGAAAAAAATATTGTACTCACTTGCGCTGATACTTCTTCCTTCTCTCCTCTTAGCCCAGAAAAATGGAATGGTTAAAGGCGTATTGTACGATTCTGTTGCCAAACAGGCCATCAGCTCTGCCACCATCAGCCTTCTTCATCAGAAGGATTCATCCCTGGTAGGCTTTACGATGTCTGATGAGCAAGGAAGATTCCAGTTGGATAAATTGACTAACGGGAAGTACAGGCTGATGATCACCCATGTGAATTATCACAACAGCAACCAGCTATTCGCCATCAGCGATACTTCAGGACAGAAAGATCTCGGGCGCATTTTCCTGTCTGATCTTTCTCAAACACTGGAGGAAGTAGTGGTAACGGCGGAAGCTCCACCCATCACCATGATAGGTGATACTGTTCAATACAATGCCGGCTCATTCAAAGTGGCGCCCAATTCCAACGTTGAGCAGCTCCTGAAAAAATTGCCCGGTGTAAAAGTGGACAAAGACGGCACCATCACCGCCCAGGGTGAAAAAGTGAAAAAGATATTGGTAGACGGAAAGGAATTCTTCGGCAACGACCCTAAAATGGCTACCCGCAATCTGCCCGCAGACGCAGTGGACAAAGTACAGGTATACGATAAACTCAGTGAACAGGCGCAGGTGACAGGTTTCGATGATGGCAGCAGCCAGAAAACTGTGAACCTGAAACTTAAAAAAGATAAGAACAAAGGGGTGTTCGGAAGGGCATCTGCCGGTGGAGGCACAGACGACAGGTTCGAGGGCCGGCTCAACCTGAACGCCTTCAATGGCAACAGAAGGCTGTCCTTAGTGGGTATGACAAACAACACCAACTCCGATGGGTTCTCTTTCAACGATATCATGTCTATGACCGGCGCCCGCGCCAGCATTGCAGGCGGCGGAGGCATTACCATGGTTACGATGGATGCCAGCTCACTGCAGGGAGGTTCCGGGGGCAGCGGCAATATCCGCACCATCTGGGGAGGCGGCGTGAACTATAATGATATGATCGGCAAAGCCGATGTATCAGGCAATTATTTTTATAATCACTACAATCCCAGGACAGCCTCGGAAACCAACAGGCAGAATTTCCTGGGCGACAGCTCCTGGCTTTACAAACAATCATCTATAACCGATAATATCAATAATAGCCATCGTCTTAATATGGTGGCGGATATTCCACTTGACTCCTTTCATTCCATCCGCATCGCTCCATCTATCAATACACAGGATACGCGAAACAATGTAAGCAGGGACTACCAAACAATGCAGAACGATGGCAAGCTGGTGAATGAAGGCTCCAACAGGAGTACAGATCATACAAAGGGATACACTTTCAAGAATGATATCCTCTTTCGCAAATTATTCAGGAAGCAGGGCCGTACTTTCTCTTTAAGCCTCTCTACCAACCTGAATGCAAGCGATGGCAATGGCACACTGCAGTCTGTCACTGGCTTTTACAAACCCGCTGGCAACCTCACCAACAGGGATACCATCAGTCAGCGCAATGAGCAATCCTCCGATCTGCGAAGCTATCAGGCAAAAGCTGTGTACACGGAGCCTATCTTCAAAAGGTCATTGCTCGAGTTCAGCGCTGGCAATAGTTATCAGAAAGCAGGCTCTCAAAAAACAACATGGGATATAGACCGCATCAGCAAACAGGAACAGGTAAATGATGATTATTCCAATGATTATACTAATACCTATGGAACCACTGATGCGGGGATCCGCTTTCGTTCCAAAGGGAAAAAATACGAGTACTCACTGGGTGGCTCCTGGCAAAGGGCGAGCCTGAGCGGTACCATTACAGCTGGTAACAAAGATTCTGTACTGAAAAAAGATTTCGATAATTTTTTACCCAATGCCAGTTTCAAATATACATTCAAGCAAATGCATATACTGAACCTGATGTACAGGAGCAGTACCAATCAACCTTCAGCAGGCCAACTGCAACCCGTACCCGATAACAGCGACCCACTGAATATCCGCCTGGGTAACCCTGACCTGAAACAGGAATTCAATAATATGCTGTCGTTGGGGCTCAACATGGTAAATCCCTACGAAGGCAGGAATCTCTTCTTCAATCTCACTGCCCAGCTGACCAACAATAAGATCGTTGACGGAGATTCACTCACTGATAAGGGTATACGTATCACGAAACCCGTAAACGCCAATGGTGTATACAACCTCTCCGGCAATGTTAATGCAGGGTTACCTTTGAAATTTTTCAAAGGACGGCTGGGGCTGGGATCGTCCGTTAATTACAGCAGCAGCAAACAGTTGCTCAATCAAAAGGAGAACCAGATCCGCAGCCTTACTGCCGGCCCGAATGTAAGCCTGGACCTGAGTCTTACAGATATGCTGGATATCACGCTGAGGGCCGGCGTTAATTATAACAAGGTCAGGTATGCGTTAAGCCCTGAGTTGAACAATAAATATTTCAGTCAGACCTATGAATCTGAACTAAGCTGGACCTTACCTAAAGATTTCTTTTTCTCTACCGATTTCAGTTATGTAGTTAATAACCGGCTGACCGAAGGCTATAATCTCCGCGTACCATTATGGAATGCGGCGTTAAGCAAACAGTTCTTGAAGAATAAGCGAGGCGAGATAAAAATTTCTGCATTCGACCTGTTGAATCAAAACGTAGATGTCACCCGGAATGCTGATCGAAATTACATTGAAGACGTAAGATCTACGGTGCTGCAAAGGTATTTCCTGCTAACGTTCACCTATAACCTGAATAAGATGGGCGGGCCTGCCGGAGGAGGCATTCAATTCCGTACAATCGGCCGCTAAT
Organism: Pseudoflavitalea rhizosphaerae; assembly: GCF_003991355.1. GTDB lineage: Bacteria > Bacteroidota > Bacteroidia > Chitinophagales > Chitinophagaceae > Pseudobacter > Pseudobacter rhizosphaerae. The sequence goes on from NZ_RCSU01000017.1 coordinate 139,609, forward strand.
GCCATAATAAACAATTGAACTGTAAAAAGGTCCCGTTGAATTGACGGGATTTTTTTATCGTATTTTTTCGAGGCAGTCACGGTATATTATGCGAGCGCATTGACAAGAATCATAAATGTGGAAATATTTTGTGAGTCAAATACTTAACCGGTACACATAATCGTTGAATTACATGTTGATCTCGTATAAATCCTATTTGACCAGAGGCTTTATATGATTATAATTACACCTTGATTTTTTTGATCAGGAGACTTCTTATTCTACCCAAACCCAATTCGTATGAAACCACTGGTGCTCTCAGCTGTAATGGCTGCTGCATGTGTGTCGGCTTCCGGGCAGGCCCTGCCCTCTATCGATCCGGATGTTATCAATGTGGCCGGAGGAACTTTCAAAAAGGGATATTACTCCCTGGATTTCAGCATAGGTGAGGCTACGCTGATCAATACGATGAAGAGCCCGGGTAATAATTTCTTTCTCACAAACGGCTTTTTGCAACCCTACATATTTGGTTTGACTATTCCTGTTGAGAATCCTCATTTCACGGATGACGAAGTGCGCATCTACCCCAATCCAACTTTCGGCCCTTTTGAGCTGAACATTTTTACCGATAAACATGGTAAGGTGAAAATCTATCTGGTAGACAGAATTGGAAAGATATTGTACACGAAGGAGAACCAGACATTCGGATTTGGTTATCGTGAGCGTATCGATCTGGCGCGTTATCCAAATGGAATATACACTTTGAAAGTGGAACTGTTCCCGGATGATGGTAGTCGCGGTAAAAAAGGAACATACAAAATCATTAAAGTAGGCAGATAACAGTAAAACAACTCCCCCCCTAAATCCAATTTTTATGAAGAAGACATTCCTGCTTTTCTTTTCCGTATGGCTATCGGTAAAGATGGTTGGGCAGGCTCCAGGCCAGATGAATTACCAGGGTGTAGCACGCAGTGCATTAGGATTAGCTATGCCTAATCAAAACATCAAACTGCGCATAACCGTTCGCGATGGAAGCGCCAACGGATCGGTCCTTTACAAAGAGACCAGGTTGGTTAAAACGAATCATCTCGGTTTATTTTCCGTAGCAATCGGCGGCCCAGGTAAAACCGATGTTACCGGAGACCTGCTTTCCATCAACTGGACAATCGGCGGAGCCAAGTTTCTTCAGGTAGAAATGGATCCTAATGGCGGAAATGATCTTAAAGATATGGGCGCTACTCAATTGCTGAGTGTGCCATATGCACTGTCTGCCGGCGCTGCAGTGCCTGCGGGTGTTGCCGGTGGAATGTTAACCGGTCTTTATCCAAACCCTTCCATTGCCAATGGGGTGATCTCTACGATACATCTTGCCGATAATTCAGTAACAGGAGTGAAGATCGCCGACGGCGTGATCACTACCAATAAAATAGCAGACGGTTCTGTTACCTTAGCCAAGTTAGCAGTTGGTTCCGGCCTGCCTCCTGTGGGTAATGCCGGAGGAGATTTGGGGGGAACTTATCCGAATCCGATTGTTGCTGTGAATGCAATTACTGCCGCCAAGATCGCCGACGGAGCAGTTGGAACTACCAAACTCGGGAACAATGCAGTTACTTCAGTCAAGCTGGCGGACAATGCAGTGACCTCTTCCAAACTGGTAGACGGTTCAGTAGGAAATGCCAAGATTGCAAACAATGCCGTAAACACTTCAAAAATCGCCGATGGTTCTATTACTACTATTAAAATAGATGATATAGCGGTTACCACAGGAAAGCTGGCTAACAGTGCAGTGACCACACCGAAAATTGCCGATGGCTCCATTACTTCAGCGAAGCTGGCTGCCGGAATTTCGCTTCCCCCCGGCGGTGCAGCAAGCGGTGATCTTACCGGTAGCTATCCCAACCCATTTGTAGCGGCCAATGCTATCAATACTTCAAAACTGGCGGATGGTTCAGTAACTAATGCCAAGCTTGTTAATTCAGCTGTCAATACTATGAAGATCGCAGACGAAGCAGTAACAACGGGCAAGCTCGCTGATGCCGCTGTGGATGCTGTTAAGTTGAAAGATGGTGCTGTAACAAATACAAAACTCGCCAACACTTCTGTTGGAACAACCAAGATCATGGATGAAGCAGTGACCACCGCAAAAATCGCTGACGGTGCCATCACTTCCGATAAACTTGCTGTTGGTCTTACCACCCCACCAGGAGGGGCTGCCAGCGGCGATCTGACAGGAACTTTCCCCAGTCCTGCTGTAGCAGCCGGTGCCATCACATCAGCTAAGCTTGCTAATGATGCCGTGACAACTGGTAAGGTTGTTGATGGTGCTGTCACCACAGCGAAAATCGCTGACGCTTCAGTAACTGATGT
>NZ_RCSU01000018.1 GCF_003991355.1 Pseudoflavitalea rhizosphaerae
GGTGATACGGGTTCGAATCCCGTACGCGGTACAAGCACGGGTTGATCAACTTTGATCAGCCCGTTTTATTTTAAGAACTCCAGGATTCATATTATCTCGCTATTTTACCACTTAATATTTTATTTCAATCCAATAAACTCCATGCGCCACCTTATTTTTTCCATTGGACTATTTATAAGCACATCCATAACTTATGGGCAAATGAAAATGCGCCCCTTAAATGAACTCATCAACAAGAAATCTGACACATGGAAATTGTTGCAATCAGACATAAATAGCGCATCAAACCCGATCGAAATCCTTCCCAAAAACAAGATCGCTGCAGACAGCGCTTTATATTATGCACAGGTTACAACAAACTCGCCGATGGGTGCAATTATTTATGAAACAGGAGGCATTTTGGTAGACAGTGGCTGGCTGAGGATCTTAGGTTCCGGCTCTAATCAATTACCAAGATCATTAATGAATTGGAATATGGGAAAATCAATCACCAGGCAAGGAGAAAGACCTCCTTTTCTATTGGTTGCAGATGATGTTATCGGCGGCTTCTTTGCCATTAATGGCGGAGGACTGGATTCTGCCAGCCTGGGTAAAGTTTTTTATTTTACCCCGGATAATCCATCATGGATGAATTTGCAATTGACATACTCCGCCTTTCTTCAATTTTGTTTTTCAGGTGACCTTTCTAAATTTTATGAGGGTATGCAATGGAAGAACTGGAGGAATGATATTTCTAAAATCAAAGGTGACCAGGGATTTTCTTTTTACCCTCTTCTCTGGAGCAAGGAAAGCCAGGAAAACTTTGATGAAACCCAAATGCAAATAGTTCCAATTGAAGAATTATGGAATTTATACTTTAAGAAAATCAATTAATCTGCCCCATGTAGCTTTAATCAATGGCACAATCGCTCTTTTTGGGAAGAGTTTACCATGATAAATTAAGCTAATTTAAAGAGATGCATTATATTGGGTACTTTATGCAAGGCCTGATTTATTATATTTCGCTACCGTTCATCTATTTATTATCCCTCCTACCCTTCCCGGTCTTGTACCTGGTTTGCGATGGGTTCTATTTTGTACTTTATTATATTGTAGGTTATCGCAGGAAAGTGGCCATGCAAAACCTCCGCAATGCCTTCCCCGAAAAATCGGAAGCGGAAATAAAAAGGATCTGCAAAGACTTCTACCATTATCTCTGTGATCTCTTTCCTGAAACATTCAAAACACTTACCATCAGCAGATCATCCATGCTGAAGCATTGTACATTAAGCCCCGGGGCTAAGGAAATTTTTGACCGTTACAACCAGGAAGGGAAAAGTATCATCTTAGTGATGGGACATTACGGTAACTGGGAATGGGCAGGCAATACATTCAGCCTTACCTGCAAACAAAAATTGTTTGTGGTGTACCATCCGCTCGCCAACAAATACCTGAACGGACTGATGTACCGTATGCGCACAAGATTCGGCACAGGTCTTATCGCCATGAGAGAGACCTACAAAGACATGGTGAAGTATAAATCCATCACCAGCGCCACTGCTTTCATCGCAGATCAAACACCCATGCCCGAAAATGCAATCTGGACAACCTTTCTCAACCAGGACACACCGGTATTTCCCGGAACAGAAAAGATTGCTAAAAAAATGAATTATCCCATCGTTTATATAACAATAAAGCGACTGAAAAGAGGTTATTATACGATACTGGCAGAGTTATTGTCCGAAGAACCTAAGAATACGGCAGAAACTGAGATCACCACATTACACACCGCCAGGTTGGAAAAAGATATCCGGGAGCAACCCGAGTTATGGCTCTGGACTCATAAGCGATGGAAGCATAAACGCCCAGCAGAAAAGTCATTAGTTTAAAAAACCCATAGTTACAAATCATGCAAATCAAATCGGGCAGGGAACTGATACTTGCCACCAAGCCCTTTGCCAAAGAAATCCCCTGGAAAAGCTGGTATCATACCCTTTCTACACTGGCTATCCTGATGGCCTTCTTCGCCGGAATTTATTTTCTGGAAAATCCACTGCTTCGCATCGCCTGCAGCATTGGGGCCGGACTCACCATGGTGCGTATGTTCGTGATCTACCATGATCACCAGCACCATACCATCCTGCACCGTTCCTTGCCCGCAGATGTCCTCTTTAAACTCTACGGTATTTTCATACTGGCGCCTACCAGCATCTGGAAGCGCTCCCATGATTATCACCATAATCATAACAGCAAACTCTTCAGCGCCAGCATCGGTTCCTACCCGATCATGACCAAACAGAAATTCATGCAGTCCTCCAAAGCTGAACAACGCAGCTACCTGTTTGTGCGCCATCCGCTGACCATTCTGTTCGGATACCTCACCATGTTCGTGTACGGCATGTGCGTGCGCTCTTTTCTCAGTGCCCCCAAACGCCACTGGGATTCATTGGTTGCGCTAATTGTTCATTTCACCATCGGTGTACTGATCTTTGTGTACTTCGGTTGGTTCACCTGGTTACTGGCTGCCGTTATCCCATTCCTCGTTGCATTCATGATCGGTGCTTACCTGTTCTATGCACAGCATAATTTTCCCGGCGTAACCTTCCGCGAAAAAGATGAATGGTGTTATGAAGAAGCCGCCATGTCTTCCTCCAGCTATATGGTGATGAATCCTTTCTGGAAATGGGTTACCGCCAATATCGGTTATCATCATATCCATCATATCAATTCCCGGATTCCATTTTATCGCCTGCCTGAAGTGATGTCCAGCATTCCACAATTACAGAAAGCAAAAACAACAACTTTGAATCCTGCAGACATCATTGCCTGCTTCCGGTTGAAAGTATGGGACCCTTCCACCAATTCCATGGTTGGCGTAAAATAGATTTATGGAATTTTCAAAAACCTATACTGTAAAAGACGAGCATATCGATGTGCAGCAGATCGTAGACGGATTGTACTACCCTTTCTACATGGAATGGTGCCGTCATGATTTCATCCGCGAAGTATTGGATTTCGATTTCGAAGCAGAAGCACATAAGGGAAACAATATGGTGCTGTCGCGCTACACACTTCAGTTCGTGCGCTCGCTCAAAAAAGGAGATACATTCCAGGTCACCTGCAGTCCGATGCTGGACAAAACAAATAAGGCAGTGCTGCATTTCAGGCAAACCATTCTCCTCAACAACAAGATCGTTACCAAAGCGGTGTTTTCCGGAACCTGTGTGAAAGCGGGTGGCGGCAGGCCCTTCCTTCCTGAAGGCTTGTTAGCGAAATTAGAGGGGGCGCCGGAATGGGACGGCGAACTGTAAAATATACAACTGGTCTAAGGCCGGGCATCATTAAGTACCGGCCTTAGTACCTGAGCTTCGCCAGAAAGGCCGCACGTTTACGCGAGCTCACGTCGATGGGTACCCCATCAGTCATTTCAACATATCCTCCCTTTCCGTAATGATATTTTTTTACATGGTCCAGGTTGATCAGATATGAATCGTGTACGCGGCAGAAATTGTCTTCCGGTAGCAGGCTTTCGAACTCTTTCAGGTTGCCGCTCACCAGTAAATGCTTGCTGTTCACAAATGTGAAACGGGTATAGGCCCTTTCAGCTGTGCAATACATTATGTCTTTAATGGGATAAAAGATCAGACCTTCCTTCGTTTTCAACGCGATCCTTGAATTCCCGTTCCGTTCCCTGATCTGGTCCAGGAAGCCGGCCAGGCGCATGTTCACATCTTTCTCCGCCAGTTTGGTCCGTGCTTTCTGCACCGCTGTACGCAGTTCATCCATGTCAACAGGCTTGAGCAGGTAATCCAGCGCGCTGTATCGAAAAGCCTTTAGTGCATAATTATCAAAAGCAGTTACGAAAATGATCTCAAAGTTCACAGGCATTAATTTATCCAGCAGGTCAAATGCATTTTCCCTGGGCATCTGGATATCCAGGAAAACGATCTGTGGCGAAGCCGCGCGAATCAGCTCCTGGGCTTCCTGTGCACTGGTGGCCTTTCCCACCACGGTGAGCTCAGGGCAATACCGGTTGATCATCTTTTCCAAACCATCGAGGTTCAGTGGTTCGTCGTCTACAAGAATGCAATTGAAAATGTTCATAGGCTGTAATGATTAATGGTTGACAGGGAATTTAACGTTGACCCGGGTTCCGGCCACCTGTCCGGCTTCATCCAATACATCTTCCACTTCCAGTGATATCCGTCTTTTCTGCTGCAGGTTAAGCACGTTGATACGTTCCGTAGTCAGTTGCATGCCTTTGGACTGGTATTCGATATGTTGAGATGATTTGATGGTCTGTACTACTTCCCTGCCCGGGCCATTGTCTGTAATGGTGCAGCAGAGCAAATCCTGGTAAATCGAGAATTCCACTTGCACAAAGCCTCCCTTTTGTTGCCTGTTCTGAATGCCATGGCGGATCGCATTCTCCACAAAGGGCTGCAGCACCATGCCGGGAATGAATGTTTGCGATACATTCACTTCAGGAGCGGCTTTCACACTATATCTGAAATTATGCTTGAACCGTAACTGCTCCAGTTGCAGGTACGTGCCAAGGTAATTGATCTCATCTTCCACAGAGATCTCCGGATGCGCCGAATTGTCCAGCGTTTGCCTTACCAGGCGGGCAAAACTGCTCAGGTATTTATTGGCGCTGTCTGCATCGTTATCGAGAATGAAGCCCTGGATGGAATTGAGACTGTTGAAAATGAAATGGGGGTTCATCTGGGCCCTGAGCGCTTTCTGCTCCAGCTCATGCAATTTATCCTGGATAGCCCGGCCGGCCCTTTCCTTATCACGTATACGTTTGTTCCTTTGCGTTACCAACAGCCAGGTGCAACCGATAATGACCACAGCCAGGAGCACCATAAACCAGGCTGTTTGCCAGAAAGGTGTTTTGATCAGTATCCCGATGTTCAGCAACTTGCTTTTCACATCGAATTTATTGGTAGCAAAAAGTTCCAGCAAATATTCGCCGGCGGGCAATGCGATGAAGTCAAGCGCTGTTTGTCTTGTTGTATGCCAGGCAGTATCAAATCCCTTTAGCCTGTAAGTGTATTCAATATCGCCTTCTGATCCGTAGGAGATCCCTACATAATCGAAACGGATATTGCGTTTATTGTATTCGAGTGCATAATCGTCCGACTGCGTTGCGGACTGGCCATCGATGCTTACATTCAACAGCCGGAGATCACAACGGGAATCAGTACTGATGGTGCTTTTGTTGAAATAGGAAACACCTTCAGGAGTTCCGGCATACAGGTAGTGGCCTTTCACCAGCAAAGTATTGATCATATTGGAACCAAGCCCGTCGGATGTGGAATAATGAATAATACTTCCCGGCGGATCGATGAAAACCCTGTCGAGCCCCTTATCGGTCCCCACCCAGATGCAGTTCCGGTCCACTGCCAATGTACGGCAGTCCTCGCTGCTCAAACCATTGCTGGTGTTGAATACCCTGATCATTTCATTATTCCTGATTTCCACAATTCCACCAAATGCAGCCACCCATATGGCTCCGTCTGCCGCTTCCCTGATGGCATTGATCTTTCTTCCTTTGAGAAAGGGGATCCGGTGGCCAAGATCATCGTATACTCCATCGGGCCTTCGCAACAGCAGACCGGTGAGTGTACCCCAATAAATGGAATCCCTCCTGATCAGCATACTGGTGGCTCTGCCTTCCCGGATCACTTTCTTACATTGGAGAGAAGGGAAATCAAGCAACAAGAGTCCGGAAGAGGTTGCCAGCACCAGTTCATTATCGCTTAGAAAATCCATTTGTTTGATGGCACCGAAATGCATGGCAGCACGGACCGGAACATTCTTTTCGCTAATGAACACGCTGGGGCCGCTGGCGAGCAGGTGCATATCTTTCCGCGCAATCACAGCCCGCACAGGCTTGTTGAAAGACGACACATTGAATTTCCTGGAAAGGCCCAGCGCCGCACCGCTACCATCAGTTCTTATTTCCATGCAACCCATATCCGTTCCCACGAGTATGGCATTACTGTCTGGCTGCAATTCAAACACCAGAAAGTTCTGTTGGCCCGGCGCCAGTCTCCTGAAATTCTTTACCCGCCGGGAACGCAGGCGGTACACACCATCATTGACGGTGGAATACCAGGATCCTCCTTCATTGTCGGTAAAACAATTGCTTACATTCTTACTCTCCAGGAAGTATTCGGAAAACTGCCTGGTAAGAATATTGAACCGGAAGGAACCACTGCTGGTATTGAGAGAGATCACGGTATCACTCAATTTCAAAATGGTGTTGAGACTGGGCACCGGTATGTCATAATCGATCTTATACTTTAGTGACCGGATACGCAACATATTCCTGGGAGGATACCAGCAGATAAGATCGCGGGTGACCAACGACTGTCCTTCACCAGCTTCTTTGGCAGGCAGGCTGAAAAGGTATTCATATTGTTTGAAATCCTTAGTGGCAAACACCTTTTGATGATCTACAATCAGGAATTCACCGTCATCCTGGTCCACCAGTTTGGAGAGATAGCAATCGGGTGTTCCCGGACATTGATATTTGATCACTTCATTGCCTGCAGTAAATGACCAGATCGTTTTCTTGTCAAGAATTACGATATCGCCGGAACTGGTTTCCTCACATCCCATCACAAAATCAGTGAGCCTGATCTTTGCCAGCAGGCTGTCGTTTTCCTGAGTATGTATTTTCCCTTTGTAGTAATAGCAGATACTGTTCTTGAAAGGCATGATCCATACGCGACCACGGGAATCGGCAAACAGGCGGACGATGGCATTGTCGGGCAATCCGTCGCGCATGGTGAAGGTTTTGAAACTGGTGCCATCAAACCGGCTGAGCCCTGCTTCCGTACCGAACCACATAAAGCCATCAGTATCCTGCTGCATGCAATACACTACTTTACTGGCGAGGCCATCCCGCGTGGTATAATGTGAGTAACTGAATTCCTGGGACCGGGCAATGAAAGAAAAGAATATGGAACAGCAAAGCAAGCATACGGCTTTCCTGTAATGAACAGGTAAGGAAGAACTGAACGGATAAAGTTTATGCTTCATGGCTGTTGAGCAATAGTTTGGTGTACGGGGCAACTATGGCCACAATATATTTAAAAAAAATGAGTGGCGTTGAAAGAACGGTACAATACCCGGAATATTCAGGGTAATATTTGGAGTTCGGCGAATCCTGCTGCTTTGTATCTTCAATGATCATTGTATCCAACACATAACAGCACACCACATGCTCAGAAAATTATTTTATCCAGCATTTTGCCTGGCCTTGCTGCCGGCCGGGCTAACCGCTCAAAGCAATCTTATATTTCCCGATGGCGCCAAAGTTTGCTTTGTAGGTAACAGCATTACCCAGGCAGGAGAATACCTGCATTATATTCGCGGCTTCTATGCTACACGTTTCCCTGATCAAAAAGTGGAATTCATCAATTGCGGGATCTCCGGCGATGTTACAGGAGGGATCCTTGCACGTATGCAACCGGACATTATGGTCCACAAACCTGATTATGCCGTGATCATGATCGGCATGAATGATGTGAACCGACCGCTCTATGCAGCAAGGTTCAATGGTATTGATAGTATCCGGGAAAAGAAGGAAATGGCATTGGCCACTTATAAAGAGAACCTCTCACAGATCGTGAAATACCTGGTAGATAATAAAGTGAAAGTGGTCCTGCAAAAGCCAAGCATCTACGACCAAACGGCAAAGATCCCGAAAGAAAACCTGAACGGCGTGAATGATGCACTGAAAACCTGCGCTGGTTATATGCAGGAGCTGGCTGATAGCTACCGGTTACGCACAGTTGATTACTGGAGTATCATGACCAATATCAACAAGAAGATGCAGGCAAGAGACAGCAGCTTTACCATTGTGGGTAAGGACCGTGTGCATCCCGCATCACCCGGGCATTTCACGATGGCTTATCAATTCCTGCATTCAACAATTGGAGCTACACCTTCCAATATCATTTCATTGAGCTACGGTTCAAGGAAAGTAGTTAACACTATTGGTAACAAGCTGACTGATCTCTCGTTCTCGAAAAATGGAATTCAGTTCACCATCCAACCTGGCTCATTGCCCTATTCCATGTTTCCCGCCGCCGTTCCGGCTCTTGACCTGGTGCCGTTTACAAAAGAATTCAATACGGAATTATTGAGAGTTGCCGGATTACCTAATGGAAAATATCGGTTGATCCTGAACGATAGTGTGGCAGGAGAATTCAGTGCAATCCAATTCAGTGAAGGAATCAATCTTTCTTTGTTGAATACACCGCAAAGCCGTCAGGCGAAAGAAGTGCTGGACTATTGTTTGAAGATGAAAGCACTTGAATCTGATCTCCGCCAGCTTAGGCATATGGAGTACAGAACGCTGTTTAAATTACCGTATGGGAAAATCAAAGACAGTGGCATTGCTATTTTGCAAAGAAAGCTGGCAGATACGGCTACCAAAAAGAATGAGCGTCCACCGGCGGAACGTTACCTGAAGAATAAACCTAAAGAAGAAGAGTTGTATGAAGAGTGGGGTAAGATGCAGGAGAGGTTGTATGAGCTCAATAAGCCGGCAGCTGTGAGGGTGAAAATAGAGAAGATATAAAAGAACCGGGCGCTCAACAATGAGCGCCCGATCTTTTTTATTTGCAAAGATGATTTGATTAATCACCATATCCCGGATTCTGAGGTTTGATGGCAGGGTTTGCATCGATCTCGGATTGAGGGATCGGAAATGTCCATTGTGGCGCATCGGGATCAAGCTCACAATTCTCCGAACAGTTGGTCCTTTGCACTTTTCTTGCTGCTGCCCCTTTCCTCTTCAGGTCAAAGAAGCGATGTCCTTCACCAATCAGCTCCTTACGACGTTCCATTTCAATGGCGTCCAGCAAATCCTGACCACTGTAGCTTTCATCGGCATAGCCTGTTATGCGCGCTCTCCTCAGCTCATTGAGATCATCATTGGCAGCAGCTTCATCGGGTGTAGTGGACATTGCATACGCTTCAGCGCGGATCAGGTACATTTCTGAAACCCTGAACACTTTGAAGTTCACAACGCCATCAGGTCTAAACTGAGCAGTGTATTTACCCTGATACTTGATCAACACAAAACGGTCTTCATCATTACCATCCGGCCTTACTGCGTAATAAGCCGCCGGCCTGATATCATCGGCAGTATATTCAGCGATCAGGTCTTCATTGGGAGAATATGGACTATAATTGAGAGCCGGAGTATATACATTACCACCTGGTGTTCCCTGTCCATCATCGAAAGCAATGTACCAGATCACTTCATCATAACTGAAGTCTGTCCATATCTGGGGAAAAGTGGTCTTTGATGCCAGTGGGTAATTATTGATCAGTTCAGTGGCAAAATCAATAGCCTTATCATACTGTTTACTGTACAGATATAATCTTGCCAGCATGGCCTTTACCGCGTCTGCGCTTATATATGCAAGTTGGGTTGGACCCTGGTTTTCCAGCAAAGCAAGTGCATCCAGCAGGTCTTTCTCGATCTTATCATAAGTTTCTTTCACTGTACCGCGGGAAGGCTTCTGTTCATAATCCGATTGAGTGATATAGGGAACGCCCGGTTCATTGGAGTTGCGGCTGTAATCATTCACCCAGTAACGGAGCAGATCGAAATGTACATACCCCCTGATAGCCAGGGCCTGACCTTTGATATTGTTTACCTCATCGGGATTCTTTTCAGCAAAACGGTCGATCCCTTCCAGGGTCATATTGGCCTGGTTGATGATCTTGTAACCTATGATCCATGCCTTTTCCACCTGGCTTTCATTGGCAGCATAGGTCCAATCAGAAAACACTACCTGACTTTGCAGATTCTCGCGTGTAGACAACAGGTCATCCGCCAGTATATCAGATAAGAGGCCGAATGCATTTGCATCGCCCTCAAATGCTCCATAGTAATTATCATTGCGGAAAAGGCTGTAGGTCCCCAGCAACGAAAACCGGTAATCTTCCAGCTTCTGGAATCTTGTTGATGCATCCAGTTGGGACTCGGGATTCACATCCAGGATCTTTGAACAGGATGTTGCTGTGATTCCTGCAAGCATTGCCCCTATTATGTAATTTTTAATTGACATTTCCTTCGTTTTAATAGTTTAGAGACCGAGGTTAACACCGAAAGTGATGGTTTTAAGTTGAGGATATACAGCTCCCATCATTATACCTGAAGGTACTTCAGGATCATAACCTTTCACGTTATGCCAAACAAACAGGTTTTGTCCCTGTACAAAAAAGCGCATAGCATTGATCTTTGCTCTTTGAAGAATAGATTTCGGCATTGAATAGCTGAGCATAACATTCTGAAGGCGGATAAAATCACCTTTCTCAACAAACCTGGTTGTTGCCCCCTGAAATATGCTATACCCTGAAGGGATATCCGTAATCTGCCCTGGCTTGGTCCATTCGTTCAACATAACGGCGGCCAAATTGGTGGTAAAGTAATTGGGGTTCTCAACATTGAAACGATCGTTGTTGTAAAACACATTGCCATAAGAATAGCTGAACTGCACATTCAGTTCAATTCCTTTATAGGATGCTGTGGCGCCGAAGCCTCCAAAATCAGTCGGATCGGTAGTGCCTACAATAAAACGGCCTGCCTGTAAAAAGTTTTCGGTGATACTGCCATCTGCCTTCAGATATTGTGCTTCGCCATTTTCAGGATTAACGCCTGCATAACGGGCTATATACATGGAGTTGATCGGGTGGCCAACTTTACTGATATTGAATCCTTCCACATTCTGTTCAAGGCCTGGCTGTTCAACCAGCCTGTTTTTGTTATGTGCATAGTTTCCGAATATCGTAAGGTTGAAATCATTTCCACGAACGATCGTTGCGCTGATGGCGATCTCGATACCTGCGTTACGGATCTTACCAAGATTATTGGTTATAGAGGAGAAACCTGAAGTGCGGCTCAACTGCCTGTTCAGGAAGAGGTCTTTGGTGAGGTTATTGTAATATTCCACACTACCACTGAGCCTGGCATCGAACAATGAGAATTCTATACCTGTATTGAACATTAATTTCTTTTCCCAGGTGATGTCGTGTGCAAGATTGGTGAGAGTAAAACCACCTTCACCGTTGTAAACAGATGGACTTAGCAGCGAGAGGGATTCAAAATCACCTACCCCCTGGCTTCCGACAGAACCGTAGCTCGCTTTCAGTTTCAGGGACGTAAGCCAGTTCTCAGTATTGGCCATGAAGTCTTCATCGGATACGATCCAACTGGCGCCTATATGACCGAAATTCGCCCATCGATTGCTTTTCGAAAGCCTGGAAGACCCATCCCTTCTGGCTCCAAAGTTCAGAAAATACCTGTTCCGGAATCCATAAACTCCATCAATGAAATAGGAGACCAGCGCATTTTGCGAAACCAGGCCGTTCACTACCGGGATGAATCCATTGGTTGCGGTTCCGGGAGTAATACCAGCCACATTTTTCAAGGGCCCGATCAGTCCGAAGCCGGTGAACCCGAAATTCTCCTGCCTGGCCTGCACGATCTCATTGAACAATGAAGCATTCAGATCATGATCGCCGAAAGTTTTGCGGTAGTTCAGAGAAGTTGTTCCGGTGAACCGAACGAAGCGGCTATACCCTTTAGTTAGATAGCCGCTATTTCCACTACCAACAGAACCTTGTATGGAAGCCCTGTCGTAATAACGGCTCGTTTCATCCTGCATGAAATCACCTCCCCATTGTGTTCTTACACGAAGACCTTCAACCCAGGGAAGGCGGTACTCTGCATATACTGATCCGATGCCTTTATATTGGTTTCCGGCTCTATTGCTGAGGAGCATTTCACGCAGTGGATTGGGTTGGTAAGGATCACTGTTGAACTCTCCATTTTCATCATATAGTTCAATATAGGGATTAAACCAACGAATTCCGTTCAAAGGTTGAGTTGTACTAACATCATTTTCGGAAGTATTCATCAGGCGTGAGTAACCGAAACTGGCGTTGAGTCCGATCTTCCAGTTGCCAAATGTATTATCAATATTGGCGCGGCCCGTGTATCTTTTCAGACCGGTATTCCGCACAACACCCTGCTGATCGAAGATGGAACCGGAAAGATAGAAGTGGGTTTTCTCGTTACCACCTGAAGCGCTTACCTGGTGTTGTTGTGTTGTTCCTTTATGGAACAGGGCATCTTCGATATGGTTGTTGACCTTGCTAAGCCTTGCGCTATCCTCGCTTGTCCAGCCAAAAGGATTGCCGGCCATAAATTCATATTGCAGCTTCTCACCTGCATTCATCAGCCTGAGTTTGTTCTTCGGCAGTTCCGAAAAACCGAACTGGCCATCATAGTTCACTTTGGTCTGACCTGAAGCGCCGCGTTTAGTGGTGATCACGATCACTCCATTGGAACCACGTGAACCATAGATTGCTGCTCCGGAAGCATCTTTCAATACGTTGATAGATTCGATGTCGCCCGGATTGATAGTAGCGAAGTCGGCAGCACTCAGTTGAATTCCATCTATTACATATAATGGAGTATTAGTTCCATTAATAGACCCCTTACCTCTGATAGTTACTTCTGCAGCAGAACCTGGCTGTCCTGACTGCGAAAGCGCCAGCAAACCGGGTACTTTACCCTGCAAGCTCCTCTCGAATGAACCTACAGGCTGCAGTTTGATCTCATCACCTGCCACACGGATGGATGAACCTGCAGACTGACGTTTGCTTTGAGTGGTATAACCTGTTACAACCACTTCAGACAATGAGCTGCTGCCAATTTCCAGCTGAACGTTCACTATCCCACTACCAATTGCAGCTTCCTGCGTCTGAAATCCCACACTACTGAATACGAGTGTGGTTGCATTTGCCGGAACAGTTAACTTAAACGATCCATCAGGTTCCGTTACTGTGGATGTTGATGTGCCTTTCACTGTAACAGTCACACCAGGTATCGGAGCACCGTCCCGCTTATCGGTTACGGACCCCGTTACTTGTTTCGACTGAGAGAAAGAATACAATGCCATGAGCATTGCCATCAGAACTAATAATGGTCTTCTCATAAGTTGTTTTTTTGAAAGAACTCAATAGATAAAATCTTTAGGGAATACAGTCTGGTATCTTATCATGTGACCACAATACAATCAGTAATGCTGCATCATTCGTGTAATGACAATCATTTTGTTTAAAAAATGACAACTTACCTCAGTACTGTTGCACGCCCTTATTTAGTTTAATGAAATGTTCAGGAGTTGAACCTATGCTCGTAAAGGGGCGACAAGATAAGTAATTTTTGAATGCAGTTCTCCGGGACGGAAGGGCTTATGAATAAAATCAGTGAATCCTTTCTGGATAAGATCATGTTGCATGTTATCATAAACGGCAGCAGTAAACGCTAATACAGGAATTGTTTCATTGAGCTTCCGGATCTCTTTTAATGCAGTTGCGCCATCCATTTCAGGCATTTCGAGATCTATCAGGAGCAGATCGTAGTTCTCTCTCTTGAATTGTTCCACGGCTTCCCTCCCATTGGTAGCCTCACTAACGGCAATGCCCCACTTGGTAAGAAATCTTTTGGCAATAGATAAGTTCACGGGATTGTCTTCAGCAATCAGCACCCGCACTCCCTGCAATGGCTCCAGCTGACTGGCATTCTCTTCATGAATATACCTCGGCTTATTCTCGTTCACTTTCAGCTCTACAGTAAAATGGAAAGCACTTCCCTTTCCTTCCTCGCTTTCCAGCAACAAATCACTGTTGAAACGGTTGAGGATCTTTTTGGTGATAGCCAGTCCAAGACCGGTTCCACCATACTTGCGGGTGGTATTCACATCCGCCTGAGTGAAGCTCTCGAAAATTTCACGGTGCTTGTTGCGCGGTATACCTATTCCCGTATCCATCACAATGAACTGAACTGTTACCTGTGAACTGGAAGAGAACAACTGACGTACTGCCAGTGTGATCTTTCCATTATGTGTGAACTTGATTGCATTCGACAACAGGTTGCTCAACACCTGGTTGAGCCTGGTTTCATCGGTGATCAGCTCCGTATCCAGTCTTTCATCGATATCCGTTTTGAGCTCCAACCCACGCGCATCAGCCTGGGAACTGAATTGTGAAGCGATCTTCTCGATGAACTCTTTCATGTTAACCGGTACAGAAGCCAGCTCCAGCTTGCCTGCCTCCAGTTTATGATAGTCGAGAATATCATTCACCAGTAACATCATATGACGTGAAGAGAACTGAAGGATATCAAGATGCGGACGCTGACCCGGCAAATATTCTTCCTGGAGCAGCAGGTTGGAAGCCCCAATGATACCATTCAGCGGCGTACGCAATTCATGACTCATATTAGACAGGAAACGGCTCTTGGTCTTGGCAGCCACTTCCGCAGTCTCTTTCGCCTTCATCAGTTCAAACTCCGTCATTTTCACCTGAGACACATCCAGTATACTTATCTTGGTATAACGGGTATCTTTATATGAAAATGGAACAACACTCACATAGCCATGGAATGTGCGGCCATTCTTCGTAGAAAAAGCAAGTTCACCCTGCCAGTTCCTGGCGCCGGTAGCCACCACCTCTTCAATGGATTCGAATTGACGGATATGATCTTCCTCGAACCATTTTTCGATGCTGGTTCCTTCGATCTCCCGTTTCTCATCCACCTCAAACAACTCGATCGCGCGCTGATTGCAACTCGCGATGATATTGGTCTGCGTAAATATGATGAACACTCCATCCAGCGAAGTATTGAAGATGGTATCCCCAAATTTCTTTTCCTCCATGATAGCCCCTTCATTCTCGCGGTTCACCCGAAGGATGGCATAGGAGAAAACGATCGTAGCGCAAAGACTGATCACCAGGTTGCTGGTATATAAACGCAGATAGAGCGCTTCGTTGATGATTTGTATATCGTTAATGAAGGGACAAATCTTCAAACAAACCAATGATGAAATTATCGTGATAGCATATACAGTCAAAAGTTCCCGCGCATTCCGCCGCATGTTCACCACGAAGGTCAGCGCCAGGAAATAAGGAAAATACATCAGGTACTCCCCCGCTTTCAGCCCTTCTATATAACTGATCACGATCAGGTAGAGGTTCACATTCACGATAGCAATAATACGTCCGGTCTCCAACTTTCGCCTGGAACCGAAATAAAATGCCACCAGGAAAAAATAAGCGGCGGTGATATTGATCAGAGCGCTGATGTAAAGCTTATGGTAGAAATAAGACAGAACAGAAAAAAAATTCACCAGTAATGCAAGGAAAATGAACTGGTTGAACCGGATGATCTTCTTCCGGTGATCTTTGCTCAGCCCTTCGTGTAACCCAGAATACACAATATCGCGGTAAATTGACCACCCGAGATATAATAATTTCTGCTTCATAGAGTTATTGGAATAGGTACCGGAATGATTTTTTTTCTGGTATACCGAGGTATAACGCATAAATGCTAAATCTATTTTCTTATGACCCAGCCCGGACCATCTAAAAATTTCAGTTTCAGCGAAAAAATAGACTCGGACTACCTTTTCAGCCTCTACGCTGATGATTATCCATATATCGAAGAAGTGTATTCCATCACCCTCAGCCATTTTGACGATGACCTGGAAACGATCCGCCAGGCCTGGTCAACCGGCAATCTTTCAGATCTCAAACGCGCCACACATAAGATAAAACCGGCAATGGGTTTTGCAGGTCTCACCGGCATTCAAAAGCAGTGCATGGAATTTGAAGAGCTTTGCCAGAATGTTCAATCCATCCTCCCGCTGAAAGAAACTTATCATCAACTTATCACTACATTAGCCGACAGTAAGGAACTGATAGTTTCCGAATACGAAAGATTGAAAGCCTATAACGCAAACACCCTATGCCCCTAAGCTGTATTATTGTTGAAGACCTGCAGGTAGCTGCCGATTACCTGGGCCGCTGTTGTGAGAAGAGCGGTCTCGTATCGGTAAAAGCACATTACACCAATGTGACCGAAGCGCTGGAATACCTGAACAAAAATGCTATCGACCTCCTCTTCCTGGACGTTGAAATGCCCGGTGCTACAGGGTTTGAGCTATTGGACCAATTGGCCTACCATCCCAAAGTGATCCTCACTACCTCCAAACCGGAATATGCATACAACGCTTTCGAATACAACGTAACGGATTTCCTGAAAAAGCCTTTCACCTACCAGCGCTTCCTGGATGCTGTACATAAGCTTGCACATCCATCCAGCCAGGATGCCCCGGCTCCTTCGGGGAACAACGATCATATCTTCATCAAAAGCGAAGGCAAACTGGTAAGGCTGAAGAATGATGATATATTATTCATGGAGAGTATGGGCGACTATGTGAAGTTTGTGACCACAGATAAGAAATACGTTACACACAATACCATCAAACACCTGGAAGAGAAGATCAATAAGCAATGCTTCATCAAAGTGCATCGCTCCTATATCATCAATATCACCAAGATCGATGATATCCGGGAAAATGACCTATTTATCAAGGGACATGAGATCCCCATCAGCAAGGCGCACCGGGCGGAGATCATCAAAAGACTCAATATTATCTGAATATTACCTGTAAAGGGAGTCCGTTCGTCGAACAAACAGGTGGTTCCAACGGCCATTTCCTCCCTGTGGACTAAAAGATTTCCTGTTTGACCATCCATTTTACATCTTTGCTATGTCGAAAGGATAGCAACAAAATCAAAGCTAACAAGCTCTTTATAAAGATATTATTTGTGACGGTTATCTCTAATACACCCTACCTCCAAAAGAGGACAATGAAATCCGTACAGTATGAAAACTAATGAGTAAACAGATCGCACCCTTACTCATACAATATTGGGATTTCATTCAGGGGGCTGACCTTAGGTCTGCCCCCTTTTTTTATATAAAAAACTTTCTGCATCTTTGGATTACCGCAGCAATGCGGTCGCCCGGCATCACGAGCCGGGTGGTTCGCGAAACCCGCAATCCAATTCCCACTGAAAAATATCAGATAGCATACATCTCCTCGGAGAAAAACCAACGCAATATCCATTGAAGGAATCGTTGATAATCCTGTGTTCTCGAAAGGCCCGTTAAATCCAACCCTATCAGATTTTCTCAAGTTATAGTTTGATTACCCATGGTAAAGAATTCAAAGCCGCTGTCGTGAAGCGGCTTTTTTAATTTATGAATTTTTGTGGGGAGGGTATTTGATGGCTGTGAAACAAACCAACGCTTTTGGATCTTTGTTGGGCCTGGAATGGAGAGATGGGCTTTGTCCTATTGCTGAACTTTGGGAACTTTTGTTTCGAAGGCCATCAAATACCCTCCCCACAAAAATTTCACAATCTCCCCGGAGGGGTTCGCCGTAATGGGAGTACTAGTGCAGCATTGTTGATAAGCTTCAATTACTCAGCGTGCAGCAGTCGCTCGCCTCCCGGCGAGTGACCCATATTCCGTCGCCTCCGGCGACGTTGCACGCGATGACACACAAAAAGGCGACCACTGGGGTCGCCCGGTATCGATGTTTATCTTTTAACGGTATTTACTTTTCCTGTTTATCCCAGCCCGATCTCCTGGTGACGTTCGGGGATCTCGATATCTAAGAACCCTTTTTTCAGAAGACGCTGACGGAATTGTTGCTGAACATCATACTCGCCGTGAACAAGGAATAGTTTCTGCACCTGGCGGGGATCCTGGCCGGAAAGGAACTGGCTGAGATCTTCATAATCACCGTGAGCACTCATGCTGCGGATACTGCCGATCTCGGCGTGAACTTCATGCAGTACCCCGAAGATGCGCACTTCTCTTTCGCCGGACATCAGACGGCCACCAAGAGAATTGGGCTCACAATAACCTGTCATCAATATAGTATTGCGGCTGTTCTCGATATTATTACTGATATGGTGCTTCACTCTGCCGGCATCGGCCATTCCACTGGCAGAGATGATCACGCATGGCTCATTGCGGTAGTTGAGCAGCTTGGATTCATCAACGGACTTGATGTATTTGAGGCCGCTGAAGGAGAAAGGATCACTATCGGTTTGCAGTAAACGCTGTATCGTTTTGTTGAAATACTGCGGATATTTTTTTAGCAGCTCTGTAGCCTCGATGCTCAGTGGACTGTCCACGAAATAGTCGAGAGGCGGAAGCCTGCGCTCGATCTCAAGCTGATTGAGAGCAAAGAGCAGTTCCTGGGTGCGGCCAACGCTGAAAGCAGGCATGATGAGTTTTCCCTTTTTCTGAAGACAGGTCTTCTCGATCCATTGCAACAGCATGTCAGGTGTAGTGATATGCATGTCGTGAAGGCTGTTGCCATAGGTTGATTCAAGCAGGATGAAATCGGCCTGATCGAAAGGTGCGGGTGAACGAAGGATCACATCGCGGTAACGGCCCACATCGCCACTGAAAGTCAGCCGGGTGGTTTTGCCGTTCTCGTTAATGCGAAGATGAACGGCAGCGCTACCGATAATATGACCGGCATCGGTATACATAACTTCAATGTTATCGTCTATGCGAAACCAGTTGTCGTACTCCACTGTTCTGAAAGAACCCATCGCGGTAAGCGCATCTTCGGTATTGTATAATGGAGTCAGATATGGTAACCCATCTGCAATGCGACGCTTGTTGATGAATTTGGTCTCATCTTCCTGGATGCCACCGGAATCTTCCAGCAGGATGGCTGATAGCTCTTTGGTAGCGGGCGTACAATATACTTTTCCTGAAAATCCGTCTTTGATGAGTTTGGGGATCAGACCACTGTGATCAATATGCGCATGCGATAAGATGAGCGCCGTCACTTCATTTGGTTCAAAGCCCCAGGTCCTGTTGAGCGTATCTGTTTCGCGGCCCATCCCCTGGAACATGCCGCAATCCAGTAAATATTTGTTTCCGTTCTTGAGTGTCAGTAAATGTTTGGAGCCTGTTACCGTTCTGGCGGCTCCGTGAAAAGCAATCTTCATGAAGGATCAGAGTTTTAATTCAACTACCACTTTTTATATTGTTCACCATCCAGCGCTTGTGGCGCCCAGTTAGTGAAGAAGGTGGTTACTTTATTTTTATCGTAACCTTTTCCAGCTTCGAGCAGACCGGAATCCTGTGTGTGCAGGCGATTGCCGGCAGCATCCAGCACCAGGAATACGGGGAAGCCGAAACGCTGCGGGTATCCATATTTAGCGAGGATCTTCTCGTTCTTGTTCTCTTTGCTGTAATTGAGGTGATACACCACGTAGTTGGCATTCACCAGTGAATCGATCTGCTTGTCGGTGGTTGCATAATCATTGAAACGCGCGCACCATACACACCAGTTGCCTCCGATCTGCACAAATACATGTTTCTTTTCTGCCTTAGCTTTTGCGATGGCTTTTTTCAATCCCTCTTCCGCATTTTCAGTGGGGCTGTACAATTTGAAATTGGCCATGTCCTGCGCATTGGCAACAAATGCCGTGCAGATCAACAGGAGTGCGAACAAAAATTTATACTTCATAATAAACGGGGGTGTAATTTTTTTAAAGGTAAGGAGAAATGCAGTTATCGTTTTGTTACTTCCACAATGGCGGCCATCACCTGTTTACCACCGGCAGGCGCCGTGAAACTGATGGTGCCTTTGCTGGTTGACTGGAAACGCAGTCCCTGCGCCAGTTGCCCGCCCAGCGCAGCATTCACGCGGCTACCATAATCCGATGAAGGATTGCTGCCGATCTTTCTATTGGTCTCATACCAGTCCAGCGGCTCCTTACTCACTACAACTGCCATCACATCGCGGGTACCGATGCTGTCCGGCGTCATGCTCTTATCATGTGGGAATAAGCGAAAGCCGGTGATACCACAGAAAGGAGAATATTTTGTTTTGGTTTGATCGTCTGCTTTGGGATAAGGGAAAAGCGTATAGCTGGTACCGTCAGTTTCCTTTCCGAAAACATAGATATAGCATTCGCTGCTGTTGCGCACTTCCATTTTGAAGCGGCTGCCGATGCTCATGGGTGATACAGTTTCAAAAACATTGCCGCCGCCTGTACTCCGCAGGGGCGCATATCCACCGGCCACCATTTTATTGCCTTCCTGTCTGACCTGTACCAGTCCTACTTCACAGGTGAAAGGCTGATTGGCGGCTGCGCCTGTTTTGGGCATGGGTTCCAGCCCATATGCTTCGCGTACGAAATATTTGAAATGATTGTAACGGACCCATCCGAATCCGTTCACACCCCATTCAGGTCCCCAGCTGTTCATGATATGGAAGGCGCCGCCATATTTCTTATCGTCGTAACCCACTACACACATGGCATGTCCACCGAAACCTACCATGCGGTCATCACCGCCCTGCGGATCCCACACATCTTGTCCCATCATGCCCTGCATGAAGCTTTGTCCAACCATCATCCCGATCACAACCGGCGCACCCTGCGCCAGGTTTTCCTTGATGGCGCGCATATCGATGGCATCATTGCGGTCTCCCAGAGAGAGCCGGTTGAAGCCGCGCATCTTGAATTGAGATGCTTCACGGATCAGGCTTTGATCAGGTTGGCGGGTACAGTCCTGATCGGAATAAGGGAATTTATCATAAGGCACAGAACCCTGTTTGGTCATGTATTCCATGGCGCGCAGGATATAGGAACCCTGGCAGCCATCGAGACCGATCTGGTTGTACAGGAAGGCCGGGCTGAACTTCAGCTCCTCGCCTTTCACGCCGCTGCGGCTGGATTCCAGCACGGTTCGTGCAGCATAAGCGCTGCTCCAGGCCACACAACTTCCCTGCTCTCCCTGGTTGCCTACTGCCGGCGCAAAGGAGGTGAGACTTGCATTATCAGGTAATGGATTTTTTGTGTTGTCGTCTGCGAGCGGCTCATAAATATTGGCCCGCTCAAATTGTTTGGGATCGAGGAAGCCACCGGTGGCAAGCCCTCCGGCAATCTGGCTGAGGTCGCCCATATTGCAGCCGCCACCGCCGCGGCCAAAGAGAAAATAACCAATACCACCAATGATCAGCAGTACAATGAGGCCCTTGCCTTTGAATAATCCGAGTAATAAGGGAAGCAGGTTAAATAAACCTCCGCCTCCTCCGGGGAATCCTCCCCCACCTCTGCCACCACCACTGTCGCTGTTACTTTCCTGAGGATCCTGTGGATCATCAACCATACGAATAGGCATAACGAATGATTTGGTTATGAATTAAAAGTAACAAGAAATCAGGGAAATGTATGTAACAAAAAGAGCTGCACCAAACCCCGGTGCAGCCCTGGTTGAAAACCCAGTAGTAAAGATGATTTTTAAACCTAAAGCACTTCGATATACGTAAAAACAAAAAGGCCGGATTGGCAATAAGCCATCCGGCACAATATTTTTTCAGAAAAAAGTAAATTATTTCTTTTGCAGCTTTGCGTCAGCGCTACGCCAACAGGCATATTTTAACCATGCCATTACAGCACTTCTACCTGATTTCTCAGGAGGTCTTCAAACTGATCACGTTTGCGAATCAGGTGTGCCTCACCGTTAATCACCAGTACTTCCGCAGGTTTGTAACGTGAGTTGAAATTGGAGCTCATTTCAAAACCGTAGGCGCCGGCATTGTAGAATAAAAGAAGATCGCCTTCACGCACTTCATTCAGGCTACGGTCCCAGGCGAAGGTGTCGGTTTCGCAGATATTCCCAACCACTGCATATTTTTTCTCCGCGCCACTGGGATTACTGATGTTCACGATATGATGATAGGAGTCGTAGAACATCGGGCGGATCAGGTGATTGAAGCCACTGTTCACACTTACGAATGTAGCGGCATTGGTCTCCTTGATCACATTCACCTGTGTAACCAGGTAGCCACACTCGCTTACCAGGAATTTACCCGGCTCGAACCAAACCTGTAAGGGTTTTCCTCCGGGGATAGCATGACTGGCGAATGCTTCCTGCACTTTCTCTGCCAGCAGGTCGATATCGGTTGACACATCGCCTTCCTTGTATGGCACTTTGAAGCCACCGCCCAGATCGATGAACTCCAGGTGTTTGAAATGCGGGATGAGACTGAACAGTACTTCGATTCCTTTCACAAACACTTCCACATCTTTGATCTCACTGCCGGTATGGATATGCAGATCGCTGATGCGGAGATCGTACCTGTTCACCACATCCACTATCTGGTTGATCTGGTCAACAGGAATACCGAATTTACTTTTATCATGGCCGGTGGAGATCTTGAGATTGCCGCCTGCCATGATATTGGGGCGAAGGCGAAGACCTACAGGATAGGTATTGCCGTATTTGGCGCCGAATTTTTCCAGGTTGCTGAGGCTGTCGATATTGATGATCACACCGAGGGTTACCGCTTCTTCGATCTCGGAGAAAGCGATGCCATTGGATGTGTAAAGAATGCGGGTATTGGGAAATCCGGCATGCAACGCCAGTTTCACTTCATTGATGGAACTACAGTCAACATTGGCGCCTATGCTACAGACATACTTCAGGATATTGATATTGGTAAGCGCCTTGCAGGCGTAGAAAAATACGGTATTGCTGTTCTTAAAAGCAGTGGTGAGTTTTTCGTATTGCTCTTTGATCTTCTCTGCATGATAGACGTAGAGCGGCGTTCCGAAATCAGTAGCCAGTTTAGACAGGTAGTCTGGGGATAGATGCTGTGACATAGTCTGCGAATATACGAACAAAGCAATGTAACGAATGTTAGCGGAAACGGGAAAATTGCCGGATTGGAGAGCAGTCGCTCGCGTCCCCGCGAGTGACTTTTATTTAGTCGCCTCCGGCGACGCGGTGTTCGCCGGAGGCGAACAAATATGGGTCACTCGCCAGAGGCGAGCGACTGCTGCTCCCTGTGTGGGCAAAAACAAAAAGCAGCTCCCTGGGGAACTGCTTTGTATGTTTTAGCAGGCCTGAACTCCTGCTGAAAAATCAATTTGACTTCTTTTCTTCGTCTTCGTTGTCTTCTTCAGATTCATCTTCATCATCGTTATCTTCTTCTTCTTCTTCGTCATCATCACCTTCCTCATCATCTTCCCCGTCTTCATCGTCATCTTCATCTTCATCTTCACCTTCTTCATTATCGCCATCCTCACCTTCTTCGTCTTCTGTATCTTCTTCTGATCCTTCAGCATCATTCTCAGCCGGTGCTTCAACTTCTGTATCGTTTTCGCTTTCTGCTGTTATTTCAATTTCATCTTCACCTTCCGGACCGGGATCCTCTTCCGTTTCAGTGATAAACACTTCTTCGATCAGCACACCATCTTCGTCTACTTTGAAAGAAATATTTTCTTCTGTGATGATAGTGTTGTTTACTACTTCTGCATTTCCCCCTTCTTCAGCAACAGTTTCTTCCTGCTCAGGATTCAGCGGTTCGCCATTTTCCATGGCAGCTGCTGCACTTTCTTCCAGGGCGGCCACTACTGAAGCGTTCACCATGCTGTCATCAAATACTTCTTTGAGCTTGGGCAGGTCTTCTGCGGTATTGATACCGAAGTAGTCCATAAAGTTCTTGCTGGTCGCATATACGAGGGGGTGACCAGGCAAAGCTTCATTGCGGCCGGTGATCACTACCAGTTCTTTTTCCAGCAGTTTCTGAATAGCGTAATCACTGCTCACACCGCGGATGGCCTCGATCTCGGCCTTGGTCACGGGTTGTTTGTAAGCGATGATCGACAAGGTTTCCAAAGCTGCGGAAGAGAGGCGCTTCAGGAATTTGTCGCCATTCAACTGGGCAACTGTCTTATGATAATCTTTCTTGGTCAGGAACTGCCATCCGCCACCGCTCTCACGCACTTCAAACGGGTAGAATTCGGACCTGTATTTTTCAACGATCCCTTCCAGGGAGGCTTCTACCTGGTCCAGCACGATCTTATCTTCCATGAACCCGAATGCATTATTGATCAGTTCGGTGATCTCCAGGGATGTCAGTGGTTTTTCACTGGCGAAGATCAGTGATTCGATGTGCGGTATGAGGTTTCCGATTTCCATGCAATAGATTGGCGGATTTAGATAACCGTTTAAGAATTATCCCTGCAGAGCTGCTGCACCACTTACGATCTCAGTGAGCTCGGTAGTGATTGCGGCCTGACGCGCACGGTTGTAGCTGATCTTGAGTGAGCGCAACATTTCGTTGGCATTCTCAGTGGCTTTATCCATGGCGGTCATACGGGCTCCATGCTCGGAAGCGTGTGCATCCAGAACGGCCTTGAACAGTTGTGTGTTCAGGATCTTCGGCATCAGTTCTGCGATCAGTTCTTCTTTGGCAGGTTCGAAGATGAAGTCGCTTTTCCTGGCGCCTTCTTTTTTCTCCACTTTAGGGATGGGGAGGAAGCGTTCAACCACGAAGCGCTGTGTAGCGGCGTTCTTGAATTCACTGTACACGATCTCCACTACATCGAATTCTTTGGATTCGAAGGCTTTCACTGCAGCCTGTGCGCATTGTTGTACACTTTCGAAGCTGAGGTGGAGGAAAATATCTTTGTAAGTATCGGTAGCGTTGAATTTATTCTTGGCAAAATGCTCATAACCTTTTTTGCCGATGCTCCAGATCTGCACATTGCCTTTGGCAAATTGTGAGGAGTATTTTTCCTTGATGGTGTTCTTGGCTGCTTTGATCACGTTCGCATTGTAAGCGCCACAAAGTCCGCGGTCACTGGTGATCACAATCAGCAACACTTTTTCAACAGGTCTTTCCACTGCCAGGCTTCCACCGAGATCCCCTTCGGAGCTGCTCACGATATTGCTCAGCACTTCCTGGAGTTTGCGGCTGTAAGGACGCATCTGCACGATCGCATCCTGCGCTTTTCTCAGCTTGGCGGCGCTCACCATTTTCATCGCTTTGGTGATCTGCTGCGTGTTTTGAACCGATTTGATCCTGTTACGAACTTCTTTTAATTGACCTGCCATGTTTTGCGTTTAAATATCTAAGGCTCAGAGCGTAAGTTAAGATCTTCATTTTACCGCGCAAAGCCCCGGACGTGAAACCTTAAAAATCGGCTGCAAAGGTAGATCAAAACAGTGATTTTTCCATCTGGTGGGGGAAAATTGTGGTATACCTGTGAATAGCGGAGAGTGGCCGGTCGCTCGCCTCCCGGCGAGTGACCTGTATTAGTTCGCTTCCGGCGAACACTGAACTCGCCAGAGGCGAGCAAACAAAAGTCACTCGCCGGGAGGCGAGCGACTGCCAGCTCACTGAAATTTCTGGCCTTTTTTGCTTTATTTTTGTTTCGCATGAGTAAGAAGCAAGAACAGGAACAACCGGTGATCCTGATAACAAACGACGATGGAATTACTGCCCCGGGCATCCGCAACCTCGTGGAAGCCGTGAAAGACCTCGGAAAAATCGTGGTAGTGGCGCCCGATAAGCCTCAAAGCGGAATGGGACATGCCATCACTATCGGCCACCCACTTCGTCTCCACCCCGTTCAGGTATTCGAAGGCGTGGAAGCCTGGCAATGTTCCGGAACACCGGTGGACTGTGTGAAACTGGCCGTAGATAAGATCCTGCATCGCAAACCAGACCTCTGCCTCAGCGGCGTCAATCACGGAGCCAATCACTCCATCAATGTGATCTACTCCGGAACTATGTCAGCCGCCGTGGAAGCCGCCATCGAAAGTATCCCTTCCGTAGGGTTCTCATTGCTGGATTATAGCGTGGAAGCGGATTTCACCGCCGCCCGCCAGTATGCCCGCCTCATCGTGGAACAATTACTGGAAAAACCGCTCGACAGGCATATGATCCTCAACGTGAACATTCCCGCACTCCCTCCCGAACTCATCAAAGGGCTCCGGGTTTGCAGGCAGGCATATGCGAAATATGAAGAGGACTTCCTGGAACGCAACGACCCGCATGGAAGAAAATATTACTGGCTGACCGGAGAATTCAAGAACATGGACGAAGGGACCGATACCGATGTGTGGGCGCTCGAAAATAACTATGTAAGTGTAGTTCCGGTACAATTTGACCTGACGAATTACGTTCTAAAGGACAAATTGGAAAAAATGTGGAAACAATCCTGATGTTTAAAAAAGATAACATTCGCCTCGGGCTGGCGCTCGGCTTCATCGCCCCGCTCCTCAGCCTCGTAGTGTACTACCTGATCAAATTCCGGCTTTTCTCCGTGGCCGATTTCTTAGGATATATCGCCGCCAACAAGAAAGTGATCACCGGAATAGTAGTGCCCTGCCTCATTCTCAACATTGCCCTTTTCACATTGTACATCAATACCCGCCGCGACAAAACCGCCAAAGGTATTTTTGCCGTTACACTGGTGTATGCCATCGTTGCCCTGCTGCTGAAGTTTTTGTTGTAAAGAATCCCGCATCTTTGCAACCTAAATCAATCCGTTCGCATGCGATATTATTTCATTGCCGGTGAAGCATCCGGCGACCTGCATGGCAGCAATCTCATCAAGGAACTGAAAAAGCTCGACCACTCAGCAACCATCCGCTGCTGGGGTGGCGATCTTATGCAGCAGGCCGGCGGAGAACTGGTGAAACACTATCGCGATCTCGCTTTCATGGGCTTCATAGAAGTAGTGAAGAACCTCGGCACCATCATGGCCAATCTCCGCTTCTGCAAGGAAGACATCCTTCAATTCAAACCTGATACACTCGTACTCATCGATTACCCCGGCTTCAATCTCCGAATCGCAGAATGGGCAAAAACACAAGGCATCAAAGTAGTGTATTACATCTCCCCGCAAGTGTGGGCCTGGAAAGAGAACAGGGTTAAAAAGATGAAGACCACCATCGATGAAATGCTCGTGATCCTCCCCTTCGAAAAAGATTATTATAAGAATAAATGGAACTGGGAAGTAGATTATGTTGGTCACCCGCTCATCGAAGTAGTGGAAAGCTACCAGCAAGGCAATACGCCGCCCGCTATTCCCAACGCCACCAAACCCATCATCGCCGTATTACCCGGCAGCCGTAAACAGGAGATCCTCAAAAAACTGCCCATCATGCTGGAAGTAGCACGCAGTTTTCCCGATCATCTCTTTGTTGTTGCCAAAGCACCCGGACAGGAAGACAGTTTCTATGCCCCCCTCCTGGCGCCCTATCCCAATGTGAGCGCGGTACGCGAACAAACCTATGCACTACTCATGCAATCCGCTGCAGCCATGGTCACCAGCGGCACAGCCACCCTCGAAACGGCACTCTTCGGTGTTCCCGAAGTAGTTTGCTACAAAGGCAGCAATATCTCCTACCAGATCGCAAAAAGACTCATCAAGGTAAAATATATCTCCCTCGTAAACCTCATCATGGACAAACTGGTGGTGAAAGAATTGATCCAGCAGGACCTCACTCCTGGAAACCTGGTGAAGGAATTGAACGAACTATTACACAATCCCGAACGCAAACAACAGCTGGAAGCCGATTACGCCGCCCTCAGAAAATTACTGGGCGAAGGTGGTCATGCCTCTTCCAAAGCCGCAAAGAAGATCATCGATTTCCTGCGTCAGTGACGTTTGAAGAACAAGAGCTTCACAATAATGATGATAATGGCGATCAGGAACATGATCAGCGAAAGACGGTTGATCCCGTGCATGTACTTCATCCACTGAGTGCGTGGTGCATTGGGGTCTTTCTTTTTGATGTACAAGTACTCGGCGAATTGTCTCCAGAATCCCATGGGCTTTTACTTTACTTCTGATGTAAAGGTAGGCTATTTGTAGGTTGCCGGTGAGGGGTGCCGTGAGAGGCGCCGTGAGGGGGTATCGAAACACGGCTGATGAAACAAACCGGCGCGGGAGGATTGCTTTGAGCTTTTTGTTGGTTGGATTGAGCGGTGGAAATACTTTGGAGCTACCTCGCTTATGTTTCAAAGGCCGGGTTTCGATACCCCGCTCCCGGCATGAGAACATGAATGTGCAGCAGTTTATTTCAATGCTT
The DNA here is from genome assembly GCF_003991355.1 of Pseudoflavitalea rhizosphaerae. Taxonomy (GTDB): domain Bacteria; phylum Bacteroidota; class Bacteroidia; order Chitinophagales; family Chitinophagaceae; genus Pseudobacter; species Pseudobacter rhizosphaerae. The sequence goes on from NZ_RCSU01000018.1 coordinate 27,800, forward strand.
GTGAATTGCAGGTTGCATCACAATCCCGCCATAGCATCGTGCTGAGGCAAAGGATTGTGCATAAGGGGCCTTTGAAACGTAAGCGAAAAAGCCCGGTCCTGCGCCATTGCCCAATCAAACCAACCAACAGTTCATTCATTGCACAACTGCGATGGTTCGTTTCATAGCCTCCGTTGCACATCCTTTGCCGGTAACAGAGCTTAATGGTACCCGGATATCTTCAACTGCATCACTGTTGCTATTGACACAGCGCGCTGTTCAGCCAATTCTGCTTTATCTCCTTCAAACAGTTCACGGACAGTTTCCACAAACAATTTTTTCCATCTTTCAAAATGCAGTGGCTGCAACGGGATGCGAGCATTCAACTGTTTGTGAACGAACATGGGGTTGCCTTCATATTCATTTTTGTTCAGCAGGATATCGCCCCAGAATTTGTACATGGTGGGAAGATGCTCGTCCCAGTGATCGCCAATCACTTCATTGAAGATCGGCCCGATCAGTTCGTCTTTCCGGGCCTTTGCATAGAAGGAATCTACCAGCAATACGATGGAGTTATGATCAGTAATTTCTTGCTTTCCCATTTCACTAACGTTAATGATTATCCGGTTTATTGGCGCTGGTTGCTGATGAAGGGTCTGCAGGCGGCATTTCAGGCTGCGGTTGCAGCTCTGGCTCCAGTGCAACTTCATGAACGAAGCGATGCTTCAGGTGATCATAGAAAGAACGTTTATCTATCAGCATCGAAACCAGGTATGCAATCATGCCGGCCAGCATGAGATGAAAGATCACGTTGTGCCGGTCCGTCATTTCCAGTACAAGGATGGCCGATGTGAATGGCGTTCTGGTGACGCCGGTCAGGAAGGCCACCATGCCTGCCAGGATGAGGATATTGGCATCGGCAGGTGTGCAGTGCAGCCACCCGCTCAGTACCGATCCCACGCTGGCCCCGGCAGCAAGCGCAGGTGCAAATACACCACCCGCAGCTCCCGTTGTGAAACTCAGGAGTGAGCCCAGCATACGAAAAATGGGCACATACCATTCCACGTGTTTTTCGTTGGTGAAAAGGGTCTGCGTCATTATTTCCTTTCCCGATCCTACCATGGAACTGCCCCAGATGAAACTCATCAGAGCTATCGTCAATGCACAAGCGATAATGTAAATGATCTTCCTGGTGGGTTTCCACCTGCCCACGATATTCATCACTCTCAATATCACTCTACACATGCCGCTGCCTGCAAGGCCAGCTATCAGCGCCGTGAGCAAAACTCCGGCAAAAATCCAACCAGACAAATGACTTACGTCAGGATACCCGAGATACAGGTAAGGCCCCAGCAATGCCTGGGCTGTTAAACCAGCCAGGATGACGCCCGTAAAAAGAGCCGTCCGGAAATAACTGATATGCGTACGGGTAAGCTCCTCAACCGTGAATACCAGTCCACCGAGCGGTGTATTGAAAGCGGCTGCCAGTCCGGCTGCAGCGCCGGTCATGATCATATTTCTTCTTGAGATCTTTGGCCACCATGCCGGCAACCATTGATTGATGGTCCTGAATATCGACCCGGCAACCTGGATGGTTGGCCCTTCCCTGCCCACCACACCTCCACCGAAAGCCATTACCAGGCTGCTGGCAATTTTCACCCAGATCACTTTCAGGTTAAGAAGTTTGTTGATCTTTTTTTCATCCTTTGGCGCACTGAGCTCGATGGCTGCAATCACCTGCGGAATACCACTGCCTCTTGCAAACGGCGCATACTTTTTCACCAGCCACCATGCCAGAAAGAAACAGACCGGCGTGGCAATAAAAAGGCTCCAGCTTGCTTTGTGCATCATCCAATCAGCTCCTTTTTCTGCATAGGAAAAAAGAATTGCATACACTACTGCAATAAGGCCCGTAAGCAAACTGCCGACCCAGAAAGGGATCGCCTGGAGAACGTTCTGTTTCACTTTTTCATTCCTGATCCTGTCGAACATCCGTTTAAGCCGTCTGCGAATTCCGGTCAGAAGTCTCATCATAGTCACAGTTTTTGGAAGGGAGAAAGGCCGGCAAGGTACGGAATCCTGCATAACTGAAATATCCGCTAACTTTATGGTATGCTCACAAACGCTGCAATCAAGGAACTGGTAGGCATTCAGGCCGCAGAACTGGTGCAATCCGGAATGACCATCGGTATCGGCACCGGCACCACCATGGAATGGATGATCAGAGCGCTGGGAAAGAAAGTGATGAGTGGTCTCGAGATCCGCGCCGTGTCTACCTCACAGGCAAGCAATGAACTGGCCTCACAATTCAATATCCCACTCATCGAACTCAATGATGCAGCAAAGATCCAGCTCGCCGTCGATGGAGCTGATGAGATCGATCCGCAACTGCAACTTATCAAAGGAGGCGGTGGCGCCCTCTTCCAGGAAAAAATGGTGGCGGCTGCCGCAGAGGAATTCATTGTGATAGCCGATCATACCAAACTGGTAAGCCAGCTTGGCGCTTATCCTTTACCGGTAGAAGTGATGATCTTCAACTGGAAACAGGTGGAAATACAACTGGCAAAGCTGATCGGTAAGCCTATGCAGTTGAGATTGAAAAAAGATGGGGCCCCTTTCGTGACAGACCACGGCAACTATATCATCGATATCTCCTTTGGCGCGATCGAAAACCCCGATGCACTCAACCAGGCGCTGCACGATATTCCCGGCTTGATAGAAACCGGGCTCTTTCTCGGCATGGCGGGAAAAGCACTGATCGGCTATCCCGATGGGCAAACAGAATGGATCGAAAGCGCCGGCTGAGCGCGGCCAGCCTGCATTCTGCCGCAAATCCCGTTTGTTGAATAGTTTCCATTTTGTTAATTTTGACTATATCAGATTTTTATATGAAGTCAAAATTCCCGGGAGAAGACCACCTCTACCTGCAGGTTGCAGAAGGTGTTGAAAAGATGATCGGAGACGATATACTCCGCATTGGCGACAAACTTCCTTCAGTGCGCGTTCTCAGCAAAGAGCATGGGATCAGCATGGGCACTGCCTTTCAGGCATACTATCACCTTGAAGGAAAGGGCCTGATCGAAAGCCGGCCTAAATCCGGATACTATGTCCGCTTCAATCCCCGCCGGTTTGCAGACCTGCCCAAGAAGATGGACCCCGTGGTAACGCCCGTGGAGAAAGTGACCAACCAGGACATGATCATGCAGATGATCAAGACCATGACGGCGGAAGACATCATGAATTTCGCACTGGCATCGCCTTCCGTGAACCTCCTCCCGGCCGCACGTCTCAGCAAGAGCGTTGTTCATGCCCTCCGCAATGATCCCCACCAATGCCTTCAATACGAACACGCTCAGGGCAATCCGGAATTACGCAAGCAAATCGCCAAATTGAGTTTCAACTGGGGAGGCAAAGTGAAGCCTGATGAAGTGATCATCACATCCGGCTGCATGGAAGCAGTGGTAATGGCATTGAGATCGGTTACACATGCAGGTGATACCATTGCGGTTGAGTGTCCCAGTTATTTCGGCATCTACCAGGTGATCGAAAGCCTTGGATTGAAATTGATAGAAATCCCGGCAGACCCTGTTACCGGCATAGACCTGGATGGGCTGGAACGCGCCATCGGCAAGCATTCCATCGCTGCCTGTTTGCTGGTCCCCAATTTCAGCAACCCTTCCGGCAGTTGCATGCCCGATGAACATAAACAGAGACTGGTGCAGATGCTTACCAAACACCAGGTGCCACTGATAGAGGATGATATTTATGGAGAGATGTATTTCGGCAGGCAGCGGCCACGCACCTGCAAGTACTTTGACAAGGAAGGGATCGTTCTCTACTGTTCTTCTCTTTCCAAATCACTGGCGCCGGGTTACAGGACCGGATGGATACTGCCTGGCAGGTATATGGACAAAGTAAGCTCCATCAAAATGATGCACAGCATCAGTTGCGCCACAATAACGCAGCAGGCCCTGGCCCATTTCCTGGGGATCGGCCGCTATGAATATCACCTGAAGAACCTTCGGAAAGCATTGCATACCCAGTGCCTGCGTTATACACAGGCCATCATGCAGTATTTCCCGGAAGAAACCCGGATCTCCCGCCCGCAGGGAGGCTTTGTGCTTTGGGTGGAGCTCAGCAAACATATCAATACCTATGAGTTGTGGCTCGAAGCGATGAAGCACCAGATCTCCATCGCACCCGGTAGCATCTTTTCCAATAGCGCCAATTACTCGCATTACATGAGGATCGGTTATGGCAAACCGTGGGACGACAAGGTAGACAAGGGCTTGAAGACCCTGGGCAACCTGGTCAGGAAAATGAGCTGAAGCGCGGGACCAATAAATTATACGGAAGGGTTGGGAAAGGAAATGATTACTCGAAGTCGTACTTCAGAAGATCGGCCGGATGGAGATTCAATCCTTTGGCCAGTTCGTAAATAGTTGATAGCTGTACATTGAACCGACCATGCTCCATCTTGGAAATATTACTGTCGTCCAGGTCACAGTTCTGCGCCACCTCGCGCAGGCTAAGCCCTTTATCTTGCCGGATCTTCTGCAGATGTGCGCCAAACTGATTCGTCAGTTTAGTGTAATCCTTTTTGGTTTTAGTTTTCTTTTTCATAGGCTTGATTGAACTACTTTGATCGTTTAGCATAGACAAGGTGAATGTTTTTTGAAAAATATTTGCGGTAATATATAACCGCAATCCAAATTTTTATTTATATCTTTGTTCTGATTTCACGATCTCCACGTTCCCACATATCGCAAGGTACAAGCCATCTTTTCTGTTACGATGTAATGTTTATTGACATTGCGGTCTTCGCATACGCAATATTGTCAATCGATTTATTTCACCACAATTTTCCCATAATGGACCAGATCCCTGCCTGGACAGGTTTTCCGTTCCTGCCAGCCCCAGCATTGCTGTTCCTGCGATTCAGGGAAGGGGACCAGAGAATTCTGAGCATGTTGTACTATCATTTCTTTCCAACGCTCTGCTTTTTCGCAAACAGGCTCCTGCACAATGAGGATGCTTCCAGGCAGATCGCTGAAAAATGCCTCCAACAGTTATGGGGTGAACGTTCAGGGGTGAAAGATTGGGAGGCTGTCAAAATTTTTCTGTACTTAAATACGTACCGGCGCTGCACTCAGTTTATCAAAACCCAACAAAAAATTTCAAATTCTGTGGAAACACCCGTAAACGACCTGGATATCCCGGAAGAAAAAGTTTTAGCCATGATCGTATATGCAGAATTAATGAACAGCCTTGAAGACATTTCAGATTCGCCGGAGTGGCTATCCAACGGGCTTTCATCGTTACAAAACAAATGATTCCGTTCAATATGCATGAAAAAACAGAAGACCCGAATCAGGTCATAAAAAATTTTTGTACCAGCTATCATCAACATGAAGTGAAGAATATGCTCTGGGAATGGCTGGTAACAGCCATCTCACGCACTCATAGCATCTATGATGATGGAAAGGAAAGAAGCAGTTTATTCCTGCTCTATGAAAACATTATGCTGCTTGTAGATGCTGCGTATACAGTACATCAACAAACACCAGCACCCAACCCAACTGCCCCTGCTAAAAATAAAAAGCCCGGGACCGGTTAGTCCTGCGCTCAATGCTTTCATTAAGGATAAGGTTTAATGTCAGTTAAGTGCCTCTGATTTGTACGTTCCCTGTATTCCTGCAGGGAATATTTTTTTCTGAAAATTACATCTTACCCTATCCCCAAACGCTGAGCTTTCTGGCTACCGCTTTTGCGGCCACCGAATTTGTTGAAGCCATACATGAAGCTGACCATGAAATACCTTCTGAGGATCTGCGTATAGCTATCAACGATATAGTTATCGTTCACAGTACGGTCAACATTGCTGTTCTGATTCAGGATATCAACAACGGACACCTTCAGCTCCCCATTTTTCTTTTTGAAGAATGTCCAGGCAAGCGATGCATCCCAGAGCGGGATCGACTGGTTGAAGCCATCGCTTCTTCCTGAATTGATGGAATAATCGAAACTGGTTTCCAGCCTGAGGTCTTTGAAGAAATTGCAACTGAAGTCTACGCTGTAGTTCTGTGTGAAGTACCTGTTGCGTGTAGCCTGCTGTACATTGAAACTGGCATCATTATACGTAAACCTGCCTGAAGTGCCCAGGTCGAAAAGATCGTTCCAGTAGCTCAGGGTCAGGCTCTGTGAGGCAGAGCGGTTATTGTTGAAATTGATATCGCCGTTCAAAAGGTTTACATCTCTGGTATAAGTCAGGCGTGAATTGGACTGCAGGCTCAGCGGACTGCTCTTTCCACTTACAGTTTTCTTCAATGGGATAGAGAAGTTGGCGCCCAAATTGGCCTGGTATCCACCATTGATATTCTCCGGACGGCTCAGTTGCTTGCCACCTTCCAGCAAACGGATACTGTTCACGATCTTGTTGCGGGTAAAACCAGCAGAGGCATCGATACTGTAATACATGAAATTATTAGGGTTCATCCTGTTGAAGCTCAGGTTGAGATCATGACTGAATTCCTGCTTCAGGTTGGGATTACCTTCACGGATATAAAGCAGGTTACTTTCATCGCGCACGTCCTGCAATTGCGAAATATTAGGTGTTCTCGTATTACCCCTGTAGCCGAATCGAAGCGAGCTCTGCCGGTCGATCTGATAATTGTAACTGGCATTGGGCGCCAGGTTCACGAACTTCTGCACCATGAGACTGTCTTTTCCGAACAGTTCCCGGTGGCTCATATTTTCCAGGGTGGTAAATTGAATGGTACCACCAATCTGCAGATCGCCTTTTGCCAGCGTGTACCGGAGATTAGTACCAAACTTATGGTGCTGGTTATTGTTCTCGAAATAATTGGTCTGGCTCTTGTTCACACTATCGTAGTCTTTGGAAATATCCCTGAACTCCATCACATCCACATCGCTGGTATTGTGTTCATTGATATAAGCATAGTTCACTTCCCAGGTGAGCTTCTCAGTAAGCGCTTCCGTGATGGAAGTATTGAAAGTGTTGTTGAAGTTGCGGGTGGTATTGAAATTCCGCTGACGCTGATGGGTAAGCGAAGCAGTATCCCCATTCGGTTTCAGAAAATAATAAGGTGTTTCATTGGCCCCGTTCATATCAGAATTGTTCATGGAAGACTGCCATCCGATACTGAGCGTTCTCCCTTTCTTCCTGAAGCGATGACGGAAAGTGATATTATTATTGAAATTCAGCCCATCCGAATTGGACTCACGGCTGCTCCTCCGGAAAATGGCATCATAAGCCTCCGACTTGGTTACAGACCTGGTGCGGGAAGAGTCCATACTATTGTTGCCTGAACTTCGCATTCCCACGGAGGAAGACATATTGATACTGCTCATGCTGTCGATCTTCCAGTCGAGCCGCAGGCTCAGGCTATGATTTAAATTATCCGATGTTGAGTTTGATGCAGAATTTTCCACGGAGGAACTGTCATTGGCGAAGAAAGATTGCTGCTGACGCTGACTGTTGGTTTTCGATTGTGAACCATTCACGGAATAACTTCCCTGGAGCGATAATTTCTTTCCCCATTCATTGGAAAAGTTCACACCGGCGCCGAAGATATCTGTATTACCGGCTCCGCCTCTGCCACCACCGCGTCCGCCTCTGATGGCCATACCACCTCTGCCACCACGGCCGCCGCCCATCCCCATATTCATCATACCACCCATACCCATCCGGTTCGTATTGGAAGCGTTGCCCACCACAGACACACGGAAATCATTATTGAACCTGTTAAGGAAGAAGCTGCCTTCATACAGTCCTTCATTACCCAGTCCTGCTGCAGCTCTTCCGAAAGTGCCTTTGCGCCTGTCTTTTTTCAGTTTGATATTGATGGTGCGCTGACGGCTGCCATCATCTATCTTATTGAATTTGGCCTGCTCACTCATATCATCGTACAGTTGTACACTTTCCACCATATCGGCAGTGAGGTTGCGTGTAGCCATTTTAGGATCGTTGCCAAAGAATTCCTTTCCATCTACATAGATCTTTGGAATGTCTTTTCCCTGCGCCGTTACATTGCCATCCCGGTCCACTTCCATTCCAGGTATTCGTTTCAGCAGGTCTTCCACTGTGGCATTGGGCCTTGTTTTGATGGCGCTTGCGCGGAATTCGGTTGTATCGCCCTTGATCTGGATAGGCGGCACGCGCACAACCACGGCTGCCAGCATGGAAGTATCTGTTTCCATGAAAAGATCGCCGAGATCCAATGATGCTTTGTCTGCAGAGAAGCGAATGGGTTTATAAAGGTCCTTGTATCCTGTGAATGTTAGATTGAGCAGGTAAACACCTGTGGGAATATTTTTTATTTCGAATAAGCCTTCCTTGTTGCTGACCGTGAAACCGATCATACTGGAATCGATGGAGTTCAGGAGTGTGGCCGTTGCAGATGGCAAAACCAGTTTATTCTGTTTATCCAGCACTTTGCCTTTGACAGCGCCAACAGGTTTCTGGGCATAGAGGGCGGATCCAATACAACAAGCAAGCAGGAGCAGTACAATTCGGGTCATGGCTACGGGATAATTGTTTTGGTTTATTGGGGATGACGGGCTTTTGACGGCATGCCTCCCGCAAAACCAGCAATAAAAACGCGAATTTAGAAATCTATAACAATTAAGCTTAGCATGATGCTGTTAAAGTTGAATGAATTCTTATGTGAAAAGCGGCGTTGACCGGCCATTTCAGCCTGCCTACGCCGCTTTTACTTATCCTGAAACCGGGGTCTCCGGTAGCACTAACGCAGATGGATATTCGCTATTATTTTGATGCTGCCTGCTTTACTGCCTGGCGCGCCAGCATCACCCACTTTCCTTTTTGTTTTTGCCAAACGGTAAGAATCGATAGACTAACGGTTCCAGGCTGCCCATTATCGTTGGTAGTGGCATCAAGTTTATGACGAACGATGGCGGTTTCACCGCTCACCGAGATGGTCTGATTGCTGAGGTCGATGGTCACAAAGTCAGATTTGCCGCTGGTTAGCGTGGTAACAAAAGTTTTCTTGTCCTCTACCTTCCCGCTGGAATGCCCATAACTCAACTGATCGGCCGCGATAGCTTCAAGGGCCTGTTTGTTCCCATCGATCATTGCCTTGCGGAGTGTTTCCACGGCAGCCGCCACTGCTTTTTCTTCTTTCGATTGCGCCATGATCACATTTACAAAAATGGTGAGGATGAATAAGAATGCGATGAATTTCTTGTACATAATGTTTTCGATTCCTGGGTGAACGATACTTCTAAAATACATCATTGCTTATAACCAGGCAACTCCGGCGCAGTAACGATTAATGAATCAATGTGCGTGACCGCCTTCGCCACTGTTCTTCCATTTGCTCAGCAGATCATATGCGCCTTTGAATACGATGGGTGTTGTTTTTATATCGATGCCCTGCGGCAACATCACGGCTACATAACCTAATTCGGCTACGCCGGTTTGGATCTCTACGGCTTTAAAGTGCTGGTGTGGTGCGCCTCCTTCCTTATCTACATGCTCTTCCTCTTCCCTGATGAAGATATAGTTCTTTCCTTCATAGTTCACAATGGCATTTTCAGGTAAGGATGGCTGAAGTTCATTTTTTGTTTCAACGAATGCGGTGAGATACATGCCCGGTAACAATTCGCGGTCTTCCTTGTCCAGGTGGCAATGTATACGCACCGTTCGGTCTGCACTGATCTCGCGGCCGATCAGGTAAACGGTGGCCATTCTTTCTTTCAGTTCATTGGCAAGTATGAAACGCACTTTCTGCCCGATCTTCAGTTTGGGAACATCCCTTTCAAACACGGTGAGCTCTGCATGCAGGTGCTCCGTATCAACGATCTCGAACATCACATCGGTAGGGTTCACGTATTTGCCGAGATTCACATTCACTTCGGTTACATATCCGGAGATGGGCGCATATACATTGATGGTAGGTTGGATCTGTCCATTCTCCAGCCTGGCGATATCAATTTTCACCAGCTGTAGCTTGGCTTTCAGCCCGGCGAGCCTGGCTCCGGTGCTCCGGTAATTAGCCTTTGCCTGCTCATATGTTTTCCGGGCATTGATATTTTCTTTCATCAGTTCTTCCTGTCTTTCATACTCCGTTTTCAGGAAGTCCAGCTGGCTCACCGTTTCCAGGTAATCCTGCTGCAATTGCAGGTACGCGGGATCTTCCAATGTTGCAATGATCTGTCCTTTGGTCACATGCTTTCCCTGTAACAAGTCGGAGGAACGAAGGAATCCACCCATTGGGGCCGACACGCTGAGCATCTGCTGCGGTGGAACGTCCAGTGTACCGTTCACCTTGATAGTGCCGCTTAGTGTGCGTACACTAACGGTTCCGGTTTCGATACCGATGCCACGGGCCTGATCGGGTGTGAGCTCTATCTCTCCGCCTTCTTCGTGTTCATGCTCATGCTCTTCCTTTGTGCTGTCTGATTTTTCCGCCGCTTCCTTGCCGGCAGTTTTCGCGGTATTGTCGCCACAGGCTTCCATGGCCAGCAGCAGCATTACGAATGACGCGGCTTTGAAAAGGTTGATGGTATTTTTATTGAAAGTCATTGTTCAAATTATTTAGTGGGTTGGAAGTATTCAAGCGTTACGATGGCAAGATTGTAATCCCGCAGCGCCTGCAGGTAATTCATGCGGATCTCACTGGCTGTCTGTAATGCCTGGAGATATTCCACATAGCTGATCTCACCGGCCTGGAAAGCGCGCTGCGCCTGCGTGAGCACCAGCTCAGCATTTGGCAGTGCGCTGCCTTCATAGTATTGCAGGTTATTCTTTTCCTTCTCATACTGCTGAAGGGCTTGGTGGAACTGACCATTGAGATTGTTGCGCGCCAGTTCAAGATTACTTTCTGCGATCTGCTGATCCACCTTTGCTGCACGAACGCGGCTTGCAAAAGGCTTGTTGAAGATCGGAAAGCTCACGGAAGCCTGTACGCCATGAAAGCGTTTGCCGAAATCGTAAAACTTTTCCGTACCATCAGTATTCTGGAATCCGTAAATCGACTGGTTGAAATACCCTACAGAGAAATCAGGTCCGCCTTTCGCTTTTTCTACTTTTATTGATTGCTCATTCACTTTGATCTCCTGTTGCAGGTATGCAGTCAGGGGGTGATCTGCTGATAGTGTAGCCGTTGGCGTTATATCCGATCCATCCAGCCTGGTGATATTTTCCGTTGCGATACTGATCTCATCTTTTGAATTGAGCAGCCTTTGCAGGTTGGTCTGCGCAATCCGGATATCGGCTTCGTTGCGCTGCATTTGGTTATTGTTCTCGTTCAGTCTTGTTTGGGCTGTACTTTGTTCCAGCATTCTCGTTTCGCCGGTCCTGTAGCGGACTTCAGCCGCTTTGAGAAAATTCCGGTAGAGCGTATCCTGTCTTTGCAACAGGTATTTCACTGATTGAAGCCAGGCAAGCTGGTACCAGGCGGTTTTTACCTGCAATACCAGTTCCTGTTTTGTAACGGCCAGGTTCAGCTCACTGCTTTTGATGCGCGCATCGGCCAGCTGCTTCTGTTTCCCGAAAAGACCGGGATTGGGAATATCCTGCGATAAAGTAAAATGACTATCCCATTTCACAGAGTTGGCCTGTCCGTATTGCGCGCCCAGCGTGGTCTTCCCAAGTTCAGTACTGGTCCCTCTCAGCATCCTTTCTTTTTCAATCATCAGTTGGGATGATTGCATCGATGGATGTTGTTTGATGGCCAGATCAACTGCTTGTTGTAATGTGAGTGAAGCAGGTTGCTGTGCTTTAGCAGCCATCACCGGGCCAAAGATCAGCAGGGCGATCACTGCCGTTACTGTTCCCGTCTTCTTACCTGGCCCTCCCATTCTTTCAAAGAGGATATACAGGCAGGGTAATACCAGCAAAGTGAGCAGCGTAGCTGTTACCAGTCCACCGATCACCACCGTTGCCAGCGGTCGCTGCACTTCTGCACCGCTGCCGCCGGACAGTGCCATCGGGATAAAACCCAGGCTGGCCACCAGGGCCGTCATGATCACCGGGCGTAATCGTGTACGCGTTCCCGTGAGTACGATCTCTTTCAGGTTTTCCATACCATCTTTTTTTAACCTGTTGAATTCTGCGATCAGCACAATACCATTCAATACCGCCACACCAAAGAGTGCGATAAAGCCCACACCCGCGGATATGCTGAAAGGCATGCCACGTATCCAGAGTGCAATGATGCCGCCGATTGCGGAGAGCGGAATGGCTGTGAAGATGAGCAATCCATATTTCAATGAACCAAAAGCGAAATAAAGCAATACCAGGATCAGCAGCAATGCCACCGGTACGGCAATGGCCAGCCTGGCGCGTGCTTCCTGGAGATTCTCGAAAGTGCCGCCATAAGCTGCGTAATAGCCTGGAGAGAATTTGATCTCTTGTTCGATTCGTTGCTGGATATCTTTTACAACTGATGCCACATCTTTTCCCCGCACGTTGAAACCCACCATTACACGACGGCGGGCATCTTCGCGCTGGATCTGGTTGGGACCTGTGCGGATCTCCACTTCAGCCAGTTGTTCCAGCGGCACCTGGTTGCCATTCGGCGTTGTTACGTACAGGGTGCGCAGGTCTTCCACTGTCTGGCGATTGCTTTTATCTAGCCGCACTACCAGGTCGAATCGACGTTCATTCTCGAAAACCTGTCCGGCTGCATCACCCGCAAAACCTGCGCGGATCACCTGGTTCACCGTTTCAATGTCCAGCCCGAACTGCGCGATCTTATCGCGTTTGAATTTCACTATCACCTGCGGCAGCCCGGTGGCCTGCTCCACGTACACGTCCACAGCACCTTCGATGGTCCGGGCGATAGCCCCCACCCTGTTTGCATAATCGGACAATTGCGTAAGGTCTTCACCGAATATTTTCACCACCACATCCTGGCGTGCGCCTGACATCAGTTCATTGAAACGCATCTGGATCGGTTGCTGGAAACCGTAAGTAACGCCGGGAATATGTTTCTCGAGTTCGGCCTGCATCTTTTCCGCGAGCTCTTCGCGGGAATCAGCCGTGGTCCATTCCTTTTTATCTTTCAATACGATGATCATATCGCAGAGCTCAACAGGCATGGGGTCTGTAGGGATCTCGCTGGACCCGATCTTTCCCACCACCTCTAACACTTCAGGGAATTTTTTCATCAGCACTTCTGCCGACCTGTTGGTGGCTTCCACTGTTTTACTGAGGCTGCTGCCCGTGAGCACACGGGTCTCAACGGCAAAGTCGCCTTCACCCAGCGTTGGAATGAATTCCGATCCCATGGTGGAGAAGAGCCAGAGACTGCCGGCCAGTAAAACCAGCGCTGCGCCGATCACCATGGCCCTCGCGCGGAGCATGGTACGTAATACGGGCTCGTATATACGCTGCAGTCCGCCGATAATGCGGTCTGAAATATTCCTTTTGTGAGAAATCTTCTTGCTGAGGAAGAGCGCGCTCATCATCGGAACATAGGTAAGTGATAAGATCAGCGCTCCCACAATGGCGAAACTCACGGTCTGCGCCATGGGGCGGAACATTTTGCCTTCGATGCCCGTGAGCGATAAGATCGGTAAGTAAACGATGAGGATGATGATCTGCCCGAATGCGGCAGCATTCATCATTTTTTTGGCGGCGCCACCCACTTCAACATCCATCTCCTGCTGGTTCAGCTGCCGTCGGTTACTCAATCCCAACTGGTGGATGGTAGCTTCCACAATGATCACAGCTCCATCCACGATCAATCCGAAATCGATGGCGCCGAGGCTCATCAGGTTGCCGCTTACACCAAAAAGATTCATCATAGAAACGGCAAAGAGCATGGCCAGCGGGATCACGGATGCTACGATCAACCCTCCCCGTAAGTTGCCGAGCAGGACCACCAGTACAAAGATCACGATCAATGCTCCTTCGATAAGATTGGTGGAAACGGTTTTGATAGCGCTGTTCACGAGTTTGGTCCTGTCGAGGAATGGTTCTATCACCACGCCTTCGGGCAGTGTTTTCTCAATCTGCGCCATTCTTTCTTTCACGCGTTTGATCACGGCAGAAGAGTTCTCGCCTTTGAGCATCATTACGATGGCGCCTGTGACTTCTCCTTCATTATTCCGCGTCATCGCACCGTAACGGATAGCCGAACCGATCTGAACGGTGCCTACATTACGGATGAGCACAGGCACGTTACCGGCAGTATTCTTCACAACAATATTGCCAATGTCTTCCATACTGCCGATCAATCCGACACTGCGTACGAACCAGGCATTGGGATTTTTATCGATATAAGCGCCCCCGGTATTCTGATTGTTCTTTGCGAGTGCATCAAAAACCTCAGCGATGCTGATATTCATGCTGCGCAATTTTTCCGGGTTGAGGGCTACTTCGTATTGTTTGAGATAACCTCCGAAGCTGGCCACATCGGCCACGCCTTCCACGCCAAGCATCTGCCTGCGTACGATCCAGTCCTGGATAGTGCGCAGGTCCATGGCAGAGTATTTATCCCCATATCCTTTTTTGGTATGGACCACGTATTGGAAGATCTCACCGAGCCCTGTAGTGAGCGGCGCCAGTTCCGGCATGCCCATACCGGCCGGGATCTTATCATTAACACTTGTTAGTCTTTCGTTCACCTGCTGGCGTGCCCAATAAACATCTATATCTTCTTTGAAAACGATGGTCACCACGCTCAGCCCGAAGCGGGAAAAAGACCTGATCTCCTCGATACCGGGAATTGTGGCCATCGTTTGTTCAACAGGAAAAGTAACGAAGCGCTCGATGTCTTCAGCTCCATTCGATGGCGATACAGTGATCACCTGAACCTGGTTATTGGTGATATCCGGTACGGCATCTATCGGTAGTCTGGTAAAGGAAAAAATTCCCCAGCCCACCAGCATCAATGTAAATAGGGCAACAATCAGCTTATTGCTGATAGAGAACTGTATAATGCGGTTTAGCATAAATTAATTGTCAGTGGATAGAAAGAAAATAAATAATCAGGCGTCCAACATGCCGTAACGATGCTGGCCACATGAAACAGTAGCTTCAAATAAAACGGGATTAAACCAATTGGGGAGGCTGCCAGACAGGGATGGAAACTTCCAGCACGGACGCCGTGTAGGGGCTGGCGTTAGGATGGCTGAAAGATTCTACAGCGAGAATGATCTCCTGCACCTGGTGTGGAATAGAGATAGTGGTACAGCAGGAACAGTGACAGAACGGGGAGCAATACTCTCCATGATCATGTTCATGCTCATCAGACTGCACTATTGCATTTGACCGGGCTGTATCAGTATTGACGGTATCCGCGCAGGGAACAAATCCCAGCAGGACCACCAAAACAGCAACGATATATCCGATCAGGCGCATATGGCAAATGTAATTGGAACGGGTGGCATTTTCATTACAGCCACTCTACTAAAATATACATGCTGTTGCAAATCCCGAAATTTCTTTGAACAAACGCCGGGTTTTCCCTGTTTAGCAGGTGATTCAGGTTCACGAACGGGTTAGTGAAGCACAAACTCGCACAGGAGTTTACCGGTAATCCAGAAAAAATGTGCAAGATGTTTTGACTTCAATACCTTTGCTGGCATATAACCCCCTGATTGACCTGAAGCTACCTGCGAATGATCGCTTATCGGCCCTCCCCAACCGAAGCAGCGATGCCCAATCTTTCATTGTTTACGTAATAGATAAATGCGCTTTATGAACAAGTTGAATGCCCTGGCTCAACACAAATGGAAAGTTATCATTCTGTCTTTTCTTGTCTTACCACAATGGCTGCAGGCCCAGGAAACCCTGGACGACAGTACCTTAACGGAAGCTACACTCGAAAATGTAGTGCGCTATGCCATCAAAAATCAACCCGCCATTCAGAAAGCGCTCATCAATGAGGCTGTAACGGAAACTACTATCAAGGGCAAACTGGCCGACTGGTATCCGCAACTGAATGCTGCCTATAACCTTCAACATAACTTCAAGGTACAAACGGCAGTGATCGGCGGTAATCCTGTTAAACTGGGGGTAGACAATGTCTCCGCCATCCAGCTAACCGCTACACAAAATATCTTCAACAGGGATGCACTCCTGGCCAGCCAGACTGCCGGTGATGTGCGGAGATATGCCAGGCAGAACACAGGAGCCACCAAAATAGACGTAGCAGCCAATGTTTCCAAAGCCTTCTACGATGTGCTCACTACCAAACAACAGATCAAAACCACCAGTGAAGATATTGGACGGCTGGAAAGAAGTCTCAGGGACGCTACCTATCAATATCAGGCAGGCATAACCGATAAAACGGATTACAAGCGCGCCACCATCGCGCTCAACAATGCAAAAGCACTTCTCAAATCCAATGAAGAATTACTGAAAGCAAAGATCGAATACCTGAAGGCCCTGATGGGATATCCCGTGAACGCTCCACTGGAAATTAAATATGATACCCTCCAGATGGAAAGCCAGATTGTGCTGGACACCTTACAGGCCACCAATTATGCAAGCCGTATCGAATACCAGTTACTGGAAACTCAATACAAACTGCAACAAGCCAATCTCAAATACAACAAGTGGAGCTTCATCCCGAATGTATCCGCCAATGGCGCTTACAATTTCAATTACCAGAATGATCAGTTCAGCAAACTCTATAACACTAACTATCCCCAGTCGTTTGTGAACCTCAGCGTAACGGTGCCGCTCTTCCAGGGTGGAAAAAGGATCCAGAATATCCGCAATGCGGAATTGCAGCTGGACCTGCTGGAAGCAGACATGACAGACCTGAGGAACAATATCAATGCAGAATATTCGCAGGCGCTGGCTTCCTATAAAGCCAACCTTGCTTCTTATCTCGCATTGAAAGAGAACCTCGACCTGGCGCAGGAAGTATACGATGTGATCAATCTTCAATACAGGAGCGGTGTGAAAACCTACCTGGAAGTGATCACTGCCGAAACCGATCTCAGAACAGCACGCATCAACTATTACAATGCATTGTACCAGTTGCTGTCTGCCAAAATAGATGTACAACGCGCATCAGGACAGATCAATTACTAAGACGATACAACCATACAAACACAAACACACACTTTTCTATATGTTGATCCGACAAATTCAGCAATACACAGGAATCGGAGCGCTGGTAATTTTAGCCGCATGTGGCGGTAAGAACCAGCAACAACAGGGTGGCATGCCACAGGCACAGGCCGTACCTGTAACCACATTCCAGGTAGAAGCTTCCAATGCCAGCTATGCAGACCTTTACCCCGCAACGGTAACTGCACTGGAACAATCAGAGATCCGTCCGCAGGTGAACGGCTACGTTACCGGCATCTTCTTCAAAGATGGGGCCCGCATAAGCAAAGGACAGAAACTCTATACCATCGACCAGCAGGCTTATGAAGCAACGTATAACCAGGCGCAGGCCAATCTCGCCGTGCAGGAAGCCAACCTGGTGAAAGCAGAGAAAGATGCAGCACGCTATCGTGAGCTCGACAAGCATGATGCCATCGCGAAGCAAGTAGTAGACAATGCAGAAGCTGCACTGGCCGCTGCGCAGAAAACAGTGGAAGCAGCCCGCGCCAATGTACGTGCGGTGCAGACCAATGTAAGGTATACCACACTCACTGCACCTTTCAGCGGTACTATCGGTATCAGCCAGGTGAAAGTGGGAACGCCCGTATATGCTGGTCAAACCATTCTCAATACCATTTCATCCAACGATCCCATTGCCGTTGATATTCCAGTTGACCAGCGTGAGATCTACCAGTTCACCAAAATGCAGCAGGCAGGCGCCAAAGCCGGTGACTCCACTTTCAAACTGCAGTTTGGCGATGATATCTATCCATTTGCCGGAAAGATCAGCCTGATTGACCGTGCAGTTGATCCGCAAACAGGGTCTATCAAAGTAAGGATCGTTTTCCCCAATGCAAAAGATATGCTGAAACCCGGTATGAGCGGCACTTTGCGCGTACACCGCACCAGCGCCGACGCAGTGGTGATCCCGAATAAAGCCATCACCGAGCAGCTCGGCGAGTTCTTCGTATACGTAGTGAACGGAGACAAAGTGAGCCAGACCAAAGTGCTAACAGGCCAGACCATCGGCCCCAACATCATTGTGAAAGAAGGTCTGAAACCAGGAGATGTGATCGTAGTTCAGGGCGTTCAGAACCTGCGCGAAGGCTCTCAGATCCAGGTACAAAAAGATACCACAGCGCAGAAGAAACCATAAAGAATCGTCAATTGGAAACAAGGGCCATGAATGTGATCAACCTCGTTATGGTCCAGGAAAAATGAGAAAACAATGATAGCGGATACTTTTATAAAACGGCCAGTTACTGCCATCGTGATCTCGATCGTGATCGTGCTGGTGGGCCTTATCGCCCTCACCACCTTACCAGTGGCGCAGTACCCCGATATCACGCCCCCGGCCGTGAGCGTAACAGGGACCTTTACCGGGTCGGATGCCGAAACAGTGGAACAGACCACCACCACCGCCATTGAAACACAGATCAATGGTACCCCCGGTATGAGCTATATTTCCAGTAACAGCACCAGCGCCGGACAGGCAAGCGTGAACGTTACTTTCGATATCGGCACCAATATCGATATCGCCGCACTGGACGTGCAGAACCGTGTGAGCGTTGCCGAACCTACACTCCCGGATGTGGTGAAAAGACTCGGTGTGGTTGTAAGGAAGCGTAACCCCAGTATCATGATGGTGATGACCCTGTTCTCACCCAATGGCACACACGATGCTACCTTTCTCGGCAACTACGCCAATATTTACGTGAAAGACGCCCTCCTTCGCGTTAAAGGCGTGGGGGATATTACAAGTATCGGCGACGACTTTGCAATGCGTATCTGGCTCAACCCGGAGAAACTCGCCAACCTCAAGATCACACCACAGGAAGTGATGGCATCACTGTCTGAACAGAACCTGCAGGTGGCAGGCGGCACCATCGGCGGTAACCCTCAGCCCGCTTCACAGACCTTCGAATACAGCGTACTGACCAATAGCCGTCTCAACCGCGTGGCCGACTTTGAGAATATAGTAGTGCGCAGCAATCCTGCACAGGGATCCATCGTGTACCTGAAAGATCTTGCTCGTGTGGAGCTTGCCAAATTCAACTACGGCTTCAACGCCTTCGTGAATGGAAAACGAGGCGCCTTCATGCTGATCTACCAGGCGCCTGGCGCCAATGCCCTCGATACCTACGAAGGCATCATGAATGCCATGAATGAACTGAAGAAATCATTCCCGAAGGATGTAGACTTCATCTCTCCCTTCGAAACGGTTTCAGTGGTGAAAGTGAGTATCAATGAAGTGATCCACACGCTTGTGGAAGCATTGCTGCTGGTAACACTGGTTGTGTTCATCTTCCTGCAGAGCTGGCGCGCAACCCTGATCCCGCTGTTAGCCATCCCCGTTAGTATCATCGGTACATTCATCTTCTTCATACCACTCGACTTCACCATCAATACCCTGACCCTGTTCGGCTTTGTACTGGCCATCGGTATCGTGGTGGACGATGCCATCGTGGTGGTAGAAGCGGTGCAGCATTATATAGATCACGAAAATCTCAGTCCGAAGGAAGCAACGATGCAGGCGATGAAAGATATCTCCGCGCCTGTTATCGCCATCGCACTGATCCTCGCGGCCGTGTTTGTTCCGGTAGGATTTGTGCCGGGTATCGTTGGTCGATTGTATCAACAATTCGCGATTACGATTGCGGTCTCGGTGCTACTCTCAGCCTTCGTGGCCCTCTCGCTCACACCAGCCCTGTGTATCCTGCTGCTGAAGCCCGGTAAGAAAGAAGGTGAGAAGAAGAATATCCTCGAAAGGTTCTTCGCTGCTTTCAACAAATGGTTCGATCGCGTGAGCACCAAATACACACGCGGCGTGGGCAAATGGATCAAAGCAACTCCATACGTTCTGGTAATGCTTGTATGTTTGTTCGTTGGACTGTTCTTCCTCTTCAAAAGCAAGCCTTCGGGATTTATCCCAACGGAAGATGAAGGTCGTTTATTCGTCACCTACGAGATGCCTGAAGCAACCAGCACCACGCGCAGCATCGCGATGCTGGACACGCTGATGGCGCGCCTGATGAAAATGCCGCAGGTGAAGGCCGTGGGTGGTATCGCTGGCCTGAACGTGATCAGCTTCTCCAATAAATCCAACATGGGCACCATCTTCGTGAGCCTGAAAGACTGGGACCAGCGGAAAGATAAAAAGGACCATGTGCAGAGCGTGATCGGCCAGGTGATGGGCAGCACCCGCGACCTGAAAGAAGCGCGCATCCTCGCCATTGCACCACCGGCCATTCCCGGCCTTGGGCAATCGGCAGGTTTCACATTCGAACTGCAACAGACTACCAGCACCGATAATATCAAACAGTTTGAAGCCGTGGCCCAGAAATTCCTCGGCGCACTCTACCAACGCCCGGAGATCGGAATGGCCTACACGTTCTTCAATACCAGAACGCCGAGCTACAAAGTGAATGTAGACCGTGAGAAAGCAAAGAAACTGGGCGTATCAGTGTCTGATGTGTACAGCACCATGAGTACCCTGCTGGGTAGCTCTTATGTGAACGATTTCAATATTTACGGAAGGAACTTCCGCGTGATGGCGCAGGCAGACAGCAGTTTCCGCGCCACCCTTCAAAACCTCAACAGTTACTATGTCCGCAACAGCCAGGGCAATATGGTGCCCCTCAGTTCACTGGTAACAACACAGGTGGTGGAAGCGCCGGCAGTGATCTCGCATTATAATATCTACAGAAGTATCGAGATCAATGGCTCGCCCAAAGAAGGATATTCTTCCGGCCAGGCCATCAATGCCCTGAAAGAAGTGGCAGCACAGGTACTCCCCGCCGGTTACGGATACGAGTTCTCCGGCCTAAGCCGTGAGGAGATCAAAGCGGGCGACAGCACCGTTACCATCTTCATGATCTCCATTGTGTTCGTGTTCCTCTTCCTGGCTGCATTGTATGAAAGCTGGAGCGTTCCTTTCTCCGTACTGTTCGCCGTTCCCATCGGCGCATTCGGTTCGATCCTCACACTAACGTTCATGCCCAACCTTACCAATAACGTATATGCGCAGATCGGTCTGATCACTCTGATTGGTCTCTCGGCCAAGAACGCGATCCTGATCGTTGAATTTGCGAAGGAAAGGGTTGACAGGGGAATGGATATCCTGCACGCCACTTTGCAGGCAGTGCAACTCCGTCTCCGTCCGATCATCATGACCTCACTCGCCTTCATCCTGGGTGTACTGCCACTGGCATTCTCCAGCGGTGCGGGTTCCGAGGCGCGTAAAACAATCGGCTGGACGGTATTCGGCGGTATGCTTGCCGCAACCACACTTGCCATCTTCGTGGTGCCGGTACTGTTTGTACTGATCACTAAGATCTCTTTCGGTAAGAAGCTGAAAAAATTACAGCAGGAAAGGGAAATGGAAGCAAAGGTTGACCGCGATATACAACAGAGCTGATAACTGCTCCATCAATTATATTCAGAGCGCATCGTTAACGGTGCGCTCTTCTTTTTGCGCTGAACTGAAAAACCGGAATGTGGCAATCGCTCGCCTCCCGGCGAGTGATTTTTATTTAGTCGCCTCCGGCGACGCGGTGTTCGCCGGAGGCGAACAAATAGAAGTCACTCGCCGGGAGGCGAGCGACTGCCAACTCTCCGCCCTTTTTAGTCACCCCCACACATCCGAAGGAATAAGTAAAAACCCTTAAGGTTATAAATTGATTAATCCTCTAGCATTTCAATTAATTTGTTTACATTTATTATCAGGTATATCAGCCGGTTATATCCGGCACGCAAAGCTCCGGAAACTTACGAAACACTTCATTTAGCTTCTTGTAGTCCACCTCACCCAACCGTATAACTGATTTGGAGCATCCCGTCCATCGTATTCATCCATTCAATCATATTCTCATGAGCAAAATGAGTAAAAATTTCAGGAAGGAACATGACTTCCTGGGAGAAAAAGAAGTGCCAAACAGCGCCTACTACGGGGTTCAAACCTTAAGGGCCAAAGAAAATTTCGACATCACCGGTATCCCGCTCAGCAAAGAACCGCTCTTCATCAAAGCCTTCGGCTATGTGAAGAAAGCAGCAGCCCTCGCCAATAAAGACTGTGGCGTGCTGGACAAAAAAATTACGGAAGCCATCGTCTTCGCCTGCGATGAGCTGATCGCCGGCAAGTATACAGACCAGTTCATCAGCGATCTCATCCAGGGAGGGGCCGGTACTTCCACCAATATGAACGCGAACGAAGTGATTGCCAATATCGGCCTGGAATACATGGGCTATGCCAAAGGCGATTACGAGCACCTGCATCCCAACAATCATGTGAACTGCTCGCAATCTACCAATGATGCCTACCCGACAGCATTCCGGCTGGCATTGTATTTCATCATCAATGATTTTGTAACCTCGCTCGAAAAGCTCCAGGCATCTTTCTACAAAAAAGGAAAATCATTCAAAGATGTATTGAAAATGGGTCGTACTCAATTGCAGGATGCTGTGCCTATGACCCTGGGGCAGGAGTTCAATGCTTTTGCCACTACCATCGGAGAGGATGTGCAACGTCTCAAAGAAGTTCAGCAACTGATCACTGAAGTGAATATGGGCGCCACGGCCATCGGTACCGGCGTGAATGCGCCAAAAGGCTATGCCGAGAAATGCGTGAAGCATCTTGCCAAATTCAGCAAAGTGCCTGTGAAACTCGCCGCCGACCTCATTGAAGCCACTTACGATGCAGGCGCTTACGTTCAGCTCAGTGGCACCATGAAGCGCTGCGCCGTCAAGCTCAGCAAGATCTGCAATGATCTTCGTCTCCTCAGCAGCGGCCCGCGTTGCGGCTTCCAGGAGATCAACCTGCCGCCTATGCAGCCCGGTTCCAGCATCATGCCCGGCAAAGTGAATCCCGTGATCCCGGAAGCAGTGAACCAAACCTGCTTCTACGTGATCGGAGCCGATCTTACCGTTACCCTGGCAGCTGAAGCCGGACAATTACAATTGAATGTAATGGAGCCGGTGCTCGCCTTCGCTCTCTTTACTTCCTTCGAATACATGACCAAAGCCTGCGATATGCTGCGCGAAAAATGTATCGATGGTATCACTGCCAACAAGGAACGCACAAAAGACATGGTGATGAACAGTATCGGCATCGTTACACAACTCAATCCCATACTGGGTTACGAGCAATCCGCCGATATCGCCAAAGAAGCACTCAAAACAGGAAAGTCCATTCACGATATCGTTGTGAAAGAGAGAAGGCTCATCACACAGAAAAAATGGGATGAGATCTACTCCATCGAAAACCTCATCAATCCAAAGTTCATCAACCAGTAATCCTTTATCTGACTGCCTATGATCTGGGTACAATTTGCAATTCTGCTGGCAGCCATCCTCATTGGCTCGCGTATGAAGGGGATTGGATTGGGCGTGATGGGCATGGTGGGTATGCTGATCTTCATTCTTGTATTCCATATGCAACCGGGTGAACCACCACTGGAAGTGATGCTGATCATCCTTTCAGTAGTGTCTGCCGCTGCCACTTTACAGGCAGCCGGCGGCATGGATTATCTCGTCAGGCTGGCAGAGACCATCCTGCGTAAGAATCCATCCAAGATCGTTTTCCTGGGACCGTTAGTAACCTGGGTATTCACCCTTTTTGCCGGTACTGCACATATCAATTATTCCATCCTTCCCATCATTGCCGAAGTGAGCACCAAGAAAAGGATCAGGCCCGAAAGGGCATTGAGCATTTCCGTGGTGGCCTCGCATCTGGCCATTATGGCGAGTCCTGTTTCAGCAGCCACCGCCACAATGCTCGGCATAGTGCGGGATTCGGGATTTCAACTGGCCGACATTCTCAAAGTGAGCATTCCAGCCACGCTCATCGGCGTGCTTGTTGGCACGCTCTCCGTTTTGAAAATGGGCAAGGACCTCGATAAGGACCCCGAATTCCAGGCCAAACTGAAAGACCCGGAATTCGTGAAAAAACTGGATGCCAGCTCAGGCAACTCAGGACCACTAAAGCCTGGCGCTAAACTTTCCGTTCTGCTCTTTGCACTCGGTGTACTGCTGATCATCGTGTTCGGATCTTTTCCGCAGACCCTGCCCAATTTTGCAGATGTGGAAGGATTCAAACCCAATTTTGCTGTAGGAGCTGATGGTTCCATCCGCATGGCGGCCATGATCGAGATCGTGATGCTGACTGTATCCGCAGCCATTATCATCTTCTGCAAAACCAGCACCGGAGAAGTAGTGAAGGCCAGCCTGTTCAGTTCGGCAGCACAGGCAACGCTGAGTGTGTTTGGTGTGGTATGGATGAGTGCAACCTTCATGGACCATAATGTGGTGGCTATCGAACAGGCATTGGGATCGATGGTGAGAAGCGCGCCCTGGACTTTTTCTTTCGCGCTCTTTATCTTCTCGATGCTGAGCTTCAGTCAGGCTGCAACCACAAGGGCCCTGATGCCATTGGGCCTAAGCCTGGGCATTGCGCCTCAGCACCTCATTGCGATGTTCCCTGCAGGCAACGGGGATTTCTTCCTTCCCGGTTACCCCACCCTGTTAGCAGCAATCCAGTTCGATAATACAGGTTCTACACATATCGGGAAATACTTACTGAATCATAGTTTCATGCGACCAGGACTGGTGGCCGTATCTGTATCTGTGGCAACCGGTTTCCTGCTCTCCGGCATTTTACTATAGCCATGAAATACATTGTAGTTTTTCTTTGCAGTTTGATTACCGGCTTTGCGATTGGACAATCACCCCAAAAACAGGTGAACGACCAATCGCAGAGCTGGTTTTCTCTCAATTCCACATTCCGGCTGAACAGCAAATGGGGACTGGTGGGCGATATCCATGTGCGCCGCAACAATTTCATGTCTGATCCCAATTTCTATTTTGTACGCGCAGGTGGTGGATACTGGTTCAGCAACCAGTTGAACTTTGTAGCCGGTTATGCACATATGTGGCTCACTGCAACCAAAAAAGGAGAAAGGATCTATGTTGATGAGAACCGGCTGTATGGGCAACTCGCGTATAGCAGCCGTCTCGGTAAACTTAGTCTGCTCCATCGTTTCCGTAATGAACACCGCTGGCGGGAATCAGTAGTGGCCGATTCTCTTTCCAATACCACCAGCTTCTCCACGAGACTCCGCTACCTGATCAGCCTCACATATCCTGTATTCAAAAATCCTTCACTACCCCAGGCATGCTTCGCCAACGAACTGCTTGTTCAATTCGGAAAACCTATTGTGAACAATACATTTGATCAGTTGAGATTATTTGCCGGCATCCGGCAAGCTCTTGGCAAAGGATGGAGTTACGATTTCGGATACATGATGCTCTACCAGCTACGGGCCAGCGGTTACCAGTATGATCGCAACCATACGCTGCGGCTGTTTTTTTATTACACAATGAACAGGAAAGCTCAGGCAGCCCCTGCACCGGAATATGGAGATGAATGATATTATCCCCTGCCTGATGGAAGTTCCCTGAATTGTTGTCCTTCCTGTGTCAGGTAAAATGTATCGTCAACTGTTTTTACTTCAAAGAATGGGTAGAACGGAGAATAAGAAAGCATTGAAGGTTTCCATACCAGCCGGATCGCAGCATCTTTCTGAATACCCAGCTCCTCCAGTTTTTTGCCTATATCGAGATCATTTACAAACTGCACCATGGCAGATTGCACCACTTTCTTTTCCTGCCCATCGATGATGGCAATACGGAATCCCGGACCACCATCAGCTTTGAACGATGCAAGGAAATAGCCCGAAGGCGAATCAAGCCTGGTCACTTTATTGATATGCAGATCGTTCAGCACATTGACCTTGAAATGGTCCTGCACAATTTTGATGATATTTTGATTGGATACCTCCATTGCTTAACTCCATCAAAGTTCGCATTTATTATGCTCCCCGCAATGAAGTATTGAGCTCCAGGAACACTTCGCCATCCACCCTGACGTATACGGTTCTTTCACCAACTTTTACGAGTTGAAAAGGCCAGTAGGGTGAAAATGATTCGAGGCAGGGCATCCAGACCATTTCTGGCTCCTCCTGAACAGCCTGGTTCTCTTTCAGGAGATAATCGAGCGTTGAACTTTTTGCTGAAAGCAGGTCTTTTAATTCTGTATCGTGAAAAGACCTGAAAAGAAGAGAATTGGTGAAACCGGCATCGATGGATTGCTTGTATTCGGCCTGTCTTGCATCTACACTGATGATGGTTTGCACATTGCCGCTTCCCGGCATTCCCATCGGTACCAGGTAATAAAAATCATTTTCCCTGTCGAGCCTTCGCACCAGTTTCGGCTTCGCCTGGGTTACCTGCATGATGCCGGCACCTTTCACGTTCAGCCCCTTCAATTGGAAGAGACTTTTTTCGGCAATATTCATAGCCGTAAGTTCATCGATGATGCCGGAAGGATTTGAAGCAACATGTTGCATTTTTTCTTTGCCCTTACCTTTATCAGCGCCTCCGGCTGACATTGCACAAACAGCAAGGAACATTCCATTCCAATGCCCGGATGGAACGCCCGTCATATAATCTTTCAACCATGTAGCATAGGAGATATGTTCATTGGCAATTCCAAATCTTCCTCCTGTGCCGCAACCATCGGAACTTGAATGTGGTGGTATTCCATTGCCGCCGGGTGTGGGCGGCCATGGGTTATTGATGTAAAAACCGGAGATATTTGCTGCAGTATCTTCACTATTGTTGAGTTGCCTGTCTGCTTCATAACCAATCACCGTGATCCAGTGCTGCCATCCATACACCAATGCAATGGCGCCGGTATTTGAGTTTTGAAGTGACCAGGCTATGGTAGTACTTATTTCATCCCCTGACAAAGCCTCGTGTAAATTAAATCCCTGGGATGGTGCACGATCGTTCATTGTCCACTCAAGCCCGTCAGGGCCGGAAGCCCAGCCACTCTCGGCGGTACTGTAACTGTGATTATCGTTATAAAGATCATCCTGGAGCAAATGCCCTGAGCCCAACTGGTGAAGCACCATTTGCGCGCAGGCCGCACCGCAATAATAATTGGTGTCCTGCTGATGATATTCAACAGGCAAATTGAATGAATGCGCCATACTGTTTTCTATTTATTTTTTACCAAGGATAAAACTGAGATAGGCCAGTACAACTCCAATGAACATCTTGGCCGACTGGGAAACAAATGACAGGATCACTTCCGGGTCAGAATTGAATCCCAACCTGATCCAGGTGATGAAACATGCAATAACCGATACCAGGAAAATGATCACACATATCAGTTGTATCAACTCACGGCTATTCATAGGTTCCTTTATTTCAGCACCACCTTTGGGTTGACTTCCCGGCAGGATATTTCTCGACAAGGCAGATCCGGGCACACTGACCGATATGCCCAGCACCGCACCCAGGTTGGTCAGGAGTAACGCATTGATGCTGGATATTGCAGCATCCAGGCCCTCAGGCATCTTCATCAGTTTACCATCCGTTCCCTGAATTGCGTTCCATGAAATGTTGATCGCATAAAAAACTCCATAGAGGTAGAAAAGAATTCCTGCAAAAATGAGCACCCATCCAATGAGGGCATTTCCTTGTTTCATAAGCGTTGTCTAAATTGGTTAAGAACTGATGAGAACGGGGAAATACTTTGAGCGTTTCAGAGTGGTGGAGGGTACTTACTCAAATATCTGGCTTTTAAGCCGCAATTAGAACCGTGTTTTGACGGTACTTGCACGGTTAGCATGAGCAACAAAATAGAAAAAGCCCTTCACCACGTTAAAGGGTGAAGGGCTTTCCAATAGACCTAGTTTCATTTTAACTATCTACCTGATCTGACCATTACCTCTTACCAACCACTTTTCAGTTACTAACTTCTCCAGGGCAAAAGGTCCACGCGCATGCAGCTTCTGTGTGGAGATACCGATCTCCGCTCCTAATCCAAACTCCTCACCATCGGTAAATCTTGTGCTTGCATTGGTATACACTGCCGCCGCATCCACTTCTCTCAGGAATCGTTCACAATTCTTTTTATTTTCAGAAACGATGGCTTCCGAGTGCCTGGTGCTATGCTCACGGATATGAACAAGCGCTTCGTTGATATCCTTCACTACTTTAACAGCACATTTAAGGCTGAGGAACTCCCTGCCGAAATCCGCTTCCGTTGCGGTTTGCAGGAAAGGATAGTCTTTAAGAAGTTTATGAGCTTTGGGCTCGGCAAATATTTCAACCCCATGTTCTGCAAGACGTGGATGCAATTTCTTCAAAAATTCCGGCGCAATTGCAGCATCCACCAGGATGGTATCGGCTGCATTACAAACGGATGGGCGGCTTACTTTCGCATTCACTACAATGTCCAGCGCTTTTTTCATGCCTGCATCTTTCTCCACGTAAACATGACAAACACCAGCTCCTGTTTCGATCACCGGCACCTGGCTGTTCTTACGCACAAACCGGATCAGGGAATCCGATCCCCGGGGGATCAATACATCCACATATTTTGTGGCGGTGAACAGCTCCTGTACCACTTCCCTTTCTGATGGCAGGAGGGTTACGCAATCCGGATCGATGCCATTTTGTTTCAATACTTTTTTGATAAGCGTAATAGCTGCTTTATTGGTATTGTCTGCCTCGCTGCTGCCTTTGAGCACACAGCCATTGCGGCTCCTGATACAAAGCGCAGCAATATCGAAAGTAACATTGGGGCGGGATTCATAAATAGCGCCTACCACTCCCAGCGGCACGGTTACTTTTTCCAGCAACAGACCGTTCTTCAGTTTGCGGCTTTCCAGCAGCTTACCGGATGGGTCCGGCAATTTGCCGATGGTGCGGATACTGTCCGCAATATTCTTAATGCGCTGCTCATTCAGCAGGAGCCTGTCGTTACGCGGATTATCGGGAGATTGTTTGGCAAGATCACGTTTATTGGCCCGGATCAGCACAGCTTTGCTGGCTTCCAACTCTTTGGCCAATGCGTTCAACGCAGCCTTCAGTTGCTTCCCGCTCACATGCTGAAGACTCACAGCAGCGATGCTGGTCTTTTCTATCAATGGTGTAATCGACTTCATTTTTCCTGGTTCTTTCGCAATACTAAAATACTACAATATCGTCTGCATGGGCAGCAACTACGTTCTTTGCTTTCAGGTTTTCTTTGATGGCGGCAGCGCCCAGTTTCACTTTGGCAACCCCCATGATCACGCCTTCATCGTCCTTCAACTGCACTACTTCGCCCTGCGCGAATTTGCCCTGTACCTGCGCTATACCCACAGTAAGCAGGCTTCTACGCTGTTGCAGGGCTTTGGCCGCACCCTTGTCTACCAGTATACTGCCGATGGTAATCGAACCGCTGGCCAGCCATTTCTGCCTGGCTTTGAGGTTGCTCTCCTGCGGAAGGAAAGTTGTGCCCTGCTCACCTGCAAGCGCAGCCGAAAATGGCGTATTCCCTTTCAGACCGGTGATGATCACTTTGATGCCCAATGAATTTGCAAGACGCGTGAAAGTGAGTTTGGAAGTCATGCCCCCTAAACCAAGACAACTCTTGTCTGTAGTAACATAACCGAGGATATTCCTGTCTACATTCTCCACCAGCGGAATGATCTCTTTCTTATCGTTCATGAAACCACCTACAGAAGTGCAGATGATGAGCGCCGCCGCATCGAAGCCGATAGCCATGAGCGTAGCCAGCTCGTCATTGTCAGAGAATTTCAGCTCTACATTACTGATGAGATCATTTTCATTCACGATGGGAATGATATTGTTCTCCCAGAATGCATCGAAGGTTTCTTTCAGTTGGAGGAACTGCGGCCGCCTGCTGAAATGCACGCGTTCACACAATGCCTGTGCAACTGGAATATCGAAAGCGGAAAAATGTTTCTGGTAAAGCCGGATAAGGATGGGATTGCCGATAGCTGCTGCTGCCTTGCGTTCCGTGAGTGTTCCCTTGTATTGTTTGATAAAAGATTTACCACTGCCTACTGCTCCACTGCTCACCAGTACGATGCGGAAATGTTTAGAAAGTGAGGCTATCTCAGCAGCCACTTTTTTGATGATGGCCTGGCTGATAATGCCTTTATTGTCTGTGATCACTGCTGTTCCCAGCTTGATCACTAATACCGGTCTTTGCATGTTAGTTAGAATAAAAAAAAGGGTCAGGATAGAAATCCAACCCTCTTTTATAATCCAATATCCTATGAAAAACCATAGTAAAAACGGTGAGAGGGTTGGGATTATTGTATCTATTTCAAAATCCCTGAATCAACAACTCTTCGTAAGTATTTCTTGTCCTGGATGATCCAGGTTACTTCATAGCTTCCAATGGATTCCCGGTTAAGCATATAGATGTAGATGGTGCGTTTATCGCCACCCAGGTATACGCCATTGTGTGTACGCACTGCACCTTTATCATCGTTGTAAGTGAATACAGGGCTGTAGAGGTCCGCATAAGCTGCTGCGGGGATCTGCACGGTGTCTTTACCGATAGTCATGGTCACGGATGCGATGGAATAAGTAGGAAGGCTTCCATAATTCCCATAGAACGGTTTGCCGTCGATACGCACAACATGTTTCTTTTCTCCATAGGTACCGATCTTATGTTTGGAAGCATCGAAGGTCCCTGCCTTGATGGTTACCGTTATATCATTTCCTTCGAAGGTGATGAAGTTGGCGCCATAGTCAACCGGCGGGATGGCAGGCAGCGGGGATTTATTGAGCCTGTCTTCCAGTGCAGCCAGTGCAAAAGAAGCCACTTCGCCTTTCAGATCTTTTTCCGCCATCCGGGCATAGCCTTCAGTTTTCTTACGGTAGTCCGGATAGGTATCGTCTTCATTCTGTGCCATGATGGACAAACTGTAACACATGAACAGTAAACACCATACAAACTTCATAGTAATAATTTGTTGCTAAGTTAAGACATCTTTCAATGCGCGCTGAGCTGCATGGAAACCGCACATACCATGTACCCCTCCTCCCGGGGGCGTGGAAGAGGAACAGATATAGATGCCTTTGGCGGAAGTTCTGTAGGGGCTGGCGCGTAAAGCAGGCCGGGTAAAGAGTTGACCCAGATCAAGAATCCCGCCATTGATATCGCCGCCCACATAATTGGGATTGTATCGTTCCATGTCTTCGCTGTTCATCACGTGACGGGCGAGAATGCGTTCCCGGAACCCCGGAGCGAACCTTTCCACCTGTTGTTCGATGATTTCGGTTAGGTCTTTCCGTGAGCCATTGGGCACATGGCAATAGGCCCATGCCGTATGTTTGCCTTCGGGTGCTCGCGACTGATCGAAGAGGCTTTGCTGTGCCAGGAGTACAAAAGGCTTTTCCGGATGGATACCATCCATCGCCTGCCTTTCGGACAAAGCGATCTCTTCGAGTGTATTGCCGATATGCACGGTACCTGCTTCGCGGCAGGCCGCAGCTTTGAATGGGATTGGGCCGTCCAGGGCCCAGTCTATTTTAAAAACGCCCATACCATAACGGTAACGGCTGAGCTGCCATTTGTATAAAGATGAAAACCGGTAGCCGGCAAGCTGTATCAATTGTTGTGGCGTTACATCCAGTAACAGCGCTTTCCAGGAAGGCAACTGGTCAAGCGACCAGATCGGTCTGTTGGTTTCGATGATCCCGCCGAGCGATTGAAAATAGGCACCCAATGCATTTGCAATGGATTGAGAACCGCCTTTGGCAAGAGGCCATCCCTTGTGGTGTGCCGCTGCCATCAGCACCAGTGCCGCAGCAGCCGTAGTAGCATTGGTGAGCGGCATCATGGAATGGGCTGACATGCCGGCCCAGAGTCCTCGTGCAGCGCGTGTTTGAAAGCGTTTAGCCACGGTAATGGCAGGCGCCATCGCCTTCATGCCGAAGGCGGCCAGTTTCAAAGGATGGCGCGGCAGTCCGAAAGGCCCCAGTATATCAGGGATGAGATCAGTCCAGCTACTCACCAAAGAGCGCATCAGGTTAATGTAAGCCTGCTCATCCTTTCCCAGCGCTGCAGCCGTTTGTTCCAAAGAAGGGCTGAGAATGGCTGCAGTGCCATCGTCGAAGGGATGTGCAGCGGCCATGGATGGATAGATGAACTCCAGCCCGAATTGTTCCAATGGCAGTCTTGACAAGAAAGGTGAGCTCACGGCAAGGGGATGGATAGCCGAACAGATATCGTGATGGAATCCCGGCAGTGTTAGTTCCGCAGTGCGCAAACCGCCGCCAATAGTGGATTTCCCTTCGATCAGCAGCACTCTTTGTCCAGCCTGTTGAAGAGAGATAGCAGCAGCCAGTCCGTTGGGGCCCGCTCCTACTACAATTGCATCGAAGTCTGTTTTGTACATACGATGAATGATAAGCGAAATTACCATCTATCTGGAAAGCAAGAGCACTAAAGTTTCCAGGCAGCAGGATTATGCAGATGGAAAATTATTTCGCAGCGCCCACTCGCTCGCCTCCCGGCGAGTGAGTTTTGTTTAGTCGCCTCTGGCGACGCGGTGTTCGCCGGAGGCGAACAAATAGAAGTCACTCGCCGGAGGCGAGCGACTGGCGGCTCTCTGAGCTTTTTAGTCAGCCCCTGGCGGCACTCTAAGAAAAAGGCCGGCTCTGTAATGAGCCGGCCTTCCTGTCTATTGATTGCAGTAAACTTATTTCAGGTTCGCTTTAAGCAGTTCGATCGCTTCTGTAGCGTCTTTCTCTTCTGTAAGATCGAACACGGAAATGGTTTTGCCATTTACAGTGATGTTCTCGTTATTCACGATCTTCTCAACCTGCTCAGGCGTGAAGTTGGCCGCCAGGGCCTTGCCGAAGCTGAAATCACCGAATGCTTTGATCTTGCTGTTGTCTGCGAAATCAGAGTTGTAACGGCGCAGTTCCACCAGCGCTTCTACAGGACCTGCAGAAAGGTGAACGCCATTCACGCCCTGAGAAACCTCAGCCAGTCCGAGTCTTGCCTGGTTGTTCAGGAATTCGCGACGCAGACTTCCTTCGTTCGCAGTATTGGGATTGGTAGTTCCGATAAAGTTATTGCGGGCATCACTCCAGTTGAGGTCGCCGCTCAGGGTCATCACCACGATGCTTCTTCCCTTCTCAGTGAAATGTTTCAGCTGACGTGGGTGGAAACCGTTGATCACGTACACTATTTCACTGTCTATCTTGATGTCTTCAGCATAAGTACCGCCGGCCAGTTTCTTATTCTCTTTGTTCATCCAGAGATAATCCAGAGAATAGGCATTGAATGCGGGGTATTGCTCCAGGAACTCAACACCACCCAGAAGTTTCACTTCACTGGCGGATTTACCGTAGATAGCGCTGAATTTTTCCAGGGCAGCTTCGGAGAGACTGTTCTTTGCGTCGGAAGCAATCTTGTTGATCACACCATAGTGTTGTGCGATGATATTGTATTGCTCCAGGTATTTTGCAGAAAGTACTTTCACATTATGGATGGTCAAACCGAAATGGTTGATCCTTTCACGCACCAGTTCCAGAACTGCATCGATGTTAATGGTATCAGAGGCCAGTGTGATCTCAGGCTTGATGAAGAATAAGAACTCGTTCTTTCCAACAGGGGCAGTAGGATTTGAATAGATCTCTTCAAAGAAAAGCTTTTCTTCCTGTGCTTTTTTAATACTGCCGATGATGCTGGCGGAGAGTTGATCGGCTGTAACCGTTGTATTGCTCATTGTTTTTAAAAAATTTCGGCAAAGATATCCGGTTTTTCCGGTTTTTTTTGTCATTTTTTTCCGTTGGAGATCATACTGATTTCCGGCCAGAACCCTTGCCAGATAAGCACTTCCATTTTCCGGGCCGTGGTTTACCATCCTGAAATAGCCCATTTTTTGGTTTGCAGCCCCTTAAATGCCGATGTATGTTTGCATTATCAAAATACGCACCGGCCCAACGGTGAAGCCAAACAAAGCAGTACTGCGCTGCCACATGAATTGATCGCTTGCCTTCCGCGATTGCCTCCGATGATGTACAGACAATGAGTATTAAGCGATCATTAACTTTTAAAATATACAATTATGAATAACGCTGTTAAAACCTTCCTGTCTTTTGTAACCGTTCTGGTACTTTCTACTGTAGCCTACGCTAACGGAGGAAAAGATCCTAAAAACAATACAAACAACATCGAAGTAAAACATATCGGGAATTATGAGAACCAGCCCATCTTCCAACTGAGCCTGACCTCTGAAGAAGCTGATGAGTTCATCATCACATTGCGCGACAGCGATGGCAACGTTCTCTACTCCGACAAAGAAAAAGGAACAAGCATCACAAGAAAATTCCTCCTTACCACACAAGAGATCGGAGACAACATTGTTACTATCGAAGTGAAGTCTAAGAAAAGTCCTAAAGCTGAAGTGTACACGATCAACAGGAAACAGAACCTCATCGAAGAAATGTTCGTAACCAAGATCAAGTAACAATCGTTCAAGTTGTAGTTTGAAATAAGTGTTTGAAGAAACGGCTGCCCGTCCAGGCAGCCGTTTTTATTTGCTCCGCTTCCGGTGGGCGGCATATTATGCATTCGGGCGGCAAAAAAATGCCATTCGTCCCCTTTACCCCAACCCGGAACGGCTCCCGCCCTATCTTTGAACGGGCATATTTTTCATGGCACACACCCACATGAAATCCCTCCGGTCTATGGCAACATTGCAGCAAAAAGTGTTCAGGAATGTCACCATCGGCGAGCTGGTGAGCTGGCTCCTGTATGTGCTATTCTGGGGCGCTTTCTTTTATTTCGTTCTCGTCATTTCCTATAAACCGACAGATAAATTCCGTTATATCTATATCAACCTTATAGATGCAGGTATCAAAATCTCCCTAACCCTGCCGCTCTGGTGGTTATTCATCGTTAAGCTCGCCAAAGCCTCCCTCCGCAAAAAGCTGCTGCTGCACCTTGTAACATTGCCTGTATTTTGCATCGCCTGGGTGAATAGCTACGGGCCATTGGTGAATGCCACTTACCTGAGTGTTTTCGATACCAGCACCAGCATGTGGGATATTTACATCACAGCCCTTTTCTATTGCAGCGAATTTGCCATCTTCCACGGATACAGTTACTGGCAGCAATCCAAACGCCAGCATATACGCGAACAGGAACTGATGGAACTCAATTACCAGAGTGAGATCAAAGCGCTCAAAGCGCAGATAGAACCACATTTTCTTTTCAATACACTCAATAGTATCAGTGCCTCCGTACCTCCCTCACTGGAAGAAACCCGGGTACTGATTGCCCAGTTGGCAGACACTTTCCGCTATGCCCTTAAAGTAAGTGAAAGGCCGGTAGTGTCCCTGGAAGAAGAGATGGAATTCGTTCGTACCTGGCTCACGCTGGAAAAACAAAGGTTTGGAAAAAGGCTGGTCATTATTTATGATATCGATAAGGGAACCCTGGGAACACCCGTTCCCCCGATGATACTGCAGCCATTGCTGGAAAATGCATTGAACCATGGCATCAGCCCACTTGTTAATGGGGGATCCGTAACCGTTAGTTGCAAGCAGGAAACCACATATGTGCGCATATGCGTCACCGATACCGGCGCGGGTTTCGACGGACCACTGGAAACCATTTTCAATCGCGGACTGGGTTTACAGAATGCTTCAAAGCGACTGGAAAAATTATTCGGGGAACCGCTCACCATCTGCAATAACCAGCAGGGAATGAGCTTTTCTTTCCGCATTCCACATTCGCTTCAAACCATTCCTTCAACCAATCTTTTTACAGCCGTTCCACAATTATCTTCAAGCCATGGCACCATCCTGCCTGCGCAATGATCAATTGAGTTTCTCCAGTTTGTCTACCAGGGCCTGTGCGATCTTCTGGATCTTGGAAGTTTCCAGGTCAGCCAGTTGACGGGCTTTCCGGGCTGCTTTCAGTCCTTCTTCCCTGTAACCCAGCGCATAACAACTTTCTGCCAGCGTGCCCTGGTTGCTGTATTCTTCAGGTTCCAGCAAAGCCGCCAGCCGCGCCATTTCATAAGCCTGCTTAAGAATAGCTGTATCGCCATTGGACTGATAACCTGCCCTCCGTGCAACAAAGCTCAGATCAGCAGGGTTGTTACGGAAAGCACCCGCCTGTGCAGTCCGGGCCACGGCCAGGAAGCCTTCCACTTTTTTATTGGCGAGATAATATTCGATCTGTAACATCACGGCGTTACGCTGTGCCGCATAACTGGTATCGCGCAGGATATAGGTAAGTTTTTCGAAGAATGCCTTGTCTTTTTTCTGACGGATCAATCCATACATGCTGGAATTGGCCAGCTGATTGAGTTTGGCGCTGATGGCGGCAGCATCTGCATACTGCGCAAATTCCTTTTGATGACGAATGAAATAACTGCCCAGCCTGTCTTCCTCATCGCGTGCAAAGGTTTTGATGATGGTCCAGCCCAGCGCGCTGTTGAGTTCCTCATCTTTCACGATACCAACCAGTTCATTCTTCACTTTTTCAAACTGAGCACCATTCACGCGTTGCAGTACAATCGCATAGTCGGTGAGCAGTTGCAGGGACCGGTCGCCATTGTTGAATTTCTTCTCCATATCCGACAGCGTATTGCCGGGGTTGGTGGCGCGGCGCGCCTCTGTGATAAATTCCTGCACGCTCATCCTCGACCCGGTGCGATGCACCTGGTTGCCTTTCGCATCCAGGAAAAGATAAGTGGGGAACGATGTTACCTTGTAGCGTTCGCGCAAAGACACTCCTTCCCCTTTTTCCATATCCACCTTGAAATTGATGAATTGTTTGTTGAAATACTGGTGTACAGTATCGTTCACAAATACATTTTTGTCCATCCATTTACATGGAGCACACCAGGAAGTATAACAGTCCACGAAAACCAGCTTGCCTTCTTTAGCAGCAGATTTCAGTGCTTCATTGAAATTCCCGTTGGTAAATTGAATGGTATTGCTTTCCTGTGCAAAAAGGGAAATGCTGCTGAAAAGCAGCAGCAGCATCCCTGGTACATGTTTCATTATTGACATAGTAACTTGTTTTCGGTTAGTAGCCTGGGTTTTGCACCACAATGCTGTCCGACAGTTTTACGGTATTGAATGGTAGTGGCAAAATGTACTGGTTCACCGATGTGATTGTAGGTTTGATGGTATTGATATTCAGGTTGCCATTGGTAGCATACCTGATAAGATCAAACCACTCTTCGCCGCTTTCTGCTCCCAGTTCCAGGATCTTTTCTTTCCGGATCAGTTCCAGCAGCTCGGCCGGATCATTGCTGGTATATTCCGGCATCACAGCCCTGTTGCGGATCTCGTTGAGGGCATCCCTGGCATCTTCCAGGTTGCCATTACTGCGCACTACCGCTTCAGCGCGGATCAGGTAAATCTCTGCCAGGCGAAGGAAATGTTCTGTATCGGCAGTAAGTGTAGTGGGAGGCGAACTGAAAGGGTACAAGGTATTGTTGAATTTCTTGTTCCTCAACTGGCCCGCAGAGGTCCTGGTTGTGGCGGCGGTATCCCGTTTGTCTCCTTCCAGTTGCAGTTTATATTCTTCTGACGGAAGATAAGTGGAACGGAACATGAATGCCTTGTTGTTACGGTCGTTCTTATCATCATAAGGTGTTTGGAAGATCGCTTCTTTGGTACCGAAGATCTTTTTGAAGAACACATCGTAGAAAGTGGCTTCCAAACTGAAAGGGCCTTCCGTGATCACCTCCTGGGCCAGGGTGGCCGCTTCCGGGAATTTCTTCATATACAAAAGTACTTTTGCTTTCAGCGCTTTTGCCGCCTGCCTGGAAGCATAAATGGTTTGGGTAAATGTCGGGCCTTTCGCTATCGCATAGTCCAGGTCCGCCAGAATGAAATCATAGGTTTGCTGTACCGTGGAACGCGGTTCGGATTTTGCTTCGCGGATCGGTTTGTCTTTGATCACCACTCCGTATTTTGAATTGAGATCGAAGAACTGGCCGTAAAAACGCAACAGGTAAAAATGCGCCAGCGCTCTCAGGAACCTTGCTTCGCCAATGATCTCATCCCTTCTTGGATTAGGCGTTTCAATCAGGGGTGCTTTTTCAATGATATGATTGGCATTACTGATCACTGCATACCACTTTGTATAAATTGCGTCTACAGTATAATTCTGCGGATCAATTTCATGGTCCCTGAATTGTGATTCAGCATTTCCACCACTGCCGCCGAGGTCCATCGTTCCACCCATCAGACAGGCGCTGCCCGGGTAATACACCACTAATTCCAAACCTGTTTTCAAAACGCTGTAAGTACCTGTGAGCGCGGCCTGCGCCTTATTCACCGTTGTAATGGCCTGGTCTTCGGCCAATTGATTGATAGGATCGATGTCGGTTACATCCACCAGATTACAGGATGCTCCTGCAAGGGCCAGCGTAATGAAACCGGTTGTATAGATTTTTTTGCGCATGATGTAGCATTTAAAAATTTGCAGTAAAACCAAGAGTAAAAGTTCTGGTGAGCGGATAGATATTGCTATCCACACCCTGGGAAAAATTATTGGAAGGGGCAGTATTTACTTCCGGATCAAGCCCCTTGTATTTCGTGAGTACGAATACGTTACTAACGGAACCATATAAACGAATACCCGAAACGAACACCTTGCGCAGCAGGTTATTCCGGAGCAGGTAGCTCACCTGCACATTTTTCAGTTTGAAGAAAGAAGCATCTTCAATGAAATAGTCGGAGTTCCGGTTGTTCCTGTTGGGATCATTCACTATCACCCTCGGCAAACCTGCACCTGGATTGTCCGGCGACCAGGCGCCCAGGATCTGGTCTGAATAATTATTATTGTTATTGGCGAACACCACCATGCTCTTGTAACCGGAATTGTCCAGCCTGTTACCCAATGAAAAGTTGAACAAAGCGCTTATTTCAAAGTTCTTGTAACGGAAGATATTGTTCCAGCCACCATAGAAGTCTGGCTCCGATTTGCCCAATACGGTTTGATCGTCATTATTGATCACACCATCTCCGTTGACATCTACGAATTTGAAATCGCCCGGCCTGGTTTGCTGCGATTGGTAGCTGCCGCCGGGAGCTTTTGCATTCAGGGCATCTATCTCTTCCTGGTTTTGGAAGATGCCTGCCACTTTCCATCCGGTAAAGTGACCGATCGGTTCGCCCTCTTTCATATTAAGGTAGGAGCCGCTGTTCAGCTTCAGGACCTTGCTACGGTAACGTGTAATATTGATATCCACCAGGTAGGCGATCTTGTTGTTATTGACCAGGTCACTGCCTATCTGAAATTCCCAGCCCTGATTCAGAAAATCTCCCATATTGGCCGGTTGTGTACGGCCACCGGTTTCTCTAATGATCTCCTTGTTGAGAATAAGATCATTGGTTACTTTACGGAAATAGCCCAATGTGCCGCGCAACTTATTGTTGAGCATATTGAAGTCAACTGCCGCGTCCAACTGGTAGGTGGCTTCCCACCTGATATCCGGGTTGGGGATGGTATTCACGGCAACGGCATTGTTACCGCCGTAATAGTTGCCGGATTTGAAGAAAGTGGAATACTGGAAATCCGCGAAGTTGGCCGATCCTGTTTTACCATAAGACACACGCAGTTTCAGATCATTGAACAGCTTGCTGCCCAACATAAAATCCTCGCGGGATATCCGCCATGCCAGCGCACCGGAAGGGAAATAACCCCAACGGTTAACCGGACTGAACTTGGTGGAATGGTCGGCCCTTCCTGTGAAGGTTATATAATATTTACCTGCGAAATTGTAGTTCGCACGCAGGAAATAAGAGGCAAGGCCACTGATAGCGCCGCCACTGGTGAATGTTTGCATGGAATTGGCAGAGCCGATATCGTTCAATACTTCATCGTCTACAAATGAAGTTGTGTTCAGGGTAGTGAATGTGGATTTGGTGAGAGACCAGGATGCTCCTGCTACAGCACTGATGGCATGGTGCCCGAAACGCTGGTTGTAGGTAAGCGTATTATCAAAAATCCTCGAAGATCCGGAGTTGATGAAATCCGTCCTGGAACCTTTTCTCCTGTTCCGGATCTCGAAAACATCCGTGGATGGCGTATAGGCTTCATTGGTGCCTTTGGTAGTAGTGGCAGAGAAAGTGGAGCGGAACAATAATCCCCTGATCAATTCCACTTCTCCGAAAAAGGAAGTCATCACTACCTGGCTCTTCACAATATTGGGTTGGCGCATCCTGGCCACCGGGTTGGAAGTAACACTGTCCGGAGAAGCGCCATAATTACCTTTCAAATCATACACCGGAACATCCGGGCGATATCTTGCCAGCAGGTAATACTGGCCGTTGCCCCTGCCATTGGTTTCGTTCAAACTGAAATTGATATTGGTCCCAAAGCGGAGTTTATCGAACAATGTAGTTTCAAGACTTCCTTTCAGGTTCTGCCTGGAAAAGTCTGTATTGCGGATCGGCCCCTCCTGGGTAGTCAGGCCACCGGAAAAAGAGTAGATCGTATTGCCTGTAGGGCTGCCTCCATTGATGTTGAGGTAAATATTATTGGAGAAAGAAGTACGGATGGTTTCATCTACCCAATTGGTATTTACATCCGGCATATCCGGATAGGCAACATAAGTAGCGGGTAATGTAGCATAAGCTGATTTTACCACATTATGGTACTGTTCCGCATTCAGCATATTGTACTGCTTAACGAACTTGTCAGCCGAACTGTTGACGTCAAAAGTAATATTCGGCTTATCGCCCTTCTTTCCTCTTTTGGTAGTAACAATCACTACGCCATTGGCGCCCCTGGAACCATAGATAGCAGTTGCGGAAGCATCTTTCAGGATATCAATACTTTCAATATCTTCAGAATTTATACTGGCCAGCGGAGAGATCTTGTTACGGCTGTCATTCTGGTAAGCTGCATTGCCAAAACCATCCCCTAATTCAATGGGGATGCCATCAATTACATAGAGCGGCTCATTATTACCAACTGCGGATGTACCACCCCGGATCCTGATGGAAGCCACTGCTCCGGGCGCACCGGAAGATTTTACCACATGCACTCCTGCTGCACGGCCGGTAAGCATTGCATCGAAATTGGAGCTGTTCATTTTATTGAGTTCATCCCCTTTTACAGAGCTCACGGAACCTGTGACATCCTTTTTATTCACCTGTCCATACCCAACTACCACCACACTTTCAAGCTGCTTGTCATCCTTTTTCAGCACAACCGATAACAAGCTATCTAATACGGGAACATCCTTTCCTTCAAACCCGGTGGAGGATATCTGGAGGAGACCTTTACCCTCAGGAATGCTGATCTCGAACCTTCCGTCATTACCTGTGTACACACCCTTGAATGATCCTTTGATCTGAATGGAAGCGCCGGCAATTGGAACTCCATCCTCTCCTTTTACCTGGCCTTTAACTTGTTTGAATTGCTGTGATTTGGTAACAGAACTGGTTCTGCTGAAGATCACCAGTCCATTGTTCACTTCACGGAATTGAAGGCCGGTATTCAACAGCAACTTTGTAACGATCTGCTCCACGGAAGTTTCCTGGAAGTTCAGGTC
Organism: Pseudoflavitalea rhizosphaerae; assembly: GCF_003991355.1. Taxonomy (GTDB): domain Bacteria; phylum Bacteroidota; class Bacteroidia; order Chitinophagales; family Chitinophagaceae; genus Pseudobacter; species Pseudobacter rhizosphaerae. Next base: position 69,242 of record NZ_RCSU01000018.1, read on the forward strand.
ATTGATGGTATACCTGGCCACATCACTTTCATTGAAGGAAATAGACACACCGCTCCTGGCCTGCAATTGCTTCAGGCAGTTGCTGAGTGATTCGTAATTGTAACGGATAGTGACCCTTTTTTCACGAATGGTCTGTGCCAGGAGCAATTGACTGCAACCCAGCATCAACAGCAGCAAGATCACCGGGAACCGGCTTCGATAACGGAAGGAGTCAGACCCGGTTTTCCCGAGTCCTTTGATCAGTTTGTGCATACTCACAAGAAGTTTTGGTTTTGAGAATTATTGACAGCTATTGCCGTCGAGATAAATCGTTTTATCTTTTATGGTGTAACTGATTTTATTAAGCAGCTTCAGCAGGTCCAGTACCTCTTTCAGCTTGTCTTTTTCACTGAAATTGATCGTGTTCTTACAATTACCAAGCTCTTTGTTTACAAATACCACATCATAATCATAGATGTTGCGGATGTATACTGCCAGCTCTTTCAGGGTAATATTATTGAGCCAGATCTTTCCATTTTTCCAGTCATTGTTACGGGAGGGATCGATACTATTGATACGGAACTGATGATTGCTCCGGAGATAGGTCAGTTCCTGAGCCGGCAATAGTTTTTCATGGCAGTTGAGGGAATCGTTCACAGCCACCTTGCCCTGTGTTACCGTTACCTTGATCTCATTGAGCTGGGAAAAGGATTGAATATTGAAAGCTGTTCCCAGCACATTTACTTCCAGTTTATCAACTTTTACCCGGAAAGGGTGATTGGTATCCCGTGTTACTTCAAAGTAGGCCTCTCCATGGTCCAGGATAACATGGCGATTTTCGTTGAAGTCATCAGCAAAACGTAACCTGGAATGGGCATTCACCCAAACGCGGGAGCCATCAGAGAGTGTAACGGATTTTTTCTGCCTGCCTGTTTCCACGGCAGTATAGCTAAATTGTTTTGCCTGAGGCTTACGGTTGAACAAGAGGGCTAAAGTGGCAACACCTGCAACCATTATCAGCATGGCAACGGCCTGGAACCAGCGTTTCCAGAGGGTACGGACCGGAGCGATGGCGCCGGCATTGGCAGTCAGTTGATGCTGCAGGGTTTCCCAACTTTTTCCCTTGTCTGTATGCGCTTCCTCAGTACTCACGGGAATTGGGTTCTGAAGGGAATTGTACCATTTTTCCAGGATCAATTCCTCTTCAGGGGAAATAACTCCCCCTGCCTGCTTATTGAGCAGGTAATATAGATAGTCGTAATGCAAAGTTGTTAGCTTGTTACTGAATAAATACAGGTTGCAGTTCCGATAGTACCATCGGAAAAAAAATTATTTTTTATCCATCATGGCCAACAGGATAATGATAAGGATAGAAGGTTCAATCCTGGCTGCGATATAATTTTTCACCTGCTCATTTGCCCGGTACAGCTGGTTCTTGACCGTTTGTACGGAGAGCGACAGGTTTTTAGCGATTTCGGAAGGGGCGAGTTGTTCTTCTTTATTCATCCTGAATACCAACTGCATTTTCGGAGGCAACTGGGAAATGGCTTCCTCAATCAGTGCTTTCAGTTCTTTGGATGCCAGCTTTTCAGCCACGTTATTGGCAGCATCCGTGAAGCGGCCTTCCATATCGCGGATGAACTGTTGCCTGGTCTTGTTGCGTGCATAGTGATTGTATACCCTGTTACGCAAACAGGTGCTGAGCCAGGGAAAAAGGGATCCCTCATCCCGGATGGAATCGCGGCTGGCCCATAAACTGAGAAAAACTTCCTGCACAGTGTCTCTTGCCTCCTCGCGTGAGGGCAGCTTGGTCACTGCGATGGCAAACAACATATCCCAGTACTTGTCGAAAAGCACTTTGAATCCTTTCACAGGATCCTTTTGCAATAATTCCAAAGCATTCTGATCAGACAAATTCATGGATAGCACGTTGGTCAATCGGGCAATGATATAAAAATATTGCGGATTTATTCCGGCAACTTGATTGCCATGGCCATGTAAGAAGGTCTAATGGGTATGATAAGGCGAAGTGGTCCGGACTACTGTCCGGTATGGTTGCAAGATAGGGAAATAAGCCAAGAGCGTTTCAATTTGGTTAATTGACGCCAGGTTTACGCATTATGGCCGCCATAGAATCCTGACAAGGATGCTCCGAAAGACTCATCCCCTGGATCATTATCCTATGGCGGGCAGATACTTACCAGAATTTCTAAGCAAATTGCCGGGCTTTGTTTACATTAGTTTTAAAGAAAGGAGATTGCCTTCCTCCCCTCAGGTCGCCCACATCTATCCGCGGCGATTTACCAAAGCGCCACAGGTAACCACCTGCACTGATCGCATTACCACGCGCCACCTGCAGGATATTGGAAGCATTGCCATCGGTTGACCTGGCAGCTTCACGGGCACTCGGATAACTCTGGATCTTCTTTCCCCTGAAATTATATTGGGAAACGGGACGCATCCGCTTTTCGCGGGCACGCTGCAAACGTTCCAGGACCTGCCTGCGGCTGAGCTTATGCAATGGCGATGGAGAACGCCCCAGCTCCTTGATCCTTTTCTGTTTTTCACTGAGCGTGGCAATGCGAAGGTTTTGTGGACTGAGATTGAAGGAATCATTGTCCTTATAAAAGATTACGATGCTCTTGTCTTCAAGGTCCATTTCTTTTACAAAACAATTGAACACGAGGCGGGCAACCGTATAACGGTAACGGACACCCTCAACAGTAAGTGTAATGCTGAGATAGGTTTTGAAATCGCCCTTGTATTCATTCCTGTGCTTATGCACATAAGGCTTCATGATCATCGGGCGTTCATGATAGATAATTCCATTGGAGTAAACGGCTTCGTAAGCCATACGTTTAACGCGCCCCTTATTGGAAATTTTGAAATATCCCTCTAAACCGGGAATGTCTTTCCAGCGCTCTCCTTCAATGTTACTCAAACTGAGATTTAGGTAAGGTTTATTTTCTCGTCTCATTGGCAAGGTTAATGGAGGATATAACGGAATGCAATATCCGGGAATAAAAATACTATTTCTATTCACTCCATTATTTACCAGCAACGGAAAAAATTCATAAATGGGTTATTTCACCTATTAATTTGACATTTTCATTGCTCCAACATCCATCTATAAACGCCAAGTTCCAAACCTCTCAACTCTGCCAAACCTTTCAATCTGCCAATGGCCGAGTAGCCGGGATATGTTTTCTTATCGAGATCATCCAGCATCTGGTGACCGTGGTCAGGCCGCATTGGTAGCCGCTTTCCGCGTTTTTTTTGTATCTGCAGGATTTCTTTTATCACCGGGAACATATCTGTATCACCACCCAAATGAGTGGCCTCATAGAAATTTCCGTAGGCGTCTTTTGCGGTATTCCGCAAGTGAAGGAAGTGAATATGCTCACTGAATCTCCGCAGGATGGAGAGCAGATCGTTGTCAGGTCTTACACCCAATGAACCTGTACAATAACATAAACCATTATTGGCAGCAGGCGCTGCAGCAATGATCGCTGCAATATCTTCTTCCGTGCTCACGATGCGCGGAAGCCCCAGCACGGGATAGGGAGGATCGTCAGGATGGATGGCCATTTGAATGCCCAGTTCCTGCGCAACAGGGATCACCTGTTGAAGAAAGAAGAAAAGATGCTGACGCAGACGATCAGCATCGATATGCTTATAAGTTTGTAATGCTTTCAAAACTTCCTGGGGCGTGAAGGCTTCATCACTGCCGGGCAGGCCCAGCAAGGCATTGGCGAAAAGCGTCTGCTTCTCCTGCTCCCGCATCTGTTCAAACCTGTCTTTCGCCAGACGGACCTCTTCCTTTGTATAATCTTTCTCTGCTCCTGGTCTTTGCAGGAGAAAAAGATCGAAGGCGATGAAGGCCAGCTTTTCAAAATACAATGCGCGTGCGCCATCCGGCAGTTTCCAACTCAGGTCTGTTCTTATCCAGTCAAGCACCGGCATAAAGTTGTACGTGACCACTTTAATGCCGCAGGCTGCCAGGTGACGGAGGCTCTGACAATAATTCTGAATATGCCACTGGTAATCGCCGGTCTGTGTTTTGATGGCTTCGCTAACGGGCAGGCTCTCCACCACCGTCCAGCTCATGCCTTCCGATTCAATGATGAATTTACGGATATTGATCTCCGTTACAGACCAGACATGGCCAGGCGGGATATGGTGCAGGGCAGTAACCACACCTTCGCAACCCGCCTGGCGGATATCAGACAGTTTAACAGGATCATTAGGCCCAAACCATCGCATTGTCTGGTGCATCAACATAATTTCTCTTTTATTTTGCCACACCTAACGGTGAGAAATAAACGAATATTCCAACAATGATCACCACTACTATCAAACTCAGGATCACATCCCATTTGTTCCAGCTGGCGCGGCTGGCGGCTTTGTCTTCCGCCACTGTAGTGGCAAAAGTGAGTCCGCGGATATGCTCCTCATCGGGTTTGGGCGTGAGCAGGCTCACCACCACCATCACCGCGATGCTGAACAGGAAAAGATAAATACAGAAGAAAAGGAAATTGATGGTAGCGAAGCTATGCAGCAAACCTCCGGGGTTAAGGTTCGTCTGGAACATCTGCAGCGTCAGCTTGGCAAGACCAATTATGAAACCGATCACCATCGCAGTATAGGCGCCTTTTGCATTGAGACGTTTGAAGAATACGCCCAGCAGGAATACGGCGGCGATCGGCGGCGCCAGGTAGGATTGAACGCTTTGCAGGTAATCATACAATCCACTCGAGATCCTTCCCATCAATGGGATCCAGAGCATACCCAGGATCACCACTACGCCGGTAGCGATGCGACCAACTTTCACCAGTTGTTTCTCGGAAGCTTCCGGATGTTGCTTTTTGTAAATATCCATGGTGTACAAAGTGGAACAGGCATTGTAAACTGATGCCAGCGAGCTCATCAAGGCTGCCAACAGACCGCCGGCAAGCAATCCTCTCAACCCTACGGGCATGATATGTTTCACCATTGCAGGAAAGGCGGCATTGGTATCATCCAGTTGCAGCTTGCCCTGTGAATGCAATACATATGCGATCAGTCCGGGGATCAGGAAAATGAAGAAAGGCATCAGCTTCAGGTAAGCCGCAAAGATGGTGCCTCTCCTCGCCTGCTGTTCATTGCGCGCAGCAAGACATCTTTGTACGATATGCTGGTCTGTACACCAGTACCAGAGGCCCACAATGGGCGATGCTATTAAAATACCCAGCCAGGGATATTCAGGATCGTTCATCGGAGGGAACATATTCAGTTTCTCTTTGGGCAGCGCCGCGATCATCGCATCCCATCCGCCCACTTCTCTCAGTCCCAATACCATCAGCATCAATGAACCGATCAGCAACACGATGGCCTGGATGGCTTCGGTATACATCACGGCATGCAATCCACCGAAGATGGTGTACACTCCGGTTACCACAACAAGAATAATGGCGCCCGTCCAGAAATCCACGCCCAGGAACTGGTTGAACACCAGCGCACCGGCAAAGATGGTCACAGATGCTTTGGTGATCACATAACTGAGCAGTTGAATGATACTGAGCAATCGTCTGGATTGAGGGTTGAACCTTCGTTCCAGGAACTCGGGCATGGTGTATACCATACTACGCATGTAAAAAGGAACGAAAACCCACCCGAGGATGAGCACGATATAACTGTGCAATTCATAGTGCCCCAGCACTGTTCCGGATTTGGCTGCGGAACCGGCAAGGCCTACAATATGCTCTGAGCCTACGTTTGAAGCCAGGATACTTGCGCCGATCACGAACCAGCCGAGATTGCGGTTGGCCAGAAAATAATCGGAAGCAGACTCCTTGCTCTTACGGATACTCCAGATAGAAATACCCGCAATCACCAGCAGGTAGATGATCACAAAGATCCAATCGACGAATCCTAAAAATTCCATATAGCAGTGTTTTGTGGAAAGGGTTTATGTTGATGGTTTCTGTCAGATGAACCTGTTGATCAGATTTTCGAGGTACTCCTGTTTACCGCTTGTTACAGCAGGTTCACCGTTTGCGGCAGCAAAATTTCGCAGGTCTTCCAGTGTAAGCTTTCCCTCTTCAAATGCTTTGCCCTTCCCGGCATCGAAGGATGCATAACGGTTGGCGCGGATCTTTTTGTAATCGGATTTCGTGAGTACCGCTTCGGCAATCAGCAATGCGCGCGCAAATGTGTCCATCCCCCCGATATGCGCATGGAACAAATCTTCCGCATCGGTACTGTTCCTGCGGACCTTCGCATCGAAATTGATACCACCTCCACCAAATCCGTTGGCCTCTACGATCACCAGCATGGATTCCGCCAGCTCGTTGAGGTTATTGGGGAACTGGTCTGTATCCCAGCCGTTCTGGTAATCACCACGGTTGGCATCGATAGAACCCAGCAAACCCGCGTCGGCAGCCACTTGCAGCTCATGCTGGAAAGTGTGGCCGGCAAGGGTGGCATGGTTCACTTCGATATTCAGTTTGAAATCATTCAGCAGGTCGTACTGGCGGAGAAAACCAATCACCGTTTCACTATCATAATCATACTGGTGCTTGCTCGGTTCACAGGGTTTGGGCTCGATGAAGAAAGTTCCCTTGAAACCGTTCTTTCTCGCATAGTCTTTGGCGGTATGAAGGAACCTGGCGAGGTGCTCTTTCTCGCGTTTCATATCGGTATTGAGCAGGCTCATGTATCCTTCCCTGCCTCCCCAGAAAACATAGTTCTGTCCTCCCAGTTCGATGGTAGCATCCAATGCAGCTTTCACTTGTGCGCCACCGTGAGCCAGTACATGAAAATCAGGGTTGGTGGCGGCTCCGTTCATGTATCGCCTGTTGGAGAAAAGATTGGCCGTGCCCCAGAGCAATTGTATGCCACTGGCCGCCTGCTTTTCTTTCAGGTAGGCTGTGAGAGTTTGTAATCTCTTTTCATTATCTGCCACATCATTGGTGTAGTCTACTACATCCACATCATGGAAGCAATAGAAAGGAAGACCGAGCCTGGTCATGAATTCAAATGCGGCATCGGCTTTTTCTTTTGCTTTGGCGATGGGATCAGGATTATTATCCCATGGGAAGATATGCGTTGGTTCACCGAAGGGATCGGCGCCGCTTCCGCAGAAGCTGTGCCAGTAGGCGCAGGCAAAGCGCAACCATTCTTTCATTGTTTTTCCGGCAACTGTCCTGTTTTCATCATACCAGCGGTAGGCCAGTGGATTGTCGGTTTCAGCGCCTTCATAGCGGATGGTTCCGATGCCGCTGAAATATTCTTTCTTTCCTTTCACAATATCCATAGTAATTGATGTTTTATGATCTGTATTTTTTTATTGATCGAGTTTTCCCTGTAGTGCTGCTTTCCATCGCTGGTACAATGGCTCGTAGTGGCTAAGACCTGATGGGCTTGTAATGCTGATGGGGTGGCGCTTTCCGGATGCGCTTGCGAGATCCGGGTAGATTCCTGCGCCGATGCCTGCGCCGATGGCAGCTCCAAAGCTTCCGTCGCCTTCATAGAATTCCACTTCCACCTGGTTGGTTTCCACAAATGCGTCCGTGAACACTTCACTCAAAAAGAGATTGCTTTTTCCTGCGCGCACCACGGTGGGATGGATGCCGTTCTCGCGCATGATATCCAGTCCGTAACGGAAAGCAAAGGCGATACCTTCCTGTACAGCGCGGATAGTATGTGCAGCCGTGTGTTGATTGAAATCCAGGTTGAGCAGGTGACCACCGATGGTGCGGTTATTGAGCATTCTTTCAGCCCCGTTGCCGAATGGCAATGCGATCAATCCTTCCGCTCCTTCCGGGACGCCAGCTGCTGCATCGTTGAGAGCTGCATAACTGAGATTGCTGCCGGCAATATTCCTGATCCATTTATTGAATATACCAACACCATTGATGCAAAGAAGGATGCCGGTGCGGTTGGTGCCCATTCCTTCCCCTCCCATCTGCTCAGGCAGGTGATGGTTCACATGCGCAAAGGAGTTGATACGGCTGGCCCTGTCGAATGCCAACTGATCGCTTACGCCATAGATAACGCCTGAAGTACCTGCCGTGGCGGCCACTTCACCGGGATGCAGCACATTAAGCGATAAGGCATTGTTGGGTTGGTCGCCGGCCTTGTAAGCAACGGGAATGCCTGACCGAAGTCCCAGCCTGTCCGCCACAGCCGCTTTCAGAAAACCATGCGGCGCAAATACAGGATGGATCTCCGGGAACAGGCTTTTATCGAAACCAAAATAATTCAGTACATCTTCCGAGAGTGAATTGGTTTTGAAATCCCAGAAGATCCCTTCCGAAAGCGCTTCCACAGTGGTATTGATCTCTCCTGTAAGTTTCATACTTACAAAATCTCCGGGCAGCATCACAAAGCGGGTCCTTTTGTACAGATCCGGTTCGTGTTGCTTGACCCAGGCCAGTTTGGCGGCAGTGAAATTGCCGGGTGAATTCAGCAAATGCGATAAACAATGTTCTTCCCCGATGGCTTTGAAAGCGGCTTCGCCGGTTTCAACAGCGCGACTATCGCACCAGATAATTGCATTGCGCAGCACATGCTGGTTGGCGTCTACCAGTACAAGTCCGTGCATTTGATAAGCGATGCCGATGGCGGCAATATCTTTCGGTTCATAGAGACCGGTAGCATGACATTTAAGTATTGCCTGTTTGATATTTTCCCACCACTGGTCCGGGCTTTGTTCAGCCCATCCGGGTTGAAGGGAGATGATATCCGCTTCCGTTTCGGGATACTGAGCGCTGGCCAGCAGGCGTTGGTTTACGGCATCAACTACAGAAACTTTGATAGAAGAGGTACCGGTATCTATTCCGAGGAGGAGCATGTTTTATCGGGTGATTTTAATGGTTCGTAACAGCAAGAGAGCGGATAAGCGCGAATGAGTGACTGAACAGATGAAAGGAAGAGCCCGGAACCGGGTCCATTCAGCAACAGGTAATATAAAGGAGTTGATCTTCTTCATATAGCAGCTTATAGTAAAAGCAGGTTTCCTGGTTTATCTGCAATCGTTCATTGTATGCACCGGAAACGAATATACTATCCTTTTTGATATAATGCAACCGATTGCAATTTTTTTTACAAAAAAACCTTCATTTCTTTGTAAACAGAAAGCCAATCCATGCCGGACCAGAAAGAGGTTACCATATACGACATTGCCAAATACCTGAATTTGTCGGCCACCACGGTCAGCAGAGGCTTGAAGGACCACCCCACCATCAATAAGCAAACGCGTAAAAAGATCGCAGAAGCCGCGCAGCTGCTTGGTTACAGGTCAAATACCTTTGCGAGCAGCCTTCGCAGCAAACGAACCAATACCATTGGAGTGATCGTACCACGGTTGAACTCCCAGTTCATGAGCGGGGTGCTGGCGGCTATGGAAGACACAGCCAGCCGGGAGGGCTACAACCTCCTCATTACCCAGAGCCTTGAAAAAGAGGAAAAAGAGAAAGTGAATGCCAATACCATGTTCAACAAGCGGGTGGACGGGCTACTGATCTCACTGGCTTACGACACTAAAAGCATCGATCACCTGCAGCCTTTCCTTAACAAGAAGATACCTGTGGTTTTCTTCGATCGCACCTGGGACCAGTCCTCCTGCACCAGCGTAACGATCGACAATTACAAAGCTGCCTACGAAGCCACCAAACACTTGCTGGACCAGGGTTGCAAGCGGATCCTGCACCTGGGTGGCAACAAGGAAAGAAATGTGTATGCCGATCGTCTCAGGGGTTATAAACACGCATTGCGAGATGCGGGGATCGCGTATGATGAAAAGCTCGTGCGCATCAGTCAGCTCCTGGAAAGCGCCGGTACAGACGCCGCGGCCTGGATACTGAAACAGAAACCCGCACAGCGCCCCGACGCCGTTTTTGGCGCCAATGACACCGTTGCAGCCCACTGTATGCTGGCCCTGCTGGAAGCAGGCATCCGCATCCCGGACGATATCGCCATTGCAGGATTCAACAACGACCCCATCAGCCGCATCGTTTCGCCTTCCCTCACAACCGTCGATTATAGCAGCAGCCGCCTCGGAGAAACTGCCATGAAGAGCCTCCTGGAGCACCTCAACGGCCTTCCCGGCGCAAGCAATACCAATTCCATAATCCTGAAATCTGAACTGATCATTCGCGCGTCTTCACAAAAAAAGACATCTTTGTAACCTGTATTTTTTTTATTCAACCGAATGCAACCGATTGCAATATGAAAGAGAAAAAGGACGTCACGATCTACGATATAGCCCAGAAACTGGACCTTTCTTCCGCCACCGTCAGCCGCGCACTGAAAGACCATCCCGCTATCAATAAGAACACCCGGAAGAAGATCCAGCAGACGGCCCGCGAAATGGGTTACCGCGCCAATACTTTCGCCAGCAACCTGCGCAAACAAAAGACCAATACCATCGGCGTGATGGTGCATGAGCTCAATTCAAATTTCATCACTTCCGTACTCGCAGGTATCGAACAAGTGACAACAGAAGCCGGCTACGATCTGCTCATCGCACACTCTTCAGAAAGCTACGCCAAAGAAGCGGCCAATGCCATGAACTTTTTCCACAAACGCGTAGATGGACTCATCGCTTCTCTCTCCTTCGATACAGAGAACCTGGACCATTTCAAATTGTTTGAAGAAAAGAACATACCCATCGTTTTTTTCGACCGCGTGGAAGAGAACAGTGAGTGCACAAAAGTGATCATCGATAATTACAAATGCGGCTACCAGGCCACAGAGCACCTGATCTCACAGGATTGCAAAAACATCGTAATGGTAACCGCCAATCTCAAAAGGAACGTGTATGCACAGCGGCATAAGGGTTATGCAGATGCACTTCAGGATAATGGTATCACTTATAAAAAGGAAAATGTACTGATCAAAGACCTCAGTGAACAGTGCGGGGTGGAGGCAGCCCTGCAGATCCTCAAGATGAAACCCAGGCCGGATGGCGTTTTCATCACCAACGACTTCTCCGCTGCCGTCTGCATGCAAACGCTGAAAGAGAATGGCGTCCGCATCCCGCAGGATATTGCCATCGTAGGGTTCAACAATGATGCTATCAGCAAGATCGTGGAGCCCAGGCTCACCACCATCCATTATCCTGGTATCGATATGGGGGAGATAGCTGCACGTAATCTCATCAATCACCTGGAAGGATTATCGGATATCAGGCATACACAAACGATTGTGGTAAGATCGGAACTGATCATCCGCCAGTCATCCCTTCGAAAATCTTAAATGACTATCACCGGCAGCAGATTGCAGTGCTTCAAACCCGGTCATACCGGTAATTGAAAAACAGTACAAAGAATTTATTTGAACAAGTCCCTGGATGGCATCAGGCTGATAAATGCTTTTACATTGGCTTTGTACTTCCGTTTGTTCAATTTATAATAGAAAGAACCCTTTTTGGATGTTCCGGTTTCTTTTTCCTTTTGCCTGATCAACAAACCTGTATCGTTCAGTTTCCTTACAAAATTCCTTTTGTCGAGTTCCTTGCCATACACGCCCTGGTATAAATTGAATAGTTCACGAATGGTGAACTTCTCGCGTAGCAGTTCAAAAAGGATCGGGTGTAATGCAGCTTTATACCGTAAACGATCGAGAGCCGCCTGAACCATTTTGCCATGATCGAAGATGAGGCCAGGCAGCTGGTCCAGCGAAAACCATTCGGGCCGGTAGTCCTCACTCAGTTGCTGTTTATATTTTTCGATATCGATCAAAGAAAAGTAGACAACGGAGATAGTGCGTTCCAGGGGATCGCGATCGGGATCGCCGAAAACCTGCACCTGCTCCATGAAAACACCTTCCAGACCTGTTAGCTGTTTCAGTATCCTGGTGGCTGCATCATCGAGACTTTCTCTTTCCTGAACAAAACCACCCATCAGGCTCCATTTGCTTTTCTCAGGTTTGAAGCCGCGGTGAATGAGTAATAAACGGATCTCTTCTCCGTCAAATCCAAAGACGACGGAATCAATGGCAACCGCCATGCGTTGTGCAGATGAATATCCGGAGGGCATATACAAATATAAGCCATCAAACATATCCGAAGCATTGCTCAACAAAGGCTGCCCTCATAGCGGGTACGGTTATTCGGACCGTATTTCCAGGTTTGCCGGTTGTAATTCCTGCGAAGTGGCTTTCAGTACTATCTTTCCCGCTTTACCAGCTTTTCCTTTGACGATCACCAGTAGCAGGCCCGCATAAAGTTTCCTTTGTTTGGAAATGAAAGGTGTAAGATCGAGGCGAAACGAATTGTATCCGTAGGGCCAGCCCCCAACAAGGTTTCCATTCAACCAGATCATAGCGTACGACATGGCGCCATCGATATCCAGGTAGAACCTTCTTCCCTTATCGGAAGAAGGTACATTTATCTTTTTCCTGTACCATGCCACTCCCTGCACCGGTAATCTTCCCATACCACCGCCAACGATCGCGTTTTCTTCTTTATAGAACGGACCGGCAATAGCCCAGTCATGAGGAAGATTTATTGATTTCCATTTTGTGTCATCAAATCCTGGTTGTACAAAGGGGAAATTGCTGCCCGGGTTTCCCGGTGGCCGTTGATGGCGCCCTGAAGGGTCGCTGATAAAATCATTGGCTGAAGGCAGGATCCATTCCTTCAATGCCCTGCCGGATGCGATCACTGTTCGTTCTTCGGTTGCTCTTGTATCGGCAACTTTATTATCGTTACGATCAAATACCCGGGTCCGTTCATCATAGATCAATGAATCGGCATCACCTTCATAGCGCATGAACTGCCAGCCATCATTGAGATTGATCCTTTCGCGGCCCTTCTCCTGCGCGTTGATTTCCTGCAAGAGGAACAAACACAAAAGCGACGATAACATTCTGCAGAACTTCAATCTATTCACAGGTAATTTCATCATGGTCCTTTTACAATCTCTCTTATACTAACTATTGCGGATAACCGGGATTTTGATTCAACTTGTTTTGATTGTTCTTTTCTATTTCACTAGCCGGGATGGGCCAAAGGTTATAATGGTCCTGCACTTGTGCAGCATAGAAGGGATTGCATTTCCTGACTCTGTCGACCCACTTTCCCAGTCGCATCAGGGTGAGCATCCGTTTTTCTTCCACGCCAAGTTCGCGCAGTCTTTCATCGAGGATATAGTCGATATTCACATCGGCAGCATCAACAGCGCCGGCATTGGACCTTGACCTCACCACATTGATATCATTAGCAGCAAGATCAGTCCGGCTCAAGCCTAATTGCGCCTCGGCTCTCAGCAGATAAGTTTCGGCCAGGCGGAACATGTATTGATCCAGATAAGTTCCACCGGCGCCTCCCTTGAGTACCAGTTTTCCAACAACGTCTGTACTATTGGGGTTATTCAGCAAACTGGCGGGGTGCGCAAATGGAGTTGTTGCTTTTGATTGAAAAGGATACAAGGCCCTTTCTGCTACACCTGGTTTCAATACGGCATTGTTGAAGCCGGTAGCGCCGGCCGGCAAATTCTTTGTAGAGAATACCTGTCCGTATAAAGGACTTGCAGGATTAGTGCCGATAAAATCCCTTACAAAATTATGGTTGGCATTTCTTACATCTGCCCCTGCATTTTTCCAAACAGTATCGGCAAACCAGGCATCAGGCGCCATGAAGCCAACACCACGGCCACCGGTGAAGTCACTTACAGGCCATTGGAATACGGCAACACCATTTACTTTAACATCTCTCATCAATGGCGTATGAACACGCTCGAGCGCATAGAAAGCATCTCCATCAAAAACGCTCCTGGTGGAACTGTTGCCGCCTCCCGGAACATCTGTTTCAAACTGGATCACCCATATCGCTTCTTTGTTACTGGCCGTTTTCCTGTTTTGGTTCTGTGGCTGGAAAAGGTCCCAGTACACATCTCCTGCAATGGCAGGGAAAATGCCATTGGCAGGAATACCATTTTTCCTGGACCCGAATCTCGCCGTCATCAACGCCATATTGGGATCAGTGATCACAGCAGTGGCTGCATCCCTTGCTTTTTCAAACTTCTTTGCCGAATTGCAGACCTCCGCCAGTAAATGATAGGCGGCTATATTGGAGATCTCTCCATCACTTACTTTGTCGATGGAGGGAAGGTTGGCAGCTGCAAATTCAAGATCTGTAATGATCTGATCATATACCTGTTCCCTGGTGGATTGGGTGAAATCGGTTTTAGGCGTTTCAATTTCTTCCAGCACCAGTGGTACATTCCCATACAAATAGGCCAATGCCCTGTATCCGAAAGCCCGGAAAAACCTGGCCCTCGCCTCGAAAAGCAACTTTTGTGCATCAGTAAGATCTGAAGTTGGCAAGCGATGGATGATTGTATTAGCCTCGGCTATAATTTTATAATGAGGCGCCCATGCAAATGTGACTTCCCCTGCTGTAGGCGCTATCTGACCGGGAAGGTTGGCTGCGCTGGATGCAACATCCAGATAAGCATCGGTACGATATAAATACCAGAAAGGCTGATAGTCGTTCACCGTATAATAATGCGATCTGATCCTTCCATACAGGTTTGTGACGGATGCCTTGAAATCAGCCTCAGTCTTGAATGCATTGGATGTACTCAGGAAGTCCACCGCCTTTTCATCCAGGAATGATTTTTTACAAGCCACTGTACCGGTGACCAATACCCCGAGTAACAGTAATATTTTGATTGTTTTCATGAAAACAGTATAAATCGTTAGTAATTGATTGGTAGTTCTGGCCGGCATTGGTTAGTAAGTAATGTTCAAACCAATGGTGAAAGCCCTCATTACCGGTCTGCCATCAACAGTCAGACCCTGAACTACGGTCTGGGGTTGGCTGTTTGTGTTGGTTACAGACAATTCGGTTTCAGGGTCCCAGCCTTTCCAGTCCGTCCAGGTGACGAGGTTCTTACCACTCACATACAGGTTCAATGCCTGGAAAGGGATTTTCTTTATCAGTCTTCCCAAATTATAAGACAATGAAATATCCTGCAGCCTGATAAAGCTTCTGTTTTCCCACATACCATATTGATTGGTAACACCCGAGAGAACATTCGTGTTAACCCCTGCCTGAATTGCAGGTTGTGTGCCGGAAATGATACGTGGATATTTTCCACCAGGGTTAGCCGGCGACCAGTAGTCCACCTGCACCAGGTCATTATTACGGATGGAATTATCATCACGGAAATAGGAACGGGCGTTGTTGCCCCTGTAACCATCACTGCCACCCTGAATGGCGTTGATGAACACCATGAGAGAAAATCCTTTATAACTAACGGTATTCATCCAGCTAAAACGGTAGCGTGGGTTTCTATCGCCAAGGAATACACGATCTTTCTCAGGAGTAATCAGGTTATCGCCATTCTGATCCACGATGCTCATGGAGCCAACAAAGAAGCCCGGGAGCGGTGTTGATCCTACCTGATAGATACCACCTGTTTGGTAACCATAAATGGAATTCAGCGGCTTGCCGATAAACAGGTTGCTGGAAATAAGATCGTCTTCCACTCCATCCTTGTTCGCATCCACACCGGTGAGTGAGATCACCTTGTTCGTGTTCTTCCAGAAATTGAAGGAGGTGGTCCAGTTGAAATCCTTTTGATCTATCACACGGTAAGAAATGGAAGCTTCAAACCCCTTGTTGCGAAGTTGCCCAAGATTGGTTTGGATATTGGGAAAACCCGTGATATCGGGTAAGGATACCGGAAAGAGCAGGTCATGTGTATTGTTGATATAATATTCCAGGTTACCGGATAACCTGTTGTTAAGCAAACTGAAGTCGAGACCAACGTTGAGACCTTTCGTTCTTTCCCACTTGAGATCAGGGTTTCCCAATGCGGCAACCTGCTGACCGAAAGCGGGGGTACCTCCGTCTCCGAATACGTAAGCTGCCCCGGTGGTCACTTTCGCGATCGAACTATATCTTGAGGTCATATTACCGCTTTCACCATAACCGGCCCTTAGTTTAAGCGTATTCAGGAAGCTGAGATCTTGCATGAACTTCTCTTCAGACATCACCCAGCCCAATGCCAGTGTAGGGAACAAAGCATATTTGTGATTGGATGCGAATCCGGAATAACCATCCCTGCGTATGGTAGCAGTAAGCAGGTATTTATTATCGAAACTATAATTGATCCTGCCCATTTGATAGTTCAATGCTTCCTTCCATCCACCGGAGCCTGAGAATTGGTTTGCGCCCAGGGCAAGGTTATTATAGCTGAGGTTCAGGCGGTCGAACCCTGTGGCTCTTGCCCCGGTAGTATCAAACCTGCGTTCGATGGCGCCGTAAACTGCCGTGGCAGTGATGTTATGATCTCCGAAACTTTTGGTGTAGGTGAGGATATTGTCCAGCGTATAATCGTAATAGTGAGTATTCCGCTTGAACGCTTCACCGGTTTGGTTGGCACCGTAGATGCTGGCCCCGTACTGCCGAAGACCTGTATAGTTGTTGCCAAAATTCAAACGGTAAGTGAGCCCTTTCAGGAACGGAGGATTGATCTCGGTATATACATTGGCGAACAGATAAGTGGTCCTGTCGAAATTATCAACATAGAAAGTATTGAAAGGATTGGGCATAACCGTGTTGGTGGGGAACGGTATCAGTTTTCCATTGTCGTCGAAGGGCTTTTGCAATGGCGACATGAAGATCAGGCCGCTGATGCCCGGCTCGGCGCCATCCTGGTTTACAAATGAGCCATTGGATACCAGTCCGATCTTCCACCAGTCCAGCGCTTTAATTTCCAGGTTGGCCCTGATAGACCTCCTTTTGAAGATATCGTTCATGATAAATCCTTTTTGATCAACGTACCCTCCGGAAAGCAGGTAGTTGAATTTGTCTGTGCCTCCTGACAGACTGAGATTCCCTTCATAGATATTACCCGTTTTGGTTCCTTCATCCCACCAGTTGAAATCATTGGGCAGGAGACCTTCACTGTTGCGCATGGTAGCATCCACGAAATTGGTAACATCGAAGCTTTCATTCGGCTTCGTATACTCGGGACCGATATAAGACTGATTGTAATAAGCTTCACTGATATTTCTCAGGTATTCCTCCCTGTTCATGGGCCGGAGATCTACATTCGGTTTCTGAGTGGTGTATCCACTGGAGAAAGCGATACGCGGGCGCTGATTGTTCCGGCCCTTACGTGAAGTGATCAGGATTACGCCATTGGCGGCCTGTGCACCGTAAACAGCAGTGGAACTGGCATCTTTCAACACATCGATGCTGGCAATATCATCAGGATTGATGGAAGACAGAGAGCCTGTGAACTGGATACCATCCAGAATGATCAGTACATTCTGGTTACCGCCGATCGTATTGATACCGCGGATGGAAATAGGAGGCGTTCCACCGGCATAGGTGGAAAGGCCAACGTTCAAACCAGGAACAGTACCCTGCAGCATTTGACCGATATTGGTATTGGGCGCCTCGCGCAGCGCCTCCAGGTTTACACTGGCAACAGCACCGGTCACATCTTTCTTCCTTTGCGTACCATAACCTACTACCACTACTTCACTCATATCCTGTGACGCTGTGATCAATACCACTTTTACAATATTTTCATCCCCGACCGTGATCTCATTATTCACATATCCCACATTTGAAATAATAAGCACGGCTCCCCGGGAGGCAGTAATGGTGAAATCGCCATTTTCATTGGTGGAAGTACCTGTATTGGTGCCTTTCACCTGTACTGATGCGCCTGATACAGGAGCACCTGTTTTGGTAGTTACCCGGCCTTGTATCTTTTTGTCCTGGGCAGACGCGGGCAATACCCAGAGCAGGCAAACAGTCAGTAGAGATACCAACAGTAACCTGCCCGTGGATAAGCAGGTTGTATTGGTCGCATTTCCTGGTTTTGCAGTTGTTTCGTTACGCATTTTTTTGGCAGTTTAAGCAATGTAGAAATATAGTGATAGGGAGTGAGCTGCCGGGTATGATACCTGGAACAGCGAATAAAATTTGAAAGGGAGTACATGATACAGCGAAGAGAAATCCGGAATATTACACATTCCCCTCTCCTTGTTGGCATATGCAAAGGAGAAGAAAAACAAAGCAGCAGGAGCAAAGACGGCATGAGCTGTTTCATATAGCAGTTGGCTTGACCGTTTCAATCGTTATGACAAGCCTTTTTCAACGCTTGCTATAACGAATATAGTGAAATTTCCCAAAATTACAACCGATTGCAATTTTTTTGATAAAAAAGCATTTTTTGGCTGATCTGACAGAATTGACTGATGTACAATTAGTTCTTTTACTCCAGTTAATCTCAAACCCGGAACAGGACAGATTTATTCAAAATGCAAACAAGCATACCAGCGCTGCAGCGCGGCTCATACATATATATTATGCAGATACAGAACAGTCACAAATGGCTCCCATACTGTCTTTTGTACGAAATTCACTAAAAGTAAACTGAGAGAAGTATCTAAAACGCCGGCTACATTAACAAAAGAACAGCGGCGGCAACTGAGAATTACTACTCAATGACCAGAAAATTGCCAGGTTGCCGAAAAAAGCATTCTCCATTCTAATTTTTTTCCGATATTTAAGCAACCGATTGCAAAACAAATCTGCTAAATTTGATTGTCAAGCGGCATAAAGCCTGAAAAATGAAGACTATCGGACCAGTGCAGCCAGGTGAACAAGGGGAAACCAGCCTGCCGGAACAACAGAGGCCGGCCCGGCTCAGACCCCGGTTTTAGCAACGAGCCACAACTAACGAATGCGAAATTTTATTACCAAATGAGAACCTTAACGATTGCCTTCTCCCTGTTCCTCCTCCAGTTCCCCTGCATTGCACAGGTAAAACTGCCTTCACTTATCAGGGACAGCATGATCCTGCAAAGGAACAGTAAGGTTCCCGTCTGGGGATGGGCATCACCAAAAGAACATATAACTGTAAGGCTTAGTGGAAAAACTTACCTCACCACAGCAGATACAAAAGGCAACTGGAAAATCATACTCCCGCCTGAAGATGCCGGAGGTCCATTTACGTTAGAAATCATCGGTAAAAATAAAATCATACTGAAGGATGTTCTTTTCGGTGATGTATGGTTTTGTTCCGGCCAGTCGAACATGGTGCACCAGATGAATATTCATGATATCAGGTATGCTGCAGATATCGCAACCGCCAACTATCCTCAGATCAGGCAATGCTGGATACCAACACTCACCAGCCTGCAGGGTCCCAAAGAAGATCTGCCTGATCTTCATTGGAGGTCGGCCGTAGGCGATGAGGTCAGACCTTTTTCAGCAGTAGCCTATTTTTTTGCAAAAAAGATCCATGAACAATACAGGATCCCCATCGGCATCATCAATGCCAGTGTGGGAGGAACACCCATCGAAGCATGGATCAGCGAAGAAGGGCTCAAAGATTTCACTACGCTTTTCAATACCATTCAGAAGAATAAAGACACCAGCTGGACCAATAGCCTGAATCGAAAAGCAATCTCTCCTGTCAGCCGGCCACAAGAACCAACAGATCTGGGTTTGACCGGTCCACTAAAATGGTTCGACCCGGCATTTACGCCCGAAGGATGGCGTCCTATCAATATTCCGGGATACTGGGAAGACCAGGGCGTGAAAGACCTCAATGGTATCGTTTGGTATCGCCGTGAAGTGAATATCCCTGCAAGTATGACCGATCGGCCAGCCAAAGTTTTTCTCGGCAGGATCGTGGATGCAGATGAGCTCTATATCAACGGACAAAAAGTTGGGAACACTACATACATGTACCCGCAGAGAAGGTATCCTGTAAAACCAGGCATCCTGAAAGAAGGCAAAAATGTTTTTGTGGTGCGCGTCACCAACCATTCCGGTAAAGGCGGATTTGTTCCGGATAAACCTTATTGCATCTTTTCCGGGAAAGACACAGTTGATCTCAAAGGGACCTGGCTCTATAAGCCAGGATTGGTGAACAACCCTTTCGGTGGTCAGCCTCGCGGAGGGATCGCCGCGCAAAACCAGCCTGGCGCCCTTTTCAATGCAATGGTAGCCCCGGTTATCAATTACGCTATCAAAGGATTTTGCTGGTACCAGGGCGAAGCCAATGCCGGGCAGCCGCAAAACTATTACGCATTGATGCAGGCGCTGATCCGTAACTGGCGAACATTATGGAAACAGGAAGAGCTACCCTTCCTGTATGTGCAACTGCCCGGTTTCATGGATTACAATTACCTGCCTTCTGAAAGCAACTGGGCACTGATCAGGGAAGCGCAGCTGAAAACATTGTCCGTTCCTCGTACAGGCATGGCCGTTGCCATTGATCTTGGGGAATGGAATGATATTCACCCCGACAATAAAAAGGATGTAGGCGAAAGACTTGCTCTGCAAGCTCTCCATCTCGCCTATGGCGAAAACATCACCAGCTCCGGCCCGCTCTTTCAATCATATAAAACAGAAGGCAACAAGCTGATCATTCAATTCAGCCAGGAATTGTCCACTACCGACGGAGAAGCTCCTGCTGAATTTGCCATTGCCGGCTCCGATAAAAAATTCCTTTGGGCAAAAACAAAAATAAAAGGCAATATCCTCATCGCATGGAATGATGAAATAAGCCAACCCAGATTCGTTCGCTATGCCTGGGCCGATAACCCGGTCAACCCCAACCTGATCAATAAGGAAGGATTACCTGCATCGCCATTCAGAACCGATAATTGAAAAAATATAAATATGAAAAAGATCCTTGCCATTGCAATAGCCACAACAATGTTTGCCGGCGTTTCCTTTTCGCAAAATAAGGTCACACTCGATATCACAAAAGCCAGGGACACCATCAACAAAAACATATACGGTCATTTTGCGGAGCACCTCGGTCATTGTATCTACGATGGCATCTATGTAGGGGCAGGCAATCAAAAGATCCCCAATAAGAACGGGATCAGGCTCGACATAGTTGAAGCCCTGAAAAAACTCAAAACGCCCGTCCTCCGCTGGCCCGGAGGCTGTTTTGCCGATACCTATCACTGGAAAGATGCGATTGGTCCCAGGGAAAAAAGGAAACCAATCGAGAACTTCACCTGGGGCGGTGTGCGTGAAGACAATAGTTTCGGCACACATGAATTCCTTGAGCTCTGTGAAATGATCGATGCAGAACCTTATCTCGCCATCAACATGGGTAGCGGAACTGTACAGGAGGCAATGGAATGGGTACAATATGTGAACCATCCCAACGGCACCAGCCACCTTACAGACCTGCGCCAACAAAACGGCAGATCAAAACCCTGGAATGTTAAATACTGGGGAATAGGAAATGAATCCTGGGACTGTGGCGGACATATGACTGCAGCCTATTACGTGAATGAATACAAGAAATACGCAACACTCACTACCAGCTACAATAACAGTGAAGGACTTTACAGGATTGCTGTCGGGCCCGGCACTGAAGACTACAACTGGACGGAGACTGTAATGCGTGAGGTCCCTTTAAGAAGGATCGAAGGCCTGTCTATCCACCACTATTCCGTGATCAACTGGTCAGCGAAAGGTTCCGCCACCGGATTTTCAGAAGAAGAATATTTCAGAACGATGGAACAGGCATGGAGAATGGAGCGCATGGTAAAAAAGAATAGTGAAGTAATGGACAAATACGATCCCGCTAAAAAGGTAGCACTTATAGTGGATGAATGGGGAGGATGGTACGAAGTGGAAAAAGGCACTAACCCTGCATTCCTCTATCAGCAGAACTCCATGCGCGATGCGATGATCGCTGGTCTCACACTCAACATTTTCAATAATCATTGTGACCGCGTACGCATGGCCAACCTGGCGCAGACAGTGAACGTTCTCCAATCCGTTGTATTGACGAAAGAAGAAAAACTGGTACTCACTCCCACTTACCACGTAATGGAAATGTACAATGTTCACCAGGATGCTCTCTTGTTACCGCTAACCATCACCAGCAGCAATTATGAATTGAATGGGAAAAAGATCCAGGCTGTTTCCGCATCAGCATCGAAAGACAGGAATGGCGCGATCCATATTTCACTGGTGAACATGGATGCGAAGAAAGCGCAGGAGATCAGTATCGATCTTGGCTCTGCTGCTGCGAAAAATGTATCCGGCCGTATCCTTCAGTCCGACAGATTACAGGACCATAACAGTTTCGAAAATCCTGAAAAAATAAAACCAGCTGAGTTCAGGAAAGCTGTATTGAAAGGAAAGGAACTAAGTGTAAGCCTTCCGCCGTTTTCTGTTGTAGTGCTGGAACTGAAATAAGTTGTAAAAATTATTCCAACCAATTGCAACATGAAAGTCAAGAAAGACGTAACGATATATGATATTGCTCAGAAACTGGCGCTTTCTTCGGCCACTGTCAGTCGCGCGCTGAAGGACCATCCCGCTATCAACAAGAATACCCGCAAGAAGATCCAGCAGACCGCCCGCGAAATGGGATATCGCGCCAATACCTTCGCCAGCAACCTGCGCAAACAAAAGACCAATACCATCGGCGTGATGGTGCATGAGCTCAACTCAAACTTCATCACGTCCGTTCTCGCAGGCATCGAACAGGTAACTACCGAAGCCGGCTACGATCTGCTCATCGCACACTCTTCAGAAAGCTACGCCAAGGAAGCGGCCAATGCCATGAACTTCTTCCACAAACGCGTTGATGGCCNGGAAGCGGCCAATGCCATGAACTTCTTCCACAAACGCGTTGATGGCCTTATCGCTTCGCTCTCTTTCGACACTGAGAACCTGGAGCATTTCAAACACTTTGAAGAAAAAAATATTCCCGTTATCTTTTTCGACCGCGTGGAAGAGAACAGTGAAAGCACAAAAGTGATCATCGATAATTACAAATGTGGTTACCAGGCTACCGAACATTTGATCTCACAGGGATGCAGGAACATCGTACTGGTAACTGCCAATCTTAAAAGGAACGTATACGCTCAACGGCATAAAGGATACACAGATGCGCTCTTTGATCATGGGATCCCTTACAAAAAAGAATATGTTCTGATCAAGGACCTCAGTGAACAATGCGGTGTGGAAGCAGCCTTGCAGATCCTCAAGATGGCTCCCAGGCCGGACGGCGTTTTCATCACCAATGATTTTTCCGCAGCTGTGTGCATGCAAACACTGAAAGAACATGGCGTGCAGGTGCCGAAAGATATTGCCGTGGTGGGATTCAACAATGATGCCATCGGAAAGATCGTTGAGCCCAGGCTCACCACCATTCATTATCCGGGCATCGATATGGGAGAGATCGCTGCACGCAATCTCATCAACCATTTGGCTGGATTATCGGATATCAGGCATACACAAACGATCGTGGTGAGATCGGAACTCATCATTCGGCAATCATCCGTCAGACAACCCTGACTGCCGTCAAAAAAACGAGAACTGCTTTATGAAACGAATTGCTTTCATCCTAGCCATTTTCATCACAGCCTTTTGTAAGGCTGAAACCGGCTATGAGCTTTGGTTACGCTACCAGCCCATTGTCAACGCCGGATATGTGAATGCCTGCAAACAACTCATCCGCTCACTGGAAATAAAAGGGACTTCGCCAACCCTTCGCGCAGCCAGGTCAGAACTGGAACGCGGCTTGAATGGCATGTTGCGCATCAAAATTCCACTAAGCTACAGCGGAAGCATCTTACTCAGCAAACCTGAAAATATTCCCGGCATTACTCCCGCCATCAAAGAACCATTGTCAAAAGCAGGCACAGAAGGATTCCTGATCAAAACCATTGTCATTGACGGAAAGAACCGGATACTCATCGCCGGGAACACAGACCAGGCAATACTCTACGGGGTTTTTCATTTTCTGCGACTGGTACAAACTGAGCAGTCCATCCAAAAACTTGATATACTTTCAATTCCACGCAGCCCTCTGCGCCTGCTCAACCATTGGGATAATCTTGACCGGACGATCGAAAGAGGTTATGCAGGATTTTCACTCTGGCAATGGAATAACTTGCCATCATATGTAGACCAGCGCGTAACCGACTATGCACGCGCCAATGCCAGTATCGGCATCAACGGGACCGTACTCACTAACGTGAATGCCAATGCGCTTATCCTTACGCCTGAATTCCTGCAGAAAGTGAAAGCCCTGGCTGACGTATTCCGCGTCTATGGCATCAAAACCTGGCTCACGGCCCGGTTCAGTGCACCAATAGAGATCGGCGGACTCAAAACGGCTGACCCGCTGGACCCGGCAGTGCGCGAATGGTGGAAAAAGAAAGTGGATTCCATTTACCAGCTGATCCCGGACTTCGGCGGCTTCCTCGTAAAGGCCAACAGTGAAGGGCAACCCGGTCCGCAGGATTATAAGCGTAGCCATGCAGATGGCGCCAATATGCTGGCTGAAGCGCTCGCGCCGCACAAAGGGATCGTGATGTGGAGGGCATTCGTGTACAGCCATAATTCAGACGACCGCTTCAAACAGGCCTATGAGGAATTCAAACCGCTGGACGGAAAATTCAGTACTAACGTGCTGGTACAAGTGAAGAATGGTCCCATCGATTTTCAGCCAAGAGAACCCTTCTCTCCCCTCTTCGGAGCTATGCCTGCCACACCCCTGATGATGGAATTCCAGCTCACACAGGAATACCTCGGTCAAAGCACTCATCTCGTTTACCAGGCTCCCCTGTACAAGGAAACACTGGACGCCGATACCTACCAGCAAGGGAAAGGATCTCCTGTGAGCAGCACCCTGAGCGGGTTTGCCGGCGTGGCCAATATCGGCAACGACCTTAACTGGTGCGGCCATCTCTTTGCGCAAAGCAACTGGTACGCTTTCGGCAGATTGAGCTGGGACCATAGCCTCAGCAGCGAAACAATCGCTGTTGAATGGATCAAACAAACCTTCACCACCCAACAAGCCTTTGTTCAGCCCGTTCTGAAAATGATGATGCGTTCGAGGGAATTGCTGGTGGATTACATGACGCCACTGGGCCTCACGCATATCATGTACAACCACCATCATTACGGCCCGATGCCCTGGGGCAACACACTGAACCGCCCCGACTGGAACCCGGTATATTACCACAAAGCAGACAAGGCAGGAATTGGATTCAACCGTACAAGCAGCGGCAGCAATGCGCTCAGCCAATACGCAACGCCTGTGCAACAACAGTATGAAAGCATAGACAATTGCCCGGACGATTACCTGCTCTGGTTCCACCATGCTTCATGGGACCACAAAATGCAATCCGGCCGCAGCCTCTGGGATGAACTTTGCTACAGGTATCATGCTGCCACAGATTCTGTCAGGGCCATGCAGCAGCAATGGAAAAACCTGGAAAGATTTGTAGATGCAGAGCGCTTCAGCCATGTACAGCAAATGCTGGCCATACAAGCCTCTGAAGCGGCCTGGTGGCGTGATGCATGCCTGCTCTATTTTCAAACCTTCTCCGGAAAACCTTTCCCTGCCGGGTATGAACAACCGAAACATGATCTGGAATACTACAAGAATCTCCGCATTCATATAACTTATTGAAATCATGGAAAACGATAAAAGAAAAATCGCCATTGTTACAGGAGGAGGATCAGGGCTCGGACTGGCCATCGCAACGGCTTTTACAAAACATGGCATCGAGACGGTGATCGTAGGAAGGGATGAGCAAAAACTGAAACAGGCGCAACAGCAGCTCGGCGTGCTTTGTCACCCGAAAGTCCAGGACCTTACGGACCTGAAAGCATTACCCGCTTTTGTACAAGCCATCACAAGAGAATTTGGTTCGATAGACATTCTCGTGAACAATGCCGGCATCAATCAGAAAAAAGAATTCACCGATGTAACCGATGAGGATTTCATCAATATCATCAACACCAACCTGGTAGCCGTTTTCTCTTTAAGCCGGGAAGTGGTGAAACAAATGCTGGTTCAGGGTTCCGGCAGTATCGTAAATATCAGTTCCATGGCTGCCCAGTATGGCATCCCGAAGGTGATCAGCTATTCCGCCAGCAAAACCGCCATCGAGGGTATCACCCGCGCAATGGCGGTGGAACTATCCCCAATGGGTATCCGTGTAAATGCGATCGCCCCGGGATTCATCTATTCAGACATGACAGACAAAGCCCTGAACAGCGATCCCGAAAGAAAAACGAAAGTACTCAGCCGTACTCCCATGGGAAAAATGGGACAGCCAGCCGATATCGGCGAAGCCGCCCTGTTTCTTGCCGGTGATGCTGCTCAATACATCACCGGCGTAGTTTTGCCGGTGGATGGAGGCAACTCCATCGGATTCTGATCAAACAAACCAATCAATTGATTGCCTTGAAATCTGCTCTCGTCCATATAATCCTGGGTACCGCAATGGTGCTGCTGATGCGCAACTCTACCGCGCAACTGGTGGTAAGCCGTGCGGATGCATCTACCTACAATTTGAACAAAGCGAAGATCCTGGTGGATCCAAACGACCATAAAGTAGTGAGAAAAGCTGCCGAACTATTACAGCAGGATATCTTCATGATCACCGGGGAAAGACCGGTGATCATAGAGAAGCCGCAGGCCGGGAAGCTGATCATCATCGGCAGTAAAGATCGATCGGGCATCATCCGCCTGCTCAACACAAACAAAAAACTGGATCTCACAGCCATCAGCAAACGCTGGGAAGCATTTCATATTTCGTCCATACAAAATCCTTTTCCCAATATCCAGGAGGCCCTGGTGATCACCGGCAGTGACGCACGTGGCACAGCGTTCGGGGTGCTGGAACTTTCAAAACAGGCCGGCGTTTCGCCCTGGTACTGGTGGGCCGATGTACCTGTATTGAAAAAGCAATCGATCCATATCAGGAGAGCTGCCAGTATCACAGACAGTCCGCTGGTAAAATACCGTGGTATCTTTTTGAATGATGAAGCTCCTGCTCTCAGCAACTGGAGCCGGCAACATTTTGGAGGCTTCCGCGCCGGGTTCTATGAGAAAGTATTTGAACTGATGCTTCGTCTCAAATCCAATTATATCTGGCCTGCCATGTGGGGCAATGCATTTTATGACGATGACAGCCTGAATATCAGAATGGCAGAGCAATATGCCATCGTGATCGGCACCAGTCACCATGAACCACTGATGCGTGCACACGATGAATGGCGTCGCTACGGCAACAAACAATTATGGAACTACGATAGCAGCGCCACAGCGCTCCGCAATTTCTGGCGCCAGGGACTGCAGCGCGCCACCAATGAAAAGATCGTGACGGTTGGTATGCGTGGCGATGGCGATGAGCCCATGAGCCGGGAAACCGCCACCAGCCTGCTGGAACGAATCGTGACAGACCAACGCAGGATCATCAGTGAAGTCAGCGGCAAACCCGCGGACCAAACACCACAACTCTGGGCATTGTATAAGGAAGTGCAGGACTATTACGATAAAGGAATGCGCGTACCCGAAGACGTTACCCTGCTTCTCTGTGACGATAACTGGGGCAATATCCGGCGGCTCCCTGCACCCAATGCCCCCAAACGAAAAGGAGGCTACGGTATCTACTATCATTTCGATTATGTGGGCGGTCCCCGCAATTACAAATGGATCAACACCAACCCGCTTCCACGTGTTTGGGAACAGATGCACCTGGCTTGGGAATATGATGTAAAACAGATCTGGATCGTGAACGTGGGTGACCTCAAACCCATGGAACTACCCATCTCCTTCTTCCTTGACTATGCCTGGAACCCAACCAGGATCGGGCCTTCAGACATTCAGGCATATACGGAACAATGGGCGGCGCAACAATTCGGAAGCCGGCATCAAAAAGAAATTGCAGCCCTTCTCGCCACTTACACAAAGATCACCGGAAGAAAAAAACCCGAACTATTGAATGAGAACTCCTACAACTTATACGGAGGTAATGCTTTCAGCTCCGTGATAGGAGAAACAGGAAAACTGGAAAAAGAAGCAAAAGCCATTGCTGCCCAAATTCCTGCTGAATACCAGGATGCCTTTTTCCAGCTCGTATTGCATCCCATCATGGCAGTGAACAATCTCTATCAGCTCTACTATTATACGGCACTGAACCATCATCATGCAAAATACAATCTCGCTATCGCCAACAGGTACGCAGATACTGCAAAACAACATTTCGAAAACGATTCGCTGATCTCGCTTCAATACCATCGCATCAATAATGGAAAATGGGACCATATGATGAGCCAGACGCATATCGGTTATACGTACTGGCAACAACCGCCTTTCAATAAGATCCCTTCCCTGGAATACCTGGAAGCGCCCGAAGAAGAAAAACTGATCAGCATCGATACATTTGCCAAAACATCCAAAGAACTCATTCCTGATGGCGTCTCCGGCAACCTGTTCTATCAATATTCAGGTTATGTGTCCATGGACGCAGCACATTATTCAAAAGCCGTCAACAGCAATGGCATTACCTGGACCGTCCTTCCCCACCATGGCCGTACCGGCGATGCCATCACCCCATTCCCTGTTACTGCTTCGCGTCAGCAACCTGGTGGTAACGCTCCGAAACTGAGCTATGATTTTTATGTGCGGGATGCAGCTGCCTTCGAACTTTCTTTGTATTGTTCTCCTACCCTCAACCTGCAGCATGCGCCGGAAGGCATGCAGTTTGCCGTGAGTATCGATGAGCAGGTACCGCAGATCATGGAACTCAACAAAGACGACGCTAATACAAGGATCTGGGAAACCTGGGTAGTCAATAATATCATCATTAAAAAAACAAGATTGCACATCAGTAAACCCGGAAAACACACCCTTCATTTCTGGATGGTGGACCCCGGTGTGGTTTTGCAGAAACTGGAGCTCAATGCCGGCAAAGCGAAACCAGGCCACCTGGGATTTCCTGAAACACTACATCGATAAAACAGAATGATCATGCCAATGAAATTTTTCCAGCCGGCCCTTACAACAGCAGTAACCATGAGCCTTCTGTTGCCGGCAGCTTTTGCACAGAAAGGAACTTTAAAAAAAGAACCCGTATCTCAGCCACTGATAACAAAGCAGTACACAGCCGATCCATCCGCCCATGTATTCAAAGGAAGGATCTTTCTCTATCCATCACACGATATCGAATCCGGTATTGCCGAAAACGATAATGGCGATCACTTCAACATGAAGGATTACCACGTCTATTCCATGACAGATGTGGAAGGTAAGGTAAAGAACCATGGCGTTGCCCTCTCGCTCAACAATATTCCCTGGGCAGGCCGTCAGCTCTGGGCGCCTGATGCCGCTTACAAGGATGGCACTTATTATCTTTATTTCCCCGCCAAAGACAAACAGGATATTTTCCGCATCGGCGTAGCCACCAGCAAGAAACCACAGGGGCCCTTCAAAGCAGAAACTTCGTATATCCCAGGCAGTTATAGCATCGACCCCTGTGTATTCCGGGATGCTAACGGTGACTACTACATGTATTTCGGCGGTATCTGGGGAGGCCAGCTCCAACGCTGGAAGAACAACCAGTACGATGCCAATGCCCCCATCCCACAACCCGGAGATACAGCCGTTCTTCCGCGCGTAGCCAAACTTTCAGCCGATATGAAGTCCTTTGCCGAACCCGTTCGTGAAGTACAGCTCCTGGATGAAAATGGAAAACCATTCATGGAAAACGATAAAGAGAAACGCTTTTTCGAAGCAGCCTGGGTCCATTACTACAATGGCAAATACTATTTCTCCTACAGCACCGGCGATTCTCATAATATCTGTTACGCAACCGGCGACAATCCCTACGGCCCCTTCACTTACAAAGGTGTAATTCTGGAACCCGTGGAAGGCTGGACCAATCATCATTCCATCGTTTTCTACAACGGTCACTGGTACCTCTTTTATCATGATGTGCAGATCTCCGGCAAAACATTCCTGCGCAATGTGAAAGTGACTGAACTGTTCTACAACGAAGACGGGACCATCAGAAAACAAAACGCATATAAAAACTGATTGCATGAAAAAACTGACCGCGATATTCCTGCTGCTCAGCGTAAGTCATCTGCAGGCACAGGAATATAAAACCTATCCGATGTGGGACCATAATCTTCCCACCGCCACACGTGTGCGCGATCTTATCAGCAGGCTCACACTGGAAGAGAAAGTTGCACAGATGCTCAATGCCGCGCCAGCCGTGGAAAAGCTCGGCATCCCTGCATACGATTGGTGGAATGAAGTTTTGCACGGCGTGGCAAGAACGCCTTTCAAAGTGACCGTATTCCCGCAAGCCATTGGTATGGCCGCCACCTGGGATACTTCCTCACTTTTTACGATGGCAAAATATTCAGCCACGGAAGGCCGCGCCATCCATAATATCGCCATCAAAAAGAACAGGACACGTGAGCGCTATCTCGGCCTCACCTACTGGACACCCAATATCAATATCTTCCGCGATCCGCGCTGGGGCCGCGGGCAGGAGACCTATGGCGAAGATCCTTTCCTCACAGCCATGCTCGGCAGCGCCTTCGTTCATGGATTACAGGGAGATGATCCCAGGTACCTGCAGGCAGCCGCCTGCGCCAAGCACTACGCCGTGCACAGCGGCCCTGAACCATCCCGCCACTCCTTCAATGCCAATGTGAGCGCATACGATCTCTGGGACACTTACCTGCCCGCATTCAAAGAGCTGATCACAAATGCAAAAGTGGCCGGCGTAATGTGCGCCTACAATGCTTTCCGAAACCAGCCCTGCTGCGCCAGCGATCTCCTCATGAACGATATCCTCCGCAACCAATGGCAGTTCAATGGATATGTGACCAGCGACTGCTGGGCCATCGATGATTTTTTCAAATACCACAAAACACATAAGGACGCCACCGTGTCCGCCGCAGACGCAGTTCTGCATGGCACCGATGTGGAATGCGGCGTATCTGTTTACAAAACCCTGGTAGACGCTGTAAAGCAAAATATCATCACAGAAAAACAACTCGATGTTTCCCTCGAAAGATTGTTCACTATCCGTTACCGGCTCGGCCAGTTCGATCCGCCTTCGATGGTGCCCTATACACAGATAGATGAATCCGTTCTGGAAAGTGAAGCCCATAAAGCACATTCATTGAAAATGGCGAAACAGTCGATTGTACTGCTGAAAAACCAGAACAACACGCTCCCACTGAAAAGATCCATCAAAAAAATAGCGCTCATCGGCCCCAATGCAGACAATCCAATTGCCGTACTCGGCAATTACAATGGAATGCCCTCTGAGATCATTACAGTGCTCAAAGGGCTGCAACGCAAGCTGGGCAAGGATGTGGAGATCATCTACGAAAAAGCAGTGAACTTTACTGACGACTCATTGATCATCTTCGAAGATCTCTCTTCCCTGTACAGTACCGATGGTAAAACCGGCGTAAAAGCAGAATACTGGAATAATGAAAAAATGGAAGGAAGTCCTGATATCACCATCACCGAAAAAGATATCGACCATTACTGGCCTGAAGGACAAAGTCCCGCCAATGGCATCAACACCATCCATTTCTCCGCCAGGTACACAACTGTGTACACAGCCCGTGAAACAGAAACATTGCAGTTTGAAGCCAGTGGAGACGATGGTTATCGCATATTCATCAACGATGAATTAAAGCTCAACGCCTGGGAGCGCAACCGCTGGGGTGCAAAGAAATTATCGCTGAACACTGAAAAAGGAAAACAATACCGCATCCGCGTTGAAATGTACCAGGGCGAAGGCAATGCAGCCATTCAGTTCAAAGCAGGAAAAACAGGAAGAACGAATATTGCAGCGCTCAAAGAAAGGATCAAAGAGGCCGATGTGGTCCTCTTTGCCGGTGGCATCTCCCCACAACTCGAAGGCGAAGAAATGAAAGTGGACCATCCTGGCTTCAATGGCGGCGACCGCACTACCATAATGCTTCCTGCCATTCAAACACGATACATGCGGGAACTGCAATCCACCGGTAAGCCGGTTGTATTCATCATGATGACAGGCAGCGCTATCGCCATTCCCTGGGAAGATCAGAATATACCCGCCATCATCAATGCCTGGTATGGTGGTCAGCATGCCGGTACAGCCATCGCCGATGTTCTGTTCGGAGATTATAATCCTGCCGGCAGATTGCCTGTCACTTTCTATGCAAACGATAAAGACCTACCTGATTTCAATAGCTATGATATGAAAGGAAGGACTTACCGCTATTTCACCGGGAAACCGCTTTATCCCTTCGGCTATGGTCTCAGCTATTCCAGTTTCACTTATGATGGATTTACACTGCCCGCTACTCACGCAAAAGGCAAGCCCCTCACTGTAAAAGTGCGCGTATCGAATACTGGAAAAATTGACGGTGAGGAAGTGGTTCAGCTCTACGTATCACATACAGGCAAAACCGAAACTGCTCCATTGCGCGCCCTCAAAGGATTCCAGCGCATCGCACTGAAAGCGGGCGAAAGCCGGATGGTGGAATTCACCCTCAGTCCCGAAATGCTTTCTGTGGTGAACAAAGAGGGCAAACTGGTACAACCAACCGAAAAAATATGGATCAGTGTGGGCGGCGGACAGCCGGCCGTAAAGAACAAGACCACCAGCACCGTTCTCAGCAAATCACTCTTAATTCAATAAGCATGCAACTCAATTTTAAAAATATTATCCCGCTTTTTATTGCAACAGCATTGATCAGTCCCATAGCTTTTGCTCAAAAGCCTGCAACATTTATTCGGGGAGCAGTCGCTCGCGTCCCCGCGAGTGACGGTTATTTGCTCGCCTCCGGCGAGCACCGTGTCGCCGGAGGCGACGGAATACATGTCACTCGCGGGGACGCGAGCGACTACTCCCCGATTTCTCATCAAACATTATTTTCCGGAGCAGGACTGAAAGATTTCTACAAAGACTACTTCCCCATCGGCGTTGCCGTTTCCCCTTTTGCTTTGAGAACTGATGAAGCAAACCTTGTTCTCAGAGAATTCAACAGCCTCACAGCAGAGAATGCCATGAAGATGGGGCCAATACATCCACGAAAAGACCAGTATTTCTGGGCGCATGCAGACAGTATCGCAGCCTTCGCACGTAAGCATCAACTCAAACTGAGAGGCCATACACTTTGCTGGCATAACCAAACGCCGGCCTGGTTGTTCAACGACGCAAACGGACAACCTGTAACCAAAGTAGAATTATTGAAACGATTGAAAGACCATATTACAACTGTGGTTACCCGTTATAAAGACGTCATCTATGCCTGGGATGTGGTGAATGAAGTGATCAGCGACAGGAAAGATGAATACCTCCGAAACTCCCGCTGGTTACAGATCTGCGGTGAGGATTTTATCGAAGCCGCTTTCCGTTACGCTCATGAAGCCGATCCTAAAGCACTGCTTTTCTACAACGACTATAATGAGATCGATCCCGTTAAGAGAACAAAGATCATCCGCCTTGTACAAAACCTCCAACAAAAAGGGGTGCCCATCCACGGAATCGGATTACAGGCCCACTGGGCCATAAATGAGCCATCATTTACACAACTCGACAGCACATTGAATGAATTTGCCGCCACAGGACTTCAATTACAGATCACGGAACTGGACATCTCTGTTTATAGAAAAGAGCATGATGCCAGGAAAAGACAGGCGTCCGATAAAGATACCAGCTTCTCACCGGAGAAGCAGGCCCTGCAAACACAACGCTACAAAGAAGCTTTCCAGCTGTTCAGGAAATACCGCCGCCATATCACTGGCGTCACTTTCTGGAATATCTCCGACCGTTATAGCTGGCTCGACAATTTCCCGGTGAGAGACCGGAAGGATCATCCACTTTTATTTGATGCCCGTTTACAACGCAAAAGTGCTTACGAAGCAGTAGTCAACTTTTAGTCTTATCCAGGCTGTTCAATTATAATTCCAAAGTGTATTACCGGCAAGTCGGTTATTCCTGTATAAGCAAGTAGTAGCCAGCATTTCCGCTTTTCGTAAACCCATTTCCCGGATTCGATAAGAGCCCGGGGTTCCTGCATTTAATTTTGCGCCGTCAAACGGCTGCAACCTCTTCGCTATTGTATTCATTCTGCAGCCTTCCTGACAACTAACCAGGACCGGAATTAAATAAATAAAACAATGATGAAAAAATCAGTTCTCATGATGACCCTGATCTTCATCTGCTCCCTGATCACCTTTGCAGCAGATGAAACAGGAATCATCAGAGGAAAAGTAACCACTTCAGACGGCAACCCTGCAGAAGCCGTTACGGTAACTTTCAAAGGAACCAAAAGATCAGCAGTAACAGATGAGTTTGGCAATTTCTTAGTACGTAACCTCGAACCGGGAAACTATACTCTCGAGATCTCATTAGTAGGTCATGAAACCTATCAAAAGGAAGTGACGGTAAAAGAAAAAGAAACCATCAATATCACCATCGAACTGCAGGTATCTTCCAAAGACCTCCAGGAAGTGATTGTGAGCGGCAATAAGATGACGCGCACCAGCAGTGATTATGTATCGAAGATCAACTTGAAGAATACTGAGAACTCCCAGGTATACACTACCATCACCGGCACATTGATGAAACAGCAGATGGCATTTTCCGTTGACGATGTGATCCACAACTCTCCGGGTGTACAAACCATGTGGCAGGCCACCGGCCGTGGGGGTGATGGCGGCGCTTACTACAATATGCGTGGCTTCATTGTACAAAGCCAGCTTAGGAACGGCATTTCCGGAAATATTACCAGTCGCGCCGATGCAGTGAACGTAGATCGTATCGAAGTAGTGAAGGGCCCTTCGGCTACCCTCTTCGGCAGCACACTGTCCTCCTATGGTGGTTTGATCAACCGTGTTACCAAGAAAGCATATGACCATTTCGGTGGTGAAGTTTCTTATGCAATGGGCAGCTATGGTTTCAACCGTGCTACTGTTGACATCAACACCCCGCTGGACAAAGACAAAAAAGTATTGCTCCGCACCAATGCCGCCTATTATTCTGAAGGCGCCTGGAGGGATTACGGTTTCAACAAAGGTTTTGTATTTGCTCCAACACTTACCTACAAAGCATCAGACCGTCTATCTTTCAACTTCGATGCTGAAATTTACAGTTCCAGCAACGCATCAGAACCTTTTGTATTTTTCTACTTTCCAACAGATCAGCTGGGAGCGCATAACCCTAAAGAACTGGGAATAGATTACAAGCGGTCTTATTCCGCCAATAATATTTTCCAGAAATCCAAGGTGGCCAATTTCTTCGGTCAGATGAATTACAAGATCTCTGACAAATGGACCTCACAAACCAATGTGAGCTCTTCATACAGTAATTCCGATGGTCCCTTTGCTTATTACTACCTCGTACCCAATACCGGCCGACCCGGCGCCGATTCAATGGTACGTGCGGTACAGTCCACTGCCAACAGCAACATGAATGTGTACGAAGTTCAACAGAACTTCATTGGTGATTTCAAGACCGGCAAGCTCAGGCACCGCGTACTGGCCGGACTGGATTATCTTTACCAGAACTCCGATCAGATGTTCTATGGTACCGATTTCGATATAATTCCCAAGAACGGACTGATCCCCACATACGCCAATTTCAACAGGGATAACCTGAACAGGATGCTGGAGGATGGCTCCACTGTTTGGTACTACCCTTACAAATACCAGGCTTCCACTTACAGTGCATATGTTGGTGACGTAGTGAACATCACTGATTATGTGATTGCATCAGCAGCTGTACGCGTAGACCGCTATGATTTCAGGGGCAATTTCGATCCAACAAAAGGTGGTTACGAGGATGGATATGCGCAAACATTCTTCTCTCCCCGCTTTGGCCTGGTGATCCAGCCCATTCCTGATGTAGTATCTATCTTCGGTAACTATCAGAATGGTTTCACCAACAAGCCCGGCAGCGATTGGGAAGGCAAATCCTTCGACCCTGAAGAAGCAGCTCAAATCGAAGGCGGTGTAAAAGTGAACCTGCTCGGAGGCAAACTCACCAGCACCTTGAGCTACTACAATATCAAAGTAAAAAATGTATTGCGTGCTGATCCTGTTCACCCCAACTTCTCTATCCAGAATGGAACACAAAGAAGCCAGGGTATCGAAGCTGAAGTGATTGCACATCCTGTAAGAGGACTTGACCTTGTGCTCGGTTATGCCTACAACGATTCCAAATTCCTGGAATCCGATGAAGGCGTGAAAGGCCGTCGCCCGGACGTTTCCGGTTCTCCCCACACATTCAATAGCTGGGTGAACTACACTTTCTCAGGTAATCTCAAAGGCTTCGGCATCGGTGGTGGCGTAAGATACCAAAGCGATAACATGATCGTGAACAGTGTTGAGAATGGAGTATTCACACTTCCTGAATTCACACTTGTAGACGCATCTGTCTATTATGATCAGGCTAAATGGAGATTCGGTCTGAAATGTAATAACCTTACCAACCAGGAATACTATATCGGTTACACTACCCTGAACCCTCAGCAACTGAGAACGATCATAGGTAGCGTTACTTTCAAGTTCTAATCCTTTTCATTTGTTATAGAAAAGAGCCCGGGCATGTCCGGGCTCTTTGTTTTCAATATTTATCGGTAAATTTATGTTTGCCGGACAAGCCCCACCGGCAAATGGCACTCCCCTTAGCTCCCTGGCATAGTTTTGTTGTTGATCACGAATATAAATTTGAACGATATGGCACAGGATACTCAGAAAGTTGTAGTTGTAGGAGGTGGATTTGCAGGGATCAATTTTGTAAAAAGACTTGCCAATGATGATCGTTTCCAGGTAACGCTGGTAGACAGGAACAATTATCATTTCTTTCCGCCTCTCTTGTACCAGGTGGCTTCTTCCTTCATCGAGCCTTCCAATATCAGTTATCCTTTCCGCCGCATGTTCCAGAAAATGAGGAACTGCAGGTTCCATATGGGCAGCTTCCTGAAAGTGAACCCGGAGCAAAACATCATTGAAACCGATACAGGTATCCTCTCATACGATATACTCGTTCTTTCTGTAGGCGCAGAATCGAATTATTTCGGCATGACTAACGTTCAGGAACATGCGCTTCCCATGAAGAATATCGATGATGCGCTCGTTCTCCGCAACCAGCTCCTGCTGAACATGGAAGAAGCTGTCCGTTCTACCGATCCGGATGAAAAAGCAAGATTGCTGAACATCGTCATTTCCGGCGGAGGCCCTACCGGCGTGGAAGTGGCAGGCATGCTGGCTGAGATGGGACGCTATATCCAGGCCAAGGAATATCCTGAGATCCGTGACTTAACCTCACATATCTACCTGATTGATGCAGGCCCCACACTACTCGGCCCCATGAGTCCGAAAGCACAGAAAGAAGCCACTACTCAACTTGAACGCCTGGGCGTTCACATCATACTTAACACAGCCGTGAAAGATTATGTTGATAGGAAAGTGATCCTGGCCGACGGCAGGGCCATCGAAACCCATGCATTGATCTGGACCTCCGGCGTCACCGGCCGCAGCTTACCCGGCATTCCCGCGGAATCCATCGGTCGCGGCAAGCGCCTGCTCGTAGATGCCAATAACAAAGTACTGAACACAACCAATATCTATGCTCTTGGCGATAGCTGCTTGCAAACCACCGACCCCGCCTTTCCTAACGGCCATCCTCAACTGGCACAGGTAGCCATCCAGCAGGGCACTTTACTCGGCAAAAACCTCAAACGCGCGGCTGACGGGCAAAAAATGCACTCCTTTATCTACAACGACAAGGGCTCCATGGCCATCATTTCCAAATACAAGGCCGTAGCCGATCTTCCCAAAACATTCCTGAAAGGATTCATTGCCTGGCTCATCTGGCTTTTCGTTCATATCATCCCGTTAGTAGGATTCCGCAACAAAGTATGGCTGGCCTTCTCCTGGATGTGGGCCTTCTTCACCAATAATCCAACACTCCGTCTCATCATCAGACCTCAAAAGGACAAACCCTGAAAACCTCATCTCAAAGCCACCTTCCCTCAACCTCAAACCAATCGAATCCAAACCAAACCAAACTCGCACACCCACCCCATCCCTACCACACACGCAGAAAGCAAACCCGTGGATCCGAAATAAATTGTTACACCTCCCCGCTGCCCATCTGTTTTGGGTATATGCGAACAGGGCCTTCGAAACATAAGCGAAGAAGTCCGGTTCAGCACCACAGCTCCATCCCACCAACTACAGCAGAAAAAAATCCTCCCGTGTTGGTTTGTTTCGCAGCCCGGTTCGCATATACCCAAAACAGCCGGCACAAAAACTATAATCTCGGATCCACAGGTTCGCTTTCCAGCGCCAACACGCCAAACACACATTGGTGCACGGCGCGCAGCGGCAAATGTTGGCAGAATCTTTCCAATCCTTCCACACCAAGTGCAAACTCACGCAGCGCCAGTGAGCGTTTCCCATTGAGCCCACGATTCTTCAGCCTGTTCATATTCTCCGGCAAAGTATACTCAGGCCCATAGATAATGCGGAGATATTCACGTCCACGCACTTTGATGGCGGGCTGGATCAATCCTTTTGCATTGGTCCCGACAAAATTCCAGGGCTTCACTACCATTCCTTCCCCGCCGCCGGCTGTGAGTTGCAGCCACCAGTCGGTTGCCTGCTGAACGCTGCTCTCATCTTCCAGGTTTATTACCATGTATTCAGTTGCGAGCAGGATGCCGGCATCCTGAGTGCAGATTGTGGCGATAGTATCCATATGCCAGCCATGGTCCTTATCAAAATAGGTCTGGCCTTCTGTTGCGAGGATATGAAAAGGAGCTATCTTGTAATCCTCCAGTTGCTCCACCGGCCAACAGTATTGACGGTAAGCCATGATGAAATCATGAACGCTGGCTTGTTTTTCCTGGTAGCGATCCAGCAGTGATTGAACCTCTACGTGTGTGCCTGCCTGTTGCAGTGTCTGAATTGCAGCTTGCAGGGAACCCGTAGCCACTGCTCCTACAGCGCCATATTGATTCTGTAACAGCGCCTGCGCTTTGCTGCTCCAGGGCATGAGCTCGGTATCCAGACAAACCCAATCCGTATTGAATTGATCATAGATCCCCGCCGACTCAAGTGCTGTGTTCAATCGTTGCAATAATGCCTGCTCAATGGCAGTATCAGTGAAGAAAGCGCGTCCTGTTCTCGTATAGATCACACCGGTAGCATCTCCAGTAATACCGAAAGCTTTCTGAATGGCTGCTGCATTTCTTCCTACTATCACTACAGCTCTCGATCCCATATGTTTCTTTTCACAGACCAGTTTCTGAATGCCTGCTTTTTTGAAATAATCGAATGCCTCAGTGGGATATTCGAGATAATCAGGCAGGCTGCTGGTTTCAGATGGACTCATCGTAGGAGGAAGATAGATAAGCCAGCGCGGGTCTACCGCAAAACGGCTCATCACTTCAAGTGCAGTGATGGATTGCTCTTCACGAATCGTAATATTATGTCCCAGCCTGGTGGGAACGATCTGCTTGCCGGTGAAGTCCGAGATATCCAATACGTCATCCTGTTGCTGCTGCAGCGTGAGTGTAACAGGCGCCGGCGCGAGCGGACGAACGGGCTCGCTGTACACTTTCGCTGCCGGAACAGAAACAAGTTCTTTTTCAGGATAGCGAAGTGCAGTGAGTTTGCCGCCGAACACGCAACCTGTATCGATATCGATCGTATTATTGAGCCATTGCGGCTCCGGCACAGGCGTATGACCATATACCACCATCGCCTTGCCCCTGTATTCTGCAGCCCAGTTATAACGGATCGGCAAACCGAACTCATCCGTTTCACCAGTAGTCTCCCCATACAGCGCAAACTCACGGACAGCACCCGATCCACGTCCCTGCATGGATGCTTTCATGCCTGCATGCGCTACAACCAGTTTGCCATCATCAAAAACATAATGACTGATCAGTCCATCCACAAAATCCACGATCTCCTTGCGGAATTCATCGGACTCTCCTGCCAGTTGCGCAACAGTAGCTTCCAGTCCATGACGCACATGTACCTGCTTGCCGGTGAGCCATCGCTTCAGTTTATCATCGTGGTTACCGGGCACACACCAGGCAAGGCCAGCCTTCACCATCGGCATGATCAGTTTCAGTACGCCCGGAGAATCAGGACCGCGATCCACCAGGTCGCCAAGGAACACAGGTTTTCTGCCTTCCGGATGGATCCAGTTTCCATTTTCTTTTTGATAGCCGAGTTTTTGCAACAGCAAAAGCAGTTCATCCAAACAGCCATGGATATCACCGATGATATCGAAAGGACCACGTAGGGTTTTCTTATCGTTATACAAAGGATCGCGGATGATGCCTTTGATATTGTCTGTGTCTTCCACGCTCAGCTCAAATATCTGGCGGAAGCCTTCAGCTTTGAGGTAACGAAGGCTTCTGCGTAATTGCGAGATCTGGTGCGGGATAACATGTGGGCCGAGATCACGGTCCGGGCGGACCTTGCTTCGTTGTGAGCAGATCTTTTCCGGCGTGTTCACCACAATGGCTACAGGCAGCACATGGTATTCACGCGCCAGTTTGATCCAGTCCTTCCTGGCGCTTTCCTGCACGTTAGTGGCATCTACTACTGTGAGCAAGCCATTCTTCAATCTTTTAGCTACGATATAACGCGCCAGGTCGAATGCATCATTGGAAGCAGACAGGCTGTTCTCATCATCGCTCACAAAAGCGCGGCATTGATCCGAACTGACGATCTCTGTTGGCTTGAAATGTTTCCGGGCGAAAGTTGATTTACCGGAGCTGGAAGCCCCGATCAGCACAATCAGAGAGAGCCCAGGAACATGTATGTATTCTGCGTTTGATCGCATGAGGGATTATTTGTTCTTTGAGAAAATAGCCATCTGGGTGAGCGCACCCACTTCGGGTTGTTCTTCACCCACGGCTTTGAAACTGACATGGTAACCGTGCTCGGCAGCTACGCGGTTGCCCCAATCGGAAAATTCCTGCCGCGTCCATTCGAAGCGATGATCAGTATGCCGCATCGCATTTTCCGGCATCGATTCAAAAAGTACATTGTACTCTTTATTCGGAGTAGTGATGATAACATATACCGGCTTCGTATAGCCGAATATTACTTTTTCCATGGCAGCGAGCCTTGGCTCGTCCAGGTGTTCGATCACTTCTACCAGGGCAGCCGCTTCGTAACCTTCCAGGCGTTGGTCCCGATACATAAGGGACCCCTGGATCAGGCTGAGCCTTGTACGCTGTCTGTCCGGCATCCTTTCTGTTTTCAACCTGTCGTTGGCGATACTGAGCGAACGATGGCTCACATCCATGCCCAATACTTTTTTGAACTGCTTTTGTTCCATCAGGAGTTTGAGCAGTTTGCCTTCACCACAACCGAGGTCCGCAACGGAATGGGCTCCGGTGAGTAAGAGTTCATCGCAAACCGCCTGCAGGCGCTGATCGTGTACACGCAGTTTCGTCGTATTGTCCGCTTCTTCAGTTGCATCTGCCTGTTCTTCGTCCTCATCCTTCAATAATATACTGAGGGCTTCATTGGTAAGACTGCTCTTGTATTTCAGGTAACGTTTGGTGATCAGCTCACGGGCTGGATGTGATGGCAGCCAGTCCTTTCCTTTCTCCATCAGTTTTTCCACTTCATGCTGCCCCACGAAATAATGTTTCTCGTTATCACAAACGGGAATGAGCAGGTAAAGATGCGAAAGCAATTGCCGGATGGTGATGGTATTGTTCAACTGAACTGAGTAGTACCGGCTAAGTCCCCACTCCGGGAATTTTGGATCAACAGGATAACGGAAAGCAATAACCGAATAGCCCAAAGGTTCAAACAAGGCCCTCAGCAATTCCTCCCCTCCTGAAACAGGCAGACCACTCAGTTGTATTTCCAGTGGGAAAGGGATATCCACCAGTTCCGGCTTCAGCTGGCATCGGCCGCCCATGGCCGTACCAAAGGCTTTGGCGATGGCGGCGCTCATAAGGGAACTGGCCACATAGGGTCTGTCGTTCACATATTGTTGCAAAGCAAAATCGTTCTCGTTCTTTTTACGGACGAGGCCAACGGGATCAATGTCCAGCAATAGTGCGATGGTACATTTTTCGTCTGTAGCTTCCGGATAGAACAAATGTGCAATGCCTGCAGAAATCTCCACCTGCTGCACTTTACCGGGATGTTTGTGCAAGAGAAAGCTCAGGTCGGATGCAGGTTTTCGTGTAGTGCTGATAGTAAGTAACATAATAAATTCCTGGTTGACGGGAAAAGGGCCCTTTTCAAAAATAACTAAAAATCCTTATGAGTGACAACCGGGAAAGGATAGATGCAGGAAGCAAAACTGTTCCATAAAAAAAGCCCCGGAAAATTCCGGGGCTGTACTTAAAAGAACTACATGAAAGAAAATATTAGTAGCCGGGGTTGGGCACCAGCAGCGGGTTCTTTTGAATTTCCCTTGCAGGGATCGGTAGCAACAAATGATCGGGATTCCAGGGCTGCTTGTTGGGCAAGGCGCCTAAAATGGCATTGGCCTTCCCAAATCTTCTGAGATCAAACCATCTTTGTCCGTCTTCCGTGAAGAGTTCTGTTTGACGCTCATGCAAAACCGCTTCCAGCAGTTCTTCCTTACTGGCCGCTGCTGTATTGTCAAGTCCTGCGCGGTTCCTGATCTTGTCGATATCCGCAGCAGCTCCG
Organism: Pseudoflavitalea rhizosphaerae; assembly: GCF_003991355.1. GTDB lineage: Bacteria > Bacteroidota > Bacteroidia > Chitinophagales > Chitinophagaceae > Pseudobacter > Pseudobacter rhizosphaerae. Next base: position 111,688 of record NZ_RCSU01000018.1, read on the forward strand.
GTGAGATCAACACCTTGCTGTGCCCTGGCTTCGGCCCTTATGAGGTATTGTTCAGCCAGCCTGAGCACCATATGCGCCTGTGCGGGGATCGGGGCATTATTGGCGGTTGGAATGCCTTCATACTTCACAGGATAGAAATATTTCTTTCCATGATAGCCATCGATATCAGGGGAAACGAAACCATCCACCCAAACTGTTCTTCTGTTATCATCCGATTCAAATGCCGCCAATTGTTCAAGCGACAGAAAATAGGATGGGATAATTTGAGGAGCAACTGCCGGGAAGAAAGCCGGGTCCAGGAATAATGCCTGGTATTCCGGAGGAAGTTCGGAATAACGGAAGAAAGGCGCCAGCCTGGAACCTTCAACAGTAATGTCGTGGGTATTGCCGGGCACATGCTCCAATTGAAAAATGGCTTCAGTGCTGTTAGGCTTGAAAACATTTGCCAGTGGAATGATATCGTAAAGGCTGGTCTTATCAATCACTGTGGTAGCCTGTGCTTCAGCTTCCGCCCATTTTTGCTGGTAGAGATACACGCGCGCCAGCAATGCTGCTGCTGCCCATTTGTTGGGGCGGCTCCTTTGTTGTGCTGAAAAATCATAATCACCCGGAAGATTGGCAATTGCATCTCTGAGATCGGCCTCTATCTGCTTGTACAGCTCGGCAACGGGTGTTCTGGGGATCAGTGCAGTTTTCCTGATATCTGTTGTTGTCATCAGCGGCACATCACCATGCAGGTTGAGCAGCATGAAATGACAGTAAGCCCTCACAAATTTCGACTCCGCGGCCAACTGGGTCCGGGTAGTATCCGAAAGCAATGGCGATGTAGAGGCAGCCACCCCTTCAATGATGGAATTGGCGGAATAGATCACCCGGTACGGCACATCCCAGAACAGCGGTTGTGCCAGAGCGTTATCATTTCTCAATTGATTGGAGTAGAACTGGAAATCATCCGGGTTGTTCAGACCGGCCAGCGCTTCTAATTCATCAGCCATCATCCCGGCATAGATGCTAAGGCCGCCATTGCTGAAATTAGGGCTTCCATCTGTTCCCGTCATCATCATGGAATACATACCTGCAAGGGCTGAGTAAGCATTTTGGTTAGTATTGAAGACCTTCTCGGTTGCGATTGTTTCGCGCGGCGGATCGATCTCCACCAGTTTCTTACACCCGGTGAAAGCCAGGGCAGTGAGCAGGAAAACTGCAGATCCGGCTTTTGTATTTAATAGATTGGAGAAATTCATATCAGCAGTTTTGGAGTTTAGAATGAACAGTTGAGCGTGAGTGCGATGGTCCTGCTGGGAGGCAATGAACCGCCGCCCCATGACAATTCAGGATCGATGCCTTTGAAATTGGTCAGCAGGAAGAGATTATTGGCATCCAGGCTGATGGTCATGGAAGATAATCCAGCCAGCTTAAGGGTCTTTGGTGGAATGCTGTAGGCAATGGATGCAGAACTGAGGCGGATAAAATTCGTTTTCTCGAATTTCCCATCTGAACTCTGCAGATCGCCCTGGTTGCTGGGTAGCGTATTCACTGTTGGCTTGGCCACATCGGTGATCTGTCCCGGCGTTGTCCAGCGATGATCGAATTCATACTGGCTGATATTCTGCATCAGGCCGATCCTGTTGCTCAGGAAAGTGGACGCCCAGTAACGTTTACAGGTGAACAAAAGATCGAGTGTAACCTGCTTGTACCGCAGCGTGCTTCTTACGCTTCCCTGGAAATCCGGTACAGGGCTAACCGTGTAATACCTGTCATCATCTCCGGTGCCGGGTGCAACGCTATTGTTCGATCTCACCTGTCCATCCTTATTGAGGTCTACAAACTCGAACCTGCCCGTTTGAGCATTCACACCAATGAACTTGAATACATACTGATCATTGATAGAGGCGCCAATCTTGTATTGGGTAAAGTATGGGCTCAGCTCCAGGTTGGGATAACTCTTCAGTTTGTTTTTGGAATTGCTCGACTGGAAATTCAACTGCCATCCCCAGTCTTTTTTTCGAATTACGGTTGTGTTCAGCGTGAGCGCCCAGCCGGTGTTCAATACATTGGCGGGTGAATTGGCAGTAACGTAATCGAAGCCTGTATATGATCCAGTGGGGAATTGCACCAGTTGGTTATCCGTATTATTCCTCCACCAGTTGGCTGTAAGGGTGATCCTGTTCCAGAATTCAAGCAATAAGTTTACAGACAATTGCTTACTGCTGGCCCAATGGAAATCCTGGTTGGCCTGTAATTGCGGCACCAGCGGGTTCAGCCCATTGTAATTGGTGAGCGGTGTATAATTGGATTCACTGTTCCACTGTGACAGATACCTGTAATCCCCTACACCATCAGTTCCTACGATACCGTAATTGAAGGAGGGTTTGATAACTGAAATGAATTCAGGAATTGCTTTGCGCGCCCATTCCTCTTCAGTGATGATCCAGGCAGCGCCGAAAGCACCGAAGTTGCCGAACTGTTTGCCCGGGCCGAAGCGGCTGCTGCCATCTCTCCTTGCACTGATATCGAAGAATAGCTTATGGGCATAATCATAATTCACCAGTGCATAAACACCTGCATATTTGTATTGCCCGTATCGCTCAGTGGTGGTGGTTTTGGGAGCATTGGACAGGGAACCGATCAGGTCATCCGAAACATAATCACTTCCATTGATGCTCAGGCTTTGTGTGATATTACTCTGATAAGTGCCGCCGATCCTTGCACTGATAGCTCCATTGCCTAATGGCTTATTGATGGTAATGGCCGGATCGATCGTAAAGTTGCTGACTTTTGTATTGCCAGTATAGTTATTTCCTTTCTGATCAGTAAGTGTAAATGGATTCTTGGAAGCGATAGGTACCAGGGAAACGGAATTATTATTGGATTGCGTGTATTTGAAACTGGTCACCAGGCTAACTCCAGTGAACAGCAGGTAGCTCAAATCCAGGCTGGATTGCAATTGATTGTTCTTTCCTTCATTCGATTTTTTCAGATTAGCGAAAGGGAAATTCACTTTTGCAATTTCATAGGCGGCATAGTTGAGGTTACCGCTGCTGTCCAATGCAGCCGGTGCATTGGGAGGCAAAGTATAGTTGGCGCTCAACAATACAGCATCGGTTTTCGAATGCACGAACATGGCAGTAAGCTGACTGGTGAATTTCTTATTGGCGCTTTTGTGATCGAGGCTGAATGAAAATGTGGCGGACTGGTTAGTGCCACTGACTGCCTTGATATCGGTGGTCTTTGAATAACCTGCACTCAACCTGAAATTGGTGATCTCATTACCTCCTGAAAGACTTGCATTATATCGCGTGTAACGTCCCGTATTGCCATAAAGATATTTCTGCCAGTTCACATTCCGGGTAGTATCCCATATCAGCAGGTCTGGTGCATAATTGGGATCGCCGGGAATTTTGGAAGGAGTTTTGCCATCATTGGCAAAAGCTTCCCTTCTCAACTGCAGGTAATCTTTGATATTTAGCATATCATAGTACTTCGTTACATAGGTAAGCCCCTGTGAAACGCCAAAATTCACGCGGGTGCCGCCTCCCTTGCCTCTCCTGGTAGTGATGAGGATCACACCGTTGGCGCCGCGGCTTCCGTAAACAGCCGTTGCGCCTGCATCCTGCAATACATCGATTGATTCAATGTCAGCAGGGTTCAATCCGAAAAGAATGCTCAAACCTCCAAGTCCATACACATCTGATTGGTTGAGCCCTGATGAGATCATGGTCGGCTCCATATATCCAACCTTCCTGTTGTTGAGGTCCATAATGGTTTGCGGAATACCATCGATCACGTACAGCGGATCGGAGGGAAAGTTCGGGTTGATACTGTTCCTGCCCCTGATCTCTACCTTAACGGGAGCGCTGGCTTCACCACTTAATGGAGTTATAACGATGCCGGGTACACGACCAGTCAATGCCAGCAATGGATTTTGAACCGGCACATTCTCGATGTCTTTACCGGAAACGGTAGCGATGGTCCCAGTGGCAAACCTCTTGGTAGTAGTGCCGTATGCTTTTACTACTACCTTGTCCAGTTCATTGTCTGCCACCTCCAGGGCAACCACCAGTTCCCTGCTCCTGGCCTTAGCCCGGTAAGGCTTATATCCAACATAGGAAAATATGATCTCTTCCCCCGGGATCACTCCTTTGAGAACATATTGACCTTTCACATCCGTGAGGGTTGACCGTTTTGAAATGGATGAGCTGATTGACACATTCTCCAGTGGTCCTTTTTCAGTAATCACAGCACCTTTAAGTGTGATTGTATCTGTAAGTGGTTCACTCTTTGGCTGGTCAGTCGCAGCTTTTTTGCGTGTGTTCACGCTCACCACTTTTCCCACCAGTTCGTAAGTAAGATTTGAGTTATTGAATACTTTGTTGAGTGCCGTTCTCAACTCTTCGTTCTTTAACTGCACGGTAACCGGCTTTGATTTTTCCAGGTCCCTGGCATACACGAAAAAGTAGCCGGTTTGTTTCTCTATTTCTTTACAGACCTTTTCAAGCGGCATCCTATTGGCTGAAATAGTTACTGTCTGAGCTGCCACCTGTGCACCTGCCTGGATAAAACCCAGCAGTAAAAGAACAGCAGTCATCCTGGCCAGGCGCCAGCGGGCCCTGCGTTGCAGCGCCCTGTTATGGGTTTCGTTTGAGCCTTGCATAAGTTGTTTTGGTATTGCGTTGCTGTTATTCAAAAATTTTCTCAATCGGGAGATACTGTGACTGTTTTCCCTTCAAATCTGAAATGGACCCACCCTGTGGACTCCAGGACTTTCAATACATCTGATAAATTCATGGTGCGGGGGATCTTACCCACAAACTGTTGTGTGATATTCCCATCGTACACCACTTCCACATCATACCATCGTGAAAGCTGACGCATGATGGTTTGGATATTTACATCCTGTAAATAGAAAATGCCATTCTTCCAGGCCAGCACTTCCTCAAGGTCTGCAGCCGTTGTACTCAGGCTTTGCTCTTTCACCCTGGCCTGTTGCCCGGGTTTAAGTATCACCTGTTCGTTGCCGTTATATACCCTAATCTTTCCATTCACCAGCGTGGCGGCTCTTACAGGCTCATCAGCATAGGACTGGATATTGAATCCAGTACCCAATACCTCCACCTGCATGGGTTCCTTTTCGCTGCCAACATTTACCTTGAATGGCTTGTTTGCATTTTGCGCCACTTCAAAATAGGCTTCGCCGGTCAGTTCCACCACCCTTTCCTTTCCTTTGAAAGCAACAGGAAAACGGAGGCTGGAAGCTGCATTCAGCCACACTTTGCTTCCGTCGGGCAATGTAACCTGGTACTGGCCTCCGCGTGGCGTGATGATCCTGTTATATACCAGGCCCGTATCGTTGCCTGCGCTGCCGGGATCATAACTAAGCACGCCTTCCTCATTTTTCCGGATATGGGTTTCACCCTGTTTTGCCAGTTCACCTGAAGCTGTGTCCAGCAAAATCGAGCGTCCATCTTCCAGTTGCAGGATGGCTTTGTCACTCCCGGGCAGCGCATCACTGTTGTAATGCGCTGTGGGGGAAGTGTCAGGCTGGTCATCACCGGTACGGCTGGTCAGCCAGAATGTTGCTGCAATACCCACGATCAGGATCCCGATAGCAGCCGCTGCAGCATAGCGATACCATTTTTTACGTACGGGCATCTCCGTTATAGCAGCAGAGGGATTTGTTTCATGGCTATCCTTTTGGATCCTGTTCAGAACATCCTCCAACGCAGTTTCTTCATCGATTGCATAGAGAGAACGAAGTGCAGATTCTATGGAAGCCTGGTCAGTAAGACCTTCATAGAATTTTCTGTTCTCTGCTGTCCGGGTCAGCAGCCATGCTTCCAGCTGTTGTTCACCTGCGGGCTGAATGGTGCCCTGCAGTTTCTGAAAGAAGAGAGCTGCCAGCTCCTGCATTGTTTGTATGGGATCCTGATCGTGCATTGCCATAGGGTTCGGTATTAGATAAGGTTGATTATAATTATTTTCCGTTTGCTGCTTTTGCCAGTTTCAGTTCCAGGTCTACCAGGTGAGCTTTTGTTAAAGCATCGCTGGTTTTACCGATAGCCTGCTTAACTACCGGCAGCAGGGATTTCAATTCTGCAATAGAAATGGAATAAGAGTCAGTTTCGATATAAGGATTCGGCTCTCCCGGATTGGCATTACTGGCGGTATTGGCCAGGTTGAAAGACAGTGCGCCCACATAGGCTTTCTGGATCGCGCGGCGATAACCGTCGATCTTCACGGAAGGTTGTTTCAATTCTTTCCATACATTATTGCGCAGCATCGCCAGGTATTGATCAGTACCCAGTGTTTTTACATTCCCGAAGCGTTTTTCATTATTCACTACGTTCTGGATCACCGGTGCATCCAGCAGGGTATTGATCACGCGCATCTGAATGTCTTCCACAAAATTCGCATAGGGGCCGCTGGTACCCATTGTTCTGTCTGTGATCTTGTCTGAGAGCAGCCAGGTGGGTGTGGTAAGTACTTCATCGATCAGGAAGTTCATGGCATCCACCTGTTTTTCTTTGGCTACCGGGACTACTACCGCTTTTGCATCATTGTCTGTGCGAATGGTGAGGGTTGTTCCCCCCATGAATTTGATCACATGGCCTACATACCTGAAGTATTGATTGGCTGTTTGATTGTACATCTGCGCAAGGTCCCTGTTGAAACCATCATCCGTTTTAGTCCATTCTGGCAAACCTTCAATTACGCGTTTGAGATTTTTTATACCATATGCATTTGCTTTGGCCGGATTATCACCCAGGTCTTCAGCCTGGCTGCGTGGATCATGGCTGCCTGTTTCATAGCTGCCGAAAAGCAGGCGCGAATTGGCATTGAGTTTTTTGGTGGTAAGATCATAAAGCTCTTTCTTTTCTTCACTGGCAGCTTTGCCTGTGTATTTGTAGCCCCATTCTATGGCCCAGTTGTCGTACTCGCCGATCCTTGGGAAGAGCAGTTCCTGCGGGATATTATCTTCAGGCTGCGCTACATAGTTGAAGCGTGCATAGTCCATGATGCTGGCAGTATGACCATGTTCTTTCAGGTAGTTGATATCTCGCAGGCTTTCAACGGGGGTCTGACTGCTGCTGATATGATTATGCCTGAGGCCAAGCGTATGGCCTACTTCATGGCTTGATACGAACCGGATCAGTTGTCCCATCAGTTCTTCACTGAATTTCATTTTGCGTGCTTCGGGATCATTGGGAGCGGCCTGCACCATATACCAGTCGTGCACCAGGCTCATCACGTTATGATACCAGCCAATATGGCTTTGGATGATCTCGCCGCTGCGGGGATCGTTCACGTTAGGGCCATAGGCATTGGGGATCTCTGATGGGAAATAACGGATGAATGAATAGCGGGCATCATCCATATCCATGGTGGTATCGTTCTCCGGCCATTCTTTTCCTACGATGGCATTTTTGAAACCTGCTTTCTCGAATGCTTTGGCCCAGTCGTTCACACCAAGGATCAAATATTTTCTCCATTGTTTGGGAGTATTGGGATCGATATAGAACACGATGGGTTTTGCAGGTTCTACCAGCTGTCCGCTTTTGTAGCGGGCCATGTCTTCAGGCTTCGGCTCCAGTCTCCATCTAACCACGAACTGCTGTGTTTCCGATTTTTGTTGTTTATCTCCGAACACATAAGAGTAGTTGGCAAAATACCCGATGCGCGGATCCATAATGCGACGTTGCATTGGCACATGCGGAAGCGCAATGAAGCTGGTCTTCATTTCAATGGTGGCTGGCGCCTGGTCGGCTCTTCCCGTAGCTTTATCTTCTTTAAGCAAAGTGTTGTGGCTGGAAAGCAGCTCTACGTTCATCGGGAACACTTTGATCTTCATCAGCTCCTGGTCCCTGCGAATATCCAGGATGTTTTTGTTGACGCCTTTAGCCACTTTCTGAACAAAGCTTTGCCCGTCTTTCAGGAACTTGCTCATATCGATCACATAACTGGCGGAATCTTTCCCATAAGCTTTTATGGGGAATGTACCGGCAACAGGATCGAGGTTAGACAGCTTCACTGCTTTGGCGATCACTTCGTTGCTGTCCGCATCGGCAATCACTTGTCTGAAACGGATCCTGATATTTTCGTTTTGTGCTTTTTCAAAATAGATGGTGTTCTCTTCCAGTTCTTCTCCGGCATAGAGGTTGATGCCTCCGGGTCCGCGGTTCACGCGATTGATCACCATGATATCTCTTCCCAGGAGTGTATCTCCGATCTCGAAAAAAACACTGTCGAGCTCTTTAGAGCTGTATACATTGAAGAGACCTTTTTGTACCGGGAGATTTTTCACAACCTGGTCTAATGGTTTTACACCATTCTTTGCAGGAGGTACTACCGGTGGTTTGGGAGCTGCGGCGGTAGCGGATGCGGGAGCCTTCTTTTGGCTGCCTGCCGCGTTCTTGGTGCCACCTTTGAACCAGGCACAGGAACCTGCCAGCACGCAGAGGGGCAGATATAAATATTTCTTCATGATGCTTTCTCTAACAGTTTTGTACGGTTAATTTTTTTTCAGTCTGGCCGGAGCCTTACCGGATCCAATGATCAAAAGATCAAAAACAGCTGTTGTTGTTAGCTTTCTTCCTGGCACTGATGCTGAATCCAGGGATCTGTTGCGCGCTGTTCAGGAATGTTTCAGCCCTTGAGGAAGAATGATTGTCCCACAGCAATACAACAGGCACTGTGTTACCAGCAAACTCAACGGAATAATCCTGGCGGCTCCCGTTGTTTGCACTATTGCGCAGATCAACGATGAAACCTTTGCCATTACTCTGTTTGGCCCATTGGCTCAATAAAGACAAGGCTAACGGTTTGTAGTTGTTTACCAGGCTGAGCGCCAGAGAATCGTAATTCGGGTCTGGTAGAGAAAGGGAGTAGTAGGAACTGGCCCCTCCATCGGTTGACAAATCTACTGAACCTGTTGCAAATGGAAGGCCTGATTTGTGATCAGGGGTGGCCAGTGAGAACAGTGGAATATCAGCAGCCCGGCCATTGTCTGTGAACATAGGGAACTTTTTGCGTTCCGGCGGCGCCGAGGGGCCTGCACTACAGGATACCAGCGCTCCTGCAAGTAAAACCACCGCAGTCATTTTCCGGAATTGAGCAGTACTTCTTAAAGGCATAACTTAATGTAGGTTATGGGATGATGAAAGAAGTTAGAACACCCTCCCCCAATGTTTGAACTAGCCCGTTTCAAATTATTTTTTTGTAACCATTCACCCTCCCTGTTTTATTTTGAATTCCCTAACTTAGCCAGCTTGCAAAGCAGTGCCAGCCTGCAAGCCAGAACTAATGACAGAGCTTAATCACTTCCCGGACAATATCATTCCTGCATTCCAGCAAGGGGACCAGCAGGCATTTACTGTCTTTTTCAGACAGTACTACAGGCCGCTCTGTTTTTTTGCCGAACAACTGTTAGGATCCATGAGTGAGGCAGAAGATATTGTGAAAGACAGTTATCTCAAACTCTGGAACAAACGCGCAGACTTCGATCATCCGCAAAGCATCAAAAGCTTTCTCTATACCGCCACCCGCAATGCTTCGCTTAACCATCTCCGTCATCAAAAGGTGAAGAATAATTTTCAGAAAGAGATGAATTATCTCGATGATCAGAAAGGTGATGAGCTCGTATTACAACAAATGATCCGCTCGGAACTGATGCGGTCCATCTACCAGGAGATCGAAAAGCTGCCGGAAAAAAGACAGCAGGTTTTCAGGATGATCTATTTTGACGGATTGAAAAATGAAGAGATCGCCGCTAAACTCGGCATTTCTGTCTTTACCGTGAAAGAACATAAAGCGAAAGCCCTGGCTCAACTGCGGTTGAAATTCTCTGATGAACAGCTCATGATATTCTTCATCATCTGCGGCGCCGCTGCCTTCAATTAACTGGAACCCGCTCATTTTCAAATCCCATTTCTTTTTCTTCATATTCCCCTAACAATTACTTCAACATTGCATAACATGCCGGAATGAGCCCCTGCACTATGCTTCAAATACCTTCGCGCCGGGAAATATCCCATACTCACCAACAATTCAGTTTATGAAAAAATTGTACGCAGTACTGGTAGCTACCTTGCTGACCAGCATCGCTATGGCTCAATCCGCCATCATCAGGATCAAAGTGATAGATGAGCAACACCTCCTTCTCCCGGGCGCCAGTATCCGGCTCGATGAAAAAGGCGCCCGCGCTGTTTCCGGCAATGATGGAATTGCCACTCTCATGAATGTACCCAACGGAAAACACACTATTACGGTTACCTATATCGGCTATCAAACCCTCACTCTCGATTTCGAAAATGGCGGCAAGCCGGTTGAGCTCACTGCTAAAATGAAATCAGGATCCAACTCACTGCAATCCATACTCGTAATGGGTGATCGCATGAAAGGCCAGGCCAAAGCCCTGAACCAGCAAAAGAATTCCGACAATATCACCAATATCATCAGCGCCGACCAGATTGGCCGTTTCCCGGACGCCAATATCGGAGATGCCATCAAACGCGTTCCCGGCATCACCATGCAGAACGACCAGGGCGAAGCACGCAATATAGTAGTGCGCGGCATGGGCCCGGAATTCAACTCCGTTACTTTCAATGGCGAACGCATCCCATCTGCAGAAGGTGATAACCGTCGTATCCAGATGGACCTGATCCCTACCGATATGGTGCAGACTGTTGAAGTGAACAAAACACTCACTGCCGATATGGATGCAGATGCCATTGGTGGTTCCGTGAACCTGGTTACCCGCTCCACACCAACGGGCCTACGTCTCTCCGGTACTGTAGCAGGTGGCTTCAGTCCTATACGCGACAATGGCTTCAATGGAACAGCCAGCCTGGTAGTAGGTACGCGTTTCTTCAAAGACAAGCTGGGCGTAATGTTCAGCGGATCTTACAATCGAAACAAATTCGGTTCAGACAACGTGGAAAATGTTTGGAGCAAAGATGCAAATGGCAAGCTCTTTATCAGCGACAATGATATCAGGGTATATGATGAACTGCGTATCCGTCGCAGCACAGCCGCTACCATCGATTACAAGATCAATGCACTGCACACCCTCACACTCACCGGCAGCTACAACTGGCGCGATGATAAAGAAAACCGCTTCCGCCTCCGCCATCGCTATCGCGGTGAGGCCAACGAGCCTGACCCGGATGAACTGATATATGACGGAAAAGGTAATATCACCGGCTATACAAATGGTGAAGTGCTGCGCCAGACAAAAGGTGGCCTGGACAATAGCCGTAATGAGAACCGCCGCCTGGAAGACCAGCGCGTTCGCTCACTTGCGCTGAAAGGAGATCATATCTTCGGCAGGCTACGCGCCAAATGGAGCGCACAATACGCTAAAGCCTCAGAGAAAAGACCGAACGAAAGATATATCGCTATGGGCCGCAGGAATATTACTGTGAACCAGAATATCGATGACCTTGAAACACCGCTGCTAACAGATAATACCGCCCTCACAGGTTACACGCGCCTGTCTGAGCTCTCAGAACAATTCCAGGATCAGTTTGAAGAAGACTTCAACGGGAAACTCAACCTGGAGTACCCCGTCAGCATCATCCCTCAGCAAAAAGGCTGGTTGAAAATTGGTGGCCGCATCAGAAGCAAAACCAAAGAGCGTAACAATAATTTCTTTGAATACGAACCTGCTGCCAGCTTCGGTAATATTTCGCTCCTGCCATTGGTAGACAAAACCAACAGCGGTTTCCACCCAGGTGGTAAATATGTAGCTGGTCAGTTCATCGATCCTGAATTCCTGGGACAGCTGAATTTCAAAAATGGCAGCCTGTTTGAAGAATCAGATGTGCCCGGCGAATACCTCAGCGGTAATTTCAAAGCAAAAGAACTGGTTACAGCTGGCTTCCTGATGCTGAAACAGGATATCACAGAGAAATTTTCCGTGAACCTCGGTGTTCGTATCGAGAACACGCATATCGATTACACCGGTAACATCGTAGAAGATGAAGAAGTGTTCAAAGGCACTGCCAGCAATAAGAACGATTATACGGACGTACTCCCAAACATCAACCTGAAATACCGTGTAAACAATTACTTTGTGCTGAAAGCCGCCTGGACCAACTCATTGGCCCGTCCCAAGTATTTTGACCTGGTCCCTTACTTCAATGTAAAACCCGGCGACCAGGAAATTGCAGCAGGCAACCCTGCCCTGGATCCAGTGAAGTCATCCAACCTGGACCTGATGAGCGAATACTATTTCAAAACAGTAGGCCTTCTTTCTGCCGGTGTATTCTATAAGAAACTGGACGGATTCTACTACACTTATATCGACAACACATTTACCAATGCGAAGTTTGAAGCCCTCTTCCCGAATGTGGTCAACCCGGTCCCCACAGGCGAGAACTGGACATTCACACAACGCCGCAATGGTGATGGCGCCGATGTTTACGGATTTGAAGTAGCGCTGCAACGTCAGCTTGACTTCCTCCCCGGCTTCTGGAAAGGATTTGGCGTGTACCTCAATTACACTTACACACACTCCAAAGCCAAAGGCATTTATTCTCCCGAAGGAGAACTCGTACGCAACAATGTGAAACTGCCCGGCGCAGCTCCCAATATCTTCAATGCATCTCTGAGCTACGAAACCAAACGTTTCTCTGCCAGGATCTCCGCCAACTACACATCTTCGTATGTTGATGATAGTGATGACGCAGGCTACAATGCAGACAGTTTCTACGACAGGTTCTACGATAAACAATTCTTCCTCGATGCCAATGCTTCTTACGCCATCACTCCAAAATGGAGGATCTTTGCCGAGGCCAACAACCTTACGGACCAACCACTCCGTTATTACCAGGGCGAAAAGAACAAAACAGCACAAGTTGAATACTACGGTTCCAAATTCAACCTGGGCGTAAAATTCGACCTCGTAAAGTAAATTACACTGATCGTTAAAACAAGTTGATGAAGCATACAATAATATCACTGTTCACCATCTCACTGCTTGCCTGTACTGAGCAAAAGAAGGTCGCTGCACTGGACCCTAATGCACTCAAGCCAGTAGTGGTAACAGAAAAAGTACCCTACGATACGGATGATCCGGCCATCTGGATCCATCCAACGGACAAATCACAAAGCCTGATCATCGGCACCGACAAAGAAACTGGCGGGGGCCTCTATGCTTTCGACCTCAAAGGAAAGATCATACGCAAAGCGGTTGGGCTGCAACGCCCCAATAATGTGGACATCGCTTATGGTGTGATGCTCGGTGGTCAAAAGAAAGACCTTGCAGTCGTAACTGAACGCGAAACCAACAAGCTTCGATTCTTCTCTTTGCCCGATATGAAAGAAGCAGGCACGGGACTGGAAGTATTTGAAGGCGAAGGCGCGCGGAAACCAATGGGCATTGCCATATACACAAGACCGTCAGACAATGCCAGTTTTGTTGTGGTAGGAAGAAAAACAGGCCCTTCAGGCTCCTATCTCTGGCAGTACCGGATCCTGGATGAGAAAGGACAACCCGCCATGAGGCTCGTTCGCAAGTTTGGTGAATACAGCGGTAAGAAAGAGATCGAATCCATCGCTGTAGATAATGAGAACGGTTATATTTATTACTCCGATGAGCAGGCCGGCATACATAAATACCATGCAGACCCTGCCAAAGGCAATGAAGAGCTGGCCTTCTTCGGTCAGCAGGATTTCAAAAAAGACATCGAAGGGATCTCTTTTTACAAATTCCCTGACGGCTCCGGCTATATTGTGGTTTCCGATCAACAGGCCAATCGATTCAATTTCTATCCCAGGGAAGGCAGCAAGGCTAACCCACATGAACATGCGCGAATTGCCAGTCTTCCTTTCTCAACACAGGAAAGCGATGGCAGCGAAACCACATCAGTGAGCCTTCCCGGCTTTACCGGTGGATTGTTTGTAGCGATGAGCACAGACAGGACCTTTCAATATTATCGTTGGGAGGATATTGCCAAAGCCGCGTCGCTAAGAATACTAAATACTTCAGAATAATACATTTTATCAGGGTGTGGCCAGTCGCTCGCCTCCCGGCGAGCAATGT
>NZ_RCSU01000019.1 GCF_003991355.1 Pseudoflavitalea rhizosphaerae
AACAAAAGTCACTCGCCGGGAGGCGAGCGACTGCCCACACGCTGATCAATTCAAAAATTGTTTTATGAAAATAATCTCCTGTTTCGCATTTGCAGCATTCCTTTTTGTGAGTTGTAACAACAATCCCAAAGAGGAAAAACCAGTACCCGTATCCGTGATCTTCGATACCGATATCGGTAATGATATCGATGATGTTCTTGCCCTGCAAATGTTGTTCGATTACGAGAAAAGGCAAAAAGTGAAATTGCTCGGTATCACCATCAGCAAATCATATCCCCGGGTGATCGATTATATCGATGGATACTGCCGATTACACGGCCATGCCGATATCCCTCTCGGATATGCGTACAATGGCGTGAACCCCGAGCCGCGCCGCTATGTGCCTGCCACGCTGGATACTACCATCGATGGTAAGAAGCTTTTGTTCCCACAGCGAAGCATAGCCGATAGTCTGCCGGAAGGATACAAACTGATCCGCCAGTTACTGGCCAAAGAGCCTGATCATTCCGTGGTGCTGGTGGTGGTAGGGCCTGAAACCAATATCGCGCGACTCCTGCAATCCGGAGCTGATGAACACAGCCAGTTGAATGGAGTAGGCCTCGTAAAACAAAAAGTGAAACTGGTGTCTGTAATGGGAGGCGTTTACACCAATGAATTCAATTTCCCTGAATGGAATATTGTACAAGACCTGGAAGCAGCGAAAATATTATTTGCGCAATGTCCGGTACCGGTTGTGGCAAGTGGTTTCGAGATAGGCGACAAGTTCCGTTACCCGGCTAAGAGTATCCAGAACGATTTCGGGGGCGGTCATGCCAATCCATTGGTGATGTCTTACATTACTTATGATACCATGCCTTATGAGCGTCAGACCTGGGACCTCACCTCAGTATTGTATGCCGTTGAACCTGAAAAAGCCTGGTTCGATCTTTCTCCCAAAGGAAAGATCACAATCGAGGCTGACGGCAAATCCAGCTTTGCAGAAGGAAAAGGAGAGCAGCAATATCTCATATACAAGAACAATCAGCAACCCGTGCTGAACAGGCTGGTGGAACTGGTAACAGGAAAGTCAACTGAAAATAAAGATCAGCATTAGATAATATAGTGCCAGCCTGGTAAGACTGCAGCCATTATTTTTATCGGATAGAATCAAACCCGATTGCCCCGATGACAAAAATAATGGCTGCATTTTTTTTGCTGTTCATCTTCTGTGATGCCCGCGCACAGCTCAAATGGTATAGCGCTGCTGATCCGAACCTGCATTTTGTTGGCCGTATCGATTTCTCCAATCCTCAGCTTCCCCGTTTCTGGGCGCCTGGTGTGTATTGCACCGGTAAGTTCAAAGGAGATTCAGCATTGCTCCTGGTGAAAGATGAACTGCTCTGGGGTTCCAACCATAATTATATTACGATCGTGATGGATGATGAGCCGCCGGTCCGGCTGAAACTCAAATCTGCCTCCGATACCGTTTTGCTGAAAGCAAAAAAGAAAAAAAATACACACCGTTTTCTATTCTGCAAAGCCACAGAGTCAAATATCGGTTACTGCGTAATTGCGGGCATTGCCTGTGAAGCCTTGCTGGCTCCGGATCCGCTTCCGGTCAGGAAGATAGAATTCATCGGCAATTCCATCACCTGCAGTGCGGGCAGTGATGCTTCGGTTATCCCATGTGGTAAGGGAAAATGGGAAGACCAGCACAATGCTTACCTGGGATATGCTGCCATAACAGCGAGAGCATTGCAATCGCAATGGCAACTGACTGCCGTTTCAGGAATTGGCCTGATGCACAGTTGCTGTGGACTGAAAATTACTATGCCGCAGGTCTTTGATAAGATCAGCCTGCACAGGGATACGATTGCGTGGAATTTCAACAGGTACCAGCCTGATGTTGTAACCGTTTGCCTGGGCCAGAATGATGGCGTACAGGATTCAACGGAATTTTGTTCCCGGTATATCAGTTTCCTGCAAACATTGCGTGCGTATTATCCTTCGGCTGAACTGATCTGTCTTACCAGCCCGATGGCTGATGCGAAGCTCAATAATATGCAACGCAATTATCTGCGAAAGATCACCACTGCCATGCAGTTGCAGGGAGATCAAAAGGTCTCTCATTATTTCTTTTCGAAAATATACAACAAGGGTTGCGACTGGCATCCTGATCTGGAAGAGCACGCACTGATTGCAGCAGAATTGACAAAGTATATCCGGAAGCGGATGAAATGGTGATCTTATTCCAACCTCTTCAATTTTTTTTTCGGGGGACAGCTTTCTTTTTTTCAACCTTTTTTTTGGGAGGTTGTGGTGTTGCCCCCGGCAATTCTATTTTACGCTTTTTATTGGGCTGGCCGGGAGCTTTCTTTTTCTTGTCAGATCCATTGTTCATGATTCTTGAATTTGATACCTGAATTGTGGCACAAAACCGGAACCAGGCAGACAAGGCGCAACTTTTAACAGAATTATACAGCGGTCGGGGAGATAATTACGCAACTTTATTATCTGTTGCATTAGGCAAGCCCTCCGAATAACTGTCATTAAAAGTCAATAAGACCCCCTTAAATCCTATCTTAGCAATCTAAATTAGTCCATATGGGTGCTTTGGCTCTACAACGGGATATAATGCTGGCAGAAGATGATTCCGATGATGTTGAGATCTTCGATCTCGGTTTAAAGGGACTGGAATTCCCATATCTGCTCAGACATGCTGAGAATGGAGATGTGTTGTTCATCATGCTGAAAGACAAACTGCCTTATATTCTTTTCCTGGATATTCATATGCCCTGTAAGGACGGCATTGCCTGCATTGTAGAGATCCGCAAGAACCGGGAGTATGATAAGATGCCTGTGATCATGTACACTTCGGAAATTTCCAAAAAGATAATAGAGGAAGCCTATCGCAGCGGCGCCAATCTTTATCTCGCTAAAACCAATACCATCGCTGATCTCACGGATAAGTTGAGTAAAATATTTTCCATAGATTGGGACAATTACCTGCATTTCCCGCCACATAGCCAGTTTATAGTGGATTGACGGATGCAAAATCAGCGCAATTGCTGTATTTTGGCCGGGCAAATCATCTTGTATGAAAACAATGAGAAAACTATTGCTGGCAGCGATATTGTTCTATTTTCCCCTGCATTCCATGGCCTGGGGCGTACTGGGGCACAGGATCGTGGCAGAGATCGCAAATTCTTACCTGACCAACAAAGCACGCAAGCAGATCCAGCGGATTCTCGGCAATGAATCCATGGCCATGACCAGTAACTGGCCCGATTTCATCAAGTCCGATACCAGTTTCAATTACCTCAGCCCCTGGCATTATATCAACCTTCGTGAAGGGCTTACCGAAGCCGCAATCGAACTTCGCCTGAAACAGGATACTACCGTAAATGCGTATACTAAGATCGGCTGGCTTACCGAACAATTAAAAGACAGGGAACTTCCTGTCGATAAGAAACTCATGTACCTCCGCCTGTTGATCCATCTCGTAGGAGATGTGCATCAACCCATGCATGTGGGAAGATTTGAGGACCTGGGTGGCAATCGTATCCGCGTGCAATGGTTCAATAGTCCTACCAATCTACATGTTATCTGGGACGAGAAGCTGATCGATTTCCAGCAACTCAGCTATACCGAATATGTAAAGGCGATCAATCATACTACGAAAGAACAACGCAAAGCCTGGCAGGCAGAGTCCACCAGCCGCTGGATCATCGATTCCTATAATATTGCACAACAGCTCTACGCAGAGATCACATCGTCTGATCAGAAACTTTCCTACCGATACAATTTCGATCATGTAAAAACCCTCAATGATCAGTTGCTGAAAGGCGGAGTGCATCTGGCTGGACTACTGAATCAGATCTTTGGATAAAAGTAAAAGCTTCAAATGATGGGGCTGACTAAAAAGGTCAGAGAGCTGGCAGTCGCTCGCCTCCCGGCGAGTGTCTTGTATTTGTTCGCCTCCGGCGAACACTGAGTTGCCAGAGGCGACTGAATAAAGCTCACTCGCCGGGAGGCGAGCGAGTGGGCTCCCCGAAATTCTAAGAAGGTAGCTTTTGGGTCAGCTCCATTATTTGAAATCAGTTTTCTACAATTTCAGTTTTTGTGCAATGCCTTTCGGTACAGCGTTTTTGTGCACCATGATGGCAGTTGACTTGTATTGAACGTAGTTCTTGGTTACGTAGAGGAACCCTTTGTAGTCGTTAGACAGACCCCAGGAGTTCTTCACCACATAATATTCCCTGCCGTTCTGATCTTTGGAAATACCAACGATCTGCATGCCGTGGTCGTCCTGTGTTTCGTAGTTGTCGAATGCTTTTTGACGGAGCTCGGCAGTGATGGCCATTTCATTTTTGGGACCGTTGAAGAGATCAGCCTGTTCGGCGGGCGTCATTTTTTCGAAAGGTTTTTCGGGAACATAGGCAACGCCATTCTTCCAGCTGAAATATTTTTCGCTCACGTCTGTGGCCCAGCCTACAGAGTATCCTGCTTTCAGGGCATTGTCGATAATATCGGTGAGATCAGTATGTGTTACATTATACACGTAGCTGAAGCTCCAGTTATCGGGAACTGGCAGGAATGTTTGTGTGTAGAAGGGAGCGGTAGTGAGGGAAGACAGCTCGATATAATCATTGGCATTGAGGCCGATCACTTCTTTGGCGAAGGATTGCGGGGTATAGTTTTTGCCTTTGTAGTTGAAAGTTTCAGGAACTTTTCCGAGGTATGTATCCAGCACGGCAGTGAAAGCGGGCAGCCAGTTGGGTGTGAGCTGTCCATTGCTATTCTTGATAACGCCGTCCAGCATTCCTTTCAGGAGGTCCTGCATCTCGGCGAATTTATTTTTATCCGTACCATAGTTCAGGCCGGTGTACAGTTCCTGTGGGAGTGCGCCATACTTGGCGTAGATATTGGTAACATCGTGGAGAGCGCCACCATCGCCCCAGCTAACAGCGCCATGCATACGAACATAGTTCTTTGCTTTTTCGATGTAAACGCAGCGTGCGGTATAGATCTCAGCGATGTCTACCGGTTGACGTCCGGTACGGATCATTTCAGATTCCAGGAAGGAGTTTCCTGAATAGCTCCAGCAGGTACCGCTGCTGCCCTGGTTCTTCACATCTGTGCAGTTGAGGGAGATCACGGGAGTGAATACAAATTTTTCTTTGGCTTTTGCACTGGCATTCGCATTGAGCGAGTTCACCAGATTGTCCTGGGCGTAGGAGGCAATCGCAGCAAAGCCTGTGAGAGCGATGAGAGAGGCTTTCTTCAAGTTCATGTAATTTTTCATTTTGAGGGGCCAAAGATAGGGGCAATGAAAAATACAGGCATTACCGTACCTGTATCTTTTTTCATATTTTAATGTAGAAAGATGAAAAACTAGAACCGTTTGATGGGAATGGTGACGATAAAGGAGGAGCCTTTCCCTTCTTCACCGGTGGCGGTGATAGTGCCATTATGTCTCTCCACAATCTTCTTACAGAGAGCCAGTCCAAGGCCTGTTCCTTCATACTGGTCCCTGGCATGGAGGCGGGTGAATGTATTGAAGATCCTGTCTGCGTGTTCTTGTGAAAAACCAATACCATTATCAGTAAGTGTGATCTCCAGTTGTGGTTTTTCTGATTCCTGGTGAAGGAGGCTGTTGATGAGAATTACCGGCGGAACTTCTTTCCGGGCAAATTTCAGGGAGTTGTTGATCAGGTTATAGAACAATTGGTAGATCAGCAGTGGCGCCCCTTCGAATCCGGGAAACGACGAATACCGGATACTCGCACCTTTCTGCTGGATCAATACTTCCAGGTCTGTTTCGATATTGAGCAGGATCTCATGCAGGTTCACTTCACTGTAAGCCTGTTCCAGATTGGTTACAGTGGAATAATTCAATACACCTTCGATCATATTGTTCATCCTGTCTGTTGCGCCGTAGATCTTGTTAAGATAAAGGAATGCCGTTTCTGGTATTTGTTGTCCAAATTCCTTCTCCAGGCGATTGGTAAAGATCTTTACTTTTCTCACTGGTTCTTTCAGGTCGTGGGAAGCAACATGGGCAAACTGGAGGAGATCGTCATTGGAGCGTTGCAGCTCATGCGTTCTTTCTTTCACCAGTTGTTCAAGGTTTTCTTCCACTATTTTCCTTTCTTCAATATTGGTGAGGGCGCCAACCCATTTATGGATAGTGCCGGACTCATCTTTAATAGGATTACCTACAACATAGAACCAGTTGAAGCTGCCGTCTCTGGCCCTGAGCTGGAATTCTATTTTTACAGAATGCCCGGTTTGGATCGCTTCCTGCCATTTTTCAAACACTGGTTTAACATGAGAGGGATGGATGTATTTCGTCCATCCATCACCGGCAGAATCCAGTGCTGAGCCACCAGTATAATTATACCATTGGTGATTGAAAAAATCGCAGAAGCCGTCTGGTCTGGCTGTCCAGATCAGTTGGGGCAGTGATTGTGTAAGACTTCGGAATTTATCCTCACTTTGTTTGAGTGCGTCTTCGGCCAGTTTAAGATCGGAAATATCACGAGTAGTGCCGGCCACTGCTGTCACTTCGCCTTGTTCGTCCAGTACTGGTGCAAAAATGTAATCATAGATGCGTCTGCCGAGTGTGGCATGTGGAAAGGATACTTCTCCGCGGACAGGTCGTTTGGTGGCTTTCACCTGGTCTATTTCCCGTTCATGCATTTCTGCATGCCAGGGCTCATAACCCAGCTCTATCAGGTATTTGCCCATGGATTCTTCCCAGGTTTTGCCCCACATATCCAGCAGGGCTTTATTGGCATAAATGAACCGGTAATCGAGATCGAAAACATAGATGAGATCTGGCGTGCTGCCTGCAATGGCTTCATGTAATCTCTTGCTGGCCATCAATTCCTCTCTGGTTATCCTTAGTTCTTCTTCCACTTCTTTCCGGGCAGTAATGTCTGATGCAGTGCCAAACCATTCGATGATCTCATGCTGATCATTGAAAACGGGAGCAGCGCGGGTTAGGGTCCAACCGGGAGTTCCATCGGATTTTACCACGCGGTGTTCCAACTGGAATACTTTCTTATGAAGGATAGCATTGTGGATCGCGGATTGTATCAGATGCTGGTCTTCCGGATGGATATACCTTGTGAGCCAGTCGTTGATCGGCTGGCCGCTATCGGAAAGAAAACCTCTGCCATCCAGTTCATGCATGATGGTCCAGTCGGGGTTCATTCTGTATATTACGTCAGAAGTGGCGTTCACAAGCGCCCTAAACCTTCGTTCGCTATCTTCCATCAGCTGAATGGAATTGTCCATAACCTGAACAGTCTTCTTCATTCCCGGGCATTATTGGTTGGCAAATCGTGTGTGCCGATGTGTTTTACAGGGCAACAGTTATGCTTAAAAATTTGTGCCAGCAGCTTCAGAGGGAGAGCAGTTTGCCTGCCAGCGCCTGAAGTTCTTCCATCCTGTCTGGCTTCTTGAAAAAATGGGTAGCTCCGTTCTCTTTGCAGATCTTTTCATAATGCGTTGCGTTGGATGTGCTCCAGATCACTTTGAGAATATGGTTAAACCTTTCCACATTACGCAGGGTGGCCAGCACTTCCGCTCCGGTCATGTCCGGCATATTATAATCGAGGATAATGATATCAGGGAGCGGACCTGCGGGTCCGTTCATCAGTATATGCAGTGCCTGCCGGCCTGATTGTGCTGTGATTATTTCGGGTGCAGGCTGGTAGAATGAGAAGGCCTCATCCAGCAGCTCAATATCATCGGGATCGTCATCCACCAATAGAATCAACCTTTTCCCAACAGGCATAGAGGATAGTTATGAGCTAAAAATAGTTCATTTTACATTTTCCAAAAATAGTTGGGAGGATAAAAATTTATGTAATTCTTCCAGAACTGAATTCACATAAGCCAGTTGAACATCGGCCACAGGACTGATTTTCTTCCGGTGATGCAGTATTTTTTCCGCCAGTATCTTTTTCCTGAATGAAATTGAGAAATAAGCAAACAGACGGTTTTCCGATTCCGGTACAGGCGAAGCGTAACCTGTAATGCCGATACCCCAATTACTGCCGAAAAGTTCAGACACACCCTGGGCCATTTGCGATGCTACTATACCTGAAACAGCATTGCATTTATCCGCAGCAATGGGCTCAACGCCCAGGTGACGGAACTTCTGCGGAATATTGTATACGGTGATACCTCCCTGGTAGAACTGCATCGAGTTCTTGATTGAGCCGATGGCATGCTGGACCAGGCCCGTGGTAACGCTTTCTGCTACTGCGATGGTTTCTTCCCTTTTCAGCAATTCCTTTCCTATGGCAGATAATATTTTTTGATCGAATGGTAACATCTTTCTGGCCTTTGCGAATACAGGCATAATATTTATGCCAGCTGTACTATCTGAAACAAGGGCCTATGAAAAAGAAAACTGTTGTCTGGAGGGGATGTAACAATAACACCACGGAATATCTGGAACTGGTACAGGGTGAAAGCATCATAGTACGCGGACATATCACCGGCGAAGAAGAGGGAATGCCGTACTATGCTTCTTATATCCTGCATCTGAACCTGCAGTGGGAGGTGCAATCCGTTTTCGTAATGGTGAAGAGTATTGAAACCGTTGAGCTCTTCTTTGAAAAGAAGCCGGAGGGTTGGTTCGATAAAAATGGAAAAGCATTCATCACATTGAAAGATTGTACAGACATCGATGTATCACTGACCCCCTTCACCAATACATTACCTGTCAGGAGACTGGAAATGCCCAGGGGCGCCACAAGGGAAATAACAGTGCTGTATTTCAAACTCCCGGAAGGAGAGTTCTACCCTATGCAACAGAGTTATACCAATATCGATGATCGTTTCTATAAATATGAAAATATAGACGGAGAGTATGCTGCTGTACTGGATCTCGACAAAGATGGAATTGTGGTGTATTATCCCGGCAGATGGCAGCGGGTATATCCTTAATTGTTCTTTACCTTCTTATCATATGCATCCTGCAGCTCTTTCAATGCAGCGTCATATCCTTTTCGATCTTCAAAGGCGGCAGGGTTGTATGCTGCGCCAGGACTGCGTTTGGTGTGCAAATCGAATTGACTGGTATGGGCAGCGAGCCAGATATCGAAATTCAATTGTTTCATTTTTTTGAGTGTATAGGCAAAGTCCGAAGCTATGCGAGGATAGCTGTGTATCTCACTGAAATTCCTGTCAGAAATAATGGTGGGTAAATTGGCGATCAGTACGCGGTATGTTCTGTTTTCGTCTTTTACATCCAAAAGATAACTGGCAGATCCTTTTGTATGACCGGGATGATGCAGCATAACCAGTTTGGTTTCCCCGAGGCGGATACTGTCCCTGTCGTGCAGCACACTGTCCGGAACAACAGGAGCAAAACTGGTTCCCAGTTTACCCAGCTCATAATCCGAACGTCCTCCATCAGCCATCACGCCTGAATCCTTTGCATTCACCAGCAATTTTGCGCCGGTTAGTTTTTTGATGGCAGCCATTGCGCCAGTATGATCATAGTGTGCCTGGTTAGTGAGCAGTATCCTGATATCTTTCATCTTGAATCCCAGTTTCTCCACACCAGACCTGATCAACGGCAGTGAGGCTGCTGTTCCTGTATTGATGAGGATATGTCCTTTGCTGGTGGTGATCAGGTAACAGGCGAGATCATAAGTTCCCACATAATAGAGATTACCTGCGATACGAAAGGCTGGATAAGGTTTGGTCCATTCTGTATTGGAGATGGCCGGTTCTTTCACTTGTGCAGAAGCAGCAAATTGAAGAAGGAGCAATGCAGTAATCAAAAAAATATTGCGGGGCATAGAATAAGTTGATTTATGATAAAGTATTACCGAAAATACAGCATGAGGCACGCAGTTGAAAAGTTAAATCGTAAAATCCGGCAGATTTTATCTGTAAAATAAATCTTTCTTCCTCTGTGAGGCGTATATGAAGCGCAAATGTTATCAACCTACGATTGAAAGAGGCATATACATATTCCGAGCAGGAGCTCGTGGATGCACTCAAAATGCGTATTGGTAAGGCTTTTGGTTATTTATACGATCATTATTCGGCAGCGCTGAACGGGGTTATCATGGATATTTTACAGGATGAAGAATCCGCAGGCGATGTTCTGCAGGAAGTTTTTATCAAGATATGGAAACAGATTGAACAATATGATGCAACCAAGGGACGGTTGTTCACCTGGATGTTCAATATTGCCCGTAATGCTGCTATCGATGTTACAAGAAGAAAAGAATGGCAAACCAAAAAGCAGCATTTCTCCGTAAATGAATATACGTTCCTGCCGGACAAATCGCCACATCCTGCTGAAGACGCGGGTTTGAGAAGACTGATACAATCGCTGAAAGCTGAGTACAAGGTGCTGATAGAGTTGTCCTATTTCCAGGGTTATACCCAGGAAGAGATCGCTGAAATATTGAAGTTGCCATTGGGCACAGTCAAAACCAGGATGCGCACAGCTATCCTGCAATTAAAAAAACAGATCAGATAAAAGAGTGGACATTCATGCATACATACAAAGCGGCATCATAGAAAGCTACCTGTTAGGCATAGCTGGTGATGAAGAAAAACAGGAGCTGGACCGGTTGCGCCGCATTTACCCCGAAGTAGAAAATGCTATTCATCATGCAGAAGAATGGTTGCACGGCGTATCTACGCCTTCATCAACACCTGTTCCTGCAAAAGTGAAAGAACAAATATTTGCCACTATCCATGAAGAGCTAAGGAAGAGTGCCCGCACAGCAGAGATCCGAACTGGCAGGCCGTTGAACAGATATTGGATTGCGGCTTCATTGATCCTGCTGACCTCCAGTGTAATATTAAATATGGTACTCTATTTTAAGTATCGTACAGAAAGGGAGAACGTAATGGCATTACAGGAAGAACATAAGGGTCTTCTTGTAAAAAACAACCTGGTCCAGGCAAAGCTGATCAGCTTTGGAGATGATCTGAATAGAGTAACAGGATCCGGTTCATCCAGGATTGTAATGGATGCTGTTACCGGGAAAGGAAGTTTTCAATCTACCTTACTAATGGATAATACCGGCAAACAGTTGTTGCTGGTGAGTAATTCTCTCCCCACTGCACCCGCAGGGAAACAATACCAGCTTTGGGCCATCGTGAATGGAAAGCCGGTAAATGCAGGTTTGTTGAGTGATTGCATACCTTATTGCAAGTTCCCTTCAGTAGCTCACGCGCAGGCCTATGCTGTAACGCTTGAGCCTTCGGGGGGAAGCATAGGTCCTACACTTGATCAGATGTTCGTTTTTGGAAAAGTGAACAGTTGAAAAATAATAATCGAAAAATCTTCAGGCTCTAAAACTTTATTCACTTACCACGCGTACCTATTTTAGTTACCATTTGTTCCAATCTGCCTTCAAAGGGTTTACCACAATTCTATTGTTAACCTGCTAAAATGTAATCATGCAAAAAGAAAAATGGCAACTGCCTGAAAAAGGCAGTGAGGGGGTCATATTGCCCCAACAGCTGGGCAGAAGGAAATTCCTGACTTATATGGGGCTCGCAGCTTCTGTTGCAGGCGCTTCTGCTTTAATGACGTCTTGCAACAAGGACGATGATGATGATAGCAGTGGAGTGAATCTCGGCAGTGGCGATATCGGTATTCTCAACTATGCCTATGCGTTAGAGCAGCTGGAAGCAGCATTCTACACCCAGGTGATTGCATCGCAGTACACAGGCATTACAGCTTCGGAGCTGGCGCTGCTGACAGACATTCGTGATCATGAAGTAGCGCACCGCGAATTCTTCAAAGCTGCCCTCGCCAACAATGCTATCGGATCACTGCAGGTGGATTTTTCAAAAGTGGACTTTGCAAGCCGGACAAGTGTGCTGAATACTGCAAAAGCTTTTGAAGACCTTGGAGTAGCTGCATACAATGGCGCCGGCAAGCTCATTACTACAAAAGCTTATCTCGAACTGGCCGGTAAGATCGTTTCAGTTGAAGCGCGTCATGCAGGATACATCCGGGATTTGCTGAGCAACGGAAGTTTTGCTGATAATACTGTGGTGGATGCGCAGGGCCTTGATCTTGCCAAACCTCCTGCCGAAGTTTTAAGCACTGCTTCAGCATTCCTCAAAACAAAGATCAACGCATCCAATCTACCCACCTCTTAAATGTAATGCCATGAACTTCTTTGATATATTCAGCAAAATAGAAAAAGTAGACCCGGAAATATATGAAAGGGTTGATACCAGGAGGAAGACCATGCAACAGTTTGCCCGAACGGGCCGCGCTCTGGCGCTTACAGCATTGCCGCTGGCCCTGGGCAGCCTGTTCAAAAAAGCTTATGGTCGGGATACCGCCAGCGTTGTGGGGGTTCTTCAATATGCACTCACGCTGGAATACCTTGAAGCAGAATTTTATACCAGTGGGGTGGCAACTGCTCCGATCCCCGCAGGGCCTCCATTAGCAGCCATCACAACTATTCGCGATCACGAAAATGCGCATGTGACATTGCTGAAATCCGTGATCACGCAACTGGGAGCAACACCTGTTGCCAAACCAACTTTCGATTTCTCAGCAGGCAATGGTAGTAATAACGGCCCTTTCAAAGATGTGTTCACTAATTACGCGCTTTTCCTGGCAGTAGCGCAAACTTTTGAAGACACCGGTGTACGTGCTTATAAAGGACAGGCAGGTGAACTGATGGAGAACAATGATGTTCTTACAGCTGCTTTGCAGATACATTCGGCGGAAGCACGCCATGCTGCACATATCAGAAGTATGCGAAGGGCGCTGCTGAGTGATACCACTATCAAGCCCTGGATCACGGGCAAAGATACCGGTGGCATCGGCGCAGCTGTACAAGCCAGTTATAATGGAGAAGACCTTACCACGCAGGCAGGGGTTAACATAGTGAACATCGGCAATACAGGAATTTCAGTGGCTGCTGCATCCGAAGCATTCGATGAACCGCTCACAAAGGATGCAGTACTCGCAATTGTTGATCCTTTCATTGCCTAAACAAAAAACTTTAAATACAGAAAAAATGAAAAAGTCAATCTTGATACTGGCGCTTTGCCTGCCAGTTGCGCTGATCAGCAGCAGCTATAAAACATTGCCAGCTACCATCAGTTCCAAGGGTGATTGGATGAAATCCAAAACAGGGACCTGGCCCGGAATGAAAGATGGTAAAACCTATTGGTATAAACTGGATAAGAAAGCCGGCCTCTGGTGGAGTACTGATGGAAAAAAATGGGAAGCGGTTGGTGATGGCGCCTGGGCCGACAAAGACGGCAAATGGCTGAAGATCCATGAAGGAAAACTTGTATGGAGCACAGATGGCAACACCTGGAGTGAAGTACCTGAATGGAAATGGGAAGGTTCTGATGGCAAATGGTACAAGTTCGATAATAACTGGCAGCTCTGGGTAAAATAAGTGGTAACCTTTGATGCAGATTAAAAGGCCTGTGGTTAATTCCACGGGCCTTTGTTATTAATCAAATTCTGAAAGTTTTCTTAACAAACCATGAACTGAAAAAAATCGGTAAACCTTTTTTACAGTCAGCGGTCAGAATATAAAATTGATTTTATGAATAAGCAATACTTCCTCTCCGCGCTGACCATGATAATGATATTTGTTGCAGGATGTTCCTCTTCCAAAACGGCTTCTGCAGAGCCACCGGCAAAATGGGAAGTGCTGGGCGAAAAAAGAGTGAACTACAGGATGGACCGTGATGTAATGACAATCTCAGGCCACGATGTTTACAGGCAAATCCGCATTGCAGTGAATGGCGGTTCACTCAATATGTACCGCGCCACTATCTACTTTGAAAATGGCGGCAAGCAGGAGGTTGACCTTCGCAGCAGCTTCCGCCGCGGCAGTGCATCAAGGGTGATTGACCTTAATGGTAACCGCCGCCGGATAGATAAGATCACATTCTGGTACGATACTAAAAATAAGTCCCGCCGCAAAGCAGTGTTAACGGTCTGGGGTAAATAGATCAGAATTTTTCCTGAATACTGAACCGGGATTCCATGAGCGGAATCCCGGTTTCTTTTTTTACACTTTTCTCCCCAAACAGGGATTTTTACAACTCTTCCTGTAATTCTTGTATCTGCGTTTATCTGCTTATTCGCAACTTTGTTTTATCAAATCAAACAAGATCATGAGCACACTGAATAGCAAAGTAGTCCTGGTAACCGGTGCATCCCGCGGCATTGGCGCAGCGGTGGCGAAAGAACTGGCAAAGGCAGGCGCTAAACTGGTAGTCAATTATGCCGGCGGAAAGGCGGAAGCCGCTAAGACGGTGGAGGAGATCAAAGCTGCCGGAGGCGATGCCATCGCATTGCAGGCGGATGTGAGCAAGTCTGCTGAAGTAAGCAGACTCTTTGATGAAGCGATTGCGCATTATGGAAAGATCGATATACTGGTGAACAATGCCGGTATCATGATCACCAAACTGTTGAAAGATACTACTGATGAAGAGTTCACGAAACAGTTCGATGTAAATGTCCGCGGAACTTTCAATACCCTCCGGGAAGCCGCTGCTAAACTGGCCGATAAAGGTACCATCATTAATTTCTCCAGCAGTACCACGCGCCTGATGTTGCCAGGTTATGGAACTTATGTGGCCACCAAAGGCGCCGTTGAACAAATGACCCGGGTGTTTGCGAAAGAGATGGGAGCGCGTGGCATTACCGTGAATGCCGTGCTGCCCGGACCAGTGAATACGGAACTCTTCACACAAGGGAAGTCCGAAGAACTGATCAGTCGTCTCGCTTCACTCAATGCTTTCAACCGCATCGGTGAGCCGGATGATATTGCCAAAGTGGTGGTCTTCCTGGCAGGTGATGAAGCAAAATGGATAAGTGGACAAACCATCGGTATCAATGGAGCCATGGCATAGACAATTCCTATAAAAGAAGAATGGTTGCCTGCACTCCGGGCAGCCATTCTTCTTTTATAGGAATTGTCTAAATTAGATGCATGTCTTCCAATACACTTGTTGTAAAAGATTTGAATGAATTGTACGATCTCATGGGACTGTCTCATGATCAGATCGATTCCCGGGACGGGTTCTCGATCCTTTACCTGCAGGAGATCATGAAGAATCTTCCGCTTATCTCTGTACGTTATCGTCCTGATTTCTTCAGCTTTCTTTTCATCAAAGAAGCATTTGGGAAATATACTATCGATGACCTCCATTTCAATATGCAGCCCCGTACAGTTTACTTCACCAACCCCGGGAACCTCCGAAGTTTTGAATGGCATCAACTCAATGATACCTGTCTGATCGTTTTCACCGAAGCATTCCTCAAGGAGCAGGTGCATTCTGATATATATAACGATTTCTCTTTTCTGCTTACAGAAACTGTTGAGCCGCGTGTATTGCAGCCCGAACAGTTCATGGCCATCGAAGAACTTTACCGGATCATTCACCGGGAATATTCTTCCCATTCGCCTTACAGGAACAGGATGATCGGCAGCATGATGGTGTCTCTTCTTTTTAAGATCAAAGAATATTTCTTCCAGGATTACAATCCTATTCATGAAGGTAATCGAAGCTCACAGATCGTAAGGACTTTCAAGCAGGACCTGGAACAGCATTTCAGGGATCTGGCATGTGGAAAGACTGATACCCAGCTAAGAGTGCAGGATTATGCCAATAAACAGTACCTGCATGCAAACTACCTCAGCAGCGTTATCAGCAGCAAAACGGGGAAGTCTGTCAGCGCCTGGATTGCAGATAAAACTATTGCAGAAGCTAAAGCTATGCTGCAAAACAAACAGGTCAGCATCAAAGAAGTTGCCAGCCGCCTCGGTTTCCTGGAATCCTCTCATTTCAGTAATTATTTCAGGAAGCACACCCATCAAAGTCCTGCGGGATATCGTAAACAATCATTGGAGTAGAAGTTTTTAATTTTTTTCTGGCTCCAGGTATGGCGATATTTGGCGGCAACAAAACCACCGGTCATCATTTTTATTTAATATTGTAGCTGACACAGGTAAATAGGTTTACTCTCATTGACTACTGACCAGCTATACCAGGACCGGGAATTGTTCAGGCGCATTGCGCTTGGGGACGAAGATGCATTCCGCGTATTATTTCATACCTATAACAAAATGCTACTGCCTTTCGTGGTGAAACTGGTATCCGGTTTACATGATCCGGCGGAGATCCTCCAGGAAGTTTTTCTCCGTCTCTGGAAACACCGCGGGAAACTGGCAGATGTAGAAAATCCCAAAGCATATATTGTAAGGGTCGTTTCCAACGAAGCTACCACTTACATGCAAAAGCTGGCCCTTCAGAACAAGCTGATGGAAAAAGCCATCAGGCAGCGTGGCCAGGACCCGCTGACTCCGGAGGAACAGATCGCACTCAAGGAAACTGCCCGAATGGTCACAGATGCCGTTGAGCGGCTCAGTCCTGCCTGTCGCCAGGTTTATATCCTCAGCAGGGAAGAACACCTGACCCTTCCGCAGATTGCTGTAAAACTGCAACTGAGTGAAAGTACTGTCAAGAACCAGCTGGTAAAGGCTTTGAAAGATATTCGCCTGTATATTCGTAAGAACGGATTATCCACTTTTTTATCCTTTCCTATTATTTTTTAAAAAAAGTTCCGAAGGCTTTAGTCCTGAATTCAAAAAGGACAGTCTTGAAATAACAGCACCTTACCTGTCGCCCATCATCAACAACGCTTTGCCAGAAAAAAACATCAATGGAGAATTCAAGGATTGTCTATTTAGTCGCCGGCTATCTCAATGATACATTGACGCAGCCGGAAACCGACGAGCTGCAGGAATTATTGCTGCAGGAGGAAGAAAGTGAAGCGGTGTCCGCAGCTTTTAACAGGATTGTGCTGAACAGCCCGCCGGCAACCGATTACAAACCTGAACAATGGGAGTTCCTGGCGAGCCGGGTGCTCGCCCAAACGCAGGATGGTACTGATGTTCAGACCGCAGCAATCAAAAAAACGGGAAGTATCCGCCGCCTGCTTTGGACTGCTGCTGCTTCTGTGCTGATACTGGCTGGAGTGGGAACTTATTTTCTGCTGGATAATAAAAAAATGGAAACAACGGTGGCTGATGCGCAACCGGAAGATGTACTGCCTGGCAGGCAGGGAGCATTGCTAACCCTTGCAGATGGCTCACAGGTGCTGCTGGATACTATTAAAAATGGAATAGTGGCTTTACAGGGTGGCGCAATGGCTAAAGTAGTAAATGGGACCCTGCTCTATGAAGGAAATGGAAAAGAGGTAGTGTTTAACACCATGTCAACCCCGAGAGGAAGACAGTTCCAGTTGCGATTGCCGGACGGCACGCAGGTTTGGTTGAATGCTGCCAGTTCCATTCGCTATCCTACCCGCTTCACAGGAAAGGAAAGGAGGGTGGAAGTAACAGGCGAAACTTATTTTGAAGTGGCCCGCAATTCCAGATTGCCTTTCCGTGTGAGCGTGAACAATAAGGCCGATGTGGAAGTACTGGGAACAAATTTCAATATCAATTCCTACGATAATGAAAACAGTATGAATACCACCCTGCTCGAAGGTTCAATTCGCGTGAGGAAAGGAGCGGAGGCAGTGATCATCAAACCAGGCGAACAGGCACAGGTAAGCGATGGTATCAAAGTTGAGAAAGTAGTGGACCTGGAAAAAGTGATGGCATGGAAAAATGGATTTTTCAATTTTAATGGATTGAAGCTGGAAGAGACGATGCGCCAGATAGAAAGATGGTATGAGATCGAAGTGATCTATGAAAAAGGAGTTCCTGATGTTGATGTGGGTGGAGAAATGTCGAAAGATATTCCATTGAACAAGCTGATGTTCATTTTAGATAAGCTGGACGTGCATTACAGGATGGAAGGAAGAAAACTGATCATACTGCCATAACTGCTAAACCTTGTTCTGGATTTATAGCAATCATCAACTAAAATAAAGAAATAGAAAAAAGCCGGGCAGCTTAAAACGAAAACCGGAAGTGGGCGAACACTTCCGGCGAATGTTAAGGCTGATCCAAATGGTGTGAGTACCAATTCTAAACAACCAAAACTGTTCACAATTTATGCAAAAAACTGCTATGGGTGGCTGGAATGCCCGGGGCCTTGCATTCCCGCTATCGGCTCAAATGCTGAGAATTATGCGTATGGTTACTTTCTTACTCTTCGCTGCTTTCCTTTCAGTGCATGCTGAAAGTCCCGCGCAGAGTATCACGATGTCTGCAAAGAACATCCCCCTGAAACAGATCTTCACCGTAATTAAGAAACAAACCGGATTTGCTGTGCTGTATAATGAGCAGGTCATTTCTTCAGCCAAACCGGTTTCCATTAGTGCACATGATATGCCATTGCAGGAATTCCTTGGCGCCATCCTGAAAAATCAACCTATCGAATATAGCATTCAGGGAAAAACCATCGTACTGTCCCGAAAGCCTGTACCGGCTTCCAAAGGATACACTCCCATACTGATCAGCCAGGATGAAGAGACGCAGGCTCCGATAAAGATCCGCATCACAGATTCTACCGGGAATCCATTGGCCGGCGCTACTGTATCCGTCAGGAACAACAAACTGTCAGGGGTAACCGACGCAGAAGGTACGGTGAGCCTGAATGTAAAATCGGGAGATGTGTTGCATATCTCTTTTATTGGTCATGATCCCAGGACGGTGATTGTAACTCCTGCGCAATATGTTGCAGGCAGGATGACGGTGAGCCTGTCGAGGACAGACAGCCAGTTGTCTGTGGTGGAAGTGTCGCTGAGTACAGGATACCAGAAGATCCCCACCTACCAGATGACAGGCGCTGCATCAGTGATGTCTGAAAAAGAATACCAGCAACGGACAGCCGTAACCGGAAACTTCCTGGAAAGTCTGGAAGGTAAAGTGCCGGGCCTGGTGTATAACGGGCAAACCGGCGAGCTCACCATCAGGGGAGTTTCCACTTTCGATGCGGTGAAAAAACCATTGATCGTGCTGGATGGATTTCCTACGGAGATCGATCTGCGAACTATCAATCCGCTGGATATCGTATCGGTTAGTGTGCTGCGCGATGCCGCCGCCGCCTCCATTTATGGTGTTCGCGCGTCCAATGGCGTTATAGTAGTGGAAACGCGCCGTGGAAAATCCGGCAAGCCGGTCTTCAATGTTCGTGCTACACAGGCGTTTCAGCAAAAGCCGGATTTCAGCTACCTGAAATATGCTCCTGCCAGCGAGTTCGTTCAACTGCAAAAAGAAAATTTCGATATAGCAAAGACTTCTTTCCTGCTCTACGACTGGGGCTATTACAAAATGAACCCGGTGGAAGAGATCATGTTCGGTAAAACCCAATTGTCTGTATCCAATCCACTTCTTTCCGAAGAACAGGCGAATCAGAAACTGGCCGCTCTCGGTTCCTATGATAATCTCAAAGACTATGAAAGGCTTTTTTATCAGAATCGCCAAACCACCAACCTTAATGTGGATGTAAGTGGCGGCACAGACAGGAGTACGTACATGATGGGTGTGAACTATATCGCAGAAACGCCCGTGAATCGAAGGTCTGAGAATAAACAGATCATCCTCAACCTCGCCAATACTTTCAAATTCACGGATTGGTTGAGATTCGATTTCAGGGGGACCTATCTGCACCTTAAAGATTTGAGCGGCAAAACACCAGGGTATTCCGATTTCTTCCCTTATGAACGACTCACGGATGAAAATGGAAAAGCAGTGGCAGTTTCACTGGACCCTGGTCGCGACTATATATCCCGCGCCATTACCAAAGACAAGAATGATGCACTGTTAGCCGCCGGCCTGTACGACCAGTGGTATTATCCCTACAAGGAACTGTATGGAAACACCAACACCAACAAGGGTTCTGCAGCCCGCTTCCAGGGCAGGTTCAATGTGAAGTTCGCCAACTGGCTGAATATGGACCTGGGTGGCAATTATGAAAACCAGAGCACCATTCTGGACCAAATGCAAACAGAAGACGCTTACAATACACGCACACTGATCTCTGCCATGGCGCAGAAAGATCCCGCAACCGGCAAGGCCCTCTTCAACAATATGCCCAGGGGGAATATCCTGATGAAGACCAATCAGCGCGTAACCAACTACACTGCACGTTTGCAGTTCAACCTCAACCAAAGGTTCGGTGACCACGATATCTCCGGTATACTCGGCATGGAAAGGAAACAAACACTCACTGAATCTTATAAGACATCTTTCTTCGGGTATGATGGACAAACGCTTATCAGCAAGCCCATCAATATGTCTGCACTGAATGCTACAACCACTTCTCCGTATGACGAACTGGGCTTTTCCATCCCCCGGTTCAGAAGCACAGATTATTTCAACGAAAAGGAAATCGATAACAGGTTTATGTCGTACTACGGACAGGGAACTTATATCTATCGTGGCAAATATGTACTGACCGGTAGTTTCCGTATCGATCAGTCGAACCTTTTTGGCGTGGATCCGAAATACAAATACAAACCACTTTGGTCGGCCGGGGTAAACTGGCGATTGAGCGAAGAGGAATTTGCGAAAGACTGGAACTGGGCAAAGAACCTGCAGGTGCGTGCAGCTACTGGCTTTAACGGGAATGTACCCAGCAGCAACAATGGCGCTTTCCTGATCCTCTCAACAGGCTTGAATACTGTGCTGAACACACCGCTTGCATATAATGATGTGCTCACTCCCGAAAATCAATCGCTGCGCTGGGAAACCACCCAGAACTACAATTTCGGTATCGACTATACATTATGGAGTAACAGGATCTCCGGCTCTGTGGATTATTACATAAAGAAAAGCACCGATGTTTTCGGTAATCTCGATGCTGACCCTACTTCCGGTTTCAATCAGTATAATGCCAATACTGCGTCTATCCGTAACAGTGGTCTTGAATTCCTGATCAGCAGTCAACTGGTTAAGAAAAGAGGATTTGAATGGAGATTACAGGTGACCAGCTCTTTCAATAATAACAAAGTGCTGGCTGTAAAAGCTACTGAGTACGCCAACTCTCAACTGATCACCAGCGGCGCCCTGTTTGTAAAAGGACTCCCCATGAATGCGCTGTACAGCTACAATTACGGTGGCCTGAACTCCATGGGCCAGCCATTCGTATACGATAGCAAAGGCAATCAGAAAATCCTTGCTTTTTATGGAAATGCACAAGTGGATGTAACCAAGGATGACCTGGTCTATAACGGTACCACCACACCGAAATATGTACTGGGTCTCAATAACCAGTTCAGCATCGGCGCCTTCGATGTATCCTTCCTGTTCATGTATTATGGTGGTCACGTAATGAGGGTGGAGCAACCCAATCCCAATAATATCGGCTTCTTCGCCAATAATCCGCTGGCAGGTTCTTCCAATTTCTGGCGAAAATCAGGAGATGAGAAATTCACCAATATCCCCGGTTATGTTAGGGCCAGCAGTACTGCACCCGGGTATTATCAATCCTATGCTTTGTATGGCTACGAATATGCATCACAGTTTGTTCGCAAAGCAGATTATATCAGACTGAGAGATCTCATTGTTACTTACAATGCCAGGGGCGAATTCTTTAAAAACCTGGGATTGAATAATCCGCAGGTGCGACTCCAGGCGCAAAATCTTTTCCGTTACACATTCAGCGGTAACGATATTGATCCTGATGCTATCGACCGCGTATCCGGCACGCGCATGCTGGAAACACAGCCATTTTACAGCATTACCATTTCCACTGCTTTCTAAAACGAATTACATGAAGAATAATCTTTTCATAATTATACTTTTTGTGGCGGTATCCCTTACTGCATGCGATAAATACCTGGATGTAAAGCCCAAGGGACTGGTAATCCCCGAGAAACTGGCAGACTATGAAGGAATGCTGAATTCTCCCACCATGGTGCAGACCTTTCCTATCAACCTGCTCGATTTTGCTGATGATGTTTTCAATAAGATCGATGCGGTGAATCAATCACCCACAGCCAATGGTTATTATTGGAGACCGATGCTTACCATCAATGAGAAGGGAAGTCCCGATATCTGGGGGCCGGTCTATCGTTGCATCTACGATGCCAATGTGATCATCAAAGGAGTACCGTCTGTTCCGGATGGAACAAAAGAAGAAAAAGATAAAGTGGTAGCCGAGGCAAAAGTTATCCGCGCCAACAATTACCTGGAACTGTTAACCGTCTTCGCCAAATCCTATGATCCTGCTGCTGCGGCTACAGATCCCGGTATGCCGATGGTAACAAGTATCGACGTAACAGATGATATTCCTGCACGTTCCAGCCTGAAAGCCACGCTGGACGCTATCATTGCCGATGTGAAAGCAGCAATTGAGGTATTGCCCACTTCCAATGTGAACAGGTATCGGGTAACGAAATACTCTGCTGCCGGATTACTTAGTCGCATCTATCTGTATATGGGCGATTTTCCCAATGCCGCCATTTACACGGATAAAGCGCTGGAAGCGCCTCACACAATTCTGGATTATAACTCCTATACAGATGATACACAGATGCCAGTTTACGATCTCAATCCTGAAGTG
The DNA here is from genome assembly GCF_003991355.1 of Pseudoflavitalea rhizosphaerae. GTDB lineage: Bacteria > Bacteroidota > Bacteroidia > Chitinophagales > Chitinophagaceae > Pseudobacter > Pseudobacter rhizosphaerae. Next base: position 22,486 of record NZ_RCSU01000019.1, read on the forward strand.
CTATGGCAGCGTGCTTCCGTTTCCGGTTCTCCCATATTCATGATCTATTCCGATGATCTCAAGAGTTATTTCAACAGCTCGGATATCCGGTATAGTTTCCTGACCGTTACCAATAATGATGGACTTGGACGGGCTTCCTTACCTGGCAGGTACAGCTTTGGTATCGGATTTCCTGAAATGTACCTGGCAAAAGCGGAACTGCTGGCGAGGAACAATCATCCCAACGAAGCGATGGATATCGTGAACATGCTCAGGAAAAAGCGCATCAAAACTACCGATTACGTTGATCAGACTGCTGCTTCCGGTGAAGATGCACTGACTAAAGTTTTTGCAGAACGCAGGCGGGAGCTGGCATTCAGCGGACTCAGATGGTTCGACATGAAGAGGCTCGACCGTGAAGGACGAATGCCTGAAGTGAAAAGGATCAATAAAGACAATAACCAGGTGGAAGCCACGCTGGCTCCCCATAGCCCTAATTATACATTCGAGATTCCTGTGCGGGTGCAAATGTTCAACCCCAATATGGAATTGAATCACAAGTAAAAAAGTATAACATGAAACAATCTCTGATCGCCTTACTGCTCCTGGCGAATGGCAGTCTCTTTGCACAAAAGAATCCCTACGGACTTACCAATGATCTCCTTGATAACAAAGAAGAAACATTGGCGAAGTATATTCCTATGAACGGCAAAGAATATTTGTTTGCTGCCTATGTAATTGAACCGGATGAATTCCTGGGAAAACTGGAGGTATTTAAGAAGGATATCCAAACTTCCATCGATGCAGAACAGGATGCAACCGTGAAAGAATTGAAGTCAAAAGACCTGGATTATTATACACGCAATGTACTCAAACATTATATCCTGTATTATGGAATGGATTCAGTTGGCATGGTGAATGTAGAAAAGGTGCTGGTAGCCAAAAAAGGAGCGCCTGATTTCGGGAAAGCCATTGATTCTGCCTTCAAAAAAGTATACCTGAAAAAACTGTCGCCAGAAGAAAGAACAAAACTGGACGAAAAAGTAATGGAAGGAGGTAACCCGGATGAAGTGGCTTTGTTCAAGCGTTCAGGTTCTTATCGTCAATGGGTGGAAGAATATATTTCAAAGCTGCGAATGTCTAAATACAAGGCTGATACAACGCTTGGCTACGAAGGCCAGAACCTGGTAAAGCTCCGCGTGGTTCAGAAGGAGATCACTGAACCCTTCATCAAAGAATATCTCAGCTATAACCTGACCGGCCTGGTGATGAAGCTGGTGAAGAGTGAGACTGCCCGCGATGAGGCCTATCAAACTTTCATGGCAATGGTGACCAATAGCAATGCAAAAAATGAATTGAAGCAGATCCATGAGAACAATAAAATGATGGCCTCCAATGCCACAGCTCCGGACTTTAATTATGTAAATGTAAACAACAGGAAAGTAGCGCTGAAAGACCTTCGTGGTAAATATGTTTACATCGATGTTTGGGCAACCTGGTGCGGCCCCTGCAAAGCAGAGATCCCCTTCCTTCAGAAAGTGGAAAAAGATTACCACGATAAGAACATCAGCTTTGTCAGCCTTTCAGTGGATAGGCAATCGGATAAAGGAAAATGGGAGAAATATGTTCGCGAACACAACCTGGGAGGCATTCAGGTGATAGCTGATAAAGATTTTGAATCGGAGTTCGTAAAGAAATTCAATATTGCCGCTATTCCGAGATTTATCCTGATAGATCCGAAAGGAAAAATTGTTTCCGGTAATGCGCTGAGGCCTTCAGATCCTGAATTGAGGGTTCTGTTGGATAAGCTTCTGTAATGAATAAAAAGTGTAAAAAAATTCCTGCTTCAATTGGAGCAGGAGTTTTTTTATAGGGATTTATTTCACCTGGAGGTCTTTAAGAAATTCTTTATAGCTATCGAATGTTTCGGGATCAGGGAAATTGAATTGCAGCACCAGGTAATGATTGCTGATCCTTTTGATGCCGATAAAATGGCCCATCTTATTTCCTTTCTTGTCTGTAACGCCCGTGATGTATCCGTCGAAGACGGTGTTCCCGATCTTCACTTCGCCGGTATAGATCTCTTTGAAACTTTCGTCTGTGCATCTGAGACAGGTATAGCGCAGGAATGCATAAGTGCTGGTGTCTGTAGCTGTAGTGATGCCGAACGAAAAAGTTTTATCGGCATTGTAATCGAGCGGTTTCCTGATCACAATTCCTGAATCAGGCAATTTTGAAAAAGCGAACAGAATAGCGATAGAGTTCTTGTGGCTCCTGTTGAAATCCGAAATGGGTACACGCATCGGTTTGTTGTAGCCCATGATATGAACGAGTTTGGAACCTACTTTCACATAAGAAGGAGGGTTAGTGGCCCCGTTCATGAAATACCATCCTTTCGGGATGGGGAATTTCACACCGAGCCCTTCGCTTTTGTAAGTCCAGGAAGAATCTACATAGCCAAAGTCTACATGTGTTTGTGTGGAAACTGTTTGTCCATTTGAAGTAGTGGAAAAGGCAACCAGTAATAATATTGCCGCAAATGCTTTCATGTTATCAAATATAGCTACAATCATTGGCTCCTGATGAATGGATAAAACCATTTAACCTGTAATTGAAAAGGAGCCCCTGAGAGCTCCTTTATTAATCTGCATGGTTTTTTCCTGATGCTTCTATAGCTAATCCTGCGCTGCGGGATAATTCACTTTCCCGTCCTGTATCACAATGGACCCATATGCTTTCATTATTGCCTTTTATCTCTTTTATCCTTAATTCGCGGATAAAGATTTCGCCTTTGGGCTTGTCTTGTTTTACAGGAATGATCTCAATTGATCTTAAAAGGTAGTAAGGCTCCGAGTGATGTAATTCGGCAATTGCTGTCATCGGAACAACAATCTCAGATCCCCTGATAGGCATGTTGAAGTCGATCCTGAATTCTTTCTTTTTCATATCCTGTCTTTTTAGTTGCTGAATATTATTCCCGTCTGTTATGTCTTATTCAAAAGCTTTGCCAATAGGAGCTGAAAATGTTAAAAAAATGTTGAGAGGATAGTGGTTCGGGCTTGTTGGCGACACATAATATGGTTGTCGCCAAAAACTTGTTAATCATGAGGTTCTCTACATTCAGATTTAAATTATTGTTGCCGGTTGGTTTTATTGCGCTAATGACATGGAACAAGCAAGCCCTATCTCAGAAAGTGGATTATGCTTTGAAAGTGAATGCCCTGATCGGGAACAAGGGAAAGGGGGCAGCGAAACGGAATTACAGTTTGAAGCCGGGTTTACTGTACCAGGCGCTACCTATCCATTTGGCATGGTGCAGTTCACCCCTACATTCTTTGCTCCGGAAAAAGGTTTTGTTGTGAACCAGCTGAGTGGCGCAGGATGTCCTAACATGGGTAATTTTCCTGTATTGCCACAGGCCGGTGAATGGCGCAATTCCATTTCCCAGAACCAGAAAACCGCGGCACCATCATCATAGGTTCCGGCATCAATTCCAATGCCATAACGGACGCGTATAGCCGGATCGCCAGTCCAACTACCTGTGAGGGCTATGCAGACGGAGGTCCCCTGGTCAGCGCTCCGTAATGGCGGTAGCATGGAATTTACGCTTTCCGGCAAACCGGACAATTCCTGGGGTATAGCTGAAGAGCCTCCTTCATTTGATTATTAGTACATTTGGTTCTATTGTTGAAATCATCATCATATGAATAATTCCCGTCGTCAATTCCTGAAAAATACCACTGCCATTGCAGCCGGCTTTGCTGTGATGCCGTCATTTGCCAATATATTGCCCGCAAAACCTTTCTTCCAAATCTCGCTGGCGCAATGGTCTCTGCATAAAGAGTTCTTCAGTAAGAAATACGATGCGCTCGATTTTCCGGTACTGGCCCGTAAGAACTTCGATATCGGAATTGTTGAATATGTGAACACTTTTTTCAAAGACAAGGCCACGGACAAAACCTTTCTGGCGGCCCTGCTTCAGCGTTGCAAGGATAATAATGTAAAGAATCACCTGATCATGATCGATGGAGAAGGCGATCTTGGCAATACCAATGATGCCGAACGGGCCAAAGCCATCGGGAACCATTACAAGTGGGTGGATGCTGCCAATTATCTCGGCTGCAAAACCATCCGTGTAAACGCTTATGGCAAAGGAAGCCGCGATGAAGTGAAGAAAGCCGCTATCGATGGTTTGAGCAGGTTGGGCGAGTTTGCCGCGCAATCCGGTCTTAACGTGATCGTGGAAAATCATGGAAGCTATTCTTCAGATGGTGATTGGCTCCTTTCAGTAATGCAGGGCGTGAACAGGAAGAATGTTGGCATTCTGCCTGACTTCGGTAATTTCTGTATCCGTCATGAAAACAACCAATGCGCGGAAGAATACGATAAATACAAAGGAACGGAAATGTGGATGCCATATGCCAAAGGAGTAAGCGCAAAAACATTCGACTTCGATGCTGAAGGGAATTGCATCGAGACCGATTATCCGCGGATAATGAAGATCATTAAAGATTCCGGCTTTAAGGGGATCATCGGCATCGAATATGAAGGAAGCAGGTTACCTGCGGAAGAAGGGGTCAAAGCAACCAAAGCGCTGCTGCTCAAAACAGCAAAATCAATAAAATAGAAAACAGTACAGTCGGAGTGTGGCCAGTCGCTCGCCTCTGGCGAGTGACTTTTTTTTAGTCGCCTCTGGCGACGCGGTGTTCGCCGGAGGCGAACAAATATAACTCACTCGCCGGGAGGCGAGCGACTGCTCCCCACGAATGCATCCATGTCTTACGGCAATCATTCCCAATAAAAGCAGCCTGAAAACAAAAGTGATCATCCTTGAATTCTTATTGCATTGTTTGTACTTCAATACGTAACGCAACCGGCGCATTCCTTCTGGTGCGCTTTGATTTTTAATTTCCTTACCTGATGGCGGCATTGCTTCGCAGCCGTGACATACAATAGTATCAAAGACTAAAACCATTCTGCTATGCGATTGCTAATGCCTGTTCTCCTATGCGCCCTGATCTTTTCCGGTTGCAAAAAAGACGATCTGGAAAAACAGGAATTCGAAAAGGCCATCCTTTTCTTCAATGTGGAAGGTCAACTGGGAAAAACAGAGATCACCCGCGCGGTAGACACCAGCAGGGTGCGGCTGGCCATGCCAACCGGTACAGATATGTCGGCTATCGCTCCCAGTATCATGATCTCTGAGGGAGCCAGTATCCAGCCTGCTTCCGGAGAGATCATCAACTTCGCAGCCAACAACAATAAATACACTTACAAGGTCACTGCTAAGAACGGAGCTGTCAGGGAATGGCTGGTGGAGATCAGTGTGATCGATAATATCTACGACAGCCTGGTGCTCATTCCCAATACCGGGGAATGGGGCGAGCAGTTCATGGTGTTTCATGATACAGTTTACAATAACTACCTCACCCGCTATTCCGGATGGAATGGTGGCGATGGTTGCGTATCTATTCCGCTTCCCAATGGAAATGTGGTATGGTCGTTCCAGGACAGTTTCTTTGGGGAAGTGACACCAGACAGGGCGCGAATAGATAATGTGTTTGTGCGCAATGCAGGATTCATTCAGACCGGCAGGTCCACTGCCCCCACCAGTTATGTACAACTCAATCCCACCGGGCCTAATGGTAAAGCCGTTACCTGGGTTACTGTTCCAGGCGCTACCAATGGAGATGAAAAACTGTACTGGGGAGGACCTGCGCAGGTATTGGGTAATGAAGTACAGATGGTAATGGGGCAACTGCACCTGATAGGTGGCGTACTGCAACATCAATCCACCGATGTGGCTGTGTTCACGTTGCCTGACATGCAACAGAAGGAGATCATCCAGCAAAAATATATTGGGGCATTGCCTTTTGATGCCAGCCTGTTCAAATGCAATGATGGTTACACCTACATGTATACCACACAGGCTTTCGGCATCTGCGCTTCCAATGTTTTTGTGGCCAGGGCCGCCAACAACGATATTACCGGTCAATGGGAATTCTATACAAAGAATGGCTGGACTACATCGCAGCCTGCAACAGAAGATCTTGTAAGTCTGCTGGAAGACAATGCCACGCAGCCCAATGTATTTGAGAAAAATGGAAAATATTATCTCGTATCACAAACAACTTGCTACGGCCGCGATATCAGGATTTGGGAGAGCGGCAGTCCAACTGGGCCTTTCACCAACGGAAGAACATTGTACAGGATACCTGCCCAATATCAATTGCCGGAATTCATCAGTTACAATGCTGTAGTGCATCACGCCATCTCCCGTTACGGCGAGCTCGTGATCTCCTACAATATCAATCCCACTGATTTCTGGAGCAATTTCAACAACCCCGGCAGTGCAGACAGGTATCGTCCATACTTTGTGCGGGTGTTCAATTGGGAGTAATTGAAATGATGTAAATTGGGCAGTTGGTACCCGTGTTGTAAACTACTTGCAAGAATGAAGGATAAACTGACTGCCCCATATGTACTGGCTTGCCTGAGCCTCCTGGTCACAGGTTGCCTGTTGTGCAGCATCACATATGCCCAGGAAGCAGCACCGCGGTTGCAGCAGGTGTTCATCGATCTCTCTGTACGTAATAAGGCGCTGGATAGAGTATTGCAGGATATCGAAGCCCAAACACAATTCCGTTTCGTTTATAATAGTGCAGAGCTCAAAGCAGCAGACAAAGTTACCATTACCCGGAAACGGATCAGTGTGGAACAGGCGCTGCGCGAACTGCTGCCTGCAGGCCTGGAGTTCAAACAGCGTGGCTACAATATCCTGGTGCTGATAAAAGAAGATGTTGCCGCTCCGGCTCCAGATAAATATATTCTCGTCAGCGGCAGAGTGGTGGATGCAACCGCACAACCATTACCAGGCGTAACAATAGTGGCCGGAAATTCGCGCCGCGCCACGGTTACCAATGAGCAGGGGAATTTCGTGATCAATGCTGCCAGGTCTGGAAGCCTTCAGATCAGCTCGGTTGGGTTTGATGAGATCACGGTGGCCATCACTGGTCAGCCCTTACATATCGTACTCAGTCCAAACCGCCGCCAGGCATTGGACGATGTGATCGTGATCGGTTATGGAAATCTGCAACGGAAAAAAGTATCAACCGCCATCTCCACGGTTTCGGCTACACAACTCAGTGAGCGCGCCGCTTCAATGAATATTGTTGAAGCGATGGCCGGAAAAGTGGCGGGGGCCAGCATCCTGCTCAATTCAGGGAAACCAGGCAGCAATCCTTCCATCAGGGTCAGGGGCACCGGTTCCATCAATGCATCCAATACTCCTTTATTTGTTCTCGATGGAATTGTTGGGCTCGATCCGATGCTCATCGATCCCAATATCATACAGTCTGTGGACATCCTGAAAGATGCAGCCTCCGCCGCTATCTATGGATCGAGGGGCAGCAATGGTGTAATATTGATGACCTCCAAACAAGGTTTGAAGAACAGGTCGAATATCATTTTCTCCAACCGCATCAGCCTAGCAACACTCGCACGCGAGATCGATTTGCTGGATGCAAAAGGCGCATTGGAAATGATAGAAAGACAATATGCCTATGTTCCCGGCAGGCTGGCGCCGCATAAAGATCCCGCCAATGATTTCGCACGAAAAAGTGAATTGTTCAATCCCGATGGCAGGCCCCGCTATAATATCAACTGGCAAAAAGAAGCTACCAGGATTGCCCTCTCCACCAACAGCTCCCTCACTTTTACAGGAGGTAAAGACAATATGACCAGCCTGGTGAATGTATCCTACAAAAGACAGGAAGGCATCATGCTGAACAGCTCACTTCAGCAGATCAACCTCTTTGCCAATCTTGGCTGGGAAGTGAAGCCCTGGCTGAATTTCAAGGCCATCCTGAGCGGCGGGGGATTGCAGTCCCGCAATGTAGATCTCAATGCGCTTGGCTTCAATGCCATCCGTGAAATGTATGAATACCTTCCATTCATACCTGTAAAATACAGTGACGGGTCCTGGAGCCGTAAAGGCGATTATCCCGGTGCAGAAAATTCCGAGAACCCGATCCGCTTATTGAATGAAGTGAAATCAGTGACCGGTCAAACCTATGTGATGGGCAATATCACCGGCACCATTCACCTGAATAGGAAATTCGATCTCGTCACCATTTTCAGCGGACAGCTGGGCGGATCTTACAACAATTATTATTCCGGGAAAAATGTGTTCGGATTTTCTGATCTGGAAAATGGAATTGCACAAAGGGTCAACGGTAATGCCGGCGCCTGGACAAATGAGGATTATATCATGTACAATGACCGGATCGGAAAGCATAAGCTGAATGCACTGGCCGGTGCAAGCTGGTACTTCAATGCAGGTACTTCCACTTTTGCCGGGGCCGAGAATTTCTTCGACGATTTTTTCAGTTACAATAATCTCGGCGCAGGTACGGTAAGGCAGCAACCGGGGTCCGACAGGCAGCAAAACCAGATGAATTCTTTTTTCACCCGTGTGCAATACGATTATGATAACCGGTATCTCGCGGGGGCTTCCTTCCGGGCAGATGGCTCTTCCCGCTTTGGTTCCAACAATAAATACGGTTATTTTCCTGCTGTATGGACAAGCTGGCTGATCTCCGGTGAACGATTCTTTCAGCGCTGGCTTAACACCGTTAGTTACCTGAAACTGCGGGCCAGCCTGGGTGTAACGGGTAATGCAGAGATCGGTAATTACGCTACCTTGTCACGGCTCAATCCTACACAGGTAGTATTCGGAGGGCAACTGCAGCCTGCTGTGGTATTGTCAAATCCCGGCAACAAGGATCTGAGATGGGAACGGGGCCAGCAGTTGAATATCGGTATCGATGCCAGCCTGCTGAACGATCGGATCGCTTTCACAGCCGAATTATACCGCCGACGCACAACCGATCTGCTGTATATAAAACGATTACCCGCCACTACCGGTTTTGGTGGCATCTATGATAATATTGGTTCTATCCGCAACCAGGGACTGGAACTCAGTATCCGAACAAGGAATATTACCCGCCCCAACTTTGCCTGGACCAGTAGCATCAATTTTTTCCTGAACCGTTCCAAAGTACTTCAACTCAACGGAGATATCATTTACAACTGGGCAGGGCGCATCATGGAAGGGCAACCCACCGATCAATATTTCGGATACTATCGAACCGGTACCTGGAGCACTGCCGAAGCCGCAGAAGCCGCCGTGTTCGGAAGAAAGCCGGGAGATGTGAAATGGCTTGACCTTAACGGGAACAAATCTAAGGATGCAGGCGACCGTATGCCGCTTGGCAGCAAATTGCCGCGCTACCAGATCGATTTCACCAATACTTTCAGTAGTAGTCAGTTTAGTGTGTTCGTTGACGTAAGTAGTATGATCGGGCATAAGCTGGCCAATTTTACACGCTTCATCATGGAAAGCCATACCTCCAGCGTGAACAGTTATTCCAGCATCCTCGGCGCCTGGACGCCTGGGAAGCAACAGACAAACCTGGCACAGCTCAGGCTCCAGTCCGATGGAGGTGAGAACGAAATGGACAACTATTACATCGAAGATGGGAGTTTTGTGCGGGTGAGGAATATTGCTGTTCAATATGAACTGCCATCTGTTTTGTTGAAACGATTAAAAATGGAAAAATGTACCATCGGCATCAATGCGGAAAACTATTTCCTGTTCACGAAATACAAAGGCTTTGATCCTGAAACCACTTCCTTCGACAGCGATCTCAACCAGGGAGTGGATGTGTACCAGTATCCAAAACCTAAAACCATATCCCTGATGTTGCAGGTAACTTTTTAATGGAAAGTATATGAAGCAATCCGTTAAAATATTGATTGGTGTGACTATGCTATTGAGCGTTGGATGCAGCAAATTCCTGGAGGAAGATCCTGCCGGGTTCATTAGTCCGGATAAATATTATACCACGGAAGAACAGGTACAGGCGGCTGTGAATGGCGCCTATACAGGGTTGGATGATATTTTCACAACGGATATCGGAGTTGCTGTGAGCCCGTCTTTCCTGCTGGAATACCTTACTGGTTACAGTTTTCGCCTGCGGCCGGGAGGTAATGCCGATAACCAGTTCCTCCGCCTGGATCCCATCGATCCGGCAAACGGTTATCTTGAAAACTGGTGGAAGGCCGTGTATTATCCCGTAGAAAACTGTAATAGTGTAATCGGAAATTTGTCACGGACCACCTTCCTTACAGAAGCAGCAAAAAAGAAATTCCTCGGCGAAATATATTTTCTCCGCGCCTGGTATTATTTCATGGGAGTACGGCTCTTTGGTGACATTCCCTTGAAAACAACGCCCACTACGGATTTTACCAATGTACATATTCCCAAAGCGAAGCAGGAGGAGATCTATGATCAGATCGTGGCTGATCTGAAAATGGCGGAGCAATCAGGATTGTCCTGGACCGATGCATCAGGACGTGTATCGCTGGGCGCTGTGAAATCCCTGCTGGCAAAAGTGTACATCACTATGGCCGGTTATCCGCTGAGAAAAGGAAATACTTATTATCAACTGGCATTTGATAAAGCAAGGGAAGTGATCAGCAGTCAGGAGTTCTCTTTGTTTGACAATTACGCGGACCTCCGGAAAAATTCGCTGAAGAATATACGCGAACATATTTTTATGTTGCAGCGTGATCTGGCAACTGCCGGCAATTTGATGCATTTTGCGCTGATGCCTTTCCCTGATCTGCCGATCACCATTCAACCTGCCTACGGAGGAGCGCTGGCGCCCCGCCAGGAATTTTATCAATCCTTCGATGCCGCCGACCAGCGTAAAGGTGAGCAGGTTTTCTTTTTTACTGAATATCCTGAGTTCAACAATCCTTCCAATATTATCCCGTTGCCAGTGCCGCTGATCTTCAAATACTGGGATGAGCAGGCGGAGCAGATCGGGAAAACAGGACAAAATTTTTCTTACCTGCGCTATGCAGACCTGTTATTGATCTGCGCCGAGGCAAGGGCCAGCCTGGATGGGGGAATTACAGGCAATGCCTTTGCGATCGATGCCTGGCACCAGGTGCACCAGCGCGCTTTTCCCGGCAGTGCAAAACCAGCACAGCTCCGGGTCAGCGATGTGCTCAAAGAACGTTTTTGGGAATTGTGCTTTGAATGGCAGACCTGGTACGATATGTTGCGGACCCGCAAGGCGCTCAACACTGAAACCGGGCAGATAGTGGACCTGATCGGTTACCAGGCGCCGAATCACGTGCGTCCATTTTCAGAAAAGGACCTCCTGTTGCCCATTCCCCTGAGCGAGGTGCAGAAAAACCCTTTGCTCAAGTAGACTGCTTCAGATATTTTTGTAGTGGAACCGAAAATCATCATCCTGCATGGAACAAGAAAGATTACAGAAGTTGATCGATAAGGTACTCAGTGGCCAGGCAACCCTGTTGGAACAACAGGAGCTCGATCAATGGTATGCTGCGCAGGATGAGGTGCCTGGTCTTACTGAAGGAATGGATACGCAGGAAAAATCTGCGGTAGGTTCACAATTGTTCCGCTCCATCGAGCAAAAGATCCAATCAGGCGAAGTGCAGTCAGCGGCCCCCATATACGAAGTGCCGCGCCGCAATAACCGCAAATGGTGGATAGCCGCCGCAGTGGTGGCCCTGCTGGGATTGGGAGGTTTTTACTTTTTCAATAGCAGGTCTGCTGCGCCAGGGCTGGTGGCTGTCTGGAAGGAAGTGGAAACGAACACCGATGTGCGTGAGAGCCGCCTGCCTGATGGTTCCAAAGTTTGGCTGAACGCCGGTTCTTCCATCCGTTACGATACAGCTTTCTCCAATGGCAAACGGGAAATATGGTTGAAGGGAGAAGCTTATTTCGATGTGGCGCAACAACAAGCAAAACCATTCGAAGTGCATACCGGTGATATCACCACGCAGGTGCTGGGCACCGCTTTCAATATCGACGCTTACGATTCCTCCTCCAGGATTACCGTTATCGTGAAAAGTGGAAAAGTAGCAGTGCGTAATGCTGATAAAATATTAAGCCAGTTATTGCCCGATCAACGCATCGTTTGCCGGGCCGATGGCAGCTTCAGCAAAGACAGCACCGCGGCACATGATATGATGGCCTGGACCAGCGGACAATTAATTTTCCGCGATATGAAATTCAGCGATGTGGCCAAACGCCTCGAAAGGAAATTCCGTGCAGAGCTCATCTTCCGCGATGCCAGTATCGGCAATTGTTCCATCACCGCCAGTTTTACTCCTTCCACCACTTTGGAAGAGATCCTGGACATGCTTGCACTCATCAATGGCAGCGAGATCAGCGCCGGAAAAGGCGTCAATCAATATTATATCTCCGGCAGTAAACAGTGTAAATAGCAAACATCCCGCACAGTTACCTTCAATCATCCTATAGCGGTGTAGCCCTTTTGATGTGACATATATTCGTATGAATAGATCAGGTTATATCCGGAAGCTCTGCTATTGCTTACTGACCAGTTGCTTTGCCAATACTGCCTTTGCGCAGCAGGAACTGGTACAATATGTAAATACCTTACAGGGTACAGATTCTAAATTTGAACTGAGCTGGGGCAACACCTATCCCACAACAGCATTGCCATACGGAATGCATACCTGGGCCGCGCAGACCGGGAAGAACGGGGAAGGATGGAAATACCAGTATTCCATGAATTCCATCCGCGGATTTCAACAGGCTCATCAATGCAGTCCCTGGGTAAGCGATTATGGTGTGTTCTCGCTCATGCCGGAGGTCGGGGAACTGGTAGTGGACCAGAACAAGCGCGCTGCAGTCTTTTCTCACGCCAATGAATCAGCGAAGCCGCATTACTACAAAGTGAAATTCGATAACGGCATCAGCACTGAAATATCGCCTACGGAAAGAGGTGCGCACCTGCGTTTCAGTTTTCCAAAAAGAAAGGATGCATACATAGTGCTGGATGGTTACACCAAACAAAGCAGGGTCACTATCATTCCCGCTGAGCGAAAGATCATCGGCTATGTGAACAACCAGCGTTTTGCGCCGGAATCCTTTAAGAACTATTTCGTGATCGTATTTGATCAGCCCTTCGAAGCCTGGGGAACATGGGAAAACAGGAACAATAGCATCCAGCCAGGTGCATCGGATGCCGAAGGCGATGGAAAAGGCGCATATATCAAGTTCAGGAAGGGCGTGAAAGTGCAGGCGCGTGTAGCCAGTTCATATATCAGTCCTGAACAGGCTCAGGTTACCTGGGAGCGGGAACTGGGTGCACATAAATCGCTGGAGCAAACCAAAACCAATGCGGCTGTGGTCTGGAACAAACTGCTGGGGCGTGTACTGGTGGAAGGGGGGACCGAAGAACAGAAAGCAACATTTTACAGTTGTTTATTTCGCGCCAATCTTTTCAGCCGCCAGTTCTTCGAATACGATAAAAATGGAAACCCGTACTACTGGAGCCCATACGATGCCAAAGTACATACAGGTTATATGTACACCGATAACGGGTTCTGGGATACATTCCGTTCACAGTTCCCGCTGACCAATATCCTTCATCCGGCTATGCAGGGCCGTTATATGCAGGCTTTGCTGGATGCACAAAAGCAATGTGGCTGGTTACCCAGCTGGTCGTTCCCCGGCGAAACCGGTGGTATGGTAGGTAATCATTCCATTTCACTGCTCACCGATGCATGGGTGAAAGGCATCCGCAGTTTCAATCCGGATTCAGCGTTGAAAGCCTATGCACACGAGGCCATGAATAAGGGACCCTGGGGCGGCGCCAATGGAAGGGCAGGCTGGAAAGAGTACTGGCAACTGGGTTTCGTTCCTTATCCCGAATCTGAAGGCTCCACTGCGCAAACACTGGAATATGCTTACGATGATTTCTGCGCCTGGCAACTGGCGCGGATGACAGGCAATAAATTCTATGAAGGGATTTTCGGCAGAGTGATGTACAATTACCGGAACGTATTCGATTCCACCATCGGTTTCATGCGTGGCCGCAGGAATGACGGCAGCTGGAAACCGGATTTCGACCCATATGTATGGGGAGGCCCATATACGGAAGGTAATGCCTGGCATTACAACTGGTCTGTATTCCACGATGTGCAGGGACTCATCAATCTCACAGGAGGCGATAAAAGATTCACCAGCAAGATCGATTCCGTTTTCACTGTTCCAAATACCGTGAAATACGGCACTTACGGAACCATGATCCATGAAATGAAAGAAATGGTGCTGGCCGGAATGGGCCAATACGCGCATGGCAATCAGCCTATCCAGCATATGATCTATCTCTACAGCTATGCCGGACAACCCTGGAAAACACAATACCATGTACGGCAGGTAATGGAAAAACTGTACAACAGTTCCGAAAAAGGATTTCCGGGAGATGAAGACCAGGGCGGTATGTCTTCCTGGTATGTACTGAGCGCGCTGGGTATTTACAGTGTTTGTCCGGGTACCGATCAATACGTGCTGGGCAGTCCGGTTTTTCCAAAAGTCACCATCACCATGGAAAATGGAAAAAAGTTCATCATCGAGGCCGTTGGTAACAATAAAGAGAATGTATACATCCAATCCGCAACTTTGAACGGGAAGGCACACACGAAGAACTACATCACGTACGGCGACCTGGAAAACGGTGGCCATCTCAAATTTGAAATGGGCAATCAGCCGAACCAACAACGTGGCATAGCCGAAACCGACCGTCCATTTTCACTTTCTGCTCCTAAACGATAAATAGTATTATGTTCAGATCAATATTCACTTCGCTTATAATAGCGCTGGCATCCGTATCCCTCCAGGCGCAAATCCGTCAATCCCTCAACAGTGACCAGGTGGAATGGAAACTCATACCGCAGTCGGCCATTGGAAAAGACAGTGTACAGCTCTATTCGCCTGGTTTCAATACCAGCAACTGGATGAAAGCCCTGGTTCCTGGAGCCGTGTTCACTTCCTATGTGGAAGCCGGATTGGAGAAGGATCCCAACTATGGCGACAATATCTACCAGGTAGATAAATCCAAATACAATAAGAATTTCTGGTACCGTACAGAACTCAATATTTTCAATCAGCCAGGCCAAACCATCTGGCTGAATTTTGAAGGCATTAACCGCAAAGGCGAAGTGTTCTTCAATGGCGTTCGCCTAGGGCTGCTCGACGGATTCATGCACCGCGGTAAATTCAATATCACGGAGCTGGTGCAGGCGGATAAAAAGAATGTACTGGCTGTGCTCGTTTACTGGCCAACCTTACCTGTACCCAATCTTGCCAGCCCTACATATATTTCAAGCGATGGCTGGGATTGGATGCCATCCGTTCCCGGATTGCTACAGGGCATCACAGATGATGTATACCTCACCACTACAGGAAGCGTAACGCTGGAAGATCCCTGGGTCCGTACTGACCTTACCAAAGAGAAAGACGGTCTGGTGAATGTATCGCTTGACCTGTTCAACAATTCCGGAAAAGAATTGAAAGGTGTATTCACCGGCACCATCCAGCCGGGCAATATCAGTTTCAGCCGTAACCTGAATATAGGGGCAGGCAAGACCATCCGGCAAGTTTTCGATACAGCCGATTTTAGACAATTGCTCATCAGGGACCCTAAACTCTGGTGGCCTAACGGATATGGAGAACCGCATCTTTATACCATCGATCTTTCCTTCTCCGTGGATGGAAAAGTCTCCGACAGCAGGCAGATCAAATTTGGTATCAGGAAATATACCTACGATACACTTGGCAGCGTATTACATATCAGTGTGAATGGTGAAAGGATCTTCATCAAGGGAGGCAACTGGGGCATGAGTGAATACCTCCTGCGTTGCCGCGGAAATGAATACGATCTGAAAATGCAATTGCATCGTGAAATGAATTACAATATGGTGCGGAACTGGATCGGTTCAGTTACCGATGAAGAATTCTATGATGCCTGTGATAAATATGGCATCATGGTTTGGGACGATTTCTGGCTCAACTCCCATCCCAACCTGCCCACTGATGTTTTTGCCTTCAATCACAATGCTGTGGAGAAGATCAAAAGGCTTCGCAATCATGCAAGTATTGCGCTCTGGTGCGGCGATAATGAAGGCTACCCGCTGCCGCCACTCAATGGATGGCTGCGCGAAAATGTACAGGCATTTGATGGTGGCGATCGCTGGTATCATGCCAATTCCCATTCCGACGCATTAACAGGAAGTGGCCCCTGGGTGAACTTCCATCCCAAATGGTATTTCACCAAATATCCCGGAGGCTTTGGAGGCAATCCCGGCTGGGGCTTACGCACAGAGATCGGTACCGCTGTATTCACCAACTTTGAGAGTTTCAAAAAATTCATGCCCCGGGACAAATGGTGGCCCCGCAATGAGATGTGGGATAAACATTTCTTCGGCAAATCCGCTTTCAATGCCGGCCCGGATAATTATGTGAACACCATCAACAACAGTTATGGAGCTGCAACCGGCATAGAAGATTTCTGCCGCAAAGCGCAACTGGTGAATCTCGAAACCAACAAAGCCATGTACGAAGGCTGGCTGCATCATATGTGGAACGATGCTTCCGGCATCATGACATGGATGAGCCAGAGCGCTTATCCGTCCATGGTATGGCAGACCTATGATTACTATTACGATCTCACCGGCGCTTACTTCGGTGTGAAGAAAGCCAATGAGCCTGTTCATATCCAATGGAGCTATGCCGATAATTCCGTGAAGCTGATCAATACCACATTGAACAAACTGGAAAAGGTGAAAGCCAAAGCCATCGTGTATACCTTGGATGGGAAAGAAGCGAAGCAATATGGAAAGGAGATAACCCTCGATGCTGCGGCTAATGCTGCCACGCCCTGCTTCGATATCAATTTCAGTATCGATAATATCGCTTATAAAACAAAAGCCGTCGCCAGTTCTTTCTCACCTGAAGCCGGTGATGCGGGTGCCGTGTCCGATGGCAGCAGTGGAAGCCGCTGGAGCAGTAAGTATACAGACGATGAGTGGGTGTATGTAGATCTTGGAGAGAAGCAGGAGATTGCAGCCGTTACGATCAACTGGGAATCCGCCTATGCGAAGGCTTACAGGATCCAGGTGTCTGACGATGCCGTGATCTGGACAGATGTTTATAAAACGGAAAATGGAAAAGGTGGAGTAGACCAAATTAGTTTCAAGCCTGTACGTACGCGCTATGTAAAAATGCAGGGCATCAAAAGGGCTTCCGATTGGGGTTACTCCATCTATGATCTTGAAGTGTATGGCCGGGACCGCAGCAATGCTCTCCAGGAAATGCAGTTCATCAAATTGCTGCTTACAGATCAGCAGGGCAAACTGCTTTCTGATAATTTTTATTGGAGGAGCAATAAGTCGTCTGATTATACCGCGCTTAATAAGTTGCCGAAGGCATCTCTTAAAACAAGCGCCAGGCTTACAACAGAAGGAAACCGGTCTGTGATAGAAGCGGATATCGTGAATAGAGGAAAGGGCGTTGCATTCGCCATCCGCGTGCAGGCCATCGATGCAGCAACCGGGGAACAAATATTACCAGCGATCATGAACGACAACTATTTCACTTTGCTGAAAGGAGAATCCAAAACCATCCGGATCAGCTTTGATACAACCTTACTGCCTTCCGGTAATTTCAAGCTATTGGTTGAGGCTTACAATAAATAGCAGGGAGCCGGCAGTAAATAGCAGCGTGTGGCCAGTCGCTCGCCTCTGGCGAGTGACTTGTATTTGTTCGCCTCCGGCGAACACCGCGTCGCCGGAGGCGACTAAACAAAAGTCACTCGCCAGAGGCGAGCGACTGGCCACACCCGACTGCACACACTTATCACCCTGCTTCTTTTTATTACCGATGGCGGTAGTGCTTTTCCCATGTGACATATACATACGAATCATAGCTTGCTTATGACAAATTTGAAACTGACCGCCTGCGTTGCTTTGTTTGTAACGGCCATTGCCTGCAACAAAGGCGATTTCCTCGATAAGACCGCCACTTCAGATCTTACGGAAAGATCTGTATTCTCAGACAGCGCCCGCACCATGGAGTTCCTCACGGGCATTTATGCAGATATCGCTTATAGCTTCAATCCTTTCCGTTTTGGCGGAGCCGGTCTGGAATCCGCTTCCGATGAGGCTGAAGGCCCGGGCTCCAACAGTTCCAGCACTTATATCCAATGGGCTACCGGCAGCATCAACTCCAATGCCTGGGCAGCAGGAGATGCCTGGAATACATCCTATGCCAATATCCGCCGCGTGAATGTATTCTTCAAATATCTTCCTTTAGCACCCATCGCGAATTCACTGAAGACGAACGCAAAAGCGGAAGCCCGTTTTCTCCGCGCCTGGTATTATTTCAACCTGGTAAAACATTATGGAGGCGTACCGCTGGTTGGGGATACCATCTATACCGGTGATGCTCCCATCCTTGTTGAGCGCAATAATTTCGAAGACTGTATCAATTATATCGTATCTGAACTGAACACGGCCATACCTGATCTCCTGCCTTCCCAGTTCAGCAATAATTATGGAAGGATCACTTCCGGTGCGGCGCGTGCATTGAAAGCGCGCGTGCTGCTGTATGCCGCCAGTCCTCTTTTCAATGGCGGACAGATCGCTGCATCGGAACCGCTTCGCTCCATTACCGGATATCCCACTGCGGACCCTGAACGCTGGCGGCTGGCGGCGCAGGCAGCCAAAGACGTGATGGACCTGAACCTGTACAAGCTCAATGAAGACAATACCACTGCGCCTGGTTATGGCTTTTACAAACTCTTCACGCTTCGTAAGAATGATGAGCATATCCTGCAGGGCATGCGTAACAAGAACCGTGAGCTGGAAGGCATGTGGCTGCCGCCGAGCCGCGGCGCCGGTGATGGCGCCAATCCTACCAAAGAGATGGCCGATGCATTCCCTATGCGCAATGGAAAATCCATTTCAGAAGCAGGCTCGGGATATGATCCCACTCATCCCTACAATAACCGTGATCCACGATTCAATTATTCCATTATTCATAATGAATCCCTGGTATGGATCAATAATGGTCCCAAACAACCTGTATACACATACGTAGGTACACCGCAGGATGCGATCTATATCGGCACCAATACCGGCTTTTACATCAACAAGATGTTGCAGGAAGATGTGGTGCCCAACAATTTCACCGAAACCGAGCGCTGCTTTCCGCTGATCCGTTATGCAGAGATACTCCTCAATTATGCTGAAGCATTGAATGAAGCAGATGGTGCAGTGCCCGAAGTATACGAAGCAGTGGAAGCCATCCGCAAGCGCGCAGGACTTGACCCTTACCAGTTGCCGGCAGGCCTCACGAAAGATCAGATGCGCGCCGTCATACAGGCCGAACGCAGGATAGAGCTGGCATTCGAAGAGCACAGGTTCTGGGATGTACGCCGATGGAAGATCGCACCACAAACAGACAACAAGACAATGCACGGAACAGAGATCACTAAGAACGGGGGCAACTACAACTACCAGACCATCGATGTTCGTACCCATGTTTTCCGTGATGCCATGTACCTCTGGCCATTGCCACAGGGCGAGCTTTCCAAATCACCTGAACTCTTACAGAACCCCGGTTGGTAAAACATCAAAAAGAATTCCCATGAAAAAATGGATAAGCATTCTGATGGTAGCGATAACGATGGTTATCGCTGCCTGTCAAAAAGAGAAGGAGATGCATTTCACTGAATCCAATAAGCCGCTCACCGGCGCCTGGAAGATCGTGAAAGTGGTCCGCAATGGAGAAGATATGACCAACCGTTTCAACTTCGCGTCCTTCCGTATCAACTTCACACAAGATTCCTATACTATCGATAATCCTGTACCCTTCCTGGTGAATAAAAATGGCAAATGGCAATTCGACGATCCCCAGTACCCTATGGAACTTTCATTCACTCCTGATGGCGGAAGCGCCCTGAAGCCCGGGTTCCGCTATCCCGTTGTAAAAGGAAAACGGAACCTGGTGCTGATCTTCAGTCCGGGCTGTCATCAAAACCAATACGAATACACTCTCGAACCACTGCAATAGCATAAACACTGCAACATGAAACGATTGCTCAGGAAAAAGAATTTCAAGCAGCTCTTCTACCTCACACTGGTGGTAGCCATTGTGGTGGCCAGTTGTATCGAGATCCGCGGCGTATCTCACCCGGGTACCGTAAAAGCCGGTGATACACTTACCATTGAAGTGAAAGCCTGGATGGATCCCTACTGGACACAGCCACAGAGCCGGCTCATCATCGGGTTCATGGCGCCGAAGAGCTGGAATGCACGCGAGAACATGCGCATGTTTTATACCAGTTCATTCGCCAATGGGACCATGAGCCCGGTGCCTGCCAATGCAACGCCCTGGGGATCCAGTCAGAAATGGCCGGAAGCCATCATGGAGCGCATAGGCATCGGCGGTAATTATATCAATGACCTGGAATGGGTGGTTTTCCAGTCAGACTTAGCTTACGACATGAGTGATATCGCAGAGATCAATGCCACTGTTACCATCAAGGTGAAAGCCGGACCGGAGAACCTTCGCGTGAAGCTCGGTTATTTCAGCGCCAGCAGCGCACAGGAACTCAGTGAGCCGAAATTCTACGGCAAATGGTTCACAGACTGCCTGGAAGTAACGGATGGCGTTGGTGAGCTGATCGATTTCTGTAGTCCACAGATCAGCGCTGTTCAGCCTTCGTCCGCCACCGACAATGATATTATCACTTTCAAATATGATGAGGATGCCATTACCACTGATCTCAGCGGTGCAGATAAGGTTTTCCTTTGCGCCAAAGCCTATACCACCAATAATGAAGTGATAGAAGTGTGCAGTCAGCAACCTGCTTCTGCACTCACAGAACTGGGAGGAAAGAAATGGAGGATCGATCTCTGGCCGCGCAGTTATTTCAACCTGCGGGAAGACCAGACCCTCGACAGGATGGAATACTACTACACCGATGTAACGGGGACCATCAAAGTATTGAAACAGGGAAATACCGGCGACCCATTCGTTTTTAGATTCAATTGCCAGTAATAACAGAGGTCTTAACCAAACTACCATCGCTAAATCAATTCATATGTCTGCCAGGTATTGTAAAAATATCTTCATGGTCTGCTGCCTGATGTTGCTCTTCCTGCCTGTGGCAGTAAAAGCGCAATCCGCTGCTACCACTGCCATCAAGGGCAAAGTGCTGGACAATTACGGACATCCGCTGGCAGGCGCCCGCATTACCGTGAGCCAGTCAGGTATTACTGTATTGTCCAATTCAGAAGGATCGTTTGAAATTGATGCCCGTGCAGAAAACCTGCTGGTGATCACACATCCCTCCTTCCTCCTGGCTGAAATCAAAGTGGAAGAAGGTACCGAACTGCAAGTGAGATTGACGCCCCAGCCATTACCTGCCAATCAAATTCGGGTATTGTATGGAGAGAAGAACAGCGCCACAGCATTGGGCGCTACAGCAACTGTATACAATGATCAACTGATCACTACACCGGCATCGCTTTACGCATATGCGTTGCCGGGAAGACTCGCCGGCCTCTTCACCAAACAGGGTAATGGCTGGGGAGGATTATCATCTTCCCCCATCACACAGGGTGAGCTGCTCTTCAATATTCCCAATCAATCCCTGATCGGCGCTACCAGCTCAACCGATAACAATGAAATATTCCTTTCCTTGCGTGGACAAAATCCGGTGACGGTGATCGATGGCGTTCAGCGCGACATCTTTGCGCTGGACCCCGAAACCATCGAATCCATCTCCGTTCAGAAAGATGCGCTCTCCGGTATATTGCTCGGACAAAAAAGTTCACGGGGCATCTTGCTCGTCACAACAAAGAAGCCTCTCCAGGGAGCTCCTCATATCTCTTTTACGGCCCAGACAGGCGTGCAATCCCCGATCGGCCTGCTGGATCCATTACCTTCTTACCAGTATGCCTACCTGCTGAATGAAGCCCTCGTGAACAGCGGTCAGGCGCCGGTGTATACCAAAGAAGATATCGAAGCCTACAGGAATGGCAGTGATCCCTATCGTTATCCCGATGTGAAATGGCAGGATGAAATGCTGAACAAACATTCCATGCTCAGCCGCTATTCCCTCAATATCTCAGGCGGATCAAAGGTGGCCCGTTACCTGGTGGAACTGAACTACACAGACCAGCAGGGCATGTTCCGGGAAGGCGGCAACAATAGCTATAATACTTTGCTGCAATTGAAGCGTTACCTCATCAATACAAAAGTGGACGTTGATCTCAACAAGAACCTGAATGTTGCCTTGCAGATCTTTGGCCGCATCCAGGATGGCAACCAGCCCGGCGCCGGATACCAGAACATCTTTCAGAACATGCTGCTGCTGCCCAATAACGCTTACCCGATCCTGAATCCCAATGGCAGTTTCGGCGGCACCACCAAGTATCCTGCCAATCTCTATGCGCAATTGGCCAACTCCGGTTATATTCTCAACAACGATAAAGAATTATTGTCAACCGTTGATGTAACCTACAAACTGGATAACTGGGTACCTGGTCTTTGGGTCAAAGGAAAGGCCAATGTATCCGTGCTCACGTCTTCCATGATCAACCGGAGCAAGCAGAGCCCCGTTTTCCAGATGAATGTGAATGGTTCGGATACCAGTTATTCACGCTATGGGAATATCACCAACCAGGTGAATAATTTCGATATCACTTCAAGTGGACAGTCGTGGTTCTACCAGGCATCACTGGGCTATACCAAACAGGTGGGCCGGCACAATATAGAAGCAATGACATTATTCGATCAGTTGCAGACCACTTATAATTTCGACCTGCCTTCCAAATACACCAATATCGCTGCAAAGCTCGCTTACAACTTTGACGGGAAATATATGGCGGAAGCAGCAGGCACTTACAGTGGCTATGATCGATACAGGCCCGGCAACCGTTTCTACTTTTTCTATGCTGCAGGGCTGGGATGGAATATGGCGAAGGAAGCTTTCATAACCGAAAATCTTCCCTGGCTCAACACTTTCAAATGGCGCGTCAACTACGGCCTTACAGGCAATGCCAATATAGGCTATTTCACCTGGAGGCCTGCTTTCCAGGACGAGTTCCAGAGCTATGGCTGGGGCACCACCAATGTTCCGCTCAATGGCGTGCTGGAAAGACCATTGGTGAATGTGAATGCGGAGCCCGAGAAAGCACATAAGCTGAATATAGGCGTGGATATCGCCGTATTGCGCAACCGCCTGCAACTGACTGCTGAATACTATCGAGATGATTATTTCGACCTGATGCAGGTGCGCGGTCGCAATATTGCGCTTATAGGTAACAGTTATCCCGCAGAGAATATCGGACGGAACCGGTTTTCAGGAACTGAATTCACGCTTACCTGGCAGGATAATATCCGAAGCTTCAATTATTACCTCACTGCCATTGCCAGTATTGCCAATTCCAGGATCCTGTTCATGGATGAGATCGGCCGCCGCTACCCCTGGAATGTAAGGACAGGCAATATGCTGGGATCCACTTTCGGGTATATCGCGGATGGCTTCATCCAGACGCAGGAAGAGGCGGAAAATTCGGCTACTGTTGCCGGTTATACGCTGCAGCCTGGTGATATCAAATACAGGGACCTCAACGGCGATAAGATCATCGACCAGTTTGATGAAACAAATATCGATGGCAACAAGCCCCTGGTATTCTATGGCATCACTGCCGGCTTCCGGTATAAGGGATTCAACTTCAGTGTGCTCTTCCAGGGCGTACAGAACAGGAAGATGTACCTCAACTCCTGGGAAACGGAGTTTGAATTCGGCGCCATGAACCGGAATGGTACGCTGTACAATCACCATCTCGGACGCTGGACGCCTGAGACTGCCAATACCGCCACATATCCCAGGCTGACCTATGGCGCCAATGCCAATAACCATATCATGAACACCACTTTCTGGCAACACTCTGCAGATTATATCCGGCTGAAGAATATCGAGATCGGCTATACATTACCGTATCAGTTGGCTAAAAGGCTGAAACTGGGTGCAGTAAGGGTTTTTGTGAATGCGCAGAACATGGTCACCTGGGCCGAATTCGGGCGGGTAGATCCCGAAGTGAGCGGTAAGGAATATCCTATCCAGCGCGTGATCAATACCGGTATCAATATCAAATTATAAGTATACGAACTATGGTTTGCCAATATAGAAAATACAATATCATTGCACTGGCGGCCTGTCTGCTGATCACTGCTGCCAGTTGCAGGAAGACCTGGGAAGATGTTCCGCTGGAGCAGTTCACCGAAGAATATGTATGGGATGTGGAAGACTCGCTGGGAGTGAAAGCCAGGGGATTCCTGGGCGCCCTGTACAAATTCCTGCCGGATGGCTATAACCGGCTGGGCAATGACCTGCTGGACGCCGGCTCCGATGACGCCATCTCTTCCGCCACCGGCGCTACAGATGTACAAAGACTTTCAACAGGCAGTTATAATTCCGTCAACAGTCCCGATGATCAGTGGAACACCTGTTACAGCAATATCCGCAAAGCCAGCATCTTTCTCAATAATTTCGATAAAGTGCCGCTCAATATCAAAATGGCCGATGGCAGTTCCGCCAAAAAAGCCTGGAGGGCTGAAGCGCGCTTCATCAGGGCTTTTGCTTATTTCGAATTATTGAAAAGATACGGCGGCGTACCGCTGATGGGAGATGAGGTAAGACAGGTGAGCGATGACCTGGCCTTACCCAGGAACTCCTTTGAGGAAGTGGTGAACTATATCGTATCTGAATGCGATAAAGTGGCAGACAGCAGCTGGCAGGACCCCATCGAAGATTCCCGTTATGGTTATGTTACCAAAGGCGCTGCGATGGCACTCAAAGCGAGGACGCTCCTGTATGCCGCCAGTCCGCTTTTCAACGGCGGCAATATCGATGCAGGCAATCCGCTCACCGGCTACGCCAATTACGATGCAGAAAGATGGCGCCTGGCCGCCGAAGCCGCCAGGGCCCTCATCGATTACAATAAATTCAGTTTGCTGCCTGAATTCAAAAAGATCTTCATCACACCCGGGAACCGGGAAGTGATCTTTGCCAAAGTGAGCGGCAACAACAAGAACGTGGAGACCAACAATGCGCCGATCGGTTATGCATCGGCGGTATCACAGGGGCGTACCAGCCCCACACAGGAACTGGTGGATGCATTCCCCATGAGCAATGGTTTGCCGATCACTGACCCCGCCTCCGGCTACGATGCCAATTTCCCTTATGCCAACCGTGATCCCCGTCTTACCTATACCATTTTCTTCAATGGCGCGCAGTGGCTCAACAGGAGCGTACAAACTTTCGAGGGTGGTCTGGATAAACCCAATACCAACGTACAACAAACACGCAGTGGTTACTACATGCGCAAGTTCATGGGAGAATACGAATCGCAAACCAGCTATTCAGATATCCCGCATCCTGTGATGCTGTTCCGTTATGCGGAAGTGCTGTTGAATTTTGCGGAAGCGCAGAACGAGTATGCAGGTCCTGACCAGGATGTATACAATGCCGTGCAAGCCATCCGCCAGCGTGCCGGTCTCAATCCTTACCAGCTGCCGGCAGGGCTCACAAAAGAAGCGATGCGCCAGCAGATCCGCAATGAGCGCCGTGTGGAGCTGGCTTTTGAAGAACATCGTTTCTGGGATATCCGCAGGTGGAAGATCGCTGAACAGGTGATGAACAGTCCGCTGCATGGGATGCGCATAGACGTTAGCAGCAGTGGCGCCAGGACTTATACTGTTACGCAGATCCTCACTACTAAATTCCGGGCTCCTGCCATGTACCTCTTCCCTGTGCGTTACGATGAAGTGGCGAAGAACCACCAAATGAAACAAAATCCCGGCTGGGAATAATCTAACCATCGCTAATTCATGTTTATGAACAAGATCTCCATAGGGCTTATTTTGAGCATCCTGCTGATACCCGTGCTCACGCTGGCGCAGCGCACCGTTACCGGCGTTGTGAAAGACGATAACGGCCCGGTAACCAGTGCGAGCATCACGGAAAAAGGAGCTGCAGCCAATGGCGTATCTGCCGGGGCTGATGGCCGTTTCAGTATCACGCTGCGCGGGAAGTCCAATACCATCATCGTCTCCAATGTTGGTTATGTGCAGCAGGAAGTGAATGTACGGGGACTCAGCAATGTGGAAGTGGTACTGCAGGCCAGCCGCAACGCCATGGAAGATGTGATTGTAGTGGGCTTCGGTAAAAAACAAAGGATCACCAATACAGGCTCCGTGAGCACCATCAAAGCGGAAGAGATCCGGCTGGTGCCCACTGCCAATGTACAGAACGCATTATCCGGAAGACTGCCCGGCTTCTTTTCGCAACAAAGATCAGGACAGCCCGGCCGTGACGCAGCCGATTATTTTATCCGCGGTGTGAGCTCGCTCAATGCAGAGGGTAATAAACCCCTCATCATTGTGGATGATATCGAATACACTTATGTGCAGTTGGCGCAGATCAATGTGAATGAGATCGAAAGCATCTCTATCCTGAAAGATGCCAGCACCACTGCTATCTATGGTATCAAAGGCGCTAATGGTGTACTGGTAGTGACCACCCGCCGCGGACAATCAGGTAAGCCACGCATCAATGTACGTACCGAAGCCGGGGCACAGGTGCCCACCGTGAAACCCAAATTCCTCGGCGCTTATCAATCTGCCCTGCTGGTGAATGAAGCACGCAACAACGATGGATTGCAGCCGCTCTTCACGCAGAAGGATATGGAACTTTTCAAAAACGGGGAAGACCCATACGGTCACCCTGACGTAAACTGGTACGATGCCGTGTTCAGGGACTATTCCCTCCAGGCCAATACCAATGTGGATATTTCCGGCGGTAACAATACCGTAAAATATTTCACTTCTTTCGGAGCGCTCACACAGAATGGATCGATTAAAGATTTTTCAAAAGCGGGTGGAGAGAATTTGAATAATAACTATTTCTTCCGCCGTTTCAATTTCCGCACCAACCTGGATATCCAGGCTACCAAAACATTGAGCCTTCGGTTGGATGTTACCGGTAGGTTTGGAATGATCAATACACCCAACACCAGCAATATCATGGAGGAGATCTACAATTTCGATAAGATCACTCCCTATGCCGCTCCCTTCATCAATCCCAATGGCAGTTATGCATACGCGTACAATACGAAGGAAAGTCTGCCTACGCTCAATGCGAGGCTTGCACTTTCCGGATACACCCGTACCAAACAGAATGATCTGAACATCCTGGTGGGAGGTACGCAAAAACTCGATGCAGTATTACGCGGATTATCCCTGACCGGCCGCATTGCTTACGCCAGTACCTGGGATGTATGGCGTAAACTGCTGCGCGACCTGCCGCCCAGTTATCATTATGATGCAGCAACCGGCCAGTACAATATCGATCCCCGGGGCCGCTACAGCATGCCCACTTATGCAGTGAGCGCCGGCAGCGATATCTCCGACAAACGTGTGAACATCCAGGCTATCCTGAACTATGATCGAATCTTCGGCGATCACCAGGTCCGGGGCATGGTGCTGTTCAATCAGAACAGTTATACTTTCAAGGAGAGAGTGGCTGAAAACTTCAGAGGTTATAGTCTTTCTGCCGGGTATAATTTCCAACGGAAATATTTGCTGGATGTGAACCTGGGTTATAATGGATCCGACCGTTTCGCCGGAAGCAAACGTTATGGATTGTTCCCGGCTGTGTCTGCCGGCTGGAATATAGCGGCAGAGCCATTCTTCGAGAAGATGTTCCCTGGCATCAAATTGTTCAAGGTCCGTGCAGGTTATGGCATGGTAGGGTCAGATGCGGTTGATGGTAATCGTTATATTTACGAGCAGGTATACATTCCGCAGGGTAATTATTCCTTTGGCGAAACGCCAGGCATCAGCAATGGTATCCGCGAAGGCATGCTCGGCAACAGCAATGTTACCTGGGAGAAAAAGAAATCACAGAACTATGCGCTGGATGTGAATATGTGGAACGATAAGTTGTCGTTCACCCTGGAATATTTCCGCGATCTGCGGATCGATCAGCTCGTGTACCGCGGTTCTGTTCCCAATGTGCTGGGCATTGGCACTGCGCCGGTGAATATCGGCCGTGTACAAAATCACGGATGGGAATTGATTGCCACTTACCAGGACAAGATCGGCGAAGTGCAGTTCAATATCACACCTACGTTCTCATTTGCAAAGAACAAAGTATTGTACCGGGATGAAGCCACGCAACGATATCCCTGGCTGGCTGCTACCGGTCACCCAATCAACCAGCCCTTTGGTTACAAATTCATCGGCTTCTACCAGAATGAAGCAGACATCGAAAAAAGCGCGAAGCCTATCTCCGGCGCAGTAAAACCCGGCGACCTCAAATACGCTGACCTGAATGGCGATATGATCATCGATCAAAATGATATGTCGGCCATCGGCAAACCCAATCTCCATACTACCAACGTGGGACTTACGCTCGGCGTACGGTACAAAGGTTTCAGCATGAACGTCCTTTTCCAGGGCGCTTATGACTACAGCTTCAGCATTGTTGGCAGTGGGATCGAGCCATTCAAAAGCCAGTTCCAACCCATTCACTTACAGCGATGGACACCCGATAATACGGGCAATCCATTGTTCCCCCGCCTCACCACAGATGCGGGCAGTGTGAACAGTGGCAGCAATTATATGTCGGACTTCTGGCTGATCGATGCACATTATATCAGACTGAAAACTGTTGAGCTCAGTTACCAGTTGCCGGATAGATGGTTACCGCTTCGCCTGAACAATGCGAGATTCTATTTAAGTGGGTACAATCTTTTCACCTGGACCAACTATAAAAAATATCAACAGGACCCGGAAGTGGCCAGTGGATCGATAGGGGATTCCTATCTTAACCAGCGCGTAGTGAACCTGGGTATCCAGATCGGGTTGTAGATTATTGTACAGAGATTACATTTCATTCAATGGGGTGGTTAAAAAGTGTTATTACATTTTATTAGGGTGTTGCCAGTCGCTCGCCTCCCGGCGAGTGACCTCTGTTTTGTCGCCTCCGGGCGACACAGTGCTCGCCGGAGGCGAGCAAATACAAGTCACTCGCCGGGAGGCGAGCGACTGCCGGCCCTCAGACCCTTTAGTCAGCCTCCCACAATTTNCCTCAGACCCTTTAGTCAGCCTCCCACAATTTCAAGCACATGAACAAGATCCTTAAAAAAACATTCGTAGCCCTGGCATCGCTGAGCAGTATTGCCGCGCAGGCCCAGGTGGCGCCATTCAAAAAAGGCGACCGCGTAGTATTTGTAGGGAACAGCATTACAGATGGAGGACATTATCATTCCTATATCTGGCTCTATTACATGACCCGTTTCCCCAATCAGCGGATCGATGTTTTCAATGCCGGTATCGGTGGTGATGTGGCAGCGCAGATCCTGGGCCGCTTCGACGGTGATGTGTTGCCCAAAAAGCCTACAGCCATTGCACTCACTTTCGGGATGAACGATACCAAATACATGGAATACCTCAGACCCGGAGCTGATGAAATGGCTGCCCAAGCCGTACAGACCTCTTTCGGGAATTACCAGCAAATAGAAAGGAAACTGAAGGCATTGCCTAATGTTCGGAAGATACTCATGAGCTCTTCTCCCTATGATGAAACCACAAAGGGCAAAGGCAATTACTATCCCGGCAAAAGCAAAGCCATGCTGAAAGTAGCGGAATTCCAGGAAGCAGCCGCAAAAAAGAATAACTGGGAATTTGTTGATCTCAACCGTCCAATGACTGCCATCAATCAGCAGTTCCAGCAAAAGGATTCCACTTTTACCATTTGTGGTGGAGACCGCATCCATCCTGGTCAGGACGGTCATATGGTGATGGCTTATCTCTTCCTGAAGGCACAGGGTCTCGCCAATAAGGAAGTGGCGGATATTGTGGTGGATGCAAAACAGAAAAGAATACAACGCGCCACCAATAGCGCTGTTACCAATCTTGCAATTGCCAATGGAACCGTTCAATTCGATTACCTGGCCAAAGCCTTACCTTATCCGTTGGACACTGTGCCGCGTGGCTGGGGCGCTACCACCAGGCAGTCAGAAGTGGTGGACCTCGTGGACTTCACAAAGGAATTCAACCGTGAAATGTTTACGGTAAAAGGATTACAGTCCGATAGAAAATATTTGCTGTTGATCGATAAAGATACGGTGGGGATTTTCACCGGCGCTCAGTGGGCTGAAGGCGTCAACCTGGCGGAGATCAGCCGGACACCGCAGTACCAGCAGGCTACAGCAGTGATGTTGCTGAACGAAGAACGCTGGGAACTGGAAAGGAAATTCCGTCAGCATGCCTGGGTGGAATTCAATATTCTCAAAGAACATGGACGATTGAATAAAGATGATGTGAATTCGATGGCCCTGCTGCAGGAGCTTGGAAAGGAGAACGGATGGATCAGGGGCAATCTTGATAACTACTCGAAGAGCCGCGTGCCCGCAATCCGGGAAGCCTGGCAGAAACAGATAGAAGTACTGGTGAGCACCATCTATTCCATCAATCAACCAAAGAACAGGCATTGTGAGATCAGGCAGTTGAACTGATCCCTGTTTTTTATAAAATAACCCTGATGGTTATACGTAAGTATTTACAGAAGCTATTCCTGGCATCGATTGTGATGGGGAATAGCTTCACGCTTCCGGCTCAACAATCCTGGTTCATCGATGGCTATCACGGGGGCATCTGGGGGCATTACCCCGAAGGCTACACGAAATTCATCATTGAACAGTTGCGGCAACATCCTTCCTGGAAGATAAATCTCGAGATAGAACCTGTTACCTGGGATGCAGTGAGCACAGAAGACCCACTTGCTTATCGTTCACTGAAGGCAATGGTGGCGGCTGGAGACCGCATCGAGTATGTGAATCCCGCATTCGGTCAAAGCTACCTGTTTATGGGTTCCGGTGAAAGTATGATCAGGCAGTTCAGTTTTGGAATTCAGAAATTGCGTGAACATTTTCCCGGCATCAGTTTCAAAACCTACTCTTCAGAAGAGCCTTGTTTTACCAGCGCTTTGCCGCAGGTATTGAAATCCTTCGGTTTCAGGTATGCATCCCTGAAGAACCCGAATACCTGTTGGGGAGGTTATACCCGCGCATACGGCGGTGAGTTGGTGAACTGGACCGGTCCTGACGGCAGCAGCATTCTCACAGTTCCAAGATATGCATCAGAGGAACTGCTGAAAGGGTCCACCTGGCAAACCATTGCCTGGAATAGTGGCCGCGACTATGTTCAATCGGCGCTCCGCAATGGCGTGAAGCATCCGGTTGGCATGTGTTTACAGGATGCAGGCTGGCGCAATGGTCCCTGGCTTGGGAAAAGAACAGATATACAATACATCACCTGGCGGAATTACTTTGAAAAGATTGCTGATCACAAACTGGCCACCAACTGGAAATTATCGCAGGAAGATCTCCTCGTAAGCCTGGTTTGGGGATCGCAGGTACTGCAGCGCATTGCACAGCAGGTACGGAGTGTAGAAGACAAGCTGGTGGCAACAGAGAAGCTGGCCAGCATAGCTGCTGTACGATCAGGCTTTGCCTGGCCGCAGGCCGCTTTCGATCGCGCATGGAAAAAATTGTTGCTGGCACAGCATCATGATTGCTGGATCGTTCCGTATAACGGTGATCGCGGAGATACATGGGCAGACAAAGTGCGTAACTGGACTTCAGCTGCAGAGCAGATCTGCGATAGTATCCGTAGTGAATCCATGAAGTTGCTGGTTGCCCCTGCTGCCAATTCAGAAGCTGGTGTGATCAGCGTTTTCAATACAAGCGGTGTGGACCAGCATGCATTGGTGGCGGTTCCGGCCACGGAAAATATTACTGCTGTTGAATCAGGTGAATACCTGCTGCCCGTTCAATATATCACCAATGAAAATTCCGGGAAGAAGGAACTTCTTTTCAAAGCGAAGGCGCCTGCTGCCGGCTCGCAAAAATTCCGTCTGGTCAATAATAAGTCCTTCGGATCTAACGGGGCAACAGCCACAGTTGAAAATGGCAGGTATGTGCTGGAGACGGACCTCTACCGCCTGGTGATCGATCCTGCAGCAGGAGGCGCCATTACAAGTCTTGTGAGTAAGAAACTGAACAACAGGGAATGGGTGAAGCAGGGAGACGCAGGCTTCAATACATTGCAGGGAAATTTCCATCAACATGGAGGGCAACTCAGTTCGGCAAAACAACGGGTAAAGGTGCAGATCACTGAGCAGGGGCCGCTTCGCGTAAAAGCAAAAATTTACGGAACGATAGCCGGTCAGTATTTCATTCAGACCATTGCCCTCACACAGGGCGAGCCGCGAATCGATTGTAATCTCCATATCGCCTGGGAAAAAAATATTCCGGTGGGAGACAATTACGGGCAACAGGATTACAAAGCAGAAGATTACCGCAAGGCATTCTATAACGATGAAAAGAAACTCTTGCTGTTATTCCCGGTAAACCTTTCCAACCAGGTCATTCACAAGAATGCGCCTTTCGATGTTACAGCCAGCAGGCTGGACCATACATTCTTCAACAGTTGGGATAGTATCAGGAATAATGTAATACTGCACTGGGTGGATATAACCGGTGAAAAAGAAAAAAATGGAATGGCATTGTTCACAGACCACACCAGCGCATATGTACATGGCAATGAACACCCGCCCGGGCTGGTAGTGCAATATTCCGGCAGGGGTTTGTGGGGAAGGGACTATACGGTGGATGGGCCTACCAGTATCAAATATTCACTGCTGCCTCATGCCGGTCCCTGGGATGCAGCGCAACTGGAAACTGAAAGAGTGAAAATTGCAGAACCATTACTGGCTACTGAAGGAACAGCGATCAATCAAAGCTTTGTTCAGTTCAGCCAGCAAGGCTGGGAACTCAGCAGCATGACCGTTCAGGGGAAAGACCTGCTGATGCGTCTTTATAATGCATCGGCAATGGACTCGGTGGTGACCGTTAAAATATCGATGAATGTGAAAAAAGCTACCCTGGAAAACCTGGATGGGTCGTCCATCAAAACAATTCAATCAAAGAAGAAAACAAGAAGCAGTGTGTCCTTTACCGTTACTGCTCCACGTTTTGGCATAAGAACGATCAGGTTGCATAACCTGGCTAAATAGATCAAGTATGAAGAAATATGCATTTCTCTCAGCAAATATCCTGGCCATGTTGATGGCATCCGCTCAGCAACAACCTGCTGCTTATGTAAACCCGTTTATCGGCGCCAGTACAAGTACTGGTAAGGCAGGTGTTTATCATGGACTTGGAAAAACATTTCCCGGCGCTGCCACTCCTTTCGGAATGGTGCAAGTCAGTCCGAACACTATCACCGGTGGCGATAACGGTTCCGGGTACAGTTATGAGCATACCACTATCGAAGGGTTCGCTTTCACGCAAATGAGTGGTGTGGGCTGGTTCGGTGATCTCGGGAATTTCCTGGTGATGCCTGCTACTGGTCCGCTGGAAACTGCAGCCGGCAAAGAGAATGCGCCACAAAAAGGCGGTTATCGTTCTGCTTACGATAAAGCCAGTGAAAAGGCTTCCGCAGGTTATTACAGTGTGCGTCTCACCAAACACGATATCAAAGCTGAAATGACAGCAGCTCCGCATAGCGGTATGCTGCGTTTCACTTTTCCTGCTCATCAGCAATCCCGTATCCAGATAGATCTGGCCCGCAGGGTAGGAGGTACATCCACACTGCAATACGTAAAACTGGTGAATGAACATACCATTGAAGGCTGGATGCAATGCACGCCTGATGGTGGTGGCTGGGGTAACGGAGATGGTAAAGCGAATTACACCATCCACTTCTATGCACAGTTCAGCAAGCCTTTGAAGAAAGCAGGCATTTGGAGCGCCAATATTCCGGATGACCAGCCACGTAAACGGGAGAATATTGAAAGCGATGAATACCAGCAAAGGATCGCCAAAGCTGAAATATTTGAAGGATCGAAAGAGAAGGAAGGTAAGCATCTCGGCTTCTACACTGAATTTGCAACTAACGCCGGGGAACAAGTGCTGATGAAGGCCGGGATCTCGCTGGTAAGTATCGAAGGCGCTAAAAAGAACCTGCTGACAGAGATAAAGGGCTGGGATTTTGACCAGGTGCAAAAGAACGCGTTTGAATTATGGAATAATGCACTCGGTAAACTCAATGTTGAAGGTGGAGATGATGATAAAAAGACGGTATTCTACACTGCGCTCTATCATACCATGATCGATCCACGCGCCATGGCAGACGTGGATGGGAAATACCCCGGTGGTGATCATCGTACACATCGTACCAAACAATTCACCAAGCGTACTGTATTCAGTGGCTGGGATGTGTTCAGAAGTCAGATGCCACTCCAAACAATTATCAATCCCGTTGTGGTGAATGATATGGTGAACTCCCTGGTAGAGTTGGCCGATCAGACCAGTAACAAATATTTCGAACGCTGGGAATTCTTCAATGCTTATAGCGGCTGCATGCTGGGCAATCCCGCTATTTCCGTGGTCACCGATGCTTACGCAAAAGGGATCAGGAATTTCAATGTACAGAAAGCGCTGGCCTATGCCATCAACTCCTCTGAGAAATTCGGTAATGGGGTGAAAGGTTATACGCCAGGCGGCTTGTCTGTTTCCCATACCCTGGAATATGCCTATACGGAATGGGCAACCGCTAAACTCGCCGGGTTCCTGGGAAATAAAGAAGCAGAAAGAAAATACAGAAAGCGAGGCGAGTTGTACCGTAATATTTTCGACAGCAGCAAACAATGGTTCCGCCCTCGTAAAGAAGATGGCAACTGGGAACCCTGGCCGGAGGAAGGAAGATTGAAAGAATGGTATGGCTGTATGGAGGCCAATCTTTATCAACAGGGATGGTTCGTTCCGCATGATGTGCCAGGTATGGTGGCTTTGATGGGCGGAAAGGAAAAAGTGCTGGCTGATCTCAATAACTTTTTTGAGAATGTACCGGAAAACATGATGTGGAATAATTATTACAATCATGCGAATGAACCCGTGCACCATGTTCCTTTTCTCTACAACCGGATCGGTGCTCCCTGGCTGACGCAAAAACGGACAAGAGCCATCTGTGACAGGGCCTATAAGAATTCAGTGGAAGGGTTGGTGGGGAATGAAGATGTGGGACAGATGTCTGCCTGGTATGTGCTTGCCGCCAGTGGCCTGCACCCGGTTTGTCCCGGCGAGACCAGGTACGAGATCACCAGCCCGGTTTTCGATAGCATCCGCTTCAAACTCGATCAGAAATATACCAGTGGTAAAACCTTTACCATCATCGCTAAAAACAATTCACCCGAAAATTTATACATCCAGCGTGCCAGTCTTAACGGTTATCCATATACGAAATGTTATATTGATCACAAGGATATTGCGGCTGGAGGCACACTTCAGTTGGAAATGGGACCTGAGCCCAACTACCAATGGGGCAAATAGTTGCGTGAGATGCCGTTGAAGGAATAGCGGCTTCAACTTGTATAAGTGACATTAAGGTTATGAACAATTCATTCCTGGCCGGTGTGGACATCGGAGGGTCGCATATCACGGCGGCACTGTTAGATAAGGCAACCGGTGCTATCATTCCTCAAACCTGGCATAGAAGTTCCGTACCCGCTGGCGGCACTGTTGAAGAGATCATCGGTGCCTGGAGCAGTGTGATCAGGGCAAGCTTTGAAATGCATGCAGTTCCTGCCCGCATCGGTATTGCAATGCCCGGCCCCTTCGATTATAATGAAGGTATTTGTTATATCCAGGGGCAACAGAAATATGAGTCGCTCTATGGCCTCAACATCAAAGAACTGCTGGCTGTTAGTCTCGGTTTTCAAAAAGAAAATATCCGCCTCACCAATGATGCCGCCTGTTTTTTGCAGGGTGAGGCTTTCGCTGGCGCAGCAAAAGGTTGTTCATCAGTGATAGGGCTTACACTGGGGACCGGGCTTGGCTCTGCCACCTGTTTTCACCAGCATGCAGAAGATGCGGCCTGGTGGAATGCTCCATTCAAAAAGAGCATCGCAGAAGATTATCTATCGTCCCGCTGGTTCGTTCAACGTTATCATCAGCTTACAGGATTATCTGTTCCCAATGTAAAGCAATTACTGAATACCGGGGATCAAACTAATATTCAGATCGTGTTCGGGGAGTTTGGCCATAACCTGGGTACATTCCTTCTGCAAAAATTGCAGCAGCAATCCGTTGAACTGATCGT
The DNA here is from genome assembly GCF_003991355.1 of Pseudoflavitalea rhizosphaerae. Taxonomy (GTDB): domain Bacteria; phylum Bacteroidota; class Bacteroidia; order Chitinophagales; family Chitinophagaceae; genus Pseudobacter; species Pseudobacter rhizosphaerae. Next base: position 58,619 of record NZ_RCSU01000019.1, read on the forward strand.
CATTGGCGGCAATATTGCCCAGGCATTTCCGCTGTTCGAGAGATCGCTCCATGAAACTCTGCGGCAGGACGATATTCAGATACCTGTAAAACAGGCGATCCTCGGAGAACAGGCAGCGCTTATCGGCGCTGCTACAGCCGGAGTGGACAGGAAATTAAGTCTGTCATGAAGAATATCACCATTAAAGATATCGCCCTTAAAGCAGGAGTAGCGCTATCCACTGTTTCTGCCGTGCTCAACGGCAAGACCCGGGAGAGCCGTATCAGTGAGCAATTGGCCAGCAGGGTACGTGGCATTGCTGCGGAACTGGGTTATCAGCCCAATCATACTGCTGTGGCCCTGCGTACAGGTAAGACCCGTGTGTTGGGATTGATAGTGGAAGATATATCGAATGTGTTCTTTGCATCGCTGGCAAAGATCATCGAAGAGGAGGCCGATTCCATCGGTTACAAAGTGCTTTATTGCAGTACCGAGAACAATGAAGACAAGGCCCGTGAACGTGTGCGAATGCTCAGTCAGCGGCAGGTAGATGGCTTTCTCATCACACCAACACCCGGTATGCGCGCGGAGATCGACAAACTCGCCGGACAGCATAAGCCTCTTGTGCTGATGGACCGCTACTTTCCCGGACTTTCGGTTCCGCATGTGGTGGTAGACAATTATAACGGTACACAAATGGCTATGCAGCATCTCCTGGAAAAGAACTATCGCCGCATCGCTTTCGTGACCATTCAACTGGACCAGGTGCAGATGCACCAGCGCCGTGAGGCGTATGAAGACAGTCTCAGGATTGCAGGGATTCCCGTGGAGGAAGACCTGGTGCTGCAGTTACCCTATCGCTGCAAACCTGAAGAATCTGTACAATTGATCCATCGGTTCATCAGTAACAGGCCAGGACTTGATGCCATTTTTTTTGCCACCAATTATATAGGTGTGTACGGACTGGAAGCCATCAGGGACCTGGGGTTGTCCATTCCGGACCAGTTGGCCGTTATCTGTTTTGATGATCACGATATTTTCCGTTTGTATTCACCGGCTATCACCATCGTGAAACAGCCCGTGGCGCTGATTGCGCAGACCGCCATGCAGTTGCTGGTCAGGCAGTTTGAGAAAAGCGCCGGGGCGAAGCTGCCTGCGCAAAGCTTCCAGGTATTGCAACCTGCTCAACTGGTGGTCAGGGCATCGACATAAAAAATAAAAAAAAATATAGACAGGGATAGCGGTACTTGCCGTTCCATGTGACATTAAACATAATGAGCTATTATGGATGCTAAGAAGCTAAGCCAGGTAACAGGTGGTGCACAGCCGGATTGGCCCACTCGTGAGGAGTACCGGTTGTTGGAGGAATGGTATCATAGTTGCGAAACCAGGCCCGGATTGTTGCAGCAACTGAGCAGACCAGAGTTGGTCACCATGAAGCAACAGCAGTTCCGGCTTATAACCGAAAGACTGGAACCGAAAAAAAATAAACTTGTCCTGGTGGTTGTTTGATATTAATTTAGTTCATACCTATAATACGATTTGCATGTCTTGCTTGCCCCAGCACTATGCTAACCTTGATGACGCACAGCTTTTCAGGCTGGTGAAACAGGATGATATTAAAGCGTTCGAAGCGCTTTATAGTCGTTACTGGAGTGACCTCATCGATGCAGCTTACCGCCGCCTGCAATCGCGCGAGAAAGCCGAAGACATTATCCAGGATATTTTCGTTAGCCTTTACCAGAAAAGACATACACTCGATATCACCGTTTCCCTCGAAGGATATCTCTTTCAGTCCCTCAGATACAAAGTACTGAACATGATCAGGGACGAATTGACCCGCACCGCCTGCAGGAAGAAAATTTTTTTTAAGGAGCAATGCAAAAACGATTCGGCTGAATATTGCGATGCAAAAGAATTGAATAGCCGGATCGGACGTGTGCTGAGCTCATTGCCCGATAAATGCCGCGAAGCATTTCTGTTGAGCAGGGAACAGAACCTCTCCAATAAAGACATCTCGCTTGGGATGAATATTTCCGTTAGTACCGTTGAAAAGCATATCGGTAAAGCACTGCGCATTTTGCGGAACAACCTGAGGGATTATACATTCAATGCCTAGTTTCCACCGGGTTCATCGAAGTAATACACTCTTTGCATTTTTTGACGGACTCATTCCGGAAGGTTGGTTGCTTGACATTGCCAAAGATCATTGGAAGGTCAACCGGAATGACCGGTTTGAATTATTATTACTCACATGCCGGGATGCAATTGGCGCGGTAAGCGTTGTTCCCGTAGAAGAAAACGTTGTATAATGCCAAACTGTTTGATTTGTTACCAGGATGCAGCGGGCGATCATTTTCATGATAAATGCGCCAAAAAACTTTTTGGCACAACCAGCATGCCTACACTGGAACTCGATAAAAAATTATTGAAAGACCTGGCAGCGCAAACCATCAACCAACGTATTGCTGTAACAGGGGTACAGCCCAAACTATCGGTGACCCTGGAAAAACATCAGGGTAATGGACGTTTAATGATCGTTGGATTATGGGGTGAATTTATTCTCAAGCCACAGCACGAAAAATTGCAGGCAATGCCGGAAACGGAAGATTTGACGATGCACCTGGCTGGCATTTTTGATATAGGTGTATGCGAACATGCATTACTGAGAGCCACTGACGGAAGTCTTGTATACCTGGCTAAACGATTCGACAGAGAGAAAGGTCGGAAAATCCATACTGAGGACTTCTGTCAGTTGTCGGAGTTTCCGACGGAAAATAAATACAAGGGCTCTTATGAAAAAGCTGGCAAGCTCATTCTTGCCTGGTGTACCAATACAGGCCTGGATAAGCTCCGCTATTTTGAGTTACTCCTAATGATCAAAGCATCTTTTCTCACCGCGGACCTGCAGGAGCGGTATTGGATGATCTGGAAAAAAAGCAACAGATTTTTTCATAACCTGAAGACAGGTGCTTGATGGCCCGCCAATAAATTGGTCAGCGGGCCTTACTATTTTCAGCCAGTCATTAAATTTATTTCAAATATGTTTCCTCTAATTCAGGCGGTCATTGAGCTGTCAAACTCCCCCGATCTTTTATTCACAGACTGTTGATTTCTTTATCCTCCCTCAATTGAATTTATTGTGAACTTTATTCAACTGCATTACGCAATATTTCCTTTTATATAGGGTCATACGTTAGGGATCAAATCAGTCAGAATGTTTGGGCCCAGGGGATTGTATCACGATTAAAGAAATTGATTTATGGGATTATTTGACAAGAGGGTTCAGTACAAACCATTTGAATATCCGGAAGTACTCCAGTACACATCGGCCATCAACAAATCCTTCTGGGTTCACTCGGAAGTTGACTTTACGGCCGATATCCAGGATTTTCATGCACATCTGACCCCTGCGGAACAGAATGCTGTGAAGAACAGCCTGCTTTCCATTGCCCAGGTGGAAGTGGCAGTGAAATCTTTCTGGGGCAACCTTTACCATCATTTCCCCAAGCCCGAGATCAACGGACTGGGCGCTACCTTTGCCGAGTGCGAATTCCGCCACTCCGAAGCATATTCCCGCCTGCTGGAAGTGCTGGGTTATAACAACGAATTCGAGAACCTCCTGAAAGTTCCGGTGATCCAGGAGCGTATCAACTATTTGTCAGCCGCGCTGGCCAATACCAAATCCACCGACAAAAAAGAATATACCGTTTCTCTCATCCTCTTCAGTCTCCTGATCGAGAACGTGAGCCTTTTCAGCCAGTTTGCCATCATCCTGGCCTTTACCAGGTTCAAAGGACTGATGAAAAACGTGAGTAATATCATTGCCTGGACTTCCGTAGACGAACAGATCCACGCCAATGCCGGTATCTTCCTCATCAACAAACTGAAGGAGGAATATCCGGAGATCTTCACGCCGGAAACCATCAATCATGTACACGAGATCGTGAAACTGTCCATCGAAACGGAGAGCCGTATGCTGGACTGGATCTTCAATGCAGGGAATATCGAGATCGTGAACAAACAGGACCTCACCAACTTCATGAAGAGAAGGGCTGACGACAGTCTCCAACAGATCGGCATGCCAGCCATCTTCAACGTAACTGCGAAGGAAGCCGGCGCCATGTTATGGTTCGAAGAGGAAGTGTTCTCCAATAGCCTGGACGATTTCTTTGCCAAGAGGCCCGTTGAATATACCAAGTTCGACAAGAGCATTTCTGCTCATGATTTGTTTTAATTGATTGCGAGTGTTTATCCAAACCCATTAAATCTTTTAGTGTATGACAACATTATTTGAAACTGCCGCACCCGCTGCGGACCAATTACCAGATATTGCCGGCAAATATGAGCAGGAAAAACTGTGGTGGAAGAATGAAGAAAGTGAACAGATCCTGAACAGGGGCTATCTGCTGAAAGGGGAGACTGTTGAAGGGGCGATTGAACGTATCTGCAGTGCTGCAGCACAACGTTTGTATAAGCCCGAGCTGAAAGATGCTTTCAAAGAAATGGTGGAAAGAGGATGGATGAGCCTCAGCTCTCCCATCTGGGCCAATATGGGTACTGAAAGAGGGTTGCCGATCTCCTGTTTCAACGTACATGTTCCAGATCATATCGAAGGCATCACCCACAAGCTGGGTGAAGTGATCATGCAAACCAAGCTCGGTGGCGGGACCTCCGCTTATTTCGGCGCCCTCCGCGAACGTGGCAGCGCTGTGACCGACAACGGTAAGAGCAGCGGAGCCGTTAGTTTCATGCGTCTTTTCGATACAGCTATGGACACCATCTCACAGGGTGGTGTAAGACGCGGTGCATTTGCGGCCTACATGGATATCGATCACGGTGATATTGAAGAATTCCTCTCCATTAAAGATATCGGTCACCCCATCCAGAACCTTTTCTACGGAGTTTGTGTGCCGGACTACTGGATGCAGGATATGATCGACGGCGATATGAAGAAAAGGGAGATCTGGGCCAAAGTGCTGGAAAGCCGCCAGCAGAAAGGACTTCCCTATATCTTCTTCTCAGATAACGTGAACAGGAACAAACCACAGGTTTATAAAGATCAGAACCTGACCATCCACGCCAGTAATCTCTGCTCAGAGATCATGCTGCCTTCTTCTATTGATGAGTCATTCATCTGCTGTCTCTCTTCCATGAACCTGGAGCTGTACGACGAATGGAAAGATACCAATGCCGTAAAGCTGGCAGTATTCTTCCTCGATGCAGTTTTGCAGGAGTTCATCGCCAAAACAGAAGGCAATCATTATCTCGAAGCTGCCAATAAGTTTGCGAAAAGGCACCGTGCGCTTGGATTAGGCGTACTGGGATGGCACTCTTACCTGCAAAAGAATATGATCCCGTTTGAAGGAATGCGCGCCAAACAACTGACCGCCGCCATTTTCAAAGATATCCAGGAGAAAGCCAACAAAGCCAGCAAAGACCTTGCATGGATCTATGGCGAGCCTGATCTGCTGAAAGGATACGGCAAGAGGAATACCACATTGCTGGCCATCGCTCCAACAACTTCTTCCAGCGCGATCCTGGGACAAACATCTCCCGGAATCGAACCATTCAGCAGCAACTATTATAAGGCAGGTCTTTCCAAAGGCAATTTCATGCGCAAGAACAAATACCTGAAGGAATTGCTGGTGAAGAAAGGGATCGATAACGAAGATACATGGCGCGGCATCATGCTGAACCATGGTAGCGTACAGCATCTGAAAGAGCTGACACAGGATGAGAAAGATGTTTTCAAAACTTTCAAGGAGATCAGCCAACTGGAGATCATTCAACAGGCTTCCATCCGTCAGCAATATGTTGACCAATCACAAAGTCTGAACCTGAACATCCCTTCAGACCTTCCTGTAAGAGAAGTGAACAAGCTGCTCATCGAAGCATGGAAACTGGGAGTGAAAACCCTTTATTACCAGCGTAGCCAGAGCGTTTCAAAAGAAATGGTCACCAACCTGGTAAGCTGCAAGAGCTGCGAAGCATAATCGAAGTATCATCATATTGAGTAAGGCGCAACCGTTTGGTGCGCCTTTTTCTTTTTCCTGCAAATGCACTAATTTGCACCCTCAAGTTCTTTTCTATACATCTTATCAAACAGTATAGGTTCCCATGTAAGATGGGATTAATAGGGAATTGTGTGTGAATCACAAGCTGTCCCGCAACTGTAAGTAACATACCTGAGTTTTTACCCTCGTTGTCCACTGTTCTGCAAACACGGAATGGGAAGGACGGTAGAAACGTTACAAGCCAGGAGACCTGCCTTTATTGTATTTGACAGTGCTTTCGTGGAATGAAGCGATTGTTGAATTGATATGTGCTCAACACAACTCCCTGCAATTTCTGCAAGGGCTGTGCCTGCATGCGCATATTCCTCTCTTCCATCTTTCTTCTTTTTCATTATTGCATTCCTGTTTAGCGAAGGGCTTTTAACTGATTCATCATCTTTAAAAGCGAGAACATGCAAACACAAAACCTCGGCTACCCGCGGATTGGCGGCCAAAGGGAACTCAAGAAAGCATCGGAGCAGTACTGGGCCGGAAAGCTTACGGCACAACAACTGATGCAAACCGGCAACGCCATCAGATTACAGAACTGGCAAATTCAAAAAAACGCGGGGATCGATCTCATTCCCTGCAACGATTTTTCTTTCTACGACCAGGTGCTTGACACCAGTTTGATGCTCGGGGCTATCCCTGCCCGTTATCACGGACTGGTGCAGGAGAAACAACTACCGCAGATCGATCTGCTCTTCGCCATGGCAAGAGGCTATCAAAAAGACGGCTACGATATCACTGCCATGGAAATGACAAAATGGTTCGATACCAATTATCATTACATAGTTCCGGAATTCACCGCCAATCAGCAGTTCACCTTGTTCAGCAACAAAGCACTGCATGAATTCAATGAAGCCAGGCAACATGGCATTCAGGCCAAGCCGGTCTTACTCGGACCTGTTTCTTATCTCCTGCTGGGGAAAGAAAAGGAGCCAGGTTTCCATCGACTCGAACTGATCAAAAGATTATTGCCTGTGTATTTGGAAATGCTGGGCAAGCTCGAAGAGGCCGGCGCTTATTTTGTTCAGTTGGATGAGCCCTGTCTTTCACTTAATCTTACTGATGCAGAACGGCAGGCATTCGCCAAAACCTACCAGGAGATCAAAAACAAATTCCCACAATTGCAGATCATCCTTGCCAGTTATTTCGAATGTTATGGAGAGAACCTGACAACGGTACTGAAACTCCCGGTACAAGTGCTGCATCTTGATCTGGTTCGTTGTCCTGCTCAGCTCGATGATATACTTGCCACGGATATCGCACGCACACGAACTATCCTGTCGCTGGGCGTGGTGGATGGAAGGAATATCTGGAAGAATGATTTCGAAGAATCCCTTTCGCAGGTCCATAAAGCTGTTGCCAAACTGGGAGCCGATAGGATCTGGATTGCGCCTTCCTGTTCATTGTTGCATGTTCCCTGCGATCTGGAATTCGAGAAAAATGAAAAAACACTCAGTCCTGAGATCAAACAATGGCTGGCTTTCGCCAAACAAAAGATCGAAGAAGTGGTAACCCTCAAACAACTGGCGGCAGGGGAGAACAATGAAGTTGTCAGCGTCAGGTTGAAGGAGAATATAACAGCAAACAAGAACCGAAAAACTTCCGGCCTGATCCATAATGCTGCCGTAAAGCAGCGCGTGGCTGCCATCACAACAAAGGACGCGTCTCGTAACAGCGATTTTTCGATCCGAAAAAAATTACAGCGCGAAGCATTGAAGCTGCCATTATTCCCTACCACTACCATCGGCTCCTTCCCTCAAACAGCTGAGGTGAGAAGCTGGCGGGCAAAATGGAAAAAAGGAGAACTTACGCAGGAACAGTACGATGAGCTGATTGCAAAAGAAACGGAAGAGAGTATCCGCTGGCAGGAAGAGATCGGTATTGATGTACTTGTGCACGGGGAATTCGAGCGCAACGATATGGTGGAGTATTTTGGTGAACAGCTCAGCGGTTTCGTGTTTTCGCAGAATGGCTGGGTGCAGAGTTATGGCAGCCGCTGTGTGAAGCCGCCCATCATTTATGGAGATGTGAGCCGTCCTGCTCCCATGACCATCCGCTGGACTTCCTATGCGCAATCACTCACCGCCAAACCTGTGAAAGGCATGCTGACGGGGCCAGTCACGATCCTGCAATGGAGCTTTGTTCGTAACGATCAGCCACGCAGTGAAACCTGCACCCAGATTGCGCTTGCGATCAGGGATGAAGTAAACGGTCTCGAACAGGCTGGCATCGGCGTGATTCAGATTGATGAACCTGCCATCCGCGAAGGGCTTCCTTTGCGCAGGGAGAACTGGTCGGCATACCTCAACTGGGCAGTTCGTGCATTCAGGATCTCCGCCAGCGGTGTGAAGGATGCCACACAGATCCATACGCATATGTGTTATTCCGAGTTCAATGATATCATTGCAGAGATTGCGGAGATGGATGCGGATGTGATCACCATCGAATGCAGCCGTTCACAAATGGAATTGCTCGATGCCTTTGCAGCGTTTAAGTATCCCAATGAGATCGGGCCCGGTGTGTATGATATCCACTCACCGCGTGTGCCATCGAAAATGGAAATGATACAGCTCATGGAAAAAGCCCGGGCGGTGATACCTTCGGAGCAACTTTGGGTGAATCCCGATTGCGGCCTGAAAACCCGCGGCTGGATCGAAACAAAAGCAGCATTGCAGGAAATGGTGGATGCCGCCAGGGAACTGAGAAAGAATATTGCCGTTCAGGCATGAACTATTTATCCAATAGGCTGATTTGCTCAGCCTGTTGGTTTCATTCTTTAAAAAACACTGATGAACCAGGAACGAAGAGACCGGTCCGTTACAAGGATCTTCAAAGCAGTATTTCCAGACAGCACCAATCACTACGACACATTATTCGGCGGCACCGCTATGGCGCTCATGGACGAGGTGGCCTTCATCACCGCTACACGTTACAGCCGGCAACGCATGGTAACGGTGAGCAGCGATCGAATCGATTTCAAAATGCCGATCCCTGCCGGCACCATCATCGAGCTGGTTGGCATGGTGTCATATGTTGGCAATACCAGTCTGAAAGTAAAAGTGGAAGTATTTATCGAGCAGATGTATTCCAACGACAGGGACAGGGCCATCAGTGGCGAGTTTACATTTGTAGCCATAGATGAAAACAAGAAAGCGGCAAAGATCTCTTAGGGTAGCCCGGCTGCATTCAGAACTGTGGATGCAGCAAGAAAAGTTTGAAGCGCAGGGCCTTCCGTTTTTCATTGACCGTCTGTCAATTTGAATAATTGTTTGCGATACTGGTGCCGCTATTTAAGCCATTTACATAGTATATACCCGTTTTTGTCAAAGATTCGCATACTTTCATGGCACTTAAAAATTCGAACTATAGATGCGTAAAACAATTTTGCTGATGAGTGCCGGCCTTATGCTTGCTACGGCATCCATCGCTCAGCGGAAGAAAGGGCCAGCCCCCCAACCTGCTGATACTTCCAAAAAACCGGCCATGGCTCCTCCTGCGCCCGGTATGATGGGGCGCCCAGGTGCTCCCAAAGCAGGTCCAAAACCATACAGTGAAGTGATCACTTCCAAAGCTGTAACAAGAAAAGGAATGTTCACTGTGCACAAACAGGACGACCGCTACCTTTTCGAGATCCCTGATTCCCTGATTGGCCGTGACGTTCTCGTAGTGAGCCGCATCTCCAAATCCGCTGCCGGCGGACGCGCCCAGATGATGGGTTATGGCGGGGACCAGATCAATGAAACAGTGATCCGCTTTGAGAAAGGTCCGGATGATAAGATCTTCCTGAAGACCATCTCTTACACTGAACTGAGCACCGACTCTTCCGAAAACGGAATGTACAGGTCTGTGATCAACTCCAATCTGCAACCTATTGCTGCGGCATTTGATGTTAAAGCCTATAATAAGGGCGTTGTGATCGACCTGACGGATTACATTGCAGGCGATAATGATATCCTCTTCTTTGAAGCCCGTACGAAACGAGCACTCGGCCTCACAGCCATGACACCACCTGCCTCTTACATTTCCGAAGTGAAATCTTTTCCTGGCAATGTGGAGATCAAAACCGTTAAGACCTACACCAAAACCAGCACCCCTCCCATCCCTGGTATGATGGGTGGCGGAAGCACCGGCCCTGCTACCTTTGAACTGAACACTTCACTGGTACTGCTTCCTGCTGTGCCGATGAAAGCTCGTCATTTCGATGACCGTGTTGGTTATTTCGCTACTGGTTATACTGACTTCGATGCCAACCCGCAGGGTGTAAAGAAGGTCAGCATGATCACTCGCTGGAAACTCGAACCCAAACCTGAAGATGTAGAAAAATACAAACGTGGTGAACTGGTAGAACCACAAAACCCGATCGTTTATTATATCGATCCCGCTACTCCAAAGAAATGGGTTCCTTTCCTCATCGCCGGGGTGAACGACTGGCAGGTTGCTTTCGAGAAAGCTGGTTTCAAAAATGCCATCTATGCCCTGGAAGCTCCCAAGAACGATTCTACCTGGAGCGTGGAAGATGCCCGTCACAATGTGATCGTGTACAAACCTTCCGATATTCCTAACGCCAGTGGTCCTCACGTTCATGATCCACGCAGTGGCGAGATCATGGAAACACATGTGAACTGGTACCATAACGTTATGAACCTGCTGCGCAACTGGTACCTGATCCAGGCTGCCGCTGTAGATCCCAAAGCACGCAAAATGAAATTCGATGATGAACTGATGGGTCAGCTGATCCGTTTTGTTTCATCTCACGAAGTTGGACATACGCTGGGCCTTCGCCATAACTTCGGCTCTTCTTCTACTGTTCCTGTAGAGAACCTGCGCAATAAAGCATGGGTTGAAGCTAATGGCCACACGCCTTCTATCATGGACTATGCACGTTTCAACTACGTGGCTCAGCCTGAAGATGGTATTTCCGAAAAAGGAATTTTCCCACGTATCGGTGATTATGATATCTGGGCTATCGAATGGGGTTACAAATGGAAACCTGAATTCAAGACTGCTGCTGATGAAGCAACCTGGTCTAATAAATGGATCATCGAAAGACTGAAGGCTAATCCCCGTCTCTTCTTTGGTACAGAAATGGACCGCGACGATCCACGTTGTCAGAATGAAGACCTGGGCGACAATGCCATGAAAGCAAGTGCCTACGGTATCAAGAACCTGAAGCGCGTACTCGCAGGTATTCCCGAGTGGTCCAAAGAACCCAATGAAGGATATGACAACCTGGCTACACTCTACAAAGAGGTAGTAGGTCAGTATAGCCGTTACATGGGCCATGTTACAAAGAATATCGGTGGAATCGAAACTACACCCAAAAGCGTTGAGCAGCCGGGTGATATATACGAATTCACTTCCAAAGCCCGTCAGAAAGAAGCGATGGCTTTCCTGCAGCAGCAACTGTTCACCACACCTACCTGGTTACTGGATTATAAACTCATGCCGCTTATCGGTGGAAATCCTGGTACCCAACTGGCAGGCCTGCAGGTACAGGTGGCTTCCCGTTTAATGAACCCTTCCACGCTCGGTAAGCTGGACCTGTTTGAAAAAACGAAAGGAAGCGCTGCTTACACTTCCACTGAAATGCTCAGTGATCTGAAGAAAGGTATCTGGAGTGAACTGGCTACCCGCAAAGCCATCGATCCTCAGCGCCGTATGCTGCAAAAAGGATATGTTGATGCACTGATCGCTATCGTTGCGCCTCCTGCTGCTCCTCCTGCTCAGAATATGGGCGGTATGCAAATTCAGATGGGCGGTGGCGGATCAAAGATCTCTGACGCAATTTCATTGCTGAAAGGTCACGCACGCAGTCTCATGGCTGAGGTCAAAGCTGCTGCAGCTGCTGCTCCCAACCAGGCTACACGCCTGCACCTGCAGGATGTTGCCGGAAGACTGAGCGATGCACTGGATAAGAAGTAAGCTCTTCTCCTGATAAATATGTTTAAGCAAAAGGGGTGATAGTTATCTGTCGCCCCTTTCGCTTTTTATTTTTTTCCTGTATTGCATAATTGCCGGACGTATCCCACCCATCTTAATTGCCGGGGCAGACTATCCATATCGCATACCAGCTCTTTCCGGCTCGCCTCACTGAAGGGCTTTTGTACAGCCACTTCCCGCAACTGCTGTAAACTCATCCAGCCCATCGCATTGAGCGCATGCGTTCTGATCAGGAAATTTTTCCGGTTGCTTTCCGGGTATGTCATTTGCGCCACCTGATTGTTGATGGAATTGATCTCATTCAAAAACATTGTTTTCAGTTTTTCATAATTCCAGTAAAGATTCGGAATGGTATAAAGGCTTTTCTGAAGGTCCTTCCAAACATCGAATACATCATTGGTCAGCTGCATCAGTCCTGATACAGGATAAAGCAATGCATTCATTGCCGCACCCGGATCAAATTCCAGTACTGAACAGAATAATAGAATACTGTAAAAACTTTTGTTATAGGTGATCTGTGTGAGCTCTTCTTCCGGTATCTCCCTGTTGAATTGCTTCAGGGATTGCAGCTCCCAGTAAGCTACTTCCTTCAGGTATTGGGTGAAACGATCAGGTGCCGGAATTTCACGGAGAAGCTGAACGTACAGATTTTGTACAATGGAATCGATGGTATTGGCAGGTGTATAAACTTCCGGATCATTGATCAATGCTTCGATCTGGGGATAGTTGAGAAGCCGGTCATCGAAAAGATCATCGAAAAGTGGAAGGAAAACACTGAGCAGCAGGATATTCCTGTGTTCGCGGGTATTGAGTTCTTTTCCGGCAAGCTGGTAAACATTATCGCAGACCAGGTTAAGTGCGAGCTGATAATATTTCGTGATCCGCAGTATGTCTTTGGATGAGAAACTGAATTGATCGGGAGGAATGATAGCAGCGATCAGCTCAGGGATTTCTTCTTTGCACTTTTGCTCCTGCAGCTTCATTTGCCTGTGCAGACTGAACATATGCCGGGCTACAGCCAACAGGCTGGTATTTGGTAAGCTAACGGTGCCAGGTAAGCGACTTGCTTCCTGTAGGTGGATCTGCATGGGCCCAGGATTTAATAAAGCTAAAATACTGATTCGGCTTCAATAATCCCCAACCTTGCAAGGTAATCAACAGGAAATGAGACAGCTGTAAACCAGCTTTCGATTTTTCTTAATGTAGATTAATTCAATTTCTTAATGTATGTCATTGGTGAGCATCTTGCCAATGCTGAATTTTGTGTTATAAAATTGAATGACAATGAACGAACAAATACTTGGACTGCACCATATAACTGCAATAGCAGCAAATGCACAAAGGAATCTCGATTTCTATACAAAAGTACTTGGACTTAGACTGGTGAAAAAGACAGTCAACTTCGATGATCCCGGCACCTATCATTTTTACTATGGAAACGAAGAAGGCATACCCGGTACGATATTGACCTTCTTTCCCTGGCAACATATTGGTCAGGGCCGAAACGGGGTAGGCATGGCAACTGAGATCACCTATGCTGTTCCTGAAAACAGTCTCGATGCATGGAAAGAACGTTTAACAAGGTTCAATATTCCTTTTGCTGAAGGAACACGTTTTGGTGAGCCTTATGTTTCTTTTACTGATCCTGATGGTCTCAACCTGAGCCTCATCGTACCTGCCAAAGCTGACATAAGAAAGCCCTGGCAAACTGAAGAGGTAAAGGAAGATATCGCTACAAAAGGATTTCATAGTCTTACCTTGTCTTTGAGAAGGACGGATGGAACGGCTGCTGTGCTGACCGGCATATTTGGTTATCGTTTACTGGCCCAGGAGGGTAACCGTTACCGTTATGTAACCGATGCTGTGGAGCATGCAGGCATCATCGATCTGCTGGAACTGCCTGATGGCAAACCCGGTTACAATGCAGCAGGCACCAATCACCACGTAGCTTTCCGGGTAGCCGATGATACGATCCTGATGAAGTTCCGGGATAAAGTGGTAAGCAAAGGTTTGCAAATCACTCCGAAGATAGACAGGGACTATTTCTTCTCTCTTTATTTCAGGGAACCCGGCGGCGTATTGTTCGAGATCGCAACAGACAATCCCGGATTTACTGTGGACGAACCACTGGACCAGCTGGGAACAGGTTTGAAATTGCCCAAACAGTATGAGCCTATCAGGGCGGATATCGAAAAAGAACTACCTGAATTGGTTGGTTAATAAAGGTTGTATATAAGCGGTTGTTTTAATTTTCATGGCAGAAATGAAGGCGTCTCAAATACAGATTTGAGGCGCCTTCTGTATTACTAACCTTCTTCCTCCGCATTCATCAATTTCATCAGCAACGAAAAAGCATTTTTCAACACCAGTTTCGTATCAGCGCTGATTTCCTTACTTTCTATTTGTTGCTTATTCCCGTTCAGAACGCCGGGAAGCACTTCCGTCATGGTGAAATCGCCATTCCCTTTTTCTACAAATACATAATGTTTGTTGGCCCATCTCACAACAGCTTCTTCAGGCACCACAAGGCTTTTCACATCCTGTACTGCAACATCTCCATTCATGAACATGCCGGGAACCAGTTCCGCCGCATGTTTATCAAAATGACAATGGATCTCCGTACTCCGGTTCTCATCAAATGTCCTGTTGACCAGGAATACTCTGGCGGCGTATTTTTTATCCGGGTTGTTATTGCTGTAGGCATACACTCTTTCGCCAACAGCGATTTTTGGAAGATCCTTTTCAAAGACCTTTAAAGAAAGGTGCAGATCGGATGGGTCGATCAATTCGAAAAGAATATCCGTGGGCGATGTATATTTTCCGATGCTTATATTGATTTTAGAGACGAATCCGTTGATGGGCGACAATACCGGGATCTCTTTCCGGATATTGACGGGTGTGAGGTTGTTGGGATCGATGCCCAACAGTTTGAGTTTCTCAGCAAGTGAATTGATCAGGATATTTTCCTTGTCCATATCCGTCTTTGCCTGCTGAAACACTTTGTCGCTGCTGGCCTTGCTGCTGTTCAGATAACGTTGCCTTTCATATTCCTTTTCATAGAATGCGAAATTGGTTTTGGCGGTAAGGAAGTCTTGTTGCAGTTGAATGAACTGCATGTCCTCGATGTATGCCATCACCTGTCCTTTCTTTACGGTCTTACCCGGCAGCATATTCGTGGATTTGATATAGCCCCCCAACGGGAAGCTGAGTTTCACCGTGTTTTGTGGCGGCACATCCACCATGCCCTGCAGGGCAATGGTGCTGCTGATGTTTTCATATTGAGGAAACCCTACTTCGATCCCTGCGTTGGATCGCTGCTGTGCACTCAGTGACACTGTTTGTGCTGCAACTACGGAATCCGTTTGCGGAACATTTTCTTTTTCTTCTTTCTTTCCGCCGCAGGCGGTAAACAGAATTGCCACTACGCAGCTTAATATGATTTGTTTCATTTTTCCTTATTTATTGCTGAGTTTGTGTAATTGGATAACAGCCTGGTTGTAATTGTTGAGATGATCGATATATTCCTTCTGAATGCCGATGGATTGATTTACGATAAGCACCCATTGGAGATAATCGATCTCGCCTGCTTTGAATTGCTCGTCAGCGGTGCTGATCAATAGTGCTGCATTATTGAGTCCGCTGGTTTCATAATAACGGATGGTTTCGCGGAATTTGTCCACTTCCTGTTTGGCGATCTGCAATCCGGTGCGGAGTTGTATTTCCACCTGGGTGGCTTCTTTAACCTTGCTTTCCCAGGATAATTTAGCAGACTTTACACGTGCAGCCTGCGCGCCGTAGAACAGCGGTATGCTGATCCCTGCACTGAAATAACTGAAGCGATGTCCACTATTATAGAATTTATCCTGTCCATCTATATTCTGCACACCTTGCAGACTTTGGTTATTATAACCGATGGTAAGATCAGGTAACAGTTTTGCTTTTTCCAGTTTGAAACGGTTGTATTCGTTCCCGGCAATCAGTTGAGATCGCTGCCAGGCAGGCAGCTCACGGATCGAAACAGATGGATCGCTCTCTGACACTGTTTCCGGGAATTTCAGATTGGCGGCATCAGGAACACGCGGTACAGAGTCCTGTATCAGGTAATTGAAGCGGTACAGCACAATTTTTATATCAGTTTCCAGTTGCTGCAATTGAATGCTGATCTGTTGTTGCTGCGTTTCTGCGGCTGTCTTCTCCAGGATATTGGCGGCTCCACTTTCAAACCTTTTGTTGGAAGTGGATGCAAACAGGCGATACAGGCTGTCTGCATATTGCAACAATGCCTGCCGTTTTATCATCGATACATATTCAAAGAATGCGGCACGCACCTGTGCCTGCAATTCCAGTTCAGACAAACGTGTATCCTGTTGCGCAACCTGGAAATCCGTCTTCAGTATTTTGGACCGTTGCGTGTATACAGATGGGAAATTGATGGTCTGACTGATGCCGATACGCGAATCATTGTAGGCGCTGTTCACATGTCCGTAGTCGCCTGTCAGTTCTGTTTTGGCCGGATCAAACCCTGACCTGGTCAGCTTCTCAGCAGCCTGCTGGTTTAATCTTGCACTTTGCATTTGCAGGTTATTGCGGGATGCCAGTTTTTCTGATTCCTGCAAGCTTACAGGAGTTTGACCCGATGCAACTGCTCCGAGCGCAAGGCAGAGGATCATTGCGGATACTGGTTTTTTCATTCGTTTTATTGTTGCCCGGTTAAACAATAGATACAAGGCAGGCAAAACGAACAAAGTGAGGAAAGTAGCAGAGATCAGTCCACCTATGACCACGGTTGCAAGTGGGCGCTGCACTTCTGCGCCTGCACCGTTGCTGGCAGCCATCGGGAGGAAACCAAGGCTGGCTACAGCGGCCGTCATCAGCACCGGCCTTAAGCGGTTACGCGTTCCTGTTAATACCAGATCCAATGTATCGGTGATATGGCCGTCCTTTTTGATGCGGTTGAATTCAGAAATGAGTACGATACCATTCAATACCGCCACACCGAACAATGCGATAAAACCTACTCCTGCGGAGATACTGAATGGCATATCCCTCATGGCCAGCGCAAATACGCCGCCGATGGCCGAGAGTGGGATGGCCGTATAGATCAGTACACTTTCTTTCAGGGAAGAAAATGCAAAATACAACATGCCGAAAATGAGAAGGAGCGCTACAGGTACGGCTATGCCTAACCGCTTTTTTGCCTGTTGCAGGTTCTCGAATGCGCCACCAAAACTGACGGTATAGCCGGCATCCATCTTCAAACCTTTTTCTACTTTTTGCTGCAGCTCCTCAACAATGGATTGCACATCGCGGCCGCGTACATTGAATCCTACAATAATGCGCCTTCTCGTGTTCTCACGCTGGATCTGGTTGGGCCCTTCGATCTCATCGATGGATGCAACCTGGTATAAGGGGATCTGCAGGCCGCCAGGAGTGGCAATCTGAAGGTTCCTCACATCTTCGATATTCCTTCTTCCTTCGTCACCAACCCTGATGGTAAGATCGAAGCTCTTTTCGCCTTCATATACTTTACCCGCTGCTGCGCCAGCAAATGCTGCGTGGATGGTGGTATTGATAGTCTCGATATCCAGACCGTATTTTGCGATCTCATCCCTGTTGAAATCCACCACAATCTGCGGCATACCGGTAACCGTTTCAATATACCAGTCTGCTGTTCCATCCACTGTTTTTGCGATGGCGCCCAGCTCACCTGCATAGGCCGCTAGTTTGTCGAGGTCTTCGCCGAAAATTTTACAAACCACATCCTGCTTGGCGCCCGTCATCAATTCATTGAAGCGCATCTGAACAGGATACTGGAAACCTGTGGTGACGCCAGGCACCACTTCTTGTGCGGTGGCCGACATTTTATCCGCCAGTTCTGCAAAGCTTTTTGCATTTGTCCATTTTTCTTTTTCTTTCAGCACAATGATCATATCGCCGCCTTCGATGGGCATCGGGTCTGTTGGGATCTCCGCACTGCCGATACGCGATACGATCTTTTCCACTTCGGGATATTTTGCTTTCAGAGTATCGGAGATACGGTTGATGGCAGTGATGGTGGTGGAGAGATTGGCGCCTACCAGCAACCTGGTCTCCACGGCAAAATCACCTTCTTCCAATTGTGGAATGAATTCTCCTCCCATTCGATTGAAAATGATGATCGCAAACGCGAACAGCAGGAAAGTGGCTGCCACAACCAGTTTACGCACCATCAGCACTCTCCGCAAGGCCCGTTGATAAAGCTTTCCTGCTTTCTCCATGATCCTTTCACTGATATTGAGTTTGTGTGGGATTTTCTTACTGATGAGCAGCGAACTGATCATCGGCACATAAGTAAGGGAAAGAATGAAGGCGCCCAATATGGCAAAGGCCACGGTCTGTGCCATCGGCTTGAACATTTTACCTTCGATGCCGGTGAGCGAAAGGATCGGCAGGTATACGATCAGGATGATGATCTGCCCGAATACCGCTGCATTCATCATACGCGATGCAGAGGAAGAAACAGCTTCGTTCATTTCTATCTGCGAGATCCTGTTGGTATGCGCAAATTTTTTGGAAGAATGGATATAATGCAAAATGGCTTCCACGATGATCACCGCTCCATCCACGATCAATCCAAAATCCAGCGCACCGAGACTCATGAGGTTACCGCTCACGCCGAAAAGGTTCATCATGGCTACGGCAAAGAGCATAGACAAAGGGATCACTGATGCCACGATCAATCCTGCACGCAGGTTGCCGAGGAACAATACCAGCACCAAAATCACAATGAGCGCACCTTCCAGCAAATTCTTTTCAACTGTACCGATTGCGTTGTTCACCATTTTGGTCCGGTCGAGAAAGGGTTCTATCACAATTCCTTCCGGTAATGATTTTTGAATATCGATGATGCGGGCTTTCACTGTTTCGATCACCTGTGAGGAATTGCCTCCTTTGATCATCATCACGATGCCGCCGCATACTTCACCTTCGCCAGCCATCGTGAGCGCGCCATAGCGCACGGCGGAACCGGGCCTTACTTCGGCAACATGGCTGATCAATACCGGTGTGCCGTTGTTCACTTTTACAACGATCTTGTTGATGTCCGCAATGGTCTTCGTTAAGCCAACACTGCGGATGAACAATACTGCCGGGCCTTTCTCGATATAAGCGCCGCCGGTGTTCTGATTGTTTTTCTTCAGTGCGGTGAACACATCTGAGATGGTGATGTTCATGGCTTTCAACCGGGCAGGGTTGACGGCCACTTCATATTGTTTCAGCATGCCGCCAAAGGTGGATACATCGGCTACGCCTGGCGTGCCGAGTAATTGTCTTTTCACCATCCAGTCCTGTATAGTTCTCAGGTCTGTGAGCGAGTATTTCGTTTCATACCCTTTTTTAGTTCTGAGCACATACTGGTAGATCTCGCCAAGCCCTGTTGTGACGGGAGCGAGAGAAGGTGTATTCGCGTTTTCGTTTATTTCAACCTGTGAAAGTCTTTCTGTAACCTGTTGCCTGGCCCAATATACGTCTACATCATCTTCAAATACGATGGAGATCAGGGAGAGCCCGAAGCGCGACAAGCTCCTGCTTTCCTTCACACCCGGCACATTGCTTACTGCCAGTTCGATGGGAAATGTGATCAATCTTTCTACATCTTCTGCGCCGAGTGATGGAGCTGTGGTGATCACCTGTACCTGGTTATTGGTGATGTCCGGAACTGCGTCGATGGGCAATTGCGTGAGTTGCCAGGACCCGTATACGATCCATACCAATGTAAATAGAGCAATTGCCAGTTTATTTCTAACTGAGAACCTGATTATCCTGTTAAGCATACGATCTGAGTATAAATGCACGAACGATTAACCACTTACCGGGATGGTAGTGGCATTACAAACAGCGTAATAGCTGTACGATGTTGTTGCGATCTATGCTCTGGGAGGGCGGAAAAGCGATTGTCCGGCAGGATTATAATAGAAATCCGGTTGTTCGATGCCGAAATCTTTTTCGATGATCCAGTTATGCGGCGTTAACGCGGGAAGTTTATGATTGGATACGAAAAGGGTGGCGAGAATATTGATATCATATTTTTTGAAGGGAAGCTGCATGTCCTTCTCATCATCATCATCGTTGAAATCCTCTCCCCAATAGTGCATGGAGAGGTATTTCAACATGCCTACCTCAGGGTTGAGCGCCCTGTGTTCCTTAAAATGCTCGAACAGTTTGGGCAGTTTGACCAACTGTACCATGTTGGTGGATTGACCAATAAGCACTAACAGTAATATGTGCAGGAAGCACTTTTTCACCGGGCAAAGGTAAAGAGATTTCTTCTAAAACCCGAACCTGCACTCAACCGGAAATGTCCTGTATGAAGGGCAGGTTCAAAATTTCTTATAACGAATGCTGTCCTTTACATTTTCTTAATACTGATTTGATAGCAATACTGTTGGCTGCTTCCTAATTTCGTTCATTGTAATGATGCTCCCCGCAAACAATGAATTGGTACAGGCACTGAATGCAAGCGATGAAACGGCTTTCAACGCATTGTATGATCATTATAGTGATGCATTGTTCAGGAATATTTTCAAGCTCTTACCACATCAGCAGGAAGCGGAAGACCTGCTCCAGTCTGTATTCCTTCAGTTATGGGAAAACCGTTCACGTCTTTACAACAGTCAGTCCGTTGCCGGCTGGCTATTTACCACCAGCTTTTATTTGACCATGAGCCGGGTTCGGCTCCTGGCCCGTCAACGTCTGCAATCACTGGAAGAGAGCAGCTCCGATCCTGCAGACAGTAACGATAATGCCTCCGATGAGGTCTATCTTCATAAAGTCCGGCTCCTTTCCAATGCCATTCACAGGCTGCCCGCCCGTAAAAAGCTAGCCTTCGAACTCTGCAAAATGCAGGGAAAATCCTACAGCGAAGCTGCATCAACATTGAACGTTTCCGAAGACACCGTGAAGGAATACGTGAAATCCGCTATGAGTACGCTCAAAAGATATGCATTACAAAAAGACCTGAGCATGTATATGCTATTGCTCTGGATCATGCAGTGAATCACTTAATATTTAGATAACATTCCCGGCGCCCCCTTTTTTGTACCCTTTTACATTTTATAATAGAACATGCAGGATATCTCATCACTTATCAGGAAGTCATTGAACGGATCAGCCACGGCTGAAGAGTTGCAACAGTTGCTTGAATTGCTGCAACAAGAAGAGGCGGGTATATATGCTGAATGGATGGAAAACAAGGATGCTGTTCAAAGGGATACAACCATCGCCCAGCCTGCATTTGACAAGGAGGGAGTAAGGCGGTTGATCGGTCAGGAAATTCAACAGGCAGCCATTACTGCTGTGAAGCAACAGGGCGTGTACCGTCAACTGCCATGGTGGAAAAGGAAACTGGCGCTTGCCGCAGCTTTAGCAACAGCTGCGCTGACCATCACAGCCTGGCTGATACTCAGCCACAACACGAAGACTAAAAGTGAACAAGCTACACAGCTGGCAATGAAAGATCAGGTGGTCATCAGTTCAGGCGACTCATCAAGATCCCTCCTGCTTAAAGACAGCAGCACGGTTATACTCTATCCGGGAAGTTCTCTCCGGTATGATGCCTCTTATAATGTAGAAGGAAGAAAATTATACCTTGAAGGAAAGGGCAGGTTCTCCGTAAAAAAACTGCAGGATCAGCCATTTGTTGTGTATGGCAAGCATCTTTCCACTACTGCATTGGGAACCGTATTTGAAGTGTCTGACAGTATTGATAGTACAATAGTTGAATTGTTAGAAGGTAAAGTAAAAGTACAGGATTACGCAACGCCTGCCGCCAGAACGGTGTATTTGTTGAAAGGGCAACAGGCAACAGGTTTTCACAATCAAAGTATTGTAGTTGTTCAGAAAATTGTCAAACCTGAACCAGTGCAACAAATGGTTGACAGGATAAAAAAAGGGAAACCAGGGCCCTTAGGGCTCTCTTTCAAACAAACACCACTGGAACAGGTGTTGAATGCGTTGGAGAAGAAATACAAAGTGAATATTCAATTCGATAAACAGGACCTGTCTGGCATCA
This sequence comes from Pseudoflavitalea rhizosphaerae, assembly GCF_003991355.1. Taxonomy (GTDB): domain Bacteria; phylum Bacteroidota; class Bacteroidia; order Chitinophagales; family Chitinophagaceae; genus Pseudobacter; species Pseudobacter rhizosphaerae. The sequence goes on from NZ_RCSU01000019.1 coordinate 80,651, forward strand.
TGTTCACTGGAAACTTCGAAGCAGGCCAGGAAATTGAAGCCATATTGAAAGTGATTGCTGCTTTGAATAAACTAGAAGTCCAGTCTTTCCAGGAAGGATACAAGATCATCAAATAATCCTCAATAAATAAAAGTTCGATTGTGCGCTCCCGGGTGCGCACAGGACAGCTTTTGCTCAAACCCAATTGTATGACTTTATTGAAATGTTTAAAAATAGTTACGCCACTGCTTTTCCTGATGGCGCTGCTTCCGGTTGAAGCATGGGCCCAGGACGGCGTTATCAAAGGAATGATAGTAGATGAGGCCGGAGAACCCATAAGGGATGTAAGTGTGGAATGCAGGCCACAGGACAAATCCGGCAAAATACATTATGCCAGCAGTAATGAAAAAGGAGAATTCAATACAATCGGTTTAAAGCAGGGTACAAAATACGATATCCGGTTCACTCACGTCAACTATCAACCGAATAGTATTACTGGCATCAGTATCAAGAAAGGAGAAAACAATACGCTCCTGGTGAAACTGAGAACACTTAACAAAGACCTCGAAGAAGTGGTGGTTACTTCACTGGGTATTACCAGGGCGAAAAAGAAGCTTGGCTATGCAGTTCAGGAGGTGAAGGGAGATGATATGAATACTGTAAAAGGCGGTAATGTGCTGAGCAGTTTGCAGGGAAGGGTTGCCGGTTTGAACATGACCCAGGTTTCCGGTGGGCTCGCAGGCTCCAACAGAATAGTGTTGCGTGGGGAATCATCGCTCAATATCAACAAGAACATCGCCATGGTAGTGGTGGACGGCGTGCCCATCAATAACAATCTTGGAACAGCCAGCACCAGTGATCTGTCTATCGACTATGGAAGTGGTGGCGCAGAAATAAACCCGGATGATATAGAGAGTATTAGTATCATGAAAGGTCCCAATGCTGCTGCCTTGTACGGATCACGCGCGGCTAATGGCGTACTGATCATCAAAACCAAAAAAGCATCTGGCAGCAACAGGCTGGGAGTATCTGTAACCAGTAATATCAGTTTCGACCGGGTTTTGAAAACACCCGATTTCCAGAATGAATATGGCGGTGGTACAGGTGTTGGCCTCAAATACTATTCTTATGGCGATGGCCCCGATGGCCCCAATACCTCCAATTCCGGGCACAACTGGGGCGCGAAGTTTGAAGGACAGGAATTTGTACAATTCGGATCACCTGTAGGCCCAGATGGAAAACGTACAAGGATTCCCTGGAGAGCATATCCTGATAATGTAAAGGATTTTTATGTTACAGGCCGCACCATGATGAATGGCGTTTCCATTCAGAAATCCGGTGAGGTAGGTAATTTCAGGGTGAGCTACAACAATTACAATCAAACCGGCATCATGCCCAATACGGAGTTGCACAGGCATCAGTTCAATACCAACAGCACCGTGCACCTGAGCTCCAAACTCAGTTTCAATGCCAATATCAATTATATCAGCAGCTATAGTGAGAATCTTCCTGTGATAGGCTATGGTGGCGCTTCTCCTACTTATAATTTTATCTGGACGGAAAGAAATGCAACCATGGACTGGTTCAAAGATTATTGGATCAAAGGCCAGGAAGGAATAAAACAAAACTATTATTTCACCTGGGGCGATAATCCATACATGACTATGTATGAGCAGCTCAACAGCATGAAGCGGAACCGTGTATTCGGTAATGCTTACCTGAACTATTCCATCCTGCCGCAGCTTTCGTTGATGTTGAGAACAGGTATCGATTATTCAGGTGAGAACAGGGCGTCGCAAAGACCTATAGGTTCTGTAGTGGCAGTAAATGGACTTTACAGGAGGCAGGACATCAATTATTTCGAACGCAACTCTGATTTCCTGCTTACCTATACAGCGCCGAAACTGGGCAACTTCAATATCACTGCCAGTGCAGGTGGCAATAACCTTCAGATCAACACCAGCAGCAATACTGTAACGGCAAACGGACTGGTGATCCCCAATGTATACAACCTGGGCAACGCTTCCGGACGCCCGATCGTTGATGAGGTCAATACCGTGAAGCGGGTGAATAGCTTGTATGGCGTGGCCGATATCGAATACAGGAATATGCTTTTCCTGCAACTGACTGCGCGTAATGACTGGTCTTCCACATTACCAAAAGGCAACAATTCCTATTTCTATTCTTCCGCTTCATTGAGTGCATTGATGACGGAGTTGTTTCCCATTCGTTCAGCAGTGTTGAATTACTGGAAAACAAGATTGTCGTATGCTCAGGTAGGTAATGATACGGATCCTTACCAGACCAGTGCTTATTATGAATACAACACGCTTCCCGGCACAGTTGGACTTCCTTCAGTAATTCCCAATACCGCATTGAAGCCGGAGATCACCGGATCTTTTGAAGTGGGCACAGAGCTGAAGCTTTTCAACAACAGAGTAAGCCTCGATCTTACCTGGTATTCCGCTTCCAGCCGCAACCAGATATTGAGAAGCCCGTTGAGCACCGCCACCGGGTATGGCGCCAAAGTGATGAATGCCGGAAAGATCAACAACAAAGGATGGGAAGCTGTACTGGGGATCACACCTGTGAGATCGAAACTGGTTTGGGATGTAACATTGACTGCATCCGCCAACAGGAGTGAAGTAGTGGAGCTTGCCGATGGCGTTGAAAGTTATGTAATGGCCTCTGCCCAGGGAGCTACCATCGAAGCAAGGGTTGGAGGAAGAATGGGCGATATCTATGGCGTAGGACTTCTGAGAAACCCTGACGGCAAAGTGGTGTACAAGAATGGTGTTCCCGTATTCACCAGTAATACGATCAGGCTGGGTAATTACAATCCAGACTGGATCGGAGGTATCAGGAACAGTTTCAGGTATAAAGACTGGTTGTTCAATTTCCTGTTCGATGGCAAGTTCGGAGGAAAGATCTATTCCTATACCCATGTCACCGGCACCGAAGCCGGAAGCCTGGCCAATACACTGCCTGGAAGGGAGGAAGGATTAGTAGGTGATGGCGTGGTGCAGAAAGGTGATGGCAGTTGGGCGCCCAATACAGAGCGTGTTGCTGCGTATACTTATTACAGGGGCTATTACAAACGCCCGAATGTTGAATCCAGCACTTTCGACGCCACTTATGTGAAACTGCGTGAAGTGATGATCGGTTATCGCCTGCCTTCGAGGTTGCTGAAGAATAAGTTCGTGCAATCCGCCCAGCTTAGTCTTACAGGCCGCAATCTGCTGCTGTTCTCAAAAGTACCCAATATAGATCCTGAAACATCTTTTGTATCCGGCGGTACCGTAGTGCCGGGTATCGAAAATGCGCAGATCCCATCTACAAGAAGCATTGGCTTCGATCTGAAAATAACTTTCTAAATCATTCGTTATGAAAAAATATTTCATACTCTTTATAATATCCGCAGGACTGAATGCCTGTTCTAAAGTGGACAATGTCAATCCGAACGTTCCATCTTCCGTAAACCCCGGCGTGATACTTCCGCAGGTGATCTACAATGCCTCCAATACACTTGTAGGCAATGCATTTGAGTTGAACAACGAGTTGATACAATATACCTGTATGAACAATACGTTCACTGAAGTGCAAAGATTCAAATTGTTACCGGCCAACTCGAATGGGATCTGGGGGCTATACAACAGGTTGAGGGACCTCGATGATATCATTGCCATGAGCGAAAGTGGCGACGGACTTTCCAACTACAAGGCCATTGCGCGGGTATTGAAAGTATATCTGTTCTCTGTACTGACGGATACATACGGCGATATCCCATACAGCAATGCCGGCAAGGGCGCTGCAAGCGAGTTTACTCCCGTATACAATTCACAGGAAGATGTGTACAAGGGGATGTTACAGGAACTGGCTGATATCGCCACCTCCTTCGATACCACGGAAACCCTGGTGTATAGTGGAGACCCGGTATACAAGGGAAATATCCAGCGTTGGAAAAAATTCACCAACAGCCTGCGGCTTCGTTTACTGATGCGTGCTTCCGGAAAGCTACCGGCGGCTGTTACTGAGATGCAGGCGATGCTGGCTGATCCGCAGCAATACCCTTTGATGGAAAGCAATGATGATAATTTCCTGTATCGATATAGCGGCGTGCTGCCAGATGTATATCCGCTTGCGCCGGGCTATGTGCGTGACTTCGATTTTAAATACAAATCAGTGAGCGCTTTCATTGTGGATTCCCTGAAAAAATTTGACGATAGCAGGCTGTTCCAGTACGCCAGGCCCACCAATGCCAGTGCCGGTTCCAGCAATCCTGAATATGTAGGATTGCCCAACTCACTGCCTGTAACGGAATCCGCCAATTACAATGGAGGGTATAATTACCAGTCGTACCTCGGCACCAGGTTTCAGTCCAACACAGAACCTGCTATCTGGATCACCTGGTCTGAAGTATTGTTCCTGAAAGCGGAGGCCGCGCAGAAAGGATATTTCGCAGGAGATGCTGAAACCTTATACAATGCAGCTATTGAAGCCTCATTCAAATATTGGGGCGCTGAGTTCAACTCGTCGTACCTGGCGCAGCCTGGTGTGAAGTATGATGGCACACTGGCTAAGATCCATCTTCAAAAATTCTTTGCACTTTTCTTTACAGGAATGGAGGCATGGAATGAATACCGTCGTACCGGCTATCCCTTACTGGTGCCCGGTCCAACCAATGTGAACGAAAACAAAGTTCCCACCCGGATCCCCTATCCGCTGAGTGAGCAATCTTTGAACAGGGTGAATTATACAGACGCTGCTCAGCGGATGAGTGGCGATAACATGAATCACAGGATGTGGTGGCAACAATAATTTCTTACCATTTGAACACGACCATGAAAATTACACTATTGTTGATATTACTGGAATTGTTCTGCTCTGCTGCGCTCTTTGCGCAGCAGGCAACAGTTCCGCAGGAATGGAATGATGAGATCCGGAAATATTTTGGAAACTGGACCATACAGGAAGTTGCAGCCGGTGGCAGGATCGATGCCATCCGCCAACTGGATAAGAATGTGGTGCTATGTGCTGCACGCGGCGCCAATAAAGGAAAACTGTACATCAGTTATGATAATGGACTTCACTGGCATTTTCTCGCTCAACCGGTACCGGTAGATATCACCTGTATTGCCGAAACCGGCAACAGGAATGAGTTCTATATCCTCACTGGTACTGCCGAAGTGTGGGGTACAACCGATGGGGGAAAAACATGGAAGCATCTCAGGACCCTGTTGGATAAGAACAGGAATCGAGAAAAATATGCAGCTTCTTATGCCATCATGTATACCAGGCTCGGAACATTACTGGTAACTGATACGGATTCAGATGGTGGTCATATCTATCGTTCGGAAGACAGGGGGAGGACCTGGCAGGATATGGGCGCCATATCCCAAAATGCATTGTACAGACTGGAACGTACCGGGAATGGAATAGTAGTGAATGGCTGGCAGGGCGTAGTCTACAAAAGCATCGATGATGGCATCACCTGGAACAAAATGCAGCAACTGACTAATGCTGCATTGTTTGCAACGGAGTACCTGGGCATGAGCGTATTGTTACAGGCCGATCAGTCCGGCAACCTGTATCGTAGCACCAACCTGGGTTATGTCTGGGATTCCGTAACCAACCTCGTTGACGCCGCAGATGATTTTGTGAATATAGGATATGGCGCAGCTTATTACAGTACCTATACCGGTAGAAAGCATGTATACGTTACCGTTAATAATGGAAAAAGCTGGCATTCGCTTGATGCTCTGCCAACTGTGGCGAATGATTGGCTCGACCATGGGATCAGGGTTGAAACGGTAGATTCGGTGATCACACTTTCCGGGACCAACAAGGGATATATTGTAAGAACAGCCTTCAAAAAGGATGAGCTTGCCGGATTTCTCTACAAGGTAAATGGAACTGCAATGGCCGATAATATTCCCGGCGCCATCCCTTTATCATCAACCAGTATCTTAGGAAAGATGGTTGATATCGATGCATTGAACGAACCGGAGGACATTCTGTATGACAATGGTTTTGCGTATGTTCCTTGCCGTGATGGAAACAATGTGGCTATCATCGATTGTAAAGACGTGAAAAGACCAGTTATGGCGCATAGTTTGAAGGACCCGGATATCCTGGATGCTTTCAGTGTTGCCATCTGGGGGAAATATTTGTATGTACTATCCATGACTAATCATGTAGTAAGTGTCTATTCCATTGAGAATCCCTATAAACCTGTAAAAGTTGCAGCGATCAGTATTGGAGGATCAGGTTCTTATCTTTCTACCTACAGGTCGGACTACACCAGGTTGCGGAAAATCATCATAAAGGATGGGTACGCATACGTAACGCACAGCTCTGAAAGCAAACTGTATATCCTGGATATCAGGAAACCCGCTGCACCTGCCATAGTCAGTAGTTTTCATACCGGTGATGGCGCATTTGCTGCATTGGTGAGCAATGATGTTCTGTATTTAGCAGGTTATGGTCCTGGCTCTTCCCTGATCACTGTGGATGTGAAGGATAAATCAAAACCTGTGATCACTGCCAGAACATTTGATGCAGCGCACCTGAAAGGCACCTGCGCCCTGGCCATTCATGGCAATCATTTGCTGGTAGCAGCATATAATGCAAACAAAGTATGGAGTTTCGATATAACTGATCCGTTGAAGCCTGTTGCTATCGATACCCTGAGCCACCCGTCTATGCTGGGACCTGGCCGGATCGCTTTTTACAGGAACAGGGCATTTGTGTTGAATTCTGTGAGTAATACAGTGTCGGTTACAGAGGTAGGTGCAGATGGAAAAATGAGATTGACCGGTTACCTGCAACATCCCTTGTTGAAGCGGGTATATGGTATTGCCATCGATAAGAACAGACTGATGCTGGCCGGGAGGGAGGCAAAGAGTTTTATGATCGTGGATATAGAGGGTGTTAATTCAATAAAGTAGCGTCTAAAATAGCTCCGCCTGAATAAAAAGGCATAGCCACCACCGGTTTACTTTTTTTCTTTTCAAAAATCCTTTTCACTGAGGGATACAGATAATATGCCAGATCAGTGGATAGAATACCCACGCCTGCGCCAGCAACCACGTCACTCAGCCAATGTTTGTTGTTGTACATGCGCATGTACCCGGTGGTGGCTGCAACGGCATAACCAGCTATTCCATACCAGATCGATACATCTTTATACTCTCTTCGCAGGAACTCTGCTGCAGCAAAAGCATTGGCTGTATGGCCTGATGGAAACGAATAACTATTGGATCCATCCGGTCGCCATTCCTTGCTGATGCTCTTGCCTGTAAAAACAAGGGAAGACATGATAGCGGTACTCATTCCGTATATGATGGTTCGGTCGCGGAAATTGTGCGCACCCTTTATGCCCATTGCATTGAGCCCATATACCGCAAAGGCAGGGGCCCATTGCAAATAATTGTCGATGGACAAATGCTTGTGTGAGCGCTCTGTCCAGAGTTCTTCTTTCATGTTTGAATTGACTTCTTTCAGCTTTTCGTTTTTGATGGAAATGATACCGTAGCTGATCATGGTTGCCGGAAGCAGGATCTGGTATTTTGGAAAAGGCTTTTTGATAGTAAGACTATCCTGCTTCATTGTTCCGGGAGATTGGGCATTGCAAAGCTGCGCCACCAGGCTCATTACAAATAGAAAGGGAAGAGGGAGTTTCATGCTTTTATGATTGATGTTTTGAACGGCTTGTGATCTCAGTATTTGAGCCCTCCGTTTTTGTACAGGTAATACGCCGACTGGTAAAATGCGATCGCTTCATTCACAGCATTCCCATTGAAGGCGGCAGGCAATTGTTCATTGTTTGCGAACAGGTATTTATAGGTTTCCACTTTTTGCTGTGGTGACAAAATAACCAGGCTGTCTTGTTTCAGGTATACCAGTTTTTGGTAAGTACCCAGGAAGGCCCTGGGCTGATATTTTTCTTCAAGCACATTCATGCCATATAAATTGGAAACATAATTCCAGTTCAGGATACCAAAAAGGGTAGGGAAAAGATCTACCTGGGAGCAGAGTTTTGTGATGTGCCCTGATGGCTTGCCAGGAAGGTTGCAGATGATGGCTGGTATATGATACTTTGAAACATCGATCTCATTCTTGCCGGCGCTGGAGGCGCAATGGTCCGCAATAAAAATAATAACGGTGTTCCTGGACCAGGGCTGCTTCGAAGCAGCTGCAAGGAATTGCCCGATTGCATAGTCTGTATACCTGACAGCGCCTTCCCGTCCTGATCCTGAAGGGATATTTATTTTCCCATCGGGATAAGTGAAGGGGCGATGGTTGGAAGTGGTCATTACAAAATCGAAGAAGGGTTTCCCTTCGCGATGTTTTTGGTTGGCGTCCCGGATCACAGCATCATAAACATCTTCATCGCAGATCCCCCAGGCATTGCGGAAATGAATAGTGGAGTCGGGTATCTGGTAGCGGGCAGCTGCGAAGCGGTCACCCACCATCAGCTTGCGACCCTTATCGGTAATATCATAACCATTGCTCCCAAAAAACTGGTTCATATTATCGAAGTAGCCATCGCCACCATAGAAGAAACCCGTTGCATATTGTTTGGAACGGAATATGGCGCCAACCGTAAAGAGGTTGTCGTTATCAGGCCTTCGCACGATACTGCTACCCGGTGTTGGCGGAATGGCCAGTGTAAGCGCTTCCATACCCCTCACGGTGCGTGTGCCGGTGGCATACATATTCTCGAACAAGATGTTCTGTTTGGCCAGGGAATCCAGTATAGGTGTGAGGTGTTGCTTGTTGCCAAAATGGTCCATGAAGTCTGCACTGAGGCTTTCGATGGTAACAAGGATCACATTGGGACGCACTTCAGTTCCTGAATCGATGATTTTTCTGCGGATACTATGTTCATCAATCAGAAACCGGGTCCCGGGATCCTGCAAAGCGTTTCTTGTAATACTAAAAGCTGTCTCGTTATTGATCCTCCTGTAAAACTGATCGTAATTGAGCTCATTGTTCCTGAATGCAGAGAAGAATGAATAGATACCTGATTTCGACAATTCATTCTGATAACGGTTATGGCCGGTTTCCGCTAACTGGTTACTGATAAAAAAACTGTACAGTGTACCCAAGCCCAGTAACAACAACCACACAGCAATCCTTATGCGAAAAGGTGCATGATAATTGAACGTATTTCGGAAGATCCCCTGCTTCACGAATAGCCAGGTAATCAGCAAAGCGGCCAGTACCATACAGGAAATAAGAACGGGCAGCGGATAGGATTCATTGATGTTCTGTACTACTTCGTATGTATAGACCAGGTAATCCACAGCAATGAAATTGAATCGACTTTCAAATTCCAGCCAGAAGGTAAGTTCCGCAAAGAAAGAAAACATCAGTACCAGTGTTCCGAGAAAAAAACTTGAATAAGTAATCAGTTTATTGATAATGCTGTTGCTGAATTTTGCAGGGAATAATAATAAATATGTTGCGTAGGGAAGCAAGAAAAACACAGCCACTCCAATGTCGAATAATAATCCAAAACCGAAAATTCGGATGAGGGAGGCTAAAGTTGGTGCTGCGTTGCTGATAGAAACCACCAGCAGTATCACCCGCATCAGGAGCGATAATGAAAGATACATAGCACCAAATCCTGTCAGGAGTTTATACTGGTAAATTCCGGATTTGTTTTTCATATTTTAGAATTTGTAAGCATATCCCAGGCGAAACACCTGTGTTTCATAATAGTCTGAGCTGGTATACCTGAATCCATTTCCATGCACTTCTTTTTTCAGTTGCAGTGTATTGGCAATATCTGTTGCATTGAGAAAAATTTCTCCCTTTCCTTTCTGTATTTGTTTTTTTACGCCCATATCGATAGAAAACCGGTCGAAGGTTTTGCCCTGCGGAACAAGGTCTGGCGCCTGATAGATTGATGTCAGCTGTGCTTCTGTTTGATAAGGCAGGTGGAAATTTATGTTTAGCTTGATATTGCCTGAAAAAATATCTTCTTTTTCAGCAGTGTAAATGCTCTCCACGGGGTATCGGTTCAGGATACTAAAGGCATCGATGGTATTCTTATAACCGTTGAGATTAAGATTCAATGTAGCCCATTTTGCTGTCTCCTGTGTGAGCATGAGCTCTATTCCGTAGGCGTTGCTTTTTCCTGCATTCTGGAAAATATTATAAATGATGGTGCTGCCTGGAGCTATAGTGCCGATACGTGTTATGGTGGCGTTGGTGCTTTTGTGGTAAGCTGCGGCAAAGAAATTACCAGACTGCCAGGATGTTTTATAGCCCAGTTCGAAGTTGTTGGTGAATTGAGGACGCAAGGTGGGATTTCCCACCTTGATAATCTCTGCATCATCATATTTCGGAAATATCCTGATGTCTACTTCGTTGGGTCGGTCCACGCGTCGATTATAGCCAAACGTGAGTTTGTTGTTGTCATCGATCTTATAGCCCAGACGCAGGTTTCCAAAAGGCTGTAGATAATGGTAGTGGTCGCTTCTGTATACATGGTGATCCGGGTTAACATCGTATTCCACATGCACATATTCAACGCGGATACCGGCTTCAATTTCAAACTGCCTTCTCTCTAAAATGTAGTTGCCATAGATTGCAGGTATTGTTTCGCTGTAATCTGCCCAGCCACCGGCCCTTGCATCGATTGGGGAATTGATGCCGGGTTTGAATTGCATGTTAACAGGAATGAAGCGTCTTCTGAATTTGAGACCTGTTTCAAAACGTCCATGTTTCAATGGTTGCACATAATCCAGGTTGAGGTCGGCAACATGCTCATCGGATAGTAAAGCAAAGGAATCAAGCCCGGTAAAGGAGGGCATGATATTGGTGAAGAAATATTTTTCGTCTTCGCGGTGAAAAGTGTAATTGAAATTCACGTTCAGCAACCGGCCCGGTTGAGCAAATTTATGTTGCCAGACTGCGGTGGCTGTGGCAGTTGTTTTTACTTCATCTTCGAGGAACTGCCAGAGGCGGTATCGCTCCTTGAGCGTTGCATTGTAGAAAGGTTCATCGCCACGGTCCTTAATACTTTCACTGCTGAATAAACCGGAAACAGTGAAAGTGTTGGATGCATCTTTGAACCAATCCACTCCCGTTCTAACAGTTATGAAATTGGTGTTGCGGTTCCTTTTTGTTTGTTGACGAACAGTATCCCCGTTATCATAGTATCGATCTGCAAATTCGTTCTTGTTGAGTGTTTGGGTATACAAATTATCCGCCTGCAGGAAAATATTCGTTTTGTTCTTCCGGTAATTGAGTGACACCGATGGATTGATCTTTGGCGTTACCTGGTATTGCGGGCGGATACCAGGATAATTTTCTTTCTTGATCCATAAAGCGCCTGCGCCTGCACTCAATCCGATCTTCCCATTGAACCCTTCTTTCTTTTCTTTTTTAAAAATGATATTGATAATTCCGGCATTCCCGTTTGCATCGTATTTGGCGGAGGGGTTATTGATGATCTCGATCTTCTCGATGGCAGAGGCGGGAATATTCCCCAAACCTGATTGTCCACCGAAACCCGTGAGGGCAGTTTGTTTGCCATCGATCAAAACCATCACCTTGTCACTCCCGCGTAAAAGCAGCAAGCCGTTGCTGGTTGTAATGCCGGGCAGGTTCCTCATGGCATCCAGCACGGAGCCACCGGCCTGACTGATATTGCTGCTCAGACTGAAGGTTGTTTTATCCATTGCGGTTGATACGCCGGATCGGTTGGCGGTTACCGTTACTTCGTTGAGGGATGTAATGGAAGGACTTAGATTAATGAATCCAAGGTCCTGGAAACTGCTGAGCCTGCCGATGAGAACAGCCTGTTCCGCGGTCTGGTATCCGGCATAGGAGCATCGAATGATATAATTACCGGGTTCTAAATTTCCGATGGAGAACATTCCTTTCTCGCTGGTGATAGTGCCTGCCACCAGGTTGCTATCCTTTGCAGCGCGCAGGGTTATGTTCACGAACGGGAGTGCGGATCTTGCCGTGGCATCACGCACCATTCCGGATAAGGTTGTTTTGGATGGCTGAGCCTTTGATGTGAGCTGCCACAAAACACTTAGGAGTAGCAGGGAATACTTCATGGTGGCAGATTACGACCAGATTTGAAAGGAATTTTAAATTAGAAGCGTACTGTAAAAATATGCCTGTTGTCTTCAAATTGATAATCAACCTTCCAGTGATAACGGTCGGCAATTTGTTTAACAATTGCTAAACCTAAACCTGTTCCCGGGGCGGGTGAGCCGGCAGTGGCGAAGCGCATAAACAGGCGGCTGGCATCGAGCGGAGTAGCGCCAGCATTGGAGAGTTGCAGCATTTCTTTGTTGAGCGATATGGAAATGGTTGCGCCCTGGTGGCTATGCCGGATGCTGTTGTTGATCAGGTTTTGTACCAGTATCTCTACCAGGATGGGGTTTCCCCGTACTTCGATATTCTCCTGGATGGATTGGGTAAGATGGATGTTCTTATCGTCCAGGAAATTCTCCAGCATTTGAATGGTATCAGTAAGAAGAGCGGAGAGCGCGATCTTTTCCCGTTCGGGATATTGATTGTTTTCGATCTTGGTGAGTAGGAGAAGATTCTTGTTGATCCGGCTCACGCGCGCCAGTGCATTGAGCGCTTCTTCGATCTGTTCGTATTGATCATTGTTCAATGGCTGGCTTTGCAGCAATATTTCAAGTTTTGATTGAGCAATGGCGATGGGCGTCTGCAATTCGTGGGAAGCATTATCTGCAAATTCTTTCTGCCTGTGATAGGCGTCCATATTGGCCGATAGAAGTTTATCGAGGGTTTCGTTCAATGTGGCGAATTCCGCAATATCCGTGGGCTCGAATTGTACTGGCTGTTGCCGGTTCAGATCGAACTGGCGGAGGCGGTCCATTGTATTGTAGAAGGGTTGCCATAGCTGCCGGGAGATCCTCCTGTTGATGAGTATAAAACCTCCGAGCAGGAGCACGAAGAAGATAACAGTAAGAATGGTTACAGCACCAATGATGAGAAGACTGTCTTCCCGCCCGGCCTCCGGCGTGAGTATGATCTGATGCTCATCCATTTCATAGTGCCAGAGCCTGCTGATGGCAAGGTAGTAAATGGGGATCCCGGCCATCAGGATGAGGCCGGCATATAAGAGGAGTCTTTTGAGGGAACGGTTGAGCAGGTTATTCATATATCCCATTTATATCCGGTTCCGTACAATGTTTTCAGGTAATTGGCACTGCCGACATCGCTGAGCTTTTTCTTGAGGTTCCTGATATGAACATAAATAACATGATGGTTATCGAAGAGGTCAGCCATATCTCCGGTCAGGTGTTCGGCAAGCGCGTTCCTGGAGATCACACGGTTCTTGTTGCTGATGAAATAAAGGAGGAGATCGAATTCTTTTTTAGTGAGCGCCACTTCCTTATTGTTGACCATTACTTTCCGGGCCAGCAGGTCAACCCTGATCTCATTTTGTTCAATAATATTGGAATGACCGAAATGCTTCCGGCGGATCACGGAATGGACGCGGGCCGCCAGTTCCGGCAGGTGGAAGGGTTTGGGGAGATAGTCGTCTGCACCAATCTTCAGTCCGGTTATTTTATCATCGAGTGAATCCTTAGCGGAGATGATGATCACGCCGTCCTGCTTGTTTTCTTCTTTCAGATGCCGGAGCAGCTTCATGCCATCGCCGCCGGGCAGCATCAGGTCCAGTAAGATGCAGTCGTAGGTGTACAGGTCTGTTTTCTCCAGGGCCTCTGCATAGTTGTACGCCACTTCGCAAAGATATTGTTCGGTGGTCAGGTACTGTTTTATACTTTTAGCTAACTCCGGTTCATCCTCTACGATGAGAATTTTCATACTGCAAATTATCATTGAATTTAAAAGAAAATTTAAAGGGCGTTCAAAAAGATTTTGGATGCCCTTTTCGTTTATGATATTTTTGATTTTCGAGCATCTCACCATTCCTGCCTATCCTCAATTTATTAACCCCCGTCAAAATCCTGATAGCTGTTCATTGCCCGTTGATCAAACACATATTGAAAAGGAACTCTTACAACTTTCAGCTGGTGGAGATCAGGCTGCTTTTACACAGCTTTTCCTGCAGAACAGGCATAAGCTGTTCAGCTTCCTGATGCGGTTGACGCAATCGCCCGAGGCAACGGAAGATGTGATACAGGACATCTTCATGAAGCTATGGCGTAACCGGACTTCGCTGGTGGAGATCGAAAATTTCAGCAGCTACCTGTTCCGGATGGCGCAGAACCAGTGTCTCACCCAATTTAAAAGGATGGCGAAGGAAACGCTGATCCTTTCCCGGATAGCATCCGGTACATCCCTTTCGCAATCCACTACAGAGGAACGGATTGGGCTGAAAGAAGTGCAGAAACAATTACAACAAGCCGTATCCAAACTCACGCCACAACAAAAAATCGTTTTCTCCCTGAGCCGAGAAAAAGGATTGAAATACGAGGAGATCGCGGCTGAACTGAACATCTCTCCTTCTACTGTAAAGAACCATATGATCGATGCACTCCGCATCATCCGTCTGCATTTCCAGGCATCTTCCAATACCATTGTGATCAGTGGTTTATACTTGTTGCTGGACACCCTCCAAAAAATTAAATAAAAAAATCCTGTTTTTGACCAGGCCTGTTTTGTTTCCCGTTAGTCGTCTGTACAGGAAATCCAACTAACATGCCTACAGAAAGGATACAATACCTGGCCCGGCAGTTTTTCAACAATAGCTGTACTCCTGAGGAAAAGGAGGAACTGGCTGCCTGGATCAATATGCCGGGCAATGATGGACCTCTGAGAGAATTGCTGCGTAATGCCTGGGAAGAACATACGCCTAACACAGACATGCCGGAAGATATGTCGAATAGACTATTGAAAACCATGTTCAGGGAAAAGAGAAAAACTGTACGTGTTCACTATCTCAGGTGGGCTGCGGCTGCTGCAGTAGTTATCATTGCATTCATGGCCGGCTGGTGGCTCCCGAAAAAAGAGAAACCTGTACAGCCAATCGTTGAGAACTCTATTGTCGGACCTGGCTCCAATGGCGCTATCCTCACGCTGGCAGATGGTAGTAAGATGGTGCTGGACAGCATCGGGAACGGTGTCATCGCCAGACAGGGCAATACTTCCGTTTCCATCAACAACGGGCAACTGGTATATGATGCAGCAGCCGGCGCCGGTACTACAGGGTTCAATACCATGACCACGCCTAAGGGCAGGCAGTTCCAACTGGTGCTGCCCGATGGCACCAATGTATGGTTGAATGCAGCATCGTCTATCACTTATCCCACTTCATTTTCAGGGAATGAAAGAAAAGTCTCCGTCACCGGTGAAGCCTATTTTGAAGTGGCAAAAAATGCAACACAGCCTTTCAGAGTGAGCATCCCTGATAATAAAAGTCACACTATAGATGTACTCGGAACTCATTTCAATGTGAATGCTTACAATGATGCTGGTTATATCAGCACAACCCTTCTGGAAGGAAAGATCAAAGTTGGGCAGGCGATACTGCAACCAGGTGACCAGGCTAATTCGGTTGGTAATTATCCTGCACGTGTCATACAAGGGATGGACCTGGCCTACGTGATGGCCTGGAAGAATGGTCTCTTCCATTTCAACCAGACCAGTCTTCAATTGGTGATGAAGCAACTGGAAAGATGGTACAATATAGATGTACAATATGCAGGTTCACCGCCCGAGCTCAGGATCAACGGCAAGATGGACCGTGGGCTCAATCTGCAGGATATCCTCCTTTGGCTGTCGAAAAATAATGTGAGGACAGAAATGAAGGGAAAGACAGTGATCGTATATGGGCAATAAAAAATCATGCATAAACCTGCCATAAAACAAAAGCCGGAAGTGTTGGTACCACTGCCGGCGGATGTTTGGCGATTATAAACAAGGTCTGAACGAAGACTACTTATTCAATTTGATCACCAAAACGCTACGAAAGTATGCAAAAAACTGCTATTGGTAGTGGTGTTACCCATGGGGGTAGCCGCACCATCACCAAAACCTGCTTGCCGGGAAGGCAGGCGCTGTTAGTAATGAAACTAATAGTTGTGTTATTGACTGCGGCCTTTGTGAATGTGAGCGCTGAAGGCCTTTCTCAAAAAGTAAGTTACTCAGGAAAGAATGCAGATATCAAGTCTGTTTTCCTGGAAGTGGAAAAGCAAACCGGTTATCTTTTCGTGTACAACGAGCCGGTATTGCAGAGTGTAAAGCCTGTATCTATCCAGGCCAGCAATCTCCCCTTACAACAATTCCTCGGTTTGTTGTTCAACAACCAGCCCATTGATTTCATGGTCAAAAGCAAGACTATTCTCCTGTTCCGAAAAACTGTTGAACCCACCAGGGAAGAACCTGCAAGGATCATCATTGGCGCACCGCCTCCACCGGTAACAGGATTGGTCACAGACGAGAACGGCAAGCCAATGCAGGGCGCCACTGTAACGGTGAAGAACACCAAACAGGCCGTTGTAACCGGCGCTGATGGCCGTTTCTCCATCGCTGCCAAAACAGGCGATGTGCTGGTGGTTTCTTTCGTGAACTATGAACCGGAAGAAGTGAAAGTAACGGACAAGTCCATCCGCATTACGCTCAAGCCACTGATAGCGAAGCTGGAAGATGCTGTAGTGAATGGTATCTACAAAAGACCTGTGGAAAATTATACAGGAGCTGCACAATCCTACACGGTTGAAGAATTGAGAAAAGTGAACAACACGAATGTGCTTGCTGCTATCCGCTCACTGGATGCATCCATTCAAATGCCTTCCAATATCAATGCAGGCTCCGATCCCAACCAGCTACCGCAGATCCAGGTGCGCGGTTCCAACAGTATCGCCAACACAGACCTCACCAGTCAGTATGGCTATATCAGCAACCCGCCACTTCTGATCCTCGACGGCTTTGAAGTGCCACTGCAAAGGATCTACGATCTGGATATGAACCGTGTGGCAAGGGTAACCATCCTCAAAGATGCAGCGGCCACTTCCATCTATGGTTCCAAGGCAGCCAATGGCGTACTGGTGATCGAAACCCTGCAACCGAAGAAAGGCAAATTGCAATTCGGCTATAACAATAATCTTTCACTGAACACTCCCGATCTAACCAGTTATCATCTTTTGAATTCAGAACAGAAACTGCAGCTGGAGCTGGCTGCCGGTATTTACAATATCAATTCTTCAATGAAACTTGAGGAAAAAGTAGAACGGGAGCGTTTGTATAACCAGCGTTTGGCTGAAGCCGGGAGAGGCGTCAACACATATTGGTTATCAAAGCCCCTGCAAACATCTTTCGGGCAGCGTCATAGCATTTTTCTCGGAGGTGGCGATGATTACATGCGATATGGTGTAGACCTCGCCTACAACAATGCACCCGGCGTGATGAAAGGATCGAAGCGTGAGAATATTTCCGGCGGTGTGAACCTGATGTACCACAAGAACAACCTGCAATTCACCAACTACCTTTCAGTTACCCATAACAATTCAGTCAATTCACCTTATGGAAACTTTTCCCAGTATGCAAAAATGAATCCTTACTGGCGCCCGGCAGACAGCGTTACTGGAAAAGTGAACAAGATTTTACAGGGGCCGGATGATCCGGCGAGCTGGTACTTCATCGCCTACAATCCACTCTATAACTCCACTTTGAAAACGCATAATTATACGAAGTACCTGAATGTTACCAATAATTTCCAGGCCGACTGGAATATATTACCCGTTTTAAAATTCAGCACCCGCTTCAGCATGTACACGCAGAAGAATGAAGGCGTGGTATTCCTGCCAGCCGATGCCGTGGAATTTGTAAGTACGCCGGACAGTTTAATTTCAACACGCGGATACTTCCAGCAAATGAACGGTAACAATACCAGCTACCAGGGGGATGTATTCCTGAACTATGGAAAGAATTTCGGTAAGCATACTGTATTTGCAACAGGCGGTTATCATATTCAGCAAGACAGAACTTATACCAGCACAATTACAGTGCAGGGTTTTCCCAATTCAGAAATGGATGATCTGCTCTTTGGTTTGCAATACCCCGTGAATGAAAAGCCAACAGGATCAGAAACCATATTACGACTGGTGAGTTATTACGGGAACTTCAGCTATGCTTACGACTATCGTTACCTGCTGGATGTATCTTTCCGTCGCGATGGCTCTTCCCTCTTCGGTTCCAATCAACACTTCGCGCCTTTCTGGTCAGTGGGAATCGGATGGAACCTGCATAAAGAAAAATTCATTCAACTGCCTGAACTGATCAACCGTTTCAAACTGCGTGCATCTTACGGATCTACCGGTTCACAAAATTTTCCTTCCTTCGCTTCAACGCAAACTTATTCCTATCTCACTTCCACGAGATACCTTGATCATATCGGCGCAACCATGCTTAGTCTCGGCAATCCTGATCTGCGCTGGCAGCAAACCAATAAGCTGAACGCAGGGGCAGACCTCGAGTTTTTCAAAGGGCGTATCCAGGCAACCGTCAACTACTACCAGGAAAGAACGGAGGATCTTTTCACTTCCATCAATACCACACCTTCATCCGGATTTGGTAATTACTTCGCCAACCTGGGTGTGGTACAGAACAAAGGCATCGAGCTTTACCTCACTGCCTTTGTGATGAAAAACGACAAGAAAAATCTGTACTGGAGCTTTTATGGCAACCTGCTTCATAACAAGAACAAACTGCTGAAGATCTCCGATGCCCTTAAAGCGCAAAACGATAAGGCGCTGGGTGAACAAACAAAATCCGAAAATCCAATCACGGCGCCGGTACTGCAATACAAAGAAGGGCAAAGTGTGAGCACTGTCTATGCAGTCCGCTCCCTTGGTATCGATCCCAGTACTGGTAATGAGATCTTCCTTACGCGAGATGGACAACAAACCTACCTGTGGAGCCCGCTCGATCAAGTACCTGTGGGCGATAACCAACCCAAATTGAATGGAAACCTCGGCACCAATTTTATGTACAAAGGCATAAGCATCAACGTTAGTATGCGTACCGAACTGGGAGGACAGGTATACAACCGTACCCTGGCAGACAGGGTGGAGAATGCCGATCCTATTTACAATGTTGATGAACGCGTACTCACAGACCGCTGGCAGAAACCGGGTGACCAGGCACGTTTCAAAGGTATCGCCACCATCGGCGGCACGCCCCGCACAGATATTACCAAAGCAAGCTCCCGCTTCATACAAGACAATAACTCCCTGTACTGCGATGCCATCACGCTCGGTTACCTGTTCCCGAAAAACCTGACCAGCAAATGGCGTATGAGCCGCTTCCAGTGCTATTTCTATATCAATAACCCGTTTGTGGTTTCTTCAGTAAGGCAGGAGAGAGGATTGGATTATCCTTTCGCCAGAAACTATGCCTTGTCACTGCAACTCGGTTTCTAATACGTAAAAAAGAATTGTATGAGACTCTTACTGATTTTCATTTCGCTGCTCACTATAGCCTCCGGTTGCAATAAATGGCTGGACGTAAAACCAAAGACCCTGATCGAATCAGAGCAATTGTTCAAATCTGAAAAAGGATTTGAAGATGCCATGTACGGTGTGTATACAACCATGTCGCGGTCTTCATTGTATGGAGAACAACTCACGATGAGCTTCCTGGATGTGCTTGCCCAGCAGTACAACTGCCAGTCCAATCCCAGTCATACTTTTTACCAGGCTGCTAACTACAATTACCTCGATGGAGGCGTGAAGTCAAGGATCGACAGTATCTGGAGCCTGATGTATTTTTCCATCACCAACCTGAACAATGTGCTGCTCAATATCGAAGGAAAGAAAAGCATGTTCCAGCCGCAGAATTATGAACTGATCAAAGGAGAAGCCATCGGCCTGCGGGCCTTCATGCATTTCGACCTACTGCGTTTGTTCGGCGCTCCTTATATGACAGGCGCTGCTAAACCTGCCATTCCCTATATCAAAACTGTATCCGGTGGCGTTACACCGTTGTCTACTGTGAGTGCTGCACTCGATTCGGTGATCTCGGAACTCAAAATTGCTTCAGCATTGCTGAGTGGTTACAAGACCATCAACTATAACTATTACGAACCGGAAAACCAGTTGCAGAACGATTGGCTGAACCATCGCCAGAGCCATTTCAATTACTGGGCCGCAGAAGCAACCCTGGCAAGGGCTTACCTCTATAAAGGTGATAAGCAGCAGGCGCTGGTGCATGCACAAAATGTGATAGACGCTGGCTTCTTCGATTTCCAGGCCCCGGACAGGATCTCCAATCTTGGCGACAGGACCTTCATTCCTGAACATGTATTTTCACTCAGTAAATTTGATATACGTCCGCTGGAAAACAAATATTTCAGGGTCACAGGAGGCGTGAATGTTGGCACAGACGTACAGCTTACCAATTCTTATGGTAATGGTGGAATTGTGGATCAGATCTATGAGATCAATGCCGGAGGGGTGAGCGATATCCGTTACGGGCGCCTCTGGGAACTGAGTGGCAGCGTGTACTTCTGCTCCAAATGGTGGCAGGAATCCACCAATCCCATATTCAATAATTGGGTGCCCCTTGTCCGTCTTCCTGAAATGTATTATATCGCAGCCGAGTGTTCCGATCCTGAAACAGCTACTACCTATCTCAATACGGTGCGTGAACAGAGAGGTGTTCCGGATCTGCCAACCGGCCTGGATGCTGCAGCTATTCAACAGGAACTGCTGAAGGAATACCAGAAGGAATTCTATGCAGAAGGACAATTATTCTACTACTACAAAAGATTGAACAGCCCGGTTATCAGGTTCTCCGTTATTGTTCCATCTGAAAGGGTGTATACATTGCCTCTGCCTGATTCCGAACTGCAGTACAGAAATTAATCATTCAACAATCGATCATGAAACAAACGATCATTTATATAGCATTACTTGGATGTCTGTCTGCCTGCAAAAAGGATGAGATCAGCCCTGCATCCAACGCATCGCCATCCGTGTATTTTATTTATGATATGCTCCGTCTGGTCAATATCGACAGCGTCAGTTACACTTTTGTTGAAAAAAGCAGCACAGTGGAAACAGATACCATTTGGCTGAACGTACGTGCATCTGGAAACACAGCCGATAGAGACAGGAATATCAACCTGGTGGCAGACAATGAAGGCACTACTGCTGTAAAAGACCAGCACTATAAATTCCTGAACAATTTCATGCCCAAAGGGAGTTTCGATACCAGGCTGGGAGTGGTATTGCTGCGCGATGCTTCCCTGCTCAGCAGCTCTGTTGTACTGAACCTGCGTCTGCAGCCATCCAAAGATTTTCCGGTATTGATGAAAGATACCATCATGGGCGATGGCCGCTATTACGGCAGGAACACAGTGAAGATCATTTTCACAGACAGGCTACTGAAGCCAGACAACTGGGATTCTTACCTGATCACATTTTTTGGCGCTTACAGCAACGTGAAGTTCAGGTTCATTACCGGTGTGCTGGGTGTATCAACTTTTTCTACAACCGGTCCCAATCCGGTGAACTTCCCGAAAATGCAATTCTATCAGAACACAGTGAGGAACGCATTGCTGGAATACACCACCGCCAATGGACCGCTGATAGACGAAAACAACAATGTTGTAGTAATTCCCTAAAACATTTGATCCATGAAACGACTTCTTTATATACTCATTATGGCAACTGTACTGAACAGTTGTTACAAAGACAAAGGCAACTACAGTTATAATGCGATCAATGATATTGTAGCAAGTTTCAGTGCCGATACATTTCGCGTCAACAGGCTCGATACCCTGCACATTATCCCACAACTATCCGGCCCCGATACCAACAGGTTGAAATTCGAGTGGCGCGTTGTGGGTGTTAGCGATCCGGCTGAGCCGCTGAGCATCGGCAAGATAGTCACCATCTCCACGGACCGTAGTATCCGCGAACAGATCACATTGCAGGCTGGCCCATACTATTACCCATTCTATTTTGTAGCGATCGATACTGTGACCAATGTGAAATATTTCAAGCGCCTGCACCTGCAGATCACTACAGAACTGCAAACCGGCTGGATGCTGCTGGAACAAACCAGCGGCAATGCAGACCTGAGCTTTATTACACCCGGAGATAAAGTTATACGGAATGTGTATTCTGCAGGCAATCCCGAAAAGCCATTGCCGGCTACAGCGCGTGATGTGATCAGCATCGCCACAGGAAGTCTATTAGGTACATTGAATCTCGTGTACTTCGATGGCGGAGGTTATGTGCTGGACAATACTTCTTTGCAGGTAGCAGGAGATTATGAAGATATGTTCTATGCCAGGCCACCGGTGGTGGATCCATACAATATGCACAAACCAAGTATTTTCCAGTATGGCCCTTTTACTTTCAATAATGGAAAAGTGTACGCGCTGAATGGGACTTTCGCCTCGCTGCTTTTTGGAACGGCTTATACACAGCCCGATAACAAGGGTTATTCAGTGGCACCTTTTGTGGCAGGTGGACTGGGCTATGGAGCCATCTTCTTCGATCAGGCCAATTACCGTTTCCTCTACGACGGCGGCAGTACTTCCACATCCCTGAAAGTATTTCCTGCCAATACAAGCATGGCATTCGATCTGAACAATGTACACAAGAAGATGCTGACGATGAAACCCGGAATGGGCTGGGATCTCTGGCCGGATAACTGGTATGCCATTTTCAAAAATGAGGATGATGATAATTGCTTCCTGTACACCATCAATGCAAACGGAAATATGACCACTACGCCCGTAGCTGCTGCCATGCAACCGATGCTGAGCAGTCCTGATATACATCGCAGCCCGGAATATCTCTTTCCGGCCACGGTCAGGCAAATGTATTATGCGGCAGACAATAAGCTCTATCTCTATGATATGGCTGCCAACCAGAGCCGCGTGATCTACCAGTTTGAAGCCGGCGAAAATATCACTGCGATGAAACTAAAAGATAATGCCATCACACTGGCTACCTACAATGGAAGCGCAGGCGGCGGCAGCGTATACTTCCTTCCATTGGCCACTACCGGGGATATCAGTGGCAACACATACTCCAAAAAATTCAACGGATTCGATAAAATTGTTCAACTGGCATTTAAAGTAGGATAACCATGAAAAAATTAACGTTCATCGCATTCGCGTTGCTGCCTTTGATCAGCAATGCGCAGAAGGGTCTTTGCGTAGTAAATCTCGATATCGATACCATCAAAGCAAAGAAGGCTTACCTCGTTTATAAGGTCGGGGAACAATCCTTTGTGGATTCCCCCGGCATTCAAAACGGGAAAGCCAGCTTTCGCATGAGTATCCCATATCCTGTGAATGCACAGCTCAGCCTGGATGCTAAAGGATATGGATATGTGAATGGGCAACGGCCCGATCTGCTTAGATTCTACCTCGAAAAAGGAACCATCCAAATCAAAACAAAGGATCTTGTCAGGAATGCCGTGATCACCGGTTCCAAAATGAATAAAGAACTGATGGAATACAACCAGTTCATCTCGGGTCCCATCAATTTGCTGGAAGATGCAAATTTTATATGGATGACAGGAGGCGATACACATCGTGCGGACACCAATGCGCAAAAGGAATTCAATGCAACGATGCGCAAAGGTGTAACCTGGCTAAAAGACCTGCAGGAGCAATGGATCAAGGCGCATCCTGATTACTATTGCAGTCTGCAGGCACTGCAAACAGTGGCAGGCTCAAATATCGATGTTGCCAGGGTGGAGCCTTTGTACAAAATGCTCGATGCAGGTATCAGGAATTCAGTGGAAGGAAAAGAAATGGGAATGCGTATAGCTGCCGCCAGCCGCACTGGTATTGGCGCAGAAGCTCCTGATTTTACACAGAACGACCCCAATGACCAACCTGTTAAACTCTCCGATTTCCGCGGTAAGTATGTCTTGCTGGATTTCTGGGCAAGCTGGTGTGGGCCCTGTCGTGCAGAAAATCCCAACTATGTAAAAGCATATAATCAATACAAGGATAAGAATTTCACTATACTGGGTGTTTCGCTCGATGCACCGGGAAAGAAGGACGCCTGGCTGGCTGCTATCAAAAAAGATGGACTGGAATGGCCGCAGGTATCCGATCTCAAATACTGGAACAATGTAGTGGCGCAAATGTATGATGTAAAAGCTGTGCCCTCCAATTTCCTTATCGATCCCAATGGTAAGATCATCGCTAAAAATTTACGTGGCGGGGAATTACAGAAGAAACTGTCGGAATTGTTAGGCAGCGCCGCTGCACCATTTACCATCAAAGGATACGTGGCCGGGGAGAAAGAAACCAAAAAGGTCTATCTGCGTTATGGTCAGCAATTCGATTCAACATTAATGAAGGATGGTCGTTTTGAGTTCAGCGGTTATGTGAGCGATCCCCTCCGCGCGACGATCTGGTGCAACAGGAACAACAGTATCGATTTCTACCTGGATCCAGCCGATGTACAATTGAGCAGCATGAATTCCCTGTCCGGCGCTGTGGTAAATGGTGGTCCTACTGAAATGGAACACCAGGTATACAAAAAAATGATGGAACCCCTGGATGGAAAACGCGATCAGTTGATGCGCAGGAAATATGCCAACCGGGAAAATGAAGATTCTGTATTGTTGATCACGAAAGAGATTGCAGAATTGAACAAGGAGAGTGGGAGTAAACAAGTGGAATTCGTTACCAGTTTCCCCGGATCTCATTTTAGCAATGAACTGATGGAGGCCAATTCGTTCATCATTAATCCTGATGTGCTGGAACCAATGTTGAATGCTTTGGACCCGAAGCTCCAGAAACCGGAAGTGCTGGAAGATATCAGAAAAAGACTGGCCATTGCAAAGAAAACCTGGATCGGGAAGCCTGCGCTGGACTTTACACAGACTGATCAAAATGGAAAGCCGGTTTCGCTGAAATCTTTCCGGGGAAAATATGTGATGATCGATTTCTGGGCCAGTTGGTGCGGCTGGTGCAGGATTGAGCACCCTAACCTGATCAAAGCTTATAACAGGTATAAAGACAAAGGCTTCACTTTATTGAGTGTTTCCCTGGATGATGAAAAAGGAAAAGAGAAATGGCTCGAAGCTATAAAGAAAGATGGACTGCCATGGCAACAGGTTTGCGATTTGAAAGGACGTGATAATGAAGTAGCGAAATTGTACGGTATCAAAGGGATTCCGCAAAGCGTACTGATAGGGCCTGATGGCGTGATCGTGGCGAAGAATTTAAGAGGCGATGATCTAATGGCTAAATTGAATGAGTTGTTTGGAGAATAGAGGATTTCATTAATAATATGATGGATGGCCGGCTGCGAACTTTCTTCAGCCGGCCTATCGTGGTTTTAGATGTCTTTTAGGGGTTGACTAAAAAGGTTGCTACATTTCATTTCGCTGTGCCCGCTCGCTCGCTTCCCGGCGAGTGAGTTTTGTTTAATCGCCTCTGGCGACGCGGTGTTCGCCGGAGGCGAACAAATATAAGTCACTCGCCGGGAGGCGAGCGACTGTCAACTCTCCGCCATTCTTAGCCCCACCCCATTTATAAATTATTTACAACAAAACCCCTGCAATATTCCTTAATCAGCTCCCGCACTCTTACAAACTCCTTCATGATTTCTTCTTCTGTTCCAGATGCCTTTGCCGGATCGGGAAAATTATAATGGAATTTTTGAGCATTGCCTGGGAAGAATGGGCATCTTTCTTTAGCATTATCACAAACGGTGATCACATAATCGAATTCGATTCCAGCATATTCACTGATATTGTTGGAAGTATGGTTTGAAATATCGATATCATCTTCAGCCATCACAGCAATGGCCCTGGGATTTACACCGTGTGTTTCAACGCCAGCGCTATAGATGGCAGCCTTATTCCCTGCAAAATGTTTCAGGTATCCTTCTGCAATCTGACTACGGCAGCTGTTTCCTGTACAGAGCACCAATACTTTTTTCATGAATGGATGTTTTGTTAAGTTGTAATTGTGTTTTTATTGGCATACCATCTCTTGCGGAACCAGAAAGCAACGTTCACCAGGGCAATCAGTGCCGGTACTTCCACCAATGGTCCGATCACTCCAACAAAAGCTTGTCCGCTGTTGATCCCGAAAACCCCTATCGCTACTGCGATTGCCAGCTCAAAATTGTTGCCGGCCGCCGTAAAAGAGATGGCGGCATTCTGGGAGTAATCTGCTCCCATGTATTTGCCAAGGAGAAAGCTCACCATGAACATGATGATGAAATAGATAAGGAGCGGAACCGCGATCCTCAATACATCTCCGGGGATCTTTACAATCAGTTGCCCCTTCAGGCTGAACATAACAACGATGGTGAAAAGAAGAGCAATAAGCGTAATGGGAGAAATTACAGGAATGAATTTGTTTTGATACCAGTCTTCGCCTTTCAGCTTCACCAGGAAAAATCTAGACAAAAATCCGGCGGCAAATGGAATGCCCAAATAGATGGCAACGCTTTCAGCGATCTGCTCAATGTTGACCTGCACTATTGTTCCCTTTAAACCAAAAACAGGAGGAAGTACGGTCAGAAACAGGTAGGCATAAACGCTGTATAGCAATACCTGGAAGATACTGTTGAGCGCAACAAGACCAGCAGCATATTCTCTGTTGCCTTCAGCGAGCTCATTCCAAACGATCACCATTGCAATACAACGCGCCAGTCCGATCATGATCAGGCCGGTCATGTATTCAGGATAGCCGTTTAGAAAAAGGATCGCCAGCAGGAACATCAGCACAGGGCCAATGATCCAGTTCAAAACCAGCGAAGCAGTCAACACGCGTGTATTCCTGAATACTTCCCGCATATTCTCGTATTTCACTTTTGCCAATGGCGGATACATCATAAGGATCAATCCTGCTGCCAAAGGAATATTGGTGGTGCCTGTGGAGAACGATTGAATGGTATCCGATGAGCCCGGAAAAAAATAACCCAGCGCTATACCGGCTGCCATTGCGAGGAAAATCCAGAGAGTCAGATATCTGTCAGTGAATGAAAGCCGTTTCCGGTCTGCCGGATTGCAGTTGTTTGATAACATAATTGATAGAATATTGGATTAGCAACAGCCACTACCAGGCTCACAGCAGGCTCTTTCATCCTTAGCTGGTTTCTTTGCAAATACTGTGATACTAACGATCTTGTTCTGACTGGATTTGAATGCAGCAATATCCTCTTCAGTCAGATATTGTTTCAGGATATCATCAGGCAGCACAATCTCCTTTTCTTTTTGAATGGTGATATCAGAGAACCCGGCTTCTTGTATGATAGCCATGTATTCTTCCTGCTGGATGGCACCGCTTACACAGCCGGCATAGAGCTCCGCCACCTGTTTCCAGGAGGGCGCCAGTTCGCCTTTCAATACAATATCTGAAATGGAAAAATGTCCATTGGGTTTGAGGGCGCGATATACTTCGCTGAATACTTTATGTTTGTTCGGTACCAGGTTCAACACGCAGTTGCTGACGATAACATCAGCCAAATTGGAAGTTACCGGCAGATCCTCGATATCACCCTGTCTGAACTCTACATTGTGGTATTGCAGCTTCTCCGCATTTTCCCTCGCTTTCGAGATCATTGCGGGCGTGAAATCTACCCCAATCACTTTTCCGGAAGGACCAACTATTTTCCTGGCGATGAAGCAATCATTACCTGCGCCGCTCCCCAGGTCTATTACTGTGTCTCCTTCTTTCATATGTGCATACTCTATGGGCAGACCGCAACCCAGGCCCAGGTCGGCATCGGCATTGTAGCCTTCCAGTTTGGTATAGTCTTCCGACATAATATTGTATACATCGTCTCCGCAACAGGAGCTGGTGGCGCCACAGCAGCTGGAACTGTTCTGCGCTTTCGATTGCCCGGCTATCTCAGCATATTTCTGTTTCACCAGGTCTTTCAATTGTTCAGGTGTTTGCATCACAAAATATTTAATCGTTTTATTGCAATATTGCGATATAATGAAACAAAAAAAAGGTCAGCAACAACCTTTCTTGTTATCATAAGCTATGAAGAATGTATCGAATGCACTCTTGTACTGATTCCAGACTTTGGGATCGATGCAATAGCAAACGCTGGTGCCCTCGATGGTCCCCTGGATCAGCCCCGCATTTTTCAACTCTTTCAAATGTTGTGAAATGGTTGCCTGCGCCAGTCCCAGTTCTTCCACCAGATCACCACAGATACAGGCCTGGGCCTTCACCAGGTACTGGATGATGGCGATCCGTGCAGGATGCGCAAGGGCTTTCATCATGGAAGCCAGCTTGTTCTGCTTCTCTGTGAATATCTCTGATTTTGTAAGTCCCATATATAATCGCAATATTACGATTAATATTTTACCTGCAAATAAAAAAAGGGGAACCTGTCCCCTTTTTTTGATCAATATGGAATGCTATGATTATTTTGGCTGTTGGAACAATCTCACAACTCTCAGATCTACAGAGCCGGGTGTTATGAAGTAAGAACATACCCGTCCTTTTTCTCCATGCTGAGGCATGAACATGGCGTCTTCGGAGCTCAGGCTCATATATTCATTGTCGTTGAAAGCCCAGGCATCTGTAGTGCCTGCTTTGGTGAAATTCAAAGTGTAAGTCGTATTGGGATTTTCGAATCCGGGCTGGGTAAGATAGTCTGAATATACCCAGGTAGAAGGTTGTACGTTTTTTGCCAGGTACACCATTTGCCCTTCGGGATTTTTCATAATGATATCGATAGGATCGCTGCTTTGAGGATAATGGATATAGAAACCCAGCTTATTGGTGGCGGGATCTGCGTCAGGCGGCTTCAGTTCAAGCTGATGGCCATCGATGAGTACAAATTGAAAGAAGCGCTCCATATCGGCATTGTTCAGCTTCAATTGCTGTGTGTACACTTCTTTACCAGATGTGAGGTCCTTTATTTTCAGGGCCACTTCATTGGTTGAAGAGTGGTAGGTGAAGATCTTTCCAAAATTCAGTTCCTGGTTGGGTGCTACCTGTAAGTTGCGATAGACCAATGTGTCTACCGAGATCTGTAGCTCAGCATTGCCGATATTGAAACCTTTTATCTCAATGCTTACGGCTTTTGTTACAGTTGCTTCTTTGTTGCAGGCGGCAAGCCCGGCCAGTAAAAGGGCTGACAATCCCCATTTTTTTATATCAGATTTCATCCGTTTCATGTTTTGATTTTATTGTTCCAGTTTAGTAAAGAATCTCATGACATTTCCAGCTGGTTGCTCAGAGAAAATGTAAAGTTTGGAAGACGGGGTGGAAGATGCCGGCTTTGGAGCAGTTGAGTTAAGAACATTCCAGGTATATTCTGTACCATCGATATAAGGAGTGTTGGTGCCGGCCTTGTATACACGCACTGAAAACAACGCGGATGTCATCACGCCATTATACTCCTGTCTGGCAACGGAGAAGGTGGGGATAATGGCAGGCTCACTGAATTCATAAGGTTTTAGATTGTTGAGTCTTGCCTTCTCTTCAAACACCTGTGGGGTTAAGTAGTATTTCCCGAATACCAGATCTACGGGTTCACTGTATTGGGTCACCGATGGAATGAACATGTAGATGATCTTGACCTTGTCTTCTTCTATTGCAGGCTTCTCAGGCATGTTGCCAACTCTTCCATCCAGGTAGAAGAAACTGAATAATGCTTGTCCGTCTTCTTTTTTCAGTTCTTTCTCCAGTACGGATTTACCGGTAGTTTCTTCGGTGACGCTTAGTTTCACCGTGTTCTGATTTCCGGAGAATAAAAAGGCGGTGCTGGTGTTGAAGGATGAATTGGCTGACAATGTATGCGGGGCAGTAAAAGTATCCAGCTTAATGATCAGCCGCTCATTGCTGCCGTTGTACCCTTTAAAAGCAACGGGATATAATTCTTCCTTGTAGAAAAAATTGTTTTCCCCTTTATTGCAGGCTGTCAGCAGTATGACAACTACGCACATGCAGACGGTATGGATCGTATATTTTTTCATTATTTCTTTTTTATCAAAATATCATATTAAAGATGCCAGGTTACAGTCAGGCTGAATGAGCTGCCTACCTTACGGGTGAGTGTGTTGATGTCTCCGATGCGCCTTTTCTCTTTGCCATCAGGATCGGTTTCATAATAGCCTTCTTCATACTTATCAGAGAAGCCGAATTTCCACTCATATACATCCGACCACTCTTTCATTTCCATGATATTTGATCCCGGTTTCACTTTATAGGTTTCCTGAGAGTTGATGAAAAAACGGAATGGGCTGTTGAGCAGGTTACTCATGTTCAGTTTGGCTTCTATTTTTTTACTTTTCGTGAATTTGTAGCTTAACTGTGCGTCCATCTGGTTGCGGGGGCGTTCATATTCTGAATATTGCGGAAGCATTCCAACGGTAAGTGTTTTATAACCAGCATGGTTGAACGCAATATTCGCTCCCAGCCTGCTTCCGGTATATTGCAGACCGATATTATACAATACGGGCACCTGTCCATACAGGGGACGTTTTTCTTTCAGCAGGGTTTTGTGGCGAAAGGAATATTTTACGCCGTTATGATCTTCTCCTGCGCCTAAGGCCGTATAACGGAAACCGCTGGCCTGCACTTCCGACCTTTGAAGTGTAAGGTTACTGCTGAACCAGATATCTTCCAGGACCTTCAGGCCCTTGTTGATAAAACCAAGGTTCTTGCGCAGGTCAAATTCCAGGCCGTCAACATCTGCATTATCCGAGTTGGCGGTAAGCAGTTCAAGCTGACCATTGGTGGTGGTGATATCCATGTACATTTCCACGGGGTTCTTGAAGTGCTTCCTGAAATAACCGGCAGAGATCACTTCACCGGCGCCCGGGTACCATTCAAGCCTGAAGTCGTAATGGGTAATGATGGTTGAAATCACACCCGTATTGCGTTGCAGGCGTCCGTAGAGATAGTTGAAGCGCGCGAAGCTGGAGTTCTCGATCAGAGAGGGCCTGATGGCAGATTTGGCATAGGAAGCACGGATATTGAAATTTTTCAGCGGGGTAATGGTAAGGTTTACTGAAGGCAGGTGCTGCCATTTTATTTCTTCGGCACTGGCATCGATGGTCCTGTGCACCAGTTTGCCTGTTTCCGGGTCCACATATTTTTGCTTGTCGAGGTCCTGTATCACATTCAGGGCTGCTCTTTCTGCCGCAGCGTCTTTCACTTTTTCATATTTATAATATTCTGCCCTGAAGCCCCATACCAGGCGCAGCCAACTGGTGAAGCGATTATCCATCATTGCGAAAATTGCCTGGTTGTTATTCCTACCCTCATAATTGTTGTTACTGAAATCGGCTGGATAGTAATAAGGATCGTTCAGCGGATCTTTGAAATCCATGCTCCATTGCTGGATCGGCCGATGGATCACGGTTGATCCGATTCCGCTGGTAACCCCGATGGGTAATATATTCCAGTGATAATTCCCCTTTTTCTCCAGAAATTGATAACCCGCTTTCACTACCTGGTCCAGCTTCCCGATCCTTGTTTTATAGCTCAATGCAGCATCAGCCATCCAGTTGCTTTCCTCATACTTGTATTCGGAACGGTTCAATGTACCTACGCCGGGGTTGGTGGTGCCGCCGGGCGCATAGTTGTACAGTTTTCCATTAACGGTTGTTTGTGGACTCAGCCAGGCTTCTGTAGCATCCTGTTCCAGGTTGGTGACCTTGTTGTGCGCTACGCTCCAGTCGATTTTGAATTTACCGATCGTATGCTCTGCATTGATCCTGTTCTGCAGCAGGTCAATGAATTTGGGACGATCATATTCGCGAATGGCGGGATCATCACCAAAGCCAAGGTCCTGGCCCCATCCTACTGTACGAAAGAACTGGTTGGCAAATACCCTCGAATAGAAATTACGTGCAACGATCTTGTGGTTCTTGTTACTCCATCCGAAGTTGAGAAGTGCGCCCCAGGTGGTGGTGAAATTATATTGCTTAGCCTGGTTGGGTTTTAATTCCTCTCCGGTTGCTGCATCGTATTTGTTAGCATTCATCTTGTTGAAATCGCCGCGTTCAAATTGAACGAAGTCATCGATGCTCTGCTCATTGCGATAACTGAGTGAACCTACAAAGCCGATACGGCTTTTGCCTGTATTGTAGCTGCGGCCGAGGCTGAACTGGTAGTTCTGTCCGGGTGCTGCACTGTAGGTCCGTGTGCCCAGTCTTTCCAGTCCTCCAATCCTTTTGTTCTGCGCAGCGATCATTTCCACGGTGGTTTTTTCAACTCCCGCCGGCGGCTGGTAATTGTAAGGATCGGTGGGTTTATAATTCAGTCCTGTGAAAATGATCACATCCTTTGGGAAATGGTCCCTGCTTCCATCATCAAATCCGAGGTAGTCGTGCTTTCCGCGGCCGTATCCCAGGAAATCTTTTCCTGTGCTGCCTTGTACGTATTTGGTACCGGCGCTGAAAGTGGTGAAATTATTGTTGGGAATACCCAGTGTATTGATCTGCACCAGGCCGCCACCGAATCCGAAGCTCATATCTGGCGTTGCGGTTTTTGAAACAATCACATTGTCTACCATATTGCTGGGAACGATATCGAATTCAAAGTCGCGCACCTGTACATCGGTACTGGGCAAGGTTGCGCCATCCATCATGGCGAGATTATAACGTTCAGCAATACCCCGTACCACTACACGACGATTGTCTGTGGTACTTACACCTGAGATACGCTTCAAAGTTTCACCGATATTCTTGTCGGGAAGCGCAGAGATCTGTTCGCGGCTGATCCCGTTGGAAATGCCTGCTTCATTTTTCTGTCGGGTGTAAAGTGAAGCGATGCTTTCGCGACGGACAGAAGATCTTACGGTAACTCCTTCCAATGTGTTCTTTTCTCTTTTTAAAGTGATGTTCAGTTCCAGTTGTCCATTTTCTTTCAGTTCGATATCAGAAATGATCTTCTTACCATAACCAATGGAAGATATTTCGGCTTCATATTTCCCTGGAGCGAGGGTGATGCTGAAGCTGCCATCTGAAAGGCTGGTAGTGCCTTTGTTGCCGATGCGGATGGTAACATCCGATATTGGTAATCCGGTTTCTTCGTCTAGTAATATTCCACTGACCCGGCCTGGTTCTTTTTTGGAATGGGAAGATGGAACTGCTTTGTTATTTCCCTTTTTTACAAACCAGGCAACGCCTCTTTTCTCGATCACGAAGCCGGAACGGGTAACAAGGTCCGAGAGGATCTGCTCTACCGTTTTATTGTTGTACGTTGATGCCTGAATGGAAATGCCCTGGACTTCTTCCTGGGTATAGGCAATGCTGGTGCCTGTGGCTTTTCTTAATTTGATAAGCGCCTGTTCCAGGCTGCCTGATTCAAACCGGATGCTGTACCTGGCATCCTGCTCCTGCGCTATGCCGGGGAGCAGGGTAAAAATCAGTATGGTCAGGGTAAATAATCGCCTGAGTTGTTGCTTCAACCGTTTAGGTAACATAAATTTGCTTTTGCTTTTTTGTTGTTTTTTACAATGAAAAAAATAGCATGGGCCCTGTTCGTAGCAGGGCTTTTGCTTTTATGGGATGTCAATGGAGCTCAATGGAGTTGGGGCCTGTTTCACGGAAACTGCATCCGGCGAATGAACAGAATACGCCCAGTATATCTATTGCGGATTGTTTCCTGTTGAAGTTGACGCTCACGCCGGTTTGTAAGAGATCAGTATTCAGTTTACTGCTCAGGGTAATGCCAAAATGATTTTGCAGTAAGATGGCCAGGTCATTGAAACGGAGGTTCTCATAATCCCACTCACCTTTGGTCCAGCCTGTAACGGTTTCTGTGTTCACATCATGGGAGATGGTATATGATTTTGCTGTTCTCTGATAACGGATGGCCTGTGAGCGCGTAAGTGTATCCAGGCACTGTTTCCCCCGGTTCACTGCTACAATACCCGATACAACCGTGATGCGGGTTTCCTGGCTTTTGTCATAGCTCTGGATATTGAAGCGGGTGCCTAGAACAGTGGTGGCAAGACTATCACTGGTGCTTACGCTGAAAGGATGGGATTTGTTGTGCGCAACAGAAAAAAGCGCCTCTCCGTGAAGCCGTATCTTGCGGTGTTCCCTGAATCCGGGATGATACTCCAGCCTGGAGTTGGCGTTGAGTGTAATTTCCGAGCCATCTGGTAAAAGAAAATGTTTCACTTCTCCTTTTCCTGTTTGAATGAGCCGGTATGCAACCTGCGATCCACTGCTGTTGAACAAGGGTTTGAGGATACCGGATTTCCAGGTGACGATACCTGCGGAGATGATTATGGAAGACCATACGGCTGCGGCTCTCCAACCGGTTAGCATTATGCGCAGTTTGCTGTTCTTTTTCTTGTTGTTTACAAATGCCTGCCTGTCCTGTTCTGCATGGATACGGTCAAGTAACTGCAAACGGTTATCCTCACTCAGTTCAAGATCAGTCCTGTGAAAGTTTCCGCCTTTCTCAAACCATTTTTCCAGTATTTCTTTTTCCTGCGGGCTGCAGGCGCCGGCCAGGTATTTATCCAGCAATTCCCTGAAACGTTGTTCTGTTTGCATACAATGGAATAGAGTACTATTTGCAAACTTCAACTACCGGAGAAATCCGGCTTAATGATTTGGTAACATAGCAAAAAGGAAAAATGAAATAGCAGGCCATGAGAAGAGGAGGGATGCCAGCCTGGATACTACATCGTTCAAAAGTTTGCGTACTTTCGAAAGATGGTTCCGGACAGTTTGCGGAGCAATTTGCAGGCGATCGGCAATGGCAGTTACGCTCATACCTTCTTCGGTATTCAGCAGGTACACTTTTTTCATTTGTTCAGGGAGGTCTGTAATGGCGGTGCTTACAAAACTATCGATGGAACGGAGTTTGGCGTCGCTGTGTTCATCCGGCAGCGTATATTGATGAAGTAATTCCCGGAACAGGTCCAGGCTTTCCGGGCGTGTGTTATTTGTTTTGATGAAGCGAAGGATCTTGTATCTGGTAATGCTGTAGAGATAATTGAAAAGAGAGGAATGGATGATTATCTTATTTCTTTTTTCCCATATGTCGAGGAAAACTTCCTGAACAATGTCTTCCGCATCGGTGCGGTTGGGAATATGTTTATAAGCCAGGGCAAACAACTGTGAAGCATATTGATGGTATACGCTGTCAAAGGCATTACGATCGCCCTGCCTGATCAAATCCCATAGTGTAATGCGGTTTTGGATGCTTGTTGCCATATAACGGCCGCTAAAGTAAGCAGGCAGTATTATGTGAAAGTTAAGACGAATTCGTTTCTGCAATCCCTGGCTTAAATTCAACCCCAATTATTTTGACCTGTACTCTCCATCAATGTTTGCCGCCGGTAGGGAAGGTGTTAGAACTGGAGATGGAGAAATAGCTTTTATAGTTTCAGACTGATCGACAGGCCGCTGGCTGAAGCAGCATAAAAAGGTGTTACAGAAATTCTTTTTCCATTTTTGTTGCGATGGAATTCCGGAACCAGTATTCCGCTGGCGGCTCCAACCA
Organism: Pseudoflavitalea rhizosphaerae; assembly: GCF_003991355.1. Classification (GTDB taxonomy): domain Bacteria; phylum Bacteroidota; class Bacteroidia; order Chitinophagales; family Chitinophagaceae; genus Pseudobacter; species Pseudobacter rhizosphaerae. The sequence continues at coordinate 116,031 of NZ_RCSU01000019.1, forward strand.
GCAGGCCTGTGATCACATCCGTACGGAAATGCCTCCCTCCCTGGATCCGGTAATGACCCACCATTGCCGGTGGTATGGCAGCTGCGCCAAAGATCATGATCCTTTTCCAGCCCCTGATCTGGTGGTAATCCGTGAACACTTTTGCAATGAAGAAGGTGGAGGCGGCAGTATTGGATACATGCCCGCTGTAAAAAGAGTTGGTCCTGTTTTTCCCTGTTCGTTCTTCGATAGGCAGACTGGTATTGTACACAAGTGGTCTGGCACGCTGTACTAAACCTACAGTGGCTACAAAAATAGTGTTGTTCACTGCATGTGTGACCATGTACATGCTGATGATATCCAGCCAGTCTTTACGAATTGTTCTATCCAGTGCCAACAGGGCAGGGCTGAGGATAGAGGCGTTGAGGAGAAAATCGGAACGGCTGATAGCATTGGGGTATCGTTGCGCGTTATTGGTGATCACGGAGCGATCGAACCTGTTTACATGCTGAGGAGTTAGTTTGCTCAATTCCTCTTTTGTAATTGTCGCGTTTTTCACAACTGCAGGATTTGCTACTGAGCCAAACAGGATAAGCCCGGTAATGGCTGCAGGCATTTCGTATTTCACATTCACATTGTAAACCGGCGGTTGATAAAGGCCACTGTCTTTTTGCGCATGTAACTTTGACCTTGTAAATAAAGCCAGGAGCAGTACTATCCGGCATTTCATCTTTCTTCTGTTTATTCCTCGCTTTGGGGTGAAAATGGTATCATAACAATTTTCGACCCCACAAGTTCACTCAAGCGCAGTATTCTATTCCTGATGGAAACGATGGGAACAGCCGGAGGGTTGCGGGGCCTAATAGTGCGTGATCTCACATCCCGGAAAATGGGCTTTTAGCTTTTCCATTTCTTCCTGCATTTCTTTTTCTTCCAGGTCAGATGAAATGATCAGTTGTTTCAGTTTTTTGAGTTGGGTGAGTTTGAACAGGTCTTGAAGAAGGATATTGTTTTTTGAAATATCCAGGTATTCCAGTTCAGTCAATTGGTTGATGTATGGCAGGCTGGCGGAGCTTATATGCTGGTGGTCCTTCAGCGTCAGTTCCCGGAGGTTTTTTACACGGGCGATATACTTCACGCCTTCATCGGTGAGATTTGTACAACGCAGATGGATAGCATCCATCTGCGTTATCCTTGAAGTCAGGTAAGAAAAGAACTCATCATCATGGGATGAATCGATGCCTTTAATGCCACTGATCCTCTCTGGCATATCAGACAGGCTTTTGATATTGAAGTTCCTTTCCCAGAAATATTTTTCTCTGCCCTTAAGTTTCATCATTACATTATTTTATAATCAGCAAGGGGAAATCGTTTCCGTAGCCGAAGCCGGCAGTGATATGCGCGAATTTTAAAGCTTCAGTATTGCAGCCGTCTCGTCCCTGAGCCGCAGGCATAGGTCCGTTTGTTGTTGCAGGGAAATTCCGTAAGACGGGATGATCTCCTGCAGTTTTTGTTTCCATCCTTCATTTTGTAATTGGTCCGGGAAGCAGGTTTCCAGTACATCCAGCATAATGGCCACAGCAGTACTGGCGCCGGGAGAAGCGCCCAGCAGGGCTGCGATGGAACGATCAGCCGAACTGATGATCTCGGTGCCGAATTTCAAAACGCCCCCGTGTTCCGGATCCTTCTTGATGATCTGAACACGCTGGCCGGCCTGTTCCAGTCGCCAGTCAGTTTCTTTTGCAAGCGGAAAGAATTCCTGTAATGCATCGAATCGTTTTTCATCTGATTCCAGCAGTTGACCGAGCAGGTATTTTTCCAGCGTCCAGTTGTCGAGGCCAACACGGAGCATGGGAATGATATTGTGAATATCGATGGAACTGAACAGGTCGAGATAGGAGCCGTGTTTCAGGAATTTGGTGGAAAATCCTGCATAGGGCCCGAAGAGCAGAGAGATTTTTCCATCCACATTCCTGGTATCCAGATGGGGGACAGACATGGGAGGTGAACCTTCTCCCGCTTTGCCGTATACTTTTGCATAATGCCTGGCTGTAATGTTGGGGTTGTCGGTTCGAAGCCAGATGCCACTAACCGGGAACCCGGCATATCCATTACCCTCAGGTATATCCGATTTTTGAAGAAGGTGCAGGGCGCCGCCGCCGGCCCCGATGAAAACAAATTTTGCATATGCATAGAATTCTTCTTCTGTGGTCTCATCTTCTATTTCTATTTCCCATCCATTGCCTGCGCGGCGAAGATCTTTCACGCGGCTGTTATAACTGATAGTAAATCCATCTGTTTTTTGCAGGTGTTCGATATAGAGATTGGTGAGACTACCATAGTCTACATCTGTGCCCGTTTCCATTTTGGTTGCCGCAACTTTTTCACTGGGTTCGCGGCCTTCCATCACCAGTGGCATCCAGTTGGCAAGTACACTTTTGTCTTCTGAGAATTCCATCGTTCTGTATAAGGGATGTGCGGAGAGGGCTGCATATCTTTTTTTCAGGAATTCAATATCTTTTTCGCCTTTTACAAAACTGTAATGGGGCACAGGATGGATAAATTTGCGGGGATCACTGATGAATTCTTTCCGCACCAGCCAGGCCCAGTACTGACGGGACAGGTCAAACGCTGTATTTACTTCGAGGGCCTTGCTGATATCGATACTGCCATCAGGTTCTTCCGGAGTGTAATTGAGCTCACAGAGGGCTGCATGGCCCGTGCCTGCATTGTTCCAGGCATTGGAGCTTTCGAAAGCCGGCCCGGCCAGCGCCTCATGTATATGGATACTAAGTTTGGGATCGAGTTCTCTCAACAGCATTCCGAGTGTGGTGCTCATGATGCCTGCTCCGATGAGCAGTACATCAGTTGAATACTTGTATTGCCGGGTACTACGCATATATATCAGATTATGTATGAAAAGATAATTAAAAAAATGAGGCCAGCAAACCTGTTGATCTTGATCGTGTGTTGTGAATGCTGCTTCCTGTTATATTTGCTGTATGAAAATAACTTATTACGGACATGCCTGTTTTTCGGTTGAAGTGGGAGCAAAGCATCTTCTCTTCGATCCTTTTATTACCGGAAACGAACTGGCGAAGCATATCAATATCGATGAGATCAATGCCGATTATATTTTTGTTTCCCATGGTCATTTTGATCATATGCTGGACGCAGTGGCCATCGCCAACCGCACCGGCGCCACTGTGATCGGCGGTTGGGAATTGTATAGTTATTTCGGCAAGCAGGGTGTGAAGAATACGCTGCCACTGAATATTGGAGGAAAAGCGAAATTCGATTTTGGTGTGGTGAAAGCTGTGGTAGCAAAGCATTCCAGCAGTTTCCAGGATGGAAGCTATGCAGGTGTTGCGGCAGGTTTTGTGGTGAAGTCCGATGAAGGTAGCTTTTATTATAGTGGCGATACAGGGCTTACGCTGGATATGCAACTTGTTGCCAGGTTTGCAAAAATTGATTTTGCAGTTTTCCCGATTGGCGATTGGCTCACTATGGGTATCGAAGATGCTATTGAAGCAGCCCGCCTCGTAGGTACATCAACGGTTGTGGGCGTGCATTATGATACTTTCGGTTTTATAAAGATCGAAAAGGAATCAGCCGTGAAGCAGTTTGAAGAAGCGGGGATCAGGTTGTTATTGCCCGGAATCGGAGAGGCTGTTTCTGTTAATTGATTAGGGTTTTACAATTAAAGGGAGTTTTGGCATATCCCGGCTGCCCTGGGCGCCGGGATGTTTTGTTGAACAGATAATTGAATGCAGGTAACTAAGAATTGGTATAGCCTGCTCTTATCGTTATCGTAAAAACAGCCCCTTTCCCTTGTTCTGAACTTACCTGTAATACCCCGTCAATCTTTTCAAGCATTTCCAAAATAATTACACTTCCCATCCGCCCATTCTTTACAGCTTTATCCCTGTTCAGAAAATTTTCAATCTGAAAAGCATTCAAGCCCTTTCCTGTATCTGATACCTGGATCTGCAAACCTTCAGGAATGAGTGCAGCCTTTATGCTGATGGTACCATTTTCAGTGTTCTTATTGGCATTGTCTACAAGATTCCTGAGGATCAGTATCAGAATTTCCTTGTCAGTATAATACTGTATATCTGTTTCGGGAATAGAGAATTTGTTGTTGTTTACCTGCAGGATCTCTTTGAATAATGACTCGATATCCGCGAAAACTTGCTGCAGGGAGAATTTAGTCTTCGTTACTCTAAAATGCTCCTGCTGACTTGCAGCCCAGGAGAAGAACTGATCTGTGAATCGGCTTAGTTCTCCGATCAGTTGATTAAGGCCTGTGACCTGTTCTAAATTTTCGTCATTACTTTTGTTCCAGTTCTTAACAAGCGATTTTCCTGCCATTCTCATGGAAAACAGCGGCGACTTGATATCGTGTAATACAGTTGCAATGATCTGTTCTTTTACATGATTGCTTTGCTTTAAGGCGATCTCTGAATTCTCCAGTTGAACAATGGCGGCATTTAATTCTTCTGTTCTTAGGTCTACTATTTTCTCGATTTTTTGTTTCTCTTTTTCCAGTTTGGCTAAACGTCTTCTCGAATACAAATATCCCAGGCAGGCCATTAATAACACAATACCTGCAAGGAACCAGCCCGTTTGATAGAAGAAGGGGGTAACAATCAGATTGATTGCAATTCCGCCATTTGGTGTATCCTTATTGCTGCCGGCTTTGCGGAACATAAGTTTGTAATCACCGGCGGGTAATGTATTGATTGAAATGATCCCGGAAGAAGGAACCGGAATCCACTGATCAATATCATTCCCGATATTGTATTCAAGCTTCAAATTTTCTTTGTTACCAAAAAAGGGACAGGCGATCCTGATATTCAGCGTCCGGAACGTGGGTTTAAGTTGAATGGTTTCATCGATGTTATTTAAGTCCAGAGGTTGCCCGTCTATCGATATTTCATCTATATAGATCTTTTCCTGTGGGAAATCCGCAGTAAGTTTATTTGGGTAAAATTTTATCAGGCCGTTAATGGATGGCAAGAGTAAAGCGCTATCCTGTAACCATTGATAATTAGGATTAGCGCCGCCGTTGAATTCATTCGTCCTTAATCCGTTTGCGTTATTGAAAGCAGAACAGAAAAACGATTTAGATTTACCTGTTGCGAAATCAGCCAGTTCATTCACCGCTACTTTATATAACCCGTTATTGGTGGGTAACCAGAAATTGCCTTTCTTGTCTTCGATAAAAGAATGAATTGAACTGAAAGCTCCTCTCGGGCCTGCGGGCAGAGAATATACTTTGTTGTTGGCATATAAATAGGAGCCTTTGCCATCAGTTCCGATCCATAGTCTGTTTTGATTATCCTGGTAAAAATTCCGGACAGAAAAGGAATCAAGAATAGAACGGGAAATTGTCTGAGTATTTATGTTGTACCATTTTACCCCCGCTGTAGTTGCCAGCAAGTATTCTCCGTTTTTTAATGGCATTAATCCTTCTATCCCGATGTCTGGGGGGGATTTTTGCTGCCAGATAATCTTTCCCTCCTGGGTTATTTTATACAAAGTAGAATGTGTACATAACAAGAGCGTGCCGTCTACTGAAACAGGAGCAATTGCCATCAGCCGGTTATCAAGTTGTAGAATATTTCTAACTATAACCCCTGTTCTGGCATCATAGCGGGATAATTGAAATTCGCTTTCATAATATACTCTGTCTGCACTATCAGTATACATTGCCCTGCTGCGGCTGTTGTAAAGAGGCGCGTAAAATGTTGTACTGTCTGTCCTCACTATAGCATTCGTTACAATAATATCGTCTTTAGATGTTTTCCCGATTACATAATAGTTTTCGGGTCCTGATTCCGGGGGGATTGTAGCATATTTGAAATCAGATATTTTGATGACAAACATTCCCTGTGTTCCGGTTCCAATAAAATAAGTGTTGATATCCGGGCGATATTCGATGCAAAGCGGCATTTCCAGGTTGAGATTACTTACAACGCATCTGCTATCTACTTTTCCATTTTGGTAGCTGAGTTTGTAAAGACTTCCTCCGGCATAAATGAATGCGCCATTTTCACACCATAAAGCATTGAAATCCCCTTTAAGGAAGTACTTATTACTAACAATATCTCCATGTATTTTCCCTGTCTGCCCGATTCCGTTATCCCAGGTTTTTATCCGGTTTCCCGGCCATAACTGTAAATAATAGTTATCATTGATCACCATGCTGCCAACTGGTTCCGTTTCATATGGCGTCAGTCTAACAACCGTTGATTTTCTGATAAACCAGGCATCATCGCCCAGGAATAGATAAATATCCCCGTTCTTCAGGCCTCCCGGCGCCTTCAGGACCGGAATAGATTTACTATTAAGGATATTCAGCCATATACTATCCATTGTGGGGCTTTGTGTATTATAACCTGTAGCAACGAAACTTATGTTGATATCCGTTAGTACTGGTAAATAGGAGTACAGGGAGGAAGACGAGCTGATTTTGATATTTTGACGATCAAGGCCTTGTGCCAGTATAGTTCCAGCCGTATCAGACATCATTGCAGAGATCCTTTCGCTCTTCAGTCCTTTTATGATATCACTCCCATAGTGCTTGAAGTTATAGTTGTCGAACCTGACAATGCCTGATTCTGTAGACAGCCAGCAAAATCCGCTCTTATCGAATTTGATGGCTTTTACACTATTTTGCGGTAGCCCGTTTTCCGAAGTATACTGTTTTATTACGTAGTCGGTATTCTGGGAATATGACAGCGTTTGAAGGAAAAGAAAGCATAGTAAAAGCAGCCTGCTTTTTTGAATTTCTTTTGAAAGGATGTGGTGGTTTATCATCGAAAATGGTAAAAAGTAAATAAATCAGTATTGTCCGACTAAAGTCGGGTTATAAA
>NZ_RCSU01000002.1 GCF_003991355.1 Pseudoflavitalea rhizosphaerae
TAGGTATATTCGGGTATGTTTCCGTTCATGCGTGTAGGCAGGTACTGGAATCCAATGGAAGGGATTTTATCCAACCGCTCGCCCGCTTCCACGATATGAGAAGAGATAATAAACATGCTTTTCCGCTTTTCCGCAAAAGCTATCGTGATCTCCACAGTAGCTTCATGCGCATCTTTCACATTGGTGCCGCGGAACATTTCATCGAAAATGATGAAGAGGGACTTGTTCGCCTGCAGCTCCGACGCCACTTTCTTCACTCTTAGTACTTCCGCGTAGAAATGGCTGGCGCCGATACCGAGATTGTCAGGCAGGTTAATGGTGGTGTAAATACCATCCAGCACAGAGAATTCCATCTCGGATGCCGCTACCGGAAAACCAATATGCGCCACATATACTGCTGTACTCACAGATCTTAAAAAAGTAGACTTACCTGCCATGTTTGCGCCAGTGAGAAAAACCACGTTATTGGAGGCATCCATCGAAAAATCATTGCTCACCGGCTTTGCCAGCTCAGGATGATAAACACCTTTGAGCCGCAGTATACTTTTCCCCTTTTCTAACGCTTTGGGAAATACGAAATTTCTTTCCCTTGCCACTTTGGCTACAGAAAGATAAACATCCAGTTGATAGATCTGCGCCAGCAGTTGTTCAATCTTGCTACGCTCACGATGCCTGAACAACAGATCATAAGCTGTAATGGCGGCATAGGAGAGCTTCCCTTTTTGCTGTTCGCGCAACACCGGTTCAAAAGCAGGGTCGAGGAGGAGGGAGGCAATCGCCTCCCTTTCCTTTGACCAGGATTTCATGGCTATGACCTCCTTTGTATCTATGAAAGTTTTGATCTGTTGCACCAGGCTGATCAGTGCCGTTACTCCATTCGCCACTTCTTTTTCGCTCAGCACCGCCTGTTGCGATCCCTGCTTCTTTTGTTCATCAGCTGCCAGCAGATATTTTTCTGCCATATCGAATAAAGCTCCTTCAAATGGAAAGCGCATATTCATGCCGGCGAAATTTTTAATGATATCGCTTCTCCGGTTGATCTCCTGCTGCTCACTCAACGGTTTGGTGAACATCTCTTTTAATACTGCTTCTGCGCCACGGGTATGTGAATGATTGTAAAGATCGAACAATCCCTGGCTATCCCGCTTGCCGAAGATCCGCAAATCCTCGATCGTTTGTTCATCGGTTTGTAAGTACATCTTTTAATTATTTTCTTTTTCGACGGATTAAGAGTACAGTGCCACCGATGAGCAAAAGAGCAGGCAGTACATATACAAAAATTATTTTCTGGTAATAAGCGGCTCTTTCACCAATGTTCATGTAGATATCTTTATCGGCCGGTCTTGGCATAAAAACGGGAAACTGATCATTGGTTAACCAGGTATAGGTTGAAACCAGCAAACGAAAATTGAACGGATCAACAACCAGCATCCTGTTGCTGGGAAAATCTGCATCGCCGGCAATCATCACCCGTTGTTCTTTGCCATTGATCTTTCTCGTCATTTTTTGCAGGGTCTTAAAAGAAGGTCCTTTGATATCACCTTCCATTGGATTGAAGGGGGGCACGATGGAATCGATAACAATAGGGCCGGCCTTCAGCCAGGTGCTGTCAGGGATAGTAATTGTAAGTGAATCAGTGCTGAACCCTTTATCACTGGTAAGGGAAATTCCTGTAACGCCAGGCATAAATATAGCTATAGTATCACCTCTTTGTAGCTTTCCCCATGAGGCCATATCTTCCGAAAGTCCGGAGCAGGCTTTAGTCATATAGGGGATTACCTTGTCAGGTGTTTCGTGGAAGGTAGGTTGCAATATTTGTCCATTCATCAATTGAACACCAAGATGCGATAATAAGGGATTCACTACATATTGTTTTCCTGGTTCGCTGCTTACCATCAAATTGCCTCCCTTGTCGATGTAGTTCTTTAATTTGTTCAGCGCTTCCGGGCTCAGGTCTACTTTTGGATCAGCCAGTATCAGCGCATTCAAAGTATCTGGAATATCCTGTATGGCAAGGTTGATAGTATCTACATCAAAGCCATTATTCAACAAGGAAGCCCGGGATTCCCTGCGCGCTGCATGTACGCCATACTCACGTTCTCCTGTTTTAATAAAACTGCGCTCAAACCCACCGGTAACAAATCCTACAGACGGCATATCGGTACCTAACACACGCTTAAGCGCTGCTATCATGTTACTTTCGTCCGGCCAGAATTGCGGATCAAAATCGTAAGTCCGAAGGAAAGTGGTACGTCCCTGGTACTTCAGTTGCATCACAAGGTTGTAACCCTCCGGATTGAGGTCAATGATCTTACGCATTTCTTCCGGCGGCATAAACATAGACAGGTTGGCATCCACCAGTTCCGCCATCTCTGTTGCTATTTCAGTCAAAGGCTTTCCGGGGAAAGCCCGGTACAACGAACTGTCATCTTTTGCCGGATCGTTGTCATAATAATACTCATACTTAAAACGGATATCAGGCTTAAAACGGAGGTAAGGCTCCCAGAGGCCAGACAGATACCCTGCATTGCGCGATTCGGGCATACCTGCCCCAATGCCATTTCCTAACAGATTCGTGTAGAGTGTAACTTCGAGTGTACTATCCTTATTAAATTCATGTAAGGTGGCTTGCGTTTTCGGATGAATGGTATTACGGTTGGTAGCCGTTGTATCCCAATAGCCAGTCACTGCAGGCCGGGAACTGGCATAGCCAATGAATACTACTACCAAAAATACCGCAACGTATCTTCCCATTTTGATTAACCTGGGCCTGGATTCCCTGTCATTCTTTAACCTGATAAATGTGAAAGCCATGAACATGAAAGTTACCAGTACAAAATAGATCACATCCTTTGTTACAATCAATCCGTGAAGCATTTTCTCTGTTCGTTTTTGCATCGAGAGAAAGTAAGTAAGGTCACGTATGAAGTCGTAACGTTGCCATAAGCTTCCAATATAAGTCAGAATAAATAACACCGTGAAAGTAGCGAGGGCAGATACGATCTGGTAAGAGCTCAAACAGCTCATGAACATGCCTATGGCAGAATAAGTACAGATCAACAGATAAAGACCCAGCGCTGCTGACAACAATGTTCCGTAATCAGCGTGTTTGATATCGAAAATACCAGTTGCAAGAAATATGGCAACGATCAGTAGCAACAACAGGTTATACAGCATGATACCAAGATATTTACCAAGTATCACCCTTCTTAAATTTACCGGGGAAGAAAAAAGCAAGGCAGTTGTGCCACTATTGACTTCCCTGCTGATCAATCCCATCGTAAGAATAGGAATAAATAGATACAGGTTGCGTACGATATTTTCGAGAAAATGTTTACCATAAAAAATACCTTTTGTCAGCGGTGGGTCAAACCCACCAAAGGATACCATATTTTTTATCGATAATTCCTGGATATTGGCATAATCGTATACCGGGCCGCTAAAGAAAACGGCACATTGTACCAGAAAAACGAGGAGAACGAACCAGGCAATGGGTGAGTAAAACAAGTATCGAAACTCGTTTTTTGCTATACCGAATATAACCTTCATGGGAATGATTTATTTATTTTCTTTTTCTTCTGATTAATGTAACAGTACCGATCAAAAGCACTAATGCAGGTAACACCCATAAAAGCAGAATTTTTTGAAAAGCTGCCCCGGCAGGGCTTAGGATGAAGACATTGTCTTTAACACGAGGGTAGGGAGTATACACAGGGAACCGGTTGTCAGTAAGCCAGCTATAAAGAGGATCAATGATATTTTCCTTTTGCCGGAGATTACTGAGATAATCCGCGTCTCCGGCAATAATGATACGTTGCTCTCTGTTTTTGTGCCGTCTCGATAATTCAATGGAAGAAGCAAAAGACCTTTCCCGGATATCGCCTTCCGCCGGACTGAAAACCGGAGTAGCAGAATCCGTTACCAGTTTACCTGCTTTGATCCATGTCTTCCCGGGCATGGTCATATACAGGGGTTTTATGGTAAAGCCGCTATCTTCAGACCAGGACATTCCGGTGGCTCCTGCAAAACCGACTTTTAAACTGTCTGCCTTGTGGCCGTTTTCCCACACATATTTATATTGTACCAGTTTTTTGTACTCAGCAAGTTGAAAGGCATCAAACGTATAATAGTTGGTTATCTTATCCGGTGTTTCGTTCTTGCTCGGCTCAACCAACTGACCATTGCTGAATTGAACGCCTGTTTGAGACAGCAGCGGGTTCAATACATACTGCTTGCCAGGTTCGCCCGACACCAGCATGTTACCACCGTTATCGATATAATTTTGCAGCTTCTTCAATACCGTTGGAGACAATTCCATTTTCGGGTCCGCCATTACCAGGAGGGAAGTTGAATCTGGTATATGCTGAGTAGCGAGATTAAGGCTATCGGCATCAAAGCCAATATTGATCAGGGCACCACGATTCATCTTGTCAAGAACATGAGTAAAATATTCCCTTTCCCCTTCTTTATAAATATTGCGCTCCAATTCTCCCGTAGCAAAATACACCTGCGGGATAGGATCCTGCAACAAACGGCTGAAAGCTGCATTCATATTTTGCTGATCAGGCCACGGACCTGCGTTATCATAATAAAGTCTTACCAGCGTAGTACGTTCCTTGTATTTGAACTGCATGATCACCTGGTAATCTTCTGGTTCAAGATCAATCTGCTGCTGAATCTCATCCTGAGATTTGAACAACGCCGAATCTACTTTGCTCATTCTCGCTTGCAACCCCATAATTTGTACCAGGCTTTTCCCGGGGTACTGACTAAAAATATTTTGACTTCCTTTGGGCAGTGCATAGTAATACTCATATTTAAAATCGATATCAGGCTTAAATCGCTGGTACCCCTCCCAGAGTGTGGTCAGATAGTTATTGCGATTTTTCGGGAAGCCATGGCTTGCATTATGTCCAAAAAAGTTAGTATACAATGTTACTTCTAATGGTGCTTCGTTTAATCTTTTTAATAACTGCTGTGTTCGGGGATGAATGGTATTGGTTTTGGTAGCCGTAGTATCTAAATAACCCGTTAACCTGGGCCGGGAACTGATGTATCCAATTACAAGAGCTCCGGCAATAATAGCCAGGTATCTGCCCATTTTCACATACCAGGGTTTTGCTTCCCGCCCGGCCTTTAGTTTCAGCAAGGTGAATCCTACAAACATGGTCATGATGATGAGGTAGTACAATACGTCTTTGGTAGTGAGTAATCCCAGGGTCATCTTTTCCAATCGTCCATGCAGGGAAAGGAACCAGGTCAGGTCCCTTATGAAATCGTAATCCTGCCATAAGGTTCCGATACTATTTAAAATGAACAGTGCAATAAAGGTGGCTATAGCGGCTACTACCTGGTAAGTGGTCAGGGAAGACATAAAGATACCGATAGCGGTCAGCGCGGTAAGAAACAGGTAAATCCCCAGACTGGCACATAACAATGGAGGAACATCCAGCGATTTGACTGTACTAAATCCGGCTACCATACAAATTCCTACAATCGATACCAGCAAGAGATTATAGATAGCCATCCCCAGGAATTTTCCCAGTACAATGGTACGGAGTTTCACAGGTGAGGAATACAATAACCTGATGGTGCCATTGCTGAACTCCCGGCCGATGACCCCCATTGTCAATAATGGTACAAACAGGTAGAGGCGAGGCAGTATTCTGATGATATAACTATCCATCAAATTCAGGTAGAGGCCATGGGTAAAAGAATCGAAAGCCCAAAGTTTTACGTTCGGCTGGTTTTTATAAGTCAGGTTTATATATTTTGCAAGGAAGGAAATGAAGCCGTCAAAATAAAAGGCACACATCACCATCAGTACAATAGAAACAAACCAGGCTATTGGCGAATAGAACAGGTTCCGGAGCTCATTTTTGGCTATTTGAAATGTAATGCGCATGGATTATTTTTTGGATAGATGATTATGCGGACTGAGATGATAACTGTTTGAAAATGTCATCGAGGAGGCCTTTATCGAAACCAATATCACTTAGTCGCCATCCATTTTCTACACTGGCAATTACCAGTCTTTCCTTCACATCATTATTGCCATCAAAATATATTCGTGCCTGTGTGTTGGTTAGGAACTCAACGGCTGTTACACCCTTTACCTGCAACAAGTCTTCTTTCGAAGGAGGATTTTCCAGTGTTGCAAGTATCGAACTTGCTTTTGAATAATTATTGAATGCCTCCATGCTGTCTGAGAACACCACCCTGCCATTTTCAATCATAATGATCTCCCGGCAGAGCAGGTTGATCTCTGACAGGATGTGCGAGGATATCAGCACAGTATGCTCCTGGGCAATTTCCCTGATCAGTTTGCGGGCTTCAATCATTTGATTGGGGTCCAGTCCATTGGTTGGTTCATCCATCACCACCAGTTTGGGTTTATGGATAATGGACTGGGCGATGCCCACCCGCTGGCGATAACCACCTGATAAATTTTTGATCAGTCGGGAGCTGAAATGCGCGATCCCGCAACGTTCCTTGACTTCCTCTACAGCGGACCTTATTGAAGCTTTATCAATCAATCGAAGAGTGGCGCAGTAAGTAAGGTATTCATCGATGGTGAGGTCGGTATACAATGGCGGCGTTTGTGGCAAAAAGCCGATCTGCCTTTTAGCTCCTTCCGGATCTTTTCGGCTATCTATACCGTTTATATGAACATTTCCTTCCGTCTGGTTGAGCGTACCACAAATGATATTCATGGTGGTGGATTTTCCGGCGCCATTGGAACCCAACAGCCCGATGATCCCGGCATCTTTGATTTCGATATTGATATCCCGGATGGCCCAGCTACTACTATAGCGATGAGACAGGTTTTCAGTTTTTAAGATCATACATTGTATGTTTATGAATATTTGATAAGGGCATAGCATCTCCTGGCCGCTACAGCATACTGTATCAGCCGGTTCTGTTGTCTGGCTGCCCGAAGGCAGGTATTATTGTTTTAATGAATGGTTACTACCTGTGAGAAATTTTTCAGTAGTGGTAAATCCTGAACAGTTTCAGAAATAGCGCTGCTCATTTTCTTCTTTATAAAGAGTTCCCTGAGTTCTTCTTTTGTACTACCGGATTTGAGAAAAATATTGTTACAAATAAAGAGCAGGGCAAATATGGAAATGCAAACAAAATTTTCTTTCATGAATTGTACAGCGCGGTGCAAATGCATTCGCACAGTGTTGGGCGAAAGTTGCAAATAGGCGGCGATCTCAGCTCTTCTCCATCCTTTTTCCTTACTGAGGTGAAGTACGATCTTTTGCTGATCAGTTAACTGGTTGAAGAGATTTTTGAGCAAGGCATACTTTTCCTTCCCAATCAGGTATTCTTCTGTTTCAGTGACGGATGTATTCTTTTCATCGCTTAGCAATTCATGTATGCGGACTTGTACTTTCAAATTTCGAATATACCTGGCTGATAGGTTGGTAACTACTTTGATCAGCCAGCCTACAGGGTTATCCGGTACGCACTTAGCTGTCTGTTGCCATAAAGCAAGAAAGGCTTCCTGTACAATATCTTCCGCTGCATGCTGGTTTTTGGTGATCTGCCATGCCCTGTATTGCAGGTGCGGTGTCCAGTCATGCACGATCTTTGCAAACTGTGAATGGAACATTTGCAGCCGAATATCCTTGTGCGGATATCCGGCTGATGAAAATGGTACAGATGGATAACAGGTTGTACTGGTCATGAGTGTTCATTTAATCGCCTGATGTCAACGTTTCATATTAATCCGGGATCCTGAACCCGGCATCTTTGGCGAAGCGTCTGATAATATTGAACTTTTGCAGAATCAGTGTTTCGTTCGGATGCAGGTCTGTAAATTCCTGCGTGGTATAATAAAATGCAGCTGTGAGATAAGCCCTGATATCATCCTCCTCACGAGGCATATTGGGATAATCTCCAAACGGGTAATCATATGTTGGGTAGAATAGGAGACCAATAGTTTGGGGCGACGGTTCTTCACCTAAAGGAAGCAGCAGAAGCCATGGAATGCCGCTATAGATATCCATGGCGATTGTATTTTTTGTGGCATCTCTCGACAGGCTGAAAAAATCCTTTTGCAACTGTCCTGCATAAAGATCATTGAGCCTTCTTGATGAAATTCCGGCGAGGATGGATGCTGCATACATTTTTCTTTCTTCATTGTCCATCATTGCCATATCCGCTACTGTAATGCCAAGGGTATTGAATCCATAAATGGACGTAAGGCCATGCGGGATCTGCATATTTTTTTTGATCTGATGGTCAGAAAACGAGTCGATCAACAGGATGCTGGGGATAATGATATCAGTTGGAAGTTTAGGGAGTGTTTCAGTTTCCAGCAATTGCAGCAGGGGCTGGATATTGGCTCTCGATGAAAGTGGCTTTGAGTAAACATTCGGTCTACCCAGAGGGGTATAATTTAGTGTTAGCTTTATATAGGTAAAGCGTTCCGGAATTTCCCCCTCCCTGCTGATTCTTTTTTTGTAAATGGAATCATTATAGAATGTGGCAATCCCAGTGCTTTTATAGAATTCGTAGATCGCATGATCGATGGGGTCACCAGGATTGTCTTCAATAACGAAATAGTTTTTGTCCTGGTTGCTGGGCTCAGGGTCTTTTTCTTTCCGGCAACCAGCAATGAGCATACTTACCAGCAGATAGAAAGTAAGTGTAAGCGTTGCAGGTTTATGGTGATTGTAAAGTTTCATGATGAGTGTGATTGGGATGAATGATAAAGCGGGTCATTGTTTCAGTGGGCGTGCCGGCCTGGTTTCGTTTGTAAGCAGTCCATTGTTGAACTCTATCTCATCATTCGCGATAGGAACAATCCAGGCTGCAGCATCCTGTTCATAGGGCCCCAGTTCATAATAACCGTTATCTCCGTATCCGTTTCCCGTGTATACTACAGAACGATGTATGATGGATTTACTGAATGGATATTTGCTGTTCACTGCATAACGGCGAAGATCAAACCAGCGGTGTATTTCAAGGCAAAGCTCGCGTCTTCGTTCATCGCGGATAAAGTTGATCAGTGTAGCGCCTTCTGCATTTACCGGAGGAAGATCTGATGGTTTGAAACGGGTTTTCCTGAATTCCTGTAAGGTGTTGCGGGCTTCTTCGAAGCGATCGAGGGCCGCCAGCGCTTCTGCCTTATTCAGGTAAATTTCGGCGAGACGGACAAGGAACAGATCACCTACAGCGTTCACTGAAGGGCTGGGACTTGTTCTTTTTTTGGCTATTCTCATTTCTCCTCTGCTGTTCCTTTGAAAGAAAACCTTCAGGCGCAGATCATTTTGAGAATAGGCAGAGAGGAGGTTGTCTGAAGCCTTGTAGGCGGTGCGGGTGGGGATATCCTGGTGTAAGGCCATAATATGGATTAGTCCATAATTTGTACCCATGGTGAATATCACCTCAGCATCATGATTGGTCAGAAAATCTTTTTCTTCGATATAAGTATTCAGATCCATCAACTTATACTTATTGATATCGATCACCTTGCTGGCATATTCAATAGCCTTCTCATAATTTTCCATGTAGAGATAGATCCTGCTTAGGAATGCCTGCGCAGCCGCCTGGTTCACCCGGATGGTGGAGGATTCATTGGCGCCTGCCAGCGCTTTCTCTGCTTCCAGCAGATCTGCAACGATCTGATCATATACCTGTTTGGTACTGCTGCGGACAACGAACTGGTCTTTGATAGCGGGATCTGTTTTCAGCGGAACGCCGAAATCAGTAGCCGCAGTAGCCAATTTATAAGGCTTTCCATAAATGTTTACCAGTACGAAGTAGTACCAGGCCCTCAGGAAAAAGGCTTCTCCGGATATTCTCTTCAATGTAGCGGCAGGCTCGCCTTTCTCCTGCAATGATGGAATATTTTGAAGTATAGAATTGATCCGGGCAATCCTGCTGTATGTTTCTGAGAAGAACAGATCGTTAGTGATAAGTTGCCCTCCGGCTGTCATTCGCGGTTGTTCCTGCCAGTGATGAAATCCTGTCTCTATCTCAAATCGATCGTAGGTATCAGGTATCACCAGCGCAAGGTCATCATCCATTTCATGCAGCATTTGAGGAGTACCCGGTTGAAGATAATTTATGTACGCATCTCCCACCAGCAATTCATCGAGATCTGCTGCCGACTCAACAAAGCTTTTATTCTGGGAATAGGTGGCGAGGAATTTTTTGCAGGAGACGGTGCTGAGACTCAGTATGCAAAACAAAAAGATCAATATCCTGTTAGCAGTTGAATGCATAATGGTAGATTTAAAAACTAATATTGAGGTTGAGGGCATATACCGGCCTGATGGAAAGAGTGATATTATCAGCGGAACCAGATTGGGAAGGAGCCTGTCCGCGAAGCGCTTTATTGGCAAATGTGTAAAGGTTGCTGCCACTGAAATTTGCCGTGGCGCCTTTACAATATAGTTTTCTGCATAACGCTTCCGGAAACATGTAAATCAGCGAAACAGACTGGAGTTTGAGATAATCTCCTTTCACCACCCGCAGGTCCGAGAAATCATACATCTGGTAATAATCTGAAGCAAATCGGGTAGGCATGTTGTAAGCTCCCCACCAGCCAAAATGGTCGTCTTGAAAGTTATCCGAAGTTCCCTGTATAGCCGGGATATTGGTGAATTTTTCGTCTCCCGGATAGCGCCATCTTTGCGTAAATTCTTTGCGAAGGTTTTGTTGTGAACTGGGCCTGAAAGTGCCGTAATTTCCTGATGTCATCTGAAGCAACCTGATCTTGTTGCCAACACTGTAGGTGAAAGTAAAACTGAATGTCCAGTTCCCATATACGAATGAATTAAGGATACCACCCTGAAGAACAGGTTCCCTTCTTCCAGACTCCACCATTACCATGCTGAAAACTTCGGCTTTCGTCATCTTATTATATTTTTCCACGAGTTCCTCTTTATTTTCAGGTTCAGCTCCATAAAAAACAGGAAATCCATATTCCGGGTCAAGGCCTTTAAAGCGATAAGAATAAAACGTATTGACAGATTTTCCATTGATAGGCACCTTACCCTCCAGGTAGCTCTGGTAAGTAAAGGAGGCTGCATCCGCCATTACATTACGGCTTTTAATGTTGTTATTGATCAGTGTGTTGAATACCTGTCCCAATTGAGGATCGAAACGCCATATGAATCTTTTTTTACCGGCCCCCAGATTGTCGATGAACTTGAAATTCAGGCTCATTTCCACACCCTGGTTTTCCAATGTTCCTCCATTCACAACATAATTATCATTCGGAGCTCCATTCACAGTGGACACCCGCTTATGCAGGAATGCATTGGTGGTTTTGCTGTAGAAATAAGCCAGTGAACCATTGATTGCTCCTTTCAGGATGGAAAAATCCAATCCACCACCGTAATCTTGTGTTTTTTCCCAAGCCAGATCCGGGTTGGGAAAAGAAGTGATTTTGGAGGAAAATGCATTGTAGAAAGTATTGATCATGCCTTTGTTGATAATGGTGTAGGGTGTCTGGCCATCCAACATATTCCCCTTTGTGCCAAATCGCAACTGCAATGCCGCCTGGTCTACCCATGATACATTTCGCAACAGATCTTCATGAATATTCCATCGGCCAGACAGTGCCCAGGTGGGCAGGAACTTTTCATTACTCCTCGAACCAAATGAATTGGAGAAGTCCTGGCTGGTGGTGGCAGTGATCACATAGCGCTCATTGAAAACATAGGTGGAAGTCAGGTAAGGGCGGACTGTATTTTGTATGTCTTCTGTGATGACGGGGGCGCTGTTGACAGCCTGCCAGCTGGCAAAAGTTGTGTATTTATTCGGATCTATTTGTGCGAAGCTATGCCCCCTGCCCGGATAATATCCCCGGCTTCTTATTGCAATTGAATTGCCTCGCGCAGATCGCAGATCAGCAGCCACTTCTACAGTGAGTTGGTGCCTTTTTTGCCGATCGAGGAACCTGGAGAAATTGACACGGCCGTTGATGCTATAGTTCTGCTTCCTGACCTGCAGCGTTTGCAGCTCCCCTCCAAAAGGCATCGGATCTGTTATTGGCATGAATGTATTCAGAATGGGATCGACTGCAATATTTCTGAGCTGGATGGCCCATTCTGTATTTTCTTCAAACCATACGTCATGGCTGGAGTTGCCACCCGTATAGCTGAGCGTGGATTGGAACTGAATTCCTTTGGCGATCTCATAACTGAGGTCGATACTGGCGGTGTGTTCATTATTTTCTGTTCTTTCCGCGGTATGGTCCATCTCATTCAGGATGTTCATCGTTTTATAACCTTTGACCCCATATGAGACGGGTTTGGAGCTGACGGTTGAATAGAAATAGCGTGATCCATCTTCATTATACAATGGGATAGCGCGGCTGGTGCCATAAGCATAATTGAGAACGCCAATCTCTCCGGGCGTATATTTTCTTTTTTCTTTGTAAAGTTGGATATTGAAATCTACTTTGAATTTTCTGTAGTTCATCTGCAGGTTCAGCAAACCGGTGTAACGGTCATTGCTTTCTTTTTTGATCACGCCGGGGTCTGAATGGTATCCAACTGATGCGCGATAGAAGATCGATTGAGAGCCTCCAGACACACTTAAAGAATGTTTGGTGGTGAATACATCGCGCATCGTATTGCCCAGCCAGTCTGTATTTATGGCTTCAGCCCTGTCAACACTTTTTTTGAATGTTTCAAAATCGATCCGGCCGGCATAGTAGTCAACAATATCTTTTTCATAAGCTTCGAGGGCGCTACCACGCAGTACCATTTGCTTTTCGATCATTTCCCGGGAAACATCGATCCGCTCGCGGGAATCCATCATGTAAACGTCCCTGTCTGTATACCTGGGTCTTCGTGTGTAGGTTCCTGTTACATTGTAATTGACAGTGGGAGGACCGGGCTTTCCTCTCTTGGTGGTGATCACGATAACACCATTGGCCGCTCTTACGCCATACAACGCAGCGGCTGTTGCATCTTTCAATATATCGATCTGATCGATGTCGTAAGGATTCAATCCGGAAATGGCATTGCCCAGCAGGTTCACGAAATCAGGATCATTGATCCTTTCCGCAGGGATAGGGAAGGGATTGGTGCGAACGATTCCATCCACCACCCAAAGCGGTTCCCTGGATCCCAAATATGTGTTGGTTCCCCGGATACGCAGCTTGGGAGCGGCGCCCGCCTGTCCGGAGTTTTGCAGGAACATCATACCGGGCACGCGTCCTTCCAGCATCTTATCAACCGTATTCAAACCCGGTTGCATAATTGAATCCATCTTTAAAGAGGTAACTGCACCTGTCAGGTATTTTTGTTTGATCTTCTGATAACCGTTGTAAATAACGGTTTCCTCCAGTACATCATTGGAACGGGCCATCCTGATGATTACATTTTGTTTGCCGGGAAATACCAGCTGGCTGATCGCTCCATCGATGCTCCGTTTCCTTGACCGCTCAACAGGTACTACTGTGAACTGTTCGCCATTGAGCCGCACTGCAATAGGCGTGAAACCAACAGCAGATATATCCAGTATGTCGCCTTCTTTTACATCCAGCGAAAAACTACCGTCTGCAACGGAAGTGGTGCCAAGTTTGGTACCTCTGATGCGTATACTCACATTGGACATCGGCTGGCCGTCGGCATCCAGGATGCGACCTCTAACATCCGGGATATGCAGGATAACCGGTTCGATCTTCAGACTTGTTTGTACACGGAGAGATAAAATAATATTGTTTTCACTGATGGTAAAACTCACCGGTTGTTCCCTGAACACCCATTGCAATAACTCCTGCAATGGCATATTGTAAGCCGAGAGTGTAACAGGCTTCGTATTGTCCAGCATATCCTTGTTGTAGAAAACGACATATCCGGTTTGCTGCTTGATGGCATTGAACACTTGTTTCAACGGGATGTCTTTTCCGGAGATCGTTACAGTTTGAGCGGAACCTGCAGCATGTACCTGTAAGAAAGCGATCGTCAAAAGCAGGGCGGTTAATTTCATAACCAGCAGAATTTTGGTGAAAGGGCTTCGGCTTCCCCGCTGATCCTCGGGCACAAGCGGGTTTGAACCTGACCCGGAAGCAATTTTTTGCATACCTTTGGGTAAGTTTTGGTGGTAAATTAAAAGGAGTAATCGCCTTTGAGGATCCAACGAAACTGTTGCCGGGAGTGCCTCTAACACTTCCGGCTTTTCTTATCGGACCCAGGTAAAATTATAGGCAGGCTAATGGCTTCCGGAATTTCACCGGTCATTTTCAAGATTAAGGAAAGGTTCTGCTATGGTTATTATGGAATCACAAATTTTGAGAATAGGAATCAATCAGGAAGCACAATCAGTGTTCTGCCTTCCTGTCTGAAATGGATCCCTGATTTTTCGAGTGCGAGCAAAATGCCGTTGAGCGATGTATTCATTTTCATTTCGCCACCAAAAGCGATGGCCGGAATACCGTTCTGGTATTCAACTTCAATATCGTACCAGCGCTCCAGCTGGCGCATCACCTCTTCCAGGGAAGCGCCTTCAAAATTGAAGAACCCGCGCTGCCAGGCCATCACTTTTTCAGTATCGGCATTATTGATAAGGTGCAGTTTATCGGTTATGCGTGCCTGTTGTCCGGGTTTTACCATCGTTCCGTTCACTTTTATACTTCCATCGATCAAAGTAGTATTGAGATCTTTTTCATTTGAATAGGCGCTGACATTGAAACTGGTGCCCAGCACTTCAATCTGCGCTTTGTTTCCCGCATCCACAACAAAGGGCTGCCTTGCATTCTTTTTGACTTCAAAATAAGCTTCGCCCTGTAATTCAACTTTTCTTTCTCTGCCGGTGAAGGCAATGGGATATCGAATGGAGCTGGCTGCATTCAGCCATACCTCCGAACCATCTGGCAGGGTCAGCTTATACTGCCTTCCTTTGGGGGTAGACATAGTATTGTAGCTGCTTTTGTTCCCTGTTCCTTCATAAACCAGGGCGCCATTCACCACTTTAGTTGTTACTCCTTCCTGAAGCGCCACTGTTGCATTGCTGATGGTATCCAGTAACACTGCAGCCCCGTCTGCCAAAGTCAGGATGGCTCCATTTTTTCCTGGAGGGATGGTAACTGTCTCAGCTATTGTTGTTGCTTGTTTTTTATTGTCCAACCAGCGCCAGTAACCAATTCCAGCCACCAATATGATAGCGGCAGCAGCAACCCATTTATAGGCCGCTCTCATTGATATGGTCCTTCTTGCCAATTCATGTTTATTCCACTCAGCAACTCTGCCCTGCATTTGAACAAGCAGTTGCTCATCCAGCTTTCCTTCGCTGTTGTCAGCTTCCATCAGTTCAGCATATTCATTCATCAACTCAGCAACTTCCGCTTCCGAAAGCCCTTTAATGGATTCACGAAACTCCGTAAGTTCCTCTTCTGAAGGGCCCCTGACTGCAAACTCCCGCAATAATTCCAGTTGTCTGATTTTTGAAATACTCATGGTATTTAATTAAGACGGTTCCCGAAGATGGGTAAGGACATTTAGATCCTGTTTTTTTTCAGAAAAATGAATAAATGGAAATAATCCAGAGGGAAGTCCAGTCCTTATTGTTTATCAGACAGGCTTTGATGAACTGTACCGCACGGGTCAGGTTCTTCTGGACGGCAGGTATGGTACTCCCCGTATGCGCTGCAATTTCAGCCAGGGACAGGTCTCCGGAGTGCCGCAACAGGAAGATCTCTCTTTGTTTGTCTGAGAGCCTGTTAATAGCATCCCTGGCGATAATATGGTATTGCTTCAATAGATAGTCTTCTTCAGCCTGGGCTTCGATACGGTCAGTACTTAAGATCTGGCCATAATATTTTTGTTGAACAGCTCTTTCCCTCTGGCGGTCTATGAGTAAATTTCTGGCGATCCTTTGAATATAATGCTCCAGGGAATTGATCCCGGCTAATGTTTCTCTTCGGGTCCAGATCTTGAACAAAGTATCCTGAACAACTTCTTCCGCTTCCGTTCTATCAATAGAAAAGGGGAGGATGAATTTCAGAAGCCGTTGCTGAAAATGGCAATAGATACGGGTATATGCCTGTTCATCTCCTTCAGCAAGCCTCAGGAGCAATTCTTTTTCATTATATGTAGGGTGGGTATTTATTATCGTGGTATCTGCTAAGGCGCAAACTACAAAAATCCGGGCATTTGCCTTCATAGTTATTCGGCGCTATGCAATTATCCGGGAACTTAGCTATGGTCATAGGCAGGAAATACGCAGAAGGCGCCTGCATTGCATGCAGACGCCTTCCACAAAAGCATTATTGGCAATACTAACTATTCTCCGATCAATGCGAGGATGCCTTCATTCCGAATGATCATCATACCCTGACGGTCCTCTGTAATGCCTTCTTCCAGTTTATAAGTGTACCGCGGTTTGACTCCATCCATTATGGTAGGCATGAACCTGAACTGAATATTTGGGGTTGCTTTCAATGCTTCTCCTACTTCAATGATATGGGTTGATACGATGAACAGGCAATCCTGGTATTCAGCAAAAGCTTGAGTAACGGCCAGCGTACCGTCATAGGCATCTTTCACATTGGTGCCTTTGAACAGCTCATCGAACATCAGCAATAATCTCTTACCGCTCGCAGCTGCATCGGCAGCTTGTTTTACGCGTACCACTTCGGCATAGAAATGACTATAGCCAAGCCCGATATTATCAGCCACGTTGATACTCGAATACATGCCTTCGCGTACAGAGAATTCAAATGCAGAAGCAGCAACGGGGAAGCCCATATGGGCGAGATACATTCCGATGCCGATCGATTTCATCAATGTTGATTTCCCTGCCATATTCGCCCCTGTGAGAAAGATCACATTCAGATCTTCCTGCATGAAGAGGTCATTCCCGATGGCTTTATCGATGCAGGGGTGTTTCAGGTCCTTCGCCAGCAATATATTCCGATCCGGGGCTAACGCCTTCGCATAGGTGAAACCTTTCTTCCGGGCCACATTGCTCACGGCAATGTATAAATCCAATTCATAGATAAACTGTAACAGGTTGTCCATTTCAGTGGGGAATCGGCTTTTCAGCAGGTGATCATATTGCGCAAGAACCGCCACTGGCAGGTCTTTATAGATATCGGTGTTGCGGAGTTTATGCAGTTGTTTATCGGAAAGCAGCTGGAGCAGCTGGTTGACACGAGCAGCCAATGGGCTTTTCAACTGCTGCAGTGTTTCCAGTATCCCATGGCAACGATTCAGGGTAACGATGGTGGCCTGCAGCCCCTGTACAGATTTCTTGTACCGTTCATCGCGGGTGAGCTTGCTGAGTAGTTTTTGCGTGAGCATACTGCACATGATGGCGAAAGCGCTCTTGCCTGTGCCTGCATCGAGGTATTCCCGCATGATATTGAGCTGCTGTACATCGAAGGAAAAACTCAGGTTTGATTGCTGGAAAAAATGGAAAATGCTACTGCGTTGATTGATGCTTTTAGCATCGAGCAGAGGATTGCGGAACATCGTATCCAGCAATTGTTCACCGCCCCGCGTTTTGACTTCATTAAAAAGATGGTATACTGATCCCTGTCTGAATTTTCCCAGCAGGTTCAGTTCCTCCACTGTTTGTTTATCTGTATTGAATTGCATTAATGTTGAATTTTATCATGGTGTGCCCAGTCGCTCGCCTCCCGGCGAGTGACTTTTGTTGGTTCGCCTCCGGCGAACACGGTGTCGCCGGAGGCGACAAAATAGTAGTCACTCGCCGGGAGGCGAGCGACTGCGGCACCTTGATGATTTAAGAGACAGCCCGTTTGCAGCCGCGCTGAAGCGTTTCCAGGATGCCCTCATTTCGAATGATGATCATCCCATGACGATCGGCAGTAATTCCGTTCTCTAACGTGTACGTATATTCGGGCTTGTTGCCATTCATACGAGTAGGCAGGAATTTGAACCCTATTGATGGAGATTGCTGCAAACGTTCTCCTGCTTCCACAATATGTGAAGAGATAATGAACATACTGTTCTTCTTTGCAGCAAATGCCATCGTGATCTCCACCGTTGCTTCATGCGCATCTTTTACGTTTGTTCCCCGGAACATCTCATCAAAAATGATGAAGATCGATTTGTTAGCCTGCAGCTCTGCCGCCACTTTTTTCACCCGCAATACTTCCGCATAGAAATGGCTGGCGCCAATGCCCAGGTTATCCGGCAGATTGATGGTAGTGTAAATGCTATCCAGCACAGAGAACTCCATTTCCAACGCCGCTACAGGAAAACCGATATGCGCCACATACACAGCTGTACTAACAGATCGCAGAAAGGTAGACTTCCCTGCCATATTCGCACCAGTGAGAAACACTACATTCCTGGAACCATCCATTGCAAAATCATTGCTCACGGGCTTTGCCAATTCCGGATGATATAACCCTTTGAGGCGTAGTTCACCTTTCCCTTTCTCTAACGCTTTGGGAAATATGAACTTCCTTTCCCGCGCCACTTTGGCTACAGAAAGATAAACATCCAGCAGATAGACCTGCGCCAGCAGTTGTTCTATTTTATTTTTTTCTCGATGGCGGAAGAGCAGGTCATAAGCCGTGATGGCTGCATACGACAGTTTGGCTCTGGGTTGTTCCCGCAATACCGGTTCAAAAGCTGGTTCGAGGAGGAGGGAGGCAATCGCCTCCCTTTCCTTCGTATAGGATTCCATGGTTATAACATCTTTCTTTTCCACAAAAGATCTTATCTGTTGCACCAGGCTGACCAGCGCCGTTACGCCATTGCTGATCTCTTTTTCACTGAGTACAACCTGCTGCGTTCCCTGCTTTTTCTGTTCATCCGCCGCCAGCAAATATTTTTCCGCCATATCGAACAAGGCCCCTTCAAAAGGAAAGCGCATATCCATGACCGAGAAATTTTTGATGATATCGCTTCTCCGGTTGATCTCCAACTGATCACTCAATGGCCTCATGAACATCTGTTTCAAAACAGCTTCTGCACCACGGGTATGTGAATGATTGTAGAGATCGAATAATCCCTGGCTGTCTCGCTTCCCGAAGATCCGGAGGTCTTCTATCGTTTGTTCATCGGTTTGTAAATACATCATTTTGTTGTTTTCTTTTCCGGCGGATTACTCCCATGTAGCAGCACAAATCCTGGCAAATTCCTCCCTGGTAGTTTTAGTACCGGCTACGGGTTCTTTTACTTGCGAAGGATCTATCTTTTCATCCAATTCGACAGCAGTATATACTACTTTTCCATTGTCGATATTGATCTCCATTATTACACCGGGCAGCTGTCCCTGGAGATCCGGACCGGCAGCTACGGGTATAGAGGGCGCATACCAAACAGTAACAATTTCTTCCACTCCTTCCTGACTACTGATGCCGTATGCGTATGCCAGCTGACTTTTTCTTTTTGTAGTTGCTTTCAGGCATTTACGACCCAGAATTAGTTTTGTTTCTTCAGATAGCGTCCACGATAGTTTATTGATTGTATCATAGATAAGATATTTTTTTTCTGCAACCTCCTGGCTTAACACGCTCATGCCTGTCTTCAAATTGGTAAACGTCATTTGATTACTAGCCGGGTTATCAATTCGTACGGATACTCCTCCCTCCGTATCAATATCCAATTCTTCCTTTTTAGGCAACTGCTTTATTAAAGACTGATCGTTGGCAAAAAACACTTCTGAATTTCCAGGACGAAATTTGATCGGTACAGGTCTTCCGTCAATTTCTCCTGCTAAGGTTATTCTTTGTTCATACAGGACTCTGCCTTGCTTTTGCTGGGCTTGTAAAACGCCGAAAAGTGATAAAGCGAAAACTGACAATACTAATTTTTTCATGTTATTTTTTTTTAAATTTGACTTACTTTGCTGATGGCAATGCGCCATCTATCTTTTGCACCAGATCTTCTAAATGAATTTTAGTTCTGGCATCTGTTATACCAGTCATGGTTGATTTCATAATTGCAGAAAGTGATTTCAAATGCGCTTTCACAACAGCAATTGCTTCCCCTTTATCATTGACGTTCATCCCCACCGTTAGACCCGGAACGCCAGGAGCCGGCATCACGGAAGCAGGCGCAGGTGATAATACTGCTATCAACTTAACCACATAAGCCCTTTGAAGTGCGCGACGATAAATATCGATGGGTACTTTTGTATTCAGTTCAGACCAGACAGCCGCTTTCAGATCATCCATCATTTCGATTATTGTAAAGGCACTATCACCCATAGCAGCTTCCGCATTAATCAACTTTTCCATGGTGTTGAGATTGATCAATTTACTCAATGCCTTCTCCTGAACATAACCAACTACCCTTAAAGCATTATCACCTGTTTTTGAAAAGATCTCTTCGTTTATCAGCCATGCGGGCGTAGCAAAGACCTGATCATGCAGAAATTTAACAGCTTCCTGCTGCGTTTTTTTGGACACCCATTCATATACTCCACCACCTTGTTCAATGGTTTTTGGGCTTTCCATTATACCACCAATATTTTTAGAAACATGTCCGATATACCTAACGAACTGTTCGATCAATTCATCATAGACAGATTTCAGGTTGCTATAGTTTTCATTTGGCACACTGGTCCATATGGGAATGTTTGGCAGGATGCGTTGCAGGTTTTTTATACCGTAGGAGCCTGCCAGCATAGCGTTATCCCCTAAATCTCCGTCCTGAGAACGCGGGTCATCCTGGTTCGCTTCATGCCCAAACCACAATCTTTTGTTTTTTTGTTTCTCAGTAGTTATTTTGTTGAGCATCGCGGTTTCTGCTTCAACAGTTTCATCTGTCCATCTATAGGCCCATTCGATTGCCCATAAATCGTATTCTCCTATGCGTGGAAATAAACCAGCTTCTCCTATTTTATCTTCAGGCTGTGCTACGTAGTTAAAACGGGAATAATCCATGATCGATGGTGTATGCCCATTTTTTTCGACAAACTTTTTATCTCTTAACATTTCTACAGGAACAGTTGAGCTGGACCCGTAATTATGTCTTAAGCCTAATGCGTGTCCGATTTCATGTGAAGAAACGAAGCGGATCAACTGGCCCATCAGTTCGTCATCAAACTGCATCTTACGAGCTTTCGGGTCCACTGCTGCAGTTTGGATCAGATACCAATTGCGTAAAAGATGCATTACATTGTGATACCAGTTCACATGGCTTTCTATAATTTCACCTGAACGCGGGTCCGTAATGATAGGGCCGTTTGCATTGGGTATAGAAGATGGCTTGTATACTATTGCCGAATGCCTTGCATCTTCTAAACTCCACACTGAGTCCTGCTTTTCGGAAGGAGCTACTTTACCGGCAATAGCATTTTTAAAGCCGGCTTTTTCGAAAGCTTTGTTCCAGTCGTTAATCCCTTGTATAAGATAGGGCACCCATTTTTTGGGAGTAGCCGGATCCACATAAAAAACGATTTGTTTTTGTGGCTCCACCAGTTCTCCTTTTTTATATTTCGCAATATCAGCTGGTTTGGGTTCCAGTCTCCACCGTTTAGCAATAGAGATGCGTTTCACTCCCTGCGGATCAGCATCAAAATCAGTATAACTTTCTTCAAAATAGCCTACTCTTGGATCTGCGATCCTTTTTTTCATCGGCAGTTCCGGAAGTAAAACCATTGAAGTATTCAATTCCAAAGTAACGTTCCCTGAAGCTCCCTGTGTTGCACGACTATATGTTTTGACCGCTTTTATTTCAGTATTTATGGAGAAGGATTTTACATTGACGATGTATGATTTATCGGGTTGGAAACCGCCAATATGCCAATTAGCCCTCACGCTATTATTGAAGTGGAGGAGGTCGTTGTCGCCACTGATATAATCTGTAACATCTATTACCGTACCATTGGAATCAGTCGGTTTCACTTTTGCATCGAATGCAACTGCGATAGGCTGAATATTGGAACGCGTAACTGCCAGATACATCTCTTTTGTAGAGTCTTTAGAATGCTCAGTAAAAGATCTGTTGATGATGTATATCTTATTATTGGGTCCTTTCTGGAAAGAAATTACGTTTGAATTTACTTCGTCGCCGGCATATCCGCTCATACTCATCGGGTTTCTCAGATCTGCTCCGGATTTAGATACTCGTGATATAACAAGAATATCCCTGCCAAGGATAGCATCTGCTATTTCAAAAAAATAACTGTTGTCTACTTTATGGATGGTAAATAGTCCCTTCTGAGAGTGAGCAGTAGCCGGAATTACTTCTCTAAATGATGTAAGCCCCGTGTTTAGCGGTTGGGATGTTTGTTGGGGTTTGGTAGTGTCAGAGATCACGAAGCTGTATATCGGCGTTGTTTGTGCCATTGCCTGTGATACAGACACCATCAGCAAGCCTCCAAGCAAACTTTTTCTAAAGTTCTTAATGTATTTCATTCGTAATGATTATTGTCGTTTCCGTCTGATCAGTATTATGGCGCCAAGTATCAGAACAGCTGCGGGTAATATCCAGAGAAGGATGATTTTTTGCGTCTTTGCAGCATTGAGGCTGATAGTGAGCAGGGTATCTGTTGGTGGTGTAGAAAGCAGGTGAATCGGAAAAGCTTCATATGTCATCCAGCTTAGATAGTTCCAGGCTATCATACCCTGAGCACCACGTCCGAAGTTGTTGGAGAGAAAGTCTGCGTCACCTGCAATAGCAATCCTTTGTTCTTTGTTGCCCAGTTTCCTGCTGAGCGCCACGGCTACATTGAATGAATCCAGTTTATAATCGCCTTGCTGCGCTACAAACACAGGTGCAGCAGAATCTGTTACGAGGCGTCCTGCTTTTACCCAGTTTTGCCCTTTATGGGTCACCATCATTCTTGTGACCTTAAATCCATTTTCTTCAAAAGAAATTGGTGCGGCACCGGGGTGAAGTATTCTGGCGGGGTCACCTGCAAGAAGGGATTTTCTGGTCTGTATATTGAAAGTGTTTTGCTCTTTCAGTAGCCAGGTATGATCCAATGTTATGAAAGGAGTTACCCGGTCCGGGGTTTCGTGTTCGGAGATCTGAACCATTGTGCCTGGCATTAACTGAACCCCTAATGGTTGCATCAATGGGTTTAAAACCTCTTGTTTACCGGGTTCACCTAAGATCAGCAGATTTCCGCCATTGTCGATATATCTTTTCAGACGGGTAATTACGGTATCGTTCAGCTTTACTTTTGGATCGGCAAGCACCAATGCACTGGCATCATCCGGTATATCATACCTGCTTAAGTTCAGGGTATCAAATTCAAAGCCGTGGTTGATCAGTGCGCCCCTGTTTATTTTACTGATTGAATAGGAGGAGTATTCGCGGTCGCCCCATTTATGTATGTTACGTTCGAGGTTTCCGGTAGTGGCATATATTTTAGGTATTGTGTCATTCGATAATCGTTTCAGTGCGGCAGCTACATGCGCTTCATCCGGCCAGAAAATTCCGTCATTGAAAGTCCGCAGGAAAATACTTTTCCCCTTGTATTTTAGATGCATCACCGCTTGCATACCTTCTGGCTGCAGATCGATCTGTTTTCTTATTGCTGCGGGTTTAAGATATCGATCAATATTCGTTTCTTTCATTTTGGCAGACTCCCTGGCAATAGAGTCTAAGCTCATTCCGGGCATAAGCCTGTAATTGGTGCTATCCCCATCCATCACATCATAATACAGCACATAATTGAATTTGATATCAGGTTTGTAGCGAACGTATTTATCCCAAAACCCCCAAATGTAGCTATTACGTGCACTGGGTCTGGTTCTATCGAATCCTTCCCCCAGCAGATTGGTGTACAAAGTAACTTCCAGCGGTTCGTCCTGCATGTTTTGCAGGATGTTCTGTGTTTTTTCTGTGATCGTATTTCGCTGTGTGCTGGTCCCATCCCAATAACCAATAAATCCGGGTCGGGAAGTAAAATAACCTGCTACTAATACGGAAAGAAATACTGCCAGATACCTGGCTGCTTTTTTTGTTCCTGACACCAGTTCCCTGCCATGTCGTAAACTCAGGTAGCTGAATGTGACGAACATGTAGGTAAGCAAAGCATAATACATAACATCTCGACTCGTAACGAGCCCATTCAGCATTCTTTCTGCTCTGCCATTGATAGCAAGAAAGTAGGTGAGATCGCGAACAAAATCATGCTCCTGCCATAACACGCCCACATTTTGCAACAGGAAGAGCAGAAAAAAAGTGCCGATCGCAGCTACGATCGGATAATTGGTGATGCTACTCATAAACATACCAATTGCCGTATATGCGCAAACCACCAGGTAAAAAGCGATCAGTCCTGCAGTCAAATGACCAATATCAATATTTTTGATACTGAATCCTCCAATTACCATAAACAGCAGCATGATAGTTAATAACAGCATATTGTAAGCCATTACTGACAGATACTTTCCCCATACGATCTGATTCAGTTTTACAGGAGAAGAGTAAAGAAGTTTTACGGTTCCGCCATTGAAGTCGCGGTTGATCAATCCCATAGTAAGCAAGGGAATGAAAAGATATAAATTGGAGAATATATTGCTGATAAATGCACTTCCGGGCATGTTCATGAATATTCCATTGGTCAATGCAAATGAAAACTCTTTGAAGGCAGGAGTGGTGCGCTCCAGTGAGTCCTGCATGTTTGCCACCATAACAAGGGGATTACAATAGAACAGTGCACAAATAACCATGAAGATCAGTGTAAGGAACCAGGCAACCGGAGAGAAGAACAGGTGCCGGAGTTCCGTTCGCGCAATTTTGAATATTAGTTTCATCCGTATATTTTTATTGATGAGATTGTGCAGATAATTGTTTGAAAATATCATCGAGCATTCCTTTTTGCAGATTGACTTCACGAATGCGCCAATCTTTTTCTACACCGGAAGCAATGACCCTTTCTGTGATATCTTCTTCTCCATCAAAGAAAATAATTGCTTGTTTATCGGTAAGGTATTCTGCTCTGGTAATACCTGGTACTTGCAGTAATTCTTCTATTGCGGGCGGATTAGCAAAACGTACCAGTACACTATGGGGCTTTATGTAATTGTTGAAAGCATCCATTGTGTCAGAAAAAATAACTCTGCCAGACTCAATCATGATCACGTCTTTGCAGAGGAGGTGGATCTCAGACATGATATGTGAAGAAAGTAATACCGTTCGTTCCTGTGCAATTTCCCGGATCAGATTACGGGCTTCGATCAACTGATTCGGATCGAGTCCATTAGTAGGCTCATCCATTACTACCAGCTTAGGCTTATGGATGATAGCCTGGGAAATACCCACCCGTTGGCGATATCCTCCCGATAGATTTTTGATCAGTCGTTTGCTGAAATGAGTGATGCCCGTTTTCTCCTTTGCTTCCTCTACAGCGGCTCTCACTTTCTTACCTTCTATCAGCCTTAATTCGGCTGCATAAGTGAGGTATTCATCCACTGTGAAATCAAGATAAACCGGAGGGGTCTGTGGCAGGAAACCGATAAATTTTTTGGCGAGTTCGGGGTCCTTTCTTATATCAACTTCATTGATGAATACATTGCCTTCAGTTTGATTGAGCGCACCACAAATAATATTCATGGTAGTAGATTTGCCTGCTCCATTGGAACCAAGCAGACCTATGATGCCATTCGCTGCAATTTCGATATTGATATCACGGATGGCCCAACTGCTACCATAACGGTGCGAGAGGTTTTCTGTTCTTAAGATCATGTATGTATGTTTAGGAAAGTATTGGCATAGATTGGCCTGACCAATACAATATATCAGTCTGTTATATTATTCAGCCTGCCATTTGGCAGCTATTCTTTGATTAGATCTGTTTCATACGCAATACTTAGCCGGGAAATCTGAACCCAACTTCCTTGAGGAAATCCCTGATGATACTGAACTTTTGCAGTATAAGTGTTTGGTGGTTGTATTTATCGGAAAAGCTCTGATCAGTATAGTAAAAAGCTGCAGTGAGAAAAGCTCTGATATCATCAGATTCATGGGGCGTACTCGGCACTGCCATGTTGCCAAATAAGAATGTTCCATGGAAAAGAAAACCGATTTCCTCCGGCTCAGGTATCAACTCAGGAGGCAACATCAACAAATATGGATAGCCAAGATAAACATCAACAGGAATCAGATTTTTTACTGCTTCTCTCGAAACGCTGAAAAACTCTCTTTGTAACTGACCTGCATAGCGCTCGTTGATCCTTTTCACTGCAATTCCTGCAAGAATAGATGCGGCATATACGCGTTTTTCTTCACTGCTCATTGCAGCTACATCCTTTACTGCAATTCCAATTGTATTAAATCCATATTGTGCCGTCCAGCCCTGCGAGATCTGAATGTTTGCAGATGGATAGGGGAGCCCCAATGAGTCGATCAAGAAGATAGAAGGAATAATCAGGTTTGGCGGAAGTTTTGGTATCACCTCCTCCTGCAGCAGTGTCAGGAAAGCTGGAATATTGCTTCTTGATGTAAGCCGATCGAAGTAAACATAGGACTTGCCTAAAGGTGCGTATTCCAATGAAAGTTTTGTGTAAGAATAGCGCGCCGGTACTTCACCATCTTTGCTGATCTGTTTTTTTGCAATCGTATCGTTATAGAAACAGGCTATTCCGGTATTCTTGTAGAATTCATAAATCAGATGATCAACAGGATCATTTGGATTGTCCTTTACCACGAAATAATTCTCATCGAGGTTAGTGGGTTCAATCGCCTTTTCTTTCCGGCAACTCTGTGTTGTGATCACAGATACCAGCAGACAGTAGATTAACAAAGTGGTATTCATTATCCCGCGGGTATATTGTTTCATGGTATTATTGTTTAAGTAAACGTGGGGGCCTTGGTTCATTAAAAAGCAATCCCTGATTAAACGCTATTTCGTCATTGGCTATAGGAACGATATAAGCAGCAGCATCCTGCTCATAAGGCTTCAATTCATAGTATCCGATATCTTCATATTTTGATCCTGTGAAAACCACCGCACGATGTACAATTGTTTTGCTGAATGGATATTTGCTATTAACACCATAGCGGCGAAGGTCAAACCAGCGATGTGATTCAAAACAAAGCTCAAGCCTGCGTTCCTGCCGAATGATGTTGAGCAGTTCCGGGCCATCTGCACTCACAGGCGGAACCTCCAGTGGCTTGAAACGATTCTTCTTTAATTCCTGCAATGTAACGCGTGCTTCCTCAAAACGCTCAAGTCCTGCAAGCGCTTCCGCTTTGTTCAGATAAACTTCAGAAAGACGAAGCAGAAACAAATCTGACACATCATCATCAGTTACATCTACAGACTTTCTTTTTTTAGCTACTTTCATTTCGCCTCTGCTGTTCTGTATAAAAAACACTTTCAGGCGCAAATCTTGTGGAGCATAAACTGATATGAGTTCATCAGAAGCCCTGTAATAAGGTCTGTCAGGCACATCCTGCAGCAACGAACCTCTTATACCGCTTGACCCCATCGTGAAAATTACTTCAGGCGTAGTTCTATTCAGGAAATCTTCACCTTCCGTATGAAAATTCAGATCTTTCAGTTTGTATCGATTTATTTTCATCACCTGATTGGCATAATGAAGCGCTTGCTCATAATTCTCCATGAAGAGGTATACTTTACTGAGCAAGGCCTGCACACTTGCCTGGTTGGCCCGAATTGTAGCAGTTAAGTTGGCATCTGCCAGCTCTTTTTCAGCTTCCAGCAAATCTGAAATAATCTGATCGTACACTTGTTTGGTAGTGCTGCGGGCAGTAAACTGATCTTTGATGTCTGGGGTAATTTTCAGCGGAACGCCGAAGTCAACGGCAGCAGTAGATGGCTTATATGGTTTGCCATACATATTTACGAGTATAAAATAATAATATGCTCTTAGAAAACGGGCTTCTCCTGCTATCCTGTTCAGTGCTTTTTCAGACTCTCCTTTTTCTTTCAATAGTGGAACGTTGTGAATAATCGCATTAATACGTGCGATTCTATTATACAGGTTGTTGAATAATTGATCTGTATTAGTCAGATCTCCTTCCGTATTGATACGCGGTTCTGCCTGCCAGAAATGAAAACCATACTCCATTGTAATCTTATAAGTCCCGTCAATTGTACCTAACTGTTCATCATCATCCATGGCATACGTTGAAGACAGCTGATTGGAATATGCATCTCCCAACAATATTTCATTAAGATCAGTAGCTGATTCTACAAAGCTGCTATTCTGAGAATAGGCTGTAAGGAATTTTTTACAGGAGATTGTACTGATATTGAGTAAACAAAATAGCATTAACCATGCTTTATTTCCTGATAATTGCATAGTGTTGTTTTAGAAGCTAAGATTAAGATTAAGAGCATACACCGGTCTTATTGAAAGATTGATGTTAGGAGCAGAGCCCGATTGAGTGGGGTCCTGACCGCGCAATGCTTTGTTTGTAATGGTAAAAAGATTGGTGCCGCTAAAATGAACAAGTGCGCCTTTGCAATGCAGTTTTCTGCAAAGTTCATTGGGAAACCTGTAGCTCAATGAAACATACTGGAGTTTGAGGTAATCTCCTTTTACCACTCTCAGGTCTGAAAAGTCGTACATCTGATAGTAGTCGGTAGCGAAGAATTTTGAAGCATCCATTTCATTTAACCACCATGCATACTGATCAACCTGAAGTGCGTCTGCGCCTTGTATGGCAGGGATATTAGTATTTTTTTCATCTCCGGGATAACGCCATCTGTTGATAAATTCTTTCCGCAGGTTTTGTTGTGAACTGGGTCTGAACGTACCGTAATTACCGGATGCGATCTGTAACAATCTTATTTTGTTGCCAAAACTGTAGGAAAAGGTTACGTTCAGCGTCCAGTTTCCATAGGTAAATGAATTGTTAACCGCTCCCTGCAATACCGGTTCTCTTCTGCCTGCCTCTACCATTACCATGCTGAACACTTCTTCCCTCGTCATCTTATTGTAGGCTTCTTTTAAGGCAGTTTTATTTTCAGGTTCTGCTCCATAAAAAACAGGAAATCCAACATTCGGATCAAGTCCTTTAAAACGATAAGCGTAAAATGTGTTAACGGATTTTCCGTTAACGGGCACAACTCCATTCAGGAAATCTCTAAAAGTAAGCGAAGCAGCATCAACCAATACATTCCGGCTGTTGACATTATTATTGAGTAATTTATTGAAAACCTGTCCTAATTGAGGATCGAAACGCCACATGAAACCTTTTTTGTTTCCGGTTCCTATATTATCAATGATCTTAAAATTCATACTCAGTTCAATTCCCTGGTTCTGCAATGTTCCGCCATTTACAACATAGGAATTAGAGGGTGCGCCATTCACTGCAGACACTTTTTTTTCCATAAAAGCATTGGTGGTTTTGCTATAGAAATAGCCCATCGATCCATTGATCCTTCCTTTCAGGATGGAAAACTGAAGTGATGCATTATAATCCTGTGTTTTCTCCCAGGCTAAATTAGGATTGGGGAATGACACAATATTTGAAACGAGTTCATCATAATAAGAATTGACTGCGCCTTTTTGGAAAATGGTATAAGGTGTTTGACCTGGCAGCATATTTCCGCGCGTGCCAAATGAGCCCACCAGGGATGCCTGGTCCAGCCATGATACATGTGACAGAAGGTTATTATCCAGATTCCATCTGCCAGACAATGCCCAGGTAGGCAGAAACTTTTCATTGCTGCGCGAACCAAATGAGTTGGAGAATTCCTGACTGACAGTTGCTGTAACTACATAACTTTCCTTAAAGATATAAGTGGAGGTCAGGTAAGAACGCATAGAGTTTTGCAAAACTTCTGTGATAACAGGTAGCGATTCCCTGGATAACCAATAAGCATAACTGGTGTATTTAGATGGATCAACTATTGCGAAGCTATGCCCCCGCTCTGGATAATACCCCCTGTTTGTGACGTTAACTGAATTGTTACGATTTGAATTTAAGTCTATCGCAGCTTCCACCGTGAGCTGGTGTTTTTCCTGCTGATCCAGGTACCTGCTGAAGTTCAGCCGGCCATTAATAATATAGTTCTGCCTTCTGATCAATTGCTGCCGCAACTCTCCACCGAAAGGCATTGGATCTGCCTGCGGCTCGAAAACCCCCAATGTATTATTGTATGCACTATTTCGGAGCTGCATTGCCCATTCGGAATTCCCCTCAAACCATGTTTCATGAGCAGAGTTACCACCGGTATAAGCCAGTTTGGAATTGAACTGAATTCCCTTTGCTATCTCGTAACTGAGATCAACACTGGCATTGTATTCATTATTTTGAATCGTTTCACCTGTATGGTTCATTTCATTAACAATATTCATTGTTCTGAAATCATTGAAACCATTATAAAACGGATTAGACTGAATATTCGAATAAAAATAAAGCGAGCCGTCTTCATTATAAAGTGGGATGGCTCTGCTGGTACCATAAGCGTAATTCATCAAACCAATCTCTGCTGGTGTATACTTCCGTTTCTCTTTGTTTAGCTGAACATTGAATTCTGCCTTAAATTTTCTATAATTCAGCTGCAGGTTCAACATTCCGGTATAGAGGTCATTGCCTTCTTTTTTGATCACACCCGGCTCTGTTCGATACCCTACAGACGCGCGGTAAGAAGCTGCAATGCTTCCGCCGGATACACTCAGCGTATGATTAGTAGCAAAAACATCCCGCATCGTATTTCCAAGCCAGTCGGTATTTACGGACTCAGCTTTGCCTACTTCTTTCTTAAAAGTTTCATAATCCAGTTTGCCATCGTAATAGTCAACCAATGCCTTTTCATAAGCTTCCAATGTTCCACCCCGGAGCTGCAATTGTTTTTGAATCATTTCACGGGATACATCCACTCTTTCGGCTGAGTTCATCATATACATTGACCTGTCGGAATAGCGGGGTCTTTGGGTGAATGTAGTTGTAACATTGTAGTTAACAGTAGGTGGCCCGGGTTTTCCTCTTTTTGTAGTGATAACGATAACACCGTTGGCGGCGCGAACACCATACAAAGCTGCGGCTGTTGCATCTTTCAATACATCGATCTGTTCGATGTCGTAAGGGTTTAAACCTGAAATCGCGTTACCCAGAAGATTTACAAAATCAGGATCGTTGATCCTTTCCGCCGGAATGGGGAAGGGATTGGTGCGAACGATTCCATCCACCACCCAAAGCGGTTCCCTGGATCCCAAATATGTGTTGGTTCCCCGGATACGCAGCTTGGGAGCGGCGCCCGCCTGTCCGGAGTTTTGCAGGAACATCATACCGGGCACGCGTCCTTCCAGCATCTTATCAACCGTATTCAAACCCGGTTGCATAATTGAATCCATCTTTAAAGAGGTAACTGCACCTGTCAGGTATTTCTGTTTGATTGTCTGGTAGCCGTTATACACTACTGCATCTTCCAGCACTGCATTGGGTTCAAGCTTTATAATGAGACCGCCGCCAGCCTTCACTTTCTCCTGAACGCTGTTATGCCCTACATAACTGATCTGCAGGTATCCGTCAGGGTTAGCCATGATAGAGAAAGCGCCTTTCTCATCACTCAGGGTTTGGATATTCTTACCTCTCACTTTGATGGTTGCATTGGAAAGCGGCTGGCCATTGGCACCAGATACGAATCCTGAAACCATGATCAGGCCGGGATTAGTATTGTCCGGTTCAACATTGCTTCCAGGTGAAGCCTTTTCATTAGCAGGTTTGGGCGACAGCACGATCTGTTTATTGCTTAATATTTTGTAGTCGATCGGTTGGTTGCTGAAACAATGCGCCAGTACCGATTCAATGGATGCATTCTTCACATCGATACTGATCTTGCCCGTGTTTTTCAGCAATTGCTGTTTGTAAAAGAATCTGTATTCTGTTTGCTTTTCTATTTCCTTCAGCACGGAACTCAGTGAAACATCCTTTTTGCTGATGGAAATGGACTGCGAGAAACCTGTTGCGCCAATAAGCAGCGCCATGATCAATAGTGCAGTTCTGAGGGTCATAAATAAATCAGTTTTCTCTGAAAGTTTAGGTTAAAAGGTAGCCACCGGCAGCATGCGCTGCGCGCTGTACCTTGTTTTGAAAAGGTACCTGAATGATTGATCAATGTGTTATTGTGGTAATACTGTCAACTGCTTACCCTGGAATGAGAACTTTACTCCGGTGATCTCAAGCATACTCAATAATTCGGACAGGTTCATGTTACGGCTGATTGTACCTTCAAATGCTTCCGGTTTGATATTGCCCTGGTAAACCACTTCTATATCATACCAGCGTGTTACCTGCCGGAGGATAGCCTTCAGGTCTTTGCCACTACAGACAAAGAATCCATTTTTCCAGGAGATCGCATCATTGGCGTCAGCAATTTTTCTAACCTTCAGGGCTTTCCGTGATAAGCTATATTGCGCTTCCTGCCCGGGCAACAGCATTTGCTGCTGATCACCTGCTTTTACGCGAACCGCGCCTTCCAGGAGAGTTGTGCTGATCTGTTCTTCATTCGTATAAGCATTCACGTTAAAGCTGGTTCCGAGTACTTCGATCGCCTGACCACCTTCCACATCCACGATAAATGGTTGTTTGGGATTCTTTGCGATCTCGAAATATGCTTCGCCCTTGATGGAAACCCTTCTTTCCCTGCCGGGAAATGAGGTAGGATAGGTGAGAGAGGATAAGGAGTTCAACCAGACCTTTGTTCCGTCCGCCAGTACAAGGCTGTACACACCTTTGCGGGGAACCTCCAGCGTGTTGAAGAATACGTTATTACCAGATTGCGAAGAAGTATAGGATAACTGGCGGCCATCATTACTGATTACCACGCCATTTTTTTCATTGATGGGTTGCAGACTTTTTTTGCCCAACTCTATCTTACTGCCATCTGATGTAGTGAGGGTGGCTTGTTCAAAATCAGGATTGATACCACTTTGAGAGGCAACCTGTGTATTGTCACCTGAACGATCATGCATCAGATACCATCCTCCAACAGAGACCAGGACCACAATGGAAGCGGCGGCAGCAAGCTTCTTCCACATTGGCGTCACTTTTGCTTGTGGCGGAGCGTACAGGGTAGTCCGCAGCCTGCTGAGGATCTTATCATGCAGTTCCTGTTCAGATCTTTCTTCCTCATTACCTACAAACACTTCCAGGTTAGGGCCATAATCCTGGTACCATTGTTCCACAGCTTCCATTTCCTCTGTTGTGGCAGTGCCGGAAAGATATTTCCTGATCAGTATGTTCAATTGTTCCTGGGTCATCATTATTATAGTATGAATAAATTGTTACCTCCCTACCCGGAAAGCCGTTTATTTTTCCATTTTTTTTTAAATCAGAAAGAAAAGAAGGCGGAGAAGAAGTCCTTCAGGTTAAGACGGAGCTGCCGCAATGCAGTGCTGATATGCTTTTCAACCGTCTTGCGGGAAATATTGAGGTCCCGCGCAATTTCCGGGTTCGACTTCCCTTCCAGGCGGCTTTGCTCAAATACGATGCGGCATTTTTCCGGGAGCTGATGGATCTTCTGAGTGAGCAGGGCAGCAAGTATCCGCGCATCCAGCTGATCTGAAGGCAGAGGTGTGGCGAGGTTTTCATGCGAGTCTTCCGAAACCGGCACATGCTGAATAGACTTGTTGATGTATTCCAGGATCTTATACTTTACAGCAACAGCCAGGTAGGCTTCAAGGGATTTGATATCGAGCTCAGTCCTGCGCAACCAGATGCTGGCAAAAATATCATGTACGATATCTTCCGCATCATGCTTCGATTGTAATTTATGGAAAGCGAGCGTGAAGAGTTTCTTCCAGTAACGTGAGTAGATCTGTTCAAATGCAGGCTGGTCGCCATTTTTCAGGAGCGCTAACAATTGTTCATCGCTATATGTTTGGTAGACCTGCAAGGGGAGTTCTCAATAAGAGTTATGATAGTGTTTAGGTAGTAGGACAGGTCTTCGTATTTCAAATATATGGAAAGCTAATGAAAGAATGGATCCATTATTGCCTTACAGATTCCTTTCTGGCAGCAAACATGTTAAACTGTCAACCCAACAGCAATGGCACGAAAGATGCATCTAAAGAAATAAAAACAAGGGAATATGACAAATCAAATGGCAGTACTGGCTGGTGGTTGTTTCTGGGGAGTGGAAGAGCTGATCCGCGCGCTTCCTGGGGTGATCAAAACCAGGGTAGGTTATACAGGAGGCGACGTTCCCAATGCAACCTATCGCAATCATGGAACGCATGCAGAAGCAATAAAAATAGAATTCGATCCAAACCGGATCAGTTACCGGCAGATCCTTGAATTCTTCTTCACACTTCATGATCCAACTACATTGAACCGCCAGGGAAATGATATCGGCACATCCTATCGTTCCGCTATCTTTTATCTCGATGATGAACAGAAACAAATAGCAACAGACCTGATTGCTGAACTCACCGCCGCCAATGTTTACAAAAAGCCCATCGTTACAGAAATTACAGCAGTCTCAGATTTCTGGGATGCAGAAGAAGAGCACCAGGATTATTTGCAAAAGCATCCTCACGGATATACTTGTCACTTTGTCCGCCCGGAATGGAAATTGAAAACAGCGGAGTGATACCGTTAACATAAATATTGTATAATAATAAAAACAGGACAATGGGGAATCAGCTCATTGTCCTGTTTCTTTTTATTCAGGTTATATTATTCTTCCAGTCTCGTTACACTGGGATGCAATTCCAAAGTATCGATGGTGGCAGTTGTCTGCACCAGTTCCACCACCACCTGTTTACGTGCGGTAGTCCATCTTCCGAGCGTGATATTATACACTCCTCCCATCATATTGAACAAACCTGCATCGGTAGCCGCGCTTGGGTATTTTTCGTTAACGGGGTAGGGCATGTAATTGGTATTTCCTGCGGAACGATAATGCAGGTACGGAACAATCACTGGCTTATATGTTTCCGGATCGATGCTGACAGAATACATGGAGTACCAATCGTTATTACAGATCCTGTAGCCGAGAACAGGATCTTTGGAGGGATCGAAAATGGCGGCGTTCCCGCCGGTGGCTACAAACAATACATCTTCCGGTACGGAGGCTTCGGTAACCGTTGTTCCTTTGAATATTGCCACACCACATGCGTTGCCACTATTGGCAAATGGACCAGAAGTGCCAAATTCTGTAGTGTGTACCAGTCCACCGTCCCCAAGATTCGGAAGATTACTACCGGTTTCCGCATTGTTGCCGCTGGTAAGGAAAGTTTTCTGATACCAGTTTGTGGAAGCAGGAAACGCATAAGTTCCACCCGATCCATTGATCTTTTTACCCTGGAAACCGAAATAGAAGAAATGTCCTTTCTGAACGCTGCCGGAATTGATATCCCATTTGATGGTTCGTTTTCCGCCGGTTGCCCATCCGGCATCGAGTGGGGTGGCAGAGCTGGAACCGCCTGAATTGACGCAGAATACAATGCTGTAGGGAGTAAGGTTGAAGTCTATATCTTTTGTTGCCAGCAACTGTACGTATTCATATCCACCGTCACCCCCTTTGGGATCGCTTTGAAAGCCGGTGATCAGCAGGTCCTGTACGGAAGAGCCCATGTTCACGATATCATCCCCATTCCTGGTCCTGAATTGCAATGCTCCTTCGGCAGTGGTGAAGGGAATTCCAACATAGGCTGCCAGGCTGAACGGTGTATTGCCCGCATAGTCCACAGATGGATCGGTATACAGCGTGAGGTCGCCAAATCCATCATTGATCAATTTGGAACCACTGATCACTTCTCCCGGCAGGGGGGCAGGGTTGAAACTGGATTTATTGATGAGGCAAAGCGAACTTTCATACATGCCGGGGTTCGCCTGTAACTGGGCAATAGTTATGGCGTTGATTTCCACCATGCCTTTACCTGCTTTGCGGATATTCGATTCCGTTAGTCCTGTTATGGTGAGGGTACCATTCTTGCGGGTGAGGGTACCGTTGTTGAAATCGATCACCAGCGAATCGCCCGGATGATAGTTGGCTGCTGCAGCGCCCAGCTCAATGGAAATGCCGCGCAATGCAGACAGGCGGCGGTTATCCTGTACAATCAGCAGGCCCTCCGGGAGATTTCCGGATTCATGCTCAGATATCACCACCACTGCCAATTTGGAGGCGCCATAAACGTTCTCTTTAGTGAGGGCAATGTCTTTCCCTTTGTAAAGCGGTCGAACATCCAGTACAGATACTATTTCGTAGGGGGTGCCTCCGGGGTAATTCTC
This sequence comes from Pseudoflavitalea rhizosphaerae, assembly GCF_003991355.1. Taxonomy (GTDB): domain Bacteria; phylum Bacteroidota; class Bacteroidia; order Chitinophagales; family Chitinophagaceae; genus Pseudobacter; species Pseudobacter rhizosphaerae. The sequence continues at coordinate 36,063 of NZ_RCSU01000002.1, forward strand.
GTAGGTCTCTTTATTGCAACTGCCGGTCACAGCAGTAATGATCACTATGGAGAGAATATAGAAAAAGCATTTCATTGTCATGATATTTTTTTATTCATTAAGGTCTCTGCCACCAAACATTGGTGGATATTTGATCGGGGCCCTGTGCGGCCACCGCCGCTTTGTAGTTCACAGGATTGGCTGCCTGCACATAAACCGGATAAACCAGCCTGGCCGGCATTACTCCGCCATTCATCAAACCTGGTCCTTTCGGTAAAACAGGAAGTCCGGTACGCCTGTATTCAAACCACTGTTGCAGATCGGTCATGAACAATGCATAGTATTTCTGCAGATGGATCATTTGCATTTTTGTTTCAAGGGGAAGATTATCGTCCCAGACAATCCCGCCGTTATCAAGGTTATTCAGATGCGCAGTAAAGTTTGCGTGGGTGATGCTTTCATTGAAGTTGGGCACCCAGTAATTGATGGCGGATGCGATGCCCTGGTAAAAGAATGTTTTAGTATCGCCGGTGATCCATCCTTTGGCAGCAGCTTCAGCAAGGATGAACTGCAGTTCTGAGTACTGCATGATGATGCCTGTTAGCGTATTTTGCTGGAGAGACCAGGTGCCGCCGGAGCTGGCATTGTCATAGCTTTGGAAATAACAACCCTTAGTATCTCCATTACCGGGAATGTAGCCGCTTGGTACGCCAAACCAACCGCCGCCGCTGGCCTGGGCAATACCCCATCTGCCAATGCTTCCGGAACCATACGGAGTAGAAGAAACATAACGGGGATCAGACCACGCAATCAGGTTATCCAGGAAGAAACTGCAAAGGGCCGGGCCGCGGAAATCCTGCGCCCGAATGCCATTCACAAATGGAGAAGTATAGGGTTCGGTTGTGCTGGTGCCGCCAGTCCAGAGCAGCCTGGCGCAGTCTGCATTACTTTGAAAGATGGGATAATTTGAAGGGTTCTCCACAATCTCTTTGATTTTGGCAATGCACTGATCCTGAACCTCAGCTTTACCGGATATACGCATCAGCAAACGCAGGTATAGTGAATTACCGAACTTCCTCCATTTGGCAACATCGCCATTGTACAACGGATCGCTCGATACTACGATAGCGCTGCCCGCAGCCAGCAGTGTATTGGCTTCTTCCAGCTGTTTGAAGAGATCGAGGTAAATATCTTTCTGCTTATCAAATGCAGGAGTAAGGCTGTCTTTATCTCCTTTCAATGCTTGTGAATAAGGAATATCGCCATAGATATCCGTAAGGTTTGCAAACAGCCATGCTTTGCCGATCTTCCCGATTCCCTGGTAAGAAGTGTTGGGGGATTTGGCAGTGCGCGCCAGGCTGTCTACCTGTTTGAAATTGGTCAGCTGTACAAACCATGCATTCCATAAATAGTCAGACATGCTGGTCCTGAATGCATACCTGAACACGGTATTGTCGCCATCGCTCTGTGATACGGTCACTTGCATCAGTTCGTTATTGAAACTTCTGTTGCGGCTCATACCGGGCCAGATGGAATTCACCAGGGCAGGGGCCAGCAGCTTGTCTGAAGTTGTTTCCAGGAAATTGATCGGATCTGTATTCAGGTCTTCAAATCCTTTGTCGCATGAATAGAATGCCGGCATCGCCATCAACACCAAACATGCTATGATAATTTGCTTTCTCATCTCTGTGCTTTTATATTGATCAGCTTTTTTTACGAATTGGTTAGAACCCGATGGTTAAATTGAAACCCATGGTTCGCGTGGAAGGGAATTGTCCCACTTCAAAACCTCTCACCACATCAGATCCGCTCAAAGTACCGAACTCGGGATCGAAAATGGGCCAGGGAGACCAGATGAAGAGATCACGACCGAACACACCCAGGCTTGCGGAGGTCAATCCAAACTTCTTCAGGAATCCTGGTTTGAAATTGTACATGAGGGAGGCTTCGCGGAATTTCAGGAAGTCGGTACTGAAAGTGCTGCCTTCTGCATTGAAACTACCGATGCTGTATTGGTAATACTGATCGATATCGGTGGCCACCACATCATTTTTGCGAAAACTGCCGTCAGGATTTTGAATAACGCCGTTACCGATGATGCCGTTGTACCTGCCGGGCAGTGTGGATTTCAGTTTGCCCTGTTCGGCCAGTTTGTAATTTGTAAGAGAATAGGCAACTGCACCAACCTGTGCATCGAACAGTACATTCAGGGTGAAATTCCTGAACTGGAATTTATTGCCCAGGCTGAATTTGAATTTGGGTGTGGTGTTGCCGAGGTAAATAATGCTGTCTGTGATCCTGGGGAAACCGGTAGCGGGATCGAAGATCACCTGACCGTCCGGGCTGCGCATATATCCCAGTCCATACAGGTCGCCCATGCTGCCGCCAACAGACGCCACGATCTGTCCGCTGGCCACCTGGCCGGCCCTCAGCAAGATGGCGCTATCCGGCATGGAGATGATCTTGTTCTGGTTGTAAGAAAAAGTTCCGAACAGGTTCCAGTTGAATCTGCCTTTCTTGCCTGCGAATGGTTTTGCATTCAGACTGATCTCGATGCCATTGTTCCTTACTCTTCCTGCATTGATCCTGGCAGCGCTGAAACCGGAAGAGGCATCTACTGTTCTGGTGAAGATCTGCCTTCTCGTATTTCCGAAATAGGCAGTGGCGTCCAATGCTATCCTGCCGTTGAGGAACTGCACTTCTGTACCGAACTCGTATGTGGTAGTGAGCAGCGGCTTTAGATTTGGATTGGGCAGGATGGTTGGGTTCACCAGTGCGCTGTCCGGATAGGTGCCACCTTTAGCAACGGGGTAGGAATAAGCAGTAGTATAGGCAAGTGTGCTGGAACTGCCCACCATGGCGAAAGAGCCCCTTAGTTTCAGGTAGCTGATAACATCCGGCAAGGAAAGTATCTCTGACAGCACAAGCCCTGTATTGATAGAAGGATAGGAGAAGCCTACAGCATTCTTCCTTTTGGGTGAGGCCAGGATAGAACTCCAATCCTGACGGCCTGTAAGCTCTGTAAACAGGAAGTTCTTATAGCTAAGGTTAATGATACCATACAGACTGTTTATCTGGAACCTGCTGGTGTCTGGATAATAAACAAGTCCATACTCACTGTTTTCCATTGTATAGATCCCTGGGAGGTGCAACCCATCGTTCCTTACATCCGTTTTATCGTACTCGTTCTTCAATTGGCTGCCTCCAAAAGTTACTCCCAGCTTCCAGTTACGGTTCAGTTCTTTGAAATATTTGGCCATGAAATCATAGCTCTTTTCCCTGGAGTAGATGTTTTGCCTTCTTACAGATCCCCTGGGCAGGCGGGTGCCGGCATCGAAGGGCCTGTCTTGCTCCCTTTTATCGTTCATCCAGTCGTAGTTTCCGCGCAGCATCACGCTCAGTTCTTTGGTGACCTGGTAATTCAGTGTAACGTTGCCGGTCAGGTTATTCCTTCTTGTTTTGTTCAGGAACTCATTGGTAATGGCATAAGGGTTTTCCGGGTAGGAGGAGAAGGGGTAGCGGATGAATTTGTAAAGGCTGTCGTACACGCTGCCGGGCCCACCTGCCCAGTAGTTCTTTAACCAGTTGTGATCAGCATTTGGTTGCCAGAAAATATACCAGTACATGAGGCTTTGGTTGCCATATCCTGCAGCGGGCAGGTTATCGCTTTTTCTGAAACCATAATTGATTTTGGTAGACAGTTTTAATTTTTTGGTGATCTCAGTATTGGTAGAAAGTCCAATATTCTGGCGGACGAAACCGGTATTGGGAATGACCCATTTATTATTGCCGGAGCCCATGGTAATGCGAACGCCTGTAGAGCCGATCTTACCATCGATGCTGAGGTTATGGCGGAGGTCCCTGCCCATGTCCCAGAAATCATTGATATTGTCGTAAGCCCTCCAGGGCGTACGTTCCAGGCCTACTGTTTGCCTTACAGGATCGTACTGATAGAATAATTGTCCATCGAATTTGGGACCGTATGCAGAGCTGGTGCCGCTGGTGCTGGCGCCATCTTCGCTGGAGCCGTAGGAATAATGCAGTGCGCCATCGAGGCCTTGTCCGTACTCATATTGCAGGTCGGGGAACCTATTCACCTGTTCGATACTTCCGTTCATGGTGTAGCGCACATTGAAGTGTCCGCTTTTTTTCTGTGAGGCGGATTTGGTAGTGATGATCACCGCGCCGTTTGCCGCACGCTGCCCATACAATGCAGCAGCAGCAGGGCCGAGAAGAACAGACACACTTTCAATATCCTGCGGATTGAGATCATTCACTGCGCTGCCATAGTCGGCAGGCAGGTTATCGGAGTTGGTAGCATATACCTGGTCACTGCTATTGGCTGAGCGTCTGCCACTTCCGCTGCTCACAATTACACCATCGATTATTATCAGGGCTTCATTATCACCGGTAAGGTTGTTTTCTCCACGAAGTATGATCTTGCTGGTAGCAGCCGGACCCGAACCGGAACGCACCAGGTTGAGCCCTGCCACTTTACCGGAAAGAGCATCCATCCAGTTGAGGCTGGCTGCATCCGTCAATTGGTTGCTGTCTACTTTTGTAAGCGCATACCCCAGTGAACGCTGGGATTTTTTGATACCCAGGGCAGTCACCACCACTTCACCCAGGTCTTTCGATTTACTTTTCATGCGGATCAGCAGGGTATTGGATTTACCCGGCTGCTTTGCAGTAAATCCTTTATGAACGTGGGTTTCATAGCCTATCGAAGAGAATGTGAAATCATACACTTCACCCAGCTTCAGTTGAGGAAAGATAAAAATGCCTTTCTCGTTGGTAACAGCGGAAAGGGTTTGACGTCCATTGTCCGATCTTCGGGTAGCGATAACAGTTACCGCAGGCAATACTTCACCTTTCTCTGTGATAACAGTGCCGCTCACGGCTACTGTTTCCTGTGCAATTGCTGATACATTGAAAAATAAAAGGAACAAAACCCACATCAACTGTATGTTGCTTCGCCCTTTTTTCTTTGTTGATCTCATAAGTTATTTATTGTTTGACTTATACGCATAAGTTGGACAGGCCGCTGTTGAGCAGCATGCAAGCACCTGTTGGTTTCCTGTATGTTTACTTCGATTTCGCGATTATATAGCCGTCATCTTTTTTTGAGATCTGCAGACCGTTCATGTTTGCAATCAGATTCAGCAATACGGATAATGAGTCTCCTTTGATCACTTCGCCGGAAAAGAATTTTCCTTTCAACAGTTCTTCCTCATAGGTAATTGGACAATTATATTTAGACATCAATGTTTTCATCACCACCGGCAAAGGGGTATTATCGAAGATCATGGCTCCATCATTTTCAGCAGGGTGATGATCATTTCCGGCGGGCCGGGGACGCGGCCGGGGCTCAACCAGGAAGCGGTGCACAGACATTGTTCCCTTTTCCAGGTTATAGTTCATTTCATTACCCGGCAACAGGATGAGGTCCTTCTTCCAGCCTTTCAATGAATCCTTCAGTGATTTGATCAGCACTTTGCCCTGAAATAGTTTTACGTTGCAGGACTTCGCAGATTCGGATACCCGGAATGAAGTGCCCAATACCGTAGTTGAAAACAATCTTGTATGTACTGTGAACGGATTTCCCTTGTTGGTGGCTACATCAAAATCAACCACACCTTCCATATGGATATTGCGTTGCGTTAGTACTCCAAAAGGTTCCTGGTACCTGATCTTCGCATTGGGAGCCAGTTTCACTACGGTGCCATCGCCCAATTCCAGTTTCCTGGATTCTTTAGTATTATTTGTATGTATTGTCCAGCCGGAATTTGCAGCCGGTTCCTGTTCTGTATTTGTCAGGGCCGGGGCAGGCTTCTTATCAGGCAACAATAACCAGACAGAAATTGTCACCACCAGCAATGAAGCGGCGATGGATATCCAACGGAAGCGGACCACCTGTGTTTGTTTTTCAATCTGCGAATTGATCACCCCGCGCATTTCTTCTTTATAACCTGGAGGTGTTGCGTTTTCCTTTCCGGCAGCATCCCATGAAGACTTCAGGTACATCGCCATCAGTTCAGGATGCTGCTTCAGGTGGCGGGCAACAGCCTCCGCTTCAGTGGCGGTACACTGGTTCTCAAAAAATTTTTGTATAAGCGTATGCGTGATCTTCATGGTGGTGCATTAGGAGATACGAAGGGCATCAGAATTTACCCCTGCTGATAATATTAAATTAATACTGGAAAAAAAGGATATGCAGAAAAATCAGGATGGTAACGAGAGATCGAACATGCTTTAACGCTTTGGAATAGTGGTCTTCCACCGTTTTGATACTTACAGAAAGCTGTTCTGCTATTTCCTTGTTGGAATAGCCTTTGGCGATCTTCAGCAGGAAAACATTCTTCCGGATGGGTGGAAGGTCTTCTGAAACGGCATCGAGGTAATCGGCAGATTCGTAGTCTGTATTGGAGTGACAGACCAGGGCAGATTGTTCGCAGAGATCGTCTTCCAGGCGATGCTGGTATTTGCGTTCAGCAGCCTGCTTACGCAGGTGATCTACAAAAATGGAACTGGCGATGGTGAAGAGTTGTGTATCTAAGGAATATGCATCGGAAAGAGTATGCCTTGATTTCCAGAGTTTGATAAACGATTGCTGGGTAAGATCTTTTGCCTGCTCCTTTATGCGGGTGCGCTTCATGAAATAATGAAACAATTTAGCGTGGTACAGGTCGTATACCGCCTGGTAAGCCACCTGATCGCCTTTCTTTATTTCAGTTATCTGGACCAAATCCTTTTGTGTTTATAAGGTAGAAATTTCCGGTGCAAAATTGGAAAAAATGAGGAGAAAAAGAAGATTATTTATGTGTTAAGAAATCTGGTTGCCGGCTATTCTGCCGGTTCCGGAAAAGACATCATATTATGGATCGGATCATAGTCTTTTTGAGATGAACGCCTTAGAACAGGTGATGTAATTGCTGAGTATATCTTTTCCTGCTTCATGGCTTTTTTGGAACCCAAGTATTTCAGCGCCCCGGACCAGTTTTTCCAGTTCAAGGATTTGCTTGTTGGAGTCATCGCTAAACACGCTGGCGATTTTTCCCCTGCCAACACAATCTATTATTTCCCTGATGGAGTCACAATGGATGATCCCATCTTCTTTCCGTTTTACAAATTCCTCCCAGATGATTGTATCGTTTTGTTTGAGCAGGACAGGTATAAGATGGATCAATCCAGGCAAATTGGTTTTTCTCTGTTCCCCATTGAAATGATAGCGGATCTTTATTCCTTCCGCCTGTGAAGCTGAGAAACTGATCAGCAGAGGAATTCCTCTTTTCTCATTTTCTCTTATTTCATATTCCAGGGAGGAAAGAATCACCTGCCTGCATGCGAATCGGATATGCTCATTGATCAAAAATGCAGTTACTTGTTCAACCACTTTGTTTTCCGGAACAGCATTCAAAACAAGTACCTGTACAGGTGCAAGCACATTCAGTAATCTGAGCCGGTCAGGGGTTGCAGCATTCAGCAGGAAGGAGAAAAGGATGTTTTCGCTTATACCAAAATGTGCAACATGAACAGGGCTTCTTTCTCCGACTGCATTCGTATACTGAACATCGAGCGGACGAGAAAAGATATCATCGTGAAAATAGGTCATGCCGGTGATGACTGTTCTTCCAATTGGAGTGAGTGTGTCTATGCAGATAGTTCGTTTGGAGAACTTCTTGTTGGTAATGATCGGTCTGTCGACTTCGATAGCTGGCAGTTTAAGGATATCGTTGATGAGCCGGCGGTTCCATTGTATTCCTGCATCAAGCGCCTGTTCTGCGTTCTGTGATGTTGTATGAACGGAATAGCATTCGAGAAAGGATTTGCGTTCACCCATCGTAAACGGGAAGTTCCCGTTTTTGGGAAAGCGGTAACCTGGACCGAAATGAAAATACTGAAGTGGAAAGGTTATTTTCTTCGAACCATTTTTCAGCAATTGCCGGATAAAAAGATAAAAAGGGATCTCGTGCCCGGCAGCCATGGAGAAGTCAGTATTTTTTACGGCATAGAAGTTCTCTGCGTTAGCCGATACTTTTTCCATTTTATTAATGGCATGGTTAGATACTATATCGGTTAGCAGTACCTGCTGAAAGCCCATTCGTTTCAGGTCTGTAATAGCAAGATCATACAAACGGTTACGCACTTCCAGGCCAAATGGAAGATAGGAGAGCGCACCTTTCACCTCTTCCCCTGCAATAATGAAGTCTGTGTCTTTCAGTAATTGTCGAAAATTCCCGGATGCGGCTTTATTCATAATATTCGTAAATCAGGAGATCACATTCAATCGGTCTTCGCTGTTCAGGGGGCGGTGATCATTGCCCACTGCAATTAAAACGAGTTCTTCTTTTGCGTAAATGGCGTGCGGCACCTGGCCAGGGACCAGGTAGGCAAGGCCCGGATACAATTCATACTGTACGCCATCATACTCAACAATGCCCGTTCCCCTGATCACAAACAGGATATGATCACCTTCATGTGTATGATTACCTACTTTCCCGTTTGGCGGGAACCTGATAATATCGGCGCCAAAGCCCTTAAAAGAGAATAAGGGAGATCCAGTTCCATCGCTGTGCATCATCTTTATGGGGCGCTCGCCGCTTTCAACAATCAGGTTACCCTGATCATCTGCGTTAGCCCAGGCAGCTATCTTAAGTTCCATGTATTGCAGATTTATTGGGTGCAGGCACCACGCTTTTCAGCGGTTCCGCGTATAAATTACTATCACCAGTAACCGCTTTTACTTCACTGTCAGGGAGATCATCTCTTTTACTCAGGAGGATACGGCCACATAAAGGTTTGCCATGAATATTCAGGGCCGCCATCACACCAGACATCCGATCGAAATTATCATTGATGGGAACGTTAATGATGATGAAAATCCTTTCTTTATTATTATCCCCTTTTATATTGAGATAACGTAAAGCGCCGGAGCTTTCCATTACTCTTCCTTTGAAAGAAAGACCGGTATGTTCGGATTTTTCAAGGGATACTGCCAGGTAGCCTTTTATCGATTTGTATATTTTCAGTTTCTTTTTTCTGACAAGGCCGGCTTCAGTTCCACTTAAATGATACAGATAGTACTGCCCCAGGAGTTTCGATTTATCAAAGATCGTTTTAAAGAGATTGCGTATGAATCCGATCCCTGCAGGGAGTAATCCCAGCAGGAAACCAATAATGATTTCTACCCAATTGACATCGGCGAACATAGAAGAAACTTGAAGATGAAGGGAATTAGATTAGCTGATCAAACTAAATTAAGTAAATCCAGGGATAAAAAAAACGTGAAAACACGGGGATATCAGTTTAGCATGAATGTAACCTGTCTGATCAACAATGTATCTTTGCACGCCTGCCGCCATAAAAGACCGGCCATTCACTATGCAAAAACAGCCACAAATACCAGCTTCCAGCCTCCGGTTTCTGAACCAGCTCAGTAAAAACAATAACAGGGACTGGTTCCAGTTACACAAAACGGAGTTTCAACAGGAGCAGGAAAAAATGGCCGCTTTTGCAGAAGCTCTGTTACAGGCGCTAAGCCTCCACGATCAGCTGGAGACCAGGTCCGGCAAAGAAAGCCTGCACCGCATTTACCGCGATACCCGTTTCTCACAAAACAAAACACCCTACAAGTCCAACTGGAGCGGCCGTTTCAAACGGGCAACCAAATATCGCAGGGGCGGTTATTATTACAATATCGAACCGGGAAACAGTTTTATTGCAGGCGGATTCTGGGGACCTGTGCCGGCAGACCTGAAGCGGATCAGGGAAGACATTGCTTTTGACAACGAACCATTGAGAAAGATCATCAACAGCAAAACATTCAAGTCCAGTTTCGGTGCATTGAAAGGAGAGCAGGTAAAGACTGCCCCGAAAGGATTTGACGCAAATCATGAAGCCATAGACCTGCTCCGATACAAGCAATTCCTGCTGATCCGCCATTTTACAGATGAAGAAGTATTAGGTACAGGATTCCTGAAAGCTGCCGATCTAACCTTCAGGCATATGCGGCCTTTCTTCGATTATATGAGCGAGTTACTGAGTACTGACGCCAATGGGGAATAAATATCCTTTCCGGGAAACAGAGCAAGCCTGCATTCCTTAAGATCACCAGCCTGGTATGGATCTTTGTAACCCTTACAAACTTCATTCAGGGAATTACAGTGAGCAGTGAAAAGAAAAGATGGCTGAATTTCTTCACTTCGCCTCTTACCATTTTATTGGCGAGATAGAGTTGCTTGATCACAACTGGTTTGGAGAGCCCAAGCACTGAAGCGATCTCATCCAGCGACCTGTCCTGGAATACACTCATTTCATAAATAATGCGTTGCCTTTCAGGAAGGCGAGCAATGGCGCGGAGCGCATACTCATAGAATTCCTTGCATTCTAGCGGGCTCATACCGGAAGGCTCAGGACCCGCGCTGGTGGCTGTTTCGCGCTCCTGCCTGGCGCGGTTGCTCCTGTGGAGGTCCAGCAGGCGGTTGCGGGCCATGCGGAAAAGATATTGAGGGAGGGAACGAACGGCTGTAAGTGATTCACGTTTCGTCCAGAGTTTGAGAAAGATATCCTGTATCACTTCATCCGGATCTTCCACCATCCGGAAGGGCAGGAGATAACGATACAGCAGGGGCTGGTATCTTTTGTACAGCAACTGGAAAGCAGCCATGCTGCTTGCTGCGAGCTGTTGTACCAGTTCTTCGTCCAGGGGCATGGAGGCTTCATTGACCGTATGTGAACGTTCATGCTGCAATGCGTATCTGATTTTACTTGAGTATGAAAACAGGTGGTTTAATGGGCGGACAAGATCATGATGGGCTGTAAACTTAATCAATACCCGTTTAACGCAAAACTTTTGTTCATCAGGCTTTCAGCCGGTTCAGCTGTTTGAAAAAATTCTCAGCATAAGTGCTTCCTACAGGAATAATAGTACTGCCGATATGAATCTCCTGCCTTTCCACAGAATTGATCTTATCCATTGCTACCAGGTAGGATTTGTGTACACGAAGGAAACGATTGGGAGGCAAAGCCTCTTCCAATTGTTTCATGCTTTGTAAGGTAATGATGCGCTGGGCGCGGGTATGGATGGAAAGATAATTCTTCAATCCTTCCACATACAATATATCATCCAGTTCCACTCTTACCATTTTTGTTTCCACTTTTACAAAAATGTAACCGCCTGTGCCGGGATACAGGTCGGGCGTGGCCGGCGGCCTGTCTGAAGGATTGGCGATCTTCCAGGCTTTCTCCACAGCGCGGTAGAATCTTTCAAAGGAGATAGGCTTCAGCAGGTAGTCCACCACATTGTATTCGAAGCCATCGAAAGCATATTCCTGGAAGGCGGATGTGATGATCACCTGTGCGCGATTCTGCAGCAGTTGCATGAACTGTACACCATTGAGCTGGGGCATCTGGATATCGAGAAAGATAAGGTCAACGGGCTGCTGATTGAACTGGATCAGGGCTTCCAGTGGATTGGTGTTCACGCCTGCCAGTTTCAGGAAGGGCACACGGCTGATATGGTCTTCCAGCAGTTTGATGGCCAGCGGCTCATCGTCTATCACCAGGCAGTTCAGCATCCTTATCTCATTTGTTGGGCTCATAAAGGTAAATCTAATTGTACATGAAATTCCTTCCTGGTGTTCTGTATCTGCAGCAGGTCCTGTTGCGGATAGAGCAGGCTCAGGCGCTTCTGCACATTCACCAGCCCGATACCGCCGGTTTGGTCTTTAAGAAACTCGTGTTTGAAATTATGGATCGAAAAAGACAGTTTCCTGTCTGTAACAGTCATTTGAATGGTGACGGGCCTTTGAGGGTCCTGCAGGATGCCGTGTTTGCAGGCATTCTCTATCAAAGGGAAAAGCAATAATGGCGGTATTTTGCGGCCTGCAACTGAGCCTTCGATGGTGAAGTGAAGATAAAGGTCGCCTTCATAACGCAGTTTTTGCAGATCGATATAATTGTTGATATGGGTTATCTCCTTGTCGAGCGTTACGCGGTAAAGTTCGTCCTCCTTTTCATAAAGCATGTACCGGATCATTTCGGAGAGTTTCATGATGCCGTTGCCAGTCTTCTGCGCTCTTTCCAGTACGGCCATGCTATAAATATTGTTGAGCGCATTGAAAAGAAAATGAGGATTGATCTGCATTTTGAGGAAGGACAATTCCGCCTGCAGTTTCTGGTTCTCCAGGTCCTTGCGCACTTTTTCATGACCATACCAAACCAGCAGCAGTCTGTAGGTGAAGGCGATGATGATAATGAGAAAACTGAACCAGATATAAGCGCGCAGGTAACCTGGAAGTGGCATCGGGCTTACAGGAATGGCAGGGAACACCCGGTTGACCTTCACGGGTGGAACCGCTTCGGTGACCGGCTGCGCCTCCATCATGGCTTTCGCTTCAGCCAGCCTTATTTCAAAATTCCACATTTCCAGTTTGTACTTTATGAATGTGAACAGGAATGCCAGTGCAATGCAAATGATCACCAGCATCAAAGTTTTCTTCCTTTTGATGAAGAGAGCCGGGATGATATAAAACGCGCATCCATAAAAAAGCAGGAAGTTCACGATCCCCAGCAAGCCGTAATTGAAAAAGAAATTGTCCCAGTTCTTATACTGTGCCGCCAGCATGGTGGGCAGTCCCATAATGAAATAGAGGGCTTCCCAGGCCAGCAGGTGTACCAGGAAAGAAACTGAAGGTCTTTTGAATAATTCCACTGTCATCAGTCAATTCATCTTTTCTCTATGTATGAAGTTTGCAAAAATATGCTTCTGTTACCCGATTGTATGACCAGTTGCGGCAAACGAAGGATGAAACCGGGAAAACGCTTTACATCTTTTGAGCGCCTGCGGCAGTAGTTGGTCAACCGGAAACCGTAATTGGTGTAATGGCCTGCAATGCAGACTTATTCACCATTACCTTTCGATCCAATTTAAATGCATTTACTCCAATGAAGAAATTTTTTGTATTCGCTTTAGCCCTTACTGCTGCGGCAACAGCAGGGGCCCAGACCAAAGCAAAGAAGAAGAACATCGTGATAAAGGGACAGGTACAGTTCCTCAATCCCGAGAAATATGCCGCAAATAACAAGGTCTGGATCGGTTTCAGGGATGGAAGGGAGTACAAAGCCATCGACTCCGTTGTAGTGAAGGAGGATGGCAAATGGCAGTTCACCGTAGATGCCAGCAGACCCAGGTTCTATGACCTGGAGATCCTGAAATGGGACCGCATCACGGTTTGGGGCGATGCAGATGCTACCATCAACTGCCGTGGTTATGATACCGCTAAAATGAAGATCAAGAACAATCCTTATATCTTCATCGAAGGCTCCCCCGATAACCAGTTCCTCAACCTGATCAATCATATCGTTTACCGCGATTACCAAACGATGATCGCCGTGAGCAAGGAAATGTATTACGCCGGCCAATCCAAAGACACAACCTGGAGCGCCTACCTCAAAGGGCTCGATCCCTACAGGACCCTCGGGGATGACTTCCGCGACAGGCTGAAAGTATTGATCCGCGCGTACCAGCACAGGCCCGTGGCCCTGGCCGGCATCAAGATGCTGAACTGGGAAAAGAACCAGGACTTCATCATGCCCATCCTTACCAGCCTCAAAGCAAAATATCCCTGGTTCACGGAAATTGCTGAGTACAAGAAAAAAGTGGAAGACAATATTGCGCAGGCCAAATTGCTGAAACCCGGCATGCCGGTTCCTGAAGTGAGCTATCCTGATGTAAATGGGAAGAATATCGGAACTACCGATTACAAAGGCAAATACCTGCTCATCGATTTCTGGGCAAGCTGGTGCGGCCCCTGCCGCCAGGCCATTCCAAAAGTTCGCGCACTATATGATCAATACAAAGAGAAAGGTTTTGATGTACTCAGCATCAGCATCGATACAGACCGCAAAGCCTGGATCAAAGCAATGGATGATGAACAAATGCCATGGGCCCAAACGCTGAGCCCTGACAAGAACAAAACAATGGATACATTCCTGTTCAGCGGCATTCCTACATTGTATTTGATAGACAGGGAGGGAAAGATCGTGCAAAGCTATACGGGGTATTCAACAGATCTGGAAGCGAAGTTGAAAGAAGTTTTCTCGAAATAGAAATTGCTTGTTGTGTTTGGTGTTGCCGTCTGCAATTGCAGGCGGCATTTTTTTTAGACTAATACAATTCCATAATGCAGTTTTTTCCTTTGAATTCAAATTCATCGCCTGATTTTTTTTGTACCAGGGATTTTGCGAACGGGGAGATGGGAGAGAGGAATACAATTGATTCTCCGTTCACTGATTGTTGCCCCAATCCGGCAGCAATGAAAAAGGCGCCGGTAGCTGTGCGGATGAATGCTCCAGGCAATGGTGAATCGAGAATAGTGGAAACATTGATGGCGCGTAATGCGTTCAGGTCCTGCTGATGTGCCAGCAGTTGCCGTGCATGCATATCTTTCTCCAGGTGGCTCATGGCCCTGGAGGTTTCGTATTTATCGCCTGCAGAGCTTTTCTCTTCCTGATTGGCGGCAGCCTGTGCTTCGTTCATAGCCTTCAAGGTAATGGCTATACGCTGCGTAATAACCTGTTCACCGAATTGCTTCAATAATTGCTTATGCGTTATTCTTTTGTCCATTCCTGAGATAAGTTAGCGGATTGGTTCTAGCAAATATCAAACTAAATATCAATACCTGAATAGGGGAGGGCAGTACCTTTCAAAGGAATTACTGAATTTAATTATGAAATAAAATTAACTTAGCCGCAAATCAAAAGCCCTGACTTGAACCGGCCAATCCATACCCAAACCGGGCAGGAGACTTCATTGTACCTGCAACTGACTGCTGAAGGTGACGAAAAAGCTTTCGAAAGATTGTTTGTTCTTCACAAAGACCGGGTATTTGAAGTGGCCTTGCTGTATACAGAGTCCAGGGTGCTTGCAGAGGAAATCCTTCAGGATATTTTTGTTCAGGTCTGGCGAAAAAGAGCAGATCTGCCAACCATCGCCGATTTCTCTTCCTGGTTGTTCATACTCACGCGTAACCGCTGCTTCAATGTGCTCCGGGACCTGGCCCGGGCCAGGTCCAATAGTAAAATTCTGCAAGAAGACCAGCCTGAAGTAGCTGGAGAAGGAGCCGATGCCAGGCTGCTGTCTTCCGAAGCTGAAAGACTGGTGGCAAAAGCAATGGAATTGCTTACCCCTGCACAAAGACTGGCATTTGAGCTCTTTAAGTTGAAAGGACTTAGCCGGGAAGAGACAGCAAAGGAAATGGGTATCTCGCCCAATACCGTGAAAGTGCATTTACTGCAGGCCATGCGCATCATCCGCTCATTCTTCATAGAAAAAAAACTGCTGATCCCCGCAGTGGCTGTGGGTTTTGTAATTATTTCCTGATTTTCTTCTGATTATCTAATACATCCATGTATTGGCTGGTGTCTTTTCCTTTGGCCCAGCCACCTTATCTATTTTAACCTTTGAAAATGAAGAGCAACGAAGAATTATTGTATCTGTTCGAGCGCTACATCAGCAAAAATTACACGGCTGCCGAAAAGCAGGAGCTGATGGAGTTGCTTGCAGACCCCGCATACGATGCACAATGGAATGCCATCAACGACAGATTTGAGAACGTTCCGGAAATGCAGCAAATGCTGGCGGGGAGCAATTCCGGGATGGCCTGGGAAGCGATTCGCGAAAGAACAGTTGCCGGCCCAACACAACCTGCCATAGTGAAGCCCTTCTACCGGAAATGGTGGGCCGCCGCTATAGCGCTGTTGTTGGTCAGTGCAGCAGGATATTTCTGGACGCAGACAGATAAGGAAGAGAAGACTCAATCTTTGGCAAAACAGAAAATGCCCGTTGTTCCCGGAGAAGCTGGCGCAATATTGAAACTCGACGATGGCCGTGTGATCTTACTTGACAGTTCACAAAAAGGACTCGTAGCCAGCAATGCAGCCGCCAGGGCAGTAGTGGACAATGGAAGCCTTACTTATCAGCCGCTCCAGGAAGCATCCGGTTCAGAAGAAGTCATTTACAACACCATGCTGACCATGCGTGGAAAAATGTACAGGATGGTATTGCCGGATGGCACCAGGGTTTGGTTGAACGCATCCACGCAACTCCGTTTTCCTGTAGCCTTCAATGGCGATGAAAGAAGGGTAAGACTTCAGGGTGAAGCTTATTTTGAAGTAGCAAAGAACCCTTCCCGGCCATTCATCGTGGAAGTGGAACAAAGAGGGGAAGTGAAAGTATTGGGCACCCAGTTCAATATCAGCGCTTATCCGGATGATAATAGATTCACAACAACTTTGCTGGATGGCAAAGTACAATCCAGCTCCCTGTTCAGGGATTCGAAAGGGAAGGAACAGATAGTAACATTAACACCTTCCTTCCAAAGTATCATGCAAAGCGGGAAAGACCTGGTAGTGCAAAAAGCAGACCTGGAACAGACCATGGCATGGAAAGACGGCAGATTCGTATTCAAAAGTGCAAAACTTTCTGAAGTGTTCAGTCAACTGGGCAGGTGGTACGATGTGCAGTTTGTGAACGAAGAAAATATCGATGACGCATTCAGCGGAAGCATGTACAGGACTGATGATTTTTATGAACTGCTGAAGCTGATAGAATTCACCAGTAATGTGAATTGCAGGGCCGAAGGAAGAACTGTGATTGTGACCAGGAAGAAATAATCCTTTTTCATAACCTTATTCCGTATAGCCGTAAACAATAATGATAAAAACAAAACCGGAAGTGTTGCGAGCACTTCCGGCGGCGTTTGGCTGTAAGCTGTTAATACTGTTGATAACAAGATTTTTCACCAAACCTAACAAAGGTATGATTCTGCTTTCAAATGGTCAACCCATTGAGGGGATACCATTAATAACCAAAATGCCCAACCGGCAGAGGATAGTGCAATCTGAATTGTTGTCCTCTGTTCTGCGGACAACAATTGTAAAAGCAATGAAACTGACTGCTATTTTCCTGCTTTGTCTGTTGATGCGCGTACATGCAACAGGATATGCACAAAAGGTGACACTGACTGTCAGGGAAGCCTCCCTGGAGTCTGTTCTTAAGAAGATCACCAAACAGACTGGCTATGTTTTCTTCTACAATGATCAGATAATTCAAAAGGCCCAACCAGTATCTGTTATCCTGAAGAATGTACAACTGGAGCAGGCTTTGAAAGCCGTGTTCAAAGAGCAGCCCTTCAGGTACATGATCTCCGACAAGAATATTGCAGTGGGGCTGGCCACTGTGCAGGCTAAACTGGCAAGTGACACCACTGTTCCCAAACGCAACCCCAGGATTCAGATGCTCAAAGTGATCGGGAAAATATATGATGCTTCCACCGGTGCGCCTATGGGGGGCGTTACTGTAATTCCCGTAGGCTCTAAATTTGGAACAGTTTCGGATCCTGATGGAGAATTCCGGATAACAGTTCAGCAAGGATCGGTAATAGAGTTTTCTGCGATCGGCTATGAAGCTCATAGAGAAAAGTTGATGGCAGACAATACCAATATGCTGGTCCGCCTCAAACTAAAGCCAACGGAAATGAAACAAATGGTGGTAACGGGGATCTTCAGCCGTAAATCCAGTAGCTTTACGGGCGCAGCGGTTACCATCACCGGGGAAGAACTAAGGAAAGTAGGCAATGCCAACGTTTTCCAGAGCCTGAAGAACCTGGTCCCCTCCATGGTGCTCGACAATTTCACAGCCGGCTCCAATCCGAATGCAATGCCCACTATACAATTGCGCGGCACCAGCACATTTCCGGCAGATGAATCGGATATCCAGGCTAACCTGAAAGGCAATTACCTCAAGTCGCCCAATGAGCCACTCTTCATTCTCGATGGATTTGAAGCCAGTATCGAAAGGATCCTCGACCTGGATATGAACCGTATCGAGCGTATGGACATCCTCAAAGATGCAGCGTCCAAAGCCATCTATGGAGCAAGGGGCGCCAATGGTGTGATCGTTATCGAAACCAAAAAGAGCGCAACAGGGCGAGCACTGGTGACTTATAATGCAAGTGTTGACGTGGACATTCCGGACCTCACCAGCTATAACCTGGCCAACTCCCATGAGAAGCTCCAGGCCGAATTGATAGATGGAATGTACATCGCGCCAAAATATGAACCCGATACCTGGGTAAGATTGCAGCAGTTGTACAATTCCCGGAAAAAGCTCGCGGATGAAGGTCTTTACACCAATTGGCTGGCGAAACCGCTACGTGAAGGGGTTGGGCATAAACACAATCTATCGATAGACCTGAGTGGCCCCAGTTTATCCCTCCTCGCTGATTTCACCTACCGCGAAGTGAATGGTGTAATGATCGGTTCCCAGCGAAAGAATATCTCGTCCAACCTTAATGCTTCTTATCGGGTGAAGAATTTCCTGTTCAGGAATATCATGAGCATCAGCAAAAACAATAACACAGAATCTCCTTATGGCCAATTCAGTGATTTTGTAAAAATGAATCCTTACTGGAAATCGCAGGAAGCCGATGGCACCATTCCTTTTTATTCGGAATATGTAGACGCAGATACCAGGTACACTAACCCGATGTATAACGGCACGATCAATACAAAGAATACAACAGGGTATTTCAACTTCACCGATAATTTCTATGTTGAATGGAATATCATTCCGGGCCTGAAAGCCATTACCAGGCTTGGTTTTGATATCAAGAACACGGAAGCTGACGAGTTCTACCCGGCATCACATACACGTTTCGATATTTACTGGAAAACAGACTCTGCACAGATGCGGAAAGGATCCTACCAGATCAATAACGGCAAGTCGACCAGGGTATCTGGCGACCTTAACCTGCAGTACTCCAGGAACCTTGGGGTACACAACTTCTGGGCAAACCTGGGTGTGAATGCCGTTGAACAACGCTTATCAGAACTGTACCATGTGGTGGAAGGTTTTACCAGCGACCGCATGGAAAACGTGATGTTCGGTAACAGGTATTTGCTTGACTCCAGACCCCAGGGAATAGAAATGATCAACCGTGAACTGGGTGTACTCGGATCCTTCTCGTATACTTATAACAATCGATATTTCACTGACCTTACATTGCGCTCCAGCGCTTCTTCACAGTTCGGATCAGACAAAAGATGGGCACAGTTCTGGAGTGTGGGCTTAGGCTGGAACCTGCACAATGAAGATTTCTTTGTTGCTGGATTGCCATTTGTGAACCAATTCAAATTACGTGGTTCCATGGGCTCTACCGGTAACCCCAATTTTGCCACCAATGCATCAGTGGCCACTTACGAATATTACAGGGACCGCTTATACCAGGATCTTCCCGGTTCTTATCTTACCAATCTTCCCAACCCGGATCTGCAGTGGGAAACAAAAATGGATTATAATATAGGCGCAGATATTTCCATTCACCATCGCCTGAACCTTCGTTTCGATTATTATGAATCCTACACAGAAAACCTTGTAACCAGGCTTACACTTCCATCTTCCACAGGCTTCACTTCGGTTGCCGAGAACCTGGGAAGGGTCAGGAACAACGGAATTGAGCTCAATGCAAACTGGATGCTCTGGAATAAGGGAAATAATTTCTTCAGCATCTTTGGAAGTATTGAAACCAACCGCAATAGGATCGTGGAATTATCTGATGCCATGAAGGATTTCAATAATCGCATGGATGCAGAAGCAGCCAAGCTCGACAGAAGTACGCCCGTTAAGAAATATATCGATGGCATGAGCATGAACACCATCTGGGCGGTGCCTTCACTTGGTATCGATCCTTCCACTGGGAGGGAAATATATGTGAAAAGAGATGGGTCAACCACTTTCAACTGGGACCCTTCCGATATGGTGGCGGCAGGAAATTCGCTTCCGGAATTTACCGGCACTTTCGGTATCAGTGGAGAATATAAAGGCTTCGGTTTGAATATCACCGGCAGATTTCTCGGAGGCAGCCAGTTGTACAATCAAACACTGGTAGACAGGGTGGAGAATGTTGATATGGCCTACAACGTGGATAAGCGTGTAATTACAGGACGTTGGTTGTATCCCGGCCAGCAGGCCTTGTTCAAGAGACTGGGCACATTCACTAAAACCTTACCCGATGGCAGCTCCACTATTGCCCGGGAATTGACAAGGTCTACCACAAGGTTTGTGCAAGACAGGAATGAATGGACCATCGGCGCCATCAATGCTTATTATCAATTCAGGGAAATTGTATCGAAGCGATTGGGTATGCAACGTTTACGCATCGGCGTTAACATGAATGAGATCGCTACATTCTCCACCATCAGGATCGAAAGAGGTACCAGCTATCCATTTGCCAGGACCCTTTCGTTCTCCTTATCTGCCACATTTTAAATATCTGAATCATGCAGAAAATTTTCAATTACCTGATAATTGCTCTTCTGCTGGTGACCACGGCCAGCTCCTGCAAAAAATGGCTGGATGTAACGCCGGGTAACCAGGTGAGAGCTGAAGACCAGTTCACTTCCGAAGCAGGCTTCAGAGATGCCCTGATGGGGATTTACATCTCAATGACCGATAAAGGAGCCTATGCTAAGAACATCAGTTGGGGGGCGCTCGACTTCCTTGCCCAACCCTACAGGAGGGCAGGAAGTACTTCCGGATTTTTTGAAATGCAGGTGTACCAGTACAATACACCCGGGGCTATGGAAATAGTGGAAGCTATGTGGAAAGGCAATTACAATAGTATCTCCAATATCAACAGTGCGCTGGATAACCTGGAAAAAAAGAAAGGAGTGGTTCACCCTATCAGCTATTCTATCATCAAAGGGGAGCTGCTTGGTCTTCGAGCCTTTTTGCACTTCGATCTCCTGCGCCTCTATGGCAGAAGTAATTTTGCAGGCAGGCCGGAACTGGCGGGAAAACCGGCAATCCCTTATGTAACCAGTTTTTCCAAAGAAGTTACCCCACAGCTCAGCTATGCCAAAACTTTTGAGCTGATGGAAAAAGATATCAACGAAGCGGCGGCATTGCTGAAAGAAGATCCCATTTACAAGAATAATAATCACCCCGAAAGCTATTATGCAGAAGTGAATCGTACCGGTTTCTTCGATAACCGCCACCTCCGGATGAATTATTATGCAGTGAAGGCCCTGCAGGCCAGGGTGTTGCTCTGGCAGGGAAGTGCGGCAAAAATGGCCGAAGCGGCTACTGCAGCAAATGAAGTGATAACCGGTTCTGCAGCCAGGCTTATCTCTGCCGACAATCCCGTGAAAGATGTGATCATGAAATCTGAATTTGTGTTTGCGCTGAACATAGACAGGTTCTATGATATCATCAATTTTTCCTTGCAGCCCATTCTTACCGATGATGGGGTATATATGTTCGAAACCAATTATCATACTGTTTATGAATTGAACAATACAGTTGGACTGTCTGATTTCCGCCAATTGAACTGGTTTACCGATATGGGCACAGCAGACAAGACCTGGGTACTGAGGAAACTGTATCAGAATGCAGGCAATACAGAAACCAGGAATATGCTGCCATTAATGCGGATTTCCGAAATGTATTACATCATGGCGGAAGCACGAATGAGCACTGATCTGGCTGAGTCCATCGAGCTGCTCAATACTGTTAGAAGAAGCAGGGGGATTGTGCAGGATATCCCTTCAAATGCAGATGCACAGACAGTTTCCGGTGAACTTACGAAAGAGTACCAGAAAGATTTTGTTCAGGAAGGACAACTGTTTTTCTATTACAAAAGGAGAGGTTTTACCAGCTTTTTCGGACTACCCGCAAATACTACTGCAAATGATTTGATTTACATGCTTCCTTATCCTGACAGTGAACAAGGATCAGGCAATCGTGAACAATAACCAACACAACTTCAATCTTTTTGTATGACCAGATATTTTATCATCACATTGTTGCTGGGCATAACAGCAGCAAGCTGTACAAAAAAGGACATAACAGCCTTCCAATCAAAGGATGCTGTGAATTTTGTAGATACGATCGGCGTTGCTTATGAATATTCTTTTCTCGGTAATCCAGATCAGGAATACCTGTTTGAAATGCCGGTAAGGATCGTGGGGAACCCCGTTGATCACGACCGCAGCTTCAGCGCGGTGGCTGTAAAAGATACGGCAACCGACGCACCTGATGAATTGTATGAGATCCTTGGCGGCTACGTGAAGGCAGGCCAGTTCCGCGGCAACCTGCAAATAAAACTCCGCTATGCGCCGCAACTGGCCAACTCAAAGGTTTCGTTGAGAGTGAAACTGACCGGATCCACTGATTTCAATACAGGAACAATCGAGAACAGCACTTATATCATTCGTTGGACGGGTCAGGTGGTAGTTCCATCCTGGAGTATTTTCCGTTACTACTTCACCACGGCCGCCAGTACACAGGCATACAAGCTCATTGTGCAGACCACCGGCCTCAAAACACTCACAACACAGGAACACAGGGTGCTTACTGTGCCTGCCGCACAGGCTCTCGCAACCGTCTTTGGTGATTATGTGAAACAATGGAACCTGGACCACCCCAACGATATTCTGAAACATGACGACGGCTCACTTGCCGGCCAGCCAATCATTCCTCTTTATTATTCCCGCTCTAAATACGATTAAGGATGAAAAGATATTCAAGCATCACCATACTGCTGCTACTGGCCATCACGGTAGTTTATGCAGCCTGCAGGAAGGATACCAGTTCACTGGACAATAACAAGATACCTGGAGTATCTTTCGATACTACCGGACAAAGCACCCTCAGTGTTTACCAATTTGAAAGACTGGTAGTGGAACCAAAAATCAACACTGAAGGAATAGAGGAGAAAGACCTGACTTATTCCTGGCGAATTACCCAGGTTTACAACGACACAACTACCACCGAACTCGGAAATCAGCGTAACCTCGATGCAGAGATCCGATTTCCACCCACTAACCCCGGAAGCGAACTCAGGCTGCTCTATGTGGTCACTGATACCAAACATGACCTGAAGTATATCATGAACTGGCGCCTCACGGTCAGGAACAATATAGGGATGGGACTTGTAGTGGCTGAACTGGACGCAAATGGAAAAGCTGACCTGACCCATATCATGAACCCCGACCTCACACTGGACTACAACGACGAAAGCGTAAAACACAATGTTTTTTCTTCCATCAATGGAAGCAGGATAGAAGGGGAAATAAAAAAGATGAAATATGTAAAAGTGTCTGACGGCAATGCAATCATTGCACTCACGGATAACAGTCTCACCAAAATAAGTACATTGGATTATAAACAATCGGGCTTCAATGGTGACCTGTTTTTTGCTCCCACCACCATCAACAATGTTCAGGGAATTTATTCCGTTTATCAGAATGATGTATTAGTAGTGAACGGTCAATTATTCCCAACCTGGATGGCGATCAGCAAAAAATGGGGTATACCGCTGGATAACAATGTAGAGATGCCGGATGTAATGGCCCTGAATCCATTCAATTCATCTGCCACCACCAATCCTTACTATCCAGCATTTGTGATCAACCTGTACAATGAAGAAGAAGGCTGGTTCAATTATATTGGCTCACTGAACTCGTTCGCCGATAGAAATCCATACCGTCATCCGGAACAGGCCGGACAGGCATTCAATCCGAATGACCTTCCCGGAAAGAAGAACCTTGCTGCAGGTGTAACAGTAGACAAAGGATTTATCCATGTACTGAAAGACAAATCAACCAATGCAGTAGGGGTCTACTTATTCAATGCAGGCGTCAATGAAGCATCTACGCTTACACCACCGCTGGCAACATCTTATTTCGACATCAGCAATGCACCAGGTATACAACAGGCAACGCTTTTCACGATGCTGGATGATCAGCGCCTGTTCTATTACGCCAGCGGCAATAAGATCTATGCTGTGATGTATGGTGGCGCCACACCCATTGTTGAGGAAAGATACACAGCCCCTGGAACTGAGCAGATCACTGCCATGGATGTTTTCAGACAAGCTGACTATCCTTATTCAGCCAGCTATCTTCCTGCCAATAACAAATTATTGATGGTGGGTACACATGCATCAGAAGGAAAATTGTATTTTTTCCCTATGAAGAATATCGGTTTGGGCACACTCGATGTAGCCAATGCCAAAAGCTATGGCGGATTCAAAAAAATCACCGCCTTCGCTACGCAGCTTTAGTCAGTTCCATTTATTGAAACATAAAAGTTTAATGATAAGTACCGGGGTGCTTCCCGGTACTTCCATCCGGAAGCCATTGGCCTCTAAATTGATTGATGAACCATGAATATCAGACACCTTCTATTACCCTGCTGCCTCTTCCTGACCAGCGCCATCTCTGTGCAGGCTCAAAGCAGAAAAGAAAAAGCCCGCATTCAGAAAGAAAAAGAGACCCGGGAAAAAGCTGTAAAAGACAGCATCGCAAAACTTACGCCCTACCAGCGTTTGCTAGCCAATCCTCAAAAGGTTGCCAAGGGCCTCATGAATCTCTATTCCATTAAATCCAAACTCTACCTGGAAGTACCAATGGCCCTGATGGGAAAGCAACTCCTCCTGGCCAGCACCATTTCCGGGATCAGCGACAACTTTGACGGCATCGTTGGTTCCAAACCAACGCCCATCCAGGTGCAGTTCTCTCTCCAGGACTCGTCCCTTTTATTGAGAAAAACGGAAGTGAACACCATAGCGCCGGCACAAGACCACAATATCCGGCAGGCGCTTGACCGCAACAGCATTGCCGCTATCATCAAAATATTTCCGGTACAGGCTTTCAACGCAGATAAAAGCACTGCTGTGATCGATGTTACAGATTATTTCATAGGTGATACCAAAGACCTTTCACCCTTCAATATTTTCAGTATCTATGGTGCATACGGATACAAGAGCACACAAACATTCAAGCGTGACCGCTCATACCTGGCCGATATCAAATCATTCAGCGATAATGTGATGATCAAGAGCTCCCTGTCTTACGAAACATCTCTCAGCGATGGTAAACGGACAGTGGCGAAAGACAGGCCCTTCACGGCTGTGGTGACGCGCACTTTCCTGCTGTTGCCAGATATGCCTGCAAGGCCAAGGATAGCCGATGAACGCATCGGGATCTTCACCACCAGGAAAAAGTTCATTAGCGATGCCGGCAACAAAGTGGATGATTGCTACTTTGCCAACAGGTTCAGGCTCGAGCCCAAAGAACCAGCGGCGTACGCAAACGGCCAACTAACCGAACCAGTGAAACCTATCATCTTTTATATCGATCCGGATTTTCCTGCTTCCTGGAAACCCGCAATCAAAGCAGCAGTAACTGACTGGCAGGCCACTTTCGAGAAAATAGGATTTAAAAATGCCATATTAGCCTGGGATTATCCTGTTAACGACAGTACTTTCGATCCGGATAATCTCAAATTCAATTGCATCCGGTATTCACCTACACCCGTCGCTAATGCCATGGGGCCTTCCTGGGTGGATCCCCGTTCCGGTGAGATCATCAATGCTTCCGTGTATGTTTTCCATGATGTAGTGAAACTACTCAATAACTGGATATTTGTACAAACTGCCGCAGCAGACAAAAATGTTCGTCAGGTCACACTTCCTGATAATTATAGAAATGATGGCCTGCAGTATGTACTGCGTCATGAGATCGGGCATTGCCTGGGCTTCATGCATAATATGGGCGCATCGGCAAGCATCCCGGTAGACTCACTGCGTTCCCCTTCCTTTACGCAACAATACGGCACTACGTATTCTATCATGGATTATGCCCGGTTCAATTATGTAGCACAGCCCGGTGATAAAGAACGTGGCGTACAGCTCACCCCACCGAAATTCGGTATCTATGATTATTATTTGGTGGATTTCAACTACCGGTATTTCAGTAATAGTGTTTCCCCGGAAAAAGAACGGGCTGACCTCGAAAAACTGGTGTCTGAGAAAGTAGCGGACCCACGTTACCGTTATGGTGCGCAGGGAATGGATATTGATCCCCGTTCACAAACGGAAGATCTTGGTGACGATGCTGTAAAAGCATCTTTGTACGGCATCAATAACCTTAAGCTCATCATGAAAGAGCTCAACATTTGGGTGGGAGCGCAGGATAAGGACTATACGTACAGGAAAGCCATCTGGAACAATGTACTCTCTCAATATATCCGCTATGTAAATCATGTGCTCAAAAATATCGGTGGCATTTGCGTGAATGAAAAACATGTTGGCGATCCCATGCCTTTGTTCCAATCCGTACCACGCGCCAAACAACAACAGGCACTCAACTTCCTGCTGAATGAATTGAAAGAGCTCGACTGGCTGGAAGACCGGAAGGTATTGGAAAACTTCACGCTTACCGGAACGCCCACCACCGTATTGCGTGCGCAGATCATGGAAGCATTATTGTTTACACCCATTTCAGTGAATCTTTCCGCCATCCGCTCCACCGAAAAAAATCCGCTTACTTCAAAAGAAGTGATGAAGCAATTGTACCAGTATACCTGGAACAAAACACAGCAAAACAAAACCCTGAGCAATGCCGAGAAAGAGATCCAGAAAGCATTTGTAAAGTCGATGCTGAAAGAATCCAAACTGGTGGCCCCTGTTAAAGCGACAACTACCGGATTCTCCGGTGAAGCAAAAGAACGCATCTCCATTCAACTTCCCGGTTTACCTGGGGCGCATACTTTGGGGTGTGATCATACACCGGCATTGCAACATCCCCGCAATGTTCAGGAATTCGCCGGTGCCTTCGGCGGCTTTACCGTGAATTTCAACAGGGCTCCTTCTTTGGAAAGCCAATATTACATGCAGTTGGTACAATGTAAAAAGTTGCTCAATATTGCCGCAGTCAAAACTGCTGATCAGGAAACCCGGATGCATTACCGCTTGCTTTTACACCAGATAGAAAAAGCCCTTAAATAACAATACCCATGATGAGTTTCAGCAAGAGCATATTATTGGCACTGGGTCTTGTTTGCCCGGGTTCCATCGTGCTGGCGCAACAGGCGCCCGCAGTTGCAAAAAAAGAGAATAAATATTCCAGTCTTTTTAAAAATAAAACTGTAAAAACTGTCAGGGGAATGATTACCCTGCACAAGGTAGATGGCAAACTCCTTATGGAGTTTCCGGTGAAGCTGCTCGGAAGACATATGTTGCTCGGTTCGGTAGCTGATGCCGTGAGCCATTCCGATGATGCGGCAGCAGGGGAGCAGGCGCATGACCCATTGTGCATCAATTTTGTGCAGGCAGACTCCAATATCCTTGTACGAAGATCCGTTTTCAATGTTTCTACATCCGCATCGGACCTGACTATGCAGACCGCGCTGAACAAGAACAACCTCAACCCCGTAATGGGCTCGTACAAAATCCTGGCGCTTTCGCCAGACACGCAATCCGTAGTATTCGATGCTACCTCTCTATTTGTCAATGGCAGCAATGAAATGGACCCTTTCATGCCGGTGGGAGGACTGTATACAAGAAAGGCTGCTTTCAAGTCTGACCTTTCCATGCTGGCGGATGTGATGGCATATGAAGACAATGTAACTGTAAGTTGCTATATGACTTATGGTATCACCAGTACCTTTTTCGGCTTCGTAACAGCAGAAGACAGGCCAGGTACAGTACTGGTGAAGCGCTCCATGATGCTGCTACCGGAAACACCTATGCGCCCCAGGCTCAATGACCCTCGCATTGGCGTATTCTATACGGAGCATATGCAGTACACATCCGCAGATAATGGCGCCAGAAAGATCTATTTAGCCAATCGCTGGAGATTGGAGCCAAAAGATGAAACTGCTTTCAACAGGGGTGAACTTACCGAGCCGGTAACCCCCGTTCTTTTTTATGTGGATGATAAATTCCCTGCCCATTGGATTCCCGCAATTCGTCAGGGTGTGGATGACTGGAATAAAGCATTCGAGAAGATCGGCTTCAAAAATGCAGTTGTAACGAAGATGTATCCACGAAACGATTCCGCTTTCGACCCCAACAATATCAGGTTCAATTGCATCAAATATGCGCCAACCGCAACCCAGAATGCCATGGGGCCAAGCTGGGTTGATCCGCGCAGCGGCGAAATCCTGAATGCATCCGTTTACGTGTACCAGGGTATTGCGGAAGTGTTGCAAGACTGGATGTTCATCCAGATGGCTGCAGTGGACAAGCGTGTTCGCCGTATGAACCTGCCACAGGAGATTGTTCAGCAGGGAATGCGCTATGTGATCGCTCACGAAATTGGTCACACTCTTGGTCTTATGCACAACATGGGCGCATCGGCAGCATTTCCGGTAGACTCATTGAGATCACCTTCTTTCACGCAGAAATACGGCACTACGCCTTCCATCATGGACTATGCCCGTTTCAATTTTGTGGCGCAGCCGGGCGACTTCGAGCGAGGTGTTAGAATGTCCCCGCCCGATCTTGGTGTATATGATTATTATGCCATTAAATGGCTCTATACGCCATTGCCTGATGCTGCTACCGCCGAAGCAGAGGTGCCCACACTGGAAAAATGGATCAGCGAAAAGATCACCGATCCTATGTACCGCTACAGCAAACAACAGGTATACGGCATCCTGGACCCCAATGCACAAACGGAAGACCTCGGTGATGACCAGGTGAAAGCTACCCGGTACGCCATGCAAAACCTTCAGTACATCATGAAGAATCTTAACGGTTGGGTGGAGAAAGAAGACAAAGATTTTGCCTTCCGTAAAAAAACGAATTTCGCTATCATCAATATACATTTCTATTGGTACCTGATGCATGTGATCAATAATATCGGCGGCATCTACCAGTATGAGAAATACGAGGGCGATCCATTCCCTGCCTGGAAGGCTGTTCCCCGTGAAGTTCAACGTGAGTCCATTCACTTTATCCTGGAAACCCTGGAGAACCTTCAATGGATGAACAACCCGGAGCTTGAGCAACATATCGGCGGCATGAATGGGAACGCCGGAGAATATATGCGCACCGTGCTCTTCCCCTACGTGATGCGTTGGGTAGCCAATATCGGCCTGAGCGAAGCGAAGGGCGGGAGTGAAGCCTATACGAGGGCTGAATGCGTGAAGGATGTGTTCGATTATGTGTGGTCTGATGTGCTGGCGGGAAAGAAAGCAAGCGCGGAAAAACTGGATCTGCAAACAGCCCTGGTACAATTGCTGATCTCCCATTCAAAAGTAAAAGACGCTCCGGGCGGAAACACCACCGCTTTCGGTGATGACGATGCTGCAATCAAAGAAATGGCCAGGCTGGAAATGATGGCCGCTTCCTTCAGCCCGCTGCATGGCTCCTCTCCAATGGGAATGCCTGGAAATGTAAGCGGCTTTGAATTCATGCCCCGGGTAAAATTCATGGCTACCGATATCAGCCATATTTATTATCAATGGTTGCTACAGTGCAGAGAAATCCTGCAAAGGGTTGTAAATGCACAAACCGGCGATAATAAATTGCAATATGAATATTTACTGTTAATCATCAACAAAGCATTGAAAACCTCCTAATGAGATCCCCGGGAAGAGCAAGCTTTACACAGCCTGCTCTTTTTTTAATAACTTGCGCCCAATGAGAACCTTCGAAGATTCATACAGGCACAAGGGATTACGCAAACAACTGGTGGAATTATTGCGGACAAAAGGAATTACGGATGAACGCGTGCTGGCGGCGATCAACAATATCCCCCGGCACTATTTTCTGGACTCGGCATTTGATAAGGTAGCGTATGAAGACAGGGCTTTTCCTATAGAAGCGGACCAAACCATTTCACAACCCTACACGGTAGCGTACCAGACACAGCTCCTGGACCTTCGCTCATTTGAAAAAGTACTGGAGATCGGCACCGGCAGCGGTTACCAGAGCATGGTGCTGGCAGAGATGCAGGTGCAGGTATTCACCATCGAAAGGCAAAAGAAACTGTTTGAAGTGCACAAGAAATTTGAACTGCGGAAAAGATATCCCGGTATCAAATATTTTTATGGCGATGGCTATGAAGGACTGCCAACTTATGGCCCTTTCGATAAAGTGATCGTTACGGCAGCGGCGCCATACATTCCCCCGAAACTGATAGAACAACTAAAGCCCGGCGGAAAGATGGTGATCCCGGTAGGTGCGGGCGATATCCAGCAAATGAAGCGACTGACCAAAAAATCTGATGGCAGCGTAACAGAGGAATTATTCGAGAACTTTTCTTTTGTTCCCATGCTGGACGGAAAGAACGGATAACCGATATTCAATTATACATGCAATACAGACTGGTGATTATCGGCACAGGCAATGTTGCCACAGCATTGAGCCTCTTGTTTGCAGAGGAAGGATATACCATTTTACAGGTTTATGGCCGTGATGCAGCAAAAGCCGCCGCATTGGCCAGTCGCTGCAATGCAGCACCGGTCAATGATCTGGCTTTACTGAGTAAAGAGGCAGACCTGTACATTATTGCCGTTTCTGATAATGCAGTACCTGCTATTGCCGGTTCATTACAGCTGGGTGATAAGCTCCTGGTGCATACTGCAGGTTCTGTATCGCGGGAAGTACTGAAGCACAGCAGTAAGCATTATGGTGTGCTGTATCCGCTGCAAAGTCTGCGCGCTGAACTTGATCATATAACGGACATTCCTTTCCTGGTGGATGCCAATACGCCGGAGCAAACAGCTTTCCTGAAAGATATTGCCATGACGGTTTCCATGCAGGTGCAAACGGCAACAGATGAACAGCGTTTACACCTGCACGTTGCAGCAGTGGTGGTAAGTAATTTTACCAATCACCTGTATGCACTGGCGGAAGCTTATTGTAAAAAAGAGAAAGTGGATTTCAGGATATTATTGCCACTGATCATCGAGGTGGCCAATCGCATTCAGCATGCGTCTCCGCATGAAGTGCAGACGGGGCCTGCGGTCCGAAATGATCAAAGTACTATTGGAAAACACCTGGAATTATTGCAGGGCTTTCCTGAACTGCAGCAATTGTACGCAGTATTCAGTTCCAGCATAGAAAAAATGTACAAAAAATAATTTCGCAGTCGCCAGTCGCTCGCCTCTGGCGAGTGACCTGTATTTGTTCGCCTCCGGCGAACACCGCGTCGCCGGAGGCGACTAAATAGAAGTCACTCGCCAGAGGCGAGCGACTGGGCACACGCTGAGTGTTATTTCTTCTTCGCTGATTTTACGGGAACGTTTTTCTTTTTTGCAGGGGTAGATTTTTCTTTCACTGCTTTGCCGGGTTTGGTAAAGCCTACATCCTTTTTTAGTCCACCGGTTTGAATTTTGGAAGGTTTGACCGGTTTATTCTTTGTAGCTTTTTTCTGAATTTCAGCTTTTTTCTTTCCGGCTTTTTTCCTGATTTTGGTAGCGCTGCTGACAGGCCCGGCAGGGTAGGGTTGCAGGTACCTGGTGAGGATGATATTCATATGATGATCCAGGTGGCCGGCAGCAACAAAGGCAAGTGTAGCTACGCTTACATGGCTGTTATTGGCAATGCCTGCATGGAGGAGTTGCTCTTCATCCAGGGTGGAAAAAAACCTTTCATTGGCATTACGCAGCAGGAAAAATTCTTCTACCAGGTCTTTCCATTTTCTAGCATTGGCTTTTGAATTGTCTGCCCAGGCATTCTCATCGAATCCCGGAAGCGCGTTAGGGTCCTTTCGTGCGATATGCAAAGCGCGGAAAGCAAAAACCCTTTCGGCATCTATGATATGCTGGAGCATTTCCTTGAGTGTCCATTTGCCGGGAGCGTAAGCATAATCTGCTTTCTTATTCGGAATGCTTTTGATCAGTTTGCGGAAGGCCTTGGTATTGCTGGAAACAGCTACTACAGGATCTTTTTCCCGGATACGGGTCACATAGGCTGCCATCGATGGAGGAACAGACAGGTTTTTCTTTTTGATCATGCGCTTTTTTTTTAAAGCTACGGAATTAAATTATCCATTGGTCAGCAGCAGGCAGGGTTTGGGATGGTGAGCGGATAACCGGGCGATAGCAGCTACCTGGTTGTTGTGGTGCAGGTGCCAATTGTTCAACACGGAGCCAAACGCATGAGCGCTGTAGCAAACCGGCTTCGTCATATCATTGAACCCGATAAAACCGATCCCCCAACCACTCCGGATCATGAACAGGGCCTTGTTGTGAGCCGGATGCAACTGTCCGAGCGGTTGAATGGTATTGATAGCAGGTTCCACCATCCAGCCATCTACCGGTCCGCGTAGTATAGCCGTTCGAATACGCAATTCCCCATTGATCAGGTTAAAAAAACGAAGGGCTGTTCCATCATTCACCAGCAATGCTTTGGTATTGGCATCGAAAAAATGATCTGCTATAAAATGATGACTGCTTTGAAAAGCATATCCCCCGATAATGATGCCATTGGGATAGGTGGAAAGATGATGAATCTTTCCATTGGTAAATCTGAAAACACCTGTCTTCTCTGCATTGGCCATCAACAGCTCGATGGTTCCCTCACCGTTGAGGTCGGCAATCAGCTTGATATGATCTTTGCCTGGTGCAGTATCTAGTATCCAGGTGCCAATTGTGCTGCCATTCGGTACTATACACCTGTGCTGCCTGTTCTTCAGGGAAAGTATGGCCAGTCCGTTGGGCCCCATCATCACCACATCGGTGCCGGATTGCTGTTGAAAAACGCCTGTACTTGCGAAATGCTGGGTAGTGGTATCCACCATCCAGTTGCCGATCAAACTGCCATTGGGAAATTGTGCCACCGACAGGATAATGCCATCCTGAAGGGCCAGCAATGCAAAGCCGGCATTGTTGGAGACGAGTATTTCTGTTTTCAATTGTCCCGTAAAATTGGCTATGCCGATGATCTTGTCTCCCGCTTCAACAGTAAAGCTGCCGGTTCCACTACCGTACGCCAGACTTGCCAGCAAGGTGAAACTGCCATTCATCCATTTAACGATGGCCAATCCTTCAGAACCGCGCAAGAGGATCTCATCGATCCCATCGCCATCCATATCTCCGGTACCTGCAATGGACTGATGGCTGTTGCTGAATGTAAAACTTTCGATCATGGAATGGTCGGGAAGAATGGCGGCAGGTGTGAGGGCAGGTTGCAATGAACAAATGCCCAGTCCGTTCCTGTTCCTGAGCCTCAGCGTCCAGTCTCCTGTTATTCCCCACCAGTATGCTTTTTTCCGGCTTACATTTTTGGTGGAGAGGGCCATATTATTGCTTTCCCGTTCAAAGAAGCTACGCCAGCAATCACCGAAGGTGGTGGTAACACTTTGCCTGAATGTATCTGCGAAATACTCCGGTTTGTCGTTGAAATATTTGGCGCGGCTTAACATCGCCACGCAGTTGGTAAAGAAAAGGATGCTTTCTGCATTGTGCCAATGGCCATAGGCATGTTCAGTATACCGGTGTGTGAACACTTCAGCTACGCTGTTCACATTACAACCACCATGAATGAGGAGGCTGGCGCCTGCATTTTCGAATTGTTTGTACTGCCACATGGGTCTGTACAGGAACATATCGGCTGCACTGTCTTTGGTTTTGAAATCGGGCGTATACTTTCCGTTCTCGAATGTCCACCGGAATGGTTTGCCACCGACCGCGGCTTCCAGTTGTTGATGGGTATAGCCTCCCGCGTTGAACCAAGAGCAACGGTTGAATGAATGTGAAAGAATATATTTCAATACAGCCGGAGCTTTGAGGAATTCGGTGTATTGCAGGAGGCTGGCATTGTACACTTTCACTGGTTCCTGAAAATCGGTGGCTGCATTGCTAATGACAGGAAGATAATAGTCGGGGTCGAAATCCGGCGATCCGGAAATGATGGCTGTTCTCCAGGGATGGCCTGCAAATGCGCCCATCCGGAAACTATGGTTCCTTTGGAAATAGGAGATCAGCAGGTCTTTTTCAAGATCAGGACTATGATGTGTAAAGAGACGGTCTTCCTGCAAGCCTTGAAAGAGAGGCGTATGACTGAGAACAGTAGCAGGATTTCCTTCAGGATCGAGGAAGCCGCCGCCATCGGTTCCTTTCATCGAGGGGTTGGGATTCACGGCGGCATGCCATGCATTAATGCGGGATACGGCCAGTTCTGGTCTGGCCATGATGTTTTTTCCGAATGAATCCGGCGCACCGGTTTCTTTATTGTTTTCTGCCTGGAATAAAAATATCCGGAGATGATCCGCGGTTTTTTCCATTTGATACCGCGCATCATCCAGGAAGAAAACATCTCTGAAAGGCCCGCCCTGTTTTAATACGAACGAGGTGGAAGTAAATTCACAGGTGAGTACATCTTCGCCCCTGAACCATTCTATGCCGCTGGTTTGCTCATCGGGCCGGGCGGCAATATCTTCTGTAGTAAATGTTTCGTTCCGGTAGATAGCCTCCCAGTTACCCTGCATGTCTCCCAGCACCAGGTCTGCACGTTCGCACATGATGCCTGCTTGCAGGGCCAGTTCGCGGGGATGAACAAAGCCCGGGGCCCAGGTGATCCTTCGCACAATGGCTGCATCAGGGAATTGTCCGATCAGCACCAGTCCTTTCAATGGAGGGTATTCCCGGTAAACGGCCTGTACAAATCTGCGGAGCGCCAGCAATATCAAACCATCTTTTTGTTCGGGGCCTTCATACAAGCTGGCAGTAATGAACCTGGCATCGAATCCTGCTGCTGCAAGGTCTTTCCGGTATTGTTGCAGGCATTCACGGAAGGCGTTATCCTTTGCTGAACCTGTAGTATTATTCATCAATCTCCATTCTAGGAACAGTAGCACGAGCGGCCTGTTGTGCCGTACGGGGATAAGATCTTCTTCAAAGGAAAGTTCCAGTTTGTTAATCTCAGGAATACCATTTCCTGTGATGCTGTAATTGGTGAATTGCGCTGTCAGTGATGCAAGTTTATTTTCCATGGGTAAAAATTGCATCAAAAATAGAGTGGGAGCTTTCAATGGAAAACCTCCGGTCAGCAGGGTCTGTACCCAACAATAAGAAAGGGCACCCCACCTGTAGATGGAGCACCCTTCCGGTATGAAATATTTATTTGAAAGAATTAACCTTTCTTATTCTTCAAGGTAGGCTTCACTGAGGATTTTTTCTTCTTAGGAACTTTACCACCCTGCAGGGTTGAAGCGATCTTAGCTGCTTCGTACACATTGATCACGCCACCGGTTACGGCCAGTTCGCTCATGGGGACCATTTCGTCTGTACCTGGTTTTCTTACCTGCTCTGTTGGGACCTGCGCTGATTTTTCGATGCAATATTTGATCTGCTGCGGGCTGAGTTTAGGGAAATAAGATTTCAGGAAAGCAGCTGTACCGGCCACTACAGGAGAAGCCATACTTGTGCCCTGAGCATCACCGTAAGTGTTGCCGCCGGGGATAGTGGAGTAGATCTTCACGCCGGGTGCAAATACGTCCACTTCTTTTTTACCATAGTTGGAGAAAGAAGCAGTGAGACCACCGGCAGCTTCGTCGCCGCTGGCGCCAACAGTGATCCAGTTGTCGGCTTTACCCTGGCCGCTCTTGTAAACCGGGCTGGGGAAATTATCCTTCACATCCACATTCTTGGCATCGTTACCGGCTGCATGTACCAGCAGCACACCTTTGCTGGCGGCATATTGAACGGCTTCATCAACCCATTTCTTCTGGGGAGAATAGTCCTTACCGAAGCTCATGTTGATGATCTGAGCGCCGTTGTCTACCGCGTAGCGGATCGCGAGGGCGATATCTTTATCATGCTCATCGCCATCAGGAACTGCGCGAACG
Organism: Pseudoflavitalea rhizosphaerae; assembly: GCF_003991355.1. GTDB lineage: Bacteria > Bacteroidota > Bacteroidia > Chitinophagales > Chitinophagaceae > Pseudobacter > Pseudobacter rhizosphaerae. The sequence goes on from NZ_RCSU01000002.1 coordinate 71,688, forward strand.
GCCATGATGCGTACATTATCTGCAACGCCATCCATTCCTATGTTGTTGTTGCGAACAGCACCGATGATGCCGGCCACATGCGTCCCGTGGAAAGGTGTGTTGGCCATTACATCGGGGTTGCCGTAGAATTTGTCGTTGATATCATCTTCATTGTCGCCAACAATGGCAGCGCGGTAGTTTTCCGGAGCTTTATCTTTTGCTTCGGCTTTCTTGGATTCCATGTTTACGTATTCACCGAATCCTTCAATGAATTCCTTGTTGGTGGTTTCCATCATTTTGTTGGCGCGGAAGAGATAGAGGAAACCTGCTTTGGCATTTTTCTCAGCCTGTGAAACGGCAGTGAAAGTGTCCAGGTCATTGCCGGTATAAACATCTTTCTTCATGGCAGTGCGGATCACGCTATCGCTTTTCTCAGCATTTTTGAGAGCAGTTTTGAGCATAAACAGGTCTGCGCCGCTACCGCCATCGCTGTCGATCTTGGCTTTTGCCCTGGCCCACATTTCGTAGGTTGCGGTATCATCACCGGTGAGGGTGGAGGGATCTACGTTCTCGAATTTGCTTTTGTATTTGTGGTAAACGCGGGCGCCTTCATAGCTGTCTTGTTTCAGATTGCGACCGTCTTTTCCGCCGATGAAGTTCCATCCATGCACATCATCCACATAACCGTTCTTGTCATCATCGATGCCGTTCCCGGGGATCTCTTTTGGGTTTACCCAGAGAACAGATTTCAGGTCTTCATGAAGGGTATCGATACCGGAGTCGATCACTGCTACAACTACGGTTTTGCCTTTGATGCTTTTTGATTTTACGAATTCATAGGCTTTATCGAGGCTGATACCACTATAGCCGTCTTTTGCTTTGTCGAGCAGATGCCAGCCCTTGGGTACGGAACCTTGTTTAGTTCCTTCCTGTTGTTGTGCCATGGCAAGCATACCAGTGATCACGAGGGCTGAAGTTAGCCCCATAGTCTTTCCCAATTTCATCATTTGTAATTGTTTTATTAGCTATGCAAACAGATGGAAATTAGCACGGATCCGTTTGCACGAAGGGACAAATATCCCTATTTTTTGCTCTAGTTTAACGTTATTTTTCAACAGGCAGAGAGCCTGAATGTGTCTAAAATTATGCAATTCAGCTTCACCCTGGCTTCAAACTACATGAATGGCAATATGATCGCACAGAAATGCCACTGTTTCAATTTGTTCCATGCGGAGGGTGTATGCGGAGTGCACCAAGGGTTGCCTGTTTATTGGGGAAGAATGGGGGAGGGAGTGTGGTCGGGGTGCTGCGGGAGTGTGGTAGGGGGGCTGTTGGAGTGTGGTAGGGGGGCTGAGGGAATGTAGTCGGGGGCTGGCAGTCGCTCGCCTCTGGCGAGTGACCTGTATTTGTGCGCCTCCGGCGAACACCGCGTCGCCGGAGGCGACTAAACAAAAGTCACTCGCCAGAGGCGAGCGACTGCCAGCCCCTGAATTAATGCTAAAAGGGCTGACCTTGTTACGGGTCAGCCCTGGGTTTAGTTATGTTGGTGAAAAAGGGGAAAACAACTATCGGGATGCGGCGCTGGCCTTCCAGCTGGCAGAGGGGCGGATATATCCCCAGTCGCTCGCCAGCCTGAGTTCCACACGACGGTTCTTTGCTCTTCCTGCTTCCGTTTTATTATCGGCTATCGGTTTGGTCTGACCGAAGCCGCTGGCATCGAGGCGGAACTGGTTGATCCCTTTTTGTATCAGGTAAACCTTCACTGCATTCGCGCGTTTGGCGCTCAGGTTAAGGTTCCTTTGTGCATTACCGGTATTATCTGTATGACCATCAATGGCCATTACCAGGTGCGGATTCTTATCCATGAGTTCCACGAGCTGGTCGAGTGCTTTTTTACTGGAGGCGCTGAGGGTTTCGCTGCCATTATCGAAGTAGATCTGCTTGGCCACATAGTTCACTTTATCGATCAGTTCCTTCTGTAATTCAGGACAACCCTTGTTTGATCTGGGGCCTCTGACTGTTGGGCATTTATCTTCTTTATCAGGAATACCATCGCCATCAGTATCGAGCAGCGGACAACCATTGTTCTCTTTACTGCCGGCGAGGGTTGGACATTTATCTTCTTCATCGTTCACACCATCACGATCGCTATCCGGGATTGGGCAACCTCTGTATTTCTGGGTGCCGGCAACATCCGGACACCTGTCTTCCTCATCAGGAATACCATCACCATCACGATCGGGCGGGGGACAGCCGCCGTATTTCCTGAGACCGGCAATATCCGGGCACTGGTCTACTTTATCGGCTACGCCATCGCCATCGCGGTCAGGACAACCGCCTGCGGCAAGAGTGCCAGGTTCGGTAGGACAGGCATCGTCTTTATCGATGATGCCATCATTGTCTTTATCCTTTGGTTTGCCTTCGAAGATCGGGGCTTTACCGAGCCAAATGCCAAGTGTGGCGCCCATAACCTGGTTATTGAATTTACCATCGTAGGGGGCTGTATAAAAATTGTTGAGGCCCTGGCTGAAGAAGCCGGACACGAATACCTTGCCAAATTCCAGGCCGGCCCTGGCATTTACGCCATAATCGATTGTTTTCACTTTCCAGGTCTCATTGCCGGATTCGATAGGCTGTTCGTTCGTTTTCAGTTTAACGATATCATCCTGCTCAACAATGCGGGTCTCTGTTCTTTGTTTCCCTGTATAGAAGAAACCGATATAAGGTCCCGCACTAAGGAAGAAGCTGGTCTTTTTACCTAACGGTAACTTATAAGTGAGATTCACCGGGATGTCGATGTAATTGGGAGAGAACTGCTGCTTGTATGAGAGGCTGTCTGTTTGCACAGACGCGGTATCATACGTTCGGGAGAATTTTCTTCCCTTGGTCATATAAAAGATACCGGGCTGAATATGCCAGCGCTTGTTTTCGCTGATGGGGAATTCAGCCAGTACACCAAGGTGGAATCCGCTTCGTCCGGAATAGCCTGGTTTGGTGAAGTCAGTCCAGCCCGGGAGATTATTACTCTCCAGGATCCTGGATTGGTGGGGGCCTCCTGCTAAGGCCAGGCGGAGCTGGCCGAAACATACAGAAGCAAGCACAGTAAAACACAACAGTGTAAACAGTTTTTTCATCTGTAAAATTTTGTCTTGTATAAGGTCAGGATCGACAGAAAACTTCCAGACTAATAAACTGTTGGCATGTTTATGTTTGGCATGCGCTTTGCCTTACAGGGCAGGGGTTAGTTATTATAGTTTGGCCGTTTCAAACCGATATAGGATTTCCAATGCAGTCTAACGCTTTGGAGGCCAATCTTATTTTATGAGGGGAAAGGAAAAAAGAAGAAACTGAGATATATCAAAAAAGAGAACCGGGATACAGTCCGTGGCGCATAATAACGATAAAAAGCGTATATCGATTGTGCGTTAGGGTTTGTATCCCGGTATATTTATTTAGATGTCAAATTTAATACCCTGTGCCAATGGCAATTGCGTAGAATAATTGATGGTATTGGTTTGTCTGCGCATATAGGCTTTCCAGGCATCGCTTCCGCTCTCACGTCCACCGCCTGTTTCTTTTTCGCCTCCGAAAGCGCCTCCGATCTCTGCTCCCGATGTTCCTATATTCACGTTGGCGATTCCACAATCACTTCCTGCGGCAGAAAGGAATTGTTCTGCTTCGCGAAGATTGAGGGTCATGATACTGGAGCTCAATCCCTGGGGCACGCCATTCTGAATAGCGATGGCCTCTTCTATGGTTGAATATTTTAATAAGTAAAGGATGGGAGCGAAGGTCTCATGCTGCACGATGGCATATTGCGGTTGCGCCTCGGCGATAGCCGGTTTCACATAACAGCCGCTTTCAAATCCTGCCCCTTCCAGCACACCACCTTCCACGATGAAGCTGCCGCCTTCTTTCTTACAGGCTTCAATAGCCGAAAGATACATTTTCACGGCATCCTTATCTATCAACGGTCCTACATGGTTCTTCTCATTCAGGGGATCGCCAATCACCAGTTGCTTGTAAGCTGCCACCAGTTTAGACTTCACGGCATCATACACAGATTCGTGAACAATCAGCCTCCGGGTGGTAGTGCAACGTTGTCCTGCTGTTCCCACGGCGCCGAATACAGCTCCACGGATAGCGATATCCAGGTCGGCATCTTTGGAAATGATGATCGCATTATTACCACCCAGTTCCAGCAGCGCCCTGCCGAGCCTCGCGCCCAATGCAGCGCCCACAGCCTTGCCCATTCGGGTAGATCCCGTTGCAGAAACGAGAGGGATACGGGTATCGTTACTCATCCATTCGCCTACTTCACGACCGCCTACTACCAGTCCGCATACGCCTTCAGGAACATTGTTCTTTGCAAATACTTCTGCAATGATATGCTGACAGGCAATAGCGCAGAGCGGTGTTTTCTCGGAAGGCTTCCAGATACAAACATCGCCGCAAACCCAGGCCAGCATCGTGTTCCAGCTCCATACAGCCACAGGGAAATTGAAAGCGGAGATGATGCCTACCAGTCCAAGTGGATGGTATTGTTCATACATCCTGTGACCAGGGCGTTCGCTGTGCATGGTGAATCCATGCAACTGACGGCTAAGTCCAACCGCAAAATCACATATGTCGATCATTTCCTGCACTTCGCCATAACCTTCCTGCAGGCTCTTACCCATTTCATAGGAAACGAGCTTGCCCAGCGGCTCCTTGTAAGCGCGGAGCGCTTCGCCGATCTGACGGACCACTTCACCGCGCCTGGGAGCCGGCCAGTTGCGCCATTCCAGGAAAGCAGACTGCGCTTTCGTGATCACATCTTCATAATTCTTTTTGTCGGCAGCCAGCACAGAACCGATCAGTTTGCCGTCAACCGGTGAAAAAGAATCGATTGTTGAGCCGTTGGCTTTGAGCCAGTTTTGTCCGGTTGCTGCTCCGGAATTTTCAGCTTTTATCTTGAGTGAGGAGAGGAAATCCATCATGAGGAATGCATTTAAGAGGGCGAATTTACGATAAATCTTTGGGGTGGTTGTTCTGGGTTGATTGATGGATGTTAAGTGAGGGTAATCATTGTTTATTGCTGGCGGCCCGTGGGGATATGTGAAGGGTGGCTGACGAAACGAACCGGCGCTTTTGTGGCTTTGATGGGCTTTCTGTTGGTTTGATGGGACTGGAGTACAGAGCCGGGCTTTTTCGCTTACGTTTCGTAGGCCCACCTTCACATATCCCGCACGGGCCCTGGCACTTGGAGAGTTCATCATTTTTTGATCACCCGGCAATGCATCCTTCACAATGGATTTTGGGGAGGGGTACTCTGTGCAACAGCGGAAGTAAGCAGGTGCAATTGAAATTTTTTTCAAAGAAACCAGGTACCTGAAGAAAGTTTTTTCGTTTTATTGAAGATCCGATGTTCTTCAGAAATTCCAATCTCGAGGTTTCATGGAATGATCAAGCGAAAGCTACCAATTGCCTTCCAGGATTTGACTTTTTCAGTACTCGCTCTTTACTGCTTCCTCAAAACTTACAGCGTGAACTGATCTCATGAATATGCCAAAGGTGGATTTTTCTTATTAACAAATTATATAAAAAGTATTTAATGGAAATCAGGCTTTTTAGCGATATTAATGTCAATGATCCTTTCTTCGATTCACTAAAGAACGATTATAAGGAATTCATGAAATGGTTCAATAAAAAAGCAGACTCAACTGCCTATGTTGGTTATGATGAAGAAGGTAATATTCAGGGCTTCTTATACCTGAAAGTAGAAGAAGGCGGCATAACTGATGTTAAACCGGATTTACCTGTCAGCAGATGGCTAAAAGTAGGAACATTCAAAGTGAATCCACATGGTACCAGATTAGGAGAAAGGTTTGTAAAAAAAATCCTGGATCATGCAACCATTGAGAATGTCGACAATGTATATGTAACGGTATTCCCCAAACATGAATCATTGGTTCGTTTACTCAAAAAATATGGCTTTAATAAAGCGGCTGAAAAAGAGACACCCAATGGGATTGAAGATGTATTAGTAAAAAACATGAGGATATTCAGGAATAATTTCCTGTTCGACTATCCCTTAATCAATACTCAGGAAAACAAGAAATACCTTCTTTCCATTCATCCAAAGTTTCATACTCAGTTATTTCCAGACTCCAAATTGTTCAATGAAACCTACGACCTGATAAAGGATGTCTCGCATACTAATAGTATTCACAAGGTCTATATCTGTTATATGGAAGGGGTAAAGGCTCTTCGGCCAGGCGATCTACTGATCGTTTACAGAACAAGTGATGGACAGGGAAGCGCCTGGTATAGAAGTGTGGCTACCTCTATATGTACAGTTGAAGAAATAAAGTCCCGGAATAGCTTCGCCGGTATCGAAGAGTATATTACCTACTGTCAAACACACAGCGTATTTGGCCGGGATGAACTGATTAGTTGGTATAATGAGAAAAAACCTTTGTTAATAATAAAAATGACCTATAACATTGCATTAACTAAAAGGTTAAACAGGAAGACATTAATTCAAGACATTCAATTGAACAGTGATTACTGGGGATTCTTCAGGATCAATGATCAACAACTTGCTCAAATACTAGAAAAAGGCCAGGTAAATGAAAGTATTATTATCAATTAAGCCTGAATATGTTCAAAAAATATTCAACGGCGAAAAGAAGTTCGAATACCGTAAATCAATCTTTACAAATAAGGCAATAAAAAGCGTTGTGGTTTATTGCACCATGCCTGTAGGAAGAATTGTTGGTGAATTCTCTATTGAAGAAATATTACTTGACAGTCCGGAGGTTATTTGGAAAGAAACAAAAGAGAATGCTGGTGTTCAGAAAGATTTCTTTATGCAATATTTTTACGGAAGACAAACAGCCTATGCGATCAAGATAGGCACTACTCGTCTTTATAAAAAACCAATTGATCCCAAAAAGCGCGACAGATCCTTCGTCCCTCCCCAATCATTTCGTTATATAATCTGACCTGACTCGCCGAAACTATGCGCAGTCACAGATGTGAAGGTTAGCTCCTTTGTTTTTTTCAACAGCATTTTTACAAGACTGTAATCAAATGCAAAATCGCAACCTGATCTGCTGCACTCTCAGGGAAATGAGGCAAAGGTGGTTGGGTCAGACCGGCCTTCGCAACGTAAGCGAAAAAGCCTGGCTCTGCACTACAGCTCCATCAAACCAACCACGGCCCATCCAACCCACAAAAGCGTTGGTTCGTTTCACAGCCGTCCTGACCCAACCCCTTTGCCGGAAAAGGAATTAATACTGCTCCTGATCGTTCGGGAAATCATTTGATTTTACATCGCGGATATAATGCTGCACCGCCCCCGTGATTTGTTCGTTGAGGTTGAGGTACTGGCGTAAAAATCTTGGTTTGAATTCTGTATTGATGCCGAGCATATCGTGCATCACCAGCACCTGGCCATCGCAATATTTTCCGGCGCCGATGCCGATGGTGGGAATGATGAGGCTTTCAGATACTTCTTTGGCCAGCTGCGCAGGGATCTTTTCCAGTACCATTGCGAATGCGCCTGCCTCTTCCAGCAATTTGGCGTCGTTACGGAGTTTGTTGGCTTCGGCTTCTTCGCGTGCGCGTACGGTATAGGTGCCGAATTTGTAAATGGATTGTGGCGTGAGGCCGAGATGTCCCATTACAGGGATACCGGCAGCTACGATCCGTTTTACGGATTCCAGGATCTCTTCGCCGCCTTCGAGTTTCACGGCATGGGCGCCGGTCTCTTTCATGATGCGGACGGCAGAGATGAGGGCTTCCTTGGAATTGCCCTGGTAGCAACCGAATGGCAGGTCTACCACTACCAGCGCGCGTGATACACCGCGGATCACGGAAGAAGCGTGATAGATCATCTGGTCCAGCGTAATAGGTAGCGTAGTTTCATGACCAGCCATAACGTTGGAAGCAGAGTCGCCCACAAGGATCACGTCGATTCCTGCGGCATCAAAGGTTTTGGCGAAAGAGAAATCGTAGGCGGTGAGCATGGAGATCTTCTCGCCCTGTGATTTCATTTTCTGGAGCGTGTTGGTAGTGATACGCTTGATTTCTTTACTGATTGACATAACTGGAGTTTTTAGCGCTGAGCGGGAGGGAATATGGCTCTGCATTAGAATAAAACACATTCATAATGCTCCTCGCAGTTTGTTAATAAGAATGGCGAAGGTAGGGGAAAACGATAAAAATGTAACTGCCGCTCAGAAAATCGCCTGCCGGCTTTTGACCAGCTCTTCGTAGAGGTGCTGGATCAAACCATCTGCCAGACCGATCTTGGGCACATAGATATCTTTGATATTGGCCCAGCGCATGATGTTCACGTAGATCTGAAGGGCGGGAACGATCACGTCTGCACGGTCTTCACGCAGTTTGTAAAGCCTTTGCCTTTCCTGCACGGAGAAACTGCTGAATTCCTTGTAATAGTCCTTCAACATATCGAAGGAGAGGGGCTTGCCTTCCTTGCGTTTGGAGAGGGAGAAGATCTTGTTGATATTACCACCGGAACCGATACCGATGATGTCTTCCATATGTCCGCGTGTTTCGCGGCGCAGCGCGTCTTTCATATCGTCCCAATGCTTTTCTTCCACTTGTCGCTTGAGCAGGCGGATGGTGCCGATATTGAAACTCCTGCGGAATTTGAGTTTGCCTTCGGCGAAGAAAGACAGTTCAGTGCTGCCGCCCCCCACATCGATATAGAGATAGGTATGGTCTTTGTCCATATTCTCGGCCACATGGTTCTCATAGATGAGTGTGGCTTCGGTATCGCCGGTAATGATCTCGATATCGATCCCTGTTTCTTCCTTCACGCGGGCGAGGATCTCTGTGCCGTTATCGGCATCGCGCATAGCGGAAGTAGCGGCAGCCTTCAGATGATGCAGGCCCACGCCATAAGCATCCAGCAACAACTTGTAAGCCTTGATGGTGCTAAGGATCATCGATTCTTTTTCGGGGGAGATGGTCTTCTTTTCAAATACATCGAAACCGAGCCGGAGCGGTACCCGCACGAGGTTGATCTTCTGGAACTCAGGCTTGCCAGTGTCCGAATGGAATACATCGGAGATCAATAAACGCGCTGCATTACTTCCAATATCGATGGCCGCCAGTCTCATGGGTAATTAGGCATCCGATGCAGCAAGCGACTCCACCGGAGATGTATGCGCAGAATCTGCATGGATGATGGTTTTTTGATGTAAATATTGATAGGTCTCAACCTGGCTCCGGACTTTCTTCTGCTTTCTGTCGCGCACATACCGGTTGCTCAGTTCATTGTCCAAAATTCTGGCTTTTACATTATCCCGCAACTGAATTTCCAGTATATTTTTCAACACACGCCTGATCTTCTCGTCCAATATCGGGCAAGTGGCTTCCACACGGTGATCCAGGTTGCGCACCATCCAGTCGGCTGATGAAATATATACTTTTTCTTCGCCTCCATTGTGGAAAATAAATACTCTTGCATGTTCAAGATATTCGTCAACAATGCTGATTGCCTTCACAGGGACCTTGAATCTCTTGCTCTCGGAATACATACAGAAGATGCCGCGGATGATCAGGCGGATTTCCACACCGGCCCTTGCGGCATCATACAATTTATTGATCAGTTCCTCATCGGAAAGGGAGTTCATCTTGAGCGTGATGGAGGCATGTTTTTTGGAGCGCGCATTGCGGATCTCTCTATTGATGAGCTTGTATAATTCCTTTCTCAGGCTGGTAGGGCAGGGGATCAGGGTTTTGCAGGCTTTGAGGAATTTATCGCCTTCTTTGGGGTTCTCCAGGTAGTTGAAGATGCGGTTCACATCGGCCATGATGAAGCGGTCCGAAGTGAGCAGGCAGTGATCGCCGTACACATGTGATGTTTTCTCGTTGAGGTTGCCGGTGCTCACAAAGCCGTAGTGGATGGTATGGTTGTTCACGCGCTTCTTGATCATGAGCAATTTCGCGTGTACTTTCATGTTAGGTATACCAATCAGTACTTTCACGCCTTCTTCTTCCAGTCTTTCTTTCCATTCCAGGTTGGCTTCTTCATCAAAGCGGGCGCGGAGTTCCAGCATAACGGTCACCTGTTTGCCATTGCGCACGGCATTGATGAGGGCGTTGATCACTTTGGAATTGGAGGCGAGGCGGTATGCGGTGATCTTGATGGCCGTTACCTCCGGATCGATGGCGGCTTCACGCAACAGATCGATTACGGGATTGAAAGAATGATAAGGGAAATTAAGCATGATATCTTTCTCCAGCACCACATCGGTCACGCGCATGGTATGCTTCAACAGCTGGTGCTGGAAGGGTTTCTTCCGCGCGCTCTTTTTCTGGAACACATCGGGGAAGTCCATGAAGTGACGGAAATTATGGATACGCCCTCCGGGGATCATGCTTTCCTTGCGACTGAGATTGAGTTTGCGGATGAGGAAGTCCAGCAGTCCATCGTCCATTTCCTTATCGTATACGAAGCGAACGGGCTTGCCTTTGCGACGGTTGCGGAGCCCTTTCTCGATCTTCTGGATCATGGTGGTGCTCACGTCATTGTCGAGATCGATCTCTGCATCCTTCGTGATCTTGAATACCCAGGAACCGAAACGGTCGTAACCGAAATAAGAGAAGATGCTTTTGAGATTGAAACGGATCACATCTTCCAGTAAAATGATATGTTGTTCTCCTTCGGGCGAAGGCAGCTTGCAGAAGCGGCCCACAGATTTGGAAGGAACTTCGATAAGCGAGTATTTGCGGCGAAGACTTTGGTCGCGGCGACTGAGCACTACACCGAGATACAATGATTTCTCGCGCAGGTAGGGGAGCTGCGGAACGTTTTCCACCATGATGGGGATGATATTGGAGCGAACCTCTTCCTCGAAATAGGTCTGTACAAATTTCTGCTGCTCTTTGTTGAGCTGTTTTTCGTTCACGAGGAAGATCTTTTCTTTTTCCAGCTCGCGGCGAACACTTTCCCAGATGGTGTTGAAAGATTGTTGCTGTTCCAGCACAACCTGCTGGATCTCGTCCAGGATCTTTCCGGGCGCCTGTTCCAGGTGCATGTTCTTGAGCTTGCGGCCGAATTCGTTCATTCTTTTGAGGGTAGCTACGCGAACCCGGAAGAACTCGTCCATATTATTGGAGAAGATGCCGAGGAATTTGATCCTCTCCCGGAGAGGCACAGAGGGATCGGCGGCTTCCTGGAGCACACGGCCATTAAAGCTGAGCCAGCTGATATCTCTTGCGATTGTTTTACGTTTCATGCTGAGCATTGGGTCAGGCGGTTTTTGTCAAAGTTGGTGCGCCTGAAATCAACTTTAAATTAAGTAATTATTAATTATTCGCTTCAGAATCATGCAAGTAAGTTTCTGAAGGGGACAGGCAATCCGGGTGAAAATGGCGAGAATTCAGGAGTATTCGGCAAATGTACGTTGCAGCTGCGTCAATTTTGTGTATATTTGCGCCTTTGGCATTGGGAGTTAGGTGATTGAAAAGAGCGGTTTATCCACAATGTTGATAATCATTATTTGAAAAATCAGCATTTTCTTTTTGATAATTAATTGCATTTACCGACCTTTGCCGTCCCAAAATTTTTAAGTCATGGCAAGAGTATGTCAGGTGACAGGTAAAGTTCCGGTAACCGGAAATCGTGTATCACACTCAAATATCAAGACAAAGCGCCGGTTTTTACCAAACCTGCAGGTGAAACGCTATTACCTCGCCGAAGAAGAAAAATGGATTACTTTGAAGCTCTCTACTGAGGCTATCCGCACTATCAACAAGAATGGTCTGATGAGTGTGGTGAAAGAACTGAGAGCAAGAGGAGAGAAGATCTAATTAATTAGTCAAATTTTCAATGTTCATATATGGCAAAGAAAGGTAACAGGGTACAGGTGATTCTGGAATGTACCGAGCACAAGACCAGCGGTCAGCCCGGAACCAGCCGGTATATCACTACCAAGAATAAAAAGAACAATCCTGAGCGTATGGAGCTCAAGAAGTTCAACCCGATCCTGAAGAAGGTTACGGTTCACAAAGAGATTAAATAATATCTTCAATTAAATAATCATGGCAAAAGCAGCTTCCAAGAACGCGAAAGTGAAAGATGCCAAAGCATCTGCTGAAGCGAAGAACTATACCAAAGTGATCCGTGCTGTTCGCAGTCCAAAGACCGGCGCCTATACTTTTAAAGAGGCGATCGTTCACAAGGACAAGATCAAGGATTTCATGGCAAAAAAATAAGTGGATAGTAAGTACAATATTAAAAGCTGTTCTCCGGCGAGGACGGCTTTTTGTATTTTATATTTGCACAAATTCTGAGTATGGGATTTTTCGGAAAACTATTCGGTAAGAAGGAAAAAGAATCGCTCGACCAGGGGCTCCAAAAGACCAAGGAAGGCTTTCTTTCCAAGATCACCAAGGCGATAGCAGGCAAAAGTACTGTTGATGATGAAGTGCTCGATAACCTTGAAGAAGCGCTCGTAAGCGCGGATGTTGGCATCGACACCACCGTTCAGATCATCAGCCGCATTGAAAAACGCGTAGCAAAAGACAAATATCTTAATACCAGTGAGCTCAACGGGCTGCTGCAGCAGGAGATCGAAGCTGTACTGGTGGATGCCGACCAGGCTTCTTCCTACACCTTTGAATCGGAAATGCCTGCCAAACCCTATGTGATCCTGGTGGTAGGCGTGAATGGGGTGGGCAAGACCACTACCATCGGCAAACTCGCCTATAATTTCAAGAAGGCCGGAAAGTCTGTATTACTCGGCGCTGCCGATACCTTCCGTGCCGCTGCGGTTGATCAACTCACTATCTGGAGTGAACGCGTGGGCGTTCCTATCGTGAAACAGGCCATGGGATCAGATCCCGCTTCTGTTGCATTTGATACTGTTCAGAGCGGTGTGGCCAAAGGATCAGATGTGGTGATCATCGATACTGCAGGCCGCCTCCACAACAAGGCCCACCTGATGGACGAGCTCAGCAAGATCAAACGCGTAATCCAGAAACATATTCCAGAAGCGCCACATGAAGTGCTGCTGGTGCTGGACGGATCTACAGGTCAAAATGCGCTGGAACAGGCCAAACATTTCACCGCTGCCACAGATGTGACCGCACTCGCTATCACCAAGCTGGACGGCACTGCCAAAGGCGGCGTAGTACTGGCCATCGCCAACCAGTTCAAGATCCCGGTGAAATTCATCGGAGTGGGAGAGAAGATGGAAGACTTGCTGGTATTCGATAAACATGAGTTTGTTGACAGCCTGTTCAACCTGGATAAAAAGTAATCTTTCAATAATTTTTTTGCGGGGTCAGCCTTATCAGGTTGGCCCTTTTTGTTTTCGCTGCCGCCAGGGGCTGACCAAAAAGGGCGGAGAGTTGGCAGTCGCTCGCCTCTGGCGAGTGACTTATGTTTAGGCGCCTCTGGCGCCGCAGTGTTCGCCGGAGGCGAACAAATAGAAGTCACTCGCCAGAGGCGAGCGACTGCCACACTCTAACAGTGTAGCCTACACGCAATAATAAAGGAAGACCGGTAAATGCCGGTCTTCGATAGTGAGCCTTTTTAGCTCCTGGGTAACACCACATGATCGGTTTGGTAATTTCTTACCTTGAAATTATTTTGACGGGGGAAAATGATTGGTTGGGGGGAGTTGGCAAAAATACTTACGGGTGCCGGCCCCTGGTTGGATTTTTTATGGATAAATATTTTCCCGGTACATTTGCTGCTCATTCTATTCATATTACCGCAATTGCTTTATTATGGCTTACTGGTTGGTTAAATCGGAACCGTTCAAATACTCATGGGATCAGTTTGTTAAAGACAAAAAGACCTTCTGGGATGGAGTACGCAACTATGCCGCCCGCAATTTTCTCAGGGACATGAAAAAAGGGGACCTGGTATTTTTCTACCACAGTAATGAAGGACTGGAAATAGTGGGCATTGCCCGTGTATCCAAAGAATCCTACCAGGATCCCACCACCGATGAAGATGCATGGGTAGTGGTTGACCTGGAACCAGTAAAGCGTTTAATGAATCCCGTTAGCCTGAAACAGATCAAGGCCGAACCCCGGCTGGCCAACATGGCGCTCATCAAACTCAGTCGCCTTTCCGTTAGTCCAGTCACCCCGGCGGAATGGAAAGTGGTCCTTGAACTGGCAGGCGATAAGGGTTAAACCCATTTTAACAAGCTTACCGGGTTACTTGCTGCAGGTAGCTGGAATCAATTTGTGTAAAATCACTTACACAAGCATCTCAGTTATACCACCTTAAAAATTGCAGTATGAAAACCTTTCTTACCGTATCAGCGTTCGCGCTGGTACTGGCCTCTTCTTGCCGAAACGCATCCGAAAAAGCACCTGCTGACACCGTAATGTCCATTGCGCCGCAAAAAGCTGAAGTAGCAAACCTTGAGCTTTTTGATGCAGCATCAGACAGCATCGCAGAGCCTGCTCGCTTTGAGGAGAAACAGTCCGGCAATCAAAGCGATCAGCAACCCGGACAAAAACAAAAGCCTGCTACAGCTCCCGCGGCTTCGCGATCCGACTGGAACAAGAAGATCATCAAGAACGCCAGCCTGGAACTGGAAATAAAGAACTTCAGGGAATTTGAACGCCTGGTAAGCGCCATTACGGGTAAGTATGCCGGTTATATCGCCGAAGAGAACCAGGAAAGCTCCGATTATAAGTTGCAATCCCAGGTCAGCATCCGCGTGCCGGTAGATTTGTTTGAGCAGGCTGTGAATGAATTCACCGGTAATGCAGAAAAGATCCTTACAAAAAATATTACCAGTAAAGACGTCACCGGCGAAGTGGTGGATGTGCGCTCCAGGCTGGAAGCCAAGCGCCAGGCCCGTCTTCGCTACCTTGAGCTGATGAAGCAGGCAAAGAATATGGAAGAGGTTTTCCAGGTGCAGAAGGAAGTGGACGAGATCCAGGAAGAGATCGAAGCTGCTGCAGGCAGAATGGGCTACCTCAATCATTCATCAGCTTACAGCACCATCCAGCTTGTTTATTTCCAGATACTGGACCCTGACCTGGTAAATAACAACAACCATGAACCCTCTTTTGGGACCCGTGTGCTGGATGCATTCGGAGCCGGATTCAAATGGCTCGGAGATGTGATGGTGGCATTGATCACGCTATGGCCGATGCTCCTGGGAGTTGGACTGGTAGTGTATGCTGTGAAGAAGACTGTGAAACGAAATCGGGCCAAACCCGCTACCAGTAAGGTTGTAGAGCAGGCGGAAGCCTGATGGGGAAATAAACGCCACTGAATTTTCGTACATTGAAGCCTGATAACTCGAGCTTCATGGCAAAGAAAAAATTGGTGGTGCTGACAGGCGCCGGTATCAGCGCAGAGAGCGGATTGAAAACTTTCAGGGACAGTGATGGTCTCTGGGAGGGATATGATGTAACCGAAGTGGCCACGCCCCGGGCCTGGCGAAAGAATCCATCACTGGTGCTCGACTTCTACAATATGCGTCGCAAAAACGTGATGGATGCAAAACCCAATGCTGCGCATTTCGGCCTGGCCGATCTGCAGCATGATTTCGATGTTCAGATCATCACCCAAAACATTGACGACCTGCATGAACGTGCCGGCTCTGAAAAAATACTCCATCTTCATGGCGAGATCCTCAAAATGCGCAGCGTAGGTGATGAATCGCTGATCTATCCCATTACCGGCGATATCAGGATCGGCGACCTGGCTGAAGACGGCGAACAGCTTCGCCCGCATATCGTTTGGTTTGAAGAGCCTGTACCGATGATCGCTGAGGCTGTACCGTTAGTGAAGGCTGCCGATATTTTTGTAGTGGTAGGCACTTCGCTGGTTGTTTATCCTGCAGCAGGACTGGTGGACTTTGTTCAGCCAGGGGTCCCGAAATACATCGTTGATAAGAAGATCCCGGCAATGGAAGGGTTCTATGGCGTTCATCCAATTGAAATGCCGGCAACAACGGGCGTAGAGGAGTTGAAGCGGATACTGCGAGGGGGATAATACTTCCTGTGATTTGTTTGTTTGAGCGGGGTATAAAATGCCGGCTGGAAAACGAACCAGCGCTTGGGTGGCATTGATCAACTGTAGTAGGGAGGATAGGACAGGGGAATGCTGTTGAACTTTTTCGCTTACGTTTTCAAGGCCTACATTTTATACCCCGCTCAAACAATGGGCTGCGGAGATGTGCTGCAGTTTATTAGCAAGTTGCAAATTTCTATGCTTTTTTCAGGCTTCTTCCTCCTGGAAGGTGATACCATTTTGGTTCAATTCTTTCAGTACGGGTTCATAGATCTCCGGCAGGATAGGGATGTGAAGACCGGTGAGTTTTATTTCATCCAGCAGAATTAATTTGGCTGCAATGCCGAGTGGCAGTCCAACCGTTTTTGCCATGGCCGTGCGAAGCTGGTCTTCTCCTTTTACCAACAGACAACTTTTGATATGACGGAGTTGACCGTTGAGGAGATAGTCTATTTCGTGCAACATTACTATCATGTCTTTGTCGTGCGGGGCCAAAACCAATTTTTGTTCCAGGGCAAACTGCAGAACATCGGCGGCTGTGCAGAGACCTTTGTTGATAATGGTTGCTTCATCGTTCAGTCCGAGAAAATCGAGTTGCTGATAGAATGGATCTTCTTTGGAGAGAGCGGCAATCACATCTGAGGTATCCTGCTTCCTGAAATGTTCCCTGAAGAAGGCGGAAAGCGAGAGCCCATCTGTGTTGTACATCATTGTTTCATCAGTGAGATGTAACCAGATGATCTGCTTCCAGCCTGCATTGAAAGCAGGATAACGGAGCGTGGTGCGTAGAAAGGTGAGTGATTCTTCGAGCCCGTAAACAGGAATATAACTTAGTGAATCGCGGTTCGCATACCAGGCAAGTTCTCCCAGGCCTGGCGCATATACCGAATTGCTGACATTGAATAAAGCCGTGTAAGGGATTTCCACTTTTTCATTATTCTCTCTGTATACTGCGCCTGCCTTACCTGCCATTACCACGTTGCGCGGATTCCAGCTGATCTTGTAATGCCAGGGATTGTTATCGCTTTCGGGAGCAACCAATCCTCCGCAATGTGATCTGAACGAAGTGATGGCGCCGCCTTTGGCGCGGATGGAGCTGATCAGCTGCATCGCGCTCATATGATCGATGCCGGGATCGAGGCCCATCTCACAGAGAAAGAACAATCCTTTTGCATTGATCTCATCTTTCAGCGCTTCTATCTTTTCATCCACATAAGAGGCCGTGAGCAGGTTCTTACCATACTGAACACAATCCTTCGCCACGAGGTAATGCAGGAATGGCGGCAGCAGTGAAATCACGATATCGGCGGAGTAAACCAGTGCATGCCTTGCTTCGTTCTGCTCCACATTGATGGCAACCGCTTTCGCATGCGGCGCACCAGCCGTTTTTGAGCTGGCCAGTTCCAGGTTCCCATCCACAACAGTAAGCGTCCAACCATGCACACCGGTTTCCTTAATGAGGTAATCGATCAGGCATGTTGCTGACTTTCCTGCACCGAAGACGAGTATATGCTTCATTGGCACAAGATAATAAAAACGGTAATAGGGGAAAATGGAGGCAATCGCAGGAATGGCAGCTATTGTTGAAGCGGGAAATTGCAGTGCTGCCCTAAACAATTATTGGTGAAGTGTAATCACTCCGATATCGGTAGACTGACGGTCTTGTACCAGTACCTCCACATCCCGGTCCTGCAGCGGAGGTCTTGCATCGATACAGAGCTTCCAGGTACCCGGCCTGAGATTACAGGTGAAGGCGCCATTGTCTGAATAAATCCTTGTAGTGTCATTACCCTGAATGGCCCAGATGGTCTTGGCTCCATAGCTCGGCTGAATGCTACCGGTAACGGATGCGTGTTGCATGGCCCTGAAAGCATGCAAACTGGCTACCGCTATGATGATGGCAATAAGCGTGGCGAGAGTATTCTTCATGGCGTACGTGTTTTTATTTAGTGAAGAATAAACTATTCATTTATCAGCAAGTTACTGAAGGTCAGGATGTAGTGGGATGATTTTAATACCTTTTTAATTCAAACCAGGGTGTTCGGGTATTCTTCATCGTAATGAAGCAGGGTATAGCGTGAAGGAGTATACGCAATCAGAAACCTGCATGGGCGATGCCCAGCGCTCTTGAATTGATCTTCGTTACAACATAATCGATCGATACACCACGCGAAGTGCGTGGAGCTTCAAGTGTTTTTTGTGCACCGGCGCCAACATCGTTGAAGATAAGACGCTGCACTTTTACCACCCTGTTTTCAGGGCCGAGGTATTTTATCTCCAGTTCTATCTGGTCCAGCGGAAAAGAACTGGTATTGGAAACGGTGAAGTATAAATTGGAAATGCCTCCCAGCACGCCGGTGCGAAAAGGACTGGCGGCCACCTGCACCATCTGGAAGATCTTTTCACGGGCGGCGGTTATATCTGCTTCACGGACGGGCCTGGGCTCGTCCTTGCGTGTAACTACTGCCTGGGTGACCTTCATTTCATGCGGGTCTTTTTCCTGGAAGGTAACTGGTGCATCATGACTGTTTACGACAGGAGGGACCTGCTTATCTTTTACTGCCAGTTGCTGGCCGGGATCTTTTTCCTGGGTATGGCTTTCCTCAACCACGGTAGGCGTGCTTTCTTCTGCATATTCTTCAGAATTAGCGGGAGTAGTGGATTCACCTGCTACTTGCTCCGGATTTATCCCAGCCTGACGTTGGGCTTCTCTTTCCTGCAGGCGCTGCACCAGCTGGTCGAGCGCTTTCTGGTTCTCAATACTGCTCTTGCTATTTGTGAGCGCCATTCCGATGACGATACCGCCCAATAACAGGCAGGCAGCAACGATACTGCGCATCAGCAGCAACTGCTTCCTTCCTGACTGATTGCGCATAGGGATCACCGGAATGGTCTCTGCCTGCTCATGTTTATTGATGAGGGACGAGAAGTTGGCGGGTTGCTCAACAGTAGAATTAGCCGGTTGAGTATTTGATGTATTAGATTGCTGGTCCCATTGCTGAATGGCTTGCTGTGCTGTTTGCTTTTTGGAGGCAGCAGCAGCGGCCTGGACGGATTCAGCCAGTGCGGCGGCGCGCGCTTCCAGCGCTTTGGCGGCTTCCCGGGAAACACCTGCTTCTTCCTGTTTGCCGGATTCCAACTTTCCTTCGGCTTTCATTACCGGAAAGGCAGTTTCTTTTTTAGCCTGAACAGGTCCAGGCTTTACAGTTTCCTCAGCAGTTGCCTGCTGAGCTGTTTGCTTTTGCCTGAATCCGGCAGGCAGCGTTACATATACTTTTCCGCTACCGGTTTTCACCACCGGTTTGGAAACGGGTAGGGGTTGCTCCTGCTTGATGGGTTGTTGCTGTACTGAATGGACAGCATCCTGCTGGGCAGAACTGCTGCGTTTGTAGAACCTGTCGTACGGCTGTTCTTCCACCACCGGAGCGAAGGCTTTGAGTTCATCAATTTCACTGGGATACCGCCAGGCTGCGCTCCTGCCGTCGAGCCAAACGAGGTCGTAAGGCTTGAGTCCCTTCTTCACCAGTTCCTCTACAGTGTAAGGACCGGTCTGTTTATTATCGCGCAGTAATAAATACTTGTTCATAGATCACCGATAAGCGTGCAAAAATAGTTTTACCACAGGGGGATCATGGCGCAAAACGCTGACTGATGGCTTATTCCACAGCAGGGTAGGATCAATAAAGGATATTGGCGGGTATTGGAGATTTGTAAGGTAATTGCAAGTTAACAGTTGAGTAGGGTTAAACCAAAAACCAGGCCACCTAAATTATGAAAACGACGTTAAAAAGCGGGGCGGGATTCCGCCTTCAAAACCCATTGAAAATCTGCATAAGTTGCCTAAATCAGTGGATAAAATAGGAGGGCAAAAACAGGCTTTATTCCGCGGTTTTACGATGCAAATAAGGTAAATTTGCGCCTTCACGTTCCGCCTTCACGGCGGTAAAAAACACGGACCCAAAAATACAGGAAGCAAGTATGGAAGAGAATCTTATACCACAAGAAACGAATGACCAGAACCGGATCGTTCCTGTGAACATCGAGGAGCAGATGAAAACGGCTTATATCGATTACTCCATGAGCGTGATCGTAGGCCGTGCATTACCTGATGCGCGCGACGGTTTCAAACCCGTACACCGCCGCATCCTGTTTGCCATGAATGAACTGGGTGTGCATTACAACAAACCCCACAAGAAGTCCGCGCGTATAGTGGGTGAAGTGTTGGGTAAGTACCACCCGCACGGCGATAGTTCTGTTTACGATGCCATGGTGAGAATGGCCCAGGAATGGAGCATGCGTTACACACTGGTAGACGGTCAGGGTAACTTCGGTAGTCAGGATGGTGATCAGCCGGCTGCCATGCGTTATACCGAAGTGCGCCTGCAGCGTGCAGCAGAAAGCATGCTGATGGATATAGACAAAGACACTGTGGACTTCCAGCTCAACTTCGACGACTCGCTTGAAGAACCAACTGTATTGCCTACACGCTTACCCAACCTGCTCCTCAACGGATCAAGCGGTATCGCGGTAGGTATGGCCACCAACATGATGCCCCATAACCTTTCCGAGGTGATTGACGGCTGTGTGGCGTATATAGATAACCGTGAAATCACAGTGGATGAAATGATGCAGTACATCAAGGCTCCCGACTTCCCTACCGGTGGTATCATCTACGGTATGGAAGGCATCAAATCCGGTTACCATACCGGAAGGGGCAGGGTTGTACTCCGCGGACGTGTTCATGTAGACACCAAAGCCAGCGGCCGCGAACAGATCATCATCACTGAAGTGCCTTACCAGGTGAACCGTGACGCGCTCTGCGACCGCATCGGCCAACTGGTGAACGAGAAAGTACTGGAAGGCATCGCCCATATCAATAACGAATCCAACAACAAGGAAGGCACTCGTATTGTGGTAGACCTGAAAAGGGATGCCATCTCCAACGTGGTGATCAACCAGCTTTACAAATTCACCGAGCTGCAGACTTCCTACGGCATCAATAACGTAGCGCTTGTAAAAGGCCGCCCACGCACCCTGAGCGTTATTGAGCTCATCGCTGAGTTCATCGAGTTCCGCCATGAAGTGGTGGTCCGCCGTACCCAATACGATCTGAAGGAAGCGCAGAAGAAAGCGCATATCCTGCAGGGTTATCTCATCGCCCTGGACCACCTGGACGAAGTGATCGCCCTGATCCGCGCATCCGCTACACCGGAGATTGCGAAAGAGGGCCTCGTGAATGCTGGCTGGGGACTGGACGAGATCCAGGCCAAAGCCATCCTCGAATTACGTCTCCAGCGTTTGACAGGCATGGAACGTGAGAAGATCAAAGAAGAATATGATGAATTGATGAAGTTGATCAACTATCTCACAGAACTGCTTGGCAACGAAGGAATGAGGTACGATGTAATCAAGAATGAACTCATCGAGGTAAAAGATAAATTCGGTGACGAACGCAAAACCGAGATCACTTTCCTGGATGATGAAGTAAGTATCAAAGACCTGATCAAAGAAGAAGATGTGGTGATCACCATCTCACATCTCGGTTATATCAAACGTACACCCGCATCCGAATTCCGAGCACAACGCCGTGGCGGTCGTGGTGTACAGGGAGGTAAAACCCGCGAGGAAGATTATATCGAACACCTCTTCGTGGCCAGCACCCACCATACCATGCTTTTCTTCACGGAAAAGGGTAGGGTATACTGGCTCAACGTTTACCAGATCCCGGATGGTGAGAAAACCAGCAAGGGACGTGCGATACAGAACATGATCCAGATCGCTCCGGACGATAAGGTCCGCGCCATCATCGACGTAAAGGACTTCGCCGATAAGGATTATGTGAACGGTCATAATATCGTTCTTTGTACAAAGAAGGGTATTATCAAAAAGACAGCGCTGGAAGATTTCAGCCGTCCACGTCAAACAGGTGTGAATGCCATTACCATCAATGAAGGCGATGAATTGCTGGAAGCAAGACTGACAGACGGCAACAGCGAGATCATGATGGCTGTGAAGAGTGGAAGGGCCATCCGTTTCCCTGAAGAAAAAGTAAGGGCAACCGGCCGTGGCGCCATCGGTGTAACGGGTATCGAGGTAGATGATAATAACGATGAAGTAATTGGCATGATATGTGTCAACAGTGGAGATACCAGTCGTACTGTATTGGTAGTGAGTGAAAAAGGATACGGAAAAAGAACGCAGGTGGAAGAATATCGCGTTACCAACCGCGGAGGTAAAGGGGTGAAGACCATCAGTGTGACAGATAAGACCGGATCCCTGGTAGGAATTCTGGATGTGACTGAGAAGGAAGACCTCATGATCACCTGTAAGAGCGGTATCATTATCCGTATGCCGGTTGGCGGCATCAGCGAGCTGGGTCGCGCAACGCAAGGTGTGAAACTTATCCGCGTGGAAGATGGCGATGAAATTGCTGCCATCACCAGCCTGGACGAATCTGAAGAAGATGAAACACCTGTAACAGAAGGCGCAGAAGGTGTTGTTGCTGAAGGAACTGAAAGTACCGAAGTTTCCGGAGAAACAACAGGTGAAGCAGGTAATGATGATGGTGCTGCAACCGGAGAAGCCGCTGAAGCATCTGAAGAAGGACCAGACAATAACTAAAGCAGATAAAACCTCTTATACTATTAAATAAATAAGCAAACAATGAAAAAAGTATTGCTGTTAGCGTTGCTCGCCGCACCAGGGTTGGGTTTGTATGCGCAGAAGCTGGAAAAAGCGAAAGACTATCTGGGCAAGAAGAAGATCACCGAAGCAAAAACGGAGATCGATAACGTACTCACCGTAGAGAAGAACCAGAACAATCCTGAAGCCTGGTATACAAAAGCAAAAATATATGTTGCCGTTGCAGGTGATTCCGTACTCCGCAGCTCAGTGCCCGATGCACGCGAAGTAGCGTTCGAATCACTGAAAAAATATATGGCGATGGAAGAAACCCGTGAGAAGGATGCAGCCAAAAGGAACGTTCTCTTGACGCTGGATAACAGCCAACCATTGCTGGACCTGTATTCCGGTTATTCCTCTGCAGGTGCTACCTACTACAATGCAGGTAACTTCAATGAAGCGCTCTCAAACTTCAAGAAATGTCTCGGCATCTTCGAATTCATGAGCAGCAAGAACCTCACCACTCTGAAGCTGGATACTACTACAACACTGTATGCAGGCATCTCTGCAGAAAAAGCCAGCAAGCCCGATGAAGCTGCGGTTTATTATGGTATGATAGCAGATCAGAAAGCACAAGGTGAAGGTTTTGCGGAATTGTACAAATGGCTGGCAGACTACTATCGTCAAAAAAATGATGTAGAAAAAGCCAAACATTATTCACAACTCGGAAGGGAAGTATATCCCCAGGATTCTTTCTGGACTGGCTTTGAACTGGAACTGATGCGTGAAAAAGGCACCAAAGAAGAGCTCTTTAAAAAATATGACCAGGTACTGGCGGAGAATCCCAACAATCACCTGTTCCTCTTCAATTATGCAGTGGAAGTGTACCAGGCAGGTTACAACCAGGATGCTGCACTGCGTCCGGCCAATTCCAAAGAGCTGATCGCGAAAGCTACAGACCTGATCAAAAAATGCCTGGAGATCCAGCCTGATTATCCCAATGCCAATATGGTACTCGGACAAATCATCTACAACCAGGGCGTTGATATCAACAACGAGAACAAAGCTATCCGTCCACAGGGCGGAGTAAAACTCACTGCTGATCAGCTGAAAAAGAAAGAAGAGCTCCGTGCAGCCGTGGTTACCAAATTTGATGAAGCTGCTCCTTACTTTGAGAAGGTTGCCAACAAACTGGAAGCCGAAGGCAAACTGAAAATGGACGATAAAGACATTCTTAAGAACTCTCTCGATCTGCTGATCACTATCAACGAAGAGAAAGTTAGCCAACTGGAGCAAAAGAAGAATGCCGCTGAAGCTAAGAAGAATACAGCCGAGGTGAAAAACCTGGAAGCTGAAATCAAAAAACTGTCCGACAAAACTACCGACTACACCGAAAAATTCAATAACGTAGACCGGAAACACTAATAAGACATAGTGGTAAATTTTAATGAGGAAACCCCTGAAGTATCAGGGGTTTTTTCTATATTAGAGTTGTAACCCCGTTTATTTACCCAACAACCTTGCCATACCCAATGTCAGTGAATTCAAACGATCTGCTGCTGATTCTTTTTGTACTGGTAACTGTACCTTGTTTTTGTTATTGGATGGGCTACAGAAGTGGCGAGAAATCCGGTGAGTTAAAGGTTTACAAGAACCTGCAAGAAAAAGAAGATGCACAAGTAAGCCCTGAATAGGGTGCAGTCCTGATAAAATAATTGAAGGCTGAACGTGATAGGATCACGCTCAGCTTTTTTTGCTTTAATAAACTTTGATTTACTACCCTAAATTTGGTCATTTGAAGCTATTGAATTCAACAATATATTTAGGCATTGCATTTTTCTTCTTGAAAAATACACCTTTGGCAGCCCAATCATCGCCAAACTCACTGCGTACCATTCAAGATTATATACAAAAAGCCGATTCACTGTTCAATGCGGAAGAGTTTGAGCAAATGCGTCATTATGATTTGCTCTCGCTTAATATGGCACAACAGATAAATCAACCCGAATACCTGGGCAAAGCTTATTTTTTGCATGCAAAATATTTATCGGCTGTACAAAAATTCACTGACGCAAACCAGTTTTATCAAAAAGCTTTACAGGCATATTACATAAAGCAAAACAATGAAACTACTGCACTCATCTATAACGACTGGGGATTTTCATGCGGGGAAACGGGCGCATTGGATAAACAGGTTGAATATTATTTGCAGGCCATAAAAATTTATGAACAACTCAATCATACCGTTGGACTGGCGCAGACAATGAGCAATCTGTCAGCAGCTTACTTTCAATTGGAACAAGATGAAAAAGCATTCACCTACGCATTTAAGGCTTTACAAATACGGGAAAAGTCGGGAGCTCAAAGAGATTTAGCCATTTCTTATACCAACCTGGCCAATATGTATGCGCAAACGGACTCCATGCCGCTGGCAATAAAATATATTGACCTGGGCCTGGCAGCTGCCGAAAAAAGTAAGGACAAACAAAGATTGGCGCAGGTCTATATCACCAAATCACTATTACTGAACAGGGAAAAAAAGATCCAGGAAGCACTGGATTTAGAGCGGAAAGCCATTTCCCTTTACGAAGAAATGAAAAATTATGGTATAGCCGCTAACCGGTATATTGCTGCAGCTTTTTACAGCAATATGTTGGGCGACTCCGCCAATGCACTTCAATATTTTAATAAATCCATTGCGCTGGCATCTTCGCTACAAAATAAAGTGGTAATGAGAAACGGGTACAATTACTTATCCAACTTTTACCTCGAACACCATAATTACAAAGAAGCATTCGAGCAATATAAAAAATACATTTTGCTGAGAGACAGCATCGTTAACAGTGAAACGAATACCAGGATTGCAATGTTACAGGCAGGATTTGATCTGGAGAAAAAAGATTTTGAAATAAACCGGCTACAAATTCAGGAAAGAATAAGACAATTGGAAATTGAAAAGCAGAAAGCCGTCATCAAAGGAAACAAAATAGAGGCAGAACGAAAACAGGATGAAATTAATTTGCTGTTCAAAACAAAGGAACTGCAGGAAGAAAACCTGCTCCGGCAACAGAATGAATTGGAAAAGCAAAAACTGCTGACTGCCAATAATCAGCAAAAATTGATAATCGCTGAAAAAGAAAAAATCATTCAGCAAAAACAAATCAAGAACCAAAGCCTGATACGAAATTTACTGCTTGGACTTACCGCATTGATAATCCTGTTAGCCCTTTTGGGATTTAACAGGTATAAGCTAAAAAAGAAAATAGAACAACAGGCCTCCATTATCACCATGCGCAACAACATAAGTGAAAACCTGCATGACGATATAGGCTCTTCCCTAAGCAATATCAGCCTGCTCAATCAGCTGGCGCAAAACAATGCAGCCAACCAGGCAAAACTGGGTGAGTATTTGGAAAAAGCAGGGGAAGAGATACAATATGTAAACGAAAGTATCAGTGATATTGTATGGAACATCAATCCCCGTTACGACAATATCCAAAACCTGTTGGTGCGTATGAGAAGATATGCTGCCGATATGCTGGATGGTAAGAATATCGATTACCAAATCAACTTTCCTGAAGAAGCAAACCAGGTTTCCCTGAATATGGACAGACGGCGAAACTTTTACCTTTTCTACAAAGAAGCCATCAACAATTTGGTAAAACATGCCAATGCCCGTAATGTTACCGTACAATTACAAATAAACAGCAATCATGTAGAACTCGAAATTCAGGATGACGGCATTGGCTTTGATACCCAAAAACACAACACCGGAAATGGCATGACCACACTGCAAAACAGGGCAGCAGCTCTAAACGGACAAATAAGATTACTAAGTCAGCCAGGCAAAGGGACCCGCATCGATTTACTGTTTCCTGTTACCTGAAAAGGTAAGTTTTTTTCACTATACGATGCTTTATCTTCACAGAATGGCTTTTAATCTCATCATATACGACGACAATGATCGTCTGCGCCACACTTTGGAAGCGCTGCTGACCGAATCCTCGGGGTTTGTGGTAAAAGCTTCTTATAGTAACTGCAATGATGCCATTGAACAAATCAGGGAAAACTACCCGGAACTAATCATTATGGACGTTGATATGCCCGGCATTGGCGGCATCAACGGTGTAACTCTCATAAAAGAAGTGTACCCCGAAATCAAAATTGTGATGCACACTGTTTTTGAAGACGACGAAAAAATATTTGACAGCCTTTGTGCCGGCGCCGATGGATATTTACTGAAAAGTACAAATCCCCTGAAACTCGTTCAATCACTTCATGAACTGATGGAAGGGGGCGCCTCTATGAGTCCCTTTATTGCTCAAAGAGTATTGCATTTTTTCAGGGAAAGCAAGAAAATAAATCAACAGTTCAACCTCACTAAAAGGGAATTGGAAGTGCTTACCTGGTTAGTAAAAGGACATTCCTACAAAATGATAGGCAAACAGTGCCAGATTTCCAACGATACCGTTAAGAAACACCTGCAAAATACATATCATAAACTACACGTAAGCTGTGCCACCGAAGCTGTTGCCAAAGCCATAATGCACAAAATCATCCCCCTGGATTGAGATAGCGGCATTACCCAAATGGGGAATTGCAGGGCCACAAAATGAGAAATAACTTTGGGTCCTAAACTTATTTCTTGTGAAAGTAAATGCAGCATTTCTGATTTTTATCGCCCTGATACTTGTTTCATCACCAGGCTGTAAAAAAGACAATGCCCCCCAACCGGCAACCACTTTGCTTACCAAAAGTGTATCAGGCTGGGAAACTACCACCTATACTTATGACGACAATAACAGAGCGACGGGTTATAGCGTAGTAGAAGATATATCCCCGGCCAATAACTACACGGCAGCCTACACATATAACAGCTCGGGGCAATTGACGGAAGTACTTTATAATCCTGCAAATTCAATTGAAGATACCAGGGACATTTTCTTTTACAACGGTAATGGTCAGATTTCAAAAATTGAAACGTACTATGTTACCAGCGTATATTCAACGCTTTCCGCAAAGTATGAAGCGGATTACAGCACACAGGGCAAAGTAAGTGTTTATAAATTTACCAGGGCAGGCGCCGGCACACCCTATCTCAATACAGAGTTCTTTTTAGATGCCAAAGGAAACGTGGAAAGACAACTCGTTTACGATGCTTCCGGGGACTTAATAATTACCACCGAAAATTCTGATTTCGACAATAAAAGAACGGCTTCCGCATCGTTGCCCCAAACAGGATTTGTGCGAAATGTAAATAACTATGGAACAGTAACGGTAACACCCACTGCCGGAAGCCCCAGTGTGGGTACATACACCTACGAATATGATACAGACGGCTATCCAACCAAACGAACAACAAATACCGGATCCACTATCATATACGAATACACAAAGAAATAAATTAAATAAAGGCTTTAGTTATCTCAAAATAAGTAAGACATGAAAAAGCTATTCTTCTTCTTGATCATCCCCGTGCTTTGTCAAATTCAGGCAAAAGCACAGGTAATTGACCCCAAAGAAAAAGCTAAACAAGCTGCAGAAAACCGGGCAAACGGCAGGGTGGACCAGGGAATTGATAAAGGCCTGAATAAAGTGGAAGAAGGTATTGGAAAGCTGTTTAAAAAGAAGGGTAAGAAGAAAAAAAATGATGCAGGTACAGTCCAGGGGGGTAATGGCAATAACGGCACTTCTCAGACCGCGCAAACGGCCAATGTAAATAGAAAGGCTTCAGACTTTGTACCAGGTACCAACATATTGTTTCAGGATGATTTTTTAAACGATCCTGAGGGTGACTTTCCTGCAAAATGGAATACCAACGGAAGCGGGGAAGTAGTAAAGATAAGCGGGGTAGAAGGGAAGTGGCTGGAGGTAAAACACAGCAGTGTAATAACCCCGGAAATGAAGGGAAAGCTACCTGAGAATTACACAATTGAATTTGATTTGTTTTTACAGCAACGCGGTTCATTATCCATTCCGAGAATTGATTTTGGCTTAACGCCAGTTAAGGACATCCTTCGGGAAGATTTATACTATAAAGAGAAATTTTTTGTGACCATTGCAAGATATAACGAGGCTGATGCAAAAACAGTAGAATACGGTTTGAGAGAGGTCATAGGCAACAAAAACGATTTCCCTTTGACTAAGTATGTAAACAAAATGCTGCACATAAGCATGGCCATTAACGGTACCCGGATAAGAATCTACCTGGACGGGAATAAACTGATAGATCTGCCACGGGCTTTAACTCCGGCAATGCGGGCTAACTTTTTTGTAACCAATGTTTATACCGTTCCTGCTTCAGAGCTGGGGCTGCTCATCAGCAATGTGCAGATCGCAGCAGCAGAAACCGATAAGCGGAGTGCATTGGTAACCGAGCTACTGGAAAAAGGCAACGCTACAACCAATGCCATCTTATTTGATGTAAATAAAGATATCATAAAGCCTGCATCATATCAAGTAATAGGAGAAATTGGAGAGGCCATGCAACAAAATACCCAATTGAAGATCCTCATCATAGGTCATACTGATAGCGACGGAGACGCAGAAGCCAATAAAATACTATCTGAAAAAAGGGCAATGGCTGTAAAAAATCAAATTATCAATAAATACAACATTGCTGCTTCCAGGATTCAAACCGAAGGAAAGGGCGAATCACTTGCGGTAGCCTCAAATGCTACTTCGGAAGGAAAAGCAAAAAACAGGAGAGTGGAATTTATAAAACGCTGACTCCATGAAAACCCAAAATAAAATTGAATTGTCGATCATAAAGAACGGCATCATTCTTTTCGGCCTATTGATCGCATTTGTGCAATCGAAAACCCAGGTAGTCATAGAACCGAACCCATCTTATACCAATCCCGTACACAGACCATTTTTCGACGAATTGTTAAACACTGATGAGTTCCTCGATGAACCTTTGCCCGAACCGCCATCTGAAAATGATATTTGTTTCGATAAGAAAATAAAAATAAAAGTAACCAGCAACAAAGGCCCTGTAGAAACCTGCATGTTTATCAATACGAAAATCGGGCTGGTAGGTTACTCCGAATTAAAGTTGAACAGCGCCGGTATTTGTGATATACTAACCGGATTGCCCGATTTCAAATTCAATATTTTAGGACTGAAAGGCGATCTGTTTAACTATTCGAACCGTTTGCAAAAGGGAAGACTGGTCCATTCTAAAATTCGTTACAAAAATGCAAGAAGAGTTGACGAGCACAGTGCTGCTGAAGAAGGTATTTTATATAAAAAAGACGATAGCCGGGAGTTTTTGGGAGGCAAGATAAAAGCCTGGTTGTATCAATATGAAAACGGGCAAACACAATACTATGTATTTGGAAAAACTCTGCCCGATAAATTGGTCATGCAGCCCTTGAAATATTTGGGATTATTCGGCGTAGGCTATCAATACACTGATGAAGGCTTATTTATCATTATGGCCATAGAAAAAGAAGGCTACGAATCCTATATCATGGAAATGGAAAATGTTCCGACTTGTTTTAACCATACCATTTTCAGATCCATGGAAGAACAATCTTACACGAATCAAAATGAAAATATAGAAAGAGAACAAACCCGGCTGGATGAATTAAAAAACCGATCACAAAATCCCTGCCTGGGGCTTAAACAACAAAGAATTGATTTCAAGAAAAAGGCGCTGCAAAAAAACAAAGAAAAGTACGACCAGGTAAAGCAAAACCCGCGATCCACACAATACCAACGAGACCAGGCAGAAGGCAACCTGCAAATGAATTTTGAGGACGCCATTGATGAGGAAATATTGAAAACAAAAATTAAGATCTGTGATTTGGAAACCAGGATCGCCAATCAAAACCGGGCGGCAAACAATGGTACACTAGAAAATCTTCTTCAATGCCAGAGAGATTATCTCCGGCAACAGCAAAACCTGAAAGAGCGAATTAAGAATGTAGAGAATCAGTATCCGAATCAATACCACAAGCAGCGAAATGAGAAAATGAACTTATTCATCAGGGAGTCGTCAAAACAAAAGCCATGTAAGTGACCAGTAAAGAATCTTAACGCGGAAGACTTTATACGTACCTGGCGAATACCTTGATTACACTATAATTTATGTTATGTTAAATAGAATTGGAATGAAAACGAGGACCTTCTTTTGATTCTCTTCTATTTGATAACCAGATACTTACACATCCCTTAAAACCCATTGCTCCTTCGCATTAAACCTAATCCACTATTCAGAAACCAAGATTTACAAAAACCGCCACCGGCAAAAGGCCAATGACGGTTAAGAACCCCGTACTTAACTGTGGCAACCTTCAGCCACATTCTTCAAATGAACACCATAAGTAATTGTATTTAATTCAATTGCAGTACTTATCTCTTTTAAAATTGAATTCTATACAGTATATCCGGAAAGAAACCGATCTGATTCACGATCCCCACTTTGCCTAATGCCCTATTGTAACGCTGAATGAATACATTATCCCTGGCCGTTACATTCTGGAGGTCCAGGTAAATGGTTTGAGCCACCTTTTTATTGGAATTATTCAACCGGAATCCAAACCGGACATCTGCCCGGAAATAATTGTCGAACCTCAAAGAATTGTAATGCTCTTCATCCAGTTTTTCTACTCCGGCTGTAATACTCGCCTGAAGGTCCACCGGTGTATAATAGCGCCCTCCGGCAGTGGCAAGTTTGAAATCTACGGTAAATGCGTTCTTGCCACCGCGCCCCATTTTCCACTCCTTACCAGCCAAAATATTCCCAACCAGCTTATTATTAAATGTTGAATTTCTTTCTATTCCATCACTTCCTTTATATTTTGCATCAAATATAGACGCTGTGGTAAGCAGGTAAAAACCACCACTAAAAAACTTCTCCAGGGTAAGCTCAATTCCGGTATTGCTTCCGGTTCCTTTGCTTACCAAACCGGCCTTGTCAGGGAAACTAAAGTCCGCTCCCGCATTCAAAATCGAGAATCCGCTGGGTATCGATTCAACCGGTGCGTCAGAGATATATTGATGATAAATCTCTGCTTTAAGGCGCCAGTCCTTTGCGAAATTCCAATCATAGCCGAGTACATAGTGTTGCGCCCTGGTCAGATCGAGATCCCTGTTGGATTGATCATAGGTGCCATCGGGCTTCAGTTGCTGGAAGAGATAAACCGGAAGCGGTTGCTGCTGACTGTGAATCCCGTAACTGAAAGTAAGGGTCTTTGTTGGGTCGATGGCATAACTGAGGGAGGCGCGTGGCTCGATATTGGAACTTTCATTGAGATCGTAATATATCCCGTGAACGCCTGCATTGAGAGAGAGCTTTTCATTGAACCGGTACCTGCCCTGCACGAAAGGTTGTAACAGGATAGCGCTGCCGTCATAGTCCCGGAGCCGACGCCAATCAGGGTATTCTTCGCGGCTATCCCTAACGGTGTTAAGTGACTGCATTTCCGCCATTACGCCTCCCCGTAAGGAGAACCGCGCGTTGATCTTGGAGTTGAAAAATGAAGAGATCCTGAAGTCGCCGGTGGTAGTGCTTTGCTGGGAAACATGCTTCCTATCTGTCATATCCTCATTATATTTATACATCTCACCTTCATTATTGGTATAAGCATATGAAATAATAGAACGGAGATAGGATTTCGATCCGATATCGATAGTATGCCTGAGTCCGATCACACCCAGGCGACTCTTGAAATAAGTGTCTTCATCCATATTGGCGAACATATCTGTAGAATCCAGGTCCTTCCCGATCATATCGATACTACTGGTCCCACCCATTCCAAACAGGTTGAACCTGCCGAGTTTTGAAGGAGCAAAATTGAGATTAAAGATCAGGTCCTGGTATTTGGGAACTGCTTCCGTGCCGATATTGAACCCGAGCGACTGCCCGATCTGCGCAAAAGAATACCGGTAGCCAACCAGGAATGAACTTCCATTTTTCTTCTTGCTCATCGGACCTTCTATCATTGCTTCAAGACCGGAGAACAGATTGAGCTGGATCGTCTTTTCCAGTTTGTCTTTATTTCCATTCCTCAGCGAGAGGTCAAACACGGCCCCCGTGGCATTCCCATACTCTGCGGAAAAAGCGCCGGTATAGAAGTCGGAGGTTTTCAGTGCATTCGTATTGAGAGCGCTTACCGGACCACCGGTGGTGCCAAGCGTTGAAAAGTGATTCGGGTTTGGAATGGGAATCCCCTCCATCCTCCACAGTACAGCTGTGGGCGCATTGCCTCTTACCACAATATCATTTCGGGAATCATTGGTGGTTGCTACGCCTGCAAAATTGCTGACGAGCCGCGACGGATCATTGCGTCCACCGGCATAGCGGGTTACTTCGTCCATAGAGAAGGAACGGGCGCTGCTGCCGGCAAATTCATTAGAAGCCATCCCTTTGCGGGTGCGCCTGCTGGTGACCGTTACTTCCGCCAATGAGCTGATCTGTTGTTCCAGTGGAATATCCAGTACTACCTGCTTACCAGCCGTGATCAGGATTTCAGGGATAACGATTGTCTTATAGCCGATACAGGTAAACGAAATCTGCTGCCTGCCGAGAGGAACATTGTTCAATATAAATCTGCCGGTTGAATCCGTGCGCCTGCCAATGGAACTACCCACCAGTTGCACAGATACATTGGACAATGGCCGCTCGGAGGCTTTATCGATCACGGTACCCGTTACGGTTTGTGTATTGGTTTGCGCTGAAGCCCCGGCGAGCAGCAGCAGGTTGAAGCAGATGAGCCAGAACAGTAAGGGGAATCTTTTCATAGCAAAGATGTTTGATGGTTTGTTCTCCAAAATTGACCTGCTATGAAAACTGGAAAAACTGAAGTATATCAGTAAAGAAAACATCGCGACCAGTTCAGCGAATTTGTAGACAAATGGATGGCCGCCACTTCCAATTAAATTTTAAGTTGGAATGATCATAGCTCTCCCCTTTGCTCAGGAGTGATCCTTTTGAAGAACTCATCTTTATAGGAATCACTCACCGGGATCACAAACTGTCCGATATAGATCCGGTTCTTTCTAATTGAGCTGATCTTTTCCATCGAAATGATATAGGATTTATGTACCCGCATGAACTGCTTCACCGGTAATTTATCAGTTATGGATTTCATGCTCATTCTCGTGATCACGGGTTTCGGTTGTTGGTGCAGGTGGATCTTCACATAGTCTTTCAATCCTTCGATAAAACTGATCTCCCTGAACGAAATACGAACCAGGTTGTACTCTACGTTCACGAAAAAATGTTCCGCTGCTGTTTCGGCAACAGGCTGGGAATCAGCGGTGATTCCTGGCTGTTGTTGATCTTTAGTTGAAGAAAGGGAGCTGATTGCGTTTAATGGTGATTGTTGTGCCGCTTCGCGGAGAGCAGCAATTACCGGCGTTCCCATTTTCATATTATGATATGCCGCGGCCTTGTTCACAGCTTTCACGAACCGCTCGAATGGAACAGGTTTTACCAGATAATCCAGCACATCCAAATCAAAACCGTCGAGTGCATATTTCTTATAGGCTGTAACGAAGATGACCATGGGACGATGGGAAGCCAGGCTTTCCAGGAACTGCACACCAGTAAGACCAGGCATCTGTATATCGAGAAAGATCAGGTCCACCGGCTCGCGTTGCATCAGGCTCAGCGCTTCGAAAGCATTTGAGCATTTACCCACCAGCTGTAAAAATGGGATCCGCCGGATATTGTCTTCCAGCAGATCGAGCGATAACATTTCATCGTCCACGGCCAGGCACCTAAGCATGCACTTGAATTTTTAAGCTTGCATTGTAATAAGTTCCGTTGGAAGCCAGTTGCAGGGCATGACGGTTGGGATACAAGAGTTTCAGCCTACGGTCAAGGTTGGTGAGTCCGATACCGGAGGTCTTATCTTTGGTTTCTCCGGAGCCGCGATTGAATTTGTTCTGCACCATCAGCATTACTTCGTCTTTGATCACTTTGAGTTGTACTATGATCTCGGGATCATCGATCATGCCGATCCCATGTTTGAAAGCGTTTTCAATTAATGGAATGAGCAACATTGGTTCAATAGTAAAATCATCCTCCGGCTTCAGGGCTTCGAAACTGATCCTTACATGATGACCGAACCGCAGCGTCTGCAGATCGATATAACTCTGGATATAATCTATTTCCTTACTGATGCTCACTTTCTCTTCATCGGATTCATACAACATATAATGAAGCAGATTAGAAAGCTCCAGCAGTGCGGGTTCCAGCTTATCGGATTTTTTTCGCGCCAGTGAAACAAGGCTATTGAGGGTATTGAACATGAAATGAGGGCTCACCTGTGAACGGAGAAAACCCAATTCTGTCCGGAGATTTTCCGATTGCAAACGCTGCTCCTGGATCACATAAGTGATCAAGAGAAAGGCAGTGCCTGTTGCCATAACGGCCATGGATATGAGAAATTTCATGGCTATGCCTGCAATGAAATTCGGGTATTCGAACTTCCCGTCGATCCAGATATGTACATATGCACTGAATATTGCGATAAAAAGACAAAGTGCTATGACAGTCAATAAGTAAGTCTTGATCTTTCGTTTCAGGAAAAACTTCGGGTACAGGTAGTAGATCATTATATAGAACACCCCTATCTGCATCAATGTGAAAGGCATCTTACCAAGAGAATAGGTATCGGGTTTCAATCCATCTTTCAATGGCATCAGCACCAATGGGACCAGGATGCTTGGCACCCACAGTATCGTATGCATCAATATATTGATCCGTTTATTCGACAGCATCGCAGAATGTATATGGAATAAAATTACTGCTTCCCTTTCATCCCTAACAGTCTTTCCTCCCACTCCTTTAATATGTTGCGACGAACGGGCGGAATGTGCCGACAAATCAGCGTATGCCATGCAAGAGCAGTCTGCGGCCAGCCGCTCGCCTCCCGGCGAGTGGCTTATATGCAGTTCGCCTCCGGCGAACCAACCGGGTACAGCACCTGATTGGTCGCGGGAGGCGACAAAATATTCCTCACTCGCCGGAGGCGAGCGAGTGGGGTCTCCGACATTTCTATTCCCTCACCCAGGTGATCTTTTCCATTACCGGTTTGGGTGTTCTGGGAGCAGAAGGCACACGTACATAGCCGAGATAGAAGAAGCCCATCAGCTTATCATCCGGACCCAGATCAAACATAGCTTTTGCCTGTTCAAAAAAAGTAATGCCACCGGTACTCCAATATCCGCCAATCCCATATGCAGTAGCGCTGAGATAGATATTCTGCACGGCACAGGCCACTGCCGCTACTTCTTCGATCTCCGGAATATCGGCATGACGCTTCATACCAATTGCGATAACATGACTGCACAACATCGGCGTGATCAGCAGTGAATCGTATTTACCCTGTTTGAATTTTTGTCCTGCATGCGCTTTGTAGATCGCAGCCTGGCGGTCCGCCAGCGTTTGCAATCCGTTTCCACTGTACACAGTGAAGCGCCAGGGTTCGGTAAGTTTATGGGTGGGCGCCTGGTTGGCGTTCTCCAGCAATTGCATGATTATTTCATCCGGGATCGTCTTGCCAGGTTCAAACTGTGATGTGAATACGCTTCTGCGTTGCCTGATTACCTCGTTGATCATCTGCGCCTGGGGCGTCAATTCTATGGAGCCGTTCATATTTTCTATTTGACCGCAAATATATAGGATTATCTTTGGCGCCTTAACCACCAATCAATGATGAAAAAAGTAGGTATCCTGGGCGGCGGACAGTTAGGAAGAATGTTGCTCCAGGCAGCAGCTAATTATCCGGTTGAAACCTTTGTGATGGAAAATGACCCCGAATGCCCTTCAGCCCATCTCTGTCATCATTTTACAAAAGGAGATATCAGGAATTATGACGATGTGTTCAATTTCGGAAAAGACCTGGACGCCATCACCATCGAAATAGAATCCGTTAACGAAGATGCCCTCGAAGCCCTGGAACAAAAAGGTGTAAAAGTATACCCCAGTCCTGCTGCCCTTCGCATCATCAAGAACAAGATCATACAAAAACAATATTATAAAGAAAATCAAATCCCAAGTCCTGAGTTTGCAGTAACGCAAAATTTAACTGAGCTCAACCAGCATACCGGCCTCCTCCCCGCCGTTCACAAAATCGGACAGGGTGGATACGACGGCAAGGGTGTGCAGGTGATCCAATCAACTGCCGATATCAACAAAGGATTCGACGCTCCCGGCGTACTCGAAAAGATGGTGAACATCCATAAAGAGATCGCGCAGATAGTTGCCATCAATGAAAAAGGAGAAACCGCAATCTATCCTCCCGTAGATATGGTGATGGACCCCGTTCTCAATTTGCTCGACTACCAGATCAGTCCTGCCGAGATCCCGCAACAAACCCTCTGGAAGATCGAAGCCATTGCACTCGCCGTAGTAAAAGGTTTGAAGAGTCCCGGCATCTTTGCTGTGGAAATGTTCATCGATAAGAACGGAGATGTACTGGTGAATGAAACTGCTCCGCGCGTTCACAATAGCGGCCATCATACCATTGAAGCCAACTTCAGTTCCCAGTTCGATATGTTATGGAGAGTAATGCTCGGATATCCGCTCGGAAATACAGATCATATCCTGCCCGCCAGTATCGTAAACCTGGTAGGCGCCGAAGGATTCAGCGGCCCCGCCATTTATGAAGGCCTCGATGAAGTTTTGAAAATGGAGAATGTTTTCGTTCACATCTATGGGAAAAAAGAAACCAGGCCAGGCCGCAAGATGGGACATATCACCATCGTCTCAAAAGACAGGCAGGAACTGAGTTTCAAGGCTCACAGGATTAAAAACATATTAAAAGTGATTGCTTAGCTGAGTTCCTGCTGCCGTTCATAACCTTTTTACTGGCTGCTGTATTGAAAAGATTAATTTTAGCAGCCCGTATTTTTAAACTACTATTCCATAGATCCCAATGAAAGGTTTACGCTGGATAGCAACAGGATTACTACTCAGTACTTCTATTATTGCGTGTAAAGAAGAAAAGAAAAATGAAAAACCTGCCGGTCCTGCTAGAGGCAATGCCAATCTGCAGGCAGATGGTTTCGTTGTAAGGACTACTTCCCTCAGCGAGAACCTGGAAGTGCCGGGCACCATCCTGCCCTACGAACAAACAGAGATCAGGCCGGAAATTTCAGGCAGGGTTGTTCAGCTCAATATCAATGAAGGCAGTTTTGTTCAGAAAGGAAGTTTACTGGTGAAACTGTTCGATGCAGACCTCCAGGCGCAGCTGAAGAAATTACAGGTACAATTACAGATCGCAGAGAAAACCGCAGAACGTTACAAGGCCCTGCTCAAGATCAATGGCGTGAGCCAGCAGGAATACGATCTCAGTGAACTCGATGCCAATAATCTCCGTGCAGATATCGATCTCGTAAAAGTCAATATCGCCAAAACCGAGATACGCGCTCCGTTCAATGGCCGCATGGGACTGCGGCAGATCAGTCTCGGCGCTTATATCACTCCTACTACCCTCATCTCAACTATCAGCCAGGTTGGACAATTGAAAATGGAATTCTCCGTACCTGAAAAATACAGCGATGAAATGCGCAAAGGCCGGAATGTTACTTTCACCGTTGCCGGCGCCAAACAGCAATTCAATGCCGGCATTCTCGCAACCGAATCATTGATCGAAGCCAATACACGTACGCTGAAAGTGAGGACCGTGGTGAGCGGCAATCATGCATTGCTGGTGCCCGGCGCCTTCGCCAAAGTGGCCCTGCAACTGGGTGAGAACGATGAAGCCCTCATCATCCCAACACAGGCCGTGATCCCCCAGGCCCGCAACAAACGCGTAGTCCTGTACAAAGGCGGCGTTGCACAATTCCAGGAAGTGAAAACAGGAATTCGCGACTCCTCATTCGTACAGATCACAGAAGGATTGCAGAAAGGTGATACTGTTGTTACCACCGCCCTGCTCTCCATCCGCGAAAACAGCAAAATCAAATTAGCGAAAGTTCAATAATCACCGGTTATGAATATCTCTGAACTGAGTTTACGCAGGCCGGTACTGGCAACTGTACTGAACATCATGATCGTGTTGTTCGGTATCATCGGTTTCACGTTCCTGGGTATACGCGATTATCCCGCCATCGATCCGCCGAACGTGAGCGTAAGCACTTCTTATCCCGGCGCCAATGCAGAGATCGTGGAATCACAGATCACCGAACCGCTGGAAAAAGCCATCAACGGAATCGCAGGCGTAAAGAATATCACCAGCACCAGTAGCCAGGGCACCAGCCGCATCAATGTGGAATTCGATCTCAGCATCGATCTCGAAGCTGCGGCTAATGATGTACGTGATAAAGTGTCGCAGGCATCACGTTCACTCCCTGATGATCTTCCCGCTCCTCCCGTGGTGAACAAGGCAGACGCCAGCTCGGACGCCATCATCTCCATGACCGTGCAGAGCAATACCCGCAACCAGTTGCAGGTAACTGAATATGCCAGTAATGTACTCGTTGAAAGATTGCAAACCATTCCCGGTGTGAGTGGTATACAGATTTGGGGCGAAAAAAGATATGCCATGCGTATCTGGTTCAACCCGGCCAATCTCAGCGCCTATGGCCTTACGCCTACCGATGTGCAGACGGCCCTCGCACGCGAGAACGTGGAACTGCCTTCAGGTAAGATCGCAGGTAATGCAACAGAGCTTTCCATCCGCACTTTCGGGCGCCTCTTCACCGAAGAGGATTTCAATAATGTGATCGTAAAGAATGTGGGTGGGAACGATATCCGCCTCAAAGACGTGGCCGAAGCTGTACTGGGCCCGGAGAACGAAGAAACCGTGCTGAAAGAATCAGGCGTTCCCATGATTGCCCTGGCACTGGTGCCGCAGCCCGGCTCCAACTATGTAGCTATCTCCGATGAGTTCTATAAACGCTATGAACAATTACAGAAAGAAGTTCCGGGTGATATTAAACTGAATATCGCATTAGACCAGACACGATTCATCAAACAATCCATCTCTGAAGTGGAAGAAACGCTCATCATCGCCCTGATACTGGTGGTGCTGATCATTTATCTCTTCTTCAGGAACTGGCTGATCGCTATCCGTCCACTGATCGATATCCCCGTGGCACTGATCGGCGCCTTCTTCATTATGTATGTGAGCGGATTCACCATCAATGTGCTCTCCCTGCTGGGCATTGTGCTGGCAACGGGCCTGGTGGTGGACGATGGTATCGTGGTAACGGAAAACATCTTCAAGAAGATGGAACAGGGAATGGACAAATACCGCGCTGCCAAAGAAGGTTCCAAAGAAAT
The DNA here is from genome assembly GCF_003991355.1 of Pseudoflavitalea rhizosphaerae. Classification (GTDB taxonomy): domain Bacteria; phylum Bacteroidota; class Bacteroidia; order Chitinophagales; family Chitinophagaceae; genus Pseudobacter; species Pseudobacter rhizosphaerae. Next base: position 111,542 of record NZ_RCSU01000002.1, read on the forward strand.
ATACTTCGCCGTTATATCCACCAGTATCACCCTGGCGGTGATCTTCCTGCCCATCGTATTTTTACAGGGTTTCGTTGGACGATTGTTCCGTGAATTCGGGATCGTTGTTGCAGGCGCCGTATTGATCTCCGCATTGGTATCACTTACGCTTACGCCTGTGCTGAACGTGAAGCTGACCAGAAAAAATCAGCAACACGGCTGGTTCTACCGTGTAACAGAACCCTTCTTCGTAAAAATGGAAAGCGGTTATTTCAATTCGCTGAGAAGATTCCTTAAAGTTCGCTGGGTGGCATTCCTGATCATGCTGGGTTGTGTGGCCATCATTTTCTTTATAGGAAGGAACCTGCAATCTGAACTGGCGCCTCTTGAAGACCGCAGCCAATTCCGCCTGCAGGTGACCGCCCCGGAAGGCACTTCCTTCGATTATATGGACCGGTATGTAGACCGCCTCAGTGAACTGATGCTCGACTCCGTTCCGGAGAAAAAGATCATCCTCTCCATCACCGCTCCCGGTTTCAGTGGCGCCGGCGCCGTCAATAACGGTATGGTGCGGGTAACCCTTGTGGACCCCGGGGAGCGCAGCCGTTCACAGGATGATATCGTGAACATGGTGAACCGCAATCTGGGCAAATACACGGAAGGCCGCGCCTTCGTTTCCCAGGAACAGACGATCTCGGTTAACCGCCGTTCCGGCCAGCCCGTGCAATTCGTGATCCAGAACAATAATTTTGAAAAGATCAAAGCCGTACTCCCTAAATTCCTGGAAGAAGCACATAAAAGCAAGGCCCTGATCAACGTTGATGCAGATCTGAAATTCAATAAACCTGAACTGCAGATACAAGTGGACCGGATCAAGGCCAGCCAGCTGGGCGTAAGCATTGCAGACGTTTCCCAAACCTTACAACTGGCGCTGAGCAACCTGCGTCTTGGTTATTTCTACCGCTCGGGCAAACAATACGAGGTGATCGGACAGGTAGCAAGAAGTGATCGAGATGACCCAACGGACCTGAAAAATATTTATGTCCGGAACAACAGGAATGAGATCATTTCGCTGGACAACCTGGTTACGATCCGGGAAGAGACCACTCCTCCCACCCTCTACCATTTCAACAGGTACAAGTCTGCCACCATCACTGCAGGTACTGCCCAGGGTAGCACGCTGGGAGACGGCATCAAAGTGATGGAAGAGATCGCTTCCAGGTTGCTGGACGATACTTTTGATACATCCCTGAGCGGTCCCTCGAGAGACTTTGCGGAAAGTTCCGGTAACACTTCTTTCGCGTTCATATTGGCGCTGGTACTGATCTTCCTGGTATTGTCCGCTCAATTCGAAAGCTTCATAGATCCGCTGGTGATCATGTTCACCGTACTGCTGGCCATTGCAGGCGCTGTACTCAGTTTGTGGATCTTTGGTCAAACCATCAATATCTTTTCACAGATCGGTATGATCATGCTGATTGGCCTGGTAACCAAGAATGGTATCCTCATTGTAGAGTTTGCGAACCAGAAGCAAATGCAGGGATTATCGAAGCGGGAAGCAGTTACGGAAGCCGCCAAAGCGAGGCTGCGCCCTATCCTCATGACCAGCCTGGCCATGTCGCTCGGCGCCCTGCCCATTGCACTGAGCCTTGGCGCAGCAGCTACCAGCCGGATCCCATTGGGGATAGTGATCGTTGGTGGTATCATGTTCTCCCTGATCTTAACCCTTTATGTGATCCCCGCCATGTATACTTATATGGTGGCGCATAAACATAAGAGCGCTATGGAACTTGCCGAAGAAACCAGCAATGCTGAAAACGGAACTGAGCATGCGCCACATCAGGATGCAACACATGCATAAATGAAATTAAAATGATGAGATCCCTTTGTTTGATAATTTCTTTCTTCGCCGTTATGGCCGTTCAGGCGCAGGATATCATGAGCCTGCAGGATGCCATCGCGCTGGCGCTGAAGAATAATTATGATATACGCATGAGCCGGAATGATTCCGCCTCCTATGCGCTGGATAACGATTATGCTTACGCGGCTTTCCTGCCCCGCCTCAACGCCACCGCCACCAAAGTGTGGAACAACAACTCGCAGAAACAGGAACTTCAGAATGGCAACAAACCCTCCGCCAACGGTATCCGCAGCAATAACCTGCAGGCATCCGTGAACCTGCAATGGACTTTGTTCGACGGTCTCAAAATGTTTGTGACCCGCGATAAACTGGAAGAGTTCGAACGGCTCGGTTCCCTCGGCGTAAAAACGCAGGTGGTGAATACTGTTGCCTCCGTGGTGAATGGATATTTCGATATCGTTCGTCAGAAGCAACAACTGAAAGCCATCGAGGAACAGATCAGCATCAATGAAGAAAGAGTGAAACTGGCGGATAAGAAATTATCGGTTGGCCTTGGCAGTAAGCCCGAGCTGCTGCAGGCGCGGGTTGACCTCAATGCGCAACGCGCTCAACGACTGACACAGCAAACACTCATTGCACAACTTCGGGATAACCTCAACCAGCTGATCGGGTTCAATTCCGGCTCGGTGTACGAAGTGAACGACAGTATCCCCATCAATACAGCATTGCAATACGGCGATCTGAAGAATAACCTGGAGCAAAGCAATCCGGGACTGCTCTTCGCTAAAAAGAATATCGATATTGCCCAACTCACCGTGAAGGAAAGAAAGGCGGAGCTCCTGCCCACCCTCAATTTCAATTCGGCCTATAACTTTTCCCAGCTCCGCAATACAACCGTGATCAACACCTTCACTCCCCTGTTCAACCAGAACAAGGGCTTCAACTACGGTTTCGGCATCAATGTACCCATCCTGAATGGTTTCAATACCAACCGCCTGATCAAACAGGCGAAGCTGGACGTACAATACCAGCAACTGGTATACGAGAACGAACTCACCAAAGTGGATGTGGATCTCAGTAACGCTTTCAAAGATTATGAACTACAAAAACAGTTGCTGGCGCTGGAGGAAGACAATATCACCCTTGCCAAAGAAAATGTTTTCATTGCATTGGAGAGGTTCCGTCAGGGTGTCAGCACCTGGCTGGAGCTCCGGGATGCCCAGCAGAGCCTGGAGCTTAGCTACAACCGCCTGATCGCCGCCCGCTACAATACCAAGCTGGCGGAGACAGAATTACTCCGCCTCAAAGGTGATCTGGTACATTAAAATTATTTCTAAGGCGGTCCCTCCGATTTTTTCCTTTTCTTTGCGGTTCAAACCACGCTATACATGAGTCCCCAGGTAGGAATAATAATGGGAAGCGACAGTGATCTGAACATTATGCAGGCAGCTGCGGATGTGCTGAAAGGCTTTGGCATCTCCTTTGAGTTGACTGTGGTATCAGCACACCGGACCCCCATGCGCATGGTGAAATACGCTGCTGCGGCCAAAGAGAGAGGATTGAAAGTGATCATCGCCGGCGCCGGTGGCGCTGCGCATTTGCCCGGAATGGTTGCCTCCATCACTCCCCTCCCTGTGATTGGCGTTCCGATCAAATCTTCCAACTCGATCGACGGATGGGACTCTGTATTGTCGATCCTTCAAATGCCTAACGGCATCCCCGTTGCTACTGTAGCCCTCAATGCTGCAAAAAATGCAGGCATCCTGGCGGCCAGTATCATCGGCGCCTTCGATGCAGACCTGGGCGAAAAAGTAGTCATATACAAACAACAACTGGAAAGCGAAGTTTTACATAAGGTAGATAAGCTAAAATCGGAAGGCTGGTCCAACAGCTTTGATTAACAGGTGAAGTATGAAAATTAAATTGATCGAATACAAGGAAGTTCCTTCATTTCCTTCAGGATCTGGTATTGAGTTTTATGACGACAAGGTTTTTCTTGTAGGAGATGATTCCAGGGAAGTGATGGTGCTGAACAAAAGGTGGAAGGAAATTGAACGCGTACCCCTGCTCCCGGGTACGGAAACGCGCGTACCCAAGGCCGTGAAATCCGATCTCGAAGCCACTACGGTAGTTACGGTCAACCGGATCCCGCGCCTCCTCATCCTCGGTTCAGGATCACTCGAAAAGAACCGTAACAAAGCCATCCTCTTTAACCTCGACAGCTATCTCAAAGACGAATTCGATCTCACTCCTTTCTATAACCGAATTGCGAAAGCAGGCGTTAAGAATATGAATATCGAAGCGGCTGCCCTGGTAGAAGATCATATCATCCTGGGTAACCGCGGCAATCGCAAGAACCCCGTGAACCAACTGATCATCACCCGCAACGCTTTCTGGAAACACCAGGCACAGGCCGAGATCACTCTTGTAGACCTCGAACTGCCAATAAAAGACAGCAAAGGCATCGGCATCTCCGGCCTCGCTTACTCCCTCCTCAACGACACACTTATCTTCACAGCCTCCACAGAACAAACAGATAACGCGGTTGACGACGGCTCCATCGGCGACAGCTATCTCGGCATCATCGAAAACGCATCCCGTAAGATCGGAAGAAAAAGCCTCAAGGTAAATGAACTGATCAATCTCGGAGAAGTGCATGAGCTCTTCAAAGGATTCAAGATCGAGTCTGTTTGTATCCAGTCCGAGAAATCTAACAGGATGAAATTACATTTGGTGGCCGATAATGATACCGGGAAGAGTTATCTCTTCAAGGTAAGATTGAAATGGTAATCAATTACAGCTCCGGGTTTTCCCCTAACAAATGCAGGTGTAAAAACGGTTTTTGAATTGGTATGAAGTAATGAACTTTAGTGGAATTAATATTCCGCTAAAACTTTGCTTGTGAAAAACATTACCATTTTCCTGTTTGCATTGCTTTGCCTCCAGGCAAAAGCACAGATTTCCCCGGACAGGATCAGAAAGAAGATCGAAGACGTACAGAAACTGGTAAGCCCTTTCTGCGCCAATGAATTGCTTGTTGTTGATACCAATAATACATCAGGCGAATTCAGGAAAGTGGTTACGCTCTCATCTTACAAAAAATATATCGATCAGTATTTCACTTATCTCAGCTATAACCGGGGAAGCCTGCCCACAGGCAACTCAGCAGCATTGGAACTGACCAATAATTCCACGCTGATCAATCTGAGCCTCTCTAAAAAAATAGAACCCAGGTCCCCTTCCGGACCAATGACCATTCTTACCGGTGGAATCAAAGCCAGCATCAGTGATGGTATTTCCCAATTGTTCAGTGGAAGCAACCTGAACACGGGTACTACCCTGTTCGGCAACTTTGCTTTCCTACCCTCCCGTACCCGCTACAGAAAGAATATCAAGATCGAAGTTTCCAGGTTCCTGAACGGAAGGGAAATCCCAGGCCCTTACAAACAAATGAAACGGGACCGCCAGTTGCATGCCCAACAGTTCTGCAGGTACGCTTCCAAAGGGTACTCGGAAAAATACCAGGCATTGATCAACAGATGGGAAGCTGTCTCTGATCAATTGAATAACCTGAAACCAGGAGACGACACGGTTATGCTTAACAAAATAAAAGATGATGTTGAGAAACAGCTTAGCGATGCAGGACTGCTGAAACAATCCGCCTCCAAACTGGCAGGCGCAATGAAAAAGGAATATGAAAACAGGAAATACGATCTTGAAACGGAAACCGAATCCTGGCTATGGGTAAAGTTCCACTGGTTCAGTGGCGGTATTATCTATACACGGCAGTCATATGATACCTACGATGAAAAACAATCCCTGGCCAAGAGATTCGATTCAGACATCTTTGATGAAATAGGATTGAACTTTACTGCACACTGGTTCAGGGAACGGATGAATGAACCGGGCTTCATCGGATCCTCCTATTTCAATATCGGTTATGAACCCAGGACTACCAATAACTATATCGTTCTGAAGAACAAGGATATTACCAGTATCATACTCAGGTCGGCTTCTCCGGCAGACACGGTTTACAGTTTTCAATCTACCAAAAAAGCAAAAAATATAACCGGCAAAGCCTACGAAAGCGGGTGGCAACATAAAGTCAGGTCTACTTTTACAGCCATGCTGGGAGAAAAGCAAAACACTGGCGTAAACCTCCGTGGTGAATGGATCCCTTCCGACCTCATGTCTCCTGTATACAATGCACACCTGGGTGTATTGTTGAGATTCGTAAACAATAATTATGATCCGGCAGACAAAAAGAGCAGTTCCAAACTGAACCTGGAATTCTTTATCGAATTCAATGATATGAGCGATGTGGGAATGTCCGGTAAATCAGTATGGCAGAACAAACTGATCGGTATCAGTACTTCAGTTCCCTTCAACAAAGTCTTCTTCAAATAAAATTGACAAACAATGAGTAAAAGAGTTCTGACAATATACAGAGCCCGCAAGAAAACCCTCAAAGGTGGAGCTGATGAACATTTTTACATTGAGGAAAAAAGGCCGAATGGAAAATGGAAACGAATCCCTGAAGATGCCGGCCCCTACGATTCCGAACAAGAAGCGGAGACCGTAGCAAAAGCCTATTCAGAAGCACATCCGAATGTGGAAGTACGGGTGGTAGCCGAAGTTTAGCTTTCCCTGATGATCACAAACTCCTGCTCCAATGCCAGGCTGCTTTTGTAGATGCAGTCAATGAATTGTCTTCCCCATTTTGCATAATAGGGCATGAAATTCTCCACGCGCTCCTGCAATCCGCCGGTTGGGAATAATGCCTGTCTGATCTGCCGGATCTGTTGTTGCTCGGCTTCGTATTTCTTCTTTTCAGCACGAAGCATTTTCTTCTCCAGCTCCTGCAAAGGCTTTACAGTACGGGCTTTCAGGGCTTCGATATGTGCAAGTAAAGTTTCGTCGATGCGGGTTGCTTTAACACGGATCTCTTCGTAGAGCTGTGTGGTGGCTTCCAGTTCTTTCGTGAGTTTCAGGTGTCCGTTCGACTGGCGGGTAACCAGCGACGTTAGCAGCTGCTGCTCGTCCTGGAAAAAATCACTGATCTGCAAGCCCATCCTTTCGATCTTCTCTTCCCATTTCTTCTCCACTATCAAAAAGGAATTGCGAACCACCAGTACGGGATATGGCACTTTGTAATGATGGAAAAGATCTTTCAGTTCCAGCCAGTAACTGGTTTCCCCGCCACCGCCAATGAAGGCGATATTGGGTAGCAACATTTCCTGGTAGAGGCCACGCAGGATCACATTCGGACTGAAACGATCGGGATGATCATTCAGCTCAACGGCCAGTTCAGCCTTCGTGAAACGGAGCTGCGTATTGCGCACTTCGTAATGATCATCTTTCCATTCGATCAGTTCACGAATACCATCTTTCAGGTAAAAAAGATTGATGGCGCGGGGATTGGCCTGCACTTTATATTGTTCACCCAGTTTGGCGATCGTTTTTTCAACGATGGCGCCGGGCGTCTGGTGATAGAGATCATCTTCAAATACAGATACCATCAGCTTTTTCAGCAGGGCGGTATCAGGAATGATGGTGATCAGTCCATATTCGGCAAACAGTTCATGGATCAGCTTGAACGTGGCCGTCTGGATATCAGGACTGTTTAGATAAGCTTCCCTGATCATTTTGATCAGTTCCTCCCCGTGTGGTAATACAGAGAGCTCACCGGAAATGCGGTGGATCATCTGGTCGAGGCCCTTAGTGTTCATGCGACCAACGGCGCCGGTCTGGCGTGTATTCCAAACGAGTTTGTCGCCACTCAGCCAGATATTTCCGAGCTCGTCCAGGTCGGCATCTTCACTGCCCATCCAGAATACAGGCACAAAATTGTTTTCGGGCATTTCCTTTTTGAGCTGGTCTGCCAGCCGGATGGTGTGAACGATCTTATAAATGAAATAAAGATGACCAGTAAAGATGGCGGGCTGATGCGCCGTGGTTACGGTAAATGTATTGTCCTGAAGAAGGGATTGAATATTTTGTTGCACTTTACCTGCAGGCGACACTAATTTGTATTGCTCCTGTAGTCCTTCCACCAGCAGTTTCCTTTCCTGGATGAATTGCTGACGCTGCCCGATGGACGCTTTGATGCCTTCGATATCGGGCAGATGCTCGTAGAACGGGCGTAATTCCGGCGATCCATCCAGATAATCGATCACCACTTTGGAGAAATATCCCGTATTGCTATAAGGTAGTTGTGTAGTGCTACAATTCATAAGCGGACATAAAAGTACGACTTGCCTATCTTAAAAAAATCCTTTGGCCATATTTAACAAAGACTAAGAGAATTTTGTTCGGCCGCTTATTTCCTTTCTACGTTAAAAGCGCTGTAATTGATACTGGGCGTGGCTCCTGTGATGATCTCTTCCACCAGCTTACCTGTTCCTGCAGCCAGTGAGAGCCCCAGCATGGCATGACCGCAGGCGATCACCAGGTTACTGTACCGGCTATGCCGCCCGATAAAAGGAAGTCCATCCGGCGACAACGGGCGGTAACCATGCCATATTTTTTCGGAGGACACCCATTGAACAGGCAGATCGGGATAATAGAGTTTGGCGGCATTGTAAATGGCCTGCGCACGTTTCACCAGTGTGGGCGAACCAAGTCCGCTGATCTCCATGGTGCCGCCCATCCGGAGGTCTGCCCCCATCGGTGTCATAGCGGTGCGGTGGTCTACCAGGATGGCGGGATATTGTAAGTTGCGTTCCACTTTTTCGAAAGTCATACTGTAGCCCTTGCCGGCTTGCAATAACAAATGTATACCGAGTTCTTTATTGAGGATGGGCAACCATGAGCCCGGCGCCAGCACCAGTTCATCGCAATCGAATTTCCCTTTGTCTGTGATCACCGCCGTTACCTTGCCGCCCTGCTTTTCAAAGCCTGTGATATTGGTATTGAGCTGGAATTGCACACCCGCCTTTACCAGCGCCTCATGCAGTGTGCGCATGAAATCACCGGGATGCAAATGACAATCGATGGGATACAATACTCCTCCTCTCACATCGATCTCCACTTCGGTTTCCATGTCCTGCACTTCTTTACCATTGCAGATGATGGTTTCCAGTCCGAGTGCATTGGCCTGCTTCGCCAGTTCATGTTCATGTTTCTCGGTTGCAGGACTTTTGTACATCATGAAGATGCCTTTTTCCTCCATTCGAAAATGGTTTCCCAGTTCTTCTTTCATTTCACTGGTGAGCTGGCGGCTCAGCATCAGGATATCGAAGAGCGGCGGGATATTCCTGTTCATGGTACTCTGATTGGCATTTCGCCAGAAAGCAAGGCACCACCTGATCAGGTCTGCATTCAATCTTGGTTTGATGTAGAATGGGCTGGTGGAACTGAGCATCCAGCGAAGCCCTTTGGAGATGATACCGGGCGATGATAGCGGAATGATATGACTGGGAGAAACATAACCTGCATTGCCAAACGAAGTTCCTTTGGTAATATCGTTACGCTCTATAACGGTCACCTGTAGTCCTTTTTTCTGAAGATACCAGGCGCAGCATAAACCGATCACACCACCGCCTGCAATTGTTACTTGTTGGGTCATGGAAGAAAGGGATAGTCCCAACAATATACAAAAAAAGTGGACTATTGAATGGCGTCCCTGGTAAGAACATCGTTCACGGTCCTCCAGATACCGAGTGGGTTGGCATTCTTCAGCTCATCGGGCAGCAGGCTGTCAGGCCATCCCTGGTAGCATACAGGTCTAGCGAATCTTTTGATACCATCCGCGCCCACAGCGGAAAAGCGGCTATCGGTGGTGGCGGGAAAAGGCCCGCCATGCTGCATACTAAGTGCAACAGTAACGCCGGTTGGCACGCCATTCATGATGAATCTCCCTGCAATATTTTTTATGGATTCCACCAATGCGGGATTTTGCAGGATGTCCTGCTCAGTTGCCATCAACGATGCAGTTAACTGCCCTTCCAGTTTCAAAACCAGCTGGTGCATCTCCGTTAGACCGGCGCATCTGACCACGATCGAATAAGGGCCAAAAACTTCCTGATGCAGTACGGGATTGCTGAGAAAGGCAGATGCCGGCGCCGTAGCGATGGTGGCAATGCCCTGTGCGCCTTCAGCAGCATTGCGGCTTTCTGCCACTTCGGTTACTGATTGCTGCGAGAGCGATGTCTGACGTTTTTCTGCATAGGCTTTGGCAATGCCTGGATGCAGCATGTCTGCAGGAGCTGTTTGCGCGATGCCTTCGCCGAGTATTTCGATGAACTGGTCCAGTTCTTTGCTCTCCACTCCCACGATCAGTCCCGGATTGGTGCAGAATTGTCCAACACTGGTAGTTACGGAAGCCGCATACATCTCCGCGATCTCCTTTGTTGCGTTTTTCAGTTTTTCAGGAAAAAGAAAAACAGGATTGATGCTTCCCATTTCCGAGAAAACAGGAATGGGCTCCGGTCTTGCATTGGCCCAGTCCCAAAGCTGCTTGCCACCGGCAAAAGATCCGGTGAAGCCAACAGCTTTCACACGCGGATGTTCCACCAGGGCCTTCCCCACTTCGAAAGAACTGCCATGCACATGCGCAAATACATATTCAGGCATATTGGTTTCGCGGGCTGCTTCAAGAATGATATCGGCCACCATCTGTGAAGTGGCGGCATGCGCCGGATGACCTTTCACTATCACCGGACAACCGGCAGCGAATGCACAGGCGGTATCCCCACCCGCAGTACTATACGCGAAAGGAAAATTACTGGCTCCGAAAACCACCACCGGCCCCAGCGGCGTAAGCGTTTTCCGCAGATCGGGAGACACTGTATTCTTCTCGCTCCTGGCAGTATCTATCCTTGCATCCAGCCATGCGCCGCGCTCACAGGCCGCCGCATAACTGGTGAGCTGGAATACGGTACGAGACTTTTCTGATCTCAGTCGCGCTTCGGGCAGATGTGTTTCCTTCATGGCTGTTTTCACCAATGCCGCATCTGCATTATCCAATCGCTTAGCAATAGCGCGCATAAAATCAGCACGCTGCTTCAAACTCAGCAAACGGTATTCATGAAAGGCTTGCCAGGCATTGTTGCAAATTGTATCGATAGCTTCCAGTGAGGCATCAGGATATGGCATACAAAGAAATTGAAAAATGAAAAAATGTACCTGCAATGTACGCCACATCGGCCATTCTGAGCAAAGGTGAAATGAACAAGCCGGCCTTCAAAACATAAGCGCAAAAGTTCAATAGAATTTCCTGAGCCCCATCTCTCCCATCCACAGCCCAATAAATATTCTCCCGCGGCGGTATGTTTTACAGCCGGCGTTTCATTTCCCTTTGCGAAGCACAGCCATAAAAAAAGCCCGGCTGCTCAGCCGGGCTTTCACAAAATATAATGCAATTATCAAGATACAATCTCTCCTTCCAGATCATAATCATACGCCTTCGTGATCTTCACATTCACAAACTCGCCGATCGCCAGTTTCTTATTCGTCTGGATGATCACTTCATTGTCCACTTCCACACTGTCGAATTCAGTTCTGCCGAGATAGCGCCCTGATTCTTTTTTATCGATGAGCGTCTTGAAGGTTTGTCCGATCTTTTCCTGGTTCTTTTCATAGCTGATCTCCTGTTGTACTTCCATGATCTCCTGTGCGCGTGCTTCTTTCTCTTCAGCGGGGATCGTGTCTTCCAGATCGTAAGCCGTAGTGTTCTCTTCATGGGAATAGGTGAAGATGCCTACCCTGTCGAACCGGTGTTGTTGCAGGAATGATTTCACGGTTTCAACGTCATCACGTGTTTCGCCGGGGAAGCCGGTAATAAGCGTGGTGCGAAGGTGAATGCCGGGAACTGTTTCGCGGATCGCGTGGATCAGCTCGTCCATTTCCGCTTTGCTGATCTGGCGGCGCATGGCTTTGAGCATATTGTCGCTCGCATGCTGCAGGGGCATGTCGAGGTAATTACAGATATTATCGCGCTGACGCATCGCATCCAGGATCTCCAGGGGGAACCTGGAGGGATATGCGTAATGAAGGCGGATCCATTCCAGTCCCTTTACATCAGCGAGTCGATGTAAAAGATCATTGAGACTGCGCTTCTTATAAATATCAAGTCCGTAATAAGTGAGTTCCTGTGCTATCAGCATGATCTCTTTCACGCCCATGCTCACGAGCTTCTCAGCTTCCTTCACCAGGTCTTCCATGGTGCGGCTCACGTGTTTGCCGCGCATGAGCGGGATGGCGCAGAAACTGCAGGTGCGGTTGCAGCCTTCGGATATTTTGAGGTAAGCGTAATGTTTGGGAGTGGCCAGGAGGCGTTCACCGATCAGCTCGGCTTTATAGTCGGCCTCGAATTGTTTCAGGATCAGGGGCAGCTCCATAGTGCCGAAATAAGCGTCCACTTCAGGGATTTCAGTCTCAAGATTGTTCTTGTAACGCTCACTCAGGCAGCCGGTTACATAAACCTTATCAAGTTTTCCTTTACGCTTGAGCTCTACCTGGTCAAGGATGGTATTGATGGATTCTTCCTTGGCCTTATCTATAAAGCCACAGGTATTCACGATCACGATATTGTGGTCCTTTTTCTGGTTCTCGTGCACCACATCGATCTCGTTAGCCAGCAGCTGGCCGCTCAGTACTTCACTGTCTACCATGTTCTTGCTGCAGCCGAGGGTAATGATATTTACCTTGTCCTGTTTTCTTGTTCTTGTTTTCATACCTGTGGGCGCAAAGGTAACTACATTTAAAATATGCACCGAACCTATTATATTTACGCGGATTTTTGTGGGTCCATATTATTGACTTTTATGGATTTAACTGATGATTGACGGTTTCAGGCAGGTTTGGCATAATTTTTTAGAAGCATTCATCATTAAACAATCAAAGTATGAAAAAGTTATCGGTTGTGTTAGCGCTGGCGTTTGTGGTGGGAATGGGTTCTTCTGCAAAGGCGCAGGCACTTGGTTCAGATTACAAGACGGCATTGGGTGTTAAGTTCTATCCCGGCGCCATTACATTGAAACATTTTATCAAGGACGATGCTGCCATCGAAGGATTGCTCTCATTCTGGAGATATGGTTTTCGTCTTACCGGTTTGTACGAATACCACGGTGATATCAACAATGCACCCGGACTGAAATGGTATGTGGGTGGCGGTGCGCATATCGGCGCCTGGAATAATGAGTGGAAAGACCGATACCCGAACCGCGACAATGGCGTTCAGTTCGGTGTTGATGGTGTACTGGGCCTGGATTACAAGATCAGGGAAGCTCCGATCAACCTGAGCCTCGACTGGCAGCCTTCGTTCAATCTTGTAGGTTATTCCTATTTTGAAGGCGGATGGTTTGGCCTGGCCATCAGGTATACCTTCTAAGTTTAGCTGAAAAAATCATTTGAGGGGTGTTGTGCAAACAACACCCTTTTTTTGGGGTTTATCAGCGCGCCGGCAGTCGCTCGCCTCCGGCGAGTGACTTGTATTGGTTCGCCTCCGGCGAACACCGCGTCGCCGGAGGCGACTAAACAAAAGTCACTCGCCGGAGGCGAGCGACTGCCGGCGCGCTGATTTATTGTAACTGTGTAACTGTGGCAAGATTCACTTCCGCGATCTGCTTTACCCTGGCGGCTGAGGCCGCCGAGCTGAATTCATCGGGAGCCGTGTGCAGCACATAATCCAGCAACTGCTCCACTGAGCTAACTGCTACGTGCATGCGCGTATCGGAAGACGCATAATAAATGAGCACTTTTCCATCATCGTCGGCTACCCAGCCATTACAGAACAAAACATTCGATACATCGCCGGTGCGCTCATCCCCTTCCGGCGCCATAAAATAACCGGCGGGCTTAGCGATCACTTTCGTAAGATCATGCAGATCCGTGAGGAAAAGATAGAGCGTATAACGGAGACCAGCAGCCGTGTTCCTCACACCATGCGCCATGTGAAGCCATCCCTTGTCTGTTTTGATCGGTGCGGGCCCCAGGCCGTTCTTCGCTTCATAAATGGTATGGTATCTTTTCGGATCTATCACCCATTCTTCCGTGATCACTGCTTTTTCGATATTGCTGCACAAACCAAAACCGATCCCGCCGCCACTGCCTGCTTCAATGAATCCGTCCTGCGGCCTTGTATAAAATGCATATTGTCCGTTCACGAATTCAGGATGCAACACCACATTCCGTTGTTGCGGGGACCCTGTTTCCAGGTTGGGCAGCCGCTCCCAATCCGTCATGTCCTTTGTCCGGGCGATACCACATTGCGCAATGGCGCTGCTCTGATCGCCGGGGGCTGCATTGGGATCACGCTTTTCCGTGCAGAAGATGCCGTAGATCCAGCCGTCTTCATGTTGCACCAGGCGTATATCGTAGAGATTGGTGTCTCCGTCCGGTAAGGATGGCATCTGGATGGGATATTGACGGAATACAAAATTGTCTGTTCCGTTTTCGCTTTCCGCCACGGCGAAAAACGATTTCCTGTCGGCACCTTCCACTCTCGCCACCAGTGCATATTTATTATTGAATTTGATGGCTCCTGCATTGAATACAGCATTGATGCCAAACCTTTCCATGAGAAAGGGATTGGTGTTTGGATCAAGATCATACCGCCAGAACAGTGGCGTATGCGCCGCTGTAAGCACAGGATGCCTGTATCGAATGAAAATACCATTCCCGGTTTCTTCAGGTATATTGGGCCTTTTGATAAGTGATGCATGTTCCTCCTTCAAGCGCTTCAATCTCAAATCGAAATTCATCTGTTATTCTTTTCTATTTTTTTTAATACAAGCCGATATCATCCAGGTATACTTCCCGGGCCTGACCGGAGAACTCTTTGATGATGATATTGGTCAGAGTGGCGGGGTTTCCAAGATTGGTGAATGGCACCTGGAAATCCAGCCATTTGTCTGCTTCATTGATGATAATGGTATAGCCCGCTGCTTCGTTGCCGCTGGCGGATAGTTTCACTTTTTTACCGATGGAATTTTGTCCAACGTAAATGGAGAACTTGATCCCTGTGTAGCCTGCGGTGCTGAGCGTGGGCGCATTTTTGGAGATGCGGAAAGCGCCCCATCCATTCCAGGTACATTTGACGGAATTGCTTCCGCTTCTTACTGGTGTGGCATTATCCAGTACGAAAGTGCCGCCGAAAGAACTGTTGTACCAGGTGGCTGCCACCGCCTCATCAAATACCATATAGGCATAGCCGAAGATCAGTCCTGATTTGACGGTACCGCTGGCCGTAGTTACATAGATATAGCCCAACTGCACGCCTGCAGGCACTTTCACAGTGATCTCGCTTTTGGTGGATGAAAGGATCTGCGCAGGTGTATTATCGAACCTCACTTCTGATACGCCTCCAAAATAGTCGCCTTTGATGGTCACTTCATCATCGGCCACCCCTCCTACCGGATTGAAGGAATAGATCACCGGTGCTGGTTGAAGAATAGTATACTGGTATGTATCCGAGCCAAAAGGTGTGGTAACGGTGATGGGATTCTCGGAAGGATGTGGCAGTATTGCCGGAATCTTCACGGTTACACTGGTATCGTCTGCCCATATCAGTGAGTCGGCGGCAGCTATGGTATTGAACACAACCGATTCCGTGCCGGCCAGATGTTGTCCCTTGATCATGATCCAGGTGCCGTAATCCGTGGCAGGCAATTGATTGTTCCTGTCTGTAAGATTGGTAACGCCTGTGATCTTCGGCGGCAGTCCACCTGCAGTTTTGGTCTTTTTGCAGGATGCCGCCAGCAACAGCAGTACCGGAATGGTCAGCAGGTATATAGTTTTGAAATGCTTTTTCATATGAGGCAATTTGAAATGAAGAATGAATTACCAGCCGGGATTGTTGTCGGGGATCGACTGATTTGAATTGATCTCACTAAGCGGAATGGGCAGCAGCAGGTTTCTCGACGCCCTCACTTTGGAGATATTGTTCTGCCCGGTACCGATCTTGTTCATCACCTGGAGGTAGATGCCCCAGCGCATGAGATCGAAGCGGCGCACCCCTTCCAGCGCAAACTCGCGCGCACGTTCTGCGATCACGAAGCTGCGGAACTGCTCTTTGTCCATATTCGCGGGGGCTTCTGTGGCATGGGCCCTGTCCCTCACTTTCTTCAGGTACGTATAGGCTTCAGCGGTAGGTCCGTCATTGGCTTCATTGGCAGCTTCGGCATAGATCAGGTAGATCTCTGAATAGCGCATCAGCGGGAAATAAGCATCGCTGTTGGCCAGTGTAGGATCTGAAACATCTGCGTATTTGATCACATAGGCGCGATCGTCTGTAGTGCCGTTATTGTTGTAGACCACCCCATTGATGTTCTTGTAGATGGCCGCCTGCCAGGAAGGATAGAAATATTTAGTGCCGGTATTGGTGGCATAGTTGTGTACAACGCCATCGAGTACGCGAAGATCGGCATCTTCATAATCCAGGTAGTGATGGTTGGTGAACCAGGTAGCGCCACGACCGAAAGTGGACAACGCAGAGAAATAATTATGAAGATTGTTCATGAAAGGAGTACCTGTCATGGATTGTACTTCCCACATATGCTCGCGCCTGTTGCGGCTACCCTTCGCCCATAATTCTTTCCAGCTGTCGTAGAGCGAGTATTCATTATCCTGGATCAGCTCCATCGCCTTATCCCTGGCCAGTGCTGCGTAATGTTTGCTATCGATATTCTCATAACCGGCAACAATGTTTTTCGGGTAAGTATAGTAGCCATTATCCTGCCCGCCGCGAACGCTCACATTGCCTGTTGCTGCACCGGATGCCATGGTGAGATAGGTTTTGGCCAGCATGCCTTTGGCCAGTCCGCGCGTAACCCGGCCTGGTTCCCCTGCTTTGGCGTGGCCGGCAGGAAATAACATGGTCTCCGCTTTTTTGAAATCTTCGATGATGGCGGCGTATACTTCTTCTACAGATGAACGCGGTCTGTTCCGCTCAGGGTCTTCAGATAGTGTCTTTGTTCTGATGGGCACTCCGCCATAGAGCTGTACCAGTTGGAAATAAGCCCAGCCACGCAGAAAATAGCATTCACCGAGGATGCGTTGTTTGATCTCGGCATCGATTTCAGTTTCCAGTTTTCCAACATTTTCGAGAACGGTATTGGCCCTACCGATGATGGTATAACAACCAACCCAGGGTCCGTCCACACCCCAGTATCCCTGCGGGTTTCCGGCTCCTGATGTACCCAGGAACCAGTCGGCCCCGGAAACATGATCATCATCCAGCACAGTCAGGTTCCAGAAAGGCTGCTGGTACATTTCCCAGGTGTAGAGCGCACTGTATACGCCGTTCATCGCAATCTTCGCATCGCTTTCGTTCTTATAAAAGTTTTCGGGAGAATAGAATGAATAGGGTGTTTCTTCCAGCGCTTTGGTGCAGGAGCCCAGAGAAAGCAGGGCGGCCGGAACTACCAGGGTCCTGCAGACTTTATTGATATAATGAGAAATATTGTTGTTCATGATAGTAATGTTTTAGAAACTGCAACGCAGACTGAGTGAATAAGTACGGGAGTTGGGATAACCGCCGAGGTCTACACCAAACATGGCGGGATTATCGCCATAGCTGTTCACTTCAGGATCGAAGCCGCTGTAATCGGTGAATGTGAAAAGATTGTTCACGCCGAAAGCAAGACGGATATTGCGGATATTCCTGATCATGTTTTGCGGGAAATTGTACCCGATGGTCACGTTCTTGATGCGAACGAAACTACCGTCTTCAATGAACCTGCGGGTAAAGAGCATATTCCTCCAGAACTGGCGCATGGCCTTGGGACCGGTAGCTTTGGAATTGTCTTTCCCTTCTGCCCAGGCGCCATTCAGCATATCTTCCGTTACATTTTTTCCTGCTCCGAAATTATCATTGAAGCGGGTGTTCATATTGATGACATCGTTGCCCTGAACGCCATTCACGAAAATGGACAAATCGAAATGCTGATAGCGGAAATTGTTGGTGATACCGAAAGTGTAATTGGGATTTACATCACCGATAACGGTCCTGTCGGACACCGAGATAGAACTGGGGTCTTTATCGAGGTTGCGGTATTTCACCTCACCGATCATTCTTTTGATGTATGCATCTGTATTCCCGGTGTAAAGTGGCGAGTTGCGCACTTCGGCTTCATTATCGAAGTAACCGTCTTCCACGTAGCCATACAATGCGCCGATGGGCAGGCCCGCACGTTGCAGGAATGGCGCATCGCCGGTGGAGATATTGCCGGCATATTGTTCCTTGAGATTGCTGCCCAGTTCCAGGATCTTGTTCCTGTTGAAAGCGATATTGGCGGCGGCCTTCCATTCGAATTGCTTATTGCTCACCAGCCTTGCGTCCAGCGCCAGTTCAATACCCTTGTTCTCTACCGTGCCTGAGTTGCGCAGTTGTCTTTCGAAACTGGTGGAAGGTGCGGTAGTGATGTATTGGAGAAGATCTTTTGTTTTTTTATAATAAGCGTCTACATGGAAATTGACCCTTCCATCGAACAGACCGAGGTCCACACCGAGGTTGTAGGCAGTAGTGGTTTCCCAGATAAGTGAATCATTGGCCGGGCCTGCATATACATCGTCAGCAAGACCGGTATACTGTGTTCCGTCGAAAGGATAATTGTACACAGCCAGTTTGGCGAGCGAAGAATAAGCGCCGATGCCCTGGTTGCCCGTTTGTCCATAACTGGCGCGGAGCCCGAGTTCATTGATCCATGAAACCTCTTTCATGAAATCTTCCTTGTGTATTTTCCAGGCAAATGCCGCGGATGGGAAATTGGCCCATTTGTTCGTCTTACCAAATTTACTGGAACCGTCACGGCGGATGGAGGCAGTGAGCAGGTATTTGTCGTGCAGTGAATAATTGACCCTGCCGAGGAAAGACACCAGTGCGGAACTGTAGCGATTGTTCGTAACCGGCATCACCAGTGCTGCAGCTTTGAAGTTCTCATTCTGCAGCTGATCATTGGGGAAATCTTTCGCTTCCGCGCGCTTCCATTGTCCTGCTGTTTTTTCATAAGTGGCAGCGCCCATGAAGTTCAGAGAATGTTCACCGAAAGTTTCCGCATAACTGATGATGCTTTCGGTGATCACGCTGGTCCAGAGATTATCCGACTTCAATCCCCATCCCCTGGCGCTGAAACCTTCGTATACAGTACGGGGATAGTACTGGTCCCTGGAATTGCCGCCATAGTTGAAACCCAGGTTCTGGCGGAACTTCAGGCCTTTGGTGAGGTTGATCTCGAGGAAATTGGAAGAGAAGATGTTCAGGGCATTTACCTTATTGAGTACATCATTCGTGTATATGACAGGGTTAGTGATGAAATACCCCTCCCCTGATCCATCATATTCTTCAATAGTGGAAATGGTGGTCGGATAAGTCAGTGCGGCCCTGATCACACCGGCGCTGGCGGCGTCGGATTTGTCCGTGCCCGTTTTCACACCACGCGTAATGCTATTGGATACGGCAGTGCTGGTACCGATACGGAAGATCCTGCCCAGGTTCCTGTTCAGGTTCAGGCTCAGGCCCATTTTTTTGAAGCCTGAATTCTGAATGATTCCATCCTGGTCGATATAATTGAAGGAGATGCTATGATTGCCGTTCTCATTGGCGCCGGAAATATTGGCGGTGTATTGTTGCTGGAAGCCTTTTCTGAAGATCGAGTTCTGCCAGTCCGTATGATCATTCTCGAACTTTGAAAGATCGGGATAGGGATCGTTGAAAGTAGCGCCATCGTATTTCCTGGCATTGGCATAAGACAGGTTTTGAAATTTCGCATATTCGAGCGGCGATAACATTTTCAGTTTTTTGGTCACTTCAGCCACGCCTACATTGGCGAGCAGTTCCACTTTATCCCTTCCCACTTTCCCTTTTCGGGTGGTGATCAGCACTACGCCATTGGCGCCGCGGGAACCGTAGATGGCGGTTGCGGAAGCATCTTTCAATACATCGATCGTTTCAATATCCGCCGGATTGAGGAATGCCAGTGCATTGAGACTTTGCTTTTCATCTTCCCCTATCGCTGAAGGCGTAGAGCCGCTGCTGCTGTTATTGAAAGGAACGCCATCTATCACGTAGAGCGGTTCGGTGCCACCGAGAACGGAATTGCTGCCGCGTATGCGGATACTAAGTCCTGCACCGGGGGCGCCATCATTCTGCGTTACATTCACACCGGCCAGCTTACCCTGCATGGCCTGCAGCACATTGCCGGGGTTATCGCGGATCAGGTCTTCCCTGCTGATCCTCTGCACAGATCCGGTGAGATCGGATTTCTTAACGGAGCCGTACCCCACAACAATCACGTCGGAGAGCGAGGAGGCCAGCGGCTTTAGTTTTATCGTGTATGCAGCGGCGCTGGTGATCGGAACTACTGCACTGTCCATCCCCACGTAAGTAACTACCAGCGTGGTGGCGCCTGCAGGAACGTCGAGGAAGAACTTGCCCTGTGCATTGGTTTTGGTAACAACACTGGTTTTTCTGATGCTGACCGTAGCATTGGAAAGCGGTTCCCCGGTTTCGTTGGTAACGGTGCCGGCAATGGGTTTTGCCTGCGCCAGGCACTGGACCCCGGCAAGAACAAGCAAGAGGAGGTTAAAGAAAAACTTTTTTCTCATAAAGCAATATCGTTTGACCAAAAGTATATCTTATACCCTCATACGAATAGTACTTTATTATCCTCCTTTTATACTTTATCAGAGCTTGTTCTCCCGGCGAAATATCAGATAATGCGTATAGCTATGAATAAGATTGTGTAATATTGATTTGGATTGATGCGGGTTCCCGCAAGTAAAATTGTATTTATTTAACTCATTTTAAGTAGGATATGCTCAAGGAGATAACCCCTCTCACCTCCAGCGATTGCTTCACCATCTTTACCCGGACCAAATCCGAGTTCAACTTCCCCCTTCATTACCACGAAGAACTGGAACTCAACCTGGTGATCAACGCTAAAGGCGCGCGTCGTATAGTCGGGAGCGTTATGGAGGAAATAGATGATATCGATCTTGTACTGGTAGGTTCCAACCTGCCGCATGCCTGGAAGAACCACAAGTGTGAGAGTAAAGAGATCCATGAGATCACGGTACAATTCCATAAAGACCTCTTCGATGAAAAGATGTTACGCAGGAACCAGCTGCATTTTATCCGCGAGATGTTCGAACGTTCCAAATGCGGCATCCTCTTTTCCCGCGAAACAGCAAAGGCCCTGAGCGGCAGGTTGAAAGACCTTCAAACGCGGCAGGGCTTCGACTCCGTGATGGAACTGATGAGTATCTTACATGATCTGTCTGTATCGCGCAATGCCCGCCTGATCTCGGATGCCGCCTTCGCGCAGATCCAGCCCAGCCATAACAGCAGAAGAGTTGAAAGAGTGATCGAGTATATCAATCAGAACTTCGATAAATCAGTGCAGTTATCTGATGCAGCCAAACTCGCCAATATGACAAAGGTTTCCTTCAGCAGGTTCTTCAAGGCGCAGACAGGCATGAATTTTATCGACAGCCTGCTGGAGATCAGGCTGGGCCATGCTTCCAGGCTGCTAATAGATACAAACAGATCGATTGCTGAAGTAGCCTATCATTGTGGCTTCAATAATATTTCCAATTTCAACAGGCTGTTCAAGAAAAAGAAAGGATGTACCCCGAAGGAGTTCAGGGAGAATTATACGTATGAGAAGAGGGTGTTCATCTGATATTACTCAGCGTGTGCCCAGTCGCTCGCCTCCGGCGAGTGACTTCTAATTGTTCGCCTCCGGCGAACACCGCGTCGCCGGAGGCGAGCGACTGCCAGCCCCCAAAAAAATCGAAAAGGCCGCATTACTGCGACCTTCTCTTCATCAATATAAAAAATCAAACTGCTCTTATTTCGGATCAAGCGCCTTGTTGATATTGAACAGCAACGCAGCCCTGTGCGCTTTAGTTTCTTCGTTGGTAGAAACGGCTGTTGACAACTGGGTCTTGATCTTCTTCAGTGTATTGAGGGCTGCCGCTTTTGACACATCGTCAAATTCTTTCGCATCCAGCATGCTGCCCAGTCCACGTACAAAGATACCCTGCAGGTATTGACGGTATACGTTCACGTTAGTGCCGAGATCAGCAGCGAAGATCCCTTTTTGAAGATCATTCATAACATCTGCAACGCTGTACTGGTTTCCGTACAGGCGGCTGTTGGTGATACGCTGCAAAGTGTTCGGGTGCAGGATATGCGCCAGGGCGCCGTTGGCCTGCATTTGCAGCACATTGGCTGTTGCACGGAAGTCTTCACCAGCCTGGGGTTGGTTGAATCCACGACGCTGCATCTGCAGGTAAGGATACACCTGTGCATCGGCATCGAATGCATTGGGTGCAAACGCATATTTGGTCAGCACTTCCATCGCTTTTTTCTGAGTGGCCAGTGGTACAGGCGTGAATGGTTTGGTGGCAGATTTCTGCTCAGGGAAACTCCTGTCTACATACACACCACCAATATAGCGGCTCACAGCAGAGAACATGTTCATCCTTTGTGCGATGAGGTTGCCATAACGGGCTCTCAGCTCAGCATAGGATTGTCCATTTTTACTGTATTTGCCCACCAGCTTCGGGATGGTATTGTTCACGATCCTGAAGCGGTCTTCGGCATATGCGATGGCATCATTGGTATGGTCCATGATGTTCACGCGGGGATCGATGGCTTTACCGGGAGCGCGCATATCGTCACCATCATTACCGAAAGTGAGCTGGGGATCGGTGCTGCGGCTCAGGATCTTCTTCAGTCCTTCTGCTTCTTCGGCAGGTGAGAATTCCGCATAACCATATTCGATAGCCCAGATATCATAAGGGCCTGCTTTTGTTGTATAGTAGTCGCCCTGTTTGGATTTGTCTGCTGCGATGTTCACGGCGGGATAATCCATCACGGAACCCATTGTTCCGATCTTGTGTGTGATGGCAGTATTGTTGATCTCAGCGGGGCTCAGCATCTGTGATGCTTTCATGTTGTGGTTGAGGCCGAGTGTGTGGCCCATTTCGTGCATCACCAGGTAAGTGAGGAACTGTTTGTGCATCTCGCGCAATTCAGCGGGAGAAGCATCGGCAGCGTCCAGCATGGTAGTGCCGGCAACGAACTGTGCTTTCAGTTCCTGCGCCAGTGTACAGGTAGCGAGATGACTGTGTTTCATACCAGGCACATGCATTTCCACTTCTTCTTCTTTGGTGAAGAGATCTTTGATCATCTGCATGGATGGACCAGCTTTGAAAAGCTCATCCTGGTTGATGGTGCCGCTTCCGGAGGCCCATTCGATGGTGATGTCCGCACCCAGGATCTCCCCTGTTCTCGGATTCACGAAGCTGGGCCCGATAGCGCCATAACTCGGTTGTGCACTGGCTACCCAGCGGATCACGTTATAACGGATATCATCAGGGTTCCAGGTGGCATCGTCTGGCATGATCTTCATCTGCACGGCATTTTTGAAACCTGCTTTCTCGAAAGCCTCGTTCCATTTATGTCCAGCTTCAACGATAGCGTCGCGGTATTCAACAGGCGTAGTATTCTCTACCCAGTAAACGAGTGGTTGAACCGGCTCGCTCACGGCTGCATTGGGATCTTTCTTCTTCAGGTTCCAGCGATGGATCAGGTCCTTGTAGGGGGTTGGACTGATAGTAGTGAGATTGGTAACGTTCTCGGTGAAATAACCAACGCGCGGATCGTCCAGCCTTGGTTTGTAATCGTTCTGCGGCATTTCGATGAGCGTGTGCTGCATACGAACGCGCACATAACGGCCATCCGTAATGTCCGGACCAGACTGCGCAGTGATATTCGGATTGTCGTATGCCATATCCACTACGATATCTGTGTTATTAGGGAAAGAGCGGATGGCATGGTATTTCGATTTGGCGGGATTCAGACCACCAAGGTTGAACATCATTGCGGCAAATGGACTGGGCCCGAAATTTGGTTTCACATTGTCCATTTTTTCACTGATGAAAAGTCCGTCTGCGCTTACCAGGAAGCCGTCATCATCCTGGGCGCTTATCTTCTCTACATGGAATATGGCTTCGGGTTTGTCTACGTTCCAGGTTTTGCTCACAGCATCAGCAGGATTATAGTAGAAGTTTGTATTCACCTGTGAGAACTCCAGTTTATCAAATGCTTTCTCCACTTTGAACACGAAGGTGGTGCGGTGCATGCCCTGGTTCAGGAAGAGTGTGGTAGGTCCATTTACGGAGAAACTCTGGTAGATATAATCTTTTCCGAGCTGGCTTTTTTTGATATACAACTGCACACTGCCGGTGGCAGTATCCTGGTAGATGGTGAAGAGGCCATCTACCTTACGGCTGGTCTTCACTTTATCTTTGATCCCGGCCGGTTTTTTGGGTTTGGCGGTGTCTGCCACCGCAGCGGGAACAGGTGCTTTGTCTTTTTCTTTGTTCTTGTTCTTCTTCTGCGCATAGCTCACAAGCAGCACTGGTCCCGATAACAGAAATAATAGTAGGAGTTTTTTCATGATAAATGCCGTTTTAGTGCCACTGAATATACAAACATAACCTCAAGCAGGAGGAACAATTTGATAAATGGCTAAACGGAATTACCAGCCGCTGGCGAGTACGTCGGCGATATGCATGGTCTTCATGGGGAGACCTTTGTGACGGATGTATCCGTCCAGGTGCATGAGACAGCTATGGTCGGTTGAAATGATGCACTGGGCGCCGCTTTCGCGGGCATTGCTAATTTTCTGGTCTGCCATTCCGATGGAGATGGGCTCGAATTTCACTGCGAAAGTTCCGCCGAATCCGCAGCAGGTTTCCACATCTTTCATCTCTACCAGTTCCAGTCCTTTGACATTTCCCAATAATTTGCGGGGCTCTTCCTTGATCTTGCATTCGCGGAGTCCGGCGCAGGAATCGTGATAAGTGGCTTTGAGGTCCAGCTTCGCTCCCAGGTTTTCGATCTTCAGCACGTTCACGAGGAATTCTGAAAACTCGAAAGTCCGGTCCCGGAGGTGTTTCACATCATTGTGATGGGAGGAATTATCGAAGAGTTTCGGGTAATAATTACGAACGAAGCCTGTACAGGAAGCGCTGGGCGCCACTATGTAATCTGATCCGTCGAAGTCTTTGAGGAATTTGGTGCAGACCTCCTTGGCATCGTCCCAGAAACCTGCATTGAAGGCTGGCTGGCCGCAACAGGTCTGGTTGGAATTGTATTCAACAGTACAACCTGCTTTCTCCAAAACCTTCACCATATTGAAAGCGGTTTGGGGGTAGAGCTGATCTATGAAGCAGGGTATAAAGAGTTGAACCTTCATTTTACTGTTTGAAAGAGTTGTTCAGCGCTATCATTTTCACGGCGGTGATGGCCGCTTCTTCTCCTTTGTGGCCATGGCGGCCTCCGATTCGTTCATCGGCCTGCAGCTGGTTGTCTACCGTGAGTACGCCGAAGATAACGGGAACGGGCAGTTGCAGATTGAGTTGCAGCACGCCATCGGTAACGGCGCGGCAAACATATTCGAAATGTGGCGTATCCCCGCGGAGCACACAACCGAATGTGATAATGGCGCAGGGGCGGTTGCTCTTGTGTTTGTTGGCATCCCAGTACGCTTTTACGCCGAAAGGGATCTCGAAAGCGCCGGGCACTACAACGGTACGGATATCAGTAATGCCCTGTTCATTCAGTATGCGGATGGCGCCCTTTTCCAGCTCATCCACAACAGTAGCATTCCATTCGGTTTTCACAATAACAATACAGGCATCCTTTTGAAGAATGCCCGTATCTATTTGAAATAACTTGCTGTTACTAACTTCTGCCATATTGAATGGTTCTATTTTGTCTCACCGAGTTTAGCCATGAGCTTGTCGGCCTCTACACCGCGCGGCGTCATCGGGAAGTTCTTTTTGATCTCCTTCAGGAGCGCGATGGCATCTGCTGTCTTGTTCTGATCGGCCAGCAGTACGGCTGCACGGTAAAGGTATTCAGATGAATTGAAAGTATCATCTGCAAAAGCCTTGCCTGCTTTTTTGTAATTCTCTACAGCCTGATCTTTCTTGCCCAGTTCAGAGTAAGCATCGCCGAGAAGGCCATACACTCTTACGTTGAGTACTTCTGAAGTGGAAGAATAATCGTTCAGGTATTTAACGGCGTTGTTGAAATCCCCGATCTGGAGATAGCAGGCGCCTGCATAGAATTTAGCGAGGTTGGCAGTTTTGGTGCCACCGTATTTGCTGATCACTTTGAGGAAACCAGGATTGGCAGCGGAACCGTCGCCATTGAGAGCGAGTGCGAAAGAATCGTTCCTGAAGTTTGACTCGGCTTTCCACATGGCATTGCCGGCTTTCACGTTCTCAGGTGCTTTCACGAAATTATTGTAAGCAAAATACCCGGCTACAAGCAGCACCACGGCCAGTATTCCGATGGATACTTTTTTGCCGTTCTTCTGCCAGAACCCTTCGAAGGTATTGGCAAATCTGTCTTCAGCAGATTTTTGTACTGGCGCTGTTGTTTGTTCGGTTTGCTTTACTTCTGTAGCCATTTGGCAAGAGTTGTGTTTAAGGTTGTTTAATTAAGCAGATTAGTCCATGATAAATGGATAATCGGGTTGCATTACGATATCTTTCAGTACTTCGCTGTCATCCGGCCAGGGAGATTCCTCGGCAAATTTAACGGATGCTTCCACTTTCTCGGCCACGCGTTTATCGATGGCTTCCAGGTCTGCTTCAGTAGAGAATTTATTCTGCAGGATGGTGGCTTTTACCAGGCTGATAGGATCGCGCTGTTTGTATTCTTCCACTTCTTCCTTGGTGCGGTATTTCTGAGGGTCAGAGATAGAGTGACCTTTATAACGGTAGGTCTTGATCTCCAGCAGGGTTGGGCCATCTCCTTCGCGTGCTCTTTTCACGGCGCGGGAAACGGCTTCATGTACGGCTTCGGCGCTCATGCCATCCACTGAATCAGCGGGCATTTCATAAGCGTCTGCCAGTTTATAGATGTCCACGATGTTGGAGGTACGCTCAACAGAGGTACCCATCGCATAGTGGTTGTTCTCACAAATGAAGATCACGGGAAGTTTCCAGGTCATGGCCATGTTGAACACTTCATGGAGCATACCCTGACGGGCGGCGCCGTCGCCAAAATAGGTCAGGCAAACATTGTCTGTGCCCTTGTATTTTTCAGCAAAAGCGAGTCCTGCACCTGTACCGATCTGTGCGCCCACGATACCGTGACCGCCGAAAAAGTACTCGTTCTTTCCGAAGAAGTGCATACTGCCACCTTTACCTTTAGAGCATCCGGTAGCTTTTCCATAGAGTTCAGCCATGCAGGACTCAGGGCTTATACCTTTGGCAAGGCCCAGTCCATGATCACGGTAAGCGGTAACGAAGGGGTCTTCCTGGCGGGTAGCGGTCATACAGCCGGCTGCAATGGCTTCCTGGCCTACATAGGCATGGAAAAAACCACGGATCTTGCCTTCCATCTTGTATTTTTCCTCGGCAGTCAGCTCAAACTGACGGATCAGTTGCATCAGCTCGTACCAGTACAGGTAAGTTTCTTTTGAGAATTTAGTGGCCACAGTTCAAAAATTTGAGGGGCAAAGATAAGGGGATAAAGGGAAAAAAGGGCAATATTTGCAATTCGGTTTAATCCTTCGCAGAAAACGCTTAAAGGTTGATAACCTGTACAGTAATTTTGATCCATTGTTGTTTCTCCACTCCATATCGCTGGTACAGTTCAAGAACTATACCCACAGAGAGTTTGACTTCTCCGAAAGGATCGTAGGCATCTGCGGCCGGAACGGCGTGGGCAAGACCAACCTCCTGGACGCCATCTATTATTGCTGCTTTACCAAAAGCTATTTTGGAAGGTCAGACAATTCCCATGTACAACATGGGAGCTCGGGTTTCCGCCTTGTGGCCAATATGGAATTGCAGGGGCGTAAGGAAGAGGCCGTCTGCATACTCCGGGAAAATGGAAAAAAGGAATTTTATCTCGAAGGGGAGCTCTACGAAAAATTCGCCCGCCACGTGGGCCGGTATCCCTGCGTGATCATCGCTCCCGATGATATCCGCATCATCATGGAAGGAAGCGAAGAAAGAAGGCGGTTCACAGACGCCCTCCTCTCCCAGCTGGATGGTTTTTATCTCACACAACTCATCGATTATAACCGTGTACTCCAGCAACGCAATGGTTTCCTCAAATCCATGGCGGAAAAGAATATACGCGATACTGGTCTGCTGGATGTTTATGATCAGCAACTCATTCAGTTCGGAGAATATGTTTTCAGTAAACGAAAGGAATTCCTGGCTGAGCTGATCCCGTCTATAAAGAATTTCTATAAACAGATCGCGGCTACTGATGAAGAACTGGATCTGGAATATGAAAGCCAGCTGCTGAAAGAATCTTTCCCGCAGTTATTGCAGCGCATGCGGCAAAAAGATATATTACTGCAACGGACAAACGCCGGAGTGCATAAAGATGATCTCGATATCATGCTGAAGCAACAGGCATTCAAGAACCTGGCATCACAGGGACAGCGCAAGAGTTTATTGTTCGCGATGAAACTGGCGGAATTCGAGTTATTGAAAAAACACAAGGGCTTCACTCCCCTCCTGCTGCTGGACGATGTGTTTGAGAAACTGGATGAACACCGCATGCACAATTTACTCGCCTGGGTATGTGTGCAGAATGATGGACAAATTTTTCTCACAGATACACATGAAGAACGCATCCGCAATCACTTCGATGCGTTGAAGCAGCAATACCAGGTAATTTCATTACAGGAAGCAGAATAAGTTGTTTACCTTTGGATCATAAGTTATACGTATGGGTGAATATTCTCTGGGCGATGCCATGAAACATTTCCTGAACCGCAGCAGGATCAAAGGCTCCATTCAGGCATTACAGATAGAAGATGTATGGGAACAGATCATGGGCAAGACCATCGCTAAATACACTGAGAAGATCGAGATCCACGGAACCACGCTTTATATTAATACAACTGTTGCTCCCCTCAAACAGGAATTACTTTACCAAAAAGACCAGATTAAAACAAGGGTGAATGAATTGCTCGGTGATAATACCGTGCGGGAGGTGGTGATCAGGTGATCCACCTGCCTCATGAATTCTCTTCCGCAGACTGCTGCAGTCAACTGGTCGGTTGGCGGATTGTCGGGATAATTATTATTGAAGATTAAAAGTTTCATAAACTTCATATGCCCAACCAATTAGATTCAATTAAAATCCATTGCTTCTCTTCACAAGAGTATTCAAACTTGATATTGGCCCCACCACCGTTTAAGAAATTATAGTTTTTTCTTCGATATGAAACGTAAAAGTCTACTATGGTAATCATCAATTGATTCTTATTTAAGACTGGCAAAATTTTCCATATTCTAATCCCACGCTTTATCAACTTTCTATTTTCTTTTGCTTCAATTGAAATTGACTTAAATTTTTGTTCACTTTTGTCAGATTCTAAAATGTAAGGTTGATTATTTTGATCGATCAAATAGACATTTCCTTCTAACTGAGCCGGCTGCATTATAATAGCAGAGTCAATCATTTTTTTGTATTCATTTACACCAGACTGCCCTAAAGACGCACAGCTAATAAAAGAATAAAATAATATCAAAAGGAACTTATTCATTTCGAATCATATAGGTATCAATGTAAACACCTGGTAATAACGAATTATTGGGTCTTCACCCGCGGGTCCACAATTCCATAAAGCAGGTCTGCCAGTATCCCAATCACAATAAAGAAAAAAGAAGAAATCAATACTGATCCCATTACCACCGGAAAGTCAAGTTTTTCCAGTGCATCCACTGTTACTTTCCCGATCCCTTTCCAACCGAAGATATACTCCACAAAAAAAGCACCGGCCAGCAATTCCGCAAACCAGCCGGTAATAGCAGTAATAACAGGATTGAGCGCATTGCGCAGGGCATGACGCCAGATAACTACCCTTTTGCTCAATCCCTTTGCGCAAGCAGTTCGGATATAGTCCTGCGTAAGTACGTCCAGCATGGAGCTACGGGTAAGTTGTGTAATGATAGCCAGCGGGCGGATTCCCAGTGTAAACGCCGGCAGTATCAGGTTCTGCATACTCCAGTATCGCTCCCCTGTTGTTTCATCGATATCGAACCAGCTTCCGGTCATGTGCAGACCGGTTATATCGCTTAATAAGAAACCGAAGAGATACGCCACAACGATCCCCATAAAAAATGATGGCGCGGAAATACCGAGCACACTGGTGAACACAGCGCTTGTGTCCATCCATGTGTTTTTCTTCACGGCGGCAAGTATGCCCAGAGGAATGCCTAATGCAATCGCGATGAACATAGCTGCTATCGCGAGGATGATGGTTCCCGGCAAGGCTTCCATCAATACCGTCCACACATCTTTTTTGGTTTGATAAGAGCGGCGCAGGTACGGCACTTTCACGCCAAATTTCGTATCACCCCCCAAGAAAAAGCCTTTGAGCTGTTTCTTTTCTATATCCGCCTTTGTATGAATAGCAATGGGCGAAATATCATTGAGGTATAAAAAGAATTGTTTGTATTTGGGTTGATCCAGGTACAGTTCCTTGCGAATATTTTCCTGCGTGGCGGCATCGGCGCGTTGTCCCATGATCAACCGACTGGGATCACCGAAGCCCTGG
The DNA here is from genome assembly GCF_003991355.1 of Pseudoflavitalea rhizosphaerae. Classification (GTDB taxonomy): domain Bacteria; phylum Bacteroidota; class Bacteroidia; order Chitinophagales; family Chitinophagaceae; genus Pseudobacter; species Pseudobacter rhizosphaerae. The sequence continues at coordinate 141,935 of NZ_RCSU01000002.1, forward strand.
AACAGGAAGAATACCACCACTACCACGCCCAGCATCACGAGGATGCCATAGAAGATCCGCCTGGTAATGTACTTGATCATGTTTGCAGTTGATGGTTGAAGCTAAGCAATACGAACTGATCTGCAAAACCTGGCCTATTCAGACGCAGAGAATTTCGGACTGCTGCTCTGCTGCAGGCTGTCCGGGATGGGCTCATAGGTTTGTGTGTCTGCAGGCTCCCCGGGTTGAGCGGGCAGTTCCTGCAATACTTTCACGGCGCGTTCCAGGTCTGAATAAGCCCATTTGCCGAGGATGTTTCCATTCTTCACCAGCATCAGTGTTGGATTGGCCCTGGCGGCGGTTTTGATGGCAACTGCATCGCAGGCCAGCGGCGTCATTTGGGTGAACACTTTCAGCGGGTTCTCTTTCAGTGTTTCGAAAGGAATACTGGTAACCAGGAAGGGTTCTATTTTTTTGCCTCTGGCAGTGCTGATCACAATATTCATGATGCCGGGCCAGTTACCATGTTTGTAATCATTCTTCACAAAGAGATAGAGCTGGTACTTGTCTTCCGACATCAGGGCATCGGTGGTGTCGTTACCCCAATAAGTTTTGAGGGCGAAGTCTTTGATCTTTGGTGAAGCATTTCCTTTGCGCACCACTTTATCGTATCGTTTCACGAATGTATAGATGCTGTCGTCGAAATCATCGGGGAATGATTCGGCGGTGAATTCCACTTCTTTTCCATCTTTCTTATATACAAAATTGATCACTGTGCTGTCCGGAATGGAGCCGGCAGGCGGTTTCATGCCTTCAGGGATATTGTTGCCGATCTTATAAGGCAGACAATCAACCACGGGTAAATGCAGCAGTACAAACCATTGCAGGGCGATGGTGAGCACGGTGGAGAAGAAAAGGACCAGTATGCTGTTCCGCACGCTGAGCGAGGGTTTGATACGATTACTATGAAGGAAGATGGGAATGATGAGCACCAGCAGGAAGAGGTCTTTCATGAAACTCTGGTCTGCTGTGAGAGGAATGCAATCGCCGAAGCAGCCGCATTCTCGCACTTTCCCGGAGAAAAGCGCATAACCGGTAAGGAAAGTAAAGAAGATGATCAGCAGCAGGAGCAACCAGCTGAAGAGTCGCATTTTGTAGCCCACCAGTACTGCCACGCCAGCGATGATCTCGAAAGTGATCATGAGGATGGAGAATGTGAGGGTGTAATCGTTGAGCCAGTGCATGTTCCAGATCTCGAAGAACTCCTGCATCTTATAGCTGAGACCGAGGGGATCATTGGCTTTCACAAGTCCTGAGAAAATAAATAGAACGCCTACGATAATGCGCGAAATGTTCAGGAAGGTTTTCATTGCTGTGAATATTTTCAGTGATAGAGGCCGGATTATTTGGATTTATCCCTGGTGCTTACCCTCTCTGATGAGGATAAGCGCAAAGATGGAATAGTTGATAATGTCTACATAATTGGCATCGATGCCTTCGCTGATGATGGTTTTGCCATCGTTCTGCAGGATCTGGCGGATGCGGATGAGCTTCACGAGAATGAGGTCTACCAGGCTTTCCTGGCTGAGAGAGCGCCATGCTTCGCCGTAATCGTGGTTCTTGGCTTCCATTACATTCTTCACGAAACCGATCTTCTGGTTGTACAGTCTTTCCACTTCAGCAACGGGCAGGTCTTCCACGGTGGCGTCTTTCTTATCCATCTGGATCAGCCCGATGATGCCGTAATTCACCATGGCCATGAATTCGCCGGTGATGTCCTCTCCTACTTTGTTGGTCTTTGTTTCCTGGATGGTGCGGATGCGCTGTGCCTTGATGAAGATCTGGTCCATGATGCTGATGGGCCGCAGCACGCGCCAGCTGGTGCCGTAATCGCTGGCCTTTTTCAGAAAGATATCTTTGCAGGATTGAACTACCTCGTCGTATTGCTGATTCGTCATAGTAAGAATGATGGTACCTTTAGGGCCTAAAAATAAGTAACAAAGTACAAATGTTTACACTGAATTGTTCGGGCAGGATATTGGAAATGAATAAACCAGTGGTGATGGGCATCATCAATGTAACGCCGGATTCCTTTTATAGCGGCAGCCGTGTTATGGCAGATACGGCTGTACAGCAGGCGGAGCGCATGTTACAGGATGGCGCGGGGATGCTGGATATAGGTGGACAATCAACCCGTCCGGGCAGCGAACGGATCTCTGCCCAGGAAGAAACCGACCGCGTGGCGCCAGCAATTGAAGCTATTGTAAAAGCTTTCCCTGATACCATCATTTCCATCGACACCTATTATGCGAAAGTGGCGGAAGCCGCTGTAAAAGCTGGCGCGGCCATTGTGAATGATATCAGCAGCGGTGATATGGACGATGAGATGATCACAACTGTTGGTCAGTTACGTGTTCCATATATCGCGATGCATATGCAGGGAACGCCGGATAATATGCAACAGGATCCAGTATACGAAGATGTGACCCGCGAAGTGCTGGATTATTTCATTCAGAAAATGGAATTCTGCCGGAAAGCGGGAATTAATGATATCATCCTGGATCCCGGTATCGGTTTCGGTAAGACGGATGCACATAATTTTGAACTGATACGAAACCTGAAAATATTTGGCGAGCTGGGCAAGCCGGTATTGCTCGGCATTTCAAGAAAAGGACTGATCAACAGAACGCTGGAGGTCAAAGCTGCTGAGGCGTTGAATGGCACAACAGTACTTAACACCATAGGACTAATGAACGGTGCGCATATTTTGCGGGTGCATGATGTGAAGGAAGCGGTGGAAGCGGTGAAACTATTTGAGGCGTATTCCGGCTGACGAAATTACTCAGGGTGTGCCCAGTCGCTCGCCTCCGGCGAGTGACTTCTAATGGTTCGCCTCCGGCGAACACCGCGTCGCCGGAGGCGACTAAACAAAAGTCACTCGCCGGAGGCGAGCGACTGCCAGCAGCAAAAGAAAAGGTTGCACCATGAAAGATGCAACCTTTTGCTTTATGAATTTAATAATGATTAGTGTCCTGCGTGAGGGGCTGCGCCTGGAGCCGGAGCTTCAGAACGTTTCTTCACGTCCACCACTTCGATATCGAAGATCAGGTTTTCGTTAGGCTTGATGGGGCCGCCTGGTTGTGGGTTGGCGCCGTAAGCCAGAACAGATGGGATGAGCATGCGGCCTTTGTCTCCTTTCTTGAAGAAGAGGATAGCTTCAGTCATACCGGGGATAGCGCCCTGACCAGCGGCCTGGAAGCTGAATGGCTCCATGCTGTGAGGCTGGGTTTGTTTGGTGCTGTCCATGTTGGAATCGAAATATTTTCCTTCAGTGGTATAACCAGTGTATTTGATAGACACCATATCACCGGTATCGATAGCTGCACCATTCTGAGTGGAAGTGATATGATAGTAAACGCCGTTGGGAGTTTTCTGTACAGTGAGGTTGTTCTTCTTCACGTATGCATCCAGGCCGGCAGCATCTTTCACTTTTTGTCCTTCCGCTTCTGTTTTCACGCGTGCCTGTTCTTTCATCATTTCAGCGTTGCGGTCTACTTCAGCCAGGCTGTCGCTGGTGAATACGTCGGCTACGCGGAAACTGAGAACGATCTTGTCTTTACGTTTGATGAAGGGAGGCAGTTGTGCTCCTTTCTTCAGGAGCGTATCGGGCACCAGCACTACAGTAGCGCTGTCGCCTTTACGTAGGAGAACGAAGATCTCAGCGGGGTTGTAAGTGGAGCCTACAGAATCAACCGGTGCATACAAAGGCATTTTACCGTAGTTGTCGCCAAAAGTTGTGTCACCAGATTTTTGCTGGAAGTATAATTTGAGGATATTACCACGTTTAACCACAGGCTGGTTCTTGTCGTCAGACTGGATCTTGTACATCAGACCGCTCCTGGTCTTCTTGAAAGAGCCACCGCCTGAACAGGCAGCGAAACCAAGGGCGATTGCCAGGCCACTGAGAAGAATGGTTGTTTTTTTCATGCTGGAAAATTATTAATTACTTCTTTATTGTTTTTTGTTAGATGATGTTCTTTCTTCCTGGAGAGCGGCTTCATTTTCCTGGATGGCCTGCATGAAATGCTCCACGGTTTCATCCAGTGATGCGCTGCTTCTTCCGCCGGCTGCGTTGAAGTGACCACCGCCTTCGAAATATTTCCTGGCGAATGTGTTCACATCAAAGTCGCCTTTGCTGCGGAAGCTCCATTTTCTTTCTTCATCCCTGTCTATAACGATCGCGGCCAGCCGAATTCCCTGGATGCTGAGCGGATAGTTCACCAGACCTTCGGTATCGCCGGTTTTGATCTCATAGCGCAGGAGGTCTTTTTTGGGGATAGCGATGAGTGCAGTATTGTATTCATAGAACACTTCCATGCGGTGCAGGAGTACATGGCCTATGAATCGCAACCTGTTCTCGAGATAGTTATCATAAATATGCTCATGAACTTTGGTATGGTCAAGTCCCTGGTCTTTAAAATCTGCGATCATACGGTGTACCGCTGCGCTTGCTGCAGGGAAGCGAAATGATCCGGTATCGGTCATTACGCCTGCGTAGAGGCATTGGGCCACTTCGTTGTTCACGAGATGTTTGTATCCTGCTTCCACGATGAAGTCGTAGATCATTTCACTGGTTGAGCTCTTGGTGGTATCGGAGATACCATACGCGAATGTGGGCGTATCGGGCTGTGCGTGGTGATCTATGAGGATGCGTGTAACATCGAGCGCTTTGATGATGGGCGCCATGTTCTTGGTGCGAAGGAGGATGTTGAAATCCAGGCAGAAGATCCATTCAGCTTCTTTGAGAATATCATTGGCCTTCTCCCTGGTGAGCTCGAAGTCCACTACTTTATTGCAGCCCGGCATCCAGTTGAGCCATTTGGCCCAGTTGGTTGGGGAGACCACAGTAACGTGGTGGCCCAGTTGAACCAGGAAATGATAAAGTCCCAGGGCGGATCCCATGGCGTCTGCATCAGGCTTCTGATGCATGGTGATCACCACTTTGCGTGGTGTGGTGAGCAGCGGGTATAAATCTTGGATAGGTAACATAAAACGGAGGCAAATTTGCGGAAATAAAGTCCAACGGCCAAAAGGAATATCCTTTTGACGGGAAGTATCCGCAGGATTTGCGGCCTGACGGGCTTATCAGTTGGGCAGCGGCTTCAGTTTGTACCCTTTTTTGCGGAGTAGTGCCAGCACGCCCTTATCTCCTGCCAGGTGCCCCGCTCCTACAGCGAAAAGCACGGTCTGGCGGCCATCCTGGGAGATATTGAAGATATCGTGGCTCCAGTTGATATTGCGGTTATAGAGCAAGATGTCCATGAATTGCTCCATGCCGGGATCGCTTTTGACGATGAGGGAATCCATCTGGGAGAGGTCCTGCTTTTTATAAACTTCGGCCAGTTTGAGGGTGGTCTTTTTATAGGTGTCGATGCTATCGATATAAGACAGGAGGTCTTTTGCCTGTTTTTGATAAGGGATGCTGTCGAACAGGCCGGCCTGGTAGGCAACGGTCTCGATACCTTTGATCTCTTTGTTGTGTTTCTTGCCTTCGGTCATGATCATCTCTTCCATGGATTTCTTTTTGGGGCAGTCCATGATCCTTTCGGAAATGAGGCCGGAAACGAAGTAGGGCTTCAATGTGGTGAGCATGCTGAAGGGCAGCATCATCTTATTCTCTGAAAAATATTTTTCGATGCGCGCAAACTCAGCTTCGGTGAGGAAGTCCTGCAGTTTCTGGTTATCGTTCATGCGGGCATATTTCATGAAGCCCATCAATTCCTCCAGGTTATCCATGTCCAGCTCAAAACAGATAAGGTCGCTGCTTTGGATGATCTTTTTGAGGTTTTCGCTGAGGGTGGCGTCTGCTTCGCAGAGGATATGCATAGTGCCGAAAAGGTAGGAAGGCTTGGCCATTCCGTTACCGGAGATCTCCCAGAGGAGGGTTTTGGGGGTGGCGTTAGGTTTTGTGGCAGTTTTGGTTACGGGTTTGGGCTTTGCGGTGGTTTTGGGCGCCTGGGCAAAGGAAAAGAGCGAGCCGAGGGTTAACAATACTGCCAGTCCGGATGATTTCATAAACCTGTATTTTCAGCAAATTACAGAGAAAGAACGTTAAAACGTAATCCGGATATACCGGAGACCTTCCGAATTAACAGGGAACTATTATATTTGTTACGAACAAAAATTGTAACAGTATGTCCCTTACGTCAAACAACAATAAGAAGAACGACAAAAAAGGAAAAAAGAACAACAATAATAATATGGTGGGCGGTTCCGGCTCCAAGTTCATCAGCAAACCTGGTGGTAAAGTTGGCGGCGGATTCAATAAGAAGGTTACCAAGACCGGCGGCACCAGGGGTAGCTAATTAGTTTGTATGAGTGAAATTGAGATCCCCGTTACCTGGAAAGGTAAAGAACTCTCCTTCCCTGCCCGGTTGCAGCAGACCGGTTATACGCACAGGATATTGGTGGATGTTGATGGTGTTGAAATAGTGCTGGAACCCGATGAAGAAAAGAATTATCGTGCGATGCTGGTGGATCCTGATCACCCGGATGCGAAAAGGCTGGATGCAGGATTGATTGCGGCAATTGTGGAAGTGGTGGAATCAGTGGTAAGATAAGATTGATAATATTTTGAATAGAAGTGCATCAGGAAACTGGTGCACTTTTTTTGTTTTGATAATGTAGGAATTAGAAAAAAAATTTCAACTAAATGGTTGAGGTATAGTTTAATAATGAGAATACCCCTATATTTGCACCCCGATTAATCATCGTTCGGGTGGTGGCGCAGCCCGGTAGCGCACTTGTATGGGGTGCAAGGGGTCGCTGGTTCGAATCCAGTCCACCCGACCAAACGAGACAAGGCAGCAGAAATGCTGCCTTGTTTGTTTTTAGGATCTGCTGTAATGGCCGCCAGGTCTGCGATACAGGCGAAGACCGGATTTACTTCATTTGTTAGAAATGTTCCTTTTTTGAAATTGTATACTATTCCTTTCGGAAAGATGGCTTTTTGAATCTTCTCTTTTATGGCGACTGGGCTGGAATGCCATGTGGGCGCGAGTTTCGTGGAGAGTTTGAGGCCGACTTCAAAGTACTTTTTTAGGTTAGAACTGTCAAAGTTGGCTGGCACCATTTCCTCCCGGATTTGCTTCTTCTCTTCTTCGAGTTTAGTGAGTAATCTGTGGAAGGTTGCTTCCGGTATTTTCTTTTCGATGTAGTGTTCGTCTTCGAGATTAGCGATCTTTTTATCGACCTCTCCTATTCTATCTTCGAGTGTTTGCAGGTTCTTTTCCTGGTTGTCGAAATACTGATCAAAGGCATAGTTCATCTGGTACAGGATGGGCGCAATCATTTCAGGTTTGATCATATAGCCTTCCAGGTATGCTTTGAACTGATCGTTGACAAGTTGGGTTTGTCGGTTGCAGCAACAGCCTCTTGACCGGCATTTATAATAATGGAAATGATATTCTCTTTCGTTACGCTTGTTCTTTTTCTTGACCACATAGCCGGTGTAGCCGCGGCCACAGCCATCACATTGCATGAAGACTTTCAATGGATATTCTTCATTCTCCTTCTTGTGCGTAACGCCGTATTTACCTTTGGCGGCAGCGCGGATATTGTTAACCAACAAGAAGGTTTCATGCGAGATAAGTTTCTCCTGTTGTCCCTCCACCAATTTACCATTGAGCATCTTATCCGCCAGTATGCCGCAGTAGAATGGATTGGAGAATACAGCGCTGAGCTTCTGCTTGTACATCTTCAACCCCATCGCTTGTAGCTTGCTTAGGATCTCGTCATTCTTCATTCCGGAGATTTTCCATTCAAATGCTTTGCGTAATTTCTTGCCAATGGCATTAACAATGATCTTTCGTTCTTTGCCTTCTTTGACAATAGTATATCCCATCGGTGGCCTCTTGCACCAAATTCCTCTTTCGAGGTTTTCCCGAATACCTGCCATTGCTCTTTGTCGGCGTAGTTCATTGTCGTACTGACTGAACAGGAATTGTAGATTCTGCTGAAATACTCCGCCGGGGTTGCTGGTGTCGATGGGCTGCGTAACAGCAATGATGGTTACACCATATTTCTCCCGAAGCTCCTTCGCCAACCTCATGGCGCCATCTCCTGTGCGGCTGAAACGATCCAGCAGATACACCAAGATATGGGTGATCTTTTCTTTGTTCTTCCTGATGAACTCCATCATACTTTGGAACTCTTTCCGACCGTCGGTTTTCGCGCTCTCGAATGTTCCTCCGAAATAACTTACTACCTGAAAATCGTTTCTATTTGCGTATTCTTCGATGGCTTTTCGTTGCCAATCCAAACTGAGATTAGTATCATATTGTTCTTTGGAAGATACACGGGTATACACCACGCATTGCTTGGTGGTGGTCGTTTTCCTGTACTGTAGCACTGGGCGTTTTGACCATTGTTGAAACAGCTCCAAATTATTACTTGTATTCATGCGGCTTTGGTATTTGTGTGAAGTGGTATAAAAGGTTGTTTAGGGTTCAGGGAAATGACAATGCCGGGTTGTTCCTCGACTATATCACCGGCCATCTGTAGCTCAAACATGATATGGGTGAGCTGCGCAATGGTAAGCAGGATCGCTGCTGCTGCTTCATCACTGTAGTTTTCACATCCCGGAAAAGTTCTCAGTTTTTCAATAGTGAGAGGTTCTTTCTTTGGGTTGATGGATTTAGCATAAGCGGCATAGTCTCTGACGGAGCGCAATTTTGGAAAGTCTTTCATACGATATAGAATTTGGATTATGGGATAAATGAGAAAAGCCGCGACCAATGGGTCACGGCAGGTAAAAAGAATTAAGACTTATTCATCGTCGTCGTCCTGCTCTTCATACTCTTCAATCAGTTGTTGGATCTGGCGAATGACAGGCTTTTCATTTTTGGCATATTCCACCTCCAGAGTAATTTCATCTGCGGGACTATCTATGCCGATAATGGTACTGTTCAGGTCATTGTCTAACAGTAGTTCTGCAACATCCAGTAGTGCGCCGAGAGGTACATTTATTTCCTTTCGTGTGATAATGGTAGTAGACATTGTGATATATTTTTTGATGAAATAATTATTGATCAAATGAAAGTTGATCGAATGGAACCAGCGGCACCACGCCAGCTAACAGAAATCGCATTCCGATAATGATGGCTTTACGAGGTAACGTTATGCGGTATTGGACGCTTTCTTTTGACTTCATACCGGCAGTGATAGAAGTCATTCGGTTTGACAGCTCTCTGATCTCCTTAACAAAGGGATAGCTGGCCGGGAGGTAACGAAACTCAGACGACTGCTGCATCTCTTGCAGTGCATCGGTGACAGCGATTAGTCGTCCAGCTTTTACTGAAGACAGCTTACTGTAATGCAATAGAGCTTCCAGAATGCTGCGCCAACGCAGGTTTACCCAGTTTGCACTTTCCCTGCCGAGGTAAGTCCAGTGCTTTTCAGGTTCGCTAAACAATTCATGGGCTGGATGGGTATTGGTGTATTCAATGACTCTTTCCAACAGGTCTGAAAACTCTGGCTGATAACTGGGTTCTGATACAGGAAGCGGCCTTCGGACTTCTATTGTGTCCGACTCTAAAGGTTCTGGCCCCAGCTCATCGTCTTCGAGTGGAATCGGATGAACAGGCACGCTTCCGGCAGTATTCAGTTGCAAGCCGGTTCTCAAATAGAATGCCTGTTGCTTACACTGTTCACTGCAATATTTCTTTGTGGCGCGTTGGGATTGCATAGTAGATCCGCAATGCTGGCATATTGTATTCATAGGATGGGGATTAATCTTCCATTTGATCCAGAAAGCTGTTGTTGCTGTAGTCAGCCGCTCCTTTAGTGAAATACGCATAGTCTTCTAGAAGCGTCTGTATATTATTCAAAGCCTGCTGCTGCCTTTTGTTCCCGGCGGGAATACGGACTTGGATTAGCAGACTACTTTCCTTTTCATTGATGCCTTCCACTTTCCAGTCGATGGCATTCTTGAGTAGAATACGCACGGTATCGAGAAACAGATCTATCGGGATGGTGTGCGAACTGGCTGTAGCCTGCGTCATGAAAGCATTTGATAACATAAGAGTGGGTTTATGAGTGAGTAGATTTAATCAATAATGGCACGGGTTGGTTTGGCAGAAGCCTCGGAATGCTTCATTCGCTTTTTGAGCTTCTTCACTTTCTTCTTGAGGATAGCTAACTCACTGCCTGCACTTTGCTTTTGCTGGTTATGAATTTCGATCAGCTCTTTTCTGGTACGATACAAGAAGTATCCCAGCGCAATCAACCCTATAACCGGAATAAATGGAACGGTCAGCCATTTTCCCCAATGGCCGGGATCAGGAGGAACTCCACTCAGCTTACTGCCGAGGTCATCCCACCAGGATTTGGCACTGGTGCCATTGTTGGGTTGCTGTTGCTGGCTATTGGATTGGTGCTGTTGTTGTGAAGAGGCTTGCATAAGACGTAGCGATTAACGTTATACGCCAAAGGTGCCCAATCGGATTGGATAGGTCTGCCCTATAGGGATACCTATATTTTCGTTTGCAGTAAATGGGAAGGGAATTATTTCCTTTTCAATTTCTTTTCGGTAGAGGCTTTCATTTCATCAATTAACCCGCAAGCAGATTCAAGCTGGATTGCTTCAAAAAAAGGACGAATGAAGGTCAGATCATTTAGCAAAGCTGCACCCTGCTTATATTCCGGCATCAGCCGATACTTCTTGTAGATATCAGAGTTCTGAATAGTGGTGAACTTGGTTCCGGTCAGCAAATGTGCCAGCCTGGCAACATCAGCAACCGATTGTCCGTCCCGGTGTTCAACGTTAAACCCTGCCTTGAGTAGTATATAGACGGCGAGTAGCTGACGGGCTTTAGTAAACACCTTGTCTGCTTCTTCAGTTTCTGTTTCCGCTGGGAGGCTCGCCTGATTCGGCACTACAGTAGGTGCTGGTTCCATACTCAGGTACAGAAACCGTTTAGCGTTAAACAATAGGTTCCCGCACATCTGCAAAAGGCTCTGATATTCGCTTTCTGAAAGAACGGTATCTGCTGGCTTGAGCTGATTGTACTCTTCAATGGGATACACATCCTTGTGCAATATGACTGAATCCCGATAGAAGTATTCATGAAAATGCTTATTCACAAAAGGCATAAAAGTCTTTCCGAACTCTTTGATGAGAACCTCTTCATTTGCCTGCCATTTTTCTGTGATTAGTTCGTCAGATGGGTTCGCACTGAACCCTTGCACCATTTGCATCAAATGTTCAATGATACGGACCTTTGCGGACAGATTAAATGGTTCAATTACCTCTTCCATATCACGCATGAACTTTTGGGCTAAGATGGGAACCACTTGCAGGCGGTTTTGGGCAAATGAGGGTGCAGTTTTCATGCACTTAATTTACCGAAAAAAATAAAGCTTCCTTACCGTTTACTGTTAAACGATACCCAATTACGGTATTGGAAGATTAGAGGGGTTGTCATAGTACCCATCTATCAGTATCGTATGAGGCTCCACCTGGTAGTAGCTGCAAACGTCAAAGAGCAGAAAAATACTTACTGATGCACAATCTCCCAGTTCCAGTTTACGCAGAGTAGAGACAGAAATCTGAGCTTCATAAGCGACCGCTGCCCGAGTAATTTTTTTATGACGACGTAGAATTCGAAGATTAGCGCCGATAGCAGCATGGGCTTGAGAGGGATACTTATTTCCGATCGAGTTGTTGTTCATGAATAGCAGGTTTATATTGTCTCAGATTGGGTAGGCAGTCCGGATATTACCATACAAATCAGAGACAACTTTAATGGATTGACAAGGCCCCTGTTCTTCATTCCACCCAATGGTAAACCCAATGGGCAAAATGCGTTCCCGGCAATGGCCGATCAAAGGGCCTGTTGGCTGCGGAAAGGCCAGCCGGATATATCGGACGATCTCCGGTATAGGGATCGTGAATTTGGACTTATCCGGGTGTCGCGGCACTTTATGGTAATGCCGGTCCAGTATGTGAGACAGTGTAAATGCCGATAAATAATAGGATGATGGGAAATAGCGGGTCTGCTTGTCTCCAGGAATCGTCCACATCACCCTTTTGGCAAGGCCGTCCAGCTCCTTCTTCATCCGAAGCAGGTTATTGATATGGTAAATGAACGCCGCCTCATGAAATGGTGCCGGTGTCGCCGGATATTGGGTAAATACAGGGGACATAGGCTACAGGTGGGATTGGATTAAGACATTCAGCTTTTCGATAATCTCTTTCGGTTCTGCCTCTATCTGCGGAATGGCAATCTGAAGCAGCCACCGGAAAAGGCTGCCCTGACCTGGGTAATAGCTTTCCATGAGATTCAGGGCAATGGTAAAGGTGGTGACCATGATGTTATAAGCTTTACTGGGATCTTTCTCCAATAATGAAACGACCTGATATACGGCTGCTCCCTGATTATCGATCAGTTCACCAATTGCGGGTAATTCACGGGCGCGAAGCCGCGCCAGGAAGTGAGCATCTACTTCCTGCAAACATTTGGGCATAGCATTAGCATTTAACGGTAAACGGAAAATAGTTTCAGAGGCAAGTCATAGGAGAATGGCCTGTAGCAAGGCTTTGATCGCTTTATCTGTATCAATGGATTTAACGATAAGCCCCTCTGTTTTCAGGCGTTTGGCTTCCCGGTCAGCGCATGCAGAAGGATACAGCGTTGTCATGACTTGCAACAGATGAGGGTATTGTTTTCGTATCCACTCAAAAGTATTTAGGGTACTCAGTCGAGTTGTTTTGAAACTGATAAATGCCACGACCGGGATGCCTTTCCTGATCTCCCCTGCGATGGCCTTCTGATCGTGTCTACAGCTCCCGGTTACGCGATAGCCGGAACGCTGCAAGCACTCGGCGAGGACGGCTCTGTACTGGAACACGTCATCCACAATCAGTATGTTGACAGGACGCTGCATAGGCATAGGGTTAAAACGGGTACGGATTATTATAAAACTGCATCAAGACTATGCAGGCGGCAGGAATACCCCCGCAGTAATTGGCGATAACAATTCAGAGCCTTTAGGTCAGGCAAAGGATTTCCTTCTCATAGCTTCGCTCCTATAAAGGGCAAATATCTACGAGGCACATACGTTTTTTTGACACATTTTGGGATGTACCAAAAAAATTAAAAAAGGGTGATCAACGGGCAATGGTTTGCCATACCGAGTAACCAGCGTTACTGGATAATTGAAATGAAATTTGAAAAAATGTAATGTGGAGTAAGTAATGTCCAGGCAGGCATAAAAAGATACTGATGCAGGACACTCCACTTACCGCTACCGTAGGCTTAGCACGGCCCAAGACGCAAGTAAGAGAGTGCCTGCATCAGTATCGAAACAGGCATCCCATCCTACAAGCCTTGCGTCTCATGAAAGTGCTAATTTACGGTAGCAAGACACTTGTAAAGGGATACTTCAACGTTATGAAGGATCGCAAAAATACAATTTGTTATTGATCTTTGATAAACCTTACCTCTATTGTCATTTTAAGAGTTTTCTGATGATGGTTAATCCATTGGGCTGGTCTATCGTACCTCAATTTCCTGTTTCAATCACCAAGCTAAAATAGTAAGGACAATGCCCGTATAGTACCAATTTTACCTGTTTTTTACCAGGAAAAAATTGTACTTTACCAGGTAGTTCTGGTTTTCTCATTCTTACCCCAGAAGTTTATATTTGTAAAAATATCAATGTATTAATATGGCAGAGACAGTACATCAAGGTCGGGCAGTTAAGCGTCTTCGTGAGATACTCCAGGTAAAACAGGAAACTATTGCGGAGGCATTAGGTATAAGTCAACAGAGTGTTTCACTAATGGAGCAAAAAAATGCAATAGATCCGGAAACGCTGGAGACAATTGCAAAGACATTGAAAGTGCCGGTCGATGCGATTAAGAATTTCAATGAGGATGCGACGATCAGTATTATCTCAAACACATTTAGGGATGAGTCTGCTGCATATGTACAGAACTATAAATGTCATTTCAATCCGATAGAAAAATGGATTGAGGCTATGGAAGAAAATAAAAGGTTATATGAAGCTCTTTTGAAGGAGAAGGAAGAAAAAATTTCGCTTTTGGAAAGGCTAATAATTCAGGGAAAGAAATAGGTCGCCTAATATTATTTTCAATTGCTTCAATTTTGAGCAGGTTTAAGTATGAAGAATGAATCCACAGAATATTCTAAGGCTTAGACATTTTAGAAAAAAAGCTTACTCATGTGTCCGTTATTGTTTTCGCACTAATTCAATGATGTTTACACTTACTGTTATTGGAATTTGGGTTAGCATAAAATCCTGCCAGATTGCTGATGCCACTTGGGAAGCTGCAAGAAATGACAAAAAGCAAGATTCGGTATTATCCCAAATAGGACAAATTGTAATAAAACATGAACATGAATTAGAAAAATTAGATTCGTTATTAGCTCTTCAACAAGTTCAACTGCATTTAATGAGGATTGACTTACTTCAATCGACAAATACTGCAAATGCTGTAAATTCCCAACTAAATCTTAATCTAGCAGAGCATTTTGATTCTCAGAAAGAGAGCATTTTGATGCTAGAAGTGGACAAAAGAAGACTCTATGCAATTCTTGAAGACATAAGGCCTATCATAGTTTTGAAAGGGGCATTAATTGATCATCTTATTTATGGCGATGACAGTATTGCGGGGGAGGCAAATGAAGGTTTAAGAAACCACATTTACCAAATAACCGGAATCATGCAAAAAGGGTTTGGAAACACCTATTTAAGAGAGAGAAAAGAACTCAAAAAACTTTATGAGAAGCTATTTGACACTTTAATAAAGATTGCAACTAGTCAAATGTATGATGCTTCTAAAGAAGCGAATAAAGTCAATTACTGGAGATATTATTATGTTTCGGATTTACTTAAGGTTATGATGAATAGTATCGAAACTTCTGATCAATCACTTTTTACTACTTTTCAAAAGCTTGTAGACGAAAGGTATGAAGCAAAATATTGAGCTGCTGAACTAAAGCGAATACAAATTTTGTCCATTCAATACAATCGAATAACCTAGAGTTTCTCCATATCCTTCACTATAGTTAGGATTATAGTACATGGGTTGAGTGTAATATACTGATGAATTACTTTGACATGCATGTAAGCACATTGCAAGAGAAAATGTCTTAGGGCCAAATGGAGCAAACAGTACTTTTTTATTTCCGTTTTCTGAAATTGCGCAGATTTTATCAAATACTTCAGAGATATTTTTGGCATCTATTCTTACTAACTCTTTAGCTTGAATTGGACGATACTCATTAATTTCCTTAACAAAGTTCCAAGTTCTTTGATAATAAGGAGGACCTGGAGGGAATGGAAATAACAAACTGACTTGCTTCTTTCTATTGCCATCACTTCCAAGAACATCTGGCAAGCCCAAAGGCATAAAGCCAACGCCAATAATGGCGACCTCAGTTCCATCTTCGTCATCAGATCTAAAACTAGGGATAGGCATCCAAGGCTGAGGATTATCTGAAAGGTTTGTTTCAGGGTATGTGCCAGGTGATGTATAACACACAATAAAGTTCTTTAATTCCTTTTCCCTTAAAATGAACTTAATTATGGGGAAAAAGAATCTCTTAGGCAAACAGCTTATGTCCAAAATAATATTACCATTTGAACGCTTCAAAAATAATGTTATACTATCTACAATTTTATTCAAGGGCTCTAATAGAAAATGACTTTCAATTTCTAACGCCTGATTGATTTGCTGTAAAGACTCCTTGTTTTCAGTTCTGCGGATTTCATGTTCTTCAGTCTCCTCAGGATCTTTAATTTCAACGAATAACTCCCTCGCTAAAATTTTGTTTTCAACCAAACTTTGAAATACTGCCCGGCACCTTTCTTCGGTGGAAAGACATCCATATAAACACCATTGAGTTTCAGACAATTTAGAGGTCAACCAATTAAGGTTTCCCCATGGGCGAAAAACTGATTTAGCCATATTAATCGAAAATTCTAATCTGACCTTTGTTATTATCTCCTTTGTTCTTTTTGGGACTACTACTACTACTACTACTACTACTACTCTGCTTAACTAAAGGAGCTTCAAATGCCTTTGATTTTAAGAGCCATTCGTTAAGGATATCAATAGTAATATACATTGGTTCCTTGGTATGAATTGCAGGTATTTTAAAGTAAGGAGAAAGTATTGGGTTCAAATACCACTTCATTCTATTTTTTCCTTTTGTTTTTGAAGTATGAGGTCGAACTATCAAATTACCTTTGTCCGCAGCACTTTTCAAAAAATTAGAAACCTTATGATTACTTTCTAGATCTTCGATAACAATGGAAAAACCATTCTCGCCAGGATAAGACATAGTTTCATCATCAGTTAAGTTCTTATAGAATAAGCTGCCGATATATAGGATAAACAATTTTGTTTCTTTTCCGTCATTAGTTGAACTAATGTTTTCAAACCACCTTCTGCTAGCCTCTAAAACTCCCAGAGTCTGTACAGAGTAATCAATTTCAGGGATATGATTTTCAAACTGTATCTTTTGGTCTCTCATCCATACTTCCCAAATATGTTGACATAAACTTAAGAATGCAAGAATATTTCCTCCGCTAAGATTAAGTAGATCATCTTTCCCGCTCCAGATTAGACCCTGCCTACTTCTGGAGGCTATTTGCATTATTGCCTGCTCAGCACGCTCCTTTACCCAGTATCGCTTAATCTCCCATGGGTAAGGCCTACTAGTTGGGATGTTTTTTGTGATTTCAGATTTTCCTTGTTGAAGAGCCCAAGCTTCTCCAAGCTTAGCAGAAAATGGGTCTTCAACAGCTAATCTTTGAAGAAAGTCCACCCATTTTTTGTTCCACTCTTTTTTAGGGGTTATAATTTTCTCTCGTGAAGTTTTCACAATAAGAGTAGCTTTCTCTTTTGCAGAGAATCCGGGTCCGAAAATTTGTCGGATTAAACTATTTGAATGTTTAATGAAAGGCAGAAATGAAAAATCTAATCGTCGAGCAAAAATATCTTCAGCAAATTCAGGGAATATATATCCTCTCTGGGATTCTGACCTCCTAAAAATATCTTCTATTGAGACCTCCTTATAATTTCTTAATGCTTCAAGTTGAGCAGAAGTTCCAAAGATTTTTTGAGACCCCTGTTGCCAATCAAAAGGACGCGTTCCAATTCTATAAGACACTGTTGCGTCCCTCATTGCAAGTAGTTTATGTATCACTGATTGAAATATGCTTCCTAACTCAGCAATACTATAATCAAGCCATGTCAATTCTTCAAATTGATCAATTCTAACAAATACTTGTACATCCTTATTAAGAACACCTGACTCTCTTAGTTTTTGTACCAGCGAAATGACAGGTATTCCTATTGAAGTTTTGGTTTCACGAACATTTATAGGTAATTCGGAAAGGTTGTAATTTAGATAAGCTCTATAAGTATTTGTCCTGCTCTTTAGTCTGTCTTTTAGCTCTGCTATACCTTTTACTCCTTCCAAATAATTGAACCAGCAGTCGTCTTTGATCAGGGACGACACAAATAAGTCAACGCAATTTGCATTCCAGTTGATCCCTATTTCCTCTGATAAATCGGGAGCTAACTCTTCGATTGAATCGATAATATCTTTGCAGATCCAATAGTTTAGGAAATCCCCAAAGTAGATGGATAGTTCATTGATGTCATCTTCTTTATTGCCATTAATAGGACGTTGGCCAAAATCACTTATGCTGCTTCGAATTAAGTTAATTCCTGCTCCAATAAACTTATTGTATCTAGCAGGGACAGGGAATTTCATTCCAGCTTTTTTGTATGCCAATCTTATGCTTGGCCTCAATAAATTTAGCATCATGGACTTCCCACTTCCTGGTAAGCCTTTCAGAATTACATTACCAGGCTTGAAAAGCGGAAGAGCAGGCTCCACCAATACGTCGCTAAATAGCTTCACAAAATCATCAGAGTCGATCGACTCTGTGAAATACAATTCGTGAAATGGATTAATGTTATTGATCATTTCTTCGAACGATGATGTCTGTTAAATAATGGAGTCCAAACTTGATCAGCCTCATAATGGATTATCGGAAGTGTATTGTTTGGAGTATTCGTATACATTACCAACAAGCTTCCAGTTTCATCAAATCCGAATTTTTGACCTTTATATTCAGGAACTGATGACTGAATCAAATTCCTAAAATCAGAATTTCGGTTATCTTCACCAGCAATCGGATTTTTGGTTACAAAACAACTATCTTCCAATACCATTACTGGAGTCATTGTGAAATGATCAAACTCACTAGTCCCATCCATAATTCGTTTTATTCCTGACTTACAAATAATCAAGGGAATAAAAAGCACCTTAACATTATCATCAATCCCACATGCGAATTTAATGGAGTCAAATGACTGTGTTGCTGAGCCAACAAAGTCCTCTAATAATACTATATACTTAATTTTCCTTTTTTTAATATAACTTTTGATTTTATCAGGATCGCCAAATCGATGAAGCGATCTCCAGTCCGGCCGATACTCATGAGTTGAACTGATGTTATTTACATGGTAAAATTGACTTATTCTCATACTATCAGTTACAGGGCAAAACCAAGAATAATTGATCCCTCCTGCAATGCGACTTTCCCAATCTGTATCAAAAAGACTGATGTTTTCTTGGTCTACTATCCATCTCGTTACGATACTATTAAACGCGGTTCTATAAAGTGAACCAAATTCTTCTCTTCCTACATAAAAAATACGTTGTGCGATGCGCAGCAAATTTTGCTGGCTTGCATCATCCGATATATTAAAAACCCACTTTTTTAACCTCGCATAATATTCTAATGCTGGGCCACTGGCAGGTTCATAATCATGGTATAGGTTTTCTCCAAGGTATTCTAATAAATTATTAATAGCAATTAACTCATTGCCATCTTCCTCGGTCGACCATCTAATCAACGCTTCATTTAAATTGCTCATTTGCAATTATTTTTTTAACATTTTTCGCAATGAAGCGAGATAATGGAGGCGGTACGGCATTCCCAATCATTTCATATTGTTTTTGAATAGGGCCATGAAAAATAAAATCATCCCCAAATCCTTGAATTCTTGCTGCCTCACGAACAGACAAAGACCTATTCTCAAGGGGATGTAGGAAATTTTTATAATTCCCAAATCTTGTATCAACTGTTGGAGACAAAGTAGACAAATCCAATCGTTTAAACTTACCATTGAAGGTATTTGTAAGTTCAACATATTTTTTTTGCACTATTTTGATATACCCCTTTTTTGTTAATGAGTTAATAAGGGAGTCAGTCTTCCCATTAAAATGACGCTTGAGTATTTTCTTTTCCACCGGGTCTGCGTCTCCACTAGAACGTCGTCTAATTTGTCGCCTTAACTTCATTAATGTCACAAGAAACTGGATTTCACTTTTATTTGTCCGACCAAAAACTTCTGGAATATTCCATGTGTGAACTGATCTTTCTCCCCCCCGCACATTGCATAGCTTTTGCCCTGGTTTAATTTTATTAGCGATAATTAAATCGTCTTTGTTTTCAATAAAATTTAAGTTGTGATTGTTTTTTGTACTCAAATCATTGAGTATATCTCTTAATAATACTTTCTGCTTAGGAGGAGAAAGCAGTTCAATTTCTCCATCCTCCCCCTTCCAAGCATATAATATTATTCTCTTTCTTAATTGTGGCACCCCAAAATCGGATACTTCATATTTGATCATCCTTGTAGAATACCCATTTTTTTTTAGTAGGGCTTGTAACTCTATCCAGTATTTTCTATGTTCACCTGAAATCGACCCTGGCACGTTTTCACAAACAAAAACCTTAGCATTGTATTGAATAGCAATTTTTCCACCAACTAACAGCAAACTGTTTCTTGGGTCATTTACTACTCTTTTACCAATTGTTGAGAACCCCTGGCAGGGTGAACCAGAAATAACAAAATCAATATTACTAGGTAAATTACCTGGTAATTCTAGATTATTTAAATCATGAATGTATGTAGGGACATCTAAGTTCTTGGAGTGTACATCTGTTACAACTGGATCAATATCATATGCTCCTAAACACTCAAATTCGCTGGTATTAAAGCCCGCATCAAATCCTCCACATCCGGAAAACAAGCTAATGTATGTAATCTTGTTACTTAGACTCATCTATTCTATCAGTTATAATTGTACTTAGATTTATTGTTGAAGGTCCATCCAGTTGACTTGCTAAAGAGTAGCATTAACTAATGAATTGTTTTTCTTAATAATCATTTTTAATTCTGGGCCAACAACTCTTAGTAATTGCTCTTTTATTTCATTTTCTTGATTCCTGCGTTTTGCATAGGTCATAAGTTTAGAAAAGTTAATTGTGTAATTCATGATAATACTCTTATAAAAAGTAGCGAGTCTGTCTTCAATACCGAAGTAAACATTAGAGTCACACCATAAGTCAACAATTATTTTTTCCAAGCTGGGCATATATACATTATCGAAAATTTGCAAAGGAGATCTCCCTAAGAGGGGTTTCAAAATAATTGGACGCTCTGCATTGGCAACATACCTTAATATTGTTTTTCTATCTGGTTTTAGAAATAATTCCCTTACCCCGTTTTTCAAAAGGAGGGTAAACACTTCTTCCAATGAGCTTTTTTCTGCCTCGATAACAATTATACTTTTTAATAAATTACCATCCGATATTGAGCATAACCAATTTGTGTCCATAATGCAATAAGACGGTTCGAATTGACTCGAATTTATGAGACTATTTATATGAGTTATACAAGAGTCCAGTATAGGCTCAAACATCCTTTTATTCTTAATTGTATAAATTCCGCGTCCAATATCACCGATTAAGTTTCGCTTTTTTAATTCGAATAAACGCCAAGTGAAAGTGTTTTCATTAAGCTGAGGTTCAAATTGCCTAAAAAAGGTAAGTAATTCCTTCCGAGTAAGTATGGGATGAGACTTAAATTCTTGAATTAGCTTGGTATACAGGAAGTTATGGGACATTTTCAAATATAAGCCATTTTAGTATAAAAAGTAGCTATCATTTGAAGCCAATTCCGCTACTGTATTATATTAATGAAAATCAACCATATACGATTTAACGTAGCCTTCAAACGAGTATTGACTATCAGGAGAAATCAAGGCATTTAACAAGATAGAATCTAACGTATAATTTTAGTCGTTACCGTGCCAACACTCAATTTTTTGTTTAACAATCTCTAATAATATGCCTTCATTCACAGAAGAATTGCATGAAATAGATGAAGTTGATTTAACTGTAGAAAAAGCAATAGAAACCTTGAGAGACATATTTTCTAACAAACTATGACAACTTCCTATTTTTTCTCACCGATCTTTCAGCGAAGGAATATATAGTTAGGGCGTAAGTCTTGAAAAATAGTGCACGATTAAACTTTGGAGGCAATTAAAGATACAAAATACTATGCGTTGCCAACAGATATCCACGCTACTGAATAACTAAATAGAACAAGTACTTAAATTCTAGAGGTAGCATCTTTTGACATTCGGCAGGTGTGCTACAATGATATATGTTGTATATTTTACACAATTGAGATATTGAGCGAGCGGTTGCTGGAAGAGACAAAAAATATTATATTAGGATAATGTAACTGATATATATAATAGAATGATATACATAAACTAGCTAAAATGAACGCAAATACCTCAATCGGAGTACGTATACATGATATTCATCACGGCTTGATTCAAAGCACCGGAGCCATAATTGAAACCGAATATGATCAACTGAAAACATTAGGTTCTGCGATTCAAATAGCCACCACGATAAAGGATCATGAGACGATTTCTGATACCAAGTCTCTCTATGCAGCAGCCGGAGAACTAAAAATCTCCAGACCGCTTGCCAAGGAATCACTTGAAAAGCTTCAGGAGCTAGGCTATGTAAGATTAAAATATTCTACGGGTAAATCCGAAATTGCGAGAATTGATATTGTAATTCCAGATACTCAGAAGATATATACGGACTTCGGTCAATATTTTCTTGCAGAAAATAAAAGTGAGCTTGCTGGCAAGACTATTGAGGTCCTTGAAAAATTAAGTGATATTCCGCACAAAGAGCAAGAAATCGTTAGAGCACTTAATATCGACCCAAGAGTATATGACCAAATTAAAGATGTGTGTACAACTGCATCATTGGTTGGTACCTATGTTTCGCCTACAGATTCTCAATCAATTATTTTCTCGCCGTTGTATTGGGAGGATAACCCAAAACAAGTATTTGAACTCTTAAAAAAATATTCAACAAATGACTTCCTATTAGCCGTAGATACTATTAAAGAGTACCAGGGACTTCCTGACTCAAAATTTCAAAACGATGAGGTATTAAATACTGCTATTACGATTGGCTGTTTACCTACTCTTTCTGTAACTTCAACAAATGGGCTAAAAAAATTTATTTTTACGCCTAGGACTGGAGTTGGGCCAATAGAAAAGAATTTGTTATATAAGGCGAGGGTACTGATTTCTTGTGTTCGTTATGGCGAAAATTTTGCTGGGATAACCAAGATTTTGTATCCAGAGAGGTTGATGACACTCCTAGTGAACCGTGGGTTCCTTAAGGCCCACTCTGAAAGTCTGATGCAGTACGAAGCTGCAAGAAACTTAGGGTTAGTTAAAATAATTCCATCATACACCGATAGGTACGAGGTTCATTTCATCGATAACGAAGAAAATCGATTAGTTGCGAGAATGGCATTAGATATGATTAAATTTGGAGACACGACGAGGTTTGACAGCTCTAAAGTAGAAGCGGGTAAGCTGTTGCTTCCGGGAGCGGCTTTACATCCAACTCAAACCAGAAGCCACACCTTAAAAGCAGTAACCACGACCAAATCGCAAGCAACAATGAAAAGAATTAATGACTTATTAAGAGGCATTGAGTAATATGGAAAATAAAGATTTAGACTTAAAGCTGCTTACGAAAACTCTATTTGAACTAATGGGATTTAGCACTCATTTTGAAGTCAAACTGAGAAGTAAAAGCTATGTGCAAACATATAAGACACACGATATTTCTGATATTGATGTCTATGGATATAAATTCTTGGGTGATCTTTCTCTAAACACAGTAGGGGCAGAATGTAAAAGTGGCGAATCTAACGCGTTAGAGGAAGCATTTAAATTTATGGGAATTGTGGATTACTTCAATATTGGTACTGGATACTTAATGAAAAGCAAAATTCATCAAAATGCCAGAGAAATTAGTGCCAAAAACAATTTTAGGTGTTTTTCTGAAGCGGAATTGCGAAAGCTGCTTCTAGGATTTAGTATTGACATTGACAAAAATATCAAAATTGAACATGCAAAATTTAGGAGGCATCAGGATTCAATGAAAGCTCTCAAAATTGCAAATGAAAAATTACATGACTATATTAACTTAGACTACTGGAACAAGGAAAACTGGAGGAATATTCACAATATAGTGCATTTAATACATCGAAAGGAAGCGCAATTGAGTCTGTTTTCTAAGGAAGTCAGTGAAGTTAGCATTAAGCACGCTTATTATTATGTTCTTGAACTATTTAGCTTCTCGTTGTTGAAGAATATTAGTAACGCGATGATGATTAACTATTCGGATGTAGATAATTCCATTGTGATTTCATTGTTTGGAGGTGCTGAGTCACTGCACGAACGACGCAGAATTGCAGATATGGTTAATATTGCAACTGGAGAAAGTTTGAGCCTAGAGCCGGAATGGCAGTCGGCTTTTGTAACTATTTCTTCCAGGTTAGCACTATCGCCTTTTGCTGCTGCTCAAATACCTACCCTTATTCAAGATATTCGTGAAAACTGCTTTTACGATAAGAAAATATCTATAACTTCAGCGACCTTAAAAAAATATCCCGATCTAACACGAAAGTTCGCACAAGATATTGTTCAATTTCTAGTGCTCGCATCAGGAGTAGATACTACTGTTTATTCAGAATTAATGGCTTTATAATTAGCTAAAGCCTTTTGCGCACTCACTAGTTGCTTATCTCATATTCTGCAATGCGCATGTTTTACATCCTGTTATAATATTTTCTTTTTAGGACCTTCTGTAATACTTGCCAGGTCTGCGATACAGGCGAAATCCGGATTTACTTTATTTATTAGAAATGTTCTTTTTAAAATTGTAGGTAATTCCTGATGGAAAGTTGGAATAAAGTTAAACATAGAGAAACTACAGTTGGGTAAATTCAGGATAGCAATATGGGTAGGTTTTCAAAATGTTTTAGGAATCATATGCGTAGCATACATTGCTAATCTAATTATAAGTAAATAACATCGAGATTATTTAATTCCATAACAATCATTAAAATTCACTATACCGTACTTTTTGAGAATAGCGTCCAAGTTTGCATAAAACCATAAATTATTTAAAGTATCGCTCACTTGCCATTGCTGGAATAGATTTTCAATTTCAGACGTTAACTCATTATTGATTTCTTTCAAGGGTGATAAAATTAGATCTGGGTGTAATCCATTTTCAGTTGAGGGATCTTTAATTTTATACAACTCAAATAACTTAGCTCCAGATATTAGCTGAATAATTCCTAAAATCTCCTTGCATAGATCAATAGTTCCTGCATTATTTAGCGTTTGCAAAACAACTACCTTCATAAACATTCCACCTAAAAAATAATCCTTAGGAGTATCCTGTAAAAACTCATCAACACTATACCCCATTGTGAGAAACTCGTCCAACATTTTAAAGTGACCTAAATCATTGTTCATGTGCCCAATAAATTCAATACTGAATGGAGAGTTTCGAACATTAAAATGACTATAAGTATATATATCGTCAGTAAATCCCATAAGATTCAACTTAACATGAAGTAGTTCATGTGCCATAGCTGCAGGATCTGGAATATTAGTAGGTGCACTTATTTTATAACAAGTTTGAACACGCCAACATGGAATTCCTGAGTTCTCTTCAAATAAAATACAAGCTCCCTTTTCAGTTAAGAAATCATACAATTTTTTGTTTTCTTGATCGAAGGATTCTTCTAAAGCCATTTTCGTTTATTAAGTATAACCTAAGATATGTTAATATGGCAACTTACCAAGTAAATATAAAATCACTTCGAATAAATTAACCATTATTGACGGATCTCAGAGTAGTGCATATTCAAACACATGAAAGCTTAATAAGCCATATAAACAATGGAATTTTTGAATAATGATTCTTGATTACTAGTAATCTAGAAAAAAATTACAACCTCAAAAACTGGTATTAAGATAATATCACATACTCAATTCTGACAAAGTATGCATATTATGATGCCATAAGTTAGATTTTTGACTTGCCATCCCGACAATTCTAACAAAAGCCTTGGTTATTAACCAGGGCTTTTGCTTTTTATTTAAAAGTATAGTTTGTCTTATTTTTCTCCCCCGTTTTTTTCAATACACCTTCTTCCACTGCCTCCTTTAAATCCCGGCTGGCTGTAGCTTGTGAAATTTCTTTAAAGTGTCTTAGATATTCTTTCCGTGTAAAAGCTTTCTTCCCTGCAATTGAACTAAACACCAGTACCCTGTCTGAACTTAGCAATGTTCTATTTTGTTGGGATAATAGCTCTTCCAGGGATTCTAAAATTATCCCTAACATGAATTCTATAAAAATTGTTGAATTTCCGGACTTGTCAGATTTGCTTAAGGCCTCATAATATTGTTGCTGTCTCTGCTTAACAATTGTTTCAATAGGTAAATACTCAAAAACAGGATACTGGTGTTTTAAAATTACTGTTTGCCAAAGCCTTCCAATCCGTCCATTACCATCCATGAACGGGTGAATAAATTCCAGTTCATAATGAAACACACAACTTTTTATCAATGCCAGATCCTTGGAAGATTTTAGATACCCAAATAAATCATTCATTAAAGGTTTAACCATTTCCCCAGGAGGAGCAATGTGAGTAATATCACTTCCTTTTACAATCCCCACTGACTTCGTTCTGAGCTTTCCTGATTTATCAATTAACCCCTTCATAAGAAGATTATGAGCATGAAGGAGAGATTGAATACTATTGGGATTGAATTCATTTAATTTTTCATAAACTACAATAGCGTTTTTAACTTCGAGAATATCTTTTTGCGGACCAAGTACCCTCTTGTTCTCTACAATTGCTGTTATTTGTTCAATAGAAAGTGTATTCCCTTCAATTTCTAACGAAGCCTGAATTGTTTTAATTCGGTTTGATTTTCTTAATTCTGCAGGAGGTTTGTGTAAATGCGTTGCATTTATTTCTCCTATTTTTTCAGATATAGTAGCTACTAGCTGGAGAATGGCAGAGGTGATATTGTATGGAGGCTGCATAACTGATAGTATCATTTGATACTATCAAAAGTACGCTAATATTGCTGGATCTATTCAAAGATTATTCACTGTATTAAGATGATTAAGGCTTAAAAAACATTTTTACTTTTATCTATTGGATCTATTCTGAATAAACACTGATTTCCAATAATTCAGGAGCAAAAAGGTTAGACGATTGTCCTATTATCCCGACAAAAACAGTAAACCCGCTCTCAGAGCGGGTTTACTGTTTTTTAGATTCTCCTTAAAAAATACTAAGTAATTAAATAATTCAGGCATCCACCAACAGCCTGGTTAAATAATCCATTTCAGTGGAGCTGTTTTGAGCAAGGCTAACTATTTTAAGTCCATCTAAAATACGTCTGGTCACCAGCAGGTCTAACAACTTCCGCTGAAGCCCCCTTAGTAACGGATCAGGCAAGCTTTCCAGCAATTTGCCATAAAAATCAGCCATACAATAATCCGCCTTATAAATATAATAATAGAGCCATGCGGAATTAAAGTGCATAAACTCGTTGACATGAAAAGTGGAACGATGACTGTATAGTTCTGACAAGTTTCTTTTCGAGTCTAAGACAGAGGGTACATCCTGAAGCCGGTTGTTTTTAATCAGCCATTCTACATATAATGTTTTTGCAAACAGGTAATCGGGAAACAGCCTTAGCGTTTCAAACATTTCAGCCTCTGCGCTTTTATGATCTTCTAAAAGTAAAAAGGCGTTATACAGGTAATTCCTGAATATGGGATTGTGCGGCCATCGTCTGATATCTTCCTGAAGCGCGATTATGGTTGAATTTATCTGATTTGCAGAAACTTCTTGCATGAATAATTGATCATACAGTTTCCGTAACTCCAGTTTTTCTTCATTGCTGTGAATCCAAGCCTGTTCTTCGGCAGAGTCTTCCCAATTCACTGCCTTACGAGCATCTACAAACATTTTGTCAAAATCAAGGCCACGCTCCTCTAATTCGGGTTTTGTCGAAGCATTAAAATAGATATAGGATATTTCTCTGGCAAGCTGATGAAAATTATCCTCGGAAATACCTCTGATAAAAGACTCCCATTCTTTTCTATTCCAAAAATAAAAAAGAGCCTGATCGACTTCCCGATCATTTCCTTCATGCAAATGATCTCTATCTTCCTGGAATTTGTTTTCTGTAACTACCGTGTAGCGGAACCTGCCTTCGCCGGCATGTTCTTTCAACCGGGCAAGTGCTAATGTTTGCTTGTTATCAGGATAAACAACTAAATGCGGCAACCCATCTTCATCTCCGGTATGTATTTCGATCAAAGGTGTTTTTTCATTATCTTCTTCAAGTAAATAACGGGTTATGTTAACGAAATCCGGATGCTGTGAAATATTATACTCCGTAGCCAGATCGTTCCCGGCAAATATGATGTTATGAGCCAGAGGGTAATCGACCTCTATCATTTCTATTTCCTGATCATAAGCGCTTAATTTATCCTCCATTTGATCTTCATCCTCATTGAATCTATAAAAGGTATCTTTTACACCAAGACATAATAAATCTACGAGGTACCCTGCATAAGTAAAGTTTCCATTTGTGTGTTTGCGAATTACAATTACCTGGGCAATCCTGCTCGTTTCCCAATCGGCAGTTATCAGGCATCGCTCTATTTTTAGTGTTCGTGACCGTGATTTTATATATTGTTCTGCAGAAAGAGGAGGCATTTTAGTGACGATTATGCTACTTTAATGCGGTAGTCAGCAATGTTCCGATGTTCAGAGGAAAACGCAATGCCTATGGCAATTTTTTTACGCTCATCAGCCGCATATGGTTGTAAATATTTTTTTTCCAAGATTTGCCCCAGTGCTTCATCGGCTGAAACATCAAGTTTCAATTCAAGCACATAGATGAACTGTTTTGTTTTTACGACAACATCAGCCCGGCCGCTACTGGAATGGACTTCTGCTGAGAGATCTATACCAACATTTTTAAATGTCAGAAGGGTAATAACATGAAAAATAGATTCTGTATCTGCACGCCAGAGATCATACGGAATACTTCCGATTACCGCATTTAATTCGTTGATAATACAGTTTATGTTTCCTTCTTCGAATGCAATCCTGAGATCAGCAGTGACGGTCATTGAAGTACCGGGAAAAACTTCACGGTAGGAACTGAGCAAATTATCCAGCAAGCTAACCTTCACCTCCCGGTTTGGGTAGTCAAGCGTATACAATTGGGTATCCGGGTTATAGCTTTTGATCGTCAGATAACCTGTTTGAAATAAGAGAGGGCCTGAAACCGGATTCTCAATTTGAAAACTTCCCAACGATATATCAGACTCTCGGACGTTTTCGAAATTATATTCTTTCTTCTTCTTAAGAAGGTTCACTAAAAAAGAGGGTGATCCAGTGGCAAACCAGAAATTCCTGAACGCCTCTTCTTTTATGAATGAGAGTAACGAAAACGGATTGTACAACGTTTCAGTTCCACCCCAATTATAACCATTATACCAGTCCTTAATTTTTTCAAGCAATTGAATCTTATTCAATCCCAGCTCCCGCGGTAATAACTCCAGTTCATCTGTAAAGTTTGTTTCCAATTCATACTGGGTAATCCCTGCTATGTTGTTGAAATGCTTGCTTAAGGTTATATCCTCCAAATTATTAAGGTCAGAAAAAATACTCACTTTAGAAAACCTGCTTACCCCGGTAAGTATTAAGAGGCGAATATATTTATCTGCATCTTTTAGTATAGAATACAAATTTTTTAAAATAGTCCGATTCTCTTGCGCCCTCGGAATATCATCCAGGTAATCGATGAGAGGTTTGTCGTACTCGTCGATCAGGACAGCAACCTTGCCTTTTTGAGCAACTTTGACTATTAATTCTTTAAATAACTGATCGTATGCACCATCAGATAGCTCAATCTGCAAACGGCGTGCATTTTCTTGTAATGCGCCTTCAATAGCACTTTGTAATCCAATTGTACCTGTACCGATATTTGAAAAAGAAATTCTGATAACTGGATTATTATTTTCCCAATCCCATTTATCATGGATCCATAATCCTTTAAAAAGTTCTTCACTACCACTGAAAAGCTCGGCTATAGTGTCCAATAAAAGACTTTTTCCAAAACGACGTGGACGACTGAGGAAATAATACTTCCCATAATTCACCATTTGGTGAATTATTTCCGTTTTATCGATATATACGAAGCCGCCTTCCCGTATTTCTCGAAATGACTGTAAGCCAATGGGATATTTCCTTGTCATATAGCAAATATAATCCATTGAAAATTAATGAAGGATATATATACCGCTTAAAGATGACCAGATCCGGGGGGATTATCCACCAATTCCGAAATGCTGGTTTCCCGGCTTCGTCCGTTTGCGAATAAAGCTGTGGGTGCAATGTCTGGTTATTTCAATATTTTCCTTTTTCAAGGTCTTGTAATATACTCACTGCATATCAGTTCGGTAATATTCGCATAGTCACGGATATTTCATGCTATGTATAAAATGAAACACATTCAACTATACTCGAACAAAATTCTATTTTACCAACCCTTTTTCAAGTGCAGCTTTTACCAGGCCTGCAGTATTGCGTGCTCCGAGCTTTGACAATAAACTAGCCCGGTGGGTCTCTACGGTATTGACAGAAATAAAAAGCGTGGAAGCAATTTCATGGGTTGTTAGCTCTTTTACTATCAGTTGTAATATTTCAGCCTCCCGCTTTGACAAACGGGGGATATAATCAGTGGAGGGGCTCCTGCTTTCAATAGCGCTTCGCAGCATGATCCGCTCCACTTCCCTGTGAAGATATAGTTCTCCTGTTTTTATTTTATCTATACATTCCCACAGATCCTCTGATTTCATATTCTTCAACTGAAAGCCTGCACATCCATTCTTGATTGCATTTTTGATAACTGCCGGCTCGCTGATGCCTGTGAGCATGATCACTTTCATCTCCGGGTAGCGTTTGGAGAATTCTTTACAAAGCACAATCCCGTCTTCCTTTGTCAGGTGAATATCGAGGAGCAGGTAAGAAGGTGCGGTATGCTCTTCAATATATGACACTAACTCAGCTGATGAACTGAATCCCCCGGCAAATGAATAGGCACTATTGCTGCCTACTATACTACTAATGGCTTCCGTGATCAAAGAATGATCGTCCAGTACCGCAATCCTGTTATCCATTGCCTTCATTTTTTTCCAGTTGTATTTCAATAAAAACTGAAGTTCCTTTTTCATTGTCTGACCGGATATCCAATGATCCATTCAGATAAGAAACCCTTGATGCTACATTACTGAGTCCAATGCCTTCTTTTTTGGAAGGAGCAAAACCTTTTCCGTCATCTTCCACGGTGATGGACAATCGATTTTTATCCCGGTGTAGCTGAACCAGCGCCTCAGAAGCTCCTGCATGCCTGATGATATTGTTGACCAATTCCTGTACAATCCTGTAAATGCTTAATTCAACCGATTGTTCCAGCCTCTCCTGCAACCCTACAGACTGGAATTCCAGGTTCAGCATTTTACTACCGGAAACCGATTCGCAGTATTTTTGCAGCGCTTCTTCAAGTCCAAATCGCAATAAGGTTTCCGGCAAGAGATTATGGGCTATGCGTCTGCTTTCCACAGCAGCCTTACTAATCAGGTCGGCCACCATTTCATTACTCTTGTTTGCAGATGGTGCGTCGGATTTCTGTGCATTGCTCATATGCATTTGAGCCGCGGCAAGAATCCCGCCCAGTCCATCATGCAATTCGCGGGCTAGCCGGTTTCTTTCCTTTTCTTCACCCGTCATGAGCGCTTTCAGCAAGGAAATATCCTGCTCCCTTTTCAATGCCACCAATGATTGGCGGTACACTTTACGGCGTTGAAAATAGAGAAAAAGAGAAAGGCATAGAATGGCGGCCACGGAAACAAGGCTTATCAGCAACATTCTTGTATTGGCATTCTTGCGGGTGATGGTCAGTTCCTGCCCGGCAATGATCCTTTCCTTTTCACTGGTTTCATATTTCACATTCAGGTCATTGATCTGCGCCATCGATTGCTGGTTGAAAATGGAATCAGAAATATCTACATATTCATTCAATGCTTCATAGGCGCTCTTGTAATCTCCTTTTTCCTCATTGATCGTATACAGGAGCTGGTAAGATTTTTTCAACATGGGAAAATCTCCCATTTCGATAAAGACATCTTTCGATTGGTGGGCATACTTCAACGATTCTTCCATTTTGCCCGCATTAAATAATGCATAGCTCCTCACCTGCAGCAAACCACCCAAACTATAATGACTGGGCATTTGCTTCGCCACTTGTTCCGCCTTTTCAAAAGCCTGATCAGCTTTCTTGAAATCACCACCCCTGGCATAATAATCAGCTTCATTTTGCCAGATGAAATATTGCAACTCCAGGTTCATCGGATATTTTGCTGCAATCTGTTTTGCCTTGTTATTCCAATTAAATGCAGTATCCAGGTAGATGGAGCTTTCCGCCACAAATGTTCTTGACATACTGCAGGAGAGCATAGCAGCAGCCTCTTCTTTCCCAAGTGATTCAAAAATGGCTATGGCGCGCGCATACTGCTTTTTAACTTCCGGAATTTGCCTTCCCTGGAAAGCAATCTGCCCCATTATCTGGTATCCCCTGGCTTCGAGGAACTGGTCCCCGATGGCTTTGCTGATATCGATTGCCTTGTTCACAAATACAGCCGCATCTGTAAGCTGAGCCCGGTGAATGTTGGCTGCCGCTTTCTGATGTAAAGCCTTTACATACCATTGCCGGTCTGTACCATGCTCCACAATGGCCAGCAACGAGTCTGTATACTGCTCCATCATGGAATATTTCTTTTGCTTGTACAAAAGTTCTGCGAACAACCAGTAAAACTGCGATCTTTTTTCGACTGTACTTTTCTGTAAAAATACACGGCCAACCTGAAGTGCCTGAAGGCCCGTGTTAACCTCGTTTTTCTTCAGACTGCTGTCTGATAATGCCAGAAGCTCAGACAACTTACTGCTATCAGCTGGCTGACTCAATGCCAGCTTGATTGCTGCATCGTTTTGCTGCGCAGCCAATACACCAAATTTAAAAAGAAGGGCGAAAAGCAAAATTTTCTTACAGGATAACATGCATAGAGGTTTGTTCAAAAATAGGGTAAAAACCTCATGAAGGAGGCTCCCGGAATACCATGAGTTTTTAAAATGGTTATTTACCCTGAACATACCATTGTAGCAATTGAAGAGGTTTGCAATTCGGAAATAAACACTCAAAACCTGTTAGTATGAAAACAACCTTTTCAATAGCAATGCTACTCGCCGCCGGTGTAACAACGCAGGCTCAGGTCATAGACCGTAAAGTTGAAGAAGCCAAAAACAGAACCAATCAGAGGATCGAAAACAAATCGTCCGAAGCCATCGAAAAAGGACTCGACAAAATCGAAAAAGGTATCGGCAATATTTTCAAAAAGAAAAAGAAAGACAAAAAGGAATCTCCCGGATCGCCGGAGATGATGCCGGGCAACAATGGACCAGCCGCCGGAGATGTACCCGATTTTACTGTTTACAAGGGATCGGATTTTGTTCCCGGCAAGCAGGTCCTCTTCTTTGAAGATTTTACCACAGGCGCATCTCAATGGGAAATCAATGAATGGGACCGTGGAGACGCTATGCCACCCGGCATCAACACTCCCGGTGAACAAAACGGCAATTGGTACAAGGCCCCCAGAAAAGGGAATATTATTCCGCTTCCGGTGCGTGACCTCCCTGACCAGTTCACCCTCGAATTCGACCTGTACCCCAACCTGGAAACTATGAGCGAAATGGAAGGCGGTTTCAAAACCATCATCGTTCGTTCAGGCACAGACCGGAAAGAATACAGCATTCATTTCAATGATCAGCCCCAGGTACAACTGGACGTACACCCTTCCAGCGAGATCGTGTATATCAGCGCCACCAGTGAGTATGGGCAGGATGAGCGAAACCTTTTCAGTAAAGAGATCAGGAACGGCTGGAAGCAAGGACAGGCCAAACATATTTCCATCTCCAGGGACAAATCACATATTCGTTTGTATATAGACGGTACCAGGTACATGGACCTGCCAAACGGCCTGCCCCAAACCGGTAAATACACACTATTGTTTTCCAGCAATCTTTGGGGCGATGGCCTGTATTTTACCAATGTCCGTCTGGCAACCGGCTTACAGCAGGCCAGCACTGAAATAGCTAAAACAGGAAAATTTGTTACGAACAGCATTTACTTCGATATCAATTCATCCCGTATCATGCCCGCTTCCTGGCCTACGCTCAAACAAGCTGCTGCCGCTATTCAGGCCAGTTCCGGTACTATCCTGATCAATGGACATACAGACAGCGATGGTAATGACGATGCCAATCTGGTTCTCTCCCAAAAAAGAGCAGATGCCGTGAAAGCAGCATTGGTGAAGGAATTCAAGATCGATGCCAGCCGGCTGATCACATCGGGTAAAGGAGAAGCCACACCACTGGAACCCAATTCAACAGCCGCCGGTAAAGCAAAGAACCGCCGGGTAGAATTCATTAAACAATAACCATATGCGCCTCCTTCTTCTTCTATTGACGCTCAGCCTGTTTTACGGCTGTGGATCAAGGTTAGCACTGCCCGTACCGGACAGTTTCGACCCCTCACAACTGAACGCCATTTTTGACCGGAACGATGCATTGCCTGTAGCTTCCGTTGCCAGTATTGCCGGAGTTTCCCCGGAAAAACTGAAACAGTTCAGGGAAATTATTGGAAAAGACAATACCAGCAATGCCGTTTTGTACAGTTGGCCCAATGGCGAAAAAAGAATCATCACAACGCAGGATCAAAAACAGCTTACAACAGAAGCATTCAGTTCACTCGGAATTGCATTTTTCAGGAAAACCGGTAAGGCCGCCTTCCAAATGCAATTCGAATCTGCTGATGCATTGCAACAGCAAATCGATCAACTGACAAAAGATAAAGATACAGACCCCGACCTGGCAATAGCAGAAGCGAAATACCTGGCAGGCCAGGCGCAGATCCGGCAATTCAATAAAATGGAAAAGGTGGGAGAACTCAGTTACTGGGAAACACCCGTTCAGGCCCTCCATGTGTACGTAAGCGGTTATGCCTTTACCATCACTACCAATTTACCAACGGAAACCAGCAGCCGCAACAAGGCGGTACAGTTGGCCGGATTGATTTTCGAATCTTTTCAAAAAAGCAAAAAATGAAATCTTATATCCTTTTCCCACTGCTGTTCCTGTTAACGGGTTTTTATGCTGTGGCAGGAAAGAAGCTCATAACAGCCAACTGTGAAATGGGCCAGGGATGCAGCTTTCAATTATCAGACAATGAACCCTCAGATTATGATGTGGTATATGGTACTGAAGCAGGCTATCATGAAGGACTGCCGGAAAACGCCATAGTAGTAGATGCAAAACTAAACGGCAAATGGGAACATTATATCGAAACCGGAATGAGCCGCAGTGAGCTGGACAAGTTCTATGGAGGTGATGGATTTACGCAACTCTCTTTATTCAATCCTTATTTCCAGCCATTGGATGGCGAATGGAAAATTCAGATTGGTACAGTTACCGGGGATGTTTGCTATGGTCAGTCGTCCAACCTTTTCAAATCCATGTTACAGGGCCTCGTCAAGAAAGGGAACCTCCGTTTTGAAAGGCCATTCAATGCCCGGACCTTATTCAACAGTCCGGACGTTAAATGGACGAAGAAAAGACCTGACCTCTATAGCGCATATTTTGGCAATGCCTACATGAACCTCCGGTTTAACGTACAGCTGGTCCATGAAAAAAAGATCGAGGGCCTGTTTGTGGTCACCATCAATGTGCCCACCAAACCTTCCTGCGTCAACAAGATCCCGGTGGAATATTCTTTCCTGAGACCATTGCAGGACCCTAATGAATCCCCGGAAAAAAACGAAAGGCCGGAAGTTCCATTACTGGAAGATAAACCCAGGCCCAACGTACCGATCATCCGTGATTAAACGAAAACAAAAACAATGAAATCATTCTATTCTTTTTTCCTGTTATCGCTTGTACTAGCAAGTGCCTGCAAAAACGATAATGCTTCAAAAAACAAGCATGCAGGTATTGACCTTGAACGCGCCATCGATCAGGCAGAATCCCGTCGCAGCGCCAGTCCTGCCAGGGCCGGTGACAACACCTGCCTGCTGGGCTATCAGACAAAATATGACGAACTGCTGTCTACCGGACTGGTTCTGTCTGCCACCGGATTTTCCAGTGAAGTAATGACAACGCAATACAATAAGGTGCTGAAGCCGGAACACCACTCCTATCAATTTAAATTCCTGAACAAGCGTATTGGTAAAATAAAGGGATTGTCGGGAGAACTGGAACTGCCGGATATAGTTGCAGTCCAAAGCATCAAACCCATGACGCCAGATCAGTTTGCTCAAAGCTACCGCGCTGTTACCTCCGCCGAAATGGAAGTTGCCAAAGAAACTTTGGAAGATATGACCGATCAGAGTGAACAGCAGGAAGTAGAAAAAGAAACAACAAAGAAAGCAGGCAATTCCCTGCTCAATACATTCAGGGAAGTTTCCGAAGCCTATTCACAGGTAGCTGGCCTGGGCGACAACGCAAGCTGGAATAGCATTACCAATGAACTGGCTGTGCTGCAAAAAGGAGTAAAATTCGAGATCAGGGCGGAAATAAGTAACGACACCGAAAAGAACAAAAGCGTAGCCATTGAACTGGCGAAAGCTGTTTTATCCAAATGCCAATAATCATTTAAGTCATGAAGCAAGTATTGATCGTCCTGCTCTTATTGTGCAATTTTTGTTACGCTCAATCAACCTTTCAGCCGGTAGCCATTTGCCTTGAAGGGAAGGGCTGTGAAGAAGCTATTATCCAACTGAGCAGAAGCAGGATCAGCCAGCTATCCGGAAAGCCCGGATTGTTTGCCAATGCCGGAAAAAATGCGCTGCTGGTAGTCGATGGATGTGAGGTGTCCGTTACTGACAGCCTTACCATCGGGCAATTGCACAAGCAATACGGCGGCAAAGGCACGGCTCCGAAAAAGCGGTATTTTAACCTGGAACAATATCTCAGGGAAAAAGGATGCCTGCTTTGTCCGAATGCTACTAAAAGGATCTCCTTCCGGGTAAGCTCACCCGAATTCACCGGCTCTTCCTATTTTTTTTCCAACCTGCAGAAAGGAGAAGCTTATATGCCTAATGCAGCATACCTCAAATTGTATGGGCCGGAAGCCGCCGGTATGACCGTAGATGCCTTTTTCCGGGATTACCAATATGTCAATTATGTTATAGATCCCGAAGGCAGGAAATATAAAATGAATATGCCCATCGGCCTGAGTATGGGCGCTCCGGGAAAAAATGATTTTAACAACGAAAAGTATTTCAAAGAGAACTTCCGGAAAACAGGAAAAAAGAAAAAATTCCTGAACACTCCTCATGACCAGGTAGAGTACCGCGGAAAAGGAGAAGAAGGCCTGCTTCATTTCTGGCTGGCGCCTGCCCCCGGTATCTGCCTGCCTGTAGGCAAGTTTGATGCGATGGGATTTTTTAACCTGGGTTTTATCGCCGTTGACGGCATTACCTACCTGGTTGCGGCCATTGAAGGCAATAATTTCAAGGCGGAAATTACCGGTTACGGAGAAGGCAGTTACCAGTTCAACCCTTCGGGCTATTCTTCAATTCCTGCATCCTTTTAATCAATGATTCACTCATTAAAACCGACAATATGAAAAGAAATCTCTTTCTCCTGCTTTGTTTACTTCCAGGGTTCCTGCTGGCTCAACCCGGCTGGACAGGTACTTTCAATACTAAGTACGGGCCGCTCAAGTTGATGGAAGAATACGGGTTTGAATATCCTGATGGCGGCATCATTTATGGTGATTATGCCGGCAAAGGCACCATAGTTGGTACGCTAAAAGATAAAGGGTCCCGTTTTGAAGGCTATTTCTTTAATGGCAATGCATCAGGCAAATTTTCACTGGTCTGGAACTTCGATAAAAAAAGCTTTTCCGGCACCTGGGGCTATGGCGAAGAAATGAATGCCTATTCAACCAACCAGGATCATCAATGGACAGGAAAACAGGAATCAAGAACACAACCAACCAATATCAATACTGCTGTTTGGAGCGGCAAATGGAACACCAATCACGGCTTTATCATACTGCAACAGGTAGGCAACAAGA
This sequence comes from Pseudoflavitalea rhizosphaerae, assembly GCF_003991355.1. Classification (GTDB taxonomy): domain Bacteria; phylum Bacteroidota; class Bacteroidia; order Chitinophagales; family Chitinophagaceae; genus Pseudobacter; species Pseudobacter rhizosphaerae. The sequence goes on from NZ_RCSU01000002.1 coordinate 179,446, forward strand.
TCACCGGCAAATACCATACTGTTGGTGATATCGATGCTGTTTATGATCCTGCAACAAAAAAAGTAAAAGGCAACTTTACCAATAAGGGCCAGAAAGGTTATTTCGAATGGGAATTCAAAGGTAATAGTTATACCGGAAGATGGGGATGGAACCAGGACCTCAATGGTGGAGAATGGAGCGGTACCAAGCAGGTGAAAAGCAATGCTCCCCTTACCAATGCTACACAGCCATCTGCGAATACATCAACCTCCCCCACTACATCTTCTTCCACTTCTGAAGGCACTGTAAAGTTCTCGATTCGCCCGGTAGTTTTGCATTCGCTCGGAAATGTTTATGGTTTTGCAGGAGTGCAGGTGTTCAAACTCACACAGCATGGAAGCCAGGAGATTAAGCCTTTTGGTAAGAAGTCTCAATATTATTTCAATACTACAGAAAACAATATCGTTGCCAGCAACAGTTTGCACAGATTCAACATTACCCTTGATAACCTCCGGGATTTCATTATTCCGGTAGAAGACATACAATCTAACGACACCGAATTACAAATAAAAATTTTCATGCACCTTAAACACAAAAAATTAGGAAGCAACAAAGATTACCGGTATAAAACTGTTACCTATAATTTAAAAAGGATTAACACCAGCACCATACATCTGAGAAGCGATGTAGGGCCAGAAATAGTTCAAATGGACTTTTCAATAATAAAACAATAATGGGGCTGATGTACTACTAATTATCCGTATGCTCCCGTGGGCATACGTATGTAACAGGTGATACCTCACCGGCAGCCAACAGATCCGTAACACGGTTACAACTTTCTATATCAGAAAAGTGACAGTAGAAGGTCACTGCTTCAACCCAGCTCATGCTAAACCGAAGCCAACATAAAATGAAAGCCGCCAGCTCTTTGGAGTGGCGGCCAATTTTTTTGGATCACAGAAATGGAACAGGATTGCTTAATCTCCTTGGCAATTCCTTGCTAATATCAATCATTGTACAAAGGTTAAATACACAGCTCGCACGATTTTTAATGATAAAAGCCAGTTTGCTTTGGCATTTCTTGGGGAAAAATCCCAGTTCTCTGCCTAAATAAGAATGATAACCCCAATCCTCAAATCCTAGTTCTTACATCTATAATATACTTGAACAGTCTTATTCTCCAGTAAAGATTCAAGTCGCAAACTGTCATTTGAAAGGTGCAATATTTTATTCTGTACTATTTCGCCCTCAGGACGAATTAAGTACAAATTTTGTGATTTAATGTAATACTTAAATCTAAAAACAGTATCGCCTCGGCTTCCAAAGACGGCTAAGGAGTCATTTTGAAAAGTTAAAGTAGGATAATTTAACTGGTTTCCTATTAAGCACCATCGGCAAACCAACTTAGTGCTGTTGGATTTTGATGTAGCCATCGTAAAACATGAAGCAAACAGCACACTGATACCTACAAAAAAAAGTATTCTCATTTATGAAATTTGTTTGTGAGATTCCCTATTTGACCCTTACCTGAAACTGGATCATATTTTATTTTATTCAGACCTAAATTATTAATATCGGCTTGCGTAACTTTTCGTTTATCGGGATTTAATGTATTCGTACCTGCTGATGAAGAGGCCCCATTAGGGGGATCCCAGGTAAACTCGGCATCCGTTAATGTGCCTCGAGGGTACATGATGCCCGGTTGTCCCATACCTCGCAAATCAACACTAGCTGGATGCTCAAGTCCCATCCCATGCCCCATTTCATGAGCTCCCGTTGTCGGAGATTCCCCTTGCAGATTAGACAAAAGCCAAGTACCTGTATTGGCACCCAATTCATCCATGTTAGATATCGCTCCTCCATCCATAAGTTTAATATAGTTATTGCTGATATCCGTATTGGCTGCAACTTGCTCTGCTGTCAAATCCCCGGCATACTCACCTGTAATATTAAATTTCACGGCATACTCTACTCCACCTATATCGACTTTCCCGTTTGCGTCATTCCATGCCTTGTTAGTATCTGCCGCATATTGTGCTGTTTGCGACTGTAGTTTTGATTCTTCAAAATTAACTTTCCCGCTCGTTTTCCCTCCTAGACCATAAAAAGTAATTTTAGAATTAATAGTAATAGTTTTATTCTTATGGTCAATTACTGGTTCACCAGATCGTCCATCAGGGTCGATAAAACTGATAGGGTTATTGTATGTGTAATTATAGGGTGACCAGCTGTTATAATTATCTGCTAACGGATCTGGTACTTGCCACCTGCCAATCTGGCCATCGTACATCCTCGCACCATAGTCATACCATTCCAATCCACTTCCATCGCTAAATTCTTTACTTCAGGTATTTTTGTTTAACTTTTAATAAATGAATACCAATGTTCGGCTTCTTTAAAAAGAAAAAAAACGCTTGCCCTATTCCCGAAGAGACCAGAATTTGGATGGAAAATGCTCTAATTTGGCTGATCAATCAATTTGGAGAAAAAAAACTTTTAGAGGACAAAACACTAATTCCATCTGAAAACGACTTTCCTTTACAATCCATTGGGACAGAAAAAATCGCTCATGACATCCTTCCCATTATCGCGAAACAAATGGATGTTAATCCGGAAATCATTTCTATTGATTTTTACAATGAACAGTTAATAGAAATTAAGGGAGACATGGGCAATACTATTTATGGGCAGCAATTTGAAGACGATAATTATTCTACTGGATTTTACGAAGGAAAAGGCCCACATGGCAAGTATAATATTGCAATAGAAATTGGGCAGTTACAGGATCCGACAAAACTTATTGCAACCCTCGCTCATGAGATTGCGCATATCAAAATATTGGGAGAAAATAGGTTGAATGAAAATGACGAATACTTGACAGATCTCGTTACTGTATTTTTTGGGCTAGGCATTTTTAATGCCAATGCATCTTTCCAGTTTTATTCGGCCAGTAACAAATGGGGCTATTCAAAGCAAGGATATTTAACACAACAAGAGTGGGGTTACGCATTGGCGTTGTATGCATACATACGCAATGAAAAAAAACCAGATTGGATTAAATTTTTGACACCCAATATCCAATCTGATTTTAATAAGAGTCAATTGTATATCTATGAAAACACTGATAAAGTGCTTGTTTAATATTACTTTCTAAAAAAAGGAAAATCATCTCTGGGTATCCCGCTCTTGATAAATAATATCCAAAGCAAATACAAGATAACGGCCAGTATAAAGATTAGGCGTACCCATTTTGGCATGTCTTCATTATTATCGTTACTATTCTTATTTTTTATCTTTTTCATCTGTAACCTTGGCTAATAGTAGGCATAGTTTGCCTCTCTGTTTTGGTTTTCTCAAAATCATTTGACTTTTTTGTACTATTAAAAATCTGTTGCATAGGCGATTCCCCTAATAATGCAATCCCTGCTTTAACATTAAGGAGTTTCTGTTGACTATCCTTAACCCAATTACCCCACTCTTCCTGTGTCGCGCCAGGCCCTGGTTGTGGAGAAAGCTGATTATTATCACGAATAGTCTGCACTTTTTGATCATATTCTCCTTGTAATTTATTATAAGCTGCTTCTGCATCCTTGTTTTTCCAAGTAATATTAATTTGTGTGGAAACAGTTACATCAGAGATGCCTACTATTTGTTGCACACTTGTTACTTGAATTCTTTCTATTTGTCCTTTTAAATCATCTATAGCTTCGGTTCCTTTTACTGCGAGATTTCCAACTCTATTGTCGCGTGTAACAAAAGGCCCTGTATGTTGTGCACCTGTACCTGGCTCAAATGGTTCATAAATATCAGCTGGTTTGGCCGCCGACCCTGCTTGTTGGTTAGGTATATAGGTACTGGATGTTCGATACCGTGAAGCATTGGGGACGTAACTGTTAACCGTTCTGTATTGCATTCTATTCTGTGCATAATTAACACGAGGGGTTGCGTAACGTACAGGCTCTAATCCTTCAAGTTCTATATGAGTAGTTACCTGATTTCCGGAAAATGCATACGTTGAATAATATTCATATTCGTTTGCCAGAGGATCGATTTGAATAAACCTTCCAATTTGCGGATCATGATTTCGCCATTTAAATTCATAATAATCAACTTCAAGTGCATCATTGAATTCTTGGCCTTGAAATTTTTCTTTTTTGTTTTGTAACTTACCAACGGCCTTTGAACTGATCCCCGCCATTGTCAACCCAAAAGGGTAATAATGGGTTTCCTCCAACATGGGTCCGGAAAAATGCCGCACACTCAGGTTATCAAAGAACACATCCCAATTCTGCGTTTCATTACTCACATAAATATACAAAAAACCATTTTTGGGAATCTTGACGAAAGATGTCAGTGGTAAGAGACTCTCAGCATTGCCCACTACTTTGGCCCCACTACCTGTGCCAACGTATTTGAGTTGCTCATCCAACAGGATCCAGTTCAGGTAAGCTTTTGGCTTGGCAGTGGTAGCTGGATTGTTTGTAGTCCTAAAACTATTGAGCACACTTACCAATGGGCTCGTGCCAATATTGTTCAATTGTACAAGGGTCCCCTTCAGTTCTCCCGTTGCTCCTACGATACCACCTGCCAAAACACTCAGGATGTCATTCAACGGATCACTGGTAGGTCCCGCAGTACCACTGCCCCGATAAAAATATTTCACCGCAAGGTTGACCGAATCCCCGCTCATCACCTTGAGCACCATCGCAGGACCTACCTTCCGCCCACTGCCATTCACACGTGCTACTGAATCATTCGGGCTGGTCGTTGGGTCAGTAGGATAACCACTGATCAATGCCTTGGCATAAGAAGTTTGGGGTATGTTATAAAACAGCGAATCTTCCTTGGCCCGGTAAGCTGCTTCCATTGTGGCCATATAGACAGCCGTATCTTTTTGTTCGGTCAACAACATCCGCACATTGCCCAGATGATCTTTAAGAAAGTAATCGTAAAAATATTTATAACTGCTGCTACCATTCTCGTAATACTGCTTTGCATACCGAAGTCTGCCCTCTTCATGCGCCAGGAATTGCAGCGTATCATTGTCGTATGCAGAACCGCCCAGATACAAGGTTGTCCTGGTCGGCTTGCCCGTTTCTGCTACCGTCTTTTTCAACTTGTTCCCCGCTGCGTCATAAGAATAAGTAATGGTACCTTTTACAGCACTACCCGTAGAACGAACTGTGATCACTGATGGGAGATTCAGGTGATTGTAGACAATGCCGTTATTATTCGCATCCCCGATATCCTTGTTACGATCACGGATCATATTTCCATTGCCGTCGTAGACATAGTCAACTGCAGAAGTGGATTTACTACCGATTGCCGCCATATACAGCGAAGAGCTGCGGAAGTCACCCAGCTTCGTCTGTTCATCATTGTTACGCTCAATCACATTTTTAAGTTTATTGCTGTTAGCGTACGTGTATAACAAGCTGTCAATTGTAGCGCTGCCACCCAGCTTCCAGCCACGCTGGCTCATGCCGGTAATATTGCCATTGGCATCATAGCTCAGGTCTTTGACTGTAAAATCTAATCCCGCACTGGTATTGAAGGCAGCGACTATATATTGGGTAAAATTTGCTTTTAATAGTCGATTAGCCGCATCATACCCGTAATCATATTTTCGTTTTTCTCCATCGCCCTTACTTTTCCAGACCGTACCGGTAATGTTACCGTTGTATTGGGCAGCAGTATAAGACTGGCTACCAATCAGACCATTGTTCATCTTGTCATAGCCCAGGTCATAACCAAAATAATTATCCTGGTGTGCGTCTTTCGCATAGGCTCGGTTCACGCCCAACAACCAGCCCCGGATATTGTATTCATAACGCATGGAATCAAGTACGGTGGCACCCAGGGACTTTTTACTCACTTGTCCCAGGGCATCGTATTCGTTGCTTACCAGTAAGTGTTCGGGTTTACTAATAGTAACACCATTGATGGTGCTGTTCACCGTTTTCTTGATCGTCAGCACCCGCCCGAGGCTATCGTAGTCCATTTTTGTGACAATGAAATGGGTTTGTGGATTGACGCCCAATTTCTCCTGTTTTTCTACAATCACCAATGGCTGTCCACTCCAGTTATATTGGGTGGTGACCACATCCACACCATTAGTGATATTTTGTGAGCGGGTCTGGATCACGCGCCCCTTGTTATCATAGAAGTTTATCGTGATGAGGGTCTGCGCGGGGCTGCTCCCCAGGACTTTCACTTTACCACCTGTAACCAATCCTTTGGTAGCCGAAGCCATTTGCACCGCCTGCGGATAAGGCCAGTTGGCAGAGACACTTAACAGGTAAGTACTTACCTCACTGGTAGAAAAGTCTTTTAATGAGGCAGGCAGAGCAGCAGCCCAGGCATAATCATCGTAATACACATTGGTCAGCTCTTCATAGATTTGACCCGATAAGTTCGGATAGGCTGTACTGTTATAAGCCTGCGTGTTATGATAAGCCCGGTCATTGGTATTGTTCCATAATCCGGTAACAACAGGACGGTTCAAAGCATCATATTGTGTATACAGCCACTTTTTCGTACCGGCTCCCCGGTTCACAGAATCCTGTATCAACACAAGACGGTCACGTGCATCATAGACCATCCATACGGGTCCGGCACCTGGTACTTTTTTAATGATCATCCGGCCGCGCTCATCATATTCATAGCGGAAGCAGTATTCACTGGCGATAGCTGCTGTCAGTGTCCAATTACCCGCTTGTAAGAGCTCCACACCTCTGGGCTGGATAACACAGCGTAGCTGGCTCAGATCATCGTATAGATAGTAGGTGCATAACCAACCTGTATAACCAGTTCCCGATCCGTTGTCGTCAGCAGCGGTCAGTTGTACTTTTTTGCAGATTATTTTTCCCTCCTTATCCTTAAATTCTATCACCTGCTTGTTGTGCTCATCCACCATCACATTTTTATAAAGTTCTCCGGCGGGGTAAGCACCTGCAGAAGCATAGGTCCCCAGGCCACCAGCCACATCGGTAACGGTCCAGATACGTACTGCATCAGCAGCGGTATTGATCCGGTATTTGATTTTTATGGATCTTCTGGCTGCCTCAGTGGCCTGTCCTGCAGTGCCGGCCCAACTGTTGCCGGGAGCAAAGGTTTCCAATACGCGGTTAAGGGGGGACGCCTCAAATACGGTTTGTCCGTAAAAGAAGGTCTCTCCCTGCCCGGCAATCGGGTTGACAGTTGCACTGGCATTACTGTAAAAAGCTGTCTGTTGCTGAAAGGGATTCGGTTTAAATAAACCATCGGAGACAGAAGTATTACCATCGGTATTGTTGGCTGGTGAAGAAAGGTATTTGAACTGCTCGCGGCCAAACTGATCATATACCACTGGGCTCACCATATCCGCAGCACTCCCGCGTGTTGGCCAGGAACCTTGTTTGGTCACGGTTTGCAAAAGTCGCCCCAGTCCATCGAAATATTGTGTGGTTTGTTTGACATCCCTCACAGGCCTTGTCACCAGCGTGGCAGGATTGGTTTCAGGTGCGGCCCCCTCCCAGATCCGGATAAAATTAACCTTTGAATTTGCAGGATAGGGAGCTGGGGGATTCTGAGCGCAGAGATTTACAGAGCTCATCATCCAGCATAAAATCAGCAATAATCTGCCGGTATTCATTTCTTCAGGTTTAATAGTAAGGTTGTACACAAACTCCCACACGCGTTGCTGGTAAAAAAATATCCAGTTCGAGATATGGGTTGCTAATAATGTTTACTCCAAAGTATAGCTGCCTATTATGGTTATATAGTCAGTGAAATCTTGTCCCATGATATTCACTTTCCCATCGGGATAGAATACCAGTGTTCCAGACCAGTTGGAATTGGTAGCTGTTAGATTCAGGTACTTGGCTGAAGCAGGTATGAACAAAATGCCATCCAATTGACCGATTTGCCCATATACCATGGTGCTTGGAGCCTTCATGAGCGTAAGCCTGAAATTTACCGTTCCCTGGTCATAGCTGAAATCCGAATAAACAGAGGACCATGTGCAACAAGGCGTAAACAACCAGTAAGGAACGCAGGGAGCATGTATGGCAGCATAGGCTGGGCCTTCTGCATCGATCTCCTGATTGGCCTTCAGGTTAGCATCCGTCACGCTGAGGAAGGATCCATGTTTACCGGCAGGCACTATATAGTTCACGCCATTGCTCTGATAACCTGTCTGACATGGGCCTGGTGCGTATACTCTTCTGGATTGCTCTGTATTGACAAAGGGATAATTCAGGTTCTCCAGGTATTTGTACTGGAATCTTTTTAAGATATTATTATCCTGGTCCCTGACAAGGGTCAACCGTCCCCTGTCATCGTATTCATAGGAATTTTTTTTACCGGCGTGATCTTTTTGGGAATCAACATCACCATAAAAATTGAAAGTAGTTGTTTGCACAAGGGCCCCCGGCAGTTGAGTGCGCAGTTTATCCAGTTCCTGTTCCAGAAGTGAATTGCCATCAGGCCAATTAAGGATATCTGTATTCAGCAAAGCGGCGGCTGATGCATGGTCTTTGCCTTGAATGGAGGCTACCGGGAATCTTCCAAAATAAGCATATATGAATGACTCTTTCTGGCCTCCGGGCTTTTCAATTTCCAGCACATTGCCATTATTGTCATATTTATTGATGGCATACTTCAGGAAATAATTGCCGTTACCCGTTCTACGTTGTACAGAAGATAGGGCTATCAGGCTATTGCTATTGAAATAGGCATAATTAAATTTATTCCCTTCCAGGAATGCGGTGCCTTTGTATGAATCTACTGTAATTGGATCTGATATCCTGTTTCGGTTCTTCATTTCCGTGAGCAAGGGATCGGAAGGATAATTATAAGGATATGTATACCTGGTCTCCAGTAGGCTTCCATCGCTCTTACTGTCTATTTGCTTAATGATATTGCCGTAAGTATCGTATTCATTCGTCTTTTCCACGAGCAGTTCGCGGTTGAATTCATCATAAGTATATTGCTTGATATTAACCGGCTTGAAAAAGTGCGTATAGTGATAATACGAGGTCATGGCAGGGAAAGTTTCTACATCTGAGCCAACGCAATTGATGGAATAATCAAGCATTACCGCCCTTACAAAATTGTCAGTAGTGAACCCGATACGGTTGTAGGTGGTCTGGGTTTTGGTCAGTAGTTTATTGGCTGCTGAATAGGTTCTTTCCTCCAGCAATTTGCCTCTTTCAAATTCAGTAGAGTTAAATGGCACTTTAGGCATCCGGTCGTAGTTCCATTGATACACCGGCGCTATATCTTTATAGCCGAGGTCTTCGTTGGAAAAAGTGTAGTTCTTGTACGAGCCATCCTGGAAGCGCTCTGTAACATATGTATAACCAATATGCCGTCCTGAGGAGGTGGAAGAAGCTGGAACGATGGAAGAAGAACTTGAGACCATAGCATAAAAGCCTCCCTGATTGAAAGTCCAATTGTACCGGGCCTTACCTACCAGGATGCCACTGGAACCGGAACCTGTACCTGTTGCGGGATTGTAATCGGTGACGTATAAATAATCCCTCCATGTTTTATTTCCGAAATTGTCAAAGTTCTCGATTTTTTTCAGTCTTGCTCCTCCGGCAATGCCCGTCTGTTGGGTCAGCATCACATCGGTAGAGCCCGGTTCATACCAGGCATAGGCGCGATAATCGTGATTCTCAAAAGTAAAAACAGATTTGCCACCAGTGGGATACCGGATCTCTTTGAGAAGGAACGCCAGGGAAGCACCAGCTACTGGCTGTCTGATCTGTCCCAGATTGTCATACATTTTATATGTCTGTAAAGGAGTTTTTTCCAGAAAGTAACGATTGGCAAACCCCCAATGATCAGAGATCTCGGCAGCATATCCAGCCACCCAGTCGCCAGCATAGGTGAATTGATAAGATTGCGGATCAGAGTTGAGATCCCCCGTCAACACAACGGAATTCAGTCTTAACCGCTCCAAAGAATTTTCTGTATAATTGAATTTGGCTTTTAAACGGTTGTAATATCTCACATTCGGCAGATCGCGGCTATTGAATGAGCTGACATGCCGGACTGCTATACTATCAAGTTTGAGCCAGATGAATTTAGTTGATGGCTCACTGGGAGTTGGTGTGGCCTCTGAAGGATTTGCCGTGAAATAAGGAATATTGGCTGTCATATTCAGGCCAAGAAAGCCGTTGTAACTAACGGGAAGGTCGCCATTAGAGTTCCTCAGGATCTCCATATACAATGACCATGGATATTTGAGCTCATTGCTTTTGGACGTATGAAAATAGATATTTGTATTGCTTTTGGTATGATTGATCTCCCTGAGATAAACCGGAGAAGTAATAGAACCTGAGATACCGGATTTATAGCCTCCGTAAAGGCCCCAGCGCGACATGAATCCTGCTCCACCAATATCACCGCTGGTACAGCCATTTTGGAACTGGTAAAAGCTAAGGGAGGACTGGTAAGGGCCTCTTTCGTAATGGAAAGTAACCATATCCCCGGCAGGATCCGTTATGCTTACAAGATACCAACTGGTGGCCATGGTATTGGATGGCCAGTCATATTCAGAACTGAAGCCATTTCTTGCAGTCATCCCTACAGAATATTCTATTGCATTATCTGTTCCGAATGTGTACTGAATGCCCCTGGCATCGATCAGGGTAAACTTGTTAAAGGTTTTTCTTGACAATCCAAAATAACAATTGCAGCTCTGCTGTACGAAGGTTGTTTTGAAATCGGCAGGATCGAACACAACCTTGAAATATTCATCGGACTGCACTTTCCAGTTGCCGGTATGGTCCAAATAGAATTTACCGGACTTGCCGAGAAAGTTGAAACTGAACACATCGGGCTCACGATCTTTAAAGAGCCCACCACTTACGAAATTTCCATCAGGCGTATACCAACTGGTGGCTGCCAGCAAATTATGTGAGTAATAAAAACCCATACCTGTTATGTTGATGGGGTCAGTACCTGTTACCTCGTACTCATCCGGCAGGTGTCTTACTGTGCGCGTGATGGCACCTCCTGCATCCACGTTCCAATTCAATCCCACCCAGGAAGGGTGCATATCCGGTCTGAAACCGGAGGCATTATAGCTTAACGAAACGGGAAGCGTTATATAATCCGTTTTGATGGTGTAGATCGGTACATCTATTTGAGGAAGGCCCGTATACATGGAAACAGCCATTTCCCCATATTGTCCGATACCGGCGGCATTCGGTGTGGGCCTTGTAGGTGATACAGGAGTAAGTTGAGGTTTGGCAATCTTACACGATAATAAAAACAATACGGTAATTAGATATTTTGTCATTCTACACGGTTTATGGAAGTTATGACAGGCTCTTGTTATAAGCCCTTGGAAAAGAAGGGCTGTGTCTTGACTAATCTTGCTTTCGTATATAAGGTTCATTTAAAATCGATAACCTACTCTAAACTTAACAGGCTGTGATCTCGGTGTCTGCCGATAACTCAAAAAATCCCATAATAATTGCAGTTGTGTTTTCTTAAAAACTTTACTCTTTAACGACAGTATCTTACTCACGCCCACCAAACCACTTTCCTGCCATTTGTCAATGCCGTTCAAATCAGTGAGCGAGCGGAAAGGTTGCTGGTAATTATACTCGAATCCCCCGGTAGCATAGAAGCTGCCTTTCACATTGACATCAACAAAAGAACGAAGTCCTACTCCCTGATGGGTAACCGCAATATGTTGGATATCCCGGCCCCATCCGACCTTATAGCTGGCGCCAACACCGATGGTGCTTTTATCATTGAGCTTGTAGCCTACGGACAGACCAAGGTCAGTAGTAGTAGGAAACCAATTGCTGGAAGGTTGGCTTTGCAGGTTGGTACCATATTCCAATCGTTGCAGGAATGTCTTTGTCTTTTGATGGTTGGGCTTGAAATCAGGCATGTCCAGCTCTCCGCCACCACCCAATTGGTTCAGCTTGTCTTTGAGCTGAGCAAGTTGACCTTGTGCATCCTGTATGTTTTGCTGAAAGCTGGCCATGGCATTGGGGCCACCCGCTGAGATCCGGTCTTGTAAGATGCCCTGTACACTCGACCTGGTTTGCAAGCCGGCGAGACTGACCTGGGAAGCGTAATTGCCAGGAAGCCGGAACAAACTGGCGAGTAGGGAATGCTCATGGAGGAACTGCCGGAAAGCAGGAAGCTTTTGCAACAGAGCAATCGCCTGCTCCTGTAACCTCGACGGATCTTCCAGTAAGTTTTTGTACTCCTGAACTTGCTGCTTATAGTAGTAGGCTTGTTGTTGATATCGTTGAAATTCTTTAGTGTACCCGAATCGTTTTAATTGATCGTTCAACACATCCTGGCGTTCAAGCAGGTATTGCTGAATCTGCTCTGTGGTGTGCAGCCTCCCCTTCAACTCGTTTACTCTGTGTAGCGCATTTTGTACAGGCGCTGACAATGCCTGGGCATTCGGTAACAGATTGGAGTGGGCTGTAAGAAATTGCAGGGAAGTAGAAAGCGTGTCAAGATGAGGTAAGTATTCACCAGTACTACTTACATTGTCTATAGGTATTATTAATTGCTTTTGTAATTGCGCATACTTTTCTTCTACATTGCCAAACAATGCTTCCGCCTGTAACGAATCTTTCCGGGCGAGTTTCTTCTTCAGGCGTACTTCTTGTTGAGCGAGTTGCTGAAGGGCTTTTTGAGATTTAGCGAGCAACCTGGCTTCGAGGGAAGTTGTTTTTTGTTGAAGTTGACTTAAAAAACGAGCGGGGAACTGGGCAAGCTTATTGCCGGAAGAAACATCCTCTTGCGATCTGACTATAGTGGATACAGTCAGCAGAAACAAACACAACATGAGGCTCGTGCAATTCACGGAAAAAGGTTTAATGGTCCACTTAAAATACCACATCTAATCTAATTCAAAAAATCAAATTCAAGTTAATCTCATATGAAAATTGTACAAGTGTGTCAATATTCTTGGTAAGTGTGTGCATTTGGGCGAAAAGCGTAGAAAGCTTAATCTTTTATTTTCGAAAAAAGGCAAGTGGGTATTTATGAAGAATATTCGAACTCGCAGATTGGGGACTTCAAAAACTAATGGTAGATTTCATGTCATCAACATAAATCCCGTCTTTATTATTACATGGTTTAAATTTTCGTTTATTGCTTAAGAAATTAATTTCGCTATTTCTATCTCAGCTTATAATTCACAATATGCTTTATCTCCCCCACTCCTACAATCCTCTCCCCTTCTCCAAATTCAAATTTCATTTTCTCAGTAAGTTTTCCAGCAAACTGTTCAACAGCAATTATTTTTATTTCAGCTTCTACAGTATCGCCTGGGAAAACAATCTTTCTATCAATGAAAGTCTGTTGTCCGGATGTATGCATCTCTGAAAAAGGGAATTTAATATGCGGCCTATACCCTGAAAACGCAGGAGATTGTCGTCCTCCTTCTTCAGTAGGCAAATACGTTAAGGTCGCAATGAAATCTGCCTCGCCTTTATCTACCTGAAACTTATTGTTGTGGAAATAGTCAAACGCAGATGCTTCAATATCACCACCCGTCAATTCATTATTTTCCTCGTCAAGTAGTTTGTAATTTATTTGATCCCGGCCAATAGTTGCTTCTCCGTCAAGACCTAATAATATTGTGTAAAATGCATCCCGCAAAGTTGCACCTAGTATTTGCCGTAATCTTTCGGTTTGTATATCGTCAAAGTTAAGTGCCTTGATTAATGCAGAAACGTCCGCACTGCTTCCTGATTCAAAATAGGATTCAATCAAATACTGACGTTCCAGGTAAAAGTTCTTTACAAATTCCTCTACTGTCATGAGAATTACGGGGCTATCTAAATCAATACGGCTGTATACTATTTAAGGAAGTAATAATCTGCTTTAGCAGTATCATTCTAAGCAAAGCGGCTACTGATTCTGCTTTTCCAACAACCGCATTATCTTGTCATTCATCGCCATCTGATTTTCTATAAGTTTCGTCACCAACACCATCAGCTTTTCATCAACCCCATTATAATTATTGATCCCAGCCGCTGGTGAATTACTTCCAATCTCAATAAAATGCCCGGTCGAAGATGTAATCAAATTTATCGGGTCAACTTTCAAATATTCAGCAACCTTCTGAATTAAGTCAATTGTGATCTTACTCTCCCCTCTTTCATACTTAGTATAAGCAGCTTCAGTTATACCTATATGATCCGCAACATCAGCAGCTTTCTTCTCTCTTATCTTCCTTATCTTATATAAGTTCCTTCCCACCATCTTATTCTCCAACACAGTAAATTCCTGCTCCATATTCAGTTGTTTTAAAGTTGAAATTATTCAGATACACAACCATCCAATCCCCTCTTAACAAATATAATTAATCCAAATTTGCATAAGAAATAAGTTTAACCAATGCCAATCGGGTATGCCTCACAGATACCCTTCACTCTTCAGGAAAATCATTACCAGGACATGCTACGTCAAACTGTATTTTTTAACCAGTTAAAATCTACTTTTTTTTATGTCCTGTATTCAAACCACGGATCAACAGATCCCAACAATCTCATTTCCACCGGAAATACAAGCCAATCCTGCAATTGGCATTCGTCAGTTCTTCAATGGAGATTCCCTTGAAAAAGTCCGTAAAGACCTGGAAGATCTCCGCGACACCACCATCACGGAATCCTACGGCGACTTAGACAAACAAGACAAATGGCTCCTTATCGATTTCCTCCGCCGCATCGGCAACCTCATTGAGCTCGCACACCTGATCAATTCCACAGAGCCATCCAACTAATTATTTCTTTTCTTCCAATTGTTCGTTGTAGCAGGGAAATTAATATTTTGTTGTCAGCTTCTGCAACCCGCAGAAGCTCCCTGCCCAACGAATCCAATCTTAATCTAAAACTTGTTACATGCAATCAAATCCACTCCTGCAAAAGGTTTCAGACATCATTACCAAATCAGTTCCTGCCTCCAGGATCGTACTGCTCGCCTACTGCAATAAGGAAAAACAAGCCTTTACCATTTTCTCTGAACCCGGCTTTCTCCTCCAAAATCCTGCAGAATTGCAGTTATTCGTACTGGCCGATGTCCCAAATATGGACAGACATGCAGCCATCGATAAGATTGAACAAAGATGCCAGGGCTTCATTCCGGTCTGTATCATCCTTATGAACAAAAATGAGTTTGCTAATTTACTCCTGCAGGGAAATCGCTTTGCTATTACAGTTATGCAATCCTCACAGCTTATCTATGATAAAGATTCAAACCTGGGAGCGCTTCCCGTAGGCCAGGACACCACAAACCATAACCCGGAGCTGATCTCCTGGTACAGGCGGGGCCTCGCTTTCCGGGAAATGGCAGGTACTCAATTCAAAGCAGGGGAATACGACACAGCTGCTTTCTGTATGCACGTCTCTGCAGAACAATTCCTGTGTATGCTAATGCAAACGAGCATCGGGTACCGATTAGGCACACATAATATAGACAGGCAAATTCACCTCCTGCAATTTTATGTACCTGAAATCCGAAATGTGTTTTGCAGAGAATCTGCCATTGACAAACAAAGGATCCAATCTTTGAGAATCAATTATGTTCGCTTTATGCACAAGGCTGAAAATACCGTAGACGAAAACGAAGTGGAGGATTACCTGGATGAACTGTATAAACTTCAACTCATGGCCGAGAGCCTCTTCTATGCCCAGACGGCTATCTTCCAACACATAAACAAGCTTTCACAAGTTCCACATATATGAGGTCTCACCTACACAATCAAAATTCCCTGATTGAAACCAACATCGTTAATGAAATCCAAAACATTCTCAGTAAAAGTTAACCTGTATTTATTTCTGCACATATTTGCTTCTTTATGTCACACAGGAATTTTAAAAAAACAGGTAATAAATTTCATTTTTACTCAAAAAAAAATCCGACCTTAAACATAACCCACGGTTTATTTTTTCACCACTCTGGTATTTTTACATCATCTGTATCAAATACCTGTCAGCAACTCAAGGTTCTGAATTCATAGTAGCAGGTTTCTGAAAAACGGGTAGCATAGATAGCATTCAATTTTCTCATTTAAAATGACTACATCTATGAGAACCTTACTAGAGCTCTCCGAACAGCTACTTTCCAACCTGCACGAGCAACTGGCGCAGGTAAGCAATTCCCACAACTCTCCCCTGCAACAATCTCAGGCCGCTTTGCCCGTATGCATCGAGCATATCAGGCAACTGAGAAAGCAGCTCAAAACCTTCCGGAACATTCCAAAAGATCAGGAGATCCATTTCTTCAAACACATCAAACCCCGCTTTGTATGTGAGTTCTATTTCAACGCTATGGTGTACCGGCTGCACTACGCATGGCCAATGGGTGACATCAAAAAACAACAACATTACCTGGAGAACAAGCTTCTCCAGATCAACCAGTTTTTTGAAACCAATCATCATTTCTATTTCTATTACAGAACAAACAGCACACATCTTGACAGCACATTCTTTGTACGTGGGCAACAGGATGTGGAACCATCTCCCGAACACCTTATCTGCGGAACAGATCCGGGCTTCTACACGCCCAGGGATCTTATGATGGCAGAACTCCTGGCCAATTATCAATTCCAGGACTACCTGCTGAACCAACTGCATCAGCTGCTCCCCTCCCAAATGCCGGCCCCCAAAGATTCCAAAGCTCCGGTATTGGTTTGGAGCGAAAGCAAGAGCGCATTCATGGAACTGATCTATGGACTGCATCTTAGCCGCGCTTTCAACGGTGGTAAATGTGATATCAAAACCATCGTAGCGGTAATGAGCAAAACATTCGGTGTGGAGCTCAGGAATATCTACGACTATATCTATCACATCAAAATGCGAAAACTGGAGCCCACCAAATTCACAGACAAAATGAAAGCGTGTTTACTCCAAAACTTCGCGGATCAACTGGATCTTCCGGATAGCACTGCTGCTCCCCAATAGCAACCGGAAAAAAAATCCGGAAAAATTGTATACGAGTCGTATACACCTATGAAAACGGATCGTTGTGAGCATCGCAGCTTTGTGCTCACAACGATTTTTTTTATGCGCACAAGGCAACAACACAAAAAGCATTCTGCAATAACACTGAGGTCTCACTACTTTCTCAGTACTGTCTCAGTACTATCTCAGTACTATCCCGCCTGTTTTGAACAGGATCTGACTACTATCTCTCTACTTTCCACCTGTAATTTCCGCGTACCTGACCTCAATCTGCCTCATGGCAACGCATCCACATTCTGCATTCCAGGAATCATCATAGTTGACCGGTCAAACATTTCATCATCCATTAAAAACAATGTTATGGCACAAAACCAATCCGGTAATTCAAAAAGCCTGAACAGGTCCAGGATCCAAAATCAGAATTCGTTTGAACGCACCAGGGAGAACCTCGCAGAGTTCAACAACGTTTCAGAAACTACCCGCCTGATCAGGAACGGTTTCCAGTCGCTCATCAAGAGCGCAGATCCCGGCAGGCATTTAACAGGCCGCCTGCAAAAGCAGTTGATGGAAGTATTGAAAACCGATTCCATCAACGATCGTGGCCAGAGGCTTGTTGCCAAAGGGAATTTTGGCCTCATGAAGGATTTCGAGTTCAACAGGAATGCTTCACTGAGATCAGTTCTTTCCCTGGATTTCACTTTTACTGTGGACAGGGTCACCGGAAAGTTCGTGATCACTTTTCCGCCTTTTATCCCTGTAAAAGAACTGGCTTCTTATCAGAGCGCCACCCACTTCAGGCTGGTAACAGCCGGTGCAGAACTGGACATACCCAATGCAGACGTGAATGTAAACATCGCTCAAACAGAGTACATCCCTATTCAAAAAGCAGAAGTAACAGTGGCTAACCTGGAGAACCAGGTTACAGCCAACACCCAGCTGACCTTGATGCTGGTAATGTCTGTTGAATACTACCAGGAAGTGAATGGAAAAATGTACCTCCTGAGAGCAGACAAACGCAATCCGATGAAGGTATTATACGCTGAAAGTGCTGTCGTATAAGCATTTTACGTAAACCGGTTTCGGCTTTGGTTAGTAGTTTTTTTCATTTTTTCACCAAATCCAATTCAGATGTGGGAAAAGATCAATAAGGTGTCGGTGCAGGTGATCGTTGCCGTTACCTGCATCATCAGCCTCAATATCCTTGGCTTCCTGCTCTTCTTCAAAGGACTGCCGGAACAGAACAAGGAAATCGCCACTTACTATATCGGCCAGTTGCAGGGCGCAATAGTGGCCGGTATTTTCGGATGGCTGTACAGACAACAATCAAAAACTAAAATGTAAGATCATGAAAACACTCTTCTTCACTACCATGCTCCTGTTGCTATATAGCTGCAGGACCGTACAGAAAGTATCAGAAGATCAATACGCAGTTGCCAAAAGCTATCAGGTAAGCGCCGGTAACAGCTCAGAAATCCAGTCGCAGGAAGCTGCGCGGGTAAAGTATTCCCAAATGTCTGCCATTTCCCGCACCGGTAATGGTTTTGATAGATGGATAGAAGAACAGGTGATGGAATATAGTACCCCGGGCAAAGACAGCGCTGTAACAGGAAACACATCCTCCGGTAAAGTGGTGCAAATCAGACGCACCATCAGAGAACGCGGCAAACAGAAAGCGATCATCTTTCAGCAGTCCGCCTCACGGGATAGTCTCCGGGAACAGGAGTCCACAGCGTCCGCTCAGGAATTTCAGACAGGAAACCTGGAGGACCTAACGCTGGTGCAAAAACGAAGACTCACCAAAAGAACAGGTATCCCCTGGTACATCTGGGCCGGTGGTGGTGCGGGCATTACCCTTGGCTTCTGGCTGAAAAAGCGATACCAGCTGCGGAGGGCACATCCATTTCAAATGGATGAACGATGAATGCGCCGCTGATTTCAGCAGGGTCGCTGAAGCGGATCTGCTGGAAAACCGGTGCGCCTGCTGCAAAGGATATTGCTCCGGTGATCAATAAAGTTTGTCCATTGTACGGGATCAGCACAATGGTCCTTCATGAGTTCCTTGCCAATCTGCTCCATGAATCCAATGAGTTCTGCCGGTATGAAGAGAACCTGAATTACTCATCCGGCAGGCTGATGGCAGTGTGGCCCAATCGATTCAAAACCATCAAATCGGCGCAGCCTTATGCCAATAATCCAAAATTGCTGGCTGCAAAAGTGTACAACGGCAGAATGGGGAATACTTCGCCACTGGACGGATGGGAGTTTCGTGGTTCGGGTCCTATACAAATGACAGGCAAAGACAACTTCATCCGCTTCGCTAGCTGGATGGACCGTAAGTTCAATATCACCAGGTCTGAGCAGGAATGGGCAAGGTTGTTAAGATCGGATCATGAAGCAGGCATGCACTCAGCCTGCTGGATATTCTCCATCGCCAAAGGATTGAATGATGAAGCATTGAAAGATGAAATGGAACTGATTGTGAAAAGGATCAATGGAGGATTTAATGGGCTTATGGACAGGCTTAGGTATTATGAGTTGTGCAAAGAACATTTGAGATAACAAAAAAGCATCCTATTAGAATGCTTCAGCTGCAACGCCACCTTAGGAACTACGCCAATCTCCGGGTTGGTGTAGTTCTACCGGCAATGGCCGGGACATCTAAATACCAGAAAAACACCTTTTCTAAACAAATATTAAATCAGTATACTTGTGTTACGCATTCGTTCTTAATCAAGCCGCTTCCCTGCTCTGGAGGGTTAATGCCTGGCGTAATTCCTCACCGATTTATTACTATATTGGTTCATATCCATTAAACCAACGTCTATGTTCATCATCAACAAAAATGAAGTGTTGTCGCCCGACAGGGATTTTAATGATCTGTCCCTCACAGACCTGATCAGGGCCAGGGAGATGTTTCATTTCCACCTGTTGAATAAGAAAAATGTGATTGCCACTGCTATTGGCCGATACAGGATCAGGAAGACCGATCCCCTTCCCTGGGAAAAAACCTATACGGCTGTTTCAAATACACCTAACCGTGGCCCAAAAACGCTGCAGAACTCGGAAGTAAGGCAGTATTCATGGCCATGCATACTGGTGATTGTAAAAGAATGGATGAAAGATGAAGAGCTCAGTAAGTATGAGAACCTGAATGAGATCGTACCAAAGAATGTATATATGCCAGATGGCAAAATTGTCCCCATCTGCGTTGTGGAAGCGCCTAAAGATGGAATAGTGGAAACCATTCCCGTAGGTACAGAGATCACTTTTCCCAATAACCTGATCAGTGGTGGATTTCCGTTGATAGTGGAATCACAGGGCGTGCAGCGGATTGCCACCATCACCTGTATCGTAACCAATGGAAACAAATACTACGCGCTTACCAACAGGCATGTTGCCGGAGATGAAGGAACAGTGATCTATACCCGATTGAAAGGCGTGCTCACGCCTATCGGCAAAAGCAGCGGCTTGCACCTGGGTAATCTGTCTTTTGATTCGGTATATCCGGAATGGAGCAGCAAAAACCTGTACATCAATTCGGATATCGGATTGATAGAGATCGATGATATCAAGATGTGGCGCACTGATGTATTTGGTCTTGAGAAGATAGGCCAATACGGTAAGCTCGCAGACCTCAATTCCCAAAACTTCACCCTGAAACTGATCGGCAGCCGGGTTGTGGGCTTCGGCGCTATTTCAGGAAAAATGGAAGGAGAAATTGCCGCACTATTCTACCGGTTCAAATCTGTAGGGGGATATGAATATGCATCGGATTTCCTCATCGGCCCGAGAACTGGCAGCGGTCAGCCCGGGATCGAAACCAAACAGGGAGATTCAGGTGCACTCTGGTTATTGGAAACGGAAGAAACCAATAGCGACAAAAATGAAAATACAAAAGTACTCATGCCCATTGCTGTGCAATGGGGACAACATACTTTCATAGATGGCAATGGTATAACAAAAGGCGCTTACGGCCTGGCCACCTGCCTGAGCAATGTGCTCAGGGCATTGGAAGTGGATCTCGTCCGCGGCTGGAACCTCGACAATGATTATACCTGGGGGAAACTCGGCCATTTTTCCATCGCACACCTGGCCTGCCAGATGGTAAAGAACCAGAAATTGAAATCACTACTCCAGGCCAACCTGGAAGTAATCACGTTTGGATATGATGATCTCAACATCAAAAACATCGACAGTGGCCTTAAAAGAATGAAACAGGACTATGGATTTGTGCCACTGGCAGATGTGCCTGACCTGGTCTGGAAAAGCAAGATTACAGGGATCAAACGAGGAAAGGAAAGCCCCAACCATTTTGCAGACATGGATAAAAAAGATTCTACCGGCAAAACCTTACTGGATTATTGCAAAGGAAAGTATGATAACATGCAGTTCCTGACACCGGAAGAATGGTTGAGTTATTACACTGATCCAGCAGTAATGGATAAGAGCAAAGGGATTCTCCCCTTCCGGATCTGGCAGTTCTTCGATGCTATGAAAGAATACGCGGAACAGGGTGATGGCACGGGCTTTGTAACTGCGGCGGGTATTCTGTCTCACTATGTGGGCGATGCCTGTCAACCCCTGCATATCTCTTACATGTTCGATGGACAACCTTTGCCTGATGGTACAAAAAAAGGAGAACATGTACATTCCATTTTTGAAACTACCATGATCAATAAGTTCATTGGAGACATCCTGCCGCTGGCGCGTACCCGAAGTAAGGAAACAGATTTTAAAACCATTCTACCCATAACAAAGGGAAAAGAGGCTGCCGGTGCTACCGTAGAAATGATGAAGAAGACCTTTAAGCTGGTGCCACCTAAAAAACTGGTGGATGTAGTTTATAAATACCGGGACCAACAAGGAATAGGCGATGCCGCCACTGCAGAAAAAATGTGGGAGAAAGTTGGCGCGGAAGCTATGGCGGAAATATTTGTATATGGTGCGTATTATCTGGCTTGTATCTGGGAAGGCGCCTGGAAAGCCGGCAAAGGATCTACCTATATTACCGAACTGGACCTGGTAAATACAGATGATGTGGTTGCGTTGTATGAAAACCAGGATTTTATTCCTTCTGTGAATATTAAGGAAATTAAACAGTATTTGAAGGATTGATAGCCAGCTTGAAGCTACAGGCGCAAGTATTTTGAGCGGAGCATGGATCATTACAGGTACATCAGGGAAGATGCACCTGGCCGCGAACATTTGATCAACCAGCTATTCATAATACGCCTTCATCAGGCTTCTTCTTTCCCCGGTTTCAAGATTGAGGCAGTCGAACTTTTTATATTGACAGAAAGATCCCATATCCTTATCGCCATTGATAAAAATTGCTCCTGCAAGCAGAACATATTTGCAAGGGTAATGTGTTTCTTTAACCAGCACTTCTATACGGTCGTCGATAGCTTCGTACATTACTTCTGTGGCTTCAAATATCTGGTTGCCAGCGTTCAAAATCCTATGCTTGTGATGCGCAAAAATCTGTTCAATCGTGTTAAACTGAAAATCGAGCGAACTTATATTTCCTTCAATTATCTTTCCTGCAAGCAAATTCCCTAATGCCCCCTTTGCGGCTCCGCAACATGCGGAATTTTTGCTTTGCCCTATACGGCTGATCTCACCTATTGTTCCATCTTTTGTAATGCCGATATGCGGCGCATAGAATATCACAACGGCTCCATCTTCGGGCACGTGATGTGCAAAGGCATTCATCCCTGTGATGCCTGCAAAGGGATAGCCGTTAAGTCCACCCATGTGGAAGGGGCCCAGCATTTCCATTGCCCGTGGCGGGTATTGTATTGCATTCACATCATCGCAGCACATGCTGTCGGCGTGCATTAGTTGATTGGGCTTTAACCCTAGTTCTCTTTCGATGGTATCCAAAAGACGGTTGACAGTTTCTATAGATGTCAGCGCATCAGGATAGTAACTCCTTACTGTGTTTAAATGTTGATCGCTCATATCACATATTTACATTAAGATATTATTCTGAGGTTGAATGGCTGGCGGCAAATCTTTTTCGCCCAGCATTTCCCTTAAATCGATTTCTATATTCCGGCTGATCTGGGTAATAGGTATATCGTTGGCATTTCCTTCAAAAGGATTTTCTGTACTCTCACCAATCTGCTCCAGCACCAGGAATATCCAGCCTACCAATACACTCAGGGGTATCGTAAGCCAAATCATCCATTCACCATTCTTATCTGTTAGTTTTGACAGCTCTCCAATAAAACCCAATGGGATCAAAAAGCACAGCGCATTGGTAAAATACAGGTTGATGCTCGAGAATTGGCGGGGATACGGGAAATTCTTGATGCGTTCACATTTACCCTGCTGGTCGTACAGGTCCTTCAGTACGCCTTCCAATGCCACATAACTGTAGTTGTTTATTGTTTCGTTTTGGTTCAGTTCTTTTAACCGGGCTGATTGTTTTGCCAATATTTGTGTTGCCCTGTTTTTGGTAGAAAGAATATAATGCAATTCTTCATCCGCAAGAAAGGGTTTCAAAGACTCGTCCAGCCTGCTTTCCCATTCGGGAACTTTGTAGTATTTAAGATACTCCCGGTTATAGCTTTTTGTTTTTACATTTTCCCAACTTTTAGTTTCTCTCAGTTGAAAACGCAGAGCCGTAAGCCAGGCAAAATGCCTGTAAAGAACTTCTTTATGCAAGGAAGACTCCAGCGATTTATCATTTGCCCGTATAAAATCCTTTACCATTATGCCAAAACCGCGACTACTATTGATGATAGCGCCGTAAACCTGTCTGGCTTCCCACATCCGGCTGTAGGTCTGCGTATTTTTAAATCCCGATATGAAAGCGGTTGCAGTGCCGATCAATGCAACAGGAACCCAGGGAATGGCAAGCCATGTCCAGTTAAGCAAGTAAAACAATAAGGTCGGGATAATACTAAATAACAGCATTTTGTAAATCTTCCTCCTTGTCCAGGGGATAAAGTGCAATAATCTGTAGTGACTACTTATGTTCATACTTTAGATTGTTTCGAGCTGAATTTGCTGATCAAAATGCCCACCAGTACAACAGTATAAAATTGTCCTGCAATACCGATAAATGCCGTAATGAGTTTGGTGACCGGGAGATTAGGCGTAATATCCCCAAAACCAATGCTGGTAAAGGTTATAGAGCAGAAATACACCAGGTCAATAAATGTATGTGCCGGCGACGAATAATCTAAGCCTTTAAATGCATTATGGTCCTGGTTCTCAAAAAACTGTAACAGGAATACCGAAATCTCAATTAACAGCAGGTAACCGCAGGCAGCGGCGGAAATGATATCTGTATTGATATAGCCCGGCTTTATCAAGAAACGTATTACTTCCAGAAATATGAAGCAAAAGAAAATTACATAGTTGATATTGAGGAAAGCAAAGTACCAGCTTAGTTGTCCGAAGAAAGGAATGCCTATGGGCAAGAGCAGGATCAATATGAAATGCAGGTTGCGAAACCAATGCTGCCAACTATGTTTCCCTATAAACAGGAATATACTTCCCAATCCAAGTAAAAGCATGTTAATGGGCCATACAACACGGGTATAGAAATCCATGTCGGAAAGAAATATTCCTATGAAAAGATGTTGAAGCAATGCAACCAGCAGTATTTCATATTTTCTTTTCTCAAGTTTAGATAACGTTCTTCCCACAGTTAAGATGTTTATTAAAGTTGTTTCAAAATCACAATTCAATTTCGTATTTATTTACCAGTTCCGGCAGTTGCTGTTTGGATAAAGCCAGGTTACATATAAAAATAGTAGTTCTTATAAACAAAATAGTAGTTCTTATATTTCCATAGTACTTCCTCTAAGTAGAACCACAATATTTTCCCAAAAAGCAATACAGCCAGATTAAAAATTCCATGAAACTTGCGAAATATTTAACTAATGAATACTGTTTTAAATAATTTGTATCTATTATTGCATGTGCATCTCCGTTAGTAAATCATTTTACAAGATTTCCCTGATTATTTGGTTGCAGGCTTCACTGATTGTGGCTTTTCCATACCCCTATCCATAACTCATCTTTTTGTTGCAGGTAATCCGGAAAGGACCTTCAACATTCATTGTATTTTTTTGAATATTCTATTAATAACCGCAACCTGCAATCATGATCAAGTTGGCTTTGCTAAAAACAATTGCCTGGATATTTGTAATAATGTCCTGCGCACTCGCTCCAATATCTGCACAAACTCTCTTCTCAGAAAGTTTCAACTATACTGGTGGCACTCCACTTACCAGTAATAACTGGACGGTTCGCAGTTCAGGAACACCAGTAGTCAATGTTGCCGCTGGCAACTTAAGTTACAGCGGAAGCCTTACCAACGATATCGGTAACAAAGTACAATTGGGAAATACAGGGCAGGATGTATACCGTACGTTTACTGCCAGCAATACAACAATCTATGCCGCTATGGTGGTGAATGTTTCGGCCGCAGCTACCGGCGACTACTTTTTTATATTAGGCAACAGTACTTCACCGGCCACCTATGGGAGCAAGATTTATATCAGGTCAGATGGAAGCGGAGGATTCAACTTTGGAGTTGTTCGCGGTACCGGCGCGCCGGTATATGAATCCACAGCCAGAACATTCGGTACCAACTATCTCTTAGTATTGAAATACGAAGTGGTTGCAGGCAGTACTAATGACGCAGTTAAACTGTATGTTGACCCTTCTCCTGTTTCTTCAGAACCCGGCGCTGCATCTGTTGAATACAATGCCGCTACCGGCGCTGATATCTCTGCCTCCTACCCGTTATCATCGGTTGGCCTATACCAGGGAACTGCAGGCGCTTCCCCAACCCTGGAGATGGACAATATATATGTTGCCTCCACATGGGCGGGCATTACAACAAATCAATATGATTACGGTGATGCGCCCAATACCTTCAACAATACCAAAGACGGCGTTTTTGCGCCTGCCGTACACAAAACACTTTCCGGTTTAAGATTGGGCGCATCGCAGCCAGACGAAGAACCAGCGCCGGCATCCGTAACATCACCAAACGATAACAACTCACCTAACGGCGATGGTGCTGACGAAGATGGCATTGACGTAAGTACAGAAATACTTAAAAAAGGTGTATATTTTAGCATAACCATTCCCGTTAACAATCTGGCCAGTACCACTTCATATCTGTATGGCTGGATCGATTTTAACAATAACGGGGTATTTGAATTATCGGAAGCCGCAGACGCAGTTAAAACGATCACAACGGCGGGAAGCAGCACCCAGGTGCTCGCCTGGGCGGCCACTAAATCAGCTTCTATTCCCGATGGCATCGATAAACTATACCTTAGATTACGCCTCAGTAACCGGTCTCTTATCGACTTTACAACGGCTGCATCAGGTGGCGCGCTAATAGATGAGCGAAGCGTTGGTAACGGCGCTGCAAGCACAACCAATGCCGCAGATCATGCACAGGTTGCCTCCGGCGAAATAGAAGACTTCCAGATCGACGTAACCCGCATCTATGATTTTGGAGACCTGCCCATTAGTTTTGAGAACGATCTTTCCGGATCACCACGGCATGCCATACACGCAGATGGTGGCCTGGTGCTGGGCAACCTGGTTGACCTTGAAACAGAAGCGCCTTCCGTAACAAGTCCCCAGGAAAACAACGGCGCAGGCGATAATGCCAACGGACAGGACGACGAAGACGCATTAACATCACCACCCAGCGTAATTAAGAACGTAGCATACAGCATCACTGTCCCGGTAAAGAATCCAACAGCGGCTACAGCAGCAGGATACCTGTATGCCTGGCTGGACCTGAATGCCGACGGAAAATTCACTCCTGATGAACTGGCATCCACCGGAACAGGAACTACCGGCAGTATCGCCATTGGAGCAACAGCCAACCGCACACTCACCTGGAGTAATACACAAACAAATATCATAAACGCCGGCGCCACTAACATCTACCTGAGGATAAGGATCTCTTCTGTAGCTCTTGTCGACTTTACTTCGGGCGCCAATAATGCCCTTGTTGACGAACGGGCACTGGGAAATGGCGCCACATCTGCTTCCAATTCAGCCAATGCGCCAACCGTATCACTGGGTGAAGTGGAAGACTACCAGTTAGATGTAAACGAATTTGATTTTGGAGACCTGCCTGTTGCCTATGAAAACAGCCTGGCTGCAAGACAGATCTCGGTGCCCACCCGCCGCATAGGGGCCCAGATCGATTATGAAACCGCGGCAGCTTCCGTGGATGCAGGATTGGACAATAATAGCAGCAACGGAGATGGAGAAGATGAAGACGGTCTGGATGCAACCGCTTTGCCTGTCATTAAAAAAGGAGCTCCCTTTACTTTTAGCGTACCGGTTACCGTAAGCAGCACATCGCAGCTTATTGCCTGGATCGATTTTAACGGCAACGGGCAGTTTGAACTATCGGAAGCAGCCTACACCGCAGCTACCGGCTCCACGCAGGGGTATCGTTCGGTAGCGGCCGGGACCAGTAATCAAACCATTTATTTCAGAGGATCACAAACCAACCTGATAACCGGTAGTCACGCTTACCTGCGCATCCGCCTCACCGCCACAGCTGGTGCAGATAACGCAGCAACAACCGCAATAGATGAACGCAGTATAGGCGATGGATTATCCGGCGCTGTATATGGCACCCCACTGGAGGGCGAAGTAGAAGATTACCAGTTGGAAGTAACCACTGATTTGGATTATGGAGATGCGCCAACCAGTTACGAAAGCAATAATGCAGCAGCGGCTGTACCTGCCCGTCAGTATACAACTGATGACCTCTTCCTGGGAAATGCTTATGGCCTGGAAAGCAACCCATCCCCGGTAACTGCACCTGCAGATAATAATGGCGCCAACGGTGATGGTGAAGAAGAAGATGGACTGGCTGCAACCCAGTTGTACATAAGAACAGGAAGCAATAATATTTATACAGTAACGGTAAATAATTCCACAGGCGCTTCTGCAACTTTATATGCATGGATAGACCTGAACAATAATGGAAGATTTGAAGCAGGAGAAGCCGCAACCGCTGTAACTGTAGCCAACGGCGCCACAACCGCCAATATTACCTTTACAGCCGCCCAGGTTAATTCCATAGCGGTAGATAAAGTGTACATGCGGTTGAGACTCTTACAACCCAATACGGATGGCGCTATCGGGGATAATACAGGCACCACGGCCGTTGATGAACGCTCCATTGCAGACGGGATCTCTACCGGTGCATACACCACCGTATCCCCCGGAGAAATTGAAGACTACCAGTTGACAATCATAAAAGATTTTGGCGACGCTCCTGCGTCTTATGAAAATGGCGACCCGGCCTCTCAAACCAACAGTAGCGAGTCTTACGTTCTTACCTTAGGCAATATCATCGATTTTGAACTGGCTCCTGCATCTGTTACAACACCTGCAGACAACAATACAACCAACGGAGACGGCGCTGATGAGGACGCTGTTACAACTCCGCAAACCATTACAAAGGGCGCGCCATTCGTATTGCAGGTACCCGTAACAATTGGTCAGACATTAACAGCAGGCACCAAATACCTTTACGGATGGATAGACCTGGACGGTGATGGCGAGTTTGACGTAAATGAACAAACCCAGGCTACATTTACCAATACTGCTGCGGGCTCACTTTTGCTGACATTAACATGGTCTTCAGCACAAACCAATACCCTGACACCAGCGGTGATCACTGCCGGGAAAACCTATGTAAGGCTAAGGCTCTCTGCCGCCTCTATAGCCAACGCAGCTACTGGCGCAGCAAGGGACCAGAGAAGTTATGGTAAAGGAAATGCAGATGGCGAAATTGAAGACTACCAGTTACTGGTAACCGATAATGCAGATTTTGGCGATGCGCCCGCTGGTTATGAAAATGACCGGACCACTCCTACTCCATTGTCGGTTCCTGCAAGGCAGGCGCCTTCAGCTAACCTCAAACTTGGTAACAACATACCCGATGTGGAGAACCCACTGGCGAATGCCGTTACTGCACCAGCTTCCAACAACGGCGCCAATGGAGATGGACCGGATGAAGACGGCGTATTGGAGCTCATACCCGTATACGACGGCATTGCATACAGCGTAAAAGTAAGTGTATTCAATAATTCAGGCGCAGCCCGCACATTGCATGGCTGGATCGACTTCAATAACAACGGCCGGTTTGAAAACACTGCCGGCGCCCTGGAATATGCCAGCGTGAACGTACCTGCTTCAGCAACTCAACAAACTGTAACACTCACCTGGACGGCTGCACAAACTTCCGCCATCCCCGCATTGACGAACAACCTGTATATGCGCTTACGCATTACCGATGGCGCTTCTGTTACCGACAATGCAACAGGAACGCCCGGTACCCTGGTGGATGAACGCGCCATTGGTGATGGTCTGTCCACCGGAGCATATGGCACTTTGGCACTTGGCGAAATAGAAGACTACCAGTTGCAGGTAATCACTGATTTTGACTATGGCGATAACCCGGCCAGCTATGACAATGACAGGACCACTCCCACTCCGCTGGCTGTTCCGGCAAGACAGGCTATCAGCCAGGCATTGTACCTGGGGCAGCTTCCGGCAGATGCCGAAGCCACAGCACAGCATTCTGCCAATGCCGATGGAGATAATATATTGGCGGTAAACGATGAAGACGCAGCCACTCCCGGCGTCATCACCCGCGGTGGTGGTTATGTATTGAACGTTTCAGTCACCAACACTACTGGCTCTGCCCGAACCTTACACGCCTGGATAGATTTCAATAATAACGGACGATTTGAAAATACCGGCACTGCCCTTGAATATACGAGCGTATCGGTCCCCTCATCCGCTAATCCGCAAACGGTAACGCTCACCTGGAGCGCAGCCCAAAGCAATGGCATACCCGACCCTGCAACGCCGGCGCAGCTTCATATGCGATTGCGCATCACTGCTGGCGCTGTTGCTGATCTTACCGCAGGCGCCAATAATGACCTTGTAGACGAACGGGCTATCGGCGATGGATTAAGTACCGGAGCATATGCAGCATTGCCTTCCATTGGCGAAGTGGAAGATTTTGTAATCCCCGTAAGCACCAATTACGACTATGGTGATGCCCCGGCCAGTTATGAAAATGGTTTGCCGGCAAGAAATATTTCCTCTGCCCTGTTACAGATAGGCGGCACCCCTGATGTGGAAGCTGCAGCACAAAATGTAGCAGCCAATACCGATAACAACGGCACTAACGGTGATGGCACAGACGAAGACGGCATCGATCCATCTCTCTATAAAGTGAAGCCCAATACAGTTTTTTCACTGCCTGTAAGGGTAACCAATACCTCTGGGACCACACGTTCACTGATGGGCTGGATCGACTTCAACAACAACGGTACCTTTGAAGATGCGGAAGCCGCCACTTTTGCAAACGTTGCAACCGGTACTATCGATGGCACTGCAACGCTTACCTGGACCGCCGCGCAAAGCCGCAATGTAAATGCAGCTTACCTGTACATGCGTTTACGGTTCATCAATGCAGCGGCCACCAACAATGCCGGCACCTCAGTGGATGAACGCGCTTATGCAGACGGCGATGCAACAGCAGTATATCTTGCAGGGCCAAGAGTAGGAGAAATTGAAGATTACCGGCTTGAAGTAAATCCATCTTATGATTTCGGCGACGTTCCTGCTACCTACGAGGACAATGATGCTGCTGCAACTATTCCCGCACGTCACCAACCTGCCTCCACTCTATTTATCGGATCAGTATATGACACGGAAGCAACCCCACAAAATGTAGCTGCCGGCGCCAATAACAATAACCCGAACGGTGACGGTGATGATGAAGATGGCATAACAATGAGTTTACCCGCTTTGATACCCGGCGGTTCCTATAGTATTGCTGTAAATGTATTCAAAAGCATTACCGGAACCGGCACACTGCATGGCTGGATAGACCTTAACAACGATGGAAGGTTCTCTGCAGGCGAATATGCCTCAGTGGCTGTAACCGCTGCTACGGGCGCACAAACAGCCACCATCACCTGGTCCGCCACTCCGTATGGCAGTGTGCAACCTACTACCTATATGCGCCTGCGATTCACCACAACGGCACTGGCTGACAATGCAGCTACTCCTGCCGTAGATGAACGTTCTATCGGAGATGGATTGAATACGGGTTTATATGGTACGACGCCACCCAGTGGAGAAGTTGAAGATTACATAATTCCTGTTGATGAAACCGGCACTATTTTTCCAATTGCAGAGTGCGGCGGCCTTGGAAGCATGGATCCGATACAGGCCGGATTCCACGCTACCATTGTAAGGCCAGCCAGTGGCGGATATTTAATATTTGGTGAAAATACCCACGGCGATGGCGTTACCAATCTAACTGCGCCTACCCTGCTGGTATCGGGCAGCAATGGATTTAACTTTATTGGGGACGTAAGAATGTTGACAACGGGTTCTTCCCTCGCTTATAACCAGGCGCAATATTTTATTTTAACTACAGCCGGACTTTATGCATGGGGCACTGAAGGCAGAGTTGTAGCAGCCAGCGTTACCAGCGGTACCGCCATGCAACCCATCAGTCTGCCTCCGGGCATTTCACCTGCCCAGGTAAAAATGATAGACGCAGGCAGTTCTTACTATAGCACTGGTGGCGCCGGAAGCTATTCAAGCCACAATGGTTCCCTCGCTTTACTTACTACCGGCGGTCAGGTTTGGATAAGAAGCAGTGTAAACAGTGCAAATACTACCGATGCATTTAATGCAGTTCAGGGAGACGGTAACCTGTTGCCTGACAACTCCAGCACCGGCTGGCACCTGGTGCAAACAAGCGCTGGCGTACCACTTACCGGCATATTGGATGTTCGCACAACCGGCGCCGTGGCATTGGCTACAGATGGCGTGAAGTTGTATACATGGGGACGGAACATGTTTACAGGAGACGGCACTGCTGCCACTTCCCTGCATTATGCAACAGAAATGACAAGTCCTGCCGGCCTCTCCACCCCAGTGAAACAAATCGATCTCGGTTACGGAAGTAACATATCGGCATCATATTATGTGCTTGACCAGGCAGGCGTGGTGCACGTATTGGGCAACAACAACGCGGGACAATTGGGCATTGGTAATACTGTTGCTCAGCCTGGCTGGACAAGGATTACACAAAAGAATGAAGAGCCTGAAACAGCCGGAAACCAAACGGATGTTACTTCTCCTATTGGTGTTGTAACCAAAATTTCATCAAACAACCATGATGCCTTTTACGGTCGTCTCATGCTGATCACCGCCGATAAAATGGCTTATCATGCCGGAACCAATAATGGTAACATCTCAGGTGCGGTTTCGCCAACAAGTACCATGATCCCAACTGCTATGACCAGTGGCAATGGCTCAACCCTTTTACAAGGTAAGATCACCCATATTGAAGCGGGAGGACATATCAGCGTCATGGCAAAAGAAGGCAGCGATCGTTACGGATATGTTGGCCATACCGCCAGCGGCTCCGATGGCTGTAATGGTTGTACGGGAAGCCCTTCAGAATACAACTTCGATCAAACCACCTCTACCGGCCCTCTGTGCGGGATCCAGGCCTTCGATTTCGGCGACCTGGATAACAGGTACAACCTGAAAGACAGTGCAAAACATGAGATCACTTATGCGCAGCAATCCAACCCGCTGAAATTGGGGGCTCTTGCCGCTGACGCTGATGATGGGCCGCAGGTCACCGTTGATGGAGTTGAAAACAATGCAGATGGAGACAATATCGATAGCAGGGGCAATGATGAAGACGCGTTTGTTTCACTACCTGAAAAAATCCCCGGAGATTATACAATAGCGGTGCCGCTCACCAATAATACCGGCAGTACCGCTTATTTATACGGGTTCATAGATTGGAACGGCGATGGTGCTTTCACCAGCAATGAAACAGTGGTTGTTCCCGTACCATCTTCCCCATCACAACAGGTGATCAATATTACCTGGACTAATCCGGAACTAACGCCATCGGGAATCTGTGTGAGCGATGCTGAACAAATAAGGAGCTTTGTAAGACTGAGGCTGACAACTGATGTATTGAACGATAACACTGCCACCACTACTGTTGATGAACGCAGCCACCTGCTGGCAGGAGATGGCGAGGTGGAAGACTATTATCTCGACTGGTCTCCGCAATCAACACAACTGGATTATAGCAATTTGCCTTACGATGACAGCAGTCCCGTAAACTGGAGCAGGGCATCTGCTACCCTTCCCTCATTGGATCTAAGCGCCACCAGGATATGGCTGGGAGATAACAACAATTATCCTGATGAAGGATGCGCAACCAACCAGGCGCGAAATGGCGGATTGGTTGTAAAGAAAGCAGGAGGAACTGCTGTTTCGGGCAGCGGTACAACAGGAGATCCATTTATTTTCGATGTAGACATGCCTTCCGGCACCTTCGATTTTGAGATCACTGTAAATGGTAATGGCTCGCCTGCCAATGTATATTGGGCAGTTTGGGTTGATGCAAATGGTAATGGCAACTTTACAGATGCAGATGATGTTTTCACCTCAGGCGTTACTCAGCACGGAAGCCCGGTAACAGTCACAGCGCCAGTAACCATACTAAACGGAGGAACAAATACCGGCGCGCTCAATGGCGCGATCAGGGTGGCAGCTACTGGTCAGGATGCAGGTTTCAACAAACTGCAAAACGGCGAAGTGAATGTTGTGAATGGAGAAATAGAGGACTACTATATCGCGTACCTGACTGCGTTGCCCGTAACACTGATCAGTTTTGATGCAGTCAAGGAAGGACGCAATGCAAAATTGAGCTGGAAAACCGCCGAAGAACTGAACACGGAAACCTATGAAATAGAACGGTTATCAGGCAATTCCAATCAATGGATAACTATCGGTAAAGTAGCAGCGGCAGGCAACAGCAATTCTGAACGGCAATATCGTTTCACCGATAATAATGTATATCCGGGCGCTAATTTTTACCGCTTGAAAATTATTGATCTCGATGGAAAACTGGCATATAGCAGCGTTCGTTTCGTAGATTTTGGAAATGAGGCATTCGCTATCACCCTGTCTCCCAACCCCGCCAGCGATATCGTTACCATCAAGGGGCTTACGGGTTCCAACAGGATCCAGTTACTGGATATAAGTGGCAGGTTGATTCAACAGTTCAACAGTAATGACCCTATACAAAAGATCAACATAAGCTATCTCACGAAAGGAGTTTATATGGTAAGGATTTTGAAAGATGGGCAGGTTACAGTTACATTCAAGTTGATAAAAGGATAGGCTCTCTGGTCGTCCTCTCTCCGAAAGCGATGAGAGGACGACCATTACCACCATTTCATCCAGCCTGATAAGAAAAAGATCGTCCCTTACTACAAACTCCCTGTTTCTTTCTATTTCCGTTGCGATAAATCTGCAAGGAGTTCTTCCAGGTTTTTCATCGCCATTGCATATCCTTCTTTGAAACCCATTTCAATCATCTTCTCCATACGTTCAAGCGATTCATTATAGATACTGATACTCACAATTGTTATCCCCCCTTTTTCGCTAAAAGTAAAATCCCAGTCCGAACCCGGGAGTTCAGGGTTTTCATCCTTATCTGCAAAAGTGTTGAACATTTTGAAGTTGGTCTTCGGCGTAATGGAAGTATATTGCTGAATAGCCCAACGCTCCAGTCCTTCCGGGCTCACCATCGCATAGAACCTACGGCCGCCCACTTCAAAATTCATGTGTTTCGTTCTTGCAGTCCAGGGCTTTGGCGCACCCCACTGGTCAAGAAGTTCTGGTTTGGTAAAAGCATCCCATACCAGTGAAAGTCCGGCATCAAATTCTCTGGTTATGAACACCGTTTTTTTTGCTTTATCAACGGTAAGCTCAAATTGCAAATCAGTTTTCATTTTTTTTGTTTTTTAAGTGTTGCCAATACTTTATCCAGTTGATTGAATTGGGTTTCCCACAGTCTTCTGAATTGTTCCAACCATTTATCTACCTCTTTCAGTTTCTTGATCTGGAGCGAATAGTAGATCTCCCTGCCCTGTTGTTCCTGCTTTACGAGTTCGCACTCTGTCAATATCTTAATATGCTTTGAAACGGCCTGCCTGCTTGTATTGAAGTGTTCGGCAAGGGCATTGGGGGTCATTGCCTGCAGTGCGATCATGGCAATGATCGCCCGTCTTGTGGGGTCGGCAATTGCCTGAAAAATATCTCTTCTTGTTTCCATTATTGGGCTATTTGCAACTATCTGGTTGCTAATATACACGCAATTATATGGTTGCGCAAATTTTATTTTTCCACCGCCTCTCACCCATATTCGCTATTGACACGTCATTGTAAACAAATAGATGCAACAGGCGATCCTACAAACCGGGCGAATGGAGATATTTCGGTAAATTTATCAGGGAGTGGAAAGCCTATATTCAGCCAATACCGTTACATAATCATTCGCAATGAAAAGACTACTGCTGCTGTTCAACCTGCTATTATTCGTTGCCGTTACTGGTAATGCTCAACTGACCGAGCAAAAAACCACTAATAAGAAATGGACACTCTACGGACAGGTAAAATACGTTGACCCCGCCAAAGCCTCCCTGGAATATATTGTAAACGATAAAGACAGCACATTCCTTTTAATGATGTGGGATGAGCGACCGGAGCTCAAGACATATTTCAGCATTAAATTCAGCAGCGAGGGCAATGCAGTGGAGTCCTTATACAATAGAATGTTTCGGTATACAAAACGCCGGTAATTGGCGCCAAAACCATCATGATCAAAACGGATAAAGGACGCATCGCCCTGCGTAAAGGAGAAATAGAAAAATTATTCAATAAAAATCAGACCGGTAAATGATCTTCATATACATTTTGTTGTTAGCTGCGGGAGCGCTCCCGCTTGTTTTGTTTTTGATAAAAAGAAAAAGATACATTCATATTCTTCGGAATGGAGTAAGAACAATCGCAGAAATATCTTCTGTACGAACCGTGAGATATTACAGGGGCGCCACAATCGATCATGTGACCTACGCATATGTTCCCGGGATTACAAGTCAACAACTTTCGGGAATATTCACTACTAAAAGAGGGAAATATAGAAGAGGCGATAAACTGGAGATCATGTACCTGGCAGATAAGCCGGAACAGAATATCATGCCTGGCGTTAAAGGAAAATTCTGGGCATTTCTTTTTGTACTGGCAGTTTTTCTGTTTGCAATGTACGCCTGTTATAAGATCCACGAAATGGCAAAATGAGACAAAATACCCAGCCATAGATCAATGTAATAAGCCTGATCTTAAAACCCGGTATGATTAAAATCATTCCCGCCTCCAACCAAGGTCACGTGTTTCCACAGGTCAGCAACGCTACATTTATAGTGCATCTAAAACTGACTTTATATGAAAAAGAATATGGGTAATGCAGACCGGATCATCCGGCTGCTGTTAGCTGTAATATTTGCCTATTTGTATTTCGCGGGTATAGTGCCCGGAACCATCGGGCTGATATTGGTTGTAGTGGGTGGTATCTTTATACTGACAAGCCTGGCTGGTTTTTGTCCCTTGTATACCTTGCTTGGCTTCAACACCTGTGCTCACAAAAAATGACCATTCAATTGGTCAAAATGCAGCAGACATTTCCCTGACCAGGATAAAAAGCCCCATCGCCAGCACAAACCAGCCAAATGCTTTTTTCAACTTGCCTGCCGGAATTTTCCGGTTCAGGTAACTGCCCAAAATAATGCCGGCGATGGCCAATGCTGTTACCGATACAAGTAATAGCCAGTCAATTCCTTTGTCGTGCAGGTTCCCGGTGAAACCAATGAGCGAGTTCAGGGCAATCACCAGCAATGAAGTGCCAACAGCCTCTTTCATGGGAAGATGAAGCAATAACACCAGTGCCGGAATGAGCAGAAAGCCCCCACCCGCTCCCAGTAATCCTGTTACCAGTCCGATGGCTGTACCAAAGAAGATCAACTTACCGATACTAACCTTCTTGTTGCCTGTTGCAGTGGCATCCTGAACGCCCTTACCACGCATCATGAATACAGAAGACACCAGCATCAGTATAGCGAACAGCACCATTGTGAGCCAGCTTTCCGTAATGGAAAATCCATGTACCGTTGCAATATGCTCAGGGATGGCAGGCAACAGCCACTTTCGTGTGAGGAAGACTGTTACAACTGAAGTTGCAGCAAATAAAAGCGCCATTCTGATATTCACAGTACCACGCCTGTACTGCTGAGCGGCGCCTACAAGGCTGGTTGATCCTACAACGAATAAAGAATAGGAAGTGGCGGTGACCGGAGAAACGCCAAAAAGGTACACCAATACCGGCATGGTCAGTATCGAACCACCACCACCGATCAGTCCCAATGAAATACCGATCAATAAAGAAGCAATATATCCTAGCAGGTCCATCGTATTCATTTTATGGCAAAGGTGCCGCCCCTGTCTTCCCTGGTCAGTGACATAGATCACGTACCGGGATAAACTACCCGGAAAATGATTGTGTGATCAAAGTCACTCTCTGCTGGAACGAAAGACGGTAACTATGCCTGTAAACTATTCCATATGTCAAATCATTACCAGGTGGTGATTGCCGGCGGAGGGAATGCCGGAATCTCAGTAGCCGCTCAACTTAAACGCAGCAACGCAGCGCTTCAGATAGTTGTGATCGATCCTTCGGACAAGCATTATTATCAACCGGCATGGACACTGGTGGGGAGCGGAGTGTTCGATATTAAAGACACAGAAAGAACCGAAAGTTCTGTGATCCCCAAAGGTGTTCAATGGATTCAACAACGCATAACTGAAATGCAGCCCGAACAAAATGCCCTGGTGCTGCACAACGGCGATCGTATCAGTTATGAATACCTGATTGTGGCTGTTGGCATCCAGCTCAACTGGCATGAGATCAAAGGACTGCCGGAAACACTTGGGAAGAATAATGTCTGCTCTAATTATAGTTTCAGCCATGCTCCTTATACTTTTGAATGTATCAAAAACTTCAGGGGTGGTAATGCCATCTTCACTAACCCGCATACTCCCGTGAAATGCGGCGGCGCTCCTCAAAAGATCATGTACATGGCAGCGGATTATTTCCGCCGGCATCACTTGCTGAATAAAGCCAACATACAATTATGGAGCGGAGGCACCAGGTTGTTTGGAGTACCCAAATATGAACAAACACTTTTGAAGGTATGTGAACGGAATAATATTTCCCTGAACTTTCATGTAAAGCTTACAGCAATTGACGGAGAGCACCGCAAAGCTACTTTTACAGGAATTGGCGAAGCCAACAAAGACAAGGAATATATTGTTGACTATGATATGATACACGTAACACCGCCACAGAGTGCGCCTGATTTTATCCGCCAAAGTGCATTGGCGAACGCTGCAGGTTGGGTGGATGTGCACAAGCATACGCTGCAGCATGTAAAATACAACAATGTATTTTCCCTGGGAGATGTGGCTGGCCTTCCTACCAGTAAAACAGGCGCTGCAGTTCGCAAGCAGGCGCCCGTACTGGTAAAAAATTTGCTGGCAGTGATGGCAGGCCGTCAACCGGAAGCACAATACCAGGGTTATACCAGTTGCCCGCTGCTTACAGGTTATGGTAAACTGGTGCTGGCGGAATTCGATTACAATAACAAACCTGTAGAAACATTCCCTTTCAACCAGGCAAAAGAACGCTGGTCTATGTACATGCTGAAGCGCTATGTTTTACCCTGGTTATACTGGCATAAGATCCTTCAGGGCAAAGCGTAACAAGATCAAGGTAGTTTTAGCCGGTGTGGTCCCCTGCATCGGCTTTTTCACATATAATGCGTCCTGACCTTATACTATTATTAGTAATTTTAATACATGCAAGAACAATTATCCATCAGGCAGATTTTTCCCGGGCTCGAAGATGAACTATATGAAGAAATGGAACAACATGGAGAGGTCCGGCAGATACCTGCCGGCACTAACCTGCTGCGCAAAGGACAAACCATCAGGGCCACCATGCTTATCCTGGAAGGCGTAGTGAAGCTATACCAGGATGATGAAGAAGGCAACGAGTTCTTCATGTATGATATCGAACCGGGAGAAGCATGCGCCGTTTCAATGGTATGTACCTACCGGCAGGAAAACAGCCAGGTAATGGCCAAAGCGCTTACCGATGTAACAGTGCTCTCTATTCCGATCCAGTATATGGACGAATGGCTGGGCAAATACAAAAGCTGGCATTACTTTGTTATCCGCACCTGGCGGGCCCGCTATGAAGAGCTGCTCAGGACCATCAATGATATTGCCTTCAGGAACATGGATGAGCGCTTGCTTTCCTACATTGAAGGACAGGTTAAAATAATGGGAAGGCATATCAGGCTTACCCACCAGGAAGTTGCTGCCGACCTCAACTCTTCACGTGAAGTGATCAGCAGGCTCATGAAAAAAATGGAAAAGAACGGATGGGTTATCATTCACCGGAATTCCTTCGAGTGGATAAAACCCTGATTATTTTTCTTGTGTGACCAGCATCACTGATGGACCATACCCTTATTACCATCTTTGTGTAAACAGAAAAACAAAACATTATGTATTTCCAGCACATTTATGATAAGAGCCTTGCACAGGGCAGTTATTTTATCGGCTGTCAGAAAGCCGGAGTAGCAGCTGTGATCGATCCTAAAAGGGATATAGACACCTATCTGCAAATTGCGCAGGAACAGAAAATGACCATCACCCATATTCTGGAAACGCATATTCATGCGGACTTCCTTTCAGGATCGCGGGAACTGGCAGCGATTACAGGAGCAAAAATGTACCTGTCAGATGAAGGCGGACCAGAATGGCAATACGAGTTTGACCATGTGGGATTGAAGGAAGGCAGCAAGATCCAATTGGGTAACCTGGAATTTGAAGTGTTGCATACACCGGGACATACACCGGAAAGCATCAGCTTCCTGCTTACGGATAAGCCTGCCAGTGATGAACCGGTGATGCTGTTTACCGGCGACTTTGTATTTGTTGGTGATATTGGCCGGCCAGACCTGTTGGAAAAAGCTGCAGGCCTGAAAGGCACCCAGGAAGCCGGCGCCCACCAGATGTTCCTTTCATTGAAAAAGTTTAGCGCATTACCTCCTTATGTTCAGGTATGGCCAGGCCATGGCGCTGGTTCTGCATGCGGCAAAGCCCTTGGTGCAGTTCCTTCTACCACTACCGGTTATGAAATGGTAAGAAACTGGGCATTCCGCTTCCAGCAGGATGAAGAAGGCTTTGTAAATTACCTGCTGGCCGATCAACCGGAGCCTCCAAAATATTTCGCCATGATGAAAAAGCTCAATAAAGTGAACAGGCCCCTGCTTACCGAAGTGCCTGCTCTCAAACAGCTCAGCATTGATGAGGTGAAAGCTGCGCAGGCAAAAGGATACAAACTCATAGACACACGAGATAAAGCCAGCTTTGCCAAAGGATTCATTCCCGGCAGCATCAATATACAGGGCAATAACTCTTTCAATACCTGGGCCGGCTGGTTCCTCGATTATGAAACTCCTTTCATACTGGTAGCCGATCCTCACAAACTCGATGACCTTACCAGGAAACTGATGCGCATCGGGCTGGATAATATTTACGGTTATATTCCCAACGTTACTGCCTGGGAAGATGCGGGTGGTAAACTGGAACAGGAGCCGGTAATAAGCCTGCAGGAGTTTGAAGACCTTTATGCCAACAACGGTATACAGGTTGTAGACCTGCGTGGCGCTACAGAATACCAGGCCGGTCATATCAAAGGAGCTGACCACGTGTTTGTAGGCACCCTGCTGAATAACCTCAACAAGATCAGTAAAGAAAAAAAAGTAGTGATCCACTGCCAGGGTGGCGACAGAGCCGCTATCGGTTATTCATTACTGGCAGAAAAAGGATATAAGAATATTCTGAACTTTTCCGAAGGCATGAATAAATGGATGCTGGAGAAGAAACCTGTAGTCATCTAAGGTCACAATGGTTCATATATGGTATGGGCATTCCTGATAAAGGAGTGCCCTTTTTTATGACGATTGAATTGTTTGTTACGCTATGTGACTTCAGTCATTTATAGCGCCGGTTGACGGGAGTAGTTTTGAATTCTAAAAATCATCGTTATGAAACTATCTGAATTGATAGATGCAACCACTCCTTTTGTTGATGTAAGAACTCCGGAAGAGTTTGCAACGGGGCATATTGAAGGAGCATTGAATATTCCATTGGCAGATATTGCCACAAAGAAAGATGAGATCAAAGGCCTTGGTGAGAAGCCTGTCGTTTTCTATTGCAGAAGTGGCAACCGGAGTGGCCTGGCAGTACATCAGTTACAGCTGGCAGGCTATGGAATGTTATACAATGGAGGCAGCCTGGAACAGGTAAGATCATTGCTCAGTAAAAAAGGAATTAAATAAAAACCGGTACAATGAAAACATTATTGACAACAAACTGGAACCTGATGCGCGTAGTGCGTTTGGTTACCGGTATTGCCGGAGTGATCTATGGTTTGATCAGTCATGAGTTATTATTGGGAATAGCAGGAATAGTGCTGGTATTGCTGGGGCTTTTCAATGCGGGTTGTTGCTGCTCAGGATCTTCCTGTTCAGTTCCCAGGCAACCGCGCAAAAGATGAATCGATCCAATAAATCGTAGAAAGATGATGCGGAGCCCTCACGGCCTGTTCCTGATGATCCTGTTTTTCCACTCAGCAGCCTTTGCACAGGAAAAAGAAGATACCACTACCCTTGCCTTTTCAATCCGCCAGGGCAGGTTACAGGGAAACTTCCGCAGTGCACTATTGATGACCAACAATGCCCCGGGGCTTACAGATTACCAGGTAGCTGCAACAGGCGGACATCTGCTTTATCAAACCGGAAGTTTCAAAGGGCTTCGTTTAGCTGCAGGTATTCATTTTACTTTTCCGGTTTTTTCTTCAGACCTGTCAAAAGCAGATCCGGTCACAAGTGCAGCCAGCCGCTATGAAAGCACCTTACTGGATATAACGCATCCTTCCGAAAAAAGAGGTCTGGCCATGATAAGTGTTTTGAACCTATCCTGGCATTGGAAACAGAACAGGATCACAATGGGCAGGCAATTTCTCAATACACCGTTCATCAATATGCAGGACAACCGGATACAGCCAAATTCCGTTGAAGGTATATATACGGATATACGTTTGAAGAAATGGAAAGTTGAAGCGGGATGGCTGTACCGCATTGCACCAAGGGGTACAATGCACTGGTATAGCGTTGCAGGCTCAATGGGACTATATCCCCGGGGAAGCAATAGTGATGGAAGCCGTGGTGATTATGGCGGCAATATAAGAACGAAAGGTATAGCGCTGTTGGGTGTGCATTTTAAGCCTGGTGAAAACCTGCACCTGCAGGTATGGGAACAATATGCTGACAATCTGTTTAACACCATGCTGGTGCAGGGCGATTATAAGATCCCTTCCGGCAAAAACAACCGATGGCTGCTAAGCCTGCAATACATACGGCAGGATATAATAAATGAAGGCGGTAATCCTGATCCCGCAAAAACTTATTTCAGCAGCAATAAAGTGAATATCGCCGGGGTAAGAACAGGATGGGAAAGTAAAACGGTCCGCTTATTATTGAACTATACCCGCATTGGCAGCGGGGGAAGATTCGCTATGCCACGGGAATGGGGAACAGAGCCCTTCTTCACCTTTCTCAACCGCGAAAGGAATGAGGGCGCCGGTGATGTGCAGGCTGTTTCTGCCACCGTGAAAAAGGAATTCCCTAAACAACGTATTACAATGGAACTCGGATATGGCAGGTATTTTATGCCTGATGTAAAACAATATGCATTGAATAAATATGGCTTATCTTCCTATGATCATACAAAAATAACAATAGACTACGTTTGTGGAGGTATGCTGCGGAACCTGAAATTGTCGGCTTTGTATATTTACAAAGGCGAAAAGGGAAATACGTACGGTAATCTTAAATATGTAATTAACAAGGTGAACATGTCTCACTTTGCTTTGATAGTCAATTATCCATTTCCGGCTAAGTGATAATAGTCACTGATAGAGCCTTAGGGTAATAATAGTTTTGCAAACTAAAATATATCGAATGCTTCAGGTATTACAACAACCCTGGCCCTGGTATGTGGCAGGAGCTTTGATCGGACTGATTGTGCCGGCTTTACTGATATTGGGGAACAAACACTTTGGCATATCCGCAAATCTGCGCCATGCCTGTGCAGCATGCTTCCCTGCTGGAATAAAATTTTTCCAGTACAACTGGAAAAAGGAAATATGGAATTTCTTTTTTGTGGGCGGCATATTGCTGGGCGCTATATTAACAACACAGTTGATCCCCAACCCAAACCCGGTAGAGATAAATCCCGCGCTGGCTCAGGAACTGGCAGGATATGGGATTACAGACAACAGCAGTTTACTTCCAAAAGAGCTTTTCTCCTGGAGTAG
Organism: Pseudoflavitalea rhizosphaerae; assembly: GCF_003991355.1. Taxonomy (GTDB): domain Bacteria; phylum Bacteroidota; class Bacteroidia; order Chitinophagales; family Chitinophagaceae; genus Pseudobacter; species Pseudobacter rhizosphaerae. The sequence goes on from NZ_RCSU01000002.1 coordinate 222,784, forward strand.
CCTGTTCTCACTGCGTGGATTGATCATGCTGGTTGGCGGCGGTTTCCTTGTTGGTTTCGGCACCCGTTATGCCGGTGGTTGTACCTCCGGACATGCCATCATGGGTTTGAGTGATCTTCAATGGCCATCTCTTGTTGCCACGGTCATGTTCATGGTGGGTGGTTTTATTATGGCCAACCTGATACTTCCATTTATCCTTCATTTATAATCCGCCCTTAAAAAAAATTGTAATTATGGAAACAACAACCCCAAATATAAAAGTCGATCCGTCGAACACCGATTTTGAAGTGCGATCGCTGGATACCATTTGCATCAATGAATCCCAAAAACAACATCCGTGGTGGTATAATTTCAAATACCTGGCCGTAGGAATGTTGTTTGGCGTGGTATTTATCAAAGCGGAAGTCATAAGCTGGTTCCGTATCCAGGAGATGTTCCGGCTGCAGAGTTTTCACATGTATGGCGTGATCGGTACAGCTGTAGTAGTAGGCATGATCTCCGTATGGCTGATCAAAAAATTCAATATAAAAACAATTCATGGTGAGAAGATCGAATTCCATCCAAAGAAGTTCAATAAAGGACAGATCTATGGTGGCCTGATCTTCGGTCTTGGCTGGGCGCTCACCGGAGCCTGCCCTGGTCCGCTGTTTGCGCAGATAGGCACAGGTGCGCTGGTAGTGATAGTGGTATTATTGAGCGCCATTGCAGGTACCTGGACGTACGGATATTTCCGGGAGAAATTGCCTCATTGATCAACTGCTGATTGCATGACTCATTTGGTTCCAACAAAGCCTGAATTGGTTAGTTACGGCTCCGTTTTCTCATATTGTAGTAAATTGCGGGCCTTAACGGAAGAAAATTATGGAGAAAGAGTTGTACATCATCAGACATGGGGAAACAGATTATAACAAATTGGGCATTGTACAGGGCAGAGGTGTAAATACCGATCTCAATGCACTGGGCAGAGAGCAGGGAGAAGCGTTTTACCAGTATTATAAGCATCTGCCCTTTGATAAGGTGTATACATCCGCACTGAAACGTACCCACCAGACTGTAAGAAATTTCATTGAAGATGGACTTCCCTGGGAGCAATTGCCCGGACTTGATGAACTGTCATTTGGTATTTGGGAAGGCAAGGAAAGCAAAGAGGACTGGGTGAGCGCATTCCGCGATATGAACCATAACTGGCAGAGTGGACAATGTGATCTGGCCTTTGAAAAAGGAGAAAGCCCCAACCAGGTTTCCGAACGCCTGCAGGAAGCGATGGACATCATACTTTCCAGGCCATCAGAAAAGCGGGTGCTGATCTGCATGCATGGCCGTTCATTGCTGGTGTTGTTATGCATGCTCAGTGAATCCCCTATCAGTTGCATGACAAATTTCGGCCATAGCAATACTTGTCTTTACCGGGTGTCTGTAGTTGATGGTAAGTTTAATATCCTTGAGGCGAATGATGTACGTCACCTGGCGAATTCCGCTAGTGTGTAAAACAAGGCGGATTACAGGTTCTTAATCAAACTTTAGGCTTCAGAACGCTTCCTTTTAAATCAAATATCAAGGTAGATGGATAGTATGAGTATTCATCATTTATTTCTATATTAGGCAGGCAAAGGGTTTTGTACTAACTTCTTTATCTAAAAATTGGTTATGCTGAAACTGTCTGCCTTCCTGCTTTCTCTTATATCTGCGGTCTCATTTACCGCTAACGCACAAACGATCATCACCAATACCACCATAGTTGATGTTGAAAAACAAAAACTAATTCCCAACGCTACCGTACTCATAAAGGGTAATAAGATCGAATCGATCAACACCAAAACAACCGCCCCTCCAACCGGCGCCACTATCATCGATGGTAACGGCAAATTCCTGATCCCGGGCATGACGGATGCACATATCCATTTCTTTCAAAGCGGCGGATTATATACAAGACCAGATGCTATCGACCTGAGAAAACAGCGCAGTTACGAAGAAGAGATAGCTTTTTCAAAATCCAATATGAGTGATGTAATGAAGCGCAACCTGCTCAATGGCATCACCAGTGTAATTGATGTGGGAGCCACTTACAGCCTGCTTCAAAGAAGAAAAGAATTTACCGCCGATTCCCTATCACCATCCGTTTACATGACCGGGCCCCTGTTAACTACCTACGAGCCTCCGATCTATAAAGGGCTTGGAAATGACCGGCCGTTCAGCCTGGTTCAAACCGAAGAGGAAGCCAGAAAAATGGTGCAGGAACAACTACCCTACCAACCCGACTTCATTAAGATATGGTATATAGTTAATGGCGGGAATAAAGAAGAAATTGCCCGCAAACATTTGCCGCTCATCAAAGCAGTGATCAATGAGGCCCACAAGAATAATTTGAAAGTTGCAGTACATGCAACAGAAAGGATCACAGCCCAATTGTCCGTGGAGAACGGGGCAGACTTTTTAGTACATAGCGTAGAGGATGAAGTTATTTCCAATGATTTTGTAAAGCTGCTGAAAGAAAAGAAAACAATACTCTGTCCAACGCTGGTGGTGTATGACAACTACGGCAAGGTGTTTGGCCAGCAGTACAGGTTTTCTACCAGCGAGTTTACTACTTCCAACCCAATGGTCCTGGGTTCCCTGTTTGATCTCAAACATCTCAATTATCCAATCATTCAGCAATACAAAAATTACATACAAAACAATACTGCACAAAACAAGAAACAGGATTCCATTTGCCTGGTAAACCTCAAAAAACTAAGTGATGCTGGTGTTCGTATTGCAGCCGGCACCGATGCAGGCAATATCGGCACATTACACGGAGGCTCCTACCTCACTGAATTACAGAAAATGAAGGAAGCAGGGCTCAGTAACTGGAAAGTGCTGGAAGCCGCTACTATCAGCCCGGCCTACTTTTTATCAAAGGAAAAACTTACAGGCAGCATAACAGCGGGAAAGATCGCAGACATGGTATTGCTGGATGCCAATCCGGTGGAAGACCTGAACAACCTGGCGAAGATCAGCATCGTAGTGAATAAAGGCGCTGTGTTATATCCCGATTCTATCATTAGGGAAACACCATTGGCATTGGTGCAACGCCAGCTCAATGCCTACAACGCAAGAGACCTCGAAGCATTTTTAGAGCCTTATGCAGAAGATGTAGAGCTCTATACCTTCCCCAATAAGCTTGAATCGAAAGGAAAAGATGCCATGCGAAAAGCTTATAGCTTTTTTGCCAGGGTGCCGGGCCTGCACTGTGAGATTTTGGAGCGAATCGTGCAGGGCAATACCATCATTGATAAGGAAAGCGTATCAGGCTTTGGCGACAAACCTGTGCAGGCAACGGCTATATATCAGATCGAAGGCAATAAAATAAAAAAGGTCTACTTTATTCAATAGCTAAGGTGTAACCATAAACAAAGAGATGGTCTTCGATATGGATAGATCTATTTCCTTGTAATTTTTTTCCATTTTCCCATCCATGATCTTTTCACGGCGTCGTCCTTATAGTAATCAACGATTATGAACTATCAGGACTGGCTACCCAAATTTGCTGCCGGTACGGCCACCGATGCCGAGCGCGATGCATTCAATAACTGGCTGCAAAGCCTTTCGCCCGAAGCATTCCGGGAAGTACTTGCACAATATGAAGCACTGCTGTTGACTCACCAACAACTGGACCCGCATAATGAAGGGATGCTGCAAAACATCCTTTCCAAACTGGAAAACGAAAAAAGCATAACGCCTGTCCGCTCTCTCTCCACCGGCAAGTGGAGGAGATATGCAGCAGCTGTACTGGTTTTGATGGGCATCGGAACCTGGTTCCTGTTGCGGAAACAAAATGAACCACAGACACTGGCAACAAAGGAAAAAACAGAACAACCTGCCGGCGGGGACATTCCTCCCGGCACAGCAGGCGCGTTGCTCACGCTCGCGGATGGACGGACTATCCTGCTGGACAGCCTGCAACCCGGGGCCATCGCAGAACAGGGAAGTAATATTTTGTTGAAAGAAGGAGAACTGAGCTATGCGCACTGGCAACAGAACAGCAGTTCTTCCACTCCCCTCTTCAATACCATGCAAACGCCCCGTGGCCGCCAGTTCCAGCTCACGCTGCCTGATGGCACCAGGGTCTGGTTGAACGCGATGAGCTCTATCCGCTTCCCTGTTTCCTTTCCCGGCAACACGCGTGAAGTGAGCATCACCGGCGAAGCCTACCTGGAAGTGGCAAAGGATGCAGGCAAACCATTCATAGTGCGCAGCAATGGCATCACCACGGAAGTACTGGGCACCAGCTTCAATGTAAATGCGTATGAAGATGAAGACGCCACACGCATCACACTGCTGGAAGGAAAAGTGAGAGTGCGCGATCAGCACAGCAGTATGGAGCTGAAACCCGGCATGCAGGCAAGACAAAACAATGCAGGCATCAAACTGGCGGAAGTAGACACGGACCAGATCATCGCATGGAAAAATGGATTGTTCAATTTCAACCAGATCAGCCTCCAGTCCGGATTACGTCAGATCGCAAGATGGTATGATGTGGAAGTAGTATACGAGAAAAATGTACCGGGTATCACGTTCGCGGGAAAGATCCAGCGCAACCTGAGCCTTCAGCAGATCCTGAAAGGACTGGAAGACGACCAGGTGCATTTCAGGATCGAAGGAAAGAAACTGATTGTATCGCCATAAGTTGGAGTGTGCCCAGTCGCTCGCCTCTGGCGAGTGACTTTTATTTAGTCGCCTCCGGCGACGCGGTGTTCGCCAGAGGCGAACAATTAGAAGTCACTCGCCAGAGGCGAGCGACTGACTGGCGGCAATCTGTAAAAATAAAAAACTGCTCCGGGTAGTGACCGGAACAGTTCAACATTCTGAGTTCGTTCATAAATAAGTCCGGCAAGACTTGTATCTATTAGTTAACCCAAAACTGTTACAAAAGTATGCAATTAAATGTTGCAAAATCCCGGGTGACTGCGGGATGGCTTTGTAATCCAACTGCTTTGCACCAAACTGCTGAAACGCCTGCTGGCGTTGGATTATCAGGGTCTCACCGCTTCAGCCTGCACCAAACTTTGCGCGTAATGAGACTGACCGCATTTATGCTTCTCTCCTTCTGCATGCATGTGAGTGCAACCAGCAATTCACAAACCGTGACCTACTCCGGTAAGGAAGTGTCGCTGGAAAAAGTTTTCGCAGCCATCGAAAAGCAGACCGGCTATTTCGTGGTATGGAAAACGAATATGCTGCAGCAGGCCAAACCAATCACCATCGATGCTGAGAACCTGCCCCTGCAGCAATTCCTGCAGGAAGCGCTGAAAGACCAGCCGCTGGATTTCACCATCGAGAACCAGACCATCTTCATCCGTATGATGGCCGTACGTACCATACAGGCCATCCCCCGCCTCTACGTAACCACTCCGGCTGCTCCACCCACCAGCGGGAAGATCACGGACGACAAAGGCCGGCCACTGGCCGGCGTGAACGTATTGGTGCGCGGCACCACCCGCGGCGCCACCACCGATGCCGATGGTAATTTCAAACTCACCGCCAATGCCGGCGATGTACTGGTGATCTCATTCATTGGTTACCAGACTAGACAAGTGACGGTTCCCGCGAGCCTGGTAGTGAATGTATCGCTCGTGAAAACCGCCATGGAACTCACAGATGTGGTGGTCAGCGGTTTCCAGGACAGGAAGAAAGCAGTAACCGTTGGTTCCATTTCCACCGCCACTGCCAAAGATCTGGAAAATGCAGGCATCACCACTTTTGAAAAGGCATTGTCAGGTAAACTATCGGGCGTGTATGTACGAAGCCAGTCGGGCCGCCCGGGAGAAACAGGCAATATCATCATCCGTGGTATCAATACACTTACCGGAAACGCAGAGCCACTCTATGTATTGGACGGTATGCCACTACAAACCGGTGAAGTGTCCGGCGGTATGAACAGCCTTATCACAAACGGTATCGGAAATATCCCTCCTGAGAATATCGAAAGCATCACTATCCTGAAAGATGCCACTGCCGCTTCCATTTACGGCGCCAGGGCCGCCAATGGCGTGATCGTGATCACCACAAAAAATGGAAAAGTGGGCAACGATTATGTGAACTATTCCGGTAAATACGGGATCACCCTTCGTCCGGAGAACAAATTCAACTTCATGAACTCCGCCGAGAAGATCGCATTCGAAAGATCGATCGTGGAAGACTTCCGCCCCAATTATGAAAAAGGCGGCCGTGTTATCCAGCTCACCAATCTCGCAGACAAAGGCGTGATCACTTACGAAGAAGCTGAACGCAGGATCGCAGAACTGGAAAAAACGAATACCAGCTGGATCGATCAGCTCTATCGCGTAGCGCAGAGCCAGAGCCATAATATCAGCTTCAGCGGTGGCAATAACAAAACCACTTACTTTGCCAGCTTCAACTACCAGGACGCACAGGGAAGCCTGATCCAAAACAGATTCCAGACAGGCGGACTCAATATGAAGCTCTCACGTTTCGTTACGCCTGATCTGCTTTTCAGGGTGAACGTGTATGCCACTATCAAGAAGAATATGGAAGGGCAGGCAGGCACAGACCCATTCAAGTACGCTGTATTTGCCAATCCTTACGAAAAGCCGTACAATGAAGACGGGTCCTACGCTTCAGATATGACCTACCGCGAGATCCCATACACTGTAGGTACCTCTTCTGCTTTGTATTATTCCAATTTCAATATTATCCGCGAACTGAAAGAGAACAAACTCAGCAATACCTACGGTAATATAAGAGGTCAGTTCAGCCTGGAATATACTTTCCTGCGCAATTTCAAATACACCGGGAATATCGCAGCCAGCTATACGTCTGTTCAGGACAAGGATGAGTCCTTTGCGGGCACTTACCGTTCCTGGGTGCGCAACTGGCTTAACAGCGCCAGCACCGGATTTCTGGGTGTACTGCCGGAACATAACAGGGGTTTCCTGCTCGAAAGCAGTGGCCGCACGCTGGACTACACCGTTCGCAACACACTCGAGTACAACAACACTTTTGCAGGAAAACATTTTGTACAGGGTTTCTTCGCCAGCGAATTCGGCGCCGTGAAGAACGATCAGTTCAGACATTTCAATCCTATCTATTTACAGGAATACGCCATTGCAGGCTATCCCAGTTGGGACCTCGTGGCTGATACCCGTTTCATGAACCTCAGACTGGACGCGCTTGGCGGAACAGGAACAAGAGAAAACAGGACAGCCAGCTTCATCGGCTCTGCCGCTTATGCATATGATAACCGCTATGTAGTGAACGGGAACGTTCGTTATGATGGTGTTGATATCATCGGTTCCGATAACCAGTTCTCACCACTCTGGTCTGCCGGTGTAAAATGGAATGCACACAATGAAAGTTTCCTGAAAGATCATGAAGACATCCTCAGCCGTTTGGTAGTATCACTCGGTTACGGCTACAGGGGAAGCATCAACAGAAGTGTATTGCCTTTCCACACATATACACTCAGTACTAACGTGTACGCCAATACGTCTGTGTCTGACCTGTTCAATTATGGTAACCCAGTTATCAAATGGGAACAGAAAAAAGAAACCAACCTGGGCCTGGAACTTTCATTCTTCAAAGGCCGTTTCAATACAGAACTTCGCTACTTCAATGAAGAAGTGTCCGATCTCCTGGACCAAACAAAAACACCGCCATCTGTAGGTCGCCAATCCGCCACTGTGAATGTGGGCAATCTTACCAACAAAGGCTATGAGCTGAGCTTCCGGATGGAAGTAGTGAAATCGAAAGACTGGTTATGGGAGATCGGCGGCAACTTCACCAAAGTGAGCAATAATCTGACGAATGTTTTCCAGAAACAGGTGCCGGATATCTCGGACTCATCTGCTCTGGACATCCAGGGTTATCCCGTAGACAGCTGGTTCGGTTACAAGTACTCTCACGTGGATGAACAAACGGGCGACCTCATCGTGTATGCCCAAAAAGCCAATACCAAAGTGGTGAACGGCAATGTACAAACCACTTATGAAGATGCACTCATCAACCTGAGCAGGATCACCGATGCCGACCTGAAATCCACTTATCGCCCCTATTACCTTGGCCATTACAATGCGGATTTCTATGGAGGTTTCAATACGCGACTTACTTACAAGGCGTTTGAATTCACTGCCAGCTTCGTGTATGCAGGTGGAAATATGATCGAGAGTTTCCGCGACAGGCGCGAAGGCCCCAGCAGAAGCGTTGATGATATCAGCGCCAGCAGGACAAACCGTCTCAGGGAGAATGCTTACCGCTGGCGTCAGGCAGGCGATATCACCAATATCCCCGCTTACAAGAACAGCGCAAGCAATTATACCAGGATGCTGATCAGTACCGATATCGAGAAAGGCGATTATATCAAATGCAATGAGATGAGCTTCAGCTGGAGAGCGCCCAAATCCATCATTGGCAGAACTGCCATGAAAACCCTGAAAGCCACGCTGGTAGCAGGAAACCTGTTCATCATCAGTCCTTACAGCGGAACAGATCCTGAAAGCCGCCTGCCTTTCGGATATCCCAATACCAGGAATTTCGCTTTGTCATTAACCGTTGGATTCTAAAAAATGACTGCAATGAAAAGAAACAAATTCATCATAGCCCTCACAGTGATCAGCCTGCTGGCGTCAACAGGTTGTAAGAAATACCTGGACCTGGCCCCAAAAAATCAGCGGACGGTTACCACAGCACAGGATGTAAAATCCCTGCTGGCCAACTACCTCCGGTCTGTCACCACTTTTGGCGTAGCCCCTAAACCCGGCACCACCACTACTTCCATCAATGCGATGTGCCCGGTGTACGCCAACCTGATGTTTGAATCGTATTCAGATAATATCGATTTCGATGTAGCACTTTCACAGACCTATCTGAAATCGAACAATATTCACCAGACACAGGAAAAAGTATACGCCAACTGGCTATTATGGAACGATTACGATTCCCCAACAAAGATCTGGAATGAGCACTATCAGCTCATCGGCTTCTTCAATGCACTCATAGACCAGATGGAGGAAGAAGTGGAAGATGGTACGCCTGCTCTGCGCGATCAGTTGCTGGGTGAATTGTATGCCAGCCGCGCTTACTATTTCTTCAAACTCCTGCAATATTTCGGTCAGTATAAGAATGCAGCACTCGGTATCCCCGTTTACCTCCATTCAGGAAAAGAAGTATTGTCTGTTGACATGTCCAGAAAATCACATGCAGATGTATACAAAACCATCCTGGAAGACCTGAACAATGCTATGCAGATGGCGGAAAGAACACAGCCGCTGACAGGTTATAATGTGCTGTTCAAAAGTCGCTTTTTACATCATCTCACTGCGCAGGTGTACTGGTACAAGGCCGAATCACCCGCAAAAGAAACAGGCGATTATGAACAGGTGAAAACGCATGCAGCAATTGCAGCAGAAAATACTGAAAGCATTATCCCTGTAACAGGCGCCAATATGATCCTGGCACAGGCGGGTAAGCTTCCGGACTACCCCGCTGTTTGCATGGAGAACAACGTACAGGGAGGTGTAAGCGCTATTTATGGAAGTTGTTTTCAGTACCTGGCTTTCTTCAGCCCTGAAAATATTCCATTGAAAGCAGATTTCTGTGCCCTCTTCAAACCCGGCGATATCCGCAACGACATTTACTTCAATGCCAACCCTTCTGTAGCAGGTGGCAAAGTAGGTCCGGAAGGGCAAGTGCTCAACTGGGCATGGCCTTCTGACGGTACTACCATTGGTTCTGCCAAAAGAGGAAACCTTGCGTTGTTCAGACCGGAAGAAGCCTGGTTGATGCTGGCAGAAGCACAATACCGCACCAGTCAACCCAGTGAAGCCATCATCACATTGAACAAGTTCAAGAGCTTCCGCAATGCAGGCACAGCCAATGGATTATCAGGAGATGCACTGTTGCAGGAGATCATCGATGAACGCAGGAAAGAATTCTTCGGGGATTCTGATAAACGCTGGCTGGACCTGAAGCGCTTTGGTGGCAAGACCATCACCAGGGAGCTGCGCTTCTTCCAGAAGGACTATTCGCTGAAAGCCGAACCCAACGATTATCACTATGCGCTTCCGATCCCCCTGGTTGAAATTCAGCAAAACAGGAATATCGTTCCCAACGAAGGCTGGATCACCATTGAATATTAATTGCATTTGTTCAACATACAGAAACACTCATTATGAACAGGATATTATTATGTGTTGCGGCCCTGCTTGTATTGTTGCTAAGCAACTGCAAAAAGGACAGCTTCGATTATAAAATGTACAGCCCGTTGGTGGATGATGTAGACTCTATCTACCTTTCAGCCACGGATAAGATGCTGATTGCCGATGGACAGGCCAAACTGAAATTCATAGTGGAAGCTTTCCGGCTGGTGAAACTGCCTTCAGGTAAGGATTCCATGGAAAAGATCATCCTGGACCAGTTGCCCGAAGGTTCCCTGAAGATCATAGAGGAAAGATCAGGCACCGATGTGGGGAATGAATATTCCACCACCACCATTCCCTATGATACCGTGAAATTCCATGCGGAGATCGGCGGTAAACGGTCAACAACAAAGTCTGTAGCGCTCCGCGCAAAGCCGGCCCTGCCTCAGAAATTGTATGTAGATGTTATTTTCCATGTTTGGGAACTGAATACCACACACCCGACCTATGATGTGTCGTCATATCAGCCTGTCACCTATGATTTGTTACAGACAGCTATCCAAAATATGAATAACGCTATCAATAATAAACTGAGCAGCAGTCCCAACGGAGCTTCCGCCAATATTGAGTTCAGACTGGCCACCCAAAACCAGAGCGGGGCCACTATGATCCAACCCGGCTTTAATAAGGTAGTTTACAGCGATAATATAAAAGTGAACCCTTTGGCCACCACATTTAACGGAAATGATTTCATCACTTATATCAATAACAATAAAGCCACGCTGATCTGGAAGCCTAAAGAATTCCTGAATATCCATGTACTACCTTATGGCAGCAACCAAAGCATGGGAACAGCCCGCGCCACCAAACAACTGGCGCCGCAGCCCGGAGAGGAACTGATTCCCGGTGTAGCAGGAATTGCCGCCAATGAAGATGATTTCACTACCGACTATGTGAACACCGTTTGCGCCATGCCACGCACCCTCTTCTTCCCGGGCTTTGAAAGGAAGATCGAGATCTTCCAGTTTGTTGGAGAGTTCTATGGTTTGTATGTGCCTGTCTATCGCGCCAATATCACCAATTCAGATTATTGTTACGATACAAGGGAATATATGACCACCAACCAGAGTAATTATGTGAACTATTATAAGCTCGGGGTGGACAATGAGAAATATGTAGCGGACAATGTAATGGACGATAGCCGGTATCCAAGCCTGCTGAATGCCATTACCCTGGACCAGGTGAACAGGATGCGCAGTGTGATGGCCCGCTGCCCCGGCAGAATGAATGCAAAAACACAATAATATACAATGAAAAAAATCGCCCTGCTCCTTGTTACCGGATTTGTTACGGTAATCGCATCAGCTCAAACCCCGATCGGGTTCAAGCTGAATGGCAAGATCAACGATGTGAAAGAACCCGCCAAAGTTGCAATGGTGTATGTAGCCAATGGAAAACGGCAGTCGGACACCGTTGAACTCAACAAAGGAAAATTTGCTTTCAAAGGGAAAATCAGCAGCCCTGTAAAAGCAATACTTGTTGTGCTGAAAAGCAGCGACAACCCCAGGATGATGCTGAGCATCGGTTATGGTGGTGATGTGATGGGACGAGATGGAAGACAGGTTTACCTGGACAAAGGCACTATCCTCCTCAAAGGCGATAGCCTCAAAACCGCTACCATCAAGGGTTCTGCATCACAGCGCGATTTCGATGAACTGCAAAAGCTCCGTGAGCCGGTAGTTGCCAAACTGGATGCCATCAACAAAGAACTGATCAGGCTGAATGGCGATAAGGAAAGTGAAGAATACAAAGCCACTTACGCCAACCTGATCAAAACAATGAAGGAGTTTGGACCGATAGAGGAAGCTTTCATTGCATCACATCCCGATTCCTGGGTTAGCTGGCATGCACTCACCGGCAAAAGCATCATCAGCGATGTAAAAAAACTGGAAGGGCAGTTCAATGCGATGAACGCATCATTCCGTAACAGCGAAGATGGCAAAAAACTGGAAGAGAAGATCCGGAAATCATACAAGACAGCAATGGGAGCAGTAGCTCCCGAATTTGCGCAGAATAACCTGGACGGCCAGTCCGTGGCGCTTTCATCGCTCCGCGGAAAATATGTGCTGATCGATTTCTGGGCCAGCTGGTGCGGTCCCTGCCGCGCAGAGAATCCACACGTGAAAGCTGCTTACGAAAAATTCAAGGATAAGAACTTCGAGATCCTCGCCGTATCGCTCGACAATAAGAAAGATGCCTGGGTTCAGGCCATCGAAAAAGATGGACTGCCCTGGCTGCATGTAAGCGACCTGTTGGGATGGAAGAATGCAGTGGCTGAACAATATGATGTAAAAGCTATTCCTCAGAACTGGCTGCTGGACCCCAATGGCGTGATCATTGGTCAGAACATGCGTGGAAAAGAGCTGGAAGAAAAACTGGCATCAGTATTGAAGTGATCTTTCAACCTGATCTCCCAATAAAAAATCCGGGCTGTATGATACAGTCCGGATTTTCATTTTTCTATCATTCTATTTTTATTTCACGCGTACATATTTCTCGATGATAAACCTGTCGATCCCCAGATCGGCCAGTTTCTCCACGCCACGCTGTATCAGCGTATCGTTATTGATGCTGACAGTGAATTCAAAACTTCTTCCCTCCCATTCACGATAACTGCAGAACTCAAGCAGCTCCGTGTATTTATCATCTTTCAGTGAATAGATCCCGCCGCCGCCATCATAGATAGCCGTGTCTTTCCCTTTGGAGAGATCATGACGGAGAAAAGAGAAATGAGATTCGTTGATGATCTTGATCATCTTCTGGCCTTTTGTATAGTCTGTTACCAACGTATCATTTTTTGTGATGGTGGTGCCGGTAAGCAATTGCCAGGTGCCCTGGATGGGAAGTTCTTTCGGGCCGGGGGCCTGACAGGAAAAAAAAATAACTGAAACTAACGTTGATACATAGCGGATTTTGATCATATAGACAGGTTTGGGGGTTTTCCTTCTCAAATATAAATATCAAATCACAATTATCGAAGTTATACTACAAGCGAATAGTAGTGCGCCTACGCATTATAGCTATTCCCTATACTATTTTTACTGCACACACAGGAAAATCAAACTTATGAAGAAACTTTTACTCGTTTGCCTGCTATTGGCAGGTTCAGTATCCTCGTTATTTGCAGTAGATTATTACTGGGTAGGTGGTGCAGGAAGCTGGACCGATATCAACCACTGGGCAACTACATCCGGTGGAACTACCAAACACTCTATTGTTCCCTCTCAAAATGATAACGTTTTCTTTGACGCCAACAGCGGACTCGCAAATGGCGATATCGTAACGTTACCTGCTACCAGTGACGCTTTTTGTAATAATATGAGCTGGACGGGTGTTACTGCTACAGCTTCATTCAGACGTGGTGGCGGCGGCTTCGCCATAAATATCTATGGAAACCTGGTGTTGGCGCCATCCGTTGCTTATGGTATGCAATCCATCTTTCTTCTGGGAACGCAAAATACTACCGTGCAATGCAATGGCGCAGTTCGGGTTAATGCCACTGGCTGGTACAATCCTATGGTGGTGAACAAACCTGGCGCCAGTGTTACTTTCCTGGATGGCATTCCTGAATTATTGCAGGTGACTGTTCTGCAGGCTGCGGCAGGTACCATCGTGCTGTCTGGCAATACGCATTATATCTGGAAACTGGATGCCTTCAACAACAATACGGCCACTATCGATATCTCGAATGCTACAATCAATATCTCTGATGTTTGGGATGTAAGAGGCACCAATAAAACCATCATTACTACCAATTCGGTTATCAATGCGAATACAATGTTTTCCGATGGTTATGCGTACAATGAAGTGAATATTTCAATTGCCAGCACTAATGTGGCAATCAACAATACCACCATCAATAAACTCACATTTACCAATCCTGCTTCTGCGCCGGCAACTGTTCGCATTAACGGCAATAACACCATTCAAACACTGGAATTCAAAGGCAATGGTTTGATCCGTGCAGGCGGAAACGTGATCAATGATCTGATCATGGCTTCGGGTAAGGCACTGCTTACTTATGGTGATAACACCATCAACGGCTCGTTCAGTTTCAATACACCCGACTGTAGCGGTCTTGGCCAGCTCACCGGCGCTGCAGGACAAACGTCAACGCTTACTTTCGGCAGCAGTGCAGTACTGGATCTCGTAAACCTGTACATCACCAATATAGTGGCAGCAGGCAGTATCACACTGCCCATCGATGTAGTGGGCGCAGATGGCGGCAGCAATACCAACTGGAATATCACCAATCCGCTCACTGGCACCACCCTGTATTGGGTTGGCGGCGCCGGCGACTGGAACGACAAAGCACACTGGTCTGCCAGCAGCGGCGGCGCGGGTGGTTACTGCGTCCCATTCTCCGCAGATGATGTAGTGTTTGATGCAAACAGCGGATTCGCGCCCGGTAACAATACCGTTACCACAACTTCTAATGCATGGTGCAAGGATATGACCTGGACAGGCATTGCAAGTCCTGTTATTTTCAATGAAAGCGGTACCTATGCTCTTGAAGTGTATGGCTCTGTAGTATTACATCCTGACGTAACCATGAATGCATCGCTGCTGTTCAAAGGCACAGCAGCTTCAACACTCACCACCAACGCTTCAGGATTGGGTACGCTGGGAATAGAAATTTCCAGGACAGGCACCAATGGCGGCGTTACGCTTACAGATGATTTTGTGAACCCCACCGCCAATGTCCGTCTCATACTCGGACAATGGCTGATGCCCGGCAGAACGCTGGATGTGAATTTTTTCAACAGTGGTGTTAACGGAATCAGGACCATTGATATGACCAATGCCACTATTAATGTGCGTGAAACTTTTGCGCTCACTGGTAATGGAAGAACCTGGATAGGCAATGGTGCAGGTTTAAGTATCACCTCTGCCAGATATTTTAATGTGGCCGGGCCCGGTCTTACAATTCCTACTGTTACGCTTACTTCAGCAGAAGATGTATTTGATATCAGAAACGTAACTATCGAAACACTTACATTCACCAACACCGCCAGCAACTCAAATGCAAGGATCCTGACCAATAATATTATCACAACACTCGAGTTCAAAGGTTCAGGTAATATCGCACAAACCGGTAATACCATCGGTACACTGTTGCTGGCGCCTTCAAAATATTATGGATTCACAGGAACCAATACCATCAACACACATTTGCGTTTCAACAGTCCTGCCTGTTCAGGATTGGGTGAAATGCGCGGTATCAATGGTGTTCTGTCAACGCTGAACTTCGGTCCATCCGCCACCACCGACCTGGCGAATGTATATATCCAGAATATTGCAGCTACAGGCAGCATCACTCCTATCACAGTTTCTGGCGCAGATGCAGGTGGTAATTCTGGTTTCGTTATCAACAGCAGTGCAGGATCAGCCAGGTACTGGGTTGGAGGAAGCGGGGACTGGAACGATGCCAGCCACTGGAGCCTCACGTCAGGCGGTGCAGGCGGAGCTTGCGTTCCAACCGTGAACGACGATGTTTTCTTCGATGCACAAAGTTTTACTGCCGGCAGCAGTACCGTAACCACAGCCGGTAACATATATGCTAATAATATGGATTGGACAGGCGCCACCAATGCGCCCGTTTTCAATGAAAGCACAGCATTCACTTTCGAGATCTGGGGCAACCTGGTGATGAACCCCGCAGTTACTATGAATGCTACTGCCGTTTTCATGGGAGGTACCAATACAACAATTACCAACAACGGAAGCACACTGGGTAATTTCGATATTACAGTGAATAAACCGAACACCAGCTTCAGCCTGACGTTGAACGATGACATCAACAATCCCCTGAGCTTCTTCAATGTACAAAGCGGCGCCCTGAATGTTGCCAACAGAACGCTTGTTCTTGAGGGCATCAGCGATGAAGGCTCTGCAAATGCTACCGCCATCGATATCAGTAACACCACATTCACTGGTGGATGGAGATATAACGGCTCCAGTAAAACGCTAAATGCCACTAATTCATTCATGACTGTCTCTGCATTCCTGGTGAATAGCGGCGTGTACAATAAAGTGAATGTAAATACTCAAAACCCGGCCTTCGTAGGTGTTACCAATACCACAGTGAGCAAACTTGTGTTCACCAATACCAATCCATTGGCGAATATCAATATCGCAGCAGGCAACACCATCGATACACTTGAATTCAAATCGAAAGGTAATATTACCGGTACGGGTAATACTATCGGTACAATGATCTTTGCCCCCGGCAGACAGTACACATTTGCCAACGGAACCAATACCACCGTTACGAACGCCTGGTATGGCAGCGGCACTCCCTGTAACCTTACAGATATTTCCGCTGCAACCAATGCCACAGTTACAGTGAACGGCGATCCCGTTAACCTGGATTATGTACGGCTCTCAGGTATCACTGCAGCGGGCAGTGCAGCACCCTTCCACGCCTTCGAACACAGCCAGGACCAGGGAGGCAATACCAACTGGACCATCGATCCCTATGCCGGTTCCAATCCTATCCTGGGACTCGGGCCGGATATCACCATCACAACCGACGAGCTGCCTTTTGTTCTCAGAACCGATGGTTTCTTCGGTTCACCCATGAGCAGCTATCTCTGGAACGATAACAGCACAGGCGATACCCTGGAAATCACTGCTGCCGGCACTTACAGCGTTACTGTAAGCTTCCCCGATGGTTGCAGCAGCCCCGATGAGATAGTAGTTACAGTGGTAGACCCACTTCCTATCACCCTCACCAGCTTCATGGTAAAATCAGTGAACTGTGCACCGGTACTCAGCTGGTCAACTGCCGATGCCATCAACTTCCACAGGTTTGAAGTAGAACGAAGCGCTGATGGCCGTAATTTCCAGCCAATCGGTTCCATCAGTTTCAATGCTTCAGTTAGCCGTTACAGTTATATTGATGATAAAGCCGGTGAAGGCAGGTTCTTCTACCGCCTCCGCCTGGTTGATATCGATAACAAATACGAATTCAGCAATATCGTTTCTCTCAGCAACAATTGCGGCGGTATCCTGGAAGTAATACCAACAGTTACTGCGGACCTGGTACAGGTTACACTGCCCGGTGGCTACGAGAATGCAAGGATCCGCGTGTTCAGCGCAAACGGACAGGAAATGTCTGCCCGCCTCAGCGGCAACGGCAGCAGGAAAACCGTTGACCTCAGTAGCTTTGCCAAAGGTTACTACTTTGTACAGGTGAACAACGGAGTGGAAATGAAGACATTCAAAGTGATGAAAAAATAAAAGGACGGTTATTTTTCGTGATACAAACAGCGCGCCGGGCAACCGGCGCGCTGTTGCTTTTTGCAGCACTGATACAGACAGAATTGAAAAATCTGATACTGTTTTTGTTGAAAGAGATTCACCAATTTTGAATATCAAATTCAGTTGCCATGATCCCTTTTGCCGAACTCTGGTTATTCATCATCGCCGCATTTGTGCTGGTGATTACTCCCGGTCCGAATATGCTCTACCTGATCTCCCGTTCCATTACGCAGGGAAGGAAAGCAGGACTGATATCGCTGGTGGGTGTGGTATTGGGTTTTCTCTTTCATGCGCTGATGGTGAGTTTCGGGCTCACAGCTATTTTCATGGCCATTCCCTACGCCTTCCTGGTGTTGAAAACACTGGGTGTGGTATACCTGCTCTGGCTGGCGTTCCAGGCCGTGAGACCTTCCGGCAAAAGCATCTTCGAAACACGAACAGACCTGCAACCCGATAGGCCGGGCAAGCTCTTCACCATGGGCTTTCTTACCAATGTGCTGAATCCAAAGATTGCTGTTTTCTATCTTTCCTTTTTTCCACAATTCATAAAAGCGGAACATGGCGCTGTGCTTGCTCAGAGCCTGCAACTGGCGCTGGTGCAGATGAGTATCAGTTTCAGTGTAAATTTTATGATAGTGCTGTCTGCTGCGGGATTGTCTCTTTGGTTCAATAGAAACCCTTCCTGGCTGAAAATGCAGAAATGGTTTATGGCCAGCGTACTTACCGGGCTGGCGGTGAAGATGGCATTTACGAAAGCGAAATAAAAAGATCTAAAAGAAGATATCTACATAATCCACAGCTGATCCTTCTTCACAGTTGTCCATTTCCTGCAGGCGCCAGTATTTACGCACACCACTCGCATAGAATGTGTAGGTGCCTGTTTTATTGCACACTTCATTATTATTCAAGGTCCGGACTTTGGTGAGAATAGTACCTTCAAAACGAAGCCTGCGCGGCGTGAGCATTATGAGCTTGCCATCGATGCTTGCAAAATCAAGGCTGTCGTCTGAACGTTGTTCCCCTTTTACAGAATACGTACTGTCGTTCACTTTCTTTATGTTCACAGATCCAAACTGCTCGCCCCATCCGATCCACTGAAGACTGAACTTATGTTTGCCTTCACGGATCGTGGCCGGTGCAGGCGCTTCTTTTTCCTGTGCCATTCCGGAGAATCCGGTCAATACAACCGATGCAATTCCAAGTAGTTTTTTCATGCGCTTCCTATACGGTTTTATGATCAATATATAAATACTAACGTTGCCTGTTATCCGAATATCAATTTCAGTGCCAATGCTATGAGCGCACCAGCTAAAGTATTGCAGGCATTCACTTCATTGTTGCTGAGCCAGCCTCTGCGTTGAAAGGTGGCGCCCAGCATGGAGTCTATATGATTTCCGGCCACACCTGCCAGCACAATGTAAACAGCGTCAGCGCTGAGCCCTCTGAAGGCGCTGTAAATAGCGGCAATCACGGTTGCGGCCGCAATGCCTGCCAGGGTGCCTTCCAGGCTGATCACGCCATCGGGCCCACGCTCCTCTTTACGGAAATTCAGCACATTCACAAAGCGCTTACCCAGTACAGTTCCCAGCTCGGAGGCAACCGTATCGGCAGCCGCAGAAGCCAGGCTGCCCGCAATCAAAAGTACAAACAATCCACTGTGCGCAGGGTCCACGATAGCCAGTATGGAACAGATACCGGTTATTCCACCATTGGCCAGTACCTGCGCAATGTTCCTTTCTTCGCTATGCGGCTGCCCGGATTTGATGCTTCGCTTTATTTTCTTTCCAAACCGCGATGCCAGTACGCCCATCAGAAAAAAAGCGATCAGCAGTGAAGCACCGGTGAAACCGGAGCCTTTCACCACAATCAAACCCAGGAGGAAAGCTGTGAATGCAGCGCCGGGCGTTAGTTTTCTTTTGAGTACACAAAGGAATAAAACCAACAGCATTGCCGGTCCCAGCCAGTCTTCCCGGTATATTCCTTCAGATGTATTGGAAAACAATTCTTCCATGCCGGCAAAATAGTGCTGTTTTCCATTTTCTCCCATAAAAAGCTAACTTAAAGTTCATATTACTGCAGTGGGCAGCACAGTAATTTCTCGCACTACACTCAACAGTCCTTTTATGAAAAAAACCTTTTTAGCTCTCTGTTCCCTGGTGCTGCTACAAACTGCATCACAGTCGCAGGAACAGCATGTAATACTGATCAGCATCGATGGCCTTCGTCCTGAATTCTATAAAGATCCCAGCTGGAATATGGTGAACCTCCGCCAGGCGATGGCAGAGGGAGCTTATTCAAATGGCGTGGATGGCGTATTCCCTACCGTTACCTATCCTTCTCACACCACCATGATCACAGGAGTGAAACCAGGCAAACATGGAATCAATTCCAATACACCTGCAGAACCACTGGGCATTACAGGTAAATGGAACTGGCAGTACGACAGCATCAAAGTGCCTACTGTATTTGGTTTGGCCAAAGCAAAGGGGTTGACTACCGCATCGGTGTTCTGGCCTGTTTCCGTTGGCTCTCCCGCCACTTACAATGTACCCGAATACTGGTACCTTCCTGCTGAAAAAGGCAAACCCAGGATCACGGCAAAAGCCATGCGTGAACATGCTATTCCCAAAGGATTGTTCGAAGAACTGGAACAAAATGCAACAGGAAAACTGGATGAGAAAGATTTCGACGACCACTATCTCAACATCGATGAGAACCTCGCTCGTATGAGTGCTTATATCATTCAACAATACAAACCTTCTCTCCTGGCAGTGCACCTGGTGATGGTAGATCATTTCGAACATGAGCAGGGCCGTGAGGGCGATAAAGTACGCGCAGCCGTTGCAGGTGTTGACCACGCCGTAAAAACTATCCGTGAAGCCGTGCAGAAAGCAGGCATTGCCGGTAAAACAACCTTCATCGTAACAGGGGACCATGGATTCGTGGACATACATTCTGCTTTCGCTCCCAATACACTGCTGGCACAGGCAGGTCTTTATGATCCACAGAAACCGCAGGAATGGAAAGCCTATTTTCATACATCGGGCGGCGGCGCCATGTTATTGCTTCGCAACAAAAACGACAAAGCCACCAAAGAAAAAGTATTGCAATTGCTGAAGTCATTACCTGCAACACAGCAACGTGGTTTCATCATCAAGACCCGTGAAGAACTGGATGCTACGGGAGCCGATCCCAATGCAGCTTTCGGCCTGACCGGTCAGCAGGGATTCACGTTCACACCTGCCGCAACGGGTAATTTCATCAGACCTTCCAAAGGCGGCACACATGGCTTCTTTCCTGATTTCAAGGAGATCCAGACAGGCTTTGTTGCTTTCGGTAAAGGCATCCGCAAAGGCGCAGTGATCCCGCAAATGGGACTGGTAGATATCGCTCCGCTGATCAGCAAATTATTGCAACTGGATCTGCCCGCAGGCGATGGGATGTTATACGAAGGAATGCTCACCAAATAATCAACCACTAACATTTTCTTAGGGAGCCGGCAGTCGCTCGCCTCCGGCGAGTGACGGATATTTGTTCGCCTCCGGCGAACACTGCGTTGCCGGAGGCGACTAAATACAAGTCACTCGCCAGAGGCGAGCGACGGCCTGCCCACAAACTGCTTTCTATTTTTTTCGAAGTGCAGGAATTTTGGCGCCGCGGGTAAGGTCCCAGTTGGCATTGTAGGATTTTCCGGATTGAGCAGTCACCCAAATGAATCCCAGTTCCTGATTTGGATCTTTTATAAGTGGTAAAATGGAATCGCCCCAATCCTTCACGGGGTCTGTAAGCCGCCACCAGCCCAGTTCTGCGCTGCCGTTCATACCGTCTTCATCTGCCGGGTAACCGAGTTGAAAAGCGCAGGCGGTTGGTGCAAAACGATTGGCCCAGTCTGAAAAGCTTTTGTTCAGCTCTTCCAGTTTGCCTTCGGAAGCATCATTGATGAAAATGAGGTCGCCCCTGCCGCGATATGTGGGCGGCATGTAATCAGCGTTGTAATGACGCAGGAAAAGACGGTAAGATGATTTGATCGATTTCAGTTTTGCATCCCAAACGGCCACTGCAGAATCGGTGGCCTTACCGAAATATTCCAGCTCGATGCCCATGCCCACCACACAGCGATGGTGTTTGAATTTCTTCAGCCAGCTTTCCATTTCTGCCGGTATATCCGTTTCCGTTATACCCTTCTTAGGATTTGATTTGAAAGGGAACACTTCCAGGAATACCCGCACCCCCAGCCTGTCCATATAATAGAGCCAGGCTTCATGCGTTGCATCGCTGATGCCGGGATATGCCGGCGTGATCCTGCTCAGATCCCCCACGGCCCAGGTTGCCCAGGGCGCAGAGCCGGGAAATTTGTTCTGTACATTGAAGATCACATTGGCCAGTGATTCCTTGGGGAGTGTTATTGATTGCCCGATCTTGATATCCAGTTTGGTAATGCCATCGCCGGCGCTTTTACGACTGGGCTGCCAGGCTCCTGCCCATTTGAAAGCCGCATGGCCATTGCTGGCAACTGGTTTGGGCTGATGCCGCGGCATGGCAGCATAAGCAGCCGCAGCAGCGAGGATAACGATCAGTATTACAGGTACAATAACTTGCTTCATGGGTGGCCCGGTTCTGGGGAAGACAGTAAGATACAACAACAGCGGCATTTCTTCTCTATCCAATACTGCAAATGATCGGGCTTGTTTACCATGAAAGTGGAAACAGTCCAAAAAAGGAAAAAGCGCCAAAAATATTCAGTGAAATACTTGCGCAGCTAAATGACTGCGCATATATTTGCAGTCACATAGCTGCAAATAAGTTCTTCACCACTTAAAACAATTGATATGTCTAAAAGAAATAAGATCATTTACTGGATTGCAACTGTATGGCTGGCATTGGGAATGGTATCTACCGGGATCGTGCAATTGATGCAGGCAGAAAAAGAAGTGGCGCTTATGCTGAAACTTGGTTACCCGAATTATTTTTTGATGACCCTGGGTGTTTGGAAACTCCTGGGTTCGGTAGTGGTATTGATGCCGAAGTTTCCTTTACTGAAGGAATGGGCCTATGCAGGCTTTTTCTTTACAACAACAGGAGCGATAGTTTCACATCTGGCAAGTGGGGCGGAAATTACAGAGACGTTCCCTGCATTGTTATTGCTGGTGCTGACCGTAGTGAGTTGGTATTTCAGGCCGGCGGGAAGGAAGGTGGCGGACGCCGCCTAACCCCCGTCAAGCTTTGCTTCCATGTTCAATTTTTTTAAGCCGCTCCCGCAGCTTAACTTGTACGGATGTTAGCGCAAAAAATAAGAGAACTGGCGGCAGCCATCAAACCCGACCTGGTGGCCATAAGAAGGCATCTGCATGCCCATCCGGAATTATCCTACCACGAATACAATACTGCGGATTATGTGAGCAATCAGCTCACTGCAATGGGGATCGAACATATACGTATGTCCGTAACCGGTATCACCGGAATATTGAAAGGTAAGAAGCCTGGAAATGGCCCTGTGCTTGCACTCCGGGCCGATATGGATGCCCTTCCCATTCATGAGTTGCACGAATCATCCTATAAATCCACCAACCAGGGAGTAATGCATGCCTGCGGCCACGATTTCCATATGACATCCCTCCTCGGTACGCTCCGCATCCTGAAAACCCTGGAAGCGGAATTCTCCGGTGAAGTGAAATTCATTTTTCAGCCGGCTGAAGAACTGGCGCCTGGCGGCGCACTGATGATGATCAACGATGGTGTGCTTGAGAACCCACGGCCGTTGAATGTCATCGGCCAGCATGTAATGCCGGAACTGCCTTCCGGGAAGATCGGATTTCATGCAGGCATGTACATGGCCAGCGTGGATGAACTCTATCTCACCATCACCGGTAAAGGCGGTCACGCCGCTGCGCCGCACCAGGTGATCGATCCTGTGATCATTTCCTGTGAGCTTCTTGTGCTGCTGCAGCAGATCATTAGCCGCCGCACCAATCCGTTACTGCCGGCTGTGTTATCGTTCGGAAGATTTATTGCCGATGGCGTACACAATGTGATTCCCGACAAAGTAACCATCGATGGCACGCTGCGCACCATGGATGAAAAATGGAGACGCGAAGTACATGAACTGCTAAAGCAGACCGTTACGGCATACGCTGCCAGTAAAGGCGCAACTGCTGATCTTTATATCAAGGAAGGCTATCCCGTATTATTCAATGAACCAGCATTGACCGCCGATACCAGAAAATGGACAGAAGATTATCTCGGTAAGGAGCAGGTGGTTGATATCCCGAAATGGATGGCAGGGGAAGACTTTGCGCGTTACTCGCACCTGCTGGATTCCTGCTTCTACAGGCTCGGCGTGCAATACCCGGATTCAGAAAAAGTGACTCCACTTCATACAGCAACTTTCAATCCCGATGAAGAAGCCCTCACCATTGGCGCAGGGCTGATGGCGTGGATTACATTATGTAACCTGGAAAAAAATGTAAAAATAAACAAGCAATAGAATCCCCTTTTCAGGTGATGGGAAGGTTCCCGTCTTACGGGAATGTTCCCACGAAAATATTCTTCCAGTTTTTCTTTGCCAGGTGGTTGGTAAATCAAAGATTGCACGAACAACGATTTACGCAAACCAAACACTTGCCATATGAGAACAATTCTATGCTCTCTTCTTTTACTTTGTGCTTTCAGCTCCGATGCACAAACTTTCGGCAACGGAAATATTGTAGTGGTCAGGATTGGCTCAGGAACCACAAGCATGGCGGCTGGCACGGCACAGCCGGTATTCCTGGATGAATACAACCCCTGCGGTGAATTCATAAGAAGCATCGCACTACCGGTAACGGCCAGTGGCAGTAACCGGCGTCTCACCCTCCCCCCGGCATCCGCGGATTATTCGGAAGGATTCATCAGCTTATCGGAAGATGGTCAGTACCTCGCACTCGGCGGATATGATGCCGATACTGGCACGGCGTCCGTAACAAGCAGCACCAGCAGCACTGTCAACCGGGTGGTGGGCATTATCGATTTCGCTTCCGGCGTAAATACAGGCACAGCATTCAGTAATCGATTCAGCACTGTCTCCATCCGTTCTGCGGTTGTTGATGGTAGTAATGTTTGGGCCGCTGGCGGCAATGGAGGAATAGTTTACGCAACGGCAGGCAGCGCAGGAACAAGCAATACACTGATCAGTACTACTACCGGTAGATGCCTTAATATCTATGACGGACAATTGTATGCCACATCAACAGCTACCAATCTCCGTATGACCCGCGTGGGATCAGGGCTACCTAACACTACCGGACAAACGATGTACAATCTACCAGGTTATTCTACCACCGGTGGTAACCCGCTCCAGTTCCATATGGTGGCGCTCAATGGAAGCGATACGGTGAATGTGTTGTACATCGCCGATAACGGCCAGCTGAAAAAGTACTCGCTCGTTTCCGGTAACTGGACCGCCAACGGAGTGCTCGGAGTTACCAGCGATAAATTCCGCGGCCTCACCGGCACAGTGATAGATGGAGATGTGGTCCTCTATGCCCTCCGCCGGAATGATGCCGGTGGTGAGATCATCAAATACACTGACAATACAGGACATAACGGCAATTTCGCCAGTCTCAAGCCCATCATCATTGTACAGGCTGACAGCAACAAAGTTTTCCGCGACCTCAGCATGGCGCCACAGGAAGCGCCCGCACCTGCTGCTCAAAAAATGAACAACAGTACAACAGGATTCCGCGTATTGAGCAAAGAGAAAGACCCGAAAGTTCTTGCTGAGATCACGGTTGGTAAACCTGTTCAGGGCATGGTAAACATCTACGACATGAATGGCCGACTCGTTTGCACCAGGAAAGTGGAACTGGACAATGGCATTTACCGGTACCAGTTGCAGTTGCCGGCGCATGCCCGTGGCCTTTACTTCGCCACTTTCATCTCCAATGAAGGAGATCTCATTACCCGCAAGTTCATCTACTAATCCTCAATGCTCCTTCTCATGAAAAATACTACACTGATCATCATATGGATCGCATGCCTTTGTGCCGGTAAAAGTTTTGCCCAGGGAAAACCTGCTTTGTCAGCCCCTGCAAACAACAGTACAGGCTATGTTCGCAATCCTTCCTTCACCTGGCAGGCTTTTGCAGGTGGTTATAGCTACGATATAGAATTGGCCACAGACCCCGCTTTTACCAATATCATCACAACCAGAAGCAACCTGAACATCACCCGTTTTGTACCTGTTAGCCAGCTACCCGCAGGCAATGTATACTGGCGGGTGAAAGCGAAGAATGAAGCAGGCGCAGATGTCAGTGCCTGGTCGGATACTTTCAGGTATATGGTATCGGTCCCCGCCAGGACATACACCATTCCTCCTCATGCATCCCTTCAGGCCATCAAAGACACGATGCGCAAAGCGATCATGAACACACCTGCCATCCTCGCTTTCACGGCCGACTCCACTTATGAACTGGATGGCAATATCACAGGATTGTTTGCCATCGATACTGCCAATATCAATGATCTTATCATCGAAGGCAACAATGCGAAAATTGTAATAAAGAATAACGCACATGTTGGCTTCATGCGCATACAGAACTCCAACAGGGTAACGGTAAGAAGGTTATCGATCGACTGGGACCCGCTCCCCCATTCACTGCTGGACGTGATCAGTGTGAACAACTCGGACAGCACAGTCCTCAACGTGAATGTGCGGCTGAGAAAAGTAAAAGGTATGTCGTCCCCATATTATCCGGCGATCTACGGTAATTCATCCTTCACCGATCATTGGTCATGGTCCTACCTGATCGACACCGCTGATCCCGGTAGCCTGAAAAAAATAGACAACAATACTTATGGAATAACGCCCGCCGATATCACGCCGCTTGCCTGCCGCGATCAACCGGAGTACAATATCTATCGCGCCGGTTCCAAATCAGGCAAATACTTTGCCGTTGGCGATGTGCTGGCGATCGTAGCGCGCGACAATGTAGGATCACTCATGAGTACCCGCAATTGTATCGATTTTGTGTGCGACAGCATCATCAATTATACCAGTCCGATCGGCTGCTATTATTCTTTCGATGGAAGCGATATGAAAGTGCTCAATTGTCATTCCGCACTCAAAGACGATAGCCGCTTCGTTTCAGCCAATGCAGATGGCGTGCATTGCCGGGCCAACAATTTGGGCCCCTGGGTGGAGAACAGTTCTTTTGTTGGCAATGCAGATGATGGGGTGGCGCTCTACAACAAAGGCATCACTGTAAAATCGAAGATCAGCGCCAGTGAACTCACGGTAACCAACAACGAATTCATGAACCTGAAAAAGGGACATATCTTCCGCATCTTCATTCCAAAGACCGGCAAGGTGCTGGGCACCAATTTCACGGTTGATACAGTGTTCCTGCAGAGCGGCGCTTACCGGGTCCAGTTCACTCCGGCGATCCCTTCAGCGGATTATGACAGCCTGGTGGATATAGGACTTTCCGATATACAACAAAATGTACAACTGTACAATGCAACGCTGCGCAACGACCGGTTCATGATCACCAATAACCGTTTCACTGTACGCGCCCGCGGGGCCATCATCCGGTCCTCCAGGGGCATGGTGGATAACAATCAGTTCATCAGTTGTTCATCGGCAGGCGTTGCGCTTTACAACGAAGCAGCGCTCTGGTACAATGGCCTCTACAGTCGCGATATCTGGATCACGAACAATGATATCAGGGACTGCGCATTCGATAATCTTGGAGCTGATGCAGGGGCTATCAATGTGCGCATCAATAAGATCGATTCAGCAGCGCCCAATGTATTTGAAGACAGGATGTCTCCGGTTTCACTGGACCATGCGAATATCCGGATCGCCAACAATACGATTAAGAATTTTGCGCAGCATGGCATTTCTCTTTTCAATGCCGCCAACTGCAGTATCAGGAACAATGTGTTCATCAGCGATATGCCTGGGTATTACAGGACCGGAACACATTATGGCATTTATATCAATACTGTTTTCGGAACTGCGATCACAGGAAATAATTTCTCTGGCGATATGAGGCCGATGACTCAGATCCAGCGGGTGAATGATACAGGAACAACAGTAACGCCGTAATGATCTAGCTGAATGATCAACTTAAATGGGGCTGACTAAAAAGGGCGGCGAGCTGGCAGTCGCTCGCCTCCCGGCGAGTGACTTATATTTGCTCGCCTCCGGCGAGCGCTGTGTCGCCGAAGGCGACGGAACAAAACTCACTCGCCGGGAGGAGTCATCTGTGGATATTCTTATGAGGTAAGTCATTTCATTCTTTCCGTTTCACACGGTAGCAGATTCCCTTACAGTCAGCTTTTCCGCAATGGCTTTTTGCATGGCTTCTGCAGCCAGCTTTCCTGTTCTGGCACCTCCTTCCATAAAT
Organism: Pseudoflavitalea rhizosphaerae; assembly: GCF_003991355.1. GTDB lineage: Bacteria > Bacteroidota > Bacteroidia > Chitinophagales > Chitinophagaceae > Pseudobacter > Pseudobacter rhizosphaerae. The sequence goes on from NZ_RCSU01000002.1 coordinate 250,625, forward strand.
CCCTGGAACATCTCGCAACAATGCTCGCCAGCAAAATAAATGTTCTCAACCGGCGCCATCATCTCCGTAGTATCGATATCATACCACTGCCCTTTTCTGATGCATGCATAACTTCCCTTCGCATACTGGAACTGCGACCAATTAAATACGCTTTGCTTTCCGTTGAATTGTTTCTTTATTCCCTTGTACACCTTTTGAAGATGACGCAGGAATTTGTTCCGCAGTATTTCTGAATTTGTTACCTGCTCTCCTTCTTTACCGCCCAGGAATACAGTATAACCACCATCCCCGGTATTGTTATTCTGAAGCTGGCTGTTATCCCAGCCATTTTGAATGGTTTCATTGATAAGATAACCTGATCTGCCATGACTCCGCCAGGTCCTATCTTTGAAGCCCATCAGGAACTTGCTGTTGGTACCATATCCGTACTCATCGATCATTTTCCTTTTCGCCGCCGGCATTTCATTTTTCAATTCAAACTTAACTTTCCGCAATAATGTAAATGGAATTGTGATCAGTACATAAGCAGCCTGAACAGTAGATCCATCCTCGAAATGCAGTATACTCTCTTCTCCTATTTTGGAAATCTTTGTGAGCTTGTGTGAATACTTTATCTGTGCGGCAAGATCTTTGACCATCGCCTCTATCAGTGTTTCATTTCCACCTTTGATCTTATAACGCTCATCACTATCTCCGAATATGTCGAATTTATTTTCATTGATACCAATCAGGTCGATAAAGTTGAGGCAGTTCAATTCATCGGCTTCCATACCGAACTCGGCAGTAAAGGCCCAGTAGAGCAGGCTGGAAAACCATGGCCTCAGGTCAAATTTTTCCAGGTAATCTTTAAGGGATAATTTATCCAGTTCTCTTCCCAGTTCTTCGATTTCCATATCCGTTTTATCTTTTTGCAATTGCGGGATCATTTTTTTGAATTCCGCAATGATCTCAGCTTCGCTTCTCAATTTACCTCCGAAATGATAAGTATGTTCTACCAGTTTATTGTCCTTAATATCATTTACGCAGTCCATTGTTTCCAGCTGGTATTGTTGAACAAGGGCGAACATCGTTTCATGATTGGAGTCTATGAACTCAGCCCCTAACTCAGTGGTAATACCATCTCCCAATAAATTCTTTGCTGTAAAGATCCTTCCTCCCGCGCGTTTGCCGGCTTCATAAACAGTGACTTCAAGGCCGGGTATCTTTGATAGGATATTGCAGGCATTGAGCCCGGCAATCCCTGCGCCAACAATGGCCACTTTTGCAGGGGCGCCGGACGGATCAAAGAAACCTGTTCCCGCTTTCAGGAGATCCGGAATAAACAATGCCGGGGCGCTCAATGCAATATTCCTGATGAATTTCTTTCTGGACATACCGCCCTCAACAGGGCCATCTGAAGGTGGTTTCAATTTGTATTTTTCGCGGAATGCATTTTTATAAGCCTGTTGAAGCAGATAAACAAGACTGGTTTTGGCTGATTTCATTGAACAGCTGTTTACTTTGTTAATTTGAAAAGAATGGAAAATAGGAAATGCCTTTCCGTTTACCGAACAGAGAAAATACATTCATGTAAGAGGAAGCTGACTAGAAATTACTGCTTTCAAAAGGCAGGTATTGCACTACGTAACTAAATGTACAATTTCAAATCCTTTACACCATCCGTAGAAACACCTTTTTTGCTTGAGTAACTGAATAATTTGTCCATTTCTGGAATATTGCAAGCCACTGGCATAATTTTTTAGCCTGTTTGAGACATTGTATTAAATTTGAAAACACTCTCTTTCCCGCGTCTCAACTCACCCGTAAAAACCATTTTATGCAAAAGATCATTCCACATTTATGGTTCGACAAAGAAGCAAAGGAAGCCGCAAACTTCTACACATCGATCTTCCCAAATTCAAGGATAATCGATTCCTATGTGTTGCACAATACCCCCAGCGGTGATTGCGATGTACTGAGCTTTGAACTCTGGGGACAGGAATTCATGAGCATCAGCGCTGGTCCGCTTTTCAAGTTCAATCCTTCTGTTTCCTTTATGGTGAACTTCGATCCCCTCTTTTTTGAAGACTCTTCCGATAGCGCCAAGGCCGCAAAGGAAGCTCTCGATAATCTTTGGAGCAAGCTATCTGAAGGCGGCCAGGTTTTGATGGAGCTGGGAGAATATCCTTTCAGCAGTCGATATGGATGGATACAGGATAAATACGGGTTGTCCTGGCAACTGATCTTCACTGATCCTCAAGGCGAACAGCGTCCGCCGATCGTTCCTTCCATTTTATTTGTAAAAGAGAATTATGGAAAAGCGGAAGAAGCTATCAATTTTTATCTTTCTGTTTTCAGGAATTCAAAAGCCGGAAGCATGCACAAGTACCCGGCAGGTATGGCCCCAGACAAGGAGGGAGCAGTTATGTACGCAGATCTTCAACTGGAAGGTAAATGGTTTTCGTTGATGGAAAGCGCCCATGAACACGGCTTCCAGTTCAATGAAGCGATATCCTTTATGGTGAATTGCGATGATCAGGCAGAGATGGATTATTACTGGGAAAAACTTTCTGCAGTGAAAGAATCGGAACAATGCGGCTGGCTAAAAGATAAATGCGGATTGAGCTGGCAGATCACGCCCACTGAGCTGGAAGAAATGATGCGTGCAGGAACGCAGGATCAGATCGATCGTGTTACACAGGCTTTCCTGCCGATGAAGAAACTTGACCTGGAAAAACTCAGGATGGCTTACAAGTAAGAAAATAGAAAAATGTACTGTAAAATAAAATGAACCGTGAGCTATGGCCTCACGGTTTTCCGGCAATTTTGAGGGACCGGCCCAGTTTTTGATCAGTTCCCACTTATTGATCCCAACAATAAAGACCATGAAAACCTGTCTTGAATTCGCTTATTTGAAAACCTTCCTTTTATTACTCCTGGTTGTTTCGCTGACCCATTCTTCATTTGCCCAGAACGGAAAATTCATTCACGCTGCTTTCGTGGGAATTCGCTGGGATCCGAGCCCGGTGATGGGAGGTGGTATGGAGAGCACTGAAGTGATTTTATATTTCCGGCCTGATGGCACTTATTGCACCACCCTGGGAAAAGATTGGCAGACCGACGTTGCAGGACGATATACTATCGCAAACGGGACCATCAAGCTCATCGATTCCAAAAACGAAGTGGAATCGATCCCCTACGATGGTAATGGCAGCTTCTGGTACAATGGCACCAGCATCTTTCAAAAAAAACCAGCCAATAAAGTACCGCCGGGTTATTACAGTTTCAGTTATACTTCCGGCAGTGGTGGTATCGGCTCCGGCACCAATGCTCCTTATGTGGGAAACAGGGCCCACAAAGGGATCCAGTTCAATGCCGATGGCAGTTTCAGCTCCGGAGCTGCGAGCTCCACGTATATCTCGGGGGAAAATGTAAGTGGATATGGCAACAGGAAAAAAGAAGCTGATGGCACCTATACCATCAAAGGGGGTGTGCTTACCCTTCATTTCAGGAATGGAGAAAAAACCGTGAACAGTTGCTTTACATCGGATGCCGTTTCATCCATCATTGTCAACGGCACTACTTATTATGCCGATGAAAACAAAGGCAACTACAATAAAAAAGAAACAAAAAATTCTCAAACCAATACAAGTCCTGAAAGTAAAAGCAGTGGACAGGCATTCCTGAAGAAAGCCAACCAGGCCAATAGCGGCAAATCCCTTGACGGAATAAAAACTGTAAAACTGGAATCATCGCTGGGAAATGGTGCATTGCAGATCAGCACCATCCTGGATATCCCGCAGCAAAAGATACGCTGTGAATACAGGAAACAGGGACAGTTGATCGGCATCGAGCAGGCAGATGGACAAACCGGCTGGGAATGGTCTAACGGTAAACTAACTACGCTGTCTGCAGACAGGGTCAAAGAACTGAAGAATACTTATGCCCCCGCCATATTCAGTCTGCAGGAACCGGCGCTGAGTAAGGTTTCCATTCTCTCAGCCCCTGAAAACAAAAACAATCAGACCAGCCTCATCGTTTCCATCGATGGCAACTATACGGCCCTGTTATTCGATAAAGAAAACCGCCTGACGGGAAAGTCCTGCCAAATATTCAACAGAACTGTTACGCATGCCTTCTCCGGGTTCAAAAAAACACAGGAGTTGTGGTTGCCTTACGCGGTCATCGAAAAAAGGGATAATAAGTCATTCACTTACCAGTACAGTTCCATCGTACTGAATCCTTTACTGGGAGCCAAAGACTGGGCAAAGCCGTAACTACTTACCAACCCAATATCATAACATCAAAAAACCCGCTCTCTGAGCGGGTTTCAATGCTTCATGTCAGGCATTGGTTTATGGCTATTACTTTCTCTTTCTTCTAATGAGTATGATGGTTCCTGTAATCAATAATGCCCCGGGAATTATGTACACATAAACATACCAGAGCAATTCAGCAGCGCTCCTTCCAATGGAAACGAAAACATCTTTGAAATGGTTCTTGTCTTTATACACAGGGTATTCATTGTACAGTAACCAGCTATAGATCCCCAACTGTATTCCTTTACCGGAACTGTTATTCCTGCTCATGAAATCGGCATCTCCTGCTACAAATATTCTTTGCTCCCTGTTGTTGATCTTACGTGTGGCTCTCAATCCTATCACATATTCATTTCTTTTTTCATCACCTGCATATGGCTCATAAACAGGCGCGGCGGAATCGGAAACAAAATGGCCTTTCTCGATCCAAGTCTCATTTCTAAATTCGGCAAGCATAATAGTCTCGGCCCTGTAACCCGCAGTATCCCTGAAGTTCAGTACACTGGTTCCACGCATGAGCCCAAATGCAGGATATTCCCCCGTCCGCTGGTAGTCTTGCATCATATGCTCCCTGGCCATATAGTTCCCTTGTTTATTCATGTAGCCGTTGAAATCTTCGGCCCGCCGGTTTTTTCCGGGGCTTACAAGGATGCCATTCTCTACCTGTACCCCGATCTTTTTCAGCAGGGGATTGAGCATTTCCTGTTTTCCGGGTTCTGCATAAAAAAATACATTGCCCCCATTATCGATGAATTGCAGGATGTGTTCCTGCTCTGTTGCAGTCAATGCCGATTTGGGGTCCGCCACTACCAGGATATCCGTTTGTTCCGGTACCGGGCGATCCTGCAATGAAATGGTATCAGCATCGATCCCTACATTGATCATTGCATGGTCCTCCAACTGATTGTTGGTATGATAACCATATTCGCGCTCCCCATTTCTCCAGGGACTACGCTCATAATGACCGGTTGTGAAAAGAACGGAGGGCGTTCTTTCCTGCGTAAGTCTCCTGATGGCACCGGTGAGTGGCTCTGTAATGTTTCCATCATTCAGTGATCTGAATATGGTTTTCTTTCCTTTGTATTCAAGCACCATCTTCAACCTCAGTTCATCTTCCCTGGAAAAGTCCTCCAGCTTCATCACTTCTCCGGGCTTCAGGAAGTCTGAAGTATCCACTTTGTAGATCTTCGCCAGCATCGCTGCCACCTGGTGAATGTTCAGATTGGGCGTTTCTTTGTAGAGTGCAGAGTCCTGCTTCCTCATATCGTAGTAGTAAACATATTTGAATTTCATGTTGGGATAGAAGCGCCGAAATTTTTCCCAGAATCCCCACTCATATTTATTCCTGCTGGCAGGCATGCCGTCTTCGGCGCCCATGCCAAGCAAATTGGTGTACAGCGTTACGGTAAGTGGCGAACCGTCCATTTCTTTCAGCACACGTTGCGTAGCAGTATCGATGGTATTGAACTTGCCGCTGGTTACATCCAGATAGCCCACATATCCCGGCCTGAAAGTGAAATATCCGATTGACAGTATCAGCACAGTAAAACCGAGATAGCGATACATGGAAACCTTCCAGCTTTTCGATTCCTGCTTACTTTTTAGTCTGATCATGGTAAGCCCGAGGAAGAGTCCGGTCATAAGGATGAAATACAACAGCTCCCTGGTACTGATCAGGCCACTGAGCATGAGTTCGGTCCTTCCCGGCAGTGAGAGGAAGAGTGTGATATCCCTCAACACATCGTATTGTTGCCAGACCTCTCCCACCAGGGTGAAAGCAAAGAATACGATAAAGCTGGCAATACCCGCCACAATCTGGTAACCGGTAAGGCTCGATATGAAGATGCCCAGGGCGATAAAACAAGTTGAGTAAAGGAACAATCCCAGTAGCATCGACAAATACCATTTGAATTCAGCATGCTGAATAGTGAAATACCCGGTGAACAACAGGAATGCAACAGAGGCCAGCAACACGAGGTTGAAGATGGTGAGGCCCAGGAATTTTCCCAGCACGATCTCACGTATACCAACAGGCGAAGAGCTCAATAGTTTCATTGTTCCCGACTGTTGTTCCCTGTTGATAACCCCCATGGTGAGTAATGGAATGAACAGGAATATATAAGAAACTGCCATCTGCAGTGTACTGGCAAACATCTTATAAGTCAGTGGTCCGGAAAATCCGTGCCAGTCTGCCCCATTCTCGATATTTACTTCCTGTATCCTGGCAGCTTCCATCAAAGGTGTAACGAAATTGACACCGGACACGATATAGAACACCACAATGGTGATCCATGCAACAGGAGAATAAAAAAGATTTCTAAGCTCCGCTCTCGCGATTTTGAAAATGATTTTCATTACGATTTTATTACGAATGATTTTAAAAATGATACCGGCCTCAGTTCCCGATCAGTTGCAGGATGTTCTCATTCCTGATGATCATCATCCCCTGCCTGTCTTCGGTAATTCCGTCTTTCAATTGGTAGGTGTAGCGGGGAACGCTTCCTTCCAGCACCGTTGGCATGAACTTGAATTGAATGTTCTTCCTGTTTTTCAGTTCCTCTCCAACTTCAATGATATGGGTACTCACGATAAAAAGACAATTCATGTATTCTGAAAATGCCTCTGTAACTGCAAGTGTGCCATCAAAAGCGTCTTTTACATTCGTTCCCTTAAACAGTTCATCAAACATCAACAGGAGATGCTTGCCGGTAGCAGTAGCATCTGCTGCATTCTTTACACGCACCACCTCCGCATAAAAGTGACTGTAACCAAGTGCGATATTATCCGCCACATTGATGCTGGAGTATATTCCTTCCCTCACAGAAAATTCCATGGAACCGGCTGCCACCGGGAAACCGATATGCGCGAGGTACATAGAGATCCCAATGGTTTTCATCCAGGTGGATTTACCGGCCATATTGGCGCCGGTCAGGAATATCACGTTGCTATGCGGCTGCATGGAAATATCGTTGCCTACCGCTTTTTCTATGCAGGGATGACGGAGGTCCGCAGCCCTCAACATATTGTTTGCTTTTGGCAGGGCTTTGGCATAGGTGAAACCATGCCTGGCAGCCAGGTTGCCAATGGATATATTCACATCCAGTTCTGCAATGAACTGCAATACCTCCCGGATCTGTTCATTATATTTTCCTTTGAGCAGGTAATCGTATTCAGCGATCTTCTTTACAGAAATGGCGGAATAGATATCTGTTTCGATCAGTTGAAGCAATCCGTCCCGGTTCAGTAAAGACCTGATCTCAGTTGCCCGCTGTTGAAATGGGCCAGGTTGCTGGTGCAGCAATTCTGCCATACCCATGCATTTCTTCAGTGTTACGATGGTGGCCTGCAAACCCTGTATCAAAGATTTGTACCGCTCATCGCGTGTAAGCGAAGCCAACATTTTCTTCAGCAGGATATTCGTATAGGTGAACAGTTGCCCGCTATCACTGGTGGCATCGACATACTCCTGCATCAGTTGTACCTGCGCGGCATCGAACCCCCATTGCAGTTTTGCCTGCTGGAAGAAAGAGAAAATGGCTGTACGTTCATTGATCTGCCGCTCATCTGTAAGCGGTTGTTTGAACAACTGGTCCAGCAAATGCTCTCCTCCGCGTGATCTCACCTGGTTGAACAGAGAGTACACGGACCCATGCCGGAACTTGCCCATCAGGTTCAGCTCTTCCTGCGACTGCCTGTCTATTGTAAAACTCATAGTTTAATTTTTAATTAGCGTGTGGCCGTCGCTCGCCTCCCGGCGAGTGACTTTTGTTTGTTCGCCTCCGGCGAACACAGTGTCGCCGGAGGCGACAGAATAGAAGTCACTCGCCGGGAGGCGAGCGACTGGTTACACGCTGACTATTATCATTTCCTTTTTCCATTGGCCAGGGTTTCCAGGATGCCTTCATTGCGAATGATGATCATACCATGCCGGTCATCGGTAATCCCTTCTTCCAACGTGTACGTATATTCGGGAATGTTCCCTTTCATTCTCGTAGGCAAATAATGGAACCCGATATTCGCTTTTTGTTTCAGCTCATCGCCCGCTTCCACTATATGGGATGAAATGAGGAACAGGCTCGTTTTTTTACCCGCAAATGCATGCGTGATGGCAACAGTGCCCTCATGTGCATCTTTTACATTCGTTCCCCTGAAAAGCTCATCAAACAATACGAACAAGGATTTACCGGCTCCCAGTTCCGCAGCCACTTTCCTTACACGCAGCACTTCTGCATAGAAATGCGATGCGCCAATGCCCAGGTTATCAGGCAGGTTGATGGTAGTGAATACGCCATCCATAACGGAAAAATCCAACCGCTTTGCTGCCACGGGGAACCCCATATGCGCCACATATACGGCCGTACTGAAAGCGCGGAGGAAAGTAGACTTCCCCGCCATATTGGCCCCAGTAAGAAAAACCACAGATTTACCGGCATGCATATGAAGATCATTCGCCACAGGATCTTTCAGTTCAGGATGGTACACGCCTTCCACTTTCAATATATTGCTGCCTTTAGGATGTACTTCGGGAAAAACGAATCGCCGTTTATTGGCTACCAGAGCCACGGAGATGAATACATCCAGGTCATACACGAAACTCAAGACCTTCATTACTTTCTCCCGTTCTTTCATGCGTATCAGGATATCGAAGGCAGTAATGGCCCCGAAAGAAAGTCGGCTCTCTGGCTTCTCCCTGAAAACAGGTTCCAGGGCCGGCTCCCGGAACAATATCAGCATCTGCGCTCTTTCTTCCTGCAGCTTTTCCACTCTTACAATATCACCATATTCAAGAAATGATCTTACAGCGTGCAGGAGGCTGATGAAAGCTGTTACGCCATTGCTGATCTCCTTTTCACCTAGCGCAGCTTTCATGGAAGCGGATGGATCTTCCTGGTGTGAGATATACTTTTCAACACTGTCCAGCAGGGCAGCATCAAAAGGGAATTTTGTTCCGGCCGAAGCAAATGCAGCAATGATGTGCAGCCTCTTCCGGATGGCTTCCAGGTCAGACAATGGATTCCTGAACATCTGTTCCAGCAGCAGTTCCCCTCCCCGTGTGGAAGTATTGTTGTAGATATCGTAAATACCTGTTATTTCCCTTTTGGCAAAAAGTCTGAGGTCCTCGATGGTTTGATCGTCCGTTTGAAGGAACATGAGCGGTTGATTTTTGATTGATTATTTCCTTTTTCTGCGCACCAGCAACAGGATAGCTGCCAGCAATATGGCGCCGGAGATCCCGAACACATAGATCCTGAACATCCACTTCGCCTGGTTGGGTGTTAAGGTCAAGTGCAGATCCTTTGCCAATGGCTTGTTGGCATAAGGAGGATATTCATTATTCAGCGTATAGCTATAGGTGGCAAGACCGATATGGTACAGATCGTTCAGCATCCGCTGGTAACTCATGAAGTCGGCATCCCCTGCCACGATAATCCTTTGTTCTTTTCCGTTGATATTACGGGTAAGTGCATACGCAGTTATGTATTCAGGTTTCCTGGTATCCCCTTCGGCGGCTGAAAATAGTGGAGCAGCCGAGTCCACTACCAGTTTTCCGTTCTCAATCCATGTTTCTTCATCGCCCGGTAATGTGATGATGGGCGTTGCCGTGAATCCCTTCATGGGTGAGAAGTTGAGGCTGATCAGGCCATCATGTATAACCTGTCCGCCTCTGAGGCCATAATCCTGGAAAAGCTGCATACTCTCTTCCTTTGCGATATAGTTACCGGCTTTGGTAAGTTTTGCGTTGAAGAGTATGGGCGTTTCGTGTTTATTGGGACGAACCACAATACCATTATCAGCCTGTATACCGATCTCTTTCAGTACAGGCGCAAGGATATCCTGCTTGCCAGGTTCGGTATAGATGATGGTATTACCCCCCTTATCGATCCATGAAATGATCTTCTCCTGTTCAGCCTGGCTGTATGCAGATTTGGGATTGGCCACTACCAGTACATCCATGTTTGGAAGCGGGCCTGTCAGGGAGAGAGAATCCACTGTCACTCCTTTATTGATCAGGCTATGTCTCCTTTCTTTACTGGCGGTATGTATGAAATAATCATAGGCGGTATGATTGAATGCGTTGCGCTCGTAATGCCCGGCCGCAAAATACACTTTCACCACTTTCTCCCTCGTGAGCTGCATAATGGCTGCAGCAACATGTTCCTGGTCGGGCCAAACCGCAGGGTCCTTGTAGGTCCTGAGGAATGTTTTCTTTCCTTTGTATTCCAGTTGCATCACCAGTAAATTCATTTCATCGCCCAGATCGATCTGTTTTCTTATTTCAGCGGGAGATTTGAAGATGGAAGTACGGATGCCAAGGATATCCGCCTGGATGGCTGCAATTTCATGAATGGTTTTACCGGGATAGCGGCGGAAGAATGTACTATCGCCATCCATCACATCGTAGTAATATTCATAATTCAACCTGATATTGGGATAGAACCTGATATACTGCCCCCAGTACCACATAGCATAATTGGTGCGCGCCTGTGGCAAGCCGTACCCGGCATTGCTTCCCAGCAGGTTTGTATACAATGTAACAGTTAATTCGGAACCATCCATTCTTTTAATGGCATCCTGCACCACAGGATGAATGGTGTTCTTTTTATTGTCTGTAACATCCAGGTAACCGATCCATTTGGGCTTTGCGCTGATATATCCAACAAGGATAACCGCCAGGGTGAGTATAGCATACCTTGAAATGAGCTTAGCCCTGTTGCCCGTCTGCCGGGTACTGTCCAGTTTGATGATCGTGTAACCAACAAAGAGCACCATGATCAACAGGAAATAGATCACATCACGGCTGGTGATCAAACCGTTCAGCAAGAGGGTAGCTTTTCCTGCCAGTGAAAGCACGAAGCTGATCTCACGCACCAGGTTGTACTGTTGTCCGATCCTGGTTAGACTGGCCAGCAAGAAGAACACCGCAAATGTGAGGATCGCTGCAACGATCTGATAATTGGTAAGACTGGAAAGAAACAGACCGATGGCTGCAAAGGCATTCATCAACAGGAAGAATGCCAGTAAAATGGAGAAAGCCCTGTACGTATCCGATTTATCGATATTGAAAGAAAGGGAAAACAATACAAATGCCAGTATACAAATAATGAACAGATTGAAAACTACCATGCCCAGATATTTGCCCAGTACTATTTCCCTGGTGGTAACAGGAGAAGAGTACAGCAATTTATTGGTCCCATTCACCACTTCCCTGTTGATGAGCCCCATGGTCAGTAAAGGAATGAACAGGAAAATATAGTCAAGGATCTTTGACATGGTCATTTTGAAAATATGATCTTCAATACCGCCAATAAATCCTTTCCAATCGGGATCGAGTTGAGCAGCCACATCCTGGAAGGTGGCGAATTTTTCCATCGATACAGTAACGATGGCGGCGCTTGTGATATAGAACGCCAGCAACACCAGCCAGGCGATCGGCGAATAGAAAAGCGTTCTCAGCTCGGCACGGGCGATCTTATTAATGATTTTCATGAGTGGCTACAGAGTTAAGCTAGTTGAGACAATTGTTTGAACACATCATCCAGCATTGATTTTTCGAGATTGATCTCGATCAGTCTCCAGTTGTTTTGCATGCTGGCGGCAATAATCGATTCCGTTATACTGTTGTTGTTGCTGAACCAGATCCTCACCTGTTTGTCTGTCAGGAACTGTACCTTGCTGATACCGGATACCTGTTGCAGATCGCTTTCGGAAGGCATGTTCTCAAATCTTGCCAATACAGAATCCGGTTGGATATAGTTGTTGAAAGATTCCATTGAATCGGAGAACACCATTCTGCCGCTTTCGATCATGATGATATCGCGGCAAAGCAGGTTGATCTCGGAAAGCACATGCGAGCTCAATAAGATGGTGTGGTCCTGTGCAATTTCCTTGATGAGTTTTCTTGCTTCGATGATCTGGTTGGGATCGAGGCCATTGGTGGGTTCGTCCAGTATTACGATACTGGGTTTATGAATGATGGCCTGTGCAATGCCCACGCGTTGCCGGTATCCACCGGAAAGATTTTTGATCAGCCTGGAACTGAAATGAGTGATCCCTACCCTGTCCATCACTTCAGCCACAGATCTTTTTACCTGCCTGGTTTCTATAAAACGCAGATCGGCTGTATAGGTGAGATATTCATTCACGGTAAAATCGCTGTACAATGGCGGTGTTTGCGGAAGAAAGCCCAAATATTTTTTTGCAAGTTTGGGTTGCTCTCTTTTATTGACGCCATTGATGTATACATCACCTTCAGTCTGGTTCAATACGCCGCAGATGATATTCATGGTAGTTGATTTGCCGGCTCCATTGGAACCGAGCAAACCGATAACTCCATTTTGGCTGATCTCGAAATTGATATCACGGATAGCCCAGGCAGCAGCATACCTGTGAGAGAGTTTCTCCACTTTCAATACTGTACTCATATGTTTAACGGTAAATAGTTATTCGATAGATAGAAAATTATCGGCTTATATGCGGCATAGCGATGATCGATTGCTGGTTGTTGCCGGTTCCCTGCGGAACCCCTGTGAATACAAGGGTTACAGGTTTGAATACCCAGGAATTATAATTCAGGAAAGCAAAGTCCCATGGTGGTGTCAAATAGGTGGCCAGTATAGTGCCGGTGTTTTTGTCCCTGATCTCGAACTCCTGCCGGCCGATGGTCATGCTCAGTGGCAGTGTTTGAAAACCGGAAAGGGATTTGAAAGGCAGTTCCTGTACAAAGGAACCATCAGGCTCTCCTTTCAGGTTCACGCTGATGGGAGCGCCATCACTCATATTGGCAAAGCGGATAAAACTTGTACTGTCTGTATAGTTGAGGACCGGATACTGGTCTTCCTGCAGCAGGTAACCTGCGCTCAGCTTGTCGCCATAGATGAACAGGGAATAGATCTTTCCTGGTTGCAGGTCCAGCTTTGCACTGACGAGTGGCGTATTGTGCGGCATGGTATCGGGAATGGCAAACAGGTTGAGGGTTTGGGGAAGTTCGTGCAGGTACAGGTTGTTATACCTGGAGAAGATCTTATTATCCAACATCAGGCCTGAACGATAAGACGCGAGCGGTTTTCCTGACAGGTTCACATACAACTGTATCTTATCATTGAGCGCATTGTACAGTTGAACGGTAGCTGGATTGCCTTCACCGGGATTATCTTTTTTGCAGGAGCTGCCGGCTGTTGCCAACAACAGCAGCAAACCTGCTATGAATGTATTTTTATATCGGGCTATGATAATTGTCATTGATTTTTTCTTTAAATGAATTATGAACAGGGATTTTCTACCTGGCATCATATTCGGGATTCTGCAGAAGTTTTGAATTCAATTTGATCTCTTCTGAAGGCACCGGGTACAGGAGCTGATAATTTCCCCACCAGGGTTGTTTGTAGCTGATTGCAGGCAATACGGTGGCTGCTTTTCCTGTTCTTTTCAGGTCGAACCATCGATGGCCCCATTCGAAGAAGAGCTCCACCCTGCGTTCCTGTTCGATGGCTGCTTTTACCTGGTCTGAGTTTAACTGGTAATCCAGCTTGCCCAGTCCGGCCCTTTCCCTCAACACATTCAGATCATCGATGGCATCGTTCTTTGCAGCTGCATTGCCAAGCAATCTGGCTTCAGCCCTGATAAGGTACATTTCTGCCAGCCTCATCACCGTATAGCTGGTGATGCCTTCATTGTGCTTATACTTGTTAGAGCTGTATACACCGGATGCATCGGTTGTCCAGTGGAGCTTTCTTTTATCGGTAGCTTCAAAAGCATTCATGAGCTGTTGACTGATCCGGTATTCAGGTTGTATGATGTCTCCGGTTGTCCATATATGATAGGTCTTCAACGCTTCCGGGGTGGTGCCGGCAAAATTAGGCACTTCGGTTGTGGGTTTCAGTTGGAAGATGGCTTCACTGCTGTTGGCCTTGAAAACATTGTTGAGGTCTGGTTCGATATAGAACTGCGCAGGTCGGTTGATCAGCTCCGAAGCGCTGCCGGCAGCCAGCTGATGCTCCCCGGTATACAGGTAAACACGGGCCAGCAGGGCTTCCGCCACCCAGCGGTTCACTCTCACGCGTTCATTCTTTCCCACTGAAAAATCCTGGTTCAGCAAAGGTTTCGCCCTGATGAGATCGGTCTTCATCTGTTCATATACCTGGGCAACAGGTGTTCTTTGCATGGCACCATTCTTTACATAATCAGAGCTAAGTACCAGCGGAACATCGCCAAAGAAATTCACCAGGTAGAAATAACTGAAGGCTCTCAATACCAGGGCTTCGCCCAGCAATTGCTTCTTAACGGAATCTGCCAGCAAAGTGGAGGTAGAGGCTTCGAGGCCTTCTATGGCGGCAGTTGCATCGTACACTACTTTATAGGCAGTAGCCCATAGTATGTCTGAGCTTGCACTATTAACGAGGGTGAGTTTATTTTGAAAGGCAGCCGTAGAGGAACCTGCATCGATGGTGGCCGGTATCATTTCATCGGCAGAGAGACCACCCATGATAGTGGAAAGACCAGCAGAAAAACTGCGCTCCGCAATATCGGCTATCTGTATATAGTTCTCACCGCCATTGATCATTTTGGAATAGATACTGGCAATGGCCCATTCCGCCTGTTTATTGGTAGAAAAAATCTCTGTGGTGGTCAGTGAATCGATCGGCGGCGCTACTTCCAGTAGTTTCTTGCAACTGCTGAACAAAAAGAGGGAAGCCGCTATGACTATATGTGAAGGATTGATTCTTTTTAGCATCGCCGTTGATTTAGAAATTGATTGAAATGGTAGTGGAGATTGTCCTTGGAATAGGGATAGCATTATAGGCACTGACAATGGTTGGATCGATGCCCGGATAGGCAGAAACAGTAAACAGGTTCTGCGTCTGGATAGCGAGCTGTGCATCTTTCATTTTCATTTTTTTGGTCCACGCCTGCGGTAATTGCCAGGAAAGCGCCAGATTGGTCATGCGCATGAATGCCCCATTCACATAATAAGCATTGGAAGACCTGATAGGCCCCAGGTCACCGGATGTATATTTCGGGTATTTGACCTGGTCTCCTGGTTGCCGCCAGTGATTGCTCTTCACCTCTTCAGGAAGAACGGAATTTGTCATACCCCCCAGTGTAGTGGTCAGGTAAGGATCAGGCCTGTACCTGTTCATGAATTCGAAACTGGTGAACAGGTAAAGCGACTTGTAATTGATATTGATGCCGAAACCTCCGGTATATTTAGGCTGCGTTTCAATGGCAATATATCGGTCATCAATATCCGATAACGGGAAACGGTTTCCTGTAGCCGTTATCCTTCCGTCTTTGTTCCGGTCTTCAAAAGTATACATGCCGGTCATTGGGTCGATGCCGATGTAATTCAGTACAAACTCTGTACTGGTTGAATATCCTTTCCTGATCATTCCATTGTAGGATGAGCTTTCAAGCTTGGGGAAATCCAGTAATTTATTCCTGTTCCGGGCGATATTGAAATTGATGTTGAGCCCCCATTCTTTTGTATCGATCAACCTGGCCCTCAGGTCCAGTTCAATTCCGCTGTTGCGGACCTCAGCCTGCCAGTTGGAAAGCGCTTTGGAAAACCCGGTATACACAGGTGTAGGAATGGTGGACAGTTGGTCTTTGGTAAGATTGCTATAGTATACGAAGTCAACATTGACCCTGTTATCCCAGAAGCCGGTATGAAGAGCGAGCTCGGATTTACTGGTAGATTCCCACTGGAATTGCTGGTTCAGGGGGCTGATCACATGGAAGCTTTCCGTACCGTTATAGCTGAAAATCTGCCTGAAATCGCCAGGAAGCTCTCTTCCCCACCTGGAGAGATATTCATAATCGCCGATAGCATCATTTCCGGTAATGCCATAGCTGCCTCTGAATTTAAGGAAGCTCATCCAGGAAGGAAGCAATTGCTTCATCCATTTTTCGTCGGATGCGATCCAGGCCATTCCCACGGAACCGAAATTGCCGAACTGCTTACCGGGGCCAAAGCGGGAAGAACCGTCCCTTCTTGCACTCAGGTTGATGATGTACTTATTGTCCCAGGCATATCGAATGATAGTAGAAGCAGAAATATATTTATACTCCTTCAATCTTTCAGTAAAGGTTTTGCTGAGCGCATTGTTATAGCTTTTCATCATGGCATCATTGGGGAACATCATGCCAATGATGTTTTCACTGCTGGTGACCACTGATTGCATATTCGCGATCAGTTGCACAGAAAGGTTTCCTTTACCGATGAAAGTATTGTATTGCAACTGGGGTTCTACTTGCCAGTTCTTATTGGTAGTATTTCCGTAGAAAGCCATGGAGTAAGCGAAATATGCCGGGTCCATAGTGGATTCAGGATCATATTTGGCATTCTTGTTTTGGGCAAACTGATAACCTGCGTTGGCAGAAATATTCAGGCCCTTGATGATCTCATATTTCAGGTTGATATTGCTTTGCAGGGAGAAGGTATTGCTCTCGCTTGGCTTCCTGAGATTGGCAAATGCGGAGGGGAACTGGCTTGAAGTACGACCGCGATAGGGAACGAAATTGAATTCACCTTTTGAATCGAAAATATCCGGAGCATTGGGCGACATAGTCCCTAAACCGGTTGCATTGAAAGCATTCACGTTGGTTATGGCCAGGTTATTGCTGATGGAGAATTCGAATTTCCTGTCGAGACTGGAATGGCCGAAAGTTGTTCTCAAACCTGCCCGCTCATTTATGCCACCATTGTTCATGATCTCTTTCTGTGTAGTATAATTGGCCATGATGCCGTAGTTCATCTGCAGATTACCTCCACTTACACTGGCATCGATAGTGGTTACGGAACCGGTTCCCACAAACTCTCGCTGCCAGTCGGTATACTTCTCAGGGTCCCATCGCTTGAGATCAGGTGCATTGAATTCGTCCGGCACTATGCCATCATTCTTCAATGCCTCTCTTCTTACTGCGAGGTATTCTTCCGTATTCATAAGTTTGGGGTATCGCTCAAGCATTTTGATACCCTGGTTCACCCGGAGGTTGAAACGTGCAGGGCCTGGCTTTCCTCTTTTGGTAGTGATGAGGATAACGCCGTTGGCGCCCCTGGATCCGTAGATGGCAGTGGCATCGGCGTCTTTGAGGATATCGATACTTTCAATATCCCGCGGATTGATACTGAGCAGTGGATTCTCTCCGATGGTATTGGTGAATCCTGCCTGTACCGATCCCGTTGTCAGTGGCATGGTGAACTGTGAAGCATTGAGGGTGGTCATCGGAATACCATCGATCACATAGAGCGGATCGGCGATGGCATTGGGATTGATGCTGTTCCTGCCGCGGATGGTTACCTGCACTGGCGATGCAGCATTGCCCGAAACAGGGTTGATGATCACGCCCGGCACTTTGCCGATCAGGGCATCCAGCGCGGTCATTACCGGTTGCCGCTCGATCTCATCGGCTCTTACTGTTCCAATATTTCCGGTGGCGAGTCTTCTGCTGGTTTTACCGTAGGCGGTGATCTGCGTTTCATCCAGGATGCTTTCTGCTTTCTTCATAACAATATACAGACTAACGGTACCGGGTATGGTATTATCCAGGGATATCGATCCGCCCTTCAGTCTGGTAACTTCATAACCCTCCCTTTTTTTGATCAGTTGGGCTTCCACCATTTCATAACCTACCATTGTGATCTGTACAATAGGATCGTTTACATCGGTTTTCACCTGGAATACTCCCCTGCCGTCTGTAATGGCGCCATGGCCTGATTGCTTCACCCGGATGGAGGCGCCACTCAGCAGTTCACCGTCCTTGCTTCGCAGTATGCCTTTAATGATCAGCGAGGGCGCTGGAATTTGAAAAAGGTCAGGCACAATTGGTATTACTTCCGCCTTTGGGCTTAGATAAATAGTATTGAACTTGATGGAGTATTGCAGCGGCTGGTCTTTCAGTACCAGCTCCAGTAATTCAGTTACGGGAACATTGTGCACTGTAATAGAGACAGGTTTCGCGTTTTTCAGAAAACTCTCATTGGAAAAAACAACGAAATCCGTTTGTTTCTCGATAGCATCGAACACCTGTTTCAGGGTGATCGATTTTCCGGAGAGGCTCACATTCTGGGCTACCAGGTTCCCGTGAGCCTGGAAGAGAGCGGCAGTCAGTAAAAATATAGCCAGTTTCATGACTAAAATTTTGGTGAATCGTCGCTGCCATTTATACGCTCCCGGAGACGGTTTACCAGTTTGATATCGGAATGGTTGAGGGAATAAATGATCAGCGAACTCAAAAGCAGTTTTTGTCATACCTTTGGGCAAGTTAGTTGTGAAATAAAATGATACCAGTCAGATTATGATCAACTTTACTGTAGCCGGGAGTGGAGCAAACACTTCCGGTTTTTTTATTGATCATGCCTTCATTGAAAAAGAATAATCGATACGCGTTGTTTTGGTGAATGAAAGGGTTATTGTTTAACGATGAGTTTTCTTCCTTCGATTACAAATTTCACTTTCGATTTATCCAGCACTTCCAGGACGTCGTTCAACGGAAGTTGTTTCCCGATCTTTCCGTAGAACTTCATTTCAGGTGGTGCACCTTCATACACAACTTCGATATTGTACCATCTTTCCAGTTCCTTCATCACTTCCACAAGGCCGGACCCTTCAAAATTGAAAAGTCCCTTTTTCCAGGCGGTGACCTTCTCTGTATTCACATCGTTGTTCACAGTAATTGCCTGTACACCATTGCCGGAAAGCGCCACAATAGCCTGCTGGCCCGGTTTGAGCACTGCTTCCCTTGCATTACCGGAAGGCAGGTTACGGGCTTTGGCAGTAACCTTTACCAGTCCGTTGATGAGGGTTGTCTTGATATTTTCTTCATTCGGATAAGCGTTCACGTTAAAGGAAGTGCCCAGTACTTCGATGGTTGCATTGTTGCCTGCGCTCACAATGAAAGGCTGGTGCTGATTTTTCGCCACATCGAAATAAGCCTCCCCTATTACCATTACCGTTCTCGTACTGCCTTTGAAGTTGGTCGGATATTTTATCGAGCTTGCTGCATTGAGCCAAACCATTGTACCATCGGGCAGTGAAAACTGGAATTGTTTTCCCGTTGGTGTGGTCATGGTATTGAATTCCTCCTGTCCCTCCTTTCCTTCCTGCGGGCGATAGCTCATGGTTCCATTATCTACCAGTATATCACTTCCGTTCTGCTCGGCGATCAACCCATTCGTTGCCGTATCGATCACTACCTGTGTTCCATTGGCCAGTGTGAGCACAGCCCCTTCCGAGCCGGGTTTGATCACAGCAATTTGTTTTTCCGGCGCTGTAGTCCGTCTATTTTCCGGCAGCAGAAAATACAGAACGGAGAGCGCTGCTATTACCAGTACGGCAGCAACAGCCGTTAAACGGAAGAAGCGCATCCGTGTCAGTTTGCCGGTGTTTGTTTGCCCTGTTTTATCAACCGCGACGGCCCTTTTGAAGACTTCGTCCCATTCAGGCGTCTCCGGATCAAAGGCTTCCAGGTGGGCTTTCCTGTTTGTAAACTGTTCCAGGCGTGCAATCACCTGTCCGGAATGATCATTCCGGATCGCATCCAGCAATTCGTTCCAATCTTCTTCTTTTGCCGAATCCCCGGACAGTTTATTCAATAAAAGATCAATCCTGTGTTCCAAGAGAATAAAGTTTAGTAAAGAGTGAGGAAAGGTTTATACTGATACGTACCCTGTGAAAGAAAGCAGTACCTATTGATTTGAAAAAAAACAGAGAATAAATACCGGAATGGAAATTCCGTGTGCCAGCAGGTGTTCCCGGATGCTGGCCAGTGAACGTGTCAATGAGTTCTTGACGGTCTGTTCGGAAATGCCGAGAGCAGCGGCGATCTCGCTTATTTTAAGATGCTGATCGCGGCTGAGTATATAGATCTTCCTGGCTTTTTCAGGCAGTAGCACTACTGCTTCCCTGATGAGGCGGGTGGTTTCATTGAAATCAAGTTGCTCCCAAACAGTATTTGAATTGTCTGTTGGATTGGATGCCTTCAAACCTGATTGCAATTTTTCCTGGTTCTTTTGGCTCCTGAGCCATTTGTAGGATAAGAAATAAGTGACCTGGAAAAGCCAGTTACGCGGAAGTTCCACTGCCGTGAGTTTGTCCCTGGAGATCCAGATCTGGATGAATACTTCCTGAATGATATCTTTGGTAGCGGTGTCTGAATGAACAACGCTTTTGATGGCGGAGCCTAACTCAGGAAGGAATTTATTGAAGAGTTGTCTGAAAGCAGCTTCATCACCTGCTGCCACAAGGGCAAAGAGATCTTTGTTATCGAATTCCTGGTATGTAGAAGCGCTTCGGGTCATGATCCACCAAAATCCGGAAGCATACAATGAGTTTTCCGGTACGAATGTGCATGGGTTGAGTTAATAAATGCAAGAATATACTTTTTTGACAGTATTCCGGGATTTTATGGAAAAACTTTTCGAATGCCGAAAGGGCACTTCATTCAATCTGCTAACGGATCGCTGGCTTCCGTATTCCTGGATTGGATCTTAGCGATATCCTTCAGCCATTTGAACTGGCTGCTGTTTAGTTTTTTCAATTGTTTCTTATCGAAATTTCTAATACTTTCTATGAAAGCTTTCTGTTTATCGTTCAGCGTCCCTGCTTCCAGGGCTTTGATGGCCTCCTGCTGGAGTAATTCAACATTAGTCATGATGCCCCAAAGATACGCCCTTTATCAGAAGACTTCACAATAAAGCAAAAGGGCAGCAACGCGCTGCCCTTTGCATCTTTTCAAACATTCAAGAACAATACAACAAGAGAGACGGATTATTATTATTTACCCTGTTTGATCAGCTCCATGGTGTAGCTTAATTCAGGGTCCTGTGTTTGCTGCAGGTAAGTAATGAATTTATCCATCGGTACTTCTTTATCAGGCATAATACCACGGCCATTGTCTTTTTGAGAATTGAAGAAATACAATTCAGACATAGGCACTGTAAGCACAGATTTTGTTTTGGGAAGTGTATAGGTCAGGAACCAGGCTGCTGTAGTGGCATTTTCGCCGCTGCCTGTTTCTTTACCGATCACCAGACCGCGTTTGTTCTTCTGTACCAGCGAAGCAAAATAGGTAGCTGCGGAAACAGTACCACCGCCTGCAAGCACATAGATCTCTCCTTTGAACGCATCTTTATCAGGAGGGAAATTCTCCAGTTGCCCTTCTTTCAAACGGGCATTGCCAACATAGAAGCCTGTAGCGCTGTCGAGGTCAAAACGCTGATACAGGAATTGTTTGTTGTTGCGGATATCTTCATCGCTCATCTTCCTGCCCTGCGTGGTGGCATGCTCGGGATAGAAAACATCGATATTCTTCGTCCTGTAATTGTACACGTTCTGGAATGCCTTAGGGGCCATGAAAGAGAAGAGCAGCGCAGAGATGGCAGGGTTGCCGCCTCCATTGTTGCGGATATCGATGATCACGTTCTTGTATCCACGCTTGTTCACTTCCTTGAAGAAGGAGCTGAACTCTTTATAGGCATAGGACTCCTGCAGGTTGAAGGAATTCACGGTGAGTGTTCCTGTTTTATTTTCGTCGTCATAGCTGCCATAGATCCAGTAAGAGCGGGCCAGCTGGTTCACAGGCAATACGGCCTGGTTGCTGGCATGCACGCCGGGAGAAGCCAGCAGAGAAGCCACCGTGATCTTTTTGGAGCCTTTGCTTTTGCCATCTGCATACTCGATATCATAGCTTTTCGCATAGGGGGTGCGCAGACTGAAAGTTGTCTGGAAATTTCCAGCTACCCTGTCTGTTCCGGTAGTGATAAAACCATCGCTGTAGGCGGCAGAGCTAAGGGATTCGATGATCGATTTGGCGGACTGCTTGTTGATGCTGAGGATCTCAGTACCGAAAGGCAGTTCAGAGCCTTTGATATTCACCAGGATCTTTCCTCTTTCGATCACAACGGGAAAAGGAAAGAAACGCAGGTTGCTGATCATATCACGGTTATTATCTGCAGAGAACTGCATATTGGTATGCACATCCCTTACCAGCTGGATGGGTGAATACTGGAGAATGGAAAAAACATTGTCTTCTTTTTCCGCCAGCTTCATCAGGGAGTCCACTTTTCTATCGTAATCGGCAGAGTCGATGAACTTGAAAGGGTTGGGATGTTGTTTTTTGAGGATGTCCATCGCCAGGCGGTAGTCGGAGATCAGGTCCTCTTTTTTGAGCTCAGGCAGCTCCTTGATCTGGGCAGTACTGTTAAGGCCATACACAGCCAGCAAGGCTGTGAAGCCTGTTTTGGAAATAAATTTCATAGCTAATACTTAATTGAGGGCGTTTTTGTTTTTCTGTTTAGTTCGGTTCTAGTTTTTATCGTTCATGGATGTAGTTTGAAAGTGGCCGCAATATACGACCCAATTCGTACATCGATCTGTTATAAAGACATTAAAATGGCGGAAAAGGGTGGGGTATCTGAAAAAAAAGCTCTGTTTTATTTAAAGGTGCATTGAATGTCCATAAGAGCCCGGCTAAAGTGCCTTATGTACACATATTGGAAACCAAGAAAAAGAAGGCACCTGCAATTACTGAAGTGCCTTCCTGATGAGCATTGTTTTTCAGGTTTTACTTTCTCTTTCTTCTTATTAATATAATAGTTCCCGTCAGCAGCAATAATCCCGGGATACCATACACGTAAATATACCAAAGGACTTTTGCCGGATTCTTTCCGATATTAAGCCGGATATCTTTGTGATATATATTATTGATATAGACCGGGTATTCATTATATACGAGCCAACTGTACAACCCCAGAACTATCCCGTGGGGGTGGCCTGCCGACAGATCTGCATCACTCAACACTATCAATCTTTGCTCTTTGTTATTGATCATCCTCGTCAGCTTTACGCCCAAAACGTAACTGTTTTTCCGGTAATCCCCTTCTCCGCTGTTAAAAGTTGGTTTCGCCGAGTCCGCCACAAACACGCCCCTTTCCATCCATACATCTTCGCCGCCTGGCATTTCATAGATCGGCTCAACCTTGAAGCCATTGGTGTCTTTGAAGCTGATATCGCATGTAGTGATAAAAGAAGTTCTGCGAATGCCACCAAACAGGTGCAACGCATCCTGAATAGCCGGAGCCCTGGCTAAACTGGTGCCTGTTTTATTCAGGAAACCGGAAACTACATTCGCTGGTCTGGTAGGATGCGGACTTACCAATATACCATCTTCCAGGTGAACACCTATCTGGTTGAGCAAAGGGTTCAGAATATGTTGCTTACCTGGTTCACCATAGATGATTGCATTTCCTCCATTATCGATGTATTGAAGGATCTTCTGTTGTTCAACAGCTTCCAGACCCGACCTGGGATCAGCAACCACCAGTATCTTTGTATTGGTTGGAATATCATTGTTCAATATTGAAATGGTATCTGCTTCCATTCCATTATTGGTCATTGCCGCCTCGTCCACCTGATGATTTGTGATGCCACCATATTCTCTTTCCCCGTTTCTCCAGGGGCTACGTTCATAATGGCCGGTCGTAAACAATACTTTTGGAAAATTGTCCCTGGTCAATTTCCGGATACTGGCCGATACATTGAATTGCCTGGGAAAGGGCCCACCGTCGATGGTTCTCAATAAACATTTATTCCCTTTGTATTCCAGTTCCATCAATAACCTCATCTCATCTTCCTTATCAAGATTGATCAGTGAATCGATCTCTCCTGGTTTTCTGAAATCAGTCAGATCAACCTGGAAAATCCTTGCAAATTGTTTGGCTATCTGGTGAATACTTTTATTGGGATATGATTTATAGAAAGTACTGTCTCCCTTTTTGAAATCATAATAATATTCGTACTTGAATCTGATATTGGGATAAAAGCGAAAATACTGTTCCCAGAAGCCCCATATATAATTATTTCTTGCTACCGGAATACCGTAGCTGCCAGCCGGCCCGAGCAGGTTTGTATACAGTGTAACCGTAAGCGGGGAACCGTCTAATTCTTTCAGCACCTGCTGCGTGGCTGTATCGATCGTATTTAATTTTTGCCGGGTAACATCGTAGTAGCCAACGTAACCAGGCCTGGCGGAAAAATATCCCAGCGTTAAAACAACGAAGATCAGCAGGCAATACCTCGAGCATGAAACGGTCCATTTCTTCGACTCCTGCTTGCTTTTCAGCTTGATGATGGCCAGTCCGATGAAAAGGATGATCACCAGGGAGAAATATAAAATCTCCCTGGTTGTGATCAGGCCAGCTACCATCCAGTCGATTCTGCCGGCCAGCGAGAGAAACCAGGTGATATCCCTCATAAAATCGTACTCCTGCAACATTTTTCCGACCATATTCAAAAAGATGAAGACTACGAAGGTGGCAATCCCCGCCACTATCTGGTAATTGGTAATGGTGGATATAAATAGTCCGATTGCCATGTAGGCACTGGTCAACAAAAAGAAGCCCAGCAATATCGAACAGTACCACGCGAATTCCGCATGAAGGATGGTGAAGTAACCGGTGAAAAGCAGCAGCGCAATGGACAACAATAAGGCAATGTTGAAAAAGGTCAGGCCCAGGAATTTGCCCAACACAATTTCTCTTATGCCTACTGGTGAAGAGTTCAGCAACTTCATGGTACCTCCATTCACTTCCCGGTTGATCGAATCCATTGTGATCAGGGGAATGAAAAGGAAAAGATACTGATACATGTTCCGAATAGACTCACTGAACATCCTTAAAGTGAGGGGCCCGGGAAGAAAGCCTTCCCAGTTGGGATTATTGATTTCCTGTAGTTCCTGTGTCACTGCCATATGCATCAGCGGGGTGGCAAACTGCGTACCACTGATCACGAAAAACACTACGATGGTGAGCCAGGCTACAGGAGAATAGAACAGGGTTCTAAGTTCTGCCCTTGCAATTTTGAAAATTATTTTCATCAGATTATTTTGTTACAATCATTAATTGGGTTTGTTGTGGTATGCCATGTATCAGGTTCCGATCAGTTCAATGATGCCTTCATTATTGATGATCATCATACCCTGCCGGTCTTCTGTGATGCCGTCTTTCAAACGGTAAGTATATTTCGGCATCCCGCCTTCCAGCAGGGTGGGCATAAATTTGAATTGAATGTTCCGTCTGCCTTTCAATGCTTCTCCTACCTCGATGATATGGGTGCTGACGATGAACAGGCAATTCGAATATTCCGAAAATGCCTCCGTCACAGCCAGTGTGCCATCGTAAGCATCTTTTACATTAGTGCCCTTGAACAGTTCATCGAACATCAGCAATAGATGTTTCCCGGTACAGGTAGCATCAGCCGCTGTATTTACGCGCACCACTTCCGCATAAAAATGGCTGTACCCCAGGGCGATATTATCAGCTACGTTGATACTCGAATAAATTCCTTCCCTGATTGAAAATTCCATCCAGTCCGCAGCTACCGGAAAACCAATATGAGCGAGGTATACCGAGATACCAATCGTTTTCATCCAGGTAGATTTGCCGGCCATATTTGCGCCGGTGAGAAAGATCACATTGGATTGCTGCTGCATTCCTATTTCATTACCCACAGCCTTGTTGATACAAGGATGCCTGAGATTCCTGGCCTGTAAAGTATTGGCTTGTTTGGGAAGAGCGCTGGCCCATGTTAGACCATGCCTGTCGGCAACCTGGCCGATGGAGATATTTACATCCAGCTCTGCGATAAAATGCAGCACTGATGTGATCTCCTGATTGAATGTATGTTTAAGCAGGTGATCATATACTGCAATTTTCCGTACGGAGATATTGGAATAAATATCAGTTTCAATCAGGGAAGCCAGCTGGCCATTATGCACAATGGCCCGGATCTCCTGGTTGCGATATTGAAATGGTCCTCCCATCGTGTGCAGCAGCTCCACTATTCCCAAACATTTTTTCAGGGTCATGATGGTTGCCTGCATCCCCTGGATCAGACTTTTATACCGTTCATCGCGGGTGAGTGCAGACAAAGTTTTTTTCATCAGTATACCAGCGTAATTGCTGATCCTGTTTTTACTGCTGCTGGTATCTATGTACTCATGCATCTGCGCAACCTGCAGTGGATCAAAAACCCATTGCAGGTCTGCCTCCTGAAAGAAACGGAATATGGCAGCCCGCTGATTGATCTGTTGTTCGTCTGTCAGCGGATGCTTGAACATCTGATCCAGCAGTTGTTCCCCGCCTCTTGTTTTCACCTGGTTGAACAGTGAATACACGGATCCCTGTTTGAACTTTCCCAGGAGGTTCAGCTCGTCCAGCGATTGCCTGTCTATTGTGAAATTCATCTTTTTTAATTTTAACCGGCGTTCCTGCGGCCGTTTTTCAATTTTTCGAGAATGCCTTCATTTCGGATGATGATCATACCATGCCGGTCATCGGTAATGCCTTCTTCTAACGTATAGGTATATTCGGGTACTGTACCTTTCATGCGGGTTGGCAGGTAATGGAATCCGATATTTGATTGCTGCTTCAGCTCCTCTCCTGCTTCCACAATATGTGATGAAATAAGGAAGAGGCTGTTTTGTTTTCCGGCAAAAGCTTTGGTGACGGCTACCGTTCCTTCATGGGCATCTTTTACATTGGTTCCCCTGAACAATTCATCGAAGAGAACAAACAAAGATTTACCGGCGCCCAACTCGGTGGCAACTTTCTTTACGCGGAGCACTTCTGCATAAAAATGACTGGCGCCAATGCCTAAATTATCCGGCAGATTGATAGTGGTCAATACCCCATCCATTACAGAGAATTCCAGCGCCTTCGCTGCTACAGGGAATCCCATATGCGCAATGTAAACAGCCGTGCTGAATGAACGGAGAAAGGTAGACTTCCCCGCCATGTTCGCTCCCGTGAGAAAAACAACGGATTTACCCGCGTGCATGTGCAGGTCATTCGCCACCGGATTTTTCAGCTCCGGATGATACACTCCTTCCACTTTTAATACATTGCTGCCTTTGGGATGCGCGATAGGGAAAACGAATTGTCTTTTGGTAGCTACCTGCGCTACAGATATGTAAACATCCAGCATATATATGAAATGGAGCAAAGTCATTATCCTTTCGCGCTCCTTCATACGCAACAGCACATCAAAAGCAGTCATGGCTCCGAAACTCAGTCTGCTACCGGTTTTTTCCCGGAAGATGGGTTCCAGTGCAGCATGCAGGAGCAATTCAAGAATATCATTTCTTTCTTCAGCTAATTCCGGTATCCGAATGATCGACCCTTTCTCCAGGAAATCCTTTAGCGTATGGAGGAGTTCGATCAATGCAGTAACGCCCGCGCTGATCTCCTTTTCACCCAGTGTTATTTTTTGTGTATCCTTTGAATCTTCCTGCATAATATATTTTTCAACATTATCCAGTAAGGAAGAATTGAAAGGAAATGCAGTATTCAATCTTGCAAAATCCGATATGATGGCTGATCGTTTCGTAATGGCTTCCAGGGTTGCCAGGGGATTGCGGAACATGGTCTCCAGCAGCATTTCGCCCCCGCGGGTGGAAGTATTGTTGTAGATATCATAGATACCGGAACGTTCTCTTTTGGCAAATAGCCTCAGGTCTTCAATGGTTTGATCATCCGTTAGAAGAAACATGGTTAGAATGAATTATGGGTAACTGTTAGATGCTTATTTTCTTTTCCTGCGAACCAGCAAAACGATGGCTGCCGATAACAATATCCCTGAACCTAGATAGGTAAATAAGATGTTTAGCAGTTTTGCCTCTTTATGCGTAATGATCAGGTGTCTGTCTTCGGCTAACGGAAAATTGTCGTAGATGGGATATTTATTATAGAGTGTCCAGCTATACGCGGCAACGCCGATACCTGGGTCCGTTCTTCTATACATCGACATAAAATCTGCATCACCGGCAACAATGATCCTTTGTTCTTTATTGCCGATCTTGCGCCACAATTTCAACCCAATTACATATGCTGTTTTCCTCAGGTCGCCTTCAGCCGCGGAATATACCGGCGTGGCTGAATCCATTACCAGTGAACCTTTTTCAATCCAAATATTATCATTACCTGATTGTGCTATTATCGGCTCGATGGTAAATCCGTTGATCTCCTTATAACTGAGGTTTACAGCACCTTCAGTTTTTACTTTGGCAGTGGCGAAACCATATCGCTGAAACTTTTCCATCGCTTCTTCCTTGGCCAGATAATTTCCTGCTTTGTTCAGCATCGTTTCAAACAGGTGGGGACTTTCATGTTTGTCTGGTCGGACAATCATGCCTTCATCAGGATATACTCCAATGGTTTGGAGAATAGGAGCAAGCATTTGCTGTTTCCTGGTATCTGTATAGAAGATAGCGTTACCGCCGTTATTGAGGTATTGAATGATCTTATTTTGCTCTTCTGGAAGATAATCCGTTTTGGGATCTGCCACTACCAGGAGGTTCAGGTTGGAAGGAATATCCTGGTGCCTCAGTGAAATTGTATCGCAATCCACCCCTTCATTGATCAGCGCCATGGTGTTTAATTTTAGACCGGTATGCCAGCTATATTCCCTGAAAGCAGGTATCAATGGATTTCTTTCATAATGACCCGTTACAAAAGCCAGCCGTACATCTTCCTTCCTGGTCAGTCTTTTGAATGCAGCAGCGAAATGATTGTGAAATGGCCATGGGTTACCGGGATTCTCATACGTTCTCAGGAATTCTTTTTTTCCTTTGTATTCAAGCTGCATCACCAGGCGTTTGTATTCAGGCTCCAGGTTGATCATCTTTCTGATCTCAGGTGGAGTTTTGAACATAGACAGGCTGACGTCAAGCATTTCAGCTTCGATGGCTGCAATTTCCTCCAGGGTTTTACCCGGATATTTTTTGTAATATCCACTGTCGCCCTCTCTCAGATCATAATAGTATTCATACCTGAGCCTGATATTAGGATAGAACCTCACAAAGGGTTCCCATACTTCCCATACATACCGGTTGCGTAATCTGGGCATGCCATGTACGGTAGTGGCCTTCCCGCCGAGCAGGTTTGAGTACAATGTAACGGTGAGCGGAGAACCATCCAGTTCCCTGACTGTTTCCAAAACTGCCGGGTGAAGGGTGTTCGTTTGGCGGTTGGTCACATCTAAATAGGCGATATGACCAGGTCTGGAGCTGAAGTATCCTATTGTGATGATAATGATGGTAAGCGTTGTATAATGGAGAACATTTACCATCCTGCTTTTGGGTTGCTGGGTATTCCTTAATCTGATCATGGCATAGCCAAGGAAGAGAACAATTACCAGTATGAAGTAGATGACATCCCTGCTGGTGATCAACCCTCTCATTAAATTAGCTGCTTTTTGCGGCAGGGCCAGGTAGTACGTAATATCACGGATCAGATCATATTGCTGCCAGATCCCGGATACCACAGAGAGCAGGTAAAATACCGCGAATGTGATCACAGCAGCTACGATCTGGTAGGAAGTGAGGCAGGAGATGAACAGACCAATGGCTGCATAGGTATTTATCAGCAGGAAATAACCGAGTAATACAGAGATCAGTAGCCAACTATATTCAGGTTGCTCAATTGCCAAACAGGAAGCAACCATGAAAATGGCCACGATCAAGATCAATAATATATTGAAGAGCATTATCCCCAGGTATTTGCCGGTAATGATCTCCCTGGTAGTAACGGGAGATGAATACAGCAATTTGATGGTACCATTGCTCATTTCCCGGTTCACGATCCCCATCGTAAGAAGGGGAATAAAAAGAAAGAAATACTTTTCTACAAAAAATGCAATATTGGAAGCCACATCTACACTCAGTCCTCTGGGAAATCCAAACCAGTTTGATTCCAGTTCAAGCATGGCTTCCTGAATAGTGGAATATCCTACCATACTTTTGCCAAATGCCATCGCCAGACTGAAATAGAACAAGCATACTACAAACCAGGCGATCGGAGAAAAGAATAGCGTTCTCAACTCGGCTTTCGCAATCTTCATTATTATTTTCATCGATGCCTGATTTAGGAATTTTGTGATAATTGTTTGAACACATCATCCAGCATGGACCTTTCCAGGTTGATCTCTGTGAGTTTCCAGTTATGCTGCATACTGGCTGCAATGATGGACTCCGATATCGAGTTGTTGTCACTGAAGTAGATCCTGCATTGTTTATCCGACAGCAGCTGTACTTTAGTAACGCCGGATATTTTCAGCAACTCGGATTCCTGCGGCAGGTTTTCCATTCTCACCAGTACTGCACTGGGTTGTATATAATTGTTGAATGATTCCATGGAATCGGAGAATACCATCCTGCCGCCTTCGATCATGATGATGTCGCGGCAGAGCAGGTTGATCTCAGACAATACGTGTGAGCTTAATAAGATGGTATGGTCCTGCGCAATCTCCCTGATCAGTTTCCTGGCTTCGATGATCTGATTGGGATCGAGGCCCGTGGTGGGCTCATCCAGGATCACGATGCCGGGTTTGTGAATGATGGCTTGTGCAATTCCTACGCGCTGCTTGTAACCACCGGAGAGGTTCTTGATAAGCCTCGAACTGAAATGGCTGATGCCGGTTCTGTCCATTACTTCTGCCACTGCTTTTTTTACCTGCATTTTTTCAATGAAACGCAGATCGGCCGTATAAGTGAGGTATTCATTCACGGTAAAATCTGTGTACAGCGGCGCTGTCTGCGGAAGAAAGCCCAGTTGCTTTTTGGCAAGTTTGGGCTCTTCTCTTTTATTGATGCCATTGATGTACACGTCTCCTTCTGTTTGATTCAACACACCACAAATGATATTCATGGTGGTGGATTTGCCGGCTCCATTGGAGCCTAACAATCCGATCACTCCATTTTGGCTGATCTCGAAGTTGATATCACGGATAGCCCAGGCAGTAGCATACCTGTGGGAGAGTTTCTCCACTTTTAATACGATGCTCATATGTTATTTGGTGATTTTTTTACTAAACCGAGGAAGTATACACTACCTGTGATTCATGAGGGTGATCTTTTGATTATTGGGACTGATTCCTGCGGGTTTACCCGAAAAAACAAGTGTGTTCGATTTGGCAAGCCATTGACTTGGGGATACAGCAGCAGCCTGAAAGTTGGAAGTGGTATATGTTGAGAGCAACGCTCCTGTTTCCTGATCCCTGAACTCGAAAGTATAACCAGCAATGGTTATATCTGCCTCCAACTCAATAAATGCAGACAAAGATTTATAGGGCAGGCTTTGAACCAATGAACCGGGCGCATGGTCTTTGATATTTACACTGATTGCCTGTGCTTCACTGAAATTAGCAATGCGAACATGGGTGGTACTGTCTTGCCGGTTGATCAGCGGAATGTCGTCTTTAAACAAAGACCAGGCTGCGGATGATTTTTCTCCATGAAGAAAAAGAGAATAGATTGCTCCCGGGTTCAACGATAATGTGGTACTGATAACAGGTTGCTGGTGCGGCAATGTATCTTTCAGTGTGTATATATCGAAGGGTGAAGGTGAAGCTTTCAAATAGATCAGGTTTCTGCTCAATAGGTACTCCTTATTGTTTGCGCGAGCCAGGGAATTGAATTTTACAGGCCGGTTTCCGGACAGGTTAATCCAAATACTTTCGCCATCATCCAGTGCGTTAAAAATCTGCAGCGTTGCCTGCACAGGAGTTTCTTCCACAGTTCTTTTTTGGCATCCCCAAAAGACCGGAATTAATGAGAGGAAAGAGAAAGCAAGCAGCCTCCTGTTTGAATATATAAATAACATAAAAGTCGTTTGATGTTAAGTGAGTGGTTTACTGCTGTCTGTTCCTGTTACCTGGAATTGTATTCAGGGTTTTGAATCAGGTTGCTGTTCAGGTTGATCTGAGCTGGTGGCACAGGATATAAGAACTGGTAATCGCCCCACCAGGGTTGTTTGTAGGGAACAGCACTGAGCACCTCATTTGCTTTCCCTGTTCTTTTTAGATCGAACCACCGGTGGCCCCATTCGAGAAACAATTCTACCTGACGCTCATGCGCGATGGCGTTGATCACCTGTTCTGTGGTGAGCTGCTCATCCAGTTCAATCACTCCTGCCCTTCTTCTGAGGATATTGATGTCTTTGATCGCATTACTTTTGTTTGCTGGAGTAAATTTCATAATGGCTTCGGCCCTGATGAGATGAAGTTCGGCCAGGCGGATAACATTGTAATATTGAACAGCCGGACCATTTTTATATTTTGCTGGTATCAGTACCGTGCCGACTGGCGTCAACCAGACAGATTTTCTCTGATCATTGGGTTCAAACGCAGTTGCCAGTGAAGCGCTGATCTCATATCGGGCAGAATAGGGAGTGCCTTGAGGGGGAACATTGTACAGTTTGATCCCTTCAGGAGTAGCTTTCTTGAGTGCAACTGCTTCTGCAGCGGGTTTTAACTGAAAGATGGTTTCGGTATTATTCGGAGTAAATGTTTTGGTGAGATCCGTTTCAATTCCAAACAACGCTGTTTGATCAATCACTTTTGTGGCGCTGTTGATGGTCTGTTCGTAAGCACCGGTGTAAAGACAGATCCGGGCGAGCAGGGCTTCTGCAAACCATTTGTTGATCCTTACCCTTTCGCCCTTGCCGGCAGAAAAATCAGCACTCAACATGGAACCTGCTTTGATCAGATCATTTTTGATCTGATCATAAATTTTTGCAACCGGTGATCTTGGCAGACCAAGGGTTTGGTTAAAATCGGAGCTCAATACCAGGGGCACATCTCCGAAAAAATTCAACAGGTAGAAATAGCAAAGCGAACGGATGGCCAGTGCTTCGCCCGTCAGTTGTTTCCTGGCGCTGTCTGTGAGCAGAGACGACGCTGAATTTTGTATACCTTCCATGCTGGCATTCGCATCGAAAATTATTTTGTAAGCCGAGTTCCAGATCTCCTGGGTTTTGTTGCTATTCAACAGTGTTAGCTTATTGATAGAAACATGGTAATCCGTATTGGAATTATTTGCAGGAACTGTCAACTCATCTGCTGAAAGTGCTCCGAGTATAGTGGATAATCCTGTGGCAAACCCTCTGTCAGACACCGTCGAAATTGAAGTAGGATTATCGCCATTGATCATTTTTGAATAGATAGCTGCAATGGCCCAGTCTGCCTGTTCATTACTTGAAAACAGTTCCTCTGTGGTAATTGAATCGATCGGGGGAGCCACTTCCAATAGTTTGTTGCAACTGCTGAAAATAATGAGAAATATAACTGCGTATATGGATGAGTGTAAGAACTTATTTCGCATGTTTTTTCATTTTAGAAGGTCAATGAAAGATTGGTACTGATCGTTCTTGGAACGGGTGTTCCCCAGGGGGCTTCGAGAAGGCCCGGATCGATGCCCGGATAGTTGGACAGGGTGAACAGGTTTTGTGTTTGCAATGAAATGGTGGCGCCTTTTATTTTAATACGGTTGATCCAGTCAGCTGGTAAAGCCCAGGAGATGGCGAGGTTCGTCATTCGCAGATAGGAACCATCTATAAACACAGCATCGGAGGAGGAAATATTTCCCAGGAGGGTCCTGTCAGTAGTGTATCGCGGATATTTTGCCTGGTCTCCTGGTTTTGTCCAGTGATTGTTTTTTACATCGTCCCTCAAAATTGTATTTTGCATCGTTCCTAACACCACATCCAGGGATGGGTCGCGCTTCAATTGATCGACGAATACAAAACTGGCGGCTACTGAAATGCTTTTATAACTGAGTGTAATTCCCGAACCGACCATCGTTTGGAGATCTGTATTGATAGCTACATAACGATCATCCTGGTCAGTAGTGGGAAAACTGCCACCGCCTATGTTAACCAGGCCGTCTTTGTTATGGTCCTCAAACGTGTAGTTCCCCGTCAATGGATCTACCCCTGTATAATGCAGAAAGTATCGCGTACCGAGAGATTGCCCTACCTTGAAGATTCCGTTGAATGAAGAGCTTTCCAGGCCCGGGAACTTTACGAGTTTATTCCGGTTCCTGCTGGTATTGATATTGAAGTGCAGATTCCAGTCGTTCGTTTTAACCAGTTCAGCACTGGCACTGATCTCAACTCCTGAATTTCTTACACCGGCCGGATGGTTGATCAGCACTGATGCAAATCCTGTTTGAGATGGAATAGGAAACTTGGTCAGCTGGTTATCGGTATATTTTGAATAATAGGCCAGTTCAACATTGATCCTGTTTTGAAAAAAGCCCAGGAGTGTACCGATTTCAGTTTGCCTGGTAGACTCCCATTGATAATTCTGATTCAAGGGCCTCATGGCATGAAATGCATTAGTACCATTGTAGTTATAAAGAAGCTGACTGTTATTTTCCACTGACCGGGATTTCGACCATCGGGGAAGGTATTCATACTCTCCGATGCCATCCGAACCCATTACTCCGGTGGAGGCTCTGAATTTGACTAAACTGAACCAGTCCGGAAGGATCTTTTTCATCCAGTTCTCATCTGATGCTATCCATGCGAGACCAATGGAACCGAAATTGCCAAATTGTTTTCCGGGTCCGAAGCGGGAAGACCCGTCCCTTCTGGCATTCAGGCTGATCACGTATTTATTGTCCCACTCATACTTTACAATGGCAGATCCTGACAGGTATTTGTATTCCCGGTACCCTTCAGCAAAGAAATTTGTTTGAGCATTATTATGGCTCTTCATCATTGCATCGTTGGGGAAGCCAATGGATGTTATCGTTTCACCACTGCTGACAGATTGTTGAAAATTGGCAATAAGCTGTGCCGACAATTTTCCTTTTCCTATATAGCCATTGTATCCCAGTTGTGATTCTACCTGCAAGCTTTGGTTGGTTGACTTACCATAAATAGCCGAAGAGAAGGCATTGATGAATGCAGGATCATTGGAAGACTTGGGTGTGAGATTCGAGTTTTCGTTGGAGGTGAAATTATGCCCCAGGCCCGCAGATAAAGTCAATCCTTTCAACAGTTGATAAGATATATTCAGATTGCTCGACAGTTCAAAAGTTTTGCTTTTAGAAGGCCTCTTCAAAGCAGCAAAAGGGAAGCCATTCGGGTTATTCTCTTGTCTGTATGGTGTGAAGTTGAAATTCCCATCCGCATCATAGATATCCGGCGCATTCGGGGGCTGGTTACTCATGGAGCCAATGCTGTAGGATAATATATTACTAAGACTGATCCTGTTCGATAAGTCAAACCTGAATTTCTGATTGGTGCTGGCATGAGAAAACCTGGCATTGAAACTTCCGCGCTGGTTTCTCCCTCCGTTATTCATGATCTCTTTTTGCGTATCATATCCTGCAGAAAGGAAATAGTTGGACTGTCCCATTCCTCCACTTACACTGGCGTTAACCGAAGTAGCAGATCCTGTACCTACGAGCATGCGCTGCCAGTCAGTATATTTTGTTGTATCCCATGTTTTCAGATCACGGGCATTTTCGTGGTTCAGCATCAGGCCATCGTTCAACAATGCTTCGCGTCTCACACTAAGATATTCCTGTGTATTCATCAAACGGGGATACTTCCCGTTGAATTTTGTGGCGTTATTGATACTGATAGAAAATTGGGCCGGTCCTTGCTTTCCTTTTTTGGTAGTGATCAGTATTACTCCATTGGCGCCCCTGGATCCGTAGATAGCGGTGGCATCGGCATCTTTCAAAACACTGATGCTTTCAATATCTTTCGGATTGATACCCAGCAATGGATTGGCTCCTAACATATGTGGGGCGCCAGCTTGTACAGCACCCACATTTCGTCCACTTTCCCTTGTGGTGGGCGATGAATTCACGGTACTCAGGGGCATCCCATCAATTACATAAAGTGGATCAAGCGGAACACTGTTGTTAAGTGTATTCCTTCCCCTGATGATCACCTGCACAGGGGCAGCAGCATTACCGGAGGTTTGCCTGATTTCTACGCCTGGTATTTTCCCGATCATTGCTTCCAGGGCAGTCATTACCGGTTGCCTTTCGATCTCTTCTGCTGTAATGGTCCCGATATTGCCGGTAGCCATTCTCCTGCTGGTTTTACCATAGGCGGTTATCTGTGTTTCATCGAGTACGGAATGGGAAACTTTCAATTTTATGATCCGGTGACTATCACCTGCC
This sequence comes from Pseudoflavitalea rhizosphaerae, assembly GCF_003991355.1. Classification (GTDB taxonomy): domain Bacteria; phylum Bacteroidota; class Bacteroidia; order Chitinophagales; family Chitinophagaceae; genus Pseudobacter; species Pseudobacter rhizosphaerae. Next base: position 286,894 of record NZ_RCSU01000002.1, read on the forward strand.
TTCACTTCCTGGCTTACATAACCAACATACGAGATGATGAGTATATCATCCTTATCGGCCTGGATGGAAAAGTTGCCGGAGGCATCGGTAACTGTTCCTTTTTTTGTTTTTTTCACAACAACGCTTACGCCGCTTAAAGGCGTACCATTCTCATTAAAAACGGCACCTTTCACCGGTGGGGTTACGGGAAAGAGTTCCGGCATACCGGGCAAAACTTTTTTGATATAGGTTGTTGGGATTACTTTCCGTGAGAGTAAAATTGTTTTTCCCTGTATCTCATAATCCAACTTTTCATCTTTCAAAAGAAGATCGAGGAACTCACGCAAAGGCATTTTGTGTACAGTCAATGAAACGGGATTGGTTCCATCCAACGTGCCTTTGGTGTTCAGCAATACATAATTTGTTTGCTTCTCGATAGCAGCAAATACCTGTTTCAAAGTCAGGTCTTTACCGGAAATGGTTACGGTTTGAGCGAAAGTGCCGGAAGCTTGCACCTGGAAAAAAGCAACCACGGTTAATAAGATAATCAGTTTCACTACCAGCAGGGTTTTGGTGAGACCCCGGTACCGCTGAGGCGGACGATCGGAAAAAGCCTTAGCCGTTCCGGAGTCAAAAGCAGTTTTTTGCATACTTTCGTACTTGTTCGGTTAATAAAAATGTGTTGCAAGACCATTTTACATCAACTGAATTCCAACCGTCACGGGAGCGATCCGTGGCGGTTTTCTTTTCAATCGATGGTTTCGGGATAGAACCCGGCAATAAGAAATGGGATAAGGTCTTACGGAGCATTTATTGATGCAATAAACTCCCTGGCCGTCATGTACACGGCCCTGCTTTTTTCATATGACAGGTGTATGATTGTTCCCTAAGGAAGTACTGTGAGTGTTCTGCCTTCGAGACGAAGGTGGATATTCGCTTTTTCCATGAGTACGATCAGTCCGTCCAATGAAACGTCCATCGTCATTTTCCCTTCAAATTCAACACGGGGTTTCTTTCCTTTGTACACCACTTCCACATCGTACCATCTTTCTATTTGTCTCATTATCTCTTCAATGGTGGCGCCTTCGAAATTGAAGCGGCCATTCTTCCATGCCATCACTTTACTAATATCCGTATACTCCACCTGCACAGCTCCTGCAGGACCATTGTTTAATATTTTCGCTTGCTGCCCTGGTTTGAGAAGGGCGCCGTTCACTTTTACTGAACCTTCCAGCAATGTGGTGTTCAGCGCAGTTTCATTATCGTAGGCATTAATGTTGAAGTGTGTGCCCAACACCTGCACTTCTACCCTGTCAGCTGCTTTTACGAAGAAAGGCTGACTGGCTTTCTGCGCCACTTCGAAATATGCTTCGCCCGTTATTTCCACTTTTCTATCTGTGCCGGTAAATATTGTAGGATAGCGGATGGAGCTGGCGGAGTTCAGCCAAACCTGCGTACCATCAGGAAGGGACAAACGAAATTGTCTGCCGCGTGGCGTACTCATGGTATTGTGTTCCACGGCAGCTGTTTTCCCCTCTGATCGCTGGTAAGAAAGCTGACCATCCTGCATTACAGCTTTTGACCCTTGCTGAATGGCTATTACGCCGTTACCTGCACTATCGAGTAATACCTGTTGTCCATCTGCCAGGGTGAGTACCGCTCCGGATTTGCCAGGTTGAATGGGTATTTTATTTTTTGCAACGGCCTCCACACTGCTATTGTTTTTGTTCACCCAAAGATAGGTTCCGATTCCAAGCAACAAGATCACGGAAGCCGCCGCCCACCACCATTTGCGGAGGAAAGGAACGCGCCGCATCTCAACTACAGGAATATCTTCAGGTATATCCATTTGCAGGATGCGGGTGCTCATTCGCCTGATCTCGTCCTCAGAAAGCGGATGCCGGTCTAATGATAGCTGTACCGTTATCAGTTGCTCCAGTAATTGTACAGTATTATCGTTTCCCATGTCCAGGATGCCGGACAATTCTTCCAGCTCAGCCTGGCTCGCTTCCTGTTGCAGCACACGGTCTGCTAAATATTGTATCCTTTCGATCTGGTTCAATGCATATTATTTTAGGTCCGGGAATAAGATTCCACCAGAGCCCTTTCATACACAGACCCGCAACTGAACATTCAGGACCTATCAGGATCAAAAAATATTTCGGCGGTCTTCCAGATCAGCAAAATCCAGGAGCCATAGTGGGATTTTTCAATGGAGTTTCTCAACGCCTGCAATGCGCGTACAAGGGTATTTTTCACGGTACTGGCAGACAGTTCCAGCCTTTCCGCGATCTCGGGGATCTTCAATCCCTCTTCCCTGCTCATTTTGTATATTTTTTTCTGCTGGGGCGTCAGTTCAGTGATGGCCTGTTGCACCACCTGTTGCAGGCTGAGTATATTGGAGGTTTCCGTTTCTGTTTGTTCCGATGCTGTTATGCCGTATTTGGCGGCATAAGTGTCCAGGCCCGCATGTTGCACTTTTTGCTGACGCAAAAAATGGAAACAACGGTTATAGGCAATACGTAACAACCAGGTTTTGAAATCAAGGATCTCCGGTAATTTATCGCGGTACAACCATACGCGCAGGAACACATCCTGTACCAGGTCCCGCGCGGCTCCTGGTGATTTGGTGATGGTTAGTACATGAGCGTGTATGAGATCTCCATAATGCAGGAAAATAGTCTCGAAGGCTTTTTCATCATCTTCAGCAATGAGAACAAGCAGTTCTTTTTCATCGTATGGTTGACGGATCGGCAAGGGGTCGCTAATAGTGATTACAGTTTCTGCAAACTATAATAAAATTTCCAAAACAACAGCAATCATTCCCAACAATATCGATATCCATCGTATCGAACCTTTCTTTAGACAAAGCCTCGCGTCACTGTATTACTGCCCCTCCTGCTCATTCAAAACCGTCAACTGCTCATTGTAACAAGGACAGGAGTGGCTGGCAATGGAAATTTGTTTTCCAAAAATTGTGAACGTATGAAACCTGCCATCTATCCCACATTGCTCTTGCTGCTGGCGTTGTCAGCAGGCTCCGGTTGCAAAAAAGGCGACACAGGCCCTGCCGGCACCGCCAATGTATTCTTCTCGGAATGGTTCAAACCGGATGTGTATATCAAGGACACTGTATTCGGTGTATGGGGCTTCAAATACAACAAAGTTGTTCCGGCCATTACACAGAAGATATTAGACAGCGGCTCTGTACTCGTATACGGGAAACTGTTAGGATATAACCCCGCCGTTTGGCCCACCAGCCAGGTAAGTCAGTTACCGATCTCCATCACTTATATCCAGGGCGGTCATCAAATGGATATCTGGGAAGCCCTTGTCACCCCCGGTAATATCAGGATCAGATTTACCAATGATCATAATATTTACACTTCCATTGCCAACGCGCACCAGTTCAGGTATGTGATCATTCCAGGGGGGATGCCAACGGCACATCTTGCGAATATGAAATACAGCGAAGTGGCAAGGCTGTATAATTTGCCGGAATAAAGAAATTGCTTCTCTCCCATAAAACCATAAACCCCGCACAAAGCGGGGTTTCCTGGTTGATTGAATGGTAAAGAAACTACTATCCTTTAGACTCAAGCTTTTTTTGGATCCTTTTCCTGGTATCAGCTACCGATTTTTTTACATCTGGATTGGTGAGTTCAGGCATCAGCGCATCGATCCATTTGATGGCATAAGGCAATGCGGCTTTATTGTCTGAATACCAAAGGATCTGCTCCGCCATCATCTTCATATACATTTCCCTTTGTCTCCCTTTCAGGATATTGAAGGAAATGGCATTGTCGATGGCTTTGGCCATACTTTCCCATTTGGTGAATTTGTATTCTGCCGGCGTGAGATAGGCCAGCCATTCTGAAGCTTTCTCGTAATCTGTTTTACGGAGATAGTTCAGCATTTTGTAAAACGAACTGTCTTTTGATGGCGGCTTATGTCCAAAAATATAGAAGCTGGCCTTTGCGGAAAAATGACGATTGATCTTATTCTCCACAACAGTTTTTGTGAACAGCTTATAGAACTCTTCCCGGTTGTCGAAAACATATAACATCTCCCTGCTCACGGGATCATCATTGTATTTCACGAACAAATCCCAGTAAGGTTTTTCCTTCAACTGCTCCAGTGGCCCTGCGAGTACAGACTTCACCAGTGCATTCATCTTATCCGTATACTTTGCAATACGCAGTGTTTCGAGATAAGTCAGCAGGAAAGCGGGCTCGCGGTTGCCTGCCGCATATTTCTTTTCCTGCGCCGCGAGGTTGTTTTCCGTATCCAGGCCCTGGCGGAAACGTTGCATGATCTCTTCGCTGTTCATTTTTCCAACCATACGATGCATAAGTTTTCCCTGCTGATCAAGTATCAGCAAAACAGGTTCTGCATCCACGCCATAAAGATCACTAAGGCGTTTCTTCTCCGCGCCCACGTTATAGTCCACACTCACGAAACGTTCATTGATGAAATCAGCCACGCTGTCGATGGTGAGTACCATCTTCTTGATATACATACAAGGTGTACAGGTGAGCGACCCAAAGTCCAGGAAGATCAACTTGTTTTGCTGCTTCGCCATTGCCAGCACTTCTTTGAAAGGAAGGTTTTCTTTGAGGTCCACTTTACGGTTCTGGGCCTGGGTGGTAATAATTGCAAAAAAGAAAAGGGAAATCTGAAATATCTTTTTCATAATCAAATGTTGTTAATAGATGTTTTCTTTGAAACGGATGCCATCGATACAGAAATACGCCGGTGTGTTGACCAGGTCATCAGTCTTGTCGGAAGAATCGAAATAGAAAACAAGACTGGTTACAGGGCCGAGTTCTGCCAGTGAAACCGGCAGCCAGTCGTTCACCGTAAAACTTCTTTTATTATCATCATCAGACCAGCGGTCTGCCAGCAGGAAACTTACTTCGCCGGCTACTTTGGCGCCGTTCATACCCTTAATGATCACTTTTACATAATCCTTTTTTGTAGTGGTGAGCAGCCTTGTGCCGGTGGCCCATGTTTTCACAGGCTTACCGCCAACAGTAGTTCCCTGCGCATACATCATGGCCTGGTAGAGAAAGGTGGTGGGGGCAATCAGGAATTTGTCTACCGTCAACGCACGGTCGAAACTGATGGTAGCGCCATCATCACCGGGATGCACCACCAGGAAATTACCACCGGCATGCACCGCAGTACCGGAATACACGCTGAACTTCGTGGAATCCAGCGAGGATTCCTCCGTTACATAATTCCTGAAGTTGCGATTGGAAAGAGCGAACCCTGTCCAGTCGCTTCCATTCTTCACGATACTGAATGTAGCCGGCCCAGTTTTGATGGGCTGATCAGGCACCTGATGACTGAAGCGTTCCAGCGGCAGGTCTTCAAACAACATATCGGTTGCATAGAAGAACGGGCCCGTGTTCGCTTTTTCATTTTTCTTGCTGCAGCCTGTAACCAGCAGCACCAGCGTGTATAGGATCAATAATTGTTTGTGCATAATTCTCTTTTTTTCGGGATTAGTATACAAGCGCCTCGTATCCCGGGTTCTGTACTATTTTGGGATTGAACTTCATTTCAGAAGTGGGCAGCGGGTAGATGAAACGGTTTTCATCCAGAGACAGATTGTTCCTGAAAGAATGGATGAAAGCCTTACCCGTATTCACATCTATGAAACGGAGCGATGCCATCCAGTCGGCCTCGTTCTCTATATGTATCTCTTTGAAAAGCTCTTTGAACAGCAGGGGATAGAATTCGTCCCTGCTTGCCACAGTTGTATCCAGCAGCTCCGATCTTCTCCTGATCACATTAACAGGCTCGATGGCTTCTTCCAGAGGCTTTCCTGTTTTTTCCAGCAATTCTGCCTGCAGGAAATAGAGTTCAGTGAGCCTGAGAAAATAGGTAGTGTATTTATCGTTATCCCCTCCTACCTGGCGGCCTTTGCGGGCGAGTTTCTTCGGCGCCCATTTGAACGTGTTGTTATTGGTGATGGGCGATTTCACATCACCCCAGGCCTCGAAGTAACGGGGATCGCCTTCGAGAAAGGACTTGCCCAGCGCTTCAATTCCCAGCATCGCATAGTTGTACCCGTAAGTATAGTTGTATCCCATTACAACATCGTCTGTTTTCTCCCTGTACCGGCAGAACAGGAGCTCTTTGGAATCCCAACTGTTCTCATACAGCTCAGTCAGCGAAGGCTCCAGTTGCAGGCCGAACTGCGGCGCATTGTTGATCACGTCTGTGATCAGGGTCAATGCCTCTGGATAATCCTGCTGACTGCCGCGATACAGCAACAGCTTGGCTTTGAGGGCCTTTGCCAGCTGGCGTGACATCCGGATGCCTGTTTTGTAATCAGGCGCATGTTCGATAGCGAAATTCAGATCATCCAGGATCTTCGCATAACTCTCTCCTACTGTTTGCCTGGCTTCATACACATTGTTGAGCGCCGAGAGCGTGTCTTTATAAATGATGCCGTATTTGGATTCAGGCGCATCCCACCATCTTCCGAAATAAAGGAAAGTGTAAAAGTGAGCAAAGGCCCTGATAGCCCGGGCCTCTGCAAGCATCTCCAGTTTTCGCCCGGGTGTAACAAATACGTCTTCGGATAATGGTTCGATGGCAGCCAGCGCTGCATTAGCGCCATTGGCTGTTTTGTAAAACTGCTGCCAGAGGAACTGGTTATCGCCTGTGGCCATCATATTGAAATTGAAAGCGCTACTGCTGGCGTTCACCACTCCCAGCATGGAGGAAAATCCGCTGGAGAAACGAACCGTCCACTCATCCTTTCCGATATGTGAGTAAGCGCCGTTGAGCACTGCCTGCGCAGATGGTTCGTCCGTTACCGCTCCTTCTGGCGTGAGCAGGAATTGCGGTTCCTCATTCAGGAACTTTTTGCAGGAACTGGCGCTGGTGGCCAGTACCAGTCCGAACAGAAGATATTTATATACAGGTTTCATGTTGTGTACAGTTTAGTTGAAGGAAATTCTGGCCGCGAAATTGAAAGTCTTCACTGAGGGATAGATCCCATAATCGCTTCCAATACCTGATATACCGCCTCCACCATTGGTGAGCCTGAAATTACCCTGCGGATCGATTCCGTTATAGTTTGTGAGCGTGAAGAGATTGGAAGCAGCAACAGACAGATCGATGGCGCTGATAACCTTTAGTTTCAACACGCGTTGCGGGATCCGGTAATTCACTCTCACCAGGTTCAGCCGCAAATAATCTGCACGGCTCAGCCAGAAATCATTGAAAGTATTGGAAGAGCCTTGTCCATATGCCATACGCGGCCAGGCCGCATCACGGTTTTCCGGCGTCCAGGAATCCAGTACATATGCAGGATAGTTCTTCAGGAAGAGGCCCACACCATACCAGTTGGCGGCATTGGTATACCAGTAACGTTTAGCCCCATACGCAAAAGAGAACTGTGTGGTGAAAGAGAAATTCTTATAACGGAGATTGGTATTGAAGCCACCGAAGAATTTCGGTTGTGCGCTGCCGAGTGGAACACGGTCCTTCGAGTCCACAATTCCATCTCCATTGACATCATCGAAACGAAGATCGCCCGGACGGATACTATTCAAGCCATTCTGGTACCAGACCTTGGCACCTGTTTTTGGATTGATGCCTGAAAGCAGGTTATATTCTTCCATCGACTGGTAGTACCTTCCACTCCACTGGTAACCGATCCATTGGGAGATGGGTTCTCCTTCCTTGATCCGCATGGCCAGCGCACTGCCTGAGTAAATCTCGATCACGGAATCCACGCCGTTTATCTTCAATGCCTTTGCCAGGTTATGTGCAACATTGAACCCAACAGTGAATGTGGTGTTCTTCGTTTTCACAAGGTCATAAGCGATATCGAATTCCACACCCCTGTTCCTGATACTGGCCACGTTCTGTTTTACACTTGTGAAGGCACTGCTGGATGGAATATTGCGCGTATAGATGATGTCTTTCGTTTCCTTCACATAAGCGCCAAGCGTACCGCGGACCCGATCGTTGTTCAGCGCAAAATCGATACCGCCATCCAGTGAAATGGTAGTCTCCCATTGCAGATCATTGTTGCCGAGCTGCGATGGCGTCATTCCGGGTTGCTCATTATATTGCGCGGCTGAATAGAGCGTTCTCCAATCATTATTGCCGAGTACCTGCGAACCGGATTTACCGAAGGAAGATCGCAGTTTGAGATAGGAGAATGCCGGCAGGAGCTGCTTAACGAAAGGCTCTTCGGAAGCCACCCATGCCAGTGCGCCGGAAGGGAAGAAACCCCATCTCTTATCAGGACCGAACCTGGAAGAACCATCGCTCCTGAACGTGAATGTGGCGAGGTATTTATTATCGAATTTATAGTTCAGTCTTGCAATAGCAGAAGCCAGTGCACTGGAAGTATAGGTGGATGTTGGTTTCATTGGCGTAGTGCCGCTGGTGAGGTTGATCATGATATCCTGATCGGGAAAATTCTGAACACCAGCATAGAAGTCTTTGTACATCGCATTTTCCAGGATGAAGCCACCAACTGCAGAAAGTGAATGTATCTTATTGAGCACCCCGCTATACGTTGCCGTATTTTCGAAAACAGTAGTGGAGGTTTCGCTGTTGCGAATGGTAGCCTGGCCTTTGTGACTGGAGTATACAGTGCCTTCACGACTGAAACGATCTGCGATACTGTTATTGTAATTCACAGAATAGCTGCTGCGCAGCGTCAATGACCTGATGGGCTTGAATTCAACATAGCCCATGGCGTTGACGCTTTTTCTGTCGGTAAGGTTTTTGTTCTTCAAAGAGGTGAGCGGGTTCTCTTCATTGTAACCCGGATCGAAGATCTTTCCGGATTCATCGTACATCGGGAAATCCGGACGGAAATTCCAGATCTTGTCTATCATATCATCTTTATTGTTCAGCTTCGAGTAGGCGCCACTGACTCGGATGCCTGTATTGATCTTCTCACCTATCTGTGTATCGAAATTGAAACGTCCGGTGAAGCCCTTCCTGTTACTTCCTTTGATGATACCCTGCTGGTCCACTACCCCAATGGCGATATAATAATTGGATGCCTGGTTACCTCCGCGAATGGACACATCATATTTGGATTCGATGGCATCCTGCGATAATTCGTTCCACCAGTTTGTATTCCCATCGAAGAAGGCGTTGGACTTGAAAGGCGTTGAGGCATAATCCACTTCGGCGCCTGGCACGATCTGGCCGTAATCCAGCACCAGCGAGATCCCGCCGGTGGTAACACCTGTTCCGAGTGTGCTGAAATAATTGCTGGTGGCATTTTTGATCACGCTCTTGAATTCATCAGTATTGAGCATGCGGAACTGGTCGCTTTGTTTCTGGATGCCGATATCGGTGGAGAACTCGATCACCGGTCTTTTTGTTTTGGAGCCCTTCTTTGTAGTAACCAGCACCACGCCGCTGGCGGCACGTGAACCGTAGATGGCGGTGGCGGATGCATCTTTGAGGATATCGATAGACTCTACATCGCGAATATTGAAATCATAGAGGATGGTGGCAATGTCCGAGCCATTCACATTGTATTGCGGGATGCCATCGATCACCCAAAGCGGTTGGTTATTGCCGTTAAGTGAAGATGTGCCCCTGATCTGGATGGCAACCGGTGCGCCTGGCGCGCCATTGGCTACCATCACGTTCACACCGGCGGCCTTGCCCTGCAGCATGGCGGCCATATCGGCATGTGGAGGAGCGCCTTCGAGGTCTTTATCTGTAACACGGGCAACGGAGCCGGTAAGATCTTTTGCCTTACTGGTCCCATACCCGATCACTACAATTTCATTTTCGGAGGTATTTCCTTCTTCCAGTGCAATGCTGATCACTTTCCTGCTGCCAATGAGCACTTCTTTGGTGATCATTCCCACATGCGAGAACACCAGCACTTTTGCATGATCGCCTGCCTGCAATGAATACCTGCCCTCCTGGTTTGTAAGTGTTCCGTTTTTTTCGCCTTTCACCATTACGGACACACCGGGCATAGGTTTACCGTTCGGACCGGTAACGATGCCTGTGATGGGCTCGGGCGCTGGTTCTTCCGGCATAATGATCAATCTCGCAGGAGCTTCCGGCTTATGCGTAATGATCACGGTGTTCTGCACGATGGTGTAACTGAAAGGCTGTCCTTCGAAACACTTGTTCAGGCTTTCGATCAGGCTGGCGTCTTTCAGCGAGACCGTTACAGGCCTTGCCTTCTTCAATAATCTTTCATTGAAAAAGAATTGAGTGCCCGTTTGCTGCCGGATGGTGGAAAGCACTTTTTCCAGCGCATCGTTCCTGGCATCGAGCGTAACCTTCTGCCCATAGCTTTCGGCATAGCTATGGATGCAAAAGAAGAGGATGAGAAAAGCAGTCAGCTTCATGATCCGCAGCATTTTGGTGATTCCGTTATCCCTGGCGGAATAATGGAAAACAGGAATTTTTAAAAGCATACCTTTGCTTCAGTTTTGGTTAAAGAATCGCTATCCGCCATTACTGGCGGAGCAGTTGTGTCCACATTTGCAAATAGCAGGTTCCGCCAAAGCCCGCCGGCAGTGCTTCCTCACTTCCGGCTTTCTTTTTATGCAGATGCCTGTTAAGGTTTAATGATAACTGAATTGCCTTCCACTGTAGCTTTTATATCGCTATACCGGAGAATCTCGAGGAACTGGTTAAGGTTTACGGAGCGGGGAATGTTACCGGTGAACCTGTCGGCGGGTATGCCTTTAGGATACACCACGTCTACATTGTACCAGCGCTCCATCTGCCTCATCAGGGCAGCTATATCTGTGCTCTTGAAACTGAATTGTCCATTTTTCCATGCAATCTGTTGTTGTACGTCCACTGTCTTCACCTGCATATTGTTCTTTTGATCAGGATAGAGCAGCGCCTGCCGGCCAGGCTTCAATACAACCCCGGGTCCGGCTTTTATACCTTCCTGGCTAACCTTTACCGATCCGTTCACCAGTGTTACTTTCGACGCTTCTTCGTTCGTATAGGCGTTGATGTTGATGCTGGTGCCCAACACCTCCACTACTGCGCTTGTGGTACGGATGAAAAAAGGTTTGTTCTTGTTTGGCTTTACTTGGATATACACTTCACCCCACACTTCAATCTCCCTTGCATCTCCAAAACGGACGGGGAAACGAACCGAACTTGCTGCATTCAACCAAACCAACGAACCATCGGACAGGGTCAACTGGTATTGTCCACCCCGTGGAGTTGACAGGGTGTGGAATGTAGCCGCGCTCACTCCAGCCGCCTTTTGTTTTCTGTACAGTTCAGTATAATCCAACATCGCGTTGCTGCGCGTTACACTGGTGCCGGAACCTGCATCCACCAGTTGATTCCCCTTATTGTCCAGTTGCACCTCCCTTCCATCATCCAGGATCAAAACAGCTTTATCAGTACCGGGTTGAATTGGTTGCGATGAACGATTGCTTTTTTCTGCAGAAGCAGTTTTGTTTTTTTTCTTTTCCTGTTCGGGAATCCAGAAAAACCATAATCCTGCTCCCACTAATACCAGGAGCATTGCCGCGGCATACCAGCGCCATAGCGGCCTGATCCTCTTTACTACAGGTACTTCTTCCTGTAATAAGGCAGACCCCGCGCCGGCACGAAAGATGGCCTGCAACATAGCATCGGCGGACCCTTCGGGGAACAACTGTTCCTCCAGCATTGCAGGCTCCACTTTGTTGATCCATTGTTTCAGGATGGCGTCGTTCTCCGGACGCTGCAACAGTTCAAAAAGCGCCGCGCGCTCAGCTTCAGTGGCAGCCCCGCTGAAAAACCTGCCCAGTAACCACTCTATCGATGGTGTTTGTTGATCCATAAGGCAAGATGAGTATACAATAAAGAGACCTGAACTGAACAGGTAGGGTTAGTACTCTCGAAAATTATTTTTCGAGGAGGAGAAGAAAGATGATGGCAAACTCGATCCGCGCCTGGCAATAGGCTTTCACAGACCGCATCGCGTGGGCAAGATGCACTTTCACCGTCTCTGGCGAAAGCCCCATGATCTCAGCCACCTTTACCCGTGGAAGTTGTTGCTCCCGGTTCAGCTGCCAGGCCAGCTTTTGCCGGGGAGGTAAGACGGCGACCGCCTCCCTGATAATGGCGGCAAACTCCTTCTGCTGAACCAGTTCCTGCAACTGCTGACTGAAATGCCATTCGGACTGATCGGATCCCTGGAGGATATTGTTGTAACGTGCAATATTTTTCAGGGCCCTGAAAGCCCTGTGTTTAACCATCGTGTTCAGGTAGGCTTCGATATTATCGATGGAGGGCATTTGTTCCCTTTTGATCCAGAGTTGCAGGAACACTTCCTGTACAATCTCCTCGGCCAGCTCGGAAGACTGAACAAGCGCCAGAGCATGAGTATAAGTGCGGTTGCGATAAAAATGGAATAACTCCGTGAAGGCTTGCTGGTCTGAACGGGCTATCAGATCCAGCAGATACTTTTGGTTGTATGGTCCGGCGGTTAACAAGGGTTTGCAGGGGATTGGTATTGCAATAGTAGAATAATTATGCAATTCAAAAAAATACAGAGTGCGGCCAGTACGCGGCTGACTAAAAAGTGCGGAGAGCTGGCAGTCGCTCGCCTCTGGCGAGTGACTTTTGTTTAGTCGCCTCCGGCGACGCGGTGTTCGCCGGAGGCGAACAAATAGAAGTCACTCGCCGGAGGCGAGCGACTGGGCACACTCAAAGTAAAAGGGCCAACCTGTGATGGTCGGCCCTGTTTCTATTATTCTATTTTTCTATTGCTTAATGATGATCCTCACGATCTGTTCCTGTCCATTTGTTGCATATAAATAATACATGCCATTGGGTTGATTGAACAGGTTGAAATGTGCCACGCTGGCTACATTGTTACCGGCAATGATACAGGAACTGATCACCCTGCCTGTATGATCACAGAGCCGGAAAGTATAGCGCGCATCCCATTTCCTGTTAAGGATCAGAACGTTCAGCGGACCCCGTGTTGGATTGGGAGCAATCACCAAACGGAAATTCTCCGTTTTGGTTTCGGTGCCATACACGATGAACCGTTGCTCCGCTGTATCAGCAGCGAGATAGTTCTCATTCCCCTGCTGATAAGCTTTCAACACCACTTCACCTTCACCATTAAAGCTGATGCTATTGCCATTCACTGTTGCCGGACCGGAAGCTACATGAAAACCAACCGGCAGGTCGGAACTGGCGCTGGCAGCGGGTTGCAACACAGTTGTCCTCAACTGGCTGCTAATGGCAGGGAAGCTGATCTGCTGCGCAGCCTTTGCCACCATGATGGTTTTCTCAACTGCCGGTGCAGGAAAATAATTAGTGTCGCCGGCCTGTGTTGCGCGGATAGTGATATTGCCTGCTCCCAATATGGTGAGTACACCTTCTTCATTAACCGTGGCATTGCCGGAAACTACTTCCAGCGTTACGGGTAGGCCGGAATTTGCACTCACGGTAAGCTCTGCAGGATCATCGCCGTAAGTGAGTTCCGGTAATTCTCCAAATGCAATGGTTTGTGTTTTCCTTTGCCATAGCTCCCACTCCGCAAACTGGGTATTGTTGTTGTTCCCGTTGATGAGGATATGGAGCCTGTAATAAGTGAAGGCCTGGGTATTGCTGATCTCGAAACTTCGGGTAAGCAAGCGCGTTGGGAAGTCCTCATCGGCGCGGGAATCGAGGGTGGTCCAGGTACTTCCGTTGTTGGAGCCCAGCAGCGTCCAGTCTTTCGGATCCCGCTCCTCAACATCATTTGCGGAAGTGATGGTATAGCGGGTAACGATGGCCGGTACAGAGGAACGGTACTGCACCCACAATGTTTTCTTTCCGTTCTGGTAGTACTTGGTATTGATATCGTTGTCTATGATATTGGGGAAATTTTCGAGCGGACGGTTACTCACGTACTGCGCGGTGAGTACGCCGCCATTATCTGTTATATCAAAAGCAGTGGGATCGCCTCCGGGCGTTTCGGGAATGTATACTTTCGGCTCGTTCAATATCTGTGTGATACGCGCTATCAAAGCAGTGCGCAATGTATTGTTCAGTTGTTCGGTTGTAGCGATGTTCTGAACGGCGGCAGCGCCCAGGCGGTCTTCCAGTTGCTGCAAATAAAGGCTCCTGGGCTGTACATGCGTACCCCAGCTTTCCCAGTATCCATTTCCATATTTCGTATTGCCGATACAGCCCACGCCCCAGTTGCGCGCACCAGCAGGACTTTCCACTTTTATATCGCTCTTCGTGGAGAAACAGTTCCAGAACATGATCTGTGCGCCTGCCCAGCCATGGCCGCTGCCCATGTCTTTCCGGTTCTGCACGCGTATCTGTCCACCATAAACATTATCGTACAATTGCCCGGTTGCCCAGCGATGGTGTGGGCCGATATCAGCCTTTGTATTCTCCGACACGCAATCGAGGAACACATTCGGCCCGGGTACCTTCGAGCCGCTTACATAATCGTGACGGCCACCCCAGGTGATGCAACGCTGGAAAAAATTGGACGTGGCATTGCCTTCAAGATTGAAGGAGTATTTCCTGCTTCCCGTGGTTACGGATTTCGGATCAATCATAGCGCAATCCTGCACCGTGTTGAAGCGGCTCATATTGGACAGGTTGACGGCAGCATAACCGAAATATTTCACTACCACATCACGCACCCAGCAGTTTTCTGCCCTGTTCAACTGGATACCGTTCCAGCCATGGTTTTCATCGCTATCGCCTTCGAAATCTGATTCAAGTCGCATGTTTTCAATGCCGCTGTTGGAGATCCGCCCAACAATATTCGATTTGTATACTTCGCCGCCGCCATATTGGACCTCCATAGGATCCATCACGGGGATGTCCACAGTAATAGTATTGCCATTCACGGCAGTGATGGTGCGTTCAAAAGTAGTCTTGTATCCCGAAGCCGTCCAACCGTACTGGGCCATATCCAGTAAGGTGATCCAGGCCTCATTAGGTGTACGCTGGACCACCACTTTGTCGCCTGCAGCAAATGTGTGCCCGGCCGTTACATCAAAACTGTTGGCTCCGGCAGGAACATAACTGGTAGTGATACGCGATTTTGTACCAGCCACTTCTCCGTAACCGCTGCCGCTTCCCTGCAAGATGATCAGCGTGTGTTGCGATTTTTGGGTGGCATTCAGCACTGTTCCATCCACACCATTCCCTTCACCGCGCAGCACCACACCGGAACTTCGGATATACAATGACCCTCCCACCAGGTAAAGCCCTTTCTTCAGCAGTATGGCCCCACGAAAACCACTGGCATCGGGCGTCAGCGCCGATACGCGGTCGATGGCGGCCTGGATCAATGCACGGCAATCGCCTTCTGCAGGGTCCACCGATTCAACAACCGGCAATGCAGGAAGTGTTACACCACCGCCCATGTACCCTGAATGGGAGAAATCAGGCACGCGGTTAATAGCTTCTGTTTGCCCCTGGTTGGCATATGGGGTATAGACCAGTTTTCCATTTTCAAGATAGATCAGCGGCGTTTGCGCGGTAACGTTAACTGTATAAATTAATGGGAAGATAGCGAGCAAAATCCCGCTGAAAAATGTAGAAGTTTTCTTCATATCGGCAAGTTTAGTTAGCGGATTCAAACTACGATCGAATATGCTATTGCAACTAAACTAAAACCGCATTGTATTGACTTATTTGGGCAATGCAGATGAGCCTGCTTATCCTATCGATTCAACCACCTTGAGTTTGGTGATCTCGAAACCGCTGAATATGCGGGATAGATTGGCATCGCCGGAAGACAAATAGTTCTTGATATTACTCTGA
Organism: Pseudoflavitalea rhizosphaerae; assembly: GCF_003991355.1. Classification (GTDB taxonomy): domain Bacteria; phylum Bacteroidota; class Bacteroidia; order Chitinophagales; family Chitinophagaceae; genus Pseudobacter; species Pseudobacter rhizosphaerae. Next base: position 302,635 of record NZ_RCSU01000002.1, read on the forward strand.
CTGATTATACGCCAGAAATTCTTTCCCTTCAGATCTTCATAATCCCTTGTGTTCACAAAGAAGCCAATGAATGGATCCCTCGACTTAAAACTTACCTTAACCGCCTGACGGTCGAATTCAATTTTTTGGATAAAGGAATCGATCTGTGTATTTGTCATTTAAAATAGATTTAGTCAACAGCCTGTTGCAACAGGCATTTATACAATAAAAAGAAATGAAATCGTTGATAAGAGAAGGTGCATCGGTGAAGATAGCATTAATAATCCCTGGATTCATCTTGTTGGGTATTTATTAACAATACTTAGCGTACCTTACAGGTAATAGACCAGCGAATCACTCGTGCTGTAGTTCCCGCTTCTCCACTATCAGTTATCCGCAATCTATCTTTAAATTCTATTTTATGTGGATACTGATCTTTTTTATCGTTATTTGGTACTCTTCACTTTTCTGCCAGACATTCTTTCAACACAGGTACGCCGCTCACAGAGCATTCAGGATGAACAAATTCTGGGAGCGCGTGTTTTTCATTTTTACATATCTCACGCAAGGTTCTTCTTATATGAGCCCAAGAACGTATGGCATTCTGCATCGCATGCACCATGCGTATACAGACACAGAAAAGGACCCGCATTCTCCGGAATTCTCAAAGAATGTATTTCAAATGATGTTGCGCACACGTAATATCTACAATAAGATACATAAGGGAAAAGTGCAGGTGGAAGAAAGATTTACCCATAATCTGCCGGAGTGGCTGGCTTTCGACAAGATTGCCAGTTCTCCATTGTCGCGCATTTTGTGGTCCATGGCCTACCTGATATTATTCCTATTATTATCGCCTACTTTATGGTGGTTATTGCTATTGCCAGTTGTGATCACCATGGGTGCTTTTCACGGAGCCATCATCAACTGGTATGCCCACAAATATGGTTATACGAATTTCAGATTGAAGAATACCTCTCAGAACCTTCTCTTAGTAGATGTATTGATGCTGGGAGAATCTTATCACAACAATCACCACAAGAATCCCAATTCCATCAATTTCGGAAAACGCTGGCATGAACTGGATCCGGTTTATCCTTTAATTAGATTCCTGGCCTGGTGCAGGATCATCAAGCTCAGGAATCAGCCACAGGAGTAACTTTCTCTTTTTTGAATGGATGACGTATCTTACTGTCCATGAAGATCAGGTCTATATTAATCACAACAATCATGGGAGTTCTGATCAATTGCATTCAGGCTCAAACCTTCAAAAAGTTCGATACGGTTTTTCTCTCCGGTGAATACAATGATTTCTTTCAACAATATCCTGCCATCAGGGCAATCAATATCGATGCAGAAAGAAAGGAATTCATATCCCTCACGTTAGACAAGCAAGGAAAGGCCGCATCGCATTATTTCGATATCGGCTTTGAAGGCGACAAATACCTCCTCAGAAAAGAATATGGAGAAATCCCGCTTCCAACAGCACTCCTGGAACAACTATCGTCCAGGGTTTGCAAGCAAAACTGGTATGTATCATTCCGCGTGGTGACAGATACAATTTTTGGCCATCTGCGCTATTATTGCCCGGGTGACTCGCAGGACTGGGATTGGCATTTTGAGCCAGTGAGAAACCGGATCAGTTACCCGGGTGGGATAAAAGAACTGGAACCGCTTGTGCAGGAAGCGCTCAGGAATGCAGTATTCCATGATTCCATTTATTTGTTGCGTGCAATTGTAAGTCCCGACAAAACGATAAACCATTTCGAAGTACTGGAAGGAAGCGATAAGATGGTTACCGACAGTATCATTGCAGTACTGGAGAAAACAGGTCCCTGGCGCCCGGCCATGCAGGGAGGCCGGCCTGTGAAAGCCTACCTGAAACTATTCATCAGGGTACTACCGGATCAAAGGATACGCCTTTACGTTCAGAATCTATAAATATTTTTCGACTTTCCCTTCACCCTATTCCCTTCTTCATGTGCTTTCCTTCCGGAAAGCAAGATTTCTAAACCATAAACAGAAAAAATGAGGGGAATCAATAAACCGTCGCTGTTCTTGTGCGGTTTTTTACTTACGGCGGCTGTGGCCATCTGTCAGCCCGTTGATATCACCAAAGAACCGGAGCATAAAAGGATCATACAGGATGCTGTAGTATCTAATCTTATCTCAAAACATTATGCACCCAAACCACTCAACAACCAGTATTCCCTCTCTGTCTGGAAGAATTTTATCCATTACCTGGATCCCAATCATATCCTCTTTCTGCAAGCGGACCTCAACAAGCTTGCAGCTCATCAACAAAGTATCGATGAACAATTGAAAACCGGTTCCACCGCTTTCTTCGATGCTGTGATGGATATCTACCGCAAGCGTATAACCGAAGTGCAGTTATTGTACCCCAAAATCCTGTCAGCCAACCTGCAACGCGATAAAAAAGAAATGTTCGATCCCAACAGGAAGCATAAAGCTTTCCCTTCCGGGCCGGAGGAAAGAAAAGAAAGCTGGAGAAAGATGCTGAAATATGATTTCCTGAAAAAATATTTTGCCGCTAAGCAGGCAATAGAAAAAAAGGGCACAGTCATTAACCAAACTTTGCCCGCTTCACTGGAAGCAAGCATCAAGGCCAGTATCCGGCAACAGTATGATGGCAGCTTCAGTCAGCAGCTCACTGGAAAGTCCATAACGGAAAAATTCTACCAGTACCTGAATATCGTTACAATGGAAATGGACCCGCACTCCACCTTCATAATGCCGGATATCAACCGGGCTCCGCCGGGTATCGATGGTAAACCCTATTACAGCGTAGGTTTCACGGCTTCTGAGGAAAACGCAGAACATTATATCCGTGAATTGATCCCCGGCAGTTTAGCAGAAAAAAGTGGACAGGAACTGGTGAACCAAAGGATCATCGCCATACGCGACTCATTGGGTAATATGGTCCCTGTTTCAGGCAAAAGTTCGCTGGAACTTGCATTCCTGCTCAGTGGTAAGAAAGGCTCAACCCTGAACATGATCATCTCCAATGATGCGATGGAAGAAAAAGAAATGAACATTCCGCGGGAAGAAATGAGATACAATTCTTACAAGATGAGATCCGCGATCCTTGAACGGAACGGTAAAAAGACAGGCTATGTACATTTTTCCTTTTTCTACGGCAACTTTGCTTTCAAGAACGATTTTGGAGTGGAAGCAGACCTGCTCAGGGAACTTGACAAACTGAACGGACAGGAAGCGGAAGCCCTGATCATAGACCTGCGCGGCAATCCCGGCGGCTCAACCGGCGAAGCAGAGCGGATGCTGGGCGATCTCATGGGAGGAGGCGATGTATCTATCCTGAAAGGGAAATATTCTGAACAGAGATTGTCGAATCCTGCCAATACCGTACCCCGCTTCAAAGGCCCGCTTACCATCATGCTGGACGAGTCCAGCGCTTCCGCTTCTGAAATTCTTTCAGCCGCTGTTCAGGACCATCGCAGGGGAATCCTCATCGGTACAGAAAGCAGTTTTGGAAAAGGCACAGCGCAGACCACGATCGGGATCGGGAAATACGAAAACAATAAACAGGTCATCAATTACGGATCGCTTCATCTGACGGAAAAAAAATTCTATCGCATCAGCGGTATTTCCACCCAGTTCAAAGGCGTTACGCCGGATATCGTGATCCAGCAAAGGATGAGCAATAACAGTATCCGTGAGATCGATTACCCCACAGCGTTACCTGCCGATACACTGAAAGTGGAAAACTATACACCGGGAAAATGGAACTTCAATTATGACCTGGTGGTGAAGCAGGCAAAAGACAGGATCAGCAACAACCCTTCCCTGCAATCCATCGGCTCCCAAATGCAGCAACTGGAAAAGCTGCAAAATGAACCCTGGGAACTCAGCCTTCAGGGTTTTGCCGCCAAAACAAAAGCCATTGCCCAACTGGAAGCAAACATCAAAAAAGCCAGGGAACTCGATGCCAATCATTTGTTGCAGGTGGAATCCAGCCTGCCACCCTGGATCAACCCTGACACGCTCCTGCCCTTTGAGCATCTGCAGTACCAGCATTGGCTCAACAAACTCAAAAAAGATATTTACCTGGCCGAAGCATTGAATGTTACAGAGGATATGATGAATCAAACGAAATAAGGTACCAACTGAAGAGGTAGAGGCTGACTAAAAAGGTCGGAGAGCTGGCAGTCGCTCGCCTCCGGCGAGTGACTTCTGTTTAGTCGCCTCCGGCGACGCAGTGTTCGCCGGAGGCGAACAAATATAAGTCACTCGCCGGAGGCGAGCGACTGCCAGCTCTCCGATAACTCATAAGATCTCTTCCAGCTTTTTCTCCAACGCATCTCCTCTCAGGTGCAGGGCCAGGATCTTCCCATCAGGGCCGATCAGGTAATTCATCGGAATGGTCTGCAAAGAATACAATTTCCAGATCTGATCACTTTCCTCTTTGGTAAGCGTTGCCACATGGTTCCAGGGCAGGCCGTCTTTATTGATGGCATCCACCCATGCCTTCCGGTCTCCGGGCCTTTCCAGCGATACGCCCAGCACGGTGAAATTCTTATCCTTGAAACGATTATATGCTTTCACAATATTAGGGTTCTCGAAACGGCAGGGCGTACACCAGGAAGCCCAGAAATCCAGCAGTACATATTTCCCGCGGAAAGAAGACAAATGGACAGGATTACCCAGTGTATCCTTCAATACAAAATCCACGGCGTCTTTGCCAACGCCAAGCTTGAAGGCATTATCGATCTGTTTGGCCATCGTTTTTCCAACTATAGTTTGTTGGAGGGAATCCGCCAGTACTTTGAACATAGCTGCATACCTTTCTTTTTCTTCCGCCAGTGATTTGGCATTCATCTTCTCCCTCAGGATACCCAGCGATACATGCGATGCAGGATATTTTTTCAGGAATACGAACTCCATGCTGTCTATCTGCTTCTTCAGGTTTTCACTGATATCATTGTACTTTTTCCTGTTGACGGAATCACGGTTTGCCGTTGCATGCAGCATATCATTCCAGGCAGCAAATTGTTTTTCTTCGTAAGGACGCAGCATTTTCTGAAAGCGCTGGAAATCTTTCTGCGATTTACCGGGCGCTTTCAATTTTGCTTTTGCCAGCGGCAACCCATCAATGGTGATGGGCCCACCTTCAATAAAGAATTCCAGTTGTTCAGACATCACCCAGGGATTCTTTCCACGCTGGTCCTTAGGTATTCCAATGCTCAGTGATGCTTTTGAAGGTTCTTTTACTGTTCCTTCAAATTGGTATGTCCCGTTTTTGATCAAAGCACCTGTGTATATTTTTTTATCTCCGTTGAAATAAGAGATGGTAAGTTTCTCGCCGTTCCGGGAAGTATCTTTCACTGTTCCGCGAATAGTGAATGGTGTTTGTGCGGAAGTGGAAAAAGCGATTACTGAAATAATACCTGGAAGCAATACTTTCTTCATCATTGTTTTCATTTTTTACGGATGGCTGTTAGTTCACAGCTCTCCAGTTCATGTCTTTGATTTTGATCAGTCCATCCCAGTCTGCCCCTTCAACAGGTGTGATGGCAACGGTATTGGGATCGGTGCCAACCATAAAGCGGCGCAGCCTTCCTTTTGTTGAAGGATTGTAGGTTGCGATATAGAGCGCATTGGTGGTCTGATCTATCTGTGTGTCGAATTTGAGCATGGTGATCTCATCACCGCCGGGCTCAGGGAAACTGTATGATTTTTCAAGTCCGGTGTTGTAATCATAGGCATAGAGTGTACTGCCCACCGAATAGAAAACAACAGTGCGTTTTGAAGAGAAAGCATAGTGATCCGCATTGGCAAAATTGGTAGCGATGGGCAATACGGTATACATATCCCGCTTAAAAGGCGTTGCGCCGCTCGCATAGAATTTGTAGATATAATGGTTACCGGAGCCGTCTTTCATGATGGCAAAGGAATTACCATTGGTAGAGCCGCCGTCGGTATTGCGCGTATTCTCTCCATATACAAGCGTACGGCCAACTGCAGCCTGGTCCCAGGGGAAAGGGTCTCCTGCTCCATCTGAAGGAATGGTAGACACCAGGCCGAATCCGAATGTTGCATAATTCAGGAACCGGTTATTTTCAGTATCGTACCACATTGCGGCGTTCATATTAGCGATGGGGTACCATAAATAAGGGGCAGCAGGCAGCAGGTGATCGTAATTATCATCCAGCCTGTTGATGGCATTGGTATAAAAATCACCACCGGTAAGGAAAGTATGTGCTGTAAAAATATTTCCATCGCTGGTCATAACGGCCCGCGCATAAGCGTTGCCGGTACTTCCTGCCCTGTCTCTTATCTGTGGTGCATAAAGCATGGGGGTCAATGTTTCTTTGTCCAGCGCTTCATTGGTAGCCACAATCCTTGCGAACTTATTTTCCGTGGTGCCTTTCATGGTCTTACGGTCAAGGAAATAAGAGCCGCTTTTGGTCATGGCCCATATCCTTCCATAATTATTGTTCGTTGATTTATCACCGTTATGTACAATGGTGAAAGGGTCCTGCAATGCAGGCAACCCGCTGTTGGCGAGAATGCCGCGGACCACCTGTGTATCGCTTACCATGGAGATCATGTCAACATCGGCGAAACCGTTCTCTCCCGTTCCCATCAGCATGATACCAGTTCCGTAAAGTGTGCCGATGCTCAGGTTGGCCGCTGCTTTCCAGGCAACGCCTGTTTCATTGTCTACGATCCTTAGTGTGATCACATAGGCATCGGGTGTGATATCTACCGGGTAGTCGAGTATGGGTGCGGTTCCCAGGGTGTCCAGCCGGGTGGTTCCTTTTGCGAGGATCCAATAGTAGGAAAGTCTTGAAGGATCGGAGATCTCCTGTGTCATTTTGATAGTGGGCTCTATGTGCAGCACATCTATGCCATAGACGGCTGAATAGGAATTGGCAAGGCCGGTGATGGTGATCTCGTTGATCTCTTTATAATCGTAGTTGCCGGTGTCTTTGTAACAGGCCGACAAGCAGCCTGCCAAAGCAGTGAACGCAATTATGATAAACTTTTTCATGATCAATTTCTGTGTTGTTAACAGTTAGGGATTGTAGGGAACGCCGATATAGGAAGTCCAGGGTACTGATCCGGCAAACATCAACCTGCCGTCATCTTCCAGCACAGGCGTACCTGCATTGAACTGGTTGATGAGGTAACGTCCAAGCTCATTTGAGATCAGTATCACCAGTACGGGCGTCATAGTTACATCGGAAGCGAAGTCTTCATATTTCAGATTGAAGAGTTCGCACATCAGTTCCAGTTTTTTCCTGGTGAACGCTCCCCATACGCCTGCTTCGCGGTTGCCGTCCTGGATGGAACCGCGCCATACGGCGGGTTGCACCATCAGGTCGTTGATATTGATCATATGCAGCGATGCATCGAAGGCGGTATCGTTACCGAGCGTGGTTTCACCCAGGCCGGGAATCGCCTTCCATTCAGGAAAGGATAACCCGAAATGTTCATTGGCAACAAGACGAAGCCCAAGTCTTATATTCTTATCCAGCATATCCGGGGTACGCTTCACCGTTATGGGGATATAACCGGTAATTGCATTGGCAGGTATATTGTAGGTATCGCCGAAAGGCAGGTAATGAACACCGGCCACAGCCGTAGTGGAATCAGCGTTCACCACCACTTTGAACGGACGGTCATAATCTTTCACAGGACCGGTAATGTTCACCGCAATGCTGATCTCCATCTCCTGCACTTCCTCCGGTTGTTTTACAAATTCAACATTGGTATATGGACGAAAAGGCCAGGATGCGGGCGCCGCCCAGGTTGGACCGCTTCTCACGCCAAAGTATATCCCCTCCATTCCCTCGTATTCCATCATTTCCTTTTTACAGGATACGAAGGGCAATACAATCGCCAGCAGCGCCGGCCAGAATATCATCTTTTTCATTGTATCAGTTTTTTAATGTAGAGTAATTAATTGCCCCTCACGGAAATTTCACTCAAAGGCAATGGAACAACATAATTGCCCAACTGCATTTGTTTGGTATTGGTGAGGTGGGCATGGTTGGGAATGGCGGTCATGGCATTCCGTTTATAATAAAAGAACATCTGTCCTTCTCCGATCATTTCCTTGCGGAACTCGCGGGTGATGAAATCTTTCAACTGCGTGGTGGTGGTTGGCGCAAGGCTTACACAGTTCCTGGCGGTACGCAGCATGTTAAGAAAGGCCGTTCCGTCTTCCAGGGTGGGACTGCATTCTGCCGCAAGCAGGATCAACTCACTCAACCTGATGAGTGGAATGGCATTGGGAGCCGGCTTGTTGGTAGAAACAGCGTATTTCACATGCGTCAGGAAATTACCATTGGTATTGCTGAGTGTGAGCCATGATTTGAGACGGAAATCATTCAGATCATCGTATAAGGCATTTTTCCTGCCCTGGTTATCATCATAATTGTTGAAACTGAGCCGCAGCTCTTTCTGAAGGTCCGGGGCAAAGAAATTGGTATAGATATTCTGACGGTTGATCTTGTACAAAGAGAACATCACTTCGGGGATGAAAATATGATCGAAGTCTGCGGGCGTGGCGGCCGGATCATATGGCCCGAGGCCGAATACAGGATTATCCCCGGTAAGGGTTTCAGTAAGCACTTCCATCGCTTCCTTCATTGCATTCTCTTTATCGTTCTTCCAGAGATAAGCCCTTGCCATCAGCGCTTTCACTGCATAATAGTTGAGCCGGTATTGCCGGAAATAGAAATCGTTGGACCCTACAGGGTTTGCACCGTGGCGAATGCCTTCTGTGATAACCGGATCGTTCTCTTTCAGCAAAGCTGCAGCAGCGTTAAGATCATTGAATACCTGTTCCATGATCTTTTCTGAGCTCAGCAGATCGGTTACTGTTGGCCGAGGGGCAGTATTGTAAGGGATGCAGGCGCGGCCTTTGTCTGCTTCAGACCAGATGGGGCCGAACAGCCGCAGCATATCAAAATGCAGCATTGCACGGAGTGCGAGCGCCTCGCCTTTCACGATACCGAAGTAGGGAGCAGGGAGCAGAGGGTTGCTGTTCTCCCCACATTTATCGATGATCACATTGCAGTTGACGATCAGCTCGTATGCCTTCTTCCATATATTGTCCATCGCCGTTCTAGTATTCTCGGCTGTATATACGAAAGTGGTGGTATTGTAATAACGATGCGTGGAGATGTTCATGAAGTAATAATTCGCCAGAACATCCAGCGTGGAGAAACTCATGTTCTCTCCGTACAGTGCGGAATTGGTAAGCTCCACATACACTCCGTTCAACGCATTCAGGTAGCCTTCCCTGGTAGAGAAGAGCTGGTCTTCATTCAACCTGTCAGAAGGCTTTACATCGATCCATTTGTTACATGCGCCCAGCAGCAGGGAGAACATCATACAAAAGGAAATAAGCTTTATTTTCATTCAAATTCGTTTTGGCAGTTATCAATTAAAAACGCACACCTACAGAGAACGACATCGATCTGGCGAACGGATAATCGATACCTCGTTCATTCATTACCGTTGCTACCCTGAAAATATCGTTCATATAAAGCCTGAAGGTTACAGATGATGCGTGGACCGCTTTCACCCAGCGGGCTTTTGAGTTTTCGTATCCGAGTGAAATGGATTCGCCAGCCAGGATATTATTGTCTTCTACAAAACGGGAAGACATGGGGTTGGACCTTGAATCGGAAATAGACTTGAATTTGGCATTGTCGCCGGGCTTCTGCCAGCGGTCAGTCAATGCACGCCTGTCCTGGTTCAAACCGATCTTCTCATATGCGATGTTCTCCACTTTATCATAAAGCGTTTGCATGAATATTTGTCCACCTATACGATAGCGCAAATTGATATTGGCGAAGAATCCTTTGTAAGACACGGAAGTACCGATAATACCTTCCAGGTCTGGATCGCTGTTGCCTACAACAACTTCGTCCTTATAATCATGCACAAAAGTTTGTTTCCCGTCTTTGGTGAGAAAGATCTCCCTTCCTGTTGCGGGATCGATGCCCAGTGAGCGGACAGCCCAGAGATCAGAAGGGCTTGCGCCATCATAATAGCGGGTCATGTTCACGCCTTTGTTCTTCTCATTGAAATTGCTCAGCGCATTACCGAAACTGGTATAATGAGAGCGGAGATGACGCCCGTTGAGGTTGATGATCCAGGTGAGGTCTTTTTGTTGTAACAGAGTATAGTTGGCAACAAGCGTGAATCCTTTCTGCTCCTGCCCTCCCAGGTTATCCGTTACGCTGGTGGCGCCGGAAGAAGAAGGCACATTCACGAATACCAGCAGCGGATCAGTTGTTTTCACGAAATAATCGGCATTGATACGGAGGCGGTTTTTGAGTGTGACCAGGTCCAGGCCGATATTGCGGTCAAGCGTTTTCTGCCACTTGAGGGAAGGGTTGCCGAAATTGCTTACGATCACGCTGGGTCCGAATGGATTCCTGTTTTCGTTATTATACCTGTACACTCTCATGCTCACATAATCGCTGAAATTCTGGTTGCCGGGATTACCAATAGAGCCACGGATGCGGAAGCTGTTGACCCATTCATATGCACGGTCACGGAAGAACTTTTCATTATGGATATTCCAGGCCAGGCCCATGCTCCAGATGGTGGTGAACTGCCTGTTGGCGCCAAATACGGAAGCGCCATCCGAACGAACGGTTGCATCCAGCAGGAAGCGTTGATCAAAGGCATAGCCTGTGTTCAGAAAATAACTGGCGCTGCGGCGCTTTGATTCAAGATAATCCGCGCGTTTGCTTTCAGAGTAATCGAATGCGAAAGCGGCGTTGGGAAATTCGTCGCCAACAAATCCCTGCACTTCATAGGAACTGCCAACACTGGATACCTGCGTGGCGCGTAAACCGGCCACTACATTGAGCATATGCTTTTCAGCCAGGAGCTTGCCATAGGTGAGACTGAAATCGCCATCATAATTCACTCTCCGTTCATTATTCTCGAAATAGGTGCCCTGTAAAAGCGGGTCAGTGCTGGCGAATTCGGAATTGAAAGGGGATTTGAATATTTCGTCCCTGAGGGTCTGCTGAATGATGCCAACTCGCGCACGCGCTCTCAGTTCAGAGAGGATGCGCCACTCGATCTCGAAGTTATTGGTAAATCCCTGCGACCTGGATTTGTTCACGTTCCTGTTGTGATAATCGTACAGCGGATTGTAGTATGTTTCGTTTTTGACAGGCGTGCTGCTGGTAAGATCTACCCAGGTAAATTGTTCAAGTATTTTATCGATGCCACCCGTTTCATTGTATTTCCTGAAATAAGGATTGGCGCGGGAGAATGCCGAAAAAGGAATGGATTCCCTTGAGGCATCAACGTCATCGATGGTCAATGAATTGTTCACGGAGAGTTTTCCCTTGCGGTACATCAGTTTCACATTGCCGCTGGCGATCTTCCTGTCAGACCCTTTCATCACGCCCTGGTTATTGGCATAATTGAGTGTAACGCCATAGCGGAGGTTGGCGTCTCCGCCTTCTGCAAAAATGGAATGCCGTTGATTGGTGGCAAAGCGAAGGGGTTCGTTCATCCAGAAAGAATTTACGCCACGTTTCACTTCGGACAGCCTGCTATTGTATTTGGCATCAGCATCGGGGGTTACGAAATTTCCGTTGGCATCGATGGAGCCGAGAAATCCTGACCAGCGCTCGAATTCCAGTTTTTCCGCGGCATTCATCAGGTTGTAATCACTGAGGTCTGCCCAACTGAAATAAGTGGAATTGTCGTACGAAATGCGAAGTCGTCCCGGCGCCGGGCGTTTTGTTTCCACCACCACCACTCCGTTGGCTGCTTTGGATCCGTAGATGGCCGTTGCGGCAGCATCTTTGAGAAGTGTAATGCTTTCTATACGGTCCATACTCATATCGCTGATCACGGCGAGGGAACTTTCAAAACCATCCAGGATGAACAGTGGTTGATTGGGGTTGGTGCCGTATTGTTCTGTGAGGCCGATCACGCTGCTCTTACCCCTGATCTCGATATCCGGGAGCCTGTTGGGATCGGAGCCAAAAGTGGAATTCTCTACAATGGCAAAGGAAGGATCGAGTGTTTTGAGGGCTTGCAGCGGGCTCTGGTTACCTACCATCTTCAGTTCCTTTGCCGTAAAAGTGGAAGATGAGCCGGTGAAGCTTTCTTTTTTACGTTGATAGATGCCTGTAACAACATGGTCCTGCATGGAGGAAACGGCCTGCCCCATTTTAACGGTGATGCGATCACTGTTCTTTATGCGTACTTCCGTTTGTTCATAACCGATAGCTGTGAAAACGAGTACCTGCCCTGCATCCGCCATGATGGAGAATGCGCCTTTGGCATCTGTGGACGCGCCGCGCTTTGTGCCTTTCACCATTACCGTTACGCCTGCAATGGGTTCATTGGATTCTGATGAAACCACACCCCTGATCTGGCGGAGGGTATCAGCCGGGGCAAACAGTTCTTTGGAAAGATTGCTAAGAGGTGTTTCAATGATCTTGCGTGAGAGCGTGATTGTCTTTCCTTCGATGCGGAAGTTCAGGGGCTGATCCCGCAGTGCAGCTTCCAGGAAATCGCTGAGCGGCATATTGTCTGCTGCGATGCTCACCGGTTTGGTGTCTGTCAGCAACTGTTTGTTGTAGAAGAACACGAAACCTGTTTGTTTCTCCACGGCCTGAAATAGTTGTTTCAGGGGAAGCCCCTTCACAGAAATGGAAACATTCTGTGAGAAAGAGTTTGCCGAAACGGTCAGGGAAGAAGCGAAAAGAAAGATGGTTAACAGTCTCATAGCTTTAATCATTGAAGCTGTGAGCAGTGCCGGAACGCCTGGGTCCTGTACAGAGGAGCGGGCTCCGGGGCTGTGCCGGAGGCGATTCTCATGGGGTTTTGGCCCGGTGCACAAAAAAGACGTGTCACACTGGTCACAAGTAGCAGTTTTGGGCATACTTTTGTTACAGTTTGGTTGGTTAAAAAATGCTTAGCGTGCGTTTAAATCGACCCGGCTACTTTGCCGAAGGTGTTGCAAGCGCCTTCGGTTTTTGCTTTATGGGGCGATCCACTTTTCTATGTTTCTACTTTTTGATCTTTCTACTTTTCTATTTGTTCCGTTACAGTTTTTTCGTTTTAAGGCATCACGATCAGTTTGCGTCCTTCCATGCGGAAATGCACTTCTGTTTCTTTGAGGCTTTCCAGTAAGCCGGATAAACTAACATCGTTGGTCATCTTTCCACCAAACGTGATATTGGGAATGCCTTCTTCATAAACTACATCGATATCGTACCAGCGTTCTATCTGCCGCATCACTTCTTCCAGGCTGGCATCTTCAAAATTGAAGAGGCCGTTTTTCCAGGCAATTGCCTTGTCGATATTGGGATTGTTGATCAATCGAACGGGTTGCAGCCTGGTTTTGCTGCCTGCAGGTTTGATCTCAGCCTGCTGGCCGGGTTTCAGCGTTACAAATGAACTGCTGTCTGAATCTGCACCGGGCCTCACTTGTATGCCGCCATCCACCAGCGTGGTTCTGATGCTGGCTTCATTGGAATAGGCATTCACATTGAACTGTGTGCCCAGCACCCTGATCTGCGCCTGTTGGTCCACATTCACATAAAAAGGCTGGCGATGGTTCTGTGCCACTTCAAAGAACACTTCTCCTGTAACCTCTACCCTGCGCGTGTTACCATCAAATACGGTGGGATAACGAAGGGAACTGGCTGCATTGAGCCAGACTTTTGTTCCGTCTGGCAATACCAGCCTGAATTGTCTGCCTTTAGGCGTTGAGAGTTGATTGTACACGGACGCGGCTTTACCTGCATCCTGTGAATAAGCCAGCGAACCGTTGTTCAATACCACCTGTGTGCCGTTCTCCGTTGCTACCACGCCGTTACCCAGGCTGTCGAGCACCACTTCGGTACCATCGGCCAGTGTGAGAATGGCTCCCTCTTTTCCGGGAATTATCTCCTGATGATCTTTTGCAACGGTTTCCTGTTTTTCATTTTTGTTCAGAAAAAGATAAGCACCCACGCTTGCTGAAACCACCACCAGGGCTGCAACCCAGCCCCAGGTCCAGCTGCTTCTGGCGGGCAATTCCTTTATGGTTGCCATTCCGATGGAGCCGCCCAATCCCTGTTTGATCTTTTGCAGGATGATGGCTTCATTGTTTTCAGTTTCTTCCTGGTGGTACAAAAGCACCATCTCCCGTAATTGTTCTTCATTATTAATGGATTCAAAAAGGAGGCGGTTACGATCGGATTGAGAGATCCATAGGTTAAGCTGCTCCTGCTGATTGGCTGAAAGATCGCCACGCAGGTGCCCGGTCAATAGGTCAATAAGGTGCTGATTATGGGTCATAAGCCCCTATAACAATTGAGCAGACCAAATCAACCAGTCCATTTTTACATTTTTCTTATTTTTTTGGAAGATGCCTCTGATCAGAGTATGTCGCGGCACCCAAGCAGCAACATGGCAGACAGCATAAAATCCTTTCCCAGCGCCAGTTGCAGGAGCTTTACGGCTGTGATCCGCTGGTTGATCACGGTCTGAGGTTTTATTTGTAGCAGAGAAGCTATTTCGGCTGGTTTCATGCCATCGCGGTAAGAAAGGAGGAATATTTCTTTCATGCGCGGGGGAAGTTTATTCACTTCAGCGTAGATCCTGCCTACCAGCTGGAGCTGGAGGAGCTCTTCGAAGAAGTCGCCCTGCTCACGGTCCTGTAACTGACGGAGTAGCTCATCCCGGCGTCCCGCCTTCATTTGCTGATGTTTCAGGAGATTGAAACATTTATTGCGGACGGTAACGTGGAGAAAGGCTTCAACAGCGTTGAGGTCTTTGAAGTTCTGGTTTTGTTGCCAGACCTGGATGAAGGCTTCAGCGGTGAGGTCGCGCGCATCTTCGATGTCCTGTACAAATTTCCGGGCAAACCAGAACACACGGCGATAGAGATGCCTGTACACCGAGGTGAACGCCTCTTCACTCCCTGCACGGAACTGCTGCATCAAAGCAAATTCATCCTGTATTTCAATTTCAGTTACTGCCACTAAGCGGGGAAAGCCTGGTAATTAAAGAATTAAGACAATGAGGAAAGGTTGGTCAGCGCAAGATAAGCAAAATCCAATTGAGTGGGGATAGGGCCGCTGCTGATGCTGCGGGATTTACCTTTGCCCGGTAACATTATACTCATGTAATATCAGGAGCTTACGTACCCGGTGGAATCCGATTTTTCAAAATACAGCTCAGGCAAAATTATCAGGACCTCTTGTTCCTCCCTTTCCCCCAGCCAGTAAACAATGAAATTAACGTTTGCGCTTTTTAATTCATATCCCCTCTCCTTCATCGTCTCGATTTTCATTTGGAACTGACTTGAAAATCTCAAAACAGTATATCCCTTTGCGTTCAAAGAATCGGTTCCATTCACACTCAATTCATCCCCGCTCACCAATTGAGTAATTATTTCCTGGCAATTTTTGAAATAGCCCAGCCAGACATCTTTGTAAGTGAGTTGCATTGAGAAGCCTGCAGGAGGAAGATAAACTTCATTGTCCTCTTTCCATTCCAGCTCTTCAACCCTTATATCATCCAGAAAGCCCGAATTCAGATGAATGGTCAGGTTCTTTCTGGCCCTTGTCAACCCAACATACAACAGCCTCCTGGATTCATCAGTTGACAGGTTGAAATTATTGAGCATCAGGAATACATTGTCAAACTCCTTCCCTTTGGCTTTGTGAATAGTTGACACGAAAACCGTTTCACCATTACCGCTGTAAAAATCCTCTATTTTAGATTCCCGGATAAAAACTTCCAGATCAGACCTGTATTTATATTTCGGATTCGTTGCTTCGAAATCAATAATCAAATTATTACACAATTCCAGTCTTTCACTTTTTTGAAACCTTTGATTCAGATTCCGTTTTGCAGACGCCCAAATATCATCATGGATTATGTAGTTTTCAGGGGAGCTATTCAGTTGCGAAATGAAAAAGCGGACTTCTGCGAGATTGAATAGGCTGAATCCATCATTCGTTTGAATTAATTTAGATGGTATCCCATTCCTTATGAGTAAACCCGTAACCTGTAAGGCTTCCTCGTTTGTTCTTGTAAGTACACAAACAGATCCGGACAATTCAGCGGAAAGAACATCCCGAACAACAGGATTAATAAGATTATTGCTTTGATACCGAACGATCTTTACTTTTCCATTATCGGACTGATTGGCCATTATTGGTGTCTCCTTTAGCCTGTTCTCAACCTTTTTTACAAACTGATTGGCGAATTCAACAATATTACTCCTGGACCTGTAATTTACTATAAGCTCATTTTTGCCAGCTTTTTCCATTTCAATAAACTGCCTGAGATACCGGGAGCTTGCGCCACGGAACTCATAGATATTCTGATCATCGTCTCCAACAGCAATTACCCGCATTTCCTCATTATGCTCCATTAGCGATTTTATCAGCTCGAATTCATCATTGTCCATATCCTGCGCCTCATCAATTACCAGCACTGTCTTTGTGATCTTGCTTTTTTCAACTTCATTATTCCTGATCTTTTCAATGGCAGTTTTCAGTATCCGATCTGATTTTTCCAGGCTTCCAACTTTTCCAAGCAAATCAAAACAATAGGAATGAAAAGTTTTGATGTCGATATACTGTGCGGCATTGCCTATAAGCTGGCGAAGCCGCTTCTTGAATTCTGTAGTTGCTGCCCGTGAGAAGGTCACCATCAGTAATTGCTCATGCTTTACATCCTCCATAAGAATTAAAGAGGCAAGCTTATGTACCAGTACTTTTGTTTTACCGCTTCCGGGCCCGGCCAGCACCACCATATATTGGGTACCTGTGTCCTTCACAATTTTTAACTGTTCCGGTGAAAGTGTGCCAAACAACTGTTTGAATTTTGCGGGAGTAAGCGTGAAATTTATATTCTTTTGACGTTCACCATTGAAATATTTATTTAGAAAAAAGGAGTAGTTCAACTGAAAATAGTCTTCAACAAACTGTAGCGCATCCCTGTAATTCCCGATCATCTTTTTTGCATACTCGCCTACAATGTGTATCTGCTGAATCTTGTTTTCGTAGAATTGGTTCAGCTTTTGATAATCTTCCACCTTATACCGCTTTTTATTATCCAGTTCCAGTCTTTCAATATTGAGCCTGTTGTAAGAAACAAGAAAGCCCCCTTCAATTTTTATTGCTTCAATCCTTGACAGGTAAAAAAGGCAATCTTCTATATCTTTTACGGTGATTTCAACTTTAAACAGGTCCGGACTATTCTCATAAGCTTCTTTCAATTCCAGTACCGAGAATTCAACCAGTATTTCTTTTTCCAATGATGGTTGTTCTGCTATTCCCTGATTCGATCTGTCATAAAGCAACTTCACTATGAATCCTGCCAGTTTATGCCTTATTTCCATTTTCTTCTGCAGATCGGATGGCGGGTGAAGTGATATGACGCGGACATGATTTTTCGTGTATTCCTGATTGTATTTTCTGATCCATTGCTTCATAGCCCAGAAATTCAGGATCGTTTTTATTTTGTTGGGAGTTACTTCTTCGCAACCATTACTTTCAGCATCTTCATTCAACTCCTTAATGTGGAATGCTTTTTCTTGTTCTTCCAGAATATTGAGTAAATAAACTTCTATTCTGTTGAACATTTCAACGATGGAAAGAGACCGGTTTATTCCTTCCCCCCTCTTGATAAAAGCAGTCAGGTCTTTTGCATCATTTAGTATATTTTCCTGCCGGAGTATCGTAATAATATTGATAACTTCAGCATTCTTAATCCCCAAATGATCTCCGATATAATCTATCCGTGACTCCGGTGTTTCATTATTTCCATGCTTTTTACTTCTGCTAGAAATCAGTTTTTTGATGATCCTGATAGCTGTCGATTTCTCCTTTTCGTCAAGCCTTGTTGAACTTTTTATTTTCCCGATGGCTTCCTGGGCATTTTTTGCTCTAATGCTGTTTGCATAAACCTTTGGAGCATTCTGTTGTCGCTTTACATAACCGGCGTCTTCCAGTGCGGTAACAGCCGTCTTAACCCTGGTTTCAATTTGCTTTATATTATCATCCCAGCCTGCCTTTCTGGCTATTTCCAACGCTGAATTGGAAAATGAATTCCTGTTGAACCGTGTGAGGTCCTTGATGGCTTTCCAAATCTGCTGGATCTCTTTAATGGAAAGCCGGGTCTGATTCAGGAGAATAAAATGTTTATTCAGATCCTCTTCATTGAATAAAGCGAAGCATTCGGCTTCCAGCTTTTCATCCCTTCCGGCTCTTCCGGCTTCCTGAACATAGTTTTCCAGGGAATCCGAGATCTCAAAATGAATTACCAGTTTTACATCCTTTTTGTCAACACCCATTCCAAAAGCGGAAGTAGCTACCATTATCTGTGTTTCTCCGGCTATGAAGGCATTCTGGTTTTCCGTCTTTTCTTTTGCTTCCATTTGTCCATGATAGGGCCTGGCATTAAAGCCATCTCCAACCAACCTTTCAGCCAGTTTATATGCTTTCCGGGTCCTCGAAACATAAATGATGGCAGGGCAGTTTTTCTCAATGACCAGGTCCCTCACTGTCTGGTATTTCTCCTCTTCGTCTTTTTGTTCAATCACTTTGTACTTCAGGTTGGTCCTGGAAGCTTTTGATGTAAACACTTCCAGTTCAACAGAGAGTTTTTGCCTGAAATAATCTCTGATATCTTCGATAACCTTTTGCTTTGCTGTAGCGGTAAAGCAGGATATAGGGATCTCCTCACCATTATTTTTTTGTTGCTGCAGGGATTTTATGAAATCTCCTATATACAAATAGTCGACCCTGAAATCCTGTCCCCAGGAAGAAAAGCAATGGGCTTCATCAATTACAAAACGGATGATTTTTCTGCCCAGCAATAATCTTTCAATGGTTCTGGATCGAAGGGACTCCGGAGAAATATACAGAAGGGAAGCAGATCCATTTTCCACGCGTTCGAATGATACACCCCTCTCCACAGGATCAAGCAGGCCATTGATCGTAACTGCATCAGTTATCCCGGACGCTTCCAGGTTATCCACCTGATCTTTCATCAAAGATTGTAAAGGAGAAATTATGACAGTCAATCCTTTTACATTTTCCCCACTCATGAGTGCAGGCAACTGAAATGTGATGGATTTACCACCACCGGTTGGGAAAACAGCCAATAGTGATTTGTTGTCAACAGCGGCTTGCACTGCTTTTTCCTGCAGGGGCTCCCCTCCGAAAGTTCTGAAAGAACTGAAATTGAAAAAACGCTTCAACCCCTGATGTATATCCAGCGCTTTATTGCAATACGCACAACCAGTCAAACATGGCTTGTTTCTCAATTTTGCCATTACCCTGTCTACTTCCGGATAATTTTTCAATACCCATGGAGGCGTGATGGAGTAACGATTATTGGCATTGATCAGAGACAGGCAATAAGAAAGTTCAACTGGATGGTCTGCTATTATTTTAGTAAGGTCGGCCTGTTCACAAATTTCATTTTTGAATTGCTCTCTTATCAGAAGTTCGGTGTCTGCATTTGGAGGGACATAAGATAAAAAATGGAAAAATGCCTTAAACTCAGATTTATTATTTAATAAGAGATAGAAGATTTGCTGCAGCTTTTCGTGTATGTGCCTGAATGCAGCTACTTCATCATAGAAAAGATTTTTAGCCTGTATTGAATCATTCAGCGGGTTGTTCAGCTCTTCAGTTTGAAGCTTATCATCTTTTACCAGGGCATGATAGGGTCTGGCCGGAAACAGGAGTGGCGACATATAAAGTGTATCGATGATATTGGTTTCCGGAAATTGGGTTTCCCCAAGCATTGGTCTGATGAATTGCAGATCATGTCTGATGATATTATGCCCACAGATAAATTGTGCCCCTTCCAGGAATTTCACCAATGCAGCAATGGAAGTATTGTGGAAAGAACGGCCATCGTCCATTACACAACCGATATCCAGGATTGTTCTGCTCCGTGAATCAATCTCGGTATCAACAAAAGCAATTGATTTTTCCATTTGTTGAGTTCATAAATGACATGGTCTACCGGTATACCATACACTCAAAATACTTATTTTTTTCCATTTTTCCACACTCTCTGTTGCAGGACAATTTGATCGTTTTTGCCAATCCCGGAATGTTGAACAATAAAACAAGCACTCCTTCGGGTATACTGGCGGGTTATATGACTTATGATAGGGCTTGAGAATAGCCACAATAAAAAAGCCGTCTCTTTCGAAACGGCTTTCCAATATTCTAAAAAGCAATTACCACCTGTTACGCTTTTCGTAGTTGTTGCTTTTGAATGGGCTTTTGTTGAAGCTTTTTTCAGGTTTAGGTTTTGCTTCAGATACACGCATCTGACGACCTTCAACTTCTGAGTTGTCGAGTTGGGAGATGGCGTTCTGTGCTGCGCTATCGTCAGGCATTTCAACAAATCCAAAACCTCTGGACCTGCCGGTTTCCCTGTCTGTAATCACTTTTGCAGAGCTCACTTCACCGAAAGCAGCAAAATATTCCCTTAAATCTTCGTCCTGTACATTAAAAGACAGGTTTGATACATAAATGTTCATTTGTACAATTTTAAATAATGAAAATCTGAGTAAGGCAAGAAGTATAGGAATTAAATGCGGACTTAGCAGATTAATGACAAATACTGATGCAACGCTCAAATGAATGTGTAAAGATACACTAAATATAACACTGGCAAACTTAATCTTTGTTAAGCGTAACGTTCACAGCATTAAAGCCTTTGGGGCTTCTCTCCACTTCAAACTTAACTTTGTCGTTCTCACTGATTGGTATATTCAGATCATTGGAATGCACAAAGATCCGCTCTTTTGTTTCGGAATCGATAATGAATCCAAACCCTTTCTGGGTATTGAAGAATGATACTACACCGGTACGGAAGGCATCTTCGGGGTTGTCTTCCATTTTAGGAACGCCGAGTTGGATATCTTCCGCCAGGAATACCTTTTTATTACGGGGATCAGGCGGAGTATCTGTAAGATTTCCGTTTTCGTCCAGGTAAGCCATCATACTGTCCAGACCTTTATTCTGGTCTTTATTGTTCTTACGCTCTTTCATCTTCTCCAGCTTCTCCTGTTGCTTCTTCATCCGTTGTTTTTCTTTTTCCCGCTTTGTAAAGGTTTCCTTTGATTTCGCCATGATAATGATTTAAGTTTAGTAATTGCATCCCGGTCTTCTGCTTACTGCGTAACCGGGCGCCCGTTAATACCTGTAACAAACCGCATTGATGTTCATTCCTGCGCCAACAGAAGCGAACATGATGAGGTCCCCGGGCGATAACGAATGCCCTTCGATCGAGCCCTTCCTTACCAGGTGCAATAAGGTTGGGATGGTGGCTACCGAACTGTTTCCCAGCCATTGTATGCTCATCGGCATGATGCCGGCAGGCGGTTCGCTGATGCCATATAACTGGTAAAAAGCCTTCAATATGCTTTCGTCCATTTTTTCATTCGCCTGATGGATAAAAATCATCTTAAGCTCATGAATGGAAGCTCCGCTTTTATCCAGGCAATCTTTCATGGCCGCAGGTACATTGGTCAAAGCATATTCGTACACTTTTCTACCCTGCATTTTGATGTATCCTGTGGTATCATCGGCCTCCTTCGAATAGGAGGACCCGAGATTAATGTATTCGACTTCTTCCAGGCAATCCGATCTGCTGGCCGCGCTCAGGATGCCCTGCTGTGGCTGCGAATCGGTTCTTTTTTCAAGGATGCAGGCCCCTGCTCCATCAGCAAAGATCATGCTGTCGCGGTCAAACGGGTCAATGATCCTGGAAAGGGTTTCCGTGCCCACCACCAAAAAAATGGTGCCGGCGCCGGCTTTGATGAAACAATCTGCCTGGATCAGTCCCTGTAACCATCCGGGGCAACCGAAGAGTACATCATAAGCAACACATTCAGGGTTTTTGATCCCCAGTTTGTGCTTGACCCTGGACGCAATGGAAGGTACTGTATCCGGCTGGAATGTACCAGGCTTGAGATCACCGTAATTGTGAGCAACGATGATCTGACTGATACGCTCTTTATCCACGCCACTATCATCTATAGCAGCCTGCGAAGCAAAAGCAGCCATTTCAGAAGTGCTGAACTCAACCTCTGCGTACCTTCTCTCCTCTATTCCGGTTATTTTCTTGAAATTATCAATGATCTGGTCCGTTCGTTTATTGAATGGTGTGCCATCCTCATTCAGGAAAACGGAATTTTTGAAATCTTCATTTTTGCGGATATGGGTAGGGATATATGCTCCAGTTCCAGTTATGATGTTTCTACTCATGTGTTTTACAGAAATTACAATGCAGAAAGCTTAGTGAACTCAAAACCACTGAAAATCTTAATAAAATTGGCATCGCCTGTTCTCTTAAAATTTTCAATGTTCGCTTCAGGAACCACTCTCCAGAAATTCTTCGCTTTCAGCTCCCTGTAATCAGAAGTTTGAACGAAAAGGCCTTTGAAAGCGCCCCTGATCTTACATTTGATCAATACCGGTGTTTCGTTCAGGAATTTCTCTTCCACAAAATTTCCAATTTGCTCATTCGACATTATAACGGTTTTTTAGTTTACTAATCAGATCCCGGAAATAGTTGATCTCTCCCCAATTTTCTGGCTTTGTGGCCGGGGGAACGCTTGCGCTTCCTTCAAAAATTGCCGGAATAATATTCACCTTTAATTTAGAACAGACCTTCACTAATGTTGAAATGAGGAATCAAAATAGGTGCAGGGAGGGTAATATTTGTATTGAAGATACGATTAAATTGCCATATGGGGCCGATTATGTTGGAAAAACCGGTGTTAATTGGCTTTAAATTAGCAGTTTGCAGAGAACAAGCTTTTGATATACAAGCAAATAGCGATCAGATCCTGAACACACCAGTAATACAATCCTGTTTTCCATTATCAGGCTTTCTTCGGCGCAAAACACAGGTGCACCAGCAGCGTTAACAGGCAAAACATTGTTCCTGTAGCTACAACGCCCGGCCAATGGTAGTGTTTCCAGGCCTGCGCCCCAACAAAAGTACCAGTGGAGCCGCCGATGAAATAACTTACCATATAGACAGTATTCAGTCGATTATTTGCGTTCAGGCGAAGGGCAAAGAAGCTCGACTGATTCATGATATGCATCGATTGCAAACCGAGATCAATAAGAATGATGCCGATGATCAGTCCGATATAGGTATAACCACCCACATAGAAAATCCCCCAGCTCAACAGCATGATCAGGATAGCAAAGAGAATGATCCTGTCAGGTGTAGTCTTAGCCGCGATCCTGCCCACCACAGCAGCCGCCAGCGCTCCCGCTGCGCCAATGATGCCGAAAGAACCGGCAACGGACGGCCCTGCAAGAAAGGGCGCTTCTTCCAGGTGAAAAACAAGGGTTATCCAGAATGCGCTGAAAGCTGCAAAGGCAGTAGCCCCGCGAAAAGCGGCCAGCCGTAGTACGGGTTGCGTTCTTGTAAGGAAAACCAGCGACCGCATCAGTTCTGCGTAGGACCCTGCGAAATTCGGTTGCACTTCAGGGAGACTGCGCCAGATCAGGATTCCCAATACCAGCATGAACCCTATAGCGATGCCGTACATGGCTTTCCAGCCCAGGTACTCGCCTACAAATCCGCTCAATACCCTGGATAAAAGGATACCTACCAACAATCCACTCATCACCATCCCGATTGCGGAGCTTTGTTTTTCTTTGGGAGCCAGCTCCGCCGCCATCGGGACAAACAATTGCGGAGCAATGCTGGTGAAACCCACCAGGAAGCTTGCAGCAAACAACCACTCAACGGATGGCGCCAGCATCATACCTGCAAGCGACACGATGATGGCCACTATATCCCAAAGGATCAGGCGACGCCGCTCAAGCCTGTCGCCCAGCGGCACCAGCAGCAATAACCCCATCGCATAACCGATCTGCGTAAGCATGGCAATATTGCTTATCCTGGATTCAGGCACCCCAAAATCCCTCGCCATCAGCCCGAGCAATGGCTGATTGTAGTAGTTATTGGCTACTATCATTCCCGTGGCGATGGTCATCAGCCAGAGTGTACTTTTTGAGAGCGCAGGTTTGGATGCCATCATCATTGCCGGATTCAGCTGCAAATTTATTGAGTGAAAACGATCTTTCCTTCATGAACCAATGAACGTACAGGCGAGATCCTGCTCACCGCTTCTGCCGAACAACTGGCATCAACGAATACCAGGTTAGCTTTATCTCCGGTGACCGGCCATTGGCGATTGCCCTTATCGTCCAGTGGCAAAACGTTGGCGGTGGCCAGTTTCAGGCTTCTCGACAGATCGAATTCCGTGGAATGACCGTAGAGCTGCGCCATCAGGTTCGCTTTCTGCAATACACTGCCCGAGCCGAAGGTATTCCAGTGATCGATGATACTATCGTTGCCGGTAAAAACGGTAACCCCATATTTATACAATGTTGGAATTGGCATGATGGTATTACCAAATGGAATAGTGGACACGATTCCGATGCCTGCACCTGAGAGACTGTCTGCAATAGATTCCTGTTTGGTTTTGTCCAGTCTTGCCAGTACGAAACAATGACTAAGAAAGGTTCTTCCCTTCAATTGCGGATTGGCCATCACTCTTTCAATGAGGTATTCAACAGTCTTCAATCCTGATTCCCCGCTTTCATGCAGGTGGATATCGATCCCCTTATTAAATTCCATGGCCAGGTCAACGGTGAAGTTGATGCTTCGTTGTATATCTCCGTCGATGGATTGCGGATCGAGGCCGCCGATAAAATCAATGTCCATTTTTGCAGCTTCGCGCATAAGGCTGGTACTATCGGTGTAGTATAACCCATGTTGCGGGAATGCCACCAGTTCTGCGCCGAAACTGTCTTTTTTGTTTTGCAGGGCCAGTTGCAGGTTCTTCAGTGAATTCAGACCGGAGGTAGGGTCGATATTGACATGACTTCTGGCGAAATCACTTCCATTGGATTGCAACAATTCGATCAGCTTCTCCGCACGGTAAGTGGATGTTTCCAGTAATTCAGGTATGATCTTTTG
The DNA here is from genome assembly GCF_003991355.1 of Pseudoflavitalea rhizosphaerae. GTDB lineage: Bacteria > Bacteroidota > Bacteroidia > Chitinophagales > Chitinophagaceae > Pseudobacter > Pseudobacter rhizosphaerae. Next base: position 327,631 of record NZ_RCSU01000002.1, read on the forward strand.
TTCCAGTTCGATCATATCACGCACGCTCCTGTTCTTCTTTCTGCGAGCCTGCCAGGGACCGCCATAGAAAGTTTTATCGAGGTGGATATGCATATCCCTGAATGCAGGCAACATCAGCATTTCCTTAGCGTCTACAGCTTTGGCATTAGTGTCATTCGGAAGAATAGCAGAAATCCTACCATTTGCGATCTTAATAAGGAAGAGCTCTGTTTTGGTACCGATCACTTCCCCTTCTTCATATTCAAAACCGGTTTCCAGTTTTACATTTTTGAGGGTATAGTTCTTTTGATCAGGGATTGTAGTGCTTTGTGTTGACGATCCTTCTTCCGCCATCACATTACCACCCAGCATCAATCCTGTTCCGCCAGCTACCAGCGCGGACGCATTCCTGATAAAATGTTTCCTTGAAATATTATGTTGGTACATTCCTTTCAGTTTGACTCAAAATTACGCCGCAACTGCGGAGGAAGGGTGCGTAAATCATTCCAATACTTGTAAAATTTATAACTCCCTCTTGAATCCGCGGGGCGATGATCCTGTCTGAGCCCTGAAGAAATTCGAGAAATAGGCAGGGTCTTTGAATCCGAGCTCAAAGGCAATTTCCTTCAGGCTCATATCGGTTGACAGGATCATTCGTTTAGCCTCCAGCGTTACCCGTTTCTGGATGAAGAACATGGCCGATACCTGGAATTGCCGCTTGCAAAGAATATTCAGGTAATTGGGCGTGATATGCAATAACCCTGCATAGAATGCCACAGACTTCTCTTCTCTGAAATGCTGTTCTACCAGTGAAAGATAACGTTGCAGCACAGGTGTTTTTTGATACAGGCCCAGGTCTTTGAATTTCTGCTCCGCTTCGCGATTCACCAGCTGAGCAATAATATTACTGCGCAGATAGATCAGGTCCCAACTGATAGGACGATGTTTCAGGTCCATGCGGATGGACTGGAATTCGTAGAACAATAAATGAAATGCTTTCGGTGTAAGCTGAACAACGGGATGGCTTTGATAGAGTAAAAAGGATAGATCAAGTGAAGCAGAAAAAGTTTCAAAGATCCTTTTACTGATCATCAGCTGATACGCTTTTGTGCGGGCGCCAAGATTCCACTTATGAACCTGGTGCGGGAACAGGATATGCACCTGGTGATCCGTTATTTTATGATCTGTGAAATCGATAGAATGGGTACCACTCCCCTTTTCAAAAAGTAGAAAAAGAAAAAAATCGTGCTTGTGAAATTTCTCAATACTGCGGGCGCCGGAGATCTCGTGGTATTGGAAACCGGGCTCGGCCTCCTGGTCTGAGAGGAACTCCCTGATATTGAGAACAGGGATGGAGTCTTTCGTTTTTTTGGAAGAGCCGGCCATAACGGTAAAGGTAATAACCTTGTAGCAGTTTCACCAGGCTTTCAACATTATGGGATCGTCACTGTCAGATCTGCTTTGCTTTCTTCGGCACTTTACCCTCCTGGAATTCTATACGCTGCGTTTTATCGCCCAGGTCCATCACAAAGCGCTCCCACTCTCCTTTTTCATTCAGCACGGCGCAACTCCAGTTGCCTGTTACATCATCAGCGAACTGCCAGAGAATATGGTAGCCATCTTCATTGGAAAAGCCCTCATCATCTGCCTGTAAAATACCACCCACCTTGTTCCAGATAGTAGATTTGATATTCGCCACTATTTCATAATTCCCTTCTTCGAAGGATGCGTCCAGCATCTGGATGGCATAGATCACTTTTACTTTATCGAAATAAGAAGTAAGCCATTGTGCTGCAGAAAGCGGCTTGTCTTCAAGGATGAATTCCCGGAATTCGTCCAGCTCATCTTGTCCGAGTTCGCCGGGCAGTACGGGATTCCTTTCCAGTTGGGCGAGGTGATCACCTTCTTCATTGAGGATGTCTATCACGGTCCATTTCCCGGGCTCTTCGCCTTCATCGAAAGCGAATTTGGCAGATAATTCTTCTGAAACGAGTCCTTCCATTAATTCATCCATATGAATGTCCGGGTCCTGTGTGCCTAAAACTCTGATGTAATATCCCATTGTTGCTGGTTTATAAAATGTAAAGTACGGGAAGAATTACGACATGCGGAAATGGATGGTGGCGGCCATTCCCAGGTTAATATATCATTACCAGTCCCACTTAACAAATAGATAATTTCTTTCCGTTCATATTATCCTCAACTTGCAGCCCGAAACGACGATACACCCATTCCATCATCTATCAGGTAGCAATGAATGATCTCAGGATAATAGATGCAGGCTCGTTCCGTTCAGTGTACGATCAATTCCACGCCAGGATTTTCCGTTATTTCCTGAAACGCGCCGCTGTACATGAAACAGCCACGGAACTTACACAACAACTTTTCATCAGGCTATGGCAGCACCGCAATACGCTCTCAGACCAGCATCCGCTGGATGTACAACTCTTCACCATGGCCAACAGTGTTTGGATAGATCACCTGAGAAAAATGGCCACCAATAGAAAATACTTCAGTGCGGTTGAAGAATTCGATTTACCGGATACAGCGCCAGCCGCTTCGCTTCAGATAGAAGCCAGCAATTATTTCAAGCTGGCAATGGACAAACTCCCTCCCATCCGGAAAAAAGTTTTCATCCTGAAAATGATGCACGGCTTCTCTAACCAGGAGATTGCCGGCAAACTTTCCGTGTCTGTCAAAACAGTGGAAGACCATCTCTGGAAAGCCATGCGCTTTATCCGCACGATGATCACTACCATCTGGAGCATCATCCTACTGCTGATATTATCTTAATGTTACCGGCAGGGATTCCTTTTCCTTCACACGTATTTAGTTTCAACCTTGTTACATGCCAATCGATAAAACCATTATTGAAAAATTTCTGAACAACCGTTGTGATGCTGATGAAGCAAAACAAGTGCACCAGTATCTGACGGAGCATCCTGAAATATTGAACGAATGGTTTTACCCAGACTGGATGCAGGCTTCCGAAGAAGGGCCGGTGAACAATTACTTTGCAGAAGACATGTACCGGAATATCGAAGACAATATCCCTGCACAAAAACCAGCTGTGATCAAATTGATGCCATGGGCAGCCGCAGTGATCATTCTTGCATTTTCGATTTGGTTTTACCTACCAGAAAAGAAAAACACAGAAAGTATCCGCCAGGTGGCGAAAGTGGAAAAAACGACTACCGGAAATACACCACAGGAACCCTGGCAGCAACACCAGAACAATTCAGGCAATAAACAAAAATTACAATTGCCGGACGGCTCCACAGTCTTGCTGGCGCCATCAGCTTCTCTGAAATTCAAACCAGCATTCGATTCTGCAAAGCGGGACCTGTTCCTGGAAGGTGAAGCCCTGTTCGAAGTTGCAAAAGACAGATCACGTCCCTTTACAGTGTACACAGGCAACCTGTCTACCACCGCCCTCGGCACATCTTTCAGGATCACCACCAAGGCAGCAGCAGTACGCGTGCAGTTGCTGACGGGAAAAGTAGTGGTGCGCGCCACAAAAAAATCCCTGCCGGGATGGAAGAACGATGTTTACCTCTTACCCGGCCAGCAAATGAATTACGATGCAGCTTCCAGCCTGGTGAACATTTCAGGAAAAGAAGAAACCAGGAAAACCGAAATCAGCATCAATCCACCTGTAATTGCTCCGGCAGAAAAAATGGAATTCGATAATACACCATTGGAGCAGGTACTGGACCAACTGGCGAAGCATCATGAAGTATCCATCAGGCATAAGGCCACAGACCTCAACGGAATTGGCTTTACGGGCACAATATTCTATAAAGATTCCTTACCTGTGATCTTACAAGCGATTGCCCAAATGAACGACCTGATACTAACAACCGTTCCAGGAGGCTTCTCCATAGAGAAAGCCCCCAACCAATAAGCATTATCCATTTCTCTTTTTACATCCTGCATCCGCAGCTGCGGCATGCAACAGCCACCCTATTGCTTAACAGTTCAATTAAAATATGTAGTTATGAAAGTTCAGGCTCAACACTTCAAAAAACAACTTCAGTGGATAGCATCCTGCTGCCTGCTACTGCTGATGACGCTACAGGGCTTCGGCCAGCAAAGCGTGGAAGTTTCCGGCACAGTGATGTCAGACAAAGGCGATCTCCTTGCCGGCGTAACCGTGGAAGCCCGTCGCGTTCCGGGCAACGAAAAAGAAAAGTACACAGCACTTACCAACGACAAAGGCATCTTCGTTTTCAAATCCCTTATCCCCGGCAATAAATATGATCTCAGTTTTTCTTTTGTAGGATACGAAGCCAACGCTTTCAAAGCCTACACGGTAAAAAAATCCGGTGAAAAGAACTCACTGCTCATCAGGCTCACACAAAAAAGCAATCAACTGGATGAAGTGGTGGTAACAGGCCAGGGCGCAGATATCAGCAAAAGAAGACTGAGTTCCAATGTAACCACCATCAAATCTTCCGAGCTGGAAAATATCCCTTCCGGCCGTTTCGATCAGTTGCTGCAATCCAAACTACCCAATGCACAGATCAGGTTAACGGGCGGTCAGTCAGGCGCCACCAGCATCATCCGCGCCCGTGGCGTAAGCTCCGCCATGATGAATTCCACGCCCATCATTTACGTGGATGGCGTGCGGATGGACAATCTCAATACGGCAGCCACTGTGGGCGGCGGCAGCACGCAGGGCGCGGCCATCAGCTCAATCGCGGATATTCCCATGGACAATATTGAAAGAGTGGAATATATCAACGGCGGCGCAGCCACCACGCTTTATGGTTCCGATGCCGCCAATGGCGTGATCCAGATCTTCACCAAAAAAGGAAGCAGGAACGGCACCAGCATAACAGCAGAAGCACAGATCGGAGTGGAAAAATCAACAAATGATTTCCTGTTCTTCGATCGCACCAAAGACCTGCTCTTCGAAACAGGGACCTACCAGAAATACCATATGGCCATCAATGGCGGCAGTGATAAATTCGGTTATAGCTTCTCGGGAAATTTTCTCAACAGCAGCGGTGTGATGTTGCATAACCAGAACCGCAACCGTAAGATCGATTTCAGCAGCGGCTTCCGCGCACCACTGGGAAAGAAAGTGATGTATGAAAGTTCTTTCATGTTCGTGAACAATCAATACAAAAGGAACCGCAACGGTAACCAGGGCGGCTATACGGGTCTGTGGTTCGCTGAAAGCGGCGCCAGCGCTATCACCGGCCCCAGGTTCAACAACAAACTGGATGAACTCACGGATTCCGCTTTCCAGGTAATTAAGAATTATGTTGATCAGGCTGAAAGATTACAGGACGATCAGATCCGCGTGAACCGCTTCACCACTTCACAAACGTTCAAATACACACCCTTCAAAAACCTGGTAGTGAAAGTAGCTGGCGGTATCGATTATCGCGTGATGAAAGACCAGGTGGTTTCCACCAACGCCTATATTTCACATACTACCGGCAAACAGGTGTTTGACCAGGGCTCCATCACCAACAGCGAGCGAAAATACATGGGCATCACGCTTGAAGCAAATGCTCAACATACCTGGAAGCTGGGCGATTTCTCACTCGTAACCACCGTGGGCAGCCAGTTCTTCAGAACAGACGACCAGCAGGTAAGTTATTCCGGCACCAATCTTCGTGATGGTATGCGTTTCATTTCAACCGCAGCCATCAGGAATGCCACTGATTACTACGGAGAGCTTGTCAACTATGGTGTTTATCTCCAGGAAAATATCGGCTATAAGAACAAGCTCTTCCTCGATCTTGGGGTGCGTGGCGACGGTAACCCTGCCTTTGGGGATGAGATCGGCATTCAATATTATCCCAAAGCAGGTGTCAGCTACCTGTTGAGTGAAGAACAATGGTTTGAACCATTACTGAACGTTCTTTCATCGGCCAGGCTGCGCGCCAACTTCGGTATTGCAGGTAACCTGCCCTCACCCTGGTCAAATAAAAGGACGATGAATGCCGGTGGCTTCCTTGGTGAGCAGATCGCATGGTTTGGACAACCAGGAAACAGCGCCCTGAAACCAGAAAAAACACAGACCACAGAATTTGGTATGGACCTCGCTTTCCTGAACGACCGTATCCGTTTCTCCGCAGGTTTCTATCGCTCCGTTACCAACGACGCGCTGTTCATCGTTCCGGCCGCTCCTTCCACCGGTCAGTTCAATTCTCAAAACTACAATGTAGGCAAGATCCTGAACCGCGGCTGGGAATTCAATACCGTGCTGGTTCCTGTGAAAACAAAAGACCTCACTGCCAGCCTTAATTTTTCCGTGAACACCTTATACAACCGCGTACTCAGTTCAGGCGGAAGGGCTCCTTTCAATATCAACGGCTTCAGTGCCCGTACCATTCAAACCGTGGTGCAGGAAGGCTTTCCGGTTGGTTATATCCGTGGTAACTATGGCGTATTCGGTAAAGACGGCACACTGGAGTCTTTCACGGCACAGTCTTACCTCGGCACCACCATTCCTGATCTCTTCGGCAGCATGGGCATCAATGTACAGTACAAACAGTTCACCTTTTTTGCCAATGCAGACTACCAGTCAGGCGCATCCGCCAATAACTGGGATGCCCAGTTCCGTTATAATTACGGAGCCGATAATGGCAAGATCTCACAGGCGGAAGTTGATAAAAATGGCCGCCTGAACTGGCTCAATTTTACCAATATGTTCATTGAAAAAACAGACTTCATCAAAGTAAGAACAATCGGTCTCTTGTACAATATCAAATCAGCATCAAAGAGCAGCGTGATCAAAGGATTGACCATTGGGCTCTCTGCCATGAACCCGCTCAATTTCGCATCTTCCTCTTTCGATCCGGAAGCAACCATCAGCGGATCGGCACAGGGGCAGGGCGGCGCCACCACCGGCGGTATCTCTTATGCTACGTATTCCGCACCACGTCAATTCATCGGAACCGTTCGCTTCAATTTTTAAGCAGATCCATTCAACTCAAATCATTTTATTATGAAACGATATTTTTTGTTTTTTGGATTGGCAGCCACACTGGCCCTGCCATCCTGCGTGAAGAACCCCTACCTCACCGAAGACAAATTCCTGGGTGAGCCAAATGCCGCCAAAACCTGGGCCGGCGGCATCAAGCGACAGCTCGCCACTACCACCAATGCTGTTGTAGTGAATGCGGAACTGATCTCCGATAATTATTTCAACAACTATACACAGAACAGCAAAGTGTTCGATATTCCACAAATAGATTATTTTGATGTGGACGTGAACACGTCACAGATGGAAGTACAACGCCTGCGTGAAATGGCGGTGTATGGACTGGAGAAAGTGGTTCCCACCGATCCTGCAACTACGGAAGCAGATAAGGCCATCATGTATTTCGCGCTTGCCTATTCCTACCTGTTGAGCGGCGAGATGTTTGTGGCCCTGCCCACCAGTCCACTCGGCGAGGTTTCCAGCTCGGAGCAACTCCTGCAAAAAGCGCTCAGCCTCTGGGATGATGCCATTGCCAATGAGCCCGATGCCGGCAGGAAGATCGCTTATACCTTACTGAAAGCCCGCACTTATTATCGGTTAGGCGATGCCGTGAATGCTTCCAATCTCGCCACACAGGTGCTTGCGCATAAAAATGTGTTGTTACAGGTGCAGTACGACGGACAGAACGGAGGCGTAAGCAATGAAATGCAAACAGGCATGTTCGTTGCGCAGCCCAACCGCTTCGCACCCCTGCCCCGACTGGATTTCCTCGATCCCAAGTATTTCAATACCGGTGTGGCCGCAGCGGAACAAAAGCCCATCGCCATCGCCAAAGGAGAAGAAGCTTACCTGATCCTTGCCGAAGCACAGATCGCGGCAAACGATTTTCCCACTGCACGTCAGACCATGAAGAATATGATCAGCGAAGTGGTGAACCTCCGCACCGTTACTGCTGTTGACGACAGCAAGGAAACGCGCAACGGCGGCAACCGCAAAGACTATCCGCTCACGGCCGTTCAGGTGAAATTCGACGAAAACGATACACCAAGGGATGGTTATGTTTTGAATCGCAACGCAGGAAAAGTGAACGCGTATACGGTGTCCGGCACCAAAGTAACAGATGCAGACATCGATGCAGCCGCCACACAGGATGAAATGATGTACATCCTCTACCGTCTCCGCCAGGAGATCTTCATGAGCGAAGGCCGACGCATGGCTGATCTCGGTATCAAATTCCCTGTATCGCAAACAGAACAACTGAACAACCCGAATGTAAAAGAAGAACATATTCAAAAGCAGCTTCCCTCCTTCATTCCGCTCAATCGTGGTATGGACGACTTCAGTGTTGAAGCAGGTACCGGCATCATTACCATGAAATACGATATGAACAAAGTGCTGGTGCAAAACAAATCAGCCAAAGAGATTTTTCCATTTTTAAATTAATCCGAAACATGCGCAATAAGATCATCGCCCTCCTGGTTGCTTCCTGTGCTTTCTACTCCAGTGTTGTGGCACAGCAAAAAGCGAAATATGTAATACTGGTCAGTATCGATGGGTTCCGTTCCGATTTTTATAAAGACCCGGCTTGGGCTACGCCACACCTGCAGCAAATGGCCAAAGCCGGTGTATATGCGCAGGGCGTAAATGGTGTATTCCCCACCGTTACTTACCCTTCACATACCACGCTCGTAACGGGCGTAACGCCTTCCAAACATGGAATCCTGTACAATACCATTCCTGCTCCCGGCGGTGAAGGTGGACAATGGTACACCGAAACCAAACAGATCCGGTCCGAGACAATCTGGGAAGCAGTTCGCAATGCCGGAATGAAGTCTGCATCGGTATCCTGGCCGGTTTCCGTTGGCGCTCCCATCGATTACAATATCCCTGAAATTTGGAATAAGGAGAATCCTTCCGACCGTCGCGGCGCCACAGCGCAATACGCCACGCCAAAAGGATTGTTTGAAGAAGTAGTGGAAAACGCTACAGGGAAAATGCAGATCAATGATTACAACCTGAGCTCTCCGAGTATGGACCAGAACCTGGCGCGCATCGCGGGTTATATCATCCGCACTTACAAGCCCAACCTGCTCACCATCCACCTGCCCTGCACGGATGGCACTCAACATGCAGAAGGCCGCGAAAGTGAACTGCTCCGCAGGACCATCTCCGGCGCTGACAATGCCGTTGGCATTCTCGCAGACGCTTTGCAGAAAGCAGGCATCAAAGACAGTACAGCCATTATCGTAACAGGCGATCATGGATTTGTGGACACGCATTCCAGTTTCGCACCCAATGTTTGGCTGGCTAAAAAAGGATTGCTTGGAAAAGGAAAAGACGATTGGAAAGCCTGGTTCATCCCAACCGGCGGCGCGGCTTTCCTTCGACTGAAAAATCCGAATGATAAGGCTACGCTTCAACAGGTCCGTCAAATGCTGGAAGAACTTCCTGAAGGATACAAAAAGCAATTCCGTATCATAGAAAAACCTGAGCTGGTGAAATCAGGTTGTGATCCTGAAGCTGTGCTGGCGCTGGCCGCCGTACAGGGCATCACTTTCAACAGCGCATCAACCGGAGAAGAATTCAGGACAGGTAAAGGCGGTACGCATGGATATTATCCTGATTTCACAGAGATACAAACAGGTTTTGTAGCAAGTGGCGCCGGCATCAAAAAAGGTGGCGTGATCCCCGTGATGAGTTTGACGGATGTGGCGCCTACCATTGCCTATTTGTTGGGCATTGAATTGAAATCAGCTACCGGTACCGTATACCCGGGAATGATGGAACAGAAGAAGAAATAATACGGACCAGATCCTGAAAAATTATCAGCCCGGCAATTGTAAGCCCGGGCTGATAATATTCTTTCCCGTCTCAACAAAAAAACCCGCTCAAATCTCTTGAGCGGGTTCTTTGTTCTACATGGCTACGGAATATTACTTATTTACTTTTATCACCTTTTCAGTAGTGATGGATACGCCATTCCTGATGATCTGCGCCATGTACATACCGGCTGGCAGTTTCTTCAGGTTGATGGTATATGAGGCCCCTGCTGCTTTCGCTTCCATCACCAGCTTACCATCGGCATTATAGATCAGTATCCTGTCGCCTGCTTTCAATCCGCTGAACACAGTTGTTTCCACCACAGGATTGGGCAGCATCCGCACTGCGATATCGGTACACACGGATTTTGCAGTGGCAACGCGGCTGACCTGGTATTTACCATCGATATCGAAATGCTTCAGCCTGTAGTTGACATCACCTTCCTGTGTAACATTATGCATGAAATGATAGCTGGCCCCTGTTGCAATATTGTTGGAAGGAACGGTAGCGATGGTTACAAATTCCTTTCCGTCATATGCCTGTACTTCAAAGTGGCTGCTGTTGGCTTCCATGGAAGTGGTCCATTTCAGTTGAACGGAGCAATTACCGGTTGATGTTGCAGTGAAGTCTTTCAACGTGATAGGTAACGGTGGCGTATAGTTGATAAAATAATCTTCCACCTCTCCGTTCACGAAGCTGCCTTCGCCATTCATTGCTTTGGTGAAGCCGGGATCTACGGCAGTGGCGATCACCCTGATAGCTCCGTTGGTAGCGCCAATGGCTGGCGGCACAATAAAGGAGAAATCGGTGGTAACCGGGCTGCCATGTGTTACACTACCGGTGGTGAACAGGTCCAGATCATCAATGAAGCTGCCATTACCATCCACATCGTACCAGACGGCATAGAATACCGGCTTGGGAGTACCGCTTCCATTCACGGTGAGGGTGAAGTCAGCCCTGGTGTCGATGCCTTTCATGATCCAGGGAGCGGCGCTCGAGCCATTTCCGGCGGTATTGCCGGCGGTCATTACGAGGCCATCGGCGCCATCCGTTTCAACAGCTGCACATTCGGAGTTGGGTTGATCGATACCGAGCCATGCTGCATCAACTGCGCGGATACTGGCACTGGCTGCGGTCCAGGTGGCGCCCAGGTTGCCGAAGTCGGCAGGTACGGGCGACAGTACGATAGAATCGATGTTATTATTGTATTCACACTCTTTCGCGTTGGCGGCGATTATGGGAAGGGTGAATGGAATGGTGGCTGAGCCATCATCGTTACTTACCACATAGATACTGTAAGGAGCGGTGAAACTGCTCAGATCAAGTGTTACCGTGTCTTTGATGGTGTTGCCCACGGGCAGGTTGGCTGCCAGTTCACGGGTAGTGGAAAGCCTTACTGCGCCTGCTTTACGTGGATCGCCTATATAGAAACGGATAGGCGTTCCTGCAGGAGTGGCGGCCGATCCGTTATTAGACAAGCTGAAGATCAGTGTAGTGGTTGCAGGCTGGAACTCGCAATCGTTCTCACTTTCAGGCACCACCAGTTCCGCCACGGAAAGATCGGAAGCTGCAATGATACCGGGGTCCAGCAATCTTGGATCTACCTGTGCATTGAACACATCCAGCGGGTATTTGCCGGAACCGGAAGGATATTGCAGCATGATGCTTTGTTCCTTCACGGGAATGGTAAGATCATCACTTATGGATTTGGGACGATAGCCGCGGCCGTTCCAGATCTTTCTGGTATTCTGCCAGGGGGTTGTGCCGTTGGTTGCGCCGAACACACGCAGGTTACCAGTGAAGGCGCTGGACGCTCCGGACACACAAACGAATTCGGCAGCACCATCATTGTCTGCATCTACTACTACGGGATGTTCCATCCAGGTGGCAGTGCCGGAATTGAAAGTAGCGATATTAGATGGTGTAGCTGTATTGCCATTCACCACGCGGATCAGATCCTGATCGTTATAAATAATTTCCAAAATGCCATCGCCATTCAGATCGAAGGCAGTAACGCCTGTTTCACTGGAAGCATCGGCGGTGACCAGGCTCCATACAGAACCTGAAGTTTTGTTCAGGTTGAAAGCATGCATACGGAGATTGGAATTGAACAACACTTCCGGAAGGTCCGTTGGCATTCCATCTATCACCTGCTCATTGTACACATTGGCGATAGTTGGCGCACCTCTGAATAATTGTCCATTATTTGCATAAGGCGCTCTCATTTTGAGTGTGCCGGCTGCAGGGTCCCAGATCACCATATGTGTTCCGTTGGGATAAGCAATGTCCAGCTGTCCATCATAATCCAGGTCGGCAACTGCTGTTGGGCCATCATCGTTTAGCGGGATCACTCCTGCACCGGCAATGGTGCTGAGGTTAGCCAGTGTGGTGATGGTGCCTGCATGGAGGTCCACTCCATACACACGTGAACCTGCCACTATCTCTTTGCCGGGATTGGCAGAAAGGATATCGATCACAACCGGGTCCTGTCCCCATTCCGCACCCAGGGCCCGGGCACTGTTGCCGGAGGTGAGGTAGTTGGGGCCATCCACAGCTTTGATCAGGCGGCCCTCACCAAAGTTGAACTGGAACACATCCAAACCAACGATGATCTCAGGAATGCCATCTTCATCAATGTCGGCTATGCGGGGAGAACCGTTGCTGAATTTAGTGGTGACTGTATCTGTGCTTTTGAATTTGTAACTATTTGCATTACCCGATATGTTGTTGAAAACATATACGTAAGCATCGTTGCCAACCACAATCACTTCGGGAGCTCCATCTCGGTCTATATCTGCAACGGCTGGTTGCATGGTAGACTGGTTCACCCTTTGTGGCAACTGGATATTATAGTCCACTGAGTTCTTGCCGGCATTGGATCCATCGCCCTTGAAATAAGTGATGCCGGCGCCGCCTGCTCTTACCGCGAGTATTTCAGGAATGCCGTCTCCATCCAGATCTGCCACAGTGGGCGATACAGAAGCTGCAAGCGCTCCGTTATTGGTGCTCAGCCACTCCTGTGAAATGGAGAAATTGGTTAATGGCGGTGCTGCTGCTGTACAGCCGGGAATAGGCGCACAGGCGTCGTCCAGATCATCAGTATAACCATCGAGATCATCATCTATGCCATTGCCGCAGATCTCAGGTTCGATGCTTCCGGCAAATGAGAAATACTGTGTGCCGGTAATGGGGAAACTGATCTGGAAAGAACGGAAGGATTCACCATTGATCTCCACGATGCCGCCGGCAGTTACCTGCGCAGCGCTGCCGTCATCGAGTGATGCAACAGAACCGTAGATCAGCATGGGCGCAGGTCCCAGTCCATTCAACCCTGTTACGGGATAGTAAACCGTTAATGATTGATCGAAGTTATTCGTGTTTTCCAGTTTCCAGGTGCGGGTGAGTCTTTTCTGACTAATGCCCGTATTGTAGTTGAAACCGGGAGCATTATTGTCGCCCCAGACCAGGAACTGAAGATCTGAAGTGATTACATTGCTGTTGGCGGCATTGGTAGCGGCCACATCTCCCAGCGCCATCACCACCTGACTGCCGGGATTCACACTCTGGCTCTGGCGCTGGTTCAGACCGGTATTGTCATCTCGACCGATTCCGGCAATGGAATTGCCATAGCCGCTGATCGCATATACGGTACTGTTATCAGTGGCAGTATAATCAGATCCCAGTGTGATGCCATATTTGAGAGCGAGATAGGATTCCACTTTTCCATAACTGGCCGCATCGAGAGCAGTATTGTACATTACGGCTTCGGCAATATTACTCTGGGCCGAAAGTTGATTACCGCTGTTATAAGCGCCGATCTGCAGCCTGTCTATACTATGCGATAAAGAACTGGTAACAGCCACACCGGTAACACCATCCTGCCGCAGCAACGTACCATTGGCAGTGCCATTGCTGAAAACCATCGTACCAAGATACTGCCTGCCTGTATTGAGACTGCCTAAAGTCATTGTAGCCACTGCGTTACCGCTGTGCAGTACCCTCAATGTTTTGCTTGTAGCATACAACGCGGTACCCGGTGCGCCGCTATAGGCAGACATCAGGTTGCGTCCTCCAGCACCTTCTGCAGCCCTGAACACTACAAATTTCGTATAGTTGGCATTCGCATTGGTAGTTACATTGGCCGCACTGGAAAGGAAACTGCTACCATCATAGATCATGGATGGATTGAAGTTCACAGCAGCGGGGCTCAACTGTATATTACCGGTAGCAGTGAAATTATTGGATGTATTGGTTTGGTTGATCCAATTGTTAACAGCAGTACCGGTTGTGTTTACACCTGCATCAGATCTTAACCATACGGCAGCTCCTGTAACGCCGCCGGGGAAGATCGCTTTGCTGGCGAAACTGAAGTAAATGGTTCCGGTAGTTGGGAAGGTTACCGTAAATGCCGTATGCGCTATGCCACCGATGGTGGCTGTACCGCTGGCCAGCACTTCAGTGCCCGGACCAGTCAGCGTTGCGCTGGTATTATAGATCAGGTATTTGTCTGCGTTAGTAAGCTGGTTCAATTGCGCAGTTGGGAAATAAACAGTCACTTCCTGGTTCATATTTCCTGTATTCTGCAATTTCCAGATCCTCGTGAAGCGGTTGTTCACCGTTGCGAACCCGGTAACAGGAACGGTAGTGGTGATAGCAGCATTGTTATCGCCCCATACCAGCCACTGTTTATCGGCAGCAAAACTGTTCAGGTTCTCTGCATTGGAATTGGCGATGCTTCCCAGCGCCATCACTACCTGCTGTGTGCCGGTATTGATACTGCGGCCCTGCAACTGGTTCAGGCCTTCTTCATCATCCCTTCCAATTCCCGCGATATTATTATTGTGTGAAGCGATATCGTAAGTAACGGTAGTACCGTCAGAAGCCAGGTAATTGTGCCCGAGGTTGATACCGTACTTAAGACCGAGATAACTCTGGATCTTCCGGGTATCAACACTTCCACTGGCCAATGCCGATGGATACACGATCACTTCAGCAATACGCCCTGATAGATTATTGCCATTCTGGTGTGCGCCCAACTGCATGGTGGAACTCGCATAACCCACGGAGGAGGCCACGGAAGCCCTGTTGGTACCATCCACATTGATAAAGGTGCCGCCTGCCACGCCGGAAGCGAAGCCCCCGGTACCGATAAAGTAACGTGAAGTATTTACCACATTGGTGGCAGAAAGAATATTTCCGGCATGGAAGATATGCAGATCGGTAGCCGTATTACTGCCAAAAAAAGCGTTGTTGCCGGTACCCCCTGAAGAAAGGATATTATTGGTGTTGGCTGCATCATATTTGAAAACAACAAACTTAGTGTAGGCCGAATTTGCGGGCAGTACCGTGTTGGCGCTGGTGATATAGTTGCTGCCATTAAAAGTAACACCCGGATGGAAGTTGATATTGTTGATTGTCTGCTGTGGATTGGCCGTAGCCGTAAAACTGTTGCCGGCATTGGACTGGTTCACCCATCCGGTTACATTGTTACCGGTGGTGAGCAAGCCTGCATCCGGACGCAGCCAAACTGCCGCCCCTGCCACATTACCGGGGTTCACTGCTTTGGCAGCAAAGCTGAAATACAATGTACCGGTAGTAGGAAATGTAACATTGAAACCTTTGCAGGCAACGCCATCGATGGTAACGGTAGAACTGGCTGCCACCTCTGTGCCGCCACCTGTCAGGCTAGCGCTGTTACTGAACACAAGGTAAGGATTGGTGCCGGGCAGGTTATTAAGTCCTGATACAGGGAAGTACACCGTTACCTGCTGGTTGAATCCGCCTGTATTCAGCAATTTCCAGGTACGACTGAGGCGGGTATTGGTAGTAGCCCAACCAGTGAGTGCCGTGGTGCTGGTAACGGCTCCGCCATTGTTTCCCCAAACAAGGAATTGTTTATCTGCGGGGATAATGCCGTTGTTCAATGCGTTGGATGTAGCATACTCGCCAATGGCCATCAGCACCTGGGGTGTATTGGGATTGATGCTCCTGCCCTGCTTCTGGTACAGCGCAGTATTATCATCGCGGCCAATACCGGCGATATTGTTGCCGAAACCTGCTGCTGTATAAGTGACGGTAGTTCCATCGGACGACAGGTAATCATGACCGATAGTAATACCATATTTCAGGCCCAGATAGCTTTCTATTTTTCTCGTATTTACCGTGTTGTTCCCGAGTGAGGCCGGAAACAGGATCACTTCCGCGATCCGGCCGCTCAGTGGTGACCCGCCTCCATTATGACCACCCAACTCCGTACCTCCGGTAACGTATGCAGCTGTTGAAGTGGTAGTACCCCTGGACGTACCATCGATATTGATATAGGTGCCGCCGGTGAGGCTCCTGGTAAATCCACCGGTAGCTATAAAATAACGGGATGTATTAACCGAATTGGTGGCGTTAAGGATGGTTCCATTATGCCATAGCGCCACATCTGTGGTAGTATTTGCGCCGAAAAAAGCAGTGTTCCCGCCGGGAGAGGATGAAACGATATTATTGCCGCTCACCGCATCGTATTTGAACACTACAAATTTGGTATACGGACTATTACCGGTGAGTGTGTTCCCTGCACTGTTGAGCCTGTTGTTATTGAACAGGATGCCCTGATTGAAATTCACGTTGGCCGGCGTCAGTTGAGGATTACCGGTAGCATTGAAACTATTGGCAGCATTCACCTGGTTGGTCCAGGAAAGAATATTGTTGCCGGAAGTATTCAGGCCGGCATCCGTTCTCAGCCAAACCGCAGCGCCGGCTACATCGCCGGGATGCACAATTTTTGCGGCAAAGCTGAAATACAATGTGCCGGTGCTGGGGAAAGTAAGCTGGAAGGTCCTGTATGCAACACCATTGATGGTTGTTGTGCCAGTGGATGCCACTTCTGTGCCGCCACCGTCCAGGGTTGCGCTGGTATTATAAATAAGGTATGGACTATTACCGGGCAAAGCATTCAAGCCTGCAACGGGAAAATGTACAGTCACCTGCTGACCAAATGCGCCGGTGTTCTGTAACTTCCAGATGCGTGTGAGCCTGGTAGTGGCATTGGTCCAGCCGCTAAGTGCAGCAGTAGTATTGAGTGCGCCATTGTTATTGCCCCAAACCAGGAATTGCCTGTCTGTTGCAATAGTGCCGGAATTGGCCGCATTGGTAGCGGCAATACTGCCCAGGCTCATGATCACCTGGTGGCCGCCATTGATGCTTACAGATTGTTTCTGGTTCAATGAAGAATTATCGTCGCGTCCCAGGCCGGCAATATTATTCCCGAAGCTGCTGATATCATAAACAGTGCCGGCATTTGAAGCGAGATAATTATGGGAAAGTGTAATACCATATTTCAACCCGAGATAAGATTGTATCTGCCTGGTGGCATTGGCGGCTGTAGTTAACGCATTGGGGTAAATGATGGCTTCTGCAATGCGGCCGGTGAGACGGTTGCCGTTACCATGTGCGCCGATTTGTATGAGACCTGCCAGGTAAGGAGCAGAAGAGGTGATGCTCTTTTTCAAAGTTCCGTCTACATTGATATACATACCATTTGCAGCGCCACTGCTGAACCCTGCAGTAGCTATGTAATACCTGGATGGGTTTACAACATTATTGGCAGTAAGGATATTGCCGCCATGATGTATTATCAGGTCCGTATTGGTATTGCTACTGAAAAGCGCATGATTGCCTCCTGTTCCGGAAGAGATGAGGTTATTGGCCGTTACACCATCATATTTGAAGACTACAAATTTCGTGTACGCGCCATTGTTAGTGAGCATACCGGCGTTACTGGTTACATGGTTGTTTCCGTTGAAGAGAACGCCTGGCTGGAAGTTCAATTGGCTGGCATTCCACTGTGGGTTGCCGGTACCGGTGAAATTGGTGCCTCCTGCCTGATTCACCCAAGTGGTTACATTGTTGCCTGAAGTAGTTACTCCCTGATCGGCTTTAAGCCAGACCACAGCGCCACTGACGCCTCCGGGATAAGATTGTGCTACAACCTGGGTATGGGTACTTGCCAAAAGCAGTACAAACAGGCCAAAGGCCCGCATACACAAAGAGTTTTTCATAAATATAAATTAAGGTAGGTTTGAATCCGGAAAAATGGTTCAAAATATAGAAGGGATAGACAACGCTGGCAGACGCGCCTGTTATTTCTTGTAAAGGTTTCGCGAATATAATTTATTCATTTAACGTACCCATCATTGTTAGTAAGTTATAATGAAGAGCAGCTTGCATTTGTAGTAATACTTCGATACTGACGGAATATCTCCACAAAAAAACCCTCCAGGTAAGCCTGAAGGGTCCACAAAAAATTAATATACTTATTACTCTCTTCTTCCACCGAACAATCTCAGTAAGAAAAGGAAGATATTGATGAAATCAAGATAGAGCGTGAGCGCACCCATGATGGCGAGCTTCTTTGTTTGGCTCTGTGGTGTTCCTTCAAATTCAACACCCTCGCCGATACGTTTCAGTTTCTGCACATCGTAAGCAGTGAGACCGGTGAACACCATCACGCCGATGATGCTGATCACATAACCCATGGTATCACTCTTCAGGAAAATATTGATGAGCATCGCCACCACAATTCCGATCAGCGCCATGGTGAGTAGTCGTCCGAAACTGGTAAGATCCTTTTTAGTTGTGTATCCCATCACTGCCATGATACCGAACATCGCAGCAGCGGAAGCGAAGCAACCGATAACGGAGTTTGCTGTATAGGTCAACAGGATAAAGCTGAAGCTGATCCCATTGATGGCGGAATATAAAAGGAATAATAATGTGATCACGGGGGCAGAAAGCCTGTTGAAGGCGAAAGACATCAGCAGCACAAATCCGAGTGGCGCAAACATGGTGATCCAGCCGAGCATGTTCAGTTTTCCTGTTTCAAAATCCACCAGCTGTAATAACAGACTGGGGGTATTCATAAACAATAATGCAAACAAGGCTGAAAGACCCAACCCAACGAACATCCACATGAATACATTGGCAAGGAAATTCCTGGCAATGGCATGAGGCATGGCCTGTTGATTGCCCTGGGACTGATAATACTGAGATGGCTGATTGTAATTATCCATATAAAAAACAATTGCTTTGCGTAAATGTAGGAAATTCCCCGTAATTACCAGTTTCCGGATGGACTACAGGGATTTTCTGACCTTTCTTAACGCCGCTTTCACTTTTTCAGTATAAAAATCAATGGGTATCGCCTATTACAAACATTCATCAAGAAGATAAACGATGGACTCATAATTCTTTCCTGAGGCTTCAGACAAAGCCATTTCGCAGGTTTTGGAACTGGAGTAATACCCATCATAACTGCATTGGTTCACTTCCTGCACTTCCGCCGCTGTAGCGGAACGAGTAAGTTCGGGGAAGAGAAAACCGCGGTCGCCGGCCATTCCGCAACAACCTGCATGCAATGGTACGGTAACATCATTTGCCAGTTGTTTGGCCACTGCCAGGAATTTGGACTCCTGTTTTGTTTTCTGCAATGTGCATACGGGATGCAACACGATATTGTTCTTTTTCCTGCTTAGTTGTACGCGGGGCAGGATATGATCGGCTATCAGGTCGATGCTATCGATGATCCTGATGGCGTCGAATTTTCGTTTGTTCTCTTCCGTTAATTGCGGGCGGCAGGTCTGCAAGGTATAAGTGCAGGAACTGATATCCAGTACTACAGGCCATTTCCCTTTTTCTGTCCAGTCCCACAGCTTTTCTATGGTTTGATTGGCCGTGAATTCAAATGCAGGAGTAAATCCTTTGGAGGAAAAGATCTGTCCGCAACAGGCTGAATTGATATTATCCGGGATGATCATCCTGAGGCCGGACCTTTCCGCGATGCTCATGAAGATCTCAGCCATCGATTTCTTACCGGCAACAGAGCCACCCATTTTCCGGTTGATGCAGGTGGTGAAATAAACAACGGTATCTGCGTCTTTTTTTCCACTTGTTGCTTTCTGTACTTTGCCAAGAGATGACGGGGCAACCTGGTTGCTCCATAATGGTGAAGAGGATACTATCTTCTTCATACCCTTCGTCAAATTAACCATGGCGTTCTTTCCCAGCAGCCTGTTCACTACGGTGGCTGACTTCACGGCAGCGCCCACAACAGTAGTAGTGGCGCCAAAGTTCTTTGCCACGCGCATGGCCACAGCATTCGCGAGTTTGCTGTGGTTCTCCTTGCGCAAACGTTTCACCAGCATGCCGGTATTGATGTCTACCGGGCAGGCTTCAGCGCAAAGTCCGTCAACCGCACAGGTTTCCAGGCCATCGTACTGGTATTGGTCCAGGAGTTCCTTGTATTCTTTGGTTTGGCCGGTTTCCTTGTACAGGGCCATTTGTCTTCTTGCCACGATCCTGCGGCGGGGCGTCATGGTGAGGTCCCGGCTCGGACATTTCACTTCGCAAAAGCCGCACTCTATGCATTTGTCCACTTCCTCTTCCACTTTCGGCAAAGCTTTCAGGTGCTGGATATGCGCCTGTCCGTTAGTAGAGATGAGTACGCCGGGATTCAGCAGGTTACGGGGATCGGTTTCCTGCTTGATCGTTTTCATGATATCATAGATGGCAGGCCCCCACTCTGTTTCCACAAATGGCGCCATATTGCGCCCCGTACCATGTTCCGCTTTGAGTGCACCTTTGTATTTGCCGGTCACCAGTTCCACCACCTCACGGATGAAGCGGTCATAACGCTCAACCTCAGACGCTAGATTGAAGGTTTGTGTAACCACGAAGTGGATATTACCGTCTTTGGCATGACCAAAGATGATGGCATCATGATATCCGTATTTGGTGAAGAGTTGTTGCAGGTCCAGGATAGCATCACCGAGCTGGACCACAGGCACGGCAATATCTTCCAGGATCACGGTAGTGCCGCTCAGACGCATTGCTCCAACAGACGGGAACATGCCCTTCCGGACCTTCCATAAAAAAGCCTGTTTGGCAGGGTCATTCGTGAATGCAGGCGGGATCGCAAAGGGGAAGCCATCGAGTATCCTGTTGAACTTTTCCAGGCTTGCAGTAATATCTTCGGTTGTGTATGCCTGGTATTCCGTGAGCAGGGCCACTCCGGTGGGCGGCAAAGCCGCAAGGATTTCAGGAATGCCGGGCAGATGGGCAACGGACCGCAGGGAGGCATTGTCCATCAGTTCCACTGCTTCCGCCCCGGATTCGATCAGCGGCGCAATGGCTTTGCAGGCTGTTTGGATATCGGTAAAGCAAAGCAGGGCTGTACTTTTTTCAGGGTAGTCGGGAACTGTGCGCAATACCACTTCTGAAATGAAACCCAGGGTGCCTTCAGCTCCCACCATCAGGTGGGCGAGCATATCCAGTGGCTTTTCATAATCGATCAGGGCATTTACGGAATAGCCGACAGTATTTTTCGTTTTATACTTTTCTCTTATCAGCTCAAATAAAGCGGGGTCATTGAGGATAGTATCCCGTAGTGAGCGAAGTGAGGCGGCCAGGCTGGTATTCTCGTTCTCAAACCGCTCATAGTCCTGTGACAGTTCAGTTGAATACGAAAGTCCATTTGGCAGCATGAATTTTACATACTGAATAGTGTGGTAAGCATTTTTCTGTACGCCGCAGCACATACCGCTTGCATTGTTGGAAACGATGCCGCCGATCATGGCAGACTGGATACTGGCCGGGTCAGGTCCTATCTTCTTTCCATACCTGCGTAGCCTGGCATTCACCATAGCGCCCGTAATTCCCGGCTGCACGCGCACGCGGGCTCCCTCTTCTTCGATCTGTATCGAATTCCAGAATTTGCTGAGATCAACCAGGATGCCATCTGTGATGGATTGACCGGACAGGCTGGTGCCTGCTGTTCTGAAAGTGAGCGGAATATTATGCTGATGGGAGAAATTGAAAAGCGCCCTGATCTCCTGGTCTGAAACCGGGTTCACAACTGCCTGCGGTTTGAGATAATAGAATCCCGCATCTGCGGCAAAGGAAATGAGATCGATGAGTTTGCATTTGATCCTGTCTGCTGGTAAAATTTGTTGCAGCGCTGATTCAATGTTCATGACGGCTCGGATGTAGGCAAATAGCCTGTTTGTTTAATAGTGAAACCAGGCCGCGAAGATAGCCATTTTTCCAGCCCGAAACAGATCGGCGGATCAGCCGGCTGCCCCCGGAACATTGAATTCCCTGAAAAGCGGGGCTGACTAAAAAGGTCAGAGAGCTGGCAGTCGCTCGCCTCCCGGCGAGTGACTTGTATTTGTTCGCCTCCGGCGAACACTGAGTCGCCAGAGGCGACTGAATAACTCGCCGGAAGGCGGGCGAGTGGGCTCCCTGAAATTCTAAGATGGTAGCTTTTTTGTCAGCCCCTGGTATTGTTTTCCTGT
Source organism: Pseudoflavitalea rhizosphaerae (assembly GCF_003991355.1). Classification (GTDB taxonomy): domain Bacteria; phylum Bacteroidota; class Bacteroidia; order Chitinophagales; family Chitinophagaceae; genus Pseudobacter; species Pseudobacter rhizosphaerae. Next base: position 349,708 of record NZ_RCSU01000002.1, read on the forward strand.
TTTCTTATTTTGTTGTGATCCTTCCAACAGACACTCTTGTTTTGGCAAGGGACCTGTCGTACCGTCCTACCAGATACATTTCACTGCCAATCACTGAGCCGAGGCGCGGCATGGCAATCACCGGCATATTCCAGTTGGTGAAGAAAGATTTTCGCTGGAACTTGCCCGTTACTTCATCCAGGGTAACTACAAAGCAATCGGATTTATTGAAGTTCATGAGACGGTTCACTTTTTTCCCGGGTTGGGTTACATCTGCATTATTCTGACGGTCATTGAAGAAGATCTGGATACCGCTGGGTGATTGGATAGCGCCGAAACCAGCGTAGAAAGGACGGACATCTCCACCGAAGAAATAATTGTAGTTAATGCCAGCAGACCCTGGCACCCTGTAGAACTCCCGTTGATTCTTAGGCAGGATCTGCAGCCAGCTGATATTGTTGGAGGCATCCAGCTTTACCATCATGATATCCCTGCAATCATAAACATAATTGGTATAGTAGTCGAAGCCGGTCCCGAACCCGTTCGTGCCGGTTCTGGTAGAGGCGCTGGTGTAGGTCCATGCATGGTAATCCTCTGCCAGCAGCACCAGTCCGTTATCCTTGGTATAGAAGATATTCTGGAATTTCATGTACCTGGAGAATGATTCACCTTCATCTTTGAGCTTTGCCAGTTTTTCTCTCTCTTTTCTTTCTTCCCTGCTTTCCTTATCATCATCTTCTTCTTTATCTGTTTCACCATTATCAGTAGTGATCAGGGAATTGTTGATCTGTTTTTCCGCGGAGCTAAGCACTTTGGCTGTATTAGGATCGATGCGTTCCACCAGTAATCCTTCTGTAGTTTTGCTCTTTCTGTCTTTACTGTAGAAGCTGGCAAGGATCAGTTCATTGTTCCTGCCCATCATCAGTTTGGTGCTGGACAGCCATTTATCCTTGATATTGGTATTGATCTCATTTTCCTGTTTTCCTGTAACGTCATAGATACGGATATTGTAATTGACGAAGTCCAGGAATTTCTCTTTTTTCTTTTTTCCTTGCCTGTATTCCATTATGCGGCCAACGAGGATGGTTTTGCGATTGGTGGTTACCAGTACATCTTCCAACTGATAGGTTTTTGCTTCGAACTCATTGGTGATAGTAGCAGGTTTGGAAGCCGCTTTCAGGCTACCGTCGAACTCCTGCACCAGGAAGCTGTTCTTTTCCTTACCGGTGATGGTACTCACGAGGATGATCTTTGTTGTATCGGTATTGGGGATCAGTTTGAATTCGATCTCCGATTTTTTGTCGTCTTTTTGAAAGCTGGTGATCGGTTTCCAGGTGCCTGTTGTCAGTCCGGTATTTTTATCGATCTCGGCACCGAAGAGCTCCATCGTTTTTTCACTTTTCCTGTATTCGGATGCAATGATCAGGAGCTTGTCCTGGAACGGAAAAAATTCCACGAATTCTTTTCCCTTGAGTTCTTTATTGAAATCGGTACGATAAAGTTCATTCAGGCTTTTATCCAGCTTCACGAGTGTGGCGGATTCCCTGAAAGAAGCGCCGATAACAAAATAGGATTTCATGGCCAGGTGTCCTTCCTGGAGGTAAACGCCACTTTTGTCTGTGTGAATTACGGTAAGGTCAGAGCTGCCTTTTTTCATTTTGAATTCCTCGCCCCAGGTGATAGTTTGTTTTTGGGCAAAGGAAAGAATGGAAATCATGGTAAGGGTCAAAAGCAGGGGAATTTTTTTCATATCGGGGTTTAGTTATTTACAATCGATACACGAATGCTTCAATGAAAAGCAATATCGCTTTAATTGAAGCAATCAGTAATAGTGAACTGCTTAAGTTTTGTGAATTTTAGAAAACCAGGGGGCTGACAGGTTTTCAAAGACGGTGCAAATATAGGGTTTAGTTGCAAAGGGTATCCCTGGTACTGTTGAAGTCATACCCGTGTACATCTTCTGTAACTCCGGCAGCCCCCCCGCATAACCCTTTGGTAACTCCGGCAGCCATCTGGCAGCCATTCACAGGCAACTAATCAGCCATTAGGCAGCAACCAGGCAACTACAAGCAATTGAAAGTCATAGGTTTATTGAGTCATTTATGATTTTCCACAATTCAAATCATTGATTTCCAACCCACCTGCGGGTTTATTTGAATTTAGAATGCTGGGTACAGCAAAGGATTAAAAGATTTTTTCAGCGCTTTCAGTAGGTCCTTCAGTACTTTCTGACTGCCGTCTCAGTACTATCTCAGTACTCTCCCTGTTTAAAAATCCATGATTTCACTACTATCTCACTACTATCATACTACTATTCACCTTAGGAATTCCGGTACTGATGGCTGTAACCACTATGCTGCGCCTGAATAAAGACTGGTGCTAAACCATTCCTTACTTACGTTATAATTAAACTGATTCAGCTCCCATTTCCCCAAATTCCTGGGAACATTCCCACAAAATGGGAATGTTCCCACAGAAAATAGGGCCTATTTTATTTGTTTGGGAACCGAAACTTCAAAAGATTTGACCTTTCAAACTGGTCATTGACCGCACTGCCTCTATCCAATGACGTTCATTAAAACCTAAATCTTTCCTGTACATGGCCATCGAATGAATGGATCGTTCGAATTTTTTTTCAAACCAAAGTCTAATGATTTCAACGATGTACCCTTGCTGATTGCGTCCGTACATCCGGTTTTTAAAGCAGACCCCATATGAAAAAACGATTTGCGGAAATTGCCAGAGCTACCTGTCTTCTCTCCTCCCTGGTATTGGTAGTTGCTCTTGCTTCGGCCCAGGAAAGTCCCAGGCGCTATTCCAAAACAGTTACGGGTATTGTTACAGATTCCAAAGGCGAGCCTGTTGAGGGGGCTTCCGTTCAGGTAAAGGGAAAATCCTGGGGCGCCATCGCCAATGAGCGCGGCGTGTACAACCTGGTGATCCCGGATTCCATCAATGTAATGCTGATCTTCTCGGCTACCAATTTTCTTACCAAAGAGATCAGGTTGCCCATTGCACTCACCGTGATGAATGCAAAACTGGAAGAATCCGCTACTTCCCTGGAAGATGTGGTGGTGATCGGTTATGGAACAGTAAAGAAAAAAGATGTAACAGGCGCTGTTGCGCAGGCCAATGTTGCAGACATGAAGAAAGCTCCCGTGAACACTTTCGCGGAAGCGCTGGCCGGCCGCGTGGCAGGCGTGAACGTGTCTTCATCGGATGGACAGCCGGGCAGTGAAATGAATATCGTGATCCGCGGCAACAATTCTGTAACGCAGGACAATTCCCCGCTCTACGTGATAGACGGATTCCCGGTTGAGACTGCCTCCGCCAATATCATTAATCCGGAGGAGATCGAATCGATCGAGATCCTGAAAGACGCTTCGGCCACCGCCATCTACGGTGCGCGTGGCGCCAACGGAGTTGTGATCATCACCACAAAAAAAGGAAAAGTGGGCGCACCGGTGGTGACCTACGATGCCTGGGTGGGCATGCACCAGAACCTGAAAAAACAGGAACTGCTCAGTCCCTACGAATTTGTGAAATACCAGATCGAAATGAGCCCTTCCGTAAACGGACCCATTTATTTGAATAATGGAAAAACACTCGAGTCATATAAAGATGTGAAAGGCGCTGACTGGCAGGACCTCATCTTCCGTGACGCTTTTGTACAAAGCCATAGTCTCGCACTCCGCGGAGGATCGGATAAAACAACCTATTCCATTTCCGGCTCCCTGATAGACCAGGATGGCATCATCATCAACAGCGGCTTCCGCCGTTACCAGGGCCGGCTTTCGCTGGACCAGACCATCAACAGCAAATTCAAAGCTGGTGTGAATATCAACTATACTTCGTATAAAAGATATGGTACCATTGCAGCAGAATCGCAATCAAGTCCAACCGCTACCATGATGTACAGCGTTTGGGGTTACAGGCCCATCACCGGCGATTCCGCCGCCAATGCCAATTTGGAAGACATGCTTTTTGACCCAGGTGTGGACCCCGCAACTGACTTCCGCATGAACCCTCTTTTGTCTACCAGGAACGAATACAACCCCGTCTTCAACAATACCCTAATCGTTAACTCTTACCTGAATTACAAGATCAACAGGTTCCTCAGCCTGAGAGTTACCGGTGGAATGACCAAAACCCAGATTAAAAGAGAGATCTTCAACAACTCATCAACCCGTGGCGGCCACCCGCGCAATAACCAGGGCGTGAACGGCTCCATCACCAATACCGATCTTACCAACCTTTTGAATGAGAACACGCTTACGTATAACCGAAGATTCAACAGGGACCACAGCCTGAACGTGGTGGCAGGTTTTACTGTGCAGGACATTAAAGGATCAGTGAACGGTTTCACTGCAACACAGGTGCCAACGGAAGCACTTGGCATCAAGGGACTCGGTCAGGGTACCGTTACCGTTTCCCCTACCGGTGCGCCCGCCAGCGGATTGTTATCCTACCTCGGTCGTGTGAATTACAATTTTAAATCACGTTACCTGCTCACATTATCCTTCAGGGCGGATGGTTCCTCCAAATTCCCGAAAGACAATCGCTGGGCTTATTTTCCTTCCGGCGCTTTCGCATGGAGACTGGCGGAAGAAAAATTCATGAAACAGTTCGACTGGCTTTCTGAAGGTAAACTGCGCATCGGTTACGGTACTACCGGCAACAATCGTGTGAGTGATTTCTCCGCATGGTCTTCACTCAACATCAATCCTGCTACCGGTTATAGTTATGGGAACGTGCCCGGACAAGGGATGGTGCCCATCAATCTCGGTAACGATAAACTGAAATGGGAAACCACAGCGCAGACCAATATCGGACTGGACCTCGGTTTTCTCAACAACAGGATCACCCTGACCACGGATTATTATTACAAGGAAACCAGCGATCTCCTGCTGAACGCCACACTGGCGCCTTCGCAAGGCTTCCTTACCGGTTACAAGAATGTGGGCAAAGTATCCAACGAAGGCGTTGAATTTACTTTGAATACAAGAAATATAGAAAACAAGAATTTCTCCTGGAGCAGCAGCTTCAATATCGCCTTCAACAAAAACAAAGTGCTGGCGCTGAACGATGGCGAAAGCAGCCTGCCTACCCGTGTAACCTGGGGCAATTTCAATAATGCATTCCCCTATATCGCTATTCCCGGTAATCCGATTGCACTCTACTACGGAATGCTCTTCGATGGCATATACCAATACAGCGATTTCGATAAAGTGGGAGAAACTTATGTGCTGAAAGGCAATATCCCCAATAACGGAAACGCCCGTGCGAATATCCAGCCGGGGCATATCAAATTCAAAGACATCAATGGGGATAATAAGATCGATGACAATGACCTCACCATCATCGGTAATCCCAATCCCATTCATACCGGAGGTTTCACCAATAATTTCACTTATAAGAACTGGGACCTCAACGTTTTCTTCCAGTGGAGCTATGGAAATGACCTGCTCAATGCCAACCGCATCGAGTTTGAAGGCGGCGATCCTGTTACGAGGAATTCGCTGAACATGTTCAAATCCGTGGAGAACAGATGGACGCCGGAAAACCAGAATAATGAAATGTACAAGATCGGCGGACAAGGCCCGGCCTACTATTCTTCGCGTACCATCGAAGATGGATCATACCTCCGCCTGAAGACTGTTTCACTTGGCTACAATATCGATACAAAAACACTCAAAAAACTGAAGATTAATTCCCTCCGTCTCTACCTGGCAGCGCAGAACCTGCTTACCTGGACAAATTACTCAGGACTCGACCCTGAAGTGAATACCAGGCCCAGCGCACTCACTCCCGGGTTCGATTTCTCTCCTTATCCCAGGACCCGGACACTCACCTTCGGTTTAAATGCATCCTTTTAATCATGATTAACAAGATTGACATGAAACGATTTGTTTTGCTGCTCACAATAGCTGCCTCCCTCGCAAGTTCCTGTAGTAAAGTACTGGACAAAGACCCTGACTTCGTATCTCCCGAAAATTATTATAACAATGAGGCTGACCTGATGAAAGCCCTCAACGGTGTTTACAACCGCCTGATTGATCAGAACCAGCGGATGTATTCCCGCGGCCTCTTCAGCTACCTGGTGGTGAGCGATGAAGCCTTCTTCAGGAATATATCCATCAACAATATCCGCGTAATGGTCTTCGATGCCGGCGATCTTGATATCGGCAGGATCTGGGAATGTATGTACGAAGCCATCAACCGCGCCAACCTGCTTTTGGAAAATGTGCACAAAGCAAAAATGGACGAAACGCAACGCAATGCCATCAAAGGTGAAGCGCTTTTCCTTCGTGCCTATTTCTATTATTTGCTGGCCGATCTCTACGGTCCTGTTCCGCTGAAACTTTACTCCACCAAATCTCCGCTGGATGCCAATCTTCCAAGATCGCCTCTCGCAGACGTATATGCGCAGGTAGTAAAAGACATGAAAGAGGCCGAGACCCTGGTGAACGATATCACTTATTTCACGCATAACGAAAGAATATCCAAAACCGCTGTTCAGGCAGTATTGGCAAGGGTTTTCCTGAAAATGGCAGGTGAACCGCTGAAGGATGTATCCAAATACAATGATGCACTGGAATATACCAATAAAGTGATCGGTTCAGGATTGCATTCGCTCAATCCTGATTTCAAACAGATCTTCATCAATCATTCCAGGAATATCAATGATAGCAAGGAATGTCTCTGGGAAGTGGGTATGTACGGCAACAAGATCGGGAACTATGACCTGGCGGGCTCAGTAGGCGTTGAGAACGGTATCGAGTGCCCCAGCGAAGCCATCGGTTATTCCGGCGGCGCCATGAAGATCACGGCAAAACTCTACAACCTTTTTGGAACAAAAGATACTTTGAGAAGAGACTGGAGCATTGCGCCTTACCGTTATGTTGCATCCGGCTCCTCCACTGTAAAAACAAACTGGACGAATGCGCAGATCTATGAGCGCAATCCCGGCAAATGGCGCAGGGAATATGAGAGCGAAGCGAAAGCAAGATTGTATAATTCCACCAACTTCCCGCTGGTCCGCTATTCGGATGTACTGCTGATGAAGGCCGAAGCAGAGAACGAAGTATTCAACGGCCCAACACCTGAAGCTTACGATGCCATCAATATGGTGAGAAGAAGGGCATTCGGAAAACCCGTGGATGTAGCCGATGCCGATGCGGATATTCCTGCAGGCATGACCAAAGATGATTTCTTTGTGGAATTGCAGAACGAGCGCCTGCGCGAACTTTGCTTTGAAGGCATCCGCAAGCACGACCTGATCCGCTGGGGTTCCTATGTATTCACCATGAAAAACCTGGCAGCGGATATTACCGCCAATGCGCCGGGCACCTGGAAATACGCAGCCTCCGCAGGCAACAATACAACTGCCAGGAATGTGCTCTTCCCCATTCCCATTACAGAGCTCACCATTAACGATAAAATTGAACAAAACGAAGGGTATTGATGCATAACCCCAAAACGAAAATCATGAAATTTACCATCACATATATCGTATTGCTGACGCTGCTGATCACAAGCTGTGCAAAGGTGAAAACACCTGAGCCCAACCTCAGCATCACCACCAGCTCCAACACCTACAAAGCCGGTGATACCGTAACTTTCAACTTTGCAGGCAATCCTGATAATATCATTTTCTATTCCGGGGAGATCGGACATAATTATGAATACAGGAAACGCACCAAAGCACCTAACGACCTCCAGATACAATTCAAAAGTTTTGTATCCTTCGGTGTTATCGCGCAGAACCTGCAACTGATGGTGTCTAACAACTTCAATGGCATTGCAGACCAGGAGAACCTGGAGAAAGCAACCTGGACGGATATTTCACATCTGGCCACCTGGTCAGCCGGCGCCGACCAGGTAAATTCCGGTGTTATCAGTCTCAAACCCTATGAAGGCAACGATGAAAATTCCGTAATGCACGTAGCATTCCGTTATACAGATACTCAAAAAACAGAAGGACAGAACCGTTGGGTGATCAGGACTTTCAGTGCTGACAATGTTACTCCTGAAGGTTCATCCACTAACCTGGCTGTAATGAGCACTGCGGGATGGAAAGCAGTAAGCATCAAAAACCCCGCAACAGTCTGGACCATCACTTCCGCACAACTGCTGATGTATGGAGGGAACGCCACGCAGCCGGACAATGAGGACTGGGTGATCACCAAAGCCTTCGATTCAAAAACAGTACAACCCGATGCCGGCATTGCGCTGAAGAATATCAGTAAAACACTGGACAGCTACAAGTATGTATTCAACACTCCCGGCACATACCGCGTAGTATTTGAAACCTCTGCTGTTCGCTACAACGGAGAAAATAGAAAAGTAAACGAACTCACCCTTACCATTACCCCATAACCTATGATGCGTCTTTTGCAAATACAGATCCTGTTGCTCCTTTTTTTTCCTGTGTTCACCAACGGGCAGGAGCTTTCATTGAAGAATAACCGCCTGGACCTGCAATGGACAAAAGACGCATCCGGTTTCAAACTCAGCAAACTGGCCGTTTCAGGCCCACAGGGCTGGCAGGAGATCGGGAATGTCAGCGGCGCCTATACCCTGCTCTACTCGCTGGCAAAACCGGATCTAACGCCGGAAAAACTGTTGAATGAAAAAGGTCAGGAGATCATTTTCCCGGAGGCTCATTACCGTTACCTCATTCCCGTTTGGAAACAATCCATTTCCCCTGTTGAATTGAACACAGCCGGAGAAGCTATCCAGTTCTATCCTTCCACTGCTGTTCAATCAGACAAAGGTCTCCTCTTCTCACAGGAAAATGAAAAAGCGGTCATCACATCCTTCTGGTGTTTTGATCCTGTATTTGCAAATGATGTAAAAGTGGAAATCAGGATCAAGGCAAAACAGGCTGGTCATTTTTCCATGGCCAGTCCCAGTTTGGCTGCATTGGATAAAAACAATTTCAAATGGGCCACCGTTCCCGGAGTATTCCAGGGCAATGCCATCGAAAAGAAATTCATCAATGCATTTGCATACGGACAGGGCATTCCTGAAAGACCAGTGGTAGTGAGAGAACGCACTGCTTCCACACTGGCGCCGATGGTGACCACCAACGAAAATATCACCCTGGCCGTGATCCCTGAGCCAGGCACCGGCCGTGATCCCTGGGCTAAAAATGAAAAAACGAACTCGGACTGGCTGCTCGGATTGTCAGTAATGGACCGCAATGGTGACCTCATGCCAACTGTATATCATCCGGTTTTAGGCGAAAAGAAATCCTGGCTGAATGCCGGTGACAGCATCGTGTTCCGCTTCCGGTACAGCATACAGCCTGAGAACTGGTATCCTGTTTTCAAACATGCTGTGAATGATGTATACCAGTTCAATCATTTCCTGCAATTGAAACGCACAAAACAATCACTCACCAGCAGGCTGCTGGGAATGCATCGTTACCTGGTGAACGACAGCTTATCGCTCTGGAGACTGGATGAATACAAGAACATGACCATCGGTGCGCAGGACTACCTGGGCGGCGTATACGGATCAGATAAGGATGCCATGAAGAATGCAGATTATGGCGCCATGTGGATGCTGGCCAGGATCACGGATGACAAAACACTGCTTACTACCCGTCTCCCCTATGCGAGAAATTTCAAACTGATGCAGCAACATACCGATACAGGTTTCTTCCATGGTGCAGCAGCAGGTCAATACTATCTTCACAAATCGAATAAGTTCACCGAAGAATGGGGCGATTATTCCGAACCTATAGGCAGCACATTCTACATGCTCTGCGATATCGGCAATGTATTGTTGTTTGAAAAGAAAGATACTGCACTGTATTCGGCACTCAGAATTTCTGCCGATAAACTCCTGCAGTGGATGGGCCCGAACGGACAATGGCAGGTAGCTTACGATAATAAAACCCATCAGCCACTCTTCACGGATGTGGAAGACCTGCGTCCTACCTTCTATGGTATGATCGTGGCCTATCAAATACTGAAGGACCCCAAATATCTCGCGGCTGCAAAGCTCGGAGCAGACTGGTATATCAGCAATGCTGTTGAACGCGGCCGCTTTCTCGGCACCTGCGGAGATGCCCGCTTCGTTCCGGATTTTGCAACCGGACAGAGCGCCCAGGCCCTCCTCGATCTTTACGATATCACAAAAGAAGAAAAATATAAAAAGGCGGCTATCGATGTAGCCACCATTTATACCGCTTCCGTATATACGCACCCGATGCCAACCACAGAACAAAAGACTGTGAATGGCATTCCGCGCCAGGACTGGGAAATATCCCAGGTGGGGCTGAGTTTTGAACATGGCGGCGTGATCGGTTCCGCCAATCACCGCGGACCGATACTGCTGGCCAGCCATGCAGGTATGTTCGTTCGCCTGTTCTCGATCACCAAAGATTCACTCTTCCTCAATATGGCCAGGGCGGCTGCACTTGGCCGTGATGCATTTGTGGATTCAGCCACTTCCGTTGCCAGCTATTACTGGGATGTGATGAACAAGGGAGCTGGCCCCTATCCACACCATGCCTGGTGGCAGATCGGATGGATCACGGATTACCTGTTGTCTGAAGTAAAAATGCGCTCTAATGGAAAAGTAGAATTCCCACGTGGTTTCATTACACCTAAAGTGGGTCCTCACCAGACATATGGTTTTGCAAATGGAAAAATATACGGAAGCAATGCATCACTCCTGCTGAAAGAAGGCATGATCAGCATTGAAGATCCCTATACAGATTACTTTGCCGCCATCGATACCAAAAAGAAAAAACTGTTCCTGCTGGTGATGAACAATGATGATGAAGCCCGGGAAGTGAACATCACCCTGGATCCTGCAAAAGTGATAAATGGAAAAAAGATAAAACTGGTAAGAACGATCGTACAATCAGATAAACCCGCAACCCCATTGAGCAATTCAGGAAAATGGAGCATCAGCCTCCCTCCTTACGGCTTGAAAGTGATTGCCATAACCTATCGATAATGAAGAAGAATATTGTACTCATTTGGTTGGTCATTTGTTGTCAGGCTTTATTTGCCCAATCCGCCAACTACCTGGTGGAAGCAGAGGCATTCCAGTTCAGGGGAGGTTGGTTTGAAGAAAGGAGCGGGCTCACCATGGGCAATTCCATGTTGCGCGTCCTCGGTGGAAAACATGGCGCTGCCGATGCACTTACCGTGATAGATGTAAAAGAAAAAGGACAATATACAGTTTGGGTACGGGCGATGGATTTCAATGAAAAGCCCGGCACCCGGCTCAGCCGTCTGCTGGTGGATGAGCACCCTATGGAGGAAGCAGGCAAACACGGTAAACAAGGATTCGCCTGGGAAAAAACAGGCACTGTAGCGCTGGAGAAAAAACAGGTCTTGCTCCGATTGAAAGATACGCGTAAGAACTTTGCGCGCGTAGATGCAGTTCTGCTCACAACCGATGCTACTTTTGATCCAAACAATATCGACTTGCCGCAATTGGCAAAGCTAAGGGTGAAACCCGTTGCCATGCAGGTGGTGGAAGCAAAGCCACCGGCTGTTTCGCCTTACCTGCTGATCCCTGCAGATTCAAAGACCATCGCTGAAATTTCAAACAACAAGATCAAACTGAGTTTTGCTACCGGCGGCGTCAACAATAAAAGCATCGTTGCAAAAACAATGGTAGATGATAACGGAGAATGGAAAAGTGTAAACAGGTTTCATGAGGACCATAAAGTGTATCTCCTTTCATCTCAAAGTCCTGAACTCACTTTCGGTAATTTCTTCCCTTCCTGGAATGGTTCCAGGGCCATCAGCTATATTGAGCATGATGGAAAGAAAATCGAATTACAGGAGCCGGAAGACCTGCTGAACCCCTTCATGGCCGGCGATCTCAGCGAAGCCATCCCTGTTGAAGCAAAAAAGATAAACAGTAACAGGATCGATGTAAAATATGTGACCAGTGATGGGTCCACCATCACCGGTATCTGGACCATCGGAAAGAGCAGCGCGCATATTTCCGTGAAACTGGAAGCTACCGTGGCCAATCCTGGTTATTACAGTATCGGCCTGGCGGCATTCCAGGGAATAGCGCCGGATAAAGTGACCAATATCCAGTTACCGCCAATGTTCCAGTACAAACGTTTATCTCCAAACGCAATAATGCTGCCATCAGCCATGATGCAGCAACCGCTTGCTATTGCAGAAACAAAATCCGGCGCCACAGGGTTAGTGTCCACTTTTATCAGTGCAGATCCTGCAATGATGAAAAATGAATGGGGCATGCCAGAAAAATCCCCGATAGGCTTCGCCATCAGGAACGAAGCAGGCATGGTACAACCTGTTGCATTTGCTCCGGTACTTGGGCTGGAAGATTCAAAATTGAAAGCAGGGCAAAAAATTGAAAAGAGTTTTGTGATCGGTTCCTTTTACAATGACTGGCAGAAAACCATGGAATATGTATCTGAACAGGTTTTCAAAGTAAAGGATTACAGAACGCAGCAGCAGGGCTCACTCACGGATGCCGTTTTCAATATGATAGATCTTATCAGAAACGATACCGCCTCAGGATGGAGTGATGAACTCAAAGGGTTCTACGATATTGAAGCCGATCCCAAAACTGCCGCTACAGTAGTGCATCCTTCTCCCCTCACAATGTTGTCTACAGCCGTGATCATGAACGATGAAGACTTCTACCTGAAGCGTGCACTACCAGTGATCGAATATACATTGAGCAGAAGCGGTTACCGTTGGGCAAAGAATGTTGTGCCAACCGGTTACAACAATTCCAGGAAAACACTTTTCCTGAATCCTTTCAACTCGCAATTCACTACTGCTTATTACGAAGGACTTTACCAGTTCACTGCAGGCGCCAATCCCTGGATCAACAATATCGCATTGCCTGAGGGAAAACTAAGGAGCGCAAGCGGATACTCCGTAAACATTCCTGCCTGGGTGCAGGAACTTGCAGCATACCGCCTGACCAGTGAAAACAAATGGCTGAACAGCGCCACTGCCAACGCCGATAAATTCCTCAACACGGCAGTATTCAACAATACTGTTACGCCGATGACCAAGGGTCCTTTCTACAATTCGCAGTTCTATGCATACTGGTGGAACCTGCTGGACCTCTATGAACAAACGAAGGACGAAAAATACCTGAAAGCCGCCGAGCAAAGCGCGTTTCAAACCATTGCCGGCATCAGGTCTCTTCCACAGGTGAGGGACACCGTTATGACCATTCACCCGGGAAACAAATATGAAGGCAATACCACCCTTTGGTGGAAAGGTGAAAAACGATACAGGCTTGGTTTCCCGCGCAAGGCAGGAGATGCTCCTGAAAAGCAGGTTGCCGAAAGCCTTGTAAGTCCTGTAGGGCTTGGTTTTGAGCAACCATTCACTTATTTCGAACCCGGTAAATCCGTGCGCCCCGTCTTCATGAGCAGCTGGGCTCCGCATTTGCTGAGACTTTACCAATATACAAAAAGAGAGATCTTCCTTACATATGCCCGCAATGCGGTGATCGGAAGGTTCACCAATTATCCCGGCTATTATGCAACTGGCTTTACCGATATCACCATGAAAGCCGATTTCCCTTACAAGGGCCCTGATGTGAGCTCTATCTATTATCACCATATTCCTGCCCATCTTTCGTTCAGCTGGGATTACCTGATCACGGAAGCTGTGCAGCGTTCCAATAACAGGATCAGTTTTCCATATAGCCAGCAGGATGGATTTGTGTGGTTCACCAACAGGCATTATGGCGCCGCAGCAGGGACCATGTACAACGACAAGAATGTTCGTCTCCGGATGAAACGCGGACTGGTGGCTGTGAATACTCCGGAGATCAATTATATCACGGGAGTATCCAAAGACAAATTCTGGGTGGCCCTGCTGAGTGAATCAGCGAACACTTTGCCTGTAACATTGAAAATTGGAAAAGAGGCAGGCGTTGCCGCCAATGCACCTGCTGCAGTATATACAAACGAAAAATCGAAACCTGCAAAGGCTGTATTGAATGATCTTGAACTGCCACTGACCGTTGCCGGTAAAGGAATCACAGTAGTGAGTTTCCCGCTGGCCGAAACCAGCACTGAGACTGAGATTCCAGCCATCAAAAATGGAATGAAAGTGATAGAACTGGGTGAGCCCTGGGGCAGGCTGTTCATGTTCAGGATCCGCTCTCCATTCGGATGGGATTCCATTTATGGATTCCTGGAAACCGCTCCCATCGATGGCGCTGTTGTGAGCGTTACAACCCGGCAACAAACCATCACAAAAAATACCTACCCTTTCGAGTGGAGCATTCCAAAGATGGGCACAAATGAAAAAATGGAACTGAAAATAAAGTTGCAGACCAGCGATGGTAAGGTGCGTGAAGAAACGGTAATGCTGGAAGGAAACTGATTCATTCATCCAAAGTAAAAAGACCATGATCCGTTCCCTGTTTATTTTAACCCTGATCCTTACAATGGGATGTGTCTGTACCCTTGGTCAATCCGATGCTGACCGTGCAAAGATTGCAGCCTCACAGGCTGGTGCATCTCCATTGTTCTTTGATCCGTTTGCACAAAAGATCCCCGGCATTGCAGTTAGCGCATTCCATGATGCGCGCGAACTGAGCGCCCGTAACGGACTGCCCAATTTCTTTGCAAAGATCAATGCCGGCAAAACCGTTACTGTTGGTTTTATCGGCGGCAGCATCACACAGGCATTGTACGGCTATCGCATCCAGACCTCACAGTTCATACAATCGAAGTTTCCGCAGGCTAATTTTAAATGGATGAATGCAGGCGTTTCCGGAACCGGAACAGACCTGGGCGCTTGCCGCATTGGCGAACAGATCCTGAAACACGATCCTGACCTGGTTTTTGTAGAGTTTGCCGTGAATGGCGGTTATGAAGCAGGCATGGAAGGCATCATTCGCCAGATCATCCGAAACAATCCCGAAACGGATATTTGCCTGATCTATACTGTACTCAACCCGCAGGCAAAAGTATATCTCCAACCCGGAGCAATACCCCAAAACCTGCAGAGGCTGGAAAAAATTGCTGATCACTATCGTATCCCCTCCATTCACCTGGGCATCGAAGCAGCCATGCTGGAAGCTGAAAATAAACTGGTATGGAAAGGAGATGCAAAGGCAATTCAGGACAAAATAGTTTTCTCCGGTGATGGTATCCACCCCTTCACCGAAGGTGGTAATCTCTATGCTGCAGCTATTGCAAGAAGCTTTACAAAACTCGCTAACAATGCAACGGCATTTAACCATGTACTGCCTGCTGCGCTGATCCCCGGCAACTGGGAAGACGCTAAAATGCTTGACCCGCTTGAAGTTGCCAGATTCAGCAAAGGATGGAAGAAGATAAAAACGGAAGGACATTCAGCACTGAAACAATTCAACTCCTGGTTCCCTTACGTGATGGAAGGAGAAAAACCAGGAAGCTCATTCAGTTTCCGTTTCAAAGGAACGATGTTCGGCATCTTCGATGTGGGTGGCCCTGAAGTTGGACAACTTTCAGTAAAAGTGGACGGAAAGGAAATGAAGCTGCAGGAAGTGTCAGGCAGGGGATTCAGACTTTACAAAGCCAATGAAAATACAGGCGCCGATGTATTGAACCTGTTCAATTCGTTTTGCAATAACCGTTATCGCGGGCAATATGATTTCATTGAAACGGAAGATGGAGAACACACAGTTACCATCACCATCTCAGGGCTGAAATCCGACAAGGAAAAAATATTAGGTGAAAAACAACTCAGGGATATTACGGAGAACCCGGAAAAGTACAACAGAACTGTATTGTACCTGGGTAAGATACTGCTGCGCGGAGAGATCATCAAATAATAAGACTGGATTCAAAATACAATCTAATGAAGCGGATAGCTACTGTTGTTCTGTTGATGTCTTTTACGGCATCCTATGCACAAGTGTACAAGGATAAAAATGCACCGGTGGAATCGCGTGTAAATGACCTGGCTTCCAGGATGACGCTGGAAGAAAAGATCGATTATATCGGCGGCTACAAGGGATTTTATATTCGCGGGATCGAAAGACTGGGACTGCCTGAGATCAAACTTACCGATGGCCCCGTAGGTACTCACAAAGATGGAAAATCCACCGCCTACCCTGCCAGCGTATTATCAGCGGCCACCTGGGATACGGCCCTTGTATATGAATTGGGAAAACAGTTAGGGCGTGATTCCCGGGCACGTGGCGTGCATGTATTGCTGGCCCCCGGCATGAACATCCTCCGCGCTCCCATGGGTGGCAGGAACTTCGAATATTTTACGGAAGACCCATTCCTCAATGCACGTATGGCCGTTGCTTATGTGAAAGGATTGCAGGATGAAAAGGTAGTTGCTACTGTAAAACATTATGCAGCCAACAACCAGGAATGGGACAGGCATAACGTGAGCAGCGATATAGATGAGCGCACTTTGCATGAGATCTACCTTCCCGCTTTTAAAGCTGCTGTACAGGAAGCCAAAGCAGGCTCCATCATGAACAGCTATAACCTCATCAACGGCGTACACGCCTCACAGCATGATGAGCTTAATAATAAAATATTGAGGGATATGTGGGGCTTCGATGGTTTTGTGATGAGCGACTGGTCTTCCACCTACGACGCAGTTGGCGCCGCCAATGGTGGCCTGGACCTGGAAATGCCACGCGCACGTTTCATGACAAAAGAGAAACTGGTCCCGGCTATACAACAGGGACTGGTGAAGGAATCCACCATCGATGATAAAGTGAAAAGGATGCTCCGCATCATTTTCCGTTTCGGCTTCTTCGATAATGTACAACTGGACAAAAATATTCCACTCGACAATCCTGATGCAGCCAAAGCCGCACTGGAACTGGCCCGGGGAGGTATCGTACTGCTGAAGAACAAAGGAAATGTACTGCCACTGAACAGTGAAAAAGTGAAAACCCTGGCAGTGATCGGCCCCAATGCCAACGCATACATTTCAGGGGGTGGCAGCTCATACACTTTTCCTTTTCACTCCGTTTCTACATTACAGGGAATTCAGCAATTAGAGAAAAATGTAAAAACGATTTACGCCCCCGGCCTGCCCACCCTGCCGGATATGGTGGCGCAATCCGTTTTCTATACTGGGCCTGGCAGCAAAACAAAAGGACTGAAAGGCGAATACTTCAGCAATATCAGACTGAGCGGTACACCTGCAAAAACTGTTGTTGACTCCATCGTCAGCATCAACAATGGCTGGCATATCGCGGCGGAAAACCAGGGTATTCCTTTCGATCATTGCTCCATGCGCTGGACCGGCGTGGTGCGCCCCGGCAAAACAAGCGGCTACCGTTTCACCGTTCGCGGATTCGACGGCTTCAGGCTTTATGTAGATACCGCGCTCGTGATCAACGAATGGAGAGACCAGGGCATCACCACCCGTGAAGCTGTTGTACAACTAGAAGCGGGAAAAGAATACAAGGTCCGTCTGGAATACTTTGCCAACGTGCATCCTGTGGATATCAGCTTTGCATGGAGAGAGGATAAACTGCTCTTTGAAGACGCCATCAGTGCAGCATCAGGAGCGGATGCCGCCATCGTATGCATCGGATTCAATGAAAGCAGTGAACGCGAAAGCAACGACAGAACATTCGCCCTCCCTCAATTCCAGGACAGTCTCATTCAATCTATCGCCAAAGCAAATCCCAATACCATCGTACTGCTGAATGCCGGTGGAAATGTGGACATGCAAAAATGGATTTCAAAGATCCCTGCGCTTGTGCATACCTGGTATGCCGGACAGGAAGGCGGCACCGCCATCGCAGAGATCCTGTTCGGGAAAACAAATCCCAGTGGCAAACTACCTGTAAGCTTCGAGAAAAAATGGGAAGACAATCCTGCGTTCAACTACTACTATGATCCTGCCAATACCAAACGAGTGGCTTATAAGGAAGGGATTTTCATGGGCTATCGTCACTACGACCGCGGCCCGGTGAAACCAATGTTCCCATTCGGTTTCGGCCTCTCTTATACCCGTTTCAAATACAATGGACTGCTTGTAAAAAATGATGATGCCGCCTCTAACCCCAGGGTACAGGTGCAGTTCACCCTTACCAATACAGGAAAAGCCGATGGCGCTGAAGTAGCGCAGGTATATGTAAGGCCATTGAATGCAAAAGTCCCGCGTCCCTATAAGGAGCTGAAAGCATTCTCCAAAACATTCCTGAAAAAAGGAGATAAGAAAACGATCAGTCTCACGCTGGATGCTACTGCATTCCAGTATTACAGTACGGAGAAACATGGATTTGTGCACGATGCAGGCGAATATGAGATCATTGTGGCTGCTTCGGCAGAGGACATCAGGTTAAGAAAGACGGTTCGTATCCAATAGATCAGATAACACTTAAAAGAATAACCGAAAAAAATAGAAATATGATTTTTAGCGAAGGTGGAGAAAAGAGAGCACTGGCTTTAGAACAACTGGAAACAGAGCTGGTGATAGTAGGCGGCGGCGTGTCCGGCGTTTGCGCAGCCATCACAGCGGCCCGGAAAGGCGTAAAAGTGGTGTTGCTGCAAGACAGGCCGGTGCTCGGCGGTAATGCCAGCAGCGAAGTCCGGTTGTGGATGCTCGGGGCAACCTCGCATATGGGCAATAACAACAGGTGGGCCCGCGAAGGCGGTGTGGTGGATGAACTGATGGTGGAAAATATGTACCGCAACAAAGAAGGCAATCCCCTCATTTTTGACACAGTGATGCTTGATATGGTAAAGTCTGAACCCAATATCACGCTCCTGCTTAACACAGTAGTATATCATCTTGAAAAGTCCGCCGCCAATGAGATCAGTGCCGTGAAAGCCTTTTGCAGCCAGAATTCCACTGAGTACATTGTAAAGGCCCCACTCTTTGTGGATGCATCAGGAGACGGCATCGTTGGATTTCTTGCAGGCGCTGCCTTCAGAATGGGCGCAGAAAGCAAAGATGAGTTCGGTGAGAAATTCGCGCCATCGAAAGAATACGGAGAACTGCTGGGGCATAGCCTCTATTTCTACAGCAAGGATGTGGGCAGGCCTGTAAAATTTGTCCCCCCCTCCTATGCATTACAGGACATTACCACAATTCCAAGATTCAAAAATTTCAATACACGAGAATACGGTTGTAAGCTCTGGTGGCTGGAATATGGCGGCCGCCTGGATACTGTACACGATACCGAAAAGATAAAATGGGAATTATGGAAAGTGGCATACGGCGCCTGGAACTATATAAAGAATTCCGGTAATTTTCCTGAAGCGGAAAACCTTACGCTCGAATGGGTGGGAACTATCCCCGGAAAAAGAGAAAGCCGCCGCTTCGAAGGTGAGTATATGCTGAAGCAGCAGGACATTGTGGAGCAACGCTTCCATGAAGATGCAGTAGCATTCGGTGGCTGGAGCATCGATCTCCATCCTGCCGATGGCGTTTTCAGTGAAAAACCCGGCTGTAATCAATGGCATGGCAAGGGGCTCTACCAGATCCCTTACCGCTCGCTTTACAGCAGGAATATCAAAAACCTTTTCCTCGCCGGAAGGATCATCAGCGCAACGCATGTGGCATTCGGTTCTTCGCGCGTTATGGCTACCGCTGCACATGCTGCACAGGCGGTTGCAATGGCGGCAGTTATTTGCCTGGATAAGAAAATACTTCCGGCAGAAATCTATCACCGGCAACATATAGGGGCATTGCAAACCGAATTACTGAAGACCGGCCACCATATTCCCGGGCTGCTCCTGAACGATAAAAAAGACCTGGTGAAACAAGCTTCCATTACGGCTTCCAGCGAACTGGTGCTGAAGGAACTTCCTGAATCCAAACTGTTGAAAAGCCTGGAAACGGCAGCGGCACAGATGGTTCCACTCAAAGCAGGAAAAGTACAGGATTTCATTTTCCATGCTGAGGGAAATTCAGCCACTCAACTGGAAGTGGAATTGCGCATCAGCAGCAAACCATACAACCACACCCCCGATGTAACGCTTGAAAAGAAAACAATTCCCATCCATCCCGGGAAAAACTGTATCCATCTCAGCTTCGATGCAGTGATGGAAGAACAAGCTTATGCATTTGTGACCTTCCTGAAAAACCCGGACATACAATTACATTTTTCCACTAAACGTGTAACAGGTGTATTGTCCGTTTTCAATTCCATCAACAAGGCAGTATCGAATTTTGGAAAACAAACGCCGCCTGAGGACCTGGGTGTGGATACATTCGAATTCTGGTGCCCCAAAAGAAGACCTGATGGAGAGAATATCGCGTTTAAATATCTTTCCGGAATCGATCTCTTCCGCGCCGGCAATATTGCCAATGGTTTAGACAGGCCGGTATCATCCCCCAATGCCTGGGTAGCAGATTTCAATGATCCCAATCCGCACCTGACCATCAGATGGAAAGAGAAAAAACAAATTTCCACTATCGATCTGTTATTCGATACAGACTATGATCATCCGATGGAAACTGTACTGATGGGGCATCCGGAAGATGTGATGCCTTTCTGTGTGAGAAACTATATAGTGAAAGACGATCAGGGAAACATTGTACATCAACAAAAAGAGAATTATCAAACAGTGAACAATATCAGGTTAACACAACCGGTATCTACCAGCAGCCTCACCATTGAAGTGGAACATCCTTCAGCTGATGTGCCTGCCGCAATTTTTTCCGTGAGATGTTATTAGCCATTCAATCGCCTAAATTAGCAACATGAATTCAGCCATCGATGCTTCCGTAATAGTGATCTTTTCCGTTTTTATCATGCTGGTGGGTTTCTCGTTTTCCGGTACCGGCCGCAATCTGAAGTCGTTCTTTGCCGGTGGTGAAGCCGTTCCCTGGAGTATCGGGGGGCTGAGCCTCTTCATGAGCTTCTTCTCCGCAGGTACTTTTGTGGCCTGGGGTTCCATCGCCTACAAGTATGGCTGGGTGGCTATTACCATTCAGTGGACGATGTGTATCGGCGGACTGATCACAGGTGTTTTTCTCGCGCCCAAATGGAAAGCAACAGGCAATCTTACCGCTGCCGAATTCATCAGGGAGCGACTGGGAGAGAAAGTGCAGAAATCCTATATCTATATTTTCATGCTGGTGTCTTTATTCATCAAAGGTTCTGTGCTGTATTCCGTTGCGAGACTGGTAGGGTCATCACTCGATTTTCCACTGGTGCCCGTAACAGTTGTACTGGGCATTCTCATGATCGCTTATACGGCCGTTGGTGGATTGTGGGCTGTAATGGTAACAGATATCCTGCAATTTGTGATCCTCACGGCTGCTGTGCTGCTGATCATTCCTCTCGTATTCCAGGAAGCTGGTGGCTTCAGCAATTTCATGGCAAAGAAACCGGAAGGGTTCTTCGATGTGGTGAATGGCGAATACACCTGGGGATTCATCGCCGCCTTTGCGATCTATCATATTTTCTATATAGGAGGGAACTGGACTTTTGTACAACGATACACCAGTGTAGATACCCCGAAATCCGCCGGCAAAGTGGCTTTCCTGTTTGCTGCACTTTACCTGATCAGCCCGATCCTGTGGATGCTGCCGCCAATGGTTTACCAAACCATCAACCCAACCCTCACAGGACTGGAAACGGAGAACGCCTACCTGATGGTATGCAAGCAGGTATTACCTGCAGGTCTTATGGGGCTGATACTTACAGGAATGTATTTTTCCACTTCTGCATCTGCGAATACTGCACTGAACGTAGTATCGGCAGTATTCACCAACGACATCTATAAAGGCAGTATCAATCCCAACGCATCCGACAAAAAACTGATGAAAGTGGCACGCACTTCTTCCTGGCTATTCGGATTCGGAATGATCGCCATAGCACTGATAGTTCCTTATATCGGTGGAATTGTGGAATTCACGCTGAGCATCGGCGCCATTACCGGAGGCCCGTTGCTGGCCCCGCCTATCTGGGCGCTGTTCTCAAAAAGACTAACGGGAAAGGCTACACTGCTAATTACGATCGTAAGCTTGCTGGTGAACCTTCTCTTCAAAATGATCCTTCCATTTGTGATCGATTATAAACTGAGCAGGGGCAATGAAATGCTGCTCGGCGTTCTCTTACCCGCAATCCTGCTGGTGCTCTATGAGCTCTACGCTGCTTCCAAAGGCTCCGTCAGTACTGAATATGCAGACATGCAGCAACGAAAACTGCGTAGGAAACAGGAAGCTGTTGCCGTCAGCGAAGAAGAGCTGAGTGCCGTGAGAAGACAAAACAAATTCGGCTTACGCATCATTGCTTTCTCACTGGCTTTCACCGCCGTGTTGCTGTTTGTGCTGAGCGCGCTTACCTCCAAAGCATCCGGAATGGTTTCAGGGATTGCCACGGTTATCCTGGTGCTGGCATTGATCCCCTGGTTCAACTCGAGAAAGATAAAAGGATAATAATACACAAATAGAAACCTGGAAGCCGCAGCAACTTGCTGTGGCTTTTTATTGATCACTTACGGAGTACCATGTATGATTTCGGCGATTCCGGGATCATGGGCCCGAAGTACTCGATCTTGATCGTATTGCCATCAATGATCATGAAGTCCAGTGTGATGTCCGGATATTCACCTCTCTGGGATCTAAGCCTGATCTTGTTCTCCGGGAAAGTAACCAGTGAAGTGTCTTTGAAACTGCTGCCGGACTCCCCCCTCACCATTCGTCCGCCGGAGATGAAATGTAAAGTTGTATTGCCTGCTACAGGCGTTACTTCTGTATAGAGTCCCGAAAGTTGACCGGAATCATGTTTGCTCTTTTTACAGGCTGCAACGCTGAGTGCGGAAGCACAGAGCAGGAAAATGGAAAGTTTCATATGCTCACAGGTTTTATGATCTGACCCTTGAATCAAATCTTCCGTTGCACATGAATTGTTATAGCTGGTGTCAATCGCCGGTTTCAGAGTTCGAATACACACTATTGCGGTCCCAATCGCAGTTTTTGGTCGTCGTTTATTCTTATCCGGGAAAAACAGTGGCGGCGTCACGGCCAGTAATACCGGGGCTGACTAAAAAGGTCAGAGAGCTGGCAGTCGCTCGCCTCCCGGCGAGTGACTTGTATTTGTTCGCCTCCGGCGAACACCGCATCGCCAGAGGCGACTGAATAAAGCTCACTCGCCGGAGGCGAGCGTATGGGCTCCCAGGAATTCCAAGATGGTAGCATTTAGCAGCATCGATGATCAAAGTAACTTTTCCTTACCATCTTCAAAATAGTGGATCCTGTAAAGGTCATCACGGCGATCGAACCAGGTGCGTACATTCCCTGCCAGTTTGTTGCGTTTGATCAGGTTCATGTCGAGGTCCTGGTAGATCAGCGTTTCATCGCCGGGCTCGGCTTCCGCAGCAATGGCTTCCCGGTGGAATTCCACATCTGATGGAGTAAGGATAGCGCTCTGGGCATACTGGATATCCAAATTATCAACCTGCGGCAGATTACCCACGGCGCCCGCCAGTACCACGTATACCTGGTTTTCCACGGCCCTTGCCTGTGCACAATAACGAACACGGTTATACGCTCTCCGGTCATCCGTATTGAAGGGAACAAAAATGATCTGAGCTCCTTTGCTGGTAGCGATCCTGCACAGCTCAGGGAATTCAACATCGTAACAAATGGAAATCGCGATCTTACCACAATCCGTATCAAATACTTCCACTTTATCGCCGGGTTTCACGCCCCACCATTTTAATTCATGCGGCGTGATATGAAGTTTGTATTGCTTATCGAAGCTTCCGTCTCTACGGAACAGGTAAGAAATATTGTACAGTTCTTCGTCTTCTTCCGTTTGCAGGTGAGATCCTGCGATAATATTTGTATTGTATTTAATGGCCATCTGGCGGAAGAATTCGATGTATTGAGTGGTGAAGGCAGACAATTGCCGGACGGCCGTACCGGGTCTTTTGTTCGGCAGAAAGGAAAGCAATTGCATAGTTAGCATTTCCGGGAACAATACAAAATCACTTTTGTAATCAGCTGCCACATCGATAAAATATTCGCAATGCTGCGCAAATTCCTCGAAGCTGTTCACCATCCGCATCATATACTGCACGGCGCAGACGCGCACATAAGTGTTGAATTGTTGTTCTCCTTCCGCCTGGTAATCCAGGTTCACCCATTCCATGAAAGTGGCAAATCCACCGCTTTCCTTATCTCCCGGCAAGTAATCCTTGATGATCCGTTTCAGGGTAAAACCATTGGACAACTGAGTGGTAAGCACAGGGTCGAATATCTTTTTGTCCATTACATTCTGTACATATTCCCGGATATCCATTTCATTTGCATAGAGATGATAATTGGGAAGCCGCCCTCCCACCACGATGCGCTTGAGGTTCATTTCGCGGGCCAGCTTTTTCCTGGCTTCGTACAATCTCCTGGCCAGCTTCATATTCCGGTATTCAGGATCAACCATGATCTCGATGCCATAAAGCGTGTCCCCAAGCGGGTTATGTGTGCTCAATGTTCCATTACCTGTGATCTCTGACCAGGAATGATTGATGGAGAATTCATCGAAATTCAATATAAGTGAGCTGGAGGAAGCCACCAGGTCTTCGTTCAGTATCACTCCGATCTGTCCTTCAGGAAAAGTGGTAACGCATTGTTCCCATTGTTCTTTTTTCCATGGCTTCATTAATGGGAAAGCGGCCAGTTGCATGGCTACCACTTCATCAAAATCATCAACTGTCAATTGTCTT
The DNA here is from genome assembly GCF_003991355.1 of Pseudoflavitalea rhizosphaerae. Lineage (GTDB taxonomy): Bacteria > Bacteroidota > Bacteroidia > Chitinophagales > Chitinophagaceae > Pseudobacter > Pseudobacter rhizosphaerae. Next base: position 374,321 of record NZ_RCSU01000002.1, read on the forward strand.
ATCCGTATGCTCAGTTCTTTGTTCTCAACCATAGTCCGATGGATTATTTATGAAAGATCACATAATTTACGAAATATCGTTGGCATGAAAGCTATTTGAAGAATACTGACTCCACGCGGGTCCGGTATTCCTAAGCGTTGAACTTTTTGAAAATGGTAGTGGCAGTATGTCCTCCAAACCCGAAAGTATTGTTCAGCACATAATTCACTTCCATTGGTTTTGCTTTACCAAGCAGGATATTCAGGTCCTGCGGGATCTCCTCATCGATAACGGTAGTATTGATGGTGGCAGGAACGATACTATCCCTGATAGACAGGATGCTGATGATACTTTCGATAGCTCCGGCCGCACCCAGCAGGTGGCCTGTCATAGACTTGGTAGCGCTGATCACGGCGGGGTGGCCTTTCAACACACGCTGAATAGCGATCATTTCACTTACGTCTCCAAGACCTGTTGAAGTAGCATGCGTATTCACATAGTCGATGGCAGAAGGTTCGATGCCTGCTTCCCTGAAAGCGTATTCCATTCCTACGCCTGCGCCGTAGCCATCTGGAGCAGTGCCGGTCAAATGATAGGCATCTGCCGCCATTCCCCCTGCAACGATCTCGGCATAGATGCGTGCGCCGCGTGCTACAGCATGTTCCAGTTCTTCTAACACTAACGCACCAGCGCCTTCCCCTATTACAAAGCCATCGCGCTCTTTATCGAAAGGACGGGAAGCCGTCTGCGGATCATCATTTCTTTTAGACAATGCCTGCGCTGCATTGAAACCACCTATGGCACTTGGCGTGATGGCAGCTTCGGAACCACCGGTGATCATCATCCTGGCCCTGCCCAACCTGATGGTATCGAATGCATTCACGACAGCTGTATTGGAAGATGCACAGGCAGAAACAGTACAATAGTTGGGGCCATAGAGTTTATTGCGGATGGAGATCACGCCCGCTGCGATATCCACGATCATTTTGGGGATGAAATAAGGATTGAATCGCGGCGTGCCATCGCCTGCATGGAAATCCCTGAGCTGTTCCTCGAAAGTGCCGATACCACCATTACCAGAAGCCCAGATAACCCCTACATCGTTCCTTTGAGTTTCTGTCCAGGTACTGAAATCGATACCTGCATCTTTGATAGCCTGGTCTGTTGCGGCAATGCCGTATTGTGTGAACAGGTCATATTTTTTGATTTCTTTTTTCTCGATGTATTCTTCTGCAATGAAGCCTTTCACTTCGCAGGCGAATTGTGTTTTGAATTTGGAGGCGTCGAATTTTGTGATGGCGCCTGCTCCGGATTTACCGGCGATGATGTTTGTCCAGAATTCCGACACTGAATTTCCAAGTGGTGTAATAGCTCCCAGTCCGGTAATAACTACCCTTTTCATATGATATGATGTATTTTATTCTAAATTATTGATGAATGCTGTGATGGAATGCATGATGCTGGTCCTGTAGTCCGGCTTATTGAGGATCCCCGCTATCATCATGCCACCTTCAATGATGGCGATAATGGTGAGGGCCACCTGCTCCGGGTTGGTGCGTTTGCTGAACTCTCTTGCCTGAATGCCTTCTTCTACCAGCCTGGTCAGATTTTTTTTCCAGGCATTGAGCGCTGCCCTTACTCTCTTTCTCAATTCCGGATGTGTATCGTCCGACTCGGTGGCTGTATTGAGAATGGGGCAACCACCGGATGGAAAAGGATAATCTTTAAAATTTGCGTATACTTTTCCATAGACCATCAGTTTCTCTTTGGCCGTATTACATTTTTCCATTTCGCTTTGAAAAATGGAATTCATCTTGTTCAGGTTATAATCGAAAGCCGCCAGCGCCACTGCATCTTTATTGGCGAAGATTCCATAGATACAGCCTTTGGTAAGATGTGTGGCATTTGTGATATCAGACAGTGAAGTACCGGCATAGCCTTTCTTGTTGAAAAGGGGCGCAGTGGTCTCGATGATGAAAGCTTTTGTTTGTTCACTTTTTGTCATGATATGCAATGTCCCCGCAAAATTATACCAATCGGTATATTTTATCCAAATAAATATTTTTATTGGGTTGTAAGCAGCAAAAATGCCTGCCGGAGGGACTTTCAGCCCAGGTTATGGATATGCGTTCCGCCAACAACAATGTTGGCCGAAATTTGTTCAGGGAAAATAGGTTTAGCCCTGCATGTTTAGTTTTTGATACACGGCACAATTATGCTGCCAGGGAATAGACAAAGCCGGATTGAAATACTATTGATATTCAATCCGGCTTTTGTTTTCAGGAAAAATGAAATGCTGCTGCTCACAATGTATCTGTGATCGTTTTCACTTCATTACCTCTTTCCAGCACATTGTGCAGTTGCCAGCGGCACTGCTGTTCCTGGATCATTTTTTCCATCTGCCAGGCCATTACCCTGGCGCGGAGCCGTTCCAGGCAGAGCTTCTTATTCTGCAATTGCGAACGGTTGTCCATCGCCAGCACCTGGATACCGCTGGGTATATGCGTACCGCGTACGGCAGATTCCACTTTGTTTACGTTCTGTCCTCCTGGTCCGGATGCGCGGCAAGTTTCAAACTTCACATCGCGTTCATTCCATTGCGGCAATTCCTGTACGTCAAAGATCGCTACACCTGCAAACCAGTTCTTGCGTTTATGGTTTTTTCGATAAGGGCTCTGTGCGATCCACTTGATGGTCCCGCTCCATTCCCGGATGAATCCTTCAAATTCCCTGCCCTGCAACTGTAATGTGATGGAATAGTTTGTTCCGATCACAGGTCCTGCCGTTTCTTCCAGCAGTTCTGTTCCATATCCGGCCTTGCGCGATTGCACCAGCATTATTTCTTTGATGCGCGTTACAACCCTGCAACATTCCACAGGGCCACGGCCGGATGATATCTGTATGATTATCTTGTCCATGATTCTACTTTTCATTTCCGGCTTCCTGCAAAATGAGATGAACCGGTTTTTGTTTATACGGATTGCCGGACCTCGGGTCTGCCTGACAACAGGTAATGAGAACCCAGGCCCTTAGCGGGTTTTACGTACTTTCAGAATAAAAAAAGGAAATTCAAACGCGTGCCGCTCAGGCAGCTTTTGCAGATGATGATATGGAAGAGTATGCTGTCATGATTCCTTTGATTTAAGTGTGAATAATAAAGGAATGCGGTGCAAAACTATAAAAGTAAATCTAATTGTGAAATATTTTTTTAAGCAGTTTGTCGAAATCATAATTTTCGCAGCTGCCATCTGTGAGCTCTGTGTTCATGTAATTGCTCCTGATTGTGTAAGAAATGATTCTGGAGCTGGAGCAACCTCCGGATTTGAATTTTGGCCAGTTGGCTTCGAACTCCCTGAACGCAATCAGGGCGGAGGTATCTAATCGCGCGGATTGCATAAAATGGCCGGGCCAGTAAATATTAAGTAAGCTTTGCTTCAAGGTTTTTTCCCATTGGAAGAGTTCTGCTACAAAACTGTTCCCTTTTCTGATGATGTCCAACTTGTATCCTTTGCCACCGAAACAACTGCTAAACTGGTACCACACCTGCAATGATTCGCCAGGCTCCAGCGCAGACAGAATTCCAAAGGTGCTGTGTACAGAACTCCTGTTGTAAACAGCCACCGTATCGGCGTTCTTCATTGTCACATTGTGCTTTGCTGCCCTGTTGGAAAACACCTGCATGAATACCAACAGCATGGCAAATGTGAAGAGTAGCCGGTTACAATCCCTGATGAGTTTTTTTTTCGATCTTTTGTAATCGATATCCATGTATTGAAATTCCACTATTCCAATTTACCATTTTTCCTGGAATATTTTATTACACGGAAAGAATGCCTCTTCCTGTTTTTCAGTATCGAAGCCCCCCTTTCAAAAAGCAGTCATTCAGTTTTCACTGGAAATTCCGGCCCGCCACCAATGGAACACAACTGATGTTCGGACCGGATTTCCTGCCGGATACCAGGCAATGGCCTTTCCTCTTCCGGGCCCTTCCGGAAGCCACCATGCCGTGTAATGGCGGTAAGGCACATACGAAGATCGTACAACTCCGGGTCGATACAGGGTTGACCTGAACATTGCCGGCCATTCCGTTGGCGCATGCCCGGAAAAATAATAAAAAGAGATTATGATACTGCTGGAAAATGCAGCTGCCAGATAATTTGAACTATCGAAAAACAGTCACTGGCGGGTCCGGAGAAATGGACCGGCTTATTTTTTCCCTGTAATACCAGCCAGGTATTGGTCCATTACATCGAAGCTGGAAAGCCAGCCCTGGTAAGCGCCTTTACGCATAGCCGCCGCTTCGGAAACGGATTGACGTAAGGTGAGCCTGGTCCTGTTTTCCGGCAGCTCCTCAAATCTGAGCGTTACGATGGTGGACGCCGGCCAGTCGGCATTCTGGTACTGTGGCAGATTGATATTGCCCTGCTCATCCGACATTTCCATGGTGTAGGCAATCCGCTCAGGAGACTGTAATTCAAGATAAACACCTTTCACCCAGCAATCCGGATAAGCTGGATTTTTCACTACCGAAAGGAATTCACCTCCGGGCCTTACATCTATTTTTGAATAATGAATACTGCATCCCTGAGGCGCATTCCATTTTTCCAGATGTTCTGCTGTGGTCCACAACCGGTACACCAGCTCACGCGGCGCATCCAGAATGCGGACAATCTCCAGCTCATTTTCTTTTGCTGCCGGTTTGTTTTCTTTTTGTGCTAACATGATCATTTTTTTTTGTTTGTATTGAATTAAGATATTGCTCCATTGAATCCAGGGTTTCAGTCCAGTACTTGCGGGCATTTTCAATCCATCCCGTTACTTCGTTCAGGCCTTCCAGTTTCGCTTCGCATAACCTTTCCCTCCCTTTTTGGGTGATAAAGACAAGCCCGCATTCATGCAGGATCTTGATATGCTCTGAAATAGTGGGCCTGCTGGAATCGAAATGTTCCGCAATACTGTTCAGGTTCAGGGATTGCCTGCTCAACAGATCTATGATGCCACGCCTGGTGGGATCTGCAATAGCCTGAAATACATCTCTGCGTTTTTCCATTAGGTAGTCATTTGGCTACTAAATTACATAAACGTCGGGAAATGGCTACACTTTTTGGCAATATTTTTTTTCCACCCTCCCCTGACGGGGCAATTGCCTGGGTTTCCGCCTTGATTAAATTGATTTATGACCTGCATGTAAACAAGTCAACATGTAATCGATCCACGCCTTTGAAGAAAAAACAGCTGGACTAACCGTGTACCAGTCAATGCAGGTTTGCATTGCAACAGTGATCAACAAACGAATAACTACTTCTCTGATAATTTCCGCATTTTCTCCCTTATCCCTTGTTGTTCGGGAATAGTCTTAGCCAGCGTCAGGGCTTTTTTGAAACACACCTGCGCCTGTTCATTATCGATGCCTGACTGCAATTCACCAAGCAATAACCAGTAGAAATGATGCTGTGGCAAATCCAGTTCCAGTGCGGCTTTGATAGCTTTATCCCTGCCCTTTGCCTTGTACAATGCATATACCCTGTTGAGCGCTACGCCGGGAGAAAAATTGATTACCAGCAATTGGTCGTACAACTGCAGGATCTGCTCCCATTTTTGAGGGTAGTCTTCCTTTATACAATGCCAGGAAGCGATACGCGCTTCGATATGCCAGGTGCTGATCCGGTCCCCGCGGGCAGATAACTCCAGGAAATGAATGCCCTGCCTGATAAGTCCCTGGTCCCATTTGGACTCATCCTGCTGCTCATAGAGTACCAGTACATCATCCGGTGTAATGCGCGCTTCGAACCGTGAAGCATGGAAGCACATCAAAGCAAGCAGTGCACTGGTTTCCGCCTGATTGGTCTTTTCGTATTCCGTCAGCATCAGGCAGAGTCTGATGGCTTCCACACAGAGTTCCTGCTGCAGAACACTATTGTTCGTTTTTGAATAATAGCCTTCATTGAACAACAGGTAAATGATGCGCAGTACATTTTCCAGTCTTGCCGGCAAGGCCGAATCGGGCGGGAATTCAATGCGGATATTCTCTGTGCGCAATTTTTCTTTGGCTCGGAACAACCGCTTATTGATGGTTTCCTTGTTGGAGAAGAAAGCCTCTGCAATTTCATCGATCCCAAAACCGCAAAGTATGCGCAGGGCCAGGCCGATCTGCGCTTCGGCAGCAATAGCCGGGTTGCAGATGGCAAAAAGCATCTGCAACTGGCTATCGCGGATATGTTGTGGAGAGAAGTCAGGTTCTGCAGCATCCATTTCCGGTTGTGCATTACGGATAGCAGGCGCTACTTTCTGATCGTATAATTTTTTCCTTCTGAAATGGTAGAGTGTTTTCTGTTTGGCCACCGCGTACAGCCAGGCTGAGGGATTGGCAGGCATACCTTTCGTTCCCCAGCTTTCAGATGCGGTGAGAAATGTATCGCTTACGATATCTTCTGCTGTTTCGATATGTTCCAGGCCGTACAGCTTGCTGATCACAGCCACCATCTTCGCAAATTCCTGCTGGAACAACTGCTTCAATGAATCTCCGTTTTGCTGCATCACTTAATATTCAAATAATGGACGGATCTCTACACTACCTCCTGCATCCAGGGCAGGACAACCATGCGCCAGCGTAGTGGCTTCTTCCAGGTCCGCTGCTCTCACAATGATAAAGCTGCCAAGCCTTTCCCTGATCTCAACAAAAGGACCATCTGTGATCACACCGCCTGCGCGCAGCACCTTACCTTCATTGGCCAGTCTTGTTCCAATGTTCACCATCTTTTCGCTGGATTGAAGGTGACCGATCCATTCCTGCCATTTGCGGGTAATGGCTTCAAAATCTTTAGGCGATACATTACTGTAATCATAATCCGGTTGTCTGAACAACAGCGCGAACTCTTTCATTTTTACTGGAATTGAAAAGTGAAATTATTTGTTTTTGACCGATTATTGCGCACTTGCAAACTGACCGGGTTGATAATCTCCTGCCGGCGTCCGGAATGCCACATTGAGGCGGTTGTAACTGTTGATGGCAATCACACAAACAGTGAGCTCAGCCATTTCCTGTTCCGTGAATTGCGCAGTTGCTTCAGCATATACCGCATCCGAAACAGGGCCTTTCGCGATCAACGTCACAGCTTCGGCCCAGGCCAGGGCTGCGCGCTCCCTTGGTGTATAAAGTTTAGTGGCATCATGCCAGGCGCCCAGCATCAGCATCCTTTGCTCTGTTTCACCCATTACACGCAGGTCCTTCGTATGCATATCGAGGCAAAATGCACATCCGTTGATCTGTGAAACGCGGATATAGATCAGGTGCTGCAGTTTGGGATCGATGGTTGATTTGGAGAGATAAGAATGGAAACCATTCAATGCTCTCAATACATTACCACCCTTTGCGAATAAATTCATTCTTTCCATAATACTGAGTTTTTATTGTTTTATACTTCAGTAATGCGCGGGAAAGGCAAAACTGGACAAGTGGACAAAAATATTTTTCATTTTTTCTGAAACAGGCTGTCCATACCCGGACAAAAACTGTCCGGAAATGAACAGGCGGGATTTATCTTTTTCAGTAAATTATTTATTTTCAACCCCTTGTCAACTGGCATGCTGCTTGGTTCAATACCTGTACAAATCCCGTTTATGTTCCGCAACTATTTCAAAACCGCCTGGAGAAACCTGCTCAAAAACAAGTCTTACAGCGCCATAAATGTGTTCGGCCTGGCCGCCGGTATGACCGTTACGCTGCTGATCGGTCTATGGGTCTACCATCAGTACTCGTATAACAAGTTCCTTCCTGATCATGGAAGATTGTACCGGGTGCAAAGGAACTTCAACAGCAACGGGGATACCCTTACCTTCCGGACAAGTTCCCTCCGGCTGGCAGATGCCCTTCGCAGCGGTTATGATGAAATAGAAGCAGTAGCCGAATCTGATTGGATGGGCGCTCACGGGCTGATGGTGGGTGAAAAAAAGATCTACCAGCAGGGCGGCATGGTGGGAACAGAATTCCTGAAGATGTTCGGTTTTCCCTTACTGAAAGGAAATGCCGGTACAGTTTTGAACGATCCCTATTCCATCGTCTTGACAGAATCAACGGCCAAAGCACTTTTCGGAAATGAAGCCCCCGTGAACAAAATGGTGCGCATCGATAATAAGCATGATCTGAAAGTGACGGGGATCCTGAAAGACATCCCCTCCAATTCTTCCCTTCAATTCCACTACCTGGTACCTTTTCAATACAAGGAACTTTCCAGCCCCAAAGGCCAGCTCAATCATACCAATTTCGACAATAACGCCTACCAGGTTTTTGTAAAACTGAAAAAAGATATTCCCTACGCGCAACTCGCACCAAAGATCAGACTGATCACCCATATACAGCAATCCATCAATGGAGAAAACTCTTATGTTACGCTCCAGCCCATGGATCGCTGGCATCTTTATTCGAATTATGTAAATGGAAAAGATACGGAAGGCCTCCTGGAATATGTGAGGATCTTCACGCTGGTAGGATCGCTGGTATTGTTGATCGCCTGTATCAATTTCGTGAATCTGACTACGGCCCGTTCTGAAAAAAGAGCGCGGGAAGTTGGTGTGAGAAAAGCGATCGGATCTGCAAAAAAACAACTGGTGTTCCAGTTCCTGCTGGAATCATTCTTACTTATCCTGGTTGCTTTCGGTTGCGCATTACTGCTGTTGCACCTGTTGTTGCCTGCATTCAATGCATTGACGGAAGCCAGCCTGCAAATCCCCTATAACAGCCTTGTTTTCTGGAGCCTGATGGCTGGCCTGGTTTTGATCACAACATTGGTGGCAGGCAGCAGGCCCGCTTTCTATCTTTCCTCCTTTCAACCTGTGAAAGTATTGAAAGGCAGTTTAGGACAGGGAAGCAGCCACTCTCTTTTCCGTAAAACGCTTGTGGTGATTCAGTTCAGTTGTTCTGTGGCGCTGATCATCGGCACCATCGTGATCTACCGTCAGATCAATTATGCGAAAAACAGGCCGAATGGTTATGAGCTTGCCGGACTCGTGGAATTGGACATGAACCCCGATCTGAAACGCAATTACAACGCTTTCAAAAATGAGGCCCTGCAGTCTGGCATCGTTTCCGCCATGACAACGGCATCCAGCCCCGCCACTGATATTTACTGGCACTCCGATGTTGAACATTGGCCTGGAAAAACAGAAAAGGAAACAATTGAAATGGGCGTGATCATTACCACTCCGGATTACTTCAAAACAATGGGAATGGAAATGAAAGAAGGTCGTGTATTCAGGAATGAATATGATTCCTTCAGCGTGATCTTCAATGAAGCCGCCATCGATAAAATGCGCATAAAGGACCCCGTTAACCAGGTAGTCCGCTGGCAGGGCGACAATCTTACGATTGCCGGTGTGGTGAAGGACGCCCTGATGCTCTCTCCTTTCGATTCAGCAGATCCAACTATGTTCATGATAGACTACAATGCTGCAGGCGCCCTTCTATTCAGGATCGCACCGGGAATAAGCACGCAGGAAGCGATAAGCAAACTCGGTTCCATTTTCAATAAATACAGTCCTGCATTCACTTTCGAGTATTCGTTCGCAGATGAGAACCATGCAGCCAAATTCAGGATGGAAGTCCTGATCGGTAAGCTGGCGGCTATATTCGCTTCACTGGCCATTTTCATCAGTTGCCTGGGGTTGTTCGGATTGGCAGCATATATCGCGGAACAACGCACCAGGGAGATCGGGATCCGCAAAGTACTGGGCGCTTCACTCACACAATTATTACTGTTGCTGTCGAAGGATTTTCTTTTACTGGTGCTGATCAGTTGTGTGATCGCCTCTCCACTGGCGCTCTGGTTCCTGGAAGGCTGGTTGAAACAATACAGTTACCGCATCAATATTGGCGCCATGGTGTTTATCTGGGCAGCGCTGATTGCACTGGTGATTGCAGTAGTGGTGATCAGTTTCCAGACATTGAAAGCTGCCATGATGAGCCCGGTAAAATCATTGAAAAGCGAATAACTATTCCTGTTCGGAAATATGCTTCAACGCCCTGTTCAGACTCCGCAGGGTAATGCCCAGGTATGCGGCCATATCTTCTTTGGAAAAATCGAGCTGCTGCCTGGTCTGCAATTCCAGCAAACGTTTTACAGCATGATCAACAGTGTACAATTGTTGCAGGGAGGATCGCTGGCTGGTATTGATCACCCGCCCAGCCAATGCATCCAGCAATAGCTGGTTCAGCATAAGATCTTTCTGTAAAAGTGTACGGAAATAATCGATATTGATCGAGTATACCTGCACGTTTGTAAGCGCTTCCACATTGCAAAGGCACGCATTGTTGCGGATCGCTTCCAGGTCGCCCAGTATTTCACCTTCGCTCAGGAATTCAATAATGAAGTCCTTACCATTCTCCTCACTGAAATAGCATTTGGTGATCCCTTCCCTGATCACAGATACCTTCACTGCGGCTGTTCCCTGTTTGAGCAATAAACTGCCTTTAGGCCAGGTCCGGAGTGCAAAAGCCTCATGATGCTGATTGGAGGCAAACAGGTTTTGAATAAATTGCAGAAATGTAGGATTTGTCCTGAGCATATTTTCGGATTAGGACAAATGTCCTTCAAAAACCTGAAACCTTCAATCAAATTTGCAACACGAAAACAAAACTAATGTACAACCAGATAAAAGTGATAGCCTTCGATGCAGATGATACCATGTGGGTAAATGAACCTTATTTCCAGGAACTGGAAAAGAAATTTTGCGGACTGCTGGAAGACTATCTCCCACACCATTCCGTATCAAAGGAATTGTATAAAACAGAACTGCAGCGGCTTCCGCTTTATGGTTTCGGGATCAAAACCGTACTCCTGTGCATGATCGAAACCATCTCAAGGGTCACTGAAGGAAGGGCTTCCATCAAAATGGTGGACGAAGTGATCAGGCTCGGGAACGAGCTTCTGCAAAAAGATATTGAAATGCTCGATGGAGTTCAGGAAGTATTGCAACACCTGAAAGGGAAATACAGGCTGGTAGTGGCTACCAAAGGTGATCTGCTGGACCAGGAAAGAAAATTGAAGAAATCAGGATTAATGGACTATTTCCATCATATCGAGATCATGAGCGACAAGAAAGTGCCGGATTATCATAAACTGCTGAAGCACCTGGATTGCGCTCCTGAACATTTCCTGATGCTTGGTAATTCCATTAAATCGGATGTATTGCCCGTGCTGGAACTGAATGGTCATGCCGTTCATATTCCCTATCATACTACCTGGGTGCATGAAGTGCATGACCAGGATGTGGTGCATCCGAATTTCAGGCAGGTGGAAAAGATCAGTGACATTTTGGAATTCCTGTAACTGTGGAAATCGATATTCACTCCCCTATCAGCAACTTCACCACATTACGAGTCAGCAAATGGTGACAGAAGAAAATTTACCAACCGGGATGGCGAAGTAGTATTGACTGTTTTCGGAAGATTGAACCTCGACAGTGAAGGAGAAGTGATCCCGCTTTCCAAACAGTATGGCAATGATTTGAAGAGGCTGCAAAACAAGCAAGCATCAAGTACAAAAAAAGCGGCAACGATTTCTACGTAATCTCAGGAGAATATAAAAATGGGAAAATATTCTATCACAAGATGGTCCTGAAAGAAGACGCTTTCTGCTTTGCATTGCTGGAATATAGTAGTGACCAGAAAGATGTTTTCGATAAGTACGCCGTTGTTACATTTCATTTCGCTGTGCCCACTCGCTCGCCTCTGGCGAGTGAGTTTTGTTTAGTCGCCTCTGGCGACGCGGTGTTCGCCGGAGGCGAACAAATACAAGTCACTCGCCGGGAGGCGAGCGACTGCCAGCTCTCTGCCCCTTTAGTCAGTCCCTTTTTTTGCACCGGCTGTCACATTCAAAAAACCTACCTTGTCTTATGCTAAAAGGCAATCATGGCCGATAAAACAGACATATTCCTGGAATACAGATCGCTCCTCTTTTCCATCGCCTACAATATGCTGGGCAGTGTGGATGCAGCGGAAGACCTGGTACAGGACAGCTACCTGAAATGGATGGCTTCCGAAGAAACGGATATCCGGTTCGTGAAGTCGTACCTGGTGAAAACAGTCACCAATCTCTGCATCAACTACCTCAACAGCGCAAGAATGCGCCGCGAATCCTATGTGGGCATCTGGCTGCCCGAGCCCCTTCAACAATCCGATACACGCTCCGGCAGCGCCGGCATTGAATCCTGGCATGCACTCTCCATCGGTATCCTCGTTTTACTGGAAAAACTAACGCCACAGGAAAGGGCCATCTTCCTGCTGAAGGAAATATTTGCGTACGATTATTTTGAACTGGCGCAAATATTCGATAAATCAGAACAAAACTGCAGGCAGATCTTCAAACGCGCCAAAGATCATTTAGGCAACGATACCCGGCGTTTTGAGGTAGACCTGAAAGTGCACGGGAAAGTTCTGAACAATTTCCTGCAAGCACTCAAAGATGGACACATGGACGAACTGATCCATCTCCTCAAAGAAGATATCGTTCTCTATGCTGATGGCGGGGGCTCCGTTCTTCACGCCAATGGCAGACGGTTCACAGCCGCACTCAAACCAGTACATGGGAAAGAACATGTAAGCAGGCTACTGGCTTCAGTAGTACTCAAAATGCGGCAATACGTTCCTGCATTTTCGCAGCAACTGATCATGGCGAATGGCCTTCCTTCGGTCCTCACCAGTTCCGGAGACGAACCACTAAGCCTGATCTCCATCGAACCGGAAGACGACCATATCCGGAATATCTATCTGCAGACCAATCCAGAAAAACTGCATTCCTTCAGAAAAATATAAAACTGAAACATATGTCAATCAACAGCAACAAAGAAGTGGTAGCCCGCTTCAACAGGGAAGTTATTGCCGGTAAAGACCTGAAAACATTCGATGCACTGATGGCGCCGGATTTTGTGAACCATTCAGCTCCTCCCGGTGTTTCACCGGCCGCAGACGGCATGATCGCATTCCTTCAGAATGTACTCTGGAAAGCGTTTTCAGACATCCGTATCGATATCCTTGACCAGGTAGGTGAAGGCGATAAAATATGCACGCGCAAAAAAATAAGCGGTGTGCATGTGGGTGAATTCTTCGGCATGCCGGCCACCAACAAACGAATCAATATCGAAATGCTGGAAATTGTGCGCGTGCAGAACGGACAATACCTGGAACACTGGAGTATCTGGAATTACCTCAAAGTGATGGCGCAGGTGAGGTCCTGAATTGAGTAAGCTGATTGTCGGTTTTGTTCTATGGGAGGGACTGCCCTGCTGCTAATTTTGGTTAAAAATCAAAAGCAATGAATACGAACAAAACCGTTACCACAGCCATCGCAGCTCCCATTTTCGTGATCGGAGGAAACGGAAGAACAGGAAAAAGGATCGTGCAAAGACTGAACGAATTGCGCATACCAGTACGCGTTGGATCGCGAAGCGGCGATCCTTCGTTCGACTGGACCAATCGCAGTACCTGGGCTCCTGCACTGGAAGGGATGAAGGCAGTGTATATTTCTTATCAGCCTGATCTGGCCGTTGAAGGCGCAACAGACGATATCCGATACCTGGCGGAACTGGCAGCCAAAGCCGGTATTCAGAAACTGGTCTTATTATCCGGCCGCGGCGAGCCGGAAGCGATGGCCTGTGAAGAGATCATTCAACAATCAGGTATCGATCATACCATCCTCCGTTGCAGCTGGTTCTTCCAGAATTTCAGTGAAAGCGTTTTCCAGGAACCATTGCAGGCAGGACTGCTGGCCCTCCCCACAGGTGATATGAAAGAGCCTTTCGTGGATGCGGATGATATCGCAGAAGTGGCTGTTGCTGCCTTTACTGATGCAAAACATGCCAACAGGCTGTATGAGCTCACAGGTCCCCGACTGATGACCTTCAAAGAGATCACGGCAGAGATAGCCAAAGCAACAGGCAGGGACATACGCTTTCAGGATGTATCCATTGAAGAATACTGTAAAACACTCGAAGGGTTCGGACTCCCCCCGGACTATGTACAGTTCATAAGCTATCTTTTCACCGAATTGTTCGACGGACGTAATGCATCCCTCACCAAAGGTGTACAGCAGGCGTTGAACAGGGAGCCTTCCGATTTTTCTTCCTTCGTTCAGAAAAATATTCCCACAGGCATCTGGAGCTGATCCTATATAGTAAGCAGTTTAATGAAATTTTAAGCGGAGCCGGAATCCTTCTATGGAAGGGAAATGAGCAGAATTGAAAATAAGAGTTGACAGGGAAGACAGTAAAAAAGGTAATTTTTTTTGTTTATTATTGCACAAATGGGCTTATCCCGTCCTGCAAGCCGTTACTGTCCTACATTTCCTGTCACCTTAAATTCCGTATTATGCCTCATCAAGGATTATTATACCGTACGATGAAACTGGCTTTACCCCTGTGGTCTGTAGCCTGCCCATTGATAGGCCTGGTTTTTATTTTGGCGGTAGGTGCAGAACATTCCGGCTGGATGGATATCATATTGGGCGCGGTGCTGATCAGTGTGGTATTGTCTGCCGTGCATCACGCGGAAGTGGTGGCGCATAAAGTGGGTGAGCCATATGGTACTTTGATCCTGGCCTTAGCCATCACCGTTATAGAAGTATCCCTGATAGTTACCATCATGCTTAGCAAAGGCGGAGAGGAAAGCTCCACGCTGGCGCGCGATACTGTTTTTGCCGCCATCATGCTGATCCTGACCGGCATTATTGGATTATGCCTGCTGATAGGTGGTTACCGCTACAAGGAACAGGTATTTGTGAAACAGGGGGTCAGCGCTGCATTGGTGACACTATCGGCCATCACTATCCTAACACTTGTACTGCCCAATTACACCACCAGCGCCCTCGGGCCTGTTTACTCCACCAGCCAGCTGATCTTTGTGGCAATCGTGAGCCTGGTGTTGTATCTCGGATTTGTGATGGTGCAGGCTGTGCGTCACCGCGACTATTTTCTACCGGAAGATGCTTCGGAGGAGGACGAGAACGTGCACGCCGCGCCGCCATCCAATTTTACAGCCACCACCAGTTTACTGTTGCTGGTACTGGCGCTGGCAGTGGTAGTGATCCTCAGCAAAAAATTATCGCCCGCTATTGAAGGTATCGTAGTAGACCTCGGCGCTCCTAAAAGCCTGGTAGGTATCATCATCGCTGCTGTTATTCTCTTACCTGAAGGACTAGCCGCACTCAGGGCTGCCAGAAAGAACAGGCTACAAACCAGTCTCAACCTGGCCCTCGGTTCTGCACTCGCTTCTATCGGTCTCACTATTCCCGCTGTAGCCATCGTGGGTTATTTTACCGGCTTCACCATCACCCTGGGCATCGATACCAAATCCACCCTGCTGCTGATATTATCACTTTTCACCATCAGTATATCTTTCGGCGCCGGCAGAACGAATATCCTGCAGGGCATCGTACTGCTGATAATACTGGCTACCTATCTTTTCACTACAATCGTTCCCTGACGGGCATTTCAGCCCTGGCATGATTTTTATAGACGAAAAACCTCCCCGCGCTGGGTATAACAATCCACACCGTTGGTATTGTTGCCTGCAATATTTTTGGCATAATCTATCAGCTGATATGTAATTATGATACTTATTGTTGACGACAGGCCGGAAAATATTTACTCTCTTAAGAAACTCCTGGAACTAAACCATTTTGCCGTAGACTCAGCCTCTTCCGGCGAAGATGCCCTGCGCAAGATCTTAAAGAATACTTATTTCCTTATTATCCTCGATGTACAGATGCCGGGCATGGATGGTTTCGAAGTTGCAGAAGCAGTTACAGGCTATAGCAAATCCCGCGATATTCCCATCATCTTCCTCTCTGCCGTAAATACAGAAAAACGGTTCATAGCCAGGGGTTATACTTCCGGCGCCATCGATTATGTGACCAAGCCTTTTGACCCGGATATCCTCCTGTTGAAAGTGAAGAATTTTTACAGGCTGCATCAACAGACGAGGGAACTTAATGAAATTCAGAAAACCCTTCGCGAAGAGATCGAGGTGAGAAAGCAGGCGCAGGCCCAGTTACACGAGAGCGTGGAAGAATTACGCTCCACGCTGGAGTCCATTCCACAGATCGCCTTCACTTCAGATGCAAATGGAAATATAGAATTCGTGAACCGTTACTGGCACCAGTTCTCCTTTGGGATGGACATGTTCCCGCAAACGCCTCCGGGTACCCCAACCATTGCCGATTACATTCAAAGAGCCGTCAGTTCCGGCATTCAAACCATCACCGAGATCCGGATCAGGCCATTGAAATCCGAAGAATACCGCGTCCATTTGTTCACTATGACACCTGTGAAAAAAGACGACAGGATAACGAAATGGGTAGGCATCTGTACCGATATCCATGAACAGAAAATGGTGAACCAGGTATTGGAACAACGCGTGCAGGAAAGAACACAGGAACTGATGCAAAGCAACCAGGAACTGGAAGCCAGCAACCACGAGTTGCAACAGTTCGCCTATGTGGCATCACATGACCTGAAAGAACCGCTGCGAAAGATCCAGGTGTTCAGTCATCTCGTGAAACAAAAATTCCTCTCCGATAATCCGGGCGCCATCAATTATATGGACCGCCTGATCAATTCATCAGACAGGATGATCATGCTGATCACCGATGTGCTGAATTATTCCAAACTCAGCATCTCCGCCGATTTTCTGCCCACCGATATCAATGAAATATTGCGGGAGATCATTGAAGACAGTGAGTTGCTGATCCAGGAAAAACAGGCCGATATTGAAGTAGACCCTATACCGGTACTGGAAGTGATCCCCGCACAGATCAGACAGGTGCTCCAGAACATCATCAGCAATGCACTGAAATTTTCCAGTAAAACCACAAAACCAACCATCCGCATCACCGCGGCGCTGGTGAAAGGAAGGGATGCAGACAGCCCTGCCGATCCTGCCGGAAACTATTGCCGGATCACGGTTACAGACAACGGCATCGGCTTCAACGAGATCTTTGCAGATAAGATCTTCGCTATCTTCCAGCGCCTTCATTCACGCGAAGAATATGAAGGCACCGGTATCGGTCTGGCCATCGTAAAAAAGATCATCGAAAAGCATAACGGCATCGTCACCGCCAAAAGCGAAGAAGGAAAAGGCAGTTCCTTCATCGTGGTATTGCCAGTTACACAAACCTTCTCCGAAAATAAAGCACAAAACAACGGTCAATGAATTCCTCTTTCAAACGTAACCTCGTCATAGGATTCGGGTTCTCCCTCCTGCTGCTCGTGATCAGCTCTGTGGCCAGTTATATGAGCATACGCAACCTGCTGAAAAGCGCAGAGCAGGTGGAACATACAAACCAGGTGATCCGGGGACTTGACAAAGTAATTACACAACTGATCAATGCAGAAACCGGTCAGCGCGGCTACCTGCTTACCGGTGAAGATAATTTCCTGCAACCTTACCAGGGCGCCATCGATGATGCCAAAGCAGCAATTGCCGATGTAAGAAAACTGACGATAGACCACCATGCGCAACAACTCAGCCTGAATCAATTGCAGGAAATTGTGGTATTAAGACTGGGCATGCTGCAGAAATTCATCATGAAGAAACAGCGGGGTCAGCAGCCTACTGCGGAAGAACTGCAGGAAGGAAAGCAACATATGGACCAGGCCAGGGCAATCATTGCAGGAATGGTTGACAGGGAAAACCAATTGCTATCTGAACGCACGGCGAAGATGAACAGGTTTGCAGGCTACACCCCTACTCTCATCGTGATAGCCGCTTTCCTGAGCATCATACTCACCGTGATCTCTTTTGCCCGCGTGAGCAGCGACTTTGAAAGAACAACACAACTGCAGCTGGCATTACAGGAAAAAGACCAGCAGATCAGCCGCCGCATCAACATCATACAGGAAGTGGCCGAAAAAGTTTCTACCGGCGATTACTCCGTGCGTGTAACGGAAACAGACCAGCAGGATACACTAGGCAGCCTGGCGATATCCCTCAATCATATGGCGCATGCGCTGGAAACCTCCTTCAATTCACTGGCCGATAAAGAATGGTTACAGGCAGGTATTGCCAGTCTCAACGAACAAATGCTCGGCGAATACGAGCTGCCTGTATTGACCCGCAATATCATAGAATTCGTGGCAGAATACACAGGTAGCCAGGTGGGCGCTTTCTATATTATTGATGCAGATGCCACTTTGAAATTCACCAGGGGATTTGCATTCGACGAAAGCCAGGGCAGGTCCGCTTTCAATATCGGAGAAGGCCTGGTAGGTCAGGCCGCCTCCGGAAGTAAAATGATGCGGATCAGCAATGTGCAGGCTGACCAGATGCTGGTGTCTTATGCCTCTGGTCAGATACTTCCGAAAAATATCGTGGCCATTCCACTTTTACATGAAAGAAAAGTGATGGGCGTGATGGAGCTTGCTTCCATCAGGGAGTACAATACCAGCGAAATGGCATTCTTCGAAAATATTTCGCATATTATCGGCACTGTGCTCAACAGTGTGGAAAACAGGAAGAGGCTACAGGAGCTCCTGGAAGAAACACAAAGCCAGGCCGAAGAATTACAGGCACAGCACAATGAGCTGGAGAATATCAACAGTGAACTGGAGGCACAGACCGAAAAACTCCAGGCCTCCGAAGAAGAACTCAAAGTACAGCAGGAAGAGTTACTGGAAGCGAATGAAGAACTGGAAGAACGTGCACGATTACTCGAAGAAAAGAACCAGTTGGTGTTCGAGCGTAATATCGAGATCCAGCGCAAAGCCGAAGAACTGGAACAAAGCACCCGCTATAAATCCGAATTCCTGGCAAATATGAGCCACGAGCTGCGAACGCCTCTCAACTCCATCCTGCTGCTGAGCAGGCTGATGGCGGAGAACAACGAGAACAACCTGAACAGTGAACAGATCGAATATGCCCGCGTGATCCAGGGATCGGGACAGGGTCTGCTGGCCCTGATAGACGAGATCCTCGATCTCAGCAAGATCGAAGCTGGAAAAATGGAATTGCTTTATTCGGATGTTCCCGTGAAAGATGTATTGGAAGATATGTCTGCTCTCTTCACTCCCATCGCTAAAGAGAAAGGCATCGAATTCAGGACCACAATTGATGAGTTTGCGCAGCGCATCATCGAAACAGACAGGCTGCGGGTGGAGCAGATCATCAGGAACCTCATCGCCAATGCACTCAAATTCACATCCCAGGGATATGTTGAACTACAGGTAAGCATGACCGACAGGAACAGTCATCATATCACCTTTTCTGTTCGTGATACCGGCATCGGCATTGCGCCGGAAAAACAGCAACTCGTGTTTGAAGCCTTCCGCCAGGCCGATGGGTCCACCCGACGGAAGTACGGCGGAACCGGGCTGGGGCTCAGTATCAGTCGCGAGCTGGCGCGGTTACTGGGCGGAGAGATCCAGCTGCAGAGCGAGCCCGGCAAAGGCAGCGTATTCACCATCAATATACCTGTATCAAAAGCTGCTGCCGCTATTCACAGCACAACCGGAGAGGAATTGCCTGCCGGCGCAGTCCCGGAAATACCCACACTGAAACCGTTGACATCAGAGAAAGAGATCCGCCAGCGTTTTATCAGCGAAGTGATCCCTGATCCCATTCCGGACGACCGCAATGAAATCCTCCCCGAAGATCGTGTGATCCTCATCGTGGAAGATGATACGAATTTTGCAGAGAGCCTGCTCAAATTCACGCGCCGCAAAGGATACAAAGGCGTGGTGGCGGTCCGCGGCGATGAAGCCCTTGACCTGGCCGTTAAATTCAAACCGGCAGGCATCCTGCTGGATATCCAGCTGCCAGTCAAAGATGGATGGGAAGTAATGGAGGAACTGAAGAACAATATCGATTCCCGTCATATTCCCGTTCATATGATGAGCGCATACGATGGCAAATACAAAAGCCTGTCCAAAGGCGCTGTAGACTTCATCAATAAGCCCGTGGCATACGAACAGATGCAGAATATTTTCGAGCGGATCGAATTCATGCTCAACAACAATCCGCGCAAGGTGCTGATTGTGGAAGAGAACCTGAAACATGCTAAAGCGCTTGCCTTCTACCTGGAAAACTATTCCGTGAACACTGAGATCCGTAATACCGTGAACAGCTCCGTGGAAGCATTGCAGAAACAGGAAGTGAACTGCGTGATCCTGGATATGGGCGTTCCCAACCAACGCAGCTATGATACACTGGAAAAGGTGAAGAAACAGCAAGGACTGGAAAATATTCCGATCATCATTTTCACCGGTCGCAATCTCAGCAAGGCAGAAGAAGTGAAGATCAAGCAATATGCAGACAGTATCGTTATCAAAACAGCCCACTCCTACCAGCGCATACTCGATGAGGTGAGCCTGTTCCTGCACCTGGTGGAAGAAAAGAATACCCCAACCAAACCATCCAATAACCTGGGGATCTTACAGGAGGTGCTGAAGAATAAAACAGTACTGGTTGCAGACGATGATATCCGCAATATCTATTCGCTCACCAGGGCGCTTGAAACCTACCAGATGAAAGTGGTATCGGCTACAGATGGCAGGGAAGCGCTGCAGCAATTGCAGGACCATCCGGAAACCGATATCGTGCTGATGGATATGATGATGCCGGAAATGGACGGATACGAATCCACCCGCCGTATCAAGAGCAATCCGAAATTCAAAAAGTTGCCCGTGATTGCCGTTACTGCCAAAGCAATGATCGGCGACAGGGAAAAATGTATCGAGGCAGGCGCTTCGGACTATATCAGCAAACCCGTGGATATCGATCAGTTGTTATCTTTATTGCGTGTATGGCTATACGATTCGGCAAAATAAACGGCTTACCATTTGGAATACAAAATACATGATGCGGAAATAGACCTGCTGATGCAGGATGTGCTGGTGAAGTATGGATATGATTTCACCAGCTATTCCAAGGCATCCCTGAAACGCAGGGTGAACCGGCTTTTTGCGTTGGATAAGTTCAATGATTTTGCCGCATTCCGCCAGCATGTTCTGATAGATGCCACTTATTTCCGGCGGTTTGTGGAAGAGATCACCGTGAATGTGACCGAGATGTTCCGGGACCCATCTTTCTATAAATCCATTCGTGAAGATGTATTGCCCGTGCTGGCCACACATCCTTTCATCCGTATCTGGCATGCCGGCTGTTCCACCGGTGAAGAAGTGTATTCCATGGCCATCATGCTGGAAGAAGCCAATCTCCTGCACAAGAGCCTGCTCTATGCAACAGATCTCAATCCCGGCGTACTGGAGAAATTGCGCAAAGGCATCTTCCCGCTTCGCTTCATGAAGCAGTATTCTGAAAACTATATCCAGAGTGGCGGCAAACAGGATTTCAGTCAGTATTACTCAGCGCGGTACGACTGGGCACGCTTTGATGAAAGGCTTGCAGCGCGAATGGTTGTGGCGCCGCATAACCTGGTATCCGATCATTCCTTCAATGAATTCCAACTGATCTTCTGCCGCAATGTGCTTATCTATTTCGATCGCCCATTGCAGAACAGGGCGCTCCATCTGTTCGATGATAGTTTGGATATGCTTGGCTTCCTGGCGCTCGGCGGAAAAGAGAACCTGAAATATTCCGGTATCTACCGTAAATACCGTCAACTGGAAAACAGGGAAAGAATATGGAGAAAGATCTCTTAAACAGAACATTCAAGCTGATCATCATCGGCGGATCTGCAGGCAGCCTGCAGGTGATCCTGAAGTTACTGCCTGAACTTCGTTTACAGCTGCCTGTTACTATAGTGATAGTACTTCACCGAAAACCATCACACGATGAAACTTTGGTAGACCTGCTGTCTTCCAAAACCAGCTGGCCCGTTCGCGAAGTGGAAGAGAAAGAGCCCATCCTCCCCAATCATATTTACATAGCTCCTGCCAATTATCACCTGTTGGTGGAATCCGATTTTACTTTTTCACTTGACGTTTCAGAAAAAGTGAACTACAGCAGGCCCAGTATCGATATCGCTTTCGAATCTGCAGCAGAAGTGTACGGACCTGCTGTTCTTGCCATCCTGCTTTCCGGCGCCAACGCAGACGGACAGGAAGGAATGCAGAATATCAAATCTGCCGGAGGCGCCTGTATTGTGCAGGACCCCGATACTGCAGACGTAGCGTATATGCCATTGCAGGCCATTACTCATGTGGAGGTCGATAACATTTTGCACGCAGAAGAAATGGCGCCCTTTCTCAATATATTGTTTGAACAACATTGATGATTATCAATGTAAATCAGAACCCCGGGGTCTACAACAACGCATGTTCTCTTTATTAGTATTGCAGTGTGATCAAAGCCGGTTAAGGCTGATCAATGATTTGTGAACAGGTCCGGAGAGCGGTGCCGGGATCGTTGGAGTGGCAGCTTCAATGTGATGTTTCAGGAACATTTTCAAGTACGGTTGACAGTGGTCCGGAAGCTTATCGAATTCTGGTTGGCGCAAATGCTCCGGATTTGTTCTTTTTTCCACTTTTCTACTTCAGTAAATGCTGGTGCTGCATCACCCATTTCAATAACGCATTATTTCCTTCTTCCAGGTTGAGTTTCCTGCAGATATTATGACGATGGTTCTTGATGGTATATGGGCTAAGGTGTAATGCCTTCGCAATTTCCTTGGTGGTTTTCTGGTTGCGGATCTCACGCAGGATCATGAACTCCGTATTGTTGAGCTGCCCGATGGCCTGGCTGGCTTTCTCCTTTGCAACAGGTTGCTGGAGGCCGATCTTCGTCATCACCAGCTGAATGCCCGCAAAGAGCTGTGCTTCATCCACCGGCTTGATGATATAATTAGCGGGATTGGTGGCCGATGCCTGCTCTATGATATTCTTGTTCTGGTACGAAGTGATGAAAATGGTTTCAAAGCTGTAGTTATCCTTCAGTTCAGTTACCAGTTCGATGCCGGTGATCTCATCGCAGAGGTTGATATCACAGAGCAGTAGGTGCGGCTGCATCTCGGGCATGGCTTCCCTGGCTTCTTTCGGGGAAATGGCCACTCGTGTTTCGCAATCGAAATTATTCAGCAATTGCAATTCGATGAACCTGGCAATAATGATCTCATCTTCTATTATCAGTACACGTATCATAAAAGTTTACACGGGGATTATGAATTCATACCTGAGTCCATCCTGGTTACTCACCTGCAATTTACCATTCATTTGCCGGGCGAGGTCATGTACCAGGGAAACGCCCATGGTCAGGTGCTCAAGCGGCTTGTTCAGTTCCATTCCAGCGCCATTGTCGGCATACACGAACCGGATCTCGTTGTTCATTGTTTCCACCCGGATACTGATCTGCGGGTTTTCGTGATCGGCGAATGCATATTTGAACGAGTTGGTCAGCAGTTCGGAAAGTATCAGGCCGAAAGATAGTGTGATCTTACCATGCAGCATCACTCCTTTTTCCACTTCCTGTATAATGCGGATCCTGTTCTTGCTGTCGTAGATCTTTTTCAGGTGAGCCGTCAGCTCCATGGTGAAATCTTCCACGTTCACGGAAGAGCCTTCATCAAACCGGAATAGTTTCTGGTTCACCAGCATCATGGCTTTGATCTTGCCGAGATTGCCTTTGAGGATCTCGCGACTGGCATTGTCCGGAATATTGGGCACCTGCAGGCTGATGAGGCTGTACAACATTTGCAGGTTGTTCTTCACCCGGTGATTGATCTCGTTGATCAGTGTTTCGATCTTCGTATTACGGTCGGCCAGCAGCGCCGTTTGTTCCGTAAGGCGGCTGTTGGAGATCTTGAGCTCGGATGTACGGTCTTCCACTTCCTGCTCCAGCATGGCTTTCTGGTGTTGCTGTAATTCATTAAGCGCACCAAGCGCTGCGTTCTTATCGATCTCATGCTGACGCAGTTCCTCTTTCAGTCCGGTTGCGAAAAGCAAAAACACGGCCAGTGTGGTGAAATTGGAAACATAAGGAGCAAACTGCAGACTTTTCTCGTGCAGGATGGCGGAAGTTGCTACGGTATAAGCAGCAGCAAGGAAAAAAAGCAACAGTCCGTAACCGAGATATTTCTGCGGACGTGTAAGTCGTTTCCAGCAAACCCACAGGGATGCGCACATGAAAGCAAACGGCAAAGGGAAGCTGCAAAGGTTGATGGTGTTCACCAGGTTGAAATTACCGGAGATGGCATTTACTGTAATGCCGAAACAGGTGAGCAGGGTCACTTCAATGATCAGCATATTGCCAAGCCTGTAGAGGATCGGATTGTGTTTTTTCATTTGCCAGAAATCCAGCAAAAGCATATAAATACCGAAACTACCGAGATGCGCCGAAGGTGTATTGAACAGCCAGCCTGAAGGCGGATCATTTGGAAAGAACCATTCGATAAAATACCCCGCGGAGCAGGCGCCATAAAGACCAATGCCTGCAATGAAGCACATCAGCCAGAGATAAGGTCTGAAACGACTGACGATAAACGATAATAATGCATAAATGAAAAACAGTAAAACTGCGCCATGTAAGAAGGCATCGATGATCTCTTTACGATGCGTCTGCTCCATATAGTCATATTTGGGCTGCAGGTAGAAATTGAAAACAGGTTTGTATCCTTTCGAATGATGCACTTTGAGAATGAGCCGGTAGGTCTGTGACGGTTCCAGGTTCAGTTGTACACTCAGCCTGGTATCGCCCGGTCCGATGAATTTATGTTCCCTGAAATGACCGGTGATGCTGTGCTGAATAAGTTGCCCGCCCTGGTAAAGATACACGTCCACATAAGTGAGGTGGGAAAAGGCAAGGGTCAGGTCTTGCAGGGTATTGGTTGCATTCTTTAAGTCCATACTCAGCCAGTAGAAGCTGGTGCGCTTCTCCGGCTGAAGCTGATCGAGTGGTTTGAAAGAATTGGAACGCTGAAAGAGATTGGTGGTATCCGGACTCTTATGAGGGTCCTCCCAGGCTTTGAAATAAGGAAGAAGTACGATATGACTTCCGTTGAGCTGTGGCTCCCTGATCATGAGCGTATCTGCCTTTGCCGCCATAGAAAACAGCAGCATTATGCAGCAGCATAGCAGGTTCAGAGGACGGAGCGGGGTCATGCGCACAAAGGTGCATTATTTTGGCGCATCACCTTAATAAAAAAGAGAATAAAATCAGAACCCCGGGGTCTATAATTTGACACGCTCCAGCAATTACTTTTGCAGCAGACTATTGTTTCAAGATTTACATAGGAACCACACGATCAGGTATGGTTAGTAGTCCTCGTTCCCGGGGACTTTCCCTTTTTTAAACTGTTACCGGCTTAAATACCATGGCCCGGCACAAACAGTTCATACAACTCCTTCATCGATACCTGATACCCTTTCTATAAAGTATGTCGATTCGGAATATAGATTTCCATTTTGAAATACTCATTCAGAGCGGAGACCTTCAACGGGGTCACTACCTGCTGCCGCCCAGGTATGGGGAATGATGGTGAACAACCCCGCTCCCAACAGGAAAAGGAAACAAAACAATACGTTCGGGAATCCAAAATCGACCCTTTCCGCAAAATTGAAGAGGAACATATAACCTAATATATATCCCAATGGCATGGCTATCAATCCGGCGATGAACAATAACTTTACGAATCCCGATGACAGGATCCTGATCAGCTGTTTCCGGTCTGCCCCGATGATCTTCCGGATAGTGATTTCCTTTTTTTTCGTTTCAATGGTATGGATAACAATACCCAGCAAGCCCAAAGTGGCAATCACAACAGCAATGAAACAGAGATACGCCAGTAAAGAAATGGTTGCGCCCTGCGAATAATTTCCTGCATATTCTTCATCCAGCCAATTGATCCGGATTGGTTGTGATGCGGCGCCTGTCTTTTTCCAAACTGCTTCCAACATTGCTTTCAATTGCTGCCTGTTGGTTTGGGACGAAGCAACTGCAAACAATGTATTGGCAGCTCCCGGATTGAATCGCAATGCCAGCGGCGTAATGGCCCTGCCGGTTCCTTCGAAATAAAAGTCTTTGATCACGCCGCAAACATTCAACCGGACACTATCGTTTACATGCAATAGTTGGCCAATGGCAGTTTCGGGATCCTGGAACCCCATGGCTTTTGCTGCCTCCTCATTGATGATCACAACAGTTTCCGTATCGCTTTCAGCCGATTGAGTGAAATTGTTTCCCGCCAGTAATTTCAGCCGCATCAGTGGAATGAAATCCGCATCTGTGTAAATATATTTCAGGGAAAAAGAAGATTGTTTTTCATTATGCCAGGCACTGCCCGCCGCTCCGCGGAATTGCGCGCCAGGATTGGCGGTACTTAGTGAGACTGAAGTGATGCCGCTCAATGAGCTGATCTCTTTCTGAAGCACCAGATTATTTTTGCCGGAAATGGAAACAGACATTACATCCTTTACTCTGAAACCCGGGTCCAGTTTGGCCATATGATCGAACTGCCTGTAGAAAGTAACCAGGAAGATGATCATCACCAGCGAAAGGCTGTACTGGAATACGATCAGCGTTTTCTGCAACCCTGTCCTTCCCATGATCTTCAGTGAAGCGAAATTGCGCAACACTTTCAGTGGTGTAAAAGAGCTAAGCAACCAGGCTGGCGAAGCTCCTGCCAGCAGTCCGGTGAACAGGGCAAACGCCAATGAATACCCGATGATTGCCGGATTGTACCTGAAGGCAGATGGGATGAACTCATAGCCATCGTTGAAAGGCGCATACCTCACCACGAAACTTACGATCAGCCAGGCAAACAAAAGTGATAACAGGGAAAGTAACATAGCTTCGGATATACATTGAAGGAAAACCTGTGCACGGTTGGCGCCGATGATCTTCCTGATGCCGATCTCTTTTGCTTTTTTCAGGGCTCTTGCAATGGTGAGATTGGTGTAGTTGAAACAGGCGGCCATTAAGATCAGCAAAGCAACGCCACATTCCGCTATCATCTTGGACCAGGAACTGGCTCCGCCCATTTCATTCAGCAACCGGTCGTGAGACGGTGTTATGTCATCAAATGATTGCAGGTGAAATGCTATCTGCAAACCTGATTGCTGACGGTTCAGCATAGCCGCTGTACTATTCAGGTGTTGCCTGAACGGGGCGGCAGCAGCTGCATCTTTCAGCAAAACATAATTGTAGCTTGATTGAAAAGCAAACCAGTTCGATATCTCTACGGGATTGGCGGCACTGAGACTATTCATGGACGCATAGGCTTCGAATGGAAATTGTGTTTTTCCTGGTGGGTCTTTCAAAACTGCTGTAACCGAAAAAGTTTGTCCGGATGCAGTACTGATCAGCCTGCCCAGCGGCTCTGTATCACCAAAGAACTTTTCCGCGGTGGACCGAGTGAGCACAATGGAATTGGGTTGCTGAAGTGCGGTAGTGATATTACCTTTTTCCGGCTCAAATCCAAAAACAGTAAAAAAGGACGGATCGGTGTAAGCACCATTGATGCTGAACTCCCTGCCTTCTGATTTGATCATGCCATTGAGCACAGGATAGATATTAACGGCAGCCTTAATTTGTGATGAGTGCTGCACTATGTCCTCATGAAGTGGTATGGGCGAACTGGCCATCAGGTAGACCGGGCCATCTGCTGTTCTCACTTCGCTGGTGATACGGTAGATCAGTTGTGAATTGGGATGGAATTGATCCCAGGACAGATCATCCTGTAACCTGATCATGATCATCAGGCCTACTGTCATGGCCAGTCCCAGTCCAAATACATGGATGAAGGAACTCAATTTGTTCCTGGTAATGGTTCTGAAGGCCGATCTGAAGTAGCTTTTGAGCATAGAGCGCTGTTGTTGTTACGGTGGATGAAGGATAATGGACTAATCTGGTGCCAGAATTATAAACAGCTCAGACGCAATAAACTAAACTTTACGGTAAAATAATTACTGTTCGATCCTGATACAATCCATATCCGTTTTTAATGCAGCGATATTTGCAATTAATGGCTGTACCCTCGCTGTTGCTCATGAAAAAAATAATGAAGATTTATGAGCGTAAATATTTTATCCTATATTTAGCCCAGTATTAAGCCAGCCCAGCTTAACCCTAAACCTTAGCAAATGAAAAAATCTTCACTCGCCTAACGCTCAGCAACACCCTTCGCTGAGATTATTCCCACCTGTTATACATCCCTTGTGCTAAGTAGATCCGGAGTTTATTCGGGGTTTACCAGGTGCATACAATTTTCATCATTCAAATGACGGACAACGCCGAAATCCATAAAAGTCAGGCGGAGTGTGCTGAAAATCCTGAAGAGTAAGCATAAGCATTAACCCCAAACCAAGATTTGCATGAAACGAGTAAAGAATGCATCATTACTGATGTTATCTGCTTTGTGCATTGTTTTGCTGACAGCCGCCATTCCTGTTGGTAAATCAGAACCCATTAAGCCCGAAAACCTGCAGAAAGCTATGGCTTCACTGAAACTGGCTTCCGCTGATGGTAACGTTTCCTACAAGGAACTGAAATCGATCGCTACTGAAGCAAAAGGCGCGAAACTGACCCTGAAAGAAAGGATCGGCCTGAAACTCTTTGGTAAGAAGATCACGTCCAAAACCGATGCTCCCTTCACTGGCGCCAATACTGCCGGAAAATCGCAAGTGGTTGCGCTGATCCTTTGCTTTTTCCTCGGCGGCCTGGGTATCCACAGGTTCTACCTGGGTTACACCTGGCAGGGCGTTGTGCAGCTCCTTACACTGGGTGGCTGCGGGATCTGGGCGCTGATCGATCTGATCCGCATCATTACCGGAGACCTGCAACCGAAGTATGAAGATTACGAAACTACTTTGTAATCCGGTTGCGCCCTAAGGGCTATCGAATTTAATCGGGGAGCAGTCGCTCGCGTCCCCGCGAGTGACGGATATTTGCTCGCCTCCGGCGAGCATCGTGTCGCCGGAGGCTACGAAATAAAAGTCACTAGCCAGAGGCGAGCGACTGCTCCCCGATTTTCAAAGAATTCCCTCAACATGAAATTCCGTTATTATTATACTATCGTTAAGCTGGCCATCATTATTCTGGTGCCCTTTACATTGATCCTGCTTCCTGCTGATTTCTTCGATCATGGACAAACCGTTTGCGCCAGCCAGCTCTTCTTTGGCATAGAATGCCCTGCCTGCGGCCTCACCCGCGGCTGCATGCACCTGCTTCACTTCCAGGCTGAGGAAGCATTTGCCTACAATATGTGGTCGTTTGTAGCCCTGCCCGCTATTTCCATTTTCTGGCTAGTATGGGGAATAAAAGAACTTAAACGCTTCCAGAAAATGCGCCGGCAGATGCAGGCGACTCCCGGAATGTAGATTCTTGCGGTTTCTCCTTATTTTTAAGCAATGAGCGGAGCCGCTATCCTGCGATTATTTTCCTTTTTTCTACTTTTTTGTGCGAACCAGTTGTTCGCGCAACCACTCAGTTTCCGTCATCTTACCACCGCACAGGGACTGCTGAGCGATCAACGCATCAACCTGGCGGAAGACAGGATCGGCCGCATCTGGATCGCTTCCGATGAAGGCGTGAATGTATTTGATGGACAGGAACTCATCAGCTACAGTTACCCCGACAATTCCGGATTACTGCACAATAATGTCACCAGCATTTTCTGTGATAGCAAGGGTACGATCTGGATCAGCCATAATATGGGCGTTCAGTTCCTGCCGGAAGGTGAACAGGCATTCCATTCGGTGACTTTGCCGGGACCGGTGAATAACGAAGGGCTGATCTTTGCGGAGATCCCCGGCGGGATATTGATCGTGTCGAGATCAGGGAGTTTCATAATAGATAATAACTACCGGTGCAGTATAGTTGAAGGTCTTACTGCTTTGATACAACAATTCAAAGTGCCTACCTGCATGGAACAGATCAGCGGCGACGAGTGGCTCTGGGGTTGTGTAGACAGTCTCCGGGTAGTGAATGTGCGCACCCAGCAGGCGCTTCGCTCCTATCCTTTCCCCAATTCCTGGGCACTCCGCCGCGTGAATGATGATCAGTGGATGGTTGGCAGTTTCTCCCGCGATGATCTCGCTTTGCTCTCTCTCAGTACAGGAGAGCTCTCATACATCAATCACTGGAAAACGAATGACAATAAACCCATCGGCGCATATGCAGGCGCCATCCAGCGCATAGATGATCATCGCTTCGCCATAGCCAGCAGGTATTTCGGTATATATATCATCGATATAAAAAATCAATCCGCTGAACACCTGATGCATGATGGTGGCAATGCCAGTTCCATCCTTACAGATTATTGCCGCAGCCTGTTTATCTCCCGCGACGGAACATTATTTGTACATAGCCGTGGTCTGAGTTATGCGCCCATCAAGGCTTCCAGGTTGCGTGCCGTTTCTCAGCTCACTGACAAAAATGGATTTCGGTACAGCGCAGTAGTGAATTGCTTCTTACAGGACCATGAACAACGTTTATGGATCGGCACCAATACAGGATTGTATCAGCAGGATAAAAATGGAAATCCCGGTAACACTATCCGTTTCCTGGTGAAAGAAGACGGAGAACAGCGCGCCAAGACCATCCGCCATATTGCAATGGATGCAAAACAAAGGATCTGGGCCGGCACATTCGGAGCAGGTTTGGGAAAACTGGAAAACGACAAATTCATTCCTGCTTTCACCAAATCCTCTCCTGTACTTCCTGCGCCCTACCCTTCCGATATCTATGCCATCATACCTTACAACAATAAATTCCTGCTTTGCGCCAATTATGGATTCACCTCTTTCGATCCGCTGACAGGTCAGCCTGAGTCCTATGTTGACCATCCTGCATTAGGCGCCATCGCCCGGCATCGCACCTACTATGCATTGATCGATTCCCGCGGCAACTGGTGGCTGGCGCAACGCGAAGGATTATTTCACTACAACACGTATACGCATCAACTCACCACTGTTCCGGTTCCCGGGCAGCAGGGTGATCAAAGTATCCAGACAGTGGCGGAAGACAGTCTGGGTAACGTTTACGCCGGCGGCTATACCGGGCTGTATATTTATCGCAATGGTT
Organism: Pseudoflavitalea rhizosphaerae; assembly: GCF_003991355.1. Taxonomy (GTDB): domain Bacteria; phylum Bacteroidota; class Bacteroidia; order Chitinophagales; family Chitinophagaceae; genus Pseudobacter; species Pseudobacter rhizosphaerae. The sequence goes on from NZ_RCSU01000002.1 coordinate 405,258, forward strand.
ATTTCAAAGACCCGGTGATCATCCGCAAGAAAGATGGACTCAGCAGCAGCAATATCACCGGACTGATCTGCGATAAAAAAGGCGATATGTGGATCATTGGCAACCGTGGGTTGGCAAGGTATCGTCCGGTTACACGGGAGTTGCAAAGCTTCGATGAAAAAGATGGACTGCTGGCAGGGAACCATAAATTCTCTTCTTATTATTTATCTTCAGACGGAACGGTGTATCTCGGTTCTGAAGATGGCTACAATTATTTCCATCCCGATTCACTGGGCACAACCGCACCGCCACTGAAAGCTTATATCACGGAGCTTGTATTGCAGGACACACTGATCAATACGATGGCGATGGAAAAGTTACTTCTCCCCTGGCATGAAAATAATCTGCAGTTCAGGTATTTGGCAGTTGATCATAAAACAGGTCCGTATTTGCAATACCGTTATAAGCTTACCGGAATCGATAGCAGTTATGTATATGCAGGGCGGCAAAGAACTGTCCGCTACACTAACCTCAAACCCGGCGATTACACTTTCAATGTGGAAGTGTCTGCTAATGGAAAAGACTGGTATGCGGCAAAGCCGCTGGAATTGCATATCGCGATCGCATTCTGGAATACGACCTGGTTTCGGATAGTGGTGCTCGTTGGAGTGCTGTTGCTTGCCTATACCTGGTATAATTTCAGGATCCGGCAGGTGCGAAAGCAGGCGCAAATGAAGGCCGATTACGAGATCAGGCTGAACGACCTGGAGAACAGCGCGCTAAGGGCGCAGATGAACCCGCATTTCATTTTCAATTGTCTGAATACGATCAATGCTTTTGTGAGCAGGAACGAGAAAACACTGGCGAACCAATATATCAGCAGGTTCAGTAAATTGATCAGGATGATATTGGATCACTCGCGGCAAAGGAAAATATCTTTGGAAGAAGAACTGGAGGCGCTGGAATTGTATTTGAAAATTGAGCAGGTCAGGTTCGAGGGAAGATTCGATTATTCTATTATTGTTGATGATTCAATTGATACGGGTAATACCGCTATTCCGGGTCTGCTGATCCAGCCATTTGCTGAGAACGCGATTTTGCATGGGCTGTTGCCGGCTAAGCAGCCTGGCTTGTTGAAAATTTCCATTTCGAAAACAGACAATCTCATTTTGATTGCAGTTGAGGATAATGGTGTGGGAAGAGCCGCTGCAGCGGCGTCTCGCGCGGATCATCAGGCATTGCAGAAATCACATGGGACAGATATTACGTGGAAACGGGTGGCTTTGTTTAATAAGGAGCATGGCGTGGAGATTGAGCCGGCGGTGGTTGATTTGATTGGTGAAGAGGGGATCGCAAAAGGTACGAGGGTGGAGATCGGGCTTTTTGAAGAGTCAGTATTATAAAAGCTAGGGACTATCTCACTAACTGTGTAAGTTTCAAAAACCAGAGTTCGTAGGACCTATATCTTGATCCTGTTTTCAAAAATAGTTAAAAACTGATCGAGGACAATGCCCCAGTTTCTAATCGGCATTGTCCATTTTTTTGTTACCTCCCGCAAAGCCAGGTACACGGACTTAAGTACGGCGTCATCTGTAGGGAACGAGAGTTTGTTTTTCGTGTACTTCCTGATCTTGCCATTGAGGTTTTCAATCAGATTAGTCAACTATTACGGATCTTTTAGCATTTTCAAATCGCTCTTTTCTGGATCTGACCCAGAAAGTCGTTGAGTTACTGATCAGTCTTGAACTGCTTCAAAAAGTCGTCTGATAAAAAATCCTCTGGCTTCATATCTGTGTAAAGTTTAAAAGGAAAAAGTCGGAGCTCTTATGAACTCCGATTTTATATGTTTACACAGTTTTTGTTATAGTGTCAAGAACTAACCTCCATTATCAATTAATTCCGTCCAAAGATCTTTATAATTAAAGGAAAGTTCCCAACTCGGCTTTCCAAAACCAAGCAACAAAATAATCTTCACATTAAAACCATTATTAGTTTCAAGTATACTAATACTATTTACTTCTACTAGATCAAAGTCGCTTAAAGAATTTAGATTATCTATACTAATATTCGAAACATTGCTAAACCTTAAATCCCATTTTTTACCCCCAACCTCTTCTTCAATCACAATTTCGATGAGTCGTTGTTCGAAATCTAAATTAAGTTTAATCAATCCACTATCATGAAAATTTCTTATTCCAGAATTCATAGGTTAATTATTTTATGCACTACAGTTACAGCTCTCATTATATTCCTTTGTTTTTTGCTTATGCTCTTCAATTTTCCTTTGATAATTCTCTAAGTCTTTCTTATAATTCTCTAGCTTGTTAACCCGTTCGCCAATTTCTTTGATTTTCTTCCAGTCGCTTATACGCCAAATGCTTAATTTATCTCTTTCCCGGTTTAAGTCAAATATTTTTTCATTAGCAGTTTCAATTAATCCAGGTATTCTCATTATGAAATTTACACTAGCAGCAATGTGTGAAGGATGAGAACCTCTGGCAACAGGATTACCAGACTTATCTAAATACAGGTCTTTTTTCCCAGTACTATTAGGGTTATACCTATGCCAATGATTTTTTCCTTCCCATCCATTTTCTCCTTGTTTTCCTGGATCCCACCTAATCTTTTCCCCTGTTTCTTGGTTTTGATACTCTTTACTTCCACTCTTGTTCCTCGGATCAGTTACGTCATTCCATCCATCACCTAGCTCATCAGGTGAAGAAGGAGGGTTTGACCAATCAATCGCTGATTCAAACTTAAGAGGTTCTACAGGCAAACTAGGATAAGAAGGATTCAAACTTCCATTTGGAGCAGTAGGCACCTTTGGTATTACAGGAGGAGCAGGAATCGGAATTGATGGTGCTTTAGGCAACGTTAATGTTGGCCATCTAAATGTTGGCCCTAAATACCGAGGCAATGTTAACTCCAATCCTTCTAGCTCCAAGAACTGAACCACTTTGTTTTCCGCAAACGCATACGGGCTATTATAGGGATACTGAGACGCAATAGGATCTACACTCAAAAATCGTCCTAACCTTGGATCATGCACACGGTATTTGAAAGACACTGAATTTCCTTCTCCCTTTACTTCATTATCATTCTCCTTTCCATTAAACCCGTATCTGTAGTTCCCTAGCGACCATTTCCTACCAGGCATTTGCATACCAAAAGCATAATAGTCCGTCACAGAAAGTAGCTCAGCTCTAAAATAGTCATTTATCCCATTATTATCCTGATCAACCGCAATTTTCCTGTCGTTGATAGTAGCCAGCACATTACCCAGGTGATTGGTTAATTCATAAGTCCGTTCCCCTTCAACAAATGAATTAGGCCCGTTCTGCGGGTATTGCCAGTCATTAATTACGGTGATTTCGGGTGTCAATAAGCCCAACCTTTGACTTCCATACAAATGTTGTTCTGCCCAACTTAATGTTCCGCCTTGTCCACCACTACCGGAAGGAGCATTGTACTTATAAATTGCCAGGACGTTCCCCTGGGGATCACGAACATAATAAGATCGTTTTTCAGCATTGTTTGAACTCTTCCAGACTCTGTTTCCTGTTGCGTCATATTCGTATTGAATTACATTATTAGCTTTCTGAATGCTATTAATCTTTCCATACGGAGTCCATTTAACTTTTTGAAGTCCTTCAAAAACATCACTGATCAGATTGCCAATTTTATCATAAGCATAATTATCAACTGGCTGATCATCGATATCAACGTCAAAGGCCGAAGCCAAAACTTCATCGCCTACATGCCTGAGTTTATTATTCAATAAATTTCCCTTCGCATCTTTGTTATAATGATATGCAAGATCATCCATTTGTGTTGCGCCGTAACTATTGCGAAGGAAACTGAGAATATTCCCATTGGCATCGTAGGTGATTGCTTCTTTGTAATCATCAGTTTCACTTGTCTTATTCCATATTGACCCATGTTCTGTTGGCAATCCCGTATGCTGACGCATGGTCAACAGCCTGTTCAATTGATCATACCGATAAGTATATCCTTTGGCGGCACCAAGGATTTCCGGCGCCATATGCACGGTTGAATTGCTGATATTGCCATTGTATAAAGGCGCTCCGGTTCCTGCATATGGCGTTTGAGCAGGGAAAACCTCAGGCTCGAATTTTCTTGAAATTGCATTTGCGTCTTCCCCTCCTATTGGAACATAATCGCCATTGAAATACCCAAGTGTAAATGCCAGCTCATCCCGACTGAAGTTTTTCGCAGCGGAGACTGTGGTACCATCTCCTCCCATATCTTCTCCTGGAATCAGATCCTTTCCATTGATGGCTTTCAACCATCCACTCAATGTATAGGCATAATCGATACCCTGCACTTCATTTTTACCCAACTCTACTCTGGCAAGTGACCCATGCAGGTAATATGAATACCTGGCTTCGAGATTCCAGGTGCCGCCATCCCTGCTTGTCAATGCCTCTTTAATCCTATTATCTGCATCATATTCATATTTATAAAAGAACTGATCTCCCTTATCTTTCTGATAGGTAAGCATATTCACCTTGCCGCTGACCAGATCGAAATCATATTCCAGCTTTTTAATTCCAGTTGTATTATCGAGAGCTTTCAACTCGCCGATTTCCTGGTAGACAGTTTTGGCATTCCCAGAAATATCATAAGAAAAATAAGTTGCGTTTATTTTCTGCTCAGCTCTGGTTTCCCTGAAAATGCTTGCGGACACTCTATGCCGGAGGTTTTCCAATATGGCTCCTGCAGGGGCCTCAACAGGGACAGCATCATATACTGTTTGAGTAAGAGACCTGTCTGTACCCTGAGCATACCAGTTAGAAAGTTCTGTTTGATTGGAAAGATTGATAGTCGTAATATCAATTCCGGCAGTCTTCTCTCCTACCTCCCCGATCCTGCCCAAGGCATCATACTTTGTGAAAGAATATCTGTTAACTGGATCTGCAGGATCGGTCGGCACCTTTTGCTCACTGTTCTGTGAAGCCACTATCCTGCTTAATTTATCATACCAAAACTCCGAAGTGCCACCATCAGGAGAAACCTGTTTAATTACCTTATTCCAGATCATCTTCCGGAACCGTAGGCCCAGGAGCTATTTCCCAAGAGAATGGATAAGCTGGAGCACTTGTAGAATTGCTCAATGTAAGTTTCTTACCATCGAGATAAACAGTCCATTCAGCAGCTGTAAAATCAGTTGATTGAGCTACCAGATGACTCCAGGTCTGAAGTGGGATATGATCATGAATAGCTGCCTGGAACATATATTGTCCATTCGAAGTTACCAACTTGCCTGTCTGTAGTATTTTCTCCTGAATATAACCACATTTCAATCGACTTACTCGTCTGTGCATTCCAGAGATTACCAATGCTGGTTAGAGTAGCGAGCTTGTCAGTTGTAGTTGGAACTCCAGTACCGTCAACTGGCAAAAAAATTCAGCTTGTGTTTTTAACAATTTTCAAACAGCAATAGAATCTTTTGAGTGACGCTAAGTATTTCTGCTTAGTATCAAGGGCATGAAAAGAAGAAATCACGTATTGTGCAAAATTCATTCTCCTATGCAGCTCCCGATTATCCATCAAAATTTTCATCCTGTAAAAACGAATGGAAAGCTTAAACAAAAACATGTTCTATCAACGCTGTAACAGAAACCCGCAACCCCTTATTGCTACTACATTTTAACAACATCCGCTTATTCTTTCCTGTAAATTTATTCGTAGATTACAATCCATTTCCTTAATCATTAAAACCATTGTTCTATGGCTATCCAATCAGGCAAGATCCGCTTCACCGGCAGCATTGGTGATTTGATCGGCTACTATCGCAAAGGGGTACACTGTTTACGCAGCAGGCCATTGGAGGTGAAACAGACAGCCAATACGAAGCAGGCAGCTCACCGGTTTGGTATCGCCAGCAGAACGGGTAAAATGATAAGGCAGGCTTTCTCTCCTTACCTCTCAGGAAAACATGATGGAGATTGGGGTAACCGGCTCAATAAAATTCTGATTGGCCCGGGAATCGAAAAGCTTAAAGGCTATCGCTTCAATCAGCAGGCAGGTATTGCACAATTCCTGCAATCACCGGTATTGGGGCCGGATAATATCCTCCGCATTCCACAACTTCACAAGCCAGGTCACCGGAAGATCACTCATATAGAGATCAAAGTTATTGCAATCAGACTGGATACGGTTTCCGGACAGGTGACCAATACCGTTAGCCACAATTATATGCATGATCTGAAAAAAGAATTCAGAGGAATAGAATTCGATACCTCAGTCCCGGGTAATGGCACATTGATGATTGCCCTGCAGGTGAATCCTTACCAGCAAGCACTACCGCTCTACGACAAACGCTATCTTGCTACAGACCTGATAGCCGTATCAATGCCACCTGCACAAACAATCAGCAAGAAAAAGCGAAAACAAAAATCAGGGAAGCAGGCAACGTCCAAACCAACAATCCACCGGAAAGAAACAAAAACAACACAGCGCTTACCTGCTAAAGACCTGGTAAAGCCTGGTGCTCCAGGCAAACTTCACAATCACCCATCCCATTTGAAAAAGCAAAAAGAATAATAAAGCCCTGAGTTCCCTGGCAATATTTTTGATGCTATTTTTCGATAACAGACTTCTGAGCAATAGCTCCAGGCTGCTCATTGTCTTTCTCCGTGTTTTTGGATGATTTCTTTCCAAAATTCCATCTTCCTGTATCAGCTCTCAACATACAAACCGCGTAAACGCATATTTCATGCTATTAATAGCCGTATGATTCAGCTACCTTCTACTTATCAGCAACAGACCACCTCTTCACCGGCTAAACTCAGGATCAAGTCCACCTTTTCTCTACCTATTTCCTGACAATATTCATAATGTACTTAGTATGAGCTCCCAGTGTTCCCGCTTAGATAGCACTTAGACAATGGGGCTGACTATAAAGCTTCCCTCTTAGAATTTCGGGGAGCCCACTCGCTCGCCTCCCGGCGAGTGAGTTTTGTTTAGTCGCCTCCGGCGACGCGGTGTTCGCCGGAGGCGAACAAATAGAAGTCACTCGCCGGGAGGCGAGCGACTGCCAGCTCTCTGCCTTTTTGGTCGGTCCCCAATCCTGTAACTCACGCTCCCATCAGTTCCTTCAGCTTCGCATCGAGCTCCTCTTTAGATGGGTTGTGCAGAATGATCTTGCCTGCTTTATCCAGCAAAATATAACAAGGCAAATATGGTGTCATGTACATTGTTCCCACCCGTGAAGGCATGAACTTCTCCGGAAACTCATCAGCTACCTGCAACCAGGGCATCTTTTCTTCATCGAGTGCTTTGAACCAATCAGACCAGCGACTATCATTGGTGATGCCTACTATTTCAAAACCTTTTGGCTGATATTTCGCATAGGCTTCTTTCCAGTGTGGAATGGCTTTGCGACAAGGCACACACCAACTGGCCCAGAAATCGAGCATTACGTATTTGCCGCGCAGTGAAGACAAAGTGAACTGAGAACTGTCTCTTTTCAACAATGTAAAGTCAGGCGCCAGTTTGCCAGGCAGCAGTCCCTTCTTTCTTTCCAGGTCTTTAGACAGACTTTTGAAATAAACAGTGGATTGCGCAGGACCGCTATATTTTGAAATGGCTGATTCCAGATCAGCTGCAGTCATTGCTTCGTTGTACCTGTAATAATCGAATAGCAGGTATACGCTGGCAGCAGTAGTTGGGCTGGCGGTTGCAAAGCTATCGATGATCCTCTTCCTGGCAGCCATAGACAGATCACTAATGGAATCCAGCTGTTGCTTGATCTTATAACCTTCTTCTTTATTGGGAGCATTCTGGTATGCTTTTCCCAACTCAGCCTGGATAGCCTCATATTGTTTCAGTCCCGGATTGTTCTGGAAAGCCATATATTGATCATGATTAGCAGAGCCTGTTATCGTGAAATCCTTCAGCATAGCTCCTTTCGCGCCACCGTAAGCAAGATAATCATAATGCTGTGCGCCGGTAGTATCTGCCTTGATGATAATATTACTGTTTTCAAGAAAAAAGGAAAGTCCCCAGTTGCCTTCCCCGATTGTTATGGAAACCATCTCAGGGGCCGGGACCGTACCTTTCATGTGGAATGCGCCATTAGTCAGCGGTACGCTGTCCAGCACTTTACTGGAGCGGGTCTCTTCATCATAGGAAGTCAGTTTAACCAAACCGGTATCAACGCCTTTTATGTTCCCTTCGATGCTGTACCCCCGGGATTGTTTTGTTTCGCCGCAACTGGCCGCCAGCGCAGCCAGACAGAAAAGATAAAGCTGAGTTTTCATACTGCTGATTGTTTCGTTTTTTGTAGCAATTTCATTTTTATTATTTCTCCCCGGCATGGATGTACGAAGTGCTTAACAGCCGGATTCAATATAGTAACCGCTCGCATGGAAAAGGACTATCCGGATTTTCAGAAACAGTCGATTTTTCATTTACATTAACAACTCACATACAGAAAATTATCCTGATGATTTTAATGCGCACTACCTGATACTAATATTTTTAGTAATTTACATTGCTGATTATGGCGGTAGAATTGGAAGAAATCGCATTGTTCGGCTTCTTCAAGCTGAATAACCGGACAATACTGATCCAGGAAAATGATCTTGTAAATATTACAAAGCTTGCCAATGACCTAACCCCTATCCTCATTGACTCGCAAAAGCTGCAACGACTGGGTTTTCTCCGGCATCCGAATGGGATCTATTACCGGCAACAGGGTCCTGTTGAGTTCCTGCTTCGTCCTTTGAAAAATGGACATTGGGAATTCAGTATCGATGAGAGCAAAAGGATCAGGCTACTTACTTACATTCATCAATTACAAAGATTGTGGTTTGCATTGTTTGATGATCATCTTTTTATTCCACCACAGAGGTTAACGGGGAAGACAAAAAATAATTTGATAAACGCAGAATCGCAAAAGAAATCCCAATCAAAATAAATAAACAATTGAATATTCTCCATCAATTAAATATGCTTCAGGAAAATGAGTACAAGAGAACTGTTTATTCATTTGAATCCTGCTCGCGCATTGTGCGCATCGCATTTGCAAACCGAAGTACTGTACTATCATATAGCTCATGGCCGTACCCGTGTTTTTCATTAAGATCGTACAGCATGTTATACAATTTAAAAGGATTCTGACTTTCAGCCACCCATTTTACTAACAGGTCTACCATCTCGTTCATTACCGGCTGATAGGTCATGCGTCCATCACTGCCGCGAATACCGTTATTATCGGACTTCTTCTTGCCCAAATTGAGAAAAACGTTTTTCTCATCATAGATAATATCCCTGGCTTCTTTAAAGCTTTTCCCTTTAGGGAGATAGGTCATCATCACCTTTTGGATGCCCATGTAGTAAGCGTTGTATTTATCCCGGGGATTTTCAAATTGCTGCCCGATCAACTGTTGGAGTTCGTCTACTTCCTTTAGCTAGTACGTAGAGCTATCAAATTCCATTTGAATGCGGTTGTTTTCTTTGGACCGACGGAGCAACTCTTCACGTTCGGATTCATATTGTGCAGCTAACTGAGCACGCAACTCTTCCGGGGTCAATTCTTTTTTCTCTTCAGATATGGTTTAAATGGTTGAAATGGAGAAATTCTTTTTCAATCTAACTGCAATTTCATGAATTGTATCTTCTTTCCATGTTACTGGTTGTAACTTTTTCAGAGCAACGTCACTTTTAGGGATTTCATTTTTGAAAGCAGCCCAATAATTCTTGCCTGACAGCTGTTGTTCATAGAATTGATAAGCGTTGTAGATCAAAGCAGGATGCAAGTTTCGTTGTTGCGCAAAACGCTCAACATGGTACTTGCTATGAATTTGCCGCTTGATATACTCATATTCATCACGGCTGCAAAAATAATCCATTGCGAAAGCATTGGCATTCTCTTCTATCAGTAAAAGATCAGAACTTCCATCACCTGTCAGGTGAAATTTCCAGCCACTTATTACCTCCAGATCAAACAATACATGGTGCAACTCGTGCAATAGCGTAGTCCATAATGTAGGATAGCTTTTTCTGAAATCAGTAAGAACGATGCATGGTTTATCATGAACCAAAAAAGTAGCGCCGCGTACTTGTGTACCCGCTAACAGGTCTTGCGTTATCACGGTTACACCATGAGCGTACAGCGCTTTACACACAGTGAAAAGACCGCCATCAACATCCTGACAATAAGGTTTTGCTTTTGCTACTACATCCTTAACTCCCTGCCGGTCAAAAGGATTTGGATTGTTTATCATTTCAAACATCCGGTAAGCAGCATCGATCCAGAACTTCATCATCTTATCAAAAAACAATCGCTTTGTTTTACTGAATAAAGGAGTTTCCAACCTTTCTTCAAAAGCAGTCATTGAATCATAATCGAAAAACTGAAGTATGCGATCTATCGATTCAGTGGGGTCAGCTTTTTTTTCCAATAAACCCGCGGCCGAAAGTTTTTTTATATCGAAATGCCTGAGCAAAAAAGTAGCCTTGCGCGAACGATCCAGGGAAGCAATTGTTTCCCCCGATTGCTCCTTCATTACTGCCCCCACTGCTGCTTCAATGCTGATACCTAAAAACTCAGCCAGCTTCAATACATGAACAAGATTAGGCTGCCTGGCAGAACCATTCAGAATGTCTTCAAATACATCCTTATCGATAGCCAGCATTTTTAATGCATGGGATCTTGAAATTCCATATTCTTCCAATTTTTGCTCGAAAATTGTACGCAGATCAACGATAGAGGAATCTCCTCGAAGTACATTGGACAACAACTGATCTATACTGAAATCCGACATATTTTAGGGTAATTACCCTACTAAATTATACAAAGAAATGCTTCTACACAAAAAAAGAGGGTAATTGCCCTCTTTTACGCCACAACAAAAACAAAGGCTGCCTTTTCAGGCAGCCCCGTTCCTATAAAAACAAATTCATCTTAATTGATAAATTCTTTCAGCTTCTTACCTAACTCTTCACCTCTCAGATCTCTCGCTACGATCTTTCCATTAGGATCGATCAGCAGATTCGTAGGCACTGCGCGAACACCGTACTGTACAGCCACTGCATTCTGCCAGAACTTCAGATCAGATACATGGCTCCAGGTCAGCTGATCATCATCGATAGCTTTCAGCCAGTTTTCTTTTTTGTTGTCCAGGCTAACACCGAGGATAGTGAAATTTTTGTCTTTGAACTCATTGTAGGTTTTCACTACGTTGGGGTTCTCAGCGCGACAGGGGCCACACCAGCTTGCCCAGAAATCAACCAGTACATATTTACCACGGAAATCAGAAAGCTTCACGGGTTTGTCGTTCTGATCATTCTGGGTGAAGTCCGGAGCCATAACTCCTATTGCAGTTTTCTTGGCGATATCGATACGCTCAGCGAATTCCTTACCAGCTTTGGAAGCTCTCAGGTCAGCAGAGAGCGCATTGAATTTAGGTTCGATCTCAGCAGGATCGAAATTGGCGCCCGCCAGCTCACTCATGGCAGCAAGACTAAAGAAAGAACCTGGGTTCTTTTTGATATACTCGCCCTGGAGTTTTTCTTTCTCTTCCTGTGCAGGTTTTTGTTTCGCGATCAGTCCATTTACAAAAGAAGTGTCCTGTTGCTTTTCGCGAGGAGCGCCATAATATTCCTTGTTGATGGATTCCAGAACGGCATCAGGACCAGACAGGAATTTCTTGTAACCCAGGTAAGCGTCGTGAACAGGAGAACCTTTCACGGTTGCATTTTTAACAGAATCTTTTGCTTCTACTGTTACGTTCCCTTTCTCTACATACACTACGATCATGTCCATCATCCTTTTCATACCCTCACCGGTATGATCAACAATGAGCCTTGCGCCTGTGGGGCCGCCCAATGTTCCTTTGAATTCAAAAGCGCCTCCTTTGAATATAGCGGAGTCGAGAACGTTATTGCCATTTTCCCTGTAGTTCAGATAGATCTTGGCCGGAGCTTCCAGTTTGCCCACTTTACCCTTGATGGTAAAAGCGGGGTCCTGTTGAGCAAAGACTGCGGCGGGTGCAGCCAGCAGTAATGCGGAAATGATTGTTTTCATTCTGTAGTTTTTTTAAAAATTCAGGACTGCCAATTTAAGGCCAAAGATGGTTTATTTGCGGCAGAATAGTACGAACGGTCAATAGTTAACCACCGGAAGCCTTTCCAGCTACATAAAAGCATTGTTAAAGCCATACCGTTCTCATAATTATAGGAAATACATCTTTATTTATCCTTAATTTCGGCGTTGACCCAATCCGTACAAGAAAAGTTTGCAGGAAAACAATACAAATAGAGACCTTGAACTATTTGCCCTCATTGCTGATGGCGATGAGGCCGCATTTGAACAATTGTATAACCTCTACCTGCCTGAGCTTTACCCGGTAATTTTCAGTATCGTGAAATCAGAACTGCTGGTGAAGGACATCATCCAGGAACTTTTCCTTTACCTCTGGATGGACCGCGAAAAACTTAAAGGCGTTGACCATCCCCGCAACTGGATCTTTAAGATCGCTTACAACCGCTCTTATTCCTGGCTCAAAAAACAGATCGTGCGCGAACGCGCCGCACAGCAAATGAGTACACAGGAAACAGTAAATGCCACAGAAGAAGCCGTTCAGTTTTCTGAAGCTTCAAGGCTGGTGCTCGCCGCCATCAATGAGCTTCCTCCAAAATCACAGCAGATCTATCGTCTTAGTCGTGAAGCCGGCCTGAAACCCGCTGCCATCGCGGACCAGCTGGGCATGGATGTACAGGCCGTAAAGAACTCCCTTTACCGCTCCGGAAAAACGCTCAAAGCTGCGCTGGCCACCAGGGGCATTGTGGTGCCCATCGCCCTTCTCCTCTCCCGCTTATGATTTTTTTTCAGATCGATGATTACTTTTTGAAAGCACAGCGTACGTATGTACATTAAACCATCCTCATTATTAAATACCATTTTGTGGAAACGTCAAACAGGCTTGAATATTTATTAACCCGAATGGAGCAGCATACTGCTTCCGAAGAAGAATGCCAGGAACTGATAAACCTTATCAACAGTGATGAAACAGGGACTGTGATCGAAAGCATCAATGCTTTCCATGCAGCCAGGCCGGTGCTGGAACCCAGGCCAGACCTGCAAAGCAGCTCCTGGAAAGAAGGCATCCACGAGGTGCTGCAAGCTTACAAAACCCGTGAAAACACAATACCGGATGCGGCGCACACTGGCCGGCTCCGTTCGCTGAAAAGGATCAGTTGGGCCGCAGCGGCCGTGATTGTCCTTACAGCAGGTGCTTATTTTTTCCTTACCATTAACAAGGGAACACCTACCACCGTTGAGCCGGAAGCGATGGCTGCAAAGCCCATCCTTCCCGGCACTAACGGCGCCACACTCACGCTGGCAGATGGAACTCAGGTTTCGCTTGACAGTTCCCGCGATGGCATAGTGGCTTCACAGCAAGGCGCCAATGCCATGCTCGCAAACGGACAATTGAGCTACGCCGGCGGCAAGGCTTCATCAGAGCTGGTCTACAATACACTCAGCACTCCCAAGGGCCGTCAGTTCCATATGACGATGGCCGATGGCTCCAGGATCTGGCTGAATGCAGGCAGCTCCATCCGTTTCCCTGCCGTGTTCGGCAGCAACGAAAGAAAAGTGTACATCACAGGTGAAGTATATTTTGAAGTGGCGCGCAACCAGGCAAGCCCGTTCATCGTGAGTGTGAACAACCGCGCAGGCATCGAAGTGCTGGGCACCAGCTTCAACGTGAACGCTTACGAGAACGAAGAACAGATGAATACAACCCTGATCGATGGCAGCGTGAAAGTCTCTGCCGGTGCAACCAATCAGCCAAATGGCTCAACTGTAGTATTGAAACCAGGTCAGCAGGCCAGGATCAGCAACAGCGGAAACACAGCATCAGCAGGCATTTCATTGATCAACGATGTGGACCTGGATAAAGCCGTGGCCTGGAAGAACGGTTATTTCAATTTCGGTAAAGCCAGCCTGAGAGAAGTGATGCGCCAACTGGAAAGATGGTACGATATAGAAGTGGTGTACGAAAAAGATGTGCCCAATCCACAATTCATCGGGAAAATGACAAGGAATATCAGCCTTCAGGATCTCTTCCAGATCCTCGAAAGCTCGGAAGTGAATTTCAGGATTGAAGGAAAAAAAGTAATTGTAACTAAATAAACTTTTAGATCTGTAAGGTCACTAAAAAGCCGCCTTAGTCTGGTCCACTAAAGCGGCGGAGTCTGGTGATCTGTATTTCGGCTTTCACGAATTAAATAACCAAACAATGCAATGTAAGGAAAAAGCACTAAACCCCTGCCCGGTGCTGGCAGGCGGGACTGGTCCCCGCTGCCGGGCATTCCAGCTAAACCCTGGAAAAAAAATCTGGTTAATGATGAAATTGACGATGTTTTTCATGCTGGCAGCCGCTCTAACGGTGTCTGCCACTACAAAATCACAGACAGTTTCCTTGTCGGGGAAAAACCTTCCCCTGCTCTCTGTTTTCAATATTGTGGAAAAGCAAACAGGCTACGTACTGTTCGCCAACCAGAGCGTATTTGAAAACTCGCGCACTGTATCACTGGATGTGAAGAACATGCCCCTGGACGCATTCCTGAAACAGGTGCTGAAAGACCAGCCCATCGATTTCTTCATCAAAGACAAAACGATTGTGCTGAAGAAGAAAACGATCACCGGAAAACCGGAGCCGATCAATTTATTTCCTCCCGCTCCGGACCCTGTTACCGGTAAAATAACTGATTCCACAGGCGCTCCATTGGTTGGCGCAACAGTGAGCATCCGGGGTAAAGAAGTGAAATCGATGACGGACAATAACGGTCAGTTCACCATCAACGCTGAAGATGGCGATGTACTGCAGATCACATATGTGGGCTATGAACAACTCACTTATCGTCTCAAAGCAGGCACCCGCTCCATATCCTTGATGATGGCGCCCAAAGTGACCGGCGAAACGGAAGTAGTGGTTACCGCCTTCTCAACCGGATATCAAAGCATCCCAAAAGAACGCGCTACCGGTTCATTTGAGCAGATCGATAACAAACTCCTCAACAGAACTACCGGCGCCAATATCCTCTCCAGGCTCGAAGGCATTGCCAATGGCGTACAATTCGTAACACCAGGCTCC
Source organism: Pseudoflavitalea rhizosphaerae (assembly GCF_003991355.1). GTDB lineage: Bacteria > Bacteroidota > Bacteroidia > Chitinophagales > Chitinophagaceae > Pseudobacter > Pseudobacter rhizosphaerae. Next base: position 420,368 of record NZ_RCSU01000002.1, read on the forward strand.
AATGATCCTGCCAATATCAGGGTTCGCGGTTTGTCTACCATCGAAGCCAATTCCCGTCCACTGATCGTGATCGATAATTTCCCATACGAAGGGAACTACTCCACCAGGTCTGGTACCGACTTCAGCAATCGTGTTGACCTCAGCTTCATCAATCCAAATGATGTAGAAAATATTACCATCCTGAAAGACGCAGCAGCAGCCTCTATCTGGGGTGCGCGCGCAGCAAACGGAGTTATAGTGATCACCACTAAAAAAGGAAGGTTCAATCAGAAAGCTAAGATCACTGTCAACTCCACCACCACCATCGGAGATATCCCGGACCTGATGTACGACAGGAACAGGCTCCCTTCCGCCACTATCATGGAGATCGAGAAATACAGGTTTGAAAATACTTCCATCTATGATCCCAATTCCACTGACAGGAAAGTGATCCCGGAATACGCTTACCTGTTGCAACAATTGCAAGATGGAAAAATAAACCAGGCAACTTTCGATGCAGAAGAAGCAAGATTGAAAAATACCGAGGTAAGGAACGATATCGAAAAATACCTGATGCAACGCTCCATACTCCAGCAATATTCTTTCAATGTAAGAGGCGGCAGTCAGAACTACAACTACTACCTATCTGCCGGATACGACAGGAACCGTTCTACGAATATCGGTGACCGTGATGACCGATTCAATATCAGTATGAACAACAGTTTCATCCCGGTGAGGAACCTGACACTGCAGGCAGGCATCGCATACTCTCATGCCAACAGGTACAACAATGGCGTTACCACAGGCGATCTGAGCGGCGCTAATTATATGGGCCTCTCCCCTTACATGCGCCTGGTTGATGAACAGGGTAATGCTGCTTCCGTTGTAAAAGACCTAAGCCAGTATTATAAAGATGAACAAATGGCAGGAGGATTGATGGACTGGAATTTTCGCCCCGTAGATGAGATCGATCTCCGCAAACGCACAGCAAAAGGACAGGAGCTTCGTCTCAACGCTTCCGTCAATTATCGCTTCCTCAACCGCTTCGATCTGAATGTTCAATACCAGAATACAACGGGTTCCAACAGTAGTTCCAATCACTATTATAAAGAAAGCTACTTTGTAAGGAACTATGTAAACAGGTTCACTTTACCAGATGGTACACAACAAATCCCGTATGGTGATATCTTTATCGAAGGCAATCCTTACAAAACACATTCAAACACTTTCAGAAGCCAGCTGAACTATAGTGAGAAATTCGGAAGCGACCATTCCGTGTCTGCACTGGCTGGTGCTGAAATCAGGGAAATGGTGCGCGAAAGCAGCCCGGGATTCTATCTCTACGGCTATGACCCCACCACCATGTATGGGAAACTTACAGAGCTGGACATTCTCACTCCAAAACCAGTAAGACCCGGTGGCACACAAATGATCCCAAGCCAGTTCCCGATTGAACAAGGACTGTCCAAATACACAGACCGTTTTCTCAGCTACTACACCAATGCCAGCTATACTTACAAGAACAGGTATACCTTGAGTGGTTCTGCACGCTGGGATGGTTCCAACCTCTTTGGCGTTAAAACCAACCAGAAATGGACACCACTCTGGTCTGTGGGTGGTAAATGGGATATCGATCGTGAAGATTTCTACCATAGCAGCTGGGTCCCCGGGCTTACACTCCGCGCCACTTATGGTATTGCTGGTAATGTCACCAACCTCCTGAGCAGGTATCCTGCCGGTAACCTGCTGAGCCAGGGCAGTACTTCCAACCTGCCTTATATCAGGCTCGGCACCGTGGGTAATCCTTCCCTCCGCTGGGAACAGGTGAACACACTCAACCTGGCAGTGGATTTCACGTTGAAGAACAACCGAATCAGTGGCAGCATTGAATACTATGCAAAAAAATCAAGCGACCTGATCGGAGATGATTACCTGGCGCCCAGTTCAGGTATCATTACCACCCCCGGCGGCACTGCTGGCAACAGCAAGAAAGTGAACTATGCCAATATGAAAACGGAAGGTTTCGATTTCAGGATCAATACCAAGAACCTGGTTGGTGAATTGAGCTGGAACAGCACCATCTTACTCAGTACCGTGAAGAACGAAGTCACCAACGTATTTGTAAATCCCGGCAGAAGAACACAGGAATATTTCGGTGGTTCAGCTGCAGTGCCTCCTGTAACAGGTGTAAGCAGGGATATGATCTATGCTACGCCATGGCTCGGCCTCGATCCCCAAACCGGTATGCCAATTATGTACCTGAATGGAGAGAAGTCTGTCGACTACACCAAATACATCAACACCATGAAGAAGGAAGACCTGGTGAATGCAGGTGTTGCGGTACCTACCATGTTCGGATCACTTCGCAATGATCTTACCTGGAAGAACCTGAGCCTCTCTTTCCTGATCACCTGGAAAACAGGACATGTATTCCGCAGGAACTCCATCGCTTCCGGCGCGGAATACAATGGCACTTACCATATGGACTATTTCAAGAGATGGCAGAAACCCGGAGATGAGCTCACCACCTATGTTCCGGCATATGCCAATGCTGTGAATACAGGTCTGAACACATTCTACAATTTCAACAATGTACTCATCACCAAAGGAGATGTGGTCCGCCTGCAGGATATCAGCCTCTCCTATGCGCTTACGAAATTCAATATTCCCCGCCTGCCGGTGGAGCGTATCAATATCGTGGCCAACGTGAGGAATGTGGGCATGCTCTGGAAAGCCAATGATTTCGGCATCGATCCGGACTTCGCCAATGCACAGTATGTAACTCCACGCACTTTTGCGCTGGGCTTTCAATTTGACTTTTAAAACTGTTCACAATGAGACTCAAATCATATAGCGTACTGATTGCTGCATCCCTGGCATTCAGCAATTGTGGAAAAGATTTCCTGGAGGAGAAAAGGGACTCTAAAGAAGTGATCGTTCGCACCATCGCGGACTACCAGGCGGTGCTGGACAATTTCACGGTTGTGAATACAGCCGCTGCCATCGGGCTGAACCTCACATCAGCTGCCGAGTATGTGCTTTCTGATAAGGACATCAATACCTGGAAAGGGCAACTCCCTTACGAAGTCAATTCCTATCTCTGGGAAAAAGAAATATGGGAAACCCGGGAATCGCTGGACTGGAATAATTCCTACCATCGTATCCTGCTGGCCAACCTGGCGCTCGATGTAGAAAAAACATCGCCGGCCAATGCTGCAGAAAAAACAGTATATGATAACGTAAAAGGACAAGCGCGTTTCATCCGCGCCTACTCTTATTACCAGCTGGCACAGCTGTTCTGCAAACCCTATGATGCTGCTACAGCATCATCCGACCCCGGTGTTCCGCTGAAAACTGACTACGATGTAAAAGTAGTGATGCCTACCAGGTCTACTGTGGCTGAACTGTATGCAATGATCATCAAAGACCTGGAAGAAGCGCTGCCACTGCTTCCCGAGAAACCAGTGCATACGGCACGCCCGGGTAAGGCAGCGGTAGCAACTCTTCTCGCTAAAGTTCATATGCAGATGGGTAACTGGGATAAAGTATTCCAGTATGCAGATCAGGCGCTGAAGATCCATAGCGTGCTCCTGGATTTCTATCCCATCATGGGTCAGGCAATGTTCAAGGCCGACTACGGCGTCTCGGTTCCTGAGATCTTTTTCTGGGCGCAGGGAGCCAAACCAAGTTCCACCTTCGCAGGAATGGTGGTAAGCCCGGAAGTGCTGGCCCTGTATGAAGCCGACGATTACAGAAGAACGCTCTATTTCAATGCTGCGGGAGGTTTCAAAGGCTCTTTTGCCGGATTGTATGCGATCTTCAGCGGCTACACATCTGCCGAACTCTACCTGATCCGCGCAGAAGCGAATGTGAGAAAAGGACAGATGTCCCTTGCCATGGATGATCTGAATGAACTGCGCAAATACAGGTTCCCGGATACCAAACCAGCGCTAAATATCACTGACGAGACCGAAGCCCTGCAATTCATCATGGAAGAACGTATTCGTGAATTGTATTTCAGAGGTACAAGATGGGAGGATCTGCGCAGGTTCAATAAAGATCCGCGTTTCGCCACTACGCTTACGCATACATTCGAGGGAAAAACCTACTCATTGCCTCCCAATGATATCAGGTATACATTACCGTTACCGGACAACGAGATCCAGCTAAACAATTATCCCCAAAACCCAAGATAATCAGAGTGCCGCCAGTCGCTCGCCTCTGGCGAGTGACTTCTATTTAGTCGCCTCCGGCGACGCTGTGTTCGCCGGAGGCGAACAAATACCGGTCACTCGCCAGAGGCGAGCGACTGGCCGGACCTCTGATAAAATTTATTTCATGAGCGATAATATTGTAAGGATTGAGCACCTCAGTCACCGCTACTCGCGTGCCTGGGCCATCCAGGATATCAATTTGCAGATCCACAGGAAAGGTATTCTCGGACTGCTCGGTTCCAACGGAGCCGGCAAATCCACCACTATGAATATCCTTTGTGGCGTACTCAACCAGACTGAAGGGAATGTGATCATTTGCGGTATCGATATGCGAAAGCATCCAAAGGAAGCAAAGAAACAGATCGGTTTCCTGCCACAGCATCCACCGCTCCACCTGGAGCTCACCATTCATGAATACCTCACTCATTGCGCGCACCTCCGCAGGATCCCGCGCAATATGGTAAAGCAGGCCGTGGAAGAAGTAAAAACAAAATGCGGTGTAGCACATTTCAGCGACCGGCTGCTGAAGAACCTCTCCGGTGGCTATCGCCAGCGCGTGGGCATTGCACAGGCCATCATCCACAAACCACAGTTGGTAGTATTGGACGAGCCCACCAATGGCCTGGACCCCAACCAGATCCTGGAAGTACGCAAGCTCATCCGCGAGATCGCAGAAGAACGCGCCGTGATCTTCTCCACGCATATCCTCAGTGAAGTACAGGTACTCTGCCGTGATATTGTGATGATCGAAAAAGGAAAGATCGTTTTTGCCGATACCATGGAAGCCTTCAACAATTATATCGAGCCCAACGGAGTGCAGGTATGGTTCAGCAAGATGCCTTCAAAAGAAGCGCTGTTGCAGATCCCCGGTGTAAAGGAGGCAGTGATACAATCTGAAAACAGCGCCAGGCTGGTGATAGACAGGAACCCTGCCATCTGCGAAACCATCATAGAAGTGAGCGTGGAAAAAGGATGGAAGATGAGAGAGATCGGCCTGGAAAAAAGCTCTCTCGATGATATTTTTAAACAATTGTCTTCTTAGCGGGCAGCAAATCTCAACTTATTTATGCGTGTTTCTTTAAGGATCGCTAAACAGGAATTAGCATCACTCTTCTACTCACCCATCGCCTGGTTCATCCTCGTGATCTTCACCGTACAGTTCGGTATTGCCTTCACCGGCAAAATGGAAATGTATGTGTCTTACAAGAACCTTGGGTACAATACATTCAATCTTACCGATTATATTTTCACGAACGGACAAACACCGGGATTGCTTCTCACTGTGCAGAGCCAGCTCTATCTTTTCATTCCCCTCATCACGATGGGACTGATCAGTCGCGAGATCAGCAGCGGTTCCATCAAGCTGCTTCAATCCTCACCTATCAGTGTGGCCGAGATCGTATTCGGAAAATACCTGGGCATCATGGCCTACGCATTGCTACTCATCCTGCTGCTGCTGGCCTATGTTGTTACAGCATCTTTTTTCATTCCCAACTTCGAAATGTCATGGATGCTCAGTGGTATCCTCGGCATATTCCTGTTGCTGAGCGCTTATGCGGCTATCGGACTTTTTCTCTCCAGTCTTACTGCCTACCAGGTAGTGGCTGCATTGAGCACACTGGCCGTGCTTACATTTTTACATTATATCGGCAGCCTCTGGCAGGATATCGATTTTGTTCGCCATATCACTTATTTTCTTTCCGTAAGTGGAAAAGCAGACAGCCTGATCTATGGACTGATCCGAAGTAAAGACATTGTTTATTTCCTTGTAGTGATCTCACTTTTCCTCGGACTTACCATGCTGAAACTTCAATCAGGCAGGGAAAGCAGGTCTTTTACCTTCACGGCAAGCCGTTACCTGTTGCTTATTGCTGTTTGCATAGGTATCGGTTATATCAGTGCGTTACCTAAGTATACCGCTTACCGGGATACCACTTCACAACATATCCGAACGCTGCATCCCATCAGCCAGGAAGTGATGAAGAATTTGAAAGAACCACTGGAGATCACTACGTACGTGAACCTGCTGGACAAGGATTACAATATAGGCGCAAAAAAACAACGCAATAATGATCTCGCGCGTTTCGAACAGTACCAGCGCTTTCATCCTGAACTGAAGATGAACTACGTGTACTATTACGATACCACCGATAACAAATCGCTTTTCACCAACAAGATCAATAATGGCCTCGACCTGAAAGCAGTGGCCGAAAACGTAGCTGAATCCAATAAGCTCGATATCCGTGATTTCCTCACTCCGCAGGAAATCCGCAAACAGATCAGCCTGAAAGAAGAAGGCAACCGTTTTGTGCGCGTATTGAAAAGCGGAGAAAAGAAAACCTGGCTCAGGCTGTACAATGATTTCTTCAAACATCCCGGCGAGCCTAATATCGTGGTGGCTGTGAAGCTGCTTGAAGAAGGCCCTTCCCGCATCGCATTCGTTACCGGCAATGATCTCCGGAGCATCAAAGACAATAGCGACCGTGGCTATCGCGCAAGCACAAGCGAAAAAACGCAGCGGAATACGCTCGTCAACAACGGCTTCGAGCCGGTAAGTGTAGATCTTGAACAGGCAGAGATACCCAATAATATAGACGCTCTCGTGATAGCAGACCCGCGCAGCGCCTTTTCTCCGGAAGAACTGGCAAAGATCAAAACGTATATAGACAATGGTGGCAACCTGCTGGTAACGGCCGAAGGCGAGTTCCAGGAATACCTGAAACCTGTTCTCGAACCGATGGGCATCCATTTTCTCAAAGGCACTGTTGCACAGATAAATGACGGCATGGCGCCCAATATCGTGTACAGCTATTTCAGCAAGGATGCTGGTATCCTTGGCGCTGAATTCAATAACAAGTGGAAGGACTCCACTTTCAAGGTGGTAATGCATGGCGCCGGCGCGATGGAATACAGTCCCGCCGGTGATTTCAAGGCCATCCCATTACTGGGAACGCATACTGACAAGAGTTTCCTGAAAGCGAAAAAAATAGAACCCGATTCGCTTCGCCTGGCATTCAATGCCGCTGAAGGTGATCTGAATATTCCCGTAAATACTGCCATTGCACTGACCCGTACGGTAAATGGAAAACAGCAAAAGATTGCTGTGACCTCCGATGCTGATTTCATCAGCAACCTGGAGCTGAGCACATTCAGGAAAACCGGGGGAAACAAGAATACACAATTCTACAACGGACTGTTCAACTGGTTCAGTAACGGGAAATATCCTGTTGTGATCCCCGCGAAAGATCCGGTAGACAATGATATCACACTCACGGCAAAAGGAGTGAACTGGCTGAAGGTAATCTACCTGTATGGCCTGCCCGCAGTGATCTTATTCGGTGGCATATTACTGCTGTTCTTCCGAAGAAGGAAATAATCAGGGTGCCGGCAGTCGCTCGCCTCCCGGCGAGTGACTTTTGTTTAGTCGCCTCCGGCGACGCGGTGTTCGCCGGAGGCGAACAAATACAAGTCACTCGCCGGGAGGCGAGCGACTGCCGGCACTCTGCTTTTAATCATTCAGCGGTTCAGTTGAAATTTCAACTGACATGCCTTTGGCCATATTGAACGGGTGCTACAATTTCAATAATCCAACTTTGTGCAATGTATTCACGGGCTTATTATCCCAGAACAATTCAAAATCTTCAAAACCACTTTCCCGGTAGTTATCCATTACTTCCTGGAGCGTATAGGTCTTAGCGTTAGATACAGATAATTTATTCAGCATACCTGCCAGCCAGTCGCCCTGCTCCCGGTTCACGCTGATGCTGAATTTTCCTTTTTTGTCCTGGAAGGAAAGTTCCGTCATTTCCCACTGGTTACCTTTTTTGGATTTGGTGAAATGTTCTACCATAGGCGTTCTGCCTAGCCAAACGATCTTAGAGTTGGGTTTGGCTGCAGTATACAGGTCATGCGTAAGTACTTGCTGGATATGGTCCGGAGCTACTTTGGTTTTCGGTACTTTAAAATCGAACCATTTTTGCAAAGGTTCTTCCAGTCCGATCCCGTGCATAAAATTGAGCAGGGATTTTTTAAGACCGTAGCTGAATGCTTCATGGTCAGCGCCGGATTCATCGATATGCACGATATCATTATTGGCGAAGGTGCCGGTTGTATCGTTTTCCTTTTTTACATTGAACTTTTCCGGTTGTAACCCTACAGGGCTATGGGCAGTCATGGTAAAGAGATGCCAGAACGCCGATTGGAGTATGCCAGCGGCAAACATCTGGCGGACCATTTCCAGGGAATCGATGGTTTCCTGTGCTGTTTGTGTAGGGAACCCATACATCAGGTAAGCATGCACCATGATGCCAGCTTCAGTGAAATTGCGGTTTACCTGCGCTACCTGGGCCACGGTGATCCCTTTTTGGATCAGTTCCAGGAGGCGGTCGCTGGCTACTTCAAGTCCACCTGAAACGGCGATACAACCCGATCTTTTGAGCAGGAGGCAGAGATCGCGGGTGAAACTTTTTTCGAAGCGGATATTCGTCCACCAGCTCACCACCAGTTTTCGTTTGATGATTTCCAGTGCGAGTGCGCGCATGAGTGCAGGCGGAGCCGCTTCATCCACGAAGTGAAAACCATTCTGCCCTGTTTGCGCAATAAGCTCTTCCATCCTGTCTGCCAGTAAGGAGGCCGCGATTGGCTCATAGAGCCTGATATAGTCGAGAGAGATATCGCAGAAGGTACATTTACCCCAATAGCAACCATGCGCCATCGTTAGTTTGTTCCATCGGCCATCGCTCCACATGCGGTGCATGGGATTCACCACTTCGATGGCATTGATGTATTTATCGAGCAGAAAATCGCGATAGTCTGGAGTGCCAACCTGTCCCTGTTTGTAATCGGAACAGGCTTTGTTATTGAAATACTTCACTTCACCATTGACCAGTGCAAAAGTCCGTTTCAGTTCTTCCTGTGTTTTAGTGCCTTCTATATGATGGATGAGGTTTTCGATAGGCGCTTCTCCATCGTCCAAAGTAATGTAATCATAGAATTCAAAAACACGGGGATCCGAGAGCGAGCGCAGCTCAGTATTGGCGAAACCTCCGCCCATAGCCACTTTCGCACCGGGGTAATTTTTTCTGATCCACTGTCCGCATCGTAGTGAAGCATAAAGATTTCCGGGAAAGGGAACAGAAATAGCAACAAGTTTTGGTTGCACGGATTGCATATGCGATTGCAGGAGATGGATCAACAGATGGTCTATGTACGTGTACTCTTTTCGCAACTCTTTGTAGAGCTCATCGAAACTGTTGGCGGAGCGGCCGAGCTTTTCTGCATACCTGCTGAAACCGAAATGTTCGTCTACACATTCCCGGATGAGATCAGACAGGTCTTCCAGGTACATGGTGGAAAGATGTTTGCCTTTGTCCTGTGTGCCCATGGAGCCGAAGGCCCAGTCGAGGTCTTCCAGCTGGGCAAATCTGCTTGCTTCGGGAAGGAAATCCCTTTTGCAGATCCGGTGCGCGAGTGTTGGATTATGGCCCTGGAGGAAGCTGATCACATCATCGATGGTGGTGATATAGTCCTCCTGCAATGCGATAATGCGCGCAATATTTTCTGAAACCGTTTCCGGCTGATGCTTGTTGATATGATTGAAAAGCGCCTGAAGACCTTCTTTACTGAATAAAGCCAGGGTAACTTCGATGCCCAGGTCGGCCTGAAACGAGGAGATATTCCGCGTATTGAGGAATCCTTTCAGGTATGCCGTTGCCGGGTAAGGCGTATTCAATTGTGTAAAAGGTGGCGTCAGTAAAAAAACAGTAGCGCTCAAATCGGGTAATTTCGGGCAAAATTAGGTGAAATTGGCCGGAGTTAGGGGCTGACTAAAAAGGTAGCGTGCCGGCAGTCGCTCGCCTCTGGCGAGTGACTTGTATTGGCTCGCCTCTGGCGAGTACAGTGTTCGCCGGAGGCGAACTAATATCCGTCACTCGCCGGGAGGCGAGCGACTGCTCCCCGGGTAAACTCAATAACCCATTATAGTCAGTCCTGCTCCTGTGCTTTCTTCACTAAACAGTTGCTTCCGCCGGGTGTTTAACCAGTTGTACTTCGGCACTGATCTTCACTTCATCACTCAAAGCCACCCCACCTGTTTCCAGAACGGAATTGAAGTTGATGCCCCAATCGCTTCGTTTGATCTTGCCAGTTACTGTAAAGCCGGCTCTTTCTCCACCCCATGGATCTTTGGTTACACCACTGTATTCAACATCCAGGCGAACAGGTTTGGAAATTCCTTTCAATGTAAGTTCACCTACCAGTGTAAAGTTCTCGTCTCCTTTGTTTTCCACTTTCGTTGAACTGAATTCCAATTGAGGGTGATTATCTGTATCGAAGAAATCCCCGTTTCGAAGGTGTGCGTCCCTTTGTTCATTATTGGTGGAGATGGAAGCAATATCTGCGGTGAGGCGGACCTGAGCAGTAGAGAAGTCTTCTTCTTTTGTTTCCATTTCGATATTGAAATTTTTGAAAGAGCCTGAAACATTCGTGATCATGAGGTGTTTGATCTTGAAACCTAATTCGCTGTGCAAAGGGTCCAGCGTCCATTTTGTATTTGCCATAAGATTGTTTTTGAATCTGATTATCGTTTGACAAAACAAAATTACTTTGAGCCGGCAGTGGGAAGTGCAAACTATCCAAAAGGTAAGTAGTAACCTGGAGGTTAGTGGAAAGTTATGGACCTGTTCACAAAGCATGCTTTACGCTTGTTCCTCAACAACCGCGCTTCTGGCGGAAACGTAAATCCAGTGACACCTGTACCAGATCTTCCAGCAGCTCATCTTTCATAAGAGACAATACACTGCCTGATTTGTATGTGATGCCCCATTTAGTACGGTCTATTGAGAGTGACGCAGTAGCAACAATATCCTCACCATTCCAAATGAGAGTGGCTGGGAACTGGATCTCTTGTGTAATAGCCCGCAAGGTCAGTTCACCGGTAATAGAATAAGAAGAATCACCGGATATTTTGATTGCTTTAGTCAACCGGAAAATACCCCGGGGATACTTGCTCACATCAAAGAAGTCAGGGTCTTTCAGATGCGATACCAGTCCGTTATTGCTGCTTGTATCTTTCTTATCCGTGGTGGTAATAGTATTCATATCCAGTTCAAAAAAGCCTCCTGCGATCCTGCCATTGGCATCAATGGCCAGGTTACCCATCAAGGGTTTAATATAACCCTGATGTCCGTTCCCTCCCATAACATTCATGCCTTTCCAATTGACAAAGCTTCCAGGTATATCGAGCAAATACCTTACTACATTTCCCGTCTGAATGGAATCCGACTGTAAAGCTGCTGTAATTTTAGTTTCAGCAATAGCGGCTGATCGATCCCGGCATGCAATGGCTCCCGTCAGGCATAAAGCTGCGCAGACGAACAATAAAACTGATCGCATTTGATGTTGATTTTTTTGTTTTGAAAAAAATGGAATAAGTAACCCGGGTTGCTGACACAAACCTAAATTGCCCGTAAGAAGGAGTAGTAAAAGCGTGGTAAAAACTTTGTAAACGAATGTAAAATCTGATGAGCGTCACCAGGGCTCAGGTGGAATGCTGTAATTTTAAGTATGAGTTGGAAAGCCTTACTGGCGATGGGAGCCGCCCTTATGATCATTGTTTCCTGGACCGCCATTCGTAGCCGCGCTATCCTGCCCGCTACAGACAGGGCAACTGAAAAGTTGGTGATCCGGCAAATTGGTCATCAATTGTTGTTGCAGTCTGGTGATTCCTCTTCACGGGTCCTTCCTGTGGAAGAGCGGCCAAACAGGGAATACCTCATCCGGCCTGGGGCACCTTTTACCTTTTTGCCCGATACATTGCTGGCTACAGTTCGCCGTGTAATAGCAGCCAACAACCTCCCCTCCAGTTACCGGGTGCAAGTGATCTACTGTACCCCATCAGCCGAAGTTGTTTACGGATTCCAGATATATCAGGACAGTGCACGAAACATAATACCCTGCCTGGGGCGCATGCAAGAAAAAGCCTGCTACAATATACTGATCGGGTTTACTGAAACCGAAACCGCCGGCATCGGTCCATTTTCAAGTGGCCTGCTGACAGGAAGCCTGGTGGTTATCCTGGTAAGTTTGTTACTCTGTGCGCTGTATTTAAAAAGAAGAAAAGCTGCGATGGATAGTCATGGGCATCAAAACATTCAATCAAATCTGCCAGGGGAAGAAGTAAAGGAGGAATTGCCTGTGTCATCCGGTATTGCTATTGGCAACCTGCTCTTTTTGTGGGAAAGTCAACAACTGGTAGCGGGTCCATCCATCATCACGCTCACTGCAAAAGAAGCCAAATTGTTGCACGTTTTTGCCAAAGCCCAGCAGGAAGTAATAGATCGTGATCAGTTGATGAAAGAAGTGTGGGAAGATGAAGGCGTCATAGTTGGCCGTAGCCTGGATATGTTCGTCTCGAAATTGCGAAAAAAGTTGCAGGCCGATCCACGCATCAGTATCCTGAATGTACACGGAAAAGGCTATAAGCTGGCGATTACAAAAGCAATATCTATGCAAACAGAATAGTGGCCTGGTAATGCTCCCGGAAGATATGCCAGCAGTATCATAGTCAAGTTAGAAAAATGCGGACCAGGTATTGTCCGTTTGATTAAGTTAGAAAACAAAAACCCGCGACCAGCGAGATTTTTTGTTTACGTTGTGAACGAGAGTGGAAAGTTTTCGAACCGAATTCGCTTCGAGTTGAACCTGTTGACTGCCAAATTCAACCAATGCCGTTTCTCGTATCTTGAAACTTCTAAATTTACCTGACAAATGGGCAATTTCTGCACATTAAGACACACCAATTAATTCCACAAATAGCCCTAATTTTCTTACCTTTAACAGACTTATATGTCAATTATGTGATTTTTTTCACACAAACCGCAGATAATTCGTGAAATGGAGATTAAGCGTACAATACAAAAAAGGCTAATATTCTGGAAACACGCCCCGGATCGGAAACCACTCATCTTGCAAGGAGCCAGACAAGTAGGCAAGACTTGGTTATTGAAGCATTTTGGTGCCTCTGAATTTGATTCGGTGGCCTATTTTAACTTCGAAGAACAACCTGATCTAAAGCAGTTTTTTGAAAACACAAAAGATGTACCACGAATAATACAAAACTTGTCTTTGGTTCATGGGCAAGCTATATTACCGCAAAAAACACTTGTCATATTTGATGAAATACAGGAATGCAATGATGCACTGAATGCGCTAAAGTACTTTTGTGAAAATACTCCTGAATTTGCGATCGCATGTGCCGGGTCGTTATTGGGCGTGACGATGTCAAGGGGCAACTCCTTCCCAGTCGGAAAAGTTGATTTTCTGCAATTAAATCCGGTCTGTTTTTCAGAGTTTTTATCTGCTGCAGATCCCAGATTATTTACTTTCCTTGAAAGTATTAATAAAATTGAGCCACTGCCTGATATTTTCTTTCATCCATTGGTTGAAAAGCTAAAAATGTTCTTCATCTGCGGAGGAATGCCGGAAGCCGTAGTAGCATTATTAGAAAAACAGGACATGGATAAAACGCAGCAGGTGCTGCAAAATATAATCAATGCCTATGCCTTTGATTTTTCAAAACATGCTGAAAATAAGGATATTCCCAAAATCAATCACCTTTGGTCTTCCGTACCTTCTCAGTTAGCGAGGGAGAACAAAAAATTCCTTTACCATTCTGCAAAGACTGGGGCACGTGCCCGTGAATATGAAGATGCGCTGCTCTGGCTTTCACATGCGGGTTTAGTGCATCGCATTTTCCGGATATCAAAACCTGGTCTGCCTCTTTCTGCCTATGATGATCTTTCTGCCTTTAAACTTTATTTGATCGATGTAGGATTGCTACGCAGGCTTTCCCTTTTGGATCCAATAGCAATAAGAGAGGGAAACAGGCTATTTACGGAGTTTAAAGGTTCGTTGAGTGAAAATTTCATATTACAACATCTCATCGCGAATTTCGAAGGCACACCACGATACTGGACGTCTGGAAATCAGGCAGAAGTTGACTTCATTATTCAGATGAGGAATGAAATTATTCCAATAGAGGTAAAATCAGACGAAAGCATACGTAGTAAAAGCCTTACTGTTTATAACGACCTTTATCAACCTTCTGTGCGTATCAGGTATTCATTAAAAAACTTAAAAAAAGACGATGGATTAATCAATATCCCTTTATTTATGGTTGATTATACTGAGAAACTACTTGGGCTTTCATGAATGAGCTATTGACAGAACGAAATTCCAACAGGCGTACAAAGCAATTTATGAGCTGACATCATAATTAAGAACCCGATCAGTTTCGATCCTGATTTTTTTGAAATCCGGAAATCCGTATCAAAAATCGCACACTTGAACAAGTTGAAAAATACAAAACCCGCGACTAGCGCGGGTTTGAAATATCGTGTGAACGACAGTGGAAAGTTTTCGAATCTGCTTAGGTTCGACTTGCAAACCTGGCTCTCTTTTTTTCAATTCTATAGCAATAACTGGTTAAATTAAAAAGATGCTCCTACATAGAAGTAATGTCTGAGTATATACATTTTAGAGCAAAAACAAGCGAAATCAACCAAAATATTGCATCAGTCACCTGTTTTAAAGCGGTTTAGATATTCAGTATTGAACTTAGTTTTCAACAAATACTTCTATTTTAGTGGTTGTAATCCCTAAAAAATACCTAATTAAGGGAATACATTCCCTGAATATGATAAAATGTACCTTATCAGTGAAAGAAAAAAACAATTAGCCTATAGTGGATTTTATGGAAACAGCTATTTCTGGCGCAATACCAGTCAAGCTGAAATCGATTACATAGAGGAACAGGATGGAAAAATTTCAGCCTTTGAATTTAAATGGAATCCAAAGGCGAAAGCAAAGTTTCCGAAGGCTTTTTTGGAAGAATACCATCCCCCACAAACACAAGTAATCAATCGGGATAATTATTGGGAATGGTTATCTCAATAATGAAAAACCCGCGACCAGCGCGGGTTTGAAATGCAAAGTGAACCGGATTTGGCAAATATCGAACTATTTTATTGAAGATTTAAAACTTTTAGCAGCTTTAGCGGCCTGACCGGGAACGGTTTAGGCCGTTTTTGTATGCCTACTTGTGAACAGAAAATTGAAGTATATGGAAAAAGTAACATGCAAGGAGGTTAACCAGCTTGACCTCGTGGATTTTTTAGCCGGGTTAGGTCATTCCCCTAAAAAGATAAGGAATAACGACTATTGGTACATATCCCCGCTGCCGCACCGCCAGGAAAAGACGCCTTCCTTTAAGGTAGACCGCCGGAAAAATGTATGGTATGATCACGGCACCGGTAAGGGTGGCACGCTGGTAGATTTTGGAATCCTCTATTACCATTGCAGCATTGCCGATCTTTTACAACGCCTCGCCGGTTACCAGCCCACGACAAATTTTTCTTTTCACCCGCCCATTCAGGCCCGCAACCCGCAACCTGCCCCGGCAATTTTTGCTGGTGAAAAGAAAGAGAATGCCAGCGGCAAAATTGTTGTACTGGACACCCGCCCGCTGGCGTTGCCAGGGCTGATTCAGTACCTGGAAAAAAGACAAATCCCAGTAAAAATTGCCGCCCGCTTTTGCAAAGAAGTTGACTTCCTTTTATACGGGAAAAAGCATTCCGCTATCGGGTTCCAGAATAACGCGGGAGGGTATGAACTCCGCAGCGGAAATTTTAAAGGCAGCAGCGCTCCCAAAGACATTACTTTTTTAGACAACGGCAGAGATCAGGTTGCTGTATTTGAAGGGCTCTTTAGCTTCCTTTCTTTTCAAGCAATTAATCAAAACCAGCAGCCCCCACTGTCAAATTGCCTTGTCTTAAACTCCCTGGCTTTTCTGGAAAGGAGCCGCCCATTGTTGGAGCAACATAAACAAGTTCATCTGGTTTTAGACCGGGATACTGCCGGTAAAAATTGCACCAGCCTGGCGCTTCAATGGGATAAAGAAAAGTACATAGACCGCAGTGATTTTTACCATCCCCACAAAGACCTGAACGACTGGCTAACTCACCACAAGCACAATCGAGGGCAAAGTCAAAGGCCAGGGAAGGCCCTTTGACGTTTGCGTAGCCAGCTATGTTTTGGTAAAACCAAAACGGCTGGCTCCCTTCATGCTACCGCATTCAGGGAGGTGTTTTTTTCATGCTATCGCATTCAAAAAATAAGGAGGAATAAGATATGGAGCAGCAGCAATTACAAATTAAAAACAAGGGAGGTCGTCCGAAAAAAGCGATTAAGAAAGATCAGCTCATGGCTATTAAATGCACCCTTGAGGAACGCCGTTTAATTGAAGGAAGGGCAAAGATTGCCAACATAACAGTATCAGAATACCTGCGGGAAATTGGCCTCACCGGTAAAATTGACAGGCGGGAAAAAGCATTGCCGAAAGAAATTTTAGACTTTACGGCGATGCTGAATCACCTGGCTGCAAACCTAAACCAGATCGCCAAAAAAAGGAATGGGGTAGAAGAATTAAGTGCAATGGAACGGGCCACCCTATCAGTCCAATCAAAGCAACTAAAAGAGTTGGCCTTACAGATCAAAAACTACCTACAATGATTGGGCATGTTTCAACAGGAGCATCTGCTTTTCACTGTATCAGTTATTGCCTGGAAGATAAGCAAGAACTGTCCGCTGAAAAGAAAGAACAACTATCCCGGCAGGATGATCTGCAGCACATGGACCGGGCGGAAGTCCTGTTTTATAATAAATGCTTCGGTAATAAATACGAACTGGCAAGTCAGTTCCGGGAAGTGGAGAAGCTAAGTAAACGGGTAGAAAAACCTGTGCTGCATATGTCCCTACGCCTGGCCCCAGGTGAGCAACTTTCCAAAGATCAACTGATGGAAATAGGCCGGGAATGCGCCAAAGAATTCGGGGTTGCAGACCACCAATATATCTGTGTATTACACAAAGACACGAAGGAGCAGCATATCCATATTGCAGCTAACAGGGTGGGGTTTGATGGCAAGGTGGCCAGTGATAGCAACAATTATAAAAGAATGGCAGCCCTTTGCCGGAGGCTGGAAAAGCAATATAACCTGAAGGAAGTATTAAGTCCACGGGCTTTTCTTTCCCCCAAGGAAAGGCTATTGCCCCGCCACGATTCCCGGAAGGAAAAGTTGAAAACGGACATCCGGCAGACTTTGGAAAAAGTTCACTGCTTTGGCGAGTTCGAGCGCAAAATGCAGGAGTTAGGCTACAAGGTAATTAAAGGCCGGGGGATCTCATTTATTGACAAAAAGAAGGTCAAGATAAAAGGTAGTGAGGTGGGCTTTGCGTGGGCTAAAATTGAAAAAATCCTGGCCATTAAACAGCAGCTTGAAATGAAGGTGACTGAACAAAAACTGTATGAAAAGAGCGTTGAACAGAAAATTGAAAATTCTGGAGTAGCGACAGTTTCCCAGAGATTATTGCAACAGACCAGACAGGATGCTCTGATTGACCGGTCGCCCCTCCTGCCTGTAATAGAGGGATTTTGCAAAGTATTGGATGAACTATTAAAGCCTGAATATACCTCCGATTCCATGCCTTACGAGTTTACTTATGAGGGGTATAAACGGAGGAAGAAGAAAGAATTAATCCAAAGTAGGAAACACAGTCGTTAAACCAAAAAAATATTAAAACATGGACACAACAAATAATATTGAAAAAGAAAGTATTGAACTGGTGCTGGAAGAATTTGGCGAGGACCAGAAATTATTGCAAAAAACAATTGACGACCTGGTTACCGCTATTAATGGGCTAACTGACCGGGTAAAGCAAATAGAAGGAAAATTAGAAAATCCGCAGGGCGTAACAGTTGCTGCTGACACCCGGCCAATTCAGGAAATTGTGAAAAAGGGGCTTATTGATGCCAGGTTGATTGTGGCCGGTCAGCCGAAGAATATTATCCGGAAATTCCAGATTTTGTTATTTCCGGAGCGGGACGCCAAGCTGTTTTATAAGGTGGTTTTTGGGCGTTGGTTTCTATTCCTCGTAATTATGTTTTTCATAGCCCATTTTTATAAGTTTACTGTCCATTGGAACGAAGCACAAAAAGTAATAGAACTTCGACAATTGGAAAATGATAGAACCAACGTGGCATGGAACTACCTATATGAACATCAAGGCAAGCAAGGAAAGAAATTGATGGATAGTATATATCATAAAATCCATCAATGACGTTTAGGAGATAACTATGCGCAACAAGATTTATTCATCTGTATCGGCGGGCATTTCACCGTTCCATAGCTACAAAATACACAGCAATCCCCTGGTTTGGGCTTTAACAGGGTTTGGCAGCTAGTGCAGGTATAAAAATACTGGCAGGCATCTACTGGCATGGTTTCTTCTTTCTGGAAGCCGCAGTGCGGACAGGTAAGCGTCGATTCAAGTACGAATGTTGTTTGCATTTTCCTATTTAATTTTTGCCTTCTTCTGTGAACATAATGGTGTTTCCAAACGGGTCATTAACAGTCATACATGGAGCATTCCAGGGCGCCTGCTCGATGCCTGGCCGGTTGTATCTATACTTTTTCCCAAGTAACTCTTTGTGATAATCGCGCACACCAGTAGTTTCTATATACACTTTAGAACCTGGGCAGCAGTCGCCATGATGCTCCGTAAGGTGAAAAAGAATCGACCCCTTTGAAACCTGCATATAGAGAGGTGCATCATCACTAAAACGATGCTTCCAATCAATGTTAAAGCCAAGCCAGTCAATGTAAAATTCGACTGTTTTATCGTAGTCGAAAATGCGTAAAACGGGTATTACTTTAGTATCCATATTGGAGGTTTTCAATTTTTCTCACAGCATGATTTTTCCCCTTCGGAGCATGATTTGTCTTTTTCACAGGATTCCCCAGCAACACAAAGTTCTACTTTTGGCATTTTACCTTTGCCGACATATTTCTCACCAGCTTTTTGAATTTGTTCCTCCACTTTGTTGTACGCTTCTTTGGTTAAATCCTGGTAGGAAGAAATCGAAAGAAACAGATCGGCGTATATTTTTTCAATATCAGCCTGGAATTGTTTTTCAAAGGATGCTTGTACGATTCCATCCTTTTTATAACCTTCAATGGTATTTTGGGCAATAATAGTGGCTTCTTCTTTACTTAGTTTATCTACCTCTTTTCCTTTAAACCAGTTTTTGTTATCCGGAAAGGTCCCCGCATGATCAGCCGCTTCTGTGCTCGTCAATGCGATAAGTTCAATATTATGACTGGCGCTGATTGTTTTAATCAGTTCTGTCTTTTGCTTTTCGTCTGTGTTTGTAACCCATTTCACAGCCACCACTGTTCCCTTCCTGTTCAGCCAGGCGCTTTCTACTGCCGCCTTATTTTTTTCTAAATCAACTAATAGGAATTTGGCTTTGCTGCCACAACCAATGGAGGGGGCTGCGTGGCAAACTAATGGCGCTTCATAAAATGAAACGGCTGTATTTGTTGCACCCATAAGTTCATAGTTTTTGACTTTGTAGCCAGTTTTACTAATAGCTGCTGCGATCACCTTTATATCAACTTTTGAGGGGTCAAAAGTGACAAGGCTGCTTTTTGCAGCATAGGAGGTCGTATAAGTTATTACACCAGTTACCTTGGACAGTTCATTATTGACATGATCTTCGCATCCTTTGCAAGTCATCCCCTGAATAGTGAATTTGGCCTGTTGTTTATCTTCCACTGCCGTACTGACTATTGCTTGTCCTTTGGGTTGCGGATAAAATACTTTGGCATACAGGGGGAAAGTCATCATCAGGATGGCAAAAAAGGTGATGATACCTAAAAAGGCTTTGGATTGCAAAAAGGAGGTTTTATTGGTCGTTTCACAATTGCAATCCGCGGGTGAGGTTTTGACAGGTCTTAATTGTTGATACCAGGCAAAGGCAAGTACAATAATTGACAAGCCGATCAGGTAAGGTCTGGCAGGTTCCAGCCATGAGAAATTGGCTGCGATACTGCTACTCCCTGCAAGCATGGCAATGACCGGAGTAATGCAACAGAGTGAAGCTGCAATAGCTGAAAGCAGGCTTGTACCTACAACAGCACCGGAAGGTTTTGCTTTATTCATGGCATTTCCATTTTTTCGGTTTCTTTATTGATATGTTTAAAGAAGGGCTTTACTATTTTTAAGTTTTCTTGGGTAAGTGAGTAATAGATGGTTTGTCCTTCCTTCCTGGTATGAACAATCCCGCCATCCTTGAGTTTCCTTAAATGTTGGGATACGGCAGGAATGGTCATGCCTAAAATATCTGACAGGTCACAAGGGCACAGTTCATTTTCTTCTTCCAGTAAATAGAGGATTTTCAGGCGGACCTCATTGCCAGCCAGTGCAAGCACATTGGATAGGCTACTAAATGTTTTTTGGGCATTTTTGAGTTTACCCTTACATGCCTCAATCTGTGCCTGATCAGCGTAAAGGCGAATACAGGTATTGCTTTCCATTATCCAAATGTAGAGCTAATAAAGTATTTAAGCAAATTCTTAAATATGTTGATTAGCAAAGGATAATATATGAGGTTGATTCTATTTCATCTAATCAGTGGGGGAGGATAACAGAAGTAGGGGTTTCCGAAGTAGGTAAAGGCATGCGAATGGTGACAGTGAATAATTGCTCTGCCCTTTGGATATCTAATTTGCCTTTCATGCATTCAATCAGTTGTTTAGCAATCAGCAATCCAAGGCCCAGGTTTGAATTGTGACTGCCCTCATTCTTGCGTTTTAGCTTATAGGGGTTGCTAAGTGAGAGGGTCCAGGTGCCATCAAGAGCATCAGACGTAACAACCATATTGATGATGCCATTTTCACCGTGTTGGGTGGCATTGAAAATTAAGTTATGAATGACCTGCCTGAATTTCATGGTGTCCAATGTCACTTCAAAAGAAGATGAAGCAAAGTAGACTTTAAGTGGTTGCCCGGATTCAGCGAGATAGTAATGTAAATCCTCCACGACGGATTGGATATAATCATTAACCGGAACGGTTTCCATTTTCACCAGAATCTTCCTGCCATATTCATTAAAGGAGTAATCGGTGAGGTTGTAGAGCAGGTTTTTATATTTTAGTGTGCTTTCCTTTAGTGTATACAACATTCGCCCGTATTCGGCTTCCCTTCCCGGGTCGTTTTTTATCTGGAAAAGAATTTTCAGACCCATAAATATGAACCGCACATGGCTCCTGGCTTCGTGGACTGTTTTAGCGATAAAATCCCTTTGGTACTGCACCATTTCTACAAGGGATTTGTTTTCGGTTTCCAGGAGTTTATTGGCTTTTAGGAGTTCCTGTTCACTGGGTGTAGATCTAGTATTATGCTGCCAACTCATTGGTGCAACTTTTAATGGCGGAATTTGTTTGTAGACCAGTGGAATTAAAAGCTGGTTTTATTTGAGTGCATGAGAGAGTGCCAGCGTATGCAAAGGGAGGTGAAACAAAAAGCAACCTGTTGAAGGTTACTGGTGTGGGTAAATTATCGAGCAATTGATAGCTTAAATTCAGGGTAAAACCTTGCTGTAACATCTGAACTTACATTTTTGATGATGAAATGTAAGTCTCTACAAAGGTGAAGGTGACAGGTTTGCTAAAAAACGGACTGGAGCCTGCCCGCCTTACCGCAGACTGGCTCTGACAAGCCAACCACCCGAAGGCGGCCACGTAGGTAAGGACAAAAGCAGGCCCAATCCTATTCCAAGATAGTGATTGAAGCCCACCTTGCCTCACACGTGTTGAATTTTGTCAGATTCGTCTGGTGAGACCTATTTGAGCGAATTAACCCGGTTATTGGGTATACAGTAATATATCTACTTCAAATATATGAAAAATTAACAAATGATCAATTATAACTGGATTTATTAATTGATAGGAAATGAAATCATTGCTGCAAAAAATTGGATAAGGAAAAGCATCTCAAGGAACAGAAATTGGCGTTTGGAGAAAGGGTTAAACAATTGAGGATAGAAAGAGGATTTAATACGCAGGCAGCATTTGTTAGAGAATATACCGGCCAGGCTAAAAGATCATCGCTTATTAGCAGAATAGAGAATGGAGCCAATGTAGATTTCATAACAATAGTTAGGCTCACACGTATTTTGAATACCTCACTATTTAGTTTGTTTGATTTTGCCGGCCAATTCCCCATAGAAAATATTAAGCATTCGGGGAGTCTGGAAAAATGGATAAAAAGCGAATTGTATAAATTCAGCAAGAAGCTTCGGGAGGTAAGGAAAGCTAAAGGCATGGTTCAGTTAGATGTGGCTTTGGACGCCTTAATCGGCGAAACCAGTATTAGTCATTATGAGCGTGCGGAAATTAAACCAGAATTGATCACCATCCTTGGTATAGCAAGAGGTCTGAAAGTTCAGGCATGGCAGCTATTCGATTATGATGGTAAGTCGTCCCAAGTTTAATGATAGAGCGGAGTTGATCATAAGGTCAACCCTTATTCTCCTTTCTTAAGTAAGCCAACCACTTATCAATCTGTGTCATTGCCTCCGAAGCATCTTTATCTGGATAATATTTCAAAATGTAATCTGCAAAGCGGGCTTTCGTCTTTATATCTTCCCACTCCATCACAGATAGGCTTAGCATTGGCCATTTTTTTGTTTGCTGCATAAAACCATATAGGGGCAAGTAGGGTGGTGCATAGTAAAAGGAGTTTTCTACCAGTTCATCATACAGCGGTTTGTTAAACGCTCTTTTCATATCCCTCACCACTTCATGCAGAATACGAAATTTACTGCCTTGCTGGATGGTTGTAGCAAGGGCAGGCATCCCTTTGTCCTGGAAGAAAAGAAAGAGGTAGTCAATGAAACCTTCCTCGGTTACATCACACAGATCTTGGCTATAAAAGGCGTATTCCTGCTTAAAGAGATCTAACGAGAAGTTGGGCAGTGTTTTATCTATTACGTAATCAATCAGTTCATATTCCTTCTTAATAATGTCATCTATGGAGGGGCCATTGGGCTTTCCGTCCATAAAGATTGCATACCGAGGTTTTGAGAATAACTCGAAATAGTAGCTTTTGAAAAAGATAGTTTTTCGGTCAAAGGTCACCTGGATATACAGAGGGTAGGTCATTTTCCCATGAAAGAAAACCTCCTTAAGCCGGTCATTCAGGTAGGCCTTGTAACTGACTTTATACGTTTTAGTCATTTTTAATCGGTTTTATACGCTCTTGCACTTATTTGTGCACAAAAATCGTATAAGGGTAGACCAGTTATACTTTCTAGTTCAAATAAGTACAACCAAGTAAATTCTTGCTAATTTATTAAAAAAGTTTTGGTAAAACAAATAGCATCAAAACAAAAGTATTATATTAGCATAGAGTGATTGCCCCCGCACTTAGAATTGTGAACACGATTAAAAGAGTGACAAGTGCAGCAGGAAAAACTGACGCCGGAAAAAGCGGTAGAGATACTGGCGAGGCATGGAACAAATGTTACAGTAGAGGAAGCCCAATTAATATTGGGCTTCATGTATATTTTAGCAAACATTGCGTTAAACCAATACTTGAACGATGAAAGTAGCGGACCTATATATCCGGGTGAGCACCGACGAACAGGCTGATAAAGGTTACAGTCAGCGTAACCAGGAGGAAATGTTGCAAAAGTTTTGCGTCATTAATCAGATTGCAGTCCGGAATGTGATCTATGAGGACCATTCAGCCAAGTCGTTTAACCGGCCAGCATGGGCAGCATTATTGTCTACTCTAAGGAAGCGGAAAGGGCAGGTTGATCTGGTTTTATTTACAAAATGGGACAGGTTTAGCCGTAATGCCGGAGATGCCTACCAAATGATCAATACGCTCCGTAAGTTGAATGTAGAGCCACAGGCAATAGAACAACCACTTGATTTATCTATCCCCGAAAATAAGATGATGCTTGCCTTTTACCTGGCAGCGCCCGAAGTTGAAAATGACCGCAGGGCTTTAAATGTGTTACACGGAATGCGGAGAGCGAGAAAGGAAGGGCGATGGATGGGGCCGGCCCCTTTTGGATATTGCAACAAATCTACAGAGAACGGCCGGAAATACATTGCCCCAAAAGAACCGGAAGCTGGCATTATCAGATGGGTATTTAATGAGGTATTATCTGGTCGGGAATCTATTAATACTATTTGGGAGGTAGCCCGTAAAAAGGGACTTAAATGTAGTAAAAACAGCCTTTGGGTTATTATCCGTAATCCTGTTTACTGTGGTAAAATTTATGTTTCAGCACATAAAGACGAGAGAAGCCAATATGTGAATGGACAGCATGAAGGTCTAATATCTGAATCTCTTTTTTACGAGGTTCAGGATGTTCTGGATGGGAAAAGAAGATTGTATAAACTCAAAAATGAATCATCTGATTTACAGTTGAGGGGATTTCTTATTTGTCCGGGTTGCGGCAAAATTTTGACCGGTAGTGCGTCTAGAGGTAGATCACAACGGTATTACTATTATCACTGTATTTCACCTTGCAAAACGAGATTCAAAGCCCCCGAAGCAAACCAGCTTTTTGCAAAGGAATTAAAGAAGTTTGTGCCTAGGCCAGGAATGACTGAATTGTATACAGAGTATATTAATCAGCTTTACAAGCAAAAAACACAGGGGCAACGGGAAGACCTTAAACTCTTGAAAGACCAATTAGAGACGGAAAATAGGCGGTTGGTGAAGGCGAGGGACTTATTACTTAATAGTGAGATTGAGGCGGCAGAATACAGGGATATAAAGGCCGAATGCGAAAAGAAAATCACTATCCTTGAAGCCAAACTATTTGAAGCCGGTAAAACCATTGAAAACATCAGTGAGTTGTTGGACAAAGCCATTAAAACCATACAAAGGATTGATTGCCTTTACATGGATGGGGATATGAAGAAAAAGCGTCAGATAATTGGTTCGATATATCCGGAAAAAATCGTTTTTGACGGGATTAATTATCGAACCGCTCGACTCAATGAAGCTGTGAAGCTGATATACAGTCTGGGCGCTGGTTTCAGCGAAAATAAAAAAGGACAAACCAGCTTAAAAACTGATTTGTCCAATTCAGTGAACCGGATTGGATTCGAACCAATGACCTGCTGCTTAGAAGGCAGCTGCTCTATCCAGCTGAGCTACCGGTCCTGCTGAGGGCTGCAAAAGTAATGAATCCTCAACAAGTTAACAACTCAAATTGAAAATTCCTGTCTTAATTTTTGGTGGTACAATTTTTGCAGTTCATTAGGTTAAATTCCTGGAAATGAAAGAAAACTTGAATTTCTTGTTCGAGATCCCGGTGAAAATAATGGAAAGAGCCATTAAGTTCTATGAATCGGTGTTCAATATCAAGTTGTCCAGAAAGATGCTGGATTTCCCCACCGGCACAGTAGATATGGCATGTTTTCCGGAATCTGACGAGCAACCCGGCCAAAATGGAGCCCTCATTTACCAGTCCAAAACCTTGAACACACCCGGAGATGCGATGGTTTACCTCAACTCCCGGTTCAATAATATTGAACAGGAACTTGCCCGCGTTGAGAAACAAGGTGGGGTAATACTTACCCCAAAAACTTTTATTTCAAAAGTGATTGGGTACATGGCCACATTTGTAGACTCAGAAGGAAATAAAGTATCGCTCATGTCAAAAAAATAGCGAATTAAAGAATCATAGTTTAAATCCCTGCATATTGCAGGGATTTTGCATTTATGGCGGCAGCGTTCTTTGCCGGATCATCACGGCTCTCTAATTACCAGCAAACTGATCATCACCTGATGCCCTTCAAATTCCACCAGCGTTTCATATTGCTCTTTACAATCCGGCAATAATCTTTCAATAAAAGGCTTCGCCATCAGACGTTGGGGTGAAGACAACAATATAGTTGTTCCCTTATGAAGAAAACCCTGCAACACCAGGTAAAGCCTGTCAAATTGCTCTGGATCATAATTGATATCACTCACTAACAATACTTCTGTTGTGAGATCCTCCGGGAGATTATTCCAATCAAGGACCCTGCAGGTTAGATTTGATAATTGTAAATGCATTGCCGATCTGTCCATAGTAAGTACCGATTCTTCCAGGTAATCGGAACAACAAACGGATTTTGCATAGCGAGCAGCTACAAGCCCTGGCAATCCAAGCCCCGCTGCAAGTTCCAGCACATTCTTGTTTTCTACAATTCCTGAATGCTGATGAATAAAATCAGCCAACGCAAATGCTGAGGGCCATAACCTGGTCCAGTGAGGAAATGGAATATCATCCTTCGTCTTCTTTTGCTGAAAATATCTTTCCTGCACTTCCTGTGCATCGGGTACAAACAACTCAATCGAATAACCCGCCCTCACAACCTGTTGTAATTCGAGTTTAATTTCCATGAGGTTCAAAGTAATACTTTTTAGCCTGTGAACCCTTTGGCTACAATGTAAAAATAGAATTCAACACAATCTGACAGCCGTTTTCATTATTTTAGTAACGCTTATTCCTAAAATATGAAACTGATCATAACCACCCTCCTGCTTTCATTGATTTTGACAACAAACATGATATCCGCCCAACCCCTAAATACAAGGGAAGAACGCGTGAAATGGTTTACAGATGCCCGCTTCGGGATGTTCATCCATTGGGGCCTGTACAGCGCGGCCGAAGGCATCTGGAAAGGAGAACGCCTGAGGAACGGTAACAACTATGCGGAATGGATCCGTTACCGAAACCGTATTTCCAGGGAAGAATATGGAACACTTGCCAGCCGGTTCAACTGGAGCAGGATCAACCCGGAAGAATGGGTCTTACTCGCAAAGAAAGCCGGCATGAAATACATCATCATCACAGCCAAACATCATGATGGGGTTGCTATCTGGAATTCTAAAACCAGCGATTACAATCTCAGTAAGCTCTGCAATACCGACCGTGATGTGATAAAAGAACTTTCCAATGCATGCAGGAAAAACGGCATCAAACTGGCATTCTATTATTCACATTGGCTGGATTGGGAACACCCTTATGGCTGGGACCATAACCAGGAAATCACCGGCAAAGTAAGCGACGAACAGTACAACCAGTACTGGCAGGAAAAAGTATTACCTCAGCTACGTGAACTACTGACCAATTACGGCGATATCGCCATGCTATGGTTCGATATGTGGGTTGATTACAAAACTACCATCGTAAAAAAGGAACAACTGGAACAGGTGATCAAATTGATAAGGGAATTGCAACCCAATTGCCTGATCAACTCCCGGCTGGGCCTCGCAGTGAGTAATCCGGATATAGATTTTGAAACGATGGGCGACAACCAGTTTGGCGCCTATTATCAAAACTATGCATGGGAAACCTCCGGCACCATCGCCCATAGCTGGGGGTACAATGCGCTGGAAAATCAATGGAAATCCACCAGTCAATTATTACAATCCCTGATCGATAATGTAAGTCTCAACGGTGGATTCACACTGAATATCGGTCCGCGTGCAGACGGCACAGTTCCATATGAAGGGACCAGGAGGCTGGAAGATATGGGGGCCTGGCTTTCGAAACAGGGAGAATCGATCTATGGAAGTACAGGATTACCATTGCGTGCTGATCAGAACGATTGGGGGCGTATCACCACCAAAAAACTCGATGTCGCCCGGCAGAACGTTTTCCTCCAGGTGTACAACTGGCCGCTCGATCATGTTTTAAGACTCACCGGCATTCTCTCCACACCACTGCGTATTGAGCTGGTCACACCAACAGGTAGAAAACAGTTGAAGTTTACCCAAAATGGGCCATTGACACATATTCATTTACCCGAAGAACAAGGAAATCCATTTGTTTCAACTATCGTTGTTCAGTATGCGCAGCCGCTTGAACTGGATGAACAGGTTGTGGCAGAATCCGGTTTTGGCGGTTTTTCGCTAAATGGAAAAAACAACAGCGATAGCTCCTCAAAATATGAATTGAAAGATTTTGATGGCACGCGACCGGCGCATTTGGTGATCAATACACCCGGGCAATTAACCTGGAAGCTTTATGCCGCTGAAGCAGGAAAATACAAGGTTGATCTTTCATTTCACAACGCTATAAGAAACGACATCGAATGTACGGTAAGCGTTCCGGGCCAAACCCTTAGTCAGCAATTGAAACCCACAGGCCAGGTGGTGGTAGAGCCACATGACTACAATACCGATGAGTTTGTAAACACAAGGATGGGCATCATCAATATCCCGAAAAAAGGATATTACCAGGTCTCCGTAAAGTTCAGTCCAAAAGACCGGGAACTATTATTTTTCAATAATATCTGGATCAACAAAGAGGGAAAGTAAGATCAGAACTTGATCTGTAACTTGTGTGAAACAAGTTTATTGTCTTTGTAATATTCATATAACCACTCTTCATTTTTCTTGAATACCACACCGCTTGTTGTTCCATCAACTGCAATGTAAAAATCCTGTACAGAAGTTTTGAAAAGCGATAATACTTTTTTCGGAGTGGTATCTATCAACTGATATCCATTTGGAGTAGCCTGCGCGTACAATACGCCGGTGCTTTCAGTTACAGAAGGGGTAGTTGGAGCTGGAGCAGGCGCGGATGCTTGCGCCGGAGCAGCGGGTGTGGTTGTTGGAATTATAGCCTGCTGAGGCTGAGCAAATTTGGTTCCATCATATTTATACTCAACATCATTGAACGAAGTAAAAGCATCTCTCAAAGCCATTTCATAAGCAGGTTGAAATTCTTTTTCACGGCTGTTCCCCTCTTTGCTTTTGAAGAGTACATTCCCCTGGCAGTCTTTCAACGTGATTGTAAGCCTGGTAGCAAACAAACCTTTCCTTTCGGTAACTTCCGCATTGAGCGCATTACACTTGTTGGCAGCCACTTCAGCAGGCATGTTTTCATTTGACACGTAGGCTGAAAAGCCTTTCTCTTCCAGCAATAATTTCGCCAGTGTACTTAAACCGTACTGGTTCTCTTCTTTGGAGAAGCTGAGCTTTGAAGGAACAATCACATATTTGTAATTGTTGAGGGAGTTCTGCGCGTAAGTAGTAACGGTAAAGAATACTAAAATAAGTAATGCGGATGTTTTCATATAATTTCTAGCTTCAGGATTACAATTAATGCCCGAGAAAGTTACGAAATTAAATGAATCCATTTTTTCTATATTTAATAAATGGGAAAGATCACCCTGTGAGCCACTCGGTCATCAG
This sequence comes from Pseudoflavitalea rhizosphaerae, assembly GCF_003991355.1. Classification (GTDB taxonomy): domain Bacteria; phylum Bacteroidota; class Bacteroidia; order Chitinophagales; family Chitinophagaceae; genus Pseudobacter; species Pseudobacter rhizosphaerae. The sequence goes on from NZ_RCSU01000002.1 coordinate 449,670, forward strand.
CTATGCTGTTAAGGATTTCATTTTTCTTATTTCAAATTAAGGGATGCCACTGTAGATGCTATCGGATTTGAACCGATGACCTTGTGCGTATAAGGCACCTGCTCTGACCAGTTGAGCTAAGCATCAATGGAGAGATCAGTCCTGCGGAGAAGAATAAGACAGTTGGAGCGAATAAAACGCAAAGCCCCCGTGCTGTTTCTGCTCCGGGGGCTAATCTTTTGTATAAACTATTTGTTCATAGCAATTATGATCAATCTCTTTATTCTTCGTTTATCCTGGAAGTTTTCCTCGTATCCTTCATCCATAAATAAACGGTCAGTGAGATGGCGATGCAACCGGTGATATACCAGTAAAAATAATTTTCATGCCCGGCCTTTTTCAACCAAAGTGCAATGTATTCCGCGCTGCCGCCAAAGATCGCTACAGTAAGTCCGTATGGCAGCCCCACCCCCAATGCACGGACTTCAGCCGGAAACAGCTCTGCTTTTACAATGGCATTGATACTTGTATATCCGCTGACAATCACCAGCGCAACCATGATCAGCAGAAAGGCCACAACACTTGAATCCGTTTGGCTGAGCGCTTCCAGCAAAGGCACAGTGAACAGAACTCCCAATACGCCAAAACTGATCAGCAGCGGCTTACGGCCGATCCTGTCTGACAATGCTCCCAACACAGGCTGCAATAATGCAAACAATAAAAGTGTAATAAAAGAAATATTGGTGGATTGCTCTTTGGAAAGCTGAACTGTGTTTACCAGGAACTTCTGCATGTAAGTGGTGTAGGTATAGAATGCCAGTGTACCCCCGAGCGTTAGTCCTACTACCGTGAGCACGGCGCGTGGATGCCTGAGCAATTCACGGATAGAACCTTTCTTTGTTGTACTGGTTTGTTTTTTGGCTTCGAAACTGGGTGTTTCATGGAGATTGGAACGCAGGTAGAGCGCAACAACGGAAAGTACAGCGCCAATGGCGAAAGGTATTCTCCAGCCCCAATCGTGCAGTTGTTTGTCAGTAAGCAGGAACTTCTGTAAGATGATCTGGATACCCAGGGCTATAAGCTGCCCTCCGATCAGCGTCACATACTGGAAGCTGGAATAGAAGCCACGCCTGTTGCGGCTGGCCATCTCACTAAGATAGGTAGCCGAAACGCCGTATTCCCCACCCACGCTGAGTCCCTGCAGCAGCCTCGCCAGCAACAGTACCACCGGGGCCATGATACCGATCTGCGCATAGGTAGGCGTAAATGTGATCAGCAGGGACCCGAAAGACATCAAAAGTACAGACCAGGTCATGGACACTTTGCGGCCTTTTTTATCTGCCAGCATACCGAATAACCAGCCCCCGATCGGTCGCATCAGGAAGCCCAGCGCAAAAACTCCGGCAGTGTTCAGCAATTGTGCCGTGGCATTGCCCGTAGGGAAAAAAGAAGAAGAGAAATATAATGCAAAAGCGGAATAAGCATACCAGTCGTACCACTCCACCAGGTTACCGATTGTGCCCCCGATGATGGCTTTCAACCTTGATCCTGAAATTTTTTCTTGTTGATTGAACATACAGTTTTCTTAATTGCCGGAACCATTCAATACGATCATTGCCTGCAGAGCCTTCTGATCAGCGCTGCATGAGCCGGGAATTTGCTGACCAGCTCTTCTGTTTTTGCCAGTTCGAAGTCTTCAAAATCGAATCCCGGCGATACGGTACATCCGGTGAAAGTAAACTCTGTATCTATTGAAGGCTCGCTTGCAAACCAGCAATTGGCAGGCACAACAAACTGGAACAATTCACCCGCTGCTGCATTGGCGCCCAACGATACGGTCTGCAGTTCTCCATTGGATTGCAGGATATGCACCAGTAAGGTTTGTCCTGCATAAAAATGCCAGCATTCATCACTCTTTATTTTGTGGAAAGCAGAAAAATTACCACGTTCCAGCAGGAAAAAAATAGCTGTGGAGAATGAGCGGTTGCCGCCAAATCTTTCAGGTAATGCAGATATAGCCACCATTTCGCTGCTTCGATATGTTTCCTTGTAGTAGCCTCCTTCCGGGTGCGGAAGCAGTTGATACAGGCTGATCAATTGAGCTGCAGTGTTCATAATTCTATTTGTTCAGTTTTCCACTATTCGGCATCAATATAGCCAAATCCTGTATCTTACCCTCATGAAACTGTTCCAACAAACCATTTCATTGCCGCCGAAAAAAAGAGGGTTTCATCTCATTACGGCAGAGATCAGCAGGGCAATTCCGGAATTATCAGAATTGAAGACAGGTATGTGCCAGGTATTTATTCAGCACACGTCCGCATCTCTCACCATCAATGAAAACGCAGATCCAACAGTGCGTGCAGATTTTGAAACCTTTTTCAACAAAGCTGTTCCGGAAAACGACCCTGATTTTCTCCACAACGATGAAGGCCCGGATGATATGCCTGCACACCTCAAAGCAGCACTGCTGGGCAACCAGGTTATGGTGCCTGTGCGGCATGGCAGGCTTGCCCTCGGCATCTGGCAGGGCATTTATCTTTGCGAGCACCGCAACCACGGCGGAAGCAGAACTGTAGTGATCACAGCGTGGGGACAATAACCGGTTCATATTAAATTAAGAAAACTACCGGCTTTCAGGTACTCCTGTCTCAAACAGGTACCTTATTTTTGTAGCTCAAATCAGAAATCAGTCACACCCATGAAGAAACACTTTATTCAACTAAGCGGGGTTTTGCTTTTGATGGCCACCCCGGTAATGCTGAAAGCTCAAACCGTGGAGGAAGTAGGTAATGCAGCAGAAAAAATCGGAAAACTCTTCAAAAAGAAGAAAAAAGAGAATCCGGAAGCTACAGCCACAAGCACTTCCTCTACTGCCGGCAAGGGTAATAACAAGATTACCATCCATTCAAAATATGATTTTGTTGCAGGAGATTCTCTCTTGTTTGCGGACAATTTCAATGAAACGGAAAACGGTAAATTCCCCGCACGCTGGAAAACCAATGGTAGCGGAGAAGTAGTAACCATAGATGAATACGATGGAAAATGGTTCTCCCTTGCTTCCGACGCAGTGTACATTCCAAAGATCAAAGGAGGTATAACAAAAGACTTCACTATTGAGTTTGATCTGATCATTGCCAATAGCAGTAATAGTCATACGCTGTATATTGATTTCGAAGATGCCCTCAATGGCAATTTTGACCTCTATCCTAAAAATCCATACCTGCAATTGAGGATTTATGATGGTGGTATGGCATATGCGGATAATAAAGCCAGGGACCTGGATGCTCATGTTACCAGCAGCACATATAATGAGGGTGGAAAAAAGAACCATATCGCCATCCGCAAACAGGGTGAGCGTCTGCAGGTTTATATCAACGAAGAAAAAACTTTCGATATCACCAACGCATTTGAAGGCAAGAGAACATACAGCACATTCAAGCTGGGGGCGGAGTACAACAATCCAGCGGCTTTCCTGATCTCCAATGTGAAGATCAATAGCCTTTGATCCCCTGGCAATATTATTGTCAAAGCCTCCTTAGGGAGGCTTTTTTTGTACGGGTAAATCCGTAAAGCACTATCAATCCGTCATTCAATAACTGGATATTAAGAAAACGGCCGGACTGGAAAAGGAAGCCATTCGCAGAGAATTGATCTGCCCCTTACCAGCCCGGCCGTTTTCATTATTCTTCTTTTCTATTATTCTTTAATTACCGGCAGGTCGATCTTATTGTCGTCGTTCGACTGTGGGCCATTACCCTTCAGGTAATCAGGAAGGTTCAGCCCTGCCATATTGAAGAGGTCGTTCAGCGGCGGAACCGTCTTCATCATATTGGATACGAAATTGGAGGTGGATGTTCCATTTGTTCCGTTTCCATTTGCGGAATCCCATACAGTGATCTTATCGATCTTGATATTCTTCACGGCTTCCACTTGTGTGGCCACCAGTTCAGGCAGCTTCTCGATGAGCAGCAGCTGGAAGGCTTTGTTGGCATCGCCGCCGGCGGCAGCTACTACCTGTTTGTAACCTTCCGCCTGTTTGGTGAGGATCTCGTACAAACCATTCGCTTCAGCCTGCATTTTGGCGAAGATGGCATCGGCCTCACCTTTCGCGTTTTCGCGGATGGTTTCCGCAGCGGCCTGCGCTTCAATGATGGCGCGTTGTTTGGCGATCTCTGCAGGCACCACGATATTGGCTACCTGTGTGGCTCGCTCTCTTTGTGAACGGGCATCTTCCGCTTTCTGTTCTGCCACATAAGAAGCTTCGAGCGCTTTTGCCTGTTGCACTTTTTCGGCGGATATCGCAACGCGAAGCGCTTCCGCCTCTTTCTCCCTTCTTAATGCTTCCGAGTTGGCGATAGATATCTTTGCTTCGTTCTCACCCTGAATGGCGATGGCATTGGCCTCTGCAGTCTTTACACGCGTGTCCCTGTCTGCTTCAGCCTTACCGATAGTTTCATCCCTTACAGCGGTAGCGATGCTGATCTCTTTGTCTTTTTGCGTGATGGCGATCTTCACATCACGGTCCCTGTGCGTTTCCGCGATCTGTGTATCTTTTTCCCGGTCGGCAAGAGCTTTACCGGTTTCACCGATCTTCTCCTGCTCGGCTACGCTGATCTTGGCTTCGTTGATGGCTTTGGCAGCAGCTTCCTTACCTAACGCTGCGATATAACCGCTTTCATCCTTGATATCGGTCACGTTCACGTTGATCAGTTTCAGGCCGATCTTCTTCAGTTCACTGTCCACGTTCTTGGAAATGTTTTCCAGGAATTTGTCGCGGTCAGAGTTGATCTCTTCGATGGTCATCGTAGCGATCACCAGGCGGAGCTGGCCGAAAAGGATATCTTTTGCCAGTTCCTGGATCTGCTCGGCGCTGAGCCCCAGCAGCCGTTCTGCCGCGGTATTCATATTGTCCGCTTCCGTGGAAATGGCGATGGTGAACCTACAGGGCACATCCACACGGATATTCTGCCGGCTCAGGGCATTGGTGAGGTTGGCTTCAATGCTCAATGGTTTCAGGTCAAGAAAAGCATAGTCCTGGATCACCGGCCAGATAAATGCGCCACCGCCGTGGATACATTTGGCTGATGTACCGCCGGTGCGGCCATAGATCACTAAAATCTTATCACTCGGACATCGCTTGTACCTCGATACCAATGCGAGGATGGTCACGAACAGCACTACTGCCCCGACCACAATAGTCATAATTGGAGATAACATATGGGGTTCTAGATTTTTTCTACGATAAGGATATGTCCATTTTCCACTTTTACAATTTTCACAGTGGCTCCGGTAGGAATTCTTTCCTGTGTTGTCATCGCTTCCAGCTCGCGCGTGGAGCCGCCAACACTGATCAGGACCTTCCCCCTGCCTTCCATACTACCGGGGATGGCCAGGTACACTTCTGCAGTTTTATTGATCGTATCTGTGATTCGGAAAGAATTGTCTTCACCCAGTTTTACGATCTGGCGGATAATGAGGAAAAAGAGAAAAAGGAAACTAATGCCGATGATCAGCGCTACTAAAACCAGCAGCGTTGGATTGGAGATGATCCCGTAAAATGAAATACCGCCCCAGCTGAAACCCAGCAGGAAATTGATGAGGTTGCGGAATGAGAATAGCTGGAATGGCGTATCCCCTCCATTCAGGTCACTGTCGAAATCTGCATCCAGTCCGTCGGTAGCATCTGCACCAACAAAGGTCATGATGGTTTGAATGAGAAAGATAACGCTGACGGGAATGGCGATAAACCAGAACATTTTCAGCAACGGACTAAGGTTGTCGAGTAATTCCATACACGATTGAGTTGGGGTTTGAATTCCTGGGCTGGAGAATGGAAGATAAGGATTTTTACCATTAGTGGAGGAAATGGACCTTTTGTTACAGATTAAATAGCATTTTATTAATCCATAAGCCCCAGTCTTTTCAACCTCACGATGATAGCGCCTTTTGTTCTTCCGAAATGGTCCGCTATGTCCTTAATGGAATTGAAGTTCTCGTAAAGTATTGTCAGTTCTTCATCCTGGAAGGCAGTCCAGGGTTTACCCACCTCATTGGCTGGATCCTTTCTGCGTGAGTGATCAAATGCCCGGTTAACCGGCACCGTTCGTAAAGGCTTCTGTGGCCCGGCAGGTTTCTTTTTCGCTTTTTCTTCTTTTGTATCGGTACGAAAGATCACAGGGGAATTCCTGAATCCTTCGGGCACCAGTGTATCGGGAATATGTAAATGATGTTTTGCCCGGGTGAGCGCCACGTATAAAAGATTGATCTCTTCGTTCAACCTTACCAGGTCAGGCTTCTCATTTTTGGAAGCTGCTTCACCTTTTGCCTTTTTCAGTTTGTTTTCGGAAACAAAATCGTTCACCAGGTGCACGGTATCGTATTCCATTCCTTTTGCCCGGTGTACGGTGGAAAAGATCATATCCGCTTTTTCCCTCTCTTCATCTCCAATATGCAGTTTTTTCAGGGAACGCATGATATCGTAGATCTCATTTCCGTATTCCTTCACTACTTCCACCATCATGGCAAGCTGCGGGTCTTCTGTTTTTTCTATGTACTCTTCCAGTTCTTCCAGGTTGCGCATAGAGCCGATGAGCTTATCGCGGACCTTATCAGGTTTGTTATTGGCAAGGTTCAGAACGTCGTAGAGTGATGCACCTTCATCGGCATAAGTATAACTGTTGAAGTTCCCTTCAAAATAAATGCCTTTGATCTTCCGGTTATTGGTGATGAAATCGATGGCATTGAGCAGAAGTCCCAGGTTGGTGCGTGCGATGGTGGCATTGGTCTTCACTTTTGTAGCGCCGCCTCTACCGGTGATGGGCACTGGCTGATGATCTCCCAGGTGTTCTTTCCAGTACAGGACTTCTGTTGCCAGATCTGCAATATCCTGCGGAAAACGGAAGCTGGTGCTGAGTTGCAATGTTTTGAAGCCTGTCTTCTCCAATGAATTGACGGCATGTCGCCAGCCATAGATCTGCTGATGTGTATCGCCCACGATCAGTTTGGTGGCTTTCTGTTTTACAAAAACATCCAGCATGGCTGCGGACGCATCCTGTGCTTCATCAAAAAGGATATAATCGAATGGAAGTTGCGGGCAGAGCAACTGGAATTTCTTCAGGTAGAAATCGTGCGGAATTTCGATTTCTCTTTTTTCCATTTTCGCCAGTAGCTGACGGGTGCCCAGCTCTATTTCGGCATAATGTTTTCGGACGAAAGTTTTGGCCGTGGGATCGGTGATCAGGTCAAGATAGTTCAGTTCCTGTACTTTCTTTTTATCACTGTTACAGAAAAAGGAAATGAATTTACTGATATGATTGGCGAGAATATACTCATTGTGTTTTTCGCCGCTGCTGCGCAGTCCGAGCAGTTCCACTATTTCATGTGTAGTGAAATCTTTTTGCCTGATCTTATAACCTGAACCTCTCACAATATAGTCGAAAGCGAGGGAGTGAGCGGTTTCCACTCTTACATTCTTCAGGCCGCGTGCTTCAAACTTTTTAGCGGCTTCAGTTTTCACGGAGCGGTTGAATGCAAGATATAAGATGGAACTGGAAGAAGGCCTGCTCACTGCGTATTCGATAATGGTGGTGGTTTTGCCGGATCCGGCAACAGCATTGATAGCCACATCGCCCCTGCTACGTATCACAGCCAGTTGTTCTCCGGTCAGTTCCTTCTTTTTGCTCACACTGTTTTTACTCGTACTCATAATTTACCTGCGGGCGGCAAATGTAGATCATTTTGATCAGGGTGTGGCCAGGGGCTGACTAAAAAGGGCTATTGAGTTTACTCAGGGAGCAGTCGCTCGCCTCTGGCGAGTGACCTGTATTTGTTCGCCTCCGGCGAACACTGCGTCGCCGGAGGCGACTAAATAGAAGTCACTCGCCAGAGGCGAGCGACTGGCAACATCTTTGCTCAGAGGCCAAGCTCTTTTAGAAATGCATCTTTGTAATTACTGCCAATGGGAATTTCAATTCGATGGATAAATACACGATTGCCTTCGATATGTGAGATGGCGGATTTGTTGATGATGAAGGATCGATGCACCCGGATGAATTGTGTAACCGGTAATTGTTGTTCAAATCCGGAGAAAGTAATAGCAGGCATATGTGTATGCTGCGGCGTAACGATCCTGGTGTAATTGCCGCTGGCTTCCGCATACAGGATGTCTTTGAATGGAACACGGAAGATCTTGCTATCGGTGCGGATGAAAAGGGCATCCTCTCCTTTTTCGGATTCCTGTTGTCCATTTACAGGATTCCTTTTTTGCATATTTTCTATGGCTTTGTCAACGGCCACAATAAAACGCTCCAGGGAAAAAGGTTTGAGCAGGTAATCGCAGGCGGCGAGATCGAAAGCGTTCACTGCATATTCTTTGTATGCGGTAGTGAAGATCACCTGTGGTGGCTCTTTCACCGTCTTTAGAAAAGCAATGCCATCAAGTACAGGCATATTGATATCGAGGAAAAGGATCTGCACATCATGTTCCTGCAAAGCTGCTTTAGCTTCCAGTGCATTGGAGCAGCCGGCTACTACCTGCAGGGCCGGAAGATGCCTGCAATAACCTTCTATGATCTCGCGGGCAATAGGCTCATCATCTGCGATCACACAATTGTACCTGGCCATTATTTTGCTTTTAGTTGTAACATCACGGAATAGGAATTATCCTTGTCTTCGATATTGAGATCGTATTCACCCGGGTACAGCAAGGCCAGTCTTTTTCGTACACTCTCCAGGCCAAAGCCGCTATGTGAATTCAACATCGGGCTTCCCTGCTGGTTGCTATTGGAATTCCAGACTGCAAATAAGATGGTGTCTTTCCATGTTTTCAATTGCATGCTGATCTGTATTTCCTGGCTGGTTGTATTCTTTGCATGTTTGAAAGCATTCTCGATGAACACGATCAACAGCAGTGGTGCAATTTTTATCTGAGGGTTGATATTGGGTTCGATCTCCACATACAACAGCAGTTTCTCTCCTACCCTGATCTTTTCAAATTCGATATAGTTATTGATATAGTCGAGCTCATGTTTCAGCGGAACGAATTGTTCTTTCGCATCATACACGGAATAGCGAAGCAGGTCCGAAAGTTTCAGTAAAAGCGGCGGCACTTTATCATGGCGTGTAAGACTGATGCCATAAATATTATTGAGGGTATTGAATAGGAAATGCGGGCTGAGCTGGCTTTGCAGCAACTGCAATTCGCTCTGGCTTTGAGCAGCGGATACTTTGGCTTCAGTGAGTTGCCCTTTCACCGTTACACGGATCAGCTTAATGAGTATTCCGGAAGTGATGCTCAGGATCAGTAATGGCACTCCCATGAAGAGGAAGGCCATGAAATCCGAGCTCAGGCGCAAAGTGGCGCCAGCCATGATGAACACGAGGATGATGGTAAAGAAAATGATCACACCCAGCCAGAAAAAGATCCGCCTGGGAATATTATATTCCCTGCTGGCCCAGAGCAAAGACACATACCTGCCCATAAAAATGCCGAGAATAAAAAACACGGTGATCAGGAAAGCTGTTACCTCTTCATTATTGTGCATCCGTTCCTTCGTGTAGAAAAGAGCAGCCATGAAAATGGGGATACCGGCCCCGATGGCCAGCCAGAGATAATTCGGATCAGTGGGCGCTTTTGGATTGGCTGTATTTCCTTTGAGCTTCATAATGTTTTTTTTTCAGTGGTGGTAACACAAAACTGGACAGGTAAATCCAGACCACGAAAAGTTCCTGACGAATACTGACCGTACACTGATGGAATACCATTATGGATGGACGAAAACCTTTGTCATGTTCAGCCGGGCTTCCGTCATGCCATAAGCCTTGTTCAACATGATTATTTCCTGGCGCTGTAACCCTTTGCCAAATTTGCTGAAACCTTCATCGCTTTAACAGCTAACGTCATGAGAACAATCTTTTTATTCCTCTTTTTCACTATTTCAATTTCTGATCTGGTGGCCCAGGGCAGGTTCCGGGCAACGGTCGGTGGTCAGATCAAAGATATACAAAACGAACCCGTTTCCGGAGCAACGGTAAACTTATTGATGGCCGGAGATTCCACTGTAGTGATGCGCCTTACGTCGGCGAACAATGGCAGTTTCGAGTTAAAAGTCGGCAGCCCTGGTATTTACCTTCTGGCTGTATCAGCAATCAGTATGGAGCCTTTTATCAGTCTCCCATTCACTATCGACAGTGCGGGCAAAAAGCTGCAGTGGCCGGCCATCATTCTTCGTCCACAGAAAAAGTCCACCCTGAAAGAAGTGGTGGTCACTGCAAAAAAACCGTTGCTGGAATACGATCTGGACAAAACCATCGTGAATGTGGAATCGATGATCGGCGCAGCAGCAGGCAGTTCCCTGGAAGTACTGGAAAAAACACCGGGAGTAACCGTAGATAATAATGGGGAGATCACCATGAACGGTATGCAGAGCGTTACTGTGCTGATAGACGGAAGACCTACCTATATGAGCGGCCGCGATCTGGCAGCCTATCTCCGCTCCCTGCCAGGCAGCCTGCTTGAAAAGATCGAGCTGATCACCAACCCTCCGGCAAAATATGATGCCAATGGCGGTACTCTCATCAACATAAAACTGAAAAAGAAAAGAACACAGGGTTACGCAGGCAGCGCCACCCACAATTCGAATATTGGAAAACGATACAGGACATACAATTCCATCAATCTGAATTATCTCAACAGGAAGGTCAACTATTTCGGCAACTTCAGTTACAGCCGATATACTGAACGTAACAAAAGTGCTGACGACAGGGCATTCTTCACATCCGGCGGGCAACGCACTGCCGCCACCAAAGTGGAAAACGATAACGATACCCGCAGTGATGAGTTCTCTGCCAGACTGGGAATGGACTACAACCTCAACAAGAAAACAACACTGGGCTTTATCCTGAATGGCAACACCAGGAAAAGGAATGACGGATCGGAATACACAACACGAATGTTCAGTACCAACAATATTCCCGATTCCACCGGCAGGGGCAATAACTCCACCCATGGCAGGTGGGAACAATTTGGAGCCAATGCCAATATGCAGCACCGGTTTACAGAAAAAGGAGAAGAAATAACGGCGGACCTCAATTATATCCGGTACAATAACAGGAGTACACAGGACCTGAACAATTATGTAGAGGACCAGTCCGGCCAGGTGGGCGATATCAACAGGTTCCTTTACATGCTTCCTTACAGTACGGATGTATTCACCGCCAGAATGGATTATTCATTACCGCTGAAAAACAAGGCAAGCTTCAGTACTGGCCTCAAATCAGGGCTGGTAAAGAACAATCATCAATCCGACTATTTTTCTATTCCCGAAAGCAAGCCTGTTCCGGACTACAGTAAATCCAACCACTTCATCTATCGTGAATATATACACGCAGTTTATGCAAACGGGCGAAAGAACTGGAAACGGTTCGGTCTGCAGCTCGGCCTGAGATGGGAATACACGCAAACAAAAGGCAACCAGCTGGGTAACGAGGTAGTGGCCCCGTCTGTGTTCAGGCGTAACTATCATTCCCTTTTTCCATCTTTCTTTACTTCCTACAAACTGGATAGTGTTGGGAGAAACACACTGGCACTCAGTTATGCCAGGAGGATCAACCGGCCGGGCTATCAACAGCTCAATCCCTTCCTGTTCTTTATTGATCAGTACAGCTATTCCACAGGTAACCCTATGTTGAATCCCACAATCGCCCATCGCTTTGAACTGAACTGGCGGTACAAACAATTACTCACCACCCGGTTGTTGTACGAAAGGCAGGATGATGGGATAGCGAATGCCACAAGGATCGATAAGAACACGCAGATCAACAGGCCGGAAAATTTCGCTTCCCGCGATCTGCTGGCGTTGCTGATCAACCTGAGTGTGAGACCCGCCAAATGGTGGAACCTGAACTTTCATATTGCAGGAGCAAGATTCAGTACAAATGGAAAACTGTACAGCCAGTCGATCAACCTTCAGCTCTATACCTGGAGAACACAAATTCAGAATCAGTTCAGCATAAGCAAAACCTGGAGCGCAGATCTCTATGCCACATATCAGGCGCCGAATATCAATTTCCAGACCTACGTGAAATCCAGGCATTGGGTAAATGCAGCCGTTCAAAAGAAAGTACTGAAGAACAAAGGTTCCATCAAGCTCAACCTGGAAGACATCTTCCATTCCATGGGGACCAGGGAAGAGAACAGAGGCCTGGTGAATGCATATTCCTTCCGCACCAATGATCCCGATACAAGGCGCATAGCCATTTCCTTCAGCTATAATTTCGGCAAGGAGATCTTTAGTCGTAAACGTAAATACAATGATGATGCGGCCGATGAATTGAAAGAGCGGGCGCAGTAAAGGGTTTCCTGATTCCATTTTTTTTGTTCCCGCTCTCGAAAACACGATGGCGCTGGCTAAAAAGGTTGTTACATTTTATTTCGCTGTGCCCACTCGCTCGCCTCCCGGTGAGTGAGTTTTGTTTAGTCGCCTCTGGCGACGCGGTGTTCGCCGGAGGCGAACAAATAGAAGTCACTCGCCGGGAGGCGAGCGACTGCCAACTCTCCGCCCTTCGGACTGGCCCCCAAGCAATGTAACAGCAGAGAAATATCCGATTGTGATTACGCCTGTGCATATGCCAGGATTGCTCAGGGAGTAAATAATATTTTCTATTTTTACCCGAAACTTACTTTCGCATGGATGTAAAAATCGATGAAAGCTGGAAGGTTGCACTGAAGAATGAGTTCACCAAGACCTATTTCCTTGAGATCGCTACTTTTCTGCGTACAGAAAAGATGACCGGAAAGACCATCTATCCTCCGGGCGGGCAGATCTTCAATGCTTTCAACCTGACCCATTTCGACAATGTGAAAGTGGTGATCCTGGGGCAGGACCCCTATCACGGTGCCGGACAAGCGCATGGCTTATGCTTTTCGGTAGCGCCGGGCATCAAGCCGCCTCCTTCGCTCGTGAATATTTTCAAGGAAATGCAATCAGACCTGGGATTGCCCATCCCCAATCATGGCACCCTCACCAAATGGGCGGAGCAGGGTGTGTTGCTGCTCAATGCCAGTCTCACAGTGCGTGCCGGCGAACCGATGAGCCATGCCAAGATCGGCTGGGCGCAATTCACTAATTCCGTGATCAGGAAAATATCCGATGAAAAAAAGAATGTGGTATTCCTGCTCTGGGGAAAGTTTGCGCAGGAGAAGCAGGAGCTGATAGATGTAACGCGTCATCATCTGATATTGAAAGCTGCGCATCCGTCGCCGTTCTCAGCAGATTCCGGCTTTTTCGGTTGTAAGCATTTTTCCAAAACCAACCAGTTCCTTGTGCAAAACGGTATCGACCCAATCGATTGGGCGCTTTGATCTATCTTTGCCCTTTTACTTATGCATATTCTCAAAGCCATCATAGGAAGGATCATGGCCGCCTGGGCCGCTTTACTATTTACAGTAACCCTGCTGATCTTCATGATCCCCTTTCTATTATTCTGCTATTTCCTTCCGGACCCAAAGAAAACCTATCGCTTTCTGAAGATGGCGCGTGTATGGATGCAGGTATTCCTTAACGGTATCGGTTGTCCGCTCCGCGTGACCGGCCAGCATCATTTCAAGAACGGAGAGAATTACATCGTAGTCTGCAATCATAATTCTTTCATGGATGTTCCCATCAGTTCTCCCTTCATTCCCGGCGGTAATAAGACCATTGCGAAGATCGAGATGAAGAAGATCCCCATCTTCGGTCTTATCTATCAAACCGGCAGTGTACTGGTAGACCGCAAAAGTGAGCAAAGCCGTAAAGGCAGTTATACAAAAATGAAGAATGTTTTAGCGATGGGACTTCACATGTGTCTCTACCCCGAAGGCACTCGCAACAAAACTGAGCAACCCATCAAAGCCTTCCACGACGGCGCTTTCAGGCTAAGTATCGAAACAGGCAAAGCCATCATTCCCGCTCTCATCTTCAACACCCGTAAGGTACTCCCCAGCTCACCTACTTTCTACGTAATGCCTCATCGTCTCTATTTCGATTTCCTTCCCCCCATGTCAGCACTCCCCTCCGAAAGCACCGCTGAGTTCCGCGACCGCGTCCACCAGGTAATGGAAGCCCATTACGTGCAGCACTATAAAAACAGATAATAAAAAAGTGGAATTGAAAAAAAATAAACAGAAGCATCACCAACAAACATTCTCCCTATAAACGGTCAGCATCAACATCACGCACCCCACTGTTCCCATTCACAAACACTGACGCACCCTCACCTTTCCCTCCCCCTCTCAGTGTGCTGTAGCAAAGGGATATTGTCTTTTCCGGGCCTCCGAAACGTAAGCCCCACAGCTCATCTTTGTACCACAGCCCCATCCAACCAATCCACTGCCCATAAAATCAACCAAACGCGCGGTTCGTTTCACAGCCGGCAAAGACAATATCCCTTTGCGAAAACGCAAAACAATACCTCTTTGCTACAGCACACCCCCTCCCCGCTTATTGTCCGTAGAAGAAGCGCGTCCTATTGATCTTCAGATCCCTCAGCAATCCGCTCTTCGGATTGATGGTGATATTGAAGGTCCTGTACAAACCAACGGGTGTAACGTTGATGGACATCTGCCAACAGTGCATTTCTCGGCTAAGCGAGAGGGTTAGCGACTGAATGGATGAAGACTTGAAATCGTAATAGCTGCTTGCGCCCATTTTCCATCTGGGCGTTAAGTTGAAGTCTCCGTTCACGTTGATACTGGCATTGGAAACCGTTTCCCAGCCTTTGTAATCCGGACGGAACTGTCGTGAGAAATTATAGGAGAATGAAAGATTCACTGACCAGGGAATATTGAAATCGGCAAACTCGGAAGGATTGCGCCTGGCATATTCAAGTTGCGCCTGTTGTTCTTCCAGTGTAAGTGGCGGCAGGCCCAGGTCTTTTTCGGCTTCTTCCTGTTCCTTGGCCTTTTTCTCATCTTTCGGTTTACTCTGGAAAGTAGTGGAGATAGATACGCTGCCGCTGGTGATGCGACCGGGTTTGAAGCCACCGCCACCGGCCCACATGTATTTATTAATTCTGTAACCTGAGCTGTCTACCTGGTAAGGGTCCAGTACGGCGCCCGCTGTGATATTGATCTTCTCAAAAAGGGTACTGCGCGCATAGAGACTGAATGGCGCCAGTTTGAAGGAGTCGGCTACCAGGTTATAGCTACTGTTGAAACCGAAACCATCGATCAGCCTGATCTTTTTGATACCGCCATTGGCTGTATCTTTTTTGCTGCGGACCTTAGCTTCGATATTATTATCGATTCCGAAACCGATACCGCCGAACACACCTTCGGAAAATGGACCATAAATGCTGCCCTCGTAATAAGACGCACGAACCGTTCTTTTGGAAGCAGTATCAACATTGAAATCATACCAGTCATTTGCGGCGAGATCAGGTTTATAGCTCAGTGAAATGTTAGGACGAATAACGTGGCGGATCGCCTGGAACTTGCTGTTCTTTCCAAAACCTTCGTATTTACCAAAAAGGGCTGTATTCAAACCAAGACTGAATGATATATCCCGCGCCTGATAAAAACCATTAGCATTGGTAACGGTATCCACCTTATTGGTAACCGTGTCTAATCTCTTCATCAGTCTTCTCGAATACCATTTTTCTGAATAACTAATGCCCGGTGCAATCTGAATAGGTCCCAGCGGAGGCAATGACAATTGAATAGGAATATTGTGCTGTGCACCCCATTGCATGGTGTCCAGGATCTTGCTCACGTTGAAATCCCTTTCATATACACTGATCTGGTTGGCAAAATTGGTATTGAGACCGATACCCAACTTCTGGTACCATTTTGGTGTGCCTACCATTTCCTTCGGCTGGAAAGGATAAAAAGTATTCACTGTGAATGCAGCCGTAGGCAGGCTCATGTTGATGAGTGTGGATACGTTGTTCTGGCTATGGTTGGCGCTCAGGGTGAGGTTGAACTTATTGTCCCAGTTCTTCTGATAAGAAATGGAAGAGCTCAGCTGGTTCTGGAAATTGAGCGTTGGGTTATTGGCCACATACTGGTTGTACTTGGTAGATCCTGCATTCACGTTGGCGGAAAATGATGTTCCCGGCCTGGCCCTGCTATCTACCGAATGGCTCCAGTTGATATTGAAGGTTTGCGAAGTAGTATACTCCTGTTTTGCCGTATTACTGAGAATTCGTGTATTCTGGAACGATAGGTTCATACTTCCGTTATAACGGTAACGCTTACGGTAAGTGGGAGATAAATAAATATTATATCCTCCGTAGGAATAGATATTGGTGCGGAGGGTAACATCGAAATTATCGTTGAGTACCTTATAATAACCAAGACCTTCAAGTCCGATACCGAACTGTTCACTGGCCGCGAATTGTGGCGGGAGCAAACCGGAATGCCTTCCCTGTGAGATGGGAAAGAATCCGAATGGCAGGTAAATAGGTACAGGGACCCCTTCGAATTCCGGGTGGATGGGGCCAGACACTGCCAGTTTCTTGTTTACGAGTTTCATCTTCTTCGTTCGAAAGGCAAAGTGCGGTGTGTCCAGGTTACAGGTTGTCATTTGTCCACGGAGTGCATAGTAATCCGTTTCATTGATCTTCTTGATGGTTTCCCCGTGCACGAACATTTCCCCCTGGGCGGTGGTGGTGGATTTGGTAAGACCGCGCTGGGTCTTGAAATTGTATCGGATCATGTCAGACTCCATCTTGGTATCTGCCTGCACCATTTTGGGGCGGCCGATCATCTTACCGGTAGAGTCGCGACGGAATACGGCAATCACCATATTACTGGGCTGGTCCAGCTCGATGCTGTCTGCCGTCAGCTCCATATCTTTCTGCTTCACCGATGCCTTACTGAAGAGGATGATCTTTTTTGTTTTCACCTCCATCACCATGGAATCGGATGCGGCATAATTCACGGGGGCATCGAGCGAGTCCTTTGACATCTTTATACTGAAAGTATCCGTCTTTGTTATGAGAGAGTCCTTACGTTGGGGGATCGTATCGCTCTTCGGAACCTTAGATGTGTCCTGAAAAGCAGTTAATGAATTGTAAAAATCATAATCTGAATTGTAATTCGCGCGTAGATTGGACGTTATTAGCAAAAGTGATACGAATAAAATCCATGCTGAACTCTGTTTTAAGCTATTTTTGCGTCCGTTAGTCATAATGCAGTGGGAGCAAAAATAAACAGAAAAGCATTAAGATGTTGTGAAGGTTTCGTTTCCTGAAAAATTGAACATGTAATGATTAAGAGAGTTTATTATGTATCGTTATTTCTCGTTTCGCTGATTGCCCTTGCGGCATTCACGGTTAATCCCCCCGTTACACCGCAACAGCAGAAGCCTGCACTGAGTACTATTATTATCGATGCGGGTCATGGCGGCGTGGACCCCGGCGCATTGGGGCAGCATTCCACCGAAGCGGAAATCGCATTGAGCATCTCCCTCAAGCTGGGAAAAGCCATCGAAAAAGAGATGCCCGGTGTGAAGGTGATCTATACCCGTACCACCGATGTACTGGCTGGTGGCGGCACCAATGTTCAGCAGAGTCTCCGCTACAGGGCCAATATGGCCAATGAAGCAAAGGGTGATCTCTTTGTGAGCATCCACTGCAATGCCGCCGGCGTCAAAGCCGGGGGCTGGTATGCCAAGCGCGTGGTGGGACATAAGAACAAGACCATTTATGTTGGAAAAGGAAAGAAGAGAAGAAAGAAAGTGGTGAAGTCTCCTATATATGAAAGTTATTATGTAAAGAACTGGCAACATGGCACCGAGACCTATATCTGGGCAGCCGACCGTGGCGGCTTCAAGGGTGAAGCCATCAATCAAAGCCAGGAAGAAGGTGGTGAGAATGTGGAGGACAGCACGAATATCCTGGACCTGAATTCTCCTGAAGCGCGTATCCGCGCCCAGTTATATGAAAAGAAATATTTCGCCAAGAGTCTGACGCTGGCCACTTTTGTTGAAGAGGAATTTGTGAAGGGCGGACGTGTTAGCCGCGGTGTGAAACAGAGAAATGAAAAAGGCATCTGGGTGCTGCAGGCAACGGGCATGCCCAGTGTGCTGATCGAAACAGGATTTGTAACACATACTGAAGAAGAACAATATATCATAAGCGAAAAAGGCCAGGCGGAGGTCGTGAACAGCATTCTCGCTTCGCTGGTCCGTTACAAAGCTGCATTGGAAGGCAAGCAACATCCGTCAAGCGAGCAGAACGCTCCGGCCGGTACGGAAAGCCAGTCACAGTCAGCACCTGTTAAAGACAGTCTGAAATAAATTTCCCCGTTTGTAAACCGATGAGTATAGCATGTTGAAAACAATCCTTCAAGGCCTTACCATTTGTGTTGTAATTACGGCACTCACCTCATTCCAGCAGGCTCAGGAGCAGAAGCCATCTTTCAAAACTATCATAGTTGATCCCGGCCATGGCGGAAAAGCCATCGGTGCGCGTGGAAAAACTTCAACAGAAAAAGCAGTTTGTCTTTCCATTTCCCTCAAACTGGGGAAACTCCTGAGCCAAATCCCGGGTGTGAAAGTGGTATACACCAGAACCACAGATGTATATGTGGATAACCGTTACAGGGCGGAACTGGCCAATAAGCATAAGGGGGATCTTTATATTTCCATCCATGCCAATTCAGCCCCGCCCAGAGTAGTGAAGAAAAAAGTAGGTTCGAGGAAAGTAACTTACTACACCGGAAAAGGTAAGAACAGGAAGAAAAGAACGAAGATCGTTCCTACATACAAGACCTACAAGTACCCTAATGCTGCAAGCGGTACCGAAACCTATATCTGGGCCGCTGACCGTACAGATGCTAAAGGAGAATATGTGGGCGAACGGATCTCTTCCGATGAAGAATATACGCCGGATATCGAAAGCCCGGAATTCAGGGTGAAATCGATGTTGTGGACGAAAAAATATTTCGATAAAAGCCTTAGCCTGGCCACGATGGTGGAACAGGAATTCGTGAAAGGAGGCCGGACCAGTCGTGGAGTGAAACAAAGGAACAATGAAGGCATCTGGATCCTGCAGGCCACGGCAATGCCCAGTATCCTTGTGGAAACCGGCTTCATCTCCAACAGGAATGAAGAGATCTACCTGAGCAGCGCCAAAGGACAGGAAGCCATTGCCAAACAAATTTATCAGGCTGTAAAGCGTTACAAATCCTCGATGGATGCCAAATAGGCCCCGGCAGTTGTTCCAATTGTTTTATTTTTGCTGCGGCCATCAAAAAAACGCATCTTGCTGCCTGATTTGAAAGGATATAGCGCTAAAATTCACTAGCATGAAAATTTCTAATGAGACTAAGGTTGGATCGCTTACAGCAATTGCCATTGCCGTGCTGATCCTAGGATTTAACTTCCTGAAGGGAAAAGATTTCAATACCACCAAGCATAAATTATTCGCCGTATTTCCTGCCGTAGAAGGTTTGATGATCTCAAACCCTGTAACCGTGAATGGACTGCAGGTAGGAAAAGTTACCTCCATTGAGGCGAAAGACAAGAGCCTGACCGGCATCATCGTAGGCATCACCCTTACACAGGAAGTGAATATCCCCAACAATTCTGTAGCGTCTTTAAGTACTGACCTGCTGGGCTCTTCCACTACCCTGAAAGTGTTCCTCGGTAATTCTTCCACCCTGGTAAACGATGGGGATACGCTGAGCACAAGGCCCATCAAAGGACTCACCGATAAGCTCCAGGCCAGCCTCGATCCTGCTCTCGCCAGCGCCACTCAAACGCTGCATTCACTGGATACACTGGTCAATAATCTTAACAGCCTCCTCGATCCCCATACTAAAAATAACCTGGCTGCCATCATCGCCAACCTCACCCGCTCCACGCAAAACCTCAACAAACTGTTGGACGCGCAAACCGGCATGCTGGCCAAAAGCCTCTCCAATGTTGAATCTGTAACCGGTAATCTCGCCAAAAGCAATGAGAAGATCACTGCTACTGTAGATAACCTGGAAAAGACTTCTAACAGTCTCGCCAATGCGAAGATCAAAGAAACCATCGACAACCTGGAGTCTGTTACCAGCAAACTCAGCACGGCTGTGAGCAAAACCACCCAGAAAGACAATACGATGGGCCTCCTGTTAAATGATCGCAAATTGTACGACGAGCTTCGCCAGACCAACAGGAGTTTGACTACTTTGCTCGACGATTTCCGCACTCATCCCAAGCGTTACGTGAACATTTCCGTGTTCGGCCGTAAGGACAAAAGCGGACCGTTAAAGGCACCTATTTATGATTCTGTCTCCAATAAAGGCAACTAAACTCATGAAGCAATATTCAGCCCTGCTGGTATTGACGCTGCTTTTTTGCTTCAAAGGTTTTGCTCAGTCCACCGATACTACAGGTAAAATGGTGGAATGGCTGAACTCCGAAAAATTCCGCTTTGAAAAGAAAGACTCCGTTACTGAACTCAATATCTGGGTAGGAAATGTTATCGTAAAACAGAACAACACTACTTTTTACTGCGACTCTGCCATCTTCAATAAAAGGAACAGGACCCTGGAAGCCTTTGGGAACGTACATATCAATGATGCCGACAGCGTACATACCTATAGCCAGTACCTGCTCTACTACATCGATACACGAATTGCCAACCTGAAGAAAAAAGTAAAGCTCACAGACGGCAAGATCACACTCCATACAGAAGAGCTTCGCTACGATGCCAATGAAAAGATCGGCGACTATTATAATGGTGGCCGCGTAGAGAATGGCAAGACCGTACTCACCAGCAAGGAAGGCACTTATTATGGTGAAATGAAAGACGTATATTTCAAAAAGGATGTGGTGCTGAAAGATCCCGGATCCACACTCAGGTCAGACTCGCTCCTTTACAATACGGAAACAGAGATCGCCACCTTCATTACAAAGACCACTATCACTGACACAACCGATAAGAATATTGTAACACGGGAAGGCACATACGATGTGAAGAACAGGAAGGCTTATTTTTCAGGCCGCCCCGTGATCACAGACGCCAGGGCCCGCACCCGTATTGTAGCCAACCAGATAGACCGGAACGATGAAACCGGCATCAGCACCCTCACTGGTAACGCAGTGTACATCGATTCAGCACAGGGCGTTTCCGTGCTGGCAAACTACATAAGGGCCAACGGAAATGAAGGAACATTCTTCGCCACCCGGCAACCACTAATGATCTTAAAACAGGAATCCGACTCCATATATATTGCAGCTGATACTTTGTTCTCGGGAAGACTGAGCAAATTGCAGCAAGACCTGGATTCGATCGCAGCCGTGAATGCGAAAAGGGATAGCCTGGTTCGCGCAGAAGCTGCCCGCAGGAAAGCAATCAGGGATTCCACGGCACTAACGCAGATCAATGTTCGAAAAGATACCGGAAAGGATTCTGCGCTGGTCCCTGCCTCCAATATGATCGACAGCGCCATGGCGGCTGTGGCGGACAGCGCCACGAAAAAGATCCCGCTGAAAGATACAGCTTCAGATCAGGAAACGCATGTGCAGCGATTGCGGGATATGGCAGATTCCACCCTGGCCGCGGCTGTTGCGGACACCGTAGCAAAACTGCCACCGGATACGGCGCAGGCGGCACAAATAACCAGGGTCCCTCCTGTTGCCACTGCTCCGGAAAAAGATACTCCGGTAACCAAACCACCCTCAAAGAAACCAGCCAATCCCGTTGTGATCAATGATACCGCCAATGCCAATGACAGCACTGACCGCTATTTCCAGGCATATCACAATGTGCGGATCTTCTCCGATTCGCTGCAGGCTGTTTCAGATAGTCTTTTCTATTCCGGAAAGGATTCCATATTCCGGCTGTTTACTGATCCCATCGTTTGGTCCGGAGACAATCAGTTGACCGGGGATACTATCTTCCTCTATACGAAGAACAAGAAGGCCGACAAACTTTTTGTATGGGAGAATGCACTGGCCGTAAACAAGACGGGTATCGATATGTACAACCAGCTTAAAGGCAACCGCCTCACCGGGATGTTCATCGATGGAACGCTCGATTATATGCGTGCCAAAGGCAATGCAGAAAGCGTGTATTGGGTGAAGGATGAAGACAGCGCGCTGGTAGGGGTAAATAATGTGACCGGAGATATTATCGATCTTCGTTTCCTGAATAAGGAGCTTGACAAAGTGGTGGTGATCAGTGAACCGAAAGGTGTGATGCTGCCCGTTAGCCAGGCTTCCGAGCAGGAAAAATTCCTGCGCAATTTCAAATGGCGTGATGCACGCAGGCCCAAAACAAAATTCGAGCTCTTCGGTAACTAAGCGCTTCACATTTTTTTCACTTTCCTTTGCATCAACTTTAACAGGGCATACATCTGCACACTGGCATCATTTTCGTTTTTTCCATATAAACTGAAAATATGCAAAGGATCATTGTAACCCTGCTCCTGGCGGGCGCTTTTGTGATCAGCAGCCAGCATGCGAAAGCACAGGACTACAGGTTTGGGATCGGTCTTCGCCTGAGCAACTCCACTCCCACACTCAATAACTCCATCACCGGCAAGTACAATGTAACTGAGAGAAGCGCTGTGGAAGGAATGGTTTCCTTCGGATCACGTTTTGGACTGGGTGCATTGCTTGAACTGCACCAGAATTTCTCAACTCCCGGGCTGCGCTGGTTCTATGGCGCCGGTTTCTTTGCCGGATGGCAGGATAAAGAAACCTATCTGGGGCCAACCGGTATTCTCGGTATCGAGTATACCTTCCCGAAAGCCCCGATCAATATTTCCGCAGACTGGAAACCCGAACTCGATATCATCCCCGATATCAACTTTGTTCCCGACGCTTTTGCCATTACTGTGCGGTTTACCTTAAAATAAGTACCTTCAGTCTGCAACAAACTGCAATCGTACCGGCAAAAAGACGGCCTATTCCAGAAAATACCTGCAATTACTTGCGGTAGCAAAAAAAATAATGCCGATTTTGCCAATAATTTTAACACTTCATGCGGTTTTATGCAGGAATTTACTTTATTTTACTTGGTAACCAACTAACGCTATGCTCAAGAAAGAAAGACAGGCGTACATTTTACATCAGGTTAATCTCCATAACAAGGTGCTCTCTTCATCATTGAGCCAGGAGATCAGTGTGTCTGAAGATACAATCCGCAGAGACTTGCAGGAACTGGCGGATGAAGGCAAGATCATCAAAGTACATGGCGGGGCGCTTTCCCATAGCTTCAGCCAGGTTTATTATCCTTCCAACAACGTTTATTCTCTCGATAACAAGAAAATCATTGCCCAGAAAGCGGCATCGCTGATCGAGGATGGTATGTTTGTGTTGACCACCGGTGGCACCACCATCATTGAGTTGGCCCGGGCCCTGCCTCCACAGTTGAAAGCCACTTTCATTTCCGGCAGCATTCCAGTGGTGCTTGAATACATGCATCACCCTTCCATTGAAGTGATCCTGATTGGAGATAAAGTGAACAAGAACTCCAAGATCACGGTAGGTGCGGAAGCGATAGCGCAGATCAAAAGGATCCGTGCTGATCTCTGTTTCCTCGGCATCAATGCTATCGACATCAAGAACGGAATTACAGATAACGACTGGGATGTGGTCACTTTGAAGAAGGCGATGATCGAATCGGCACAGAAAGTGGTTTGCCTGACAATTGCCGAAAAGATCAATTCACTGCAGCCGATTCACATTGACGACATCAGCAAGATCCACACGCTGATCACTGAATTACCACCCGACGATCCTCTGCTTAAACCATACAAAGACGCTGGCATAGAAGTACTTTAGGTTCCATACATATTGCTGACTAATTAACGACAAACTAACTCGCTATGAGAAAAAAACTCCGGCTGGTGGTAATGCTACTCGTATTGCCATTCAGTACCCTTTTTGCCCAGGAAGGTTCCGTCAAGGGAACCGTTACTGATGCAAATAACGCCCCATTACCGGGTGTTACGGTAACAAACCAAACCACTCAGAGATCAACACTCACCAATGCCAATGGTAATTATCAGATTGCTGCCCGCTCCGGGCAGGTACTGCTGTTTACCTATGTTGGTTTCACGCCACAGAAAGTAACGGTAAGCAGTGATGTGGTGAATGTAAAATTGTTGTCTTCCGACAAACAACTGGGTGAAGTGGTAGTGACTGCCCATGGTATCTCACGTCAAAAGAAAAGCCTCGGTTACTCCACCCCCACCGTGGCTGGCGATGAAGTAACGCAAACACAGCGCGAGAGCTTCATCAATGGCCTCGCCGGCCGCGTACCTGGTTTATTGGTGAACCAGACCTCAGGTAACCCCGGCGCTTCCACGCAGATCATACTCCGTGGTATCGTTTCGCTGGATGGAGATAACTCTCCCCTGATCGTAATTGACGGTCTACCTATCGACAACTCCATTATGTCTGGCAGCGCGCTCGTTGGGAACCGTAACAACCGCGACCAGGATTATTCCAACCGCGCCATCGATATCAATCCGGCTGACATTGAAACTTACACGATCCTGAAAGGCCCCGAAGCCACTGCACTTTATGGTAACCTCGGTGCATCGGGCGCCATCGTGATCACCACTAAGAAAGCAAAAGCGGGATTCGGTTCCGTTACTTATAACAATGCGTTCAGGCTCGAAAAACAATTGAATTTCCCTGAAGTACAAAATGTATACAGCCAGGGGATCAGCAATGGGATCTACAACGGGGGCACCCGCAACTACTTTGGTCCCAAATATGCAGATACCGTGCAGCGATTTGATAACGTAGACCAGTTCTTTCAAACCAGTTTCAGCCAAAAACATAACCTGGCGCTTGAAGGAGGCAGTAGCGGCCTGAGCTATCGCTGGGCCAATGAATATTCAGACAACACCGGAACCATCCCCAATACATTATACAGGAGATTCTCTTCCCGTTTGTCTGCCACTGCCACCATCAATCCCATCCTTTCCGTAACTACCAGTTTCAATTATATCAATACCTATAATAAGAAAGCAAACAAAGGAGACAGGGGTTACCTGATGGGGTTACTCACTTTTCCATCTATTTACGATATAAACAAATGGGTGGATGAATTTGGTAACCGCGTCATTAACACCGGCACCATTTACAATGAAACCGATAACCCATTCTGGGATGTTTACAGGAATACGCAGGATGAAAGAGTGAATCGTTTACTGGCTAATTCCACGGTTACCCTCAAGCCGTTAAAATGGCTGACCATCAACGGTACTTTTGGCGCAGACGTTTCTACCAACACTGGGATGATGGTATACCATGCCCAATCCTACAAAGGCTCAGGAAGCGCAGGCTCGCCAACAGGCGGCCGCATTGAAGCCTACCAGGTTCAGGGAAGGATCCTGAACGGAGCCCTTACAGCTACTGCTACGCATAATTTTGGTAAATTCAATAACACCTATATCGTTGGTACCAATTTCAACGATTATAATCACACCACTACTGCACAGCTCGGTGAAAAAATGTATGATCCGAACTTTTACAGTATGAACAATACCACGCCTACCACCCAGCGTACCAAAACAACGCTTACACGTTACAGGGGACTGGGCGTATTTGCACAGGCGGTATTGGGATATGAGTCTTTATTGTACCTGACCCTTACAGGTCGTATGGATGCATCTTCCAGGCTGATGCCCAACACTCCTTATTTCTATTATCCCGCAGCCAGCTTTGCCTTCAATTTCAGTGAACTCTCAGCAGTAAAAGACCTGGGATGGCTCAGTTTCGGCAAGCTGAGAGCATCCTACGCATATACAGGTAAAGAACCGAGATCGGCCTATATTACTAAAACAGCACTTCAGCCTCAGTCAGGAACCGGCGGCGGCTTTGCTTTCAACGCGGCTGTTGGTGGAAACGACAGGCTTAAAGTTGAATTTTCCAAGAACTTCGAAACCGGCTTTGAATTACAGTTCCTGAACAACCGGCTGGGTGTGGACTTCACCTGGTATAATATGCTTTCTGAAAACCAGATCATCTCTCCAAGGCTCAGCTATGGAACAGGGTTTATCATCAAAGCACTGAATGGAGGTGAGGTAAGGAACAGGGGCATGGAAATCCAGCTCACAGGTACCCCCCTCAAGCAGAAAGATCTTTCATGGGACATAACAGTGAACTTTACACGAAATAGAGGTAAAGTAATCAGCGTGGCCGATGAACTGCCGGAGTACTATAATTCCGACACCTGGCTGCAGAACGGCGTGCGCGGGTCAGTTTATCCCGGCGCCAGCACGGGCGCTATCGGGGGCTGGGTTAACCAGCGCAACGAAAATGGCGACCTGCTGATCAGTCCAACCAATGGCCTTCCTTTACTGACTACTGATGGTACATTTTACCCAATTGGCGACAGAACGCCGGATTTCCTGGTGGGCCTTGTGAACAAATTCAATTACAAATCCTGGTCATTATCTTTCCTTGTAGATGTAAGGAAAGGAGGCGATGTATATAACGCTACCCAATATACGCTGTATACAACCGGCCTTAGTACCAAAACCCTCGACAGGGAAACACCCCGTATTGTCAAAGGAGTGCTGAAAGATGGACTGGAAAATACAAAAACACCTACCCAGAATACAATTGTTGTAACGCCTTATAACAATTCCGCCTTTTATACCTCCACATCCAATGGTATTTCACCTGAAAATTTTGTAGAAAAGGATATCAATGCGTTCCGCGTAAGGGATATAACACTTAGTTATTATTTCCCACAGAAATCACTTACCAAAGTAAAATGGGTGAAAGACCTCAGCCTGTATATAACTGCCACGGATGTGCTGTTGGTTACCAACTATTCCGGCATGGACCCGGACAGTAACGGAACTAATCCTTCAACAGGCGGCCTTGGAGGTTATGGTATCGATTTCGGGAACATGGGCAGGCCCCTGGGTGTGAATTTCGGAATGCGCGTAAAACTCTAATTCCTCAGTATTAAAGTACTTTGTTATGAAAAGGATACATCTCATTATACTTACCACAGCCGTTCTGTTTACTGCAGGCAGTTGTAAGAAATGGCTCGACATCAATACCGATCCGTCGAACCCGCAGGTGGCTACGGCCGAGATGCTGCTATCTCCCATCCAATGGCAGATCTCAGCTACTACCGCCAATGACTACCGCTTTTTGTTCAAAACCGTTCAAAACTGGTCCAGCATCAGCGCTGACAATAACTGGGAAACACATGGCTACGAACCAACACTGGATAATGGCGGCGCCATCTGGAGAATGTTGTACATAACCAGCGGTCCCAACCTCGAACTATTGATCAAAGAAGCAAGAGAAAATCAAAAGTGGACATTTGCAGGTATCGGCTATGCGCTCAAAGCGTTTGGCTTTCAGCTTGCCACTGACTTACATGGCCCCATCATCCTGGATCAGGCTTTCGATACAACGCGCCTTTTCTTCAACTACCAGGATCAGCCCGAAGTTTATGCACGCGTTCGTGAATGGGTAGATTCATCCATTGCCTGTTTCACCAGGACCGATGCTCTGAATTACTCTTCTTCATTGGCTTCAGCAGATCTCATCTATAAAGGAGACCGCGATAAGTGGAGAAAGTTTGCATATGCAATCCTGGCGCAGCAATACAGCCACCTGGTTAAGAAGGCAAACTTTGCCACGCAGTATGCAGACAGCGTAGTGAAATACGTAGATCTTTCTTTCACCAGTGCACAGGAAGACGCCACCATTTTGGCCGGTAATACCAGCTCCAGCGATATGAATGTTTTTTCACCAGGCGCCGCATTGAATCTGGTAAACCCTACAGCAGTGCAAACCCTGACAGGCAGGATCAGCCAACCGATCCTGAGCATGCTTACCGGAGGTGTAAGAGGCACCCCCACTCCTTCACCCACAGCATCCACAGACCCCAGGCTAAAAAGAATGATAGCTGCAGATCCTGTTGATGGCATTTACAAAGCAATCGTACCTACAATGGGAGATGCAACTGCGGGAAAAAGAGTGCCGCTGGTTTGGGGATACATCCCACCTGAAAAAAACACTTATGATGGCAAATATCTCTACTACCCTGCCAGCCCCTACCCAATCCTTTCTTACTCCCAGCTCCAGTTTGCAAAAGCTGAAGCACTTTTTATCAAGAACGAAACAGGAGCGGCTCATCAGGCATACATCAATGGCATCAATGGTCATATGCAATTCGTAAACCTTTATGGTTCGCCAGTTGATCCGAAGATCACCCAAACGGAGATCGACGATTATATGAGCAGCTCTGAAGTGGCGCAAACTGACGGAGAACTACAACTCTCCGATATCATGACGCAGAAGTACATCGCACAATGGGGCTGGGCAGGCATGGAAACCTTCAATGACCTTCGCAAATACGATTATGATACGGCCGTTTTCAAGAACCTGTATTTTTATCAGCCTGAAGACCTGTACCCCACCAACCTGGGAAAACTCTGTTATCGTTTCAGACCCCGGTACAATTCCGAAGTAGTTTGGAATAAAACAGAGCTTGCGAAATGGAAAGGAACTGATCCTAACTATAACACCTATCCTACCTGGGCAATGACTCCTGACCAGTAACCAAAATAACATCATCATGAAGCATATACTCAAAATATCATGCAGCGTTCTGGCCGGCATTATGCTGTTCAGCAGTTGTAAAAAGAATGAAATCAAATACGGAGAGTTTGACCTGGTGGGCGCCAATCAGGCCCTGTTTAAAGTGAATTATTTGTCGCAATACAAATCTGCCCCCAGTGTTGTTTTCATTATCGATGGCAAACGGGTGAATAACCCGATATCGGCCCGTACCCCATTTCCCGGTGGCGGCCTGAATACCGGTGGCGGCTCCACGGCAAACTATATGGTGTTCAATGCTGGCAGCCATGAATTTAAAGTAATGGTTCCATCCAAAATCACCAACCTGGACTCATTGGAATTGTACAAGACAAATATCTCTCTGGAGGCAGGCAAGTACCAGACACTACATATCACCGATACCGCTGAAAACACTTATAGCACGTTGGTGGTGGACGATCTCACAAGACCGGATTCAGGTGAGGTACGTTATCGTTTCATCAACCTGATCCCCAATTCTCCTGAATTGAATCTTTATTATGACGCTACATTGATGGCTGAAAAGGTCCCATATAAAGGGACTGTTGAGTTCTCCAAGCCTTCCGGCACAACAGCAGCGGCCAAAGGATGGTGGGTAAGAGACGCCAATGCCGGCACATCGGCTCCGGCACTCGTGTCTTACACTTCAAGTTCCGGCGTCAACAGTTCACAATCCAATCAGCGGGTATTCACGGTTTTCACTTCAGGTTATGCAGGACTTGCATCACCTGATACAAGAAGGCCATACCTTTCTTTCGTATTTAATTTATAATGATAAAATTTCCTGGTTAGACACACTACATTCATCGGTAACATGAGAAAACGGGCCGCCTTCACAGAGGCGGCCTTCTACTTTCGAAACGGCCAACTTTATTCTAGCTAGCAGGATTACACGAAAGAAAAAAAATCCCGGCTCTTGCAAAGCCGGGATGAATATGATCAAATATGCAATTTAGTCTCAACTACTCCAGGGCCAGTTGTACGCCAAAAATATCGCTGTAATGATCCCTGCCAGGTCCGCAATCAATGAAGCCGGGATCGCATACCTCGTTTTCTTTATTCCCACCGATCCAAAATACAATGCCACAATATAAAAAGTAGTATCGGCAGAACCCTGGAACAAACAGCTCAGCCTTCCAATAAATGAATCGGCGCCGTTCACCGCCATCGCATCGATCATCATGGCCCTGGATCCGCTACCGCTGAATGGACGCATCAACGCAGTGGGCATCGCTTCCACCCATTTGGAATCGAAGCCCATCGACTCCACGATGTACCTCAATCCATCCACCATATATTCAAACACGCCGCAATTACGCAGCACGCTGATGGCAACCAGCATGCCCACGAGATAAGGAATGATCTTCACCGCCACTTCAAAGCCTTGTTTCGCGCCTTCAATGAAGGCATCATATACATGCACTTTCTTCCAGACCCCGCCCAGGATCATGATGATGAAGAACAGCATGATCAGTCCATTACTGATGATCTTCGAGAATGCTGTGGCCGATTCATTGCTAAGATAATAACGGAGATAGAATCCCAGTCCTCCGAGAATCACCGCACCGATTGCTCCTACAATGATGATGGTAGTCCATTGTTTGCGGTTGAACTTTTGCCAGATGGCTGTAACGCAGATCGCCACCATGGTGGCCGTGAATGTACAGATGATGGCCGGAATGAATATCTCTGTGGGATTATTCGATTTGAGGATAGCGCGCTGCGCGATGATGGCCACCGGGATAATGGTAAGCCCGGAAGCATGCAGCACCATGAACATGATCTGTGAATTGCTGGCGGTATCCTTTTGCGGGTTCACTTCCTGCAGGCTCTCCATCGATTTCAAACCAAAGGGCGTGGCTGCATTATCGAGGCCCAGCAAATTGGCCGAGAAGTTCATCATCATATGTCCCATCGCCGGGTGGTTCTTCGGCAATTCAGGAAATAACTTATTGAAGAAAGGTCCTACAATGCGGCTCAGGAAACGGATAGCGCCTGCCTTCTCCCCTACATTCATGAATCCCAGGAAAAGCGCCATGATGCCGATCAGCCCGATGGAGATCTGCA
Organism: Pseudoflavitalea rhizosphaerae; assembly: GCF_003991355.1. GTDB lineage: Bacteria > Bacteroidota > Bacteroidia > Chitinophagales > Chitinophagaceae > Pseudobacter > Pseudobacter rhizosphaerae. Next base: position 480,275 of record NZ_RCSU01000002.1, read on the forward strand.
CCCCGGTATTGGCAGACTCGAAAACGCCGTCCATCAGGTTCTTGAACACATCCGTGTCGCCCATAAGCAACCGGATCAAAGCCACAATAAAAGCAATCAGGAAAAATGCGATCCAGAGAAAGTTTAATACCATTTGCCGGTGGTTTGTTGTTTACGGTTTGGTTAAAGGAGCTGCGGAACAGCCCTGAGTGCGGGTGACGACCGTTCCGGAATTATTGCCTAAGATAGTAGAAACCCCCGGAATACAGGCATTTAGCATCAGGAAAATGTAAAATCGATGCATTAATGTATCTTTGCGCGGCTAAAAACAGCAAATCAATAATCATGGGTTTAAAAGCAGGTATCGTAGGATTGCCGAATGTAGGAAAATCAACTTTGTTCAATGCGGTGAGCACCAGCGCCAAAGCGCAGGCCAGCAATTACCGTTTCTGTACCATCGACCCCAACGTTGGTCTGGTGGATGTACCCGATCATCGCCTCTCCAAACTGGCGGAACTGGTGATCCCCGACAGGATCGTTCCTACACAGATCGAAATTGTAGACATTGCCGGACTGGTGCGTGGCGCCAGCAAAGGTGAAGGTCTTGGTAACAAATTCCTCGGCAATATCCGCGAAGTGGACGCCATCATCCACGTGATCCGCTGCTTCGAAGATGAGAATGTGCTGCGCGAAGAAGGCGCTATCAACCCCGTAAGCGATAAAGAGATCATCGATACCGAACTCCAGCTCAAAGACCTCGAGAGCGTGGAAAAAAAGATCCAGCGCACAGAAAAAATGGCGCGCACCGATCCAAAAATGAAAGCTGAACTGGAAGTGCTCCTTCGTTGTAAAGCTCACCTGGAACAAGGCAAAAGCATCCGCGGACTGGATCTCGCCAAAGAAGAGCGTGTAGCCATTGCCGATCTCTTCCTCCTCACGGAAAAACCTGTTCTCTATGTGGCCAATGTAGATGAAGCCAGCATGCACACCGGTAACAAATATTCAGAAGCCCTCAAGGCTTCCGTTGCCAATGAAAATGCGCAGGTGATTGTGATGAACAATTCCATCGAAGCACAGATCGCGGAAATGGAAGATCCCGGCGACCGCGCCCTGTTCATGGAAGAATATAAAATGACTGAACCCGCGCTCAACAGGCTGATCCGCTCCACTTACAAATTACTTAACCTCTATACCTATTTCACGGCAGGTGTGCAGGAAGTAAGGGCCTGGACAATTCATGAAGGCTGGAAAGCGCCACAGGCCGCCAGTGTGATCCATACCGATTTTGAAAAAGGCTTCATCAAGGCAGAAGTGATCGGTTACGACGATTATATCCAGTATGGTTCCGAATCAGCAGCCCGCGATGCCGGTAAGCTGAGGATCGAAGGAAAAGAATACATCGTGAAAGATGGAGATGTGATGCATTTCCGTTTCAACGTATAAAAACAATTACAACTATATTCGCATACCCCGGCCCGTTGGCCGGGGTTTTGTTTTATTACCAAAACAAACTTTTCTATACCAGCGAACTTTCGCAATTTTGCGAACGATGAACCGGCCCCGGCACCTGTTAATCAAGGTACCACCATCATTATCATAATTCCTAAACTACCATGAAAAGTAAACTGTTAATCCCGGCCCTCCTCGCCTATACCCTTATACAGGGGATCGCCTGTAACAAATCCGATTCCGCTGCCAATCCGGCCCCTGTAGAACCACCTCCTTCTCCCTGGGAGAAAGTAGTGACCAGTGTTTCCGGCAGGATCTTAGACGAAGCCGGATTACCGGTGAACGGCGCTGTTGTGACCGCGGGTACCAGTACTGCCACAACCGATATCAACGGTTCATTCAGTTTCAAGGATGCCACCCTCTATAAATCAGGCGGATTCATCAGTGTAGAAAAAACTGGCTACTTAACCGGTAAAAGAACTTTCCAGGTAGAAGCCAAAGACCAGCATTATGTAAGCATCCGCCTGATCAAAAAACAAGCAACGCAAACTTTCAATGCAGGATCAGGAGGAACGATCACTGCAACTGATGGAACAACACTCAAATTCGAGCCCGGTTCCATTCTCATAGCCGGCAACAATGCCAACTATACAGGAACTGTGACTATTCTTTTCCAGGTCATCGATCCCACCGGTCCTGATTTTGCTGAAAACCAACCAGGATCTGTTTTGGCAAGAAGCAAGGCCGGTAACCTCTATGGCGCCATTGCACGCAACCTGATATATGTGGAACTCACCGGCAGCAGTGGTGAGAAATTGAAATTGAACGAAGCAATGCCTGCTACTTTTACCCTGCCTGTTGCACCTGCTGAATTCGATACTGCTCCTGCAACACTGACCATCAGCAGCCTGAATGATTCCACCGGTGTGTGGCAGGAAGAAAGCGTTATGCTGAAACAATTGAATGGCTACGTGGGAAAGGTCAATCATTTTTCCTACTGGAATTTCCATACCAACTTCAACTATGCAGAAATAACGGCTATTATCAAAACTCCGGATAACATTTCTGTTCCGCATGCATTCGTTTCACTTGCATACAAATTCGAAGGCAGGAATAGCGTTACCTATGGCTATTCTGATACGGCAGGTGTTGCAAAACTGATCGTACCAAGAAATGCTATCACCCAGTTGATGATCAAAAGCCGTTGCGGAGATGTATTGCATGAAGCCAATATTGGTAAAACGGGCGTCAATAAAACGCTGGACACTATCCGGATTGCCTATGCTCCCGGAGCTGTCACCTTCACCGGTACTGCCGTGAATTGCAGCGATAATCCTGTTGCTAACGGTCAGGTATACATTACGTTAGACAACCAGACTTACACTTCCGCAGTAACCAATGGCAATTACAGTTTGCAAATCATCCGTTGCAGCGGAACCAGCACCAACGCCACTATCAAAGTTGTAGATCTTTCCGATTCACAATTCAAAGAAATCAATGAAACGGTAACAACAGGAAACGTTACAGTTGATCCCATTAAAGTTTGCCTTCCGTAAAAGAAGCATTTATCGCATAAAAGAAAAAGCCTCAGCATTACACTGAGGCTTTTTTATTGGTTAAGGTACTCAGAAACTTATTTAAAAAACATTGTACCCGAAGCTCAGGTAGTATACGCCACCAATCTCGGGATTACCTAAAGCACTTACATAATATTTGTTCAAAAGGTTGGATGCGCCGAGCTTGATCATGCTGCGGATAGCAGGGAATTTATAACTGATCTGTGCATCCAGGGTACTGAAGGCAGGGATTTGTCCGGATGCAAATGTTCCTTCCCAGTCAACCTTGCTCTGCCAGCGGAACAATACATTGAAGCCCCAGTTGCTGTTGTTGATCCCATCGTTGCTGAGGCCGATATTGTAACGCACTTTCGGTGTATTGAAGAAGGTAACAAAATTGGCGGGCACATCATTGAGTTGATCGCCGGAAATATTTGCCTTCAGGCTGTATCTTTTCGGTAACAGGTAATCGAATCCGAAGCCCCAGCCGATGGCTTTCACCTTCTGGAATGAATTCTCGGGATAAGAGAAATTCTCTGTGGTCAGGGGATTACCAATTCCATTGGGAATGATAGCGCGGCCTACGGCGCGGCGGCCAATGAAATCCTTATACTCACAGTAATACACATACGCATCGATCAGCAGTTTCCTGACCGGTAAACCACGATAACCGAATTCATATGAATTGGCAGTCTCAGGTTTCAGCGGAGCAAAAGGCGCTTCTTCCAGCGGAGGGGGTGTTTGACCTGCAGCTAACGCAGCGCGGTAAGCGCCGATGCTTTCTGCTGTATACACCGGATTGGTATCGAAATTGAAATAGTCCTGGAAAGAAGGTAATCCACCTATCAGCCTGGCGCCGGGCGTTTTCAGGTTGATGTACTGGTCCTGCGTGGATGGAAAACGGTAAGCATTCTGATAAGACAAACGGAGATTATTGTCTTTGGCTACCTGGATCAGGGCGGTAACCCTGGGCGTGAAGCGGCCTTCGAAATTTTTGCTCTTGTCGTAACGACCGCTGGCAGTAAGTTTCAGCACATCGTTGAACATCTTTTTGGCTACCTGAACATAACCACCGTATTCATCTATTTTAATGGTTCCGGCAGTATCCACGAAGATGGTGCCATTGGAGTTGAGATGATAGGAACGGTAGTTGGCTCCCACTACCAGCTCAAATAATTTGATATGCTCAGAGAAATTGTATTGTCCTTCCACATGGTAGAGAGATGATTTATCTGCGAATTTTGCACCCCCGGAATTGATATCAGTGGAGATGGCTTTATCGAAATATTCTTTGAAGGCGTCAGAGCCGGGTAGCGCCCTGTTCTGGTCGGCCCCGGCGCGGGCAGTCATATGCGCCACTGCATCCGGCGCCCCCTGCGCCCTGGCTGCGGCATAGGTTGCTGAATAAGTAGCGAACCATTCAGAGTTGCTGAGCCATGCGTTGTTCACTGCCAGTGCAGCGGTAGTGGCGGTGTAAGAGTCGCCTGAATTTTCCTGTGTGGTATAACCTCTCACAAAGAAATTCCTTCCTCTCACTTCAGCTTTGTACTGACCGAGTTTGAAATTCTTCAGTGCATAACGGTCGGCGCCGGTATATACCGTGGTACCGGTTCCCCAGTAAGCCACCAGTGAAGCTTCAATATCGTTGGTGATCTTGTAATACAATCCACCATTCAATCTTACGCTGTATGAATTATAATCCACGATATCACTTTCGTCATAACCCGTGCGGCTTACGAGTTGATTTCCGTAAAAACCATTCACGAGACCTACGCCCATCATTTTAAAAGCGTCACGGGGGCTGCCCTGCAGCGGATATTGGGCAAAGTAACCCACTATCTCCTGTGCAGTAGGCGCCCTGCCAAGCATACCAACCAGCTCCGTTACGGCTGTGTTGAAATATGGATTGGAAGCGGGATTCAGGATGGCGAGTTGGGAAACGCCGGCCATGCTGGCGCTGGCTTCATCACCATAGACATTGATACCATCATAGTTATGATCGGAAGCACGTGTGCCTTCTTTTACGGAGCTCAGTACGTTATTGCGGTTAAGATTTCTTCTGTCCTGCGCCTGCCAGTCCTTGGCCTGGATGAACTGGCCGCCGATCTTGAAGGCGAATTTTTCAGACAATTTCTTTCCCCACCGGAAGGCCCAGTCGTAATACGGAGCGGCGCTGCGTTGTTTACGGTCTGTATGCATGATACCCTGTTTCACCTGGAAGCTGAGGCCCTGGTATTTGAAAGGGTTCTTGCTGGTCATGAGCAGGGTGCCGTTCATACCGCCCGGCCCATAGAGTGCGGAGGAAGCGCCTTGCAGCAATTCAACATTATCCACGTCCAGTTCAGTAGGCCCGAGGATAATACCTACGGCGAAGTTGAGGGCAGGCGCCTGGTTGTCCATTCCATCCACCAGTTGATTGAAGCGGAGATTACCGCTACCATTGAAACCACGGGTGCTGATGGTATTGAAAGTGATGGACGAAGTAGTCATGTCCACACCTTTGAGGTTGGCGATGCCCTGGTAGAAGTTGGGAGCAGCGGAAGCGCGCACATTAGCGGCACTCATCCTCTCGATGGAAACTGGAGACTCCAGGATCCTTTCAGCAACACGGCTTGCAGATACAACCACTTCAGCGCCGAGCGAAGAAGCAGGTTCGAAGCTCACCTGCAACGGTGCGCTGGTACTGGTTACTATCACTTCCTGTGGTTCATAACCGATGGAAGTAAACACCAACGTAAATGGCGGCGCCTGACTGCTGGTGATCTTAAAGTTCCCGCGTTCATCAGTGAAGGTTCCGATATTGGTGCCTTTGATAATCACAGAAACGGCAGGAACAATGTCTTTACTCAGGCTGTTCTTAACAATTCCGCTAATTGTATAAGTTTGTTGAGCTTCGGCGGCAATGGAGATGGTCGTTAGAAAGGTGAGTACCGCCAGAAAAAATAGCAATCTTCTCATAATGGCAGATTTTGTGAGCGTATACCTGAAAATAACAATAGTATTTGTCAATCGAAAATTTTATTTGTGGTCCCAATGTTAATATCGTCAGTATATTCGCGCCATGAAAGCGTATGAATTCAAAGGTCAGACAAACTTTTATAAAGGCAAGGTCCGTGATGTATATACTATCGGCGATCAACTACTCGTGATGGTTGCATCCGACAGGATCTCTGCGTTTGATGTTATTCTTCCCAGGCCCATCCCTTATAAAGGACAGGTATTGAACCAGATCGCTGCATGGATGTTGAATGCAACCAAAGATATATGTCCAAACTGGTTACTGGAAGTTCCTGCACCGAATGTGAGCATTGGTAAAAAATGCGTTCCATTCAAGATTGAAATGGTGGTAAGAGGCAACCTTACAGGACATGCCTGGAGAACCTACAGTAGCGGCCAGCGCACGCTTTGCGGCGTTGAGATGCCTGAGGGACTGAAAGAGAACGACTACTTCCCCACCCCCATCATAACACCATCCACCAAGGCCGAGGCGGGACATGATGAAGATATTTCCAAGGAGGAGATCATTGCCCAGGGTATCGCTACAGAAAAAGAATGGGAAGCACTTTCCGGTTACGCCTTGCAGTTATTCGCAAGAGGAAAGGAAATTGCCGCAGAGCGCGGACTGATCCTTGTGGATACGAAATATGAATTCGGAAAGATCGGTGATACCATCTACCTGATGGATGAGATCCATACGCCCGATTCTTCCCGTTATTTTTATGCTACAGGCTTTGAAGCCCGCCAGCAGACCGGCGAACGCCAGAAGCAGCTCAGCAAGGAATTCGTAAGGGAATGGCTGATCGCCAACAACTTCATGGGTAAGGAAGGACAGGAAGTGCCCACCATGTCCGACGAATGGATCAACACCATTTCCAAACGTTATATCGAATTATATGAGCAGGTGATCGGTGAAAAATTCATTCCCGGCAATCTCAGCGAGGCTGCCACTTTTGAGAAAACAGAGGAAGCCCTCAAAAAATACGCGTAAGTACAAAATGAAACAGTTTCGTTTGTAACTATTCCTTTCCTCCTGAGCTTCTAATGCGCCTGATAAAATGGAACAAAAAACATAAGCGCGGGCATGGCTACCCGAAATGAAAATTTCGATCAGCCATGCCCTATTTTATTTTAATCAGATCCCTGTCCAAAAAAATATTCAAGAACGAAAGTTGCACCCGCGGCTTCTCTTAGCGAATGGGTTACGAAGGTCCGGTCTTCGAAACGTAAGCACAGCAGTTCATCCCTGCACAACCGCCCAATCCCTCCAACCAAAAGCCCCTAAAAGATCCTCCCGCGCCGGTTCGTTTCGACAACCGCCCTTCATAACTCCGGAGCGGCTTTTTTTATGTATTTTACGGTTATGAAACACCTACTCACAACAGCGCTGATCATGTCAACCTCCATACAGGGATTTTCCCAGGCCAAACAATACCTGCTCATCGGAACTTATACGTCCGGCAAGAGCGAAGGCATCTACGTGTATAGTTTCGACAACGGCAAATGTGAACCGGTGAGCAAAATAGCTTGCAATAATCCTTCATACCTGGCAGTGAGCCCCGACAATAAACATGTATATGCCGTGCATGAAGAGGGGAAAGACAAACCCAATGTGAGCGCCTTTACATTCAACAATCAATCCGGCACTTTACAATTGCTGAACCAGCAGAATACACGGGGTGACCATCCCTGTTATATTTCAGTTGATAAAACAGGCAAGTGGGTGGCGGCTGGCAACTATTCAGGTGGAAATTTTTCTGTATTTCCTGTCAATGAAGACGGCTCGCTGCAGCCTGCATCGCAAACCATTCAGCATGAAGGCAGGGGTATCGATCCCAAAAGACAGACAAAGCCTTATGTGCATTCCACCGTTTTCTCTCCGGACAACAAACATCTTTTTGTTCAGGACCTGGGACTCGATAAGATCTTCAACTATAATTTCGATCCAATAACCGGGGAAGTACATCCGGCGGCAGATCCCTTCACCACCACCAATCCCGGCGGAGGCCCAAGGCATCTCGACTTCCATCCTACCCAACCCTGGGCCTACCTGATGGAAGAAATGAGCGGCAATGTGGTGGCCTTGAAATACCATCACGGCATTCTGGACACTTTCCAGACCATTTCGGCTATTGCTAAAAGTTATACAGGCGATATCGGCAGTGCGGATATCCATGTTTCCCCCGATGGAAAATTCCTTTACGCGTCTAACCGGGGGCAATCGGATGATATCGCCATCTTCAAAATAGATCAGCGCACCGGGAAGCTCACACTGATCGATAATGCAAAATTGAATGGCAAAGGCCCGCGCAATTTCACTATCGATCCAACAGGCCGTTTTCTATTGGTTGCTTACCAACGGTCAGATAAAGTGGAAGTGTACAACAGGAATTCAAAAACAGGACTGCTCACAGCAACCGGTAATGAGTTCAGTGTGGGAAACCCTGTTTGCCTGAAATGGATCAGGTAGTTCGCCAGGAGGCGAACAAATAGAAGTCACTCGCCGGGAGGCGAGCGACTGGCAACAGCTTTCTTATTTATTCTTTTTCGTTGAGACGTGGCCGTAATCTTGAGCGTGATTTATTGAAAGTGTGTACACCTTTTTCCACGCCGCGCCGGGCCGCTTTCTGCTCCTCTTCCGGAAGCTGGATCATTTGATGACAGGCATCACTGCAGGTGCCCTGGTATTTTTCAGCGCAGGCAGTGCATTGAATGAAGAGAAGATGACAACCATCATTGGCGCAGTTCACGTGAACATCTGCCGGTTGTCCGCACTGGTGGCAATGTGCAATCACGTCTTCCGTGATACGCTCTCCCATCCTGTTATCGAACACGAAATTCTTTCCGATGAATTTACTTTCCAGTCCTTTTTCTTTGATCTGTTTGGCATAATTGATAATGCCGCCTTCCAGGTGGAACACATTGTCGAATCCATTGTGCAGCATGTAGGCGCTGGCTTTTTCGCAGCGGATGCCGCCGGTGCAGTACATCACGATATTCTTATCGCGCTGGTCTTTCAGCATGTCCACCGCCATTGGCAATTGTTCCCGGAAAGTATCACTGGGCACTTCAACGGCCTTTTCAAAATGACCCACTTCAAATTCATAGTGGTTACGCATATCCACCACAATGGTATCGGGGTCCTGCAGCAGTTCATTCATTCGCTCTGCGGTCACATATTTCCCTTTATTGCGCATATCGAAAGAGGGATCTTCTATCCCGTCCGCCACGATCTTCGGGCGCACTTTGATCTTGAGTACCCAGAAAGATTTTCCGTCGTCATCCACGGCAATATTCAATCGCAGGCCATCCAGGTGGGGAATGGAATAAAGATAAGCCTGTAAAGCGCCGTAATTGCCGGAAGGCGCGCTGATCTGGGCATTGATGCCTTCATTGGCCACATAGATCCTTCCAAACACTTTCAGCGCATGCAATCCCTTATACAGCTCGTCCCTGAACGTTTGCGGGTCCTCAATGGGAAAATAATGGTAAAATGAAATGGTGGTGCGGGGATCAGTTTCCTGATACAATAATTCTTTCAACTCCTTCTGGGAGACGCGATTGTGTAGTAATGCCATCTTTTAAAATTTTGCGACCGTTTGCCTGACAGTCAAAATTTTGAAACAGGGCAAAGATACGAACTGTTGTGAAAAGTTTTAATCATAAGAAGGCACAGCAATCCTTCATTCCATTATTTCATTATTCCCCGGCTGGTCTTTTACGGATATAGCTTCCCGTAAGTGCTGCGAAACCAGCTACCAGCCCACCTACCAGGGCCGTTACCAGTATGAGCAGGAAAGATGATCCGCCTAATGAAAAGATCTCAGCCAGTTTGGCGGACAGCACATGCTGGTTCTTTGTATCGATGCCCAGTGCCAGTCCACCCCATAACAGGAAGAGTGCGAGAAAACCTGTGAGCCAGGATTTGAATGGAGATTGATGGATGCACAAAGCCACTACCAGTGCGGCCGGAGCGATGGTCCACCAGGGCAGGAAAAGCCCTGCCACAAAACTCAGCAATGCAGTGATCAGAATGGAGATAATGAGTTTCATACGCTGAGTGAATTATTTTTGAAATGTCATTTTGTGTTTAACCTGCTTGCTTTTAGCTTCTTCGGCATTCATGATCCAGAGAGGCTGATACGCGCCTTTGGCCCAATCGTCTACCATGTTGTCATAGTATTTACTGCCGGGATTGCCGCTTTGTCCACCGGGATAGATGCCATAGGCTTCTGTTTTCTCAGTGAGATGCACAACCATTCTCCAGCTCGGTCCATGGAATTGTTTGGTGGCGTTAATGATGTCTGCGCCACCGCCGGTTGTCAAATGGAAACGGCTCAGCGCTCCCAGGCGAAGCAGGTGCCTGATGCCTGAATCCTTGTATTTACTCCATTCCAGTTTTCCATTTTTTTCCATTTTGGAGAGCCGGGGCACAGCTTTTTTGAAAGCGGAAGTAACCACATCGCGGATGGTTTCCACCTGCGGTGTAATGATATTGTCGGCAAACGGGAAGGCCGTGTCTTTCAACATACCTTCCAGCATTGTATAGCGTTCAGGGAAATTGTAGGGCTTGGGGACCGCCGCAAATTCATCGCTCCATACTTCTGCTTCCAGCAGATCCATCCAGTCACTGAAAATGGACGCTGCTTTTTCTTTTGGATCATTGCGCAGGTTCCAGCTGCGGATGAGGTTGAGATAAGTGAGTTCCTCCCCGATCAGGCTTTCTTCATCGATATTCTTCAACAGCAATGGCATGGCCATTTCAGCCATCACATTGTAATTCTCCGTTTGCAATTCCTTCATCTGGTCTACCGTGATGCCGCTCATTTCGCGGAGATACCGGTTGATCAGCAGTCCGCGGTAGAGATTGTAGCTGCCACCGAGATACCAGGGATAGGTGGAATCAGCAGGCAGTTGGTTAGCGCTGCTCACGAAGCCGCGTTCCGGCACCATACCGGAGATCAGCATATGCGGGTTCTGGTCCTGCGGGATCATTGCCTGCCAGCGATAGGTACTATCAGCTCCCGGCATAACGAAATCTCCCTGACGCTCCCATTTATCAGGGAATTCTCCCTGTTGCCAGATGGCGATATCATTGTTCCTGGCCGCGAACACGAAGTTCTGGCCAGGACAGGTAAAGTTTTTGATGGCAGCAAGATATTCATCGTAGTTGGTAGCGCGGTTGAGCAGGCAGAATGTTTTGAGCTCATTGGAGCCGTCGTGCGCTTTCCATCTTACAGCTAAATTCACTTCACCTGATGTGCGATGTCCCCCGGTGAAGCTGGCATCATACTGCACAGGCCCCCAGGTGGTGTAAGCCACGGTATCCCTGAAATCAGGTCCTCCTTTCACTTTGAACACTTCAACATCTATCAGGGAGCTTTTCCAGGCACTGTCGAACCAGTATTGTTGTTTGGATGCGTCCCTGAATTGAACGGTATAATAATCTTTCACATCGCGGCTGCTGTTGGTAACGCCCCAGGCTATCTGGTCTGTGAAGCCGATGATGATGGCCGGCGCCCCGGGGAAGCTCACGCCATAAGCATTGCTTTGTGGCGTATGCAATTGCATTTCGAACCAGAGCGAAGGCAGGTTGAGGCCCAGGTGCGGATCGCTGCAGAGAATGGGAAAACCGCTGGCGGTCTTGCTGCCGTTGACTGCCCAATTATTGCTGCCATTGTCTTTGTCGGGCTTGTTCAACGGTTGCACTGGTGCGGGCGTCTTCCAGTTGAAGTAAAGGGAATCTGCATTCACCGGTTGAACGGAATGCACCAAAGGCGTTTGGAAATGCGTACCCTTCGGAATGATGGGATCGAGCGAATCCGGTTGAACAGGATAAAGTTTATCGAAAATATTTTTCGGGAAAACGGATTTGGCGTTGGTGTATTCGATATCATTTTCTTCTCCCGACAGATCATAGCTCATGTATTTCAGGAAAAGAGCTGTTTTGAGATTGCTCCATTTTTCGGGAGTATAGTCGAGCAGCCTGTATTCAAGCGGGAGCTCGGAGTAAGTACAGTTTTCCACGAAAGCATTCACACCGGCTGTGTAGGCGTCCAGCACTTCTTTGGTGCTTTGGTCGCTTTCCATTTCCTTCAGTGAGTTCTTTGCGCCGAAAACCATTCCGATACGGCGCATATTGCGGTCATTGTTCAGGATAGCTGAGTCCGGGCCTACTCCGAGGACCTCGCTGAGGCGTCCTGCTGCGGCATGCGTCTGGAATTCCATTTGCCAGAGGCGGAATTTGGCATGCAGGTATCCCTGCACGAAATAGAGATCGTGGTCATTCTGAGCAAACACATGGGGGACCATGCGATCGTCCAGGTACACATTCACTTTTTCTTTCAGCGCAGGAAAATTCAGGTCGATGGAAAAAGACTGATCGGCAGGTTCAGCATTTTGCCAGCAGCCGTGCTGTGGGCTGAGGAAACTTCCCAGTGGCGGCACAGGGCCCCATGGTCTGTTCAATGCAACGATCAATCCAATCGTAATAATGCCGGATACCAGCAAGGGAACAAGTCGCATAAACTCGGAAGGGTTTAAAGAATCGGATAAAAGTAATCAATTTTTTGGTAGATGTTCTCTCCATCATCACTATCCGAATTTTATACACGTATTAAATATAATGCATTTGCTTGAGATGCGGAGTGTGGGATGCGGGGTGCGGGGTGCGGGGTGCGGGGTGCGGGATGCGGGATGCGGGATGCGGGATGCGGAGGTCGGGCAGCGGGATGCGGACAGTCGCTCGCCTCCGGCGAGTGACTCATATTAGTTCGCCTCCGGCGAACACCGCGTCGCCGGGAGGCGACTAAATAAAAGTCACTCGCCGGAGGCGAGCGACTGCAGCACCATGTTACTGCAAAAGACTTAGCAATTTCTTCACTTCAGCCTCCGTATTGAAAGCATGCAATACGATCCTCAGCCTTTCTCCACCTCTAGGAACCGTGGGATATAAGATCGGACGGACATCCAAACCCGCATCCTGGAGTTTGCCTGCGATAGTTTTCACTGCGTCATTGCCGGGGACCACCACCACCTGGATAGGTGTGGAAGACAAGAGCTTCTCAAAAGCCAGCGTAGATTCCTGGAACATTTTGATCATGGATGCCAGCAGGACACGCTCTTTTTTCATCTGCGGAAAAAGCGCATAGGCATCTCTGATAGCACGCACACTCGACTGCGGCAACGCCGTTGTATAAATGAACGAACGGGAAAAATTGATGAGATAATCGCGCAGCAGGCGGCTGCCAAGGACTACGGCGCCATGACACCCCACTGCCTTTCCGAAAGTGACCACCCTTGCAAAAATGCGGTGCTGCAATTGCAGGGGCTGCACCAGTCCTTCACCCCGCTCTCCTATCACGCCGGTGGCATGGGCTTCATCAACGATCAGGTGAGCATTGTATTTTTCGCAAAGGGTTGTCATTTCCTCCAGCGGCGCCTGATCCCCATCCATCGAGAATACAGATTCGGTTACCACGAAAACATTGCCGCTGGCCGCCTGTAACCTTTTTTCCAGTTCAGCCAGATCATTATGGCGAAAAGAAAATGATCGTGCAAAACTGAGCCGGATGCCATCGCGGATACTGGCATGGCTGAGGGAATCGTAAATGATAGTGTCTCCACGTTGTGGTACAGCACTCAGCAATCCAAGATTGGCATCGTATCCTGAATTGTAGAGCAGGGCTGCATCGGACTGGTGAAAACCGGCGAGTTGCTGTTCCGTGCTTTCCGTTAATGCGTCATTACCCGCGAGCAGGCGGGAACCGCCGGAACCGTGCTTCAGCCAGTGCGCTTCGGAGGTTTCCAGCAATCCGTAATGAATGATGCCGAGATAATCATTGGAGCAGAAATCCGTTTTACCGGAAGGCAGTTTCAATGAGCGGAAAGCCTGTTGGTCTTTCCGCTCCTGCAATTTTTTTTCGAGGAAGTTTTCCTGGCGCATGCAACAAAGGTATAGGGTGATGGCAGTCGCCCGCCTCCCGGCGAGTGACTTTTTTTTAGTCGCCTCCGGCGACGCGGTGTTCGCCGGAGGCGAACAAATAGAAGTCACTCGCCGGGAGGCGAGCGACAGCCACAGTCTGTGGTTTCAGGCTTCTGTGCTACCTTTGCATCATGAGTACGCCGCTTACAGATACTAAAAATATCCTGGGCCTGCAGTTGCCCACCGATCCACGCTGGGTGGACCTGGCCGGCATGAGCCTGGAAGAGATCCTTACTGACCACGCCTGGTGTGAACAGAAAGCAGCCACCAGCTGTATTTCGCTGATACAACGTTACAGTGATAAAGATAAACTGGTGCGGGAACTGAGCCCGATCGTTACGGAAGAATGGGGACATTTCCGCCTTGTGATCGCAGAGCTCGATAAGCGCAAACTCCGCCTGGGCAAGCAACGCAAGGACGAATACGTGAACGCACTGATGGTATTCCAGAATAAAGGAGGAAACCAGGAAGATGTACTGCTCGACAGGCTGCTCATCTTCGCCCTCATTGAAGCCCGCAGCTGCGAGCGTTTCAAAAGATTAAGCGAGGGCCTGGACGATGAATACCTGCGCAATTTCTACCGCCGCTTCATGGAAAGCGAAGCCGGTCATTACCGCCTCTTCATCGATCTTGCAGATACTTACGTGAATAAAGATAAAGTGAGAAAACGCTGGGAAGAATGGCTGACCTATGAGGCAGACCTGATGCAACGCCTCGAAGTACGAGGCGACAGGATGCACTAATCAACCATTACAGGCACATATTCTTCCAGTTTTTCCAGGAGTAACAGCTGGTTCAGCGCCCTGTTCAGGTTCTGTTCCGGGTAACTGATCTGGTAGTACACATCGTTATTGAGATGATCGGTAATGAAGCGAAGGCTCTGCATGTACACCATCATCAAACCTGCCTTATGAAGATGTTTCAATTCTTCGGACGTTAACTGGTCTCCCATCCCGCTGGCATAACCTTCCACAATGGCGTCATAAAAATCCGGCCTGATAGCGATGGCTTCCCAGTCTGTGCTGTTCTCATCAACCGAACAGGCCATACTGCGGATCATGTCGCCAAGATCAGAGAAGTAAAGGCCCGGCATCACGGTATCCAGGTCAACCGGACAAATGGCCTGGTGCGTGTTCACATCCAGGAGGATATTGCTGAGTTTGCAATCGTGGTGCATCACTCTTTGCAGGAAGAGGTCCGGCCTGCGCACCACTTCGTTATAAAATTCCACCAGGTGATAACGCTGCCTTAGTTCTGCAATCACATGCGTGGCCGTTAGTAATCGGTCTTGCGTGGCCGTTAGTACAGCCCTTTCGAACTGTTCGTAGCGCATGGCCAGATCGTGAAAGCGCGGGATCACCGGGCGGAGCTGGTTCAGCTCCACCGATGCCAGTGCGCTGGTGAAATTGGCGAAGCAGTTGGCCGTAAGTCTTGCTGCTGCCGCATCTATGGGCACCAGCGCCGTATAGGAACCATCCACAAAATGGATGGCGCGCCAGAACTGGTTATGCTTATCGATCCAGTACAGTTTTCCATCTTTTGCGGGAATGATGGGAGGAATGGTGATGCCTTCCTTTCCATGTACTGCCTCGTACACGAGCTGGTAATTATGAATGATATCTTCCGGATGATGGAACATGGTCCGGTTGATGCATTGCAGCACCACCTGCGCCTCCTGACCATCGTAAGAAGCCTTGTAAGTGTGGTGTATCAGACCGCCTTTCAAAACTTGTATCACAGGCTTGCCCTTGCCAAACTGAAGGGCAGCCTCCATCGCCTGCATATTTTCCATCAGATCAATATTGGTCGGTCAAAGCAAAATCATTTTTCCTTAACATCCACTGGCCGCTTGTGAAGTCGGGGAATTCAACAGTCTGATTTCCCAGTTCGATACTGGTTTCGCTGAGCGGGGTGATAGCGCTCCAGGCGGCCCCATCGTATACATCCATCGGCGTGGCTGTTTTACGTTTGATGGATTCCACAAATGCATGCAGCACAAAGAAGTCCATTCCACCATGACCAGCGCCTTCCGTATCCTTGCTCCAGCGTGCCCAGAGCGGGTGATCGTATTTTTCCAGGTATGGCTGGGCCGCTTCCCAAACATGTCCTTTCGGACTGGTGCCTTCCAGGTAAATGCTATCGTTCACATCCATCCAGATCCCCTTCGTTCCCTGAACGCGGAAACCGAGAGAGTACGGACGCGGCAGGTTGGTATCATGCTGCAACAGGATGGTTTCGCCATTGGCGCAGTTGATCATGGTAGTGACCACATCCCCCAGTTTGAATTTCACTTTTGCGTTGGGATGTTGTTCGCTGCTGTGATCAACAATATAATTATGTAATCCTCTTGCCTTGGTAGAAAAAGATGAAAGGGAGATGAAACGGTTACCGCGGTTGATATCGATCATTTCAGCAACAGGCCCGATGCCATGTGTCGGATACAGATCACCGTTACGATGGATGGAATGCGCTGTTCTCCAGCGTGCTTCGGAATATCCTTTCTCACCAAACCCGACGCCTGTATTATTGCTCTTGCCATCATTGAACTTGATGGCACGAAGATCGTGCTGATAGCCGCCCTGCAGGTGAATGATCTCGCCGAACATTCCCTGCCGCACCATATTCAAAACTGCCAACACATCACGGCGGTAGCAGACATTTTCCAGCATCATCACATGCCCCTTGTGGTGCTCTGCAGCTTTCACCACATCCCAGTGGTCCTGCAACGTAATACCCAGCATCACTTCTGTGCCTACATATTTGATACCTGCCTCCAGCGATCCGATGATCATCTGCGTATGCCATTCCCAGGGTGTGGAAATGATCACGGCGTCCAGTTCTTTCAACTCCAGGAGCTTCTTCCAGGCATAGGGGTCCGTTTTGAAGATCTTCGGTTCTGCCTTGCCCGCTTTTTTGATCATGTCGAGCGAACGCTTCAACATATTGTCATCTATATCGCAGATCGCTGCCAATACCACATCCTTTCTGCGAAGAAGATTGGAAAGATGATTTTGTCCTCTCAGGCCGACACCAATCATGCCTATCTTTACTGTTTGTTGCTGAGCAAAAAGTTGCGAAGCGGGAAGTATGGCAAACCCTGCGGTAGCGATCCCGGTATTTCTTACAAATGACCTGCGATCCATGCTTTAAATTTTAGTAAAATTGTAGGAGGCAATAATAACCATAATTGAGGATACCAGCGTCATGACAGCAAAACTTACGCAATCGTATGCGATACTTAAATTCCTGAAAAATCTTCGTCCGGATTTCCATTTACCGGAAGGTGTGGCCATCATGAATCCCTTTACCAACAACGATTCCAGCGCACTAGCCACCATCTTCTACAACAAATTCTACAACGATCATCATCCCAGAAAATTTATTTTTGGTATCAACCCCGGCCGCTTCGGCGCCGGTGTTACAGGTGTCCCCTTCACAGATCCCATCCGATTACAGGAAGATTGCGGTATCCCAAATGATCTCCCTAAAAAAGCAGAGCTCAGCTCCATCTTCATTTATGATGTGATCAAACGCTATGGCGGCGTCCACGCCTTCTATAAAGATTTCTTCATCACTGCCCTCTCCCCGCTCGGTTTCACAAAGAACGGCCTCAACCTCAACTACTATGACGACAAAGAGCTCCTGAAAGCCAGCGAGCCCTTTATCATCGATACCATTCTGAAAACAAAAAAAGAAATACTAACGGAAACCAATACCTGCTTCTGTCTCGGCGAAGGCACCAACTTCAAAATATTCCGGCAACTCAACAAAAAGCATCAGCTCTTTGAAAAGATCATTCCTTTGCCACATCCGAGGTTCATCATGCAATACAAAAGGAAGCAGGTGGGAGAATTTACGGATGAATATGTGAGGAGATTGAGAGAAGTTTGATCTTATTGGTTTTGGGTGGGTGCCCTTGCACCCACACCGCCCCATCCAACCAAACCCTGTTCAAATATTATTCAAATGCGCTGGTTCGTTTCGCAGCCTGACTTACCTATCTCTCACGGCCTTGAGATTTTTACGACCCAATCTGGCCCGCTCTGAATGCCATAAGTATTTGCGAAGTTCCCCATATTGATAGCCAAGGAGAATTGCATGAGGCTGTTGAGATAGGCCATGGGCCGGGATTCGGGAACATCGCCGAACGTATGAACGAAAGGGATGCGCTGCTGAAAGACAGTGCTGTCTCTGTGATTGATACGGACCAGTACTGAATCCCCGGGATGAATGGAAAGACTGCTGAGGAGACTCTGCGGGATATTCGTCCAGATATTGCCGTATTGCACATCGAGGACCGGGACCATTCCAGAGAGCGTGTCGGCATTTTTGATGGCTTGCTGAAATGGGATACTGATAACGGAATCGGGCAACCGCTTTCCAACTTCTTCGAAACGGATGATGCCGGCGGCGAGTCTTGCACCGGTGTAAGCATATACATCGCGCCCATGGAAAGTGTAGGATTGTCCGGATTGCTGTCGGCGGTTGATGGCTTCGTCTATTTCGCGAACTTCACTGATGCCGAGGGATTTTGCAACGAGCGTGAGCGTTCCGTTATCAGGTGTTACAAAGTAATGACCGCTGTTGGAGCGCATCACCACTGATTTCCGGCTGGTGCCTACGCCGGGGTCTACAACCGAAACGAATACGGTGCCGGCAGGCCAGTAAGGCGCTGTTTGTTCCAGGCGGTAAGCCGCTTCCCAGATATTGAAGGCCGGGATCTCGTGGGTGAGGTCGTACAGACCGAGATCAGGCGATACGCCGATCGCTACTCCTTTCATAGCGCTGACCGCACCGTCTTTCAATCCGAAATCGGATTGGAAGACAAGCGCCGGCGGCTTTTTTTGAGTGCAGGAACAAATAAGAACTACAATTACTACAAGCAGTATGGAATGAAAGCGGGTCCGCATAGATCTGTTTGAGGCTTTAAATTAATCAAATATGAGCAGTTTCAGGACCGGGAGATGCAACTGTGTAACATCGAATTCCTGTCAGCGTAATGAATAATCGCTGATATTTGTTTTGGTAATGAGCAATGTCCATCAATAAAACCGGCGATGAAAAATTCCAAAGAACTGAAAGAAGTAGCTGCAGTTTTCCTGAAACTGGGGCTGACAGGCTTTGGCGGCCCTGCCGTACATATTGCCATGATGGAAGAGGAAGTGGTGAAAAAACGAAAATGGATGACAGGAGAACATTTCCTTGACCTGGTTGGCGCTACCAATCTGATCCCTGGTCCGAATTCCACGGAAATGACGATGCATTGCGGCTATCTTCGCGCGGGCTGGAAAGGGCTGATCGTTGCGGGCCTTTGTTTTATTCTGCCTGCCGTGATCATAACGGCTGTTTTCGCATATGCCTACCAGAGATATGAACAATTACCGGAGGTGGAGCCATTCCTTTATGGGATCAAACCAGCCATCCTCGCCGTGGTGGTTGCCCTGATGATCTCGCTGGGGAAGAAATCGCTAAAGAACCTGGAACTTGGCGTTATCGGGGCGCTGGCCGCAATTTTTACACTGGCCGGGGCCAATGAGATCCTTGTACTTTACCTCGCAGGCCTGGCAGGCATTCTGCTACATCTGCTGAAGTCCGGAAAACAAAAGACCTATAATTTCATGCCGGTGGTATTGCTGCAGGTGCCGGCTACTGTGCTTAACTGGCAATTGTTCTGGTCATTTCTCAAGATCGGCTCCATACTTTACGGTAGCGGTTATGCGCTTTTTGCCTTCCTGGATGCAGAACTTGTTACCCGGGGCCTGATCAACAAACAACAACTCACGGATGCCATTGCGGTTGGACAGTTCACGCCCGGTCCCGTTTTTTCATCGGCTACTTTTGTGGGCTGGCAGATAAGCGGATGGAAAGGCGCGCTGGCAGCCACTGCCGGCATCTTCCTCCCTTCCTTTCTTTTTGTGGCTTTTCTTCATCCATTGATACCAGTTTTAAGAAGATCGGCACTGATGTCTGCATTCCTGGATACGGTGAATATCGTGTCTGTAGCCATCATCCTGGCTGTATGCGTGGAACTTGGCAAAGGCTCGATCACGGGATGGAAAACCATCCTGATAGCTGTTGCCGGTTTTGTCATCACCTGGCGTTTCAAAAAACTCAATACCGCCTGGATCATACTGGGCGGGGCTGTCAGCGGTTATCTCCTCTACCCGATCTGAGGCAGGAAGGTTATCTTCCAGTATAACTTTGGTGGCAGGCTTTCATCTTCCCATAATATTGTGTAATATTGCACCAGAAATCACAATTACAAATCGGGCGTACTTACCAACCACATCCCATATCCGCTCCCATATCCTCCCATCCAATAATTTATGATTTTGACCGTTATCCGGTAGCAAACCGGCACAAAAAACCAATAACGCCCCAAAGCACATGTCTTGAAACTGTTGAAATCATCCTTTTGGCTTCATTCCATTTTTTATACCCTGCTTCAGCGGTTTTCGCTGTTCTTTTTCGGCGCAGTAGCTTATATGGTGCTGGCCAGGGGACTTTCAGCCAGCGGATCGATGGCCATCTGGGCATTGTACCTCACTATACTCTCACTCTTCGAAACCGTCAAACAGGGACTGCTGCGTAATCCTACCATCAAATTCCTGGGATTGTCAGAATACGCCAACCGTAAAGCGGAAGTGCAGTCTTCTTCCATGGTGATCAATCTTCTCTTCTCTGCCCTGGCCCTCATTGGACTGGTGGCCGGCAGCGGACTGATCAGCAACCTGCTCAAATCGCCCGATCTCATTCCCCTGCTCCATTGGAGCGCAGCTTTTATCATATTGCTGGTGCCATTCAATCACTTTGAAATATTATTGCAGGCCCGTTATCATTTCCAGCAAATTTTCTGGGCGTATTTCGTAAGACAGGGAAGTTTTTTCATCGGTATTCTCATCCTCTTCTTCTTTGCGAAGGAACATTTTACCTTGATGAACCTGATGATCCTGCAACTGGTATCATTACTGGCTGGTACTGTTATCCTGTTCAACTCAGCGAAGCAGTTCCTCATGAAGAAATTCCATTACGATAAAAGTATTATCGCAAGGATGTTCCACTTCGGTAAATATATTTTCGGCACCAATCTCTGCTCCAATGTTACCCGCAGCTTCGATCATTTCATCACGGCCAATACACTGAACCCGCTCAGCGGCAAACAGTATGTGAGTTACTACAATACCGTGGCCCGTATCAACAATATGATCGATGTGCCTTCACTGGCGGCAGCAGATGTACTTTTTCCCAAAAACGTGGAAAGCCTGGAAGAGCATGGCATTGGAAAAGTGAAATACTATTTCGAGAGAATGGTGGGCACCATCCTGGCTGTTATCATCCCTATCTGTATTTTCATTTTCCTGTTCCCGAAATTCATCATCTTCATCATTGCCGGCCCCAATTATTACGACGCTATTCCCATATTGCAGATCACTATTTTCGCGAGCCTGGTAAAACCTATCGGCTACCAGTATGGATCAACGTTAGATGCCATCGGGAAACCGGTGGTGAACTTCTGGACAAGCGCCGTGATGATGGTAATTGCTTTGGTAACCACCTGGCTCTGTCTTTTGAAATGGGATGGTATCGGCGCTGCTTACGCCACTGTGCTCAACAGTATCATTGGCGGCAGTATCATGTATTTCGTATTGAAAAAACAAATTCAACTCGAAGGCAGGAATATTATCCGCTACACTTTACAGTGCTATAAAGATATCTGGGCTTTCCGGAAAAAACTGATCAGACAACCAGTGGCTTAAAGCCATTCAAATAATTATAACTTAGACGTATGAAGATCGCTTTTACAATCTGTTCCAACAACTACCTTTCCCTGGCGCGTGCGCTGGCCAAATCACTGGCAGCAACCGGCAATGATTATCATTTCATCATCGGACTGGTAGACAAAATGGATGATCGCCTGGCCGACTGGTACAAAGATGTTACCATCCTCCCCTGCGATCAGATCGGGATCCCGGACCTGGAAGAGATTGCGATCAAATACAGCATCGCGGAATTCAATACAGCGCTCAAACCTTTCTATTTTCAGCATCTTTTCAAACAATACCCTGACGCGGAATACATCACCTTCCTGGATCCTGACATGCTTATCTATCGTAAGCTCCAGGAACTGGAAGATGGTCACAAGGCTTACGAGATCCTGCTTACACCCCATATCCTGCATCCCATGGAACTGGATGGCAAGCATCCTACGGAGATCTCCTATCTTTCAACCGGCACTTTCAATCTTGGTTTCCTCTCCTTGCGCCAGGGCCCCAATACAACGGCATTCCTCGACTGGTGGGCTGAACGCCTGCGCCATTTCTGCTATTTCGATTTCCCGGCCGGATTGTTCGTAGACCAGAAATGGGTGAACCTTGTACCTGTGTTCTTCGAATCAGTTTTCGTGATCAAACATCCGGGCTATAATGTGGCTTACTGGAACCTGCAGGAAAGAACATTGAGCAAGAACAATAACAACTGGTTCATCAACCAGCAATACCCGCTCAGCATCTACCATTTCAGCAGTGTGGGCATCAAGCAGGGACTGCTCTTCCATAAACAGCAGAACAGGTATACCGATGCTGATCTTCCACTGAACAAGGAGCTTTTCATGGCTTACCGCCAGCTGGTACTGGACGAAGGTTATCTTCAAACCAATCCTTACAGCTGCTATTATGTGGAACTGCATAACAATCATGTAACACAGAAAATGAAAAGCAGTTTCAGTGGTCGTATGAAGCTCTGGCTCAAAGGTGTGATCCCTGCCAAACAACGCGCAAAACTGAAAAAGAAATTACTGGATTTCGCCAACAGCTAAATCATTCCATGGACCTGGAACAAAGCATACTGGCAGAACATTCCAAAGCCCAATGCATGCGCATTACCGCTTATATCGGTAATGACAGGGAACGATTTGCCCAACTCATGAAGCTGTTCCTCAATGGAGAATACCGCGTAACGCAAAGGGCCGCCTGGCCACTCAGCTGCTGCGTGGAGGCATACCCGGAACTGATAAAACCCTGGTATGCACAACTACTCCGCAAACTGCAGGAGCCGGATACACATAATGCTGTTACACGTAATATTGTTCGCAGTTTGCAATACGTAACCATTCCTGAAAAGTACCAGGGAACCGTGATGAGCATTTGCTTCGATTTCATTGCAGATCCCAATCAAGCAGCGGCCGTGAAAGCTTTTTCACTCTCTATTCTTCAAAACCTGGCAAAGGATTACCCGGAGATTGCTCCGGAGCTGATAACTATCATCGAAGGCAGGTGGAGCCAGGAAACGCCGGCATTCCAATCCAGGGCCAGAAAATTGCTGAAATTCCTAAAAAGATGAAAAAACAGTGATCCAGGTCAATCACAAACACCCCTGTATTGAACCCTCACATTTTTTTTACTATACTTGCGTAAATTAATCCCTAAGCTTGCGGTCATCAGCCCTGACCCTAACTACTAAAAGACCATCTTATGAGATTTGTGCTTCCCATCTTGCTTTTTGCATTGGTCCAAAATGCAAAAGGTCAGACGAAGGTTCCTGAATTCGGGCAATTCATGGCGGATGAAAAAGCGATCACAGTTTGCGACTTCGATCCCGAAGCAGAAGCAGTGATCATCCTGGACAAGGCTGAATCCAATCACAATGAAGATCATAACCTGATCACCAAAAGAAGGATCAGGATGAAGATCCTGAAACCAAAAGGGATCCGCCTTGCAGATGTGAGCATCTATTATTATTCCAAAGAAGCTTTTGAAAGTTTATTCGATATCCGCGCCGTGGTGGTGAACGTAAACCCCGATGGTGGTGAAGAAAGAAAAGAACTGGCCAGTTCTGCCATCTTCGACAGCAAAGTGAATGATAAATGGTCCGAAAAGAAGTTCGCACTGCCCGGCGTCCGCGTGGGCAGTATCATCGAATATGAATACGGCAGGATCTCAAAAAATTACAACGGACTTCGGGATTGGTATTTCCAAACTGAACTACCCACCATGCTCAGCAGTTATGACCTGGCGATCCTTCCCAATTATGAGTTCGCCTACAAAGTGAGCAAGTCGCCATCGCTTCCAATTGTTGTGAAGACTGATAAGGCCAATGGCACCACCTATTTTGAAATGAAGAATATTGCCGGACTGCGCGATGAACCATTCATGGATGCCAAAAGCGATTACCTGCAGAAAGTGGAATTCCAGCTCGCCGGTTATGCCGGCAGATTCGGCGGGCGGACCCGTTATATGACAACCTGGGCTGAATTGAGCAGGGAATTGTTAAGCGATGCAAACTTTGGCGGACAGCTCAACCGCAATGTGGGAGCAGATGATTTATTGAACAAGGCAAAATTGCTTTCCGATCCCTATGAAAGGATGTCCCTGATCTATCAATACGTTCATAAAAATATTTTCAGCAAAGGCGCCAGCACGCTTTATATACAGGACGGCGTGAAAGATGCCTGGAAAAACAAAGTAGGCAACAGCGCTGAAGTAAACCTGCTGCTGATCAACCTGCTGAAAGAAGCCAATCTGGAAGTATATCCCCTGCTGGTCAGCGAACGTGATCACGGTAAAGTAAGGGAGGGCTATCCGTTCCTCGACCAGTTCAACAAAATACTGGCCTGGGTAGTGATCAACGATAAAAAATATGTACTGGATGCAGCAGGCATCTATACACCACCAGATATGTACCCGCCGGATGTAGTGAACTCGAAGGCATATCTTGTAGACAGGAAGAAAGGCGGCATTATCGATCTCGAAGAAACGCAAAAGAAAAACAGGAATAAGATCATTTTAACTGCTACCGTTTCTGAAGACGGAATGATCAATGGACAAGTGTTAGCCAGGAGTTACGACTATGCAAGGCTTGAGAGAAAACAGGCATTGCAAAAAAGCAAGGAATTCCTGCTATCCGAATATTTTACCAATGAGCATCCCGGTATCAAAACAGATAGTTTCGAAGTCAGGAATGCAGACAATGATTCACTGCCACTGGAGCAGAGATTCAATTACCAGGTCCCTATCAACGCCAGCGGCGAATACCGCCTGCTGAACCTGAATATGTTCTCCGGGCTGCATTCCAATCCTTTTATTTCAGATATCCGGTTCACAGATGTGAATTATGGCTACCTGCAGCATCAGGAGATACTGGAACTGGTTGCGCTGCCGGAAGGATGGGTACCGGAAAGCCTGCCCAAAGATACCAGGCTGATCACGCAGGATAATAGCATCAGTTGCGCGAGATATATTACATTTGCGAATAATAAACTGAACGTACTGTTCAGGATAGAATTCAACAGAAGCGTATTCGATTCCGGCGAATACAGCACCCTGAAAGAATTCTTCAAGAAGATGACCAATATGTTGAATGAACAGGTCATCTTAAAAGAAAAAAATCAGTAAAACCACTATGAAGAAAATCCTGGCGGCAGCCCTTATATTAGCTGCCTTCTCAACCGGAACCTCCGCTCAAACACCCGCTGACCTGGTGCGCTATTCTGCGCTCACCATTCCGGACAGCCTCAAAAAAGGCGCAGACGCGGTTTCCAGGCTCGATGAAGAATCCATCGAGATCTTTTCACCTTCACGTTACAATCTCAGCAGCCACCAGATCATCACCCTGCTGAACAAAGATGCGGCAGGATACCTGCACCAGCAATACGCGTTCGACAAGTTCGAAAAGATCGATGATATCGAAGTGAAACTTTACAATGCGTTGGGTTTGGAAATAAAGAAATTCAAAAAGAAAGACTTCGAAACCGTTGCCTACAATGATAACGTGAGCCTGCATACAGACAATAAACTGATGCGGCTCTATGTGCCTTCCGCAGATTACCCCTGTACTATCGAGGTCAGCTATACCCGGAAAGTGACAAGCTATATCGGACTGCCCGCTTCCGTGATCCAGTCGCCCAACCGTTCGGTTGAAAATTTCAGTTACCAGATCAAAGTGCCTAAGGACCTGGATATTCATTACAAAATCGGTAATACCCAACTGAAGCCGGAAGTAACTAAAACTGCCGACGCCATCACCTATCAATGGAAGGCGCAGAACCTGAAAGCCATGCGTTCGGAAAGGAATAGCTGGAGTTCCTTTGTCAATTACCCGCATATCCAGGTAGCTCCCGGCAAATTCGAATATGATGGTACAAAGGGCAGCTCCAACACATGGAAAGAATTTGGGCAATGGGCATGGCCGTTATACGAGGACCCAACACCATTTACCGCTTCTCGCATGGAAGAGATCAAAAAGATGATCGCTCCGGTTACTGATCCCCGTGAAAAAATCAAAATACTCTACAGGCATTTGCAGAAGAATAACCGCTATGTGAGTATCCAACTGGGTATCGGAGGCTTCAAACCCTTTGCTGTATCCTTTGTGGACGACAAGAAGTATGGAGATTGCAAGGCCCTTACCAATTACATGCGCTACATGCTGAAAGCCGTGGACATCAATTCTTATCCGGCCCTGATCAATGCCGAATACAATAACCCACCCGTTGACCCCAACTTCGCCGCCAACCGCTTCAACCACGTGATCCTCTGCGTGCCATTTCAGCAGGATACCGTGTGGCTTGAATGTACCAGCAATACGCGGGAAATGAATGACCTGGGTTCCTTCACAGAAAACAAGTATGCGCTGCTGCTCCTGCCCGAAGGAGGGAAATTGGTAGCAACACCCAAAAGCAAAAGCAATCAAAACAAACTCATCACCAGATCCGAGATAAAAGTGAACAAGGATGGCGAAGCTGAAATGACGGCCAATATCACCTGCTCCGGCAATTTCTCGGAACATTTCCATTACGCTCAACAACTGGAAAGGGAAGAACTGAAAAGATTCCTGGTACAGTATCTCGAATACAAATCACCGGAAGACTTCAAATTCGAAGAGCTGCCAGCAACAGGTAACAAGAATTTCAGGATCAATTTTACGTACGACCAGGTATACGATTTCAAAGCCGGCAACAAGTTCTTCTTCCGCCCTCGTATGTACAATATCTGCGATGAAAACATCAAGCCTGACAGCAACCGCACCAAAGATTTCATCTTCGAGTTCCCTTACGAAAAAACCGATACCACCGTTTACCTGCTACCAGATGGATTCACCGTGGAAGGATTGCCACCCGTGAAAGAGCTGGATACTCCATATGGCTACTATCGCAAAGAAGTGATCAAAAACGCCTCCGGTAACGGCATCACCATCATCTCACAGCTTAACCTGAAAAAACATATTATCCCTGCAAAGGAATACCATGCACTGGCTGATTTCTTTCAGTCGGTAAACAAGACCGATGGCGCCAGGCTGGTGATCATCGGCGAATAAGTGTACCAGCCCTGTACTCTTAAAACAAATTAAACCTCATGAAGAAATTATTACTTCTGGCTTTCGCCTGCTGGCCGGTACTGGCATTGCATGCGCAGAAAGACAAAGACCTGCCCGGTTTTGGAAAAATAGACAAAGCCGAGCTGGAGCTCAAAGCCTGTGACCTGGAAAAAGATGCAGAAGCCATGATACTGCTGGAATCCGGCGAGATAGAATTCCAGCGTGGCAACCACTGGATATTTGCCATGAAGATCGAAAAAAGGGTAAGACTAAAGATCTTCAAAGACAAAGGCATGGACCGCGCCACCATCAAGCTCCTTTATTATTCGGACGACAACTACGAAAAGCTGCTGGACGTAGATGCAGTTACTTACAACCTGGACCCATCCGGAAAGATCAGGGAAACAAAAGTGGACAAAAAATCCATGTACAGGGAAAAAGTGAATTCGAATGTTTCCGCACTCAAATTCACATTCCCTGATGTGAAAATCGGCGAAAGCATTCTCGAATACCGTTACACCATCATCCGTGAAAGCGTTACCAATATCGAGCCCTGGATCTTCCAGGACAGGATCCCCACTAAAGTGAGCGCCTACCGGGTTGCTATACCCGAATATTTCAAATTCACCACCAATGCACATATGAGTCATCCCGTTGAACAGAAAAGGGATGAGTTCCGTCAGAGCATTCAATACAACAGGGAGATCATCCAGTACAACACACATGAATACTTCTATAAAATGAAGAATGTGCCCGCCCTGAAAGATGAACCGTATATGGGCGCAGTAAGGGATTATCTCCAGCGTGTGAATTTCCAGTTGTCGAGCGTACAGTTCCCCAACCAGATGCCGCAAAACCTTACCAATACCTGGGCTGGACTTACAAAGAACCTGATGGAACACCCCGCATTTGGTCAGCAGATCAAAAAGAACCTGCTGAAGAATGATGCCATGAACACCATCACAGCCAAAGCCAATACACCTTTCGAGAAAATGAGCGCCATTTTCTATCATGTGCAGAAGAGCATGGCATGGGACGGACATAACGATTTCTACTGCACCAGCGTGAAAGAAAGCTATGCGAAGAAAGCGGGTTCTTCCGGAGATATCAACCTCATTCTGCTCAATCTCCTGCGCGATGCAGACTTCGACGCCAGACCCGTACTGGCCAGCACCAGGGACCACGGGCAGGTGAACGCCACCTACCCTTTCATGGAGCAGTTCAACAATGTGCTGGTACTGGTTTTCATCGGGGATAACAACTATTTGCTGGACGCTTCGGACAAAGCCAACACTCCCTATCTCATTCCGGAAGATGTGCTGGGAACGGAAGCCTATATGCTGGAAGGCCAGAGCGGGCAATTCATTCAGCTCTGGACAAGCAGGAACACTTTACGCCACTTCATTAATGTGAATGGTAAGATCGATGAAGATGGGCTGCTCACCGGCGAATGCCAGGTAAACTCTTTCGATTATGGACGCGTATCCAGGTTACGGACCTACAGGCAGGGAAAAGATAAATTTACTGCAAAATTCTTCAGTGAAGGCGATGTGAAAGTAACAGACCTTGTTGTGGAGAATGATAAAGAATCCGAGGATTCACTGCCGCTGAACCAGCACCTGAAATTTTCGCTGCCGGTGAATTCTTCCGGTGAATACAGGTTCTTTTCACCCAATCTCTTTGGCGGGTTCAGCAAGAATCCATTCACAGCCGACAAGCGCCAGACGAATATCGATTTCGGTTATAACCAGCATTATATTTTCACCGGGAATATCACCATACCTGAGGGCTACGAATTTGAAACGCCACCGAAGAATATTGGTATGATCATGCCAGACACCAGTATTATTTTCCGTCGCTTCATAGAAGTGAAAGGCAATACTGCAGGATACAGGATCACCCTGGAATTCAAGCGCCCCTACTATGACGTACAGGAATACCCTGCATTCAGGGAGTTTTACAAGCTCCTGTTCGACAAACTGAGTGAGCAGTTCGTATTCAAGAAGAAAGCATGATCAGTTGGTCAGGATCTGGCAACAGCCTCCTGGCCGTAAACCTGGTCTTTATATTTTAAAGATGGAGATGGAATGAATTTGCCGATGCCAAGTTCATTCCATTTTTTGTCTACCGCAGCGATGGTCTCGTCTGCCGCTACGATGATATTCGGCCAGTCGCGGTGGAAATCATCCAGCTCAGCCGTTTTCAGCGTACCGTCGAGGCCCATGCAGGCCCAGACCTTGCCGGGTTCCGCTGCAGATGGTTGTTCGGAAAGCACATGATCTCTTTTGGGATCGAGATTATTGCAGAAACGCCAGAGCGCTACCGGCAGATCATTCGCGTCTACCGTATGCTCCACGTACAGGACCATCTTGATTCCCTGGAGTGCAGGATTGCTGCATAGTTCCTGGTGCAGGGATCTCACATGCCCCTTTCGGTTCTTCTTCACACTTACCACAATGCAGGGAATATCTATTGCCAGCAGTTTTGTATTGATACTGCTGATCTCAGGGAATGATTTTTTGAGATCACCAACGTTGATGCTCACCTGCTTTTTGGCAAGTGCGTACCTGGTATCCGTTTCTTCTTCATATTTGAAAGTACCATCGATGCACATCTTACCACCGAAGCCAAGCTTGCTGCAGCTATGATCGAGCACATCCATTGGCCCCTGTGTAAAGCTCAGGTCTGTTGCGGGGTTCAGGTTACTGAACACATCCTGCGCCAGTCTCTTGTAATCAGTTAAAGGGAACTCGTTGGCTGAAGTGAGCGCCAGGATCTTGTTGAACATCATTTGACCTGCCCCCCACATGGCATTCATCACTTTCAACCCCTGTCCGGGGTAATCTTTCTGGATCTTCGTGATCACCAGGTTATGGAAAACGCCTTCCACCGGCATATCCATATCCAGGATCTCCGGCACCATGGTCATTTTGATGGGAGCCAGGAAAATGCGTTCTGTCGCTTTCCCGAGCCATGCATCTTCCTGAGGCGGAATACCCACGATGGTAGCGGGATATACAGGATCCTTCTTATGAGTGATAGCAGTGATATGGAATTTAGGATACCAGTCGGGCAGCGAATAATAGCCGGTATGATCTCCGAAAGGACCTTCCCAGATCAGCTCATCATTGGGGTCCACATATCCTTCGATGATGAAGTCTGCGTCAGCGGGTACTTCAATTTCAGGCTGGGTGATACATTTCACCAGTTCCACTTTTTTCTTGCGAAGGAAACCGGCGAGCATGTATTCATCAACGTTATCAGGCAAAGGAGCAGTGGCAGCGTAAGCATATGCGGGGTCGCCGCCCAGCGCCACTGCCACGGGCATTCTCTTATTGAGTTTTTTGTATTCGCTGAAATGTCTTGCACTTACTTTGTGGCGATGCCAGTGCATACCAGTGAGCGTAGGGCCAAATACCTGCATCCGGTACATACCAACATTGCGGATATTGGTATTGGGATCTTTTGTATGGATCACGGGAAGTGTAACGAAGGGGCCGCCATCATTGGGCCAGCAGGTGATCACGGGTAGTTTGGAGATATCAGGCGTTGCCATCACCACTTCCTGGCAGGCGCCCCTGCCCTTTTTCACTTTGGGCATCCAGCTGGCAAATTCACTGAGCTTGGGAAGAAGACGAAGCTTGTCGAGCAGGCTTTCTTTGGGGCCTGTGAGGAGTTTGAAAAGATGTTCGATATCTGCGGCGATATCATCCAGTTTTTCCACGCCGAGCGCCAGGCACATGCGGCGTTCGCTGCCATAGGCATTCATCAGCACGGGAAAATCGTACCCGGTATTTTCAAACAGGAGTGCTTTACCGCCACCGGGCTCTTTGCTGATCCTGTCTGTGATCTCTGCTATCTCCAGTTTGGGGTCCACATAGGTTTTGATGCGGATCAGTTCCCCTGCCTTTTCCAGTTCATTGATGAATTGCTGCTGATTGCTGAATGCCATGGTTCCAGATTATGGCCCGCAAGTTACTACAACTCTTCGATCCGGATGAGGCCGTTTTTCAGGGCGAATTTTATCACGCCCACCAGGTTGCGGGCCCCGATCCTTTTATTGATATTGCTCCGGTACTGTTCCACGGTGCGCTCGGAGAGATAGACCTGGTCACTGATCTCCCTGGCGGTTTTCTGGTAACAGATCAGGCGGATGATCTCCACTTCCTTGCTGGTGAACTCCATGTCCTGGATCAGGTGCTTTGTATTATCGTCCTGGAAAGAAATGCGGTTGATGATATGATTGCGGGCCTCGCGGCAATAATAGTCCCTGCCCAGCATGATGGTTTCAATGGCTTTAAGGAATTCGC
The DNA here is from genome assembly GCF_003991355.1 of Pseudoflavitalea rhizosphaerae. Taxonomy (GTDB): domain Bacteria; phylum Bacteroidota; class Bacteroidia; order Chitinophagales; family Chitinophagaceae; genus Pseudobacter; species Pseudobacter rhizosphaerae. Next base: position 511,861 of record NZ_RCSU01000002.1, read on the forward strand.
CTTCATCTTCGTTCTTGAGCACATAGCCGTTTACACCTACGGAGAACATCTTGTTCACGGCATTTTCGTCGAAGTTGAAACTATAGGCCAGTATCCGGCTCTGCGGACATTTGTACCTGACTTCTTTCACTACCATATTCCCTTCGATGTCCGGCAAACGGAAGTCCACGATCACCAGTTGCGGCTGGTGCTTCACTGCCTGCTCCACGCCGGATTCACCGGAATAAGCTTCGTGAAATTGTTCGAAGAGATGCTGGATGGTTACCCTGATGCCATTGATGATCATTTTATGATCATCTATCACAAGTACTGATTGATAAGGTGGTTTCATGAAAATGGGATATTTATTTCGATAGTATAACCTTCGGGATAATTGTTGCGCAGGCTCAGTTCACCACGGAGCTTGTGTACCCGCTCCCTGATATTGGCCAGACCAATGCCGTTCTTTTGTTCGTAGGCAGGTTCGAAGCCCTGTCCATTGTCGGTGTATACGATCCTGATCCTGCGGGATAATACCTGCAGCATGGTATCTATCCGGCTCCATTCTGCATGCTTCAACGTATTGTTCACCAGTTCCGAGAGAATATTGCGCAGATGCTGGTATTGAAAATAATTCAGGGGCTTGTCTTTCTTATTGAAATAGAATTGATAATTGATGCCTGTGAGCGCTTCCGTTTTTTCAAGCAGCGCGCGTACATCTTCATACAATTGCGTGGTGGAAAGTTCCAGGTCCGACTTGAGATCGTGTGATAGGCCGCGCACCGTTTCCATTACAGTGCCAATGGCCCCTTCCATCTGCACCAGGTGGGGCGAAGCAGCGGCCACGCTTTCTTTTTCCTTTCTCGCCAGCAATTTGATGTAGAGCAGCTGAGGCCCGATCTCATCATGGATATTGCGCGCCATACGCAGTTTGGCATTCAGGAATTTATTTCGCTGCCTTTGCCTCAGCCAGAAGAACAGTACTGTAAAAAGCACCAGCTTGGAAACGATCAGCAGGATGAGATAGATATTCTTCTGCTCCGCTTTGGCGCGGGCATCTTCCGCCTCGTTCAGCAAAGCTCGACTATATTCCATTTGCGTTTGTGCGTATACGTTATTATCCCTGTCAGTGAGGGTGGCTTTGAGCACACTGTCTTTCAGCGACAGGGCCAGTTGGTTGTGCGAATAGGCTTCCGCCAGTTTTCCTTTGCCCCGCAGCAGCAGGGCCATTTGTTCGTGATAGAACTGTTGCTTGCGGGCGCGGATGATGGGCAGGTCCATCTGGTGCAACAGGGCCAGGTATTTGGCGGCGCTGTCTGTTCTCCCCGTTTCCATGAAATATTCGATCGCTGCTTTGTAAGCATCATATTCGAAGAATGGTTTCATGGCCTCACTCATGGTGGTGGAAGAACGGATCCAGTAAAGGGTTTGATGGAAGGCTGAATCTGCCAGCTTTGGATCTTCCTGTTCATATCGTGCTTTGGCAAAAGCAGCTTCGGTAGCAGAGATACGTATCTTACTGAGGAAGGGCTCATATTTCGCAGGAGCACTGCTCACTGCTTCCATTACCCGATGGAGCATCGCTTCGGCTTCTGATGCCTTCGTGTATTTCCTTTGTTCATAAAAAAGACTGGTCATGGCTCCGAGGATACCGCAAACATTTTCGATCATGATGCCTTTGGCTTTTCCCCAGACAGCAGAATCGGCCTGCGTTTTGAGTAGCGGAGCTATGGAATCGAAACGCTGGTAACATTTTTCATAGTCTTCATTATCGGCAAATATGGTGATCATGGCGCGGTTGGCAGCCAGTTCGCGTGCAGTGTTGTGCTGGGCTTTTGCCTCTTCAGCCATCTTACCGAACCAGAAAATACTCTGCCCGGTACTATTATTGTTTACACTATGAATTCCCCGGTATTGAAAATAAATGATCCGTCTTTCTCTGAATGCAGTGTCATTGAAAACGATATGCCGGTATTGTTCCAGGAGTTGTGGGAAATCCGGTCTGTCGAAGCAGTGGAAAACAGTGGAATCCATTTTTTTGATGTAGCTGGAATCCGGAAGTTTTTGTTGCTGGTTCTGGAGCAATATACGGCGGAAGAATACCTGAAGGCTGTCCTTATCGCTGGCGGAAGCTGAACCCTGGCGGCAAAGCAATGCAGATAGAATAAGAGTCACAGGGAGCCATGATCTCATAGGTTCCTAATTGGTAAGTATGGTAAAAAAGGTTTAATGCCTATTACCAGAGCCTGGACCTGTACAGTAAGATGATGCGTATGGCAATTTAAGGAATTTGGGCCATACCTGAACATGTTCAATAATTATGTTGAACAGTTAGCAGACGATGTAGTTTGAATTACCATGATACAATGAACTGATGCAATTAACGACATATTATTTTTCTGATTACCAAAGTAATAGTAATTTCAATCTGGTATCCGTTTTTACACGGACCTTTTTTTCCAGTGCATCATTTCTATTGCAAACCTTCTCCTTCTTATAATCCCATTATTTAATTACTGATCCTTATTTATCATCCACAGTTGATTGATCGGCATAAATGATCCGTACCCTATTTTAAAATTTCCGGGATCATTAACCATTAATGTATGCTAACCATGATCAAAATCATGATTGCGGATGATCATGACCTTTATCGGGAAGTGCTGAGAGATTTCTTGAATCGAAACGGCTTTTCTGTGATCAACACAATCAGGATGGAAGAAGGCTTTGAAACGGCTTTGAATCATTCCGGGATTCCGGATATAGCCATCATCGCTTTTAAGAGCAGCCGCAATAACAGTATGACTGTTCTCCGCTGGCTTCGAACTAATTTCCCTGCCGTAAAAATACTGGTGACCACTTTGTTTGGCGAACGGATTCCTTCCGGTGAACTGAAGGAACTGGGCGTTGAAGGCATGATAGTAAAATCGCATGCAGATACCCGTGAGATCATCACAGCCCTGCATGCGATACAAGATGGTTCAACCTATTATTGAGTTCAGTATTTTTCTACTGTCGTACCCTGGGGCAGCCCAGTTGCGACCTTTTTCCATTCCAGCCGGAATAGGAATCACCGCCACCTTTACCTCCCAGTCCGATGGTGAGTGTAATACCAGTGATATAATACCAGTCTTTGTTCTTTTCTCCTCCACGCACAGTATTGAGTGCAGGATAATTGGGATTACCGCCTTTCAGTTCACCTCCCCTGTAAGACATTTCAACGGCTTTCAACCCGCGCTGCGATGCCAGTACCATGGGATCAACGTAACGTGTGCTCAGATCATCCAGGTAATCTGTGAAGAGTTTCCTGATACCCACTTCAAAACCCAGCGTGGCATTTTCAGACACACGGAACTTCACGCCTCCACCGAATGGAATGGCGAATTGAGTGAGCATGTACTCTTTGCGGTTGGGATACTGAGAAAGCCCCTGCCCTTCTGTACTCAGGGGTTTCAGGAAGATCTTATTACCGAGGGTATCGTAAGTGTATGGATCGAAATGATAGATGGCCGCACCGGCGAAAACATATGGAGAGAGGCGCCTTTCTGAAAGATCGAACAGGGTGTATTGCAGCAGCAGGTTGCCTTCCACAAGCTTTGTGTGGAAGTTGAGGTTACGTGCGCGGAGCAGGCCGGTATTCTGTTTATCGTCTGCTTCCAGGCTGCCGTAATGAAAACCAATCCTGGCGGCAATATGAGGAGTGATATCATATTGCAGACCGGCGCCAACAGCAAGGTTGGCCTGGTTGAGTGTGAAATACTTTGTTTGAAGATCACCCTGGTAATTGGAAAATCCACCCAGGAGCGTAAGATGAAGTCTTTGCTGGGAGTAACCTGCCAACGGTAAGAGTAAGCAACATAGCAATAGCTTGCGCATACAGAGATTTTTTGGTTTCAGAAAAGTGTAAAGCAGTTTTCCGATAAGGGCCTGGACAATTTCGGTCAAAGGAGATTGGGGGAAGTTCCGTTTCCGGATCCGGGCATATTACGCAATATTCGCGCCAATAATACCCCGTTTGAGGGAAATTGGCGGCAAGATACAACGCAAGTTCCAATGTTCATAGTACCTGATTTCTGTTACTCATCTCAGATTACCAACAGGTACGTGGAAAGCAGGAAAAAAGTTGGGAAAAAACCAATAAGCGGAAGAATGAAAAAAGTAGAGCCTTAACCAAAAGTTTTGCCTGGGACCGGAACAAAGAATGCTAATGGTTATAAATCTACTGAACCTATAGGGAATCAACCAATAAAAATGCAGTAAATACCCGGCTTTACGTCTAAGCATATACGAATATCTACGTGTTACCACTTACATACATCCCTCCTACGCCACTGAGTTTCAATGTTATTTTTTACGAAAGTTTTTATCCCGAATTCATAAAGGTAACAGAAACTACGGAGGTAAATTTGAAATGAAGCATATATGAAAAGTGAGCTTTCAGCAATATTGTCATTTATGTCGATCACACTATAAGGCCCTTGAGAAGTAGCTGTAATAACCGGGTTGCTGGTAGTGCGTAACTATGAAGCACGGGGGATTCTTTGATTATGTTCAGGATGCAGAGGGTCAGCATAATCAAATGTCTTTCCGGTATTCATGGGCTATACATTGGAATGCCCTGTCGCTCCGGCAAACCAAATATGGGTGGTTAAAATTGCCCTGTGCTACCGGCACCCGCGTTATATACAGACCGTTCCCGCCTCTTCCGCCTCCGGAACCAATGTGCAATTAATTCAATGATTAGCCCCTTCCTGGTTTTCACTCTGTGTACCGGAGCTGCCTGCAATGGCTAACCGGCTACACGGTGTTTTTTTATTTATTCTACTGTTCGTTTTTCCATGATAATACTTCCTTCAGGTCTGCTTTGTCCACCCGGATCCCACCCATATCCGATCCATCTGTACTGTTGCTGACCTGCGCCTGTTGTCCGGGCTCCAGGACCACATCAAGCCTGTCTTTTCTGTTTAAACCCGGGCCTGTATGCAAAACCTGTTTCCATACACGCAGGCTGCCTGCTTCCAGCGTTGCTGCAGCCAGCTTTTCCTGCGAATATACATGCACGTTAAAGCGGGCCGCCCGGGCTTCCATATTCATGCCTGAGGTATGCACGAAAAAGGGATTACTGGTTCCGCCGGCACCCTGCTGCAACACATCAAAATAAAGTTCGCCGCTGGCTTCCACAGCACGGCCCCGGGCACTGAACCTTTCAGGGAATCGCAGCAGGGAGGCTCCATTCAATTTCACTTCCGTGCCATCAGGCAACCAAACGGTAAGTTTCTCCCCCGGTGGTGTGGTAATGGTAGCGAACAATGCGCTGTCAGCAATATCGTTTGCAGCAATTGTTATGAAGCGAACACCACCTGGCTCCCTGGTCAGCTTCAATCGACCATATTCCAGCACAGTGCCGTAACGCATGGTATCGGGATATAAGAGCCTGCCATCTTCAAACCTGACCTGGCTTCGTGCCGGCAGCTCTGCGGTTTCTGCCTCCACCGCAATGTTGGCTTCTGCAGTGCTTACTTTACTTCGGGAAGAGGACTGGTTGAACCATAAGAACAACAATACGGCAATCAGCAGCAGGATTACTGCAGCTACCCATTTCCACCAGTGAAAATCAAAGATTCGAAATTGTCGTTTGTCCTTTTCCGTTATCTCCTCTTCTTCCTGCACTTCCGGTTCACTGAGCTGCAGTGCTGTCCGGACCCTTTGCTTCATTTCCTGCTTCACCAGGGTCAGTTCACGGAGCCTGCCAACAATGAAGTCCGGATTGATGAGCCTGGCAAATGCTTCCTTATTGGCGGGCGTATGATTGGCCCAGTCAAGCAGTTCATTCAGATCATCTTCTTCCAGTTCCTGCCTCCAGTATTTCAAAATGAGGCTTGCTATCTTTTTTACAGTTTCCGGCATAAAGTATCATTGAGAAGGATGCTCTCATATATAAAACCGGGAAATGGGCCGTTTGTCCCGTTTTTTCAAAAAGGAAAATTGGAAAAGTGGATAACTATCAGGCAACAAGACCGAGTACCCAGTTCTTAAGCCAGTTTTTCAGCGGGATCGTCATGCGAAGATGCTGCCTTGCTTTATGTTTCTGGTTCCTCACGGTCTTTTCCACGATATTAAGCTGAGAGGAAATTTCACTGTTGCTTTTTCCGTGCAGGAAGGCTAGAATGAAAATGGTCCTGCACTGATTGGGCAGCCTGTCTATTTCATCCAGCACAGCTTTCAGGGTTTCCTGTGTCACTTCTTCGCAGAATTCTGCAGATGCGTCTTCATTTCTTAATGCATGCAAGTCTGCCTTCATTTGTCCCATTTTCATTTTTTGATGGACCATATCTATAGTAGCATTCCGGGCAGTGGTGAGCAGGTAAGCAAGAATATTATTGAGCCGTTCGAATTTTTTTTTCCTTTTGAACAGCCTGATGAAGGTTTCGGTTGTAATATCCATTGCATCGTCTTTACCGATGCCCATCCGAAGTACATAGTGATATACTTTCAGGCAAAATTTTTCGTACACTCCATTGAATCCCCGCTCCGTACCATCATTGAACAATTGCAGGAGTTCATCATCAGAATAGACCATGAGAGAATCATGTTAGTTTATAAAATTCAACACGGATAAGGATCTCCGTTATCGCACAATGATGCGATGCATTTTGAATGAAGGGAAAGTGAATGGCTGATTACAACGAAATAAAAGTAATCAAAGTTTGCTAATAACCTATGGAAGCTAAGAAGAATCCCGTAAAATTCTGCTATGTAATTTCTGCCGGTTTAACTACGGGAATGAAGAAAAAAATTTGCAAAATCAGGAAGTAAGTTTCTTACTTTTTGTATCTGGGCTTTTTTTCATTGGTGTTGTGGAGGAATTTTTCGAGCGCATCCATTTTGTTATTCCAGAATATCTGGTAAGGTTTGAGCCAGTCTGCCACTTCTTTGAGTTTGTTGAGCTCTCCATAACAGTATCTTTCCCTGCCCTGTTGTTTGATGGTGACCAGTCCGCATTCAGTGAGGATGCGGATATGTTTGGAAATGGCGGGTCTGCTCATATCGAAATGTTCGGTAACACCGTTGAGCGTCAGTTGTTGTCTGCTCAGCAGTTGAAGGATCTGTCTGCGGGTGGGGTCTGCGATGGCCTGAAAAACATCACGTCTCATGCTCCTGTATTTGCTGCAAAAATAAATGTAACCGATCGGATTCTTAAGCAGTATTTCGCAGCAGGCGGTACAATGTTCGCCGGAGGCGAACCAATACAGGTCACTCGCCGGGAGGCGAGCGACTGCCCGCAGCATAAAAAAGGTTGCACCTGGAAACAGGTACAACCTTCTATACATTGATTGGAAGGGATCAGGATTATTCCTGACCTTCTTTCTTCTTCTTGGCGGTCTTCGGCGCGATGATCATCAGCATACGCTTACCTTCCAGTTTGGGAAGCCCTTCGGGCTGGCCAACTTCGGCAAGACGTTCTGCAAATTTCAACAGTACCAGTTCACCTCTTTCCTTGAACATGATGGCGCGGCCTTTGAACTGAACATAGGCTTTTACTTTATTGCCTTCTTTCAGGAAGGATTCTGCGTGGCGTGCTTTGAAATCGAAATCGTGATCATCGGTACCTGGTGTAAAACGGATCTCTTTAACCTCAGCCGTTTTACTTTTGGCCTTCATCTCTTTTTCCTTCTTCTTCTTTTCGTAGAGGAATTTATTGTAATCAATGATCTTACACACCGGGGGATCCGCCTGCGGGGAAATCTCAACCAGATCAAGTTGTTGTTCCTGCGCCATACGCAGAGCATCCTGCGTGTTATAGACGCCAACTTCCACATTATCTCCTACTAACCGCACCTGCGGTACCCTGATCATGTGATTGGTACGATGTTCCTGTTGCTGTTCTTTTCTGAAACGCGGATTAAAGTTACCTCTCGGTGGTCTTGGTGGAAATGCCATTTACAATTTTTACGTTTACAATTTTAAAGTTTCAAAGTGGACTTTGGTCGCGGGCCACTTCTATTCTGATTTCCGCGTTTTGATCTCCTGCCTGAGCTGGTTGATCATGGTTTCAATATCCATCGCTCCCAGGTCACCTTTACCCTGTCTGCGCACGGATACTTTATTTTCATTCATCTCTTTCTCTCCTACAACGAACATATACGGAACTTTCATCAGCTCAGTGTCGCGGATCTTCTTACCGATCTTTTCGTTGCGATCATCTACCTCTGCACGAATATCCGCATTTTTCAGAGATTCTAAAAGAGTATTTGCGTAGGGCAGGAACTTGTCGCTGATCGGCAGGATCTTCACCTGCAGCGGCGCCAGCCAGGTTGGGAACTTACCGGCATAATGTTCCAGCAGGAAGCCGATAAACCGCTCGTGGGTACCCAGTGGTGCACGGTGGATGATCAGCGGGGTGCTGGGAGTATTGTCTGTTCCGGTATACTCCAGCTGGAAGCGTTTGCCCTGGGCAAAATCCACCTGGTTGGTGGCGAGAGTGAATTCACGTCCGATGGTGCTCCAGATCTGTACATCAATCTTCGGGCCATAGAAAGCGCCTTCATCGGGAACTTCCACGTAAGGGATATTGCTTTCTTTCAGTACCTGGCGAACCATCTCTTCGGTCTCCAGCCAGAGCTCCGGCTCGTTGATGTATTTCTGACCGAGCTTGGAAGGCTCGTGCAGACTGAGTCGCATCACATATTTATCGATTCCGAAGATGTTGAAATATTTCAGGTACATGTCGTTCACGGCGCGGAATTCGGCAGCAAACTGCTCGCGGCTGCAATAGATATGCGCATCGTTCATGTGCAGGCATCTCACGCGCATCAGTCCAAAAAGTTCACCGCTCTGCTCATAACGATAGCAGGTCCCGTACTCAGCGAGGCGCAAAGGCAGGTCCTTGTAACTGCGTGGCTCCGCCGCAAAGATCTTGTGGTGATGTGGGCAGTTCATCGCTTTCAGGTAGTATTTGGTACCATCCAGCTCCATGGGCGGATACATACTGTCCTGGTAATAAGGCAGGTGACCAGAAGTCAGGTACATGCTTTCTTTTGCGATATGTGGCGTTACCACACGTTTGTAACCGGCAGCCTGTTCCGATTCCTTGGCCAGTTTTTCCAGCTCTTCAATGATGATGGTTCCGTTGGGCATCCAGAGTGGAAGACCAGGACCAACATCATCGTCCATGGTGAAGATGCCGAGTTCCTTGCCCAGCTTGCGGTGGTCGCGCTTCTTAGCTTCTTCCAGCATTTGAATGTGCTCATCCAGTTCTTTCTGGCTCGGAAAAGTGATACCATAGATGCGGGTGAGCATCTTGTTGCTGGAATCATTTTTCCAATAGGCGCCGGCAATATTGGTGAGCTTGATGGCCTTGATGGGGCCAGTACTGGGAATATGCGGTCCACGGCAGAGATCGGTGAAATTGCCCTGGGTATAGAAAGTGATCTCGCCATCATTCAGATTGCTGATCAGATCGAGTTTGTATTCATCTCCTTTTTCAGTGAAGTAAGATACGGCTTCTGCTTTGGGCATGGCTTTGCGAACGTATTGGTTGTTCTGCTTCGCCAGTTCATTCATTTTCTTTTCCAGCTTTGCCAGGTCCTCTTCTGTAATGGAACTGCCACCGAGATCGATATCGTAATAGAAACCTCCGTTATCGAGTGCAGGCCCCACCCAGAACCTGGCGCCGGGGAACATGCTTTCAACGGCTTCAGCCATCAGGTGCGCTGATGAATGCCAGAAAGTAGCTTTCCCATCCTTATCATCCCAGGTGAGCAATTTTACCGTTGCATCTTCATTGATCGGCCTCGTGGCATCCCACACCTGGCCATTCACGCTGGCAGCCAGCACTTTTCGGGCCAGCCCTTCACTGATTGATTTCGCTATTTCCAGTGCAGTAATTCCTTCTTGATACTCCCGTACTGCTCCATCGGGGAATGTAATCCTGATCATAATGTTTAACTCCGTGTATCTTTTTTTATGAGGCCGATCCCGCGGAATACTGTATCTTGGCGGCTTTGATTTTTCGTAGCCTGCCCTTGAACACTACCGGGGTCTGCAAATTTAACTAAGAATTTGCAGACTGCCACTTACGATATTTGTCGTAAACTAAGGTTTTAACTAATTTGCTACAGTGAGGGAACATTCATGAAGCGATTTATATTCTTTCTTCTGATTGGTATTGGCATTTCAGCATCTGCACAGGACCTTACAGGTATCTGGAGAGGTAATTTTAAGGGTGAGCAGGCACGTTACCTGGAAGCGCTCGGACAGGAAAGCCGGTACAAGATCGAATTACAGGTAGATCAGTCCGCCAAAGCTTTTAAGGGGGTCACTTACTCCTACCTCACTACAGTGTTCTATGGTAAAGCCACCTGCCGGGGCACAGTGAATCCCTCCACCGGCAAAGTATTCCTTGAAGAATTGAAAATTGTGGAAGTCCGCATGAGCGGCCGGTCCGATGCTTGTATCATGACGTATTTTCTGCAGTATTCCAAAATAGGCAATGAAGAATTCCTGGAAGGTTCCTACAGCAGCATGAACACTACCGATTCCACCAGTTGTGGACGTGGAAGGGTTTTCCTGCGAAAAGTGCAGACTTCCGATTTCTACAAGGAACCCTTTCTGCTGAAAAAAGAAGCGGAGAAAAAACCGCCAATAGTCAAAGCTGCACCTGCAAAACCTGCACCCAAATCAAATCCGGCAGCAAAACCGAACACCGGAACTGCCAAAACCACCACTACCACAAAAAGTTCAGGTACTAAAAAAAGTACGCCCACAACCAGTAGCAACACTACAAAAAAGACGCAGCAGCCTGTAGTGAAACCTGCTACTCCGCAACCACTGACCAGCCTTCCACCTCAACCGAAACTGGACACCATCAAAAAAGTGGATGTGAAACCCCGCATTACGCTTCCCACACCGAAAGTAATTTCCGGCAGGCAGAATGAACTGGTGCAAACCATTACTACTGACGCAAGAAAACTTATTATCAATATTTACGATAACGGCACCATCGATAACGATACCATTTCCGTTTACCACAATAAAAAACTGGTGCTATCCAAAAAGCGGTTGACAGACAAGCCGCTTACCATCGAGATCGAACTGAGTGAAGAAGATGACCTTCATGAATTGGTGATGGTGGCTGAAAACCTCGGGGAATTCCCGCCGAACACATCATTGATGGTAGTGAATGCAGGCAAGAAATATTACGAAGTGCGCATCACGTCCACCGAACAAAAAAATGCCGTGGTGGTTTTCAAATATGAAAAGCCGAAATAAGAACTGCGTGTCCACACCCGCTCGCCAGAGGCGAGCAAATACAAGTCACTCGCCAGAGGCGAGCGACTGGCCACACCCTGATTACCGCTTACATAATTTTGATGGCGGAATTGATAGAGATGTTGGAAATTAATGGAAATACTCCTGATGCGGGCTGCTCTCCTTCTATCCCTGGTACTTATTTCCCAACTGGCCATCGCCCAGAACCTTACCGGCATCTGGCGCGGCAAACGTACGCAGGGCGCACAGGGATGTTTCCCGGAATATGGACTGGAGCTGCATATCTACTACAGCAATGAGCAACTGATCATGGGCAATGCCTACAGTTACGTGAGCAGGGAGCAATTCACCAAAACCATCTTCAAAGGCAGATACAATGCACAAACGAAAAGACTGGTACTGATAGAAAGCAGTGTGCTCAGTTACAATGTGCCGCCACAATGCATCCCCTGTATCAAAACCTATCAGCTGAGTTTTGCGAAACAGGGCGCAGATGAACTGCTTACAGGCCAATGGAGTGGTCACGAAATGGGTAATAACAACGCCTGCGTGCCAGGTAATATCGATCTTCACCGTGAAGCACAACCGATCTTTCCTGTTACGATCCAGCAGGATGATAGTCTCGCCAGGCTCCAGCAACAACTCCCTCTTAAACAAAGGGAAAAAGACCTGGTGCAAACACTCAAAGTAGATACATCACTTATCCGAATCGATCTGTACGACAATGCTGAAATAGATGACGATACAGTTAGCATCTTCCTCAATGGCGCCCTGCTATTACACAAAAAAAGATTGACCGACCGACCCCTCACCCTGCACATCAATGCCATGCCTAATACTGATTATGAGTTGATGATGTATGCTGAAAACCTGGGACGCATCCCGCCAAATACTTCACTGATGATCGTAACGGCAGGCAGCAAAAAATATGAGATCAGGATCTCGAGCAATGAAATGAAGAGCGCTGTAGTGCGCTTCAGGTATGATCTGTAACTCAGCAGATATAAGGAGAATAAAAACTCTTTTCCAGGAAATAATTCTCAAAACGTTCAAGCGCAACCGCGATCCGGAAAAAGGAACTTCGCTCAGCATCCGTCAAATTATCCTCTCCCCTCTGCATCATTTCCCTGATCGTTTCCATAGCTGCATCATACTCAGCTTTCGACTGAATCACGTATTCCATAGGTAAGCATTTACATACTTTAGAAACAACCGGAAGTCATCACTGTACTAGCGCCTTTCGAAAAAAATCAGAATTTGAAGTTCCAGGTCACCGCGGGTATGATGGGGAACAGGGAAACCTGTTTTGGCTGGATGCTCAGCTCGCCACTGTAGGCGCTGCCTTCCTGGTCGAAATAAATGAAATAAGGATTGAGCCTGCTATACACATTATAGATACTGAACACCCAGTTTTGCTCCCATTTTTGCCCAGCCTTCTTTTTTGGGGTGAGCGTTGCCGAAAGATCGAGACGATGATAGGCAGGCAGCCTGTAAGTGTTTAATTTCCCATATTCCTGGGTAAGCACACCGCTCACCACGTAAAATCTTTCAGGCAAAGTAGTGGCATTGCCGGTGCCATATACGAACACACCGGATAGCTTCCACCTGGGGTTCACCTGGTACATGCCCACAACAGAGAGATCATGCCTTCGATCATATTTGGCCGGGTATTTTTCTCCATCATTGAGGCCGGGGAACTGCCGCCAGGTGTAGCTGAGCGTATACCCCAGCCAGCCGGTGAGCTTTCCCCTTGTTTTATTGAAAAAGAATTCCGAACCATAGCTCCATCCCTTCCCGAATACGAATTCACTTTCCGGATCTTTCAGGCTCGGCGTATATCCCTCACCGTATTCGATCTGGTTTTCCATTTTTTTATAATAGAGCTCCACTGAAGTCTCGAACATATTGTTGTTGAAATTGCGGAACAATCCTACTGCATATTGCCAGCTGATCTGTGGCCGCACGCGGTAGGTACTGGGCACCCAGAGATCCGTAGGCAGCGTGGAACCCGCATTGCTGACGAGATGGATATATTGAAGGTTCCTGCCGGCGGAAGCCTTGATGCTGGTAGCATCATCGATGGTATATCGAAGGGTGAGCCGCGGCTCCAATCCTCCGTATGTTTTTACAGTTTTGCCCTTGCCGAAAACAGTACTGTCGAGTTTGTTACCGTCCTCATCGGTTTGAAATATTTTGTAAGGCCCCGTTTGCGTGAAGCTGCTGAAACGAAGGCCGGCGCTGGCCTGCAGGCGATCACTGATGGCCCAGTCGTCCTGAACATAAACGCCTGTTTCGATAGCGTATTTAGGGCTTTCGTTATTGGGTTCCAGGTCAGTTTCCCCCTGATTGCCGGTGAGGATATTGGGTGTGAAGCGATGCCTGGTGTACATGAATCCCATCTTCATCTTATGCACAGGCGAAGGATAGAAATCGAGATCGAATTTACCGGTGAGATCCCGGATACCGGATGAAAGGTTCAATGCAAAATCATTCTGCGAAGCGCCGAAGGCGAATTTGTAATCATTGTATACGAGTGTTGTGTTGGCGAATAATTTCCGGTTGAACACATGGTTCCATCGCAATGTGGCAGTGGAATTGCCCCAGGGGATATTGGCGCTGAATGCGCGCTGCGCACTTCTGAAATCGAAAACATCCCTTCCGAAATAACCGCTGAGATAAAGGCGGTCCTTATCCGAGAATTTATAGTTCGCCTTCATGTTCAGGTCGTAGAAATAATATCCTGATCCATGATAATTGCTGCTCTTTTTGATGAAGGGCTTCACCAGCATGTCTACATAGGTACGGCGTGCTGAAATGATGAAGCTAGCTTTATCTTTTTTCAATGGTCCCTGTACACTTATTCTCGATGCAATGGCGCCGATACCTCCTTCCACTTCCCAGTGTTTCATATTACCTTCTTTCATGGCAATGTCCAGCACGGAACTGAGCCTGCCTCCGTATTGCGCGGGCATACCTCCTTTGATCAGCGAAATATTTTTTATGGCATCACTGTTGAAAATAGAAAAGAAACCGAAGAGATGACCGGTGTTGTATACGATAGCGTCATCCAGCAGAATGAGGTTCTGATCAGGGCCGCCGCCGCGCACGTACATGCCGGTATTTCCTTCGCCTGCATTGCGCACGCCGGGTAAAAGTTGCAGTGTTTTGAGGAGGTCCACTTCTCCGAGCAACACAGGCACTGCTTTCACCTGCTGCATGCTGAGATCGATCCTGCCCATCTGGGCATTCATCACATTATCGTCCTTTCTTTTGGAACTGACTATCACTTCCTGCAAAACGCCGCGTGGCAGCAGTTGAAAATGCTGACTGATATTTCTATCCAGTTTCAGGTTCAACTGCTGCAACTGGTAGCCTGCAAAAGAAACGAGTATGGTATAATTCCCCGCGGGTAAAGTGAGGGAATAGAATCCGTATTGATTGCTGGAAACCGAACCATCGTCCTGCACCTGAACAGTAGCTCCGATCAGGGATTCACCTGACAGGGAATCTCTCACAAATCCGCTCAACGTATATTTTGTTTGCGTTAAGGCTGCCAGTGAGGTCATCAGAGCATATACCAGGAACAGGGCTGATTTCACATATTATTGTTGGGTAAAGTCCAGTTGGCCTTCCACTGTTCCACAGGTGAGCATCTTGTCGCCAAAATAAGGATTGCGAACGGTGGAATCCTGGTTGATCCAGTAGGCGCCTGTATTGTTGAAAGCCATGGGGCAATGGATCCAGTATATTTTCTGTTCATTGTAGCGAACGGTCTGGAAGAGCACATAGAGCGCATCGGTGATCATTTTGAATTCCTGGCGCTTGGCTTCGAGGGTCTTCTCGCCTGCCAGTCCTTTTGCTGAGCCGTTGATAGTGCCGGCATATTCCTGTGCCGTAAGTTTGAGTACTCCCATCGTATCGGCCTTGATCTCATCAATTTTCAGGCTGTCGGCAGCGGTTGCCAGTTCCATTGCGGCTGCGGAGGCTTTAGCGGTATCGCTGGCCACCAGCGCGTCTTTCAGCTTGAAATAGGCATCAAGCATCACACCGAAGGAACTGTTGAAGGCATTGGTATTTTCAGCCAGTTTGAGTGGTTTTTGCTTTTCTTCGGGCCTGGTTTCTTTGCTACCGCCCCAGATCATCCATCCAGCAATGCCGAGGATCACCAGGACCAGAATTACGAGTACTCCTTTTTTCATCAGAATAAAAATTTCTCAAAGGTAACATTTCTGCATGTTACGCCATGATTGTGTTACTTTTGCGGCGTAAAAAGTAACATCTTTATGCTGGCAGGACTGACAAATGTAACATTTGAATTTGGAGCGAGGATCCTTTTTGAAAATGCCACCTGGCATATTCAGCCCAATGAACGCATCGGGCTGGTAGGATTCAATGGAACCGGGAAATCTACTTTGCTCAAACTGCTGGTTGGACAGTATTCCCCTTCTGAAGGCACCGTTGAAAGAAGCCGCACCACCACAATCGGCTACCTGCACCAGGACCTCCTGAGCTTCGACACCAATGAAAGCATCCTCCAGGTGGCGCTTGGCGCTTTCGAGCGCGTGCTGCAACTGGAAAAGGAGATCGAAGAACTGGGCATCGAACTGGAAAAGACCGGGGACGAAACCACCCTCATCGCTTATACAGACAGGCTCCATGAAATGGACACCCTGGACGGCTACACCATTCACCACCGGACTGAAGAAGTATTGCAGGGCCTCGGTTTCGACAATGCCTCTCTTCAACGCCCCTACAAAGAGTTTTCCGGTGGCTGGCGGATGCGTGTGCTCCTGGCCAAGATGATCCTTATGGCGCCGGACCTGCTGCTGTTGGACGAACCTACCAACCACCTCGATCTTCCCTCCATCGAATGGCTGGAAAAATACCTGGTGCATTACCAGGGTTCCGTAGTGATCGTGAGCCACGATAAATATTTCCTGAACCGAATGGTCACCAAGATCGTGGAAGTTTACCAGCGTCAACTGCATATTTACAACGGTAACTACGATTTCTTCCAGAAAGAAAAAGAGATCCGTACTGAATTGCAACAACGGGCTTACGAGAACCAGCAGGATTATATCCGCCAGCAGGAAAGATTTATCGAACGTTTCAAGGCCAAGGCTTCGAAAGCCGCACAGGCGCAGAGTATCGTGAAACGTCTCGACAGACTCGAGCGTGTGGAAGAAGTGATCATCGAGCGCCCTGATATCCGCATCAATTTCCAGGTAGACAAAATACCCGGTAAAGTGCTGGTGGAGTTGAAAGATATTACAAAGAAATTCGGCGACAATACCATTGTTGAACATACGGCTGCAGAAATAGACCGGGGCGATAAGATCGCGCTGATCGGCGCCAACGGAAAGGGTAAATCAACATTGTTGCGCATCATCGCAGGCATCGAACCATTCGAAGGTGACCGCCGCTGGGGCCATAACGTGGAAGAAAGTTTCTATGCACAGCACCAGCTGGAATCGCTCGATCTCAACAATACCGTACTGGATGAAATGAAAACCTGCGGCGCGCAGAAAACAGAACTGGAACTGCGCACGTTGCTCGGTTGTTTCCTCTTCAGCGGAGACGATGCAGACAAAAAGATCAAAGTACTCAGCGGTGGTGAGAAAGCCCGTGTGGCCCTCGCCAAAACCATCGTGAGCAAGGCCAATTTCCTCATGCTGGATGAGCCCACCAACCACCTTGACATGCACTCGGTTGATCTGCTGATCGATTCACTCAATCGCTACCAGGGCACCATCATCATGGTGAGCCACGACAGGTATTTCATTTCCAAAGTTGCCAATAAGATCTGGGAGATAGACGACCATGCCATCAAGGTATTCGACGGCGGTTATGAAGAATGGGTGGAATGGAAAGAAAGAATGGCGCGCAATGCTGCCGGAAGCAAAGGTCAGACCGAAAAAAAACAGGAGAAAAAAACCGAACCCGCCCCTGCTCCCAAACCCGAGCCCGTGGCAGCAAAACCCGTGGTGAACGCACCTATCAACAAGGAACTGAAGAAGGAACTGCAGAAACAACAGAAGGCGCTCAGTGAGCTGGAACAGAAGATCGATGCCCTCAACAAGCAGAAGTCTGAAAAAGAAGCCCTTTTGGCCGATCCATCTACATATGGAGATAAAAACAAATTCATAGAAACGGAAAGCAGTCTCAAAACCATCAATGCATCACTGAAAGACCTGAATGTTCAATATGAGACCGCATTCGAGAAAGTGATGGAACTGGAGGAACAGGCGAATAAATAACATAAATTTTTCGCCATCCGTACATTGAAGGTTACCCATTCCTTCTTAAATTGGTGATATGCTGTGGAAACTCTTAGCCAGGAAATTCGTGCTGACGATAATCTGCGTATGTTCGTTGTTGTTAGCCCAGTCCCAGACCCGCACCGGACGCCCGAAAATCGGCGTCACCCTCAGTGGTGGTGGCGCTAAAGGACTGGCGCATATCGGCATCCTCAAAGCCATCGATTCCGCCGGTATCAAAGTGGACTATATAACAGGTACCAGTATGGGCAGTATCATCGGCAGCCTCTACTCTATCGGATATTCTGCAGACAGCATCGAAAAGATCGCCAGGAGTATCGACTGGGACCTGCTCCTCAGTAATCAAAGCTCCCTCCGCAGCATCTTCATGGAAGAAAAAGACGAATATTCGAAATACATCCTCGAGCTTCCCTGGGTGAACCACCGGTTCCGCCTGCCCAGCGGCGTACTGGAAGGCCAGGAACTCTGGATCAAATTCTCCGAGCTCTTTTTCCCTGTTTACAATATCAAGAACTTCGATCATTTCAGTATCCCTTTCCGTTGTATCGGAACGGATGTAGGCAATGGAGAAGCAGTAGTGATGAAAGAAGGCGAGATAGTTTCGGCTATCCGTAGCAGTATGGCCATCCCCTCCGTGTTCACAGCGGTTGACTACAATGGCAAGAGACTGATTGATGGCGGCCTTATCCGCAATTTCCCTGTTCGCGATGTAAAGGAAATGGGCGCCGATTATGTGATCGGCAGCAATGTGGCCAGCGGCCTACTTCCTTCCGATAAAGTGCGGAACGCCTTCCAGATCCTGATGCAGGTGGCATTCTTTCGCGAAGCGGAAGACAATAAACATGAAGTGCCACAATGTGATATTTACATCCCTTTCAAAATGGATAAGTTCAGCATGGGCAGCTTCTCCGATGCCGGCGCCATCATCAACCTGGGGATCGAAGAAGGAAGGGCGCTCTATCCGCGTCTCAAACAACTGAAAGATTCTCTGGACGCCATCTACGGAGCTGAACTTCCAACAACCAACCGTCTTCCGCATGTTGACCATGTGAAGATCAGTTCCTATGAAGTAAGAGGAACGGAGAAAACTTCTCCCGACTTCTTCACGCATACCATGAACTTTGTTACCAACCAAAATTATTCAGCGAAACGACTGGCCAATATGATCCGTCAGGCAGTTGGCACACGCTACTACAAACGCGTAACCTATTCACTGGAAGCACAGCCCGATGGCACTGCCCGGATCATTTTCGATGTTACGGAGAACCCACTAACCTTTGCGAAACTGGGCCTGCATTACAATCGCTTCAGCGGCATCGGTGTGATCGCCAATCTTACGACAAGGAACTTCTTCTTCACAAACTCGCGCAGCATGGTATCGCTCAATATCGGCGAGAGCATGCGCGTGAAAGGTGAGCATCTGCAATATTTCGGAAGACTCAAGAACTTTGCGCTCATCGCCGATCTACAATTCGACCGCTTCGATGTAGCCACTTACACCTACGACAAATACAAACAGGACGGGTTGTATAAACAGAACCTCTTCCGCACGGGTGGCCGGTTCCAGTTCTCTGCCAAACGGACTTTCTCTATCGGTGTAGGTTCTCGCTGGGATTGGGTTCGATATACACCCACCATCTCAACTGATTTCAATTTCAAGGGAAGTAACAGCTGGGTCACCAATTTCGCCTATTTAGCACACAATTCACTTGATAAAGCCGTATATCCCCGCAGGGGCGTGAAGTTTGAAGCCGAGGCTGGGTATGTTTCCAGGCAGAGCCCACGCATCAAATTCATTGTTGGCGATCAAACCATTCCTGCCACGGAAGACATGATCTCAGGCGATTCCTATCCGAGGGTCACAGCCAATTTAGAAAGCTATATTCCTTTCAGCCGCAGAACCACAGGCTTGATCAACGTTCAGGGAGGCGCCAATTTCGGATATGAACAAAATGTGTTGAACGAATTCATTGTGGGAGGACTCACCAAAACATTCCGCAACCAGGTTACATTTGCAGGATTGCAGGAAGGCACTATCTACAGCCCCAGCCTGGTTGCACTTCAGGGCGGCGCACGCGTGATGATGTTCAGCAATACCTATATCACTGCAAGAGCCAATGTGCTGTTCAATAATCTATTCACAAAAAGTGAGTATTTCGATTATCCGGATTTCTTCTCCGGTTATGCATTGACGTTTGCATATAATTTTGCATTGGGGCCGCTGGAGATCTCGGCAATGTATTGTGATCAGACGAAGAGAGTACAGAGCTATATTAATTTGGGGATACCTTTTTGATGATGTGGGCTGGTTTCAACTATCGCCCTAAAGCGTCTTCAAAAACTGTTTTTTTTCCTCAAGACTTTCTAATAGTCTATCGGCCATAAAGTCTAACATTGGTTCAAGCTCATTATCAGACAATTCAAATATCGACAGGTATGAATTGCGGTCCACAGGTTTTATAAAAACTGGTGGATACTTTTTTTTCATCAGGATAAGATTCATTAATATCCTTCCAATTCTGCCATTACCATCACTGAAAGGATGAATAACATTGAGAAACTGTTGATGAAACCTGGTAGCAATAATTAACGCATGTTCCCTGGGACTCTCCAAAGATTGATTCGTTTTTTCAATAAGAGATTCCATGGCCTGAGAAACTTTATTTGGAGGCAAATAGTAGTGTATCTTTCCGGAAGCCCTGACCGTCATATTTTCAAATGACTTATATAATCCAGGACTATAAAGTCCCTCTTCAACCCATTGCGAGGGAGACTTCATTAATTCCCTGTGCAATGCCTTAATCTTTTCCTCGGAAATCTGTTGTGATCGATAGTTATTGAAAACAGTGTCAAGGATTTTTTGATGACTCACCATATCCAATACATCCCGTAAAGAAGCATTTTGGGGAGTTATAAGTTCTCTTAGCAATTTAATTGTCTGACCATAAGTAAGAGTGTTTCCTTCTAATTTATTTGAATTGTAGGTAAAATCCCATTTGACTTTTTTGAAGAAGTCATCATCCCATTCCTTTAATGAATTAAACTTATTCAATTCGGCATTTTCCGAATCAATCAAACTTAATTTTTCTTCAATGCTCATTTCTTGAAATCGATTTCGTAGTCAAATCCTATCTTACTTATTTTGGTAATCCATTTTCTATAAAGATATTTCCCTATCACCGGTTTTCCGCTCCGCATAGACAATGTCTCACCTATAATAAATTTTTGTAGGTCGGGACGAAATTCATCCCTTAAATCATCGAGATAAATTGTGTCCTTTTCTAAGAGACTTATTAGCCCCTCCAGCCTCCTTGTTATGATATTTATATTGTCCATTTTAGCAGCTTGGCCGCTTGCCCTAACAAATTTAAAGATTTTTAATTAGGCAAAAAAAATGACTGGTTTCAACCCTTAATCCGAAAAAACAATCTTCCTTTCCGAGCCTCAACAGCCTTCCCTGCGCAGAAATCTGTTGCTGACTAATCGCCATCAGCCACAAGAAGGTAAAGAAGTATTCATACCCCCCAAAATACAAAAATCTAGGAATCCCGGAACATCTCCTCTCCTCCCCCGTTACCTCTTTCTTTCTTGAAGAGGTTGAAATCACTCTTACCGAATTTCCAGGTGAAGGTGATCCTGGCGGAGCGCACATTCCTTCTTCTATAGAAGTCCTGGTAGAAATTTTCAGTATCATAGATGGCGCCGAAGCGGTGCGAGTTGAAAACATCATTCACGGCTATTGTTACAGAGGCTTTGTTGTCTTTCAGGAAATCCTTGCGCAAAGCCACATCCACGCTATAACGCTCTTTGCGCTTGCCCTGCGGGATCACTTCGGGCGATTCGTATTCACCCACCACCTGGAACCCGAGTTTGTTCCATACAGGCGACGGACTGATGATCCTGTAATTGGTAGTGAGCTTGGCTTCCCAGTTGAAACCTTCATTACTGAGATCGGTCTCTTCCACTTTTGCATTCACTTTGGTGTATTGCATATTCACAGTGGGAGTAATATCGAAATTGTTTCCAAACTTTTGCTGTAGCGTAAATTCCGCGCCCCAGTTATGCTCACTGTTGGCATTGATGAAAGTGTTCAGGATCGCATTGGGATCAACCGCCGCATTATTGAGTTGCTCAAATTGCGCGGTAGTAATGGTATCGCTGTATTGCGTGATCTCATCAGTAGATAAACGATAATACAGCACACCCAGGAAATTACCACCGGTATAGGTCTTATTGTAATTCAGCTCGAAGGAATTGGTGAACTCCGGCGTAAGTGAAGGATTACCCTGACGCAGGTTCAAAGGATCATTGATATCCACAAAAGGGTTCATCTGCCAGAAGTTCGGGCGACGGATCCTGCGAGTATAGTTCAACTGCAATTCATCATCATCACTTAATTTCTTGTTCAGGAAAATGCTGGGGAAAAGTGCGTTGAAAAGATTGCCGAAGTCTTTCGGGTACTCATAACCGAATTTAAAAGCGCTGTCCACCAGGTTGCCGTCGAATTTGGAATACTCTGCGCGTAAGCCAACCTGGTAGCCAATGCTGCCGATCTTATCTGTATACGTGAAATAAGCGGCATTGATCATTTCCTGGTACTTGTAATTATTGCTGAGCGGGAGTTTGATGGAATTGCCGTTGTTGAGGCTCAACGCATCGAACACACTGCTGTAATTGTTGATGAAAGTGCGTATCCCTGTTTCCAGTTTGGCATCCTCGCCTCTCGGATCTGTGTAATCCACCTGGATGGTCACCTGGTTGTTCTTGCTGTTACCGATATTATGTACGAGGTTATCAGGCGCAAACTGGCTGCCATCGGGGTTTTGATAAGTATTGAGAATGCGCGTGAAATCATTGTTCCTGCTCCAGGCATAGTTCACATCGGCATTCAGCTCCTTACCGGGTTTTGCGAATTTATGTTTGAAAAGGAACTGCGACTGATTACGCTGGAAATCGGCATCATTATCCGATGTACGATACCCTAAGTGATCAGTCAGCTTTGCGGCTGTCAGGTACACCTGGTCCTGGTTTTCATCGGTACTGAATCTCCCGTCCGTGAAATTATGCGAGAAGCTAAGCGTATTGCGATTGTCGAGAAAATAATCCACGCCGAAACGCACTGAGGCAAAAGCCCTTGTTCTGTCGGCCCGGGAGAACTGGTTGAAATAATTGCTGGGCTCGCCATTCTCTTTGTTGGTACGATAAGTTTCGCCTTTGGCGATACCGCCTCTCTTGTTATAATTACCGCTTACGAAGAAATTGAATTTGTTCTGGCGAAGATTCAGGTTGAGCGATCCGTTCAGGATGCCCGGGGTACCTACGCCTGCAGACGCCAGTCCGTTCAATCCGAGTTTACGGTTCTTTTTAAGAATGATATTGATCACGCCACCGGTACTGCTGGCATCGAACTGCGCAGATGGATTGGTGATCAGTTCCACTCTCTCGATATTATCTGCGGGAATCTGTTCCAGTGTCAGAATAGTTGGACGGCCATCCACGAAGATTTGTGGTGAGCGGTTGCGCAGCGCTACATTACCATCAACGTCCACACTGATACTGGGGATATTCTTCATCACATCGATGGCTGTACCGCCGGTGGCTGTAAGACTTTTTTCAACGTCGAATATCTTACGGTCCACTCCCATTTGCAGGGCTGGCTTCGTGCCCACTACTGTAACAGTATTGAGCATTTGAGATTCAGCTTCCAGTTTGATATTTCCGAGATCCTTTTCAACCGGGCCTTCGCCCTTACCTTTTACAGGGGGAAAAGAAACGGTTTGATTGACCTCTTTGTAACCAATAGCGGTGATCTGGAGTTTATACGATGCTTTTACGGGTAACTGATCGATAGAGAAATCGCCATTCTGGCGGGAAAGCATGCCACCTGCGAGACTATCACCGGCCCCGGCTGCGAAGTAAAGACGGATACTGGCAGCCTCCACGCCCTTGCCGGTCTTTGGATCTATCACTTTTCCGTATAATCTTCCTGTACTTTTTTCACTATGTGTAACAGCCTGACTAAAAGCCTGCCATACAAAAAACAAACAGGGAATGAGTAATAGTAGCTTCTTCATCTGGCTTTTGACGTCGATGAGTTATAAAGTATGCGCTATTTGGAAATATTGGGCTGGAATTAACGCATCAGCTGTGTCCTGTTCTGTTCCTGAACCAGGTTTGCATCACAAGGATGGCTTCACTGAGGAAAAGATCTTTCTTCAGGCTGTTGAGCCATGCCTTGTTGCTGTCGTTACGGAATTGCTCTTTGTGTTTCAGTTCTTCCTGCACATCGGCTGTATTGATCACGGGCAGGCTGTCTGTAGTGATCAACTGTTTACGGATGGTGGCGATGGTCTGTTGCAATTGCTTTTTCTCCGAACGGTATTTGTCCAGTTTCATTGAATGCAGGTTGCTCCTGTTTTGCAGCCAGTGAATATTCTTGCGAAGCGCCAGAAGTGATGAATCTTTTTCGATCCTGCCCCCGGCAGCAGCAATGGTCCTGCTCACTTCCGTACTATGATTGCTCAGGGCAAAGGGTGCGGCGGCAATGGTATCCCATTTCAGTGCGGTAGGATTATCTTTTTCCTGCATCTTGTAAGGCTCATAGATGCCAGGGAGTTTGATATCAGGGGATACACCTTTCAGTTGTGTAGCTGCGCCGGTGATGCGATAATATTTTTGCAGGGTGATGTGAATAGTGCCGAGGTCGAGATTATCAGGACCTATCTGGTTCTTCGTTTCGCCCACACCGAAACCGCGTTGAACAGATCCTTTGCCGTAAGTGGAGGCAGCTCCAATCACAATGCCGCGGTGATAGTCCTGGATGGCGGCTGCAAAGATCTCGGCGGCAGATGCGCTCATTTCATTCACGAGCACTACCAGCGGCCCGTCATAAAGCACTGCAGGATTGTTGACCGTACTCACATAAGGGGTACCGATAGAACTTTTCACCTGCACTACAGGCCCCTGCTTGATGAAGAGGCCCACCATATTGATCACTTCACCGAGACTGCCACCGGTATTGTCGCGGATATCGATCACAATACCTTCAACATTTTCCGCTTTGAGTTTTTCCAGTGCCAGCGCCATATCTGTAGCACAGCTTCTGCCATTGGCATCGCCGAAATTGGTATAGAATTTAGGGAAAGTGATATAACCGATCTTCGCGGAAGAATCATTGATGATAGCAGATTTCACGAAAGTGTCTTCGAGCTGCAGGGCTTCACGCTGAATGGTAACGTCTTTGAGTGAGCCATCATTCTTGCGGAAAGTGATGGTAACGGTGGTGCCTTTCTGACCGCGGGTGAGTTTGATCACTTCGCTCATGGCCAGTCCTGCCAGGTCAGCCTTTTCGGTGCTTCCACCCTGTTGCACTTTCACCAGTACATCTCCTTTTTCCACTTGTCCTGATTTCCATGCGGGCCCTCCGATCATCAGTTCAGCGATGCTCACTTTTCCATTTTGTTCCTGCAGCAATGCACCGATACCGTAATAGATCCCGCTCATACCTTCCTGGAATTCGCGGCGGTCAACCGGCAGGAAGTAGCTTGAGTGCGGATCATAGAGGTTGATGATGGAGTTGAGATAAAGATTGAATGCTTCCTCATCAGCGGTGAGCTTGAGGATATTTTCCATACTTCTCTTCTCGATGCGGGCAACAGTTTCGCGTGCTTTAGCTTCCAGTTGCGCATCTGTTAAGTGATTGGCTGTATCTTTTTTTCTTTGTTCCAGCAGATCGTCGTACTGCACCAGCACCTGGTATTTCAGGTAGTTCTTCCAGCGTGTTTTCAGTTCATCGCTGTTCCTGCAGTAGAGGATATTTTTGGGAGAGTCGTTGAAATATTCGTCGTTATTGAAGCTGAAGGGTTGGGCCAGCAGGTCTTTGATGATCTGCTCTACTTCTTTCACTCGTTGTTTGTAAACGTTGTTCACCACTTTGTAGAACTGCACAATTTTGCCGCGCATTTCATCATCGAGCTGCCATTCGAATTCCTTGAACCGGGTAATATCGTTTCTGAGGAAGAACCTTTTGCCGCCATCGAGCTGCTGAAGATATTCCGTGAACACCTGCCCGGAGAAATGATCATTCAGTGGCTGTGGCGCGTAATGGATCTGCTGCAACATACCGGTGGTGTTATGGAAAACGAGGTCTACATTGTCCACCACTTTGCTTTTCTGTGCTATGGCGGGAATGGACAGCAGGCAAATAGCGGAGCCTGCCAGGAATGTACGGTTAAAAAAAGAAGTGCTCTTCATGCTCTACCCTCTTTAGGCGGTTATTGATGTTCGTTATAATGTAACCTGACCGTAAGCGCCGAACCAGGCAGCGCCAAGCAGGCCGGTCTGTTCATTTCTTATGATGCGGACAGGTACTGTTTGTAACAGATGTTGCATTCGGTCGCTATCCATATAATGACTATAAAAATTTTCCCGCTGCAGCAAGCCGCTGATCTTGGGTGGAATGCCTCCTCCGAGGAACAGGCCGCCTGTGGCTTTCATTTTCAGCACCAGGTTGGCTGCTTCATGGCCCAGATAGCGCACATAGTGCTGCATGGTTTCCACGCAGATGGCAGCGCCGTTCTCTGCTGCCGTATTGCTGATCCTTGCACTGGGATGTGTTTCTGAGGGCCAGAGATCAGTAAGCCATTGTGGCTCTGCTACTTTTTTCACATCGCGGAGGAACCGGTAAATATCGTAGATACCCGGTCCGGCCACCACTTTCTCCCAACTTACAACGCCATATTGTTCGGAAAGGTATTGACTGAGCTCAAAATCGAAGGGTGTTCTGGGTGAAAAATCGCAGTGTCCGCCTTCTGTGGGGAATGGGAAATAGGATTTGCCGTTCCAGTAGAGTCCTGCTTCACCGAGACCGGTGCCTGGGGCGAGGATGGCAATATTGCCGCGGGCAGGCTGACTACCTTCATGGAGTGTCAGGAAATCATCGGGCTTCAGCGCGGCAAGTCCATAGGCCGTGGCTTCGAGGTCGTTGATGAGGCGGATGTCTTTCACACCGGTTTTACTCTGAAGGTCTTTCGCACTGAGCGTCCAGTTGAGATTGGTAAGCTCCACCACACCGTTGAGAACAGGCCCGGCAACGCCGAGACAAATCCTGTCCGGGACTAACCCGGGTTTTACCTGCAGGAATTCTGTAATGATCTCATGAAGACCGGCATAGGCGGGCGATCTGAATTTCTGGTCATGAAGATGTTGTACATCATCCGCGGTTGCGCGAAAAAGGGCCAGATGTGTTTTAGTTCCGCCAATATCTCCTGCGAGGATCGTGATGCCCTCTGCGGGGATATTGTCTTTTGCCGGTAAATGAAGCGGGATCGTCAGTGCCTTACTAATTACATTCATCGTATTAAAGATACGGCATTATTTATTTCAGGATATCTGTAAAATGGTTGAGTGGCTGAACATCGGGGACCACTCGCTCGCCTCCGGCGAGTGAGATTTATTCCGTCGCCTCCGGCGACACGGTGTTCGCCGGAGGCGAACTAATAGAAGTCACTCGCCGGAGGCGAGCGACTGGGCACACCCTGTGTTTGTGGGCCACACTCAAAGCTTTCCGGAAAAATAGTTCAGCTCATCCGAGAGATCGAGAAAGCGGTACTGCGCTTGCAACTCCTGTGCTTTGATCAATTGCGATTGCAGGAATTTCTGATGTGCTTCCGTTTGCGGATGAAAAGGTTTATGCCTGCGGGCGATGGCCAGTTTCCTGAGTTCCGCGGCCAGTTGCTGAGATGGCTCATCCACAAAATTTGTCATGAATTTTTCCAGCACAAACTGAGTGGCGGGATAATTCGGATGCGCCATATCGATATCATAGAAGCGGTAATCGCGCAGCACATCTATCACCAGTTCATAAGCAGGGAAATAGTAAAGTCTGTCGAATTTGTTCACCAGGTGGTGCACTACCTCCAGCAGCCTTGCCTTGCTGCGGTTGTTATCGATCACTCCATCACGGAGATGCCTGACCGGAGATATGGTGAAGATGGTTTTGATCTTCGGATTGAAGTATCGTACCTGGTGAAGGGCGTTGTCCAGTACAGATTTCGTTTCTTCGATGGTCATCATATGTTTCCTGAACCACTGCGAAGGCGCACGATGACAATTGGCTACGGCCCCTTCCGGCCCTGCATTGGCGCGTTGTTCTTCCGGAACAGCTTCTGTAGTCCGGTAGCTGAAGGAACTGCCGAGAGTAATCACCAGCCATTCAGCTTTTTTGAGGAAATCATGAGCGGCCTGTTGTGAGGCATTGATCATTTGCACCACTTCAGCTTTGTTCATACCTGAAAAGCGGCTATGGTGCTGCCAGCTCTGCCAGACTTCGTTCAACAAAAAAAGGTCATCCTCATTGTACTGCTTATTCTGTACATAAGAAACCAGGCTGGCAGCCACGCTTTGGGGGTCGAAGAGAATGCCGTTAGGATTTTGCAGCACTTCGAATTTCATTTCCTGCAGGCTGTTTCCCATATGCTCGGTGAAGCATGATCCCACCAGCAGGAGGGGTTGCTGGTAAGCTACGGTCTGGGCCGGCGCAGGAATATTTATATCAACCATGAAGTTCATAACAGTATCAGCTATGCGCAGTGGTAAAGATCTGGTCTGCCAATTGCAGGCTTTCCACCAATGCTTTTTTATCGAGAGGCGGCAAAATGCCGAGTGATTCAAAATGTTGGACCATCAGTTCCGTATTCATATTTCCTACCAGCTCATCATTAGCCATGGGGCAGCCGCCGATGCCCTTGAGTGCACCGTCGAAGCGAAGGCATCCTGCCTGCAAAGCTGCGTCTATCTTGGGTTTCCAGTTGACGGCTGTGGAATGCAGGTGTACACCGATCTCTGTATCCGGTAATGATTTCACAAGATATTCCGTGATGGTGCCTACCTGGTCCGGCGTTGCCAGCCCTACCGTATCGGCCAAAGAAATGATGGTTACGCCCATCTCCACCAGTTGTTCTGCCCATTTGAAGACGATCTGTTCAGACCAGGGATCGCCATAAGGATTTCCGAATCCCATGGAGAGATATACCACCAGTTTTTTTCGTTTGCGGATACAAAGTTGTTGTATACCTGCCACGGTTTCCAGTGATTGCTTGATGGAGCTATTGGTGTTGCGTTGCTGGAATGTTTCGGAGACAGAGAAAGGAAATCCGAGATAGCGCACGGCTTCATATTCAACTGCATCCTGCGCACCGCGGAGATTGGCAACGATGGCCAGCAGTTTGGTATCAGTATCGCGCCAGTCGAGCTGCGGGATCACGAACCTGGTATCGGCCATTTGCGGGATCGCTTTGGGAGAAACGAAACTGCCGAAGTCGAGCGTCTGGAAACCTACACGCAGCAGGCTGTTCAGGTATTCGATCTTTTGTTCAACGGGAATGATCACGGGCCAGCCCTGCATGGCGTCGCGCGGGCATTCTACGAGGTGCACTGTTGACATGGATAATGATTTGTATTAACGATACTATTTGTTCAGCATACGTTGCTTCATTGCTTCATACAGGATCATGCCGGTGGCCACGGAAACGTTCAGCGATTCAAAATTCCCTGCCATGGGGATTTTGAAGATGCTGTCGCTGATCTTCAGTAATCCTGAAAAAACCCCTTTGTCTTCACTGCCGGCAATGATACAACAAGGATCACGGTATTCCAGTTCGAAAACAGTTTCATTGGCTGTCATTTCGCTGGCGTATACTTTGATGCCATTGAGGTGGAGTGTGTCCACCGCTTTCATGAGGCTGTTGACACGGCAGACATGGATTTTTTCCAGGGCTCCTGCGGAGGACTTGATAGCTTCCTCGTTGAGGGCCCCCACTCCCTTGTCAGGAATGATGAGTGCCTGTGCGCCGCAGCAGACGGCAGTCCTGGCGATAGCGCCGATATTGCGCACATCGGTAACGCCATCCAGCATTACCATCAGCGGTGTATCGCCGGCGCTGACGATATGATCTATCACCTGCTGGAGGTCCATGTACTGTACCAGTCCTGCAATAGCAATAGTTCCCTGGTGATTGGCTTTGGTGAGTCCATTCAGTTTTTCAGGCGGCACCTGTTGGATGGGAATATTGTTATCGCGGGCCAGGGTCCTGATCTTGCCGATGGCATCGCCGGTAACACCACGCTGAAAGAATATCTTATCGATGGCCCTTCCGGACTCGATGGCTTCGATAACCGGTTGTCTGCCGATGATCAGTTGTGATTTTTTGATACCGGGTCCCTGTCTTCTATGAAATCCTTCCATCTGCGATCATGAGTTTTATTTTGAGGATGGCGGCCACAGACATGGAGTCTGTAATACGGCCATCTTCCACCATTTTGTATACTTCTTCGAAAGGTAATTTGATTACCTGTAATTGCTCGGTCTCTTCCGGGCAGGCGGATTGTTGGGTAAGGTCCCTGGCCAGGTAAATTACTCCATACTCATCAGTAACGGAGTTGGACAAGTGCATTTCCAGGATCTTTTCCATGGATCCGGCCACCAGACCCGTTTCTTCCAGCAGTTCCCTGTGAGCGGAGCTAACGGGATCAGTGCCTTCGGGTGCTCCGCCTTCCGGTATTTCCCAGCTGTATTGGTTGAGTGTAAAACGATATTGCCCAACCAGCCAGGTGTTGAGCCCGGCATCCAGAGGCACTACGCCTACTGCCAGGTTCCTGAAACCCACTTTACCGTAAATGCCATTGCCACCGGATGGATTGATCACTTTGTATTCCGTGACCCTGATCCAGGGGTTAAGGTATTTTTCTTCCGAGGAAAGAATTTTCCAGGGATTTTCGGATTGATTCATGGCGCAAAAGTAAGATAAGTAATGCGATCAGGGAGCAATTGGAATGTGCAGCGTGTGGCAAATGGAATGTGCAGCGTGTGGCAGCTGGAATGTGCAGCGTGTGTGGCGGCTGGAATGCACAGCGTGTGGCCAATCGCTCGCCTCCCGGCGAGTGATCCATATTTGTTCGCCTCCGGCGAACACCGTGTCGCCGGAGGCGACGGAACAAAAGTCACTCGCGGGGACGCGAGCGACTGGGCACACCAAACGAAAAAACCTCTTCACAACGGAAGAGGCTTTCTACTTTTGTGCCGACAAAAATTATTTGATACCGAAGGCTTTCTTCACTTTACTCACATAGTCCAGTTTCTCCCAGGTGAAGAGCTCCACTTTTTTCTTGATCGTTTTTCCATCAGGCGTACTGAAGGTTTTTTCCACCACTTCAGGTTTACGGCCCATGTGGCCATAAGCTGCAGTTTCGCTATAGATGGGGTTACGGAGCTTCAGGCGCTGCTCGATGAAATAAGGACGCATATCGAAAAGCCCGGAAACGATCTTTGCGATCTGTCCGTCTGTCTTCTTCACTTTTGAAGTTCCGTAGGTATTGATGTAAAGGCCCATCGGTTGTGCAACGCCGATAGCGTATGAAACCTGAACCAGTACTTCGTCGCAAACACCGGCAGCAACCAGGTTCTTGGCGATATGGCGGGTTGCATAAGCAGCAGAGCGGTCCACTTTGGAAGGATCTTTTCCGCTGAATGCGCCACCACCGTGTGCGCCTTTTCCACCGTAGGTATCAACGATGATCTTGCGGCCTGTAAGACCAGTGTCTCCGTGTGGTCCGCCGATCACGAATTTACCTGTGGGGTTGATATGGTATTTGATCTTACCTGCAAAGAGGTGTGCGTATTTCTTGTATTTTTCTTTTACACGCGGGATCAGGATATTGATCATATCCTTCTTGATCTTCTCCTGCATTTTTGCTTCGGTACCGAAATCGTCATGCTGGGTGGAGATCACGATAGCGTCGATACGAACGGGTTTGTTGTTATCGTCATACTCGAGCGTTACCTGGCTCTTGGCGTCAGGACGCAGATATTTGATCTGTTTTCCTTCGCGGCGGAGCACAGCCAGTTCCAGCAGGAGTTTATGTGCCAGGTCAAGCGCCAGTGGCATATAATCTTCTGTTTCATTGGTGGCGTATCCGAACATCATGCCCTGGTCTCCTGCGCCTTGTTCTTCTTTCTTCTTTTTATCTACACCCTGATTGATATCTGAAGACTGCTCATGGATAGCAGACAGCACACCGCAGGAATGCGCTTCGAACATGTATTCGCTCTTGGTATAACCGATCTTACGGATCACACCTCTTGCAATATCCTGAACATCCAGGTAAGCAGAGGATTTCACTTCACCTGCCAGCACCACCTGACCTGTTGTTACCAGTGTTTCGCAGGCAACTTTTGACTGGGGGTCGAACGCAAGAAAGTTATCGATCAACGCATCGGAAATCTGGTCGGCAACCTTATCAGGATGACCTTCAGACACACTTTCGGAAGTAAATAAATAAGGCATGTTGAATTTTATTGTTAGTAGGCCGCAAATATAAGCGGCAGGCTTAAATTTTGGAATAAATTATTCTGACCCTCATTTTCTGGGTAGGATGACTACCACCTCCGAGCACTACCCGTCCGTAACCGACAGGTGAATTCACATTGAAGGATGGTGCGCCCGGCGGGATTGCCAAAACGGTCCCATTGGGTTGCTCCAGGTAGGGTCTTGTGTAGAAGGGAGCATATACCTGCAGGGTTTTATAAAGCCTGTAGCCTTTCGATACCCCGGTTTGCATATAACGGGTGAGATTGAAAACATACCTGTTGGTCTGGAACACTCCTCCGAAACCTGCAACATCATAGTTGTTGCTGCCGTCGCCGGTATAGGTGAAATCACTGCGGATGGTGATGGATGAATCTCCCAGTTCATTCACGGCGTTGAGGAAGAGTAAGGGCACTGGTCCGTAAGTATCATTGGATGGCAATGCAATCTGTTCCATTATG
This sequence comes from Pseudoflavitalea rhizosphaerae, assembly GCF_003991355.1. Classification (GTDB taxonomy): domain Bacteria; phylum Bacteroidota; class Bacteroidia; order Chitinophagales; family Chitinophagaceae; genus Pseudobacter; species Pseudobacter rhizosphaerae. Next base: position 544,213 of record NZ_RCSU01000002.1, read on the forward strand.
AGCTCTGCCCTGTGGATCACACGGTTCTTAGCCTGGAAAGTATCCAGTCCTTTGATCTTGATAGTGGCAAAAGAACCGGGAGAACTTTGGAGGTACACTTTATCATCATCCGGATTGCCATTGTTAAGATATGCCAGGTAATTATTGGCCGGTGTTTTCTTAATGAGGTTGGCGGTATAAACAGGGTTGGCCTGGAAATAAGGGGAGATCGTATCCACCTGTCCGTTCACCGTAACCCTGCAATACACTGTCAAACGACTGTTTTCCGCCTGCAGGTTGAAGTAGGCAAGTCCTGCCTTTGTAGGAGAAGCAGCGCTCATTTTGATGGCCAGTCCTCTGAAATTTGATCGGAAACTACTGTCGTTGATATACATATTGGTAGTATCGCCATCCACAAATTGGTCCGCAAAAGAATTATCCAGTTTGATCCGTAGCTGATTATTAGACTTGATGGTATCCGTTCCATTATTCACATACATCAGTGAATCATTCAGGTCTTTAATGGCAAAGTTCCTTGTACCGCGCACGCCACCCATTTCAGGGAAAGGGGGATGGTCCAACTTATAAGTAAAGGTATCGTTGAAATTACCCGGCGTTGAATTGTCGATCTGCGATACTTCCACTGTTTGAACGGAGTTGGTATCTCCGTAAGCAGTTACATATCCCAGCGATAACACCACTGAATCGATCACCACGGAATCTTTGTTCACAAAGGGGTGAACTTTTTGCGAACCGTAAGTGAATGCCGTGTACATGTTGGCGGTAGTGGCGCCAAATTCGGGATCATTACCGATCAGACCGAGTGCATGCAGATCACCTCCGTTGGTCCTGGTGGAATCGGGATACAGGAAATTGTCCGTAACCACATCCAGCACGGTTTCGAACGTATGAACATTATCTACCACGGGGATCAGATCATTGCCCAGGTCAGTAGAATCAACTTTTGTACAGGAACTATAGACGAAAATGCCGGTAAGAACCGTAATAGCTGAAGCAAAGATTTTCCGATTCACGCAGTGGTTAGTTATTTAAGTAAAGTAGGTTACAGAATTTCGGACGCTTATTTAGCAAGGTCGGAATACAATTGTAAATAGTCTGTTAAATCAGATTCAGCGTTATAGGTCAACACTTTCTTTCCCTTCACTTTACCAAATTCCTCCACCAGTTTTTTGTCTACCTTATCTGCCCCGAATGTGATGGCATCGGCATAGGTAGCGCCACCTCTGAACATTGCGAGATTATTGGCTTCCCTGAAAGGTTCAAGGTCCTTCTCTTTGATGTTGGGATTGATATTGGCGATCTTGAGGAAATCAGCGCCCAGTTTCTCCTTGAAGGTGTTGTTGCCCATGGTGTAGATCATTTTGCTGTGGGCAAAAACAGGCTCCTTCTTGTATGCTGTCTTTTGATAGAGCGGGATCAGGCCGGTCATCCAGCCGCTGCAATGAATGATGTCCGGCGGCCAACCGAATTTTTTCACGGTTTCCAGTGCGCCTTTACAGAAGAAAACAGATCTCAGACCATTGTCGTCGAACCATTTTTCCTGCTCATCATTAAAGATATATTTGCGTTTAAAGAGGTCTTCATTGTCGAGGAAATAAACCTGCAAGCGGGCATTGGGGAGAGAAGCAACCTTGATCTGCAGCGGATAATCGTCATTATCAACACTCACATTGATCCCTGATAAACGTACAACTTCGTGTAAACGATGTCTACGCTCATTGATCACACCGAACCGGGGCATAATGCAACGTACTTCATAACCATTCTCATTTGCTTTTATCGCCAGACGATTGACCGTTTCAGAAAATTCAGTCATTTCCAGGTAAGGAGACATTTCGTTGGCAATAAATAAAATTCTTTTCTTTGTCAGCATTATGATATTAATTGTTTAAGCCACCCTTGAAAAACAGGGTGCAAAGTTAAGGTTTTTTAATTAAACAAGGTTCCACAGCCGGACCGTAGCCCATAACACAAGAACGAATGATCATTATCAAGCAAGCATCCCGCTTACAGGAATATTTGAAGCAACAAGCCAGCCGCGGCCTCCTTTCAGGTTTCGTACCCACCATGGGAGCCCTTCACGAGGGTCATCTCAGTCTCATCGCGGAAAGCCGCAAACACGCTGACATCACGGTTTGCAGCATCTTCGTAAATCCCACACAGTTCAATGACCCGAAGGATTTCGACAAATACCCCAACACACTTGAGCAAGACATCCTTTTGCTGGAAAAAGCAGGCACGGATATACTTTTTTTACCATCCGTTAACGAAATGTACCCGGAGGGTTTAACAAGTCTTGAACAATACGATCTTGGCTATTTAGAAACCATTTTGGAAGGAAAATTTCGGCCCGGGCATTTTCAGGGTGTCTGCCAGGTAATGTACCGACTCCTGAAACTGGTACAACCTGATCAACTTTTCATGGGACAAAAAGACTACCAGCAATGCATGGTGGTAAAACGTTTACTGGCCATCATGGGATCGAAAACAAAGCTGGTGCCCTCTCCCACAGTGCGCGAAAGCAGCGGACTGGCCATGAGCAGCCGCAATATGCGGCTTGGTGCAGACCAGCGCAGCGAAGCAGTGGCGATTTCCGGAACGCTGAAATTCATAAAAGATAATCTGTCTGGTGAATCCCTCCCCGCTCTTAAAGCAGCCGGAACAGAAAAACTGCAACAGGCGGGCTTCAGAGTGGATTATGTGGAGATCTGCGATGCAGATACCCTTGAGCCCGTTGAAACCTGGGATGGCAAAACGCCGCTGGTGGCCCTGGTTGCCGCTTTCCTGGGGGATATTCGATTAATAGACAATATGATTATCACGGAAATTGACGGATAATTGATCGTTCGTTAGTTTATATTCAACAAACTTTTTTAGCTTGCGGCCGTTTTATTATTGGCGGTTTTCAAAAAATGCCGCCAACACCTAACAACAAACAGACCGATCATGGATATTGAAGTGCTCAAATCTAAGGTTCACAGGGCAGTAATTACAGAAGCTAACCTCAATTATGTAGGCAGTCTCACACTGGATGAAAACCTGATGGAAGCAGCCAATATGATTGAGAATGAAAAAATACAGGTGGTGAACGTTAATAACGGTACCCGCATAGAAACATATCTCATCAAAGGTAAAAGGGGTTCAGGCGTTTGCTGCCTCAACGGGCCAGCCGCCCGCCAGGGTGCCGTTGGCGATACAGTTATTATCATTTCCTATGCGAGAATGGATTTTGAAAAGGCAAAAACTTTCAAACCCTGGATCGTATTTCCGAAGGAAGGTAATATCTTGTAAAAAAAACACAGCAGGGTCTGCATCGTATGAACAAGAAGATCAAGAGCCTTATACAATACGCAATCATTCTGGCCCTGGTGGTTTTTCTCGTTTGGTGGTCACTGGCCAGCATCAAGCCTGACCAATGGCCAATGATCAAACATTCCCTTACCAACGCCAATTACTGGTTACTGCTTCCCGTAGTGATTGCACTGCTGGCCAGTCACCTGAGCCGCGCCATCCGCTGGAAGATCCTCATGGAGCCGCTGGGTTATAAGCCCCGTCTCTCCAATACATATATGGCCGTACTTATCGGCTATATGGCCAACCTGGCCGTACCCCGTCTGGGCGAAGTGCTAAAATGCACTGTGCTTGCCCGTTATGAGAAGGTCCCTGCAGACAAGATGGTGGGCACCATCGTGGCGGAAAGGGCATTCGACCTGGTTTGCCTGGTGATCGTAATGGTGATCACCATCATCACCCAAACCGATCTGATCGGCGATTTCCTCTACGGGATGATGACCGATACTTTCGGTTCCAAAACGCAGGGCATTTCCATTTCGCGCATATTGATCCTCGTTGGTATCCTTGCCGCACTCGGTGCAGGCGCCATTTTCATATTCAAAAAATTCGCTCATATTGGTTTCATCCAGAAGGTCCGCAAAGTGATCGATGGTATCTGGCAGGGACTCACCAGCGTCCGCTTCGTGAAGAAGAAGGGCTGGTTCATCTTCCATAGCCTCTTCATCTGGGCCATGTACCTGATGAGTGTTCAAATTGGAATGTATGCCCTCACAGAAACTGCCGGCTTCGGCATCAAAGCCTCCATGGCCGTACTTTTCAGCGGAAGTATCGCCATGATCATCACACCCAGCGGCATCGGCGCCTACCCCATCCTGGTATCGAAAACGATGAAACTGTACGGACTGAACGAAGCATATGGACAAGCATTCGGATGGCTGCTCTGGACTGTTCAATTCTTCCAGATGCTGCTCTGCGGTGTTGTTGCCCTCATACTCCTGCCCTGGCTGAACAAACAAAAAGACGATCATGAAATCACCTCAGGTAATAGACACCAGGATCATCAGCCTGGAAACAGCAAAGCGACAGATAGCCCAGTGGAGACTGCTCAGTAAAACCGTTTCCTTTACCAACGGTTGTTTCGATATCCTCCATCGCGGACATATCTTCAGTTTGTCGCAAGCCGCAATGGAAGCGGATTTCCTGATCGTTGGCCTCAATTCCGACGCCAGTTGTAAACGGCTCAAAGGCCCCACAAGACCTGTGAACGATGAACATTCCCGCGCACTGGTGCTGGCCTCACTGGTAATGGTAGACGCAGTTGTGATCTTTGAAGAAGATACACCGCTTGAACTGATCAAAGCTTTATTGCCGGATGTACTGGTGAAAGGCGGCGATTATACCGTTGAACAGATCGCCGGCGCTAAAGAAGTGATGGCCAATGGTGGCCGTGTAGTGATCAATCCCATCGTGGAAGGATTCTCCACCACCAGCACTATCGAAAAATTAAAGTCGGGTAAATAATCAGCGTGTTGGCAGTCGCTCGCCTCCGGCGAGTGACTTATATTCCGTCGCCTCCGGCGACACTGTGTTCGCCGGGAGGCGAACAAATAGCACTCACTCGCCAGAGGCGAGCGAGTGGCGTCACCTTGTTAAAGTCTGTACATCCGCTCCATCTCCAGTACGATGGATTCCATTTCGCGCTCGTCGCCCTGGGCATTGTATGGCTGTTTGAGATTACTGCTGAAAAAGAAAGCAACTGTCTGATAGCAACGGGCAGTGAACCCGCCTTTATATTCCTTGATGATCTCGTAGCAGTTATTACCGGTTTGCCGGTTGATGAGCTTCATCAATACTTTGCCCTGGTATACGGAGAGATCAGACAACGGCTTGGTAAATTCTTTCTTCAATTCACCTTCGCGGCTCTTGATGTATTTCTTTCTTGCCTCCTTGTCGGAGATATTTGCGAGTTTGGCGTTCATATCGTTCATGATCGCGCCAGCTCTCTTTGCATATGGATAGGTAACGTAGATGGCATTGCGGAGCCTTGTCCATTCCTGCCGCTTCCTCAGTTTATCTTTGGGGTATGGCGCCTTTATCCAGCACCAGTCCATAAATCCTGAAGGGACCAGCTCATTGTTGATGATCATGGCATGTACAACGATGGTATCATTCGGCCCCAGTTCGGGCTGCTTTACAGTGGGGGGGACCCCGGCAGTATCCGGCGTTTGTGCCAGGGCGGTAGTGCCCAGGAATAACACAAATGCAGATACAGCCAGTTTATGTAATGATATGTTTCGCACGGGGTTCATTGCCGGTTACTAAAGTAAGACAATTCCCCCACAGCATATAGCTGCATGGGTTCGAAATGATAGTGGAAGACTGTAAAAGAATTGTGAAAATTCTATTTCAGCAGGCGCATCCTCCAGAACATGCTCATCACAAAACCGATCACCATGATCACGGTACCGATCCAAACGAGATTTATAAATGGAAATTGTAATACTTTCAATCCAACGAAAGGCACCATACGGCTGGACTCCTTTACGCCGATATTGAAATACCCTTCCTTGTCGGAGGGCCCCATCGCCACTGCCATTCCCTGTGCATACACGGTGTCTATCACATAACGCGGCTGACTGTCTTCCAAATAGAAAACAGGGTAAGCGCCGAGCTTGCGCTGATCACCGGTGATGAGTGTGAAATTGGCCATAACAGCGGTGTCCTTTGCCGTGAATTTGTGCTTTTCGTTATTGGGGTTTACGGTAACACTGTCGAATTTCATCAGGCCGCCGGAATAGAAAATGGTATCGCCCACTTTCACGATATGGCTCTTGAACTGAGCGGTATCCGGCCCTTCCACCATTTTATCGGCATAGCTGATATAACTGAATACATCGCGATGCAGGTAATGTTTGGCATCGGGGTTGTTGGAATACTGCTCCTGCCCTTTCGTGTTCTTGATCAGGTCAGGCTTCAGGGTGAATTTCTCTTTTCCATCTTTCGATTCAAAGTCCACGAAGAAGAAGATCTTCTTGTCTTTTACCGTGGAAGAGTCTTTCGTATAAGTAACCCAGTATTTGCCCATGTCCATTTTTACACCCTGGTACAGCGTCATGTTCTCCACGCCTTTTTCTTTTGCTTCGGGTCCGAAGTTCAGCGGGTTGAGAAAGTTATTGGAAAGTACAGTGGTTTTGGAAGATGAGATGAGCATTCCCGCAACCATCAAACCGAAACCAATATGCGCAACGGAGGCGCCGGCTGCTTTCAGTTTGCCTTTGAGGCCGATTCGGATATAAGCGGCATTGGCCACTACTGCATACACATTGGCAAAAATGGCAAGGTGGATGGCAATGAGGAAGCCCAGTCCATATTTATCGTAATCGATGCCGCCCCAGAGACTGATGGCAAGGCTCGCAAGCAGCGCAACTACAGTAGGGACCAGGATCTTTTTACCGAATTCCTTTTTTGCAGTGTTCTTGTATTTGAAATATTGTGTACAGGCAGTGAGGAGACCGAGTATCACGGCAACAAAAACCTGGATGCGGTTGTAGCTGAACTCCCTGTCTTCCCCCACCACGAAATTGGTTCCGAAGATCTTGTTGATCACCGGCAATGAAGTGGCGGTGATGATGAACATGCCAGACAGGAAGAGCACCAGCGAACCGATGAACATCCAGAATTCGCGAGAGTAAGTGCTTTCTTCCTTTTTGATTGAGGGAATGAGCTTGTATCTTTTTATGTACAGCCAAAAAGCCGGAATGGTAAATGCCGCCACAAACAATCGCAGTTGCCAGTTCATGCCTGAGCCGGTGAAAGCGTGTACGGAAGTATCCTGCAGGTCGCCACTACGCGTGAGATAGGTGGAATACAGGATAAGGATGAACGTTAGTATGAAGAAGAAATAGGTTGGTCTGAGTGAATGGCCTGTGGAATTGTACACGAGCTGTGTGTGGATGCCTGCTACCAGGATCAGCCAGGGCACCAGCGAAGCATTTTCAACTGGGTCCCATGCCCAGTAGCCACCGAAAGTGAGTGATTCATAGGCCCATTTGGCGCCCATCATGATACCGAGGCCCAGGATGCCTGCGGAGAACAGGTTCCAGGGCAATGCGTCTTTTATCCAGCCACCGAAATCTTTTTTCCAGAGGCCGGCAATGGCGTAAGCAAAGGGAACGATGGTAGAAGCGAAACCCAGGAAAAGTATCGGCGGGTGGATCACCATCCAGTAGTTCTGAAGTAGTTGGTTGAGACCACGGCCATCCTGCATGCTTTGCAGGCTGAGGTAATCTGCGCGTTGAAATATCGGTGCATCCTGGAACTGGTTACGGGTGAGCATGAAAGGCGTACTGCCGATCTTGAGATCGAAAATGTAAACTCCCAGCACCATGGTAGCCAGGCAGAGCTGTGCAAAACTGATCACCGTCATTACCGGGGCTTCCCATTTTTTGGAAGTCTTCATCAGGATCATGCCGAGTACGCCATGCCAAACGGTCCAGAGCATGAAGCTGCCCTCCTGCCCTTCCCAGATACTACTGATCAGGTATTTGGGTTCAAGAGAAACATCTGAGTGATTGTATGCGTAATAATATTCGAACCAGTGGTTCCAGATGATGAAGAAGATGAGTGCGAACACCACCACTACAGAAGCGAAATCGACAATGAAAGCGATACGTCCGATGCGCTTCCAGCTGGCGGCCTCATCGGGTACAACAGCCTGCGCACTTTTGAAATAAGCGATGGTAGCAATCAGGGACGCGATCAGAGAGAGCACAACCAGGAAATGACCAAGCTGCCCGGGAAACAGGTGTTCACCGATATAGTTCATGATGTCAGTTTACTTTTGTAGTGAGATTATTGTAGGCAGCTTTGGGATCATCCTTGTATTTGGATGGGCATTTGATAAGGATGCCGTCTTTGCGCGAGATCTCAAAAATATCACCCTTCATTTTTCCTTTCAGCACAATGCGGTCGCTTTTTTCCATATCGAAAGGTTTCTCGAAATAATAGTGCACGGTGGCTTTATTGCCGAGAGAGTCCATCACGTGGAAGCGGGTCAGGTTAGGGTTCTTTACTGCATCGTATTCGATGGGATTGGCAAAGGACCTGTCCAGTTGCGTGATCACGGTAACGGTCTTTCCTTCTTTCTGGCGAGCTGAAGCGAGGGTTTCATAAGTAGACAGATCTCCCATAAAACTGAGGAGGATCATGATACCGGCTGCGATAGCCACCAGGATAACGATATGTGTTTTTTTCATAATGTGGAACAATTCCCGGGCAAAGTTAGCTCAAAAAAGACCTATTCCGGTGGTGATTTTAATCAGCCTTCCACTTTTTAACCTGGGGATAAATGGGGGTTTATTATCAGGCTCTTAGGTGAAGAGGCGGGATTCCGCTGCACTTAACAAGCCGTGGATGATTTTGTTGTGGGAATGGGAGATATTTTTTGAATATTCCTGCCCAGTCCTGGACTGGAAATGCAAAAAAGGTAATTTGAGCCAAACAATTCGATCCCTGGACTAATACCTCCTACTACCTTCTCCAATACCTCCGGCAGCACCCCCACAGCAATAAACAGGCAACTAACAGGCAACTAACAGGCAACTATCAGACCACTAACAGGCAATTAACCAGCCCTCAAATGCAAAAGCCACCATCCCATTCAACCAATCATGACATTGAACGGGAGGTGGCATTTTACTTTTGATCTTTCAAGGCGCTACTTAGGCAGTAAATAAAAATCCATAAAGGGTTTAGTGGTCAGGAATTCATTCGCGGCATTTTTGATCCGGTCTGTACTCAGCATGCCGATATATTTCTCGATACTATTCACTTCATGCAGATCATATCCGTTCTGCAGGCTCGCAAAAAGAACGCTATGCCAGTAATCAGTAGTCCCCGACATTTTTGCAATACTCGCCCTGCTCTCCGCCACAAACTTACTCAGCTCATCATCGGTTGGCCCCTGCTGCGCCAATTGCGCCAGCACGGACTTCACATCTGCCGTCAGTGCTTTTGCTCTCAGCGGATCGCAGGTAAAGGAAATGACAAAACCAAAACGCGGCCCGGGATAATTCGATTTCTGCAAATTCACTGAAGGCGTATAGGTGGCGCTCTCTTTTGTACGCAATGCTTCGGTTATGCGGTATTGTAAGATGGTACGTAGCGCATTCAGTTGCACATTCTCCCAGGGACTGCCTTTGTAATCGCCGGGTATTACGATCTGCACAGTGGCTTTGTTCTCCAGCTCCTGCTTCACCATGATGGTATGGCTCTTGTCAGCGAAATGAATGCCCATATCCACTATTGCTTCTTTCTTATTCAATGCAGGCAGACTGCCAATATATTGCTCTACCAAAGTTTTGATGGAATCAGGCTGATAACTGCCGGTAATAAGGAATGTAAAATCAGCCGCGTCTGCAAATCTTTCTTTGTAGATCTCCACGGCGCGTGCAGGTTTCACGGCATCCAGCCTTTGAACGGACATCGGTTGTTTGCGCCAGTGGCCGCCGGTCATGAAAGCATTCACACTATCCATGAAAATATTTCCGGGTACCTGGTTCCTCTTTTCAAGTTCAAGTCTCGTATTGCGCAACATGCCGGTAACAGCTCCTTCATTGAGGCTTGTTTTTGTGAAATAAAGATGGATCAGTTTCAGACAGGTCTCGAGATCTTTCTTGCTGCTGCCGGCACTGAAACCTTCAGAATAATCCGAGATGAAAGGCTGGTATTGCACCATCTTACCGGCAAGCAGCTTAGACAAAGACTCAGGGTCCAGTCCTGCCACGCCGCCTTGCAATGTAATGGGCGCCGCCAGCGATGCGGCATCATAATCCTGTTGATCATATAAAGCAGTTCCACCAAAGCTGAAAGCATTGATCAGGATCTTGTCTTCCTGGTTACTGGTGGGTTTCAGGATCACTTTCGCGCCATTGCTCAGTATCCATTCGGTTACGCCGATCTCTTCATGTTGCATTGCTTCCACTATGCTCCCCGGTTTTGCAACAGGCGCAGGCAGTTCAGAAGCTACTTCAGGTTCTTTGTATTTTTCGATCTTACCGTCTTCCACGGCAGTCTTCCAGTTCTTTATTGCAGCTTCCGATGGTAATGCTTCTCTGTCATCTGCCGGGGCGAGTAAGATCATATCCTGATCGGGCAACGTGAAAAATGATTCGATCAGTTTGTCTACATCGGAGAGACGGATCAAATTCAGTTGTTCGCGGATCGTTTTGTTGAGGAATTCCTCTGAAGGATAAGGCGTTTTTTGCATGAACGCTTGTGCATACTGGTTAGCATAGGCTTCGGAGCTGATCTTTTCCCGGTTATTGTAACGGTTGTTCTGCGCCTCTCCCAATGCGGTCTTTGCGCGATTCAGCTCTTCCTCTAAAAATCCATATTCCTTAACACGGTAAAGCTCAGTCATTACTGCCTTGTATCCGCGCTCTATGCCGTCAGGCAGAAAACTGATCTGAACAGTGGGACCGCCCAGTCCTTCTGCGATCGGACCGATTCCGGCGCTGGCCTTGAGGAATGGAGGATCGCTCTGGCGTTGCAGGTGAGCAATTCTTTTTCCCAGCATATCATTGAAAAGCTGGATAGCGATCCCATCACGAAGGTCTTTATCGGTGTGTAAGGGCGATATTTTTTCCTTGCTGAACCATTGCAACGAAACGGTTTTGATCTCTTCATCGCGCACCACATTGAATGTTTTCTTCCCGGTGAGTGTAATGGGATATTCAGGTAAATCCGGCGCAGCAGCGGGTTTTACAAGATCGTCGAATAGTTGTTTGAGCTGTTTCTCTACTTCTTCCACATTGAATTCACCCACCACCACGATTGCCTGAAGGTCCGGACGGTACCAATCATGATAGAACTTCCGCAGGGTATCGGGATTGAATGTTGTCAGTACTTCTTCCGTTCCGATGGGAAGGCGTTGTACATGCCTTGAATTATTAAGCAGGATGGGAAAGGTCTTTTCCCTGATCCGCTCCCCTGCTCCTTTCCGCTGCCGTTTTTCTTCCAGGATCACGCCTCTTTCTGATTCGATGTCTTCATTCACCATTTCCACGCCTCCGGCCCAATCCCGCAGGATCTGCATACCACGGTTAAGCGAAGCCGTATCATTTACAGGGATGTCGAGTTTATAAACGGTCTGATCGAATGAGGTGTACGCATTCAGGTCTGCGCCGAAGCGCACCCCCATTTTCTGCAGGGTATCAATGAGACTGTTTTCCGGGAAATTTTTGGTTCCCTTGAAAGCCATATGCTCGGTAAAATGGGCAAGTCCGCGCTGGTTGTCGGTTTCAACCAGTGAACCCAGTTTGTTCACCAGCATGAGGTAAGCCTGCTGCCTGGGCTCGGCATTCTTCCTGATATAATAAGTGAGTCCGTTTGGCAACACACCCGTGCGTACTGAAGCGTCAACAGGCAACGGATTCACCGTTTCCTTACAAGAGCCGATAAGTCCGGTCAAAATCAGTAAACAGGAATAATGTAATATTTTTTTCAATGGTAATTTCATAATCTTCAATATCACTTATGGATGAGTGTTATATTCTTCTATTTCAGACAACATATTGATGATGCCTTCCTGCCGGATGATCACCATACCATGACGGTCGTTGGATATTCCGTTGGTGAGCTCATAGGTGTATCCAGGAGTATTCCCCTGCATCACGGTTGGCATGAATTTGAATTGTATGCCTGCTGTATGAAGGCCCAGCGCTGTTCCCACTTCCACGATATGGGTGGAGATGATGAAGATGCAGCGGTTGAATGCGTGGAATTCTTTGGAGAATGCCAGCGTGGCATCATAAGCATCTTTTACATTCGTTCCCTTGAACAATTCGTCGAACATGACGAACAATCTTTTTTGTGCAGACACCTGCTCTGCAATATGTTTTACACGCAGTACCTCTGCGTAGAAATGGCTATAGCCCATGTTGAGGTTATCGGCCACATTGATGCTGGTATACAATCCTTCCATCGGGCTGAAACGCATGCTGCGCGCGGGTACGGGAAAACCCATATGAGCGAGATAAACACAAACACCGGTCGTTTTCATCAGTGTTGATTTGCCGGCCATGTTTGCCCCGGTGAGGAACATGAAATTGGATGCTTCCCCAAAATGGATATCGTTCCCTTTGGCATTGACAATGGCTGGATGGAAGGCGCCGGAGATATCGAGTTCATTTCCCTGATCATCCAATGCATTGGCGAACGATAGGTTCAAACGCCTGGCAGTATTGCCAACGGAAATATATACATCAAGTTCATACAGGAGCTGAAGCAGGCCTGCAATGGACTTATTCATTTTATTAAAGAGCCAGATCTCATAGCTGATCAATTTCCTCCACCCGATCTCTGAGGCGCTCTTGATGGACTTTGCTTTTTTCAGTAAGGGACCGGAAAGAAAACTTCCTTTTGATTCGATGGCTGATCTTACAGAAACCGGTGCATCCTTCACCCATCCGTCATCGAGGAATACGCGCACCGCTTCCAGCACCTGCAATGTGGCAAATAGTCCTTCGGCTGCTGCTGCCATTTCTTTTTTCACTCCCAGCAGGTTCACTGCCTGCCGCCGCGTGCCGCGCAATAACAGTTGAATGTTTGTATCGAAAGGCCGGTCTTTCACATAATCTTCCATGCGTACAAACTGTGCAGGGCTCACGGGAAACTGAATTGAACGGCTGCTGAAGAAAGAAAAGATGGCAGCACGATCATTGATAGCTGTGGCATTGGTGAGCGGATGCGTGAAGAGCTGGTCCAGTAAACGTTCACCTTCCCTGGTTTTAGTGGCGTTGAAAATACTGAAGATGGAATTTTGTTTGTACTTGCCGGTAATGTTCAAATCTTCCATCGTTTGCTGGTCAGTTTTGAATGCTTCCTGCTCTACAGCGGTCTGAACAGCGGATGACTCACGCAGCATATCCAGCATACCTTCGTTCTGAATGATCAGCATGCCATGACGATCGGCCGTTACACCTTCTTCCAGCGTATAGGTATAACGCGGAACTGATCCCTCCATATAGGTTGGCATGAATACATACCGGATATTATCGCAGCGCTTTTTCAATTCGTCTGCCGCCTCGATAATATGGGTAGACACCACAAACAATGTTTGCTTTTGCATGGCAAAGGAATGTGTGATGGCCACGGTGCCATCGCCTGCATCCTTCACGTTGGTGCCCCTGAACAATTCATCGAAGATCACAAAGAGATTATGCCCCAGTCTGACCTGTTCAACAATATGCTTCACCCGCAACACTTCCGCATAAAAATGACTATGCCCCATGTTCAGGTTATCGGCCAGGTTGATGGTGGTAAAGATCCCGTCCCTAACGGAGAAGCGCATGGCTTTTGCCGGAACGGGAAATCCCATATGGGCAAGATACATGCAGATGCCCATCGTTTTCATGAAAGTGGATTTCCCGGCCATATTGGCCCCTGTAAGGAAAATCACCTGCTGTCCGGGCAGGAGTTCAAAGTTATTGGGCACTGCTTTATCCACGAGTGGATGATAAGCTTTTTCCAGCATCAGTTCCGATCTTCCTTCGGTGGCTTCTGCAAATGCAAGATCCAGTTTGGAAGCAACATTGGCCACACAATGGTAGAGATCGATCGTGTAACAGTAATGCACGATCTTCATAATGGTTTCGCGTAGGGTGAACCGGTAGAACCTGTCCAGCAGCGCCGTATCCTCAAAGGATCTTTTTTTCAATGCCGCCAGTTGCAGTACCTGTGCAAATGTGGGGTCTTCCATACGTTCAAGAACAAGCGCAGTTTCCGCTTCAATATCTTCATTTCCTTTCAGTATATCCGAATTCGCAAAGGCATAGATACCCGTAACGATGTTAGACACAGCATCCACTCCATTCACCACAAATTGATAACCTGTATCGGACCCGATAAGGGTGGAGAATTTCCGTTTAAGGCTATTGTCTTCATGTGTCAAACGTGTACGCGCATCCGAATTTTCCAGGTAGTGAGCGGCAGCATCAAACCACATGGGCTGAAAGGGCAGCTCCGGTTTCCTTTGCTGGAAATGCCGGAAAATAGCGCTTCTGCGGTTAATGGCTTCCCTGTCAGACAGGGGAGCGCGGAACATTTGTTCCAATAGTTCCGCGCCCCCTGCCGTATGGGTCTGATTAAAGAACGCATAAATGGAAGGCTTTCCGCTTTTGCTGAATATGCTGATATCGCTCAGCGTTTGCTGGTCTGTATAAAAATTCATTATTTACCTCTTCTTTTGATCCACAGTAACAAACAGAATGCAAGTAGTCCGATGGGTAATACCCATTTGAGGAAGATCTTGAATACGGTCCAGGCGCCTGTACCTGTTCGTGCATCGTTATCGGTGGGATCGGGCCTCGTCATATCTATCGGCACTTCATTGTCAGACAGCCAATAGAAGCTGGCAAGGATCAGGCTGAAATTGGAAGCCATCAGTTCATAGCGCTGCGTTCCCAGTTCGCCATTGCTGATCCAGTCAGCATCGCCGGTTACCAGTATCTTCTGTGTTTTACCTTTCACAGATCTGCTGAGCGCCACTACTGTTGGGAATGGTTCACTCTTCTCCCCAGCCCCATCGTTGAGCACGGTTGAATCGTCGATGAAATTGGTTGTTTCCAGTTCGTTCCATGAATTGGTGGAATCGGAAGTGAACAGGATGGTTGATGCAAATCCCTGTGCAGGTTTTACTGAGAGCGGGCTGGCGCCGGGCATGGTAACCACTGCATTCCTTTTCCTGACTTCATCCAGGTAGAAAGAGAATGCGGCACCTGCAGCAGTTGGTTTCACGGTCAGCAGGTCAGGCTGGTATTTAGTGGAAGGCTCCACCAGAATACCGGGCTCCAGCTGTACGCCCAGCGGGGCCAGCAAAGGATTGATATGCTCCCTCGATGCGGGTTCTCCCATCACGATCATATTTCCTCCGCGGTCGATATACCGGTTGATGCGGTCCAGTTCTTCCTGGCTCAATGGAGAACGCGGCTCGGCAATGATGAGTATGCGGATATCATCGGGCACATCATTGGTCAATGGAATATCTTTCACATCGAAGCCCTGGTTGAGCAATGCGTAACGGAAAGTTTTTTCCTGTGCAATGAGATTGTATCCCCTGTCCTGGAAAGAAGTGCTCTGGCGCTCTCCGTGACCTGTAATGAAACCTACCGTGGGCAGGTCCATCACCAGTCGTTTGAATGCCGCCGAGATCTCTCTTTCGCTGGGCATTACCTGGTTATCTTCGAATACGCGGAGAAAGGTTTGTTTGCCATCGCCTTTCTGCAGGAGTTTCACATAACGGAATTTTTCGCCGGAGAGGTCCACCTGCTGTTTGATATCGTTATAGGGTTTGATATCGAAATTGAAGTTCATTATTTTGGCGATGGTGTCCATACGCTGTTTCCCGTTGAGGTTGGGATATTGCTTATCGAAAACAGGATTGGGCACCAGTTCGTAATAGCGCTCGGTCTTCAGTTTGATCCTGGGCTTAAATCGGGTATATTGCTCAAACAGGTCTCTTTCCAACATGTACATGGCAGGCAATCCATAAAAGAAATTTTTATCCAGCATATTGGCGTAAGTGGTAATGGTGAGGTCATCATCTCCCAGTTTGGATACTACTTCCTGGCTGGCTTTGGTAAGCGTGTTCAACTTCGTGCGCGTTACATCTATATACCCCTTGAAGATGGGTTGAGATGTGAGATAGCCCAGCCCGAACACCAGCACCAGCAAGCCGGCATATTTGCTGAATGAAACAATGAAAGAACTTTTATGCCGCATGGAATTCATGCGTATAGCAGTAAAGGCGATGAACATGAGGATGATCAGGAGGAAGTAGATGATACGGTCTGTGGTGATCATACCGGCGATGAAAGGTCCTACCCTTCCCGAGATCGATAGCCAGAGGGTAAGCTCCCGAACTCCTTCAATGTCCTGCCAGAGGCTCCTGGTGTAAGACAGTAAAGCCAGCAGGGCCAGCGTTCCCATGGCAGACACTACGGTATAGGAAGTGAGTGAGCTCATGAACAGACCGATGGCGGCATAAGTGCAGAAGAGCAGGTAAAGACCCAGGATGCCGCAGAGGACCACTGCAATATCTGCATTTTTGATACTGATAGCCGTGTGGATACCAAATATGGCAAGCACGCCCATTAACAGTAATCCATACACGAGCAGCGACAGGTATTTGCCGAAGATGATCTGGTTGTTGGTAACGGGAGACGAATACAGCATTTTGATACTGCCTGAACTCAGCTCGCGACTGATCACGCCCATAGTAAGCAATGGCACGTACAGGTAGAGATAATTGAGTACATTATTGAACAGGCCTGAAGCCGAAGACCAGATGGCCAGGGTCTGGCTCGTGGGCGGACTCAATTTGATATATCCCATCGACACGCTGCGCATGAGGTTATCGAAATTACCGCAATAGCCTATGCCTACCTGGAAGGTAAAAACAATAAGTATCAACCAGGCCACAGGCGAATAGAACATTGCCTGCAATTCCGCCTTTGCTATTTTCCAAATGACTTTCATTTTTGTAATCGTTGTAGGTTAGGATTGTGATTGTTTGTTGGACAATTCGTTGAAGATGGCTTCCATCGAGCTCTTTTCGAGATTGATCTCCACAAGCCGCCAACGTTTGGCTTGACTGGTCCCGATAAGGGCTTCAGCTGATTCCGGCCAGGATGCGAACCTCACGCGCACTTTGCTGCCATCCAGTTCCTCCACAGCGGTAATGCCTGGTACGGCCAGCAGTTCGTCTTTCGGAGGTTTCGCCAGGAAGGAGACCAGGAGCGAATTGGGTGCGATATAATTATCAAATTCATCGATACCGCCTGAAAAGACCACGGAACCATCATTGATCATCCAGATATGATCACAGAGGGCCTGTACTTCCTGGAGTATATGGGTGGAAAGGATAACGGTGCAGTATTCACTAATATCCCTGATCAATTGCCTTACTTCCAGGATCTGGTTGGGGTCCAGGCCATTGGTAGGTTCATCCAGCACCACAAATTCAGGTTTGTGGATGATGCTCTGTGCAATACCCACGCGTTGTTTATAGCCGCCGGAAAGATTCTTGATCAAACGTTCCCGCATATGCGAAAGTCCGCATCGTTCCATCACTTCCGTAACGGCGGCAGGTATATCCTTATCTGGCACGAGGCGAATACTGGCGGCATACCTGAGAAATTCCTCCACGTTGAATTCACCCTGCAATGGTGGTTGCTGAGGAAGAAAGCCCATGAATTTTTTTGCTTCCACAGGGTTTTTCTGGATATCGATACCCTTGATCTGCACGCTGCCCCGTGTAGGTTTGATCACACCACAAACAACATTCATGATGGTGGATTTTCCTGCGCCGTTGGCGCCCAGCAATCCGAAGATGCCACGCCTGTTCAGTTCGAGGTTGATATCGCGAACAGCCCATTGCACACTATACCTGTGTGAAAGCCCTTCGATTTTTACAATTGATTCACTCATTATTTTCTTTTTGTTTTTTTTTGAGCAAACGGTCCCCCTGCACCTGTATAAACAGGCGTTTCAACAGAGGAACAGCATTTTTTCGTTAACGGAACATTGCTATAACGGAAGCCCTCCCCGGACAGTGATATCGGCAACGCGGCCCAGTCCGGAAAGGCGGTGCAGTTCCACCGGTCCTCCGCTGAGCATTGCCTGGTTAGAAATATCATAGAAGATCACAGTGCCATCTGCCATGCCAACGGCCAGTTCCTGGCCATCATCACTCTGCCGCAGCACCGTGATGGCGGCAGGAAGGGTATGGTACATTTTTGTTGGACCACCGATGCTTACATCGTAATAGTACAATCCCCTGTTATCGGAGTTGCCTGAGAAAAAGAGGAAATTCCTTTTTTTGACAGCCACATAGTGTGAGGCTGGCGTGATATATTGTTTACCCGTAAATGTTTGGCGCATAGCCGGAGTATGGATGGTTTGAATGCCCAGGATGCTGAAAAAATTGAATGGCTGCAAATACAACTCATCCGTTGCCTGGTCACGCACCAGGAACATACAGGTAGCACTGAAGCCGGCATCATCTTTGAAAGCGCCGCCCCAGATATAATCATAACCGGTCAACGGTTTGGAAGGATCGATATACCCAGGCAGCGCCGGCATAAAGGGAGGCGGAGGAGGAAAAGTATCGATCTTCAGGGCGCCGCCCGACTGCATCGTCTGCGCCAGCTTCAGGGAAGCATAGAGCAACCTGTTGTTCAATTCATCATACATTACCGTGAAAGCTGTGTAAGTAGTCCATACATCCCAGAGATGTTTTATTTTCATCCCTTTACTGATCTCCAGGGGAATGTTCAGCCAGGGGACTGTAAATGCGATAGGATTTGCCTGAAAGAGACGGGCATATAATTTTCCATCTTCGTTCAACAGCAGATCGGAAGTTTCGTAATAGCCGGCATTGACGGGCTTGAGGCCCTGCGGCGTCCCCCCCGTAAAGGATTCGTTCAACACCAGCTTCTTTTCAAAGCTGCGTCCATCCATTTCCACAGTGCCTTGCCCACCCTGCTGGATAACGGCCAGTCCTCTTCCTCCGTTCACATAGTAATCCTTGATCCGCAGCGGCTGACTACCCAGGCTCTCACCTTTGTTCTTATCGCTGTACAAAGCAAGCTGGTCCTTATACCCAGTTGCCGTTTTTCGAACGTGCGCTATTTCAGATACGCCGTCCTTTTCGTACAGAATACCCCAGCCTGTTTCATAAGGCGAGATCACAGTCAGTCCTGCCCCGAAGTCGAACCTGATCCCGGAAGCTTTTTCGATCATATAATAGTGCAGCAGAAAATATCCGGGCTTCGTAGCATTGTAGACCAGGTTGGAGTCTTTCGAGATCAATACGCCATCCTGGTACCATTCATGATCATAATCACCGGAACTGATGCCCGGCTTTTCATATTCTCGTATAGGCGTAAGCGATAGTGGCTCATCAACCACGGCCTGCATATTGCCGTCAAATGTGATCTTTACAGGATTGCCTTTTTTATAATCGAAGTTGCTATTGTCTTTCACACAGGAAAACTGGCAGATCATGCCTGCCAACAGCAGCAACCGGGTGATATGAATTGTTTTCATTGTAGTGAGTTGGGTTGAATGATTATCCGATCAATGGGATGGTGCTGAGCATATCTGCCCCGTCTTCCATATACACGGGTGTGCCATTTTCCTTTTCCCGGATCAGGTAATATTTGAACTGAAGCATGAGCACCAGGCGCTGGTTATTGTCGTAAGGACCCAGATCGCCCACACCTGTCACTTCCATGAACAGGCGGAACTTCTTTTCGCTGTACCTGCCGAGGTAGAAGGTGTTCATATTGTTATCCCACCAGGTAGGCTTACTTACCTGCGCGGTTATGCGAATGATCTTGTAAATGCAATCCGTCTGGCCGGGCGTCAGCGCATTGCTTCCTGTGATGCGGAGCACCAGTCGCAGGTCTTTGGTGTCGAGGTCCGGGGTTCTTTTCACTGTAACCCAAGCAGTGTCGCGGTTGACGCCTTTCCTGAAAACCTGCGCTTCAGGCAGGCTGTAATTACCGGCAGCAGCGGTACTTTCACTGGCAACAGCTTCGATGCGATAGGATTGATCTTGTTGCGCCAGTTGCCCTACCAGTTTAACAGGCAGTGGAATATCCACTTCATCTTTTCCCAGGTGATAGAAAAAAGAGAAGGGGATGGAATCCCTGATATCGGATACGAATTGAACATAGCGTCCACTATTGTACAGATCGATCGAATCCTTCTTGCAGGAAGCGAAAAGCGCCGTGGAGGCCAGCGCTCCTGTGATCAGTTTATTGGTGAGTGTTTTTTTCATGAAGTCTTTTTTTCCTTGTGCTAGAAAATTTGCTCGTTCTGAGGAACCGGCAAAATGAAGCGATCGTCGAGTGTGATCACCTGTGTGCCGCGCATCAGGTTTCGCTGCAGGCGTTTGAATGCAAAGAAGGTCTGGCCTTCCGTGAGGAATTCGCGGCGGTATTCTGCCAGCAGTTCCTCGTAAAATGCCGCTTCATCGGTTTGGGAAAAAGTGGTCAGCTTACCCCTGGCATTCCTTACCTGGTTCAACACGTCCAGTGCTTCCATCACTTTGCCGCTCTTGTACAAGGTTTCACTATAGATATAATAAACTTCGCTCAGCCGCAGTACAGGAATGATGGTGTTCTGATTCTTTATTTCGGCTATTGTTGACCGGTTCTCCATCCATTTCTCCGTGATCTTTCCTTTTTCTGTAATGATATCCGTTTCAAATTCCCTGAGTAACCCGGCCCTGTAATCGCGGTCGGATGCGGGAAACCATTGATCAACATCAGGAGAGATCCGGTATCTCGCATGGTTGGCGGTGTTGAGGTTTGCAATGAGATCGGCATCATAAACAGCCAGCAGCAGGTCATTGGCCATCTTGTAATATTGGGAGTTGCCGCTGGTGTTGGCTTCAGGAGTGAATTCCCAGTACTTCAGTCTTCCATGCGGACCATAATTGTCGTACAGGTATTTGGCGTGTTGCATGGCTTTTTCATGGTTGCCGGCATAGAGGTACACGCGCGCCAGCAATCCATGTATGGCCGCATAGTTGATGCGATGCATCCTGAAGCTGTAAAATGGACCACCGTACTCTTTATTACCAAGTCCATTGAGCATCACCATCAGTTTTCCGGTGAATGCATTCTTGTTCACGATAGTGTCGTTCTCAGCAACCAGTGCCTGTGCTTTTTCCAGGTCGGCCGTGACCTGTTTCAGCACCTGGCTGGTAGCCACCGGCAGGTTCAATTTTGCAGGATAGTTGCTTACATAGGGAATATATTTTCCGCCCGGTTCCTTCGCAGGCGCAGGGGCATACAGACGCAGTATTTCGAAGTGCATCAGGGCACGCATGGCCATGGTTTCGCCGATGATCATATTGCGCTCGGAACGGCCCTGCCGGAATTCGCTTTCGGGCAACGCTTCGATCTCTTTGAGTAGTTTATTACAGTTCGTAATGGTATTGTATCCCCGGCTCCAGATATTGTCGATAAGCGTTTGGCTTTCTGAATGCGTTTTGTCGTAGTTCTGCACCAGTTGTTGCCCGGTGCCCATCCTGCCGATCGCATATTCCTGCCCCAGCGCGCTGTTGAGGCCAAAGCTCAGGTTCTGTCCATAAAGATCCCTGGTGGCAGCCTGTATATAAATGCCGTTCAGGGCATGCTGGAAACCCAGCGATTTGCTGAACAGCTCGCTGTCTACGATCTGGTCCGAAGGCTGTACGTCCAACCACTTCTTGCATCCGGTAAAAGCGGAAGCGATAAAAAAAAGCACAATGATTTTTTTCATGATCGGGAACTTTTTTAGAGTACAACTTTTAATGACATTTCAAAGGTTCTGGCAAAGGGGAAATTCAGACCCCGTTCCTGTTGAATGGAAGAAATGGTGACCAGGTTATTGCCGGTGAACTGTATCTTGAAACGGGTGAGCCCGTATCTGGCCATTTTTTTCTGATCGAACTCGTAGCCAAGTGTCAGGGCGCTAAGCGTTATGGAATTATTTTTCTGAATGAAGCGCGAAGTGGGCCTGGTAATATACATCCTGTCAGCAATATCCTTCAGTTGTGTAAGATCGCCGGGCTGTTGCCAGCGCTGTTCAATCACACGGCGATCAGCATTATGACTGTACAGGTCTACATTCTCCACTTTGTTCAGCAGGGTATAGTTGTAATCGAGACCACCGAACTGGTACATGCAGGCCAGATATAATGAAAAGCCCTTGTACATTGCGTTGAAGCCCGCGCTTCCCTGCCCTTTCGGCGTCGCGTCACCGATCACCACCTGGTCTCCCGCCGACCATATATAAGTGATGGTGCCATCAGGGCGCATATAGATCTCCTTTCCATCGGCAGGATTCACACCCAGCGAGCGCATGCCGAAAATGGATGTTACAGATCCGCCTTCAATGAATTTGGTATGTGCCGTTGAATAACGCTTCCTGGTATCCAGGTTCTGCAGTACAGCAATGGCATCGGTAAAGCCATCATATTCCTGGTTCACCAGCTCATTGTACCGCCTGAGGGAATTAGACAATTCAACGAGTGTATTCTTGTTGGAGGCCATATTGCCGAACACGCTGAAATAAAACTGTTTCGTCCTTACCAGTTCGGCCTGTAACCTGAATTCGATCCCCCGGTTCCTGATCTTGCCGATATTGTCTTTATAGGTGGGAAAGCCGGAAGACATGGGCATATCTACATCATTTACCAGGTCCCTGGTCAGTTTATCGTACCAGTTCACGTTGATGTTCAAACGATTTTTAAACAATCCCAGATCAAGTATCAGGTCGGTGGTATTGGTGACCTCCCAGGTGAGCAGTGGATTCTCCATCGCTTTCAGCAGTACACCGGTACCGGTACTGTATCTGGCCTGTTGCACACCGTAGGTGCCTTTGGCGGCAAAGGGAGGAAAATTCGTTTTGCCCAGCTGACCGAAAGAGCCTGTCAGCTTCACCCGGCTGAAAATGGCATTGCCTTTCAGGAAATCATAGTTGTGGAAATTGATACCGCCACCCACAGACCAGAAGGGTGCAAACCGCCGCTCCGCTCCGAAGCTTGAATTACCATCCACCCTGCCCGATACATCCAGCAGGTATACATCCCTGTAAGTATAGTTGAGAGCGAGAAAAGAGCCGATCAATCGATTGATATTATCTATATACGTTGATTTCCGTTCCATGGCGCTGGCGTAGTTCGGGGAATTCAGAAATCCTGAAGGGAAACCGGCATAGAATTCCGAGATCTGCGTGGCTTTGTTTTCCTTGATATTGATGCCACCTGAAAAGTTCATGTTATGGCCGCCGATATTGTTCACGTAATTGGCAGTGAGGTTGGTATTGAATGAATATTCCTCTGTTCTGTTGATGGTGAGTTTTCCTGCCATATTGGGATCCAGCACATACGACTGTGTGCCGGAAGCAGGATCGATGAAATCATCTGACCGGCGTGAGGTACGCGTCAATGCGATATCTCCCCTGATGGTCACTTTATTGAATGGTCTCCAGGTAAGGCCGGTATTGTTGGTGATGGTTTGGTATCCTCCTGTTTTGAAGTTCATGGTGGTTAGTGCTTCATACAATGGGTTTACCAGACTGCCAAAGCTCTGATTGATGCTCCATTCTTTCGTATTTTTCACCGGATTCCCATTGGCATCGAAGGGTTCATCATAAGGATTCTTCAGGGCATAGTCCGAAAAATTCCCGTAAGGTGATTCCCTTGAGCGGATGATATCGTAACTGAAATCGTTCCTTACCTGGATATTCTTCACGCGGTAATCGATCTGAAGAGCGGCCCCTTTGCGCTCGCGCTGCGCTCCTTTCATCACTCCTTTTTCAAGATCGTAAGCCAGCCTGGCGCTGAACCGCAACTGGTCGAAGCCGCCATCAAAAACAAGCGTATGTTTCTGGTTGAGGGCATTGCGCAGAGGCTGCGCGATCCAATCTGTATTCACACCACGGGCCACCTGGTTCTTTTTAGCCAGCAATTCCTTTGTGATCCAGTAGCCGGAGATCCCGCCCACATCTTTGTAAAAACCGGCCAGTTCTTCGGCCCTGATCTTTTCTTCTGCATTCATCAGGTTATAGTCGGAAAGATCGGGCACACTCAGGGAAGTAAGTACGCCATAGTCTATACGAAGTTTGCCGGGAGCAGGCGGCACTGTTTGTATCACTACCACGCCATTGGCGGCGCGTGAACCGTAGATGGCCGTAGCTGCTGCATCTTTCAGGATGGTGACGCTGGCAATACGGGTGATATCATAATCATACACACGCTCAACTGGTATTTCAAATCCATCGAGGATGAAGATGGGCAGGTTGGGATTATTCACCAGCGCAGCCTCAGACACATCTACCTGGTCAAGCGATTTCACGCCTATGCCTGAGCGCCCCCGGATATAGAATTCCGGCAGCGTATTTGGATCGGACCCCATGATATTGTTCGCTTCCAAACGGAAAGAAGGATCAAATACCTGCAGGGCGCTGATCACATTGCGGTTGCCTACTTTCAGTATCTCTTCCTGGGTGATCCGGATAGAATTGCCGGTAAAACTTTCTTTGCGGAGTTTGGTATAACCGGTCACTACTTCATCCATGCCTTTGGCAGATAGTTTTAGATTTACAATGAACACGGACGTCATATTCCTGATAGTGATCGTACTGGTTTCATACCCTACATAACTCACTTCAACCACATCCCCGATATCCAACTGTAAGTCTGCAATTCCATCGGCATTGGTGACTTTGGAGATCTTCCTGTTCCTCACCATCACGGATGCCCTTGCCATGGGAGCGCCCAGTGAGTCTATCACTTTGATCTTTACCGGGAATGCCTGGGGTTCGGCATTACCGATATTAATACTTTCAATAGGTTTAGGATTTAATGGTGCAGGGATATCCGTTTTCTGGAACAGGAGAATGCTCCTGTTGTTGATCTCGTATCCGATGGGTTGGGTTTTGAACAGCTCTTTGAGGAACTGTTCCAGGGGAACATTGCTGGCGTGAATGGTCACGGGGTGTGCAATGGTCAGTAAGGAACTGGGGTAAAGGAAACTGTAGCCAGTTTGTTTTTTGCACTCGGCAAATACTTTTTCGATCGGCACATTGCTTCCTGTAAAACTAATGTTCTGTGAAAAGCTCCTGGCGCTTACGTTGAGGAAAGCAGCAGTCAGTAAGAGTACAGTCAGTTTCATACCTAATAGTATTGGCTTTAATTTCCGCCCGGCCGGCAGCAGTTTCCGGCACGCAGCGGATTCCCCCCTTCTATGGGAGGAGGAAACCACATTTTGCATAACTTTGGTACGTTTGGGTGAAGTAATAAGCAGTCTTTCGCGAGACCTGTTTTTAGTTAATGAACCTGAACTCTACCGGGAGTGGCGCAAACACTTCCGGTTTCGTTTTTTAATGCCATCTCATAGTTTTGGTTTACGGAAGGATTGTAATGGTCCTGCCTTCTCTTTCGAACTTTATATTCAAGCGGGAAAGATACTTGAGTACATCTGACAACGGGATCTGCCGGTCGAGATCACCATTCAGTTTTACTGTGGGTATTGTACCGCGGTATTGTACTTTGATATCGTACCATCTTTCCATTTGCCTCATCACTGTTTCGATGTCTGCCTTGTCGAAACTGAAGAAGCCATTCTTCCAGGCCAGGATATTGGCTAACTCAGGACTGAACACGCCGGTGATCTCGCCATTGTCAGATGAAACAGCCTGCTGCCCTGGCTTCAAAATTACATTCCGGCCATTGGCCTCTAACGGTAACACACGAACGCTTCCGTTGACCAGCGTTGTTCTTACCACCCTTTCATCATTGTAGGCATTGATATTGAAACTGGTGCCCAGCACCTGTACTGTTGTGTTGCCGGCCATTACCATGAATGGCGCCTGCTGGTTCTGCGCCACTTCAAAATACACTTCACCCGAAACTTTCACTGCGCGTTCCTTACTGCTGAACTTCGAAGGGAACTCAATAGACGAAGCAGCATTCAGCCACACCTTCGATCCATCGGGCAACACCGCCTGGAACTGACCGCCACGCGGCGTGGAGAGCGTGATCAGCTTGTTTGATTTGGCAATCTTTTCACCATCATTATACGTGATGGCATTGCCAGCCGTAACGATGCCCGTTTTCTGATCACTGAGATTGATCACGGAATCCCCGATGGTAAGAATGGCCTGGTTCTTACCGGGAAGTATCTCTGTATTCTCCACAACCGCCACAGGCTGTTCTGTGCTGTCTGTTTTTGCAACCAGATAATAAACACCCGAACCAATTGCCAGGAACAGCACAGCTGCTGCAGCATATTGCCAGCGTTGAGAAAATAAGCGGTGAACTTTCTTCTTATTCACAGGCTCCCATTTACCGGCAGCGATCATTTTATTCCAGGCTGCATTTTCATCGAACTGCTGTAATTCATTCAGCTTCGATTCCAATTGTTCCTTGTTTTGAAAACTGTTGTACAGTTCCCTGTTCTGCGGGGATGCTTCCAACCATTGGTTCAACATTTCCTCTTCAACAGCGGTGAGCGGCTGCTGCAATTGCTTTATTAATAACTCTTCTATCGATGGTTGATACGCCATTCTATTGTGTTAAGGCAGGTTTCTAATACTATTACAGGCAGTGGAAGGTTTTTCCATCGCGAAAGGCAAAGTTTTTTTTCGATGCTTATAATAAGAGCATCAATCCCCGTTTAAGGAGGAGTGCTTTAAGGATCTTAATGGCTTTCAGCTTTTGATTCAGCACGTTCTTGGTGCTGGTGTTGAGCAGCTCTGCGGTTTCGCTGGTAGACTTCCCCCTGAAGTAGATCAGCTCAAATACCTGAGCGCATTGTCCGGGTAAGGTTTGTAGTTGCTGGTATATTTCGTTGATCAGTTCGGCATCGATGCGATGGCGGTCGTGGTCTTCTTCATTAACGGTGGTGAGGTAACCGATCTCCTGATGCGAACGGTTATGTCTTTCGGTTTCCTGCAAATGATTGACACAGGCATTGCGGACGGTCAGGTAAAGCCAGGATTTGATATGAGAGGGATTATCGAACTGCCGGCGGCGGTCCCACAATTTGAGCAGGGCCTCTGTGGTAATATCCTCCGCCTGTTCCGGGTCACCGATCAGCTTATTGGCGAAATAAGCAAGCCTTTTGAAGTAAGTTTTGTACACCTGTTCAAAAGCGGCCTCCTCGCCCAGTATGAAGGCTTCTATGATTTCCTTTTCCAATAACATCGGGTCTCCGGGTTAGGGATTAAGCAGTTAAGGGTACAATAATAAAGAAATATTGTGTATATCCCGGATGCCCACTTGCCACCATTCTGCAACTTATTCAGATAATTTTGCATCTTAAAGGAACTGTGCTAACTTGCACGGCTTTTTAAACGGGAGTTTCCTTCAATCATGACAGACCTATCGCATTTCGATCCCAATGGGGCAAGTAATCCGAACAACAACATATTTGGCTTACCCACCAACGAAGAGGATTCCAGGCTGGTGATCCTGCCGGTTCCCTGGGAAGTGACAGTAAGTTATAACGCCGGCACAGCCAGGGCAGCTGATCATATCTTCAAGGCCAGTATGCAGGTAGACCTGTTCGATGCAGACTGCAGGCAGGCATGGAAACAGGGTTTCTTCATGCGGAGCCCGGATAAGAAAATACTGCTGAAAAGCGATTATCTCCGCAAAGAAGCTGAGCTCTACATCGATTATACCAGCAAGGGAGAACTGGTGGAGAAGAACAGCTTCATGTGCAAATCCCTCAAGGAGATCAACGAAGGCGCCGTTTACCTCAACAACTGGGTATACGAACAAACCCGCAGCCTGCTCCAGCAAGGCAAACTGGTAGCCCTGCTCGGCGGCGACCATAGCACGCCACTCGGCTATTTCAAAGCCATCGCTGAAAAACACAATGATTTCGGTATCCTCCAGGTAGACGCCCACTGCGATCTCCGCAAAGGCTATGAGAACTTCACCTACAGTCATGCCAGCATCATGTATAATGCTCTGAAGGAAGTCCCTTCCCTCAGCAAACTGGTACAGGTAGGTGTGCGCGACTACTGCGAGGAAGAATGGGATTTCGTTCGCGCCAACACCAACCGCGTAACCACTTACTTCGACAAAAACATCAAAGAAAGGTTGTTCGAAGGCGAAACCTGGAAGACGATCGCAGATGAGATAGTAGACAAACTGCCCTCACAGGTATACGTTAGTTTCGATATTGATGGACTGGACCCCAAGCTTTGTCCCAATACCGGCACACCGGTGGCCGGCGGCTTCGAAGCCGCCCATGTGTTCTATCTCTTGAAAAGAGTGATGCAAAGCGGCCGCACCATCATTGGTTTCGATCTCTGCGAAACAGGGGTTGGTGATAATGAATGGGATGCCAATGTAAGTGCCCGTGTATTGTGGAAGTTATGTAATTTGCTGGTGGCAAGCAATTCATAACTTATCCGGCAACCATGGTTTACCAATATGTAGTCAGCCTTAAGAACCAGCACAGCAGAACCATCGATATTTTCGGCATCCTCCTGAGCGCCGGCTCAGTAGTGTTCTTTGTATGGGAGCTGATCCTTCAGCAACATATCAGTTTTGCTTACTTCATTGGCTCCATTGTTGTTACCGGAGTACTGGCATACAATATCTGGGCTTCTTCCAAAGGCAGAAAGGTCTACTACAGCCGCGCCCTGCTCCTGGCCGCGCTCGTTTGGATGAAGATGCCCTATTTCCAATGGATCAGTTTTCTTTTTATTATCCTTGCATTACTGGAATACCAGGCAAAATATTCGCTGGAAATCGGGTTTACAGACAACCAGGTGGTGATCAATTCCCTCTTCAAAAAAAGATATGCCTGGAACCAGTTCAACAATATCGTACTGAAAGATGGTCTTATAACTCTTGACTTTACCAATAATAAACTGCTCCAACGTGAAGTGGTAGATGATGAAGAGGACGAAGCCGATGAAGACGAGTTCAATCAGTACTGCCAGGAACAATTAAAAAAAGCCGGACAGGTCCCTGTGGAATAATTCCATTTTTGCATCTCACCCCAAATTGCACTGTATGAATTCCCTTTCCCTCCCGGTAGTGCATCCAGATTTCCAGAGACTGAAACGCTCCGGTAAATTCCTTCATTTAGCGGCTGCGGGCTTTATCCTTCTTCATGCGCTGACCCATGCCTTCTCTCATCATGCCAATTATTTTTACCTCGGTTGCCTGCTGCTGATTGCTGCGGACATCCTGATACTCGTGTTTGCGGGCTCCAATATCCTCAAGGCGATGCCCAAAGTGAACCTCTTCTTCCGGCTGGTGGAGTTCTTCTTTTTTCTCGGCATCGGCATCACGCTCCTGCTGGAGAAAGCCTGGCTTTTCGGCTCCGTGCATGTGATCCTGAGCGCCGCCTATTTTTATCTTTTTTACCTGGAAAAACAACTCCTCACGGAAGAATACCTCGCCATTCACCATACCGGTATCAGTATCCCCGATCTGCCTGAGCAGAAATTCTTTATCTGGAGCAATATCAACGGGGTAAATGCGCGGTACGACAGCATTACAGTACAAACATCCTCCAATAAATCGTACCATTTCGAGCTCCGGAAGAATCTTGAATTCGAAGAACTGGATCAAATTCACGAAT
Source organism: Pseudoflavitalea rhizosphaerae (assembly GCF_003991355.1). GTDB lineage: Bacteria > Bacteroidota > Bacteroidia > Chitinophagales > Chitinophagaceae > Pseudobacter > Pseudobacter rhizosphaerae. The sequence goes on from NZ_RCSU01000002.1 coordinate 573,672, forward strand.
TTTGCAGGCATTATTTAGGAACAAGCAGGTTCTGAGCGATGGACCCGGGATGGCCCGGCCTGCCGGCGCCCGCTAAAAACAAGGATCCCGATGGCTGCATTACAAGAGAGTCCGTATTTATTGTATTCCGATGGAAAGGGAAATATTTTCGAAGATACCTCCCTTTACGCAGTAGGCCGTGCAGGATGGGACGCATTTCCCATTCCCGTGGAAGACTGGATCCCACTGCCCGAAGGAGGCACCCTGTACGAGCTGCCCGGCCGCCGGGGTATTGGCATCGATGTGAAAACCGGCGAAATGAGATTGTGTGAACTGGGGTGGGCTACCGCCGCTTTCATTCCTCCCGCGCATACAGGCCTTTACCTGGCCGCATATGAGACTGGTCATGATGCCCCCACGCTTCCCCTGTTTTGTTATACTGCTGCCGCCTGGCATAACGATAAATTCTATGTTCCCGCTGTTCGCATCGAACAGGATATCCGCCAGGAATGTGGCGGCTTCGACGATGTGAAGATCCAGGGCGGTGTTGCCGAATTCCTCAAAGCCTATCCGCATAACAGACTGGTGAAACACCTGGCAGAGAATTGTTGTCTCACATACAACTGCCCGGCCGCGCGAAATTATTTTATGGGAAGATGGGAATGCCCGATCCCCAGTTCTCCGGCCTGTAACGCCAATTGCATTGGTTGCATTTCTTTCCAGCCAGGCGATGAGGAGATCGTGAGCACGCAGGACCGCTTAACTTTCAAACCTTCTGCTGAAGAGATCGTGGAGTTCACGGTGCCGCATTTGGAAAGCGCTCCCTACCCCATCGTGAGCTTCGGACAGGGCTGTGAAGGCGAGCCCTTGCTGATGTGGGAGACCATCCGCCGCTCCATCATCGAAATGCGCAAGCATACGCAGAAAGGCTCCATCAATATCAATACGAATGGTTCAAAACCAGATGCAGTTAAAGCCTTATGCGAAGCAGGGCTCAACTCCATCCGCGTGAGCACCAACTCCGCGCGCAAACATATTTACGAAGCTTATTACCGCCCCAATAATTACCAGTTCGAAGACATCATCGAAAGCCTGAAAGTGGTCCGCTCCTTCGGCGGCTGGACCAGTATCAACTACTTTGTATTCCCGGGCATGACAGACTCTGTTGAAGAATACGAAGCGCTGCGCAAACTGATCATCGATACTGGTCTCAATATGATCCAGTGGAGGAATTTCAATATCGATCCGGACTGGTACCTGGGCAAGATCGGGTTCCATGGCGAAGTGGAAATGATCGGTGTAAAGCAGATGCAGGAGTTGATCCGCGAAGAATTCCCCGATCTGAAATTCGGATATTTCAATCCACCGATGGAAAGGATCAGGGGAGATTATGCAGTTGATTTTGCACACTGAACTGCGGAGAGCACTCGCTCGCCTCCCGGCGAGTGAGTAATATTTGTTCGCCTCCGGCGAACACCGCGTCGCCGGAGGCGACTAAATAAAAGTCACTCGCCAGAGGCGAGCGACTGGGCACAGCCTGATTAATTGTAGCACTCATGATCGCACTTTGCATTGTTGCTTTTCTGGCAGGATTTGTTGACGCTATTGTTGGCGGAGGAGGACTGATACAGACGCCCGCCGCATTGGTATTGCTGCCGCAATACCCCGTAGCAACGGTGATCGGTACCCTAAAAATACCGGCATTCAGCGGCACTTCCGTAGCTGCTTATCAATATGCGAAAAAAGTAAAACTGAATTATCCCATGCTGGCCCTGATGGCCGGCATCGCTTTCTGCGCCGCCTTCTGCGGATCCAAATTGCTGACAATGGTGAGTAACAGTTTCATGAAACCGTTATTGCTTTGTGTGCTTGTGGTGGTAGCCATTTATACCTATTCCAACAAGAAGTTTGGTTCCCATACTGAAAAACAACATTCCCAACAACGGCAATGGTGGTATGCCGCTATCCTCAGCCTGGTGATCGGATTCTATGATGGCTTTATCGGGCCGGGCACAGGCAGCTTTCTTGTACTGGCCTTTATCGGCATACTCGGTTTCGATTTTCTGCAATCCAGCGCCAACGCGAAATTCGTGAACCTCAGCACCAACCTGGGCTCTATCCTTTTCTTTTTATTAAGTGGTAAGATCATCTTTGCCGTTGCTATTCCCATGGCCATCTGCAATATGATCGGCGGCTGGTGCGGCGCAAAGCTGGCACTGCTCAAAGGCAATACCTTCATCAGGGTCTTCTTCCTCGTTGTTGTATGCGCCACCATTCTTCGATTTGCCTATGACATCTTTTTCAAATAGGCGATTTCAGGAGTTCGTTTAACAATTAGCATAGTATTTGCAACGTTTAGCCGAAACATTGGTACATTCGTACTTAGAATTCCCGGCGTATGACAGAAAATTTTGAATCGAAGAAGAACATGCAGGCGGGCACTTACACTGCCATCATTTGCGGCGCACTGTTACTGATCTTCCTGTTTGTACGATGGTCCCTGCCACCGATACCCGAACCTCCGGTTGAAGAAGGTATTGAAGTGAATCTCGGTAGTAGTGATCAGGGCTTTGGCGACGACCAGCCCTTCGAGCCCGGCTCTCCTGCGCCGGCAGAACAGGCAAGCTACACACCTCCTCCTCCCACACCCACCCCCGATGCACCAGATAAAGAAGTGGAAGCAGATGATGCTCCCAGTGATCCTGTGGAAGTGAAGAAACCCGAGGTTACCAAAACAGCCGTGAAGAAAATTCCTGAGAAGGCCACAGTAAAAACGCCTCCTGTAAAGAAACCTGTTGAAGCTCCCCCTGCTCCCGCACCTCCCAAACCAAAAGCAACGATGCGTGGCATCGGCGGCACCGGTACAGGCGGTAATGAAGCAGATAGTTACAAGAAAGGCGGCAACCAGGGAGTTGCAGGCGGTACCGGCGATCAGGGAAGACCTGGTGGCAATCCCAACTCAGACAGCTATACCGGTGGCGGCAGAGGCAATGGCATCACCGTTTCGAAAGGATTAAATGGAAGAAGACCTATCAGCCTTCCCTCTTTCACAGATGATTTCAATGAGAACGCAACAGTATACGTTGATATCCGTATCGACGAGACCGGGAAAGTAATCTCCGCCACTTTCCAGCCAAAAGGTTCCACTACTTTGGAAGCGAAATACAAAAGCATCGCCATAGAAAAAGCAAAAAAAGTAAAATTCAATTCAGGGGATGGCGAATCAGTTGGAACACTCAAATTCAATTTCAGGGTTCAAAACTAATCCTCACTCATATACCACAGTAATTTTTATTATAAAAGCCCGCCTCCGATGAGACGGGCTTTTGATTTTGTAGCGCATCTAAAATTTTGCCAGCTTTGCAGGTTCCTTAGTTTTGTGATCCAATACTGAAAATGACTTATCAGGAAACGATCGACTACCTCTTCAACCGGCTGCCTATGTTCAGCCGCCTTGGAGCTGCGGCCTATAAAAAAGACCTGCACAATACCATTGCCCTCTGTGAATTCCTGGGCAATCCGCAACAGCGCGTCAAAACCATCCATATTGCCGGAACCAACGGGAAAGGCAGCACCAGTCATATGCTGGCCGCCATTCTCCAGAGTGCCGGTTATAAAACAGGACTCTACACTTCGCCCCACTTAAAAGATTTCCGCGAGCGTTTCCGCATCAACGGGGAAATGATCAGCGAAGCATTTGTGATGAAATTCACAGAGAAAATCAAACCCGCTATCGATCAGATAGAGCCCAGCTTCTTCGAGATCACAGTGGCCATGGCATTCGACTGGTTTGAGGAAGCACAGGTAGACATTGCCGTTATAGAGACCGGTCTCGGCGGACGCCTCGACAGTACCAATGTGATCAGCCCCGAGCTCAGCATCATCACCAATATCGGCTATGATCATATGAACCTGCTGGGCGATACACTGGAACTGATCGCCTTCGAAAAGGCAGGAATCATCAAGCCCGGCATACCTGTGATAGTGGGCGAAACCAATGCTGACACCAAACCGGTATTTGAAAAAGTAGCAGCGGAAAAACAATCTCCACTCCACTTCGCAGATCACCTCCGCTACGCGGCCGACTGGCAATACCAACATCATCAACTGGTGGTGCAGGTAGCCAACCATACCAGCGCAGACAGAACAAGCTATACACTTGACCTGCCGGGATTCTATCAAACAAAGAACCTGATGACCATCCTGGAAGCAGTCCATCAACTGCAATTGAAACATTGGAATATTCCTGCAGCAGCCGTTCAGAAAGGATTGGCTCATGTAAAGAAACTAACGGGGCTGCATGGCCGCTGGGAAGTAGTGCACACCAGGCCGGTGATAGTACTGGATGTGGGACATAATGAGGATGGCATTAAACAAATTGTTGCGCAACTGGAACTGACACAATACCGTCACCTGCATATCGTGATCGGTATGGTGAAGGATAAAGAGATCGATCATGCACTGGCGCTTTTGCCCAGAGAAGCTCTTTATTATTTTACACGCGCACAGATCCCGAGAGCATTGCCTGAAGAGGAACTGGCTGAAAGAGCAGCGGGTTACGGACTTAACGGTCATCACTACCCCAACGTACCGGATGCATTGCAGGCTGCAAAACTGAACGCACACCCGGATGATGTAATACTGGTTTGCGGAAGTGTGTTTGTTGTAGGTGAAGTGCCTGAATTGTAGCTGAAAATTGTTTTATCAGCGGACTGGAGACCGGTTAAAGGTCTATAAGCCGAGTCTTTTCATTGCATAAAAGATGGTGGTGATATGCATACTCTGTACAATCTCCTGCCTGTGCAGCAATTCCTTCAATCCATCGATGGTAAATAGTTGTACTTCTATCTCTTCATTGTGGTCCAGCTCCTGCTCCTTCACTTTCTTTCCACCAGTGGCGAGATACATATGCATCCAGTTATTGTTGGTGGATGGATTGGCGGAGGTTTTGCCGAGGTATTCAAATTTGGAGAATTCGTAACCGGTCTCTTCCAGCAATTCCCTTGAAGCCGCGTATTCGTAAGATGGATCGGTATCGTCCACACAGCCACCGGGTAATTCCCAGGCAGTAACTTCGAGTGCATGGCGGTACTGTCTTTCCATGATCACTTTTCCATCTTCCGTTAATGCAAAAACAGTAACCCATGTAGGGAATTCATAAACATAATATGGATCGATGATGGCGCCATCCTGTCTTTCACAAACATCTTTGCGAACCGTGAACCATATGTCTTTGAAGAGGTATTCCGAGGAGATCTTTTTCCAGCGCAGGTCTTTCATTCTTTTTGCTTTTAATTATTCCCAACCTTTTCTTTCACGGAGTGAAGTGATATGCGCTACATGGTGTTTGCCATGCCATGCGTACATGCCGAGCAAATGCCAGAGGCTCATTTCTTTTTTATGCTCAGGATGGAATACTGTGCGTTGCCATTCCTGGTCTGTAAGGTGGAGGATGGCTGCATGCCAGCGTGTGTGCAGGGTGTAGAGCAAAGTGATGCTCATATTGATGGGAACGGCCTGTACATCTTTGAGCTCCGCCCAGCGGGCTTCTTCGTAGGGTTTGATAGTTGGATTATCTTCAGTAAGACCAAGTTTGAAACGGATATAGGCATTCATATGACTGTCGGCCACATGATGCACAACCTGTTTCACTGTCCATCCCCCATCCCGGTAAGGTGTATTGAGTTGCGGTTCATCCAGGTTTTCGATTGCATTTTCCAGTAGTCCGGGAAGGAACTGGATATCCTGTAACCAAAGTCTTTTCTGGTTGGAAGAGAATGGCTGTGGCTCATATTTACCGATCGGATAACGAAGGTCCATTTTTTGATTTGTTGATAATTTGAGAATGGTGGATTACTGATCACGCAGCGCATGGCCTGTGAGATGGATGAATACATCTTCGAGGTTGGCTTTCTTGATATCTTTCGGTCTCTCGAAACCGGTAGCTACCAGTGCATCGATGAGATTATCTGTGGTATCAAGAGCAACAATTTTTCCTGAGTCGATGATGGCGATGCGGTCGCAGAGCAGTTCTGCTTCGTCCATATAATGGGTAGTGATGATCACGGTAGTGCCTTTGGCGCGGATCTGCCTGATCAGGTCCCAGAGATTACGGCGGGCCTGTGGATCGAGGCCGGTAGTGGGCTCGTCAAGAAAAATGATCCGCGGATCATTGATCAGGGTGGTGGCGATGGAGAACCTTTGTTTCTGTCCGCCGCTGAGGTCTTTGAATTTGGCTTTGGCCTTGTCTTCCAGGTTCACGCTGCGGAGTAATACTTTGGGGTCCACTTTACGGTTGTAGAGTCCTGCGAAAAGCCCGATGAGCTCCATGAGATTGAGACCGGGATAGAAACCGGAGGTCTGCAATTGCACGCCGATGATTTTTTTGATCTCTTCGGGATGCGTGTCCAGGTTATAACCAGCTACAGTAATCTGCCCGGAGGTTTTATCGCGGAGGGTTTCGATGATCTCCAGGGAAGTGGATTTACCGGCGCCGTTGGGGCCGAGGAGGCCGAAGATCTCCCCTTCATACACGTCGAAACTGATGCCCTTCACTGCTTCAAATTGTCCGTATTTCTTCACCAGGTCCTTTACCGAGATGATCACATTGCTCATGATGCGGGGATTTGAGGGCACAAGTTAGGGAAAAAAAGCCTGGCACAATTGTACCAGGCAATACGTTTCCTCTGCGGATCCTTATCAAATTCCGAATTCTTGTCCATTCACAAATTTCATTCGCCAGTTGCAACCTTCTATTACATCGTAAGTTTGGTATTTATGGTCCATTGCGAGTATGAATCTTACTCTAAACTTATTTACATCGTGGTCCCGCAGGTACCGGAGCAGGTAATCGTAGGTGGAATCAGATATTACAGAATATATGCGTACTACCTGCGTTTTGCCGGGCAGAATGGTCAGTTGTTTATTTTTCCATTTTTTTCCTGCATCGATATTGAACACAAAATCTCCCGGAAATCCCTGGACCTGCTGCAACAACTTTATAGAATCTGCATTCAGGTTCAGCCGGAGCGATTGATAATAAGGCATGTTCAGTGGTAATGTAGAATTATTACTAATGGCGATCGCTGTTTTAACTATGTATTTTTTCTTACCGGCAATTTTTGTCCTGAACAAAATTGCAGCGCCCGGTGTGATGCCTGATCCAATAACAACCAGGTCTCCAGGTTCCTTCACTTCAGGCTTTTTATTTTTATGAACAAGCTGGCTCTTAACTTTTGTGGGTTCTGCGCCAACAACCATTCCATTGTTATAATACCTGGTAATCTTATAAGCCCCCATAAGCAATATGAAGAAAAACAGTAAGGTCACCAGTCCTCTTGCACCCACTTCTTTATAAACCCTTTTGGAAAATCCCCGGAGTGGCCATAAAGCTACCAGGAACAGATATTCGGAAAGCGGGAGACCGAAAATGCTTTTCTTTCCCAGGTAATTGGGCACATGAAATACCTGCTCAAGTTTGATCAGAAACAATCCTGCGAGGTAACGGAATGCAATATAATTCAGGATTACACTAAATGCGAGTGTAGTAACACCGAGCATATAAGTTTGCTGTTCCCGGTCACCCGCCTGCAAAGAAAAAATGATGATCACCCAGCCTGCTGTTGTGAACATGATCGATGTCCAATATCTGGCAAAGATCGATTGAATGGAATTCTGCTCCAGGTATGTACTGGTTCTGAAATAAGTTTGGTGCAAACTGATTTCTACGCTGGGCGAAGAAAATAAAGGTAGATAGTTGAGTAGCAAAAAGAATGAGGCGCCGAAGACCAGAAGATTCATGGCAGGAGCAGAAAGATCGAGGCTGTTCCTGCGATAGGGAACAGCTCTGGACGAATTACGATAAGTCAGGTCAAAGACATTCAAACACTCCATCAAAAAGCCGACTTTGTCGATCGATGTTTGCGGTTGGTTTTGATTATAATGGCTCATAAGAATCGTTTTTGAGGGTTCACAATTCATGATAAAATTCATAAAACCTACATTCGCAGAAAAAATTTAATTGAGTATAACTTGCTGATAATTATAACTATAACCACATTTTGAGAATTACCCCAATTCATGTGGGTTTTCATTTGGGAATTAAATTGTTATGTTTGGGAACTCAGTTGTAAAGTCCAACTCCTACTCCCTTTATTAACAGTCACTAATCACCAAACCATTACGCTCTTATGGGTACTCACAATAGTGAGCGGAAAGAAATTTCCCTGCCTCAAAAATTTGAGAACTTTAGGAAAGAAGCTGACAAAGTATTGAAGAAGCGGAAACAAAACTGGACTGAAGAGATTGGCAAAATCAAGAGGAGAAAAGTTCCTGCTTCCGATACAAGAAAGAGCCAGTTGAAGACTTCAACTGGCAGAAAAAAGAACGGAGAATCCTTCAACAAATCAACCTTTGCGAGATATTATAGTGCATTGAAAAGGTGGAACAAATTAGGAGAGGACGACCAGGAATTGCTTACGCTTTTTTTCAACGACCTGATGGAGCAAGGTTCAAGAGAATGGAAACTTATAGACAACAGGGATGGAACATTCCGGGCATTGCAAGACAGCAGGAGCAGGTATCTCCACGCTTCCCATTATCTCTGTTATTACTGGCTGCACGATAATTATGCAGAGAAAGAACGTCACGGCATTTCTACCTCTTATTTCAGTTTCCATTATAACGATAAACAATACCCGCAATTTGCCTGGATGGAGTTCTATGAAGAATTGAAGAAAAACCCATCCTTCAGGTATGCACCGGAGCTATCCACCACCCTGGTCACTAATGAACCAGATATATCTTACTTCGGTCAATCGATGATCGTGCGCATGGAAGGACTGGATAATACCGATATAAAAGCGCAGTTCACTTTTTCCATGAATCAGAAAATGAGCATGGGAAAAGACTTACCTAAAAGTATCAAAGGTACTTACAGCACAGTAGCACATATGTCTGCCACCGGTGAACCCATGGCAGGACTGCTCTACCTGAAGCAGGTGGAATCTCCTGACGAAGCCATGGCTGCTATAAGTGACCCCACCCACCAGGTGCCGGATGAAGTATATCATTTCCTGTTCGGCACCAAATTGGTAATTGGCCCGTCCACAAAAGTTCAAAAGACTTCTTACTCGATACAACAGGAGACGAATGAGCTGAAAGACTATGCAGGCGTTTACTTAGGACATATCCTTTCAAAATCAAAATCGGAGAAGCCACTCCTTGAATCTATTGTGGTGGAAGTATTCTCCAATACTATGGCAGTGATCCACGTACCCGACCCAGACAAACCAGAAACCAAAACACGAAAGTATCATGGTAGAATAAGGCTTGTAAAACCATTCAATAATAACCTCATTGGCTCTTTTGACATTTCAAGCGAGTATAGAGTTAGTCGTTTCACCATGTATATTTACAGGCGACTAAAAGAACATTCACATCTCAAAGAGCCGCAGTACTATGGTGTTTATGCCGGCGTCGAGTATAGCTCAGAAGAATTGGTGGCAGGAAGGATCAGGTTGACAAAAAAATCCAGGTCTCCATTAAGAGAAGAGGAAATTAATTCCCTGGTTAAAGCCGAGCCAATCACAGAAACCATTTTGAAGCATGACGAAGATCTTGTACAATTGTTTTCTGGCATGGACCCAAATTTCGATTTCGTTGACACGCTGGTGACCAAACATAACATGCCTGCAGTGAATCACGCCCGCAATCAACCATTTTCTTATTCGGGGAAATATCATATCTATGAGCTGTCTCACAATCAGACGCATATTAACAGGATACCAGTAGAGATCTTTCCGGATGGAAATTTCGTGATGCAGACTGGCAGGAGTGAAAAGAACCAGCATACGGTCCTGGGTACTGCCCATTATAAGAATGAAAAATTCCTAGCGCTTACAGGATTCGATGCAGAATCGAATTTTCCGGTATCCCATCATTTATTCAGCATTCAGGCCTATCACAAAAATGAGCTCCAGCATGCTTTCGGAGTTTCCACCCAGGTTGCGCCTGATAATATCCCTTCAGCGCATATTAAGATACTTGTTCCTGTTAGCTCAGGAATAAAAAAAGTCTGGTCTGCATTCAGAATAGGCAGCCCTGAATTTAAACATGAAGATGAGTCTTTGAGAGGCCTGCTTACTTGGCTTGGTGGCAGGTACGACCGACTTTTTAAAGCGCCCGGGAGTCCGAACAAGATTTATAGCACCAGGATGTACCAGGAAGACTTCGTAAATATCCATTTTTATGCGGCCTGTTACCAGGCTAAACAAAATAATATCAACAATACGGTATCCCACCTCTACCAGGCTTTCCTGCATGGATTCAATAATATCAGATTATTGGAGACTGAAGCAGGAGAAAACGGTTCATTATATCCCTTGCTCAATGAGGGGGGAATAATCAGGGAATTACAAAATGAGTCCAGTCCAGCCTTCAGAAAAGTGGAAGAGTTGGTTCGAGCGATCAGGGAGCGCCATGAACAAAAGAATGTCTTATCACAAGCTGCAGTAAAAAAAAGGCAGAAGAAAAAATAAACCCGGAAAGATCGCTGATCTCTCCGGGTAATACAATATAGAATTACAGTCTTTATCTCGCAAAGATCTGCGTAAAATACAGCTGGCTTTGCTGGTCCCTCGCCACACCAATTCCTGTAAGCTTATAATTCCCTTCGATATTCTTTTTATGTCCGGGACTTTTCAGCCAACCATCCACCACTTCTTTGGCGGTGTTGCTGCCGAAAGCCACATTTTCCGCAACGGCATTGGTGCCGGGCACTTTGCTGGTAACGATCTTACTCCTGATACTAAACCCTTCGTGCCCCACACTGATCCTTTTGGTTGCCATCGCCATACTGTGGCGGCGGGCTTCAGCTTCTATCGCCAGGTTATTGGTAAGGGCAGACAGTCCTTTCGATACCCGGTGTTTGTTGATCAATACCAGTATTTCCTCTTCCAGTTTGGGCGCGGTGCTGGCGGTGCCAACGGGTTTGGAAGCAGTTGTACTACTACCCGAAGTAGATTTTGCGCCGGATTTGGAAGTAGCTGCAGGTTTACTTGCACAGGCAAAAGTTGCCACCAGACCGAAGCCCAGTAACAAAAACAGGATCAGGCGCACATTCAACAGTTTATTTGTCATTGATACTGATTTTAAGGCTCACCATTCCAATTTCATACCAGAAAACAACAACAAGTTACAAAACTATCAGTACTGCGCCATACAGGCATCCAGTTCGTCCATCATGCCCTTGCTGCCGATGAACAGCGGCGTGCGCTGGTGCAGTTCAGTAGGCACGATGTCCAGGATACGCTCTTTGCCATTGGTTGCACGGCCGCCGGCCACTTCTACGATGAACGCAAATGGATTGCTCTCATAAAGCAGGCGCAGCTTGCCTTTGGGCTTGTCTGTTGTGCCGGGGTACATGAAAATGCCGCCCTTGATCAGGTTGCGGTGAACATCTGCCACCATACTGCCGATATAACGTTGCGTATAGGGGCCGCCGTTATCTTTGGTCCTGCGCTGGCAGGAATCGATATATTGCTGTACACCCTTGGAGTACTGGAAGAAATTACCGTGGTTCACAGAGTAGATCTTTCCCCATTCAGGGCATTTGATATCGGGGTGACTGAGGCAGAATTCCCCGATGCTTGGATCCAGTGTAAAGCCGTTCACGCCACGGCGCGTGGCGTACACCAGCATGGTGGATGACCCATATACCATGTATCCGGCGGCTACCTGCATGCGTCCGGGCTGCAGGAAATCCTCTTTGGTAACCGGCGTGCCCTGCGGCGTTACACGGCGGTAAACGCTGAAGATGGTGCCGATGCTAACGTTCACATCGATATTTCCTGAACCGTCCAGCGGATCATATAAACAAACGTATTTGGAATTTCTACTGACTGCGTCGTCGAAGGCTACAAAATCGTCCAGTTCTTCGGAAGCGATACCGGCGCAACTGATACCATGCTGCAATACGCCGGTGAACTGGTTATTGGCGAAAACATCCAGCTTTTTCACGTCTTCACCCTGAACATTCACGGCCCCGGCATCCCCGAGGATATCTACCAGTCCGGCTTTGTTCACTTCTACATTCACTCTTTTGGCGGCAAGGCCCATATCCCGCAGCAATCCGCTCAGCTCTCCCGTGGCATGCGGGAAATCGCGCAACTGCTGGATCGTAAATTCGTCAAGGGTCAGTACTTTCCTGCTGACAATACTCATAGATGGCAAGTTTTAAAGGTTTGTCGGCCACAAATATAGGGAGTGGCCGCTAATTGGCATTTTCCGGATTGACGAAAGGGTTTTTATCAAAGGTTTACCGACATTTGCCACGGTTAAAACATTCCAACTCATTATTTATCGTTCCAGTTATGAAGGTGTTCAAATTCGGGGGAGCCAGTGTTCAGCAGACAGAAAAGATCCAGAATGTAGCCAATATCATCCGCTCCTACCCTGATCAGCCGACCCTGATAGTGGTGTCCGCCATGGGCAAAACCACCAATGCCCTGGAAAAAGTGACCAAAGCCTTCTTCGAAGGACGGCAGGAAGAAGCCCTGAAACTCTTCGACCTCATCAAACAATCTCATATCACCACCGCGAAATACTTGCTGGTAACGCATTTCAACGCGCTGATGGAGCAGCTCGCCAATTTCTTCACGGAAGTGGAATGGCTCTTACATGATAAGCCTGTGCGCGAATACGATTATTACTACGACCAGATCGTTTGCGCCGGCGAACTCCTCTCCACCGCTATCGTGAGCGCTTACCTCAATGAAGCAGGCATCCCCACACAATGGGTGGATGTACGCGATATCTTCCGCACCGACGATAATTTCCGCGATGCGGCCATCAACTGGGAATATACCAGCCAGCGTGTACAAGATTCCATTATTCCACTTTTCAGGGAAACTAATATTGTACTCACCCAGGGCTTCATCGGTTCAACGGACGAGAATGAGAGCACCACCCTGGGCCGCGAAGGCAGTGATTACTCCGCCGCCGTTTTCGCCAATCTCCTGGATGCCGAAAGCCTGACCATCTGGAAAGATGTGGAAGGCGTAATGAATGCCGATCCCAAACAATTTCCCGATGCACAGTTCATTGCAGAGCTCAATTATGAAGAAGTGATCGAAATGGCCTACTACGGCGCACAGGTGATCCACCCCAAAACCATCAAGCCTTTACAAAACAAAAGCATTCCACTTTTCGTGAAATGCTTTCTCGATAAAGACCTGCCCGGCACCGTGATCCATAATAAAAAAGTACACGGACTGCCGCCCATCATCGTGATGAAAAAAGAGCAGGCATTGCTAACCCTGCAATCCCGCGATTTTTCTTTCGTAGGCGAAAAACCAGTAGCCGATCTTTACCAACTGCTCAGCGATATCAAGATCAAACCCAATATCATCCAGACCGGCGCGGTGAGCATCCAGGTCTGTTTGGACGATAAGCCGGAAAAGATCCAGAAGCTCGCGCTCGATGCTTCTGAATTTTTCGAGGTGCAGGTGGAAAAAGGATTGACGCTGCTCACCGTTCGCCATTACCAGGAAGAGCAATTGCAGAAGCTCACCAATGGCCATCGTATCAAACTGAAACAACAATCACCGGAAACAGTGCAGGTGCTCATGCAACCCGCCTGATCCGTTTAAACCTATTCTATGCAATCCCCCGCAGCATACTACCAGCAAAGGATCCAGGAATTACAGGAACACCTGAAAAAAGTACAGCAGCAACTGATCGGCGTTTCTGTGGCAAGGCTGCTCAGCTTTCTCGGCGTACTGATAGCTGGTTATTACTGGATCAAATCCGATACCGCATTACTGGGTGGCCTGGCATTGCTGATGCTGGTGGTGTTCATCTTTTTTGTAAAGAATGCCTTCAGGTTGAATGAAGAAAAAGCCCTTACCAGTAAACTATTGTTCGTCAACCACAATGAAGCGGGTATCCTTCTACAACAGCAAAGCAAATTCCCCGATGGCCGGGAAGCCGCAGCACAAGCGGGTTATGCGGCAGACCTGGATATTTTCGGCCCCAACTCATTATTTCACCTGCTGAACCGCACCACCACTACGCATGGCGCTGCTGCATTGCAATCAGCCTTGCAAACACCAGAACTGGACCCGCTTGTGATCCGCAACAACCAGGCAGCCATCAAACAATTGTCTGGTCAAACCGAAACGCGTCAACTCCTCACTGCACATGGTTTATTGCACGGAGAAAAAGAGGGGAACCTGCACGAAGTACAACGCTGGCTACAAATGCCCACCCTGCTCTACCAACTGAAATGGGTACGCGCTATTCGTTTTATTATGCCGGCAATCAGCGTTGCAGGTGTGATCGCTTTTCTAATAACCGATATCTACCAATGGCTCCTTCCCGGCATCATCATTTCCTGGATCATAACAGGCAATTTTGCCAAAAGGATCCTCCACCAACACAACCTGCTCAGCAAGAAACAAAGCATCCTTGATCAATACGGCAGCATCCTGCAATTGTTCAGCGAAATAGAGGCCGGAGATTCCAATGTTCTGATAAAAGAAAAAGATACAGCACAGGAAGCGAACAAAGCCATCAAACAATTGTCCAAACTGTCCGGGCTTTTCGATCAGCGGCTCAACCTGCTGGTGAACTTCTTCCTGAACAGTTTCTTTTTGTACGATATCCAGTGCATGTATGCGCTGGACAAATGGAAAATGGTAAACAAGGAGAAGTTCGATCACTGGGTCCATGGCGTAGGCACCATCGAAACCCTGAATTCGCTCAGCAGCTTCACTTTCAACAATCCTGATTTCAGCTGGCCGGAAGTGCAAACGGAAAAGATGATCATCTCCGCTACAGCGCTGGCGCATCCATTGATCCCCGCCAATGAGCGTGTGGCCAATGATTTCACCATCGGCGAACAGGAACAGCTGATGCTGGTGACAGGCAGCAATATGAGTGGTAAGACCACTTTCCTCCGCACCATCGGCGTTAACCTGTTACTGGCGCAATGCGGCGCCCCGGTATGTGCCGGAAAGTTTGTGTTCATGCCGATGAATATCCTCAGTTCCATACGAGTCAGTGACTCACTGCAGGAACATACTTCTTACTTCATGGCGGAACTGAAGCAACTGCAACAGATCATTAAATTCTTACAATCGGCTAACAATCCATCACTGATCCTGATCGATGAGATCTTAAGGGGAACGAATTCAGAAGATAAGACCCACGGCTCCGAACAGTTCATCCGGAAATTGTTGCAGTACCGTTGTTTAACACTTTTCGCAACACATGACCTGGCGCTGAGTGTGCTGGAAGATGAACTGCCTGGGAAGCTCAGCAATTATTGCTTTGAAAGTATCATTAGGGATGGAGAACTGATCTTTGATTATACATTGCAGCGCGGAGTAGCCAAGAATAAGAATGCGAGCTTTCTGATGAAGAAGATGGAGATCATTTAGGTATAGTTTAGAGGGTGTTTTCAACCATTCTTATCATATTCTAATACAGACTCAGTCAACTGCTGGAAAAGATCAGCTACAAACCGCTTGTACGCACCCATCGCTCCTATGCCGTCAACATCAATTTGATCCAATCCTTTTCCGACCAGGAAGTGAACCTGCCGAAAATGCAATTGCCCATCGGAAGAAGCTACAAGGAAGATTTTTTGAAACAGTTCAATTTCAAATGATCCCGCCTGAAAGGTGAACCAGTTGGCCATTCCCTTCGGAAGTTTTATATTTACCGGGCTCTTAATACCTACCATTATCACCTTTCCTGCCCAGGTATCCCTGTTCAATTTAGCCAACAGGTCATTCCTGTCCCAACAACATTATGAGAACAGTCAGCGATAATACACTCTTTGGCCGTATTGCTAAAGGCGACCAGGGCGCATTTTCTGCCGTCTACCTGAAGTATGCAGGTACATTGCATTTTTATGCGCTGAAGCTGCTGAAATCCCCCGCATGGGCTGAAGAAGTGGTGCAGGAGATCTTTTTGCAAATATGGACTAGTCGCGCCAATCTCACACAGGTAGAGAACCCTGCCGCCTACCTCAACCGGATGACGCTGCACAAGGCCATCGACTGGATGCGCAAGCACCACAGGGTTCTATCATCGAATATTAGCAGCACCATTTCGCAGGAACTGATGCCAACTTCACTGAAGAGCAACTCGATTTCAGGCGTAGTTCGCAATAGATTTGTTGTTCACATACAAAATCCCGTTGTTCACCCAGGTTTTGGGAAATGACGACTTGATTGGAGTGTAGTTTTGACCTGTTTCCTGATAGGAGGCTAAACATTTCAATTTTCACATTTCTCAACTGGTATTAAGGGTGGTATCAATGGTAAGTAAGTGGCCGGCGTCTGTAGTAGTACGCCGGTTGGCTGCTGCCATGTTGCTGAATGTTTTCGGTGAAGCCGGAATCTTATTCTCATTTATCAATATCGTTGCATCCCTTCTTATTTAATATACTGATCATACACTTTCCGGTACAAATTAAAGAAGTTGCATTGTCCATTTTCAGGTTCTTCAACATACGGAAGTAAAATAATGAGAATTTCACCCAGGAAAGAATCCTGGTTATACGTGTCTAATACCTCCTTATTATCGATTGTAAGAACAAACCGGTATGAGTCACTCATTGTAATAGTTTTTTTTGATTGATTAGCGCGAATCGAATCAACCGCTTTCTTAAGCACCTTCAAGTCTTTCTCAGAGCTGATAACAAACTCTTTTCTTCCTAAGACCGAGTCTATCTGATCTCCATTTGGGGTACCCACAACGATTGTTCCGGTCCCTTTTCCATCTATTTGTATGATGTTATTGCATGAGAAAGGGCTCTTAATAAGAAGATGGAATTTCATTTCATTCTTATCTGAATTGCTATTCTTCGAGTTAACGGTGTCAGTACATGCAACACATAAAAAGAAAACCAATACCAATCCAGATAATCTCATTTTAGAAAACTCATTATGGTGTATCATATGGTTCATTAATTTGTAATTGTCCTACTACTATTTCATAAGCTACTCTCCTTCGCATTTTATGTTCTGCTCTAAGTCCGTTTTCTGTTGGATACTTTGCTCGTTTATTGCTTGCTGGCCTGATCCATTTGCCAATCCCGTGCGCATACAATTCTTCTTTGGATACAATTTCATAATGTCCATTTCCATCATATCCTAAATAAGTATTGACCCCTTTCCTTTTCTTATCTGATACACGTACTCCGTCGAAATATGAAAGGGAATGAATCAACTCCTGACCCAAGACAAGGAAAAAAGGCTGAGCTTCTGATTCAGTTTCAGTTTCCGACGAGGCCACTTGGACCCGAGGGTTATTTGTTGACATTAGTATGTTGCTATTTGATCCTATTCCATTTTCAGCATTTTCATCATTTTCTGGCGAACTACCTGACCCAGCTTTTCTATTATCCAAATTTATTGTTGCAGTAAAATCTTTATTGTCAATCAGCGCCCTAAGCAGTCCCGTACCTTCCAACTGTTTATTTTTGCTATCACTAACTCGTTTAACTATATCAACACCTCCAGTCTTATTATTGTAGCTAATCCTATCACTGGTTAACATCTGCAAAGCCGCAATTATCATGTCTCGATCTGCTTCAGACATGTTTCCCAAAACTATTTGTTTACCATCTGGGTCCAGATATTTAACAGGATTATTTATTGCATACAAATAAGGAGACCACATCTTATATTTCTCTGACAGAGGGTCTACCACATGCCATCTTCCTATTTGCGCATCATACATCCTGGCCCCATAATCATACCATTCAAGCCCACTTCCATCATTAAACTCTTTTTCTTGCTTTTCTTTTCCATTGTATTCAAACAAATTATCCAGAGTTCCAATTGCCTTTGAACTAACCCCTGCCATCGTCAATCCAAACGGATAATAATGCGTTTCCTCCAGTATAGGCCCACGATTATGCGTTACCTGTAAATTATCAAAGAACACGTCTATATTCGTTGCCTCATTGCTGGTATAAATATACAAATATCCGCTCCTGGATATATTCATATTTGTTCGCGTGTGGAATTGAGTTGTACCGCTGGCGCCGACCTGCTCAAATCCACATTCCCCTGGTACTACCTGAAACTGTTCATCCAGTAATACCCAGTTAACATATGCCTTGGGCTTGGGGTCAGCGGTAGTTTGAGTACCAAGAAAGGATAAGAGGCTTGCATTCAACCCGCTACTAGTTGCCTGCAATTCACCAGCAGCTACTTTTCCTCCGCTGGCTCCTGAAACACTCGCACTCAACAAGCTTAAAAGGTCTATCAATACATTGGAACTATTATTGATTGCTGTACTGGCGCTACTCCAACCACTCGCTACCCGGAAACTATAACTATCACCGGCCATTACTTTCAGCACGATATTAGGACCAATCTTTTGAATGCCGGTGGTATTCTTTACCTGGGCCACTTTTGCATTGGTGTTATACAACGGATCACTGAACCAGGAAGGTTTAGGATATTGCGTATTGTTCAGGTTTCCATAATACACTTCCTCTCCCGTAATTGTTGCTGCTTCAAGGGTAGCAGCGGGATATAAGTCCTGCTTTTGTTCTTCCGTCAATACCATCCTTACATTTCCCAAATGATCCTTCAGCATGTAATCATACTGAAATGTTTCGTCTGGGTTTCTGAAACGGATCCTTCCTTCCTCCATTCCGATGAACTGCAGTTTTCCTGAATAATTCAGGGTGCTCAATGATGCATGACTATATTCCTTACTCTCATATACCCCTCCACCAATATAAGTAGTGGTGGTAGTGATATTAGTGGTATAACCATTGACCGTTGCATTATTTTCAAGCGTTGTTTTTTTCAGCTTATTCCCCATTGCATCGTAGGAATAAGTAATCGTTCCTTTGGTAGCGTTATTTCCGTAGCCGAATCTAACCGTAATAACAGTTGGTAAATTCAGATGATTGTATATGATCCCCTCATTGGATTGATTACCTATATTCTTATTATGATCATTAATCATGCTTCCATTGACATCATAGATATAGTCGTTGCTGGCAGCATTATCTCCATCTCTAAAATCGGCTGATTTATAATCCGCCGTAATAGCATCAGTAACCCTTAATAGCTTATTGCTATTGGAGCTGTACGTATAAGTTAGTTTGTCAATTGCGACGGGCGTCTGGCCGATAACAAATCCCTTATGCGTCATTTCAAGTATATTACCGTTAGCATCATAAGGAATAAAACCATTATTTGCTCCGGTATTACCACTGACAGTAAAGTCCATTTCCGAGTTTACATAACTTCCACCGGAAGCAGCATTGATATTCTGTGTATAATCGGCAGTCCCGAGCCTGTTAGCCGCATCATACCGGAATTCGTATTTACGGCGAACCTGATCTCCTGCACTCTTCCAAACTGTGCCCAGGATATTACCATTAAATTGCTGAGGGTGAGAATATGCAGAACCTCCAAAACTTTGGGATTTATCATAGCTTAGCTCATAACCAAAATAGGAGGACCTAAAGTTCGCATCGCCTGTGTTCCTTATATAATCCCTGTTGGCTCCCAATAACCATCCCCTGATATTATAGTCGAATGAATGAGTTTCCAGGCCATTTCCTGAATTATACCCGGGGGCCAGTTTCTTTTTCTTTACCTGATTTAGTGCATCATATTCCAACTTTGCAATTTCATTTTGTACGCCTCCTTTCCAGGCGCCGGCAATTTTACTGTAAGGAGTCTTTTTTGTACTGATCAACCGGCCCAGCTCGTCATATATCAACTCCGTTCTGACCAGTTCTGATCGAAGAGTCCCAAAATTTGTTTCGGATAGAGAAATTCGCAGCAAAGGTTTTCCAATAAAATCATATTGTGTGGTTACGTAATCGTTGGGGCCTGTTATATTCTGACTGATCGACTGGATCACTCTTCCTTTATCATCGTAGTAACTGATACTGTACAAATAAGTACTGCTGCCGAGCACTTTGACCTTTGTACCGGTAGGTAGCCCTTTTATTGCAGCACTCTGTGTAACAGCCTGCGGATATGGAAATGTAGTATTACTGGCAGTGAGTAAATAATTATCATGAGTTGTATTTCTTGAAGCACTAAATGGATTACTATGACTGCTTAGCCAATCATAGTTATCAAAAAAGGTTTGTGTCATCAGTTCCCAGTAAGTGGCTGAAGGTGTTGCTGTGGAAGCAAATGGATAGTCTGAAAATGAAGCGGGAATTGGCGTGGGCGATGCAGCTGCACGATGTTGCGCAAAGGTACGGTTGGCAACACCTCCGATCGTGTTATTGTTAGTCATCAATCCTGTCATCACAGGGCGATTCAGATTATCATATAAAGTCACCATCCACTTTGCCTGGGGTGTGGCTGCACGCATCTTTGCATCCTGCACCATTACCAGCCGGTTCCTGCTATCGTACACCATATACACTTCTCCAGCACCCGGAACCTTCTTTACGATCATCCGGTTACGTTCATCATACTCGTACCTGAAACATTGTTCTGCCAATATCGTAGGATCAGTCAGCAGCCAGTTGCTTTTGATAACTTCCACACCTTTGGGTTGTACCACGCATCTCAGGTTACCCAGGTCATCATACAAATAATAAGTACACAACCAATCCGCTGTGTGCCCTACTCCTGTTCCTGCATCACCTGTTCCGCCAACCTGGGCTTTCTTCAGGATCAATTTTCCATCTTTATCCATGAATTCGATGATCTGTGTATTGTGCTCATCCACCGTTACATTTTTATGCAATACGCCGGCTGGATATGCGGCAGGACTTGCATACGCACTGAAGTTCCCTATTGTTGCATTGGGTGTAACATTCCATAATCGTACATCATCATTCACAGTATTTGTCCAATATTTTGTTTTAACCGATCTCCTGTTTGTTTCCAGTATTTGCGCTTCAGTGCCAACCCAACTAACTCCCGGTGCAAACTGTTCCAATGGTCTGTTCAATGGAGATGCTTCAAAATTAACCTGGGCATACCCCCAATTTTTACCGGCAGTTACTTCACCTGTTTGTTCAGCGAGATAAGCATTGTAAAAAGCCTGTTGCTGCTGGAAGGGGTCAATTTTGAAAAGCCCGTTATTAGCTATTGTGCTGATACCGGTTATACTGGCCGGAGTAGGCAGGTATTTAAATCGTTCCCTTCCAAATTCATCATATTCGATCATGCTTACCATATCAACAGCATTGGCAGCTGAAGAAGGATTTCCAGGATCCGTAATCAGGGAGCCTTTCTTCACAACAGTTTGTATCGGTCTGCCCAACCCATCCAAATATTGCGTTGTAATCTTAGCTACCATTACATCCGCAGTTATCACAAGGTCATGAGGGCTCGTTACAGGTTTTACAGCATCCCATGTTCGCACATAGTTCACCGAAATGCCGGTATTGTACGCCGCTGGTAACGTACGGGGCGATTGAGCAAATAAAAACGCGGGCATACCTATTGCGAACATTAACAGAACAAATCTTTGACTAGTCATAGTAATTCAATTATTTATTCGATGACTAACAGAATATATTTCACGATCTCTACATACCGGTATAGGATCCGGATAAATACAGAGTTTGACCAATAGGCAAAGCTGTACCCGCGGTGATCCTTCCGGTAATGATTCCCGTTTGCTCAAAAATGATCTGATAGGTACGCCCAGCTATCGTATATGTAAACGTGGTATTCTGCGCCGGCTTGCAGCCATTCAATATCCCAATAGTATAGGTAGTAAGGGGATACATTAAAGACGTACTGGAAAAAACCCAATTGAATGTTACAGTACTCCCCGATTTGGTAACATTTACCATTTGAGCGGAATAGCCGTTTGCCATATTAATACCACAAACCTGTATACAACTACCATTGGCATTGGCAAAATTCTGGCCGTTTGCATTGACATCGTCGATCGCCAACTGATTCGCATAAGCCTGGCTGATAGTAGAAGCATGCGTTCCGGCAGGAACAGTATAGGTTACGCCGTTTCCAGTATAACCGGCTCCACAATTGTCACGGGTAAAAAAACCGCTCTGCTCCTGATTGGTAAAAACCGGCATTCCACAGTCTTCCACCTCACCTGCATAATTATAACAGATCCGTTTCAGGATATTTCCATTGTGATCTTTCACCAAATGCAAACGGTTAAACAGATCATACTCATAATAAGTGTTCAATCCTTTTATGTCTGTTGCCCTTGTTATTCCTGAGAGCGGATTAAAAAGATAGGTTTCAATCTGAACCAAAGGATTGGAGTTGAGCGCTGCCCTTAAATTCGTAAGCTGTGTAATGATCTGGGATTCCGAACCATTATTAAGTATCGAAGTATCAAATAATGACTTGACTGTATTCCAGTCTGATCCTATGATCTTTGCAACCGGGTATTGAGCATTATACCCCCATACAAATACCTCCTTTACATTCGTAGCAGATTGCCGTTCCAGTATATTTCCCTTTTTATCGTAGAGATTGAACTTCAATAAGGTCTCTAAAGGAAAATTTTTTAAATTCGACTCTATTGAACCTGGCACGAACACATTTCCTGTTGTGTTGGAATAATTTGTTCTTGTGAATTGTAATAAATTATTATCAATGCTATCCCTTTGCTCCACAACCGGGCTGATCATATTCCGCTGAAACATACTCTGGTAAACCGTAGTGGACAGGAAATCAAAAGGATATTTAAAAGAAGTTTTTAAAGCTTCATTTTTGCTGTTAACAACTATTTTTTTTACCGGCAGGAAATAGGTTCCGTGATAAGTAAAATTGGTCTCGGTTGTAATACTGTTTCCACCTCCGCTATAAACAATCTCTGTTGTCCTTATCAGATCCGTTCTTCCTGTATATGGATAATAATTTCTTCTGGTATATATAACGTAATCCTCCTCGTTTTTTTGGCCAGTTGGCGATGTAATAAGTGAAATATGGCAATCACTATTACAAAAGCCACTCCCGCATTCATAAGGCCCTGCCAGAGTTGCTACTTTCATTGCCTTAAAGTAGGGGCTCTTTACTTTTATCTTTTTGATATCATAATCATAGGTAACTTCCTTTAAAAGATTGTCCTGATCATCATAGTATCTTTGCCTTTTGATCAAACCGTCTGCCCAGTCTAAATAAGGTATTGGCAAATAAGGATAACCTTTAACATACTCCGGATCAAAGCCACCATTGTACAATGTTCTTCCTTCGTTTTGAAAATTACTTACAACCTTGCCTAACTTTGTTGTACCCCTGATCCTGGATACTGTAACTTCATCGTAAGTGGCAGGGCTACCACGAACCTGCCCTAATGTAACATTAGAAAAGCTGGAATAAGCCTGAGAATAAGTTAATCCGGTCAGTTCGTCCCTCATTGCAAAACCATATACATACATTGGAGAAGTAGCGGTTGCCAATGAATAAGTATATTCTGTTGTTATATCGTTGACATGAGATATCCCATCAAAATCAATGGTCTTTGCAACCCTGATACCCCCGACGTAACCGATAGACCCAAAATTGGTTTCATATTCAAAACTGGTGGTGCCCCCAGTTGGATAGGTAATTTTATTGAGCGTGCCATTTTTTGCATAATACTGACTTGAACTTCTGTTGGCAGTCAACAAGTATTGCGCAGGTATTAAAGTGGTATTACCAGTTTCTCCATTGTAAAAACCCCAATGATCCTGAGCATTGGAGAATCTGCCCGGCGGGTTGCTTTCATAACCAAACTTATACAAGGGTAAGATTTGAGATCCACTTACTTTCCTGATTGAATCCAGGACCAACCTACGATTATAATAATCATTCGTGCGTGCTGCATCATAAGCAACTCTGCCCGATGTTCCGAAGTAAGAGTGAAACAGTTGATATTGACAAACCGGGTTATTATTGTTCTTTACAATTATTTTCTTTAACGCACGCGGGTTACCATTGATATCCATATCAAGCCTTGCAATCTCACTATCATATTCAAACTCTATCGAAGTATTATTGGGAAGTTTTACAGTTCTCACTCTCATTTCATTGGGAATATACCCTCCTACATCACCATGATATGCGGTCGATTTAGAATAAGTATTAAGAGGAGAACCAATAGGCCCATAATAAAAAGACTCTCCCATATCCGCTTGATATCTCAACACTGCACCCTCATAAGTAAAACTCATGCTATCTGTTCCTGAAGGAGAATAAACCTTAGTTAAATACCATGAGCTTACATCTTTGTTAAACCCGCCCAAAGGGCAACCTAAAGGATTCACCGCCTGCCACGAACAAGTCTTGATCTCATAATTATTAAACTCCTGGTCCTTGAAAACATATTGAGCGCCCACGGGTGTGGTTATGATAAATCCTGGTAGATTATATCCAGCTATCCGGGATATTCGTAAATTAGTCTGTGGCATTTGTAAAATGCTATCATTCTTTCCGATTATGAACTTTCCTGAATAGCCTTCAAAACTGTATGAGAATACATCAAATTGACCATCAAATACCCCCTTGTACAAATCCACTATTTTATAGAATTCCGATACATTCTCTATGCAATCTGGTTGGCCATTGCAAGGCAAATTATCAGAGTGACCTGCATAACTCCCTACACTAAACCATTGCGTACATCCTCTGACTTTCATTACCGGGCCCGATCCGTCTGGTAGTGTGTCAGAAGTTGGAAAGCTTGAGCCCAAAGGATTGAAATCTGCCAACCCATAGATCGTTCGAGAAATAACTCCTCCTGCATTCAATGCCCAACCCAAACCCACATTCGATGCAACATCTGCCACTCTTACACCACCAGCATGGTAACGCAAGGCAACATTCAACTTCAATTTATTTGTACTCCCTTCATACTTAAACAAGGGAACATTTATATCAGGAATACCTGTGAATAAGTCAACCGGCGTTTCACCAAACCTTTCTATGGCAGCTGCATTCGGCGATGGAGGAATAACGCTTCCAAACTTTACTGATTGCTGGCCCTGAACTAAATTGGAAATCGTTAAAAAAGTTATCAATCCTACTAAATAGAATGACTTATTAAACATCTTAATTGAATTAACATGTCAATGGAATAATAGCATCCTTCCGCATACAAAGCATGCGGAATATTTAGAGTAAGTCCAGCTGATTGTTAAACATTTACATCGAACTGGAATTTGCAGGGCTGGTTCTTGTAGTTTGAAAGAATAATGTGGAAGGCTTATCCGGACAATGATTTCTTTGCAAGGAGCGCTTGTTTACCTGGGGAAAAGCATATTGCCAGGAAGAGGGATTTTTTTCTCATAACGATAGGTTTAGGTTTATGTAAGTAAAATAGTAAATTTCACTTAATATAAATTTTTCATTTCTGAAAAATACATAAAACCATTTAGTGATTCCCTGCTTTCTATCAAAGAAAAAACCACAGGATCATTCCTATGGTCTTATTAAATCGATTTGTTATTAGTTGAGCAACAATTACTTCTTCCTCTTATCCTTCCCCAACCCGATCTTATAATCATCCGGCGTTCCGGTGATCTTAATATTCATAAAACGAACCCGTTTGTCTTTATCCCTGTACTCGATATCATCCACCTGATCAAGATCCACTTCTTCCTGTTTCTTTCCGCCGAACAACGCTCTGAAACCCACCTGCGTCACCATTTTCAGCGGGATGCGCATATAATATTCCATTTTCATGTCCAGCGATTGCTTACCTGATATTTCCATGAACCCAAGCGAAGAGTTGATATTCATACTGGGAATATCCAGTGTTCCATTGGTGAAGGTGAGTACATTTTTCAGTGTATCGAAGCGCACCATGCGCAGGTTCTTGTCTTTGAAATATCCGCTCATGGCCTGCATGGGCGCAAAGTCAACCAACGTGCCATCGCGTATCTCCACATCCAGTTCGGCTTTGGAATCGTTGATGAGCGGCACCAGGTCCGGGTGTACCTGTACATGGCTCCTGATCTTGCCCGTTAGTCTGCCTTTGATATTCTTGTTGATCACGAGGTCCTGCCCGAAGTGATCCAGCCGGATCATCATTTTTTCCAGGTCCACGTCATTCACGGTGATCCTGCTTCTGAAAAAGATCTTATTGGGATTAGCTCCATTGAGATAGCCCCTGATGCCCATGCTCCCATCCGCTACATTCATACCCATTGTATCTATATGGATCATATGATCTTCCTGCATACGCAGGTGCGCAGTGATCTTTGAAATGCCCAGTCTTTTGTAACGGAGTCTTCCCACTTCCGCCTTCACTTCAAAATCAGAGAAGGGGATCATGAAAATATTGAATGCCTTTGCATGGCCGGTAGTATCGGGATTGCCTGCCTGGCTGATTACTGGTTTTTGAACACCAGGCTGGAGTACCGCATTGGTGACCACCGGTGCATCGGAAACAGGTGCTGGTGCAGACCTGAAAGCTGCCATGGATTCAAAATCCATGCGCATCAGTTCATTGGCATCCAGCAGACGTGATTTGAAATAAAGAAAATTGGTCTTCTGCCTGAATTTGGGGTTATCGCCAGTGTAGTAGCGGAGATTGAGATCGAAATCAGTCCTACCGATCTTTCCTTTGAATGTATCCAGTTTGAGGATCTTACTGCCATACATCAGGCCGCCGCTGATGCTGTCCAGTTTGAGGCGATGCTTTTCCAGGGAGCCGGATATATTCGCGATTTTCACTTTTGCAAATTTGAAAACGGAATCATACCGGAGATCGGCTTTGGCGCGGAGCCAGATATTGCTACCGATCTCCTGCTGATAGCTCTCGCTCACCCAGGTTTTGCTCACGGGGCCCAAAAGATCCTTCAACGCCAGACGGGTAGATTTGAAATCGAATGCCACCTGCGTTTTTCCTTTCTTCACCGGCTGGAACCAGATGGGATAGTTCAATACCCTGCCTTTGAGCAGCAGGTCAGAGCTATCGATCATGCCCGTGAAATTACGAAGCAGCAGCGCCGTGTCATTGATACTAACGGTAGCGCCCAGGTGATGAAATACATGCGGATATTTTTTGAAAGATGCTTTCAGTTCTCTCAGCTCAAATACGCCGCGCGGCAGCGGCCTGGGATGGCGCAGCTCCTTCACGGTGGTGGCCAGCTGCACGGAGATGCCAAATCCATTGATCTCTTCCTGCACCCTGTTGGCCTTTGCTGTATCGTGCGCAAACAGGTCTTTCATCGCAATTTTATTGCTGTGCAAATTAAGTGCGAGTGTTACAGGTTTCTCGTTTTCGTGTAATACAGCCAGCAGATCACTGAGCATGCCATTGGCGCGGAGATCGGAATTACCCACTTTCAGACGGAGCGTATCCAGGACTATTTTTCCATTGCGCATCTCTGCATGAAGGTTCATGTCGCGCACAGGATGCGGGTAGTTGGGGATGCGGAAACTAAGACCGGTTACGGTTAGTTCGCTCTGTACGCCTTCTTTCAGTTTATGCAAAGCTTTTTCCGGCAGGTTGAGATCGGTGAGCTCTTTGAAGTTCATATCCAGCTTAACGGTGCCAGTGATATGTTTGAGATCGGGGATGCCGAGAAATTCACCCACGAACTGCAGTTCGAGAATCGATTTCAGCTGCATCATCACATGCGGATCGGTAAAGTCCCGCACTACGAAATTGCCATCGAACACCCCTTTCCCCGGTCTTGCACTCACATTGGCCATGCGCAGCTCGGAGGTTTTCAGGTTGTGTTCTTTTCCATTTGTATAGAATCCGGCAAAGCCGAATTTGTCCACTTTTTTATCAGCATTGGTATTGTGGAACCAGGCGTCTTCCAATCCGAAGTTGAGTTCAATGAGGGGTAGTTGCCCTTTTGCGAAAATGCCTTTCACTTTTCCATCGAAATAAAGCCGGCCATCATACTTGAATGGTTTCAATATTTCTTTGATATTGTCTGGAATCAGAGCAGACACAAATTCCATATCCGGCTTATTACCTTTCACGGCCAGGTCCAGCTCCAGCGCTTTGTTGAGTGCAGCTGCAGTGCCGGTGAGGGACAGTTCCGCTTCTTCCAGTTTGATGCCCCCTTCTGACAGTTGCAGGAATTTCTTTTGCTTATCATAGCTGACCAGAAAATCAAGTGCTATTTTCTTATGTCGGAAGAATGTAGTATCGGTTGGACTGGTAAGATCCAGTTCCAGGCTGGTTTCCAGGCCCACCTGAATGGCGGCGCTATCGGTCTTGAAACTGGAACTGAGTTTGCTGATGATGGCATTGTAGTAGCGGCCATCGGTTTTATCGAGGAAAGAAATATTCAGGTCTTTCAGTACTGCTTTCTTTAGATCGATCTGCAATGCAGCTGCTGTATCAGGTTCAGAAGAAGTGGTTGAGTCTGAACCGGGATCCTTTGCCTCCATCAAATTGAATTGTCCATTTTTTTCCCTTACCAGGTTCAGCTTCCCTCCTTTCAAAAAGATGCGGCGCACATTGTATTGTTGCCGGAAGAGATCCGGCAGGCTGAAGCCCACGTATAATTTTTCGGCTTCATAAATGGGTGTGCCGGTTCGTGATTTATCCGGGAAGAATCGAAGCTCATGCAAAGCGATGGACACATTGGGCCAGTTCCTGAAAAGATCGATACTGCTTTTTTTGATAGCGAACGCTCCTTTGAATTGTTTGTTGAGTTCCTCAACAGCCATATTGGTGATGCGCTGCTGCTGTGTGAACAGCAGCACTACTGCAATGATCACGAGCAACAGGAAACTGCCGGAAACAATCATCAGTGCTCTCAGTATACGTTTCGCTATGCTTCTCTTTTTCTTTTCGGGCATGGACATACGTTATGGGACTGTTTAACAATGTATAACGTTGCATCGCCCGGTTTATGTTCAAAAAACCATTAGGATTCAATTAAAAATAACATTTCCTGCCGGTTACAATTCAACCCTGGGCCAAGAAAGCGCCAATTCCCAGGTAAGCGAGCCGGTTTGCGGATCTTCAATTGTAACCGGGGCCAGGATGGAATGCTTGTTCTTATTGGCCGCCAGATAACCTTCGGGCTGTAATTCAACCAACACTTCTCCAGTAACGGCATCCACTGCCTGAATATGGATATTCCTCGCAAATTTGGGAGCAACCGGGCTCGGGCTTCTTTTGAAGTAAAGGATCTGGATATCCAAAGGCTGGCTCATTTCTCCATATCCGACATTTTCAAATTTCTCTTCAAGCTCTTTCAGGTTTATAAAAGTATTCACAGAATCCCTGAACAGTTTAAAATGCACTCTTCTTTCCACACCATTCTTCCTGATCTTGTTAACAAGCTGGATACGAAGATAATCGGTGGGTACGGGCTCTGTATTGCCCTGCTCCTGAGCAATGAATTGCCTGATGCCAAGAGTATTATCCACCAGTACTTTGAAGGAGTTCAGGTTCTGCGGCTGAAAGGTAGAGTCCAGGTAAAGTTCACCACTGACGGCATCTTTGATGTGCAGTGTCATGGCATTGCCACCGGCCTGCTTTTGCAGCAGTTTACTTACAGACACGCCCGGATCCAGCAAACCAAGTTCCGCATCATTGATGAAAACGGTCATTTGTGGTACATCGGAGAAGAGCATGCTTTCAACAGCCACTTTTGTATAAGCAGGCGTTTCTATTTCGGTCCCTTTTTTGCATCCGGCAAAAACAATAATAATGGAAAGAAAAGTGAAAAGAAAAAATTTCTTGTACATAAAAGTTTTGGGTTGATATGAAGTGGTTGGGTATCGCTACCCAACCACCTGAATAAAGCGGAACTGAAAGATTAATCTTCAAAAATGGCCCAGTTCACTGCCCAGTCATCACCTGAGTTGTTGCTGAATGCACCAACATAGTTCAGGTTACTGAAGGAGAAGGAACAAACATTGGGCAACCCGGGGAAACCGCAATTGGTGAAACCAAACCCTGCTGAGGTAGACAATGCAGGAGATGTGGACTGAGGGCGGTAGAACCCGGTTGTGCTGCGCAGGAACGGACTAACCAGCTTGATGTCCAGATTTGCATTGGCATTGATATACTCTTTGTTTTCCTGGAAGAGTGTATCACTGCAACCAGTTGAAGAAGTATACAATGCTTTTGTACGGAACTGTGCGCTGGAGAACGGAGTACCGCTGGTTGTGTAAGCGCCGAGGCTGTTATACGCATGCACCAGGTTCCTTTTCAGAGAATCCAGTACCTGTGTTGGATAGGTCCCAAGATATTTGGTTTGGGTAGCGGAACCATCCAGGTACAAACCTTCCCTGAATCCGAGAACAATAGAGTTCTGCAGCATGAAGCCTGCATTCCTGCGCCAGTGATTACCCCTTCCCCTGTTGCTTGAATTGGCAAGTGTTGAACTGCTGTAGCCAATGAGGGTGAGGTTGGAAATTACCGGACGTGTTTCGATAGTAGTTACAGTACCGCCGGAGTTGTTATCAGATTCAATACCATTTGAAGTGCTGATATCCGCGCGGCTTTGATCTGCCAGACCCAGCGCCCACTGGATATGACCTTTAAAGCCATTGTCGAAATCGAACATGTCGTCAAGCGGGTCTACCGCAATCAGGTGCTTTGCGTTCACAGTGCCGCCAAACCATTCGAATGCATCATCATTGGCTTTGAATACTTCCACATAGTCGATAGTAGTGCCGCAACCTACACCTGCCATGGTGAGACCATTGATCTCGTTGTTGTCTGACAGCGGGAAACCGGCATACTTGATCACCACATACTTCAGGATCCCTGAGTTGTCGTTGTCTGTGGTGCCGCCATAAGTAGCATCGGCGGGTGGATTGTTGGGAACACCTTCCACAATGTTACCTGTTCCGTTGTTGGTGGAAGCACGGCCCAGGAGAACTACACCGGACCAGTCGCCGGAAGCAGGGGTCTGAACGCCATCTTCCCTGTAAGAAGTGAAGGTGATGGGGCAGGTTTCTGAACCTTCAGCATTGATCTGAGAACCTTTGGTAATGATGAGGCCACCACCAGGGACACGGGGATTGCTTGACAGGTTACCGGGAAGACCACGAATGATGGTTCCGGGATGAATGGTCAGTGTACTGTTGCCTGACACATACACCAATCCATCAAGATACCAGATAGTGTTGCAATCAAGTGTCTTGTTTGCAGAAATCACTCCACGAAGTGTGTCTACATTGGCATACGTACAAGTGTCGCAGGATGCCACCATAGCTCTTACAGGCTGGTCATTTCTGATTTCTTTGTCTGCATTTTTTTTACAGGACGCAATAGCCAGCACCGCCAGGGCGCACATAGCCATAGCCGAAACAAAGCGAATGTTTGTTCTTTTTTTCATAACCCAATTTTTATTTAAGAATAAGGAAAAAATGAAGCGGGTATCAGAAACTGTAATTGAGGGAAATAGAATATGTTCTACCAGGTTTGTTTAAGAGATTAATAATATCGTTGCCGTTCTTATCGAATAAATAGTTTTTGTCTGGTAATTCATTCTTAATTGCCTTTTCCGCTTCTTCTGCGGTGAGTACTTTCTGGTAAACTACATTGTAGCTATCCAGGAGGTTGCTGACAGACAATCTTACTTCCAGTTTTTTCTGTAAAAAATAACCGGATACCTGGAAATCCAATGCTTCTATCGGTCTTTCAAAATAACTGTCGAAATAGGCTACTGCAGGCCGGAAAACCCTGTTGGTGGTCCGGTTATAGGTGAGCGAAAGTCCCATGAATTTATGATCATAGAAGATGCCGGCATTGTAAGTGTAATTGCTTTGTCCGCTCAATGGTCTTTTTTCTTCCGGCTTCACTTCGCGCTTGATGATGATGGTGTCTCCGGCAGGATTCAGCGAAGCTGTTTCCACCATCTGTCGCACTCTCGCGTTCATGTAAGTAAAATTGCCATACAGCGTTATGTTCCTGATCACAGGAAGATCAGTAAAGGCGAGTGTTTTTCTTACTTCCAGCTCAATTCCGTAATTCCTGGAATCATAGTTGTTCTTCAATTCAAATACCCTGTTACCTGCCTGCTGGTAGATCTCCATCGGGTATTTGAAATTTTTATAGAACAAAGAAGCTGATATCACTTCTCCAGGTCCGGGATACCATTCGTACCTGAAATCATAGTTGTGCAGGATCGTTGATCTCACAAGCCCCCCGATATACATGCCGCCTAATTCAAAATCATATTCTTCGAAGAAAGACAGGTCCCTGAGATCAGGTCTGATAATACTTTTGGAAAATGCCAGGCGAAGATTCATCTGTGGGGTAAGAGAATAGGTTAAGTTGGCAGATGGGAAAAACTGCCAGTTCTTTTCCCGGTTGTGCAGGGAGGAGGCATCTTTATCAGGATATTGCCTGGCTATTTCCCTGATCTGGTCATTCACTTTATCCATATCGAAGAACTCTGCCCTTAATCCCCAAACCAGCCTTAGCTTTGAACCTATGCGATTATCGAACATGCCATAACCCGCATACAAGGGCACTTTCTTCCTGAATTCATCGCCATAGGAAGCAATGTTTGCCTTATGATCAAATTCAGGTGTGAACAAGTTGCCGATGAACGGATAAACGCCTGCATCACTGGCGCCATGACCACTCCTGATCACGTAAAAATTTCGTTCCTTATACCATCCTGCAGTACCGGCTTTAAAAATATTCTTTGTTTGTTTCCAGGTGAAAGGGACCTGAACCGATGCATCCCAGGCATAGTTCTTTTCTTTCACCCTGCTCCAACTGCGTAATACTCCGGTAACGCCATCTCCTGCAGAAGAAGTAGTGGGGCCTTTTGCATCGATGATATTGTAGATCTGCAGCTCTGATCTTTTACCGGAAGTTTGTTGAATTTCTCCCCACAATGCATGGTTATCCGGGCGCTGGCGGTCCAGATCTATATAGCTTCCCATCCAGTTGATTTTAATGCCTTTGCTACCGATCGCATGTTCACCTCTCAGCTGGCTTTGAAAGAGCGACGAATGTTGCATATTCTCAAAAAAGCCCATCGATAAAGCATTCCGGGCATTATCCGCATGCTTTCCGGTTCCTGTCAATAGTTGTTGGTCCAACACTCTCGAATAAAAGTTCTGCCATGACAATTTGATTTTTTTTCCGCTAAAACCTGCACCTGCCAGCGCACCGATATTTGTAATGAACCCGTATTGTTTGCCAAGCAGTCCGGCAGAATCCAGGTTCCCATTGATCATATTCCCATCAAATCCATTTCTGCCCGATACTACGTCCTGCGTCTGCTGTGTATTCCGGTAACTGATGGCCGCCACAAATCCGAACTTTTTCTCGTTTCCC
Organism: Pseudoflavitalea rhizosphaerae; assembly: GCF_003991355.1. Classification (GTDB taxonomy): domain Bacteria; phylum Bacteroidota; class Bacteroidia; order Chitinophagales; family Chitinophagaceae; genus Pseudobacter; species Pseudobacter rhizosphaerae. The sequence continues at coordinate 606,849 of NZ_RCSU01000002.1, forward strand.
AACATATAGCTTCTGCCGGTGGAAACTGAATAATTCTGCGAAGGCTGTGCGTTCATCTGGTGCACTGCCCAGTTATTACCAAATGATGCAGGCGATTTTCCTTTATTATCAAAATAGTCGGCCACTTCTTTTACATTGTTCCAATCTGATCTGCCGAAGAGTTTTCTATGATCAGACATGGCTGCGAAATACTCCTTCCCTTCCAGTTTCAGGGTATGGAATGATTTGCCCGTTGTTCTGTCGTTATAACTTCCTCCCACTGATATTGAAGTGAATGCCTGTGAAGGAATATCCTTGATGTTTACCTGTACCAAACCACCGCCGAACTCAGCGCTTTGATCCGGAGTGATGGATTTGATCACGGCAATATTGTCTACCACATTGGTGGGGATCATATCGTAACTGAAATTCTTCCGGTTCAACTCGGTACTGGGCATGATCTGTCCGTTCAGCATGGCCTGGTTGTATCGTTCACTCATTCCACGGATCACCACATATTTATTTTCCATGGTAGCCAGGCCGCTGATGCGTTTCAATGTTTCACCGAGATTCTTATCGGGCGTTCTCTGGATCTGCTCTGCGCTGATGCCGTCGCTGATGGAAGCAAAGTTTTTCTGCCTTGCATACAATGCGGCAACACTTTCTCTTCTGGCGGAGGCTTTCACTACAACGGTTTCCAATGATCCTTTCTCTTTTTTCAAGGTGATATTCAGATTGAAATTTTGGTTCTCCTTTACCTCTATATCTGTGATCTCTTTTTTTCCATAACCAATGGCTGAGATCTCCGCTTCATATCTTCCTTTGGATAAGCTGATGGTGAATGAGCCATCGATGGCTGTAGTGGTGCCTTTCTTGCCGAAACTGATGCTTACATCTGCTATCGGTTCCCCGCTTTCCTGGTCTATCACCTTACCTGAAACCAGGCCGGGGGCCGGAACCGGAACAGCCGTTGCTGCCGGTTTGGGTTGGGGTTTTATGATCACAATGGTGCCGTCAATGATGTATTGATAACTGGTATTGCGCAATGTTGCTTTCAGCGTTTCGCGGATGCCTGCATCTTTGATATTTACATTGATCTTTGTTGCGTCGTTCACATCCGGGATGGAATAATTGATACGATATCCGGATTGTTTTTCAATAGCCACCAACACTTCTTTGAGTGCGGTGTTGGAGAAACTGATGCTGATCTTTTTAGCGGGAGCCTGGGCGCCTGCCTGTGAAAGTATCAGCAAATAAATTGTACTCAGGAAGCAGGTTTTAATGAATCGGCCCGGGGCAAACAATCCCCTCTTCCCTCTTTCAAGGGAACTTTTGATAGTTTTGAACATTATAATTACGCTTTACTTTTTGAAAAGATCACATAATGTAACCAGCGTGGTCTTTTTTATTTAACGATGATGGTTGAATCCCTGATCACGTATTTGAAATCGCCCAACATGCTCAACGCATGTAAGATCTGTTGTGGTGTATGTTGATTGAAACTTGCCCTGTACAGTTTGCTGCCGGCCTCCCTGTTCATGATCCTGTAATGGTATCCGAAACTGCTTTCCAGTGCAGACAGTACTTCATCCAGGGTTGCATCTTCAAAAATGAATTCATTTTTCGTCCAGCCTGCAATGGCATCCGCATTGCGGGTTACTTCTTTCAATTGCCCATCTTTCTTGTGGAATATGCCTCCCTTTCCCGGGGTCAATAAAAGCGACTGTAATTTGTTGCCCATACCGAACGATACCCTTCCCGTTTTTACAGCTACATTCACCTGGCCGCCATCCGGCCGGTTGCTGACTGTAAAGGAAGTGCCCAGTACCTGAACGGAAAGACTATCTGTCTTTACAAGAAATGGCATAGCTTCATTGGGTGCTACTTCCAGGAAGATCTCTCCTTTGATCAATTCCACTTCCCTCCTGTTTCCCGCAAACACTGAAGGATATTTTAACAAGGAACCTCCGTTGATATAGATCACAGTTCCGTCTCCCAGCGTAAGTTTGTTTCTTTCGCCCATTCGTGTATTCACTTCATTCCAGGCAATTGGTTGTTCTTTTTCAGGAGATATGAGTTTACGGTAAGACCAGTACCCACCGGCTGCTCCGCAGGCTACAATCACTCCCACCAGGCAAGCGGCCCTGAACCTTGCAGATTGCCACCAGCGGCGGCTTTTCAGCGGAATAACATTTGCATCCTGCCCCATATTCAATTGCTGGCAGATGGCTTCTAAATTCTGCGCAGCACGCAAGTTCTCTTCTATAGATGGTGCAGGTCCATTCAACAGGTTTTCCCAAACTTCAGGTGCATACAAATTCCCTTGTTGTTTTGCAGCTTCCTCCGCCAGGGCTTCCTGTAATTGAGAAGCCTGTTCCGGCAGCAGACTGCCTTCAGCCAGTTTTTTCAGTAACAGGTCCAGTTCTCGCTTTTCCAAAATATCCTTTATTACTATTACAAAGCTGAAGAACCTGTACCCTGAGTAAACCAGGTTACGGAATTGTTACCATCAAAAAAGAGAAAAGAAGAAAAAGACACAATGTGTAAGTGACACCAGTTTGCGCAGTTCTTTCAATGCAGCACTGATATGGCCTTCCACTGTTTTTACAGCCAGGCCTTCCAGGTCTGCGATCTGGTGATAAGTAAGTCCTGCTTCCCGGTGAAGACGGAAACAGCGTTGCCTTTGTGCCGGTTTGATGGATTGAAGTGCGTGGTGATAGAGCAGGTCGCTTTCTTTTTGCAGCAGTTGTACCGGCCCTTTATTATGATCTGCCGGCGGAGCAGGTCCCATGGCCCAGGTAAGTGAATTGATCCTTTTTTTTTCGGCAACAAGTTTCTGCAGATGATTCACCATAGTGGTGTAAACGATAGTAAAGAGCCATCCTTCCAGTGAACGCTCAGGATCTATCTGTAACCTGTTTTGCCAGACCCTGATATATACTTCCTGGATGATATCATCAATGAAACGATTGTCTGGCAATTGTTTGTTGAGATACCTGAGCACGGCATGGTGCGTTTGGTTGAAGAAGGTCTGGAATGCCTGCTCATCACCTTTTTTTATTTTCAAAGCCAGTTGTTGCATACAATGCTGGATGAATCTTTGGTGCCTATAAAAGTAGCCGCTTTTTCCAAAGAGCAGTATGTGTACGCATTACCAATACATTAAGGATTAATGCGGATTTTACTAATTTTGCGCGCTATGAAAAAGATTGCCCTGCTTTTAACCATTACAACCGGCGCCTGTGGTCTGCAACTCAACGCACAGGAAGTAGAAAAAGAGAATGAACTGAACCCTGTAACCGTCACTGCTTCCATGATCCGGCAGCGTGCATCTGAAACAGGCCGCAATATCACCGTTATCAAAGGCGAACAATTCAGACAACTGCCAGTGCATTCGCTGGATGAACTGCTCCGCTATCTTCCGGGCGTAGAGATCCAGGCCCGCGGGCCGATGGGCTCACAAAGCGATATCGTGCTGCGTGGCGGCACTTTCCAGCAAGTGCTGGTGATCCTTGATGGCATGCGACTGAACGATCCAAACACCGGTCATTTCAATAGTTATATTCCCATCGCACCTGCAGAGATCGAGCGCATCGAAGTACTCAAAGGCGCATCTTCCGCCATTCACGGTCCCGATGCCGTTGGCGGTGTGATCAATATCATTACCAAATCTTTCGCAGCGCAAAAAGGTGCAGAAGCACTGCAATTGTCTGCCGGCACAGGAACAGGCGAATATGGCTTCTGGAATGCCGATGCAGGATTCCTGTATAGCAAAAATAAACTTACACTCGCAGGAGGTTTTCTTCATAACCAGGCTGATGGCGTGCAGCAACGTGGTACTACAGGCTTCTTCAACAACACTACCGCCAGCGTTTCTGCCAATTATCATCTCAGCTCCAAATGGAATGTAGCTTATCGATTCGCATACGATAACCGCGATTTTGCCGCGCAGAACTATTACACCACTTTCCTCTCTGATACAGCCAACGAAGAGGTTACATCGCGCTGGCACCAGCTGCGCATCGGTTACCAGGATGAACAACAAAGTCTTTCCCTGGACGCAGGTTTCAAATCCGTGAGCGACCATTACCAATACAATAAGGTGTCCATTGCCAATAACAGTACATCCAGGTTATTCCAGAGCCGTCTCATTTATCAGCGAAAACTTTCTTCTTCCACAAGTCTCGTGGCTGGTGGAAATCTGATGGATAAGAACATCGAGAGCAACGACAGGGGCAATCACTCACTCCTCATCGTTTCTCCTTTTGTTTCCATATCGCAGTCACTCTGGAAAGGATTTACCGTAAGACCCTCCTTGCAATGGGTTTTCTTCGGCAGCATCTCCAATGAACTGGCGCCACAGATCGATATCTCACAGAAAGCAGGACAATTCCAGCTCCGCGGCAGTGTAGGCAAGACCATCCGCGATGCAGATTTCACAGAGCGATACAACAACTATAACAAAGCGCTGGTGACCAGCGGACGCATTGGCAACCCTGATCTCAATTCAGAAACATCGGTGAGTTATGAAGCAGGCGCAGACTGGTTTTACGGCGAGCACCTGAAAATTTCCGCCACTTTTTTCCAGCGCTATCACAAAAGCCTGATCGATTATAGCAATACAGCTTATGCTGATATGCCGAGGAAAGATAATCTCTCACCCTCAGGCACATACGCACTGGCAAAGAATATCTCCGAGGTTGAAACAACCGGATGGGAAACCGATGTGCAATACATTCATCCTTTCTCTGCACATCATAAACTAACGGCCAGCCTTGGCCTGGTTTGGCTGAGCAGCGAAAGCAGTGAAAGCAAACCGAGCTTCTATATCTCTTCACATGCAAAACTGCTGACGAATTTCTCTGTAATCTGGAGCCTGAATAATCTCAGCCTCAGCGTGAATGGCATGTATAAGAAAAGAGAAAAACAGAACCTGCCTGCCATCAATGCAACAGTGAGCAGGGATTATTTCCTGATCAACGGACGCGCACAATATGCTTTCTGGAAGCAAAGACTGGGTGTGTTTGTACAGGTTGATAATGCTTTCGATCAAAGTTACAGTGATCTGTTGGGCACCCCCATGCCGGGAAGATGGCTGATGGGCGGATTGCAGGTGAGATGGCGTAAATAAATGAAAATAGTATACGGGTCTGACTAAAAAGTCAGAGAGCTGGCAGTCGCTCGCCTCCCGGCGAGTGACTTGTATTTGTTCGCCTCCGGCGAACACCGCGTCGCCAGAGGCGACTGAATAAAGCTCACTCGCCGGGAGGCGAGCGAGTGGGCTCCCCGAAATTCTAAGAGGGTAACATTTTAGTCAGCCCCATAATTAAAAGAAAAGAAACAAATACCAGATACTGTATGATCAGTCAATTCCGGGGAATCAACCGTAATTCCGGCTACCTGATCCGTAAAATGCAGTCTGGAAAAGCATTTCAGACAAACAGCGTCATTTTCCTTTAGCATTATATTAAGAATCCAATGATTTGTTTTGCGCAAAAAACAAGTCATGAAAACAAAACTCTTACTCATTCTTTTTGCCGCTTCTTTTGCCGGCAGTTGTAAAAAAAGCGACAAACATTCAGATCTTCCCAAAGAGGAATTCATCCAGCTTCAGCAAATGGAACATGAAAACGGCCTCATCCGATTTCAATACAATGAACAAAACCAGCTGACCAAAGTGGAGCAACTGGAACGTATCGGCGATGGATCAGTCTTCCAACCTTATCAATATACCAACTTCACCTGGACAAATGGCATCGTTACCAAAGCTGATCTTTACGACAGATCCGAATCCGGTAATCTGTTCTACAAAAGAACTTCTTGTAAATACGTGGCTGATGCGCAAAAGAGGATCGCCTATATAGCCAGGACATTATATTTTGAAAATGGAAATGTAGACAGGAAAGATACCGTTGAGTTCACATTCAATGCCAGCAGCCAACTCGTGGGTGTTGAATTCAGCGGAGAGAATTATCACGCCTACTCATATGATGCACGCGGCAATTTCATGCCTGATGATCTGCAGGAGATCAACGATGATGAAGTTTACAGTTACAGCTATGATTTCCGTTACGATAACAAACCCAATCCATTTGCATCGAAGGGGCTTGGGCTCTACGTTTTCTCCGTGTACTTCAACGAGCCTTTCCTGGTGAATCAATTGCTTTCCAAAAACAATCCCGTATATGCCAAAACCACGCTTGGCCATACGATCATTGCAGACAATGATGTACCTGTTTACAGTCTTGAGAACAGCTACACTTCGGAATTCACCAATTCTTTTGATACCAATGGAGCATTGAAAGAGACCGGATTGAAATACTCCTACCAGAGAAAAGAAAATGGGCATGTGGCAGATGGTTATACCGAGCATACTTTATTGCGGTTCACCTGCGTGAAGAAGTAATGAAGGATTCGCATAAACATAACAAAAGCCGTCTCCAAAAGAAGACGGCTTTCTTATTTTCTAGAATGAAAGTCTGAATTACTTCACTTCCTCGAACTCGGCATCGGTTACATTTTCACCACCACCGTTATTCGATTGACCAGCTCCGTTAGCACCAGCCTGGTCAGCACCAGGTTGGGCGCCACCTTGTTGCTGTGCTTTGTAGATCTCTTCGGAAGCTGCTGTCCAGGCATTGTTCATCTCAGCTGTGGCAGCATCGATAGCGGCAATATCCTGTGATTTATGTGCTTCTTTGAGTTTATTGAGGGCAGCTTCGATCGGCGCTTTTTTATCAGCGGGGATCTTATCGCCAAACTCTTTGAATTGTTTTTCGGTTTGGAAGATCAGGCTGTCTGCTGCATTCACTTTGTCAACTTTTTCACGGGCTTCCTTATCGGTAGCTTCGTTGGCGCGGGCTTCAGCTTTCATTTTCTCCACTTCGTCCTTGCTCAGACCGGAACCGGCTTCGATACGGATCTTCTGTTCTTTGCCAGTGCCTTTGTCTTTAGCGGTTACGTGCAGGATACCGTTGGCATCGATATCGAAGATCACTTCGATCTGCGGAACGCCGCGTGGCGCTGGTGGAATTCCATCGAGGTTGAAGGTACCGAGGCTCTTGTTCTGATTGGCCATCGGGCGCTCGCCCTGCAGAACATGGATCTGTACGCCTGGCTGGTTATCGCTGGCAGTAGAGAATGTTTCTGATTTTCGGGTAGGGATGGTAGTGTTGCTGTCTATCAGACGGGTCATAACGCCACCCATAGTTTCGATACCAAGAGAGAGCGGGGTTACGTCCAGCAGCAGTACGTCTTTCACTTCACCAGTGAGTACGGCTCCCTGGATAGCAGCGCCGATCGCTACAACTTCATCGGGGTTTACACCTTTGTTGGGTTTCTTTCCGAAGAATTTCTCAACGATCTCCTGAACCTTGGGGATACGTGTAGAACCACCTACGAGGATCACTTCATCGATCTGTGAAGTGCTGAGGCCTGCATCTTTCAGGGCCTGCTCGCAGGGCTTGAGGCAACGCTCGAACAGTTTGTCTGACAGCTGCTCGAATTTTGCTCTTGTAAGTTTTTTCACCAGGTGTTTGGGAACGCCATCCACAGCGGTGATATAAGGGAGGTTGATCTCTGTTTCGCTGGAAGAAGACAGTTCCACTTTTGCTTTTTCAGCAGCTTCTTTCAGACGTTGCAAAGCCATCGGGTCTTTGCGGAGGTCAACAGCTTCATCAGCTTTGAACTCATCGGCGAGCCAGTCCATGATCACTTTATCGAAATCGTCACCACCGAGGTGGGTGTCACCGTTGGTGGATTTCACTTCAAATACGCCATCGCCCAGTTCGAGGATGGAGATATCGAAGGTACCGCCACCGAGGTCGAATACTGCGATCTTTTCGTCATGTTTGGCTTTATCGAGACCATAGGCCAGCGCGGCTGCTGTAGGCTCGTTCACGATACGGCGTACGTTCAGACCAGCGATCTCACCGGCTTCCTTGGTAGCCTGGCGCTGTGCGTCATTGAAATAGGCAGGAACGGTGATCACCGCTTCTGTTACTTCCTGTCCGAGGTAATCTTCTGCAGTCTTCTTCATTTTCTGAAGGATCATGGCAGAAATTTCCTGCGGGGTATATAAACGTCCGTCTATGTCAATACGTACGGTATTATTGTCACCTTTGGCAACTTTGTAGCTCCAGTGGCTGATCTCTTCCGACACTTCATCGAAGCGGCGTCCCATGAAACGCTTTACGCTCATGATGGTGTTGTGCGGGTTGGTAATGGCCTGTCTTTTGGCCGGATCTCCTACCTTTCTTTCACCATTCTTCAAAAAAGCCACCACAGACGGAGTGGTACGACGTCCTTCATCATTGGCGATAACCACAGGTTCATTGCCCTCCATTACTGCTACGCAGGAGTTGGTTGTACCCAGGTCAATTCCTATTATCTTTCCCATAATTGTGCTGAATTTAATGTTCGCTTATTGGTTATCAATCATTATGCCCATTGGCGGAAAGGTGAAAAATTGGCAGTATCTTCCGTTTTCAAATTCATTTTCTGATGGAATGGCTGTGGATCATACTGGGTTTTGTGCTAATTATTCTGGGTATCCTGGGCAGTCTGCTCCCCGTTCTGCCAGGACCGCCGATTGCCTGGTTCGGGCTCCTGCTGCAGAATCTCCGCGATCCCAATCCTTTCTCCACCCAATTCCTGGTGATCTGGGCAGGCATTGTGATAGTGACTATCATCCTCGATTATGTGATCCCCATTTACGGCACCAAAAAATTCGGAGGCACCAGGTACGGGGCCTGGGGCTGTACACTCGGCTTCCTCCTGGCATTCTGGATGGGGCCCTGGGGCGTGATCATCGGTCCCTTCATCGGCGCATTCGTGGGCGAGATGATCGGCGGTCAGGATTCCAACCGCTCCCTGAAAGCCGCTTTCGGCTCCTTTATCGGTTTTCTCGTTGGCTCCTTCCTGAAAATTGTGGTCTGCTTCATGATGCTCTGGTATCTCATCAAATCTATTTGGTAAATTACAATCATGGAACTGACAAGGGATACCTGCCAGCGCATCGTTGCCGCCAAAATGTACATGGATGATAATTTTCATGCACCCATCAACCTGGAAGGCATTTCCGAACGTGCTTTCTTTTCCCGTTTCCATTTTCACCGTCTCTTTTGTCGCGTATACAGGAAAACGCCACACCAGTACCTGACGCGCAAGCGGCTGCTCAAAGCACAGGAACTGCTGCAGCAGGATCTTTCCGTAACTGAAGTTTGTAACGAAGTGGGATTCGAAAGTATCGGCTCCTTTAGTGTTCTGTTCAAAAAAGAAACCGGCATGGGGCCTCAAATGTTCCGCAACATGATGCTCATGCGGAAACAGAAAGCCCGGGAGCAACCAAAAGCGTTCATCCCTCACTGTTTCATTCATCAACTGGTAGAAAAGAAATAACCCATACTCTGAAAAGCAAGATCCGAGAAATGGAATGCCCGCCCCTTCCCTAGCTTTATCCCTTATTAAAATCAACGTTTATGATCACAAAAATGACGCATACCTCCCTGTTCGTAACTGACCAGGACAAAGCCTATGATTTCTACGTGAACAAGCTCGGCTTCAAAGTGAACACAGATGTGACTATGCCACCGCATGGGTGTGAAGGAGGAGAAGCGCCACCGGACGCGAAAATGTTCCGCTGGCTTACGCTCAATGCGCCCGACCAGCCGGATTTCGAGATCATACTCATGAGTACTGACAGCTTCGAGCCGGACGACAAAAAAGCGCTGGAACACTTACTCAGCAAAGGTGTAATGGGATGCGGCGTCTTCTATACATCCAATTGTATTGCCACTTATGAAGAATTGAAAGCGAAAGGCGTTGAATTCAAATCCGAGCCGCGCGAACAATTCTACGGCATCGAATGCATAATGACTGATGGTTGCGGCAACTGGTTCAGTATGACGGAACCCAAAGCCCACTAAGCATTCTCGTTACCCTTCACCGTTTCCACTTTGAAGGTGAATTGTTTTTGTGTGAGATAACTGAAGCTTACCACAATCACTGTAGTAAAGATCTTGGCTACTGTGGGATAAAAATGGAATTGCTCCACGAAGAGTTTGATGAAGATATAATTAAGACCGATGCATACCACTACCAGCAGGAAGTAACGGAACAATTGCACCCGTCCCTTCAGCGTGGAGCCGGGAAAAACGATGAACCTGTTCAACAGATAACCGGTGGGAAAACTCACGGCAAAAGATATCAGGAATGCCATGATATGCGGGCTGATGGCCCCCATGAATGTGTGCACTACCTGTTTATCGAGAATGAAATTGTAGCTGATATAATAGATAAAGATGTCCAGCAATGTATTTCCACCACCACAGGCGGCATATCTGAAGGTTTGCAGGGGCATCCACTTTTTGAATGGCGGATAGAAAAGATTGATAATACTATTTACCCAGTCTTTCAGCATCATGTTTGAATTCGCGCTGCGAAGTTAGGGGAAAGAGCTGAGAGGATTATACGCATCTGGCTGGGTCTTGTTGATTATTACATTAAATTTGCCCCCTTAAATCATGTAAATGGGCATTGTTGCAGCAATTCAATCGGCCGTTCATCAGCAGATAAAGGAATTATACCAGGCAGATTTTCCTGCCGCTTCAGTATTGGTAAACGAAACCAAGCCTGAATTTGAGGGAGATTACACCGTTGTGCTCTTTGCGCTGGTGAAACCATTGAAAAAGAGCCCTGAAGGGCTCGGACAGGAGCTCGGCGCCCAACTGGTGGCCGCCCACCCGGAACTGTTCAGCGCATTCAATGTGATCAAGGGTTTCCTGAACCTCACCATTGCTGAAGCATATTGGCTTGAATTCCTGGACCAGCAGGCCACCAATGCCCAATTCGGATACCATCCTGCCAATGGACAAAAAGTGATGGTGGAGTACTCCTCCCCCAACACCAACAAGCCACTGCACCTGGGTCATCTCCGCAATAACTTTCTCGGCTGGAGTATTGCCGAGATCGCGAAAGCCAATGGATTTGATGTGGTGAAAACCTGTATCGTGAACGATCGCGGCGTGCATATCTGTAAAAGCATGCTGGCGTGGCAACGACTTGGCAATGGCGCCACTCCCGAAAGCACCGGAACCAAAGGCGATCATTTTGTAGGTGATTACTATGTGAAATTCGAGAACCTGCTGAAAGAACAAACAGCTCCCATTCTTGAAAAATTCTCTAAAAACGACACTTCGGATGTGGATGCCAGTGAGTTGCCGAAGCTCATAGCCATCCTGAATAAATTACCAGAGCTCAGCGGAGAGAAAAAGAAAGAAGCAGAAGACGAGATCAAAGAGATCGCCCGCAACAGCACGGAAGCCATGCGAGCCGTTCGCCAGATGCTGATCAAATGGGAACAGGGCGATCTGGAAACGATGGCACTCTGGGAAAAAATGAACAGCTGGGTGTATGAAGGTTTCAATGCCACCTACAAACGTATCGGCTCCGATTTCGATAAAACATACTACGAAAGCAATACTTATTTATTAGGTAAAGACCTGGTGGAATCCGGCTTGCAGAAAGGCGTATTCTACGCCAAGGAAGATGGCAGCGTTTGGATCGATCTCACCGCCGATGGCCTCGATGAAAAAATTGTAAGAAGAAAAGACGGCACATCCGTGTACATCACGCAGGACATTGGACTGGCCGTTCAGAAATACGAAGAATACAAATGCGACCAGAGCATTTATGTTGTGGGCGATGAACAGAACTATCATTTCAAAGTGCTGAAGCTGATTGCGCAGAAATTACAGTTGCCTTCCGCCGATGGTATCTATCATCTGAGCTATGGTATGGTGGAACTGCCCAGTGGAAAAATGAAAAGTCGTGAAGGAACTGTGGTGGATGCCGATGACCTCATTGCTGAAATGGTGAAGATCTCTGCGGCTAAAACAGAAGAACTCGGCAAAGTAAAAGACTTCAATGAAACTGAACTGGCGGAATTGTATGATACGCTTGGGCTTGGTGCTTTAAAATTCTTTTTGCTGCGTGTGGATCCGAAGAAGAAAATGTTGTTCAATCCTGAGGAGTCTATAGAGTTCCAGGGATTCACGGGGCCGTTCATTCAGTATACGCATGCCCGGATCAAATCCATTCTTCGTAAAGAGGAAGCTGGATTTACAGGCAATGCTGTGAACAGCGGTCAGTTATTTCCGTTAGAGAAGTCCGTGATCACCCTGGCAGAACAATTCCCTGCCATTATTGCGCAGGCAAACGCAGAGCATAACCCTTCCGTAATAGCGAATTACATTTTCAGGGTAGCGCAAACATTCAATTCTTTCTATACGGAACATTCCGTGATGAATGCTGAGTCGCCTGAGAAAAAACAACTGAGATTAAAGTTGGCGGCCATCACATCACAGATCATTGCAACAGGGATGAAGCTTTTGGGAATTAAGGTGCCGGAGAGGATGTAAATCGTTTCTTCAATTTATCAATCGATTCACGGACCTGAAAATATCCGCCTTTGTAAACGGTTTCTCAATAAAATCGTCGGCGCCATTATCCAAAGCCACATCTCTCGCTGCAGCATCAAGACCGGAGATCATGATCACTTTTGTTGCCGGATGTTGCTTTTTAATATCGCCAATATAATCTATCCCGAAACCATCAGGGAGTCGGTTATCCAGTAATACCAGTGCAGGCTGTTCCTGTAGAAGATATTCCCCTGCTTTGGCAAGGCTGGGAACATGATCGATTTCCATATCCTGACCATCCAGCAGCAGGTTCAACAAGAAGCAGAGATCGCCTTCATCTTCAATGATCAATACTTTGCGTGTATTGGTCTTCGTGGGCTGTGCTTTCATACGTTGCTTGGTTTATACAGGCAGGATATAAAAATGTTATGCCAGGTTCTTATCATCTGGTTGTTGGCCGGATATGCGATTGATCTCGTCCTCAAATTCCTCCACGGTAGGTATACTGGATTTCAATTCCTCCGGTAAAGCTTCTGTTAAAGTGAATTCGCTTACTCCTATTGGTTTGTTGATACCTCTAAGCGCGTACTCCACTTCTAAGGATGTTTTGTTCTTACAAAGTAAGATCCCAATGGTAGGCTGGCCACTGGCATCTTTCAACAGATCGTCGATCACAGAAAGATAAAAATTCATTTTACCTGCATATTCCGGTTCAAATTCCCTGACTTTAAGTTCGATCACAATGAAACAACGAAGCCGGATATGATAAAACAGAAGATCGATAAAATATTCCTTCTCTCCTACCTTGATCGGAAATTGTCTGCCTAAAAAAGCAAATCCTTTTCCAAGCTCTAATAAAAATCGGGTGATCTACTCCGTTAATTGTTTTTCCAGGTCGAGTTCCTGAACCTGCGACTCTAGTGCTAAGAAACTGAAATTGTAGGGATCCTTTAAAATCTGCTGAGCCAATAGCGCTTGTTGTGCAGGTAAGGTCTCTTTGAAATTCGAAAGCGCTTTTCCCTGCCTGTCGAATAATTTTTGTTCGATATGAAGGGAAAGAACAGATCGGCTCCAGTTGTTTTCAATGATCTGGCAGATGTAAAATAGTGCTGCTTTAGGATCATTTACCTTATTCAAAATGAGAAGATGATGGCCCCAGGGAATTTGTGCGGCAAGTTGTCGCACAATTATAAAATCCTCATTTTCAGAATCTTCGCCAACATTATTAGTCACATTTTCTGTTATGCCTTTTGGCAGTTCTAATTGTGCGACAGCTTGTCGCACAATTTCATTACTGTAAAAGAGATAGAATCGTCTGACATCTCTCAGATTCCTAATAGAAAAACCTGAAATCCCTGGAAATTCAGCTTTCAAATCGTTCGACAAACGCTCAATAATTTGTGATCCCCAGGCGTGTTCAGTTTGTTTCTGCAAGATCAATTTTCCAATATGCCAATACAATTGGATCAACGAACTATTAACAGCAAGCGCAGCCTTTGACTGACTGCTTTTTATCCTTGCCTTAATTTCATTCAACATTAACCTGTATTCAAATGGCGCAGCTTTCTCTTCCATAAATGGTGAGTTTACGTGAATAATTTTTCCCGTCTTGTCTTAGTGCTGCTGCCAGTTCAATGCAAGTTACTCCAGGTATGCTCCTGTTACGTTCTTTCCGTCTGTTTCTACGTATATATGTTCCTGTAATGTTGTTGCCAGACTCATTCCGATATAATCCGTATTAACCGGAAAGGTCTTATGTGTGCGGTCCACCAGTGCGAGGGTTTGCATTTTGGCGGGATGAAATGCCAGGAAGGGTTTCATGGCATATAACATCGTGCGGCCGGAGTTGGCCACATCATCGATCAGAATGATCACCTGATTATTGAAGTCGGGTGTTTCACTTAGTACAACTTCCCCGGGATTCCTTTTATCGAGAGAGATATGGATGAGGTCGATAGTAGCAGTATGGATCTGCTGCAGCAATTGCTGCATGATCGTGGCTATCACACTGCCGTTTTCACGGATACCAGCCAGGATGATCCTGTTGGCGTCGAGGTTGTTCTCCACGATCTCATAGGCCATGCGCTGGAGTTTCTTTTTAGCCGTTTCCTGGTCCAGTATATAATTCCTTTCCATCTGATTTTTTTTCAAATCTAATAAAAAACTGAAAACTTGTATCTTAGCAGGTATTAACACTTGTTCGTATGTCAATTATCCAGCAAATACTTTTTGTATTGATCACAGGTTTCGCTATCTGGTTCTTTGCAAAAAATATAAGCAAGATCCGCCGCAATATCCTCCTGGGAAAAGATGAAGATTACTCCGATAATCCCTCCGCTCGCTGGCGTAACCTGCTCTTACTGGCATTCGGACAGAAAAAGATGTTCCGCAATCCCCTGGTGGCCGTATTGCACTTTGTGGTTTATGCCGGATTTGTGATCATCAACATCGAGATGCTGGAGATCATTCTCGATGGCGCCTTCGGTACCCACCGTCTCTTCGCTCCCATGCTGGGCGGTTTCTATAATTTCCTGATCGATGCATTTGAGCTCCTCGCCCTGGGCGTATTGCTCGCCTGCGCCGTGTTCCTCATCCGCCGCAATATCATCAAACTGAAAAGATTCATAAGCCATGACCTGGATGGATGGCCTCGGAGCGATGCCAATTACATCCTCATTACCGAGATCGTTCTCATGGCGCTTTTCCTTACGCTAAACGCTTCCGATACATTGTTGCAACAGCGCGGATACGGACATTTTGCTGAGCATCCAACCGGTAATTTCGTGATCAGCCAGTGGATGCATCCATTACTCAACGGAATGAGCAATGAAGGACTTGTTGCGCTCGAAAGGTCCACCTGGTGGTTGCATATCCTGGGTGTACTTGCCTTCCTGAACTACCTGCCATATTCGAAACACCTGCATATCATTCTTGCTTTTCCCAATGCGTATTACGCAAGACTGGAACCCAAAGGCAAAATGGAAAACATGCAGAGCATTCAGAACGAAGTACTCTATGCCATGCAGCCGGAACTGGCTCCTGCCAATGCCGTTGCTCCTGATAAATTCGGAGCGAAAGATGTAATGGACCTCAGCTGGCGCAATCTCCTGGATGCATACAGTTGCACGGAGTGCGGCCGCTGCTCGGCAGCCTGTCCTGCCACACAAACCGGTAAAGCTCTATCTCCGCGCAAGATCATGATGGATACACGCGATCGCGCCGAAGAAGTAGGAAAGAATATCGATAAGAATGGCAGCTTCACTGATGATGGCAAATCTCTCCTTCACGATTATATCACCACTGAAGAACTCCGCGCCTGCACCACCTGCAATGCTTGCGTACAGGAATGCCCGGTAAGTATCAGTCCGCTGGAGATCATTTTGCAACTGCGCCGTTACCTGATAATGGACGAAAGTAATGCACCGCAGGAATGGAACACCATGTTCGGTAATATCGAGAACAATTTCGCTCCCTGGAAGATGAGTCCTGAAGACCGGGATAAATGGACAGAGACGATGTAGAGGGTCATTGATTTATTACGGCCTTCTTCCGCATCATTCTATACGCCTGTACGATGGCGGTAATCGCAAACACAGCCCCGATCACATAATTCAACACATTCTGATTTCCATTCAGCGTATTCACCATTAATCTTCCTCCGAAAATAAAAACGGCATTGCCGATAAATGTTCCGCATCCTATCCCGCCGATATATGCATTGTAATGCGATACTTTCGGCAACAAAATATTCTTTGCAAACAACACAGTACTCCAACCAAACCAGAAAGGGATCTGCACGGGATTGATAGCGCTCATCGTGATCCCTAAAAAGAACCTCGGCATCGTATTACTCAATATCACGTTCTTTCCTTCACCGGAAGGATGCGCAGCTGCAATAAAAGAGGAAACTGCCAGCGCAACGATGATCAGCAGTGTGATCCAGTTGAGCCATCTGAAAATCCTTTCCTGTTGCCGAACCCAATCCATCGCTACCAGCGACAATCTCACATAGCAGATCTCCACCAATAAAGCCCCCAGCGAAAAACCAAGCGCAGGGCGGACCCCATCCGTTACAGCAATCTGCATGGCAGCAACATTCAAGGTTCCCAGCGGCAATGTGCCCAGGAAACTGATGCCAAGCCCAACACAAAAAATGCGGAGTAACTGCATGCAGGATAATTAATGTGATATTTGAAAAAAGATATGAGTCGTTCTACTCCGTCATCGCGTTCAGCTTCTCTGAAAGCGCTTTGTTCTCCCTGAACATTTCGATGCCTTCGCGAAGCGATAAATACGGATGCCCTTTTCTTCTGTTCATTCGACTGATACGGTTCAGGATGATCCAGTGCCGCACGATCTCCTTCCATGCAAAGAAAAGGGAATGTTTCGGATCATAGATATGTGTAGGCTCCGAGCCGGCCCCATTCACTTCAATAATAGCAAAATACTTTCCCGCTTTGAGCTCTTCCCAGCTCTGGTACCTGACATCCAGGCGACCATAATAGAAATCCGGGATCTGCCTGCAAAGTGCATCGATGGTTTCAGTAAGCGTTTCATCCGTACGGTGGCTCACATCCAGGAACATAGCACCACGTGCATGATTGCCGAATGGTGATACAACATGCTTCTCCCCTTTGGGCAATATGGTATCCAGGAAATCACCATGGATGGTTTCATAGCTTTCCATATACATCAGGGCCCGTTTGTTCTTCAGTAATAATTCACGCATGCTGTGAATACCGTCGCCGGTAACGCTCATGAATTCTTTCTCTACGATACCGGTGATGCTTCCACGCTCCTGGTCTGGATAGCGGCAATAAAAGATGCCAACTTCATTCTTGTAAGGCACAAATTCCTGAATATGGAAATCGAGAAATGAAGTTTGCGCATAGGCGCGCACGTCATCATCCGAACCAAGTACTTTCACGCCCCGCCCACGACCGCCAACATTGGGCTTTCCCATGAGCGGATAGGATAATCCTTTTCGTTGCAATTCGGCAAGTATATGATCGGCATTACAGGGCAGGGCAAAAAACGCAGTGCGCGGATGCCATGCTGCAGGGATCATCGGAACGATCTCTTCTTTCGATTCGTTCAAAAAACCTCCGTTCCGTATACGTGGATTGGCGGCTGCGAAAAAGAAAAAGGAACGGGCGCGCAAACAAAGCAGGAGCCACACGGGATAGATGCAGGCATACACTGCGCCGAAGCTCCAGTACTCCCAGTTGAAAAGCCTGATGAAGAATGGTTGATGGAAGAACCTTTGAAAGGAATTCATTATCTGCCTGCCATTATTTTTTCCTGTGATAAAGATACGGATACAGTCTTATTGCTTTGCAGGTCCAGATACTGCATCAGTGTATCGGAATTACCGAGTTGCAGCTGAGTTACGCTGACGGTGCCAACTTTGCCATCGCGATTCATGAGGAGATCGTTATGCTGATCACCATCGCCGGTGAACTGGTGGAAATGCATGATGGACTCCCCATCGGGTTGCCCGTTTCGTTTCAACCAGTCTTCGAACCAGGATTTGCGCTTATTGATCACTGTTTCATCGTAGAGAGTAACGGAACTCCAGATATGTGATTTCGCGTCATTCATATCCCGCTGGTGTTTTCGTTTGCCGTCCCACCTGCATTCGAAGAGCAGTTTATCTTCCCAGAGCACAGCTGTAAAGGGCTCGATATTATTCAGGTTGATGGCCATGAAACTGTTGATGGGAGAACTGCTGTCGAGCAGATCGAGCAAAATCAGTCCCCTGCTTTTCCTGTAGGGAGGTTGTGGTGAATGCGCAACAAAGCCGCCATTGAGGAATACGAGTGCATTACCGTTCTCATGGGCAGCGATCCAGGTGCCGCCAGCATGCGGGTCTTTTGGAAAGAGAATATGTCCTGAAGGGAATTCTGTAATGGCGGGCGCCGCAGCGGAGGGTCGCCAGTTCTTCTCGTCCCTGTTAGAGGTAATGTACAGGCGGTCGCCTGTGGGTACAAAAGTTACTGTGCACATTGTTGCTTATGCTTAACGGTGGATGATGCCACCCCGAAATTCTCGGGCAGTACAATATCCGCTACTTCCTTGATGCCGATCCTGATCAATGCCATATGGTGAATGGTATGTTCGAGGTTATAGGCTACTTCGCGATAATAATTGGTGCCGATCCGAACAGGGATTTCTGAATGCTCGTCGTAGGCTGCTTCCAGTACCAGCATCCTGTCTGCCCTTGCAAGATTCCGGTGGATAGATTGAAGCAGGGAGCCTGCCAGTTCTTTATCGGTTTCGATCAGGAGGTCCCTTTTTCGTTTTTCATAGTTGACGGTCCCGCTCTCATAACCCTGCTCCAGGCATTGAAACAGTTCGATGATATGCCTTACATGCTGACCAATGGTATGATCAGAAAGTGTTTTGCAGGGCTGAACATACTCTTGCCCGGACAATTGGTTCAACGTCCCGGCAAGCTGAACAAAAATGTTGTTGACAGCCTGTTGTAATTGCATCGGTTCGATAGTTTGTATTAGCGTTTATTTTGCTACAACTCGGGCATGGGGATTCAGCGGTTTTCCGGAGGACAGGGGGTTGTAGCCTCAGCTACCTTCTATAAATAACGTGCCAGCTTTTGATTTGTGCCTCAATGTTATGCAATATGTACCGGCTTTTGAACTTTTACTGTAGATTTACAAAAATTTTTTTGAATGCATGTACCAAGCATGGCCGAAATGATGGCAAATGGCCAGAACCCGGAGATCCTGTTCTGGGTAGGGTGTTCAGGTAGTTTTGATCAGCGCGCACAGAAGATCACCAAAGCATTTGCCACTATTCTGCACAAGGCCGGTATCAGTTTCGCGATCCTCGGAAAAGAAGAATTGTGTACCGGCGACCCCGCCAGAAGAGCCGGGAATGAATTCATGTTCCAGATGATGGCTTACCAGAACATCCAGATACTGAATGGCTACGGCATTAAGAAAATCGTTACTACCTGTCCCCATTGCTTCAATATCTTCAAGAATGAGTACCCCGTACTCGGCGGTACCTACGAAGTGGTCCATCATACCACCCTCCTTCAGCAACTGATTGACGAGGGCAAGGTCCGTCTCAAAGAAGGCGGGGCTTTCAAAGGCAAACGCATTACATTCCACGACAGCTGCTATCTCGGCCGCGCAAACGATATCTACGAAGCACCCCGCAAAGTGCTGGAAACCCTGGATGCAGAGCTGGTGGAAATGAAACGTTGCCGCTCCAAAGGTCTCTGCTGCGGAGCCGGTGGCGCCCAGATGTTCAAGGAAGAGGAAAAAGGCACAGAACGCATCAACTTCGAACGCGCCAACGAAGCCCTCGAAACAGGGTCTGCCGTTATCGCAGCCGCCTGTCCCTTCTGCAATACCATGCTCACCGATGGCGTCAAGAACAAGGAAAAAGAGAATGATGTTCAGGTGCTGGACGTTGCCGAACTGGTTGCGCAATCCATGGAATAGCATTTCGTATCTTTGCTCCCATGAACTGGAATTACAAAGAATTACTGCCGGAAGATTTTGCCCCGGAGTCAAGAGTATGGATCTACCAGAGCAGCAGGATCTTTTCTATGGGTGAAGCTTTGCAACTGGAAGACCTGCTCAATCATTTTGCCTCCACCTGGAAATCACATGGCACACCCGTGAAAGGATTCGGTACCCTGTTCTTCGGTCAGTTTATCATATTGATGGCCGATGAAAGCGCTACCGGTGTGAGCGGCTGCAGCACAGACAGTTCTGTAAGGCTTATCAAGAATATCGAAGAAGCTTTCAAAGTACATATGTTCGACAGGCTCAACCTGGCGTTTGTCATCAAAGACAAAGTGCAGTTGTTACCGCAGTCGCAGGTGAAATATGCGCTGGAGAATAAATTCATAGATGAGAATACCATCTTCTTCAACAATATTGTACAAACGAAAGAAGAGCTGGAAAATAACTGGATGGTGCCGCTGAAAGACAGCTGGCTGGGGAAGCGCGTGTTGAAAAACGCGTAGAGGGCTGCCAGTCGCTCGCCTCCGGCGAGTGACTTATATTTTGTCGCCTCCGGCGACACAGTGTTCGCCGGAGGCGAACAAATAATCCTCACTCGCCAGAGGCGAGCGAGTGGGGTCCCCGCTAATCTAAAACTGTAAAATAAATGCAGTCCCCTCTCCTTCCACACTCTGCACCGTAATATGTCCGCGGTGCAACATCATGATCTGCTTACACAAACTCAACCCAATTCCGCTCCCGCTTTTCTTGGTACTGAAAAATGGAATAAATATCTTCTCCACCACTTCCTCACTCATACCTGTACCGTTATCCGAAACACGGATCACGGTCCTTCGGTTGGAAGCCAGATATGCCGATAAGATAATATGTGGTTCGGGTTGATCTTTCACTGCCTCCATCGCATTTACCACCAGGTTGATCAACACCTGTTCCACCAGGTTGGTGTCTGCATCAAGCATCAGGTCGGGATCTTTTAAGATCACTTCCACTTCGATCTTCTTCGCCTGCAATGTAGGTTGCATCAGATGATGCAGGTTCTCGAACAAATCGCGCACATACACTTTGCGCAGGTTCGGCGTAGTGATCTTATTGAGGTTTCGATAGGTCTCCGCAAATTTCAATAGTCCTTCACTCCTTCTTTTGATGGTATCTATTCCCAGTTCCAGGTCTTCCAGCACACCGGAACTATTATCGATCTCATGGGCCGATTCATGCAGCCTGTTCTTCAGAGTGGCCGCCAGTGAAGAGATGGGGGCGATGGAATTCATGATCTCATGCGTCATCACACTGAGTAGTTTCTGCCAGGCTTTGGATTCTGTTTCATCCAATGCCTCATTCACATTCTGGAAAGCAATGAGTTTATATTTGGCGCCATCGGTCTGAAATGCAGTAGCAGACAGCAATACCTTGAACGGCGATTTCTCAAGATGTGCCGTTCCGATCTTACTTTCGCCGGGCTTGAGCCCTGTTACCTGTGAATAAAGATCAGCATCCCGACGATTCAAGCTATGAATGGTTTTGAGATATGGCAGCTGCAGCATATTTTTCAATGCTTCATTCATCCATACAACGGTACCATCGTCTTCACGATACATCAGGATACCTGTATCGATCAGCTCCAGAATTTTTTGAAGATACTGGTACTGCGTTTCGCGCTCACGACTGATATCCTTAATGGTAGTATTGATCTCATTGAAACCTTTACGCAATGGTTGTAAGTCAACAGGAGCATGCTTTACGTCGAAGTAACGGGAGAAGTCGCGGTAATGAACGGACTCCACGAACTGCCCGAGTTCATCATGCGCTTTGCGCTGCAGTTTATAAAAATCCACCAGTTGCGCGATGATCACGGGTAATGCCAGTACCAGGTAAACATACCATCCCTTGAGGACGATCAAACAGGTGATGGTGATGGTCACGAACAATGCCAGCACGCGGTAAAGCACCCTCCATTCCGTTTTATTGAAAAAGCTCATTGTCAGATATCGTATTTGCTCAGGCGGCGGTACAATGCAGTGCGCGTCAGTCCCAGTTCTTTTGCGGCCTTGGTGATATTGCCATTATGTTTTTCTATCACACGCAGGATGGTATTCTTTTCCACCGCGCTCAGCTTGAGTTCATCGGGCTCATCCTGCGATGCAGCGGATGAAGATTCGATGGGTGAAAAGATGAGGTCCTGCGCCTGCAGCACATTCCCGTCAGCCATGATCACGGCCCTCTCGATGGTGTATTGCAGCTCCCTGATATTACCGGGATAATGATAGCTCAGTAATTTGTCCATTGCTTTGGAATCGAATTCCAGCACAGGTTTCAGGTATTTGTTGCTATAGATCCTGCAGAAATGTTTGGCCAGGAGAATGATATCGTTGCCGCGTTTACGCAACGGCGGTACCATGATCTCTACAGTATTGATACGATAGATCAGGTCTTTCCGGAATCGGCTTTCATTGGCAAGCTCCGTCAGTGGCACATTGGTGGCGCAGATCAGGCGGATATTGATGTCCACCGGCGTATTGGTACCTAATTTCACAACCTGCCTGTTCTGTAACACACTGAGCAGTTTGGCCTGCTGGTGCAAGCCGATATTTCCAATCTCATCCAAAAACAAAGTGCCTCCGGTGGCGGCTTCAAATCTTCCTATCCTGTCCTCACGCGCATCTGTAAACGCTCCTTTCTTATGGCCGAACAATTCACTTTCGAAGAGGCTCTCAGTAAGCGCACCCACGTCCACTTTCACATACACTTTGTCTGAGCGGAGTGACTGCTGATGGATAGCTTTCGCGATAAGGTCTTTCCCTGTTCCGTTCTCTCCGAGGATCAGGATATTCGCATCGGTGGGCGCTATCTTTTCGATCTTATAAAAAATATCCTGCATCACTTCGGATTCTCCCAACAGTTCGGAACCTACTACGGAGTCTGTTCTGAAACTGGGTGTGGCGGCGGCTTTCCCTTTCCTTTTGAGGGCTTCGCGGATAGTGATGAGCAATTTTTCATTATGCCAGGGCTTCACTACGAAATCGGCTGCGCCTTCTTTGAGCGAGCGCACGGCCAGATCGATATCGCCATAGGCAGTGATCATGATCACTGCAGCCTCGGATTTGAATTCTTTGATCTTTCCCAGCCAGTAGATGCCTTCATTGCCGGTATTGATGGAACTGTTGAAGTTCATATCCAGCAAAATCACATCGAAAGACTGTTTGGATAGAATATTGCGGATATTTTCAGGGTTCTTTTCAGTGACCACCTCTTTGGCTTCCGTTTTCAGCAGCAATCTTACAGCAGTTAATACATCCTGGTCGTCATCTATAACTAATATCGAGGCATTCTTCAGCGACATGGTAAAAAAATAAATATTCTGTTTTATGCAACAAAACACAACTACAATTATACCATAAATACAAAGCCATGGCAAACAATTTTTTACAACAGAAAGACAGAGTTCACCCACTGTATCAAAAGCGGACACAAAGTGTAACACTACTGTACATGGCGCCCTGAACCCAGGCACTAACTAACTGGTTTTCATCACCCTTTTAAACTGGCACAGCGTTGTGATAATGGAGATGCAGTTGTTTTTATCTCTAAGTTGTTTTTTTAAGTACTCAGGGTCGCCCGGCCTGAACCACCGGGCGGCTTTTTTCAAACAGTGATAATCTAAAACTTTCATATCGTGGATCGAGTTATTGCCAAAAAGAAATGGACCACTAAAAAGCTGCTGACCATCCTGGGCATTGCAGCCATCCTTATTCTAATCACCGCCAGTTATTATTTTACTTCCGGCAAAAGCCGTCTGAACGTGAACGTGGAAAGGATCACCATCAGTGAGGTCCGTAAAGGCACATTCCAGGAATTCATTCCGGTGAACGGTGTGGTGCTGCCCATCACTACCATTTACCTGGATGCCCTCGAAGGCGGCCGCGTGGAAGAGAAGTTCGTGGAAGATGGCGCCGTGATGGTAAAAGGTCAGCCGATCCTCCGCCTCTCCAATACAGACCTGGCCCTCAGCCTCGTGAACCAGGAAACCTCCGTGTACAACCTGCTCACCCAAATGCAGATCGCCAACAACGCCGCTCAACAGAATACAGTTACCAAACTCAACCAGCTCACCGATGTGGAGAATACCCTGAAAGAAGCTGAGCGGGAATACAATCTCAACAAAAAACTCTTCGCGGAGAAAGTGATCGGCTCACAGGAATTCAAGAAATCTGAAAACAATTATATCTACCAGGTACAAAAGAAGAAACTAACGGATGAGATCATGCGCCAGGACAGTGTTACCACCCGCCAGAGCGTTGAACAGGCACGCGAGCTCTACCAGCGCTCCAAAGCCACGCTCGATCTTACGCGCAAGAAAGTGGGCGACCTGATCGTACGCGCACCGGTAGACGGCCAGCTCACTTCCCTCGAAGCAGAGATCGGTCAGAACAAGAACAAGGGCGAAAGGCTTGGACAGATAGATGTGCTCAGCGGTTTCAAGGTACGCGCAGATATCGATGAACACTATATTTCCCGCATCTACAACGGCCTCAGCGGTGAATTCACTTTCGCCAACAAGACTTATAAGCTGAAGATCATCAAGGTCTTTACGCAGGTAACCAATGGCCGCTTCCAGGTGGATATGGAATTCGATGGTGAAAAGCCCCAGGGTATCCGCCGCGGACAAACACTCCAGATCCGCCTCGCACTCAGCGATGAAACCGAAGCCCTGCTGCTGGCTAAAGGCGGTTTCTATCAACAGACCGGTGGTAATTCCATTTTCAAACTGAGCGATAATGGCGGAACTGCCTACAAGGTAGACATCCAGCTCGGCCGACAGAATCCCGATTACTATGAAGTACTGAAGGGACTCAAGCCCGGCGACAAAGTGATCACGAGCAGCTATGAGAACTACGACAAAATGCAGGAACTGATATTGAAAAAAGAATAAAGCCTCTTGTTATGAAAATTCAAAGCAGGATCATCTATACCTCCCTCCTCGTTATCGGCTGCGTACTGTTCGCATGGCCCAATACTGCAGGAGTTGTATGCGACGGGCAGCAGTCTGCCAGGGCATCATTCATTATCCGGCCGGATATGGAAGAAGAAAAAACAGAAAAAGAAGAAATGAATCTGATAGAGCCGCTGATGAACTTAATGCCATCCTGTAACCTTGTAATTCACTAAACCGTTTATACAAACAAAATCATATGATCAAGATCACCAATCTCGAAAAGGTTTATCGCACGGAAGAAGTGGAAACCGTTGCCCTCAACAAACTCACCCTCGAAGTAAAGGAAGGGGAATTTGTAGCAGTGATGGGGCCTTCCGGTTGTGGTAAATCAACCTTGCTGAATATCCTGGGACTGCTTGACGATCCCGATGCAGGCAGCTTCCTCTTCAACGGTATCGAGGTGGCGCATTTCAATGAAAGAAAAAGGGCTGATCTCCGCAAACACAATATCGGCTTCGTATTCCAGAGCTTCAACCTCATCGATGAGCTCACCGTTTACGAAAATGTGGAACTGCCCCTCATCTATACCGGCGTGAAATCTGCAGACCGCAAGAAACGTGTGGACGAAGTGCTTGACAAAATGCAGATCATGCACCGCCGCAAACACTATCCCCAGCAATTGTCAGGTGGCCAGCAGCAGCGTGTAGCCGTAGCCCGCGCCGTGGTGAACAACCCCAAACTGATCCTCGCCGATGAGCCCACAGGAAACCTGGACTCCTCCAACGGTAATGAAGTAATGACATTGCTGACAGACCTGAACGAACAAGGTACTACCATCGTGATGGTAACGCACTCGGAACACGATAGCCGCTTCAGTCACCGCATCATCCGTATGCTGGACGGACAGGCAGTTACAGAGAACATTATGGTATGATCACCAAGGGGATCTGATCATACCTGTATAGCCATGATTTTTTTGCCCTGAACTAAACAAACGGACCACCATGCTGAGAAACTACTTTACCATTGCATTCCGCAATCTGTGGAAGAACAAAAGATTCTCTGCCATCAATCTACTGGGACTCTCCATCGGGATGGCCGCTGCTATCCTCATTCTCCTTTGGGCACAACATGAAATTAGCTTCGACCGGTTCCACCAGGACCAGGACCGCCTCTATAAAGCCATGAACAGGGCTGATTTTGATGGTAAGCTCCAGGTATGGGGTTCTACGCCTAAGATCCTTGGCCCCACACTCAAAGCGGAATACCCGGACATCCAATACATGAGCCGCGCCAACGATATTCATATGCTGATGAAAGTGAGCGATAAAAAACTCAACAGCGGCGGCATGTATGCAGACCCGGATTTCCTGCACATGTTCAGTTTCAAACTCAAAGCCGGAAATATCGACAAAGCGCTTGACGGCACTTACTCTGTAGTGCTCACCGAAACACTGGCAAAGAAACTTTTTGGCGATGAAGACCCCATGGGGAAAGTGATTGCCATGAACCCTTATACCGAACCCGGCAACTTCACTGTTACCGGCATCCTGGAAGACCTTCCCTACAATACCCAGTTCGATTTTGAATTCCTCCTGCCCTGGAAATTCATGAAAGTGCTTGACCAGGACGATGAGTGGTGGGGCAACAATTCTGTAGCCACTTTCGTAAAGCTGAAAACCAACGTTAATGCACAATCGCTCAATGAGAAAATAAAGGATATAACCATCAATCATTCCAACAAACAAGAAGACACAGAGGTGTTCCTGCACCCCCTTTCAAAACAAAGGCTTTGGAGCACGTTCGAGAATGGTGTGAACACGGGAGGAAGGATTGCACTGGTAAGATTATTCCTGGTAATTGCAGGACTGATCCTGCTGATCGCCTGTATCAATTTCATGAATCTCAGCACTGCCCGCAGTGAGAAAAGGGCCCGCGAAGTAGGCATCAGGAAAGTGGTGGGCGCACAGCGCGGTTCACTGATCGGACAATTCCTCGGAGAGTCTGTAATGCTCACCCTCGCATCTGGCCTGGTAGCATTGATCATAGTGCAACTGAGTCTCCCCTCCTTCAATACACTTGTGGGCAAAGCGCTCTTTGTTCCTTACAGCAATCCTTATTTCTGGCTGATGGCGCTGGGGTTTGTATTGTTCACCGGACTGCTCGCAGGCAGCTATCCTGCTTTCTATCTATCTTCCTTCCGTCCCATTCGTGTGCTGAAAGGAACAGTACATAAAGTGCAGGCGCTGATCACACCAAGAAAATTACTGGTGGTAACACAATTCACCATTGCCATTGTACTGATCGTATCCACCATCATCATCCGCCAGCAGATCAAACATGCGCAGGACCGCGATGCCGGTTACAACAAGAGCGATCTTGGTTATCTCTTCCTTACACAGGAGATCAACAGGAATTATGAAGTGATCTCTCAATCCCTGCTCAGTTCCGGCGCCGTACTGTCTATGAGCAAAACCAGCGCCCCCCTCACGCAAAACTGGAGCAATAGCTGGGGCATCGATTGGGAAGGAAAAGATAAGAGCGCCAAGATCGTACTCGACCGTTTTTGTTCCGATGGCAACATCGTGAAAACTGCCGGCTTCACCTTACTCAAAGGGCGCGACATCAACCTCAAAGAATTTCCCGGTGATTCACTTTCCGCACTCGTGAATGAATCCGCCGCCAAAGTAATGGGCTTCAAAGATCCCATCGGTAAAACCTATGATGATATGGGTGAGAAATGGACCATCGTAGGCGTAGTGAACGATATGATCATGGCTTCCCCCTATCTCCCCAAACTCCCAATGGTGATTGCCGGACCGAAAGGCTGGTTCAATGTTTTGCACATGCGCCTCAATCCCGGCCGCACCACTGCAGCCAACCTCAAAACGATGGAAAGCATTTTCAAGAAATTCAATCCCGACTATCCTTTCAATTTCATTTTCGTGGATTCGGAATACGAAAAGAAATTCAATGATGAAAAAAGGATCGCCACACTGGCCAGCCTCTTTGCAGGGCTCACCATCTTCATCAGTTGCCTGGGATTGTTTGCCCTGGCTACTTATATGGCAGAGAACAGGATCAAGGAAATTGGTGTTCGAAAAGTGCTGGGCGCTTCCGTACTCAGCATCACTACCCTTTTGAGCAGGGACTTCCTGGCGTTAGTACTGGTTTCATTGGTGATTGCCACACCTATTGCCTGGTGGGCCATGCATGCCTGGCTGCAGGATTACACTTACCGGATCAGCATTCAGTGGTGGGTATTCATCCTCGCAGGTGCAGGAGCCATCCTGATTGCACTCGCTACGGTGAGCTACAATTCCATCAAAGCGGCCATGAGCAATCCTACCAAATCACTGAGAAGCGAATGATCATTTAAAACTTATCCCGATGTTCAAAACATATCTTAGTACCGCCTTTAGAAGTCTCTGGAAGAACAAAGTGTTTACAGTCCTGAATATGCTGGGACTGGCAATCGGCATCAGTGCAGCGCTGGTGATCTACCTGATGGTGAACTGGGATTTCGGTTTTGAACGAGCCGTGCCGGACCATCAGCGTATCTATCGCGTGGTATCCAATTTCACATCGGCAGAAGATAAGTTTTATAATAGTGGAGTGAATATGCCGCTGGTTAATGCCATCCCCGGCAATATAAGTGGCATCGAAGAAGCAGCACCCTACCGCCAGCTCTCAGATATGCTCAAGGTTACTGTATTGCGCGATAACGGCAAGCGCGATGTTTACAAAAACCAGGAAGGTTTCATTTACACTTATCCATCATACTTCAAAATACTTCCATACCAGTGGGTGAGCGGAACACCCGATGCTGCACTCAATACCCCCAACCAGCTGGTTCTTACCACTGCCAGTGCGGATAAATATTTTCCCGGCATTGCCTACCACCAGCTTACCGGAAAACAACTCTACCTGGAAGATACAGTGACCGTTACCGTTAGTGGCGTGGTTAAAACACGAGAAGACAGAACAGATTTCAATTTTCCCGGCTTTGTGAGTTACAGTACGCTGGCAAAGCCCAATATGCAGCCTCACGACTGGCTGGAATGGGACAATACCACTGATGCAACACAGATACTGGTGAAACTCCCAGAAGGAACTTCCTCCGTTTCCATTGCTGAACAGGTGACCGCGCTTTTCCGCCGGAACTTTCCCCGTGATGTGAAAAGCTCGGACGATCAGTTCTATACCCTGCAACCACTTACTGATGTGCATTTCGATGCACGCTATCCCAATTTCAACCAGCGCATGGGCAACAAGCCAACCTTGTACGGACTCCTGGCCATTGCTGGTTTCCTGTTGCTGCTCGGTTGTATCAATTTCATAAACCTTACTACTGCGCAAAGCAGCACCAGGGCTAAAGAGATCGGAATCAGGAAAACGATGGGCAGCAGCAAAAAGCAACTGATCACTCAGTTCATGGGCGAAACCCTTTTGCTGACATTGATTGCTACCATCCTCAGTTGCATACTCACGCCCCTGGTATTGAAACTATTCTCGGATTTCATTCCTGCCGGTATCCGTTTTCCCGATACAGGCGATGCAAATATCTGGATCTTCCTGGCAGCGCTGGTACTGGTTGTAAGCTTTCTCTCCGGTATC
The DNA here is from genome assembly GCF_003991355.1 of Pseudoflavitalea rhizosphaerae. Lineage (GTDB taxonomy): Bacteria > Bacteroidota > Bacteroidia > Chitinophagales > Chitinophagaceae > Pseudobacter > Pseudobacter rhizosphaerae. Next base: position 636,290 of record NZ_RCSU01000002.1, read on the forward strand.
TATCCCGCCCTGGTATTGTCGGGTTTCAGGCCCATCCAGGTGCTGAAAAATTATACAGCTACCGATAATGGACATACGAGAAGGGCCATCCTGAGAAAATCACTCACCGTTTCCCAGTTTGTAGTGGCGCAGGTATTCATCATTGCCACCCTGATGGTAGGCAAACAGGTAAAATTCGCACTCAATAAAGATATTGGCATGCGAAAGGATGCCATCGTTTTCATCCGAACGCCCTGGAACGAGCAAAACCCCATGAAAAGGGAACAGCTGGCTTCCAGGCTGCGCGCCATTCCGGAAATCGCCAATGTAGCCATCGGCGGCCACCCGCCTTCCAGCAGGAGTATCTGGACCAGCACTATCAATTTTAATGACGGACAAAATAATGTGGAAGGCAGCATCGATATCAAAGTGGGCGATTCAAACTATATCCATGTATACGGAATTCAGCTCATAGCGGGTAGGAATATACGAGAAAGCGATACGCTCAGCGAGATGCTCATCAACCAGACCTATGCCAATATGCTGGGCTTCAAAAATCCCGAAGAAGCCATTGGCAGGAACCTGAACTGGAATGATCGGCTGATCCCCATTGCCGGCGTATTGAAAGATTTCAACCAGAAACCGCTGCACGAAGCCATCCGTCCGCTCGTGATCGGCAATGAAGGCAACAGGCTCAATACAATGCACCTGCTGCTGCATCCACAGAATGCAACAGGCACTGCCTGGAAAAATGCTATCGCCAAAGCAGGACAGGAATTCAGATCGGTATATCCTGAACTGGAATACAAAGCAGATTTCTTTGATGAAACCCTTGCCAATGCTTACGATAATGAACAAAAAACATCCAGGCTCCTGATGTGGGCAGCCGGACTGGCAGTACTGATCAGTTGCCTGGGATTGCTGGGCCTGGTCACTTTCACCACCCTGCAACGAACCAAGGAGATCGGTGTGCGAAAAGTGCTCGGCGCTTCCGTATCGCAGATTGTGAGCCTGCTCAGCAAAGACATTATTTCCCTGGTGGCCATTGCATTGCTGATTGCCGTTCCCATCGCCTGGATCGGCCTGCACCAATGGTTACAGCAGTTTGCCTATCGCGCTGCAATAAGCTGGTGGCTCTTTGTTGTTACCGGCGCAGTAACCATCATCATTGCATTGATCACACTCAGTTTTCAAACCATCCGCGCAGCGCTTTCCGATCCTGTAAAAAGCCTGCGTGCCGAATAACCGAAAAGTACAAGTCATGATAAAGAATTACTGGAAGATCGCTGTCAGGAACGTACTCCGTTACAAGGGGTACTCCGCCATCAATGTGGCCGGGCTGGCCATTGGCATAGCAGCCTGCTTATTGCTGTTCCTCGTGATCAGGTATGAAAACTCCTACGAAAAATTCAATACCAATTATTCACGCATATACAGGGCCGTTACAGAAGACAAAGATGCTTCCGGTCTGGATTATAATCCGGGCACTCCCTTCCCTGCCATCGCTACCCTGCGCACCCAAATGCCCGATGTAACCATCGCGGCCCTCAATGCACATTTCGGCAGCCAGTTCACCGTGATCGGCCAGTTGGAAGCAGGCACCAATATCGAAAAGAAATTCCTGGAAGACAGGGGCGCTTTCTTCATGGAACCCGAGTACTTCAAAATATTCGATGTGAAATGGCTCAGCGGCAATGCCGAAGCACTCAGGGACCCCAATATGGCTGTTCTTAGCAAATCCACTGCCACAAAGTATTTCGGCAGTTGGGAAAAAGCCAATGGACAAAACATCCGGCTTGATAATTCATATGTGCTCTCCGTAGGCGGCGTGTTTGATGATCAACCCCTGAATTCCGATATGCCGATGAGTGTGATCACCAGTTACGCTACGCTCAAAACAATCAAAGATTATGGCTGGAGCGAAGGCTGGGGAACACTCAGCAGCAATCACCAGGTGATGATCCTCCGTCCGGAGAATATGAGCGAAGCCACCTTACAGGAACGAATAGACGAATTCAACAAAAAGAGTTTCCCCCAGAATAAACGAGACGATCACAGGAAAGCAATACTGCAACCACTCAGCATGCTGCATTTTGACGACCGTATGGGCGGCAATTTCGGGGACCATGTGACCAGCAAAGCTTCGCTGCTCACTTTGTCGTTAATTGGCATACTGATCATTGTGATGGCCTGTATCAATTTCGTGAACCTCAGCACAGCGCAGGCCATTGGCCGCTCCCGGGAAGTAGGCGTGAGAAAGGTCCTGGGCGGTAATCGCTGGCAGCTGTTCTGGCAGATGATGGGCGAAACAGCCGTGATAGTGGTGTTCTCTGTGAGCCTCGCACTCTTGCTGGCGCAACTGGCATTGCCATATTTGAAAACATTCATCAATATAGAAGAAACACCGGTATTGTTCACGGTGAACAATATGCTCTTCCTGCTAGGCATCGCCATGGCCGTAACACTGCTGGCAGGCTCCTATCCTGCGCTGGTATTGAGTGGCTTCAGACCTGCACTTGCATTGAAGAACAAGATCACATCCGCCAATGTGGGCGGCATCTCCATCCGCCGCGGACTGGTGATCACACAGTTTGCCATCTCCCAGGTACTGATCATCGGCACCATCATCGCCGTTTCGCAAATGAACTTCGTACGCAATGCAGATCTCGGGTTCAAGAAAGATGCTGTACTGGTATTGACCAGTCGCGCTGACAGCGCAGTCCTTTCACGACAGGCAGCATTCAAGGCAGCGCTGAAAGACCTGAATGGTGTGGTGGACGTATCCCGTTGCAGCGATGCTCCTTCTTCCGATAACAACTCATCTTCCAATTTTTCATTCGATCACCGCGGGGATGATGAGCCTTTCGATATCTTCCACAAATTCGCAGATGAAGATTATTTCAAAACCTATCAGCTGGAACTGCTGGCAGGCCGCCCTTTCAGGAAAAGTGATACCATTTCCGAGTTCGTGGTGAATGAAACTTTTGTAAAGAATGTGGGCGCAAAAAGTGCTGAAGAAGTGATCGGGAAAGAGATCAGGCTGGGCCGTGGCGAATGGAAGCCCATTGTTGGCGTGGTGAAGGACTTCAAGACCAACTCGCTTCGTGAAACCATCAAGCCACTTGAAATATCTTCTATGAGCAGCAGGTACGGACAGGTGGCCGTAAAATTCAGCGGCAGTAATTTCTCCCAAACCAATAAAGCCATCAAGGATGTCTGGGAAAAATTCTACCCTGAATATGCATACAGCAGTTTCTTCGTAGATGAGAACATTGCTGAATTCTACAGGCAGGAAGAACAACTGAGCAGGCTCTACAAGTTCTTTGCAGCGCTGGCCATTTTCATTTCCTGTTTGGGTTTGTACGGACTCGTGAGTTTCATGGCTGTTCAGAGAACAAAGGAAGTGGGCATCCGCAAAGTACTTGGCGCCAGCACCGGCAATATCGTTTACCTGTTCTCGAAAGAGTTCACCATTCTTATTACCATTGCCTTCGTGATTGCCACGCCCCTGGCCTGGCTGCTCATGAATAACTGGTTGCAGGATTTCGTGTTCCGCGTGCATATCAGCATCGGCATATTCATTGTGGCGATAATCATTTCTCTGGGCATCGCCTGGATCACCGTTGGCTACAAAGCGGTAAAGGCCGCACTGGCCAGTCCTGTTAAAAGTTTGAGAAGCGAATAACCCATCCATAGCCATTCCCTTAAAAACAAGCATTATGTTCAGAAACCTTCTTAAAACGGCTTTTCGCAACCTCTGGAGGCACAGAGCTTTTTCGTTCATCAATATCATGGGGCTCACCATCGGAATGACGGCCTGCTTCCTGATATTCCTGTTCGTGAAGTTTGAACTGAGCTATGAGGATTTCCATCCGAAGGCAGACAGGATTTATCATATATCGGCGGATATCAAAACACCAACGGAAGTGATACACGCCGATGGACCAGCCTGGGCTGTACCACCGAACCTTAAAATGGAATTTCCCGAGGTGGAGGAGTTTGCAAGAGTGGCAAACACTTCCTCTATTGTACGCAATGGCGATATCAAGTTCAAAGAAGACCACGTGATCATTGCTGATTCCTCCGCCTTCCGCGTCTTCGGGTGGCAACTGGTAAATGGAGACCCCAATACAGCGCTGGCAGCCCCTTTCTCTGTTGTACTCACAGAAACAACTGCAAAAAAATATTTCGGCAATGAAGACCCGATGGGTAAGACCCTCCTGATTGGTGATCAGGCAAGGCCCAATATTGTAACGGGTGTGATGAAAAACTTTCCGGAAAACACGCAGGTGGCTGCACATATGATCCTTAGCATGAGCTCGCTCACCGGCGAACTCAATCCGAACCTCGACAAACAATGGGGCAATTATGGAGCCGATGCCTACCTGCTGCTTAAACCCGGCACTTCCGGTGCAGCGCTGGAAAAAAAGCTCCCCGATTTCCTGAAAAGAAAGAATGGTAAGGAGATGGATGAATATAAAATGTGGGTTACACTTTTCCTGAAACCAATCCGCGATGTATACCTCTATTCAGACCGGAATGATGGCAAGAGCGGCAAGATCAACAACGTGTACATCTTTTCCATTGTTGCCATCTTCATACTGGTGATCGCCTGCATCAATTTTGTGAACCTTACCACGGCCCGCTCTACCGAACGCGCCAAAGAAGTAGGCATCCGGAAAGTGGCCGGCGCCGGCAAATACCAGCTTATCCGGCAATTCATCGGGGAATCCCTGATCATCAGCCTTATCGCTTTCGGTTTGGCATTACTGTTAACCATACTGTTACTGCCCATTTTCAATAACCTGGCAGGTAAGACCATCAGCACAGGTGTTTTTTCCAACTGGCAATATCCCGCCTGGCTGTTTGCGGCTGCCGTAGGCATCGGGCTGCTGGCCGGTTTCTATCCTGCCCTGGTGCTGGCAAGGTTCAAACCCATAGTGGTTTTGAAAGGCAGGTTCGCTACGGGGACCAAAGGCATCCTGTTGAGAAAGGGATTGGTGGTAGCCCAGTTCACCATATCCATTGCATTGATCATTGCCACACTGGTGGTGTATTTTCAAACCAACTATATGCGCAACCAGGACCTGGGCTTCAAAAAAGACCAGATGCTGGTGATCAAAACAGAAGGCACCAAATTGCAGAAAACATTCAAGGAAGAGATCAGGAGCATTCCCGGTGTGAAGTCTGTTTCACTCGGTTCCAGCGTGCCTGGCGACGGTTGGAATGGCGCTTATTCCGAAATAGAGAATACCACAGGTGAATTCCAGGTGGCCAACCTCAACCTGATTTTTGTTGATTTCGACTATATGCCACAGTTAGAGATACAGATGGTGGCCGGCCGGCAGTTCTCCAGGGATTTCCCTACAGATACCACCCAGGCCATGGTGGTCAACGAAGCCGCGGTAAAACAGTTCGGCTACTCCGATCCCAAACAGGCAATTGGCAAAAAGTACAAACAATGGGGCAGCGAAGGACAGATCATAGGCGTGATGAAGAACTTCAACTACAATGGTCTGCAGGAGGAGATCGAACCCCTCACTTTCCGCATGGCGGAATCTGCCAATGGCCGGTATGATCACCTTACAGTAAATGTGGCTGGCGGACAGATCCCCGGCACTATTGCCGCCATCGAAAATAAATGGAAAGAGATGATTCCCAACCTCCCCTTCTCCTATACATTCATCGATGAAATCTTCGATCATAAATACCGCGATGAGCAACGCTTCGGCAAACTCTTCCTGAATTTTGCCGCATTGGCCATTCTCATCTCCTGCCTGGGTCTGCTGGGCCTTACCGCCTACAGCACCATGCAACGCACCAAGGAGATCGGTATCCGCAAAGTGATGGGCGCCAGTGTGAGCAATATCCTGCACCTGCTGTCGAAGGAGTTCATCTGGCTGGCGGCCATAGCCTTCCTGGTGTCTGCCCCGTTAGCCTGGTATTTCATGCACAAATGGTTACAGAATTTCGCCTACAGGATCCATATCACCTGGTATTTTTTCGCCATTGCCGGCGCAGCGGCCTTGCTGGTTGGCCTTTTCACCATCAGTTTCCAGGCAGTGAAAGCAGCCATTGCCAATCCCGTAAAAGCATTGAGAACCGAATAATACTAATTTATAAATCACCCGCAAATGTTCCGCAATTACCTGATCACAACCTGGAGGTCACTGCGCAGAAGCAGGGTCACCAGTATCATCAATATCACTGGCCTTTCACTCGGAATGGCCGTAGTGATGCTTATTGCACTCTGGGTTCTGGATGAGCTTAATCACGATAAGGAACATTCGAACTTTAATACATTAGGACAGGTTTATGTAAGTCAGCAAATCAGTGGCAACAGGAACGTGATGATGGCCAATGCCTATCCTTTCGCCAATGAGCTGCGTACAAAATACCCGCAGGACTTTAAAGCTGTTGCACTGGCTTCCTGGCATATGCAAGGCCTTTTTGCTGTTGGCGATAAAAAGCTCAATAGCGACGGTATGTGGGTACAGGAAGATTTCCCTTCTATGATCACTGTGGATATGATCAAGGGAGATATCAATGCGTTGAAAGATCCCCATGCAGTGTTGATCAACGAAAGCCTCGCCAAATCCCTGTTTGGAGATGAAGATGCATTGGGGAAACCTTTTCGAATGGGGAAAGATTTTGAAGCAGCTGTTGCAGGTGTGTATAAAGATCTTCCACGTAGCTCCAGCTTTTACAATGTAAATTTCCTGGGGAGCTGGAAAGGTTATGAGATCATGCAGCCATGGATCAAAAGTTATTCGGATCAATGGGACAATCATTCTTTCCAACTTTTTGTACAGCTCAACCAGCCCGATGCTCACGATGCCATCAACAAAAAGATCAGTACTTTGCTGAACCCTTATTTCAAAAACCCAAACTGGAAAGAATCATTAATGATCCTGCCCATGAAGGATTGGTACCTGCGTGGTGAATTCAAAAATGGTGAAAGAGCTGGCGGCAGGATCAGGTTTGTATGGCTATTCGGCGCCATCGGGGTTTTTGTTTTGTTACTTGCCTGCATCAATTTCATGAACCTGGCAACAGCCAGATCAGAAAAGCGCTCCAAAGAAGTAGGCATCCGCAAAACTCTCGGCTCACAGAAAAATGAACTGATATTTCAATTCCTGGGTGAAAGCCTTACAGTGGCGCTGATCAGTTTGGTAATAGCTTTGATACTGGTATCCCTGGCTATGCCCTGGTTCAATGAAATTGCTGCCAAAGACATACACATCCCCTGGAACAAGCCACTGTTCTGGAGCTGCATATTGGGTTTTACTGCCTTCACAGGGTTGCTCGCGGGCAGCTACCCTGCATTCTATCTTTCTGCATTCAATCCCATAAGAGTTTTTCGAGGTTCATTCAAAGCAGGAAGATTTGCAGCTTTACCAAGAAAAATATTGGTGGTGCTGCAATTCACTGTCAGTATTACACTCATCATCGGTACCATTGTTGTAAAAAGGCAAATTGATCATGCCAGGAACAGACCCGCCGGCTTCGATAATCAGCGCATGGTACAGATCAATATGAATACGGATGAACTGAGAAAACATTATGATGTGATTCGCCAGGAATTGCGCCAGGCAGGATTTGCTGACGATATGGCGACCGCCTCCTCTCCCATCACCAGTTTATACAGCACACAGAGTGGGTATAACTGGCAGGGAAAAGACCCGGATTATATTCCTGATTTCGGCACCATCGGCATCACACACGATTATGGAAAAACAGTAAAATGGAAAATTTTACAGGGAAGGGATTTCTCAAGAAACTTTCAAGACAGTGCATCCATGATCGTGAATGAATCCGCGTTGAAAATCCTGCAATTCAAAGCCCCTATCGGAGCAACCGTAAAATGGGGAGAACGCAATTACCAGGTGGTGGGTGTAGTGCAGGATATTGTGATGACCTCTCCCTACAATCCTGTTGAACCAACCATCTATATACTCAGTTATGATTGGGCCAACAGCATGCTCGTTCGCCTGGGTGACAATAAAAGTATTCCCGAGGCTATTACCGGAATGGAACCCATTTTCAAAAAATACAACCCTTCTGCGCCTTTTCAATACAAGTTTGTAGATGAAGTACATGGGAAGAAATTTGCTTCTGAAGAAAGAGTGGGTAAGCTATCCGGCATCTTTGCCTTGCTGGCTATCCTTATCAGTTGCCTCGGCATTTTCGGCCTTGCAACATTTGTTGCAGAACAGCGTCTAAGAGAAGTGAGCATTCGTAAGATCCTGGGTGCTTCCGTTTACAGCATCTGGCAATTATTGTCGAAAGATTTCTGTTTACTGATTTTGTTCTCGTTTGCGCTGGCAGCGCCACTGGCCTGGTATTTCATGAACATCTGGTTACAGGATTATGAATACCGTACAACACAGCCCTGGTGGATCTTTGCGATAGCTTTTGGTGTAGCATTATTCCTCACAATTGTAACCGTGAGCACACAAGCTATCAAAGCCGCACTCGGCAATACTGTGAAGGTGCTCAAACAGGACTAGAATTACTAACGATCATAAATACCTGACATCCTAATCAAAGTATATGTTGAAGAACTATTTTATCGTAGCCATCCGTAACCTGACACGGAACAAGGTATTCAGCGTCATCAATATCGTCGGTTTGGCCCTCGGCCTTACCTGCAGCCTGCTGATCATGTTGTGGGTATTGGATGAGCGGAGCATGGACCAGTTCCATGTGAACAAAGACCGTTTGTTCTCGGTATACGAAAAACAGTACTTCGATAATAAGGTGCAGGGAGGTTTCAGTACGCCCGGACCATTGGCCCGCGAGCTGAAACAGATACTTCCGGAAGTGGAATACAGCGCTTCCATTGGCTGGGAAGACCAGACCACTTTTCAACTGGGCGATAAGATCCTGCAAATGACCGGTAGTTATTCTGACAGTGATTTCTTCAAAATGTACAGTTTTCCATTATTGGAAGGCACTGCACAATCTGCGCTGGCAGACCCGCTTAGCCTCGCCATTTCCAGGAAGATGGCCACGGCCTTCTTCGGCAGTGCGCAGGCCGCTATCGGTAAAACTTTGCGCGCAGACGACAGGCGCGATTTCAAGATTACTGCCGTGTATGAAAACATGCCTAAGAACAGCACTGCAAAGTGGGACTATATCATCAACTGGAATTACCTGATGGAAACGCAGGACTGGATCAAACAATGGGATAACAATGGTCCCAGAACCACCCTGCTGCTGCACAAGAATGCCGATCCGGCAAAAGTGGAAGCGAAGATCAAAAACTATATGGACCAGCATCTCGGCAAAGACGGGGGTTGGCGCGTCGAACTATACCTGATGAAGTTTTCAGATCGCTATCTCTACGGCAATGTCAGGGATGGCGTGGTTTCCGGGGGAAGGATCGAATATGTACGATTGTTCAGCCTGATAGCTGTGTTCATTTTGCTGATCGCCTGTATCAATTTCATGAATCTCACCACCGCCAGATCGATCAAGCGTTCCCGTGAGATCGGTGTGAGGAAAGTGGTTGGCGCCGTAAGGTTCGGGCTGGTGCGGCAATTTCTCGGTGAAGCCATCGTGGTGGCAGGCATTGCTATGATTGTAGCGCTGATTCTGCTTTTCCTGTCTTTACCACTATTCAATCAATTGACAGAAAAACAAATTGCCTTTCCGTTTGCAGACCGGACCTTCTGGGCCTGCATCCTGGGATTGCTGTTGATCACCGGCCTGCTGAGCGGCAGCTACCCTGCCCTCTTCCTGTCTTCTTTCAAACCCATCGTGGTATTGAAAGGTGTACTGAAAGTAAGTTCATCTGCCAACTGGTTCAGGAAAGGACTGGTGGTGTTCCAGTTCTCCCTGTCATCTTTGCTGATCATCGGCACCATCATCATTTCACAACAGGTGCGTTATATCCAGAACAAGAACCTGGGATATAACCGCGAGAACATCGTAAAAGTGGCCTTACTGGGCGAGCCCGAAAAATATTATCCGCTTTTCAAACAACAGGTGGGTCAGTTGCCCGGAGTAAGCAGTATTACAAGGGCCGAGCAGGACCCGGTTCTTATCGGTAACAGCACTATTGGAGTGGACTGGGAAGGAAAAGAACCGAATTCCAAACCACTTTTTACACAGATCGGTGTAGGTTATGATTTTGTGAAGACCATGCAAATGACGATGCTGGAAGGAAGGGATTTTTCCAAAGCCTACGGAACAGATACCGCTGGCTTCATCCTCAATGAAACCGCCGTGAAAAAAACCGGTTATACCAATCCGGTAGGAAAGCCATTTACCTTCTGGGGCACCAAAGGTACTATCATCGGCGTGGTAAAGGATTTTCACTTCAACACCATGCATGAGCCCATCAATGCAATGGTAATGCACCTGCGCGAGAATGTGAACTGGGGAAATGCCCTGGTGCGCGTGGAAGGCAGTAAAACACAGTCGGTACTCAAAAGCATGGAAGAGATCAATAAACAGATCAATCCAAAATTTCCCTTCACTTATGAATTTGCTGACGAAGAATTCAGGAAGACTTACGCCAGTGAAACCATGATTGAGAAATTATCCAACTGCTTTGCCGGACTGGCCATCATCATTTCCTGTCTGGGCCTGCTTGGACTGGCGATGTTTGCAGCAGAACAGCGCGTACGCGAGATCGGTATCCGCAAAGTACTGGGAGCCGGACTTGGCAACCTGTTCGGATTATTGAGCAGGGAATTCCTGTTACTGGTTTTCATCGCCATCCTCATTGCTTGTCCGCTCGCCTGGTGGGCCATGAACAACTGGCTGCAGGATTTCGAATACCGGATCAGCATGAATGCCTGGCCTTTTGTGATTGCAGGCATCGCTGCACTGGCCATCGCATTGTTCACCATCAGTTTCCAGACCGTTAAAGCCGCCCTGGCCAATCCCGTGAAATCATTGAGAAGCGAATAGAACAACTGTATCAGTACCGGACGGTTTTTGTATCGTAAACGGACTGCACAATTGCGCCGGAATTATGTAAAATTTTGAAAATCATATATCTTAGGTTCTGGCACAATTATCACAAAATCATTACTATGTTATCATTGAAACATATTTCAAAATGGGTGAACGTTGGCGGCAAACCGAATTTCCTGCTGAAAGACGTGAACCTGACCATCAACCAGGGCGAGTTCGTTTCCATCATGGGGCCATCCGGTTCCGGTAAATCCACCCTCCTGCATACCATCGGTATGCTGGACGATTTCAATGAAGGCGAATACCTGTTCATGGAGCAACCCGTACATAGTCTGAAAGAGAAACAACGCTCGGCTCTTTACAAACAACATATTGGATTCGTGTTCCAGGCCTATCACCTGATTGATGAGCTCACCGTGTATGAGAATATCGAAACACCGCTGATCTATCAGAATGTGAAAGGCAATGAACGCAAAGCGATGGTAGCCGATATGCTTGACCGTTTCCAGATCGTGGGAAAGAAGGACCTCTTCCCTACCCAGTTGAGCGGCGGACAGCAACAGATCGTAGGCATCGCGCGTGCGCTGATAGCCAAACCGCAATTGCTGCTGGCCGATGAGCCTACCGGCAATCTCAATTCAAAGCAGGGAGAAGAGATCATGGACCTGTTCAAACAACTCAATAAGGAAGGCGTAACCATTATCCAGGTAACTCACTCCGAAAAGAATGCCGGCTATGGCAGCCGCATCATTCACCTGCTGGATGGAAGGATTGAACAAGAGCAATAACCGTATAAAAATTTAGAGACCATTCAATTTATCAAAGCCATGAGAGCTGGAAAATTCCTGGCGGGATGCTGCCTTGCCCTTATTGTTAATATTAACCTCCTTGCACAAAGCGCTCCCACTGTGCTCACGCTGAAGCAATGCGTAGAAACGGCGCTGAAGAACAATATGGATGTGAAACTGGCCGACCTCAATTCACAACGTGATTTCGTATCATTGCGTGGCGCCAAAGGCTCCATGCTACCCAGCCTTATTGGCGATGTACGTCACAATCTCCGTCAGGGCCGCACTATCGACTACTCCAATAACAGTTATACCAATACGAACAATACCGCCGCAGATATTTCCCTGTCTGCCGATGTAACATTGTTCAACGGCTTTCGTCTTTTCAATAACCTGAAGGCGCGTCAATACATGTTTGATGCCGGCAGAATGGAATGGCAGCAGTCCAGGGATGTGCTTACCCTCAATGTGATCCTCGCCTACCTGGATGTGCTCAGCTCCAGCGATGTACTCCAGCAAACGGAACAACTCACGGAAGTAACGCAGAAGCAGGTAGACAGGCTGGCCATCATGCATGAGGAAGGCGCTATCAAACCATCGGATTATTTTGATCTGAAAGGACAGCTGGCTGCCAACAAACTATCCCTTATCAACACACGAAATCAGCTCAACAATGCAAGACTGCGCCTGGCGCAGCTGATGAATATCACCTATGATGAAAGTTTAACCGTGGAACGCATCGGCCTGGAACAATTTGATATGACCTATGCCATCACACCCGATGCCGTGTACCAGTCTGCCCTCGAACAACTGGCGCAGGTAAAGGCCGTTGACCTGGTAAAGAAAAGTGCGGAGAAAGATGTGAAAGCTGCAAAAGGCGGACTCTTCCCTACTGTGAGCCTCGGCGCGGGTTACAATACCAGTTACCAAAGTATCTTCGTAGATACTTCCAATAACAAGATCCCCTATTTCGATCAGCTCAAGAACAACCGTGGCACCAATGTAGGGCTGGGCGTTTATATTCCTTTCATGAGCGGTTTTCAGAACAGGAACAGGCTTTCGCTGGCGAAGATCGCTCTGAAAGAGGCGGAGTATTATGCCGAGAACACCAGGATCCAGCTGAGACAGAATATCGAAAGGGACCATCTCAATATGACGGCTACCCTTAACCGCTACCAGGCCCTGGTAGACCAGGTGGGCAGCTATGCCGAGAACTTCCGAGCTGCTGAGGTCCGTTTCAACAATGGCGCCAGCAATTCCGTTGATTATCTCATTGCGAAGAACAAACTGGATAATTCAAAGATCGATCTGATCATCGCCCGGTATGATTTTCTGCTAAGGACCAGGATCCTTGATTATTACCAGGGAAAACTGAGCTGGTAGTCAGATTTTCCCAGGATGCTGCTGTCTCTCACCGGGCTACCTGCCCACAATTCAGACGCTTAACACCAGCAGATTTACGTCCCTTAAAGGGTTGCCTGCTTCATCTGTTATCAGGCAGCTGTCTTCTGTAAAGTTTAGCCCACACAGCTTTCACCTAACGTCAACGTGATTTTATTCTTACCAGCTGGTAACACCAGCCCCCGGTCCGCCAACTTTCCAGGAAGTGTAAAGACATAATTGGGATAAAGTTGGAGAAAAGATATTAATTTGGTTCATCAATCACTTTCGTTTCTTATGAAAAAAACGACCCTTTTCCTCCTGGGTCTGATGTTTTGCTTAGCAGGCCATTCCCAGGAAGAAACCACTACCTCAGAAAAAAGCCGGACTGCGCTCGCAAAAGTTGCCACAAAACGTTTGCAGGGTACTCCTGTGCTGGAAGTATTCGGAATTCCATCCGGCAATATTGGATTTGCCATCGACTCAGCCCTGATGACCAGGGATTTCAAAACTTTACTGGAAAAAGTGGGATATCTCGACAGCCTGGAAAATGCAAAACAACTCAAATCAACTTATATAGATGCCAGGTCTCTGATGGATACCACTGCCTGCTTACTGGTTAAAGTTAAGGGGCGGGGCATGATGAAACCTGAAATCAGGAAGGTATACAAAATGGCTGTAGACCATTCCATCAGGAAGGAAACTATTGATCAGCTTGACAGCCTGCAACAGGACGAGATAGTTCAGATAGCTTATGCCCCACCTCCTCCTCCACCGCCACCTTCAAATGCCAATCCCCGCTTCCGGGCAAAAGGCGCTCCGAAATCTGCTGCAGCAAAGCCCTCCGGCCCCTTGCTGAAAGTGATCAACAATTCTTCCAAAAACCTGTACCTGTATGTAGAAGATGAATATAAAGGCATCGTATACGCCGGAAAAGAATACCAGCTGCGTGGCGTAGCCGGCTGTCACCAGGTTATCGTGGAAAGCCTTGATCAGTTCCGCTCCACAAAAAAACACTGCTTCAATACCGCACAGTCAGGAAACTGGGTGATCACCAATAACTAATTGCCTACATATTTATGAACATACAGCAGGCAAGCGCTGAAGAGCTGGAAATTCACAAATCCCCCGATAAGGTGGATCAGGCTGTGCAACTAATTCGCCCCAGGCAGAAAATTTTTATCGCCTGTATTTTCGCCATCATCCTGGCCACTATTTTCTGGAGCATCGTATCCAGCGTTCCGGTGTATGTAAAAGGCAAAGGCATTCTCATCAACGAATCCGGCATCAGCGAAATAAAAGTTCCTTTCCCCGGCAGGATCAGCCAGCTCAACGTAAAGATCGGACAGCAGGTAGAACAGGGAGAGATACTCGCAACCGTTGAACAACTGGACCTGATCTTCGATATCAAAAAACTCGAAACCCAGATCCGTGATATCCGGAAAAGTCTGAACTGGTTGCTGGATAATACAGATCTGGCAGTGCGCAAAAGGTCCATCAAACAACTAAGAGCTGCAATTGATGATTACGACAGACAACTCAGGTTACTCAACATCAAATCAGAAACCTACGAATCCGATAAAAACGAACTGGAAAAGAACCGGCAAACAGAACTGCTGCGGATCACAGACCTCATCAATTATAACCACGCAAGGATCTTCGAATTCCGGAACAGCCTCCGTACTTATGAAAGCGAACTGCAGTTCAAAAAGAACCAGCTCGTCAACCAGTCTCAGATCGTCAGCCCCTACAGCGGAACGGTGATAGATATGGCATTCAATAATGGAGATATTTTCAATGAAGGCAGTACCTTCCTTGTGATGGAGAATCAGGACTACGACCGCAACGAACTGATAGCACAGGTTTATGTAAACGCTAATGAAGGCAAGAAGTTGCAACCGGGCATGACGGTACAAATTGCGCCTTCCACCATTCCTCCTGAAGAACACGGCTACCTGCTTGGATCCATTAGCTATATCTCAAAGTATACCCTCACCGGGGCAGGTATGAACCGCACTTTGCGTAATAACAAACTGGTGGAAGAGCTCTCCCGTGATGGCCTTCCCATGATGGTAGAAGTTAAACTGACCACAGACAGCAGCACATACAGCAAATACAAATGGACCTCCGGCTCTGGCCCGGAGTCAGATGTTATGAGCGGCACCCTGATACAGGCAAACTTTATAGCTGAAGAACGTTCACCCATCTCCTTCATATTTCCTTCAATGAAGCAATCCAGATGAGCCCCGGAAGAGTCAATACACCTGTGCTGCTGCAAATGGAAGCAGTGGAATGCGGCGCAGCCTCTTTGGGAATCATCTGCTCCTATTTCGGATTGCATCTGCCATTGGAACAATTGAGAACCATCTGTGGTGTAAGCCGGGATGGTACCAGCGCCAAAAATATTGTAGTGGCGGCGCGCACACTTGGTCTGAAAGCACAGGGTTTTAAAAAAACTGCACAGCAGGCATTGACGCTGCCTTTTCCGTTCATAGTTTTCTGGGAGAGCAATCACTTTCTGGTTGTGGAAGGCGCAGAAAAAAATAAAGTATTCCTCAACGATCCCGCCCTGGGTAAAATATGGGTAACGCCGGAAGAGTTTGCCGGCTCTTATTCAGGTGTAGTGCTGCAACTGGAGCCTGCAGAAGGTTTCAAAAAACAGGGAGCTCCTTTCAACGTCACTCAAAAGATTTGGGAATTGCTCAGAGGCTCGAAAAAGACTTTATATTTTCTATTATTCGCTTCGCTGCTGGCCCTGGCTCCTGCCCTGGTAATTCCTTCCATCACCCGCATATTCATCGATTTCGTACTCATTCAGAACAATACATTCTGGCTTGTGCCCATCATGATTAGTCTTGGCGCTGCCATCCTCATCAACGCGGCGCTTATGATGGTCCAGCAGGCTGTTATCCGCCGGCTGAATACAAAGCTCAGCGTGCTGCTTGCTTACCGGATGCTGGTAAAGATCTTTCACCTGCCCATGTCTTTTTTTCAGCAAAGAAGCAAGGCGGAGATCAGCTCCCGCGTGGAGTTTGCAAGCCTTGTGGCCGAGTCGCTCACAGGCAGCCTTCTCACTACCGTTGTATCCTTGCTGTCATCACTTTTCTTTCTCGGGGTCATGTTTGTATACAGTGTAAAACTGGCCATGATTTGCCTGGTGATTGCGGTAGTAACGATGCGCCTCTTCTACTGGCTGGGTCTGCGAAGAAATGCGGTTTATAATCGATTCGTTAAAGACAGCAGCAGCTTGTCAGGCGTAACCTATACAGGGCTACAGGCCATCGAGTCCATCAAATCGTCTGCCCGCGAGAGCGAGTTCTTCCGCAAATGGGCAGGTTACCATGCAAGGTATCTGATCAGCAGCCAGCAAACGCGCTTACACACCACTGTTAGTCGTGCACTACCGGGTCTGCTTTCACTCGTTAACCTTGGCCTGATCCTGCTGATCGGTGGATATGAAGTGATGAAAGGTGATCTTTCCGTAGGTCTGCTGCTCACTTTCACGGTGCTGTTCCAGCAATTTTTTATACCCGTACAAAGAGTAGCAGATTCCAGCAGTGAACTGTCGATGTTAGGCTCTTATTTCAGGAGCCTGTACGATATCCTGAATTATCCGGCGAAAGAAAACACCCGCCAGCTCGCAGGTTCCGCAGCTACAAATCAACTGTCTGGTAATATCAGCCTGCAGTCACTCAGTTTCGGTTATAACCAGATGGCGCCGCCCATCATCCATGATATTTCCCTGGAGATACCATGCAGGCAAAGTTTTGCTTTTATTGGGCTGTCGGGATCCGGTAAGTCTACCCTTGCAAAACTGATCACCGGTCTGTACGAACCCTGGAAAGGTAAAGTACAGTTCGATGGTAAAGGACTGGACCAGTTACCGAAAGCATTGCGTACAGCATCCATAAGTATGGTGGACCAGGAGATAGAATTATTCGCAGGCACAGTTAAAGACGTATTGACCTTCTGGGATGAAAGTATCGCCATGGAGCAAATTATTCATGCCTGCCGCCTGGCAGAAATTCATGATGTGATCTCCAGGAGACCAGGCGGCTATTTCAGTCAGCTCCATGAAGGAGGTAAAAACTTCAGTGGTGGCGAACGGCAGCGGATGGAAATAGCCAGGGCACTGATCAGGAAGCCACGCATACTGGTACTGGACGAAGCAACGAGCGCCCTGGACCCGGAAACGGAATTCAGAATTTGTCAGAATATAAAAGCGCTAGGCATTACGTTAGTGATCATTGCACACAGACTGAGTACTATCAGGGACTGCGACCAGATCATTGTTTTGAACCGTGGCATTATAGAACACCGCGGTACTCATGAAGAATTGTTGAAAGAGAGTGCTCTCTACCAGCAATTTTTGAAAGAAACCGAATAATAACATAATATGGCCGGGCCATCTTTTGTAGCACATATTGAATCAGACCTGCTTTCCGTTCTCGGTAAAGAGAACGGGAATGGCAATGCCCTCCGGAATGGACTGCTGCTGCAATGCATGAACCTGGCCGGTGCGGAACAGGGCCTGCATTTTCAACCCATTGCCGGTAATGGCGCACAAACCATAACACGTCAACTGCAGGCCATCGCCCGCCAGTCGGATGTACTGGCAAGAAAGGTAAGACTGCAGGGTAACTGGTGGGCATCCGACCTGGGATCGATGGTAGGCTTCAACAAAGATGGAAAAGTATGTGCACTCCTGCAGGAGCAAGGCACTTATTGGATGGCGGATCCGGAAACAGGCCAGCGGCAGCAAATCGATGCAGGCATCGCAAGCGCGCTCAGTGAAGCAGCTTTTGTTTTTTATCCCCTGCTCGGCGATGAGCACATATCCAACCGTTCACTGCTGCAGTTTTCATTTTCAGGAAGAAGAAAAGAATTGCTGGCCTTTATCGGTAGCTCGGTGGTCATCAGTGGCCTTAACCTGATACTTCCCCTGGCATTCAGTTCGCTGATCGGAAACGTGATCCCTTCTGCCAACAACAGCATGCTGGTACAGTTATGTATTTTAATGCTACTGGTGGGTTTGCTTATTTTTTGTTTCTCTATCTACCGCAACCTGGTGCTGCTTCGCTTCGAAACCAGGGTAGACCTCAAACTACAAGTTGCATTCTTCAATAAGATATTGAACCTGCCCGCCAGCTTTTTTGCAAAAACAAGTGCCGGAGAACTGGTGCAACAATCACTCGCCTTCGGTAAGATCCGCGTGATGGTCAGCAGCAGTGTAGTGACGGCATTTTTCAGCAGCCTTCAACTACTGTTCAACCTCGGACTGATGTTCTTTTACTCCACCAGACTGGGTCTGCTGGCACTGGCCTCCCTCCTGATCTACCTCATCGTTTTATTCGTTTTTTACAGGAGGGAGAATCTTACCAATAGCAGGCATCTTCTGGCAAAGACTGCCCTCAATGCCCGCATCTATCAGTTCATCTCCGGCATATCCAAAATCAAAACAGCCGGCAAAGAATTGTTTGTACTGCGGCAATGGAGCGGTCATTATACTAAAGAAAGAAAAATGGCCCGGGATACCCTGCAGGCAGAGCAACAGATACAATTGTTGAACTATCTTTTTCCAAGCCTCGCCCTACTGCTGATCTATGGTTTCTCCGGGCAGGTGATCAACAACATACGACCGGGAGATTTTGCAGGATTTATCACCGCCTTCGGATTACTGGCCGCCAACGTTATTGCACTGGGTTCCAGCGTCAGTGGCATTTTGAAAGCAGTGACCCTGTTCAGGAGACTGGAACCTATACTAAGAACAGCCGGAGAAAAAGAGCCTGGCCACCATGAACAACTCAAGCTCGACGGACACATTGAATTCAACCAGGTATCCTATTCATATGGCGAGGATGGGCCTCCGGTTTTGGATGAGATGTCCTTTGTTATCAACGAAGGAGAAATGGTTGCTTTCTGTGGAGCTTCCGGATCCGGCAAATCCACCATATTCCGTCTGCTCCTGGGTTTTGAAACGCCTGGAACAGGTTCCATTTATTTTGATGAACAGGATCTCAGGCAACTCAACATAAAAGCCGTCCGTCGTAATATGGGAGTAGTACTGCAAAACAGTACACTCACAGGTGGAAGTATCTATGAAAATATTTCCGGCGGCCATTCCGGTTATACGGCGGTGTGGGAGGCATTGGCTAAAGTAGGAATGGATAAGGAGATAGAAGCATTACCAATGGGGCTGCACACCGTAGTGTCGGATGGCGGTGGTAGCTTTTCAGGCGGGCAGCAGCAACGGCTGCTCATAGCCAGGGCACTGATGGGGAACCCGCGGATCATCCTCTTCGATGAGGCCACCAGTGCACTGGACAATATTTCACAGGCCATTATTACCCAAACACTTCAAAATACCCGGGCCACCAAATTAGTGATCGCACACCGGCTGGAAACCATCATGGCCGCAGACCGGGTGTATTTTATCAGCAACGGAAAGATTATCCAGTCCGGCAGTCCGTCTGACCTGATGACTACGGAAGGTCCTTTTCAAAATTTTGCAAGGCGTCAATTGAAATGAACCGGTAGTAACAATTATATATTTATGAGCGTTAAACCATATATCTCCATAACGATGCCTACCCGCTTACCAGGAATACTGTTACGCTCTTTTTTCGCAGCATTCTTATCTTTCTTTATCGTTACAATTGTTGCTGCACAATCCTTTACCGGAAAATTCCTCAAGTGGGAACTGAGCGGGACCGGTGATAAGCGCATTACCGCTTTTATCGGTTCAACCGGCTGGTCAATGGGCTCGGAAGGCACATCCGTTCTGGTGCAAAATCTTTCAGACACCAAACTGTATGTGAAGTTCCTGGCCACCTATTCCGATTTCTGCGGCAACAAATCCACCTATAATTTTTCACTCACGGTGAACCCTAAAGCAAAAGCGGGTGGCAGTCCCTGGTTCGACGGACATTCATTCACCACTAAATGCAAAGGCGATAAACAATACAGCGATAAGTTCAGGTCGCGCATCAGCAATATCAAACTGGAACTGGTTTCTATCAGGAAAGGGGCCAATGCAAATACGAACGCAGATAAGAATAAGACAATTGATTGTAAACAGCTGGTCCGGTACCGCGACAATAAACTGGTGGCCCAGTGGGACAGGCAACGTAATAAATACAAAATAAAAGCGGAAACGATTTCCGATATCAAAAAGCTAAAAGATACTTTGCTCAAGACCTCCAAAGTAGCCACCAGCAACTGGCAAATTGTTAGGCTTACCTTGAAAATGACCGCCAACACCATCGAGGACCTGATCAATATTTCCTCTCCACAAGGCCATCTCCTGAAAACGGCCAAAGATGCCGGCGTAAAATATGTGTCGAAAGTGGCCGTGTACGAAGCCATCAAAAAAGGCGATAAAGCGCTGGACGCGCTGTATTCTGAAGATGTACATACTACCATCCTTACCCATGCGGTTACAGACCTGGGGAGACTGGGGAGCTTGCTGGGGGCGATCAAGAATTTCAGAGATAATATTAACAACTGGAGCGATTACCAGGAGGTAAAAGGTGAGGTGAATAAGCAGATGTCGGCACTCAACAAAGCCGTTGAAAAATACAATTTGGAACTGAGTAAGACAGCAGACAATATTAAAGAGATCAACCAATACAAGAACTATATCGACGCGTATCTTGCCGAGCATTGCAGGAACACTAAATAGTCTTGATTGCTATTTGAGTAATAAATATATACTGATGTACATACAGGCATCAGATTTTTATTAACTTGACACACTATATAAATTGCTTATGGGCTTATTCGATGATTACTGCCAAACCAGCGATGCCGTCAGGGTGAATACCCTGGAATATAATGACCACCGGTATTACCTGTTGCCCGATTACCTGGAATGGTATGTGCAAAAAAGAGACAGACCAGTAAAGCAGCAGATCACACCCAAAGGTTCTAAAGTATTGGGCTATGACTTCGGCGCTACAGAATTCGACCAGTTGCTGATCTGTGTAACGAACCGCTGCAACATCGTTTGTGACTACTGTTTCCGGGGCTATAATTTTTCGAAGATCAGGGAGATCTCCTTCGAGGATTTCAAAATGGTGGCCGATCATTTTGACCAGAAATCCCGTAACCAGAAAACATTCCAATTTACCGGCGGCGAAGTTTTTGTAAAGGAAGGGATCGAGCACTGGTTTAAATATATTCATGATAAAGGCTTCCGGATCTGGCTCACCTCCAATGGCGTTCACCAGAAGATCCGCGAGAATAAGCTCATCCGGGAAATCTTTGAAAATAATAAAACGGCCCATATCCGTATTTCGCTGGATGGCCCGCGGGCCGAGATCCATGAAAGATACCGTCAGAAGAACACTTTTCACAAAGTGATAGAGAATATAAAATACCTGCTTTCCATCGGCGTTCCTGTTTCCGTAAAATCAGTGATCACCGAGGAGAATGTGATCTATGTGGAAGAAATGCTGGAGCTCTGTCACAGTCTCGGCCTTTATGGCTGGAACTACAATGTGATCCGTT
This sequence comes from Pseudoflavitalea rhizosphaerae, assembly GCF_003991355.1. Classification (GTDB taxonomy): domain Bacteria; phylum Bacteroidota; class Bacteroidia; order Chitinophagales; family Chitinophagaceae; genus Pseudobacter; species Pseudobacter rhizosphaerae. The sequence continues at coordinate 657,871 of NZ_RCSU01000002.1, forward strand.
ATACCGGCGCCCTGGCCGATGTGCCACCTCCGGATTCCACGCCGAAAACAGACGAGAAAATCGATTATTTTGGCTACCGCGAACTGGGCCGGATCCTAACGGAGATCCTTGAACGTAAACCTTATCTTGCCTATCTCCTGCGTCCAAGCCGGTACGGCAAGATCCTGAATACACTCTACACAAGAACTCCCTCGGCAGTGCCTATGTCTTACTACGTTTTGAAATTCGATGGTAACGTGTATTATAACGACAATCTCCATAAACCTGAGTTCTGTGCCGGTAATATATGGGAGAACGGAGTGGATGCTTTCAAAGGTCTTAAAGAATTCCGTCAGCAATACGATTATGACCTGAATGCCTGCAAGTCCTGCAAGATTCACCGGTTTTGTTTCCAGAAAGGAGATTATGGCGAATTATATGATATAGACAAAACACTGCAGGCCGAGTTCCCCAACTGCAACGATATCCGCAATCATTATTATGATCTGATAGACCTGAAGCAAAGAGGACTCAAGATCACAAACGATATTTATAATTACTGATTTATTTATCTAAAACCCATACAACACTATGAGCCATTCACAATTCAGAGAGTTCATGACTGAACTCGAAAAAGACCAGGGTCTGAAAGACCGTTTTACTCATCTCCAGACTCCGGAAGCGATTGCTGAGTTTGCTGCTTCTCTCGGTTTCAATTTCAGCGTTGAAGAGATCAGCGCCCAGGCGCAGGCTTTCGGCCTCGATGCCATGAGTGATGATGACCTCGACGATATTGCCGGAGGCCAGAGTATGATGGGCACCAACAAGCCCACCCAGTGCTGGTACAGTGGCGACTAATTCATTATTCACTCAGAGAAGTTCTCATGAGCGTACCGATTTTATCACCAGCCGGTATCCTCCGGCTGGCATCTGGTTCATCCCCTGTTATCGATATATCTGCGGGCAACAGAAGGGAATTCATTATTTGCAGCCCCAATGCTATCAGAGCTGTGCTACTGGAAGAAGCGCAACGGGTTACCCGGCCTTCGAAAATTTTCTATTGGCGCCAGTTGATGGAAAGCATACAGGAGACAGGAATTCCACTGGCGCTCCACTCACTGAAAAAAGAGCATGTACAAAACTTAGATCCCCGCCTTCTGGTTGCTGGTATTTACAGTAGTGATGGAGAGCATACAATCGATGAACGAAAACTCAACCTCGCAGTTCTCTCCATCATGCTATCGGGTTACGGTGCGAACATTCCGCATTCATCCCTGGAGCAGTTCATCACAGCCTGCGACCGGGTGGAATGGTACAAGTCGGAAATCAACGATAACAGAACACCTGGTTTACCGGAACGTATCTTCTTTGCACAGGCAGTAACGGATCAACGGCAGTTCGCCCTGGAAATGTATAAGCAGATCGGAAAGGACCTGCCCACAGGTCTTACGGATATTGAATTATACGGCAGGTTCAAGGAAGAAGTAGACAGCCTGATTGGCATCATTCATTTCTCCTGTAAGAATATCAGTAATGCTATTGGCTGGACCATCTCCAATCTCGCAGCCCATGAAGAGGAATTCTGCCGGGAACTGGGCAGATGGCCCGAAAAACCAAACCCGGTAACTCACGGCTACCTGTATGCGGTAATATTGGAGTCGTTGCGACTTTATCCGCCTAACTGGCTTTTTCATCGCAGCGTGTTGGAGGATTTTTCTGTATGCGGGCAGTCTTTCCAGGCAGGCGATCTTTTGCATATCTCTCCCCTTCTGACGCATCGGTTCCCGCAATGTTGGGAGCAGCCGGACAGCTATCAGCCTGCGCGATTCCTGGCGGGAGGAAAAATAGAACCCTGGGCATTTATTCCTTTCGGACGCAGCTTCACTAAATGTCCCGGCACCAGTCTCTCTTTCAGGATCATCCGGACATTTGTAGAGAAGATATTGTCTGAAAACAATGTATCCGGCAGGGCGCGTTTTGTACCGGTGCTCCGGAATACCATTTCGTTGAATCCGTTTCCTCTTCACTCAGTGTTGCTGGAAAAACGTGCTGGATTGGTTCCGGTCTGATCGGTGAAAACGTTCAGCCAGTGATCCGTTAATTGGGGCAGTTGTTTAAACAGTAATGGCTGAATATCTGCCGGCAGTGATTGGCCGATCTTTTCAAGGGTAGTAGCCAGCCAGAACCTGTAGTCCTCTTCCTGCAATGGGACCTGATTCATGATCTCATACAGCGGTGCGGTACGTTCATCTACATGACGCAACGCTGCAGCAGCCGCACGGGACAGTGCCGGTCTCAGCAGTTTGAAACCTGAGAGTGCAGTGTAAACGTAAGAAAGGCTTACAGACAATCCATCTTCCATACAACTGGTCCCTTCATGCGGGAAGAGTGCCGGAATAAAAATGAATTCGCCCGGTTCGAGTGTGAATATATGATCGGGCGGCCTTTGCTGATGAAGTGGCAGTATGGGTTCTTCAGGATCTTCCCTGATATAGAAAGCTTTTTCTTGCTGCGTTAATACATTCTTGTCCCAGACATTCCAGGTTCTGCGGCCTTCCACCTGCAGGATGAAAACATGGTAATTGTCGAGATGATAGCCGATGCTGCCTCCTTTTTGCGAAACGGTGCCAGCCATATGCAGGAAAGGTAGAAATGCTTTTTCCGCAAACTGCTCTTTGAGCGGAAAATAAGTGGCAGCAAGCGATGGAGAAGACAGCAGATTTCTCAGCACAATTACGAACTGAGGATATCTAATAGACAAAAATGGTAAAGATTCCCGGAGTTTGTGCAGGTCTTTGACCTTGCCTCCATACTTTCTTTCTCCGGCGGCCCCGGCATCACGATAGTGTATACCAGCGGATACCGGCGCATGCAGGCCATCGAAAAAAAGCGAAGTGTCGCCGGGCAAACACCCCTGATTTATTCTTCCCTTGAAGGGTTGTTCCGGAATATGGTATATTTTCATTTCGGGGATCAAAATAAAAAAAACTAATCGTCAGGAATTTTTTTATGGATAAAATTAATATACCGGACAACAATAGCCTATCTCCGGAAATGCTCCGGGCAGCACGTGGGGCATACGACAGGGATGGTTTCTTTGTTCTGCGCAATGTTTTCACGGAAGTGGAAATGGAACTTTTGAAACAGGAGATCAAACGCCTGTGCAGGCAAAATCCTGAACTGATCACCTTTGAAAATGCAGTGGATGGCAGCAACCGGAAAGTGATGCACAAAATATCCAATTTCCTGGAATGCAGTCCTGTGTTGATGGGAACAGCCCAATCCTCTTTCTTTTTATCAGTGGTATCCGCCCTCTTCGGTGAAGAAGCCATCTTGTGTACAGACAAGATCAACTTCAAGCAACCAGGCGGTCGCGGATTTTTACCGCACCAGGACATGAGTGGAATCTGGCAGAAATATATGAGCAATATCATTTCCATTTTTATTTCCTGCGAAAATGCTACCATAGAAAATGGTTGCCTCGAGATCGCTCCCGGTGAACATAAAAAGGGCATCATGAGTGATTATATGCAACCCATCGAAGTTCAGGCTGCGCAGGCGCTGGCATTCGATAAGCTGGAAACAGTGCCGGGTGATGTGATCTTCTTCGATGGCTTTGCACCGCATCAGTCTTCCCCTAATTTTTCAACTAAGGGAAGAACTGCTATCCTGTTCACTTACAATAAAGCTACTGAAGGTAATTTCCGTCCACAGTTCATGAAGGATTTCGGATTGCCCGGGTCTGGGCCGGTTGCGCAAAAAATGTAAGAAGCAGTATGCAATTGTCCATTCTCGACCAAACACTGGTGCATCCAGGTAGCACGGCCAGCCAGACCCTGCAGGATTGTATCAAGCTCGCCAAACTGGCGGAGCAATGGGGCTATCACCGATTCTGGGTTACAGAGCATCATGACTCTGCACAATTTGCCTGCGCTTCACCGGAAATCCTGATGGCCAGGCTGGCGGCGGAGACGAGCTCAATACGGATTGGCGCCGGGGGGCTCTTGCTTCCCAATCATCCGGTAGAGCAGGTAGCGAATAATTTCAATATGCTCCAAACCCTGTATCCCGGCCGTATAGACCTCGGGATTGGAAGGGGCGGCAGCGAATCAGCACTAATACGGCAATTGCTGAATCCCGCACATACATATGATGCCGGGATTTACAAACAGAAAATCTTGTCATTATCGTTGCTGCTCCGGCAGCAAAAGAACGCTTCAGAACATTTGACAGCATTTCCTGAATGCTGGCTGCTGGGTTCAGGCACAACTACCTCAAGGCTGGCGGCGGAACTGGGCCTGCCCCTCTCCTATGCGCATTTCATTAACCCCGCCGATGGGCCATCCAATATACAGTTGTACCGAGATCATTTCTCCGCGAATGAAACAAATAATGCTAAGACCAGTATCGCAGTTTTTGTGATCTGCGCTGAAGATGAAACTAATCTGCAGCGATTACTCCGGGAGCTCGACTTCGGATTACTGCGATCGGAGAGAAAGAAACAAATGCCTGTATTGCCCGGAACTGCGCAGCAATATACATTCACCAACGAAGAAGAAATTCAGGTGCTAGAGAACCGGCAAAAAGCCATCTGGGGTTCACCAAAAACAATTTGCTGGCAACTGCAGGAATTCGCAGAAGGCTATGGGGTCGATGAACTGATCCTGCTTACACATACATCAGATCTGGATGATAAAATGAACATCTTCCGGTTGGTGGCTAAAGCCTGCCTGTAGATTTGATTCTACCAGATCATCCAGTCCGAATTCTTCATCTCTTGTCTTGTGGTTGGTCTTTGTATACCATTGGTGAGTTCTGTTACCCGGCGATAAACATATTCCTTTAACTGCCAAACTGAGGCGTGTGGTTGTTGTTGCAACAACTCAAGTATGGAATACGTAAAGATGCTGTGTTTGATTTCGTCCCATTCATTGGCTGTTTGTGTACCGCGTGAGGCAGAAAGAATGGTGGTGCCTGAACTCCTGCCCACATCGGGAAATATTTCCTGCATCAGTTCGAACACGGTTTTGGGCGCCATGGCTGTACCTTTCGACTGGTAGGATTCAGGCAGGTAAGCAATTGAACCTTCCTCTCCCATGTTCATATCTTCTTTGTCTACCTCACCTGAATGACAGGCATCGATGATCATCAGTTTTTGTCGCGGCGGAATATTATTGACCAGGGATTCGAGGGTGTCATATGGAATACCGCCTTTTTCAGGCATACTGAAATCGACATTATACGTAGGAAAAAAATAATCAAAATCGTTGCTTAACAGTCCATGGCCCGAGTAGGCAACAACCACAACATCGTTGATATCGGCCTTTAGCAGTTTCTTCTTAAGTTGATGAATGGCGGACAGCGTCACGTTCTCATTAAACAGCGTGTCTATAACAATATGCCGGCTTCCATACTTCTCTTTTAACGCCCCGGCAAGTGCCCTGATATCCTTTACACTCCAGAGCAGATTGTTGCTGGTATCGGCAAATCGTTCTATGGCAACGCCTACAAAATAACATTTGCGGGACTTTGTTTTCTGTTCTCCGGGAAATTTGCTGATCACAACTGATTTGCGTAGACTTTCCAATCCTTCTGCATTCATTGCAGAACCTTCAACCAGGTTAAATCCTTCTGAAAGTGACACCGTAATGGTAGTATCCAATATTCCTGATTTCAGGTGCTTCAGGGGAATGCCATTGTTATGCCAGAGCGGCACTTCATTGATCCAGATATTAAACCGGTCCAGCGGCAGGTGCTTATCTTCTACCCTTATGTGTAAATCCACTTTGGAGGGATATTGTTTGGTAGTAATGAATTCCTTTCCATTTACGAAATCGAATACAGGCAATGTTACCTTACGCTGGAGTGTAAGCGAATCGAATCCCTGGCGTCTGAGCCGTCGCAGGTAGGCTTCATAAAAAATTGTGATCAGTTTTTGGTTGGCAGAACCTGCAGCCTTCAATACCAGGTCTGGCCGATTGTATTTCAGATCGAGCTGCTCGAAGGATATCCAGTCCTGGTCCTTGCTGGTATAGTAAAGCATTCTCGAAGCAGTAGGTGTAGACCTGTAATAATGGGAAGGCAGCAGGGTCAAATAATCTTCATTGCCCAGCGCAAAAAAAGTATAGATCAGGCTACCGGTTTTCAGGTCCCATAGCTTACTCATGAAATCTGCGCCACAACTAACCATCAGGTTTCCGTCAGTGTAAAAATCAACCATGTGCACTCCGCCTTGATGGGCCTCCAGTGTAGTGATCAATTGAAGATTGCCTGCATCGCGGATCTGCATATACCCGTTTTCGGATATTACCACAAGAGTTTTACCATCCGGGCTGTAATAAGCTTTCTCGAGTTTCTCTCCAGGATGTTCTTCCCTGGTTATCAGGCTATCCTTCCGCCAGTCCCACAGTTCAATGTTTTTGCTGTTGACAAGCAGGAGTCGTTCACCAGTTGGCTCCAGCCTGCCTTCCTGTCCCCCATATCCCTGGCTTTTCGTATACAGTATCTTACCGGTAAGGGCATCTCCCACAAAACTGCTGCATCCGGTAGAAGTATAGAACAGTTTACCATCCGGAGTAAATTCAAAATGATCTATCTGACAATTATCCACGGGCACGGTGTACAATACATCGCCAGTCTTGGTGCTTCGCACTTCAATTGATTTTCCGTGGAAATGGTAGAGATAAAATTGTGTACCATCCGGATTGAAATCTACTTCCCGCACTTCCGGGCCGGCTGCAATGCTCCAAATGGATTTCCGGTTTACCAGGTCCCATAATTGTACAATGCCGTTATAATCCCGGGTGATGGCTTTGGAGCCATCTTTGCTGAAACAGGCATCGATCAGCAGGCTCTTATGGCCATTCATGGTCATCCAGGTTTCACCCGATGCCATATCAATGATCCTTGCTGTACTGTCCCAGCAGGAGGCAATGATCTTAGTGCCATCCGGGCTGAACGCAGGGCCTCCCCTGATATTCCAGACCGTTTTTTTCAGTTCCCCTTTTTTGCGGTCCCAAAGTTTAAGGCTTCCATCGTATGGGCATGTAAGGAGCGTATTTCCATCCGGGCTGAAGCGACTGGTCCAATTCGCATGTACATAACCGTTAAAGGTTAACAACCAGTCGCCGTTTGCCGCGTCAAAAGCATCCAGATGCCCCATAATCGTACCCGTTACAAATGACTTTCCGGTATTGCTGAAGATTATTTGTGAAAGGGATTCCCGTGGATAAACATGTGTGATCTTTTTACCGGTGGCCATATCAAATACCGCTACGCCATTATCATCTCCCCCACCCAATGCAACTGATTTACCATCGGGGCTGATGGCAATAAGATCGGCTGTATGCGCAAGTTTCCGGATCTCGCGTCCGGTAGCAGCATCCCGGATGATGGTTTCATTGCGCCAGTTACCGGAAAGAATATATTTATCATCGGGGGTGAACGCGGCCGTCATTACCGCTCCGTCTGCATGTTTAAGATTAAGGTGCACTTTTCCTGTTGCCGTATTCCAGATAGTGAGTGCCGTATCAGAAGCTACTGCCACCTTGCTTCCGTCATTGCTGAAGATGGCGCCATTAACGTATGCCATCTTTCCTTGAAGGCGGTGACGTATCTTTTTAGTTTTCACATCCCATAGCTCCACTCCTCCATGAGTTCCACAGGTAAGGACCAGTTTTTCATCAGGGCTGAATATTGCCGTTATCATATTGCCGTTACGTGCAGGAATGGTAAGCAGGGTTTTGCCGGTGAATGCATCAAAAAGTTCGGCATTAGATACACTGAAAGCCAGAATGGAAGAATCGCTTTGGGAGAAAACAGCGCCTCCGGGACTCCAGGATAGTTTTTTGGCGAGGCGAAGTTTACCGGTTCTTCTGTCGAATATCCTCACAGAGTCTTCCCGCGCAACACCTAAGATCCAATTCTCGTTGTGACTGAGCCTTGCAGAACCTACCTGCCCATTCATGCGGATATTGAGCCGCATGGCTCCTGTTTTGGCGTCCCAAACTTTGATGGTATTGTCGTTGGCGCCGGTTAACAGAAATTCCTGCTCCCTGCTTAATTGTATAGAACTTATATGGGCTGTATGCCCGATAGGAAGCATTAGTCTCAGCTCCTGTTCCTGGGCATAACTCCTGTCTAAAATCAATACGATGGGAATCAGTAAGGCAAAGACTTTCATCAAAAACTTTTTTGGGTTCGGGATCAACCACACTTTAGTACTTAAAGATAATACTCGCCACAACATCATTTAGCAACCTGGCAAATATACGTCTCTCGCCAGAGGTAAGCGAAGGCAGCACCCTGCAAAAAAAGGGTGTACCTCCAATAGGCACACCCCAGTATTTCACGAATACCACTAAAGGTTCAAAGCAATTACCGGAGAGCCGGTCTGCTAACCAAAGTATCAGCCAATGGCCGCCACAGTCATCTCATGGAAATGGATGCCTGCTGCCTCAAAACCTCAACCAGCGTACAGGATGCCTTACCCACATGAAAGACAGTGTACGTAAAAAATAAGATGATTTTTTAAAGAGGGGCTCTCAGTTGAGAGCCCTCTTTTTTCCATTAATCTAATTAAGCATCACTAATCGGATTTTAGTGAGACCTAACGCTGCGATGCGGAAACCGAAGTTTGAAATGATTTATGTCAGGGAATCAGTAGTAGTTTATTATCGCAAATCTGAATCCTTGCGTACGAAGAAATGATCAGTATTATTCGTACTAAAATAAGTACATTTTCATTCTAAAAAAAGTAAATATCCTACTACTTGATTACCAAAGATTCTTTTTTAAAGTACTAAACATACTTATATATGAATCAATCCGGCTGCTCTCAGTTTATTTGCGTCATGAACAAGGAAAAGCAATTAAAGCAGATCCGTTCCATGATAGACAAAGGCGAGATCACGCTTTTCAAAGAGATATTCGACTACTATGATATCACTCCTATCATTAATCATCTCCGCACCAATCACGCTACGCTCACAGGCTATATCAACAACGTAACCAGGATCCGTATTGGCAAGATCATCAGCATTGCCGAATACTTTGATGTTGACGAGAAAAAGATGATCAACCTCGTTCATAACCAGATATACGCCGACCGGAAAATAAAAAAGACGCGTAACAAATAGCTTTGAAGTAAACACAATCAGGCGGTTCAATAATACCAGATCACTAATTGTTGAAAGGAGAACACAAATATAAAATAGCCTCCACTTACATTTTACTGCAGAAAGGAAAAATCTTCCATAAAATTGACCGGAATCAAGGTCGATCACTTTTTCAATTAGCTGCTGGCTTTCTTCGCAACTGGTTTCTTCTTCTTACCCAGCTGTGTGAAGTTATACCCGATGGTGATCCTGTAATTGCGGGTATTGGTGCTGCTCAGCGACTCGATATTGTAAGCAGGCGTTGTGGTGAAGCTGCGGTATTCCTGCTTTGCGATCGGATCGATCATATTGAAAGTTAACACCAGTTTCTTCTTCAGCAGTTTTCGCTGCACACCGAAATTCATTCGCAGATTACTACGCACAGTTCCCTGCGGATTTGCAAAGCGGTTGTATGTAATACCGGTGGTGATATTCCACTTATCGGTCGGCACAAAATTACCATTGAAATTGGATGTGAAAGTGCCACCGTTGATGAAGCTGGTATTCCTGCTGCTGTACTTGTTGAAAGTATAGCTGGCGCTCAGGTTCAGGCGGAGCGCTTTGGAGAAAGTGTATCCATTCCAGGTGCTGATCTCATACTCTTCTCTCCCATCGATATTGTACCAGCTGGTGGTGGTTTTGTTGGTATCGTTCGGCGCAGGCAATCGCAACTGTGTAAAGATATCGCTCACCTTATTGTAACCGAAGCTGAGGTTGAGAAAGTATTTGTCTGTTGATCTTCCGAATACCAGGTCGAAATTATGAGAAGTGGAAGGCAGCAGGTCCGGATTACCGAAGCGGATATTGTTGGTATCGGCAATGTCCACCGTAGGGTTCATATGATTGATGCCGGGCCTTCTGATACTCTTGCGGTAGCTGAGGTTCACGCTCAGCACTTCTTCCCATTTCTTGCTCAGTCTGAAGAATGGCAACCAGGTGGAGTAATTGTTGTCTGCACTGGCTCCGTCTTTCAACTTGAAGCGCAGATCAGTATTTTCCAATGTGATGCCGCCGGTTACCGACAGGCTTTCTGAAAGCCGCTGCTTTACCGCCACACGGATATTGCTGACGCGCTGACGAAAATCGAAACTGTTGCTGAGATTGGTATTCGGCATCAGCTCTTTCACGGGTACACTGCGTAATCCATAAACATCCACATTGATATCATTCAAGCTATATATATAAGAACCGCCGGTACTGATGGAGGTTTTCTTATTGGCTAGTTGCTTATCGTAATTCACCCTGGCATTATACCCCTTGTTGTGTGTTTCGTTGTATTGTAATTGTGTACTGTCTTTTCCCCTTTGTGAATAGTCCGGGTTGAGCGGGATCTCGTAGAAGGTTCTGTCGCTGTTGTTCCAGGCGGTATTTGTGCCTGCAATAAAGCGGAGCGACTCTCCCGGCTTCTTACCTTTACGCGTATACGTAAAATTGATCACCGGACTGATACTGCTACCTGCAGTAGCGATAGATCGCTGGCTGATCCGGTATACTTCATGAAAGCGATTGATATTGGTGTATTCGTTATCGGATTTATTCCGGGTAATGGCCTGGCTATACGTTGCCTGTATATTGAAGAAGTTCCATTTGTCGAGCTCATAATCAATATTGAGCCTGGCGTTAGGACGGATGCCTTTGTTGAAACTCTTGCCTGCTGTTGCATAGTAGTTGGTGGAATCCTTTCTGAAGTTCTCGCGCAGGGAGTGGCTGTACCCGTCGAATTCATTGTAGGCGAATCCCATATTGAGGTTCACCGCCAGTCCTTTTTTCCTGTAGTTGATATTGCCGCTGGCGCCGTATTCACCGCGTGTACCCGCGGTAAGGGTAAGCCTTGCTCCCATCCCCACTTTACCTTTTTTGGTAACGATATTGATCACACCGCCCTGTTCATTGGCATACTGCGGCGGCGGGTTGGTCATTACTTCGATCTTCTCGATCATACTGCCGGGAAGACTTTCCAGCAGGTCTGCCAGTTGTTGTGCATTCAGTTCAACGGGCTTATCGTCGATCAGTATTTTAGGTTCACGGCCTCTCACCACCAGTTTACCATCGGGGTCATTGGCTACCAGGGGAACGCTCTTCAGCAGTTCGGCAGCGTTGGAGCCCGCACTGAGCGCGGATTCGCCGGCATTGAAAGTGATATTGCCATCACGGCTCTGGATCAGGGGCTTCTCTGCATACACAACTACTTCTTCCAAAGCTGTATCTGTATTGGGTTTGAGCGTGAGATCGCTCATATTGAAATCATAGCGTTCGGCGCGGATCCAGATACTGTCAAGCGTCAGCGGGCGGAAACCAATATAACTGATGGATAATTTATAATAACCAAAAGGGAGGCGCTCAAACTCGAAATTTCCGTTCTGGTCTGTACGTGTATTGCGAGTGGGGAGCAAATCATTGAACGGCCGGAGTGATACAGATGCATCGGCAACAGCTTTCTGCAGGGTATCTATCACGTTGCCGGTGATCAGGCCGGGCGCGGATTTCGACTGCTTATCCTGGCCGGAGGCAGATAAGGTTACCAGGAGCAGGCAGCAGCAAACAATTAGGAATGGTCTCATTAGGGGCATACACGCGTAAAGATAACGCAAACCCGTATACAGACAAACAACTGTCATCCTGTCATTTAACAGGACTTTTCCCTATCTTTGCCCCTTTAATTTCAGAATGCGATGTTGGATTTCATTACCCAGAAGAAACATGACGAGAGCCGCCAGGGAGAAGCCTTTGCCCCTGAACAGGCTGGTGTGCAACAATTCAGCAAGAGATTTTATATAGAAAGTTATGGTTGCCAGATGAATTTCGCGGACAGCGAAGTGGTGGCTTCCATTCTGCAGGAAGGCGGCTTCGGCGCTACCCGTAATTACGAGGAAGCCGATCTCATTCTCATCAATACCTGTTCTATCCGCGAGAAGGCCGAACAAACCGTTCGCAAACGCCTGACCGATCTCCGCAAAGTGAAGCTGAACAGGCCCGGCGCGCTGATCGGCGTACTCGGCTGTATGGCAGAGCGTCTCAAATCGAAATTCCTCGAAGAAGAGAAACTGGTTGATATAGTAGTTGGCCCCGATGCCTATCGCACACTGCCTTCACTGATCACTGAAGCAGAAGGCGGGCAGAAAGCTGTGAACGTGCTGCTCAGCCGCGAAGAAACTTATGCAGACATTGCGCCCGTGCGCCTCGGCGGCGACGGTGTTTCCGCATTCGTAAGCATCATGCGCGGCTGTAACAATATGTGCTCCTTCTGCGTGGTGCCTTTCACCAGGGGAAGGGAAAGAAGCCGGGATGCCATCAGCATCGTAAACGAATGCCAGGTATTATTTGATGAAGGATATAAAGAAGTGACCTTATTGGGACAGAATGTAGACAGTTACTATTGGGTGGATGAATCCACCGACACGATGGTAAACTTTGCGCAGCTGCTGGAAAAAGTGGCGCTGATCAGTCCACTGCTCCGCGTTCGGTTCTCGACTTCACATCCGAAAGATATCACAGATGAAGTGCTGCATACCATGGCGAAGTACGAGAACATCTGCAAGTACATACATCTTCCCGTTCAAAGCGGCTCCACACGTGTGTTACAGCTGATGAACCGCACCTATACCCGCGAATGGTATATTGCAAAAGTAGACAGGATCCGTTCCATCATACCGGACTGTGGCATCAGCTCCGATATCATTGCAGGTTTCTGTACCGAAACCGAAGAAGAGCACCAGGAAACCATGAGCCTGATGGAATACAGCAAATATGACCTGAGCTATATGTTCTTTTACAGTGAAAGGCCCGGCACCCTTGCTGCCCGCCGCTATGAAGATGATATTCCTGAAGACGTGAAGAAGAGAAGACTGGAAGAGATCGTGCATCTACAAAATAAGCTCAGTCATGAAAGCAATCAGCGCGACCTGGGCAAAACGTTCAAGGTGCTGATCGAAGGCGACAGTAAGAAAAGTGGGAACGACTGGAAAGGCAGGAACAGTCAGAACAAAATGTTGGTTTTTCCCAAAGGCGATCATAAAGTGAACAAAGGCGATTATGTGATGGTTAAAGTCACAGATTGCACCAAAGCCACGCTGCTGGGAGAGATCGTATAAGTAATATTGTCAGAAAGGAGCTAAACGAGTTGTGAATATGGATATCCAATCAATCAAAAACCGGTTTGGTATTATCGGGAACTCACCCGCACTGAATTACGCATTGCAGGTGGCAGCCACGGTAGCCAATACAGACCTAACCGTTCTCATCAATGGAGAAAGCGGTACTGGTAAAGAAGCATTTTCGCAGGTGATCCATGCATTATCCGCCCGGAAGCACAATCCCTTTATTGCGGTGAACTGTGGCGCGATACCGGAAGGCACCATCGATTCAGAATTGTTCGGGCATGAAAAGGGCTCTTTCACAGGAGCCGTGGATTCCCGCAAAGGATATTTTGAAACTGTCAATGGCGGCACTATCTTTCTCGATGAGATCGGTGAAATGCCCCTGGGCACTCAGGCACGTTTGTTGCGCGTACTGGAAACAGGTGAGTTCATCCGCGTGGGCTCTTCCAAAGTGCAGAAAACAGATGTGCGCGTGATTGCCGCCACCAATAAAGACCTGCTGGAATTCACGCAGAAAGGGAGATTCAGGGAAGACCTTTATTACAGGTTGAGCACCGTGCCCATCCGTGTTCCGGCATTGAGAGACAGGAAAGAGGACATCGGCCTGCTCTTCCGCAGGTTTGCCGTTGATTTTGCAGAAAAGTACAAAGCTTCTCCCCTGCAGCTGGACGATGAGGCGAAAGAGTTGTTAATTAACTACTCCTGGCCCGGCAATGTGCGCGAACTGAAGAATATTGCAGAGCAAATGAGCGTGCTGGCAAATGATAAGATGGTCACCGGCGCAGAGATCAGACGCTTTTTGCCTGACAGGGACTTTTCTCGCTTACCCGTACTGGTTAGCCCTCAGCCCGGCGGCGGTTCCGCCAACGGACATGAGTTTGCCAATGAGCGGGAGATCCTGTACAAACTCTTCTTCGATATGAAGAAAGATGTGACCGAGCTCAAGAAAATGTTCGTGGAGATCCTGCAGAACCCCGGCATGGCCGCGGCGCAGAACCAGGCGCTCATCAACGAACTCAAAAACAAGGAAGTGCTGAGCACCACCGGCCTCATCCCCCACTCCCAGCCTGCAGCCGTGCAGGGGCCCATGCAACCGGTGATGATCCATCACGATGATGATATTCACCATCATGAAGAAGTGGAAGAGAGCCTGAACATCATGGACAAGGAAAAGGAACTGATCATCAAAGCGCTTAAAAAACATAAGGGAAAAAGAAAAGATGCCGCCACAGATCTGGGCATCAGTGAAAGGACCCTTTACCGTAAGTTGAAAGAATATGATATCAAAGAGTAATGTATCGAAAGCCCTGCGGGTAAACCTTCTTGCAGCAGGATGCCTGCTACTGGCTATTTTCAGCGGATGCTATTCTTTCAAGGATGTTAGTATTCCGCCGGATGTAAAAACGGCAAGAGTGAATTTCATCGAGAATAAAGCAAGGTACATCAACCCGCAACTGAGTCCGCAACTGACAGATAAACTGAGGCAAAAAGTGAACAACCAGACCCGCCTCACGCTGGTGCAGGGCGATGATGCCCATTATGATATTGGAGGTTATGTCAGCGATTATTCCGTAACCACTTCCGGTATCAGTCAGCAACAAGCGGCTACAAACCGTTTAACCGTAACCGTTACAGTAATCTTCAAGAATAACCTGGACCCTACCAAGAACTTTGAGTCACCGGTATCACGCAGTTTCGAGTTCCCGGCCACACAAAGCCTTCAGAGTGCGGAAGCCCAGTTGACGGAAAGCATCATTCAGAACATGACAGACGAGATCTTCAACAAGATCTTCTCCAACTGGTAGCCCATCATCAATCAACAGCGAAATACACAAGCCCTGTTCATGCAACAACATATTCAATCCATCGTTCAACATTTTTTTCAGAAGAACAGTCTGCACGATGTAGCGGAAGCCGATCTGCAACAGTTCACGAACGACTATCCCTATGCGATCATCGGCCAGTTCCTGCTGGCAGAAAAAATGCGCCACGATAACCAGGATGCATTTCATGACCAGGCGCTTCGCACCAGCTTATATTTCAACAATCCTGCATGGCTTTACTGGCAGTTGCAGGAACATCCCGAGGCCAATCTCGAAGGATTGAAAGCCGCCATTACCATGACCGACGAGCCCGAGCAGGATGAAGAGAAAGTGGTAGTTGCGCATACAGCACCCGCTTCAAGTGATATCACTGCCATCGAGAACAAGGCTTCTCATGCAACGCCTTCCATGAATATTTCCGATCCTGCTGTGGAGCACAAAGCCGCTATTGCCGGCCAGCCTGCTGAAGACAAAACTGAAACAGAACAAAAGCCTGCGGAACAGAAAACAGAGAACAGGGAAGGAACGCCATCAGCCGTGGCGCTGGCAGAAGCCGCAGGAGCTTCATCACCGGTTATTAACGAGATCGGGTTCGATCCCTATCATACCATCGATTATTTCGCAAGCCAGGGTATCAAACTCAAACTGGAAGAACTGGCCAAAGATAAACTGGGACAGCAATTGAAGAGCTTTACCGAGTGGCTGCGCAGCATGAAGCGCGTTGGTCCGGCAGCCATCAATGGCGCCGCACTGGACGATACCACACAGCAAACCATTCAGAACATTGCAGACACCAGTATCGAGGGCAAAGACATTGTAACTGAAGCGATGGCGGAAGTTTGGGTAAAACAGGGTAACTACCGGAAAGCCATTGCCATTTACGAGAAATTAAGTTTGCAGAATCCGGTCAAAAGCCCTTATTTTGCAGACCGTATACAACAATTAAAAGCTTTGTGATATGATGTATTTATTCCTGGTGCTGATCATTATCCTGACCGCCGTGATCAGCTTGTTCATCCTGATCCAGAATCCCAAAGGTGGTGGCCTGGCAGGTAACATCGCAGGATTTAACAACCAGTTCATGGGTGTGAAACAGACTACTGACGTCCTGGAAAAAGGAACCTGGGTAATGGCTGTTGCAATCGGCCTGCTCTGCCTGTTCTCTTCTTTTTTCATTGCCGGCGGTTCTTCCAAAGGTGGTGTTGAAGCGCCTCCTACTGCAGCTCCCAAAGCGGCTACTCCGCCTCCTGCTGCACAGCCTTCCAACACTGTTCCAATGCAACAGCCAGCAACACAGCCTTAATATTTATTACAAGTTTTTCAATATACCCTGCTGAAATCAGCAGGGTTTTTTAATTTACAGCATCAATCCGGAACATCATGTGGAAAAAACTGATACTGGGATTGCTTATCGTACTGCTGCTTGCCGCAGCTGTGATTGGTATGCGATTCTTTACCTCCAATACCACTTTTGAAAACAAACACAAATACCTGTACATCAGAACAGGACAGGCTACATTTTCTGAACTGATCAAAACGTTGCGCGACAGCAACCTGGTCAAAAACCCGGGCTCCTTCGAGTGGCTGGGCCATCGTATGGACCTTGACCAGAAAATCAAACCGGGCCGTTACGAGGTCCGCAAAGGCATGAGCCTCTTCAATATCGTACGCATGCTGCGCAACGGACAACAGAGCCCCGTAAATCTCGTGATCACCAAACTGCGCACACGCCAGGACCTGGCAGCCCTGATCGGCCGCAGGTTCGAATGCGATTCCGCTTCCGTGATGAACTATATGAACAATGCCGATTCCATGAATTTATATGGCTTCGATTCCACCAGTATCATGACCGCCATCTATCCCAATACCTATACCTACTTCTGGAACAACACTCCTACCGGCATCTTCAAAAAGTTCTTTGCAGAATACAGGAAGGTTTGGAACGATGAAAGAAAAGCAAAGGCCGGCAAACTGGGACTCACTCCCGGCCAGGTATATACGCTGGCCAGTATCGTGGAGGAAGAGACCAACGCCAATGAAGAGAAAGGCAATATCGCCAGCGTGTATTACAACCGGTATAAGAAAGGACTGAAACTGCAGGCCGATCCTACAGTTAAATTTGCGCTGGGCGATTTCACGCTGCGCAGGATCTACCTGAAACATTTGACGGCAGAGAGCCCTTACAACACCTATCGTGTAACAGGATTGCCTCCCGGGCCGATCTGTACGCCCTCACTGGTAACTATAGACGCAGTACTGGACCAGCCTGTTACCGATTATCTTTTCTTTGTAGCGAAGAGCGATTTTTCCGGCAGGCATACTTTCAGCGAAACCTACACAGAGCACCTGGTGAATGCCAAAGCATTCCAGAAAGCGCTTGACTCTGTGATGGCGAAAAGAAAAGCTGCCAAAGAAGATATCGGCACTCAAAAATAAAACCGGCAAAGCGGCATGACCAAACTTGAACGCATCTTACTCAACCTGCCTCCTGTGAAATTCCTCACAGAAAAGAGCAAGCATATCATTTTGCCGGGCTTCGACAAAGTGCCTTTGTATGATGTGATCGTTTTCTTTATTTCCGAAGTGAAAAAAGAGGGTCTTACCGAGCGGGCCTCCGCCGTGGCCTACAACTTCATCATGGCCATCCCGCCCACCTGCCTTTTCATCTTTACGCTGATCCCCAATCTTCCTTTTATTCCGAAAGATACCATCGCCACACAGTTACACAACCTGATCACAGATATGATCCCTGCACAGGAATACAACCAGGGCATCATCGATTTTGTGGATGGCTTCCTGAATCAATCCAGGGTTGGCCTCATCTCCTTCGGTTTCCTCCTGCTCATCTTCTTTGCCAGTAACGGTATGATGGGACTGATGCGCAGCTTCAACAAGAACTATGCGGGCTTCGAAAAGCGTAGCGACCTGAAGAGCCGCTGGACGGCCATCAAACTCACCTTCATCATCCTTGGCCTGCTGGTGGCCTGCCTGATCCTGCTGGCCATGCAGGGCGTGGTATTGAGATGGCTGGGCGTTGGCGCCAAATGGGCGGCCTTGCTGGCCTGGTTCCGATGGATCTTCATCATCGGCCTGGTGTTCTATGCCATCGCATTCATTTACAAATACGCACCTGCTATCCAGAAACGCTGGAAGCTATTCTCCCCCGGTTCCATCCTGGCCACTTTCCTCAGCCTGCTGGCAACACTGGGATTCAGTTTCTTCGTGAGCAATTTCGGAAAATATAACGCTCTCTATGGCTCTATTGGCACCATCATTGTGGCTATGATACTGATCTATATCAATGCCCTGGTGCTATTGATCGGATACGAGTTAAATGTAAGCATTCACTCCCTCAAAGCGCTGGCGGATGAAAGGGCGAAACACGAGACGAGCGGCGTGCCCGTTCCATGATTTTTTCGTAAACTTTGTACACATAAATAAATTGTCATGAAAAGAAAACTCCTGTTCAGCCTGATGCTGCCTGCACTGGCGATGCTGGCATTCAGATCCGGCAACGAACCACTCGCCATCGGTTCGGCTATGCCTAAGGGTGATATAGTGATGAAAGATATATCCGGCAAAGACATTTCACTGAACAATGCCCGCAAATCCAATGGACTGCTGGTGATGTTCAGCTGCAATACATGCCCTGTGGTGATCAACAACGCATCACGCGCCAATGAAGTAAGCAAATTTGCACTGGACAAAAATGTGGGCGTGATATTTCTCAATGCCAATGAAGCCAACCGTTCTGCTTCAGAATCACTCGATGCCATGAAAGCCTATGCAGCCAAAGAAGGGTTCAACTGGTACTATGCAGTTGATCAGAACAGCGAACTGGCCAATGCTTTCGGCGCCACTAAAACACCTGAATGTTTCCTCTTCGATAAATCAGGAAAGCTGGTGTACCATGGCGCCATCGATGATAGTCCTGGTAAAGCAGAGAACGTTAGCCGCAAGCACCTGCAGGAAGCCATTACAGAGATCAGTGGCGGAAAGGAAGTGAGTGTGAAGACTTCCAAATCCGTGGGATGCACTATCAAGCGACTCGGTTAAGCCCCGTTTTTAAAATCTTGGAAACAGCCCGGACCTGACAGGATCCGGGCTGTTCAGTTTTGTACAATTCCATTTTGTGGTCAGTGGTCATAGACGCGGAGCCTAGTTGCCGCAGATATACTTTATGGTTGCGTAAGGCAGATCGATATCGAGGAAATACCTGTAATTGCTTTCCCAACTGGTAGTGATATCCCTGGGCAGCAGGTAACCGATATAGGAAGATGCCCTGTAAGGGTTGTTCTTGCTGTAATCCTTATCGATCAATCTCCACCAGTTATTGGTATTGTGAATATTGTTCCTGTTATCGTACACAACGCCCGGCTTGATGAGGTTACCATTCACATCGTAATTGAACACTTGTTTCATGGTATCGCCAGGTGACTGGGGGAATATAGTGTTGGTGCGGCTGATGCGTCCAAGGGAATCATAATAGTAATCAGTTTTGCTGTAAGACATCCAGAAAGTTGGCACTCCGTTGGTGAGCTCTCCGAAATTATAGGCCGAATCATGTGTTACCCTGTTGCTGGCGTCATAGAAGAACTTTTTGTAAGTTTCAAAAGTAACACCGTTATCATATAGCCGGATATACTTGTTCATCCTTCTTTGTTCGTCATAATAAAAGAACCAGTTGGGGTCGCCGGTGCTGGTGCTGTTGGTGAGGATGCTTACAGGGTTGCCATAATAATTGTAATTGAACCGGTAATACTTTCCATTGGATAGTTTGAAGGAATCGATATTGCAATACCGTTGATCAGGCCAGTAATTGGCTGCAGCTTCGCCCGGCAGCTTTTGCACATCTGATTTTTTGTTACAGGAAACAGACAGGAGCCCGACGCCTATCGCCAGAAAGGCGGCAGCGGATCGACATACATGTAGCATAGAAGATTATAGGTTTAACTGTGAAAAAATCTTTCGATCGCGGATGTAAACAGACAAAGGCTTGAAACAGAAAAAGAAGTTTTTGAATAGGAAGATAGAATCGCGGAGTGTTGGTGCAAATTAGTGATTAAACCCGGCGCAGGATCATCTGGTATGCTGCATATGCGGAATACTGCCTTGAATAGAAGGATCATGCAACTGAATGAACAATTCCGGAGAGAAACTCTTTTCGCTCAGGGATCTGCGTTATAAAAAGAACCGGGAGAATATTTTGGGTATTGCTGGTTATTTTGCGGATGCTACCAGTGCGCGAATTTCAGGTTCCACCTGCCTGTCTGTCAACTGGCGTTCGAAGAATTTGCGGTAACCGGTGGTTTTGTTGATGAACAGCGTGGCCGGGATGCCACCACTCCATTTCTCATCCACTTTGGGACAGAAATAATCTGCGTTGCTTTCGTCCAGCCAGAAGAAGGTGGCGATGAAGTTCTTCTTTTTGATGAAAGATTGTAATCCGGCTGGATATTCTGAATCGAAATCGAGGCTCACGAGCACCAGTTCTACTTTTTCATTTTTATATTTTTCCACTCCTGCCTGCAGCCAGGGGACCTCTTCTACACAGGGTGCACACCAGGTGGCCCAGAAGCTCACTACCAGTGGATGGTCACTGCTATCGATATACGAAATGAGCTGATCGATCTTCAGTTTCTTTACGGATTGCGGGAAACAGGTAATTCCAGTCAGCAATAACAGAAAAAGAAAAATGGACCTTTTCATAATAATGAGTTTTATCAGCGTGTGCCCACGAATTTATCGGAGGGTGCTACAAATTTATCGGAGGGTGCCCAGTCGCTCGCCTCTGGCGAGTGACTTCTAATTGTTCGCCTCCGGCGAACACCGCGTCGCCGGAGGCGACTAAATAAAAGTCACTCGCCAGAGGCGAGCGACTGCCCACTCTCTATGTATTTGCATCAGGTTCCTGCAATTGCAGCTTCCAGTCTTCCAGCAGGCTATTAAGTTCCTCCCCGCTATACCTCCGCTGATCATAATGGCCCGCCAGCACTTTCTGCCGCTTTGCCTCATACAGGCTCACCGCACAGGCCACGGAAATATTCAATGACCTGATGATCCCCACCTGCGGTATTACAAAATTACCATCGGCCAGTGCGCGGATCTCATCGCTCACCCCACTGTGCTCATTCCCAAATACCAGCGCCACACTGCCTGCGGCAAAATCGATACTATACAAATCTACTGCATCACTGCTCAGGTGCGTAGTTAATATCTTCTGATATTTTGATCGAAGGGCTGCAAAACAGGCCGCTGCATCCGTGAACTGGTGTACCGTGAGCCATTTGGCCGCACTGCTGCTGCTGCGGGCGCCAAATTTCTTATGACGCGGGATCTTCGTATTCAACACATAGATCTCCTGAACCCCAACCGCATCACAAGTGCGCATCACGGCTGATATATTATGTGGATCGAATACGTTCTCCAGCACCACGCAAAGATCATTTTGACGTTTGTTCAATACAGATACCAATCGCTCGTAACGCTCGGGTGTCATATTAATAAAATTGAGATAAGTTCACCAACGCTGGCAATATTACGTGGTATTTTTAAATTATTATCTTCGTTCACAATTAATGCCACTTAAACCCAATATGGCCTATGTTGAAAAAGATCTTCAAGGTAACAGGAATTATTCTGTTGGTGCTGCTCATCATACTTTTTGCAGCGCCTTATCTTTTCAAAGACAAGATTGCCAAAATCGTTAAAGAGCAGATCAACAAGAATGTTGCTGCCAAAGTGGATTTTACAGACCTCAGCCTGAGTTTCTTCCGGCATTTCCCCAGCGCATCCGTTGCGTTGTCTGACCTGCAGGTTACAGGCCCCGAGCCCTTCGGTAAAGACACATTGATCAGCGCCAAAGAGATCTCCGCAGCCGTTGATCTTTTCAGTTTGTTTGGAGACCAGATCAAAGTTACCCGCGTGAACATTGATCAACCCAGGATCCATGCCCTCGTGAATAAAGAAGGAAAGGCCAACTGGGATATCATGCTGCCGGATACCACAACTGCAACTCCTGAAACACCTGAAGAGCCATCTTCCTTCAAAATGAATTTGAAGAAGTATGCTATCAGTGATGCATATGTGCACTACGCTGATGCCACCAGCGGAATGAGCGCCGAAATCAATCACCTCAACCACGAAGGCTCCGGCGACTTCACCGCCGATCTCTTCACGCTCAGCACCGGCACCAACGCCTCCGCAGTCACTTTCACCTATGGAGGCATCCCCTACCTTGCCAAAACGCAAACCAATATCGACCTCGATATCGAGATCGACAGCAAGAACAGCAAATACACTTTCAATACAGAAGAGATCGCATTGAACGACCTCAAGATCGCCGCCAAAGGATTCTTCCAGCTGGTGAACGACAGCACCTATAAGATGGACATCGCCTTCAATGCGCCCGGCACGGAATTCAAGAGCATCCTCAGCCTCATCCCCGCTGTATACGCCAATGATTTCGCTAAAGTGAAGACCAGCGGCAAGGCCCTGCTCAATGGATTCGTGAAAGGCACCTACAGCGGCGCACAAATGCCGGCCTATAACCTGAACCTCCTGGTGGAAAACGGATTTTTCCAATATCCCGATCTGCCCAAGCCGGTGCAGAATATCAACCTGCAGGTGAAAGTGGACAATCCCGATGGCATAACCGATAATGCCGTAGTGGAGATCCCCAAAGCGCATATCGAATTCGGCTCTGATCCTTTCGATTTCCACCTGCTGCTGAAGAAGCCTGTCACCGATCAATACATCGATGCCGGCGCCAAAGGCAAACTCGATCTCGCAGGCATCACGCAATTTGTGAAACTGCCGGATGGCACCAAACTCGCGGGCCTCGTGAATGCGGATATCGCAGCAAAAGGAAATATGGCCGTAGTGACACAACAGAAACCCGGACAATTTTCCGCGCAGGGCTTTGTAGACATCAGTAAACTATTCTATTCATCACCCGACTTCCCTGCGCCGATCCAGAATACCAGTGCACGCATCGACGTTAGTAACCCTGATGGTGTGCCAGACCATACTGTTGTGAAGATCCCTGCCGCTCACGTGGAAGTGGGAAAAGATATGGCTGACCTCACATTATCATTGCAGACGCCCGCCTCCGATCCTGCATTTGACGGTACACTCAAAGGCGGGTTCAATCTCGCCAATGTAGCGCAGTTCTACACTTTCGAGCAAGGCACTTCCTTAGCCGGACAGGTGAACGCCAATATAGCATTCAAAGGGAAGAAATCGATGATCGATAAAAGTCAGTATGATGCCATCCAGACTAACGGCACCGTACAAGCGACAAACATTTCCTATAAATCGAAGGATTACCCCGATGGCGTGAACATCACCAACAGCCTCTTCACCTTCAATCCGAAAAACGTTACCGTGAACAACCTGGCGGGTAATTTCATGCAAACGAATTTCAATGCCAATGGCAGCTTCGATAACCTCATCGGATATGCGCTGAAAGATGAACCGCTGGCCGGAACGCTCAATGTGAATGCAGACAAAGTGGATCTCAACAAATTCATGGGTACCACTGCCCCGCCTGCTGCGGAGGAGAAGAAAGACAGTGCAACCGCGCCTGCAACAGCCGGCGATCCCTTCCTCGTTCCGAAGAATATCAAATTTTCGCTCAATACAAAAGTGAACAGCCTCCACTATGACAAAGTGGATTATAAAAATATCAGCGGCTCCCTGCAACTGGCCGATGAAACCGTGTACATGAAGGATGTGAAACTGGAAGCGCTGGATGGCACCATCGGCCTCAGCGGCTCCTACTCCACCCGCGTGAACAAAAAGAAACCGGATATCGCCCTTACTTATGATGTGCAAAACCTGGACGTTCAGAAAACTTTCTTCGCTTACAATACCGTTCAGAAACTGATGCCCATCGGCAAGTTCATTGCCGGGAAGCTCACGTCGAAGATGAGTGTGAAAGGGCAACTTGGCGGCGATATGATGCCGGACCTCAGCTCACTAACGGGCGAGGGTACACTGTTTTTGCTGCAGGGCTTCCTCAGCAAATTCGGTCCGCTCGATAAACTGGCCAGCACCCTCAACCTGAGCGACCTGCAAAGTATTTCCGTAAAAGATATCAAGAATTATTTCGAGTTCGCCAATGGCAAAGTGCTGGTGAAACCTTTCAATGTTAAGGTGAAGGATATCGATATGGAGATCGGCGGTATGCACGGCCTTGATCAAAGCCTGGATTATGTGATCAACCTCAAAGTGCCCCGCGCCAAACTGGGCAGCCAGGCCAATGAACTGGTGAACAACCTGGCTTCGCAGGCCAATGCCAAAGGCATTCCCGTGAACATCAACGAAACCATCAGCTTCAAGGTGAACCTGGGCGGCTCCATTACCAATCCCGCCATCAAAACCGATCTCAAAGGTTCAGGTGGCAGCCTGGCGCAGGACATGAAAGCACAGGCCGAAGAGTTTGTGGAAGCAAAGAAACGCGCCGCCGACAGCGCACTGGCCGTAGCCAAACAACAGGCGAAGGACTCCCTGGAATCCGCGAAGAAAAAAGCTGCTGCCGCATTGAAAGATGAACTGGCCAAACAACTGAGTGGTAAGAAAGATACTTCCGGGGAGAAACAAGATATTAAGAAAGACCTGGAAAAGACGGGTAAAGGATTACTCGATAACCTACTCAAGAAAAAGAAACCAGCGGCGGATAGTACGAAGCAATGATGAAACTACCAAAAAAAATAGGGGAGCACAGGTTAATACAGCCGTTTTCCCCTATTTTTGCCCTCCTTAAAACAAACTAAGATCAGAACTTACGAATTGAATTGCTTATGGATAAACTGATTTATCTGGTTCCCGCGATGGGTGTTCTCGGGCTCCTGTACACTATGGTCAAATTCAAATGGGTTTCCCAACAGGACGCCGGTAGTGATCGGATGAAAGAGATCTCCACCTATATCGCTGACGGAGCCATGGCCTTTCTCAAAGCAGAATGGAAGATCCTGGCTTACTTTGTAGTGATTGTAGCCCTTCTCCTTGGCTTCATGGCCAGTTCCAATCCGCACTCACACTGGTCAATCGCCATTGCATTTATTATCGGAGCATTTTTCAGCGCCCTTGCAGGTTTCATCGGTATGCGCGTTGCCACCAAGGCCAACGTCCGCACTGCCAATGCCGCCCGCACCAGCCTGAAGAAAGCCCTCTCCGTTTCCTTCACAGGAGGTTCCGTGATGGGACTGGGTGTAGCCGGACTGGCTGTACTCGGCCTCGGCGGTCTCTTCATTATAGTAAAGGCCCTGCTGGTCCCCGATGGTTCTTCCGTGAACAGTGCAGACATGGTGAAAGCCATCGAAGTACTCACAGGTTTCTCCCTCGGTGCTGAATCCATCGCCCTCTTCGCCCGCGTGGGCGGAGGGATCTACACCAAGGCTGCCGACGTTGGCGCCGACCTCGTAGGTAAAGTGGAAGCAGGCATTCCGGAAGATGATCCCCGCAACCCCGCCACCATCGCCGATAACGTAGGCGATAACGTGGGCGACGTTGCCGGCATGGGCGCCGACCTCTTCGGTTCCTATGTGGCTACTGTACTGGCAACGATGGTACTGGGACAGGAAACCATTGCAGTGGATGCATTCGGTGGACTGAGCCCCATCCTTCTTCCGATGCTGATTGCCGGTATCGGTATCCTCTTCTCTATTGTAGGAACCTGGTTCGTTCGCATCAGCGATTCAGCCGGTATCAGCACAGACGCTGTTCAGAAAGCCCTCAATATGGGTAACTGGGGATCCATCGTGCTCACCGCCCTCGCTTCTGTTGGACTGGTATACTGGCTCCTTCCTGAAACGATGACCCTGCGCGGATATGAGTTCACCAAATGGGGTGTGCTCGGCGCTATCGGTGTAGGTCTTGCAGTAGGAACACTCATGAGCATCATCACTGAATACTATACGGCAATGGGTAAACGCCCGGTGCTGAGTATCGTTCGTCAGTCGGGCACCGGACATGCCACCAACGTGATCGGTGGTCTGGCTGTTGGCATGGAGTCTACACTCCTGCCGATCCTCGTGCTGGCAGGCGGTATCTATGGTTCTTATGCCTGTGCAGGCCTGTATGGCGTTGCCATCGCTGCTGCCGGTATGATGGCCACCACTGCGATGCAGCTGGCGATCGACGCCTTCGGACCTATTGCAGACAACGCAGGCGGTATCGCTGAAATGAGCGAGCTTCCCAAAGAAGTGCGTGAAAAAACCGATGTACTGGATGCAGTAGGTAATACAACTGCGGCTACTGGTAAGGGTTTTGCCATCGCCTCTGCAGCCCTCACCGCTCTTGCACTCTTCGCCGCTTATGTAGGTGTGATCAAGAACAATGGTTATGATCTCGGGGACGCTATCA
The DNA here is from genome assembly GCF_003991355.1 of Pseudoflavitalea rhizosphaerae. Lineage (GTDB taxonomy): Bacteria > Bacteroidota > Bacteroidia > Chitinophagales > Chitinophagaceae > Pseudobacter > Pseudobacter rhizosphaerae. The sequence goes on from NZ_RCSU01000002.1 coordinate 684,292, forward strand.
ATATTTATAAAGCCGATGTACTGGCTTCACTGTTCGTGGGAGCAATGATCCCCTTCATTTTCTCCGCACTCGCCATCAGGGCGGTTGGAGAAGCAGCCATGAGTATGGTGGAAGAAGTTCGTCGCCAGTTCCGCGATATCCCCGGCATCATGGAAGGAAAGGGTAAACCAGAGTACGACAAATGCGTGGCGATCTCTACAGACGCATCCATTAAAAAGATGATGCTGCCCGGCGCTATTGCTATCCTCTCTCCATTGATCATGGGCTTTGCTTTCGGTCCTGAAGCACTCGGTGGTTTCCTCGCAGGCGCTACCGTGAGTGGTGTACTGATGGGCATGTTCCAGAACAATGCAGGTGGTGCATGGGACAACGCCAAGAAATCTTTCGAGAAAGGCGTTGAGATCAACGGGCAGATCTATTATAAGAAATCAGAACCACATAAAGCATCTGTAACAGGCGATACCGTAGGTGATCCTTTCAAGGACACTTCCGGCCCTTCCATGAACATCCTCATCAAACTGATGTCGATCGTTTCACTGGTTGTGGCTCCCACCCTGGCGCAGATCCATGGATATGGCATTCCTGAAGTGAAAGCTCCCGCCAAAAAAGTGGAAAACACAACCACTGCAAAGGCCGGAGTTGTAGCTACTGCAGACAATGCCGTTGTTTATTCGGCAAAATAATCCGAAAAATTTTAAGGGATAAACTTTGAAAATATCCCCGGAAGATTTTATCTTTGTCGTTCACAACTAAGCACTATATCATACCAAATACCAAAAGTCCCTGTATTTCCATACGGGGACTTTTACATTTTACATGGTCCGTATTTGCCCGCTTAGTACCAGCTCACTACTGTCTCACTACGATCTCAGTACTATCCAGCCTGTTTTCAGTACTGTTTCACTACAATCTCACTACTATCAGACTACTTTTTCACTACTTCCTACCGCATTCCACCTGGCCTTTATATACCGCCATTCATAGAATTTCCCTCCGGTTTATCCACATATTGGTACAAATTGTAGGAGCTTCTTAACTTTTTATTACGAAACATGTCGTAAATTGAGGCAAATCATTCTATCGGTTATGGCAAATACAAAAACCATCAAGCCCACAGAGAGCGAACTGGAGATACTGAATGTGCTGTGGGTAAAAGGAACAGCCAGTGTCCGCGAAGTACATGAGGAACTGCTGAAATACAAAGAAGCGGGTTATACCACCACCCTCAAACTGATGCAGATCATGCATGAGAAAGGACTGGTGAAGAGAGATGACAGCGTGAAAACGCATATTTATCAGGCAACAGTGAGCCGGGAGAAAACCCAGAAGCACCTGGTGGGCAAAATGATCGATACGCTTTTCGGCGGATCGCCTACTGCCATGGTGATGCAGGCGCTGGGCAATCACAAAGCCTCTCCCGAAGAACTGGAATCCATCCAGCAAATGATCAACAACCTGAAAAAACAATAGAAGGATGAACCAAGTTTACCAATCCGCTTTCCTCAAAGCATTGGGATGGTCATTAATAGACAGCTTGTGGCAAATGGGATTGCTGTGGTTGTTATATGTAGTGCTGACTGCTAATGGAAAACGTTATCAATCCCACCAGCGGCATACTATTGCCCTTTTATCCCTGGCCGGAGGTTCACTCTGGTTCCTGGTTTCACTGGTGATGAATTTTTACGAAGCCGCTGCCGCGCCGGTTGTATACAACTGGTACCAGGGCGCAGCAGCTCCTGTAATAGATCACGGTTTCTTCGGCAATCTTTCCAGGAATATCGAATCAGCCCTCCCCTTCCTGTCTATCGGCTATCTGCTTGCAGCGGCCTGGTTATTCATCCGTTTCTACTATCGATACAATTATACACGGCGTTTACTCAAAGCTGATATGATGAAGGCCGCGCCCGAACTGCGCGTTTTCCTTCAGCAGGCTGCCGGCCGTATGGGCATCAACAAGAAAGTAGCACTCTGGCTCTCCGCCGCCGCAGAAGCGCCCATGACACTGGGTTTCTGGAAACCAGTGATCCTGCTGCCCATCTCCATCGTGAACCATCTCAGTATCCAGCAAACTGAAGCTATCCTGCTGCATGAACTGAAACATATCAAACGCAACGATTACCTCATCAATATCTTAATGGCTTGTGTAGACGTAGTATTGTTTTTCAATCCATTTGCTCAATGGATCTCCGCTGCCATCCGCCGCGAACGCGAGAACAGCTGCGACGACCTGGTTCTGCAGTTCCGCTACGATCCCGCACAGTACGCCACTTCCCTGCTGGTATTGGAGCAACAACGCTCCGCCACACAACAAACGCTGGCCGTGGCCGCCACCGGCAGTAAAACACCGGCGCTCCTGCATCGCGTAAAACGCATCCTACACCAGGAACAGGTATGCACTCCCGTTAGTCATCGTATGGTGGCATACCTGCTCACGGCTTTGCTGTTCGGATTCGTTGGTTTGTACAACCCGGGCAATGTGATCGTCAAAAAGATCTATCCCGTAGTGTTCAGTACAGATGCCACCCCCCAGTTTGCCAGTTACGAGCCTGCTCCCGAAGAAAAAGAAACGCCCGGAAAAGTAGTGACAACTAAAAAACAGAAAAAAAACTACACTTCCGTTCAACCCGCAGCAACACCCGGACCTCTTCCATCAATTCATATTCTCACTGCCAGCGAAGCAGAGGAGCTACTCCGCCTCGCAGCTGGTATCGAGATCGCTGGTATGATGGAACGCAAGCTGGCGGAACAACAGCGACTGATTGAAGAACATCAGCGCCAATTGGCAGCACAACAGCACCAGGTACAATTCCAGATCCGGATCACTGCGGTAAGCAACCAGGCAAGTCTTGATGCCAGGGATTTCACCCTTGCCAATCAGGCCACCGTTCTCTGCGAACCCGCCAACAGTGCAGAGATCAAACCTTATGTTCCCCGTAACAGTTTCGCGTATCAATACATGCAGGACAGCTGCACTCCAAAAATATATACAGAGGCCAACAGGCTGCAGGCCGAGGCCAGGGAAGCCATTACCCGCGCAATGACAGCATTGAATGAAGTGGACCTGACCAGGCTGGAAAGCGAACTGAAAGCAAAAGGCATCGAGCTCCATGCCAACCAGATCCGCCAGGAACTGCACAAGGCTTTCATGGAGATCACCATGAAACGCCTCTGTGAAGGCGCTCTCAATTCAGCCGAAGATGTACGCGCGATGTATGCAAAAGCACAGGCCGAATGGCAGAAAAAACTGGAAAACTTTCAGCGCGACCGTGCCAAAAAGCGTGCTGAGCAGGACGCTTTACGCAGAAAGATCGTAGAAGAGCGACTGATGGAAAACGCGAAACCTGAGCTGAAAAAAGCGATCAATAACAAGTCTGTAGACATTTAATTAATCCTCTTAACTATTCTTCGGGTTCCTGCAGATCGGATGGACCGGTCAGCAACTCCCGTATAATTGCAGCCATCTACTTAAAGCACTGTTCCGCACCCAATCCCCAGCTCTGGGTGTAGTTCACGGAATAATATTCTCGACCATTAGTACTGACAGGAAGGCACAAACTGAACCTGCGATCTGGGCTGTATAGATATGAGCATATACAACAACGGGATTTTCTGCCAGGATATGGATCCCTTTGTTACTGATACCCTCCTGGTCCAGGAAAGCATCATGGATTACTTCAGGTACCACGGTTACCTGATTGGCATTCACCACAAATGTTCCGATAGTGATAACCATCGCAGGGATCTCCACCAACACCCTGATGCCTACAACAGAAGTAATATAAATGTCCATCTCCGGCAAACTGGCCGTATACATTTGTTGATGACCATGTAGCCGAGCCAGAACTCTTTCCCCTTTATAGGTGAAGTCCTGCCCCCAGGCAAAAGAATAAAAAAGAAGCCGCACAGCAGCAGGACTTTTGACATGCAAGTGATCAGGAAACGAGTAAGCGACCACCTCCCTGCCCCTGGATATATAAATAATATCAAATACAAATTTGAGGATATGCGAGGGAAGCTATTACCTCGAAAGTAACCAACGGGCATTTTTTCCTTCACAGAAAATGAGGTCCAGCACGGAGCAATTGGGAACAAATCCGAGGCGGTCTGCAAAAACCTGGCTATACTTTACAGGGTCCGGGAATGCCTGATTGATGGTTTGAGGAAGCACCTTATTCCGGAGGTCGAGCCATTCGGCCGGGTCATAATTTTCCTGGTAGCCTGATGACAGTTCCATCGTAAAATCCCCATCCATTTTTGCCGCCGCCCATTGCCAGCAGGCCAGGTTCCAATCCAGCAGCCATTCAAATTTTTTCTCATATAACTCAACCAGTTCCTGTTCAAAATACTGGAACCAGGGACTCCGGTTATAACAGCTTTTCAGGGTCTTGAAATGTTGCGATTGCCAGGCCGCGTCATTGGCAATCCGGACTTCCTTCATAGGCCTCCGTTGTTCCCGGCCATCCACCAGGGGAACACTGAGAAGGATGGGACCATTGGAGCCCAACACCACCGCCCGGTTACGAAAACTCATTTTTTGATAGCGATCATATGAATCAAAAACGATATGCTTCAAATTTGTAGAAACCTGCCATAAGATAACCGGTGCAAAATATTGACAATCAACAATTAATTTCATTATTATTCTAGTATTTCAAATTTTGTTTAATCTCGTTCGAAAATCTTGTAATTATGGGGATTTTTACCCGGTTTTATATTTGATTTAAATCATCAATAACTTTCATAATCATATTTATAAATAGTTACTTACAATTAAATTATAAGTCTAAAATTTTTAGTTGCTCAATTTCCTGCTGGTTACCTGCTTGTCACCCTGCATTTTCTAAAAGAATTAGCAAACAAATTCCTAAAAATACAACTCCTTTTTGGCAGAAAAAATTAATCCGGTACTTTGTGGTCCATAAAGTTTCCTGCATGAAAAAAGCGCCCTGGTTGCTCCTGCTCCCACTCCTCTGGTTGGGTTGGCTCGGATGTGCAAAACCGACCTCTCTCGATTATCTGGGTATCCGGAATGTGAAAGTGTTAACGATGGGATGGAAGGAATCGACGGTTGCCGTTGATGTGGAATATTACAATCCGAACGGCTATCCCCTGACCCTGAAAAATGCCGAAGTGAACGTTTTCGTGAATGACCGGTATTTCGGAAAATCCACATTCGACAGCACCCTGAAAATTCCGAGGCTGGACACTTTTATGATGCCCGTAAAGTTGACTGTCGACATGGCGAATACCGGGATCAGTCTGCTCCAGAACCTTAGTTCGGAGGAGGTAATGATCCGGCTGGAAGGGAGTGCAAAAATTGGAAGAAGTGGAATTTTTATCAATTACCCTATCAAATATGAAGGGAAACAAAAGCTCGGATTTTGATATTTTGAGCCCATTTTAAATGACCTGGTCCGGCAGTAATCCGCCGGATTTTTTTTCCGGTCCGGCCGTTTTTTTCCAATTCCGTGGGCTCTGGCTTCGGTTATTTATTGAAGCCCAGGGAAGCAAAAATGTGGGGTTGAATGAACCAGGTCCGGGTTAATTTGAATGATAATTTTCCTTAATCCGGAGAGCCTCACCGGATTATCGAGGCCTGGAATTTTCTTCATTTAACAGAAAACCTGTGGGCTCATGGTTCGGAAAATCAGCTGACCCTTACCGTAATATTGTCCATCTTTTCGGAATTTGCCGGAAGAAAAACCTCAGATCCTCATCAACGTAAAGCGGTTCAAAGAATAAAAAAATGAACCCTCTGAGCGTCCATAATTCAATGATTTCCCTTCCCGCTGCTGCTGAATTCCTGCAGGAAATTATGGCGTCAGGCTCTCAAAAAACGCAGATCTTAAATTGAAAATTTACCTGCTGCAGGTCCATATTTCATTTACTAACAGCCAGGGACAGTTCTAAAACGACCTGACATTACAGCAGATTTTTTTCATAGCCAGGCTTTCCCGGCGCCACTTCTCCTTCGCGGAATCGTCCGTAGCAACGATATTCCGCGCTAAAAAGTCAATGAAAAATTCTATTGAAACGGTATTGATTCCGCAAACAAAAAGGGCCAACCTAATCGGTCAGCCCTTCACTTATTGAAAAAATTAATTACTGTTTTTTATCGTCCCCGTCTGCCGGTTTCTGGCAGCACTTAGGCAATTTCTTATATGCTTCTTCATCAGCCTTCACATCATCCGCATCATAGCCGATATTGGCAATGGCAGTCTTGATATTCTCGATATTCTGACGTTCTGCAAGGAAAGTAACCTTCGTTCTCTTATGTTTATAATCCACGTTCACTTTTTGAACGCCCTCTTCACGCAGGAGATATTTCTCTATGCGCTCTTTACACATCTGACATTGAACGGTGGGGGTCTGAATGGTCACGGTCTGGCTACCCTTTTTCTGCTGGGCCACCCCCATTGCAGTGATCCCCAGAACGGCCACCATAAGTAAAAGGATTTTCTTCATAACAGTATTCGATTTACTCCAAATGTACTTATTTCCCCTGCCAGTTCGCAGGGTCTTCGCGCCATTTTAACAAAATACCTTCCTGCTCCCTGCTCACTATTCCTTTTTCAATGGCCAGTTCGATCAGCGTAGGGTAATCGGTGAGAGAGCGGTAATCCACTCCTGCTTTTGCAAACGCTTCTGAGGCAACAGGGAATCCGTAGGTAAAGATGCTTACCATACCAACGATGTTCAGACCGGCATTCTTCAATACATCAACTACCTGGAGACTACTTTTGCCGGTGGAAACCAGGTCTTCGATCACCACCACCTTCTGTCCGGGTGTGAAATATCCTTCGATCTGGTTGCCCAGCCCATGCTCTTTAGGTTTGGGTCGAACATAAATATAAGGTAGTTTCAGCTGGTCTGCCGCCATAGCGCCCCAGGGTATACCGGCGGTGGCTACGCCAGCCATCAGCTCACCATCAGGGAACTCTTCAAATACCACATTACACATTTCAGATTTTACAAATTCGCGGATATAAGGAAAGCTCAGCGCCTTGCGATTATCGCAATAGATCGGGCTCTTCCAGCCCGAAGCCCAGGTAAATGGTTGCTCGAGATTTAATTTAATAGCATTAATTTGTAATAACTTTTCAGCGACTGCTTTTTTGTTCGGTGCCATAATATTGATTTATTCCTGGTTGCGGCGAAATTGAAATTTGAAAAGGGAAAAGCGAAAATTATTTATGCACATTATCATATACTTTAACGACAAGCCTTTATTCCTGACCGATACCATCACGGATGAGATCGCTCCCTTTGCCCATCACGATGATGCCGTTTACATGGATGAGCTCTCCTCTCCGGGCGTCAATTCCATGATCCACGAAATGAAGCAGGAAAAAGTGCATGCCGGTATTTATTTCCACGACGATATCGATCAACTCAAAAAAGCCTTCTGGCGCAAATTCATGCTTATTAAAGCAGCAGGAGGATTGGTACAGAACGAAGATAAAGACGTGCTGATGATGTTCCGCCGTGGTAAATGGGATCTGCCCAAAGGCAAGATGGACCCGGGTGAAACGCCTGCACAGAGCGCTTTACGTGAAGTACAGGAAGAAACAGGGCTGGCCGATGTTACCCTGGGAACTCCACTCACCACCACATATCATACCTACGATGATGCCGGTCATCATATCCTCAAAGAAACTTTCTGGTTCAATATGACGGCACCGAAATCCCAGGCGCTGGTGCCGCAACTGGAAGAACAGATCACGGAACTGGTATGGGCCAATCCGAAAGCATTGAAAGAATACACAAAGAATACTTTCCCTTCAGTGAAAGAATGCCTGCAGAAAGCAGGGTATTGAGTTTACACACGCTGTGCCCACTCGCTCGCCTCCCGGCGAGTGAGTTTTATTTAGTCGCCTCTGGCGACGCGGTGTTCGCCGGAGGCGAGCGACTGCCAGCTCTCCGCCCTTTTAGTCACCCCCAACTGGCAGCACGCTGTTATTTCTTTGGAAGAATTGCTACAGTAAGTCTGCTGATACAAATCAGGTTTTGATTACCGTCAACAATCCTAATATCCCATACATGTGTTGAACGCCCGATATGAATGGGGATTGCTGTGCCGGTAACAAATCCTTCAGAAACGCTGCGGATATGATTGGCGTTGATCTCAAGTCCAACGCAGATGAACTTTTCAGTATCTATCACCAGCGCAGAACCAATACTGCCGAGGGTTTCAGCCAGTACGCAGGATGCGCCGCCATGAAGAATACCATAAGGTTGGTTGGTGCGATGATCTACAGGGATACTTGCTTTAATGAAATCCGGCCCCAGCTCCGTGAACTCGAGCCCTATATGCTCAGCCATGTTCGATTGCCGGAGATGATGCACATGCTCAAGGGTAACATCTTTCTGAAACCAGATCATAGACTTAGCTTTTAGACTTGACAGGCTGCTGGCTGATGCTGGCCGCCACTTCTTTGGGCAGGAACTGCATTACATCGCCTCCATTCTTCAGCACATCACGTACAAGTGTAGAGGCTACGGAAGTGTATTGGGGAAGGCAGGTGAGGAAAACGGTCTCGATATTCTGGTCAAGGCTGCGGTTCATATCTGCAATCGCCTTTTCATATTCGAAATCGTTCACATAGCGGATGCCTCTGAGGATGAACTGTGCTCCTACCTGCTGGCAGGCGTTCACAGTGAGGCCTTCGTATACTACTGCACTTACTTTGGGATCGTTTTTGAAGATCTCGCGGATCCAGCCAAGACGCTGTTCCTCGGTGAACATGGGCACTTTATTGATATTACGGCCGATACCGATCACCAGTTTGTCGAATAACGGCAAGGCACGGTTGATAATATCAAGGTGACCGATTGTGATAGGATCAAAGGTCCCGGGGAACAAAGCGATTCTTTGCATGGCAATGCATTAAAGTTTAGCAAATCAGGATGCCGCTGGCACATCCCTACCTCCCGAAAGCAGGTATAGGGCAGCCATTCTCACGGCCACACCATTCTCCACCTGGTTCAGGATGATCGATTGCCCGCTGTCTGCCACATCACTATCCAGCTCCACCCCTCTGTTGATAGGTCCGGGGTGCATGATCACAACTTCTTTATTGAGGCTTTCCAGCAGTCTTTTATTGATTCCATAAGCCAGGTTGTATTCCCTGAGTGAAGAGAAGAGCACCTGGTTCTGTCTTTCCAGTTGAATACGCAGCACATTGGCCACATCGCACCATTCCAGCGCCTTTCTAAGATTGTATTCCACGCGCACATCGAAGGCTTCCCGGATATGTTTGGGGATCAGTGTGGGCGGCCCTGCCACCATCACTTCCGCTCCCATTTTTTTCAGGAGGTACATATTGCTCATCGCAACACGGGAATGCATGATATCACCAATGATAGCCACTTTCAAACCTTCCAGCTTTCCCAGTCTTTCGCGCATGGAGAAAGCATCCAGCAATCCCTGTGTGGGGTGCTCATTGATACCGTCGCCGGCATTGATGATGGCTGCGGGAATATGCCTGGCCAGAAAATGGGGGGCCCCGGTTGCGCTGTGACGCATCACTACCATATCCACTTTCATGGAAAGGATGTTATTGACAGTATCCAGAAGCGTTTCACCTTTGGAAACGGAAGAGCCGGAAGCGGTAAAATTGATGGTATCGGCGCTTAGCCTTTTTTCGGCCAGCTCGAAGGAGATTCTTGTGCGGGTGGAATTCTCGTAAAATAAATTCACAATTGTCACATCTCTCAAAGAAGGCACCTTTTTGATAGGGCGCTGTAACACTTCCTTGAATTCTGTGGCAGTGTCTAAAATAATCTGAATATCCTCGCGGGTTAGATCCCTGATACCGAGCAGATGTTTTACAGAAAGTCGCATTTCAGGGGGCGAAGTTAAAGGAAAAATCAATACATGTCATCAGGACCTCCGAGAAGGCCAACTTCGTCCTTTCCATCCTTCTCTTTCCAGAAAACTTTCACTTTCTGGGAGATAATGGAATCGATGGACCTGCCTACATAATCGGCCTGGATGGGAAGCTGCCTGCTGAAGCGGCGGTCTACCAGCACACAGAGCTCCACTTTTGCTGGCCTGCCGAAATCCAGCAGGGCGTCCAGCGCGGCGCGGATGGTACGGCCGGTATACAGCACGTCGTCTATCAGGATTACATTCTTGTTCTCGATGCTGAATGATATATCGGTGTGATTGGGAACATGCAATTCCCTGCGCACATCATCACGGTAAAAAGTAATGTCCAGTTTTCCATACTGCACGGTGCCGGGTGGCACAATCTGACGGATCTCCTGCACCACACGGTCGCTCACAAAAACGCCGCGCGGCTGAATACCGATAAGAACAGTATTTTCCAGGTTGGTATGGTTCTCCAGGATCTGGTGACTTAATCTCTTGATGGTAATGGCCAGTTGCTGCTCGTTCAATACAGTTTTCAAACCCGAAATTTTTATAAAAATACTTCAAAGAGGCAAAATAACACCAAATTATTGGAACGGTTGCTTTGCATCCTTAAAACAGCGAAACCTGCCGCTGATGCTTTCACATCATTGCAGGTTTCGCTGTTGAATTATTTACAGAAGATTATTTTTCGCTCCAAAGCGTGTATGTAATGCCCAGTTGGAATACGCGGTTGAACCGTTTGAGATCACCGTCATCATCCAGCCTGCTCAGACCGAATATATAACGGGCATCGATGCCTACTGGAGTAGAAGGGAATTGATAGCTGGCGCCAAGACCAAGGCCAAGATCGAATCCTTTGTATGCATCATTTACATCTACGGTAACATCTCCCTGTTTCATTTTTCTTGTTACTGCAAAACCAAACTGAGGGCCCAATTGTGCATGTAATCCCTGAATAAGTTCGTACTTTATCATCACAGGGATATTGATGTAATTGAATCTTGCTTTCAAATCATCACCGGATCTGTCTGCCTTTGCTCCCTGCGTTGAATAAACCAACTCAGGTTGAATACTGAATTTATTACCTACTGCGAAGTTGGCATAACCACCTACATGCAATCCTATTTTGGAATCCCAATTATCAGCATCTTCCCCACCCCAATCGGCTACGTTCACTCCACCTTTTAAACCAATTTTTGTTTGAGCATTAGCTGCAACAAATGTTCCGGCAAAAGCAAGCAGCAAAAAAATCCTTTTCATGTTTCTTCTTGTTTAGTTTATTGACTTGTTGTAAATGCTAACAGAAAAATCCCGTTTTCATTTACGGATGCAAACATATAGTGCAGTTATGAATCCAACAATATGTTACATGTTACAATTAGCAGAAATTTTCATGCCATGTTTTAAATTCCCATTTTTGCACTTATCCCAAAAACAGCTACTAAGCTGCATTTCAGCGAGTATTGAATCTTATCAACTGTGCGCAACGTTGAAATGGGAATTTTATTTCATACCCCTGTTTTAACAGTTGCTATCACAAAAGAAACATTGCTATTTTTCCGTTTTCGCTCCCCTCCAACCGTTAATATTGAAAAAAGAAAATGACCGAAGTATTCACTTCAGTCATTTTCAAAATCAGTTGAGGCCCACTTATTATTTACCGAAAAGTTTCCAGCTGATACCAAGTTGAATAGCGTTATTATGCGCTTTCCCACCCATTTCTGTATCATTGATATCAGAGATACCAAAATTGTAACGGGCATTCACCGCAATTTCTTCAGTGATCTTGTAACCAGCACCGGCAACCCAGGCAAAATCTGTTTTCTTTGTTGCATCTTTTACGTCCAGTTTGTCGTCGCCATCTTTCAATTCTGCTTTAGTAAGGAAGCTGATCTGGGGACCTGTCTCGAAATAAAGACCCAGTGGCAAATGATACTGGAACATTACAGGCACCGTGATGTAATTGAGGTTGTGGTCATAATCATCACTTCCATCTTCGATCTTTGCACCTTGCGCAGAATACAATACTTCCGCCTGTGCAGCCATGGTTTTTGTAAAATGATAACGGCCATAAGCACCGCCATAATAACCAATTTTCATTTTGGAATCTTCTGCAAAATAAGATCCGCCGCGAAAATCAGTGAGCTGTGCACCAGCCTTCGCACCCAGGCTGAATTGTGCAGAAGCAGTAGCAATAGAGGCTAAGCAAATAAGAGAGAGCAATACCTTCTTCATAATGTGAAAATTTAAAAGGAGCGTTGATAATGACTGCAAACATAACGGTCAGCAAAACAAATTGTTCGTAACGATTTGTTAACCTCTATTCTTTCTTTCGTGTATCCGGAACAGTTACTGCACAAAAAAAGAGCGCATGAAGCGCTCTTGATAATTTTATTTCGATAAAAAAAATATTTATGCTTCCAACATAAAAGGATAACCGTAATCAACCGGAGGGTTGAAAGTTTCCTTGATGGTCCTTGCACTCAACCAGCGATAGAGGTTGAGGATAGATCCCGCTTTATCGTTGGTGCCGCTGGCTCTTGCTCCACCAAAGGGTTGCTGACCTACCACTGCGCCGGTTGGTTTATCGTTGATATAGAAATTGCCGGCAGCGTTGCGAAGCTTATTGGTAGCGAGTTCTACAGCATACCTGTCCTGCGCGATGATAGAACCTGTCAACGCATAGGGAGAAGTATTGTCTACCAGCTCCAGCGCTTTTTCAAACTGTTCTGCATCGTATACATGGATAGTGAGTACAGGTCCGAAGATCTCTTCGCACATGGTTACATAGTTCGGGTCCTTTGCTTCGATCACGGTAGGTTGAATATAGTAACCTTTGGTTTTGTCGCAGTTTCCACCAACCAGTACAGAAGCATTGGCATCATTCTTTGCGTTATCGATATAAGATTTGATCTTGTCGAAACTCTTTTCATCGATCACGGCATTGATGAAGTTGGTGAAGTCTTCCACTGTACCCATCTTGAAACTGTTGATACCTTCCACCAGCAGCGTTTTCACTTCCTCTGCAATATTGGAAGGGATATAAGCGCGTGAAGCGGCAGAACATTTTTGTCCCTGGTATTCAAATGCGCCGCGCAGCAAGGCAGTGGCCAGTACTTTCGGATCAGCGCTCTTGTGTGCGAGCACGAAATCCTTACCACCGGTCTCACCCACGATGCGAGGATAGGATTTGTAATTGTGCATGTTCTTACCGATGGTTTCCCACATATTGTTGAACACACCTGTAGATCCGGTGAAATGTACGCCTGCAAAATCCCTGTGACTGAAGCAAACGCTTCCGATTGTAGGACCATCCACGTAAATGAGGTTGATCACACCATCTGGAAGACCAGCTTCCTTCAGAATGCGCATGAACATTTGCGCGGCATATACTTGTGTATTGGCAGGTTTCCAAACCACTACATTGCCGCACATGGCTGCGGAAGTGGGCAGGTTACCGCCGATTGCAGTAAAGTTGAAAGGCGTTACGGCCAGCACGAAACCTTCGAGCGGACGGAACTCCAGCCTGTTGTGGATCCCTGGCGCGCTGATCGGCTGCTGACGGTAGATCTCACTCAGGAAATGAACATTGAAACGAAGGAAATCGATGAGCTCACATGCGCTGTCGATCTCAGCCTGGTAAGCATTCTTGCTCTGTCCGAGCATGGTGGTACCGTTCATGTACGGACGATACTTTGTGGCAATCAGGTCAGCCGCTTTCAGGAAGATATTGGCGCGGTTCTCCCAACTCAGGTTGCTCCAGCTCTCTCTGGCAGCGAGTGCTGCGTCGATGGCTTTGGTAACATGGCTGGCGTCTCCTGCATGGAAATGCCCCAGTGTGTGGGCAGTTTCATGAGGCGGGCGGAGCGCTACTTTTTTGCCGCTGCGCACTTCTTCTGCACCGATATACATCGGGATATCAGCCTGTGTATTTTTCAGCTCTGCCAAAACTTCTTTCAGTCGCTTTTTTTCCGGGGATCCCGGAGCATAGCTCAATACCGGCTCATTCGCTGGCATAGGGTATGAAAAATATCCAAGATTCATATCATGTAGTTTTTGTTTTTGAGCAATGGTAATTAGGCAGTTTCCTTTTCCATCATCAGGTAAGCCTTGATGAATCCATTCAGATCCCCGTCCATCACGGGCTGTACGTTACCTACTTCGAAGTCGGTGCGATGGTCTTTGATCATTTTGTAAGGATGGAAAACATAGCTCCTGATCTGGCTACCCCACTCGATCTTCTTCTTGTTGGCATTGGCAGCATTCTTCAATGCTTCGCGCTTGCGCAGCTCTTCTTCGTAGAGACGGCTCTTCAACATCTGTAATGCCATTTCCCTGTTCTCACCCTGTGTACGCGCTTTCTGGCATTCCACGATGATCCCGCTGGGAATATGTTTCAGACGTACGGCGGTTTCCACTTTGTTCACGTTCTGACCACCCTTACCACCTGAACGGTAGAATTCCCATTCAAGATCGGCCGGGTTCACTTCCACCTCGATACTGTCGTCTACTAACGGATATACATAGATGCTGGCGAAAGAAGTATGCCTGCGGGCATTGCTGTCGAACGGGGAGATGCGCACCAGCCGGTGAACGCCGCTTTCGGCTTTCAGGAAGCCGTAAGCGAATGGTCCGTCAAACTGGAGCGTAGCACTCTTGATGCCTGCGCCATCGCCATCCTGCCAGTCGAGTTCCGTAACGGACCATCCCTGCTTCTCACCGTACATGCGGTACATGCGTGCAAGCATTTCGGCCCAGTCCTGGCTCTCTGTTCCGCCGGCGCCGCTGTTGATCTGCAGCACGGCAGGCAGTTCGTCCTCAGGTTGATTGAGCGTACTCTTGAACTCGGCATCTTCAAGATGACTGATAGCTTCATCGTGCGCAACGCGGACTTCCTCCTCCGTTGCCTCACCGGCTTTCCAGAAATCGAAGAGCACAGCAAAATCCTCTACCGAAGTAACAGTTGTTTCGTACAACTTAACCCAGTATTCATTCTGCTTGATGTTCTTGAGAATCTCTGTGGCGCGTTTGTTATCGTCCCAGAACCCGGGAGATAAACTCAATTGTTTTTCCTGGTTGATCTTATCACGTCTGTTATCGACGTCAAAGAAACCTCCTCAGGACCACAATCCGGTCCCTCATAGCCTTGATTTGTTCTTGTGTCATAGGGGCGCAAGTTACAAAAAACTAACCGATTGCGGACTTTTTCCGAACTTCACCCTTCAACCAAATATATCATGAAGACCTACGTTTTAATGCTTGCGGCCGCATCATTTTTTGCCGCCTGCAACAATGCCGACAATACCAAAAAAGAAGGCGAAGCCACTAAAATTAACCCCGCATCGCCTGTGATCAAAGAGGAATCAGTGGTGTATACAGACGGGAAAGATACCCTCAATGGCTACATTGCTTACGATGAAAGCATCAACACCAAACGCCCGGCCATACTGATCGTTCCGGAATGGTGGGGCCTCACGCAATATCCCAAAATGCGTGCGCGTGAACTGGCAAAACTGGGTTATATCGCCATGGCAGTGGATTTTTACGGAAAGGGGAAGATAGCAGAAGACCCCCAAACAGCGAAAGAATATGCCATGCCCTGGTACCAGGCCCCCAAAGCTGCACAGCAACGCCTCGATGCCGCCGCCGCTTTCATCAAAGGCAATACGGTTACGGATACAGCACAGATCGCAGCTATAGGCTACTGCTTCGGTGGTTCGATGGTGCTGAATGCCGCCAAGCTCGGCTCCAACCTCAAAGGCGTGGTGAGTTTCCACGGCGCATTGGAAGGCGGTGTAGTTCCTCAGAAGGGTCTTACCAAAGCGAATATCCTGGTGTGCAACGGAGAGGCAGATTCCTATGTGACGCCAGATCAGATCGCTGCTTTCAAAAAGCAGTTGGACTCTGTGGGTGCGCCTTATACATTCAAGCAATATGCAGACGCCACGCATGCTTTCAGCAATCCTGAAGCAACGGAGAAAGGAAAAAAATTCAACATGCCCATCTCCTATAATGCTGCAGCAGATACCGCCTCCTGGAAAGACATGCAGGACTTCTTCAAAACAGTCTTGAAGTAAACAAAAATTATCCGGAAAAGGATAAGAAACTCAGGGAAAGATCATTAGCATAATGGATAATTTCTATTGTGCATTGGACAAAAAAAGAAGGCCGTTCTCAGCCTTTTTTGAGTGATCGAAACCTCCGTTTTTTATCCTTTTCCATTTTATGCATATTGCAACTCCTGCTCGTCCTCTACCGTCTCATAACGAGGTAATATAACCGAGAAAGTACTTCCTACACCAGGGTTGCTGTTCACTTTAATGCATCCCCCGTTCTTCTCAAGAAAATCCCTGCACAATTTCAGTCCCAGCCCTGTTCCCGTTTCACTGTTGGTGCCGCGTGTGGTGTAATAATGATCTCCGAAAAGTTGCGTGATGGCTTCCTCGCTCATGCCAATACCTGTATCCTGAACAGCAATTTCCACCATTGCTTCATGCTCCCTGGCGCTCACCCAGATGGTGCCATGTGCCGGTGTGAACTTGATGGCATTTGAGAGGATATTGCGCAATACCAGGCTGATCATTTCACGATCGGCATAACAATACACCGGTTGCTGCAAGCTGGTTTCCAGCCATATCTTTTTATTGTCCGCCTGCAGGCGCAGCAGGGCTACCGTTTCATCGATCATATGATGTAGGTCCAGCATTTCCGGCTGTACCGTTTCCTGTCTCATTTGTGATCTGGCCCAGAGCAGCAGGTTCTCCATCAGGCTGGTCACATAATTCATTTCATTGGTAACTCCGGGGATCATTTCTTTGATCTCTTTAGCGGAAAGCTTTGCCTGCTGCATGCTGAGGAAAAGATTACGCAGGGCATACATCGGCGTTTTCAGGTCGTGTGCGATCACGGAGAACAGCTTAGTTTTGATTTGATTGAGCTCAGTGAGTTCTTTGGTCTGCAATTCAAGCAATGTTGCTTTTTCGGCGATCTCCCGTTTTTGTTTGCCGATAGCCAGGTTCTGCTGGCGAAGCTCGCGGCTTTTCACCATCAGCGTATACTGATAACGGATATGTTCCTGCTTGATCAGGAAGAGTGCATAAAAGATGAATCCCAGTGCAAGGATATGATTGAATGCAAATACCCAGTAGCTGATCTCCGACAACTGAAAGTAGTACTCACGGGGAACAACAACCGCCAGCAGGTAGCAACTGCTGCTCCAGAGAAAGGAGAACACCATGCTTACCATTCTTTGCAGGAAAAAAACGGCGATCACGATATACAAAAGGAAGAAGAGCCCCACCCCTACATTCACTTTCCCGAGATAAACGATACAGGTTACAAGGGGGTATAACGCGAAGTAAACAAGCCGGGCATACCGGTAATGATTTTCGTGATTGAGCCAAAGCACCAGGGTACAGATAAGAATCGGGGCCAGGGACACATACCAGGTCAGGGGCGGCAGGTGCCGGTTACTGAACAGGCCGGCGAAGATCAGCATCAGTCCTGCCAGCATGCTGATACAGTTGAGCTGGTTGAAAATGATCAGCTTGCGCCGTTCAAAATCGTCCATACCGCCGGTAACGCCCAGTGACCGGAGTTGTTTCCATTGCCTGATCAGAGCCTGGCCGCGGGTTTGCATATAAGGTAATTTTCAGGATATTGAACGGAAACAGTAACGTCCGGAGACTTGTTTTATTTCGATGAAAAGAAAGGCGGGAAAAGCATTGTACAATTATTATATGTAAATTGCTGTAACAGATTTAATTCCCCTTTAATAGCCCGGGCCGTTCTGGCAGGATTCTTGAAAAAAAATCAGGTATCGCCCAATTGTATTATTCATCATTTAAATAAGCAGCTATGAGTACACAAAAAGTAATGCTCGGCACATTAACCGGGGTATTGGCGGGAGTGGCCATCGGAATGTTGTGTGCCCCGGCATCGGGAGCGGAAACCCGTCAAAAGATCTCGGACAGCGCCGGTGCATTGAGGAAAAAGTTCAACCGTTTGATTGGAGCGTCTGCCGATGAACTGGATGAATTGAAAGATGTATTCTCCTCCGAGATCTCAGGGCTCAAAGAGGATGTTCGTGAAAGAGTTCTTGAATTGATCAAAGCAACCAAGGCAAGTGGCAACAATATCAGGGAACAGGCTACGCTGTAGCGTAAGCATTAACCGAAAAGCTATAGGCTATCGTTTGTGAAAACAGACGGTAGCTTTTTTTATACTTGCTAATTACAAAATCATTAACATTGTGCTATAATCATCACAAATTACTCACTATGAAAAAACTTCACACTCGTCTCTTTGTTTGTGCTGCTCTTGCACTCACAACCATCACCACCCCTGTTCTTGCCGCTGCAGTTGTTGAGCCTGTTCCCGTAACTGTGCCCGGGTCCACAGAACCCACACCTGCTGAAGTAAAAGCAGCTATGGAATCATTCAGGGCGCTTCCCCGCAAGGAAAGGAAAGAAAGACTGAAGGACGCCAAAAAGATGCTGAAGGAATATAAGGCAGACAAACGTGCAGGCAAAGCCGCAGAAACAGACCAGGTATTGCTGGCTATTCTCGCTATCCTACTTCCGCCACTGGCTGTATACCTGAAAGAAGGTGAGATCAACAGCAAATTCTGGATCAGCCTTATCCTCACCCTGCTTTTCTGGATCCCCGGTGTAGTATATGCATTACTGGTAGTATTTGATGCAGTATAATCGAAAGCATCCCATACCGTAGAAAGATGACTTCAAAAACATCTTTCACCTGTAAATACAAATGCATGAAAAAATTATCGTTCGCCCTATCCGGTATGGCGGTGACGCTAATGATGGCAGCATGCAGCAACAGCATGAATACCACTGGCGGAAACCAAAAGCTGGAAGGCACATCCTGGAAGCTCATAAAACTCGGCTCTATCAACGGAGAACTGCCCAAAACTCCCAAGGAAGTGACCATGCAGCTGGATACCGGAAGGGTGTTTGGCAGCGGCGGATGCAACAGGTACTTCGGGTCTTACAGCCTGAATGGCTCCTCCCTCAAATTCAACGGAGTGGCCAGTACCAAAATGTTCTGCCAGGGAGCTATGGAAGTAGAGGATGGATTGATGCAGTCGATCAATAATACTGATGGCTACTTTATACAGGGCAAATGGTTGTCGCTGCTGAAAGGAGCTGATACGCTGGCGAGGTTTGAAGCATCCCGAACGATACCAAAATAATTTTTCGCTCAGGGGGTCTCATTCAGGTCTGGAAAATATACCAACGCGGGAGGATTTTTTTTCTTCTGTAGTAAGGAAGATGGGGCGGTGGATTCTTTGCCCGGCCTCATCGCTTATATTTTCAAGGCCCTGAATGAGATACCCCTTCGCTTATGGCCCCCGAATGTGCAGCAGTGCTGATACAATGATGGAATATTAGAAAACCGGATTATTCACATGGATTTTCTATTTTTTGTATTTCTCCTTTTCTTTTTTCCCTTTTTTTGCTTTTTGCAATCTCCTTCATTCAACTCCTCACCGTTTATTTCCATTATCATTCTTTCCCCTCATCTTCATACATAAGTCATCAATCAACTCCCCATCTCTCAGCAACAACCTTCTGTCCAATTCTCAAGCAAAACTGACCGCCATTACTTTCGCTGATGCACCTGTTCCCCATCCCTCCTTCCCAACCGCTCCGGAACAGCGCCAGCGGCTACTCTATTATCCCATAGAAAATTGATAGCTCTCTCAAAATTGCCGGCCATCCTCGCCCCGATATTACTTGCGAACGCCTTTTAATTTATTGTTTTATTGCCGATGCTCTATCGGCGCTCAAGGCCGCCGGAGGGAATATGGGTCGCGGCCTATGAAACATAAGCGAAGAAGTCCCATAGCATTCCCACTGCCCATCTCTCCCCACAGAAGAACAAAAAATATCCTCCCGCGCCGGTTTGTTTCATCAGCCGCAGATCATATTCCCCCGCCGGCCGCCTCCCCCATCACAAAACAAAAACAAAAAGCCGGTCGCCCACCAATGAGGGACCGGCAGTTTCCGGGAACGGATCAAATTTTCTTTTTCGGGTATTGAGAATCGCTGGAATCGGAGCGGCACCACCCGCTCCACTTTAAATACGTAACATGCGGGCAATTGGATTGCGAATTCCAATGTGTACATTCGTACCCTAATATTTTTTCCATGATCGACCTCCGTTCAGACACCTTCACCCTCCCTACCCCGGGCATGCTGGAAGCCATGATGAAGGCCCCGGTGGGCGACGATGTCTTTGGTGAAGACCCCTCCGTAAACCTCCTGGAACAAAGGATGGCCAGCCACTTCAATATGGAGGCAGGACTATATTGTCCAACCGGCACCATGAGTAACCAGATCGGTATAAAAGCGCATACACAGCCGGGTGATGAAGTGATCTGTGAGCAGTCGGCCCATGTATACATTTATGAAGGGGGCGGAATTGCTTTCAATTCAGGGGCGCAGGTGCGCACGCTGGAGGGTGAACAGGGAAGGATCAGGGCTGAGCAGGTAGTGATGGCCATCAATCCCGATGATGTACATAAGGCCAGGACCAGTCTGGTCTGCCTGGAAAATACTTCCAATCGCGGGGGTGGCAGTTGTTATGACCTGGAGGAGATCCGGCGCATCCGCGAGGTTTGCGATGAGCACCGGCTCCTGCTGCACCTCGATGGCGCCAGGCTTTTCAATGCACTGGTGGCAAAGCAACAGGCAGCCAGTGATTATGGTCCGCTTTTCAATAGTATCAGTGTTTGTCTAAATAAAGGTATGGGCTGCCCCATCGGCAGTGTGTTGATGGGAAATAAGGATTTTATCCGCAGGGCAAGAAGGATCAGGAAAGTACTTGGCGGCGGCATGCGGCAGGCTGGCTATATGGCCGCAGCCGGACTTTATGCGCTGGACAATCATATCGGTAGACTTGCTGAAGATCATGATCATGCGCAGCAGATCGGAGCTGCATTGATGCAGACAGATTACGTGGAGAGCCTGTTGCCCGTGAGCACCAATATTGTGATCGCAAAAATCAAAGCGCCCCGGAAACCGGCACAGATCACGGAGCTGCTGAAAGCAAAACAAATCCTGGCATTGCCAGTGTCACCAACACAGATCAGGATGGTATTACACCTGGGTATTACCCCTGAAATGACAGCTATAACGGTGGATACTATACGAAATTTGAAATTGGATACACAATAAACGAGGACCGGACAGCTCTCGCTGTCCGGTCCGTACCTCATTCACGTAGGTTGCAGGGTTTAGGGGAAATACGTAGGGTAAAAATTGTAACTATGTAAAGAGAAGGGATTTTCGCCTGACCGCAATATTTAAGGAACATTATTTACGCATCCTACGTGTATACACCTATGACTTGATAAGTAAAGAATATTGAAAGCACTTTATTTTTGACCATAATTCTAACCAGATGCTACCGAAAATTAAACCTCAGCGTACCGAAGTGTGGAAAAAACTGAACACGCATTACAAAAAAATAAAAGACGTCCAGATTAAGGAACTGTTTGAAGAAGACCCTGAAAGATTCAATAGGTTTTCACTGCAGTTGGAAGATATCCTGGTTGATTTTTCCAAGAACCGCATCACTAATAAGACTTTGTCGCTACTGGAAGAGCTGGCCCAGCAAAGCGAGCTGAAACCCGCCATCGAAGCCATGTTCACTGGAGAGGCCATCAATGAAACGGAAGGCCGCGCCGTGCTGCATACTGCGCTCCGCAATTTCTCCGGCAAACCGGTGAAGGCAGAGGGTAAGAATGTAATGCCCGATGTGCAGCGCGTATTGAAGCAAATGCAAGACTTCTGCGCCAGGGTGCACAGTGGTGAATGGAAAGGATATACCGGCAAGAAAATAAAATACATCGTCAATATCGGGATCGGCGGAAGCGATCTCGGCCCCTATATGGTTACCGAAGCGCTGAAGCCTTTTTGGGTGGAAGGGATTGAACCTTTCTTCGTATCCAATGTGGATGGCACGCATATCGCCGAAACATTGAAAAAAGTGAACCCCGAAGAAACGCTGTTCCTGGTGGCCAGCAAAACCTTCACCACGCAGGAAACCATGACCAACGCCCTCACAGCGCGTGAGTGGTTCCTGCAATCAGCCATCGAGGAAGCGCATGTGGCCAAACATTTCGCAGCCCTCTCCACCAATGAAAAGGAAGTGGTGAAGTTTGGTATCGATAAAGCCAATATGTTCGAGTTCTGGGACTGGGTTGGCGGACGATATTCACTCTGGAGCGCTATCGGACTCAGCATCGCCCTCACTACCGGGTATGATCATTTCGAGCAATTGCTCCGGGGCGCACATGCAACCGACCTGCATTTCCGCAATACGCCTTTCGATAAAAATATTCCCGTGGTCCTGGCCCTGATCGGTCTCTGGTATACCGATTTCTTCGGCACACAAACAGAAGCCATCCTGCCATACGATCAATACATGCATAGATTTGCCGCCTACTTCCAGCAGGGCAATATGGAAAGCAATGGCAAGAGCACTGACCGCCGCGGCAAAGCAATCGATTATGCAACCGGACCAGTGATCTGGGGCGAGCCCGGCACCAATGGCCAGCACGCATTTTACCAGCTGATCCACCAGGGTACCGTGATGATCCCCTGCGATTTCATTGCACCGGCTATCAGTCACAATCCTATCGGGGACCATCATACGAAACTATTGTCTAACTTCTTCGCACAAACGGAAGCGCTGATGAATGGTAAACCGAAGGATGTGGTGCGTAAGGAACTGATTGCAGCAGGCAAGGGGCATGATGAGATCAAAGCCCTCCTGCCCTTCAAGGTATTCTCCGGAAACAGGCCCACCAATTCCATCCTGATCAAAAAGATCACTCCCTATACATTGGGACAACTCATTGCTATCTACGAGCATAAGATCTTTGTGCAGGGCGTGATCTGGAATATCTTCAGCTTCGATCAATGGGGTGTTGAACTGGGCAAGCAACTGGCCAATGCCATCCTTCCGGAATTGAAAGACAATAAGCCTGTGGCATCGCATGATTCCAGCACCAACGGGCTGATCAATGCCTTCAAAAAAATGCGGGGATAGCCATTTAATTGCTATTTTACCGCCCCGGAAAACCTTGCCCCCATCATATGAAAAACAAACCCTCAGTCCTGTTACTGTTCAGTGTGTTCCTTTCACTGTGCGGTGTAGCGCAGGAGCAGCTTTGGAATGATCTGAGTCAAACAGACCAGGGAATGGCCCGACGCCCTTTATCAGCATCACCCTGGCCGGGAAAACACCGCCTGGTAAAACTCAATACAGCAATAGCACAGCAGTTACAGCAACTGGCGCCCATGGAAAATGCACAGGCTCCTTTTCCCGTAGCTGCTGTTCCCTTTGGGATACCGCTTCCGGAAGGAGGACTGCATCCGGACATCATTACAGAATCTCCCGTACTCTCCTCCGACTTACAAATACTCTACCCTTCCATCAAAACCTACAGGCTTCGCGATGAGCAAACGAAAAGATTCACCGGCAGGATTACCATCACCCCTGATGGAGTAAATGGATTGATATTTACAGACAGTGGCGCCGCTTACATTTCAAGCGCCCCGGAATTCGGGACTGGCGCACATGTAGTGTACTATGTAAAAGATATCGAACTGCCGGTTCTCCTTCGTTGCGGGGCAGAAGCAGAAGAGTTCTCCCGGGTAGCCACAAACGAAATAGGGACCTGTATTCATCGGAACGGTGGCGCATGAAATAGCCCATCAGTTCAGCGCAACACACTCCTTTTCCGCCAGCAATGGGCAGTGCGGCAGCAATGCCACGGAAAGCACGGCCTGGGAACCAGGCGGCGGCTCCACCATCATAGCATATGCAGGGAGTTGTACAGGCAATAGCTACCAGAACAATACCGATCTCTATTTCCATGGCGGAAGCATTGAACAGATCACCAGCTTTGCTATGAACGCTGGCACCTGCGCCAGTATCACGGAAACCAGCAATACATCACCCGTAGTTTCGGTTAGTAATAACAGTTATATCATACCGCCAGGCACTCCCTTCGAGCTTAAAGCATCTGCAACAGATGCCGGGAGCAACCTGCTGTATAGCTGGGAACAGATGGACGCTGGTCCGCTGACCAATGAAAAACCCAGTTCCAGAGCGGGTTCGGGGCCATTGTTCAGGTCATTTCCGCCCAATGATAATCCCGGTCGTGTGTTCCCGATGATATCTGCTGTTCTCGCTAATACCATTCCTGATTATGAAATGCTGCCCACGGTGGCACGCTCTATGAAGTTCAGGGTAACGGTGAGGGACGGCGCCCCCGGCGGTGGTTGTACAGCAGAAGCCGATGTGACTGTTACCACCGCAGGCGCCACACCATTCCAGGTAACTTCACAGAACAGCGCCACTTCCTGGACGGCCAACGGCGCCAATACAGCAATCATTTCCTGGGATCCCGGCAGTAGCAGCGAAGCACCAGTGAACTGTACTTCCGTGAACATCCTCTTCTCGGTTGACGGCGGTTACACCTACCCCTATACGTTACCGGGTGCGTCAGGTGAACCTGGACGCACAGACGGTGATGAGCATCATCGCCAGGGCTGAGCGTATTGATGGCAACACGATGCTGCGGCTTCGTCCCAACCCTTTGAAAGATCAGCCATTGCATGTGGAATACATTACAAACAACAGGGAAGAATTACAGTTAGTGATCACAGATAGCAAGGGCGCGGTAATAAGGCAGACCAAAGTAAATGCAAAACAAGGTGTGAATCAATTTCAATTTAACCTGCAACACCTGGCGAAAGGATTGTACTTTGTTACAATTCACCGTGATGCAGGCACCATCGTTTCCAGGTTCGTAAAACTATAAAAGAGGAAAAGTAGAAAGTAAAAAAGCCTCCGGTATAAGGTACCGGAGGCTTTATAATAAATAAAGTTGAGACTAAAGTGAGATTACCATTTGTCTACTTCTTCACCTGCATCGGATGATGCGCTATGTGAAGGAGCAGCTGCATTGGCTACCACAACCACCTCTTCCGAAGCGTCCACTTGTTCATCGGCCACTTCACCTTCTACTCCCTGTTCATTTTCCTGGTCGTGGTTGTAAGCATCGAAATCAAAGTTAGGCATCAGATCGGTCTTTACATAGTCAACAGCTTCGGTCAACGCTTTCAGGAACTTATTAAAATCTTCTTTGTAGAGGAAGATCTTATGCCTGTCGTAACCGTTTTCGTTGAATTTCTTCCGGCTCTCCGTGATGGTAATGTAATAGTCATTGCCGCGGGTAGCTCTCACATCGAAGAAGTATGTTCTTCTTTTCCCAGCTCTGATGCGCTTACTGTAAACGCTTTCCATTCGTTTGTCGTTGTTTTCGTACGCCACAGTCATTTTAATTTTGCAGTTTAATAATTGGCAGTTTTACAAAAAAGTAGGCACAAATATAATATTGTTTTTGAACCGGCAAAATTTCCGGCCGGAATTTACGTGGTTTTATTTAACCGGAGAATAGTAAGTTAACTACTTAATTGTCGTCAGAAGTATCGGATCGTTCCAGTAGTTGTTGTTCATACAAATATGAGTAATACCCGTTTTGGGCCAGGAGTTCGCTGTGCGTTCCTTTCTCCACCATTTTCCCATCTTCCATCACGATGATCTGATCAAAGTCAAATAGTGTAAAAATGCGATGCGTAATGATGATAGCAGTCTTGTCTTTAAGGTAACGGTTCAGGTTACCGAGAATTTCTTTTTCTGTTCTGGCATCAACTGCGCTGAGGCAATCATCAAACACAACAATATGCGGGTCCTTGATCAGGGCACGTGCAATGGAGATCCTTTGCTTTTGTCCGCCACTGAGTGTAACACCACGTTCACCGATCATCGTATTATACTGATCATGAAAACCTGCGATCTCTTTTTCAACGCTTGCATGGCGGGCAGCCTGCTGCACTTTATTCAGGTCGGGTTCGCCATCCAGTCCAAAACTGATATTGCTGGAGATGGTATCGCTGAACAGGAAAACATCCTGTGGTACATAACTGATCTGTTTACGAAGGCCCTGCAGGTCCATTTTCCGGAGATCTGTTTTATCGATTTCTATATTTCCGCTGCCGGGATCATACATGCGCAACAGCAATTGCGCTATCGTAGTCTTACCAGAACCGGTATGCCCGATGATGGCGATCTTCTCTCCTCGCTTCACATGCAGATCGAATGATTTCAACGCGTGTATACCGGTATTCGGATAAACGAAATCCACATTATTGAAATCGATCACGCCATCCAGTGATGGTTCGATGGCGGCAACCGGCTCCCCGATGGCAGGCGTCGTATCCAGGAATTCGTTCAGGCGTTTCTGTGATGCCGCTGCGCGCTGGATCATACTGGCCGTCCAACCGATAGCGCTTACAGGAAATGTGAGCATGTTCACATACATCACAAATTCAGCAATAGTACCGATTGTAATGGATTGATCGCCACGGATGGCATAGATTCCACCTATCATGATAGTGAGCAGGGTACTCAGCCCGATCAGCAGCGCCATACTGGGGAAATAGATGGCTTCCACTTTCGCCAGCCCGATCGCATTTTCCTTATAAGCCTCTGCATTCTTATTGAAAAATGAGAACATCGCTTTTTCCTGCACAAAGGATTTGATCACACGGATGCCGGAATATGATTCCTGTGCGTTGGTGGTAAGATCGGAAAGCAGACTCTGGATCCGTTCACTTTTCCTGTTGATGATATTGTTCACGAAATAAATGGTGATGGCCAGCAATGGCAGCGGGGCCAGCACATACAAAGTAAGCATCGCATTGGTGGCAAGCATGAAGTATACACTGAAACCAATGGTCACCGCCAGGTTGATGAAATACATCAGCGCCGGACCTGTGTACATGCGCACCCGGCTCACGTCTTCCGCAATCCGGTTCATCAGGTCTCCCGTGCTATGCGTCTTATAGAAATTGGAATCGAGTTTCAGGTAATGATTGAACACTTCGTTCTTCTGATCGAACTCGATATGCCGGCTCATCACGATGATGGTCTGCCGCATCAAAAACAGGAAAAATCCACTGAGGATGGCCAGAGACAGCAATACGATGCCCGTCCACACAATTTTCTGCCCAAAGCTCAGTTCAGCGCTGGTGAACTGATCGATCAGTTCTTTTACGCCAATATCATAATTGGATTGCTTTTTGGTTACCTCACCTACTCTTTCGGAATAGTGACCGGGTGAATTCTTCTGGATCAGCTCCAGCTGCACTTCATCAATCACAAAGCCCGTCAGTTGCGGAGAAAGTATTTTGAAATAGTTGGAAAGCACGATGAATAGAATACCGAAGAGGAATCGCCACCGATATTTCCAGAAATACTTGTTGATCGCCTTTAAATGCTTCAATCGGGGAAATTTTACGCAAAGGTAAAGGATATGAAAGAATATTGCTGCCGATGCTGGAAGCCTCTGCACGTATTTAATAATTTATTGGGTCAGCAGGGTAAAACAGGCATTCCGACGGGGCATATGGCAGTTCATCGGAAAATAAACATTCTATTTTTTGCCTGGCAGGAAATTGCAGCTATAAACGCCAATAGACGCAGGACCTCATCGCTAAAAACAAAAAAGATATGGAGATCGTGATACCGGGCGTTACCAATGAACCCGGACTGGGAAATATGGTCTGGAAAGTAACCGACGGTCCTGACATCACACGTGGTGAACTGAAGAACAACCTGAGTATATAAATAATTTTTTCAAAAAAGATTCATAGCGCATAAGGGTTTTCTCTGTCAAGTGTTTATCATTATAGAACACCATTTCAATCACCTGCTCTGAAAGATAAAGAAGGCATACCAGGCGCAGAAGCAAAAATGGCGAAAGCCGTTGAAACGTATTTCCGTACACATATGAACGGACTGCATCGCTATGCCTGGTCCATCCTGCGCAATAATGAAGCTGCCAAAGATGCGGTTCAGGCTGTTTTCCTCAGGCTCTGGGAAAAGCGACAGGAGATCGATGAACAGCAATCCGTACAAAGCTGGCTCTATACTTCCGTGTATCATTTTTGTTTGAATGCGAAAAGACACGAGCTGGTAAGGAAAGATTATCAGTTACAGCAGTTGTCCATTTACCAGCAACCCGGCTTTCGCGATAACCTGATTGGGAAAGAACGATTGCAGCAGATCACCGATGCACTGGAAAGCCTGCCACCACAATGCAGGATCATTTTTTACAAGAGCAGGTTCGATAAAATGAAATATGCCGCCATTGCGGAAGAGCTCGGTATTTCCGTAAAAACAGTGGAAGCACAGATAGGAAAGGCATTGCGCATTCTCCGGAAGAAATTGTCCGGCGTTCTGGTAATGATCATTCTGTATGTAACTACATAAAATGAGCCAACACACCAACCATCAAGTGAACGATCAGTTACTGGCAAAATACCTGTCAGGCGAAGCTGCGCCTGAAGAAGCCATCCTGGTGGAAACCTGGCTTACAGATCCTGACAACAACAACCGGTTCCGGCAGGTTTCCACCATGTGGACGGCGCTGAGCGGAGAAACGCCTCATCAGCTGCCAGATCAGGAAATTGCCTGGCAGGAACTTCACCCGGCTATGATCAGCAACAAACCTGTTGCCGGAAAATGGAAAACAGGAATAATTTACAAGATCAGTATCGCTGCCGGTTTATTTTTCTTTATTGCAACAGCCCTGTATTTCCTCGTTTTTCATCAAACAACAAAACAGGACGAAGTAATAACGCAGATGATCACCCGCAAAGCAAACCTGCAACTCCTCCACGATACTCTCCCGGATGGCTCCTCACTGGTTTTGAATAGCGGCGCCAGTATCATTTACCCGAAGGAATTTACCGGAACAACACGCCGGTTGCAACTGCAGGGCGAAGCCTGGTTTAATATTCAACAAAGACCAAACTGGCCGTTCATCATCCAGGCAGGGCCGGTCCAGGTGAAAATTCTGGGCACCAGTTTCAATATTCTCGAAAACAAAGACTCAATTGTGGTTTCGCTGGCTTCAGGAGCAGTACGCCTGTGTGCCGGCCCGGATAGCCTCACCCTGCAGCCCGGTCAACAAGGCATCTACGATATTGCAGCACGGCGTTTTACCCTTGCCAGCAAGTACAATCACAATCAGACAGGCTATGCCACACGCGTTTTCGATTTCCACAATGCCAGCCTGGAAGAAATAGCTGCCCGTATCAGTAAAGCCTATGGCATTAACATCATCTTCAATAATAAAGCGCTGGCCACCTGCACCATGAGCAGTACCTTCGAGAACCAATCGATCGATTATATCATGAATGTGATTGCAGCCACCCTCAATATTGAATACAGGATAGAAAACAATAAGATCTATTTAAGCGGGAATAGTTGTGAATAGAATGAGAATATTCAATTGCCTGACCTGCCTGCTGTTCTTATGCATCGGAGCCCGGGCACAGAACCTGAAACAGGAAGTGCGGCTGCACAAACATGAATGGCCGCTGGATGCCTTATTACAGCAGGTAACCAGCCAGACAGGCGTTCGCTTTTCTATCAACACGCGAAAATTCCCGCCCTCCCGCACGCTACGGATCAAAACGCTGAAGCAGCCGGTCAGTGCCCTGCTGGCAGAAATCAGGAATACTACCGGCATCGCTTATACGCAGGTAGGCACGCATATCATTTTACTGGACCAGTTACCAGCCAGGAAAACTGTTGCTACAACAAAAAAGAAACCAGAACTGGTTATGCCGGCAAAGCCCGGCATTCAGCCTTCACCGGAAAATCATACAGCTTCAGAGACCTTGTTGAATCCCACAGCAGTCCGGTTATCCATTATTCCACTTACTACTGCTTCAACACCTGCCAATGTCTTTTCCGTTTCTGCTCCCCGAAAAGCCCAGCTACAAAAACTGTTTATTAAGAAAACGAAACTGCCAATCACCACAAAGCCTGTACCGAAAGAACGCAAATACCGCAACAAAAAGGAATTCGATATTTACAAAGGCTGGTTCTCAAAAGCTGGCGCTGCAACAGACGATGTACTGTACCTCCACAATTCCATCCTGGTAGGACATACGTATGCATATGGGATCATCGGCTATACCACCAATTTGAAACAAGGCGGGCTTCGCTACGGGATCGGAGGCTCAATGCCCGTAAAAACCAGATGGGACCTGCATCTGCAGCTATCCACCGGAAAACTGGATTTCAAATACGATTCCAGTAGGTCCGTTACCAAAGTGATCAATACAAACTGGCATCAGGCTGCACTGAAAATGGAATTCAAGATTTCAGAACAGGTTAGGATCATGTTCGGCCCTGTTTACAACCTGCTCAAATCGAAAACTAATTTCTTCAAGGATACAGATCATTACATGCTCACACAATTTGAACTGGAGATGCTGGGCAATCATATGAACACCCTCTATACCATCAAAGATGAAGTAGGTCAAAGGGCCGGTACACTTACCAAAAGCTGGATCGGGCTGCAGGCTGGTATCTATTTTAACCTTAACTTTTCAAAGTAACTGTAAGGGTATTTTTTACTTCAAGTGTATCATATAAGCACAGGAAATAACAATCCCACTTATATGATCGGCATATTGAAAACAGCGGAGCGGGCTAACAGCCATAGCTACTCGAACAACTATGTATATCAGCGTCATGTTTTTGCCTATAAAGCAATTCCCCCAGCTGCCATTCACAACAAAATGGTACTGGAACTGGGATGTGGCGAAGGTTACGGTATGGAGATGCTTTGCGGAAATGTTACCAGCTGGACGGCGGTAGACAAAAAGAGACCGGCGCAGATCCATTTCAGCGGCAACCTGGATTTCAGAAGATGTATATTGCCAGACCTTTCTGCATTCAATGATGAAAGTTTCGATACCATTATTTGCTTCCAGGTGATAGAACATATCAGTGATGATCATGCGCTGATGCGGGAAATGAAAAGAATATTGAGAACCGGGGGAATCCTCTATCTCACCACACCCAACAAACGAATGTCGCTCACCCGTAATCCCTTCCATATACGGGAGTATTCTCCAGTGCAAATGGCTGCGCTGGCAGCGGAGCATTTCGATAGCCCTGAAATACGCGGCATCTTCGGCAATCAGCTGGTGATGGATTATTACGAAAGCAACAAGAACAGCGTTGATAAAATTCTCCGTTACGATCTGCTGCACCTGCAATACCGGCTGCCTGCCTTCATGCTGCGGGGCATTTACAGTCTGCTCAACAATTACAACCGGCTGCTGATCGCCAAACAGGTTCCGGATATTACCAGCGCCATCCATCACACTGATTTTTTCCTGGATTCGCACGCAGGCAATTGCTTAGATTTCTTCCTGGAATTGAAAAAAAGATAAGCTTCTGAAAATCCGTAATTTAGTTATGTGACCGTTATCACAGAAAAAGACATCGGTAATAGGCAACTTTGAGCAACTAAAAATTACGGCTGCAGTAATAGTGGTAGTATTAAGCGCCATTGCCGGCACATGGGTATATGGTTATTTCCGCGAACGGCTCCCCCATTGATATTCATCTTACCAAATAGTGAACATGGCAGACCAGCATTGAGGTACTAATGCTGGTCTAACCATGTTGCTCAACCGAATTCTAACTACAGATATTCTTGTACTACAAAGAAACAGACAATTAACTTTCAGGTTCCCCCTATCCAGCTTCCCAAATTTCTTCCCGCTCATTCTTCCACTTTTCCTGTTTTTCATTTGGATCTACCGGCGATTTGTACCTAAACAGGTACGAATAGTGCAATCAGGTCAAACTCGTATTGGTTAATTTTGCCTGTAATAAAGGGAAAACAGGGCTTTCGTTAAAAATCAGTCATTTTACCCCTGTGATTTGTCCTTAATCGAAAAAATACCGAATATGCACAGGAAAGCTTTCATCAACAGATCGGTTTTAGCGCTTATGGCAACCATCACCGGAAGGAAGGCCCTGTTTTCACAACAGGAATCAACACAAAAAAATCATAAGCCAATGGAATTTGAAGTAGCCATTATTGGTGGAGCAGCTGCCGGCCTTTCAGCAGCAATGGCCCTTGGGCGCAGCACCAGGAAAACGATCGTGATAGACAGTGGCAGTCCGCGCAACAAACCTGCACCACATGCACACAATATCTTCACGCGTGATGGAACGCCACCACTGGAGCTGCTCAGTATTGCAAGAGCCCAGCTGGAGCCTTACACTACTGTTAAGTTCAAAACAGGAAAAGTGCTCAGCGCCATTCCCAACAATAACCTGATCACGCTCACAACAGATACCAATGAAACGATCACGGTTAGACGACTGATACTGGCA
Source organism: Pseudoflavitalea rhizosphaerae (assembly GCF_003991355.1). Taxonomy (GTDB): domain Bacteria; phylum Bacteroidota; class Bacteroidia; order Chitinophagales; family Chitinophagaceae; genus Pseudobacter; species Pseudobacter rhizosphaerae. Next base: position 716,480 of record NZ_RCSU01000002.1, read on the forward strand.
ACCGGCCTTACAGACGTACTGCCCGCTATCAAAGGATTCCCCGAATTATGGGGAACGAAGATCGTGCACTGCCCCTACTGCCATGGCTATGAGCTGAAAGACCAACCCATCGGAATCCTGATGAACGGAAAAAATGCAGAACATATTACACCAATGGTGTTCAACCTCAACAAGAGCATCCATATTTTCACCAATGGGAAAATGGAATTCTCAGAGCAATTCCTGAAATGGACAAACAAACAGAAGATCCGCATTACCGAAACGGAATTGAATGAATTGACAGATGTTGCCGATGGTGTATTGGTGAAATTAAAAGACGGCAGCACGCATCTTGTTACAGGGATTTATTCAAAAGGCGATAAATACAAATTCCACAATGAGCTGGCTATACAACTCGGCTGCAAGATCAGTGAAGAAGGAGCTGTACAGGTGGACGATATGTTCAACACCACAGTACCCGGCGTTTATGCTGTAGGCGATCTGGCCCATGCCTCCGCCCACCAGGTGATCATTGCGGCAGCGGGTGGCGCAAAAGCAGGAATGGCCTGCAATAACAGTTTGATAATGGAAGATTATGAGCACGCGCAGTAAACCGAGATTGATCCGGAATCCAACAGATTTCCAGCAACAATACTTGTCTGTACCCGGGCAATCAGGTTGCGAACTGAGCAATAACAGCAAAACGCATAATTTCTTTGAAGCAGTTCCGCTGGAGAAACTTAAAATGCTCCACAAACAAAAATCATTCACCAGCACCAGGAGGAATTTTTACACCCTGGTGCTGGTAACACGCGGCTCCATTCGTGAAACCATCGGCTACAGGAATTACAACTTCGGCGCCAATACGCTTTATTTCATTCCGGAAAACCAACTGCATACCATCGAACACTGGAGCAACGATGTGAAAGGATACCATTGCATCTTCGATGCCGATTATTTCCTGCTCTGTCTAAGGAACCAGGTGAAGCTGAGCCGCTATCCATTTTTTCAACCGGACAGGGATCCCTTCATGAAGATCACTGAAACAGAAACGGGAATCTTATTATCGCTGTTCGAGAAAATGCATTTCGAATATTGTAAAAGGGAAAACCACAATGATGATCTGCTGGTGAGAATGTACCTCAATATCCTGCTCATTGAGATCGAAAGATTGCACCAGCACAAACACGCTGCCGAAGAAACCAATGTTCCAAAAAGACAACAGATGGTTTCGCAGTTCCGCAAGCTGGTGTCCCAACATTATCTGCAAAAGCGGCAGGTAAATGATTATGCGTCCCTGCTCTACGTAACGCCTCATTATTTGAATGATACCGTGAAGGAGATCTCCGGCAAGTCCGCCAGTGAATTCATTTATGAAGAATTGGTGAGGGAAGCCAAATCGCACCTGATTCAAACAGAGAATACTGTAACGCAGATTGCAACAGAGCTCAATTTTTCAGACCAGAGTTATTTTTGCCGCTTCTTCAAGAAGCATACAGGCCTGAGTCCGCAGGAATTCCGGAAAAAACATTTTCACTAACGATCATATCACTGATGACCAACGGTACACCAGCAACTCCTCTCCTTCCATAATGGTTCTGTCGAAAACAAATCCCAGCTTATCAAGCAATCCAATTGACCTGCTGTTTTTCGGTGTAACAATAGCAAAGATTGTATCCAGGTTCAATTGCTTTTGCGCAAACTCCATCACAGCTTTGCCAGCTTCCAGCGCCAGCCCGCGCCCACCGAATTGCGGCAGTAAAGCATAACCGATATCGGGAGCAGGAAGATAATCCCGCTTCAGCAAACCACACATGCCCGCAACTTCTTTGGATCCCTTCAATTCCAATGCAAATAACCCGAATCCCTGGACCTGGTAATTGTTGCGGTTTTTCTGAATATAGCGCCCCGCACCTTCAAGATCTTTCACACCCCTGTCGCCGATATATTGCAGCCAACCCGGAGAATTCACGATCTCCAAAACAAAGTCAGCATCATCCCTGGTCAGCTCCCTGATAGTCATGCGGCTGGTTTCGGTTATCATCATACCAATACTTTTTTAGGAATGGAGACGCACAATTTACTACGGTTTGACCGATTGACGGTTTTTATCTATCTTCATTATTCCAACTTTCAGCCGCTAAATTCTACAATCATGAAACAAATTATCAGCGGCATCGTTTTCTCCTTTTCCATTTTTATTTGCAGCAAATCCTCCTTCGCCCAGAATACTGATTCAGAACTGACTGCCACCATCCTGCACTTCGACAGCTTATTCTGGCAAACCTACAATACCTGCGACACTACCAGTATGCGGCAGTACTTTACAGAGAACCTTCAATTCTATCACGACAAAGGCGGGCCCAGTTATGATTACCAGACCATGGTGAACGGTTTTGCACGCAATCTTTGCAATGGCAGTTTCAAGATCAGAAGAGAAGCCGTTCCCGGCACTGTAAAAGTGTACCCCATGCGGAACAACGGCGATATTTACGGCGCGCTTATTTCAGGAGAACATTATTTCTACACCACAGAAAAAGATCAGCCTGAAAAAAGGGTTGGCATAGCGAATTTCTCACAGTTATGGCTGAAGCAGGGAGGCGTTTGGAAGATGAGTATTGTTCTGAGCTTCAATCATGGCGAAGCACCACCTTCAGGGAGATTCTGAATGCCGGGCAACATCGGCACAAATGCAAAATGATCGAACTGTTCTTCGGTAATGGTATTATCCATTCCTTTCGTGATCCTGACCATCCTTTGCATGCCGGGGCGGCCAACTGGAGCCACCAGCAAACCACCGGGAAGTAATTGTTTGATCAGTTCTCCGGGAATCTTTTCCGGGGCTGCCGTGATCAGTATCCTGTGGAATGGCGCTGCTTCCGGCCAGCCGTTGTACCCATCGCCATAACAAAAATGCAGATTGGAGAATCTTTGCAGGTAGGTGAATTGCTTGTTGCGATCGTAGAATTTCTTTTGCCTTTCTATCGTGTATACCTCAGCGCCCATCTGAGCCAGTACAGCAGCCTGGTAAGCGCTTCCGGTGCCCACTTCCAGCACCTTCATGCCCGGCTCCACATTCAATAACCAGGTTTGATAGGCAACAGTATAGGGCTGTGATATCGTTTGCTCATTACCGATAGGAAATGCATTATCCATATACGCTTTGTTACGTAGGCTTTCAGGCATGAAAAGATGACGTGGAATTCTTCCGATGGCGGTCAGCACTCTCGCATCCCTGATGCCTTTGGATTGAATGGCCTCCACCAGTTTCCGGCGTTGCATCTGACATTTCGGGGAGTCTTCGTATTCCATGATCCTGTTTTTAAACACAATTGCAGTGATGCCAGCACTATGGCCCCTTTTTCAGCAATCCTTCAGTGAGATTTTTCCATTGCAGTTTGGAAAAGATCAGCATGCCCGCACTGCCTGCCATCAGATCCCTGACTTTGTCCACTATATTCCCGGCGTCTTTATTGGGTTGGATATTCCGGTCAAATACTGCAGCCGTAATTACCTCAGCTTCCCGGTATACAATGAAACTGCTGGTGGCTGCTGCTGAAAAGAAATGCGCAATGTCAAGATCATCCTTACCAGGATTCCTTGCTGGTCTTACGCGGAATCCATAACGTTCACTATTGGGCAATACCTGGTGCGTGACCTCTTCCACTCGCGCCCAGTCGAACCCCTCACCGGCAACTGTTCCGGGGCCGGGAATATCGATCCTGAAATAATCACCCTGGTGCGGCTCCCTGCTGACGGGCTCTCCGTTCGGATCCATCAATTGAAAACGGGCAGACAATCCTCCGGCAATCTCATGCCACCGGTTCACCTGCATCAGGCGGGACCTCACTGTATCGAAAAAGATGGCGGCTTCCCTGTGATTTGGGAATTCGATCACAGATTCAGCAGTGATGGATTTGCCTTCCTCCTGCGAAGGAACGATCTTTTTATCGGATGATGTAGCCATGTTAATGGAAAACAAAAAAACTGTACCATTGGTTTAATTGCCCATCAGTGCGGTCTTTGCCGTTATTTTTCCCCCTTTTTCATGCAAAAGAATGAATGCCTTCCATGGCCGGCTGGAAAACGTTCAGTCTGGATTTAAAGTTTTCCATTTTTTCAATCAACTCCATCTTCTCATCCTCATTCAATTTCCCATTACCTGTTTGCGCACTGGCCACAGCTGCAACGATTATGAATACGATAATCATGGCCAGGAATTTATCCCTGACACAAGGCCCTGAACAGGAAAACGGGAAAATTGGGACCTGAAGCGTAAGCGGCTGGCAATAACTTTGCGGATTCAAGCAGATTAGCGTCAACCTTCCCTGCAAATGTTTGTTAACGGGTAGGAATCGCCACATACCTTCATCATAAAATTGTCGTCATGAACAGCAACTTCAATCCAGCCCGCAGGCTTTTCATCAAAAATGTAAGCAAGGCGGCCCTCTCCACTTCCATTGCAATTCCCATCATATCTTCCGTTGCCTGCGCCGGAGAAACGGCCGGAGGCGATGCAGACGGAGATATTACCTGGACGCAGACCCCGCTTAAATATGCTTACAATGCCATCGAGCCTGTAGTGGATGCGCTTACCATGGAGATCCATTATTCCAAACACGCTGCCTCTTATGCCAAAAGCCTGGGAGAAGCTGTAAAAGATGAAAATGTGAACACCGGCAGCACCACCATTCCGGGATTACTGGCCGGCATTTCAAAATACTCCACCAAGATGAGGAACAATGCAGGCGGGCATTACAATCATGAACTGTTCTGGAGATCACTGAGAACTCCTGCCGACAACAATGCGCCTTCAGGCCCTCTCGCCGATCAGATCAAAAAAGATTTCAACTCCATCGAAGCATTCCAAAACCAGTTCAATGAAGCAGCGAAAACCAGGTTCGGGAGCGGCTGGGCCTGGCTGGTACTTACCAATGACAAGAAACTCGTGATCGGTTCCACACCCAACCAGGACAATCCCCTGATGGATGTTTCAGACCTCAAAGGCTTCCCTGTTCTTGGTCTCGATGTTTGGGAACACGCCTATTATCTGAAATACCAGAACAAGCGACCCGACTACGTTTCAGCCTGGTGGAATGCCGTCAACTGGGACTATATACAACAAAGGTTTGCAAAAGCATAAAATGTAAAAGGATACATTTATGAATACAGTAGAACGGGATATTGCCATTAATGCACCGGTAGAAAAGATCTGGCAGGTGCTGACAGATACTTCTTATATCAGCCTTTGGGATGATGTGCCCGGCAGTTTTACAGACAGCAAATTAAGTATGGGCAGCAAACTGGTCTGGGACCTGGAAGATGGCCACCAGAGCAGTATTACAGTAACTGTATTTGAGCCGGATAGTGAATTGAGAACAAAGCTGTATGTAACCAGATGGCCATCTCCACCTTCAGCTTATGATATTGCCTATCATTACCGCATCATCAACCGGCAGAACCAGACAGTACTGAAAATTACTGTTGGAGATTTCGAAGCGCTGGGTGATAAAGCGCCCAACTATGTGGAAGCCTCGGAAGAATTCCTGCAAACAGCGGGCGACAGGATCAAAGAACTGGCTGAAGCCCGCGCTTAGCTCTGTATGAATAGAGGCTGACTAAAAAGTCGGAGAAGCTGGCAGTCGCTCGCCTCCCGGCGAGTGACTTGTATTTGTTCGCCTCCGGCGAACACCGCGTCGCCGGAAGCGACTGAATAAAACTCACTCGCCGGGAGGCGAGCGAGTGGACTCTCCGAAATTCAAAGAAGCAATCTGTTTAGTCAGACTCTGTTGTTTATTTTTTCACTACAACATATTTCCTTCCCATGATCATTGGAACTGTGTTGGGTACTGGTCTAAAGGACCGGGTAACCAATTACCACCACGTGATCCGGAGGGTCGTCAAAGGCCGGTACAGGAACAGGTTCGTCGCTTACGGTTTCTGACCAGCGAAAGTTCCTGGCATTCCTGTCGTCGAATTCCATTATTCTATTATTCATAAACAGCACCGCATATGAGAAAATTCCTGCTATTAATCGGGATCCTTACTTTTCATTTTGGATTTGCCCAGGAAGACGGGTACAAGACGCCTCCCCAGGCAATTGCAGACCTCCTGCTTGCCAAACCTACACCTGCCGTGAGTATCGATAGTAAGGCCAGCTGGATGCTCCTGATGGAACGCAACAGCTATCCCTCAGTTGAAGAACTGGCGCAACCAGAACTGAGGATCGCCGGGCAAAGGATCAATCCCAATAACTATGCCCCAAGCCGTCAGAATTTCATCAACAATTTCAAATTGAAAGATATCAAAGCTGGAAAAGAATATCCTGTTGCCGGATTGCCGCAGAATATGCTGGCTGGAAATATCGCCTGGAGCCCCGATGAAAAAAAGATCGCCTTCACCAATACCACCAATAAGAACGTAGACCTTTATGTGATCGACATCGCCACGCGCAAAGCCACCAAACTGAATAAGCAAGCCCTCAACGTGGTGCTCGGACAGGAATTCACCTGGATGGACAACAACACGATCCTTTATAAAACAACGCTGCAACCCGCATCCGCAGCGCCGGTGAGATCATTGATGCCTTCCGGCCCGGCCATTCAGCAGAATCTCGGGAAGGTGGCGCCCAGCCGCACTTACCAGGACCTGATCAAATCTCCGTACGATGAGCAGTTATTCGCTTTTTACAGTACTGTACAACTGGTAAAAAATGTAAATGGAGTAGAAACGAAAATCGGAAAACCTGCTATCTATACAATGTACAGCATATCTCCCGATAAAAAATTCCTGCTCACCCGCGTGATCAGGAAACCATTCTCCTACCTTGTGCCGGCCAACGGATTCAATTCAACCGTGAACATCACTGATCTCAACGGGAAGATCATCAAAACGCTGGCAGAACTCCCTTCTTCTGAACTCTCCCCCTCAGGTTACGATAATGTATTGAATGCGCCCCGCAGTTTCGACTGGCGGGATGACGAAGCAGCCACCATCACCTGGTGCGAGCCACTGGACAGTGGCATCTATAAAAGCAAATCAGATTATCACGATGCCGTATATGCGCTGAGCGCTCCCTTCACCGGAAAAGCAAAAGAATTGTTCAAAACAAGCTGGAGATTTTCAGGCATCAGATGGGGGAATGAAAAATTCGCGCTCGTCAATGAAAGACTTGCCAGTAAACAGTCTGGCCGCATGAGCCGTTTCGATCCATCCACCGGCCAGCTCGAAACATTGCTGGAACGGAATTCTACCGACTCCTACGGCAATCCAGGAAATCCTGTAACAGAAAAGAATAAATATGGACGAAGCGTGATCAGGCTGATCGACAACAATACAAAAATGCTGATGAACAACCCCGTGGGCAGCTCACCAAAAGGAGATCTTCCCTTCATTGCCAAATTTGATCTCGCCACCAAAAAGAATGAGATCATCTGGCGTTGTACCGAAGGAAGTTTTGAATACGTGACAGATATTCCCGATGTGGAAAAGCTGGTATTGATCACCCGCCGGGAATCCCAGAAAGACATGCCGAACTATTACATCAAAAACCTGGTACTTCGCATTGCAGATCAACCCATCACTCATTTCACCAATCCCTATCCGCAACTGGAAGGCATCAGCAAACGGAAGATCACGTACAAGAGGGCCGATGGCGTAGACCTTAGCGGCGATCTCTATCTTCCTAAGAATTACGATGCAAAAAAAGATGGGCCGCTCCCCGTACTCATGTGGGCCTATCCCCGTGAATTCAACTCCGCTGCAGATGCAGCGCAGGTCCGCGGCTCCGAAGATAAATTCACAATGGTGAGCTATGGAGGTCCTGTATTCTGGGTTACACAGGGATATGCAGTTTTGGATAATGCAGAAATGCCCATTGTAGCCACCGGCGCCAGTAAGAAACCCAATGACAATTTCGTTGACCAGTTGAAGATGAACGCAGAAGCCGCCATCAATAAACTGGCTGAGCTGGGCGTGGGCGACAGGAACCGTGTAGCTGTAGGTGGCCATAGCTATGGCGCTTTCATGACAGCTAACCTGCTGGCACATACGAATTTGTTCAAGGCAGGTATCGCACGAAGCGGCGCTTATAACCGGACACTTACGCCCTTCGGTTTCCAGAATGAAGACCGCACCTACTGGCAGGCGCCGGATCTGTATTTTTCCATGAGCCCCTTCAGTTATGCCGATAAGATCAAAACACCGATGCTCCTCATCCACGGGGAAATGGACGATAATCCCGGCACTTTCCCTATCCAAAGTGAGCGTTTGTTCAATGCCGTGAAAGGTCATGGCGGCATTGTGCGCTATGTTACGCTGCCCTATGAAGCACATGGTTACCGCGGACGGGAGAATATCCTGCATATGCTCTATGAACAAAATGCTTGGTTGGAGAAGTATGTGAAGAATGCAGGGAAAAGTGGAAATGAGGAAAAGAAAAGATCGTTTTAGAAAAGATAGAAAAGTATAAAACTATAAACGCCTTCAGGGTCAGGTCTGAAGGCGTACTTTTTTATATGATCACTTACTACAAAAAGCGAAAAACCCGCTTCCTGTATTCTTCAAAATCCTGTTCATTGGAAAAAGTCTCAAACCTGTATTGTTGCCCATCGCTGTTCTGTCTGACAAGGATCACTTCCTGGCCGCCGATGATAGTACGTTTCGCTCTCTCAAAGATGAGCTCCAGTTCCTGCCTGTCTTTGATGGTTTGCAGCTCTTCGATCCTGTTCACAACAATTACATAATCTTCCATGAATGCCTATTTACTGCAAATGTACAATCATAATTGTACAACGAAGACTATGCTACCAACCTGGCTGTGCTGGTTTCTTTTGAAGCCGTAACACAAGTACAATAATCGGTATAGAGAAAACAGGGAGGAATGCAGCCTCTCAAAAAAGCAAGCGATTCACGGATATGTTCCCTTATCGTATTCCTGGATAATTTCAATTTCTCAGCGATCTCCTCATTGCTGAACCCTTCCAGCCGGCTCATTTTGAAAACCTCCTTTCTCTTCTGTGGCAACATCTCGATAGCACGGTACAGGATAGATCTCAGTTCCTTCAATTCCATTGTAGAATCTGAAGCGGCCAGGGATTGCTCAGCCCGCTCTTCGGTCAACTCAGGCATGATAGCATCTTTCCTCTTCTGTTGATTCTTTACCTTGTTCTTTGTTACAACATACACGAAGCCTGCGAAGTTCTGCATCTCCGGCAGCTTGTCGCGGTGCTTCCAGATGCTCATCAAAATATCCTGCATCACTTCTTCCGCCTGCATGGTGTCTTTCACACGGACAGACATATGCATACTGATCAGTGAAGCATAACGTTCAACGATCCGCGAAAATGCCTGCTGGTCGCCTTTCGCCACTCTTAACAGTAACTCCTGTTCATTGTATGAACTGCTCTCCGCAACGGTTGATGTAAACAACATAGGCATCGTTTGTTCGTTTCCATAAAGTTGCGGAGTACCCATATTTATTCCAATAGTTAAGCCTGAATCCCGTAAATTTTATGGAAACAGGACGATTTTTCGTAATTTTATCCGGAATTTTCTGTTTTTCCATCTTTCAATTATTCTTTTTTACATCATGGCCCAGGCAGAATTAGATGTGTTTGATCTCAACATCCTCAGGATACTCCAGAAAGACGCTTCCTTAACCAATAAGGAAATCGCTTCTCAACTTAACAAGTCGGTTGCCACCGTGCATGAAAGGGTACGCAGGCTGAAGGAACAGGGATACATCAAACGGGTGGTTGCCATTTTAGACAGGAAGAAGATCAACAAAAGCCTGATCGCATTCTCGCAGGTACTCCTGCACGATCATACCGCAGAAACGCTGGCTACTTTTGAAAGGGAAGTAAGCAAATTCCCTGAAGTGATGGAATGTTTCCAGATGACGGGAACTTTCGATTTCGTTCTCAGGATAGCAACCAGTGATATGGACGCCTACCACGATTTCTACCGCAACAAACTGGCAAAGCTGCCCAATATCACCACGGTGCAAAGCTTCTTTGTATTGTCTGAAACGAAGAGCATCACAGCTTATCCTATTTGATCATTCTATTTTTCTATTTCAAAGTCAAAACCTGCATTCAACACCAGCTTGCCTTCCGATTCTCCTTCAGCGCCCGGCAGCTTCCACCCTTTTACCTTCGAGGTCTTGCCTTTGGCAAGCAGGTCGGCAATTTGTTTGTCTGTAAGTTTCTTTCCAAAGATCTCGAAAGGCAGTTTGAAGCCGCACACTTTGAAATTGGCGCAGCCATAGGCAGTATTTCCTTTTTTCAGCGGATGCTCTTTACATTTCGGGCATTGCTGTTCTTCTATCACCACAGGTTTCTTAGGCTCTTTGGGTTTTGCCTCTTTCTTCTTTTCTTCTGCAGGTGGCGCTTTTTTTTCAGCAATGGCGATCACTTTGTAATTGGCCGTTTTCACTTCCACCGTGAGATCGATCACCATCTGGATCAGCTCCTGCTTGAAAGTATCGATGGTGTATTCGCCTTTTTCAATGAGACGTAGTTTTCGCTCCCAGATCCCCGTTAGTTCCGGGCTTTTCAGTAGTTCTGTTTGAATGGTATCAATGAGATCGATGCCGGTCTGTGTGGCAAAGATGTTCTTTTTCTTTTTTTCGATATACTTCCGGCGGAAAAGCGTTTCGATGATATTAGCCCGGGTGGATGGACGGCCAATGCCGTTATCCTTCAAAAGCTCGCGCATCCCTTCATCATCCACCTGCTTTCCCGCAGTTTCCATCGCCCTCAGCAAACTGGCTTCCGTAAAGGCTTTTGGCGGAGTTGTTTTTCCCTGGTGTACCCTGGGTGTATGTGGGCCGGTTTCTCCAACGGTGAATACGGGCAGGATCTTTTCCTCTTCTTCCCCTTCTTTTTTGGGAGCGGCATCATTAGCGTATACCTCTTTCCAGCCTGGTTCCAGGACCTGTTTTCCCGTTGCCTTGAATTCCACTTGTCCAACTTTTCCAAGCACAGTGGTATTGGCGATCTTACATTCCGGATAAAATGCCGCGATGAACCTGCGCGCCACCAGGTCGTAGATACGCTTTTCTTCCAGGTTGAGATTGGAAGGGAAAACACCGGTGGGGATGATGGCATGGTGGTCAGTCACTTTCTTATCATCAAAGACGGTTTTGAGCTTCGGGACCGGCTGCGCCAGGATGGGTGCGGTAAGCGTTGCATAAGGTGTAAGGTCCTTCATGATCCCTTCGATCTTCGGATGCAGGTCTTCGGACAGGTAAGTGGTATCTACCCGGGGATAGGTGACCATTTTTTTCTCGTAGAGATTCTGGATATATTTCAGTGTATCATCGGCAGAGAATGCGAATTTCTTATTCGCTTCCACCTGCAGGGCTGTAAGGTCGAACAGTCGAGGGTTTCCTTCCTTCCCCTCCTTTCTTTCAAAACTGGTGATCTCGAAAGGATGTTCTTTCAGATAGGCCAGTCCTTTCTCTGCGCGCTCCTGTATTTTGATACGATCGATGGTAGCGGTGAACTCGGTTTCACGGTAAATGGTTTTGAGCTCCCAGTATTCTTCAGATACAAAAGCGTTGATCTCTTTCTGCCTCGCCACAATCATAGCCAGCGTTGGCGTTTGTACCCTACCGATAGACAGCACGGTTTTGCCTTGTGCAAATTTTTTTGTAAAAAGGCGTGTGGCATTCATGCCCAGGAGCCAGTCGCCAATAGCGCGCGCGCTGCCTGCGGCATAGAGGTTATTGTATTGATCTGCGTCTTTCAGTTTTTGGAAACCTTCACGGATAGCATCTTCCGTTAAGGAGGAGATCCAAAGTCTTTTTACCGGAGCCGTACATTGCGCTTTGAGCAATACCCATCGCTGGATGAGCTCCCCTTCCTGGCCGGCGTCACCACAATTGATCACTTCCTCGCATTGCTGCACCAGCTGTTCAATTACCTTGAACTGTTTCTTTACACCCGCATTTTCGATCAGTTTGATGCCGAAGCTGGCGGGGATCATGGGCAGGTCTTCCAGTCGCCAGAACTTCCATTGTTCAGTGTAGTCATGCGGTTCCTTGAGGGTACAGAAATGCCCGAAGGTCCAGGTGACCTGGTACCCATTACCTTCGTAATAACCTTCCTTGCGTTGTTTTGCCCCGATGATGTCGGCGATATCCCTCGCCACACTGGGCTTTTCTGCAATGCACACCTTCATAGTCCGTAGTAAGAAACGGCAAATGTCGTAATTTTTCGGAGCATCCTTTATGGGAAATTGGGCTACCCTCGCGCGGCATAGAGATCATCCAATGTTTTAGGAAGGTGTTTGCCCAGTTTTTCACTTCCGGTCCCGGTGATCACATAATTATCTTCGATACGGATGCCACCGAAATGGCGGTATTCTTCCAGCAATTCATAATTGATGAAGTCATTCAGCTTATTTGTTGCTTTCCATTTATCAATCAATTCAGGAATAATATAAATGCCGGGTTCAACCGTGAGCGTAAATCCTGCCTGCAGCGTTTTTCCCAGGCGGAGCGATTTCCATCCAAAACTTGTTCCTTTTTTCAGTATATCCGAATACCCTACATATTCTTCACCGAGGTCTTCCATATCATGCACATCCAGGCCGATCATATGTCCAAGCCCGCATTGGAAGAAAAGTGTATGTACATCATTGGCTACTGCTTCTTCGGGATCGCTTTTCACCAATCCAACCTGTTTGAGACCACTTACCAGCCTGATACAGGCCTGCCTGTGTACTTCCCTGAAACTGATGCCTGGCTTCAGCAGGCTCACTGCATGGTCCATGGCATCGAGCACAATATTGTACATTACTTCCTGTTGGCCGGTAAAGCGCTTACCCGATGGCGTGGTGCGTGTGAGGTCACCTGCATAATGCCTGTTGGTTTCTGCACCTGCATCGCAGAGGATCATTTGCGCGTCCTGTATCGTATTGCCGTGGTAGTGATTATGCAGGATCTGTCCATCTACGGAAAGAATTGTTGGGTAAGAAACCCGCCCCCAGTGGCTCATGGCGATTGATTCCGCCATCGCAGCCAGCTGATATTCTTTCATACCGGGCTTTGCATTTTGGATCACGGCCAGGTGCATATCGGCACTGATGGAACAGGCTTTGTGCATTTCTTCCAGTTCGACCCCTTCTTTTCTTTCACGCTGGCTGATCACGGCTTTGATGAAAGGAACAGAAATATATTGATCGATGCCTGGCAATGTTGTATTCAGCCAGGAGGATAATTTGATCTTGTTTTCCGGGCGGTATGGCGGAAGGAGATGGATGGCTTGTCCTGTTCTTTGCGCCTGCTGCAACAAGGTAGCCAACTGCGTAATGGCGCCGCTATGCTGCACACCTACTGCCTGCGCCAGTTCCTGCAATCCGGGCTGAGGACCGGTCCAGATGATATCATCGATGCTCAGTTCATTCCCGAAAATGATCTCTTTGTTATTGTCCAGGTCTATCACTGCCACCAGCCCGGCAATGTCCAGTCCGAAATAATAAAGGAAGCTACTGTCCTGCCTGAACGGATACCAGTTATCCCGGTAATTCATGCTGCTTTCTTCATTGCCCATGAAAACGAGGAGACCTTTTTGCATGGTCTGGCTCAACTGATTTCTTCGGTATACGTACACGTCTTTGCTGAAAGTATTCAAGTGCATTGCAATCGGATTTGACCGGCAATTTACGTGATTACTCCCGGAACATCATTGCAGGGCCATATCGATCTGCAACTTCAGTTTCATTTCGATATCTGCTCCTTCAAAACCGATATTGCTGAATTCAATAAAACCTTCACGGTTGATGATATAAGTAGCAGGAATCACATTGAATTTGAACTTATCCCCTACTGCGGGATCCGTATTGTAGTAAACCGGAAAACTGTATTTACGGTTTCCAAACCAGCCCCGGGCATCTTTAAGCGTATTGCGGGAACCGCTGTTCACCACCATGAACACTACATCCGGGTTTTGTTTGTAGGCATCGTATAGCTTCTGGATATACGGCATTTCCTCCATGCAGGGGCCACACCAGGTTGCCCAGAAATCTATCAGCAGCACCTTGTTCTTCAAGGCATTCGTGTCTACCGGTTTTCCATCCAAAGTGGTGAAATGTTCCAGTGAAGGGGCCGGGATCCTTATTCTTTTTTTCGCCACTTCTTTTTCCATCAGCTTCATCCTGGCTGCCTGCAATTGCTCCAGGCGGTCAGGCTGATTTGTTTTACGAAAGAACCAGGCGGCATTATCGGCAGTTTCTTTGTCGAGGGACGCCTGCAAAGCAGCATCCATGTTTTGCTGAGCTTCGTTTATCCGGCCACGTTTGTAATTGATCTGCGCCAGCATAGACAATAGATTTCCACGGGCAGTACTGTACACAGCCTGCCTCATACTGTCATTGGTATAAGGATATACATAGCCCGTTTCCGGCCAGTAGCGGATCAGTCCTACCGGAAAACTATCGGCCATTGATAAGGTATATTCAGCATACCAGGCTGCACTATCCAGCGCGAGGTTATTATCCAGCAAGGTCTGGGTGATCTCTTTGTACATACGCGGCGTATAGGGATCTTTTTCAGCTTTTCTCATAAAGCTCAAATGGTACAGGGCTTTTGCGCTGTCTTTTTTTGCTGCATACAATTCAAACAAACGCTCATGCGCACTCGTAAATACATTACTATTGGCTGCAGTTTCATGCTGCAACGCTTTTTCAAGCAGCCCGGTTTTTGTAGCTGTATCCTTTTCCCGGGAAATCTGACCTATATAATATTCCCAGGCGAGATCGGAACCTGCATACTTTTCGATTACTATCTTCCGGATACTGTCCACCCGCCGGGGCTCGCCGATGATATGATAACCCATCGTTACTTTGTTCAGGTTACCCCCGTTGGTGGGGGCAGTATAAAACCGGTCGGCTATTACCTTCAATGCCTCTTTCCTCAATTTTTCTTTTCCATTTTCCGGTGCAGCATTCATCTGACTGGTCAGCAGCCGGAGCTTTGCTTCATAATTATCCGGATAGAGTTCCAGTTCTTTTTTGAACAAGGCAGCCTGTGCTGCTGCCAGCCCGGGCGATTTACCCAGTTGCTGGTTCAGGCTATAGCCCCGGTGCAGGTTGGCGCTGAATACGGGTTTTCTTTTTTTATCGTACACCATTATTTCGTAATGCCCCCGGGCCGGAGTTTCAATGATCTCTCCACTCTGCAAATAGAAACTGGCAAAGGTAGCATAGCGTTCCAGTGGGAAAGATGCCGTCCATATCCCTTTTTTCTTTTCCATATCAACCCGGTATGGCTGATCATACAAAGTGGAAGAGCTGAATACAAGGGTAACAGCGCCTGCATCCGCACTTATTTTATTTTCCATACTACCGGCTACGGGCACACGCGGATTGAAATGAACGGTAACTGTTTCTCCCCGCTGCGGGAATTCAGGAATAATGCTCAGGCGTTTTTTTTGTGCAGTAACAATCAGTACAGCCATGATGGCCATGGCTATACTGATCAGTTTTTTTATCATCATTTGTATCCGTCGTTTTGTTCCAGGTAAACATTCGTTTTCATCGCATTCAATGGAATGGGATACAGTGTATCCGTTGACTGCCAGTTGGCTTCCTTAATGGGTTTCAAAACAGCATCGGACCTGCCAGTACGTTTCAGGTCGAACCAGCGATGTCCCCATTCAACAAACAGCTCCATATGCCTCTCCTGCTCAACAGCCAGCAGCAGTTCACTTTTATCCAGGCTTTCAGGCAAAGGCAGCAGTCCTGCGCGGATGCGAACAGAATCCAGGTCTGCGCGGCCATCATCCAGTTTATCCTGTTGGATCCTCGCTTCTGCGCGGATCAGGAATTGTTCAGCCAGGCGCATCACCATGGAATATTCAGTGAGGGTACCGGTGGTGGTTGTACGAACTTTGTATTTGTAAGGGAAATACACAGTAGCCCCGGAGCTCAGCTTCCTGAAGCCGGTCCAGTTAGCCAGCCTCTTATCATTGGGTTCGAATTTCTCTATAAGATTGGTGGTGTCCAGCCTGAAAAGCGGTGTTCCCGTTGGCGTTGCAGGCGTAGAAGTAAAACCTTCCCAGGTATTGCGACCGCCGCCTACATTCACCGGCATCAGTTGCCAGATCGCTTCACGGCTATTGGCCAGGAATACGGTGTTCAGGTCTGTCAGCAGATCATACAGGGAATTATCCAGCACCAGTGTAGCTTCCGCTTCAGCCAGCGACCATTGTTTCGTGTACAGGTAAGCGCGAGCCAGTAAGGCAGTGGCAGCAGCTTTATTGGGTCGTACGCGGTTGGCGGTCGGATAATTATCAGCCATCAGGTTCTTAGCCTCTTTCAGATCCGCAATGATCTGATCATATACCACAGCGGTCTTTTCACGGGGCTTCACACCATTGGCAATATAATCTGTGCTGGTGATGATGGGAACATCGCCATACATATTCACCAGGTAGAAATGTAAGAAAGCCCGCATGAAATAAGCTTCACCGAGTAATTGTTTCCTAACAGGCTCAGACAGGGAAGTTGTTTTTGTCAATCCTTCAATGCAGGAATTGGCATGATAGATATAGGAATACTGATCGGCCCACATGCTTTGCACATACTGGCTGGATGGCAGCAGTGAATTTTTCCTGAACACATCATAATTCTCGAAACCTGTAAAATAGTACAGGTCATCCGCCTGCATGGCAGTGAGATAATTCATCAGCACATTGGCCCAGAAATAATTGAAGGAGTTCATATTGCTGTAGAGGCCCACCATGGCGGCTGTAGCTGTTTTATCATCGGTGAACACCAGTCCGGAAGCCAGTTCGTTATTGGGATCCGGCGTTTCAACAAATTTGTTGCAGGACATTGACCCGATAATCAACCACCCTGCCAATAGTATATGAATGCGTTTCATGATTTCATTTTTTGATTGTAGGAATACCATTTAGAAATTGAACTGTAAACCTGCTGTGATCGTTTTCATCGGCGGCATTACCAGCCCCTGTGTTTCCGGATCGAAGCCATCATAACTGGTGATGGTGACCAGGTTCTGGCCCAGCACATACACACTCAGGTTATTCAGCTTGTAACGTTTCACCAGCTTGGACAGATCATATCGCAGCGACAGATTCTTCAACCGGATAAAACTGGCGTCTCCCCACATGGCAGAAGATAAACGGTAATTGTTGTAATCGGCTCCTGCACCAGTGAGACTGGCTTTGGGAACATTTGCGATATCCCCTGTTTTCCTCCAACGGTCCTGCGCATCGATGGTCATATTTTGTAAAGCACCTGGTTGCCTGGAGAGATATCCATAATTGATATTACGTCCTTCCTGTTTTACGAACTGGAAAAGGAAATCAAGTTCAAACCCTTTATAGTTGAAGGTATTCCTGAAACCGCCAAAATAGTCGGGCATCGTTTTGCCCAGTGTTACGAAATCATCAGGATCGGAAATATCATCGTTTTTATCCAGGTCCAGGAATTCAGGCAAACCCGTTTGCGGATCGATCCTGTTGAACTGGAATCCCCTGACGATGGTAAGCGATTGACCGACTACGTAAGTATCCTTGTAGGTTGATGACTCCAGGTCAGGAAATGCTTTCAGTTTGTTCTTGTTCACAGTCAGGTTGAACGCTGTTTTCCAGGTAAATTCCTTATTGCTGATATTGGTGGAATTCAATTCAAATTCCCAACCAGTGTTCAGGACTGTAGCCGGGAAATTAGCGGTCATTTCAGCAAAACCTACCTGTGGCGTGAGTGCAAAATCCACCAGTTGGTTGTCTGAAATATTCCTGTAAAAATTGGTGGTGAGTAAGATCTTATCATTCAGAAAACCCAGTTCCAGCGAAGCTTCCAGCTTTTTATTCTCTTCCCAGCGGAACAAAGGATTGGCGAGTCTCGAGGGGTAGATACCTGCAACGCCGTCATAAGCGAAAGAAGTAGACCTCCATGTTTCCAGGTAACCGTATTCATCTATCTGATCGTTACCTGTTGTACCATAGCTGGCTCTCAACTTACCAAAACTGATCACATTATTTTCAGGGAAGAAACCTTCCTCAGTGAATAACCAGGCTGCGCCTACGGCGCCGAAATTTCCGAACCGGTATCCGGGCCCGAAACGTGTAGAGCCATCCCTCCGGAAACTGGCATTCACAATGTATTTTTCTTTCCAGTTATAAGTGGCACGACCGAAGAATGAATTGTAATTATATTTCTTGTAAAGCGTAGGAGTACGCACTGTTATCTCCTCTGCCGAACCAATATCTTCCATCAGTGCTTCGCTTGAAAAACCATCAGCAATAAAGCTTTTACCCTGCCTGGTGTTTTCCTGCCAGCTGCCACCAGCCAATAATTGCAGTTTGCCTTCGCCAATTTTGCGCGTATAATCCACCTGCGGCTCGATGATATAGGAACTCACTTCACTGTTACCGAAATAGGTCATACTTCCGATTGAAGATGTTGGATTGAAGACCACCTTTGGATATACCTGCATCTGGTCCATATTGGTCTGTGTAAGACCCAGCCTGGTTTTCACACTCAGACCCGGCAACACAGTATACCTGATCACGGAATTTGCCACAAGGTTCTTTGTTTTGTTGGTATTCCTCCTTTGCAGGTAAGCCATCGGGTTTTGCAAAGTGCCGAACCAGTAAAATTTTCCCTCATCATCATAAATGGGATAGTTCGGCGCCATATTGTAGAAAGATGTAACGTCTGACGCAAGCGATCTGTCTTTTATTCCTGAATAATTCACCGAAGCGGTGATGTTGAATTTCTTGTCAACGCTGGAATGGTCCAGGTTGAGATAAACAGCTCCGCGACGAAAAGGAAGGTCGTTGGGCAGTACAGTGGTTTCATTGCGGTAGGAAGTACTGAGCAGGAACCTGGTCTGTTCATTGCCTCCGGATACCGAAGCCTGCACCTGTGTGAGTTTGGCTGTATTCCCGATGATCAGGTCCTGCCAGTCCGTTGCTTTGTTCTGGTCCCACAGTACGAGGTCAGGAGCATTTTGATCATCAGGCGTTCCGCCATCATTGGCAAATGCTTCCTTACGAAGGGCCACATATTCAGGCGTGCTCAGCATGTCCACTTTATTGGTCACTTTGCTGGCGCCGGAATAGATATTGAAATCGAATTGTGTTTTTCCTGCTTTCCCTTTCCTGGTGGTGATCAGGATAACGCCATTGGCGCCCCTTGACCCATAAATGGCGGTGGCATCGGCATCTTTCAAAACATCGATGCGTTCGATATCGGTTGGGTTGATGCTTGCAAGCGGGCTCTGGTTGCCCCCGGCGCTGGTGAACTGGTCCAGGGACTCGGAAAAGTAGGGAACACCATCCACTATATATAAAGGATCATTTCCTTCACCGATCGAGTTTTGCCCACGCAAACGAACGGTGAAATTGGAGCCGCGGAATCCACTGGTAGTGGAAACAAACAAACCTGCCACACGCCCCTGCAGTGCAGCCAGCGGATCTGCTACAGGTTGTGAAACGATATCTTTATTCTTCACCGTTGCCACTGTTCCGGTATTGCTTCTTCTCATTGCAGTACCATATCCAATGATCACCATTTCATCCAGCGCATTGGCAGAGGCCGGCAATACCACCAGCATCTCTCCAGTCCCCACTTTCTGTTCCTGCGTTTCATAACCCACAAATGAGAAAATGAGAGTTTGTCCGGGCTGGGCATTAATTGAAAAATAACCCTTGATACCCGTTGCCACGGAAATGCTGGTCCCCTTGATAGTAACCGTTGCGCCGGTCAGGGGCTCACCGTTACTGTCTTTCACATAGCCTGTCACAGGGTCGGCTGCAACGGTAATGCTCAGTTGATTTTTAGAAGGGGGGCTTTTTTTCAGCCGGATGAAGATGGTTTGATTTTCGATGGTATACTCCAGCGGCTGGTCTTTCAATACCTGTTTGATAAAGCTTTCCAGGGGTTGTTTGCTGGCCTGTACATCTACAGGCTTTGAGTGGCTGATCTGATCTTTGCTCCACACTACAAAATAGCCTGTTTGCTTTTCTATTTCAGCAAAGATCTTTTTCAGGGGGATCTCCTTCCCACTCAGGGTAACCGTTTGGGCTAAGCCACTGGCGGAAATGGAAAGGCTGAAAGCGAGCATGAAAAAGGCGGTCAGTTTCATTGTTTTCAGAATTGTTTTGGTACCCAGGCCGCGCCAGACAATAGCAGCCTGGTCACAAAGCGCTTTGATTTGCATAACTTCGTAACAGTTTTGGGTTGAACAATAATTAGCAGTCGATCCAAACTTTGGCCGGAGGTGCTCGAATCACTTCCGGTCTTTTTTATTGGAATGAATTCAGGTCAGGTTTAACAGTATCTGAAGTGTTCTTTATTGGCAAGAGATGCGATGTCCGTTATTGGCTAATATACAACCAGCTTCCTTCCTTCTTCGATCCTGAACTGCACGCCCATGCCGGACAGTCCGTTCAATACCTGCGAAAGCTTCAAATTGCGTTGCATTTTTCCACCGAAGCGTACAGGCGGTTGTTTTTCGTATTCTACATTTACATCGTACCAGCGCGCCAGCTGCCGCATTACGGTTGTCAGTTCTGCATTGTTCAGATCAAACACACCATTCTTCCAGGCCAGCACCTGGCTGGTATCTGCGCCATCGATCACATTGATCTGTCCGGCTTTCACAGCTGCCTGCTGCCCCGGCCTGATAGCCCTGTAGCTATTTCCCGCATGTATATTTACAGCGCCTTCCGTGAGCGTGGTGGTTATGGCCGCTTCATCGTGATAAGCGTTCACGTTGAAGGTGGTGCCCGTTACTTCGATAAAGGATTGATCAGGCGCTATCACTTTGAAAGGCTTATTCTTTTGTTTGGCCACTTCAAAATATACTTCGCCGTTCACTTTTACATTTCTTTCCTCCCCTGAAAAACGGGTAGGATATGTCAGGCTGCTGGCTGCATTCAGCCAGGCTTTGGAACCATCGGGTAATCGAACCTGGAACTGACGGCCTTTGGCCGTTGTAATTGTATTGAATTGCATCTCCCCTGCGGCTGCGCCATCCGCTTCATATTTCAATGCGCCATTTTCCAACACTGCCTTACCATTGCTTTCCAGGGAGATCACGCCATTCTTCATACTATCAAGTACTACTTTCTTTCCATTGGCCAGCGTAAGTACAGCCCCATTACTACCAGGCAGCATATCCAGCGATTCGGCAATGACCTGCTCCACCGGCACACTGTGTTTTTTTCCATTATCCAAAAACAGAACAAAAATTGCCACGCCGGCAAGCAGCAACACTGCTGCCGCGGCAACCCACCGGACATAACTGCGCATCAGTAAAGGCTTTCCATGCTGCGGGAAACCTCCCGCTGCAATATGACGGTACATTTTTTCAACAGGAGCATCGATACCCGCTGAAGACTGATCTGCATTCACCAACTCCTCCAGTTGCGCTTCCAGCTCAGGGCTGTAAGCATCATCCTGCATCATATGTTTCCAACGCAGGAACTCGGCCGGCGTCATCGTGTCAGCCAGATATGTGCGAAACAAATCCTCAAATTCTTTGTCGGCCATAGTCTGTTTTTTCGTTGGAATGCAATGTTGTTGGGTATTCTATTACAGGACGCAAAACGATACCAGGGGTAAGGCATCGAAATGGAAAAAAAATTTCAGCCCCGGGGGCTCAGCAGTACCGTTACCACAATGGCCACTTCAGGATAATGTTTTTTCAGGTAAAGGCGGATGGAAGCCAATGCCCGTACCAGGTGGCTTTTGGAAGTTGTGGGAGAGATCTGCATCTCCTGCGCGATCTGTTCGTGCGTGAGCCCCCTGAAGCGGCTCAGTGTGAAAGCGGTTTTGAGTTGGGGGGAAAGCTGATCGATAGCTTCTTTCATCACCTGCTGCAATTGGCGGTGAGCCAGTTCTTCTTCCGCAGACGGCGAAAGATCGGCAAAGAAGCCGAGCAGGTAGGGCTCATATTCAGGAGCAATTACTTTTTTACGCAAATAATCGCGGGCCAGGTTACGGGTGATGGTATTCAGCCAGGGTCTGAACTGTTCCACTTCAGTAAGGGTGGCCCTTTTGATCCAGACCCGCACAAAGATCTCCTGTGTGAGGTCCTGCGACAGTTCCGGTGATTTCATCAATTGCAGTGCTATTCCGTACACATGCTGCACATACTGATCGTACAGCATTCTGAACGCCTGCTGATCTCCTTCCGCAATCCGTAGTATCAGTTCTTTTTCATCGTATGGTACCGGCTCTGCCAAAAACAACCCTTTGGTATCAAAAATATCGATTCAAAACGAAAAAGCCATGCCATCCGTAAATGGATTGCATGGCCTGAATAATCGAATAATGGAAAACAGAAATCAGTAATTCTTGATAGCCTCATCAAATGCCGGTTCCAGGGGAAGGAATTTGGCCGGACAAACATTATCTCCCATTATCTTAAAATCCCCATTCTCATTTCTTTGTACATGCACCCTGACGGTGCCATCGTTATAGGGAATGTATAATTGGTAAAGTTGCTTTTCTACACAATTCATGGTGATGAAATCGATAGTAATGGTTTCGCCATCAACGGTGAAATCCTTTTTGAAATTCTTTATCGCTGTTCCTCCTACTGATATCATGGTGCTACATGGTTGGTTCAGGTGCAAATATCGCCCGCATTCAGGAGATTCAGTAATGGAACTGAAAATAAATAAGTCTTTATCCGGGAACTGATCAAATCATTTATTCATCAGCGCCCTTCCGGCAGTGATACGAAATCCTAATGGTGCAGTGTTTTCCCTTTGGATCACAAGTTCAAGGTTGGCTATGGATTGAAAGATCGAATATTCCAGATCACTGCTGCCAGCCTCATTCAGAATGCTGAACTGATCAGCCTGCAATTCATTCCGGCCATCCTGTTGAATGCATGATCCGCTCAGTCTGCAAAGCAATGTCTCAGGCTTTGAACCACTCTCCTTTTTCACGATGACCGGCAATTCCATACTGAACTTCTTATCTTCTGCAATGGTAACCTGGAATGGATTCCCCATATGAACGGAGGCCCACTGGCCTGAAATACTATTTACATTTTTATCATTTATGCTTTCTACATTTTTCTTGCAGGAAAAGAGACAAATGAAAGCAGCTGCAATACAATATATATTTCTCATCTTATTCAGTTTAATTATTGACAATTGATTAAGGAATAAGCTGCGTAACTACCGGAAGACGGCAACTTCGATTGTGTAACCCAGTTTGTCATGTCTTTATAGGCAACAGTAATGGTGGCGCCCAGCGCTGTGAATGCAGACCTGTTGATGCTCAACTCGGTGACGGTTGCGGATTTACTGGCATTTACAGTAGCAGAAACGGCCGTCCATGACCAACCACCGGTGCCGGTATACCTGTACAAAAGGCCATTCTCGATCAGGTAATCGGCGCCGGAAGATCCAAACTGACTGTCCTGATACCCAGTGCCCGCATTGTTATCGGAATCGATATAAATTTGATATTGTGTATTGTCCATCCCGCTGCCGGCAACACCAAAGAACAATAACTGCGCATTGTTGGTCACCTTCAAAGTCAATGCGCTCTGACCTGTAGCCGTTGCTATGGCAGCAATACTGCTCCAGTCGTTCAGATTTCCATTTACAGTAATAGCAGGACAGGAACTTTGCGTTCCGGTTTCATCAACTCCTATATCTACTCTTGTTCCGTTCAGTCTTGGCTGGCCATCAAAATCCACTTCTCCTGAAAATGGGCTGAACCCGGATTTTCCCGCATTGATACAGGGAGAGCCAGACTGCAGGTGAGGATCAGGGTTAGTTTCACTGGCGCTGGTAATCTCCGGATCAGAAAAAATGGACTGATCTGTACCGTTATCATTCGTCAGTGTTCGGAAGGCTGTGAGGTCCAAACCAGTCCAGGTTCCGGCACCGGTCTGCTGGCTGGCGCTGAAGGAAGCAGTATTGTTGTAATAATAGTTTGCCCTGCAATTGATGGCTGAAACGCCGGTAGCCACCGTGAACATCTGCGTATAACGGCCATAGATCACATTGTTGAAGCAATCGATATTATTCGCGTTTTGCAGCACGATCTCACTCGCCCACTGGCTGGAAGAAGCATTTTTGATAAGCGTATTACCAGTGATGGAGCTGTAAGAAACAGTGCCTTCCGCGCTTCCATTGTTCACGCCATTGGAACCGTACAAGATCCCCGCCAGTGAATTATTATAGATAAGATTGTTCCTTACATGAATACCGCTTGAGGTGGCATTGGGTTTATCTATCTGGTTCTCGCAACCAACTGTGATCCCAAACTTACTATTGTACACTTTGTTGTTGGCGATCAAAACATTTATCGCACCATCAGCGTAGATGGCGCCATTATCCGTATAGTTGCAAATGCAGTTGTAGGCCGTATTCCCCTTGATAGTACCATTCGATGGCTGGTTATTGGTGGTAATTGCCGGATAAGTAGCCAATCCCAGTACATCGATCCCGATATTGGTGATATGATGTACATTATTCCCTTCAATATTGAAATTGTTTATATTCCCTTTCAATGCAATGCCTTCACTCCAACCTGTAATGCAATAAGACACTTCATTGTTGAGAATGGAAACATTGCTGATTGCTGAAGATGCATTGTCCCCAACAATCGCAATTCCATTGGCGCCAACACCACTGCTACCGGGATTGTCCGAAGGGTCCCAGCTTTTGTTAACGTAAGAGATCTCAGTGATCTTGTTTCCGGAAATAGTAAGATTATTTCCTGCGCCAATAAAAGTGATCCCGGTAGACCATGCCTGTTTTCGGATGTTCTTGATAGTTAGCCCGGAAATAGTTACAGAACTTGAGTTCTCGATATAAATGGTATGCACAGCTGAACCATTCCCGGCAATGACGGCTTCACCATCACCTGCACTGGTAAGGGTGATATTATTCTTGTTGGCGATCACCACCGCCTGACTGTAAGTTCCGGCATGTAGCAGCACCCGGTCCCCGGCCACGCAGGCATCAATTTGTGTTTGAATGGAAGCAGGCGCATATACATGCCTGTCAACCGCAAGTAAGTTCAGACAATAGAATAGTAGTGCCGCGATCATCGCAGCTTTTCTCATGTGTTCCATAATGGCAAATTTTAAGTGTGAAAGATTATTTTATGGTTAGATAAATACCCAGCTTATTCAAGCCGGTAGCGGGTTCCCAGGTATCATTGTTTGCGAAGCGGACAGCATATTCAGGGCGCTCACCAATGCTTCCGTATTTGTCGGGCAGGAATAAAAAAGTCTCGTATTCGCCGGGAGTAACTGTTGAGGGTACTGTTATGGCGCTTTCCAATTTAATATTTCCGCTATACCATGTGCGGGGATCGGCATCTGTATCGAAGGAAAACTGTTGTCCTGTTGTGCTGTTCCTTAAAACTATTTTCACCTGCCGGGGATTGTAGCAGGACGCGTACCCCCGGTTGATCATTTCGATACTGAAATTCATTTTTTGTCCGGCGGCCACCGTCTTAGGGAAACTGGCCGACTGCAGCACGAACCTGTATCCCAATCTTTTCTTTATCTCTTCCATGCAACCACCGGTCTGCCAATCGTTGTTCACATCATTATTGTAGGCACAGTTCAGGAAACTGTAATGAAGGCTTTCCAGTTCGCTTTGTGCAATACCTGCTGGTGCGCAATCGTTTTGCGGGCTGTAATCATCCGTGCAGGTTTCGCCGCCCACCACAACAAACCTGCTGTCTTTCTTTTTGTATCCTTTCAGTACACCGAGGTCTGATTTGCGTACGGATAAGGAGTTACCATAATCCTCGTAAGTGCCGTAATCATCGGGAGAAGCAAGGAGACAATCGTTGTGAAATCCGATACGCGCTTTATCGGTTCCCTTGAATGCTTCATTGTCCAGCAATGGAGCAACACTGGTCAGCGCCTGTATACCATACACGAATCGTTGCTTCAATTGCGGATAACGGACCTGTATCATCCTGTCTGTGGGCACCGCTTCCAACAGAGCGCGAAGCACATCTGTTCTGTCGCGCCAGTTATCATCCAGCAGTTTTCCCGCCGCTCCGGTCTGCGAAGCGTCGCCAAAATGATCAGTATAATACTGTTCGCCCCAAACTCCTATAAAGCCCATTTGCACACATGCGATCACATCTGCATTATTATGAAAGAGATCTTTCAATTGTGCAATATGGCCGAGTACAATTGATTTGGGCGCATCACCATAAGGCGGACAAATAAATCCTTCCGGACAGGCGCCGGCATTTGAGGTATTGGTGTATGTGAACCGGGGGATCAGTTTTGATCCGGCTTTCCGGGCTATTTCAAAATCGGCCCTGACATTGTCCAGGAATTCTGCAGACAGAGGTTTGTCCTTAAATACATTCAAAATGTAATAACGGAATACCAGCGTGCTTTTCACACTGTAATTACCGCCATCGGCCTTTTTCCCATTTCTCCATTCTTTCAGCTGGTCCTGATCCAATGGAATGAAATTGCCGGCAGTGGTTTCACTATAGCGGTAAAAACCTCTTTCCGGATTGGGGAAGTCTTCATTACTTTCAGTATAACTGACGGTGATGGTTTCCGTATCCTGGGCAGATGATTTTACCGGTTTTGAACAAACTATAGTTGTAAGTCCAATCACCAGGAAAGAGAAAAACATTTTCACGCCGACATCCATTTTGTGTAAAATGATAATAATGAAAAAATCTACTTCAATACCAGTTCAAAGAATGGCAACTCGTTCAAAGCCGCTTCCACAGTGATCCTGACCGGCCCCTTGAATTTTCTTCCATCGATATACTTCCAAATTCCCTTCGGCAGCATAACGTTCCTTTTGTTATCCTTTGCAAGGACCGGCGCCACCAGGATGCTATCGCCGATCATCAGCTGATCGTTGCAGCCCGCAAATCCTGCATTGGGAAAAACATATTCCATATGTCTTACCACAGGTTCACCGGTGATGGCGCTTTTCTTTACCAGTTCCATGATCAGCGGCGTGTATTTCTTTCTCAGTGCAACAGCTTCTTTGATGGCAGCCAGGTGTGGTTGGTCCAGTATCCGCCAGGGCGCCACGGAGAATTGCATCATTGGCATGAGCGCATGACATTGAGCAGAGCGCACAACCAGGTCCTGGTCCAGCTTACTGGCATCTACATTATCGAAGGAGCTGTAGTCGCCGCCACCGATCATATCCGGGCAGGTAAAAGGATAGCCCAGCAATCCGGCGGCTGTCATGCCCGGCACCAGTTTCCGCAGGTCTTCCCAGGTATGCAGTTTATCCCTCAGTCTTTCTGCAAGTGGTTCACCTCCCCGCTTCCACATA
This sequence comes from Pseudoflavitalea rhizosphaerae, assembly GCF_003991355.1. Taxonomy (GTDB): domain Bacteria; phylum Bacteroidota; class Bacteroidia; order Chitinophagales; family Chitinophagaceae; genus Pseudobacter; species Pseudobacter rhizosphaerae. Next base: position 743,749 of record NZ_RCSU01000002.1, read on the forward strand.
GCGCGGTATTCATTCAGCGGGTATTTGAGGCCGAAAGCTCCCCACAATTCCGTGTGTTGATTGGCTGTTGCGGGTTGAAAAGAAATTGTATTAGAAGGATAATATTCCGGATCACCTGCATCGAACTTGAAACCATCAACGCCGTATTCTCTGATCAGTTTATCCAATTGCTGCTGGTACCAGTTTATTGCTTCGGGATTGGTAAAATCCATCACCATGCTGAAACCATTCCACCATTGTATGATCGCTGGCCTGGTGGCATTTTCCCAGGTTCCGTTTTTCTCTTTTTCCATCATCACCCACTTCTTCTTCATCAGGAAGCGCGCCTCTTCGGAATCCGGACGGATAAACGGACAAACCCAGACCATTACTTTAAAGCCCAGCCGGTGCAAAGTATCCATCATGGCTTTGGCGTTATCGAACCTGTCTTTCCTGAATTCAAACCGGCCATAGTAAGGAGCCCAGTTATCGTCTATCATCAGCACACCCGGCTCAAAACCGTTGTCAATAATGGAGCGCGCATACTTTAAAATATCATGCTGATTTTGATCGTAAATGAGCTCGATCCAGGTATTGTACTGGGGTTTGGAAAACAACAACTCGTCAGGTATTTTGCCTGATGGAGGGAAACATTTACTGGCGGCAGCTTTGTACGCTTCTGACAATGTGCTTCCGGCTTTTTCTATGATTATATTTTTTTGTTTGCTGAATTTTATTTCTTTATCTGTTAAAGTGAAAGCAAAAGGCTGATCACTCCAGACATACCGGCCTTTATTGGAGAGCAATAAAGGAGCGGCCTGGTTTCCTCTTACATCTCCGTTCAGGTCAAGTGTAAAACCTTTTGGGAAAGGCATGTGCTGACTTTCATTCACTGCAGCACCATACCATTTTTCACCGGGTAACAATGCCACTGTTTGCTGTGCAGATGAAATCATCATATTCATCAGGAATAAAATGCCCAGTAACAGTCGCATATAAGATGTACGTTTTTCCATTTATTTATCCCTCCATTTATCTACTTTGATCCTCCATATCCCGCCACGTTCAGTGGTGGTATAATTCCAGGTAACATCAGCGCCGGTCAATGATACAGCCTGTGTTTCCCAGGTGCCACGGCAAACGAAGATCTCTGTCAGTTGCCAGTCTGTATGTCCGGGTGGATAAGGAATAGACAGGCAATAGCAGTTATTCATGTCAGGGTTCTTGTGGAATTTGTATTGCGGCTCATTGCGGCTGCCCCATCCATTGATACTGCCAAAAATATACAGGTCTTCATCGGCAGGCGTTGTAGCCGGTGTTTCCAGCATGATGGTGATCTGGTTGGCTACAATGCAGTCTGCAACCGGATCACAGGTCAGCACATCTTTTCCATAAAAACTCTTTTTTCCTATTTCAGTATTGTGAGTATCAAAGGAGGTAACCAGTACTTTATATACACCTCCCCTTGCCTCTTTGGGTATGTTAAGCTGTACATTGAAAATATGATATTCAGGACGATAGAAGGAAGTGATCTCAGCAGAACTGAGTAGTTCATCTTCTTCATTCATCAGTTGAAAGGAGATCTTTCCCAGACCGGTAGTGGAACCGGTATTGCCATTGACGGGAATATATTTTCCCTGCAGGCCGGACATGCTTGCTACTGTATCTTCAGCCGTCAGATCCTGGTCATTGTTCACATTGTCCACTTTGAATATGGTGAGGGAATTTTCGATATCGTAGGGAGCGCCGTTGTGATCGTCGTTCTTATTGCAGCTGACAATGATAAGCGTCAACACCAAAGAGGCCATGAACCCGGCAAACAGCCACTTGCTTTTCTTATTCATAAGAAATTATTTATTTGATCAGTAACCAGGTGTTTGTTTTACAATACCCTTACTTAATTCTATTTCAGATTGTGGAATTGGGTACAACATGTAATGGTCCTGCCAGGGACGTGTGGTGGTGTTGATCTTTCCAACACGGATCAGTGCATTCTTCAGGGAATCCACTCCCCATCGTCTCAGATCGAACAAACGCCAGGCTTCCATGCCCAATTCCAAACGTCTTTCATTCCTGATATTGCGCAGGAGCTCATCATTGTTGTATGACTGGTAATCGGATTCGGATGGTAAGGTCAGTCCTGCCCTGTTCCTCACACGCAGCAGCAGATCGATGGCCTCATCTTTGGCGGCAGTACCTACAGAGCCTTCAGACATCAGCGCTTCAGCTCGGGTCAGCAAAACGTCTGAAAAACGGAACAAAGGCCAGTTGAGCGGAATGATATCATAACGTTTGTAATCGCTGATCTCTTTTCCGGGCACTACGTGTTTGCCCATGCCAGGTGCGCCAGCGTTGCCGCACATCGTTACTCCGGAGATCACATCATCGGTGGTGGTGGCTGTGTATTTGCGTCTTCCGTCGCCAGGCTGAAACTGACTGTACAGGTCACCCGAAGGCGCATTTTGCCCCCACATGCCATTGCCGCAACCAACTCGTATAGGCGTTAACGTTCCATCGAAAGAGTCAGGTCCCCAGCCGCCGCCATTGTCTGTAAAATTCTCAACACGCTGGATCTCCCAAACCGACTCAATACCGTTGGCTGTGGCTTGGACAAAGTTTGCGTAATAGTCGGGATTCAGATTGTATTCGCCTGATGCCATTACCACCTGGGCGGCAGCAGCGGCTTCCGTGTATTTTTTATCGAAGAGGAATACTTTCGCCAGCAACGCGCCTGCCGCGCCTTTGGTAACGCGGCCCACCATTTTTTCATCGATGGTTGTCTGTTTTGTCGGGAGTGCCGGGATAGCTTCGGTGAGGTCTTTTTCAATCTGATCGTACACCTGTCTCGCCGTAGCACGGGGCATGTTCACATCATCTGCATTGCCCGGATTGATGGGCTTCGTGAACAAGGGGATCCCACCATAATAATTCACCAGCATGAAATAATAGATAGCCCGCAATGCCTTGCATTCCGCAATGAAGCGCGCTTTTTTCTGATCGGAGATGGGTGCGGTTTCGATGCCATTGATGGCCACATTGGCGCGGTTGATGCCTTCATAAAATCCCTTGTACATATTCTCGAAAGCAGGACTGAATTTCGCTTCAGCAACATTGGCATAATCGGTGATTGGGTTGATATCAACATAGGGAGGGCTGCCATCATCCCGGTTCATTCCGAAATTGCTATCATCGGAAGCGCCGTCTCCCAGGGTCCAGAACATGCGGTCGAATGTTTTGTCCCAGCCGGAAACATCGTATACACCCACCACTGCCTGGAAAGCTTTCGCCTCATCTGTGAAATAGGTTTCTATTGTATATTGACCGATAGGTTTCTTATCGAGAAATCCTTTGTTGCAACCCCATACCACCACTACCATCATGGCGATCGTCAGCGTTGCAATAATTATCTTTTTATATTTTTCCATTGCAAGAGTTGTTAATCGTTAAAAAGTAACATTCAGTCCAAACAGCAACATTCGGGGTTGCGGATATACGCCCCGGTCTACACCGATCTGCAAATCCCTGTTGGCGGAGAACACATCGCTGTATCCCGTTGAGTTGATGCCGATCTCAGGATCGAATCCTTTGTATTTTGTTATCGTGAAAAGATTACTGGCGCTCACATAGAACCTGATCCGCTCTATCTGCATTTTCTTTGAAAGTACTGTCGGTACAGTATAACCGATCTGAATATTCTTCAATCGCAGATAAGATCCATCCTGCAGCCAGAAACTGGAAAACCGGCTGTTCTTCGCATTATCATAATCACGGAAAGCGATCCTTGGTAAACTGGCATCAGGATTATCAGGCGTCCAGCTTTTCTTCACATCGGCCAGCCTGTTAATACCTTCATTGTACCTGGGATCGCCCACTGTTCCCTGCTGGTAGAAATAATTGTAGATCTTGTTACCGGCCACCCCTTGAAGCAGCATACTGAAATCGAAATTCTCATAACTCAGATTCAGGTTGATGCCGTAAGTGTATTTGGGAGTAGGGTTACCAATGATGGTCCTGTCTTCTTCATTGATCTTTTTATCACCATTGAGGTCTTTGTAACGGATATCGCCGGGGCGCAGTTCCGATCCTACCTGGTCAACCGGTGCATTTTGTATTTCCGCATCAGACTTATAGATGCCATCGTACACAAATCCATAGAAGGCGGAAATGGGATGCCCCACCATTGTTCTCGAAGGCTGGTAAGCGCCTACCAGCGTACCATCCGGTGGAACGATGAAATCCATATCACCTAAACTGATCACTTCATTTTTGTTGATACTTCCATTTGCACAAATGGAATAATGTAATTTCCCGCTTGCATTATTATAAGTAACAGTAGCTTCAAAGCCGGTGTTGCGGATATTGTCGCCATCGAGGTTGATCAATGGAGGATTGGTGCTGGAACCGAAAATATCGCGCACTTTGGGGATCACGCGCATTCCTTTGGTGATGCGGTTGTACCAGTCGAGTGTGATGTTCAAACGCCCGCGGTATGCAGTGAGATCAAGCCCGATATCCGCTTGCCTCAACCGCTCCCATCCTGTTCCGGTAACGCTCGCATATTGTCCCAGTGAAATTCCATTCTGCGATACACCGCCCAGTCCATAATTGGAATTGATCTTAACCAGTGAATAACCTGGATAGGCAAGATTGCCGATATTGCCCATTTCACCATAACTGGCGCGGAAACTCAGCTCATCGATCTGTTCTATCGCTTCCATGAATTTTTCTTTAGCCATCCTCCATTTAACGGAGGCGGCCGGAAAGAAGCCCCTGGGTTTATCGGTTACATATGCGGGTGAGCCGGCGTCCTGCCTGCCTGTTAACTGGAGATAATATTTTTCTTTGTAGTTATAGCTCAGTCGTCCGAACATGGATGTATAGGCGATCTCAGAAGGTGGTGTGAAAGGGAAACTGATGGTGGCGGGATCACCCAGACCAGGCTGCTGGAAATCGGGCGTCTGGTTGGAGAAATTACTTTGACTGTAATTGATGGCTTTGTTGTACACGTATTGTGCAACGTAACCGGCAGTAAGTTCAAGACTGTGACCTTTCAACCATTTGGACCAGGTGGCATAGTTATCCCAGTTCCAGTTATGACCACCGTATTGCCCTGCATAGAGATTGGTGGCAGACACAGGCGCAGCAGCGCTTCCCACCAGGCTTCCATTGAAAACGGAATAGCTGCCTGAATACTGTCCTGCTGCAAAAGTGGAACGGAATGTAATGCCGAAAGGCAGTTTCACCTGTCCGAATACACTGCCGGAAAGATTATTGTCGGTATACTTCGGATTGCTTTTTTGTATGGTGTTGACGGGATGAAAGATATTTCCGTACCAGTTGATATTGGCCACTGGCGCCACGCCATATTCACCATTGCTGCCATACACCGGAATATCGGGGGAATAGAAAACAGCCGACTGCATGAAACCTGTTCTGTCGTCATTAGTGCCGGCCACCACTTTCCTGTTGGAAGTGGAATAGCCCAATGTAATTCCTACTTTCAACCATTTGTTGGCGTTAGTTTCCGCATTGGCGCGTAATGATGTACGTTGGAATCCGCTGTTCACCATCGTTCCGTCTTCTTTTCTATGTCCAACGGAAAAATAATAAGTGGATTTGCTGTCGCCTCCTGAAACACCAATGCTGCCATCCACCACTTTTCCTGTATGGAAAACCTGGTCCTGCCAGTTGGTGCCGGATTTTGGAAGATTGGCAATGCGCTGCGGTGTTGCCCATTCCGGGTTGACAGCAATGGGCACAAAGGAAACAACATCTTTGAATTGTTCATTGTAGGCCCTGATGATATTCGTATTCAGTGTCGCTTTTTCCTGAATATTCAGCACGTCCATTTTTTTCCAGACCTGTGATACGCCGGTAAAACCATCAAGAGTCACTCTCACTTTCCCGGAACTTGTGCCTTTCTTTGTTTTGATGAGCACCACGCCATTGGCGGAACGCACACCGTAAATAGACAGTGCCGCTGCATCTTTCAGGATATCGATGCTTTCTATATCATTTGGATTGAGGAATGAAATACCGTTAGGTTGGATGATATCATCCACTACATACAGCGGCTCGCTGCTGCCGGCAGGACTGGCGGTGGAGATACCGCGGATGCGCACACTGATCTGCCCACCGGGATCACCGGTACTGGATGTGACCTGTACGCCTGCGGCCCTTCCCTGCAATGCCTGGTCGATAGTGGCCACCGGCGCTTTTCGCAGCACATCACCGGATACACTGGATACAGCGCTGGTAAGATCTTTTCGTTGCTTTGTGCCATAACCCACCACCACAACATCCTTCAGCATATCGTTGCCTGGTTTCAGGCTCACGATAACGGCATTATTGCCTTCGCTTTTCAGGATATAACCTGTAATGGTGCGGCTCTGGTAACCAACTGCAGAGAATTCGAAATTGTAGGTCCCTTTTACAGGCAGGTTCACAAACGAGAACTTTCCCAGGGAATCGGCAAAAGTGGTGTAAGACCTTTCGCCGGCGGAGCTTTTTGCAAGGACGGAAGCAAAACCAATAGGGTCGCCCTTGCTATTGGTGACAATCCCGGTAACGGTTACGGTTGGGGGCTGCTGTGCAGTGGCGATGCCTGACCACAACAGGATGGCAGTCAGCAGCACAGCCGTTAGTTTTAGTAGTTTAAACATATTGTATTCTTAGGCAAGTATGCTAATATGCCATACTACGTTTTCCGGGACAACTATCCCCTAATCAACCCGGAAAATTTATTTCGATATATAGAATTTTTTGTCTGAGATCTTTTTTACCCCAAGATTATTGATAGCGGCAATATTTTGAAGGATCTTATCGATCGATTGGGTAGTATCTACAGATATGAATACATTGATGGAAGATGAAATTTCTGTAGGATAATCGATCTCTACCTTATACCGTTCAGCAAGCTGGTCCAGCACATCTTTCAGGTCCTGGTTTTGAAAATTGATATGACCGCTGTTTTCATCAGCTGCTGGTTGCATCTCTGAGGTTTTTGCAACCCGGGGTTTTGTATTAACCGATGTACCCTTTTCCATTTCTGTTTTTGGGGCTGATTTAGCAGCAGCCAGCTCATCATATCGGAATTTCTCGAAGATCTCCTTCCTGATATTAAAACTGATCTGGTCTCCCGGTAACAGGTAATTGGCGATGGTTTCATCTTTCACTTTTTTCACCACCACTTTGCCTTCATACAGCACAACAGAAATGGTCTTCACATTACCATCCACGCTGAACCTGGTTCCAAGTGCAGTGGTAGCCACCTTGCCACAGAAAACAGTGAATTGCTTTTCTTTATCCTTTGCTACGGAGAATTCGGCTTTGCCGGTCAGGTAGATATGGCGACTGGTTACATTATAATCACCGGCATACCTGATCTCGCTGCCGGCTGAAAGTGTAATAATGGAATGATCGGGAAGCGAGATCCGCTGGTCAGCAGTTGTACTGTTCTTCCTGATCGTTTCAGTGGTATTGTTTGCAGCCAGTTCAGTTCCTCCTGCAATTTTGTTATCCTGGCTGAGTTGCCTGATACCGAAGAATAAGAGAACGGCTGCAGCGGCGCTGAACAGCGAGATCATCATTGCTCTTTTCTTTTTTCCGCTACGGATGGATTCCTGTATGTTACCGTACAGCTCCTCATCAACGGTTGTTGCCGGAACCGAAACATATTTCTCCCATTCCTCTTCGGGAAGGAATTCCTCCAGCACAGCCGGATGCTGCCGCAGGTATTGCAATACACCGGCCGCTTCATCCTCCGGACATTCGCCCCTCAGGAACTTCTCTATGAGTTTTTTATCGATCAACTTACAACAGTACTATATTGAATAATAATGTTCCGCTCATGATTATCAAAACCGGGAAAAATGGTTTGATGAATTTCAAGGCAAGATGGATATGGTTCTCCACCGTTTTGGTGGAAATGGAAAGCATGGAGGCTATTTCGCTGTAGCTGTAACAGTTCAGCCTGCTCAGCCTGAATACACGCTGTCTTACAGGCGGCATCTGCTTTATCAGCAATTCCAGTTTTCGTAAAGTGTCGTTGTAAGAAACACTTTCAGTCACCAGCTCCCACTGCACCGGCCCTGATTGATGGAGCTCGGCTTTGCGCAACGCCTTCTGTTTTCTCAATTCATCTATCATGATGGTCCTTGCTATGCGGAATAGGACCGAAGACAATGAGATCTCTGCCTTTAAGCTCAGGCGGTATTTCCAGAGCTTGATGAATGTTAGCTGAACAACTTCCCTGGATAATTCCGGCGACCTTGTTTTGTCGAAAATATACCTGAACAATGGCTCCTGGAATTGCTCAAAAGCTTTGCGCAGCGCAGTTTCGTTGCTGGTTTTTAATCCATCAATTAATGACATAGCAATTGTTTAGCGAATCAAATCTAATGAAACAGGATTGGATTTCAACAGGTCAATCGTTTGCGTAATTGCCTTTTTCCACAAAAAAGCCTTCAGACCAAATGACCTGAAGGCTGTTGCAGATGACTGTTTTAATTATTGGGTCCGGTATTATTTTTCAGGAGACAAAACGAAAATTTTCAAATTATTTGTATTCAAATATTTTTTTGCCGTCTCTTTAAAACTCTGCGCGCTGACCGCTTCAATTCGTTTTGCCGCTTCTGTTATTTCATTAAGCCCTCTACCCACCTGCAGTTTAGCACTGATCTGGCTCAACCAGTATTCATTGCGTTTGAGCTGAACCTCCAGGCTCTTTGCAAACTCCGCTTTGAATTTGGTCAATTCCCCGGCGCCTGCGCCATAGGCAACCAGCTTGTTCAATTCATCTTTGGCAGCCATCGTCAATTTTTCCACCATGGCGGGTGAGCAGGTAAACACAATGCGCATTTCGTAACGCTTGCTGTTTTCCAGCATGCTCATGGAAATTCCAGGCGAATAAACCTCATGCTCCGTTCCACGAAGCCTTTCGGTCATTTTAAGTTGTACGATATCCCTGATGGCAGTCATATTTCCCACCAGGTTGGCGTCATCCGTATATTTTCCGTCCAGGATCATCGTTACAGTAGACCGGTCGGTTTTCCCTTTTTCGATTATTTTGGTAAAGCCGCCCTGAGGATATGCATATTGAATATAATTGGTGCCTTCATTCCTGTTCAGCGAGGGAAGTCCTGCGAGGTATTTCTGCACCAATGGCCTGATCGAATTGAGATCGAAACTTCCCACCAGTACAAAAGTGAAATCCGAGAAATCGGCAAATCGCTCTTTGTAAATCTTAAGCGATACTTCCGGATCGATCATATCCACTCTTTCCGCAAAAGCTGCTCTCTTACGGAAATGATGACCGAACATGATGGAATTGATTGAATCAGCGTATACATTTGAAGGTTTACTGTATCTTTTTATTGCCCTGTCTTTGGCTTCTTTGAGCACACCGGCAACTAAATCCTTATCCAGTTTTGGTTGCGTAAAATAGAGATACATCAGCTGGAAAGTGGATTCCAGGTCCTTTTTACTGGTGTTCGCATTGATCCCTTCATAGTTTTCGCTGATGAATGGATTTACCTGCATGATCTTACCCGTCAATACCCTCGACAGTGTTTTCAGGTCCAGGTCTCCAACACCTCCCCTGGATAAGATCCCTACAGCATCGATTGCCGACTGATAATCCTTATCGGGATACAGTGAACTTCCTCCCTGGCTAAACGCCGAGATCAATACCTGGTCATTCCTGAATGTAGTTGGCTTGAGTACCACTTTTGCACCATTGTTTAATTGCCAGGTAGTGATCCCCATTTCAGGATCGGTAGTTTCAGAAACGATGCTACCCCCTTTCGGTAATTCGTTCATCAGTTTCTTATTCACTTTCTTTTCTTCCTGAACAACCAGTTCTTCTTTATCTACCTCTCCTGTCCATTTTTCCAGTTCTTCCACGCCAGGCAGCTGTTCCTGTTCATTGAGGGGTGCTACCACATAGAAATCCCTGTTCTTATAGTTGTAAAATTTTTCGATCACAGCCTGAACTTCTTCCAGCCCGATATTATTGATATGCTGATTGTAGAATTCATTGAAAAATTCAGCAGATGGGTAAGGTGTTTTTTTCAAGAAAGCATTTACATATACCGATACATAATTCTGGGATGTAACCTTATTCCGTTCGCCAAACTGGTAATCTTTTTTCTCGATAAAAGAAGCTTTTGCACGATCCAGTTCATGTTGGTTAAAACCCAGCTCTTTCACCTTACGGATCTCGCGGGTGATGGTTTTGAATCCTTTTTCATATTCACCTGGATTCACAGTAACATTAACAGAAGCTGATCCCAGGCCAGTAAACAAGGATTCTATTTTTCCACTTGCACTCAGGAATGGCATTTCAGCGCCTCTTCGTAAATCGTTTATCCGGTTGGCCAGCATTGTATTGAACAGGGAAATGATCATGGAATTTCTAAGGTCCAGCCCGGATTGGACCTTATCCGGAGAAGGATATTTATGCAATACCTGGATAGTGGTGTTGGTGATCTCATCATCCAGTATGGCCTGGTAATGTTCCCGTTCAATTTGAGGTATCTTTACCTCCTCCGGTTGAGCAACATCTGGATGCTTCTTCAGATCACTGAAAAGGGCAATGATCTTATTTTCCATTTCCGCCGCATCAAAATCACCCACCGCGATGATCGACTGCAGATCTGGGCGGTACCAGTCGTGATAAAATTTCTGCAGATCGGCAGCCTTTGCATTTTTCAATACTGAATCTATGCCGATAGGCGCTCTTTCTGCATATTTAGCGCCATTCAACAGGTTAAACAGACTTTGCTCCCTGATGCGTTGCTCCAATCCCTGCCGCTGCCTTTTCTCAGCAAGGATGATCCCACGTTCTGTATTCACACCGGATTCCGTGATATCGATATACTGCGCCCAATCTTTCAGGATCGCCAAACCAGTGCCAATCAAATTGCTGTCCGTGGGAATCGGAAGCTGATACACGGTTTCACTATAACTGGTATAGGCATTCAGATCGGCCCCGAATTTAACGCCAGCCTTTTCCAGGAAATCAATCACATTATTTCCCGGGAAATTCTTTGTTCCGCGAAATGCCATATGCTCTAAAAAATGCGCCAGGCCTCGCTGCGCATCGGTCTCATGAACAGAACCGATCTTATTCACCAGGTAAAGCACCGCCCTGTTCTCCGGATTCCTGTTCTTACGGATATAATACTTCAAACCATTCGGCAGCTCACCGGTAACAACAGCAGAATCATTCGGCAATATCTTCTTATCCAATCCTTCCAATGAAACTTTTTCATCTTTACAGGAAACTACGCCGATCATCAAAAATAACAACACCAAAATACCAGCTCTTCGAATTATCAAAATGCTCATAATAGAAAAATAAAATGATTAACTATTACACAATTTCTTTGATGGAAAAAGATCAAAGATCCCTTCCTGGCGGATGATCATCATACCATGACGATCATCCGAAATTCCCTCCTGCAGCGTATAGGTATACCTGGTAGCATTCCCATCCAGCAAAGAAGGCATGTATTTATACTGAATACCTGCAGCTTCCTGTTGCAGCAGGGCGCCCACTTCAACAATATGGGTGCTCAGAACAAACAGGCTTTGCTTATAATCCAGCATGGCTTTGGCCACCCCGGAAGTAGCATCAAAGGCATCTTTCACATTGGTGCCCTTGAAGAGCTCATCAAAAATGATCAGCAGCTTTTTTCCCCCCGCCACCTCAAGAGCCACATCCTTCACCCGCAATACTTCCGCGTAAAAATGACTGTAGCCCTTGCTGATATTATCGGGTAAATTGATAGAAGTATAGAAGCCATCATAAACTGAGGTTTCCATTTCCGTAGCAGGAACCGGAAAACCCAGATGCGACAGGTAGAAGCAAATACCGATGGTTTTCATGAAGGTGGACTTGCCGGCCATATTGGCCCCGGTCAGGAAGAGCAGGTTTTGCCTGGAATCCAGTTGCAGATCATTTCCAATGGCTTTTTTCAGGCCCGGATGATAGGCTCCCTTTAATTTCAACAGCGCTTGCTTTCCCTGATTGATCACAGGAAAACAATAGTTCTTTTCTTCCATCAATTGCGCAATACCCAGGAACAGGTCCAGTTCATGACAATCACGGAGCAATTGATTGAATGTTTCATGATCAGCACCGCGCAGGAAAGACTCATACTTACCCTGCTGTATAACCGATAAATTACCTTCGGCAATATCCTTTTCGGCCAGTTCCAGCAATTTGTTTTCCAGCAACGGAAGATATCGCCTGGTCAGGTTTTGGAGATAGCCGGATTCTATGCCGGCCAATGTTCCCCGTAACCAATCCCTGATCTGAAGCAATGCCTTTAATCCATCGGTGAGCAGCGCATTCACATGTTCCTGCTCTTCTTTCATTCCGGCTATTGCTTTGGATTTTCTTTTGAGCACCTCTGTGAACAGCCTGGCTTTGCTTACCGGTGCAAAACTTGAGATGTATTGTTCCAACGCTTCAAACTCCTTCTGCTCAACCGGAAAAACAAGCAGCTTCCCCACCAATGACCCGATATCGCGCTGCCGCTCTTCAATAGCAGCCGCATTTGTGAGGGGATGTAGAAAATATTGCTCCAGCAGCTGCTCTCCTCCTTTCGTTCTTGTTCGGTTAAAAAGAGAAAAAACAGAATCGGTTTTATACCTGCCCAATAAGTTGAGGTCTTCCGTAGTCTGCTTATCGGTACAGAACGATGTCACTTCCTTATTCATAATATTGTGCTTTCTTTCCATTCGCTAAAATGTCCAGGATACCTTCGTTCTGAATGATCAGCATACCATGACGGTCCTGCGTTACGCCCTCTGTCAGAACATAAGTGTACAAAGGCGTATTCTCCTTCATCACTGTAGGCATATAGGCATACCGGATATTGTTGCAGCGCTCACGCAGGTTATCAGCCGCCTCAACAATATGGGTCGATACCAGCATGAGGCTGTTATCCAGTTCTGAATAAAGGGACGTGACGGCAACTGTAGCCTCATGTGCATCCTTCACATTCGTCCCCCGGAATAGTTCATCGAATATGATGATCAGCTTTTTCCCTGCCGCCAGTTCCATGGAAACCTTCTTCACCCGCAATACCTCTGCATAAAAATGACTATGCCCCATTTGTATACTATCGGAAAGATTGATGGTAGTATAAAGGCCATCATTAACCGTAAACTTCATAGAGGCGGCAGGAATGGGAAAACCGATATGCGCCAGGAAAACCGTGATACCAAAGGATTTCATCAGGGTAGATTTTCCCGCCATATTAGCTCCGGTCAGGAATAACACGCGCTTCGCAGCATCCATTCGTATATCATTTCCCAATGCACCGGGCACCAGCGGATGATAAAAGCCTTTTATTTCCAGTTGCTGATCGCTACCGGGCAGTACTTCGGCAAAAGCCAGTTTTCTTTCCCTGGCAACAGTGGCAACAGAAATATAGATGTCTAACCAGTATACATACTCTAAAATAGTTTGCAGCTTTTCATAATGGGTAAAGCGAAAGAACCTGTCGAAGGAGGCCATCTGTTCAAAAGACAATTTGCTGTTCAGCGATATATACGCTAACCTGAATTCCTCATCATCCAGCATAGCTTTTACCTCTTTTTGCATTTTTTGAAAAGAAGTATTGTGCCCTTTATCAGCAATTTTTTCCAGGAAAGCGCTCAGGTGGCTCAAACACTCACCAATTGCCTTGAGAGCCTTTTGCGTGAAGTTCAACTGCGTGTCTACTCCCAACCATTTGTTCAGCTTACTTTCCATTGTCTCCCCGTCCGCTCTGAGCAGGGTCCTGCTGTCGCGATCGGATAAATACGCTACCATAACCTCTATCCACACGGCTTCCAGCGGAAACGCAGCCGCCGACCAGCAAAAGTATTGTATCGTTTCACTCCGGTCCCTGATCTCAGTTTCTCCCGTAGTGGGATAATGAAAGATCTGCTCCAGCTTCATGGCGCCGCCAGTGGTATAGGTCCGGTTAAAGAGTGAATACACAGACTCTTTTCCTTTTTTACCGAAGATGTTCAGATCATCCAGGGTTTGCTTATCTGCATTGAAGATCATAACTGCTTCTTTTTTAAATTACCTGGCCCTTCTTCTCATCCAAATGAATACACCACCCAGCGCCAGCACCAGCGGGAATCCGATTTTCAACATTCCACCCACCGTCTTCCATGATTTAGAATAATTGATCTTGTTATCGATGGGAGGCGCCAGTCGCATATCGATGGGCGCTTTCCCATCACTCAGCCAGAAGAAGGCGGCTGCAATGAGGAAATAATTGCCTGCTCTCAGTTTCGGACGGTTGATCCCAAGCTCTTTATTGCTCAACCAGTCTGCATCTCCGGTTACCAGGATCTTTTGTTGTTTATCATTCACTGTTCTGCTCAACGCCATTACAGTAGGGTACTCCTGTTCTGATTCCCCTTTTTCAACATCCAGCACAGGCAGGTTATCGATGGTATTGAAACTGTCTTTTTCAAGCCATGTACCGGATGCAGGCGTTCTGAAAAGTGTAGTGGCCTCGAATCCTTTTGATGGATCGAACTGCAGCACTGAACTGCCGGCAAGCGCCAGGAAATAATTCTGTTTCTTCATATCCTCCAGTTGAAAGGAGAACTTAACGGCTTCATCCGAAGGGCGCAGTGCAATAACATCGGGCTGAATATCTTTATTGGCATGCGCCAATGTACCAGGCAGGAATTTCACACCGATCTCTTTGGTGATCTCGTTCATTTGTGCATTAACATCCGGCTCACCCGCAATGATCAGGTTGCCGCCTTTGGCGATATATTTTTCCAGGTTTTGCAGCTCGATGGAAGTATAAGGTTTCCTGGGCTCCGCAATCACCAGGATCTGAATATCGGCAGGCACTTCTGATGTTAGGGAAATATTGGCAAAATCAAAACCCTGGTTCAGCATGGAATGACGGAATGTTTTTTCCTCGGTTACCATATTATAGCCCCTGTCCTGGTTCGAATTGCTTTGACGCTCTCCATGTCCTTCCACAAACCCCACTTTCGGAAGTTCCATTACCAGGCGTTTAAGGGCCGCCGTTATCTCTGCTTCGCTGGGATGCACATACATATCATTGAAGATGCGCAGGAATGTTTTTTGTCCGTTTGCCGCTTCCAATACGTGCACATAACGGTAATTCTCACCCGACAGGTCCACATTGTCACTGATCTCATCATAGGGCTTTACATCGAAGGACCAGTTGTTCAGGATCTTCAGGGAGTCCATTCTTTCCGAATCTGACAGATCGGGGAAGCGGGTTTCGAGATAGGAGTAATTGGCGCGATGGTAGTACAGGGTTTGTTCCAGTTTCATATCCGGTTTGAAGCGGAGATATTTTTCAAAACGCTTGGCTTCCTGCTTGTAGTTTTTCGGCAATCCAAAGAAGTAATACCTGTCCAGCATATTCGCATAGGTATGAATGGTCAAAGGACCTTTCAGCATGTCAACCACTTTCTGGCTGTTCTCACTGATCGTATTCACTTTCGAATAAGTGGTATCGTAATACACTTTGAAGGAAGGCAGAGCGCTTACATAACCAACCAGACATACCGCCATCAGCGTAACTGCATATTTTGAAAAAGTGGCCCAGGCTGAGGTCTTCTTTCTTTCTACCTGCAGCTTGATGATAGTGAAAGTAACAAAGAGCAGTATCACCATAATGAAATAAAGCAGGTCTTCCGAAGTGATCAGCCCTGAAATGAATGTGTTGCTTCTTCCTGCAATAGCGATCCAGTAAGTGATATCCCTTACAAATGCGATATCCTGCCACCAGCTTTTCATCAGGTTGAGCAGGGCCAGTATTGCCAGCGTACCAATGGCCGCTACAACGGTATAAGAAGTAATGGACGACATAAAAAGACCTACAGCTGCATATGCACAGATCAGCAGGAGTAATCCCAGCAATGCGCAGAGTACTGCTGGATAATCGAAGTTCTCAACCGTGAATGCGCCATGCAGGCAAAACATGCTCAATATCCCGATCAGTGTGAATGCAAAAACGATCAGGGCCAGGTATTTCCCCAGTACGATCTGGAAACTATTGACCGGCGAGGAATACAGCAGCCTGATGGACCCGCTGTTGAACTCCCGGCTGATCACTCCCATTGTCAATAATGGAATATACAAATAGAGATATCCCTGGATGCTGAGAAAGAATCCATCCATTTGATTATTGAAAATGCTATAGGTGATATTTTTGGTAGCCTGACCCAAAATATCCCTGTGCGCCATTGCGCCATAAAGATTGGTATATACGATCCCTGTCTGCAATGCGAAGATCACCAGTATCAACCAGGCAACAGGAGAATAAAACAATACCTGTAATTCCGCCTTTGCAATCCTATATGTTGTTTTCATTGATTGTTCTTTTGTTTGACAGCTTAAAAAGATCAGGACTTCTTCTTTGAGAGCTCGGCAAAAATATTGTCGAGTGAATTTTTGTTTTGTGAGATGTGCAGCAGCTCCCAATTGTTCTCTACAGCGCTTTTCACGATCCTGGAGATCACTTCCCTTGAATCGGAAGCATAGTTCACTGTATAGTCGATGCCTCCTGTGTGAGCAGCTTCAACCACTCCGTCGATGGCTGTTAAGTATTGCAGGGAAGGGAGTTGGGCCAGGCTCACGGTAAGTGAACTGGGCTGCAGGTAAGTGTCGAAATCTTCCATGGGACCGGAAAAGATCATCTGCCCTTCATTGATCATCCAGATATGCTCGCAAAGCGCCTGCACTTCCTGCAGGATATGTGTAGACAGGATCACTGTTCTTTCCTCAGCGATACTCTTGATCAGTTTCCTTACTTCCAGGATCTGATTCGGATCCAGGCCATTGGTGGGCTCATCAAAAATTACAAACTCCGGTTTGTGAATGATCGCCTGTGCAATACCGGCCCTTTGTTTGTATCCTCCTGAAAGGTTCTTGATCAGTCGCCTCCTGTAATGAGAGAGATTACATTGTTCCATTACATTTTTCACCGCGGCTGGAATTGCTGCTTTGGGTATCATGCGCAGGTGCGCACAATAGGTCAGATATTCTTCTACTGTAAGTTCAGGTTGTACCGGAGGCACCTGCGGAAGAAAACCGATCCTTTTCTTAGCCTCCACGGGATGCGCATCCAGATCGTATCCCCTGATATATACATTTCCTTTTGTTTGTTTCAACACTCCACACATGATATTCATGATGGTGGATTTACCTGCTCCGTTAGCTCCCAACAATCCATAAATCCCTTTTTCCATTATTTCAAAGCTGATGTCTTTGATGGCCCATTGTACACTGTACCGATGGGATAGCTGTTCCACTTTTACAATAGATTCGCTCATAAATCCTGAAAGTTTTAAAAAAATGATGCCCTGTATCGCCTGCTCAGGCGATTTTGCAAAACCATATATGCAGTTGGAGGATTAACGCATGATACTGTTTTTGACGGTTATATCGGCAATGCGTCCCAGGCCTGTCATGCGATGTAATTCAACCGGGTCGGGCAATGTAAGGGATGCATCGGAAATATTATAGAGCACAACTGTACCGTCTTCCAGTCCCACAGCCAGTTCCAGGGAATTGTCTGACTGGCTCATTGCCGTGATCTTACTGCCAAAGGAAGTGAACAGTTTGGCCGCAGCACCCGTTATCATATCATAATAATACAGGTCATTATTACCAGGGCCTCCGGAGAAGAAAATAAAGTTCCTGTTCCTGATGCCGATATATTTACTGTCAGCATTTACAAAGCTGCTACCAGTAAATGGTTTTCTTGCTTTGGGAGAGAAAGTGATCACACGATTCATATTGCGCATGGTAAAAGATTGCAGGTAGATCTGCGTTTCTCCTGGTTGCCTCATCAACACCACCCCATCGGTGGAAGCGCCATTGCCACTATTGGGTATTTCATTGAAGGAGCCGCCCCAGACATACTCCCAGTCACCCATATGATTGAAGTTGACATGGTCCATAGGATAAGGAGTTGCAGGCGCGGGGCTGGGCAATGTATCGATAACCACCCATCCACCGGTTGGATTGGGTCCGTTCAACGAGAGGTAAAGGATCCTGTTGTTCAGTGCATCATACATGAAATTCATCAGGTTGGCATTGGAATATGGATTCCACAGGTCCGTTATCTTCATTCCATAAAGCGTGGTCATAGGAATATTCAACCAGGGCATGGAAAAAGGAACAGGTGAATTGGAGAATAACCTGGGATATACTTCCCCGTTGGTGTTCACCAGCAAATGGGCATTGGGATAAAAGCCCATATTGATGGGATCGATATTGGCAGGCGCACTGCCGGCAAAAGCATCTTTCAATTTCAATCGTTTCTGCAGGCTGTAAGAATCCAGCTCTACCGTCCCCTGCCCTCCCTGCTGCATTACTACCAGGCTCCACACGCCGGTCATAGGATAGTTCTTCAGTTTGATTGGTTTACTTCCCAGGGACTCTCCATTGTTTTTCCTTTTATAAATATCACGGTCATCAACATATGCTTTTTGAATGGCATCATAACGGATATGCGCCAGTTCTGATTCTCCGTTCATTTCATAAAGGATACTATAGCCGCTCTGATAGGGAGAGGTCAGCCGCAGTATTGCAGTAGTTGTAGCGAAGTATTTAACCTTTGTTGCTTTATCCACCATGCAATAAATGATGGGCAATGTGCCAGGCGATGCTCCATTGTATACCAGGATGGAATCGGTACTCACCAGCTGATCACTCACATACCATTCATGACCGTAATCTGCAGCAGTTTTGGTGGGATCGCTGTATTCCCTGATGGCATCGACGGTTACAGGATTATCTATCAGTCCATCGATATTGGTAGCCTGAAATCTTATGGTAACGGGGCTTCCATCTTTATAGGAATAATTGCCCTTGTCTTTGATACATCCCGGCAATGAAATAAGCAGGGAAGCCAAAACAGTATATATAGAAGATTGTACTTTCATTGTTCTCAGATTATAGATTAACCAATTAGGGGAAGGCTGGCCAGCATATCCGATCCATCTTCCATCAGGAGGGGCGTTCCGTTTTCCTTCATTTCAATCAGGTAGTACTTGAAGCGAAGCATCAATACGCGTTGCTGGCTGGGATCATACGCAGCAAGATCGCCCACACCCGTAACATCCATGAAAGCCCTGAATTTTTTCTCGGAATAGATGCCCAGGTAGAACCTGTCCATTTCAGCATTCCACCAGACCGGTTTTGCTATCAGGTCACTGATCTTGAAAACACGGTATGCATAATTGGTCTGTCCGGCTTTCACCTCTTCTGTATCCTTTATCCTGATGGTCAGCAGTACTGCTTCAGTGGCCAGCTGTGGGATATTCTTGAAAACAATATGAGCAGTATCCTGTGTAAAACCTGCCCTGTATTTGAATACTGTGGGTAGTGTATAGGTAGTGGATGGCGCATTGGTTTTGTCCTGCACCACTTCTATGAGATAATTCAGGTCCTTTTCAGGCATTGTGCCTGTAAGCATTACGGGCATTGCCAGGTCCACTTCTGACTTACCGGGATGAAAGAAAAAAGAAAACTGCATGGTATCGGTGAAAGCCGTGGTAAACTGGATATAATGATCGCCTTTATAGTTTTGAATTTCCCTCTTTGAGCAGCTTTGCAAAGAGAGCCCGGCAACCATCAATAATATTATTGCTAATTGTTTCATGTGTTCTGATTTCGATAATTAGTAAATGACTTCTCCTTCCGGAATCTTGAATGTGAACCTTTCATCCATGGGGATCAGCTGGGTACTGCTGATCTGCATGCCCCTTCCCAGTCTTTTGTAGGCGAAGATGGTCTGGCCTTCCGTCAGGAATTCCCTTCGATATTCATTTAATAACTCGTTATAGAAACCGGCTTCTGACTGGTCCGTGAATGTATTGATCTTACCTCTCGCTACACGCACCTGGTTGAGAATGGTGAGCGCATCTGCGGTTAGTCCTTTACGGTAGAGCGCTTCACTGTAGATATAATAGATCTCACTGAGACGGAGTACAGGAGCAAATGTATTCTGCTGCATCCTGAATTGCCCGGTTGAATTGGTAGCTATCCATTTCTGGCTCACCACATCGGTAGATACCACAGCGTCCGGAACCAGCAGGTTGATCCTGTAATCCCTTTCATTTGAAGGGAACCAGGCGGAAACCTGCTTGTTGATCCTGTACCTTACCGTAGTGCCTCTATACGCGGTGATATCGGCCACAAGGTCTGTGTTGAATGATCCGAACAATACATCATCTGCAAACTTCGTATATATGTTCACGCCAGCTGCATTGGTGGAGGAGGTGAATTCCCACCATTTCTTTCCCAAAGGACCGTATGTGTACACATATGCAGCCTCACTCAAGGCACGCTCCACATCACCGGCATACAATGCTACTTTTGCCAGCAGACCTGCAATGGCCACATGATTCAGGCGCATCATGCGGAAAGAGAAAAATCGCTCTTCTGCAACATTGGTGCCCACCAGGCGGCTACTAAGTTTTGTGCTGAGCGATGCCCTGTTCAGGATGGTATCGTTCTCTGCTACCAGGTCCTTTGCTTCTTCCAGGTCGTGTTGAATGTTTTGCAGAACAGTGGAAGTGGGCGATGGCGCAGTGTAATAGGAAGGGTATTTGTCAACGTATGGAACGTATTGCCCAGACAGGTCCTGGGCGGGAGAAGGTGCAAAAAGTCTTACCAGTTCAAAATGAAGCATCGCCCTCAATGCGATGGCTTCTCCCAGGATCAGTTTTTTCTCCACATTGCCAAACTGGAACAATCCGGTATCCTTCCCTTTTATTTCATTGATCAGTTTATTACTGTTGGCAATGGCCTTGTAGGCATTCCCCCAGATATTTGTTCCTATTGCAAGAACAGTGGGATCGGTCTGAATGAAGGTGGTGGCGGCATTCTGATATTCCTGCGAAATATCGTTACCGATGTAATCCTGCGCCAGCGCACTGTTCAGGCCCCAGGTAAGATTCCTTCCATACAGATTGCCTTCAGCAATATATTGGTAAATCCCATTCAGAGCATTCCGGAATCCGATACCTTCACTGAACAGCCGTTCCTGGGTGATCTGGTCGGTAGGCTTTACATCCAGCCATTTATTACAGCCCGAAAAAACAAGTACAGAAAGTACTACTGCTATATGTTTAATGAATGTTTTCATGTTTCTGTTTTTTTACATGCACAGCTTACAAAACGATCTTTACGGTCAAATCATAGTTCCTTGCAAAAGGATAGGAAGTTCCCCGCTCCTGCAGAATGGTTGACCAGGTGGCCAGGTTATTGGATGATAACTGAACCTTCATACGGGAGATCCCATAATTCAGCAGCTTTTTAGAAACCAGGTCATAAGCGATGCTGAGTGAATTGAACCTCACAAAATTGTTATCCTGGATGAACCTTGAACTGGGCCTGGTGGTGAAGCTCCGGCTGGCAATGTCTTTCAGGGGAGTGATATCGCCCGGTTTGACCCATCTTTGCAGCAGGATCCTTTTATCGCCATTCTTATTGTAGATGTCTACGTTCTCTACTTTTGTTACGAGGGTCTTGTTGTATTCCTGCGCACCATATTGATACAGGAAAGATGCAAAAAGCGAAAACGCTTTGTAGCCGATATTGAACCCGAATGAACCCTGGCCCTTTGGAGAATAATCACCAATGATCGTTTGATCGGAAGCTAACCAATCGTAGGTGATAGTGCCATCAGGACGAACATACACTTCCTTTCCGTTCATCGGGTTGATACCCATGGAGCGCATACCGAAAATGGAAGTCAGTGATCCGCCCTCTACATATTTGGTATAAGGTGTAGAAAATTTCTCCAGGTAATGAGGACTGGAAGGCGCTGTGCCTGTATAGCCATCATACTGGGTATTTACGAGGTCATTGTATTTCTTCAGGGAGTTGGATAATTCCAGTAATTCGTTCTTGTTGCTGGCAAAGTTGCCGTATACTGAAAACTGAAAATCTTTCTCACGAATGATATTCGCTCTCACAAATACTTCGAAACCCTTGTTACGGACTTTACCGATATTGTCTTTGTAACTGGTATACCCGGAGGAAAGCGGAAGGTCCACATCGTTGACGAGGTTATTGGTGATCTTATTGTAGAGATCGATGTTTACAGACAGCAGGTCTTTAAAGATCCCGAAATCAAGTATCAGATCGTAAGTGGTTGTTTTTTCCCAGGTCAGTGCGGGAGATTCCATGCCCATAAGGAAAGCGCCGTTACCGGTTGCATACCATTTGTCCTGGTAAGCAAACAATCCTTTTGCCGCGTAAGGAGGAAAATTTGTCTTACCCAGCTCACCCGTTGTTCCTGTCAATCTCAGCCTGTTGAAAATACCAAGGTCTTTCACCCATTTGTATTTGTGGAAATTGATACCGGTACCTACCGACCAGAAGGGTGCAAACCGGTTATCGGAGCCGAATTCAGAGGAACCGTCCAGGCGGCCTGAAACATCCAGCAGGTAAATATCCTGGAACGCATAGTTCATGGTCACAAAACTTCCGAACAAACGGGTATGGTTATCCGAGTAAGCGGGTTTACGTACGATCTTGTTGGCGAAATTGGGAGAGTTCTGCGAACCGGAAGGGAATCCGGTGTAGTACTCAGCCGACATGGTCACATTTGTTTCGCGGGCATTCATTCCGCCGGAGAAATTGAAACTATGCCCGGCAAA
The DNA here is from genome assembly GCF_003991355.1 of Pseudoflavitalea rhizosphaerae. GTDB lineage: Bacteria > Bacteroidota > Bacteroidia > Chitinophagales > Chitinophagaceae > Pseudobacter > Pseudobacter rhizosphaerae. The sequence continues at coordinate 766,408 of NZ_RCSU01000002.1, forward strand.
ACGGTTTTCATATCGCAGGAACAAATTGGTATTATACCCTTTGTTCACTGTTTTGGTACGGGTCAGTTCCCCGATATTGCTGAGATCTGTACTGGTCAGGAGATTGTATTTGCTGGATGCGGGATCAATAAAAACATCCGTCCAGGAATCCTGCCTGGTGAGCGCCAGGTCTGCCCTTAACTGGAATTTTGGCAGGAAGTTCCAGATAATGGCTGTGTTATTGACTAAACTGTAATAGCCGTTCTTATCAAAACTATTGGTATTGTAGGGCTCATACATTGGATTGAAGCGGTTGGAGATCAAACCGTCTCCGACATGCCAGAGCATAGTATTCTTTACCGGTCGTCCATCCGGGCCGTAGATCTCATCATAAGGCGCTTTGGTGGCATAGGTACTGAAATCGCCATAAGGAGAAGCCACTGCATCCACCACATCATAGGTGATATCGTTGCGGACCTGGAATTTCTTTTGCCTGTAATCGATCCCCAATCCTCCTCCTTTTCTTTCACGGAAAGAGGATTTCATCACACCTTTCTGTTTATCGTATTTCACCAGGAAATTGAAGCGAAGGTTATCTGAGCCCCCGTCGATATTGAGCGTGTGTTTGTGATTGAATACATTTTCCACCGGTTGTGCGATCCAGTCTGTATTCACACCCCTCGCGATCTGGTTTTGCTTCATCAGCAATTCTTTCAGGAGCGCTCCTTTATTCACGGGTGTCATGCCGGGGGGTACATTGTAATAGCCCGCCAGGATCTCTGCCTGCAGTTTTTCTTCTGCATTCATTAAGTTATAGTCGGAAAGATCGGGTAAGGTCAAAGAGCCTACCATGGTATAATCCAATCTCAGCTTGCCTGGCACTGGCGCGATTGTTTCGATCACCACTACGCCGTTGGCGGAGCGTGAACCGTACACAGCCGTTGCAGCAGCATCTTTCAGGATGGTGATATTTTTGATCCTGTTGATATCAAAGTCGTAAACTCTTTCCGCAGACACTTCATAACCATCCATGATAAAGATGGGCAGATTGGGGTTGTTGGTGAGTGCGGCCTGCGAAACATCAACCTGGTCAAGCGTTTTAACGCCAATGCCTGATCGCCCCCTGATATAGAATTCGGGAAGCGTGTTGGGATCGCTCCCCATCACATTATTGACTTCGATGCGGAAAGAAGGATCGAAAACCTGCAGCACATCCACCAGGTTGCGGTTGCTCACTTTCAGAATATCTTTTTGTGTTACCTGGATGGAATTGCCGGTAAAGCTTTCTTTTTTCATGCGGCTATAGCCAGTTACCACTTCATCAAGTATTTTTTCCGCCATCTCTAATTTGATGAGAACCGATGTGGCGTTGGCAGCCACTTTGTGTGTTGCTTTTTCAAAACCCACAAAAGACACTTCGAGTACATCGCCTGGATTCACCTGCAGGCTGAGCTCTCCGGCGGGGCCGGTAACTTTGGAAACACCGCTGTTCTTATTGGTAACCGTGGCGCCGGTCAGTGGACTCCCATCTGCGCCAACCACTTTTATTCTGATTTGGATGGGAGGGATCAAAAGTGATGGGTTGGAACCCGGTGCAGGAAGTAGTCCTCCCGTATTGTTATTCCCGCCAGGCATGGTTTGCCGGGTAATGAATACAGTTCTGTCTGCAATCCTGTAGACCAGCGGTTGACCTCTTAATAATTTCTCCAGAAAATCTTCCAGGGGAAGGTCCTTTGCTTTTATGGAAACAGGTTTAGTGTTGGTGAGTAAGCCTTCCTTGTAGAGAAAAACAAATCCTGTTTGTTTCTCTATTTCCGTAAACACTTTTTCCAGGGAAGTGCCGGAGGCGGAATACGTGATTTTCTGGGCCAGGCCATTGGCGCTCACGTTGAGGAGCGCAGCAGTTAGTAAAAGTACAGTCAGCTTCATTGCTAATAGCATTTGAACAATCCCCCGCTGCCTCAACCAGGCGAATGGGGAACAATAAGCAGTTTTTCGCATACATTTGCATTGTTTGGGTTATGAAAGCAGTCTTCCCGACTATATTTATCAGCCTGAACATTTGTACCGTTCCGATGGCCGTCGGAACGGTTTTTTTTCAGGCCTGCCTTAAATGTTTTATTGAACTATTAAAATGCGATCCTCAAATTTTAGTCTCAAATCATTATCTGATAAAAATGTGATGACGTCCGACAGCGCTACGCCCCTGCTCATTTTTCCATGGAACTTAATGGCAGGAATGGCTCCATCATAGCGGACTTCAATATCATACCAGCGTTCCAACTGACGCATGATCTCAGAAAGCGGCATGTCCTCGAAATTGAAATGTCCATTTTTCCAGGCCAGGATCTGATCGATATCTACTTTGGAAGCAATGGTGATAGCATTCCCGATCCTCGCCTGCTGGCCGGGTTGAAGGATATCCGACTGATCACCTTTTTTCACTCTCACCTTTCCATCTATCAATGTTGTTTTACTACTACTTTCATTGTCGTAAGCATTTATATTGAAGCTAGTTCCCAACACTTCTATGGAAGACTTGTCTTCCACCTCCACGATAAAAGGTTGTATTGCATTTTTAGCCACTTCAAAATAAAGCTCTCCTGTAACGCTTACCACACGTTTATCCCCGGTAAAGCTGGCCGGATAAGTGATAGAGGACGCGGCATTCATCCACACTTTGGTGCCATCAGGCAAAGTCAGTTTGTATTGGCCGCCCCTGGGTGTTCGCAAAGTATTCGTCATTACTTTACCATCAGTAGCTCCGTTAAGATTGTAAACGATCGCTCCGTTGGATTGCTTTTCGATAGCAGCGGTACCTTGTTGGGCGATGATCCCATTAGTTGTGCTGTCCAGGATGATGGACGAGCCATCTGCGAGTGTGAGAATAGCTGTATTGGTGCCGGGTAAAATCTCTTTTGCGGAAACGGCATTGTGTATTTCAGTTGATCCCGTATTATTTTTGAACAGTAAGAAATATGATCCCGCTCCGAGGGTCAATACAATAACGACGGCCCATTTGAGCCAGCCGGCAGACTTGATAGAGATTAAGGATCTGCCCGTTTCTGCGTTGGGCTGATCCTCCTGGCCGGCTATTTTCATAATGGCTTCCCGGACCTGCAATAACCTGTCTTCCTGCATTGGCTGGCCGCTACTATATCCTTCCGCTATCGCTTGCCGGATCAGCAGCCTGCTTTCCGGCTCATTTGCTGCATTGGTCATGAACTCCATCAGCTCTTTCAGCTCGGCTTCTGTAGCCCCGTTCTGCATTGCCTTATTATACAATTCATCTATACGAGTCATAAGGGAAAATAAATGCTTTCTTATAGAGACAACATTCACTATCCGCTTTGGGGGAGCCGGCTACAAAATTTTTTTTGCTTCTACCAGGATCAGAATAAGGGGGATGGATTTATCTAATCGTGAAGTACAATAAGCGCGGATATTTCGCATGGCCTGTTCCAGGTGGGATTTGACAGTCTCGGAAGAAACGTTCATTTGCAGGGCTGCTTCTTCGCGTTTATAGCCTTGTTCCTTAATAAGACTATAGGCTTCACGCTGACGCGGAGAAAGTTGTTGAACGGCCTGGTACAGCAGATCAGTCAATGCATTCTCCTGCATTTCTTCCTGGTTTACTTCTTTGTAAAAGTCGGCTACCCAGCTTTTCACATCATTTTTCTTGCGGAGGGATTGCTTGATAACGTTCAGGGCCATGTTTTCGGCAACAGTATTCAGCCAGGCGTTGAAATTGTCGAGTGATGGTAAGCTGGCGCGCTTCATCCAAACTTTGAGGAATAGGTCCTGCACTACTTCTTCTGCCATCCATTGATCGCCGGTCAGGCGGAGTACAGCATGATAAACACCAACGTGCCTGTCCCGCATGAGCCGGGTAAATGCAGCTTCGTCACCAGATGCTATTTGCAATAGAAGCTCTCGTTCATTGTTAAGTAGCGCAAACAAGAAGGTACGTTGATTATGGTTTAGGTGTTCAAATGTAGGGTTTTTGATTTACAAAATGTGGTTAGAACTTATGCTGTCCCGTTTGTAATACCGGCCGGAATGAAATAAAAAAGATGGAAATGAAAAGTCCTTCAGGTTATAAGTGCCCGTGGGACCCGGATTGTCAAAAGGATACAAAAACTGTATTTTGAATTCCCGTGAATTGGTTAACTTCAATTCAACCATTAACCAAACCTCCTGATATGAAAGCATACTTCTTTCTGCCAATGTTGCTATGTGCATTATTATCCCAGGGACAAACAACTCCAGATTGCAAGCAGATTAAAGCAGAGCTCGATAAAGTAAAAGCCGAGAATGAATACTTGAAGAACTCCCTGAAAATCGGCAAGCCCGTCAACTCGATCACTTCAGACAAGATCGAATTCAAACTATTGAAAGCCGAAGGGAATTCAAAATCGCAAACAATCACTTTCAGTTTTGTACTTACCACCAGCGCCGCCAATTGGTATATCAATTCAAGCGTGAAGTCCATCATCGATATCGATGGTAACGAGTATAAGCTGAAGTCCTTTACCAATGGAGCTTCTGATTGGGACAGAAGCATTGACCTGATCACTGATGTTCCGATCAAAACCACTTACACATTTGCAGGAGTTCTACCTGCTGTTAAAATGATCAAACTATTTAAATATGATTACTCGCATGAGTGGGGCGAACCCCATGCTGTAGAATTCAGGGATATTCCGATAGATTGGAAATAATCACCATCATTTCTTAAGGTAGTGGATAAATATTTAATAAAGGGTGCAGTAAACGATTGTTTCTTGCGCCCTTTATCTTTTTGACATAATTTTCTTAATTTGGGTTACAAAACCATTCCTAATTGCTACAGGACCCTTTCCATGCTGTCACAGGAGAAAAACATGCCGATAACACCACCCATACATTCGAGTGTTTATACCGGCAGCATGAACATGCCCTGTTCCTTCTCGCACTAAGGGCCACCAAATCTCCCGAACAAGCCAGGGACATCATCCAAGAGGTTTTCCTAAAACTCTGGGAAAAACGTGAACACCTCCATCAAATAAACGATATCGAAGCATGGCTCTACCGCATCACCGGTAACAAACTGATCGATCATCTCCGCAAAGCAGCTGCTGATCAAAGACTGAAGTCTGCCCTCTGGAACAAAACACAATCTGCCACCAGTGAACCCGACCAAATCCTCGAAGCACGGGAATGCAACCAGCAGATTCACGCAGCCATCAATAAACTGGCTCCCCAACGCCAGCTCATCTATCGCCTCAGCCGCGAAGCTGGAATGAACTACCAGGCAATAGCCGACACCCTCTCCATTTCAACACATACAGTAAAAAATCAAATTTCTTTCGCACTCCGCTCTATTCAACGCTTTATTGGTCTCTAAAAAAACTTTCTCACCTCTTAGGAACATTACTTCCCTGCTTCGTCTTTAAAGAAGGCGCATTCCTGTTCAAGCTGAATAGCGCTACTCATTCAACTAACGATACATGGAAGAAAGGATTCAATACCTGCTTCGAAAATACCTCGCTAACACCTGCACCAAACAGGAGTTTGACGAGCTGTTTGCCTGCCTGGAAAATCTCGAAGATAATTCTCCCCTCAAAGAATCACTGCAACAGGTGATCATGGAGCCGCCGGTCAGACTGGCCGCAAAAAAACGCAAACCCTGGATGATACCCGTGGCGGCAAGCATACTGGTTATGGCAACAGCCCTGACCTGGTTCTATTTTTCCCCGGAAGAAAGAACGCCACAGCCCACCATTGCAACCAAAACTTCAGTGGTAAAAAAATCTACTGAACGCTCCGAATTCAAATACCTTCTGCTGCCAGACAGTACGCAGGTTTGGCTGAATGTTGCCAGCACGCTCGAATACTCCGAAAATTTCAATGTACACAAACGGGAAGTGGTCCTGAAAGGAGAAGCATATTTCGATGTGAAGGAAAACAGCAAAAAACCTTTCATCATTTATTCAGGCAAGGTAAGCACTGTTGTGCTGGGCACAGCTTTCAATATCAAAGCCTACCCCGGCCTGGAGAAGATCACGGTAATGGTGAAAAAAGGAAAAGTGAAAGTGAGTTACAATAATAAAGATGTGGCCCTGCTGACCCAGGGTCAACAGGTGAGCATCAGCAATTCCAACCGTACCGTGAACGAAAAACAATTGAAAGATGAAGAGACCAATACCTGGCACGACGGCATCCTGAGCTATGACGATTATGCACTGAAGGATATCCTGGCTGACCTCGAAAGGATCTACAATGTAACCATTAAGATGGAAGCCGCTCCCCAGCAGCGTTTCAGGGTCTCTACCGCTTTCAAACGGGAACAGGGTGTGGAAACCGCCCTCGAGATCCTTTGCAAACTGACGGATACCAAATTCAAATTGGTCAATGGCGTTTATACAATACAATAAAACACCCACATAAAATTGAATAAGAATATGTCGCCACCAAAACAGTAAAAAAATGGACCGAACCAGCTGCAACCTGGAACGGCCCTTCGTTTAGTAAATCCTGTTTAAGAATTTTAAACAACCAAAGCTATGAATTTGCATCAAAAGGTGCCTGGAATTTTATTGCCCGGCATCGCCAAAAGCTGCTTCCCTTCCCACCTGCTGAAGGGAGTAAAACTGAAATGGTTACTTATGAGAATGATGATCCTGGCCTGTTTACTTACCCTTAACGGACTGCTGATGGCGGGAACATCTTCCGGACAGGACCTCAGCAAAATGAAGATGTCTATCAACCTGAAAGACGCTTCACTGAAAACCGCCCTCAGGAAGATCGAAGTCGCCACCAAATTGTTTTTCACCTACAAGACCAGCGATATCGCTGCTTTTGAGAACATCACTTACGCTGCCGAAAATATCAGCATAGACAAATTGCTGGGCGTATTACTGAATAACACCGGACTTCAGTACGAAATGGTGAAAGCCAATATCATCATCAAGAAAGAGCGTATTGCCGCTGCCGCCAATAACGAAGCCGGTTCCCGCGCAGATGGCGGCATCAAAGGAAAGGTCACCGGCTCTACCGGCGAACCTTTACCCAATGCTTCGATCGTTCTGCTGGGCACCAGTATCGGTACAGCTGCCGATGCCATGGGCCAGTTTTCGCTCTCCGGCGTCAAACCCGGCAATTACCGCTTGCAGGTTTCCGCTATCGGCTTCAGCACTGAAGTGCGCAATATTGTAGTGAAGGACGGTGAAGTGCTCAATCTCAATATTCAATTATCTGAAGATAAATCAAACCTCACGGAAGTGATGGTAACGGCCCTCGGTATCCGCAAAGAGAAAAGAGCATTAGGCTACTCCGCACAGGAAGTGAAAGGCGATGCACTGGCAGCAAGTCACCAGACCAATATCGTGAACGCATTGCAGGGGCAGGCGGCGGGCCTGCAGATCAATTCTGGCGGTGGCGCACCCGGACAGGGAGCCAAGATCATTCTCCGCGGCATCAACTCCATGGACCCTAACCGCGATTTCCAACCACTCTTTGTGATAGATGGAATCCCTATCGACAATACCACAGATGTGTCTGACGGCAGCAGCCTGAAGGGAATGAGTAACCGCGCCGCAGATATCAATCCCGATGATATCGAAACCATCAATATCCTGAAAGGCGGCGCTGCCACAGCATTGTATGGCCTTCGCGCATCTACCGGCGCCATCATCATCACCACAAAATCCGGGAAGTCGGGCAAACTGAGGGCCAGCCTCACCAGCACTATCGGATTTGACAAGATCAACAAGTACCCCGAAACACAAAAAACATACACACAGGGATGGATGAACGAATATGATCCCAACAGCTTCTGGTCTGCCTACGGCCCCACTGTAGCTGAAGCCAAAGCAGAAGATCCAACGCATCCGGATAATCTCTTCAATAACTATGAACACGGATACAAGAACGGTCACTCTTACAGGACCAGTTTGAATATCTCCGGAGGAACAGATAAAGCCATCTTCACCGGCGCTTTCTCCCAGTTCAACCAGGATGGCATCATGCCCTTCACAGATTACAAGAACTATTCTGCCAGGATCGGAGGCGAATTCAGGTTCTCCGAAAAATTCCGCTTCGGAAGCTCACTCAATTATATCAAATCCGGAGGCCGCCGCGGGGATGCCGACCGGTACAATGAAAGCCTTACCTACTTTTCACCAAGATGGGATATCTGGGATTATAAAAAACCAGATGGCACACAAAAGACCATCGTAGGCGCTGATATAGACAATCCCATCTACCAGCTCTACGGTAAGAAATATATCGATGATGTGGACCGCATCATCAGCAACAGCAATATGTTGTTCGCTCCTTTCAAATGGCTCGATATCAGTTATCGTTTGGGTATCGACATGTACAATGATTCACGCAGGCAAACTACGCCCGGGCCTTTGGGTGTGCCTGATGAAATCTATCCCGCAGGAGATTTCTACTACGGTCGCGTAATGGAATACAATATCAAAAATTTTGTAGTCAACTCCACCGTGATGCTGAACTTCAAGAACGATATCGGCAAACACCTGAAATCTTCGTTCAAGGTTGGCCACGATCTTTACAACAGCACACGCTCCTCCGTATACACACAAGGCGATACACTGGAAGTGCCCGACTTCTTCTATCTCGATAATACAAAGAAGAGGGTGACCAAGAATTACCAGAAAGATTATCGCATCATCGGCGTATTCGGCGACTGGACGCTCAGCTGGGATAATTTCCTCTTCGTCACTTTTACAGGAAGGAACGACTGGACCTCCACCCTGTCTAAAGAGAACCGCTCTTTCTTCTATCCTTCAGCCAGCGCCAGCTGGGTATTCTCAGAAAATATCCAACTGCCTGACTGGGCCAGCTTCGGCAAGCTCCGCGTGTCTGTAGCCAAGATCGGTAAAGACGCCCTTCCCTATGCAACTTCAACCGGCTTCAATATCAACGAGCCGCTTTCTAATGGAGTGCTTCCTTTTGTGCTGTCGAACCAGACAGGAGATGAAAAGTTGCGTCCCGAATTCACCACTTCTTACGAAGCTGGTCTTGAACTACGACTGCTCCGCAACCGCATCGGCATAGACTTTACTTATTACAACAATACCAGTAAAGACCTGATCATTCCCGTGAAAGTACCCGTACCAAGTGGTTACGATCAGATCTATCTGAACTCCGGCAGCATCCGTAACCAGGGCATCGAACTCAGTGTTACCGCCACACCGGTGCAAACAACGGATTTCAGCTGGGACATGCGCATCAACTATACCCGTAACAGGAACAAAGTTCTGAGCATCTATCCCGGGCTCACAGAGATCCCGCTTGCAAACCATTATGGTTATCTCAGCGCCACCGTTACACAGAAATACGTTCCCGGTTACCCAGTGGGCGCCCTCTTCGGAAGGACCTACAAACGTTATTTCGCCGATGGAAAAGAAGACGAAGCGAACCTCGATAAAAGCCGTCCTATCGTGATCGGCGCAAATGGATTCCCTGTTTTGAACCCTGCTTCCAAACAGCAGTATATCGCCAACTCACAACCGAAATGGATCGGCAGCTTCGGTAGCACACTCCGTTACAAGAATTTCAGCCTTGGTTTCCTCTTCGATGCACAGCAGGGTGTGTACCGTTACAATCAGCTCGCGAACTTCATGGCTTCTTTCGCATTGCATAAAGGTTCTGAAAACCGCAATGACATCATCGTATTCGATGGCGTGCTGGCGGATGGAAGCCCCAATACAAAACCTGTTTGGTTAGGTCAGGGTGTAGGCCCGGATGGCGTGAACTATGGTAATGGCTACTATCGTAATGTATATCGCGGCGCTTCCGAAACCTTTATCGAAGATGCGTCCTGGATCCGTTTGAGAAGCCTCAATCTTTCATACGCAATCCCCTCCGCGCTGATTCAACGTACAGGCTTCCTCAACGGCGCCACGGTGAGCATTTCCGGAAACAATCTCTGGCTGGATACAAAGTACAGCGGCTATGATCCGGAATCCAGTTCCACCGCTTCAGGCAGCGTGGTCGACGGCTTTGCCGGTTTCACCTACCCTGCTGTACGCAGCTTCCTCGTTTCATTAAACCTTAACTTCTAAAACCAGTACAATGAAAAGAATCTCCTCCATACTCGCAGCTGGGGTTTTAGCAGTAAGCATCGCAGGTTGCGACAAATACCTCGACAAGCTCGATAATCCCAACCTGGTAGTAGAGCCGCCGCTCAATGGCCTGCTTACCACCAGCACATATCAGACAGCCTATGACGCATTCCTGATGGGTGATATCACTTCCTATTACACTCAATACCTCGCCTCCAACAGCCGTGCAAGCGATGGTGATATCTATAACGAGGTGGACTACTCGAACACCTGGGAAAACTTCTACACTGCCATGATGAATATCCAGCAGATGATCAACAAGGCAGAAGCGAACAATGCATACAAGCACCTGGGCGTAGGTAAGATCCTCATGGCTTATAACCTCAATATGCTCATCAACAGCTTTGGCGATGTTCCTTTTTCCGAAGCACTGAAAGGACTGGATCTGCTGATCCCAACATTCGACAAACAGGCCGATCTGCACCAGACCTGCTTCACACTGCTGAACGATGGCATCGCAGAACTGAACAAAACGGATGTGTCTATGGACCTCAATTCCAGCAACGACCTCATCCATAAAGGCGATGTTCAGGCATGGATCAAAACAGCCTACGCACTTAAAGCCAGGTTCCTTACCCAGTTCACCAAAACGCCCGACTATGATCCCGCTGAAGTACTGAGCACCCTCACCAATGCATACGGGTCTAACGCCGATGATGCAGCGCTTACCGTATTCGATGGCAGAAGCCCCTGGAATGCCGTATCGTACAATAACACCCAACTCAACCTCGATGGCTGGCTGAGTACACAATTTGTGGATGCATTGAACGGAACTACTTTCGGAGTGGAAGACCCACGCCTGCCGCTGATTGCCAGTATCACCAAATTCGGCGACTATCGTGGCACCCCCAACGGCGCAGGACGGATCGGGACCGGTACGGATGATGAAGAATCCTATCTCTGGATCAATGGCTATTATTCGAAAGGCAATGCGCCGCTCTGGCTGGTCACTTACGCAGAAATGAAATTCATTGAAGCAGAAGCCGCCTTCAGGAGCAATGATCCTGAAACTGCCTATGATGCTTACCTGGACGGCATCAGGCTCCACATGGAAAAAGTTGGCGTTGACCCGGCAGCCAGGAATGCCTACCTGGGCAATCCCGCTGTATCGGTTGGCAAAGACAATCTTACACTCGACCTGATCTTCAAGGAAAAATATGTTGTGATGTTCCTCAACCCAGAAGCATGGGTGGACGCACGCAGGTTCGATTACAAATACAAAGATTTCACGCTGCCGCAAAATGCAGCCATGAACAGTTTCATCCGCCGGCTGGCTTATCCTACAGTGGAAACGAGCCGGAACGGAAAGAATGTTCCTCCTGTTTCCGGACTTGATGAAAGGCTTATCTGGGATAATTAAAATTGCAGGGGTGACTAGAAATGACAGAGAGCTGGCAGTCGCTCGCCTCCCGGCGAGTGACTTGTATTTAGTCGCCTCCGGCGACGCAGTGTTCGCCGGAGGCGAACAATTAGAAGTCACTCGCCGGGGGGCGAGCGACTGGGCTCCCTGGTACAGGAAGAAGCGACCTTTCCAGTCACCCCTTCCATCTTACAAACGACATCACATGAAAAAGCTGCTCGTCAGCATTGCTGCTGTTTACTCATTTACATCCGTCTGCGCACAATCCTTTACCCTTGAATCCATCACCCGCTATCCTTTCATCAGTGAGCTCACTGCCGCTGCCAAAGGATCGCGCATAGCCTTTGCCGTTAATAAGGAAGGACTACGCAATATTTATGTGGCCGAAGGACCACAATTCATGCCACGCAAACTGACAGCTTACGATAAGGATGAAGGTCAGGAGTTATCCGGTGTAACCTTAACACCCGATGGCAGCAGGGTGATATTTGTAAGGGGGGCCGACCATGGCGCGTTTGACGAGACCATTCCACGCAATCCTTCCTCATCGGTCCAGGCGCCTGCTATTCGTTTGTACTCGATTCCCTTTTCCGGTGGCAATCCAAAATTATTGAGTGAAGGAGATGAAGCCGTTGTTTCACCCGATGGTAAACAAGTTGCATTCATTAAAGCGCACCAGGCATGGATGGTTCCTGTTGACGGATCGAAGCCTGCGCAACCACTCTTTTATGATAAGGGGCGAACAAGCGGGCTGCAATGGTCGCCCGATGGCGCTAGAATCGCATTCGTCTCTTCACGCGGGGATCATTCCTTCATTGGTATCTTTCAGAATAAGAATGCACCGCTCCAATGGATCGCTCCTACTTTTGCGCGCGACGCATCTCCACGCTGGTCGCCGGATGGAAAAAAACTCGTATTCGTCCGCCGGCCCGCATCAGGCGGCGCTCCTGATTCGCTTACTGTTGAACGTTATCAGCCCTGGTCTGTGCAGGTGGCAGATATCACAACGGGTAAGACCACTCAGATCTGGAAGTCGCCCGGAACACCAGCTGGTTCCGTACCGGCTAGCCATGGCCGTTATAACCTGCACTGGGCCGCAGGCAATCGAATTGTTTTTCTATCAACCCATGATGGCTGGCCACATCTCTATTCCATGCCAGCCGAAGGCGGAGAGGCCATTTTGCTCACACCCGGCAATTTCATTGTTGAACATATCAAGTTGAGCGCAGATGGGCAATGGCTCACAGGTAGCGCCAATACAGGCCCCGATACCGCCGACTACGATCGTCGCCATATCATCCGCGTTCCTGTGAACAAACCGGAAATGGAACTGATCACAACGGGTGATGGCATCGAAACATTTCCGTTGATCACAGGAAACGGTAAACAACTGGTGTACCTCAGCGCTACTGCACAACGCCCTACCCTGCCGGCAGTAATATCTTTTGCGGAAGGCAAACAAAAACTCCTGGGCGAAAACCTTATTCCCGGAGGATTTCCGGCGAATCAACTGGTAACGCCCAAACCAGTCCGCTTCAAAGCGGCGGATGGGAAAACTGTATTTGGACAAATCTTTTTACCTGATAAAATATCCGGCAAAACAGCCGCTGTACTATTCGTTCACGGTGGGCCCGAAAGACAGATGTTGCTCGGCTGGCATTACGGCGACTACTATGCGAATACTTATGCATTGAATCAATACCTCGTTAGTCGTGGTTTCATTGTTCTCTCAGTGAACTACCGCCTTGGGATTGGATATGGATACGAATTTCAGCATCCTGCCCGCTCCTGGATCTATGGCGCTTCCGAATACCAGGATATCAAAGCAGCCGGTGAATGGCTTGCCGCACATCCAATGGTGGATGCCTCCAGGATCGGCGTATACGGAGGCTCTTACGGCGGATTCCTCACAGCGCTGGCTCTCGGTAGGGATTCAAAATTGTTTGCTGCAGGTGTGGACATTCATGGTGAACATAATCTCACAGTGTTCGGTCCGGATATCACAAAGCCTGAACAGGCGCCTGATGTAAGTCTTGCAAAAGCATTGATCTGGCAATCCTCTCCCATTGCCTGGCTCGATAACTGGACTTCTCCCGTGCTGCTCATCCATGGCGACGACGATGGCAATGTGGAATTCCATCAAAGCACCGACCTTGTCCGCCGTTTCGAGAAAAAAGGTTTCCCATTTGAAAGCCTGGTAATTCCCGACGAAACACATCACTGGATGAAATATTCAAACCAGTTAAGAGTAGATGCCGCCATAGCGGAATTCCTGGAAAGAAAATTATTGAAGCCCTAAACTGATCTGTAATGCATTATTCTAAATACCTGTTGATGGTTTTATCGTTTTCGCTGCTGATGATATCAGCAGCCGCCAGGCAGCAGGAACAAGCACCTCCCGGCCTGGATGCCTATATTGAAAAAGTGCTGAGAACATTTGAAGTGCCGGGTATGGCCGTGGGTATCGTTCATAACGGCAAGACCATTCTCGCCAAAGGATACGGCATCAAAAAGCTGGGCGCCAAAGATCCCGTGGATGCTCATACTTTGTTCTGTATCGCTTCCAACTCAAAGGCATTCACTGCTACTTCGCTGGCCCTGCTGGAAGAGGAAGGAAAATTGAAATGGGATGATCCGGTGATCGATCATCTTCCCTGGTTCCGGATGTCAGATCCATATGTGACCAGCCACCTGACCGTGCGCGACCTGCTGGTGCATCACAGCGGCCTGTCTGCTTATGCAGGCGATATGCTGCTGTTCCCGCCTTCAACTTTCAGCAGGAAAGAGATCGTTGAGAAAATACAACTACTGCCACTGAAACACGATTTCCGGACTACCTATGCATACGACAATATCCTGTACCTGGCGGCAGGAGAACTGATTGCCGCCGTATCTGGCATGTCATGGGAAGAATTCGTGAAAGTGCGTATTCTCGATAAAGTGGGAATGAAAGAAACCCTTTCCAGGTTCTCCCTGATGAAAGCAAGCGCCAATGTATCGGCTTCGCATAGCCGAAATAATAATGAGATAAAAATAGTGGAAGGATTCTTTGAGCAGGGCATCGGTGATGCAGCCAACCCTGCCGGCGGGATCGCTTCCAATGCAAATGATATGTGCCGGTGGATGATCACACAGCTGGACTCAGGCCGTACACCAGAAAAAACAGTGCTGTTCAAGCCTTCCACTACCCAGCAATTATGGACAATCGTAAGGCCCATGCCAATTACAAAGAATATCCCTGAGATGAAACCCGCACAGATGAACTTCTATGGCTATGCGCTTGGATTCCGCAGCTACAATTATGGTAAATACAAAATAGTGGGTCATGGCGGTGCGCTGGATGGTTTTGTGTCTCAGCTGGCCATGGCGCCTGATCTTGGTGTTGGCATTGTGGTGCTCACCAACCAGGAATCCTCCGGCGCCTATTGGTCTGTGATCTACCATATCCTCGACCATTACATGAAGAACCCTGCGCATGACTGGACATCCGCTTACCGCAAACAACTCGACAGCAGTATCGCCCGTCAACAACGCAAACTGCAGGAGAACACCATCCCACCTGTTACCGGGGCAACATCACTTGTGCCGGTAAAAAATTACGCAGGCAAATACAAAGACCCTTACTATGGAGAGGTGACCATTTCAGAAAACGGAGGGAGCCTCAAAATGGTATTCGATCAGTTGCCCCAGCTGGTGGCCGATCTGCAATACTTCCAATACAATACTTTTATTGCACGCTTCAGAAATACCGACCTGAAAGGAGACGCCTACATCAATTTTTCCGTTTCCGAAAAAGGAGCCGTCACCAGCATCACCATGAAAAGCATCAGACCCGATTCCAATCTTTATTTGGAAGACGTAAAACTGGTGCCTGCACTTCCTGGAATAAAATAAATATCCATCATCACGAAACTCATATACCATGCCGGGATTATTCACTTTATTGTTTTCTGCCATGCTTTTCAACAATGATACAACAGGGCTTCGTACAGCGCTCGATGCCGAGTTCGCCAACCATCCTGAAGGTTATTTTGCCATCGCATTCAAAGACCTTTCCACCGGTAAGACCTTCTTCATGAATGAGCATGCTTCCTTCCATGCAGCCAGCACCATGAAAACGCCTGTACTGATCGAAACCTTCCGGCAGGCTTCCAAAGGGAAGTTCAGGATCGAAGACAGTATTGAAATAAAGAATACTTTCTCCAGTATCGTGGATGGTAGTCCATATTCGCTCGACTCTACAGACGACAGCGAACATGATCTCTATACACATATCGGTCAAAAGTTGCCCGTTTCGGATGTGCTGCACCGTATGATCACCAAAAGCAGTAACCTGGCCACCAATATCATGATAGACCTGGTGGATGCCAAAAAAGTAATGGTCACCATGCGCAAGCTGGGCGCCAAAGATATGAGGGTATTGCGTGGCGTGGAAGATGATAAGGCTTTTGAAAAAGGCCTCAACAATACCACCACTGCGTATGATCTGATGCTGATCATGGAACATTTGGAAAAGGGAACTGCGGTGAACAGGAGAGCCAGCGAAGCGATGATCAAAATATTGATGGACCAGCATTTCAGGGATGTGATCCCTGCAAAGCTGCCGGCAGGTACAAAAGTGGCCAGCAAGAGCGGATCCATTACCGGTATCTGTCATGATTCCGGGATCGTATTCCTGCCAGACGGAAAAAAGTACGTGATAGTGCTCCTATCGAAAGGGATCAAAGACCACAAGGTAGCTACCAATACACTGGCCAATGCTTCCCGGATCATTTACGATCATTATTTCGGAAAAAGCAAATAGTATAAAAATGGATTTCTCGAATTATAAAAAAGGAACACAGGCCGTATGGGCAGGCGAAGATGATCTTTTCACAGAAGGTGCTGTTACTTCGCCCATCGTCAACAGTGTTGCATTCTCTTACAAAGACCTGGACCATTGGCATGATGTGGCTACCGGGAAAACAGCAGGTCATATTTACAGCCGCAATACAAATCCCACAGTTGCAGTGCTGGAAGCCAAGATACAGGTCATGGAAGGCGCTGAAGCAGCTATCGCTTTTTCAAGCGGTATGGGAGCCATCAGCAATACGCTGTTCAGTTTCCTCACACCCGGTAAACGGGTAGTATCGCTGAAAGACACCTATGGCGGCACCAGCAGGTTGTTCCTCGATTTCCTGCCAGCCTATAATGTGGAAGTGAAACTATGCAACACCACCGATCATGAGCAACTTGAAGCTGAGATCGCCAAAGGTTGCGATCTGGTCTACCTGGAAACGCCCACCAATCCTACCCTCAAAATTGTAGACATACAACGCTTATCCACAGCCGCAAAAAACGCGGGCGCTATCGTAGTGGTGGACAATACTTTTGCAACGCCCGTGAACCAGCATCCGTTACAACTAGGTGCAGACCTCGTAATACATAGCGCCACCAAATACCTCTGCGGCCATTCTGATGCAATGGGAGGATTGTTATGCGGCAAAAAAGAACTAGTGGAAAAAGTGTTCCGGTTCCGCGAGATCAATGGCGCCAGCCTGCAGGCCGACCCTGCCTATATGATCGCAAGGGGCATGAAAACCCTGGAACTGCGCATAGAACGGCAGAATGCATCCGCCATCAGAATCGCGAAATACCTGAAAGCACATCCCCGTGTAAAGGATGTATTCTATCCCGGCCTTGATACCCATAACGGACATGACATAGCGAAAAATCAAATGAGCGGCTTCGGCGGTATCCTGAGCTTTTCCCTCGACGGGGGCTATGAGCTCGTGAAAAAATTTTTGCCGGCATTGAGGTTCACACATCTCGCTGCCAGCCTCGGTTCCGTGAGTACATTGGCAGGGCCGCCACGTACTACCAGCCATGTAGAGCTGACGGAAGAACAAAGAAAACTGCTGGGCATTCCTGAAAGCCTTATCCGCTATTCCGTGGGCATTGAAAATGTGGAAGACCTGCTGCAGGACCTGGACACCGCCCTTGCATCATTATAAAAGCCATCACAGATCAAACAGTACATGATGAACAGCTACAAAAGAACTGCAATATCTATCGGGTTGAGCATTTGCTTATGCTCTCCTGCTTCGTTATACGCACAAAGCTCCGGCAATCCTGCTGCCCTGGCGCCTATGGAAAAAGCCATGTTGAAAGACAGGAACAATTTCTTCTTTATCGATCCCGCGCATTACCCTGAGGGCGATGCTTCATTGCCAATTGGCGTATTCGATTCAGGCACCGGCGGACTCACCATTCTGAATACCCTCATCAACTACGATGCGCACCACAACAACACGGGAAAGCAAGGTAAAGACGCTGTAGCCGATTTCGCAAAAGAGCAATTCATTTACCTGGCAGATCAGGCAAACATGCCCTACGGCAACTATTACAGTGAAAAGAAAAGCGATCTGCTGATAGAGCATGTATTGAAAGATGTACAATTCCTGATGTCCGATAAATACTATGCCAGCGCAGACAAAAAACAGTACAGCACAGACAAGAAGCGGGTAAAGACCATCGTGATCGCGTGCAATACCGCTACCGCTTATGCGAAATCTCACCTGGAAGATTTCATGCGCAGAACCGGCATCGGTCTGAAAATTATCGGCGTGATCGATGCAGGCGCCAAAGGCGCGCTTGAACAACTCGGCAAAAATGAAAATGCCACTGTAGCTGTTTTTGCAACAGTGGGCACAGTGGCATCAGGAGGTTATGAAAGAACGATACTGGCCCTGAAAGAGAAACTGGGCTACACAGGAAAACTGAACATTGTGAGCCAGGGAGGATACGGACTGGCGGAAGCCGTGGATGAAGAGCCGGATTTCATCAACCGTAAATCAACCAGACCGGCTGTCAGTTATCGCGGCCCCTCCCTCCAAAGCGCAGAGTACAAAATAGACAAGACCCTGCTGGATATTTACAATTTCAATTTCGATCAGAACCAAATGCTCTGCGATACGAAGAACAACGATGATTGCCAGATCATGCAACTGAACTCCACCGGCAATTATGTGCGCTATCACCTGGTATCTTTGATGGAGAAGCTTCGCAAATCGCCCGGCGCTCCGCCATTGAAAGCGCTGATCCTGGGTTGCACACATTATCCTTACCTGGTGAAGGAGATCCGGCAGACCCTGAAAGAGCTGTATGATTATAAAAAGAACGGTAACTATATCTATCGTCCTTTCATGGCCGCCGATATCAAGCTGATCGATCCGGCAGTGAATGTAGCCACCGAGCTCTATGATCACCTAGCGCAGCAAAAACTGTTGAACCCATCCGGAAGCCAGAAAGAGAGCGAATTCTATATCAGCGTCCCCAATAACGACAATGCTCATACGCGAACAGACGCGCAGGGCCGTTTCACCTATGAATACAAGTATGGAAGGAATGCTGGTGAAGTACAGGAATATGTGAAGATGGTGCCTTTCAGCGAAACGAATATCCCGGGAGCCACCTTCGAGCGATTCAGGGAGCTGATCCCAACTACTTATGAGCTGATTCAGACTTACCGCAATAAACAGGAAAAATGGAAAAAGGCTTTGCAGGTTATTGATAAGATCTACAAAGATTTTGCTAAGAAGAACGATTATCCCGGTCTGGTCTATGGTATCGTTCGTAACGGACAATTGATACATACCGGCAGCACAGGGCTCAGCAATATCGAAAAGCAATTACCTGCCGGTTCATCCTCCGCCTTCCGTATTGCATCCATGACCAAAAGCTTTGTGAGCGTGGCTATCCTGCAACTGCGCGATCAGGACAAACTAAAACTGGACGATCCCGCTTATCTGTACATCCCTGAACTGAAACACCAGCAATATGCATCGGATGATGCGCCTGTATTGACGGTGCGCCATCTCCTCACCCATGCAGCCGGTTTCCCGGAAGACAATCCCTGGGGCGACCGGCAACTCGAAATTTCCAATGAAGCCATGCTGGACATGGTGAAGAAAGGCATTTCCTTTTCCAATAGTCCGGGCGTGAAATACGAATACAGCAATCTCGGGTATGCATTGCTGGGCTATATCATTCAACAGGTATCAGGTTTGCCATATGAGGAATATATCAATAAAAATGTACTAACGCCGCTGGATATGCGCCATACCTATTGGGAATACAGCAAAGTACCGTCTAATGAACTGGCCCTGGGTTACCGCCGGCTCAACAATAACTGGGTGGAACAACCGATGTTGCACAGTGGCGCTTACGGCGCCATGGGGGGTATGATCACCACCATCGAAGATTTTGCGAAATACATGAGCTTCCAACTCTCCGGATGGCCCGCCAGGAGCGGCGCTGAACAGGGGCCCCTGAAAAGAAGCTCCATCCGCGAAATGCAGCAGCCCTGGAATTTCAATATGCTCAACCCGGGTTATAAGTATCCCGGCGAGACCAGCGCCTGTCCCATCGTTTCTGCATACGGATACGGTCTTCGCTGGGCACACGATTGCAAGGGCCGGGTGATGGTTGGTCATAGCGGAGGTCTTCCTGGCTTCGGCACCAACTGGACCATCCTGCCCGATTACGGTATTGGCGTAGTTTGCTTCGCTAATCTCACCTATGCTTCCGCTTCTTACCTCAACACAGTGATTATTGATACTTTATTGGACCTTACCGGCGCTTCGCCCATCCCCATTCCCGTAACGCCGATTCTGGAAAAAAGGAAAAATGAACTGGCTTCATTTCTTCCGGACTGGCAGCATGCAACTTCATCCGAAGCCTTTGCCGAAAATTTCTTCCTCGATTATTTCCCCGATTCACTGAGAAAGGAAGCCAGGGAAATCTTTGCAAAGGCAGGCGCCATCAAATCTGTCGGCCCCATGGTGCCGGAGAATAACCTGCGTGGATATTTTCGGATCAAAGGAGAAAAGGCATCTATCGAAGTAAGATTTACATTGACGCCAGAAACGCCGGCAAAGATCCAGGAATATGAGATCAGGTTGAAGCCCAATGCTCCGAATTAATACACCGGTAACCTCGCCCTGACAACCACCAAACAAAACGCTTCAAAAATATCGCTCAAATTCATCCAACGGGAATTTTTCCGGTGTTTCGTCGCATTGTCCATAATAACCTTATTTTTACCATCGTTACTATCAAACCTTCTCCTACCAGAATATCATATACTGATTTGGCTCAAACCATTGCTTCTATTGATTAGTGCAGCTTTTTATAATGATCCGCAGTTTCCCGAACGCTTCGCCAGGGGTGAAGAATCTGCATTCCGGCAGGTCTTCGATTCCCAGCTTAATCCCCTTTGTTTCTTTGCCCAAAAACTTACCGGCAACCGCATGGAGGCTGAAGACATAGTAAGTGCTGCTTTCTGTAAACTCTGGCAAAGACATAAGGATTTTACTTCTATGGCAGGGATCCGGTCCTTCCTCTACACCACCGTCCGGAACCAGTGCCTGGATTTCCTGAAACACCGGAAAGTAATAGAAGCGGCGCATCCTGCGTTACCGAAAACCCTTAACGATACCGGGATCGAAGCAAAAATGTACCAGAGTGAATTACTTCAATTGATCTACCTGGAGATACAATCTTTACCGGAACGGTCCAGGCAGATCCTTGAATGGAGTTTCCTGGAGGAACTGTCCACTGCTGAGATCTCAGCAAAAATGCAAATGACCGAAACGCATGTAAGGGTGGAAAAATCCCGTGCCCTGGTGCAGCTTCGTACCGCATTACGCAAAAAAGACCTATGGGACTCAACACTCCTATTTGCCTTACTCTGGCAGGCCCACTAAAAAATTTCTTCAAAAAATAATCACTTTCCTGTAGCAAAAGAATGGGAAGATCGTTTTAGTGTATATGCAGAACGATCTGGAATATAATGATGAGCTACTGGCAACACTCTTCAAAAAGTGGTCGGACCAGCCATTAACTCCTGCCGAAGAGCAGTTGCTGAACAAATGGCTGGCAGCCTCGCCAGACAACCCAAAAGCATTCGATGAAATACTGGATGAAAACTGGGTAAGGAATAACCTGAAGGAATGGACCCATTCCAATGCGGAACAGATCTGGCAACGTTCCAGGGAACAGGCCGGCGTGGTAAGTATCAATAGCAAACGAAGGCCCATCGCCGGATGGGTCCGTTATGCAGCAGCAGTACTACTGATAGCAGGAGGAGCCTGGTTCCTTTGGGAACAATCGGAGACCAATAAACAAACCAGCACAGGATCAGCACAGCAAACAATTACACAGGATATAGCCCCGGGAACACAAATCGCAACCCTGACCCTTTCGGATGGGTCAACCATTCTGCTGGATAGTGCGGCAAAGGGAGTACTTGCCAAACAGGGAAATGCCGAGATCAGGAAAGATGCTGCAGGACAAATAAGCTATACAGAGAGCAATCAACGTAACAAGTCATCTGAAAATATCCGGTACAATACTATGTCCACCCCCAAAGGGGGCCAATACCAGCTGGTATTACCGGATGGCACAAAAGTTTATCTGAATGCCGCATCCTCCATCACCTACCCCGTTGCATTCGTTACCGGTACGCGTACCGTTACGTTAACAGGCGAAGCTTATTTTGAGGTAGCGGCTGATGCCAGGTTACCTTTCATAGTTGAAACAGTAACTGACAAGATAACGGTATTGGGTACCCGATTCAACATAAATGCCTATGCTGATGAAAAAGCGATCAAGTCCACGCTCGTGGAAGGCTCTATCAAAGTGAACGATCGCGTACTCAAGCCGGGTGAAGCTTATAGCAACGGAAAAGTATTTGCCACGGATACGGACCAGGACATAGCCTGGAAGAATGGCATTTTCGATTTCAACAATATATCCGTTCAGGACGCGATGCGGCAACTTTCCCGCTGGTACAATATTAAAGTAGTGTATGACGAACCAGTGGATGAAACCTTTCTTGGAAAAATTGGAAGAAACCTTACTCTTAATCAGGTGCTGAAGATCATGGACGGCGCCGGGGCCCATTTCAGACTCGAAGGCAATACCCTTCACGTTTCACGATAACCTTATCCTGCGATCAGATCCATCCTGCAAAAAGAAAGGCAGTGGGAAGACTGCCTTTCATGATTCCGGGATTGGTTAAAACTGCGTGTAACAATTTATTCAAAACCCAAAACTGCTACTAAGTTATGTGTTTTTATCGATCTGCCCCGCCAGGGCGGCCTGGAGGCTTCTTAACCAAAATGTTCAGGGGTATGAAAATTACTGCCATTCTACTGCTGCTGGGCTGCTTGCAGGTAAGCGCCGCTGCTGTGTCCCAAACGATCACTTATTCCGGCAAGGAAGTGAGTCTCTCCACCATCATCTCAGTGATCGAAAAACAAACGGGCTACCTGGTATTCACCAACAAAAAACAGGTAAGCCAGGCGGCTCCTGTAACCATCGAAGCCAGGCAGATGCCCGTTGAAACTTTCCTGAAAAAAATATTGGGCGATGGACCTTTGGAATTTTCAATTGAAGGAAATACCATCTCCATCAAATTGAAGGATCAGATACCATTGTTCGAAAAGCCCGCCCCGCCTGTAAGCGGGCGAATCATCGATGTAAATTTTCAACCGCTCGCGGATGTAAGCATACGCATCAGGGGAACGCGGAAAGGCACTACATCCGGTGCGAACGGCAGGTTTTCGATGGACCTGAATGAAGATGAAATACTGGACATTTCCGCGGTGGGGTTCCAGCCCATTTCCCTGCAGCTCTCCGGCGATCTGTTCCGCGTTGTGTCTCCCGACCGCTCAGGCCGCAACAGGCAGAGCAATGATGAAGCGGGCAATAACAGCCAGTTGCTGATCGCCAATAAACAAAATGTACAGATCAAATTGATGCGCGCCAACACGGTACTGGAAGATGCAGTAGTGTACAATGGCTTTCAGCAGATCAAACAAAAATACCTGACGGGTTCCGTGACTTCCCTGAATATGGATTCAATCATGCAACCAGGTTTGAGCACGGTAGATAAGATGCTCGAAGGTCGTGTGCCCGGCCTTACCTATATGCAGAACTCCGGACAAGCCGGCGCTGCCCCCAAACTCCGTATTCGCGGCACTTCCACATATCTTGGTTCCCGCGAACCCTTGTGGGTGGTGGATGGCATCATCCGCACCAACCCTATCCCTATTCCGGCAGACAGGATCAATGATCCGGATTTCGTGAACCTGCTGGGCAATGCCATTTCCGGATTGAATCCTTACGACATTGAGCAGATCGATGTACTGAAAGATGCCACGGCAGCAGCGCTGTACGGAGTAAGGGCCGCCAATGGTGTGATAGTGATCACTACCAAAAGAGGGAAAGCCGGACCGCCGGTAGTCAACTACAATGTATCGGGCTCCTACACACGAAGACCAAGATATACAGACCGGGATGTTTACATGATGGATTCCCGTGAGCGCGTGGACGTATCCCGTGAGATCATCGAAAAGAAACTGCCACTGCGTGGCTCCGGCCTCGAAGCATATGAGTTGGCGATTGCCGAATACTATGCCGGCAAGATCGATTTCGCCACTTTCCAGCAACGTGTCAACAGGGCGGAGTCCGTGAATACAGACTGGCTGGGCAACACCATGCAGGATGCATTCATCACCAGGCATACGCTCAGTATCTCAGGCGGCAATGCCTCTACAGTCTATCGTGCATCGGTAGGTTTCAACTCGGAACCGGGTGTGATCAAAAAAGAGAGCAACAAACTGTATACGGGAACATTGAATCTCCAGCTCAATTACAGGAAATTCAAAGCGGTTTTCCAAATCCAGTTGGGAAGGGAAAAGCGCCGGTACACTCCTAATGAGATAGGTGTGATGAATTATGCTTATGGCACCAGCCGCGCCATTCCCCTTTACAATGAAGACGGCTCCCCCTATTTTTATTCAACGCTTGGCTCTCAAACCAATGTTTCCAGTTTCCATGATTTCAAAAAAATGAATATTCTTCATGAAATGGATCATACCGGGGAAACAGTTGAAAACAGCGAATACACGGCAAGCGCCAATCTACGCTACGAGATCGCCAGCGGCATACAGTTGAGCGCTGTGCTTGCACATACAGGAGGCAGTTCGGACCACAATACCTGGTTTGAAGAAAATACTGACTGGGCATACAAAATCAGAAGCCAGGCCTGGCACACCACCCAGCAAGTTTTCCGTCCGGATATGGACCTACTTCCATTTGGCGGAGAGCTTCGTCAACAAATGGTCAGGAAACAAAACTATACTATCAATGGCCAGCTCGATATCAGCAGGTACCTGGATTACATGAGGAAACACCAGCTCACCGCAGCTATCGGTGGTGTAGTCAATTCAAGCAATAGCAGCACAACTGCGCGCACCAGCAGAGGCTATTACCCTGAACGTGGTTTCAGCTTCGCCGATATCGATCTGGCAAAATACAAGAACTATGCCTCCTGGCTGCGGCAAAATGGCGGAACGGTGATCACCGAAATTTTGGAAAATAGTCTGCGCACCTTTCTCACTGCCACCTATGTTTTCAACGACCGCTATGTATTTACCGCTACCACCAGCCAGGAGTTCTCCAATGCTTTCGGATCCAGGAGCAATGAAAAATTCCTGCCTACCTGGGCATTGTCAGGCAGATGGAATATCCATGAAGACCTGTTCAAACAATTGCCGTGGGTGGAGATGGCGGCGCTCCGTTTCTCTTATGGCACGCAGGGCAACATGCTCAACGGACAAACACCGTACACCATTATGCGAAAAGGACCGATCAATACTTATTACGATGCTTATGGGTCAACCATTGTTTCTTATCCAAACCCGGACCTGAGATGGGAGAAGAAACGGGATTATAATGGTAGCCTTGAGTTCTCGATCCTGAAAGGAAGGATCAGGGGCTCACTTGGATATTTTTACAGTAAAACCACCAATGCCTTTTTGACCAAGAAAGTGTCTGTGGTGAACGGAGTGCCGGGCAATTCCTACGTGGTGAACGGTGGCATCCTGGAGAACCAGGGTGTGGAATTGAGTATGAATTTCAGGATCATCAACAACAAAAGTACAGGCAATAAGAAAGGCTTCATGTGGCGTTTCGATCCACAGCTTGGGCAGGTGTTCAACAAACTGATCAATAATAACCTGAACAGCCGGAATGTACTGGTGGATGATGCTGCACTCACTTACCAGGATTACCTGTCTGGCAATGTGCCTGTCAATGGAAAATCAGTGAACACTTTCTATTCCTATCGTTTCAAAACACTTGACCCCCAGTATGGTTTTCCTGTTTTTTATGGAGCAGAACCTGATAACAAAGCAGCGTTGATGGCGCAATACAATAAGATGACGAAGGATGAGGTATTCAGTATGGTAATGATGGAATCAGGAAGAAGGGAGCCCGTGTTGCAGGGCGGCATAAACAATACCTTCACATACGGCAACTGGAGCCTCGATATCATGTTTAGCTACAGTGTTGGCAACAAAGTGCGACTGCTCCAGATCGCATCCGGCAATTACGGCACTTTCCGGCCCAGCTCGCAGCAAAACCTCCGCAAAGAGTTTGTCAACCGCTGGCGTTATCCGGGCGATGAAAAAAACACCAATATCCCGGCCCTCCAGGGAGGGCAGCTCCTTACATCGGATAGATATGCCTGGTGGATCGATGCCGGATATGTACAGTCCAACCGGTTTGCCACTGATTATTACCAGATGTATGATTTCTCCGATATCCGCGTGGTGAAAGGGGATCACATCAAACTCCAAAACGTGGCGCTGACCTACATGTTCCCCCGTGAGCTATGTATGAAACTGAACATTAAGGGAGCTACTGTAAAGCTGACCGGAAATAACCTGTTCACTATTGCCGATAAAGAATTGCGCGGACAGGATCCAACGCAATCCGGCTCTTCGCCTAATATCAATCTTTCAATCAGGCCCGTATATACGTTCAATCTCAATCTCAGCTTTTAAAAGAATGATTATGCAACCACATACAACCAGGATTTTGGTGCCGCTGTTTTGCATACTGGCCATCAGTAGCCTGTCTTGCAAAAAATTCCTCTCTTCCTATTCCCAGAACAACAGTTTCATCGAAACGGCAGGTGACCTGGATGAATTACTGGTGGGAACAGCTTATTACAATCCTGTGGGCGGTGGAGAAATAAGGCTTTATGCAATGGACGATGATGCACAGATAACCCCCACGCAACAGAACAATCATAATTATGAACTGCGCACAGGTTGGCATTACTGGCAGGCGGAGCCCAGGCTCTCCACCGCTGGCAAGCTGGAAAATACCGATGTTTTTTATAATGATCTCTACATCAGGATAGCAGGCATCAATACGATACTGCACAATGCTGCAGAGCTGGGAAAGAAGAATGAACCCGCCGCTACATTAAAAAGGATTGCCGGAGAAGCGCATTACCTGAGGGCTGTGTATTATTTCATGCTGGTGAATTTGTATGGCAAACCTTATCGCTCATCCACGGCAGGCACAGATTTTGGCGTACCTCTGAAAACAGAGCCTGCCATCAAAGACCAGGCCGTTACGCGCAGCACTACCGGAGAAGTATACCTGCAAATTGTGAAAGACCTGCAGGAAGCTGAACAGGAACTGGCAGGCGCCAACAAAGGTTCCACCATCCGTGTTACCCAACAGGCTGCACAGGCTTTACTCAGCCGGGTCTATCTGTTCATGGAAGAGTATGAGAAAGCTTTGCTCTATGCCAATAAAGTGATTGAAAGCCAACTGTATGAGGTGAAGGATCTCAATCTTCATACAGCAGGTGATGATTTCCTGTACCGGCATTCATCGGAAGAGATCTTCACTATGGGCGCTAATCATTTTGCTGGTATAATGGCCCTCAATTACGATAAACCCGCCGGACCATTCTACAGGGTATCTGAAGAGCTGGCCCTGAGCTATCCCCAGGATGATCTTCGATTGAAGGTTTTCCTCGCACAGAACAGCCAGGGATATTACCGGGTGGTCAAAAAGAGAAAAACGCTCAACGCTACAGTGGATGATGTATCCGATATGTTCCTGGTCCGCATTTCTGAAATGTACCTCAACAAAGCGGAAGCGCTGGCTGCACTCGGCCGTTCCGAAGAAGCCCGCAACAGTTTGCAGGAACTGAGGAAAAAACGGTTTCAACCCGCTGCGCTTACGCCGCTTAGTGAGGAAGGAGCAGCGCTCGTTACCAGAGTTCGTGAAGAACGCAGGCTGGAGCTTTGTTTTGAAGGACATCGCTGGTTCGATCTTCGCCGTTATGCGGTGAACAGTAAATACCCGTTCAGCAAATCCATCAGGCACCGCTCCATCATATTCGTCGGTAATGGATTTGCAGAAAACGGTTATTATGATCTGGGACCCTATGAGCAGGATGAAGCTGCTTATATCGTTCCCATCGCCAGCGATGAAATAGAATTCAACAGGGGGCTTATCACCAATGAACAAAGACCCATGAGACCATTGAAACAATAACCTGTTCCATCATCTTACCAATCCCACATCATTATGAAACAGCATAGACTCAATATAACGGTTACCCGCACCCTCGCCTGCTGCCTGTTGATGGCCTTGCTGGCAACCAACTGCCGGAAAGAAAAAATGCCATCTCCCTCATTCCTGGATGAAAATTATTTCGTTGTGGAAGACGATCCCAATGATCCTGTACAGCATGCCAGGTATGAGTTTTTCAAAAGCACCGGCATTGCCAGCTTTTCTAACGACACCATCAAAAAGAAACAGGTGGGTGTGATCGATGGAAAGCCCAGGTATACCTACTACACCTTATCGATAGACTACACAATGTATGGCGATTTCAACATGAGCTTCAAACTGGTGTCGGACAAAACACAGATACCGGCCTTCCTTGACCTGTTGAAGCAAGACCTTCTTCCCAGGCTTCCTGCCAGGATCCACGTTCCCAGCATCCTCATGCTCGATTCTGTATACTATGCAGGCTTTACCGCTCAGAATACCCAGATTGCCGATGGCTGGACTGCTGTTCAGGGATTCAATACCATTGGTATCAGCGTAAAGAACGTAGCAGCCATGAGCGATATTGAAAAACGAATATATGTCGCTTCCATAATGGCAGGTATTGCAGAAAAACGTTTGAACGATTTGTATGATGAAAGATTGCAGCAGGAGTTTTTCAGTATCTCCAGGGCTGCAATGAATGCGATAATGCCCGGATTGGAAATTTATTTCGGTATTCCCTTCATGTATGCGTTTCCAGCAGGTAACCAACCTGCTGCCAATTCAGTGGGTATACTGAAATATCCGCGTGTGAAGCTGGCGGAGACACCACCCATGAATGACCTGGAAAGTATGCCCCGAACTTCAGATGATCTGAGGGCTTTCCTTACTGCTGGTTTATGTTATACAGAAGAAGAATTCACCAACCTGTATCCCAACAATGCCTTGATCCTGGAAAAATTCAGTGTTATCAGGAAAATTGTCAGTGATGCAGGTTTCAAACTACCCGGATAAACGTAATAGCCATGAATTCCTGTCAGAGCCATATTCAATACCAGTTTACCAAAATTGTAGAGAACTGGAGCGGACATCTTCAGCATACTGCTTTCCAGATCACCAAAAACAAACAGGTAACTGAAGACATCGTACAGGAAGCATTCCTGGAATTATGGAAACACCGTAGTAAAATAATTCCTGAAAACCCCGTAGGATGGTTATCGAAAGCAGTCACCAACCTGGCACTTAAACATGTAAGGAAAACAACTGTTCAAATCCGCGTATTCAAGGCCTTGAGTTACGAAAAAAGATCCTGCTATTCAAATGTTGAAGAACGTTTGATAGGAAAAGAAAGTGAAGTATTGCTTAACAGCGCTATCAGCAAGCTCCCCTCCCAACAACAAATCGTTTTGCACCTTAGCAAAGAGATCGGTTTGAGAAGACAGGAAATTGCCACCCAGCTTCAAATATCTCCCAATACAGTAAAAGTGCATTTGCTGCGCGCCATGCAATTTGTGAAAGAAAATATTTGCTTCATATTGTTGTTTTCTATTTTTTGCGCCTGCAATAATTTATTTTTCAAAAGCAGTAATACAGATGAACAGTTCAGGGACTTATATAAAACAGAACAAGTGAACAGTGCAGAACGATCAGCAGAATTATTGAGTCTCTCAGTGAACAGCTACGCAACAGTGATAAAAAATATTTCACAGGTAGTTTCGGTTTCCCTTAATCAATAAAGCCGCCTTCAAGGCTGGTAAATCAAAAAAGATCAAAGCGGCATGCTATTGTGATCCGGTAATGCCATGCCTATACTCAAATAAAATAAACCCAATTGCATGATCTTAAAAACAGAAAATCTATCCCACCGCTACAGCAGTACCTGGGCCATCAGGGATATCAATATCGAAATTGCTGAAAATGGAATAATAGGTTTGCTGGGTTCCAATGGCGCCGGCAAATCCACTACCATGAATATTATCTGCGGCACATTGAATCCAACTGAAGGGAATGTATATATAAACGGGATCAATAAACGAAAAGATCCGGAAGCTGCAAAAAGGGAAATTGGTTTCATGCCACAGACGCCTCCACTGTATACAGATCTCACTATCGATGAATACCTCGTTTACACGGCAGAGTTGAGATTGATAGATAAAAAGAAAGTAAGGGCTGCTGTAGAAGAGGTGAAAGACAAATGCGGTCTCTCCCATTTCAGTTCCCGGCTTATCAAGAACCTGTCTGGCGGCTATCGCCAAAGGGTAGGCATTGCACAGTCCATCATTCACAAACCCAAACTGGTAGTAATGGATGAACCTACCAACGGGCTTGATCCCAACCAACTGATCGAGGCCAGGAAACTCATCCGGGAGATATCACAGGAGCATACGGTCTTATTGTCCTCACATATCCTTTCTGAGATCAATATCCTCTGCCGGGAGATCATCATGATCGAAAACGGAAGGATCGTTTTTTCAGATACTATGGACGCTTTCAATAATTACACACAGGCGCGGTCCATATTGATGAAATTCGACAACCCGCCCGCAAAAGAAATGCTGCAACAGATCAAAGGCGTTACCAGTGTGGAATTTCTCAATGGTCAGCAGGTGCGCATCCATTTCGATGGAGACCAGGATATGAACGACCGGCTTATTACCGCCAGTGTGGAGAATGGATGGAAGCTGCGCGAGATCGGTTACGACAAAGGCATGCTTGATGATATTTTTAAACAACTGTCCTCTCAGACATCATAAATAATCCCTGATGCGAATAATTACAAGAATTGCAAAGAATGAGCTGCGGCACCTTTTCTATTCTCCCGTGGCCTGGTTCCTGGCAATTGTGATGCTGGTGATGTGCGCTGCATACTACACCAACCTGATGTACCTGATTGCGAAAATTGAGGAAATAACCAACAGGGTAAACCCAATGGCACCGCTGGAGAACGTAAAATCCAATACATTCAATATCTACAGTGGCCCTATCGGTTTTTTTGTAAAAACGCTTAGCCAACTCTACCTGTTTGTACCCTTGCTCACCATGGCTGTGATCAGCAGGGAATTCAACAGCGGGACCATCAGGCTATTGTACTCATCTCCCATCAAGCTCAGGCAGATCGTTTTTGGAAAATACCTTGGCATGATGGCATTCTGTTTGGTGCTGGTGCTGATCGCTGCTATTTTTATTGTGGTCGGTTTCTTCAATATTAAATCCATTGACCTTCCCCCGTTGCTTTCGGGTCTGCTGGCGCTATACTTGTTACTATGTGCATTAACGGCTATCGGCTTTTTCATGTCGAGCCTCACTAATTATCAGATCATTTCCGCCATTGCAAGTTTTACGCTGCTATTCGTTCTCTCAAGGATCGGCAGCCTCTGGCAGGATCATGAATTTGTGAGGGATATCACCTGGTTCATTTCCATTTCAGGAAGAACGGAGAAAATGATACTTGGACTGATCACTTCCAAAGACATCATCTATTACCTGTTGATCATCTTCATGTTCATTGGATTCACTTACCTGAAGATGAATGATAGTCTTGAAAAAAGGCCCTGGTTCATTAAGACTGCCAGGTACCTCGCAATTGTGCTGATCAGCTTGTCAGTTGGCTATCTCAGTTCCAGGCCCGCAGCCACCGCATATCTGGACACAACCGCACAGCAGCTCAATTCAGCGCATCCCAATACGCAGGAGATTATCCGCTCTTTAAATGAGGGGCCATTGGAAGTAACCCTGTACGTTAATATTTTTGACCGCAATCCAGCAAGCGGACAATACGGTTTTCCTAACCGGCGCAATGTATATCTCGATGACTATTGGGAATTTTATCAACGATTCAAACCTGATATACATTTCAGGTACGAATATTACTACGCCCTGGTTCCTGGAGACAGCAGCTTGTATAAGAGATTTCCGGGAAAATCATTGAAACAGATCGCCGGACTAATGGCCAAAATATTCCAGATCGATTCAACTTTACTGAATTCCCCCGAACAGATGCCTAATAAAGCTGAACTGGCGTCTGAAAATTACACGCTTTATATCAAGTTAAAATATCAGGACCGTTCGGCCATTCTCAGGCCCGCATTTACCGGACCCCGGTGGCCGAACCAGCAAACGGTGAACGCAGCGCTGTGCAGGCTCCTGGATATCCCCATTCCAAAGGTTTACTTCCTTACTGGTCAGTTGGAAAGAAGTATTCATAAAAAAGGGGAAAGGGAATATTTCCAACATACTATCAGTAAAGAGAATAGAGAGTCTTTGATCAATATTGGATTTGATGCTGATTCCCTGAATTTATTGGAAAGAGATATCCCAGCTTCTACCGCTGTGCTGGTAGTAGCAGATCCGAAAGTGGAGTATACTGAACCTGTGTTGGCCAAATTACAGCAGTATATCAGGTCCGGCGGAAATATGCTCATCATGGGAGAGCCGGGCAAACAACATGTACTGAATCCACTGCTTCGTGAAACAGGTGTGCAGTTGATGGATGGTCAGTTGGTACAGTTACACAAGAATGCAACACCTGAAAAGATTGTAAGTGAGCTGACAAAGCAAGCTACTGATCTGTCAGGAGAAGAGAGGTTCAGGTATTATAAACACCTTTTGTCTTTAGGTATCAAAAAGGAGAATATCAACTACGTTGCTGCAAGTGTGGCTGCCCTGTCCGTGACGGAGAAGAAGGATTTTGAAATAAAACCCCTGGTATTGACACAGCCCGGTAAGGCATGGCTGAAAGCTGGTAAGTTGGTGGCAGATTCTTCCGCCCCCATTTTCAATGAACTGGAAGGCGACAAAAAGGAAAACAATTTTCCTGTTGCGGTGCAACTGACAAGAATGATCAATCGAAAAGAACAAAGGATCATCGTAGCCGGAGATGCAGATATCATGAGCGCACTCAGAGACTTCGAAGTAATGACACGCGCTTCCTATAGTTGGACTTCCTATAACAAATTCCCGGTTTATACACCAGTTCCCTACGCGAAAGACAACCAATATAATATTACCGTTACACTGGCATCTGTTCAGAAAACAATTTTCATCTGGATAGTCCCTGCATTGATCCTCATAGCAGGCAGCATGATCCTTTTAAGAAGAAAAAGAAAATAAATAATTCCATCATGAAAGTCATTTACAGTATTGCCAAAAATGAGTTTCGATACTTGTTTTATTCACCCATTGCCTGGTTCGTATTGCTGATATTCATGGTGCAGTGCGGTTACTTCTACGCTGAATCTATTTATCATTTTGCCAATGCACAGGAAGTATATTTGAAAAACTCTCCTTCCTTCAAAGGTTTCAAGGACCCCATTACATTGATCACTTTCATTGAAGGCAAGTTTTTCCCCAATATCATGCAAAACCTTTTCCTGTTCCTGCCTATCCTCACCATGGGATTGATCAGCCGGGAAAACAATAGTGGAACAAGTGCGCTGCTGTTCTCCTCACCAGTCAGTATCAGGCGGATCGTGCTGGGAAAGTACCTGGGCATCATGATTTACAACTTGCTGCTATTATTGGTGGCAGCCATATTTGTAGTGGCCGGCATGCTCAATATCAAGGATGTGGATTATGGTTTGCTCCTGTCAGCCTTGCTGAGCTTTTACCTGCTGGTATGTGCCTATTCCGCTATCGGCCTGTTCATGAGCAGCCTCAGCTCTTACCAGATCGTTTCAGCGATGGCTACCTTTTCAGCCATTTTCATCCTGAGCCGGATCGGAGGCTTGTGGCAACGGTATGATCTGGTGAGGGACCTCACCTGGTTCCTTTCACTGCAAGACCGTACCGGAAAAATGTTGCATGGCCTCATCGTTACCAGGGATATCATTTATTTCATTCTGGTTACCGGGATGTTCATTGCCTTCACATATCTCAGGCTTATGAGCAAAATGGAATTCAAGCCCTGGTATATCAGGACAGGGAAATATCTCGCTGTACTGGGCGTGGTATTGTTTATCGGCTACTTCAGCGCCCGCCCCGCCCTTACCGGTTACCTCGATGCAACTGCAACAGACAGGAACACCCTCCATCCTAAAACACAGGCCGTTTTAAAAGAATTTGGTGACAGTACACTGGAAGTAACCCTGTATGTAGACTTGCTGGATAAATACATGACGAGAGGCTTGCCTGAAAGCCGGAACGCAGATTATCTGGGAAAATTCTGGGACGCTTATCTCCGGTTCAAGCCTGACATAAAATTCAACTATGAATATTATTACGGCTATGATCCTGCCATAGACGACAGTATGCTATTGAAGCGGTTTCGCGGCCTGGGTTTACAGGACATTGTAAAGGAATATTGCAGTCTCTTTGAATTCGATCCCTCTTATTTCAAGCCGGCAGAGCAGTTGGAAGCCGCTGCAGATCTTCGTAAACAGGATTATAAAACAGTGATACAGTTGAAATACCAGGGGCGCACTACTTATGTGCGCACTTTTGAAGACACCAAATTCTGGCCGAACGAAACCAATCTGATACCAGGCCTCAAACGTATACTTGGCCATCCAATCCCTTCGATAGGATTCAGTACCGGGGCTTTGGAAAGGGGCATTTACCGGAAAGGGGAAAGGGATTATAACGTACATACTGCAGCGAAAAGAGTGAGAATGGCGCTTGTCAATAACGGATTCGATGTTGATACAATCAACCTGAATACGGCCAATATCCCCGATAACCTGTCAGCACTCGTTATCGCAGATCCGAAAAGGGAATTAAGCGCTGAAGTGCAAAACAAGATCAGTCAGTATGTAAGCAAAGGTGGAAACCTGATGATCAATGGCGAACCCGGAAAACAATATGTGTTGAATCCCGTATTGTCGCAGTTTGGCATTCAACTGGAAAATGGACAACTGGTATATCCCAGTTATGATGAAACGCCTGATAAAGTGATCTCCTACCTCACTGCGAACAGCAAAGACCTGTGGGCCAGATTAATCGACACAGGCAGAACAAAAACAAACGATAGTATTGCCCTGTTGATGCCGGGTGCAACCCAGGTAACCAATACCGGTAGTACCGGCTGGCGATCAGACACCCTTGCCACCACCATGCCTGGAAGGAGCTGGTTGAAGATGGGACCTGTTGTGGTCGATTCCATTCTTCCTCCCTTCAATGCATTGGAAGGGGATATCAGGTTATCATCCTTTCCCACTGTTCAGCGGCTGAGACGGCCCGGTAATGGTAAGGAGCAACGGGTGATCATCACTGGCGATGCTGACTATGCCAGTAATTTAAGGTTGCGAATGAACGTCTCCTATCTCACGCCAACCTATAGCTGGGTCACCAACAATCTATTCCCCGTGTATACTCCCAAAAAACCTGATGAAGATGTCATGCTTACTATTGGTGAACGGGTTGGGTATTATCAGAAAATAATTTTCATCTGGGTGTTGCCAACTGTGTTCTTGCTCTCAGGTGCAATATTATTAATCCGTCGAAAAAGAAAATAGTAAAGGATGTATTTACAAACCGATGAACAAACGATCGAGGATCTGCGGATCTTCGGCAAGCGAGACAGCCAGGGATTATTCGATCTCTACAATCATTCCCATACCCGTGGCGCAGAAACCGTATTGAAAGAGATGTTCACCAGGCCGTTATCTGATCAACAAGAGATCAACCGGCGGAGTAATATTATCAGCAGATTTTCGGTTATGAACATGCGCTTTCCTTTTGAAGGAGCCTTATTTGATATGGCGGAGAAATATTTGCTGGCAGCGGATGAACAAAAAAAGCAGGGAACGCAGCATTCCGTACTCAGTGAAAAAGAGATCAGCAATGGCGTAACGGCGCTGATCACATTGATACAACAGATCAAAGTTTTCATAGAAACAAAGGATGTCATAGCCATGGAATCCTATACAAAGGAAAGGGAGGCGATTGCCTCCCTCCTCCTCGACCCTGCTTTTGAACCGGTAATGCGGGAGCAGTCCAAAGCAAAACTGAGCTATGCTGCTATCACCGCGTATGACCTGCTCTTCCGGCATCGTGAAAGAAACAAAATTGAACAACTGCTGGCGCAGATCTACCAACTGGATGTTTACCTTTCTGTTGCGAAAGTAGCGCGTGAAAGGAAGTTCATTTTTCCAAAAGCTTTGCCCAAAGGCAGCAGTACACTTTTGTTGAAAGGTGTGTATCATCCGGAACTTGCAAAGCCGGTGAGCAATGATTTTTCGATGGATGCCGGCCATAATGTGGTATTCCTCACTGGCGCAAATATGGCAGGCAAGTCTACGTTTTTAAGATCTGTGAGTACTGCTGTATATGTGGCTCATATTGGCTTTCCGGTGGCGGCACAGGAAATGGAATTCTCTGTCTTGGATGGTATCTACACCACCATCAACCTGCCAGACAACCTGGGTATTGGCGCCAGCCATTTCTACGCGGAAGTGTTGCGGGTAAAAAAAGTAGCGGCTGAATTACAAGCCAATAAATCGCTCTTCATCATCTTCGATGAAATGTTCCGCGGCACCAATGTGAAAGATGCACATGAAGCCACCGTGGAGATCACCATTGCCTTTGCGGCAAAGCGGAACAGCATGTTCATCATCTCTTCCCATATTGTGGAAGCGGGAGAACGATTGCAGCAGGTGCCGAGTATCGGTTTCCAGTTCCTTCCCACACGCATGAACGGAAACATACCCGAATATACCTATACGTTAGAGCGCGGAATCACCGCAGACCGCCACGGCATGATCATCATCCGCAACGAAGGCATCCTGGAAACACTTCGGAATGGCCGCAGGCGGACAGTTCAATAAATCATCAGCGAGCCGCCAGTCGCTCGCCT
>NZ_RCSU01000020.1 GCF_003991355.1 Pseudoflavitalea rhizosphaerae
CCATCGCAGAAAAAATGATCAAATCGAAAATATCCAATTCCCCTGTACAGCCCCATCGCAGCCATGCCCAAGCGCAGTTATCAAAAACCGCAGCCACTGATCTTCCCTTCATTTAACAATTCTCTCCAAAACAATCCTCCTTAATATTCCATAATTTTATACCAAATTTTTGCAATATGGCAATCCAGACTGGACAGATCCGGTTCACCGGCAGGGTCGGTGATCTGATTGGCTACTATCGCAACGGGGTGCATTGTCTGCGCAGCAGACCAGCAAAAGTGCATCAAACAAAAGCCACCCGACAGGCGGCACAGCAATTCGGTATCGCCAGCCGGAAGGGTAAACTCATCAGGCAGGCATTCGCACCATACCTCAACGGAAGAAAAGATGGGGGATGGGTCAACCGGCTCAACAAAACACTGATCCAGTCAGGACTGGAAGGCTTGAAAGGGTATCGCTTCAACCTCCAAACCGGTATCGATACCTTCTTCCCTCAATTCACCATCAATAACAATAACCACCTGCAGATCCCTGCGCAAGTCTTACCCGCGTTGCCACGCAAGGTCACGCATCTTGAAGTGAAACTCATCGCTGCAAGCATCAATTTCAACACCGGGCGAGTGATCAGCACCGTTAGTCAGTCGCGGTTCCTGGATCTGGCGCAGCCCTTTGAAGGACTACAGTTCGATGCCATCGCTGCCAAACAAGGCACACTGATCCTGGCCCTGCAAGTCAATGCCTTCCAGGATAATCTGCCGTTGTTAGATAAACGATACCTCGCCACAAACCTGATTGCTATCCAGATCCCGGCAAAACAAACCATCAGCAACGCAAAACGAAAACAAGCCAAGAAGCTCAAACAGGCGAAGTCCTGGAAATCGCAGGGATCACAGCGCTGGAAGGATGAAAAAGAAATACTGCCGGTTGTATTATCGCACCATCTTTTTAATGATCGATCGCGAATGAATGAGCAACGAGAGTAGTTGCGATACGCGGATCAGTTCAATATTTTTTGATTTAAGAATAACGATCAGAACCTACGGAGCAATCGCTCCGCGGAAATGTATTGTCCTGGTCTACAATTTTCTGCTGTTTTTAGATAGATTTTTCTTCCTAACCCGTGAGAACGGGTGGCGGATTGCCTCTAAGAGTTCATGCATGCTTATCAGATCAAGTAAAATCATCTTTCGACCTTTCATTTTTTCTGCCCATAACAGCTGCAGCACATTTCCGGATCAAGTCCACCTTTGATGCACCTGGCTCTTGGGTCTGTTACTGGTTTGCTTCGATCATGCCT
The DNA here is from genome assembly GCF_003991355.1 of Pseudoflavitalea rhizosphaerae. GTDB lineage: Bacteria > Bacteroidota > Bacteroidia > Chitinophagales > Chitinophagaceae > Pseudobacter > Pseudobacter rhizosphaerae. The sequence continues at coordinate 1,298 of NZ_RCSU01000020.1, forward strand.
TACTAACACTTTATTCTTACTGTTTGCAAAAATTATCTGTTTGCGTTTCGCAAACATCCACCCAAAATGTAAACATATAGTAAATTAAAAGACCTGGTTTGCAATTCATGAATCATGAATTGTGTTTTCCAAACATTTCAGGTCTGCGTCTGCTGAGGGTTGTGGTAATTATATAATTATTTGCAGTGCTTAAAATATAATTAATTGCTGTATTAAAATTATAAATTGGCGTCAATTACTTGAATTGAAATAATCGAAGATGAACTTTAATGACTCCATTCAGGTATACTCAGAAGCTCCTCTGACCAGGCAAATCATAATGGATTTGCTGAAGGAGCATAAGCGTCCCAACCAAAAGATCTATGAGCTTGAAAAGAACGGCGAGTTAATTAGGTTAAGAAATGGGCTGTTCGTTGCAGGGCCTCAAACTAAAATTCAACAACCAGAGCCTTTTCTTATTGCTAATCATCTCAGAGGGCCAAGTTATGTTTCCCTGGAATCAGCGCTCTCATATTGGGGACTTATTCCGGAACGAGTATTTGAAGTTTGCTCCGTTACCATCAAAACCAGCAAGACCTACCGAACTGCAGTTGGCAGGTTTCGCTATCTTAAAATACCCCTCCCGTACTTTTCATTTGGAATAAGAAGTGTATCCCTCACATCAAAGCAATTTACTTTAATAGGAAGCCCCGAAAAAGCACTTTGCGATAAAATAGTTATGACACCAGGCATTTCCTTAAATAGCACAATGGAAGCTGCTGATTTTCTTATTGATGATCTTCGAATTGACGAAGACTCACTTTTGAAGCTCAATGTAAATGAAATTCATACCTGGATTTCTAACGCTCCTAATAAAAGGAATCTCGAAATATTAGTGAAAACCCTAAGCACCTTGTAGTTCCGTTGTTTATATTGCCTTTTTTAATCCCTCCCTCTTCTCCTTCACCTTACTCACCACCGCAAACACCACCAGCATCACTAGCCCTGCCGCAGTCACCAATCCCGCCACCAAAAACACAGCCCGCACTGTCAACAACTGTCCTTGTATTCCCGTGGATTTCGCTATCAGTAAATTCGAGATCCCTGCCGCCTCGCCGGCTGTAAATCCTTTTGCTGCAAAAATGCCATTGAATAATTCCTGCCGCTGTACAAGCTGATCTGTTCCCGGCGACAACTTACTCAGAAATCCTGTTTTGAAATGCTGGTTATAATTCAACTGCAAAGTATAATAACCTGCAATGGAGTTGAGCGTAGCCATAAATCTTGTATAAGTCAACACCACAATACCAGTGAAGCCGGTACTGGGCGGCGCGGAAGCCATACAAAGGATCGTGATCGGTACAAACAACAATCCCGATCCCAGTCCCTGCAAAAACACAGGTATGCTCAATTGTATAAACGAAAGATCGGGGGTAAGATACCGGTACACCCACCAATGATAAATACACAGCACGGCAAAGCCGGCTAACAAAAGCTTCGGCAGGTTTTTCTTTTTCGCCAGTACCACTTTTATCACGATGAACGTTGCTATCACTACCCCCGCAATATTGAACAGGCCTGCATTTACCACATCTTCTGTGCTCCATCCCAATACACCGGCAGCATAGCCATACACCAAATTGATACTGTCTTTCACTCCAAAGAACAAAAGCATCAGCAGTAACCCGAAAATAAATTTGCCCGAACGGAACACACGCAGGTCTACCAATGGTCTTTTGATGATAGTTTGCCTGTATAAAAACGAACTCAACAGCAGCACTGCTGCAATAGCAGTGTTCCTGATCAGGGGATCGGCAAACCAATAACGTTTCGGCCCGTAGATCATCACAAACGCGGCAGCAGCCGCACCGGAAATGATCAGCACATAACCCGCCCAATCCACCTGGTACAATGGATAGGACTTTCTTTTCACTTTTGTTCTGAAAATGGACACACAACAAAGTATCGCAATCACCTGCAGACTGATCAATGCATAATACAATCCCGTCCAGTCGGCATCCTGTATTATCTGTGCGGCAGGAACACCTACAATCAATCCAGTTGTAAGTATGAGTGAGAAGAATAATGAAACACCCACCAGCATCCTTTTCGATTCCGGCAAAGTGGAAAACAATACAATCAGCAAACAGCCTGCAACCAAACAGGTGACACTTCCAATAAAGAACCGGATGATGGAAAACAGTACAAGATCCCTTACATACAGGCAGGCGATATTGAGCAAAATACCCGCAAGAAAAGCCGTCAGCAAATAACTCCGCGTATTGAAGAATCTTATCAGCCGGAACATGATCGGCAACGTAGCAATGATGCCCACATACGCAATCTGGAAAGCGAATGTAATATCCTCGGGCTGCGCACCATAAAAAGAGATCACATGCGCCTGGATGATCCCAAAAGATGCGAACTGCGCCACCGCCGCAAACAGTATCACTATCAACAAAACCCTCGCCAATCCCAGGTTCTGGCCAGCGCGCTTATTAAAATAGATCGCGTGTTCCATCTGCTTATTTTGATGTTTTCATTACCCTGATCTTCACGTTCATTCCGGCCTTGAGCGCTTCTACATCATCATCCGTAAAAACAATTTTCACGGGTACACGCTGAATGATCTTTACAAAGTTCCCGGTTGAATTATCGGCGGGCAACAAAGAATACTTTGATCCTGTGGACGCAGAAATAGCTTCTATCTTTCCATTGTATATTTTTCCTGAAATGGCATCGGCCTCTATCTGAACAGGTTGTCCCACATACATGCCATCCACCTGGGTTTCCTTGAAATTGGCAATTACCCATTTGTTGTTGGTGCTCACAATGGATACCAGTGGCTGCCCCGCCTGCACCTGTTGTCCTTCCAGGATATTCTTTCTTCCTGTATAACCATTGTAGGGCGATTTTATAACGGTGTAGCCTAAGTTAAGTCTGGCCAGATCCAGCAAGACTTCGGCACGCTTTCTCGCAGCAAAGAGCGAATTGTACCGCGACTGCAACTCCTGCACTTTACTATCGCCGGTCTTCAGGCTGTTGAGCGCAGCGCTGTAATCGCTTTGGGATACATCATATCTTGTTTGCACCTGTTCAAAATCGGATAGTGTTACGGCTTCTTCTTTCAGCAGGTTCCTGAATCTTTTTACATCCTGCTCCTGCTGCCAGAGCCTGGCCTTTGCGGAATTGATCTGATCACGATTGACGAGTGTAGCGGTTTGTGCGGACCTGATAGCAGCATCCAGGATTTCCTGTTGCGCGCGTGTGTCTTCCAGCATAGCCTCGGCTTCCTTAACTCTCTGCAGGTACTCCCTGTTATCGAGGATCACGAGGGTATCACCCTGCTTCACGGGCTGGTGTTCATTGAACAGCACCGTCTTGATGAAACCTCCGGCCCTGGCAGACACCGGATTGATATAGGAGTCCACCTGCGCATCATTGGTATCTTCATACTTTCCTGTATTCACAAAATACCTGACAAGATAGAACAGGGCTGCTCCTGCCACCAGTAACGCAAGCGTCAGGGTAAGCCCGTTCATGAACCGTGATCTTTTATTATTACTGTTTTTCATTTTTGTTGCTTTAGAGTTTTCCGGTAATAAAAAGTAAACGATAGTAAATCGATAAAGCGGCAATATTGGCCTGTATGTAGTTGAACTGCGTTTCCTGGTAGAGGTTATCGGCTTCCAGCAGATCGGTTAACAAGGTGAGCTGGTTCACATACTTCGTGTTCTGTATATTGTAGTTGATCTCCGCCTGCTCGATGGACTTTTTGATAACAGTTAAGCGATTCATCGCTTCATTATATTTTATTGCCAGCGCCTGCGCTTCCTGTTTTACATTATCTTCTATCCATCCCTTCTGATCTTTCAATGCGGCTTCTCGCAATCGTGATGATCTTACCCGGTGTTTATTATGATACAAGGATGAGATTTCATAAGTGATCTTCACACCCGCCGTACCAACTGCAATGGTTTGCGCCACAGGCGGGAAGATCATGGTATTGGGATAGTTGAATCCATATCCAGCAAATAAGCTCACCGCCGGCAGGTTGAACGACTTCGCCAGTTTTGTTCTGTTTTCCTGTAGTTCAATATTCTTTTGCGCTTTGAGGATCGAAAAAGTGCTGGAATAATCTTTCAGCAAGGCAGCCAGCTCCAGGCTGTCTTGCAGATTAAGGGACACAGTATCGGAAGGAATGATTTTCGTATAGGGATCGATGTTAAGCAAAGTGTTCAGTCGTTGATTGCTGACCAGGTAATCGTTCTTATTGGCGATCTCGTTGAGCAAAACATTGGAGAGTTGTACTTCTGCGCGCAGCAGATCGCTTTTGGTGACTTTACCATTGGTGTAAAAAGATGAGATGTTCTTTGCGCGGGTCTTCGCCCTTTCTATCTGGTCAGTGATCAGTTGTTCCTGGAAGTAAAGCCGGATAAGATCCAGGTATTGCAATGCAACCTGCAGGCCGATATTCGATTCCTGCTCTTTTGTGTTGATAGAAGCCAGCTCATGCTTGTGCTGCATGTCTGTGATCACAGCGCGCTGCCTGCCACCGGCATACAGATTGAAACCTGCTTCCAGCGACAGTGCACCGGCATCGGGCACAGGCGGTTTGGGAATTCCTTTCGGATCACTCCATACGCCATCGAAAACAGTTACGTTTGTGTATCGCTGGTAGGATGCATTACTATGTACACGTGGCAGCACGCCCATTCTGGCATCTTCCAGGTCCAGGCCGTTAGCGGCTTGTTCTGTTTTGAGAACGCCTACCAGTTTGTTGGAATTCTTCGCATGCCGGATGGCATCGTTGAGGGTGAGTGAAAGGGTAGCGTTGTGTCCGGTCTGCGCCTGCAGCACATCCAGGGATGCACTCAGCAAAACTATACAAACGCCGGGCTTTAATAGCCTTCCAATACTGAATGATTTCATTGTTTTGATTGTGTTCATTGCTAACAATAGATTGCCAGTCATGCCCCGGTAGCTTCCGGTTCATGTGATGTAATAAATCCTTTGTACAGATTAATGTTTACCTGGGATCAATACCCGATTTGAAGTTGCTTCTGAACCGGCCGGGAGAAACACCGGCCAGTTTGCTGAACAGCCTGTTGAAATACTTTGGGTCATCGTAGCCGAGGTAGGCGGCAATTTCTTTTATACTCAGATCAGTGTAGCAGAGCAATCTTTGTCCTTCCCTGAGCAATTCCTGCTGAATGAAATACGTGGCGGTAAAACCTGTAACAGCTTTGATGGTATCGTTCAGGTAGTTGATGGAGAATCGCATCAAATCCGCGTAGTCACTGGGCTTTTTCTTATCGCGGTAATTGATCCTCACCAATTGTTTGAATTTCTTTGTCAGCTCGATGCTTCTTTGTGAATGCCCTCCCGATGCTGATTCGCCATTGGCCTGGAAAACCGATGCGATCTTGTATACACCCGGTGCGGCGAAAGCATTCACCGTTGATCTGTGCAATCCGCCTAAGGTAAAATCGTGATAGGTTTGGAACAATAATTCAAAATACCGGATGAACCATTGGAAGTCGGATTCGGATAACGATAAGGCAGGGCTTTTCACCATCGATCCATCAATCATCAGTCTTGCCTGTTCGTCTACCAGTTTATTATCCAGGAATAAGATCCAGCCCTGACTATCGCTATTGAACTTAACTGCCCTTTGAATATTTCCCGGCAGGAGAAAGAGAAGTGTATGCTGCGCAACATACACTTTCTTAAAGTCGACCAACACTTCAACTTTGCCCCTGGTCAACAATATGCATATGTAGTGATCGTTCCGGTGAAGTTTGCTGATATCATCCATCTGCTCATTGATAAAGGTTTCGCTGATCTTATCGATCCGAACGCCAGAGATATTCTCTTTCAACTGCCAGATGGGTATATCGTTTTTCATAAACGCTTACTTTAAAACCACATCGCAAAATTACCTGAACCATACATTCGATTGTCCTACTTTTCGCTTCAATTGGTGGACGATTCCCCTTTTTCACTATTCGTTTTTGTAATCCGGCTTGTAATGGTTAGGCCAATTAAATGCCAATCTGTTCGGGTGATGATTATCAACCAGGTAAGTAAAATGGGGAGGAGAGATGGTCATGGGATGTAGTGAAAGCGGGAAGGATTTCACTGCATAACCGGATGCCGGATAGTTTGATCTGTTTCGATTTTCACTTTTAAGTGTTTCTCATAGATGAGCCTGGCGGTCTGAATACAACGTGGATCATCTGTTATGAGCAGATCGGCGTAGACGATGAGCGCCGGGGCAGTGGAGATATGGTCTGCATTTCCATTCCAAAACTTATTGTATACAAGAACGTCTCCTTTTCTATCAGGCGCCAACCCGATCTGATGGGCTTGCTGCTCAGTAAAATCGGGCGTGAAGAGGGTCAGTACCCTTGCCTGCAGGTAATGGGTGATAAGCTCACCGGCTGCTTCACCACCCCATTCCATATGCAGGTCTTTCACATTAATGTCCTGCCAGTTGTCTCTTTTTTCGTTTACTGGTATCCGGAAGGCGCCTTTGAACAGGTCTGGTTTCAGGGTTTCACGATAGCCGGCAACCCATCGTTCCAACAATTCCTTTTTGTTTTTGAGCGCTACTTTCCGTTTGCCCAGCGGTTGGATATAGCCTGCTTCCCCCAGTCCATCTATTATATATTTGATATTGCCCAGTGCAATGCCTGTTTCTTCGGCTAATTGGCGATAGGTTTTGGAGATCGCTTCGGGATTATTCAAAAGATGAAAGACAGCTTTCAATCCTGTTTTGGTGAAAGCCCGGTTGGTGACGGGCTTTGTTTCCTTGAATGGTTTGTTGCCGTCCAGGAAGATGGCCGCCTGGTGGTTGTTGATAAAGATGTTCCCGTTGGCCTCCATATAGGCGATCCCTTTTTTTCGCAGTTCCTCCCTGGCAGCTCCGGCAATTTGTTCCGCCAACACTAAAAGTGGAAAACGGAAATCCATAGTTTTTACAATTTGATCTACCTGGTAAGCCGCCAGGTATTTTTTATACTCCACAACAAATTGCATAACCCGTTCCTGGAACACAATTCCATATACCCTGTTCTCAGCTTTTCCATATGGCTGCCAGCTAACTTTTATGCCGGTTCTGTCTCTGAGTATATTCACTGCCTGCTCGATGATGGCCGATTCTTTGATCATACGTTTGTAGATGTTCGCTGATAATGAACGGGCTAAAATAATGAACGAAAGGAAGAATTTGGGGCGATTTTGTTCACAAGTTATTCGCCTGTTCACTGATAGTGAACAACACTAAAAAGTGAACAATAATTTAGTTTATTGTTTATCAGCATGTTACTGGCAATTCATAGATATTCAAAGTTCATAACGGTGACTTGCACCTGAAAAGTCAGCCACAGGCCTTTTTTCAAATACTTTGTAGGTTGTTCAGCCAATTTCGGTTATTGATATAAGGTATACCCAGTCATTTTTTAGAAACAGATGGACCATTTTTTTAGCAGCAGATCATTATTGCTCTATTCCATTTTCTACTTCTCTCGAAGTCTCCCCTGGCATTTCTGTCACTTTCGCCGGGTCAATCTCCCACCTGGGCTTCCTCGACTTATCCCTTCAAGCACTTACCTTATTATATGTATTTAGATATAATCCTGGAAAAAGACACCATTTTATATGCATTTACATATATCCCTGCCAGCTCCCAAAAGCCGTGTCCTTATATAATACCAACCGCCCTTCTCTCCACAAACACCTTATCCCAATCAACGTGAAATACTTGCCGAATTACGGCGAGGTTATGAGAAATCCCCATTTGATGAAGTCTTGTCCTTGCAGGTGTACTTCCTTCTGCGAAAACAATTGCCGCAGGATGAAATTTCACATAGTCAAAAACTGTGAAAAAGCGGCTGATGGAATCAGGCTAACATGTCCAATATCTTTTCATTCTCCAGAATGATCATGCCTTGCCTGTCTGTAGTGATCCCCTGCGCCATAGCATAGGTATAATGCGGCGTTGCGCCCTTCATGATAGTGGGCATATACCCGAACTGAATATTGTTGGTTTCCTTCAGGGCTTCACCCACCTCGATAATATGCGTGGAAATCACAAAAGCGCAAGCCCTGTATCGGGCAAGCTTCTGCGTAACAACCAGGGTAGCGTCGAAAGCATCTTTTACATTGGTCCCTTTGAATAGTTCGTCGAACAGGATAAACAATCTTTTCCCACTGCTTACCTGCCTGGATACTTCTTTCACACGCATCACTTCTGCATAAAAATGACTCCAGCCCAAACTCAGATCATCCGGTACATTGATGGAAGTGAAGATGCCGTCCATCACTGTAAAGCTCATTTTGTCAGCAGCAACGGGAAAACCCATATGCGCCAGATAGAATGACAATCCCAGGGTTTTCATCCAGGTAGATTTACCTGCCATATTTGCGCCGGTAAGAAAAAGCAGATTTTCTTTCCTGCTTATAGTAAGAGTATTGCCTTTTGCATTATTTAAAGATGGATGACGAAGATTCTCAACGCTGATCAATCCGTTTGGATCCGTTGCCAGTGCCTGCGCATAAATGAACCCTTTGTCTGCCGCCACCTGCGCCACAGAAATGTAAACATCAAACTCATACAGAACCTGCAACAATTCCTCCAGCGGCTGACGAAACTTATTCAGGAATAAGAACTGGCAATCCGCTGTCTGGCCCACGGTGTACGGGAATTTCGCTTTCAATTGCCGCAGGTCCGGCGCATTGATGATTGCCTCCATTTTATCCTGCATTACTTTGCAGGGATTATCCCCCGATCCTTTTTTGATCAACTGACCAAGCAGGTTACTCGCCGATACCAACAGTTCCTGGACCGCGTAAATATGTCGCTGCTGCAAATAATATTTTTGCGACTTATACATCATTTCCTGAAGCTTTCCTTTATACGCACCCAGTAAGCAGGATATCCTGCTGACTGGTCTGGGTTCGGTAAGATAATGAGAAGCCATCTCGGCCAACCCGGCATTCACTTCGAACTTCAGGTCCAGCTGCTGTAAATACGCGATACTTGCTGCACGATGGTTAATGGCAGCGGCATCCGTTAACGGCGCTTTGAACATCTCCTCCAATAGCAATTCTCCTCCTCTGGTTCTTACCCTGTTAAAGAGATTGAACATAGAACCTGTTTTGTACTTGCCCAGCAAGTTCAGATCGATCACCGTTTGTTTATCAGTTATGAACGACATAATTATTCCTCCTTTCTTTTTAAGCCTGCATCCAGCATTTCAAGAATTCCTTCATTTTGAATAATGATCATTCCCTGCCGGTCGGCAGTTATTCCATCTTTTAACACGCGGGTATACACCGGAGCTCCTCCTTTCATTTCTGTAGGCAGATACTGGTATTTGATAGGCAATGTTTCCTTTTGCAGTATTTCCCCCGCCTCCATTATATGCGTGGAAATGATGAACTGGCTGCCGCTTTTTTTACAGAATGCTTTGGTGATCGCAATGGTAGCATCGTAAGCATCTTTCACATTGGTGCCCCGGAACATTTCATCGAAGATCACAAACAACTGTTTGCCCTCGCTCAATGCCTGCGCCACTTCTTTCACCCGCAATACCTCGGCGTAATAGTGACTGGCACCCATACTTAGATTATCAGCCAGGTTAATACTTGTGAAAATGCCGTCGCGTACCGAAAACTCAAATCTCCTGGCGGCAACAGGAAAGCCCATATGTGCCAGGTAAAGCGCAATGCCAATACTTTTCATCAGCGTTGACTTGCCAGCCATATTCGCACCGGTCAGAAATAAAACATTGCTATCGAAATTCAAATGGATATCATTGGCAATGGCGCCTTCCACCTGCGGATGATATACCTGTTCATAGAGAAGCGTTCCGCTCTCTTTAGGCATCGCCTTCGCAAAATTAAATCCGCGTTTACGGGCTACCTGTCCCACTGAAACATATACATCGAGGTCGTACAACAGATCAAGAATGAAAAGCAGTTTTTCCCGCTGCTCAAAACGCACCAGCTTATCCAATTCAGAAAGCACACCCGGGCTGAGCTTTACTTCAAATTTTGAACTGAAGTGCTGCCTGACCAATGCAAGCTCCTGTGCATTGATGGCATCTTCCAGTTTCTCGAAAGCAAGCGCATAAGCAGATCCCTCAACCACCGGCGACAGTTGTTTTGTGAACTGATCCAACTTATAGAACATCCTCAACACCGCTTGCACACCATCGTTCACAAAAACCTGCGATGCATCTGCCGCCACCATGTCTTTGAATAGCTGCCCGAAAGATTGACCTCCCAACTGCAACTGACTTCTTACATCATCGTTCTGCAAATAATAAACGATCCCGCCAATGGATTCCGAGTCAACAGGAAAAAGCAATTCACGGGAAGCGAAGAAACGGAATATAGCTGCCTTTTCATTGATCAGCTTTTCATCCGATAAAGGATGCCTGAACAAATGGTTCAACCTGGCACTTCCTCCCTGGGTAGTGGTCTTATTGTAAAGATCAAAAATGGAAGCCTTACCCGATCTGCCGAAAATAGACAGATCGCTCATCGTTTGCTCATCAGTTTTCAAGAGTGTGCTCATGATATTATTTTCTTTTGCGCCGGATGATGATTATGGAACAGATCACAGCTATGATCGCCGGGATGATCCAATAAAATATAAGTTTGAACGCAGGAATACTATCAACAGTAATGATGAATTCATTATCGATACTTTCCTCGCTGAAAATATTCGCGGGGAACTTCCCTTCGGTGAAATAGCTGAAGCTCCAGAAACCATACATATAATTATAACGGGACGGCTTATACCCCGAGAGCTGAGGCGTAGCCAGGTAATCGGCGTCACCGCTCACAATGATCCGTTGGTCTTTTCCATTCACTTTTCTATTCATGCGCACGGCAGCCACGAAGCTTCCAACCTCATCACCGGCAGTTCTTGTCATTTTCAACTGAAGCGAGTCAGTGCTGATGGGCGCAATACGATTCCAGCTTAAATTTTTATCGGTAACTAACAGTGGGGCAATTTCAAACCCGGCTCCTTCGTTAAAATCGATAGCGGAAGCGCCTGAAAGAGCTACTCTGTTCAAACTATCCCCTCTGTATTTGAGATCAGTATCCATGAGCCTTTTAAACTGCGGAGAAATATTTTTTGCAGTATCTGTCAGATAACTGAATACTACATCGCTTGCATAGCTCTCGTTTGGTTGGATAAGGATCCCATCGCGCAGTGTAAGTCCCAGTTTATCGAACAAAGGTTTAATGACTTCCTTCCTGTCGGGCTCGCTGGCAATAAGAAGGTTTCCTCCTTCATCGATATACCTGTTGATCTTCTCCAGGCTTTCTGCCGGGAAAGGCGTCCGCGGATCTGCGATCACAAGTGTGGTTAGGGATTTTGGAATATCATTGTTCTTCAGGGATACATTTACAAAATCGAAACCCTGGTTAACCAATGAGTGCCTGTTGCCGAGCTGATTGGCAATGCTCTTATAATCTCTTAAGCGATCAGAAAATGGTCCCCTTTCAATTTCATCTGAAAGGAATCCGATCTTAGGCATCTCGGAAGCAACAAGGCGGTTGAGCCCTGCAGCCACTTCGCTTTCGCCAGGCCAGAATGCCGGATCATCAAAAGTTCTTACAATCGTTTCTTTGCCATTGTATTTAAGAACGAAAAAGCAACGGTTCTCTTCAGCCTTCACATTTACAAACCTACCTGCTTCTTCAGGGCTCATGAAGCGGTCCAAAGAAGTCCTATGCGTTCTTGCCTCTTCGTCTGCAATTTGTTTGAGCGTTTTACCTGGTTTGTTCTTAAATCGATAATTGGAAGTATCGGTATTGTAATAATACTTAAAATCGATATCGATATCGGGCTTGAAGCGCACATACCGTTCCCACATAGCGATGATCGACAACTGTGCAGCCGGTCGCACTGCATAATAAGGGCCCATTAAATTCCCATACAGCGTTACCTCCAGTTTACCATCCATCTTCTTCAATAATTCCTGGGTGCTGGGATGAATAGTAAATATTTTTCCTCTTGTAGCATCGTAATACATATTCACCTGCGGCTTATTGGTGATGTATCCTAGCACAAACGCGACTGCTATTACAGAAATATAACGCAGCGCTTTCCTGAACCCGGAAATGGATTCTGTGTCGGATTTTATTTTGATGATGGTAAAACTGAGAAAGCTTACGATAAGAATGACGAAATAGGTGAAGTCGCGCAGGTTCATCAGTCCTACCAAAAAGCGGCCGGCTTTCCCGCCGATATTCAAATAGAAAGTGATATTCCTGAGGATATCGATATCCTGCCAGAGTTCGCCCACTTTAGACAAAAAGGCGAACACCCCAAAGGTGATGATAGCTGCAACGATCTGGTACGAAGTAATAGAAGAAATGAACAATCCTATAGCGGCATAGGTTGCCAATACCAGGAACAAACCGAAAAGCGAAGCCAGTATGTTTCCGTAATCAGGATTTTCCACACTGAATGCAAAACTGATAACGGTCAGGCACACCAGAAAAAGCAGGCAAAGCGTAAAACAAAGGATGGCAAGATATTTACCCAATACAATTTCCCTGATCCTGACAGGGGAAGAATACAGCAGCTTGATGGTGCCATTATTTACTTCACGACTGATCAGCCCCATCGTGATCAAAGGAAAAAACAAATACAGGTTGCGGATAACACTGCCAAATAAGCCGCTACCGGAGCAAAGCAACTTAGCCGTAAGATTCTGTAACGCCATCAACTGAGGGCCTCCTCTTTCGTAAATGCCCGCGTAGGCATCGAGTGAGCCAATATAATCGGCGCTGGTCAATACCGTAAAAAAGATCATCAATATCCAGGCAATGGGCGAATAGAATAGTGAGGACAGCTCATTCTTCGCTATATATAAAATGCGTTTCATTTTTAGTTCTTTTCTGAGTGACCGGTTAATTGTTTAAATATTTCATCGATTGAATTCTTTTCGATAGCAAGCTGTGTCATCCTCCATTCTTTCCGGACGCTTTCCGTAATGATGGTTTCGCTCACTACCTTACTGCCATCATAAAAGATCCTGAACGAGCGTGGCGTCAATTTCTCCACCCTGTTCACTCCTTTTACTGCCGCCAGCACATCGGCTGAAGGCGCATTCTCGAACTCCACCAGCATACTTTGCGGAGCTACATAATTATTGAATGCATCCATGGTATCAGAAAACACCAGTTTGCCCTGTTCTATCATCAGGATCTCCTGACACAACAATTGTATCTCCGACAAAATATGGGAGGAAAGGATCACGGTCCGTTCATCGGCAATTTCTTTGATCAGGTTACGTACTTCCACAATCTGAACGGGATCGAGGCCATTGGTAGGCTCATCAAGAATTACAAGGGCAGGCTTATGAATGATCGACTGGGCAATGCCAACACGCTGACGGTAACCACCTGAAAGATTTTTCAATAAGCGGTCTTTCACATGCACCACCCCGCATTTGGCCATCACTTCATCCACGGCTTGATATGCCGCTTTCCCATCGATCTGCCGTAACCTGGCCGTATACAACAAATACTCAGACACGGTAAGGTCCAGGTACAGGGGAGCATATTGGGGAAGAAAACCAATATGGCTTTTGGCTTCCATAGGATGCTTCCTGATATTGACTCCCTGAATAAATACTTCACCCTGGGTCTGGTTCAAGGCCCCGCAAACGATATTCATGGTGGTTGATTTACCGGCGCCATTAGAGCCGAGCAAACCATAAATACCCTTCTTCTTTATTTCTATATTGATATCGCGTATGGCCCAGGCTGTGGCATAGGCATGCGATAAATTCTCAATCTTTAAAATGGGATGCTGCATCGATACAATTTTTTATGACTGGTTAAAAAATTTCAAACTCGAAAACGATATAATGTGGTATGCCCAGTTTCTTCCCCCAATTCATCACGTCTTCACCACTGTTGTCTACATTACAATAGGAAAGCATATTGGGCGAACCAGGTACGGGTATGGGAAGAATATGGGCCAGGAAGTATTGCCGCTTTCCTGTTACAAATGATTTTTTACTGTCCTGCAAAACATTTCGCAGGCTATACATGGGGGAACCTGTGGTCTTGAACTGTTTACGCGCCATCAGACCGGGGAAATGAAAATGCATGCTGATGTTCTTTTGCTCATCCAGTTTAGAGATCACCCTCACTTCAAACACGGAGTCCGCAATGGGTTTCCGGGATAAGGAATTGGCGATAATGGATGTAGCTGTAACTTCTCCTTTCCAGATCTCATTTGCAGATAAAATGAAATGTTTACCGATCAGGGAACTTCCGGTAAATGTTATCGTCTGGTAGTCGATATTTTCCAGTTGCACCAGGTCCTGGAGCTCTCTGTCTTTTGCGCCATAATGAACTTCAAAGGGTACGGATTCGCCCGGTGTACTTTGGGCCTGAAGTTGAACCAGGAGCAACATGAAAGCGATTGCCAATAAATACTTTTTTGTTATCATGCTGTGGGGGATTATTTTTTGTTGGAAGCTGTTGTGATCCAGTGAACGATATCGGACTGTACTGGCATATTCATTCTGTGCTGTTGTGGGGCAACAATAAAGCAGTGTTTCACTCCTTGAATGAACTCCTGTAAACTGGTTGTGATGTCTTTGGCACTGATGGTTCCTATCAATTGCTGCTGTTGTTCATATAGCAGTTCAACTGGTAGGTCGGGGATATTGTATAAAAACTTATTGCAGAGTTGATCGGCATAATAGCGGGCATACAAGCGGCTTCTGGCGGCAAATAATTGTTTGGCATCCTGTAGCATTTTTGCTTTGATAGCAGCAACGGTAGTATCTGAAAATCCATTTCGGGATATCTGCACCAATTGATAGTATACGGTTTTAAAATTTTCTTCCAGGTCATTTTCGTTGGCAGCAATATTCAGCATGACGAGGTCGAGTCCCCGCTCTGCTCTCCTGATCAAAAAAGTAGCCTTGGTATTTTTGTTCTTTGTGGCAAGGATAGTAAGGGCATTGCTCATTGCCTGCTGGAATATTTCCCAGACAAGCTTGTTGCGCAGGTCCCCGGCGTTGATCACATCAACTTCAGGATATTGCACGGCCAGGGTAAGGGTAGTTTCCCGGACTGCCGTATCCGTTACCAACACAAAGCCCGGTGTTTGATGTGGGGTTATGAAAAAGCTGGTATTGCCGGGATTGCCTTCGGTTACAGGTAATGAAGCAAAAGCAGCTTCTATTTGTTTTTTCATTTCTGTTACATCAATATCTCCAACAATGATCAGCGCCTGCAAATCGGGGCGCAGCCATTTTTTTTGAAAAGTCTCCAATCCGGAAGCAGACAATTTTTCCATAGCGGCCATGCTACCGATCGGGGGATGTTCAGCAAATGCTGAATACCCTAATTGGATCGGCCTCAATTGTTCGATGATACGTTGAGGGAAAAGTATACCGGATTCTTTTATTTGTTTGATAGCGCTGTCTCGTTGCGCCTGCAGCAAATTTGCTGCAGGCGTGGATGGAGTGATCACTTCTTTCAACCACTCCATGGTATTTCGCAATAGTGGCGTATAACTGGCCAGCTGGAACTTATAGATGGTTTTATCGTAACCATTGAACACTACATCGGAGCCATCGGATTTTGAGCCGGTTTTTAGAAAGAGATATTGGATATCCTCTTTACTGAAGTGCTGGGTTTTGTTCAGGGAAAGATGAGATAACAGCCTCGAATATCCGCTTTCATTTTTCGTTTCCACCATCGATCCCGTTTTAGAAACGAGGTACATGGCGGCTCTTCCCGGCTCTCCTTTATAGGGCTTGATATAATAATTGAACCCGTTGTTCAGTCTGCCCTGGATAACGCTTTTATCAGACGGCAACTGGCCGGTTTGGGACATTGCATCTTGCACGCACACTAAAAACATTGACACAAAAAGGTACCGCATAACTGTTAAGTTTTGTATTCACGACCAGGCATAGGATGCCCAATCCATAAGTAGCCTATTATTTTCTATGGAGTATGACGGGCGTCCTATGCCCTGTGTATGTTGTTGTATTTACCGCTCGGGCTGTGGCATTCCGGTAACCTGCACCACATCATGTGGCAATAAGAAAACATACCGCAGGTCATTGGGAGCAAGCGTGTAGGTGATATTTTCACCACCGGGGTCCAACACACGAACCACAGGTTTTGCAAATTGAGGTTCCAGGTTAAGCCTGCGTTGGTCCATCACTCTGACTCCTCTGTAGATCAACGATTTTTTACGTTCGGTAATTACCATTTCGAGGGCTTGCTGCGCATTGGTAGCAGTAAAGGGTACAAAGGTGCCGGTACGCCACCTGGTTTGCAACAGCGTGTTCAACGCCATCATTGCATCATCCTTCTTGCCAGTCCTAGCATAGCATTCAGCCAATGTCAAATACATTTCATCCACGCAAACACCGATCATAAAACTCCCGCTGGAGGACCCTGTATAACTTCCTTTGAATTGCGAATGCCCTTTGTTATCGATTAAGAAAAATGCAGCTTTCCTGAGATCGTTCTCATCATACGAGGCTACCAGGTTGTTATCGATATAACCATTCCTGGTGGGGTAGAAGAGGTCTGTAGAAGTGCTTGTGGAGTAATACAAAGTTTCTTTATTGTAGTTTTCGAATGGCAGCTGCGCATTCAGATCCAGCTCGTTGAAATCAAACAGGGAGTGATCGATCCTTAACGATGAGTCAGCATATTTTCCGGCCAGTTCAAATTCCTGCATTACCAGGTAAACACGGGCAAGGGAACCATATGCGCTGGCTTTATCCGGCCTTGTGTTATATTGTTCTTTGGGAGGCAGGAGCTGTATCGCTTCTTTGAGGTCAGCAACAACCTGTTCGTATGCCTCTTTCACAGTAGACCTTTTCGAGATCGCATTTACATCCGGGTCAAGTCTGAGGGGTATGCCAGGTTTCTTATTGGCCGCTTCATCACCCTTGATATATATGGGAGAAAAACATTTCAATAAATGAAAAAAAGCGTTGGCTCTTACGAAAAGGGCCGCACCTTTTATTCTTCTCCATTCAACCGGATCATCGTTCTTCACTTTTGGCAAGAGGTCCAATACGGTATTGGCATAATAAACAGGTGTGAAACTATAGGTCCATCCGTTCAGGAAGAATTGTTCGGTATAATAGTCCTGGCCGAAAGTGTAGAACTGCCTTGTTGTATAAGTAAGCTTGTCTAGATCATCCTTATCCATTTTGAAATAATCGCTGTAATGTTCCAGCACACTCGTTGCCCCCTGATTATTGATCTTGCCGTTATTATCCATCATAGCTCTCAGGTCTTTGAGCTTTGAAGGTATTACCTGTGAAGAACTGGGCTTGCTGTCGAGAAACTTCTGGCAGGATGGCAAAGTAAACAAGGCTGTAGCCAGCGATGCCATGCATAATGATTTTATTATTCTCAATTTCATGATCGATCTTCTTAAGGTTAGAAAGTAAGGTTACATCCGAAATTCACTGAGCTTACCGTTCTGTAATAGGTATTTTCCGGGTCGATGCCAATCTTATTCGCTTTCCATATCAATCCCAGGTCCCTCGCGCCTGCAAATAGGTTCAGGCTCACCGGCCTTGTGGTTGTCTTTACGGCAAAACTGTATCCTATCCGTATATCCGATAAACGGATATAATCAGCTTTATGAACGAAATCCTGGCTATATGCTGCAAAATTTTCCCTGTTGTAATTGATTGGATAAACACGGGAAGGAATATAAGTGTGTTTTTCGTCGCCGGGTTTCTGCCATCTGCCTTCATAATTTCCAAAATGCCGCCAATCTCCGAAAGCATTTCCACTATACATTTCTTCTTTAAACCAGGCGCCAAACTTGTACATGAGGTTGAACGACAAATCAAAATTCTTATACCTGAAAGCATTGCGCAGAAAACCGGTGAAAGGTGGCATGCCAGGGCCATTCACTACCAGATCCTTCACCGAGTCTTTAAATAATTCTGTATAATTCTTACTGATCTCTCCTGTTTGACGGTCGTAGCCCCTGGGATCACCAGTCAGTGGGTCAAGTCCGGCTGACTTGAAACTGAACACAGTGTACATTTGGTATCCCTCCATGATATTGGCATTCTCACCTCCGTTGATCAGGTTGTAACCGTTGGAATTATATCCATAAAATTTCTTCACGAGATTCTTTGTATAGGACAAAGAGAAAGCGGTTGTCCAGGAAAAATCCTTTGTCTGGATATTGACTGAATTCAATATGATATCCCATCCGCTGCCTGTGAGTATACCCACATTTTTGAACATCGACGTCAGTCCTGAGCTGGGATCCAACTGGCTCAACGCGATCAGATCGGTACATTTCTTATCGTAGTATTCTATGGAGCCGGAGAGACGGCTATTGAACAAGGCGAAATCCAATCCATAATTGATCATCCTGGTATCCTCCCATTTCATATCAGGATTGGGTGGAGTTGAGATACTGGCATACGCATAATTGGTAAAGTATGCGCCACTTGATAAATAGATGATTGGGTAATATCCATTACCAGGATAAATATTCCCGCTATGGCCGTAGGTAATTCTCGCTTTCAGGAGATTGACCCAGTCAGCATTGAAGAATTTTTCTTTATGTATTTGCCACGCAATTCCCGAAGACCATAAAGGTTTCCACTTTTCGTTGGTTTTAATACCTAGTACATTTGATCCATCTCTTCTTCCGGAAATGGTGAAAACATATTTACCATCAAAAGTATAAGCCGCATTCCCGAGAAAGGAAACCATCCTGTTGATATTACCGCTAAAGCCCTGAAAACCGGGTATCCTGAATTTGCCGAAAATTCCCCCGAACGTAGGATAAGCAGTAGTATGATCTACCGATGTAGAGGTTTTATACTCTCTGTCGTAACCATATGCAGAATAGGATGCTCCCGATCCTTTGTTCTGTGAAATTTCCGAAGCAGCGAACGCAGTTACTTCATGCACACCATTCCATTTGTTGTTGTAGGCCAACTGTCCTCTGAACTGATGTTTGAACTGGTCCTGGTCTTGTACTGTAATCCTCGATCCTTTCGGTAAAATATAGGAAATACGGTCTCCATCGATCTGCGTCCACCTGTTGATCATTTCTCTCATGGTATAGCTATTTACATCATTGATGTTTTCAATAGTAGTAGACTGCTTGTCTATTCCATATCTTATTTCAGCCGACAGTTTAGGGTTAAAATTATATTTGATGCGGGCTGTCAGGTTGATATTCTCCGATTTGGTTTTGGTTGAGTTCAAGCCTATTTCATCTAATGGTCTATAGGAATAATCCAATAGTTTACCGCCTCCTGCTGTATCGATGAACTTCTTATTGAATGAATAGGGAATGGCGAGCGCTTCCCCATCAGGCCCCTTGAATTCGGCGTACGGATATAAACCAGACTTGCCACCAGCCGGCATAAAGTTGGTAGAGAACCCTGAGCTACCGATCTCGGAAATATTGTTGATATACATTAATCCAATTTCAATCGAAAGATTCTTTACGGGCCTGATCTCGGTAACCGTACGAAGCGTATACCTGTTCTCGTAATCCTTTTTATTATCTGTCAGCGCCCTGTCATAGGAACCGGAGACCAGGTAGTTCATCACCTGGTTACCACCACTGATCCCAAGATTGTAATTCTGGCGAACAGGATTTTGCAGGAAGAGGTCGCTGTATTCATAACGGTAATCGGTATTCCTCCATTTTGCTATCTGATCGTTCAATTCCTTATCGCTTACGAGGCCGTTCCTGTGATCATCCAGCATATTCACCAAGGGGGAAGTCACTCGCAGGCGTGAGGACAAACCCGTAAGGTCGGAATTGTAATATCCCTTATCAAACATTTCCATTTCCAGGTCTATGAAATCTGAAGAACTCATTTTCTTCCTGTACCAGATATCTTTTTTCTCTGAAATATTCACATTGGCGCCAAAACTCAATTGGAACGGAGATTTGGTATTGTTCTTTTTCAATTCGATCACAATTACACCGTTGGCAGCTCTTGCGCCCCAGATAGATGCTGCTGCGGCATCTTTGAGTATGGTAACGGATTCAACATCCACAGGATTGATTAGATCGATATCACCATCATACGGGAAACCATTAACAACAATCAAAGGGCCATTACCTCTGCCCATGAAAGTATTCAATCCTCTGATGTTATACTGGTTCCTGTCTCTTGTTTCAGAATTTAGGCGACGGTCGAGCTGCAAGCCGGGAACATATCCCACCAGCCTGTCCATGAGCCGGGCATCGGTCCTTTTGTTCAGTTGTTCTTTCCCAACAAACACAAAACTTCCGGTGGCTCGCTCTTTGGGAAGCGCCTGGTAGCCTGTATTCACCACTACTTCATTCAGCGAAGAAAAACTGGGGACCATCACTACAATTATTTCATCATTCGCGTTTTGAATATATGAACCGGTTGCCTGTGCTTCATCCTTTTGATTATTCAACCTCGCTACAGTGTTCAACTGAACAGCGCGGAAACTGTTGCGGGCATTGGAAGCAATTTTGAATTGCAGATCATGGTACCCCACTGCTGTAACAGTAATGGTATCACCTTCCTCCACATTGAGTTCGAAGCGACCATCTGTACCCGAACTGCCAACCGGTAATTTGTTCTTTGAAAATGTTACACCTGGCAGGGAGGCGCCTTCCTGCGAGCGTACACGGCCTTTGATCAGTTTTGGCGCCAACAGATCAGAGATGGGTATATAGGATCTGACAGACCCCGTGGCTACTTCTTCCATTTTTTCTGTAAGAAAAATGGTACGGCCATCGATCCTGAACCCGAAGGGCTGATCCTTTACGAATGCAGTCATGAATTCCACCAGTGGCATCTTATACGCGGATATCGATACCGGCTTTGCATTTTCCAGTAAGTTGAGTGTAAAGAAAACTAGAAAATCCGTTTGCTTTTCGATAGCAGAAATCACCCGGATTGCTGAAGCATTCGACTCTGAGAAAGTCACTGTTTGCGCGAGGGGTCGCGCGGAAACAGCGAGTGAAGCAACAAGGTGAAACACGAAAACCAGTCTCATAATACGGAAAGTTTTGGAAGCTAGCTGGCGTGAAGATCCGCTTGACAACGGGATATCATGCCTGCAGCAATTAGCAGTTTTTTGCATAATTTGCATTGGTTTGGTTAAAAAATAAGCGTCACAGCGAATGAACTAACCTAACTATCGGCCGGGAGTGTGTCACCACTTCCGGCTTTTGTTTTGTCAGCAGGATGATACAGGTTTAATGCTAATGGCTGGTTTCTACTTTTATCTTTCAGGGCAATACTAAAAGTTTTCTTTCTCCTGAGAGCTGAATATTGATCTTCGCATCTTTCAATGCCCGGAGTACACTAGCGAGCGTTACGCTCCGGCTCATTTTGCCGCCGAACTTTATATCAGGAACACCTTGTGGATATACAATTTCCAAATCGTACCATCGTGCCAGTTGACGCATAACTTCTTCCAGACTGGCATCTTTAAAATTGAAGGCTCCGTTCTTCCAGGCAACAACCTTGTCTGTATCTGCATCAATGATCATTATTCCGGAAGAAGATTTTTGTGTAATTGTAGAAGCCATCCGCGCCTGCTGTCCGGGTTTCAATACAACGCGGGTTTGTATGTTAGCGTTTTTGTTTTGTTTCACTGCAGCAGGCAATGAAACGGCAACAGCGCCTTCAAGCAAAGTTGTATTGATGTGGGTTTCATCTTTGTAGGCATTCACGTTGAAACTTGTTCCCAGCACTTCAACAGATGATCCTCCATTCACATTCACCATAAAAGGCTTCTCTTTGTTGGGAGACACTTCGAAATAGACTTCTCCATCGATCTTTACTTCCCGCTTGCTGCCGTTAAAAGCTGCAGGAAAAGTAAGGGAGGAGGCTGCATTGAGCCAAACCTTTGTGCCATCGGGAAGCGTTACGCGGTATTGTCCTCCTCTTGGCGTAGTGATGGTATTCCACATCGCCTCCCTGCTTTCAATGCCACTAAGATCATAAACGATCTCACCATTGGCGAGTTTGATAACCTGCGCCCCACCCTGAGTGGCAAGCTTGCCATCTGCAGCACTGTCGAGAATTATCTTGCTGCCATCGGCCAATGTAAGCATTGCCCGGTTTCCGCCGGGAGCTATATCCGTTTGTATAGGATGGTGGTTGTCTGCAAATGTTTGCTCAGGCTCTTTGTGAGTAAGGAGATAAGCAAGTACGGCCAGTCCCATTGCCAGAATGATAGCGGCTGCATAGCGGAAAAATCCGGTACGCAGGAAATGAATACGGCGAACAGGTGAAGAAACATCAACTGAGAGCTTACCAGGAGACGGAGAAACACCAGACTGCTGAGTTGTCCAAATGGCCTCAAAAAGTTTTTCTCTTAAGTTGGTATCCTCTGCATCAGTGAACGCATCCTGATCATACTGTTGCTGCATCAGCAGCTCAAGTTCTCCACGATACTGCGGGGAAAGAATCGCTTGCAGCAATTGTACCTTTGTTTCCGGACTGAGCTCCGCAGTGAGATACTGCTCAATTAATATGTTTAGATCGGCTGATTGCATACTGTATAAATAAAGACAGGCCACAAATCAAACAGGTACAGCGCCGTGAATTATTTTTTTAAACTTATTTCCAGCATCCAAAGAAACAGAAATACCAGGGTATGAGCCGGATCAGTATTTTTCCGGAGGGTATTCAAGGCCCGGACCATATGATTCTTTACAGTTTCTTTTAAGATGCCCAGCCGTTGGGCAATTTCTTCATGGGTAAGTCCTTCTTCCCGGCTCATTTTATATATGAGCCGCTGTTGGGTGGGCAATTTCTCTATGAGTTGATTGATGGTTGTTTTCATTTCCTTCAACTGCAATGCAGCATCCGGCATTAAAGGGGATTCCTGGGAGGACGCGATGGCTTCACCGTTTTTTTGTCGAACGACATTTTTTTCCATCAAATTGAGGACAGCATTTCTACAAAGAATAAAGAGATAGTTATCGGCATTCTTAATTGCATGCAATTCGGTCCGCCTGATCCATAGCTTCAGGAAAATATCCTGCACAATATCTTCCGCCTGTATTCCGGATTTGAGCCACGACAAAGCAAATGAGTACAAACGGTTCCAGCTCCTGTCATAAAGCTCCCTGAAGGCCGCTTCATCACCCTCTGCTATCCGCTTAAGCAGATCCTGTTCTATATTTGAATAATTTACCGGCAAGTCGTATGAAAAATCAGTTAGTAAAAAAGTGAAATTAGGGAAACGCCGGAAAACTACTCCAATTTTAGTAATAATATACTTGTTCTGAACATAAATGAAAACCAACGAGAGGAGCAAATAAAGCGCATAAAAAAAGCGACCATTCAGTCGCTTCCGGATTTTTTAAAATTGAAATTGTCAACGTTTACTTTTTACAGCTTCCGCTACTTCCACCGGCAGATCAGACTCAAGAATATCTGCACCTTGTTTGAAAATATCCCGAAATGCCGCGGCACGTTCTTCCTTAGTTTCCAACTTATCATATACCGGCGCTGCTGAGATCATGCACATCACACCGCGTGCATGCAGCAGATCAAACATGGTCTTATTGGCTGGTTTATTCTCTGAACCTATGTATGCGATCATATTCTTCCAGGGCAGGCCAACAGCTTCATATTCTTTTAGAGCGCCTTCTGTTTTTACAAAAGCAGACATCATCCGCTGGTTATCATCATCAAAATAAAATTTCGCCTGTTTGGCATTGTGTACGGTCACCATCACAAAGCTGCCTGCATTATTTTTCCGAATGATATCCGCTGTCATTTGCATTGGTACATCTTTCTTATCCAGGTTGAGGATGGTTTTTCCGCGTGCCCAGTCGATTGCCTCCTGCAAAGTAGGGATACGATAGGGTGTTACATTTCCATCTTTATCTTTTAATCGTAATTGCTTTACTTCTTCCCAGGTGTAATCAGCGAGCTTTCCTTTGCCGGTAGTGGTCCTATCTAAAGTGGCATCGTGCAGCAACACGATCACACTGTCCTTAGTTAAACGCGGGTCTATTTCAAAAAAGGCCGGCGTATGTTTCAATACATATTCAAAAGTCTCGATCGCATTTTCAGGATACCCGGTGAGATAACTTCCGCGGTGTCCGCTGATGATCTTTTTTCCATTTCCCGAATAATGGAAAAAAGAATGAAGCTTAGCAGGCGTTTTCATTTTTATCGTTTTCAACTGGGCTGATGCAGTTGATACGATTAACAATACAGCCATTGACACAACACTCCCTAATAATGAAGTCTTCATTTACCGAAGTTTTGAATTGAGTAATTCAAGCGTAAGCGTTCCGTTCCTGTCAAGTGTGAAGCAGGTGATGGACGAATTCTGTTGCACCAGCTGCCGGTAATTCTTTAAAGGCATACCTAATTTGTGCGCCATGAATAGGCGGTTGATGCCATTATGCGCCACCACCATGATATTCCCTTCGGAATAATCCTGCAGGAGGGATTGAAAGAAATCATCCACCCTGACTACAATTTCCGCACCCGTTTCACCTGTGCCACCGGCACGGTGAATGCCCGGATTATTCATCCAGTTCAGCCAAATCGATTCATTTTCCGCAATAAATTCTTCTTTTGTTTTCGCTTCCCAGGTACCGAAATCTGCTTCGATCAATCGCTCATCTTTTACAGGGTCTTTGCCGGAAGCGATCTTTGCAGTCGTGTATGCGCGTTGCAATGGAGAAGAATACACAGCGGCAAATTCGATTCCTTCCAGTTGACGTTTCACTTCTTCCGCCTGTTTGATCCCTTTTTCCGTGAGTGGGATATCTGTTCTGCCGCAGTAGCGGTTATTATCTGCATTGTAGGCGGTTTCGCCGTGTCGGAGTAAAAAAACCTTCAGCATGTTCAGTTCAATATTTTTCTTTCACGCAATTCTTCAATAAACAATTTGTATTTCAGGTCATAGGCAGTTATCAACTCTGCCGATGGCTGCACAGTTAGCTCTGCGGCCACCATTGCCGCAGCAGCGGTTTGCAGGTCTGGATAATAACTATGTGATGCTGCCAAGATAGCCGCACCAGCCGCTCCGGATACATTCTTCATTTTGCAGACAGGCACATTCAGCACGCTGCTGCGGATCAGCAACCAGGTATCGCTGTTGCTGCCGCCACCGGCAGAGAAAACTTTTTCTATTTTTTCACCAGACAATACTGCAATCCTTTCATAAGCGTATCGCTCAATGAAGGCCACGCCTTCCATACAGGCAGTGAATTTCTCTACTTCATCTCCTTCAGGCCAGAAGCCAACAGCCTTCGGCGATACAAAAGGAAATCTTTCACACTGTTGTAATAAAGGCCAGGCGAGGGATGCAGCAGGTAGCCTGTCAGCAGCCTGTTTGCCTAACTCTTGCAGGTCCTGGCCGGCAAATAACTTACTCACCCAATCAGCCCCGGTATTACTGGCGCCACCAGGCATCCAGTAACCGGCAGGATGACGATGATTGTAAATGGCTCCCGAAGGATCGTTCACTGATTGTTTGGTAACGCCTTTTATTACCAGGGTAGTGCCGATAGTGGTATTCCACTGACCAGGGCTTACTGCGCCTGATGCTACCTGCGAGGCACAGCCGTCAGTCATGCCGGTTGTAACCAGTATCCCGCCAGGTAATCCGAATTGTTTAGCTATTTCCGGTAATATTTTTCCGATCGCTTCCCCCGAAGGTTTCACTTCCTGCAACCATTCACGGCGAATGCCGATCTGTTCTGTAATATAGCCAGGCCACTGATCCTGATGCAGATCATAGCCGGATTTCATGGCATTGGTATAATCGGTTACATCATACAGTCCGCATAACCTGCCAGTGATGAAATCCGATGCATGTATGAATTTGTACAGTTGTTCTGTTTTTTCAGGATATGTTTCCAGGAACCAGCGCATCTTCGGTAAACCGCTGCTGGCATTGAATGCTGTATATCCTTCCTGTACATTTTCCTCTGCTATTGCTTTGCAGAACGCAGCCTGCTGTGCAGAACGGGGATCACTGTACATGATCGAATTGTGTAGAGGATTGAAGTTACGATCCAATGGAATGATGGTGCCGGAAGTTGAAGTAACTGCAACTGCTTTAATTTCATCCAGAGGAATTTGTTCCTTTACTGCTGAAACTAATGCAGGGATCAACCTGCAACAGCTCTCCCACCACAGTTCCGGGGATTGTTCTTCCCGTGAACCTTCTGTCAATGGAAACACTTCTTCCTTTGCTCCTAATTGCCGGCCGGTTTCATCCAGCATCACTACTCTTGCACCCTGCGTGCCAATATCGATCCCAATAAAATATGCTTCACTCATGTTCACTTCAATTTAGCTGACAGCCCTGAACTGTTCTCTTGTTGCTTTCCATTGTTCATAATATTTTTCAATTGCGCCTTTGTCCAGACCGGTTGCCGCCGAACTTTCCTGTTTTGCTTCTTCTCTTTGTACATCAACCCCGGTTGCTTCATTGCAAAGGATAGCCGCACCAATAACCGAAGCCTGTTCAAACCCGGCTTTCACACGCACTTCATTCCCGGTGATAACAGCAATCAGGTTACGCAATGTCTGGCTCTGCAATCCGCCTCCGCAGGCCCAGATATACCCGGCATCATGACCGGATACTTCAGCCAGCACTTTATAGTTCTCAGCAATTGAAAATGCAATATCCATCAATGTAGCCCACACGAAACTACCACGGCTCAGCTCATGCGAAACAGGAACGGGAAACACAAACCCACCCCAGATCACCGGTTTTGTTTCACCGGCAATCAGCGAGCCCAGGCTGGCCACACATTTCTTACCGGCTGTTTCTGCCAGTTCCCGCTCTATCACATCATAGCCTTCATTCGGGTAGAACACTTCCTTGAGACGTTGGTAATTCAACCCTGTAACCCCGGCATTTGCTTCAAACACAAAACGGTCTTTCACAATATCCCTGCTGGTCCAGGTCCTTTCTTTTTTATCTGTGATATAAGAACCTTCGAGTTTTACAACAGGAGTAGTGGTTCCTGAAACGATCACTACATCACCAACAGAGGGTTCCGTGCTTTTGATCGCCATCTGTGTATCGCCGCCGCCAGTAACCACTTCTGCCAGGGCGCTGATGCCCCATGATGCAGCAATCTCTTTTTTCACTTTTCCAATCAATGATCCTGATTGAGAAAGTTGCGGCAAAAGCCCCTGAGCAATGCCAAACATGTTGCAGAGTTCTTCGCTCCATTTACCCGCTGCTACATCGTACAACAAAGTTTCAGATGCCTGTGAATGCTCGTAGACGGCTATGCCACTCAATTCCCAGGCGGCCCAATCGCTGATGCTGAGAAAGAAGCCCAGATCATTCCAGACATCTTTTCTCTTTTCGCGTATGCCTACCAGTTTGTAGGAAGAGAATAAGGAAGTAGGATAACGGCCGGTCAACTGGTAGATCCTGCTTTTATCAGGAAAATGATTCTCCCATTCGCGGCCACGATGATCGATATTAGGTAAGCCAATCACCGCTTTGCCGGCTTTATCGATCAGCACAATCCCTTCCCGCTGGCTGGTAGTTGTAGCGGCTGTGATATTCACGCCGCCAGCCTGCTGCAATGCAAGTGCAGTCAGTTGTTTCAGCTGTTCCCAGAGTTCTTCAGGCTTGAAATAAATGGAATCAGGGTAAAGCTCATCGCGATAATATCGGATATCGGCCCTCGCTACGCCCAGTATTTTACCGGACGGCGTTACGATAGCCGAACGTACATTGCCCGTACCGATATCAAGCACCAGGTATGCATCCTGTTGTTTCATCCTTGACTGTTTTATCGTTGAATATACGATGATAATATTTCCTTGTTGGCCAGCCTTGCTGCGCTATGCTTTCCATGAACGAACCATTCCACCAACACTTCATTGAGGATCCGCACATGATGGTCTTCCACTTCATGGGTGGCACCGGCAATATGTGGTGTGGGCAATACATTGGGCAGATCGATGATCTTATAGTCAAGCTCATCCGGCGGTTCATTATCGAATACATCCAGGATGGCTCCCTTGATCTTGTTTTGCGATAGGGCGCTGTACATATCATTCCTGTTCACCACTACTGCTCTTGCCGTGTTCACGAAAATAGCATCGGGCCTCATCAGCTCAAAAAGCCGCGCATCGATCATTCCCTTTGTGTCTGCCGTTACCGGTAAGTGAATGGATACGATATCACAATTGGAGAACAATTCTTCCAGGCTCAGTTGTTGATAAGAAGGGAAGGACGATGCATTCACATATGGATCATAATAGGCAATAGAACAGGGATAGTTCTCGATCATCCTTGCAATCAGTTGACCGATGGCGCCAAAGCCAACCATACCAACCTTCTTGCCGGCCAGTTCATTTCCTTTGAACTGTAGATAAGATGTATGCGCACCTGCGCTCCAGTTGCGGCCCCGCAGCCAGTCGATCGCCGGCAGGGTCTTACGCATGAAGGTGATCACATTGGCAATGAACATTTCCGCCACGGCCTGCGCATTACGGGCGGGCGTATAAAAAACAGGAATACCGTGTTTGGTGGCGGTTGCAACGGCAACATTGGAAGGCGTACCCCTGCAAACACCAATGAATTGCAGGTGTGCATTGGCGTTGATCACTTTTTCTGTTACATGATCATGCTCGGTAATGAGCGCTTCTGCTTCTGTTTCGTATAAAAGCGCAATCAGTTCGTCTTCATTATAGGCCCGTCCGTTCTCTTTCCATGGACGATAGATCACTTCTCCCAGGTCCTGCTTTACATCAAACAATCCTTTTTCATGATAGGGCGCTGTAATCAATACTCTCATATGTCTCATTAATGTTTAATAATTTTTCATAGATCATGATGGCAAAACGGATGACTCTGCCACATGTAATTTGCTTTTGTGATCAGTATCTGTAGCTGGCAATGTGATGAACTTTGTCAATACTGCGCTGATGAAATAGAGAACAGCCAGGATCCAGATGATCCCTTCCGCGCCGAGGCTGCCGATGAAGAGCCCAACGATGGCTGGTCCAACAAATACAGGCAGTCCTGCACCAAGATTGAGAATGGCCATTGCGGCGCCTTTATCTTTTTTCACCAGTGAAGGAACCAGTGCAGAAAGCGGTACATAGCCCGCCAGGCAAGCTCCCCAGGCGATACCGGCCAGCATTACCATCCAATAGTTCCCGCCGGTGTATTGTGGAATGTAGAAGAGCAGCAAAGTGGTGATGCCACAACCTACTCCACCAAACCAGGCAATGGTTTGCCGCCAGCCGAGCCGGTCACCCACGAATCCGAAGATCAGGTTGAAAGCGATATTGCTGGTGAAGATGGTGCCCCAGATATACAACCACTGTGTTGTGCTGAACCCATGTGCTTCCATATATGTGGGAAGAAAAACAGGAAAAGCGAACTGTGCTGTTGTATTGATCACGCGAACAATGCCACCCAGCGCTACTTTTGGCTCAGTTCGAACAATGGTCAGCCCCTTCATCAGTTCTTTCCATTTGTTCTGTTTTGCTTCTTCATTTCTTTTGAACGGCGCTTTGTTCAGCACCAGCGCAAACAGGGCTCCGAGCAATACCCAGAACACGGCGCTCCATAAAGCGGGGATATGTCCGAGCTCGCGGATAGCCCAGCTGGAATAGAAGGCCCCCAGTACATTCAGTCCACCGGTGAACACGAACCAGAACCAACCGACGGCCCGTCCCAGCATATTTGGAGGCGTCACGTAAGACACCCATACTAAAAAGGAATAAGCGAATAATGGATAACCGAAACCACGCAATGCATAAGTGATCAGCATTACCGGCATATCCAGTGTATCCAGTCCGATGCCAATGAACCCGGCTGTACCTGCCAGGTAGATCAGCAGTCCGATCAGCATCGTTTTCTTCGGCGTAAAGGATTCGGCCATCACACCTGAGAACCAGGAAGCAATGGCAATGGTTACTCCGTAAGCAGTGAACAACGTGGCATTCTGCTGAATGCTCAGGCCGCGTTCCAAAAGATAAGGGCTCAGCCATCCCGTTTCCATTCCGTCTCCCATCATGAATAACAGGATGCCCAGGTATCCGGATAGGAGTGATGGCGGGATGCCGAATTTGTTAGTAATGGTTTCGTTATTTCTCATGCAGCAATCGTATTTGGTTTCTATGTTGACTTAATCGAATGTGAACGTGTACTCGTTCCTGTTATCTTTCTTCCAGGCATTGGGCCTGCTTGTTGGCGAGATGCCGAACAAGGGAGAAAATGTTTTCACTTTTACAGTTTTTCCATCGGGGAAAAATTCGATGATGCGCAACCAGCCGTCACCTCCATTTCCTTCGCGGTGTCCGCCGCCCATCGATTGTGCGTCGAACAGGATCTGGTGAACAGATTTGCCGGCAGCGTTCTTGTCTTTTCTATAACCTTCACCGGAAATATGACCGCACAATACCATTTCGATATTGGAAGAAGGCTGCACTGCTTTCTCCCAGATCTGCTGTCCATTGTTGGCATTGGGAAGCGGGATGCGCGGTCCCTTTTGGATCATATTGTCAACATTATATGGTTCCCACCAGATCCATCGTGGCTGGCCTGTTGTGCGCTGGTCCTTTGCATTCAGGTATTCATGTGTGGCCAGGATCACCCTGTGGTTCTTGTATTGCGAAAGCGCCGCTACTTTCTTTACCCAGGTAACCACCGTATCCCTGGGTGCATATTCAGCGGTGATGAAGAGATAATCCTTTCCGTTCAATCCTTTCAACTCGTAAGCGGAGTTCTCAAGGGTTGGCTGTCCCTGTTCATTCCTTGTATTTTGAACGAGGTATTTCTGATTGAGCCAGTTCTTTTCAGTAAAAAAGAACTGACTGTATAATGATGTGCGGTTCCCCAGCCTGTCGATACTGTAATCATGATTGCCGGTTGCAGCGATATAGGGGACCTTGCCATCCAGTTTGCTGAAGGCTTTTGACACGTAGTCCCACTGGCCTTTGGAGGTGATATCTCCATCATAATCGTTGGTGATCTTTCCATCGTTCTCCACCAGGTCGCCCACCTGCACCACGAATTTAATATTAAGAGTATCGATATTGTCCACTATCCAGGCCATCATCAGGTCTATCAATGGCTGGTTCCTTTGCCATTTCACATAGTTCTGTAAATCGGGCACCATGATCAGGCTCCAGGAGCCTTTCTGCGTCAGCGCGGGCTTCTGGTATTTTTCCTGAGCAAAAGCGCCGGATGTTACCAGCAACAACAGTAATAAACAACCGAAAATGCTCTTCTTCATTGCTAATATTTTTTAGTCGATAACAAAGTCTGCCTCTAAAAAGAAATGATCACTGGGGAATTTGCCATTCACATCATCTTTGATGATGGATGCATTGGCAGGTTTGATATTTCCGCGGTACCAGATATAATCGATCCTCCCTTTCGAAGAGGCTTTATCATATTTCGTTCCCTGGAATTCATGTCCGGTATGCCCGGCTTCTTTTTGACCATGAATGGTTTCATAGCTTTCTTTCCAGCCACCGTTACGAACAGACTCGAATACTTTGCTGTCGAATCTGGTATTGAAGTCTCCGGTGAGGATCTGAATGAAGTCCGGCAGGTATTGTGCACTTTCGTCCACCACCATTTTGGCTTGTTGGATCTTCGCTTCAGCTGAAATATGGTCCAGGTGCAGGTTTACGATCCTCAGTTCCTTTCCTGTTTTCTTGTCTTTTAATCTAATCCAGTTCGCATGTCTTGCCCTGGCTGTTTCCCAGGATTTGCTTCCTGCTACCAATGGTGTTTCAGAAAGCCAATAAGTGCCGCCAGTGAGTAATTCATAGCGGTCTTTGGAAAACATAATTGGATTTTTGGCAATGCCATGATAGCCTGTTGGATGCGCATCCATCTCAGGGCCATCGAAACCGAACAACTGGAAGGAGGTAAAATGTTTTTTGAGATCATCGGACTGCACTTTCAACACTTCCTGCAAACAAATGATGTCCGGTTTTTTGCTGCCGATCACTTTCAGACAGATATCTCTTCTTGCCGACCAGCCCACACCTTTGGCTTCGTCTTCATCCAATGCTACGCGGATATTAGCGGTGAGTACGCGGTGTGCGCCGGTTTTGGCAGATGCAGGGCTGCTTTCCCTGGCGAAAGCGGGCAACGCAGGCAGCAAAGCTGCTGCGCTCATGCCTTTTAGAAATTTTCTCCTTCCGGTTGACATGCTTTATCAGTTTTATGCGAGTGCTTCTTTTTCGATACGCAGGTAAGCGCCTTTTTCAAGCAGCTCTTTCTGTAATTTTTTTACATCGATATCAGCAGGCTGAACACCTTGTCTCACGGCCATCTTAGCAGCACGGCCAGCGGCTTCGCCCATCGCCATGCAAGGCGCCATTACGCGAATGGCAGACATTGCTTCATGTGTGGTGGAAATACAACGACCTGCAACGATCAGGTTCTTTACTTTCTGAGGGATGAGGGAACGATAGGGGATATCGTAACAATCGCCACACCACTCCAATGTACAACCGCCGCCCTGCGGGTGATGGATATCGAGCGGATAGCTCGCCACTGCGATAGCATCATCAAAATGCTGGCAGGCCATGATATCTTCGCGGGTCATGGTGTATTGTCCCTGAATGCGTCTTGTTTCGCGGATACCGAGGAATGGAGCGGTTTTCAGGAAGTAAGCGTTCTCAAATCCCGGTACGTATCCGATGAGGTATTTCTGAATATCCAGGATCTGGTGACGGCCTTCGATCTCGCCATGGGTAAGGCTTCCGGGATCGGTGCCATTCACGCCGCTAACGCGGGTCATGTTCACCCATACTTCGCCTTTGCGCAGGCCGGTGATCAGGATGGTTCGTTCAGTGGTGAGGGTTAGTCCATCGTCCTGCGCCTGCTTGATCAGGTTGCGCATGCCTACCAGTACAAACTGGTTATTCTGTCCAAAATATTCGGCGGGGATAAAATCAGTGAGGTAGGTGCGAGGTTCATTGGCAATGCTGGTGCGCAGTTTTTCTGTATCCACGCCGCCCAGACAGAACATCAGGGTTGGAGGCTGAACACCGCCGTTCTCGTTCCCATATTCACAGGGCACGCCTGCACGATAAGCCACATCCGCATCACCACTACAATCGATAACAGTTTTGGCAAGGATCACTTCACGGCCAGCTTTGCTTTCGATGATCACACCTTTCAGTTCATCTTTTTCCATCACAACGCCGGCGCAGAAAGCGTAGAACAAAACTTCCACTTTGCTTTCCACCAGCATCTGGAGCGCCACTGTCTTCACAGCTTCGGGCTCCACCAACGTGAGGCTCATGTGTAAAGGGCAGGGACGATGTTCGCTGGAAGCCTGCACAGCTTTCAGCCTGTCGATCAGTTTTTGCGGAAGCCCTTTGATGATCTGGTTTCCCTTTTGTCCGAGGAAGCCGAGGATGGGCAATCCGATGGTCATGTTACCACCCACAAAGCTGCGGCTCTCCACCAGCATTACATTCAATCCATCTTCGGCTGCGGCCAGTGCGGCCATGATCCCTGAAGGTCCTCCGCCAATCACCAGTATATCTGTTTCTTTCCTCACATTGAGTTCCCTGGCTGGCTCTGCGATTGTTTTTATCATCTGACTTATATTTTATGTTTTTGCTTTTGGTTTTTCCGGACGCACCATCGTCCATAAGATCAGCACGGCAATTGGATGCAGGAATGCCATAGCGATGAATATTTTTTCGGCGCCCAGTGTTCCCATGAACTGTCCAACGAAATAGTTGAACAACACAGCGCCCAATGCGCCAAAGCCGCCGGCAATGCCGAGTACACTGGCAACATTCTTAACAGGAAAAGCTTCTGCCACCACAACGCTGATCGTGAATAACCAGCTCAGGCATGCGATGGCTACAATGCTAAATACAGCCAGTGTTGCCCATGCGCCACCGAGGTAAGGCGTGAGTGCGCATAAAGGACTGAGCACAGCAACTCTTGTCAGCATCACTTTTCTTGCCCTTAACGGATCGTATCCTTTTTTTACCAATTTATCGGACCAGGCGGAAGTGCCGATGGCTCCCAGGTCTGCGAACAGGAAGGGTATCCATCCGAACATTCCCACCTGAGCGAGCGTGAGACCTGATTCTTCCTGTAAATAGCCCGGCAACCAGAACAAACAGAAATACCAAACCGGATCACTCACAAATCTTATCAGCAAAATGCCCCAGAGACTTTTTGTAGTCCACAACTGTTTCCACTCAAACGCTACTGTTGGTTCGCCGGTACCGGAAGTTGTTGCTTCCTTCATGATATGCGGCGGAGGATCACGATAGATCAGCTTCCATAGGATCGCAATCAGAATGCCGATAGCGCCCATGGTGATGAACGCTACTTTCCAGCTGTAGGTAATGGCCAGCCATGCAATGGCGGGTGGAGCGATAATGGCCCCGATAGAACTGCCCGCTACGCAAAGACTATTTGCAGTTGCGCGCAGTTTACCGGGGAACCATACTGCAATTACTTTCAACTGGGCGGGGAAATTGGTGGGTTCCGCAGCACCCAGTAATCCGCGGAAGAAACCGAACTGCCCGATGGTCCTGGACAGGCCGCCGCCAATGCAGGCCAACGACCAGGTAATGATCCCCCAGAACATCACCAGGCGCGCACCGAACCTGTCTACCATCCAGCCCGTGATGGGATACATCACGGCATAACAAATGGTAAAGATGTTCAGGATCCAAGCGTAGCCACTGTCGTCCAAGCTGAATTCTGACTTGAGCATTGGTTTTAAGATCGACACAATCTGCCTGTCTACATAGTTGAACACTATGGCCAGGAAAATAATGGCAACAATAAACCAACGTCTCTTTTCAGGGCTAAGCAATGTTTTCATTCCACGCGATTAAATGATCTGTATAAAACGCTTCTTATTTGTATCCTGGATTTTGCTCCAACTTCTTGTTGGCATCCATTTCAGATTTGGGCACAGGCCACAATTCATCTTTGTTCTCCTGGTACACTACCTGTTGGGTAGTGAAATATTTTACTGCTTCTGCATGATTGTAGATCGGCGTATAGCTTTCATCGAAACCGGTAATCACTTCCTTTGTCCAGGCTTTTGCATCCCTGTTAAGGTAGATCACTCCGTTCATTACTGTTTTGGCAATATTCCAGCGACGGAGATCGTACCATCTCAGGCCATCATTAGCCAGTTCCACTTTACGCTCATAGCGCAGCGCTTTCCGCAGCTCCGCCTGTGTAAGGCCCGTTGGCAATTCAGGCATTTTAGCACGGCGACGGATCTTATTGATAGCTTCATATACTGTGTTATCGATATCATTGTCTTCAATCTTCGCCTCTGCATACAGCAACAGCAATTCAGCAAAACGGAAGATGCCCACATTCAGGTCGGACACACCGCTCACAGAAGTAGAACTGAAATCAGCCAGATCGATAGGCTTGCGCCAGAGGTATCCGCTGAAAGACCTGTAAGCATTGGTGGCATCGTTATTGGCCACATTGGGAGCCGTTGGCGAAGTACCATTGATCACCGGCCAGTAATTCTTTACCTGGGGGAAGCTGGTAGCGGGTTCAAACTGGTAACCAACAAACCTGGAATGCGGACGCGCGCAATACATGTCCAGCCTGGGATCGCGGTTCTCGAATGGTTTGGAGGCATCGTATTTGGGAGATTCCGTAATTGGCAGTCCGTCATCACACTGGAACGTATTGATGAGGTCTTGTGTCGGCCCCCAATAGCAAACACCTTTGCCCAAACGTGATGCAGAATAGTATTGCTGGTTATGCGTATTGCCGGGAATATTCATATTGTACTCGGCTACCCAGATCCATTCTTTGCTGGATTTAAAACCCGCATGTCCGAAGATGTTAGACGGGTCCGGCTCTCCAACAGTATGGTCTTTCCCTACAAAATCAATGGAGCTGTTGAATTCAGTGAGCTCATGAACGCCGGCTGAAAGTGTAATGGCAGTATTGGCGGCTGTTGCAGCATCTTTATATTTTTTCGCATATAGCGCCACCCTTGCTTTCAGCATATAGGCCGCAACGCGTGATGCCCTCACATTGCCGAACTGTGATTGAGAAATGGGGAGTTTATCAGCTATTGCTGTGAGCTCATCCAGGATGAATTGTTCCACTTCCGCTTTGGGTGATTGTGGCACACTGGCATTGCTCAGGTCAACTGAATGCGTAAGCAAGGGTACACCGCCGTACAGCTCGATCAGTTGTGAATAGCAATAAGCGCGCACAAAGCGGAGCTCAGCATCCAGTTGATCATAGGCAGTTTCCGTCATGCTGCTTTTTATCTTCTCCAAATTATCCAGCACAGTATGACAGCGGGCAATGGTTTGATAATGCAATTGCCAGGGTTTATTGGCCAGGGCATTGTCTGTTGTGATAGCACTGGTAATGGGTGAGGTGTAATTGTTTCCCGGCCTTGCATACCCGATATCAGTGATATTGTCCATTACATGCCAGATAGGCGTGTTGGACGCATCCAGTCTGCTGATGTTCTGATATGCCCCGAACAATCCCATTTCCGCTTCTTTTGCATTGGCAGGGAATGCTCCGGTAGATGGACCGTTGAGTGAAATAAGATCGGGTTTGCAGGAATTCAGGGTGATGATGGCCCCGATTGTAACTGCCGCAACCTTTGTTATATTATTAATGCGTTTCATTGTTCTTAGAATTTAATGTCAATACCAAATGTGAAGACCTTAACCTGTGGATAGAAGTTTCCTCCTCCCAATGCCACACCATCAGATGCGTCTGCATCGAAGTTGATCTCAGGATCGTATCCTTCGTAGAAATTGGTTTTGGTGAAAACGTTCTGTCCATTCACATAGATAAATGCTTTCTGCAAGCCTACCTTTTTCAGCAGCGTCTGAGGGATCTCATATCCGATCTGTACATTCTTCAAACGGAGATAAGCTGCACTGCGCATCCACAAAGTGGAGTTCTGGGTGTTGTTGGTAGAAGTAACAGATACGCGGGGTAAAGAGGCATCTGTGTTTTCCGGCGTCCAGTAATCCAGTTGCCATGGTTTGATAGCGCTGGAATTGGCAGCAGGGATCACATAGTGCGAGTTCAGGTAGCCATCTACTTTACCAACACCCTGTACAAAGGCGCTCAGGCGAAACCCTTTCCATCCGAGATCGAGGTTACCGCCATAAGTGTAGCGGGGGATGGTGCTGCCGATGATCACTTTGTCGGCGTCTGTGATTTTACCATC
The DNA here is from genome assembly GCF_003991355.1 of Pseudoflavitalea rhizosphaerae. Lineage (GTDB taxonomy): Bacteria > Bacteroidota > Bacteroidia > Chitinophagales > Chitinophagaceae > Pseudobacter > Pseudobacter rhizosphaerae. The sequence goes on from NZ_RCSU01000020.1 coordinate 38,487, forward strand.
TGGTGCAGGTTTGCCATCAGGACCCGTTGCGCCTGCAATGTCTTTGTAACGAACATCACCGGGCTTCAGGGTTCCGATCTGTGTGGGACCGTTATTGATCTCTTCCTGTGATTGATACAAACCATCAGCAATATAACCATAGATAGAATTGATGGAATAGCCTTCCTGCTGACGGAGAAGATCACCTGAAGTTTGTCCTTTCATATCGATGATCTTATTCTTCACATCGGAGAGGTTGAATCCAACGCCGAATTGGAAATCGCCCCACCTGTTATCGTACCTGGCAGACACTTCCCAGCCTTTGTTGGAAACAACTGCGGCATTTTGATATGGAGAAGCAAGTCCTGTAAGCTGAGAGGTATTCAACTTGAGCAGGATGCCATCGGTTCTTTTATCGTAGTAATCGAAGGTTAGGGAGAATTTGTTGAACAGGTTTGCATCAAATCCGATGCCTTTCATTTCTGTTTCTTCCCAGCGGAGATTTGGATTGGAAAGCGTGGTCTGCGTGATCATCTGGTAGATATTTCCACCCATGGAAACACTGCTCAGCGATAAGGCTTCTGCAAAAGGATAATAGGAGTTGCCGATATTCTGGTTACCGAGCTTACCCCATGACCCGCGGATCTTCAGCATGTTCACAACAGGACTGAATTTATCCCAGAAGTCTTCTTTTGAAACCAACCAACCTGCAGAGAAGGACGGGAATGCTGCCCAGCGGTTATCTCCTGCAAAACGCGAAGTGCCATCGTACCTCAAATTGGCTTCAAACAGGTACTTGCCATTGAAGTTGTAGTTGAACCTGCCGAAACCTGAGATGAGGATCCATTGGTTCTGGGTGCCGTTATTATCTTTTGTTGCGTCGTCTGCACCTGCGGTGAGTTGCTCATAGTTGTCGTACACGAAATCCCTTCTGTAACCGGAGAGGAGTTTTTCGTCGTAGGTTTCTCTTGAGGTGCCGGCCATCAGGCTGAAGTTGTGATCGCCGAAACTCTTTTGTGCCGTGGCCTGGAACTGGTAAGTGCCATAGAAATATCGGATGGCGGACTCTGTAAGTTCCGTGAAAGTATTGGCTGCACCTGCTTCTGAGCCATCTTCATAAAAAGTGGGTACACTTTTCCTGAAAGTATGCACATTGGCGGTCAGGTAACGTGGTGCAAACATACCGGTGAGTGATAACCAGTCAACCGGTTTGAAGTTCACGCTGAGATTTCCGTAGAACTCCAGTCTGTTTGTCTTGCGGTTGCCGCCGTCCTGGATATACCCTACGGGGTTGATCTTTACCCAGCCATCGGACCATTTGTCGCCATAACGGATGGGGATATTCGTAGGCATCCTTCCCAGGTAATTCCAGATGGTGCCTTCATCGGCGATCTGTTTCCTGTTCTTGTTTGTCACCGCAACGTCAGCCTTGATATTCCATTGTTTGTTGGGTGTGATATCGAGGTTATTGCGGAAGATATAGCGTTTGAAATTGGTGTTTTTGATTATGCCTTCCTGGTCAGTGTAGCTGAAGGAAGGGTTCACGCGAACGATACCGCTATTGGCCATCAGTGAAATGAAGTGGTTTTGCATCAATCCGCTTCCATCGAGGATGGCATCCTGCCAATCGTAATTTTTGGGATCGGCCTCATATTTCTTTCTGAAGGCTTCGATGTCTTCGTCGCTATAGATCTTGATATTGTTATCGTTCATGCTGGCGTCGTTGAACACCTTCATGTAGGTGAGGCCATCCGTTACTTTGGGAATATCGGTGGGTGATTGTTTGCCTACAAATCCGCGGTAGTTCACTGATAATTTATCTTTTGCTCTCTTTGTGGTGATGAGGATCACACCATTGGCAGCGCGGGAGCCATAGATGGCGGAGGAGGCAGCATCTTTCAATACAGAAATAGACTCGATGAGGTTAACATCGATATCATCGATGGAACCAGCTACTCCGTCTATGATCACCAGCGGGTTACTGCTGGAGCCTCCGAAGGAGTTGATACCCCTGATGCGGATCTGTCCTCCATCTCCGCCGGGGGAACCGGTCTGCGATGTAACGGTTACGCCTGGGGCAAGCCCCTGTAATGCGTTGGAGGTGGATGTGTTGGGGCGTCTTTCAATTTGTTGACTACCGATCACAGAAACGGATCCGGTGAGGTTTCCTTTTTTCTGTGTGCCGTAGCCCACCACCACTACTTCGTTGAGTCCGGCCACATCTTTCTTAAGTGCGACATTAATAATAGTGTTGTTGGCGATGGTCATTTCTTTTTCCAGGTAACCAACTGCAGAAAAGACCAGTGATGCTGCGGAAGCGGGCACATTCAGTGTAAACTCACCTTCGGCATTGGTGGTAGTGCCTGAGCCGGTGGGTCTAACGCTGATGCTCACCCCTTCGAGGGGTTTGTTTTGTTCGTCGGTAATTTTTCCGGTGATCTTTTTTGTCTGTGCAGCAGCTGGCACAGCAAAGAGAAGGAGCCAAACCAGGCCTGGGAGCCAAATTCCGGTTATTTTCCGGAAGGCGCTTTGCAGCTGAGTAATGGCAAAGCAGAGATTTTTTTTCATATCAGCTTTTAGTTTTTTGATGCTTACTAATTTTTTCCTCGGCCATCAACCCTCTTAAATTTTGTTTCATTTCAGTTAAAAAGAATTAATGTTTTGCAAAAGAATGATCAGGAATTAAACAAAACATTACCTGTTTGTAAACAAATTATTATGAATTGAGGCTTGGAAAAGAGCAATCGTGGTAGAATTTGGCTCAGAAAACCCGATATTTGCTTTCATTTGAGCCGTGAACCTTAACCAAATGTAAAGTAATTTAACTAAATTAAACAATATTAAATAAAAAGAAAGGAATTTAAAGTGTAGTGTGCCGGAAAGCTGTTGATATTTTTTACCAAATCGTAAACTCTTTGCAAGACTTTGAAAATATTAGGAAATATTGGCAATTTTGTGAAATATAACTTTATTGTATGAAAACGATCACAGACAGGCATCAGTTCATCCTGAAGAAACTAGCGGAAAAGGGGCAGGTAAGCATTCCCCAACTGATGGATGAAATGAAAGTGAGCGGTGTTACCATCCGGAAAGACCTGAAGCTGTTGGAAGAAAAAAAGCTCCTCTTCCGCACCCGCGGCGGAGGCTCCATCAACAATCCTTACGCTATCGAGCGACCCATCGATGAAAAAGAGTTTATCAAATCCGATGAAAAGAAGAAGATAGCGAAAGCCGCCCTTGGCCTCATCGGTCAGAACGACTCCATTATAATAGGATCAGGCACTACTGTTTTTGAAGTAGCCCGGCAACTGCATCCCGAAAAAAGATTGATCGCTATCACACCTGCATTGAAAGTAGCGCTGGAACTGATCAACCGTCCGAATGTTGAAATACTGCAGCTGGGCGGCCTCGTGCACCAAAGCTCATCCTCCACAGCAGGATCTTTTGCCGAAAGGGTTTTGGACGAACTCACCTGCGGAGTGCTCTTTATTGGCGTAGATGGCATCGACCTGGAACATGGACTTACCATCACCAATATCGTGGAAGCGAGCCTGAATCAGAAAATGATCAAACTGGCGCAGACAGTAGTGGTTTGTGCAGACAGTTCAAAATTCGATCGCAGGGGACTGGGAAAGATCTGCAACCTGGATCAGATCGATTATATCATTACAGATGGAGAAGTGAGCAGGGAAACGGTAAATAAGATCGAGAAGGCAGGTGTGAAAGTGGTGATAGCGGAATAACCATTGCTGTAGTAGCATTTCAAAAATAAACCCGGACAGTAGAATAATGCTGTCCGGGTTTTATATGAAAAATGATACAATAATTTTGCTCTATTGCTCTATCAGCTTGATCCCTGTTTGTGTAAATTCTATCTTCCTCGCTTTGTACAAATTACCCGTCGTCATCTTAAAGACCTTTTTACTCATTCCGAAGAACTCATAAATATATTCCGGGCTTGATTTATCATTGTATGGCAGATAGCCGTTGTTCTCTTCCAGCAATCGTAATACTTTGCCTGTTTCGTCTTCCACGCGCTGGTAGCCAGGTTTTCCAACACCTACGTCGATCTTATTTTCTTCCCGGATGTTCTTGATATAGCCTTTAACTTTATCGCCTACCGTGATCTGCTGGAAAATATCATTGAAGTGAAGAACGCCAGTGTGCTTGTTGTTGATGATGACAGCATAGCCGATATCCGTTCTCCGGTAGATCAACAAGTCTACTTGTTCCAGTTCTTTTACTGTCAGCAGATCATTGGACAAACCATGTTCTATTTTTTCAGTTGCCGCTACGCGGCCTGTCTGTTCATCCAGGAAGATCTTCACCAGGTAGCTGCCGCCAACGCGCATACCGGTCAACTGTTTTGATTTGGGAACGAAAATATCTTTCATCAAACCCCAGTCCATAAATGCGCCATGCGGCGTAACTGAAACTACGGGCAGGTAAACGATATCGCCCACAACGCCCTTTGGGCGCTGGGTGGTGGCAATCAGGCGGTCTTCAGAATCGTGATAAACAAATACATTCAGTGTATCGCCTACTTTCACGCCTTCCGGAATGAATCTTTTTGGCAGCAGCACAACATCCTTACCCTCCCCCAGGTACATGCCGAAATCGAATGCACGGGCCACTTTTAAACGATTGAACTCTCCAACTTTTATCATGCTGTCTGCCATAAACCGGTTTTGTGCAAAGAAACAGCAATTTGGTAAGACAAGAATAAATCTTATGCCCTGACCAAAACACTTCCAACAGCCATATCATGCATAGCTCTTCTTTCCGGATTTGAATTGATGGTAAGAAATGATATCCAGCCCAGGCATAGCTTCATTATGTACCTGAACAGAGCCTGAACAATATTGATCCTGCTGCTTGCATTTCCATATCTTCTGACGCGGATGCCCATGATAAGATTGCCCATTGTTGCGCCAATGGCTGTACACAGCGGTTCATATACGATCCATATGGCAATGAAAATGCTGATCCGGACCCAGTCCGGAGGATTGTTTGCCCTGTCAAGCAGATTGGCTGCAAGAATAGTAGCTCCGATAAGCAGAATCAAGTCGATAAAAGTAGACTTGATGCGGTCTGCAAGCAATGGGTAATTTTCCATATTCAGGTTTTAAGGGCCAGATGGGGCTGAATACTGGCGAAGTACAAACTTTGAACACCTCAATCGTTTCTTTTGTTATCAATCCCGTAACAGTACCATAAAATTCAGATAGCATACCAGCGATACTTTTGGGCGCAACTCAACCATATGCCCAACAACCCTGGAAATCTTTTCAAGCAGTACACATTGATCCTGATCTGCCCGCTTCTCCTGATCCTGTGCTGCTTCACCAAAACCACTTCATTCCTTGGCGCTAATTTTTTTCATTGTCCATTACTGGATTGGTGGTTCACTCACTTCACGCATCTTGGAGATGGCATTGTAGTGATCCTGCTGGTTAGCTGTTACTTCATTGTGAAGAAAACCACGCTCGCAATAAAGCTGCTGGTCACATTTCTTTTTTCGGGTCTGCTTGTACAATTGCTCAAGGCTTTGTTCCAGGCTCCGAGACCCAAAACATTCTTTCCGGAAAATTTCTACCAATATTTCATCGAAGGGGTTACACACAGCGGCTTTGCCAGTTTCCCATCCGGGCACACCACAACTGCCTTTGCAGTAGCAGCCATGCTCAGCATGAATACTGGCAGCAAGCCTGTTTGCATCCTTAGTTTCGTAGCAGCCATCCTGGTCGGTTACTCACGCATTTACCTGGGTCAGCATTTTGTTGAAGATGTGGCAACGGGCATTATCATTGGCGTTGCCAGTTCCATCTTCATCGATCACGGTTATAAATCTTATATTGTAAAAGGAAGAGCCGCAAGAAAAAATCCATCCAACCGATATGAACGGCCTGCCGCCATCTGATCATAAAAGGAACACGGTCCTGCTGATCATTATTTCGTCCATTATCAGGTTATTGCTAAGTGGAATAGTGGAATTGAATAATGACGAAGTGTATTATTGGACTTACGCCAAAGCGCTTCAATGGAATTATTTCGATCATCCTCCGATGGTTGGTGTTTGCATCCGCTTTTTTACTGCCGGACTACATTGGAACCATGAGTTCTTCATTCGCCTGGCTTCCGTAATGGGTGCAGCCATCAGCACCTGGCTGATCTATCTTTCCGGCAGGTCCCTGAAAAATGAACTGACAGGCTGGATTGCCGCCTGCCTCTTCACCGCCTCTTTTTATAGCAGTGTTATTGCCGGACTGCTGATCCTGCCTGATTCTCCGCAAATGGTTTTCTGGATGCTGAGTGTATACCTGATGATCCGGATCACCGGCAGCAAGTCCGGCTCATTTATCAATGTCAGTCTTATCCTTCTTGGCATCAGCATCGGGCTTTGTACCCTGAGCAAGGTACATGGGATCTTCTGCTGGTTTGGGTTTGGCGGATATATCCTCTTTCACAAAAGAACCTTACTCAAAAATCCATTTCTCTACATCAGCGTCTTGATCACTTTGGGCATGCTGGCTCCATCATTCCTTTGGACCATCAGCAACAAAATGAGCACAGTGGATTATCATGGCAGCCGCATCCTCATCCGGCATTTTCAGTTCGACAGTTTTATCAGGGAATTACTCGGGTCCTTTGCTTACAATAACCCGTTGAATGTAATTCTGCTGGTTGCTTCATTGATTGCGCTTAAATGGAAAAATTATTCCCTGGTCCTCTGGCTGGGCCTTCCATTAGTCCTGACAGTACTCTTCCTTTCCCTTTTCAACGATACATTGCCGCATTGGAGCGGCCCTGCCCACAGTACATTGATACTGCTGACAGCCGCCCACCTCAGTGAGGTCAATTCACGAAAAGTAAAAAAATGGACAACCGCCAGTATCAGCCTCACAACAATGGCGCTGCTCATGGCGGTCTGCATCATCAATTACTGGCCCGGGACCCCTGGCAGCAAATCAATGCCCGAATTTGGAAAAAATGATATTACCCTCGATATGAGTGGCTGGCGTGCTTTCGGAAAAGACTTCAGTAGGTTGTATAAAGATGAAAAGAATCCCGCAAAAGACAGTCCCCGCTTCATTTTCAGCAATTACTGGTTTCCGGCAGCCCATCTCGATTTCTATGTGGCCCGCCCCCTGGGCCTTCACCTGAAAGCCGTTGGCGATATCAATGCGATCCACCATTTCGCCTGGCTGAATAAAAAGCTTCCGGAACTGAAGCCTGGAGAAGACGCTTACTATATCGGTATTTCCAATTTTTATGAGCCCGTTCCGGAAGCAATAACAAAACAATTCAGCGAAGTGACCGAGCCCATTTCAATTCCACAAACAAGAAATGGAAAACCTGCCAGGTATTTCTATGTGTACAGATTGAAGGGATATCAACCTTAGCATCACTGCTTCCAGAACTCTACATCGTCCATACTGCACCAGGCCGCATTACCGGCAGTCTGTAATCCGATCGTGCACTGGCCGTTCGTTACATTGATGTTCTGGACCTTCACTTTCTTCCAGCCTGGACCTACAGAGATATTCTGATTGATCTGGGCGCCGCCAAAATCTTTCGCGAACAGATAATTGCTCACCATCGCCACAGGACTCACTACCCATGCCTGGAAAGTATACAGCCCATTGCTCAGGCCAGTGATGGTTTGACTGGTGGCAACATTGTAAGCGCTGCTTTTCCAGTGTGTCAGACGAAATGAACCGTAATGCGGATTGGATTCCGTGTAATTGGCGTCGGGATTACTGCCTGTGGTGGTCCAACCGGTTGGACTGGTTACGGCAGTAGTGTCCAGTTCGAAGCCGGGATTTTTCACGAAAGAAAATCCGTCCATCCCTACTGTGGGGGATTTGAGCGTAGCATGAAAGACACTCCTGTTGGGCGCTGAATGATCATAAGATTCAGGCTCCCAGTAATACACGCCCAATCCATGATTGTCCGGAAGACTGTTCACATTACTGATCAAAGTGCTGATCATTGTTCTGGCCTGCTTTGGATCAGATTGAAAATAGCCGCACTCCGCAACTACCAGATCTTTATCGTATGTGTTCACCAGATCCTGCATATTGGCGAAGCTGCTGCTCATCACCGATGCATAATTGGAGGTAGGATAAACAGACAATCCGATCACATCAAAACTGGCGCCATTGCTGATCAAACCATCGAGTATGAATTTACAGTTGGCGTTATTGGTGCTTTTGGAAAAATGGACAATCACTTTGATATTGGGATCGAAAGTCTTTACTGCATTGTATCCTGCCTTATACAATTCTGAAAAATTGTACATATTGGCGGGCAGCTTTCCCAGGGGCCAGATCATACCGGAATCCACTTCATTACCCACCTGCACAAACGCAGGCGTGACGCCGTTTGCAGCCAGTTGAGCAAGGCAATCCGTAGTATGATTGGCCAAAGCCGTCTTCATTTGCAAAAGCGTATAGCCTGCCCATGCTGCCGGCGGATATTGCTGTTTAGGGTCCGCCCAATAATCACTGTAATGAAAATCGATCATCAGGTTCATGCCGGCATTCTTTGCACGCACGGCTTTGTTGATTACGTCTGCAATTCCATTATAATAATTCGGCGCAGCGGGGTTTACCCATACTCGCAGGCGAATAGCGTTGATATTCCTTTCTTTCAAAATGGAAAACAGGTCCTGCTGGTCAGTAGTATTGAAAAAAACGCGACCCTTGTTTTCCATTTCTGTGAGAAAGCCGATATCCGCGCCGCGAAGCATGTTGTAAGAATTGATGGAGAGTGTTGTTGTGTTGGCCGATCCCGTGTTGTCAGTGCCGGGAGGCGCCTGGTCTTTCGCGGGTTTGCTACAGCCTGCAAGCAGCAGGGTTCCGGCAAATAGTATCCTGATACGGCGCAGAGCAGAACCCTGGCCGTTGATGGCAAGTACATGCATAATCGTTTATTTTATGGATGAATGAAAATCAGTCACCATTGGTCCAGCGCCTTGAGGTCTGATCTTTTGATTGCGATGCCTTCTCCGGGTACCAGTATTACATTATAGGCAGTTTTCGTGTGAGCGGGAACGTTAATTTCAAATCCGATCAGGGTTGTACCGGGATTCACGGCATCATAGTTGTGAGGCGGATCGGTTCTCCAGGTTTGTAGTTTCACGCCAGGCAGCCCTGCCACACTGATGAAGAGTTTTTGTCCTTTGCTTTCAAGTTGCGCCTGGTGACCATCGATGGCAACCACTTTTGCTGGTGTGAGCATCGTCCAGCGGACCACGCAGTTACTATCTCCGCTCTCCAACTCATCACGCACTGTTACATATTGTTTATTGATGATGGCAATACCACGATGCGCATTTGCCAGGTCCTGCTTGTAAATGCTCCCGAGGTCAAGCACCGCGCGCGTATTCATTGAATCTTCTGAAAAGCTTACCAGTGGCGCATTTCCCTTTACCAGTTGATGATGCCCATTTACAGTGAGTGTGCTATGCGAATAATTGGAATAACGGAATACATCCCAGCGTTGAGAGCCCTGGCTCATATCCCAGATGCTCAGCCCGGCGGATTCGAGAGAATTATATTGCTGCATACCGAGATCGCAAGACCACCTGGATGCACCGGCATCCATCACAAATGAGCCGGCATCCATATGCCCATGACTAACGGAAGGCGATCCTCCCTTGAAGCCCACAAAAATGCCCTGATCTTTTTTCCAGTTTGTGCGCATCATCACTACCTGGTTGTCGCCTTTTCCTGCCCAGGTTTTCTGTGCGGGTTCAGTGATCTTTTCTGTTGCGATGCCTTTGCCCCAGATCATGGCTGCAGGCAGCAACCTGTTTGTTCTTGCATTGAACTTCGATTCCAGGAGATAAGTCTTTTCAACAAACAACAGGGTTGGGTCATTCAGTTTATCGGCAAACCAGAACATGGCCGGCTGCAGGCCTTCCAGGGAGCCGGCATCGGAATAATTGAATGGCGTTCCTTCCTGGCTGATCAGGTGCTGATAGAAAGATGCAGACTCCATAAAACCGGGCTGCTCATTCAGACCGAATGTTGTTCCGAATATTTTTTCGAGCGCACTGTTGAAAAACACATTGAAAGATGTTCCGTATCCCCAGTAGCTGTATCCTTCCTTATAATTGCCTGCAGGCGCATATTCTTTCATTGGTTTCACAATGCTGGCCACAGCGCGCTGCAGCAATTCCATTGTCACCTGCGGCTGGTCCTCATAAACAGCCAGGGCGCCAAAACTGATCCCTGCATTGCAGACCTGGTTCCAGTTATTGGTGCCGCGCAACCAGCCATTGTATTTTTTATCGAGCGAAGGATTGATGCCTTTCCCGATGATGGCTTTACTGATTATATTTTTCGATTTTTCTGAAAGGTCATGATAGAGCCAGTCGTACCCGATGGCAACAGCCATCGTCATTTCGGCCACATCCAGGAAGTGGTCAGGGTTCCAGTTGTTGAAATTGCAAACGGCCAGCATTTCCTCTTCGCATCGATTGAAGTATTTCTTCTTGCCGGTAGTGCGCCAGGCATAGCCCAGGAAGAAGATCCTGCGGAGCCCTTCGCGCGAAACCTGCAATAACCGCCTGCCGATCATCGTCCGTTCAACGGGATGTTTTTTTACGATGGAATCGCATTCCTTCAATATGGCATCATGTACATTTTTCCAAATTGCATTATTCCTGATCTCTGTTTTTATCCTTTCTTCTTCTCCTTTCAGCAATAGCAGTCGCGGGTGGCCCTGGATCTTTGTGGAGTCGATCAGGGGAGACTGGCCCTGTGAAACTGCTGCTATCAGCAGGATACTGATAAAGAACAAGGTAGATTTGATTTGAACGGGGATCTGCATGCGTTTCTTTTTACAACCTGAAATTATCGAATCGAAGCGGTATTGTTTTTTCCTAAAATTTGCTGGTAACGGTTCAGCGCTTCCAGATAATAGTAATCTGCATATACCAGGGGCACATCAATTTCAAATCCATGCGCGATGCTGCCCACACTGTGTTTCAGCAGAAAGCCCCCATTGGCGCCAGCCTCTGAACGGTAAACTTTTGAACTCAGTGAGTGCAGGATCCTTACACCGGCGTCTCTGTAGGCAGCGCCTTTTTTACCTGCCAGGTCACTTAGTTCCAGCAGGGCGGAAGCGGTGATAGCGGCTGCTGACACATCGCGGTAATTGGTAGGTGTCTGCGGTGCGCGCGAACGTACAGAAGGCGTATAGCCATTCTGGTTAGCATTGAAGTCCCAGTAACAGACTTTGTCGTTCGGCAGATTGGGGTGATTGATATAGAAATCGGCCATCTTCATGGCAGTTTTGAGATAGCGCGGATCTTTCGTTTCGCGATAGCTCATCGTGAAACCATAGATACCCCATGCCTGGCCGCGGGCCCAGGTGGAATTATTGGCATATCCCTGCACTGTTTCACGGCTCAGTACTTTTCCGGTTTGGGCATCATAGCAGACAACATGGTAGCAGCTACCATCTGCGCGAACCTGGTTCCTCAGCACATTATCTGCATGTGTGATGGCTATCTTTTTGAATTTCGGGTCTCCTGTAACTTTTGAAGCGAAGAAAAGCAGTTCCAGGTTCATCATATTATCGATGATCACGGGATAATTGTACCTGTTCTTACCATCCCAGGAGCCAAACATATTCCAGGAACGGATAACGCCGGTCTTTTCGCTGAAGCGGGTGCTTAAACTGGCTGCAGCCTGCACCAGAAGCGGTTTGTAGACCTCGTTACCGGTGAGCCGGTAAGCGTTGCCGTAACTGCAATACATCATGAAACCAAGATCGTGGTGCTCCGTGAAGGATTTCAGGGACTCCAGTTTGTTTGTCCATTCGATGGCTTGTTGTTTGATGGAATCATTTTTCGTTCCTTCATAGAGGTACCAGAGGCTGCCGGGAAAGAATCCGGAGGTCCACTCGTATTTGTTTGTCAGTTTCAATTTTCCATTTTCATCGATGGTGCGAGGGAACAGCGAATCATATTTATTGGCTTCTTCCAGCATCCCTTTGAGCTGAGACTGTGCAAAAGAAAAATTATCCTGCAAAAACTGTTGTTCATCATTCCGGATAAAGGCTGAACCTATCAACAGGCCAATCACCACAAAAATTTGGTATTTCATTGTTACGGTTTTATCACTTTCACTTTATTGTACAGACAGATCAATACTATGCGGGGTGACGTTTGTTTCCTCAATGCTGACACGACCACCTACGAAGGTTGCTTTGTAGTTACCGGGTGTGTTGTAGAATGTATAGAAATCCAGGTCGGCCATGTTCTGGCCTCCGTTCTTGATCACCAAACCTGCATCGGGCGTCACTTTGCGGAGATTGATGGGGCCGATGAAAAGCCATGCCTCGGCGGGGGCGCCTGCAGCCCCCACTGAGGTTGCCCCGGTGATTGCCATACTGGTTGTGCTGACGGACCAATTGAAATTGTTTTGCAGCGTGTAAGCGGCAAATCCCGGACTGAAAGTATTGACCCCATAATTTGTGTACGGACTTGTGGATGTGTTCATGTTAGCGATGGTGTAGTTGGTGCCATCGGACAAATTATTCCTTACTTTAAAATTGCTGATGGTCCATTTTGGCTGGATACTTCCCGCTTCCGCAATGTATTTGAATGCTATATATACCGGCTTGCCTGTTTCTGCAAAATCGGACAGGTCTACATCCCCGGAAGAAAGGGTAGTGCCACTGGTGGCCAGCGTGGCGCGTGAAGTGATGTCCTCCCAGCCCGCGGCTACAATATTTGCTTTGGTACTGGTGGTATCGCCACGAACCACTCCTTTGAAATCGGAAGTGACCATCAGCAGCAGTGTATTGGTTTGCACGCCATTGGCTCTTGCTGTGCTGAAATTCAAAATGGGGAGTCCTTCCGCCTGCACACGGTCCCTGTATTCAAATCTTTTACCAGGCTCGCCGGAATAGAAGGTGATGATGTCCGGATTGCCTGCAAAACTGAATCTTGCAGTATCGCCTGCATTGAATGAAGTGCTTTCGGCTGTTACCGTAAAATCAGAGGAGCCATTGCTGAACTTTTTGGTGCAGGCGCTGAGCCCCGCCAGTAACAAGAATAATGAACAACTATATTTCAACATACAATCATTATTAGGTTTGAACAATTACCAGCCCTGGTTCTGGCGGATGGCCTTATTGATATTGAGCTCCAGTGCAGGAATGGGTAAGATGGTATAACGCGGAGAAGACCCTGCTGTATTGTACCCGAGCGTCCACCTGTTCTTGTTGGTAACGCTGGCATTGGAGGCCTGGATCTCGGTCACCATGGCGTCCATCACTTGTTTGAATATTCCCCAGCGAATGAGGTCGGGCCTGCGCAATCCTTCAAAACAAAGCTCGCGTGCGCGTTCGTCCTGGATTTGTTGTTTGAAATCCGCGTAGGAGAGTCCCGAAGGCAGATCGGCATTGGCATCTGGCTGATCTAACGGGAGGCCATAGCCGCGTCTTCTCACTTCGTTGATGGCATCGTAAGCAGCCTGTGTAGGCCCGGCATTCACTTCGTTCTCTGCCTCTGCCAGCATCAGCAGCACATCGCTGTAGCGAAGGATAGGGAAATTGGTGCCGGTCCTGTATTGCTGTTTGGGAGGAAGTTCGGTATACCTCCTCCATTTGCCGCATTCGCGTCCAATGATATTATTGGCTGCATAATACACGCGGACGGCTGAGGTGGCATTGCTGGTGAAGCTAAATGGCGCAATGGACCAATCGCGGCGCTGATCGCCGGTTTGGTAGAGATTATAGAGTTTGATGGTAGTTCTGATATTGCCGGACCCAAAACCTGTATCGAGATTCTGGCAACCCATCTGGTAAGTGCCCAGTCTGCCACCTTCGTTGTAAGAGGTATTCAGATCATTCATGTTGAAGTCCGCTTCCCACATACTTTCCTTCACATCGTAAATATCTCTTGATTGATTAACGAACACCTGGCTGTAAGCGGAATTGGTGAGCAGGGGATCGAAAACAGTATTCAACTGGTGTTCGCCGCTTTGCTGTACTTTCTGGGCCCAGCTCAATGCTTCCGCGTATTTTGATTGATCATTTAGGGGGTTACCTGCCATGTACAAGCAAACACGGGCCAGCATTCCCTGAACGGATGTTTGCGAGATATGACTTGCATTTCCGATCACAGAAGCTTTGCTCACTTTGGTTTCGGCCTCCTTCATGTCTGCCAGCACCTGTGCATACACGGTAGCCGCATCGTCCCTGGGAATATTCACGGAATTGATACTGGCGGTTGGTTCGAGTTTCAAAGGCACACCGCCATAATTGCTTACCAGGAGAAAATGATAGAACCCGCGCAGGAAAAGGGCTTCTCCGAGGATCGCCTGCCTTCTGGTTTCATCCATAACGGGTTTATTGATATTACTGATCAGCAGGTTGGCGCGTTCGATCCCAATATAACATTGCTCCCACAATCCACTTACAAACGGGTTGGTATAATCGAACTGGTAGAACATCGGCGCCGAAAATGAGTTGGAGGTATTCGGGTAGAAGGATTCATCTGAACAGCTCCCGAACTGGAACCAGAGCGAGCTGCCATAGAGGTAATCACTTCCCAGCGGATCATACACGCCTGTGAGCGCATAGTTCAGGTCCTGCTCACTGTTGTAATAATTATCCGGTTGTACAAAGTCGGTGGGTTGTCTGTCCAGAATCTTATTACAGCCCGTGGCAAAGAACAGAGCGGTTAACAAGAACAACAAGATCGGTTTCATATATAACAAGTTTATCGTTGCGAATTAGAATGTCACATTCAATCCAAAGGTGATGGTCCTTGGGCGGGGATAAGCTGAGTAATCCACACCTGGTGTAAGTACAGAATTGAAGATGCTCACTTCCGGATCAACACCTGAGTAATTAGTCCAGGTGAGCAGGTTCTGCGCTGCTGCATAGAGCCTGGCAGATCTTATTTTCAGGAAGCGCAGAGCCTTTGGCGAAAAGTTATAGCCGATCTGAACGGTCTTCAACCTGAGATAGGAACCATCTTCGATCACGCGCGAGTTAGTACCAGTGGGCGTTGTAGGGCCATAACCACCTGCTCCGCCACGTGGAATTTGAGAACCTGTATTGGTGGGGCTCCAGCGGTCAGCAAAGCTTTCAAACTGGTTCAGGTGTGAGCGGCCCAGGATATTCCCTTCAAAGATGTAGCGGTTGGCATTGATGATATCGTTGCCATAAGACCATTGGAAGAAAACATTCAGATCGAAATTCTTATAGGTGAATTCATTGGTGAAACCTCCGGTATGAATAGGCAGGCCTCTTCCAATAACGGCGTAATCGTTCGCATCAACAACCTTATCGCCATTGATATCCCTGAATTTGATATCGCCTGGTTGAATATTTGCGCGGGTATTGCCGTTGGTAGTGATATGATCTTTCAATAAATAGTTTCCGGTGTTGGATACATCAAAATCTTCATACTGGTAAACACCATCCCAGATGAATCCGTACATCATTCCCAACTGGTTGCCTACTTTGGAAATAAAGGCGGGGATGGTCCTGAAATATTGATCGAAAGGCGCACCGGAGAGGATCGATTCCTGGTTCTCTGTAAGTGCTAACAGCTTGTTCTGGTTGAACGTGATATTGAAACTTGATTTCCATTTGAAATCCCGGTTATCGATATTGGTGGTTCCCAGGGTAAGTTCGAGGCCCTGGTTTTGAACGCTGCCGATATTCCTGTATGCCTGTGCATATCCGAGCGAAAGCGGGATGTTGGCATAGAGCAGCAGGTCTTTTGTTTTCTTTCGATAAATGTCCGCTGTGAAATTGATCCTGTCGTTAAGAAAGCCGAGGTCCAGACCGATATTGAGTTGCTCCGTTGTTTCCCAGGTAAGGTTTTCGTTTCCGAAATTGGAAGGAATTGCGCCCTGGATGGTTGTATTATTGAAGGTATAACCCTGCGGGTTAAGCGCCAGTTTGATGGCGGAAAGATAGGTGAAATCGCCTACGCGGTTATTGCCGGTAAGGCCGTAACTCACGCGTAGCTTACCTTCCGAGAGGATATCCTCAAATTTTTTCATAAATTTCTCTTCGCTGAATTTCCAGGCTGCTGCACCGGAAGGGAAATAACCCCAGCGATTGTGTTTGGCAAATTTCGAAGAACCATCTGCGCGCCAGGATAAAGTGAGCAGGTACCTGTTCCCATATTTATAGTCTGCTCTTCCCAGGAAAGACATCAATCCCCAGCTGGAGCTGGTGGATCGCACTACCTGTGGCGTACCCTCATCCAGTCCGCTGATGCCCAGTTGTGCATTGGGCAGGTTGGTAGCAGAAGAACCATGACTGGAAGACTTGTTTACAGACTCCGACATACCTGCCAGTACGGTGAAATTGTGTTTGCGATTGAAAGTCTTGTTCCAGGTCAGGGTATTTTCATTGATCCAGGTGGAAGAGTTGTAATACATCACGCTTCCGTTCACTCCGTTCTGTGATCCCAGCAATGATCGCTTGTTGCCATAGACCGTGTTGGTATCATTGAACTGGTTGTTCTGTGTAATGGTGCTGTTGATACCTCCTGTAATTTTAAGTTTGAGGTTTTTCAGGATCGCATATTCCAGGTGGGCATTGATAATGGTATTACGCCTGAGGTTTTCGCGCAACATATGTTGCTGGTTGATCACCGGGTTCATGCGCAGATCGATGGTGGGATCGATGAACTGATCGAAGAGCTGGTCCGTTAATCCGGTTGTGCCATCCAGGGAGAAATTCCTGTACCCGTACACGCTGAACAAAGAGTATGCGGTAGAACTGCTGCTATTGGGTGTGGAAGGCGAAGCGCCATTCTGTTTGTTATAGGCGTAATTTACATATACCCCACCTTTCAGTTTTGGATTGAAGGTCTGGTTGAGCGACATAGTGCCCTGGTAGCGCCTGTAACCTGAGTTCACCATCACTCCTTCCTGTTGCAGGAGGTTGCCAGACACATAATATTTAGTGGTGTTGTTACCGCCACTGATAGAAATGGAATTGTTGCTCATGGGAGCTGTTCGGTACAATTGCTCCTGCCAGTCGATCTCCGGAATGCTCCGGTAATAGTCGAGCGATTTACCATCAGATAGATAAATATTCTGTGCATCGGAAGGGATCCTTTCCAGTTGATATTCTACAAACTGAGAGGGACTCAAAAGTTTCATCCGGTTATAATCCTTCTGTAAACCGAAAGAACTGTTCAGTGTAACTACCGGTGGGCCGGCCTTTCCTTTTTTGGTGGAGATGATGATCACACCGTTGGCGGCGCGGGAGCCGTAGATGGCAGTAGCGGAAGCATCTTTCAATATTTCAATGGATTCAATGTCCTGCGGATTGATAAAATTGTTATCGGGACTTTCCATGGGAAAACCATCGATCACATATAGTGGCGAGTTGTCCTGTGTAACGGAGTTGGCGCCGCGGATGGTGATGTTCACGGCTGAGCCGGGCTGCCCGTCAACCGAAGAAACATTCACCCCGGCAATACGGCCGGCCAGCGCTTCATCAAAGGACCGCACCGGCGCTTTCTGCATGTCTTCCACCGGCGCTTTGGAAACGGAACCGGTAACATCCCGTTTTCGAACTGTGCCATAGCCAATCACGATCACATCGTCCAGCTTGCTGACCTTATTATTAAGCACAATGAAATATTCATTCTTGTCGCCCACCACCTGTGAAACAGGATCGAAGTTCACACTGGTGAACTGAAGGGTATCGCCCACGCGGGCCTGGATAATGAATACACCCCCGGAATCAGTATTGGTAGCAGCAGTCTTTCCTTTGACGGAAACTGTTACTGCTGGAACGGGTTTACCTTCAGCGTCTTTGACTATACCCGAAACTTTCTTCTGGGCAAGAGCAGGAATGGAAAAAGAGAAAAGTAGAATGAAGATTAACTGAAGCTTCCGTCCGCCTGAATGGCGGCGATGGCTTTGAGCTTTCAATGACATAAGCAATACATTAATATGGTTACGCAATCCCAGACGAATTTGGTGAATAATTAAAGGAGCATGGGGTGAAAAATTCGGCTTTATAGGGTCAATTTTTAAAAAATGGCGGTTAACAACTGCTTAAATCGGGTTTGTTCTTAATGTAAATGATGTGCTGATCGATTTCAAACGATGTTCCAAAGTATATTCCTTCCTCCTTCGTTTTAAAAAATAACCTAAATTGAACTCTTCAGATTGCCAGTCAATAATATCTCCATGCCTGTTTTTTAATGAATACCCATGAGTTTTCCGAATCGAATACTGCTTGTTGTACAGGCTTTGCTGTTGATTTCCATGCAGGGAATTTGTCAGCAAGTGAATTTTTCGCACCTGGATGTGTCTGACCGGCTCTCCCAAAACTCTGTTATTGCCATTACACAGGACGCCAAAGGATTCATGTGGTTCGGCACACGTCAGGGGCTCAATAAATACGATTCCCGGAAATTCACTATTTATAAGAATATCCCAGGCAACAGATCAAGCATCTCCAACAATTATATTTATTGCCTGCTTACCGATCAAAATGGACAGGTTTGGGCAGGAACACAGAACGGGCTCAACCGTTACCATTCCGAAACGGACCAGTTCGATCTTATTCCATTCGAGAAAAATGAAAACGCCGGGAGCCGTGATAAAGAGATCATTTGCTTGTTTGAAGACAGCCGGGGCAGGATCTGGGTGGGCACCCGGAATACCCTTTACCTGATCACTGATGTTCAGGAACCGGTGCTGGTCCCTGTCAGCCGGTTTACAGGTAATGCATTCCGGCTTACCAATATCAATTGTGTTTATGAAGACGCGGGTATCATCTGGGTGGGGTCGGACCATGGGCTGGTGCAGTTGCATGAACAACATGGCAAATTCTCCATCAAAGAGATCTTTCACCAGGAAGCCGGTGAAACAAGGCTGGTAGACAACCAGGTGAAGAGCATCGTACGAGACAGTCGCAATCGACTCTGGATCGGTACGGCGCACAGAGGATTACACTTATATGATCCATCCAGCGGTACATTTCGGCGCTATCAAAATACAAACAACCGGATCGCCAGTGATCATATCCGCAAACTCTTACTGGACAAAGAAGGGAATCTCTGGATCGGTACCCAGGAAGGACTATCAAAGATGCAGGCGGGAACAGAACTGATCTCCACCTTCATCAACAACCCCTGGAACGATGCCAGCCTCAGTCAGAATTCTGTACATAGTATATATATGGACAAGACCGGTTCCATTTGGGTGGGAACTTTTTTCGGTGGGGTTAATTGTCTGTATGCGCTGAACACTCCTTTCACTGTGTATTCCACCAGGTCTTCAAAGAAACTGAACAATAATGTTGTCAGTTCTATAGTGAAGGATAATGAAGGCGATCTCTGGATCGGCACTGAAGGGGGCGGTATCAACCGGTTTGGTAACGATGGTTCCGTAACTTATTACAAACACGACTCCAATGATCCTTACAGCCCTGGTTCCAACCTCGTAAAAGTTTTGTATAAAGACAAAGAGGGAAATATCTGGGCCGGCACGCATGGGGGCGGCCTCAACCTGTTCGATCGCAGCAGGAACCGTTTCATCCGGTATCTTTATGATGCGGCCGATCCATATCTTCAGGGGGCTGAGATCACGAACCTGATGCAGGACGCAGCAGGTAGATTGTGGATAGGCACGGAAACACAGGGGCTGCAACTTTATCAAAAGAAAGGATCACAGCTGGAGCCTCTGCCTGCTCCTGAGGGGTTCATGAAACTGCAAAGGCAATCCATTCTTTCCACGCTTATTACTTCAAACAATACAACATGGGTCGGCACCAGGATTGGGTTATACATTCTTACTTCCGATGGAAGCAAACTGTTGAAAACAGACAGCTCCCTCTTCCCCGTAAACTGTTTGTATGAAGATAAACAGCAGCGCATCTGGGCAGGCAGCGGTGAGAGCGGGTTGGTGCTTTTCGATAAAAATGGAAACCGGAAATCCACCATCACAAAGAACGAAGGATTACCAGACAATAATGTGCTCGGAATTATCGAAGGCAATAACGGCGAGCTCTGGATCAGTACCATCAATGGTTTGGCGAGATACAATCCTGTTACAGGATCCTGCAATGTGTACAATACGGAAGATGGACTGGCCGGTAATGTTTTCAATAATAATGCCTGGTATAAAGCCCCCGACGGAAACCTGTATTTCGGCGGATACTTTGGTCTCACTGCTTTTAAGCCCGGAGATATCAGTCAGAACCTCCAGGCGCCACCCGTAGAGTTCTCTTCTTTCAATCTACATAATAAAGAAGCGAAAGCGGGCGCATCGGGCGATGTATTGCAAAAACATATCAGCTATTCTTCCGGTGTTAAGTTAAAGCATAACCAGAATGCTTTTTCCGTTGAATTCGCTGTTTTGAATTTCATCAAACCGGATAAGAACAGGTATGCTTACAAACTGGAAGGGTTCGACGGCAACTTCACTTATACCAGCGATCCGCTTGCCAGTTATACCAATGTGCCGCCCGGAAATTATACTTTGATCGTGAAGGGCAGTAATAACGATGGCGTTTGGGGAGAACCCATTGCTCTGAAGATAAAAGTGCTGCCTCCTTTCTGGAAAACATGGTGGGCCTATACATTGTACATTCTGGCCGGACTGGCCCTCGTTTTCTTTGTATCCCGTTATTTCCTGATGCAGGCATTGATGAAAAGGAACAATACGCTCACACAACTGAAATTGAATTTCTTTACCAATATCTCCCATGAAATAAGAACACATCTTTCCCTGATCACCGGTCCTACGGAAAAACTGATGAGCAAGACCAGTAGTAATACATCCGACAAACAATTGTTGCAAACCATCAGGTCCAACTCTGACAGCCTGCTGCAACTGGTGAATGAATTGATGGATTTCAGGAAAGCGGAAACAGGACATCTTACGCTGCATACTTCCACTACAGATATCGCTGGCTTTGCCCAATCGGTCTACAATAGCTTTGGAGATATTGCCTCTTCGCGGAAGATCGATCAGCAATTTTCGGCAACCCCCGATCATATCAATCTTACATTCGATCGTGAACAAATGGAAAAGGTTTTCTACAATCTTTTTTCAAATGCCTTCAAATTCACTCCGGACGGAGGCTTTGTGAAGCTGAACATTCTGGAAGATTCAAAACAGGTGATCATTACCGTTTCCAACAGCGGAAAGGGAATTGCACGCGAGAACGTAGACCGCTTGTTCGATAATTACTTCCAGGAAAATGATCACGGTCAACAGAATACCGGCTACGGGATCGGACTGGCATTGTCTAAAAGCATTGTGCAGGCTCATAAAGGAGCTATCAGTGTCAGTTCCACCAAACTCAATGAACAGGAACTGCACGAAACTATTTTCCGTGTAACCCTCCTGAAAGGAACACAACATTACACGCCGGAACAGCTGGTTGCTACTGCTGACCCTCTCACCACAAGGGTAGTACTTCCCGGAGAAACAAACCCTGTACAGGGTCCTTTGATTAGCAATAATGGTAAGCCAACCATTTTACTGGTTGAAGACAATAAGGCCATCAGGACCTTCATTAAAGAAACCCTGCAGGAAAACTATTTTATTGCAGAATCGGCAGATGGGGTATCAGGACTGGCATATGCAGTAGAGCATATTCCCGACCTGATCATCAGTGATGTAATGATGCCTGAAATGGATGGGCTTGAATTCTGCAGCAGGATAAAATCGGATATCCGTACCAGTCATATACCTGTTGTGTTGCTAACGGCCAAGACCGCAGTGGAGCACCAGATCAGTGGTCTTCAGACCGGCGCAAATATTTACCTGACCAAGCCGTTCAGTACAAAGGTGCTGGAACTGACAGTACAGAATTTATTACAGGCAAGGGAAAAGTACTGGCAACATTTCAATAAGACCTTGGGCCGGGAATCATTGCCTGGTGATGTAATGAAGGTTGATATTTCAGATGCACCAGATATTCCCGTAGTTGTTCCGGTTTTGCATCCATTGGATGAAGCTTTCCTCAAAAACATCGAAAGCATAGTATTTGAGAATATGGGCGATCCTGGTTTTGGAGTAGGCATGCTTTCCCAGAAAGCGCTGATGAGCCAACCGGTATTGTATAAAAAGATCAAGGCTATTACCGGGCTGAGTGCGAATGATTTTGTGAAGTCGCTCAGGCTGAAACAAGCAGCCACGCTGCTTTCTGAGCAACGATATACCGTGTATGAAATTGCTTATATGGTGGGGTATGAGGACAGTAAATATTTCAGCCGTGAGTTTAAGAAACAATACGGCGTAAACCCGAGTGAGTACGGGGCAAAAACTTCGGGATAATGCAAGTTCATTTTTCCATTTCTGCCAATGATTGTTTAGCCAGTTGTAATGCAGGTTTTTGGCTATTGGAATCAGCAATCGATATCAATTGCTGATAGAAGTGGATTGCTTTTGATTTTTCTCCGGCTTTGGATGCGGCCATTGCTGCTCCGAGCAGTGCATTGAAACGGTTCGGATGTCTTTTCAGGTTTTGTTCATATACTTCAAGGGCAGTATGATAATCTTTCAGCTCCATCAGCATATCACCAAGCAATTCCTTTGCTGGCAGTACTTCGGCAGGTGTTACAGGATGTTTTTCTGTACTGTCTTCTATTTTTACGGCGAGCCGCATGAGTTCCAGCGCTTCCTGTTTCTTTCCTGATCTGAGTTTTGCCCAGGCTTCACCTGCTGCCAACTGCACGGCTACCTGTTGTGCTTTATAAGTATCCCCCTGTGCGGCAAGTGTATCCCTGATTCGTTTCAACTCTCCTATTTCCTCTGAAGAAATTTTTGTCTGGCCCGTATGCACTGCTCCCATGACCCTTGCAAAGTGTATGATGGCTTTTTGCCAGATGAATTCGTCCCAGGAAAAATTGGCAAGTGGGAATGGCAGGCTGGCGGCTTCATTCCAGTACCTGTTCTCGAGATAGTACCTGGCAGGGATGGCAGCGAAAGAATAGGCTACTTTAAAATTGGCGGGTGTTATTTCGTGGATGGATAACAGGTAGTCCAGTTGTTTTTTTGCATTTTGAATGTCTCCTTTTTGCAGATAAGCATACATCAGGTAATCCAGGGCATGTAGCTCTTCGTCCCAATGTTTCATCCCATTTTGTTGCGCATAGCATTGGGCAGAAGAAGCGGAGGCGATATTGGATTGTATAGCTTCGTCCCAAAGTCCAAGCCTGGTGAAAATATGAGAAGGCATATGCAAGGCATGCGCCGACGATGGCGCTATGGACGCGTATTTCCTTGCTGCAGGCAATGCCATCACAGCCAGTTCGGGTACATCATAAGTGTGTATGAGGTAATGTGCAATGCCCGGGTGGTCCGGGGCACCGGGTGCTAAGGACTGTAAAAGTTCGCCTGCCCTTTTTTGTTTCTGAAAACTCTTATCTGATGGACTGGCCGCGGCATCCAATGCCAGGGCGTATAGAACGGTGGCTTCCATATCGGAAGAATCTTTATGGTGCAAGTCTTCCATTGCCTTTTCGAATCGGAGGCAGCGGGTTTTATGATCTGTTTGTTGCCAGTTGTCGTAGTATGCTGCGATGGCTTCAATGTAAGCTGCTTCCCGTTTTGAAACAGGTTTCAGTCCTCTTGCGATGGTAATGGCAGCGCTTCCTTTTTGCAATTCCGATTTGGAAGGAGGCGTCCAGAGCGGATGGAAATTGCTCATTGCCACACCCCAGTACGCCATTGCGCAGGTGGGGTTTTGATCGATGATACCTGCGAAGACTTTTTCCGCTTCATCGTATTCAAATGAATGAAGCAGCTTGAGTCCTAGCATAAAGGAAGATTGGATGGTTGCGGGTGCATCTATGGCAAAGTGAAGGGTGCCAAGTTGCTGTGTGGGGCCGCAGTTGATCAGTTGCCCTTTTTTCAGGTTCAGTGCATCGATGGATGCCCTGGAAGGCGCTTTCCTGCTCTCTTTGCAAGCCAGCTGGAACAGGCAGAATAGCAACACCAGGCTTTGTGAGAAATTCATTGTCAATTTCATACAAAACGATTTTTAGGTTGAGCGATTGGTGCGGACTATTCAGCAGGAGGTGGGAAGAGTACAAAGGTCGATAATTGCGGGGAATTCTGAATTCCGGGAATGAAAGGGCAGGAGGGGTTACCGGGTAGTAGTATTCAGGGGACTGGCCCAAAGCAGAAGTTTGCTAGTTCGCCTGGGAAAGCAAGGGAAGTACTGTTAAAAGCGCTGGAGGAATTCAAATAACGGATTGGTTTTAATACTAATAATGTTTGCTTCTAAAATGTAGCTAGTTGGAGAATGGATCATTATCAAATCCTCGGTTTCTTGTGAAGGAAGTAACTGTTACAAAATTTTCATTAAATTGTAAATTATGTGTTCTAATACAATGGACACTTATAACTAAGCATGAATAAAAAGGGATATTTATCGCAATATTTTGTAGCAGTTGCTGCTAAAAGACTTTCAACTGTAGAAGTAAACATTAAGAAATCTAACCAGCATGAATTTAATGGTTCCGAAGCCTTAAAAAAAGTTCTTGGGACTAATGAATATGGAGACACTGTAACATTTAAGAGCAGATTTGTTTGGATAGAAGACGACAATGCAACTACTACCGCAGACGCGCAACTCTCCTGGTACAATGCTAGATTCGGTAAAGAAAGGGCAGCAGAGTGGAGGTTATATTTCCCTACTACAGATGTTTCTCAACGTGCACAGGCCGGAGATCTTTTGATAATTGCCCGACGACCTGATGATACATTACTTTGTATAATAACTCCCGCTCAGACTACTGTGGAGAGTCAATTACTCTGGCTATTTGAAGTTCCTGTACAGTCAGGCAAAAGCTTTGTTTACCAGGATTTCCAACAATCAGGGGATAAAGAAATAAGTTTTCCTGTCCGCTTCATACTTGAAGAATTGGGTATTGAAATAGAAGACACTGAAACGGATTATCTCGATTCGATACTTTCAAGGTTCAAAGGTAAGATGCCTACTACAAAAGAATTTTCTATCCTAACAAGACAAACGCTTAAAGATATATATCCATTGGATGATCCTGATGCAGCAATAATGTCCTGGATGAGTCACGAAGAGAAGCTGTTCAGAAGGATGGAACGATTTGAACTGGAAAAAAGATTACGACAAGGTTTTTTTGATAAAAAAGGTAATGCCGACGTTGAAGGATTCCTAAAATTTTCATTAAGTATTCAAAATACCCGAAAGTCAAGGGCCGGTCTTGCTCTTGAAAATCATACAGAAGAAATATTCAGGCTTCATCAAATCAAATTTGACAGAGCAAAAGTGACGGAGAACAAAGCAAAACCAGATTTTCTATTTCCTGGAGCAAGGGAATATCATTTGGCGTCTTTTAAAAATGAAAATCTAACAATGCTTGGAGTAAAAACAACTTGTAAAGATAGATGGAGGCAAGTCCTTAGTGAAGCTAACCGCATTAAGAACAAACACCTTCTAACTCTTGAACCAGGAATCAGCGAGAATCAAACCAATGAAATGATGGCACACGGACTCCAATTGATATTACCCGCTTCAATCCATACAACCTTTAGTACTGCTCAAAGAAGTTGGCTTATGAATCTTAAAGAATTTATTTCACATTTAAGATCCAGACAGGTTAATCTTAAGGATTTTTCCGGAGAACTATTTTCGTGACTTCTTTACAGGCGCCTTCTTGAGTACTTCAACAATTTGTTCACCAATTGCCCTGATTAGAGGTACTACCACAGAATTTCCAAACTGCTTATATGCCTGATTCATTGAAACTCTATCAATAACAAAGTTATCTGGATACCCCTGAAGCCGGGCAGCTTCACGAACTGTAAGCCTTCGGGGATTCATATCTTTTTGGGGAATTAATATTTCAGCACCGTCTTTATAATATCTGGCACTCATTGTTCTGGAAATGCCATTTAAGTCAACTAAGCCAAATCCAAATCCATTTCCTTTCTCCTTATGCTTACGAGCATAGCCTTGTAAATACTCCCAGAGGTTATCGGAAAGCGTGTATTTGGGATCTGCTTTATGTTCCAAAATTTCTTTTATCCTTCTCTCAGGTAGCGGAAGTTCGGGAAATGAAAAGGCTTCTTCCCCTTTGAAAACCTTCTTGTCAAAGCCCACCATAAAGGTCCTTTCACGATGCTGAGGGACAAAGTGTTTTCCGTTGAGTACTTTTGAATAAAAGGTATAGCCAAGTTCTTCCAGTGTTTCTTTTATTACTTTAAAAGTATTGCCCCTATCGTGGGACACCAGATTTTTTACATTTTCCAAAAAAAATGCCTTTGGTCGTTTCTCTTTAATAATTTCTGCGACATGAAAGAAGAGGTTTCCTTGTTTCTCATCCTCGAAACCATGTTTCCTCCCTAAGCTATTTTTCTTAGAAACTCCGGCAATCGAAAACGGCTGACAGGGGAATCCACCGCACAACAAATCAAACTTTTCAGGCACCCATTTTCTTGTTTCTGCTTTGGTAATATCTCCAAAAGGGATCTCACCAAAGTTCGCGTAATAAGTTCTTTGCGCCATTTTATCCCACTCCGAGGAAAAAACACACTCTCCTTTGAGGCTTTGGAGAGCAAGCCTGAATCCTCCAACACCCGCAAACAGATCTATAAATGTGAATTCGGGTTTTGAAGGCTTTTGAAATGGAACATTTTGATCATCATATTTAATAATGTATTGCAGAGCTTTCTCTGCAACCTTATCATTCATCTTTTCAGCAAAGTGCCCATTAATCATTTCCTTCCCGTATTGAATAGCGTTTCTTTTATACACATTCTTATTTGAGTGCAGATAATGACTAATAATTGCAGAACGATGGTTTTCCGGGCCAAAAAGATGCCCCTTCCATAACTTTTCAATTAATGGTTGAAGAGAGGTTTCGAGAGTTTTGCTTTCTTGTTCTATGCTTTGCATTTATTAATCGTTTCTCTTAAATCAATCAAAAATTCTTTCCTGAAAACGCAGTTTTGGACAGAACTTATATCTTCGCAAAAAATAACGTGGTCCAATACATCTTACAAAGATACATCAAGCAATAATGACTTTAATATCCACCTTCAGTATGGAAATGTGAATTGCTGTCTATTCTTGAATGTTCTGCTTAAGTTCGGCCCAAAGATTACTTAAAGTTGACTCTATGGTATTAGTCTTGAGTTCGCATTCCCAAATGGTAATCACCTTCCATCCTTGTTTTATGAGAGCCCCGATAGCCTTTTGATCATTTGCTGTATTGATTTCAATCTTATTCAACCACCACTCAGTTCTTGTTTTAGGCACAACAAAATATCTACAACCCTCATGGCCATGCCAAAAGCAGCCATGAATAAATATTATAGCATTATATTTTGGTAAAACAAGGTCAGGTTTTCCAGGAAGTGTTTTATCATTTAGCTTATACCGAAAACCTTTTGAGTGCAAAAATTTTCTAACCAGTAATTCTGGCTTCGTATTCTTGCTCTTGATTCTACTCATGTTAAAGCTACGGGTAGCTTTGTCATGTACGTCTGCCATGTTCTATTAATAGTTACCTGCTTTTGAGGGAATGCTGCCAGCAGGGCTACAATTTATGCTTTTCTATTCTTTTTATAGCTTTTTATCGATTTGGCTAGCTGCTCCAAAAGCCCTGCTTGCGCATTTGAGATCTTCTCCAAGGCCTCCTTCACTCTAAGCCACTCCCACCTATCCACTTCTGGAAACTTGATCATTTTTCCTGATTTGAGTGGCCACTCCACTGTAAACTTATTAAATACAAAATTCGAAGTATCTGCGTTTCCCATCACCGCCCAGGCATGCACAATCTTCCCCGATTTCTGCTTTACAGGAGTTAATTGAATTAATGGCCCTTCAATTGACAACCCGGTTTCTTCTCTGAATTCCCGAATAGCAGCCTAAAGCGGTTCTTCTTCAATGTATTCTCCCTTGAGAATGCTCCATGCACCTAAGTCTTTGTTTTTCCAGAACGGCCCTCCTGGATGTGCCAACAGCACTTCTAATTCTTTTTTCTTAATTCTATACATCAATGTCCCTGCACTCTGCTTCACTACAAAATGAACACAATTTTGATACCTAACCCAAAAAACTCCGCCGGTCACCCGGGGAGTTCCGCCTCATGGCTATCTAAACAACTAGTACACATACTCCGGCACTTCCTGCCCCTGCACACGCAAATGCAGTACGGCCTGCCCCCTGTGATGCGTCACATGATCCAGCGTGGCATGCACACCCTTCACTTCTTCTTCATTCAACGCCCGGTCTTTGATGGCTTTTTCCAGTCCGGCATATGCTTTCTCCAAATAATTCAACACCTCTTTCTTGTCTTTACTCACAACTCCGGGCGCCCAATCCATCTGCTCACCACGAACATAATTCGATCCCCACCACTCAATACCATAGGCAATATGATGAAGCAGTTCTTTAAAATTCCAACCACTGTCCACAGGCTTGGTTTCGTATTTCCCGGGAGGCATGGCATTGGCCACATCCAACGTATATTTCTTTGAGGTGTTTACCAGATTCAAGAGATGCTCTTTCATAATAATTTATTTAGAGCAAAGCTAAAACCGCCGTTTGGCGACCACTTAAGAAATCTTGCTAATTACCGGAAACCTGAATTGTTGATTCCGGAAAACACCCGGAGCGCATTCATATTTTTTCTTGAAAGCTCCATTGAAGTACTCGATACTGTTGAATCCTGATCTAAAAGCAATATCCGCAACAGGAGAGCTTGTGGTCCGCAGCAGCAGCGCGGCATGTTGCAGCCTGGTGTCTGCCAGGTATTGATGAGGCGGTACTTTGGTAAAAGTCCGGAAGATGCGGCTAAAATGGAAAGGACTCACGTAGCAATAAGAAGCCAGCTCCATCAGTGAAATATCGGAAGTGAAATTATTGGTGATGTATTCTTTTGCCCGTTCGATGGTCAGCAGGTGGTTCTTTTTCATCTTACTGTTGATGGCAGGATCGGGGTGATAATCAGTAACCTCTCCCAGCACTTTGTCCATTATCTCCAGCACCAGGTTATCGATTTGCAGCTTACTGCCTTTTCGCGTATTGACCAATTGCCAGACCATATAATGCAATAGCTCTGTAGATGCAATGGTGCGGATCAGGGTAGAATGCCAGTCCTCATCATGAAAAAAACGGCAATGCTTATAATGCTCTTTTATGATTGTAAAAAAATCCTTGCGGAACTCAAGGATCGTACATTGGTCCGGCACGGAGTGGGCGTGTGTGACTGTTCTTTCATATCCAGGCTTGGTGATCAGCACACAGCCAATATAGGAATCCAGTGAATGCCTGTACACATTGAACAAAAAATTCCCCTTCCGTACAAAGCTGATCCCAAAGGTATCGCTGTATTCAGGCTTCGAAGTAGTACATTCCGTGCACCTGCACCGGAAGTCCAGGATGCGGTAGAAGTCCGACTGATAAAGTGTATGGATGTCTGCCTGCATGCGTCAATAAAGTTACTGAATTTCCGTAGCAGGTACCCTGAAAACAAAAAAACCGGCGGGGTCACCGCCGGTTGAAGGATTATACTAAAAATATTATCCGGGGAAGAAATGTCTTACCAAAAGGACCTTCAACACATATTCACCAGTAGTGGCTGCCGGATCGCCAATCAGTGCAATGGAATAATTATTCCTTCTCCAGGGATTAGGCAATGTTGCATCACCTGGCAGGTTGATATTTTCCAGTGTAGCAGTTGCCAGAATATTTCCGGTAACCTGGTCTTTGAATCGAATCTGATAGTTGCTAACTTTTGATTGTGCGGATAAAGGGATCCAGTTGCTCTTTGCTTTATAGACGATACTTGTTGCGCCTGTTTGCGGCACTTCATCGATCTCTGCCGATACCGGATTTGTGCCCCGTGAAAGATTGAGAAAACGGACAGAAAAACTGCTGTCGTTAACTGCATAGGCAGGGAATTGCTCTTTGATCAACACAGTATCTATTTGCGCCCTGTTCCCCGACAGGAATAACGTGTACATGTCTGCGGGCACTATATCCAATACTACCGAAGCAAGTGGCGAATCATGTTCCGTTGTATCCCCGTAGCCATAGATATCGAGCTTGTTCGGGCCGGGAGGAAGACTTTGAAAATTATAAGAGGTAGGCGATGCATACCTGAACGCCTGAGTAACATCATAAAAGATCAACCGCTTATCAATTCCGAAATCTGCCGTTAGTAGCTCTGCATTCACTACGGCATTCACATAGTTGAGAGATCCCGATGCGGTATAACCAGTATTCTTTTTACAGGAGACTACTATTGCCATCAGCAACATTGTCAGTAAAAGAACAGGATTTGCTTTTTTCATTTTACAGGAGTTGATGCTGTGAACAATTAGTACTTGGGATTCTGATTAAGATTGGGGTTACGGGTGATCTCATCCGGAGGGAGTGGGAACAACAACTGGTAATCGCCCAGCCAGGGCTGTTTTGCGGGAATGGCAGACAGTACTGCTGCTGCCTTGCCGGTTCTTTTGAGATCGAAGAACCTATGGCCCCATTCACCGAACAGTTCCACCTGTCTTTCATGCATGATCGCTTGCAGCACTTCGTCGTTGCTGAGTGAGTAAGGCAGGGGAGTTGTGAGCCCGGCCCTGTTACGGATCTCATTCACATCATCCAGGGCAGCATTCTTATCTGCTGAAGGGCCTAACAGCAATGCTTCTGCGCGGATCAGCAGCAGTTCACTCAATCTTATCGGCGTACTGTATTCATCGGGACTGCCGGCGCCCTGGCTGGCTTCCCCTTTCTTATACTTGTATGGGATTTGCCTGGTGATCTGATCATAAGTATTATCGATTATCCAGTTCACTCTTCGCTGATCACCGGCTTCAAACACATTCAGCAGTTGGGGAGAAACAAAGAAAGCCAGATTGGCCGTTTCCGCTGAAACGCCCAGCAAGGTGGCCCCTTCAGGGGTTGCGGAATAACGGGGAGATATAACCGTACTATGCTGCAGCTGCCAGATAGCTTCGTGGCTTTGGGTAGTGAAAGCATTGTTGAGGTCGGCCTCCAGCCAGTATTTACCTGTTTCACCAATTACTTCATTTGCCATCTGTAAGGCCGGTACATAATCCTTCCTGTATAATGAAACGCGGGCCAGCAGGGCTTTTGCCACAGCCTTATTCACACGAACCCTTCCGCCGGATTTAGATGGATATTCCTCCGGCAGCATTGCAATGGCATCTTTAAGGTCTGCAATGATCTGCTCATAAACTTTATCCACTGATGAACGGCTTAAAGACCTGGTTACATTGAAATCGATGGTAAGCGCAAGGGGCAGGTCGCCGAACATATTTACCAGGTTGAAATAAGAGAAGGCGCGCAGGAATTTGGATTCGCCTTTGAGTTGCATTCTCATTGCCTGCGTAAAGGGCTGAGCCGTGGATGCATCGATGCCTTCCAGGATGGCATTGCAACCGTAAATGCAGTCGTAGGCAGAATTCCAGAGAATTGCTGAAACATTGCCATTCTCTTCTTTGTTAAGTTTATTGGTATAGATCTTATAAAAGCTTAGCAGGTCTGTTCGTCCATATTGATATTCATCAGCGTTCAGTGCAAACACCAGGCTGGTAGCGCCCATCGCAAAACCCTTATCGCCAGATGACAAATTCGGATTAGAGCCATTGATCAGTTTGGTGTAAACACCTATCATGGCGGATTCAGCCTGCTCGTTGGAAGCAAATACCAGTGGAGTGACCAGTGTTCCCACTTTCGGTTCCAGCTCCAGTAGTTTTTTACAACCAGTAGCAGCAGTAATGGTCAGCAGCGCTGCCATCGTGAAAATGCGGGTTGAATATTTTATCGATTGCATACTGTTAAGTCTTAAAGTGAAAGTGAAAAACCTGCTGTAATGGACCGGGCCATCGGCATAGCTCCAACTCCCGTGGATTCCGGGTCCAGGCCTTCAGTATTGGAAATAAAGAAGAGATTACCGGAACGAAGGAAAACACTTCCGCTTCTCATCCTTATCTTTTGCATCCAGGAATCAGGGAAGCTGTAAGCAATGTTCACTGCTCCAAGGCGAAGCATTTTCATATCCATATAATAACCATCGGAGCTCCCGAAAAATGAATTTCCGGAATTACCCAATGTAGTTGGCGCAGCAAATCGCTTCACATCACCAGGTTTTTCCCAATAGTTGCCCAGTATATCTTTTGATACGTTCGACATACGGCCGAGATACTCACTCGGGAAGGCAACGTTCCTGATAAATTTCCGCATGAAACTGAACTGCAGGTTCATGCTCCAGTTCCTGTAGCTTAGATTGGCGCCAAATCCCCCGGTATATTTAGGAGCGAGATCGATGGCAACGGACCTGTCGTCGTGCCCTTCCAGCATCGGAACATCCTGCCTGATATTGATAACGCCGTTCTTATTGGCATCTTCAAAACTATATTGCCCTGTCTGCGGGTTCACGCCCAGGTAATGCAACAGGTAAACAGTGTTTACTGATCTTCCGATTGTATAAAAATTCAGGAAAGGAGAGTGTTCGAAGTCAGGATAAGAGGCCAGCTTGTTCCTGTTAAAGGCGATATTGAAATTCAGTCCGAGTTTGAACTGTTTGTTCTCGATCACCCTTCCCAATAATTGTATCTCATGTCCGGAATTCTGCAGGACGGCGGGGAAATTGGCTGTGACTGTCGGGAAGCCGGTGGAATAAGGAACAGGAAAGTCTGTGAGCTGGTCCTCGATCCGTTCCTTGTAATATGTATATTCAAGCAAAATGCGATCATTAATAAAACCGGCGCTGAGACCGAGATCCAGCTTCTTATTCAGTTGCCAGTGATAGTCTTCATTCACATGCAACTGACTAACCAATGGATTCAGACCGTCATAGGGTTGATAAAAAAGGCCATCAAAGCCCGGCACAGTGTTAGACCATTGGGTGATATACCTGTAATCTCCCACCTGGTCCGATCCAACAAGACCATAAGTTGTTCTGAATTTCAGCAGCGTTACTTCTTCCGGCAGCCAGTTCCTGATCCATTTTTCTTCCGATGCGATCCAGGATGCGCCTATCGATCCAAAATTCCCGAACTGATTGTTCTTTCCGAAACGTGATGATCCATCCCTTCTTCCATTCAGGTTCACGATGTATTTCTCATCCCAGTTGAAAGATAATCTTCCGAACACACCGCCATATTTGTACTGCCCCCTGAGACTTTGCCCCATCAGGTAAGGAGCCAGTGAAAGGGATCCCAGGAATGCGTCATTGGTATACAACATTCCTAAATTGGAAACAGAATTGGTAGTATTGGTTTGATAACTTGCGCCAGCAATGGCATCGATCCTGCCCAGGCCAAACCTCAAGCGATAATTCAATTGAGGTTCGATGATCCAGTTCCTCACATTGGTGCTACTCATATTGGAAGTACCCATGGCAAACTGCCCGTAGAAATCCACATTCTGCCCGGCAATGGGAATGATCATGGAAGTGTTATTGTCGGAAGTGCTGTAACCGATATTCACACTCGCTTTCAGATCATTGAGGATATCATAGCTCAGGTTCAGGGAGAGGTTCATCAGGTTGGTTCCGGCTTTGTAGGCATTCTCCATCACGCCGAAAGGAAAATCATCCGGGCGGCCTGCATCATTGTATTCTTTGAAATTGTACCTGCCATCCGGTGCGTAAATGGGAGGAGCATTGGGAGCAAGTGTGGTGGTGGAGGGCAACATCCTCAGTTTCACTTCTGTTCTCGTGTATTTACCAACAAAGTTCATCCGGAATTTCCGGGTGAGCGAAGTGTGACCAAGACTGAACTGGAGATTATACACATCGTTGGAACCTGCTTTGGTGGTAATATCGGAAATGCTGCTGTAGCCGCCGCTGAGGCGGTAAGTGGTGAATTCATTGCCACCTCCCAGTGAGGCATCCACGAAAGTGGATTTACCCCGGTTGCCCCAGAGTTCTTTCTGCCAGTCTGTATACCTGGTGGTATCCCAGAGTTTCAGATCGGGAGCAGATTGAAAGGTGGGCTCGATGCCGTCATTGGCAAAGGCAGCTTTTCTGATCTGCAAATACTCCTGCGTATTGAGCATGTCCCAGCGTGATGTAACCAAATTCACTCCTGTATTTACGTTCATATTGAAAATGGCGCCGCCTTTGTTGCTGCCTTTCTTGCTGGTAACGAGTATCACACCGTTAGATCCGCGTGAACCATAAATAGCGGTTGCATCAGCATCTCTCAGTACTTCTATACTTTCTATGTCTGCAGGATTGAGACCGAAGAAAGGATTTTGTCCGCCCGCAGGATTCAGGGTCAGGCCCTGCGTTAGTCCCTGTCCACCATTTTCGAAACTGATCGGCCCCAGTTCCAGAACGGTCATTGGCACACCGTCAATGATCACAAGTGGATCGCCGGTGAAATCGCGGCTCAATGATTTTCGGCCACGGATCTCCATCTTGATCCTTCCGCTTACATAGCCTGCTTCAGGAGTCACTACCAATCCGGGTACTCGTCCCTGCAAAGCGAGCATCGGGTTCACCACATTGGCCTTGCTGATCTCATCCCCCGAAACTTTTGTGATGGCGCCTGTTCCGGTACGGCGGGTAGTGGTTCCATAGCCTTGTATCACTACCTGGTCCAGCTGGTTTTCGGCCAGCTGAAGATGTATCAGCACTTCGGCAGATTCACCTACACGCACATACGCAGTTTTGTACCCGATGAAACTGGCAATAAGGGTATCGCCTGTTTCCACATCCTTCAAACGGAAATAGCCGCTTGCGTTGGTGGAAGTTCCTTTCTTAGTTCTTTTATTGGTGATGCTGGCGCCGCCGAGCGGCTCACCGCTGAGGTTTCGCAACAGTCCCCAAACTTCACGCCCCTGGTCCGGGAAAAGATCGAAGCCAATCTTTCCGGGTTCAGGTTTTGATTCCGGTAGCGGCAACGCCTGAGCTGCTATGAAAATGGTTTTACCATCGATGCTGTAAGTGAGCGGCTGGTTAGTGAGAACGAGGTTGAGAAAAGAAGTGAGCGGCATCTTGTCTGCATTCACAGTTACCGGTCTGGTATTGGCAAAGAGGCTGTTATTGCCGAATACCACGTAGCCGGTTTGTTCTTTGATCACTGAAAAAACTTTCCGGAGCGGAATATCTTTCCCTGTAAGTGTTACGGTCTGCGACAAACCGGAAGCCTGAACATTCAGCAGTGCAACGGTGAGTAAAAGGATGGTCAGTCTCATCACAGTCACTATTTGTTTTCGGTGATAGCGAAGATTGGCTACTGCAGGCGCATGCTTCGCTAACGGGGTTTTGGTTGTCCGGTAACCGGATGGCCTGGGGTGGGGTATGGCCATAGGGGTACTGAACCAATCAGCAGTTTTTTGCATAAATTGCATTGTTTGGTTGAAAGAAAAAATTGCTTCGTCAGTGATTTAGAACTCAGCTCAAACGCTTTCCGGAAGTGCGTCGAACCACTTCCGGTTTTGTTTTAAGTTCGTACTGTATAGGATTGGTTCTGGTTACTTATGGATATACTACCAATTTTTTCCCCTCTTCAATTCTGAAGTTGACACCTGCGCCTTCGAGACCTTTGAGCAGACCGGCAAGACTAACATCCCTGCTCACTTCTCCGAAGAAGGTGATATTGGGTACGTCTTTTTCATACACGATCTCTATATCATACCATCTTGCCAGTTGCATCATTGCATCTTCCAGCTTCACACCATTGAAATTGAAGAGTCCGTTTTTCCAGGCTAATACTTTCCCTATGTCAACATTATTCAGAACATTGAGCGCTCCCCGCGATGTTTCAGCAGCTGTGATCTTCGCCTGCTGCCCGGGCTTCAACACCACACTGTTGATCCTGCTTTCTACATTATTGTCTGTGATCACGCGTACTGCTCCTTCCACCAGCGTGGCTTTGATCACTTTCTCGTTGTTGTAGGAACTGATATTGAAAGCGGTTCCCAACACTTCCACCACTGTACTGTTGTTCACCAGCGCCCTGAATGGCATGGAGGCATTTTTGGCTACTTCGAAATAGGCTTCACCAGTAATTTCCACTTTTCTTTCGGTACCGGTGAACATAGTGGGATACCTGAGTGAACTGGCTGCATTGAGCCAGACCTTTGTTCCGTCGGGCAGCACAACTGTGAACTGTCTGCCATTCGGCGTACTCATGGTATTATATCGAATGTCTGCAGCATTGGTTCCCTTGCCGTAAGTGATCTTTCCGTCTTCCAGGCTGATGCGGGCTCCATTCTCTATAGCGATGGTTCCATTGCCCAAGCTGTCAAGCAATACATTGCTTCCGTCAGCGAGTGTAAGCACAGCGCCATTCCTGCCGGGAGCCACATCAGTGGTGGTAGTGGCCACCTGCGGTGGTGCTTGCGTGGTTGAACCATTCTGTAACCAGAAATAAGTACCGATAACCAGCGCTGCCACAACAGCAGCGGCGGCCCAGCCCCAGCGCTTCAAAGGATACAGGCGACGAACAACGGCCGGCTGCCGGTTCGTTTCCAGGATTGTTTTCAACCTGATCTCCAAACGGTTCCGGAGATCCGCGGTGATAGCTTCTTCCGGAACTGCGGCTTTCATTTGTTCATGGATAAGGTCTTCTGTCAGCGGATCAGGTTTATCAGCACTCAACCATTGCAGGAGTTGATCTACATCTTCGGGTGAGCACTCGTTATCCATCAATTTCCGGTACAAGCTGGCAAAATTGTTGGGTTGCGTCACGATGGCTTTTTTTAGAGACGTTCAGGAATAATGATTCGGGTGGGTGTATTCCAATAAAATTCCGGAATTCCCCTTTTTTCATTTCGAATAGTATAAGGCGGCGATGAAAAGCAGTCCAATAGCGGTGTCTGCATTCCCGGTAATAAATTTCCGGATGGCCTGGTTGGCCTTCACGAAATGTTCTTTGACGGTATTGGGAGAAATGCCGAGTATTTCGGCTACTTCCTTGTAGCTATGTCCTTCAATGCGGCAGAGTTCGAAAACCCTTCTTTGCTGCGGCGGAAGGGTATCCAGCGCCTTGCTCACCAGGGCCTGACTGTCTTTCAGATGCAGGACCTCTTCGATATGACTGTAATTTTCAATGGCTGCCTGCCTGAATTTTTCGTACAATAATCTATCGCGTTTTACCTTGCGGTAGAAATCCATCAGCAGGTTGTAACCGGTACGATAGAGATAGGCGCTGAAGTTTTTTTCTATCGAAATGGATTCCCGTTTTTGCCAGATGCGTGAGAAAAGGTCCTGTATAATCTCTTCAGCAATCACTTCATCTTTCACCATTCGTACAAAATTCAGGTACAATGGTCCGCTGTAGTGGCGATACAGCGCGGTGAACGCTGCTTCATCCCCTTTTGCCATCCGCAAAAGGAGCTCGCCTTCCTGGGGTACCACAGTTTCACCTGACATGCCGTTAAAAAATTGGAGTGATTGCTACTAAGTGAATACGATTAAGAACACAATATTATCGAAAAGGAATTAAATGGGATTTATTACATTTATATAGATCAACACTTATAATTTCTCTACATGGATGAGTATATTTCTTTTGAGCAGATTCCCTTTGGAAGCGAAAGTTTTGCAGACAATCCTGAACCGAGATGCCCTTGTGTGTTGTTGCTGGATACTTCAGGCTCCATGTCGGGTAAACCCATCGCACAACTCAATGAAGGGATCCAAACGCTGAAAAAAGAATTGCTTGCCGACCCGCTCGCTTCCAAGAGAGTGGAAATTGCCATGATCACATTCGGTCCGGTTACAGTGGATGCGGATTTTTCCACTGTCACCAATTTCTTCCCGCGCCCGCTGGAAGCGGAAGGTGATACGCCGATGGGTACCGCCATCTCACTCGGGATCGATATGGTTACACGAAGAAAGAATGAATATAAGTCGCACGGTATCGGGTATTACAAACCCTGGATCATCCTCATCACGGATGGTGCGCCAACGGATAGTCATACCAAAGCAGCGATGCAGGTGAGGGAAGGTGAATCGATGAACTCCTTCGCTTTCTTTGCCATCGGTGTGGAGGATGCCAACTTCGATGTACTGCGCGAGATCTCCGTGCGTCAACCACTGAAACTGAAGGGGCTCATGTTCCGCGAATTCTTCATCTGGCTCTCCGGCTCTCTCAAAACCGTGAGCAGCAAGAATCCCG
Organism: Pseudoflavitalea rhizosphaerae; assembly: GCF_003991355.1. Lineage (GTDB taxonomy): Bacteria > Bacteroidota > Bacteroidia > Chitinophagales > Chitinophagaceae > Pseudobacter > Pseudobacter rhizosphaerae. The sequence continues at coordinate 76,580 of NZ_RCSU01000020.1, forward strand.
GCAATAAAGTGAACCTTTTACCTCCTACCGGTTGGGCCGAAGTATGATCTGGAAAACAATTGGACAATCCGTTACTGGAACTTCCCATCTGCAATCGCAGCGGGCCTGTGAAGATGCACTTGCCTTCAAGACCTGCGCTCTTCCTGACGGAGACGAAGCCCTGATCTGCTGTGCAAGCGATGGCGCAGGCAGTGCGAAGCATGCAGCAGAATCGGCCAACTATGTTGTTGCAACTGCCGTACAGGCGCTTTCGGAAGCAGTAGCAGCTGGTGAAGTTGTAGAAGAAACTTCTGTGATCACTGTCCTTGAAAAGATATATGATAACCTGTTGCAGCTTGCCAATGAAAAAAGCGAGAACATTAACGAATACTCCTGCACCCTTCTTGGGGCTGTGATCACAGAATTCACAGCAGTTTTCTTCCAGGTAGGCGATGGCGCCATCATCAGGGATACCAACGCAGACCAATACACTACAATCTGGTGGCCGCATAACGGCGAGTATTCCAATACCACCGCCTTCCTGGTAGACGACAGCAACATGAGCCATCTCCGGATAGTCACACTTCATGAAACCATCAAAGAAGTGGCACTGTTCACAGACGGGCTGCAACTGCTGACCCTGAACAATGAATCGCTCAGCGTGCACCAGCCATTCTTCGCAGACCTCTTCAAGTGGCTGCGAATGGCCACACAGGAAGATCACCTTGCCGTACTCAACCGGAAACTCGGAGAATACCTGAACAGCGAAGCCATCAACAACAGGACCGACGACGATAAAACCCTTTTTCTCGCAACTCGTTTCTGATCCATGATCAACCAACAGTACAGCGGCAACAAGGGCGTATATACTACGTCAAACCTTCTCGGAAAAGGAGGGGAAGGCGAAGTATATGAACTGGCAGACCATCCGGACCAGGTATTAAAAGTCTACTCGGAACCACTCAGCAGCAGCAAAGCCAATAAACTGCAACTGATGGTGAACCGCTACTCAGAACAAATGCAGGCATATGCCGCCTGGCCTACAGACCTGGTGCGCGATAAAAAAGGAAAACCCTGCGGCTTCGTGATGAAGAAGCTGGACAAGTATGTGCCGCTGCATATGCTCTTCAGCCCGATGGACAGGAAAAGGATCTTTCCGGACAAAGGCTATAACTTCTTGGTACATGTTGCGCGTAATATCGCTTCTGCTTTCCATACCCTGCATTCTTCAGGGATGGTTGTTGGTGATGTGAACGAAGGCAACCTGCTGGTGAATAAACAGGGTATGGTGGCCTTCATCGATTGCGATTCTTTCCAGTTATCCGATAACAACAATTATTTTTATTGTGAAGTGGGCGTGCCGCGATATACACCCCCGGAATTGCTTCAGCTTCCTTCTTTCGGGAACGTTGTGCGAACCGCCAATACCGATTCGTTCTCCATGGCCATCCTCATCTTCCAGTTATTGTTCCTGGGAAGACATCCTTTTGCGGGGATCAATCATACTGCTGAAGATATCGGTGAAGAGACCGCCATCCAGCGGCAACTGTTTGCCTACTCACTTCGTCAACACCATAAACTGATCACTCCTCCGAAAGACAGTTTCGATATCAACAGCCTTCCCAACAGCATCACCGATCTCTTTCACGATGCCTTTGAATCCACCACCAGGCCGATGCCTGCGCAATGGATAATAGCCACCAATCAATTGCTGCAACAGATGAGCCATTGCAGCAGGAGTAAGCTGCATATCTTTCCCAACAAGCTCAGCCATTGCCCCTGGTGCGAATTCCAGTCGAAAAGGAATATCCTTTACTTCATAGACGATCTGCATTCTGCGCAAAGCGCCATCCATAGCGACTTCGACAGGTTCATTCAGGGATTTGCCGTGGACCCGGTCTATTTTCCCGAACCGGACCTGAGCATTCCCGCACAACCATTGGCCGCAGCACAGCATAGTGGGCGAATGAAGAAATATGAACTGCAGCAAACAGTCATCAGCGCCCTGCTGCTATTGACTGCTGCCTTTGTTTTTATTTTCAGTACTACCAGCGGTTTTTTGGTACTTGGCCTTTCTGTGTTCTTTTATATGGGCATTCCCTGGAAATGGCGTCTCCAGGCTGAACTGAAAAGACATAAGGAGAAGCACCAGGACTTGTCGAAACAGCTCAACATGGCTGTGATCAGTTATCAGAGTACAAAAGACCTGGACCAATACAATCAGCATGGAAAGCGGATCATACTTTTGATAGCGCAGTATGGAGAAGTGCCGAAGACTATCCAGGTAAAGAAAAGACTGGAAGAGGAACGGATCTACAATCATCAGCTATATCAATTTCTGCAACAGTTCAGGCTAGAGGACCATTCCATTCCCGGCTTTGGCGCCAGCCGAAAACAAGCTTTGTACAATGCTGGCATTGTAACGGCATCGGATATTTCAAAGCTGGGGAATATCAAGGTGCAGGGCATCGGGCAGAAGTATGAGCAGATGCTGCTTTCCTGGCAAAGGCAGATGGCTGGTGGATTTATTTATTACCCGGACAATCAGCAACTCAACAAAGCCTTTCTGAAGATCATCGATGATGCTGCTCAATCCAAAAAGCAACTGGAACAGGAGATCAGGAGCCAGTATAACGGTCTGCAACAGCTGAAGCAACATATCCTGGCGAAAAGGAAGCAACTGCAATCCCAGATCAGTAATATCAGCCTGCAGGTGGCGCAGGCACAGGCCGAATTACAATCTTTCAGGCAACTGATCAAGGTGATTTAACCGCAATCCCAGGTGTAGAAAGTTTTACTGAAATCTTTATTGGCGAGATCGTTGGGATGAATAAAAAAATTGGCCACTCCCGCATCGCCCCACATGATCTTCTCATCGGAGTCTATCTGAAGCAGCAAAACAAATTCTTTGTCTTTTTCCCCGCGGTATTCGCGCGGATCGGTCTGTGTGAAATAGGCATAACCTCCCAGCTTATGACCTGAAGGTGTAAAATGATCATAGGCATAGGTCATTAGTTCTTCTTCCAGTTCGCCCTCATATTGCGCTGCGATCTGTTCCAGGGAAATACCTGGATTCATCTGATTGGAAACATTCCCCAGGCCAAAATATTCTTCCTTTAATTCGAATTGCAATGCATGGGGCTCTGATACCGGCACAGACTCCGACTCCATAGTAGCTTGAAGAAAACTGAAATCGGTTTGGAAGTTTTCAACTTCAGATTCTTCAAAGAAGAGGATTTTGAAATCATTGGGATGATTGTCGAACCGGTAACCAAAAGTATCATCTGCGGAAATATAAAACTGGAGATAGCCGGTTCTCGGGTAGCCTGGCATTGGCGGCAATTCCCTGAAATTGATCTGGGCCAGTGGGTACAGGTACTCTCCCTGTTGATTTTTTGGATAGGAGAAATTCAAAGGCAGTATTGGAAAAGAACCAAATTTGCTTTGCCCGGGCGCAAGTTCAGCGGCTGGCGTTGCTTTTATTTGGATGAAAGGCGTTCCTGATTGAGAGAGCTCGGGCCAGTAATTGGCAAAAGCGCGGGGAAGGACGAGACCAGGGACTACTTCGATTTTTTCAAGTAAAATTTCTGCATCTTCTTGTTGCGTTTTGTTCTCAATATTCGTCTGCCGCGTTGATTTAATTGTTGGAGGATCGATACGGTCGGCTTTCTTCTTTCGCAAGAAAAATTCAAATAGTCCCATACTTGTGAGTTAGAGGTACGTTAGTTATTCCTTTCTGAGTTTCCTTTATCTAAGTTCGGTAAAAAACATGAGCATTAACGGTAGTAATGCAACTACCATACCGGGAATCTGTATTTAAGAAACTGAAAGTGAGTACCTGCATTGGGACGGTGCTGTTTGCTATCAGAACAGGCATAGTAAAACTTTGATCAATCTTCCCGGAATGGGTCCCTGCCAGCAGCATCCAGTTCTTTGATGATCTTGTTCACGTCTTCTTCGGTAGTGGTAAGCCTGTTACGGCAAAAGCGGATCAACTCGGCAGCCCGCTTCACTTTTGTGGAAAGCTCATCAACGGAGATCTCTCCCTGTTCGATATCGTTCACAATCTGCTGCAACTCCTCAAACGCCTGTGTATAATCCAATGACGTAGATTCCATATGACTTATTGTTTTTTTCCGGATAAGGCAGTACTGCTGATGGTTCCGTTGGCCAGTACTGTTTCTAAGGTATCCCCTTCTTTTACTTCGGCTGCATCCCTGATCAGTTTTCCATCTTTCAGGGTGATGCTAAAGCCGCGCCGGAGCACCTTTTCAGGGCTCATGTTATTGATATTCCGCTCAAGCTGGGCAAGTCCCGAGTTCTGTTCTTTCATGAATGCTGCTGCTTTTTCTGCCAACAGCAGTTTTGCCAGTTCGTCCTGGTGTTCCCGCAGCAAATATTTCGCCTGCTGTTTCAGCAGGGCAACCGAGCTCATCAGCTGACTGCGATGTTCCAGGGTAACCGTTGCCGTTACAGACCGGAACAGTTTCACTTCAGAGCGCAATTTATTTCTTTCTTCCTGTATCAGTCGTATTGCGCGGTCTGTGATCTTTTCCGTAGCCTGCATTACCGGTACTGAGAAATTGTGGAACCGCTGGATCAGGTATTCCGCAATCTTAGTGGGGGTGATGGCATTGGCATGGGCCACCATTTCTGCCACCGTATCATTGGTAGCATGGCCGATTCCGGTGATCACCGGTATGGGGAAAAGCGCGATGGCCTTTGCCAGTTCATAGTTGTTGTACACACTAAGTCCTACATCTCCGCCTCCTCCCCGTACAATGGCCACCACATCAAAATGATGGATCACTTTCCGGATGCGGCTTAATTGCAGGCGGATGGTATCGATGGCTTTCTCTCCCTGCAACAGGGAAGGAAAGAGATAATGAAAGAATTTATAACGCCAGGGATTCCCTTCCAGCACTTCAATGAAATCCACATAACCTTTGCTGCTTTCAACGGAGATCACAGCGATGCGTTGCGGCAGCAGAGGGATGGGCAATAATTTATTCTGATCGAAAACACCTTCGTTGACCAGCCTGCTGATGGATTCCATTTTTTCTTTTTCCAGGTCGCCCAAAGTATAGCTGGGGTCGATATCGAGGATACGGAGGCTAAGTCCGTGTACGGGGTCGTAGATCAGCTTCGCCTGAAAAAGGATCTTGATACCATCTTTCAATGGTTCGTTGAGAAAAGAAAGGAAATGTTTATTGATGAGCACGAAATCTTCGCGCCAGAGTACGCTTTTCAGTTGGGCAATCACTTTGCCCTGTTGTTTCTCTACCAGCTCCGGATAGCAATGGCCCGATTGCTTGTAATAGTTGAGCTTGTTCATTTCAGCTTTTACCCAGAATGAACTGCCATACCTGTCGGTAAGCGTTTTCTGGATACTCCGCTGAACTTCCAGCAAGGAAAATACCGTTCTGTCTGTAATATTCTCAGGCATTGCAAGGGGGTTAATGCATTGGAAATAGCGCCTTTTCCAAATTTACATTATTCCATGATTTTCCCGGCATTCATCGTAGTAACCGCAATTGGGTTACTCTAAGATTCGCTGGGAGCATTCCTGCCGATCATACTCCTGTATTCAACAGGGCTGAGGCCTACCATTTTTCTGAAAACTTCCCGGAAGGCTTTCGGATCGGAGTATCCCACTTCGGCCATAATTTCGTGTACACTACCCTGTGAGCTCTCCAGGCTTTTGCGCGCTTCCTCCATTTTTACACGTTGGATGTATTCGATCACGGTGTTCTCTGTGGCCTTTTTGAACCGGCGTTCCAGGCTTCTCCTGCCGAGCAGGAATTTGCGGGCCAGTTCATCTACCGTCAACTTTTCCTTGTAGTTGGCTTCGATGTATTCCTGTGCGCGCATTACGGGATCATCGCCATGATGTTTCAGTCCCCTGAAAATGATGAACGGGCTTTGGCTATTGCGATCGATATCGATCTCAAATATTTTGGAGATCAGCAATGCCATTTCCCTGTCGGTTTCTTTTTCCACCAGGTGCAGTAAGAGATTGAGGAAGCTGAATCCGCCGGCGCTGGTGTAGAGCCCATCTTCATCGGTGAATACTTTGAACAACTGCAATTTGATCTCAGGGAAACGCTTCTTCAATTCTTCTCCGATCATCCAGTGCGAAGTGCAGCCTTTGCCATTGAGTAGTCCGGTCTCTGCAAGTATAGCCGCAGAGAGCGATAACACTGCAATCTCTACACCTTTGGCGCGCTGCGCCTTCAACCATTCGATCAACTCAAGGTTCCGTTCCAGCAGTAATTCCAGGTGGCCCTGTACAGACGGAACAATGACCAGGTCTGTTGCGCCAACATCGGCAAGTTGCCTGTTAACGGTCACGGAAATATGTTTATCGATCTGGTTCACCCTTTCGCAGGAGGCCAGTTGTACTTCAAATGCGGGAGCATTACCGCCTTCATGTAAAAGATCATTCACTGCGGTGAAGATCTGCGTTACAGCTTCGATGTTTCCCAGGCTGATTTCGCCTTTCGGGATAACTAACGTAATGTTTTTCATGCAATAAAAGTAGGATGGTGCATCGTCGCAATCAACCCCGGAAATTGACGTGAACACACCCGTGAAAATTGATTAATACTTTTCAATTTTGTTGTCAACAAATATTTCTTCACCCACAATATTGAACCAACATGAAACCTTCAAAAACTTTGTACTGGATCGTTACCATAATTTTCGCTGCCCTGATGCTGATGGATGGATTTGCCGGATTTGCCATGACTGAAGACGGCAAAGCTGCCATGCAACAACTGGGTTACCCCAATTACATTATGTACCTCGTGGGCGCCGGCAAGATACTTGGGGCTATCGCTATCCTGCAGACCAGGTACAAAACCATTAAGGAATGGGCATACGCCGGTTTCACTATCAACTTTATCTCAGCCGCCGCAAGCTGGGCCATTGTAGGAGCGCCTATCGCTTACTCCGTGTTCCCATTGATCATGCTGGCCGTGATGTTTTTCACTTACTATATCTGGAAAAGATATGAGCGCCGCAGCAGCCAGGTTCCAGCACTCGCTATCTGATCCCCGGTTATAAAACAACTTCAAGCCGCATTCCCCCTATGGATGCGGCTTTTGTATTTCATAGTTTTTTCAGGAATGAAAACAAATCCTAATTTTCTGCCTGAAAAATCTTGATTTCCGCATGCATTATTCTTTATTGCTTTGTATCACACTGATCCTTGTTGTTTCCATACTGGTGATGCTTGGTCAGCGGCTGCGCATTTCGTACCCGATCTTTTTGGTATTGGGTGGCCTGGTCATCAGTTTTATTCCCGGCCTGCCACGCATTTCTATCGACCCGGAACTGATCTTCCTGATATTCCTTCCACCACTTTTGTTTGAAGCAGCCTGGATGACCAGTTGGAAAGCCTTCTGGAAATGGCGGCGTGTGATCTCTATGCTGGCCTTCGGTTTTGTGCTGATCACCAGTACGGTAGTAGCCTTCGTTTCCACTGCATTGATCCCGGGGTTCACACTGGCCATGGGCTTCCTGTTGGGCGCCATCATTTCGCCACCCGATGCAGTTGCTGCCACTACAGTATTGAAAAGCGTCAATATCCCAAAACCGTTGACACAGATCCTGGAAGGGGAGAGCCTCGTGAACGATGCTTCTTCCCTTATTGTATTCAGGTTTGCAGTGGCCGCTATCATGACCGGTACATTCGTATTTCAAAAAGCTGCCGTGAGTTTTGTGCTGGTAGCCGTGATGGGCGTTGTGATCGGACTGGCCATTGCACTGATCATTTATGCTATGTACCGCTGGTTGCCCACCACCACCAGTATCGATATCGCACTTTCCTTCATAGCGCCATACCTGATGTACCTGACTGCTGAGTCGTTTCATTACTCAGGCGTTATGGCCGTGGTGAGCGGCGGTCTTTTCCTGTCTTATCACAGTCATGTTACACTCAGCCACCAGAGCCGCCTCCAGGGATATGCGATGTGGAACACGATAACATTCATATTGAACGGATTGGTGTTCATGCTCATCGGTCTGGAAATGCCGGAGATCATGCGCAACCTGGGTGATTACTCCAAAGGACAGGCCATTTTTTATGGCGTGGTAATCTCTTTGGTGATCATTGTTACACGTATCATCACTGCTTTGTTCACCGCAGGCTGGACAAAATTGATAGGCCGGTGGGTAACCGTGGCTGACCCAAACCCCGGCTGGCGCGGCCCCATCGTGATCGGCTGGGCCGGTATGCGCGGTGTGGTATCGCTGGCTTCTGCGCTATCGATCCCACTGCTGCTGAATAATGGCCAGCCTTTCCCCTACCGCAGCCTGATCCTTTTCATCACTTTCATTGTTATCCTCATCACCCTGGTATTGCAGGGGCTTACACTTCCCTGGGTGATCAAACTGGTAGGCCTCGATAAAGAACAACCTGCCTCTTCTGAAGATGAGGAAGAAGCAAAACTCCATCATCAACTCCTCACAGCTGCCGTTTCACACCTGGAAGAACAGTATACAGACCTGATGAAAAAACAACCTGTACTGCAAAATCTTTATAACCAGATGAAGAACGATCTCCAGCTCACCACCAATTTCCTGGAAGGTCATGGAGCCAGCGAAAAGGAAAGACAGTCTTCACTGGTATACAACAGTATTTACCTCGAACTGCTGGGAACCCAGCGCCAACGCCTCTTCCAGCTCCGGGACCGCGACCAGTTCGAAGATGAGCTGATCCGGAAAGTTGGAGGCCAGCTGGACCTGGAGCAGGAAAAATTATTACGAGAGACCGGGCACGTGCATCATTAAGGTACTGGGACTGACTAAAAAGCTACCATCTTAGAATTTCGGGGAGCCCACTCGCTCGCCTCTGGCGAGTGAGTTCTATTCAGTCGCCTCCGGCGACGCGGTGTTCGCCGGAGGCGAACAAATACAGGTCACTCGCCAGAGGCGAGCGACTGGCAACACGCTGAGACTATTCAGGTAATGCCTTCTGCATGAACCGAAGAAAATTTCCGTGCATGATGTTTTGAATATCTTCTGCTGAATACCCTCTGCGCATGAACATTTCCGGTAGTTTTTGAAGGTCTGCTATAGTATCTAAATCATAAGGGCATTGCTCTTTCCCGAATGCACCATCCAAATCTGTTCCGATCCCCACATGACGGCTATTGCCAGCCAGCTGGCAAATATGATCGATATGATCGATGATGACTTCCAGGCTGCAGTGCATACCCTCTGGTGTGGATTGCTGTCGCATCCAGTTGGGCACCATCATCCAGGCATCCAACGCTGCGCCGATCACAGCGCCTTTGCTGATGAGGGTGCGTATCATCTCATCACTGAACTGGCGGTTGTGGTCTACCAGTGCGCGCACATTGTTATGACTGGCCCATACATTGCCATTGAATAATTCCATCGCATCCCGGAAAGCATCATCGCAGAGATGCGTGGCATCCAGGATGAGCCCCAGTCTTTCTATTTCTTTGATCAACTCACGTCCCTGCGCATGCAGGTGACCGGTAGCGTCGGTCCCATTGGCATAACGGCCGGGCCCATAATGAGCGGGGCCTATCGCACGAAGTCCATAGTTCCATGCTGTTTCCAGGTGATCGATGGTAACGATACTATCTGCGCCTTCGAGGCTGAGAATGTACCCAACAGGTTTTTTGTCGTTGGGTTGACCATCCTGCCACAGTGCGATATGATCATTCAGGTCTTTTTTATTTTTGATCATTGCCATTTCGCCTGCTGCTTCCATGGCTTTGTACCAGGCGAGTTGTCCCTGGCTCTGTGCCCATGCCTGCTGCGGCGAATGCCAGCCTGGTAACGGGTTTTCAGGCGCAACGTATCGTGCGATCTGTGTAGCCACTACCAATCCGATATTGCCGGCGCGTAATTCAGGTAATGCAACCGTGCCTTTGGCCCGGTCGGGTTTATCAGTAAGCCCCTGCTCTCTTTCACGAATAGCCTGTACCGGCAACCTGAGATCGCGGTTCCACTCGAGGGCATTCATACTGAGATCAAGATGCGCATCTATAATGAACATGATTGTACTGTTTTCTTAGCGTGTGCCCAGTCGCTCGCCTCCGGCGAGTGACTTTTGTTTAGTCGCCTCCGGCGACGCGGTGTTCGCCGGAGGCGAACAAATAGAAGTCACTCGCCGGGAGGCGAGCGACTGCCGCACCCTGTTATATTATCGGACTATCCTTCCGGTTACGCCCGTCTGAATGAATTCTTCTATTTCCTGTTTGCTGATGATGGCCCAGTCTCCTGCAATGCTTTGTTTGAGTACGCCGCAAGCAGTGGCGAAGTTGATGATGTTCTGTGGCGCCATTTCCTGCATCAATCCGTAAAGAATACCGGCAGTGAAGGCATCGCCGGTGCCGATCTGATCGGTTACATGGGGAATAGCATAGCCTTCAGAGAAATAATATTCGCCATGATGCGCCAGTGCTGCCATGTAAACTGTCTGCTGCTGGACGGTTTTGCGAAAGCTCATGCCCAGTGTTTGCAGCTTCGGCATCTTCTGTTGCAGTTGCTGAACTGTTTGCCTGAATCTATCTTCTAATGGCAGTTCCTTATCTGTATCGATGCCATAATAAATATTCACGGCATCCAGGTCGGCCACAGCCACAGTGCTGTATTGCAACAATGCAGGCATGATCTCTTTCGGATGTTTGCCGTATTGCCAGAGCTTGCTGCGATAATTGAAATCGCCCGAAATAGTCAAACCCAATTCCGATGCGGCTTCCAGCGCTTCCCTGCAAACCTCCGCCGCGCTCACGCTCAGGGCTGCAGCAACGCCGGACCAATGAAAACAATCTGTGTTCTGTAACACCTGTTTCCAGTTGATCATGCCTGGTTGCAGTTGAGAAAAGCTGGCTCCGGACCTGTCGTAAATAACACGGCTACTGCGGATATGATTGCCCGATTCCGTGAAATACAATCCGAGCCTGTCGCCACCGAAGATCATATGCTCTGTTCCCACACCATGACTTTTCAATTGCCGGATACCTGCCAGCGCGATATCATTGTCAGGTACACGGCTGATATAGTTCACGTTCATGCCCAGCCTGGCCAGCAGTACGCAAACATTGGCTTCTGCACCTGCGTAATAAGCAGTGTAAGCATCGGTTTGCTGAAAACGTTTGGCCTGGTGACTGTGCAAGCGTAACAGGAATTCACCAAAGGCTGCCAACTGTACTTTTTTCCCGGCAGGCTGATCCATTGTGTTTGATTTTCCGGCAAACTAATTAATCCTGAGCTATCACAAAAGCCAGTCAACACAAAACATCTAAAAAATGGCAATCCATCAATACAATTCAAAGAGCGCTTCGATTTCAACCGGGATATTGTCTGGCAATGAGCCAAAGCCCACTGCACTGCGTACGCCAACGCCGTGTTCTTCGCCCCAGACTGCTGCAAACAATTCGCTGCAGCCATTGATCACATGCGGATGCCTTTCAAAATCGGGTGTGGCATTCACCATTCCCAGCATCTTGATCACCCTTTTCACTTTGTTCAGGCCACCGATCCTTGTGTGAATAGTACTCAACATGGTCAGGCCCACCTGTCTGGCCGATAACTTCCCCTGGTCTGCATCCAGTTCCTTTCCGATACGGCCGATTATGAGGGAACCATCATCCTGCACAGGCCCATGCCCGCTGAGGTAAAGGTATTTCCCATCCAGTACATAGGGTTTGTAAACACCCAGCGGCTCGGGAGCAGGAGGCAATGATAGTCCGAGTTGCCTGAATCTTTCTTCTGCTGTGCTCATACGCTTGTAAATTTTAATTCTTATTCTCTTATTGTTGTTTATTCCACTATGAATTCATCTATCAGCATCAGCGCCTTTGATCCGGCGCCATATTTTCCTTCGGGAATGATACCGGGATGAAGACCGGTTATCTTTACATACCTGGCATTTACGGGTTTCACTGTCGCCCTTGCTTTGTTGATACCATTGACGGGAAAACTGGTAAGGGAAGTGATTTTCGTATAATCTGTCCCGTTATCCGACACATAAAAATCCAGCGATACCGGCGGCCACATTCTTTGCCAGGCATAGTTGAGCACATTGGCGCCCAGCTTTGAAATGCTTTGGCTGTTACCCAGGTCGAGTACTGCTTCAAAATTGCCGGAGAACCTTACCCACTGGTTATCGTTGTACCGGTGTGATCCGGACAAGCCATTCACCAATCCGGGAGCGGGCGTTGCGGCAGGAAGACCGGAAACGCTGATGTCCGCACCAGTTGCTTTGTTTATGCTGTAGGGTAGTTCAAATATTCGTCCCCAGCCCATTCCGTTCCGGAAAAGCTGAGCGCGTATTACACCATTTCTGCCACCTGTTTGCACCCGGCCTGAATAAACCCGGCTACTCTTGTCAGGTAAACTGCCATCAGAAGTGTAGCGTATTTCAGCTTCCCGGAAACTGGAATGAAGATGAAAAGAAAGACTACCCCGTTGTACTTTATCAGTTGTGAAAGTGATCTCGTCGAAATTATTGGCCATAGTGAGACCGATGCGTTCCAGTGTTGCTTCCTGCTTTCTCACCCGTTGAAGGAAATCATCGTAATTGAGCGATGGCGCCGGACTCCAGGCCACTTCAGCCAGGGCAATGGCTCTTGGCAATAACATGTAAGATGCCTGTTCAGCAGTGGGCAAATATTCGCTCCATAATTGTCCCTGTATGCCTTTGATATGCGGCAAGAGACTTGCATCAATGGAATCCGGCAGTGGCTGGTAATTGTACACATCTTTCAGTGGTGTATAACCGCCGGCAGCAACAGGCTCGGATGGATAGAGACTTTGGTAGTGGTCGAAATAGTATTCATCTTCTGTACTCATGATGGCATCCTGGTTCATCCTGGCGGCTTCCACAGCCCCGCCTGTTCCTCTCCAGCTCATAACAGTAGCGCCTTTGGCGAGGCCCCCTTCCAGGATCTCATCCCATCCGATTACTTGTCTGCCTTTCGATTGTACATATTTTGCAATGCGGCTTACAAAGTAACTCTGCAGCTCCTCTTCATTCGAAAGCTTTTCTTCTTTTATCCTTTTCTGACAATGCGGACAGGCCTTCCATCTTGTTTTGGGACATTCATCACCACCGATATGGATGTATTGCGATGGGAACAACGTAAGCACCTCGTCCAGCAAGTCCTGTAAAAATGTAAAAGTGGAATCCCTGCCAGCGCAGAACACATCATCGAATACTCCCCAGAAAGTGGCGGTCTTGTAAGGCCCTCCGGTACAGCCCAGCTCAGGATAGGCCGCCAGTGCAGCCTGCGCATGGCCCGGCATCTCGATCTCGGGGATCACAGTGATATGCCTTTCGGCTGCGTATTGAATGATCTCCTTTATTTGCTCCTGCGTGTAATAACCGCCGTACCGTTTCCCATCGAATTGATGAGGCAGTTCTTTCTTGTGACCGATCATCGTTTCTTCCCTCCAGGCCGCAACGGATTGCAGTTTTGGATATTTCTTTATTTCGATCCTCCAACCCTGGTCATCCGTGAGATGCCAGTGGAAGGTGTTGAATTTGTAGAGGGAGAGTAGATCGATGTACTGCCTGATGAAGTCCAGTGAAAAAAAATGCCGGCTAACGTCCAGGTGCATGCCGCGATAGGAGAATCTCGGATAGTCGTGAATGTTAGCAACTGGTATTCTCAGTGTTCCCTGTTGCAGGATCCACAATTGCCGCAGTGTTTGAATGCCGTGGATCAGCCCGGCTCCATCACGAGCCGTGATATTTATGTTGCCATTCGATTCCAGCAAATACCCTTCGGGCTCTTTCACCAGAAGGGTATCGATCCGGAGCCTGACAGACACCCTGTTGGTGTGTTCTATCACGGGCAGCGAATAACCCAGGTATTGTTTAATGAGCTCATTCAATAAAGCAGCTTCGTACTTCAGTTCACTACCTGCATCGATTGCTGTTTGTTTTGATATCACCGAGAAGCCTTGACCATAAGTTGCCTTCACAGGTACAGGAATCAGCGCCGGCTGAGGCGGCTGCTGCCTTGCGAAAACCTGAAAAACCGAGACCATCAGGAACGGAAGTACGATTAGCTTTTTCATTATTGTTTATCCCACCAAACTCTTGTTAATAAATTGTCTGCTCCCTGGCGCGCCAGCGCTGCTTCATAGGCTGCTTTGTTATTGCTTCGTTCTGTTTGAAGGTAAGGGAACCTGCGGGGGATCACACCGCCGGTCTGGTTGCCCGGTGCATTGGTAGGAGTGAGCACGGGATAACCTGTCCGGCGCCAGTTGGCGAAACATTCCAGTTCATCCAGTAACAAAGCTACCCAGAATTGTGAATGTATCTGGTTCATCTGATCGTTGAAGCTGCCGGCTGTATTCAGCGGATGTGCTGCCGTATAATCCGTGATGCGCTGTTCAGCAATTACGCCTGCGGCACCGAACCTGGCCCAGTTGCGCATATTATTCTCGATCCCATTTTTGAAGTATGCCGAAGCAGTATTGGCGTTGGTCCATCCGCGTAAGGCGGCTTCGCTCAGCAGGAAGCTCATCTCAGCATTGGTGAGCACCAGCAGTGGCGCATCATATCGCAGGATAGTAGCGGGATTGGGCTCGGATAAAGTTTTGAAATTATTGGGTTTGTTCAATGTGCCGCTGGGCAGACCTTTGGCAATGGACGATGTGGTGTCCGGTATTGTTCCGTTGTAAGTAACGGCCATCACAGGGAGACGGGGATCATTATTATCCCTCAGGAAATCGATGAAAGCCTTGCTGAATTTTCCTCCTTCCACATTGGCATCGCCGTAGGCATCGGCCTTATAGTCCTGTGCGCCGATCTCATAGGCAACAGGATTGAAATTGTACACCTGTCCGCTATTGAAATATTTCACTGCGGCATTATCCACTGCCTGTTCTATCACGCCACCGGCAATGGCTTTTTGCGCCCAGGTGCGGGCTTTATTTTCATCAATTTTAGTCATGCGCATAGCAAGACGTAACATCAGGGAGTAACCGAATTTCTTCCATTTGCCAACATCACCCTGGTAGATGAAGTCTGCTGCACCAAAAGTGGGCGCACCCGCCTGCAGGGCGCCAATAGCCTGATCCAGTTCAGTAAGCAGCCCGTCATAGATCTCTGATTGCGGGTCATAGTTGGGCAGGAATTCATTCTCGGGATATCCTTTCAGTGCATTCTTATAAGGCACATCTCCGTAAAGATCTGTGAGCCGCTGGAAGTGAAGCACACGCCAGATGCGGGCTGTGGCCACTTTATTCACATGTCCGGCCTTCTCTGCTCCTTCCATGCACTGACGCAGGTTTTCCAGCACATTGGGATAGAGATAGGTGAAATAGAATCCCTGATAGAGATCATTTATACCATACTTATCGCCCATTCCGGCAAGGGAAGCATCTTTATAATTCGCGAAATGTTGCACATACATTCCTGCGCCCAGGTAGGAGGTATAGAAATAAGTTCTGTCCAGTACATAGTTGCCTTTGAGAATGGCTTGTGAGAACAGCAGGTCGGGATTGGCATTCGTGGAGGCATTAGGGTTAGTATTCACCTCTTCGAAGTCTTTGTCGCAGGCGCCCAGTCCACCCAAAAGGCCCAGAGCGAGTATGCTATGATATAATTTGAAACTTGGCATGTTGTTAGTTTTTGAATCGTGAATTAGAATTTGACCATCAGGTTTACACCAAAACTCCTGGTGCGGGGCACACCGAACATTTCGAAGCCCTGTGCATTGGAGTTGCTGAAAGTGGATTCGGGGTCGATATTATCAGCTTCTTTGTGCAGGATCGCCAGGTTTCTTCCCACCAGGGAAACGGTGAGAGATTGCATTTTCAGGAAGCTGATCTTATCTACAGGAATGCTGTAGCTGATGATCACCTGGCGCAGTTTCACGAAATCGGAACTGTACACGAATTTTTCAGAAAGCACCTGCCAGTTGTTATAATAGCTCCACATCTGGTCGGGCGTAAACGTTTTGGAGAAAGGGTTGCCATTATTGTCAACGCCGTTCACGGTGAGCTTACCATCTCTACCGGGGAGCGTCATTTTGTGCAATCCCATACGTGTGCCATAGAGATTGGTAGCGGAATATACTTTACCCCCGAAACGTCCGTCTACGAGGAAGCTCAGCGAAAGACGCCTGTAGTTGAAAGTATTGGTGATACCTGTTGTGAGTGGCGCAACGCCTGTGCCCATATCAACAAGGGTTGGGCTTGCTATTTCACGGCCATCAGCTGCATACACCTGGTTGCCTTTGGCATCTTTTAATCCTGTGGTAGCCATGATGGTGCTGTAAGGTTTTCCTTCGGGGTGATGAATGAAGGCGTACCTGTTCACGCTGATATCCGCTTCAATGGTGCTGAGCTCATCGGTGATTTTGATCACTTTGTTCTTGTTGTAGGCGATATTGTAACTGACTTCCCAGCTGAAATTCTTATTCTTCACAGGAAAGCCTGAAACCAGCACTTCCAGGCCTTTGTTGCTCATTTCTCCCACATTGAAAAGCGCATGATTGAAACCGGTAGCCGGTGAAATGGAAGCACGAACGATATCGTTGGTGGTCCTGCGATCATACACGGCAATGTCCGTAGAGAGGCGGCCATTGAGGAACCTGGCTTCCAGACCTACTTCAAACGTAGTGGAGGTGAGGGGTTTCAGGTTCTGGTTGGGCACCATCAGCTGACCGGAATTGGCGCCGTTGAAATTGGTGATCATCTGGAGCGGGCGCTTGTCGTGCCCGCCTCCAGGCACCAGGCTGTATGTTAGATTGAGCGCGTATGGGATCGGCGTAGCGCCACCCACCTGCGCCAGGGAGCTTCTAATCTTGGCGAAGTTCACCCAAACCGGCAGCTGGAATGCTTCAGAAAGGATGAAACTTGCACCCACTGCGGGGTAGAAAATATTGTTGTTCTGCGGAGCGAGTGTAGAGAACCAATCGTTCCGTCCTGATGCAGTCAGGAAGAGCAGGTTCTTGTACGAGAAATCCACCGATCCGAAAACGGAATTGGTTCGCAGCCTTCCCAGCGCTTTGCTGGTGGTCAGGCTCACCACATTGCTCACATCATAGAAACCGGGAACTGAGTACCCGGTACCATCGAGATTGGTATTATCGGTTACTGATCTGCGTTGGTTACCGCCGGCCATTACGTTTACAGTAAGGTCATCGATGATCTTCGTATTATAGTTTACAGTGAGTTCGGCATTGGTTTCTGTGATCCCGGAAAGATAGTTCTGGTAATAACCATCGGCAAAGTATAGGTTGCCTGTAGGCACGATGCCCGTGTATTTGAAATTGGAGTAATCGTGACTTACCCTTCCTTTCACGAAGAGGTTGTTCAGGATATTGTAACGGACGCTGAGATTACCGATGAAACGGTTGCGGTCATCGTTATTCTTGAATTTGTTCACCACGAAGTAGGGGTTGGAAGCGAATCCTACTGCGTTCCATGGCACTTCTTTGCCGCTGGCGTCGTAGCCGGGATCGAGGTTCCGGATGTCAACGGTATTAGCGATCATATAGGTTCCCCAGTTGGGGTTACCAGCCGCATCGGCTACACCCGTACGATTCTCTGATTTCTCGATATTGTATTGCGCGTATCCTTCGATTGAAATGCGTTTGCTGAGATTGGCGCCAACAGAGAGCGAAGCGATCTTCTTGTTCAGTTTATTGTTGGGCACAATGCCATGGTTGTTCAGATCTGAGAGCGAAGCGCGCCAGGTAAAATTATCGGACCCACCGAGAAAGGAAACTGTGTTGGTGAATGTAGTGCCGGTCCTGTAGAAGTTCTTGATATTATCTTTTTGGGGAGAGTAAGGTCTTTTCACTCCATCGAATTGAACTACTTCCGAGCCGTCCATTTTGGCGCCGTAGGAAAGTCGTCCGTAAGCAATGGCCTGGGCCTGATCGACAGGTTTGGCTGCATACTGGCCGGCGCCGTATTCATATTGCCAGTCCGGCGCAATGGCTGGTCTTTCTACCGTGAGTGTGGAATTGTATTCAACACCAATACCTTTTTGTCTAACGCCTTTTTTAGTAGTGATGATGATCACGCCATTGGAGGCGCGGCTTCCGTAAAGCGCAGCTGCAGTACCGCCTTTGAGGACAGTGATGGTTTCGATATCATCCGGGTTGATGCCTGCGATACCATCGCCGCGGTCGTTGTTCAGGCCAACAGAGCCGTTGCCGCTTGCGGGCATGGAATTGGTGGTATTGTCGATGGGCATACCATTCACCACATAAAGCGGTTGGTTGTCGCCGTTAAGAGAGCCATTGCCGCGAATGATCACGCGGCTGGATCCGCCGGGACCACTGGCGAGGCTGCTCGCATTTACACCGGCGATCTTACCCGTAAGTGCGTTCGCGATATTGATCTCGCGCGCCTGCGTGAATTCTTCGCCCTTCACTTCAGTGACAGCATAGGCGAGGGCTTTCTTTTCTTTTTTGATACCAAGTGCGGTAACTACTACTTCGTCCAATGCCTTCGCATCATTGAGCAGGATGGCGATGGTTGTTTGACCGGGTTGCAGTTGCACCTGTTTTCTTTCAAATCCAACATGGGTGATCAGTAATTCAATGGAACCGGAAATGGCGGGAAGTTTCAATGTGAATTCTCCGTTGTTGTTGGTAGTGGTGGCTACGCTGTTGTTATTCACCAGCGTTACGGTGGCCCCTGCGATCTTTTGTCCGGACACAGCGCTGCTCACGGTGCCGTTGATCTCTGAAGGGTTGGAACCGTTAGACTGGGCCAGGGCTGGAATGCAGCATAGGAGGCTGCAAGCCAAAAGCAGTTGGCTGGCCCAGGCAGTTAGTTGTAATTTTTTCATTGCAAGAGTTAGTTATGAGCTTTTCTTTCAAATAATGCAAATTCCTTCCCTAAAACTAGCCAAATTCCCTCCAAACTGCAAAATATTTGCATTTATTATTTGCACAATATGCAGAAAAATCAGATTGCGGAAAGCCGCCATGAATGCATTTTTTATATATAACAATTTGTTGAACAACAATTTATAGCAGTTTACTTTTTACTCTATTCTCCATGACATTTCGCAAAAAAATTATTTACCGCCCAAATACTGCAAAAAATTGAACTTATATTCTATTTTTACCGGATATTTGGAAAAGAGGGCCGCATGCGGCAAACCCTCCAACAGTATTCAGTAAGCGCAATTCATTTTTTTCTATGGACTTCAACACACAAGATCAGATCCCCCCTGCCTCGCTGACCAAACAAGCGAGAAAAAAACTCATCATCAAACAGGTGAATATTCACACCCGTTTGACTTATGCGGACCTGGTAGGTCTGATCAATGTGAGTGAAGACACGATCCGCCGCGATGTGAACGAACTTGCAGACGATGGAGAAGTAGTAAAGATCAAGGGCGGCGCCATGTCTATCGCGTATCATTACGGACATGAATCCGAAACCTATTCACAAAGCAACAAAGTGGTGATTGCTGAAAAAGCATTGCAATTGCTGAAAGACGATATGATCGTACTGGTTGGCGGTGGCACTACTATCCGAGAGTTCATCAAGAAGATCCCACATACCCTTCGCGCTACTTTCATTACAGTGAATGTACTGTCGGCAGTGGAGTTGCTTGACAAGCCGATGATCAAAACCATCATGATCGGCGGACAGATCTCCACCTACAGCCAGATGACGGTGAGCGGTGAAGTATTTGAATATCTTTCCAATATCAAAGCTGATCTCTGCATCATCGGCACCAATGCGCTGGATGCAGCAAACGGACTCACTGATTCCGACTGGGAAACTATCCAGGTGAAAAAAGCCATGATCAAAGCTGCAGATAAGATCGCCATACTCGCGATCTCCGAAAAACTCAACTCCACCATGAAGATGAAAATTGCGGATATACAGGATATCGATTACCTGATCACAGAACTGCCTCCGGACAATATCGCCCTGCAGCCTTACAGAACCAAAGAAGTGGAATTGTTGTAGTATAACGCTATGGCTTAACCGCCATGCTGCCAGCAATAACCGCCAGACCTTTGATTACGGGAACATCTTGTTCCTTTTTTTGTTTTTGCCCGGCACTGACCGTAAGTAGCGGAACTGCTTTTCTTTTGAGATGAACCATACGACGAACCTGCAGAAGACTTAGGCTTCACACATTTCCCACAGCTGCCGCCGGCATTGCAATGTTTACATCGGGAACAATCGGAACAGGCATTACAGGGATTGCGGCCATAACAGGTTGCATATTCTTTGGAAGGAACTGTAGAGCTGAATTTATTGAAAACGGGAACGAAAGCCAGCGCCGTGATAAGGGAGAAGACCGCCAGCAACAGCATGAAACTATTTTTCATATGGTGGCATTTATAGGATAATTGCATCAATAACGGCCTTTCCCGCCAGAAAATTATTTATCGCCCTTAATCTTGACAATCCTCAAAACTCCGCTTCGGGCCTGCGTTCCCCGATCTGCTGCCGCCACATGGCATAATACAGTCCTTTCTGCTCAAGTAATTCATAATGGGAGCCCTGCTCTGTGATCTTTCCTTTCTCGAGTACGATGATATTATCTGCGTACATGATGGTGCTGAGCCTGTGCGCGATCATGATAGTGATCTGTTGTCTTTGCGAAGCAATTTCGCGGATGGTTTCTGTGATAGCTTCTTCCGTGAGCGAGTCCAGCGCTGAAGTGGCTTCATCGAAGATCAGGAGCCGCGGCTCGCGGAGCAGCGCCCGTGCGATGCTCAGCCTTTGCTTTTCCCCGCCGGAGAGCTTGAGGCCGCCTTCGCCCAGCATCGTATCAAGTCCTGATTCATGACGCTTCACCAAATTGAGCGCCGATGCCTTTTCAATGGCCTGCATCATCTGCTCATCCGTTGCATTGGGCTGCACGAACAGCAGGTTCTGACGGATAGTGCCGGCAAACAGTTGTGTATCCTGCGTTACAAAACCGATCTGTCGCCTGAGCTCATTGTAGCGCATAAGGGTAGCCGGTATCTCATTGAAAAAGATCTCACCTTCAACGGGTTTGTACAATCCTACCAACAGCTTCACCAGGGTGGATTTGCCGGAACCGGACGGACCAACGAAAGCAACGGTATCGCCTTTCCTGAGAGTAAATGAAATCCCATCCATCGCATTCTGCCGGGCCGTTTTATGCCGGAACACTACATTATTGAAGCGGATGCTTTCCAGTTCATTGAGCTCGATGGGCTCTGGTGGCCTTTGTTCCACAGGCTTGTTCATCAGGGTATCGAAGGTTTGCAAAGATGCTTCCGCTTCCCGATAGGAAAGAATGATACTGCCGATATCCTGCAATGGACCGAAGATGGAACTGGAGATGAATTGCATACTGATCAGCTCCCCGGTACTCAGCACATTGCCGAAGATCAGCCATAACAATATGAAAAGAATGGATTGACGAAGTATATTCAGCACGGTGCCCTGCAGGAAACTCAGCGTTCTTACCTGTTTTGTTTTCTGCATTTCCAGCTGGAAGATACGATAGGTGAATTCTCTAAGCCG
This sequence comes from Pseudoflavitalea rhizosphaerae, assembly GCF_003991355.1. Classification (GTDB taxonomy): domain Bacteria; phylum Bacteroidota; class Bacteroidia; order Chitinophagales; family Chitinophagaceae; genus Pseudobacter; species Pseudobacter rhizosphaerae. The sequence continues at coordinate 98,039 of NZ_RCSU01000020.1, forward strand.
CCGGATCTCAGGAAAGGTTAATCCCAGACTCCGTACCAGCTCTATGTTCCGCAGGGATTCAGTAATGATCCCCGCCATACGGTTGGTTTCTTTGTTGATAGATCTCTGGAGGGTCTTGATCTTTTTGCTAAGCAATCCGGTTAATGAACCCAACACCAACACGCCGATCACGAATACGGGGATCAGCGCCCAGTGCCTGGTAATAGCGTACCAGATAAGAAAGCCCATGCCCACCAGTGAAGAGAAAAGAATATTGATGAACGAATTGATGAAGCGTTCGGTGTCTGTTCTTACCTTTTGCAAAATGGCCATCGTTTCCCCGCTTCTTTGTTCTTCAAATTCACTGAAAGTAAGCCGGAGTGTTTGACGAAGACCATCATTGAAGATCTGTAATCCGAATTTCTGTACTGCCAGGCGGGTGAAATATTCCTGGAAGGCCCGCGCCACGCGGGCAAGTGTAGCGATGGCAATGGCGATGAAGAGCCACCAGAGTACACCGCGCACCAGCTCATCCCGGGGTTTGATATTTACCTGGCTGGCGTAATCATCGATGATCCTTCCAAAGATCACGGGATCGATCAAAGCCAAGATCTGGGCAATCCCTGCAAGTAGCAAGGAGAAAAGGATCAACCACCGTTGTGGCTGTAAATATTTCCAAAGGATCTGCATGCCGGCGATGTGTACGGACGGGTTGGGAGTGGATACAAATCTAAGGAATTACGGTGAGCCACAATCGCTCTATCCACCCGAACCCACACGCCGCATCTCATCATCGGCGCTGCCACTTCTTTTTACACCTCCCTTGAATGTTTTGCCGAAGCGCCAGGTGAAACTTAGAACACCCACACGTGAGTCACGTTGGATCTCGAAATATTCTTCTGAGTCTTTGAACTGAGTGAGACCGTTCATGGCCTGTGTATAGAAAATATCGCGGAAAGCCAGTTTGAGAGTGGCTTTGTTGTTGAACAAAAGTTTTGAGATCCCAGCGCCTGCCTGACCCGTAGGTTCCACCACTTCCTGAATGTCTTCCTGGCTGCGCGTGATGTAATACGCAGTCAATTCAGCAGCCCATCCTTTTTTGAATTTGAACTGGTTGTTGATATTCCCATTGAACTGGGTGATGGTTGGCGTAAGTTCCTTCCACAGCATCCCTTTGAAACGTTTATGGATCAGATCGCCCTGCAAACTCATATTCCACCAGGAGGCAGGCTGCCATTGCACACTCACCGAAAGTCCGAAATTCTGTTTGTTGCCCACATTGCCATAGGAATACAGGAAAGAGCCATCGGGTTTGATCAGGAACAGCTGGGCAAAATAGTCGGAGGTTCGACTATAGCTCACCGTTGTCATCAGCCATTCTTTATATACATGCGATAACTGGAAGTTCCAGGTGTATTGTGGCAGCAGGAACGGATTGCCACGCTGGCTGGTGTATTTGTTGATGATGAACTCGAAGGGGTTGAGGTTCTGGAACACGGGCCTGTCGATCCTTCTGCCGGCGCTGATGGTGAAGCTATTGGAAGAATCGGGTTTATACTGAAGATAAGTAGTGGGGAAGAGGCTATTGTAGTTCCGGGAGAAAGCAGAATCTTTCCGCAATGCATTGCCTGATTGTTCTGCATCATAACCTGTGTGCTCAAATCGGAGCCCCACCTGGGCTGTGAACTTTTCCCACGACTTCCCGAAGTTGCCGTAGGCGGCATGAATATTCTCGATGTAAACGAATTGATTGGTCTTATCCGGATTGTTCTCCCAGCTGCCGCTGGTATTGATCCCGTAGCCGGCGAAATTGTCAGTACGAATGCGGCTGCTTTTCCAGCCAGCTTCCATTTTCATGGTTTCGCCAAACTTTTGCGTGTAATCCGCCTTGCCGGTGATGATCCGGATCTTTGTGGGGATCTCGCCTCGTTCGGCCTCGGTATAGCCATTATTCCCTTCGCGAACATTCCGGAAGAGCTGGTAGTTGCGGATATTGTATCCGAGCCAGTCGAGGTCCATTGTCAGTTCCTGTTCAGCACTGAAGTTGTGTCGTGCATTGATGTTCACTGTTCCGTTGCGCCAGTTGAGCGTGCTGTATCCGATGCTGTTGATCACGGAATCCTTTTCTGCGTTATCTCCCAGCCATTCGGCTTCGGCCTTGCTGTGGGTGCGGCGATACTGATAGAAGCCATTGGCCAGTATCCCAACGGATGTTTTCTTGTTGATGACATAATCCAGACCCAGCTTCAACGAATGGTTCTGTCCATTGCCTTCGATGCGGGTGGGCTGCTGTAACACTGCATTGGCATTGGTAGTGCCGGGGTCGAAATATTTTCGAAGGGCATAGAGGTACATGAGGAAACCACCTTCATTCAGGTTGTAGTTCATGAATGCGTTGAGCGGCCCCTGCCTGTAATTCAATGCCAGGCTATGAACGGACCTTTGTTTTCTTCCCTGCTGGTAAGCCGTGCTGGCCGTTCCGTTGAAACCCTGCTGCTTGTTCTTTTTCGTTTTTATATTGATCACGCCTGCATTGCCGGTAGCATCGTATTTACTAGGTGGATTGTCCATCAATTCTATCTGCTCCAGTTGGGAAGCCGACATGCCCGAAAGGAGATTACTGAGATCAGATCCTGACAGATATGTAGGTTTGCCATCGATCAGCACCAGCACATTCGATCTTCCTTTCAGGCTCACATTACCGTCACGGTCAACCGAAACGCCGGGAGATTTCTCCAGCACTTCCAAGACGGTGGCGCCTGTACTGGTGATACTGTTGTCAACAGAAACGATGGTCTTATCCGGAGCGAATTTGATCAAAGGCCTTCTTGCCGAGATGGTCACTTCCCGGAGGGAAGCGTTGGAACGAAGTAAGGTAATCGAAAGCGGGAGGTTCGCGTTACCGGAGCTGATCTCTACCGGGCCTGCATATTGTGTGATATGATCAACCATGGTGATGCGGAAGAGATATATACCGGCAGGAATATTTTCGAATAGCACTTTGCCGGAGGAGTCCGTCATCCGTATTTTGACAGCTACAGAATCTTTCACTCTCAGAATAGCAACAGAAGCCAGTGGAAGCGGTTGTTGCTGATTGTTATTTACAGTAATGGTGATATCACCATCTTCAGCAGGTTGTGCCCACGAAACCTGCGCTATCAGTATCAAGACAACTACATACAGTGCTCGCATAATAAAAAAGGATCAATCGAAATTACTCGAGTTGATCCTGTATCATTAGCTGTATTATGTCAGTGGCAATATACTGTTGCAGGGAACCTGAACCGGATAAAAAGTCGTCTGAACCGACGATTTTAAAACGGAAGATCGTCGTCAGACGCTCCTGGCTGAAATCCGGGAGGACCATCGGGCACCGCGCTGTTGCCGCCGCCAGCTGCTGCGCGCACAACTTTCCATGCTTTCACGTCTGTGTACCAGCGGCCATTGAATTCGCGGCTTTCCACGTCGAAGGAAACTGTAACCTGTTCGCCGGGTTTGATGCTGGCGAGATCTATTTTATCGCCCCAGGCTGCAATGCAAACTTTTTTGGGGTAAGTATCGCCTGTTTCGAGAATGAATTCCTGTTTTTTCCAGGTGCCGTTCTTTCCCTGTCCTGTTTGCACGGGAAGGAACTGGAGGATCTTTCCACTTATGTCCATTATTGACTGATTTACTGATTTGCGTAAATATATGGCGGGTTTGAAAAACGGCAATAAGAATTTATGCAGGTGATGTGCAGGAAGCAGGAGATGGTAAAGATCCAGGGTGCCACCAGTCGCTCGCCTCCGGCGAGTGACCCATATTTGTTCGCCTCCGGCGAACACCGCGTCGCCGGAGGCGACTAAATAGAAGTCACTCGCCGGAGGCGAGCGACTGGCGGCACCCTGGCGCTTTCTTCGTTCAAAACCCGAATAAAATTCGGTTTTAAACCCCTTTCACTTTGCAATTCCGATTATTGTTCGGCCATCGACCCATAAAATCTGAATAAATTCTAAATTTTGCCGTTTCACCGAATATTATTCTGGAATATTTTAAATTTACAGAAAGATAGCAGCAATGGAAATCACCCTCGACAATACAGACCTCCAGATACTCGACCTGATGCAGTCAAATGCCCGGATCTCCAATGCAGACCTGGCACGCGAACTGAATATGGCGCCCTCAGCAGTACTGGAGCGAGTAAAGAAACTCGAGAACAAAAATGTGATCGTCCGTTATTCTGCGCAGGTGAATCCTGCAGCCATTCAACAAAAACTCCTCGCTTTTATTTTCATAAGATCCTCCGAAGGATTTTCCTGTAGTGGTGACACTTCCAAAGCCCTTGCACAAATTCCCGAAGTGCAGGAAGTACATCATATCGCAGGAGAAGATTGCTACCTTATTAAAGTCCGCACTGCCGATTCTGCCTCACTCATGCATTTGATGCGCAACTCACTCCAAAAGATCCCTAATATTTCATCCACCAAAACAACCATCGTTTTGGAAACCGTAAAAGAGCAACAGCAACTGGTCATTCCAAAAAAATAAAATGTATGTCAACTGTAGCCAAAAAGCCCGCTTCAACGATCATGGTGATCCTCGCGTTCGCCACTGTGTACCTGGTATGGGGTTCCACATATTTTTTCATTCAAAAGGCTGTACATGATTTCCCGCCTTTGATCATGGGGGCATTGCGTTTCCTGGTGGCCGGCGGCATCATGCTGGCCTGGTGTCTGATCAGGGGAGAGAAGCTCTGGAGCCCCAAACAATTCAAAGCGGCCTTTATTACCGGCGCGCTGTTGTTGTTCATCGGAAACGGTTGTGTGATCTGGGCTGAGAAAACTTTACCCAGCTCCCTGGTGGCCGTTTGGATCTCTTCGGCGCCCATCTGGTTCCTCCTGCTCGATAAATCAAAATGGAAAGAGAATTTCCGCAGCACCAGCACCATCGTTGGACTGATCATCGGTTTCATTGGTGTAGTGTTGCTGCTGAGTGATCAACTGGATACGATCATGAATACGCCAGGCGGCGGGGAAACACTGGTTGGCCTCCTCATCGTGTTGGTGGGTTGTATCAGCTGGGCTGGAGGTTCCATCTATTCCAAATACAATTCAACAGGATCAGCCCTCGTGAACACCACTATTCAAATGCTGACTGCGGGTTTTATCTTCCTCCCAGGCAGTTTTATTGCCGGAGAATGGAAGGAATTCAGCTTTGCGGCAGTGAGCACCAGCGCATGGCTTTCCCTTGGCTACCTGATCTTGTTCGGATCTATACTTGCTTTCAGCGCTTATGTATGGCTGTTACAGGTGAGAAGCCCAACGCAGGTGAGTACTTATGCTTACGTGAACCCTGTTGTGGCTGTGTTATTGGGAGTCTTCTTCGCCAATGAGGTGATGAGCTTCTGGCAGTTGCTTGGACTGGGCATTATCCTGGGAAGCGTGCTGCTGATCAACCTCGCCAAATATCGCAATTCTGATAAAGGAAATTCAGGCAAAGGCTCAACGCCTTTGTTGAATAAACGACTCATTGTTTCTAATGCTCAGGAAAAGATGGCCTAGTCAGCCATTGCAGGCAGGGTCTTCAGTTTTACGGATGGAGATCCTGTTTTTTCCTGCGGCATAGATCAGCTTTCTTCGTCGAAAAAGATCTTGTAGTATTTCTTTCCCGTCATTTCATCCACTCCTTTTTCAATCAGGTCTCTCCGGCCGTGAATATAGATATGGAAGTTCTTATCCAGCTTTAATACGGTCTTGAAAACACGCTGCTGTTTTTTTACCGCGTTGATATGGATAGCGAATTCATCATTCAGTTCAAAGTTCTTCGCTGATTCGAAATTCTTTTTGTAATCCATGAAAGTGTCAACCACTTCCTGGTGGTGCATCACTTCTTCTGCAAATTCCTGAATGCTGAAATTTTCCTTGCTCTTGAAATAATCCATACTCCTGTTGAGCAGGTCTATCTGATCACTTTTGGATACGTCGAATTTTTCCGGGTATTCCTGGGTGATGAATTGCTTACAGAGATTAAGGACCTTGTCTGTATTATGGTAGCTGTCAGCATAGGGAGTTATCTGCAGGAACTCTTCCACCCAGTATTGCGCATCATTGTTCTTATTGGTACTGTCTACCACGCAAACCTTGAAGCCTTCCACGGTATTTGTTCTGAACACGAGACAGCCTTTGTCCATTTTATTGATGTTGACGCCTTCTTCATGTAAAACCTCATAGCTTTTTCCATGGGGGAATACCCTCAGGAAGGATTCCTTGGTTTCAGATTTGAAAATGCCGATTGCCTGAATATATTCACCTTCAAAAGGAACATTGTCGAATTGCACTACATAGAGTTCACCTTCTTTTACTTTAACGTGCGTGGATTTTGTGTAGAGGAAACGGGCAATATAGGCGGCCTGTTCCTGGAAGGACTCCCTGTCTTCAAAGATAGCGGCCACATAGCGGTACACTTCATTCATTTGAAGATCGCTGATATGCGTGAAGTGGAAGAGCTCGTTTTCGTTGAAGGCGCCGAGGAAGTATTTGGTGAGCAGGCCTCTCACGATCTCGTCGTTGAGTGTAAGCATGTTTTCACTCAGGTGCAGATCTTCGCCACGGGAGGGGTTGCCGATCTTGTGAACGATCACTTTCTCCAGCTGTACACTATCGATGCCTGTCATGTTACTTCGTTTTTTGAGGCCGCGAAGATAAGCAGCCGTTACAACTTTTTGATGTTGTAAATAGGAACAGGAGGGTCGAAATACTGATCGTATTCAGGTTGGTTGTAGATCTTTCTTACAATGTCCAGTCCTTTCACAACCCTTCCGAAGGCGGCGTAGCCGAGTCCGTCTGCATTGTTGGCGCCGCCGGCATCGAATCCTGGCTGATCGCCGATGCAGATGAAGAATTCGCTGGTGGCTGTGCCGGGGTCTGTGCGTGCGAGAGAAACAACACCGTCTTTGTGGAGAATGCCTGTTTCTTTGGTGGACTCGTGTGGAATGCCCGGTAACTCCGGTCTTTTCTTCGATCTGTACAAGCCTCCCTGGACCAGGTTGGCTTTGGCCGCATTGGAAGGTTGGTTCTCATCGTTCAATACACGGTAGAAACTGGCGTTATTGTAAAGATCTTTTTCTATGTAACTTAAAAATGCGGCAACGCTTTTGGGCGCTTTATCGGGATAAAGTTCAATGATGATATCACCCTGGCGGGTGCTGATCTCCACGCGCGGATGTTTGGAGTCTCCGGAGGAACAGCCTACGAACAGGAACACAGCCACTATCAGTTGCCACCAATACTTCGGGTGTGCCCAGTCGCCCGCCTCCCGGCGAGTGACTTCTATTTGCCCGCCTCCGGCGGGCGCCGTGTCGCCGGAGGCGACGGAATAACCGTCACTCACGGGGACGCGAGCGACTACAGCACCCTGATTTGATTTTCCAGGCTTCATATGTACAAAGCTAAAAAGAAAAGCAGCAATACAAGTGTACTGCTGCTTCCATCATTCTATTATTTCAATTTTCTATAAAGTGGCGGGTTGCTTTTCCCATTCGCTCAACTGGTTCAGCAACTGGAAACTGCTGAGGATATCATTAGCGAATGAAGCCTGGTGATTACTCAGTGAAGCGCCGCCGCCCTGAACCAGATGGTAAGCGTTACGGGCAAGCTCATCATCGCTTTGCGGCTCTTCTCCCAGTGAACGATAGTACTCCATTTGTTGCAACAGATCTTTGCGTAATGATGCTGTTACTTTTTTCGCTAATTCCATATCACCGGCCAGGTAACAGGCATGGAGGAATTGAAGCGACATAATATTATGCTGATTGCCCCGGTTGCTGGTAAAACCATAAGGCATATTGGCCGGGCTCACGTTCTCATCAAAGCGACGCAGCACTTTTTTCGCCTTTTCTTTATCCCCGGCTTTTGCCAGGCTCATGGCCAGCTGCACATGGGCCATCTTGATCACGTTGAGCCTTAAACGATTTGTTTCATCCAGGTACATGCCGGCTTTATGGGTATTACCGTATTGAAAATGGTTCATCACATTCGCATAGGCGGCTTCGTTATCCACTTCACTGCTCTCTACCGGGCTCAACTGGTATACAAGCCCTTTCGATCTCACATAATTACCCAATCCATAATCAGATGCTGTTTGAGAAGAAGCAAAACAGATGGGTCTTTCCCACTTATTGGCCGGGTCCACGGGAATACTGAATTTATTCATGGGGAGAAGATGAAAAGTTTCTCCATCTTCGGTTACAGTAGTGTATTTGCTGTCATCGGAGGCGACGGTGTTTTTTAAAGATTCATAGAGATCATAATACTTTCCGGGATCGAAGCCCTGCATTTTATTGAAGTATACTACGCCTCTTTTGTTGCCGGCTACCTGTTCTTTGGTGAACAGCACATCCACCGGCGCGCTGTTGTTCACTTTGTAGCGAAGCTGATCGATGCACCAGTCGTTACCGATCATAGTGGCAATCACAACGCGCACATCCCTTCGCACACTTTCCACTTCCTGGAGGTACCAGATGGGATAAGTGTCATTGTCTTCGGCTGTGATGAGGAAGAGCAATGTATTCACGAACCAGTCTTTGTTATTCCGCCTTAGCTGAAAGAATAGGCCAACCAGGCCGAGCGCCAGTGGCAACATGAATAAACGGTTATAAGCTTTGTTGCTGTCGCGGGCAGTGTCGGGCATTTTCGACTGGTTACCGTAAAGAGAGTTGTCAACAAAATTGATCCCGCTGATGAAATTACTGTCGCGGGGATTGCCGAATCCCTGCAGATCATTTTGCCTTCCGGCGAAATTCCACATGAAGTAGCGCATGTACATCCATCCTGCCTGGTAGCGCGAGAAGTAAGCGATATTATCTTTCATAGATGGCGTTTCACCCTCTTCGAGACCGGTGAAATTATAGTAACAGACTTTTTGATTGCGGTCGTCATTATTATCCCATATGCGCGGGAAGAAATGTGCACCCGGCGCATTGGCCCAGTACTGTACATATTTTGGACCAGCAGTTTCATATTTCTTTTCTCCTTTTACATATTCTTCTCCTGCTTTTTTGAAAGGTGTGCGTTCCGTGAAGTCGGGACCGTAGAACAGGGGCCAGTCGTTATAACTTTCACGACCAAGATAAGAGGCGAGGCTGATTGGATTATCCACGCTGAACATATTCACAGCAGGATCTGCATTGGACCTGATCAGGGTTGTGGTATAAGTAGAATAGCCAAGCATCACGAACAAGGCGCTGCTCCCGGCTGATCTGCCCTGGCTTCCCATTTGAAAATGGCCCAGAATACCAGTGCTGTAAAGAATGAGCTGAGCGCATACACTTCTCCTTCCACAGCACTGAACCAGAAAGAATCGGAGAATGCATAGGCTAGTGAACCGATCAAGCCTGCGCTCAGAATAGTGAAGCTCTGTTGACCAGTTGGACTTGCCTGTGATGCAGGCAGCAACAGCTTTTTGGCTAAATATGTAATAGTCCAGAACAGGAAGAGAATGGTGAATCCGCTGGCGATGACGCTCATGCCGTTCACTGCAATGGCGGTGGTTTGCGGGTTATCACCGAAAAGGATTACAAAGAATCTTCCCATCAAAATGAACAGGGGAGAGCCCGGAGGATGCGGGATCTGAAGTTTGTTGGCGCTGGATATGAATTCACCGCAATCCCAGAAGCTGGTAGTTGGCTCCAAAGTGAACAGGTAAACGGTACAGGCCACAGCACAGACCAGCCACCCGAACAGATTGTTCAATTTGTTGAACTGCATAGCATTAAGGCATTAGATGAAGTAAAGGAGATGTGTTCCTTTAAATTTCGAGCTTTTGAGCGGGGAATGAAATACCGGCAGGATAAAAGAAGCGGATATTAAGGCGGCTTTAACATTTCCTTGCAATTTTCCGGCAACTATAGTGTGCGATTCGTTTTTGTATTATATTGCAGCCGTAAAAAAAAAAGGGTCTTCTGTAGAAACAGATGACCTCTAACGATTGCTTGCCATATGAAAATTCTTAAAAATCTTTTTCGTGTGGATTTGATTTTCGGCCTCTAACTCTGCTTTGCTTGTCACTTTGTCTTTTGCCTCTTTCTATTGCTGCCTGCTTACGATTGCTTGGCCATATGTTTGTTTCAAATCCGATGTAAAAATAACACGAGAAATCACTGCTGGCAAAACAACTTATTACGTATTTTATCATCCCAAAACTGGTAAATAAATCTTAAAACCCTTACCGGGCGTGCGTTTTAGGAGAATTTCAATATGAGGGCCAACCCATTTACAGACTCATTATTTCAGTTAGTTCGATCTCTGGAGAAGTCGGAAAAACGACATTTTAAGCTATATATCACCAGAAGTTCCGCCAAGGAAGACCTTAAGATCATCCAATTATTTGATGCTCTGGACAAATTACCGGAGTATGATGAAAAGGTATTGCTGAAAAAACTGTCGCCCATCACCAAACCACAGTTGGCCAATCTCAAAACCCATCTTTACAAACAGTTGTTAGCAGGATTACGTCTTTTGAAGACTGCAGAGAATATAGACCTGCAGCTCAGCGAACAACTGGATTACGCCCGTGTACTGTATAATAAAGGACTGAAGATCCAGGCGCTCAAGATCCTGGAGAAAGCCAAGGAATTCGCGAAAGCCAATCATAAATATAACTACCTGGCACAAGTGATTTCGCTGGAGAAGAAGATCGAGACCCTTCATATCACACGCAGCTCGCAGGAGAAAACAGAACTGCTGGCCACGGAAGCGCTCGAGATCAGCCAGCATATAGACAGTGTAGTGAAATTGTCTAACCTCGCATTGCTCATGTACCGCTGGTTCATCCGCAATGGCCATGCCCGTAACCAGGATGAGGAAAAAGACATCAAGGACTTCTTCAAAAAGAACCTGCCTGAAAATGCGCACAAGGTAACTGACTGGTATGAACGCTTATACCTTTATCAAAGCTATTGCTGGTATGCTTTCATCCGCCAGGACTGGCTGATGTATTACCGCAACAGTAAGAAATGGATCGAATTGTTCGAAGAACAGCCTGTGATGATCTCTGTAGAACCTGGTCACTACGTAAAGGGAATGCACAACCTGCTCAATGCCCATTTCGATCTGCGCAACTTTGACCAGTTCGACCTTACACTCCGCAAATTCCAGGAGTATGCGGATACTGATCTCGCCAAGGCGCACGATAACTTCCGTGTTCATACCTTTATCTATATCAGTGGCGCCCGCCTGAACCAGCACCTGATGCAGGGCACGTTCAAACAAGGGCTCTCCATTGTTCCTGAAATTGAAAAAGACCTCAACGATTACGAGCTCTATGTAGACACCCACCGGATCCTGGTGTTCAACTACAAATTCGCCACCCTTCATTTTGGAGCAGGCGATTATTCTACCAGTATCGACTACCTGCAGAAGATCATGAACGTGTCCGTTCCCGACCTCCGGGTTGACCTGCAATGTTACGCACGCCTGCTGCACCTGATGGCGCATTATGAAATGGGCAATTATGATATCATGGAATCGCTCATCAAAAGCGTGTACCGTTTCATGGCCAAGATGCAGAACCTGACGATGGTGGAAGAAGAGATGTTCAGATTCCTTCGCAATTCATTTGATGTATCCCCCCGCAAGCTCAGGCCGGAGCTGGAGAAATTCCTGCAAAAGATCAAACACCTGGAAGGCAACCGCTTTGAAACGCGCGCCTTTGCTTACCTGGACGTTGTGTCTTGGGTGGAAAGCAAAGTGTATGAGAAGCCCATGGGCGATGTGGTCCACGCGAAATACCTGGAAAGCAAGCGCAGGGTGAAACCTGAAAGGGCCACTGTTAAGCATTAGGTCAGGAATGATCGGTCATCTCTTTCAACCGGGCTTCATCGGTCAGGTCTAAACGCAGAGGGGTAACCGAAACATATTCATTTTCTATAGCCCACCTGTCTGTGTCTTCTTCAGCAGGCTCCAGCGGGATCACCGTGAACCAGTAATGTTTTCTTCCCATCGGGTCCATTCCCGGAACTATTTTACCATCGTAAAAGCGAACCGACTGGCGTGTCCACTTGATGCCTCTTGGCACTGGCGGGAAATTCACGTTCAGCAATTTTGCTTCTTTCATTTCGAGCAACCTGCTGAGGGTCCTTTCCACATAAGGGCCGAGTGTATCGAAGTCCGGCTCCGTTTTGCCGGCAACAGTACTGAAAGCAATACCTCTCAAACCCAGCAGTGCAGCCTGTTTGGCGGCAGCGAGCGTACCTGAGTGCCACATTCCATTACCCAGGTTCAGTCCCATATTGATGCCCGAGAGCACAATCTCGATATCAGCCCACATATGTGTGCCGAGCGCTACGCAATCTGCAGGCGTTCCATTCACCCTGTAGGCTTCCATTCCTTCAAATGTTATGGGCGACTTCTTATAAAAAAGTGGCCGGGAGTGAGTGATCGCATGGCCCATGGAGGATTGCTCCACATCGGGCGCCACTACCAGCACTTCGCCGAACCTGGAAGCGATCTTTGCCAGGGATGCGATGCCCGGGCTGTAAATTCCATCGTCGTTGGTTACCAGTATTCTCATGAATAAATGCCTATCATAATCATGCCTGCCGGAAATATTGTTGGTATGCTTTTATTAGAAGAATTCACTGTATGAAATTGGCCATGTTAATCCACAACCCCGGAGCAGGGGACCAGGAACACACGAAGCAAAAACTGCTCGAACTGCTCAAATCCCAGGATTATGAGTGTAGATATTTTTCAACAAAGAAGGAAGGCTGGGAAACCATCGATCCCGATGCAGACCTTATTGTTATTGCAGGAGGAGATGGCACTGTAGGCAAAGTGGTGCGCAATGTTGTGAAGCAGGAACGAACGCATATTCCTTTGGCGCTACTACCCGCAGGCACTGCAAATAATATTGCAGACACACTCGGCATCAGCGGTAACCTGGAAGAGATCGTTCAAGCCTGGAAGCCCGGGCTCATTAAGAAATTCGATCTTGGTCTTTTTAAACAGGAAGACGATGAGCAGATCTTCCTGGAAGGGGTGGGCTTTGGCCTTTTCCCCAAACTGATCAGGGAAATGAAAAAAATGGATGATGTTCCGGAAACAGCGGAAGAGTCGCTGGAACTGGCGTTAACTACCTTGCTCGATATTGTGCATACAGCTAAGAGCCGTTACTGCAAACTGGAACTGGATGGCAATGATCATTCAGGCGATTACCTGTTGCTGGAGATCATGAATGTGCACAGTATCGGCCCCAACCTGAAACTGGCTCCCCAGGCCGATCCTGGTGATGACCGCTTTGATGCGGTCTGGATCAGGGAAGATGAACGCAGCAAGCTGATCGAATACCTCCGGCATCGTTTGAACAAAGAAGAAGCAACACCGCCCTTTCATTCACTCGCCTGCAAACGTGTTCACCTTGAATGGGCAGGAGCGCAGGTGCATATAGATGATGCCCTCGAGAAAAAAGAAAAGCCTCCATTGGCAGCCGTGATAGAGCTGCTGCCTGAAATGGTCAGCTTTCTGATTCCTGCAAAACCATCGGCTATTTAGTTTCCATTATTAGTCTTTTGCATTTTCCAGGCGGAAAGTTTCAAATTTCTTTCCTTCCAGTTGGTGTTCCCATCGCTTCACTACGGGGGCTTCCAGTTCCCACTCCCTGTATTCATCAGGGCTCATGATGGGCACTCCATGTATGATGGGATAATACCTGTTACAATGGCTGCAGCTTAGCAATCCTTCGATGATATGATTATTGGTGTCAGTTGCAAACACTTTAAGCTGAAGGTCATTTTTATCGAAGGGACAACAGAGTTGATGTATGAAATCAGGATGCATGTTAATGAGATTTTTGTTGTTGAAGGATCTTGTTGAATGCTGTGGTCACTGCAGCGGGATCTTCCGCTTTCATGATGCTGTTGATCACAGCCACGCCATCGAGCCCTGTATGCAATATGTCAGGAAGATTGCTGGTGGTAATACCGCCTGCCGCGAAAATGGGCATATTGGTCATTGCCCTGGCAGCCTTGATGGTAGCGGGTTTCACCCACTCGCAACTATTGGCGGAACCGGATGGGAATACTGAACAGAAAGAGATATAATCCATTTTCTGATCGATGGCATACTGAACTGTTTCCAGGTTATTCCCGCAGGTGATCCCTGTGATGATCTTTCTACCGATGGCTTTCCTGATCAGGGCCAGGTTACCAGAGGGTTGATCGAAGTGAATACCATGGGCATCCGTTTGCGTGAGCAACTCCCAATTCCCGTTGATCAGAACAGGCACATCAAAGGGGCGTGCGAGCTCCAGCAGGGTTTGCACTATTGCAGCTTTCGAACTGATGTATTGCAGATTGTCCCAGACCTGAATGGCAGCTAACCCGCTTTTCAATGCAAGCCGGATCTTTTGATAAGACGTGTCAGTCAATGCAGCAGGGTCCACTACCAGGTAGATGCCGCCGCGGATGGGATTTGGAGTTGTTATCATTTCCATTCGTTTTTTAAAGCTTGAAAGAATGCATTCCAGTAAGGATCGGGTCCCGGACGTGAAAGTGTTTCGATGCCATCATCTTTTTGTAACCTGACGCCATGTTCCTTTTCTGTGAATTCTCCTGCCACGGATACTTTTATGTTCAGAAGTGCAAATTGATGCAGTACAGAAGCTTCATGTTCCGGCTTTACCGCTATGATCATGGAGCCTGCGCCGATACAGCGTAATGGATCGATGTCAAACAAATCGCAAACTGCCTGCTGTGCAGCTCCAACGGGCAACTCCTCTGGGTCTATGATTGCACCACAACCCGCGGCAGTTGCCATTTCATAGATGGCGCCGAGCAGGCCACCTTCTGTAACATCGTGCATGGCTGTTATGGGCAGCCCGGCAGCGCATAAGCCTGCCTGTAAGGAACTGGTTTCCTGGAAAAGTGCTGCAGCTTTTTCCCATATCTCTTTTCCACATTTCTTCTTTACTGTTTCAGGAAAGCTGAGCGCAAGTATTGAACTGGCTATTTGAGCAGCTTCTTTTGTGACCATAATAAGATCCCCGGGTCTGGCATATTTGCTCAGCAGCATTTTTCCTGCCGGCGCAATACTGATCATGGTGCCGCCACCGGCGATGGTGGAATGCTGACCGGCAGCTTTTCCGGTATGTCCGCCGGTAATGGCAACGCCGATATCTTTACAATACCGGTGCACGAATGTCCAATACTCTTCAAACTCCGCGCTGGTGGCCGATTCCGGCAGGTTCAATACCAACTGGACAAACTGGGGAGGTTGGGAAGTGGTGGCGATATCATTAGCCATTAAATGAACAGAAAGCCATGCCGATTCACGAAGCCCCAGCGTAGGTATCCAGGAAAGCGGATCGCTGGTGAGCGCCATCGAGTGGCCTCCCGGCAGATCGATGAGGCACACATCCACCCCATATTCAGGACCTGTGGCCACCATCTTATTTTCGGCTCCCCGTAAGGGATAGATGAGCTGATTGAAGAGGTCCATGTGCAATTTTCCACTTTCTACAAATGCTGACATAGCTCACTATTTGAATTGAACGAAGAGCGCAAAGAAGTCGCCATATGGCATTCCCCATTGCTGTACGGGAAACCATTTCGGCAGGCCGGTGCATGTCCATTCGATGGAATAGTTCTCGCCTTTCAGTGCTTCATTGATCTTGCTGATAAGCGAATCCGGTGTGTAGAAATGGGCAGTTACATAAAAAGGATTCTTTCCGAAAGCCTGTTGTACGCGGCGCCTGATGAATTTGGGCGAGTTGCGGTTCATCATCCCAAATACGATCCCGTGCTTGGCCACCCTGCGTGCTTCGCGAATCACCTGAACAGGATCCCTGTAATATTCGAAGGTGGTGATGAAGGCCAGGGCATCGAAAGTTTTGTCTTTGAACGGCATGTAATGTGCATCGGCCAGAGCCAGGTTACCATCGAAAAGATGTTTTCCCTGGCCGAGCATGAATGGCGAAAGATCTGCTCCTGTTGCCCGGATCCCGATATTATGCCACCACCTGGTGAATCTGGTGGTGCCGCATCCGAATTCGAGCAGTGTTTTAATGCGTTCATCTTTTTTGATAAGGCTGCCGATCGTTTTTTTCTGCCATACTTCAGCGCGCTTATAGCGGCCTTCGTACCATTGTTCGTAAGAATCTGTGTGCTCCCTGTTGAAGAACCATTCAGGCCTTTGCTGCCAGGTTCTGATCCCTTTGGTTAGTTGTTGAAGTTCCATTTTTACAGTTTTACACTGCACGGGGGAACTAATGGGATCGAACAGGAATATGGTAAAAGAAAAAACCACATTTCCTGCTCGAAGAAAATGTGGTTTATGCTGAATACAATGAAGTACTATCAGTGTCACCTTGCATTCCCTCCGCTGGTATTAACCAGTTCAGGTTCCCGGGTATCATCTCAGCTACTGTGTAGCACCCCGATGCAATAATTAATGACCAAATTTATTACTGTTTCCCGAATTCTCAGCGTTTTCTTTTCATCTGCGCCAACACCTTGTCTGCAGTGGCTTTGCGTTCTGCTTTTTTCTGCGCTTCGGTTTGGTATGTTACAGTATGCCTTTGTGTTTGTTGCATCTGCATCATAGGGCCACGCGCCTGATGAGCGTTCCTGTTTACATTGGCGATACTCTCAATGGGTCTGGCTTTGGGGTTCGACCTTCTTTCCAGCAACATGGCCAGCACACGTTCGCGCTCAGTGATTGTGCCCGGTTGTTGTATGTTCAGTTGTACCGGCCGCATGGCTGAGTTGGCCATTACTTGCGATCTGCGGGGATTAGCCTGCATCTTAATGATCGCCTTCTTAACGGACTCCGGCATGTTTTTCTCGTACTTCTGATATGATGACGGCAACTGTTGCGCCATTGCCATATTGGTGAAGGCGGTTACCAGTATCAGCAGTATTCCGGGAAGGTATGAAGATTTCATTGCTATCTTTTTAAATGCTTACTTAACACTAACCAGTACGTTGATCTTTCCAACAGTGTTTGTGTTGTAGTCCTGCAGGGCTTTACCGAGCACTTGTCCAACTCTCACTTTGTCGGGATCAGCTTTCATGGCAACTCCGGGGATTGAAGAGGTCACCAGCAGATCGCCACGTTTGATAGCGCCGCCTTCCAGGCAAACCTTGGTGGGTATCACACCGATCACACCCATGGGCACCATTTTGTCCAGATGGCTTTTCAGAGCATCTTTTTCTGTGAGCATCAGACCTGGTTTGGTGGCATAAACACCTGCTACCAGTGTAGAGTATGCGCCGGATGATTTGGTAACCATACGGTCAGATGTTTCAGAGATCACGAGAACATCTCCTGCTTCATAGGCTGAGCGGATGCCTTCCACATCGAACATTTCGGCAACGTCTGCGCCGCCTGTTTGTGCACCATTGGCAAAGTACCCGGTTCCACTGGCATCTATCCTTGCAACATTGGTATTGTTCACTTTGAACACAGCCACATCGCCTTCGGGATCTCCGAGAAGCTCAGCTACGAGGGCAGTACCACCGGCACCTGTTGCGCTGGTTGCCTGAGCCATGATACCCATGCCTCCGGCAAAATCATTGTATCCTTTAACTGCCGCGGCCAATCCGGTATTGACACCGGAGACACCGGAGGATACATCACTGAATGTTACACCCTGCACACCTTCTCCTCCATTATAGTGCTGCCCTATTACAGCAGCTCTTGATGGTTCGAGTGTTCCACCAAAAACACCATGGCTACCACTACTGATAGACGTTATACCAATACCATAACCCTGGTGCACGATAGTAAGGGCATCAGAGCCTGCACTCGCATCAGACACTTCAATATATGCGGCAGTACTTCTGGCGCTTCTGGCATAAATGCCGATGCTTTCTTCGGAGAAAGCTTCCACACCGGTCCCATTAACAGAATACCCTCTCACACCGGAACCCAAACCATTGTGGATACCTAGTACGCCGGTACCGTTATTGGTGTAAGTGGCATTATTGATCCCTTTTACGCCTGCTACGTCCAATCCGGCATTATCGTTCAGAATGATACCAGTCACGCCGGCAACATTATCTGTTGTAGAATTATTGACGCCTTCAATTGCAGGGGCATCGCCATCGTTTGTAATAGAGAGCGCTTTTGTTGCTTCATTCACTGTTTTTATATAAGGAAGAACAAGTCCCGGAACAGCAGCAGGAGCCCATGCTGCTCCATCGAAAGTGAGTACTTCACCTGTTGCAGGAGCGGTTGCGCTGAGGTCAACTCCCTTGAGTTTGGCCACAGTGGGAGCAGGGTAGTTGCCATCGAGATCTCCGGTAGCTGTTCCTCCTGGAGGAAGACTGAGCCCTGAAGCCAGCTTGTCGGCCGTGATTGCGCCATCAGCAATTTTTGCTGTAGTTATATTGGCGTCGAGGATCTTGGCGGTTGTAACAGCATTGGCTGCGAGCTTCAGTGCAGTAACAGCTGCATCATCCAGCTTTACTGTAGTGATGGCTCCGTTAAGCACTTTGGCGGAAGTAACGGCATCATCAGCAAGCTTGGTTGCATTGATAGCATTTGCTGCAACTGTCGGACCGGGGAAGGTTCCGGTCAGATCTCCGCTGGCGGCTCCGCCGGGAGGGATGGAAAGACCAACAGCAAGTTTATTGGAAGTGATGGCACCGTCAGCGATTTTAGCTGAGGTCACTGCTTCGTCCTGAAGTTTTGTTGTTCCAACAGAAGTGTTGGCAAGCTTGGCATTGGTTACGGATGCGTCAGCAAGTTTTGCTGTGGT
>NZ_RCSU01000021.1 GCF_003991355.1 Pseudoflavitalea rhizosphaerae
CCATCGCAGAAAAAATGATCAAATCGAAAATATCCCATTACCCTGTACAGCACCATCGCAGCGATGCCTAACCGCAGTTATCAAAAACCGCAACAATCCTTTTTTCCATTTTTTAACGGTTTCATCTCAAACCACCTCCCGGATATTCTATAATTTCATAACAAATTTTTGCAATATGGCAATCCAGACTGGACAGATCCGATTCACCGGCAGGGTCGGTGATCTGATTGGCTACTATCGCAACGGGGTGCATTGTCTGCGCAGCAGACCAGTAAAAGTGCATCAAACAAAAGCCACCCGGCAGGCGGCACAGCAATTCGGGATCGCCAGCCGGAAGGGTAAACTCATCAGGCAGGCATTCGCACCATACCTCAACGGAAGAAAAGATAGCGGCTCGGTCAACCGGCTCAACAAAACACTGATCCAGTCCGGCCTGGAAGGCTTGAAAGGGTTTCGGTTCAACCACCAAACGGGTATCGAAACCTTCTTCCCCAAGTGGGTATTAGATCAAAATAACCAACTGCATATTCCTTCGCAGCGGTTGCCCGATCTCCCGAAAAAAGCTACCCACCTTGAAGTAAAACTCATTGCTGCAAGCATCAATTTTGTCACCGGCCGAATAACCAGTCCCGTTAGTCAGTCGCGGTTCCTGGATTTGGCGCAGCCCTTTGAAGGGGTACAGTTCGATGCCATCGCTCCCAAACAAGGCACGCTCATCCTCGCCCTGCAAGTCACTGCCTGCCAGGACGATCTACCGTTGTTAGATAAACGATACCTCGCCACAGACCTGATCGCCATCCAGATCCTGGCAACACAGACCATCAGTAAAAAACAACGGAAACAAGCAAAAAGAATCAAACAGACGAAGTCCTGGAAGTCGCGGGGAGTACAACGCTGGCAGCATGAAAAAGAAATGCTGCCGGTTGTGTTATCTCACCATCTATTTAATGATCGATCGCGACTGAAGCAGCAACGGGAGTAGATGCAATACGTGGATCAGTTCAATATTTTTTAATGGAAATTTCGATAACAAGTTCCGGAGCAATCGCTCCGCGGAGATGTATTGCACTGTTTTACTCTTTTCAGATGTTGCCAGGTTGAATTTTCTTAGTGGAATGTTAGAACGGCTTTCGGAATGCGTGAAAAAGCTCATGGATGCTCATGCCATCATGTAAAATCATCTTTCTATCTCTCATTTATCTCCGGTTGTGATAGCTGCGGCTCATTCCCGGATCAAGTCCACCTTTGATGCACGCGGCTATCGATTATGCTTCGGGTTTGCTTCAATGCAGTTTCTCTAATTCTTCGCTATGAACTCATGACTGATCCCAGTAATATTAAGGGATTAGATACAAGATGCTTTCTAAGCTTTCTTACTTAGAGGTCCGTTCCTTGATAAACTTTGTCTTCATTTGCTTGGAATCATCTAATTCCATTTCTCAAATGGTGAGCAGGGAAATTGATGAGTGTCGAAATGGGAAGGTATAGGGGGTGACTCAGAAATAATCTTTTGAAGTCTATCAAATTCTATTTTCATGTATGATTTCTTTTTAGGGTATTACATATACTAATCTTTGTGGTAAGATTTCACTTACACAAGTGACTTTCAAACTATTTCAGTCCAAATTAATCTATCCCTAACACTCAATAAATTTGTTATATTTAAGAAAAGAGTCTTATAGAAAAAAGAACGAATATGAGTTGGCTATCTTTCTCCATAGTAATATTAGTATCATTCCTTCTGATTACAATTTTCCTATTTTTCTTTTATACCAAAAAAGCAAAGCTTTTCAACTCTTCAGTTTCTTTTAATCAGCAAGAGTCAGCACTCCCCAAACTAAAAGGATCAAGAAATAGCTCAGATACTTACCCAGAAAAACGGGAAAGAAATACCCTTGAAATATCGGTTCAATCTCCAATGAAAATTGGGAAGACACATCACACTATTGCTGTAGCTAGTAAGAAAGAATTAATAGAGGTCAAAGAGGAAAATAATAACACAATTGAAATTCCACCCTCAGAAATAATATCCTGCTCGTTAATTGGCGAGCATTTCGAAATCCAGCCTTTTACTGACATAAAATCACAACCCCTCTTTGCTAAAGAACTCACATATTGGGAGTGGCATGTTAAACCCCAAAAAATAGGTCATCAAAAAATATTAATCAATATAGGGTATCAAGTAAAGGTAGGAAATACGAACTACACAAAAAGCTTGAAAGCAATTGAAAAGGAAGTTTATGTAAATATGAATCCGCCTCATCATGTGAAACAATTTTTTATAACAAATTGGCAATGGCTTTTGGGTTCTATTGTAGGCTCAGGCATTATTTGGCAACTTATAAAGTTGAAATTGTCTACTTGAAACAAATACGTACTCTTAAATCGAGAAATTATTTAGCTATGACATGATTCTATATCTCACAATGTCTCAGCCTTTCGATCTAAGGATCTCTAGAATTTACAAAATGTAAAAGTTGATACAGGCTTTTTAAACAGATTTTGTAAAAATGATCAATTGCCAACTTCGAACCACAAAAATCAGTTCTCTGATTGTTTTATTGCTGGCCAGCAGCAGATTTCAAATATGAAAATAAGGGAGTTCAGCTTTGAATTTCAGCCCCTCTTTCGGTAGAGGCAAGGAGCGGAAAGTCGAACCAATTCGAATTCGACTTTTCAGATTTTATAATCCTATCAGTATAGTTTTAGAATTAATTTGTTGAAAAAAAGGGTTGCTGACAGTACCGCAATAGACGAGTGTATTGACTTATATTCGCACATAAGTACCAAGTACTGTGTATTTAAAGTCTATTAAAAAAACAAACCTGTACATTATTTATGGCAGATACGATCAACGGGCGGAATGCCGAATGGAAACAAAAATGAGGATTTCCATTTTATTTGAGAATCCCGTGTAGTAACCGCCGATGGCGCCTGTATTCGTCCAATTCTGGCCCGATTTACAGGTTTCGCCAATCTGCCGGAGTGACACTTTAAGCATTCCTGGCCTTTATTTCCTTCCTGGTTCGTCCTGTTTACAAGTCAGCTAACTTTATCTTTTATTAAAACGCATGGAAAACGGAAAGATCATTATTTATCAATCTCCTGATGGTCAGACATCCATTGACGTATCATTGGATCATGACACAGTTTGGCTTGACCAGCAGCAGCTTTCAGAACTTTTTCAGACAGACCGAACCTCTATTACCAGGCATATCAAAAATATCTACAAGTCACTGGAATTAAATGAATTGTCAACTAGTGCAAAAATTGCACAAGTTCAAAAAGAGGGTAAAAGAAAGATTACACGCAATATCACCCGTTATAACCTCGATATGATTATTTCTGTCGGCTACCGGGTAAACTCCCTGCGCGGAACCCAGTTCCGCATATGGGCCAATAACATATTGAAAGATTATCTTGTTAAAGGTTATTCCCTTAATGAAAAACTACTGGCTGATCAGGCGCAACAATTCGACGCTTTGAAGCAAACCGTCCGGTTGCTAGGAAACGTGCTGGAAGCAAAAACCCTAACATCGGATGAAGCCAATGGCTTACTGAAGGTGTTGACTGATTACACCTATGCGCTTGACGTATTAGATAAATACGATCACCGCACACTAACTATAGAAGCAACGCACAAGAAACCATCCTTTGTCGCAACATATAATGAAGCCATAAAGGCTATACATGGCCTGAAAGATAAATTCGGAGGTAGCAGTCTATTCGGTAATGAAAAGGATGAATCGTTCAAAAGCTCGATTGCAACAATCTATCAATCCTTTGCCGGAGCTGATCTTTATCCCAGCGTTGAAGAGAAAGCAGCTAATCTATTATATTTCGTAGTCAAGAACCACTCTTTTTCCGATGGCAACAAACGTATTGCAGCTTTCCTTTTTGTTTGGTTCCTTGAAAAAAATGGATTGCTTTACCGACAAGATGGGACAAAACGCATAGCTGATAATGCACTGGTGGCGCTAACCCTTATGATCGCAGAAAGTAAGCCGGATGAAAAAGAAATTATGACGCAGGTTGTAGTCAATCTGATCAATGGCTATAATTGATATAATTTGTATAATCAAAGATAGGTTTCGTATGTACGTTCCATTTAGTGGCAAATGGAGTAGAGTATGCTAAGAGGGCATTGAAATATAAAAGAACCTATTTTGTTATATAAGTGCTTGGCTATCAAATATAGTTCACCCGGAACGGTTCTCGAACTTTTTCAGACTTGATCTGGTTCAACTATCTACTTTGTTTCGCTCTATCGAATTTGTTTAGATTCGCATCATTATCAAGTACTCCTCACATCTTGCAAATCCAACAATATCATAATATAGTCGGATTGAAATCCAAAAATATTATGACAGCTCGCTGCGTTTGAATTCAAATGAGGCAAAATGTAAAGCCCCTCTTTCCTGAAACTTTTACAAATAATTATCCCGGTACTGCAACCAGGATTATTTCTCCTGAAAACGTTGAAGAGTTCTTAACTTAAACCTGATCAATGGTTATAACTAGGAGAGCTAGCCGAAAAGAATCAAATCAAATCAATTCCAATTTGAGAATTAGAATATTATAATTACTTAGGAAAAACGCCTCAAAATACAAAAGCCTCAAGTACAATCACTTGAAGCTTTCAATTTACTAGGTAGCCCCGATGGTTGTGACATCGAACGAAATTTTGGAACAATTGGTGTTTTTGGTGGATTCTAAAACATTTTAAAGCAAAAACCTACTCTCAAAAGTTCGCGGCTTGTTTGCTGAATTACAATTCTGTATTATGAAGTCTTACAACAACCTTTAGGGTTCGCGATAAAATTATTCCATCCAAGAAAATACCTCTAGGAATAGTGGGTCATGATATTATATCAACCTTTGAAATAGCTTACCTCTACCTAGCCAAGGACATTATAGTTAGACGTTGGTGAAAATTTTTCAACTTCCTTGATTCGCAATTTTTGTAATAACCTGATGTCGGAGTTATTAGAGTATGAAGCCACATTAGTAATTAAGCAATTCCCCAAAAAGCTCTTGTATTTAGAAAACTTAATTTTGATTTGAGGTTCGCGTCGTAAGTTAAATAGATCTACTATTTGACCAAATTTATATACTTCATCCTTGGGTAAACTTGCTTGTTGACTTTCTTTGAATTTGGCATCCATAATAATTATTAAATCTTCTTGTGAAGGATCGTTGGATGATTCAGCAACTTGAAAAGAAATATCTGGATGGTTTTTTTCTGTGTCTATTTCGCATTTTATCATCGTCCCAGCACAAATTTGAAATTCCATTTTATCGTCAATGAAAGCATGGAATCTAGGTTTACCACCTTTGGGAGCAGCCGCTTGAGGAAATCTGTATTTAAAATTCCCCTTTCCTTCTACAAATCGAATTTCATAATTATACCGCAAGTCCTCTAAAATCTTAATTAAACAATAGAATTCGTAAATGTAATTGTCTGTTGCGGCTTCTTTATCATCTATGCCAATTACTGGTGCAATTATGTCTTTAGTGTTATGCCAAACAGCACTTTGCCTCAAAAATTCGGAATACTGGTTAATATATTGAATAAAATCTTTCATGCTTTTAAATCAATTGGCCAAGTTTCTTTTTCAAAAATCTTATCAAATCTTCCCTCTGCTTCAAAATTTTCATTAATTTTTTTCTTTACAAACTCTTTCAAATTGTGCTCCTTTTCTAATCTAAATAAATGCTCAAAATATTTGGCTTGTATACTTATTGTATTATGCTTTTCCGTATCGGGATCGATAAAACCAACCTCATTAGGTGGTAATATATCTTTGAATTTACTATTGAGTAATTTGTCAATCTCTACCAGAAGCAACCCCTTACTTAATATTCTTCGCTCTATATATTCATATAAATAATCCAGACCACTTCGCAATGATATTTTAGCAAAATCAATTGTAGAGAATTTATTCATAGCCTGTATCATAAACTCTAACTTATTATGCCGTGGTAAAGAGTTTACTAGTTTACCAAATGTAGTTCTCGTGGCGTAAACCAATCCCTTAACAATTGTTTCGTAATCGTCTTCATTCAATTCTCGAAACTGGGTTTGAAAGTGAACTACTGGATTGTTATACCGATATACATTTCTTAGGCTATACTCTAACTCATTTAATAAATTATTATTGAATAATTTCTGATTAACTTCTATTTCAAAATTATGGCGATATGTATCTCGGGGCCTTAGTGCGCCAACAGATGCAGCCCTGGCAATATCACTTGACAAAGGCTTTATTACAGTTGTTTCAAAAACATTGGAAATTTCACCTACGCTTGTAAACTCTAAATCCTTGTCTTTGGGCATTAAGATCACAGCCTTCGCACCTTTCTTAATGCCTAATTGAGTTAGCTTGGAATGGATACTAAAGTTGCCAATAAATGGAGGTGTAGAAACATCAACTCCTGTGGTAGGAGTAAATTCCACTTTTTTTGTATTTATGGTGTATGCAGTCACGATTCATTCTTCATATTAACAATCGTAAAAGTATGAGTTAGGCCGTGATTATAAGAGTTTGTTGAGTTCATCTAATGTAGGCGTCAAGGCTTGTACAACACTTCCGCTTTCTATTTGTGAATAATTTACAATTTGATCGCTTAACATATCGATTGCTGTACAATATTTTGGAGCTAATTCATATTTATTTGAATAGTTATGCCTAAGAAACTTGTATAACATTTCGCAAAACACACCAACCTCCTCAAGCTTATAACCATTAACTTTTGCAGTAAACCAAATCGCTCCAACTTTTTCTGCGTCTTTTGTTCCAAACGTGTAAATATGGCTCGGTTTACATTCTATTTCTAACCCTTTTATCGTTATTATTGGATTAACAGAAGATTTTTTTAGAAAAGATAATTTACCATTTGGACGTAGCATCTTTAAGCTCATTCCTCTATATTTCTCAAGGATCGAAATATTTCGTTGGTACATATTCTTTGTAATGCTATGACTCGTGTTTTGGAGCTTACCCTTCAATACATCAATCTTGTCATCGACCAATTCTATATCATCTAGCCTATAAGAGTTACAGATCGCACTTAAACTAGCTATCCAATAATCACCCCCACCTTCAGTAGGAACCTCAATTTTATTTGATTTAAGATTATCAGCAAATGTCTTCTTACCTCTATCCGATTTCCTTCTAAATTCAATTAGCTCTTTTATAGAAATTTTCTTCATAAAGCGAAAAAATTTTCGTAAAACAGTTATTGATCTAAAATAATGAAATTGAACATTTTCGGCTCCCGTGAAAACACCCTTTTTTTACAGATAATCAGGAAGAATATGCAGTAACAGATGCAGACTAATTAAGAAAATAATTAGAATGGTATACTGTAGTTATGAAGGCGTTGTACGAAAAAGCACGCTTAAATTAACTAGTCTGTAGAACGTGTAGTCCCTATGATTACCAGCGCGAAACCAAATTCAGGAACAGCTTGAAATTATTTGCATTTAGCTAAAGTTTTTACTCTAAGCAAATCGACGAAAGTCGCGGTAAAAATAAACCCCTTTATGACCATTCCGGTAAACCATATTGGGCAGAGTAAGTAATTTCAAGTCCCTAGTTACACTCTTGGA
Source organism: Pseudoflavitalea rhizosphaerae (assembly GCF_003991355.1). Lineage (GTDB taxonomy): Bacteria > Bacteroidota > Bacteroidia > Chitinophagales > Chitinophagaceae > Pseudobacter > Pseudobacter rhizosphaerae. Next base: position 7,613 of record NZ_RCSU01000021.1, read on the forward strand.
TACCCTGACAATTGATCAAGGTATGCATTAGTATAGGTCAAAAACCTCCAATTATTCCCATTAGTGGAGACACAATTACTTTCTTCCAAATAATTATCAACAAAACTAATCCCTGCCTTTAAGTTTAGCAAAAAGGATTTCCTGTATTCCTTCGGTTAAATATATTTGTTATACTGCTGAGTGAATTACTCAATAAAAATTAAACCTTAAATATATCAGAATGGAGCTACACAATTCCTATTTGGCAAACTTGAATTTGTCAAGCCTGCGCTAAATTTGTCAAATAATACTCCACAATTTTTCTATCAATGCTAAACCAAAACACTGCTTATGGAAGACTTCTTCTTAGGTCTAGGAGTCGCCGTATTAGGCTCTTTAGTAAATTTTATTTCAACAAAAATATATAATCGATTTACGGGACAATCCAGGAACTTTTTTTGGAAACAAAAATATAAGTCATTAAAAAGCATTCAATCAACTCTTTCTTTTGAAGAGTTGAAAAGAAGGTTGAGAATTTTGGTCATAGATGATGAGGACGGATTTCCAGTTCAATTATTCATTGAAGAAAACTATGCCGTAGAAAAATGGAACAAGGTCACCGATTATGGAAAGCTTGAAAATGGTTACTATGACATAATTGTACTTGATATTAAAGGTGTAGCAGAGCATATATCCGTAGATGATGGACTAGGTGTGCTAGAGGGACTAAAAAGGAAAAATCCAAATCAAATAATCATTGCCTATTCTCAGCACAGCTATGATTTAAGCAAAGCTCGTTTTTGGGAATTAGCAGATGAGAAAATTGCGAAACCAAGTGACTTTCTTAGAATCAAAGAGAAAATTGACAAACTCATACTGGAATCGTATAGACCCGACAGATATGTAGAATCATTGCACAGAATACTTTTAGACGCCAATGTAACCAAGAGAGAAATAGATAAAATTGATTCAAAAATTGTAACTGCAATAAAAGCTAAAACAACTCCTCAATGGGACGAGCTATTCATCTTTTCAAGAAAAAACAACCAACAGTATAGTCAACTTGTGACGGTAGGAAATACTATCATGAAATTTTTTAATTAATGGATGCAAAACTTTTTACCGCCCTATCTAAGTTCCCTTATATAGCTAATGGTGAATTTTTTGATTCGGTCGAACTTAAGCAGAATAAAACTTGCTTAACGAAATGTAAACAAAGAGACTGTATTGCGGCTTTATCAACCGCAATGAATGGCGCTGAGTATATTTGCCAGCAAGGATACAACAATACTCTGATGAGATTCAAAGAATTTAGTGTGATAATAAATGGAATGATTTTTCAAGACAATGCTTCTATTCCTAAAGGTAGATTAGCTGTTAGAGAGAAATGGATTGTTGCCAAAGAAGATGTTACATTATTTCAACGAAAAATGACAGAGATTGAAGGGTATATTGACCAGAAGGAAGCAGAGTCAATTGAGAAAAATTTCAGTATGTTTCATGATTTTAAAACATCAATGAACATTTTTTTTAATTGCACCCAGGATATTATTCGCTCCTTGCCTGGGACAACTTTTGAAAACAAATTGGATACTAGCGATGCTGCATATCAAACATTATATCATGCATTGGGTTTAATAACATCCCAATTGGGCATGATTGATGTTATCATCAATCCAAGAAGCATACTGTTAGGCAACAAGACAAACGAAATAAATATTTATAAGCTTTTTGATAAAGTGCAAAAGCTATTTTACCATATCGTATTGAAAAAGAGAAACGTCTCAATAAAGCTCAGCAACATAGGAGGAGCATATATAAAAAACTCTCTCTGTTATGACTCAATCGAATTTGTACCACTAGTCCTTATTGATAATGCAATTAAGTATTCTGCACCAGACTCTACTATTGACGTTGAGATTAGACAGTTTTATTATGGGAAATTAAAAGTTTCTGTGAAGAGTATTGGACCATTCGTAAAAGATGAAAACAAGGATAAAATTTTTGATAAATTTTTTCGAGATGAGGGAGCAGTTGAATTTGCCAAAAGCGGGATTGGTATGGGATTATGGATAGCACAACAAGTTCTTGCTGCTCACAATAGCAAACTCTATTATTTTAAAGACAATAATGCTGCGGGCAAAATTGGGTTAAATATTTTTGAATTTGAACTGTCGACTATTTAATCTTGTATAGATAAGAAAAACAAAAAAGAAGCTCTGTAAAATAGAATCGAAAAAAGCCGAGGGCAGCAGAATTGCCAACATTTCGATATATAGCCCAATAGGAACCTCGAACCCTACATCAATTTGTAAATCATAGATATGCAAAACATTCATTAAAAAAGCAAGTTTTAACTTGCTTAAAAATCAATCTCCTATGAATTTGTAGCCCCAGTGGTTGTAGGATCGAACCAAATACTTCACGATTTAAAGAAAATAGCAACATTTAAAGCCTATTCTGAATAATAATCGCAAAGAAAAAGTTCGATGTTTTATTCATCATCAATCTCTGCAAGAAACTCTAATTCTGCGGGTCTATTCTTATGACCGTTAGTTTTACCTAATATTTTTTCTCTTCCAGTTTGTTTTTCTGATATTCTTTAAATAATTGGTATATGGTTTCTTTTCAGAGTTAGAACTCATTTCAACTATTGATTTTTCTATGATATGCTTAGGAGCATCGATTTTATTTAAAAAAACCTCGATTCCTGTGACCGACTGCTTTCCTTCATATTTGGTTTTTCTACGACTTATTTTAAAGTTATTTTTAATGACAATTTGAAGAATGTCATCTACTAAACCACCGAAATCGCTTTGTGATGAAAATGTTAGATCGTCAATATAACGCGTATAAGTTATATTGCTTTCTTTACAAATTTTCATCAATTCAGTATCAGCTTCCAAGAAAATCAAATTTGCAATAGAAGTACTTGCTGGACTGCCTTGCGGAAGTTCATTTTTTCTTGTAGTTAGCAATGTTAGCCAGTGAGAAATATGAGGAGAGTATCCTAAATTAGAAAAAAGCTGAAACACTCTTCTCATTGAAATATTTGGGTAAAATTCTTGAAGGTCAGTTACAAAAATGTACTTATTTCCCTGATGTTTTTTTGCATTTGTAATATTACTTCTTCCTTTTACACCTCCGTGCACACAATCAGGAAGAGGAATTTTATCTAAAATATTATTCTTGATTCTTATTTGAACTTCTTTCAATAATTGTGAAGGAATACGAAAAGTCCTCGTCTTAATTGTACCATCCCAATAAGCCTTTGGCTCACCATCATTGTTTTGCTTGCTTTCTGTCCATTCACTGTAGCTCGCATCAATAGAATCAAGCAGCTTTGTTATTTTACTCTTATTAAAGCCAAGTAAAAAGCAGAGCTTTTTAAACTCATATTTTTTATACTGATCGCTTTTAGACTGCGAAAAACTCATTGACTAAGGATTTAACAGAAGGGCTAACAAGTTTAAACGCTTTCCTTTTGTACGGTTGTACATCGTCCTCAGTCATCGACAAAAAAAATAAAATTGGAAGGGGTAAATTTAAGTTTTCGCTTATACTTCGTAAAGTAGCAAGATTAGGCTCCTTCAAATTACTTTCAATTTGAGAAAGATAGGTTTGAGTAATACCACAGGAAAGAGCAAATTCAATCTGAGTTTGCCCTTTCTGCTTTCTAATACTTTTTATCGTAGTTCCTAAATTCATTTGTAAAGAGAAAATTTAGAGAGTGATCGGATTACTGATTTGACACAAACAGACATCACTTAGAGAAGAATTTTATAAGAAGTAAAATAATGTCAACAATTTCTTTCTGAATTTGTCCATTCGTTTTACCTTTTTTCCTTTTTAAGGCTTGAAGTCTGTTCAATGCTTCAGTTACGAGTTTTTCATCGCACTCCGAAAGAGAACTCTGGCTCTGGGTGATAAATACAATACTTTCAATTGCATTATCAATAATTCGATTTTGTTTTAATCTACTCATATGAGATAGTTTTTAAAGACAACACCATTATTGTCCTGCGTTCGCAATAATGGATCATATGAATAGTTAGGTGCAATGTCCTAAACGCGTAGTCAATGTTCTCATACACTCTCTTAAATTCCTGCGTATTAATAATAATTACTAATACACTAATAACAACCATAATATCGTCTTATACACCTATACCCAGTTTTATGATGAGGTAGATGAGAGGATAATTGCTGAAGTTAGTTTACCTGTTAAGGTTTGCCCTTACGGACAGTCATGGGGAACTCCATTTAAGACATCAACATCGAATCATTTATCAAAGAGCTAATCGAAAGCAAATATATAAAATATTACTGTTAGTTAATAAAATCTGCAAAAATATTTTCAACGCAATTTTAGATTAGAGCTTCAAGTCAATGCTAAATGCAGATAATATCGCCTTTACACCCACGAGAAAAATCATGTTTGAGATCGTTATTAACAAGCTTACCAAATATTAAGCCTTCCCTAAACTAACAAAATCAACTGCGTTACAGTGGGCTTGTCTTACTCATAGTCCTGGGTGGACACAACAGCGAAGGAAGTTTTCGAGGATTTAAGGATTCTTGTGAATTTTCTAGCATTTAGAGCAATTGCAATCTTTAAAAGTTTGCGAAAAAATTTATCTATCTGTTTGAAATCAGCATATGGATTTTTCTTAATGATCTTTTTGATAACTTGTAAGAATGAAATAATTAACGTAGCGAAAAAAGAGTTACAAGATTTTTGCTGATTTAAAATTATAAAGCAGAAGACATTATTGATAAATAACAAGGACTTTATGAAAAAATTACTCGATAAATGGACAGATGAAGTTGAAAAAGAAATATGGAAAAAAGCAATTTTCGTTTTCGATAGTTCAGCAATTTTGAATTTTTATGAGTTGTCTGATTCAAACCGAACAGATGTTTATGATAACATTTTTTCTAAATTGAAAGATAAATTATGGATTACTAACCAAACTGAATATGAATTTCTAAAAAACAAAGAAAAGGCTGCTAACAAACCACAGGAACTGTATAAAGAGATTCAAGAAAAATTCCTTTTCCCTAAAAATTTAAAGTCACTTGTCGGTCAAATTGCGGATTTAAAGTTGAAAACGAGTAAAGAATCGCGGCACCCATATTTAGATAAAAAAATATTTGATGAAGTTGATAATTCACTCGATATTCTTTGCAAATCTGTTGAGCAATTAGAAAAAAAGATAAATGATGAAATTGAACAAAGATTGGTGGATCATTCTAAATCCATAATAAACGACCAATTACTCAGCTATTTTCAAGTTACACCAGGTTATCCTTTTCAAACTTTGATTGAAATAGCAAAAGTGGGTGAGTTTCGTTACCGTCATAAGATTCCACCTGGATATGAAGACGAGAAAAAGAAGGAAGAATTTGGAATCGCAAAATTTGGAGATCTCATCATCTGGTTGCAAACGATTCAATTAGCCCAGAAGTTGAAATGCCCCATCCTACTTGTGATTGATGATATTAAAATAGATTGGTGTATTACGGACAAATCAGATAAAAGGAAAGTGCTTGGCCCTAGAATTGAATTAATCAAGGAGATGAAAGATGAAGGCGGAGTTGATTTTTGGGCATATAGTTCTGCTCAGTTCCTTCATAAAGCAAAGGAAATTCTGAATTTGGAAGTAGATCCAGACGCCTTGGAAAATGTGAAAGAAGTTTCAGTTGGCGAAATTGAAAAAATCGAACTGGCAGTCTTTAATTGGGCAAAAAAACGCTTCAAGTCAGATGATACTTTTTGGGGTAAAGATTTTCATGCTAAGGATACAGGAGCAGATATAATACAAACTGTCGATGGAGTTTCATTTGCACTTTATATTAAAACCATTCAAACTTGGTTTCTAATAAAAGACGTAGAAGCGGCTTTTAATGAGTTGGTTAACTTGCGGGATTCTCGAACATTTATTTTTGAAGATAATTATATCGTGTGGGTTGCCGAGGATAGGGCTACAGCGCATTCACTGAAATCACTTGGAATTGATAAAGCTCATGGCTTTATTTCTTATGTTGGTTACGTTAATTTTAGTGGCGAATTCATTGAAGTATCTACTTTTAATCCCAAACCTGAGTTTTGGGATCACTAGCATTTCTTCCTAGATAATTCGATGTGTTTTCAAATGCTAATTACAAAAGAATCGATTCCAACTTAGCATAACATCAGATACCAGAAATACGGTAATAAATTTCTCCTGTGTCGGATGCATGCCTTCTTTTGATGAAAATCATTTCGTTTAATCTGATTCTCCCATCGAAAACCATCATTAAATCTTGCCCATCCATAAGGATCATAGATTTTACAATTGAACTGCCAGTTTCTGTACATTCTGAAGAATAACCATCTAGTGAAATAAATAATCCTAATGTGTTTTTGAGCTTCCCTGATATTTTTCCACCAAACTTATACAGATCACCTGCATTGATTTGAGTCTTCTGCCATTTAGCTTCAAGTATATAGTCATCGTTATCAAATGTAAAAGAACCATCAATTTGTTCACCTCTTATTCTAAATGCAGCTTTTGGAAGCATATCGAAGAGATGAAAAAGTTCATTTAGTAATTTTTCTAAACTAAACCCTCTATTTTGTGCATCTGTGGATATAGCAAGTTGTAAAAACTGCTTTTTCAGTTCGCCCAATTTTTCAGCAAACGATATTGATTGCTTTACTTTTTCAATATTTTCAACGCGCTTTTCGGCCGCTTTATTAAGGTCATTTATATTATCTAAGTAGCCTTTAGTTTGTACTCTGAGTTTTGCAACTGATTCTTTTGCACGCTTTGTTAGATCTCCTTTTTCATCCCAGTATTTTAAATGGCTAAAATCATCAATGTTTGAAGACTCCTGAAGTAATCTAAGTAAATCATTAAGGTAAATATCCTGCCTTGCAGCCATTCTATCTATTAATTGAGAAACACTTTCATATTTTGTGTTTTCTTGCCAATCAATTGTTGAAATAATATATGGGTTTCCCATTGTTAATTCTATGAATTGACGTAGTTCCTTTTTTTTCCAATAAACATTTGCCAAAGCGTCTTTTAGTGCTATTAATGCTTGAGAAGATATTTTCTGATATTTCATATTGCAAGTTTGCTTAAGAGAGAACTCAATCTTATGAATTATGAAATTAGAGCAGATCCTCTGATTTGACTTTAATTATCTTAATTGGCCCCCTATCAAGAAGTAAGTAAACTTAAGAGTATAGTACGTTATTATGCTAATATTTATTCCCATTGTAATATCTGTAAACAAAGGATAAGCAATATCATGCAGCTTTAAGTAAGAGTTTATTTCTCTCTTTTAAATTCAGTTCATCAATAGTATTGAATATACCCCTTTCACTACTCTAACGGTCTATTCAGTTTTTCCGTTTCTTTATGTTGCTGACTAACTGCGGCCGTTCTCATTTTCGACCGCGAACGTTTAAAACTACACAATTTACCTCTATGAAATTATGCTCAAATTCATGCCCATACTATCTTCTATGAAGTATGCTAAAAAGGAGTTGCATCAATAATTGATTCCAAAAGGCATACTCTATAATAAGAAAAATGGGCAAACGCGAACCACAAAAATCAATTCGCTATTTTTCTTAATCGCAGGCCAGCAGCGGGATTCAGGGAAAAAAAAAGGGATCTCAGCTTTGAATTTCAGCTAAAATCCCTTTGGGTAGTCCTGACAGGAATCGAACCTGTATCAAAAGTTTAGGAAACTTCTATTCTATCCATTGAACTACAGGACCAAAACTTCCCCGGAAAACCTTTCTCTCCGGATCAATTTCCGCAAATGTAATGTTTTCTACTATTCGCTCCTACCATATCTTACACTCTTTCAGAATCTTCTGTAAAAAATCCGGTCTAACCTCCTGAAAATCCCCGTCAAACCTATGTTTCTTTGGCCTATCTTTGGCCCCATTTATCAAGCATAGATTATGAAGTTTTATTCCTGGATTATCCGTTATCGATTGTACGTCGGAATTATTCTGATTCTCGGAGGCGTGGCCGCCAATATGTACTCTGGCTTTTGGCCCGCATTCCCATTATATTTCATTGGATTGATCCTCCTCCTCAGCCATTTCCTGATCGGACCGCTCAGGCTGGTACAGGAATACATGGAAGCTGGTGATATCGAAGGCGCACAGCGCGTAGTGAACTCCGTGAAATTTCCCGGACTCCTCATCAAACCTGTCCGCTCCGCCTACTTTACCATAAAAGGACAGCTCGAAATGGCCAACCAGAATTTCGATGCCGCCGAAGCCAGCATGAAAAAAGGCATGTCGCTCACCACCAAAATGACTGCCGACATGAAAGGAGCCAACTTCCTCCAGATGGGAATGATCTCCCTCCAGAAAGGCGAATTCAAACAAGGTGAAAAATATATCCGCGAAGCGCTCCGCGCCGGTATCAACGATAAAGAATCAGAAGCCGTTGCTTACCTCCAGATGTGCAATATCATGATGAACAAACGCGAGTTCCGCGCTGCCAAAGATTACTTCCGCAAAACAAAAGCGTTGAAACCTACCAACCCGGAAGTTGTTGGGCAGATCAAAGAAATCGAAAAATATATCGCCAGGATCCCGGGATAAGTCCCCATCCAAAAGCACTATTAAACCCGGCACTTCTGCCGGGTTTTTCATTTATAGCTCTGGTACAGCTTTACATTACAACATTGTCCTTCCCATTTTCCAAATAATTTCTCTATCTCACCAAACCTGTACCGGAACAATTCTTCCAGTTTTTTCCCCACTATCAGCTTATTCACCAGACTGCCGAGCCACCAACCGGGAACACTATAATGCACAATATCAGTCATCTCCACACCGCCCGCTACGGGATCAAAATGATGCTGATGATGCCAGATCCCAAATGGGCCATACCGTTGTTCATCCACAAAGTATTGCTGAGGTTGCACATGCGTGATCTCCGTCATCCAGTACCAGGGAATATTCCAGAGCGGACGAACTTTGTATTCGATGATCTGCCCCTGGTAGATCCGTTCGCCATGATGATGGGAAATAATTTGAAACGAAAAATCCGCGGGAGTGATCCGAACCAGGTTTTCCGGTACGGAAAAAAATCGCCAGGCTTCATCAACGCTGATGGGTATACGCTGGACCGCCTTGATTGAATGATGGGCCATATGATTAGTCAGGAAATTCCTTTCGCAGCTCATCCAGGCATTGCTGCATGGCTGTATCCAGTCGCTCTACCAGTTGCGGCATTTGGGCCGCCGCATCTTCCAATGGCAGGTCAACAATGGAACAAATGATATGCTTGATCGAACTGATGCGCATCGTGCCTGCAGGCGCTTTCATTTTATGAGCCAGCTTACTCACTTCTTCATAACGTCCCATCCTCAGCTCCTCTTTCATCAGCAGTATCGATTCAGAACTGAGCGTGATATACAATTGCACCAGCTTGTTCACAAATCCTTCATCGCCGCCACTCATACCTCTCAGACTGCTCAGATCATAAAGCTGATCTTTAGTTGTAATTCGCTTTTCGGGGATCGGAACTTTCGGTTTTACAGGAACACCTTCCTGCTGCAGATTGTTCGATACTACCACAAATAAGGCGGTTTCATTGAATGGCTTTGGCAGGAAATCGTTCATACCCGCTGCACGATATTTCTCACGATCACCCTTGAGAAAATTGGCAGTGAGGGCAACAATAGGAATAGTGGCCTTAACACTTTGCGGCAACTGACGGATATGCCTGGTGGCTTCTATGCCATCCATAATGGGCATCTGGATATCCATCAGCACCAGGTCGTACTCACCTTCCTGCACCATCGATAGTGCTTCCTGCCCGTTATTGGCGATATCCACTTCCAGGCCCCAGCCCTCGATGATCCTGCGTACGAGGAATTGATTAACGCTGGTGTCTTCCGCTACCAGTATTTTTCGCTTGCCAAGGCTTTGGTAGTTGATTTCCTGCAACATGGATTATGGATTGTTATTTTATTCTCAGCTCTCCGGATTGGATCATTCGATAGATCGTGGACTTCCCCATTGCCAACTTGCGCGCCACCAGCAACACATCTTTGTCGTACCTGTCTAAAAAATGCTGGATGATCTGCACTTCATACTCTCGAAGCGTTCGCTCTTTCCCATTCATCGCATGCATCGCCACTGGTGGCGTATTGATCATGATATGATCCGGCCGGACAGTATCGCCTTCAGACATCACGGCAGTGAGTTCCATAATGGAACGCAGCTCACGTACATTTCCCGGAAATTCATACTGTACCAGCTTTCTGGCGGCTTCGGGAGAGAGGTTCTTTCTTGAAATATTATTGGCGTCACAGAACTGATCCAGGAAAGACTTCGCCAAAATCAGTATATCATTGCCCCGTTCACGTAACGGCGGCATCTTGATGGGAAGACCGATCAAACGATAATACAAGTCTTCCCGGAATGTTTTCTTTTGTACTTCTTCCATCAGATCCAGGTGGGTAGCCACCACAATCCTTACGTTAACCGGGATCACTTCGTTGCTTCCGATCCTGGTGATCTCGCGCTCCTGCAATACCCGCAGCAACTTCGCCTGCAGACTGATATCCAGCTCACCGATCTCATCGAGGAACAAAGTTCCCATATGTGCCTCTTCAAATTTACCGATTCTTCGTGTAACCGCGCCCGTGAAAGCTCCTTTTTCATGACCAAAAAGCTCGCTTTCCAGCAGCTCCCGGGGGATTGCAGCCATGTTCACGGTGATGAAAGGCTTCCTGCTTCGCTCGGAATTGAAATGGATGGCCTTGGCCACCATCTCTTTACCTGTTCCTGTTTCTCCCGAAACAGACACAGTGATGCTGGAGCCGGAAGCTTTACCAATCAGCGCAAAGATCTTCTCCATGCATTCACTCTTGCCGATCAGGTACTTCGAGTAGTCATTGCGTTTACCCACTTCCTCTTCCAGCACTGCAATCTTTTTCTTCAGTCCTACAATTTCTTTCAGGTGCAGCAAAACATTCCAAAGCCTGTCTTTGGTGTCTTCATCTTTTACAATATAATCGAAAGCGCCGCCCGTAACCAGGCTCACAGCAGTGCGCAGGTCTTCCTGACCTGAAATGATCACAACTTTAATGTCTTGATTGATCTCCCTTATTTTTTTCAATACCACACTGCCGTCCATATCAGGCATGAAATAGTCGAGGGTAATAACATCCGGGTTCTCGTGCAGTTGGTTGAAAAGATCTCCTGGCTTGTCAAATCGCTTTACTTCATAATCAGGATTCAATGAAAGATAATGCTGCAGCATAGAACCGTACCACAGATCATCTTCAAGGATAAAGATCCTGAGTGCGTTCTGATTTTTCATTATGTTGGATTAACTGATCAATAAACGAAAAAGGCTGGAAAATATTCCCGGAAATAGAATCTTTCCCTTTTCTAAAATAAGCATAAAATTTCAATCGTAAGCTACTTGCTATCAATTGTTAGAAAAATCTCTTAGCTGGAATTCAATCAGTTAACGGCATATTTAACCATGTGAAGCCTACAATAAGCACATGCTTTCCACCGGATTTTGGAATCGCCTATGTAACAATCGATTCTACCTATCTTTGTTAAGATATGTCCATACGCCGAGAGCAACTCCTGGAAAAATTCCAGGCAGAATACGCCCATCTGAACCAGGAGCAGAAACTGGCAGTAGATACTATTGAAGGCCCCGTAATGGTGATTGCCGGCCCCGGCACAGGAAAAACACAGATCCTGGCCAGCCGCATCGGTAAGATCCTGCTTGAAACTGACTCATTACCGCAGAATATTCTCTGTCTCACCTATACCGAGGCAGGTGTGGTGGCTATGCGCAAAAGACTTCAGAGATTCATCGGCTCGGATGCCTACAAAGTGAACATCTATACTTTCCACGCTTTTTGTAACGATATCATCCAGGAGAATTTATCATTATTCGAGAAAACAGCACTGGACCCGGTGTCTGACCTGGAAAGGATCGAAATGTTCACGCAATTGATCGATGCTTTCCCCAAGGCACACCCGCTGAAAAGATATCGTGGCGATGTGTACTTCGAAATACACAACCTGCAGCATCTCTTCAGCACCATGAAGCGCGAAGGCTGGACTTCCGCCTTCATCGCAGAGAAGATCGATGAATACCTGAAAGATCTTCCCAATCGCGATGGCTTCACCTACAAACGCGCCTACAAACAACATAAGGCCGGCGATCTCAACCAGAACAGGATCGATGAGGAAAAAGAAAAAATGGAAAAACTCCGCGCAGCCGTAATGGAGTTCGACAATTTCCAGCAACTCATGCGGTCCCGCAACCGGTACGACTTTGATGATATGATCAACTGGGTGATCCGCAGCTTCGAAGAGAACAAAACCCTGCTGTCGCGCTACCAGGAACAATTCCTTTATATCCTCGTAGACGAATACCAGGATACTTCGGGTACACAGAACCGTTTGGTTGAACTGCTTATCAGCTTCTGGGATACCCCCAATATCTTCGTAGTGGGAGATGATGACCAGAGTATCTACCGCTTCCAGGGCGCCAACGTGGAGAACATGTTATCCCTCGCGCATACTTATAAGGATGATCTGCTGAAAGTGGTGCTCACAAAGAATTACCGTTCTACCCAGCCGATACTGAATGTAGCACAATCGCTTATCAACCGCAATAACGAAAGGCTGATCCGGCAGATCCCCGGCCTCACCAAGGAGTTGCATGCATCGCACCCTGAAATGATGGGATTGGAACATATGCCGTCCATCAGGGAATATGAATCGCAGCGCCAGGAAATGATCGGCATCACCAAAGAGATCAAAACACTCCTGCTGCAAGGCGTTCAGCCCGGCCGCATCAGCGTGATCTATAAAGAGAACAAATACGGCGAAGAGCTTACCAGCTACCTGCTTTTGCAGAATATACCGGTATACAGTAAACGAAATATCAATATTCTCGAACTGCCACTGGTGAATAAGCTGATGCTCCTGCTCCGCTACCTGGCTACCGAGCATGATATTCCCTACAGCGGGGATGAAATGCTCTTCGAGATCCTGCACTTCGACTGGTTCGATATCCATCCCATCGAAATTGCAAAACTCAGCTCAGAAGTTGCCGATAAACAATTCACCAGCGATAAGATCTCACTTCGCAGGTTACTGTTCGAGAGAACAAGCCGTCCAGCTAAAGATCTTTTCACTGTTGCGCCTGATCCTCATCTGAAGCAGGCCAGTATGGTCCTGGAAAAGATGATCCGTGGCGTATCCAATCTTACCTTACAGCAAATGTTCGAACTGATCATCCGGGAAGCCGGGGTACTGGCCCGAATGATGGAAAGCGAAGAAAAAATATGGGAGTTGCAGGTGATCACCGGACTTTTCGATTTTGTGCAGGAAGAAAGAAGAAGGCAACCGAATATGTCTGTGCAGCAATTCGTGAATACCATCGATCTGATGGAACGCGAAGGACTGCCATTGCCACTCGTTCGTGTAAGCGGTAGCGATAAAGGCGTGAACCTCCTCACAGCACACGGTTCCAAGGGACTCGAGTTTGAACATGTGTTCATCGCAGGCGCCAATGCTGCCTTCTGGGAAAAGAAAAGAAAACCGGGCGGCGGTTACAAACTCCCGGATACCATCTTCACGGCCACTTCGCAGTCCAATGTAAAAGAAGAATCCGGCGATGATGAAGAACTGCGCCGCCTCTTTTACGTTGCATTAACGCGTGCGGAACAATACCTCACTGTATCGTATAGTCGATTTAAATCTGATGGCCGTGAGCTGGAGCCATCCAGGTTCATCGCCGAGATCCTGGAACACCATGATATCCCGGTAGAGAAAGTATTTGTGGACGATGTTGTGCAGGCGGAATTCCAGGCATTGTCGCTCAGCAGGAATGCAGCGCCGGAAATAGGGGAGCTGGAAGAAGGCTTTATTGCAGAAAGGCTGAGTGCTTTCGTGATGAACCTCACCGCCCTCAACAATTACCTGAAATGCCCGCTGGAATTCTATTTCAAGAACCTCGTGCGCATTCCCGCGCCAAAGAACGAGAACACTGAATTCGGTTCAGCCGTTCACCATGCACTGGAACAATTCTTCCGAAAAATGAAAGCGAACGGAGAACAGTTCCCGCTCAAGGAAGTTTTCCTGGAAGATTTCAAATGGTATATGAACCGCCACCGCGAAAGCTTCACCCGTGAACAATTCGAAAGAAGGTTTGAATACGGACTGGAAGTACTCAGCAATTATTACGATGAATACATCTTCCGCTGGAGCAAAGTAGTAACCATCGAGCAAAATATCCGAAATGTAGTAGTGGCAGGCGTTCCCCTCAAAGGAAAGCTTGATAAAATGGAATTCGATGGAAAAAGTGTGAACGTAGTGGATTACAAAACCGGCGACCCGGACAAGAACAACGATAAATTCCTGCGCTTCGGAGAGAAGCCTGATAAAAGCCCGCATGGCGGCGACTACTGGCGCCAGGCTGTATTCTATAAATTGCTGGTGGACAATTATGATAAAAAAGAATGGACGGTAGTGAGTACTCAATTCGATTTTATCGAACCCAGTAAAAAGAGAAAAGGATACCATAAGGAAACTGTGGTGATCAGGCCGGAAGATATCACTACCGTTACACAACAGATCAGAACTGTGTGGGATAAGATCCATGCGCGTGATTTCTACACCGGTTGCGGCAAGGAAGATTGCCACTGGTGCAATTTTGTAAAGACAAATAATCTCGCCATTGCACTGCATGAACTTAAAACGGAAGATGAACTGGAATAGCAGGGTGCTGGCAGGGTGACAAGAAAGTTTGGAGGGCTGGCAGTCGCTCGCCTCCCGGCGAGACTTCTATTTAGTCGCCTCCGGCGACGCAGTGTTCGCCGGAGGCGAACCAATACAGGTCACTCGCCAGAGGCGAGCGACTGCTCCCCGGGTAAACTCAATAGGCATTTTTAGTCCCCATTGGCCACACTCCGAGGTTTAGCAGAATCTTATCAATAAACCAACTAAGTTTGCAGACTGTATCCCAGATATATGCGTAAGATCAATAATTTGTTTGTTGCTGCGCTGGTAGTATTCGCTATCGCAGTTAGTATGGTAAGCAGTCCAGGTTGTGCCAATATCGCTCCACCCACCGGTGGACCGCGTGACTCCCTTCCTCCCAGACTGGTAAGAGCATTGCCCGGTGATTCCACCCGCAATTTCAACAGCAAGAAAATTGTATTTGAATTCGATGAATATGTGCAGGTAGATAATGTGCAGGAAAACCTCCTTGTATCGCCTACACCCAAGATCAACCCTACTGTTACCAATAAGCTCAGAACAATTACCGTAACCATCAAGGATACTCTGGAACCGAATACCACCTATGCTTTCGATTTTGGGAATGCACTCAAAGACATCAATGAAGGCAATGTATTTAAGAACTTCACTTACGTATTTACCACGGGAACAACCCTGGACTCACTCACTGTCAGCGGCAATGTGATCATTGCTGAAACTGGCATGCCTGATTCCACGCTGATAGTGATATTGCACAATAACCTGGATGATTCCGCTGTGATCAAGGACCGTCCGCGTTATGTGGCCCGACTGGACAATGAAGGCAAATTCACCTTTAACCACCTTCCTCCCGGCACTTTCAATATCTATGCATTGAAGGATGAAGGCGGACAGAGAAAATACATGAGCAATGCACAGCTCTTTGGCTTTGCAGACAAGCCCATCAATACAACTGATCCCGGCGATATCACCTTGTACGCATACTTAGAGAAAGATACCGCTGCGCCTCAAAAAACGCCTCCTGCAAAACAACCGGCAAAAACAGATCCCAAAGACAAAAGACTGAAATTCGATGTCAATGCGTCCGGCGGCTCCTTTGATCTGCTGGATACGCTGAAAATCACGTTCAGAGAGGCTCCGGTGCAATCATATGATTCCACCAAACTGGTCCTCGCCAATGAAGAGAATGAACCGCTGGAAGGCTACACCATCGTGCGGGACACCAGCAATAAATTCGTTTCCATCTATTATCCCTGGACGGAAAACACGGCTTACAAAATGCTCTTCTATCCCGGTTTTGCCACTGACACACTCGGCAAGGAACTGCTCAAAGCCGACACCCTGGCCTTCCGCACAAAGAAGAACAGTGAGTACGGCCTGGTAAGACTTCGTTTCATCAACCTGGACCTCACCAAAAACCCTGTTCTCCTGTTTGTGCAGAACAATGCCGTGAAATATTCCTATCCATTCACCAGTCGTGATTTCTACGCCAAACTCTTCCAGCCCGGCGAATATGATATCCGCATCCTGTTCGACGACAATAAGAACGGCATTTATGATCCCGGCGAATTCTTCGGTAAACATATCCAACCCGAAAAGGTAATATCAGTGCCGCGGAAAGTAACGGTGAAGGCTAATTGGGACAATGAGATCGACATCACTTTATAGCTTCATTTTCATTAAAGGCAGGCATCAAATGCGTACCTTTACACTATGCAATTTTCGTCCGAATTACTAGAGAATGCAGTGAATGAATTTGCCAGGCTCCCGGGTATCGGTAAAAAGACCGCGCTCAGGCTGGTATTGCATTTACTGAAAACAGAAACTGAAAAAGTGGAAAGTTTCGGAGAAGCAATCCTGCGTATGCGACAGGAGATCAAGTTCTGCCAGCGCTGCTTCAATGTATCAGACACGGAGATCTGCGCCATCTGTTCCAATCCCCTTCGCAAACAAAACCTCATCTGCGTGGTGGAAAGCATCAGGGATGTGATTGCCATTGAAAGCACCCAGCAATTCAGCGGAACTTACCATATTCTCGGGGGGATCATCTCACCGCTGGACGGCATCGGTCCTGATCAGCTCAATATCGAAGCCCTGGTGCAGCGTATTAAAAATGACCAGCCCGAAGAAGTGATCTTCGCCCTCAATCCCAATATCCAGGGCGATACCACCATCTACTATATTCAAAAGAAACTGGCCCCATTGCCCGTAAAGGTCACTACAATCGCGCGTGGCATCTCCTTCGGAGGCGAACTGGAATATGCAGATGAAATGACCCTGGCCCGGTCCATCTCCAACAGGTTACCCGTTGAAAGCTATGTCAGCAACCGCTGACAGCCTGCCCTTTGTAATTAGGCAGGGATACCGTAAATTTGTAAAATCCACAGGCGGATTTGTTTATTGTTCGGCCTGTTGTCTCCCGCTAACGCGGGCAGGGCATAAAAACGGAACTAATGAACGCAAGGAAAAACACCTCATAATTTCCCAACGTTTATACCAGTTCTACTTTGATTGACGGCATATGCAGTTAGCATATAGTCCGGATTGTTGTACAATTAAATATTGTAAGGTATGGACATTAGAAATGAGCTGAACAAGCGCATCCTGATTATCGACGGAGCCATGGGCACCATGATCCAGCGGTATAAACTCACTGAAGAAGATTATCGCGGAGAGCGTTTCAGGAACTGGCCTTCGGACATCAAAGGCAATAACGAGATCCTTTCTCTCACGCAGCCTCAGATCAT
Source organism: Pseudoflavitalea rhizosphaerae (assembly GCF_003991355.1). Classification (GTDB taxonomy): domain Bacteria; phylum Bacteroidota; class Bacteroidia; order Chitinophagales; family Chitinophagaceae; genus Pseudobacter; species Pseudobacter rhizosphaerae. The sequence continues at coordinate 25,124 of NZ_RCSU01000021.1, forward strand.
CGGAGCTATTCATCGCGAATACCTGGAGGCAGGAGCGGATATCATTGAAACGAATACTTTCTCTGCCACCGTTATTGCACAGGCCGAATATGGCATGCAGGAGTTTGCATACGAACAGAATGTAGCGTCTGCACGCATCGCACGCGAGGCAACGGATGAATATACAGCCAAAGACCCTTCCAAACCGCGTTATGTTGCCGGCGCCATCGGGCCGCTCAATAAAACGCTGAGCCTTTCTCCCGATGTGAATAATCCCGGCTATCGCGCCCTTACTTTCGATGAAGCGATGAAAGGCTACTATGATCAGGTTAAAGGTTTAGTGGAAGGCGGCGTTCACCTGCTGCTGATCGAGACCATCTTCGATACACTCAACTCGAAAGCCGCCATCTTTGCCATCAAGAAATTCTTCCACGATACCAAACTTCCGGAACTGCCCATCATGATCAGCGGTACCATCACCGATGCATCCGGCAGGACCCTGAGCGGTCAAACACTGGAAGCATTCTATACATCCGTGATGCACGCGAAGCCACTCAGCATCGGCCTCAACTGCGCTCTCGGCGCCAACGACATGCGTGCGCATATTGAAGAGCTCAGCCAGATCGCCGCCTGCTATACATCGGCCTATCCCAATGCCGGTCTTCCCAATGCCATGGGAGAATACGATGAACAACCCGAACAAACAGCCCACTTCATTGAAGAATGGGCCCAGCAAGGATTTGTGAACATCGTAGGCGGATGTTGCGGCACTACGCCTGACCATATCCGTCATATTGCAGAGCATGTGAAATCATTTAAACCAAGAGAACTGCCGGTACTGGAACCTTCTCTCTGAGAAGCCCCGCGCAGTACCGGACCAACTTTGAAGAAGCCGGACCTGCTGTAAAAGCAGCTCCTTAAATTTTTGAAATGAGCGACACCGTTAGTATCAAGCCTTACCTGCGTTTATCAGGATTAGAACCGCTGGTGATCCGTCCTGAAACCCTCTTTGTGAACGTAGGTGAAAGAACGAATGTAACCGGATCGAAGAAATTCGCCCGGCTCATCCGCGAAAACAAATACGAAGAAGCCCTCAGCGTCGCCCGCCAGCAAGTGGAAAGCGGGGCGCAGATCCTGGACGTGAACATGGACGATGCCCTCCTGGACGGCGTCAAAGCCATGACCACCTTCCTCAATCTCCTGCAAAGCGAACCGGATATCGCCAGGATCCCCATCATGATCGACAGCTCCAAGTTCGAGATCATCGAAGCGGGCCTCAAATGCGTACAGGGAAAATGTATCGTGAACTCCATCTCCATGAAAGAAGGCGTGGAGAAATTCATTCGCGAAGCACAGATCTGCCGCATGTTCGGAGCCGCTGTTGTAGTGATGGCTTTCGATGAACAGGGACAGGCCGATACCTTCGACAGGCGTGTTGACATCTGCACCAAGGCCTACAAGATCCTTACGGAAGAAGTAGGCTTCGATCCGCAGGACATCATCTTCGACCCCAATATCTTCGCCATTGCCACCGGCATCGAAGAGCACAATAACTATGCTATCGACTTCATCGAAGCCACACGCGTGATCAAACAACGCATGCCACTGGCCAAGATCAGCGGCGGCGTGAGTAATATCTCCTTTTCCTTCCGCGGCAATGAGCCCGTACGCGAAGCCATGCACAGCGTATTCCTCCTCTATGCCATCAGGGCCGGGATGGATATGGGCATCGTGAATGCCGGACAACTGGTAGTGTATGATGAGATCGAACCACAGCTCAGGGAACTTTGTGAAGATGTGATCTTCAACAAACGACCGGATGCTACCGATCGTCTCATCACTTTCGCAGAAACGGTTAAAGCGAAAGACAAGACTGAAGTAAAAGACGAAGCCTGGCGCAACAACTCCGTGGAAGAACGCCTCAAGCACGCACTGGTGAATGGTATCACAGACTTTATCGATCAGGACACGGAGGAAGCCCGCCAGAAATATGCACGCCCTCTCGAAGTGATCGAAGGACCACTGATGGACGGCATGAACGTAGTGGGCGACCTCTTCGGAAGTGGAAAAATGTTCTTGCCACAGGTAGTGAAAAGCGCACGCGTAATGAAAAAGAGCGTGGCCATCCTCACTCCCTATATCGAAGAAGAAAAAAGAAACAATCCGAATGCCAGCGCCGGCGGGGCCGCCAGGATCCTCCTGGCCACCGTAAAAGGCGATGTGCATGATATCGGTAAGAATATCGTTGGCGTAGTACTCGGCTGTAACGGTTATGATATCATCGACCTCGGTGTGATGGTGCCTGCCGACAAGATCCTGGAAACAGCAGAAAAAGAAAAAGTGGACATTATCGGTCTTAGCGGCCTCATCACTCCTTCATTGGATGAGATGGTACACGTAGCCCGTGAAATGAAACGCCGCAACATGAAGCAGCCACTGCTCATCGGAGGCGCCACCACATCGCGCATGCACACTGCCGTTAGGATCGCGCCGGAATACGACCTTGGCGTAGTACACGTTCTCGACGCATCACGCAGTGTAACCGTTGCCGGTTCCCTGCTGAGTGAAGAACAGAAAGCTCCTTACCTGGATAAAATAAAAACAGAGTACGTAAAGCTCAAGGAAGATTTCGCCAGCAAGAAAACGGTGAAGCAATATCTCACTTTCGAGCAGGCGCAGCAAAACCCTGTGAAGATCGACTGGCCTTCGTTCCAGCCCATCGCACCCACCTTCACCGGCACCAAACAATTCCCGGATGTGCCACTGGCAGACATTGCAAAGTATATCGACTGGGGTCCTTTCTTCATCGCCTGGGAACTACATGGAAAATTCCCGGCCATCCTCACGGATAAAGTAGTAGGAAAAGAAGCCACCAAATTATACGAAGACGCCAATAAACTGCTGCAACAGATCATCGATGAAAAATGGCTTACACCTCAAGGTGTGATCGGCTTCTGGCCTGCACAGCAGACTGCTCCCGATACCGTTGAACTGAAGAACGGCAACGAAGTGGTGAACCTGGAGTTCCTTCGCCAGCAGATCAAGAAAGCAGCCGATCAACCGAATATCAGCCTGGCAGATTTCATTAAACCTGCATCCATTGCCAACCAGCCATTTGCTGATTACATGGGAGCATTCACCGTTACCATTAAAGGCATCGAACCTCACCTGGAAAGATTTATCCAATCACACGATGATTACAACAAGATCATGGTGCAGGTGCTGGCAGACAGGCTGGTGGAAGCTTTTGCAGAATACCTGCATGAGCGTGTGCGCAAAGAATACTGGGGCTATGCATCGGATGAGCATTTCACCAATGAAGAACTTATTACAGAAAAATATTCCGGTATCCGTCCGGCTCCCGGTTATCCCGCCTGCCCTGATCATACCGAGAAATACAAACTCTTCGATCTGCTGGGAGGTGAAGCTGCCACAGGCATCACGCTCACGGAATCACTGGCGATGTATCCCGCCTCATCTGTGAGTGGCTGGTACTTTGCGCATCCGCAAAGCCAGTACTTCGGAATTGGTAAGATCCAGAAAGACCAGGTAGTGGATTATGCAAAACGTAAGGGCATGAGTATAGAAGATGTGGAGCGCTGGCTGAGACCCGTACTGGAATATGAAGCGTAATAAATGCTGAAATAATAAAAGGAAACGGGGCTGACCAAAAAGGTCAGAGAGCTGGCAGTCGCTCGCCTCCCGGCGAGTGACTTGTATTTGTTCGCCTCCGGCGAACACCGCGTCGCCAGAGGCGACTGAATAAAACTCACTCGCCGGGAGGCGAGCGAGTGGGCTCCCCGAAAAGCCAAGATGCTACCTTTTAGTCAGAGCCCCTATTTGTTTCTTTTTTGACCTATTATTTCCATCATTTCTGCTAATGAAACCGCGATGACATTATCCCCTAATGGAACTTTTTCTACCCATGGATAAACAACATACCGATGCGTTGCTTTAATGTAAAAACCAAAACATCCTTGTAAAACAAATACTAAGTATTCGATTTACAAGGATGCTTGTGCTATGACTCATTGACTAATGTTAGTCGAATCTGACTTTATCGTCTCTTCTTCCTCCTCATCTTTCTCTTCCTCCAGCTCATCTCCCTCTTTCGATCTCTTCAATTTCACTTTCGGATTATCCCTGTTCCCGGTAACCGAAAACGGAATTCCGATAATGCCAAACGGTGGCAGGCCCAAACGGCCATGCAGATTGAACTTTCCATCGAAACTTACCTGCCCTTCAAACCTTGGGCGGAAGCCGGACACTTTCATTTTCACGCGCTCGATGGTAATGATATTGTTCGCGATCTTCGTTTTGATATCCACTTTGGAGAGGTCCGGGTCCTTGATACCATCCTTACCGGTGGCGTCGCTAACGGCATTCATCAATCGAAATCCTTTCATCTTCACTTTCTGAACAGAGATCATGCCTTCGCCTTTCAATGAAGGATACACCGGCATCATACTCGAATTCAAACGGCCACTGAGACTGTAATCCAGGGAAATTTGCCCTTCTGCTTTAGCTGCCGCCGGCGCCATCTGGCGGAAAATATCGATCCCCTTGTATGCCTTTTTCACATCCAGTGTGTCAGCTTTCACATGGTAATCGAAATATGCTTTGTAAGGAGAATTGCTTTTGTAAGTGCCATCCATCACGATGGGAGCATCTACCAGCGTGAATCCTGTTTCCTGTAAGGTCAGTTCGCCATTGGCAACGGTAAGTCCACCTTTGAAATCATAGAGCTCGATGCCCTGGTATAAAACCTTACCCGCATTGGCGGTGAATGTAAGATCCAGATTTTCGGGAATCATTACCACGCCGGAAGCGCTGCTATTGCTTGTGGAAGATGCATCCGGAGAGCCGGAGAACACCATCCATTCGTCAACATAGAAACGCGGAGTGCTCAGTTCGAATTTACCCTTGAGCGCTTCCTTCGGTTTGAAGGCATAATTGAATACATTGAAGAGGTATCCGTTCATCACCATATTGGTATTGCCGTAGTTGGCTTTGAAGGTATCGAACCACATTTTATCCTGGTCAAAACGGAAGAGGCCATTGGTGATAAAGAAAGGCTTAGGCAGCATTTCCGTGGTGAGGGCAATGTTGCGGACTTTCATTGTTCCCTTATTGAAGAGCTTTTCATAGCGGCCAGCCGTAGCATCACTCTGGCGGCCGCGGAGCGAGAGGTCGGTTTGAATGAAGCCGTTCAGGTTGTATCCTTCAATGGCAAATACCTTGTAGATCTTACCCAGGTCAAGTATTCCTTTGGACGCAATCGCATAACGGAGGTCATTGAAATGCTGAAGGCTGGCCTGCACCATGAAGGGCAGATTATCCAGTTCAAAGGAAACCGGTTTCAGGTCTACTTTCAGATCGTTCATTTTGCCGGTGTTGTTGATCACGGTGGCGTCTATATTGATCTTTTGCAAAGGCGCCGGGTAGTATTTGGTTTTGATCGATCCGTTATTGAGTTTCAGCAAGGCGGTGGTCACCGGAAAAAGTCTTTTGGCCGGATTGTACTTCCCTTTGGTATTGATATCGATGTTCAGGTCTCCGTTCAAATCCAGGCTATCGAGCGGATAGAACTGTTTGATATCGGAGAGATGGAATACGGTCTGTAACTGGCCTTCCAGCGGAAAGTCTGCTTCATTGGTGATCTTGAAATGGCCCTTGATGAAGTTGGATAGCACCCTGGCATTGATGTCTTCAATATTCAGTTGTGTATGTTCATAAACACCATCCTTACACGAAGCATTCAGCTTAAGGCTGATCTGCTCCACTCCCTGTGGCAATGCTGCAAACTTGATAAAACCATTGGTGAGCGATGATTCCAGGCTGAATGCAGGAATGCTGGTGATCACGGTGTCTTTGCGGAAGCTGCCCTTTCTTTGTCCTGTTGTATAAGTGCCGTCTGCATTGAAGTTGAGCTTGTACCTGCCTTTGAATTCCATATCCTTCAGTCCGAATGCAGCAGCCATATTTCCGAGGTCCATATCTGCCTGGAGGCTCGATTTGAGATAGGGAACATTCAATCCACGGACCAGGACCACTGAGTTGAAATAATCTTTTTCGATATTGAAGAAGAAAGAATCGATGCTGATATAAAGACTGTCTGTGTTCAGCTTGGGCAGTCTTGCATCCAGGTTGAGGCGCAGGTTCTTTGCCGGCAGGGCTGCTTTGTTATGCGACACAAAGCCATCTTTCACCATCATCTTGAAAAGCAGGCTGGGCATATCGTTGGTGGCAGCACTGTAATTTCCTTTTAGCGATGCTTCTATTTCCGTGTGGCCCTTGATCTCGGTGTTGTCGAAGTATTTGAGGTATTCCTGCGGCAGGGCTGTGATCAGATCATGGAGGTCTGTTTCTTTGGAACGAAGGTTGAAGTCCAGATTGTAACCATCCTTCAGGAATTCGAAAATGCCGTGTAACTGAACTGGGAGACGATTGATCAGCAGGTCATTCTTTTCGAACAACAAGGTAAGCGAGTTGGTATTGATCTTGGTGATGAGATCGGCCTGCAGTTTTTTATCGGTGATATAAGTTTCTCCGCCGTAACTGAGTTTGAAGCTATCGGCCTTTATTTCTGAATGCAGATCAAAAATGGCTTTGCTGAGGTCGCCGGAGCCGGTATAATGGAATCCTTTGGCCGTCACCGTTAGTGGCAGGGACTGGTCGTTATACACCAGCTCGGTTTCATCCAGGTGGATATTTTCAAGCCTGAGGGAAGCGCTTGCGGAATCAATGCTGGTGGTAGTGGTGGCGGTATCGGGCTCCGACTTGTATACATTATAATTGGCCTCTCCATTTTCAGAAACCTGGATATCGATCTTTCCTTTGTCCAGAAAGATCTGGTTGATATTGATCTGGCTGGCAAAAACCGAACGGAGGTCGATGCCCAGCGCCACTTCATCGGCAGCTACCAGGTTGGCATTGCTGAAGGGTGCGGAACCTTTCAGGGTGAAATCGTGCAGGGTAAGCGTAAGCGACGGAAAATGGTTAAAGAAACTTAACCTGGCTTTGGAGAAATTCACTTCGGTGGCCAGTGCTTTGTTAGACCAATTCCTGATCTTTTTAGCAACGAACTCAGGGAAAAAATAAGGCAGGAGGAAAGTGATCAATAATAATCCCAGTAACGTACATCCTGCAATCATCAAGCGCTTCAACAGCCACTTACGCATAACGGTGAGTTGGAGTTATATAAATTAAAAGGCAGCAAAAGTAGAAGTAAACCGCGGGTACGAGTGAAGGTCGTTCCGAAGTTAACACAAAATTGGATCAATGTAGCCGGTCAGGATGCAGGTTAGTTCATCGGGAGTGGCAGTCGCTCGCCTCCGGCGAGTGACTTTTGTTTAGTCGCCTCCGGCGACGCGGTGTTCGCCGGAGGCGAACAAATACAAGTCACTCGCCGGAGGCGAGCGACTGCCAGCTCTCCACCTTTTTAGTCAGCCCCTGCCACTCTCTATTTCTTTTCAAACAGCCACCACTGGCGTTTCCGTGGTTTTACTTTGAAATTGGTTGTGATATAGGTCCGGATATGATGCATGGCTTCGTCCATATCATCTGTAAGCAGCACCAGGTTAAGATCTTCCTTTGAGATAGTTCCCTGCTCCGACATGAATTCCAGGTAATCCCAGAGTTCCTGGTGGTACACTTTTCCAAATAATACGATAGGGAATTGTGTAATGGTTTGGGTCTGCACCAGTGTGAGGGTTTCAAAGAATTCATCCATGGTGCCAAATCCTCCCGGCAGGATGATGAAAGCGTAGGAGTATTTCACCATCACTACCTTGCGCACAAAGAAATGTTCGAACATGAGGGATTTGTGCAGGTAGGGGTTGGCATGCTGTTCGAAGGGCAACATGATATTGCATCCTACGGACTGGTATCCGTGTTCGAAAGCCCCGCGGTTGGCGGCTTCCATGACGCCTGGTCCGCCACCGGTCATTGTAGTGAATCCCAGCTCTCCGATACGCTGTCCGAAATCCCTGGCAACTTTATAATAAGGATGGTCCTCCTTGAACCTTGCTGATCCGAATAAGGTAATACAGGGTCCGGTGAAGTGCAGGGTCCTGAAGGATTTCAGGAACTGCATCGCTACTTTCCAAATGAATTTTGCTTCATAGCCACGGCTCTTCGGCCCGTCGAGGTACACATGCTCTTTTGGAGGGATGATGGGTGCTACCTGTCTTTTTTTTGCTGATGCTGCTTCCATACCAAAGGTGTAAATTGCCAGCCAAATTAAAGAATATTCTCATGCGCATCATCAGTTATAATGTTAACGGCCTTCGCGCTGCAATGAATAAGGGACTGATGGATTGGTTGAAAACCGATCCCGCCGATGTGATCTGTCTGCAGGAAACCAAGGCCCATCGCGATAATGTAGATTATAAACAATTCACGGACCTTGGGTTTCACGACTATTGGTTCAGCGCTCAAAAAAAAGGATACAGTGGCGTGGCCATCTTCTCCAAACAGAAAGCGGACAATGTTGTATACGGTACCGGCCACCAGGTCAGCGATGATGAAGGAAGGGTGTTACAGATTGACCTGGGCGATATCCGGATCATCAACGCCTATTTCCCTTCCGGTACTTCAGGCGATGAAAGACAGACCTATAAATATTCCTGGTTAGATGAGATTTTTGAATATGTGTCTGAGCTCAGACAAACCAAACCCAACCTGGTACTTTGTGGCGATTACAATATTGCACATACAGAAATAGATATCCATGATCCGAAAGGCAACAAGAAATCTTCCGGTTTCCTGCCTGAAGAAAGGTTATGGTTGGATAAATTCTATGGCGCCGGCTGGATAGATACTTTTCGCAAGCTCAATCCCGATCCTCACTGGTATACCTGGTGGAGCCAGCGTTTCCCAACGGTTCGCGCGCAGAACAAAGGCTGGAGGATCGATTATATCAACGTTACTGAGAGCCTCGCCCCGCGCGTGAAAGCTGCCGCTATCTATCCTGATGTGAAGCAAAGCGACCATTGTCCTGTTTTTCTCGAGCTCGCTTAAATCAAAAACCCATGATCATTTATAATGTAACAATCAAAGTAAGCTGGGCCATTCACGACGCGTGGATGGAGTGGATGATCAAAACGCATATGCCGGATGTAATGGCTACCGGCTGCTTTTCAAAGAACCAACTGGTAAAAGTGCTGGAACAGGACGAGGAGGAAGGACCAACCTACGCTGCCCAGTATTATGCAAATGAGTTCGCCGATTATGAACGCTATATTAACCAGTACTCACACAGTTTGCGTGAAGATGGATACAATAAATGGGGCAATAATTTCATTGCATTTCGCAGCGTAATGGAGATTGTGAACTGAGTGTGGATAAGATTATTTTAATCGGCAGGGAGTAAAAATTTATTGTATATTCCTTTCAAACCCGCTGCTGTACCGCATTTCAGCCGGACGCCGTGAAACACAGTCTGGTAGTGGGTTTCAAAGCACAAAGATTGCGAAAAAGGGTTACCCCCGGGAATAGTAGTTTTCCTATAATCCTTGCCCCAAGCGGTTTGCAGCCAATTTCACAATTGATAATTTTAGCAGAGAAAAATTTTGTTGGAAACAAAAAGCGGCTAAATTTGTTCCTGCATATTTAAAACATTACACTATGAACAAAGCTGAATTAATTGCCAAGCTTGCTGATGATGCAGGTATCACTAAAACACAAGCTAACGCTACTTTGGATTCTTTCGTAGAAGCAGTTACCAAAACCCTGAAAGGTGGTGGTAAAGTAACTCTGGTAGGTTTCGGAACTTTCTCCGTTTCCAAAAGAGCTGCACGCAACGGACGCAATCCCCAAACTGGCGCTGTGATTAAGATCAAGGCGAAGAAAGTTGCCCGTTTCAAAGCAGGTAAAGAGCTGCAAGCTAAATTATAAAAGCTGCATCAACTGCACGGAAAGTTCCGATACTCTTAGTATCGGGACTTTTTTTTTGGTATTTTTGCTGTTCGACATTTATTCATTTACAAATTCTTTTCAACATGGGCAGAGGTGATAAAAAAACCAAGAAAGGAAAGATCTTCAAAGGATCTTACGGAAAAAGCAGACCAGCAAGAACAAAAAAAGTTGCCGCTAAAGGCGACAACAAATAGGCTTGCGATAAGAGGTTGAAAAGTTATCAGCAGGATCAGCTGTCCAGCCGTTAACTTTTCAACTTATCCCTTCTTTTGTTTCTTCTTTCTATGGAGCCAGACGCTCGATCTGCCATGCTCCTTTTTCATTCAAACTATACTGGATCCTGTCGTGTAACCTGCTGGGTCTACCCTGCCAGAATTCCATGATCACAGGTTTTACAAGATAGCCGCCCCAATGTGCGGGACGTACAATTGTTTTTCCGCTGAACTCATCCTTCTTTTTTGCTTCTTCTATATCCAGCCATTCCCTGTTCTCTATAACCTGGCTTTGTGGTGAAACCCAGGCGCTAAGACGGCTTCCTTCAGGACGGCTGTTGAAGTAGGCATCGCTTTCTTCCGCAGGAACTCTCTCTACCAGTCCTGTTATTCGCACCTGTCTTTCCAATTCTTTCCAGAAGAAAACCAGGCAGGCACGCGGGTTCTCCAATAGTTGTTGTCCTTTGAAACTTTCATAATTGGTGAAGAACACAAAGCCGCGTGTATCGAAATCTTTCAGCAAAACGATACGCGCTGCAGGCAATCCATCCACGGAGGCGGTGGCCAGCGTCATAGCGTTAACTTCATCAATGTGCGCAGATACAGCTTCCCCCCACCATTTGCCAAACTGCGAAATGGGATCTGCCTGTACATCATTTTCTGAGAGGGAACGTTGACGGTATTCTGTTCTGATAGCAGCGATAGAACTCATCGGAATAGTTTATTCAGCAAAACTCCTTCAATTCGTACAAATAAAAAAGCACCGTTATCATAAACGGTGCTGATATTGATTAAATGAAATGAATTATAAATACTTAAAAACCGGCAGCTCCCCTCATCATGCTTGCTCCTCCCATAAAGATGGCTCCAACGATCATGGTCCCGATAAACAATGCTATGATTGCATAGATTACCCAATAGATGATAATTGCGATGATCACATAGAGTACTCGTTGATCTTCGGGCGTTTTCTTTACCGGGCCAAGGCCAAGGTACATCAGGTAAATAGCGTAAGCTGCGCCTGCCAGGGCAGCCAGCCAGTTCAAAACAGGAACAATCGACAGGATGCCCGCAACCCAGATAGCTGTTGCGGAATAGGCCATCAATTGAGCAGAAGCTCCAATATTCTTTTCCGATTTAAAAGAAGGCGCCAGTGCATCAATAATGTAAGAACCGATCACAAAAGCCAGGATCGATCCAACAACAGATACTATCGCCATAGCGATTCCAAATCCCATTCCCCAAAAAGCTCCTGCAAAAAACATCATTCCCAAAAAGCCCGCTACTGCGGGGATCAATGATAAAGGAAGTACATAACCTGTAAGCAGGGATCCCAATGTTGCCTTTTCACCTGCCACTACATTCCATTCTGTTTTTGGAGTGAGCAGTATGTCTTTGGCGCGTTGAATTAGGTTCATAGTGATAATTGTTTCATTAAATGTACATATATCCACATATGTAAACAATACCCTATTCAGGGGATGGGCATAAACTTTGTGTAAACAAGGGAATAAGGGGACTCAGTTGCAGAGAAATTACCCTTCAGACTTGCGGCCAGTAGTGGATTTGCTGATGAGGCTCTCGATCTCGCTGAGGCGTTTCAACTGCATTTCAAGTTTTTTATTGTGTCCGCTTATTTGTTGCAGATCAAAGGTGAGCTCTTCCAGGTAAGTGATCTTTTTCAGCAGCCCCTGACGTTGGAAATTGGCTTCGCGAAGTTTGTCCTCCGTATCCGCCATCAGCCTGGTGAGGCGCTGGTTCTCTTCCAGGATGGTCATCTGTTTGAAGCGGAGCTCATCGTGGTCTTTGGTTAGCCTCAGGTAGTTTTGCTGCAGGTCTTCATACTCGAAATTCCTGTAATGAGGTTGAGCAAGATAAGTCTCCATTTTCTTCAGCTTCTCCTGCATATTCATGAATTCTTCCTGTGTATGAGAAAGTCTTTCTTTCAATTCGCCTACTAATATCTGTTCCTGGCGTAACTGTTTGATCAGTGCTTCCTGTTCGATATTGATCTTGCGCCATTCATGGAGTTGTGCGGATAGTTGATCGTTCATGGACTGTATCTCTGCATACTTCCTTTCGTTCTCGCGTGCTGCATCGAGTTGTTCCTGCATACGTGCGATGCGTTGATGCTGCTCGGGAAGCAGGTAGCCCGGAACAGCAGCAGCGGGCTTTTCAGGCGCAGGCCTGTCTTGCAATTCTTCAATGGTCTTTTTGAGCTCTTCCAGTTCTATATTGAGCAGTTCTTCATTTTCCTGCGCGGCTGTCAGTTCTTTTTTGAGCTCGTCCAGCACTTTTTTCTGAACGTCCTGGTCTTCCAGGTATTTGAGTTTCCATTCACCGGGATCGATGGCGGCATCTGCCAGCACAGATGGTTCGGATGCGGAAGGAGTAACTGATCTGCGGCTAACGATAAAGAAATGAATGAAGAATCCCAGCACCATGGCGCCCAGTTGGAATATGAGGATTTCCCATATGCCCACAGAGATCTGATATCCCAGGATGACAATCAATTCATTCATAAAAATGGTTCAGAGGGCCAGGAGGCCGGGTTGGTTTTTTTCGGAGCAGACTTGCGTCTTTCAATGGACTTGAACGGATGGGGATGAATGAAAAAACCACCAGTCTGGTGGTTTTTCATCTGCCTAAATTAATGCGATCAGTTCAGATATGCAAATAGCTGACTTAATATTTTTCATCTGTTGACCCTCAGCCTTTTACCAAAGTTCCGACTTTCTCTCCGCAGATCACTTTACGAAGGTTACCCGGATTGTTCATATCAAACACGATGATGGGAAGATTATTCTCCATGCAAAGCGTGAAAGCGGTCATATCCATTACCTTCAGATTTTGTGAGATACATTCCTGGAAAGTGATGGTTTCATACTTTTTTGCTTTGGGATCTTTCTCGGGATCTGCTGTATAAATTCCATCCACCCTGGTTCCTTTGAGGATCACATCGGCCTGGATTTCGATGGCCCTGAGCGACCCCGCCGTATCAGTTGTGAAATAAGGATTGCCGGTCCCTGCTCCGAAGATCACCACTCTTCCTTTCTCTACGTGGCGGATAGCTCTCCTGCGAATGTAAGGCTCTGCAATCTGTTCCATCTTGATGGCACTCTGAAGACGGGTATACACTCCGATCTTTTCCAGCATGGCCTGCATAGCCATTCCATTGATCACTGTTGCCAGCATTCCCATATAATCTCCATGGGCTCTTTCGATGCCGGTTTCTGCTTCATTCATTCCACGGTAGATATTTCCTCCTCCGATAACGATGGCTACCTGCACGCCCAGCTCTACAATTTCTTTGATGTCCCGCGCATATTGTTCTATGATCACCGGGTCCATGCCAAAATTTTTATCTCCCATTAATGATTCGCCCGATAACTTCACCAGAACACGTTTGTACTTTGGCAGCATGTAATAAATTGTAGATTTCTGAATAATAAAATTCTATTCTGCACTACCGGTGGAAGATGGTAAAGGATACCATCCCGGTATCAATGTTCGTGCAAAGAAAAGATTTTTTTTGAAACTTTTTGGGTGCGCTGGTCCCAAACAGCATTCCGGGCAATAAAAAAGGGAATCGAAAGATTCCCTTTTTCTATTTCATCAGCGGAGCTTATCCTAAAGCCACGCGTTTGAATTCTGTGATCTTCAGGTCAGCGCTTACGCTCTTCAGGAAGTCAGCAACGGATTTACCATTGTCTTTCACATAAGCCTGGTTGAGCAGGGTGCTTTCTTTGAAGAAGGCGTTCAGTTTACCTTCAGCGATCTTGGCGATCATTTCTTCAGGTTTGCCGGCCATTTTGGGATCAGCTTTCATCTGCTCCATCACGATATCTCTTTCGCGGTCGATGGTAGACTGGGGAACAGAAGAAGCGTCAACAGCTACAGGGTTCATAGCAGCGATCTGCATGGCTACATCTTTACCTGCTTCTGCCTGAGCCTGGTTCATACCTACGAGTACACCGATGCGGTTTGCACCGTGAATGTAAGAAGCAACATAGTCAGCATCTACGCGCTCGAACTTGGTGATACCGATCTTCTCACCTATGGCGGCGAGTTTATCGTTGATCATGTCAGCAACTTTAGCACCATTGATGGTAACGTTGTTCAGTTCATCAGCGCTTTTAACGTTGTTGGCAACGGCGGCGTCGATGATAGATTGAGCAAATGCGATGAAGTCAGCATTCTTGCTTACGAAGTCGGTTTCGCAGCTAACACAAACAGCGATGCCGGTTTTGTTGTCGGCAGTTGTTTTTGCGAGTACTACACCTTCTTTTGCTTCGCGGTCGCCACGGAGAGCGGCCACTTTAGCGCCTTTCTTGCGGAGCCAGTCGATAGCTGCTTCAAAGTCACCGTTAGTTTCGGTGAGGGCTTTGCGGCAGTCCATCATACCAGCGCCGGTCATTTGACGGAGCTTATTGATATCAGCAGCTGTAATAGCAACAGTTGACATATAATTAGATTGATAGTTGAAAAAATGAAATCCTCTCTGTGTCAGACAAAATTATCTGCCACCACCTGGTCTGCGGTTAGCGCCACCGCCACCGGGGCCACCTACACGGCGTTTCTGACCGCCGCCATGACCGCCTGTGCCACCTGGCCTGCGACCAGCACCACCACGTCCTGCTTCAGCTTCAGCTTCAGCCTGGATACGTGCTGCTTTCTTTTCTTTTTCATCATCAGCTACTTCTTCAACGTCTTCATCTTTGGCAGCCTGACGTTCAGCCAGACCTTCTGCGATAGCAGCAGTGATGTATTGAGTGATGATTGCGATAGACTTTGTAGCGTCGTCATTGGACGGGATAGCGAAATCAACTTTGTTGGGATCACAGTTGGTGTCTACCATTCCGAAGGTAGTGATACCAAGACGTTTTGCTTCAGCCAGCGCGATATGCTCATGACCGATGTCGATGATGAACAGGGCAGTTGGTACACGGCCCAGCTGAGCGATACCACCCAGTACTTTGTCCATTTTATCGCGGTCACGGCCTAAAGTGAGGCGCTCTTTTTTGGTAAGGCTTTCTGCGCTGCCATCTCCCAGCATTTTGTCGATGCTCTGCATCTTCTTCACGCTCTTGCGAACAGTGTTGAAGTTGGTGAGCATACCACCCAGCCAGCGTTCAGTAACATAAGGCATGTTCACTCTGCGTGCACATTCAGTAACGATCTCTTTCGCTTGTTTTTTAGTACCAACGAACATGATCTTTTTACCGCTGCGAGCGATCTGCTTCAGAGCAGCTGCAGCTTCCTGCAGATGTTCAGTGGTTTTATTCAGGTCGATGATGTGAATACCTTTCTTCTCAGCGAAGATGTAAGGCAGCATCTTGGGATTCCACTTCTTACGCAAGTGACCGAAGTGTACACCTGCATCAAGTAATTGCTGTTGTAATGAAGTGTTATTTTCCATTTTTTATTTGTCTTTTAGCTATCAGGCCGCAGCCATTAGCCATTTGAATTGAAAAATGTTGTTTAGGCTACTGTTAACGTTTGCTGAACTGGTAGCTACGACGAGCTTTCTTGTGACCGAATTTCTTACGCTCAACAGAACGGGGATCACGTTTCAGAACACCGGCTGCTTTGAGGGCAGGACGGAATTCAGCATTCAGTTCCAGCAGCGCACGGCCGATACCGAGCTTTGCAGCTTCAGCCTGGCCTTTCATTCCACCACCGGCAGCATTGATCTTCACATCATACTTATCAGCAGTTTGAGTGGCTTTTAAAGGAAGCTCAACCTGGTTTTGCAGGTAAGCGAGGGAGAAATATTCTTTATAGTCTTTGTCGTTCACTGTGATCTTACCGTTTCCTTTGCTGAGGAAAACCCTTGTCACAGCTTCTTTACGACGACCAATTGCATTTTTTTGCTTTTCCATGAATTCAATTTGACGATTTGAAAAGTTGAAATTTAGATGGATTTAAACTTTCAGATCCGTTACTTAAAATTTCAATTCTTTGGGTTGTTGTGCAGTGTGCTGATGCTCAGCGCCGGCATACACAAATAATTTCTTGATCATCTTGCGGCCGAGACGGTTCTTGGGGAGCATGCCTCTTACAGCGCGCTCAACCACCTGCTCTGGTCTGCGTTTCAGCAGTTCCCTTGCAGTTTCCGCTTTCTGACCACCAGGATATCCGGAGAAAGTCAGGTATTCCTTGTCGTCAATCTTGTTGCCAGTGAATTTAACCTTGTCTGCATTGATCACGATAATGTAATCTCCGGTGTCAACATGTGGCGTATAATATGCCTTGTTCTTACCACGAAGAACAGAAGCAATTTTGGCACACATGCGTCCCACGGTTTGATTGGTACCGTCAACAACAAACCAGTTGCGTTGTACGGTAGCCGCATTCGCATGTTTTGTAGTGAAATGAAGTTTGCTCATTTGTAAAAATGTTAATTGTGAAAACTATCCTGCTTCTTTCCTCCACCAACCTGGGGAAAATGGAAACAGGGTCGCAAAGGTACCAAAATCCTCTTCGAACAAACAAGAAACGAAGAAGATATTTTGGAGCGATGTTTTGTAATTAACTGATATTCAATAAAATTTTTGACGTGTTTTTATAGAAGTTGCGCCGGAAGCGGAAAATAAAGGGCAAAACAGGCGGGTTCTCAGGTTGCGGTTCGGCAAAGGATGTGCAACGCGGTTGTGAAATATACCGGCGCGGGAGGATATTTTTGGGCTTTTGTATGGAGAGATGAGGTTTGGGGAACTGAAGCCGGGCTTCTTCGCTTATATTTCGAAGACCGCTTATGCACATACCTTTGCCTCACTCCCCCGATAATGCATCAGTTGACCTAGCTTTTTTTGTGCACGCACTATTCCACACCGCTCTCATTAAACTAGAAAATCCACTTTTTTTCCAAACTCAGGCAATCATCAAATTTTTGTTGGACATGAAGACCACACAAAACATCCTTCGTTATTTTCATTTCATGTTGGTTCAATTCATCTCAATTTCCTTGCTTCTTCTTTTCTCAACTCCTAACTGATTTTCTTCATTGATACCACTGCATAATTCCAACCTGTTCTTTCATTTCAAACAGCAAGCCAACTCATCCCCTTTATTGATTTCCTTCAGCACTGATGCACCCGCGGCCACATAGCCGGCGAGGGGTATGAAACCAAAGCCCCATTATTATTCTCCCGCGCCGGTTTGTTTCAGCAGCCGTATTTTTCATATCCCGAGTCCGGCGAGTCTGGCGTAAATTAGAGGTATGTCATTGTTACTACTCAACCGCTCTGAATTCGGAGATCCCGCCAATGCAGGACGTCTCCTGTCAAACGAAGAAGCCAATCAGTTACTGGAAGAATGGGTGCCGAATGAACGGCTACGGCTCCATATGAAACAGGTGGCCGCCGTAATGAAGGCATGGGCTATTCTACGGGAAGGCGCAGACGAAATAACGGCCCGCAAATGGGAACAGGCCGGACTGTTACATGATGCCGACTGGGAAAAATATCCGAATGATCATTGCAGGGTTATTATCGAAGAACTGGAAAAAAGGAATGTAGATCCGGAGGTGATCCATTGCATTGCATCACATGGGCCGCGGTATTTTGGCGTGGAGCCGAATAACAAAATGGACAGGATGATCTATGTGTTTGATGAACTCTCGGGCTTTATCCATGCAAGCGCACTGGTGCGTCCTGCCAGGTATGAGGGAATGGATGTGAAGAGTGTGATGAAGAAACTGAAGACAGCTTCCTTTGCCGCGCAGGTGAACAGGGATGATATTACCGATGCCCTTTCACGTATCGATATTCCTCTGGAGGAGATCATTCAGTTCATCATCGATAATCAGCGGGATGTTGTGTAGGCTGAAGTTCTATCGTTCAAATCACTCAATTCGTTCACAAAAACAGACCGGTCAACAAACTCCCTGTGGCGTTTGCTGCCAGGTCTGTTTTATCCAATGCTCATGGTCTGGCAGATCCGGGACCCTGACCTGATTTGAATTAATTCTCTATTTCTGTGAGCTTATTGTTGCTTTTGGGTTTGGTTGCCCAGTCGGGATCGAAGCGATAAAGCTTGCCCGGTCTGTGCGGCACATCCTGTTCCAGTTCGTTCACATCTTCGAGCCATCCCATCAGGAAGAATTTCTTTCGGAAATTCCTTCTGTCCATTTTTACACCGAGAATGGCTTCATACAGGGCCTGCAATTCGCGAAGCGAAAATTTCTCAGGCAGGAGATTGAACACAACAGGGTGTTCATTGATCTTGCTCTGTAACTGCTTCAGGCAGGTATCCAGGATCTGCTGGTGGTCGAAGGCCAGTGTGGAGATCTCCCGGATGGGGTGCCAGTGCAGTTCGTTATGGGCCAGTTTCAACTGGTGGTCCTTGATATTGATGAGCGAATAATAAGCGGTGGTGATCACCCTTCCTGCAGGGTGGCGGTTCACTTCTCCGAAAGTATACACCTGTTCCAGGTACACATCATCCAGTCCGGTACGCTCTTTCAATACGCGGTAAGATGCATTGTCGAGATTTTCATCCGGCTTCACCAGGTCTCCCAGTAATGACCACTGGTCCTGGAATTCTTCGAGGTCGGATTTGATCAACAGTACTTTCAGTTCATTGTTGTCGAATCCAAAGATCACACAGTCCACGGAAATGGCTATCTGGAAATATTCCCTGTTTTCGGATCTTAATTGCTGAATCGTTTTCTGCAAAGCGGTTCCCATTATTTCAGAATTATGATTGTGGTTTTGAATAAACTACCATTGGCCTTCGATGAGCTGAATCATTCAACCATCAAAGGACGAACCAATTTTTTATCACCCATTAAAAGCTGTAAAAAATACATTCCTTTTGGAAGCTTTCCCCATTCAAATCCTGTAGTACCTAATGGAATACGGTGCACTCCTTTGGCTCTTACACCGCTGTACAGGTCCGCGATTCTTTGCCCATATATATTCGTCAGACTCAAAGACACTGAAGATCCGGCCGGTAATTCGAACTCGATCTGGCCTGACCTGCTGACAGGATTGGGATATACAACCAAACGAAAATTTTGATTAATAGTAGGTATCTCCGGAACTGGGGTAGGATTAGAGGCAATATTCCGGTTGATGTAAATCCGGTACTCGCCGGGCTGCAAGGTAATACTTTGTGCGCTTCCGGAAACAATTAATGGCTGTCCGCCAAAATATTCATACCAGGTGCCTGTGCGCGGAAAAGATACACCGGCGGTTTGCTGGCTTACTTCAAAATTGCCCACTACTACCAGGGAACTCGTGTCTGTAGCGATCTTCATCCATTTGAAGCCTGTGCTGAAGTCCTTTTCCAGCACTCCTCCCGCAAAAACATCCTTGTACAGAAAATGCTGTCTCAGTCCAAGTACTCTTGCATACACATCATACAGGTTTTTCCTGGCGGGCACAGTTTGATAATCCCATTTGATAGGCTTGGCATCTGTCCGGCATTCGTCTTTCACCGTTCCATCACCGCAGCGGTTGATACTGAAATCATATCCCAGTTCCCCGAATTGCCAGATCATTTTAGGGCCGGGCATCAGCATGCCGAATGCAGCTCCCAGCTCATTCCTCTTCAATGCTGTATTGAGGTCTTTGATATTGTAAGCGCCGTTCGTTCTTCCATAATTGATGTTTTTGTACATCAGTCTTTCTTCATCGTGGCTTTCCATGTACATCACAAGATGTTGCTTATCCCAGCCACGTGCAGTGCTGAGGCCCCAGCTGAAATCGGAATTCTGCATCCAACCCATGGTTGCCTCGTTGAAATTGTAGTTCAGGTTTCCCCAGAATAACATTCCATAACTGGCCAGTTCTTTTTCTTCGCTATTTTCTGAAAGATGTTCCAGGATCACGAAGGCGCCGGCGTTATGCTTCATGATGGTATCGTAATAACCTTTCCAGATAGTCACACGCGAAGCATCGTATTTGCTCCAGTTCTCCACTTCCTGCTGTGAGCTGCAGCCGCCTGTTGTGCAGGAGTTCTTCTGTGTAAATCCTTTACTCAGATCGAAACGAAACCCATCGAGCTTGTATTCTTTCAGCCAGAATTCCGTAACGCGACTCACAAAATAATGTGTGGCAGCAGACTCATGGTTCATATCGTAGCCAACATTGTAAGGGTGTTTTGCGGACGGGTTGAACCAGGGGCTATTGGCAGCCGGGCTGTTATTGGCGGCGTCCCAGTAGAGCTGCACCATCGGGCTCTGGCCAAATGAGTGGTTCAGCACCATGTCCATGATCACGGCAATGCCTTGTTTGTGACACTCATCGATAAATGCTTTCAGTGCATTCTTCGTTCCATAATATTTGTCGGGGGCGAAATAGAACGATGGATTGTATCCCCAGCTGAGATTGCCTTCAAATTCATTGAAGGGTAACAATTCAATAGCATTTATACCTAAACGTTTGAGGTAGCTGATCGTGTCTTTCAATGTGGTCCAGTCGTGGGCAGCAACAAAATCACGCAACAGCAATTCATACACGATGAGATTACGCTTATCCGGGCGGGTGAAATTATTGTTTTGCCAGTTGTACGCAGGGGCATTTGTTTGCAGTACACTCACGATCCCATTTGTTTTGCCTGTTGGATAAGGTTTGAGATTGGGATATGTGGTGGACGGGATATATGGATCATTGTTGGGGTCCAGTACTTTTTCCGTGTAAGGATCGGCAATGCGAAGTGTATTGTCGATTTCGAATTGATATGCGTATTCCGTGCCGGATGTCAGCCCGGTGATTTTCTTCCAGAACCTTTGCCCATCGGGTGTTTTGAACATTTGTGCGGCAGCGTTCTCCGTCCAGTTATTGAAATCTCCGAGTACAGTAGCTTTTGTTTTGTTGGGGGCGAAGAGCACCAGGGTAACTGAAGTGGGATCAGCGGGATCGTAGTTGATGCCATCGCGGACACCGGCAGGCAGTGGTTGTTCAGTAACGGGAGGAGATACAAAGAAATTGATGGTTTGGTTTTTGGTTACACCGCCATCTACATATTTCCCCACCAGCTCCTGGTTGCCGGAAGCTGTGATTGCAGGGTTGGCGGTGATCTCAGTGCCTGAGGCGACTGTTGCAATACTGTTTCCGTTGAATAAAAGTTCCAGCGCACTGGCCTGGTTCACGGCAAATTTCACAGGCAGGTTATCGCCCACCTGCTTTTGAATGGGAGACAATGATGGAGTAAAGTATGGCTCGTAAGGAGGTTGGATAAAGGATGCATGTTGATTGTTGTCATACACCTTCAGGTACATATCTCCTCCATTCAGCGCAGTATTGGCATTGGTCTGCTTCATGCTTCCGCTGCCATTGCGGAACAGGAATACGATATGGGAGATGGTTTCACCTGCGGGAACGCCCATCCAGGTGCGCAGGTTGTTGATCGTGTAATGATACCTGTTATTACCGAGGGAAGTGAGCTTTCCTTCGGGGGGTGTTGTAGCCCAGTCGAATTTTGAATGCTTCCAGTCGCCGTTGTTGGCGCTGGCGCTGGTGATAAGACCGATATGAATGTAGATATCTTCCGGGTTGGCATAATCCATCAGACCTTTATTGCCCTGTGTGCAATCAAGGGTGATTTCTATTTGTCCTGTTTCTTTGGGGAAGGCAGGGTTAACAGAAATCAATTGTGCCAATGCAGGCAGCACGGGCAATAGGAAAATGAACAACAACAATTTTTTCCTGATCATAGCAAGCCATTTGTTCCGGTAAGGATAATTATTTCAAAGAGGAGAAGGAAAACAGAGGGGGTATCCCCGTTATGATACACCCCTGTTTTTATTTGGCAATTTCTGCCGACTGTTAGTATACTTTATAGGTCCGTTTGTATTCGTCTATCTCAACGGTGTAATTGCCGGTGGTGGCCACACCTATATTGGCTCCACCTTCTTTGATATCACCTGTGAGCGGGCCGGGCTCATTGGCTGTGCTGCCATAATTGAAATCCCAGGTTCCTTTTTTCAGGAGGAATTTGAATTGTTTGGTACCGGTGAGAGGAATGTTGGTCCCTTTCCAAATGCCGTTGCCCTGGTAAGTAAGTTCAGGGAGATTGGCGTTTGCGTTATCCCATCCACCTTCTGTTGCATCTCCGATGAGATACATGTGAGCAGCTTCCGTAGTGTATTTAAGAGCTTGTGGATCGGTACCGTCCCAAACCAGCCTGGATACAGGAGATCCTGATGCTGTGATATTCCCTCCGGGGCTTACAAGCATTCCCGGTTTCTCTTCATCCATTCCAAAGATCCTGGTTTGATTTGGTTCTGCATCATCCCAGTTATTGCCATCATTGAATTTGAATTGTTTGGCGCCATCGGAATTAACCAGGAACATGAATTTATTATGAGCAACAGGGTATCCTCTCAGGATATTGTTCACGTCCCATGTTGGTTGTTGTACTTCACCAATAACGCCAGGCTGATTGTTTTGGATATATACTTTGTTCTTTGAAAGATCGATTGTAACACGATATACGCCATCGGCAGCAACACTGAAGTTTCCTGAACCCTGATTGAATCCTGTTTCATATTCTCCGTTGGACCCGCTGATGGGTCCGTATCCGCTGCCCCAGTCTCCTTTTGTTTTGAAGAATTTGAATTCATTACCTGCTTTCAATTTCAGGTAGGCATAGAACACTTTTGCGTAGCGTCCGGCGGCTTTGTCGGGAATGATCTGCAGGGGGTCGTCGATATTCCATTCAGACCATCCATCGATCTTTCCAACAACGTAAAAGCGGACCTGGCGCAGGATATTCATGGCATTATTCACATCGGACCACTGCACCCAGTCTCCGGAGATGGCCTGTACTGCCCATTTCAGGCGATTTTCTTTGGAAAGGTCGTCCTGATCGTTCTTGTCGAGGGAGTCGCTGAGTTGCTTGTAGGTCATCTTGAGTGCTGAATCAGATCCATTGTTATCTGAAGCTATGCTGAAAACCGGATCGGAAAAATCGCCATCTTCCAAAGCAAATACCACGCGGTATTTCACTGCGGGGCTGCCCGCGGCAGCTACAGATTTTTGCCATTTGAACTGATAGAAATCCGCAGTGGAAGTGGGATCTACAGTGGCTGTATTGATGATGGGCTCAGGTCCATAGAGCGTGAAAGGTGTTGCACCGTCTGTGAACCTGTTCAGTGTAAGCTGGAACTGGTCCTGCGAAAGCACCTGTGTTTCACCGTTAGAAGCCTGGATAGACCAGATAAGCTCTACGGAACCCTTGTTGGGAATACCTTTCGAGAACAGATAGAGGTCCATTTTTTCCTGCGTGATGGTCAGCGTGGTGGCTTTACCATCATTGTCTGCAGGAAGTTCAAATGTGTATTTACTGATATCTTCTCCTTTCTTTACGGCCACCCATTTGTAAGTGATCGGTTTGTCAACGCCGGGTTTGGCGGCAGTCCATCTGATCACCAGGGGAGCAGAAGGAGTTGCCGCATTCAGCGCGATATTAGAAGCAGTGGCGGGCGACTGAATACGGAAGGTCCCCGTTTCAATCCCTTCCCCAGTTATAGTTTTGTCATAATCAACTTTCTGGCAGGCGGCCAGCAGCAAGCTGAATACGATCAAACGGCAGGCAATTTGTATTGATCTCATGACATGTCAGTTATTGAAGTGAGATGCTTATTGTAAAGCATCAATATTTTTTTCAGTAGTTGTTCCGGTTATATTTACGTTGTTCCCGTTTACATCCTTTCCTGTTCCATCAAACCTGAAACTGAATTTGGAAGCCGTTTTTCCGGCAGGGATTGTCCAGGCAATATTTGGAATGAAAGAGTATGACCAAACCTTGTTGCCTTCGGCTTTCAGGTTCCATGTTTTTGCAGTGCCGATGGGATCGCCGCCTTCATCGTACAAACTCACAACAACCGTTTTGGGTGTCATGCGCTGTTCTGCAACTGTGGGCGCCAGGTCCTGGTGGAAATAAACAGTAGCAACATCTGAAGGGCTGACCCTGTTGGGAAACACGCGGAACGGAACAGGAATGAAAACGATGGGCTCGAAAACATAGTTGGGAGAGTTCCCTGATTGGGCAGTGCCATCCTGGTTCTTAACAAGGAATTGCCAGTGCAGGAGTTTTCCCGGTTCAAAACCGAACATGGAAGTTGGCAGGAATTTGTATTCAAATATATTGTTCCCCTTATTGGTCATTTTGGCTTCGGGTTTGGAAGAGCCCCATACGCCACCATTGGTAACGCCGTCCACTTTCGTGTATCCCGGCGCGTTATCATTAGCCCATATCCAGATATACAGGTCGGTTTTTCCAGCAAGCGATGCCACACTGCTCACGTCTATCGTAAATGTGATTTCATCTTCAGCAGTGAAGGTCTTCGGTTTAAATTCCACTGTATTGAATTGCGCCTGCAACCAGTTTGCGCAAAGCAAGGTTACTGTTAGAATGAATATTTTTCTCATTGCAATTCGTTTAGTTCTTTTTGAAATAATAATCGTACTGCAGCAATTGCTTTGAACCATCGCCTTTCACCAGGCGCAGGTGAAGCCTTCCGGTGCTTAAAGTGTTATAGGACCCCATCATCATTTTCACGGTATCGGTTCCCTTGATCAGGTTGAATTGCTTTGGGGAATTGGCATCATCCACTTCCCATTTTCCATCTGCCAGGGGAATGATCACCGGAGAAGATCCCGGTGTTGTGGTGAAGGTCCCGGGCTGATCTCCGTTCAGATCCAGGTTCAATTTGAATTGCGTGAAAGGAGCTACAGACGTTACATCCAGCTCTTTGTAAGGGAAATTGTACTTCACTGCATTGAGATCGGACTGAACCACTTTATCCAGTTGCCAGTTGCCCTGGATAAACTGGAACTTGTTTTGCGGCTCGCCGATATAGGGAAGTGACTCCGGTTTGCAACCAACGATGGTTGCAATGAGCGCGAACAATATGATGAATTTCGTTTTCATATTTAGCATTTTTACATCGTTGATTAGAAACATCCTCCTTCGGGATTATTGACAAAACTGGCATTACCTGCTTTTTCAATGTCCGGGAACTGCAGGATAAAGCCATTGCAGTTGTAGGGAGAACCGCGCCTGTCGATATTCTGATTATTCCTTACGCCAATACGTTTGATCTCATCGAGGCGGCTGCCTTCTCCGATGAGTTCCAGCTCACGTTCGCGGCGAGCGGTACTGATCAGGAGGGCGGCAGTAGCGCCACTCAGATCCGTTGAAAGTCCTGCACGGTCGAGAATATCATCGAGGTCCTGTCTTGCAACATCAAGTTCTTCACTTGAACCCAATTCGGCTGCAGATTCTGCGCGGATCAATTTGATCTCTGTAACAGAAATGATCTGCAGATCGAAACTGTTCATGTTGTATTTGGTGAGAACAGCATAATCAGGACTGCTGCTGGCTATAAGCCATGCGGCTCTCAGGTCTCCCGGTCTGCTGAAAAGTGTTCTGGTCTGGGGTGTATACTTCATTACAGGGTTGGGATTGTTATCGCTGCGGAATCGGCCGCGGATCTCGCCGCCAGGCTCGATGTTTCCCTGCCTGCTCTTGATGGAGAAAATGCCTTCTTTACTTTCCCCCAATGACCAGCGGTCCATTACATCGGCATCAAAGCTGAATGCAGCACCAGCCCTTTCAGCTTCTTCCATCACCTGGTTGGAGAATTCATAAGCTTTGGCAAAGTCATTCATCTGGAAATACACTTTTGCAAGAGCGGCCATAGCCGTGAATTTTGAAGGGTATTCGCCATTGTTGGGAGGCAGCAGGTTGGCTGCATCATTTAGGTCAGCGAGTATCTGTGTATATACTTCTTTTACTGAACTTCTGCCGAGCAGGCTGATGTCCGGAACCAAACGAACGGGAACGCCAGCCTGGCTATTGTCTGAAGTACTGCCATAAGGTTGTGCCCATAAACGCACTATTTCAAAAAGCATCAGTCCACGCAGGAATTTCGCCTCGCCTTCAGCTTTTGCTTTTTTGTTGTCGTCTGCATATTGCAGGTACTGCAACACTTTATTGGAGCGGTAGATGATCTGGTACATCTCCCTGTAAAAATCATTCTTGTAGGCTCCGAAGATGGAAGTCTTCCTGCGCCAGAGCTCTCCATTGTCTTCCGTAAGCAATGTTCCGTACAAGTGATCAGCCATCAGTTCTTTGATCACCCACATTCTTCCTCCGTACAACACATCTCCTGCAACAGTGGGGTAACAGCCATTGAGGAATGCCATCAGACTATCGCTATGGATCAAGGTTTTTTCTTCTTCCAGTTTTCCTGCAGGCGGCCGTTCCAGGAATTTTTTGCAACCAACCAGGCCCAGTCCGGCAGTGGCGATCAGTATTACGAGATATTTTTTGATATGGTTCATAACTGACAATACTTTATTGATTAGAAATTCACGTTTACACCGAATGTGAATGCCTTTTGCTGGGGCGGAGTGAGATATGTAACATTCGGGCTCATATTCCTGTCCTGCGCACTTTCAAAATCCCTGGCTATTTCAGGATCGCCGCCGGGATATTTGGTGAAGGTGAGCAGGTTCATTCCTGTAGCAAATACTTTCACGCCACGGACCCTTCCCGATTTGAAGAGGTCCGATGGGAGTGTATAGCTCAGCGTGAGTTCGCGCAGGCGAAGGAAATCCGCATCATACAGGAACAGGGTTGAGTTGTACTGCCATTCGCTGGAAAGCCCTGCGTAATTGGATGTATTCATTGTAAGCCTGGGATATTTTGCTATATCACCGGGTTTCTGCCAGCGGTCTGTAAGATCTTCCCGTATAACCCAGTCTGTTATGATTCCGTCCTGGCGCTTTGCAGATCCATCATAGAGGTTACCACCAATGGCATAAGTGAAGAGAACTCCCAGGTCGAATCCTTTATAAGTAAGATTACTGTTGAAGCCGCCTACATAGTCGGGTATCACACTGCCAACCGGCACGCGATAATCCAGCGAGAATGTCTTGGTGGTTTTTCCATTCCTGTCGAGCCAGATGGGGAGACCATCATTGGGGTCCACTCCGGCAAAACGCACCAGGTAATTGGTACCTACAGGATAACCTGGAATGATACGTGTATCGTTTGTTCCACCACCTACCGCGTCAGCCGTCAGCTGTCCGAGGCTGATCACTTCATTATAGTTCTTGCTGATATTTCCTCCAACAGTCCAACTCAGGTCTTTGGTCTCTATCACTTTGGCTGTAAGACTGAATTCAATACCACGATTGACGATCTTTCCACCGTCCAGGTTCCTCATTACGTTGGCAAAACCGACGTTTGGCTGGATAGCGCCATTCAGCAACTGGTCTACTGTTGTTTTATTGTAGTAAGCAATTTCACCGCTGATCCTGTTGTTCTTGAGTGAGAATTCCACTGCCACATCGAAATTGCGCATGGTTTCCCATTTGAGATCAGGGTTGCCGATATTATCAGGATAGAGCGTTGAATTTCCTGCAAACGGCTGTCCACCCGGAGACAACATGGAATAATACAAGCCCGAACCAAGACCTGCATTGCCCACAATACCGTAGCTGGCGCGGAGCTTGAGGAAACGGACTATATCGATATCCTTCATGAAATCTTCTTCAGTAATGATCCAGGCAGCAGATACTGCGGGGAAGAAGCCGTATTTGTTATTCGGCCCAAATTTGGAGGAGCCGTCTGAACGTCCTAACAATTGCAGCACGTACCGGTCTTTATATGTGTAGTTGATCCTACCGAAGAAGGAAACGAAAGTGTAAGCATCTCTCTCATCCATTTTTCTCAGACCTGCATCTTTCAGGGAATCGCGTACATGCTTGTAAAGTGATTTATTTTGCCAGAAAGGTTTATCGGTATACGTATATATATCACCGTTATAGTCTTTCTTTTTAAACTCCTGCGCTTCTGCACCTGCGAGAAAACTGAATTTATGATCATCTGTTGGACTCCAGTTATAGTTGGCGGTGATTGTTCCTGTAACATTCGTATTATGGAAGATATAACGTTTAGCAATACCCGGTACATCAGTACGGCCCATGTACAATGCAGATTCGAACTGATCATCGAAAGAGGTGAGGTAATCGATATTCCCAACTGCTTTAATGGTAAGGTCATTGATTGGCTGCCATTCCGCACCAACACTTCCCCAGTATTTGTTTTCCGTATTGCGCCATTTGGTTTGATCGCGACGGAACACCGGATTGGCGCCGCCCCTGAAATACTCTTTATCTGTAATGAAGATCGGGTAAATGGGAAGAGCAGTAGACATCGCATCTCCCAATCCTCCTGCCCATGCGGCCGGAACACGATGGTTATTGCCATTGTTCCAGGAAACGTTGAGATTGAATTTAAGATTCTTCAAAGCCTGGAAGTCGAGATTGGCGCGAACTCCAAGACGTTCATACGCATTCCCTTTGATATAGCTTTCATCTTTCCCGTAACTGGCGCCCACATAGCTTTTCAGCCATTTATTGCCGGCAGTCATACTCACGTTGTGCTCATTGATGAAACCGGTACGTGTCAATTCTTTCCACCAGTCTGTATTTGTATTTTCCGCCTGCTCCCAGGTAAGTCCGCCGGGAAGGGGCGCCTTGCCTGTATTGCCATCATTCTCCCATGCCTCCTGGCGCATTTGCAGCCATTCAGGACCGTTGAGGAATTTCGGACGAACAGCCCAGGTAGTGAAGCCAAAACGGTTGTTATAATTGAAGCGGGGCTTTCCTCCCTTTCCTTTTTTGGTAGTGATGAGCACTACGCCGTTTGCACCGCGGCTACCATAGATACCCGCTGCGCCTGCATCCTTGAGTATCTCTATGGATTCAATATCGTTGGGGTTGATAGTAGCCAGGGGATTCTGGTTTTGGCCGCCGCTGTTCCCACGCTGGAAAGGATCGGAGATGATCGGGACCCCATCCAGTACATACAGCGGATCACCACTCGCACTCACCGAGCCGATACCACGGATACGCACAACCGACCCGGAACCTGCCAGGCCACTTCCCTGCACCACCTGCACACCCGGAGCCCTTCCCTGAAGAGAAGCTTCAAAACTGGGTGTAGGCAATGCCGTGATCTTGTCTGATGTAACCTTGGCGATAGCGCCCGTTACTTCACGGCGGCGCTGCGTGCCATAACCGATCACCACCACTTCATTCATGTTCACGGAAGATGGTTTCAGGCTTACATTCACCACCAGCTGATCAGCGATGTTCACATCCAAACTTTCATACCCTACACCACTGAACACCAGGATAGCGGTATTGGCCGGAATTGTAATGGAAAATGTTCCCTCAGAAGTGGTGGAGGTTCCGCCGGCCCCACCCTTGGGTGTAACCGAAATGCCCGGGAGCGGGGCACCGTCTTTTTGATTCGTAACCTTACCGGTAATTGTTTTGTTTTGCGCCCATGTAGCGGAGGGTAGCGCCAGTAGCAGAGATAGGATCCCCACAAGCAGTCGATGTGGCATAAACAATCGTTCTTTTAGTTTTTGTTGAAATTGCGTACAATCTACACAATACAAAATGTGTAAATTGTACACAATTTAATTTAAATTCTTATTCTTCCAAAAAAAACTTAGCTGCCATAAATCAGTGCTGAACCAACGCCGTTAAGGTTTGTAAACCAATAGTAGTACTCCCAATTTACTGAATTTTATAATGCCTGATACGGATGCATCCCGGTTGAACTATTTTTGTTTACCTTATATTTTATATGTACTCCCCAGAACAAACAAAAGCATTGCAGCAGTTGACAGAGAGCCTGCTGAAGAAGGATGATAAGCATCCTGTGACAGTCAAAGAAATCGACCATCTCCGCGATGTGCTGAAATTCCATGAGCACAGGTACTATATTTTGAATGATCCGCTGGTGGCAGACCAGGAATATGATAAGCTTTTCAAATCCCTGGAAAAGCTGGAGCAGGCGCACCCGGAAATGATCACACCAGATTCGCCCACGCAACGCGTGAGCAAGGGCCTCACCAAAGACTTCCCGCCAGCCCCACACCTGGTGCCGATGCTTTCCCTGGATAACTCTTATAATGAAGAAGACCTGCGCGACTGGGACCGCCGCGTGCGCGAGCTGGCCAAATCAGACGACATAGAATATTGCATCGAGCCAAAGTTCGACGGGGCCAGCATTTCATTGATCTATGAGAACGACCTGCTGCTACGCGGCGCCACCCGCGGCAATGGCGTTGCGGGCGACGATATCACTACCAATATCAAACAGATCCGCTCTGTGCCACTCTCGGCAAAGTTTTCGGATTACGGTATCCAGCAGATAGAGATCAGAGGCGAAGTGCTGATCAATAAGAACAATTTCAAAAAATACAATGAACAGCTGATCGAGCAGAACCTGCCGCCACTGGCCAATCCGCGCAATGCCGCTGCCGGTACGCTTCGTATCAAAGACCCGAAGGAAGTAGGTAAGCGAAACCTCGAAGCCTTCCTCTATCACGTCAGCTACTACACTACCCTGCCTGGCAAAACGCTTGATGAATCGTTGCACACACATAGCGGTAATCTCAATATGCTTTGGGAGCTCGGCTTCCGCAGCCCCATGAAAGAAAAAAGAGTATTCAAGGGGATCGAAGATGTGATCGCATATTGCCGCGAGTATGAGGTTCACCGTGATGATCTGCCTTATGAGATCGATGGCATGGTGATCAAGGTGAACAACATCGATATGCAGGACCAGTTAGGCATGACCACACACCATCCGCGCTGGGCCATCGCTTTCAAATTCAAAGCGCGCCAGGCCACCAGTAAGCTACGCTCCGTTGAATATCAGGTAGGCCGCACCGGCAGTATCACGCCTGTGGCCAAGATCGATCCCGTAGCAATAGGGGGTGTTACCGTTAGTTCCGTGTCATTACACAATGAAGATGTGATCCGCGAAAAGGACATCATGCTTGGGGATACGGTGCTGGTTGAAAGGGCCGGTGATGTGATCCCCTATATCGTGAAGCCATTGGCGGAACTGAGAACAGGATTGGAAAAGAGGATCGAATTCCCCACCAGATGCCCCGTATGCGGGGACCCGTTAGTAAAGCCCGTAGATGAAGCAGTATGGCGCTGTAACAATATTAACTGTGAGGCACAAGTGGTGGAGCGCATCATTCACTTCACCAGTAAGGATGCGATGGATATCAGGGGACTGGGTGATGCCAATATCCGCAAATTCTATGAGCTGAAATTCCTGCTTGACGTGCCGGGCATCTACGAGTTGCCATTCGCGCAAATCAGCGCCAGGGAAGGATTTGGAGAGAAGAGCATCGCCAATTTACAAAGCGCTATTGAAGCCTCCAAAGCGCAGCCATTGCATCGCCTGATCTATGCACTGGGTATCCGCCATGTAGGTGAAACAACGGCCAAAACACTTGCTAACGCTGTCAAATACCTGCCGGAGCTGGCAGACCTTTCTATGGAAGACCTGCAGGCTTTGGAAGATATTGGTCCAAAAGTGGCCGGAAGCGTATACCAGTTTTTCCACAATTGGGACAATTTAGAAATGCTGAAAAAGCTCGAAAGTCTCGGATTGCAATTGAAAAATGACAAGGGCAATCTAACGGCGGAGGGCAACCTGACAGGACTAACGTTCTTGTTCACGGGAACCTTGCCAACGCTGAAACGCAGTGAGGCTGAGGAGATGGTGGAAACTAACGGTGGTAAGATACTGGGGTCCGTTAGCTCCAAACTCAGTTACCTGGTAGTAGGGGAAGACGCAGGATCCAAGCTGGAAAAGGCCAAAAAGATAGCAACCGTTAAGATCATCACAGAGGCGGAATTCCTGCAAATGGTTAACCGCTGATCGAATCTTATTATTGTTTTTTGATATTCGCAACTCTTTTTTTGTAACTTTAGCCAAAAGGAAAAGGCGATGATAAAAAAACTTCCAAACGAGGTGTGGAAACCACTTCAGTTTCCAGGCTGGAAACACCTCCGTAAAAAGTATGCGCTGTCATCTCACGGCCGCATAGCCAGCTATACAGAAGACGTAGTTGAAGACGGAAAATTATTGCAGGGTTCTCTGACCACCGGTTACAGAACACTCAATCTGCACCGTCCAGGCAACAATGGCACGTTGTACATACATCGTGAAATTGCACGACTCTTCTTGAAAAAAGCTTCACTGAAAGCGAAGTATGTGATTCACGATAATCACAACAAACTCGATAACAATGTGAAGAATCTGAGATGGGCAACACTTGAGCAAATGATCGAGCATCAGCAAAACAGTCCTGCGAAAATTGCCTACAAGAAAGTGCAGGCAAACCGCACGGAAGGACTGAAACTGAATGCCGGCCAGGTGAAAGCCATTAAGAAAACCCTTACGGACAAAAACCGGAAACTCACCATCAAAAAGCTCGCTGAGAAATACGGCGTCAGTGAAATGACGATGTATCGTATCAAGAGCGGTGAAAATTGGGGACGCATCAAAAACTAACCAGGTACAACTGCATTACAAGTGGTGTGAATAGAGACGGCGCTCTGACACACCACTTTTTTTATGCCCGCTCGTGAGCGGGTTTTACTTTTGCATTCTATGATACAATCATCTACCCTTACATTCTTCCGCCAGTTGCGGAAGAATAATCACAAGACCTGGTTTGATGCACATCGTGCGCAGTATGAGGCAGCGCGGAAAAACATTGAGGATTTCCTGCAGGCAGTGATCGATAAACATGGGAAGAAGGATCCTGATATCGCAGGGCTCACTGCCAAAAGCTGTCTCTATCGCATCAACAGGGATATTCGTTTTTCAAAAGATAAAACACCGTACAAATCACACCAGGCGGCTGGGATCACCAAAGGCGGAAAGAAATCTCCGCTCGCAGGTTATTACGTGCATATAGAGCCCGATGGCAAAACGATGGTAGCCGGCGGCATCTGGATGCCTGAAGCCGCAAACCTTAAAAAAATAAGGCAGGAGATCGACTACTGCTACGATGAATTCAACAAGATCGTCACAGCAAAAAAATTCGTCAACCAGTTTGGAGGATTATACCGCGGAGAAGATGTGAGCCTCGTGAAAGTGCCGCAGGGATTTGAGAAAGACAATCCCGCTGCCGAATACCTGAAATTCAAAAGCTGGCTGGCCAGTAGAGAATTCAGCGATGCAGATGTTACATCGAAAGATTTCCTGAAGAAAGTGACCGATGCTTTTGAGACGATGCAGCCATTCCTTCAATTCCTCAACAGGCCGTTGGAACATGATTGATCAGCCGCCTTTTAAAAAATCATGGTGTTACAAAAAACCCGGAGAGCTGCCAGTCGCTCGCGTCCCCGCGAGTGACCAGTATTTGTTCGCCTCCGGCGAACACTGCGTCGCCGGAGGCGACTAAATAAAAGTCACTCGCGGGGACGCGAGCGACTGGCAGCTCTCTGAACTTTTAGTAACATTACAACAATTGTTTGCTTACCAGATACTCAGCGATCTGTACAGCGTTGGTGGCAGCTCCCTTACGGAGGTTATCGCTCACGATCCAGAGATTGAGTGTATTGGGCTGTGTTTCATCCCTGCGCAATCTTCCTACAAATACTTCATCACGCTCATGCGCATCTTTGGGCATAGGGTATTGCGCAGTAGCAGGATCATCTACCAAAACCACTCCGGGAGCGGATTTCAGCAATTCCTTCACTTCGTTCAGATCGAAGTCGCTGGCAAATTCTACGTTCACGCTTTCGCTGTGACCGCCCATTACGGGGATACGAACAGTGGTGGAAGTAACGCGGATGCTTTCGTCGCGCATGATCTTTTTTGTTTCGAGGACCATTTTCATTTCTTCCTTGGTGTATCCATTATCGAGGAATACATCGATCTGCGGGATCACGTTGAGATCAATAGGATATTTATAAGCCATGGGGTATTCGCCATTGCTGCCTTTAACGGCTTTGTCGCGCTCACCCATCAGCTGGTCAACTGCTTTCTTACCGGTACCGGTAACACTCTGGTAAGTGGATACTACCACGCGTTTCACCTGGTATTTTTTATGCAGTGGATTGAGCGCTACTACCATCTGAATAGTGGAGCAGTTGGGGTTGGCGATGATCTTATCTTCCTTACCCAATGCATCTGCATTGATCTCGGGGACCACCAGTTTCTTGGAGGGGTCCATACGCCATGCGGAAGAGTTGTCGATCACAGTGATACCGGCTTCGGCAAATTTGGGCGCCCATTCCAGGGATGTGCTGCCGCCGGCTGAAAACAAGGCCACATCAGGCTTTGCAGCAATGGCGTCTGTCATGCTTACCACCTTGTATGCCTTTCCCTTATAGGAAACTTCTTTGCCTACTGATCTTTCAGAGGCTACGGGGAGGAGCTCAGTAACGGGGAAATTCCTTTCTGCGAGGATTTGTAACATTTTGGTGCCTACCAGGCCAGTGGCGCCTACAACTGCAACTTTCATTGTTATTTCTGATTGTTTTTTGGTGATGACTGTTTATAAAAATTTGTAATAAAAAAAGCCTTCCCCGGAGGGAAGGCCTTTTGATATTTTTAGTTTGCACACAAAACTATCCTGAAACCTTCCCGTTACTGGGACGCTTCTTCGTACGCTTTGTATACTTCATAATGTTTTGCATGAGGTGCCAAAAATAGTTCGCAATTGTTGTTGTAGCAAATATTTTTTTATGAAGTCCCTGAAACCGCCAATCCGGGCGCCAGACGCGCTTTCCATTAACGTTCGTTTGTTTTCCTCCCCAAAAAACTATCATCACCCCAAATCCAATCCTTCCTCTTCCCCGTATCTATCAATACGAACACTACAACGTACATGGACAAACGAAAGAATAAATCCTATTCTCTCACCCGGATATTTTGTCCATGTAAAAAAGTTCCCCATGCGATTCCTGCTTTTCATCACTCATTTTCTCATTTACATTCCCTGCATTTATTTTCTTCCCTGTTACCGGCTATACCGAAGTTCTGCATCACATTCCCTGCACAATATCCAATGCGGCAGTTTGCCCCTTTCTTTTTCAAAACCTGTACCGGTTAAGCTTCAATCAATCATCAGCCGTTACCAGGTAATTATCACCGAGATCATGGCGGACCCATCGCCTCCGGCAGGATTGCCGGAATATGAATACATCGAACTGAAAAATGCTTCTTCCATACCTATCGATCTCAAAGGATATAAATTGGGAGATGAAAGCAGCGCTGCCAGCTTCAACAGCAGTATCGTCATTCAGCCGGACAGCTTCCTGATCTGCTGCTCCAATACTGCAGCAGTGCAACTCAAAGCATTCGGTCCCTGCATTGGTCTTTCCAATTTCCCTTCCCTCGCTAATGAGAGCGATATCGTGCAACTGATCTCTCCTGAGAACAATATCATCCATGCCATTCAATACCAGGCTGGCTGGTATCGTAGCAATATCAAGGCCGAAGGTGGCTGGAGCCTGGAAATGATCAATACTTCCACGCCTTGTGCGGGTGGTTCCAACTGGGCCGCCAGTATTTCTCCCAACGGAGGCACCCCGGGCCGGGCCAATAGCCAGCTCCCGGGAGAAGCAGATCATCATCCCCCTTCCCTTTTACACACTTATGCTGTTGATAATAGCAAACTGGTTGCAGTATTCGACGAACCACTGGATAGTAACAGTTCCGCGCAACCGAATAACTACCGGCTGGGCAATTTGAAGCTGACACCCGCCTCCTGCCGGGCTTTGCCTCCTTCATTCAATACCGTTCAATTACAATTCCGGCAGTCAATGGAAGCGAATGAGGTCCAGTTGCTGACAGTACAACAGGTAAAGGATTGTGCCGGCAACAATATCGGAACACAGAACACGGCAAAGGCAGGAATCCCCGCTGCTGCTTTTCCGGGCGATATCATCATCAATGAAATCCTTTTTGATCCGCCACCGGAGGGAGCAGATTACGTGGAGCTCTTCAACAGGAGCAACAAGATCATCGACCTGCAAAATTTGTATTGCAGTAATCGTAATGATGCAGGCCGGCTGGTCAACACAAAACGTATCAGCTTCACACCATTCCTGCTTTTTCCAAATGAATATATTTTGTTCACAGAAAATCCCGGATGGGTCCAAAAACAATACAGGGTATTGGATCCAGGGGTTATCCGCACAACAGCCCTGCCTTCGCTTCCCAACGAAAAGGGGAGTTTTGTGCTAAGCGATATTTCCGGTGTTGTTTTGGACGAATTGGGTTATTCCGCTGACTGGCATTTTCCTTTGTTGTCATCACCTGAGTCCGTTTCATTGGAACGCATCGATCCATTGCAGGCCACGCAAGACAAACAGAACTGGCTTTCCGCTTCCGGCACAGCGGGTGGGGGTACGCCTGGTTATCTCAATTCGCAATTCAAGGCCGCTTTGCAGGGAAATGCAAACTTTCAATTATCAGCTTCTATCTTCTCTCCCGGCCGCGATGACCTGTTGCTCATCCGCTATCAAAACACAGTGCCAGGCACAGCAGGCACTGTGCGCATTTTTGACCTGGATGGAAAACCGGTCCGGCAACTGACGGCCAATGCCCTGATGGGCGCCAGCGGGCACTGGGCCTGGGATGGACTGAGCGAAACAAAACAATTGCTTCCCTCAGGGATCTATATCATACAGGTGCAATGGTTCAACCAGCAGGGCGGATCGGGAAGATGGAAGAAAGCAGTGGCAATGGTAAGGCGCTAACGGGGAGCCACAGTCGCTCGCCTCCGGCGAGTGACTGCTATTTAGTCGCCTCCGGCGACGTGGTGTTCGCCGGAGGCGAACAAATATTACTCACTCGCCAGAGGCGAGCGAGTGCCCCCCGATATTGCAAAAGGGCTGACCACAGGCCAGCCCTTTTGAATTCGTGTATTGATACTGGTTATACCAGCTCGATATCAAAGTTCACCAGGTTCACAAACTGTTCGATCCTGGTATGGATGTCTTCAGCTGTGATCTCTTTTAAACGCTCGGGACCAAATTTCTCCACGCAGAAAGAAGCCATAGCAGAACCTACAATGATGGCAGTTTTCATATTCTCAAAAGATATGTCTTTGGTGCGGGCGATATGTCCCATGAAACCTCCGGCGAATGTATCACCGGCGCCGGTAGGATCGAATACATCTTCCAGGGGAAGTGCAGGTGCGAAGAAAACCTTGTCTTCATGGAAGAGGAGTGCACCATGCTCCCCTTTCTTGATGATCAGGTATTTCGGTCCCATGTTCATGATGGTTTTGGCTGCTTTCACCAAAGAGAACTGACCGCTGAGCTGTCGGGCTTCACTGTCGTTGATCATGAGTACATCCACCATTTTCAGCACTTCTTCCAGTTCAGGCATGGCTGATTCCATCCAGAAGTTCATGGTGTCCATCGCAATCAGTTTAGGACGGACCTTCATTTGTTCGATCACATTTTTCTGAGTGACCGGGTGAAGGTTGCCCAGCATCACGAACTCTGCATCACGGTAGCTTTCAGGCAGTACAGGATTGAAGTCGGCTAGTACATTGAGGTCAGTTACCAGGGTATCCCGGGTATTCATGTCCATATGATAACGACCGCTCCAGAAGAATGATTTCTTATCCGGTACAACTTCCACACCATCGAGCTGAACTCCTCTTTTGGTGAGGCTATCCATTTCTTCTTTGGGAAAATCGAATCCCACAATGGATACCTGCTGGATCGGCTTAACAAAATTGCTGGCGGCATAAGCCACATAAATTGCGGAACCACCTACAATCTGGTTCACTTTTCCGAAAGGAGTTTCTATAGCGTCAAAGGCCATGGTGCCTACTGCGATCAATGACATAATCTGGATTTATTATTAATGAATTAGAACAAAAAATTTCGCAAACGTACAGGAATTTTCGCAGCATCGGAAACCTGAATCGCCCGTCACATCCACGGCGCCACCATATATGCAAATAATGTTGTTAGTGGATTTCCTGATTCTTTTTGTAACTTCCTACAGATTTTCTCCTAACGATTGTTAGCTTTTATTTATCTTTGACTTTAATAACACATGGCAAAAATTAAAAGCAACCGCACCAGCACACGTAAAGACGTGATTATTTCCAAGGCAGCCATCCTCTTCCGCGAAAAAGGATACAGCGCCACTTCCATGCGCGACCTGGCCGAGCATGTAGGCGTAGAAGCAGCCAGCCTGTACAATCACATCAGCTCCAAAGCCGAGATCCTACAGGAGATCTGCTTCCGTGTAGCTACCAATTTCATGTCGCATATCGAAGAGGTGGAACAAACTAAAAAGACTGAGATCGAAAAGATCGAAGCCATCCTCCGCTACCATATCAGAATGATGGTAGAGCGCTATGAAGAAGTATACGTGAGCGACCGCGAATGGAAACACCTCACAGATCCTTATCTCTCCAATATGCAGGGCCAGCGCCGCGCATATCGGCAGCGTATCGGCAAGATTATCGAAGACGGTATAGCGAAAGGAGAATTCAAGAAGATCGATGCGCCAACGGCTGTGCTGATCATGCTCCATGCAGTGAGCGGTATCGAAAGCTGGCACAGGAGCAAAAGGAAGATCGAGGGTGACCAGCTGGAGAACTCCATGGTGGAGATCCTGGTTGGCGGTTTGCAGAAACCCTAGCCTTCACAATTGAACCAATCAAAAGAAAGATAATAAGTGGCTACACATTTTCACTCCCTCACGATTGCAGACATACGAAAAGAAACCCCTGAATGTATCTCTGTAGTATTTGAAATTCCCGAAAGCCTGAAGGAAGCCTATAGTTTCCGGCATGGTCAGAACATCACCCTTAAAATGGTGGTGAATGGTGAAGAGCTTCGCCGTTCGTATTCCATCTGCAGCAGTCCCGGCGATAAAGAGCTTCGCATCGCCATCAAGCAAATGCAGGATGGCCGCTTCTCCACCTGGGCCAATGCTACACTGAAAAAAGGGGATACGCTGGAAGTGTTGCCACCAACCGGGAAGTTCTATACAGAGCTGGACCCCGCGCATAAAAAGCACTACCTCGCTTTTGCTGCCGGGAGCGGTATCACGCCAATTCTGAGCATCATCAAAACCACGCTGGCCATCGAGCCCAACAGCAGCTTCACGCTGGTGTACGGCAATCGTAATCGTGGCAGCATCATCTTCAAGGAACAACTCGAAGCACTGAAGAATGTATTCATGAGCCGCTTTGTGGTGCATCATATTCTCAGCAGGGAAAAAACGGATGCCGCTATCAATTATGGCCGCATCAATGCTGAGAAAGGAAAGCAGCTGGCAGCAAAACTGATCGACATACATGCTGTTGATGATTTTTTTCTCTGCGGCCCCGAAGAAATGATCTTTGAAATGAAAGACTGGCTGGAACAGGAAGGCATCGATAAAAAGAAAGTGCATTTCGAATTGTTCACTACACCCGGACAAAAAGCTGGCATACAAAAATCTGCAGAAGAAAAAGCAGCCTTCACCGGCAAAGTGAGCAAAGTGACCGTGAAGGTGGATGGCATCGCTTTCGATTTCGATCTACCCTATGATGGAGATCCACTGCTGGATGCAGCGCTGAAACAGGGCGCGGATCTGCCTTTCGCCTGCAAGGGCGGCGTATGTGCAACCTGTCGCGCCAAAGTAGTAGAAGGATCAGTGAGCATGGACAACAACTATGCGTTGGAACCTGATGAACTGGAAAGCGGATTTGTTCTCACCTGCCAAAGTCATCCAAGGTCAGAAAAAGTAGTAGTGGATTTCGATGCGAGATAAAACAGAGATAATCATATTCAACCGGGGAGCAGTCGCTCGCCTCTGGCGAGTGACTTTTGTTTAGTCGCCTCCGGCGACGCGGTGTTCGCCGGAGGCGAACAATTAGAAGTCACTCGCCGGGAGGCGAGCGACTGCCAGCTCTCCGACCTTTTTAGTCAGCCCCTGCAATTTCCCTATTACCACAGTATCGTTACGATCGAATGCGGCAAACTCACCAGCTCGGCTGCTTTACCTCCTATCCACAGGTGATAGGGAATCCTTTTTCCACTATCGTTCATTACTACTACTACCATTTTTCCATCAGCATTCCTGAAAGCCGTTGTCAGCAATTCGCTTCTGCTGCTGGAACTGATAATGCGTTTGGCGCCGGGCTTCACGAATTTGGAGAAATGCCCGATATAGTAATAAGCATTCATAAAGATCAACTCCCCCGTTTTTGTATCGGCATGTACAGGAGCAAAACAGAAATTCTGTACATGGTTGGGACCGCCGGTTTCATCCAGCAGGATATTCCAGTCGGTCCAGGCACAGGTGCCGTTGTTGAAGTCATTGATCATGTTCCTGCCATAGATCTCGCCCCATTGCCATTGGTTGATCTGATTCCTGTTGAATGGGCCGTTGCAGCCTTCAGTGAATATAAGATTGGTGGAAGGATATTGTTCGTGTACACGTTGCAGGTTGAGGAACTGCGGATCACCACCAGTCCAGGTTTCGTACCAGTGAAAACCGATGCCCCATAAATATTTGGCTGCACCGGGATCATTCAGCACAGTGCTGGCGCGTTGATAGAGGAGGTCGCGGTTATGGTCCCAGGCAATGATCTTCTTATCATTCATCCCTGCCTTTTCGAGTGTGGGCCCGAGATAATTCTTGAGGAAATCCCTTTCTTCTTCCGCAGTGTAGATGCAGCTTTCCCAGCGCTGCCTCGCCATTGGCTCGTTCTGGATACTCAATCCCCAGATGGGTATCTTTTCCTTCTCGTAGGCCTGAATGAATTTTACATAATAGTTTGCCCATGACTGATAGTATGCTGGTAATAATTTACCACCGTGAAGCAGATCGTTGTTATCCTTCATCCATGCGGGAGGGCTCCAGGGACTTGCAAATAAAGGAAGATTTCCTCCCGCCGCTGCGATGGCCTGCTGAATGAATGGCACACGGTATTTCAAATCATGTTCAATGCTGAAGGAACCCAGGCTACTATCTTTTTCATTCACATATGTATAAGGCGCAGAAGAAAAATCACAGCTATGTATATTGGTCCTGGCCATTGTATAACCAATGCCATCCTTTTCACTGAAGTAAGCAGCGAGGAATTGCTGTTGTTTCTCCTTCGGAAGTTTGGCGAATGTTTCGG
Source organism: Pseudoflavitalea rhizosphaerae (assembly GCF_003991355.1). Classification (GTDB taxonomy): domain Bacteria; phylum Bacteroidota; class Bacteroidia; order Chitinophagales; family Chitinophagaceae; genus Pseudobacter; species Pseudobacter rhizosphaerae. The sequence goes on from NZ_RCSU01000021.1 coordinate 66,179, forward strand.
CTGACGCATCTGTGAGAGCGCCACCAATACCTACCATGGTTTGAAAAGAAGCGGATGGGTCCACAAACACGCAGGGTTGTGATTCAAGCGGCTGTCCGAAGGATTTGAAAGAGATGGTATCGGTGATGGATAGTCGAAGACTTGAGCTGTCTGCGGTGGTGATCACAGTAGCCCGAACACCTTCCATGTTGATGGAGCTGGAATCCCCGCCGGTGTTTTTTCCCTCAGGTTGACTGTTCTGCTGGCAGGAAGCCACACCCAATACTACGGCTGTCAGAATGCAAAATTTCATTGTGCGCATTTTGTTTAAGATGATAAATAGAACCGGAAGGAGCCCCATCGGTTTGTATTACAGTGGGGAACTGCCTGTGCGGGCAGGTATCAATAGCGTGTAGCTCATTTTTGGGTACCTTAAAAGTATTAAGAATCCGTGAAATTAAGCGTATGTCTTTTTTCTCAAAATACCACTAACGACTGTTAGCGTAGGTGGGGAATTTTTTTTACCTTTGGCTTCTCATTTAAAATGTATCACTATGTCTGTTCAGGAACTGGAGAAAATCTTCCAGCAGAAGATCGATAACGAGATCAAAATTGAGCCGAAGGACTGGATGCCGGATGCTTACCGCAAAACCCTGGTACGCCAGATCAGTCAGCATGCTCACAGCGAGATCATCGGCATGTTGCCTGAAGGCAACTGGATCACACGCGCTCCAAGCCTGAAGCGCAAAGCAATTTTGCTGGCCAAGGTGCAGGACGAAGCCGGTCATGGTCTGTATCTCTATGCCGCCACTGAAACACTGGGCACCAGCCGTGAACAGACGATGGACGACCTGATTTCCGGGAAGGCCAAATATTCTTCCATTTTCAACTACCCTACATTGACCTGGGGCGATATCGGCGCTATCGGCTGGCTCGTTGATGGAGCCGCTATTCTGAACCAGGTAATGTTATGTCGCACGAGTTACGGTCCGTATTCCCGTGCCAATATCCGCATCTGTAAAGAAGAGAGTTTTCACCAGCGCCAGGGTTTCGAGATCCTGCTGGTCCTCAGTCAGGGAACACCCGAACAGAAAGCTATTTGCCAGGATGCCATCAACCGCTGGTGGTGGCCATCATTGATGATGTTCGGTCCGAAAGATGGTGAATCCACTCACTCTGAGCAGAGCACGATCTGGAAGATCAAACGCAAGAGCAATGATGAACTGCGCCAGCAGTTCGTGAACATGATCGCAGAGCAGGTGAAGATCCTTGGTATGACCTTACCCGATCCGGACCTCAAATACAATGAGGCCACGAAGAATTATGATTTTGGAGAGATCGACTGGAACGAGTTCTGGAATGTAGTAAAAGGTAATGGCCCCTGCAACAAACAAAGGCTCGATACCCGCCGCAAAGCGCATGAGAATGGCGCCTGGGTAAGAGCAGCCGCTGAAGCGCATGCCGCAAAACGCGCTGCACGCAAACAACAACAAGTTGCCTGAGCGGAGAACACTCGCTCGCCTCTGGTGAGTGAGTAATATTTGTTCGCCTCCGGCGAACACCGCGTCGCCGGAGGCGACTAAATATAAGTCACTCGCCAGAGGCGAGTGACTGGCACACTCAAATTAAACGCATCAACAACCATGAATATCAATATCACAAAATATTACTACGGCGATATCCCTGAAGAAAAGGGAGGAGGCAATGCTGCTCAATCCGAAAGCACTGCCAACTGGCCCTTATGGGAAGTATTCATCCGCAGCAAACAGGGGCTCGATCATAAACATGTAGGTAGCCTGCACGCCACCGACGCACAGATGGCCATCGAAAATGCACGCGATGTATACACACGCCGCATGGAAGGCATCAGCATTTGGGTAGTGGAAAGCAAGTACATCCACGCTTCCAATCCCGATGATGCAGAAGCTTTTTACGAACCGGCCAACGATAAAGTATACCGTCATCCAACGTTCTACGATCTGCCGGATGAAGTGAAACATATGTAAGCCACTCTTAACCGATCACATCTTGCAACAAACACTCATCAACTATAGCCTGTACCTGGCAGACAATTCCCTGATCCTCGCACAACGCAATGCAGAGTGGTGCGGACATGGGCCCATACTGGAACAGGATATCGCACTGACCAATATTTCCCTCGACCTCTTAGGACAGGCGAGGAGCTTCTATCAATACGCTGCCCAGCTCATCAACGCAGACAATCCAACCGCCACACCGGCAACAGAAGATACCCTTGCGTATCTCCGCGATGTGTACGCTTTCAGGAACTGCCTGATCACTGAACTGCCGAATGGCGACTGGGGCCAAACCATCCTTCGCCAGTTCTTCTTCAGCGCCTGGCAATTCCTGCTGTACCAGCAAATGAAGAACAGTCCCGATCAAACACTCGCGGCTATTGCTGAAAAATCATTGAAAGAAGTAACTTACCATCTCCGCTGGAGCAGCGAATGGGTGATCCGCCTGGGTGATGGCACCGAAGAAAGTCACAATAAAATGGCGAAAGCACTGGATGAGCTCTGGAGCTACACCGGCGAGATCTTTGAGCCGGCTCCTTTTGAGAAAGCTGCTGTGGAAGCAGGTTTCGGCATTGATCCGGTAAGCCTCAGGGATGCCTGGATGCAGAAAGTTTCTGAGATCCTGCAGGAAGCCACCCTCACGGTGCCAGCTCCACGCTGGATGCAAGCAGGCGGCAAAGAAGGAAAACACTCGGAGTATCTGGGATTTGTGCTGGCGGAAATGCAATTCCTCCAACGCGCTTATCCCAATGCAACCTGGTAATGCAACATGTCTAACGTAACCGACATATCAACCCGTCAGGTATGGGAGCTGCTGGAAGCAGTGACCGATCCCGAAGTTCCGGTGCTGAGCATCCTGGACCTGGGCATCGTTCGCGATGTAAAAGTGGAAAACGATACAGTGGATGTAGTGATCACACCCACCTACTCCGGCTGCCCGGCCATGGACGTGATCAGTATGAGCATTCGTATGCAATTGCTTTCTCACGGATACAAACAAGTGAATATCTCGCAGGTCCTTTCCCCCGCCTGGACCACAGACTGGATGTCGGAAGCAGGAAAAGAAAAGCTGCGCGCGTACGGCATCGCTCCACCCAATCCTACTCAATCCGTTTGCAATATGCAGCTCTTCGCGGAAGATGAAGCCGTTCAATGCCCGCACTGCAATTCCTGGAATACCCGCCGCATCAGCGAATTCGGTTCCACTGCCTGCAAAAGCCTTTTCCAGTGCAACGACTGTCATGAACCATTTGATTATTTCAAGTGTCATTGATCAATCATAAATCAACTGCATGTCCACAATACTTTTCACTATCAATGAAGGCGTAGGCGTTATCACGCTCAACAGGCCAGACAAACTCAATTCTTTCAACCGTGAAATGAGTCTTTCCCTCCAGGACAGGCTGGATGAATGCGCAGACAATCCGGCCATCCGCGCTGTGTATATCACCGGAGCAGGTAAAGGATTCAGCGCTGGTCAGGACCTCTCCGAGATCGTTGGCGCTTCTGCACTCAGTATGAAACAGATCCTCAGCGAACATTTCAACCCAATAGTGGAACGTATCCGCCAGCTTCCCAAACCAGTAGTGGCCGCAGTAAATGGTGTTGCCGCCGGAGCAGGCGCCAATATTGCACTCTGCTGCGATATCGTTGTGGCTGCACATTCCGCATCCTTCATCCAGGCCTTCTCCAAGATCGGCCTGATCCCCGACAGCGGAGGCACATTCTTCTTACCACGCCTCATCGGCTGGCAAAAAGCATCGGCCCTCTCCATGCTGGGCGATAAGATACAGGCCACCGAAGCAGAACAGATGGGCATGATCTACAAAGTGATCCCTGACGATGGCTTCAGTTCCGCCACCCTCCAACTGGCCACCACACTGGCCCAGATGCCAACGAGAGGCCTCGCACTCACCAAACAGGCACTCAACCAGAGCTTCACCAATAATTACCGTCAGCAACTGGAACTGGAAGACAAACTCCAGCAGGAAGCCGGCGATACCGAAGACTATCGCGAAGGTGTAACCGCATTCATCGAAAAACGGCCACCCGTTTTCAAAGGGAAATAAGATATTCATCTTCAAAGCGTCTATCCGCATATGAACAACGATATCAGGGCAAGACAGATAGCAGAAAAATTATTGGAGAACGATCCCTTCAGTCAATGGCTCGGCATCCAGATCATCGATGTGAAAGAAGGGTATTGCAAACTTCAAATGACCCTTCGCGCAGAGATGCTGAATGGATTCGGCATCACGCATGGCGGCGTTGTTTTTTCGTTCGCAGACAGCGCATTGGCATTTTCCTGCAATAACCGGAACAACCTTTCAGTGGCTCAGGACAACAGTATCAATTTCCTGAAGCCCGGCAAGGCTGGTGATATACTCACTGCCGAGGCCAAAGAATTGCATAATGGACGAAGTACCGGTCTCTACCTGATCACCATCCACAACCAGCACGGAGATCAGGTCGCGCTGTTCAAAGGAACTTGCTTCAGAACAGGTAAAACACTGTTCGAAGGAATGTAACAGCCTCATCATTCTTAATTCTTTTATCATGATCTACGCATTCAAAGGCTTCATCCCTGTGATCCATGAATCAGCTTTTATTCATCCGCAAGCCGCTGTTACCGGTAACGTGATCATTGGAAAGAATGTTTATGTGGGTCCGGGAGCCGCTATCCGCGGGGACTGGGGCGGCATCGTGATTGAAGATGGCTGCAATGTGCAGGAGAACTGTACCATACATATGTTTCCGGGAGTGACAGTGTTGCTGAAAGAGAATGCACATATTGGTCATGGCGCTATCATTCACGGGGCCAGTATCGGAAAGAATTGCCTGATAGGCATGAATAGTGTGATCATGGACGATGTAGTACTGGGCGACGAATGCATTGTAGGCGCACTGACAATGATCAAAGCCAATGAAAAATTTCAGGCCCGCAGCCTGATTGTAGGCAACCCCGGAAAAGTGATCAAAGAATTGAGTGACGAAATGATCAACTGGAAAACCACCGGCACCGCATTGTACCAGGCCCTTCCGGGAGAAATGAGAGAAAGCTGGGAGGCAGTGGAGCCGTTGAGAGAAATGCCCGCCGACAGACCTTCGCAGGAGAGTTTATACAAGACCTGGAATGAGTTGAAGAAATAACAAATCAATTGTCATCACGCATTCCGGCAGCCATGGCCTGCCAGATAACTCCTTTGGTTCTTTTTTCGAGAATGGATAATACCCGCTCATGCAACTGTTCGGATGTTTTTAGGATGGTCTTAATTTTTCTGCCTATAACTCTTGCGGCCACCAATTCCATATAATTATTAGCATTGGTATCATAAAGTTCAGCAGCATCGCCATTGTCAGAAAAAATATCATCCATACACAATTCGAAATAAACAGAAACTATATGTTCGATGTCGGTAATATCCTTGACTCTTGAAGAATTATTATCATTTGCAATCAACTTTAATAATACAAGTCCTTCAAGCGTACATACTTTGCAATCCAACCCTCCATCAATATCTACAGTATCTACATACGGCATGATCTCAGAAAATCCCGGCATGTCCATCACAAACAATCTGGGTTTATATAGACGCGTTTCCCGCACATGATTTTCTATTTCCCCAAATGGCAAAAGGTCAAGTTCGATAGATTGCTTATAAAACAACTTAATAGCCTCCGTTGAATGATCGGTAAAATTGCCCGTTGCCAATAGAGCTTCCTTCATTTTATAAAACTCATGCTCATCAGTTACCATCAGAGCAATATCTACATCCTTCGTTCTCCGAATAGCTTTCATCTCCGGGTTAATAGACAATCTGATATCCCTCGCTATGGCTCCTGCAATAAAAAAATCTATCCCCTGAGACTGCGCTATCTTTTTGAACTCTTCCATCATTTCTAAAACAGAAGGATCAAATAGTTTTTCTTTCATGCAAGAGAATGTTTTTAATTTTTTCAGCAACCTCCCAGTTCCGGCTATCCAGGCTATTCTTCAATTCTGCGTATACAAGTAAATGTGGTGCAGCATGCGACAGCTTACTTTCAGTGCTCCAGTCATTCCAAAATTTATTAAGGACCTCCACATTCCCGTTATCATCAGGGAGGATTCGAAGATTTTTCACTAGGTCTACCGTAGGTCTTGATGTATAAAGAGAAAAGCTCTCAGGGTTTATATAGTTGGTGTACAGATCAGCACCAGGCTCTCCGGCCCAGTAAATCCCCGGCATACTAATCTCCCGCCATGTTTTTTGCTTATCATTATTTACAAATCGAAAAATGCCTCTCTGTATTTTAGGCCTTAGGGTAATGTGGAATGCTTCCACCCAACGCTCAATCAGCTTTTCCCGGTGCTGCAATTTCTCTTCATCTCCCTCTTTAACCAGGTAATCACCACTCCTTAATTCTTCCAAAAAATTGCTGATGTTCCCTAATGCAATATCAGCGGCCTGAGCAATTTCTCGCTGAGTCTTTGCAAGCATCAAAGGATCCTGAAGAATCACGAAGAGAAATTTCAGTCCTGCAGGTTTCCATAATTTTCCTTCCGGAGTTTTCAAAACATGCTTGACTTCTTTATCATTTATACTGATATACAGATTATCTGTGCTAATAAAACAATTACCCGTAACCTCCAGGTAATTATAGCCATGATTTTTTAGGAATTCTTTTACTGGTGTGGCGATGTATCGCGCTACCAGGAGCCACTGATCTTTCTTTGCTCCAAACTGGCTTATCAAACTTTCGATCATATGTGATCGAACTTCTCTTTTTATTTCAACCCAAAACTCACTTTGAATCTTTTTCAATTTGATTTCCATATACGCATCTGGATTGCCTTCAGATTCTGACAATGGCAAGCGCCTAATGTTGGCGCCAGTCTCTTTTCTAAGTTCAGCCATTGCCATTTCCAGTGTCTGAAATTCATGAAAATCGGTTACATCCATTTTTGTTCATTTTTTAACTTTGTCCACGGAGCGTGAACATGAGTAAGATATTGAACAAAAATAGGATTTTTTTCTATTTGTTCAAAAAGTGCAATTCGTTCACGATGACTGAACAAATTAAAATTTTGAACAAAAAAAATTAAGCTGACAATCAATGCCTTATAAAAATTAATTCATAAGCAACCTCCTCAATTGGATGACGGAAGCTTTATCGCACTCCACCCCAATAATCGTATCTTCGCGGCTTCAATGGAAAAGTCAAACTTTGTAGATCAGATCAGGATTTTTTGCCGGTCAGGACATGGAGGCGCAGGCAGCAAGCATTTCATGCGTACCAAATTCAACCCGCAGGCTGGTCCCGATGGCGGCGACGGTGGTCGTGGCGGCCATATCATCCTGCGTGGCAATAAGAATCTCTGGACATTATTACACCTTCGTTATTATAAGAATGTACTCGCCGAGAACGGCGAAGGCGGCAGCGGCAATAACTGCACAGGCCGCAGCGGTAAAGACATTATCATCGAAGTTCCGCTAGGCACTGTAGCCCGCGATGAAGAGACCGATGAACTGGAAGCCGAGATCCTTGAAGACGGCCAGGAGATCGTTTGGATCAGGGGTGGACGCGGCGGATTGGGCAACGCCCGTTTTGCTACCCCCACCAACCAGGCGCCGGAACATGCGCAACCCGGCGAACCGGGACAAGAAGCCTGGAAGGTTTTGGAGCTGAAAGTGCTGGCCGATGTTGGACTCGTTGGTTTTCCCAATGCCGGCAAATCCACTTTGCTCTCCGTAATCTCAGCAGCCAAACCCAAAATTGCTGACTACGCATTCACCACACTCACTCCGCAGCTCGGAATGGTGGAATACCGCGGAAGCCAGAGCTTCTGCGTAGCCGACCTTCCCGGTATCATTGAAGGAGCGGCGGAAGGCAAAGGACTGGGGCATCGCTTCCTGCGTCATATCGAACGCAACTCCATCCTGCTTTTCGTGTTGCCTGCAGACAGCAATGATCACATGAAAGAATTCCAGGTTTTGCTGAATGAACTGGAGCAATACAATCCCGAGTTGCTTCACAAGCAATTTGTGATCGCTGTCAGCAAAAGCGATCTGCTGGACGACGAACTGAAAGAAGCCGTAGCCAAAGAGCTTCCGCAGAATGTTCCGCATGTGTTCATCTCTGCCGCCACCAACCAGGGATTGTCTGAACTAAAAGACCTACTCTGGAGAACGCTCAACGAACCCCAGCAGAATTAGAAGATTCCATCCATTTTTATATCTTGTAAAAATATTCGCCCGTACCATTATGTACGGGCGTTTTTGTGAATTAAATCCTGTTCCATGTTGAATCGTATCAAACGTATCACTGGCGGATTGCAATACATCGGATTACGCTTCCTCGTTTTCCTCTCGCATCTGCTAAAATCCTTCTGGCTCTTCTTTCCGGGCATCATCTTCGTTATTCTTGCTATCTGGTGTTTCTGGATACTGGGACAGGGAAAGGACCTTATCATCGCTTTCTCAGAGAACCATGAAGCAAAAACCTTCTTCCTGGTTGCCATTGGCTTCTGGATCTATGTTACCTGGTTCTCCAGCCGTATCATCGCCATCCTCAAACTGAGAAAGCAACAGGAATATCTTCTCAAACTGATCAAAACACATCCTTCCGCACAGACCGATAAAAAATTAGAAAACGTTACTTATTTCGAGCTGCCTGTTACCTGGCTCAACCTCTGGCCCAAACTGATCGGTTATGCCGGACTGTTAGCCATCGAAGTGGCCGTGTTGCAATCACCCGCACTCGGTAACAATGCTATCTCTCCAGGAAAAGCCCTCTGGTACTTTCTTCCGGGGATCGGCATTTCCATTGGCCTCGACAGGATCGTTGAAAAATTCGCCCTGAAGAACAGTCCAAAGCAACGACTGATCTTCAACTGCCTGCTCGCCGCTTTCCTGCTGGCCTCCGCCCTGGTGATCATTATCCCCAGTTCCGATATCCTTTACCTGCTCTGGGCATTACTTTTCCTTCATGCTGTTTATCTTTTTTACATCAACCTGCGAAGCAGGAAAAAGGATAATGGGGAAGATGAAAAAGATTCCATGTACCACCGCTTCATGTTCCGGATCATGGACTGGGTGCGCATCCCCAGGAAAGAAATCGGTTATTTCCAGTGGTTCAACCTGATCTGTATCATAGGACTCGGCATCTACTGCGCTGCCTTCATTAGCCTGCACACGGCCAAAATGATCGGACCATTTCCATTCATATTGCTGGCATTTGCAGTACTCGGTGGCATTGGTAATATCGTAGCTGCTTTCAGTGTAAAGCTGAGTGTGAATTTCCATGTGCTGCTGATCCTCGTGGCATTACTGGTAGGCTCCCGGGAAACGCATTTCGTTCGTACCAAATCCTTCGACAAGCCGGCGAACAAAGGCATCTATCACCAACGGCAGGATATTCTCACTTATTTCTCCAACTGGGTCAATAGTCGCGGCGCAGCTATCGACAGCACCAAAGGCAAATACCCGCTCTATTTTGTACTTGCCAATGGAGGCGCATCCCGCTCAGGTTACTGGACAGCATCGGTACTCGGAAAACTTGAAGACACCACCAAAGGATTGCCTTCGCAATTCTCGAAACATCTTTTTTGTTTGTCCGGTACTTCAGGAGGCGGCGTGGGCGTTGCCACTTTCTTTTCTTTATTGAACGAAAGGAAAAAACTGGACAGCAACCTCAATGTATCTTACCTCCGTTCCTCAAGGTCATTCCTGGAAAAAGACTTCCTCACTTTCACGCTCTCGCATATGCTGGGGCCTGATTATCTCAAATACATCTTCCATATCAACAACCGCACATTGCCCGATCGCGCAGGAGCACTGGAACAAACACTGGAGGAAGATTCACATGATATTCCGGATTCCCTGAAACCTTCCATGGCCACACCGATGTCTGAACTGCTGAGCATCGGCGACAGCAGCTGTCCATTACCGGTACTTTGCATCAACACCACCCGGATGCAGGACGGCAACCCGGGTGTAGTGACCAATATCAAAATGAGTCGGCAGTTCTTCAACAACCGGGTAGATGTGCTGGAAGCCCTGAACGATACGCTGGACATGCGTTTGAGTACAGCCTCCATTCTCGGCGCCCGCTTTCCCTATATCAGTCCTGCAGGCAGGATTGACCAGGTGATCCCCGCCAGGCAAAGAGTGAACCAGAACGACAGCATGTTGATCCATTATTTTGTTGATGGTGGTTACTTCGACAACTCCGGCGCCGGTGTAGTACAGGAAATGATCCGCGCTATCCTCCTTCAATCTTCCGCCATCAAAGACAGTTCATTCAGAAAACGTGTAGCAAAACTGGAGTTCACTATCCTGCACATCACCAACAGCCCCACCGGCGTAGCCGCCCTGAACACAGTGGCACCTCTCAAAAATGATCTGCTCAGTCCTTTGCTCACCATCATGGGCGCTTACGATATGCAGACCACCGTGAACGATAAACGCCTGGAAAATTTTCTTTCCGATATCAGTGATGATGGAATCTGCGGCGGAGCAAAATATATTCCCATCCATCTGTACAAAGACACGGAGGAAAAAAGAGAAGACAGGAAGAAAGGAAATAAATCGAAGGAAACGCCTTATTCCATGAACTGGTTCATTTCAAAAATGACCCTTAACCGCATGGATGATCGGTTGACCAATCAACCGAACCTGAACAAAATGATCAAAGAGCTGACCAGCACCCAGTAAATGCAGAGAGCCGCCAGTCGCTCGCCTCTGGCGAGTGACCTGTATTGGTTCGCCTCCGGCGAACACCGCGTCGCCGGAGGCGACTAAATAGAAGTCACTCGCCAGAGGCGAGCGACTGGCGGCTCTCTGCTAAAACCCGGCATTAATCAGTCTTTAAGAGCCGGATNTGCTAAAACCCGGCATTAATCAGTCTTTAAGAGCCGGATAAGAAAATTCTAAGTAGGTTTGCGCTTTAAAATAGATTCTCATATGAAAAAATTTCTGGTAACGATTGTATTGTGCTGCTCGTTACTTCGCGGTATGGCCGATGAAGGAATGTGGCTCCCCATGTTATTAGGTCAGCAGGTGTACAATAATATGGTGAAACGCGGCCTGAAACTGACGAAAGAACAATTGTATTCTGTAAACAAAGCTTCCCTGAAAGACGCCATCATCATCTTCGGTGGATTTTGTACAGGAGAGATCGTGAGCAATGAAGGACTAATTTTCACCAACCACCATTGCGGCTACGATGCCATTGCAACTGCCAGCACTGTTACTGCCAATTATCTCAAAGAAGGATTCTGGGCAAAAACGAAACAACAGGAAATCCCTTCTGCCGGCCTGTATGCAGACTTCCTCACAAAGATCGAAGATGTTACTCCCGAGGTGAATGCAGCCCTCAGCGATCTCACCGGAGCTGAACGTCTTGCCAAACAGAATGCCTTGATCGCGGAGATCAACAAGCGTTACTCGGATGCTTCCAAAAATATTATCGGAAAAGTGAGCGCTATGTTCAAAGGCAACCAGTTCCTCGTGTTCGTGTACCAGCGTTACAATGATATCAGGCTTGTAGGAGCACCTCCTGAGAGCATCGGCAAGTATGGCGGCGATACAGACAACTGGGAATGGCCACGTCATACCGGCGACTTCTCCGTATTCCGCGTATACATGGGTAAGAACGGTGGTTCCGCAGATTATTCTCCGGAGAACGTTCCCCTGAAGCCCAAACATTTTCTGCCCATTTCCCTCAAAGGCGTGAAAGACGGAGACTATGCGATGATCTATGGTTATCCCGGCAGCACCAACCGCTATGAGTCTTCCATGGGTGTAAAACAAAAAACAGATATCGCCAATCCTTCCATCGTGAACCTGCGCGACATGCGCCTGAAATACATGCTGGAGGAAATGAAGAAAGACCCGGCCACACGCCTGGCCCTCGCCAGCGATTATGCTTCCATCGCCAACTACTGGAAATTCTTCGACGGCGAAGCCAAACAATTGCTGAAGTATGATGTGTATGGTCAAAAGAAAGCCGCTGAAGCCAGATTCCAGCAATGGGCAAATGGAAAAAGCGAATATGCGAATATCTTCAGCGAATGGAGCAAAGTGTACGACAACTGGCGTCCTTACAGCAAACACCAGATCTATCTCAATGAAGGCATCATGGGCTCTCCGCTCATGAGACTGGCAGCCAGCCTCCAACAGGTAGAGAACGCCATCGTTAAGAAAGGAAGCTCTTCAGATATTGCCAAAGCCATCGAAGCTGCCAAAGAAGCAAGAGCTGAATTCCTGAAAAGCGAAAACCGTGTATCAGATCAGAACATCCTGGGCTCCGCGCTCAAAATGTTCTATACAGATATCGATAAGAATCAACACCCTATTGGATTCTATGATGGTGTCAAAGGCAGCTTCGGCAGCCTTGACGATGATGCCACGTATAAAAAGCATGCAGCCAATGTATTCAACAATACCATGCTGCTGAACGACAGCAAATGGAATGCCTTCACCTCCAATCCCGACGCTACAGTATTACAGGCCGATCCTGCTTATGCAACAGCCAGCGCGTTCATGAAGAACTGGCAGGGAAAATACCTCCCGCTTTTCATGCAGTTCAATTCCAGGAATTCAGAGTTGGGCCGCCTCTACCTGAAAGGCGTACTCGCAATGGATACGGTGAAAGCCAAAAAGATGTATCCCGATGCCACTTTCACCATGCGCGTGAGCTTCGGTAATGTAAAAAGCTACAACCCTGCCGATGCAGTGAAGTACGATTATGTTACCACCATGAAAGGTATACTGGAAAAATACAAACCCGGCGATTATGAATTCGACCTCCCTGCCAAACTGATGGAACTGGCAAAGAACAAAGATTATGGCCAGTATGCAGACCCGGTTCGTAAAGACCTGGTGGTTGGATTCATTACTACCAACGATATTACCGGCGGTAACTCAGGCTCTCCGGTGATCGATGCAAACGGAAACCTGATCGGACTTGCATTTGACGGCAACTACGAAGCCCTCAGCCATAAGATCCAGTTCGATCCTGTGTTCAACAGGACCATCTGTGTGGACGTTCGTTATGTGCTCTGGTGTATCGACAAACTCGGTGGCGCCAGCAATATCATCAAAGAACTGAAGCTGGTGAAATAATCGCCGCTCCACTCAAAATATAACAGCCCCGTATGGTCAGTAATACTGCCATACGGGGTTCTTCTTTTTATTAATTGGCGAACCGGATTATTTTTCGCTTTTTTGCTGATCCTAAATGTTATCAAATGGAAACTTCCGCTACAACCGATCTGCTGCACGACCTTGAGGACGAGATCACTTTTTTGCCTGCACCCAAAGGCATGCGACTGGTCAATTTCATCATCGATATGATTGTTGTGTCCATCATCAATTCCGTCATAGGCGGAATGATCCAGATGATGATCTTCGCTGCCTATATCTCCGATATCAACACCACTTCAGATTTCGATCTTGCATATCCGTTAGGACTGACCATTTCTATCTGGGCCATCCAGGTTGGGCTCTTCCTGAGTTATTATATTATTTTCGAGAAGATGATGAATGGACGAACAGTAGGCAAATTGGTATCAGGAACGATGGCAGTAAGGAAAGATGGCGGTCCGCTTACCTGGAAGAACGTTATCCTTCGTAGCCTTTGCCGCCTGATCCCGCTCGAATTCATATTTGCCATTTTCATGGAGCCCTGGCATGATATATTCACCGGCACTGTTGTGGTGAAGAAGACATTATAATTTTCTATTTTAGTGGAGTATTGTCTTTCCAATGCCAGAGATGCAGGCAGGCGTAAGTCCTGTAAGGGCTCCATTTTGCAGAAATGCTCAGGAGTTTTTCGCGGAAAGCTTTTTTGTCTTCCCGATCCAGTTTATAGATGCTGATCATTGCGTTCTGCAATCCAAGATCATCGGGAGAAAATACATCTTCTCTTCCGAGTGCGAACATGAGCAGCATTTCGGCTGTCCATTTGCCAACACCTTTGATCTGTGTGAGATAAGTGATCACTTCTTCGTTGCTCATTTTATTGAGCGTTTTAAGGTCCAGTCCCTGCTCGATTGCAAAGCGTGCCACGTTCTGCACGTAGGTCACCTTTGCATTAGACAGGCCGATACTTCTTAGTATTTCCGGCTTTGTATCGATGATCTGTTGCGGGTTGGGCGTTTTGCCACCGTAAAGCGCGAGGAAGCGGTTGTAGATCACATCTGCCACTTTCGTACTCAGTTGCTGGCTCATGATGGAGGCACAGAGATAGACCGGGATGTCCTTTCTTTTTTTGAGCACAAAAGGCTCACGCCCGTCCATGAGTTTTTTGAACCGTTTGTCTTTACTGAGGTGGATGGTGTAAGACATAGGTTATGGTTTCACGTAGCGGTAGAGTTCCCCTCCGTTGTGAACAACCCAGCCTTTGGTGAGATCAGCGTTGAAATCACATTCCCAGAACTGAACCCTTTCAGCAGACGGCCTGTAGAGAACCCTGGTAACGGTATTTCCTTCCACCTTGTAAACGTTGGTTGCCGTCATTACAAAACCATTATCAATGTCTTTGAAATTGAAATCGAAATAGTTTCCGGTTACTCTCGGGCCTTTCGTCCAGGTGGCGCCGTTATCAACTGTTTTATTAACATATCCGTCCTTACCAATAGCAATGCCTTTCTGGGCATCCGCGCCGGTGAAGAATTGTGTAGTAAAGACTTCGCTTGGCAGTCCGTTCACAGGAGTGAAACTGTTTCCGCCATCAGTTGTTCGGCGGTATCCATTGGCATCAGTTCCACAGAATCCATTTTGTTCATCAACAAAATAAACGGAAGTCACATCTTTGGGGGCATTTGGCACAAGCATCCAGGTGGCGCCGCCATCGGCAGTTTTAATAAGCCCCTGGTATGTGGAAGCATACCCATTGTTTTCGTCGCGGAAGAAAACATCTCGGAATTCGTAGGACGTGTTTGTAGTAACCCAGGTTTTGCCGCTATCAGTTGTTTTGGCAATATCCTTTGTATCAGAAACAGCCCATCCATATTTTTCGTTCAGAAAGAAGAGATTGACATAATCTGATTTTTGTGCATTGGTCCTGGTCCAGGTCTCGCCGCCATTGGTGGATTTGTAAACACCATCGCGGAATGATGCGAGGAAACCGAGCGTATCATTCACGAAAACAACATCATAGCTGTTTAATGGGATGGTTACTTTAGACCAGCCCGGATCAAGTATAGGTACACCACCCTGACCCTGATTTCTGGGATCTTCTTGCCGTTGAATGGGATTGTCTCCCTTTACGCAGGACGCCGCTATAATTCCGGTAACTGTTACAAAAAGCAGGGCTTTAAAACCATTCACCATACAATTATTCATTAAGGGATTGAAGATATTATTTTTTTGGCATTGCTGCATGCTTGCTAGTTTTACGGCTTCAATGGAAAGACAAATCATACCTACTGCCGATGGGTCTGTAACCATCTCCATTCCGGCCTCCGGAGTAACTTATCATTCCAAACATGGTGCCATTCAGGAATCCATGCATGTTTTCATTGAAGCAGGACTTCATTACATACTCTCGAAATCTATAACGCATAATCCATTGAGGATATTGGAAATGGGTTTCGGAACCGGATTGAATGCATTACTGGTATTGCAGGAAAGCATCCTTACCGGTTTACCTGTCCACTATGAAACTATTGAGGCATTTCCGCTGGAAAACGTTGTCTATACCCGGTTAAATTATTGCGATCAGTTGCAGGCGCCGGAGCTACAGTCTCAATTTCTTCGTTTACATGAATCTGCCTGGGATATAACACATTCCATATCCGATAGGTTTTCATTTGTAAAGAGAAATACAACTCTTGAAAAGTTCAGCAGTTCCGGATCATTTGATCTCATTTTCTATGATGCCTTTGCGCCGTCGGCTCAACCGGAATTATGGACGGAAGCGGTATTCCGGAAATTATTTGATCTGTTGAATCCTGGTGGCATACTCACTACATATTGCTCCAAAGGAGATGTAAGGAGAGCGATGATGGCAGCAGGGTTTACAGTTGAAAAAATTCCCGGCCCGCCGGGAAAAAGGGAAATGGTGCGGGCGGGGAAGGGGTGAGTTATTGGGAATTACTACCTGCATCTCACTGGAACGTATACCCGACGCTTCCATCTTTCTCATCCTTCAACAAGATCCCCAACTCCTGCAACTGGTTCCGGATCTTATCCGATGTTGCATAGTCTTTGCGGGAACGGGCATCTTTGCGGATGTCTATGAGTAAGTCCAGCACTCCGCCGAGTTTGCCATTGTCGGCTTCATTTTCACTACGCAGACCAAAAATAGATTCCAGGTAATCGTGGAAATATTTTTTCAGTCTTTCGAGCGTAGTGATGGAGAGTGCAGTTACGGGAATATGTTTGTCTTTAATGGAATTGACCACAGGAACAACTTCGAAAATATTCGCCAGTACTTTGGCGGTATTGAAGTCATCGTTCATATTGTCATCCATTTCCGAAAGCAGGTCGTTCACTTTTTTATTGAGTGCTTCATCAGGCTGGGCATCATTGGCAGGTATCTCTATTTTCTGCAAGTTCTCGTAGGCTTCCCAGAGACGCTTCAGTCCTTTTTCTGCGGCCTGCAGTGCTTCATTGCCGAAGTCGAGTGTACTGCGATAATGTGTCTGCAGGATGAAGAAGCGTATGGTCATAGGGCTGTAAGCCTGTTCCAGCAAGGGATGTGATCCGGTGAACATCTCGGTGAGCTTGATCTGGTTGTTATAGCTCTTACCCATCTTCTTGCCGTTGACCGTGATCATATTGTTGTGCAACCAATAACGTGCGGGCACTTCCTTATTGCAAATGGTGCTTTGTGCGATCTCACTTTCGTGGTGCGGGAACTGAAGGTCCATACCACCACCATGAATGTCGAACTGACCACCGAGATATTTGGTGGCCATTGCAGAGCACTCGATATGCCAGCCGGGGAATCCTTCTCCCCAGGGACTAACCCAACGCATGATATGCTCCGGTGGCGCTGCTTTCCAGAGTGCGAAATCGGCCTTATCTCGTTTCTCTTCCTGCCCATCCAGCTCACGTGTGGTTTCCAGTTGTTCATCCAACACGCGACCGCTGAGTTTTCCGTAAGGATAATGTTCAGCGTATTTTTTTACATCGAAGTATACAGAACCGTTCACTTCGTAAGCATAGCCGGCTTCGATAATGGCTTTGATCATTTGGATCTGCTCCACGATATGACCTGTGGCAGTGGGCTCGATGCTTGGCTCCAGGTTATTGAACTGCAACATGGCCCAATGAAAAAGATTGGTGTATTTCTGCACCAGTTCCATGGGTTCCAGTTTTTCCAGTACGGCTTTGCTGGAGATCTTGTCTTCTGCTGCTCTTCCTTCTTCCTCAAAGTGACCGGCATCTGTGATGTTCCGCACATAACGCACTTTGTAGCCGAGGTGCAGGAGATAACGGTAGATCACATCGAAGGTGATGAACGGACGGGCATGGCCCAGATGGCTCTCGCCACTAACGGTGGGGCCGCACACATACATGCCCACATGACCGGGCGTGATGGGAGTAAACACTTCTTTCTGCCTTGTGTAAGAATTAAGGACTTTCAACTCACTCATAAAAAATTATTGATACGAAAACAGCAGAGGTTCAATAACAGGTATGTCTTCGGGCAAATATAATGATTTTATTTCCCGGACCCCAGCCGGAGGTCCGCAATTACAGGGTAATGATCCGAATAGGGAAGCAGTTTTCGTTTATACTGCACTACTTCAAATTGTTTGTCAGGCATGATATAATCGATGCGGAGGGTGGGCGAAATATTCGAGAAAGTCCGGCCCAGGCCTCCATCCTTTTCCACGAAAGCATCCCTGCGGTTTCCCCGGATCCGGAAATAGGTATAAGAATTGGGAACGTCGTTGAAATCG
Organism: Pseudoflavitalea rhizosphaerae; assembly: GCF_003991355.1. Lineage (GTDB taxonomy): Bacteria > Bacteroidota > Bacteroidia > Chitinophagales > Chitinophagaceae > Pseudobacter > Pseudobacter rhizosphaerae. The sequence goes on from NZ_RCSU01000021.1 coordinate 84,092, forward strand.
CCGCAGATGATCTCAGGCACCGGGCATCTGTCCAGTTGGTTACGCACGATATCTACCTGGCTGCCTCTTTGCGTATAAGCCATGCGCAGTTTGCGGATCAGTGATTTGGAAGCTTCCACGATACTGTCTTCCGCATTCCGGATGATGTCTAAATCACGATAATCTTTTTTTTGAAGCAGCACAGACTGGAGATGGGTGGTATAGATCCTGATAGTTTGGCCATTCACATCCAGGTCGCAGGAGATCAGGCTTTCGGCAGCGCGTAATCTTACAGGCCCTTTGAAAACGGTGCGGTTGGAATCCAGGATGGGGTATTTGGAAAAGATAGCGCTTCCCATTTCAGTTCTCGCTCCTTCTTTCCCATAATCGATGGCGCGATAGAACCAGGGGTAGCCCATTTTCCTGATCTCTTTGTAGTTACTGTATGCGCCATTCGGTCCAGGTTCAAAATATTCCTGGAAGCAGAGCACATCTGCATTTTCGTTCCTGATAAATTCAAGCATTTCCTTGCGGTGGCTCTGGCGGCCTTTTTCACGGGTTTGTTCATCAAACCATTTCACATTCCAGGTGAGGATGCGGATTGTATTTTCTTTTTTCGATTCTTCAAAACCGGAAGCGAAATGAAAGCCCACCAGCGCGCGGATATTGGAATAGCCTAAAACAAGTGCGCCGAGTGAAAGAAAGATCCATTTTGATCTCACAAGGCTCCAGCCGACCAGGAAGATCAACGTTAGGAGTAAGAGAAAGGGAAAAGCCAGCCCGAGTATCGCAATGAACCACCATTTATCCGGATGGAGGAATGTATTGGCGCAAGCCATCAGAAAAACAGCTACCGTAATTATATTGGCAATAATGAAGAAACGCCTCGTGAAGGTTCGAATGGCCATTGCTTAAATTTACAACTCTTCATCTTCCGCAGCCCGTTTCAGTATTTCTTTTTCTTCTTCAGTGAGGTACCTGTAACCTTGCTGATTGATCTTATCGAGGATCTCGTCTATCCTCTTTTGGGTGATATTGGGGATCTTCTTGTAAGGCTGTGTTCCTTTTGAATTGTAGTAGAGATCGTCTTTTGCTGTTTTCTTCCAGTTTTTTCTATCGGGATTGAAGAGGTTGGTTGCCCAGTCGTATGCTTCATTCATCCAAAGGCTCCAGTCGTGCCCGCGTTTCAACTGGTGAATGAAGAGCCATCCCATTCCTGCTGCGCCGAGATGAGCGAGCAGTATTGGTGTATTCTGAATATTGATGCCGCGGCTGAAGGTAAGTGCAATGTAAACGAGTGTCAATATCCAGATGGGAATGCCGCCATTGATCATGGGGAAGATCCTGTAGTTCGGCGCCAGCACAGTGGTTCCGATGGCTATGGCCATTAGTCCTGCAGAAGCGCCTTCCAGCCTGAGCCCGGGAAGAGCGGGAGCCATGGCCGGCATCAGGTTTGCCACAGTGAGGAAGATCACTCCCCCAAGTAATCCGCCATAGATGAAGAGTGGTACAAGTTTGTTATTTCCGGTAAGGTCCTGGAAAATGAAACCAAAAGCCCAAAGCCAGAGAACATTTGCGATCAGGTCCCACACACCATCATGAATGAACATGTAAGTGAGCAACGTCCAGGGCCTGCTGAGAAAAGACCCGAAGCTACCGGGCATTCTGAACCAGTCCAGGATATTGGTGTAATACTCAATTTCCTGCCAGTCAGACATCTTGTAAACCAGGAATAGGAATTTGAAAATACAGAAGAGAATGGCGATCACCGCCAGCAACATCAGCAGGGCATTCCCATCCTGACCCAGTATCGTCTTTTTCTTATAACGGTTTTCCCGCAGCACGGAGTAAATTTTTGCGTGAATGTACAAAACACCGGTCAGATCAATAGCATCAACCTACCGGCTAATTGTATTAAACGTTTGATAATAGGTAATGTTTCCGGTTTTAATAAAATGTTCGCCGGTTATTCCGGTTCATGATGATCACCAGGATGAACCCGAAAAGCGCGCCGCCAAGGTGAGCAAAATGCGCTACACCACCTCCGTAGCGTGGATTAATGCCTCCGAACAGATCAATCAGCACATAAGCCACCATGGCATATTTCATTTTGATAGGAAAAGGTAGGGGGAAAATAAAAAGTTCCTGGTTGGGATTGAGATAAGTGAACCCAGCCATCACACCCATGATGGCGCCAGAAGCACCCAGCACCTGGATAAGCTGGATGGCAGCTACCCGGTATCTTGCAAGGCTTTCAGCCATCTCACCACTATTATATTTGCTCATCACAATATTCAATTCAACCTGGTTGGCGATAAGCTGTATGATTCCTGCACCCACACCACAGATAAGGTAAAAAAGGAGAAATCGTTTGGGGCCCCAGCGATTTTCCAGCTGTGTACCAAACATCCAGAGGATAAGCATATTGAAGAAGAGGTGGAAGAAATTTCGGGTATCATGCAGGAACATGTAGGAAACAAGCTGCCATACGCCGAATTCGGGCGAGCCCTGGTAGTGAAGCGCCAGCGGTGTTACCAGCGCATCTTTGAAAGTAAGCTCGGCCAGCCACATCAGCACATTGATAATGATCAGATTCTTGATAACGGGCGGTAATGGTTGAAAACCGCCGCCAAATCTCACATTTCCCATATTCCTGTTTCCTTTTTGATTCCACTAATATCGGCATGTTTGCCTGAATGGGCTAACAACCGGATCGATTTCTTGTTGTGTGAAGGTTATTTTTTCAATTTCAATTGCACCACATTCTCGATATGGTGTGTTTGGGGGAACATATCCACGGGTCTTACCCTGGTAACTTCGTATTTCTCCCCGAGCCTGTTGAGGTCACGGGCCTGGGTGGCTGGATTGCAACTCACGTACACAACCAGTGGCGCTTCCATATCCAGGATCTTCTGCACCAACTTTTCGTGCATGCCTGCCCGTGGGGGGTCGGTGATGATCACATCGGGTTTGCCATGATGGGCGAAAAAGGCATCGTCACAAATATCTATCACATCGCCGGCAAAGAATTCGGCATGGCCAATATTATTAAGTGCAGCATTCTCACGGGCATCATCAATCGCTTCTTTGATCACTTCCACCCCGATGATCTTTTTAGCCAGGCTGCTCACGAACAGTCCGATGCTGCCGGTACCACAATACAGATCATAAACAGTTTCTTTCCCGGTTAGTTCAGCAAACTCGCGGGTAACCTGGTACAATCTTTCTCCCTGGCGGGTATTGGTCTGGAAAAAACTCTTGGGCCCGATCTTGAAACGAAGGTCTTCCAGCTTTTCCATGATATAACCGTTGCCAATATACGCTTTCGGTTCCAGGTCGTAGATGGTATCGTTCTTCTTGGGGTTGATGGTGTAGAGCAGGGTAGTGATGGAAGGCACCTGCTGAAGCAGGTGATCGAATAATTTCTTACGCTCCCTGGCGTCTTCATAACCGAAGCAGACATTCACCATCACTTCTCCTGTTGTAACAACGCGGATGATGAGGGTGCGAAGCCATCCTTTGTGTTCGCGGATATCGTAGAAGGTGTAGCCCTGTTCCTTTGCGAATGCGCGGATGGTATTCTTGATGGCGTTGGCCGGTTCTTCCATCAGGTGACAGGTTTCGATATCGATGATCTTGTCGAACAGTCGCGGTACATGGAAGCCGAGAGCATCTTCCTGCTTCAGTTCTCCACCTGCATTGATCTCTTCAGTGGTGAGGTATCTTTTATTGCTGAATGTAAATTCGAGTTTATTGCGATAGCGGGAGGTTTGCCCGCAACCCAGGATGGGCTCCATTTCAGGGAGATCCACTTTACCGATCCTTTTGAGATTCTGGGCAACTTCCTGTTGTTTGTACAAGAGTTGTTTTTCGTAGGGAAGCATCTGCCATTTGCAGCCGCCGCATACGCCAAAGTGCTGGCAAAAGGGATCCACGCGGTCTTTGGAGAAGGATTGAAAATGGACCGCTTTACCTTCGGCCCATTCTTTTTTATTCTTGCTCAGGCGCACATCCACCACATCTCCGGGAACGGCTCCTTCGATAAAGATCACTTTTCCGTCTAATCTGGACAATGCCTTTCCTTCAGCCGCATAATCTTCAACCGCAATGCTTTGCAATACCATGTTCTTCTTTCTCATGCTGCAAAGATAGCGTCTACTCTTCTTCTTGTCCTTCCTTATATTTCTTTGCTGCTTCTTTGGCTTTCTCAAAATCCAGCACTACTCCATTAATGCAATAGCGTAGGCCAGTGGGTGGAGGGCCGTCGTCGAAAACGTGACCGAGATGGCTTTTGCAACGTCCGCAAAGTACTTCCGTGCGGCTCATACCATGGGTATTGTCTGGCTGATAAATGATGCTGCCCTTTGTAACGGGCTCATAGAAACTCGGCCAGCCGCAACCGCTTTCGAATTTGGTATCGCTTTTGAACAGCGGATTACCACATACAGCACAGTAGTAAGTGCCGATCTCTTTGGAGTGCTCGAATTTGCTGCTCCAGGGTCTTTCCGTTCCTTTCTGCCTTGCGATATAGTACACTTCTGAAGGCAAAATCTTTTTCCATTCTTCATCTGTCAGGTTCACTTTGCTGGAATCTGTGCGGGAATAAGCCGGGTTATTCTTTTTTGTGCTATCCATATTGTTCTTTTTCTGGTTGGGTGATGATGACTGTGAATAGCTGCACTGCTGCAATGCAGTCAGCATGAGGAGTATAAGGGGCAGAACCAGCGCCCTGTGCAGGTTTCGCTTCATGGTCATGTATTTATAACAAATTTACGCGCTGTATGTTTGATGGGATCTCCCGCAGTGAAAATTAACAGATGTTAGCGGATTGTCTAATGCTTTTTTAATCAGAAACCCCCGGATGTTAAAGGATTTCTAAAGATCATGGTTTATATTTGTCCCTTCACCAAGTGTAGCAGTACCATGTTCAATTTGATTCTATTCGGACCTCCCGGTAGCGGAAAAGGCACACAGTCAGAAAGGCTAATAGACCAATATGGATTGATCCATCTTTCAACGGGCAACCTGCTTCGCGAAGAGATCGCCAATCAAACCCAACTGGGTTTGGAAGCCAAAAGCTTTATGGATAAGGGCCAGCTGGTCCCTGATGAAGTGGTGATCGGCATGATCCGTTCCGCGCTGAAGTCCAACCCCGATGCAAAAGGATTCCTGTTTGATGGTTTCCCCCGCACGGTAGCACAGGCAGCAGCACTGGATAACCTGCTGGCTGAGCTGAGTGAAGAGATTTCCATTGTATTGGCGCTGGAAGTAAGCCAGGAAGAACTGGTGCAGCGCCTGCTTAACCGGGGTAAGACCTCCGGCAGAAGCGACGACACCAATGAAGATGTGATCCGCGCCCGCATTGTGGAATATGAAAATAAAACTTCTCCGGTTGCCGGCCACTACGCCCAATTCGGAAAAGTAAAACGCGTGAAAGGAGAAGGAAGTATCGATGATATTTTCAATTCACTCACCAGAGAGATCGAAGCAAAACAATCTGCATAAGTTTTTTGAGTTTGACAGTCGCTCGCCGGGAGGCGAGCGGGTGAATACCCTGCGATCAGCTATCAGACCTGAAAATTTTGATCCTATCTTTCAGTCTTGAACCAGGCATGAAGCGGTAAGCGGCATTCAGTCTAACATTACCGGTATTGATCCTGTATTTGCCAAACCCGCCTTTTGACTGGAAGGAATTGTTCACCCAGGTAATACTGATATTCATCCTTTCATTGCTGTAACCCAGGCCAGCCCTGTACATGAGGTCAGGACTGATGGAGGTCTTTTTCTCTGCCGCTCCATAGCGGATGTCTTTCTGAAAATTGATGGGAAAGCTTCCGGTGATGCCGCCCATCGCATACCAATGTTCCTTCCAAACAAACGTATAGGCATAACCGATTCCGGGGCCGATATCGAAGTAGCGGAATTTGGTAACGCCCCGCTGGTCGTATATTGCTTCCAGGGCTGATGGCACCAGGGCACTGTCGCCTTTGGTAGTTCCGTAATATACTTCTCCTCCAACCAAAAGGCTGCCTGCGGATTTCTTTTGCCATTCAGTTTGCAGCATGGCGGCGCGCATGCTCAGTTTATCCCAATCCATTATATAATAAGCCGCCACCCCCATATGCCTGACTTTGATATCCGGCCTGGTGTACCAGTTCTTTGCAGGTGCGGCTGTTCCTTCGGGATAGAGATAGAATCCTTTGTAGAATTGCCCGAAGATATCGATGCTCATCTTACGGGTATATACATGCGATTGCAGATCAAGATAACGCGTTTTGCCTTTTGAGTCATCGCCCTCGTTGAGAAAATCGAAACCATAGGCAAGATTGAGGGTGAACCAGCCATAAGTAGCGCCAACGCCGAAATTGAGGGTGGTATTGGGCCGGTAGCGAAGATCATCTTCCCGGTGTTTCGAGAGCAGGATGAGATTGGTGTATTTCTGAGAGAAATACACCCGACCCGTTACCTGGTCTGTGAAGGATTCATAATAATCGGAGTCATAATTTGCCGTTCGCTGCGCCGTGGCGGAAATACAGCCAGCCAGTAGCGCCATGAGAGTCCATCCTTTTTTCATTAATAGCTTATGCCGCATTGCGTTGTATCCGCTTTACGTGTTTACAATTGTATCCTTTTACAACTGCCATGCAAATTGCATACCCTTTGAAGGATGGATGATGGATGCGTATCAGTAAACGGCATCATAATCAGCCCGGACCTCTACTTCGGTGTATTTTCCTTTGGCAACGGTTACAGGAGCGATATTGTTTTTTTCATCGAAGAGGTTTGCGTAGAAGCGGTCGTCCTTTTTTACAAAAAGGGAATATTGGCCAGGCGGTAATTTCACTTTGAATTCGCCCTTCGTATCTGAGTTTACCTGTTTGATCAGTTTGGTATTGATGGCCGTATAGAAAGGCGCATGGGCTTCTGCACGGGTCACCTGGTTGATATTCGTCAGCTCATAAATATACAGGGTTGTCTGTAATGGGATTTTGGGCGGAAGCATTTGCCCGGGTGAAGGCATTTGGTTCCCTTTTACCAGGTAGATCAGGCCCTTGATCCCTCCTTTTTTACAGAAGATGCAGGTATAAGAACTTAAGACCGTTAGCATTAAAAATGCCAGCAGTGATAACCCAAGTTTTTTTCCCATCATAGCCATGTATTATTATTAAATTTAGGCAGAGCATTGGCCCATCGCCAACCAAATTATCGTTTTTTCAGTACATATTAAAAACTTTACATGCCCCGGAACAAATTTACTCTATTAGTGATAGTGTTATTGACCAGCGGCCAGGCATTTTCTCAATCCAGAACACAAACAGAACTGCTGCGAAAAGCCGGAGAACAGCAAGCTGCAAAGGAACGCAGCGGCTACGACAGGCTGCAAAAGCTGGCCGCACAAAAGAACTGGCCCGTTAGCGTGAGCCGTAAGAATGGAGGTATCGCATTGTTAACAGGGACCGACCGCTATGGAAATCCGGTTTATCTTACTACAGAAAGCAACCAGGTAGCAGCAGCCACCATCGGCACCAATAAACTCTGGGAAGGAGGCGCACTCGGCCTTACACTCAGTGGTAACTCCAATGCCGTCAAGAACAAAATGGGCCTTTGGGATGGCGGCAAAGTACTCGCCACCCACCTGGAGCTCACCGGCAGGATCACCAATATGGACAATACCGCCAATAGCGACCATGCCACCCACGTTGCCGGCACCATGATGGCAACAGGCGTGAACCCCAATGCTAAAGGCATGGCCCACAAAATGCAGTCCATGAACGCGTACGACTTCAACAACCATATTTCTGAAATGCTCAATGCCGCCACCACCCTGCTGGTATCCAACCACTCTTATGGGGAGAGGGCAGGATGGGAATACAATGAAACGCAGAGCAGGTGGGAGTTCTGGGGCCCATTTGATCAAAATGAAGATCCCCGCTTCGGTATGTATACAGATGAGACGCAGATGTGGGACTCCATCGCTTACAATGCCCCTTATTACCTGATCGTAAAATCATCGGGAAATAAAAGGGATGAGAATGGCCCGGCTGTTGGAGCAGAAGCATGGCGCTACAACTCAAGCAATGTTATGACCAAAATCACAGGTGGCCGCCCTTCCGGGATCAGCAGCAACAACAGCTACGATATCATTTCTTCTTACGGCACTGCCAAGAATATTCTTACAGTAGGTGCTGTAAACCCTGTTCCAACCGGCTACTCATCCGCCAGCAATGTAGTGATGAGCAGCTTCAGCAGTTGGGGCCCCACTGATGATGGCAGGATCAAACCTGATGTTGTGGCCGATGGCGTTGGCCTCACTTCATCAATCGCCACCGCCAACAATGCATATGCAACCTATAGCGGCACTTCCATGGCCACTCCCAATGTAACCGGCTCCCTGTTGCTGTTACAGGAATATTACGTTCAACAGCATCCCGGCACATTCATGCGCGCTGCCACACTGAAGGGCCTCACCATTCATACTGCAGATGAAGCTGGCCCCAATCCCGGGCCCGATTATATGTTCGGATGGGGACTTGTGAATGTTGCCAAAGCCGCCCTCGTGATAAAAGATGATAACAGCCCGGCAAAGAAACAAGTGATCAAAGAAGAAACGCTTAATAACGGAGATATCTATACGTTTCCGGTGATCGCTTCCGGCAGCGGACCACTGGTGGTGACGATCAGCTGGACTGACCCCAAGGGGAGCATCCAGGATGCCGATGCTCTGAATGATGCAACCCCCAAACTTGTTCACGACCTGGACCTTCGGGTGACCCAGTCCACCAATACTTTCAGTCCCTGGATACTCAACCCAACCAACAGGCCTGCTGCAGCAACAACCGGAGACAATAAACTGGACAATGTTGAGAAGATCGAGATCAACAATCCCATTCCGGGCCAGACCTATACCATCAAGGTAACGCATAAGGGCACACTGGAACGTGGCTCACAGGCATTCTCACTTATCGTCAGCGGAGTGGGCGGCGCTGCCATCTGTGCTACATCCGGTCCCACAGATGCAAATGGCGCACGCATCAATAGTATCAAATTAAGCAACCTGAATTTTACCGCAGCCAACACCAGCACTTGTACTCAATATGTTGACAATACCGGCTCCACTGCGTCTGTGGAAACGAATACCAGCTATCCCACTACGCTCATTGCAGGCACCTGCGGCGGAGAGAACCTGCCTGCGATCGCCTACAAAGTATTTGCCGATGTGAACAGCAATGGTGTTTTCGATGCATCAGAATTATTGTACACCAGCAGTGCCGTTACACCCGGCACGCCCACACATACATTCAATTTCAACCTGCCTTTGCCTGCCAGCATTACAACCGGCCAGTCGATTCTCACCAGGATCGTGCTGTCAGAAACCAGCAATGCTGCCGGCATCACAGCCTGCGGAAGCTATGCAAAAGGTGAAACGCACGACTTCATTATGAAAGTGATAACGCCTTCCAAAGAAGTAGGCGTATCTGAGATCATTTCTCCTTTCGACGATGACTGCGCAACTGGTCCCCAGTATGTATCCATCCGCATCCGCAATACAGGCACCCAGGACCAGAGCAATGTTCCTTTCTCGCTCAAGATCAGCAAAGGCGGAGCATCTGTGCTCAACACCACCGGCAGCTTCCCGGGAGTTGTAAAAAGCGAAGGTGATGTGGTGTACACCGTTCAAACGCCTTTCACTCCTGAAGCCGGCGCTACCTATGAAATAGAAGCCGCTACCACCCTGGCTAATGACCAGGATGCCAGCAACAATAAAACAGTGGCAACCATCAATATGGCACAGGCCAGCACCAATCCAACAGGAGCAGAAGCAGAGATCTGCAACAACAATACAGTGAATTTCAAAACGCCCAACACAACTAATGATCTCTACTTCTGGTATGATGCATCCAACGCCACCGCGCCAATTGCTGCCGGCACCAAAACCAACAGCAATGTGATCACGGCAGGCAAGAAATATTTTGTAGAAAAGAACAGCGCCAATATTAGAGTTGGACCGGCCACCAATGGCACCCTCAATACAACAGGCTCCTACTGGCCCAACAATCTTTACTGGATGACCTTCACCAACAATGCCCCTGTGATGATCGAATCCGTGAAGCTGTACATCAGCAAAGTGAATACCTCCAGGAAAGTATCGGTGCTGATCGGTAAGAACCTGAAATATGAAAACAACCAGCTTTCGGTTACTCCTGAAGCAATCACGGAGATCGATGTATACTCCACACATCCAACTCCAGGCTCAACTGTTTATTCAGCGAACGACAATGGAGCTGTATTTCAGGTGAACCTTCCCGTTACCACTACCGGAACACACGGCATTATGATCTACCAGGAAGAAGACAATGCCAATGCGGCCACTTTCTTTGCCAACACCAATCTTACCACTAATCCTTACCCTGCCGGAGTGAACGGGGTATTCAATTTAACGGGCAATATCAACTCGCAGCTCCCTTCCAACGATGCTGCGAAATTCTACTATGTTTTCTACGACATGAAGCTGCGCTTCATCAATTGCGCCAGCGCCGGAAGAACTGAAGTAACCGCTACAGACGCCGCTGCAGCGCCAATAATCAGCGTATCAAACAATAAGCTGGTCAGCAGCGCCGCAACCGGTAACCAGTGGTATAATGGCAATTCCATCATCATCGGCGCAACCTCCACGGAGTATACCCCCACTATCAGTGGCAAATACAAAGTGATTGTTACAAACAGCTTCGGATGCGCTCAAACATCCAATGAGCTGGATTTTGTGGTTACTTCCATTCCCAATGTTGATCCATCCGCCATCGGCCTGAGAGTATTACCCAACCCAAGCAGCGGAAGATTTGTAACCGACTTCACCGTAACACGGAAAGCTGATCTCAATATCACTATCCTGAATACACTCGGACAAAAAGTGTATGAGAACAATTATCCCGGATTTGTGGGCAGGTTCAACAAGACTATCGAGGCATCACATCTCACAACCGGTGTATACATGCTGAGGATCCAGCACGATAACAAGAGCTACCTCTCCAAGCTGTTGATCAGGTAAGCATCTCCGGTATATGACATTAAATTTTCAAAAATTCCCGGCCATCTGCTGGGATTTTTGTTTTTATGTATCAGTTATCTTTATATTTATCATAACCAAATCATTCATCTATGGGTAAGTTTATCACTAAAACCGGAAACGATGGCCAGTACTATTTCAACCTCAAAGCAGACAACGGCCAGGTGATACTTTCAAGTGAAGGATATACCACGGCTGCTGCACGCGCCAATGGTATCGAATCCGTAAAAAAGAATGCCGGTAATGATGGCAATTACGACAGGCAGGAATCCAGCAACGGAAAATTCTATTTCAATCTGAAAGCCGCCAATAGCCAGGTGATTGGCAAGAGCCAAATGTATGAATCTGCGCAAGGCAGGGATAATGGTATTGAATCCGTGAAATCCAATGCACCTTCCGCATCCACAGAAGAAGAATAAGCTTGAATCATAAAAGGCAGCATTACTGCTGCCTTTGTTCATTTCAGTTCCCCGGGAATCACTTCCACTGTTAGCCTCCTGCCACTCCTGAGTACATCCAGTTTCACAGCTTGTCCGATAAAAGCTTCCGTCAGTTGTTTGTGCAGGTCATCCACGGAACCTACATGCGTTTCACCGATGGCCACAATGATATCACCGTTCTGCAGTTGACGGTTGTATGCAGGGCCGTCTGCTTCCAGTTCAAAAACGTACACGCCTGTTCTCTTTTGCAGCTTATTGGCCGCCATCATGCGTTCCGTTAAGTTCACCTGCTGACCGGCGATACCGAGGTAAGCGCGCTTGACCCTACCGGTCATGATCAGCCGACCGGCAACATACGCCGCCAGGTTGGAGCTGACTGCAAAACAAATTCCATGTGCGGTAGGGATCATGGCCGTATTCACACCAATCACCTGTCCGGAGGAATTGACCAGCGGTCCGCCAGAGTTGCCCGGATTGAGACTGGCATCTGTCTGGATCACATCGTCTATCAGTCTTCCATTGCTGGCACGCAGTGTTCTGCCCAGGGCGCTCACCACGCCGGCTGTTACTGTATGCTGAAGGCCCAGCGGATTACCGATAGCCACTGCAATCTGTCCGGGTTGTAATTGGGCAGAGTCCGCAAACGATAATGCTTTCAGGTTGTTCTCATAGATCTTCAGCACTGCAATATCAGTAGAGGGGTCTGTTCCTTTCAGTTCCGCTACCACTTTCCTGCCATCAGGGAAAGAAACCCTGATGTCTTTCGCCTGTTCGATCACATGATTATTGGTAACAATAAAACCATCGGAAGAAATGATAAAGCCCGAGCCGCTGCCCGGCGCATCGCGCTGCTGGCGGGTCCTGGGGTCTGCGATCGTTTTGATCACTTCAATATGCACAACCGATTCTGCGGTTTCGTGCACCACGCGGGTAATAGTGCCGGAATAAGCATCCAGCAAACCCTGGTCAGCATGCTGAACCAATTGTAGAGGATAGTCGTTTTCCATATTATCTATTCCGTTCAAATGCTGAACCAATCCGTTTATCTGACAGGCTGACACCAATTTTTATGTAAATTGTGCTATTATGCCCATTAATAAATAACCTTTAGTATGAACCAGCAGCAAGTGAATTTCCTGAAGAATGAAGCAGTTTTCCACCTGAAGCACCTGGCGCCAGATGCCAAAGGAGCCTGGGGCAAGATGAATGGCCAGCAAATGGTGGAACATATGGCCGGTATGATGAAAGTTGCCAATGGCAGCATCCATCATACCGCCCTTCCCGATAAGGAAAGAATGGCGAAAGCATACGCATGGTTGATGACAGACAAACCTTTCCGCGAGAACACCATCAATCCATTGCTTCCCGAAGAGCCCAACCCAACGGAATACAATACCATCCAACAGGCCATCGAAGCATTACAGAAAGAACTGGACCACTTCTTTGAAGTGTTTGAATCCACACCCGGCCTGAAAATAGAGAACCCTATTTTCGGCAACCTGAACTTCGAAGAGCAGGTGCAGTTACTGTACAAGCATTTTCAACACCACCTGAAGCAATTCGGGCTGATCAATGCCTGATCATGATATTCAAAAAGCACAAAAGCCTGCATTCATGATGAGTGCAGGCTTTTTGCATTATTATCTTTTTACTACTTTTTCAACAGGGAATCTGCTTTGCTCAGGCTGCCGAGAATTTGATCACGAACGACAACCACTTTCTGCAGCTCACTCTTAAGATAACTGATGCTCGCTGTTGGACCAGAGGCAGAATCCAGGTTGAAACCTTCCATCCACTCATTCATTCCCTTCTCCGCATTGATCAGCTGCTGCTGAAGGGTCATCACTTCCTGTAGATATGCTTTGTCCTGCTTTGCAGCTGGTAATTTCTGAATACTGTCGATTTTCGATTGCGCTACACCGTTATATTTTTTCAAGGCTCCCATTTTCGCCATCCCCACATCATGCCCATCCATCACCTGGTGATAAAGCGAATCCGTTTCTGTTTTGGGTGCTGTTGAATACCCGTCTTTTCTTTCAGCAGCATTGTCCTGTGCATTGTTACAGGCCAGGACCATCATACTGATCACAGCCAGCGAAGCAATTTGTTTTATCATACTTTGTGTTTTTTACACAGCGGAGAGCTACCAGTTTCCGCCGTTCCCGGCAAAAATACATGTCTGTTAATAATAATGATAATTCCGGCCGGATTTATTGCTTTGCAGTATTTTCGTGATATTAACTTGCTATATGATAAAACTCGAAAACTACGTGACCGGCAAATGGATTTCCGGCGATGGAGAAGGGCAGACATTATACAATGCGGTTACCGGCGCAGCGCTGGGGACCACTTCCACAAAAGGGCTTGATTTTGCCTCTGTACTGGAATATGGTAGAATGAAGGGCAATCCCGCTCTGCGGAAAATGACCTTTCATGAAAGAGGGCTGATGCTCAAGGCACTCGCACTGATGCTCCGCGAACATTTACCTGAACTGTACAGCCTTAGCTATCAGACAGGCGCTACCAAAGCAGATAGCTGGGTTGATATTGAAGGCGGTATTGGTAATTTGTTCTCCTACGCATCCCTGCGCAGGAAATTCCCCAATGAATCTTTCGCTGTTGACGGAGAGCCGGTTTCTCTCAGTAAAACCGGCAGTTTCATGGGCCATCATATTTTAGTTCCCAAAGAAGGCGTAGCCATTCACATCAATGCATTCAATTTCCCTGTGTGGGGCATGCTGGAAAAAATAGCGGTAAATCTCCTGGCAGGTATGCCGGCTATTGTGAAGCCGGCAACAGTAACATCCTATCTCACAGAAGCTGTAGTGAAAAAGATCATTGCCTCTGGCATCCTGCCCGATGGCGCTCTCCAGTTACTGGTTGGCTCCGCCGGTGACCTGCTGGACCATGTTACCGAACAGGATGTGATCACATTCACAGGCTCCGCTTCCACCGGCAAAATGCTGAAAGCACACCCACGCGTACTCGCGGAAAATGTTCCATTCACTATGGAAGCAGATTCCCTGAACTGTATCGTGCTGGGAGAAGATGTTACACCGGACATGCCGGAGTGGGACATCTTCGTGAAAGAAGTGAGAAAAGAAATGACTACCAAGGCCGGACAAAAATGTACAGCCATCCGCCGCATTTTTGTTCCTGAAAATAAAATGGAAGATGTGTGGAAATCGATTGGCAAAGCGCTCAGTCAAACCACCATCGGCAATCCTGAAAATGAAAAAGTGCGCATGGGCTCACTCGCCGGACAAAGTCAGCGCGAGGAAGTGATGGCGCAGGTGCAGAAATTGCTGGCATCATCTTCCATCCTTTATGGTTCGCTTGACAGTGTTGAAGTGATCGATGCCGATGCAAAGAAAGGCGCATTCATGAGCCCGCTGTTACTGCTCAACCAAAAACCCTTTGAATCAAAGGAAGTACATGAGGTGGAAGCCTTCGGTCCTGTAAGCACCATCATGCCTTACAAATCCCTGGAAGAAGCCACCATCCTGGCCAAGAAAGGAAAAGGCTCACTGGTATGCTCAGTTGTAACGGCCGATAATAAAACTGCGAAAGACTTTGTACTGGGAGCTGCATCGCATCACGGACGTATCCTGGTGCTCAACCGCGAAGACGCCAAGGAAAGCACAGGCCACGGCTCTCCTTTGCCTATGCTGGTGCATGGCGGCCCGGGACGCGCGGGTGGAGGTGAAGAGATGGGCGGCGTAAGAGGCGTGAAGCATTATATGCAACGCACTGCCATCCAGGGATCACCTTCAGCCATTACCGCTATCACCAACGTTTACCAGCAGGGCGGCGCCACACAGGAAGACGAAAAGCACCCATTCAGAAAATATTTTGAAGAACTCCAGATCGGAGACACGCTTCACACGCATAAGCGCACTGTTACTGAAGCAGACATCGTGAACTTCGCCAATGTGAGCTGGGACCACTTCTATGCTCATACCGATCACACTTCACTGGAAGGCACCATTTTTGAAAAGCCTGTAGCACATGGTTACTTCATTCTTAGTGCAGCAGCAGGATTGTTTGTAGATGCGAAGAAAGGTCCCGTGATGTTGAATTATGGACTGGAAGAATGCCGCTTCCTCAAACCCGTTTATGCAGGCGCTACCATCGGCGTTCAACTCACCTGTAAAGAAAAAACGGAGCAGGAAAAGAAAAGCGAAGAGGATATTGCAAAAGGAATTGTGAAGTGGCTGGTGGAAGTTACAGATCAACTGGGAGAACCGGTTGCCATTGCCACCATCTTAACTATGGTAAGAAAGAAAGATCAGGGCTAATTCATAAAATATTTATCTATGATCAAAGAAGTTCAGCAAGGCCATGTAAAGGCCGAAACGCATAATGG
Organism: Pseudoflavitalea rhizosphaerae; assembly: GCF_003991355.1. Lineage (GTDB taxonomy): Bacteria > Bacteroidota > Bacteroidia > Chitinophagales > Chitinophagaceae > Pseudobacter > Pseudobacter rhizosphaerae. The sequence continues at coordinate 99,942 of NZ_RCSU01000021.1, forward strand.
TGTTACTACCATCGAGTTCTTTCACCCTCAGAGCAATTCATTGCCCGGCAAACTGCTGGAAGAACTGGCGCATGTGATCCATGGTGCAGGCAATGAAAGCGATACCAAAGTGATTGTGCTTCGTTCTGCAGGTGATAAAGCATTTTGTGCAGGCGCCTCCTTCGATGAACTGGTAGCTATTCAAAATAAAGAGCAGGGACTTGAATTCTTCAGCGGCTTTGCGCATGTGATCAATGCCATGAGGAAATGCCCGCAGTTCATCATAGCGCGTATCCATGGTAAGTGCGTGGGTGGCGGTGTAGGCATCGCCGCTGCGGCAGATTATGCTATTGCAGTAGAAGGAGCAGATGTGAAATTAAGTGAACTGGCGGTTGGCATTGGCCCGTTTGTGGTTGGCCCTGCGGTGGAAAGAAAGATCGGTACTGCGGGTTTCGGGCATCTTGCCATCGATGCCACCATGTGGCGCAATTCAGACTGGGCCAGGAGGAAGGGATTGTTTGCAGAATTGCACAACAGTGTTACTGATATGGATGAATCCATTGCACGCCTGGCGCATACTTTGTCGCACTCCAGCCCGCAGGCCATGCATGAGTTGAAGAAGGTTTTGTGGAAAGGGACCGAACATTGGGACCAGTTGCTGATAGACAGGGCTAAGATCAGCGGAGAATTGGTGTTGAGCAGCTTCACAAGAAATGCAATTCAGGAATTCAAAGCGAAAGCGAAAAAGTAAATATATACCGGGAGCAGTCACTCAGCCAGCTAAGAGTAACTGCTCCCGGATAATTTTCGATTGGGTATCCCCGTTATTTCAGGTGTTTTACTCCAGTAATCTTTGGTTGGTTTCCGGAAAGATCCATGTAAAGTTCAAGCCAGTGGCTGTTTTTCTCTCGTATAACCCTGTAACAGGCCACCATTCTATTTCGTCCGTTTTTTTCATAGGCGCCAAATCCGAAAAAAGGAGACTTTCTGGTTACAGGACCATTTTCTACCTGGTGATCCTTTAAATAAGTGATAAATTGTTGTTTGGCGGAATCGGCTTCTCCGCCATCTATTGTTTCCACCAGTTGATCAAATCTGGCTGAATCGTAAAGGTCCATCACAGTTTCGAATTTCTTCAGCAGGGAATCAAATCTTATCAGACTTTTCACCTGAATGGGATACTTGTACTCCATCGTATCATCTTTGATCACGATATTGATACCCGTAAACTTTACATTTTTTTCCAGCGGTTTATAGAAGGTGTAAGCTATTCCTCCGGCAGCTATCGTTTTGTATTCCTCATCACTGGAATTCAACAGGGGACTTCCCTCTAGCGTGAGCTCAACATATTTCGATTTTCCTTTCGATATAGATTCACTTACTCCATAGGTGTAACTTATTTTTCCCTGGTATCTTTTCACCACTTCTTCCGCGGATTTCCTCATTGCCGGGTCAGGCTTGACATTGGAGAGACCGCAGGACAAGCCTCCCAGACAAAGGGTAAGTAACAGGCAATAGGACAGTTTCATTGATTGATGAGTTTTTTGGTGGGAGGCTGATAATGTAAAATAGTAAAACTATTGTTGAGCGTCAGCACCCTTCAAATAAAAAAGCAGGACTCTGGTAAGAATCCTGCTTCAGTATAGTTTTTTATCGAACTAAATATTCAATCCCCCGCAAACGCTCAGCACCTGGCCAGTAATGTAGGTGCTCATGTCTGAAGCAAGGAACAATGTTGTATTGGCGATTTCTTCACCACTTCCAAAACGGCCGAGAGGAATCTTTTCGAGGAATGCCTTGCTGGCGTCTCCGTCCTGGAGATAGTGGGTCATATCGGTTTCGATAAAACCGGGAGCGATGGCATTGCAACGGATATTCCTGCTACCCAGTTCATGTGCGATGGACTTTGTAAATCCGATGATACCGGCCTTGCTGGCTGCATAGCTAGCCTGTCCTGCATTTCCGCGGATACCTATGATAGAGCTCATGTTGATGATGCTTCCTTTCTTTGCTTTCATCATGGGGCGGATCACTTGTTTGGTGATGTTGAAAACGCTATTCAGGTTGATTTTCATAACATCGTCCCATTGTTCAGGCGTCATGCGAAGCAGGAGATTGTCTTTGGAGATACCTGCATTGTTCACGCAAACGTCGATGGTGCCGAATTCTTTTACTACATCATTCACAAATTGCTCACTGGCTGCATAATCGCCGGCATTGCTTTTATAGGCTTTGGCTTTTACGCCGAGTGATTCAAGTTTCTGTTGAAGCGCTGCTGCCTTGTCTGCGCTGCTGTCGCTTACATAAGTGAAGGCGATGCTTGCGCCCTGTTCGGCCAGTTTCACTGCAATCGCTTCTCCGATTCCGCGGGCTGCGCCAGTTACGATAGCAACCTTATTGTCGAGTAGTTTCATGGTTGGTTGAATTTTTATAAAACGAGCACAAATAAAGTGAATTTATGCAATACGTGGGCGAAATAATTATTGTGCAGGGTTGAGGGATTTTGGCTGAGAATGCAGGGCAGTGCAGGGTTTGTGGAGGGGCAGCAGGGTGTGTGCAGGGGCAGTGCAGGGGCAGTGCAGGGTGTGTGGAGGAGCAGTGCAGGGTGTGTGCCAGGAGCAGTGCAGGGTGTGTGGAGGAGCAGTGCAGCGTGTGGCCAGTCGCTCGCCTCCCGGCGAGCAATGT
>NZ_RCSU01000022.1 GCF_003991355.1 Pseudoflavitalea rhizosphaerae
AATAATTGGATTGCAGCACTGCAATGGCAAAAGGGTTGCCTTTGCTGAGTAAGATGTTGAATTCTTCCGGAGTCAGGAGCAGTGCGGAAATGGGCAGTTTGTGCTTGCATCTTTGCTCTATCATATCCAGTAGTTCATGCCGGGACTCTCTGGTGGACCTTGCCAGTATGAGCAGGTTGAGTTTTGTAGGCGCTTCGATCACGGGCGGTTGGGACTGACAGAAGGTCCAGACAGCTTGTTCCTGGCTGGTGAATGCCAATAGCGCGATCTTTTCTGTGGGAACAGTTCTTACAATGATGGAAATTACTTCCTGAAGAAGTGGATGAGGTTTCATGAAATAAGTTTTAAATGCTTGAATGAATAGGAGGATGGGCAGGCAGGCGCTCCTGATCAGTATTTGCGGGCATAGGATGCTCCTATCGATTTGCATCGACGAGTGTGAGTATGCGAGCTTACAACAAATGGAAAATGATACAGGAGCGGTGGCTATTGGAAGGATAGCCGGGCCTGCAAGGGAGAAGTGGGCTTAATTGGGCGCGATTTCCGGGTTGTCCGGTTTTGTGATGAGGACGTGTGCGACTTCGATTAAGTTGGAAATCCTGCGCAGGAAATCGATGAGGAGCCATTTGTCTTCCTTATCCAGGTCACCGTAGGATTCAGTGATGGTGGTGGTTTGGAGGTTATCCATGTCTGATCGGATTTTCTCGATGGAGTCTCCGTTGAAGAATTGGTGGATGGAAGCAATGGGGTTGGAAAGCGATTGTGTTGACTGGGATGTGTTTGGCATAGCGAAAAGTTTAATGGTGAAAAAAAGAAAGGATGTATAAAGAAGTCAGAGGAAGGCAGATTCTTGGGGAAATAATTATAGGGTTGGAACCTACCTGTCCTTCCTGAACGGGCTGTGCAAATGTTCTTTTTCGGCAAGCATATTAAGTTTAAGATGTTTAAATTCTGCCGAAATTCAAAATTGGGAACTTGCACAAAAAAAATTCGAGAAGTAAAAATAGAGAAAAGTTCTGAAATGCAGAAATAAAAAGTAAAAATATTGCTATTTAATGCTGTTATTCGGAACTAAGTGACGATGTGTAAAGGTTGATAGGTTTCTTATATTGCCTACTTAGTGGTGAAATGCGCTATTATATGGTTGAAAAACGAACACTTAATAGGATAAAGAGTGTCTTAGCTGACAAGGACAAAACTAACTTGTGGCTCGCAGAAAAGTTAGGCAAAAACAAGAGCACTATCTCGAAATGGTGTACAAATGATCAGCAACCCACACTTGAAACCTTATTTGAAATTGCGGATGTGTTGGACGTAAATGTTTGTGAGCTGTTAATCCCAAGAAAAAAAATGTAATCACATTCTCTGCTTATCTACGTCTGAAATATCTGCTAGCCAAAATCCGGAACAACTGGCGAGTGATCGAATTGTTCGCATGCTTATTGATGCGGGTTGGCTTCTTTGGTCAAAAAAACAGACTGATTTTAGTTGCAGACTTGGGAGTTGCAATAAGAGTTGTATTTAATTGCCTTGGCGATTGATGTACCGCCTTGTGAGTTGCTTGAAGCTTTGTGTGAGAAATTGAAGCTGGAGAAAAAAACTAAAATTTAGAAATCACTAAAGAATTCCCATTGGGGTTTTATTATAAGCGGTCGAAAATCAGATTCAATTAGATGTCATTCAACGAAGATTCAAGAGTAAAAATACCTGCCATTCTGCATCTATGTCGTATGGGTTTTACCTATATACCAAGAAGTCAGCAGCAGAGAATTGAAGAAAATAACATTTTCCCTGCAATCTTTAAGAAAAGCATTGCCGAACTAAACAGTATTACAGAACTTGAGGCGACTTCGATATTGGATGAAGTTGGATTGAAACTTAAATATGATGATCTTGGCCAGGATTTTTACAAGTGCTTGGTGAATACTTCCGGAACAAGGTTGATAGACTTTCAACATTTCCATCGGAATTCGTTACACGTTACGACTGAACTCACGTATAAGAATGGCGAAGAAGAATTTCGACCTGATATTACATTGCTAATTAACGGGATGCCATTAATATTTATTGAAGTAAAGAAGCCCAACAACAAGGAAGGGGTATTGGCAGAGCGAACCCGCATTGATAAACGTTTGGCATTAAAAGAGTTTTCTGTTTTCACAAACATTACTCAATTAATGATTTTTTCCAATAACATGGAATATGAGGATGGAGTGATAGAGCCCGTAATGGGGGCTTATTATGGAACCTCATCCCAAACGGGAGTCCTATTTAATTACTTTCGGGAGGAAGAAATTCTAAATTTAACCCACTTGCTCAGGCCCGAAGACCCTGAGTTAGAAAATCTGGTGCTTAAGGACAATAATATTGTTGCGATAAAGCACACGGATGAATTTAAAACAAACAAACATTTTGACACTCCGACTAATCGCCTGCTTACTTCCCTCTTGAATAGGGATAGGCTGGCTTTCTTTCTACAATTTGGTATAGCATATGTGGAGGAAGAAAAGGAGGGCAAACTGGAACGTCAAAAGCACATCATGCGCTATCCACAGTTTTTTGCAACAAATGCAATAGCGACGAAACTTGATGAGGGAGTAAAAAAGGGTATCATCTGGCACACCCAAGGTAGTGGTAAAACTGCATTGGCTTTTTTTAATGTAAAATTTCTCACGGACTATTTCCAGAAGAAAAATGTAATACCTAAATTTTATTTCATTGTAGACCGGTTGGACCTGGCCATTCAGGCGCGAAATGAATTTCGTTCAAGAGGTCTGTCAGTAAAGTCGATAAGTTCCCGTAGTGAATTTATCAGGTCGATCAAAACGGTAAGCGCAATTCAAAATAATTCCGGTGATCTCGAAATTACAGTAATAAATATTCAAAAATTTTCTGAGGAAAGCAAAGTTCTGGAAGAGTTGGATTACGATATTAATATTCAACGAGTATACTTTATTGATGAAGCGCATAGGAGCTACAACCCCAAAGGAAGCTATTTAGTCAACTTGTTGAAATCTGATGATGCAGCCATCAAAATTGCGTTGACTGGAACCCCATTGTTAAGAGAAGTGACTAAGGAATTCGATTCCAAAGCATTGTTTGGTAACTACATCCACAAGTATTACTATAATATGTCTATTGCAGATGGTTATACTTTACGCTTGATACGGGAAGCCATCAGTACAACTTACAAGATGCAAATGAAGGATGTAATGGCTCAGATAAAGGTGCTGCAGGGGGAGATTTCAAAAAGCGAAATCTTCGCCCATCCGAGGTTTGCCGAGCCAATGCTGGATTATATCATAAAAGACCTAAATGCATTCCGGAGGCTTAATAGAGATAATAGTCTTGGCGGTATGGTTGTGTGTGATAGCTCTGACCAGGCCAAAGAATTGTTTCGCCAGTTTGAAAAAGTATATGGGATTCAAAAATATGAATACTCCATGGTTGCTGAAGAAGCTGTAGTGTATGGTATGAATAAACCACTAAAGGCTCGATTGATATTGCATGATGTAAATAGCAAAGACGACAGGGAAGCTGATATTAAGGCATTTAAAAGCGGCGAAATAGATCTCCTCTTTGTCTATAACATGCTGCTCACTGGTTTCGACGCTCGGCGTCTGAAGAAACTGTACCTGGCACGGGTAGTTAAAAATCATAACCTGTTGCAAACTTTAACGAGGGTTAATCGGCCATATAAAGAATACCGTTTTGGTTATGTTGTAGATTTTGCGGACATCACCAAGGAGTTCAAGACTACCAATCAGAATTATTTTCAGGAATTGCAAGAAGAGTTAGGCGATGAGATGCAGAATTACTCCAATTTATTTAGAACGCCTGAAGAGATTCAAAATGAAATTGCAACAATTAAAGATAAGCTGTTTCAGTTTGACACCTATAATGCTGAGAGTTTTCGTATGCAAATTAGTGACATTAAAGACAAAAAGCAATTGCTTGATTTGCAACATGTACTAAATAGCGCGAAGGAGTTAAGAAACATTATTCGACTGCAGGGCAGTGAGGAGTTGCTTGATTTAGTTGACTTTACCAAACTCAATCAATTGCTAGGAGAAGTACAGCGCAGGCTAGATATGCTAAACCTGGTCGACGACATTAATAGCAATAATGACACATCTAGTTTGTTGGATAGCGCATTGGAGGATATTTTCTTCCACTTTACCAAAGTATCAGAAGAAGAAATGATACTGTCAGACCGGTTACGTAATCAGCTTCGAAAGACGCGTGAAGAACTACTGCGAAATTTTGATCCTACAGACCCAACTTTCATTAGTCTTAGGGAAGAACTGGAGCGTATCTTTAAGAATAAAAATTTAGATGAAGTAAGCCAGGAAGATATGCGGGAGAATATTCATTTACTAAGTAAAATATATGACGAAGTAAAAGAGCTCAACCGCAAGAATGCCTTACTAAAAGCCAAGTATGAAAACGATGAAAAATACGCTCGAATTCATAAGCGGCTTACAAAGGAGCACGCCATTCCTGCCAAAGAAATACAGGTACATGACGCCTTAATGGGTACTAAGGCACAAGTAGATGGTATTTTTCTAAATAATATTAATCTTTTACAGAACGACGAATACTTTAAAGATGAAGTAATGAGTATTGTCATTAACCAGTTTATTGATACAAAGAGAATAAAACTTGATTATGATACCACTCAGATAATTAATCATCTGATAGTTAAGGAATATTTACAACAATACAATTATTACAGATAAGCCATGACGGAATTAGAATTTATAGCCAAAACAAAAGCGCTAATAGACGACCTGAAAAGTGTATGCGCCAATTATGGTTTAGGAAATGATGCAAGCGAGTTTAATATAATTACTCAAGTGTTTTTGTACAAATACCTGAACGATAAATTTATTCACGAAGCTAAAAAAATAGACAAAGACTTAGCCAAGGCGAATGATTTCCAGAAGACTTATGAAGCCATGCCTGAGGAAAAAAAGAACTTTTTGCATGGCAGAATAGGCAACAGGGCTGCTAGGTTAGAGCCAGAACAGTTAATATCCTACCTCTTCAATAATTCCAACAAAGCTAATTTTGCAGAAACATATTTTGATGGCACTCTGCTTAACATCAGCACCGAAAATGTAAGCCTGTATTCTGTAAAATCCACAACCGGAGTGAAGGATAAAATGTTTGATAACATTAGTCAGTTTATCCGTGATGCCTCTCAAAGAGATGCTTTTTGCCGGGCATTGATCAATAAACTAGTGAATGTTAGCTTCGAAAAAATGTTCGGTGAGAAATATGATTTCTTTGCTACCATTTTTGAATATCTGATCAAGGATTACAATAGCGATAGCGGAGGGAAGTATGCTGAGTACTATACACCCCATGCTGTAGCTCGAATTATGGCTGCAATATTAGTTAACGAAAAGGATATCAGCAATGCAACCGTATATGATCCTAGTGCGGGGTCGGGCACTCTGCTTATGAATATTGCGCACGCTATTGGCGAGAAAAACTGTACAATTTATTCAGAAGACATTTCGCAGAAGTCGGCGAATATGCTGCGGCTAAACCTGATCCTAAACAATCTTTCGCATTCCATACCTAACATTATTAAGGGCAATACAATACTACAGCCTTCCTACATTAAGGAAAAATTCCAATACATTGTTTCCAATCCACCATTTAAACTTGATTTCTCAGATTACCGGGAAGATCTCACTAAAGATAGTTTCAGGGAACGTTTTTTTGCTGGTATCCCCAATGTGCCTAATGCTAAAAAAGAAAGCATGGCTATTTACTTGCTCTTTATTCAGCACATTATATATAGCCTGGCGCCCAATGGTAAAGCGGCGGTTGTAGTACCTACTGGTTTCATAACTGCACAGAGCGGCATAGAGCGAAAAATACGCGAGGCCTTGGTAGAACGCGGCTGGCTCCGGGGCGTGGTAAGTATGCCCAGCAATATATTTGCCAGCACGAGTACCAATGTATCTATCCTGTTTATAGATAAAAAAGCCAACAGTAACAAAGTGGTGCTGGTAGATGCCTCTAAACTTGGTGAAACTATAAAGGACGGCAAGAATCAACGTACCAGGTTAACTGATCCCGAAGAGCAACGTATTATAGATGCGATGAACAAAAAGCAGGCAGTTGAGGATTTTTCCGTTGTAGTGAATAAGGCGCAGATTGTGGGGAAAAATTACAGCTTCTCTGCCGGGCAGTATTTTGAAGTGAAAATTGAATATGTAGATATTACCCCCAAAGAATTCGCAGCAAAGATGAAGGGCTTTGAGGAGAAGCTGAGTGCTTTGTTTAAGGAAGGTGAAAAGCTCGATAAAGATATTATGAAAGGATTAAAGGGGGTGACATATGAGCAAATATAAATGGCATCAATCATCTGTTGGAGAGTTTATTGATTTCAATCCATCAGAAAGCCTACCAAAGAATAAGATCGCTAAGAAAGTACCAATGGAAAAACTTGGTGTGTTTGAAAGAAAGATAAAAGGATTTGAATACGCAGAGTATAAAGGTGGTCCAAAGTTTAGAAATGGTGATACGCTTGTTGCAAAGATTACTCCTTGTTTAGAAAATGGGAAAACGGCATTTGTGGATATTTTAAATGACAATGAGGTTGCCTATGGATCTTCTGAATTCATAGTATTGAGAGAAAATGAGTGGTCTGACAAAAAATTCATTTATTATTTAGCAAGAAGCCCTCTTTTTAGAGAAAGAGCGATAAGTTGCATGGAAGGAACATCTGGCAGAAAGAGAGTTAATGAGGGAGCATTGAAACGACAGAGAATATTGGTTCCTGAGTTAAAAGATCAAAGACGAATAGCAGCAGTACTTTCTGCTTTTGACGATAAAATAGAACTCAACAATAAAATAAATGTAGAGCTGGAGCAAATGGCTAAAACGCTATATGATTACTGGTTTGTGCAGTTTGATTTTCCAAATGCTAAAGGCAAGCCCTATAAATCTTCAGGGGGCAAGATGGTTTATAATGATGTGCTGAAGAGAGAGGTACCTGAAGGATGGGAGGTTGAGAAATTGGGTGCTGTTCTAAAAACTTATCTTGGAGGAACTCCTTCTACAGCGAATGTAAACTTCTGGGATGGTAATATTCCTTGGATGAATTCAGGTGAGGTTGCTAACTTCCCTGTTCTTGCTACGGAGCAAGCTATTACAGAAGAAGCTATAAAAAACTCATCCACTAAATTGATGAAGGAGGGAAGTGTTTTACTTTCAATTACGAGGCATTTGAGGGTGAATATTTTGGGTATTGATGCTTGTATTAACCAGTCAATTGCAGGTATTGAAGAAAATGAACTGTTCAAAAATTCATATATCTATTTTTCAATACTCAATGATATTGAAAGGTTAATGAGCTTGCGAACCGGGGCGCAACAACCTCACATCAATAAAGAAATTGTAGATAGTTCGCCATTTATAGTTGCTGATAGAAAAGTCTTAGAAATGTACTACAAAGCAGCGAATCCGATCCGTGATAGAATAGTCAACAATGCTAAACAAAACCAGCAACTTTCTGCTTTACGGGATTGGTTACTACCTATGCTAATGAATGGTCAGGCAAAGGTCGCTGAAAGTTATACCCAACAAAAAGAACCGCTAAGTATCGTGGCCGAGTCGGAACCAGAATGTAAAAAACAAACAGAACTCAATATACCCAACGGCAAAAAGGGTTTTGCCAAACAGGTACTAGCTGGTAGAATAATATCGCTTTTCAAGGAAGATCCTCAATTTACCGAAATCAAGTTTCAAAAAATTCAATTTTTGGCGGAGCATATCATTCAGGCTGATTTGAACTTAAATTACTATTACCAAGCTGCCGGACCTTATGACAATGTTTTTATGCATTCTATTTATAATGATCTCAAAAAGAATAAATGGTATGACAGCAAGGACAAAAAATTTATAGCGTTAGAAAAACAGGCTAAAATAGAAGAGTATTATCAAGGCTACTTTGGTTCTGTAATTGGGCAATTAGATAAGCTTTTCCATTTGCTATCAGGCGCTACAGAGGTTAAATCGGAAATCATTGCGACAATCTACGCTGTCTGGAATAATTTCATCATAGAGGGAAGGCCAATTACCGAGGATGAATTGATTCAATCTTTCTATAATTGGAGTGAGCGAAAGCACCAATATACCAGAGCCCAAGTACAGGAAGGGTTGCAATGGTTAAGAGAGAATAAGCTCGAACCTACCGGTTTTGGGAAATTGATAAAAAAGGCGAAGAGCAAAAAATAATACAAGTATTTATGTCAATACCGGACTATCAAACAATAATGTTACCTCTTTTGAAGCTGTTATCTGATCGAAAAGAATACTTATTTAAGGACGTAATAGCTTTATTAGGCAAACAATTCAAGTTAACAGAGGAACAAATGAGTGAACTTCTTCCTAGCGGCCAATCCCTATTGTTTGCGAACCGGGTTGGCTGGGCAAGAACTTATTTGAAAAAGGCGGGCTTGCTAGACTCTCCTAAAAGAGGAGTAGTCTGTATAACCGAGCGAGGCTTGCAGGTACTGAAAGGAAATCCGAAAAGGATCGACAACAATCTACTCAAACAGTTTCCTGAGTTTGTGGAGTTCCAGAACATAAAAAAGGAAGATTCTGGATCATTGGAGCAAATTGATACTACTCAAGTAGAAAAGCAAACTCCAGAAGAAACTATCGACTTAGCTTATCAGAATATACGCCAATCCTTGGCACAAGAACTTATAGATACAGTTCGTCGATTAAGTCCAGCTTTCTTTGAACGGCTGGTTGTAGAATTATTAGTGAAAATGGGGTATGGTGGTTCTATGAAAGATGCCGGAAAGGCAATTGGGAAAACTGGCGATGAAGGGATTGATGGGACGATTAAGGAGGATAAATTAGGGCTGGATATTATCTATATTCAAGCAAAAAGATGGCAGGCAGGCAACGTTGTTGGCAGGCCGGAGCTGCACAAGTTTGTTGGGGCTTTAGCTGGGCAAGGGGCAAAGAAGGGTATCTTTATCACTACTTCTACTTTTTCAAAAGACGCACTGAACTATGCCCCTAAAAATGAAACAAAGATTGTGTTAATAGATGGAGTGCAGCTCGCCCAATTAATGATCGATTACAATCTTGGTATATCAGTTCAGAGATCCTATGAAATCAAACGCCTGGACAATGATTATTTTGAAGAGTAACAGTCCCAACATACATTGTATAATTCCTGTTGGGGATTTGAATATAAGCCTATCGCGAAAAATGAATTAACTTAGATAACGATAAGCTCTTTCACCCACTTGCTGGCAAATTGTTGGCAAAAAACAAAAAAGGCCGCTTGCGCGACCTTTTAAATTAATTTCCGCTCCCCGAACTGGACAGTTTTTGAACCAGTTAGTGCTTGATTTAGAGGCTTTTGCCGATCTTCCGGAATGACAGCATGACAGAACCATAAGGAACGGGTGGCTCCTGCTGTGGGAAGCCAAGGGTGGTTGATGTACGGCCAAAGGTGCAGTATGACCTTAGTCCAAAGCAGAACTTACAGCCCGTTTCAAAATCACATCCCGCAAACGGTCTTGGTGTGCATCACCCCATTGTCCAAGTGCGCCAATCACAGGGATCAATGTTTTACCAAATTCGGTAAGGCTGTACTCTACTTTCGGTGGCACAACAGGATAGATTTTTTTCGTAACTAATTCATGGTCTTCCAATTCTTTCAATTGCACATTCAACACACGCCTTGTGGCATCAGGGATTTTTCGTAATAATTCGCTGGGGCGTTTGTGGCCCTGATCAATAAACCATAATAATCGGATTTTCCATTTGCCGTAAAGTACTTCGCCAATCAAATCAAGTCCGCAATTCAGGTTGGGTGATGTCTTTCTTTCATACATGTTGCAAAGTTATACATATGTCTCATTTGCTGAAATAGGGGATAAATTTATCCCTATGTGAATCGTAACTCCGTACTTGTTCTGTCATCCTTTACGTCTCAATTTTGCCCTATTATCCATTTTTAAAACAGAACAAAAACAATGGAACAGTTCAATTTCAACAATGAGTTATCAGGTAAGATTGCCTTGGTAACCGGCGGTACAAAAGGCGCCGGAAGGGCTATTGCAGAAAGGCTGGTACAGGCTGGTGCAACGGTGATTATTACGGCCAGAAACGCCCCGGAAAAAGAAAGCAGCCAACTGCATTTTATTGCTGCGGATTTAAGCAAGGTAGAAGGAGCAGCAAAAGTAGTCAGCGAGGTTTTATCTACTTATGGAAGACTGGATATTCTTGTGAATAATCTTGGTTCTTCAACAACACCCGCCGGTGGTTTCGCGTCGTTAACCGACGAAGACTGGATATCAACGTTGCAAGCGAACCTGCTTGCTCCGGTTCGATTGGACAGAGGATTTTTACCGCAAATGATCGAACAAAAAAGCGGTGTCATTATTCACATTGCGTCCATTCAGGGCAAATTGCCTTTGTATGATTCCACTTTACCTTATGCCGCTGCGAAAGCCGGCTTAAGAAATTACAGCAAAAGCTTATCCAACGAAGTCTCCCCAAAAGGTGTTCGAGTGCTGACTGTTTCGCCAGGATGGATAAATACAACAGCATCGATAGCCTGGTTGGGCGAGATTGCAAGAAATGCTAATAGTACTGTAGAAGAAGCTCAGCAAAGCGTCATGAATGCATTGGGTGGAATACCTTATGGCAGGCCCGCCGAACCGGAAGAAGTAGCCGAATTGGTTGGTTTTTTGGTTTCGCCAAGAGCCGCTTATTTGACAGGAACGGAGTACGTTATTGATGGCGGCACCGTACCAACCATCTAATCACTATTTAAAGCTTACAAAATGAACTTACCTAAAGTAGTATCCAATTTAGTGAAGGCACAAAACGATTTTGATAGTACAGCCTATGCAGATTGTTTTTCCGAAACAGCCGTCGTATTTGATGAGGGAAAAACCCACACCGGAAGAAAAGAAATAGAACATTGGATCGACGATGCAAATAAGCGATACAGGGCCGTAATGAACCCTGTGGGCTTTGAAGAAAAGGAAAGTGAAAGCCTTTTGAAGGCAGAAGTTTCAGGAGACTTTCCCGGAAGTCCAATTGTGATGACGTATCATTTACAAATAGCCAATGAATTAATAAAGTCATTGAAAATTACAGGTTAGGTAGGAATGGCTAGTTTAGCCATTCCTTTTTTAACCCAAAGAAAAATAGGTACATCATGTCTTATTGCGCAGCCATAGAAACCATGCAGCCTGTTGAAAAAAAGTCGCTGCACAAAAACTATCATGACAAGCACTATGGTTTTCCAATTCATGATGACAATGAATTGTTTGGAAGGTTGATCTTAGAAATCAATCAGGCTGGATTGAGTTGGGAAACGATTCTGAAAAAAGAGCAATCTTTCATAAAGGCTTACAGCAATTTCAATATCAAAAAGGTGGCCGCATATACAGAGAATGACAGGGAGCGGCTGCTGGCGGACGCCGGAATCATCCGCAACAAACTGAAAATAAATGCAGCCATTGAAAACGCAAAAGCAATTCTTGCTTTGCAAAAAGAATACGGCTCATTTGAAAAATGGCTGAAACACCATCACCCGAAAACCAAAGAAGAATGGGTAAAATTATTTAAACAGACATTCCGTTTTACAGGCGGTGAAATCGTAAATGAATTTCTGATGAGCATTGGTTATTTGCCAGGAGCGCATGCTGAAACTTGTCCTATCTACAAAAAAAATCCTACAGCAGAAACCTATGTGGACAAGACAATAAACTGCAAAGCAAAGAGGTTTTTTGATACAAAATATGCCCATAAAGTGGTCATTTTCTCTGGTACTTCCACCATCGTGCTGGCAAATTGTTGGCAAAAAACAACAAAAGGCCGCCATTGGCGACCTTTTGTTTTCTTCCTGCTCCCCCTGCTGGACTTGAACCAGCGACCCTCTGATTAACAGTCAGATGCTCTAACCAACTGAGCTAAGGAGGATTATCCATTCCTTACATCTTTAACTTTCGTTCTCTCTGTAAGGGGTTGCAAAAATAGGGATTTTTACTTTCCAACAAAACTGATTCTCAATTTTTTCCAAATAATTTTTCACACCGCCAAATATGCCAAATTTTTTTATACTAACTTAGTATATAATACTTTAGGCTCATCCTCCCTCAGGTATCATAATATCCCATGAAGACGTATCGTCCAATATTATTTGTACTGCTTTTCGCCGTGGCAGGGGTCGTCCTTTTCCTCTTCACCTCCTGGAAAGACAGTCAACGCGTAAAACAAACCCAGTACTGGATCAATCATACCAATGATGTGATCCGGCAACTCGACATTATCTATAACACCATCCTCACAGAAGAATCATCCGTCCGCGGTTACACCATCTCCGGAAACGATATCTTCATCTGGGACATCCCCATCAACAACAAGAAAATCCTCGCTACCCTGCAACATACACAGGGCCTGGTTAAAGACAATCCTCAGCAAGCTGCCCGTCTCAAAAAAGTCCATTCGCTGGTATCGCAGAAACTGCAAGGGCAGGAAAAACTAATTCAACTGAAAACTACCAACCCGGATTCTGCCAGCGCACTCTTCTCCAGTCTCACGGGAAAAAAGATAACCGACCAGCTCAACGCCGCCATCACCGAAATGAAAATGGTGGAATATAAACTCCTGCAAGACCGTATCGCGCATAACAAAGAAGCAGCCGAATCATCTTTCAACAGAAGCCTGGTAGGCGCCCTTATCATTTCCATCTTCATCTTGGGCATCTGTATCAAACTCATGCGGGATATCAGGCACCGCAAAAAAACAGAAGACCAACTCATAGAAAGCGAGACCCGTTACCGCCAGTTCGTCGAAAATGCAGGCGTCATCAACTATACAGCCGATCAATCAGGACATTTCACCTTCATCAGCAGCCAGGTGGAATCCCTCACCGGCTACACATCGGAAGAACTGCTTGGTAAACATTACACCGTCCTTATACCGCAAGACTGGGCGCCCATCGTCTCCGAAAAATATTATAACCAGTTCATCAATCACATCCGCGAAACCACGCTCGTCTTCCCGATCATCCACAAAAGCAGTGAAATGAAATGGGTGGAACAAGACGCCATTCTCCTGGAAAAGGATAATATCATCCAGGGCTTCCAATGTGTGGTAAAAGATGTAACAGAACGCACCCGCGTAGAACAAAAACTCAGAAAGGCCGAAGATGAAAAGAACGAAGTGCAGTTCCGTATCCAGGCCATTCTCGACAATACCCCGCTCATCATCTACATCAAAGACCTCAATGGCCGCTACACCCTCGTCAATAAACAATTCAAGGAAGTCTTCAGGCTTACAGACGAACAGGTGATTGGAAAAACTATACAGGAACTCAACAACGATACACAAAGACAAACACAGGACACCGTAACCAAATACCAGGATGCAGACCTGGAAGTGATCAGAACCGGCGCCTCCGTTGAGCTCGAAGACGTTCTAAAACTCCCTGACGGAGACCATCACCTCCTCACAGTCAAGTTCCCGCTCTTCGATAAATACAATGAGATCTTCGGCGTCAGCGGCTTCATGAAAGACATCTCGGAAATGGTCCGCTACCGCCAGGACCTCATCGAAGCACGCAAAAAAGCAGAGTCCGCCGAACACCTGCAGGAACAGTTCCTCGCCAACATGAGCCACGAGATCCGAACACCCATGAACGGCATCATCGGTATGAGTAACCTCCTCATACAAACACCACTTCAAAAATACCAGAAAGAATACCTCGAGATCATCCGCGTTTCATCGGAAAATCTCATGGTACTCATCAATGATATCCTGGACCTCTCCAAGATCAAAGCTGGCAAGATCTCCCTGGAACAGATCGCCTTCGATATCGATACCATCATCCAGCCACTGATCGCCACTTTCGAAATAAAAGCCGCGGAAAAGAATATCGGATTCTCCGTTTCATTATTTCCGGATGTGCCAAGATACCTCACCGGCGATCCCTACCGGCTTAACCAGGTACTCAACAACCTGCTCAGCAATGCTTTCAAGTTCACGGAAAAAGGATATGTGACGATGGAAGTTGACCTGGAAAAAATGGAAAACGATACAGCCTGGGTCTCGCTCCGCATCAGCGATTCAGGCATCGGCATCAAACACGAACAACTCAACTATATCTTCGAAAGCTTCTCGCAGGCAAGTTCAGACACTACCCGCAAATACGGTGGCACAGGGCTTGGTCTCGCCATCACCAAAAAACTGGTGGAGATCCAGGGAGGCAGTATCTACGTCACCAGTCAACCCAACGCCGGCACCACTTTCTCCATCACTATCCCCTACCAGGTAGCGGACGAAAAACAAGTGCAGGAAACACACCACCACACGGATGCCATCATCGATCCCAGTCATGCTTTCAGCGGAAAGAAAGTATTGATCGTAGAAGATAATGAAGTCAACCAGCGCGTACTTCAGCTCAACCTGCAAAAATTCAATATCGATGTAAGCATCGCGGGAGACGGAAGCTCAGCCGTGGAATGGCTCAGCAAAAATCCCGATACAGACATGGTGTTCATGGACCTTCACATGCCGGTAATGGATGGCCTCCAGGCCACCACCTGCATCCGCAAAGACCTGAAACTTGCCATCCCTGTAGTAATGCTCACCGCCGCTGCACAAAAATCGGAACAACAACGTTGTCTCGATGCCGGTGCAGACGCCTACATCACCAAGCCCATCTCCCAACAGGAACTGTACAACAGCCTGGAGAGATACCTGCTGCAAAACCAGCCCCTGGAAGAACGCAGCCCATATGAAGCGGATATGTCGAATTACACAGAGTTCAATATTTCAGAACTGCTGCAACTGGGCGACGCCGAAAGTATCCGTATGGTCTACGAGCTCTTCGAAGCCACCCTGCCACCGGGACTGGAAAATTTGAAACAAGCCGCAATCAGAAAAGACTGGAAAACCGTATATGAACAGGCGCATAAGCTGAAAAGCAGTCTGGCCGTGATCCAGGTGAAGGGAATGCTGGGCGTGATGGGCACAATCGAACACAATGCCAAACAACAAATGAACCTGGCATCACTGTTGCCGATGATAGAAGAGGCCTCGGCCTATATCATAGAAGTGATGCCCCGGATCAAAACAGCCATAGATAAAGAAACAGCCTGATAACTATTTTGTACTTTTTTTGAAAACAGAGAACATGAAGATTTTAGTTGCAGAAGACGAACCCATTATGCTGAAGACGATCGAGCTTCGACTGAAAAAGGATGGATACGACGTAATAGCAGTATCCGACGGCAGGGAGGCCCTGAAACAGATCAGGGAAAATACGCCCGACCTGCTGATCACGGATATCATGATGCCCTATTCATCAGGACTTGAACTGGTGGGCGCCGTGAAACAGGAATTATCATCCCCCATCCCCGTGATCATCCTCTCCGCCATGGGGCAGGAAGACGTGGTGGTGAAAGCATTCAAGCTGGGAGCCGATGATTTCCTGAATAAACCTTTCAGTCCAAATGAACTAAGCTTGCGAGTAAAACGTCTTTGTGGAAAGACGATGTAATGATTTACAGAATCTGATCGTTCACCATAATCGAGATCCTTATTAAAACCATTATTGCCGATACCTTGCTATTTGCCCGGTTCATCCGGCCCGAACAGCTATTCTACCTGGGCATACTCTGCCTGATAGCTGCCGGCATCACCATCCTGTACTGTTTCTACTACAGTTCAAGGAGGAATAAATTCCGCAATCAGAAAGCGCGTATCAAACAACTGGTAGAACCATATATCAGCCAGAGCATCCTCGAGTCCATGGATACGGAAGAGACCAATTTCCGCCTGCCGGGCTTCGGGGAACTGCAGCAACAATGCAGGAGCGAATTCAACCGGAAAGTGATCATCAATGAACTGGTGCTGGCGCGGAAAAACCTGGCAGGACAAGCCGCGCAAACCATCGAACAGCTCTATACTTCCCTGCAATTGCAACTGGATTCGGAACAAAAACTCCGCAGCTACAAATGGCATAAAAAAGCCAAAGGCATCCAGGAACTATCGCTCATGGGTCAACGACAATTCTGGAAAAGCATCTACCGCCTCACCGATCACTCCAATGAACATGTGCGGATGGAAGCTCAGGCAGGCATTGTTAGACTGCTCGGCTTCGCCAGTCTCCGCTTCCTCAATTCCGCCACCTACCAGATCTCCGAATGGCAGCAGATCAACCTGCTCTACCTGCTGGAGTCCCTGCCGGTTGCGGAGTTCCAGGGAATAGAAAGATGGCTGCACTCAGGGAATAAGTCGGTAGTGATCTTTGCGCTCAAGCTGATCGGCAGTTTCAGGAGATATGAACAACACGATCTCGTGATCAAATGTCTCCAACGCACCGAACCGGAAATAAGACAACAGGCCATCAAAACCCTGGCGAATATCTACCGGGAAGACACAGCCGCTTTCATCATCGAACAATACCCTGTCGAAACCTGGCATAACAAACTCGAAGCATTGAAAACACTTGGAAAGATCGGCGCGGAAGATGTGGCGCCCTTCCTCGTGGGCGAGATCAATCACCCTGA
The DNA here is from genome assembly GCF_003991355.1 of Pseudoflavitalea rhizosphaerae. Taxonomy (GTDB): domain Bacteria; phylum Bacteroidota; class Bacteroidia; order Chitinophagales; family Chitinophagaceae; genus Pseudobacter; species Pseudobacter rhizosphaerae. Next base: position 16,575 of record NZ_RCSU01000022.1, read on the forward strand.
TCCCGCCATCCGCATGGAAGGCGCACGCGCACTCCTGCAAAGCACTGCCGCCGCCAGCCAGGTACTGCAGCAGAAAGCCATCACAGACGATTCCTGGAACACTATTCTTGCACAACTTGAAAATGAAATGAGGGCATGAGTTGGCAACAGGTCATATTCGATATTCTTACCTACGGCATTCTCGGTTACTCCGTAGTGCTGATCGGTTTCTATCTTTTCATCGGTATATACTCCATCGGCGAAACCAGGAAATACCTGCAAAAGAATAGTTTTACAGATTATTCACTGCTCGCGGTATCGTCGGAAACGCCGGGTATTTCTATTATCGCTCCGGCTTACAATGAAAGCGCCACCATTGTTGAGAATGTTCGCTCTTTGTTAAGCGTGTATTATCCCAACCTGGAATTGCTGGTAGTGAATGATGGCAGCAAGGATAATTGCTTACAACTACTCATAGAAGCCTACCAACTGGAACAGGTGCCCATCTTCATTCATGAACAGGTCCCCACCAAACCTGTTCGCGGTGTATACAAGAGCAGGAACCCGGTATTCAGCAAACTGGTAGTGATCGATAAAGTGAACGGAGGTAAGGCCGATGCATTGAATGTAGGCATCAACCTGGCCACCAAACCTTATGTGGTTTGCATCGATGTGGATTGCATCCTGGAAGAAGATGCATTGCTGAAAATGATCAAGCCTTTCCTGGAATCTACCAATAAAAGAGTGATCGCTTCCGGGGGCGTTGTTCGGATCGCGAATTCCTGCGAGATCGAAAGCGGACGACTGGTGAAAGTACATCTCCCGAAACAATTCCTACCTCGCGTACAAACGCTGGAGTATATCCGCGCATTTTTATTGGGCCGAATGGCCTGGAGCAGGCTGAACGGGCTGCTCCTGATCTCCGGCGCCTTCGGCGCCTTTGACCGGGAGATCGTGATCAAGGCCGGTGGTTACAATCACAATACAGTCGGGGAAGATATGGAACTGGTAGTGCGCATGCGCAGATACATGGAAGAGCAGAAGATCCCTTACAAAGTCACTTATATCCCCGATCCGCTCTGCTGGACGGAGGCGCCGGTCTCTTTCAAGATCCTTGGCCGGCAACGCAACCGCTGGACGCGCGGCACCATCGAAACACTCGGCTTCCATAAAAAGATCTTCTTCAACCCTCGATACGGACTGCTCGGCATGCTCAGCTATCCGTATTGGTTCTTCTTTGAATTCCTCGCACCACTGATAGAGGCATTCGGGATGCTCGTGTTCCTGGTGCTTGCTGCACTCGGACTGGTAGACTGGAACTTCTTCTTCGCATTACTCTTCTTCATCGCGGCATTTGGCTTCACGTATTCCGTGTTCGCGATCTTCATGGAAGTGGTCACCTACAATCAATACAAAAAACGATCAGAGGTGATGAGCCTCATCCTCACAGCATTGATAGAGCCTTTCTTCTTCCATCCTTTCGTGGTTTGGTCGGCCATCAAAGGCAATATAGACCTCGCAAGAAAGAAGAACGCCTGGGGCGAAATGACCCGACAAGGTTTTGCAGGAGCCAATGCCAATAAAGTAAATCCAATTCCACCCAAACATGGCAACAGTTGATTCCTTACCAGCACAGGAGAAAATAGAAAACGCTACAACAGGAAAATGGACAATAGCGCTGCGCCGCTTCGCGTCTTTATCGCTGAGCACATTGATCGTATTGTTTGCGTTGAGAATGCTGGAATGGATCTGGAACGGTGTTAGTCACCAGTTCCCGCAGGAGGGATTTATCTTTTTCCTCAATATCATCGTTAATGATTTCGTGTTATTCTGCAAAATGAGTTTGGTTTTGCTGGTGGTGTTTGTGTTGCTCTGCTTTGTTTCTCTCAGAATAGCTACAATAGTTTATCGCGTGCTGGCGGTGATTGCCATTCTCGGTTATCTCATGCTGATACAATATTTCAACAGCACACTGGTGCCACTGGGCGCAGACCTGTACGGGTATAGTTGGAAAGAGATCAAACTCACAGTAGGCGCTTCAGGAAAGCTCAACCTGGTGACGGTGCTGCTGCTGATCATTTTTCTTACAGGCATCGTGTTCGGGTTGCTTTGGTTGGGTAAAAAGATAAGGCCCGGGCGGGTTTCATCTTTTGTTGTTTGTCTGTTGATCGTTTCTACTTCTTTCCTGGCCTTTGCTTCCGCCTTCACGCCGCATATTTTTTCTGTTGAGTACGATAATAATCTATCGCGGAACAAACTGGATTATTTCCTCTCGGCTTCCGTGGATCATTTCTACCCGGAAGAACAGGAAACGGATATCTATGCGGATTCCTATATCGGGGATTATGGAGAGAATACCGGAAAGGACCTGCTTGCCTCCTTCAATTATATCGACGAAAAAGAATATCCTTTCCTGCATGCAGACAGTACGGAGGATGTGTTATCGCCATTTCTTTCTACATCAGACACGCCTCCGAATATCGTGATCCTGCTGGTAGAAGGACTGGGACGAGCTTTCGCCAACGAAGGCGCATACCTCGGTAACTGGACGCCGTTTGTGGATTCATTGTCGCAGCACAGCCTGTACTGGGAGAACTGTTTGAGCGGCGGCGGAAGAACATTTGCTGTATTGCCAACTGTGCTTGGCTCCCTGCCATTCGGGAAAAATGGATTCAATGAACTGGGGAATAATATGCCGCAGCAATTGTCGCTGATGAGTTTGCTGAAGAAGAACGGCTATCATGCCGGGTTCTATTATTGCGGCGATGCCAGTTTCGATAACATGAATATCTTCCTGAAACACCAGCAGGTGGATAAGATAAAAGACAAACATACTTTCCCTGCCGGTTATGCGCAGTTGCCATCGCAGAACGGTTTCACCTGGGGATACGGCGATAAAGAACTTTTCCGGTTCTATTATGCTGATCAGCAAAAAGACCCAGTTGGCGGTCCTAAGCTGCAAGTATTGCTGACAGTGGCCACGCACAGTCCTTTTCTCATCAATGAGCAGGAAAAATACAACCAACGCGTAGACCAGCGCATTACCGAGCTAAAACTAACAGACCAACAGAAAGCAGAACGAAAACAATATCGTGCGCAATTCGCGTCCATCCTGTATGCAGACGACGCCCTGCAACAGTTCTTCGAAAAAGCAAAACAATTACCGGGCTACAACAATACCATCTTCCTCATCACCGGCGATCACCGCATGCCTGAGATCCCGATGATCACAAAAATAGACAGGTACCATGTTCCGCTGATCCTGTTCTCGCCCATGTTGCAACGCAGTGCAAGGTTTCAATCCCTCAATACGCACTTCGATATCGGCCCGAGTCTGCTCGCCTATCTCAAAAACACCTATGCGCTCAAAGGCCCCGGTATGCAAAGCTGGATGGGAAGCGGGCTGGACACTGCGCGCAGCTTCCGCAATATCCACTCGATCCCATTAATGCAAACCAAAACAGACCTGATAGATTACGTAATGGGCAACTACCATATCAACGGCTCCGATGTATTCCGTCTCAGCAATACACTCAATGAAGACCGCATAACAGAACCACCCATTATTGAAAGCCTAAAAGGAGCATTCAACAAATTCCGCCAAAAGAATCAGCAATTCATCCAGGGCTCGCCACTGATCCCCGACACCTTATTCAAATCCTGGAAGCCATAGCAAGTTAAATTTACTCAGCGTGCTGGCAGTCGCTCGCCTCTGGCGAGTGACTTATATTTCCTCGCCTCCGGCGAGGACCCTCACAATTCCATCACTTTCAAAAACCCTCTCTCACAAGCGCTACTATAAACCCAATGCTCCGGTTCTTGAACATATCCGGCCCTTACCGGATTCTCATGAACATATCTCAGTTTTTGTTGCAACATATTATGTCCTCTAATCTCAATTGCATGACTGGTTGGTCTCCAAAATGCATACTCCCCATGCCTTTTAGAAAACCTGGCATGATACCTGAACATATGCAATAACCAATCTTTCCTGCTCTCTTTTTCATTCTTTTCAATGGTATAGATAATGTCTTTAGCGGAGAAGCTTTTGAAATCGCCTAACAGCTCATTGAGGTTGCCATCTCTGGCCGAAGAGATCAGGTGGAGATGATTGGACATAATCACATAAGCAAACAATTCCAGTCCTTTGAATTGTTGGCAATAACTGAGGTTCTTGATGATGAGATCTGAATAGATAGAACGGGTGAAGACATCGATCCAGTCTACAACTGTGAGCGTGTTGAAGAAGAGACCATCATAATTCGCTTTGCGGAGTTCTGACATTTTTTTTGCGAAGCAAGATGAATGGATATAAGGAAATAACAGCGGGAAAAATAACGGGAAAGCGGGGGATTTTTCCCCTTGTGGTGTGGAGGGAAATTTGTAAAGACGGTTCGCCGGAGGCGAACAAATATAAGTCACTCGCCAGAGGCGAGCGACTGCCGGCAGCGTAAGTATTAGTTACTGACTGTGATATAAGTCATCAAGAATGGTGGTCATTAATGGCCGGTAGTAATTCCAGAAGAAACTTTTTCTTTCCATTGGATCACTGGTGTTATAGAATAACCAGCTGAAATAGTTGATGCCCCTGAAATAAGAGCTGGTCATACTAACCGGGTTATCGCAAAAATCTGCGGAGAAATAATAGAATTTGTAATCCGGGTGGATATGTTGTGTTACGGCGGGAAAGCTTGCAGGGAGGTTCTTTTCTTTCAATAGTTTCATTCCTGCTTCATTCGCGTCCACTTTGAAATGCGCGATCACTTCATTGATTGTGGTGTCGGTATTGATCACATCGAACCAGAAAGCGTATTTCATGGATTCGGGCAGACCGTACACTGTTTGTCCTTTTATGCCAGTAACGATATGCGGCATAGTCTCACCCAGATGCGTACCCGCTTCCAGGATCACGATCTCTTCTTTATCGCTCACAAGAGCCACTCCGTCTTTTTTGAAAGGCCATTGATTGTTGTGTTGTTGCAGGTAATTGCTGATCAGCCAGCGGGGAAGTTCTTTGTTCAGGGCGGTGTCCAGGCTCTCGAAATACCTGCCGATCCAGCCTGTCCAACGCATAGAAAACATTTGCTCAAATTGCTGGCGGATCTCGGGAGATGTAGGAGACCCGATAGTATTGAATTCTGTGATGATGAGCTTGTGTTTGTCTTTCATCCTTTGCAACAGCCCGATATCTTCCTTGCTCATACCGCCATATACGATGCCGCTGCGTTCGGTTACATTTTTTCCGCTGAACCATTCATTGCTGAAAACGCCGTAGGTGTCGGCGAAGTAGGCGGCTTCGGCGTCCTCGCTGAGTTGGTCTAATTGTTGGGAAGTGAATCTTTCCAATCCTTTGACGCGGAATTTCTCGCCCTGCTGAGGGAAGAAACCAAAATAATCGTTGGACGCGCCATAGGCTTTCTTGCTGGTTTTGGTATAGCGTTCCTGGTTCAGTACCCAGGTGAGTGAGAGATGTTCCTGTCCCTTGCGACTGATCTCGGTCTTGTCAACAATGGCGATCACCATTTTCTTTTTGGGCGTGCATAGCCAGGCGATCCACATCCAAAGCGGAAGCAATACAATCAGCGCGACAATGATCAATATATTCCTGGTTCTCTTTTTCAAGGGATCGAAAATTTAGAATCTTCTCTGGTAACCGATGCCAGCTGTGAATTGATTGTCTTTTGTCTTGGGAAGATATTCTACGCGGGCGTAACCGGCATTGATCAGGAATACATTGAGTTTCCTGTGAGTAAACCGGTATCCGCCGGAGATGCGGTTGGTGAGCAGTTTGTAATTGTTGTTGAGCTGGATGGCCTGAGTACGATCATCCGGTGAGATACCGTAGCCGAGCGATAAATGAACAAAATCGTCTGCGCCTCCCAGGTAGTAACGGGTAGTGAAGGAGTAGGAATGTGAGATGCGGTTATCGTCAGGTGTTACATAAGCGCGGAGATTGAACCAAAAGCTTTTGTAGTATTTGCCGATAGAGCCGGTGTAGATCCAGGTATCGTTACCAAAGTTGAGGTAACGAAAACCGAGGTCTGCCTCAAAACTTTTAGGCAGGTTGGCATAGAGCGAGAAGCCGCCGCGGTATTTGGGGAACACCACATCATCGGCGGAGTAGCCGAAGTTCACATAAGCGTAAAAGTTTTTGGCGATGCTGGGATAGGCGTCTACCTCAAACTGAACACCATCGGTTTTGAATCGATTGGTGTAATTGACCCGACCAATAATGGAACCATATTTTGTCTGACGGCCATAATCCAGGCTGATCAGGTGCCAGGGATCAGAGAACTGTTTATCAAAATGCGTATAGTCGTAGGTGATACCGATCCTGTTGGAAGCGGCAAAGTCGCGGATCCTGCCGGAGAGGGCGCGGGCTTCTGTGTTCTTTGGATCGATGGTGAGCAGGGAATCCGTGAGACGTGCCGCGGGCTTGTAGTCGCGCATGGCGGTGAGGATCTTTGCTTTTTGCAGCATCAGTTCCGGAGACCGGGGATGATGCTGAAGGCCGGTTTCGCAATAAGCCAGACCTTCTTTATAATGATTGGTGAAGTAAGCGATGCTGGCTGCGGCAACGGCTGCATCTTCATGCGAAGGGTTTTCGCGCAGCGCCTGGTCTAGTGTGATGCGGGAGCTGTCTGTGTTATCGCTCCAAAAATAGAGCCTCCCGAGGAAGACGCGGATATCAGTATAACCCGGGCTCTGGCTCAATGCCTGCTGGCAAAGTGCGATGGCTCTGGGATAATCTTTTTTCTGAAAGGCAGCGCTGCGCGCCTGCACCAGCAGCTCATCGGAAGAAAGTTTCTCCTGGGCTGTCAGCGTATGCGCATGCAGGATAGCGGTGGCTATGAGGAAAGCCGGTACGAATAGTTTTTTCAGGATCATCGGAAATTTCCGTTATAAATATATAAGGTAAATTAATGCTTTATAAGCAAATAACTGGCAGTAAACTGCACAATTCCGGAAGAGCCAGGAGTTAACTTATAACCAACCGAAGAGGCTGCTTTCTTCAAGACCTACGAAAATGCCGGCTTCGGTGGTTTTTATCGGGAAAGTTTTCAGGTAATAACCTTCACCACTGGTGTTGCGGCCATTCTTTATACTGAATTTGTAGCGGTGCAAAGGACATACCACGTTGCCAATGGCATCGATATACCCATCGGCCATGATGCCGCCCGCATGCGGACATTTGAAAGCAAAGCCAAACCATTCCTGCTGGTGTTTCGTGATACAGATCTTTTTCCCTTTCACTTCCACCACGGCGATGCCATTGGCGGCAAAGGGAAGTTCGGCTTCGCTTTCAGCAACCTGGTGCCATTTGTAATTCTTTTCGCTCATCAATAAAAGAAAGCTGTTTTGTAGGGATAACGGATCTTGTACATATCCCTTACCTTTTCAAGAATGGTATTGCGGAGTGTATCGAGATTTCTTTTTTCCGTTGCAGAAATGAAAACGCAGTTGCCCTGGAGTTCATTCTCCCATCTTTCCTTAAGCTCATTGAGGATCTCCACTTTCACTTCTTCTTCCAGCCAGGGATCGAAAGTGTTCTTTTCGTACTGGTCCATTTTATTGAAGATGGTGATCACGGGTTTGTCGTGCGCTTTGAGTTCCTGGAGTGTGCTGTTCACCACGCCGAGCTGATCTTCGTATTGAGGATGCGACACATCTACCACATGCAGCAGGATATCCGCTTCGCGCACCTCATCCAGTGTGCTTTTGAAACTCTCTACCAGGTGGTGGGGCAGTTTTCGTATGAACCCTACCGTGTCGCTGAGCAGGAAGGGGGTGTTCTCGAAGACTACTTTACTGGTTGTGGTGTCCAGTGTTGCGAAGAGTTTGTTCTCTGCAAATACATCTCTTTTGCTGAGGAGGTTCATGATGGTGCTTTTGCCTACGTTGGTGTAACCTACGAGGGCAACGCGGATGAATTCACCACGATCCTTGCGTTGTACGCCGGCGATCTTATCGATCTCCGCGAGCTTCCTGCGCAGCAAAGCGATCTTATCTTTTACGATACGACGGTCGGTTTCGATCTCCGTTTCACCGGGGCCTCTGGTTCCGATACCACCACCAAGACGTTCAAGGTGTTTCCACATACCTTTCAACCTGGGCAGCAGGTACTGGTATTGGGCTAGTTCCACCTGGGTTTTGGCCTGCGCGGTTTTGGCGCGGCGGGCAAAGATGTCGAGGATCAGATCTGAGCGGTCGATAGTTTTTACACCGAGGATCTTTTCAATATTCTGGATCTGTGAGCCGCTGAGCTCATCATCGAATATAACGAGGTTGATATCTTTTCCCTGGATGTATTCCTGGATCTGTTCCAGTTTTCCTTTTCCTACAAAAGTGCGACTGTCAGGATGCGCCAGCTTTTGCATGAAGCGTTTAACGGCCCTGGCTCCGGCGGTTTCTGCCAGGAAGGCCAGTTCTTCGAGATATTCCTTCACCTGCGGTTCTGTCTGGTCTTTGTGTACGAGACCCACGAGTACGGCTTTCTCCTCCTGTTGAATGATGTTCTTCTTATCTAACAATTAATACGATTTTGAGCAAAGGTAAATGAAAAATCCGGGCAGGCTGTTGGCCAGTCGCTCGCCTCTGGCGAGTGACTTTTATTTAGTCGCCTCTGGCGACGCAGTGTTCGCCGGAGGCGAACCATTAGAAGTCACTCGCCAGAGGCGAGCGACTGCCCACAGCGCAATAAAAAACGGCCGCATCTGAGATGCAGCCGTGGAATATTTTGAATAAAGGGATCTTACAGTCCGCTAATTGATAGGCCAATCTGGAATGGTCTTACATCAGGTCCCATACCATCTTTGATGAAACTGTTCACCTGGTAAGCGCCATAGATACCGAACACTCCGTAGCTGATACGGCCGGTAACGCTGAGGCGGGTGCCATCGAAGAAGCGTTTTGCTTTTTCTTTCTGGGTGAAGGCATTGATGGTATTACCGCTCCTGTTCTGGAGTGTCTTTCCTTTGGTGGAAGCGCTCATGAGGGTTCCGATCTTACCACCCAGTGCGAATTTCCAGCTGCGGTTGGTGTTTTCCGGGTTCAGGGCAAAACGGAGTTCAACGGGAGCTTCCAGGTAAGTGGTAGCCAGTTTGTATTTCTTGAAGTGGTTGGTATCTGCCACATTCCTGAAGGTGAGCTTGTTGCTGTTGAGCCTTCCGGTGATATCGATCTCTGTATCCTTGAAATACATATTGTCTGTAGCGAACCCTGCACCGATTCCGATACTGAAACGGGGATCGGATTTAAAAGGGAAATCGAACATGAAATAGATGTTCAGGCTGCGGGGGATTCCTCTGGTATTGATACTGTCTGGCATCTGAGACCAGCTATTGTAACCAAGCTGGATCATGAAGTGATCATTGGCGCGGTTGCCGAGGCTTACCTTACTCCAGTCTTTTTTCTTTTTAGTGGAAGTGGTAGTGAGAGTAGAATCCTGGGCGTTAACAGCAGTTACACAGGCTACAGTAATGAACAGAAACAGAAATTTTTTCATACCAGTTTAATAATTGATCAAAAGTATCCTTCCCGGGTTAAATGAAATGTTAAGGTTGGCAAAGAAACGACAATTTAAATGGTTTCATGGAATTTTCATGCAAATTGTTGGAAAGCAAGCAGGGCGGCAGTATTTGACAGGGTTGGTAACAAGAAAAGCTGTAGTATTTGAAGGATGAAAAGGGGCGGAATGCAGAGTGGTTGGAGAGGTTTGTCTATTATATGTGATTTGAGCATTTAGCATGCTATGAAAAATAAGAATCCCACAAATGCATACGTGTTTCGTTTGACGCTGTCGAATTTGAACCCTCATGGTTCCTTACCTGAATTTCAGCAGAATGAAATTTATTGCTTTCGTTAACCCGGATGTGATCATTGTTGGAGAATTTTGAAGATGCTGGAGGCAGATGATTTGCCAATGAAAAAAGGCTATTATAGATATTGCAGCAAAGGATAGGAGGATGCCGGTATGGTTAATGTATTGATTTGCAAGAAGATGGGTGATTTTTTAAGCATTCAGGCTTGTTTTGTGTTAATTTATTTAAGCTTTAAGGCTTAGATTTTTTATATAAAATTAAGGTTTAAGGCTTAAAATTAGGTGTAAAAATTAAGGGTATAAGCTTATGAAAAAGCGAGAAAACAAGCTGTTGATCCTGCGGCAAATGGATAAAAAACTGCAAAATTTATCCACTTATTTGGCCGCAATGCCATCAAGCGGATGGATCAAAATGCTGCGCACAATGCTTGGCATGTCTTTAAAGCAATTGGGAAGCAGAATGTCTATCACACCGCAAAGCCTTCGTGAAATTGAAATGCGGGAAGCAGAAGGAACAATAACCTTAAGAACCTTGAAAGAGGCTGCCGACGCATTGAATATGGTGCTTGTCTATGGCTTTGTATCAAAAGATGGTTCTATCGAAAAAATGGTTGAGCGCCGGGCGCAGGAATTGGCAACACAAATTGTTACCCGGACTTCAACCACAATGAAATTGGAAGATCAGGAAAACTCAAAAGAAAGAATAAATCAGGCCATACAAGAATTAACCGAAGAGCTTAAAAGAGAAATGCCGAAAAGCCTATGGGATTAATTATTCAATATGAAGAAGGCAAACCCCTTTGGATGAAGATGAAAGGGACGGCTTATTGATCCACTCCATCACCACGCGCGGTGAACTGGATGAAGTTGAACAGCGCAATATTGAAGAAGCGATTCGTTGGACAATTGAAAGACGTAAACGGTTCACACAACAGGAAATCCTTACAGAAACGTTTATCCGTGAGCTTCATCGCCGGATGCTAAGTGGTGTTTGGAAATGGGCAGGAGAATTTAGAAACTCAAACAAGAATATCGGCGTAGATAAATACCAGATCGGTATTGACTTACATATGCTCCTGGATGATTGCAAATTTTGGATTGAGAACAACACCTATGTCCCCGATGAAATCGCAGTGCGTTTCAAACATCGCATTGTCTCTATCCATTGCTTTGCCAATGGAAATGGCAGACATTCACGATTGATCGGTGATATTATTGTTTCGAAGATTTTCAACCAGGATTATTTCTCCTGGGGTAGCGCAAGTCTTATTCAGACAAGCGAGTTTAGGACAAAATACCTCACGGCTTTGCGAGAAGCTGATAAAGGCAGTATTCAGCCACTTATTGATTTTGCAAGGTCATAAATTTCTTGTGCAAATGAAAAAGGGTTTCAGCGTTATTACGCCGAAACCCTTTTTTGCCTGGGTGGACCCTGTCGGATTTGAACCAACGGCCCTCTGATTATGAGTCAGATGCTCTAACCGTCTGAGCTAAGGGTCCATTCTCCTCGCGGAGAAATATCTTGAAAATGATGGATGATCGTTTTCAGTGGAGGGCAAAATTAAACAAATCACACACAGATCAGAAATATTCTTTCTGAATTTTTCTGGTAAATTGCAATGATACTCTACTATTAAACTTGTTCCTCAGTGAACCAGGGTTCTGACCATACCAAAGAACTGCAAAGGCGCATTGCTGTTTATGGTGACCAACAGGCCTACCAGGAACTGTTCTACCTCTATTATAAACCCCTCCTTCGATTCGCCAATGCTTTTGTTCGCTCCCACGAAATGTCTGAAGAAATTGTTTCCGATGTGTTCATCCGCATCTGGGAAAGACGCAGCCAGTTGAGCGAGATCACCAACCTGAAAGTATACCTCTACGTGAGTGTGCGTAATATGTCCCTCAAGTACCTGCTCAAAAAACAGAAACAGGCATCAGTCAGCCTGGACGATCTGCAGGTGGAACTGGAAAGCCAGCACCATGATCCCGAACAACTCCTGCTCACGGCTGAACTGATGAACCGCGTTGCCCGCGCCATCGATAACCTCCCTCCCCGCTGCAAAATGGTCTATAAACTAATTAAGGAAGATGGACTTCGTTACCGCGAGGTGTCTGAGATCCTGGACATCTCCATCAAAACCATCGATAACCAGCTGGCCATCGCCCTGAAGAAGATCGGTAAGGCCATCAATATCAATCTCCGCAAACTGGTCTGTTTCTAAAAAAATATTTTCCCTGCTTTTGGTAGATCGGCCAGGGAAACGGGTCCTTAGTAGTAATCACCGTTATTATGTTGTTGGAACGCGCATGTGAACTAATGGGAAGGAAACTTGCCGGGGAAGCTTCTGAAGCCGAGCTGGAAGAACTGGACCAATTACTGAAAGCCAATCCCGGTCTGCATTTTCCTATGCAAAACCTTTCAGATCTCTGGCAACGGAAAGCCGTTGCCGATCAGGACGAGCTGGAACAGGCATTCCGCAAGCATCTCCGGAGAATGGAAGAGCAGGGCATCAGTTTTGCTGCAAACAGCACAGAGGCAGAGGAGCCCGCCACCTTCCGTATACCTGACCGCACCCGCCGGAACAAGCCCTGGAAATATGTTGCCGCTGCCGCCAGCCTGCTGCTGGCAGGTTCACTGATCTGGTATTACTCACACCCTGCCATAGCCGAAAAACAACCAGGACTGTCCCATGAAAAGCAAGCCCCATCCAGCGAAATCGTAACAAGGAACGGGTCCCGCACCAGGGTTACTTTACCCGATGGCAGCATTGTCTGGCTCAATGCAGGCAGTAAACTCAACTACGATAAGTCCTTTGGCCAGAAGCTGCGGGAAGTAACCCTTACCGGAGAAGCTTTCTTTGATGTGGTAAAGAATCCTGATCAACCTTTCATCATTCATACCAAACGCATCAATATAAAGGTGCTGGGAACACAATTCAATGTGAAATCCTACCCCGGGGAGAAAACAACAGAAGCCGCACTGGTGAAGGGAAGTATCGAAGTGGACCTGCACAGTGAACAATCGGGCAAGTTTATCCTCAAACCTAACCAGAAGATCATAGTAGGGGAAGAAAGCGCTACGGAAGCACCAGCCAGGGCCGGGGTGGCAAAATCACAGGAGCCGGTTGTTTCGGTGCGCCAAATGACCATCGATGAGAAAGATGGCACTGCCCTGGAAACAGCCTGGGTAGAGAACAAACTGGCCTTTGTGGAAGAGCCTTTTGCCGATGTGGCCCTGAAAATGGAAAGATGGTATGGTGTAACTATCAGCTTCAGTAATCCAAAACTGTCACAGGTGCCGCTGACAGGCAGTTTTTCCAATGAATCGATTAAGGAGGCTTTACATGCATTATCAATAGCCACTCCTTTCACTTACCGGTTCGCGGATGCCAAATCGATCGTAATCGGAAAATAGAAAACCCATTGATCACATAAAATCCTCACGATGCTAACTGCTAACAGCTCCTGATCAATCTTATTAATGAAAGCGGGAAATGCTACCAACATTCCCCGCAAAATGAAAAAGTCATCGGTAAAATCTCCCTTGCCAGGAAACGCTTTTACCAATTGTAAATCCTTTTCAATGCTTAAAGTATGAAAAAAATCAGGATTTGCCCCGATTTTCCGGGGCGGCCTACCATAACAAAGCTTGTCATTCTCATGAAACTGACCTTTGCCCTCATATTGATAGGCTGTCTTCATGTATCGGCGGGTGTTCACTCGCAGTCGAAAGTGACCCTCAACATGCAGTCCGCCGATATCAAGAAAGTGCTGACAGCCATTGAAAAAAAGACCAGCTTTCGTTTCCTCTACAACTCCAGCCTGCTTGCAGAACAACCGAAAGTGACCATCACCGCCAATAATGAAGATGTATTATCTGTGGTGAACAGGTTATTGGCCAATACCCTCATAGCATATGAAGTGCTCAACAACAATTTAGTGGTGTTGAAGAAAGAAGATGTTGTGATCAACCAGGTTGCTGTGAAAGGCCGCATCACCAATGCGGCAGGCGAGCCGCTGGCCGCGGTTTCCATTCGCGTGAAAGGTAGCAATGCCGGTACTTCCACCGATGCAGAAGGGCGTTACTCCATCGAAGTGCCAAACGATGCCGTGCTGGTGATCTCCAGCGTCAGCTACCTCACCCAGGAAATTTCTGTGAATGGAAGGACTGAGATCAATATCGTCCTGGAAACAAACAATGCGCAACTGGAACAGGTAGTGGTGATCGGTTATGGCACCGCACAAAAAAGAGATATCACCGGCTCCATCGCCAAAGTGAGCGGAAGGGAAGTGGCAGACAAACCCAATACCAACCCGCTCTCCTCCTTACAGGGTAAGGTTTCAGGCGTGAGCATCATCAATACCGGCCTGCCGGGACAGGAACCCGATATTCGCATACGCGGTACAGTAAGCAGATCACAAACCAAGCCGCTATATGTGGTAGACGGACTGTTCAATGATAATATCAACTTCCTCAACCCCGCAGACATTGAGTCCATCGAGATTCTGAAAGATCCTTCTTCACTGGCCATCTTCGGGGTGCGTGGCGCTAATGGCGTTATCATCGTCACTACAAAAAAAGGAAGGACCGGTCAGCTCATGGTGAACGTAAATGCATCCATCGGTATCAAAAAGATCACCGATGAAGTGAAGATGGCAGATGCCGCCCAGTTCAAAACCCTCTACGATGAGCAAAGGCAAAATGAAGGTCAGCCTCCCTTTGCTTATTACGACAGGTTCACCGGCAACTCCAATTGGGTAGACCTGATCGCCAAAAAGAATGCCATCGTCTCCAATAATAATGTCAGTGTTTCAGCCGGCACCGAAAAGAATAAATTCTACATGGGTGTTGGCTATATCAAGGAACAGGGATTGATCAAACATGAAGACCTCGATAAGATCCTGCTCTCCATCAATGATGAGCTGCGCGTGTCCAAAGCCATCAAACTAAGTTTCAATTTGAATGGTTACCGCGCTACGCCGCCTGCTGCCAATGATTTTGTGCAGGCTATCAATGCCACGCCGATAGTGGAACCTTTCAATGAAGAAAGAGGGATATACAATCGCCTCCCCGACCAGATCGGCGGTCCGCAGGTACCCAATCCCGTTATGCTGGTGGAAGAAAGAAAGAACACAGACCTCCAGCGCGAGTACCGCGTGATCGGAAGCGTTTCCGGTGAAGTGAATTTCCTCCGCGATTTCAACTTCAAATCCACCTTCTACCTCGATCTCGGCTTCAATGACCAACGCCGCTACACTCCCAGGATCAGGGTTTGGTCGGCAGACCTGGATACCGCCGACTGGCAAAATGGTTATCAAAACTCGCAGGTATTCCAGAAAGAAAATACCTATTCCAAATTCCAGCAGGAATACCTGCTCACCTGGAAGAAAAGGTTTGGAGATCATAGCCTGACCGCATTAGGAGGCTTTACTACTTATTTCAATAGTTATTCAGAAACCAATGGCCGGGTAACCCAGTTCGCCAATGGTACACCGATCCCGAGAGACAAACGTTTCTGGTATATAGATAACTTCTTCGGCGATCCCGGCTCCAGGGTTTCAGGAGTCAGTACCGGAGGCGATCTCTTTGGTAACGATAAGCCCCTGCAATGGGAGCAGGCTACCGTTTCTTACTTGTTCCGCGCCTTGTACAATTACCAGGGCAGATACATGCTTAATGCTTCATTCAGACGAGATGGCTCTTCCGAGATCTCTCCTGAAAACCGCTATCAGAACTTCATGGCCGTAGGCGCAGCCTGGGAAATGACAAGGGAAGACTTCATGGATAGACAAAACATTTTCGATTACCTGAAATTGAAAGCTTCCTATGGCGTACTCGGTAATCAGTATACAGAAATTCACTACCCCTACTATCCTCAGCTAGTAAGCGGCTCCAGTGCTGTATTTGGCAATAACGTGGTGGCTGCCTACACCCCCAGTTATATTGCCGACCAGAACCTGAAATGGGAACAGGTGCGCTCAATGGAAGCAGGATTTGAATTGGCTGTACTGATGAACCGCCTGCGTGTTGAAGCGGTTTATTATCACAAGAAAACTACTGACCTCCTGACCAATTATCCCGGACTCAGCGGTCAAAAGCCGGGTATCACCAATGCCGGTGAGATCGAGAACAAGGGTATCGAAGCATCTGCAACCTGGACCGATAAGCTACCTAACGGCATCGGATATTCGATCAGCGGTAATATCACCACCTTCAAGAACAAAGTATTATCCATTTACCAGCCCGGCTTCGAGATCATTTCCGGCGCTTCCCGCGTAACTGCCGGAATGCCCATCGGGTATTTTTACGGTTACGTGGTGGAAGGTGTTTACCAGTCCTATGCAGATAAGATCTCCTCACCAAGAGCAGGCTTCTTTGGTGAATACGGCCCCGGCGATCTGAAATTCAAAGATGTGGCCGGACCTAAAGATGCCAATGGCAAACCTACCGGTCCTGATGGAGTTGTGGATGATAACGACCGCACTTTTATCGGAAACCCTACCCCCGATTTCATTTACGGGTTTGCATTGAGTGCAGACTATAAAGGTTTCGATATCGGCATCGATTTCCAGGGCGTATACGGAAATGAAGTGTTCAGAAGCTGGGGCAATGGAAACACATTCGCTGTGTTCAATTACCGGGAAGACAGGATGGGAAGATGGCATGGAGCCGGCACTTCCAACTGGGAGCCACAGGTGAACGACCTGCGCGGCATCAACAGGCAAAACTCCACTTACATGATCGAAGACGGAAGCTATCTCCGTATCCGCAATGTAAGTATCGGCTACAATGTGCCCATCAAAAAAGAAGGCTTTACCCGCTTCGCGAAATCGCTCCGCGTATTCCTGAATGCGCAGAACCTGGTAACGTTCAAAGACAATTCCGGCTTCTCTCCCGAGTTCGGAGGAAATGCCATCGAGTTTGGTGTAGACAGGGGCTCTTATCCCCTACCCGCCATTTACTCTTTCGGATTCAATGTAACATTCTAACAAAAACTAATGATCATGACACTCAATAATAAATGGATCAGCACCTTGTTGCCAGTGTTGTTGCTCATGACAGGCATGGCTGGTTGCTCAAAATTCCTCGACAGGAAACCACTGGGTGTAGGTACCCAGGATGATATTGTTCAGGGCGGCGTGGAAGGAAAGGTGTTCGGGCTTTATGGTGAGCTGCGAAAAAGCGGCGTGAGCGGATTTCCCACCATTGGATTGCATAATGTTCGTTCTGATGATGCAGTCAAGGGAAGTACTTCCGGTGATGAGTCAGCGATAACAACCATTTTCGACGAATTCAAATACGATCCCTCTTACAATCAGGTTACCACGTATTGGGACGATCACTATGCTTTCATCACATTGTGCAATGCGGTTATTCACGAAGTGGATTCGCTTGAGCTCACAGACCAGGCCAGTTTGCAAAACCGGGCTGAAGCCACTTTCCTGCGGGCCTTCGCTTATTTTGACCTGGTGCGCAATTTTGGAAGTGTGCCGAAGATCGATTTCAAGATCTATCTTCCTTCAGATGCCAATGTTCCCAAAGTACCGGTAACTGAGATCTATTCACTCATCGATACAGACCTCGATTTTGCCATTGCCAATCTGCCACCGGAATGGGAAGCTAAATTCATCGGCAGATCAACAAAAGGCGCTGCAGATGCACTGAAAGCCAAAACCCTTTTGTACAGGAAGGACTGGGCCGGTGCGCTCGCTAAAGCTGAAGATGTGATCAGTTCACAACGTTATTCCCTGATCGATCCTTATTACAGGTTGTTCAAAGAGGAGGGAGAGAATTCAAAAGAATCCCTGTTCGAAATACAGATGTATGTGAATGCGAATGGATCGGTCAATCTTGGTAACAACTATAATCAGTCGCAGGGTGTTCGTGGTGCAGGTGAATGGAATCTCGGCTGGGGCTTCAATGCGCCAACGGCAAGTTTGGTGAACTCTTATGAGACCGGTGATCCGCGCAGGGAGGCCACCATCCTGTTTTCCGGAGAGTCAGATGGCGGCACAGCCAACGGTGGATATAATAAAACCCTTCCTCCGCTAGCCACCTCTCCTCAGCCATACTGGAACAAAAAAGTGTATACCGATCCTACACGTCGCGCGCTCATCACCATTACGGAAGGTGATCCGCAATACAGCCGCTGGCTCAATATTCCCAAATTACGTTATGCAGATGTACTCCTGATGGCTGCAGAAGCTGCCAATGAACTGGGAGGTACTGCCAATACCACCAAAGCGCTGGATTACCTGGAACAGGTAAGGTTCAGGGCAAGACAGGGGAACAACGCGATCCTACCCAAAGTGGTAGTCACAGATCAGGGACAGCTCCGGGATATTATTCATCGCGAGCGCAGGGCCGAGCTGGCAATGGAAGGGGAGAGGTTCTATGACCTGGTAAGATGGAATAAAGCGTTGACGGTACTCGGGCCACTCGGCTACCAGGAAAGGAATAAATACTATCCGATCCCGCAAAGCGCTATCGATAAATCCGGTGGCACGCTGATCCAGAATCCGGACTATTGATAACAGTACCGGATAACCGAAACATTTTTTCATTCTGAAAAGATCAATTATGAAACGCAATCAATCTTTCATCATCATATGCCTGCTGGCCGTTCTGGCCGGCGCCGGCTGTCAAAAACTAGACAGACCCGGCATGCCCGACTATCCTGAAGATCAGGCCAACCCGGGAGGAGCCCTGAATTTTTTTACTGCATTTGAGGGTACGGAGGTAGATAGTATCCTTGCCAATTTTGGCCAACCCACGAATGCTGCCTGGGAAGATGGAATAAGTGGAAAAGCATATAAAGGCGGACCAGATTCGTATATCAAATATCCCTCCGCCAATAACTTTTCCAGGGCAACCAGCTTTACGATCTCATTCTGGTTGAAAAAGTCGCCCCATCCACCAGGCTCCGGAGCTGAATTTGTTTTTGTGTTACCTACCAGTACTGAAATCTGGCATATGAGCGAACTATTCCTGCTTATAGAGGATGGTAACCAGAGTACAGCAGAGCTTGGCGCATTCAAGCTATTGATACAAGATCAGTGGTTTGAATTTGTTGGCGCCAACCGCCTGAAGAATGTTCTGGATAATCAATGGCATCATTTTGCATTTACCTATGATGAATCTACTTCAAAGCTTACCACCTACATTGATGGAACCGCACTTACCGGTTTGCCTGCAGGGCTGACAGATGTAAAGAAAAATGGCAACCCCAGGGGACCGCTCAGTTTTACAAATGTGAATGGATTTGTGATTGGAGGCGGCCCATTCCTGGCGCTCGGAAAACCGCCTGTAGACTGGATGGTGGAATACACCGGCTCGCTGGACCAGTTCCGGCTTTATAATAAAGCCTTAACTGCTGCAGAGATTCAAGCCCTTTTCAACGGTAAGCAATAATCAGGGGGCAGCATGGGTTCGTTCCCTATATCGTCAATAACTATGCGAAAAACACTGATCCTGTTGGCAGCCATTGTATCGGTAACCGCCTGCAGCCGCAGCGGTTCATCGCCGGACCCTGATCCGCCGCCAACGCCTGTGAACTTCAGTTTCGAGTACTGGACTATTGACGGAAAACCAGCCCTCACAACTTATTACGATGTACGCAGGCAACCAATGATCAAATTCAGGCTGCCTGCCAAAATTGATAAAGCCTCTGTGAGTGCAGCGGTTTCGCTGACCAAACGCCAGGGCGGCACCATCCCATTGAACCTGACCTATGAACAGAACGACAGTATCCTGGTGGTGCAACCCTCACAACAGTTGAACTATTATGAAAGATATTCAGTAGAAGTAGCATCGTCACTCAAGTCAGCCAACGGCGGGCATTTGAAACAGCCCGTACAGTTGCAGTTAGTCACATCACTGGACAGCTCTGACAAGTATCCGCGAATCACCGATGAGCAACTGCTCTCAAAAGTACAGGAACAAACATTCAGGTACTTCTGGGACTTTGCTCATCCGGTCAGCGGATTGGCCAGGGAAAGGAATAGTTCCGGAGATGTAGTCACATCAGGAGGTTCGGGTTTCGGGATCATGGCCATGATAGTGGCCGTACACCGCAATTTCATAACAAGATCAGAAGCCTTAACCCGGTTACAGACCACCGTTAGTTTCCTGAAAAATGCAGAAAAGCTACACGGCGCATTTCCGCACTGGCTCAATGGCGCTACCGGAAAGATCATTCCCTTCAGTGAAAAAGACAATGGCGCAGACCTGGTGGAAACTGCGTACCTGGTGCAGGGGCTACTCACTGCCAGGCAGTTCTTCAACAAGCCTGATGCAGCGGAAGCCGCACTCCGCGCGGATATCAATCAACTCTGGCAGGCCGTGGAATGGAGCTGGTTCAGAAAGAACAATGAACAAAAACTGTACTGGCATTATAGCAATGACCTCCAATGGGAAATGGATCTGCCCATCCAGGGCTGGAATGAATGTTTGATCACATATGTGCTGGCTGCCGGCGCACCGGTTCATACGATTCCGAAATCGGTGTACGATGAAGGATGGGCCAGGAATGGCGCCATGAGTAACAACAATAATTATTACGGGGTGAAATTGCCACTGGGCCCGGCAATGGGCGGGCCCTTATTCTTTTCTCATTATTCATTCCTGGGCCTTGACCCCAGGGGATTGAAAGATGCTTATGCCGATTATGAACAACAGGTGCATAATCATACATTGATCAATTACCAGCATGCCGTTCAAAATCCCAATAATCAATTCGGTTATTCAAACGCATGTTGGGGACTCACGGCCAGCGATATCCCGGGCGGCTATGCAGCAAGTTCACCCACCAACGACCTGGGAGTGATCGCTCCCACGGCAGCGCTTTCATCGTTTCCTTATACTCCTTCAGAGTCCATGCAGGCGCTGAAATTCTTTTATTATGTGCTGGGTGATAAGCTTTTCAAAGAATACGGTTTTGCCGATGCGTTCTCATTGAAGGAAATGTGGGTGGCGGATTCATTTCTAGCCATCGATCAGGGGCCCATTATTGTGATGATCGAGAACTACCGGAGCGGCCTGCTCTGGAACCTCTTCATGAGCTGCGATGAAGTGAAAACAGGATTACAAAAGCTGGGATTCACTTATCCCGGTATTTAACTGAACCATTAAAAAGTGACAATGACCAGTAAATTCAGATACGGAATATATGTAGTGATTTCGTTGATGCTTTTGGGTTATGCTCCGCATTTGCAGGCGCAAAAGCAGAAGAAAAAGGCGCAGGCAAAAGACGTTGTGAGTACCGCCATCATACCCGATCTTACCGATGAACAGTTGCTTGACCTGGTTCAAAAACAAACCTTCCGGTATTTCTGGGATTTCGGTCACCCGGTTTCCGGGCTCAGCAGGGAGCGGAGCAATAGAGCCTACGATTATGGTGATGAAGTGGTCACTACCGGTGGCTCCGGGTTTGGAGTGATGTCTATCCTGGTGGCAGCCGAACGCGGATGGATACCCCGTGATTCAGCGTTGGCAAGAATCCAGAAGATGGTGAATTTTCTCAGCAAGGCCGATCATTATCACGGCATCTTCGCCCACTGGCTCAATGGCAGCACAGGAAAAACAATTCCCTTCAGCAGGAAAGATGATGGAGGCGATATTGTGGAATCTTCTTTTCTCTTCCAGGGGTTGCTATGCGCCCGCCAATACTTCAATAAGGAAACACCTGGAGAGACCCGGCTTCGCAATACCATCAACTGGATCTGGTACGATGCGGAATGGGACTGGTACACACAGGGCGGAAGGAATGTGCTTTACTGGCACTGGAGCCCCAACAACGGATGGAGCATGAATTTCGAGATACGCGGATTCAATGAATGTTTGATCACGTATGTGCTGGCGGCTTCATCACCAAAATATCCGGTGAAACCAGAAGCGTATCACAAGGGATGGGTCAATAGCTGGTTCTTCCGCAATGGCAGATCCTTCTACGGGATAGAACTCCCACTGGGTTTCGACTACGGCGGACCGTTATTCTTTTCTCATTACTCCTTCCTGGGCCTCGATCCGCGCGGACTGAAAGATAAATACGCAGACTATTGGACGCAGACCACACACCATGTTCAGATCAACCGCCAACATTGCATCCGCAATCCAAACAAGTTCAAAGGATATGGCGCCGACTGCTGGGGACTCACCGCCAGCGATACTTACAACGGTTATAGTGCGCATTCGCCGGACAATGATAATGGCACTATTTCTCCAACTGCGGCACTCTCTTCCTTTCCCTACAGCCCCAAAGAAAGTATGCAGGCGCTACGTCATTTTTATTACAGGCTCGGTGATAAGCTCTGGTCGCAATATGGTTTTGTGGATGCCTTCAATGAAACCCGGAACTGGGTGGCCGGCTCGCACCTGGCCATCGATCAGGGGCCGATCATCGTGATGATCGAGAACTACCGGTCCGGTCTGCTCTGGAAGCTGTTCATGAGCTGTCCGGAAATCAAAAACGGACTGAAACGGCTGGGATTCGAGAGCCCCGCATTAAAAGAGTAGCGATAAATATCATCGAAACCTGATGATCCGCTACCACTCATTAGTGAAGTAATGAAGTATTTTGTTGGATATGGCCGCACATTTGATACGTCAATAATACGTCAGGCAGTTTTTCAATGCTGCTCAACGAATGACGGCATTTATATTTTTTGAGATTTGTATTCAGAAAAAATGAAATAGTATGATCAATAGATGGCTTATTGCCTTTCTGATGCTGATGACCGTGTCGGCATTTGCACAAAAAAAAGATATGAATACCACGGTGAACAAACTTTTACAGCAAATGACCCTGGAAGAAAAACTCGGTCAGCTCAACCTGCCTTCGATAGGTTTTGATGTTACCGGTCCTATCCTCAGTCAGGGTGTTGAAGAGAAGATCCGCAAAGGCCTGGTGGGTGGGGTGTTCAATACGTTCACGCCATCTGCTGTTCGTAAACTGCAGGACCTGGCTGTGAAAGAGACCCGTTTGAAGATCCCGTTGCTATTCGGTTATGATGTGATCCACGGTCATCGTACTATTTTCCCCGTCAATCTTGGTCTGGCTTCCTCCTGGGATATGGACCTGTTGCAACGAACAGCCCGCGTGGCTGCGGAAGAAGCAAGCGCCGATGGACTCAACTGGACCTTCTCCCCGATGGTGGACATCGCCCGTGATCCGCGCTGGGGCCGCGTTAGCGAAGGCGCCGGCGAAGACCCTTACCTGGGCTCACAGATCGGAAAAGCCATGGTGCAGGGTTATCAGGGAAATGATCTCTCGAAGAACAATACCATCCTCGCCTGCGTGAAACATTTTGCGCTCTATGGAGCCTCCGAAGCAGGAAGGGACTACAATACCGTTGACATGAGCCGCGTGAAAATGTACAATGAATACCTGCCGCCTTACAAAGCTGCTGTGCAGGCCGGGGCCGGATCGGTAATGACCAGTTTCAACGAGATCGATGGCATTCCCGCTACCGGCAATAAATGGCTGCTCACGGACCTGTTGCGCAAACAATACGGCTTTCATGGTTTGATTGTTACGGACTATACGGCCATCAATGAAATGATCGCCCATGGCATGGGTGATGAAAAGAAAGTGGGAGAACTAGCTCTCAATGCAGGAGTAGATATGGATATGGTGGGCGAAGTTTTCCTCAAACACGGAGCACAGCTGGTGAAGGAAGGAAAAGTTTCGATGGCGCAGATAGATGCAGCGGTCCGCAGGATCCTTGAAGCAAAATTCAAGCTCGGACTCTTTGATGATCCTTACAGGTACATCAGTGAAGAACGCAATAAGACTGAGATCATGAATGCTCAGCAACTGGCGCTGAGCAAAGAAGCTGCGATAAAAAGCATGGTGCTGCTGAAGAATAACAACCAAACCTTGCCGCTGAACAGTTCCCAAAAGATCGCCTTCATCGGCCCCCTGGTGAAAGACCAGCGCAACCTGATCGGCAGTTGGAGCGGTGCCGGTGATTACAGGAAAGCGGTGAGCCTCTGGACTGCACTCGAACAAAAAGGCGGTGGATATCTTTATGCCAAAGGCTGTAACTTATTGGAAGATGAAAACCTGCTGAATCGACTCAATGCACATGACGGACAGATCACGCGTGAAACCACATCTCCAGAGCAACTGATCGCAGAAGCCGTGGCAACAGCACAACAGGCAGATGTAGTGGTGGCGGTGCTGGGAGAAACATTTGGTATGAGTGGAGAAGCGGCCAGTCGTAGTATGATCGGATTGCCCGAAAATCAACTGGCTTTGCTGAAAGCATTGAAAGCAACAGGCAAACCTGTAGTGTTGGTATTGATGAACGGAAGGCCGCTCACCGTGAGCTGGGAAAATGAGAACATCGATGCCATCCTGGAAACCTGGTTTGGTGGAACCCAGGCTGGCGCTGCTATTGCCGATGTGTTGTTCGGCGCAGCCAATCCTTCCGGTAAGCTCACCATGACATGGCCACGGAATGTAGGGCAGGTCCCTATCTACTACAATGCAAAGAATACCGGTCGCCCACTCAACGAAAACCAAAAGTATACAACCAAATACCTCGATGTACCCAATACGCCGCTGTATCCCTTTGGATATGGCCTGAGCTATACAAGCTTTTCTTACAGTGATCTGAAGCTGGATAAGAAAAGCATTGCTGTAAAAGGCAAATTACAGGTAACCGTAACTGTTAGTAACACCGGAAATTATGATGGCGTGGAAACGGTTCAGTTGTATATCCGCGACCTGGTGGGGTCCATTACCAGGCCGGTGAAGGAATTGAAAGGATTCAAAAAACTGGAACTGAAGAAAGGAGAATCGAAGGAGGTAAGCTTTACCATTTCCGTGGATGACCTGAAATTCTATAACAGCGATCTGAAGTTTGTGGCAGAACCAGGTGCTTTCAAAGTGTTTGTGGGCGGGAACTCGCAGGATGTGAAGGAAGCGGACTTTGAATTAAGATAATATTACGGAGTCTGATTGTATAAGAAAAGGGGATACCGGTTCAGACTGGTATCCCCTTTTTACTGGCTGGCCGGCAGCCGGCATTACCTGTTGGCCAGGTTCTTGGCACCAAAACCAATAGCGTTGAACAGGTGTGCCAGGTAGGGCGAGGAGATACCCCTCTCCGACAGCTCCCGTGCCACCTCTTCCAATTTTTCATACCCACTGCTGCTGCCGAAACGGGTGGAAGCATATCTTATTAAAGACTGCTCCAGGTAGTAACGATTCCTGGTGATCTGGTTTTCGTCAGTTATCTTATGGGTTATATTATAGTGATAAAGTGGTTGATTGGTTTTGCAAAGCATTAGGGCATTGAGTACCCGTGCAACTTCAGGGTCAGGTAATGCTTTATCTACGGCTGGCCCAAAGCTGGCAAACGCAATGCCATCCTGGTAGCGATGCGTGTACAGGCTGGCAAAGGCAGCCTGGGTCATGATTTCGATATAAGGAGTAGCGGCCGGTGTTATGGCTGATGGATGCAGCGTGCCGCGCAATTTCCTGGACCAGGCAATCACACTGTCGTATTTTTTTGCCTGGAAGGCTTGCCGGATTTGTTGAATTTGCGGATCATACCGGCTGGTCCAGCCAGTAATATCTTTTTCCGGCGGTGCCGGCAGTAAAGCCTGCTGGCTCTTTTTTGTAATAGCGCCTGGGAAAACCACTTCCAGGGCAGCTTCAATATCAGGCATTACCCTGTTGGTGGTGGCGGCAGCAAACTGTTTATCGGACCTGTAAGCTTTGAGCGTAGATTTCAATAGTTTTTCGGCGCCTTTTTTATCGCCATTGTCCACCAGCGCCCGTGCATAATAGGCAACTGCCCGCAGGTAAGACTGGTATAAATGATGGTCTGTACGGATATCCGTTGCATTGCGCCCCACAAATGCGGCACGCAGTATATCGTCTGATGTTTTGTGAAAAGCAGATTTCATTTTGTTGAGGAACAGCTTGCCTTGCTCTTGTACCAGCTCTTTTTTCCCTTGCTGGTACTGGCATTTGATCAGCCAGGAATAGTATTGCCAGAAGGCGTATTGCCGGCTTTCTCCAGGATATTTCCAGGTTTCCCGTTTTTCTACCCGGTAACCGCTGCCTGTTTGTTCTCTGGAAAAACTGGCCATTGCCTGGGAGAAAAGGATGGCACTTTCATCGAGATAGCCATTCTGATAAAGAATAAATGCAGCATTGCCGGTTAGCGTCCGTTTTTTCTCTGTTAGTTCTATTTCCTGGTCGTTGGAAAATTTATTATAGCTGGACGATTCTGTGAATAAATAATCTGACTCGCCCTTTGCAACAGGCAGGTCAAGGAATGCCTGCAGGGAAGCTATATTGTTGTTTGAAAGAATGGTCAGCAATTGATGGAATGCTGCCGGGTATTCCTGATTGAGATAATAATGCCGGGCCAGGTGGAAATGCAAAAGGTCATATTCTTTCCGGTAGGGGTCGTGTTTGAGATCATAAGCCTGGCGGGTGAACTCTTCCAGGAAAGCTGCGTGCGCAGGCAGTAGCGCCAGTCCCATATAGGGTTGCTTGATGGTGAAGCCGGAGGGTCTTTTGCTGCGGTAACTCCAACTGGGGATGTATTGGTTCCCTGCATAATTGAATTTGGCCGGCAAATCTTTTAATTGATGTGTATAGTCTTTATTGCCCATCGCAGACTTCAGCATATTCCAGCTTTTTTGAAAGTTGGCATTGTAAGTCAAAACCTGTTTTGACGGTATAGTTTCCGGGCGACTGGAAATATAGTCGTAATGGCTGGTCCTGGCGCGGGGATCGAAGCCGTCCAATGCCTTGCGGTATTGCATGCGCGGGGTTTGACTTGAATAACCTGGGATTTCCCCGTAGAAATTATATTGCCGGTGGAGGCTCCTGTATTGGTTAATGGAGTGAGTAACAGATTTGATGATTGCAGATTTTTCGGCTGTGCTTAGTTGTGGTATTGCCATCAACTTGTTGAAGTCGCGTATAGCGTCAATGGTAAGTTTTGGATAAGTGCCCAGCAATTCACTTACTATTTTAATGTCTTCCTGCTGCCAGGTTTTGTAGGCTTTGTCGAAAGCCGCTTTACCATTATTCACCCAAATGGCATAATCGGCTTTGCGTTTGGCATCCCTGGCGGCTGCTTCCTGCCGCGCTTTTTCGTCGGCCAGGCGCTGTCTTTCACGACGCTCTGCTTCTGCCTGTTCTCTTTCGCGTTCCCGGCGGGCTTCTTCACGTCTCTTGCGGCGTTGTTCTGCTTCCCATTCTCTTTCATCCTCTTCGGCTTCTGCCTCTCTCTTACGCCTGGTGGCTTCATCTACCTTGAACATATCCTGCGTTTGCTTCAGTACATTCTGGTAGGCATTCCAGGTTTGATCAGACTGGCGCGAAATAGCATCGGCCTGCCTTCTGATTTGAGCATTGTGGGCATCCACGCTCCGGCGGTTGGCCGCGCTGGCGGAACTGGAGGCGCGATTGGCGGAGGAACTACCGGAAGTTCGGGCGCTGCCCGTGGTGGAACTACTGCCCGATGTTTTGGCAGTTGCTGCATTGGTGGATGATCTGTTGGCTGTACTGGAAGAGGATGTGCTTGTGCCGGCCCGGGACGATTGTGCTTTGGCGGCCGCTTCTTTTCCCTGTTTCAGGAGGGCTATTTTATCCGATGCCTTTTTATTTTCAGCGGCTGCATATTGCCTCAGTGCTGCTACCGGATAAGCGTTGCTCTCCATCGTTCCGGGATTGATAACGGTTACCTTGAAATAGCCATATCGAAAAAAAGGTTCAGAAGGGTCCCATTTTTTCTGCATATGGTTGTTAACAAGATTGTATACTTCAAATGCCTCTTTGTTGGATACCAGCGTTTCTGTGGTGTACACTTTTTTACCCTGATTCACTCCTGCTCCTTTTTTCTCCCAGTTGCCGGAAAGATCGAAGGATACACGTTTATTGAAAGTTCCTTTACTATTGGTGATCTCCAGTACGATGCCTGAAATACGCCATGCGCCTGTTGCAATGCCGGCATTGGAAAACCATCTTTCAGTACTCATCATCCCAAAATCTGCGGAAGGAACCTTGAAGGAAAATTGTTCCAGTCCCGCATCTATAAAAACTGCCAGTGCATAACTATCTCCCACTTTAACCCATCGCAGGGAGCCGCTCAGGTGACTACGCAATCCAACCAGGCCAGCTTCCTGGATCGCTTTTGTTGCCGCCGGGGTTTTCACGGCAGCCAGTCCCTGCATGTTGGCGGCATTACCTGAAACAGGGAACACGCCTTTGTAAACGCTTTCATCGTATTTACTCAGTTGTGCGTGGAGTGTAGTTGTTGCCAGCAACAACAACAGGCATAGCCTGGCGGAGACAATAGTGGTTCGTTTCATAATTATTAAGATTTACCGCCCGGCTGCCGGATCAGGGCAGCCAGCAATTAGGAATGGTAAAACAAACAAACTTATAAGGCAGGCAACCGGTAGCCAATACTTACTTCCCGGTATATTCATTGTGGGCGATAATGTTTATTTTGAGCGGGTTTTTATACCAGTCTACTGCCTATGAACCGGATATTCTTTTATCTCTTCCTGTTGTTACCTGTGGGTGTTCATGCGGGGGATTCTGCTTCGGTGTTGAAGACAGGTGCTTTCCCTGATACTTTTGATGTAGCCGGTCCTAATCTCGAACATATATCAAGATACACCGCTTACCGGATCGACAGCAGCAGAAAGGAAGGTATAGAAACGATAGCGCGGAGGTATGACCAGGGTGGTTTCCTGCCGATGCCGTTGAACCGTACACTCAACAATGGCTTCAACCCTTATCCGCTCTGGCTGCATGTAACAATCAGGAATACGGATAAGGATACCCGGCGTTACTGGTGGAGCCATTATAGTCATGCAGATAGTATTCTCGTATACCGCCGCACAGGTCCGGACAATTTCGTTTGTACAGACACGTTATCCTATTATACCCCGTTACGCAACCGGAAGATACCTGTCCGTTTCCTGGCTACCGAATTGTTGCTGCAACCTGGTGAGTATGTTGAGCTGTTCATAAAGGTGCGCAATATGCGCAGTACGCAGCATGCAATTGCCGATCTTACCACTCCAGACCATAACCTGCTTTGGGAAAAAGGGTTCTATTGGTCTATCGGGATCTTTATCGGGTGTTTCTTGCTGGTAATGGTCTTTAGCCTGATCATCGGGATTTTTACAAGGGAGAGAATTTTTTTCTGGTATGGATTGTTTATTCTGCTTACTACCTGTGTAACGTTGATTGAAGAATTGCTGGTTACCGCCTTTCCCGGAAATGGTATATTCCCGGTGCTTACCCGCCTGCAGCCTCTGGCCCTGGTGATCATTGCGCAGGGCCTGCATTACCGTGTGGTGCGTTATATAGTCAGACCCTCCCGCCGGGAGCAATTCTTCCGTTACCTTGACAGGTTCAATTTGGCCGGTACTCTCTTTGGTGTGCTTGCGCTGCTCGGCTATGCTGCAGGGTTAGAACAGATAGAAGTAGGCCAGTTGGTCTTTGATGCTTTCCTATACACCGGCATCATTGTGGTATGCCTCATGATGATTTCGATGTTTACGGTTATTTGTTTATCCGCATCCAAAGGCTGGCAATGGCTGGCATTTCCCATAGCCGGTTTCCTGAGCCTCTATTTCAATCCCGCCGGCTTCTGGCTGAACTATTCCGGATTGTTGCATTACTATGAGATCACCTATCCCAACTATTTTTACTGGACCATTTGCGGAGAGTTTGTGATACTAAGCTGCCTGCTGGCCTGGCGATACCGCGAAACGGTAAAGAAAAATTACCGCCTGTTGCAGGAACGGGCTATACAAGACAAACAAATGTATCATCGGGAACTGGCAGTGCAGGAGCAGGAACGACGGCAGATTGCGCGGGACCTGCATGATGATCTCGGGGCTTCCATCAGCGCCATCAAACTGGTTATCTCAAACAGTTATGCGCACGACAAACATTTAATGGCTATGATCGGGAAGGCCAGCAATAACCTGCGTTATTTTTTTACCCTTTTATCGCTGGATGGCATGGGTGAGCAAGGCATTTTTAATGCGTTGAGGAAAAAAGTGGAAGAGTTGAACCGCCTGGGAGTAGTTTCATTTTCATTTATTCCTGTTGGCAGCGATGCGCTGATAGACCGGAGAATAGCGCAGGCCCTGTGGCGGATCAGCTCGGAATTGCTGAACAATATATTACGCCATGCAGGAGCTTCGGAGGCCAACCTGCAATTGATTGTTGATGATGAACAGGTGGTGCTGATGACGGAAGATAACGGTAAAGGGTATTCGCCCGGTCAACAGCACACTGGCATGGGACTGGGCAATATCCAGGCGCGCGCTTCGGAATTGCGGGGAGAGGTTCATATTTCCTCCGGCCCTGATGGTACAACCACCATTGTTACAATCCCACTCAATATAACATTATGAACGGGAAACAATCTTATACCATACTTATAGCAGACGATCACCAGTTGTTTGTTGATGGCCTTGTGCGTATTCTGGAAGAAGATGGTGGTTATACCGTGCTGGGGACCTGTAATAGTGGACAGGAACTATTACACCTTTTGAATGATGAAGCCCCCAACCTGGTAATGCTGGATATTCAGTTGGGTAATATGAATGGAATTGAATTGTGCCAAACCATCAGGCTGCGGTTTCCGGAGGTTCGGGTACTGTTTATTTCCATGTTCGAATCCCGCCGTATCATCCAGGAAGGCGAGGATGCCGGAGCCAGTGGTTTTATTCCCAAAACCTATGATGCCAACCAGGTAAAAGAAGTGATACAAAGGGTACTGGCCGGGGAACCTGTTTTCATGAAAGCGGAAGCGCCGGGAGACCAGGCCCTTCCTGAAACTGCAGGCATACTGCTGCTTACCAGGCGGGAAAAAGAGATCATTGCCATGATAAGACGTGGGCTTACTTCCAGGGGTATTGCTGAAGCTTTGAACCTGAGTGAATATACAATTGAAACGCATCGCCGGAATATTTTCCGCAAACTGAAATTGAAGTCAGTAGCGGAACTGCACGCATTCGTATTTGGCCAGGAAGGATGAAACTTCGGGTAGACAATTACGGTAGCCCGCCAGTTTTTTCCACAATCCATATTCCTATTCATTTCCTACATTTGATCCATGCCAACCAAAAACATCATCTTCGATCTCGGTGGAGTTCTTCTCAACCTGGACATCCCCAAAACCACGCAAGCCTTCGAGCAGCTCGGTGCGCCTGAATTCAAAACCCTTTTCGGACTTGGCCGGGCGGAATCTTTTCTCAAAGCCTACGAAGTTGGTTATATCAACGATGATGAATTCATTACCGATCTCGTGCAACTCACCGGTGGCAGGAGCCGCGATGAAGTAGTGCATGCCTGGAATGCCATGCTGCTGGACTTTCCGAAGGAACGCATCGAATTACTGGCGGAGCTCAGGAAAAAATACAATCTCTATTTATTCAGCAATACCAACGCTATTCATCTTTCTTCATTCGCGAAAACATTTTCCGATTCATTCAATGGCGCTTCGCTGGATGGAGAATTCAGCAAAGCCTGGTACAGTCATCTTATCAAACTAAGAAAACCGGATGTGGAGTCGTTTGAGTTCATCATCAGAGACGGAGGGCTCAATCCATCCGAGTCAGTCTTCATAGATGATGCGCTCGTAAATGTGGAAGGTGCGCGCAAGGCAGGGTTGAACGGCATTCACCTGGAACCCGGGAAAACCATTCTTGATCTGGATTGGAACCTCAGTTAAGTAAGCGGATTATTTCACTTCTTCAAAATCGATATAATCGCCGGCCTTTTCCTTTGGTGGATTAGGTCTTGGCGCGGAGCTTGCGCCGGACTGATAATTGTTCTGATTATTCTGCGCAGCCTGTTGTTGTTGCTGTGCAGTATTCATGGCACTGTGAAATTCTTTCACCTGTTGCCTCATTCTTTTAGACACCACAAACAACGGCAACAGGAACCTGAAGACGAACCTGATGGCCAGATAGCCGACGATGATCCAAAGTATAAGTTTCCAAGACATGTTGTAAAGATACTATGCGGGGGCCAAAAAACTGTTAAGGCACTGCAAAACCGGACCTCATTTCTTACGGGTCCAGCGCTCCATCAATCTTTCGAGGGCTTCGGAGATCTTGTTCGCTACCAGTGGAACCAGTTGTTGCAGCAATACCTGGATGCTTTCCGTACTCAGCAATCCCTGGATAAAGCCGGTGCCGTAGCTGGCTTCTTCCTCTTCGCGCTTTTGTTTTCTTCTGCGACGTCCGCGGAAAATGCTGTTCCAGCCCATCTTGTAGAAGTTGTCCTGCAGATGATCGAAGCTATCGTCCAGGTGTAGTTCGATATCTTTTGCTTTCAGTTGCAGTTTGAAGATCTCCTTTTCCAGTTCATAGAGTGTATCGATACTGCTGGTGGACCTTGCCATATGATTGAGTGATTAAGTGTGAATTAAAATTGGGAGAGCGGGACCTAATCTTCGTCGTTATCCGATTTGTTGATCTTTACTTCCTCACGTGCGCGGAGGATGATGCTCCGGATAATGGGGTTCACAAAAAGTTTTTCGCGGAAAACCGCAATGAAAATAAAAAGAACGATCAGAATAATACTGGTAAGGCCGAATCCTTTCACGTAACTTTGTGTGAGTTCGGAAAGCCAGAAACCAAGGCACATTCCCGCAAAGATGAGGATCAGAAAGGCAATGAAGGCTGCAATCACCATCCAGGCAAGCAGTCCCATGGATTTGGAAAAGATCCTGATGGCCTGCAACCGGAAGATTTCAGACTTGGTCTCTACATAAACTTTCAGCAGTTCTTTGTTTTCCCTGAAGAAGTCGCCCAGATTATCCGGTTGATTCATAATGCGATGGATTTGTTTTAAAGTTACTTACTATTACCTGAAAGCGCATTTAAAATATACTCCATATAACTTTTATGCCACCCTTCTGTGGCAAAAACCAGATTTTTGGAAGTAATACCTTATTTACCTTACCTTTGCCTCGGCAAAAGATGAAGTAGAAGGGAACGGGGTCCGTTCCCTTCTTTATTTCCCTGCAGTAAAGGACATATGAGTACGGAAACACAAATTCAGGCAATTGAAAAGTTGGTGAGTGCAATCATAGCCGAAGATCCGGCGATCTTCCTGGTTGAGACCAGGATCAAGCCTACCAATAATGTAAAGATTTTTCTCGATGGCGACAATGGTATCACAATCGAGCAATGTATCGCTATCAACAGGGCATTATACAAGCAGGTAGAGGGTTCGGGCCTTTTCCCGAATGATGATTTCTCACTTGAAGTTTCTTCTCCCGGCTTAGATGAGCCGCTGAAACTGCCCCGCCAGTTCAGGAAAAATACCGGCAGAGTGGTGGAAGTAATGCTACTGGATGGGAGCAAGATCGAGGGGAAACTGATCGAAGCAAAAGAGGATTCAATTGTAGTAGAAGAAATAAAGTCCAAAAAGCCGATATCCCAGAAACATAGGCCAACCGCCAAACAGGTAGAGCTGGTGCTGCGTGAATTACCGCTGAAAGAAGTAAAATCAACAAAAATTCAAATAACATTTTAAAAAAGGCCACAACACATGAGGGCCGTAGCGGCCGGGACTGATCCTGGCAGTGCTGCGTATCCGGTGGCAAACAATTCCGAAACAGGATTTTATAAATTATAGTTTATGGCAAGTATCAACCTGATTGAAGCTTTCCAGGAGTTCAAGGAAGCTGAAAATATTGATCGTCCCACGATGATGAAAGTAGTGGAAGATGTGTTCAAAACCCTGCTCCGTAAGAAATACGGCAGTGATGAGAACTTTGACGTGATCGTGAACGCAGAGAAAGGTGACCTTGAGATCTTCCGTCGCCGGATGATCGTGGAAGATGGCGCTGTAGCTGATCCGCTCGCCGAGATCGCTTACAGTGATGCCGTAAAGATCGAGCCTGACTTCGAAGTGGGTGAAGAACTCTACGAAGAGGTGAACATCCTCGATTTCGGCCGCCGCGCCATCCTTGCCGCCAAACAAACACTCGCCAGCCGGATCTCCGATCTGAAGAAGAATGTACTGGTTAAAAAATATGGCGACCGCGTTGGAGAGATCACAAGCGCTGAGGTTTACCAGGTGTGGAAGAAGGAGATCCTTCTCCTGGACGAGGAAGGCAATGAGCTGATCCTCCCCAAATCCGAGCAAATTCCGCAGGATTACTTCAAGAAAGGTGAGAATATCCGCGCCGTTGTGAAAAAAGTGGAATTAAAAAATAATTCACCAGTAATCATTCTTTCCCGCACCTCTCCCTCATTTCTTGCTAAATTGCTTGAAATTGAGGTCCCGGAGATCTTTGACGGCCTGATAGTGATCAAAAAGATCGTTCGTGAGCCCGGCGAAAGAGCGAAAGTAGCCGTGGAATCTTACGATGACCGTATCGATCCTGTTGGCGCCTGCGTAGGTATGAAAGGTAGCCGTATCCACGGGATCGTTCGCGAACTGAAGAATGAAAATATCGACGTAATCAACTGGACCAACAATATCAACCTGCTGATCCAACGTTCACTGACCCCCGCAAGGATCACCAGTATGGACCTGAATAACGACACCAAACAGGCGAATGTTTACCTCAAACCAGACCAGGTATCACTGGCCATCGGTAAAAAAGGTGTGAACATCAAACTGGCGCAGGAATTGACAGGTTTCAGCATAGACGTTTACCGCGATACCGAAGGTGAGCCCCAGGAATTTGATATTGACCTGGAAGAATTCAGCGATGAGATCGAAACATGGATCATCGATGAGTTCAAACGCATCGGTTGCGATACCGCACGCAGCGTACTGGACCTGACACCCGAAGAACTGGAAAGAAGAACAGACCTGGAAAAAGAAACGATCGACAGTGTTCGCAAGATTCTGAAAGAAGAGTTTGAGAAAGAATAAATAGCCGGGAGCCCCGCTCCCTTCTGGATTTTTTCCGCCTCAAACAGCTTACAAACTAAAAAATTGTCTTACAATAACGAATGGCAGAAACAACAACACCCAGATTAATGGCCGCAGCCAAGGAATTCAACGTAGGGAAAGAAACCCTGGTTGATTACCTGGTAGGCAAGGGATTTAGCAAAGACGATCTCAAACCTACGTCAAAACTGACGGAGGATATGTATCGTGCTTTGCAACAAGAGTTCCAGAGCGATAAGGTGGCGAAGCTTAAGAGCGACCAGATCGATCTGCCTAAAGGAAGCCTTGAGGCCAAGAAAAAGAAGGAAGAAGAAGCTACCTTATTCAAAAAAGAAGTTTCTAAAAAAGAACCGGAAGAAGCGAAGAAAGAAGAGCCACAGTCTCCGGTTGTACAGCCTGCAGCTGAGGAAGCGCCTGTAATGGAAGAAAAACCAAAGCAGGAAGAAACTCAGCCCCAGCCACAAGCTCCTGTTCAAACTCAGCCAGAGCCCGAAGTAGTGAAAGTGGAAGTACCGGAAATTGAAGGGCCAAAGGTTTATGATAAGATCGACCTCTCCGCCATCGATTCTTCCACAAGGCCAAAGAAGAACCAGCCTAAGAAAAAAGAAGAGCCGGTTCAACCTGAAGTGAAAGAAGAGCCTGTTGCAGAAACAGCTCCTGTAGCTGAACCCAAAGAGGAAGTAAAGAAGGAAGAAAAGATAGAAGAGAAGGAACAGCCTGTTGAAAAACAAGCTGAGCCGGAAAATATTCCACCGGCTATCGTAGAAGAACAACCGAAGGCAGAAGAGAAGAGATCAGAAACCAGGAAAGTAGAAAAGCCGAAAGAAGAAGTTAAGCCGGTTCCTGAAATTGTTGAGGAATCAAAAGAAGCCGAACCTGTATCAGATGATGAAGCAGGTCCGGTCATTGAAAATATTAAGGCAACAAAATTGGAAGGTCCTAAGATATTGGGTAAGATCGAACTGCCTGTAGGCAATGATCGTTCTAAATCCAACCAGGCACAAACGCAGCAGCAGCAACAGCAGCAACAACAGCAGGGAGAGGAAAAACGGAAACGTAAGCGTATCCCCATCGAGAAGAGAGATCAGCAAACGCCTCAGCAGAAAGCAGCCCACCTGTTCAAGAAACCGGAAGGCCAGCAACAGCGCCAGGGCGGTCATGGCGGCCAGCAAGGCGGTTTCCAGCGCGGGAATCAGCAAGGCGGCGGCTTCAATCGCGGCGGTGGTCAGCGCGGCGGTCAACGTACCGGTGGCAAGTTTGTTCAGCGAGAGCCTAAAGAGATCAACGAGAAAGAAATTCAGAATAAGATCCGCGAAACCCAGGCGAAACTCGCAGGCACCAGTGGCCGCGGTAAGAGCCTCAAAGCAAAATACCGTCGTGAAAAACGTCAGGGAATCGCAGATAACGGGGCAGAAGGCGATATGCAGGATAGCAAACTGCAGGTAACGGAATTCATCAGCGTAAGCGAGCTCGCCAACCTGATGGACGTGAACTTTGCAGATGTGATCTCAAAATGTATGAGCCTCGGTCTGATGGTAAGTATCAACCAGCGCCTTGACGCTGAAGTGATCGAGCTTGTGGCCAATGAATTTGGTTTTGATGTTGAATTTATCGACATGGAAAAACAAATGGCCATGGAGGAAGAAGAAGAAGTGGATGAAGAAGATGAACTGCAACCACGCGCTCCCATCGTTACCATCATGGGTCACGTTGACCACGGTAAAACTTCATTGCTCGACTATATCCGCAATGCCAATGTAGTAGCCGGTGAGGCAGGTGGTATCACCCAGCACATCGGTGCCTATGAGGTAACAGTGAAGAACGGTCAGAAGATCACCTTCCTCGATACACCCGGTCACGAAGCATTTACGGCCATGCGTGCCCGTGGTGCCAAAGTAACCGATATCGCGGTGATTGTGGTGGCTGCAGACGATGCAGTGATGCCGCAAACCAAGGAAGCCATCAGCCACGCACAGGCAGCAGGCGTTCCCATGATCTTTGCCATCAACAAGATCGATAAAGACGGAGCCAACCCGCAAAAGATATACGAACAACTCGCAGGCATGAACCTCCTCGTGGAAGAATGGGGCGGCAAATTCCAAAGCCAGCAACTCAGCGCCAAGAAAGGTCTCAATGTAGACAACCTCCTGGAGAAGATCCTCCTCGAAGCTGAACTGCTGAACCTGAAAGCCAACCCGGACAGGGAAGCTTCCGGTTCCATCATCGAAGCTACGCTCGACAAAGGCCGTGGTTATGTGGCCACTGTACTGGTTCAGAACGGTACCCTCAAACAAGGTGACCTGGTGGTATCCGGACAATTCTACGGTCGTGTGAAAGCGATGTTCAATGAAAGGAACAAGCGCATGGAAGATGCACCGCCATCTACTCCGGCACTGATCCTCGGTCTGAACGGAGCGCCGCAGGCTGGTGAGAAATTCAAAGTATACGAAGACGAATCTGAAGCCAAAGATGTGGCTAACCGCCGCGCGCAGATCCTGCGTGAACAGGGCCTCAGGACCAAGAAACATATCACGCTCGATGAGATCGGACGCCGTCTGGCTCTCGGAAACTTCAAACAACTGAACCTGATCATCAAAGGTGACGTGGACGGTTCTGTAGAAGCGTTGAGCGATTCACTGCAGAAACTCTCTACTGAAGAGATCGTGGTGAGTGTTGTGCACAAGGCTGTAGGCGCCATCACAGAAAGTGATGTACTCCTCGCAACGGCTTCAGACGCCATCGTGATCGGTTTCAACGTTCGTCCTTCTCTTTCAGCAGCCAAGGTTGCCGAGCATGAAGGTGTTGAGATCAAGTTGTACTCCATCATCTACAACGCCATCGAAGAGATCAAGTCCGCGATGGAAGGTATGTTGGAGCCGAAGATCCAGGAGAGGATCGTAGCCAACGTGGAAGTCCGCAACGTGTTCAAGTTCGACAAGGCTACCGTAGCCGGTTGTTACGTACTGGACGGAAAGATTGCACGCAACTCCAAGATCCGCATCATCCGCGATGGTATCGTGGAATTCCCGAAAGGCGAAGGCAAATCCGGCGAACTCGCTTCACTGAAACGATACAAAGACGACGTGAAGGATGTTTCAGCTGGCATGGAATGCGGTCTTACCATCAAGAACTTCGATAATATCCAGGTAGGTGATATCGTGGAAGCTTTTGAAGAAGAAGAAGTAAAACGTACATTATAATTTGAACTGATACAAGGCAAGGCACAAGGTAAACTGTTATCCAGCGTTTCTCCTTGTGCCTTTTTTTCTTTGTTCTGCGCCTTAAAACCTTGTTAATAAGAAAGAGGAAACGCAGAATATCTGACCGGAAAAGTATTTTTGAGCATATCCATTTCATAAGAATATGAAAAAATTAAGCACGCTACTGGTAGCCATGTTACTCATCTCCGCCGCATTTTCACAGGGCGTAAGAAAGGTAACAGCAGATAAGATCGTTGGCATTGTTGGAGACAAGATCATTCTCCGATCCGATGTATACAACGATATTACAGACAGACAGCGCCGCGGCGAACCAGTACCGCCCAATGCCAATTGTTATATCATGGAACAACTGCTCACCCTGAAAGCGTTGGTGCTGCAGGCTGAGAAAGACTCCATCATTGTAGGGGAAGATGAGATCGATGCCCTGCTCGATAACCAGGTGCGCGGCTTCATCCAGATGTATGGCGGCAGGGCTGAGCTTGAGGCTATCGCAGGCCGCTCCATTTATCAGATCAAGGAAGACTTCAGACAGTCTTTCACTGAAAGAAAAAAAGCGGAGCGCATGCGCGATAAGATCACAGAAAACGTAAAAATCACACCACAGGAAGTAAAGGAGTTTTTCGAAAGGATCCCTAAAGACAGTCTCCGCTATTACGAGTCTGAAGTTGCCATCTGTGAAGTAGTGCTCTATCCCAAACCATCACGTGAACTCGAACTCCTGGCCATGGATGAGCTGGCAGAATACAAACGTTCAGCAGAATCAGGGGCACAGAAGTTTGAAACACTCGCATCTCTTTATACAGATGATCCGGGCAGTAAAGAAACAGGTGGACGCTACGCTATCAACCGAACTGAAAAGAACTGGGACCCCGCTTTCATCCAGAATGCATTCCGCCTGAAAGACGGACAGATCTCACCCGTATTCAAATCTAAATTCGGCTATCATATCATCAAGATGGAAAGCCGCTCCGGGGATGATGCCATCGTAAGACATATCCTTCGTATCCCAAAGATCACTGACGAAGAAGTGAACAATGCAGTGAACCAGCTCGACTCCGTTCGTGCAAAGATCATTGCAGGCACCATGACCTTCGGAGAGGCCGTAAACAAATACAGTGAGGAAGAGTCTTCCAAATTCACCGGTGGTTGTTTGCAGAACAATATGGGAGGAAGCACACTTGCACTAGACCAGCTCGATAAGAACATGGTAGAGTTCCTCGCAAAATCAAAACTCAAGCCCGGTGAAGTTTCCAAGCCAACAGTTTATACAGACGAACGTCAGAAAAAAGGAGTAAGAATTGTTTTCCTCCGCTCCAGGTCTGAGCCCCACCGTGAGAACCTGAAAGATGATTATGACCGCGTAGCCCTCAGGGCCATCGAAGAAAAGAAACAGAACGTACTTGAGAAATGGTTCCAGTCTAAGATCTCAACTTTCTACCTGATGATCGACGATGATTTCAAAAACTGCGAATCCATGAGCAACTGGCTCCAGTACGCAGTAAAAACCTCTCAATAAAATATTCCGAACTGATTCAGCCCCGGTTTTTCAAAAGCCGGGGCTTTTTTATGGCTAAACATTAAAAATTTTCAGCTTTGCTTTCATTTATCAAAGCGCTTATGTATTTTGATCTGCTTTCAGGTTTCACCACCACCTGAAATTTCAACCCGGCATTAATAATCTCCTAAGGAAAATGAACTAGGTGTAAACTCTTAGGTAATTTAGAAATTGCCTTTTTTATTGTGACAGCTTCGGCTTTTACGGTACTTTGTATAAGTATTTACCTGTATGCTCAAGCAGCCCAACAAGCCCAGACCAGAAGCGGGTGGACCTGAAACCTTATACCTGCAAACCGACCTTCGTGGCACCATTATCTCGGTGTCTGCTCCGCTATTGGTCACTACCGGCAAAACCAGGCAGGAACTGATTGATCAACCCTTCAGCAAACTGCTAGCACCTTCCGGCGTCAACAGTCTTCAGGACATTTTGAACGAAACGGACCTGGCAGATCTATCCAGGGTATCGCTAACGGTACAGGGTATCCGAACAAATACTACCATCGAATTCTCTGTTACAAGAAATGATACGGAACACCAGCCGGCCCTGCTGGAATGGCGCGCTGAATCCTTCGACGAGTTGAGTGATTTCCCCCTTGTTAGTGATCAGCATGCGGAAACCCTTTTCCGCCAGTTCGCAGATGCAGCTCCCGGCATGATCTGGATCTCGGATGAACAGGACAATACTGTTTTCTTCAATAAAAGCTGGCTGCAATTCACAGGTATTACAGTAGAAGATGTAGCCGGTGACGGATGGACCAGGCTGATCCATCCCGAGGATATCCCCATTGCGATCAGCGCCTACCGCAAATACTTCAGGGAACGAAAGCCCGCCACGCTCGAATACAGGATCAAAACCAATGGCTACCAATACCGGTGGGTGATAGATCAGAGCGCACCCCGCTATCATGCAGATGGCCGCTTCCTCGGATTTGTGGGATCGGTGATGGATATTCACGACAGGAAGCAAGCTGAAGAAACCATCCGCCTCCAGGCCAAAGTGATGTACGATGTATCAGATGCTATCATCTCAACAGACCTGGAATACAAGATCACTGCTTTCAATAATGCTGCGGAAAAAATCTACGGTCTCAAAGCTGCTGACCTGCTAGGGAAACATATCCGCTCCGTGATCAATCATGAATACCTTTCGGCCACACCAGAGGAAGTGCTTGCCAGTCTTGATAAAACAGGCGGATGGGAAGGCATGGTCTGGTACGATCACCCCGAAGGACGGCGTGTATACATGCTGGCCACCCTTACAGTTCTCCGTAATGAGCAGGGCCAACGGACAGGTGTAGCTGCAATTCACCGCGATGTTTCCGAAAAACGCCGTGCGGAAGAAACCCTTCGCATTACTGAAGAAAGATACCGCTCGCTGGTATTCGCGCTTGGCGAGGGTGTGATCATGTGCAACAAGGAAGGCGAGATCATTACCTGCAATGAGAGCGCAGAACTGATCCTGGATGTTCCCGGCGGCGATCTCAAAGGTAGATCTATCTATAAGCCCTACACGAAATACTTCTTTGAAGATGGTGATCTGGTGAATGCAGGCGAGTCGCCGGCAGTACGAACCCTCAAGACCGGCGAATCCTACAAGGAGGTGATTATGGGATTCAGCAAGCGGGACAGTATGCTAAGCTGGATCTCTGTAAACACGGAGCCAATCTATTATTCAACGCCCACTACCATGTCTGCTCCCGATGCAGTAGTAGTGACCATTGTTGATATTACTGACCGGAAGAACCACGAGCAGCTGCTGGCGCTGGAGAAAAAAGTGCTGGAGATGAATGCGCTTCCTGCCATCGGTCTCAAAACCATCATCGATTATTTTCTCGAAGGGCTGGAGAAATTATTTCCGGGCATGCTCTGCACCGTACTCACACTGGATCAGCAAAAGCAGACCGTTCATACACTCAGCGCTCCCAGCCTGCCGGTTGAATACTCCAACGCTATCAGCGGATTGCCTATAGGTCCATGCAATGGGTCCTGCGGCACCGCCATGTTCCGAAAGGAAAAAGTGATCAGTACCGATGTGGCAAAGGACCCGCTCTGGGATAAATTCAGGGAACTGGCAGAACAGTTCGGCATCGGCGCCTGCTGGAGCTTTCCGATACTTGACCCACATAAGGAAGTGCTGGCCACCATCGCCACCTATTATCATTTTCCCAAAGTGCCCGGCCCCAAGGACCTCGGCATTCTTGATCGCGCCTGCGACCTGCTGCGTGTTATCATCGGGAACAAAGACGCGGAAAGAAAGATCCGCCGTAATCACGAACGTTACCTCCTCGTCACAAAAGCCACAAACGACGCCATCTGGGACTGGGATATCAATACCAGCGATCTCTACTGGGGCGATGGATACTTCAACCTCTTCGGTTACAAACCCGGATACATAACCGAAGGCATGAAAAAATGGGAAGACTGCATCCATCCCGATGATCGGGAACGGGTGAAAAATCATCTTGAAAAATACCTCAATGACAATGATACGCGTTTATGGGAAGCTGAATACCGCTTCCTGAAATCAAATGGCGAATTTGCGCTTGTGCAGGACCGTGGGTTCCTCATTTTCGATCACGAAGGAAAAATGAATCGAATGGTGGGGTCCGTTCAGGACATCACAGAGAAGCGCGAAATGGAAAAAAAGCTGCTGGAAACCGAACTCAATAAACAAAAACTGGTAGCGCAGGCCGTAGTGAATGCACAGGAAAAAGACAGGGCCGAGATAGGGAAAGACCTTCACGACAATGTGAACCAGATCCTCACTACCGGAAAACTATACCTGGAACTGGCCCTGGTGGAAGAAAGCGAAAGGATCCGGCTGATCCAGCGGTGTGCAGCCAGTATCTCAGACGCCATCAACGAAGTAAGGACCATTTCCAGGTCCCTGGTGCCGGCAAGCATCGGAGACCTCGGCCTGGTAGAATCTATCCAGGACCTTTCCGAAAGTGTGAGGGCAACAAAAAAGCTGAAAGTGCAGTTCAGACATAAAGGACCAATTGACGAACTGCTGGATGATAAAAGAAAGCTCACCCTTTTCAGGGTTGTGCAGGAACAGGTGAATAATGTACTGAAACATTCCCGGGCCGCTAATCTGCTGATCGAACTTAGTTGTGAAGATCAATGGATCTGCCTCAGCATCTCAGATGATGGCATCGGGTTTGATCAAACCACTGTTCGCGCACGCAAGAGCAACGGACTATCCAATATCATCAGCAGGGCTGATCTCTTCAACGGTGTGGTGAATTTAGACACAGCGCCGGGAAAAGGGTGCAGGCTTATCGTTCATGTACCAATAGCTAACCTTTAAAAACCAAGTGTATGGATAAGATCAGTGTTTTGATTGCAGATGATCACAAGTTGATCCGGGAGACCTGGAGCTTTATTTTAAACAATGATCCAAGATTTGTTGTGGTA
Organism: Pseudoflavitalea rhizosphaerae; assembly: GCF_003991355.1. Classification (GTDB taxonomy): domain Bacteria; phylum Bacteroidota; class Bacteroidia; order Chitinophagales; family Chitinophagaceae; genus Pseudobacter; species Pseudobacter rhizosphaerae. Next base: position 59,489 of record NZ_RCSU01000022.1, read on the forward strand.
GCCGATTGCGGAGATTCCGAACAGGCGGTGGAGCTTGCCAGGAGTAAAAAGCCGCAGATCGTGCTGATGGACATCAATATGGCGCCTGCATCGGGATTTGAAGCTACTGAACGGATACGTAAGCTCTCACCGGCCAGTCGTATCATCGGTATTTCAATGCACTCGCAACCAGCCTATGCTAAAAAAATGCTGCAGATCGGCGCAAGAGGTTATGTAACCAAGAACTCATCCAAGGAAGAAATGATCTCCGCTATACTGGAAGTACATAGCGGCAACAAATATATCTGCGACGAGATCAAGAACAATATCTCGGAACTGGTGCTGGAAGAGAATAAGGAAGTTCCCAATATCAATGCACTGACTGATCGGGAGATCCAGATCATCAACCTGATCAAAAAAGAAGAGTCTTCCAAAGAGATAGCATCGCTGCTGAAGATCTCTCTCAAAACAGTGGAAGTGCACAGGCATAATATCCTGAAAAAACTGAAATTGAAGAATTCTGCTTCGCTGGTGAACTTCATCAATAATGTTGCAACGAATATCTAAGAGTAATTACGTAGAATTTTAATAGGTTTTACAATTATCAAATTAACATTCATCCCCGCACATTATGCAGGATGCATTAGAATAAGGAACTTTGCAAAAGTGTAACACTCACTAACTTACTTATTATGTGAAGGCTCTGCAATGCTCTCTTCTACCAGGAAGGGGGCATTGTTCTTTTAAGCCCATTTCAAGCCAATATCAGGCCCATAGTGGATTTACGAGGTGTTTTACCAACTGTTAAAGTATTCACAAACGATATAGGAGTAAACCTTTACAGGCATCTGAAATAACTATTTAGGATGCTGAAAGTTTAGGGGAAATTTAGTTTTACAACTCAGAAATACAGCAACTTAGCTGTAAATCCAATGTTCGCAGGTAAACACATTTACCCTGACCCTTTTTAATCCAGATCCCGTAGAAAACCATGATCCGAGAAAAGTCCAGTTATCCGTGAAAACCAAGCCTGAACCGGCTTAAAAAATGGTCCATCTATCCTATTGAAAAAAGCACCCCCCACGTTCCTATGAAGACTGGGGGTTTTCTTTTTCTCCAGCCTTCTCTTCCTTCACTTTATTTTTTACTTATACATAATTATTGGCTCATCTGTAATTGATTGATTGTAAATAGCAAACAAATTTGAATGTTACAACAATCAAAAACCATGTTTTCTTCCGGATGGAGTTGCTTAACTTTGCGCTTTCTTTTTTTCAACCCAGGAGTTATCCATGAGTGACGAAATAAAACATGAGTGCGGACTAGCATTCATACGCTTACGCAAGCCGTTCTCCTATTATAAGCAACAATACGGTACAGTAATGTGGGGCTTAAACAAGCTGTACCTGCTCATGGAAAAACAACACAACCGCGGCCAGGACGGTGCGGGTGTTGCAGCCGTGAAGCTGAATGTGGAACCCGGTAATCCTTTTCTCAACCGGATCAGGAGCAATGCCAATCAACCCATCGCGGATGTTTTCACAAAGATCAATCAGGATGTAAAGGACCTGGAAATGTATATGCCGGATTGCCTTGAGCATCCGAATGTGATGAAAGGACATATTCCTTTCCTGGGTGAGTTGTTACTGGGCCATCTTCGTTACGGAACGCAGGGAAAGAATAATGTTGAGTTCTGCCATCCTTTTATAAAACGTCATACTGTTCCAGCCCGCAACCTGGCGCTGGCCGGAAACTTCAATCTCGTTAATACAGACGAGCTCTTCAACCTGATAGATATCGATCCGGGTGAGTTCCAGAAACAGAGCGACCTTGCCGCAATGATGGAAGTGATCCATCATTTCCTGGTGAAGGCCGATGAAGAGAACAAAAGCAATCCGGATGTGGTGTCTGCCCTTCGCAAAGCCGTGAAACTTTTCGACGGAGGTTTCACCGTTGGGGGATTGATCGGGAACGGAGACTCTTTCGTATTCCGCGATGCCAATGGTATCCGCCCTGCATACTACTACGTGAATGAAGATGTGATTGTGGCTGCATCCGAAAGAGCAGCTATCCGCACCGTATTCAATGTAGGAGAGAATGAAGTGCTGGAACTGATGCCCGGACAAGGGGTAATCACCAAAGCTGACGGCACATATTCCATCGAGCAGATCCTGGAGCCGAAAGAGCGCAGGGCCTGCAGCTTCGAACGTATTTATTTCTCCCGCGGCAGTGATGAAAAGATCTATAAGGAAAGAACACAGCTCGGATACAACCTCACTGAGCAGGTACTCAATGCTGTTGATCACGATCTGAAACATACCATTTTCTCATTCATCCCCAATACAGCGGAAGTTGCTTTCTATGGTATGTGGAAAGGGCTGGATGATTACATGAAGAGAGTGAAGATCGAAAGGATCATGAGCTGGGGAAATAATATCGATCCGGAAAAGCTTTCGGAGATGATCAGCCGAAAAGTAAGGATCGAAAAGATTGCCATTAAAGATGTAAAAATGCGTACCTTCATTACAGCCGACAGCAGCCGTAATGAAATGGTACAACACGTATACGACATTACTTACGGTACTGTGCAGAAGGGACTGGATACGCTGGTGGTGATAGATGATTCCATTGTGAGAGGCACCACCCTGAAAGAGAGTATCATAAGAATGCTGGCCAGGCTGGAACCGAAGAAGATCATTGTGGTATCCTCTGCTCCGCAGATCAGGTACCCTGATTGTTACGGTATCGACATGAGCAAGCTGGGAGATTTCATCGCATTCCGCGCGGCATATGAGTTGATGAAGGAAACAGGGAAAGAGAAATGTCTCCAGGACATGTATGAACGCTGCAAAGAATTGCAGAGGATGGGTCAGCTTCACACAGAGAACGTAGTACAACAACTTTACAAGCCCTTTACACCAGAACAGATCTCGGAAAAAATTGCCCAACTGATCACTCCGAAAGAAGTGAAAATCCCCGTTCAGGTAATCTTCCAGACGATCGAATCCTTACATCATGCCTGTCCAACCAATTTGGGCGACTGGTATTTCACCGGTGATTATCCTACTCCAGGAGGCAACAGGGTAGTGAACCGGGCTTTCATAAACTTTATGGAAGGCAAGAACGTAAGGGGTTATTAGATTCTGTTTACGCCATCATTTTACCTTTCAGATGAAAATGGGTATGCTTACTCGTTATGGGGTAGTTCATGCCTGTGCCTGATGCCGGAAAACTTTGACCAGGACTGAAAAAATAGTAAATTTTTCGCCGGGATGATGGTACATTCGTATGAATCCAGCCCCACATTCGTAACCGCTGTTTTATAAAGACTTATCTTATGAATAGGATTTCGATCATGATTGTTGATGACCATACCCTGATCCGGGAAACATGGTCATTCCTCCTTGGACGAAATGAAGGATTCGATGTGATTGCTGAAGTGGGCGATGGACAACAGGCAATTGAGATTGCCCGCGATAAACGCCCGAATATTGTATTGCTGGACATCAACATGGCGCCACTCAACGGGTTCGATATAATCAAAATGATCCGTAAACTGAGCCCCGGCTCCAAAGTGATTGCAGTCTCCATGCACTCACAACCTGCTTACGCAAAGAAAATGTTCCGTCTCGGCGCCAGAGGCTATGTTACCAAAAATTCTCCCAGGCAGGAAATGCTGAATGCCATCACAGAAGTGTACAATGGCCAGATCTTCATTTGCCAGGAAGTAAAGAATATCCTGAGCGACCAGGTATTGAATGAAGAAGAAACCAATACCGGGCTCAACCAGCTTTCTGAAAGGGAAATCGAAGTGATCAATCTTATCCGCGATGGCCTCAGCTCCAAAGAGATCGCTGACAAATTGAAACTCTCCATCAAAACAGTGGAAGTTCATAGGCATAATATCCTGAAAAAACTTCGCGTGAAGAACACTGCAGCCCTGATCAACTACATTAATTCGAACGGACTTTAATAAGGAATAACAGGCTCTGCCCGGGTGCTTTTAAACCCGGTCAGCACTGTACTTAATGGCCCCGGCAGTTTTCTTGCACAATACGGTAAAAAAATTAACTCCAATTTAATTTGGCAAAGATTTTGCTACCTTTTTTCCTGCCGACCGTTTAGCTTCCTATGAGGAACCAATCTTAAACAGGCCTGTTTAAATTTCTGATTCCTTTGATTGAAACTTATTAGGTATTATTGCGAGGGGGGAACTATTTCCTCCCTTATTTATTTATAGTCTTTGTATTATGAAAAGGTCCGTGATCATTATAAGACATGCGAAGAGTAGCTGGAGTGATCCCTCCCAGCCTGATTTTGATCGTCCCCTGAATGATCGCGGCAAAGCCGATGCCCCAGTGATGGCAAAGCGCCTTCTGGACAAACATGTGCGCATCGATGCATTCATAACAAGTCCTGCAAAACGCGCAAAGAAAACAGCAGCCCTCTTTGCTGAAGTATATGGGAAAGATAAGGACCATCTGATCCAGGTGCCATCGCTTTATCATGCGGAGCCTCCGGACTTCTTCCGGTGCATTGCACAAGCCCCTGATCAGGCAGCTACCATCGCCATCTTTTCTCACAATCCAGGTATTACAGCTTTTGTGAATATGCTAACCAAAGTAAATGTAGATGATATGCCTACATGTGCTGTATATGCCGTTCAATGCGAGCTGGCGCACTGGAGCGAATTTGAAACTGTTCAGAAAGATTTCTGGTTCTTCGATTATCCCAGGTCCTTCCTGCCCTGATGAGGGAGTTGGCGGGCATTTGATTTGTATGTAATTTCGAAGGACATCCCTGATACATTCCACCCTCTCAGAAAACGATACCGGATTTCCTGCCGGTTTTAATTTTTGATTTCCTGTAAAATACCGCCGCACTACTAAAACTGAAAGCATATGCTTATTAGGCAAATCATTCATCGCACCTTTGCGGCGCGAACCCTGCTACTTTGCGCATTATTAATGGCATCGGCAACTGGAATCTATGCTCAATGCACGCTTACGAAATTGATACCGGAAAATATTCCGATGGGAACTATTCCCGGGAATAATATACCAGGGAACCCCTTTCATGATTTCATCACCGGACAATTGAAATATTTTCCCGCAGAATTCAGCGCAAACCCAACAAAAAAATATCCCGTGATCATCTATCTCCACGGTCATAGCGCTCAATCAAATGGCGGAGCAAACGATCTCTGCCTCATTCTTTCAGACATGGAGTATACCATTCCCTGGAATATTGAAAACAACAGGTTTCCTGAGCCATTCAATTACAATGGGACCGATTACAACTTTATAGTTCTCTGCCCTCAATTCCGTGGCTATGGTGATCCTTATCATTTCAATAACCAGCTCGATGCTTATATTACATGGATACTAGGCCAATCACAATACCAGATCGATCCGGATCGTATCTACCTTACCGGCGCCAGTGCCGGAGCAAACCTTGTTGTGGATTATATCAGTAGCTCGGTTGAACATGCTGAAAGGATTGCTGCTGCCACATTACCTTCGCTATGTTATCGCGTGGATCAGCAGGTTCTTGGTGTAAACGGTCCTGCGGTTATTGCTGAAGCCCAGCTTCCAACCTGGTTCATGCAATGTTCAACCGATGGAAATCCCTGCCAGATCAGTGTTCCTACAGATTGGGTGAACGGTATTAATGCGCAACCAGAAAAAGTAACGCCAAGATTTACCGTTCTGAATCCCAATCCTGGCAATATTCCATTTGGAGACTCGCTGCTTTATTGCCGTGGATGGGCTCACCTTACCTGGGGGGCTATGTATTATCCACCGCAACCGTCAGGAACATTTTCGCCTGACTTCTTTACCTGGAATCTCCAACACTCACGTGCGTCAACTCTGCCCGTCAAGCTCAAAGATTTTTCTCTCAAAGCCGTTAACGGAAAAGTACAATTGAAATGGACTACGTCCAGCGAAGAAGATAACCTGCAATTCACCGTTGAAAGAGCAGGAGCAGATCAGCGATTCCAGAAACTCTCCGTCATTCCCGGCAAAGGCACTACCAACCTGGAACAGGTATATGAGTACACAGACAATCAACCGCTCGAGAACCTCAACTACTACAGGCTGGTGCAAAAAGATATCGATGGCCGCGAAAAAATATTCGATGCAAAACGCATCATGATGCGCCGCGATGGCAAATCACTCGTAACCGTTTCCTCCAATCCATTCACAACTGAGCTCAGCGCATTCGTTACTGTACAACACGCACAGCAGGTAAGGCTGAGCATCACAGATATGAGTGGAAAGGTCTGGGCCAATATTAACGGACGATACACAAGCGGCAGCTCCGAAGTGAGCCTTCCCGTTGGTAATCTGCCTAAAGGTGTGTACCTGCTGAAAGCCACAGGCGACGGGATTTCCAGCGTAGTGAAGATCATTAAGAGATAGTTTATTGAACAAGATTTTTTTGCATAGCTCCCGCCATCGCGGGAGCTTTTTTTTATTCAGTGAACAGCAATCGGAAAAAAGAAATCATTATTTTCTCATCATTTGATTTATCTCAAGTCTCTCCGGCAGGATAATTGTATCATGCTAATACTTCATCATCCAAAATCCATTCGAACATGTTTTTTCAATCCGTGAGCAGCAAGTGCTATCGCCTTGCGCTTTGTGCAATTGTTTTGTGCCTGATGTCTGCTGCCTTGTTTGCGCAGGATGGATGTCCTGACCGGACCTTTCCTGTGATGAAGCAGAAAAAAGTAACCGTCACTATCCCGGGTACCGATATGATCAAAGGCTACCTGGAAGCGCTGCCCGAAACTTACAACGCCAGTGCTGGTAAGCGTTTCCCGCTGATGATCTTTTTCCATGGAGCCAATGAAGGCGGCGATGGCTCTGCTGAAAAGCTCTGCCTGCTGGTGAATCAGTGGTGGTGGGCGCCCCCGTCGCTCATCGAACTGGATCGTTTTCCTCACTGGACAAATGATAAGAATGGACAACCCACGCAGTTCATCCTTATCTCCGCACAACTGGCTTATTTTGGAGATCCCTCCAAAGCGATCAATCCCCTCATCGATTATCTGCAACAGCGTTACCGGGTGGATGCTTCCAGAATCTATCTCACTGGATTGAGCGCCGGTGCTAATTTCATCATGAGTTATGCAGGCGCCAGCGCCGCCAACGCAAACAGGGTTGCAGGAATTGCACCTGTATCTCCCTGCATGAGCCTGAATACACAGCAGGCCACTGTGATTGCACGGGCCAATCTTGCTTTCTATTCCGTGCAATGCAGTACAGACGGAGCCTGCAGCGGATATACCGCAGCCAATAATGCTGCGCTGATCAATCAGCAAAATCCAACGCTGAAAGCTGCCGCTACCACATTGCCCGTTCCCAACTGGGCCTGCAATTCCTTCACTCATGATGCATGGGGCACCGCTTACGATACTACTTTCAAACAAAATATCAATGGCCGCAACCTGAATATGTATGAATGGATGTTGCAGAATGAACGCGCAGAGGTATTACCGGTAGTGCTGAAAGATTATCAGCTCAAACTGGTGCAGGGGAAAGTGGTGATCAGCTGGACTACCAGCTATGAACACAATAACGCAGCTTTTCTCATCGAAAGAGCAGGCCAAACGCTTCCCTTCACAGAGATCGGTAGTGTGGCCGGGTCCAACAATGCTACAGGTAGTAGGTACCAATGGACCGACGAAAATCCATTACCCGATCTGAACCAATACCGTCTTGTACAGGTTGACCAGGATGGCGCCAAAGAATATTTCGGGATCAAAACTATTCTCAACCGCGCACAGGGATCCAAAGCAACCGTGATTGCTCCCAATCCCTTCAAAGGCGATCTCACCGTTTACCTGCAAATTCCCAGGGCTGAGCGGGTTCGCATAGTCATAACAGATGTGAATGGAAAAAGACTATATAGTATTGATCAGCAATTACAGGCAGGAACTACACCGCTGGAATTCAAAACGGCAGCGCTTAGCAAAGGCATTTATTTTTTGAAGATCGAAGGGAGATCGTTTACTGAGAACAGGAAGATAGTGAAGCAATAACAGTCAGGGATACCTGCAATTGATCAGCTTTTCAGGGACTGAACAAAGGTGCTGATCACAGTCTTGTACAACTGCATTTCATCCTCGATCGTTTGGAAAGGAAAAGAGGAAGCACGTTGCAACGCGCTTTGCAGGTTGAAATTCTCCTGTGTGAAACTACAGGCAAGTCTTTCTTTTTCCAGGTGACCGGCCAGGTATTCCTGTTCGGCCTGCCCGGGAGTTGGCACCAGTATGCTTTTCTTTTTTGTTTTCAGGATGTCCATCACTGTGGTATAGCCCGACCGGCTGATCACCAGTTTTGCATTGCAAACAAGCCGGTTCAGTTCTGGTGAAGGCAAATGATCGAAGCTGGTCAGATTGGACAAAAGCTTTTCTCCTTTTGAATGCTTTCCGGGAAGCGCCCTCACCAGCACAGCCTCTCCCTTGAATGCAGGTAATTGTTCCAGCAACTTTTGTTCGAAGATGGACCTTTGCGGCTCCGGCCCTGAAAGAATGATGAGTAGATCCACAGGACCTGCAACCAACTTGCCAGCCTGCGTTTCATCCGAATGATAATGATCGCATTTTTCAAACCTGCTGATCCCTCCTATGTATTTCACCGGGGGAGCAGGCATGATAGCCGGCCTTGCCAATTCTCCCGCTATCGAATAACCATGAGGGTTATCAGGCACCCAGATTTCCGAGAAGCGGTTGATATGTTTGTAATTCATCGAGCGGGCCCTGCGGTCGAACCAGGCGCCCAATCCTGTTCTTAAGGCCAGTTGATGTGTAATGAAAACAGAGGGGATATGCTCAGCATATAGTCCGAAACGGTTATCGGAAATGATGGCGTCTACCCGGTGAGCAGAAAGGAAATTCTGCAACCAACGATGCTCCTTTTTTATCCGTATCATCATTTTGGGTAGTTGAAACACAATTCTAACGATGGTTATCCATCGATTTTTTGCGTACCGGATGCCATAACCCTCCAGGTCATGATAAGTTAACTGGGGGAATTCGGCTTTCAGGAGAGTTTTTTGCTGGCTGTTGCAGGCAATGACCACATCGCAGCCTGCATGCATAAGTTGTTGAATAACAGGAACACAGCGCGTAGTATGACCCAAACCCCAATCCAATGGGGATATCAAAACTAAGGGTTTTCCACTATGGGGATTAAATTTAGCCTGTGTTGTCAATTTCAAATAATAAATTGTTCGTAAAATAGTTTAATTTAGTAAAGACCATATGATGAGAACAGTGAAAAAGCCAATGATTTTTTTGTTATTAATTGTTATTTGTCTTGTTGCTGTCAGTTGCAGTGCCGGAAATAAAATGGGAGGCTCATCCAAAAAATGCGGCTGCGGCTTGAACAGGGGTTTTGTAGGCTATTAAAATCCTAATAAGAAATGAAGACGCCCAATCGCGATTTGCTTGTCCTGGTGAAAGACGATCACCTTAGTGAAGCTGCTATGGAAAATGAACTGGAGCAGCTCAACCAGTTGCTTTTTCATTTTGAGACTATCGACAATTTCTGCGTTGCGCACGAAGTGTTCGATATGAACAGGTATAAAGTGATCCATACGGCCAGGCATATCCGCAAACTGGTCCATCAGAAAGAACTGGAGCCCTTTGTTTTCATCTGCAATAAGAACTGATTTTTATACACGTTGACCTGGAATACCCAAAATAACAAAGCGGGTGTATCATTTACTGGTACACCCGCTTTTATTTTGATGATGAATATTTTGTTTATGACAATTGGCCCAATGCATTGCGCAGCTGGCTGATCATAGCAGGGATCTCCTCCACTTTGCAGGTGCCCACACTGAGGCGGTACCAGGGTGAAGTTTTTTCCGCACCGAATGCATAGAAAGGCACAACGGCCAGTTTGGCTGCACTCAGCAGGTAGGCTGTAACATCGCTTTGCTTTTCCAGGACGGTACCGTCTGAAGTCTTCTTTCCTTTAAGATCGAATTTGATGGTAAGATAGATGGCAGCCTGCGGGGCAATGGCATCAACGGCAAATCCTTCTTTCTTCAGATCGGAAAGACCATTGTAGATGCCACGGAGACGCGCTTCCAGGGCGGCTTTGAAGTCTGTCAGGTATTGATCGATGGCTTCTTTTTTGTAAAGGAATTTCGCAACGGCTTTCTGTTCCGCCATGGGAGCCCATCCACCGATATGACTGAGGATGGCCTTCATTTTATCGATCACCGTTTTGGGGCCCATCGCCCAACCCACACGCACACCCGTAGCGGCAAATACCTTGCTGATGGCATCGATGAAGATGGTATACTGCTGCATGGCAGGCCTGAGCGATACCGGATTGTAATGTCGGATATCCCCGTACGTGAGATGCCAGTACATCTGGTCGTACATCACGTACAGTTTTTTCTCGTTCTCGCCACGGGCGGCATTCTCTTCGAGGACCATATCGCAGATAGCAGTCAGTTCCTTTTCGGAAAATGTTGTACCGGTTGGATTCTGCGGAGAGCAGAGCGCCAGCAGTGTAGCTCCCTTGATAACAGGACGGAGCTGTTCAACGGTAGGCATGAAATTGTTCCCGGGAGTGGCTTCCACCAAAACGTGCTCAGCTCCTACAAAATGTGCATAATGATTATTGTTCCAGGATGGCACTGCATACACCACCTTATCACCTTTATCCACGATGGCCCTGAACAAGCTGTAGATCAGCGGCCGTCCACCGGCAGCGATCAGGATCTCGGCATGTGAGTAATGGATCTGCTCCCTTTCCTTGATGAAAGCAGCCACAGCCTCACGGAGGTCCAGGTTACCTTCAGCGGCGGGATAGTTGGTAAAATGATTGCGGTATGCATCGATGATCTCCTGCTGCAATTGAGCAGGGATGGGGAAGATAGAGGGGTCGAAATCGCCTACGGTAAAATTGTAGATCTTTTCGCCCTGGCGTATCTTTTCTTTGATCTCGCCTCCAAGTTTCACGATCTCTGACCCGATCAGGGTTTCCGAAAGATGACTGAGTTTCATGGGGCAAAAATAATAAAACTCTCTATTGAGACCCGGTTAAAAATTAACGCTCGTTAGTTAATCCGGAAAATATTGATGAATCTGCCTTTTAGCTTACTTATCGTACTTATTCAGGATGTCAACAACATTTTGGTCCAGGTGAACGGCCGTATCACTCAAAGGCTTGCCGAAAAAATGCGTCTCGTACTCATTTCTGTATACCCCATTCGCCTGCTTTTTCGCAAATTCCTCTTTATTCAATCCTGTTTTGAGTGAATAGATGGCAGCGATGATGCCCAGCACCAGGTAGAAGACCAGGTACGCCTTACTCAGCAATTTAAGCCAGGGCCTGCTATTGAAAGGTGTTTGCATAACAACGGCGATGATCAATGGCAGAACGGGCACCCAGAACCGGGGATCGTAATAAGGCCAGTTGATAATGATAAATGCATAGAACACCAGGTACATTTTGATATAGAAGGGAATGCTGCTTCGCTTAGCAAACAATATCCAGAGGAACCAAACCAGAACAGCAACGCCCAGTATCACGAATAAGACAGGGCCTGTGGCGCCGGGTAGAAAACCCATCAGTTTTGAAGCCGGCATATTCACAAAAACCTCTCCCAGTTCCTGTAAATGGTTCTTCAGGTTTTCAGCAAAGAAAGAGCCCGCGCCTTTGCCCATGGATGTTTTCAACAGGCTGGTATAATCCATGATCTTGAGTTGTTTGGCAAAGAAGGCCAGGATGGCCAGCACTACTATTATTGCCACGATCACCAGTTTGTTCTTACGAATGATCCTGCTGATCTCAGCCCTGTGCTGGTACACCACGCCCAGCACTAATGCAGGGATCAGGGAAATACCAACAGTCCTGGTGAGCAAGGTGAGGAAACCCAGCAGAAATGCGAGTATCAGCCATTTGTATCCTTTTTGTTTTGTATAAAGATGAAAACAGTACAAAGAGGAACAGGAGAAGAAAATGTATTGCATCTCGGAGAGCGGATGCGTGGAAAACTTGATCACCGTCCAGTTGAAAAGAACGAGTGAATAGAAAAGAAAAGGAGAAAGTTGCTCTTTGAATATCTTTTGTACAAACCAGATACCGAAGAAAAGATAGATGCAGTTCACCAGAACGATAAAGAAACCGTTCAATATGCCCAGCTTCGAAAGCCCGATCAACAGTGCCGTATATCCATAAGGCAGGTAATCGGTAGCTGCAAAGGAATCAGGAGGGCAGCCATATTCCAGGCAGTCTTTGATATTATAATACCGGATGGAATCGAAATGGATATGGAGCGGGGTGAAACAGGCAGCCAGGTAAGCAATGGCCATAACGGTGAACAATCCCCGCAGGACCCTGGTGTTGCCGCTGCCTGGAGTTGGTTGGATACTTGTCATAGTTGAAGGGTTTATTTTTTCCGGCCTATGGCTATAACGGAAAGGCCCAGCCGGTGAAAAGTGATCTGGTCAATCATTCTGAATAAGGGAACAAGCTTGTTAAAGGTTCTGAGCTGATTGGCAGGGATGATCTTTTTCCGGAGCAGGCTGCCACTCAGCCACCATCCAAAGATGCCTGCTGCATTGAAATACCTTGTATTGGTCACTTCAAATCCCTGCCTTTCCATCAGCCTGGAAAGACGTTGCGCACTGTAGCGTTTAAAATGGCCCAGCTCCTTGTCGAACGGATTGTATAGCCATTGATACGCAGGTACCAGTATCACGGCATTGCCCCCGGGTTTCAGCATCTGGTAACAATGGGCTATGGCCAGATCGTCGTTCCGGATATGTTCCACCACATTGAGGGCAACAACGGTATCAAAGGAATTGGAGAGGGCGGAATACCTGTTATTGAAATCAGGAGCTACCAGGTCCAGGTTCACCACCTGTTGCAGACCGGGATGGTTCCCGAATTGTTTCTGCAACAGGTGGCAATATTCTTTTCGCAGGTCTGTGGCTGTTAGAGCGAAGCCATGTTCAAGAAAAAAAGCAGAGAGGTTGCCGATGCCGCTTCCGACTTCCAGGACATCTCCACGGCACCAGGGTGCAATGGCATCATAAAGCCAGCGGTTGAATTTTTGGGCCCCGGCGAATTGTTCCAGGGTTTCCAGTCCTGCCGGATCTGTCTGCTCCAGTTCTTCGATACCTGTCATCTGCTGAAGATGTTATACTTCAGTATGCAATAGATGGCGCGGAAACCATCCTTCCAGTTGATCTTTTTGCCTTCTGCATAAGTACGGCCGTAGTAGGAAATACCCACTTCATAAATTCGGATGTCTTTGATGCGGGCTACCTTGGCGGTCACTTCCGGCTCAAACCCGAAGCGGTTTTCTTTCAGTTTGATCGACTGAATGATAGGCGTACGGAACATTTTATAACAGGTCTCCATATCTGTCAGGTTCAAATTGGTGAACATATTGCTGAGCATGGTCAGGAACTTGTTACCAATAGAGTGCCAGAAGAAAAGGATACGGTGTGAATTCCCTCCCAGGAAGCGGCTACCGAATACCACATCTGCATTCGCACGGAAAATGGGATGGATCAGTACATTGAATTCTTCAGGATCATATTCAAGGTCGGCATCCTGTATAATGGTGTAATCCCCGGTGGCATGGGCGATTCCTGTATGAAGGGCGGCGCCTTTGCCTTTGTTCACTTCATGACTGATGAAACGGATATTCTGATCAGGGTGGGATGACATATAAGCCTGAACGGCTTCCACGGTATTATCCTTCGAACAATCATTAACGATGATTACTTCTTTTTCGATATCGTTCAATAGTTTTACTGCCGCAATCCGGTCCAGGATCAGGTGAATGGTGGCTCCTTCGTTGTAAGCTGGAATTACAATGGAGAGTTTTTTGAAGTTCATTTTTTCTCGTCAATGATTTAAGGTGATTATCAAAATATGATGATAAGTGATACAGGATAAACGATGGAATTATCGTCTATGGTATTCATGAGTTATTGAACAGGGAAATTGGCTAGGCGGCAATCAGGAACTGATACTGGAAGAAAAAGCCAGAGGGCTTAAATCTATAAAATTTTTCTTACATAAAATATTCTCTATCTTTATTAATGTCTAAACGCTAAACTGAACCAAACATGAAAAAACTGGTTTTATCCGCTGCCCTGCTTGCAGCTTCGGGTATCATTTTCACCGCATTCAGAAAGTCTATACCAGCCTCACTGACAACCACAAACGCTCAAAACCTTGCAACCAAATGGGTTTTGGATAAATCACATTCCAATATTCGTTTCACCGTTACCCACATGGTGGTTTCTGAAGCTGAAGGCTCTTTCAAATCCTTCGACGGCACTTTCGTTGCTGAGAAAGCCGATTTTTCCGACGCGAAAATAAACTTTACAATTGATGTTAACTCCATCAATACAGATAATGCGAACAGGGATAAACACCTAAAGGGCGATGATTTCTTCAACGCAGAGAAATTTCCCCAGATAAAATTTGAAAGCACCGCCTTCAAACCACAAGGTGGGAACAAGTACAAACTTGAAGGTAATCTGACAGTTCGCGATATCACCAAGCCTGTAACATTCGATGTAACCCATGGTGGTACCATCGCCAGCCAGCGCGGCGCCAAAGCAGGTTTCAAGGCTAAAGCCACTATTGACCGCTTCGAATTCGGCCTCAAATGGAACCGTATGACCGAAGCTGGCGGCCTGGCTGTTGGTAAAGACGTGGAAGTTACTGTCAACATTGAGCTTAACGAAGCAAAACAATAATTTCGCAGTGGCCAGGGGCTGACTAATAAAGTCCGAATCTTTTGATTTCGGGGAGCCCACTCGCTCGCCTCTGGCGAGTGAGTTTTATTTTGTCGCCTCCGGCGACCAGTCGGGTGCAGCACCTGGTTGGTTCGCCGGAGGCGAACAAATATTAGTCACTCGCCGGAGGCGAGCGACTGCGGCACTCCGATTGCCATCAACACTCCGCCTGCCGCCAACACTCCGCCTGCCATCAATACTTCGTCTGCTCCCCCATATACGGTATCTTCGCAACTGCTTAACAAGCCAACTATTTATTTTTTAATATATTAGAGCCTGTTTGATTATCGATACCATGAAAAAATTGTTGTTATCCTCACTATTGTCCCTGACTATCGCTGCTGCGTTTAGCCAGCAGGGTTATAATATCGGGCTCACCCTCAAGCCTTACAAAAATGAGAAAGTGTACCTTGGTTACTACTATGGTAAACTGAAAGCACTGGCGGATTCGGTAGTGCTGGATGGCAATAGCCAGGGAAGTTTCAAAGGCAATACAGCCCTGCCCGGAGGTATTTATTTCATCGTTTCCCCTTCCAGGCAGATCCTGTTTGAATTGCTGCTCGACAAAGAACAGCAGTTCTCCATCGAGGCTGATACCACACAGCTCCCGTCAGGCGTGGTTTTTAAAGGATCGAAAGATAATGCGCTTTTCCAGCAGTATACCAAATTTGCCAACCAGACCGGCTCAGCCATTCACAAGGCCAATGGAGAAATTGCCACTGCCACCAACAAAAAAGCAGCGGAAGACAAGGTGAAGAAATTGAATGAAGCCATGCAGCATTACCGCGACAGCCTCGTGAACAGGAATCCTGAATCCTTACTCGCCGCCCTGTTGCAGGCCATGAAAGAACCTGTGGTCCCTCCTGCTTCAAAACATCCCGGCGGTAAATATGATTCCAATTTTGCCTACAGGTACTTCAAGGATAATTTCTGGGATGGAGTGGAATTCAATGATGACCGCCTGGTGCGCACCCCCTTTTTCGAAAGCAAACTGGATAAATACTTCGACAGGCTGGTATCCCCCGATCCGGATTCCATCAAACCTGAAGTGGATTACATGTTGCTCTATGCCCGCTCGGGTAAAGAGATGTACAAATTCCTGATGGTGAAATTTGTTCAGCAGTACATCAACCCGAAATACATGGGCCAGGATGCAGTGTTTGTGCATCTCTTCGAGAAATTCATCAATACCGGTGAAGCGGATTTCTTTTCCAAAGAATACAAGGATCATATGACCAAACGCGCCTACAGTCTCATGGCCAATCAACTGGGACTGCCTGCCGCCAATATGAAAATGGTAGATACGGCTGACCGTCCTGCCAACCTCTATGACGTAAAAGGTGAAATGATCGTACTTTGTTTCTGGGACCCCACTTGCAGTCATTGCAAGGAAGTAGTCCCTAAAGTGGATTCTATTTTCCAGGCCAAATGGAAAGCCCAGGGCATCAAAGTATACGGCGTAATGGTAGATGGCGGAAAAGATCTCTGGACAAAGTATATCCGCGACAACAATCTAAAAGACTGGATACACGTTTACCAGTTACCGGCGCAGCAGGAAGCCGAGCAGTCGGCCGGACAACCATCCTACCGTCAGCTCTACGATGTATTCCAAACACCGATGCTGTACCTGCTGGACAAGGACAAGCGGATCGTAGCCAAGAAACTTGACTACCTCCAGCTGAATGAAATCATCAACCTTAAACTAAAGAAATCAAATACCAACTGATCCCAATGAGACCTTCTCCGAAAGCCCTTGCAACCGCCGCCCTCATTATCGGCAGCACTGCTACCGGCCTGGCGCAAACGATCTTCACCTTCGGTGGAAAACCTGTAAGCAAAGAAGAGTTCCTCAAAGCTTACAATAAGAACAATACTGCGGAACAGCCAACTGATAAATCCTATCGCGATTACCTGGAACTGTATACACGCTTCAAGCTGAAAGTGCAGGCTGCCTATGATCAGCGCCTGGACACGCTTCCGGCACAGCTGGCCGAACTTACCGGCTTTCGCAACCAGGTGGTGGACAATTACATGAATGACGATGCCAGCGTGAATATTCTCATCAATGAAGCTGCAGAGCGGCTTAAGAAAGATATTTCTGTGGCCCATATTTTTGTGGCAGCAGATGAACATGCATCCCCGGAA
Source organism: Pseudoflavitalea rhizosphaerae (assembly GCF_003991355.1). Classification (GTDB taxonomy): domain Bacteria; phylum Bacteroidota; class Bacteroidia; order Chitinophagales; family Chitinophagaceae; genus Pseudobacter; species Pseudobacter rhizosphaerae. The sequence continues at coordinate 76,404 of NZ_RCSU01000022.1, forward strand.
GCAATTGCCCGTGCTGAAGAGAAGATCAAAAACATTCAGCAAAGATTACAGAACGGGGAAGATTTTGCTCAGCTGGCCCTTCAGGTTTCCGAAGATCCTGCTGTAAAGAATAATAAAGGAGCTATCGGTTATATCACAGCGCTGGTGCTGCCATATGCAATGGAGAACGCCATATATGCTACCGCACCGGGAAAAACCTCTGCCATAGTTCGCTCTCAAATTGGTTTCCATATTTTCAAAAACCTGGCTGAAAGACCTGCCATTGGAAAAGTGACCGTTGCGCAAATTCTGCTTGGCTATCCCCCGGATGCCTCAGATCAACAAAAAGCGGCCAGTCGCAGAAAAGCAGACTCGCTGATTATTGTACTGAACAATGGCGCCGATTTCAAAGAACTGGCCCTGATGTATAGTACAGACAATACCACTTACCAGTCCGGGGGGGAAATAATGGAATTCGGTGTAGGCCGCTATGCGCCTGCATTTGAACAGGCTGCTTTTGCACTGAAAAAAGACGGTGAAATAAGCGCCCCCTTCGAAACCGATTATGGCGTACACATCATCAAAAGGATCAAACGCAGTCCATTGCCCGGGGACCTGAATGATAAAATATTCCAGGAATCGCTCCGCACCCAGGTGTTACAAAGCGACAGGATGAATGTAGCAAAGAATATCCTTTACGATAAGATCAGGAAGGAAGTACTTTTCAAACAACACGCTTCCGCTCCCATGCCGCAGGTAATTGCATATGGGGACAGTCTCCTGCAAAACAAGAATCCGAAAGGAGGTGCCTACTTCAAAGAGAACCCGGTACTCTTCCAGGTAAAGGATAAAGCATACAGGTTCAGTGACTGGAAGGAATTTCTGCAATCCATGCTACGCCTGGAAAATATGCGACACCTGCCAGCCAGTCAACTGTTTGAAACATTCTGCGAAAGGACCACCTTCGATTATTACCGCGATCACCTGGAAAACTATAATCCTGAATTCGCTTATCAGCTCCACGAATTCAAAGAAGGCAATCTGCTGTTCGAGATCATGCAAAGGAAGATCTGGGATGTAGCCAGCACTGATTCGGTTGGTCTTCACAGTTACTACGAAGCCAACAAGGATAAATACTGGTGGGAAGCCAGTGCTGATGCCGTGATCTTCACAGCAATCAATGCCGCCGCCGCAGAAGACGCCAGGAAAAAACTGGAAGCCAATCCCAAAGAATGGAAATCCATTTCAGAAAACAGCAACGGCAACCTGCAGGCCGATTCCGGAAGATTTGAACTGGGACAGATCCCTGTATTCGAACGTACCAACTTCACTGATGGACTGATAACAGCCAATGTGAAGAACGAAGCCGACAATACCATCACTTTCGCATATATATTAAAGGTATACAGGGATAAGAGCCCTCGAAACTTTGCAGATGCACGCGGTTTTATCGTAAATGATTACCAGTTGATGCTCGAAGAGAAATGGATCAATGAACTGAAGAAAAAATACCCCGTCAGGATCAAAGAGAAAATTGTGAAGTCGCTTCCAAAGCAATAACGTCCCCATTCAGGGTTTTCCTGTCTTCATTTTATTTTCATTTTCTGTTGTTTTTTTTGTACAGCTATAGCAACATCTTAAGCTTTGATTAAGTTAAGATTCGATGGCTGGCACAGTTTTTTTTAATAGAAAGTTGTACATAAATTTTAGCGTATGAAACGGATGAAACAATTGATCATTATTGTAGTTGCCTGTTCACTCAGTATGACTACAATGGCACAACAGAGCAAAGTATTCATAAAAGGCGGTTTAAACCTCGCCAACATTTCAAAGAATAGCGACGGTGAAGTGGATGATGCCAATACGTTGGCAAGCTTCCATGTAGGTTTGATGGCAGACCTTCCGGTGGGTCAGTTCTTTGCCATTCAACCGGGGTTGTTATTCACTGGTAAGGGCTCGAAGATCCAGAACGGTAGTTCATCAGACAACAATTATTACAAAGCCACAACAAATCCACTGTATGTAGAGTTGCCCGTGAATGCAGTGTTTAAGATTCCTCTTGAAACAAATTCACAACTCTTTGTAGGCGCAGGTCCGTATGCAGCATTGGGTGTTGGTGGTAAAAGGAAGATCGAAGGAAAATTGCTTGGAGTGGAATACAGTCGTAAAGACAATATCGAATTCAGTAATGATGATCCTACTACCTTCAATGAAGAAGAAGGCGCCGGCCTTGGTGTGATGCGTCGTTTTGACTTTGGTGTCAATGCTACTGCCGGATTGATCCTGAACAAATTTTTGGTGCAGGTTAATTATGGTTTAGGTTTAACCAAGCTGCAATCTGGTGCAGACAATGGTGAAGACAACAAGAACAAGCACAGAGTACTTAGTCTATCCGTAGGTATTGGTTTATAGAAGAACTGTAAGAAAGAATTGAAGAACCACGATGCAAAAGCAAAGGCTTCTTCCGGGTAAACGAACAACAACAACAGTGTTGTAGTTCAGTTCCGGGAGAAGCCTTTATAGTATGAGTAATTATTAAATAAGTTCTTTCACTGCGTTGTAGATCACTTTTGGTTTGCCGAGTGTATAATAGTGTAATACAGGAACGCCGGCAGCTTTCAATTCTTTCGATTGTTGCAGTAACCATTCAGTTCCTACCTGTTCAACTTCCGCATCTGTTTTGCATTTCATGATCTCGTTGCTGAAATCGGTTGGAATGTCTACATGGAAAGTGCGGGGGATCACGCTCAGTTGTTTCTTGCTGGTGATCGGTTTCAGGCCCGGGATGATAGGGATATCGATGCCTGCATCGCGGCATGCCTTCACGAAATTGAAATATTTCTGGTTATCGAAAAACATTTGCGTTACTACATATTCAGCGCCGGATTCTACTTTGGCTTTGAGGTAAGCGAGGTCCGTCTGAAGATTGGGGGCTTCGAAATGTTTTTCAGGATAGCCCGCTACGCCGATACAGAAATTGGTGCGGAAGCCATCACGAATATCTTCTTCGAGGTAGATACCGTTATTGAGATTGATCACTTGTTTCAGCAGGTCGAGTGCATAGCGGTTACCACCGATCTCAGGTTCGAATGTTGTTTCATTCTTGGCTGCATCACCGCGAAGTACCAGCACATTGTCTACTCCGATAAAGTTCAGATCGATGAGGGCGTCTTCCGTTTCACGCTTGTTGAAACCACCGCAAATGAGGTGAGGCACCGCATCTACCTTGTAATAGTTCATGATGGCGGCGCAGATGCCTACCGTGCCAGGACGCTTGCGTACTTCTACTTTATCGAAAGTGCCATCGGCCTTCTTCTTGAACACATGCTCGCTCCTGTGATAAGTAACATTGATGTATGCAGGCTTGAATTCCATCAGCGGGTCCAGATGGTCGTAGATAGAATTAATGGTCTTTCCTTTCAATGGCGGAAGGATCTCAAAGGAAATGAGGGTATCTTTAGCCTGTTTGATATGATCAATTACTTTCATGAGTGGTTAATTGGCCTGCAAACATATGTAAGGAAATCCGGATGGCAAATAGCTGTTAAATTCCGCTATACGAAAGGTATTTGGATTGGGATGAGTATTTTTGTACAAATAACGTAACACTTGATCAGCGAAATTCACACTAAAGAACTGGTAAAGATTTATGGCGGCCGTACCGTTGTGAACCATGTATCCGTACAGGTTAAGCAGGGGGAGATCGTGGGTCTGCTGGGTCCCAACGGAGCGGGAAAGACAACTACCTTCTACATGGTGGTAGGTTTGATCAAGCCCGATGAAGGCCAGGTATTCCTCGATAATGAAGAGATCACCAGGCTTCCCATGTACAAAAGGGCACAGCTCGGGATCGGTTATCTTCCCCAGGAAGCTTCCGTTTTCCGCAAACTCAGTGTGGAAGACAATATCAAGGCCGTGCTGGAAATGACCAAACTCACCAAAGCCCAACAGCGCGAAAAACTGGAAAGCCTGCTGGATGAGTTCCGCCTCCATCACGTACGTAAGAACAATGGCGACAGTCTCTCGGGCGGAGAAAGAAGAAGAACGGAGATTGCTCGTGCACTGGCTGTAGACCCAAAATTCATCCTGCTGGATGAACCATTCGCCGGTGTTGACCCCATTGCCGTGGAAGATATCCAGGGTGTGGTGGCGCGCCTCAAATACAAGAATATCGGTATCCTCATCACTGACCATAACGTAAATGAAACCCTTAGTATCTGTGATCGCGCCTACCTGCTGATAGACGGTAAGATCTTCAAACATGGAACGGCTGAAGAACTGGCCGATGATGAACAGGTGCGCAGGCTCTACCTCGGTAGGAACTTTGAACTGAAACGTAAGGACTATCTTCACGAAGAAGCCCTCAGGTCTATCATTGGTGAGAAGAATCAATAAGAGCCCTGTTGAAACTTACCTGTCAATTCCTGTAAATTCTTTATTTTGCCGATAGTGAAACTATTGTCGCCTGCCATATCATCGCTGGCCCGCATGAGACTGTGGCGCATTGAAGGATGGAAAACCCATCCGCAGGACGCGCAAAGGGAAGTATTGCAGGACCTCGTAACGGCAGCGCAATACACTGAATTCGGCAAGAAATACAATTTCTCCACGCTCTTCAATATCCGCTCTTTCAAGCAAACCGTTCCCGTGCATGAGTATGAGGACATGAAGCCTTATATCCAGCGCATCATGGAAGGTGAACAGAATGTTCTCTGGAACACTCCTATCTACTGGTTTGCTAAAAGCAGTGGCACCACTTCAGACAAAAGCAAATTCATTCCCGTCAGCGACGAAAGCCTGGAAGACGGCCACTACAAAGCCGCCAAAGACGTGCTGACGATGTACTACCAGTTCAAACCTGACTCTGACCTGCTCACTGGAAAGGGACTGGTACTGGGTGGTAGTCATACCATCAATCCATTGAATCATGAAGCGCAATACGGAGACCTCAGTGCGGTGCTCCTGCAGAACACGCCATTCTGGGGCAACTGGCTGCGTGTACCCGATCTCAGCATTGCATTGATGGACGAATGGGAAAGCAAGATCGAAATGCTGGCCCAGAGCACGATCCGTGAGAATGTAACTTCAATCTCAGGTGTGCCCACCTGGACGCTCGTGCTATTCCGCAGGATCCTCGAGATCACCGGCAAACGGTCCATTGCTGAAGTATGGCCCAACCTTGAGCTTTATATGCATGGCGGCGTTTCATTTACCCCTTACCGTGAGCAGTTCCAAAAGATCATCGGTAAGCCGATCAATTACCTGGAAATGTACAATGCCAGCGAAGGGTTCTTTGCTGCACAGGACATACCAGGTGAAGAAGGAATGCTGCTGTTTGTTGACCATGGCATCTTCATGGAGTTTATGCCGATTGAAGAATATGGAAAACAATTCCCCGATACAATCGGCCTCAGCGAAGTGCAGCTGAATAAGAACTATGCCCTCGTGATCAGCACCAATGGCGGGCTCTGGCGGTATTTACTGGGAGATACCATTCAATTCACCTCTCTGGAGCCTTTCCGTATCAGGGTCAGCGGGAGACTGAAACATTATATGAATGCTTTTGGGGAAGAAGTGATCGTAGACAATACCGATAAAGCTATAGCAGCAGCGTCTGCCGCCACAGGCGCTATCGTAAATGATTATACCGCCGCTCCCGTCTATTTCAGCGAAGGCAGTAACGGTGCGCATGAATGGCTGATCGAATTTGAGAAGCAACCCGAAGACCTGGCTGCATTCACCAAAGAGCTCGACGCCACACTCAAGTCCCTCAACAGTGATTACGAAGCCAAACGGCATAAAGATATTGCCTTGCGCATGCCCATCGTGCATTCTCTTACCAAAGGGATCTTCAGTAACTGGCTTAAAAGCCGCGGCAAACTGGGGGGACAACACAAAGTGCCACGCCTCAGCAATGAGCGCACACACCTGGAAGAGATCAAACAGTTAGCCGGAATCAACTAATTTATCAGCGTGTGCCCAGTCGCTCGCCTCTGGCGAGT
>NZ_RCSU01000023.1 GCF_003991355.1 Pseudoflavitalea rhizosphaerae
TAAACAAAACTCACTCGCCGGGAGGCGAGCGAGTGCCGGCAACCTGCAAAAACTTCTCTCGTTCCTTAAAATTTCATTAAAGAATGGCGAATGTTTAAAGCCACCAAAATCGTTATACTAAACGATTTTGCAGGGATTCAGTTGCGTAAATAGCTACAAAGGTTTTCTGGGATGACTGATTTGGTCTTTTATGGAAAAAAAGGTAAGCTATGCAACCATTGTTTCACCTCTATCATCTTATATTTGAATTTTCATAGGATAAGGTTTAATGGTTAATGGTATTTGATTAGTGGGGCCTCCCTTTTGGGGGGCCTTTTTTTTGCCTGTATCTTTTGCACAAAAAAAGCCGCCTCCAGAGGAGGCGGCTCGTACACTATTTTGTTATTTGCTTGTTAACGTGATTCGGCCATATCGGGGATTGCAGCCACTTTATATTCTCCTGCATCCAGTTTTTTCTTGGTTGCTTCGAATGCTACCAGTGTTGCATTGATATCAGCATCAGTGTGCACAGCTGTAGGGATCAGACGGTAGATGATATGTCCTTTCGGGATTACAGGATACACTACGATAGAGCAGAAGATCCCATGATTCTCGCGCAGGTCCATCACCATGGCAGTAGCTTCTTCCACACCACCTTTCATATACACGGGAGTAACCACGGAGTCAGTATTGCCAATATCGAATCCTTTTTCTTTGAGGCCTTTCTGCAGCTTCAGTGCATTGCTCCAGAGTTTGTCTTTCAGTTCTGGCTGGCTGCGCAGCATGTCCAGGCGTTTGAGGTTGCCCATTACGAGTGGCATGGGTAAGCTCTTGGCGAAGATCTGGCTGCGGATATTGTAGCGGATATAATCGATGATGGCCTTGGGTCCGGCAACAAATGCGCCGATAGAAGCCATCGATTTTGCGAATGTGGAGAAGTATAGATCGATCTGGTCCTGAACACCCTGCTCTTCACCAGCGCCGGCGCCGGTTTTGCCGAGTGTGCCGAATCCATGCGCGTCATCGAGCAGGATCCTGAAACCATATTTTTCTTTCAGGGAAACGATCTCTTTCAGTTTGCCCTGGTCGCCTGCCATTCCGAATACACCTTCAGTGATCACGAGAACACCGCCGGCTTTTTGTTTTTCGATGATCGCATTGGCGCGTTGCAACTGCTTTTCGAGATCCTCGATATCATTGTGTTTGTAAACGTAGCTATGTCCAACATGAAGGCGGAGACCATCGATGATACAGGCATGGCTTTCTGCATCGTATACGATCACATCATGACGGCTGCAGAGTACATCTATCAGGCTCACCATTCCCTGGTAGCCGAAATTGAACAGGATTGCATCTTCCTTTCCTTCAAATGCGGCGAGTTCTCTTTCCAGTTGCTCGTGATGAACGCTGTTGCCACTCATCATGCGGGCTCCCATGGGAAGCGCCAGACCGAATTGCGCAGCAGCATCACCATCCACCTTCCTGATCTCCGGGTGATTGGCCAGTCCGAGGTAGTTATTCAGACTCCATACGATCATTTCCTTCCCGCGGAAATTCATTCTGTTTCCGATCTCACCTTCCAGTTTTGGAAAAGCAAAATATCCATGCGCTCTTTCGCGGTGCTGGCCGATAGGTCCACCTGAGTTTTTCAGCAATCTGTCAAAAATGTCTGCCATATTATTGAATTATTAAAAAATAGAATGTTTTTTAAGCCTGGTCAATGCCGCAAAAATAACAATTTTTGAATTGACAGGTCACGAATTACGTTTAATGGTTTAATCATTACATTTGTCGCAAATCACTTGCAAATGCGAAAAATTTTTGCCTTCCTGGCCCTGGTTCTGATTGTAAGCCAATCATTTGCACAGTCCAAAAAAGGCCAGCACAACGTACCCAACCGCCCTAAATTAGTAGTCGGAATTGTTGTAGACCAGATGCGATGGGATTATCTCTACAGGTATTATGACCGCTATACTGCAGATGGCGGATTCAAACGCCTCCTTCACAAAGGCTTTTCCTGCGAGAACACTTTTATCCCTTACACACCTACCTATACTGCCTGCGGACACACTTGTGTATATACAGGAAGTGTGCCAGCCATTCATGGTATCACCGGGAACAACTGGTATGATAACGAACTGAAGCGTACTGTTTATTGTGCTGAAGACAAATCTGTTAAGTCTGTTGGTACTACCACCGATGCAGGTTTGATGAGCCCTAAGAACATGCTGGCTACCACTGTGGCCGATGAGCTGCGCCTCGCTACCAATTTCAGAAGCAAGGTTGTAGGAGTTGCCATCAAGGACCGTGGCGCAATTCTGCCTGCCGGCCACTCTGCCAATGGCGCTTACTGGTATGATAGTAAAACAGGGGATTTCATCACTTCCACTTTTTACATGAATGATCTTCCACAGTGGGTGAAAGATTTCAATAATCAAAAACTTGTAGACAAATATTACGAGCAAGGCTGGAACCTGCTTTATCCCGCCAATACGTACGTGCAGAGTACAGCTGACGAAAAGCCTTATGAAGCCAAACCATTCGGCGCCGATCAGAAAGGTTTCCCTTATGACCTGAAACGTTTCATCGGCAAAAGCTATGGCTCCATTTCCAGCACACCTTTTGGAAATACGCTGACTGCTGAAATGGCGAAAGCTGCCGTGATCAATGAACAACTCGGTGCAGATGATATCACAGACTTCCTCGCAGTAAGCTTCTCTTCTCCCGATTATATCGGTCATGCTTTCGGTCCCAATTCAATGGAAGCGGAAGATGGTTTCCTGCGTCTCGACAAAGAACTCGGTTCCCTCTTCGATTTTCTCGATAGCAAAGTAGGGAAGGGGCAATACCTGCTGTTCATCAGCGCCGACCACGGTGTATCTCATGTGCCCGGCTTCAACAACGAGAACAAACTCCCTGGCGGAACTATTGATGACGCCAAATGGTGGAAGGAGCTGGAACCAAAGCTACAGGCTGCTTTCGGGGCATCCAAACTGATCACCGGGTCCTGGAATAATATGGTCACGCTGAATCATGGCCTGATCGATTCTCTGAAACTGGATGAGAAAGCTGTTAAGAAACTGATTGTTGATTACCTCAGTCATCAGCCGGGCGTATCCCGCGCTTTTGCGCTCGATGATCTGAATACTGTTCCACTGAACGGGACCATCAGGGAGAGGATCAACAACGGATACTATCCCCGTCGTTGCGGAGATATCCAGTTCGTTCTCCAGCCTGCCTATTTCGACGGCGGCAGCACCGGCACCACACACGGTCTCTGGAACCCTTATGATTCCCATATTCCCCTCGTATGGTACGGCTGGGGCATCAAACCCGGAAAGACCAGCCGCGAAACATACATGACGGATATTGCGCCTACTATTGCAGCCATGCTGCGCATTCAAATGCCCAGCGGAAATGTAGGCCATGTGATCACAGAAGTGGCTGATTAAACTGATATTTGAAGCAGGGGCCCCCGGCAACTGCGTTTCGGAAAAGAGCCCGCTGAACTGAGCGGGCTTTTTTCGTTCGTGTATGGGAATGCCGGCTGCTGCATCCACTGTACATACCTGGTTGTGTTTGGATAATCTGAAACCATCAAATATCTTTATCGCAAACATTTTTCTCAAACCTAACGCAAGCCTCTGTTTCATGAAAAAAATATTCTTTTTCTTCTTCCTCACCCTGCTATTCCATTTTGGCTTTTCACAGGATACTTACCTGCAGATAAAAGGTGAGCCGGGACTCTCCGTGTATGTGCCGATAGAGATCAATATCACAATCCCAAGGATTGAAGGCGTCACCAATATGGGCAAAACAAAGGACCAGTGGATCGCAGAAAAGATCCCGGCTGGGGAATACCCGATCACATTCACTTTCAACGGCAAGTCCATCACCAAAACCGTGGAAGTGGATGAGGATAATACTACCAGTGTTTTTATCAATATGCTGAATGGTGAATTCAAAAGCAAAAGCACGCTCGATGAGAGAATAGCCAAACAGTTCAAAGCGAATATTACCGAAGGGAACTATTTATATGAAGAGAAAGACCATATTTCCATTCGAAGCCATCTGAACGGAGTGTCGGTTGATCTTCAACTTAAACCCGAGGATAAAGGATACTACCAGTTGATGATAGGGTTTTATAATGTCGGTATTTGACGACAACAAGTTCTTGCAGAAACAGAGATGTTTTTTTAATTCCACCAGCGGAAACTAACATATGTTTGGTTACCCTACATTTGCACAACAAAATTTTCGATTATGAACAAACCTGTTACCACGCTTCAACGCTGGGCCTTCATGATGCTGATGGTCCTGTGTTCTGCAAGTGTGCTTGCTCAAGTAAAGTTGACCGACAAGATCCCGCTGGATCCGAAAGTGAAGACCGGCAAACTGCCCAATGGTCTCGTGTATTACATCAGGCAAAACAAGAAACCTGAACAAAAAGTGGAACTGCGCCTGGTAGTGAATGCCGGTTCCATTCAGGAAGATGATGATCAGCAGGGGCTGGCGCATATGGGAGAGCATATGGCCTTCAACGGAACAAAGAATTTCAAGAAGAATGAGATTGTTTCCTTCCTGCAAAACATTGGTGTTGGATTTGGATCTGACCTCAATGCCTATACGAGCTTTGATCAGACCGTGTACATCCTGCCCATCCCTACAGACAAGCCCGGTAACCTCGAAAGCGGTTTCCAGATCCTTGAAGACTGGGCGCACAATGTATCTTATCTGACTGATGACATCAACAATGAACGCAACATCATTATCGAAGAAGGCCGCCAGGGCAAGAGCGCCGATGAGCGTATGTACAAGAAGATCCTGCCTGATCTGCTTGCCGGTTCAAGGTATGCCAAAAGGCTGCCGATCGGGAAGGAAGAACTGATCAAGACCTTTCCGCCGGATGCTATCCGCCGCTTTTACAAGGAGTGGTATCGTCCCAACCTGATGGCTGTTATTGTTGTAGGAGATGTTGATCCTGTGAAGGCTGAAGCCATGATCAAAAAGCATTTCACCAGGTTGGTTAATCCGGCAAAGGAGCGTAAACGCGAAAGCGCGGTAATGCCTCCTTACACTACCAATAAAGCTATTGTAGTTACCGATCCGGAAGCCACTACTTACTCCGTAGCCGTGAATTACTCTGCCTTCAAAACAAACCCAATGGTAACTGTTGCCGATTTCCGCAAGGCACAGATCAAGGGCCTGTTTGAAAGCATGGTGAACCAACGTCTGGGAGAACTCACGCAAAAAGAGAATCCTCCTTATCTCGGAGCGCAGGCCAGCTTTGGTTCCTACGCAAGAGGGTACGCTGCTTTCAGCGCATACGCAGCCGCTGGTACCGGCGACGTAAAGAAAGCGCTCACTGCCATGATGGAGGAACTGGAGCGTATCAAGCGTTATGGTTTCACCGCCGCTGAATTGGAAAGAACAAAGAAGAATATCCTGGCTTCCTACGAAAGAGCCTACAACAACCGCGATAAAGCCGAGTCCGGAAGCTTCGTGGACGAATACGTGAACCTTTTCCTGGAGCAGTCCCCCAGTCCCGGCATTGCCAAAGAATTCGAATACATCAAATCCGTTCTGCCTGGTATCACTGTTGATGAAGTGAACGCCTTCCTGAAGGAATTGATGAAGAACGATAAACATTTCGTGTATGTAACAGGCCCTGAAAGCGGAGCCGCCAGCCTGCCCAATGCGGATCAACTGCTCGCAATGGTGGATGCTGCTTCAAAAGCTGATGTTAAACCTTACGAAGAAAAAATACTGGGCAACAGCCTGATGGCTGAACTGCCCAAGGCAGGTAAGGTCACCAACAAAACCACAAATGCAACACTTGGGACCACCGAGCTTACTTTAAGCAACGGTCTTACGGTTACCCTCAAGCCAACTGATTATAAGAATGATCAGATCCTGGTTGCCGGTACTGCTTTTGGTGGTAAGAACAATTATGGTCTCGCTGATAAATACAATGCAGAATATTTTGCATCAGTTGTACCTACGATGGGGCTTGGTGACTATTCGCCTACCGATCTCCGTAAGGTACTGGCAGGAAAATCTGCCGGTATGAAAATTTCTGTCACCGGTTATACGCATGGTGTTGGCGGAAGCTCTACTGTGAAAGACCTGGAAACCCTGTTCCAGTTACTTTATCTGCAGATGACTGCGCCCAGGAAGGATGACGAGCTTTTCAAATCATTTGTGCAGCGCAACCAATCGCAGTTCGCTAACCTGGCTGCCAATCCCGAAGCCGCTTTTGCTGATTCCATGTACAAGGTGATCTTCCAGAATAATCCGCTGGCGCCTATCCGGGTACCTCATGTTGAATACTTCGATAAGATCAATCCTGATCGTTGCATCGAGATCTACAAAGAGATGTTCGGCAATGCAGCCGGCATGCACTTCGTGTTCACCGGTAGCTTCAAAGAAGCTGATATGGTCCCTCTCATCGAACAATATATCGCTTCATTGCCGGTGAGTGGAAAATCAATGGAAGTGGTGGATACCAAAGTTCGTGTGATTCCCGGGGCGCATGAATTCAAAATGAATAAGGGAGCTGAACAGAAAAGCCTGATCCTTGCATTCTATACTGGTGAAACGCCGTATAGTCCTGAAATGAATCTTAAAGTGAATGCGCTCAGTGAAGTACTCAACCTTCGTATCATTGAAGAACTGCGTGAAAAGATCCAGGGTATCTATGGCGGACAAAGCGGGGGCGGCCTGGAAAAATATCCATACAACGCTTACAGCTTCATGGTGCAACTGCCCTGCGGCCCTGAGAAAGCAGATACGCTGGTTAAAGCGCTGAAGCATGAGATCGCTCTGATAAAAGAGAAAGGAGTAGACAACAGCTACCTGGACAAAGTGAAGAAAACCTGGATCGAAGGATATAAAGCCAGCTACAAAGACAATGGCACCTGGCTCAATCAGCTGATGGATGCCAAACTCAATGGCGGCAATATGGAGAGATTCCTCAATTATGAGAAAAATGTAAATGCGCTCACTACTGCCGATGTACAGGAAGCAGCCAAACTTATCTTTGGCGGGAAGAATGAATTCTTCGCTATCCTGATGCCGGAAGGATATGCAGCATCGAAATAGAATACGATAAAATTTTTATTAAAAAGAGGGTGTCTGTAAGGCGCCCTCTTTTCATTTGCAGTATTGCGAACGAAATTCGCGGAAAACCGCTGAAACCCTTGCTCTGCCTAAGTTATTAAGGATCATGATCTGTTTTTTTTCTGCTTGAAACTTGCAACTTTGTTACAATAAAAAACAGTATACCTTTTATATAGACTTAATGTATATGCGCTAACTTACAATTACAGATATTCTACTATTCTCCTCCCGTTTTTCTTGTTTTTACGTAGACAGCGCTCCACTGATATGTAGTAACCCCTGCATATGCAAAATGTAGTAACCCTGCATTAAGTGGAATACCATTTTTCTAACAAACAAAAAACATGCACATGAGAAAGCTAATCAAGATCGCAGGTCTTCCTGTGTTATTATGCTTTGTTTTACTCTCCTGTAAGAAAACATCCAAAGAAACAATTGTTGAACCTATCGGCCAGGATGTACTGGCAAAGATTGCCGGGCTTGGCTTCAGCAACAAGAATGTACAACCTCACAGTGAGGGGTACCTGGTAGAGGGCGACATTGTGATTACCAAAGATCATCTCAACAGCAAGCCTGAGAACATGCTGATGCGTATTGCTGATGAAGAGCAGTACCGCACTTACAACCTGGTTACCGGATTGCCGAGGAATATCACTATCCGTGTGAATTCCTCACTGCCTTCCAGGTATGTAACAGCAGTTAACAGCGCTATTTCGCGTTACAATGCACTGGGGCTTCGCATTACTTTTTCACGCGTAACCTCAGGAGGAAATATCGTTATCAATCCTGCTCCTTCAGGTTCAGGTTACCTGGCGTCTGCCGGATTCCCAACCAGCAGTGGTAATCCATACAGTTCTGTGCTGGTGAACAGGTCTTACCTGGATACCTGGAATATCAATACTGTAACCAGTATCATTGCGCATGAAGTGGGGCATTGTATCGGTTTCCGTCATACCGATTACATGAACAGGTCTTATAGTTGCGGTGGTTCTCCGGTGAATGAAGGCGCCAGCACTGTAGGTGCTGTTCATATTCCCGGAACGCCAACAGGGCCTGATCCCAATTCATGGATGCTGGCCTGTATCGGCAATGGTGTTAACCGTCCGTTCAATGCCAATGATATCATCGCATTGAATTACCTGTATTAAAAAGACCAGGGTTACTACAGAAGACCGGCGCGGCTCCAGTGCCGGTTTTTTTGTGATTGGTTCAACGGAATTGAACCAATTACAAAAAAAGGGCCGCCTGAAACTCAGGCGGCCAGTCACTTTCCGTAATTATCGGTTATGCGATAGTGATATCTTTATCCAGGTAAACATCCTGCGTGGTGTGCAGCAGTTGTACGCCTTCATTGAAAGGACGCTGGAATGCTTTTCTTCCGAGGATCAGTCCCATGCCACCTGCACGTTTGTTGATCACAGCGGTGTAAACGGCATCAGCGAGATCGCTTGCTCCTTTACTTTCGCCACCACTGTTGATGAGACCAACACGTCCGCTGTAGCAGTTCAGTACCTGGTAGCGGTTGAGGTCGATCGGGTGATCGGAAGTAAGTTTTTCGTATACCAACGGAGAGGTCTTGCCATGTTTGGTAGCAAGATAACCCCCGTTATTGGTAGGCAATTTCTGTTTGATGATATCTGCCTGTAATGTTACACCGAGGTGGTTTGCCTGTCCGGTAAGATCGGCAGAAGTGTGATAGTCCACACCATCCACTTTGAATCCGTTGTTACGGGTATAGCACCAGAGGATGGTAGCCATGCCAAGTTCGTGCGCATATTCGAATGCTTCCGCCACTTCTTTCAGCTGACGGGCACTTTCGTTGCTGCCCCAGTAGATGGTAGCGCCAACAGCGATAGCTCCCATATTCCAGGCGCTCTTTACTGTGCCGAACATGGTTTGATCGAATTTGTTGGGAAGGCTGAGGAATTCATTGTGATTGATCTTCACAACAAAGGGAATACGGTGTGCATATTTGCGGCTCATGATACCGAGTACGCCGTAAGTGGAAGCTACGCCGTTACAACCGCCTTCCATGGCCAGTTTGATGATATTCTCAGGATCGAAATAGATAGGATTGGGAGCGAAAGCGGAACCGCCGCTGTGCTCGATACCCTGGTCTACGGGGAAAATGCTGCAGTAGCCTGTATTACCCAAACGTCCGTGTCCCAACAGGGTTTGCATACTGCGTAATACCTGGTTGTTACGGTTGCTGTTGATCCATGTTCTTTCTACATGATCAGGAGAAGGGAGATGGATCATCGATTGATCAATCGTCTCGCACTTGTGTTCCAGCAAATAAGCGGCTTTATCGCCGAGGAGGTCAACAATCTTTTTAGAAGGCATGATAATTTCTGTGTTTGGTGATGCAATCGCCCGGCAAAGATAGGGGATGCGTTCACCAATCCCAGTGCCATGATGAACCGGGCGCCTTCTGTAAATTGACTTTCCTTCAGCGGTAAAGCCGCTTGATCAGAGGAATTCTAACTTTTATGCGTTTCTGTTAATGCAGTTCAAATCAGTAAACGCAATTTCTAAACGTTTTATAAAACTTTCCTCGCCTTTACGGAGCCATACACGGGGATCATAAAATTTCTTGTTGGGCTTGTCTGCGCCCTCGGGATTGCCCAGCTGGCCTTGCAGATAAGCTTCATTCTTCTTGTAATATTGAAGTACGCCTTCCCAGAATGCCCATTGAAGATCGGTATCGATATTCATCTTGATAGCGCCATACCCGATGGCTTCGCGGATCTGATGTTGTGGAGAGCCGCTGCCTCCGTGGAATACGAAGTAAACAGGCTTGGGCCCTGTTTTGAATTCCTGCTGGATATATTCCTGGCTGTTGCGCAGGATTTCCGGACGAAGCTCCACATTGCCCGGACTATACACACCGTGTACGTTACCAAATGCTGCCGCCACGCTGAACAGGCTTCCCACCTTGCCCAGTTCCTTGTATGCATAAGCAACGTGCTGTGGCTGTGTATAGAGTTTATCGTTCTCGATGCCGCTGTTGTCAACACCATCTTCCTCTCCACCGGTAACACCCAGTTCGATCTCGATTCCCATGCCGAGTGGCGCTATGCGCTTGAAGAACTCAACAGAGGTTTCGATATTTTCTTCGATGGGTTCCTCCGAAAGGTCGAGCATATGTGAGCTGAAAAGCGGCTGGCCTTTCTCTTTGAGATATTGTTCGCCTGCATCGATCAGTCCGCTGATCCATGGCAGCCATTTCTTAGCGGCATGGTCTGTATGCAGTACCACTGGCACTCCGTAGTATTTGGCTACGTTGTGAACATGCAGGGCGCCTGAAACAGCCCCCTGGATATTGGCCTGGAGCTGATCGTTGGGCATTCCCTTACCTGCGATGAATTGGGCACCTCCGTTTGAAAACTGGATGATGACCGGTGAGTTTACTTTCGCTGCCGCTTCCAGCGTGGCATTGATGCTGTCGCTACCAATTGTGTTCACGGCAGGGAGTGCAAACTGGTTTTCCTTGGCGTCCTTATACAGGGCTTCCAGTTCTTCTCCGAAAAGTACACCGGCTTTGTATTTCTTCATGATTTGATAATTTTTCTATGGTAATTATTAAGAAAGAATTGCTCCTGTTGAATAGAATTTAAGGATTTCGGTCTTTTTTTAAATGCCGCGCTAAGATACGTAGAGGGTCGCGTTTATTAAACACAAATCTTTCGTTTTGTAGAAAACTGAAAGAAGAAAAATAGAAAAGAAGGAATATGAAAGGAGGGAATGAAACCCGCATAAGTAAGTGAAATACGGAGTGCGCCAGTCGCTCGCCTCCGGCGAGTGACTTCTATTTAGGCGCCTCCCGGCGACGCGGTGTTCGCCGGAGGCGAACAAATACAGGTCACTCGCCGGAGGCGAGCGACTGGCGGCACCGAAACTAATCTTCGAATTTGCCCAGGTTTTGGGAAATCAGCGCAAGGTTTTTTTGCAGGGTCTGTTTCAACTGGCGTTTCACCAGTTGCCCCATGGAATTGCATTTGAGGAAGGCGGAGTTTTTGAAATATTCTCCAAGCTCAGACCGGAGCTGGTGTAATTTTACTTCAGTAGAGATCTTGTCGCGGGCCATGATATTGAGCAGCTCCATCAGCCGGAAGCGGGTACTGGCCACGCGGAAGGCCATCATTGTTCTTTCTTCCATTTGATATTGTTCAATCGAATCCTGGTTGAGATGCTTGGTGCAGAGCGAAACGAATTCCATGTTTTCTTTGAAGAACTGTGGCAGGTACAAATTCTTTCTTCCTTCGTAGGATTGCTGATCGAAGTCGATAGCGCGGATGCGATACTGGAAATCTTCAATGTCCGGGGTGATGTCCACAACAAAATTATAGGAGCGCATATCGCCGAGCAGGCGAACGAAGCAGCGTTCATTGAACTTAACAAATTCTTTGGCCAGCCTGATCTTATTGGTGCTGGGCTCGTTCAGGTGTTTTGAGATGAACACATCGCCGGGGATGCCGGGAATATGTTCTTCCACCAGTGTATTATGGTGTGTAAGATAAGTGATGCGGTTTGGCGATAGCAGGTGTTCCAGCTCCAGTCCGTAGATCCGCGATGCATCGGCGATCTTGATATAGTAGTGATCGTAGTTGTCGTTGAACTTGTTCACGATGCGGATGCGGAATGGATTGGAATTACCGAAGCTGCAGTAATCGATGCGGGCAACATCCAGGTGTTTGGTAAAAGTGAGATCGCCTTCTGTTTTGAGAATGGCATACATTTTCACCAGTCCTTCACGGATAAAATCGAATTCACGCATATCGTACAGGACAGATTCCCAATAGGTATTGCGTCCGTTCTTATCCAGCAGGGGAACGGAGTAGGTGAAATGAAGGAGGTCCTTGTACGAAACGGGTAATTTCACTTCACGGCCATGTTGTTTGAGGTAGCTGCGCAGTCTTTCCTGCACAGGAAACATCGGTTTCTTGCGGGAAGGTTTGTTGGGCTCCGTAAGCGCCTGGTCATTATCGTCGATAGCTGACATGCTACGCAACTAAATTACAGAAATATCGGATGTAAAAAGAGACAGGAAATAGGCTGGCGCATATTGAAGGCGGCTGCCGTACCAACTGAACAGTTCTCCATCTACAAGGATGATCTTTGTATTTGGTAATTCTTTCTGCAATTCGTGGATATGCTGTTGTTTGAAAGGGTAGGGCTCGGAGGAGAGCAGGAGCCAGCGGCATCCGGACTCTTTCAAATCCCGGATCGTGATTTCCGGATATCTTTTCAGGTGAGCGAATACGTTGGTGAGCCCGCAGCGGATAAGCATATCATTGATGAATGTATCCTCGCCGATGGTCATCCAGGGATGGCGCCAGATCAGGTAAGCGACCGGGATGTTTTCGTGGCGGGGTAACCGGTAGGTCAGCTGAAGGAAATCAGCTTCTATCTTTTCAGCCAGTATTTGTCCCTTCTCTTCCCGGTTTGTGATCAATCCAACCTGGCGGACCATTTCAAGTGCGCTATTGAGATCATGGATATCGCTTACCCATACAGGATAGTGAGCAGCCAGTTCTTCCACCTGCTCTTTTACATTTTCTTCCTTATTGGCAATGATGAGGTCTGGATGCAGTTGATGCACCATTTCCGGCTTTACATTCTTTGTGCCGCCGATACGTGGTTTGGAACGGAACCATTTTTCCGGGTGTACGCAGAATTTGGTGATGCCAGACACCTGTTCTTCCAGGCCGAGATCATACAGCAATTCGGTTTGTGAAGGAACCAGTGAGATGATCCTTTGGGGATCTGAAGGAATGGAGACTGTTCTGCCTGTCTGGTCAGTGAATGATGGCATCGCGAAATTTCCTGCAAAATAAAAAAAGAGGGCAGGAAAGCGGTAATGAAATATGGGAGGTTGGATTATAGCCTGTTGAGTGTGAAGCCTCACCTGTGTTGGAGGGGAGCAACAGGGTTAAAGGATGGTGAAGGTACCGCTGCTGTCCTCCTGCAAAAGAATTAGCATCTTTTTGCAGGAGGGTATTGGAGTTAAAGCAGACGGTTCTTAACACACAGGATTTGGAACTACTTGGTTTCTTTCGGACGTTGGATTTTACTTCGGACGGTTAATCAAGGATCATTGTGCGTTTTTCACCGGATTTGGATTGTTTTTCTACGGACAATTGGCTTTTCTTCGGACGATTGGACATTTGGTTTTCCACGGACAATTGGACAATTGGTTTTTCTACGGACAATTGGACCTGGTTGATCATTGGATGTAGGATCCTGGTCTTTCTTCGGATATGGATCGGATCTTGGATTTAAAAAGAAAAGGAAGTTGATTGATACTGGATTTTTTGGATTTTCCTGGATATTGGATGTTACACAGGTTAATTTCGGATATTGGACTGATTGATTTAGTTATCAATCAACTTCTGAAACAAAAGTACTGCCGGGCGCCTTCCTTCGCAAGAGCAGAACTTCTCGATATTAAATGTTCGGGATTTACTTCTGAGATCGTAGTATTTCATCTGGTTCTTTCGTAAACTTATTATTGAGTCATCGTAAATCTACCTGAAATGCCTTGTTTTAAGCAGTTTTTATTGATTTGCATCAAACGAATAGTTGTTTTCGACTATTCGTTTTAGTTATTAACACAAGGTTATGCAGCGGGAAAACGCGTTTTTACCTGTCTGGGTTTTGGGTGTATTGAACGGCTATTTCTGTCTGTTGATCGAATAAACTTCCTTTGGTTTCGGGACTTTTACATCTTGTAATTGCCTGAGCGGCATGTGCAATCCTTTTTAGTCCGTAACCCTGAATCCGTAAGAGAGTACCAACCTTCCCTTCACATAAACGCAGGAAGCTTTTTGCTCCCTGCGTTCTTTTTTTTATTATTCCGTTTATTTCTTGATCAGCCTGATGGTTGCCAGCGGTTTCTTACTTTCATTGTAGACACTGATGAAGTACATACCTGCACCAAGCCCGCTTATGTTGAATTGGTGCACATTCATGCCTCTGTAGAGAGTTGCCGGTTTGCGCACCATCCATTGGCCGTTCAGGCTGCTGATGATCAGCTCAGCGTCCCTGATCTCCCTTCCCACATCCACCTTTACGGTGATGATGCTGGTGGCCGGATTCGGATTACTCTGGAACAGCTTAACAGGGCCATTTGATTTGCAGGACAGCAGGTTGATGGTCTTTTCAACATGACCGATACAGCCATTATCGCTCGTATAGGTGTAACTGATAGTTTGTTTGCCGGCCTTGAACCCAAGCAGGTTCCAGCTGTTCTCTGTCACGCCGCTGCCTTCGAACACACCACCTGCAGGACTTGCTTTCAATTCAACTGCATTTTCGCTTAAACAGATCTCATCGGATATATTGATCACCGGCTGCTCAAAAAAAGTGGTAGTCAGGGTGGCAGCATTGGAAGTGACCGAATAACCCGGAATGCTTACTATACAACGGAATTGCTTATTGGTGGTTGCCTTCACGAGATAGCCCGACTGGTTGGCATTTGCAATATCTGTCCAGTTATTGCCATCTGTGCTTTCTTGCCATTGATAAGACAGGTTGGAAGATCCTGAAGAACTCACGATCACAAAAAAGTTCACTTCGGTTTCAAGGCAACTGGTTATACTACCCGGATGTTGTAGTATATCGAGTGTGGGTTTGGCTTCATAAGCGCCAATGTCGATAACTCCTTCACCGATACGCGTTTTGCTATTCAGATCTTTTGTGATGGTTGAGAGGTCGGGCATCTGTCCTGCCCCGAAATAAAGGTTATTGCCTTTATTGATCAGGCCGCTCATGGATTTGAGTGTGTAATCATCGCCCGGTACATTATTGAAAAGGGGATCTGTACTGCCAGGCAGGATGTGTTTGGCCGCATCTGCGGGCATTCCCTGCACCAGGCTGTAGTTTGCATCCAGCGTGCTGTTGTGATTGTCGATACCTGAACCATTCCCATAAAGAATGCTGTTGCGCAGATGTACAGTAGCTGCTGAATTGGCCATTGCGCTGCCGGAACTCAGCGCCCGGTTATTGGTAATGGTAAGGTTGGTATGATGAACGTCTGAATTGATATCGTTATAAATACCACCACCGCTGATGCCTGCATAGTTCTTATAGATCAGGGCATTGGTGATGGCAGCTGATGAATGAGCGAGATAGATGGCCCCGCCGAACATATCGGCTTTGTTTCCTGCAATAACAACATTGCTGATGCGCGGGGAAGATCCATGAATGTAAATACCTCCTCCATATTGAACCATCAGCTGGTTGCCGTTGATCACTTCCCAGGGCATGCCGTATAGCTCACCTCCGCCGCCTGTTATGGTGAAGCCATCCAATACGGCATTGCCAACATCCCCGGATGCTACAACAATATGAAGTGCGTTTTCCATCATATTGCTCATGGTGAGCGAAAGGCCATCGCCGGCAATCTGATCATCATCACTGTAATCGCCGCTGAGGATGGTCTTGTTGGCTGACACTGAAAGGTCTCTTTGATCAGGTGAACTTTCATGTCCGGCAAATCCTCCATAGAGCTGAACATTCTTTACCATCAGGAACGCGTTGTTAGCGCCGCCGTCCATACCGAATGTTTCGTCAACTGCGCTGTACATAGGTTTGTAGATGCCGCCTGCAACAAAGATTTTCAGTGGGTTGGCGCTGGTGAAATTGCTTTGCCTGACATTTGCCCAGCGAAGTGCATCGGAAAGATCAGCCATCGGCGTTGCCCAGCTGCTGCCATCACCTGTATTCACTGCATGCCGGTTCACATAGAGGATATTACCGGAACCGGGCACAATGGGCGCCACATCGATGTTATAGACTTCTCCTGCGGTTTCAGCGCAACCATTGATCTCCACTTCAAGCGTCACTACATCGCCATTGGCCGGGAAATAGGTAAAGAAGTTATCGGGGCCTGTATATTTCGATTCACCATTGACTTTGAAGTTATATTGTGTAAAGCCTGGCGTTGCAACAAACATTGCAAGTGTGCCGTCCATGATCTGTTCATATACGGATGAAGAGAATTCGAGGAAGCTGCTGGTTTTGATTCCGATCAGGTAAGTCCCCCTGTCAGTATCTTCCGTACCTATCCCTCCTGATGCATCGAAAATATAATTGATGCCGGATGGAGAGCCTGCAGGTCTTGCCGTTGCAAGCGGAAAAATGGCGCCGCTTTCCTGCAATATGCCGGCGTAGAAGTTTTCACCGGAATTGAAATAAGCAGGCGCGAGAAGCGGAATCACCTGATCGGTCCCCATCATGGCATCCGTTAGTGTGAAAGGATCTGAATTGGTAACGATGTTTCCATAATCATCCAGGATAACGGCAGAAACCGTATGTCCGTTCATGTTAGGATCTCCCGATACCCTGAACTTGACAGCATCAATTTTGATGGGGATCGATGGAGCAGTGATCTTGACGGCCATGATCCCTCCTGTTGAAGGCAGGCCTACGCTATCGCTGCCGTTCTCATTGGATGCGTATTGAAAGCTGCTGCAATCGAGTGTCTGTATCCGTGAGCGGGTATTATTGGTATTGTTGTTGTCGCCGGGAACACTGATGCTGATGGTCTGCGCTCCCTGGTTGGTAACAGGGGCTTCAAACGTCACTTCAGCAGAGTCGCCCGCCGGTATAGCAGGGACAATTTCTGTGGCGGTAGCGGAATTGATTCCACTTACAGTCATGGTAACACTGATATTGTTCCTGGTCTGATTGCTATTGTTCCTCACCACAGCCGTCACAGGATTCTGTGTTGCCCAGAATTTGCCCAGTATGCTCTGTGTTTTGATCTGTCTTACCTCGAGGTCGTTCAACTCCGTATTGGCATAACCAAGTTCCAACTGTGGTCTCCAGTTGAAGGATGCATCCAGTGTGGCAGGCGCCGCACTGGCGGAGTAAGAGTAACGAACTGCAGTGTTGCTGCCCAGGTCATCGTTCACATGCATCCTTGCATCGATGGTGGCAAAACCAGTTCCCGTATAGTCATAACCGATATACAATGATCCTCCGTTATACGTGAACGGCGATTGAAGTTCCAAAGAAACAACAGCCTCGTCTATTACGCCAACAGGTGGATTGAAAGAACCGTTATATGCGTTCGTCATTCCTCCGATGGCAGTTGCCCAGTTGGTGGATTTGGCATTCACAAGGTGGGATGAGTTTTCCAGGTAAAGCTTGATACTGCCGGTTGCCGGCGCATCAGATCCTCCCGCATACCTGAAACCGATAGAATGAATGATGGTGCCTGCAGGCAGATCGATCTCCGATGCCAGCAATAAAAAATGCGACCTGAGGTATTTATGATTCCCGGTCCCGTTGGGACCTGTGAGGGAAGAAGAATAGGTAGTGGAGGCCGGTACTACTTTTTTAACCACTGCCTGCGCATAAGCAGCGCTGCCCGTAACGCACAACATGGCCGCTGTGAGTACGGAGGTAAAAACAGTTCTGAAGATATTCATAGGGGTCAGAGGTAAAGTTTTTCTATGGATTCAGATTAGCTTAGATTTTAATTCGTTTTTGGTATGCACAGGGAATTTATCCTGATGCGTACTTTCACGCTGGTACCCTGTGCTAACGCTGTGGTATTAAAATTAGTCTGTATAACAGCCCGATTTTTTTGGGTCGCGAAGGGATATGAACGACGGTTGGGAAACAAACCAGCGCAGTTGTATGTATATGGGGCTTTGGTTGGTTGGATTGGGCGGTGGTGCAGAGCCGGGCTATTGAGCTTTTGTTTCCAGGACCGTCTTTTCATTATCCCTTCGCTCCATGGCTCCGCCAGTGCATCGTAATGAGTAATGGGGACAGCTGATTGATTTTAGTGCATCAGGCAAATTAATTGGAGCATCAGGTTAAGCTGTTACATAGAATAACTGGTGGGGATAAATGATCAATATTTACCTATCAAAGAATTTGAAAGATGTTATTCCCCCAAAAGCATTTACCCTTCAATGTTATATTTACTCAGGGTGACGCACTCTTTCCCCCATCCCTTACACCCCGATGCCGGAATTATCACTCTCAACCATTCCCTGATATGATAAGCGCGGGAGATTAAATCCAATAATTATTTTGTCCATCTCCGCCGGTACAAAAAAGGGTTGTTGCACTCTCGTTGTGCTTTGGCCGGTGAGGTGATATGGATAAAGGGCCTGAGAAACAAAAGCTCAAAAGCCCGGCTCTGCACTACCGCTCGATCCAACCTACCAAAGCCCCATATAAAAACAACTGCGTTGGTTTGTTTCTTCCGCCCGCCATCCATATCCCTCCCCGGCCTGCCAGCAAATTAAAAAAACAAACCCCGCCAATTATCACACCGGCAGGGTTCGTCCAAAAATAAATATAGTAGAGATTAACTTCCCAGCGCCTGTATCACATCATACTTGGTAACGATGTGATAATTGCCGGCATCATCCTTCCCCAACACAGCACCATTGTCTTTGTTGATCAGGCTGCGCAATTTTTCCAGTGGCGTATTGAAGTCGACCACCGGGAATGGTTGTTCCATCACGCTTTCGATAGTGGCGGTTTTGATATCAGGATTACTGAACACTTTATTGAACAGGCCGCTTTCGCTGATGGCGCCGATGATACCATTGCCATTCATCACGGGGATATGTTCGATATCGTATTTCTTCATCATTTCAACAGCATCTGAAACGGTGCTGGCGGGCTGGATGGTAACGAGTTTTTGTTTTACGCTGCGGCCGTTGACGATATCGCGGAAAGTTTTCACATCGAAGAAACCGCGTTCCATCATCCACTGATCATTGTAGATCTTTGCAACATAACGGCTGCCATGATCATGGAAGATGCAGACCACCACATCATCTTTGGTGAGTTGGCTACCGAGTTGCATGAGGCCCTGGAGACAGCTGCCGGCGCTGTATCCGCAGAAGAGTCCTTCTTCTTTGGCGAGGCGGCGGGCCATCACGGCGCCATCTTTATCGGTCACCTGTTCGAAGTGATCGATCACGCTCATGTCATAGTTTTCGGGAACGAAATCTTCGCCGAACCCTTCGGAGATGTAGGGATGTACTTCGTTCATATCGATCTCACCTGTGTTGAAATATTTGGTGAGGAGTGAACCGAAAACATCGATAGCCCATATTTTGATATTGGGGTTCTTTTCTTTCAGGTACATGGCTGTTCCGGTAACGGTGCCACCGGTGCCGGCTGTGCAAACGAGGTGTGTGATCTTTCCATCGGTCTGTTCCCAGATCTCGGGTCCGGTGGTTTCGTAGTGTGCGAGGCGGTTGGCCAGGTTATCGTATTGATTGCTATGGAAAGAATTGGGGATCTCGGCGGCGAGGCGGCGCGCTACGGAGTAGTAGGAGCGCGGATCGT
Source organism: Pseudoflavitalea rhizosphaerae (assembly GCF_003991355.1). Taxonomy (GTDB): domain Bacteria; phylum Bacteroidota; class Bacteroidia; order Chitinophagales; family Chitinophagaceae; genus Pseudobacter; species Pseudobacter rhizosphaerae. Next base: position 19,423 of record NZ_RCSU01000023.1, read on the forward strand.
CGGGTTCTACGTTGGTTGGACATACGATCACTTCAGCGCCAACGGCCTTGAGGATGTCCATTTTTTCTTTCGACTGTTTATCGGTAGTAGTGAAAATACATTTGTATCCTTTCACACAGGCTGCCAGCGCCAGGCCCATTCCGGTATTGCCGCTGGTACACTCGATGATGGTGCCGCCGGGTTTGAGTTTGCCTTCTTTTTCGGCCACTTCCACCATTTTGAGGGCCATACGGTCCTTGATGGAGTTACCGGGATTGAAGTAGTCCACCTTTGCCAGGATGGTCCCGGGCAGCTGCTTGGTGATCTTGTTGAGCCTGATCAATGGCGTATTGCCAATCGTTTCGAGAATATTCTGTTTGATATCCATAATAATGTAGATTCTCGGGCAAAGGTAAGGTTTTGCCACGGGCCGGATGGAGCGCAGCGCTTCAGGATTCATTAAATTTATGGCATGAAATGCCGTAGAGTATATTTTATCAGCGGGCTGGCGGCTGATGAGCGGGTGTTCAAGCATATCCGTTTGCCGGAAGGAGTTGAGATGGTGCATCTTAACTGGATCAAACCTGAAAAGGATGAATCATTGCCCGATTATGCAATGCGGCTTTCCGAAAAGATCGATGTCAGTGAACCTTTTGCATTGGTGGGCTTGTCTTTTGGAGGTATGCTGGCAACGGAGATCGCTAAACGATTCCGTCCTGTTCAGACTGTTCTGATCAGCAGCATTCCGCTGAGTGCGCACCTGCCGAAATATTTTCGCGCGGCGGCTGCCATCCGTTTACACAAAGTGGTCCCGATCGGGTTTGTAAAGATGATGGCAAGAAGCAAACGATTCTTCACCCGGGAAACAGGGGAAGATAAGAAACTGCTCCTGCAGATCATCCAGGAAAGCGACACCAGCTTCATCCGGTGGGCCATGCACGCGATCCTCACCTGGAAAAACGAAGAGCTTCCTGAGCAACTGATGCATATCCACGGTACCCGGGATGAAGTATTACCCGGCCGCCTGACCACGCCTACACATGTGATCCCTAAAGCTGGTCACCTGCTGGTGATGACGGAACCGAAAAAGGTGAATAACTTATTGGCGGAAGTGGTCGGTAACTAAATAAAACAAACTTTTTTCTTTCTTACCAAGCCTTACATTTGCTCCCCCGAATCAAGGGACCCCGGCCGTTCGTTAAATCAACATTTACCATGGAACCTAAGTACAGTCAAAAGATCGCGGAGAAACTGAATCTTACCCTCAAACAGATCAACAACGTTTTCGACCTCAATGCCGAGGGCGCAACCATTCCCTTCATGGCGCGCTACCGTAAGGAAGCCACCAATAATATGGATGAAGTGGCCATCGGAAATGTGGTGGAACAGATCAACTATTTCAATGAGCTTGACAAACGCAAGGATACTGTTATCAAAACCATCGACGGTTTGGGTAAGCTGACGCCGGAACTGAAACAACGTATCGATGATTGCTTTGATGCCACTGAATTGGAAGACCTTTATCTTCCTTATAAACCCAAACGCAAAACCCGTGCTACGCAGGCTATCGAAAAAGGTCTGGAACCACTCGCCAAACTCATCTTTGAACAGGGTAATGAAGACCTCTCTGCAGAAGCTGAGAAGTATCTCAATGAGCAGGTGAAGGATTCCAAAGAGGCTTTGCAGGGTGCGCGCGATATCATTGCGGAATGGGTATCCGAACATGAGCAGGCGCGCAACAAAGTGCGTCAGCTGTTCACAGAAACTGCCAGTTTTTCCTCCAAAGTGCTGACCAGCAAAAAAGAGGAAGAAGAAGCGCAGAAGTACCGCGATTATTTTGAATTCAATGAACCATTGGCGGACAGCCCTTCCCATCGCATCCTGGCCATCCGCCGCGCAGAGAAAGAAGGCTTCCTGGTGATGGATATCAATATCGATCAGCAGACTGCTGTGGATGATCTCAACAGGATCTTCGTGAAAGGTTCAAGCCCGCTGGCCGGCGAAGTGAAGAAAGCAGTGGAAGATTCTTTCGACCGCCTGCTGAAACCATCTATCGAAAACGAATTCCGTCTCATTAGCAAGAACAAAGCCGATGATGAAGCCATACAGGTGTTCACGGAGAACCTCCGTCAGTTGTTACTGGCTTCTCCGCTCGGCAGCAAACGCGTACTGGCGCTGGATCCCGGCTTTCGTACCGGTTGTAAACTGGTTTGTTTGGATGCGCAGGGTAATCTCATGTACAACACTGCCATCTATCCCCATCCACCACAGAATGAGTGGAGCAAAGCATCTGCTGAATTGAAATTCCTGGTAGATAAATATGATATCGAAGCTATCGGTATCGGTAATGGAACTGCTGGTCGTGAAACAGAGCAACTGGTGCGTAGTATCGATTTCGGTAAACCCGTGAGTGTATTCCAGGTGAATGAAAGTGGTGCATCGATCTATTCCGCATCCGAAGTGGCGCGTGAAGAATTCCCTGATCAGGATGTAACTGTTCGTGGAGCTGTGAGCATCGGCAGGAGACTGCTGGACCCGCTGAGCGAACTGGTGAAGATCGATCCGAAATCTATCGGTGTTGGACAATACCAGCACGATGTGAACCAGACCAAGCTGAAAGATGCGCTGGACAGGGTAGTAGAGAGCGCTGTGAACTATGTAGGTGTTGATGTGAACACTGCTTCCAAACACCTGCTGGTATACGTTTCGGGTCTCAGCAATACACTCGCAAAAAATATTGTTGAATACCGTGCAAAGAACGGCGCTTTCAAGAGCCGTGAAGAACTGAAGAAGGTTTCCCTGATGGGACCCAAAACATTCGAGCAATGTGCGGGCTTCCTGCGTATTCCCGGCGCGGAGAATGTGCTGGATAATTCTTCGGTTCACCCTGAGAGTTATTTCGTGGTGGAGCAGATGAGTAAGGATCTCGGCGCAACACCTGAAGAGCTGATCAAGCAGGCCGAACTTCGTAAAAAGATCGATCGAAAAAAATACATTTCTGAAAAGATCGGTGAGTTCACTATCGAGGATATCCTGAAAGAGCTGGAAAAGCCTGGTCGTGATCCCCGTGCGCAGATTGAAGAGTTCCGCTTCGAAGATACCATCAAGGCCATCGAGGACGTGAAGCCCGGTATGGTAGTGCCCGGTATCGTTACGAATATCACCAATTTCGGAGCCTTTGTTGATATCGGCGTGAAGCAGGACGGACTGGTGCATATCTCACAGATGAGCAATACTTATATCAGTGATCCCAATGAAGTGGTGAAGCTGAACCAGAAAGTAACGGTGACCGTAACCGAAGTGGATGTAGCCCGCAAGCGGATCAGCCTGAGCATGAAAGACAGCAGCAAGGGCGGCGGCAGACCATCCGGAGCAGGTGGCGGAGAGCGCAGAAGCAACACCGGTAGTGGTGGAGCGCAAAAAAGCCAACCCAAAAAACCGGAGCCGCTGAATCCTTTCCAGGCCAAGCTGGCAGAACTGAAAAAGAAATTCAACGACTAAGTATAAACGATCTTTTACAATTAATCGGGGACCAGTCGCTCGCGTCCCCGCGAGTGACGGCTATTTGCTCGCATCCGGCGAGCGGCTGGTCGCCGATTTTTGCTTTTTCCTGAGTGTATTGTCCAACATTGCCAGGCAGAGAACTACAGTTACAATAGCCATTCCATACAGAACGGAATTGTTCAGGTATTTGCCGGGATTAAGGTCAGGCAATTGAATAGGGGAAGCCTGACTTCCTGTTGTATTCCAGTCCATCTTCGCAATCATATACGCCAATAAGGCCCCGATGCTGAGTAAAAAGAATGCGCCGATCACACGGATCACCGATTTTTTTATATAGCTGCTGGCAGCCGGTGCGATCTTTTCATGGGCGATTGCATCCATCACATTTTGTGAGAAACGCATGGAAGGCTCCTCCAGTTCCATGTTCTGTTGCATCAGTTGGTGGATATCGAGAAGCTCATGGTATTTGTTGCGCCATGCGCTGTTCTCTTCGATCAGCCTGGCTACAAAGGAGCGTTCCTGCTCATTGCTGAGCCCATCGATATAATCCCACAATCTCGTTTCCATGTTTTCAGGCTTGTTCATATATGCCTTTTATGTTTGATCAATATTGTTATCAGTCTGCGATGTTCTTCACTTCTTCTGCAAAATGTTCTTCCATTTTATTCCTGAGCCTTTGCCTGGCGCGGTGCAGTTTCACTTTCACGGTATTAGGATCGATTCCCATAATGGAGCCGATCTCTTCCAGGCTTTGTTCTCCTTTATAGAAAAGTGTAATGATCTTTGCATCATCCGTGCTGAGTAGCTGGATGGCCTGGTTCACCATATTGGTGCGTGATTTCTGCTCCACCTGGTTGGCGCGGAATCCGGAATCCTGCCTGTCTGCCAGTTCAAATACATGTTCCTGGTCCAGCGAATGCACAGCCAGTTTCTTTTTACGAAGAAAGGAAATGCAGGTGGTTGATGTAATGGTATACAACCATGTGCTGAATTTTGCGTCGCCACGGAAGTCTGCCAGGTTCTTGTAGGCTTTTACGAATACGTCCTGGGCAATCTCTTCCGCGTCCTCACGGTTGGAGGCGTACCGGCCGGCGATGGTGAAAACGAAGTTCTGGTACTTCTTCACCAGTCCGGCAAATAAGGCCTTTTCTCCCTGAAGAACCCTGCTAATGATCTCTGTATCAAGCTGTGCAATATTCATCGCAAGGTATTAGACTACAATAGCTCTTCTCATGTTACAGGTAAGGTACAAATAAATAAAAAAGAAAAAGCTGTAACCCGGTGGAGATGGCAGTAGTCATAGTTCCTGAATGAGCGCCGCCGGAAAAAAACTTTCAAAGCGCTGTAACCCGGGAAAGGAATATGGCGTCAGATCATTCAGGAAACAATCAACTTAAATAATAAAGACAGTTTTATGGAAGCTACATTAGTCCCAGTCGTTTTGTTCCTTTCAATGTTCGGATGTTTGTTTGGCATCGTTTACATGTGGCGAAAGGAGAACCTGGTCATGATTGAAAAGGGGCTGAACCCTAAAGAATACCGTCCTGCACCGTATAAGAACCTGAAATGGGGATTGCTGATGGTTGGAGCAGGTATCGGTCTTTTTCTCTCCTTCCTGATCCAGGTTTCAAAGGTGTTTAATTTAAGTGAGGATGAAACCGGCGCTTATGTTGCCATGTATTTTGCATTGATCGGCATCTTCGGAGGTCTTGGTCTGATCCTCTCTTACAGGATCGAGAAAAAGGAAACTTTGGATAACAGGAACAGCAACTGATCAGCATACAGCAATCGATAAAGTAGACCGTAACATGCAAAAGCCCGGGATGGATATCACCGGGCTTTTGCAGTATTATAAAAATAGCTTACCGGAAATTATGGAAAAATATATCGAAGTCTCCCTCATTCTTTGGAATGTCTCCGCCGGTGCTGGTGCTATAACCTGCACCTACAACCGAATTATTTTTGAGTGTGATTATATTGTTGATCACATCGGTATTGTTTCCTGCTATCTTCCTTGTCCATAATTTTTTTCCGGTACCATCCATGAAACAGAGCAATCCATCCAGTCCGGCTTCAGAATAATGACTTCCTGCGATTGCAATGCTATTGCCTTTGTACCTGGTGAGGCTCAGGAAAGATTCGTTGGCCCCTTCGTTCACTGTGGTAGACCATTGCCTTACACCTTCGCCATTTACTTTCATTACAAAACCATCCCGGTTGTCTGTGATGGTTGCTCCATAGAAATTGCCTGTTCCGGCTCCGCCGGCTATCAGTGCGCCGCCGTCATCTGTTGGGATCATGGCAACGATCACATCATCTCCTGAGCCTCCGATCTTTTTAGACCAGAGTACATTGCTATGGTCATCAATCTTGCAGAGCCAGCCGTCCTGTTCGCCTCCACCTGTAACACCTTCCAGGTCTCCGTCTGTACTTTGCGTAAAGGCCGAGAAAATGAAATTACCGTCTGATGAAGGAATGAGTTTGACCCTTCCGGATTCATAATCGGAACCGCCGTAACATTTTTTCCATTTGGTGTTACCATCTTTATCGAGGCAGGCGATCCAGACATCTCCATCTCCGCCATGTGTACTTGCGAAATCATGATTATTGCCGCCGCCAACACCGCTGACGATAATGGTTTCATCATCAAGTACCAGTACATCGCCTCCGGAATCCTGGTCGGTGCTGCCAAATAAACGCATCCATCCGGGGTTGCCGTCTTTATCTATTTTTTGTACCCAGATATCGGGGCCTCCTTTGTTGCCGGCAAATGCACCGGTATTGCTGGCGGACCTGCCAACAATCACAAAACCTCCGTCTTTTGTAGGAGCGATGCCGGAAAATTCATCATTCCTGTTACCGCCATAGAATTTCTTCCAGACAACCGTACCTGCTTCATTGAATTTGATGGCGAAGGCTTCTGTCATGCCGGGATCGGGATTGCCATTGAACAAGCCTGTTCGGCTGGCTGTGGCGCCTACCATGATATAACCGCCATCAGCTGTGGGAAGTATTTTCCCGATATCATCATAGCTTTCGCCGCCAAACATGGAAGTACCGGCGCTGGTGTAGAAAGCTTCCTGCTTCACAGTAAGGTGGATGATCCTTCCATTGAGTATTACTTTTACCACAGCCTGTAATGCTGTGCCGGTACTGGCTTTGGTGCATTTGAACTGTAGTGTGGCATCGCCCGTTCCGATTTTCTTGTCAACCTCCAGCCAGTCGGCGTCTGCAGGTATCTCAACCGTCCAGCCGCCGGTTGCAGTGATCGGGAATTCCGCCACGAAATCCACCAGGCCGAGGATCGTGAGATCTTTGTTCTCCGGAGTGGGTTCTGCGGTTGAATCATTTTTGCTGCAGGCATTCAATAATAATATTGTACCTGCCATCCATACAAGGAAAATCTTTTTCATGCGCTCTTAATAATAGTTGTTATGAGCGGCAAGTTAGTTTCAAGTAAGAGTGCAAAAATGTTAAGGCATTACCAGATGATGGAATACAAAGATGTAATGTTGAATTATGGGGACGATATAAAAGAGAGGCCCGGCCTTACATTTATTCCGGGTAGGTTGAATCCGTTTCGGTTTTAGAGGGTTCTTCTTTGTTTCTGAATGGATAATAGAACCGTTCTCCATCCATGAATATATTGGTGAGTACGCCATCGAACAGGAGTTCTGCTGCTAGCTGGTTTTTTGGGTCATACTGCATGGCGTATGCGAGATAGCCATTCTTCAATACGGCATAGGCTGTTTTGTATAAGATCCTTTCAGTCCCTTTAACAAATTTCATGCTGGTGATAGCAATTATATTGCTGTTGTCTTGCAACAGTTTGCTTTCTGTTGAACTCAGTTTGTACCCTTTGTTTAGCATTTGCTCTGCTACCAGGTCTTCATAAGGTCTGCGCTTTACTTGTGCAGATAATGTGTCTGCATGAAAGAGGATGGTGATGGAATCCTCTTTGACGGTGAGTTTATATTTTTCTGTATTTGCGTCAATAACAGTTGTGGTGCCGCGTTCAGGGAGGTTGGTCCTGATGAATTTACCGATCATATAAGGAGACCAGGTGATAGTTGTTCTACCAATCAACCGGGTTTGATAACGCCATTCACCTGACTTGAGGTTATCTTCATACTTACCCATATAGGTGCGAATGGAACTATCTCCTGATTGGAGGATTACAGTACTGTTTTTTTCCAATCGGATCTTGTCTGCGCTGATCAGATGTACCAGTAAAGTGTTTTTGGAATCTGTGTACAGATAGTCGTCTGAAGTCAATTCATCCAGCTCTTTCAACTTTTCTTCAATCTCTTTTTTGTCTGGAATTGAGAAGCAGCCAGACAACAGGAATGGGATCCACAGTACGAGTAAATATTTCATAGCAATAAGATAAGTAAGTTATTTGATCAGGAACCTGTTGAAGCCCAGTGCAGCCAATTCTTCAAATGCCGCCCACACATCTTCCGGGATATCCTGGTGTATCTGGAAGCCCTTTTCAGGGTAGAGTTTGATCCGTTGGAGATCGCCTACCATGGAATTGATGAGCAGTTCCATGGGCAGTTCGGGTACGATGTACTGATCGAAGGATAGGTCCGGAGAAGTAACATAGAGTTCTTTTTCCGGCCAGTGTTTTTTGAATGTGGCGAAGCTGCGTCTTTCCATATATGGTTTCTGCACAACGATAAAACTTTTCACTTCGATCCCTTTCTCCTGCAGTAGTTTTTGTGTGAAGAGAATATTCTCTCCGGTATTGGTGCTTTTGTTCTCAATGAGGATAGCGTTTTCCGGGACGCCTTTGCTGATGGCTATTTCAGCAAATCGTTCTGCTTCGGATTGCGTCCAGATGGAAGCGGTGATCTTACCGAGTCCTCCCGAAAAAACGATCAGTGGTGCATATTCCAGGTGGAAGAGTTCTGCAGCCCGCTCCGCCACGCGGGTATCCTGGGTTCCGAGTGCGAGAATGCAGTCCGCTTTGGAAAGCGCTTGTCCCATCCGGTGATAATCCCAGAGCTTACGGGCCAGCAAAACGATTTCCGGGGTGATCATAACCGTTATTGTTTCAGGATCTCCTTTCCTTTCTTCACTTCATTATCGAAATAATTGTTCACTTCATAATATCCCTCCATTCTCCAGATCTGCCTGGCCATCCAGGTCTGGATACGTTTGTTCAGTTCGTCTTTATCCCTTGCGGGGATATTTTGCAGGTTGATATTGTTCTTCGCTGCATAGTCTACCAGGCTGGCATAAGCGCCGTTTTCAGGATTGAACCCTTGTGCCAGCTCCAGCGGGGATTTGAATTGTTTGAAATAATCCCTGTGCTGGATGAAATAAGTGAAGATGAACCTGCTGAAAGCTGGGGTGCTGAGCAGTTGAAAGGTTTCCCTTGACAATGAAGTTGTATCGTAGGGTACGAATACATCGGGTGTGATGCCACCGCCGCCGTACACGATCTTTCCTTTTTTCGTCTTGTATTGTTGTTGACCTTCATGTGTGGTGGCTGTATCACCATGGAGCATTTCCCCGTTCTCGAAGCGGTGGTCCAGCTCTTCGCGATAAGCAGCCCTGCCATTACTGTAGGGTTTTTGGATATTGCGACCAAGCGGAGTATAATAACGTGCAACGGTGAGGCGCAGGGCAGAACCATTGTTCAGCTCGTATTGTTCCTGCACCAGTCCTTTACCGAAAGAGCGGCGGCCTACGATGGTGGCGCGGTCCCAGTCCTGCAATGCACCTGCCAGCACTTCACTGGCGGAAGCGGAGTTCTCATCGATCAAAACCACCAGTTCACCTTTCTCAAAAAGGCCCGGGCGTTTGCAACGGTATTCAGTTTTTTTGGAATGACTTCCCTGCGTATAAACGATGAGTTTATCATCGTCCAGGAATTCATCGGCCATATCGATGGCTTCACCAAGGATGCCGCCGCCGTTATCGCGGAGATCGAGCATGAGTTTTTTCAATCCTTTTTTCTGGAGTTCTTCCATGGCGGCCATGAATTCTTCGTAAGTGGTGCCGGAGAATTTATTCACGTGTATATAACCGGTAGTGCTGTCGAGCATATAGGATGCATCAACGGAGTACAGGGGGATCATGCCACGGGTAACGGTGGTGGCCACCTGCTTTCCATCGCGCAGCAATGTGATATTCACTTTGGAGCCGGAAGGGCCGCGTAGGAGTTTGCGGATCTTGTCGCCATTGATGTCTTTGCCGGTAACTACAGAGTCGTCTACTTTGAGGAAGCGGTCGCCGGTTTTGATGCCTGCCTTATCGCTTGGTCCATCGGCCAGTACATTGCTGGCATAAACGGTATCGCCGAGGATGAAGTATTCCACGCCGATGCCTTCGAAATTACCCTGGAGATCTTCATTCACTGCTGCGAGGCGGTTGGCCGGGATATAGATGGAGTGCGGGTCCAGATGGCCGAGCATCGCCATTACGGCATCATCGCTCAGGGAGTCTGCACTAACTGAATCAACATAGCGCAGGTGGATCAGGTCCATCACTTCCTGGATGGTTGAAGGGCGGGCGGATTCAAAGAGTCCGCGGGAGAAGGGAATATTCTTCCTGAGCCCGGATCCGATCCACATTCCAACGATCAGCACAATCGAAAAGAGCAATGGGAGCCATACCTGTAATTTCTTCATGCAAGGGTCACTTAAATATTAAATTTTCCAAATTTCGGGGCGAAGTTCATAATTAATTCTCAATTCCGCGCTTTACCTTCGTTGAACGGTTGTTAAATGGTAGGAGCGATGGCTCCCGGGCCGAAGATTAAATGAAGTTTTATGGCAATATTGATAGCAGATAGTGGATCTACCAAGGCGGAATGGGCCCTGGCTGGAAAAGGCAAAAAGACGAAAACGGTATTCACACAGGGTATCAGCCCTTATTTTCTGAATACAGACCAGATCGAAGAAGTGGTCAGGAAGGAATTATTGCCCGGTTTCAAAAAAGCGGAACTGGAATCCATTACAGCAATCTACTATTACGGCACCGGTTGCAGCAATCCCGTGAACGCGAAGTCGGTGAAAACAGCTCTGACCCGCGTATTTAAAGGAGTGAAGCCCATTGAAGTGGACCACGACCTGATGGGCATTGCACGCGCATCCTGCCAGAACGAGAAAGGCATCGCCTGCATCCTGGGAACGGGCAGCAATACCTGCTATTACAATGGCAAAAAGATCGTGAAAATAAGCCCGGGCCTGGGTTACGCCCTGGGCGACGAAGGCAGTGGCGCCTATCTCGGCAAGAAAGTGATCCAATATTATCTCTATGGCACTTTCGATGAAGACCTGAAATACCGGTTCGAACAAAAATACAATACCTCCGCCCCGGAGATCCTCGATAACGTGTACAAAAAGCCTTTCCCCAACAGGTACCTGGCTTCCTTTTCCATGTTCCTTTCAGAGAACCGCGACCATTACATGATCGAGAATATCATCGAAGACGGACTCAATGATTTCTTTTTTACCCATCTCTGCAAACTGGGAGAAAGCTGGAAGATGCCGATCCACTTTGTAGGCAGCGTGGGTTTTGCTTTCAAAGACGTGTTGGAGCAACTTTGTCATGCTTACGAATTTGAGCTGGGAAAGGTGCTGAAGACACCGATGGCAGGCCTTATCAAGTACCATATCGGATAATTTTTTAAGAACCGGCCCGTTTTTAGAAAAGAAACCTTCAATCATGTCAGCGGCTTTCAATAAGGTCACGGAGCAATCAGGGCCGTACAGGCACCTGGAAAAAATGAGCATCCGTGATTTGCTCACCAACATCAATTCAGAAGACCAGCAGGTTCCGCTGGTTGTGGCCAAGGCCATTCCCCAGATTGAGCAGCTGGTGACCAGCATAAGTGATAAAATGCTGGCCGGTGGCCGTCTTTTTTATATTGGCGCCGGCACCAGCGGCAGGCTCGGTGTATTGGATGCCAGCGAGATCCCGCCCACATATGGCCTCCCGCAGGGCCTGGTGGTTGGCATCATCGCCGGCGGACAGGAAGCGATCCAGAAACCGATCGAACATGCAGAAGACAGTTGGGAACAGGGATGGCTCGACCTGGAAAAACACCAGGTCAGTGATAAAGATGTAGTGGTGGGCATTGCAGCCAGCGGCACTACACCTTATGTGATCGGTGCGTTGAATGAAGCGCGAAAGCGTGGAATCATCACCGGTTGTATCACCAATAATGCAGGCACGCCACTGGCCGCAGCTGCGGAGTATCCCATTGAAGTAGTGGTAGGTCCCGAATTCGTTACCGGTAGCACCCGCATGAAGAGCGGCACTGCACAGAAACTCGTTCTCAATATGATCTCCACTTCCGTGATGATCCAGATCGGAAGAGTGGAAGACAATAAAATGGTGAACATGCAACTCACCAATGCCAAACTGGTGGACCGTGGCACCAAAATGTTGATGGAACAGGCGGGCATCACTGATTATGAGCAGGCAAAACAATTGCTGCTAAAATATGGCAGTGTAAAGAAAGCCATGGATTCCCTGCAATAAATACTTACGACTGCTGGCAGTCGCTCGCCTCCCGGCGAGTGACCTGTATTCCGTCGCCTCCGGCGACACTCACCGCATTCCATTTTTTTTCACAAAAATATATTTGGAAAGGGCGCCCGCATGACCGTAAATTGTATACAGTTATGCATGATATAGAACCATTTTACAATTGGCGTCACATCTATACAAGTGAGCAGGATGAACGGTCTCCGTTCTACGGTCGCGTATATTCGGAGTTTGAATTCACTCAAACTATTTACAATTATTATATCCATCCGCAATGGGATGATTTTGGAAGCCGCACCATGTACCTCAAAGTGCTGATGGCAGATTATGAAGAACACTATGCTGTGATAGAACTGATAGGAGAGTGGAACGATGCCATCGAGAACGATATCATGGAGCTCAAACGCGAAGTGGCTGATCCATTGATCTATGAAGGCATCAACAAATTCATTCTCATTGCAGAGAATGTTCTCAACTTCCATAGCTCCGATAAAGAATACTATGAGGAATGGTTTGATGAAGTAACCGATGAGAACGGTTGGGTAGTGATCCTCAATATGCCCGAACAAACACAGTACGATTTCAAAAGGGCCAAGCTACATCGCTTCTTTGAATTAATGGAGCTTGATAACTGGCGAACCTATAAACCATTCCATCTTTTCAAAAAAATTGATGAGCAGATGCAGAAGCGCCTTGAGTAATCAGGGTGTGGCCAGTCGCTCGCCTCTGGCGAGTGACTTATAATTGTTCGCCTCCGGCGAACACCGCGTCGCCGGAGGCGAGCGACTGGCTTCACCCCGCTCCAGTAGCGGAATTCAGCAGTTTATAGGTAAGTAACAACGAACACTTGTTCACCATAAATCTTTCTATTTCTCCAAAAATTTATTTTGCATTTCAGGTTTTGTGATTACTTTTGATTCAATGAACATCAACAAGGCATACGGTTTCTTTTATTTTAGCTTTTACTATTTTAGTACGAGGCCGGGAATGCTTTTGTTGAAAACAAATTAGGAGATAAAAAAATCAACATAAGAAGTCCCGGCCAAAAGCCGGGACTTTTGTTTTTACTAATCGTTTCAGATCAGTCCATTATGTCAACAAAAGTCTCGATACAAGGATACGAAGGCAGTTTCCACCAGGTGGCCGCCCAGCAATACTTCGGAAAGGATGTGGAAGTGATACCCTGCGCAACCTTCCGCGAAGTAGTAAAGATCGCAGGTAATAAAAAGGAATCCGATGGAGGCTTAATGGCCATCGAAAATTCCATCGCCGGCAGTATCCTCCCCAACTACAGCTTATTACAGAAAAGCAATCTCCGTGTGGTAGGAGAAGTTTACCTTCCCATCAAACAACATCTACTTGTCAATCCCGGAGTACAACTGGAAGATATACGCGAAGTTCACAGTCATCATATGGCCATCCAGCAATGCCTGGAATACCTGGACAAATACGACTGGAAGCTGGTGGAAACAGAAGACACCGCGCTCAGCGCCAAAAAACTCCATCAGCATAAAAGCAAACATATTGCGGCCATCGCCAGCAAACTGGCGGCCGACCTTTTTGAACTGAATGTGATAGCTCCCAATATCCACACCATGAAAAGCAATTACACGCGTTTCCTGGTGATCCAACGGGAAGATATAGCCGAAACTGTAGCAGACGCCAATAAAGCATCGGTGAACTTCAATACAGACCATAGCAGGGGAAGCCTGGCCCGCGTGCTCACCCGCATCGCAGATGGCGGCATCAACCTCAGCAAACTGCAGAGTTTCCCTATTCCGGGAAGCGACTGGCAGTACAGCTTTCATGCAGACATGGAATTCGATACCCTTGACCAGTTCGAAACCGTGATCGGCCAGATCAAACCCATCACCACCGAACTCAAAATATACGGTGTTTACAAAAAAGGCAAAGCGATCGTATGATAACTACATCGAAAAGATTAGAAGGAATTGGTGAATACTATTTCTCTCAAAAGCTGAGGGAAATAGATGGCCTCAATCAACAAGGTAAACAGATCATCAACCTCGGCATCGGTTCTCCCGATCTGCCGCCGCATCCGGACGTGATCAAAACCCTGCAGCAGGAAAGCGCCAAACCCAATGTGCATGCTTATCAATCTTACAAAGGATCTCCTGTGCTGCGTAAGGCAGTGGCAGACTGGTATGCAACCTGGTACAAAGTATCGCTGAATCCTGATACGGAGATCCTGCCGCTGATCGGTAGCAAGGAAGGCATCATGCATATCTGCATGACCTACCTCGATGCTGGTGATATGGCCCTCATTCCCAATCCCGGTTATCCTACCTACAGCAGCGCCGTGAAACTCGCAGGCGGAACCACTGTTCCCTATGAGCTAACGGAAGCCAACAACTGGTTCCCGGACCTGGAGCAATTGGGAAAAGAAGTAACTGCGCTTAACCAACAGGGTAAGGGTACAGTGAAACTGATGTGGGTGAACTACCCGCAGATGCCGACCGGTAAATTGCCTGAAGCATCGCTTTTCAAGCAGCTGGTGGCTTTTGGAAAACAACATAATATTCTGATCTGTCATGATAATCCATATAGCTTCATATTGAATGATGAACCAACCAGCTTGCTCAGTGTGGAAGGTGCGAAGGATTGCGTAGTGGAGCTGAACAGTCTCAGCAAAAGCCAGAACATGGCCGGCTGGAGAGTTGGCACACTTTGCGGCGCCAAAGAACGCATCGATGAAGTGCTTCGTTTCAAAAGCAATATGGACAGTGGCATGTTCCTGCCTCTGCAACTGGCCGCTGCTACTGCGCTTGGTCTTTCGAAAGAATGGTATGATCAGGTGAACAGCATCTACCGCGCGCGCCGCAAGAAAGTGTTCGAGCTGCTTACGCTACTGAATTGTGTATATGATGAAAGCCAGGCAGGCATGTTCGTGTGGGCGAAGATCCCGGCGGGATCCAGGGATGGCTTTGCACTCAGCGATGAAGTGTTGTACAATGCCAATGTATTCATCACACCCGGCGGCATCTTCGGCAATGCCGGCAATCCATATGTGCGTGTAAGCCTCTGCAGCAGTGAAGAGAAACTGCAGCAGAGCATCGAACGCGTACAGCATTTTTTAACAACAGCAAAAGTTACGGCATAGCATGTTCAATGCAGTTACCATAGTAGGTGTGGGCCTGATCGGCGGATCCTTCAGCCTGGCTTTGAAGAACCTCGGCCTCACCAAAAAAGTGATCGGCGTCAGCCGTACCAAATCCAGTGCAGACAAAGCAATTGAACTCGGACTGATAGATGAGGCCATGAGTCTCGAAGACGCCGTCCGCGCCAGCGATCTCATTTACGTTGCCATCCCCGTAGATACCACCATCCCTGTGATGAATCAGATCATGGACCTGGTGACCGATCAACAAATAGTGGTGGATGCAGGCTCAACCAAATCTGTACTCTGTGCATCACTGGCGGATCATCCGATGCGTCATCGCTTCGTGGCCACACACCCGATGTGGGGTACAGAGTACAGCGGTCCGGAAGCTGCGGTGCAGGACGCATTCACCGGAAGGACCTGTGTGATCTGTGAAAAAGAGAAAAGCGATCCCGTGATCGTGGATATCATCGAGAACGTGTACCGTCAGCTGGGCATGCGACTGAGTTATATGGATGCTGACAGTCATGATATGCATGCGGCCTACGTGAGCCATATCTCGCATATCACATCTTTCGCCCTGGCCAATACAGTGTTGGAAAAAGAGAAGGAGGAAGATGCCATCTTTGAACTGGCCGGTGGTGGTTTCGAAAGTACTGTGAGACTGGCCAAGAGTAATCCCGCCATGTGGGTGCCGATCTTCATGCAGAACAAGGAGCATGTGCTGGATGTGCTGAACGAACATATCAGCCAGCTCCGGAAATTCAAATCCTGCCTGGAAAAGGAGAACTTCGAGTACCTGCAGGAACTGATCGAGCAGGCCAATAAAATCAGGAGGATCATCAAATGAACTGGAATTTCGATACCCTGTTCTTTGCCGGGTTCGGCATTATCTGCCTCTACCTGGCAATTACAAGATCAAAATGGTTATTCTGGGGATCGGCAAAGTCTGAGAGGATGGAGCTGGCCCTGGGGAAAAACTATAAGCTGTGGGTGAATCTCGCAGCAGGGCTCTTATGCCTGGGCATTGCTGCGTTCTTTTTGCTGCGCTAGCATTGCTTTTCAGCTCTTTGGAAGGATAATTTAGGCCATCGCCGCCGTATGCAGTACCTTTGCGCAAATTTTTTACTTTATGACGACTTTCGACGCGTTGGGTTTAGATGCCAGGTTGGTACAGGCTACCGATGCACTTGGCTATAAAAACCCGACACCTATTCAGGAACAAGCGATTCCTGTGTTGCTCAGCGGCACCAAAGATCTGGTGGGGCTGGCGCAGACCGGTACGGGGAAAACAGCCGCATTCGGATTGCCTTTACTGCACCTTGTAGACGAGAAACAGAGACACCCCCAGGCGCTGGTAGTTTGCCCTACAAGAGAATTGTGCCTCCAGATCGTTACCGAGATGGAAGGTTTCAAGAAATTCCTGCCCCAGATGTATGTGGCCGCAGTGTACGGCGGAGCATCCATCGGGCAACAGATCAGGGAACTGAAAAGAGGCGTGCAGATCGTGGTGGCAACACCCGGCCGCCTGATTGACCTGATCGAACGCAAAGCGATCAATCTCGAAGAGATCAAATATGTGGTGCTGGATGAGGCTGATGAAATGCTGAACATGGGTTTCAAGGATGATATCGAATTCATCCTTCAGAATACCCCTAACCGTGAGGCCACCTGGCTGTTCAGCGCTACCATGCCACCGGAGATCAAACGTGTTAGCAAACGCTACATGAAAGAGCCTTTCGAGATCACGGTAGGAAAGGTGAACACCGCCAACAAGAATATCGATCACCAGTACTATGTTACCTCTGCACAACACAGGTACCAGGCGCTGAAAAGACTGATCGATTTCAACCCGGGTATCTATGGCATCATCTTTACCCGCACCAAGGCAGACGCACAGGAGATCGCCGAAAAACTGACCCGCGAAGGCTATGATATCGATGCACTGCATGGAGATCTAACACAGCAGCAACGCGACAAGGTAATGGGCGAATTTCGGGAAAAGACCTTACAGCTCCTGATTGCAACGGATGTGGCAGCAAGGGGTATCGACGTAAAAGATATCACGCATGTGATCAACTACGAGTTACCTGATGACGTGGAAGTGTATACGCACCGCAGCGGCCGTACAGGACGCGCAGGCAACACAGGTATCTGTATGTCCATTGTGCATGTACGTGAAACCGGCAAGATGCGCCAGATCCAATCCATCGTTCAGGCTCCGTTCCACAAACTGGAGATCCCCAGCGGAAAGGATGTTTGCCGCAAGCAGTTCTACCATTTCATGGATAAACTGCTGCAAACCGATATCAGCCATGGCGACTATGAAACTTATGTTCCCATGCTGGAAGAGAAGTTTGCAGACATGAGCAAAGAGGAGATCCTGAAACGTGTTGCTGCCATGGAATTCGACCGCTTCCTCAAATATTATGAGAATGCGGAAGACCTCAACGTTCGCCCGGATGCCCGCAGGGAAAGAATGGACCGCGGAATGGACCGTGGACGTTTCGAGCGCGGCGGCGACAGAACACGCAGGGATACGCGTGGCCGTGAGTACGGCGGTGGCGGAGATTATGCACGCCTCTTCGTAAATCTTGGCACCAAGGACGGATTCTATAAGGCCAGCTTCCTCCAGTTCATCCTGGATATGAGCGATCTCAGAAAAGATGTGCTCGGCAGGATCGATATGAAGGAAATGAACAGTTGGATCGAAATCGATAAACGTGCAGCAAGTCAGATGATCCGCGCTATCGACGGCAAGAACTACAAGGGTAGAAGGATCAGAATGAACGACGCAGACAGCAGACGATAATTCAAAACAGGATTTGAAAATTTGAATACGTCTGCCGGCTGGAAAACAAAAAATCAAGACACAGACATATTCAAATTTTCAAATTCATTGTATGACAGTTAGTGAAACAACCATGAAGGAAACAGTGCAGGCAACCTGGAAGAAACGTCCCCTGATCATTTCAGGCCCCTGTAGCGCAGAAACAGAAGAACAGGTGCTGGAAACAGCACAGCGTCTCGCAAAAACCGGAAAAGTGAACATGCTCCGCGCAGGAATCTGGAAACCCCGCACACGTCCCGGTTCCTTCGAAGGCATCGGAACCAAGGGCCTCCCCTGGATGCAGCAGGCAAAGAAACTCACCGGACTTCCCATCACAGTAGAAGTGGCTACCGCCAAACAGGTGGAAGATGCGCTTCACTTCGATGTAGACGTGCTCTGGATAGGCGCCCGCACCACTGTTAACCCCTTCAGCGTACAGGAAGTGGCTGATGCACTCAAAGGTGTGAAAGTGCCTGTACTGATCAAGAATCCCATCAACCCCGACCTCGAATTGTGGACCGGTGCTGTTGAACGCGTAGCCAAAGCAGGTATCGACCAGATCGGCCTGATCCACCGCGGATTCAGCGCATACGGTAACTCCGAATACCGCAATGCCCCCATGTGGCACCTCGCCATCGAGATGAAACGCCGCAATCCTGAGCTTCCCTTCATCAACGACCCTTCGCATATCTGCGGAAGAAGAGATATCCTCCTGGACGTGATGCAGAAAGCCGTGAACCTCGACTACGACGGATTCATCATCGAATCTCATATCGACCCTGATAAAGCATGGAGCGATGCCAAACAACAGGTAACCCCAGAGCGCCTCGCTGAAATGCTCGACGAGATCGTTTGGAGAAAAGAAGATTCCGCCTCCGAAGAATTCCATGCAGCCCTCGAGAAACTCCGCCAGCAGATCAACCACCTGGATGATGAACTGATGCAGATCCTCGGACAGCGTATGAAAGTGGCAGAACAGATCGGTCTCTACAAAAAGAACAACGAGATCACCATCCTGCAAACCAACCGCTGGAACGAGATCCTGGAGCGCGCTTTCAAACAGGGCGACAAACTCGGCCTCAGCAAGGAATTCATTACAAAGTATTTCGACGCTGTGCACATGGAAAGTATCAACCACCAGAACAAGATCATGAACGCTTAAGTGGTCGTCAACAACCATAAGATCTGGCTCTTTGTTCATGTGATCGTAACCGTTCACGAACGGAAACCATTACTGAAGAAACCCATCCGTACCGTACTGTTTGCACACCTGCAGCAAGACGCGTCTGCGAAGGGCACCAAAGTAACGGCTGTGAACGGCGTGGAAGATCATCTGCATCTGCTGATACAATTGCATCCCGCGCAGAACCTCCTGCAGGTAATGAAAGCCCTCAAAACGGAAGCGTCAAACTGGATCAACAATTCCAATCTGCTCGCAGAACCGTTCGAATGGGAAGAGAATTTTGCCGCTTACACGGTAAGCCCTTCAGGAGTGAAGCAGGTAGGTGATTTCATCGGCAGGCAGGAAGAATACCATAAGACGAAATCGCTCGAAAGCGAACTGGAAGTTTTCGATAAAGTACAACTATAGCATGCAAAAAAAATCATGTCAGTTCTCATCAAAGAAAGTTGATTACTACTTCGATGCTGACTTCACTATGCTGGAAAAACTGGCAGGGAAGGAGCATACAGTGATCATCACCGATGAGAATATTTTTCAGGCCCAGGCAAAGAAATTCAAGGGCTGGAACTGCATCGTACTCAACCCAGGCGAAGCATTCAAAGTGCAGGCAACGGTAGACAGTGTGATAGAGCAGCTCATCGAATCCGGCGCAGACCGCAAGACCACACTGGTGGGCGTTGGCGGTGGTGTTGTAACAGATCTCACCGGTTATGTAGCGGCCATCTATATGCGCGGGATCCGTTGCGGCTTTGTTCCTTCTACTATACTCGCAATGGTGGATGCCAGTATCGGCGGCAAGAATGGTGTGGACGTGGGGATCTATAAAAATCTTGCAGGTACCATCCGTCAACCCGACTTCCTGCTCTACGATTACAGCCTGCTGAAAACCCTGCCGGACGCTGAATGGATCAACGGCTTTGCCGAGATCATCAAACATAGCTGTATCAGGGACCTTGCCATGTTCAAAGAGCTGGAAAGCAAAAAACTGAACTTCTACAAAAAAGATAAAACTGCATTGGGCAAACTCATCCTCCGCAATGCCATGCTCAAATCGAAAGTGGTAATTACAGATGAATTTGAACAGGGCGACCGCCGCCTGCTGAACTTTGGACATACACTTGGTCATGCTATCGAGAATATGTATGAACTGTCACATGGCCAGGCTATTTCCATCGGCATGACGGCGGCCTGTCATCTTTCCGCAGCGCTTGCGGGTTTCAAAGAAACGGATCGCGTAGTGCGTGTACTGAGCCAGTACGGGTTGCCTACCTATGCGGAATATGATCACCATGCAGCTTTCGAAGTGTTGCAAAAAGATAAGAAGAAGGAAAGGGCCAGCATGAATTATGTGTTGTTGAGTAAGATCGGAAAAGGGATCGTGCAACAGATCCCGATGAACCAATTGCAAACTTTAATCCAGGAATTACCGGCATGATCGCAATAGTACAACCATCAGGCATTAAAGGAAATATCGTTGCGCCTGCAAGTAAAAGTTCTATGCAACGGGCATGCGCAGCCGCTTTATTGAGAAAAGGTATCACCATCATTCATAATCCTGGTCATTCCAATGATGATCAGGCCGCTATCGGCGTGATCACCGCATTGGGCGCAAAGCTGGAAATGCAGGCGGATGGCACGTTACGTGTAACCAGCAATGGCGTTCAGCCAGTAAAGGATGAAGTGAATTGCGGCGAAAGCGGATTGGGAATAAGGATGTTCACACCCATCATTTCATTGGCAGACAGGACCATTGCCATCAACGGGACCGGCAGTCTCACAACAAGACCGATGGATTTTTTTGATACGGTATTACCGCAGTTAAGCGTGGAAATACAATCCAATAAAGGAAAGCTGCCCCTGATCATCAAAGGGCCGTTGAAACCGGCGTCCATCACAGTGGATGGATCGCTTAGTTCTCAATTCCTCACCGGACTGCTGATGTCTTATGCAGCAGCAGGTGCTGCTGACGTAGCCCTCACCGTTACTGATCTCAAATCCAAACCATATATCGATCTTACTTTGAAGGTGATGGAGGATTTCGGATGGAAAGTGGAAAACAGGAATTATGAATCTTTTTATTTTCCTGCTAATGCTTCCACTCCAAAGAACGGTGAGCTGGAATACACGGTGGAAGGGGATTGGAGCGGAGCGGCGTTCCTGCTGGTGGCAGGCGCCATTGCAGGAGATATCACCGTAAAGGGATTGGATGTATTCTCCACGCAGGCAGACCGCGAGGTATTGCAGGCGCTGATGAGCAGCGGTGCAAAGATCAGTGTGCAGACCGATAAGATTGAAATTGGTCCTGCTCCATTGAAAGCATTCCATTTCAATGCCACTGAATGCCCTGATCTCTTTCCGCCACTGGTAGCCTTAGCCGCTTACTGTGATGGCAAATCCGTGATCGAAGGCGCAAAAAGGCTCACTCATAAGGAAAGCAACCGCGCTCTTACATTACAGGAAGAGTTCGGTAAATTGGGCGTACAGATCGATCTGCAGGATGATCTCATGATCATTCACGGCGGCAAAGGATTGAAGGGCGCCACCACTTATTCGCACCACGATCATCGCATTGCGATGGCCTGTGCCGTGGCAGGATTGAAAGCATCATCGGTTGTAACCATTGAATCAGCTGATGCCATCAATAAATCTTATCCCGATTTCTATGCGCACCTGCAACAACTGGGCGCTACCGTATCTTTACAATAATGAACTGACAATATTATGAACGCATTTGGAAGATTATTCAGGGTAACCATCTTTGGCGAATCGCATGGAGAAAGTGTGGGCGTGAATATCGATGGTTGTCCGGCCGGCCTTTCACTCACTGCTGAAGATTTCGTAACGGATATCGAACGCAGGAAAGGCGGCATGCAGAAGGGCACCACGCCGCGCAAGGAAGACGATCTGCCCATCTTCAAAACCGGTATCTTCAACAACAAGTCTACCGGGGCGCCCATGACCATTCTCTTCGACAATAAGAATACGCGCAGCGGTGATTACGAAAAGCAGCGTGCAGTGCCGCGTCCGGGCCATGCGGATCTTGTAGCGCATCAGAAATTCGGAGGCTTCGAAGACTTCAGGGGCGGCGGGCATTTCAGCGGAAGGCTTACGGTCTGCCTTGTAGCTGCGGGTGTGATCGCTAAAAAACTGGCAGCCACTGCTAACGTGAATGTAGAAGCGAAGATCCTGGAAATAGGAGGAGAAGCTGACCTGGATAAAGGACTGCAAAAAGCGATCGATGCCAAAGACAGTATCGGTGGCATAGTAGAATGCCGCGTGAGCGGATTGCCCGCAGGATTGGGAGAGCCATTCTTCGATTCTGCAGAATCATTACTCAGTCATGCTGTATTTGCTATTCCCGCTGTTCGCGGGATCGAGTTCGGCACCGGCTTTGCAGCAGCGCGCATGTTCGGCAGTGATCACAATGATGCCATCCTCAACATGGAAGGACAAACCGCTACCAATCATGCAGGCGGCATTGTAGGTGGTATCACCAATGGCAATGAGTTGGTATTCCGTATCGCTATCAAACCTACCAGCAGCACGCCCAAAGAACAACAGACCCTTAACTGGGAAACACAGCAGACAGAAACTTTTTCAGTGAAGGGGCGCCATGATCTTTGCATTGCACTTCGTGTGCCCGTGGTGCTGGAAGCCGTCACCTCCATGGTGCTGGCCGATCTTTTGCTGATGGAACAACATATCAAAAGAGTATTATAAACCTATGCCTGTAATATTTCACATCACAACAGAACCGGAATGGATCGCTGCGAAAGCGGCAGGCTTTTATGAAGCCGCCAGCCTGAAGGAGGAGGGATTTATCCATTGCAGCCAGGAAGACCAGATCCCGGATGTACTACAACGTTATTTCGAGGGAAAAACGAAATTGCTGAAGCTGAGCATCGATACTGCGAAACTGAAAAGCCAGCTGATCTACGAATGGAGCCCATCCAATGCTGCCACTTATCCGCATGTATACGGCCCTATCAATATCGAAGCAGTTACTGCCGTAGAAAAACTGTAGGATTATTGGGGTCCCAATTGCCGGAAAGGAATATCCAGCACCTGGTATTCCCTGTCATTGGGCCAGTAGTAATGCCACCACTCCGTATCGTAGGCCCTGAATCCGTATTTTTCCCGTCAAAAATTTTCAATCCGTAACCTTTGGCATTCAATTCGTATTGTATTTTCTGCAGCGCCAGGGCGGCCGGCAGGCGGAGAAAAGTAGAATTTGTATTTTTGGGATACATTCGCCGGTGCATGAAGTTGTTTCTGGTAGCGTACCGGAGATCATACACAATGCCTGGAATTACCGTACGCAGTTCAACCATCCTATGTAGGGAATCTTTTTTAACACCCTTTTCATACTGCGATTTCTGCACTACAACCGGAACTCCGTAAGCACTGGTAATAGTCTGCTGAGCCGAAGCTGCATTGTGTAAGGCAAGAAATAACACTAGGACTTTGGGAATATTGGGGTGAAATAGTATTTTGTACAGCATTGCAACTGGGTGACGATGAATTACATCATGAAGTAAGGTACAATAAAATTATACCGGAACAATAAGGATATTACATGAATAAGCACTTGAATGCTGGAGTAACTGGTTGCATATTCGTTTTTTTGCTGGCCCTCACCGCCTGCGGAGGAGGAGAGAAGCCAAAGGACAAAGACATTGTAGAGCAGCCAGAAAAATTTGAAGTGCGCGTAAGCGATAACATCAAATCCGCATTGTCCTACATGCTCGACAATAAAGGCAGGCTCAACGATACCGTGGTGCTTGCAGACGATAAGCTGGTGAACGAAGCTTATATACGCAGCAATCACCAGCCCATCTGGTGTACACAGGAGCAATGGAACGCCATCGGTGAAAACTTCTTCCATTTCATTGCCAATTCAAAAGAATACGGATTATTCCCTTCAGATTATCACTATCGTGCACTCAACAGCATGCGTGACCAGATCGTTCACGATTCCTCTGCCCGTAAGAATGCAGCACTCTGGAGCCGCGCCGAACTGATGATGACCGATGCATTCCTGCTAGTGGCCCGTCATCTTAAACAGGGACATTTTTATGACGACAGTCTTTATATCCGTACCGATTCCATTCTCGGCCCCGGTTATTATCCCGGTGTGCTGGACCAGGTCCGTCAAACCCGCAATGTGACCGGCACCTTACAGGCGCTGGAGCCCACTTACCAGGGTTATGCAGATCTCAAGCGGGGACTGAAATCTTATCTCGATTCTATCGGCCCGTTCAAAAGATATACAACACTCAGCTATAGCTACCCGCTGAAAGACAGTGCAGCATTTTACAGATCATTACAAAGAAGGTTGTTTGAAGACGATTACCTTCCTTCTGCAACGGATCCGGTAGACAGCGCTACCTGGCGTACAGTGCTGAAAGAATACCAAACCAAAAAAGGATTGAAGCCCACAGGTCGCCCCAATGAGAACACCGTAGCGGCGCTCAATTATACCGACTGGGAAAAATTCAAGCGAGTAGCTATTACGCTTGACCGTTATAAGATGTCGACCGACAGTTTCCCCGAGACATATATCCTGGTGAACCTGCCCGGTTATAATCTTCGTGTGCATGATGCAGATACGATTGCCCTTGAGTCACGCGTTATTGTGGGGCAGCCGCGCACAAGAACGCCATTGCTGACCTCTGCCGTGAGTAATTTCATCACTTATCCCCAGTGGACAGTGCCCTACAGCATCATCTATAAAGAGATGCTGCCGAAGATCAAAAAAGATGTGAACTATCTCAGTAAAGAGAACCTGATGGTGGTGGACCGCAACGATAGCATCATTGATCCGTATTTGATCGACTGGACCGTCCTGCGCAAAGGGAATTTTCCTTACCTGATAAAGCAGCGTCAGGGCGATGACAATTCCCTGGGTGTTCTGAAGTTCAATTTCCCGAACAAGCATGATGTATACCTGCACGATACCAATGCACGCTGGTTGTTCAGTCGCGGTTACCGCGCCATGAGCCATGGATGTGTAAGAGTGAAAGAGTTCATGAAGCTGGCAGACTTCCTGGTGAGGAACGATACAGACCGCTTTCATCCCGATACGTTGAGGAACTGGATCAAGCGTGAAGAAAAACATGTGGTATCCGGGTTCAAAAGAGTACCTATCTATATCCGTTACTTTTCCTGCGAGGGAAAAGATGGAAAATTGAAAATTTATGAAGATATTTATGGAGAAGACAAGATCCTGAAGGAAAGGTACTTTGCCGACAAGGCCATCCAATAAAATCCCCTGGACTATGAAAAAATGGGCCCTTTATGCTGTCTTATCGTTCATAACCCCTGCTGTAGTAAAAGCCCAGGCAGCAGCGGAAGACAGTGTTCACATGACCAAAAAGAAGAAGGTCCCTAAAGTACAATACGGAATAGCCAGTTTCTATCACAATAAGTTTGAAGGCCGCAAAACCGCCAATGGCGAGATTTTCAGCCAAAAGAAGATGACCGCTGCCTGCAATACGCTCCCTCTCAATTGCTGGGTTCGCGTCACCAATATCCGGAACAAGCGAAGCGTGATCCTCAGGATCACAGACCGAATGCATCACCTGAACAAACGTCTGATTGACCTAAGTCATATTGCAGCAAAAACACTCGGGTATACCGGTCACGGGCTAACGCGCGTGAAAGTGGAATATCTGGGCAAGAACAAGCCAGCCACCCCGTAATGCCCGTTTTGTTGCAGGCGTGAGCAAATCTTTACCGGCCCTTTACTTATTAACCGCAGTTAATAAATTATTTTTCATTTTAATAGGTACCCCGCTATTTTTGTTCTATACGATTACAAAACTGTTTCGTTATGAAGAGAATCCTACTACACCTTTTCTTTTTTCTCATCTCATTTCAGATTGCTTTTGGCCAGGATGACGATATTCAGAACCCCACTTTAGGCGTCCACTTTTTCTTTAACGACTTCAAGTCGGCTCAGAATATAAGGAACACTTCCCTGGGAACTGCATTGAGAGACAAAAAGTTTGGCAAGATCAAAGACATGAGTCCGGGACTTGCTATCAATTACATGGAAGGCCTCAACAGGCATTTCGATTTTACCACTACGCTTGCCGGTTCTTTCCTGGATTATATCCGCAGGGATGGATCTACTTTCGGAAAAGACAATTTCCTCCTGGAAGGCGATGTTTCAGTACGCGGCAAAATGTTTTCCAACAAGTACGTGGTATCGCCTTATTTGCAGGCGGGTTTGGGTGCTTCAATGTACAAAGGCACATTCGGTGCATTCATTCCAGCAGGTGTGGGCGTTCAGTTCAACATTTTGAATGAAGCCTTCCTGGTGGTGAACTCCCAGTACCGTATACCAGTAACCGAATCTGCCAATTATCATTTCTATCACAGCATCGGCCTGGCCGGTGTGATCGGTAAAAAGAAAAGAGCAGCCGCGCCTGTTCCTGTTCCCATTCCTCCACCGCCACCAAAAGATACAGATGGCGATGGTATCGTAGACAGCCTGGATGCCTGTCCGGATATTCCCGGACTGGCGCAGTTCAAAGGTTGTCCTGACAAGGATGGAGACGGAATCCCTGATCCTGAAGATAAATGTCCAGATGTGGCCGGTCTTGCACGTTACCAGGGATGTCCTATTCCTGATACGGATGGGGACGGCATCAATGATGAAGTGGATAAATGTCCCAACGAGAAAGGTGTTGCCCGCTACGATGGCTGCCCGGTTCCAGACCGCGATAAAGATGGCGTGAATGATGAAGAAGATAAATGTCCAGATCTTCCCGGACCTGTTTCCAACCAGGGTTGTCCTGAAGTGAAGGAAGAAATAAAGAAAAGGATCGATGTGGCTGCGAAGAATATTTTCTTTGCAACAGGCAGTTATCAATTGCTGGCAAAATCCCATAAATCCCTGGATGATGTGGCGAAACTACTGAACGAAGATCCCAATCTCAAACTGGACGTTGAAGGTCATACAGATAATACCGGCAAAGCCGATAAGAACCTTACGCTGAGCGAAAAACGTGCGCAGGCTGTTCATGATTATCTCGTGAAGCGCGGTGTGAGCGATGATCGCATCAACGCTGCAGGCTTTGGGCAGGATCGTCCTGTAGCCGACAACAAAACCACTGCCGGTCGTGCAAAGAACAGACGAGTGGAACTCAAACTGCATTATAACTGATACCCATAATTACAATGCAAAACCCCGGCACAGCAATTGACCGGGGTTTTTTGTTTATTGTTGTTATCAGTTGTCAGCCTGTGGCCAGTCGCTTGCCTCTGGCGAGTGACTTCTATTTGTTCGCCTCCGGCGAACTACTTCATCTTGCTCAATTGTCTTTTATACAACTGCACGGCATTCTCATACCCCAGGTACAATGCATCACAAACCAATGCATGACCAATACTCACTTCATCCAACGCCGGTATTTGATGCGCAAACCATGCCAGGTTTTCCAGGTCCAGATCATGACCTGCATTGATGCCGAGCTTCAGCTCAGCAGCGCGTTTGGCAGCGGCCACATATGGAGCAACAGCCTGTTCCTTTCCTGCATGGAATGATTTCGCATATCCCTCAGTGTAAAGTTCAATTCTATCCGTTCCTGTTTCTGCGGCGCCATTCACCATTTCAACAACAGGGTCCACAAAGATGGAAACCCTGATGCCGGCCTGCTGGAAAACCGGGATCACTTCTTTCAGATAATCTTTGTACCTGATGGTATCCCATCCATGATCGGAAGTAAGCTGTCCTTCAGCATCCGGAACAAGCGTCACCTGGTGTGGTTTTGTTTCCAACACCAGATCGATGAATTTCTGTTCGCGGCAATTGCCTTCAATATTGAATTCAGTGGTAATGATCTTCTTGATATCGCGTACATCCTGGTAGCGGATATGTCGCTCATCAGGGCGGGGATGAACGGTTACGCCGTCAGCGCCGAACAACTGTGCATCCACAGCAGCTTTCACTACATCGGGATTGTTGCCACCACGACTATTACGCAGGGTAGCGAATTTATTGATATTGACACTAAGTTTTGCCATGCCCAAAATTATAAAAAAAAGCTGCCTTCAGATGCAAGGCAGCGGACATGGGTAGGGATCAAGCAAAAATACTGTTACGGTTTAGGGCAAGGGGATGTAGTGCTTGCCATTTAAATCAAGAGCCATTAACCATTTAACCATTAACCATTAACCTATGAAGAACTATGAAAAATGTGACCTACGGTTTAGGATTTAGGGGTCGGGTTTCAGAGAGTGTTGCTACTATCCTGATCTGATTGGGTTACATCGATACTGTGTAACAATTCACCATGCTGATTGATCACATCCAGTCTGCACTTACCACTACTGGTGAATAAAATATCATCGATGTTTGTGATGTTCGCTCCCTTGAGCAGGTACCAGGAGAATAACTTGATAATTCGATCTTCCGAATTAATTAACCGGACAATGGCGTGTAAATTCTGATCACAACTGATTTCTAGCGTAAACGATCTGGCAAACGGATCAGGATTTACCAGCATTTCATTGATCATAAGTTTCGATTTGTTATTCTGATAAGAGATATGCTAAGGAGATGCCAGAAATATATAAGATTGATTTTTAGATGATTGTGATCTTGCCAGCTGTTTGTTTTTTCCCGGAAATGGAAAAGCCTGGGAAAATGGGGTCGCAAAGGGAAATGAACGCCGGCTGGAAAATGAACCGGCGCAGGAGGATGTTTATTGAGCAGGGTGGGGAAAGATGGGACAGGAGAATATGACCGGGCTGCTTCGCTTACATTTTCAAGGCCGGCTTTTCATTATCCCTTTGCTCTATGGGCTGGAAGTGCGGCAGTTTTTCTTTTTGGAAGATTAAGGAAAAGTATCAGACAAAAAATTAAGAAGCTCATATTTGAATTCAATTGATGATTCTGAGTTGATCTTGTACATGATTTAATTTAATGAATCAATAAATCAAAAATTGCTCTGAACAATGCAGTAATTGAATTTGAATTGCCTGGCTGATCTAAAATGTGAAATATATAAAGTGGTAACGTTAATGATTAACCGTATTTCAATAATTGGTGTTTTCTATACATCTGTGGTGAGCAGGAGACAGATTCACTGAAGTGAAGAACTGTAGCGGGTTGAAGAAGTGTGGTAGCTTGTAATTGCTTGATTAATTGAAAGGGAAAATAGAAATAAAAAAAATGAACACTGTTTGAGTGTTCATAGAAAAATTAAATATTAAGTGATGGCCTGAATAATCAGCATTGAATGATGCACATTCGGAGAGATGCTGACGAGGGTATGTTCGATTGAGGTCCTGGAAACAAAAGCGAAGAAGTTGAATAATGTTCCACCGTTCCATCTCTTCTACAAAAGCTCAATAAAAAACCTCCCGCGTTGGTTTGTTTCCTCACCTCAATCGAACAAACCCGAGACAGCAAATGCTACAACCAGAGTCCTCAACCTTACCTTATCCTCTATTCAATATCTTGATGTTATTTTTCCGGTTCGGTTGATGTTTATCAAATTGCCAAACTGATGCCAGAGTTTGGAGTTATTGATTATCAATTACATATAGGATTGGCACGGGCTGGATCAGTCCCGGAACGGGAATGGGGTGGGAATTGGGAAGAAAAATGGACGAGCATTACGGTTATGTATCACCTTTATAAAATCTGATGCCATCAGCGGGAAACTGCTGAATAACGATAATGGATAAGTGACAATTTGATGAATTTTCTAAAAACGCGCAATCAATTTAAGATTTAGCAAGCGGGGTGTTAGCCTGTTTGGCATGGCGAAAACTGTGTTGGAGAAATCCTTGATCAACATATAGGAAATGGTATTGTCGCGATCGATAAGATTGAACACTTCCAGCGTGGCCCAGATATTCTCGAAGTTGCGGAAAGGATTATGACTTCGGCGGTTGTTCTTCTCGCTGTCGAGCAGGAGGGCACTGAAGCCAATGTCTATGCGGATATAGGGATCGATCTCGAGTGCATTGCGGTATTTCACGCTGTTGGGAATATTGTAAGGCAGGTTGCTGCCATAAAGGAAGTTCAGGTAAACCTTGAAATTCTTGTTGGTGGCGAGATAATCCTGCAGGAACATGCCAAAAGTGATCAGCCTGTCGGATGGACGGCGGAACCAGCCTCCTTCTTTGAGGGTGCTGTCGGTGGGATTATTGTTATCGTCCAGGGTATAATCATAGTAAGTGTCTTTGTCGAGGTCTTCGCGCGTGCGCATGAAGCCGAGGCTGACCCAACTTTCTGCATCTTTCACCAGTTCGCCGAAGAGGCGGAGCTCCAGGCCGGTGGCGTAGGCTTTGGCGCGGTTCTCGCCGAAGTAACGGATACGCACATTGTCTATATCGTAGGGAACAACATCCCACATGTTCTTGTAGTATGCTTCTGCGGTGAAGCGGAAGGGGCGATTGCCGGATTTGAAATTGTAATCCATGCCACCCACGATCTGCCAGCTTTTCTGTGCTTTAAGGTCTTTGTTGATGCTGCCGTCATAACGGCGAAGCTCACGGTAAAAAGGAGGTTGATGATAGAGACCTGCTGCTCCGCGGAAAATGATATCGCGTTCCCAGTTGCCGGGTTTCCAGCTGAATCCGATACGGGGCGAGAGCAGGAACTCCTTATTGAGATCATTATAATTGTAACGGATGCCGGCCTGTAAGGTGAAGTCGGACGAATCCTGGAAAATGATATTGTCCTGGATATAGCCCGACAGGCGCAGCACATCGATATCAGCTTTTGCTTTCAGCACTTTGCTGAGCTCGAACATATTGGGATTATAGGGAATATTGTAACCGGCAGAATCCTGGTATTCCCATTCATTGAGTTTATCGGTTATGGATTGCCGTTCTACAGTTTGTCCCCATTGAATAAAATGTTTGCCCTGGTTGTAGCTTCCCTTATGTGAGAAATTATAGAGTGCGATATTGAGTTTGTTGCGTGCAAAATTCTGGTATACACCTGCGCCCAGCGGATTGGTGATCATGCCGAATTCGGGCTTGCCTTTATCGAAGGAGCGATCGCCGAAGAGGTAAGCGCCCATGATATCGATGGATTCTTTTTCATCATTCTCGAAACGGCTGGCCATCCATTTGAGTCGAAGGTTTTTGTTGGGCTGCTGGATCCAGGCGAGACCGATCATATTGGTGCGATATCGATCTTCTTCCTTTCCTTCAAAAAAGATGTCGAGGCCCAGGTTGGCGCTGAAAAGCGGGGAGAACACACTGCTGGTAAGCTGGCTGTATTCCGGCAGCAGCGTGAATTTGGTCTGGGAGATATTTCCGAGCAGTTCCAGTGAATTGCGGGGATTGATCTGGTAAGTGAGCTGCGCCTGCAGGTCGGCAGAAGAGGGAACATAATTGCCCTTGGTTTCCTGGCTGCTGAGCAAGTTGCGGTTGCTCCTGTTGCGGACGCCAACGAGATAGGTGAATTTGCCGTTCTTCGAAGCGCCTTCCAGGTGCAGGCCCTGTTCCAGTAACCCGATATACACGGAGCCGCCGAATGTTTTGGGTTTCTTGTACTGGATATCGAGTACGGAGCTCATCTTGTCGCCGTAGCGCGCCTGGAAGCCCCCATTGTAGAAGCTCACATTGCGTGCGAGCTCGGGGTTGATGAAGCTGAGACCTTCTTGCTGTCCGCTGCGGACGAGATAAGGACGGAAGATCTCGAAATCATTTACGTACACGAGGTTCTCGTCGTAATTACCACCGCGCACGGAATATTGAGAAGTGAGTTCATTATTCGATCCTACAAATACTTTGATCAGGCTTTCGATGCCGCCGCCAGGAGAGGGGATATTGATGGCGTTCTTTGGATTGATGAGTACGAGGCCTGCTTCCCGTCTTTGCCGCTGATCAGTAACTACTACAGGGTCCAGCATTCCGGTGCCGCGTTCCATGCGCACTACCACAAATTCAGCTTCGTTCTCACTGAGCAGGAAATTGCGCTGAACGGATTTGTAACCAGTGAAGGAGAATACCAGTGCGAAAGCCTTGTTTGAAGGCGCCTGGATAGTGAATGTGCCGGAATCGGAAGTGGATACGCCATTTCGTTTACCCAATATGGTTACAGACACCCGGGCCAGTGGATTTTCGTTCTCGTCCACCACTTTCCCTGAAAGTGTTGCAGGTTTTTTCTGGGCAAGGGCAGCCTGGGGAAGGATAAGTATCAGGTAAACCAACGTTAGCAGGATAGCTCTCACCGGCAGTATTTTTTTGTGCAGTCGAAATTAGTAGAAATTTCCCGATCACCCAACCTGTTTCAATTGGGCGATGGTAGCGATGGGGTCGGAGGAGTTGAACACGGTACTGCCCGCTACCAGTGCGGTGGCGCCGGCCTGAACGATGGAAGCCGCATTATCCAGCGTTACGCCTCCATCCACCTCGATGACGGTAGACAATTTCTTTTCATCCACCATGCGGCGCAGTTGTTTGAGCTTTTCCAGGGTATGGGGGATGAATGTTTGTCCACCAAAGCCTGGGTTCACACTCATGATCAGCACCAGGTCAATGTCGTGTATCACATCCTGCAAAAGGCTCACAGGTGTATGCGGGTTGAGGGCCACACCGGCTTTCATTCCCAGGCTTTTGATCTGTTGGAGGTTCCGGTGAAGGTGTACGCAGGCTTCGAGATGAACGGTGAGGATATCGGCGCCTGCATTTTTGAATGCTTCAGCATATTTTTCCGGTTCGAGGATCATGAGATGTACATCGCAAACCTTTTTGGTGGTTTTGCGGATCTGCTCAATCACGGGCAGGCCATAACTGATATTGGGAACAAATCTGCCGTCCATTACATCAAGGTGGAACCAGTCGGCTTCACTTTTATTGAGCATATCGCATGCTGACTGCAGATGTAGAAAATCAGCGGCGAGCAAAGAGGGGGCAATAATGGGCATAATGATTTGTTTAGTTGTTCAGTTGTTTGGCTCTTTCCCTGGCTTCCAAAAATCCTTTATCGAGCGCATAGGCCTTGCGGTAGTTGAGGATGGCATTTTCTTTATCTCCCATCGCTTCATAGCAACGTCCCATCCAGAACCAAGCATCGGGGTTGCTGTTGGAAACAGTAGTAGTGAAGGTGAAGGTCTCCAATGCTTTTTTGTAATCCTTCATTTCGAAATACACGAGTCCTTTTTCGAGATGCGCATCGGTGAATTTCCAGTCGAGTTGGATGCAGGTTTCAAATTCCTCCAGGGCTTGTTTATAAAGTTTCGAATCAGCGTAATATCTTCCTTTGATAAAATGTGGTTCTACCTGGATCTTGAGAGAGTCCCTGGCGATAAGTGTATCGCAGAAGGGAACTGTGCGTGGGTCCAAACTGGCCGCATAGATGTCTGCAAGTGTATTGCCGATGAAATAGATCGGTTGTAATTCGTATGCGCGTTGCAGTGAGGTGATGGCTGCCGCAGTGTCACCTGTTCTGGCAAACAGCACTCCTTTTTCATACCAGGCTTCGAAGTTGGCGGAATCGAGCCGGATTATCTCATCGTATTCTTTCAGTGCCGCGGAATTATTGCCGGTATGGATCAGCACTTCACTGAGTCTTCGCCTGAATTCAGGATTCTCCGGGAATTTGATGGTGCATTCTTTCAGGAGTGCAACAGCTTCCAGTGGCTGGTTCACGAGCAGGAGATTCGCAACAAATTCCTGACCTGTATTTTCATCAGGCGCCATTTTCCAGGCTTGCTGGTAATCGGCAGTGGCCAGCTCATGTTTGTTATTGAGAGAAAGCAGCACGGCTCTCTTCTTGTACAGGTCCGCGTCATCCGGAAAACGGGCGATTGAATCTGTCAATCCCTTGTATGGCGCTTTGTTCAGCAGGCTGTTTGCCGACTGGTCTGAGCCTCCGCAGGCTGCCAATACAATCAGGCAGATGCCGAAAATGAAACTGTTCCTGGTGTTGATCATAATGCTCATTGAATCGATCCTGCAAACAAACAGCAGGCCAGCAAAGCTAACCGTTTTTATGCAAGTGTGTTATGACAATATTCTGACAAAATTAGTGGTTTACAAAAATACCTTTGCCCCGCCTTCACACCCCGCAATTTAAACTTTGTGAATCATGAGAAAGTTCTTTTTGTTACCTGCGGCCATCCTTCTCTCCGCCTGCATTTTCAGTGCGTTCAGTAAACCTTTTCAATTGATCCCCGAATGGGCTGGAATAAGGGATACTATTCAGTTTCCGGGTGAATCACATTTCAGGAATATCCGTCAGCTCACATTCGGCGGCGACAATGCGGAAGCTTATTTCAGTTTTGATGGGAAATGGCTGGTATTCCAGCGGACCAGTGCAAAAGACGGTCTGAACTGCGACCAGATCTTTGCGGGCCGTATTCCGGAGCCCGGCAAACCTTTCGAATACAAAATGATCAGCACAGGCAAGGGACGCACCACCTGCGCCTTCTTCACCAAAGACGGCAAACATATCATTTATGCTTCCACGCATTTGGGAGGCGATGAATGTCCGCCGGTCCCCGACCGCTCCAAATACGGTAACAAATACATCTGGCCTTTGTACAACAGTTATGATATTTTCATGGCGGACCTCAATGGAAAGATCGTGAAGCAACTCACCCATAGTGCGGGATATGATGCTGAAGCCACTTTATCCCCCGATGGAAAAAAGATGGTGTACACCAGTGTGAAGGATGGCGATCTTGAATTGTATGTGATGGACCTGAAAACAGGAAAAGAGAAAAGGATCACGTATACGCCAGGGTATGATGGCGGCGCCTGGTTCAGCCCGGATGGAAAGAAACTGATCTGGCGCGCCTCACGTCCAAAGAACGAAACAGAGCTGGCTGAATATAAAGCCCTGCTGGCGGAAGGATTGGTGGCTCCCACCAATATGGAAGTATTTGTTGCCGATGCAGACGGAAAAAATGTACAGCAGGTTACCAGGTTGGGACAGGCCAACTGGGCGCCTTCGTTCATGCCTGACAGCAAGCGCATCATTTTTGCCTCCAATCACGAATACAAAAGAGGATTTCCCTTCAATATGTATACGATGAACGGCGACGGAAGTAACCTGCAGAAAGTGAGCAGGGACAAAGGTTTCGACGCATTCCCCATGTTCAGTTATTCCGGGAGGCAGATCGTTTTCTGCAGTAACCGTAATAATGGAGGCACCAGGGATACCAATATTTTCATTGCTGACTGGGAAGATTGATCGGCTTGCCACCAGTCGCTCGCCTCCGGCGAGCGATTTCTTTTTTGTCGCCTCCGGCGACACAGTGTTCGCCGGAGGCGAACAAATATAAGTCACTCGCCGGAGGCGAGCGACTGGCAGCACACTGCTAAAAAACTGGTCTAATTAGGATTTGCGCTGTACCTTCACGCAAATTTCTTGCTATGTATAATGGTCTTCTTCATTTACACAATCTCGCCCGCTGGGTGATCCTCGTGTTGATCGTCATTGCCATTCTCAGACATTTATCTGGTATGAACAGTAAAAGACCAGTGAATGCGGGTGACAAAAAGATCGATCTCTTCCTGATGATCACCGCGCACATTACTCTGCTGGTTGGTTTGTATCAGTGGTTCGCCGGACCATGGGGTCTGAAGCTGATCCAGAACGTGGGTATGGGAGAAGTGATGAAAAACGGCGCCTACCGCCAGTTCGCTGTTGAACATATCACCGGTATGATCATTGCGATCGTGCTGATCACTGTAGGTCGTGGTGCTGTAAAAAGAGCCACCAGCGCAGCCGCACATAAGAAAGCATTCTGGTGCTTCCTCATTGCGTTGCTCATTATGCTGGCCACTATTCCCTGGTCCAGGCCGATGTTCCCCGGTATGCATTAATAATGCATCCCCCTAAATGAATTAGGTCGTCCTGGAAAGGACGACCGTTTTTTTAAAACACAAAGTAAGGGCATCTTACACCCTTGCATCCATATCATTTATCTGTACGCTGGAAGATCTTGCTCACAATTTTCCAGGTACCATCTATCTTCAGCAGGTTCATGTAATCAGTAAAGATCAGTTCCTTCTGTTCGATCCTGATCTTAGCTTGTGCGGCTGTTCCTTCGATGTTCAGTGAAACGATCTCCGATCTTCTTTCAGGCTTTGTGGTGATAGCTCTTACGCGGGCAAGGAATGCAGCCACCGTTTCATCTTTATATGCTCCCGTTTTGTTATCGATATGTTTCACCGTTCCGGAAGGATGGAAGGCTTTTTCCATTTGCGCTGCGTCGAAGCTCAGGTAGAGCGCCAGGCAGGCCCGTACAGAAGCCTCTTCGTCATTCCTTTGTGCATGCGCCTGGCCAGCAAGGGCAGTGGCCAGTGTTGCAGTGAACAGGATAGATCCCAGTTTTTTCATTTGTCTTGTTTTTTAAGGTGATTTTGCAGGTGTAAGGTTTGTGAAGCAATATTAGATGTCTGACGCAGGGTGTTAAAACGGCTTCGCTGCCTTCCCGTTTTTTTTCGACCGAAATCCTTTTGTGCAATGGATCGAAAAAAACAGGGAATGGGTCGAAGGAAAATCACTGTTTGTGGATCAGACCGTTAATTTGTGTAATTTGTTAAGCCCTAAAACGATTTGTAGTGTTTACCCGGAAACTGATATGGCTGCAATGCATAACGTGGATCTTCTTTTTCCTTTTTCTATTGCTGTATAGTGTGCAGAAATGGGAAACGGTTTACCTGGCCGTAACGTCCTGTGCTATCGGAGTGGGCTCTTACATAATTTGTGTGTACACCAATGCACTCTGGCTGATGCCGAAATTCTGGCGCAGGAAGAGGAAAACCGAATTCTTTATCTATTCCATTCTCTTTCTTCTGCCGTTGATCTTCCTTCGAATGACCTTTGAATACTGGCTGCTTTTTCCTTATCATCCTCAGCTTGGTTTCTATAAATTCAGCCTCGCTCAATTCCTGTTCAGCACCATCACCATCAGTCTGGCATTCTTCCTGGGCGCCATACTGAATATCCTGGATGATTATTTTCATCTTCAACGCAAACAGGAGTCCATGCAGCTGCAGCAGGCCGCTGCAGAGCTCAACCTGCTGAAAGCGCAGGTGCAGCCACATTTTCTTTTCAATACACTCAACAATATCTATTATCTCGCGTATACAAAAAGTGATCTTGCTGCAACGGTGATCGCAAGGCTCTCCGGTATCATGCGCTATTTTGTGGACGAGGCGCCGAAAGAGAAAGTGCCGCTTTCAATAGAGATCAACTTCCTGAAGAATTATATCGAACTTGAACAGATCAGGATGCTGCGTGCTGCTACGCTCAGTTTTGATCATGAAGGAGTGGATGAAATGGTCCGCATCCCACCGATGCTGCTGATCCCGCTTGTGGAGAATATTTATAAACACGGAGTAGATAAATCCGTTCCTGAAAATGAGATCTGTGTCAAACTGAAAATGGAAAACGGGAAACTGCATTTCAATACAAGAAATACTGTGCATCCCGTTGAAAAGTCCGGCGGAAGCGGGGTTGGACTGGATAATTTACGCAAGCGGTTGCAGCTATTGTTCGGAAATGATTTTACTTTGACAACGGAACAAGACGGTAACCATTATAAAGTATCGCTTATTTTTCCTGTATGAAGATCCAATGCATGGTGATAGATGATGAGCCTTATGCAGTGAACCTGCTGGAGGAATACATCCTGCAGGTTCCTTACCTGGAATTGCAGCACAAATGCTATCATGCCCTGGAAGCATTGGAAATTCTCAAAGGCAGCAGACCCGATCTAATCTTTCTCGACATCAATATGCCGCATCTCTCCGGCATGCAGTTGGCCAGCCTGTTGCCGCCCAAACAACTTTTCATTTTCACTACCGCCTATTCTGAATTTGCAGCAGAGAGTTACGAGAAAAATGCACTCGACTACCTGGTGAAGCCCATCACATTTGACCGGTTTCTGAAAGCCGTGATGAAAGCCAGTAGCCAGTTATCTCTGAGTACGGAGCAGCCACAACCTACTACCATTGCGCCTCAGAAATTATTCCTCAAAACAGGGCGTGCAATCGTACAGCTCGAATACCAGGATGTTTATATCATCGAAGGACTGAAAGATTATGTTGTGTTTCATACAAGCAGTGGGAAACATGTCGTGTACAAACGCATGAAGGAGCTGGAAGAAACATTGCCTGCGAATTTTTCACGCATTCATCTTTCGTGGATCATTAACCGCGATCATATCAAAAAGATAGAAGACAATCATATCTTCATCAACCAGGAAAGGGTCCCGGTGGGGGAGAAGTACCGTGAACAGTTTTTAAGCAGGATCAGCAAAGACCTGCTTTGAGGTTTATCTTTACTTCCTACGTTTACCTGATAAGGACCATTTGACCTTTTTCCTGTACCACTCCACCATTGAAGTCTATGGCGCGGATCATCCACACATAAGTACCGGCATCCTGCAATTTGCCGGCTACCCGGCCATCCCAGCCAGGATTGGGTGAAGGATTGCTATAGACCAGCTGGCCCCATCGATTGTACACCCTGAAGAATTCCACGTGCTTAATTCCGGCCGCCACAAAACGGAATACATCGTTCCTGCCATCACCGTTAGGTGTAAACGCATTTGGAACAAATACCGATGGGCGGGTACTGAACACTTTCACGGTAACAAAGGCAGAGTCCACACAATTCCCGATATCATATATTTTCACTTTGTAGCGGATGCCCGGTGAGGGCGTGGTATAAAATGCAATGGGATCGTGCATATTACCGTCTGACAATCCAATGGGAGGTGTCCAGGCATATTTGACGCCGCCGCTGGCCTTCAGCTGCAATGGCTGGCCGACCACAACATTGGTATCGTTGCCTGCATATGGAATGATCTTAGGTAATACGGTGAGTAATACTGTATCAAAGGATGGTTTCGGACATCCCTTATCGTCCCAGGCAGTGAGGATGAAAGGCGTGGTGGCGGACGGCCTGGCTATTGGGCTCAGTGAGCCCGGATTGATGAGTGAACCGGCCGGCGACCAGGAAAACCTGCTTCCATCCGTTGATCCGTTCAGTTGTCCCATGGCCTGGTAACAAACGGTGATGTCTGCTCCGGCCGATACAAGCGGATAGGGAACGGATACTACATCCACTATTCCCTGTGCAGAACAGCTGCCGATTCGCGCGGTCACCTGGTAGCGCTCATTGCCCGGTGCAGTTACGCGCGGGCCGGGCGAGCCGGGGTCCAGCACATTCGGTCCCGGCGACCAGGAGTATTGCAGTCCATCTGAAAGCAGCCGGAGGCGGATGGTGTCTCCGAGGCAAATGGTGGTATCGGGCATCATGCTCAAACTAACGTGGTCCACTACTCGAACCATCACAGAGTCGCGGTTCACACAGCCATTCTCATTCAGGTCTACATAATATTTTGTGGTGGTAACAGGGTTCACTACCGGGTTGCTGGTGCCGGGATCGTTGATGCGCTGGTTGGGAGACCAGGTGAAATTGCCATTGCCGCTGGCAAGAAGCTGCACAATGTCAGGCGTACAGATGAGCGTATCGCGGAAAGCCAGTGCAATGGGCGGTTTGTTGATGATCGTGATACTTTGAAAAGCAGTGTCTACACAACCATTACTGTTGAAAACGAGCAGGCGCACGAGTTTGTCGCCGGTGAAAAGATAAGTATGCTGCGGATCACGGAGCTGTGAAGATGCGCCGCTGCTCTGGGTTTCCCCGAAGTCCCAGTCCCAGGAGGTGATTGCGCCGAACCTGGTAGTGGATTGATTGGTAAACAGGGTGGGTTTGTTCACGCAGAAGCCGCTGGCGCTGAAATCCGGCACCATACCTGGATACACATAGGCAGGTACCGTGATGGAATCAGCACATTGATCGCCGCGGTTCACCACCAGTTTTACACTGTATGTTCCTTCGGCGGCGAAAGTATAACTGGGGCTTTTTGTTGTTGACTGGAAGAGGATATTATCGTTATCGTCTTTTATCTCCCAATAAAAGGTTTGGATCAAAGGGCTCTGCGAGCGGTTCTCCAGCTGAATGGTGAATGTATTCCGGCAAAGCATGATGGCAGACGGGAGGGAGGCTGCTGCAATTGTGCAGGCGGTGATCTTGATCTGCAGGTCTTTTCTTTGCCTGGCTATCACTTTGCCATTACGGATCTCTTCCACGCAAACCGTTACAACATACACGCCGCTGGGGGGTGCAATGCCGGTGATCATTCCCGTATTGATATCGATCTGTACACTGTTGCCCAATGGTGTGCCTGCATCGAAACCATTACCGTAGGGAACAGAGTTATATGGTGGCGGTTGGGGATATACGTTACTCCCTCCGCTCCCCGGCCCGCCGCCGGTAGTGGTCATATATGCGTTGCAGAAAGAATAGCGGAGTTGATCACCGTCGGGATCGGTGGCCGCGAAGCTGTACTTCATATCATTCCCGGCACAAACCACTACCAGGTCGTTCCCGGTGAACTGTGCGCTGTTATTGGCCGGGCCGTCAGCTACCTGGGCAGTGCCGGGTATTTCAGCCGTATAAGTGGCGCCAACATTGCCATAGCCGGGGCTGAGGTTGGTGAGCGTATAGATCCTGAAATTGATCTGGGCGGTGATCACATATCCTTCCGCGTTGCCTTCCAGTTCTTTTGGGAATTCGTATGTGCCTACCCGGTAGCAAACATCGGGAGGGTCGGTGATGCAGGGGTTGTTGTTGGGGAGTTCAATCTGGGTGTCGCTGCTGAGGTAGGCGGTAATATCTGCCACCCTTTGGCCGTTTGCCCGGTTGAAGATGGAAATGGTTGCAGGACTGTTGAACTGACGCGGGCTCCGGCAATCCATAAAGAGCTTTACCGTGATATGATAAAGGAATTTGTTGTTGCCAAGTGAGGTATAGGTATAATAAACTTGTCCGCCGGTAATATGGTCGGCGCGTACATAAAGGAAAGCCGTAAGCAGCAAAATGAGTGCGAGAATGTGCTTGCAGCGCCCTTTACCAGCAACGTTCAGTTGTAATGTCCCGGTGAGCGTACAGTTGGTTTGATAGTTGAATAGACGACAGTCCTGGCGAATGTCTTTCTATAATTTACGACTATTTATCCAAAAGGTTGGCTCAACATCAAATGATAATAATCAACGTTTGCCCAGTTCGATGATATTGCAATCCTTCATGTTCTCTCCGTCGATGGCGAAGGTGATCAGGGTCCGCACTTTGTGCCATCCCTCTTTGCCGGCAGCGCCCGGGTTCATGTGCAGGCATTCCAGTTTTTCGTCATATATTATTTTGAGGATATGGGAATGGCCTGCGATGAAGAGCTTGGGTGTTTTTGCCCAGAGTTCTTTGATGGTGGCGGGATTATAACGGGGTGGATAACCGCCGATATGTTTCATGTAAACGGATACGCCTTCACACTGGAAGCGGAGTTTTTCGGGGAAGATCTTCCGGATATATTCCCCATCGATATTTCCATACACGCCCCTGATGGGTTTGAAGGAGCCAAGTTTTTCGGCGATCTCCGGGTTGCCGAAATCGCCGGCATGCCAGATCTCGTCCACCTTATCAAAATGGCGGAAAACAGCGTCATCCAGGTAGTTATGCGTATCTGAGATCAATCCGATTCTGGTCATAACAGGGAAAGAATGTGAGCCGCAAAAGTCGGAATAAATTGGGCAGAATCAATACACCGGGATCAAAAGGTTGTATCTTTATGGGACGATTGAACCGCTATGCCATTATTCCGCAATTTCACTTACTGGATCGACAAACGCCGCTGGAAATATTATTTCCTGATGGTGTCCCTGGAAATGGACAGTTCCCGCTAACGCTTACCGACTGCTATTGACCCGTATCCCGGGCTTTCATTGATTCATCATCATTACATTATTCGTTTTTTATGCCATTCTATCATAAACTCGGAAATATTCCGCACAAACGCCATACCCAGTTCCGCAAACCAGATGGCGGATTGTATTCAGAACAACTTTTTTCCACTGAGGGATTCAGCAATGATTATTCACTGCTCTATCATGTGCATCCTCCAACACAGATCATCTCCACGGATGAACCGGTGAATGTGATGCCCGCTGTGGCCGAGGAAAAAATGCTGAAACACCGCAGCTTCGAAGGCTTCAAAGTTGCTCCCGTTGCGGATTATCTCAAGAGCCGCAAACCGGTATTGGTGAACAGCGATCTTCATATTTCACTGGCTGCTCCTACAGCCGGATCACAGGATTATTTTTTCAAAAATGCCGATGCCGATGAAATGATCTTCGTACACGAAGGCTCCGGCATGCTGCGCACCATGTATGGAGAATTGCCTTTCGAATATGGTGATTACCTGGTGATCCCGCGAGGCACTATCTACCAGGTCCATTTCAAAGACGATCATAACAGGCTCTTCATCGTGGAATCTTTCAGCCCTATCCGTTTCCCGAAAAGATACCTGAGCAAATACGGGCAATTGCTGGAGCATTCTCCATTCTGTGAGCGTGATATCCGCGCACCA
Organism: Pseudoflavitalea rhizosphaerae; assembly: GCF_003991355.1. GTDB lineage: Bacteria > Bacteroidota > Bacteroidia > Chitinophagales > Chitinophagaceae > Pseudobacter > Pseudobacter rhizosphaerae. The sequence goes on from NZ_RCSU01000023.1 coordinate 61,962, forward strand.
CAGAACCTGCCCACGTTTGATGAGAAAGGAGATTTTCTCATCAAGACCAAAAAGAAGGGTGTGCTCTATGGCCTGCATTATGCCACACATCCTTTTGATGTAGTGGGATGGGACGGATATTGCTATCCTTTTGCTTTCAGTATCCACGATTTTGAGCCCATCACCGGCCGTGTACACCAGCCGCCACCAGTGCACCAGACATTCGAGGCGCATAATTTTGTGGTCTGCTCTTTCTGTCCGCGCCTCTTCGATTATCATCCACAGGCTGTTCCCGCTCCGTACAATCACAGCAATATCGATAGTGATGAAGTATTGTATTATGTAGACGGGGACTTCATGAGCCGCAAAAATGTGACCCGCGGTATGATCACGCTTCACCCTGCAGGCATTCCGCACGGACCGCATCCCGGTGCTGTGGAGAAAAGCATCGGAGCAAAAGAAACGAAGGAACTGGCCGTAATGGTTGATACTTTCCATCCTTTGCAACTGACCATGGAAGCGCTTGATATCGAGAATGAAGGCTATACCATGAGCTGGGCAGAGTAATTATCTTCCCAATATATTTTCTTAACCGCTGCACCTGCAGCGGTTTTTGTGTTGTAAGGGATACTGCTCACGGCATTCAATAGTTGTTGGTTTTAGGAATATTCGGTATTTTTCGGGTATAGTCCTTTCATTCTATAGCTCCTGATATTCTGGCTCATCTTTTTTCAGCATTAAAATCTATGCAGGTATGAAAAAGATAGTCTTCGTTGCTTTTTGTGTTTTCATCAGCATTATTGTGAGTGGGCAAACCACTATTCTCATCAACAACGTGCAGATCTTCGATGGTGTGAGCGAGAAGCTTGTTACCGGGAATGTGTTGGTCCAGGGAGATACCATTTCCCGGATCTCATCTGCTCCTATTCCGGTGAACAGGAGTGCGGCTACAAAGATCATCGATGGGAAGGGAAAATTCCTGATGCCTGGTTTGATAGATGCACACTGGCATACCATGATGTGCGCAATGCCTGAAATGGTTTTACTCACGGCCGATATCGGGTACATCAACCTGGTGGCAGCACATGAGGCCGGCAAAACATTATTGCGCGGCTTTACGTCTGTACGCGATCTGGCCGGCCCAAGCTTCGGGCTCAAACGCGCCATCGATCAGGGGCTAACGCCAGGTCCCCGGATCTATCCCAGTGGAGCAATGATTTCCCAATCCGGCGGACATGGAGATTTCAGGATGCCATACGAAGTGCCATCAGCCCCCGGTGCTCCATTGAGTCATGGTGATGAAATGGGCGCCGGCGCCATTGCCGATGGAGTTGATGCAGTGTTGAAACGTTCACGCGAGCAGTTGATGATGGGCGCTACCCAACTGAAACTGGCTGCAGGTGGCGGCGTGTCTTCTAACTATGATCCCATCGATGTAAGTCAGTACACAGAGGAGGAGTTCCATGCAGCGGTGGAAGCGGCAGAGAACTGGGGCACCTATGTTACCGTACATGCCTATACGCCACGCGCTATACAGGCGGCTTTGCGCGCGGGAGTTAAATGCATAGATCACGCACAACTGATAGACGATGCCACTGCAAAAATGATGGCGGAAAAGGATGCCTGGCTTTGCATACAGGCTTTCCTGGCTAATGAATACTCTAATCCGCAGGCCACTGCTGATGGCAGGGAAAAACAAAAAATGGTGGCTTCAGGAACCGCCAAAGCATTCCAATTGGCAAAAAAATACAAGATCAAAACCGCCTGGGGAACTGATATGCTCTTTGATCCGGCATCCACAAAGAACCAGGGAGCTATTCTAACCACACTTACTCCATGGTACTCGAATTTCGAGATTCTGAAAATGGCAACCAGTGTGAACGGGGAATTGCTGGCGTTCTGTGGCCCGCGAAACCCTTATCCGAAACCACTTGGTGTGATCAAAGAAGGCGCTTATGCAGATATATTGCTGGTAGACGGCAATCCGATTCAGGACCTCAAACTGGTTGCGGACCCGGACAAGAATTTTTTATTGATCATGAAGAATGGAATAGTGTACAAGAATTTGTTAGGTAATTAATCAATGGGGAATGGTAGTTCCCCGGTCAATCAGGTATGAAAAAAATCATTTCCAAAGCGGGATATTATGAATTGATGATTCCCGATGAATGGACATTTGAACAGGAGAGGAATGTAATTTCCATCTTCCGGGAGAATGATGCAGCAGAAGTATTACAGATTTCCAGTTTTGCAGTTTCCAAAGATTATAAAATGGACCTGCGGCAGGAACTGGCCGATTACATGGCAGAAAAGATCACAAAACAAAATGAAGATATAGAAAAAGATATCATCGTGAATGGCTCTGTTGCTTTTATCCGCCTGATAGAAGCTGAAGCATATCGTGAATACCGGATGATGTTCGAAAAAAATGTACTGTTGCTGATCACCTGGAATGGCAATTACCAGGAGGCGGCAGCAGTTCAGCACCAGTTGAGCGCCATCACAAACTCCATCCTCATCTCAGGTATCCGCTAGACCGGTCCAAAAAAAATTTAGCACTGATCGATTATTGATTTTCAAAGAAATGCCTTTGTCCGAAGGCAGTTTTCTTTTCCTGTTTTCCATTTTTTCTGAAAATTCTGTTGGATAGTATCAAAATTCCGTTATACCTTTGGTTTAACTATTTGGTTAAACTATATGGTTGACAAAAAAGATAAAGACCAGAATACCGAGCAGCGCATCCTGGAAGCCGCCAAGGCCGTTTTCCTGGAACGCGGTCTGGACGGGGCCCGGATGCAGGATATCGCAGATAAGGCCGGCATCAACAAAGCGCTCTTGCATTATTATTTCAGGAGTAAAGACCGGCTCTTCGATGTGATCTTCCGCGAAGCGGCTGCCCGCTTCCTGCCTAAGCTCGGAGAGCTCTTCGCTTCTGAAATGCCTTTGTTTGAGAAAATCGAAAAATTTGTCCATTTCTACATAGACATGCTCCAGCAGAACCCTCATCTCCCATTATTTGTCCTGAATGAAATGCAGAAAGTGGATGGAGACGAATTCATGAAATTCATCTGGGAGGGGAAACAACCCGCCCTGAAAGTAATGGCCAGACAGGTGGAAGAAGAAATAAAAAAGGGCACTATCAAACCCGTCAAGCCTTTTCATCTTCTCCTGAATATCGTATCCATGAGCATCTTCCCCTTTGTTGCCAGACCCATCGTAAAACTGGTATGGGAAATGGATGATCCGCAATTCCAGGCCCTGATGGAAGAACGCAAAAAGGTAATAGTACAATTCATACTTGATTCAATCCGAAAATAAAACAGCATGAACGCTCTTATCAAATGGTTCAAACGAGCAGTCCGCTGGCAGTTGATGGCCGGCATTCTATTCGCAGTCCCGGCCGCAGCCCAGGATGGCCTAACGCTCACGCTTGAACGCGCTTATCAACTGGCAGAACAGCATTATCCGCTGATCAGGCAGCGTGACCTGGTGAAACGCACTGCCGGGCTCACCATCGAAAATATCGGCAAGGGATACCTGCCGCAATTCAGCGTGAATGGACAGGCAACCTACCAGTCAGCTGTAACCGCTGTTCCGGTGAGCATTCCCGGCATCAATATCGAAGCGCCAGCCAAAGACCAGTACAAGCTTACTGCAGAACTCAGCCAGATATTGTACGATGGCGGCAATATGGCCAGCCAGAAAAAAGTACAGCAGGTGAATGCGCTGGTGGAAGATCAGAAAGTGACTGTAGACATGTACAAGGTAAAAGAACGCATCAATACGCTCTATCTCGGCGCCCTGTTACTGGACGAACAACTGAAACAAACCAGCTTACTGCAAAAAGATATTCAGCTCGGTATCGATAAGATCTCGGCACAGGTGCGGAACGGCGCTGCCCTCCGAAGCAACCAGCAGGTGCTGGAAGCGGAATTGCTGAAGAATGAACAACGGAAAATAGAACTGGCTGCCAACAGGAAAGGATTGCTGGATGTGCTTTCTCTTTTCCTCGGACAAGACCTTCCGGAAAGTACCGTGCTGGAACAACCTGCCACCAATGAGGCGTCACTAACGGAAACAGTTAAACGACCGGAGCTGACACTCTTCTCGTACCAGGACAGTCTGTTCAAAGTACAGGAAAAAATGGTGAGTGTGAAGAACCGTCCACGCGCCAGCGCTTTCATCCAGGGCGGATATGGCCGGCCGGGACTGAATATGCTGAAGAATGAGTTCGATTTCTTTTATATCGGTGGTCTCCGGTTGAACTGGAATCTCGGCGGACTGTACACATCTAAAAAAGAAAAACAGATACTCAATATGAACCAGCAAATGGTGGGCGTACAAAAAGACCTGTTCCTGCTCAATACCAATACACAGCTCAAACAGCAGGAAGCAGAGTTGAAGAAATTACAGCAACTGATCGGCACAGACCAGGCCATCATCAATCTCAGGGAAAAAGTGAAAATCGCTTCCAATGCACAGCTGGAAAACGGCGTGATCACGGCCAGTGATTTCCTTCGGGAAGTGAATGCGGAAGACCAGGCTCGCCTGCTGCTCATTTCCCACAAGCTGCAATTGCTGCAGGCTCAGATCAATTACAGGACCATTTCAGGCAATCAATAAAATAATCACAAACATGAAACAATATCTTTTACCCGTCTGGATACTGGTTGCCGGCCTCTTTGCTGCCTGCAATGGGAAAGATTCCATATCCGACGCTACCGGCACTTTTGAAGTAGATGAAGTGATCGTATCATCTGAGCTTACCGGAAAGATCCTTTCCTTCAATGTACAGGAAGGCGATTCCATTTCCAAAGACAAAGTAGTAGGTGTGGTTGATGCCGAAAATATCAACCTGCAGAAAGAACAGGTGCAGGCCAGCATCGAAGCGCTCAGTCAGAGGACAGCAGACCTGGCGCCGCAGGTGAAATTACTCGAAGACCAGCTGAAAGTACAGGAGTCGCAATTGAATAACCTGCTGCATGAAAAAGCAAGACTGGAAAATCTCATCAAAGCAGATGCGGCCACTGCCAAACAGATGGATGATATGAATGCGCAGATCGATGTGGTGAAAAAACAAATGCAGGTAACACGTCAGCAGGTCCAGGTGCAGCGCAGTAATATCGGTACACAGAACCGTGGGATCCTCAGTGAAGGAAAACCGTTGGCCAAAAGAGTGGAGCAACTGGACGATCAATTGAAACGCGCCAATATCACCAATCCGGTGCAGGGCACAGTGATAGAAAAATACGCCGAAGCAGGGGAGATGACCGCTACCGGCAAAGCCCTGTACAAAATTGCCGATCTCTCCGTAATGACGCTCCGTGCCTACGTAACAGGGACGCAGCTGCCGCAGATCAAACTCGGGCAATCCGTGAAAGTGCTGATCGATGACGGCGATAAAAAATATCGTGAACTAACGGGTACCATCACCTGGATATCTGATAAAGCCGAATTCACGCCCAAGACCATCCAGACAAAAGAAGAGCGCGCCAATCTCGTGTATGCAATCAAAGTGAAAGTGAAGAATGATGGCTATTTGAAGATCGGGATGTACGGTGAGATCAAATTCTAAAAACTAATGTATGCCAGCGATACAGGTAGATAATATTGTAAAGCGGTACGGCTCAAAAAAGGATACTGTAACAGCGTTACACGGCATATCCTTCTCGGTGGAAAATGGTGAGCTGTTCGGCATCATCGGGCCCGATGGAGCCGGTAAGACCTCGCTTTTTCGCATACTCACAACCCTCCTGATACCCGATGACGGCAAGGCAACCGTGAATCAACTGGATGTTGTGAAAGACTACAAGGCCATCCGGCAACAGGTGGGCTATATGCCCGGCAGGTTCTCGCTGTACCAGGACCTCACAGTGGCCGAGAACCTGGAATTCTTCGCTACTATTTTCAACACCAGTATAGAGGAACACTATGACCTGGTGAAAGATATCTATGTGCAGATCGAACCGTTCAAGGAACGCCGTGCCGGTAAATTATCCGGAGGGATGAAACAAAAACTGGCCCTTTGCTGCGCACTGATCCATGAACCTTCCGTGTTGTTCCTGGATGAGCCTACAACCGGTGTTGATGCTGTTTCACGCAAGGAGTTCTGGGAAATGTTGAAAGGACTTAAATCGAGAGGGATCACTATCCTGGTATCCACGCCTTATATGGATGAAGCCAGTCTCTGCGATCGTGTAGCGCTTATACAGAACGGTACCATCATGAGCATCGATTCTCCGCAGGGTATTATCGGTTCGTTCCAAAAACCTTTATATGCAGCCCGCACCAGCAGGATGCTGGAAATGCAGCGCGATCTGCTGCAGTTACCGGAAGTGGAGGATTGTTATCTCTGCGGGGAATATTCACATGTGGTCACCAAACCCGGCGTAACAACGCAGCAATTGAGCGGTTACCTGCAGGAGCATGGACATCAGCAGGTGGATGTGAAAGCTGCGCAGCCCAATATTGAAGACTGTTTCATGGACCTCATGAAAAATTAATCGAATTGTATGTCTACAGACAATATCATAACCGCCAGCAACCTCTCCAAAATATTCGGTGTTTTCCGGGCCGTGGACGGTATCTCATTCGAAGTGCATTCCGGTGAGATCTTCGGCTTTCTGGGAGCAAATGGCGCCGGTAAAACTACTGCCATGCGCATGTTGTGCGGACTGAGTATGCCTTCATCAGGAAGCGCTACCGTGGCTGGTTTCGACGTTTACAAGGAACCGGAAAAGATCAAGCGAAGCATCGGGTATATGAGTCAGAAATTCTCTTTGTATGAAGATCTTACCATTAAAGAGAATATCAGATTCTATGCCGGTATCTATGGTAAGAGCAATGCTTTTATCAGGGAAAAGACAGCGAGGTTACTGAAGCAATTGCACCTGGAGCAGGAAGGAGACAAACTCGTTCGCTCGTTACCGTTAGGATGGAAACAGAAACTGGCTTTTTCCGTGGCCATCTTTCATGAGCCACGTATCGTATTCCTGGATGAGCCCACAGGAGGTGTGGACCCCGTTACCCGCCGTGAATTCTGGAATATGATCTACGCCGCTGCCGGAGAGGGCATCACTGTATTTGTGACCACTCACTACATGGATGAAGCAGAATATTGCAACCGCGTAAGCATCATGGTGGATGGAAAGATCGAAGCACTGGATACGCCGGCAGGACTGAAGCGATCGCTGCAGGCAGCTTCCATGGATGAAGTGTTCCTGAAACTGGCCAGGAAGGCCGTCAGGAGTGGCGACTGAACCAAAAAAATTGCAGCATGAAACAATTTCTTTCTTTCGTAAAAAAAGAGCTTTATCATATCCTGCGCGACAAGCGTACGCTCTTCATATTACTGGGTTTGCCTGTGACGCAGATCCTGATCTTCGGATTCGCGCTCACCAATGAGGTGAAGAATGCGAAGATCGCCGTGCTGGACCACTCGAAGGATGCCAGTTCTATTTCGCTCACCACGCAGATTGAAGCCAGCAGGTATTTCGATATCGTCAGGGACCTCCATTCCCAGGGGGAGATCGATAAAGCATTCAGGGAAGGTGTGATCAAAATGGTAGTGGTGCTGCCGCAAAATTTCGGGCAGGACCTGCAGCATTTCAATAAAGCCCAGGTGCAGGTGATTGCCGATGCTTCTGATCCGAATGTGGCCACTACTCTGACGAACTATGCCACGGCTATCATTATGGAGTACCAGAACAGGATAACGCAGGAACGCAAGCTTCCTTACACCATCAATACAGAGCTCAGGATGTTGTACAATCCACAGTTGAAGGGCGCTTATACTTTTGTGCCTGGTGTGATGGCGCTGGTGCTGATGCTGGTATGTACTATGATGACCGCCATTACGATCGTACGGGAAAAGGAGAGCGGAACGATGGAAATAATGCTGGTGTCTCCCATGCGGCCGATCATGATCATTGCGGCGAAAGCTGTGCCTTATTTGCTTTTGTCGATGGTGAATATTGCCAGTATCCTCTTGCTGAGCATCTTCGTGCTGGATGTGCCGTTGCGCGGAAGCCTTGCCCTGCTTGTATTTGGCAGTGTACTGTTTACGCTCACCTGTTTGTCGCTCGGCCTGCTGATCTCTTCAGCTACCAATTCACAACAAACCGCCATGTTCATTTCCCTGGTGGGATTGTTCCTGCCTACGATGATGCTGAGTGGTTTCATGTTCCCTATCGAAAATATGCCGTTGCCTTTGCAGATTGTATCCAATGCAGTGCCGGCGAAATGGTTCTACAAGATCGTGAGCTCGGTGATGATCAAAGGGCTTGGCATCAAAGCGATCTGGAAAGAAACGCTGATCCTTACCGGTATGATGTTCCTGTTGCTGACGCTTGCCATTAAGAAATTCAAGATCAGGCTGGCATAAAACCAAAATATAACGCATATGCGTACACTAATATTCTTATTACAGAAAGAGTTTCGCCAGATCTTCCGTGACCCGGAGATCATACGGATCATCCTGATCGTGCCGATCATTCAATTATTGATACTGCCATGGGCTGCAGATTATGAAGTGAAGCGTATCGAGTTGGCGGTAGTGGATAATGACCGCTCAGACTATTCGCGTCAACTGGTGTCCAAGATCACCAGTTCGGGTTATTTTAAACTGGTGGATTTCGGCAGCAGTCATGCTAACGCCATGGAGCTGATGGAGCAGGACAAAGTGGATATCATTCTCGAGGTCCCCGGCCGTTTTGCGAAAGACCTCGTGAAAGAAGATGAAGCATCGCTGATGCTGAACGTGAATGCAGTGAATGGCGTAAAGGCCAACCTGGGAGCAGCTTACCTGCGCAGCATTATCCAGGATTTCAACCGTGAAGTGCGGTTGCGGTGGATACAGTTCCCGCGTTTCAGCCCGGAGTTGCAGATTGAAGTTCCTTCCTCCAACTGGTTCAACCCGCATCTCAATTATAAATTCTTTATGGTGCCGGGTATTTTGGTGATACTGGTGACGATGGTGGGCGCTTTTTTATCGGCTTTGAATATTGTAAAAGAAAAAGAGATCGGAACAATTGAACAGATCAATGTAACTCCGATCCACAAGTATCATTTCATGCTTGGTAAACTGATCCCGTTCTGGATCCTCGGGTTGTTTGTACTGGGGATCGGACTGACGCTTGCGTACTTTATTTATGGTATCGTGCCGGTTGGAAGTTTTCTTACCATTTTTGTATTTGCCGCTTTGTACCTGCTGGCCGTACTGGGACTGGGATTGCTGGTGAGCACCTATACCACCACGCAGCAGCAGGCTATGTTGCTGGCATTTTTTATGATGATGATCTTTATTTTGCTGGGAGGTTTGTTCACTTCTACGGACAGTATGCCGGCCTGGGCGCAATTCATTGTGAAGATCAATCCGGTTGCCTATTTCATCGAAGTGATGCGGATGGTAATATTAAAAGGCAGCAGTCTGTACGATATCCGGTATCATATGCTGGTGATGCTGGCTTTCGCTATTGGTCTGAACAGCTGGGCAGTGTTGAGTTACAGGAAGCGTGCGTAACGGAGAGCTGCGGGGCTGACTAAAAAGGTCAGAGAGCTGCCAGTCGCTCGCCTCTGGCGAGTGACCCGTATTTGTTCGCCTCCGGCGAACACCGCGTCGCCGGAGGCGACAATAAAAGTCACTCGCCAGAGGCCTACGGTGTACCCACATCTTTTTGTTTAG
>NZ_RCSU01000024.1 GCF_003991355.1 Pseudoflavitalea rhizosphaerae
CTCCCTTAACTTAATGACATTGCCCGGCGAGTGACAAGTATTTTGTCGCCTCCGGCGACCAATCAGGCGCCACACCCGGTTGGTTCGCCGGAGGCGAACTATTAAGAGTCACTCGCCGGGAGGCGAGCGACTGCTCACCGACTAAAAGCATTTGCCTGGTTTAGGCAGGGAACTATACTAAGATTCTATCAGTCTTTTCAAGATCTCTTTCTGTGTATGTATAGTTTTGTCCTTCGCATACCATGCGTGCAATTCCTGGGCTATAGCAACATAATCCATTCCTTCGGTCCTCATCTTTTTATACAATTCCTGTAAAGGCGCTGGTCTTGGTCCCCAGTTGAATTTTTCTTCCAGTGTTTCTGTATCCAGTACCACCAGTTTGGGGATACTGCGGCTGGTGCCGTCTGTAAGGTATTGATCTATCAGTTCTGTATTTTCATCGCGCAGTACCAGTTTGAGTTGGACCAGCGGATTCTCGCCAGCCATGGCATTGAGCACCGGCAAGATCTGTGCAGCATCGCCGCACCAGCCTTCCGTGATCACCAGCCATGTTTGTGGTTTACTGATAGCGCGCAATGTTTCGGAAACCTCAGGCAACAATTGGACTGTTTTGTCGATTCGCTGCATACGTTGCACATTCAGCTTGGTGTAATGCGCCAGGGATTCAGATTGTTGAGGCCCTGTCACTTTTCCTTCCAGCAACAGCTCATCCACCAGTTTTCGATAACCGGGATAATCCATTGCATTATCCAGGTATTTCCTGTCGAGTACATTCCTGTTAGTAGTGATCATATTATGCGGATTAAGAGGTGAAAGTAATTTTATTTTCTTAAGCGGGGGTGGCTGCGTTGTATACTGCTGCAAACTCCTGCGCAAAGTCGGCCAGCTTCACTTTTCCGATGGTGCCCTTACCATTTTGAAAATAATCTTCAGACATCAGACCGGAATCGATGGCATTGCCCATTTCAACATAGTTATTGGAGATATCTTCGCCTAAGCCTGCCTGTTGCATGCCCTGCAATGCCTGTTCATCCGTGAATTTCACCCAGGGAAGTTCCGGTTTGCCAATGGCTTTGCCGATGGTGGCCGCAATCTGATCCGTACTTACTTCATCACTCACCACATATTTTACGGAATGACCTTTGAAATCCAGTTTCAGCAAAGCTTCCGCAGCTGCTGCTGCAATATCGGATGTATGAACCAGTGGGAACCTACCGGTACCAGCAGTGAAATTGCTGCCGATAATGTGCTGATGCCTGATCAGTTCCAGGTTAGAAAAAAGATTGTAGTAGAAATAGGCAGGACGGAGATAAAGAATCTTCACGTTTTCCAGTTGGTTCAGTTCCTGTTCCAGGCGATGGATGCCATCAACAGGTCCAACACCGGAAGATAAATGCGCTCCGATACTGCTCAGTACAACTGCATACCGAACGCCTGACGCTTTCAGAGCTACAACATAATTTTTTCCTACAGCAGCAATATATTCCTTGATGCTTGGTGAACTGTAATTGGGTGGGGTCATCAGGTAAACTGCATCTGCTCCCTTGAAAGTCTCCGACAAAAATGAAGCATTATCCAGGGAACCGATCGCTGCTTTGGCGCCTTTGGTGGTAAGCTCCTGCAGGTTAGCCGCGGAACGGCCGATCACGGTCACATCATGGCCTTCATTCAATAATTGCAGTACGATGGGTTTGGAAATATGACCTGAAGCGCCGGTAATAACGTATTTCATTTCTTTTGATTTAAGCGGTTGATAATTGATTGCGTTTTTTATAATTGTATATACAAATAATGAAATAAAAAAAATTACTTATCGAGTTGGTCGGCCATTTTTGTAATGGAATCGATAAGTGTATCGCATTCTTCCTTACCCAGGATCTTGTAATAATGCTGACTGAATTCTTCAGCGCAGGCGATCAGCTGAGGTTGAAGTTCTTTGGCCCTGGGAGTGGGATACACATTGGTGAGCTTTCCTTCAGAAGTACGGACTACCAGCTTTTTGCTTTCCAGTTTTTCCAGCAAACGCGTGATGGTAGAGGGTGTCAGGTGAAGCTGACCTGCAATGGAACCTGGCTGCATACCCGGCTCATCCAGCACCAGCAGCAGCACATAAGCGTGGCTGGGGCTCAGGTCTACTTTCTTCCATACATCACTGGCCATCTTCTCAACGATGCGGGCCAGTGCGCCGGAAGCGAAATAAAAACACTGTCTGAATTTGCTTTCTGAGGTTTTCATACCAGGTGCCAAACTAACTATTCAGTTCGACTATGCAAAGATAAATCTTTTATTTGTATGTACAAATATTGATTTGTTAAATCTGCTGCAATCAGTCTGCGGAAAGGCTGAGAGTGGAGGTTATGAAATACCGGGGATAAGGCTTTATTTTGCTGAAAGCGCTGGAATGGACAAAAGGACTATCGGCCTTATCATAGTCAATATTTTATTGATTGCTGTACTGCTTGTAGCAAAAGACAGAAAAAAGCTGCGGAACTTTGTTCTGCTTATTACAACCACTATTCTGATGCTTTCCGTTACGGAATTTGTCTACCGTTTGTTCATTCAAAAGCATAAGTATTTTACAGGCGATCTGGCTGATTACTTCAAGCAGGACAGCTCGCTGGGGTATATCATTAAAAAAGCCGGAAATTCAATTGCCATCAAGATGGACGGCAACGATACAGTGTTTGTAAAGACTTACAGCGTAATTGCAGATTCAACGCAACCCCGTATAGATTTCAATCACAGGATTGGTTTTCAGCATCCAGACTCCGCCCGGGAGATCGTTTTCCTGGGATGTAGTGTAACCTTTGGCGTTGGGCTGGATGATACTGCCTGTATGGCCTATAAGACAGGTCAGCATACGCTGAGCAATACGGTCAATTTAGGCATTCAGGGATATGGAACCAACCAGGTTTACCAATTGTTCCGTAAGAAGTTTGCTGATGTGCCTAATACCAACAGGGTATTTGTTTATTCTTTTATTTATGATCATATCTTACGCGCCAACGGTGTGTACGATTGGAGTGCTGCGGGGCCATTTTTCAAGATCCATGCTGATTCGCTCATTCATTCAGGTTCTTTACTAATGAATGTAGAAAAGCACAACCCAAAATATATCCATTACCTGTCGGGGCTGGGTACTTTCAGCTTTTTACGTAAGATGCTTTCCAATGTGGATACCAGGCGAAGGGTAGATAATTTGCAGCAAAAAGATTTTGACCGTTGTTTTATGATGATAAGAACTATGGTGGAGATTGCTGAAAGAAGCGGCGGTCAGTTCCTATTACTGGATTGGGGAGGTAATCAATGGAATGATAATATGATCGATGAGCAGCTGATGGCTGATTTCAAAAAGAAGCTGGATGGGCTTACAAACCTGCGTATCATTAAAGTGTCTTCAGTGATGGATCTGAATGATCCACAGCATATCCTTCCGGATGACGGCCATCCGTCAGCATTGGCGAATGAGAAACTTGCTTTCGCCTTGTCTTCAGTATTATAGGCTGGAATATTACTGTCAGTTAGTTTACAATTTCGCAAATGCTTCCAGGAACCTGCTCAGCAGTAACTGTGTGTCTGGCACCATACTCAGCGTGTTCAAAAAGATACTGGTCTCTTCCTGGATAAAAGGTGCTTCCTTCAATTCTGATTTTCCGTGTTGCATCATCTGAGCAACCAGTGATTCATTCACTTCCATATGGAATTGCAATGCGGCGATCTTTGTGCCTACCAGGTAGCCCTGGTTCCTGCAGGCTTCGGTGGAAAAAAGTAAAGTGGCGCCGGCAGGAAGGTCGAATGTATCTCCATGCCAGTGGAATACGTTGAACGTTGCGGGGAAATTTTTCGTGAGTGGATGTTTGGTGTCGATGGTTTGGAGTGGCCACCAGCCGATCTCTTCCTGATCATTTTTATACACGCGTGCGCCGAGTACATCCGCGATAAGCTGTGAACCCAAACAGATACCGAGCAGTTTTTTGCCGGCATCGATAGCGCTGCGGATATATCTTTTTTCTCCGGCCATCCATGAATATGCCGCTTCATCGTGAACGCCCATCGGGCCGCCCATTACCACCAGCCAGTCGATCGAAGCAATGGGAGGGAATGGATCGTTCTCATACATTCTGCTGAAGCTGGTGTTGAAACCCTTGTCCTGCGCCCATTCCAGGATATATCCGGGAGATTCGAAAGGTACGTGTTGTATAAAATGGATATGCATGGTATTACTGCCTTACTTTTGTGTAGATTTACAAAGTTGCATAAAGAAATGTCCAATCCAAACTTAAATACTGATAAGAATTCGCAGAGTGCTGCCGACAAGGAGTTTGAGAACAATATCCGGCCCCGGGAGATCATCGATTTTGCGGGGCAGGGCCAGATCATCGAAAACCTGAAGATCTTTATCAAAGCGGCGAAGATGCGTGGAGAGGCATTGGACCATATTCTCTTTCACGGGCCTCCCGGTCTTGGTAAAACCACGCTGAGCCGTATTGTGGCTAATGAGCTGGGTGTGCAGATCAAGGAAACATCCGGTCCGGTGATCGAGAAACCGGGAGACCTGGCTGGATTGCTCACCAACCTGGAGCCGCACGATGTGTTGTTCATCGATGAGATCCATCGCCTGAGCACTGTAGTGGAAGAATATCTTTATGCCGCGATGGAAGATTACAGGCTGGATATCATGATCGACAGTGGCCCCAATGCCCGCAGTATCCAGATCAACCTGAACCCTTTCACACTGATCGGCGCCACCACGCGCAGCGGGTTGCTCACTGCACCGCTACTGAGCAGGTTCGGGATCAAATCAAGACTGGAATATTACCATGCAGATACGCTGAAACAGATCGTGCTGCGTTCCTCGGGAATACTCACTACAAAGATCACTTCCGATGCCGCTGCTGAAATAGCACGGAGAAGCCGCGGCACGCCGCGTATTGCCAATGGATTGCTTCGCCGTGTTCGCGACTTTGCGCAGGTGCTCGGCAATGGTGTGATCGATCTCGGCATCACGCAGCATGCATTAAAAGCATTGAACGTGGATGAACACGGGCTTGACGAAATGGACAACCGCATTCTCAATACCATCATAGAGAAGTTCAAGGGAGGACCTGTAGGCATCACCACCATTGCCACAGCAGTTGGTGAAGAAACAGGTACATTGGAAGAAGTGTACGAGCCGTTCCTCATCCAGGAAGGTTTCATCAAACGCACACCGCGCGGCCGCGAAGCTACACCAAAAGCGTATGAGCATTTGGGTAAGGACCCCAGGGCCGGAGGAGCACAATCGCTGTTCTAATCAAATTACATTATCGGGGAGCAGTCGCTCGCCTCCGGCGAGTGACTATTATTCTGTCGCCTCCGGCGACACAGCGTTCGCCGGAGGCGAACAAATACCCGTCACTCGCCGGAGGCGAGCGACTGCTCCCCGATAATGTAAAAGGGCTGACACTAATCGGTCAGCCCTTACTGTTATATGCGGAATGCTGTTTATGCAACAGGCACTACCAGTCTGAATCCGTTACCGTGGATATTCACGATTTCGATGGTCTCATCTTCTTTCAAATATTTCCTCAGCTTGGCGATGTACACGTCCATACTGCGGCCATTGAAGTAAGTATCGCTGCCCCATATCTTTTTGAGCGCCTGTTCGCGGGGGAGCAGGTCGTTCATATGTTCGGCCAGCATTTTGAGCAGTTCATTCTCTTTGGGAGAAAGCGTTTGTGTTTTGCCGGCATGGCTGAGCTCGCGAAGTTTGGGATTGAAATGATAGCTGGCGAGATCGTATTCCTTGTTCTCCTGTTCTTTGGTCACTTCCTCATTGCGTTTAAGGATGGCCTTTATTTTCAGGAGGAGTACTTCGCTGTCGAATGGTTTGGTGATATAATCATCCGCACCAAGTTTGTATCCCTGGATGATATCTTCTTTCATTGTTTTGGCGCTGAGGAAGAAGAGGGGAATATCGGGGTCTACATCACGGATCTCTTCTGCGAGTGTAAAGCCATCCATATGCGGCATCATGATATCCAGCAGGCAGAGATCGAACTTTTCACGCTGGAAGGCAGCCAGCCCGAGGCGCCCGTCCCTTTCAAGGGTTACATCGAAATCGTTCAGTTCAAGATAGTTCTTCAACACACTTCCCAGGTTCGTATCGTCTTCACATAACAAGATTTTCGGTTTCTTTCCTTCCATTGTTGGTAGATTTAGTTTCGTAGATGTAAATAAAATTAAATCATTTACCAGTTCCGGCAAGTGCCGTGTAATATTTTGTTAATTATTAATGTTTCTCCTTTTCCTAATTTTGTCTTTTAATCCAGGTAATGAGACTTACAACAGAGAATACGTTCAAAAAACTGATAGTGATCGGAGACCGGGTATTGATTCGCCCGGCAAAGCCGGATGAGCGCACCGCCAGTGGATTGTACCTGCCTCCGGGTGTTCAGGAAAAAGAAAAAGTGCAACAGGGTTATGTGATCAAAACGGGCCCTGGTTATGCCATTCCCATGCCCGTGGAAGATGAGGCCTGGAAGGGTACGGAAGACAAGGTACGATATGTGCCCCTGCAGGCAAAGGAAGGCGATCTGGCCATCTTTTTACTGAGTGGGGCAACCGAAGTGTTGTACGAAAATGAAAAGTACTATATCGTTCCACAAAGCGCCATCCTGATGCTGGAAAGAGAAGAGGACCTGTAAGAAGATGGAGGGGCCGACTAAAAAGGGCGGAGAGCTGGCAGTCGCCCGCCTCCCGGCGAGTGACTTGTATTTGTTCGCCTCCGGCGAACACCGCGTCGCCAGAGGCGACTAAATAAAACTCACTCGCCGGGAGGCGAGCGAGTGGGCACAGCGAAATGAAATGTAATAAGCTTTTAGTCAGCTCCCAATATTGTTACTGTTTACTGATCTTGAAACTGCCGGCATCGTTGTGTTCATCGCTGCTGACCTTAAATATGCCATTGTCCATTTTTGTATTATTTTCTGTGAGTGTGGCAGTGGAGGTAACTGTTTCCAGTCCTTTCTCGAATTTGAATTCCACTGCATCCGAATCATCAGCCTTACCCCAGGTGCCATAGAATGTGAACTTATCGCCAGGGGCATCCACGGGAATAAAGATCACTTCCACTTCATGGTTCTCTTTGAACAGTACAGTCAGTGGGTTGAAATCCCGTTCATGCATCCTGCCCTCTCCACGCCATTCGGTATTGGCCAAATTAAAGGGTTCTTTATCATCACTACTCTTTTTACAGTTACTGCCCAGGGTTATCACAAGGGCCATGATTGCCAATAGCACACGCGGTTTCATGGGAATGAGTTGATATGGTTTGTACTGTTTATGGGCTGACTCTTTGAACAGAATAATCGCTGCATCCGTTTGGAAATAAACGGGACCCACCGATGTTCCTTTATAAAGTTACAATAAACGAACCGTATCTGATTCCGCTCATTTTCAGTACCTTCCCCACTTCAAAATTTGATTATGGCTGACCAGACTGCTTTCGTTCAGTTGATAAAAGATGGTTATTCTTTCAAGGGTGAATCCTTCCGTATCGGCGCCGCCATGCTGGATGGCAATGTGCTCACAGGTTCAGATATTCTCTTACCGCTCAAGACCATGAACCGTCACGGTCTTATTGCCGGGGCTACCGGTACCGGTAAAACGAAAACGCTCCAGGTGCTGGCCGAAGGCCTCTCTGATGCCAGCGTCCCTGTTTTACTAATGGATATCAAGGGAGATCTCAGCGGCATTGCACAGCCTGGCGCGGAAAACCCCAGGATCACAGATCGCATGGTGAAGATTGGCGGAACATACACGCCATCAGGTTACCCGGTGGAACTGATGACGCTCAGTAACGAGAAAGGAGTTCGCCTCCGGGCTACCGTTACCGAATTCGGTCCAATCCTCCTCAGCAAGATCCTCGATCTCAACGATACACAACAGGGCCTCGTGGCCATGATCTTCAAATATTGCGACGATAATAAAATGCCTTTGCTGGACCTGAAAGATTTCACCAAAGTGCTGCAGTACGTCAGCAATGAAGGCAAGGCCGATATTGAAAAGGATTATGGCAAGATCGCTACCACCAGCACAGGCACTATCCTGCGCAAGGTGATTGAACTGCAACAACAGGGCGCCGATATCTTCTTTGGAGAACCTTCCTTTGAAGTAGACGACCTCATGCGCATCGGCGATGATGGCCGCGGTATGATCAGCATCCTCCGTGTAACGGATATGCAGAACCGCCCGAAGCTCTTCAGCACTTTCATGCTGCAGATGCTGGCCGAGCTCTATGCCACACTACCGGAAGCCGGAGACCTGGACAAACCCAAAATGGTGATGTTCATCGATGAGGCCCACCTGGTATTCCAGGAAGCTACCGAAGCGCTGCTGCAACAGATCGAGACGGTGATCAAACTGATCCGTTCAAAAGGCGTGGGTATTTTCTTCTGTACACAAAATCCGCAGGACGTGCCGGCAAGCGTACTGAGCCAGCTCGGTCTGAAAGTACAACACGCCCTGCGCGCCTTCACTGCTGCCGATCGCAAGACCATCAGGCAGGCAGCGCAGAACTATCCTGAAACGGAATTCTATAAAACGGAAGACCTGCTAACACAGCTTGGTATTGGCGAAGCACTGGTAACAATGCTGAACGAAAAAGGTATCCCCACACCTTTGGTGCATACCATGCTGGTGCCTCCCCGCAGCCGGATGGATGTACTGAGTGATACCGAAATAGACAGCATCGTCACCAGATCCAAACTGGTAAAGAAATACGCTGAAACAGAGGATACGGAAAGCGCTTACGAGATCCTCAATGCCAAGATCGAAGAAGCTGCAAAGAGATCTGAAGCAGAAGCGGAAGAGAAAGCCTCAAAGAAAAAAACTGTAAAAGAGGAAAAATCTACATTGGAAAAAATGATGGACAGCTCCGTCGGCCGCCAGGTAGGCAGAACTGTTGCCAATACATTAACAAGGACCCTGCTGGGCGCACTCGGCCTGGGAGGAAGAAGTACCAAAAAGAAAAGCAGTGGCTGGTTCTAAGACCGGTCACTGATCTCTCCTTTATCGTTCACATTTATCATTTCCTCAGACTGGAGAAAGGCGATTGCTTCGCGGAGCTTATGTTTCTGGATGCCTGGCAATGCCGCCATCAGCTGTTCCGGCGTGCTGGAACCCTGTTTGATCACTACACGGATCTGCTGGTGGATTTGTGATAGCTCTTCTGCGGTCAGTGGTTGTTTTTGTTTATCGAGGCAAATATCGCAAACACCACAAACGCCTGCTTCTTTGTCTCCAAAGTATTGAGCAATCTGCTGACTGCGGCATTGTTTTCTTTCTTCGATGTAACGGAGTAATATACTGAGGCGGGCTTCAAAAAGTTTTTTCCTTTTATTGAATTGGACCATATCTATGCGCAGCTCTTCCGTTCTCACGCGATTGAGGCGGAGATAGAGTTGCGGCGTATCTTTCTGTGGCTTGTATTCGATGATCGCATAGCCATGCAGTTTGCGGAGTTGTTGCTTTACTGTTTCCACATCGCTGCGCATGAGGTAGGCAATATTCTTTTCCGAGACGGGAACCGGCTGATCAAAAATCCCTTCGTATGTGCGTAACAGTGTTTTGATCAGTGGCTCCAGGTCTGCATGCATTTCCTCAAAATCATAGAGCCAGTCTTTATTTGTGATGAATCCAACAGAGGCGGGAATGAAAACCTGTTCGTTGTAATTCATCCATCCTTCCTGTTCCATCGCTTTCAGCGCGTATGTGGCGAGACGAGGTTCAGGATGGAATTTGGCGATGAGATCGTTCAGCTCGAAATCATGATATGTCCCGCCTCCCAGTCCGTTGGGCACCTGGATATAATTCATTACATCGGTATAGATCTTTTTGATGTCTTCCGACTCTGGGAAACGGATGCCTGGCAAGGCGCGCAGCTCTTCGGGATCAGTATGATCATAAAGCAGTACGGCGTATGATTTTTTCCCGTCGCGGCCTGCGCGGCCTGCTTCCTGGTAGTAGTTTTCCATGCAGTCGGGAGGATCGGCATGCACCACCAGCCTTACATCCGGTTTATCGATCCCCATGCCGAAGGCATTGGTGCAAACGATGGTTCGGACCTCGTTGCGGATCCAGGCTTCCTGGCGGCGGTTGCGTTCCTCGCGGGTGAGGCCTGCATGGTAGCAATCGGCCTGGATGCCATATACATTGAGCTGGTCGCTTATCTGTTTGGTGCGTTTGCGGCTTCGGCAATAAACGATGCTGCTGCCCGGAACTTTTTCCAGGATCTCACGGAGCTTACTGAGCTTGCTGTCTACATTGAAAACGCTGTAGCTCAGGTTGGGCCTGGCAAAGGAGGTTCTGAATATTTTCCTGCCGGTGAAATCGAGCTTATCGCAGATATCTTCCTGTACTTCCGGGGTAGCCGAAGCCGTTAGTGCGAGGATGGGCACATCACCTACCTCATCGCGCAGCGCGGCGATCTTCAGATAAGAAGGACGAAAATCATACCCCCATTGTGAGATACAATGTGCCTCATCCACAGCAATGAGGCAGAGGTCGAGACCTGGCAGGTATTCGCGGAAGAGCGGCGTTTCCAGCCTTTCCGGAGATACGTATAAGAATTTGCAATTGCTTTCGGTGGCTACTTTCAGGATATTGATCACGTCTTTGCGCGTCATGCCTGAATCGATAGCATAGGCGGTGATCCCTTTCTTACGGAGGTTCTCCACCTGGTCTTTCATCAAAGCGATGAGTGGGCTGATCACGAGGCAAAGTCCATCCTGCGCGAGTGCGGGGATCTGGAAGCACAATGATTTTCCGCCACCGGTGGGGAGGATGGCCAGTGTGTCTTCGCGGTCGAGCACGGCATTGATGATATCTTCCTGCATGGGGCGGAAGGCATCGTACTTAAAATATTCTTTCAGTAATGAATGGATATAGGCCATAATGATTACACCACCTTCTTTACGAAAAGGCGACCGGAATTGATAGCGAGCACCACATCGCTCAATCCCATCACCAATGCTCCAAAGGTAGGGGTGAGCAGGCCAAAAGCGGCCACGGGTATCGCAACAATATTGTAAGCGAAGGCCCAGAACAGGTTCTGGCGGATAGTCATATACGTATGTCTTCCCAATCCGAGCGAGAGCGGCAGGTTTTTGATGCCATTGTCCATCAGCACCACATCAGCAGTCTGCATAGCTACCTGTGATGCATCGCTGAGTGAAATACCTACTGTGGCTTTCGCGAGGGCCGGAGCATCGTTGATGCCATCGCCCACCATGGCTGTAGGGCCTTTGAGGGTGAGGTGTTCCACCACACCGAGTTTTTCCTGCGGTGTTTGTTCTGCTATCACTTCATCGATGCCGAGGAAGTCCGCCAGCTGTTGGCATTTATCGTAGCGGTCGCCACTGAGCAGGATGGTGCGGATATTTTTATGACGAAGGTATTGCACGATGGTCATGGCTTCCGGACGGACCTCGTCTTTCACATCGATCCAACCCACCAGTTCGTCGTTTTTGAGGATGTACACATTGTGAGTGGCATCGTTGGTGAGCCCCTGTGCAATTTTGAAGGAGCCGGCCTGCCAGGTATCTCCTTCTTTGGTGACGCCTTTCATACCGAGCCCTTTCATTTCTTCTATTTTCTCCCAGCGGACCGGCTGGCTTTGTTTCCATTCCCTGGCGATACATTGTGCGATGGGGTGGTTGGAATATTTTTCGAGTGAGAAGACGATCTGTTTGAAGTCTTCATCGCTGCCATTATTGTTTTGGAAGGCTGCGATATTGAAATCGCCGGTGGTGAGTGTTCCTGTTTTATCGAAAACCACTTGTTGGATATTGCGGAACAGTTCCAGGCTTTTGGCATTGCGGAAGAGAACGCCGCTACGCGCAGCGCGTCCCAGTCCAACTGCAATGGCGGCTGGCGTAGCCAGTCCCATGGCGCAGGGGCAGGCGATCACCAAAACTGCAATGCTTCGCATAAGCGAGGCCGTGAAATCCTGCAGGATGATCCAGTTGGCGATAAGCGTCAGGGCGGCAATTCCCAGTACAATGGGCACAAAGACGGCGCTGATCTTATCGGCCATTTGCTGAACGGGCGGTTTCTCTCCCTGTGCGCGTTTTACCAGGTCGATAATATTGGAGAGGACTGAGTTTTTGGCTTCTGCAGTCACATAGGCTTTCACTGTTCCGTCTACCAGCAGGCTGCCGCCAATAAGATGTTCTTTTGGTTTTTTGACGATGGGCATGCTCTCGCCGGTGATGATGCTTTCGTTCACGGTAGCATCGCCCCAGAGGATCTTGCAATCGGCCGGCACCTGTTCGCCATTTTTGATCAGGAGGATATCGCCCACGCGGAGGGTGGTATTCTCTACGGGGAAAACATGTTCCTGGTGCTGATCATCGTAAGCGATCATATTGGCCATCACTTTCTGCGAGCGGGCCAGTTTGTTGAGGGATCTTTGTGTGCTCTGAATGCTGGCGTCTTCCATCCAGTTGCCTAGGAACACCAGTGTAACCACCGATGCGGCTGTTTCAAAGAAAAGGTATCCTTCCCCGAGTCCGAGCAGTGCTCCTGCCAGGCTGTACACATATGCAGCAGTTGCGCCGATGGCGATGAGCACATTCATATTGGGCATTCCATTTCGGATGCTCTTGATGGCGCTCTTGCCGAAGAAGTCCATTCCGACTATGAATACAGGGGTGGCCAGGGCCATTTGTATCCAGGGGTTCATCAGCCAGTGGATATGGACCCACCGGTCGAACATATGCAGTAGCAGGGGGAGTGTAAAGATGATACAGAAAAGAAATCTTTCTTTATGGTTTTTGAGGAACTTCTTCTTTTTTGTATTGAGTTGTGCATCGCCGGCGTCTACCAAGTAGCCGAGTGATTCGATGCCTTTGAGGATCTCATCTTTTTTATTTTGCCCATTGATGGTGAAGCTCACGTCTCCACCTGCCAGGTTCACTTTTACATCCTGCAATCCTTTTTTTTCGAGGAACTGGCGGATCGTCAATACGCAGTTCGAGCAGTCCATCCCATCTACTTTCCAATTCACTGTTTCCATTGCTTTGCCATTTAAATTGATAAAGGGGTATGCAAATTTACCGAAGAGTGCCGGGAAGGCCCTTATATGATAACCAATAATATCGCTGCACGGTTGCAAATTCACGGTATATTTGCGTTTTATGCAAGTATCATTTACCCTGGATACCATTCATGAAGCGGCCCGCAAACTGTGGGAAGCAGCTGGCGACCGTAAGGTTTTCGCCTTTCATGGCCCAATGGGAGCCGGGAAAACTACATTTGTTCATGCCCTGTGCGATGTGAAGGAAGTGACCAGTACCGTGGGAAGCCCAACGTTTTCCATTATCAACGAGTATGCCTACCCCGGCGGTCAGCTCTATCATATCGACCTGTACAGGCTGAAGGACGAAGAGGAGGCTATCAGGGCCGGCGTAGAGGATTGCCTGTATTCCGGCAATATCTGCCTGGTGGAATGGCCGGAAAGGGCGGAGGGGATCTTTCCCGAAAATACCCTGTCCGTGTATATTTCCGTAACTGATCCCAGTACCCGCTTCCTTCAGATAGATGAGAAATAAGTATATTTGATATAGCTGCCAATCAAAAAACATTCATGTCTCAGCAACGACCGATCATCAGCACCTCTTTCAGTTACGAAACACTTGAAGAAAAGCTAGATATTAAACCCAAAGGGGCTCAATTGCATATTGGTATTCCGAAAGAAACCGCTTTCCAGGAAAACCGGATAGCACTCACTCCCGATGCGGTAGGCGTGCTGATCAGTAATGGCCATGATGTAGTGATCGAACACAATGCCGGTGAAGCGGCGCATTTCCGCGACCGTGATTATACCGAAGCGGGCGCCCGTATTGTGTACGACAAGGCAGAAGTATTCAAAGCGCCCATCCTCGTCAAGAGCGCTCCGGTAGTGGAAGAAGATATACCCTACCTCCAGTTCAACCAGGTTATCATCTCCCCCATTCATCTCTCCGCTATGAAAGCGGAGTTGCTGCAAAAGATGATGGACAAACGCATTACCGCCATCTCTTTCGAGAATCTGAAAGATGATAGTGATAGTCTTCCCATCGTCCGCAGTATGAGTGAGATTGCGGGAAGCGCCGTGATGCTGATAGCCGGCCAGTATCTTAGTTCGGCCAATCACGGGAAAGGCGTACTGCTCGGAGGTATCTCCGGTATTCCTCCCACCAAGGTGATCATTCTCGGAGCCGGCATCGTAGGCGAATTTGCCGCCCGCGCAGCCCTCGCACTCGGAGCATCCGTGAAAGTGTTCGACAGTAGCGTATACCGTCTGAAAAGGTTACAGAACAATATTGGTCAGCGCATGTGGACCTCCGTTATAGAGCCACGCATCCTGGCCAAGCAGCTCAAAACCTGCGAAGTGGCTGTAGGCGCGCTCGCCTCCACCACCGGCCGCACACCTGTTGTTGTTACCGAAGAAATGGTCAGCAATATGCGCCCCGGCAGTGTGATCATAGACGTTAGTATCGACCGCGGCGGCTGCTTCGAAACTTCCGAGATCACCAGTCATGAACATCCCATCTTCATGAAATACGGCGTGATCCATTATTGTGTGCCGAACATTCCCTCAGGCTTTGCCCGTACCGCTTCCCAGGCCATCAGCAATGTACTGATGCCGTTGCTCCTCGAAGCAGGGGAAGAAGGCGGATTTGAAAACCTCGTATGGCACAAAGTGCATCTTCGTAGCGGGATCTACATCTTCAAAGGCGCACTCACAAATTTTCATCTCAGTCAGCGATTTGATCTGAAGTATACGGATCTGAATTTGCTGATCGCTTCTCAGCGTTAATTAGCTGCGAAGGTTCTGAAAACGCGGGCTGGAAAACAATCCGGCCCGGGAGGATACCATTTGAGCTATGGATAGGAGAGATTGGGCTGTGGTGCTAAGCCGGACTTCTTCGCTTATGTTTTCAAGGCCCTCGTTTTTAGAACCATTCGCTGCTATGGCTCCGGGTGTGCAGCAGGCTGTATTTTATGATCGGCAAATGCGTGAGTTGATTGAAGAGACGCTGAATCCATTTCTAATGCTGCCATCGGACAAATAGCCTTTTGGCGCCTTTCATTTGGAGATCGCGCTTTGAGTTCTTTCATACTTAATTTCTGATTATCTCTGTTGCTGATCATACCTTCTGCTTATTATGAATTGATCGGGAAGTGCTCATTGCATTCGGCTGCATTTCTAATGATTTGCCTAGGATCTGCCTTCGTATGTTCGGCATTGAGAGGTTAAACTTATTCAGTTGTGCCATTCAGATATCCTGCATCATCATTCTCTTGAATCAACAGAAAAAGTTGTTGTATTTCATCGGGGGCTTCGATGTTTTTCCCATTTTCCCTTTTCGCTCATCATTGTAGTTTGAATGATCCGCAAAATAGTCTTGTGTTCCCTATCAGTATTTTGAATTTTAGTTGTAGCATCTTCCGGTACAAGGAGCAAAGGTGGTATGAAAAGTCCGGCCTTGAAAACAAAAGCTCAACAGTCCGGCCCACCTACTACAGCCCAACCCAAACTACCCACGGCTCAATATATCCCAATGCGCTGGTTTGTTTTCCAGCCGGCGTTCATACCCCTTTGCGACTCACAAAAAAGCTAAGACTTATAATCCAAAATACTGATCCTGCTCTCACAAAAGCTGTATTCCTGCGGATCATTGGAACTAACGATGATGAGCCTCCCCCCGCCGTAGGCGCTGATGAGGTGCTGGTAGAGTGCGATGCCTTCAGCATCAAGGTTGGTGCAGGGTTCATCCAGCAGCAGGCAGGATACATCGGAGAAAATAGCCTGGGCCAGTTTCACACGTTGTTTCATACCGGAGCTGTAGAAGCGGATCTGTTTGTGAGCGGCTTTGGTAAGGCCGACCGTTTCGATGATCTGCGGAATGGTGATTTGAGAAAGGAAGGGTTTGAATTGCTGGTGGAAATGCAGGAATTCGGTAACGCTCATTTCTTCGATGAGCTCCAGGTAGGGGGCTGCAATGGCGATCTGACGGAAAGCGTGATCTGCCTCTACCTGACGTGAATGTGTAGAAGGATTGTTCTGCGTAGTGTGTGCGTTGTAGGCTTCGATAGTATAGCTGGCTTCTCCTTCGGAGAGAGCAATTGCGCCTCCGATGGCTTGCAATAAAGTGCTTTTCCCTGAACCGTTTGGTCCGGTGATGGCATATGAGTTGCCTTCAATAAACTGGTAATCTACTTTACGGAAGATCCATTCGCGGTTGAAGCGCTTGCCTGCATTAGTCAGCGATATCTTCATCAACGCTATTTTTTGACCAGCGTTTAATGATACCGCGTCCGCTTTCGCGAATGAAGGTTACGATCTCGTCGCGCTCGTCGGTGGCAGGGAATTCTTCTTCCAGGAATTCAAGTGCCTGGGAAGTGTTCATGCCTTTGTTATAGATGATGCGATAGATATCGAGCAGGTGGTTGATCTTGTCAACGGTGAAGCCTCTGCGCTTGAGACCAACGGAGTTAACGCCGGAATAGCTGAGGGGTTGACGGCCTGCCTTGATGAAGGGGGGGATGTCTTTACCTACCAGTGAACCGCCGCTCACAAAGGAGTGTGCGCCGATCTTTACGAACTGGTGAACTGCGCACATGCCGCCGAGGATAGCCCAATCGCCCATTTCAACGTGGCCCGCAATCTGGGTGTTGTTGCTCATGATGCAATTGTTGCCGATCATACAGTCGTGTGCAATATGGCTATAGGCCATGATCAGGCAGTTGCTGCCGACCCTGGTCTTACCTCTGTCGTTGGTGCCGCGGTTGATGGTTACGAACTCGCGGATAGTGGTATTATCGCCGATCTCTACAAGTGTATCTTCGCCGCCAAATTTCAGATCCTGGGGAATAGCCGCGATTACGGCGCCGGGGAAAATCCGGCAATTCTTTCCAATGCGGGCGCCCTCCATGATAGTTACATTACTGCCTATCCAGGTGCCTTCGCCGATCTCAACGTTCTGATGGATCACGGTGAAAGGATCAACTTTTACGTTAGTGGCCAGCTTTGCATTGGGATGAATGTACGTATGCGGATGGATCATTTGATTTACGTTCTTAAGTGTAGTTACAGGAAGAGGGTTCATGGTATTGAATTCAGCCCCATCCCCGTTGGGGTTTTGGTTATGTAAACCACTAACAGGGTCTTGCTTTAAAGTTTGGCGTTTGATACTCAATTGATCAGCTAAAAGAGTTAAAGTCGGATTTCAAGCCGACCCGCAAAAATATAACTTATATACAAACGAACTTTTTTATTCTTAGTATACGTGCGGGATATGTTTTTAACCGCGTTTTACCAATTGCGCCATCAAATCACCTTCGGTGGCGACCTTATTACCTACATATACCGTGCCTCTCATTTCACAAATACCTCTTCGGATGGGCGCCAGCAATTCCATTTTCAGGATCATCGTATCACCGGGAACAACCTTCTGTTTGAATTTGCAGTTCTCGATCTTGATAAAATAAGTATCGTATTCACCCGGGGGCATTGCATTGATAGCAAGGATGCCACCGCACTGCGCGAGAGCTTCCACCTGCAATACTCCAGGCATTACCGGGTTATTGGGAAAATGGCCTTTGAAGAACCATTCGTCGTAAGTAACATTCTTCACGCCAACGATCTGCTTGTCAGATAATTCAATGATCTTATCCACCAGCAGGAAAGGGTGGCGGTGAGGAAGTGTTTTTTCTATTTGCGGCAATGAATAAACCGGGGGTTGATTGGGATCATACACCGGTATATTCTTCAGTTGTTTGTTCTTTTTAATGTATTGCTTGATCACCCTGGCAAAGTCAACATTGGTGCTATGTCCCGGCCTGTTAGCGATAATATGCGCCTTGATGGGATAACCGATCAGGGCCAGATCGCCCACTACATCCAGCAGTTTATGACGGGCAGGCTCATTCGGAAAACGGAGCTCGAGGTTGTTGAGATAACCTTCGCTTTTCACTTCCATCTTTTTTCTGCCGAAAGCTTTTGCCAGTCTTTCCATCTCATCTTCGGTAACAGGTTTATCCACTACCACGATGGCATTGTTGATGTCTCCGCCTTTGATGAGATTATGTTCCAGCAGCATTTCCAGTTCGTGCAGGAACACGAATGTGCGGCAGGAAGATATCTCGGATTTGAATTCACCCATATGCTTCAGGCCGGCGTGCTGGGTTCCCAGTACGGGGCTGTTGAAGTCGATGAGGGTGGTGATCTTGTATTCAGTAGCAGGAAGAGCAGTCATTTCCACTCTCTTCTTTTCGTCGTAGTGGGAAATGTTCTGGTCAATGAAATACCATTGTTTGGCTGCATCCTGTTCCAGTACGCCTGCTTTTTCGATGATCTCAACAAAAGGAGCGGAGCTTCCGTCCATGATGGGGATCTCAGGACCGTTGAGTTCAATCAGGCAGTTGTCTACTCCCATACCTACAAGCGCAGCCAGGATATGCTCCACGGTGCTCACTTTTGCGCCATTGTCTTCCAGGGTGGTTCCTCTTGAAGTATCGGTCACCAGGTCGCAGTCGGCTTTGATCACCGGTTGGCCTGGCAGGTCTACACGTTGAAACTGGAAACCAAAGCCCGGATTAGCGGGTTTCAGGGTCATGTCAACTTTAGAGCCGGTATGCAGGCCCGTGCCTGAAATACTGATCGCCGATCCGAGAGTATGCTGCTTGTCAGGATTGAAGTTCGCGTCCATTCAATTTTTTTAGATGCGCAAAGATACATATCAACGTCTAACCAGCTCCCTAAGTTGCATTGATATTTTACTTGTTGGCATCAGGAAAGGGCTGATTGGTGGGGAATCCCGCTATAGCAGTGAGTTTCATGTAATTAGAAAAATATTTAAAAAGTACGAAAGGGATATTGAGCGCGATTTGCAGCATGAAAGAAAAAATAATATGACGCCGACAGGCGATTTTGACCATTTCCAACAAAAGGGGCTGACTAAAAAGGCTATTACATTTCATTTCGCTGTGCCCACTCGCTCGCCTCCGGCGAGTGAGTTTTGTTTAGTCGCCTCCGGCGACGCGGTGTTCGCCGGAGGCGAACAAATAGAAGTCACTCGCCGGAGGCGAGCGACTGCCAGNTTCCGCACTTTTTAGTCAGCCCCGAAAGAATTTTATGGTAAAGCCCGGAATTTTTACACTTTTTCAGCCAGTAATTGCTGTACGAGTTTTTCGAGTTCCTTGATCCTCTTCTCCAGCTCAGGGAGATTACGGCTCACGGCCTGTGAACGCAACGCGCTTGTATAATCGAAAGCAGGTGATCCTGTTACCGCTGCATTATTTGTTTTGATGGATTTGCTGACGCCGCTTTGCGCATTGATGCGGGCGCCGTCTGCGATAGTAATATGTCCAACAATGCCGGCCTGTCCACCGATCATTACATTGTTGCCTAGCTTGGTGCTTCCGCTCACGCCGGCCTGTGCTGCAATCACAGTATTGTTACCTACTTCTACATTGTGCGCGATCTGGATCAGGTTGTCTAGCTTGGCGCCTGACCTGATAATGGTGGATCCCATAGTGGCGCGGTCGATAGTGGCATTGGCGCCGATCTCCACGAAATCTTCCACAATCACATTGCCGATCTGCGGCACTTTCTTGAAACTGCCATCGGGTTGTGGTGCAAAGCCGAATCCATCACTGCCGAGAACAGTACCCGCATGGATGGTTACGTTCTTTCCGATCACACAATCGTGATAGATCTTCACACCGGGATGAACGATACTGTTGTCACCGATAGTGACTTTATTACCGATATAAGCGTTGGGAAAAATCTTTACGTTATTGCCGAGCACTACACCTTCTCCGATATAGCAGAAAGCACCGAGAAAAATATTCTCACCAAGTTTGGCGGAAGACGCTACGTACACCGGGTCCTGGGTACCCACCATTTGTTGCGTCATCACTTCCTGGTACTTTGTCAATAATGTGGCGAATGCAGTATACGCATCTTCCACGCGGATCAGGGTGCCTTTCACTGGTTCCTTTAGTTCCTGTGACGCGCTGATGATGATGATCGATGCTTCGGTTGAATAGAGGAAGTCTTCATATTTAGGGTTGGCAAGAAAGGCAAGCTGACCGGCTTTGGCTTCTTCGATCTTTCCGAAAGAACCTACAGCGGCATTGGGATCGCCTTCTACTTTCCCATTGATGATCATGGCTATTTGTGCTGCGGTGAATTGCATGGTTGTTGAGCTTTTATAAGGGATTTTGCAAGGTACTGGTAATGTTGATTTACTTCAGGTAACAAATGTAATATTTTTTCACAGGGCTGGATAGCGTCTGGCTGATCAGAGCATTGTCTACCTGCGATATATCTTTCACCGATCCGTCTTTGAAAAGGATATTGATCTTTTCTTCCACCGGGTTATAAGTTGTATTGACGGCTTCGCCGGTGAAAAGAAGATAATGACAATCGTCCTCCCGTATACCTTTCAACTGGCAAATCCTGTTCCGCTGTTCTGTAATCCACTGCTGATCGAAAGGTTCAGCCTGCAATTTAACTTTTAATAAACGACGGTCGATCAGCCCTTCGCAAAGGGTTGACAGTACAGGATCGGGATGGAACATCCAGTTCTTGATACTGGCCATCACATCGAAATCGTCCAGCAAACAGAATTCGGTAAGGTATTTATCTATCGGGGTTTCTGCTTCCCTTGATTGCAAAAACAGGTCAAGCGCTGCAGATGCCCCCGGTACAGTTTCTCCCCTGAGGATCAGCTCCCGGGCGCGTTCCAGCACTTTCACCAGCATCTTTTCCGCACTCAGTACGGCTTTGTGCAAATACACCTGCCAGTACATGAGACGGCGGGCCACCAGGAATTTTTCAATGGAGAAGATACCTTTCTCTTCCACCATCAACTCCCCTTCATGCACCGTAAGCATTTTAAGGATGCGATCGTAGCCGATCACTCCTTCAGACACGCCGGTAAAGAAACTGTCGCGGCTCAGGTAATCCATCCTGTCAACATCCAGTTGACCGGAAATGAGCTGGTACAGGAATGGTTTATGATATTGATTGGTGAAGATGGAAATGGCGAGATCAAGCTGACCATCCATCTCCTTGTTGAGGATACGGATAATGCGGAGCGAGATATCTTCATGCTTCACTCCCTTGATCAGCACGTTTTCCAAAGCATGTGAAAAAGGGCCGTGACCCACATCGTGCAATAATATGGCTACTTTGGCTCCCAGTTCTTCTTCGGCACTGATTTCGATACCCTTGTTCCGGAGCTCGTGGAGCGCATTGCACATGAGGTGATACGCTCCCAGTGAATGATGCAACCTGGTATGCACCGCGCCGGGGTACACCAGGTGCGCAAAAGCCATTTGATGAATGCGCCGCAGGCGCTGGTAATATGGATGTGCAATCACCCGGAATATGACAGGATGATCGATGGTGATGAAGCCATACACGGGATCATTGATGATCTTTCTGACTGGTTGCGCCATTCGCTGCTTGCTATTTTGTTAAAATTGCCCCATTAGACAGTCGGCAAAACTACGGATTAATGATTATCAGTGATAATATGGTATTTTGCTGGAATCAAACCATTAAATCTTTTACATGGCAATTGGAAAAATACTCTGGGTAGATGATGAAATAGAAAGTTTACGTTCGCAGATCCTCTTTCTTGAAGGAAAAGGTTACGAAGTAAGCGCACTCACCAACGGTTTTGATGCAGTTGACTTTGTAAAAGACAACTACGTAGATGTTGTTTTGCTTGACGAGACAATGCCTGGCATTACCGGCCTGGAAACACTGGCCAAGATCAAGGAAGTGAACCAGCAGATCCCTGTGGTGATGATCACCAAGAATGAAACCGAAGGTCTGATGGACGATGCCATCGGCAGCCAGATCACGGATTACCTGATCAAACCCGTGAACCCAAACCAGGTGTTGCTCAGCCTCAAAAAGATCATCGACAATAAAAGACTGGTCGCGGAAAAAACAACTTTCGCTTACCAGCAACAATTCCGCAATCTTTTCATGGCGCTCAACAGCAATCCCGATTACAACGAGTGGATGGAGATCTACCGCAAGCTCGTTTACTGGGAACTTGAAATGGAAAAAAGCGACAGCCCCGAGATGCAGGAAGTATTGCAATCACAAAAGAGTGAAGCCAATACCGAGTTCTTCAAATTCATTTCGAAGAACTATGCCAAATGGGTAGGACCGCGCAGTGTAGAAGGACCTGTGATGAGCCACACCCTCATGAAATGGAAAGTGCTGCCACATGTTGAAAAAGGCATTCCTACTTTTTTTATCCTGATCGATAACCTTCGCTTCGACCAATGGAAAGCCATCCAGCCAATCTTTGCAGAGAACTTCAGGATACTGGAGGAAGATAGTTTCTACAGCATCCTGCCCACTGCCACGCAATACGCGCGCAATGCCATTTTCAGCGGATTGCTGCCTATCGATATAGAAAAGAATTATCCCCAGCAATGGAAGAATGATGATGATGAAGGAGGAAAGAACCTGCATGAAGAAGATTTCGTAAGAGGGTTTTTGAAAAGAGCGAAAAGAGAGGATATCAAATTCTCTTACACCAAGATCCTGAACAATTCAGCCGGGCAGGACCTCGTGAACAATATACACAACCTGCTGGGGAACGATCTCAATATCATCGTGTACAATTTCGTGGATATGCTCAGCCATGCCCGTACTGAAATGGAAGTGCTGAAAGAACTTGCCGGTGACGAGATCAGTTATCGCTCCGTAACCAAAAGCTGGTTCGAGCATTCACCATTGCACCAGGCATTGAAGAAGATCGCCGATAAGAAGATCAACCTGGTGCTGGCAACAGATCACGGCAGCGTACAAGTGAAAACGCCCGCCAAAGTGATCGGCGACAAACAAACCACTACCAACCTGCGCTATAAACACGGCCGTAACCTGCATTATGAGCAAAAGGAAGTACTGGCTTTCCGGGACCCGAAAGAAGCCGGACTGCCGGTGCCTACAGTGAATTCATCGTATATTTTTGCGAAGGAAGACCTGTATCTCTGTTATCCGAACAATTATAATTATTACGTGAACTACTACCGCAATACTTTTCAGCATGGCGGGGTAAGCCTGGAGGAGATGATCGTACCTGTTATCAAAATGACCAGCAAATAAGAATCTCTCCACTGCCTGTGGATAACCTTATCCGGCTGTAATCGGCATCACCGTCACATTTGGCTACCTTTGTAGTGTTCATTTTTGTTGTACAACTATGAAATACACACAAACCTCTTTAGATAAGCTGGAAAACCTGCTGGATGAGCTGGAATACGTGGTCAGGTATGAACGTGGCACATTCCAGAGCGGTTACTGTATCCTGGAACAGAAGAAGGTGGTTGTGCTGAATAAGTTCCTTCAGATGGAAGGCCGTATCAACACCTTGATGGATATTATCCCACAATTGAACGTGAATATCGAGTTCCTTACTCCCGAATCACGTAAAGTGTATGACGATGTGATCCAACGCCAGGCAGCTGCAGACGCAGACAGTAACAGTAAATAAGTCATCCCTTGAGTTATCCTGCACTTACAATAACATTTCTGGGAACGGGTACCAGTAGTGGTGTGCCGATGATTGCCTGCGATTGCCCGGTTTGTACTTCAACTGATAAAAAAGATAACAGGCTTCGCTCCAGTATTATGGTACAATCTGCAACCACCACAATTCTGGTGGATGCAGGTCCGGATTTCCGTTACCAGATGCTGCGCGCCAATGTGAAACACCTGGATGCCATTTTACTTACGCATTCGCATAAAGATCATCTCGGCGGACTGGATGACGTGCGTGCTTTCAATTTCTTTTCCCATCAGCCGATGCAGGTCTATGCCACAGAATTCACGCAGGAAGCCATCGTTCGGGAAATTCCTTATGCATTCTACGAGGCCAGGTATCCGGGCCTGCCCGAAATAAAACTCAATACTATCAATTCCGCCTTCCCCTTCATGGTAGGCGATATTCCTGTAACGCCCATACAGGTCTGGCATTTGAAGATGCCGGTACTCGGATTTCGTTTCGGAGCTTTCACCTACATCACAGATGCCAATCGTATCGATGAGGAGGAGAAAGAAAAGATCAAAGGAAGCGATGTGCTGGTGCTGAATGCGCTTCGCAAAGAGCAACATATTTCGCATTTCAGTTTATCCGAAGCTATTGCTGTATCAAAAGAATTGAATATCCCTGAAGTTTATCTCACACATCTCAGCCATCAAATGGGTAAACATGAAGATGTAAGTCAGGAACTTCCTCCAGGTGTAATGCTTTCTTATGATGGCTTTCAATTGAAACTCCCCGGAAAGGAAGACTGACTGGTAATTTAAAGACGCTTTTCTGCGCTAACGGTGTGCCTCAACCGCATTATTTTCTTTTGCTTCCACTAGATTTGATGGCCGGTAAATGGCCTGCCTATGAAAGAAGATTGGAAAGAATATGTAAGCTTTTCCAGGAAAGAGCGCAATGGAGTGATCGTATTGCTGGTGTTGATTGCATTGCTCAGTGTATTGCCTTATTTCATTCCTGCGCCTGAAGTGGTAGTTGATGAAGCCGTAACAACAGAATGGCAATCGAAACTGGCTGCATGGAAAGTCGCAAAGAAGGCGGCGGCAAAGCCTGCTGAAGAAAAGGGATATAATGATAAAGAAACAATCGCCACTGAAATACAGTCTGGCAGCAACTCTTATCCCTCCCGGAATACCTTGGACCCTATCCATCATTTCCCTTTCGATCCTAATGAACTCACTGAAAGCGGCTGGAAACGGCTGGGCATTTCCGATAGAGTGATCCGCATTATTTTCAATTATCTGAACAAAGGCGGTCAATTCAGAAAGCCGGAAGATATTGCGCGTATTTACGGTATGCGTGCCGCTGATGTGAAAAGGTTAATGCCCTGGGTGAGGATCGCTGAGAAATCCGGATTTACCGGAAAGGGCAGAAAGATGGATCGCAATGCTACCGGTACATTTACGAGGCCAACCGTTGCTGATAGCGGGAATTTTTCCCGTGTAACGGCATCGCCTGTACGAAGAAAGAAATACATCAGCATCGATATCAATACAGCCGATACCAGCGCCTGGATGAATTTCCCCGGTATCGGTAGCCGACTCGCTTTTCGCATTGTGAAGTATCGCGATAAGCTGGGAGGTTTTCATAGTCCTGATCAGGTAGGCGAGACCTGGGCCCTGCCTGACTCCACTTTTCAAAAGATCAAACCCTGGCTGCAATGCAATTCTGATGTTTTACGGAAGCTGCCAATCAACACCGCGGACATTGAGGAATTGAAACAACATCCTTACCTGCGCTGGCAAGTAGCCAATGCGATTGTGCAATACCGTCAGCACCACGGCCCATTCCGCTCGGCAGCAGATTTGCAGAAAATCATACTGGTCACACCTGTTCTGATCACGAAAATTGCGCCGTATATTGAGTACTGAGATCCCTCTGTAATTACAAATACCCGGCAATCGTTACCTGGCAAGTGGGGAACAAATTTTAGAAAAATATTACTAACGAATGTTAGTTATATTCGCCCGGATCCCATATCTTGCACTTGCCTTTAACGATTGTTGTCAATAGATTAAGTATGAATTTTCAAAAAGCTGAACTGACAGAACAAGTAGCCCAGACCGCCGCAGAGTTTGCTAAACAGCATATCAAACCCTTTGTAATGGAGTGGGATGAAAGCCAGGAATTTCCGCTGGATACTTTCAGGGAAATGGGCAAGCTCGGATTGATGGGTGTTCTTGTACCTGAAGAATACGGAGGAGCTGGTCTCAGTTACTTTGAATATGTTGCCATTATTCAGGAGATCGCCAAAGTATGTGGTTCAGTTGGCTTAAGCCTTGCTGCTCACAATTCCCTCTGCACTGGTCATATCATGACCTTTGGAAATGCGGAGCAAAAGAAAAAGTATTTACCCAGGCTGGCCACTGCAGAGTGGCTGGGCGCCTGGGGGCTCACGGAGCCCAATACCGGCAGCGATGCCGGTAATATGAAGACCACCGCCGTGCGAGACGGAGATCATTGGGTGCTCAATGGCACCAAGTGCTGGATCACACACGGGATCAGCGGGGATGTGGCCGTGGTGATAGCCAGGACCGGCGAACCAAGGAGCAGCGGTAACGCAACTGCGTTTATTGTTGAACGTGGTACACCGGGTTTCAGTGGTGGTAAGAAAGAGAATAAACTCGGAATGCGCGCCAGCGAAACGGCCGAGATGATCTTCGATAATTGCCGGATCCCCGATGCCAATCGTTTGGGTGAAGTGGGAGATGGCTTCAGGCAAAGTCTCAAGATCCTCGATGGTGGACGGATCTCCATTGCCGCCCTCTCTCTTGGCATCGCAAAAGGAGCTTATGAGGCGGCTTTGAAATACTCGAAAGAGCGCCACCAGTTCGATCAGCCGATCGCTAATTTCCAGGGCATCTCTTTCAAGCTGGCTGATATGGCCACGGAGATCGCTGCCGCTGAACTGCTGACGCTGCAAGCCTGTTCATTGAAAATTGCCGGGGAAAAAATGACCAAAGAATCCGCCATGGCAAAATATTATGCCAGTGAAGTTGCAGTGAAAGTGAGCAACGAAGCCGTGCAAATCTTTGGCGGTTATGGGTATACGAAAGATTTCCCTGCTGAAAAATATTATCGCGATAGCAAACTCTGTACTATCGGCGAAGGCACTTCCGAAATTCAGAAACTGGTAATTGCCAGGGAAGTGCTGGCGAAGTAGTTTTGTCTGTCATGTCTTGTTCGGCCCCCGAATGGTTGCGGGGGCTTTTTTATTTTGAAGCGATGCAGGCATAAAAAAACCGGCATCACTGCCGGTCTTCCATTCATTGATCAGGGCATGAAATCATCATCCTGTTTGGGGCCATACTTGGCAAACATCTTATCTATTGCGCCACCGAACATCGGGATCTTCTCCTTCGCATAATTCTTGATCACTTCAATGGCTTTGAGCGCCTGGGCTTCTGTAAGCCCTTCCGCCATCAGCTTTTCAATGAGTTCTTTCATGATACTTGTTTTTGAAAAACAATGCCGGGTTTCCCCGGCACTGCTATATTGAATGAATTGAGATCCTTTTTATGCAACTTTGAGCATGCTCATCTTGCTCTTGTCGAATTTCTTCTGTGCGTATTCAAGTGTGAGGTTGAATACGGTTTGTTTGGAAGATGGCATTTCGAACATGGCATCAGTGAGGATGCTTTCGCAGATGCTGCGCAGACCGCGGGCGCCGAGTTTGTACTCGATGGCTTTTTCCACCATGAAGTCCAGCACATCATTCTCCACATTGAGTTGAATGTTTTCCAGCTCGAACAATTTCTTGTATTGTTTGATGAGGGCATTCTTTGGCTCGGTGAGAATGGAGCGCAGTGTTTCTCCGTCCAACGGATTGAGGTGTGTAACCACGGGCAAACGTCCCAGCAACTCAGGGATCAGACCGAATGATTTCAGATCCGTTGCAGTAATGTACTGCAGCAGGTTCTTCTTCATCGATTCCTGTAATTCTTTGTTCACGTTGAACCCGATGGCATTGGTATTCACACGGCGTGCGATCACCCTGTCGATACCATCAAATGCGCCACCGCAAATGAAGAGGATATTCTGTGTATTGATCTTGATCAGTTTTTGCTCAGGGTGTTTGCGGCCTCCCTGCGGTGGAACCAGTACGTCTGTACCTTCCAGCAGTTTGAGCAGACCCTGTTGAACACCTTCACCGCTAACGTCGCGGGTGATGGAAGGGTTGTCGCCTTTACGCGCGATCTTATCTATCTCATCGATATACACGATTCCTCTTTCAGCCGCAGGCACGTCGTAGTTGCAAACCTGGAGCAACCTGGTAAGGATGCTTTCCACGTCTTCACCCACATAACCCGCTTCGGTGAATACAGTAGCATCCACGATCGCGAAGGGAACGTTCAGCAATTTGGCGATGGTTTTAGCCAGCAGGGTTTTACCGGTACCGGTTTCCCCTACCATCACGATATTGCTTTTTTCAATATCGATCTCACTGTCGTTTGATTTCTGCTGAAGACGTTTATAGTGATTATAAACGGCAACGGACAATACTTTTTTGGCATCGTCCTGACCGATCACATATTCGTCGAGGAATTTCTTCACTTCCATCGGCTTCTTCACGTTCAGCTTGAAGGAAGAGGGGGCGGGGGCGGTTTCGCTGCGGATCATGAGCTCCTGCTCGATGATTTCCTGTGCGTGCTCCACGCAGTTTTCGCATATATGTCCTTCCTGACCGGCGATGAGAATTTTCACTTCATCGCGACTGCGACCACAAAAAGAACAATGCAGGGTTGTCTTTGCCATAATGATACTTACTCTCCGGTTACAAAGGTATCTAAATGAATTCCCAAATCCCAATTTAATAGGTCATAGGGTTGTTAATGCCCTGTTTTTCATGAAATGGGGATTTGGGAACCTGATTATGAGTACTTTATAACTTATCTGTTATTTGATCAACGATGCCGTAATCGATAGATTCTTTGGCATCCATCCAGTAATCGCGATCGAAATCTTTCATCACCTGCTCGAATTTCTTGCCGGTATTTTCAGCAAGGATTCTTGCGCTCACTTCTTTCACGCGTTTGGTTTGTTTGGCCTGGATTTCCAGGTCTGCACTGACGCCCTGGATATGGCCACCAAGACTTGGCTGGTGGATCATCACTTCTCCGTGCGGGTAGATAAAGCGTCTGCCTTTGGCGCCACCGCTGAGCAGGATGGAGCCCATGCTGGCCGCAAGACCCATACAGATGGTGCTCACCGGGCTCTTGATCAGTTTCATGGTATCATAGATCACCATGCCACTGGTAACGATGCCGCCGGGGCTATTGATAAAGAACTTGATCTCCTGGCCGGGCTTGTCTGCATCCAGCAGGAGGAGTTTGGTGGTAACGTCGCGGGCGGATTTATCGTCCACAACGCCCCAGAGATAAACGGCGCGTGTATCGAAGAAATATTTTTCCAGCTTTTTGCTGAACATCATCAGGTCAGACTTCGGCGCTTCTTCTTTTTCTTCATCCTCATCGTCCATACGATAAGGGTTCATCAAATATTGTGAATACTTGCTCATGCTATTCAGTTAATGTTTTTAGTAAGGTTAGTCTTTCTTTTCCTTGCGTGGGTTGATCAGCAACACTTCATCCACCAGTCCGTATTCCTTGGCTTCATCTGATGTGAGCCAGTAGTCGCGGTCGCTGTCTTTCTCGATCGTCTTCACAGGTTTACCGGTATGGTAGGCGATGATATCGTACAGGTTCTTCTTGATCTTGCGGATCTCGTTCACGGTGATATCGATATCGCTGGCCTGGCCTCCGATAGCTCCGCTTGGCTGGTGCATCATCACACGGCTATGCCTGAGCGCAGTACGTTTACCGTTGGTTCCTGCGCAGAGCAGTACAGCTGCCATGCTTGCTGCCATACCGATACAGATGGTGCTTACATCGGGAGTGATGTATTGCATGGTATCGTACACGCCGAGGCCGGAATAAACGGATCCGCCAGGCGAGTTGATGTACATCTGAATATCGCGGTGACGGTCTGTACTTTCCAGGAACAGCATCTGTGCTGTGATGATGTTGGCCACTTCATCGTTGATGGGATAGCCGAGGAAGATGATGCGGTCCATCATTAAGCGGCTGTATACGTCCATAACAGCAATGTTCATGGGACGTTCTTCGATGATATTGGGAGTGAGGTTAGTGACCTGGTATTTTTGATAAGAGTCCAGGGTATTGCTCGAAATGCCCCTGTGTTTCACTGCATATTTTTCAAATTCTTTTCCAAGGTTCATAACGTATTCCTATTGATTTAGTTAGCAATATAAGTCATTTGGGAAATCAAAGACCGTGCTACTTCAAAAATCCGACATTTTGCCACAAAATCAAGGCTGGAGAGGGAAATTACAGAATTTTATTATCAACAATTGTCAGGAGGAGAAGGGAAGGAGTGACGGAAATGGGGAATCTTGATGGAGGACAAGAAAAGGAGAGATTTGGTGGCGGAGAAAATGGGAAGTAGAAATTATGGGCTTGTTTTGTAGTGCTTTTGACTTCGGTTCGAAGCCTCGCGGCACGGCAATTACAATTTTAGTGATTGCCGTGTTTGTTTTTAAGTATTGTATAATTCAAGATACCGGTGATCTTCAAATACAATTTCCCGTCTGATCAAAAACAGGTTTCTCTTTCGTGTAATTACCCAAACCTGTCTGATACTTCGGTTCCTGTTAGGTTGAAGCGCTCCGATAATTCCCTTCTTGACATCCTGAACAGTATATTCTCTGTTAAATAAATTAATGATCACTATAGCTGCTTTCTGTTTGGCCGCACTCTCAATGAATCTGCTGATGGTTGCTTTCCTCACGGGGATGTTTATTTCCGGCTTCTTGAAAGATGACTGGAATCAAGTTCGAACTACCCACAAAAAAAAGAGTGTGCCTTTCGACACACTCTCCTACTATTCTAAACCATCTCTACTAATGATGATGGTGTTGGTGTTTTTCTAATTCCTTCGTGAATTCATCAACTGTTACCGGCTTGTCAGTAGCATTCACCTGCGTCTCTGCCCATCCGAAAACTTTCTCGGTTTGCACGCGGTGGTAAGCGTCTTCAACGAACTTCCTGTCCTGCATCATACGGTTCACGTAGTCTGCGATCCAGGGTTGTTCAGCATCTCCCATGTTCATGCCCATGTATCCGAACAGTTGTTGTTTGGCGAAGTTCTGAATGTCTTCGGGTTTTACTTCCACGCCATGCTCACGAACGATCTTGTCGATGATCACAGTCCATTTCAGTTGGTTGGCGAAACTGGGGAACTCCTGTTCAGCCTGTTCTGCTGATTTAGGTTGTTCGCCGCCTTGCTGGATCCAGCGTTTCAGGAAAGTTTCAGGGAACTCGATCTTTGTATGGTCCAGTAACACGTGGTAAACCTCGTGTTGCAGGTGGTTGCTGGCTTGTTTATCCCAGTATGACTGGATCTCTTCTTTCACTGCATTGCGGAAACCGGCTTCGTCCCTGATCTCTTTGCCGGGGAATGCTGCGTTGAAGAATTCTTCATTCAGTTCAGCTTTCTCAACCAGTCCAACTTTGGTGATCACCATTTTGAAGAACTTGTTGGCAGCTTCTGCATCGTGCTTGTCCAAACCGAGGTCTCCAAGGATCCACTCTCTTTCTTTTTCGTCGAATGCAGCGCTGAGCTGGAGAACAACGGCATCATCCTTCTTCTTGCCATGGAGGCCGGGACGGAAAGAAGC
The DNA here is from genome assembly GCF_003991355.1 of Pseudoflavitalea rhizosphaerae. Classification (GTDB taxonomy): domain Bacteria; phylum Bacteroidota; class Bacteroidia; order Chitinophagales; family Chitinophagaceae; genus Pseudobacter; species Pseudobacter rhizosphaerae. The sequence goes on from NZ_RCSU01000024.1 coordinate 31,306, forward strand.
GTTGAAATATTTTACGAGGAGGCTATTGTCTTTTTTTACACCGCCTTCCACTTCGTTACCATCGGCATCGGATTCAATGAAAGAAACGTTCAACACGTTGTCGTCGCCGGTTACGGTTTCAGGCTCGTTCATTTTACCGTGGCGCATACGGAGACGATCTTCTTCTTCGTTGACCATCTCTTCGGTTACGGTCACTTTATAGCGGACCATTTTTTCCTTGCCGAGGTCAGCCACTTTGAAATCGGGTTTCAGGCCAATTTCGAAAGCGAAAGCGTATTCAGCAGGATCGTTCATATTGATCTGACGGGCATCGTTCTCAGACATGGGAAGAGGCTGGGCGAAGATTTCCAGGTTCTCTTTGGTCATGTAGTCTGTGAGTTCTTTTTCCACTGTGCGAAGCACCTCATCAGTGAAAACCGACTGGCCGTGCATTTTCTTGATCATGCCGGTGGGTACCATACCCTTACGGAAGCCGGGGATATTGGCGGTTTTGCTATATTGTTTCAATGCCTTTTCAAAGGAAGGCAGGTAATCGTCCTTTGCTACTTTTACTGTGATCTTGTCGTTCAGCAGCCCTATATTCTCTCTGGTAACGGTTGCCATATTACAATTTTTAATTGGGGTGCAAAGGTATGGAAACTCACGTTGAAATAGGCAAATAACCCAAAAAGTTGGGCTAAGCATCAGATTTTTATGGGTTTTTTAGAGATCCAGGGCTCTGGAACTGCGCGGGACTTATTCCTTATCGTGCAAAATCAGCAGGGGAATACTGGTTTCATAGGCCATGGCAGTGGTATGGCTTTTGGAAAACACCCGCTCAAAAAAGTTATGCCTGTGGGCGATCATGGCCAGCAGTTCGGCCGGATGCTGCAGCAAATATTCGCTGATGCCGCGGGTTACACTGGAATCTTCAGTAGTTACCCAGTTCACCTGCCTGCCATTGAAAATGGCTTCCAGAGCGGCTTTGCCTGCCCCTGGATTTTCTTTGGCCTCAGATGAGCTCTGTACGTGCAGGAGGGAGAACCTGCTCTGGTAACCGGCGGCCAGGTCCAGCAGAGGCTGGAAAAGCGCCGGGCGGGAAGGATCATTGAGATCGTAGGCGTAAGTAATATGTTGAATGGGCTGGTACGTGGCATTGTCCGGGATCACCAATACCGGTACTTTCACTTTGCGGATCACATTGGTGGTAGTGGAACCGATGATCTTATCCAGCCCGCCGGCTCCCTTCATACCCATTACGATCATATCCGAGTTCTTGTCTTTGGCCAGTTGTTTGATCTCATCTGAAGCGATACCGATCTGCACCAGCCATTCCACTTCTATCTTATAGGTATCATGCAGCTGGTCCGCTTCTTTTTTGATCATCGCTTCATTCTCTTTCTGCATCTCATCTGCCGTTACCATTACATAAGGAACTTCGCTTACCGGAGTGGGTAACATATAAGCATGGAACAATACCAGTTTGGCATTGAATTGTTTTGCCAGTTCAGCAGCATAGATGGCGGCATTCCGGGAAACAGGAGAGAAGTCAACAGGAACAAGGATGTTTTGCATAACAAGAAGTTTGTATAAAGTTATTACTTTTTGACCGGCTGCATGCTCTGTTTCATCCAGCCTGCAAAATCAAAATAACGGAGGAGCTGCTGTTCATATTTATCGTTTTGCAGTTGTTCCATTTTTGACAATTGTTTTTTGAGAGCGGCCGGTATTACAAAGCGTTTTCCTTTTGCAGGCATCGAAGGAAGCAGTTTAAGCAACAGCAATTCTGTTTGCAGCCTTGGTGATTGCGGTCTATGGAAGAAGCGGGTATAACTGCGGATCTCATAATCTATGTACTCAGTATCTCCCTGTTCAAAATGAATGATGAGATTGAATAGCCTGGCTGCCTTGCAGATCAGTAGCGTAGGTTGCGGTTTGTGCAGCTGCATCACTGCCCCCAGCCATTTGTGCGCTTTCTTCAGATCGCCGCAACCAAAATGTGCAAGGGCTGCGTAAAAATGAAGCTCCCATTGTTTTTCTTCGTTCACCATGGCGTAGCCAGGGATCAGGTCCTTGTCTGTATCCTGCAATAGTTGCCTGGCAGCTTCATATTGGCCCCTGGCCGTGAGTGTGGCCAGTTTGGCTGCCAGCATGGATTTACGAAGCTGGTATTTGAAATATTCGGGATAGGATTGCTGGAACAATTGCTCCAGCCTGGTGGAATAATATTCGATCTCATTATAATTCTTCAACATACAAAGACTGGTGATGATGCCATCCAACGCAGAGAGATAATCCAGGGGAGGATGATCCAGCAAAGAAAGATTGTCTTCAAACAATTTATTGAGCTCACGGTATGTCTTAAGCGCAGAAGGGAAGTCGCCCACATTGGTAAGGAAATACGACTGGAACAGCAGGTGCAGTTTCTGTGCGGCGAAATTCCCCTTCATTTTTCCTGTCATCAGGATCATTTCGCTCAGCATGAGATCATTGAGCTTTTTGCGATGCTCATCGGAAAGGATCTGACCGGCATGGAGAAGCCTGTACTTCATCAATTCAAACAGTGAATGATGGTCCTGTACATGGTTCACATGCTTGAGCAGTTCTTTGGCTTTCATTTGCGTTTGCACCAGCTGGTTATCGCTGACGCCGGAAAAGCCGCTGCCAGACAGGTGATCCAGCTCATACCGGTAGGTAAGGTATTCGATAAAATATTGCTGGTGCTGGCTGGCATTTTCGCGTATGCGTTTCAGTTCCTTGTAACCTTCTTCCGGCAATGCCCGTTCCTGCAACACTTTCACGCGCATGATGCCCTGGAACAACTGGAAGAATCCATCCTTCTGTACGCGCGATTGAATAAGGCAATCCGTGAGTATGCGCAGTAAGTAGCGTGCCGTATTATCGATATTGCTTTTCGGAAAAGCTGTTTTGAAGGATTGGACGATGGTTTTCGGTTGCGGGCCATCGTTACAAATAATATCGAAGAGCTCCTGGTAATCCCGCGGGCCGGATTGCTGACGGGTATTGAGCTTGAAAAATCGTTTCTCCGGACCCGATAGTGATTGTACCAGGCGGATGGCGGGCAGCAGGGACATACATGTGTGTTTTCATCTTAAAAATATGGAAATACGGCAAGATAAATATTATTAATATTCTATTTTTCATATAGTTAGAAAGTGAAATAGTATAAAATTGGAATTTCAGGATTCCCAATTGATCGTTTTTTTGGTGCGTTCTTCCAAATAAACAACCAATACATTTGGTTCCTAACGATTCGATTTTTCTACTAATCAGCTCTATATGAAATCAGGCAAAATTGTAGTGGTAGGCAGTTCCAATATGGATATGGTGGTGAAAACAGACCATATTCCCGTACCTGGTGAAACTGTTCTTTCCGGTTCCTTCTTCATGAATGCCGGTGGCAAAGGGGCCAACCAGGCTGTGGCAGTAGCCCGTCTCGGTGGCGAAGTTGTTTTTATCTCCAAACTCGGTAATGATCTTTTCGGCAAACAGTTCTCACAGCTGTTCAGCAGCGAAGGTATCGATACATCCCATCTCAGGTTCGATGATGAGCGTCCCTCCGGCGTTGCATTGATCACGGTAGACAAAGCAGGCGAGAACAGCATTGTGGTCGCTTCCGGCGCCAATGCCTATCTCGGTGATGAAGACATTTTTTCCGCACTGCGTGAAATTGAATCAGCCGGCATCGTGCTGCTGCAGTTGGAAATTCCCCTCACCACAGTACAGCATGTGATCGCTTATGCGGCAGAGAGGAATGTGAAAGTGATCCTCAATCCCGCACCTGCGGCCAGTTTGCCGAAAGAGATGCTGGCGCAGATTGACATCCTCACACCCAACAAAACGGAAGCGGGTATGCTTGCCGGAATGGAAGTGACCGATATCGATTCCGCAGGCCGCGCAGCAATGGCCATCTGCAGGATGGGCGTAAAGAATGTGGTGGTAACGATGGGGCCGCTTGGGGCTGTGATCTGCGATGGAACAAATATCAAGCTGGTGAAGACCCGTGAAGTGGAAACAGTGGATACCACTGCAGCCGGAGATGTATTCAATGGTGCACTGGCTGTAGCGCTGGCGGAAGGACGTGAGCTGGAAGCCGCTGTGGGATTCGCTTGTGAAGCAGCGGCAATCTCTGTGACGAGGTTAGGAGCACAGTCGTCCATTCCGCATCGCAATGAGCTGGTGGCCGTGCAACTCAATTTCACCAGTCCCAATTCCGTGAACTAATCGCTCACCTACTAATTGCTGTCATATGTTTTTTGTTGAAAGTTATCCCCTGGCCATTTTGTTCTGCGTCATCACCATGTTATGTTGGGGCTCCTGGGCCAATACCCAGAAACTCGCTGCCGGAAAATGGCGCTATGAATTGTTTTACTGGGATTATGTGATCGGCATCTTTTTGTTCTCCCTGCTCGCAGCCCTGACCATGGGCAGTACAGGGGATCAGGGCCGTTCCTTCCTGCCTGATCTGCAACAGGCTTCCGGCGCCAATATCGGAAGCGCTTTGCTGGGAGGGATCATTTTCAATCTCGCCAATATTTTGCTGAGCTCTGCTATTGCCATCGCCGGTATGTCTGTTGCATTCCCGGTTGGTATCGGGCTGGCGCTGGTGGTGGGTGTGATCATCAATTATGCAAACCATCAGAAAGGTGATCCGCTATTGCTTTTTGCCGGGGTAGCATTGGTGTCGCTGGCGATTATTCTGAATGCGATCGCTTACAGGAAAAAATCAGCCACGGTTTCAAAAGCCGGAGCGAAAGGAATTTTGTTGTCCATTATTGCCGGATTGCTGATGTCTTTCTTCTATCCATTTGTTGCGGCAGGTATGGACCTGGACAATTTCGTGAATCCGGAAGCCAGCAAAATGACGCCCTACACGGCTTCTGTGATTTTTGCCGCAGGCATCCTGCTCAGTAATTTCCTGTTCAATACCATTATGATGAAGCGCCCGCTGGAAGGAGCGCCCATCAGTTACACCGAATATTTCAAAGGCCGTTTATCCTTACACTTTATCGGCATTCTGGGTGGTTCCATCTGGGCCCTTGGGAATCTTTTCAATTTGATCGCAGCAGGAAAAGCCGGTCCGGCTATTTCATACGGACTCGGTCAGGGGGCAACGTTAGTAGCCGCTGTATGGGGCGTAATGATCTGGAAAGAATTTGCCGGAAGTTCCAAACAAGTAAAAAACCTGATCGCTGCCATGTTCCTTCTCTTTGTAGTGGGGCTGGGGCTGGTGATTGCGGCAGGTCTCTGATAGCATTAACTCCTGAATCAAATAAACGATTGCTATATGAAAAAGATAACGATTTGCCTGATCGGCGTCTTGCTGGCAGCTGTTTTCAGCTCCTGTGAAAAAGACGATGATCCCGCTCCTGTTCCCATCGCCCCGATCCTCAAAAAAGTGATCTTCCCCGGCGAGAACGATGTAATGCCCGGCCGCCCTGCTACCATCAGGGGATTGGGATTCGATCCTTCCGATAAAGTGTTCATCGAGGATGAACAGAAAATGACCGAAGTACAACTGTTAAGTGTAACCGATGAAGCCATGGTGATCATGGTGCCGGCAGATGCAGGCGGCGTGTATACTGTTACCATCGAACGCGCTGGTAAACAAACCACGCTGGACGGAGAATTGAAAGTACCATTCGTGATCGTACTGGAAGATATGGTGATGCCTACCACACCGTTTGCAGCAGGCGCCACAGTCAGCATCTCAGCGGAAGGATTTGAGGCTGGCGATATGATCCAGCTTACTGCTCCTTTCTATCCCGTCAATAAAGTGATCTCCATTCCCACCACTGTTACGCCCGAAGGCATCAGCTTTCAGTTGCCGGCCGATGCGTATGGCATCAACACCGTGATCGCTTCCCGAGGCACCCAACGCAAGACCATTCTGGGAACCATCGGAATTCAGGTGAGCGTTGGCGATGAAGTCGGCGGAGGTGTAGTGTATTATACAGACAATAACAAGCTGCACGGTTATATCGTCAACAAATCCAATACAGGAACACCCACGCAACAATTCGGTCCATCAGCCGCCATCGCTTATGCAGCGGGCACCAGCAAGGACCTGGGCGCAGGTAAGACCAATACCAGTAAGCTGGTGGCGAAGATGATCAGCTTCCGCCAGAATTTTTCCAACTGGAATAACAAGAAAACAGCCGCCGAGCTCTGTGATGAACTGAGTGTAACAGAGAATGGTGATGTTTACGACGATTGGTTCCTTCCATCCCGGCAGGAGCTGATAGAAATGTTCAAAGTGAAGAGCATGCTGGCCACACATGGCGCATCCGTACCTGCCAACAATTACTGGAGCTCCAGTGAGGGCGATGGTGATGCCGCCGGCTGGTCTGCCTTCTATGTGAACTTCTATGAAGCTACGCAGGTGGTCTCTGGCAATTCCGATAAAGAAGGCTGGCAGATCGGTATCCGCGCCATCCGTGCATTCTGATCTTTCGATTAACTGACTTCCATTCATCTACAACATACAGCGTATGTACAAGAAAATATTCTTTATAGCCATTTGTTTGTGCATCACCGTTATGGTACATGCACAGGAAAAGATCAGCGGCCGGGTCACCGGTGAAAATAACCTGCCGCTGTCCGGTGTTTCTGTAACCATCAAAAATTCCAACCGTGGCGCCAGTACGGATGCTTCGGGCAGGTACAGTGTGCAGGCATCGAAGGGAGAGACCCTCGAGTTCTCCCATACGGGCATGGTCACGAAATCTGTTGTGATCGGCGCAAACACCACTATCAATGTACAGCTGATCCGCGCAGCTGTTGATCTCAACGATGTGGTGGTGATCGGTTACGGGTCCACGAAAAAAAGCGATCTCACCGGATCTGTAGCCACCATCAAACCGGACGGATTGAAAAATGCAAGAGTGGGAACCGCCACCAGTGCGCTTCAGGGACTGGCTGCCGGTGTATTCGTTGCAACAGGATCGGTGAAACCTGGTGGTGATGCTTCCGTGGTGATCCGCGGTTCAGGCTCGCTTCGTGCCGGCAACGGTCCGCTTTATATCGTGGATGGGATGCCGGTAGAAGGTGGATTACAGGACCTTTCACCGGGTGATATCGAGTCCATCGAAGTTCTGAAAGATGCGAGCTCTGCCGCCATCTACGGATCGCGCGGTTCCAACGGCGTGATCCTCGTTACCACAAGAAAAGGACTCAAAGGCCGCGGCCGTGTAACCCTCAATATCAATGGTGGTACGCAACGCATGCTCAATAAACAGGACATGATGAATGCACAGCAATACTATGAGCTGGCATCGAAAGCCATTCCTGATTATACCTGGACCTCCGAAGAACTTCGATTGCTCAGTCGCGGTGAAAGCACTGACTGGCAGGATGCCGTTACACAAAATGGAAGGTTCAATAACTACAACCTGGGCATTTCCGGCGGCAATGAAAAAGTAACGCATTTCTTCGGAGCAGATTTCTACGATCAGATCGGAACCATCAAGAACTCTTCCTTTCGCAAAGTGACGCTCCGCTATAACATGGACGCACAAACGACTGACTGGTTGAAATCTGGCATCCGCTTCAATGTGATCGAATCCAAGCTGAGGAATATCAACGAGGAAGATGATTCAGGTTATGGCACCATGTTCAGTGCTATCAGCTCGCAGCCTACAGCACCCATCTATACAGCCAACGGAGAATATTTCGACGGCTTCCTCAATACAAAAGCTAATCCTGTTGCGATTGTTGACCTGATGGATAAAAGCACCGCCAAAACACGGGCAGTTGGTTCAGTCTACTTCGAGATCGAGCCCATAAAGAATTTAAAGATCCGTTCAGAGAATGGCGGCGAACTGGAATTCTTCAACGTGAATTCTTATGAAGATGGAAGAATGGGGCAGCATTATCCCGATGGTGGCCACGCCGTAAAATTCAATGGAAAGAAAAGATATGTGCAAACGGAAAATACCGCTACTTATCTTTTCGATCTCGGAAAGCAACACAGGTTCACCGTGATGGGTGGCTTCGCTGCATCGAAATATGATTACGAAAGCACAACGGCCGACTCAAAGAATCTTTCGCCGATCCTCGGTTACAATAATCTCGGTGGCGCGCAGAACCACGGACCGAACGGATCTTACGCTTCTGCATCCACGCTCACTTCCTACTTCGGTCGTATCAACTATAATTTCGACAGCCGTTACCTGCTAACGGTGACGATGAGACGAGATGGCTCCAGCCGTTTTGCGCCGGGTATGCAATGGGGCGTATTCCCTTCCGCGGCCCTGGCCTGGAGGATCTCTCAGGAATCATTCATGCAGGATGTTGACTTTGTAAGTGAGCTGAAACTCAGGCTGAGCGCGGGTAAGCTCGGCAATCAGAATATCGGTGATTACGCTTATGCGGCCACCATCAGCCAGGGCGGCGAATGGTCTGATTATGTTTTCGGCGGCAACCTCGCTACCGGGTCTGTACAGAATACCATTTCCAATCCCAACCTCACCTGGGAAAAGGCCAACCAGTTCGATATCGGTCTTGATTTCGGTTTCTTCCAGAACCGCATCGCCGGCACCATCGATGCCTACTACAAGAAAACAACAGACCTGCTCTGGCTGGTGCCACTGCCCATCGAATCGGGATTCGATAATTCACTTACCAATATTGGTCAGATCGATAACAAAGGCATCGAGTTCTCCATCAGCACCGTGAACATCAGCACAAAGGATTTCACCTGGACCACCGCCGGAAACATCTCTTACAACCAGAACAAGATCGCAGCGCTTTATGCAGGTAAACAGGATGTGAACAAATCTCTCTTTGTTGGCCAGCCCATCAATGTGTTTTATATGCTGAAGTCCGATGGCATCTGGCAAACGAAAGACGCAGCAGAAGCCGCTAAATACAATGCGCAACCCGGCGACAGGAAGATCGTTGACCTGAAGAATGATGGCGTGATCAATGGGGACGACAGAACATTTGCCGGCGTAGCTGTTCCTAAATATTATGGCAGCTTCACCAATACTTTCAAATACAAAGGCATCGAGCTGTCTGCCTTCTTCACTTATGCAGGTGGACATATGATCAATAACTCACTCAACCGTTACCTGAATGCATTCAATACCTGGGGCAATATGAGTGTTGATTATTACAATAGTTACTGGACACCCACCCGCCCCAGCATGCGTTACCCTGCACCCCGCGTGGGAAGCGCTTATGCCAATGGCGACGGTACCGATGCCAACCTGCAGAAAGGAGATTACCTGCGGCTGCGCAATATAGAACTGGCTTACAATTTCTCAGCCGACAGTTTCCTGCGCCGCATCAAAGCCACCGGCATGCGTGTGTACGCTTCCGTGCAGAATGCTTATACCTGGACGCGCTTCACCGGCTTTGATGTAGAGTCCGGAGATAACACCAATCCTTACCCGAATGCCAGAACATTCATGGCTGGCCTTTCCATCAACTTCTAATCAATTGCGATATGAAAAAGAATTATTTCATCATTATAGTCGCCTTGCTGGCACTGGGCAGTTGCAAAAAGTTCCTTACCGAAGATCCGCGCAGTATCCAGACGCCGGAGAATGCTTACAATACTCCGGAAGACTGGCAGAAGACCCTGAATGCCGCCTATGGCGCCATGCAGCGCCTGTTCGTGGGAAAGTATACCATCACCCTCGGTGAATTCGGTACCGATGAAGTGGAACCCTACGATCTCGGCTGGGCCGCGTATTCAGAGCTGAAAATGTACACTTTCAATGCTGGTCATCCTTTTTTCCAGGACCATTACCGCGTATGCTATGAAGGTGTGAAAAGAAGCAATGCAGTGATCGATATGCCATCAGGCGTAGTAGATGACAACACGCGTAACCTGATGATCGCCCAGGCGAAATTCCTTCGCGCTGTTTACTATTTCGATTTGGTAAGAATGTACGGCGGTGTTCCGCTCTGGACCAAATCATCCATCGATGGGGAGATCATGAAGCCGCGCTCTGCTGCCGATGAAGTGTACCAGCTGATTGTACAGGATATGAAGGATGCGGAAGCTGTATTGCCACCCACCTGGAACAATGCTGCGGATAAAGGACGCGCTACAACCTACGCTGCATCTGCCTTCCTGGCACGTATCTACCTGCAATGGGGCAAGCCTGCTGAAGCACTCCCTTATTGCAATAAGCTCAGCGGGAAATTCCATTTGTACACTAATCTGAAAGATATTTTCGATCCGAAGAACAAGAACGCAGAGTATGAGAATATTTTCGAAGTGCAGTTCCGTCATTCAGGATCATGGGGGCTGGAAGGCAGCATCCAACACAGCTACTGGGGACCACGCGGCGTAGGCGGCCCCACCAATTTCGGCGGCTGGGGTGGATTCGGTCCAACCAACTATGTATACAACAGTTACGCTGCCAACGATAAGCGCAAAGCAGCTTTCTTCCTTACAACTTATAACGGAGTAACACAATCGCCTGCTACCAATAACAAATTCTGGGATCCGGAGTTTGGGAATGTGATCGAAGATGATAACCTCAACTTCATCCTGATCCGATATGCTGATATATTGCTGATGAAGGCGGAAGCGCTGAACGCCATCAAAGATGCTTCCTCCGCCAAATACGATGCACTGAATGAAGTGAGACGCCGCGCAAACATAAATGAGATCACCGCTGCGGATAATCTTACTGAAGCACAATTTGCGGAAGTGGTATTGCAGGAGCGACTGCATGAGCTTTGCTTCGAGCACTTGCGCCGATTCGATCTGATCCGCTTCGGTAAGCTGAAGCCTTACCTGAAAGACCGGATGGGCATCGATATCCAGGACTATCATGTGTTGTATCCCATACCGCAGGCAGCGATGGACGCCAATGAAGCGATTAAAGACAACAACCCCGGTTATTAATCCCCATCAAAAAAGTTAGCAATGAAATCAACTTCAATCATAAAGAACAGTCTGGCCATTGCATCATTTGCATTGCTGGCAACAGGTTGCAAGAAGCTGGGACCAGAAACCTTTCCTTACGTGGAAGAACAGCCGAAAGTGGAGGTGGCCAATGGTGTCGTTACCGTGCACCCCGCAGAATACACCGGCGCTATCCGGAACCCGATGAAAGGTTTCCGAGAATTCATCGGGCCCGGCATCGATCTAAAACGGGCTGATTACCCCTATCCGTATGGCACGCTCATCAAAGAGTATATGCAATGGAATATGCTGGAGAACAATGCAGCTGACGGGGTAGATAAGATCATTGCGTATAGCAATCACCGTTGGGAAGGAGTGGAGGATATCAACATGAAAGTGATCCCCCGCATTTACATCGTATGGATGGAGCCCTGGCATGGAGGCGTAGCCAAGAACACCTATACCAATCACCCCGATGATCTCAATGGCTGGCACTGGCCTGCCGATATACCCGGACAAACACGTCCCGCCGATCCCACTCAACCGATCACCGGCGGTTATTATCATCCAACCTTCCAGGACCGCGTAAAAGCGCTGGTGGCCAAGGCCGGCGAGGCCTGGGACAATGATCCGCGTGTAGCTTATGTGGAAATGGGCATCATCGGCGAATGGGGCGAACAACACGATCCCAATATCAGCACCTACTGGGCGCCACATGATGAACCTGCACATGTTGCCAACCGTACCTGGATCCCCGGCATAGAAAAAACTCTGGGCGATGCATTTACCACTGCTTTCAAGAATAAGAAAGTGATGGTGCGTTATGCCTATGATTTCAAAGACTATGAATTCGGGATCTACTGGGATTCCTGGAGTCAGCCCGAAGAACAGGTACGCGGTTACGATGAAATGAAAAAACTTGGCGACAGGTGGAAAACGCAACCCATCGGTGGTGAGATCACCTGGAACTGGGGCGGTCTCTCTAAGTTCCATACATTCGAACAAGTAGTGGCCGATGCTGCCACCAGATCAACAGTGATTGAACAGATCCGCAACCTGCACAATAATCATCTCGGCGGCATCACCTGGGCGGATTTCAACGATACGCAGTTCAAGGTGAATGCAGAGTTGTTACAAAAATCCATGGGCTACAATTATGTGCTGTCGGATTTTATCTATCCTGGAAAAATAGAAAAGAATAAACCCTTCAAAGTCTCTTTCAAAGTAGTGAACAACGGATCCTCTCCTTTCTATTATAACTGGCCTGTAGAGATCTCACTGCTGAACAAGCGTACCAAAAAGAAAGTCTGGAGCAAAACGCTCGATGGCGTGAACATTTCCGAATGGATGCCGGGAGACGACTGGGATAAGTCCACCAACAAGTACAGGATCGAGCCTCCTGTTTACAATATCGAAAAAGAGATCAGCCTGGATGCTGATCTGCCGGAACAGGAATATGTGATCGCTGTTTCTGTACTGGACCCCGCAGGCATGGAGCCTTCATTGCGCTTTGCCGTTCAGAATTATTTTATCGGTGGCCGGCATCCGATGGGCTATATCGGCATCAATAAGGAACTGGAAAGTTATGAGATCCCGGAAACTGATTTCCGCGATATGAAAGACGATCGTACACTGAAATACAAAAAACAATAACAGGCATGCTACAAAATTTCAAGAATATCACTGCTGCGCTGGGCCTGTCTGTTTTGTTTCAGCAAGCAGTTGCTCAATCCAATACAGCTACACTTGATAACGGTATGGTACAAGTGCAATTGCAGGAATACCAGTCAGCTTTCCGCAATCCCATGAAAGGATTCCGGGAATTTTTCCAGCCTGGTGTAGACAAGATACGGGTTTCCTATCCGTACCCTTATGGAAGCATCATCAAGGAATACATGCAGTGGAATATGATCGAAAATGATGCCGATGATGGCATCGACAAAATAATCGCCTACAGCAATCATCGCTGGAAGGGAGTGGAAGCGATGAACATGAAAGTAATTCCAAGAGTCTATCTCGTTTGGGTTGAGCCCTGGCATGGTGGGCGCCCCAAGGATCCCAACAATCCGGATGATCTTACAGGAACTCATTGGCCAAATGGTATACCCGAAGAAAGCAGTCCGTATAAGCAGAATGTTGGGAACTGGGGCGCCCACGTTGACCCGGCTGACAAGACCAAGCCCATTACAGGCGGCTATTTCGATCCTAAGTTTCCTGAACGCGTGAAGAAACTGGTGGAGAAGATCGGTAAAGCCTGGGACAATGATCCCCGCGTGGCTTACGTGGAGATGGGCATCATCGGCGAATGGGGTGAGCATCATGATCCTGATCTGAGTACCTACTGGGCTCCGCATGATGAGCCTGACCATGTAGTCAACCGCACCTGGATCCCGGGCATGGAAAAAGTATTGGGTGATGCATTCACCAAATCTTTCAAAAATAAAAAAGTGATGGTGCGTTATGCCTACGAATTCAAGGATTATGAATTTGGTATCTACTGGGATTCCTGGAGCCAGCCAGAAGAACAGGTACGTGGGTATGAAGAAATGCGCAAGCTCGGCGATCGGTGGAAAACACAGCCTATCGGTGGTGAGATCACCTGGAACTGGGGAACACTCGGTAAATTCAAGAGCTTTGAGCAGGTGGTGCTGGACCCGGAATTCTTCAAACTAACGATGAAGCAGATACGAAATTTACACTGCAATCACCTGGGTGGCATCACCTGGGCCAATTTTGAGGAACCGAAATTCATGGCCGCTGCCGGCCTGCTTCAAAAAGCAATGGGGTATCGCTTTGTATTGAACAATGCCCAATATTCGCCAAGGGTGGATAATGGAAAAATGCTCAATCTGCGTTTCGATCTTACCAATACCGGTTCCTCTCCTTTCTATTACAACTGGCCGGTTCAGGTAGTATTGCTGGAGCCGCGCACGCTGCAACCTGTATGGAGCAGCACTTTGAAAAAAGTGGACATCAGTAAATGGATGCCAGGTGATGAATGGGACGAAGCCAAACAACAATACAGTATTGCCGCTCCATTGTATACAGTAGATCAGCAGATAAAATTGAGCGGCGTATCGAAAGGGAAATATATTCTGGCATTGAGTGTGAATGATCCTGCAGGTAACAAGCCTGGACTTCGATTTGCAAATGGCAGTTATCTTGCGGGCGGATATACAGCGCTGGGCATGATCGGCGTGGGGCAGGATATACAAGATTTCACAATTCCAGCTTCTGCCATCAGCGATATTCAATCAGATACCAGTTTACGTTATTAGCAGCATGTGGGCAGTCGCTCGCCTCCCGGCGAGCAATGTCATTA
>NZ_RCSU01000025.1 GCF_003991355.1 Pseudoflavitalea rhizosphaerae
TTATAACCCGACTTTAGTCGGACAATACTGATTTTATAATAAATCTTTAGATCTTCCACTAGTAATGGCCCTTCTCTTGTTGGAAGACCATTCCGGACATGAAAGCTAAAGGCGTAAACAATATTTTTGCCGGCTAAGGTGAATAGCAAAGATTTTGTCCCGAGGCGATTCTCCCACTCAAATTTTTCCGGGTTCTAAAATTTCTCTACTTTAACGCTTTCCGTTTCGGGGCCGGCAACAGCGCCAGGCAGATCATTACCAAATTGTACAGCCACCAAAACTATCTGAACTTTTGCAGGCAGCCTACCCATATAATGAAAAAGAATTGCTCATGCGCTGCACAAGGGGCGATGAAACTGCTTTCGGGCAGTTGGTTGTCTTTTACCGGCCCTTACTGCTTCCCTTCATTACTACTATTACCAGGAGCCAAAGCAGGGCGGAAGAAGTGGTGCAGGATGTTTTTGTTCAGATCTGGTTAAGCCGGGAATCACTCGAACAGATCAGAGACTTCCGTAGCTTCCTGTTCGTCATCTCCAAAAATCTCGCTTTGAATGCTTTGCGGAGCATCCTGCGGGAGAAATCGAGACTGGGAAAATGGAAAGAAATGAACAATGAGCCAATAGTTCAGCAACCTGCTGAGATGCCGGAACTGGCCAACCTGCTTCACCAGGCCATAGAGCAATTACCCCAGCAACAAAAACAGGCCTGGACAGGCGTCAGAAAAGAAGGACGAAAACTGCACGAAGTGGCGGAAGAAATGGGTATCTCCAAGGCCACCGTAAAAAAATATATCTGGTACGCCAATAATAATATTGTTGCCTTTCTCTCCAAACGGACTGAGTTCCTCCTCCTCCTGGCAATTTTTTGTAAAAAAGATTTCCTTCCATAGCACCTTTTCAAATCCGGCGGTGTCTCTTCTGTTGTAATAAAAACTACTTCCTTGGAACAAACCCGTTTACAGGAACTTTTTGAACGCTGGTGCCATCATGCAGTTTCACCTGATGAAGAAAAGGAACTTGCAGACTTGCTTGCTGCTGAAGAAGCTGAGCGGTCACTGACACCACAAATGAAAGCAATATGGATGTCTGCCAAAAGACAGGAAAATATTTCCGATGAGAGTTCTCTGGCAGTCGCTCAAAGAATAGTGCAGCAATATCAGTCCGACAATACTCCTGTTCCCAGGGCCCGGGTCCGCTTCCTGCAACCTGCCTGGGTACGCTATGCTGCCGTACTGCTGTTGACCATTGGCATTGGCATCGTCTTCTGGTTGAACCGTTCAGCAACCCATCAACCGGAGCAAACGGCAGGTCAGCCTTCCATCCCGCATCCCATAATGCCCGGCGGTAATAAAGCCGTATTGACGCTGGCAGACGGTTCCTCGATCATTTTGGATACCGCTGCAAACGGTCAGCTCACCTTGCAGGGCAATACCAGGATCATCAAACCAGATGCCGGAAGGCTTACCTATCAAAACTCCGGAGGAAAGGATATTGGGTTCAACTCCATCACCACACCTACGGGCGGACAGTTTCAAGTCGATTTACCGGATGGCACCAGGGTTTGGCTGAATGCCGGGTCCTCCATCAGGTTTCCTACGATGTTTACCGGAAAAGAACGAAAAGTGGAAATTAGTGGCGAAGCATATCTCGAAGTGGCCAAACATTCCGCAAAGCCATTCATGGTGGCATTGAATGGGGCTGAAGTACAGGTGCTCGGCACTACGCTTAATATCAATGCCTATAAAGATGAAGCAGCCATAGCTGTTACACTGGTCAGTGGCAGCGTGAAAGTGGTAGCAGAAAATGGAACAGAAGCCCTGCTTAAGCCGGGGAAACAGGCAGGCATAACCGAAAATGCTTCCGCAGCTTCCACTATAACTGTACTTGATGTGAATACAGACCAGGTAATAGCCTGGAAGAACGGGTATTTCAATTTCGACAATGCAGGTCTTCCTGTGATCATGCGTCAGTTACAGAGATGGTATGGAATAGAAGTAGTGTATGAAAAAGAAGTTCCTTCGCTGGAATTCTTTGGGCAACTAAGCAGGAATACACCGCTGGAAAATGTACTGGATGCCCTGAAGAAAAACGGAGCGCACCTGACTATGAAAGGGAGGAAGGTGATTGTTCATCCTTAAGCGGCTTATCGATAACTGATCCTTCACTTAAAAATTATCCTGAAAGTTCATTACCGAAAGAACCGGAAGTGCTACTAACACTTCCGGCAGATTGTCGGCTAACATAAGGCGGGGAAGCCTGATTAATTAACCAAACACTGCAAATTATGCAAAAAACTGTTACAGGGAACCTTATCCCTGGTGACGTGGGTAGCCGCTATTCCAGACGGTCCACGCGGCGGGGATGGAGTTCTTCTGCGCAAATGATGCGAATTATGAGACTAACTGCTTTTTTCCTCCTCGGGCTTTGCCTGCATCTGTCGGCCAGTAGCCGTTCTCAAACCATTACTTTGTCGGGAAAAGATATGGCGCCCGTCAAAGTATTTACCGCTATCAGAGAGCAGACCGGATATACTGTCTTTGGCAATTCAAGCCTGCTGAAATTATTGAAACCGGTATCCCTCAATGTTCAAAAGATGCCGTTGGCCGAATTCCTCAAATTCATTTTCCAGGATGAATCCGTCGGATATGAAATAGAGGTGAAAAATAAGAATATCATCATTTATTCTCCAGGTACCCGCCCTCTCAATACTGGTAAGGATCCTGACATGAATATTGTGTTGATCTGGCCGCTGACCGGCCAGGTGACCGATTCGATGGGAATGCCGCTCCCCGGTATTTCCGTAAAGATCAAAGGGTCCAGAAGAGGAACAGTCACCGATGAAAAAGGGCAATTCAGGATCAATGTCAGGAAAGGAGATATCCTGCAATTGTCTTCTGTCGGGTACGAAACAAAAGAGCTGATCATCACTGATGAAAACAATATCAGGATCATACTCAAAGAGCAGGTAGGCGATCTGAAAGAAGTAACCATCAATGCAGGGATCATCACCAGGAATAAGAATTCCTTTACCGGGGCCGTGAGCACTTTCAGCGGACAAGACCTGAAAAAGATCGGCAACCTGAATGTGCTGCAAAGCCTCAAATCGCTTGACCCATCCTTCATCATCACGCCCGATAACCAGTTGGGCTCAAACCCCAACCAATTGCCTAAGATCGAACTGAGAGGTAAAACCAGTATCTCCACGCAAACGGTGCGTGATCAGTTCAGAACAGATCCTAACCAGCCACTATTTATCCTGAATGGCATGGAAACTACTTTGCAGCAGATCATCGATCTCGATATGAACAGGGTGGCCAGCATCACCATTTTGAAAGATGCCGCCTCCACTGCTTTGTACGGATCGCGGGCTGCCAATGGTGTGGTAGTAGTGGAACTGATCAGACCCAGGGCCGGTGAACTGCGCATCAATTACAATAATGATACCCGTTGGGAAATTCCTGCATTGGGTGGCTACAATATGATGAGCTCCGCCGAATTGTTGGAATACCAGAAACAAGCGGGGCTGTACAGCACATATGGCTTCAATAACCGCCGCGATGATGATGCGCTTTACAATCAGAGACGACGCGCCGTAGAAGAAGGAGTGAACAGTTATTGGTTGAACATGCCGCTCCGGCAAAGTCTAACCATGGGCCATTCATTATCGATCGGTGGTGGCAATGAGGCCCTGCTGTACCAGGTAGGACTGAACATGCGTAAGTTGAATGGAATGATGAAGGGATCTGATCGCACTACCTGGGGCGGCACCATTGATCTCGCTTATCGCAAGAGCAATGTGAATGTTTCCAACAGGCTGTACATAAACGGGGTCAGGAGTAATGAATCTCCTTACGGAAGTTTTGATCAGTATGTGGGCATGGCTCCCTATTATAAAAAAAACCGGGCAGACGGAACGCTGAACACCGACCGCTACCTCGAAGTATTTATTCCCAGCAGGATTGCAGGAGAAGACACGGTACGGGTTGGTAATCCCTTGTACAATGCCAGCCTCAACAACAAGAACCAAACCAATCAGCTGATGATCCAGAACCAGCTGAGCGTGCTCTGGGATTTTACCAGGAGCCTGCGGTTGTCCGGCGGATTCCAGATCAATAAGAGTACTGCCAATGTTGATGTGTTCGTTCCCGCAGCCAATACGATGTTCGATAAAACTCCCATCACCCGCAAAGGAACATTCAACAATACCAGGGCCGAGTCGTGGGGTTACCAATCGAATATCATGCTCACTTATAACCAGGTGCTGAACCAGGTACACAGTATCAATGCAAACCTGCGTGCAGAAATGAATGAGACCAATCTGACCAATACTGCCTTCCAGGCAGTAGGTTTCCCGGATGCAGTGGAACCCAATCCCGCCTTTGCTTATAGCTTTACGCCCGATTCCAGGCCCGGTTTCAATACGGTAAAAACAAGACAGATAAGTGCCCTGTCCAGCGTCAACTACGCATTGGCCGGTAAATATTTCGCAGATGCAACTTTCAGGATAGATGGATCTACCGTATTCGGATCAGCGAAAAAATATTCGCCCTTCTGGTCGGCCGGTCTGGGCTGGATGATCAGCAAGGAAGAATTTCTGAAGGATCTCAGGTGGCTAAGCTCCATGAGACTGCGTGGCAATATCGGTACTTCCGGTAACCAACAGTTGGGAAGTTTTGCATCGGCTTCCGTATTCATTCTGGAAAATGACAGGAATGTATTCGGGCAGGGATTGTATATCGATGCCCTCGGCAATGAAAATCTCGAATGGCAAAAAACCTACTCTACCAGTGTAGGGCTCGATCTGTCTTTGTTCAACAACCGTATCAATGCCACATTCAATGCATATGAGAAGATCACCAAACCCTTGATCGTGGCGGGTTCAGCGCCTGCCTCCACAGGGGTTACTACTTATCCGCTGAATGTGGGGCAACTGGCCACCAGGGGAATGGAAGCGATCCTGCGTTTCGATGTGATCAGTAAACCCGAAAAAAGATTCCTCTGGAATATTACCCTCACCGGCAGCTTCTACAAAAGTAAATACAGCGGTTTCTCCAATATCCTCAAAAACCTGAATGAGGATGCGGAAAGAAATGGCACGGTGATCAAAGATTCGAAAGTAAACCTGGGGCCTGAAGATATTACCGCCGCACTGCGGAGATACCTTGATGGGTATAGTCCGGACGAACTATGGGCCGTTCCTTCAGCAGGGATCGATCCCGCTACCGGAATGGAGGTATTCATCAAACAGAATGGTGAAAGGACCTATGTGTATGACCCGGCAGATATCCGCCCTACCGGTAACGGCAGGCCGCAGCTGGAAGGTGTGATCGGCACCAGCCTGACCATCCGCAACCTGCAGATCGGTGTCAACCTTCGGTATAGCCTGAACAATTACCTGTTCAATACGGCGCTTTACCAGAAAGTGGAGAATATCAGTGTAACGGAACTTACTTCCAACCAGGACAAGCGTGCATTGTATTCGCGCTGGAAAAATCCAGGCGATATGGCAAAATTCAAAGGGATCTCCATCACTAATTTCTCGCCCATGTCGTCGCGCTTCATTCAAAAAGAAAGTTTTCTAAGCGGAGAGTCGATCAATATTTCCTATGAATTACAGGGCCGCCAGGTAAAATGGGTGCGCCGCGCGGGTTTGAATATGATCAGGGTAGGAGCTTTCATGAATGATATATTCAGGATCTCCAATGTGCTGATAGAAAGGGGAACCGATTATCCGTTCAGCAAAGCTGTTTCTTTTAACGTCAACCTGTTTTTCTAATGGTCAATCACAAAATTGTTATGCAAAGAAATAAACTGTTGTATGCGACGCTGATCATCTGGATGATCGCCGCAGCGGGCTGTGATAAATACCTGGATGTGAAACCGGCCGACAAATTCCTCGACGACCAGGTGTACAATTCCAAATCATCCATACAGAATGCGCTGAATGGTGTTTACCTCAATATGGCCAAGGCTGATTTGTATGGAGAGAACCTCAGCAATACGGTAGTGGATGTGATGGCCCAGTACTATAATATTTCCAACACTTCCCACAGGCTCTCTGCTGTTTCTACTTATGCTTACGACAGGATAGAAGCACAAACGCCTTTTGCTGCAGTGTGGCAGAACGCTTATGAAGCGGTATTGAACCTGAACCTCTTTATTCAGAAAGTATCGGTAGTGAACGAAAGCATCGTACCGGCTGCAGAGCGCGATTGGATGCTGGGCGAAGCTCATGGACTGAGAGCTTACCTGTTATTCGATATGCTTCGGTTATTCGGCCCCGTGTATAGCGCCAATGCTTCAGCGCTCTCTATCCCTTATCCGGAAGAAACAGGTTCAGCAACCAGCGTATTGCTTCCTGCCAAAGATGTGATCGGTAAAATACTCGCGGATATTCAGAAAGCTGCCACCCTCCTCGAAAATGATCCTGTGCGTAAGGAAGGGGTTGTGCCGGTAGGAACGGACCTCAACAGCTTCTATAAATTGCGCAACCGCAGGATGAACTATTTTGCTGTGAAAGCACTGGAAGCAAGAGCCCAATTGTACGCAGGCAATAAACCTGCAGCACTGGATGCAGCTACAAAGGTGATCGAACAGGCCGGTAACTGGTTTCCGTGGACGGACCCCACCACCTATGGCAGCCTGCCAGACCGGATCTTTTCTTCGGAAGTATTGTTCGGGCTCGAAACGATCAATCTCTACAATTCCTACACCACCTGGTTCGCTGCCAGCAATTCATTGTCTTCTTCGTTGCTGATCCCCTTGTACGACAAAGGCAACAATGTTGACCGGTTGCTGGATGTGTATGAACGCCAGGAGAACGATATCCGTTATGTCCACAACTGGGCCATCGACCGTACATCCACACTTGGTGTGCGCACTTTTTATAAGTATGCTGCTCCCGGTAACGGAGCCGGTTTCCGATACCTGCTGCCCATGATGCGGATTTCGGAGCTGTATCTCATTGCAGCGGAATGCGAAACGGACCCCGTCAAATCATCCGGCTATATGAATACCCTTCAATTCCACCGGGGTTTGCATGAACTTCCTCCGGGGTACAATCTAAGCGCGGAGTTGAAGAAAGCCTATCAGAAAGAGTTCTGGGGAGAAGGCCAGTTGTTCTACTACTACAAACGGACGAACACTCCTTCTGTTGCAAATGGCTCCAGGGCCAATAGTACGGTAACGATGGGAACAAAAAAATACACTGTTCCATTACCGTTGAGCGAAACCCAATTCAGATAATGAATACACCAATGTTATGAAATCATCATGCGTTACTTATATCTTTTCGTTGTTCGCTGTGGTGCTGGCGCTGGCAGGCTGTAAGAAAAAAGAACTAATGGAATATGCAGATGCCGGCAGTATCTATTTTTATCAGCAGGTCACCAACTTTGGACAACCTGTGGATAGCCTTACAGTTTCTTTTGCAGCCGATACTTTTACCCGGCAGGAATTACCGCTCCGTCTTCGCATCATGGGAGATGTAACGAAAAATAAACGTTCCTTCCGGCTCACCATCGATACGGCTGCTACCACAGCTGTTGCTGGCCGTGATTTCCAGTTGCCGGCAGACAGTGCTGCCTATATTGCCGGAGATTCTGCCAGAAGAACACTCCCGCTTACTTTAATGAGGTCCCCGGCGCTGAGGCAGAAATCTGCCAACCTGGTTTTAGTACTAAAGCCCAATGATCAATTTCAAACTACGATGCCGGTGCAGGACCATGCCGCTATTCCACCCGTATCTGCCATCCGGTTGAAAATCGTGATCAATGATAGCCTGCCTGAACCCACCTGGTGGAAGAATTATACCAACTACCTGGGCGTATTCTCCCGGAAGAAAGGGGAATTGTTCGTCGGCTTCATGAATGGGCTTCTTTCTTATAAGAATTTCGTAGCCAGTGGTAACCGGTACCCTGGTATTCTGAGTGAACAATCCATTTTATTTCAGCAATACCTGAATACCCGGCAGGGTAACGGACAGCCGGTTCTTGAAGAAGATGGCAGCCTCATGAAAATGGGACCGGACGCTCAGTAATAAAACTATTTCAGAACTGATTGAAAAGTTAGGTATGATAAAAATAATTCAATGCTCATGTATACTCGCGCTGGCATTCCTGCTGAATGCCTGCATAAAGGATAAAGGCAATTACGATTACAGCGAAGTAAATTCCATCGTCATCAAAGGAATGGAAAATGAATATTTCCTGTACCTCAACAGAAGGGTGAATATTCAGCCACAGCTCGAGTTTTCCAAAGATGCAGGTACCGATCCGGGTAGATATAAATATGAATGGGTAACCGATGGCACCAGCGGTTATACGATCCCCCCGGATACTTTCTGCCGTTCACGTGATCTCGATACCGTGTTACTTCCCAAATATGGATGTGCCGACTACTACTGTTATTTCCGGGTAACCGATACCGTTACCGGTCTGTTCAGCCAGAAAGAATTTCTGATGCACGTAGTAACTCCGTCTTATGAAGGATGGCTCATGTTATGTGATATGGAAGATGGCACCAGCAGGCTGGATATGATTTCACAGCAGGGAGAAAAAGATACCCTGTACCGCGATGTACTGAAAACGGTCGGCTCCACATTCCCCATGCAGGATAAGCCTGCTTTCGTTGCCAGTGGAGCCTTGTATTTTCCTCCTTCCAATGGACTGGTCACTGCTATGGTCGGAACCAGCAAAACGGCTTCAACACTGGGGATGGACACGCTTGATTACAAATCCGAATACGATTTGAACAGTTTCATGGAAGGTGACCGGATCAACGACTTTACAGGAAGTGATGTAATGTTGAGAATTACAGGCGGCGCCTTGTATGCGCAAAACAATATTTACATTTTCGGCTATTCGGGTCTTATCAGCACACCGGTGAATTATATGGATAATCCGGCCAATCTCTTCAAGGCAAGCCGTTTTATGGCAACAGATATTTACAACTCCAGCTGGATGTTCTTCAATACCAACTCCAACCGGCTGGTTAGATGGAGTAGCGGAGCTTGTGAGGATATCCCTGCCGGCGATCTCTTCGATTACGCTATCGATAACAATGCCTCCGGCGGCATGGAGCTGGTGTATATGGAACCTACCACCTACAGCACCGGAGATGTATTCCTGGTGTTGAAAGCAAAACAGTCGGGAAAATTTTATCTGGGCCGCTGTGCCGTAAATGGTACTGCTCAATATTATTACAAGGAAATAAAGGGGACCGATATTGAGAATGCCACTCATTTCGCGGTCAGTCCTGAATATGGGCATCTGTTCTATGAAGCAGGCGGAAAGATCTATGAGTATGATATCAACCTGCAGAAAAGTTTCATGATGAAAGACTATGGTGGCAGAAAGATCACGCAACTGAAATTCAATTTCATGGAATTCAGCGATGCCTACAGATGGTCGCAGTTACCGCTGAACTATAACAAATATTCGGCATTACGCAAGAAATTGCTGGTAGCTACCTATGAACCTGCAGATCCCAAAACATCGGGCGTATTGGATATTTATACCATTCCTTCCGTGAATCAGCCGATACAATTGTATAAGTCGTACACCGGAACAGGGAAGATCGTGAGCATCGCATTCAGAGAACGTTAATATAAAATCAATTGAAATGAAAAAATTATTGATAGCATTCATATGCATATTCCTGGCGCTTCCAAATCTTCAGGCGCAACAGGCAGCAAAGTCTGATTCATCAATGAAAGCAATCTATGCAAAGCTGAACAAACTTTTGGGAAGTAAAGAGGAGGGAGCGAAAGAAGAATTAGCCCGCCTGGCGAAGTCCCTTGCAAAATCAAAAAATGAAGATAGGATGGGCCTGGCCGTCCGTGTTTATGAGATGACCGGACAAAAGGAAAATGCAGGAAAAGTAGAAAAGGAGATCCTGAAAAAATTCCCCGCCGGTGCAAAAGCGCGGTCTATTGCTTTCAAAAACCTGTTTGATAAGGAAGGACCGTCACCGGCTGCCATCGATAAAGGATATGAGGAATGGTTGAAGCGCTTTCCGGACAATAACCCGGATAAAGTGACTATCTCACTGTATGATGAAGCGTTGACCAGATTACTGGTCCTCCACGGAAAGGCGGGCAACAAAGAGAGAGTGGCTTATTATCTCGGGAAAGCAGCTACAGCCACCCATTTTTATCATATTGCCAGTAGAGCGGCTTCCAGCCTGATGGAGGCAAAGCAATGGGATATGGCAAGGACGATATTGGAAGATGGTTTCAGAAATGTACAGGAAACTACCGTTACTGATAAAAATAAAAAGGAAAACGATTTTTATAAAAACAGGTTTGCAGGGATGTTGGGGCAATCCCTGTTCGAACTTGGCGAAACCGACCGCTCCGTTGAGCTCCTGCAAATGGCCATGCAGGGGAACCAGCCGTTTGCAGATCAGCAATATGATAACCTGATGGTCCTATGCCAGGGGCTTATGAAACAAGGCAAATCACTTGATGCATTTTTGCTGCTGCAACAGTATGTGCTGGCCAATAATAACAATGAAGCCATCACCGCCCGGCTGAAAACATTGTATACGGAGTTGAACAAAGGGAAAGGTGATTTTGCCGGCTATCTCCAATCGCTGAATGCACAGGTAAAAGTTGCAAAGGAGCGCGAGTTCAAAGAGAAAATGATCAAAGAAGAAGCCCCTTTATTTTCTATGAAAGATATCGATGGTAATACGGTGTCTCTTGCTCAACTGAAAGGAAAAGTAGTAGTGCTTGATTTCTGGGCCACCTGGTGTGGCCCCTGTAAGATTTCTTTTCCCGGTATGCAGGCTGCTGTAACGAAGTATAAAGATGATAAAGAGGTAGTGTTCCTGTTCATCGATGTTTGGGAAAGGGAAAAAAATTACAAAGAAATGGTAGCGAAATTCATTGCCGGAAATAAATATGATTTCCATGTCTTGTTTGATGAAATGGAGAACAGGGATAGGTCAACTGCAAAGGCATATGGAGTTACCGGCATCCCCACGCAGGTGGTGATCGACAAAAATGGGCTCATCCGTTTCAAAAGCGCCGGGGGCGAATCGAATGTTGAAAAACTGGTAGCAGAAATGGAAACAAAAATAGAATTGACGAAAAAGGGATAGATAGCAGTTTGGCTATACATGGGGCCGCGCAGTATTACTGTTGCGGCCCCTTTCTTTTCAGGCAGTCTTTTCTAATAAAATCCATTCTGTTTTATTCCGACCATGGGGAATGAAGAATACATTCGCAGAAATTCTTCCGTTTAAAATCCGGTATCATGAAAGCGCATACATCCGCTTTGATATTGCCAAAAGTGGTTTCGGTTTTATGTTCAAATCCACCAAAAAAGGTTGGAATGATTTTCTTTTTGAAATCGTTTCTGGGAAATGCTTTAACAATTTCATCCCTGTGTTCTGTTCTCAAATGTTCATAACCTTCGCCCATCACATCCAGCCCAACGCCTGAATACAGTAAGGCCACTTCGTTCTCTTTGTGCTCCGCAATACCGATTGTGGTATGGAGCGCGATAGTATCCCACACCAATTGTAGCTTATCTACAGGTACGCCGTGACCTTTCAGAAAATTCCGGGCTGCATTGGCTCCATCTACTTCAAAGCGGAGGTCCTGGCTGCTATAATGTGGAACAAGACCTAAATCATGGAATACCGAAGCTACGTACAGCAATTCCTTGTCATGGACCAAATTCTTGCGTTGCGCATTCAGCGATGAAAACAGGAAGACACGGAGGGAATGGTTATAGATAAATTCTGTACCATGCTCCAATAAAAGTTCTGTGGCCTCTGTGGCAATTTTGCTGTCTGGGATAGTGATACCTGCTACTTTTCTTAAACGATTTACCGGCATAACTTTTTTTGATTTTCTTCAAAGTTATTTTTTGCGGGCGCCTTGAAGAATAGCAATAAATGCGTTTAGGATGTCAAAATTTCAACGTAAACTGATTTCGGTAATCAGCAGGAGAGAGTTTTGTATTCTTTTTAAAAAAATGACTGAATTGTTCGGAACTATTAAAATTAAGTGTGTAGGCTATTTCCTTCACAGGACTGGAACTGAATTGTAAAGATCTTTTTGCTTCGGCAATAAGCTGTCCATTGATGATTTCTTTTGCATTGATACCACTGCATCGTTTACATATTTCGCTAAGTCTGCGGGCTGTAATGTTCAGCATTGCTGCATAGTCAATTACTGCATGGAAGGTACGATATCGGGAACTCAGTAATTCCATGAATTTACGATACAGTACATAATCCTGGCTGTCAAAAGTAGCTTCCTCCGTTAACCTTACATTTGCCAGCTTGATCATGATGATTTTTAAATAAGCAGCAAGTACATCCATTTGATTGATATACCCGGGCGCGTTGAATTCATTTGACAGTACGTTTAGCAAGAATGATAGTTCACTTGTCTCCGGATTATTGAGTTGTAACCGTTGATTAGCGGTCGTATTATTAAAAAGTACAGCTTTGCAATTGCTTGCACTTTGAGGGGTCTTCTCCCAAAAGCAATCTCCAAAGGAAACAATGTAGCCAGTGATAGTGGCGGAGTTTTCGAATTTGTAGATCTGTCCTTTGGACATCAGAAAAACTTCATGGCTGCTTATTACAAATGAATTGTTGTCGATGATCAGTTTCCCTGTTCCGCTTTCTACCAATACAATGCGGTTGTAGCTTAGCCTATTGGGAATATCAGTATCAACTATTAATTTATCAACCCTTTGTATCGAAAAGGAGTTGGCAATAGCAGGCTCCGTATAAATCTCTTTCACCGTTTTCATTCAATGAGACCTTTTGATAAAGATAAAAATAAAGGAACTATTTTTACCCTGATAATAGCATCGTAATATCCGGACTACAGGATGATTTTAAGGATCAATGAAATTGTAAACAAATACACTAATGCATTCTGCAACTATCGATACCATTAAAACGGAGTTGAAGCAGCTTCCTCCCAAACAGGTTATGGAACTCCTGCTGCGTCTCGCAAGGTTCAAGAAAGAGAACAAAGAATTGCTTACTTATATTCTGTTTGAATCAGCAAATGAGCATGAATATGTAGAACAGGTTAAAAAAGAAATTGCTGAAGAGATGGAGGAAATTGATAGTCTCCCGGGTTACCAATATAAAAAGCAGTTCAGGAAGATCCAGCGCAAGCTCAATAAGCCCATCAAATATATTGGGAATAAATCCGCCACCGCTGAGTTGTACCTGCATATGGTCAGGATGATCAGCAGGAAGAAAAAAACAAATTACCTGGCCCCGTTCCTTGAAAAGTCCTTGCAACAGTACATATCCAAAATTGAAAAATTATTGCCGGGTATTGAAGGCGATCTGGCAGCAGACTTCCGGAAACAGTTGAAGCTAATCGGGTAGCCTGAGCATAATAATTTTATCAAACAGAGCTATCCAAAATTGGGGATATACTTCGTTGGAATGAAGAGATGAAAGGGTTCACAAAACCAGCATTTGTGAACCTTTTTTTATTTAATTGCTCTGCAACATTTCGAGAATACCTTCATTCCGGATGATCATCATGCCCTGACGATCCTCCGTGATGCCTTCTTCCAAAATATAGGTATACCTGGGCCTGGCTCCATCCATGATGGTTGGCATGAACCTGAATTGGATATTTTTTGTTTCTTTTAGTGCTTCACCTACTTCAATGATATGGGTAGATACGATAAAGAGGCAATCCTGGTATTCGGCAAAGGCTTCCGTTACTGCGAGGGTACCATCATAAGCATCTTTCACATTGGTTCCTTTGAATAGTTCATCAAACATCAATAATAATCTTTTGCCACTTGCTGCTGCGTCTGCGGCTTGTTTCACGCGCACCACTTCCGCATAGAAATGGCTGTAACCAAGCCCGATATTGTCCGCTACGTTGATGGAGGAATACATGCCTTCACGTACAGAGAATTCAAAGGATCTTGCTGCGATGGGGAAGCCCATATGCGCGAGGTAAATACTTATACCGATGGATTTCATTAAGGTGGACTTCCCCGCCATATTAGCGCCGGTGAGAAAGATCACATTGGTTTTTTCGTGCATTGTGATGTCATTGCCGATCGCTTTGTCGATGCAGGGATGCGCCAGGTTTGATGCCTGCAGTACATTCAGCTCAGCCGGCAAAGCCTTTGCATAGGTGAAGCCTTTCTTACGGGCAACATTGCTCACGGCAATGTATAAGTCCAGTTCGTAGATGAATTGCAGGAGTTTTTCCATCGCTTCCGGGAAGCGGCCCTTCAGCAGGTGGTCGTACTGTGCCAGGGTAGTTACCGGCAGGTCTTTGTAGATATCGGTATTGCGCAGTTTTGCCAGTTGGTTGTCGGAAAGCAGTTGAAGTAACTGGTGAACGCGGTCAGCCAGCGGGCTTTTTAATTGCTGCAATACTTCCAGTATGCCATGGCAGCGGTTCAGGGTAACGATGGTGGCCTGCAGTCCCTGTACCGATTTTTTGTACCGTTCATCGCGGGTGAGCTTGCTGAGCAGTTTTTGAATGAGCAGGCTGCTGACCGTGGAGAAGGCGCT
>NZ_RCSU01000026.1 GCF_003991355.1 Pseudoflavitalea rhizosphaerae
TGCTTTTTCTGTTCATCCGCCGCCAGCAAATATTTCTCCGCCATATCAAATAAAGCTCCTTCAAATGGAAAGCGCATATCCATCTCCGAAAAATTGCGAATGATATCGCTTCTGCGGTTGATCTCTTGTTGATCAGATAACGGCCTGGTGAACATTTCCTTCAATACAGTTTCTGCGCCACGGGTATGTGAATGATTGTAGAGATCGAATAATCCCTGGCTATCTCGCTTGCCGAAGATCCGCAGATCCTCGATCGTTTGTTCATCGGTTAACAGGTACATGATGATTTTTATTGTCGTTTACGTCTGAGAAGGATAACTGAGCCGAGGACCAAAATGGCGGCGGGCAGGACCCAGATAAGAATGATCTTTTGTGTTTCTGCAGCTTTGAGGCTGATGGTCAGAAGTGTATCCGTAGGCGGTATGGGAAATAAGTGAATAGGGAATGCCTCTTCGGTGAGCCAGCTTGCATAGTTACTGGCAAGGAATTGCGAACCCATCCTGAGATTGGAAGGGAAGTCGGCATCACCGGCAATCACGATCTTTTGTTCCTTCTTACCCACCTGCCTGCTCATTGCCAATGCAACTGTGAACGAATCCAGTTTGTAATCGCCTTCATTGGCAACGAGTACCGGTGGCGCTGAATCGGTTACCAAATGACCTGCTTTTACCCAGGCCAATCCTTTTGGTCCTGATACCATCAGTCTGGTAACTTTGAACCCGTTTTCTGTGAAGGAGAGCGGAGCAACACCAGGATGCATCACTTTGGTTGAATCGCCATTATCCAATCCTTTTCTGACCGCAATGCTGAAAGGATTTTTTTGCTTAAACATCCAGGTGTGGTCTGTAGTTACAAAAGGCGTTATTTTATCAGGGGTTTCGTGCTGTGAAATCTGTACCATGGTACCGGGCATCAGTTCAGTTCCCATTGGTTTGACCAACGGGTTCAGCACATGCTGTTTACCGGGCTCACCTGTTATCAGCAGGTTGCCGCCTTTGTCTATATATTGTTTCAGGCGCGTTGTTACGGTATCGTTCAGCATTATTTTGGGATCGGCCAGCACCAGTGCATCAGCATCTGCGGGGATATCCTGCCTGTTCAGGTTCAACGTATCAAATTCAAATCCGTGGTTGATGAGGGCTGCCCTGCTTAATTTTTGTATGGAGTAGCTGTTGTATTCGCGTTCTCCCAACTTGTGTATGCTGCGTTCATAGTTGCCGGTGGAAGCGTATACTTTGGGGATAGTGTCGTTGGCCAGTCTCTTGAGGGCTGCTGCTACATGTTCTTCATCCGGCCAGTATTTTGAATCTTCATAGGTGCGGAGAAAGATGCTTTTGCCTTTGTATTTCAGGTGCATTACAGAGCGCATCCCTTCGCCCTGCAGATCTATCTGTTTCCTGATCTCTGCGGGCTTGAGGTACCATTTGATATTTGTTTCATACATCTTGGCATATTCCCTGGCAATGGAATCCAGCGTCATATTGGGCATGCGTTTATACATGGTGCTGTCTCCATCTGCAACATCGTAATACAGTACATAATTGAATTTGATATTGGGTTTGAAACGGATGAACTGGTCCCAGAAATTCCAGATATAGGTATTGCGTGAACTGGGCCTGGTCCTTCCGAAGCCCTGGCCGGGGTCCAGCAGGTTGGTATAGAGTGTTACTTCCATGGGCTCATCCTGCATGGTTTTCATAATGTCCTGCGTCTGTTCCTTGATGGTATTGGCTTTGATCCTGGTGCCGTCCCAGTAACCTATATAGCCGGGCCTCGAAGTGAGATAACCTATAACCATAACCGAAATAAATACAGTCAGGTAACGGACTGCTTTTTTTCCTCTTGAAACCATCTCCCTTCCATGACGTAAGCTCAGGTAGCTGAAGGTTACGAACATATAAGTGATCAGGGCATAGTACATGATGTCGCGGGTAGTGATCAGGCCGTCTACCATTCTTTCCGCCCTGCCATTGATGGAAAGGAAATAAGTGAGGTCGCGGATAAAATCATATTCCTGCCAGAGGCCGCCTATCCGCTGCAACAGGAAGAGCAGGATGAAAGTTGCGATGGCAGATACGATCTGGTAATTGGTGATGCTGCTCATGAACATACCGATAGCGGTATAGGAACATACTATGAGATAGAAGGTGATCAAACCGGTAGTCAAATGTCCTGCATCGATGTCCCTGATGCTGAAAGCGCCTACTATCATGAAGAGCAGCATGATGGTCAGCAGCAACATGTTGTAAGCCATCACCGCCAGGTATTTCCCCCATACGATCTGGTTGAGTTGAACAGGAGAGGAGTAAAGCAGTTTTACCGTTCCGCTGTTGAACTCCCGGTTGATCAAACCCATGGTGAGCAGGGGAATGAAGAGGTATAAGTTAGAAAAAATATTGGCGATAAAACCATCGGAGTTCATTCCCATGAACACGCCTTTGGTCAATCCCATCGGAAATTCTTTGAATGAGGGTGTGGTGCGCAGGAGGGAATCCTGCCAGTTGGCTATCGCCGCCATGTAGTTCGTATAGAAGATGGCACAGATTACGAAGAAGATGATTGTCAGGAACCAGGCCACCGGGGAGAAGAATAAGTTCCGGAGCTCTGTTCTCGCAATATTTAGTATGAGTTTCATGGCTATGCTTATTGATGGGATTGGGTGGATAATTGTTTGAAGATATCGTCCAGCAAACCTTTTTCCAGGTTCACTTCACGGATGCGCCAGTCTTTATGTACACCTTCAGTGATGATCCTTTCGGTAATATCTTCTTCTCCGTCGAAAAAGAGGCGGGCCTGTTTGTCCGTGGTGTATTCCGCCCTGGTGATGCCTTTTATCTGCTGCAATTCTGTGATGGCCGGGGGATTGGCGAAACGTACCAGCACACTTTGAGGCTGCATGTAGTTGTTGAAGGCGTCCATCGAATCTGAAAACACGATCCTTCCGGATTCGATCATGATCACTTCTTTGCAGAGCAGGTGGATCTCAGACATGATATGGGAAGAAAGCAGGACTGTTCTTTCCTGTGCGATCTCCCTGATCAGTTTACGTGCTTCGATCAGCTGGTTGGGATCGAGGCCATTGGTGGGTTCGTCCATTACTACCAGTTTCGGTTTGTGGATGATTGCCTGGGATATGCCTACCCGTTGGCGATAGCCGCCGGAGAGGTTTTTGATCAGGCGCTTACTGAAATGGGTAATGCCTGTTTTTTCCTTTGCCTCATCCACGGCTTCTTTGATCTTCTTAGCTTCTATCAGTCTCAGTTGTGCTGTATAGGTCAGGTACTCATCCACTGTAAGATCGAGGTATACAGGTGGCGTCTGCGGCAAAAAACCGATATGCTTTTTTGCAAGCTCTGGTTCCTTCCGGATATCGGCGCCGTTGATGCTTACGTTTCCTTCGGTTTGGTTGAGCGCTCCGCAGATGATATTCATGGTAGTGGACTTACCGGCGCCGTTGGAACCCAGTAACCCAATGATGCCATTGGTGGCGATCTCAATATTGATATCGCGGATGGCCCAGCTGCTACCATAACGATGCGAGAGGTTTTCTGTTTTTAAGATCATGCAATGAGTGTTTTTGAAAATTAGATGAGAGCATAGTACGGCCTGACCGGTACAGGAAACTGTATCAATCCTTGTTTTTTTCAGGCTGCCTGTTGACAGACTACTGTTATTGTTTTATTGAATTAAATGTGACCTGTGTGATTGTGCTGCTCAGATATCTCTTATTAAACAATTCCATGAGCCGGTCATTTGTATTACTCTTTTTGAAAAAAATATTGTTACAAAAAAAGAGGAGTGCGAATATCGATATGCAGGTAAGATTTTCTTTCACAAATTGCACCGCACGGTTCAGGTGCACTTTCACAGTGTTGGGTGAAAGCTGCAGGCAGGCGGCGATCTCTGCTCTTCTCAGTCCTTTCTCTTTGCTGAGATGCAGCACCATCTTTTGCTGCGAAGGAAGCTGGTTGAAAATATGTTTGAGTAAAACATGCCTTTCTTTCACGATGAGGTTTTCTTCTACATGTGTGCAGGATAAGTTTTCTGCTTCACTCAATGTTTTGTGTATACGAACCTGTATATTTTTATCCCGTATATACCTTACTGATAGATTGGTTACTACTTTTGTCAGCCATCCCACCGGGTTTTCGGGGATGATCTTTGCGCGTTGTTGCCAGAGCGCCAGGAATGCTTCCTGCACAATGTCTTCCGCAACCTGTTTGTTTTTGGTGATCTGCCAGGCAGTGTATTGAAGATGAGCAGTCCAGTTGTCTACGATCCTGGTGAACTGGGAATGGAAAAGATGCACAGGAACATCCCGGCAGGGATATTCCTGTACTTGCATAGGTGAAGGCTTGTATTGGGTGATAGTGGTCATGTAAGATCATTTATCCGTTCAGTTTCATGGGGTTTCTTATTCCGGAATTTTAAAGCCGGCTTCTTTGGCGAAACTTCTCATGACGTCAAACTTTTTCAGCACCAGTGTTTGGTTGGGGTGCAGATCGGCAAATTCCTGTTCAGTATAATAAAATACGGCAGTGAGAAATGCCCTGAGATCATCTGTTTCGCGTAGCATATTGTCCAGGGGAATACCGTTCATTTCAAAAATTGGATAGAAGAGAAAGCCAATATCATTCGGAGGCGGCACCTGGTCCGGCGGAAGCACATACATGAAAGGTATCCCATAATAGATATCCACCTCAAAAGGGAACAGGTTTCTTGTTGCTTCCCTTGAAATGCTGAGGAAGTCTTTTTGCACCCTTGTGCCTATCACCTGGTTGACTCTTTTTTCCGCAATGCCTGCCAGCATGGATGCTGCATACATTTTTCTTTCTGCAATGCTCATCGCTTCCACATTCTTCACCTTAATCCCTAATGTATTGAATCCATACAAGGCTGTCCATCCATGTGATAACTGGATATTAGTATTTATATAATTGGTAAATGAGTCAATCAGCAGTATGCAGGGGAATAACGAGACGGGCGGTAGCTTGGGCACCAGTTCGGTTTTCATCAGGTCCAGCAGTGCAGGTATTTTTTCCCTGGCTGAAAGTGGTGTGTAATAGACCCAGTTATCCGCCAGGGGGTCGTATTCCAGGGATAGCGTTACGTAGGAATAGCGTGCCGGGTTTTCATTTTCTTTACTGATCTTTCTCTTATAGATGGTATCCGTATAGAAGCTGGCAATGCCGGTACTCTTATAGAATTCATAGATGGCGTGATCGATGGGGTCATTGGGATTGTCTTCAATCACGAAATAGTTCTGGTCCATGTCGCTGGGGCCTGGCGATTTCTCCTTGCGGCAGCCTGCAGTCAGCGTTATCACTGCCATCAGGATGCAGGCAAGTGAAGAAGGGAAAGGTATGCGCATATTTTTAAATTTCATGATGATATTGAGTTGAGATGAATGAAGGGCCTGTTACTGTTTTAACGGGCGTTCGGGCCTGGGTTCATTGGTGATCAATCCCTGGTTGAATTCGATCTCATCGTTGGCAATGGGGACCACATAAGTGGCAGCATCCTGTTCATAAGGTCCCAGTTCATAATAGCCATTGTCTGCATAGCCGTTACCGGTGTAGGCAATAGAGCGGTGCCGGATGGATTTACTGAAAGGGTATTTGGTGTTGACCCCGTAGCGGCGGAGATCGAACCAGCGATGCATTTCCCAGCAAAGCTCTATCCTTCGTTCATTTCGTATGGTGTTGATGAGCGCCTGGCCTTCTGAAGAAATGGGCGGGAGCTCATTGGGCCTGAAACGATATTGTCTGAATTCCTGTAATGTATTGCGGGCTTCATCAAACCGGTCGAGAGCAGCAAGCGCTTCTGCCTTATTGAGATAGATTTCGGATATGCGTATCAGGTAGGAGTCAGAAACATCGTCGGTAGTGGAATTATCGATCTCTCTTTTTTTGCCCACTCTCATAAGGCCTTTACTGTTGGGTAAAAAGAAGACCTGGAGACGCAGATCTTCCTCAGAATAACTTAGCATAAGGTCGTCTGATGGCCTGAAGCCGGGGATGGATGGGATATCCATTTGCAACAACATAACGTTGGCTGTCCGGTTGGCGCCCATGGTGAAAATTACTTCGGGTGAATTCTTTTTCAGGAAATCTTTTCCTGCCGGATGCACATTCAGGTTGGTGATCTTGTATTGTTCTTTACTGATCACCTTGTTTGCATAGAGAACCGCCTGTTCGTAATTTTCCATAAACAGGTACACCCTGCTGAGGAATGCCTGTGTGGCAGCCTGGTTGACGCGGATGGTGGAATTTTCATTGGCGCCTGCCAGTTCTTTCTCTGCTTCAAGCAGGTCTGCAATGATCTGATCGAATACCTGTCTGGTGCTGCTTCGTGAAGCAAATTGCTCTTTGATGGCTGCTTCTGTTTTCAGAGGAACACCATAATCGGTATCTGCAGTGGCAGGTTTATAGGGTTTTCCATAGGTGTTCACCAGGATGAAATAATAGAAAGCACGAAGGAAATGGGCTTCTCCGGCAATCCGTTCCAATGCGGCAACTGGCTGACCTTTCTCTCTCAGCAATGGAACATTATGCAGGATCGTATTGATACGGGCGATCTTGCTGTACAGATCGTTAAAATAGCGATCGTTATTGCTTAACTGCCCTTCTGTATTGATCCGGGGCTGCGGCTGCCAGTAGTGAAAGCCGGGTGACTGCGGTATTTTGTTTTGTGATGTAGGGATGATGGCCGCAGCGTCATCATCCATGGAATACATCATTTCGGGAACGGATTCCCGATACTGATTCACGTATGCATCTCCAACCAGCAGCTCATCAAGATCGGCTGCTGATTCAATAAAGCTGTTGTTCTGGGAATAAGCGGCAAGGAATTTTTTGCAGGAGAGGTTACTGATGCAGAGTATGCAAAACAAAGGTATCCAGATCCTGTTGGCAGGTGAATGCATGGTGTTGGTTTTAGAAACTGAGATTGAGGTTGAATGCATATACCGGTCTGATTGAAAGATTGATATTGGGAGCGGAACCGGACTGGGATGGGTCCTGTCCGCGTAGCGCCTTGTTGGCAATGGTGAAGAGATTGGTGCCGCTGATATGTGCAGTGGCGCCTTTGATATGTAATTGACTGCACCACTGTTCCGGGATCCTGTAGCTCAGTGAAACATACTGAAGCTTCACGTAATCTCCTTTTACCACGCGCAGGTCTGAGAAATCGTACATCTGGTAATAATCAGTGGCAAACGGGCGGGTTACATGCGTATCAGGGTTACCCCACCAGCCAAACCTGTCGAAATCCACTGCCCCTGGCGCCCCTGCGATACCGGGGATATTGGTGAATTTTTCATCCCCGGGATAGCGCCATCTGTTTGCGAATTCCTTGCGCAGGTTTTGTTGGGAGCTGGGCCTGAAAGTGCCGTAATTACCGGATGCGATCTGCATTAACCTGATCTTATTGCCAATGCTGTAAGTGAAGGTTACATTGAGGGTCCAGTTACCGAGTACGAAAGAATTGTTGATGCCTCCCTGCAATACGGGCTCTCTTCTTCCGGATTCAACCATCACCATATCGAATACTTCTTCCTTCGTCATCTTGTTGTATTTGGCGCTCAGTTCATTTTTGTTTTCCAGTTCGGCTCCATAGAAAATTGGAAAGCCCTGATTAGGGTCCAGGGATTTGAACCGGTAGGAATAAAAGGTGTTCACGGATTTTCCATTGACAGGCACATTGCCACTCAGATAATCCTGGTAGGTGAGGGTGGCCGCATCCACCATTACATTCCTGCTGTTCAGATTGTTATTGATCAGTTTGTTGAATACCTGACCAAGTTGAGGATCGAAGCGCCACATGAACCTTTTCTTACCGGCGCCCATATTGTCGATGACCTTGAAATTCAAACTCAGTTCCACTCCCTGATTTTCCAGGGTACCTCCATTCACCACGTAGGTATTGGAGGGGGCTCCATTGATGGCGGAAACTTTCTTTTCCAGGAAAGCATTGGTGGTTTTGATATAGAAATAACCAATAGATCCGTTTATCCTTCCTTTCAGGATAGAGAACTGAAGGGTGCCATTGTAATCCTGCGTTTTTTCCCAGGCCAGATCAGGATTGGGGAAGGCAGTAATGTTGGATGCGGGAGCGGTATAGAAGGGATCGATTGGCCCTTTTGTAAAAATGGTATAAGGCGTTTGGCCGGGCAACATATTTCCGCGGGTGCCAAAAGAAATCAGCAGGGCTGCCTGGTCTACCCATGAAAGATTATGCAGCAGGTCTTCATGAACATTCCATCTGCCTGACAAAGCCCAGGTTGGAAGGAATTTTTCATTGCTTCTTGAGCCAAAGGAGTTCGAGAATTCCTGGCTGGTTGTGGCGCTGATCACATAACGTTCATTGAAAATATAAGTGGATGTAATAAAGGGACGAACAGCATTCTGCATCGCTTCGGTGATGCGGGGCTGGCCTTCGCGCGACAGCCAGCCGGCGTAATTCGTATAAACCGAGGGGTCTATAACGGCGAAGCTATAACCCCGGTCAGGATAATAGCCCCTGCTGGTTTGATTGAATGAGCTGCTCCTGTTGGAAGTCAGATCTGCAGCCACTTCAACAGTGAGCTGATGTTTGTGTTGGCGATCAAGGTACCTGTTGAAACTGAGTCGGCCATTGATGAGATAATTCTGTCTTCTCACTGTCTGGTGGCGGAGCTCGCCACCGAATGGGATCATATCCTGATCTGGCTGAAAGATATCCTGGAAGTATGAAATCCTTCTTTGTTCTGTTACCCATTCTGTATTTTCAGCAAACCAGATATCATGATTGGAATTGCCTCCGGTATATGCCAGTTTGGAATTGAACTGGATCCCTTTTGCGATCTCGTAGCTGAGGTCCACACTGGCATTGTATTCATTGCTTTCAACCGTTTCTCCGGTATTATTCATCTCATTCTCGATATTCATTGTTTTGAGGTCCTTGAAACTATTGATGGTCGTATTTGAATTGACGGTTGAATAGAAATACAGCGAACCATCTTCATTGCGAAGCGGGATGGCCCTGCTGGTGCCATATGCGTAGTTGAGCAGTCCAACTTCGGAGGGAGTATATCTTCTTTTTTCCTTGTTCAACTGGATATTGAATTCCACTTTGAATTTCCTGTAATTCATTTGCAGGTTCAGCATCCCGGTATACAGGTCGTTGCTTTCTTTTTTGATCACTCCCGGTTCTGTGCGGTATCCCACTGATGCACGGTAGGAAGCGGAAGGAGATCCGCCGGATACACTGAGTGTGTGATTGGTGGCAAACACATCGCGCATGGTGTTTCCCAGCCAGTCTGTATTGATGGACTCAGCCCTGTCTACTCTTTGTTTGAAAGTTTCATAATCAATTGCGCCTTCATAATAATCGATGATGTCTTTCTCATAAGCTTCCAATGCGCCTCCGCGCAGCTTCATCTTTTTTTCGATCATTTCGCGGGAAACATCAATGCGTTCGCGGGAATCCATCATGTAAATGGCCCTGTCTGTATATCTTGGCCTTCGTGTAATAGTTCCCGTTACATTGTAGTTGACGGTGGGAGGGCCGGGTTTTCCGCGTTTGGTGGTGATCACTATCACGCCATTGGCGGCCCTTACGCCATAGAGTGCTGCTGCTGTTGCATCTTTCAGCACATCTATCTGTTCGATGTCGTAAGGATTCAAGCCTGAGATGGCATTGCCAAGCAGGTTCACGAAATCCGGATCGTTGATCCTTTCTGCCGGAATTGGAATTGGGTTGGTGCGAACGATCCCGTCCACTACCCAAAGCGGTTCCCGCGAACCCAGGTAGGTGGAAGTACCCCTGATCCGCAGTTTGGGCGCTGCGCCGGCCTGCCCGGAGTTTTGCATGAACATGAGACCGGGTACGCGGCCTTCCAGCATTTTATCTACGGTATTCAGTCCTGGCTGAAAAATGGAATCCATTCTTAAAGAGCTTACGGACCCGGTGAGGTATTTCTGCTTTATTTTTTGATAACCGTTATACACAACCGCTTCGTCCAGTTGTGCAGCTTTTTTTGAAAGTGGAATGAAAAAGAAATCCTTACCCAGGCCAATGGTTTGACCATTGAACAGGCTGTTGTTAACGCCCACGTTTGTTGAGGTGGGAGCAGTTCTGTTAGGGGAAGAAACCACCATAACCGTACTGGGAGAAGTGATCCTGATGCTGATATTATTATAACCAACATAGGAGATCATCAGGGTCTGGCCAATTTCTGCACTGATGGTGATCACGCCCTGCGCATCGGTCACTCCTGAATTCCTGGAGCCTTTAACAGAGATGGATGCGCCGGAAAGCGGGTTGTAGTCCTGGTCAACAATTTTGAGCTTTATTGGAATGGGATCAGCCGGAGCATCTGTGCCGGGCTTTTCAATTTTGAAATCAATTGATAGATTAATGGAAGTATCAGGAGAAACAATTATGGTCTTACTCCTGATCACATAAGATAATCGCTGTGCCTTCAGGATCTCGTCCAGCACTTCTGTCAGCGGCCTGTCCTTCACATCGATGGTAACAGGCTGCGCCTGCTTCAGCGTTTGATCTCCGTAAAGAAATGAGAACCCGGTTTTTTCCTGGAGTATGGTAAAAACCTGTTTAAGCGGAACGTTTTTGACCGACAGGTCAACGTTTTGGGAGAGGGCTGCAGCCGAAACATTCATTAAGGCTACGGTTAAGTAAAATACGGTTAGCTTCATAACTAACAGAGTTTTGGTTAACAGGCGGTTGCTCCCGCGAGCAGGCCGGCCAAAGACAGCAGTTTTTTGCATACTTTCGCGTAGTTTGGGTGATGTAGTAACAGTCTGCGACGACTATTTTATTTTCGTTACCCAAACTTTTCGCCGGTAGTGTAGCAAGCACTTCCGGCTTTTTTTTGGGTAAGAATCTTTGAAAGGATCAGTTTGTTGCTGATCTTGTTTTTACAATTTACTTCTGACTCAATATTAATTTCCTTCCCTCAAGTCTTGTTCGAATGTCAAAATTGTTCAGGAAAGCCATCAGGTCTGAAAGCTGAACGCCCCTGTCCATTCTGCCTCCGATCTTTACACCAGGCATTGTTCCTTCAATTTGTATATCGATATTATACCATCGTTCTATCTGCCTGATGATCTCTTCAAAGCTGACTGATTCAAAATTGATGAAACCATTTTTCCAGGCCAGTACATGTTGTATGTTGGCGGGTTGCACACTGATCTTTTCTGAGCCTCCAGGGTCTACGGCCTGTTGAGCTGGCTGCAGCATAACGCCCTGTCCGGTGCGGCGGCCATCTTTTTCCAGGCTGGACACTCTAACGGCTCCCTCTATCAATGTTGTTTTGATCTTCCCTTCATTTGGGTAGGAGTTGATATTAAAACTTGTGCCCAGCACTTCAACAGTTGATCTTCCATCTACATTAACCATGAATGGCCTGCTCTTGTCTTTTGCGATTTCCATATACACTTCACCGCTGATCTTTATCTGACGATCATTCCCGGTAAAGGCAGCGGGATAAGTGACTGAAGAAGCGGCATTGAGCCAGATCCTGGATCCGTCAGGAAGCACCAGGTTGTATTGGCCTCCATTGGGGGTGGTCATGGTATTCATCATCGGTTTGCCGGTAGGTTTACCATTCACATCATAACGGATCTCTCCATTGGGAAGCTTGATCACGGATGCGTTTCCCTGTTGTGCGATGGCGCCACTGGCTGCACTGTCAAGGGTAATCACAGTGCCATCGGATAAGGTAAGCCGGGCTTTATTGCTTCCGGGTTGTATACTCTTGTTATTGCGTTGTTGATCTGCAATAACAGTTTTGTTCTGGTTATGGCTGCTTACATAGAAGTAAACGGTTCCGCCAAGCAGCACCAGTATGGCGGCAGCCCATCCAAAGCGACGGTAGATTGGGATCCGGCGAACCGGGGTTTCCCTTTGCTGCAGGATGCGTTCGAAAATGATCTCGCGTAATACCGGCTCTTCTGCAACATCGAAGGATGCATCTTCCAGCGCTTCGGCTACAACCGATTCCAGTTCCGGCATATGGTCCCTGCTTTGTATGAGTGCAAAGAATTCCTGCTGCTCCTCGGCCGTAATCGTTTGAGCCAGGTATTTGTCCAATAATCGTGAAAAATCGTTCGGTGATTCCATAATAAGGTTTTAGCGGGTCTTCAAAAGATCCCGGTAAATCAATAAGACAGGTTAAGAAAATGAACAGGTGCAGTGAGTGTTAAAAAAAATATTCAAGGATCGAGGTCAGCAACCAGGTTGTAAGGAATGCATCGCCGGAATGCAGCCGTACATATTCCCGGATGGCATTCAGCGCCCGGACCATATGGCTTTTCACTGTGGCTGGTGCTATATTGAGTTGTTCTGCAATTTCTGCATAGGATAATCCCTGTTCCCTACTCAGTTGGAAAACGGCAGTTTGCTGTGGAGGAAGGGTTGCCACGGCTTCATCTATCAAAGCAACGGCGCCTTTGTATTCCAGCAAATAACCAGGGGTAAGAAGATCGGGAGGAGTAAGCTCATCAGCCGGTCCGGCAGCGAGCTGGAATGCCCGGTTTTCCAGGGCATTGATGATGGTGTTGCGGGCCAGTGTTGCAAACCATGCATCGAAATGGGAAACTTCTTTGAGCTTATCACGCTTTTCCCATAAGCGTACAAAAACGAGTTGTACGGCATCCTGCGCCAGTTGAGTGGACTTCAGGAAACTGAGTGCAACGCCGTAGACCCGGTTCCAATACTGGTCATATACCTGCCGATAGGTTTGTTCATCACCTTCCAGCAGGCGTTGTATTATTTCTGTTTTATTATGTTTTCCGCCGGACAACAATGATTGTAATGCATTTAATATCCGCAAACTATATCAAATATTTCACAAGACCTGCAAAAAAAACGGAGAGTGGCCAGTCGCTCGCCTCCCGGCGAGTGACTTCT
>NZ_RCSU01000027.1 GCF_003991355.1 Pseudoflavitalea rhizosphaerae
GTCCTAACCCTTAGACGAACGCGGCGTTGTAAGGGAGTGCAAAGATAGGGGGGGAGGCCATTTCAGCCAAATAAAAAGTAAAAAAATGTAGAAAATTTTCAACCATTGCTCTTTCATTTCATTTCAAACTCTTGCGAAGGCTTACTCGCACTGTATTTCCTCGAAATCTTAATCCAATTGACTGCAAATCTTTAACTTCGCTCCGCATTTTTTCACCATTAAAATTTCACCTCACAATGAGTACTGTTAAAGTGGCGATCAATGGTTTTGGCCGTATCGGCCGTTTGGTTTATCGCCAAATCTACAAAATGGAAGGGATCGACGTTGTTGCTATCAATGACCTCACCAGTCCCAAAGTATTGGCTCACCTCCTGAAGTACGACAGCGCTCAGGGACGATTCGACGCTGAAGTTAAATCCACTGAGAACTCCATTATAGTGAATGGTGACGAAGTGAAGATCTATGCGCAAAAGAATCCCGCCGATATTCCCTGGGGACAACATGGTGTTGACGTAGTTCTCGAGTGCACAGGCTTCTTCACCGATAAAGACAAAGCTGCCGCTCACATCACAGCAGGCGCCAAAAAAGTTGTGATCTCCGCACCCGCTACAGGAGACCTCAAAACAATCGTGTTCAACGTTAACCACAATATTCTCGACGGTTCTGAAACCATCATCAGCTGCGCTTCCTGCACTACCAACTGCCT
This sequence comes from Pseudoflavitalea rhizosphaerae, assembly GCF_003991355.1. Lineage (GTDB taxonomy): Bacteria > Bacteroidota > Bacteroidia > Chitinophagales > Chitinophagaceae > Pseudobacter > Pseudobacter rhizosphaerae. The sequence goes on from NZ_RCSU01000027.1 coordinate 707, forward strand.
CGCGCCAATGGCTGATGTACTCGACAAACAATTCGGTATCGTGAATGGTCTCATGACTACCATCCATGCCTACACGAACGATCAGAACACACAAGACGCCCCTCACCCCAAAGGTGACCTGCGCCGCGCCCGCGCTGCCGCTCAGAACATCGTTCCCAACAGCACTGGTGCAGCCAAAGCCATCGGCCTGGTGCTGCCTAACCTGAAAGGAAAACTCGACGGCTCCGCTCAGCGTGTTCCCGTTCTCACCGGTTCTCTCACAGAAGTTACCGCCGTTCTCAACAAGAAAACTACCGTTGACGAACTGAACGCAGCTATGAAAGCAGCATCCAACGAAAGCTTCGGTTACACTGAAGACGAGATCGTGAGCAGCGATATCATCGGTATCCACTACGGATCACTGTTCGACGCCACGCAAACACGCGTTCAAACAGTTGGCGATACCCAACTCGTTCGCGTAGTGAGCTGGTACGATAACGAAATGAGCTATGTTAGCCAGCTCGTTCGTACCGTGAAATATTTCGCTGGCCTCATCAGCAAATAATCTCTCCCGTTCTTAACATATTCGAACCACAACAGGCAGGTACATGATTTGCATGACGCCTGCTTTGTTGTGGTTCCTTTTTTCTTCCTCTAAAAAGAAAATATGTCAACATTCAGCCAATTCAACTTCAAAGGACTTAAAGCATTGGTGCGCGTAGACTTCAACGTACCCCTCAATGCGGAATTTCAGATTACCGACGATACCCGCATGAAAGCCGCTGTGCCCACCATCAAAAAGATCCTTAGCGACGGTGGCAGCGTGATCCTCATGAGCCATCTCGGCAGACCGAAAGACGGTCCTTCTGATAAATATTCACTGAAGCACCTGGTAAAACATCTTTCCCAACTCCTCGATGGAGCTTTTGTACTGTTTGCCAACGACTGCATCGGTGAACAGGCTGTGCTGACAGCCGGCATGCTGAAACCAGGCGAAGTACTGCTGCTGGAAAACCTTCGCTTCTACAAAGAAGAAGAAAAAGGCGACGAAGGCTTCGCTAAAAAACTGGCAGCACTCGGCGATGTTTATGTGAACGACGCCTTCGGCACCGCACACCGCGCACACGCTTCCACAGCCGTGATCGCACAATTCTTCCCCAAAGACAAAAGGATGTTCGGCCTCCTCATGGAAGGTGAAGTGGCCAGCGCAGAAAAAGTACTCCACCAGGCACAAAAACCTTTTACCGCCATCATCGGCGGCGCAAAAGTGTCTGACAAGATCCTCATTATCGAAAATCTCCTGGAACGCGCTACCGATATCATCATCGGCGGCGGGATGGCTTATACTTTCGAGAAAGCCCAGGGTGGTAAGATCGGTAATTCACTTTGTGAAGATGATCGACTGAACACGGCAAAGGAACTGCTGAAGAAAGCAGAAGCAAAAGGTGTTCGCATCCACCTGCCTTCCGATTCCACCATCGCAGACAAGTTCGATGCCAATGCAGAAACTTCCGGCGCACCCAGCAATAACATCCCCGACGGATGGATGGGACTGGACATTGGCCCCAATGCCTGCGAACAGTTCACTAACGTGATCAAACAATCGAAAACCATTCTCTGGAACGGACCGATGGGCGTATTCGAAATGGAAAAATTCCAACACGGGACCAAAGCCATCGCAACTGCAGTAGCAGAAGCAACACAAGAAGGCGCTTTCTCCCTCGTAGGTGGTGGCGATTCAGTGGCCGCAGTGAACCAGTTCGGATTCACCGATAAAGTAAGTTATGTATCCACAGGCGGCGGCGCTATGCTGGAATACTTTGAAGGAAAAGAACTTCCCGGCATCGCTGCTGTGAAAGCATAATTATCTTCTTGCATTTTATTTAAAGTGCAGCTACAAAATGGCTGCACTTTTTTATTTCGCTGCCGCCAGTCGCTCGCCTCTGGCGAGTGACCGGTATTTGTTCGCCTCCGGCGAACTGTCGCCAGAGGCGACAAAACAAAAGTCACTCGCCAGAGGCGAGCGACTGGGCACACGCTGATTATTCCGTTTCAGCTCTATCTATCTCAATGATCTTATCATTACTCGTATTACTTGTACACACATACACTTNTATTCCGTTTCAGCTCTATCTATCTCAATGATCTTATCATTACTCGTATTACTTGTACACACATACACTTTACCCTCTGGTGAAATACAAATATCTCTTAGCCTGCCATACTTATTTGCCAGGAAGCTAACGGTATTGGTTATGCTTGTTCCGGAATTGCCGAGCTCCAGCTGGTACAACGTACTTCCTTTAAGTGTGCAAAGCAATAATGAATTCTTCCACTGCGGAATACGGTCCTTATTATAGAACTCCAGACCGCAGGTTGCAATAGTTGGCGTCCACACCTGCAACGGTTCTGCCACATTGTTGGCAGCACAGAAGGTTTGCTCTGCACTGGTATTGCAGAAGCCATGCACATTCGGCCATCCATAGTTCCTTCCTTTCTGAATGATATTGATCTCGTCATCATTACTCGGGCCATGCTCGGAACTGTAAAGAATATTATTATGCCATACCAGTCCCTGTGCATTGCGATGCCCGAAACTCCAGATGGCGTTGCCGGCAATGGGATTGTCGGAAGGAATGCTGCCATCGGTTTCTATCCGTAGGATCTTTCCATTGAGTGAAGATGTGTTTTGCGCAGAACTTTGGTTCTCTGCATCGCCAGTACTGATGTACAGTTTTTTATCGGGACCGAATACCAGCCTGCAACCGTTATGGTTACGCGCAGCTGCGATATTATCAAGGATGGTAACGGCATTGGTCAGACTACCATTGCTGTAATTGTAACGGACGATCTTTTCTTTGTAACCACCGTTATCATAATTATAGACGATGAAAACCTCAGGGCTGGCATTGAAATCCGGATGCAGGGCCATGCCGAGCAGGCCCCCTTCGCCCTGTTCCACCACTTCACTGATGGTGAGCAGCGGAGAAACCACGCCGGTAGCCGGGTTCACACGACTGATGCGCCCGCCGCGTTCCGTCATCCAGATCTGATCGTCGGGTCCCCAGAGGATTTCCCAGGGTAAACGCAGATTTTCCACCAACACTTTGTCAGTCAATGCCACAGGATTTTGAGGAGGATCATTGTTGCGCCTGCAGGCAAACAGGGCAATCATCGGGAGCCACAGAAGCAAAAAGGATGGTTTCATTGTAATAATATTGAAGGGTGATATACTAATGATACGAAAACTGTGCCGCAGAAGTTTGGCGGCTCCCGGAGCTGGTTAGCCCAAATGCTTATCAGATTTTAATGTGAGCTTGATCCAAAATTGTTAATTTTAATACGTAATCAAATATTATACAAAATGAAATCCCGTAATCTTGTTCTCATCATTGTAGTTTTCATCATTCTCATTCTCGGCGGTTGCGGTTGCAATGGCTATAACAATATGATCAAGCTCGATGAAGATGTGAAGGCAAAATGGGCAAACGTTCAGAGTGACTACCAGCGTCGTGCAGACCTGATCCCCAACCTGGTGAATACCGTAAAAGGATACGCCAACTTTGAGCAGGAAACCCTCACTAAAGTGATCGAGGCAAGAGCTAAAGCCACTTCCGTGCAGGTGAATGCAGACAATCTCACTCCTGAAAACCTGGCGAAATTCCAACAGGCACAAGGCGAAGTAAGCAGCGCACTCAGCAGATTGCTGGTGACAGTTGAAAGGTATCCCGACCTGAAAGCCAACCAGAATTTCATGGACCTGCAAAAACAACTGGAAGGAACTGAGAACCGTATCAAAGTTTCCCGTAACGATTTCAATACTGCCGTTCAGGGTTACAATACAACCATCCGCAGATTCCCCAATAACCTCTTTGCAGGTATGTTCGGTTTCCGCGTGAAAGAACCTTTCAAAGCCGATCCCGGAGCAGAAAGAGCGCCAGAAGTAAAATTCTAATCATCCCAGAACTACTTACATGGCATTATTTCCTTTCTTCCGAAAACCTGTTTTCTTCACACCAGAAGAACAACAGCGAATCACTGATGCGATCAAAGAAGCAGAACGCAGGACAAGCGGCGAAGTACGCGTGTTCGTGGAAAGCCGTTGCCGCTTCGTAGATCCGCTGGACAGGGCAGCTGAGATCTTCCTGGGACTGAAAATGGACCAGACAGATGATCATAATGCAGTACTCGTGTACCTGGCGGTGAAAGACCATCAGTTTGCCATCCTCGCCGATGGCGGCATCCATCGCAAAGTAGGCGATGTGTTCTGGAACAATGAAGTAACGGCCATGCGCCGTCATTTCAAAGAGAACCATGTTGCAGATGCCGTAGTACAGGTTGTAACGGATGTGGGCGATGCGTTGCATACACACTTCCCGTACGACAGGGACAATGATAAAAATGAATTGCCGGATGATATTGTCTTCGGCAGGTAAACCAGTATACAGATGAAGAGACTTCTTTTTTTACTTTCCTTTCTGCTGATCATTGCCACGGGTTGGGCCCAGGATATTGAAAAGATCATCCAGACAAAACCCACCAAACTGGTAAATGACTATGCAGGCGTCCTCTCCGAAGAGGAGAAACAGAACCTGGAAAGAACATTGGTTGCCTACGATGACTCTACATCCAACCAGATTGCAGTAGTACTGGTGAAAACATTGGGCGATAATCACCCCATTGAAGAAACCGGACTGAAGATCCTGCGCGGCTGGGGAATCGGCAATAAGAATACAAATAATGGTATCCTGATACTGGCGGCTATTGATGACCGTCAGGTGAGGATCGAAGTGGGATACGGCCTCGAAGGCGCCATCCCGGATATCACGGCCAGCCAGATCATCCGTAATGATATCGCTCCCAATTTCCGTAGCAGCGATTATTACCAGGGACTATCGGCAGCAGCTGCATCGCTGATCAAAGCAGCAGCAGGCGAATACAAAGCGCCCAAGGATTATAATAAGCGCGGCAAAAAGAAAAATAACGGTATCATCGGTATCATTGGCATCATCATCTTTATTATCATCATCAGCGCGATTGGCGGCGGCGGAGGTGGTGGAGGCTTCATGAGTCGCAGAGGCTATCGCGGTGTTGGCCCAACCATCTTCTGGCCCGGTGGTGGCGGAGGCTGGTCAGGCGGCGGCGGTGGCGGCTGGTCCGGTGGAGGCGGCGGCTTCGGAGGCTTCGGCGGAGGAGGCGGCGGCGGTGGCGGCGCAAGCGGCAGCTGGTAAACTATTTTAAAGCGGGATCTTTGGTCCCGCTTTTTTTTAGCACCCCTTTAAAAAGCCAGTATTTCACTACTATCATACTGCTTTCGTACTAGCTTCCAACTACTCCCTTACCAGCCTCTGACTACACTCAGACTACCCTCTGACTACACTCCCGCATACCTCCGGGTACCACTCAGCAGCAACTAATACCCAATTAAGCAGCAACTAACGTACCATTCGGACCTTCCAATTGCCTGGTAATCATTTGATTAAATTGCCAGAGAACAAAAAAGCCCGGCTAACGGTTTGTCAGCCAGGCTTTTATAATGAGTTTTTGAAAGACTAGAATCCTTTCTTATCTCCCTGAACCTGAGTTTTCAGGTATTCAATCTGCTCCTGGAGCGCCTTCTTATCGGAAGCAATTGCTACAGCAGCTTCTTTCTTCTTCAATGTGGCATTCATCAGGAAATTGTTCACCACCTGCTCATAACCGTAAGGCTTCAGCACTTCCCTGAATTTGATAATAGCATCAACACCTTTCTTGAAATTGGCGGTGTTGCTCACATTACCGAGGTACTCAGCGAAAGGAGGCAGCAGGTTGAACTTGGCGTTAGACAAAGGCATCTCATCGAAAGTATTTGCAATCAGTTCAAAGGAACTTTCGTCACCAGACCGGGCCAGTACTTTCAAAACAGATTCGGTCATGGCGCCTTTCAGCTTTCCACCTGATGCGATCTTCTTCGCAGCAGTTAATGCAGCGGCCTTATCTTTCTTCGACAGGTTTTCCAGTGAGGCGCCAGCTACGCTGTAAGAAGAATCGGTAATTCCTTTTGCGTAGATAGCATTGTATGCATCGTTATCGTAGTTAACAAGCGCAGAAATGGCTGCTGCGCGAACAGTTGATTTGGGATCGGTCTTCGCCAGGTCGGCCAGGATCGGTTCAACAGCGGATTTGAGTGCGCTGTTCTTGAAGTCCAGCCTGGTAGCCGTGAGTATGCGCAGTCCATGGTACTTGTCTTTCAAAGCCAGTTTCAGTAATTCCTGAGCTTTTGAATTGTCCTGGTTCTTTTGTGCAAATTCGATCGCTTCACGACGGTCGAGGTACAGACCGGCATATTTATACTGGTGGATATAATTGTCCAGCGTCTTGTTGTCTTTCTTGATAGCAAGGAGGATCTTGTCTCCGTCTACATTCACCAGTTCGGGCCTGCTGGTGTAGGAGAAAGTGAAAGTATCCACTGTATTTTTCACCCAAACATTGTGGCGTGTTTTTTTCGCGCCATTGTATACATCGATAGCGATCGGAAGGATGAATACTTTTCCTGATTTCTGTGTTTGTTTGATGATCACCTGAACGGTTTTTGCATTCTCGTTGTACAGGTAATCGATATCCAGCAAAGGATGACCATCACCGAAATACCATTGATTCCAGAACCAGTTGAGGTCCTGGCCGGTCACTTTTTCGAAAGCGAGACGGAGCTGGTGGGCTTCGGCTGCCTGGAATTTGTTGTCCTGGAGATAAACGTTGAGCGACTTGTTGAAGGCATCATCTCCCACATAATTGCGGAGCATGTGCAGGATGCGGCCGCCTTTGTTGTAGCTAACGGCATCGAACATGGACTCTTTGTCGGGATAATGGAAACGCACGAGGTGTTTCTTTTCGCTTCCGCTTTGCAGGTAACCCGCCATATCATTATAGTTCTGGGCGTCACCGGCATCTTTTCCATATTTGTATTCATCCCACAGTGTTTCGCTGTAGTTGGCGAATGATTCGTTCACGGTGAGGTTGCTCCAGCTTTCGCAGGTAACATAGTCGCCAAACCAGTGGTGGAACAATTCGTGTGCGATGGTGCTTTCCCAGCCATTGCCATCGATCAGTTCGCGTGCATCCTGCTGAGCGCTTTCCTGGTGCAGTACAGCCGTGGTGTTTTCCATGGCGCCGCTTACATAGTCGCGCGCAGTCATCTGCGAATATTTTGCCCAGGGATATTCCAGGCCTGTGATCTTTGAGAAGAAGGTCATCATTTCCGGCGTGTTGCCGAAGATCTTTCTGGCCACGGGAGCATATTCATGTTCCACATAGTAGTTCACTTCTTTTCCTTTCCATTTGTCTTTGATCACGGCATAATCGCCCACCCCCATGAAGAAAAGATAAGGGGCATGGGGAAGGTCCATTTTCCAGTGGTCTGTCCGGGTGCCGTTAGCATTCTTTTTGGAGCTGATCATTTTCCCGTTGGAGAGGGTTACATATTTGGCAGGGACCGTCATGATGGTTTCCTGTGTGGTCTTCATGTTTGGTTTGTCGATAGTAGGGCACCAAACGGAAGTGGCTTCGGTTTCGCCCTGCGTCCAGATCTGTGTGGGCTTATCTTTTTCCTCGCCTTTGGGATTGATGAAGTAAAGGCCCTTTGCATCTGTGATAGCCGCACTGCCCTGTACTTTCACTTCGTTGGGTTTGGCGGTATAATCTATATAGATGGTATAGGTTTCGTTGTTCTTGTAAGTTTTACCCAGATTGATGCGGAGGTTCCAGCCATCGTACTCGAATTTGAGTGGGGTGGTGGAGCTTCCTTTCACCAGGGCCACTTTATGGATATCCATTCCCTTTGCGTCCAGGTTAAGGGAATCGGTGGGATAGAAATGGGGTTTGAGTGTGATCCACACTTTTCCGTACATGTAGGATTTGTCGTAGTCGAATTTCGCGTCCACTTTTGTATGAACGAGGTCATTGATGATCGTATAGCTTCCACGGTACTCCTTCTTCCAGGATGTGTCCTGAGCTGCTGCTTCGTGCTCCTGCGCTGCAAGCTGTTGCGCGGTAGCGAGGGCTAATACTCCAATAAGGAATTTCTTCATGATGAAAATTTAAGTGGCGTAAAGATAGAATCTGCCTTTCTTAATATTACTAAAAAACTGTACAAGTGGCGGCAAGGTAATTGCAAATAAGTAGATTTGCTTATCAGCAATCCATACCGCAGATGATGCGAACTGTTTTAGCCATAATTATTTACCTGTTCTCTGCTGTGCAGCTCTCAGCCCAGGATCGTTATTTCCTGTGTATCCAAACGGAGGATAAACAGCCTTTTTACGTGCGCATATCCAATAAAACCTGGAGCTCCAGCACTGTGGGCAACCTGGTGGTGCCCGGGCTGGGCGATAGCACATACCAGGTATCGGTAGGATTTCCCCGCAATAAATATCCCGAACAGGACTTCCTGGTCACTTTCAACAGGAAAGACCTGGGCTTTACACTGAAACCCGCCGGCGATCAGAATTTTACGCTGGTTAACTGGAATAATGGCGAACGGTTATCGCCCCGCGCCAGCCAGGCCATTGAAGTAAACTGGTATGGAGAAAAGAAAAAAGAAGATGCTTTCACCAGTTTGATGGCTGCAGTAGTGAACGATTCCGCCGTGCTGTACGTAGCTACCGTGAAAGATCTCCCCGGAAAGCAGGAAGTATTTGCCAATGCAACTCCCGATCCCGGAAGTACAACTATAATAAAAGATAGTGCAATTGCAGTGGTAACGGACAGCGGCGCAATGGCTGCCAATGCCATTGGGGCTAATGTGGATTCTGCGCTGGATCTGCATTCAGGCCCCGATACCCTGAAAGGAGCCATGGCAATGAATGCCGGAGACGTGATGGTAGATACTGCTGTAGTGAAAGTGGACTCCTCCGTTGCTGTTGCGGTTGAGCCAAAAGGTCCCACCAATACTGCAAACGGGCTCACTGCCGTGAAAGATTCCGCAGCGGCCGTTGAAGCAGGTCCGATCCTCGTATACAAAGCACCCAGGCCTGCAGTGACATTGGTGAAAGACTATATCCTGCCCAAAGGCAGAAGCATGTTGTTTACAGACAGCTCCGCATCCGGCGTAGACACCATTTCTGTGATCATCGATGCCGGGCCTGCTCCCGATACGGCAATGAAAGCAGTTGCCAATACTGCAGAAACGCCTGCACCGGTGAATGCTACGCCCACCAACGCGGAAACTGCCGCTGTAAAGAATGGAACTGCTGCAGAACCTGAACCTGAAAAAAAGAAGATGGTGATGATCAATTCCGATTGTTCCAATTTCGCCACAGATAACGATATCGATAAGCTGCGCGTGAAGATCCTGGATGAGCCAACGCTTGACAGCAAGCTGGCTGCCACCAAAAAGCTTTTCAAATCCAAATGCATCTATACCCGCCAGATCAGGGCGCTTTCCGAGTTATTTATGAATGATGAGGCGCAATACAGGTTCTTCGAGCAGTGCTATCCTTTTACTGCCGATACCAGTGAATTCCGTTCTCTCATCTCATTATTGACCGAAGAAACGTACATTGCCCGCTTTAAAACACTGGTCAGGATCAAAGACTGACCCGGTTTGAACTGATAATCTCTATTATAATGGCCCGATACTTCATTGAAGTAAGCTATAAAGGAACCCGGTATGCGGGATTCCAGGTGCAGGACGATGTGCTCACCATCCAGAGCGAAGTGGAAAAAGCGCTGGCTGTGTATTTCAGGCAACATGTGCCCCTGACAGGATCCTCGCGTACAGACTCCGGTGTACATGCCCGGCAGAATTTCTTCCAGTTTGATGCGGAGTTCGCCGTTCCGGATCGCGCAATCTATAATCTAAATGCGATCCTCCCCGGAGATATCGCCATTCACAGTATCCGGCGTATGCCCGGTAATGCCCATTGCCGCTTTGATGCCATTGCCAGGGAATATGAATACACCGTATACAGGGCAAAAGATCCTTTTATTGCAGACCGCGCTTACTTCTTTCCATATACAGTGGATGAAGACGTATTGCAACAGGCGGCAGGTATTATTAAGGAGTATACAGATTTCACCAGTTTCAGTAAAAGGAATACACAGGTAAAGACATTCAATTGCAGTATCAGATACAGTGAGTGGGTGAGGAAAGATGATACACTTATATATAGAGTAAAAGCAAACAGGTTCCTTCGCGGAATGGTGAGGGGATTAACGGGAACGATGTTGAAAGCAGGGAGAGGAAAGATAACGCTGGATGAATTTAGAAGAGTGATAGAAGCGAAGGATTGTACAGGCGCTGATTTTTCAGTTCCCGGTCATGGGTTACTGTTAGTAAAAGTGGAATACCCCGATGGATATTTTAGAAAAGTAGAATAAGCTACAAAAAATATTCGCTTTGAAACCCGCCACAGTATTGAGTTTCAGAAGTTGATATGAAAATAGTTTTGAAAAGATTTGGTAGAAAACAAAACACGCTTATCTTTGCACCCCGCTTGAGAAAAACGGATAGAGAGAAAGAAGGAAGAAGAGAGAAAGCCGTTGAAAAGTGATAGAGTTCTTTGCATGGTTGAAAAAAGGAAAAAGTAAAAAAGAGAGCGAAAAAATGAGAAAAGATTTGGTGGTAAATGATAAACGCTCTACCTTCGCACCCCGCTTCAAAAAGTGAACAGTTCTTTCCCCTTTACTAATCAGACAGAGCGAAAAAAAAGTAGCAAAAAGATAATGAAAAGTTTGGTGAGAAATACAAACTCTGCTACCTTCGCACCCCCGATAGAAAAGTAGAAAAAGAGACAGAGAAAAGAGGTCGGAAATACAGTTAGTTCTTAGAGAATACGGTGGTTGAAACGAAGAAAAAAAGGTGGTAAAAAAGTGTAGAAATATTTGGATGAGATGCGATAGCCACTTACCTTTGCAACCCGTTCAGAAACAGCAAGTTCTTTCAGGTATTGGTTAGTTGAAAAGTCGATGGAAATCGAAAAATAAGCTGACAGAATATTTGGTAAGTATACTGCGGTCCCTTACCTTTGCACCCCGCTCGCAAGAGTGGCGGTTTGAAAAGGAAAAAGTAGGGCCGAAAGAT
>NZ_RCSU01000028.1 GCF_003991355.1 Pseudoflavitalea rhizosphaerae
AATAATTGGATTGCAGCACTGCAATGGCAAAAGGGGTGCCTTTGCTGAGTAGGATCTTGAATTCTTCCGGCGTCAGGAGCAGTGCGGATATCGGCAGTTTGTGTTTGCATCTTTGCTCGATCATGTCCAGCAGCTCATGCCTGGACTCTCTGGTGGACCTTGCCAGTATGAGGAGGTTGAGTTTTGTAGGCGCGACGATCTGTGGTGCTTGCGGGTGAAAGAAGGTCCAGACAGCTTGTTCCTGGCTGGTGAATGCCAATAGTGCGATCTTTTCTGTGGGAACGGTTCTAACAATGGTGACGATTACTTCCTGAAGAAGTGGATGAGGTTTCATGCGATCAATTTTAAATGCTTGAATGAATAGGAAGATGGGCAGACAGTCGCTCCTGATCAGTATTTGCGGGCATAGGATGATCCTATCGATTTACATCGATACCTGTGAGTATGCGAGCTTACAAAAGTGGAAAATGATACAGGAGCGATGGCTACTACAATAATAGCCTTGCCTGCGAGATAGAAGTGGGCTTAATTAGGTGCAATTTCAGGATTGTCCGGTTTTGTGATGAGGACATGCGCGACTTCGATCAAGTTGGAAATCCTGCGCAAGAAATCGATGAGGAGCCATTTGTCTTCTTTGTTCAGGTCACCGTAAGATTCTGTGATGGTGGTGTTTTGGAGATTATCCATGTCTGATCGGATTTTCTCGATGGAGTCTCCGTTGAAGAGTTGGTGGATGGAGGTGATGACAGTTTCTGATGGTTCTTTCTGAAGGCTCAAATGCGCTGTGTTGTTTCTCATACTGGTTAAGTTTAATTTTTAATGAATACTTGCCTATAGGTGATTGTTGATGGTCTGGCTTTATTCGACCTTCATACTTTCCTATAGGAGATTATGAAAAGTAAGATAGATCAGTACGTAATTAATAAAGTTCGTGAAAAACGTCTCGCCAAAAATATCTCTCAAGCAGATTTGGCGAACGAGTTAGGTCTTTCAGTGGGGTTTATCGGGAAAGTGGAAAGCTCTAATTATCCCTCGCACTATAATATTAAGCATCTAAATGAACTTGCAAGGATTCTCGGTTGTAGTCCTCAAGATCTTTTGCCTAAAAAACCATTGTAATTTTTTGATCTCGCTAAAGCAAAGATAAGAATTATTCTTTTAGTTCACTTGCCTATAGGTGATTGTTGATCAAAATAATTATTTACAATTCTCTATAATCCCCAAAGCCTTCAGCTCTGGGGATTATTTTGAAATAACCATCTCTAAATAAATACTGCATTGCTAACTTCCATTACTGTATAATAATTCTTCTTATTACCAGATTGCCAGGAAATGCTCTGTCCCTTTACAACTCCGAGCAAAGCAATGCCGAGTGGAGAAAGGGCTGATATCTTTCCAGACCAACTATCCCTTTCTGCAGGTGGAACCAATTTGAATTGAACATTTTGCCTGGTCTTAATATTTCGCAAGGTTATAATATCATACAGACGGGATACATTGTTAGGAAAGTCTGCAGCGCTTACCTGTTGGGCATTGGCCAACTTGTTTTTTATTTTACTTTTCTCATCCTCTGAAAGTGCCAAAAAATGATTATCAGTATTAAGAGCTGATGTTAACAGTTGGAAATCTTCCTGTAATACAATGACGATATGGCTCATAATAGATGTTTAATAAGTTGGATAAAATGATAATTGATATGGCAGAATACCATATCAGCTTCGTTTTGCAACGAAATCAGTATTTATATCCCCCGGAATGCAAATCATGCCGGGGATTACTTATTAAAGTCTTTAGGATTTGAGAAAGCGAAGAGTCGTTTACCTGCAAAGGGTGTAACTCCGGTAAGTTGTAAAAGCCCGGCAGCCAGCAAATGTTTATATAATTTGTGGTTACACATTTTCACGAATATAAGAAAACTTACATTGGCATTGTTGGCGCTTTAGACAACACAGACCTGAAATCTTAAGAAATATCCCACCCTTCCCTTCACCCTAAACCCCCACTTCTTTGTCAGTATTGCACCACAACATGCAATCAATGAACATCTCCACCTCTCAAAAGCTCCGCGCCTGCCTGATCGGTTTGGGGTTACTCCTCAATACCAGCCTTGTTTTCAGCCAGCAACTCGACTACAAATCCCTTCAATCCTCCATCCAGGCCGTAGTCAAAAAGGTATCCGGCGCTACCGTTGCCGTTTCTGGCTATGATACCCTAAAAAACCGCGTAAGCGGGCTCACTTTCAGTGCCGTTGTGGTTAGCAAAGATGGAATCATTCTCACAGCCGCTCATGCTGCCAAACCTCATCAGATTTACCAGGTCGCATTCCCCGATGGGAAAAAAGTATTGGCCATCGGTCTGGGAAGCAATAACGTCAACGACGCTGCTATCATCAAAATAATGTCTCCTGGTAACTGGCCATACGCAGAAATGGGATGGTCGGGTAACCTGGTGCCTTTTCAACCCTGCATCAGCATGGGCTATCCGCAAAACATGAAACAAAGCGGACATGCATTGGTGCGCTTCGGTTATATCACGAAAAGCAATTTGAACGAAGGGTTCTTATGCAATACGGCGCTGATGGAACCAGGCGATTCAGGCGGTCCATTATTTGACCTGAACGGGAAAGTGATCGGTATTCACAGCAGGATCTTTCAATCGCTGGATGCAAACTATGAAGTCCCGATGGATACATTCCGTCAATATTGGGATAAATTGCTCAAGCCGCAAACTTATTTCGTGGCCGACTCCGGCGATTCAAAAAAGCTCGAAGCCATGCCGCCCAATAAAAGCAAGCCAATCCCCGCACTGGAAAATATGCACGAAAACTTCCCTGCAGTATTTTCGAGGATTGCCCCCACTTCCTTCAATATTGCCAGCAGAATAAAGGGAGAAGAAATCACTGCGCTGGGCGCCCTTATTGCACTGCCTGTCTCTGGTTTCAATGACAAATCTTTCATCATCAGCAAAAGCTCCATTGTTGGAAACGATTCTGTTTTTGTTTCTTTCAAAGAGGAATCCTTTCCTGCAACTGCCATTGCAAGGGATTCCCTGAAAGATCTTGTTCTCCTGGAAGTAGCAGCTAAACTTAAGAATGGAATCGATATCGTGTCTGGTTCCTTTAGCAATGAAATGTATAAAAATGCTGGTACATTCCTGTTGTCGCCAGGAGCTAATTATGGTGCTCACAGGGTCAGCGTATTGAGCTCACCAACTGTCGGTTTTATTCCCTATGGCTGGAAATCTTACCTGGGCATTAGTGCCATCGAAAAGGATAATGCCCTCCTGATAAATAGTATCGACCCCTATGGTCCGGCTGCTTCAGCAAAATTGAAAACCGGAGATCAGATCCAAAGTATCAATGGGGTAAAAGTCACCACATGTACGGAGCTTGAATGGCAGGTGTCTGCCATCCGCCCTTCCACCCCCATCCTTCTGAAAGGAAAAAGGAAATGGTTTGGCTACACAAAAAAAATAACACTTAAACAGAAGAGTTTCTCCCAACCCCTTGCAGAGCATATGGCGGAACAATTTGAAGGAGGAAAAAGCGAGCGCAAAGATGGATTCAAAAAAGCATTTAGTCATGATGCAAGATTATATCCCTCAGAATGCGGCGGCCCTGTTTTCGATGGAGAAGGAAATTTTATGGGCATCAATATTTCCCGCATATCCAGAACAACTTCTCTCGCCATACCTGCAGAAGAAGTGAAGCTGTTTTTGAAAAATGCGCTGAAATTATAAGCACAAACAAAAACCTATAAAGCAGCGGCTGACTAAAAAGGCAGAGAGCTGGCAGTCGCTCGCCTCCCGGCGAGTGACTTGTATTTGTTCGCCTCCGGCGAACACCGCGTCTCCAGAGGCGACTGAATAAAACTCACTCGCCGGGCAATGTCATTAAGTTAAGGGATA
>NZ_RCSU01000029.1 GCF_003991355.1 Pseudoflavitalea rhizosphaerae
AGGGGTCACCAGTTCAAATCTGGTCGGGTCTACCACAAGCTGCGAGAGAATGGGCGAGAGCGCACAAAGGCTCGAGCGACACCTCAAGGCATCAACTCCTGGGGGATTAGCTCAGCTGGCTAGAGCACCTGCCTTGCACGCAGGGGGTCAACGGTTCGAATCCGTTATCCTCCACAAAAAGATCTTTCAAACTGTGATGTTGACATTCAAAAGTGAATGGTCTATAGGTTCGCAACCTGCACATCAGCTTCGTTTATTGTACGCCGTGAGGCGTGCAAGCAAACCAAGTTCTTTGACATATTGGGAAATAATTGTTATTCTAACAAGTATAAATGTTGTAAGAAACGAGTAATAAGTATAATAACTCTTTTAAAGCACTTAAGGGCGTATGGTGGATGCCTTGGCTCTCAGAGACGAAGAAGGACGTGGTAAGCTGCGATAAGCTGCGGGGAGCTGCACACAAGCATTAGATCCGCAGATTTCCGAATGGGACAACCCGGTATACTGAAGGTATATCATTCCGCAAGGAAAGTCAACCTCCTGAACTGAAACATCTAAGTAGGGAGAGGAAAAGAAAACAAACGTGATTCCCTGAGTAGTGGCGAGCGAAAAGGGAACAGCCCAAACCGGTGTAGCGTGCTGCACCGGGGTTGTAGGACTGCATTTAGAAACCAATTTCAAGCTGAACTCTCTGGAAAGTGAGACCATAGCAGGTGATAGTCCTGTAGGCACAAATAATTGGGGACGAGCAGTATCCTGAGTAAGGCGGGACCGGAGGAATCCTGCCTGAATCTGCCGGCACCATCCGGTAAGGCTAAATACTCCTGAGAGACCGATAGTGAACCAGTACCGTAAGGGAAAGGTGAAAAGCACCCTAAACAAGGGAGTGAAATAGTACCTGAAACCGTGCGCCTACAAGCGGTCGGAGCCTGGTAACGGGTGACGGCGTGCCTTTTGCATAATGAGCCTACGAGTTACTCCTCACTGGCGAGGTTAAGTTCTTCAGTAACGGAGCCGTAGCGAAAGCGAGTCCGAACAGGGCGACTAGTCAGTGGGGGTAGACGCGAAACTTTGTGATCTATCCATGGGCAGGTTGAAGGTGTGGTAACACACACTGGAGGACCGAACTCATTAGCGTTGAAAAGCTATGGGATGACCTGTGGATAGGGGTGAAAGGCCAATCAAACTGAGAGATAGCTCGTTCTCCCCGAAATGTTTTTAGGAACAGCCTCGGATATAGACATTTACTAGAGGTAGAGCTACTGATTGGGCTAGGGGGCTTCACCGCCTACCAAACCCTGACAAACTCCGAATGCTAGTAAATATCTCCGGGAGTGAGGCTGCGGGTGCTAAGATCCGTGGCCGAGAGGGAAATAACCCAGATTAGCAGCTAAGGTCCCTAAGCGTATGTTAAGTTGATCAAACGAGGTGGGACTTCTATAACAGCCAGGATGTTGGCTTGGAAGCAGCCATTCATTTAAAGAGTGCGTAACAGCTCACTGGTCGAGAGGTCCTGCACGGAAAATAATCGGGCATCAAACATACCACCGAAGCTCTAAGATGCACGCTTGGCGTGTATTCGGTAGGGGAGCATTCTGAACAGCGTCGAAGGTGTACGGCGACGTATGCTGGAGCGTTCAGAAAAGAAAATGTAGGCATAAGTAGCGATAAAAGTAGTGAAAAACTACTTCACCGTAAGACTAAGGGTTCCTGATCAACGTTAATCGGATCAGGGTTAGTCGGGTCCTTAGGCAAACCCGAAAGGGGCAGCTGATGGAAAACTGGTTAATATTCCAGTACCCGCTTCAGTTTCGATGGGGTGACGCAGTAGTGAACGACCCGCGGGGCAACGGATGTTCCCGTTAAAGCGTGTAGATATATCTGTTCCAGGTAAATCCGGAATGGATGTCGAACGTGATAGTACACAGAGTCTTCGGACAATGTGATAGTGGTCCTAATCAAACTGCCGAGAAAAACCTCTAAGGTTAGGCTGAAGCGGCCCGTACCGCAAACCGACACAGGTAGTCGAGGCGAATAGCCTANCTCTAAGGTTAGGCTGAAGCGGCCCGTACCGCAAACCGACACAGGTAGTCGAGGCGAATAGCCTAAGGTGCTCGGGTGAGCCGCGGAGAAGGAACTAGGCAAATTGACGCTGTAACTTCGGGATAAAGCGTACCACAGTGATGTGGTCTCAGTAAAATGGTTCAACCAACTGTTTAACAAAAACACAGGGCCCTGCAAAATCGTAAGATGACGTATAGAGCCTGATACCTGCCCGGTGCTGGAAGGTTAAGGAAGGATGTTCGGCGCAAGCCAAAGCTTCTGACTGAAGCCCCAGTAAACGGCGGCCGTAACTATAACGGTCCTAAGGTAGCGAAATTCCTTGTCGGGTAAGTTCCGACCTGCACGAATGGTCTAATGAGTTGAACACTGTCTCCTCCGCGAGCCCGGCGAAATTGTAGTATCGGTGAAGATGCCGGTTACCCGTCACGGGACGGAAAGACCCCGTGAACCTTCACTACAACTTTGCATTGATTTTGAGCAAACAATGTGTAGAATAGTTGGGACGCTTTGAAGCGGTGCCGCCAGGTGCCGTGGAGCGGTCGTTGAAATACCAACCTTTGTTTGCTTAGAGTCTAATCCCTTCCGGGAAACAGTGCATGGTGGGTAGTTTGACTGGGGTGGTCGCCTCCTAAAAAGTAACGGAGGCTTGCAAAGGTTCCCTCAGTACGGTTGGTAATCGTACGCAGAGCGCATTAGTATAAGGGAGCTTGACTGTGAGACAGACACGTCGAGCAGGGGCGAAAGCCGGCTAAAGTGATCCGGTGGTTCTGCATGGAAGGGCCATCGCTCAAAGGATAAAAGGTACTCCGGGGATAACAGGCTGATCTCCCCCAAGAGCTCATATCGACGGGGAGGTTTGGCACCTCGATGTCGGTTCGTCACATCCTGGGGCTGGAGAAGGTCCCAAGGGTTCGGCTGTTCGCCGATTAAAGTGGCACGTGAACTGGGTTCAGAACGTCGCAAGACAGTTCGGTCCCTATCTGTGATGGGCGTTAGAATATTGAGTGGACATGACCTTAGTACGAGAGGACCGGGTCGTACGGACCGCTGGTGTATCTGTTGTGCCGCCAGGTGCAGTGCAGAGTAGCTACGTCCGGCCAGGATAAACGCTGAAAGCATCTAAGCGTGAAACCTTCCACGAGATGAGTATTCTTTTAAGGGTCGTCAGAGACGATGACGTTGATAGGCTACAGATGTAAAAGTGGTAACACTAAAGTCGAGTAGTACTAATTACCCGTACGCTTTAATTTTTT
>NZ_RCSU01000003.1 GCF_003991355.1 Pseudoflavitalea rhizosphaerae
CGAAATGAAATGTAACAACCTTTTTAGTCAGCCCCAGCTAAACTTAGCTAACCCAATATTTTAGAGACTTGTCTTCTTACTTTCCTCGTAGGTCATTTCCCTGTACCCGGTCTTGGGCAGGTCGAATTTGGAAGCGGGGACCGGATTCAGATTGATGGAAGACACCGTGTATTTGATGGTGAGCTTTCCCTGCACCAGCTCATATTCCAGGGGAAGACCGTTGAGGCTTCTGAACTGGTAATCGTAGTCCTTGTTCTCCGGAATGATATCCGAGGTGTAATACACCGTAAATACAGTACCATCTTTGAGAGTGGCTGTGGCTTTGGTACACTTGTAACCCGCAATGGTCTTGGTTTCTGTAGAATTGGTAAAAGTAATGCCGTTGTATCGTTTATTCTTTTCCACCCAGTTTTGTGGTGTCATCCGGATCAGCAGTTTCTGACCACTTACTTCGCGAAGCACCACTGCGGAACCCGTCTTGGAATCATGAATGGTGGTGGAAGAGAAAAGAGCGCTTGCCATTTCGGAACGGCTCATATTGCCTTTGATATACACAGTAGTGGTGGCGCCATCGAAAGCATCTGCCAGTTTGGGATCAGCGCTACCGGTGGAAACAGTTGCATCATAAACCATGGTAAGCTCGGAAATCCTTTTCTGCGCATTGGCAGCAACTACTAACAGGGAATAAAGGACCAGGAAGAGGGTAAATTTTTTCATGATGCTGGCACATTGGTTATTATCATAGACGGTGCGATTGGCCTTAACCGTTGTCTAAAGTAATAATAAAAAACAGATTTCTAACAAGATATGCCAACAAAACGGGGCTGACTAAAAAGGTCAGAGAGCTGGCAGTCGCTCGCCTCCCGGCGAGTGACTTGTATTTGTTCGCCTCCGGCGAACACCGCGTCGCCAGAGGCGAGCGAGTGGGCTCCCCGAAATCCTATGAGGGTAGCTTTTTAGTCAGCCCCTGCTATTTTTATTGTTTGCCCAACAACGCATCCAATTTTTTTTCCAACTGTTCTCCCCGCACATTATGACCAATCACCTTCCCTTCCCTGTCCAGCAACAAGGTATAAGGCACTCCCGACATTCCATAAGCCACTCCCAAACTTTTGGCCACAGGGCATTCCCAACCCGTAAGACTTGAAACATGATACCAGGGTAATTGATCATCTTTGATAGCTTTTACCCATTTGTTTCTTTTATCATCAATCGATACGCTGATCACAGTAAATCCCGCGGCACTGTATCGATCATATAATTTTTTTACATTCTGATTTTCGGCCCGGCAGGGGCCGCACCAGGATGCCCAGAAATCCACCAGTACTATCTTTCCTTTCAATGAATAAAGCGAAACGGGATGGCCGGATGTATCGGGAAGTGTGAAATCTGGTGGCACCTGGCCAAAATCCGTTCTGCCCAGGATATCGCAGCGCTCTTTCAACCGGTTGGTGTACCAGTTCTCCGGCGTTGCAGGGTCCAGTTCTGCCAGCAGCTGCTTCATGTCTGCATATGTAAGATGACCAGTACCTGCTGATAGGAATTCCGCGGCCATGATAGTATTGTTGTAAGTTTTTGCATATCGTTTTCGCAATGGATAAAAGAACTGATCGTATTGGGCTGACAATTTTTTCTGCAAGGCCGCTATAGCAGACTTATCCTTATTGTTTTTCATTTGCGCCCTGATCGAATTGATCTCATCATTCACCGGTGCAAGCTCCTTCAGGTATTTCGCATAAGCATCATTGCTGGGTGTACCGGTTGCCGTTATAGTCCCTGCCCAGCTTCCCTGCAGGTTGATGGTACCGGGTTCGATATAAAACTCAACCCTTTTTTTGGAGCTGCCGGTAATCAGGTAAACCTTATCACCAATGAATTTACCTGAATGACTGATTGTGAACTTACCTTCTTTGGAAATTCCCTGCTGCAGGGTATCTCCATTGAACCATTTTATTATCCATAGATTACCATCCGGCAGTCCATCGATATTCCCTTTGATAGTATAACCTTGTGCCTGTATAGCTGCTACAGAAAAGAGCAGCGCCATTAAGATGAATATTTTTTTCATTGTTCATTTCTTTTAGCGGATCAACGTGGGTTTTGTTCGATCTCCGGATTCATTTCGATATACTTGTTGAAAATTGGCCAAACCAGTTTGGGGTCGCCAGCCGGAACACTCACCATCCTTGAACTGATATAGTGCGTTACAGGCAGCCCCAGTCTCTTAATATCGAAGAGCCTCAATTCCTTTCCATATAATTCCCTTCTTCGTTGTAACAGCACTTCGTTCACTACTGCCTGTTGATCATTATTGAAATCTGCCGCCAGTTTCAACTGGTAAGTTCCTGTTTTGTATCTTTTGGTGCAGATAAGGTTCACATCATCGAGTGCTTTCTGAAGCTGGCCTGTTCTGGCGTAACATTCAGCCCTGATCATATACATTTCCGGAGTGCCGATATGAATATTATCAGCGCCGCTGGAATTGGCCCCGTCTTTTTTGTACCAGTTATTGAACGTTACATTGTACACAACTTCCTTTCCAGTTTGTTCCCCCAATGCATTGAAGCCTGTAAAACGAAGTGATCTCCGGAGATCCTGGTTGTCTATCCCGGATCCAGTGTTCACAAAATCAGGATAGAGATCATTGAAAGCTGCAGTATCGAGCACCATATAAGTATTAAGCCGGAAATTTTTGGAAGTGGTCTTATGGAGGATCACTTCCTGGTCTTCTGTGCGCGACATTCCGATCAGGTTGGCTACCACAGGCGCTCCGTTATAAAGCGTATTGAAATCGTGAAGGAAGCTGCGAATGGCGAGGGCTTTATCCGCTTCCTGCAAAGCCTCTTCATACCTGCCCATATAGAGCCAGGTGCGGGCCAGGATAGCATGTACAGCGGCCTTGCAGGGACGATGTGAATACTGCGTATAGTTATCCGGCAGATCGGGCAATGCCAGTTTCAATTCAGCAATCACGAGATCATAGATCTTCTGAACAGATGCCCTGGGCAGTGCAGGCAGGGCTGATGCATCTTCAATGATGGGAACACCAGGGTCTGTTGCTGCCGTCTGGCTATTGTAATGCTTCGCATATATGTTAACCAGGTTGAGATAAGCATATGCCCTGTGCACACGGGCCTCGGCCATCAGTTGGCGCTTGACCGTTTCATTGTCTTTCACCTTCTCCATTTCGATCAGGATGGTGCCGATCAGCGAAACGATATAATACTGGTTCTTCCAGTTCACATCGTCAGTCAGTGCTTCGTATAGCCATACCTGTTGATCGAAGGCATACAGAGCATTCACATGCTGCCTTGTGGTGGTCCAGCCAAGCCAGCGGGCAGAATCTGCATACACATCATCGGAAAGAATATCTACATGTGAACTGACCTGCGACAAGGAAAACTGGTATCGCTGGTTGTCTACATCATCCATCAGTTTTCTGAAATCACTGGTGGTTTTGGCGATGATCACGCCTCTCGGCAATTCTTCGAGGAATTTCTTACAGCCCGTAAATGTTGCGAAGAACAGCAGGAGCCAAAAAGGGATCAAAATATTTTTCAACTTCATACAATGCATTTTTTGTTCTTGCGGCCTTACAGACCGAAACGAACGCCTAAAGAATATTGTGCCCTGTTACGCACTACAAATTGCAGCGCACCATAAATGGAAGAACTGTAGGCCGGAAAATCAGGATCGATTCCTGCATCGTTTGCAACCCATACAGGTCCTAAGTTTCGGGCCTCTGCCTGAACGCGTACATCGCGGAAAGGGCCAGTCATTTTCTGTGGGAAACGATAAGCCAGCGCAATGCTTTGCAACCTGATACTGCCCGCATTCATTACATTCCTTGTATTGTATCTCGATACAAAATCAAGCAGCGTCTGGTGACTGGTATTGGTGATCTTTTCATTCAGCGAGTACATGCTGGCATTATTACCATCTTCGGGTGATTGCCACCTGTTCACCATCAATGCAGGCAGCCAGGTGAAAGATCTCGTGTAGTTGAGATAGTTATTGGCCATACTTGCTGCGGGGTAATCAGCAACAAACACGTGACCGAATTTATACAGCAGGCTGATATTGAGATCAAGCCCTTTGTAGGTGATTGTATTCGACCATTGCCCGAAATGCTTTGGGTTTCGCTGTCCAACTACTTTGAAAATATCGCCCAGGTTGAGTGTATTGTAGTTGGGAATATCTGTTACAGCATATTCCTTTCCCTGGTACATGAATTTATCGATCCCCTTATCATTATAACCTGTCCATTCTGCCGCTGCAACAAAATCCACCGGTTGATCCGGCAGGTGATAATAGAATGACAGTGTGGTATAGGCGATCAGCGTTTTATTCACCTGCGTGATATTGAAAGCCCTGTTCCGGTTAGTGCCGTAGTTAAGGCGGCTGCTCCATTTCACAGCAATATTGCGAAGGATATTGCCCTGCAAAGTGAGCTCTACTCCGGTATTGTTGATATTGCCGGTGTTGAGTGTGGCCCTGTTGTTCTGGAATCCATATGTACCGTTCACCGCAATCTGTGCCAGCACATCCTCTGCCCTCTTTGCATAGATCTCCAATCCACCGGTAAGCCGTGATTTAAAGAATGAAAAGTCCATACCAATATTGTAAGTGCCTGTACGTTCCCATGTAAGACCGGGATTGGGAGCGGTTTGTACTGCCGCATAGGGCAGCCTGGTGATTGGATCATTCCAGGGATATCCTGTAATGTAAGGACTGGCGCTTTTGTCGATATTACCATTGAAGCCATAAGACAAGCGTAATTTGAGCCTGTCTATAAAATGAAAATTGAAGAAAGGCTCATCGCTGATCTGCCATCCCAAACCAGCAGACCATTGAGGAAGATCAGTATAACTGGAGCTTTGTCCATAAAGATTGGTTTTGTCGAGCCGCACACTTGCCGTTACATCATACCTGTTACGGAAAGTATAACCTGCATTGGCATAGGTACTCACAAATCTTTCGTCGGCGCCGCCCAACTGCAGATAAGGCGTATTGGGCGCGAAGGGAATAGTATTGGTGGCGCCCTGATCTCCGGTGAGGATAGGCGGGAAAACAGTATTGAAATTGAGGTTCACGATACTGGTGAGCGATTGCGGATCGTAACCATAGTAACCATAATACACGCGATCATAATAATTGCGGCGTACCTCCATACCTCCGAGCACACGCACAGAATGTTCTCCAAAATTTCCGGTATAGGTGAGCAGCAATCTTCCATTATGCGAAAACCCGTTCGACTGGTTCTCATTCAGCATACCACCGGGAGGAATGGGATAAGATCCGTCCTGCCGCGCAAAATTGTTCACCATATTTCTCACATACCATGTATTCTCATTGAAATATTCTTTTCGAATTACATGGTCTTGCTGGTACTGATAATAAAAATCCGCCACCAGTCCTGGGAACAATGTTGCCTGGATACTCGAGAAGAGGCGAACATTGGTGGTTTTGGTGGTATTGTCCATATTATCGATATCACGTTTGAGATTCCAGTCCCAGTCGTAAGGCAACTTGTATTTCGTTGCGGTATCCTGTCTGCGCCAGTGCGGAATATTATAGTAGTTGACCATCCGGGTATAATTGCCTTCATCGTCCAGGATGCGCGACATCTGTGGAATATCGGCCAGGTCATTCACCACAACGCCATTCTTTTTGAGCTGTGATAAGAATATATTACTTCCGAAAGAGAACTTCAGCCATTTTTTGGGCGTGTACTCATCAGTAAAATTCCCGATCACCTGGAATTCAGAATTGCCTTTTGCATACTGATCATTGAAGAGACCGGAAATAGAGGTCCGCACTTTATTTACATCGCTTCCTCCCTGGAATGACAGGTTGATCTTCCTGTTGGATTCTATCTTCCGGAAGAAAAGGTCACTGAACTCATTACGTACATCAATACGCGATAATGCTTCAAGCCTGCTGTTGCCATCAGCTTCAGAAATAGTTCCCTTCTTCATATCGATCAATACGCCCATTACTTCGGGTATCTCATACCGTGAGCGGGTGTTATCATCGAGGAACTGATCAAACCAAACTTTTTCCCTGATCATCCACCGGTAGATCTCCACGGCATCCTTGCCGGAAGCCCAGGGGATCTTCGATAACCTGGGGACGGGTTGTGCCAGGTAGTCAACAGACAATTGCATCAGTGGCTGGCCTTTTTTGAAGCCGCCGGATTTTGTGGTGATCACAATCACACCATTGGCGGCCTGCGATCCCCAGATGGATGCCGCTGCTGCATCTTTCAACACCGTGATACTTTCCACATCTGCCGGATTGATCAGGGACCATGGATCAACCACACTGGAATAAAATGGCGCGCCATCCACTACAATCAACGGGTTGTTATTGCCAAATGTGCCAACACCACGGATCACGATACTCTTACTGCGCTCGCTGTTCGGGTTCTGGTCTTCATCATACTGTGTTTCGAAGAACATACCCGGCACCATTCCTTCCAGCCTGTCTTTCAGGTTGAAGCTGTTCGACCTGTCCAACTGTGCAGCTGAAATATGTGTGAAAGCGCCCGTAGCGCGCTCCAGCGGTAGTTTCTGGTAACCGGTAGAAACCACCACTACATTTGTCATCTCATCATTCAGAGCCCTGAGTACAATGATCAGCTGCCTTGCTTCAGATACTTTCAGTCTTTGTGTTTCGTATCCAACAAAAGAGAACTCCAGCACTTCACCTGGTTCTACATCTATTGAAAATTCTCCGTTACGTCCGGTGGCAGTATTCTTCGTTTTACCTTTCACTGTAACTGTGGCTCCCGGCAAGGGTGTGCCCAGGCTATCTGTAACTCTCCCGGTAACAGTTATATAGTCCGGCTTATTTTCCATTATCCCAGGCAACGAGATTCGTTGAGATGCAGGTCTGGTGCTGGTCCTTGTGAAAAGGACCGTTCTGTCTTCAATGATAAATCTTAGCGGCTGGTCTTTTACCAGCAATTCCAAAAAGTTCCGGAGGGGCATGTTCCTGGCTTCAAGGTCCAGCGGCCTGACATCTTTGAAAGTACCTTTGGGAAAGAAGACGAAATAACCTGTTTGCTTCTCAATAGTGCTGAACACTTTTTTGAAGCTGAGCTCCTTTCCGGAGATGGAAACTGTTTGCGAAGAGCCGGCAGCTGAAAGTTGTAAACAGCCAACCAGCAGGAAAAAACTTGTGATTCTCATAATTCGCAGCATTTTGGCCGGGAGACGGCATAGGGGCCATCCTCTAACCTCATTAGCAGTTTTTTGCATACATTGCATTGTTTGGTTAAATAATGAAATACTTCCGATGTGTTTCGAAAACTAAACGTTCGCCGGAAGCGCTTCCAACACTTCCGGCTTTGTTTTTATCACAGGAGACAAGGTTATAATAGGATGCAGGTTTATCAGGGCAGTACAATCAGTTTCTTTCCTTCCAGCCTGAAATGGACGCCAGACTGGTCAAGTATTTTTAGTAAGCCGTTGAGGGTAATATTCCGGCTCATCTTTCCTTCAAATTCCAAAGCAGGTATCCCCCGGGGATATTCAACAGTGATATTGTACCAGCGGCACAATTGTCGCATCATTTCTCCGAGACTGGTATTGCTGAAATCGAAAGCGCCATTTTTCCAGGCAAGCACCTTCTCTATATCCGGATCATTGAGCAGCCTGATCTGTTTTTTCTCTTCGGTATTAGCAGCCCTCAGCAACTGTGCCTGTTGAAGGGGTTTCAACACCAAAGCATCGCCATTTTTGCTTTCAACACGAATGCTTCCATCGATAAGCGTGGTGTTGATGACTGCTTCATCATCATAAGCATTGATGTTGAAGCTGGTGCCCAATACTTCAAGTTTGGAGCCATCATTGAGCTTTACACGGAATGGCCGCGATCTATCCTTCGCCACTTCAAAAAAAAGTTCACCGCTTATCTCCACATCGCGTTCATGATCGCCAAATCTGGTGGGGTAACGGATGGAACTGGCCGCATTCATCCAAACGCGCGTACCATCAGGAAGCACCAGCATAAATTGTTTTCCCCCTGGGGTACTCATGGTATTGTACAGCATCCCTGCATCAGTTCCTTCCTCCTCCTGTTCGTATAAGAGTTGGTGATTGAGTAGTCTTATCCTTGCGCCATCCTGAGTGGTAACAATACCATCCGGTAAACTGTCAAGCTCAACGATACTGCCATCGGCCAGTGTAAGCACAGCCCCGTTTGTACCAGGCATGATCACGGCAGCATTGCCATTCTGTTCTGTTAGACTGGTTGATCTGTTGCGTGTCAGCATAGGATACAGCCATATGCCGGCAGCAATGATCACCAGGGCTGCGGCCCACCAGTAGCGGGTGAGTATATTGGTCCTTTTCTTTATCTGAACAGCAGCTGCATCTTCCCTGATGCCTTCAGCAATTTGAGTGTACAGCGCCTCTTTCACATCATTGTTATCTTCAATGGCATACAGGTTCTGTTGCATTACAGACCCGATGGCTGCATCCAGTTCCTGGTCCATTTCTCCACTTCTCAGCTGATCAATGAACAACTTTCTTTCTTCGGCGCTCATGGTGCCGGTAAGAAAGCTTTCCATCCGTTTATGAAAGTCTTTTTCCATCTTACTTGTTGTTATAGCAACTTCATGGGTATTACTATAAACCCACGCGCGTGCATAAATGGTCCAGTTGAAAAGGATATTTTATTATATATTCTTTTCTATAATCAATAAAATTAAGGGGAGCAGATGTTTGTGCCTCGATGCAAAATAATTGCGCATGAACCCGAGCGCCTTCACCAAATGGTTTTTCACTGTAGCAGTTGAAATGCCCAACTGTGCGGCAATTTCATCGTAACTCAAATGTTCAAACCGGCTCAATTTGAAAACAATGGCCTGTTGTTCCGGCAACTGACCGGCAGCTTTATAAACTTCCTCGCGGAATTGCTTGATGATAGCAGCTCTTTCGGGGGAATGCACATTAACGGGTTCTGCTATATTGAGCAGCCCTTCCGCTTCATTGTTCTCTTTGATGGAACGAAGGGCAGTCTTCACCTGGTTACGGCCGATCACATAAAGGAAACCGGGCAGGTTTTCAATTTCAGGTAATCGCGTACGATTCTTCCAAACTCTGAGGAAAGTTTCCTGTACAACTTCCATAGCCAGTTGCTGGCTTTGGGTGAATGCAAGCGCTGTTGAGTAGATGGTATTGAAATATTCATCATAGAGCAACCTGAATGAAGGTTCGTGTCCTTCAGCGATGCGGTAGAGCAGTTGCCGGTTGAGCTGTGGGTCTGTGAAATGCAATTTTTTGTTATTGATGGCAGGGCCTAAAAATAAGCAAAAGGGCTGACCAAATGGTCTGCCCTTTAATTTGCCTTTGCCTTAAACTGCCTTAACCTTTTAAGGAATTCTCAACCTTTCCTTTATTTTTTGATGAATTTCTGAGATATGATCGTTCCATCCGCTAATACCGTTTCTGCAACCAGGTTAACTTGCGCAGCAGCACCCACTGCCAACAAGAATGTTGAAGGTAGAATTATTCACTGTAAAATTCACACTGGCACCTGCCGCATAGATAGCGCTCACTTCATCAACATAGCCAGTGTTCATAAGAAAAGGCGCACCGTATTTAGTGCGCCTTCTATGATAATATAACGATCAGATTACTTTCTCTGTTTGGCTTTTTCTTCAGCTATCTTTTTTTGTTGTTCCTGCATCTGTGCCAGCCTCTCCTGCCATTTGCTCTGCGTCTTCGGTTTCTTCCTGTTCTCTTCGATCTTGGCCAGGATCTTGTCGTGGTCAATGATGAAGTTCTGTATCACCCACTGCAATGCGAGTGTAATGATATTGGAAACAGTATAGTACCAGGTCAGGGCCGAAGGCAGACCGTTGAATACGAAGAAGAGAATGAAGGGGAAGATGTACGGCATGTACTTGAGCATCGGATTGTTCTGGTCCGGCGTCATGTTCATGTTATAGATAGAGATCAGGAAGCTGGTAAGAACAGCTGTGATCGTGAACAGACTGATGTGATTGCCGATACCGATGATGCTCGTTTTCCAGCTGAACAACACGTCATAGGAAGCCAGGTTATGGGCCCAGAGGAATTCTTCGCCACGCAATGCGATATTGGAGTTGAAGAAGCTATACAAGGCAAAGAAGATGGGGATCTGCAGCAATGCCGGGATACAACCACCCAATGGGTTAACTCCTGCTTCCCGGAAGAGTTTCATCTGCTCCATACCTACAGCCTGCTGATCGTTGCCAAGTCTTGCCTTCATCTTCTCGATCTCTGGACGAAGCGCTTTCATTTTGGCGCCGCTCAGGTAACTGGTATATACAAGCGGGGAAGTGATCAAACGGATACAAAGTGTGAGCAGCGCAATCACCAGGCCAAAGCTGCCGATGAAGCTTCCGAAGAAGTTGAACACAGGCATCACGATGTATTTGTTGATCGGACGCACGAATGTATACATATCACGGCCCAGGTTCACCAGCTTATCCATTTCCGGAGCGTCCTGCGCTTTCAGGATCTTGTAGTCGGTTGGACCGAAATACAATTGCATCGGCAGGGTGGCTACAGAACCGAGTGGTAATTTGGTTTGCAGGGTAGCTGTTGCTTCTGCCAGTACCGGGGATGTTTTATCCGTATGACGGAACCATCTTACTTCGCCGCCTGTGAATTTATTCTTGCTCACCAGGGTGGTGTTGAAGAATTGCTGGGCAACGCTCACCCACTCTACAGGTTTTTCAAATTTGTGATCTGTTTTATTCTGGATATAATCGAAATCATTGTCTTCATAAAAACAGATGGTAGACACCTGGCGCTCGTAGGCCACATCGCTCTCATGCTGCATCGTTTTGGACTGCCAGGTGAGGTTGATGGTGCTTTGTGTAAGCAGTTTGTCGGCCCCGTTCAGTTGAACGTTCCAGTCGATCATGTAAGCATTTGGCTTCACCACGAAAGTATGCTGGATGGTGCCATTCACGGAAGGCAGCTGGAATACCACGCTTTGGGAACCGTCCGCATTTTTGGTAACGGCTCCGGGCGTAAAGAACAATTCAGCAGTTTGTGAAGCCTGGTTGGGCGCCACATTCACTGCATAAGAGATCTTATCGAAATCAGTGCCGTTCAATACAACCAGTGAACTGTCGTTGAAGGACTTGTAGTTCTTAAGCTCTACCCTGGAGGGTCTTGCCCCTTTATTGGTGAAAGTGATCTTGAACACTTCGTTCTCCACTACGGTGAGGGCTTCCGTTTGAGGCGCCTGTACAGTAGAGTCGAATGCAGCTCTCTTAGTGATGCTGTCTTTCAGGGCAACGAGGGAATCAGCTTTCCACTTTACCAGTGCAACAGAATCATCGTAACGCTGTTTAACAGCCTGCGCCTCATTCGAGTTCTTTGTAGCAGTAAACAGGTAAACGAATAATAATACGGCTAATAACACGAAGCCAATCACCGTATTGCGGTCCATATTCATTATACTATCAATTTAGAGGGAGCAAAGATAGGGGTTTTGGCCTCCCGGCAGCCAGAAACCTGCTGAAGGCCCAGCTGCCGGAAAACCTGAGTATTTCTTTAGATCATTTCACCTTGCATGGAAGGGTTCTTCACCGCATTCTTATTTTCGGTGTATTCCCTGGCTGCCGCAATGAAGTTCACGAAGAGAGGATGTGGATTCTCCACGGTGCTCTTCAGTTCGGGGTGGTACTGAACGCCGATGAAGAATGGATGGTTGGGCAGTTCCACAATTTCTACCAGTCCGCTTTCAGGGTTCTTGCCACTGGCCACCATTCCGGCAGCTTCGAACTGGGAAAGATATTTATTATTGAACTCCCAGCGATGGCGGTGACGCTCGCTGATAGTTGTTTTACCGTAGATCTTATGCGCCAGCGTTCCTTCCTTTATCACACAATCGTAAGCGCCCAAACGCATGGTGCCGCCTTTGGCCGTTACATTCTTCTGCTCTTCCATCAGATCGATCACAGGATCAGGCGTATTCGGGTTCATTTCCGTTGAATGCGCTTCCTTCAGTCCGAGAATATCACGCGCCATTTCGATCACGCTCATCTGCATACCCAGGCAAATACCGAAGAATGGCAGGTTCTGTGTACGCGCATATTTCACGGCAATGATCTTTCCTTCCACACCACGATGTCCGAAGCCTGGAGCTACCAGCAGCCCGTCCAGGTTAGCGAGTTTCTCGGCAACATTATCATCCGTGATGAATTCACTGTGCACATTCACTACCTGCACCTTGCATTCATTAATGGCGCCTGCATGTACAAAGGCTTCCAGGATGGATTTGTAAGCATCCTGCAATTCAATATATTTTCCGATGAGACCGATGGTAACCTGGCTCTTCGGATATTTCAGTTTGTCTATGAATTCTTTCCAGCGGGTGAGTTCAGGCTCTTTGGTCTGTGTGATATTCAGTTTCTTCATACAGATCACATCCAGCTTCTCGCGCATCATCAGTAAGGGAACTTCGTAGATGGTGGGCGCGTCGGCTGCTTCGATCACCGCTTCTGTTTTCACATTACAGAATTGCGCAATCTTACGGCGCAGTTCAGTACTGAGCGGTTTTTCCGTTCTGCACACGATGATATCAGGGTGAACACCTTCCTGGCTCAGCATTTTCACGCTATGCTGGGTTGGTTTTGTTTTCAGTTCTTTGGCGGCTTTGAGATAAGGGATCAGCGTGAGGTGGAGCACCACAGTGTCTTCTTCAGGAAGTTCCCACTGCAACTGGCGGAGCGCCTCAATGAAAGGTAAGCTCTCGATATCACCTACGGTACCACCGATCTCGGTGATGATGATATCGTATTCCTTGCTTTGGCCCAACTGGAGCATTCTGCGTTTGATCTCGTCCGTTATATGCGGGATCACCTGAACGGTTTTACCGAGATAAGCCCCTTCCCTCTCTTTGTTGATAACGGTTTGATAGATACGGCCGGTAGTTACGTTATTGGCC
Organism: Pseudoflavitalea rhizosphaerae; assembly: GCF_003991355.1. Classification (GTDB taxonomy): domain Bacteria; phylum Bacteroidota; class Bacteroidia; order Chitinophagales; family Chitinophagaceae; genus Pseudobacter; species Pseudobacter rhizosphaerae. The sequence continues at coordinate 12,955 of NZ_RCSU01000003.1, forward strand.
TGGGAAGTGAAGATATTGAGGAAACGCTCGTAGTGGCCGAGGTCGAGATCGGTTTCGGCTCCGTCTTCCGTAACATAACACTCACCATGCTCATAGGGATTCAATGTTCCCGGATCCACGTTGATATAGGGATCTAATTTCTGGATCGTCACGCGCAGACCTCTTGCCTGAAGCAATTTGGCCAGCGAAGCTGCAATAATCCCTTTACCTAATGAAGAAGTTACCCCTCCGGTAACAAAAATATACTTGGCCATATTCTATGGTTATTTTACAAATTCGTCTAAGGTTGTGAAAACTGGCTGACCAGGACAGGTATAAACAAAAATTGTCAGCTACATCGTATCCGACGTCCAACTCATTGCATCATACTTTTGTCTTGATTGACTACCCCATTCCCATTGACCAGCGGGAATCAAATGAAGAATAATTCCGGGAGGTCATGCAAAGTTACAATTAATCTCCTTCCGGAAAAAATTCCAGTTCAATGCAGGGGGAAAAGATGGGGAGAAATCCGGTTTGATCTTAGCGTTTTAATCCAATCAGGCTGAAAGAAGAATAGGTAGGCGAATAATGATTGGTTTTGGATCTAACCAGTTGCGGGGTTTGTTCAGCTTTATCGTTCTTAGCTGAATGGAGGGCTGTAATCAACACAATTTCAACGGCCAGAATAAATAAACTTATCCTATCGGTCTTCATAGATATTGTTGGTTCAGGAATTACTTTATATTAACTATTAACGTTAGAGGAGGCAGTTTATTATATGTGTCAAAAGGCATCCAATAACGAATTGAAATATTTCAAAAAAAGAAATTTTATTTCATTTTTTGAAATTAGCTTCTTACTTTTGAATCATAATGAATTCCTTCTGTTGATGCAGTGGGGAATGACCTGTATGTATTCAACATTAAGGGCAATGACTATAGGCTAATTGTCCGGATTATTTTTCGGGTGAGAACTATTTATAAAATTTGTAGGCACGCACAAGGAATACGATAAGGTTAACCTGGATGACCTCTAAAATAATTCAGGCCAAGCGACCACTAAAGTGTAGTCTTATCAAATCACTGTTATGGTAAATCGTACAATTAAGATCGGAAACGAAAAGGAATACAATGCAACAATGCAAAAAATTGATGCATTGATGAAGAAGGGAGAAAAGAATTTGACAAATCAGGAAGCCTCAACATTAAGAACACTGGCTTTAGCTGCGCAGGCATACGAAAAAAGCATATATGCCATCCCAGCTCCTACAACACTGGAAGGTCTGATTGAGTTAAAAATGTATGAACGAAAACTCAAACAAAAAGAGTTAGCCCGTCTGTTGGGCATGGGAGAACCCAAACTGTCACAGATCATGAGCAGGAAAAGAAAACCTGATGTGGCATTTCTAAAAGCTGTTCATAAATTATTGGGGATTGATGGCAACCTGCTGCTTGATTTTGCATAAAATACAAAAAGCCTGAAAAATTCAGGCTCTTGTAAATTCATAATGAATTTTAAGTCTCTTAATCCTTCTGTATCTTATCGTAACTCGCAACAATCCCCTTGATCAGCGAAGAGCTGAAACCCTGGTGTTCCATTTCGTTCAAACCCGCAATGGTACAACCCTTTGGGGTAGTAACCTTATCGATCTCCTGCTCGGGGTGAGCGCCTTTCTTCAATAACAGTTCAGCAGCCCCTTTCACGGTTTGCGCAGCAATCAGGCTGGCAGTGGCCGCATCGAAACCGATCTCGATCCCTCCCTGGATATTTGCACGGATATATCGCATCGCATAAGCAGTTCCGCAGGCGCCCAGTACAGTGGCCGCATCCATCAGTTTCTCATCGATCCAGACAACACGACCGAGCTGATTGAACAGGTCTTCGATATAGCTGACATGCTCATTTGTTACTTCATGAGCAGAAAGGCAGGTCATGCTTTCCTGGATAGCGATGGCGGTGTTCGGCATCGCGCGAATGATAGCTAGTTTTTTTCCAACAGCTTTGAGGATCTGATCGATGGAAATGCCGGTAACAACGGATACCAGCACATGTTTTTGAGGATCGAATACAGGTTGCAGTTTGCCCAGCACATCGTTCACCTGGAAAGGCTTCACCGCCAGGACTACCAGGTCAGCAAATCGAACGGCTTCCTCATTATTATCGCTCACCAGTACTCCCTTTTCTGCCAGCGGCCCCAGGGTTTTGGTATTGCGCTTGGTGATGAGGATATGTTCGGGAAGGGAAAAGCCGCTGTTGATCAGCCCTTCGGCGATCGCGGTCCCGAGGTTTCCGCCACCGATGATGGCAATTTTTCTGCTCATTGCATGCTGTTTAATAGTATTCCCCTGCACTCAGGTAATTTCTCACGTAATCATCAACCCCATCTTCCAGGGAATAGAAGGGCGCTGAATAGCCGGCCTTTTGGAGTTTGCTCATATTGGCCTCCGTGAAATACTGGTATTTGTCGCGGATATCTTCCGGCATATCAATATACTCAATCTTTGAATGCCTGTCAATCCCCGCAAACGTTGCATTCACCAGGTCTTCAAAAGATCTGGCTTTGCCGGTGCCGAGATTGTACAGTCCGTTCTCTACCCTGTGTTGTGCAAAGAACTGCTCCATTAGCCAGTAGCAAACGTTGATCACATCTTTCACGTACACGAAATCGCGCAGTTGCTGTCCGTCCCTGAAATCAGGACGATGGCTTTTGAACAACTTCACCACACCATTGCTGCCGATCTGTTTGTAACTATGGAAGATCACGCTGGCCATGCGGCCTTTGTGATATTCATTGGGACCATACACATTGAAGAATTTCAGTCCGGCCCAGAATGGCGGTTGCTTCGTTTCTTTCAATGCCCATTTATCGAATTCATTTTTGGAGATGCCGTAAGCATTCAGCGGCTGCAGCTTGTAAGGCAGCTCATGATCATCGTCATATCCAAACTCACCATTGCCATAAGTGGCTGCAGAAGAAGCATACACAACCGGAACATTGTTGGCCGTGCAATATTCCCAGACCTTCTTTGAATATTCTACGTTGAGATGTTCGTGAATGGAATAATCGAATTCAGTGGTATCGGTTCTGGCGCCGATATGGAAAATGAAATCGATGGAGGGCTTGTTTTCTTTCAGCCAGTCGAAAAACTCTTCACGATCCACTTCTGTAGTCCAGCGCTTGCCGTCGAGATTCGGGGTTTTGTCTTCCCTTGAAAAATCATCTACCAGGATCAGGTTGTTGAAACCATGGTGGTTTAAGTAGCCTACAAGGCAGCTGCCGATGAAACCGGCAGCGCCTGTAACTACGATACTCATATTCTTGTCCATGCTTATAAATTGAGCAGATGGAAGATTGTTATTAGAGAGCGCTCATGGCATGCTCTGCCTCATGAGCTGCGAGCAGGTTATGGATGGCATCATCATATTTCTGTTTCCATCCGCTGATGGGCCCCCAGAAATTGCCGTCTACATCGATACCGCCTTTGGTAACAGCACCCAGCTCTTCAGCAGGATGATTACCCAATGTTTTTTTGAAAGCATCGAGTTTAGCCGGACTAACGCTCACCACTACCCTGCTTTGTGCTTCACCGAACCAGTAAGCATCTTTGCGGATGCCGTCATCAGCAGCTTTAACAGCAAAACCGAGGTTACGGTTGAAACAGCTTTCCATCAGGGTGATGAAGAGGCCGCCTTCGCTTACATCATGTGCGGACTCGATCACGCCGGCTTTGATCAGTTCAGCTACTTTCTGCTGGAGCGTGAATTCTTCTTCCAGGTCGAAATGAGGAGCGGAACTGAATTCCACACCATGTACCTTATTGATGTATTCAGAAGATCCGAGGTCTGCGCGGCTTTTACCGATGAGGAAGATATGATCCCCTTCAGCTTTGAAGTCGAGCGTCATCTTCTTGTTCACGTTATCGAGTAATCCTACCATACCGATGGTTGGAGTAGGATAAACAGGACCTTCAGGATTTTGGTTGTAGAAAGAAACGTTACCGCCGGTCACTGGCGTATCGAATTTGCGGCAGGCGTCGCCCATACCTTTGATAGCATTCACGAACTGGTAATATACTTCAGGATCGTAAGGGTTACCGAAGTTCAGACAGTTGGTAACACCGAGAGGTTCACCACCACTGCATACGATATTGCGCGCTGCTTCCGCCACTGCGATCTGTGCTCCTTTATAAGGATCGGCAAATACGTAACGGCTGTTACAATCCACGGTCAGCGCCAGTCCTTTGTTAGTCGGTTTGGCTACAACCACTGACGCATCGGAAGGCGCATTCGTGGAGGCATTACCGGTACCTACCATGCTATCGTACTGAACATATACCCAGCGTTTGCTGGCGATGTTGGGGATAGTAATGATCTGCTCTGCTACGCCACGGAGATCAGTGGGAACTTTCACGCTGTCTGCATTGAAAGCCGCGATCTTCTGCAGGTAAGCAGGCTCTTTGTATTCGCGCGTATATTGAGGAGCGCCGCCACCGAGCACGAGTGCTTCAGCAGGGAGGCTCGCATCCAGTTCTCCATTCATGTAGAAATTGAGGAGGCCGTCTCCGGTTACTTCACCGATCACCGAGCAGGGCAGGTCCCATTTCTCGAAAACCTGTTCTACCAGGTGTTCCTTTCCTTTTTCCACAACCATCAACATACGTTCCTGGCTTTCGCTGAGCAGCAGTTCCCAGGATTTCATGTTTTTCTGACGGGTAGGCACTTTATCCAGGTCGATACGCATACCCACCCCGCCTTTGGCGCTCATTTCCGCAGTGGAGCAGATGATACCTGCTGCGCCCATATCCTGCATACCTACAACGGCGCCGGTTTGGATCACTTCCAGGCAGGCTTCGAGGAGTTTCTTTTCCTGGAAGGGGTCTCCCACCTGAACGGCGGGCAGGTCCTGTGCGGATTCAGCAGTGATATCGGCAGAAGCGAAGCTGGCGCCGCCGATACCGTCTTTACCGGTAGCGGACCCCACGAACATCACGGGATTGCCGATACCTTCAGCAGTAGCGGAAACAGTTTCTCCTTTCTTCACGATGCCTGCACTGAAGGCATTCACGAGGGGATTGGTATGATAACATTGTTCGAAGTAGATCTCGCCGCCAACTGTGGGAACGCCGAAGCAGTTACCATAGTGGCCGATCCCGTGAACTACGCCGGCCAGCAGGTGCTGGGTCTTTGCTTCGGCCAGGTTGCCGAAACGGAGCGAGTTGAGGGATGCGATGGGTCTTGCGCCCATGGTGAAAATATCGCGGTGGATACCACCAACGCCGGTAGCGGCGCCCTGGAAGGGCTCGATGGCGGAAGGGTGGTTATGTGATTCGATCTTGAAAACAACGCCGTAGTCGTCACCGATGTCCATCAATCCGGCATTTTCCTCGCCGGCCTTTACGAGCATCTTTTTGCCTTCACGGGGCAGGGTTTTCAGCCACTTGATGGAGTTTTTGTAGCTGCAGTGCTCGCTCCACATGCCGCTGAAAGCGCATAGTTCATTGAAATTGGGGGTACGTCCTAATTTTTCTTTGATCAGTTCAAATTCCTCTGCTGTCAGGCGCAACTGCTGCGCCGTTTTTACTGTTATTTCCATGAAGTGATTTTTTGGCCGGCCCGGAAGGCTCCATCATGTGGAACACGGTATGGACCAGGGAGGTGCAAAAGTACGAACCACTATGCAATCTTATTTATAAATTTATCCTTTGTTAGCGCCTTCTATGAGAATTGCATTTGTCCACAACAACCAGGCATTTATGTCTGAAACCGAAGCCTATCACAGGTTCTTTGGCAGATATGGCATTGATACGATACACGTAAACAAGGAAGAAATAAAAAATACCCCCTGCGATGTGGAATGGCGCTACATGGGAACCGACCTCTCTCCACGCCGCCGCGGCGTACTGAAGGTGCACGAATACAGTTCCACCTCTGTTCCGCCCTGGCGTAAACTCAAGGACCTGGGCAAGAAATGGCTCAATGTGGAACCGGATTACAGGCTTTTCCTCAATGAATATGTAAAGAAAAGCCTGAGATTCGACGACGATGTTCCATTCGGTTTCCGCGATATGGGTATCCAGGAACACTGGTTCAGCTATGCTGCTTCCCCATCTTCCAATGAATTCGATTTTGTATATCTCGGCGATCTCAGCCCGCTTCGGGAACCGGAGAAACTGCTCGACTGCTTTGCTGCCGGCAATCTGAAAGAACGCAGCCTGCTGGTGATCGGAAAAGAATACCAGGCATTGAAAGATAAATACCATTCATCGTCCAATATCAGGTTCGTTGGCCCGCTGCCTTATGAAGAAGTTCCAGCCCAGCTGAAGCGCGCAAAGTTCGGTATCAATTTCATGATGGACAAAGAACCACTGAACCAGCAAACCAGCACCAAACTGCTGGAATACCTGGCAGTTGGTCTGCCGGTGGTGACCACGCATTATGACTGGGTCATGCGGTTTGAACAACAATATGGAGGAAGTTATTGCTATGTGAAGCAGGACCTCTCGGATCTCAGCTGGGAGCGTGTCTGCGGAATGGTTTACGCGATTCCTGATCTCAGCAACTGGACCTGGGAACAACAGATCCGGGGTTCGGGTGTGCTGGACCTGATAGAAGATCACTGGGGAGGTACTTTTGATGATGATCTTAGTTTCTAGTCGGCCAGGTCTGCATTCAATGTGCCGATATATTCGTCTATGACTTTTTCTATCCCGAATTTTTTGATGATCAGTGAACGTCCGTTCTTGCCCATCCTGGCGCGGTCTTCGGCAGGCAGGTTGATGATCTTTTCCATTTTATCTGCCAGATCGAAGGGATCCTGGTTCTTACAGATATAACCGGTGGAATTGTTCAGCACCACTTCCTTACAGCCACGGTTGAACGAAGTTATGATAGGCAGCTCCATGCTGGCTGCTTCCATCAGGCAGCGCGGTACGCCTTCGTTATAAAAACTGGGGAACACGAAACAGTCGGCATGTTCCAGGAAGGGGCGCACATCTTCTGCAAAGCCCCTGTACTCGATCAATCCCTCCTGCCCCCAGCGCTGCAGATCTTCCGTTGTGATGGAATCAGGGTGATGCGATTCAAAGAAACCGATCAGTTCGAAGCGGACATCATAATTTTTCTTCCTGAGGATGCGGGCTGCATCAGCATAGATGCCGATGCCCTTGCTACGAAGCAGCCGGGTACTCATCAGGAAAGTAAACACATCATCTTTTTTCTTTCCGGATTGAAAGGACGGAGAAAAGAAATCCGTGTTCACTCCTTCGCCCGGCAAAACTTTCGCTTTCTCGATATTCACGATCTTCTCGGTAATGAAGATCTTGGCATCTTCGTTATTGAGGAACCAAACTTCTTTGGTATGGCGCAATGCTTTTTTATAGAGGAACTTGAGTGTGTAATAAAGCCAGTTTCGTTTCGCGAATGGATAACCGAGTCCTGTGATCACCGCCACGGATGGGATCTTCACTGCATTGGCGGCAAGTGATCCATAAATATTCGGCTTGGCCACATAATGGAAAATGAAATCAGGACGGTATTGTTGATAAAGGCTTTTCAGCTGGCGATAAAAGAACCAGTCGGAAACCGGGTTGGCTGTTTTATTATTGAAGTCGATGGGCAGGAAATGACAACCAGCTTCCTTCAAGTGGATCGAGTAGTCGTCGTCAGGCGCAATGATCAATACCTTGTACCCCTGGTCAAGCAGGCAACAGATAACGTCCATCCGGAAATTATACACAGACCATGCACTGTTGGATACGAATGCAATCAGTTTATTTTTTGCTGGATGCCGGGTCATTGTTTGAAATTGCGTCAAAATTATAATTTATAGAATATATTTAGCCACCGGATGCTCACAATATTGTACATAATAGTGCTAACAGCCGGCTTCGCCTGGTTGCTGCAACGCATGTTAAAGAACAGGTCCGTTATCCTTTCCTATAACGAACTGATCATGGTTTTTGGTGTGAAAGTCTTAGCCGCGGTAGGTTATGGCTATATTTTCTTACACTATTTTGGAGGGGATGACACCTGGTTATTTCATCAGCAGGGCATACAGGAAAAAAATCTCTTGTTTAATCATACTGCTCAATTCTTTGCTGATTTTAATCCACTCCTCCCCTTTGAGCGTCACGATACATTTTCTGCGGGTTTCAGAAACATGCTGAGCGACTGGGAATATAATCTTACCATAAAGCCACAGGCGATCTTCAACATCTTTAGTGGTGGCAATTACTATATAAATATAGTTTTTTTTAGTTTCATAACATTCTGGGGACATTACTGGTTCTTCGAATTGCTGGTAAAAATTTTTCCGGCTCAAAGGAAATGGTGGCTGTTATTGGTTTTCTTTTATCCCCCGGTCATTTTCTGGCTCAGCGGATTCAGGGGCGATGCCCTCCTTTTCTTCTTTATCACGTTGACGCTGAACCGCGGTTATCATTGGATGAAAACCAGGTCAGGCTGGTCCATGGCATGGGCAGTCCTGGGACTTTTGGGTGCATTCATCATGCGTGATCCCGTAGCCATGTTGATTGCTCCTTCCCTGTTATGCATGTTTATTACGGTAAAGTATAGACTACGTTCATGGAAAGTATGGGCGGTTGTATATGGAGCCGGTATACTGCTCTTTTTTGCCAGCGCCTGGATCTCACCGGAAAAGAACCTGCCTCAAATGGTGGTTAACAAACAGGCGGATTTCTTTGCTTTGAAAGGGAATACCGTTTTTCAACTGGACACCCTTACTGCGGATGTTCGAAGTTTTGCAACCGTATTACCACAGGCGGTTTTGAATGTCTTCTTCCGGCCTGCTCCCTGGGAGACCAGGGGCCCCCTCCAACTGGTAGCATCGGCAGATATTTTATTCTTCTGGGGATTGTTCCTGTATATTTTATATAGGAACGGGGGTAATCTGAAATTGCAGTTCACCCATCCTTTCCTGCTTTTCTTATTGATCTTCAGTGTGAGCTATTCCATTTTCATCGGCTATACCGTCCCATTCCCGGGAGCTATTGTGAGGTATAAGATCATCCCCGAGCTCTTCCTTTTGGCCTGGCTCACCGCCTCAAATAATAAAAAACTACATATTTAGCTTTCAAGACTTCCGGACGTTAGTTTTTCGATGTTTGTCGCAAAAAATTGACTTATTTTCACAGTTTCATCAAAAATATTCACATAACGGGCAAAATATTTCTCTAAACGGGCAATAGATCGTTTATTTGCACAAAGCAAAACACACAAATTAATGGAATCTTTACGTTTTAAAGCCATCAACGACCTGTCTACTCAGTCTAATGGCCATGCCGCTGCGAGTAGAACGAAGATTACCGGAATTTTCGGGGAAAACGTATTTACACTTAAGACTGCCCGTGAATATTTAAGTGATGAAGCCTACAAGAGCCTTGTTGCTTCCGTTAAAGGCGGGAAGAAGCTGGACCGTGCAGTTGCCAACCAGATTGCTGCCGGTATGCGTCAGTGGGCTGAAGGCAAAGGTGTAACGCACTACTCACACTGGTTCCAGCCTCTCACTGGTACAACGGCAGAAAAACATGATTCCTTCTTTACACTGAAGAGTGATGGCAGCGCAATCGAAACATTCGACGGGGACGGCCTGATCCAACAGGAACCTGATGCATCATCTTTCCCCAACGGCGGCATCCGTGCAACTTTCGAGGCACGCGGCTATACTGCCTGGGACCCCACTTCCCCCGCCTTCATCATGGAGATCGGCGAAGGCAAAACACTTTGCATCCCTACCATCTTCGTTTCTTACACCGGCGCTACGCTGGATTACAAAGCTCCCCTGCTGAAATCAGTAGAAGCCCTGAACAAAGCTGCAGTAGACGTTTGTAACTACTTCGATAAGAATGTTACCAAAGTAAATGTCACCCTCGGCTGGGAACAGGAGTATTTTGTGATCGACGAAGCCATGTTCAACGGCCGTCCTGACCTGGTAATGAGCGGCAGAACTGTATTCGGACACGCGCCTGCAAAAGGACAACAATTAGAAGACCACTACTTCGGATCAATCCCTGAAAGAATTTATGCTTTCATGAGAGACTTCGAAGAAGAAAGCTATAAACTGGGTATCCCCCTCCGTACACGTCACAATGAAGTGGCTCCTGCACAGTTCGAGTGCGCTCCTATCTTCGAAGAAGTGAGCGTAGCTGTTGACCACAACACCCTCCTGATGGATATCATGGACCGTGTTGCACGCCGTCATAAACTTCGTGTACTCATGCACGAGAAACCTTTCGCAGGTATCAACGGCAGCGGTAAGCACAATAACTGGAGCATGGCTACCGATACAGGTGTGAACCTCCTGGCTCCCGGCAAAACTCCGAAGACCAACCTGATGTTCCTCACCTTCTTCGTGAACACCATCAAAGCGGTTCATGATTATGCCGATACACTCCGCGCTTCTATCGCTTCTGCCGGTAACGACCACCGCTTAGGCGCAAACGAAGCCCCTCCTGCCATCATCTCCGTATTCATCGGTCAGTTCCTGGCCAAAGTGCTGGAAGATGTGAAGGAAAGAGTAGGCGACAAATTCGATGAGCAGGACGAAGCCATCCTGAAACTGGACCTCCACAGAAGCATTCCTGAACTGCTGCTGGACAATACCGACCGGAACCGTACTTCTCCTTTCGCGTTCACCGGTAACAAATTCGAGTTCCGCGCTGTAGGCTCAACCGCCAACTGCGCAAACCCAATGACCACCCTGAACACCATCATGGCTGAGACCCTGAAGAACTTCAAGGCTGAAGTAGATGGACTGATCGAGAAAGGTGAGAAGAAAGAGATCGCTATCATGCACGTGATCCGCGAGTACATCGTAAGCAGCGAGAAAGTTCTCTTCGAAGGCGATGGTTACAGCGATGAATGGCACCACGAAGCTGCACGCCGCGGTCTGCCCAATATCCCCACCACTCCGCTGGCGCTGGATGCAATGGTTACAGACAAAGCCAAGCACCTCTTCGAAAGCAATAACGTACTCACACATGTTGAGCTGGAAGCACGCCACGAGATCGAACTGGAAAAATATATCAAGCGCGTACAGATCGAAGCCCGCATCATGGGTGAGCTCTGCACCAGCCATATCCTGCCTGCTGCTATCAAGTACCAGAATATCCTGATCAACAATATCAAGGGTCTGAAAGAAGTAGGCCTGGCAGAAGAATCTTTCGCTAACCAGAAACAGATCCTGGTGAAGATCTCCGAGCATATCAACAAGGTGAGCGACCTGGTTGAGAAGATGATCGAAGCAAGGAAAATAGCAAACGCTATGACCAATACCCGCACCAAGGCTATCGCTTATCAAAGCCAGGTGAAGGATGCTTTCTTCGATGCGATCCGCTACCATGTAGATAAGCTGGAACTGCTGGTTGCTGATCAGTACTGGCAACTGCCTAAGTATCGTGAAATGTTATTCCTGAGATAAAGCGTATCCAATTATCAGGTAACTGAAAGCTGGTACACTGACATGACAAGCAATGGGCTGCTCCCGGGAGGGGGTAGCCCTTTTTAATTTCAACCACCTAAATAATTGATTTTAAGAATTTTAATCAAGAAGGGTCCAGTTTTCATTACAAAAAAGACCGATATTATTGCAGTATAAATACCAAAAAATCTGATATTTTTGAAGTATCACTGCAAAAAAAACCGATACTTTTGCAGTAGAAAAATATACTTATGCAAAGAGGGGATGCCTTACAAATACTAAAAGACCATTTATCCAAGCCACAGCATACAATTCTGGTAGGGCCGAGACAGGTTGGAAAAACTACCCTGGTAAAACAACTTTCCGAAATACTAACAAAGCAGAAAGAGATAAATTATTTCATCAGCTTTGAAGACCTCACAATTCTACGCACAATTGATGAACATCCTGAAAATATATTTAATTACACACTCCTCCCATCAGAAATCCCGGAAGGGAAAAAGCTTTACATAATAATTGATGAAGTACAATATGCAAACAACCCCAGCAACTTCTTAAAGCTACTGTATGACAAATACCACGACAGCATTAAAATAATTGCTACCGGAAGTAGTGGATTTTACATTGATAAAAGCTTTAAGGATAGTTTGGCAGGAAGAAAAAAAGTATTTGAAATATATCCGCTTTCTTTTGACGAATATCTGCATTTCAAACAAGAGGATGATCTGATTACAGAGTTACAGCAAATTCGTAAAAGAAAAACCTATACAGGGTTGCAAAAAATAAAGATTGATATCCTCTTCGACGAATACATCGTATATGGTGGTTATCCGGCAGTTGTACTTGCCTCCAATATTGATGAGAAACAGGAAATACTCAAGGAACTGGTCAATAGCTATATGAAAAAAGATGCACTGGAAGCAGGTGTAAAGGAAGAGTACAAATTCTTTCAGTTGGCAAGGATCTTAGCAGAACAATCCGGAAATCAGGTCAATCATCATGAAATTGGTAACACCCTTCAAATGTCTGGCCATACTGTAGATAATTATGTTTATCTCTTGCAAAAGAGCTTTATCATTCAGTTGCTACGCCCCATGTTTGGCAACCTGCGCAAAGAGATCACCAAAATGCCAAAGGTATATTACAATGATACAGGGCTTCGCAATGCATTGCTGAACAACTTCAACAACCTGAACCAACGCCTGGATAAAGGTCCTCTTCTTGAAAATTATGTCTATACAAGATTGAGAGATCTGTATACTCCAGAGTCACTCCGCTATTGGCGTACTTCAGATGGTAGTGAAGTTGATTTTGTGATAGAACAATCGTTGCATAAAGGATTGGCTTACGAAGTAAAATACAATGATGCATTGTATAAAGCTTCGAAGTACTATAAATTTATGGAAGCTTATCCCGGATTTCCATTAAGCGTGATAAGTAAAGAAGCTGGCAAGGAAGAAACACAGGAAGTGATCAGACTATGAATTAGAAGGTCCCTGGATATTTTTCCAGCTCATTACTTTGTATTTACTCCAGTTTTCGTTTTCATTTCCACCGTAAATAAGCGTTTTCTCAACTATTGCAGGTGCTGCTATTTGTTCAAAGCGGTCCATTTCTTTGAACAATGAATTGCTTACCGTTTCTGTTGCTTTTATTTCCGCAATCTCAAATCCATTACTTATTTTTCTCAGCAGATCTACTTCATTGCCATTACTATCCTGCCAAAAAAAATAATCATAGTGGAGATATTGGTGATGATTTTTCTTTTGATATTCTGCAATCACCATATTTTCAAAAACCTGTCCTTTTGATCTGTTTTCGCTCAACTCTTCAGGTGTTCTGATTCCAAGCAGATAACTCAACAGGCCGGTGTCATAAAAATATAGCTTAGGAGTTTTTATCTGGCGCTTATTGAAGTTTTGATGATATGGCTGAAGGAGAAAAATGATATAGCTGCTTTCCAGTAAGGAGAGCCAGGCTCTGGCTGTGTTCACACTAATATCACATTCATTGGCCAGTGCACTTATGTTTAAAAGTTGTCCGGCTCTTCCTGCGCATAAACTCACGAACGTCCTGAATATTTTTAACTCCTTAATATTTAAGAGCTCGGTTACATCCTTTTCAATATAAGTTTGCAGATAGTTGGAATAAAAAACTACAGGATCGATTTGTCTGTCAAAAATTGCAGGATAAAATCCTTTTATAGCCGCTTGCAGGTAAGTAGTTTCCAGTAATTGCTCTGAACCCAATTCATAAAAATCCAAAGGCAGTAATTTGAACAACGCAACTCTTCCTGCCAATGATTGTGTTATGTTATTCAACAAATGAAAGTTTTGAGAACCGGAAAGAATATACTGTCCCATTAACCCCGACTCATCAACTCTTGCCTGAATATAAGAGAATAGCGAAGGCGCTCTTTGTACTTCATCGAGAATAACAAACTTATCATATTGATTGAGGAATCCAACGGGATCTACAGTTGCGAACTCACGGGTATTAGGGTTTTCCAGCGAAACATATCTGTAATGGCTGAACAGGTTTTTCAGCAAGGTGGTTTTACCAGATTGCCTGGGCCCAGTAACAGCCAGAACAGGAAATTTTGATATTTGTGCCTCTATAATTGGAGTTAATTGCCTGGAAACGAAGGTACCCATATCATAAAACTATGGAATTTATTACAAATAACATAGTTCTAATTAAGCAATTTACATAATACTCATTAACTGATTTACATAAAGATTATTCAATAATAGCCAGAGACTGAGGGAACTTTAATAGATGTTGATATCAAGACAAATCCCATAAACATAGCCATCAGTAATTGCTGCCTCTGTCCGGTAAGCTTTTTATTTCTTCGGGAATTGATTATCTTGGTTGGTAAGTCTTGCTGATAATGCTTCCTTTCGTTCAGGATCAATTTTTTCACTCAGCATTACTTTTTCTTGTGTGTTTCTCCTTTGTTTCCCAACCAGTTAGTCTATAAAAAAAGAAAGCGACTTGCGCCGCTTTAAATGTGTAATACAACGGAATAATCCTTATTGTATCAATCTTTCAAAATTTAGATTTTAAAGATAAGAATAAATCAAAAAAAACGGTTTCGCCACTATGAAAAAAATAATTCTCGGCCTGGACCTGGGCACTAACTCTATCGGGTGGGCACTTACCCTTCAATCTTCCAACGGGAACAAGATCCTTGCTTCAGGTTGCCGAATCATTCCAATGTCGCAGGATGAATTGTCCAACTTCGACAAAGGCCAATCACAGTCCCCCACCGCAGAAAGGACCCGTCTGAGAACCGCACGGCGCCTCAGGGAGAGAAAACTACTGCGAAGAGAAAGATTGCATCGCATCCTGAACCTTTGCGGATTTCTTCCTAACCATTATGCAGCGCAAATCGACTTCATCAACCATCCTGGTAAATTTTTTCCTGGCACAGAACCGAAACTCAGTTCCATTCCGGGGGCCACTGGCGAAGCAGCATTCTATTTCATGGACAGTTTCCATGAAATGGTCCGGGACTTTGCTACACATCAGCCGCAAATAGTTGCCGGCGGGAAAAGTATTCCTGCCAACTGGACGATCTATTTCCTTCGAAAAAAAGCGCTCACCCAGAAAATCAGCAAGGAGGAACTTGCCTGGATATTGCTCCATTTCAATCAAAAAAGAGGTTATAATCAACTCCGGGAAGAGGAAGAAGATGCTACCCCAAAAAAGCAGGTAGAGTACAAATCACTTCTTGTAACCAAAGTTGTTGAAGAGGAAAAGAAAAAAGATGAAACCTGGTACGCCATCCATTTGGAAAATGGATTCATATACAAAAGGAAGAGTAAATCTCCCATCAACTGGGAAGGTTCATACCGGGATTTCATAGTTACTACCGACCTCAACGAAGATGGATCAGTAAAAAATGATAAATATGGAAAAGAATCGCGCAGTATTCGCGCTCCCTTAGCAGACGACTGGACCCTGCTCAAAAAGAAGACTGAAGCAGACCTGGAAAAATCGAAGAAAACGCCCGGGGAATATATCTATGATGCCCTCCTTCAAAATCCATCGCAAAAGATCAAAGGACGATTGATCAATGTGATTGAGCGCAAGTACTACAAGGAGGAAATTCAACTCATCCTGCAAAGACAGGCAACTTTTCACCCGGAGTTTGCTAATGAAGCTCTTTTTAAACAATGCCTGGAGGAATTATATCCTCACAATATCAATCACAGGAACCATCTGCAACCGAAAGGTATCGCTTATCTTTTAATAGAAGATATCCTATTCTATCAGCGTCCCCTGAAAAGCAAAAAATCACTGATCAGCAATTGCAGGTTTGAATTCCGTTTATAAAAAAAGACGGGGAGTTGATCAAAGAATACCTCAAATGCCTGCCTGCTTCCCACTCTCTTTTCCAGGAATTTCGTTTATGGAACTTCATCCAACGGATCCGGATAATCGAAAAAGAAAAACAGGAAAACGGGAAACTTGTAATAGACGATGACGTAACCAATGAGTACCTGGCTACTCCTGAACAAAAGGCTGATTTATTTCAATGGCTCAATGAAAGAAAGGAAATCGATGAAAAAGCATTTTTGAAATATCCCGGTTTTCAATTGGGAAAGAATGCTGGTAATTTCAGGTGGAACCATCTTCCTGACAAAAAATATCCCGCCAACGAAACCAGGACGGCTATCAAAAGCAGGCTCAAACTGGTAACGACAGATGCAGAGGGCTTTCTAACCCAGGAAAGGGAAGTTGCCCTTTGGCATATCCTTTATTCTGTGGAGAATAAGGCGGACCTTGAGAAAGCACTCAAAACTTTTGCAACGAAGCACAATCTCGACCTTTCATTTGTAGAGCAATTTCGAAAATTCCCCCCTTTCGAAAATGACCACGGAGCTTATTCTCAAAAAAGTCTCAACAAATTATTGCCGTTGATACGGTCAGGAAAATACTGGAATGAAAATGACATCGACTCCGTTACCCGTCAGCGGATCGATCATTTAGTCAATGCAGAGGCTGACGAAACCATCAGTGAAACCGTGAGAAAGCAGACCGGTCACATGACAAGCATTGAAGATTTCCAGGGACTTCCTGAGTGGCTGGCAACAAGTATTGTTTATAACCGTCATGCAGAGAGTGACCAGGCAAATAAATGGGATAGGCCAGATGACATACAACTTGTTCCACAACATTCGCTACGCAATCCGATTGTTGAAAAGATAGTGAATGAAACCCTGCGCGTTGTAAAGGATATCTGGGTCGAATACGGACAATCGCAGCCAGGATTCTTCCAGGAAATCCACGTAGAACTGGGTCGTGAAATGAAAAATCCGAATGAAAAAAGGAAACAAATCACCGATCAGAACAGGGTAAATGAAAACACCCATCTCAGGCTCAAAGCATTGTTGTTGGAGCTCATGAATGATGGAACCTTCGAGAATGTTCGGCCTCATTCTCCCATGCAACTGGAGATACTCAAACTCTATGAAGAAGGAGCTCTAAGCAGCAATGAGGTACCGGAAGATATCGCAACCATTGCAAAATTGCCGCAACCTTCCAGTCAGCAACTCCTTAAATATAAGTTGTGGCTACAGCAGAGATACAGATCGCCGTACACAGGAGCTATTATCCCCCTGACTAAACTATTCACCAGGGATTATGACATTGAACATATCATTCCTCGCTCCCGCTTCTTTGATGATTCGTTCAACAATAAAGTGATCTGTGAAAGGGTTATCAACAGTGATTATAAAGACAACCGGCTGGCCTATGAATTTATCAGCCAGAAGGGCGGAACTCCAGTTCCAGAACTCTCCAACGGAGGTAAACCCATTACCATTTTTACCCTGGCAGAATATGAGCATTTCATCAAATTGAATTATTCCGGCAATAAGAGTAAGTTGAAAAGATTGATGATGGCCGAAATTCCTGAAAGTTTCATTCAGCGGCAGTTGAATGATAGCCGGTATATCAGTAAAATGGTAAAACAACTGCTTTCCAATGTAGTAAGGGAGCAAAATGAGGAGGACGCCACTTCAAAAAATCTGTTAGTAAGTAACGGCAGCATCACTTCAACCCTCCGCCAGCATTGGGGCCTGAATGACATCTGGAGTCAATTGGTTGCTCCAAGATTTGAAAGGATGAATGCAATAACCAAGAGTAATGATTACGGCCAATGGGTTAACAAGGAAGGGAAAAAATATTTTCAAGCAGAAGTGCCTCTTACGAAACAGAAGAACTTCTCGAAGAAAAGGATCGATCACCGTCATCATGCCCTGGATGCAATCATTGTAGCCTGCACTACCCGCAATCATGTCAATTTCATGAACAATGAGCATGCGGCAGACAAAGGAAATATCAGATATGAGCTTCGCCAATTGCTTTGTGAGAAAAAAAATAATCAACCCGGTTCCGGAGATTATTCCTGGTTTTTCAAAAAACCCTGGGCAACATTTACAGAGGAAGTAAAATCATCATTACAAAATATCATTCCCAGTTTCAGGCAACAGGTAGTGATACTTACGCGCGCCCGAAATAAACACCTGGCCTGGAGAAAGGACGAACAAGGCAATTTGAAAAAAATACTGGTTACGCAACAAAGCGCTCATCATTGGGCCATCAGGAAGCCACTGCATCAGGCCACAGTATCTGGCAGGGTTGAACTGGCATCGGTCAAACAGGTCAGATTGATGGAAGCCATACCGCAATGGAAAAACATTGTGGATAAAAGGCTTCGATCTTTTATTAAAAAACTGGTGTTGGAGGGAAATGATGAAAAGCAACTGGTGCAATATTTCAAGAAAACAAAAAACTTGTGGAATGGGCAAGATATATCAAAGGTAGAGGTTCATTTCAGGGATGCTGACTTTGTAGCTTCACGGAAGGAATTGGATGATAAATTCGATAAAAAGAGAATTGCAAAAGTTACTTCTCCTGCCATCCAAAATATTTTGCTTAAACACCTGGCAAAGTTTGATGAAGTGACTGATGGCGCCATAAAAGAAAACCCGGAGAAGGCATTTTCACCAGAGGGGCTGGAAGAGTTGAACCGAAATATCATTGAATTGAATGACGGCAAGTTCCACAAGCCAATTTATAAAGTCAGGCTGGCTGAGATAACCGGTTATAAGTTTCAGGTTGGCCAATCTTACAATAGCCGGCATAAATATGTGGAAGCAGAAAAAGGTACAAACTTATTTTTTGGGATTTACTTAAATGAGAAAGGAAATCGCGTGTATGAAACCATCCGTTTGGATGAGGCCATTGAACGCAGAAAGCAGGGAGAGTTACCCGTTCCGGAACGTAATGCAGATGGGCACCCGCTATTATTCAGCTTATCACCCAATGATCTCATATATATGCCTGACGAAGATGAAATCGAAAATGGTAAAGTGAACGTACCGGAACCATTAAGCCTGTTGGATGTAAGAAAAATTTACAAAATTGTCAATTTCACAGGAGTTACTCTTTTGGCCATTCCCTGTCATGTTGCCAAACTCATTTCGGATGGCCAGGAATTTACATCAGGCAATAAACTGCAACTTGCATTGAACGGTCTATCTATCCGTGAGAAATGTGTAAAACTGATTGTTGACAGGCTGGGACAGGTAAAGAAACTAATACAGTAAGCTATGATCAAGCGGACATTGTATTTTGGCAACCCTGCATATTTGAAACTTTCCAATGAGCAGATGGTCATCGAGCTGCCTTCAGAAAGCGAAACAAAATCAGCGCCAATTGAAGATATTGGGCTGGTGATCCTGGACCATCAGCAAATCACCATCACTCAGGCACTCATCGCTAAATTGCTGGCGAACAATGTTGCCCTGATCACTTGTGATCAAACACATCATCCTACAGGATTATTATTGAACCTCGATGGCAATAATTTGCAAAGCCAGCACTTCAGGGAGCAGATCGAAGCCACCGTTCCTTTGAAAAAGCAGTTATGGCAACAAACAGTATCAGCTAAAATTTACAACCAGGCAGTTTTGCTAGGCATTCAGAAGCAGGAGAACAAATTATTGATCAATTACGCCAACGAAGTAAAAAGCGGCGATAGCGGAAATCATGAAGCTAAAGCAGCAGCCTATTATTGGAAAAAATTATTCCCGGATTTTCTTTGTTTCAAGAGGGAGCGATTTGGCGCTCCACCAAACAACTTACTCAATTATGGTTATGCGATCCTGAGGGGGTTGGTTGCACGTAACCTGGTAGGATCGGGATTGCTGCCTACACTGGGTATCCATCATCGTAATCAATATAATGCTTATTGCCTTGCTGATGATATTATGGAACCTTACCGCCCGTTTGTGGACAGGGAAGTGTGTCAAATTATACGTTCTAATGGTCAATATCTTGAGATGACACCGTCCATGAAAAAAGCTTTGTTGTCGGTTCCTGCAATGGATGTGATGATCGATGGGCAAAAAAGCCCTTTAATGATTGCTGTTCAGAGAACCACTGCCAGTCTCTGTAAATGTTATTCAGGGGAAACCCGAAAAATAGTTTATCCTGTATTGAGTTGACATTTTATACATGGCCTCTACCAATACATCATTTGAACGACTAAATGCTTACAGGATCATGTGGGTACTGGTTTTTTTCGATCTACCAACCGAAACGAAAAAAGACAGGAAAATCTATGCCAGGTTCCGAAAGGAGATCCTGGCAGATGGTTTTCAGATGTTTCAATTCAGTATTTACCTGAGGCATTGTAGCAGCCGGGAAAACGCAGAAGTGCATATTCAAAGGGTGAAAAAAATATTACCACCGAAAGGCCATGTAGGAATTATGTGTGTAACTGATAAACAGTTTGGGATGATGGAGATATTTCAGGGAAAGGAACCTGCTAAAACACCGGATACAGCTCAGCAGCTTGAATTATTCTGACAGGATGGGAAAAATGAATTGATTGAGGTGAAAAATACCAGAAATTGCTCGAAATTATTATCGATCAAACAGGCCAGAACACACAACAGGAAAGGGTTTCAACCATTCCTGTTGTGTCTGACCTAAGATAAACTAAATTTTGAAAGCTTGATACAACCAAAGATTACAACCTTGAAAACCTGCGCGCGTTGTGTCTGACCTAAGATAAACTAAATTTTGAAAGCTTGATACAACTGCAACAGCATCAATATTTGCGGGCACAAGTTGTGTCTGACCTAAGATAAACTAAATTTTGAAAGCTTGATACAACAGCTTTTAGTAATGCCAGGAGCACCGAAACGTTGTGTCTGACCTAAGATAAACTAAATTTTGAAAGCTTGATACAACATGTTGGTATCCCATGTCTTTGAAGAAGAGGTTGTGTCTGACCTAAGATAAACTAAATTTTGAAAGCTTGATACAACCGGTATCGGAAATATGTTTTGCGTGCTAATGTTGTGTCTGACCTAAGATAAACTAAATTTTGAAAGCTTGATACAACTCAATGCACTGGTTGGCGCAGATCCTGACTGTTGTGTCTGACCTAAGATAAACTAAATTTTGAAAGCTTGATACAACACCGGGTCGTATTACCGGTAATATGCGGTCGTTGTGTCTGACCTAAGATAAACTAAATTTTGAAAGCTTGATACAACCTGCGTTACATTGCGCGTTACTTCTGTGTGGTTGTGTCTGACCTAAGATAAACTAAATTTTGAAAGCTTGATACAACCCTCGACAGCATGCGGAACAGAATTCCAACGTTGTGTCTGACCTAAGATAAACTAAATTTTGAAAGCTTGATACAACGCTGTGATGTAATCATTGGTATCAACAATGTTGTGTCTGACCTAAGATAAACTAAATTTTGAAAGCTTGATACAACCGCACCCGGAAATGAACAGAGAAAGCAATAGTTGTGTCTGACCTAAGATAAACTAAATTTTGAAAGCTTGATACAACGGCGCCCTTACTGGCGTGAACCGTGTAATTGTTGTGTCTGACCTAAGATAAACTAAATTTTGAAAGCTTGATACAACTGAATTCTATCATCTCGATAAGAGGCTTGAGTTGTGTCTGACCTAAGATAAACTAAATTTTGAAAGCTTGATACAACTCACACAACAAAAGCTGTTCGTATGAAATCGTTGTGTCTGACCTAAGATAAACTAAATTTCAAATGCCTAGTACCGGATTTTATCCAAAAATCATTCAAGCCCGTCGAGCCAAAGGGGTTAGCATGCTCACTATACTATCAATCTTCTTTACCCTCTCCATCAAGATTTCAACTTGCTCCATGGAAATATAATATTCCTTATACCGGCTATGAATATACGCTTGTTGAAGCAGCTTAAACAACTCCTTATCTGACTCCTCAACTCGAGGAAAAACCTGATTCAGTTCTGGGGATATCAAAGTTGAATAACGCAAGAGCTTATCAATATTATGAGTATTCGACCTCAGACCCATATTTCTAAGCAGAAACGAAATACAAGCGTGCTCGGCAGCCTGGTGAAGATTGAAAGCGCAGATCGCAAGATCTTTCCGCAACTGGAATAATTCGGCTGCAGCCAGAAAAGATGTGCTTCTCTGGAAGGCATTTCGAGATTCATCTAAATGAGTTGTGAACACCTGATCACGCAAACTCCAATCCGGCTGCGGAATAGAAGTTATTCCGGAATCATACAAAAGTGGAGCTTCTTCAATCACTTTTGTGGCAAAATATTGCCCATTCCGCATCCATTGGCATAAGAACTTTGCAGGATAAACAATCAAATGAATTGGAGTTTTTTTCTTATTTCGTTGTTCGAGCATGTCCACTATCACATCATCACTGCGCCTCTCCCCTTCCCTTGTTAGTAGCAATAAAAAATAAGATGAAGCAGGGCCTTTGATTTCCTGAGCAGGACAAAAAATTGAGCTTACAAATCCATTCACTTCTACACCAAGTAAAAACACCTTATCCAATGCTACAGCTGATTGCATCCTGCTAACTAATTCAGCAAGAGCGTCCGAAGGTTGATAAGGAAACATAGTTCAGATTTTATGAGGTTGTTCTGTAAGAAGCCGGAAGCTCATCTTTTATCAATAAGTAACTGGCCTCTGCCATTAACACCAGCTGCCTCGTAAAAAACAGGAAATTACTCCTGTCTCTTGGCTCAGCATATTCTTCGCAATCATTCGTTAAAGCCACTTCTTTGAATTCCTCGATGAATGTCCGGAAATCATCCAGGTGATAGGAAGTCCAGAATTCGCGAACCACCTTTTCCGGTTTTCGTAATTGCTCTACATTCAGATGCACAGGTTGATTGTAATACGGGCTTCTCTTTTTTGTACCCATAAAAAATGTTTTTAATGATGAATGAAAGGGTGCAAGCCCTGAAAACTCAAAGCCGCAGAATAAGCTGGAAATGCGAGGGAATAGATTGGCAGGAACTGGTAATGCCAGGCCCCTCGTCTTGCCCTCAGTTACCGCTAAGTATCCATGCCAGCAAGCTGATAGAGGGGCCGGGCACTACACGATCAGGTAGCGGCGGCACTTATCTCATATCATCCCGGCATGGAGAAACACTTAGCGGAGTTTCTGACGAGAATAATGAGCGAAGTCCTTCTAAGGAAGGATCACAAGAATGGATTGTCTTTCCATTAAAGACAGGAAACTAATCTACCAAAGCCATAACCACCACTAAGGTAAATCGAATAATTCAAAATATCAAATTTGTGTTTCTCTATTTTGAGTACCCCTAATGTGAGAATACCTAATTCAACAATTTCAGTTTATTTGTGTATGAAGAAAAAGAGGGAATTAAAAGCTTCACATAAAGCGTGGTTGAAGAAGATTGGAAACCACTATAAAGAATTACGCATTGCTGCAGAGCATACCAACCGTAATTTTTTTTCTTATGAACACGGGTTGAATCCTACACAAATTTCCAGGCTTGAAAGTGGGGAGGACATGTATTTAACTTCATTATTTACTGCGTTAGATGCGTTAAAAATTTCTCCAGATAAATTTTTTGCTGGCATCAAGTAGAGAAAGATTAATGCAAAGGAAATCCTTCCCTCTTCACCCCACTTCCAACACCTTCGCACAGCCCGCCCGTTGCGCCTGCAAAATATCATCCTTATCCTGCACCACACCATAACAAATACCAATCGTCAGCATCATCGTGCAATCATCGGCCAACTCTTTCCCATCCAGCCTGATCTCGATTTCCATTTCCGGAGATCCTTTCTTAACCGGAAACCAACCCGTATCACGCATTCCATGAGGATGAGCTTTGTTGGAATTATCCTTCACCACCGGACCATGCTTTGACCAGCTAACATCAGGTATAACGCCTAAGGTTACCCTAAACCGGTAATAAGCATATTTGCTTTGACTAAAGAAATTAACACCAGGAATAATCGCAGGAATATGAACCAATGCAGATAACCCCTCACGGTTGATCTCTGCTTTTACAGGGTACCTGACCACAGCATCGAAAATATTATTCTTATTCAATGAAAACCCTGTCAGTACTTCTTTTTGCCGGGATAGAAAAACTCCCCGCTGACCGAGATCATTCACTTTATCCAACACCTGCACCTTTCGCATCAACGCATTCAACGGTCCTGCAAAATTGTAATCCGCAAGCATGTTCTGGTAGATCATTGCCGTTCTCACATACCTGACTATCCTGGCACGGATCTTGAACTCACTTTGGCTATGTCTCATATTTGAAAATTGGGGACTCTTGCGGATTGCGGATTTCTTAGGACCGCCCTTTCTCCGGATAATCACTTTGTCCACTCCGCGCATGGTATAAAAAGAAAGCCCATTCATCAACGCATCCATAGCTGCTTTGGAAGATGCCGGTATCTTTGCCATAGAATTTGGTTTTGCCTAAATTACCACTTAACCATGTTATTTAATTCTTTAATAATAAAGATATCACTTATCTTAAATGAGAAACAATATATAAGGGTTATCTAAGGAATATATAAGTGATATCTAAGTAATATCTTCATTCCCTTAATAGGAATCCAGCGGGCCCAGGCCCGCTTTTTGCACTCATCATCCTAAAACCAATAACTCTATGACCACTAAAGAGATCGCCACCAAAATGGCCAATTACTGCCGCGAAGGACAATGGGAACCAGCCCAGAAAGCATTCTATGCAGATGATGTTTCCAGCATCGAACCTTATGCCACTGCGGATTTCGAAAAAGAGACGAAGGGATTGAAAAACATTCTTGCAAAAGGCGAAAAATTCCAAAGCATGGTGGAAGAAATGCACAGTATCGAGGTAGGGGAACCTATCCTTGCGGAAAACTCCTTCGCTTTTGTGATGACCATGGACGTTACCATGAAAGGCAAAGGCAGGATGAAGATGCCGGAACTCTGCGTGTATACTTTGAAAAATGGAAAAGTGATCACAGAGCAGTTCTACTTGTGATTGCTACAATCTTTCCTTCACCCATTCCAGGGCGATATCCAACTGTTGCCTGATGGTAAGATGGGAATTGTCCAGCACCAGGGCGTCTTCTGCCTGTCTTAACGGGCTTACTTCCCTGTGGGAATCTATATAATCGCGCATCTCAAGATTGGCCCTCACTTCTTCAATGGTCACATTGGGATTCTTTTCATAGAGCTCTTTGAAACGACGCTGAACGCGGATCGCATTATCAGCAGTCATGAAAATTTTAAGCTCTGCATCAGGGAATACTACAGTACCAATATCGCGACCATCCATCACGATCCCTTTCTTTCTACCCATCGCCTGTTGCTGCTTAACGGCAAATTCGCGGACTTCACGGATAGCGGCTACTTCGCTTACTTTTTCAGCTACCACCAGGTCGCGGATCACATATTCCACGTTCTCATCGTTGAGGAACATTTCGCTTTGTCCATTCTTATGATTGGCGTGGAATTCGAGCTTGATATGCCCCAATGCTTCATGTACTGCTTCGGGATGGGTCCAGTCAACATGATTGCGGAGAAAGTAAAGAGTGATGGAGCGATACATGGCGCCACTGTCGATATACACATATCCCAGTTCTCTCGCCAGTTGTTTTGCAAGGGTGCTTTTGCCACAGCTGCTCCAGCCGTCGATAGTGATGATGATCTTCTTGTTCATGTTGCAATGCAAAAATGCGGAAAAAGCGGGAATCCGCAATAAGTGGTGTCCGGGGCAATCATCCCGCCGGGCTTATTTTGGGAGAACAAACAGCAACCTGTGTAATGCTTTTATCATGCAGTACATGATGCTCATCCACATTGAACCATCGCCTGAGATAGTTCCTGAATTCGGCGCCATTCCATTCCCTGTAATGGGCTGTATTGGCGGGAGGGCCAAAATCTTTTTTCCCAGCCTCCAGATCTCGCTCGGGTGTGCTGATCACGAGAAGTCTGAAAGGAATATCTTCCAGGAATTCCATCAGGTCATCCGGATTAGGAATATGCTCAATCACATCGGAACAGATCACCAGGTCGCCTTCCAGTGAAGCAGGATCTGTTTCATCAAAAAGCGCCCATTCATGTTGCGGGTATTGTTGTTTCAACCAACTGAAGGTAGGCTCCACCTCTACGCCTGTGATCTTGTACCTGCCGAACATATTCACGAGTTTGAATGCGCTTCCGCATCCGATATCGAGGATCGATGGCTGATCCATGGCGGACGCTTTTGCCAGCGCCAGCTCATACACGCTGCGCTGCCATTCATCTTTATTGATCGTATCATCAAAATCTTCTGCGCTGATGGCGTGGTGATAGCCGGGTTTGATGGAGTAGAAAGAATGAGGTTGCCAACGCATATTGCGGTTGCCGAACAAGCGGTAGAATTTCTTTGGAACGATACGGTTCAATACGCGCATGCGGTGCTTCCAATTGTTGGCAGAACTCATGCCGCAATGTTAAAGCATTTGATTCTGTAAAACAAGAAAGCGGTCCAGCAAACTGGCCCGCCTCCTTAATAATGTAGTGGGCGACGACAAAGTGGACTCACTACTGTAAGTCACCTGGTTTTCGGTAAGCACTGGATTTTTTAGTAGTGTCCATGCCCCTGATCAGGGTGGTGGCATCGCGAAAAATGGCCGGCGCCTCATCAAGGAAGCAAAACACAAGGACTTATATTTTTTAAACGATGGCTATTGGGAAAAAAGTATACACTTAACGGATTTTAATCTGCAAACAGAGGCGATGAAAAGAGGGCATCTCTTTGCTATTCGGAGACCCCACTCGCTCGCCTCTGGCGAGTGAGTATTATTCCGTCGCCTCCGGCGACACAGTGCTCGCCGGAGGCGAGCAAATACAAGTCACTCGCCGGGAGGCGAGCGACTGCCCGCACGCCGCCCTCTTTAGTCACCCCCGGCGCATGCGAGTCTATTACTTTGCAAAAAGAAGGCCCCGCCTTTCGACGGAGCCTAAGTGTTTCCTTGTAGTGAAAAACTATATTGAGCTTATGCTTCTGATTTTGTTGACTTACTGGGTTCCTGGATAGTGAACGTAATCTTGTTGTTCTCTTTGTCCAGGTCCGCAATCATGGTATCACCCTGTTTGATGTGCAGGTTCAGGATCTCTTCCGCCAGCGGATCTTCCAGGTATTTCTGGATGGCCCTGTGCAGCGGACGGGCGCCGAACTGAACATCGTAACCTTTCTCTGCAATGAAGTTCTTCGCTTCTTCGGTGAGCTCCAGTGTGAATCCGAGTGATTGCAAACGCTTGGTAACACCCTTCATCAGGATATCGATGATCTTGAAGATATTCTCCTTGGTGAGGGAATTGAAGATGATCACATCATCGATACGGTTGAGGAACTCGGGAGAGAAAGTACGTTTCAGCGCTTTCTCGATCACAGCCTTGTTGTTCTCATCGGAAGATTGAGTGCGGGCTGCTGTTGCAAAACCTACACCTTCCCCGAAATCTTTCAACTGGCGTACACCGATATTCGAAGTCATGATGATAGTAGTATTCTTGAAGTCCACTTTTCTACCGAGACCATCGGTGAGTTGACCATCGTCCAGCACCTGCAACAGGATATTGTAAATATCGGGGTGTGCTTTTTCGATCTCATCCAGCAGGATCACGGAGTAAGGTTTGCGGCGCACTCTTTCGGTGAGCTGACCACCTTCTTCGTATCCAACATATCCGGGAGGAGCGCCGATCAGGCGGCTCACGGTGAATTTTTCCATGTATTCACTCATATCGATACGCACCAGCGCATCTTCAGAGTCGAACATATAACGGGCGAGTGAACGCGCCAGCTCGGTTTTACCTACACCGGTAGGTCCGAGGAAGATGAAGGTACCGATGGGTTTCTTCGGATCTTTCAGGCCCACGCGGTTACGCTGGATGGCTTTCACCACTTTCTCGATGGCTTCGTCCTGACCAACAACCATTCCCTTCATGTCTTCAGACATGCGACGGAGTTTTTCGCTTTCAGCCTGTACCATCCGTTTAACGGGGATACCGGTCATCATGCTCACCACTTCGGCAATGGCTTCGTCGTCTATGGGATACCGTTTGTGTTTGCTTTCCTCTTCCCATCCTGCTTTCGCTTTTTCCAGTTCTTCCTGGAGGCGTTTTTCAGTATCGCGGAGGGAAGCGGCTTCTTCAAACTTCTGACTCTTCACCACTTTATTCTTTTCCACTTTTACATCTTCGATCTTCTTCTCGAGATCGAGGATCTCTTTGGGCACATTGATGTTCTTGAGGTGAACGCGTGCGCCTACTTCATCCATCACGTCGATTGCCTTGTCTGGCAGGAGACGGTCTGTGATGTAGCGGTCGCTGAGTTTCACACAAGCCTCGATGGCATCGTCGCTGTAAGTAACGTTGTGGTAGTCTTCGTATTTGGACTTGATATTGTTGAGGATCTGGATGGTCTCGTCTACGGAAGGCGGTTCAACCATTACTTTCTGGAAGCGGCGGTCGAGGGCGCCATCTTTTTCGATATACATCCTGTACTCGTCGAGCGTGGAAGCGCCGATGCATTGGAGCTCACCTCTGGCGAGGGCTGGTTTGAAGATATTGGAAGCATCCAGTGAACCGGAAGCGCCGCCGGCGCCCACGATGGTGTGGATCTCATCGATGAACAGGATCACGTCGCGGTTCTTTTCGAGCTCGTTCATGATCGCTTTCATTCTTTCTTCAAACTGACCACGGTATTTGGTGCCTGCCACGAGAGCGGCGAGGTCCAGTGAGATCACACGTTTGTCGAACAACACGCGTGATACTTTTCTTTGCACGATACGTAACGCCAATCCTTCCACGATAGCGGTTTTACCAACACCTGGTTCACCGATGAGGATCGGGTTGTTCTTTTTGCGGCGTGAGAGGATCTGAGATACACGTTCGATCTCGGCTTCACGTCCTACGATGGGATCGAGTGATCCGTTCTCTGCAAGTCTGGTGATGTCGCGGCCGAAATTATCGAGCACGGGCGTTTTGCTTTTTGCATTGCCTGATGCGCGTGATTTCTGTTGCGAATATTTTTTCTCTTCATCAAAATCATCTTCACCTTCATCAGCGTACTCGCTTCGTACGTCGTTGCTCTTCACCACGCCTAATTCATTTCTGAAAAGATCGTAATCCACGTCGAATTGATTTAAAATTTGAGTAGCTATGTTTTCTTTGTTCTTGAGAATCGAGAGCATCAAGTGTTCGGTTTCCACCGTAGGGCTCTTGAGCGCTTTTGCCTCGAGCACGGTTACACGAATTACCTTTTCCGCCTGTTTGGTTAGGGGTAAACTATTTATGTTGGCAATATTCTTTCCGGTTTTGTCCTTCACCGCCATCTCCACTTCCTTTCTGAGCTCATAAAGGTCTACATTGAAGCTCTTGAGAATGCGGACAGCAGTGTTCTCTCCTTCCCGGATTAACCCCAGCAACAAATGTTCGGTACCGATAAAATCGTTCCCCAGCCTTAAAGCCTCCTCCCTGCTAAACGAAATGATCTCTTTCACCTGGGCTGAAAAATTGTTGTCCATTTTTATAATTTGTTGTGTTATACAATAATAACGAATATTTTTGACATCTGTTCGAGCCGTCTTATTAACGGTTGTTAACAAGTACCAAGTGTGTTATGAAGGTCAAAATTGATACCAAGCAAAAATTCCATGTCATTTACATCAAAGAACCAGTTCTTTCTGGCAATATGACAGCGGAATTGAGTGAAAGTCTGCTTCCTTTCCTCCAAATTGACGTTAAGAACGTGATCGTTAATTTGAAAGACATTGAAAACATGGACGAAGCTGCCGCTGAAACATTGTTAAAGCTTCAACAAACCTTTTACGAGCAACAGGCCAGCTTTGTAATCTGTGAGCTTCAATCGTCTGTAAAAGACCAGCTGGACCAAATGGAACTGCTGGACCTGCTGAACGTAACCCCCTCCGAAAGTGAGGCCTGGGACATAGTTCAGATGGAGGAAATCGAAAGAGAGTTGCTTGGTGGCGATAATGAGTTCTGACGATTGCCCGCCGCCACCCATCACAACCAAAACGAATGAAGAAATTTGCCGTGATAGTAGCCGGTGGATCCGGCCTCCGTATGGGTACCCAGGTCCCCAAACAATTCCTGCCCCTGCGCGATAAACCCGTGCTCTGGTACACACTCACCGCCTTCCTGGAAGCATTCGATGACCTCACCATCATCCTCGTTCTGCCTGAATCACATCTCCAGACAGGTCATGAGATCCTTCGCTCCACCTTCGATCCCGATCGCATCTGGATGACCACGGGAGGGGAAACACGTTTCCATTCCGTCAAAAACGGACTGGATCATATCCACCAACACTCCATCGTTTTCGTTCATGATGGCGTAAGATGCCTCCTCACCCCGGACCTCATCCGCCGCTGCTTCAATATGGCCCAGGAACGCGGCAACGCCATCCCCGCCGTAACCGCAGTTGATAGTATCCGCATCGAAACCTTCAATGGGAATGCTGCAATAGACCGCAACAAAATAAAAATCATACAAACACCGCAAACATTCTACTCGGACCTCATCAAAGCAGCATTCGAACAGGAATATGATGAAAGCTTTACCGACGAAGCCAGCGTAGTGGAAAAACTAGGCGTGAAAATACATCTGCTGGAAGGTGAACCCACAAATATCAAGATCACCAGACCGCTGGATATCCTCATAGCAGAAAAAATCCTTGAGGAACGCGAAATGGGGATTTGAGTTAGGGGCGTGATATTCGCAATGGTTTATTGGGCTGGGTTCGCGAAGGGATCTGTCTACGCGGCTGAGAAACGAACCAGCGCTTTGGGTTGATTGATGGGCTGTGGGTTGGTTGGATCAGGCGGTAGTAATTCTATTGATCTTCTTCGCTTACGATTCTGAGGCCGCTTATGACATATCCCGTTCGCTCAATCACGCTGTGAGAGGGGGATGGGTGAGAGTGCAGCAGTGCTGATGAAATGATGCTGCGGTGTCCGGGCTTTGGAATTTTTGAGTAATGATGGATTGAATTGCGTTTTGTCAATCAGTCCTTAATACTACTAATTCAATATTCAATTATTCCTGAATTCCTTTATAGTGTTATTCCACTTTCATTCATTTCCAGAATACCATCCTTCCACCATTCATTCTCATTAATCCTAACAGCAATATTTAACCGAAATGCGTAACGGCAGACCTATCGGATTTCATCAGACTAACCAAATATAAAACAGAACTGATGCACCCGCAACATCATGCCGGCGAGGGTTCTGAAAAACAGGCCTTGAAAACAAAAGCGAAAAAAGCACAATAGCATTCCTCCCGCCCCATCTATCCTATCCATCGCTCAATAAATATCCTCCCGCGACGGTTTGTTTTCCAGACTGCTTTTTCAGATCCCGAGAAGGCGAATTGGCCACGGTAGGCGGTTAATACGGAGTGACGGATATGTTTCCAGGCTCGCGCCGAAACTGCTGTAAAAGAAAGCCAGGTTGCGGATATCGGAACCCTCGAAGTCAAGAATGAGGTCCTGGCCCGCATGCTGGTGAATGAAACGGTCGATGAGGAAATGAGAGGCGCCACTGGTGCGGCCATTGGGATGATTGCCTACCAGGATATAACAGGCACGATTGTTCGAAAATACGTAAGCACAGCTGGCAAGCAGGTTGTTGTTGACATCATAGACACCGCAGGCAATGGCTTTGCTTTGCTCATGCAGGTGGTTGAAGAGCGATTCAAAGTTCTGATAATCGCGGTCGGTAAGGTTGGTGATCCCCTGCATCTGGGATTTGGAAAGACTTAGTACCTCTGAAATGGGAATATTTGTTTCATAACGGCTATTGAGCTGCTGCGCCTTTTTGATATTGCGCCGGATATTCTCACGGTATCCAGATTGAAGAGTTTCGTAGGGAGACCTGAGGTCCAGTACATAGTTGTTGCGAAGGGAAATGCTGGCGTTCTTTCGGGAGCTGGTATTGGCATCTTTATTGGCACTGGTATTTTTAAAAGCATTGGCCTGGTTGAGCTCGATCTCGATCAGGCGGAATTTTTTGGGAATGGCAGACAGGAAAGCCTCGATCAGTGAAGGCGTGAGATGATTCCCGAATATCCCCAGCTGCGCGGTAAATGGAGGCTGGTACAAATAAGCTATTCCGTATTTGCTGTTCCAGGTGAGTGGCATCACGGCTTCGTAATCACCCAGGACCAGCGCGCTCCATTGCTTACACATATGGTCCAGGTAAATACTGTACGCATAGGGAAGCCCGTTATCAGCCTTTTGGATAGCGGCATCCCAGCGCTGGACATCCAGTTCTGACCGTGTCAGGTATCGTATGGCGGGAAGGGGCTGCATGCCGGGCTATGCCTTAGAATGAATAATAGTTTTTAGTCATCCTGCGCAGGTTCAACCTGTGAATATCGATGCTGAAAGAGATCTTCTTCAGGAATTTGTTTTCTTCGGGAACTGTTTTGAGATTATCGCGGAATTCTTTGCTGTACACCACCGGTATATAGATATTGATCAGTTCGCGGTACAGCACCAGTTGTACGCCGCCCACATAGAGAAAACGGCTGGTATAGGCATCTTTCTTCCAGGCTTCAGCATAGGTGCCAACGTCCAGGAACAAACGAACAGGTAGTTCGATGGGGAACATTTTTGCCGGAAGCGTGGTGTTGAAGTTCATGGAAGCGATCCAGTTATCGGACCTTCCCTGGAGGTCCTGAAAAAGATCAGTGCGCAGTTTGAGGCCGCCATCGCGGACCATGATCTGTTGATTACCGATCCCCTCCTGTTCGTTACGACCGATAAAATAATTGCTGTAGGTGTAATCTTCATAACCACGTACGGCCGTGAGTTTGGGCTGGTACCTGATGGTGCGGAATTCTTTTTCAGGTGTATGGCCGCCGATATAGCCGAACCTGGCTGCAAAGGCGCGCACCTGTAAACCGCCACCTGTACCGTAATTGAGAAAATAATTACCGGTTGCGGATGCCCGGTAGAAGCCATCCCCCTGCTGGATCTGGAATTGCGCATCATAGGGATACAGGGTCCTGTAATTGGTAACGTTCCAGGTCAGTTGATTGATATAGCTGGTTTTCGTTTCTCCTTTGTAAGGATGATAAAGAGAGTCCTTGCTGCTCAAAGCGTAATTGAAACCACGCTCACCAATGATGAAGGTCTTCCATTCTATCCAGTGCTCGATGGGGTTACGGGCGGTCTTGTTACCGAAGGTGACCCGCAGTTGCGGCGTGAACCTGTAATAACCGCCAAACAGTTTATTGCTGTTGCTGTCAACACCTTCCATCGTGGAAAAGCGTGCGGCGCCAAGGCCGATATCGATCTTTCTTATTTTCCTGTCGGGCAGAAAGGTATAACCGATCCTTCCCACGCCATTCACCTGTTTGCTGCCGAATGCATAGAGCGGTGCAAGAACGTAACGGAATTTATGGAAAGGCGGATTGTAATTATGAATAAGCAGGCCGGCCATGAGTTTATCATAACTGTTATAGCCCAGCGCAGGGAAGAAGTTGATGTAATTCACTTTGTCGTTATCCCTGAAGTTGAACATGAAAGTGGGTTTGAGTTTCTTTCTGCCGAAATACGGGGATATATCTCCTTTACGGTCCAGTTCTTTGAAGAAATTATCCAGGTTGCGGCCGGAAGTCTCTTCCATTACTTTACGAAAGTCATCAGGCGAAGGATGCCTGAACTGCCATTGTTTAAAATACTCCTGCATGCAGCTGTCGAACAGGCGGGTGCCCAGCGTTTTCTGAAGCTCCTGCATCCAGAGGCCTGTTTTCATGTAGGCCACTACGGCATAGTTGAGCGGAGTGAAATCCGCGCTTTTAGTGGTGATGGGTTGGTCCAGTTTGTCTTTGGCAACAACGGACACGAACAAACGCGGATCGTCTTCAGGAATGCGGCGGGTCATCCAGTTTCCACCGGAGTCTTTATTAAGCTCACTAAAGCGGATATCGTAATAGGTATTGATGCCTTCGTCCATCCAGGGATTGTCTCTTTCATTGGAGCCGATAACGCCGTAGAACCAGTTATGGCCTACTTCGTGACCTATCAGTCTTTCCAGGTCTGAAGCAGTGCTCACCGGAGAAATGCTGGTGATGGTGGGATATTCCATTCCGCCGCTGAACCCCATGGGTGTTTCTGCAACACTTACCACATCATAAGGATATTCGCCGATCACTTCAGAACGCCAGCGGATGGCTTCTTTCAGCATAGGGAGTCCTTTTTTCCATAATTCGCTTTTGGATGGCAAGCGGAATACATTGGCGGTGACCAGGCGGCCGGAAGCCAGCTGGATTGTATCGGAATCGAGAATGAATTCAGGATTGGCGAACCAGGCAAAATCGTGTATACGGTCCTGTTTGAACTGCAGGGTGCGTGTAGGTATGGCTCTTTCTACCTTAACAGGCGCATCCGGCGGAGGATCGTTAGTGATGGCGAGCGCCGCTTTTTTATTCTTGTTCTTATTGAAGGATGAAGTTGCAGGTTTCTTCACCGGCTTCTTCTCCATGAGGAAAGGATGTTTCTTCTTTTCTACTTTTTTCGGAGCGGGTGCTGAACCGGCCGGGGGGAGGTAAGATCCCATCACCAGATTGCCGGTGGCGGCAACAGCATAGTATTCGGGAACGGTGATGCGCACATCGTAACTACCATATTCACTGTAGAATTCTCCCTGGTCCAGATAAGGCATGGGATGCCAGCCCTGTTTGTCGTACACCGCCGGTTTTGGATACCATTGCGCTACCTGGTATGCATGGTCCTTCCAGCCGCTTCTGCTGAAAACGCCGGGCAACTTCACATGGAATGGTGTAGTGATCTGGGTTTGTGCGCCGGGCGCCAATGGTTGAGGGAGCCAAACTTTCACCACATCAATAAATTGCGGATGATCTTCGGTTCTGATACTGGCATTGTTCACGCGGAAATCAAGCCTGTTGATATACCCGCGTTTTTCCATATCCGAAAAATAGAAATCAGTACGGCCGTTCTCCAGCAGTTGATCGGAGAATGCCGTACGATCGTTCTTGTAGGCATTGGGCCATAAATGGAACCAGATGAAATGAAGTGTATCGGGAGAATGATTGATGTACTGCAGCTTAAGCATACCATCGAGGGTATGTTCCTTGTCGTTCAAACTAACGTCGATGGTATAGTGAACTTCCTGTTGCCAGTAGTTTGATTGCGCGTAGAGTGAGGATTGAAGCAGTAAGCACCAGCCAATGAGTAGTAGAAGTCTGTGCACGAACGTACCTTTTATCAAAAATAAGGGATTACAAAGGAGATACAAAGCAAATCACTTGCCCTTGCCGAGAAAGAGGATGCGCAGGGTATGGAGCATGATCTTCAGATCGATGGCCAGCGAAACATTTTCGATATAAATCAAATCATATTTCATTCTCGTTACCATCTCTTCCACTGAGCTGGCATATCCGAATTGCACCATTCCCCAGGAAGTGAGGCCCGGCTTCACTTTCAGCAGGTAATTATAATAGGGCGTTTCTTGCTGGATCTTGCGGATATAATACTCTCTTTCAGGTCTTGGTCCTACCAGGCTCATATCGCCTTTGAGGATATTCCATAGTTGTGGCAGTTCATCTACACGCCACTTGCGCATGATCCTGCCCCAGGAAGTGATCCTTGGATCATCGGTATCGGACAGTTGCGGTCCATTGGCTTCAGCATGATTGAACATGCTCCTGAATTTGAAAATATGGAATCTTCTCCCTCTGTACCCTACCCGTTCCTGTGAGTAGATAACCGGACCGGGCGATGAAAGTTTTACCCTGATGGCAACATAGGCCAGGAAGGGGCTCAATAGAATAAGCCCGGAAATCGCCACCACAACATCCACCACGCGTTTGATATTCTGTTGCCATTCCGGCATCAGGTCTGTGCGGATATCGGAGAGCAGGGCGCCGGTGATATTGCTGGTTCGAACACTGCCGGAAAGGATGTCGAGCGTATCGGGAACGATCTTCACTTCCACATCTTTTTCGCTCAGCACTTCCACAATATGATTGATCTGTTGTTTTTCGTTCTTGTCTACCGCAATCACAACCAGCTTGATACCGCGCTGATCTATCACCTCACTCATATCCTTATACGAACCAAACTGCGGCAGGTATTCCCGGATACCGTTGGGCTCCTGCCCTGCCGCCAGGAACCCTTTGTAGTGGAAGCCGGCATTGGCAAGGCCTTCGCGGGTTTCCTTAAAGATCCTGGTGGCAACGGAATTGCCGCCTACGAGCAGGGTATTGAAATGCACATTCCCGCGCAGGAGTTGTTGTCTTACCCGCGAAAGGATCACCAGACGGCCCACCCAGGTGAATAGTACCTGCACACCGATATAAGTGGCCAGCGCATTGTAGAAATAAGTATAGTGATGCTGGGGATCATTGATCACCAGGGCAAAAAAGATCAGCGTACAGCCAATGAGGGAACTGAGCACGGTCAATGCGAACTCGCTCAGCCTTGATTTCCTGTAGAGAGACTGGTACGCCCCCAGCAAACCCTGGAATACAACCCACCCAATGGGGATGATCATCAATCCCAACCAGAATCTGTCGTTCAGATAGATCTTGTTGTTGACGATGATATGCTCATTGAGAAAATACCTTCTGGCAAAGTAAAAAACGATCCACCCGAGTACGGCAGCAGTATAATCACTTAGCAGGTACCAGGCACTGTGGATTGGTTTTTCTGATCCATTAAAAGGTTTAGGCAACAATACTGTTGTTTTTAATTTTCTGAAGTATTTGATGCGCTACGTCCATTGCTCTGTAACCATCTACTTCAGACACACGTGTAGGTGTATTGCCCGCGATGGCATCGCGGAAAGATTCGAGCTCTTTTTTTATCGCATTAACTTCAGGTACTTGTGGGTTAATCACCGCGATGGTCCGTTTCCCGTGTGGTGTATCCAGCTCAAACGAGAAGGCATCCACATCCAGCGGGCTCTTGAGTTTGATCAGTTCGGATTTCTTGTTAAGGAAGTCAACACCAATATACGCATCTTTTTGGAACAAACGCATTTTACGCATCTTCTTCATAGAGATCCTGCTGGAAGTGAGGTTGGCAACACATCCGTTATTGAACTCGATCCTCACGTTGGCGATATCAGGTGTATCCGTCATAACGGCTACGCCGCTGGCGGAGATCATCTTTACTTCACTCTTCACGAGATTGAGGATAATATCGATGTCGTGGATCATCAGGTCAAGGATCACGCTCACTTCCGTGCCACGGGGATTGAATTCCGCCAGGCGATGCACTTCAATGAACATGGGCTGCAGATCGAGACCGGAGAGGGAGAGGAAAGCAGGGTTGAACCTTTCAACATGCCCCACCTGGAACTTGATATTGGACTCTTTCACCAGTTTCACCAGTTCACGCGCTTCATCCATGGTATTGGCCAGGGGCTTTTCCACAAATACATGCTTGCCTTTCCGGATAGCTTTTCTGCAGAGATCGAAATGGTAAGTGGTGGGTGCTACAATGTCTACGGCATCCACTGCATCCATCAGTAATTCAGGGTCCAGGAACCTGGGGATTTGATATTTTTCAGTTACTTGCTGTGCTGCATCATCTGAAGGGTCAAAAAAGCCTACCAGTTCTACATCCTTCATCTCCTTCCAGTTGTTCAGATGGAACTTACCCAGATGGCCTACGCCGAAAACGCCTACCTTTAGCATAATAAAAAATTAATTGTCAAAGATAAACGCTGTGGCCGTTTAGATAACGGTTTTTTATTACCACGCAGTATGCGGATGTGAATAACTCAGCACATTATGCCTGATCAACGCACCAACTTTGAACGGGAAATATAAGCGGATGTGGGATGGTAGATAAACAGCACTGTTCCATCTTTGATCTCGTCTATCAACGGACGGCTGATATCTGTCGGCACTGCCGGACAACCCTGGCTTCTTCCAATATAACCCCGGCTGTTGATCCATGAGTCCGATACATAATCGGCGCCATGCACCACAATGGCCCTGCGGAAAGCAGCATCATTGATACCTTTTTCCATCCCCTGTAATTTCAGGGAATAGCCATTACTGCCGCGATAGGTTTGACCGGTTACATAGAAACCCAAACTGCTGGCATTACTTCTGGGCTTGTTGGAGAATACATTTGCGGACTCTCTTCCGGAGCGGTTCCCATGGGCCACCAGGCTATGGAAAAGTACCTGATAATTATTGAGGTCGATCACAAACAGGCGTTTTTCGCTGCTTGGCTTGGAGAAATCTGCTATAGAGAGGATATTATCGCGGATGAGGCCGGTCTTCTTCAGTTTTTCCATTCCATTAAGCGCCATCTGGAAAACTGTTCGGCTCAGTCCCTGCTCTTCGAGATGCAGGCTATCATACACCGCCATTTTGGAAAGGGACCAGGCAATGGCATGGTACTCGATACTTCCAATGGGGCTCGGAGCAAAGAAAATCTTTTTAGATAAAGGGGTTGATGCAGTTCCATCTGTTGTGAAAGGTACGAATGACCAGTGTAATACAATCAGAACGCCCAACACTGTGGCCCTAACCAATGTGGCCAGCCTTAACTTCTTCCTTGGTTTTTGCATGGACTCATTCCATTTTTTAGGGTAAAAAATCATGCGTGCTACTTCCGCATATTTTTCTATCAACGGGATACCTGAAATAAAATTGCCCTGGGATTATACAGAGCAATGCTGGATTTTTACTATTTGGACCCTGGCAAATGTACGGTATCCTGAAAAAAAATGCATCCCTGTGGCATTTTAAATGCAGGCCGGATCAGGTTTTTAACATATCAATACAAAAACCAATTCGTAGAAAAATGGAAACCCGCCAGTTCTTATAAATTTTCCCCGATCAAAGTATATAAAATATTGCGGTAATGCTCACTGCAGGGGAGTTCTGTTTCTCCGAGAAATACAGTTTTCCGGCTGACCGTATCCAGTTTACGGAGGGAAACAATATAGGAGCGGTGGATGCGGATAAAGCCGGTGGAAGGCAAACGGCTTTCGAAGTACTTCAGGCTTTGTAAAGTTACGATGGGCTTTCTGCTACCGGAAAGATGGATACGCGTGTAATCTTTCAGGCCTTCGAGATAGATAATGTCCTCGTAAAAGATCTTCTGGATCTTGTGGGAGGTTTTGATAAAAATGAAATCTTCATTGGAGTTCAACTGCCGGTTGTTCTTGCGGAAGCTGATATATTCATATGCCTTGCTCACTGCGCCTACCAACCTGTCGAACGGTACAGGTTTCAGCAGGTAATCGATAGCATCCAGTTCAAATCCTTCCACTGCAAATTCATTGTAGGCCGTAACGAAGATCACTGACGGTTTCCTTGGAAGTGTTTTGAGGAACTGGATCCCGGAAAGATCAGGCATCCTGATGTCCAGGAAAATGAGATCGATCTCTTCCTTGTCGAAATACGGCCTTGCTGCCATGGGCCCCTCACACCTGGCCACCAGCCTGAGATAGGGGATCTTCTGAATAAAGTCTTCCATCAGGTCCAGCGCCCAGGGTTCATCATCGATGATGAGGCAATTAATTTTCATGGTCCAATTCGATTTTGAGGTTAACAATGTAGAGGGATTTATTGTCTACCACATCCAGCAGGTATCTGCCGGGATATAAAACATCCAGCCTTCTTTTTGCATTGATCAGTCCCACCCCTTCATACCCCGTCTGGCGCGAAGAGGTGATGGCATTGGAAACTGTGAGCAGCAGGCTATTGCCGATCACATCTATGTTGATCCTGATCTCGGAAGGAATGGTATAACTCACGCCATGTTTAAATGCATTTTCGATATAAGTGATAAGGAGCAATGGTGCAATCAACAGGTTATCAGTATGGCCGGTAACATTATACCTGACTGTAACGTTTTTGGATAATCGAAGTTTTTGGAGATCGATATAGTTGCTGATATATTCAAGATCTTTCCTGAGTGTGATCTTTTCGGTACTGGTATCATACAGCACATAACGCATGATCTGGCTGAACTTCAGGATGGAGTATTCTGTTTGTTCCGATTTTAGATGCGCCTGTGAATAGATGCTGTTGAGGGTATTGAAAAGGAAATGCGGATTGATCTGCAGTTTAAGAAAACTGAGCTCGGCATTCAGTCTTTCCGTTTCCAGTACTTTCTTCTGTTTTTCACTGATGAGCAGTGAATTGGCCAGCTTGATGAATCCGCTGATCAGCAGAATGATGACGGCTGAAGTAAGTGTGTCCATCAGCAACATGGGCAAAGCCATCAGTGGAATTTCCGATCCAAACAGTTTCATCACAGGCATATCGCCGGCAATGGCCAGTGTTCGCCCCATTGGCATGGCGGGGATTCCCAGAGAAAAACTGCGTTCAACAAAGCGTTCACGGCTTTGATCACCTGCAGGAACAGTGCGCGTGGTCAGCACTACCACAGTATCTTTCTCCTGGTCGGTGGATTTCCTGTATTCTATATTTTCCACGAAGCTTCCATCAGGCCCTACTCTTCTGATCACAGTGGTATCCCTGTTCACTGTAACAGAGCCTACCATTGGCGCCAGTTGCATTTTACCAACGGGGGAAAGACGATGAAAGAAACGATTGGGCCCTGTTCTGATCACCATTCCAGCCTGTTTCCGGAACTTGTATTGAATGAAAGATTCCACCACCAGTTGCTGCAGGCAGATCACGAGCAAGCAACCGAGTATGGTAAGGAAATATTTTCCATATTGTTTTTTCTGAAAGAATCTTGGAATGAGAAAATAATAATGAAAATAGAAAAGAAGAATAAGGAACACTTTGTTGATCACTTCCCTGTACAGGAAAAAAGTATCGAGGATCTCGATGCGGTAGATCAGCAAAGGCAGCGTG
Source organism: Pseudoflavitalea rhizosphaerae (assembly GCF_003991355.1). Taxonomy (GTDB): domain Bacteria; phylum Bacteroidota; class Bacteroidia; order Chitinophagales; family Chitinophagaceae; genus Pseudobacter; species Pseudobacter rhizosphaerae. The sequence goes on from NZ_RCSU01000003.1 coordinate 53,586, forward strand.
AGGAAAAGCCCCCATCCCAGGATATGCAAAGAAATGATAAGCAGACGATGCACCACCGTTTTAGCGGGTTTGAATCCTAACACGTAGGCAAAAACATCCAGCGCACTGTCTTTTCTCATTGTTTAATTGAGCCGCCAAATTAGCGAGGCGCTGCATGCAAAACATTGCAGCGCCTCGCAAACCGGCTATTTTATCTTAACTATAACAATTACGGTTTAATAGTTGTCGTTGTCGTCCTGTTCATCAAATGGTTTTAACTCGAACATATTGTCGAAGATCTCGGAGCCGCTGCGGCCGGTGAGCAGAAAACCCCTGTCTTTCAGTGTGAAGCCTACAGCACCTTCGCGGGCAGTTCCTTCGAAGGATGTTTTCTTTGTCCAGAGATCATTGGTGGCATCATACTCCCAGGTATCAGAGATCAGTGATCCGGCGCGGCCTGTAGCCAGGTACACTTTTGTTCCCATGGTGAAAGCTACTGCTCCGTAACGGGCAATATTGGCATAATCATCGTCATAACTTTCGTCACTTACATTAGTGAGCTTGCGGAGATCAGTCCAGGCGCCCTGTCCGCTGTTGCCGGTTGGATCAAACGATTGCAAATCATTCAATGCTTCGCCATTATTGTTACCACTGCATACATAGGCTTTGCCATTTATGACAAAAGCCACGGCCTGTGAACGTTTTCGTCCGCGAATACTGGCTTTTTCCGTCCAGCTTTTATCAGAAGGATTGAACTCCCAGCAATCAGACATGGCGCTGGTATTGTATCCGGTAGCGATATAACCTTTATCATTAACCGTAAATGCCACTGCATTGCGACGGGGATCCCCGGGGAAGGGATCGAGCTCTGTCCATTTGTCGAGCGCCGGATCATATTCCCAGAAATCATTCAGCATTTTATTGGCGGGGCCATTGAATCCGCAGGCTATATAGGCTTTACCCCCAACAGCAAAAGCCACAGCACCACGGCGCATCTCGCCGGGAAAGTCGGCCACTGGTTCCCAGTAGCCGAAGTCGAGGTCCAGTCTGTAAAACTTATTGCTGTACTGGGCATTCGTTGCAAAAAGCCCTGTTCCCACATACGCTTTGTTGCCTATCACAAATGAAACCGCTTCACTCCTGGGATCACCCCTGAAATCTTCGCTGCGCACCCAGTTACCGACCAGGTCGGAATCATCGTCGGAGCTGTTTTTGGAGCAGGCAGATAGCATGAACAGAGAAGAAAGAATGATCAGGAAAACCGGATGTTTCATTTGAATAAATTTTGCACAAAGTATCTGGGTGGGGCGCAAACAATATGATAAAATAGATGGAGGGTGGAATGAAATCGACTAAAAGGGTGATTTTGTCTTTTATGGGCGGGCAAAGAAGGGGTGGGTTTGTGCGGGCTGTGAAACAAACCAACGCTTTTTTTTATTTATTGGGCGGTGGTTGGTGGGATGGGCGGTGGTGCTGAGATATGCTGTGGAGCTTTTGTTTCGAAGGCCCGCACAAACCCACCCACTTCTTTGCATGGCACTCTGAAAAGGCGAAAGAAAAATCACCCTTTTAGTCGATTTCATTCTTGAGAGGGGGAAGAGGGAACGGGTGCGACAGTAAGAGTAAATGATCATTTTTTTTTGAGCAGGTGGTTAATTAGTGAGGGTTGGGAATGAGGCAGGAGATAGTGGCCGGGTGTGAATTCGGAGATAGAAAATGGAATTCTGCCGATTTAATTGCGGGGCTGATATATAATAACAAAATGCACCAAATGGTGGCGGATATATTGCGCACAAATGAACAACCCAGGAATGATCACGCATATTTACACCCCTCGCAATATTTGTTGGCTCATTGTTTTTTGCGGGTTGGGTATTGTGGCTTGCCAGAAAAAAGAAATACAGTTCGGGACCGGAATGCAGGATAGTTTTACGAGGCTCATTACAGTGGATACTTTTACACCTTTTCTTTCTACGGTTGTGCTGGACTCATTCCCCACTTCGGGGACCACTGTGCTTTTCGTAGGCAGAACGGAAGATCCGATCATGGGGCCAACCATCGCCCAAACCTTCTTCCAGCTTGGATTACCAGCCGCTGCACAAAATGCGGAAATTCCGGACGATGCAGTGTATGATTCGCTGGTGCTGGTACTGAAACCAAATAATTCATGGTATGGCGATACTTCAAAACCAATTTCTTTCACTGCGTTTGAAATGTCGGAACAGGCGGACTATACCTATTCAAACAGGATCTGGAATACCAGCAGCTTTGGCTGGTTGCCTCCTGCCCTTTCCACAGTGAACCGGACGATCAGCCCGGCCAGGGATTCGCTGGAATTGAAGATCAGGGATGATAAAGGATCGGAAATGTTCCAGAAAATACGGGATAAAGATGCTGCTTTTCAGGACGTGGATTCCTGGCTCAACTATTTCAAGGGCATCACCATCAAAAGCAATGCAGGTGATAACGGCGCCGTGTATTCGTTCAAAACAGACAGCGCTACGGTGATGCGCATGCACTATCATACCACCTGGCCGTATTTCGAAAAACATACTATCGACTTCTACCTCACCCGCAATGAATACCAGTTCAACCAGATCCTCATCAACAGGACCGGCACCCCGCTGGAAAAAAAGAACGACGGACAGGAAGAATATTTTCCTGATGAAACACATCCTTTTGCATTTTCACAAACAGGCACAGGCGTAATGCTCAAAGTGAAATTCCCCAGCCTGCAGGACATCAAGACCCTCGGCAAGACCATTAAATTACTGCAGGCAATCCTGGTGCTGAAACCTATAGAAGGAAGTTTCGAACAGTACACTTTTCCACTTTGCTCCAGCCTTAACATGGCGCAGACAAATGCCACCAATATCATCGGAGACCAGATGACTGATGTAACGGGGCAGAACACACTATCTGCTACTCCTTACATCGATGAGGCATACAGAATGAATACCAATTACAGTTTTGATATCACACATTATATCTCCTACCTGCTCTCATTGAACAACAGTGCGGAAATGGGCATGTTTGCGCTGGAAGAAAGTCCAGGTTCCGCCACCCGCCTCAACCGGGCAGTGATCGGTAACAGGCAGAACCAACAGTATACCTCCCAACTCAAACTCACGCTTTTGACCACTACTGAATAAACTGATTATGCAATACAGAATTATTGTACTAACTATATTTTCTTTAATTGTTGTTGCTTCACAGGCGCAAAGCATCAACTCCCCCTACTCCACTTATGGCATCGGGGATATCGAGCACAGGTATTACGATAAAACAGCGGGCATTGCCAATGCAGGTACAGCCCTCATGAGCAACCCATTCCACCTGCTTAACAAGAACCCGGCTTCCATTGCCGGACTGGAAAGAAGCGTATTACTGGGCAATGCCACTTTTGTTGGTAAAACTGTTAGCTATGCTGGTAATTCCATCACCAGCGATAATAATACAGGCCGCGATATCTTCATCAAGAATTTTTCGGTGGCTATCAAACTGAATAAATTCTGGACCTCAGGCGTCAGTCTTATGCCCTACAGCTACGTGAATTATTCCTATCGTTCCAAACTCAATATCGAAGGCTCAACAGAAACCTATGATGCATTGTATGAAGGAGACGGCGGCGTTTACAGCGTCAGCTGGAACAATGCTATCAATGCAGGCAAGCATCTGGCGCTGGGAGTTCGTACATCACTGCTCACCGGATCTGTGAACCAGACAGAATCTTTACAAACTGCCTATGCAGAGGACCCCATCGAAACCAAAAGAAAGGATTATTACAACAAATTCAGATTCGAATACGGCGCTATTTACTCCGGCAAACTGGGTAAGAGCTGGCAGTATGCACTGGGTGGAAAATTCTCGGCCAAAACAGATCTTGACAGGGAAAAAAGTGTAAAAATAGAACAAGGTAATACTGTCATTCGCAACGAGGAAGTGATTGCCAAAGATCATTTCACATTGCCCATGACTTTCGATCTGGGACTGGCGCTTACCAGTAAAGGCCGGACCACTTATACCGTGGATTATACCTACCAGGACTGGGCGGCTAACCGTGTACGTGGTTCCAACTGGAGCACCATCAATTCCTACAGGATCGCTGCAGGCGTGCAGATGTCCAACATAGTGGAACAATGGAATATGAAATTCGAGAAAAGTTATATGCAGGTTGGCGGATATTTCAACAGGAGCTATCTGCGCGTGAACAATACGCCAATCGATGAAGTGGGCGCCACCATAGGATATGGCGGATACCTGAGTGGCAAGATGAGTTATGGACTGGCGCTGGAAGCGGGCCGCAGGGGCACCGTTGCCAATAACCTGATCAAAGAAACGTTTGTGCAACTGAGCTTCCGTTTTTCTTTCCGGGAATTCCTGTACAGTAAAGGAAGAAAGTATGATTAGAGCAGGGTGTTGCCAGTCGCTCGCCTCCGGCGAACACCGCGTCGCCGGAGGCGACTAAATACAAGTCAGACTGGCAACACGCTGATGAAAAAGTAAAAACCCCATAGCCATTGCTACGGGGTTTTGTACATTATTGTATGATTCGCTTATTGCGCAACCACTGCTTTCGCTTCGATGGCGCTGATAGCTTTGATGGTTTTGATCACGGAGTCCGGCGTAACGGAGATACTATCGATCCCCCTTTCCACCAGGAACTGTGCAAAATCAGGGAAGTCTGAAGGTCCCTGTCCGCAGATGCCCACTTTCACTTTACATTCTTTGGCGGTGTCTATGAGCATGCTGATCATTCTTTTTACAGCATCATTGCGTTCATCGTAGAGATGCGCCACGAGGGCGGAATCGCGGTCAAGGCCCAGCGTGAGTTGGGTGAGGTCATTGGAGCCGATGGAGAAACCATCGATATGCTGCGCAAATTCCCTCGCCATAAGGATATTGGAAGGAAGCTCTGCCATGAGGTAGATTTCCAGTCCATCCTTACCCTGCACCAGTCCGAATTCTTTCATCGTTTCCTTCACTTTCAGCAGTTCCGAAACCGTTCTGCAGAATGGGATCATCACTACCACATTCGAGAGGCCCATTTCCTCGCGAACGCGCTGAATGGCTTTACATTCCAGTCCGAATGCGGGTTTGTAGCTCTCGGAGTAGTAGCGGGAAGCGCCGCGCCATCCGATCATCGGGTTCTCCTCATGTGGTTCGAAATGTTTACCGCCGAGCAGGTTGAAGTACTCATTGCTCTTGAAATCGGAGAACCGAACGATCACTTTATTGGGATAGAAGGCCGAAGCGATCTTGGCGATACCATAGGAAAGTTTCCTGATGAAGAACTCCTCTTCGTTGGCGTATCCTTTGGTGAGTTTTTCGATGGTGCGTGTGAGCTCGGGATCATTCAGCTCTTTGTGCTGCAACAATGCCAGCGGGTGAACGCCGATATAATTGTTGATGATGAACTCTTCGCGCGCCAGTCCTACGCCACGGTTCGGAATATGCGAAAAACGGAATGCAAGTGCTGGTGAAGCCACGTTCAGCATGAGGGCAGTATCCGTTTGCGGAAGATCGTCGAGAGAAGTTTCGTTGATCTCGTAATCGAGTTTTCCGTCGTACACCAACCCTTCATCGCCTTCGGCGCAGGAGACAGTGATGGCCTGCCCTTCCTGGAGGATATCGGTGGCATTGCCGCAACCAACGATGGCCGGAACGCCCATCTCACGTGCAACAATAGCCGCATGACAGGTTCTTCCACCTTTATTGGTAACAATGGCCGATGCTTTCTTCATGATCGGTTCCCAGTCGGGGTCCGTCATATCAGTTACCAGAACATCGCCTTCCTTAAATTCATGACCTTCTTCCACACGCTTGTCGAGTGAGAACATGATGCTGACCTTGCCGGAGCCGATCTTATCGCCAACGGCAATTCCTTTTACGATGGGTTTGGCATTTTCAGGTTTGTTCTTCATCACATATTCTGTGATGGTATTGTGTTGTTTGCGCGAGTGAATGGTTTCCGGGCGGGCCTGCACAATGAAGAGTTCCTGTGAAAGTCCGTCCAGCGCCCATTCCACGTCCATAGGGCACCAGTGGTTCTTGATCTTGCTGTAGTACTGCTCGATGATGGCCACCCATCCGGCGAGCTTCAGGATATTTTCATCGGAAAGACAAAAACGGTACTGGGCAGAACGTTCCGTAGGGATGATACGTACACGCTCATCAGGATCATCGCCGTATACCATCTTCTGGTCCTTTACGCCGAGCTTTTTCTCGATGATGGATTTGTATCCTTTTTCCAGCGTGGGTTTGAACACGATGAATTCATCGGGGGATACACTTCCCTGAACTACCATCTCACCAAGTCCGTAGGAACCGTTGATCACGATCACATCTTTGAAACCGCTTTCGGTATCGAGCGAAAAAGCAACGCCGGAGCTTCCAAGGTCTGAACGGACCATTTTCTGCACGCAAACGGAAAGGCCCACGGAGAAGTGATCGTACTTGAAAGTTTCGCGATAGCTGATAGCGCGGTCTGTAAAGAGTGATGCAAAGCAGTTACGAACTGCATCGATGAGCGCGGCTGGTCCGCGTACGTTGAGATAAGTTTCCTGCTGACCAGCGAAAGAAGCATCTGGCAGGTCTTCCGCAGTAGCAGAGGAACGCACAGCCACATCTGTACCCTGCTGATCATACTTTGCAGAGAGTGTGTAATAAGCTTCGATAATCTGCTGCCCCAGTTCCGGAGGGAATTTGGAGTTTCGCACCAGGTTGCGGACCTGCAATCCTGCGCGGCGAAGCGATTCCACGTTGTTGTAATCGATCTCCTTCACCAGCGCCCGGATGGTGGAGTCGAGATTATTGAATTTGATAAACTCATTGTAGGCGTTCACTGTGATGACAAAACCTCCGGGAATGTTTACACCAAGATTGGTTAGGTTTTGTAGCATCTCGCCCAGGGAAGCATTCTTGCCACCGACCAGGTCGATGTCATGAATACCTACTTCATGAAGTAAGAGAATACTGCTGGTTGTTTTCATCTGAAAAAAATGGTTGTCTGATGACAGGATCTGTTTGGCAATTCAAAAGTAGGTAACGATCGTTAGTCTTACGGCGGAACTTATCAATATTTTTTTGAATGCGTCCGCAAGACACGTAACAACCGGTTGCGAAATGCCAAAAACAAGGTAGAGCTGGAATTTCCGCAAACCAGCCGGGATGAGCAATGAAAAGGTTTGTAATCGCTATAAACACGTACGCAGATATCGTATATTGATAACCGTTATATCAACTTCTGTTCAACAAATTTTCCAATTTTATCAAACAATCAAATTTCCTGCAGCTCATTAAGGGTTTCCATTTATCATTTTATGTCCGTCATTTCAATCCCAACGGGCATTCCCGGCTATCATCCTCCCCAAACCCGTTATACTTCTGCAACTAGCAAACCCTTGCCGGACGTAAGCCGTATCATTCCTGCACTTTCAAATCATCCCCATTAATTATACACACCCTGTGATTAAGTTAAATTGGAAAACGCTCCACCGGATACTACGTTTGCAGTCAGCTCTTGTACGCAATTTGTACCGGTTCCCGGACCTGCTCGCAGCCTCCGGGAGATTTCAGGGGAACCATGTGTAACTCATGGACTGTTGCGCAACTGTAAGTTCACCGCCCTCAAAAAGCGGACTACAAACAAGTCAGAATACCTGCCGGTATAACCTGTGCTGAATCCTTCGCATAAAAGGTAAATGCATAACTATGATAGATGCCTGTACTTTATTCCAGGAATGAAGTAGTGGGCATATTATCGCTGTCACTTACCCTCCTGCGAAATTAAATGTGAATTAAAAAGCGATAGTATGCAACACGAAAACGAAATTCTTTTACAGGAGAACAAAGACAGATTTGTGATCCTTCCCATCAACTATCCCAAAGTCTGGGAAATGTACAAGAAGCATGAAGCCAGTTTCTGGACGGCTGAGGAGATCGATCTGAGTGGAGACCTGAAAGACTGGGCTGGCCTGAACGACGGAGAGCGTCATTTCATCTCCCATGTATTGGCATTCTTCGCAGCCAGTGATGGCATCGTGAACGAAAACCTGGCCGTCAACTTCATGTCTGAAGTGCAACTGCCCGAAGCACGCTGCTTCTATGGCTTCCAGATCATGATGGAAAATATCCACTCTGAAACCTATGCCCTTCTGATCGATACATATGTGAAAGATCCACAGGAAAAACACCATCTCTTCCATGCCATCGATACAGTACCCGCCGTGAAAAAGAAAGCCGAATGGGCGCTCCGCTGGATCGAGAACGGCTCCTTTGCGGAAAGACTGGTAGCATTCGCCGCCGTAGAAGGCATCTTCTTCTCCGGCTCCTTCTGCTCCATTTTCTGGATGAAGAAACGCGGCCTCATGCCGGGCCTCACTTTCTCCAATGAACTGATCAGTCGCGATGAAGGTCTTCACTGCGAGTTCGCCTGCCTTCTTTACAGTATGCTCAGCAACCAGCTTCCCAAAGAACAGGTGTACAAGATCATCGGAGACGCTGTACGCATCGAAAAAGAGTTCATCACAGACGCGCTGCCCGTTGACCTCATCGGCATGAACGCCCGCCTCATGCAGCAATACATCGAATTTGTGGCAGACCGCTGGCTCATGGAACTGGGATGTGAAAAGATGTTCAACGCCAACAACCCATTCGACTTTATGGAAATGATCTCACTCGAAGGCAAAACCAACTTCTTCGAAAAACGTGTGGGTGATTACCAGAAAGCCGGTGTAATGGGAGGCAACAAAGAAAACAACTCCTTTTCCCTGGATGAAGATTTCTAAGCATTACCTCTCATAAACTAACCATACTTACTACCACCATTAATACCTCAGCACATGTTTGTAGTTAAAAGGAACGGAAAAAAAGAATCCGTCAAATTCGATAAGATCACGGCACGCGTTGAAAAACTCTGCTATGGTCTGGACAGACGGTTTGTGAACTCCATCGATGTGGCCAAGAAAGTGATCGAAGGATTATACGATGGCGTTACCACCACAGAACTGGACAATCTCGCTGCAGAGACTGCCGCCTCACTCACCGTGAAGCACCCGGACTATGCACTGCTCGCCAGCCGCATCGCCATCAGCAACCTGCACAAGAATACCATCAAGAGCTTCTCCGATACCATGAAGCTCCTCTATGAATGCAGGGACGCCAAAGCCGGCAAAGCCGCGCCACTCCTCGCAGACGATGTATGGGCTGTGATACAGCAACACCATGAACTGCTGGACTCCACCATTATCTACGACCGCGATTATGCTTTCGATTACTTTGGTTTCAAAACCCTCGAGAAATCATATCTCCTCAAAGTAGATGGTAAAGTAGCAGAACGCCCGCAGCATATGTACATGCGCGTGGCTCTCGGTATCCACAAACAGGATATCGACGCCGCTATCAAAACCTACCATATGATGAGCGAACGCTGGTTCACACACGCCACGCCCACCCTCTTCAATGCAGGTACACCCAAACCACAGATGAGCTCCTGCTTCCTCCTCACCATGAAGGACGATAGCATCGACGGCATCTACGACACCCTCAAACAAACAGCCAAGATCTCCCAGAGCGCTGGTGGTATTGGTCTTTCTATCCATGGCATCCGCGCCACAGGCTCCTATATCGGCGGCACCAACGGCACCAGCAACGGCATCATCCCCATGCTGCGTGTATACAACGACACTGCCCGCTACGTAGACCAGGGCGGCGGTAAACGCAAAGGCGCATTCGCCATCTACCTCGAACCCTGGCATGCAGACGTTTTCGAATTCCTCGACCTCCGTAAGAACCACGGTAAAGAAGAACTCCGCGCACGCGACCTCTTCTATGCCCTCTGGATCCCTGACCTCTTCATGAAACGTGTGGAAGAGAACGGCGACTGGAGCCTTTTCTGTCCCCACGAAGCGCCCGGCCTCCACGAATGCTGGGGCGACGAATTCGAAAAACTGTACAATCAATACGAGCAGGAAAAGCGTATGCGCAGGACCGTTAAAGCGCAGGACCTCTGGTTCGCCATCCTGGACGCACAGATCGAAACCGGTACGCCTTACCTGCTGTACAAGGATTCCGCCAACCGAAAATCCAACCAGCAAAACCTCGGCACCATTAAGAGCTCCAACCTCTGCACCGAGATCCTGGAATACACCTCTCCCGATGAAGTAGCGGTTTGTAATCTCGCCTCCCTCGCACTGCCCCGCTTTGTGATCGATGGCCAGTTCGATCATAACAAACTTTACGAGATCACTTACGAGGCAACAAAGAACCTCAACAAGATCATCGACTATAACTATTACCCTGTAAAGGAAGCTGAGACTTCCAACCTCCGCCACAGACCCATCGGTCTTGGTGTTCAGGGCCTGGCCGATGTATTCATCCTGCTCCGCATGCCATTCGAAAGCGATGAAGCCAAACAACTCAACAAAGACATTTTCGAAACCATCTATTTCGCTGCCATGACCGCCTCCAAGGACCTGGCCAAAGTAGAAGGCGCCTACGAGACCTTTGCCGGCTCACCCGCTTCCAAAGGACAGTTCCAGTTCGATATGTGGGGTGTTGAACCATCCCTTCGCTGGGACTGGTATAGCCTCAAAGCGGAAGTGATGAAACATGGCGTTCGCAACTCCCTGCTCGTTGCTCCCATGCCTACTGCATCCACTTCGCAGATCCTCGGCAACAACGAATGCTTCGAGCCCTACACCAGCAATATCTATGTGCGTCGTGTACTGAGCGGAGAATTCGTGGTAGTGAACAAGCACCTGCTGAAAGACCTCATCGAACTGAACCTTTGGAACGATGACATGAAGAACAGGATCATCGCGCACAATGGGTCCATTCAGAAGATCGATGGCATTCCCGATAATATCAAAGAGATCTATAAAACAGTTTGGGAGATCAAACAACGCAACCTGATCGATATGGCAGCCGACCGCGGCGCTTATATCTGCCAGAGCCAATCCCTCAACCTGTTCGTGGATACGCCCACCAACGGCAAACTCACTTCCATGCACTTCTATGCCTGGAAGCGCGGTCTCAAAACGGGCATGTACTATCTCCGTACAAAAGCCGCCACTCAGGCCGTTCAGTTCACTGTTGAAAAACAAGGTGGAAAGATGGTGGAGCCGCTCACAGACAAGCACTCGCTCAAGGTGATCGAAGGCGCCAACGACGTGGAAGCACAGGGCCCCACCTGCACCATGGAAGAAGGCTGCGTTACCTGCAGTGCATAACACTTAGTTATTTATCATCGACCCATACCCGTCATTGGCGCTTGCTGGTGGCGGGTTTCCTTTATGTCTGGCCGTGCAAAAGCTGGAGGTGCAAAAGCTGGTATGATCACCGGCTGGAAAACAAACCGGCGCGGGAGAATGTTAGATGAGCGGTTGTGCATGGGAGTGAGCTTTGGGGCAGAGCCGGGCTTCTTCGCTTATGTTTTCAAGGCCGGCTTATCATACCAGCGTTTTGCACATCACGATGCACAGGGCTAAGCCGTAAGGAAACCCAACTTTGCAATCTGAGATGATTTGCTACAGGATAAAATTAATGCGCATCAGATAGTCGGCGCAGCAGGCTTGATGATTTGCATAAGGAACCAGTTGAAGGCGCGATGAAGAAAATTGTGAAAATTCTGTGGGCACTTCATTGTAAGATGGCCTCCATTGCTGCTTTACGGCCCAGCCCTGTGCATCTTGCTGCGCAAAACGCTGGTATGATAAGCCGGCCTTGAAAACATAAGCGATGAATCTCAATAGAATTACCACCGTTCCATCTCACCAATCAAAAGCCCAATAGATCCCCACAAGCGCTGGTTTGTTTTCCAGCCGGTGATCATACCAGCTTTTGCGCTCACAGCTTTTGCGCTACAAAGAAGTTCACAAGGAAGAGCATAATTATTTGAGGCCTTCAACGGGGCTCACAGTAACGATATCGCCTTCTTCAATGGTGAGGTTCATCATGCGCGAAGTGAACATGCGCGTATCCGTGTATACTTCAACGTCATAGTAGCTGCCGCAGAAGATGATATGCTGCACTGTGCCTTTTACATCACTGATATGCTTGCGGGAAAGCACCAGGTCTTCAGGACGAACGATGCGCTGAACGCCGTTCTTGTCTTCCCATACATTGTATTTGCCGAGGAGGCCGGCTGCATAATTGTCTACAGGATGACGGTATACTTCTTTGGGCATGCCATGCTGGATGATGCGGCCATCACGCATAAGCAGGATCTCATCGGCCCAGCTGAGCGCATCAACGGGATCATGCGTTACCATGATGATACTGATCTTCAACTGCTCACTGATATCTTCGATGATGGCTTTCAGCAGTTGCTTGTGGATCATGTCTGTATTGGAATAGGGCTCATCCAGCAGAAGCAGGCCCGGGGAGCCGATCAGCAGGCGGGCAATGGCAATACGTTGCTGCTCGCCACCGGAAAGCTGGTCCGTTCTGCGTTTCAGCAGGTGCGTGATCCGGCAGATCTGGAACAATTGTTCGGCGGAACGTTGCGTGAGTTTGTTGGCATATTCCAGCACCTGCTCCACGCGGAGATAATGAGGCAGTTCAAATTGCTGGGAGAGATAAGCGATCTTGGGATGACCGGGGATCAGCTGGTCGTTGGGACCGGGAACTTTTTTGCCATCGTAGATCACTTCTCCGGCATCCTGTTGCGCCAGCCCGGCAATGATGCGCAGCAGCGTGGACTTCCCGGAGCCCGTTTCGCCGGCGATGGCGATCTGCTGATACCATTGCTGACTGAAACTGACGTCCTTCAATTCAAAGCCTCTTTCGTTCTTCTTGTGAATGCCGGATACCTGGAGTAAAACCATGCGGCAAAAATATAATTTTTAGAACAAGAGGTTGCGGAGTTTTTCGGCCTGCAGGATCCTGATCTTTCCTTCGCGGATCTCGATCAGCTTTTCCGATTTGAAGTCGCTCAGCGTGCGGATCAGGCTTTCGGTGGCCGTGCCTACATATTGAGCTATGTCTTCACGGGGGATATCGATGGCCTGCTGATCAGCATTGAGATTGAATTTCTGCTGGATGTCCACCAGCGCTTTGGCAACCCGCTTGCGCAGGGAGTCGTAGGCCAGTCGGAGCAGGCGTTCTTCTTTTTCTTTCACATCACGGGAGATCAGTTTGATGAAGCGGGTGGCGATATTCATATCATTGAATACGGCAGTAACGAAATCTTCCCTGGGGATCATTACCACTTCCGCTTCTTCCAGTACTTCGGCCGTGTCATCATAGCTGGAGTTTTCCAGCAGGGCCACATGGCCAAGATAATCGCCGGCGCTGTAGAGATTGGTGATATATTCTTTTCCATCTTCATGTATGCGGAAAGTTTTGATTTTTCCACTTTTCAGATGATAGAGGAATTTTGGACGCTTGCCTTCGTGGTAAACGATACTTTTTTTGGGGATCCGATCGCTGTCGTATTCGTTGGGATCGAGGGTGAAGAGGCCTGAGCCTTTCAGTTCTTTCAGGAGTTCGTTGGCGCCCTGTTCGCCTTGCGCATATTGGGCCTGGATGATATTGAGTTTTTTCAGCCGGATCTCGATGGCCTTCAGCAATTCGATATCATCGAAGGGCTTGGTGATATAATCATCGGCGCCCAGTTCCATTCCTTTGCGGAAATCACCGCGCTCCGTTTTGGCAGTGAGGAAGATGAACGGGATATTTTCAGTTTCCGGTCTGTTCTTCAGCAGGTGGAGTACACCGTAGCCGTCCAGTTCGGGCATCATGATATCGCATACAATGAGATCAGGCTTTTCGCGGCCTGCGATCTCAACGCCACGCTTGCCATTTTCCGCAGTGTAGGTCTGGTAGCCAGCCAGTGTCAGGATCTCGGCCGTGTTCTCGCGAATCTCCGTATTATCATCAATTACCAATATCGTTTTCATGAGGCTAAAATTACTACATAACCGCTATCATATACTATATATGACAAAAATCAGGATTTTAGGTGAGTGGGATCAAAGATCAGCTACTGATGCGCTCCTACTTTAGCAGCGCTAAATCCCAGGCATGGCAACAACAGTAACCGGTTCACAGATCGTTTGTTATCACTGCGGCGAAACCTGCGCCAATGAAAAGATCATGGCAGACAATAAACCTTTCTGCTGTGAAGGCTGCAGGATGGTGTTCCGGTTGCTCAACCAAAATGGTCTTTGTGAATATTACGATCTCAATCAGCAACCCGGCGCCAATCAGCGCATCCAGTCGCGGCAAGATAAATTCGCCTTCCTGGAAGATGAAAAGATAAAACAGCAACTGATCAGTTTTGAAGATGAAAAACAAACACATGTTACATTCTATCTTCCCCAGATCCACTGCAGCAGCTGCCTCTATCTCCTGGAGAACCTGCACAAACTCAATGATGGCATCATCTCCGCCCGCGTAAATTTCACCAGGAAGGAAGTGAGTATCGTTTACGACCAGCGCCTTGTAAATCTCCGCGAAACAGCGGAACTGCTCAATAATATAGGATACGAACCGTATATCAGCTTACATGATCTGCAACACCAGCCACCCCGGATAAAAAAAAGAATGATCTATCAACTGGGTGTGGCCGGTTTCTCTTTCGCCAATATCATGCTGCTCAGTTTCCCGGAATACCTGGGACTGGAAGACGCTGAAAGAAGCCTCCAGCAGGTGTTCCGCACACTCAACCTGGTCCTGGCCCTGCCGGTCTTCTTTTTCAGCGCACAACCTTTTTTTGCTGCTGCGTGGAGCGGCATCAAACACCGTTTCCTCAATATCGATGCGCCAATTGCACTGGCTGTGCTGGTTACATTCGTTAGAAGTATATACGAAGTGATCAGCGGCACCGGGGCAGGCTATTTCGACTCCATGAGCGGCATCGTTTTCTTTATGCTGCTGGGCAGGATCTTGCAAGACAAAACTTATCAGCAACTGAGCTTCGAACGCGATTACACCTCTTATTTTCCCATAGCCGTCACCGTTATCAAGGACGGTAAAGAGGTCCCCACGTCCCTCCCCGATATCAAACCCGGCGATACCCTGCTGATCCATTCACAGGAGTTGATCCCTGCCGATGGCATCCTCACCAAAGGCAAGGCAGCCGTGGATTACAGCTTTGTGACAGGAGAATCCATTCCTGTTCAGAAAGAGATGGGCGAGCTCCTCTATGCAGGCGGCAAGCAAACCGGCAATGCCATCGAACTGCTGGTGATCAAGGAAGTGGCGCAGGGTTATCTCACCAAACTCTGGCTCCGGGATGAATTCAAACAGTCGTCCCGTGAAAAAGGCGTTTCCTTTGTACACCTGCTGAGCAGGTGGTTCACGGTGATCGTTTTCAGCATTGCAGCGCTGGCGGCCATCTATTGGGGTGTTACCGATAGCAGCAAACTGTGGAATGTGATCACTGCTGTGCTGATAGTGGCCTGTCCATGTGCTTTATTACTCAGCAACAGTTTCACCAACGGGAATGTATTGAGGATCCTCGGACGCAATCGCTTTTACCTGCGCGGCGCACAGGCCATCGAAGAGATCGCCAACGCCAACAGTATCGTTTTCGATAAAACAGGAACGCTTACCACCACCCGCGAACAGGATGTGGAATACGAAGGAAGGCCATTATCACTGGCTTTGCAACAGGCTGTGACGGCCCTTGCCGCACAAAGCATTCACCCGCTGAGCAAGGCCATTGCACAATACTTCAATGTCAAAAGCAATATGCGTGTGGAAGGATTCAGGGAAGTGCCTGGAAAAGGTGTGGAAGCTTACGTGAATGCACAAATGATCACACTGGGTTCATCAAAACATGTGACCGGTATGCCTGAAAAAGAGAATACCGGCTCTTCCGTTTTTCTTGCGGTGGACGGTGAGTTCTACGGATTCTTCCGTGTGAGGAACCGTTATCGCGAATGTGTTCCCCAACTGGTACAGGAACTGGGCAAGCACCATAAACTCTCAGTACTCTCCGGCGACAACAGCGCTGAACGCCCTTATCTGCAACAGCTGATGGGCGAAGAGGCGCTGTTGCTTTTCCGGCAACAACCGGAAGACAAACTGAACTTCATTCACCAGCAACAACTCAAAGGAAATACCGTAATGATGATCGGCGACGGCCTCAACGATGCCGGCGCACTTCGCCAGAGCAATGTGGGCATCGCCATCACGGAAGACAGCAATAATTTCACACCCGCCAGCGATGCCATCCTCGAAGCAGCGCAGTTGCCCAAACTCCCGCTCTTCATCAGGCTTTGCCGGGCCAATAAAAATATTGTGATCGCCAGCTTTGTACTGAGCATTCTGTACAATATCATCGGTATCTTCTTTGCCGTTCAGGGTGTACTTTCTCCATTGATCGCGGCTATCCTCATGCCCGCCAGCAGTCTGAGCATCGTTACGCTCACTTTCGGTTGTAGTAACCTGTTAGCCCAACGCTGGAAGCTGTAATTACTCAGCGTGTGGCCAGTCGCTCGCCTCTGGCGAGTGCCTTCTGTTTGTTCGCCTCCGGCGAACACCGCGTCGCCGGAGGCGACTAAATAAAAGTCACTCGCCAGAGGCGAGTGACTGGCCACACACTGATAGTTTCATCACACCTGATTAGAATCATTTTGTCATATAAGTGTAATCATTTCCCGCTCATCCCCGCACTGGTACTTTTGACCATCAATCCGACAATATGAGTGTGATCATAATCCTAATCATCGCCAGCGTTAGTATCGCAGCAGTATTTCTGGCAGCCTTTTGCTGGAGTGTAAAAGACAAACAATACGATGATGAGTTCTCCCCCCCACTACGTATACTCTTCGACGATAAACCTCCAACAGATTCCGAAAAACTATAAAAAAAACAGCCTCTCAGATCCTGAAACTAAATTGTTATGCAGCCAGAAAAATTTTATTACGACAACAAGATTGTGAAATGGTTCGGTTATGCTACCCTGCTCTGGGGCGTTGTAGGTATGATCGCGGGACTTTGGGCAGCCATCCAGATCTATGCTCCTTCGGCCTCGCTGAACTTAGCGCCCACTACATTCGGAAGACTACGCCCGGTGCATACCAATGCCGTGATCTTCGCATTCGTGGGCAACTGTATCTTCACCGGCGTTTACTATTCCCTGCAACGACTCTGTAAATCCCGCATGTACAGCGATAAGCTCAGCTATATCCATTTCTGGGGATGGCAGGGCATCATCGTGGCTGCAGCGCTCACATTATTACTCGGTTACACTACCGGCAAGGAATATGCGGAACTGGAATGGCCGATCGATATCGCCATCACATTGGTGTGGGTGATCTTCGGCATCAACATGTTCGGCACCATCATCAAAAGAAGGGAAAAACACCTCTATGTTGCCATCTGGTTCTACATCGCTACCTGGGTTACCGTGGCGATGCTGCACATAGTCAACTCCATCGAATTACCGGTGAGCTTCATGAAGAGCTATAGCTGGTATGCAGGCGTGCAAGATGCACTGGTGCAGTGGTGGTATGGTCACAATGCCGTGGCCTTCTTCCTTACCACGCCCATTCTTGGTCTGATGTACTATTTCCTGCCAAAGGCCGCCAACAGGCCGGTATATTCTTACCGTCTTTCCATTATTCACTTCTGGGCGCTGATCTTCATTTATATCTGGGCTGGTCCGCACCACCTGCTCTATACTGCGCTGCCCGACTGGGCGCAGAGCCTCGGTGTGGTATTCTCCATCATGCTCATCGCGCCATCATGGGGCGGAATGCTGAACGGATTGTTCACCCTCCGCGGCGCATGGGACAAAGTGAGGGAAGATCCCGTGCTGAAATTCTTTGTGGTGGCAGTAACCTGCTATGGTATGGCCACATTCGAAGGCCCGATGATGAGTTTGAAGAGCGTGAACGCCATCTCCCACTTTTCAGACTGGACCATCGCACACGTTCACATCGGTGGTCTCGGCTGGAATGGTTTCATGGCCTTCGGTATCCTCTACTACATCATCCCTAAAATGTACGGTACACAGATCCACTCCAGGAAACTGGCCAATAACCATTTCTGGCTAGGCACTATCGGAATTATCGTATATGCCATTCCGTTATACTGGGCAGGTTTCGCACAGGCACAGATGTGGAAGACCTTCACTGAAGAAGGGCAACTGAAGTTCCAGTTCCTCGAAACCGTTACCCATATCATCCCCATGTATGTTACCCGCAGCATCGGTGGCGGCCTCTACCTGATCGGCGCCTTCCTGATGGTGTACAACTTATACAAGACCGTTAAACAGGGAAAATTCATCGCCAATGAGGCTGCTGAAGCAGCTCCTATGGTAAAGGAACATTCACCCGTTCGCGAATACTGGCACAGGTGGATAGAGAGAAAGCCCATGACCATGCTCGTTATGAGCCTTATTGTAGTAGCTATCGGCGGGGCACTGGAAATCATCCCCACTTTCCTGGTGAAATCGAATGTGCCTACCATCAGCAGTGTGAAACCCTATACCCCGCTTGAATTGCAGGGCCGCGATATCTACGTCCGCGAAGGTTGCTACACCTGTCACTCACAAATGATCCGTCCTTTCCGCGATGAAGTGGCCCGCTATGGAGAATATTCAAAGGCAGGAGAGTTCGTGTATGATCACCCCTTCCAGTGGGGCTCCAAGAGAACAGGTCCGGACCTCGCGCGTGAAGGTGGCAAATATCCCGACAGCTGGCATTACAACCATATGCTGGACCCACGCATCATGAGCCCCGGCTCTATTATGCCCGCCTATCCATGGCTGTTGGATGCGCCCATCGATACCGCTTCCACCCCCGCCAAGATCAGGGCCATGCAAAAAATGGGCGTGCCTTATCCCGAAGGATTCGATAAAGAAGCCAACAAGGACCTGATGACGCAGGCCAATTTCATCAAGCTCAGCCTCAAGGCCGATAAGATCGAATCCGCTTCCAACAGGGAGATCATCGCCCTCATCGCTTACCTGCAAAGACTGGGGAAAGACATCAAGGCGCAACAAAACACCACCATTCAAAAATAAAAGGCCATGAAGTTCATACACTATCTCGAAAAGATCACCGGCGTAAGCATTTACCCGCTCAGCTCCTTCATCATTTTCGGCTTGTTCTTCCTGGGAGTGTTGATCTGGGTAATGAAGACCGATAAAAAAAGATTGCAGGACATCAGCAGAATTCCGCTGGACTAAACCCAACCATATGTTCCGATCAAGTGCAATAAATAAAAGAATGACAATGACCAAAAGACTGGCCCTGCTGTTGCCCGCCCTGGCAGCCACTACTTTCTCATTTGCAAGAGAAGGCTACGATCATCCGCCACTTCCCAGCTCCATTGGCGATCCAATGGTCACCATGCTCGTGATCATCATGGCGATCCTTCTTCTCATCATCATATTGCTGGCGCATGTACTCACCGGCGCCGCAGCTTACTATTACAAACGTGAGAAAGAGATAGAAGCGGAAAAGAAAAAGATCAATGTTTCTTCTACCGTACTCACTGTAGTTGCACTGCTTTTCAGTATGCCTCTCCTTGCACAGGAGGCACCGGCAGATGCAGCAGCAGTGGTAGTGCAGGCCAAAAGCTTCGGCGCTTTATCAGCAACAGCATTTTATATGGTGACAGGTGTGATTGCCATTGAATTAATTGTGATCGTTGCATTGCTCTGGCAACTGCGCAGTTTCCTCAGCCGCGTAAAAAAGCAGCATTCGCCGGAACAGGAAAATGCTACAAAGCCGGCAGCCTGGAAAACGCTCTGGGCAAGGCTCAACAGACTCAAACCCATCGAACAGGAAAAAGCCCTGGAGATGGACCACGAATACGATGGTATCCGCGAGCTGGACAACCGGCTCCCACCCTGGTGGCTTTACGGCTTCTATGGCACCATCATCTTTGCAGGTGTTTACCTCTGGCGTTACCATGTATCCGAAACAGCGCCGCTGAGCCAGCAGGAATTTGCTATCGCGATGCAAAAAGCAGATGAACAGAAAGCCGCCTACCTGAAAAGATCAGCTAATAATGTGGACGAGAATACTGTAAAAGTAATCACAGATGCCAGCGCACTCGATGCAGGCAAAACAGTGTTCATCCAGAACTGCGCAGCCTGCCATGGCAAAGACGGTGAAGGCACTGTAGGCCCCAACCTCACCGACGATTACTGGTTGCATGGCGGCAGTATTGCAGATATTTTCAAATCCGTCAAATATGGCTGGCCGGAAAAAGGAATGAGAAGCTGGAAAGAAGACCTGAGCCCTGTGCAGATCGCGCAGGTGAGCAGCTTCATCAGATCATTGCATGGCACCAATCCTCCCAATGGGAAAGAGAAACAGGGAGAGCTTTACCAGGAATCAGGCGCCGCCGCATCCGACAGTACTGCAGCAAAAGCAGACAGCCTGGTAGTTTCAGCGAAGTAATACCTAACATCAAAAGTACAGGCAGTGGTGGACAAAGAAGACATATCGAAAACAGAAAAAGGGAACAAAGAATCGTTCCGCGACAGGATAGCTACTGTAGACGAATCTGGAAAAAGAAAATGGGTCTTTGCCCAGAAACCAAAAGGAAAACTCTACAATATCCGGACCTGGGTAAGCTGGTTCTTTTTTCTACTTTTCTTTTCACTTCCTTTCATTGAAGTGAATGGACAACCGCTTTTCCTCTTCAATGTGGTAAAAGCGAAATTCATCCTTTTCGGAAAGGTGTTCTGGCCACAGGACTTTTTCATTTTTGGTTTGGGGATGCTCACATTCATTGTTTTCATCGTGCTGTTCACAGCGGCATTCGGCCGCCTGTTCTGCGGATGGGTTTGCCCACAGACCATTTTCATGGAAATGTTCTTCAGGAAGATCGAGTACTTCATCGAAGGCGATGCCGCACAGCAGAAGATGCTGGCAAAAGCTCCCTGGACCGGATCGAAGATCTTCAAAAAAGTGAGTAAACATATCATTTTCTATATCTGTTCTTTCATCATTGCCAATTTCTTTCTTTCCTATATCATCGGTGTAAAAGAACTCTGGAAGATCATTACTGAACCTGTTACGGAACATATCGGCGGGCTGATCGCCATTGCCGTTTTCTCCGGCGTATTCTATGCAGTGTATGCTTTCTTCCGTGAACAGGCCTGCACAGTGGTTTGCCCTTATGGCAGATTACAGGGCGTATTGCTGGATAAGAATTCCATGATTGTGGCTTATGACTATCAACGCGGGGAGCCCAGGGGAAAATTCAATAAAAAAGTGGAACAGTCCCGGGGGGATTGCATCGATTGTTTCCAGTGCGTGAAGGTTTGTCCCACAGGGATCGATATCCGTAATGGTACGCAAATGGAATGCGTTGGCTGCACTGCCTGCATCGACGCCTGCAATGCCATCATGGACAAAATAAACAAGCCATTGGGCCTTATCCGCTATGCTTCTGAACAGGGTATTCAAAAGAAGGAGAAGCTTCAGTATACCGGCCGGATGAAGCTCTATACCGTGTTACTCGGTGTGTTGGTGACCGTGCTCGCCTTCCTCCTGGTAACACGGAAAGAAGTGGACACTACCATTATGAGAACTCCCGGCATGCTCTACCAGGAGCGTGGAACCGACAGCGTCAGCAACCTGTACAATATCAAAGTAGCCAACAAAACCACCAATGCCATTCCGCTGCAACTCAAACTGGAAAACCTAAGCGGGCAGATCGAGATCATCGGCGGCCATTCCGTACAGGTGAAAGAACAGGGAGAAGGAACAGGTTCTTTCTTCATCGTCCTTCCACGCAGCATTGTCCATGAAAGAAAAACATTGCTGAAGATCGGTATCTACAGTAACAACAAAAAGATCGATGTGATCTCCACCAATTTCCTTGGACCGGTACAATGATCATATCATCATCAAATAAAAAAACATGACACTCAACTGGGGACATAAACTAACCATCTTCATCAGCGCTTTTGCCGGCATGATCATCCTGCTGGTGTACAAAAGCACGCAGACAAATTTCGACCTCGTAACCAAAGAATATTATAAAGATGAACTCAAATACCAGGAGGTGATCGATGGCACCAAACGGGCCAACAGTCTTGCTTCCAAAGCGAGTGTCGTCAAATCCGGGGAAACCATCGATATACAGCTTCCCGATGAAATGAAAGGTCAGGTTATTACAGGTTCCGCCTGGTTTTATTGTGCCGCCGATGCAAAAAAAGACATCAAAATTCCCCTGGCAGTCAATGCAGCCGGCAAACAGCAGATCAGCAGCGGGCTCCTTCTGCCCGGAAGCTATACAGTAAAACTCAACTGGACCGCCGCTGAGCAGCAGTACTATTCTGAAACTTCCTTAGACATTCAATGATCATGTGGCCGGTGATCACAGCAGCAGGTTTGTTAGGACTGATGAGCAGCGCTCATTGCATTGGCATGTGCGGCCCGCTGGCTATGTCTCTTCCGGTACATCATTTATCGAAAACAGGACAATTGGTTTCCATGCTGCTCTATCATCTGGGTCGCATCATCACCTATTCTGTATTGGGCTTGTTATTTGGCCTCGCAGGCAGAGGATTATACCTCGCCGGTTTCCAGCAATGGTTTTCTATCGCTACCGGCATCATCATGTTAGGGCTGGCTCTCTATTATTTTTTAGGAAGATCGAACGGATACCCGAAATGGGTGCAAAACTGGTATGTACCGTTACAGGTTTTGATGGGTAGATTATTGAAAAAAACGAATACCATTTCATTCCTGCTTCTCGGCATGGCGAATGGATTGCTTCCCTGCGGGATGGTGTATATCGCTATCATCGGCGCAATCGGTCTTTCCGAACCCATACAAAGTGCCGGCTTTATGCTTTTCTTCGGTCTAGGCACTTTCCCGGCCATGTTCCTGATGAGCTGGTTCGGGGTACATATCAGCATTGACTTTAGATTGAAGTTGAAACGGGCAGTCCCGCTTATCATTGCTGCCATGGGGATCATACTCATACTTCGCGGCATGAATCTCGGCATTCCATTCATCAGTCCGGTACTGGGTCCGGAACTTTCTCCCGCTGCTGGCTGCCATTAAATTACTTACGAAGCCGCCAGTCGCTCGCCTCTGGCGAGTGACCGGTATTTGTTCGCCTCCGGCGAACACCGCGTCGCCGGAGGCGACTAAATAAAAGTCACTCGCCAGAGGCGAGCGACTGGCGGCTGCGAGATTATTGTTGATCAGATAAATCCGGCAATTCAACCGTAACCGTAGTGCCTGCTCCCAGTTTACTTTGCAGGCTGATCTTTCCCCGGACCAGATCCACATACCGCTTCACGATATGCAGCCCCAGCCCTGTTCCCTGGATGTTCACGGCATTGCGGCCGCGAAAGAAGCTGGTGAACATATGATGCTGGTCCTCTTCAGCAATACCGATGCCTTTATCCTGTACGGACAAGTGCAACAGGTCATTTTCATTGGAAGCAATTACCTGTATCGGAGCGCCTTCCGGAGAGAATTTGGCGGCATTACTGATCAGGTTGATAAGTATATTCCTGAGTAATTTCTTATCTGTAACAATCAGATCATCGCCGGAGCAATTGATATTGATCTCCTGACCGGGTTTGAGCAGGGTCTTCATTTCCTCCATGATATCTTCCAGGAATTCTTTCAGATCTACCGGCCCGATGGTAGTGAAAACTTTGCCTTCTTCCAACCTGCCGAGCGAGAGGAAGTCTTCCAGGAGATCATTGAGATGTTTAACGGAGTCGCGTATGCGCTTGAGGTGGCGGTCGCGCTTATCCTGCTCGTCCGTCTGCGTGTATTTGCCGATCAATGCCGCAGAAGACAATACAGTACTGAGTGGCGTTCGGAATTCATGACTGGCCATGCTCACAAAGCGCGACTTGATCTCGTTGAGCTCTTTTTCCTTATCCAGCGCTTCACTGAGGTTTTTTTGCGAATTTTCCAGTTCCTGCAGGGCATCTTTCAGGATCATGGTCCTTTCTTCCACTTTACTTTCCAGGTCAGCATTGAGGGTGCGGATCTCTTCGGTTACCTGTTCCAGTTGTTCCCTTTTTTCCAGCAGGCGCTGTTCCGCTTCTTTTCGTTGTGTAATATCCACAATGAAAGCGATCACGAAGAATTCATTTTTCTGTCTGTAGAAGCTGAGGCTCACTTCCACCGGGAATTCATCACCCGTTCTGGTTCTGGCGAAGAGATCGCGGCCATGGCCCATACTGCGGTTGCCCGGCTTTTTGTAAAACCCTTCACGGTAACCAGTATGCGCATGATGGAACCGGCCGGGGATCAGCACTTCAATGGCTTTGCCCAATAGTTCATCTTTATCGTAGCCGAACAATTGCAACGCCGCAGGATTCACCAGTACGATCTCTCCTTTCTGATTGGTGAGGATGATGCCTTCCGTAGCATTATCGAAAAGTGCTTTCACCTGTTGCTGGTCGTTCTCCAGGGAGCCATAGATCTTTTTGATATAGATCACGGAGATCATCGTAAGCAGCACTATGATGCACTGGAACAACAACTGAAACCAGAGCAACTGTGTGCCGCCCGATTCCCGCGGATAGAACGCGGAAAGCAGGATCAACGCCAGGCTGATGATCCCGAACAGTTTGGTGAGGTTATCGTTTTGCAGGAACACGGTGAGCATAGTGGCTGCCACAAAGCCTCCGTAGAGAAAACCAATTTCGGGGTACATGAACTGAAATACAGCTGTACATACCGTTAGTATGGAGCAAAACAACAGAACATTAAGCGCCTTTTCTTTGAACATCAACACAAATTATATCAAAATTTACAAGTATCCCTTAGCGCCTTCCTGAAAAATGATAGATCAACACCTGATTTTAATCAGTTTTTTTCTTCTCCTGCCGGATTAATTTGCCGCTGTATGACAGAACAGTTCCTGAAGATAGATGAACAAACCCCGGTTACA
Organism: Pseudoflavitalea rhizosphaerae; assembly: GCF_003991355.1. GTDB lineage: Bacteria > Bacteroidota > Bacteroidia > Chitinophagales > Chitinophagaceae > Pseudobacter > Pseudobacter rhizosphaerae. The sequence goes on from NZ_RCSU01000003.1 coordinate 78,411, forward strand.
GAGATCGTAAACGGGGATTACCGTACGGCAGACGTATTGCTCAAATACAATATCGATTTTTGCTGTGGTGGCAGATGGCCCCTGCAGGTGGCCTGCGAAGCCAGGGGAGTGAGTACAGACCTGGTGATACAGGACCTGGAAACCGCTACCCGCCGCATCCTTATTTCGCCCACCCTGAATTTCAACAACTGGCCGATAGATTTCCTCACAGATTACCTGGTGCATGTGCATCATGCTTATATGAAAGAAGCATTGCCTTCGATCCATGATCATCTCACCAAATTTGTGGCCGGGCACAGGAAGAAATTCCCTTACCTGGATGAGCTGCAGACGCATTTCATGCAACTGTACAGGAAGATGCCATCGCACCTGCAGCAGGAAGAGGAAGTGTTGTTCCCTTATATCAAAAGGATCAACAGGGCATTCAGTGGAAAAGAACCATATGCCGAACTGCTGGTACGCACACTGCGTAAGCCCATTGCTGCACGCATGGAAGAAGAGCACCAGCAAACGGAAGAACTGCTCGGCAATTTCCGAAGGCTCACCGGTAATTACAGTACGCCCGATGATGCCTGTGTGAGCCATCGTGTGGCTTTTCTGAAATTACAGGAACTGGACCAGGACCTGGTGCAGCACATGCGATTGGAAAATGAAATTTTGTTCCCACGCGCTATCGCGATAGAAAACACCCTGCTCGGAAAATAGCAGGATATGGTTCAGGCACTGAAGGCGGTCACCCTGCAAAACGGGTGCGCCTCCTCTACCTGAAACAAATCACAATTTCCACTATCTTTAAGAAGAGAATCATAACTCCGTCCCCGTTACCGCTTTCACATACTAAATCGAAAATATTATGATGGGAAAATTAAGTGCAGCGGATATCGAAGAGATCCTAAGCAAACAGATCGTTGGCCGGATCGGCTGCCACGCAGATGGGCTCACTTATGTAGTGCCTATCAGTTACGCCTATGATGGCCATTACGTATACGGACATACGCACGAAGGCATGAAACTGTCCATCATGCGTAAGAATCCTTCCGTTTGCTTCGAAGTGGACGAAATGCAGAACATGGCCAATTGGAAAAGCGTGATCCTCCAGGGAAAATTCGAAGAGCTGGATGATCCGCAATTGCGCAAGCACGCACTGGATACCCTCAACAACCGGGTACTTCCCATCATCAGCAGCGTTACCACCCATCTTTCCCCCTACTGGCCTTTCCCGCCGGACGATTATAAAGAGATCAAAGGCGTGGTATTCAGGATTGCCGTGCTGGAAAAATCCGGCCGGTTTGAAAATGATCAGTCAGGCCGTCCGTAGATTTGAGCGTTCCATTCGTTCCACCAAATCATACAGCATGCTTTCATTCTCCATCAGTGGCAGCTATACGGACCTCTATGAACTTAGCATCGGGGAAGTGAATTTTCTCGAGAACCGGCACCAGTCGCCGGTTTCCTTCGATTATTTTTTCAGGAAGATCCCCGCTAAAGGCGGGTATGTTGTTTTTGCAGGGCTTACTGACCTGCTGGATATCCTGGAAACATTGCATTTCACAAAAGAAGACATTGCACAGCTCAGGTTGCTGAAATTCAATTCCGGTTTTATCGATCACCTGGTGGATTTCAGGTTCAGGGGAAGGGTCTGGTCTGTACCCGAAGGAGAGATCGTGTTTCCGCATTGTCCCATCGTAAGAGTGGAAGGGACCTGGCTGGAGGCGCAGCTGGTTGAAACTTTGTTGCTGAATATATTGAATTTCGAATCGCTGATCGCTACCAAGGCTTCGCGCATGCGGTATGTGGCCGGTGATCGTATCCTCAGTGATTTCGGACTGCGCCGCGCACAGGGCCCCGGAGGTATACTGGCCAGCAAAGCTGCCGTGATAGGAGGCTTCGGAAGTACCAGCAACGTATATGCGGCACAGTTATATAACATTCCTGCTTCCGGCACCATGGCCCATGCATTCGTTACCGGCTATGAATCCGAACTGGAAGCCTTCCGTGCATTCGCCAGGGCCAGACCCGAAGGCTGCGTTTTTTTGGTGGACACCTACAACACATTGCAGAGCGGCATTCCCAATGCCATCATCGTGGCCAGGGAAATGGAAAAGCAGGGACAGAAGCTGGTTGCTGTGCGGCTGGACAGTGGAGACCTCGCTTATCTTTCACGCAAGGCAAGGACCATGCTGGATGAAGCAGGATTGCAATATGTGAAGATCGTGGCCAGCAACCAACTGGATGAGCATGTGATCAAAAGCCTGCTGGAACAACAGGCGCCCATCGATATTTTCGGTGTAGGCACCAGCCTCGTAACAGGTGCTCCCGATGGCGCACTGGATGGCGTATACAAACTGGCGGAATCAGACGGCAAGCCACGCATGAAGATCTCCGAAACACTGCAGAAAGCAACGCTGCCAGGTAACAAACAGGTGCTCCGCATGATGGACGAACAGGGTTATTTCTTCGGAGCAGACGCCATCGTTTTGCAGGGCGAAGAACATGTTCCTGTGATCCATCATCCGTTCGAACCCGGAAAATCCTTGCAGGTAGCCGGATTCAGGCAGGAACCATTATTGAAAGTGGTAATGGAAAATGGAAAACGAATCGCTCCATCTCCCGGGCTGAACGCCATTGCACAATACTCAAAAGAAAGGCTGGCGTTGCTGCCAGCTGAATATAAAAGATTCGAATACCCGCATATTTATAAAACCAGTATCAGTCAGCAACTGATGGACCTCCGCAATGGGATGATCGCGTCACATAAAATGTAATCGCTGCATATTCAACTGCTGGTTCACTATCAAAAAAGCAACAGGAGTTCGTAATTTTTTTCAGTATTTTACTGTTTCATGCGCAATAATAAAAAAACCATCGCGCTGATCAGTATCCTGGTGGTAGTATTGATCTGGGGCAGCGCCTTCACTGTTTCAAAAGTTGGAGTATCTGAATTACCTCCCCTCTTCATGGCTTTAATGAGGAATGCAGTAGCAACTCTGGCATTATTGCCTTTTTATCTGGCAGTAAGGAAAAAGGCTGCCAGGCAGGATCCCGGGCCATTACCAAAAGAAAAGATCATTTTGCTGGGACTTACAGGCGTTACACTTTTCTATTCTTTCTTCAATATTTCACTTACCTATACCGGCGCAGCCATGGGGTCGCTGATCCAGGGAATCATGCCATTGGTGATAGTTATGCCAGCCGCTGTTTATCTGAAGGAAAAGATCACAGGCAAGGTTATTGCAGGCATCCTGATCTCTGTTGCAGGGGTATTGATGGTTGGCTTCATCGGTCAGCATGATCAGAACAACAGCCTGCTTGGAAATTTCCTCATGGCCGGTTCCGTTTGTTGCTGGGCTGCCTATACGTTATTATCGCGAAGCCTCACCCAATTCCACCCTGTACCGCTTACGTTCTTTATAACACTAACAGGCACCCTTATGCTGGTTCCTTTCACGCTTTTTGAAGGATGGGGCAAACCCTTACCTGTTATCTCTACCAATGGCTGGATGGCAGTTCTTTACCTGGGTATCATGAGTTCTGCTATCAGTTATATGCTGTACAATCAATCCCTTCAAACCCTCACAGCCGCGCAGGCAGGGAATTTCCTGAATCTCGATCCTGTGATCGGCTCGGTTATTGCGCTGATCTTCCTCAATGAATCGTTCAGTACCTTGCAGTACGCAGGCGGAGCCCTTGTATTGCTTGGGGTTTGGCTCAGCAGCGGATCAGGTTCAGAACAACAACATCAATAAAAGATTCTTATATGAAACCAGTTTTCAACGGAGGCATGAACATTGCCATAAAAATCCCTAAACAGAAATATGAAGCTACTGTTGCATTTTACAGGGATACACTCGGACTTGAGGTAACAGAAAAACCGATCACCAATCCCACCGTATCCCGAACACATGAAGTGAAGTTCGGACCGAATATCGTGTGGCTGGATTGTGTGGACAATTACACGCATTCCGAAACCTGGATGGAGCTGAAAACAAATGATGTGGAAGCCGCCACCGCACACCTGGCCGCAAATGGCACACATACCTGCGATGAGTTGGAAGAGATCCCTTCAAACACACACTGGATCATGGACCCGGCCGGTACAGTTTTTATTCTCAGCCAGTGATCACCTGTACATATTTCCATAAAACTTGACTTTTGTTAGCTAATCGGCATAAGAGCTGATGCAATGTATTCTTCAGGTAACTAATCAATATCTTCATAACCTGTAGAACAATTGCTCACCTCAATAACCGGGTAATGATCAAGGCAGCGAAAAGCGACAGGCAGGTAGTGACGGAGATCCTGGCAGCATCGTTCAGCAATAACCGAAGTGTGAACTATGTGATACCACAGAATGAAAAGAAGATGGAACGCATCCGGAAACTGATGGCCTATTCCTTCGATGTAAGTTTTGCATTTGGCGATGTATACCTCTCCGATTGCCGAAGGGCCTGCGCACTGGTACTCTATCCGGACCGTAAGCGGATGACCTGGCAAAGTATCTGGTGGGACCTCAAACTGGCTGTCAGTGTATTTGGTCTGAGCCGCACAGCCAAAGTTTTATCCAGAGAACGGCTTATCAAAAAGCATCATCCTTCCGGTAATATGTTCTATCTCTGGTTCATCGGTGTAGACAGCGATTTCCAGCGCAAGGGTATCGGAAAACAACTGTTGCAGGAACTGCTGCAGAAAAGTAAATCGATGCAAAGACCTGTATACCTAGAAACCAGCACACCTGAAAATGTACCCTGGTACCAACGCGCAGGATTTGAAGTATATGCGGAGGAAGAGCTCAGTTACCGGCTTTATTTCCTGAGAAAATTATCATAGTTCAGCAGCAACGGTTTGTGCAATTGAATTGTCAGAGAAGCAGAACAGAAAATAGCACACCCGAAAAAACTGTACTGTATGCGAGCACCCATGCTACTGATGGCCTTTACATTATTCTTATCCTGTAGCAAGAATAACAAAGATGGTGAAGGCAATGGCTGCGCTGAAACGCCTTACATCGCTCCACAAGCATACTCATTTCCAGCCTGGCATCCCGATGGTCAGATCTTCGTATTCAATTATGTTCCTATCTCCGGTATAGAAATATCTCCCTGCCACGGCCCCATGTACAGGTTTAAAAATGATTCAGCAGGATTCTACAGTATGAATCAGGACCATACAGGATTAACGAAAATAATGGATCGGGTTTTCCGGAATGCGAGCTGGAGCCCTGATGGGAAAAAAATCCTTTACCAGGAAGGGTCCAGGATCTACATGATCCCTTTCGATGGTGTTAGCTTCGATACAGCAGCAAGAAGCATGGTAGTGCAGGACAACGCCATGTCGCCTTTTTCATTTTTCAATGCCAGCAGCGACTCAGTCTATTTCCGGACATCGCCGGTGGGCGCCAGTACTCAAAGCACCCTGTATAAAGTGTCGCTGGATGGTAACGGCAAAGCCCCGATCAGGACCGGCGAATTTTATGATATCTCATTTGGCTCCGATAAAAGATTCTATTATCTCACCGCCAACAGGGAAATATGGTCGAGTGACCAGAATGGACAGGACATGAAGAAAGAAGTGGCCGTGGAAACTAACAATAACGAACAACGCCGTAACCCGCAATATCACGATGGACATATCTATTTTATCAGCGGCAGCAAACTCATGCGCTCAGGCAACACTGTTCCGATCGTTGATAACTATGTAATGGATTTTGCCGTTTCACCCGGGGGAGAGATCCTGTACAGCCAGTTCCAGTACCAGGTTTCCGAATCGAATAAACAAAATGGAGTTTTCTGGATCATGAATACAGACGGAAGTAATAAACGCCAACTGACCTTCAATAATTTTTGATAATTAACCCGCCGCTTGGATATGAAAAGAAAGTGATCACAGGCCGCGATTTCATTGTGCTCGCCGCTGAGCAGATCATTTATTCCTGAAAGCCGCATAATGGTCCAACAAAAACTTTACACCAGCCGATTGATATTCTTTAGTGAAAACAGTGAAATGATCACCGGGATAATACCCGTATTCAAAACCAGTATCAAGATCCCCGGTTTCTTTTTCCATTAAATGCACGGCCTGGTTCAACATGAAATTGTCCTGCTCGCCTGTGGAGATCCTCACCTTTCCCTGCAGATCAGCCTTCACTTTACTCCAGTTACTTTTCAGGAACCGGCAAATATCATATTGCTTCCAGTGGTCCACCGTCACCGGATCAATCTCACCTGTTGAAGCGTTCACAAGCGGTCGGGGACTTCCATCTGCATTCCGCTGACTGAACACAGCATTGAAAGATTGCATCTGTTCGCCCCGGTTCATCACATGCTCCATCCGGACCATCTGCTTCATACTGATCCAGGGAAAACGACCAGCTACTGTAGCTACCCAACGCAGTGAAGAATCTTTTTCATAATATAAATTCTTATCATTGTAAATATCCACACCAGTAAAATTCCTGAAATCCACGGGATCGGGAGCACTTGACCATGTGCCCGCAAACACAGATGGATACTGAGTTTGCAGCCAGAGTACCGTCCAGCCGCCACTACTGTGCCCCATCAAGACCCTGCCACCATCACAACGAAAATTTGTTTCCACCGCGGGGATCAGCTCTTTCACCATCGCATCGCCCCAGGGACCATTGTTGGCGCTGTTGGCATATACTGAATGACCGGTTGGGCAATTGCCATCCAGCACCACCCTGATAAATGGAACAGTATCCATAAAACTCTCAGGATTTTTGTATCCGGACATTCGCCTGTAGTCTCCTCCAAACCCTGAAACGTAATACAGCACCGGAAATTTTCTCCCGGGCTCTTTGAGGTAAGCTGCTGGCAGCATCACAGCTACTTTGAGGCTTACCGGCTTCTTGTGAAAATCTGACAATAGTTTTGATTCCACTTTCAGCTCTTTGGAATAATCTGTTTCAACAAAATCTTTTTCTTTCACCACTTCAGTGCAGACAAGTGAGAAAAAAGCATCTGTCTTTTTAGTGAAGTTGAATTTGGATGGCTTACTGTAATTGTTACCGATGGTTTCTGCCACAAGGTGATCGCCTGTATTCCTATCCCACACTGCCTGCGCATAATATTCACCACGTTCCAGGTCTGATAATTTTACAGGATAACTTACCGCTGCATCATTGAACACCACCGCTTGTCCGGGCTTTACATCTTTTACGCTGATCCGGTACAATGGAAAAGCAGTCAGGCCAACATACCCGGACTTCGGCTCTTTATTTTCTTTTGAGAGATAGAGAAAAACATTTCCACTGAATTTTTCAGCAGCATTACCGGTATAGATCACCCTGATCTGCTGGGCAGATACAGAAAGGCAACTGCATGCCAGCACAGCAGCGCATAATAGTAGCGTATTCTTCATGATCATTAGTTTAATGATGTTAGTGAAATTACGCCCCTAATTACACATGAACAAGGGCGCACCTGGAAAGTGTGCGCCCTTCACCAAAAATGAACTATACGCTATTAAAAACTGCCGCTAGTTCCTGCTGAAATTGATATTGCTGAGGCGGAAACCGCCCTCCTCAACGTAAAGACGCAATTGCTGCTTTCCCTCAGACAGGTAAATATTGCCGCCATGCACTTCCACCCACTCCCCTGCTTTACCCGTTATTGGAACCTGAAAAGACTTTGCCACGATCTTGCCATTCAGCAACAGCGAAGCTTTGGCGCCTTTCTTATCTGCCCCTGCCAGCAAGTGGATTGCATAATTACCGGCCTTCTCCACCTGCAGTGTATACTGCAGCCATTCTCCTTTTTCCGTATTACTGATAAATACATTGTTATTCCCTTGCCCGATATCTACGCCATCATTCCGGTAAGTATATCCCCGGTTACCAGCACTGTTCTGTCCGGTAGACACCCTGTAGTTAGCAGTATCCATATCGAAATAGGCATAACCATTGGCGCCAAGATCATAATCGGCCGCCAGGATTTTCGCATGGCCATTGATGATATTAGCTCCGAAAGGAATGGTGGCATTGGAATGTGGCTGCCTGATCATCGCATCCACTACATCTTTATGAATGATATTATTACTGAAATGAGTAGCTGCCGCAAGTTCCTGTAAAGCCCTCCAGGCAGTTTCAGCTTTGGGTTGTTGTTTACTTTTTCCATTCCAGAAATCCAGTATTTGCTGGTATCCCTCACTGGAAGGGATCTCCAGCGGATTGTTGATACCGATCTTCTTCAATGGCCACCAGGCCCAGCCAATATTGTGTTGTTCCAGCAGGCGAATGGCTTCGGTGAACCAAACATTGGAATTCTCCCCCGTTTCACCTAACCATACAGGCACCTGGTATTGATCTCTTGTCTGCAGGATATGCCCGATGGCCTCATCATTGTTGTAGTTCCAGTATTTGTGAAAGCTCAGCACCATGTTTTTGTCCCAGGGAGGCAAAATACCATTGTAATTATTTCCCCAGCCATTGCCTTCGATAATGATGATATGATTGGTGTCTACTTCGCGGATCGCTTTTGTGATATCCACCAGTAATTCTTTTAGCGGACCATTCCCTTTTTCCTGTAATCCATTTTTATCATTTTTAGGATCATCGAATCCCCAGTTTGGTTCGTTGATAACATCGTATGCGGCGATGGTTGGTTCGTTCACATAACGCTTTGCCAGTTCTTTCCAGAGGGCGATGGTCTTGTCCCGGTTCGCTTTCAGGTCCCAGAGTGAAGGTTTGGTATCATCGCGGTCTGAGATATTGAGATCGTTGCCCTGCCCGCCGGGGGCTGCATGCAGGTCGAGGATGAGCCAGAGCTGATTGTCTTTACACCATTGCAGCAGGCTGTCCGTCATTTCAAACCCTTTGGTCAGCCAGGTATTCTTTCCGGCAACAGGTTCCTTATCCACGGGCAGGGTGTAAAGATCATAATGCATGGGAAGTCGAACACTGTTGAACCCCCAGGCTTTCATCGCTTCAATGTCTTTCCTTGTAGTATGATTACTGAGCCAGGTTTCATAAAAGGTATTGGTCTTTTCTTCACCTACCAGTTTTTGGATACGCTCACGGATCTTGTGTTGTTGTCCATTTTCATTGATACGAATCATATAACCTTCCTGCAGCATCCAGCCACCGAGACCGATACCGCGCAGCAGTACATTCTTCCCGCGGTCATCAATGATCCGAGTACCGGATGTTTTCAGAAATCCCTGTGCTGTTGAGGAGAAGGCAAATCCGAAAAGAATGCTGAATAAAAATACTAACCGGAGAAATAACCAGGAGTTCTTCATATGCTGTGTGTTTCGTGTGGCTCAAATGGCAGGGAATAAGGTTCTCCAATTGTTCTCCAAGTTACTGGTCTGGGTACGCTTATAAGAATTTCAGCCTACGCCATTATTACTACAGCTTTTTATTATGCATTGATTATCAATAATTCACTTTTACATCGGCACTACTTCAATTTATTTTTTGTATAATTTAGTACAAACGATTGCTCCATGTGTAGACTGCTTATGGCGCTTGCCTTCCTTATCTCCTGCCGGTCCTTTGCCCAGAACACCATCGGTTTCCCGGATATTCTTAATTATACCAAACAGGAATACCAGGGAGGCGGGCAGAACTGGGACGCCACCACGGACCAACGGGGGATCATGTACTTCGCCAATACAGAAGGATTACTGGCTTTCGACGGCCATTACTGGAAAGTATATCCCATCCCCAATAATACCAGGCTCAGATCTGTGCTGGCCACTGCAGACGGCCGCATCTATGTGGGTGCGCAGGACGAGTTCGGCTATTTCTATCCCGGCGCCAATGGCATACTTCAATACCATTCCTTCAAACCGATGCTGCCTCCCAGCATGAAACAAATGGCTGATGTATGGGATATCGAAGAATATGATAATGCCATCTGGTTCAGAACTAACAATATGTTGTTTGAGCTCAGGAACAATAGTTTCAAAACCCATGCAGCCCCGGCGGAATGGCGTAAGATGTACAAAACTGAAAAAGGATTATATGTGCAGGACTATAATGCCGGACTGATACAATTTGATAATGGAAAATGGAAAACGATTTGCGGGGACAGTGCTCTGAAAAAAATGCTGGTGACCTCGCTGCATATTCATCCGGACGGGAGACTGATGATCGCCACGCTGAAAGATGGTCTCTTCCTCATCGATAAAGGTCACCTGATACCCTGGCAAACCGAAGCCGATAGCATCTTCCATTCTGGCAGGATCTTCTGTTCAATCGTGCTCTCAGACCAGGAACTGGCCGTGGGCACCACATCCAACGGCTGTTTTATCATCAGCCGGCAGAATGGCCGCATCATCCAACGCTTCAGTATGGAACAGGGCATGCAGAACAATAACGTACTGCAGCTTTTCGCAGACAAGCGAAAGAATATCTGGGTGGCGCTTGACAATGGCATCGACCTGATCCGCTACAACACTTTCGTGAAACAGATCTATCCGCATAACAAAGACCAACTCACCAGTTATGCTGCACAGGTATTCCATAATAAACTCTATATCGGCACCAGCGATGGCGTATATGCCACCACGTTGGACGGCTCCACGGATTTCAGCGCATCGCGCAGCAGCTTCAGCCTGGTCCCAAATACGAAGGGACAGGTCTGGAGCTTCACTGTAAGCGATGATCAACTTCTGCTCGGCCACCACGAAGGTGTGTTCCTGATCAGGGAGAACATTACTCAACCACTGATCCGCGACCAGGGCATCTGGCTCTACCGGCAATACGCATCCTCCGGTAATACCAAGGATCTCCTGATCGGCGGCTATAGCGGGCTTTACAAAATGATGCAGACCGGCAGTGAATTTACGCAACCCAAACATATCAACGGGCTGCAGGAGTCCATGCGGTTCATCACCATCGACCGCGATAATACCATCTGGTGCTCGCATCCCTACCGCGGCATCTATCGCATCCGGCTTACTGGCGATTCTTTGGAATACGCATTGCTCTCAGCCAAAGATGGCCTGCCCGCCGATTGTGAGAACTACGTGTTCTTCATTCGCAACCGCGTGGTAGTGGCCACCCAGCACGGATTGTACGAGTTCAATGCAAGCACCAACCGCTTCCAGCAATCAGCCCTGCTCTTCGATATCTTTGGAGACATCCCCATTCAGTTCCTGCGGGAAGACGCATATGGCAATATCTGGTTCGTGTCCCAGAAAGTACCCGCCATTGTGGATTTTCACAAGCCCACCAATTCACAGCCTTACTCCGTGGTGTATTTCCCGGAACTGAAACACAGTATCGTCAATGGCTTTGAATTCATTTACCCATACGATGAAGAGAATGTATTCTTCGCGGCAGAGAAAGCCCTCTATCATATCAATTACAAAAAATACCTGCGCCTGTCTTCTGTGCCCAGCGTTACAATCGGCAGGGTGAAGACCATCGGAAAGAACGACAGTCTCATCTTCGGCGGCTATTTCACCGGTAAGGACGGTCCGGCCAATCAACAGAGCAAGGACCAGGTCATTGGACTGCCCAACAAATACAACAATTTTCGTTTTGAATTCGCATCCCCCTCATACGACCAGGGCAGCAATATCGAATACAGTTACCGGCTGAATGGATTCGACAAGGAATGGAGTAACTGGGACCCAAAACCGGAAAAGGAATACACCAACCTCCCGCATGGTACTTACACTTTTATTGTGAAGTCAAGAGACAACCTGGGCAATGAATCTGCTCCGGTTGAATATTCCTTCATTATCTGGCCGGCATGGTACCAGACCTGGATCGCGAAAACAGTATATGCTGTTCTGTTTTTGTTTTTCCTGTATTGGCTTTACAAAAGGCAAAAAAGCAAATTCGCCAACCAGCAGATCAAGCACAAGAAAGAACAGGAACATCTGATCTCGCTTCATCAACTGGAACTGGAAAGGAATGAAAAGGAATTGATGCAGGTGCAAAATGAAAAACTGGAATCAGATGTGATGTTCAAGAACAGGGAGCTGGCTACTGTTACGATGCACCTGGTGGAAAGAGGAAAAGTATTATCGGAGATCAGGGAGAAACTGGTACAGGCCATTACCAAACACGACCCGCCCCTCAATATCGGTAATTTCAGAAAAGTAATGCGCCTGCTTGAAGAAGCCGAGAACAAGGATGAGGACTGGGAACATTTTGCCCGGCACTTTGATGAAGTGCACAGCAATTACCTGAACTCCGTGAAGAAACATTTTCCATCGCTCACAACCACCGACCTGAAATTATGCGCCTATCTGCATATCAATCTTACTTCGAAGGAGATCGCGCAACTGATGGGCATTTCCGTGAGAGGTGTGGAAACCAGCCGTTACCGCCTGCGAAGGAAGCTCAATATCCCCGGAGAAACATCACTCAACAGTTTTTTACTGGAGGCAATTGCAGCAGATCAGCACAATAACGGTAATGGACATATGAACGCGAATGGAAATGGGAACAGTATGGCAGTAAGGAACGGATCAGAACAGGGGACGTCCTGATCCGTTCACTCAATTCTATATTCCTGATTTGACAGCATAAGTTCCTTTGAATTGAAGAAAAGCCATCAATGCTACCCAGGCAGCAACAGCAATGATCAATATGCTCCCGATGGTTGATATAGTTCCCGCCAGCAGGAAGACCGCTACAATACTGACCAGTACCCAGAGCAGATCAAGAGTGGTGACCAGCATTACAGCTCTCAGGCTGACAGGTTTCCGGGTGGCAACAAACACCACAAAGGCAGCAAACAAAACCAGGAAAATACCAACTTCAACAAAATAGACAGTATCGCTGATACCAAAGATACCGGCAGCCATTCCGGGGAAGAGGGCCAGGAGTAATCCGGTAGCTCCGGAACTGATCGCATTTACCAACAGGGTTGTTTTTAATGGTGACATATGTTTTAATTTTCAACAAAGCTACTCCGCCGCATGCGCCATCAGGGAGTCATTACCCGCCAGTATTCTGCCATTTTCCGCCAGGTTGTTCGCAACGGAAGAAAGGCCCGCTATCTTTGAGAAAAATAAACAAATGGAAAATTTCCAGAGAAGGTTCATACTGGCGCTGCTGGGCTACGCGGTGCATAAAGGAGTGGATTCGCTAAGGCTCTGCGAACTGTCTGGCATCGATCTGAAAGAATTACAGCTGGATGCAGCCATCCGTTACGATGGCGCCACCATCAACAGTCTCTGGAAAAATGCAGCTCATCTCAGCAATGATCCGTTGTTTGGACTGCATTTTGGTGAATCCATGCAACTGGCCGCTCTCGGCATCATCGGCCAGATCGTACAGACCAGCAATACAGTGGAGGACGCACTCATGAATGCAGGCGCCATGACTCCACTGATCACAGAGATCTTCGATATGAAACTCGATCGCGGTAAAACACATTTCACTATTCTATTTTTGTACGATAAATCAAAAGCTGAAACATGGCCCTTTGCATTCAGGCATATGGCAGATTATCTCTCGGTGATAGTGGTACATGAGATGGATGGATTACTGCTGCAAAAGATCACGCCTGTTACTGTACAGCTTCCCTACCCGCTCAGCAATCAGCATGAATATGAAAGGATCCTGCGTTGCCCTGTACGGAAAAGCACTGACCTGCTTTCTATTGAACTGCATAACCGCTATCTGACAGAACCTGTTCTCACGGCCAATTACGCCATTCAGCAACACCTGCTGCAACAGATCAGCGTAGCCCTGAAGGGAACGGAAAAAGACAGCAGCCTGCATACCCGCATCTATAATTACCTGCTCACTAACAGCTACCTGCAACTGGTGTCACAGGAATCCGTGGCAGCCAATTTTAATATCAGCACCAGAAGCCTGCAACGTAAACTAAAAGAGGAAGGGACCACTTACCTGGAAATAGTGGAAGAAGTGAGAAAAACACTGGCCATCAATTACCTCAGCAGCAAACAATACCAGGTAAAGGAAGTAGCGCATATTCTTGGATACAACGAACTCAGCGCATTTATCAGGGCTTTCAAACGCTGGACAAACAAAACGCCTTCAGAGTTCATGACCTGATATTTCTAAACAGCTCCCATCCTCGCTGCAAACAATGCAGGACAGATCGCTTTCATACTTTCCGGATTATCTTCTTCCCAATTGAAGTTGATGGGCGCATATCCTTCAGAAGCATCGCGAAGCCTGTCTTCGATATGAGAATAGATAGACTTCCCTGTCTTCCTTTCAAAAGCATACACGCCTACATAACCGAAGCCTTCGAACTCACATTCGTACTCATCCGGGTCTTCATTGGCGAACTCCAGCAATCTGTCTGGTTTTTCCAGCACGGTAAAGAAGGCTTCTTTGCCCCTTGAGATCAACCAACACCTGAAGTATTCAAAACCATCGTCGGAGCAGCCGCCATTATTGATGTATGCAGCGCACCAGAGCTCAGACAAATAAGACCTCACCATCAAAGACCCGGTTCGAAGATGGAATCCGATGATATCCTGCGGATTCATCACTTTTAAACGGTTGACCAGGTATTCTTCCTGTTCTTCCTGACCATCAGTTTCCCTGAGTGAATCCTGGATGAGCTGCCAGTAAACCTGTTCATCCATCATTTGTCCTGACTTTTCCAATGCCTCGAGATTCATAAATTCAAATTGTAGTTGTATCATTTATTTAGGGCAGGCAAAAATAGTCAGGCAAATGATACAATGCAATAGCTCCGGAACACTGATGTACAGTTTTCTATTTCTTTTCAGGCTCTTTATACGTCACCAGGTCAATACCGATACCATTTGGATCTTCGATAGCAAAATGGCGGTCGCCCCAGGGCTCATCACGCAGCTCAATCCTGATCTTCACTCCTTTCTTTTTGATTTCTTCGTATAGCTTGTCTACATCGGGCACTTCGATAGTGAGATACATGCCCTGTCCCTGGAAAGGTTTATGAAAAAGCGGTTGTTGGGAAGGGTGATTGGGCAGCAGGAAACTGAGACTGGCCTGCCCGCCCGGTGAATTGAGCAGCAGATAGAACTCATTCTCAAAAACCAGTTCAAAGCCCAGTGTTTTGATGTAGAAATTTTTGCTTTCCGCCAGTTTTTTAGTTACGATACCGGCATTCATTTTCATTTCGGGTTTAACGGGAGCTGTTTGCGCTATCAAATTCGCAGAAACAAATAAGATGCTGAGGATGCTGATTATCTTTTTCATATTTCTATTTTTTGATATTGTAAAATTCAGCATTCTCCCATCCGCAGGATTGTAAAAAACGGACAAAAAAACTGCCGGCAAATAGCTGCCGGCAGCCTGACGAAGCGCTACCTGCATTGAAGGCACTTGCGCCAGGAGATTGAGCAGGCCGTAATCGTGGATCTGACCCTATACCCTCAGCAAAGTGGTGGGCACACCTGCTTCATCCAGTTTTCTGGCGTATGCTTCGCCCTCATCGCGGAGCACATCGTTTTCAGCTGTCTGTACAATGGCGGGGGGTAATCCTTTCAATTGCTCCAGGCTGGCCTGTAACGGTGATGCGTAAATCTCATTCCTGTTCTCTTCCGGGGTATAGGCATCCCAGAACCATTTCATCATATTGCGGGTCAGGAACCTGCCTTCCGCATATTGACGATAAGAATCGGTATCGAAATTGGCGTCAGTCACGGGCCAGAACAATACCTGCAATTTCAGTTCAGGTCCTTTTTTGTTTTTGGCCATCAGGGCAATGGCTGCTGTCATGTTTCCGCCAACGCTGTTTCCAACTACCGCCAGCCTGCTTCCATCGATATCGATCTCATTGCCATTGGCAGCAGTCCATTTGAGCGCTGCATAGACCTCGTTGATAGCGGTAGGATATTTTGCTTCGGGAGAACGGCTGTACTCAACAAATACAGCGGCTACGCCGGAATACACTACCAGGTCTCTCACAAAACGTTTGTGAGTTGGGAAATCACCCAGCACCCAACCACCGCATTTCCTCCATCGGTTTACCGTTGCCACTGTTGAGGGCTTTCAGAAAATTCCTTACATTTTTTTCGATTGCAGGATCAGTAGCTGCATCTATAGACTGAAAAGTTTTGTTTGACATAAAAAAAGTATTTTGAAATTGTTTAAGTAAATAGAATACGATGACTGTGAACAAATCTGCTTATTATTTGCTGCCGTTAATTTGGGTTTGTTATGCGTGTTGCTGGAACCAGTCATAGATATAATCTGCCTGCATTCTCCAGCTGGGCAGCCCTACCACGAAGTGATTGACGCCTTCAAATTCTTTGTAGTCGACAACAGAACCATTCTCTTTTTTGTAGGCTTTGTAGTTCCTGCGGTTCAGGTGAGCAGGAATGATATGGTCCTTGCTACCGGCAATGATCAGTAATGGCGGGTGAGGTTTTTTAAAGTCTACTTTTGCAGCTTTTGATAAACCGCCACGGGCAACAGTTTTAGATTCGGGAATGGTATTTTCTTCCCAGGCTTTTTTCTGTTCTTCAAGTGTCATGCCGTTCACGAATGCATACTGCCAGTCTTTAAGACTCATCAGGTAGGTCTTTTTGGTAGAAGTGAAGAGACCTAATGATTTCCATCCTGCTTTCAGGAATGAGAACTCGTATGGGAAAACGCCCAATGGAGGTACGGGATGCAGTACTGCTGCTGCGGCAACGATACCACGGTTCACGAGGATCTGTGTGATCAGTCCACCAAGCGAGTGACCGATAGCGATAGGTTTTTCAGGAAGGCTTTTGGCAACATTGGCGTAGTGATCGATCACTTCATCCAGAGTGAGGAGACCAAGGTCTGTATCGTTAGGTTGTCTTTTGCGAAGTTCATCAGGAGTACCATCTTTGAAAGGCCATGCAGGAGCTACGGTTTTAAAGCCTCTGCTTTCAAAATATTCCTGCCAGGGTTTCCATCCGAGATGGGTAACAAAGGCTCCGGTTACGAACAGGATGTGTTTTGATTTGGTGTTGGTTAACGTTTCCATGATCTGGTTGATTTTATGTGTTTGTATTGAGGTTGATGATTGTCTATTTTTTCAGGTAGATCAGTTGACCGAGATGATAGGCCAGGTGAGCCGTACGATTGATCAGCATCCCGATTTTATTGCGGTGCGGCTCATGCAGGAAATCTTCTTCACTAACGGCCTGATGGCGATTCAGCCAATCCTGTGGCTGCATCACATTGAAATAATCCGTCAGCGTTTCGTTTACTTTTTTCCTGAATTCCCTCAGGTCTGCTGTGGGTGGAAAATCCAGTCCTGCCTTATCGGAATTATCGATAAAGATGTGTTGCAGCCAGGGATAAAGTTTGTCTCTCAGACCGAGCAGGGGCAGCATACCATCGCTTACCGCAGTGAGATGGCCCAGCAACCAGTTTCCGGTATTCCTTCCGGGGGCAGTTTCAAGCGCCAGGTCTTCATCGCTCAGTTGCTCCAGCAGCGCGTCCAGGCGTTGGTTTTGCAGGTTCCAGTTGTGCAACACTGTAGTTACCAGGAGAGCTGTGTTATCCGTATTGCCAGGTGTCTGTTTCATCTTTTTTAGTTTTATCGTTATCACTGATTGACTACACAAAGATGCTATTACGCAGGCCCCTTTTCCAATGACAAACCACAAGAAAGCAGCTTGACAAAGGTCAATCCTCCCGCTTGACATTTTGGGGAACAAGGGTCGGCTGCATGCCGGCAGGCAATCATCAGACAATGCGCAAACACGCATCCACATTGGATCTACAAGCAATTATGAGTATAAGTGGCAGGCCGGGATTAACCCGTCCGTCAAAAGGGAGGATTACTTCGACAAGGCATTTTTACGGATCCGGCTAAGCGTTTCGGGAGAAATGCCCAGGTAAGAGGCTATCATATTTTGAGGAAATCGCCGGAAGAATACGGGATGTGATTTGAGCAGTTCCAGGTAACGCTCTTCGGCGGTGAGACTGATAGCTCCATGTATCCTTTTCTGGTTGGCGATCTGGCCACGTTTGTCCAGCTCCTGCGTCATTTTCCGGAAAGCTGCCGAGTTCTCGTACAGCGTTACGGCATGATCGCGCCGGAGCTGCAGCAGTTCTACATCTTCCCAGGCTTCGATATTGTACATGGAGGGAGTTTCCAGCTCAAAGCTCTCCCTGTCCATCATCCACCAGCCTTCGATCCCGAAGCGGAGAATATGTTCATTGCCCTTTGGGTCTACCGTATATTGGCGCATCGCGCCTTTGAGAATGAAGGAAAGATATTTGCACACATCGCCTTCCTGCAGCAGGTATTGCTTTTTCCTGTATTTCCTGAAAGCAAATACAGCCTCGATGGGCTCAAATTCTTCGTCTGTAAGCGGACAATTGAGATGTTTATTGATATATTCACGAAGGACCTGGTGCATATTGGTTCAATAAAGACAATCCAGTAAAAATGGAAAACCAATTTACGGAAATTATTCCATCGAACCAGTAGCTGATTTGAAAGGTAACAGTATGACTAACCGAAAATCCCTGCGGGCGACACTTTTTTAGCTTTTATGATTTCCACTATCCCCTCATTGGCAATGATCATCATGCCATGGCGGTCAGCGGAGATCCCTTCCTGCAATTGATATGTATAACGCGGCACTTGCTTTTCAATAATGGAAGGAAAGAAAAGAAACTGCATATTGGTGCTCCGGCCGCCGCGAACGGCTCCGTTCTTTTTTCAGGCAAACTATTCTTTCAGGTGCACATAAGCGTTAGTGTTTTGGTTGAGCAATTGTTTGTATGGTTAATACTGACTTAGACCTTATTGTAATATCACCAGCCTATTGTTTTCCAGCCTGTATTTCACCCCCAGACCTTCCAGGCTTTTCATTACTTCCTGTAAACTGTTATCCCTGTTCACTTCTCCTTCAAACACCAGGTCAGGAATTCCTTTTTCATACACCACTTCTATATCGTACCAGCGTGAAAGCTGCCTCATGATCCTGGCCAGACTTGCATCCTGGAAATTGAACACGCCATTCTTCCAGGCCACCACCTGGTTCACATCCACCGGTACAGTACGCACAGGCATCCCGGCCTTCAGCTGCGACTGTTGCCCGGGCTGCAATACAACGGAGGAGCTGACTGTTCCGCTGCTCACTTTTACACTTCCTTCCAGCAGCGTTGTACTGAGCGCCGGCTCATCTTCGTAAGCATTCACATTGAAACTGGTGCCCAACACTTCCACCTTCATGGCATTATTGGTAGTGGTCACTACAAAAGGCCTGGATGGATCCTTCGCGACTTCCAGGTACACTTCACCAAACACCGTCACCTCCCTCGATGGACCATTGAATGAAGTGGGATAACGAAGCGCAGACGCGGCATTCAGCCATGCTTTGCTGCCATCGGGCAATACAATTTTAAACTGCCTTCCGCGCGGTGTGGAAATGGTATTGAAACTGATCTTTTCATTGTCCGCTGTTCCCTTTTCATATTTCAATTGTCCTTCCTGCAGGCTGAGACTGCTGCCATTTTGTGTGGTGATAAAACCATTGCCCACACTGTCAAGCAATAGTTCGCTGCCATCAGCCAGCGTGAGCACCGCACCGTCACGGCCTGCAGGAATGAGCTGCTGTTCCTTTGCTGTTGCGGGTTTCACCTGTTCATCCTGCCTGAAGAAAGCATAAAAGCGAACGCCGGCATAAATGAGCAGCACAGCGGCTGCGGTGGCTGCAACAGCCGGCCAGAGGCGGCGTACAGGTTTGCGGGCTCGCGTAGCGGCAATATGTTCCGCCAGTGCCATCCGTCCTGCATCATGAGCCTGCTGCACAGCATCTTCGGAAGGCAAGTGATGGCTACCCGACAGATCTTTCAGGTGCCAGCTCTCCACCAGCGCTTTCTCTTCCTCAGTGCAGCGCCCATCCAAATATTTCCGTATAATATCTTCTGGTAATTGCTTCATAAAGGATAATAACAAGGTTCCTGCGTATATGTAGGATGAAAAAGCCGGGGGGCCCAGACAGCAGAAAAAAATTATCAACGAAGGAAAAAGAGGAGAAAACCGAACAGACCGAGTTTGGAACGAAGAATGCGCAACGCGTTGTGCACCTGGTTTTTCACTGTTTTCTCAGACACCTGCAGGCGGATTGCGATTTCCCGGTGACTGAGCTCATCCTTCCTGCTGAGCGAAAATATTTCCTGCATTTTGGATGGCAGGGCCGTGATCCCCTGTTCTATCAGGGTTTCCAGTTCCCTGTGGCGGAGATATTCATCTGTATTGTACTGGCCTTCCTGCATGAATTGTTGGAGAGATTGCAGGTAGTCTGTTCTTACTTTCTTTTTATCAAGTCTGTCGAAGAATTTATAACGGATGGCTGTGTAAAGCCATCCTTTGAGGGAAGTGCTGATTTCCAGTGCAGCGCGCTTGTCCCAGAGCTGCATGAAAACCTCCTGCACCATATCCGCAGCTTCATGATCATTGCGTGTAATGCGTGCGGCATAAACAAACAACAGGCCCTGAAACCTGCTGTAGATCTCATTAAAAGCCTTTTCATCATTGCTTTTCAGCAATCGCATCAGTTCAATATCGGTAAAACCGGAATACATCTTTACAATACTTTCCTAACCCTTTTGAGAGCAGGATTTGTATACAAGAAGGAAAGATTTAGTGGAATGGTCAGGGATTTGCGGGATAAATGTAGCCCAAAATTGTAATTTTTTTGCAGCAGACAGCCACCCATTTCTTTTTGAGGGGCGTCATAATGATACAGGCGGATCTGCAGATCCGCACAAACCGGGCAACCGGAAAATTTTCAGCAAGCATAGACAGGATAGCAGACAACCGGCAACCGGCAGTCTGAAATGCAGTCGCATACGGCATTCTATTGCCTTGAACCAAAACATTCATTCATCACATACTTATTATGAGTACTATTCTAAAGATCGAGCATCTCTCACACAAGTACAGCAGTTCCTGGGCCATCCGGGATATCAACCTGGAAATAAACCAGACAGGTGTGGTGGGATTACTTGGCTCCAATGGCGCGGGTAAATCCACTACAATGAATATCCTTTGTGGTGTGCTGAACCAGACGGAAGGCGCCGTGTACGTAGATGGAAAAGATACAAGACAAAATCCCCGGGAAGCCAGGAAGTCCATCGGTTTTCTCCCGCAGAACCCGCCACTGTACACAGATCTCACCGTTGATGAATTCCTCAGCTACGCGGCAGAACTCAGACTGATCCCGAAACACCAGGTGAAAGCTGCAGTGAATGAAGCGAAAGAACGTTGTGGCATTGCGCATTTCAGCAGCAGGCTGATCAAGAATCTTTCAGGTGGTTACCGCCAGCGCGTAGGCATTGCACAGGCCATCATCCACAAACCCAAATTGGTGGTGATGGACGAACCCACCAACGGCCTCGACCCCAACCAGCTGATCGAAGTAAGGAAACTGATCCGCGAGATCGCCACAGAACATACTGTGCTGCTCAGCTCGCATATCCTCTCCGAGATCCACCTGCTCTGCCGTGAAGTAGTGATGATCGAAGGAGGCAGGATCATCTTCTCCGATTCAATGGATGCTTTCAACAATTATGTACAACCGCAAAGCGTGCTCACACGCCTGGAGAATCCACCCACCGCCGCCGACCTGCAACAGATAGAAGGCGTAACAAGAGTGGAATTCCTCTCAGACAAACAGATCCGCATCTATTTCGATGGCGGTGAAGAGATCACGGAAAGACTGGTTGCCGCCAGCATCAAACATGAATGGAGACTCCGCGAGATCAATCTCGACAAGAGCCTGCTCGATGATATTTTCAAACAATTATCTACCCAATCCCACTCATAATACCTGTCATGAAAATGATATTCAAAGTTGCCAAAACCGAACTGCGTAATCTCTTCTTCTCACCGGTAGCCTGGTTCCTCACCATCGCCTTCATGGTGCAATGCGCAGTGTTCTATGCTACTCCTATTACGGAAGCTGCCAAATGGCAGGACATCATGCAACAGAACAATCCCAATTTCAAAGGCTGGGGCATAAGCCTCACGATGAGCGTCTTCCTCAGCTCAGATGGGATCTTCGTTAGCGTATTGCGCAATCTGTTCCTCTTTGTTCCGTTGCTCACCATGGGACTGATCAGCCGTGAGATCAATAACGGCACCATCAAATTACTGTACTCCTCTCCGATCAGGACCAGGGATATCGTACTCGGAAAATATGTGGCAGTGATGCTCTACAATCTGATCCTGGTAGCCATTCTGGGGATCTTCCTGGTGTCCAGTCTTTTCCATGTGAAGAATGTGGATGCCGGTCTGCTCGGCGCTGCCGTGCTCGGCTTCTTCCTGCTGATGTGCACTTACACGGCCATCGGTCTCTTCATGAGTAGCCTCACCACCTATCAGATCGTTTCTGCTATCGGCACTTTCATTGTAGTGTTTGTGCTGGACCGCATTGGCGGGCTCTGGCAGCAATATGATTTTGTGAGGGACATCACTTATTTCCTGTCCATCTCCGGAAGGACCAACAAAATGCTGGTGGGCCTTATCACTACCAATGATGTGATCTATTTTATACTGATCGTTACCATGTTCCTTTGCTTCACGTATTTCAAACTGAAAGGAGCACGCGAGATCAAACCCTGGTATATCAAGACCAGCCGTTATCTTGCAGTAACCGTGCTGGCCCTGGGCCTCGGATATATTTTCTCCAGACCTGCGCTTATTGGTTACTGGGATACCACCCGCGACCAGATAAACACCATTCACCCGAATACACAGAAAGTAGTAAAGGAACTGGGTAAAGAGCCCATGACTGTTACACTTTATACCAATCTTATGGGAGATGGCAGCACCAACGGATTCCCTGCTGCGCGCAACAAATACATGTGGACGCTCTGGGAAAAATACCTTCGGTTCAAATCCAATATCGATTTCAAATATGTTTACTATTATGATATCCGTGATGGCGACAGTGCCGCACTGAGAACATTCCCCGGTAAAACGCTCAAAGACATTGCAGCACTGAATGCCGAAGGCGCCAATGAACGTTTCAGCAGGTACATGCCTCCTGAAGAGATCCGCAAACAGATCGATCTTTCAAAGGAAGGTTATCGTCTGGTAATGAAAGTGGATTACAAAGGCAAGAGCACTTTTTTGAGAACATTCAACGACTCTGAATTCTGGCCCGGTGAAATGCAGGTGTCTGCCGCATTCAAACGCCTGTTGCAGGATACGATGCCATTGGTGGTGTACACCATGGGTAATCTGGAACGCAATATCTATAAACTCGGCGAACGTGAATACAGTTCACATTCGAGAGAGATCGGCAACCGTATGTCGCTCATAAATCTTGGTTTCGATACGGATACTGTCAATCTCGATACACAGGATGTTCCTGCCGGAACGGATATCCTTGTACTGGCCGATCCGAAGACAACACTGAGTGAAACGAAACAAGAAAAGATCCGTCAGTATATCGATGCAGGCGGCAATGCTATGATCCTCGGAGAGCCCGGCAAGCAACAAATGCTCAATCCTTTACTGCAACCGATGGGCCTTAAAATGATGAACGGCACACTGGTGCAACTGAGCCAGCATGAGATGCCTCATATGGTTACACCCTATGTAACCCTTACTGCAGCAGAGATGGCGGAAGAAAAGTTCCTGCTGGACCTGAAAGAATCGAAAGGAAAGGATACATTCAAAGTACTTACACCCGGCGTAGCGCCTTTAACCTATTCCGATACCGGTAACTGGAATATTAAACCGGTACTACTCACCTCTGCCGGTAAAGCCTGGCTGAAAATGGGGCCGCTGGTAACTGATTCTGCAGCCCCTGTATTCAGTCCGCAGGAAGGTGATATCCGTATGAATTCCTTCCCCATCGGTGTGCAGCTTATCAGGAAGATCAATAATAAGGAACAAAGGCTGATCGCATTCGGTGATGCTGATTTCATGAGCAATCTCAGAGGTGGTGGTAGTTTTCTCGCACGCGGCGCTTTCAGCTGGATGGATTATAATAATTTTCCCATCTATGCCCCAAAACCCGCTCCCATCGACGATTTGCTCAAGATCGGAAAAGTGCCGGCCAAAACCATGGAGTACATCTATATCTGGATCCTGCCGGCCCTCATCCTGATCATCGCCACCGTTCTCCTGATCCGCCGTAAACGACAATAAAAAAGTAGAATAATGAACTTACATACCGACGAGCAAACGATCGAAGATCTGAGGATATTTGGAAAACGCGACAATGCCGGTATCTACGATCTCTATAACCACACACATACGCGCGGTGGAGAAAAGGTGCTGGAAGCCATGTTTCGCAACCCGCTCTCAGACCGGTCAGCCATTAACCAACGCGCCGGCATTATCGGTAATATGGCTAAACTGCAACTGGCTTTCCCGTTCAATGCATCCATCTTCGATATGGCCGAAAAGTACCTGTCTATCGCCGATGCACAATCGAAATCCGGCAACCAGCAAACACTGAGTGATAAAGACGTTCAGAATGGTGTTGCCGCCGTGATAGAGCTGATGCAGGAAACGAAGCAGTTCATCAGTATGCCAGCCATCATTGCCGTGAGTGAATGGGAGCAGGAACGTAAGAGCATCGAAGGTCTTCTCTCTGATCCCGCCTTCGAACCGGTATTCAGGGAACAGCTCAAGAACAAGCTGGCCTACGCCGCCATATCTGCCTACGATCTCCTCTTCAGAACGCGTGAACGAAGCAAGATCGAAAAACTGCTGGGACATATCTATCATCTCGACGTATACCTTTCAGTGGCCAGGGTGGCCACTGAAAGGAAATTCATCTTTCCCAAAGCGCTCGATAAAGGCAGTAACCAGCTGCAACTGGAAGGCGTTTACCACCCGGAACTGAAACAACCCATTCCCAATGATGTGAAAATGGATGCAGGCAATAACCTGATCTTCCTCACCGGGGCGAACATGGCAGGAAAGTCCACTTTCCTGCGGGCACTCAGTACAGCTGTGTACATCGCTCATATGGGATTCCCCGTAGCTGCAAAGGCAATGGAGTTTTCGGTTATGGATGGCATTTATACTACTATTAATCTGCCAGACAACCTGGGTATCGGCGCAAGCCATTTCTATGCAGAAGTATTGCGGGTAAAGAAAGTAGCGGCTGCATTGAGCAGTGGCAAATCTCTTTTTATCATTTTCGATGAATTGTTCCGCGGTACGAACGTTAAGGATGCACATGAAGCCACAGTGGCCATTTCCAGGTCATTTGCCGGAAAGAAGAACAGCCTTTTCATTATCTCCTCCCATATTGTAGAGGCCGGTGAACAGCTGCAGGCAGCCCCTTCCATCGCGTTCCGCTTCCTGCCTACCAGGATGAATGGACATACTCCCGAGTATACGTATACGCTGGAATCAGGTATTACAGAGGACAGGCACGGTATGATCATTATACGGAACGAAGGTATCCTCGAAATTCTCAAAAACGGGCGTAAACGCGCTGTATGATTTGCATCAGGGTGTTGCCAGTCGCTCGCCTCCCGGCGAGTGACTTTTGTTTAGTCGCCTCCGGCGATGCGGTGTTCGCCGGAGGCGAACAATTAGAAGTCACTCGCCGGGAGGCAAGCGACTGGCAACCCCAAAAGTATAGCGCCAATATTTCTATAATGCTGCCAACAGCCAAACAAAACCAACAACCATGAGCTTTAGTATAGACAGGCAAACGATGGATGAACTGAACCTGCTGGGAAAATTCAGGCAGGGATCGGTGTACCATTTGTTCAACCACGTAAAAACAAGAGGCGGAGAACGATTGCTGGATGAAATGTTCCGCAGCCCGCTGCAGGATGCAATAAGCATCAACCAGCGCAGCAGCGTTTTCCGTTTCTTCCAGGATGCTGCACTCCAATTCCCTTTCGATGTTCCGCAACTCAACATTATGCGTGAGTATATGGACAGTGGCGCCGGGAAAAGCGCGATGGCCGCTTTGGCAGGTACGTTCATGAAAAAGATGCTTTCTTCCCTCACGCGTGATGAACGTTACCGGAAGATCGTACAAGGGCTGCAGGCCACTATTGTAACGCTCAACAAATGCAATGCCTTTGCGGAGCTGTTGCTCCCGAAGGGAGGGCCCTTTACAGCACGCGTGCAGGCTGCAAAGCAGATCCTCTCCCACCCGGAGCTTACCAAACTCCGCAACACGGATATTTACAAAGACCTTCCGGTAAGCGCCCTCGCGCATTACGATCACCTGCTGAAAGGAAAACTGGAAAAAGAAATAAATGAAATACTGGAATTCATCTATGAGCTGGATGTGAATATCGCCATCAGTTCCGTAGCGGCTTCCAAAGGTTTCGCCTATGCAAAGGCATTACCGAAAGAGATGAACGTATTTGCTGTGCAGGACCTGCGTCATCCCTGCATCGACAAAGCCGTAGGCAATAACCTGAATATGCAGGAACAGAGCAATGTGATCTTTCTGACCGGCGCCAACATGGCGGGTAAATCCACACTCATGAAATCCGTGGGCATTGCCATGTACCTGGCGCATATGGGATTCCCATTAGCAGTTTCGCAAATGGAATTCTCAGTTCGTGAAGGGCTCTATTCCAGTATCAACGTGGCGGACAATATCAGTCTTGGCTACAGCCATTTCTACGCGGAAGTGGTGCGTGTGAAGCAGGCAGCTGAAGCGGCCGCCAGCGGCAAAAGGCTTCTGCTGATGTTCGATGAACTCTTCAAAGGCACCAACGTGAAAGATGCTTATGATGGTACACTCGCCGTAACAGAAGCATTTTCAGAATACCAGGATTGCATCTTCATTGTTAGCACTCATATCATTGAAGTTGGTGAAGCGTTGAAGGATACAAATAATATCCGGTTCGTATACATGCCTACGGTAATGGAAGGGGCTAGACCGAGATATACTTACAAATTACAGGAAGGCATAACCGAAGACCGCCAGGGTATGATGATCATACGCAATGAAGGAATTCTGGAAATGATCGGAGATTAGCATCCCGCAGAAAATATCTTATTGAAAATGAGAAAAATAAACTGGTTAAATGCGCCATGAGTGTATGCTTAGTTGGTGCTGAATGGTGGAAATACTGGGGGAAAGGTGCTGCGGAAGGCATGCGGGAGACACCAAAGGGTGCTGTCAGGGTCTGCTTTCCTGTACGGTGGATAGTTCTGAATTTTATCGAATGCTGTGGGAATAGTATAGTCATAATGGAATGTTGTGAGTGCAAATCTGCACCTATCACAACATTCCATTGTCATATGTAAATAATAGTAGTATTAAATTTTTAAGGGATCACCAGTAACTGTTTTACTACCTTTTTTGTTCCCATCCATACCACAACCTGGTAAACACCTGCCGGCACCTGTTTCAGGTTCAATGGTATTACCAGGCTGCCAGTATGTTTTTTCATTATCACAGTTTTTATAGGTAAGCCACTTATACCGGTAACCAATATTCGAATTTCACCGGCAAAACTGTTGTTTAATTCCAGCCAGCTTGTCCCTTTCGCGGGATTAGGGAATAGTTTTATACCATTATTCAAATCCACCTCATTTCCTGAAAGCACCAGGGGGTCAAGCGTTCCAAAATAAATTGATGAATTCCCGTATTGTTCTTCCCTGTTGCCGATAAAATGCAATCGCCCTCCGCTTGCATCAAACAGTTTATTGACGGAGAACTCCGGATCGCCATTTCCAAAATATCTTATCACATTTTTTGTGCCGTCCTTACGGATATTGGCGAGGAAACCATATTTTTTCCTGGTACCGAATACAGGCTCTCCGGTAGTACCTGCCAGACAGTAAGCAGTATCGCCTCTTTCCAGCAGGCTGTTGCTGTTATCGGTAAGGTGAATATCAAAGGTCTTTGCCCAGGTGGTTGCGCCAGTTCGGTCCACTTTCATCAGCAATGCATCGCGGTTACCCGACAACGTTGACTCAGCATAACCGGCCACCAAGTAATGCAGGTCTGTTGTGGCCAACAGGCTCTGTGCCGCCATTACTGTATCGGTACGCACATATACACGTGCCCAGAGGCCATCTCCATCAAGTGTACTTTGCGACAGGTAGATTCCTGGAAGCCCTGTACCATCAGTCCGTGTTGCTTCTCCTGTTACCACCAGTTTCTGATCCGGCGTAACACAGATCTTGCTGGCTCTTGTATTGTACCGGAAAAAAACGCGAGGTTTCCTCCAGGCCTCCGATCCATTGGCATTCAATTTCATGATAAATACATTGAATTGTACCATGCCATCTGTCTCTGCACCTGATATATAGCAGCCACCATCATTCGAGGCCGCAATATCATCAACATGGCGTGCCCAGATGTCGCTACGCCAGATCACGGCCCCATCCGGCCGCAATTTCAGTACCTGTTCGATGCTGACGCCGGTATCATACTCCGTCAGCAAAACCAGGAAATTGCCATCGGAAGCAGCACAGATCCTGCCAGGACTGGAAGTGATGTCGCTTAACATCTTCACCCATTCAAATTCTCCGGCTGCATTAATTTTAATGAGGCAGGCCATATAATCCTCTTCAGTTACTCCTATCAGTTTGGCTGTGGCGATATAGCCGCCACCCGGCAGCGCCAGCGTATGTATTATTTCCTGCGTTCTGGTAGCCAGGGGTACCTGAATATTTTTCAGAGATGCAGCGGGTTGAATGGAATAGGGAAATACAGCATCATTCAATTCGCCCTTCAGATTGGTTTTTATCAGTAGTGGCGCAGCATCAGGTTGCCCGAAGTACCTGGCCCATCCACCGGCAAGGATCGCATCGGAAGTGAGCAGCAAAGCGTTCGCATATTCATTATTCCCGGCTGTTCCAAATGCCTTTTTCCATTGCAGTTCACCCTGCCAGTTGAAACGGCTCAACACCAGGTCAGAACTGCCTTCCAGGTCGTACCAATTGGCATTCCATCCGGAAGCGGACAATACGATATAACCATTGGCATCATGCTGAAACCCCGCCATTTCATCATTCATGCTGATATCTGCCAGTTTGGTCCACATGGTCTTTCCATCGGCATCAGCTTTCATAAACAGAAGATCAGAATTGTCAAGCATCCCGAAAACCGCTTCTGTAGCGGCAAAAAGGTACCCCCCATCGGGGCTTTTGCAAAAGAAGGAAGGAAGGTACATCTCGCCATCCATGAACAAGGTCGAAAATTGTTTTTCACTTCGCTGGTTGGTTGCTGTTATATTAGCTACTTTCAGCTTTCTTTCGCCGGGTGTTGTATAAGCAATGTCCAATCCACCGTTCACTGACGGTTGTAAAGCATAGTTGAAGAATACACCTTCCGGTATTTCTGTTTGCCAGATCTTTTGTCCTGTTCCATCCAGGTAAAGCACCTGCAGGCGTTCGGGCTTTTCTTCGATCTCCTTTACATAAGTGAGAAAAAAATTCCCATTGGCCGCAGGCAAAATCTTCACAGCTCTTACTTTTTCATCAAACTGGTACTGGTATACTTTTTCCTGTTCCGCGTTTTCCGACAAAATGAACAGCCAGAAACCGGGCAATCCAATGCTGTTAGCAGAGATCACGAATTTGCCGGTACTGGTCCTGATCAGCTTCTCGAAGGGCAGGTCGGCAAAAGCTGCCGGTACCCATTCTTTTTGCAGGGCCCCATTTTTATTGACGAGCACAAAACTGTGATCACGGATAAAGGCATAGCCATTATTGCCAGCCTCCACAATATCTTTCAGTTGTTGCGGTCGGTTGGGAACAGGATATGTTTTCCAGAATGGCTGTGCCTCCGCCAACAGGCAGCCAAGCAGCAGGATGAGAAGATTAAGCGTCGGTTTCATTTTCATCTGATCAGTTTGTCAATT
This sequence comes from Pseudoflavitalea rhizosphaerae, assembly GCF_003991355.1. Lineage (GTDB taxonomy): Bacteria > Bacteroidota > Bacteroidia > Chitinophagales > Chitinophagaceae > Pseudobacter > Pseudobacter rhizosphaerae. The sequence continues at coordinate 108,112 of NZ_RCSU01000003.1, forward strand.
AGCCTCTAATTGACAACCAGTTTATCCATTTTGAAAGCCTGCAATAGCGGAACTGGAAAGGAATGACCCTGAACCCTCTAAAAATGCCTCCGGAGCCTTGAATTGTTATTCGATTGTTACGGGAGCATGCCGCTTTAAACCATTGCACCGGCACCGGTTCAAATATTGGTTAAACAAAAATTATCATGCCATGAAAAAGTTAATCATCCTGTTTGCCGCCTCTGTGGTTACACTGGCCGCCAATGCACAAAACATCGCACAGGATTCAAAAAAAGAAATGAAACATGAGAAACACCTGGAAAAGAAAAGTGAAAGAAAGGAACTAAGAAAGCTGGAAGGCAATGAACCGGCTTTTCAAGCGAAGGAAGCATTCCTGGGAGATTTCTCAAATGCAACGGATGTGAGCTGGAACAGGGATAAGTATTATGATATTGCCAGCTTCAACCTGGATGGCATTCATCAGACAGCCTACTACGATTATAAGTCGGAGCTTGTAGGTACTGTAATTCCAAAAACCTTTAATGATCTTCCGCAATCAGCACAGAAATATATCGATAAGAAATATGCCGGTTATCAGAAAGGAAGGGTAATACTTTATGATGATAATGAATACAACGAAACAGACATGATGCTCTACGGCCTTCAGTTCCAGGATGAAGACAATTACTTCATCGAATTGCAGCGCGGTACAAGCGATATCGTATTACAGGTAACACCGGAAGGAAATGTGTTCTATTTCACTGAAGTGAAATAATAAAACAAAAGCCGCCTCAAATGGGGCGGCTTTTCAATTTGCTTTTCATTGCTATCGCTGGTAATGATAATCCACCACAATACCATCGATGCTTAATTTATTGCCGTCAACCGTTTGCTTCCCTCCCGGAGGAACACAGATGATCACTGCTGATTCTGTTGCAGGAATTTTTATAGTTGCAGAACCCGAAACATTTTTCTGAATAATACTGGCAGTAACTGCATTGTACAGATCGAAAGTCTTCCCTTTTTCCAGATTCATCGTCACCGTTTTACTTTCTACATACGGATTGTAAAAGAGATAAGAAGGGTAAGCATCGGCCCTGAAGAAATCAGTGGCCAGCAAATTCAATTGCAATATCCCATCCACATCGGTCTTGCGGATGATGCTGCCGAAGATCCCCACATGAGCGCTGCCATATACGCTGAACTGCGACACATCGGGATTCTTTCCCGGCACCCAATTGGGGCCGTCTCCCTGCGCCACCGGCGCTTTGATATTTGCATACTGATCAAAAGTGCTGCGCTGCACAATCCCTTCATATCCGATCACACCTTTGGTGATCTCCCTCCTGTTGTATAAGGTCTGATGCTCCGCTGGCATATGATCAGGATAAAAAAGTTTTGCGGCATTGGCGGCATGCAGCATCCATTTGCCGATGGCATTGGCACGACTCTGATCATAACGCACCAGCGGAACCAGAGGCCAGGCCGCATCATATGTATTCATCAGGAAGCCATAACCCCCATGGTCAACCGTACTTCCCATGATACCGGAGATATCCATACCATTCCAGGTACCCACCAGTATGCCCCAGCCCTCACGGCATTTGGGCGTTCCATCGAAACTCCAGCTGATCATTTTTTCAAGATCGAACTGCACTCCCAGCTCGGCATTCAAACGCGCCGCCATTAAGGCGCCGAAAGGCATCAGCACTTCGTAAGTGGGATTGGATGGTTGTGATTGCAACGCCTTGAGTGCACTCCTGGCTGCTTTCAAATATTTCTCCTCCCTGAATTTTTTCCAGGCGGCATACAGAACGTATGCATGACCTGCCGCCGCATCGGGTTGCGGACAGATATGCGATGTAACTGGTTTCAGTTTCGCATAATCGAAAAATGAATAATTGTAATTTCCATTGAGTACGGAATCTGCCTGGTAAAATTTATCGGCAATGCTGCGCGCGAGCGTATCGAATCCCGGAGCATGCGGATATTTATCGTAAATGGCGTAGAACAAAACATTCGGGTATACATCGTACCACCAGTCGCGACCATATCCACCACCGAGCAATGCCACTTCCGGACAGGTATTGTTCATCATGATATTCCAGCCGGTTTCCCGGTTGAAATAATTCCTGAGCATACCCACATAATCCAGGTTGTCCTGGTTGGCTTTGTTGATGCCAACCAAAGTACCGCCCAGCACGCCTCCCATGGTAGCGAGCGCTTCATGGAACATACCCTTGTTATTGTTCCTCCCCTGGCGGGCATCGCCCATAGCCGTATACAATCCCACCACATCCTGTGCAAAATTCTTCCTGCTGCTATCGATCCATACCAATGGCCAGAACTCGCCCTGCGCATTGAAATCATACACGGTGCTGTCGAATTTCAAAGCGAGCTGTTCATAATCGATGATGTTCAGCGGCTGCGGAATGGCGGACATGGAATCCACTCTTGCAATATTTTTCTGTTCCACGGGTTTGCCGCCATTTTCCGAGCAACCGCTTATGTATAAACCTGCCAGTAAAAACCAAAGTGAATGTTTCATACTTACCAGAAATTGTACGGATTAAATTTATAGAGTATGCACCGGATCCAGTACAGGTGCGGTGATTTTATCTTCTTCATGTCCATCGTTCAAAGCTTTGCATTCTTTGATGATCCGTTTGGAAACCCAAATGGAACTCAGTTGCAACACAGCAATAATGATGATAGCATATCGAAGCGCCACTTCCGTTGAATAGCCGTAAGCCAGTAACAGGAATGTGCCTGCTCCCAGGAAGCGGCCAACATACAGTCCTGCTTCATGATTGAGAATATACGCAAACTCGCTTCGCTTCTCGATCTTCGACAATACATCTATCACATTGAACTGGATGGGAAAATAAGCCAGGTCCATCAGCGGCTTGGCCAGCAAGAGGAATAACATGAAGATGATCACACCGGTGGCATTGAAAAGAATGCCATTGGCCAAAGCAGCCAGTGTAAAGAAGATCAAACCTGCTGCAAATATCTTCACGCGATGTTGCGGCCCGGTCATCCTGCCGATCACGTACATCATCACGGCGGCAATTACAGCCCCGATGGATTGTGCAGTGCCCAGTGCGCCTTCCTTGCCCAGCAATCGCATGATCAGCATGGCAGGAGCTGTAACGAGGAAACCCTGCGCCAATCCTTTCAGCAACGCCAAAAAGAGCAGCCTGTACCAGAGTGGATGGAATTTGAAATAGATGAATTTTTTCTGCACGGGATTGGTGAAGTTCCCCCTGAAACAAACGATAGATGCGATCACGGTGATCACAAACACCAGTCCGGTGATGATCAGGTAAGCACGTTGTACTTTTTCCGCAGCACCCTGTGATTCGATGAACCAGCCGATGGCTACGGGAACGATCACGGCAATGATGGTATAGAAAAAAGTCTCTACACCGTAGTAGTAATTCCGGTTACTATCATTAGTGATGGCCAGTGCCAGGTAATCACGGTTCGCCCAGTAGAATCCGAAGCTCATGCCCATAATGATACCCGCCATACCGATACCGGTGAGATCGAGCTCTTTGAGACTCATCATCACCACCATACTCACGGCACTCAGCATCATACCGATGGAATAGAGTTTACGGATATTGAAATATTTGAGCAGGTAGCCGTTGAGTAAGAAAGTGAGCGGAATACCTGTATAGATCGTTAGCTGGTAGATCACCACTTTGGTGGGATCATTGGAATTGCGCATCACATAAGCCGCTACAAAGATATCGATCACCGGCAGCACGATCGCATACACCAGGTTGGTGAGGATCAGGATCCTGAAATTGTGCGGCTGACTGTTGAAATGCGCTATTTCATTTTTCAGTTTATTGAGCATGCACTTACTTTAATAGTGATAGAATCTCATGTATTGAAAAGTCGGCAGCACAAACGAATTCATCTGCTGCGCCGTAGTAGACCGTAATGGTATCGCCATCATCCTTCACCAGATGGCCGTTGGTGAATACAACATGACCGAAGAAGCCACTCAATTCATAGGAAGCAGTGGGGACCATGATGGGTTCTTCCGTTCTTGCTATCACGCGCGTTGGATCTTCAAGATCCAGTAAGAATGCACCCAAACAATACTGGTGCTTTTCATTGGCGCCGTGATAGATCTCCAGCCAGCCTTTTTCTGTTTTGATGGGAGCTGCGCCGGCGCCCACCCTTGCGCTGTCCCACATACCCGGCCTCGTTTTCACGATGCAGCGGTGATCACCCCAGTGGAAGCCATCGGGAGAAGATGCGATCCAGATATAATTGCCGCCAATGTCCACACTGCTTGGCCGATGCAGCATGTAAAACTTACCGTTGATCCGTTCTTCGAAAATGGCAACATCTTTATTATGTGGCGGCAGGACCATGCCATGCGATTTGAAATTTTTCCAATCGGTAGTGGTGCGGAGTCCCACGCCTACACCTTTCTCGCTCACAGCAGTGAAAGTCAGATAGTATCTTCCATCGAGCATGGTTACACGACAATCTTCGATCCCGAACGCCTGAAGGATGCCTTCTCCGATCAGTTTGGGATAATTCTCCGGTTCGTAAAAATTGATGCCATCATCACTGCATACCAGTCTTAGATGACTTAGTGTAGTAAGATAATCGGCGCCTTTGTAATTGATCACACGGGCGTCTGAAGCATCCAGCTCAGGATCGTTCTTGGGAATTTCCATAATGCGGATACCCGTTTCCGCTAGAACAGGAAAAGAGATGATGCCTTCCTGTTGTTGCGGCCTTTCTGCCACACGCACTATCATCCAGGTTTTGTTATTGTATTTGAACACGCCCGGATTCAGCAGGCAGGCCACTTCCAGGCCGGGATGGCTGGGCGGGATATCGCCGGGTACCAGTAATGGATTCTGAGGGAAACGTTTTGCCAGATCTTTCATACACTTTATTTAGTTCGGAGTGTCGGCAGTCGCTCGCCTCTGGCGAGTGACTTTTATTTAGTCGCCTCCGGCGACGCGGTGTTCGCCGGAGGCGAACAATTAGAAGTCACTCGCCAGAGGCGAGCGACTGGCAGCTCACTAAGTATTAATAATCATTCTGCGTGATAGTGCCGCCTGCCCTGTCTATCTCACTCTGCGGAATGGGATACAAATAATGTTTGTCCTGAAAATTCCTTCCCATATCGTTAAGTACTTCTTTGGCAATTTTCCATCTTTTCAGATCATTGAAGCGTTGACTCTCAAACCCAAACTCCACACGCCTTTCATGACGCAGCCAGGTATTGATCTGTGCTTTATCTGTAACAGCTTCGCTACGTGCAGGCAATGTTCCTGCGGGAATAACAGAACCATCGGCGGTAGCTGTGGTTCTTGCGCGTTCGCGAATCCTGTTGATGATCTTGATCGCTTCCAGCGGATTACTGCTCTCGTTATAGGCTTCCGCTTTCCAGAGCAATACATCGGCAAAACGGATATACAGCTTATTATTGGGCGCATCTTCATTGCCCTTATTGGTATTGTCCAGTGTGCCTAATAATTTGTAGGGAGCTTGTTGAGCTACATTCACTGTGTACAATTTCCGGGGATCGTTCGCTTCAAATTCATTCAGGAAATTGGTAGTTGGAGCAATGAATCCCCATCCGATAAGCGCTGTAAAACCATTACCATTCCTGGGCAATTGTCCTGTTTTGTGATCGTAAGCAAAGATCACTTCGTCATCTGCATACTCTTTGGTTTGATCGAAGCTGTCGAAATAATTATCGTTCAGATCGTAGAAACCAAGTGTTTCCAGATCATTGACCAAAGTAATTACATCGCTCCACTTTTGATTGTACAGGGCCACTTTGGCCTGCAGGGCAATCACAGCGCCTTTGGATACGCGCCATTTTTCGTTATTGTCGGAAAATTTGGTTGCCGGAAGGTAGTCCCTAGCTTCAGTAAGGTCTGTACTGATTTGTTTCCAAACTTCTTCTACCGGCGCTCTCTTAGCCAGTTCATATGCCTGTTCAAAATTCTCGAGGGGCCTGGTGAGAAGAGGCACTCCCCCATAATTGTTCACCAGGTCGAAGTAATAGAATGCGCGCAGGAACAGCACTTCGGCCAGCCAGCGTTTGCGTGTAACTTCGTCCAGTCCTACTTTTCCGGGAATCTCGGGATCTTTGAGATAAGCAATGGCTTGATTAACGCGTGCAATTCCTTCATAGTTGTACAACCATTGACCGATAAAGGCCGGTCCTTCCGGAGTGAAACTGAAATTGGCCACTTCATCCATCCAGGCCTGGTCTCCGTCCAGGTTGTATTTCCGCTGCATATCACCGGCAGCGATATCCTGCAATATGAAATCATTCCGCACTACCAGTCCCCGGTTCCATGCCCATTCACCGATCACGTTCAACCGGGTGCTGAGTAACTGGTAACTGAAATTGACAGCAGAACTGAGTGTACCGATCTTAGGATCGAAGTCAACCTGCTCCGGCGTGATCCTTCCAACAGGATCTTTATATAAATATTTCTTACAGCCAATACTACCTGTTAGCAACAGGGATGCAGCGATAATATGAATAGGTTTCATGATGTTCGATTTTTAGCACTGATTAGAAATTGATATTTACACCAAAGAGGATCGCCCTGGAAAGCGGATAGGTTCCCATGTCCACCATATCTGTAGATTCAGGGTCCAGGCCGGTGTAATTGGTGATGGTAAATACATTCTGCGCAGAAACATAAACTCTCAGGTTCTGGATTCCGGGCGCCATCCTTTTCAGTACATTCTTGAATGAATAGCCCAGCTCGATATTCTTCAGGCGCAGATAAGATGCGTCTTCCACGTAGATACTGCTGATCCTGCTGCTGCCATTGTCCTTTGTTGTAACAATGGGAATGGAATTGCTGGTGCCTTCTCCATGCCATGAGCCCAGTGTGCGCGTGCTATGGTTGAATGGACGTGTATCGTAATCAGTGATCTTTTTAAGGTCATTGTATTTATCTACATCCTGTACTCCCTGGAAGAGAACATTCAGATCGAAGCCTTTATAGCTACCGGTAAGGGTCAGGCCATAAGTATATTTTGGATTTGGGTTGCCGATAAAAGTTCGGTCAAGACTATTGATCACACCATCATTGTTCCTGTCTTCGAATTTGATATATCCCGGAAGTGGTTTGCTGTTAGTGGCTGTATTGGGAAGATGTTTATCAATTTCCGCCTGGTTCTGATAGATACCGATCATATTGTATCCGTAGAAAGATCCAAGAGGCTGTCCGGCAACAGTCCGGTAAACATCGCCCTGGATAACCGGCAGGTTGGGATGCAGGTGGTCTACTTTGTTTGTAATGGCGGCAAAATTTGCATTGATCGCATATTTGAATTCGCCTGAATTGTTTCTGTAGCCGAGCGCCAGTTCGATACCCTTATTGCTCACATCCCCTGCATTCACACTGGTAGCCTGAAGGTCTCCATAGATCTCAGGCAGGGAAAGCGGTAGCAGGATATCGGAAGTTTTCTTTACGAAATAATCTACGCTCAGTGTCAGCTTGTTTCTCAGGAGCGCGATGTCTGCACCAAAATTGGTTTGCGTGGTGGTTTCCCATTTGAGATCGGGGTTACCAATCCTGATAAGTCTGTATCGTCCTTCCTGTAATGTAAACAGGGTCTTATATACATAGTAAGGCAGTTCCTGGTTGCCCAATGAGCCAACGCTGGCGCGTAAGCGAAGATCATCCAGCCAGTTGATGTCCTGCATAAAGTTTTCTTCGCTGATACGCCAACCAACAGACATGGAAGGGAAATAGCCCCATCTTTTATTTTCACCAAAATTAGAAGAGGCATCAGCCCTGAAATTGGCTGTGAACATATACTTCGAATCATATGTGTAGGTGGCCGTTCCGAAGAGAGAAAAGAGCCCCAGATCACTTCCGGAACCACCGTTCCAAACGTCAGTTTGTGCATTTCCATAATCCAGGTACTGGAAATTGGGCGTTTCATAATCGAACCTGTTCCTGGAACCACCGGTATTGGACGTTTTCCATGTGATGAATTCAGTTCCCGCCAGCGCACTGACCTGGTGTTTATTGAATCGTTTTGAATAATTGAGGGTATTGGTCCAGGTGAAATTCATTTCCTCACCCCTGTCGTCTGTCAATGCATTGGGACGGTTCTTCCTGCCCATGCCCGGGAAGTTCACGTTGTTCTCATCATCTCCGAAATTCGGATAGAAGGCTTTGTTATGGGTATAGTTGATATCAACGCCGAGATTGGTGCGGAACTTCAATTCTTTTTCTTGAAGGAAAGCGTATTCTCCATAAATATTACCGAAGGTCTTGAACCGGGTCCTTACATCATTGGTAAAATAAGCGAGGGCAACAGGGTTGCTGGTCCACTCATATTTATTCGCCTGAAAATCCGTTGGGCTTTTGTAGAATGGAAGATCGGTGAATGGATCTTCCTTAGACCAGGTTGGATCGGAAGGATCTTTGTACACCGGGATCACCGGCGGACGCAGCATCGCATGACGGATAATGCCGGGAGCATCTCCTTTTGAGGAGAGCTTATCCTGGGTGGAATGCATCAGTTGCAGATTGGTACCTACCGCCAGCCTGTCTGTAACATTGATATTGAGATTGGAGCGGACACTGATCCTTTTATACTGATCACGATCGTATACCACAATGCCGTCCTGCTTGTAATAGGCGCCACTGAGAAGATATTGCACTTTATCTGTGCCACCACTCAATGTCATTTGCAGGTTCTGTGATTTGCCGGTTTCAAATGTTTCTTTGAGCCAATCAGTATTAGCAAGGTCCGTCCTGTTCTTATCAGCGGTATAGGGGTTGTTTCCTCCCGCGTTATCAGGATTATTATTCCATGTTTCTTCCAGCTTATCCATGTATTGCTGTGTATTCAGCATTTTAGGAAGATTGGTTGCCTGCTGTATGCCGGTGAAATAATTTACATCTATCACTGTTTTACCTTTTCTTCCGCTTTTGGTGGTGATGAGCACCACGCCTGCAGATCCACGCGAACCATACATGGCCGCAGCAGACGCATCTTTTAGAACGGTCATACTCTGAATATCGGCCGGATTGAGGAAAGTGATATCCCTGGAAGGAACGCCATCCACCACAAAAAGCGGATTGTTGTTACCGATAGTACCCTCACCGCGGATGCGGATACTGATCTCATCGCCGGGAGCACCCGTGCTTTGGGTAACCTGCACACCAGCTACCTGTCCCTGCAGCACCTGCGCCACATCGGGTACACGCCTGGCTTCTGCATCGGCCATATTTACAGTGGCCACAGCACCCGTTACTGTTTTCCTCCGCTGGGTATTATAACCCACCACAATCACTTCGTCCATTCCTTCAGCGCCTGTTTCCATGGAAATGAGCAATACGGTTTGCCCGTTAATGGCCACTTCCTGTTTCTTGTACCCAACATAAGTGATCTCCAATGTTCCATTGGAAGGAGCAGTAATGGAAAAACTGCCAAGGGAATCTGTGCTGGTGGAAGCCGTTCCACCTTTTACACTCACTGTGGCGCCACCCAGGGGAAGGCCGGCGGAGGATTGCACTTTTCCGGAAATTCTTGCAGGAGTCTGAGACATGCCTGTAAATACACAGGCCATGATAAATAAAAATAGAAGAAGCGATTTCATTCCATTATTAATAAGGTGAAACCGGGAACTGCCTGTTCGCATTAGATTTTTTTTCATATAGCAGTGGGTTACTGTTTGCAAAAACAAATCGTTAGCATTTGTGGTGCTAAAAGTAGTTCAGCCATCCCGCAAACCTGTGTACTATAGTCTCAAATCCCTGTACTATAGTAACAATTTTCAGGCTATAATGCAGTACCGGCCTGCATTATGGTTGTGCAGACTGCTGAAGCCTGTATTCATTGGGCGCACATTGGTAGCGCTTCCTGAATTCCCTGTAGAAATAGGATTGATTGTTGAATCCGGTCCGGTAAAAGATCTCGGACACGGTAAGTTGGGTGGAAACCAGCATATGGGCAGCATGTTTCAGCCGGATATGTTTGATGAACTCGGCCGGCGTCATATTGGTCATGGTCTTCAATTTCCGGTAAAGCTGCATCTTACTCATGGAAAGTTCTTTTTCCAGCGTGGAGGCGTTGAGCTCCACATCGTCCAGGTGGTTCTCGATGATGCCCACCAGTGAACTGATGAATTCCTTGTCGGTATCCGGCAGATCGGATTTACTGAGATCGATCTGGCTGTTGCTGTTGAAAATCTCATTGAGCTTCTCCCGGTACTCCAGCAGTTTCCGGATGCGCACCTGTAAATATTTTACATGAAAAGGTTTTGCAATATATTCATCAGCCCCGGATTCATACCCTTCGATACTATGATCGATGCTGCCGCGGGCAGATAACATCACGAAAGGTATCTGGCAGGTGGCGGGCGCATTCTTTACCCGGTTGCAGAGCTCCAGGCCGTCCATATCAGGCATCATCACATCACTGATGATACAATCCGGGGTCACCTGCTGCATCAGGTCCAGCGCTTCACGGCCATTGCCGGCTTCATAGATCACATACTGATCTTTCAAAATATCATTCAATAGATAGCGGATGCCGGGCTCGTCCTCCACTATTAATATGGAGTATCGTTTTTCATCTTTGATCTCTTCGATGATGGCGCGCTTGTTGATCTCTTCGGTATTCACCTGGCTGATATCTTCATTCCATTTCGTAACCGAACGATAGAGGTAAGATGGTTTTTCGGAAGTGCTGCGCTCCTGGTCGCCGGCAGGTTCCGTCATCAGCAATGGCAGTTGCACATGGAAAATGATACGGTCGCCATCCAGGCGGGCATCGATCCTGCCATTTACCATGTTTACCAGTTGCCTGGTGAAAGCCAGCCCGATGCCGGTACCGAATTTCTCCACCCGCGGTGTGCCGGGCGCTACGTAGAACTGGTTGAAGAGCTTATCGAGCTGACCGGCTTCGATCACACAACCGGTATTGGACACTTCAATATTCAGCAGGTCCGTATTCGGTTCGCGTGATGTACGTACCAGGATGGTGGTGCCGCGGGTTGAATGTTTGAAAGCATTGGAAAGAAGATTGAAGATGATCTTTTCAAGTTTGTCCTTATCTACCCATGCAGTGATCCCATCTTCTATTTCGCGCACAAATTGTTTGCCTTCCTGTTCGCTGAGTGGCAGGAAAGGATCTGTAAGATACATGAGCAGTTCCCGGAGGTCCAGGAAACTGAACTGGTTATTGCTGAAACCGGCTTCCGCCTTGCGGAAATCCAGCAACTGTTGCACGAGGTAGGTGAGCCGCGAAGCCTGCTGGTGGATCAGCGGTGTATAATGCGAATTATTTTCATGTTGTATCCTTTCTGCCGATCCCATGATCAGCGTGAGCGGTGTCTGCAGTTCATGGGCAATATTGGTGAAAAAGCCGAGCTGCTGCTGGTGCAGTTCTTCTTCTTTTACACGCATCAGGTGCTCCACTGCCAGCTGGTTGCGGATCTCCTGCCGGTTCCTGCGATAGCGGTAGATCATGTATCCGATGAACGAAAGCAAGATGGCGTAAGCCAGTAAGGCAGGCCATCGCAGCCAGAAATATTGCTGCACCGTGAGTTGGAACAACAGCGTTTCTGTAGTCCAGGCGCCTTCTCCGTTCGACCATTTTATTTTCAATGTATAATCGCCGGGCAGGATATTGCTGTACACGATCTTACCGTTGGTGCCGGAAGTATGCCAGGCTTTATCATATCCTTCCAGGAACCAGGCGTATTCGCATTTTTCGGCATTGAGGAAACTCAGCGCTTTCACATTGAGTTCGAAGAACCCATCCTTCCTTTCCAGCGTATAGGCTGTTGGGTTAGACTCGCCGGGTTTAAGCACGTGAAAAGCGCCTGATGCATAATTATCACCGCCCATGATCCTGCCGGAAAGCAGCAGTTCCGGTAACCAATCTGTATTGCGGATGCGGGAAGGCAAAAAATAATTGAATCCATAAATGCCGCCCATGAAAATATATCCGGCGGGATCTTTCCAGATAGCGCCATCACTGAATTCATTGCTCTGCAATCCATCCATTTGCTGATAATAGGAAACCGAGTATGAACCTGCATCCACCCGCGCAAGCCCCTTGTTAGTGCTCACCCAGATCTGTCCGCCTGCATCTTCGCCGATGGCATGGATGGTATTGTTGGGCAATCCGTTCGCAGTGGTGAATTTATGGAAAACAGGATTCTCGTTTTTCACATCTGCAGCATTCATCCAGTTGAGACCATAACTGGTGCCCACCCAGATGCGGTTCTTGCTATCGTGATACACGGCAATCACATCGTTATTGGATAAACTGCCATCATACGTAAAGGCCTTGAAGGTTTTGAATTTACCGGAATGTTTATCCAATACGCTCAGGCCGCCATAGCGACAGGCGATCCAGATATACCGGTCATCCCCAGTCGCTAACGAATAGATGATATCGTTGGCCGGGCCCGCATTACTGTTGGTGAAAATGAATTTCTCCAGGAAACTCAATCGCAGCCTGCCTTCGGCATTTCGCTGAATTTTACAATGAACGATACCATAACTGCTGGTGCCCAGCCAGAGCGAGCTGTCTTTATCAGGCAGGATCGCATACACCGATCCAAATTCAGGATAACGGTCGTGCCCTTCGATCTCCTGCCAGTGATGGAACTTTTTCCTGGCCGGATCATACACGCCGATCCCTTTGCCATCTGTTCCGATATACACCAGTTGATCAGAGCCGCGCCTGATCGCAAATACAGCATTGTTATCGAGCTGTCCGGGAGCGATGAAATTAGTCCGCTGTTCCTTCGTTCCGGATAACCAGAAATTATCGAAGGAGATGATACCACTGCCTTTCGTGCCCACCCAGAGATCGCCATTCACTTCGCAAAAAGCGCGCACGGGCCTGTTGCTGGCCATACGTTCATTGGAAGTGGCAATATTGCCGAAAGGTTTTGTTTGCGGAAAGATCTTCATGATACCATTGCCATCGGTGCCTGCCCATAGGATCTCTTCTGTGCCGGGCTTCCAGGCTGTTACACGCGATTGCTGTAAGCGGCTGACCTGGTCCGTTAGGAAATCAGATGGGCGAAATGCTTCATCATATACACTCACGCCCCTGGAGATCCAGGCAATAAGATAATGTTGCCGGTAAAAAGTGATGGCTGCGATGCCTGCCGGCAGATCGGCAACCGGGCTGGCTTTGCCGCTTTCTATATCCAACTCACGCAGCAGGTTCAGCGTATTGGTGAAAAAGAAACGTTCCCCGCTGATGAAAAAATTATTGATGGCCGCAATGTCCTGGATCGTTTGTTGATGCACGAAAGCCCCATTCTTTTTTATATACACTTCCAGCAATCCTGTATTGTTGAGGATACAAAGACGGTTATGAGGATCGAAAGCGATCTTCTGCACACGGGATGGGTGGCGGGGAACAGGGCAAACAAGAAAACTGTCCGCCGCCGCATCGTAACGCGTCAGTCCTGATTTCTGGGTTAGACAATACACCTGCCCTGCCGTATCCACGGCCAGTTCAAATTCCTGTTCACTGATCCGGCTGCGGTGGTTCTGCCCATAAAAATAATTGGTGAACCTGCCGGAACTTTTGTCGTACCGCGATACGCCTTCGATGGTGCTGATCCAGATATTCTTCTCTTTGTCTTCCGCAATATGTTTGATCACATTGTTGCCGATACTGCGGGGATCATTCTCCTTACTGTAATTGAACACATGGAAAGCACTGCCATCGTACATGTTCAAACCATCCCAGGTGGCAATCCAGAGCAGGTTGTCGCTGTCTTTGAACACATCATTGATGGCGCTGTTGGAGAGACCGCTGCGGTTGTCGAGATATTGCAGGAAAAATTGTCCGTGCGTCTGCGCTGAAATGGTTTGCACGAAACATAGCAATCCTGTCAAGAACAATGCCTGAGTTTTGAATGATGATGTTATGGCGTGCAATACATTCAGCATAGCAGGGCTGGATGGGGTGAAGAATCCGGATTGCTACAGCGAATGTAATTTTTTTAGTGCAAAGGGGCGATGAATTTCCCTGTAAGCGAATGCGTTGCCTCCACAATATCTTTCGGTCTTCCTTCAAACACCACTTCTCCTCCCCTTCTTCCTCCTTCCGGTCCCATATCGATGATCCAGTCTGCACTACGAATCACATCCACATTATGCTCGATCACGATCACGGTATTGCCGCCATCCACCAGGCTATCGATGATCCTGAGCAAATGTCCCACATCAGACATATGCAGGCCAGTGGTAGGTTCATCCAGCACATATACACTACCCTGCTTGTGCAATTCACCAGCCAGCTTGATGCGCTGGCATTCGCCGCCGGACAATGTACTCAACGGCTGCCCCAGCGTAAGATAATCCAGTCCCACATCATGAATGGCCTGTAGCCTTTTCTTCAATTCCTTTTTTTCAAAAAAGTGCAGCGCCTGGTAAACGGTCATTTCCAGCACATCGGTAATGGATCTCCCATTGAGTTTGTAATTCAGCACTTCGGTGCTGAAACGCTTGCCGCTACAGGTTTCGCAGGGAGAGCGAATCGCTTCCATAAAAGCGAGATCGGTGTAGATGAAGCCCAGTCCGCTGCAATCGGGACAGGCGCCTTTTGAATTGTAACTGAACAATGAGGGGCTTACATTATTCGCCCTGGCAAATAATCTCCTGATATCATCCATGATGCCTGTGTAAGTTGCGGGATTCGACCTGATATTGGTGCTCACGGCAGACTGATCGATGCTGATGGCTTCCGGCAACTGTTCCAGCAGTTCGCCATTGATGAGCGAGCTCTTACCAGACCCCGCCACTCCTGTGATAACGGTGAAGATGCCTGTTGGGATTTGTACTGTTACATTTTTCAAATTATGACGACTTGCATTGTGCAGAGTGATATGTCCGTTCGCTTCACGGTACTGCGTTTTCAGCGGCAGGTTCCGGTTCATGTAATTTCCCGTGAGCGTACCGGATTGCAGCAATCCTTCAAAACTTCCTTCGTACACTATTTCACCGCCGCGTGTTCCTGCATGCGGACCAACATCGATAATATGATCGGCAGTTTTGATCACTTCCGGATCATGCTCCACCACAATCAGCGTATTGCCTTTATCACAGAGTTTGCGCAGCATTTCATTGAGACGGTGCACATCGCGGGGATGCAGGCCGATACTGGGCTCGTCGAAAATGTAAATGGTTTCTGTAAGACTGCTTCCAAGATGACGGACCATTTTGATACGCTGTGATTCGCCTCCGCTCAGTGTGGAAGTTTCGCGGTTGAGACTGAGGTATTCCAGTCCGATATCGATCATATGTTGCAACCTGTCTGCAATGGCAGGCGCCAGCGTTGCGGCCAGCGGATCATCGATGGCGCGGATATGTTCAATCAGCTCGCTGATCTCCATCGCTGAAAGTTCTGCAATGTTCAATCCGTTGATGAGGCAGTTCAATGCGGCCTGGTTCAATCGCGTTCCATTACAGGCATCACAATGCGCATAGTTCATGTAACGCTCGAGACTTGAAATAGTGGACTCAGCCAGTGAACTGGTATCTCTCTTAATATACAGGCGATTGAATTTTTCTATCACTCCTTCTGGCTCCTTACCATATAGTAACCGCTCCCATTCTCCGGCTGTATAGTTTTCCAGTTTTTTATCCAGATCGAACAAGCCGGATTGCGCCCAGGCTTTCCAGTACCAACTGTCCACTGCAAAGGCAGGGAAAGTGATGCCGCCTTCATTCAATGACAATGACCGGTTGAACAACAGCACCTGGTTGGCTTCCACTTTTCTTCCCAATCCATTACAGACCGGGCACATGCCTGCAGGATCGTTGAAGGAAAAAGCATTGGAATAACCAGCATGCGGCCTGCCAACTCTTGAATACAATAAGCGGATCAATGAATAGATATCGGTGATGGTGCCCACAGTGGATCGCGAATTCCCTCCCAGCCTTTGCTGATTGATGATGATGGCCGTTGAGATATTCTCGATGGCATCGGCTTCCGGCTTCTTTGCACGGGGAAGAAAATTCTGCACAAAAGTGGTGAAGGTCTCATTCAATTGTCTTTGCGCTTCCGCGCCGATGGTCTCGAAGGCGATACTCGATTTGCCGGAGCCGGACACGCCTGTAAAAACGGTAATACAATTTCGCGGGATGCGCAGGGAAACATTTTTGAGATTGTTTTCCCTCGCACCCCGGATCTCGATGAACGGGTATTGCATATGTCGGTTATTTTATGAAAGAACGGAGCAGGCGAATTGCTGCTCACGGAAAATGGCGATCACTTTTTCAGATACATCCGCAGTTGATACGATACGAAAGATCCTGTCGCAATCCTCCAGGTCGAAATTGAAAACGCAGTCGGGGAAAGCCGCGCGCAGCAACAGTTCCATCTTTATTGCATCTGCATGATGCATCACGTTTGTTTTGAATACTTCCACCATGTTCAGGATTTTTACAAATTTGAGCCCATCAGAAAAAATCAAAGCTTCAACATCGGATTTTAGACCAGCAGAAAAGGATTTTTAACGAATGCTTTAAGTCCTTCCGCGTATTTTGTGGTAACTTGTTCCCCCATTTCCCGATAACAGTTATGAGCAATAGCAATCTGAACACATGGTTGTTCCCGCAGAACAGCCAGGAATGTTTCTTTGTGGATGAAAACGGCCATTCCAGCCGTGTAATGTTATATGAAGAAAACCTTCCCGGAACCACGATCTTCTTTGCACAGGCTGAACAGAAGGCCCCCATCAGGATGAAAGAATTGCAGGAGAAACCACAGCTCAGCATTTATTTCTCACTGGAAGGCGATACCGGCGCAGAATCCGCCAATGAACTTCTGATGTTGAAAGGACAGCAACACCTGATCGGCTACAAACCTCATTTTGACGGTTACTATTTGCTGAACAGTCCGGTGGTAAAGAATTTCGGCGTGATGATGGAAGAATCTTTTTTCGATCGTTTGTACATAGACGATCTGGATGTATTGAAAAGATTCTGGGATAAGGTACATGCCGGGCAGGATGCAGAGATCATGCCATCCGGCATGCCGCTGACGCCAAGGCAATTATCGTTGATCCATGAAATAGCGAATTGTCCATTCACCGGTCAGATGCGGCAGGTATACCTGGAATCGAAGATCATCGAGCTCTTTCTCTTCCAGGCATCACAGGCGGAAAGCCTCAGGGGCAGGAAAGCGGAAGGATTTTCGAAACAGGATATCGATAAACTACATGCCGCCAAAGCATTTATCCGGCAACATATGTTCGAACCATTGAGCATGCAACAGATCTCCAGGGTAAGCGGCCTGAATGAATTCAAACTGAAGAAAGGATTCAGGGAATTATTCGGCACCACCACTTTCGGTTACCTGAACGAATTGAAAATGACCTATGCCCGGCAACTGATCCTCAACAGCCAGTGCAGCATCCTGGAAGCCGCATACAGCGTGGGTTATGGCGAACCCTACAGTTTCACCAGGGCCTTCCGCAAATATTTCGGTTACCTGCCCAGCGAACTGAAGAAATAATATTATCCCTCCGTTAATTTCCTGCGCCGGTTCATTTAATTGAAACAGGCTGTTATCTTTAGTTTCAATTTTCAATCGAAACATTATGGATACCAGGAGGGAATTTCTGAAGAATGCCGGACTGATTGCAGGCGGAACCGGATTGTTGCAATTCATGCCGGCTTCCATTGCCCGCGCGCTGGCCATCGACCCAGCCCCCGGCAGCACTTATCTCGATGCAGAACATGTCGTATTCCTCATGCAGGAGAACCGTTCCTTCGATCATGCCTACGGCAGTTTGCAGGGTGTGCGCGGATTCAATGATCCACGCGCTATACAATTGCCCAATCAAAACCTGGTTTGGTTACAGACAGATAAAAATGGAAAAACATACTGTCCTTTTCACCTCGATATAAAAGATACAAAAGCCACCTGGATGAGCGCACTGCCGCATTCCTGGTCAAACCAGGTGGATGCGCGCAATGATGGAATGTACGATAGATGGCTGCATGCCAAACCCAGTGGCAGAAAGGAATACAAAAATATGCCGCTGACGCTCGGTTATCATACGCGGGAAGACCTGCCCTTCTATTATGCCATGGCAGATGCTTTCACCGTTTGCGATCATAATTTCTGTTCCTCCCTCACCGGCACTACTCCCAACCGTCTTTATTTCTGGAGCGGCACCATCCGCGAAAAAGCAGATCCCAATGTGATTGCAAGAGTATGGAATGGAGATGCGGATTATGGTAATGAAGTAAGCTGGAAAACATTTCCGGAACGGCTGGAAGAAAACAATATCAGTTGGAAGATCTACCAGAATGAACTCAGCCTCTATGTTGGTTTCCAGGGCGAAGAAGAATCCTGGCTCGCGAATTTCACGGATAACCCGATCGAATTTTTCTCGCAATACCAGGTCAAATACCACAAAGCCTATATCGATAATCTGCCCAATGCCATCAAAACGATTACGGCCAGCATACAGCAACTGGAGCAGAAGTTAATGAACATGCCTGGTGACAGTGAGGAACTGGCCAAAGCAAAAAAATCATTGGCCTGGCAACAGAGAAAGCTCAAAGAATTTGAAGCCGATCGTGAAAAATACACCAGCACCGGATTTCAAAAGCTAGGTGAATTCGAAAAGAATATTCACAGGAAAGCATTCAGCACCAATACAGGCGATCCCGATTATCATTCACTTACCGAACTTACATACAAGGATGGCGATATCACCCGCACTATGAATGCGCCCAAGGGCGATGTGCTGTATCAATTCAGAAAAGATGTGGAGGAAGGGAAACTGCCAACGGTTTCCTGGATCGTGGCGCCGGAGAATTTTTCCGACCATCCCAGTTCAGCATGGTTCGGCGTTTGGTATATCAGTGAAGTGCTGGATATCCTCACCAAAAATCCGGACGTGTGGAAGAAGACCATTTTCGTACTCACCTATGATGAGAATGATGGTTATTACGATCACCTGCCTCCATTTGTGGCGCCACATCCAACTAAAAAAGATACCGGCAAAACATCTGAGGGTATCGATACGGCGCTGGAATTCGTAGCCAATAGTTCGCAGCAAAGCTCCGATCCGGAGGATGTGCGGGAAAGCCCGATAGGATTGGGTTACAGGGTCCCGATGGTGATCGCCTCACCCTGGAGCCGCGGCGGCTGGGTGAACTCGGAAGTTTTCGATCATACATCATCGTTACAGTTCCTGGAACATTTCCTCAGTCATAAAACAAAAAAGGAAATAAGGGAAACCAATATCACTGAATGGAGAAGAGTGGTTTGCGGCAATCTTAGTTCTGCTTTCAGACCCTGGAAAGGAGAAAAACCAGAACTGCCGAAATTCATCGAACGCGATCCTTTCATTGAAGGCATTCACAAGGCGCAATTCAAAAAGCTGCCGGATAATTTCAAAGCGCTGACGGAAGAAGAGATCAAAGCGATCAACAATGATCCTTCCAAAGCCGCTTACATGGCCAAACAGGAAGCAGGTGTACGTTCCGCCTGCAACCTGCCTTATTTCATGACCACCACTTCCATTGTAAATGAGGAGAGCAATAGTCTTCTTCTGATGTTGCATACTGCCCAATTGGGATCCCGCCCCTATGGCGGCGTTCCTTTCACGGTGTATGCCTGGAACCTGAAGAACAGGGAAGTGAAATGCCGTTCCTATGCCGTGAAAGCAGGCGATGCCATTAAAGACGATTGGAACCTCGATGAATTTGAAGATGGACAATATCATTTGCGCGTATACGGCCCCAATGGCTTCTACCGTGAGCACAGGGGCAATGCGAAAGACCCTTCCCTGCAGATCGATATGAGTTATGAAAGCCTGGGACGTAAATCGCTGCCCACAGGAAATATCAACTTGAAGTTCGAGAACTTCAGCACAGGGGAGCTGGAGCTGCTGATCACAGACAATGCTTATAAAACAGCGCCCCAGACCATCCTGCTCAAACACGGTAAGAAAACAGTCACCATCGATACACAAAAGCATTTCCATTGGTATGACCTCACGGTTTCAGTGAAAGGTGCACCGGATTTTTCACTCCGGCTTGCTGGTCATGCCGAATCGGAGAAGCCAACCAAAACCGATCCTTTCATGGGACAGGTGGTGTAATATTTACTTAGGGTGTACCCAGTCGCTCGCCTTCCGTATCGCTATCTCAACAGGCGAATATTCATGGCCGTTATCCTCATCTTCCAATACCAATCCTTTTCGCAGCAACAGCGGCGGCTGCGCCATAAACCTCGGTATTGTACCGGTATGCGCTTGAGCTGCATGCACCAGAAATGGATGACATAAATAGACTGTGCCTGCCTTCCCCGTTGCCAGTACTTCTTTCCTCTCCGGCATTTGTGGTATCAAACCAGCCAGCTCCATAAATGACAATCCGGCTTCTCCATAAGGCTTCAACACGCCAGCAACGTCTTTGTGTGAGCCCACGCGGATGCGGGTTGGCGCATCCTGATCTCCCACATCGGAAAAAAGGAACAGCATCAACAAGCCACGTCCTTTGGAAAATACATTTACCCGCCAGTTCAGGAAATCATTGGGATCCTCTCCGGGAAAACTGGCTTCCACATGCCACCCTGTGTCATTCGGTATTTCGGCTGATGGAAACCGTAATACCATCGATCCCATATTCATGCAGGGGATCCAATTGCCAACGCCCAGTAGTTGATCAAATGCCTTCAACAGCAAAGGCGTATTCGCCGCTGCCACAAAGGGCTCCTGCGTGTAATAACCCAACCTCACAACAGGTTGTTTCCAACTGGAAGGATCATCGGGATCGAACCCGGTTTCCCTCCATAAAATTGTCCTTACTTCCGCTGCCATAGAGGCCGGGAATGCATTATCGATGCGAATGAAACCTTCTTTGATAAAATCATTTATCTGCTCAGGAGATAATTGCAGCTCCATAAAATAGAATTGAATGAATAAATGAGAATACAGGCGCCTGAAGCATCAGACGCTCAAGCAGTGGAGTAAACGAAGATTATAACATGGGGGTCATTCTCATGACACGAATATAAGCAAGAAAAATGGAAATACGGTTGGCAACGAAATTGCAATCATTCAGGCAAAAACAACTATGAAAAAAAATACATACCTGCCAATACTGTTCTTACTGGTCCTGTCATTCTCCTCCTGCGAAGTGATCGGTGGTATTTTCAAAGCCGGTGTATGGACAGGCATCGTTGCCGTGGTGCTGGTAGTGGCATTGATCATCTGGTTGATCAGCAGGGCCACCAAAAAATGATCATTCAGGCTCATTGTCTTTAAGTGGAAATGGTTCGCCTGTATCCTTTGTCTGGTTTCGCTTTACACTGAATGGAAATACAATTCCCACGAAGGACCCAAAGATAAAATTGATCAGGCTCGCGCCCATGAATATGCGAAAGCTCAGCCCATTCGTTTTATCGAACACTTCATTCGGGGGCGTGTCCGGCGTTGCTTTTCCTGCGGGACCGGCCTCCAGGTAACCAGGCACCATCGTTACCAGCAATATGAATACGAACAAACAACTCAACACCACTCCCATCAGCGTTACCATATGCGACGCAAATACCATCGTGATGGTGTTGGCATTCTCTCCTCTCACTTTATTGAAAAAAATAGTGTGCATTACGATCACCAGGAAGAAGAAGAAACTGCCCAGATAGATCAGCCAGTTGGATTTATAGGTAGTATCCTTCAGGTAAAAATACACCGGCACCGCAAACAAAACAGCCGCTATGAAAGCAGACCTGAAGCTGTTCCAAAAATTGATTCTCCTGAACATGCTCATCATTTTCAGGCTAAGGCATAAAAACCATACCATCGCCCTATGGCCTACAAAACAAAAGAGGCTTTCACCGGGAAAGCCTCTTTTGTGCAAACATTGCCGCAAATCATATCTTGAAAAATATCTTCTTCTTATACAACCACCAGCAGAGTAACCAGTATCCAAGTAACGTGCAAAGTGCTGTGAGCAGTTGCGCATATTGTTCCGGCAATACCAAACCAAAGAACGGCATGGTGAAAACAGCTAAGGATGGATTGATCCATGTATATCCCATGATCTCGAAGAGCACGTAAATGAATAGTGAATTCATACCCACCACCACAGCGATCCAGGCATACCTGTTCCATTGTTTTACATCTGCGATCCAATAACAGATCGCCGTCATCAAAATCACCAGCCCACCGGATGCCAGCACAAAGGAGCTGGTACAGATCCTTTTAATGATGGGAGAAATGCCGCTCCAGTCCAATGCGAAACCAGCCGCAGTGGCAATCAGTCCCGCGAGTACCAGCCATTTCATTTTTTCATTTTCCGTTTTTTTGCTGATCAGCAGCCTGCCGGTGCAGCAACCCCAGATGGTGTGCGCCGCTGTCGGAATGAAATTGATGGCCACCCATCCATCGGAATTGGTCTTCCCCATCAATACCAGGTCCATCCAGGTGCCGAAATTATGATGTTCCGTGAAAGGCTGATCGTATCCGGGAATACCGCTGAATCGGTATGCAAGTTCCGTCAGTATCAGCAATATAACGGAAACGGACACCTGAAACGTAACTGATCGCTGAATGATCAGGTAAGCGATCAATGTGGTCACCGATAATTGCGCCAGCACATTCCAGAGTTCCCATACCGGTTTTCCTGAAAGCACGGAGTAAATGGCCAGGGCCCAGAACAGCAGCCAGAAGCAGCGTTTGAGGATATGCGGCCATTGTTGTTTCCAGTTTTGTCCTTTTTCCCTTTTCCTGGAAAAAGCAATGTACATCGCCGCTCCGGCCATGAACATGAAGGCAGGTTGCACCAGGTCCCAGAAACGGAGGCCATGCCAGGGATGATGGAAAAACTGTTGGGTGATGGCGTCCGCTGCTGTGCCATTGGTGATCGAATGTAAACTGGTGTATACCGCTGCGCTTTCCGCGGCCAGCAAGATCATGATGATGCCGCGCATCACATCGAGGCTTAGCAATCTTCCGTTCAAGGTATTCAGTGCTTTTGATTATTCAGACATATCCAGGAAAAACGAAGGTGCGCCGGTATCGGGTGATGTACCTACGGTTGCACTCCAGTCGCTCTTCGTGAGCACCACACCAATCTTCATACCCTTACCGGTAAGTCCCTTGATCTTGGAACGGGCCAACCTTCCTTCCACTTTCAGCAATCCGCCAACTTCCTGCACAAACCCCAGCCGGTAAAACTCTGAAATACTCTGCGGATCGAAGGTAAAAGAATTCTGTGCTCCTTTATGATAGAATACGTCGAACCAATCGACCAACGGAACTCCTTCCAGCAGCACATCATTGCCTGCACCTCCAAAGAGCCAGGTGATCAGGCCGGTTCCGTTGTTGTTATCTGTATCCATGTAAAAATCCCAGATATCACCCGCTGCTTTTGTAGTGGCTATTTCGAAGTAGAAATAAATATAGTTGCCATCATAATCGTATTTGGCCTTGCGGAATATGCCGCCTGCTGCACCGGAGTTCACCACATTCACGGCAACGGTATCCCAGTCGCTTAAAGTATTATCGTCCATTTTTACTGCAGAGCTTTTGGAAATGCGCAATACGGTGGACGCTTCATAAGTAGCGCCATTTTGCATGGTCACATACAGCGTGGGCACATACTTGCCTTTGCCGGCATAAGTATGTGTGGGGTTTTCTTCCGTGGAAGTGGCGCCGTCGCCGAATTCCCATTTGAAAGATTTCACATCGGCGGTTTTGTTGGTGAACGCCACAGTATAGGCATCCACATCGATCTCGAACACCACATCCGGCGCGGGATCACTGTCTTTGCTGCAAGCGCTCACCCCTAATATGAGCGCTGCTGCCAGCAGGAAATTTTTTATATCGAATTTACAATTGTTCATGACTGATGATTTTGGATGATTGAATGAATCGCATATCCGTCAACCTTACGGGTTCTGCTCACAGAGTTTATTGCTCTGTACTTCATCTACCGGAATATAATAAATGATCCTGTTGCTGTTCCAGTTGGTGACCAGGTTATTGTAGCCTGCCGGAGGAACAGCCAGGTTGATATCGGTCTCTTTCAAACCGCGCAGGTGATAGCCCCAATACGTCCGGTTGAGGTTACGTTTGTTGCGGTACACATCATATACACGATGTCCTTCAAAAGCCAGTTCGATCCTGCGCTCTTTCAACACCACATCCAGCGCTGTGCTGCCGGCAGGAAGCGTATGATTGTATAAAGATGCCTGTAAGCCGCGGTTCTTGCGGATCTCATCCACATCATCCAGCGCATCATTGTCGAGATTCTTTTTGGCCCTCGCTTCAGCGCGGTTCAGGTACACTTCAGCCAGCCTGAATACGATGGGCGAACTGAGGGTTGGGCTTCCACCCTGACCGCTATACTTGCTGATATACCAGGTTTCGATGCCATTCTTCAATGCAACGCCGCCACTGCCATCATCCAGTTTAACTATATATTTCCAACGCACATCTTCGGGATGATCAGCCATGGTATCACGCAGAGATTGAGAAGCGAATTCTTCTCCCCAACCTGAGTTACCATCGGAATAGATCATACTGGCGATGGATCCAAATTTCCCTTTATCATCCACCTGCGTATGCGCGATGCAGAAAATGGTTTCAGTACCGCCCATTGCATTGGCAAACAGGGTTGGGAAAGTAGTGGCATTGGTGAGTGTGAAGCGCGGAGAATTGATCACCATATCGGCATATTCAATGGTCTTGTCTTCATCGTCCATATAAAGATAGGCCCTGGAAAGCAGCGCCCATGCGGCTTCCCGGGACGCATACTGTACGCCGCGCCACTGTCCCATCAGGTCAGCGGCTTTCTTTGCATCATCGATGATACTCGCGTACACTTCGCCAACGGTAGCACGAGCTTTCTGTGCAGGGTCGGCCACGGAAGTGCGGAGGATCACACCCTGTGCGGAAGGATCATGGGTATAGGGCTTCGCAAACAGGCGCACCAGGTTGAAATGACAAAAAGCGCGGAGGAAATAACACTCGCCGATCAATTGCTGCGTGGCTGCATCGGGGTTTTCCATTTTAGATGCAGCTTCGATCACCGTATTGGAATTGTTGATGATCTTATAATTGATATACCAGAAATAGCGTGTATTGGTCTGCGTTGGTGTATGATCGCCGGTAAAGCTGAGCAGCAGCGGGTCCGTTGTTACCTGTCCACAAGCGATATCATCACTCGCAAAATCGGAGAGATGATAGAACTGGCGGAGATACATCAGATTGAGGTCCTGCACGCCATTGAAGTCCACATTGTCTTTGAACAATGAATAAGCCCCGTTCACTGCGTTCAGCACGCCGTCGGGATTATCGGTGAGGTTTCCGGTAGTGATGGCATCCCCGGGCGTTACTTCTTTCAGGCAGCCCGTGAAAGCGATCAGGGAAACTGATAGTATAAAGATGATTAATGCTTTCATGTGATGATAGTTTAGAACCTGAAATTGATGTTGAACAGGAATTGCCTGTTATTGGGATACTTGAAATCCGACACACCGGGTGTTGCAAAGGATCCGGGCGTGATGGTGGTTTGCGGATCCTGTCCCACAAAATCCGTGAACGTATGCAGGTTATCCGCGCTCAGCGAAACAGTGATGCCTTCCATCTTCAATTTTCGTACATAGCTGTCCGGTAGGCTGTAAGACAATGTTACATTACGAAGCTGGAGAAAACTTCCATCCATGAGATAGCGGCTGCTCGTCTCGGTAGAATTGGCCGAGTTCTGCGGACTGGGATTGGTGGCTTTGTCGCCAGGCTTCGTCCAGATACTATAACCCGAAGGCAGCACGATCTGATTCATGTAAGGCTCGGATCCATCGTTCATCACAAAACGAAGGTTATTGCTGAACACTTTATTGCCGTAGAGAAAATAGGCATTGAAACTAAGCGCCAGGTTCTTATAACGGAAAGTATTGGTGATACCTCCCTGGAATTTTGGCAGGGCGGAACCTACTTCCTGGAAAGTGGCCTGTGCATAATCTGAAGTCAGTTCTGTTCCGGTAACATTTCCATCACCGTCCTTGATCACGCGCTCCCATTGTGGCGCGCCGGTCTGTTCATTCACGCCCATCCATTTTGGCATATAGAACTCGTAGAGATTACCGCCATTGCGATAGATCTGTGAGATGGCCCAGGAGCCGGTTTTGATGATCTCAGAAGGTAATGACTGCAGTTTATTACTGTTGAAGTTGATATTGAAATCAGTGTTCCACTCGAAGTTCCTGGTCTTGATATTGGTACTGTTGATGCCGATCTCGATACCCTTGTTCACGATCTCGCCCACGTTCTGCCATCTTTGTTCAAATCCGACGGAGAGTGGCTGCGATACCTGCAATAACAGGTCTTTGGTAACATTGTGATAAGCGTCTACCGTAAGGTTCACGCGGTTGAACAGGCTCAGGTCCACACCCAGGTTGATCTGATGCTTGCTTTCCCAGGTAAGATCAGGGCTGGGCAGTTGCAGAGGAACAGCGCCTACGGCCGCATTGTACTGCGCGCTCAGTGAATAAAGGCCGAGATAGCGGGAAGCGCCGATATCCTGTGTGCCTGTAACGCCATAGCTTGCACGAATTTTCAGGTAATTCACCACATTCTTTATATTGAAGAAATCCTCGTTGCTGGCGATCCACGCTGCAGACACGGAAGGGAAATTCGCGTATTGGTTACCGGGAGGGAAATTGGATGATCCATCCACCCTGAAAGAACCCGTCAGGAAATATTTACCGAGATAGTTGTAGTTCACCTGCGAGAGAAACGACTGGATATAAGCTTCATTGGTATATCCCTGCACCAGTTGACTGTTGCTCACCACATTCAACACTTTCAAACCGAGCGGCAGTCCTTTACCGGAACCACCCAGCACTTCAAACTTGCTGCCTTCATAAGCCACACCTGCCAGACCACTGATGCTGTGATCGCCATATTTGAGATTGAACTTGAGCAGGTTGTTGCTGACCACTCCGTAATTCAATGTGCTCAACTCATCCAGGAAACCCGCGCCATGGTAAGTACCTGCAACGGATGGTGAAAAGAAATTGGAGCTTTTGTTATAACCGGCCGCCAGCCTGTTGGAGCTGGAAAAAGAGAGCCATGGTGTGATATCAGCATTCAGTGCAAAATCATAATTAACATCGAAGCCTTTATAGGGATGATCTGAATTGTTGATGGTATGCACAGGGTTGATCTTATCACGGCTCCACCATTTGAAAGTTGAATTACCATCCACGTAGCGTGGCCTGCCAATGCTGTCGTATGGATTATCCCAGGGCAGGTTCAGGTAGGCATAATAGATATCCATGTAATCATAACTGTTGCCGGAGGATGCGCTGATATTGATATTGTTGGTAACATTGATCCATTTGGCAAAGTTGTGGGTAACATTGGCGCGTAGGTTGATGCGCTGGAAACCGGTGTTTTTGAATGTTCCCTTTTCATTGTAATAGGAAACACCGGTATAGTAATTCGATTTCTCAGTGCGGCCTGCAAAGCTCACATAATAGTTTTGCATAAAGGCATTGCTGAAGATGGTGTTCCGCCAGTTGTAGTCCTGCTCGCGGAGACTGAGTGGTCTTTCCGCATAGAATTTCAGCAGATCGATCTTGTAGGAATTATCTGATTCGCCGGGGATATAATCACGATAGAATTCTTTCTGATAGTCGTACAGTTCGTTGCTGTTCATCATTTCCATACTGCCGAAATCCGCTTTACGGAAGCCGGTAGTCACTTTGGCTTCGAAGCGGTTCTTACCGGGTTTGGCTTTCTTGGTGGTAACGATGATCACGCCGGCATTGGCCTGTGATCCATACATGGCAGTGGCGCCTGCATCTTTGAGTACGGTAACGCTTTCCACATCATTGGGGTCGTAGTTACCGCCGATCACACCGTCCACAACAAAGAGCGGGCTCTGCGAAGCATTCACGGAAGAGATACCACGAAGCCTGATCTCAGGCGCTGCGCCGGGCACACCGGAAGCAGCCACTACCTGGAGGCCCGCTACTTTTCCCTGCAGCATATTGCCGATATTGTTGGTGGTTACATCTTTCAATTTTTCGGAGCTCACCACAGTAACGGCGCTGGTAAGCTCGCTTCTTTTTTTGTTGCTGTAACCTACAATGATCACCTCACCCAGCTCTGCATCATTTTTGCTGAGCCTGATAATTACTTCTTTGTTGTTGGGGCTTACCTCCACTTCAATGGAAGCATAACCGATAGAAGAAGCGAGCAAGGTGAATCTTTCGATGGGCGCCCGGAGCGTGAAGTTGCCGTTATCGTCGGTCTGGGTGCCTGTTGTGTTGGAGTTCTTAATGGAAACGGTAACACCGGCGAGGGGTTGTTTGCCGGCTGCATCGATTACCCTGCCTGTAATTGTGCGTTCCTGCGCTATCAACGCAGAACTGCATAACACAAGCAACATAACCAGTAGTGTTTTGCAAGTGGACATAAGCAGTCTAATTTGAGATCGTGATGAAATCAGAAAACCATTGGCTAACTGTAATTTGGTGTTTATTTCGATAGAAAAATCACACAAACGGTTGTGTTAATTTTCAAAGCCGCCCGGCATCCCCCTGCTTATCCTGACCATACCCTGCTCAAATGCCGAAATCCATGCCCGTCCCAAATACCGGCGTACGCTGCTTCCATTTTCCCCGGGTGAAATCGGGGATCAGTACAGGCTTTGATCTTTGTGCGACCGATCTTTCCGAAAGCGGGCTCAGCACGCTCCACATGGCGGCATCATAGATATCCATCATCAAAGGTTTTTTATGTAACACGCAATCCACAAACTCGCGGATGATGAAATAATCCATACCGCCATGGCCGGAGGAATTGGCCACTTCATCATACTTACTCCAGTAAGGATGATCAAATTCCCTGATATACTTTTCAACGGGTTCGTATTCATGTGGCTTCGGGCTGCGTTGTTGCAGGTACACACCCTGCGCATCGTCCGTCCAGATACCTTCCGTGCCCTGTATCCTGAATCCAAGCGAATAAGGTCTGGGGCTGGATGTGTCGAAGGTCATTTTGATCATTTCACCATTGGCGCATTGTATCAGTGAAGTAACCACATCCCCGCATTTGAATTTCACTTTTGCATTCGGATGGCTGGCGCCGCCCTTCTGCACAATATATTTATGCAGGCTTGCCGAAGGCGACGCCATCGCCACCATTTGTGTAAACTGATTTCCTCTTGTGATGTTCAGCATATTGGCAACAGGCCCGATCCCATGTGTGGGATAGAGATCGCCATTCCGATCGATATAATGTTGCGTGCGCCATCTTGCTTCATTGGTACTTTTCTCACCAAACTCCACACCGCCGCCGATCATGTTCACGCCGTCATTGAAAAGCACTTCACGAAGATCGTGCTGGTAGCCGCATTCAGCGTAGGTGATCTGCCCGAACAATCCCTGCCTGGACATATTGAGCATGGCCATCACATCACGACGGTAACAAACATTTTCCAGCATCATATAAGGGGCGCCGGTCTTTTCCTGTACATTCACCAGTTCCCAGATCTCGGCAACCGTGAGCCCGGACAATACCTCGCAACCGGTATACTTCCCTGCTTTCATACTGGCTACCGACATTGGCAGATGCCATTCCCAGGGAGTGGAGATGATCACGCCTTCCACATCTTCCCTTTGTACAATTTTCTCGAAATCCTTTTCGCCGGTATAGTATTGCGGATCTTTCAATCCGTGTTCTTTCATGATCTTCCTTACATTTTCGATGGCTTTGGGATCGATATCAGAAACGGCCACGATATTACTGTTGCCCTGCTTCACCGTTTCCAGCAACAGGCCGGCGCCACGCATGCCCACGCCAATGAAGGCGAGTGCCGCTTTCTTATCGGTATGGAAAAATGATTTACCCGTTTGAGGAAGCAGGGTAACACCTGCGCCAAGAGCAGCCATACGGGAAATGAATTTTCGTCTTTGCATACAGTTCAGTTTGGTGGTGATTCAATATTGATCAGGCCCAGGCTTTGCGCAAAAAGCGAAGCCAGTTCCTGTAAAAGATATTTTCGATGTCTTCCTGCCTGTATCCGCGCATGCGCAGCAGCGGCGCCAGTTCCTGGAGATCGGCGATGGTGTCCATGTCAGAGGGCGCCTGCTCCTTTCCGAACATGCCATCGAGGTCGCTGCCGATAGCGATGTGTAAGCTATTTCCCGCGAGCTGGCAGATATGATCGTAATGATCGATCAGTTTGTGCAGGTTTACATTTTCTTTTTCCGGGTCGGAGATGCCGCGCTGCCAGTTATTGGTGAGCATCCATGCATCCAGTACGCCGCCGATCACGGCATCGCGCTCCAGCAATTGTTTGATCTGATCATCTGATAATTGCCGCTGGTGCTGCACCAGTGTGCGGGTATTATGGTGACTGGCCCATACAGGTCCTTTGAAAATTTGAAGCGCCTGGTGGAAGCCTTCATCGGTAAGATGGGTAACGTCGAGGATCATCCGTAAATTATCCATTTCCTTCACCAGCTCTCTTCCCATACCGGTGAGGGGCCCTTCCATGCCCGTTCCCGGTGCATAACGGCCTGGACCATAATGCGCAGGTCCTAATGCACGGAGGCCATAAGCATAGGCTCTTTCGAGATAGCTCAGATCGATGAGGGAATCCGCTCCTTCGAGACTGAGGATATACCCGATCTTTTTAGTTTCATCGGGGACCTGTTCATCTTCCCAGTATGATAAATGTGCTTCCAGCGCATTCAGGTTGCGGATCTGTATCATTTCATCTGCGGCTTCCATCGCTTTGTACCAGGCAAGCTGTCCCTGGGTTTGCGCCCATGCCTGCTCGGGTGAATGCCAGCCGGGGAGCGTGCTGTTTCGATCCACATACCTGGCGATCTGCGTGGCCACCACCAGCCCGATCCTTCCCTTTCGCAATTCGGGAAGGGAGACCATTCCTTTGCTGCGATCCAGTTTGTCTGTGAGCCCTTCTTCACGCTTGCGCAATTCCTCAACAGGCTCTCGCAGGTTGCGGTTCCATTCCAGGGCATTCATGGCCAGGTCCAGATGCGCGTCTATGATCAATGGGGATTGCATATCAGATGGAAGCTTGTTGTTTTGCGGCCAGTTGTTTTTTCACGATGTCGGCAGGATAGCGCAGGGCCAGCTCGCGGATCTCATAACTGAAACGGATGAACGTTTCTTCCCAGAGTTTCGCTTCTTCAGGCGTGTACTCGTAAAAGCCTTTGGCATTGGCTACGCCCCTGCCTCCTTCCTTCACTACTTTGTCTATCAGTTCCGGTACTTCCTGGTTGTTGCTGAGTGTTGGGAAGAGATCTTTCATCACCGTATGATAAGCAGGTATGCCGGTAAGGTCCATCCAGCGGAAGATGCCTACCAACGTCATCCAGTAACCGGCATTGTTGCGGCAGGCGCGGTCCACATCTTCGATGGTGGCATAGCCGTTCTCCACCAGGTGGAAGCCTTCCCGGTACATCGCATACATGAGACGGTTAGTAATGAAACCGCGGATATCTTTTCTTACCAGCGTTGGCTCTTTTCCCCATTGCTGCGATATTTCATAGAGCTGTTCCCCTTTGCTCACATCACTTTGTTCCCCACAGATCACTTCCAGGAAACGGGTGGTATGCGATGGCTCAGCCCAATGCAGTCCGAAGAAACGCTCAGGATATTGCGTATGTTGTTGTAAGATGCTGATGGGGATTGCAGAAGTATTGCTGCACAACAGGGCATCCGGGGAAATCACTGCTTCAATTTTTTTATACACGGATTCTTTGATGGACAGGTTCTCTATCGTGCATTCGATCACCAGGTCGCAACCGGACAACAAACCATAATCTTCCGTGATATTGAGCCGGCCCAGGAAATAACCCGGCGGCCAGGGTGTAAGCTTCTCTTCCCTCGATGTTTGTAAATGTTCATGAATCCTGTTGGACGCATGTTTGAGATCGTCTTTCAACGGCGCCACCGCAACAACAGGATGACCGGCCATCAGGAGACAGGTGGTGATGCTGCAACCCATCAACCCCAATCCAACAACGCCAACCGGCATTTTTTGCGGATCAATCATTGATTCCATAATGATGACTGTTTAATGGGTTAGTGTTATTGGGCCTTTGGCTTCCGCGCAATGGCATCGATCTCCACTTTTATATTGTAGCCCAGTCCCGACTGTACCGTGGTGCGCGCGGGTTTCACGCCGGTGAACCATTTCGAATATTCCTGGTTGAAGCCGGGAAAGAAATTGATGTCCGACAAATGCACATTGCATTTCACGATATCATTCATGCTGCATCCGGCTGCACGAAGAATGCTTTCGATATTGTGCATGGTGAGCTTTGTTTCTTCTTCGATGCTGCCCGGTTTGAATTCACTGGTGGTGAAATCGATGGGGCCCTGCCCGCTCACATATACCCAGCCATCGATCTCCACGGCGGCGGAATAAGCGCCGGTGCTAAAACCTTTCCCGGCATTTTCCGGGTGAATGATCTCCTGTTTCATAGTAGTGATTTTCTGTTTTCTATTTTTTGTATCGAATGCAGACCGTCCGGTGCTCAGATCATGAAATTCTCCGTATAGCCGAGTTGTTCGATCTCCGTTCTCACCCTGTCGCCCGGCTTCAGCCAGTTCTTTTCCGGTAGTCCCATGATCACGCCTTCGGGCGTTCCGGTGAGGATGAGATCGCCGGGGCTCAGCGTCATGTAGCGGCTCAGCTCTTCGATGATCTCCGCTACGGTAAAGATCATATCGCGCGTATTGGATCGTTGCCGGATCACACCGTTGCGAGAACATGTCAGCTCCAGTTGCTGCGGGTCCGGGATCTCATCGGCAGTGACCAGGTATTGCCCCAGCGGCAGGAACTTATCGGGCGTTTTGCCGATCAGCCATTGCGATGTTTTGAATTGCAGGTCGCGGCAACTGAGATCATTGGCCACGCAATACCCGAAAACATATTGCAGGGCGTTTTCTCTTTTTACATTTTTACATGCTGCGCCGATCACCACGCCCAGCTCCACTTCATAATCGAATTGCACACCTGTATTGCCCAGTGGAACTGCTTCACCGAAATCGGTAAGCGTATTGCTGAATTTGGAAAACACCACCGGCGATTCCGGGATCGGCATATTGCTTTCTATAGCATGCTTCCTGTAATTGAGGCCGATGCAAATGATCTTACCCGGGTTGGGAATGCAGCTCGCTACCTGCAGGGAGGAAAGGGGTAAAAAGAATTCAGGCAGTCCCTGCGCCTCAACCATCAGCCTGCGGAGCGTGGCCTGGTCTTCATTCCTGAGCGGGCTACCATTGAATGTTGGTTGTTGGTTCCGTTGCAGGTAAGCGTCTGCGTCAAAAACTCCTTGCTCCGTGAGTATGCCCGGATGCAACCTGTTTTGTTTTTTGAAGTACAATATTTTCATGTCAACAGATTGAATTAGTAAGTGGCGCGGCCCCCGGACAGATCGAAAGTGAAACCGGTGGTGAAACTGTTCTGGGGCGACAGGATATAAGTGGCGATACCTGCCGCTTCTTCGAGTGTGCCACACCGTTTCATCGGGATCTTGTCTGTCATGTACTTCACCTGTTCTTCCGGCATCGCATCCACCAGGGCAGTGCGGACCACGGCAGGCGCCAGCGCATTCACCGTGATACCCGTTTCTGCATATTCTTTTCCCTGCACCTTGGTCATGCCGATCACTGCAGCCTTCGATGCGGAATAAGCCAGCATACCTGCATTCCCTTCCTTCCCTGCAATGCTGGCAACATGTAGCACACGGCCGTAGTTGTTGCGCAGCATCCAGGGCAATACATATTTGGAAGTATGATAGCTACCCATGAAATTCACGTCGAATACTGCGCGCAGGTTGTCAGATTCCACGAGATGACTTTTGGTATTGGTGATGCCCGTAATGCCAGCGCTGTTCACCAGCATATCGATGCGGCCGTACCGGTTTCCCGTATCTTCCATCAGTTGTTGAACTGCCCGTTCATCAGTGATATCGATGGCGTGTTTGTCTGCGTCGAATCGATGAGTGGCCTGCAACAAAAGCTCCCTGTTCTTATCGATCAATACCAGTTTCACCTTATATTGCGCCAACTGCTGCGCTATCGCCAAACCCAATCCAGATGCGGCTCCGGTGATCACTGCCACCTGGTTTTCAAATTTCAGGTCCATAGTTGAAAATTGTGTTGATGCAAAATACAGGTCTCCGCGATTCATTTTTTTTGCAACCGGTTGTTTGAAATTATTTTACACAACCGGTTGTTTTGATGAATGGCAAACCGGACCGGCTCCTGCCAGATCTCAGCAGGCTTATTTTCAGTATATTTATTGTGAGAAGCTGCAAATATGGAATCCAGGAAAACAACAATACTAGACATTGCCAAACAACTGAATATCTCCAAGTCCACCGTGTCCCGTGCGCTCAGTAATCATGCCAGTATCGGGCTGAGAACGAAGATGCGGGTGCAGCAACTGGCGGCAGAGCTCAACTATGAACCCGACCTCACTGCCATCAATTTCAAGCAACGAAAAAAATTCCTGCTGGGCGTGGTGCTGCCTTCCATCTCTCATGAATTCTTCTCTTCCATTGTAAGCGGTATCGAAGATGTTGCCTACAACAAGAATTACACTTTGTTATTGGGACAATCGCGCGATGATGAAGGCCGCGAGAAAAGGATCGTGGAAACGATGAAGGACCATCGCGTGGATGGCATGCTGATCTCCATTTCCAAGAACACCACCAATTACGATCACTTTGAAATGTTGCGGAAGAACAAGATCCCTGTTGTGTTCTTCGACAGGATCCCCAACATGAACAATATCCATTACATTGCCAGTCAGCTTGAATCAGGCATGAGAGAAGCCGTGAACTTCCTGGTGAGGAAAGGACATAAACATATCGCCCTTATCAATGGTCCCGGCAATCTGCCTGCCAGCAAAGAACGATTGCAGGGTTTCGAAAATGCATTGAAGAAGAACCGCATCAAAGCCAACCCCGACTATGTAGTGTATTCCGATCTCACGCAGGAAGGGAATATTGTGGCCACACAAGCATTGCTATCGTTGAAACGCAGGCCGGACGCCATCATCGCCTTCAATGATTATGTGGCGATGGACGCCATCCAGCAGGCGAAAAAAGCAAAAGTGAAAATCAATAAAGACATCTGCTTCATCAGCTTTGCCAATGAAGCCATCTGTAATTATATGGATCATCCGCCGATGGCCAGCATCGAACAGTTCCCTTATCAGCAGGGGGAAAAAGCTACCGAGATCTTGCTGAACCTGCTTGAAAGTCCCGCCGCTGAAGCCGATGAGCAGAAACCTACCTATCACAATATCCTCCTTCCTTCTCAACTGGTGGTTCGTATCAGTAAATAATTAACATACAAACCGTTGATATTCCAACGGTGCTACACAACCGGTTGTGTGAAATAAAATCACACAACCGGTTGTGTTTTTTGTGGATTGATGTTATTGGCTATTTTGGTATCAGCAGCAGTTCTCCTACCCATCAGGTCACTTCACATTCATTCATCAAACAAAAAAATGTATGTTATGAAATTTACGATTTCTGTGATCCTTTGTTTCCTGCTGGCAGGCAGCGTCACGCAGGCAGCGCCGAGAGAGTACTATGTTGATATCAATGCGCCCACCATGGGCGATGGTTCCATCGGCAGCCCCTGGAACAATCTTACCGCCGCCATTTATTGGTGGGGCAATGTAGACAGCACGGATGTAATTGTGCATCTTCGCGCAGGCACTTACACTCTCGCTGCGGGCACTCCTATCTATATTGGTGCAGACCGCAGCGGCAATAGCGGACATTATTTCATTCTCAAAGCTTACAACAATGAGCAGGTGATCATCGACGGTTCATTGCAAACAGCGCCTTTCTCCAACCTGGTAAGCATCGTGAATGCGAAATACATCAAGCTCCAGGGGCTCACCTTCGCCAATCTCAATGGCATCACCGGCTTCGGCGTGTTCATGAGCGGCAAATGCCAGTATGTTGAATTGCAGGATTGCCATTTCACGAATATGAGCTGGAACACCGATCTCTCTGAAGCCAAATACCCTACCGGCGCTGATTATATGGTGCCCATCCGCATCAATGGCGACAGCTCCACTGCGCTTTCCGATATTGTGATCAACAACACCGGTTTCAATACCATCGCACCAGGTGTTGGCGACCTGGTACTGGTTACGGGCAATACCAGCAATATCACCCAGACCAATAGCTCACTGGTGAACATCATCCTTCAGCAGGCGCGTACAGAATTCTATGTAAGCACCACGGGCAGCGATGCCACGGGCAATGGTTCCAAAGCCAATCCCTGGCAAACCTTGAGCTTTGCGCTTAATGTTGCGGGTTATGATTTCTCTACCATTCCCGCCACCCTGCTGGATTCCAACCTGACAATCTATCTCCGTGAGGGCCGCTACTATCCTGTTACGAATGGTTACTGGATCGGCGATAACCGCGGCGTCAATGGCAAATGGCTTACCATCAAAAATTATGGAACGGAAGAGGTGGTGATCGATGGCAGCCAGCTCACCGCGAAATACGCTTTCATCTTCGCCATCTCCGGCGCCAAATACATCCGCATCGATGGACTGAATATCGAGAACCTCGAAAATGACTCCACGCTCACTTCAGGAGGCTTGAAAGATGTGCGCTATGGCATTATCGTAACCGGCGCTGCTGGTCATATCGATATCCGCAATAACGATATCTACAACATGCAATGGAGCCGCGATACCAACAAGATCAAGAATCCCGGTCCCACCGATGTGCTTAGCGCCATCAGTGTACTGGGCACCACCAACACGCCCATCACGCACCTCAATATCGAAAACAATACTGTGCATGATATCGTGCCGGGTTATGCAGAAGCCATCGCCATCAACGGCAACGTGGATACTTTCAGCGTGATCGGCAATGAAGTGTATGATATCGCCAATATCGGCATCGTATCCGCAGGCAACTACAAATGGGTACTCACCAATAACCTCGGCTTGTTACCGGAAAACAACCAGTCGAGAAATGGATTGATCAAAGACAATGAAGTGTACAGGTGTCTATCTCCTATCGCGATTTCAGCAGGCATCTATCTCGATGGCTCGAAGAATATCACGGTGGAAGGGAACGACAGCTACCTAAATGGGGTAGGCATCTCCGTTGGTAATGAACAGGACAGCAGTATTGGTACCGGCCATCTCGTGAAAGAGAATACTTTGTATCATAATCTCGGTTCCGGGATCTATATCGGCAGTAATAATTTCTCTTCCAGGGTCACCAACAGTGTGATCAAATGGAATACCATCCAGAACAACTACCATATCGATTCTGCGCTCTACCTCCGTACACAGGGAAGGTATGGCATTCTCGATCCTGCCAACCGCTGGGCGGAGATAGTGGTGAACCGGGCAGAGAATATCACTTTCGAGGAAAATGAGATCACTTCTTTGTCTGATATCATGTCGGCCTTTGTATTCGGACAAACCAACCTGGTATTCCGGTACAATGAATACTTCACAGCTTCCAATGATCCCTGTAATGTGTACTTCGTGAGGGATACCACCAACGATGGCGTTCCCGATGTATTCTACAATACCTTCCATATGTATGCGAAGAAGATGAATATCGATAAAACATCCACACTGGGTGGCGTTGCCTACAATTCTTCAGGTTGCGGAACGGCACTGTTGGCGGCCCCTCCGAAGGAAGAAACGCTGGAAGTAAGCAGCTTCCCGAATCCTGTTACCGACAGGCTGGGTATCCGCATCGTGCAATCAAAAGCTGGTACAGTGCAGGCAAGTTTATTTGATCTCAGCGGCAGGCTGGTAATGACGCAGACAAAACAACTGCCGGCAGGCGTTCAGTTCCTTGAATGGAACAATCTCAAACAGCAACAGTTGATACCAGGCGTATACCTGTTGCATGTGAAATCAAATGATAAGAAAGAAGTATTGAAAGTATTGGTTAGATAAGAGCTTCTTATCTTCAATCGGAGGCTGCCCAGTCGCTCGCCTCCCGGCGAGTGACTTTTATTCCGTCGCCTCCGGCGACACAGCGTTCGCCAGAGGCGAACAAATACAGGTCACTCGCCGGGAGGCGAGCGACTGGGCAGCCTCCGATTCAATTCTTCAGGAATTTCTCGCGCTGCGCATGGACCGTTTCCCGAATCTTTCATAGAAGGCTTTATCCAGCATCTCTCTGTGATCCGGATGCGCCAGGCCGATCAGCAACTGAGCCCTTTGCTGCATATTCTTTCCGAAGAGATCGGCAATGCCATACTCCGTTACCACCCAATGCACATGCCCGCGGGTAGTAACCACGCCAGCGCCTTCTTTCAAAAAAGGAGTGATGCGGGAAATACCCTTACGTGTAGTGGAAGGCATGGCAATGATGGGCATCCCATTCTCCGACATGCTGGCGCCCTGCATGAAATCCATTTGTCCACCGATACCTGAATACTGATAAGTGCCGATACTGTCTGCGCAGATCTGCCCGGTAAGATCGATCTCGATGGCGCTGTTTACTGCAGTCACGGCCGGATTCTGGCGGATCACACCGGGATCGTTCACATAACCGATATCCATCACCACGATGGAAGGATTATCGTCCACAAAATCATACAGACTCCTGGTGCCGATGAGAAAGGAAGTCACGGAACGACCGGGGTTCAGTTTCTTTTTACTGTTGTCTATTATTCCTTTTTCTATCAGCGGTACAACGCCATCGGAGAACATTTCGGTATGCAGGCCAAGATTTTTATGCCCGCGAAGATTTTTCAGCACCTGGTCCGGAATATTGCCGATACCCAATTGTAATGTTGCTCCATCAGGGATCAGCGATGCCACATGCTCGCCGATCCGTGAGCCTGCATCATCTGTATTGGTGGAATAATTCACTTCCGGCAGTT
Organism: Pseudoflavitalea rhizosphaerae; assembly: GCF_003991355.1. Taxonomy (GTDB): domain Bacteria; phylum Bacteroidota; class Bacteroidia; order Chitinophagales; family Chitinophagaceae; genus Pseudobacter; species Pseudobacter rhizosphaerae. The sequence continues at coordinate 147,017 of NZ_RCSU01000003.1, forward strand.
CCTGGGTCTGATCTACCAGCACATCGATCTTATTCACATGTACGATACCGTTACCATGCGTACGCGGCATCAACGGATTCACCTGTGCGATCACATAGGCAGCAGTATCCACCGCCGACCTGGCAATATCCACAGAAGTGCCCAGAGTGCAGAACCCATGCTTATCGGGTGGCGACACCTGTATCAGCGCCACGTCGATCGGCAGGATCTTCTTTTTGAACAATTGCGGGATCTGTCCCAGGAATACCGGAACATAATCGCCCCTGCCCTTGTTCACCACTTCGCGCATATTGGCCGACACGAAGAGCGAGTTCATGAAAAAGCTGTTGCGGTATTCTTCGCGCATCAGGTCCAGGTCTCCGAGCGTGGTAATGCTTACCAGTTCCACATCCTCAAGTGATGCGTGCCGGTTGAGCAGGGCCCTTACCAGGTGCAGGGGAGTTGCCGCACTACCGTGCACGAATACCCGATGCCCTGATTTGATCACTTGAACAGCCTCGGCTGCAGTCCTGTATTTATGCTGATACATCATAATAATCCATTTACTATAAATTTACTGAAACTCGATCAGGTTCAAATCAGATCGCTTTGCTAAATACATTGCTCTCGCTTTTGGCCGCATGCAGCCTGGCGTCGAAAGCTGCACAGATATTTCTTACAAAGGTCCTGCCGGTATCCGTGACTATGATTTGTTCATCCTTCATTTCCACCAGTCCGTCTTCTATCAGTGATTGCAGGCGTTCTTTCACAGCAGGCATCCAGGTGGGATCGGAAGCAGGATAACTCAGCAATACTTCATGGCGGCACATCAGGTCGAGAATATAGCCCCGGATCAGGAGATCATCTTCCGTCAGCAGGTGGCCATTAACGATAGGAAGCCTGCCTTCATTCACTTTTTGTTCATATGCTTCAACGGTTTTTTCGTTCTGTGCGAATGCGCCCCATCCATCACTGATGGCGGATGCGCCCAGTCCTACAATGAGTTTGGAACTGGTGGTGGTGTAGCCCATAAAATTCCTGTTTAGTTTTCCATTTTCGGCAGCAAGCAGCAGTGGATCGCCGGGTAAGGCAAAATGATCCATACCGATAGCAATATACCCCGCAGCCATCAACATTTCCTTGCCCCGCTGGTACATGGTCAGCTTCTCCGCGGCAGTTGGCAGGTCAGCATCGGTATACCTTCGCTGCACCTTGCTTTTCCAGGGAACATGCGCGTAGGAGTAATAAGCGATCCTGTCTGGCATCAGTTGTAATATTTTGCCGATGGTGTTACCAACGCTTTCTTCTGTTTGAAACGGTAACCCATAAACGAGATCAACATTCACGCTGGCGTATCCCAGCTTCCTGGCTTTATCGATCACATCCCTCGTTCTTTCAAAACTCTGGATCCGGTTGATTGCCTGTTGCACTGCGGGATCGAAATCCTGCACACCAACGCTGATGCGGTTGAAACCTGCGCCGGATAAGGCCTGCAGATGCTGTTCCGTGGTATTGTTGGGATGTGCTTCAAAACTGAAAGCATGGTCATTGGCTATAATGGCAGAGCTGGTGACCTGGTGGATCAGTTTCCAAAGATTGGCTGGACTGAAAAAAGTTGGCGTTCCGCCGCCGAGATGGATCTCGCGGATCACGGGTTTACCGGGAAATATTTTCAGGTAGAATTCCCATTCTTTCAATAAAGTTTGAATATACGGTTCTTCTACTCCGTGATTCTTTGTGATGCGTTTGTTACAGGCGCAGAAAGTACAAAGGCTTTCACAGAAAGGAAGATGCATGTAAAGACTGATCTCGCTTTGTTCCTTTGTGAAAGTTTCTGCAATCTGCTGTTTCCAGGCCGGTTCATCAAGTGTAGAAAAATCCCAGTAAGGAACGGTGGGATAGCTTGTGTACCTTGGCGCCGGCACGTCGTATTTATGTAATAGGGAGGAGATGACTGGACTGATCATAACAGCACAAAATTAGCCGGCAGATTGTGTGTGCATTATGATCAGGGGAAGCGAGGCATATGATTTTGATCAGTTCAAGAAAAAACCGGTCCGGAAAGAATTCCAGGCCGGTTGAAGTGCTGAACGTAAAAGCTCTTTTAAAATTTCACAGTAATGTTTGCAATCACTGACCTGGGCATTTGCGCAGCCAGTACACCCTGACCAGCGAAGTATAATTCGTCTGTGATATTGTCCAGTTTTACACCAAGCCTGAAAGATTTTGTTTCATAGAAAACAGTTGCATTCAGGAGTGTGTAGGAAGGAAGCGTGAACACGCCTGTAACTGCGGAGTTCGATGTCATGAAATCCCCGATATAGTTACCGCCGAATCCCGCGCCCAATCCCCTGAGTTTTCCGGTGGGGATACCGTAGCTGATCCAGAGGTTGGCGAGATCGGCAGGACCAGCGCCGGCAGGTCTCCTGCCGAGCACGTTCTTGTCCTGCACCTTCACAAATTTACTGTCGTTATGAGAATAACCCGCTTCGAGGTTGAGACCACTGAATGGGTTAGCGATCAGTTCCACTTCATATCCTTTGCTGTACTGTGTTCCATCCTGCACCTTGATATTGTAGGTAGTACCATTCAAAGCAACCTGGTCATCACGCACCAGTTTGTCCACTTTTATATCATAGTAGCTGGCAGTCAGGTTCAATCTACCGTTGAAGAGATCCACTTTCACACCAGCTTCCCATTGATTGGCCTGCTGGGGTTTCAGCACGCCGGAAATCTCAGGAACGGGCGATGCAAACGGCGCTGTATAAGCGAAACCATTCATGTAGTTACCGAAAACAGAGACCCGGTCTTTGATCAGCTGGTACACCAGTCCTAGTTTAGGAGAGAAAGCCGTTTGACCATAGCGGGAATTGGCTACAAGAGTATCCGTTGCATAATCGTAGGTTCCCCTTCCTTCAAAGCGATCCACACGAAGGCTCAGTATAGCGGAGAGATTGTCCGTGATGTTCAGCACGTTTGAAGCATAGGCGCTGTAAATATTAGCGCTGTTGGTATTGCGAACGCCTTTGGCTGTGCTGGCCGCGATCTTCGCATCCACCGCAATCCTGTTGATCTTCGCGTAGTTGGGATCGTTAGGATTGAGGGCATTCACGTAATCGAAAACGATATAAGGCGAATTATCGTTCTTGAGCTTCTGATTTACATAATCCAGTCCTACCAGCAACCTGTTGCGGAGCTTACCGATCCTGAAATCGCCCACGAAATTTTGCTGCACGTTGAATGTAGCATTCATGGTGTTCTGGTAAGAGATATTCCTTTCCAGGGTATCATCGGTGGCTTTGCGGACAAACTGGTATTGGTAATACCCTTTCGACTCACGGGTATTGTTTGAAATGATGGTCTGTGAAGTCCATTCCTCCGACAACTTGTATTGGAACTGCGCCCTCAGGTTAGCGGTGGGATTCTTCATCGTGATATCGTTATTAGTATAGGAACGCTTGAAGTTGAAACCGAGTTCTTCGGGTTTGTGCGCCTGGAAAGGACGGCTCCTGTTCAGGAAGATCGCAGAAGGCGTTGTGAATTCAGAGGAATAGATCTCTGCATTCAGGTTGATGGTCAGCTTTTCGCTGGCATGGTATTCCAGCGCCGGCGCCACGAAGAAAGATTTCCTGAAACCTGCGTCCTGCCAGGATCCCTGGTTTTGATAGGCCATGTTCACGCGACCGAGCAGGGTTTTATCTTTATTGATAGGTCCGTACACATCGGCTGTAAGCCTGTTGAGGTTGAAGCTGCCGGTAGTGTAAGCCACTTCCCCGCCGAAATTCTTTTGTGGCTTGCGGGTGATTAGGTTGATCACGCCACCAAAGGAAGTTACAGCGCCGCCATACAAAGTGCCGGAAGGGCCGCGCAACACTTCCACTTTCTCAACGTTCACAGGATCGATCTCGCCATTGGTTTGAGTAGGCATTCCATCCACCATGCTCACTTCCGTTCTGAAACCACGGAGGCTATAGTAGGTAGCGCCGTCTGTATTGATACCACGGTTGGCGCTCACTTTGTACACACCGGTTGCATTCTTTACAAGATTACTGAAATCGGTAGTGATCTGTTCCTTGATCAGTTCTTTTGAAACGCTGCTGTACACCTGCGGGTTCTCCAGGTTGGCCAAAGGCATCTTGGCAACAGTGGAACTTTTCTTTACCAGGAATTTATTGGTGCCTGCCGTAACGATCACCGTTTGCAACTGGCTATTGCTGTATTGCAGGGTGAATACGGGTTTGGAGATCTGATCGTTTTCCACTTTTACTGTTTGTTCCAGGGTTTCATAACCCACCAGCGATACCACCAGGGTGTATTCACCGGCTTTCAGCCTGGCAAAAATGAAGTTGCCGTCATTGTCGGTGGCTGTACCCAGTTTGGTATTTTTGATCACCACGCTTACGTTGGAAGCAGGATAATTGTCTGAAGACATTACGGTTCCCTGAATGCCGCCTGGTTTGTCCTGGGCAAAACCGGGAATAAAGCTGAGGATGCTGATCGTTAACAAAAGCAGCCGGAGAGTTTGGCTATACATATGTTCGGAAAATTTGCGCAAATGTAGAAGCAACTGAAAAGCAGTAGTTACGAGATCGGGAAATTGGGATGCCGCTATCGGATGTAATTCATGAAAGGCCTTTCCATTACGCGAAAAACAAAAGCCTCCGGCTAACCCGGAGGCTGGAACGTAACACAACAAAAAAGAATGGACAAATCCTCACTGAGCATTCACCAGCTTCAATGCGCCGGGGAAGAGGATATTATTTTCAAGATGGATATGCACATGCAGGTCTGCTTCAAAAGCGACCAGTGTCTGGTAAAACACTTTCCAGGTAATACAGGCATATTCCGGTGGCGTAAAATTATTGGTGAGCTCGCGGATCTTTTGCAAGATGGCTCCGGCCTGTTCATGTTCCAGGATCATCCTGCTCACAGGATGCTCGATACCCATGCCCATCCTGGGTGCAGGACCATGGCTTATCGCAGCTTTGCTCAATTGGGTGATCATCGGGAAAAGAACATTTTCCTCTTTTTGCAGATGCGTACCCAGTTCCAGGGCAATTTCCGTAACCAGGGATCTGATCTCTGCCAGCTCAGGGTTCTTGCCGGCATGTTTGGATTCTACCCGGGAAGCATAAGCGCTGAGCTCGGGTAATTTTTCCCTTGTATAGTTATGGTGTACATTCACGATGTATTCCGCCAGGAAATCAAGTGGCCATTGATGATAGGGCAGATTGGCTGTATGCAGGAGTTGACCGGACTGGCTGAGGTCCTGCATTACCTGGTTATAGTCGAGTTGCTTTTCATAGCAGGCCTGCCTGAGCGTTTTCTTGCCGCCGCAGCAGAAATCGATGCCATACTTCGTGAACACCGCAGCTTTACTGATGTCTTTCGTCACCATCTCTCCCACGGTTTCACCGGGTGTACAACTACTGACAGAACATTGCTCACCTTGTTGAAGCGGCTGGTCCCCGCTGTTTGTTTGAGGATATTCCATATTTGAAAAGATTATTGTTCAGTTGAGAATAGTATAAAATTGAAATACCGGACAGCATCAACAGCGCAGCGAACAAAAGGAAATAAGCAGCCATTGAAAAACTGGTTCCGCCGATAGATGCCAGCGCCTGCACAAACAAAAAGAATTCATTCAGGATCACGCCTGTCACAAAACAGAAAATACCAATCACAGGTCTGAGTGAAACATTACTGATATATTTTTGCTGCAACAAATAGCCCAACAGGAAAAGGGAAATAAAGCCCAGCAATATCAGGTGCAGATAACCGATCACTACGGGCCGGTATCCGAATGCCAGGTAACTGAGATCGGGAAACACAGACAGGAACTGCATCACTGTCTTCATACAAAAAGCCAGCAGGGCGATTCCCCAGAGCAGGAGCGGCACGGAATCAAAAGAGAAAATGATTTTCGTTTTACATTTTATCATTCCTCCCAGTATGATCACAAGTGCTGCCAGTTGGGCAATGGCAGCCATTACCGCCAGCCAATACAGTACAGCAGGCAATTGCATCCATAATGCAGACAGGAAGAAGGCAGGCACACAGGCAATACCCTGCAACCAGAAAGCAATCCTGGCAGCTTTGGCAGGAAATGCAATACCACGTATATGCAACAGCGCCAGGAACAATCCGATCACCGCAAAGGCAAACCAGCCATTGTATTGAAAATGCAGGAAGAAATATACAGAACCGATATACCACTGCTGGTGCACATTCTCAGTTGCCATCAGCCAGGCCAGGAAAAAAGGACCAACTGCCGACAGCACATAAAATAATAGTCCAGCCCTGAACCATTTGATCACGGTTGCCGGCAGATCAGATCTGGAAAGGTCTCTCCAGCATAACCAGGCAAAATGCCAACCGGCAAAAATGGAAGAAGTGGAGAAGAAGATGGAAACGATATTGTATCCTCCGAATGGAAAACTCAGCAGCATGCCGAAGGAAGACAATACCAGGAACCAGAAAGCGTGCTGATAAGCTCTTAACCTTTGTTCCGGTAAATTCATGATGCCTGCAATGGCAACAGAGAGCGCCAGTGACACCCATCCGCTGAATGCGAAATGTGAGTGCGCGTGCATGAGGTTCTTGTAATCCAGCACAGGGATCGGCCATAGAATCTTACACCGCAGCAATGTACCGGCCAATGCTACGATCAGCAGGTTCAGCAATGCTCTCCGGGACCAGGTGTTGTAAAATGTTTGCATACAGAAGGAATACTGTACAGCAAAGGAACGCCAGTATGAAACGGCATTTTATGATCGAGATCATTTTGAACAATATACTTTCCCTTTTTCGATCAGCAATTGTCCGGTTGAATGCAAATGACGCATCGCGCGGATCACGGTTTCCACGCGAAGGCCCGTCATGTCTGCAATCTGCTGACGGGTGAGCTTAACGCGATTGCATTCAGGACAGGTATGTTTATTGTTCTCCCTGAAATAATGAAGCAATGCTATGATCGTTTGCTCCGGAGAACGGATGGCCATTTCTTTGATCAATAAGAATTTCAGGCGCAATCGGCGCGATAACAATCTTGAAAACGCGAAATGTACTTCGGGGTTCTCCTTCAACAATTGCAGGAAATGACTTTTATGCAGGCGTATCAGGGTGGTATCCTCATCTGCAATAGCGGTTGCTGCATAGGGCTCATCATCCATCAGTGGCAACTCGCCGAATGATTCTCCTTCTTCCGCCATCATCTGGATGAATTCCCGCCCTTCGTCATTCACATTCACCCACCGGATCTTCCCGCGCACCACCTGGTAATAAAAGCTGGCCTGCATGCCTTCCATGAAGATGATTTCATTGCGCTGAACTTCCTTGAAGCTGGCGCCCATATTGAGCAGCAGGTTGGTGTCTATCATCATATTATGCGATTGTGGATTCAAAGCTAGCGAGCGGGCATATCGGGGCGGATGATTTTGTACCGTAATATACATGACTTTTGTCATATTGCAATTTCGGGACCAGCAACTCAATTCTACAAAATATCCATCCTGCATTAAGTTTCAGGGCATTTTCCCCCATCTTGCCCTATTGATCACAGTCAGTCTTTTTCCACCTCCGGATGACCCGGAACAGCACCTCGAAAATTTATGATCCTGATCATAAAGCTCCGTTTTTATTCCCTGTACTCTTGCTGTGTATTTATCACTTAAATAACATGGAAATGAAAAAGCTAACCATTGTTGCCGGTCTTGCTTTACTGATCTACGCCTGTGCTGAGAGTACCAGCAAGAACAGTGCGCCGTCAGATAGCCCGGCAAAAGAAAGTACTGCTGCTCCTGCTTATGATACGGCCAAAGGCGCAGGCAGGTTCACCAAAGTGGACATACCCGCCAACCTGGATGTAAAAATGGCCGAGGCCGGGAAAAAAGTGTACGACCTGAAATGTGCCGCCTGCCACAAACTCAATGATGAAAAACTCGTTGGCCCGGGATGGAAAGGCGTTACCGCCCGTCACACACCTGAATGGATCATGAACTTCAGCACCAACCCGGATGAGATGCTGCAAAAAGATCCAAAGGCGCAGGCCATGCTGGAGATCTGTCTCGTGAAAATGCCCAACCAGAATCTCACAGACGAAGAAGCGAGAAATATATATGAATTCATGAGAAAGAACGACGGAATAAAATAACACATAATCAAATCATATGAGATCAGATCATTTTACCAGCAGGTTGTTGCAGGTGTCCATGGCCGCCGTCCTGTTGTATGCCTGCAAACCCAATAACGCCGGCAATGCCGTAAGCGGCAACGCCGCCGAAAAAACTTATGTAGCCCCGGGCAAGTACGACGAATTCTACAATTTCGTTTCCGGCGGATTCAGCGGACAACTTTCCGTGTATGGATTACCGTCAGGCCGCCTGCTCCGTGTGATCCCCGTATTCTCCGTTGACCCGGAAAAAGGTTATGGTTACAGCGAAGAATCCAAACCCATGCTCAACACATCCCACGGATTCGTTCCCTGGGACGATCTCCACCACACAGAGCTCTCACAAACCAATGGAGAGATCGATGGCCGCTGGATCTTCGTGAATGGCAACAATACCCCACGCGTTGCCAGGGTTGACCTCAAGACCTTCCGCACTGCCGAGATCATCGAACTGCCCAACAGCGCAGGTAACCACTCCTCTCCCTTCATCACCGAGAACACGGAGTATGTAGTAGCAGGCACCCGCTTCAGTGTTCCTATGGGCGACAATACAGATGTGCCCATCAGCAGCTACAAGGAAAATTTCAAAGGCACTATCAGCTTCATCAGCGTAGACAAGAACACCGGCGGCCTCTCCCTCGCTTTCCAACTGGAAACACCGGGTGTGAATTTCGACCTCAGTCACGCCGGTAAAGGCCCCAGCCACGGCTGGTTCTTCTTCAGCTGTTATAATTCTGAACAAGCCAACACCTTGCTGGAGGTGAACGCTTCACAGCGCGACAAAGATTTTATCCTTGCCGTGAACTGGAAAAAAGCAGAAGAATACCTGAAAGCAGGAAAGGGAACGAAGAAGGCAGTCCGTTATGCACACAATACCTACGACGAGAAATCACACACTTCAAAATCAGAGATCCTCAACGAAGTGATCTCACTGGATCCAAAAGTGCTGAAAGATATCTGCTACCTGATCCCCTGCCCCAAATCTCCACACGGTTGCGATGTTGATCCTTCCGGTGAATACATTGTCGGCAGCGGTAAACTGGCTGCACTGATCCCCGTGTTCTCCTTCACCAAACTGCAACAAGCCATCACCAACAAAACTTTTGAAGGTGAATACGATGGCATCCCTGTAGTGAAATACGAAGCCGCTCTTTACGGAGAAGTGGAAAAACCAGGCCTCGGACCATTGCATACCGAGTTCGATGGAAAAGGAAATGCGTATACATCTTTCTTCGTGAGCTCTGAAATTGTAAAATGGAATATTAAAGACCTCAAAGTGCTGGACCGCGCCCCTACTTACTACTCCATCGGTCACCTCTGCATTCCAGGCGGCGACACCAAAAAACCCAATGCAAAATATGTGATCGCATACAACAAGATCACCAAGGACCGTTACCTGCCCACCGGACCTGAACTAGCGCAGAGCGCACAACTCTTCGATATCAGCGGCGACAAAATGCAACTGATCCTCGACTTCCCCACCATCGGTGAACCGCACTATGCACAGGCAGTGTCAGCAGATCTCATTGCAAAGAACTCCGTCAAATTCTTCAAGCTGGATGACAATACCAATCCTTATGTAACAAAAGGAGAATCCAACGCCAAGGTAGTCCGCGAAGGCAACAAAGTGCATGTATACGCTACCTGTATACGTTCTCACTTTGCGCCGGACAATATCGAAGGGGTGAAGCTGGGAGACGAAGTGTATTTCCATATCACCAACCTGGAGCAGGACTGGGACATTCCGCATGGCTTTGCCGTGAAAGGCGCCGACAACGCGGAATTGCTAATCATGCCCGGTGAAACGCAAACACTGAAATGGGTACCCGAAAAAACAGGCGTCGTTCCGTTCTATTGTACCGATTTCTGCAGCGCGCTGCACCAGGAAATGTCGGGATACATTCGGGTATCCCCTGCCGGTAGCAATGTACCGCTTACGTTCAGCCTCGGAAAAACCAATACACCGGAAACCCCTGCAACCAAATAAACCGGTGCACACAGACAGAAAGAAAAACTTTTGAAATGAAGAACAGGATGTCAGTAACCACCAAATTCATAACAGCGCTGGCCGCCCTATCACTGATAGCAGTACTCTTCTTTCCCATGTGGAAAATAGAATTGTCAGCGCCGCAATACCCTGAAGGATTGGAACTACGTATTTACCCGCATAAGCTGGGTGGTGATATTGAAGTTGTCAACGGCCTCAATCACTATATCGGCATGCGCACTTTACACACAAGGGACTTTGTGGAATTTGTTGTGCTCCCCTGGATATTCGGCATCCTTTCTTTTTTCGGCCTGCTTTCAATAGTGATTAACCGCAGATGGTTCTTCCTCCTGTGGGCAGGCTTTTTCTTTCTTTTCGCCGTGGTGGCCATGATCGATTTTTATCGATGGGAATACAATTACGGACATAATCTCGATCCTGCCGCTCCCATCCAGGTGCCGGGCATGAGCTACCAGCCGCCATTGATCGGCTTCAAACAACTGCTCAATTTCGGCGCCTATTCCATCCCAGACACCGGCGGATGGATCTTCATCGCAGCCGGGCTGCTCATCGCCTTCGGCGTTTACCACGAAATCATCAACATGAGAAAGGCCTCACAAAAAACAGCATTGATCATCAGTTGCGCATTGATGTTCACCCTCAGTTCCTGCTCCGGCGGACCGCATCCCATCAAATTCAATGTGGATGTTTGCGACCACTGCAAAATGACCATCACCGATCCCAAATTCGGCGGAGAGCTGCTCACCAAAAAAGGAAAAATATACAGGTTCGATGATGCAAAATGCCTCTCGGGCTTCCTCCATGCCGGAACTGTGAAGAAAGATGATGTGAAAAATATTTACCTGCTCGATTATGCGAACCAGGGACAATTACTGGACGCCTCCAGCTCCGTGCTGCTCAAAAGCCAGGAGCTGAAAAGCCCGATGGGCGGAGATCTTGCAGCTTTCGCTTCAAAAGAAGCTGCTGAACAATTCCAGAAACAATTCAACGCCACCTTAACAAGCTGGAATGAAATTGAAAAATAAACAGTTGGTTTTGACAATGGTACTGTTGCCGGTGCTGGCCTCGCTGCCAGCCCTGGCCGGTATCATACGTGTGAGCCCGGCAGGTCCGGTAAAAAAAATCCAACTGGCCATCGATCAGGCAAAACCTTTCGATACCATCCTCGTGGGAAAAGGAATATACAAAGAAGGGACCATCGAAGTGAACAAAGCAGTCCACCTGAGAGGCATCGATTTTCCCATCATCGACGGAGAAAAGAAATACGAGATCATCACCATCAAATCAAATAATGTAATACTGGAAGGATTCGCCGTTCAGCATTCCGGCACTTCCAGTTATAATGATATTGCCGCTATCCGCATCGCCAACGCCCGCAACGTTACCATCCGCAACAATAAACTGGACGATACTTTTTTCGGCATCTACAGCCAGCATGCCAGCTCCTGCCTCATCGCCGGTAACACCATCCACTCTTATGCCAAAACAGAACTGGGTTCCGCCAATGGCATCCACTGCTGGAAAAGCGATAGCATGCAGATCACCGATAACGAGATCAGCGGTCACCGCGATGGTATCTATTTTGAATTCGTGACCGCCTCTTCCATTCGCAACAATTACAGTCATGATAACATCCGGTACGGACTACATTTCATGTTCTCCAACAATGATATTTACGATAGAAACACTTTCGAAAGGAATGGCGCCGGCGTAGCCGTGATGTTCTCCAAAGCAGTAACGATGCTGCACAACCGCTTTCTATCCAACTGGGGCGCCAGCTCCTACGGCATCCTCCTGAAAGAGATCTCCGACAGCCGCATCGAGCACAATCAATTCACCCGCAATACCACCGGCATCTACCTCGAAGGCACTACCAGGATCATGATCGCCAAAAATATATTCAGCGGCAATGGCTATGCTCTCAGAATACAGGCCAGTTGCAGCGAGAATACAGTCCAGCAAAATAATTTCACCGGCAACACTTTCGATGTGGCCACCAATGGCAGCCTGGTGCTGAATTCATTCAATAAGAATTACTGGGACAAATACGAGGGCTATGATCTCAACCGCGATGGCGTCGGAGATGTTCCCTTCCGCCCGGTAAGCATGTACTCCATGGTAGTGGAAAGAAATCCAACAGCCATGATGCTGTTCAGGAGTTTCCTGGTGAACCTTTTCGATAAAACGGAAAAAGTATTACCCGGTCTCACGCCTGAAGGACTTAAAGATGAACAACCTCTCATGAAATCACTGAAGTTTTAACTGGCCGATATGATCATCGCAACAAATGTTACCAAAAGATTCGGCAAGCTGACGGCACTGGATAATGTGAGCGTCAATTGCAACAAGGGACAATGCATTTCACTCACCGGTCCCAATGGTTCCGGGAAAACCACGCTGATCAAGTGTTTGCTTGGAATGGTGGTTCCCGATAGCGGCTTCATCACTTTCAACCAGCAGAATATCCTCCATCACTGGCAATACCGCTCACAGATCGGGTACATGCCGCAAACGGGCAAGTATCCCGAGAACATGACCATCGCACAGGTGCTGGACATGATGAAGGATATCCGGAAGAACAATCAGCTATCCTTAGACGAAGAACTGATCCAAATCTTCGGGCTACAGGAAATCGACAATAAAAAGATGCGCACCCTCTCCGGCGGCACCCGCCAGAAAGTAAGTGCAGCCCTCGCTTTCCTCTTCAACCCAGATGTACTGATCCTGGATGAACCTACAGCCGGCCTCGATCCATTGTCAACAGAATTACTCAAAGACAAGATCAGGAAAGAAAAACAAAAAGGAAAACTCATCCTCATCACTTCCCATATCCTCAGTGACCTGGACGACCTGGTAACGGAAGTGATCTACATGCAGGATGGACAACTCCGTTTTCACAAATCCCTGGAACAACTGAAGCAGGACACTGGCCAAACTCAACTCTCGCGCGCCATCGCGCAGGTGATGAAAACAAACTGATGCATATGAAGAAGATCATCAAATATGTAATACTGGACATCCTGAAGAACAAGATCATGATCGCTTACATGGTCTTCCTGCTGGCTATCTCGCTCAGCGTTTTCAACCTGGAAGACAATAGCGCGAAAGGATTGCTTAGCCTTCTCAATCTTGTATTGATCCTGGTTCCCCTGGTGAGCATCGTGTTTTCCACTATTTACGTGTACAATGCCACCGAGTTCATCGAGCTGCTGGTATCACAGCCATTGAAGCGGGTGAATATCTGGATGAGCATTTTTACAGGATTGTCCGTATCCTGCAGCCTGGCCTTCCTTGTCGGCTGTGGGTTACCGGTACTATTGTATGCACCGGGCGAATCAGGATGGATACTGATCCTGATGGGCGTACTGATCACGAATATCTTCATCGCCATTGCACTTTTCGCTTCCGTACTTACCCGCGATAAAGCCAAAGGCATCGGGCTGGCATTGCTGCTCTGGTTCTACTTCACATTGATTTTCGATGGGCTCATACTCTTTCTACTTTTCCAGTTTATGGATTATCCCATGGAAACACCCATGATCATTTTCAGCAGCCTGAACCCGATAGACCTCGCACGAATATTAATTCTGCTGAAGATGGATATTTCCGCGCTGATGGGCGCTACCAGCGCCGTGTTCAAAGATTTCTTCGGTACTGGTTGGGGCATGACGCTTTCTTTACTGATCCTCCTGCTTTGGATCCTGGCGCCGCTCTGGTGGTCCGTTCGGAAATTCAAGAGCAAGGACCTGTAAAAAAGCCCCTGCAGAAGCAGGGGCAGTGTTGAGAATGCTCAATTTAAAGCCGGATAGATCCATGTACAGTTTATTGTTGATAACCCTCGTTCTGTTTGAATTCATCTTTGTTGGTCACGGCATCCAACTGGCTTTGCGGGATCGGACGTAGCGCATGATAGTTTTGAATATTGCCGGCGGCTTGCGGGTTATGGGCTTTCACTCTTTCTTCCAGTTTACCCGTTCTCTTTAGATCGATCCACCGCCATTGTTCACCAGCCAGTTCGCGGGCGCGTTCATCCAGAATGAAATCAAGTGTAATATCTGATTCCGTGATCTCCATATCAGCCTGTTTGCCGGGAAGGGCTGCACGTCTTCTCACCTCATTGATCAGGTCGGCGGCCACGCCATTCTCACCCAGCATATGTTTGGCTTCCGCAGCCGTCAGGTAAATGTCAGCAAGCCGGAAGATGAAGGCATCGCGCGCGCTTTGCTGCTCCGCAACGGATGGACGCGTAGGGTCCAGGAATTTTTTAAGCGACAGGAAATTGGAATTATTCCTGGGCGTGCCGTTGGCGTTGTACATATTGTTGCGGTCGAACACTTCGTACTTGCGGCCATCGCGCCATTCATTGGTAACAACGTCTTTAGTGATGAAATGCGCAGTATCGCCGGGATTGATCGTGAACGTTTGTTCAACACCGGTAGTGAGCGTTCTTTTGTAGCTGGTAGCAGCGGCTTTATTACTGATCCAGAGCCCCTGGAAGCTGGCGGCATAGCGGGAATCGATCGTTTCATCAAAAAGGTCTACCAGGAAGAGCGAGGGCATCCAGCGGCTGAACGGCCTTCCGTAAGCGATGGTCCTTTCCATTCCCGGACGCACATCATATTTCTGCAGGAACATCAGGTGACCGTTATTGGCGCCGCGCGCATGACCATTGGGATACACGATAGCGCCGGCTGGTCCGGTGAAATCGTTCATGGTAAGATTGGTGGTATAGTTCACTGCCCAGATCACTTCTTTGCCGGTCTGGTTATTCATATTGAAGATATCGGCATAGTTGGATTGTAACGTAAATCCATAATCGCTGATCACTTTGTCGGCATATTTGTAGCAGCTATCATACTGCCCCTGGATGAGGAATACTTTCGAGAGGAATGCTTCGGCCGCAGGCCTGGTGGCTCTTCCATTATCAGATGTAGTGGGCGGCAAAGCCACGATGGCGGTGCGAAGATCGGTCAGGATCTGCTCATAGAATTTCGCTTCCGGCGTTCTGTTGGCAGTGGTGATGATGCCCTGGGTTTCATCCAGCGTGAAATGCACGCCGCCCCAGGTTTCCACGATGAAGAAATAATACCAGGCGCGAAGCATGCGCAATTCTCCTTCCCGGATGGTTTTGGTGGCAGGTGGCAATCCTGATTTATCCAATCTTCCCAACAAGGCATTGCAGAGGTTCACGGCGGAATACATCCTGCTCCAGATGCCCGCCAGGATGGGATTGGCGGGGTTCATGCCGGAAGTGTATTGTGTAAGTTCGGTATTGGGATCATCCACGCCACTGAGCCAGAGATCACTGCCGGCTTCCAGCAAATGGTAGCCAGCCTCTTTTCCCCATAACCAACGGTTATAAGTATACGCAGCGCTAACGCCGGCTTCAAAACCTGCCGGTGTATTGAATACGGCATCCGCAGTTACGCCACCGGGATTGTATTCAGTCAGTTGTTTCTTGCAGGATGAAACGCCGGCCAGCGCCATCATCAGCAGACATATATAAAAAGATGTTTTCATTGTGCAGCCATTTGTTGATTAAAGATTGATGCTTACACCCCATACTACCAGTTTGGTCATTGGGTTGATAAGACTTCCTCCGCGCTCCACATCATAGTCGTCCACCCTGGAGAAAGTGAACAGGTTCCTGCCGGTAGCATAGAGCCTGAGCCCTGAAACGCCGAACCTGGAAGTAAAGGTCTTTGGCAAAGTATAACCCAGGGTGATGGCCCTGATCTTGAGGAAGGAGCCATCCACATATTGCAAAGTGGAAGAATAGAGCAAGGCGGCAAAGGAGCTGGTGGTGCGTGGCCTGGGAAAATCATTGCTGGGATTCTCGAGCGTCCAGTAATTCACTACGGCGCCATTCTCACGGCCCGGCAGGTGCACGCGACCGTTATAGGCATATTCGATGGTCTGTCCATAACGGGCAAAGAGGAATACATTCATATCCCATTGCTTGTAGCGGAAATCAAGATTGAGGCTGGCATTCCATTTCGGAACAAGCTGTCCCAGCACTTCACGGTCGCTGCTGGAAATGCCTTTTCCATCTTTATCGTATACACGGATATCACCGGGCAGTTGTTTGTTGGCGATCGCTTCGGTGGAATCGGCCAACTGCCAGATACCTATCTTCCTGTAATCGTATGAAACCCTCACGGGATAACCGATGAACCACTCATTGGCTACATCATCCACGCCATTGAGCAGGTCAGTGATCCTTTCACGGTTGGTATAGAAAGTGAGGCCTGCATTGAAATTCATATCCGTTTTCCTGATCACGGCTACATTCACACCAATGTCCAGTCCGGTATTGACGGTAGCGCCGATGTTCTGGAAAGTGCGGCTTACACCGGAAGTAGGCGGCAACAGCCTGTCGATCAGCAGATCGGTTGTTCTTGTACGATAGAAATCGATGGTAGCCGTTACACGGTTGTTCCAGAGGCCGAGATCAACGCCAACATTGAAGGCCCTGGTCTTTTCCCACCTGAGTGCGGCATTACCGATGGTATCGCTGAAAGTATAACCGGGAAAAGGCGTTTCACCAAAAGCATTGGGAATGCGTGTGAGGGAGGATTGTGTGCGGTAAGGGCTGATGGCATCACTTCCCGTAACGCCATAGCTCACACGAAGTTTGAGGTCGCTGACGGTATTGGAGGTCTTGAGGAAGTCTTCATCGCTGATGCGCCAGGCCAGGGCGGCAGCGGGGAATACGCTCCATTTGTTGCCTTCGCCGAGTTTGGAACTGCCGTCTGTGCGGATGCTGAAAGAGGCGAGATATTTACCTGCGAAGGAATAGTTCAACCGTCCGGCAAAGGATACGAGGTTCTCTTTGCTGTAAGAAGAACGGATACTGATGCCTTCCGTGGCATTGGCGAGGCCATAGTACAATTGCGAAGGGAAGATCTGTTTATTGCCCTGTGCTGTAGCGTCTTCGTAATTGTTTTGGAGGAAAGTGGTCACTCCCGTGAGCGTGAAATTATGTTCCTTCAGTTGTTTATTGTACGTGATGATATTCTCCCAGTTGGTATTGCGGGCCTTGCCGGCCATGTAGCTGCCCAGCGAGTTGGTGCCGCGTTGGAGAAGTGAGTTCTTATCGAAGAAAGCGCCATTGGTAAGACTGGTGAACACCATACCGAGATTGCTGCGCAGGGAGAGCCCTTTGAGCGGAGTGATCTCCACATAGGCAACGCCGAATGTGCGTTGGGTAACGGAATTGTTATAGGCGATGCCAGGCTGTTCATCTATCAGCGGGTTCCATCGGGCGGCTTCGTTGTTGGGACTGAGCACCACATTACCGGCGCTGTCGCGGGGCAGTGAGAATGGCGAGATCTTGCTGGCTTCATCCATCGGGCTGGTGCGCTGGTCCACATCATAATAGGTGAACTGCAATTGCATCCCTGCTTTGGCGAACCTGCCCACCTGTTGGTCGAGACCAAGACGGGCCGTATATCTCTTCAATTCATCTCCTTTGAAGATACCGTTCTCATTGTAATAACCGAGAGATAAATACCCCTTCGTTTGTTCATTACCGGCAGATACGCCTACATGGTGTTCCTGTTGGTTGCCCTGTTTAAGGAAGAGGTCGGGATAATCTGTATTGACCTTGTTGTTGATATTGGCGAGCTCGATATTATTGAACAGCAGGTTATCATTGGCGTCACTGGTCCAGTTGCCATTTGGGTTGATGCCAGCCAGGGTGATCTTCCTGTTGGCTTCCCTGCGCCAGGCCACGTATTCATCGGTATTCATGAAACGAGGATAACCTGCCACTTCGGAGATGCCGTAGTAGGAACTGGCGCTGATCTTCGGTTTGCCGGAGGCGCCGCGTTTGGTAGTGATGATCACTACTCCGTTGGCGCCGCGTGAACCATAAATGGCGGTGGAACTGGCATCTTTCAATACTTCGAGGGATTGTATATCGTTGGAACTGATATCCTGGATGGAATTGTATTGAACGCCATCCACGATGATCAGTGGTCCGTTATCTGCACGAAGGGATCGGTTACCCCTGATAGTTATGGATACGCCGGATGAAGCGGAACCGCTGTTACGGACAATATCTGCGCCAGGCAGTTTGCCCTGCAAGGCTTCCAGGGCGTTCACAGCGGGTGTCTTGCGGATGTCTTCACTTTTCACGGAGAGTACGGATCCGGTGAGGTCTCTTTTACGGACCTGTCCATATCCGATCACTACAATATTTTCAAGGCTTTTGGCTACCGAGATCAGGGTGATATTGATGGTTGTTCTGGAGCCAACAGTCACTTCCTGGGATTCATATCCCACGTAAGTGAAGCTGAGTATATGAGCATCTTCGGCATTGATGGAATATTCTCCTTTTTCATTGGTGGCGGTACCGCGGTTACTGCCTTTGATATTCACGGACACGCCATTGAGTGGGGCGCCATTTTCGTCCGTCACTTTTCCCGTGATATCGCGGGCCGGTGGTTTGACCCTGTCCTCTTTCACTACGATCAGTTTATTGTCCATAAACTGATAAGTAAGCAGGGTGTTCGCAAAAATTTGATCGAGGGCCTGGCGGATGCTGGCTTCTTTGAGTTCCAGCGAGACCTTTTTACGGATACTGTTGAGCTGATCATTGTACAGGAAACGGAAATTGCTCTGTTTTTCAATGGCCTGTAACACACTTGCAATCTCCGCTTTCCGGAAATGAAGGCTCAATTTTTCCTGTCCGAGCCCTCCGGCAGATACGTGCAAACCGGCAATCAGCAGAAGTAAGGTTAATTTCATTATAAGCAGCGCTTTGAACGGCAAGGGCTTTTCAGCAACCGTTAGAAAACTTTTCATACATTAGTATTCTTATGGGTTAAATAATAATCGCTCCCCCGCCCTTTAGCGGGGACGACAACAGAAATGTTTAACCTGTATTCAACGGGGAAAGGGTCCAGCTTTCTCCGTTTTTTATTGCACCGCTTACTTAGGGCGAAGCTGGTGTACGTGAGCTAATAAATAGTTCATTGCCTTTTATCGTAAATGAAAAAGGGACAGCCACCTGCAATGCGCGGAATGCCTGTTCAACGGTTTCATTTTCCAGCGAACCGTTGAAGGTGAGCAATTGCACGGCTTCGTCCTCAAAATGGATTTTGATATTGTACCAACGTTCCAGTTTTTTAGCCAGCTCGGGGAATCCATCGCCGCGGAATTGCAGGCGGTTATAGATCCAGGCTGTTTCCGGCAGCTCATCATCCCGCAGCGTGGTATCCAGTTGTAATACAGACTGCACGGGTATCCTGATGGTATTTTCCTTTTTCTGATTTACATCATTTTCCTTTATCTCTTTTTCCAATACCAGTTTCTGATGCGGCTTCAGCAGGATCGGTTTTGCATCCGGCCTGTCTTTCCTGGAAAGTTGCACCAGTCCGCGCAGCAATGTTGTTTCCACCGTGTGATCATCGGCGTAAGACTTCACGTTGAATGCAGTACCCAGTACTTTGATATCGATATTGCCTGCATGTACGATGAAGGGTTTGCCGGCCTGCGGCGCGATATCGAAGAAGGCTTCGCCATTGAGCACGATTTCCCGCTGTGGTCCATTAAATGCAGGATCATAGCTGAGCGTGGAGCCTGCATTGAGCCATACGATCGAGCCGTCGGGCAGCAAGGTCCTTGTCCTGCTGCCCTTGTGAGCCACGATCTCGTTGGTGGATATAGGGTTGCTGTTATTATTGAGCTGGAATATTGCATATGCTGTAATAACAATCCCGCCGGTGATGGCTGCCACCATCCATTTCCTGAAACGGAATTTCCTTTGTGAAAACTGCTCTGTTTCCATTTCCATTACGGGTTGTTCCAGCACTTCTTCCACCGCAGCCAGTTGCAGGATCTTTTTGATCTTTTCATTTTCCACATCCATTTCTTTTGCCGTTTCACCCGCTACCCACAATTGTTGCAGGAGGTTGAACTGTTGCATCAGGTCTGGATCCTGTTGCAGGGCCTTCAGCAGGCTGGCGCGTTCTTCATCATTGGCGTCTCCGCTGAGGTATCGTGAGATCAAAAAGTAAATTGATTCCGGTGTTTCCATTCTGTTGGATTGCTATTCAGAAAGGAGGACAGGAAAAAAAGAAAACACCACTAAAGGAATTTGATTTTTTTTTCGGGTTGTGGCCAGTCGCTCGCCTCCCGGCGAGTGACTTTTATTTCGTCGCCTCCGGCGACGCGGTGTTCGTCAGAGGCGAACTAATACTGGTCACTCGCCGGGGAGGCGAGCGACTGCAACACTCCGCTTTCACAGGCGCCGTCGCATGTTGCCCACCTGCAATGCCTCGCAGATCTTTTTGATGGCGATGGCCATTTGTGTATCTACCGTGTGTATGGAGATATTGAGCACTTCCGCCACTTCGCGGTGCCGCAGGCCATCTTCCCGGACCAGTTTGAAGATCATGCGGCAGCGGGGCGGCAGTGCATTCACCACCAGTTGCATCCGCTGGAGCAGTTCGGAAGTGACGAGGAGATTATGCGGATCAGCATGGGACAGCAGATCGATCTCTATTCCAAGATCATCGAAAGAGGAATGAATGAGCTGACGTGCTTTATGGGAGATGGCATTGAGGGATGTATTCTTCACGGCAACATAGAGATACACAGCCAGGTTCTCAATGTCCATGATCTTTTGTCTATGGGCCCAGAGTTTCACGAAAACGTCTTCCACCACTTCTTCGGAGAGTTCATTCGAGCGGGTGATATGCCGCGCAAAATGCAGCAGCCGCCTGGCGTACAGGCCATACAGGTTACTGAGAGCCCTTTCGTCTCCCTGACAGATCTGCTGCTGTATGGTGAACAAATCCATGATGGCAAGTGGTATAAGGTTCAATCGTTACAACAAGTGTAAGGAGAAAAGAAGAGAAGAAAAAGGGAATGGTCAACATTTTTTACGCAATCGTTCACGGAAACCCTGATCATTGCACAGCTTCCGCTGCCAGTTGCGCCTGTTTCCAATTCACGGGATCCTGGTTCAGCAGTTGCGCAATGGCCTGGAACAATGCCGGGTAGAATTCGCGTAACCTGGACGGTTTCTCGAAGAAGAACTCCACGCTCTCCGCCCAGCATTCGTGGATATTGGTAGTACCCTGCGGAGAATACAATGCCGCCGGATGATAAGGTTGCTCGATCACTTCCTGCTTCATGGCCCCATACACCATTCCGAAATTGTGTTTGAGCATATGATCATGTGCGTAATGTCCATATGCCAGCTCATATTCAAACGCATGCGCCATTTCGTGCAGGCCAACATTGTATCCGTCGTTCTCGCTGACGTAGCCTTTCAATACATGGTCCCAGGCAACATAGATACCCTGTCGGTTTACATGGCCCGCCCAGGGCGTGGTGCTGAGACCGTAAGTATAAGCGCCTTTGATGATGTAGATGTCTTCAAAGAATCCATAATTGTATTCCGGCAATCCGAATGTGAGTTGAACGGCGGCAGCGCTCACTAAAACCTCGACCTCTTCACTGCTTTCCATTTCGAGAAAATGGAAATTCTTCGATTTGCGGAAATAGTACACCCTTGCTGCGAATTTTTGCCCGGCTACGGCATCCAACCTTTTGTACCAGGGAAAATGATTATCGAGTATTTGTGAATAGAATTGGATAGCAGCATCACGTTTCTTCCGGAATGGCGCGAGCAGGCTGTTAATAAAGGGGATTGCGGTTAAGGGCATACGTGGTAAAGATAAGGCAAATAGATAGCTGGTGCAAGCACCGGAAGAGATGGCAATTTTCCTTCACCGATCAGAATTGCACCACCGGCGTTTTCATATCATGATAGAACAACACGAACCAATGTTCTGCGATGGCGCTCTTCTCCCATTGCAGTCGCAGCTCTTTAGCCTTTTTTCCATCGTAATCGGTTTTGTATGCGATAGGCATTTTCAGGTATGATTTCAGCGGCAGGTTATCTGCTCCATAGAAAGCTGTTTCACCATTGGCGCGTATCCGGAAGGATTGATGAAAAGGCGAATGCCCGCCGGTTACTTCGAAAGAGATCTCATCGGTGATCTGGCCTTTATCATCATTCATCCAAACGATATTCGGAAGGAGGTGCAGTTTTTCTAAAAGTGGAATATTGTAAGAAGGATTTTGATGTTGTTGCAATGCGAAATCCAGTTCGCGTTGTTGGATATAGATCTGTGCCGCTGGAAAGTTGCAGTGAAATGAATGTTCATTTACCTGCCCCAATCCATCGGCGTGATCTTTATGAAGATGGGATAGTAAAACTTTTGTGATCTGTTCCGGTTGAATATTTTCCTTTTGCAGGGATTGAAAGATTAATGGCTCCTGAAGATGGGAAAAATGAAGGCCGGTATCGAGGAGTATATGATCATTTTCCGTGACAACCAGGAATGGCTGAATGGCCATTTTGGAATATTCTATTTTATCGCCTTCTTTCAGTAAGGTAAATTCCTTTTTCTTGTTTACGGCATAATTCCCTTCTTTTATCGGAATGATCTTCATACTGTATTTTTTGCGCTGGAGCTAATATTGAACCGGCGCAGCAAAAATACCGCTATTAACGAAAATCAGCCAGATCACATTCCAAGGGTCCGCTGGTGATTATTCAACCCCAACATCAGGGCCTGTTGCAATTGTCTTACTTCCAGGTCGCCGATCGAATCTTCCATCAGGAACCTGCCGTCTTTCAGCGAAAGGATATTGTTCCCGAAAAGGAGACGTTCCAGGTCGCCATTCATGACGGTGATACGATAAAGTCCATTGGTACTTTTCTTCCAGATGTTGGCAATAGCCTTGTAGAACCTTTGTTTATAGTGGAATCCGAAAACTAACATATCTGTCATCACACATTGGATTAAGCGTTGATCAAATGGCAGATAGTTTGGGAGAATGATGGTATTGCTACCAATCAATGATAAAAGTATACTTTTTATTGGACTGGCAATGGAATACAGGGAAAATGTAATGAATCATTAACACAAATTAGAATCCGGCTGCTTTAGTATAAAAACAGCCGGATCCCAATAAAAATGATTTCTGTAATTGCTATTTCCTTTATTTCAATCCAAGCACTTTCACGCCTTGTTCAAAAGTGATGTCTACAGGGATACCTTTTTGTTGCAGCTTGTTCAGATCAGCTTGCAGATCGGGACGCACCACGGCTTTTTCTTTCATCAGTGTTTCCACTGCGGGTTTGTCGCCATTACCCTGTAAAGTCAGGATCAGGTTGCTGAGGCCATTCATCGCATCGCGGAATTTGACCATGTCCACTTTATAATGTCCGTCCTGTGTTTTTACAAAAGCGCCTTTTTCTTCAAAATAATTGAAGGCAAGCATATTGGCTTTTCCATGCGCCTCCCCTGCTCCGAAACGAACAGAACGAAGGATACCGGCCATGAATGTAGTGTAATAGTTTTCGATAGGTCCTGGCAGTTCGCCCATCTCAACCAGTTTGGTAACCATGTACAGTCCGAGAATATCAGCCTTGGCTTCTTCCAGCCAGGATCCTTGTTCCTGCAATGCAGAACGGACCGTTCCTTTTCCGTCAACAGTATTCTTGATACCGAGCCCATGTGCTACTTCATGGAACATTACATTGGAGAAGAAGGCATCAAACTGCACCTGCCCGAGCTGTGAAGGATCGATCAGGTCTTTTGCGATGGGCAACAGGATCTGGTCGAATTTGGCCTTCATCGCATTTTTGAGTTGCGAACGGCGTGTGCCTTTTGTTTTTTGCAACTCTTCGCTATTAGGAAGGTTCACTGCGATGGTCTTACCGCCGGAATTGCAATGCCCGGCATAGTAAATAACATCGTATGCGTTTAACTGTGAGGATGTGCCCGGAACTTCTTTTTTATATTTTTCATCCACCGGAAGTCCTTTCTGTAAAGCGGGCAACATCGCTACATACTTTTCCAGTTTTTTGCTCCACACTTTATCCTTTACGAGGATATACGCTTCATAGGCATTGCGGGAATTGTACAACTGGTCCTCATAATTTTCAATGGGCCCGATGATCACATCCAGGTTATTATCTTTCATATCCATCCAGGCAATATCACTGGCCTTGTAGTTATCGGTGATCAATGCTTCTGCGCGCAGCTCCAGGTATTTTTTGAGACCGGGCTCTTCCGCCAGTGCAGCAGCCTGTTTCAGCAGGTCAGAAGAACGTTTGAGCGGCTCCTGGTAAAATTGATGATAGGGAATGGCGACGAGTTTTCCGGCACTGTCGCGGCGGATCACGGAATACTCTCCATGTTTATCTTTCACATCTGATTTTTCCAGTTCGTCTTTGGTCATATCTGCCGGATAGAAACCAGCACCATGAGGCTTGGCGCCATAACCGGCGATGAAGGGAGTATCACTGTTGAGCTTATCCCAGGGACCATAATTGATGCGGGCAAATTCGCGACTGGCAGAATCTGCAATTGAATTCAGGAGACTGTCTTTATTGCCGTAAGATTGTTGCCAGTACAGGTTGTCCATGATATCGGCAGCCTGGATCAGCAAGGGGATCATTTGCTTTTCCTTTTCAGAGAGTGTGCTGAGGTCAGCGGTCAGCTTAACGGGTGCATAACCAGCGAGGCGTTGCGCCGCATATTGCTGGAGTGGATCTTTCGCTGCATTCTTTTCTTGTTCACCATTGTTGTTACAAGCTGCAATGGGCAGCAGGGAACCAATCAAAACAGATTTCAAAATGGACTGCATATCGTTATGGATTTGCTGTTAGGAAAGGGCCAAAAGTAAAGAATTCGGGACTAATACTATTGGAATTTCAGTTCAGCCCTAACCGGCAAATGGTCCGATCCATAGTTATGACTGCTCATTACACTATCCTGCACAAATGTTAAGCCTTTATAGAAAATGAAATCTATTTTCTTTTTGGGGTTGATCACTGGAATGGTGAAATCATTGGCAACACTGGCATTCCTGAACTGGTTTACCATAAGCTGCATGCCTTCCCTATCCAGTGTGGCGTTGAAATCACCACCAATTATTATTGGTAATGCCGGCTGGCTGTCCAGTATAGTCACCAGTTCCTTCATTTGAACAGGGTTCACGGATCTGGTAAAGTCTACATGCGTACACCCGAATAACAGCGGCTTTCCGTCAATATTCACTTTTGCGATCAATACTTTCCTGGGCTCGGACTTCAATCCTTCCACTTGCGGCAACGTATATGCGCTGATCTCCTGCAATGGATATTTCGATAAGATGCCGATGCCATATGCACCGCCTTCATATGGAATGGTGCTTTCAAAATGATAATGCATTTTGAGCTTTTCCGCCAGCACTTTCAACTGGTAAACACCATTGGTGCGCTTCGTGATACTGTCCAGTTCCTGAATGGCTACCAGGTCCGCGCCGGAACTCCTGATAGTGGCTGCAATGGTATCCAGGTCCACATACCCTTTTGGTTTCGTAGGTGGATTGCCGGTATGGATATTATAACTCAGTACTGTTATTGTATCGGAAGAAGCAGCCAGTTTCCGGGACTGGCTGCAACCCATCGCAAAGATGGAAAATAGAAAAAGGGGAAAAACAATTCTTATCATCGGTTATGGATAATTGAATAATGAAACAGGATTGAACCTGGCGCGCTGGTCTTCTTCCGGCACTTTGATATCAAGCCTCACAGTAGCATACTCGCCATTGATGGTATACTCTCTTACCACCACAATTCCAAAAACCTGGTTATTGGTGGGGTCCCATTGTCCCCAGCCAATGTAAAAGCCCTGTCCAACATTGAACACATTGTTGGTTCTCCTGTTGGTGGCATAGATATCGTAGCCTTCACCTCCATTTGCTTTGGGCGCCGCCACCTTGTTGGCTACATGCTCCTGCAATTGAGTATCCCACAATAAAGTATCAAATGAAGTGCTATTGGCGCTGGGTCTGTTGGAAGTCACCAGCGTATAGGCAGCTTTATCGAAGCCAACGAGGTAAGGCGCCAATGCAGTAGCATAAGCAGTTCCCGCGGTGAATACCCCTGGTGGCATGATATTGTTGCTGGTGGGCGTATATTTGAAGAACCCGATATCGATCATCTCATCATTAGGCGCTGCATCGGAAATGCTGAACACATGCGGCGCTCTCCAGGCAGCAAAGAAATTGTTCTTACCAGGTCCGATCTCCGTGGTCAATACCACATCACGGAACACCTTCAGCGGACTGTATATTTTTTCAACTACAAACTCGGTTTCTACAGTTTTTCCGCCGGCATTGGCTCCTTTGAGCCTGATAGCCTGTATATCTTTCTGTCCCATAAACTCAAAAGAGAAGGGAAATTCATCTGGTGTAACGCCTATGGGTAAACTGATTTCAGCTCCATATACCCCGCCTTCTTTAATGGCGTAAGAGAAGCTGGTAATATCCGTACCGGAAAAGATAGTTCCTTTTATTTCATTGTTCACCGTGGTATACAGTTTCGGAATATTGCTCTGGTTGTTCTCCAGCGCAATCAGAACGGCATCATCCTGTACGCTTCCAATAGTGAAAGTATCTTTTACGATGGCATCATTGATATTGGTGGTATGGATGATGATCCCATCCAGTTGCTTGCTTACATTCACATCAAATTCGAATGGAGCTTCGCGTTTATTGGTGAATGAAAGATTTTGAGGGTTGCCTGCAACACCATCCAGGATGGTCTGGTAAGTGATGGCCGTCAGATCGTATTCGGAAACAACAGTGCCTTCTATTTTCAGCTTCTTTCCTTCAAATACAGATTCCCTGTGGCTTACCTCATCTTTGAAACGGATCTTCTGAATACTGCGGATATCTTCTATTTTGACATGCACTTCGCTGTTGCCGTGATTGGTATCGAATGCGATGATCACCAGTTCCAGGAATTTATCGGTCACAAAAAATGAGATGGTTTCGTTGATATCCCGTGGAGCATCCGTTTTATCGAAGTATACAGGTGTACCGGAATTGGTGCCATTGGAGGTTTGGGTGATGAAATAATAAGCCAGCCGCTTGATCCCAACTGTTGAGTTCACTTTCACTTCGATGTTCACCTCCTCTCCTTCATTCAATGCTTCGATGTGTTTGAATTGCTCATCGATGGTGATCACGGGCGCCGTTTTCCCTTTTTCATCCATTTTTTTACAACCCGCTGCCATCAACACCAATAGCAGGAAGCAAACAGAATAATTAGAAATATATTTCATGAGCATATCTTTTATCTGTTAATTTTTAATTCGCTTACTACCGGCAAATGGTCAGAAGCATGGGTTTCGATCACTGCCTTGTGATTGTTCACGCTGAACTTTGCGGCAGGTTTATAGGCCAGGTAATCGATAATGCTGGTGGCATTGCTGGCCGGGAATGTATTTGGACAGCCGCCGGTGCAGGTTCTGGTAAATACGCCATCAAAAACCCCGAAGAAATCTGTAGCAGTGGGTTTCTCATTAAGATCGCCACCCATCACCAGCGGCAGGTTGATGGCATTGGCAACATTGGCTATTTCTCTCACCTGTAAGAGCCTGCTTGCATCACTATTGTGTTGCAGGTGTGTAACCATAGCCACTACGGAATCCTTTCCCGGAAGGTCTACCTGCGCCATGCCCACTACGCGCTGTTCTTCGCTGGCATTGCCTTTGGGCAATAATTGCTTTTTGATATTACTCAAAGGGTATTTGCTGAGAATGGCCGTTCCGTAAAATCCTGATCCCACATTGGTGGCGGAAAAGAAGCTGGCATTCATCTGTGTGAGGGCGCCGAGCTCCACGGACATATCTTTTGAATAATCATTCCTGCCCGTATTCTTGTCAACTTCCTGAAGGAAAACGATATCAGGTTGTTCGGCATTGATCACACGGGCAATGGCTTCGAGGTTCACCACACCGGGATTGGCAGGAGCCACGCCTGCATGGATATTATAGGTCATTATTTTGATGGTGGACATCAGGGGCTGATTGTCGTTATCCTTTCCGTACTCATTTGAATTGGTGATCAGCTCTACAAAGGTGGCGGGTTTATTGGGAAGGTAGGGTGATTTATTGCAACTTCCCTGCACTATCACCACCAGGATCGGAATAAATAGTTTTATTTTGATGAATCGCATATTGATCATAGTTAGTTGTTACCAGTTAGGGTTCTGTGTCAGTTTTTTGTTCAGTTCCAGGTCTTCTGCTGGCAGGGGCCAGAGATAATCCCTGTCTCCCCGGAAAGTTTTATTGATATTCCTGTTGGTGAAGATATAACCGCTGCCTGCATTGGTGAGTTCACTGCTGGCAATCTGGTAAGGGCCGGTAGCAGGTGGTTTGGCGCCATCATAGATCTCTACATCCATTTTTCCATCCCTGTTCAGGTCGTACAATCCTGCGCCGGGGAAATACATTCCGAGGAATGGCTTTGTCAGCAGGTGTCCTTCTTTCCAGCGCATGATATCATCCCACCTGAAATTGTTTTCCATCACCAGTTCGATGCGTCTTTCCCTCCTGATCTCCAGGATCAGTCCTTTCTGAGCGCCGCTTACCTCTTTGTACATGTTTTCGAGATAGGGATCCGGGTTGGCATTGGCCGTTGCTACATCCAGGTTGGGCATTCCAACCCTGTCTCTCAATTTTTTGATACTGATATTGATATCGCCCTGATCGATCGTGCCGAGTTCTGCTTTTGCTTCTGCATAATTCAGCAACACTTCGCCTGTGCGGAACAGTACCATATCCTGGTAAGATTGACTATTACCATCCATGGCAACGATATTCATCCATTTGATCGGTTGATAACCCGTCATGGTAGCTTCGAAATCGGGAGCAAGCTGTGTAGTTTGTCCAATGCGAGTATAGCCTGGTGTGCGAATGGTTTGCGCCAACCGGGGGTCTCTGTTCTGCACTTCATCATAGAACTGCAGGCTCTCATATCCTGGTTTGTCTGTGAAGCGAGAGCCGTCCGCCATCAGGTAACTGTTCACGAGGCTTTTTTCCAACCCTGGTTTGCCCTGCGTTCTGGCCGTCATGTAGAATTGGAGATTATGACGGAGCGCAAGTTCATTGGAATATCTTCGGGCCAGGATCACTTCTTCTGCCACGCCATCGGCTTTGATGGTAGCAAACAGGTCCTGGTATGGTTTTCCGGAAGGGCCTGTTGTTTTGTTGTAAACAGTGTAGCCGCTTTCATTGATGAAAGTGAGTGCAGCATCGGCAGCGAGGTTGAGGAAACGCTCCGCATCGGGGAGATTGAATTCTGTATGGTATTTACGCCAGGTTCCTTCATAGAGGGCGATCCTGGACTTCAGGGCAAGCGCTGTCCATTTGGTTACACGTTCAACACTCTTTGTAGCAGGCAGGTGCTGTATGGCGAAATCGAGATCTGCCATGATGGAGTCCATGATCAGTGTTCTTGGATCGCGGGGTTTCATGAGGTTATCCAAATCGATATTCTCAATTACCACACCATACCAGGGAACATCGCCATACCATTTCACTTTTTCAAAGTAAAAATTGGCGCGGAAAAATTTTGCCAGGCCGAAATAACGGTCACGAACAGCCGGATCTTTATAGTTGATGGCGCTGCTGTTGTTGAGAAGGAAATTGATGGCGCGGAGATCAGTCCAGCTCCACTTGCTGTCTGTAGTAGGAACGATCCTGGTTCCACTAACCTCTGCATTCACACTCGATTTCACGATATTGTCCACAGACTCTCCGTAGATAGCTGTAGCGTCCGGTAACTGTGGATAGAAACCATTGGTATAGGCAATGAATTCATTTTCGGTGCCAAAGAAATTTTGTGGCGCTACCTGGTCTGTTGGAAGCCTGTCCAGGAAACCTTTTGAACAACCAGCCAAAGCGGTGATGCCGGTACAAATGATAAGTGTATGACGAAGGTTCATTGTAATTGATTTTTAAGTAAGCATACCAGGGTTAAAGCGTAAGATCGATGCCGAACGATAATGTTTTGCTGAATGGATACACTCTGCCGTCTATCTGCGCCATGGCCTGTTCCGGATCGATGTATTTGGAACGGAGCTTTGTAATGGTGAAAAGGTTTTCACCGCTTACGAATATGCGGAGCCCCTGTATTCCTGCTCTCCTGCTAAGCCCCCTTGGAAGCGTATAACCTACCATGAGGTTTTTGAGGCGCAGATAGGCAAGATTCTGGATATACCGGTTATTGGTGGCGCGCAATTCATTGTTCGCATTCAATGCCACATAAGCCAGGAGGTTGGGGAAATAGGCATTGGGATTCTCTTTGCTGTACACATCATCATTGAAATCATGTGGAATGAAAGAGAAATACGGGCGGGAATAAGGTCCCCAGAAACGATCCGCATTGTTGCCGGGATACCAGTTCATTTTTCCTAAACCCTGGAATAGAAAACTAATATCGATATTATTCCAGCTGGCGTTGCCACCGAATGAATAAGAGTATCTTGGCGTGCTGTTGCCAACTACCCGCTGATCACCCGGATCGTAAATGGTGTTGGCGCCGGCACTGATCACATTGTCTTTATCCAGGTCCAGCCAGCGGAGATCACCTGCGCGAAGCGGGATATTGTTATCAGTGCGCACCCTGTTCAGGAACTTTTGGTCTACCGGATATGTTTTGGCTTCTGCATCGGTGAGGAAGAAACCGTCTGTGACGTATCCCCAGATCTCACCGATATTCTTTCCTTTGTAAAGGCTATAAGTGAGTGCGGTCGGGTTATTGATCTCTTTTACCCAGGATTGGTTATCACTGAGCGCTACCGTAAATCCATAGCTGAATGGCTTGCCCTGCAACCTGAAATTGTTACGATAATTTACTGCAAGCTCAAATCCTTTCGTTTCGATAGTGGCCACATTTTCAAGCGGCTGCGTAGCTCCATATACGTTAGGGATCTTAACACCTCCCGCCAGGATATCGTCTGTAATCCGGACATAGGTATCGAAACTTATGTTCAATTTATTCCTGAAGAGTGAAACATCTACGCCTCCATTATAAGTAGTGGCTGTTTCCCAGGTGAGCGAACCGGATACAGGATTAGCGGGGTTGTAGTAATTGGCCCGGATGCCATCCAGGATATAGGCGGCAGTACCCGAAGCCATACTGGAGACATAAGGATAGCGGCTATTCGTTTGCTGATTGCCGAGAGAACCTACAGATCCGCGTAATTTCATTTCACTTACGATATCCCTGAGTGGTTCAAAGAAATTTTCCTGGCTGATGCGCCAGGCCAGAGACATGGAGGGGAAGAAGCCCCAGCGGTCGTTCTTTGGAAAACGGGAAGATCCATCGTAACGTCCATTGGTTTCAATGATGTATTTGCCTTTATAGTCATAATTGAACCGGTAAAAGAAACCCATCAGCGCCAGTTCCGAAGAGCCGCCGCCAACGCGCATTTCACCGGTACCCAGCCTGAGATCGTTGAGGTCTTCGGTAGAAAGATTGTCGCGCTCTCCGCGCAGGTCTTTGTCCAGATGCAATTCCTGGTTATAGCCCACCAGCAGTTTTACGTGGTGGTCTTTCCGGAATGAGGTGGTGTAATCCGAGAACACATTGATCACATGCCGCTGGTTGAACTGCTGCGTTTCCTTGAGGGAATTGATGCTGTATTTTGGCGCCACTTCCACTACCCCCGGGTAAAGAGAATAGGTAGCGGGCGTTTGTCTGTACCAGTTAGGTTCATTGTATTGGTTGTAACTATAGTTGGCTGTGATATTCCAGTTCTTCAGTGGTGTGATCACAGCTTCGTTGATGGTAGTGATCTCGTATTTCCGGTCAACACCTTTCTGGTTGCCACTGATCAGCATGGCGAAAATACCATCACCAATATCATAGTTATTGAGACCTGTGCGGTAAGAGGCAGTCCCATCCGGGTTGATGGGCGCATAGGCAGGAGAAGCATGCACGTTCACATGCGTGAAGTTGGCAGAGCCACCACCTTCTCTTCCGGTATAGGCGTAAGAATTGGAGTAGAAGTTGGTATTGTTGGAAACACGGAGCCAGGGATTCAGTCTGGCATTGATCTTGGAGCGAAGCGTATATGCTTTGTATTTATCGGTATTCATTCGCATGATACCGTCCTTGGTTTTGAAATTACCATTGATCATGTAATTGATCTGGTCATTACCGCCACTGATGTTCACGTTGTGGTTCTGCGAGGGTTGCCATTTGGTGAACATGATATCCCACCAGTTGTAGTTACCGTAATAAACGTATTGATCTTTTCCATTGCGGTTTTGGATGGTAACCCAGGGGCGGGAAGGATCTTCAGTTGCATCATTGCGGCGGGCATACAATTCCTGGTAATCCCTTTCGGTATACCCGGAATAGCCACCTACATGCGCCAGTGCGGCATCATTGAGCTTCATCCATTCATAACCACTGGTCATGAAGCGGGTGCTGACGGTGGGTGTGGAGAATGCGAAGTTGTTATTATAGCGGATCAATGTTTTCCCTGCTTTTCCGCTTTTGGTTTTAACCAGTATCACGCCGAAAGCTCCGCGGGCGCCATAGATAGCCGCCACTGAAGCGTCTTTTAGTACAGTAACACTTTCGATCTCTTCCGGATTGAGTCTATCCAGCGTTCCGGGGATCCCATCGATGATCACCAGTGGTTCCTGGGTAACGGCGTTGGCTCCATTGATACTGGCAATACCACGGATGCTGAATGACCCCATTTGTCCGGGTGTTCCGCTTCCCACGCGGATATTCAGGTTAGGTATAACGCCCTGCAGCAATGAAGTGATATTTGTTGCCGGTCTGTCCCGGAAATCATCGCCTGCTACTTGTTGTACAGCGCCGCTCAGGTTCATTTTCTTTTGGGTGCCGTAACCCACCATTACTACTTCGTCCATATTACTGACAGATGCCAGCGCCATCCTTACCATTATGGAGTTGTTCTCACCAGCTTTGATAAGGAAATTATTTACCTCGTGCTGATCATAACCAACGAATGAAAACCTGAAATGGTAAGCTGATCCGGCTTTCAACTGGTTGAAGTTGAAAATCCCACTTTGATTGGTGCTGGTAGAATAACGGATGGTACTATCCAGCACCGTTATAGCCGTAACAGTCACGTTGGGCATCAGTTTACCGGTTTCATCCAGTACGGTTCCGGTCATGCGGGAGTTGGTCTGAGCCTGAAGCGCTGGTGATAGCAGTAAAACGCATAGTAAGCATGCCCCCATCTGCCGGAGACGAGCGAGTCCAACTTTCATAGTTGATTTGCTTTAATAAAGTATGATGAAAAATGTAAGCCTTATGGTAAGGCAGGGACTATCGTAAAATTCCTTCGTTTGTTTTTGATAAGCTTCAATCCATTCATATTGCAGATGATCTGCAATAGATCTTCGGCAGTCATATCACCAGGTATGGTTCCGGTAAAGAATAATTCTTTGATATCTTCCGGCGTATAACTGATCCGGATCTGTCCTGTTTTCTCCAATCTGTTGAAAACCTGCTCCAGTGGCACTTTCTGATAGGCAATACCTTCTGCTGTTTGTTTGATGGCATCTGCAGGAAGTACTGGCTTCTCTTGTACATTTTTCTCTGTTGCAGCAACCACAGCAGGTTTAGTTAGCGGTGCTTCATTTACTAACTGTACTGGTAACTTCACCGTAGAATCGGGAACTTTAGTTAGGGACGCATTCAGGGAAACCTGGTTGAGTTTATTTTTTGAAATATGGAACACACCATTCTTTTCCTCCACCTGCAGGCCGTTCATATTCCCGATAATGGTAAGGATATCGGCCAACTGATCTCCCTGCTCAAAATGACCGGTGAAAAGCATTTTGTTGAATACAGCGCCGTCGTATTGAATCCGGGTATCGAAAATATTTTGCAATCTTTCGAATGTTTCAACCAGGCCGGTTTTCTCGAATGAAAGGGATAAGTTCTGCTCCTTTTCTTTCACTACCGGAATTTTTCCTGGTTTGATTGCCAGCAATGATCTGTCCGGCATCTGATCCATCCTCGATACCTGCACGATCGACTTCGACAGATCAACCAGGCATTGTTCACCTGGCTGCAGGTAGGTATCCTGCATCACCAATCGTTTATCGGTAGCCCTGATCACTACTTTGCCCTCATAGAGTTTTACGTTGATAGCAGCAGCCGAAGCAAGACCATCGATTTTGAATTCAGTTCCTAACGCAGTGGTAGTGATGGCGCCGCTACGGACAATGAATGGCGCATCCGGATTTTTCGCTACTTTGAACCGGGCAGTTCCTTCCAATACAATCTGCCTGTTATGATTGAAATCCTTTGAATATACCAGCATGGATCTTCCGTATAGTTCGATAGTGGAACCATCTGTCATTTGCAACTCCCTGCTATTTGCAGAACTGTTGTACACTGTATCGAAGCGGGGGCCGTCCATCTTTTCAATATTGGCAACCGTGGTTGTTGATACCTTGCTTCGATCTTGTATAAAAAAGTAAGCTGCTGAAATTACCAGGAAAACGGATGCTGCAACTGCTGCAGTACGGACCATAGTAAGGATTCTCGCTTTTCTGACTGCGGCTATGATCCTGGTCCTCAGTTCCTGCTCGAGATCATCCGGTATGGATATTGAACCACTGCTCTCCCATTCTGATGCCGGCATCAATTGGTCCAACAGGCCCGGATCATCCGCCAGCATTTGCGTTGCCTGAGCTGCCTCTTCGGCATTGCATTGATTGTTCAGGAATTTTTTGACAAGTTCAATTCTATCCACAGAAATCTTGTATTACTGAGTAGTACGCAGGAGAATGGCCAATTCCCTACTGCATGAAAAATAAAATATAAAAAATGATGAATTGAGTGCCGGTAAGTGTTTTCCGGAGTTGGGTAAGTGCTTTCAATAACTGACTGTCAACCGTTTTTACGGAAATGCCCATAAATTCCGAGATCTCTTTATAGGAATAGCCATAAACGTGTTTCAGTTCAAAGATCTTTTTCCTTTTCTCGGGGAGGGTTTCAATAGCGGCTGCGATGGTTGATCTCAATTCAGTCTTTTGGTGGTCTGCCAGGTTGGTGGGAATATCAGCCGGGTCTACATCGAAATGCTGGCGGAAAGTGGCTTCCTTCTTGAGCCAGTCGATATACACCTGCCGTGCTTTTTGGAAGATTTGCTGATCCAGGCTGACGCTGTCGGAAATCTGGTGGCGATATTTCCACAATTTGAGGAATACATACTGAGTGAGGTCTTTTGCCAATTCCGGCTGCTCCGTTTTTTTCAGGAAATAGTGATATACTTTATGCTTCCAGGCATCAAATACATCTGCAAACGCTTTATGATTTCCATGTTTCAGAGCAATTAGCATAATGTGGACCTTTAATAATCCGCAAACCTATAGAGATAAAATCTTCCATCACCTGATATTTACTTTAAGAAATTATCAAGAAATGATGGGTTACATCATTGCAGGTTTGGTAGCAATCGTTTTGGGTTTGCAATTATTATTGTAAAATAATGAAAGGACTGGATTTATGAAAAAGAATTGTTACTCTTCCGTTCTATTCAAAGTGTAACTGAATTCTTTATCTCCAACCATAAAGTTTTTCTTCCTGTCCAAAAAGCCATAGGAATATTACTTATCTTTAAAAGACTGTAATAATTGAACCTGCGGTTTGTATCCAATCGTTCCGTTCCGTTCCCTCCCCTGTCAATTATTCCCTTCAATAATCCGGCACACTTCACTTTGGCTATACTTAGCTAACCAATCTTCTTATGATCTTTTCTGTACCTGACAGGACATTCATTTTTTTCACCATTAACCTTCAGTATGAAAAAGATTACGATCGTATGCCTGCTGGCAACAGCCAGCTTTATTTCAGCATGTCACAAAATCGATCTGCCTCACAAAAAGCGTTGTCAGATCAGCAGCATTGAAGACATTTATCACCCAAGCCCAATCACCACCACCGATCGCATCACGCGATATGCCTACAACAAACAAAGACTGCTCGATTCACTTACAGTGCAAACAAGCACAGGAACGCAGCCACCGCTCAACGTTAGAGTTACGTATAACAATCAGGGAAAACCGGTTGGGTTGACAGGCCCGGCTGGTACCTACAAACTCATCTACCAGAATGGACATGTGTCAAGAGTAGATCAATTGGATAATAATGGACAGTACCAACCACTCTATACCTTCGTGTATGATACGCAGGGTCGTATCACAGAACGGCAGGCAGCAACCAGTGCGCTGCGACTTGAATATGAAGGCACATCAAAAAATTTCAAACGCAGGTTGGATTTGCAGATCACGCGTCCGGGAGGACCATTGGAATTGTTCATGGCCTATGAATATAGTTATGACGATAAGGCAAACCCTATGCTCACCTGGCCCAATACATCACTGCTGCCCTTTTACTTCGATATCGTTGCAGGAACAGGCCGTCAGTTTGAACCTATTCCAGAAAACAACTGGACACGCCAGAATGTAACCTCCAGTTTCCGTGGAGCGCAGCTTCAATTCAGGGAATATCTGTACACTTATCAATATGATGATGTATACCCGGTCAAATATGATTTGCTGCTGTTAACCAGCAATCCTTTTATTTCAAGAGTTGATACCACCAGGGGCGTCACCCGCTTCTTCTACAACTGCGAAGGCAGGAATAATCATTCAAAGTTTTAAAGATTTGCATCAAAATAGTTCGAACGAAAAAACACCTTCATTTCTGATGATCTGAAGGTGTTTTGATTGTTATGGATTAAAAGCGCCTGCCATGATCGAAATAAATAAAAGACAATTTTGTCTTTTATTACCATTAATACGTAATTTTGCTTCGCATTCATAGCTCTTACATTTAAATACATACTCCATGGTAACCAAAGAAATCCTGGATGTTACTCAAATTGAACCCCGCTTCAAACATCCTACCATCTTCAAACATTTCGACGAACTGGAATCCGGCGAAAGCTTTATCATCGATAACGATCACGATCCCAAACCGCTTTACTATCAGTTAATGGGTGAACGTGGTAATATTTTCACCTGGGAGTACCTGCAACAGGGTCCCATGCGCTGGCAAGTGAAGATCGGCAAACACGCTACAGCCGAAAGCCCTGCAGATCTGCCGGAAAAAGAATTGCATAAAGCAGCTTTCTTCAAAGAAAAAGGCAATGACCTCAGTTGCGGTTGCGGAGACAACAGCCTCTGAGCCAGCTTCCAATTCATGTACACAATCAAATGATATGGACAGGAAGATCATCATACGCAGCAGCACCAAAATTGCTGAGCTGATCAAAGCAGACAAAACTGCGATCGATGCACTGGCGGCTGTGGCCAAACCCTTCCAGCGCCTGAGAAATCCGATCCTCAGAAAAGTGATGGCCCCCAGGGTCACTATCGCAGAAGCCGCACAGATAGGCGGTTGTAGTATCGAGGCGATCGCCCTTGCGCTGGAACCACTGGGCTTTCAATACGAAGGCGTATTCACCACCGGCAACACTATCCTCCCTAAACCAAAATGGTTACAGGATGCGGACGCCATTTCCATTACCCGGTTCGATGTTCGCCCCATCATCGAATCGGGTACTGATCCTTTGAAAGAGATCATGGCCAGGTTCAAAACCGTACCGCCAGGCGGCATTCTTTGCATCATCAACAGTTTTGTGCCTACTCCGCTAATCCACCTGCTGGAGCAGGGAAAAACGGAGGGTAGTTACGTGGAAACCATCAGCAGCAATGAATTCCATACCTGGTTCCTGAAAAAGAAAAAAGAGAACAGCCTTCCGGAAAGTCCCACGGACCAGGTGACGCTTCATGACCATGATTCTTTTTATACTGTGTACAACCGCTTCCCCGAAGAAAAGATCATCACTACAGATGTGCGGCATCTCGAAATGCCTTTGCCGATGCAAACCATCCTGGAAAAACTGGCTACAGTTCCCAAAGGCCATATGCTGTTTGTACACCACAAACGCATGCCGGTATACCTGCTGGAAGAGCTTGCCGGTAAGAACTATGAGATCCATGTATACAGGGAAGCGGAAGGAAATGTGAAAATGATATTCTTTGAGCGAACCTGAACATAAACCGCAGAACATTCTATTATGGCAGACATGAACATAGCCAAAGCCCCGCCCGGCTCTACAGTACTGCCCTTCTACGCCACAGCCGCCGTAGCTTTCAGCACCCTTTGTGTGCTGATGCTCCTGGGTATCGAAAGTCTCACCACGCACTATTTCAATCCGCACCTGCTGACCATCGTTCATACGGCGGCCCTGGGCTGGGGCACCATGATCATATTCGGATCTGCCCATCAACTCTTACCGGTAATCTGTGAGCAGGACCTGTACAGTCCCAGGCTGGCTTCCTTCTGTTGGTACACGCTTACTGCGGGCACCCTCCTGCTTGCATCTTCCTTCTGGAACTTCCGCACAGGCTGGAGAATGATCGGGGGCGGCTTACTGATCGTAATTGCTTCCATCGCGTTTTTTCTCAATGCAGCATTTACCAGCAGGCGCTGCATCCGGTATTCCACAACTCGCCTGTTCATATTGAGCTCTTCTGCATGGCTGGTGCTGACAGTAACAGTGGGATTATTGCTCGCCATCAACCTTCACCATCCCTTCTTCAGCAAGAACCACCTGGAGATCCTGAAACTACATGCACATGCAGGTCTGGGCGGATGGTTCCTTCAACTGATCGCTGGCGTGAGCAGCAAGCTGGTGCCCATGTTCCTGCTGGGAAAATCAACAAAGGGAAAATGGTTGAGGGCTGCTTTCTTTTTACAAAATGCCGGACTTATCCTCTTTCTCTGCGATGGCTATTTTTCCGGGATCGTAGCGGCACGGGTTATCGTATATGCCACACTGGTAGCCGCCGGCATAGCCTGCTGGATGATTTTCCTCTTCGATGCTTTTCAACATCGCGTGCGCAGGAAGATCGATACCCTGATGAAACATACATTCGTATCCTTCCTTTGTTTGGTAATGGCCCTGCTCACTCTACCACTGGTCCTCTTTGCAAAAGGTTATCATTTCACCATCCTGTATGGCGCTTTATTATTCATGGGATGGATCACAGGCATCATCCTGGGCAAGACCTTCAAAACATTGCCATTCATCGTTTGGAACAGTCAGTACAAATCGCTTTCCGGGAAAGCGAAGATCCCGCTTCCCAAACAACTCTACCGGGAATCCCTGGTCAAATATCAGTTCGTACTGTACATTACCGGTATCATTTCGCTGGCCGCAGGGGTACTGACGCAAAATATTTTCCTGCTGCGCTTCGCATCCATTGTTTGGGTATCGCTTTCCGCTATCTACCTGGTGAATGTTATGAAAGTATTGTTACATAAAAACAAAACTGTACCATGAATATTGAACTTTCGGATATACATGCTAGTGAAAAACTGCAGGCGCAGGAGGCCCTTTACCAGGTGATGGACCCCGAACTCTTTGTAAATGTGATCGACCTGGGACTGATCTACGATATCAATTTCGAAGATGATGTGGATATCATTGTTACGATGACGCTTTCAACACCTCATTGTCCAATGGGCGAAGCCATCACCATTGGCGTGCAGAATGCCCTTACCAAAGCCTTTCCCGGGAAACTGGTGAAGATCGATCTTACATTCGATCCGCCCTGGTCTTTCGAAATGATATCGGAAGAAGGCAGAGCGCAACTGGGAGTATGAATAAAAGAGGGATTTATCTCTTATCAGTTAATAAACATTATTTTTGCATGATAAGAATCAAAGATGTTTTCAAAAACTTGCGAATACGCCATCAGGGCCATGATCTTCATAGCGAAGCAATCGAAGGAAGGAGACAGGATCGGGATCAGGGATATTGCCGCGGGAATAGATTCCCCCGAGCATTTCATAGCAAAAATATTGCAGGAGCTCAGCAGGAAAGGATTGCTGCAATCTGCCAAAGGACCCAATGGTGGTTTTTATCTCAACAAAGCCTCCATGAAACAGTCCCTGGCCGATATCGTCCGGGCAGTGGACGGAGAAAATATCTTCCAGGGCTGCGGCCTCGGACTGAAACAATGCTCCGAAGCCTACCCCTGCCCCATTCACCACGAATTCAAGAGAATTCGCAAGCAATTGTTCGTCATGCTCGAAAAAGCCAAAGTAGGCACATTCACGGAAGACCTGGAAAATAAACTGGCCTTCCTGAAAAGATAATTTTTTTGAAATAATAAAAGATAAAAAGGTATTAATATCTTAATTATGAAAGCTATCATTGTCATGCGCAGGATCTCATTCATCGTTGTTTTCTCTACGGGATCCAATCTCCTGTGGGCGCAGGGAATGAAACCATCCGGCTTCTCCTTCAGTTCGCCTGCCGGTCTGTGCCTGTTCATCGTTGCAGGATTACTGCTACTGCTCTGGGCTGTGATCATGCTGAGATCCAAAGTGATCAACCTGAAAAATGGCTACAGGAAACAACGGGGATCCCGGTCACACCTGCAGGAGCATCTTGACAAACTCAACAGCCGTCAGTTGGAAAGGCTGATGAAACTGAAAAGAAAAGAAGGACCAGGCCATGATGGTAAACAACATTCAGCTTTTTCCCTCTTCCTGATTGTTCTTCTGCTATCCGGATCAGCAACCTATGCACAGCAGCCACTGAAAGAAGCCGGCAGCTCGCTGATGAACCAGGGAGGCATCATTCTTACCATTATCCTGGTAATGATCCCCCTGCTCCTGGCAATCGTACTCCTCATAGTAAAGATCAACAACCTGCTGGGAGACCAGCGAAAAAGGCAGGGAGAAGAGGAAGCCGCAGCGCTGGCAGACGATCTTGAAGCCATGCCTGGCGCCGACGCGATACCGGCTTTGGAAAAAAGAAGAGCAGCACTGGATTATTCACTTACCCATCATGAATTGTCAGGCATCATTCCAGCTGAAGACCGGAAAGGATTATTGATGCTGAACGGTGAGCCGGGCCTGCCCATTGTAGCCACGAAGAAAAAAGCCCTGCCCCGTCCCAATATCGATCCTGCTCTTTCCAAACTGGTGCTTTGGTACCTGGGCACAGCCTGCTTCTGGTTGGTGTTCGGCACCACAGTAGGTGAATACGTAGGCATCAAATTCGTAGCGCCGGATGCAGATCATATCAGTTGGCTCAGTTTCGGAAGATTAAGACCAGTTCATACCAATGCCGTGTTCTGGGGTTGGGCTTCACTCGCCATGCTGGGCCTCGGTTATTACATAGTGCCGCGTGTCAGTAATACCAAACTGGCCAGTATCAGGATGGGCTGGTATGCGCTGGCGCTGATCAATATTTCGGTAGTTGCAGGAACAATCTGCCTGATGGCAGGCATCAACAACGGAGGTGGCGAGTATCGTGAATATGTATGGCCGGTGATGTTGTTGTTTGCGATCGGACTGGTGATGAGCCTCATGAATTATATCAGAACCATTGCTTCGCGCACTACTACAGAAATTTATATTTCCAACTGGTACATGGTTTCGGCCGTGATCTTTACCATTGTCATTTCCCTGGCCGCCTATATTCCATCCTGGCAAAACGGACTGGGAGAAACCATCATCCAGGGTTATTACATGCACCAGGGAGTAGGCATGTGGTTTATGCTTTTCACGCTGGGCATTGTGTATTATTTCCTGCCACAACAACTGAACAAGCCGATCTATTCCTATAGCCTGGGCATCCTGGCATTCTGGACACAGATACTTTTTTATACTTTGATCGGCACGCACCATTTCGTGTTTAGCGCCATTCCATGGTGGTTGCAAACAGTGGCTATTGTAGGGAGCGCCGGTATGGCCATTCCCGTTATAGCAGGCACTACCAATTTCCTGATGACCTTCAAAGGCGCCTGGCACAAAGTGAGGGATAGTTATACACTTCCTTTCTTTCTGGTTGGGATCATTTTCTATTTTACAGGCTCCATGCAGGGAACGGCCGAAGCTTTTCGTTTCACTAACCTTATATGGCATTTCACAGATTTCACGGTAGCCCACTCGCACCTGACCATGTATGGTATTGTCAGCTTCTTCCTCTGGGCCTGCACATATGCAGTGGTGCCAAGGCTGACCGGCAAGGAAGCGCCACAGATCATGGTGGGTGCACATTTCTGGCTGGCCCTTATCGGGCTGATGTTCTATACGATACCCTTGATGTATGGCGGCACCATGAAAGGCCTGATGTGGCTGAATGGAAAACCATTCATAGAAACTGTCAGCCTGATGGCCCCCTATTGGTTATGGCGCGCGATCGGTGGCAGCCTCATGTGGCTTTCACACCTGTTCTTCGCTTATAACATGTACAAGATGATCGCAGGCAGACAGTCCGTGGATGTAAGAGAGATCGCCATTCAGAAAATGGAAGAAAAAAATGCTTCCGCATCAACAATCATTGCTTAATCCTGTCAATTGCAATAATGGAATTCTTCGACAATCATAAAAAACTGTTCACGGCCGCAGCGCTGTTGTTCATTGGCTTGACGACACTTGTAGCTATCTTACCAGCAATCCGGAACCAGCAAAACAACAAACCCCTGCCTGGCGCAACAGTACTGAGTAACGATGCGGCCAAAGGCAAAGCCCTGTATATTGCCAATGGCTGTGTGGCCTGTCATACGCAACAGGTGCGTAATGTGGAAATGGATAAGCACTGGGGAAGCAGGCCCAGCCTGGCTGCAGACTATGCAGGCATCGCCCGCACCGATCTCTGGCGCAATACCGCTACCCTGATGGGAACGGAAAGGACCGGGCCCGACCTCACGGATATCGGCAACCGACAACCCAGTCGCGACTGGAACCTTGTCCACCTTTATAATCCGCGTACCGTGGTAAAAGAATCGGTGATGCCTGCCTATCCCTGGCTATTCACCACCAAACAGGAACCTGATACGGGAGATGTGATCGTTAACGTACCGGCAGCTTTCAGGAACAATCAGGATGGTAAGATCGTAGCCACCAAAGATGCGCTCTACCTGGTAGCTTATTTGCAATCGCTCAAACAACAAAAGCTGCCGGAAGCCACTGCCCCGCCTGAATTCCTCTATAAGCGCGAAGCGAAAAAAACTTC
The DNA here is from genome assembly GCF_003991355.1 of Pseudoflavitalea rhizosphaerae. Lineage (GTDB taxonomy): Bacteria > Bacteroidota > Bacteroidia > Chitinophagales > Chitinophagaceae > Pseudobacter > Pseudobacter rhizosphaerae. The sequence continues at coordinate 190,079 of NZ_RCSU01000003.1, forward strand.
CGGCAACGAAGGGGAAAAATCATCCCTCCCCGATGGCAAAGCGTTGTATGTAGCCAATTGCCAAACCTGCCACCAGGAAAATGGAGAAGGTTTGCCGGGCGCCTTCCCGCCGCTGAAAGGAAGCAAAATAGTGACCGGCGACAATCTCGAACTGTATGTAGATATCATCATGAATGGCTATGACGCCAGGCCCGAATACGGTGTGATGGCTGCTGTTGGCGCCAATATGGGTTTTACCGAAAAGGAAGTGGCGGCCATCATCAATTACGAACGAAGCAACTGGGGCAACAATGCCAAACAGGTCACCCCTGAAGAGATCAAAAAGCTACTCGATTTTATCAAACTCAAATCTGGCAACTGATGAAAAAATCATTCTTCATGGCAGGTCTTCTCTTTTTATCTGGCTGGTCGCTGGCCTGCGATGTTTGTGAAAGACAACAACCAGCCCTCCTGAAAGGTATCACACACGGAGCAGGTGCAGAAAGCCGCTGGGACTACCTGATCGTATCACTGGTGATGGCGATTGTGGCATTCACACTCTATTTTTCCATCAAATGGCTGGTCCGTCCGGGTGAAAGATCCGTACAGCATATCAAACGAAAGATCTTAAACTACTAATACCATGAGCGATAAAAGCACCATCTATATTTTCATCGATGAAGAAACCAGCCCTATAGCAGAATTATTGTCGCCCGTGAGTTTCGAACTCGATACAAGGAAGCTGGTAGACGGAGAGCATGTACTGAAGATCGTCAGTAAAGATCCAACAGGAAAAGAAGGTATACGCAAGATCCCCTTTGTAGTTCGCAATGGACCGGCAGTTGCCGTAGAAGGCATCAGGGAGCATGATGTGGTGGATGGTGTGCTGCCGATCATGATCAATGCCTATGGCAAGGGCGATCAGAAATCATTTCTTATCAAAGGCAGTGAAACGCCGCAGAGCATTCCTGCGTGGGTATGGATATTGATCATCCTGTTTACAGGATGGGCGCTTTATTATTTGTTCAGGTATTTTTCTCCTGCATGATTAGCAAGTATTGATGTGCAAATGATGTAAAAATGAAAAAGCGAAAATTGGCAATGCTGATTTTCTTTTTTGCGGACTGTAGGCTACAACTTTCGAATCGGTTTGCGGCTGATATGAATAAGATTGTGGATTTCTTAAATAGGTATTTGCTGAATGCTCAATTGGCAAAGTGAAAAGATATATCAGCCGGTGATAGGGATTGAGTTCGAACAAATGCACAGTTGATAATGAGACACTGATTTACAGTAAAATTCGCCTTAGATAGCCATCTTACAGCTCATTATATGAATTTACAGTCTATTCAAGGCACGTGTAATTATTTTACTGCACTATACTCATAATATAATCGTTTTACCGTACGAATTAACAATTTTACCGTAAATTACGGTATGCCTACAAAACCAGCAGGATATCAATGGCTTAAGGAGCAGTATGGTTTACCCGGTTATTTATTGACCCACTGTTCATATATAGGGATTAATGATTCAATTGAATTAACCTGCTACCAATATGGCATTTGCTGCTAATATAGTTTTGGTGAGAGATTTTTTATCACTTAATCACCACAATTTAAAAATTAGAAGAACCTATTCGCTTCGGACCTCATAATAATCTGCCAATCAGTTTTTCGATAAATGCCAAGTGGAAATAGCTATAAAACTTCGAACGAAAACGCCTTCAAATCCTATGACTTGAAGGCGTTCTAATTTTTCTGCGGACTGGACGGGACTCGAACCCGCGACCTCCGCCGTGACAGGGCGGCATTCTAACCAACTGAACTACCAATCCATTTGCGGAGCGCAAAGATAAGGGGATCGATTTCAATTTCCATTCTTTTTAGAGAAAAAACTATCATTGCACTCTGATGAGCCAGGCAAGATCATTCAACAAAACCAGGATCGCTCCTACTCCCAGTGGTTACCTCCACCTGGGGAACGCATTCTCATTCATATTGACCACTGCACTGGCAAGAAAGAATGGCGCTTCCATTCTACTTCGAATCGATGATATGGACCAGGCACGCGCGCAGGACGAATACATCCAGGACATTTTCGATCTGCTGGAATTCCTTGAACTGCCCTGGGACGAAGGCCCGCGCAGCCTCAGAGAGTTCAAAGAAAAATTCTCACAAATACACCGGCTGCCCATCTACCAGGAAATGCTGCAGCAACTGGTAACGCAGGGAATGATCTTCGCCTGCAACTGCACACGCTCTCAATTGCAGCAGTCCGCGCCAGATGGCAACTACCCCGGAACCTGCATCCCCGCAGCTTATCCGCTGAACAGTCCTGATTTGAACTGGCGATTGTTTACCGATTCCCAAACCAGCTTTCCCCTCCATTGCATGGAGACCAATAGCATCACCGTTTCCCTCCCGCAAAACATGAATCATTTCGTTGTGAGGAAAAAAGACGGCATGCCGTCTTACCAACTGGCATCAGTAGCAGATGATATTTATTTTGGGATAGACCTGATCGTGAGAGGGCTCGATCTCCGTCCTTCGAGTATTGCACAGCGTTATCTTTCAAATCAGCTTGCCCCGAACTCATTCCAGGAAGCCGTCTTCTTCCACCACCAGCTCCTCAATGATGAAAAAGGGGAAAAACTTTCCAAATCGGCAGGATCCACATCGATCCAATACCTCAGAAAAAATGGAAAAAAGAAAGAAGATATTTACCGCTTACTCGCAAAACTGACCGGCCTTCCGGAAAAAGAAGTCCATAACTGGCAAAGCTTTGGAGAAGCGTTCTTTGCTAATGAGCGCTGATCACCCCTTCCAGCTCTTCCAGGGTTTTGCCTTTCGTTTCCCTGATCTTAAACCACACAAAGAAGAAACCAAGCACGCAGATGCCGGAATAAATATAAAATGTACTATCCTTCAAACTATTGAACAAAATGGGGAAAGTGAATACCAGTATAAAATAGGCAAGCCACAAACTGATCACTGCGATGGAAGTGGCGGCCCCTCTCACTTTGTTGGGGAATATCTCGGCAATCAATACCCAGGTAACGGGCGCTAACGTCATTGCATAAGTGCCAATTGCCATCAGGAGGAACCAGGAAACATTTGCCGATCCGGCTGCAAGCAGGCTCACCACAATTCCATACAGCACGGCCAAACCTCCTGCACCGATCAGCATCAATGGTTTTCTGCCGAGTTTGTCAACCAGCAGCATCGCCAGCAATGTGAACACCAGGTTGATGGCGCCTATAAACACAGTCTGTAACAATTGATCATCCTGCGATGCGCCGATACTATCAAAGATCCGCGGCGCATAATTGAACACCACATTGATACCACATAATTGCTGGAATACAGCCAGCCCGATCCCTACCAGTACCGCCGGCAGAATAGCGCGATGCAGGAGCGCACTATAATTCAGTTTATGATTCCCGGTAAGCGATTTGGTGATCTGCGCTACAGTGTTCGCAGCAAAATCAGCGCCCCCGATCTTTGCCAAAATGGAACCTGCTTTCTGTGTCTGCCCGGCGCTGATCAGCCAGCGAGGGCTCTCGGGCAATTGCAATGCGCCGAGTAAGAACAATGCGGATGGAATAGCGCCCAGTCCAAACATCCAACGCCAGGCATCCACGCCCTGGTTGCGTAAACTGTAATTCACCAGGTTCGTGATCAGGATACCGATCACGATGGTCAGTTGATTGATCGCCACCATTCTTCCGCGCAAATGCGCCGGAGAAATTTCAGAAATATACATGGGCGATAACATCGAGGCCATGCCAACACTCACACCTGCAATCGCCCTGGAAAAAATGAAAAAATTCCTGTCGCCCGCCAATGCCATTGCTATGGAAGAAACCATAAAAATGGACGCTGCTATCATCAATCCCTTCTTTCTTCCATATTTATCGGATACTGCTGCAGCAATCAAACAGCCAGCTATCGCTCCTATCGCAAGACTACCAGTGGCAAATCCTTCCCAATACTGATTCAGCTCGAACTGTTTTTGAAGAAAGGGCAATGCCCCGGAAATAACCGCAAAATCGAAACCAAACAAATACCCGCCCAATGCGGAGATGAAGGATATGCCCAGTATATACCTGCTGTTGAATGATTGTTGTTGCATTGTCAGAAACTATTTAATCTGCATTGATTCCAAATTCGAAAATCGTGGTTGACCTGTATTGCTCTCCCGGATGCAAAATGGCGCTGGGAAAATGAGGATGATGCACACTGTCTGGAAACGACTGGGTTTCCAAAGCCACACCACCATGCTGCTGATAAGCCACTCCCTGCGCTCCCACTATACTTCCATTCCAGTAATTGGCCGTGTACAACTGCATGCCTGGTTTGGATGTGTACACTGTTACGGTTCTCCCGCTGGATGCTTCACTCAGCACAGCCGCTTTCTCCAGGTTGTTTTCCGCAGATTTGTCGAGAACGAAATTATGATCGAATCCCATGTCTGCCGGAAATTGATCGATGCCTTCGCGGAGCTTCCGTGGTTTCCGGAAGTCAAGCGCTGTATTGGCCACAGGTAAGATCTTTCCGGAAGGTGTATCGTTTTCGCTTTTTTCTGTGTATGCCGCGGCATTCACCGCCAGCGAATGATCCAGTATCGATGGAACCTCAAACCCTGTTAAATTGAAATAACTGTGATTGGTGAGATTCACCGGAGTACTCTTATCGGTGATGGCGGAATAATGAACATGCAATTTCCCTGTATCATCCAACAGGTATTCCACCGATACAGACAGATTCCCCGGATAACCTTCTTCTCCATCGGCGCTGTTGTAGGAAAACATAACGCTGCATTGTTGCTCATCTTCCTTCACCGCTGCGAGCGTCCAGAACTTATGACTGAATCCCTGAACCCCGCCGTGCAAATGATTACCGCCATTGTTCACCGATAACTGGTATTCTTTTCCATTCATAGAAAAATGACCAGCAGCGATCCTGTTCGCATACCGCCCTACCACCACACCATAATAATCCGGGTTGAGCAGATAACTTGCCAGGTCTGCATATCCCGCTACAATGTTTTTCAGTTCTCCATTTTTCCCGGGTGTAAAAATGGACGTGATCGCAGCCCCAATATTAGTCAATTCCACAATGATATTCCCGTTCCGCAATCTTAACCGGAGTATCCTTTCATCACCAGGATAAGGCTGAACGGTTACCGATACTTTTTCTCCGGCTTCCTGTGCTGCTGTATATTTCATTTGGATATTGTTCATAGGTACTCAGATGGTAACGCCGGTCATGAAAAAAGGGATCATCTTCAAATGCGTTCTTGCTCCCTGGTGGTTAAGATCGAGCGACAACACTTCATTCAACAGTTTCTTTGCCTTGCTTTCATTGCCGAGGCCAAGATGGCCAAGCGCTATAAGATAAAGGCAATGTATCCTGTTCCGCAGGTCAAGGTCGATATCAAACACCAGCATATCGGGTAAAGACACGGCGAAGTAATCGATATGGATCTCGTCTTCCCGGTGCAATTCTCCAAAGTGGATAAATCGCCGGAAGATCGCATCTGCTTTTGCCGGCTCTCCGAGTTTCCTCCAGGCCAATGCCTGGTAAACGATCTTATCGGGTTGAGGATCGTTGTAATAGATGGCTTGTACGGGTTCGCTGATGCCTTCCGTGGCTTTCCTGAAACAGGTTGTCGCTTTTTCCTGTTGTTGCGAATGCTCGTAAGCGCATCCCAACAGATAATATATATCGTTCTCCTGTGCGCCATAGAGTTTTCCTTCGCCCAGGTTCTCAGGATATTCGCTTAATGATTCCAGTAAGGCGATAGTGGTATCGGGATCATTGTTCAGCAAAGCTTCTTTTGCCAGTTCGAGATGACACAATAAAAACTGGCCCACCACCTTACCTTCACCACCTTCCCAGGGATGAAATTTCCTGGAAGCCAATAATTGTCTTGCCTTTTCAAACTCACCGGTATTGTTGTACAAAGTGATCAGTTCCAGGAAAAGATCATCACGCTGCTGCACCAGGCCAGCATGTTTATTCAACAAGGCAAGCCGCTCTACAAAAGGCTTTCCGAGGATCTTATACAACTGGTCCAGTTCCATGAACACCCTTGCATCAGTAGTATCCAGTTCAAAGGCAAGTTCCATGAACTCCAGCGCCTTTGTCTTGTTTTTTACTTTATTGTAATAAGCAAGCGACAAGTTCCTGTATACAGTGGGAAATTTTCCATTCGCCTGCTGCGATTGCTCCCAGCAACGGATCGCTTCATTGTATTGTCTTTTATCGTACCAGAAATTACCTATTGCGTATGATGCCACAGCATCATTGGGATTATACCGAAGCGCAGCCTGAAGGATCAATACTTCCTCCACTTTGTTCGGAAAACAACCATCCGCCTTTTGTTGACTGGCTTTGAGGAAATAAGAACCGGCATCATCGGGCTGCCCGGCATTGTGCGCATACCATCCCAGGTAATAGAGCGGCATGGGCTCCGCCACCGGGCTGGAAGAAATGTAAACGGATAAAACTTTCATCGCTTCCGCATACCAGCCCGCATGCGCGTATTCAAGGGATAATTCCAGGTAATTGTTCCTGTCTTTACGCATGAGTTTATCAAATTGCTGCCTCGCCGCCGATGCTTCTTCCACTTTTCCTGTTTCCTTATGCAACAAATACAATTCGAAATACGCACCGGTATTGAAAGGATCGATAGCGATGGACTGCTCCGCCAGCGCCAGCGCAGCAGTTGGCTTGTTCAATTTGCGCAACAGGGCAATATTAAGGTGACGGGCAGAAAGACTATGATAATTTCTGATCAGTGATTTTTCCACATGCTGCAAAGCCAGATCCGGCCGCTGTTGTTTTGCAGCGATCCTGGCCAATGAAAGGAAGCCGCTATGTTGCCAGGCATCATTCCAGATGGCTTTGTAAAAAGATTCATAGGCATCGGATAGCCTGTTCTGCAACAGTAATGCCCAGCCGAGATTGTAATATGGTTCTCCATCATAAGGGTTGGGGTTGCGGGTAGTGAGCGTATCGATGGCCTTACGTAAATATTTCTCCGCTTCCTCAAACTGTCCGCGGCGCATCAGCAAGAGTCCCATTGCATTGTTGCAACGAATATCACCCGGACTACGGCGCAGCGCTTCCTGGTAATAATCCAACGGGTTGAAAGTGGCATGTCGGTATTGTTCAAGGTGCAGGCCATTGAGAAAAAGTTCTTCCACCTGTTCAATTTCCGCGGGCAGCTTTGCGGCAGTTGCAGCAGGCGGAACAGCTTTCTCCTGTACCGGTTCCGGCTTCCAGCTCACCAGCTCATTGCCGTTTGCATCTGCTACCACGATCTGCAAATCGGTTATGGATAACGGTTGTGCATCCTGGTAGTTACCGATGAAAATTTCCTCGGGGGATAGATCAGCATAGATCCGCTTTATCTCTGCCCCTTTTTGATACAAAACTATGCTTGCATTTTTGTACGAAGCAGTAGCATACACTTTCAAATGAACTGTATCGTTTTCCACTTCCATGTTCACCATAGCTTCTTTGGTGGCATTCTTCACGGCGCCGATCAAAGCATAGGGCATGAAATACTGCTCGAAACTCTTCACTTCATTGGGTTGAATCCAACTGAAGTCCGGCTGGTTGTCTGTGAACACACCGGTCATCAGTTCAATATAGGGACCGTCTTCATCGGTAAGATTCCTGTCCCACGCATAACCGAAATCTCCATTCCCCCAGGTCCATTGTTTTTTGCCGGGGCTCAGGTGATGATCGGCCACATGCAGCATGCCTGCCTGCGTATCGTGTTCATAGCATCCCATGAAATCATAACCTGAGCGAATGGCCATGTAAGAAGTAGGTACGGGGATGGTATCGTAACGTGAGATATCGGTTCCCGGAGCGTAGTTTACTTTATAGTATGTGCCGGTAGCGATGGGAAAATCAGACACGTCTCTTTTTCCATGATCGAAAACAGCATACACATCAGGTGGAAAAATGGACTGATAATGTTCATTCACTTTCACGGCAGGATTGGCCCACCAGAGAAAGGTTTGTGCAAAAGCGGAACGGTTGAACAATCTTCCTTTTATTTCGAGATATGCTTTTCCCGGATACAATGTGAAGCCAGCCATGCCCTTGGTTCGGAACATCAACTCGGTTTCGTTCACCCAAATCGTTTTGCTGCCATCGGCATGTTCTTCGATGGTATGGTCAACAGGACTGAATGTACTGGGCCTGTGATGCTGCGGCCAGTTGAATTCGATACCACCGGAGATCCATGGCCCTGCAAGCCCTACCAGCGCGGGTTTGATCACCTGGTTGTAATACACGAAATCACGTTTACGCAGTTTATCATATGCACGCTGGATCCTTCCCCCCAATTCAGGCAACACCATTATCAATAGATATTCATTTTCCAGGTACAAGGCAGTATATTCTTTGTCCATTTTTTCATCTTCGATCTTCTCGATCACAGGATGAGGATACACTACCCCGCTGCTGCCCTGGTACACACGCTTTTCGAGGAACATCGGATTCTTCTCCGGCCCACCAGTTCCATAAGTGGGTATCACCACTTTTTCAACCCATGCTTTTACACTCATATCTGATATTTTAAAAGTTCTTATTCGGATGGCAGCAACCTGATCAGTATTGCATCCCCTGGCGGAACGCTGATACTGATTGCTGCCTGTCCATTCCGGATGGAGCCTGTTTCATTGCCGGTAAGTATATCCACCAGTTTGTATGATCTGTTTCCCCAGCCAATCTCCTGCTGACGGAAAGTTTCAGTATATGTTTTGTTGAGATCGAAATTGAAAGCCGCCAGCATCAGGGTATCACCGGGCAGGTAATAACTCAGTTGCTGATCCTGCCTGTTACCGATGGGAAAACGAAGCGGGGTAAAGGCCCGGGGCTTGTTGAAGAGACCACAAACAGCTTTATTATTGAGGAAGAGCCGGCCGCGATCGGCAGCCAGCTTGTCCCTGAAATCAGAGCCATCACCCATGATACTTCCCATTACGATCATGCTCAGCAAGCGAACTTTTACATCCTGCTCACTCAGTTCTTTGTGTTTCTGAAAACGTTTCATCACCACCACATCCATATTGGTATAAGGCCAGAGATGGCCCTGCGTCCACCAGAAATTAGTAGCGCTGATCATGCTGGCCGAGGTGCTGCCATAGTGCGGGAACCCGGGCAGATCATTGCGCAGATGGGAATGCACGTCTGTTGAGAGGAATCTCGTATGCGCGTACTGGTTAGGGAACAGTGGCGAGATGGCCTGCGTGATGAAAATATCAGGTCCCAGGATGGAATCCACCAGTTGACGCAGCATTTTCATTCCGTAATTATAAGCCTGTATGCCCGATCTCACCTGAGGATTGTAGCGTCTTGCAGATTCCAGTGCTCCGGCGGAGAGGAAATCTATTTTGATGAATTTCGCATCGATGGCTTTTGCTTTCTGTAATTGCCCGATGATGAAATCCCGCGTATAAGGATGTGTTGGATCGATGGGAAATGCGCCCCAGTCGCCATCCTTGTAAGGTACGTAATTGCCTTTATCATCCAGCAGTACCACATCCCGAAGCATATGTTCTGTACCTGTCAGTTTCGACTCATTGATATGCGTTTTCCAGGTCCAGAGGGAAAATGGAATAAAGTAAAAACCCATTTGCTGGCCTTTCTTTTTTCCATAACGTCCGATGGATTTCAGTACTTCGGTGGAATAGATATTCTGATCATATGAATCGATGCTCAATACCGGTTGGGTACTGCTGTTGAAATTGGGAAGCGAATGGATATAGTCAATTATTTTTGCCATATCTCCCGGCATCAACACTTTTTCATAACCCAGTACGCCTTCCACCCCGAAACTGTTCCAATAGAAGGGAGCCGGTTTCTTCCAGTCTGAATAGCCGTTGACTCTTTTCAACGTATTGCCAAAGGTCAGCAGATCATTGCGTATATCGGCAGAAGCGGAAAGGTAAACCAGCGGCGCGTATACAGATGTTCCCTGTTGCGTTCCATGCGGCATTACATCATGTGTGCCATCTTTTCCACCATAAGAATCAGGCAGACCAGGAATATCCCTGGTGGCAGCGCCTCCGTACACGATCAGAGAATCGATGGAGTTTGCTATTTTGCCCGTACCGTATATTATTCCTGTTTTCCAGAAATCGTGTAATATGCTGCCAATTACAAATCCACTTTTTGATGATTCATCATAGGCAGACGCCAGTTCATAACTGGTACCACTGACCGATCTTTCATTCTCCGGCCATTTCCTGGCAATCACATCCACCCAGTTATCATTATCGAATGGATAATCGGTGAAAATGGCCTGGTTGCCGGGAATGATCAGTTTTCCCTTTTGCTGTGGCAGGATGGTAACCGGCGAAATATTCCTGGTTTCAATTATTGAACCATTGGTTGAACGTACTTCTGCCGTGACCAATATAAATGGACTATTCTCATAAATGGTGATGTATTGTACAAGCGATGCAGTTTGCTGGTCCGATTCATGTACCAGGTTCAGGCAAATCCCTTTTCCTAATGGGTCTTTTATTTTGTCTGTGGTTACACTGTGTTTGCTGAAAGCTGAGCTCAACAGCATTCCCTGTTGCAGCTCATCCACATAAGCGATGGTATTTTCCAGGGTAGTGCCACTGCTGAATCTGTAACTCACAGTACCTGTAGTCAGGTTCACCACTACCTTAAGCAGGGGATTGCTCAGCACTATACTGTCTCCCGCCAGTTGCTGTTGTTGTGCTGATACATTCAATGGCAGGCAGGCAATCAACAACCACCAAACAGCCGCCCATCCTCTTTTCATTATTTCAGCTTTATATTTTTCCATTTCTCTTTCGATAATACTCAATACCCGGGATTCTGATCAGTTGGCTTCAGTGCCCGGTTCAGTTCAAACTCTTTTGAGGAAATAGGTAATAACTGGTTCTTCTCCGTGATATAATTGGTGGCATCGGGATTATAGGTCTTTGTCTGGCTGATCAGTTTGCCGGTTCTTTTCAGATCGAACCAGCGCCAGCCTTCGAAGCCAAGTTCGCGCATGCGTTCCATCAGGATCTCGTCACGCAGTTCCTGTTGCGTGGGCATATGGCCAAGCACATCTTCCCACTTATCCAGCCCTGCCCTGTTGCGGATCTTGTTCAGGTAAGTAAGGGCATCGCCGGACTCATTGGATTCATTCAGTGCTTCTGCATACATCAGGATGGCATCAGCATAGCGGAGGAAATACAGATTGCGGGAAGAAACACTGCCTGTGAGGTTTTCGTCTTTGGTGATATCATATTTCTTTACATGGGGTTTACCCACGTCGGCCCACCAGGAATAGTCCACCACATTGCCGTTCTGATCATAGAAAATATAGCGGATGCTGGCATCCCTTCTCTTATCGGTGAGTTGAAAACTATTGGAATAATAATCAGTAGGGATCACTACATGTCCGCCGCCTCCGGGGAATTTATTCTGGTTATGCCAGCTTCCCAACGTATTTGCCTGACCGTTAGTAAACCCTATCTCACTGGAGTATTGCACTTCGTAGAGAGACTCGATATTGTTCTCGTTTGTCTCCTTGAAGAGATCGGCATAATCAGGCATCAGGCCTACATTGGTAAGGGTCATCATCGGGGCCAGCATCAGTTTTGCATTGGGATAGTCTTTCCTGGTCAGGTAAACTTTTCCCAGCATCGCCTGTGCGGCTTCCTTGTTGATATGCCCCACTTCTGCTGTTCCTTTCGGCTGGAGTTTATCCATGGCGAATTTCAGGTCGTCGATGATGAGCGCATACACTTCGTCCTCACTGCTTCTCGGTTTACCTCCGTTGGCATCTGCAAGCGGGTCTTCCACTTCTGTAGGCATTGGAACACCGCCAAAGAATTGCACCAGTTTAAAATAGAAAACAGCACGGAAGAATTTTGCTTCTCCCATCATCTTATCCCGCATGGCCTGCGAAGTGGCCGTTCCAGGCAAATACCTGATGGCCTGATTGGTATTGTTGATGCCCTTGTACAATGAATTCCAGGCTCCCTGTATAAGATTGTTCTGAGCGCCCAGCAGGTTGTTGTAGCTGTTCAGGCCATCATAATGCTGCCAGTAACCGCCCCAGGTTGGAACAAAAGAACTGGTCTTACCCTCATCGGTACCAACGATGCCAACAAAATAGTAATCGCCCGCGCAATAGTCCATCATCCTTCTGTAGATGCCGGTGATGCCAGACACGGCCCCCTGTTCGGAAGCGTAGAGCTCTTCAGGTGCAACAAAGGTTTCAGGAATGATTTCCAGTTTTTTTCCGCAACCCGCTACTGCCAGCAACGTAACAATAGCGATGGCAGAGAGTTGTAATCGAATACAGTTTTTTATGGTAAACATGGCAATTCAGGTTTTGAAATTAGAAACTAAGTTGGAGGCCAAACAGGAATGTGCGATAGCGTGGATAAGTATCATATTGACCCACACTGATCTCCGGATCGATTCCCTTGTAACTGGTGAACAGGAAGGGTTCCACGGCCTGCACGTAAACTCGCAGTGAATTGGCCTTGATCTTGTTCAACAATGAACCTGGCACATTGTACGCGAGGGTGATATTCCTGATGCGGATAAAATCACCTTTCTGCACGATGAAGCTGGAAGTACCTGCTTCAAGTGCGCGCAACGATCTGCCAAATTGATTCGGACGGGGCACATCAGTTTGGGTATTGTCTTCCCTCCAGTAATTCAAACCTTCTTTCAGTGTTCTCGCATTTGTTTTGCTGGAATAGTATAAATAATCCTGGTAAGCTTTATTGCTGATATCATGTCCATACGTGTAATTGGCGAAAACGGTCATTGACCATTGCTTGTAACGCCAGTAGCTCCAGATACCTCCCCATCCTTTGGGCACTGTTCTGCCCACGATGGTGCGGTCGTACTGATTGATCTTGCCACTGCCATCGATATCCTTCACTCGAATATCTCCTGGTCTTGCATCCGGATTCAGCGAGAAATCATCTCCTTTCTGGTAGAGTCCATCATAAACATAATCCACGATCAGACTGTTGGGTGCTTCTCCCACTTTCAACCAGGGGCTGAGGGAATCCACACCAGGCAATAGTTTCACGATCTTCGTTCTGAATTTGGACCAGTTGATATCCATCTGCCAGTCGAAATTATTTGTCCTGATCAGGTTCAACTTCAGTCCGATATCGATTCCTCGTGTATTCATCTCCGATACATTGATCCATTTATTATCGAAGCCCTGCGATGGCGCCAGTGGGTTTCTCAACAGGAGGTCGTGGATATTCTTGGTATAATAGTCGAATGTGAGGCGTGCGAAATTGTTGAATACAGCCAGATCAAAACCGGCATTGAACTGTCTTTGCTCTTCCCATTTCAATGCCTGGTTGCCCATATTGTCTGTCTTCAATTGAAAACCGGGAGAAACGGTGCTGCCATTGTAGGGGTAAGCGCCGGGAATCATGGCCGTATATACTGCATCGATCGGGATTTCCTGGTTGCCCACGATACCAAAGCCTACACGGAACTTGGCATCATTGAGGAACGATTGAGTTTTCAATCCGATGAATGGTTCATCGATGATCCGCCAGGCAGCACTCACAGAGGGGAAATAACCATAACGGTTATCGGAGCCAAAGCGGGATGAACCATCACGGCGCAATGCGCCATTGATGATATATCTGTTCTTGAATTTATAGATAACACGACCGAACAAAGAGCTCACAGACCAACTGAAAAAATCACTTTGGATCAGGTCACGGCTACCAGCCAGGTCCATTTTTTTATAACGAAGGTCATCGGTTGGAAAGTTTGACGCTTCTTCATAATTCCATTCCTGCCTTCTGCGCTGATAGGTAGCGCCCCCAAGGAAGTCGAACTGATGCTCTTTGGAAGGAGACCAGGAATAAGCAAGCGTATTCTCCCAGAGAAAATCACGCCAGCCGAAATTCTGGATCTTGGCCACACCTTTCTTCTCGAAGCCTGCACTGGTGGTCCTGGGATAATATTCGAAGCGCTGGTTTTTGTAAACATCCAGTCCGAAGCTGCTTCTGAATATGAGATTGGGAATGATCTTGTACTCACCAAACAGATTGCCCAGGTAACGATCATCAGTGTTCTCCTGTGGATTCTGTGTGAGCGTAACGGGGTTATTGAAAAGCAGGCGGCCATTGTTGGGAACTGTTGGATCGAAGTTGGCAGATGGCTTGCCTGAAGAATCATAGATACTCATCAGGGGGCTGATGGTAATGGCATTGTAAAAAACTTCGTTACTGACAACATCGTTCTTGATATGTGAGAAATTGGAATTGATACCGATCTTCAGTTTGCTGCTGACCTCGGATTCCATATTTGCCTTGAGTGAATAACGAATGAAATTAGACCCCTTGATGATACCATCCTGGTTGAGGTAGTTGCCACTGAGATAGAATTTATTTTTTCCGAACCCGTTGGAAATGCTAAGCGTATGGCTCATCTGTGGTGCATTTTGTGTAACGGCGCCCACCCAATCTGTCCATCTTCCCGCAGCCATATTGGCTCTTTCATCGCCACTGAAAAGGATGGTATCCAGGTTTGAATTATTTGGCCATGCAACGGGGTCTTCATCGCTCAGACCGGCGCGGCGCAGGTTCACGTAGTCATTTATATTGTCTACGAAATCGTAGGCTTTGGCCATCTTCTGCAAACCGAAATAAGCATCGTAGTTGACAGATGTTTTTCCACTATTCGCTTTTTTGGTGGTGATGATCACAACCCCTTCGGAAGCGCGTGAACCATAGATGGCTGCAGCGGACGCATCTTTCAATACATCGATCGATTCAACGTCGTTGGGATTTATCTCTCGTATATCGTACGAAACGATCACGCCATCCACTACATAAATGGGGCCGGTTCCCTGCGTGATGGCATTGATGCCACGAATGCGCACATTGGTGCCGGCACCGGGTTGATTGCCGGTGCTCACTACCTGCATACCGGGGATGCGGCTTTGCAGGGCCGCGTTGAGATTAGTAACCGGCAGTTCTTTCATTTCCTTTCCGGAAATGCTGGAGATGGCGCTGGTGATATCTTTTTTCTGTTGCTTACCATACCCGATCACCACCACATCGGTGAGATCGGCAGCTTCAGGTTGCAACTGTATCTGAATGGAGGTGTCAGCCTCAGGTACATTAATAGTTTGCGTCTTATAGCCAACATGGCTAACGATCAGGATCAGTTTTCCTTTTACGTTCATGGAAAAACTGCCGTCGGCGGCGGTGATCTTTGGGTTTGCATCTCCTGTTGCACTTACAGAAACATTCGCCATTGGCAAACGGGTTTCCGCGTCGGTCACTTTACCCCGGAGGATGCGGGTCTGGGCTTGCAGACCCGAAAAGGTGAAGGTGAACAGGAGGAGAAGAAGAGTTAGTCTCAGCATTGCAATCGTTTTTGGCTTTAAATGATCAACCCTGCATGGAGGTACTGGGGTCGACTTCAAAATTCGCATTCCTTTTTTTTCCGGGGAATAGGTTATTTTCTGAAAAAGATAGATTTTTATACGGTCGATTCAACTTACCTAATTATTATCATGTCAGTGAAAAAGATCAGAAAGAAGCAGGGATTCGAAGGTCAGAAGCTCATCGTTCTCCCCCACAAACTGGATAAAGAAATATTGAGCAAAGACCCCATCACAAAGCAGATCTACATTACGGATATCGGCTATTATCCGAGAGCCCATCAGCATTATGTAGACAGGCCCCATGGTATCGACCAGCACATCATTATCTACTGCGTGGAGGGTCAGGGATGGGTAATGGTGGATAAACAGAGGATGGACATCTCCCCGTCAAATTTCATTGTGATCCCCGCCAATACACCACATAAGTATGGTGTGAACGATGAAGACCCATGGACTATTTACTGGGTCCATTTCAAAGGCGACACCGCCGGTTTTGTGATGAACCTGATCACAGACAATTCTCAGAATTATCTTCCCTATCTCTCCTACAACGAAAGCCGTATCAAACTTTTCGAAGAGATCTGTTACACACTGGAGAACGGATATAGTATCGACAATCTCCGTTACGCGAATATGATGTTCCATTATTTTCTTTCTTCTTTACTCTACGAAGAGAAATACAACAGGGTGGCCCAGGAAGCGCCGGATGATCCTATCGCATCCACTATCGAACTGATGAAGCACCAGCTCGGCTCCAACCTTACGCTGAATGAATTCGCGAGTCATTCACATCTGTCTGTTTCTCATTTTTCCACCATCTTCAGACAGCGGACAGGATTCTCTCCCATTGAATATTTCAACCAGCTCAAGATCCAGGAAGCCTGTCAGCAACTGGCTTTCACTAAAAAGCCGATCAAACAGATCGCTTATGAACTGGCATTCTATGATCAATATTATTTTTCCCGGATCTTTTCCAGGTTCATGAGTATCTCTCCTGCACAATACAGGAAGAAGACTGCACAAAAGATCCTGGAATAGCAGGGGGGGCAGTAAAAAGCAGGGGTGTGGCCAGTCGCTCGCCTCTGGCGAGTGACTTTTATTTAGTCGCCTCCGGCGACGCGGTGTTCGCCGGAGGCGAACAATTAGAAGTCACTCGCCAGAGGCGAGCGACTGGCCACACCCTGTTCTCCCATCCACCCCCTATTTCTCCCATCCACACCCTATTTCTCCCATCCCCCCTATTTCTCCCATCCCCCCTATTTCTCCCATCCACACCCTATTTCTCCCATCCCCCCTATTTCTCCCATCTACCCCTTCTAACACAGTCTGCTTTTTCTAATAAAGGGAACACTTCATTATCATAGCAAGACAAGGCTGCCATTTCAATGGTTGCCCTTTTTCTTTTGCTGAACCGGCGGGATTCCATTCCTTTGCAATAAATACCAGTTGGTATCTTATTATGAAGAAGGCCGAAGCAACAAGACTTACCATTCTCAAAAAGGCGTTTGGCCTGATCTATGAAAAGGGTTACCAGGCAACCAGTATCGATGAGATCATCGCTACCACAAAAGTCACCAAGGGCGCTTTCTATTATCATTTCAATAGCAAGGATGAGATGGGGCTGGCCATCATCAATGAAATACTCAAACCCTCCCTCACACAGAGTTTTATCGAACCGCTGCAAAAAGATGAAAACCCGGTAACAGCAATTTATCATTTGCTACATCAACTGCTGATGGAAGATGAATTCCTGAAAGTAGAGTACGGTTGCCCTGCTTCCAATTTCACACAGGAGATGGCGCCCTGGAACCATCTCTTCAGCCAGGCGCTGGAAGAGCTGACGGATAAATGGCAGAAACTGCTGATCACAACTATGGAGAATGGAAAAAAGAAAGGATTCATCCGTAAAGATGTGAATGTCAAACAAGCTGTACTCTTCATCATGTCTGGCTATTGGGGTGTCCGCAATTTCGGTAAACTGGCCAATAGCAGGAATGCTTACAAACCCTGGTTGAAAGAACTGAAACTCTACCTCGAAAGCCTTCAATAATTTTTTTGAACAAAAACATACCGATTAGTATGTTTTTAGATTAGCTTTGCTGCCAATAATAGAATTCACATGTATGCTTTTTTGCTTACTGCACATTCGGCGGTGAGATGGGCTCTGCTGCTTTTCCTGCTTTTTTCTATCTACAGAAGCGTTGTTGGTTACCTCCGGAATAGTTTGTTCTCGAAGACCGATAACACATTCAGACATTGGGCGACCACCCTTGGTCATATTCAACTGATGATCGGCATGATCCTGTATTTCAAAAGCCCGCTGGTGAAACATTATTGGAATAATAAGTCAGGGGGAGCCGTGCCACAGGATTTCACATTCTTTTCACTTATCCATATTGCATTGATGTTTGCTGCTGTTACAGTGTTGACGGTAGGTTCAGCGATGGCCAAAAGACAGGACAGTGATCGTAAAAAGTTCCGTACAATGCTTGTGTGGTTTATCTTCGCGCTGCTTATTATATTCATTGCCATACCCTGGCCCTTTTCCCCGTTGGCAAAAAGGCCGCTAATCAGATTGTAGATTATGAAAAAGTATTTCGTCAGCTCCGCCGGGCGGCTTCGCCTCTACGCATTCCTGGAAGGCGTATCATTGCTGGTCCTCGTGTTCATTGCCATGCCTGTGAAATACCTGATGCAGGATCCCACCTGGGTACAGGTGATCGGGCCTATCCACGGTGCATTATTCCTCTTGTTCGTTTTCGGCGCCATCACTGTTGGCGTGGAGGAGAAATGGAAATTCTGGAGAACAACCTGGATCGTTCTGCTGGCCAGCTTCATTCCATTCGGCACTTTTTATATCGACTGGAAAATACTGAGGCACCTGCATCAACCTGCCACATCGAAGTAAATAAAAAACGCTTCCCCATTTAAGGAGAAGCGTTATTTCAAATCCTCTCTTCACCTGCTATTTTTTTGCAGCCGTTGCACCTGCATCAAGGATCATATTCCCCTGAATGGACCATGCAAAATCAAGCTGCACCTGGTTATTGAATAAAGCTGTATCGTTCATGCTGATATACATATCTGTGGTATAGCCGGGCGCATTGGATTGGGTGGCCATTGCATGACAGCTCATGCAATTGGTCTGGATACCAAATTGCGGCCCGGGCAATAATACGCTCGGCAACTGGAAATCTGCACGGGGTTCCGGAGCAGTTCCATGAAAGCCGGCTTCGAGATATGGATTATAGGTCAACAGCGGCACTACGCCTGCGTTAGTTCCCCCTGTGATTGGCTGATTGGGCAGCACCATCGCATAGGCTGTTTGCATGGCATAATGTGAAGCAGCGCCCTGTAATTGCGAAGGGCGCAGGGCGGCCACCACATTACTGCTGGGAGCAAAAGGCGTGGCAGGATTGGGCGCCCAGTAATAAGTCTGCCAGGTCCAGTTGCTGATCTCTTTGGTGGCAACGTGCATACATACGAGGATCGCTACTTCACCGGCTTTGGCGCGATGTTTTCCCTGTACACCTTCTGTACTGTCTGATTTGTTGATATGATTGGCCATTTGTTCATCGATGGAAAAGTGGATAAAATCATCCAGGTTCACTGTAGCATTTGCGATACTGTCGGGCGATGATGTGTTTATCTTAACCGGCACGAGTGGCTTGTTGGGTTGTTGCTTGTTGCTCATATCAACATACACATAATTATTCCATTTATCCGGACCGAAGGCTTCCAGTTTCTCCGGTTGCCCGGGCCATACAGGAATGCGGACCAGACCATCTGATGCTTCTGCAATATAATAGGAGGGTTTGATGGTAATCGCCTTTTGTGGGAAAGCTGGAATAACCCCAATACCGCCTGCCTTTGCATAAGTGTTCAATACAGATTGTTTGAGGATCTGGTTCTTGATGGCATAGCAGGCAGCATTGGGGTCATAGGAAACCGTTACCATGAATTGCGCATGTTTTGTAATGGAATCTGCCTGCACCTGCAGTAACTGTGCCCGCTCGATGGGTGATAAATGATGTCCGAACTGGTGCGGCCTTGAAAGCACGGCGCGCATGGTTTTTGCAGAGGCATCACAGGCCTTGCTGCCATTGACGATCTGTGTTTGCACCTCCGTAACTCCCAACCAGGTCTGATAAGCAAGGAGTGTATCGCCGCCATATACCTGGTCTGTTTTTGCAGTCAGGCCGGCCCAGATCCCCCAGCCATGTTTGTACACGCTGACTGAATCATATTTATTCGGCATGGAAGGATTGTTCAACCAGCTGTAAATGGTATTCGAATCTTCGGGGAAATTAAACCCGGGAACGATCACCGGCAGCTCAACGGGAACGATCATGCCTGAAGATGGATTGGCAGTTTTCGGTTTGTTATTACATACAGAAATGATCACTGTAATTAGAACGAGGCTCAGTAATACGCGATTGCGTTTTTGGATTTTCATTGGATTTGTTTTGGTTTAAATGGTGATAAGTGGAAACAAATTAGCGATTCATGAATGAATAAAATCCGCAACAAAAAAGATTGACCGATTTCAGGTATCTATTACGGTTATAGGATGCCGTAATCCGCAGGATCCAGTTCTATTTTTGGAAAAAATAAAAGTGGAAAAATTTGCACGGGAAAGCATGGTTGAAATCATACATTCTGCGTAAACATGCACTGGCACAGTAAATGCAAGAGAATAAACAACTTACGTAATGAAGCATCTTTTTTCGTATATTGTATATAGCTCCATTCTTTATATTCCCCTCCACCCCCAGCCATTACAGACAGATCAGGAAATAAACAACATTTTAAAACAAAGAATTTATGAAAAATCCAGTTTTATCATTTATTCTGCTGACGTCGATCGTAACCGCTTCAGGCTGTGTTAGCAACAAAAAATTCGATGCACTCCAGACGAGTTACAACACGCTTCAGTCGAATAATAGCGAGCTGAGCAGGCAACTACAGAACTGTCAGCAAAACCTTTCCGGTTCCACTGCAAGGGTGCAGGGCCTGGAAGAGCAGATCAGTGCATTGCGCGCCAATACGGCTTCATTGCAGGCCGCATTGAACAAATGCCTGACCTCCACCAACCAGGGTAATGTGAACATCTCAAAACTGGTTGACGAGATCAATGCAGCCAACAGTTATATCAAACACCTTGTGGAAACGAAGAACAAAAGTGATTCACTCAATATGGTGCTCACCAATAATCTCACCCGTTCACTGAGCAGGGAAGAGATGCGGGATGTGGATGTGCAGGTGCTGAAAGGCGTTGTATACATTTCCCTTTCAGATAAGATGCTGTACAAATCCGGCAGCTATGAAATTTCAGCTACAGCCGGCACAACACTCAGCAAAATTGCCAAGATCATTATGGATTACAAGGATTATGAAGTGCTGATTGAAGGTAATACAGACAATGTTCCCATCTCTCAGACCAATATCCGGAATAACTGGGACCTCAGTGCATTGCGCGGATCATCTGTTGTGCAGGCTTTGCAAACGCAGTATGGGGTTGATCCTAAAAGGCTGACTGCCGCAGGCCGCGGAGAATACAATCCTGTTGCCTCCAATGATACAGATGCAGGCAGGACCACAAACAGGAGAACACAGATCATCATCACGCCAAAACTGGACCAGTTCATGGAGCTGATCAACAAGGCACCTGATGGCAGCGATCAGAAACAATAATGATCTTCTACAATGCTTCCTTCAAACGCTTCCTGTAATCAGGAATTCCCTGCTGGCGGTATTTCAATTTCCAGCTGGTATCGGTGCTGGTTTGTTGTGCAAAGCAGATTTGCAGCAGCATGAAGCAGATCGTTAATATTATTCTTGCAGGCATGATGCATATTTAAGGATTTTATGGCAGGAGGAAAACGGTTTTTCCGCAATCGCTCCCGGAATGCTGATTTCACAGGAGGGATTTTTGCCAGTAAGTAATAATAATACAGGGCGCCAACTTGTGGTTGACGCCCTGCGCTTAATTTGAAGGATGTTGGCTTTCCTTCTTTCTATGCAACT
The DNA here is from genome assembly GCF_003991355.1 of Pseudoflavitalea rhizosphaerae. GTDB lineage: Bacteria > Bacteroidota > Bacteroidia > Chitinophagales > Chitinophagaceae > Pseudobacter > Pseudobacter rhizosphaerae. The sequence continues at coordinate 211,523 of NZ_RCSU01000003.1, forward strand.
CTCCTACTTCATGAGAACCTTCATTGTTTTAATTCTGGTATTGTTCTTATCTGTTATCATCAGCCAGTAAACGCCCGGAGTAGCCGATGCAGGCCGGGTAATGGTTTGCGTTTGTACATCCTGTTTCAGATAGATTTCCTGTGCAAACAATTCCTGTCCATGCTGATTGATGAGACGCATCCGATAGATGCCTTTTTCGAATCCTCCGAATTTCACAACAAATGAATTGTGAACCGGGTTTGGCGCCACATCGATATTAGCATTCAGGTTACCATTGAATTTGATCAGAATGATGGCTGAATATTCAAAAGAACCATCTTTATCGATCATCTTCAGGCGATAGTAATTATTGCCATTGGAAGCTGTCCAGTCGGTATAACTGTATTCGCTCAACGTTGGGTGGCCTTTCGCTGTAACATTAGCAATGGCTGTGAAGCTGGCGCCATTTGAGCTTCTCTGCAATTCATAATGCTCGAAGTTCAGTTCAGTGCTTGCTGACCAGTAGAGTTCAACAGCTTTGTGGTTGGCGGTACCCCTGAACTGGGTGAGCACAACGGGCAGTGGTCCTGAAACCTGGGGACTACCACCGAAGAACAGGTTGTTGTCTACATCCAGTACATTGATCAGGCCATCGTTGTCTGCATCAGCGCCGTCTACTCTTCCATCATTATCCTGGTCAAGGTCAAGGTTGAAATTTTCGTTTGTATCGAAAGTGCCATCATTATCGCTGTCGAGATCGAGGTAATCGGGAGTGCCATCGGCATCAGTGTCTGGTAATGCTGTTGACGGGCCATCTCCCACAACTGTTGGTGCATCATCCACGAGACCGGAGATACCATCCAGATCACTATCACAAGAGGCGTTACCGCCAGGGCAATCGATGATACCATCGATGGTTACATCAAATGCAGCGTTGCCGCCTTCTTTGGTATCGAACACACCATCGTTATCACTATCCAGGTCCATATAATCGGGAACGGTATCTGAATCTGCGATCGCCGCATTGGGATCAGGTCCGTCTGTGTTCACAGGATCGGAATTGCCGGTTCCCGAGCGACCATCGCCAAACAGTGCATCTGTAAAATCGACGATATCGGGAATGCCATCAATATCGCCATCCGTGATATTATCGATCATTCCATCGCCGTTCGCATCTGCCGGTGCGGCGTCAGGTATATTGTCTCCATCGCGGTCGATGCCTCCTTCGATCACATCATTGATACCATCATTATCACTATCCAGGTCCAGGAAGTTTGGCCTGGTGTCTCCATCCTGATCAGGGCGGAAAGCGCCTGGCAGGCCGCTGCCATTCCTGTAAGAGGAAATATTTATATCGGGATCATCGTCCGGTCTGCCATCAGAATCTGTATCCGCACTGGTGAGGACCAACGGGGTGGCAAGACTGGTGGAATAGCCGCTGGCGTTGACAGTTGGCGTTCCCGTACCTACGAGACCATTGCCATCGGGGTCAGCGCCACCTGCTTCGAGTACATCGTTGATGCCATCGTTATCGCTATCCAGGTCGCGGTAATTAGGTCGAAGATCGCTGTCGAAATCCACGAGGAAATCATTGGGTGATGGTCCATCGCTCCATGCATCGGCAATTCCATCGGCATTGGCATCAGTGGAGATGATGAGCGATTTGGAGGTACCATCTCCCGGATCAGATACGTCTTCGTCGTTATCGATATCTGCATCGTAAAGATTGATCCATCCGTCGCCTTCAGGATCGCTTAATGCAAAGGCTCCCGTGAAGTCAACTCTTCCATTGCCATCAGCATCGGCTCCGCCTGCTTCGATGAGATCGAAAATGCCATCATTATCGCTGTCTATATCGATGAAATCAGGAACACCATCCCCATCGGCATCGAATATCCTTCCTGCAACTGCGCCGGGGATGGAACCGTTTGACATTTTAGAAACGGCTGTAGCATAGGTAGCTGCTGTACCGGGGACCACATCGATGGGGGTGAGCAGGCCATCACCGTCTGCATCGCAACCACCCGCGCAATCCAGGCGTCCATCACCGTTAGCGTCAACGGCTCCTGCTTCTATCACATCTGCAATGCCATCATTATCGCTGTCGAGATCGAAATGATTGGGGATGCCATCGCCATCGGTATCATAATTGATGCCCACACCCAGCGGGTTGAGGCCGCCGGTTTGCGGGTTGTCAGGGTCCATGTAATTGGGAATACCATCAGTGTCATCATCACCTGATGGATCATTGGTTGGTGTAAAGAAGCTGTTTCCGGCAGTGCCGAATTCATAACGGTCAGGGATACCGTCATTGTCATCATCCACATCGATGTCATCGGGAATACCGTCGCCATCATGGTCTGTAGGACTAACGAGGCTTACATCGAAAGTATAGGCTTTACCAAGTCCGTTATCACCGGCGGCAAATCCCAGAACAGTACCCAGTGATCCGGGGATATTGAGCAGTGAAGCAAAATCCAGTGCACGCCCCGGTGCACCTACCAGTGCTTTCGGTTTGGCGCCACCGGTAGTTCCCCTTGTATATCCTGCTCCTGCCACACTAAAGCCCAGCATGGACGCCGCATTGATGGAAAGCAACGCATCATTCCTGGCAAAAACTGTCCAGGAAGGAATTGTAGCGTAAGTTCCGTCGGCCATGCCGAGGTAAACGTGCGCCATACCACCGGCTGCATCCACTCCTAACGCCAATACATCCACGCCGGTTGATAATGGTTCACCAACAATGATATCTCCAAAACCATCATTATTCACATCTCGCATATTATCCATTGCCAAACCATAGAGAATGCTGGGTTTGAGCGAAAGGGAAGATAATAAGGTGAGGATGGTTGTATTCCTGGGTGTTTCCAGTCTTTGATCGGAACTGACGGGATCGGGGATAGCTCCGGTCCTTCTTTTGAATACATGTATATTACCGGCTTTCAGTCCAAGGCTCAGTACGTTGGAGAGCGTTCCGCCAAGTGGAGCGCCAACAAGTAAATTACCGTTCCTTTCACCATCCGCACCGCGTGCACCTTTTATTGAATAGCCGAACAGGTTCACTGCATTGCTGAGCAGACCTGAAGAGCTTGCCTGTAATCGGGCTGCATAATCGGTAACAACACCTGTGGCAACGCCGGTCCCTGCATACACATAGGCGCTTCCGCCCAGTACCTGACCATTCAGCGCATTGGTAACGGCACTAGCAAGACTAAGACCGGAAAGTAATGCATTGACAGTTCCGCCGCCTGGTGTTCCCACTACAACATCAGGGATATTGTCTCCGGTAAAGTCGCCCGTACCATCAACGCTCCAGCCGTAGAGCAGGCCATCCACCTGCTGGTTATCCAAAAGGCCGGAGACAAGCGGCCCCGCTACAGCCCACAGCGTGGGACCTAAAATAGGAACAGCAGTAACGATGGCGCCAATTTCTGTACTCAATCCCAGTTGCCCGCCGGTGGGTGGTTTCAATGATTGAACCGTAGAAAAAGTATTGGTGGCGTCGCTAAGATAAAGGAAGGCGCCACCAAATTTTATACCGTTTACCGTGGCATTCGCACCTTCATACAATGGAATGCCTGCAAGGATCTCCGCTTTTCCATCGCCGTTCATATCATCTGCCACGCCAACAGAAAAACCGAACAACTGGTTTTTGGTGATGCCGATATTATTTGTTTGCAGCGGATTGAAAGATAATTTGATCAATGCATTGGGAGCGGTGGTAAGTGTGAGACCATCAAACACGTGCACAGCGCCAACAGTACCCTGCAAAGTACCGGTGCCTCCGCCGAAATCGACAGACACCATATCCAGTGGTGCTCCTACAACGATATCATTGTTATTATCGCCATTCACATCACCAGCTGCCACACTGAATCCGAACAGTGCGCCTACAATGGGAGTGCTGGAGCGTAATACTTTTGATGGAACGGTTGGTAAGCCACCGGCTGCGCCGAGGTAAACAAACACTGCACCAGCGCTGGCAAAGTTGGTGACGCCTATTACATCGATACAGGTTGGTGCGTTCACGGCAATATCATCAAAGCCATCACCATTTACATCGCCCAAACCAATTACGCCGAATCCGTAAGCAGCATCCACCTGCAATTGAAGACTGGTTAAAAGTCCTGGCAGTACGCCATCCGCGGAGGTGGTCCAATCCGGTGTATGGTTCAGCGGATCGATGGTTACCGGGTATTCGGCATTGGCATCGTCCACCACGATAGAGAGTGTATTCGATTGTTCATTCAGTTCCATATGGGCAGCCAGGGGTTGTTGCCTGGCATCCCATACTTTGAGATCATCATAATACAATTTGATATCGCTCTTATCACTTCGGGAGTGGAGCGCCAGTTTGCTGCCTGACAGCAGTGCAGGTTCCAGGTCACCACTGATCTGCATGGACACTCTCAATTGTCCATTACCCTTCGGACGCTTTTTAACGATGAAGTTCTGTCGAAGTCCTTTTTCATCATTCAGGTATTGCAGATCGTAAGAAGAGAATCGATAGCGTAATTCTTTGCCATCGATCTTTTTCCCCTGTGGTGCAGCGGCCATAACACCCTGGCCGGCTCTTCCGATACCGAGCACTTTGAAGGTGGAAGCCCATTGCTTATCCGAAATCTTGTAAGTCACATTGCGGATGGTAATAGCATCCTGCCGGATGTTGAAGCCAATTCGGTTGGGGGAATTGATCACTCTCACCATTTTCTGTGAGGTCTGTGTAAAACTAAGCTCTTGCTGCTTCAGATAATTCACTGCTTCCGAATACCAATCCTGAGACACACCCTTCGGCAAAGCAGGCGCCTGGCCCACTGTGCCGGGAACAGCAGGTGCAACAGCTTGCTGCAAGCCCTGCAATTGTGCGTATGACAGATTGGAAATCAGAAATGCAACCAGAAACAGGCCGTTTTTTGTAAAGGTTCGCATTCTCATATTTGGTAGGTTTGATTGTGGACAATGGATCATAACATCAATCAACAACCGAATTCAAAAAGTCATGAAGGAACTGTTTGAATGATTGCAGAATGAAGCCTTAGACAGGAAGACAGAATTGCTGTGGAAAGGGTTGATACAAGGGTTGAATCAGATATAACCAGAAAGGATTACAGAGCTAATGTTACAATGGGAATAAACGTTGATTTGAAAATGCTGTATTAAAGGTATGATAAATAAGATGCGATAAATGCCCGGACGAGGTCAATTCACAGATCTGTTTCGGGTAATATTTATGAATACTAACAGCAAGACCACTGACTGCATGCATTGCCACTATGTAAAGGCTCGACGAGATCTTTATTTCGAACCCATACATATTTGATTCTTATAAATCGCTGGACGGTCAGTTTATCGGGAGTGGTATAAAACAAAAAAGGCTCACATTACTGTGAACCTTTTTGCGGACTGGACGGGACTCGAACCCGCGACCTCCGCCGTGACAGGGCGGCATTCTAACCAACTGAACTACCAATCCTCTTACTAAGACGAACTTAGCAACCTCAGAATATATAGTGTGTCATCACTTTCAAGAACTATTCCCAAAACCTTTGTTCTCACTTTATTCTCAGACCTTTACGTCGTTTTTGGGACTGCAAATATAGGTCTTTTTCCCACTTCCCAACAAAAATTTTTAAAAAAATTTTCAACCCTTAACTTTACCGCCTCTTATTACAATTACCCGACTTATGCCGCAAGACAAAAACCGTCAGTTCCTGGAATTTGAAAAACCAATCAAAGAGCTTTTTGATGATATAGAGTCGCTCAAGCAGAAAGCCGAAAAAAGTAAGATCGACCTTACCGATCCTATCCGGAAACTCGAGGAGCGTGTGATCGAAGCCCGCAAAGCAATCACACAGAACCTGACTCCCTGGCAAAAAGTTCAACTCAGCCGCCACCCGGACCGTCCGTATACAATGAAGTACATCGATAAAATAGCCACCGAATTTGTGGAGCTCTTTGGAGACCGCAATGTAAAGGACGATAAAGCCATGGTGGGCGGATTTGCTTCAATAGACGGACAAACAGTAATGATCGTTGGTCAGCAGAAAGGGATCAATACGAAGGCCCGTCAACTGCGCAATTTCGGTATGGCCAATCCTGAAGGGTACCGCAAAGCGCTTCGCCTGATGAAACTGGCTGAAAAATTCAACAAGCCTATCATTACCCTCATCGATACTCCGGGCGCCTATCCCGGGCTGGAAGCCGAAGAGCGTGGCCAGGGTGAAGCCATTGCACGCAATATTTATGAAATGTGCCGCCTTACTGTTCCTGTGATCTGTGTGATCATCGGCGAAGGCGCTTCTGGTGGCGCACTCGGCATCGGTGTGGGCGATCGCATCCTGATGCTGGAGAATACCTGGTACACAGTGATCTCCCCGGAGTCCTGCTCCTCTATTCTCTGGCGTAGCTGGGAGTACAAAGAGAAGGCAGCGGAACAACTGAAGCTCACACCTGATTATATGCACCAGTTCGGTATCATCGATGCCATCGTTCCCGAACCAATGGGCGGCGCTCACTGGGATTACCAACAGGCAGCGGACCTGCTCAAACCCTTCCTGCTGGATGCCATCAATGAACTCAAACAACTCGATCCGCAGGAACGCATCAAGAAACGTATCGAGAAATTCAACAAGATGGGCTTCTGGGAAGAATTACCTGTTGAAGGATAATTTATTTGCGTGGTAATCATTTGTCCACTACTTTTGACACCGTTAAATGCAAAACATTCAGAAACATACAAAGCAAGTCAAGACCATCTCCATACAAGGGAAGGGTTGATCACCGTTTTGTGTGTCAGCAAAATAATAGAAGGCCTTCCCATAACAGGAAGGCCTTTTGTATTTGATGCAATGCGATAAAAACAAACACTGTTCACAACACTCAAAACCAAAAACAATTTTCAGATGTCTCTCAGGCAAACTCTTTCAGGTACAGGCGTTGCGCTGGTCACTCCTTTCCGCTCCAATATGGAAGTGAATCTGGACGCGCTCGGCCGCATCATCGACTTTGTGATCGATGGCGGCGTAGAATATGTGGTAACACTTGGCACCACCGGCGAAACGCCAACCCTGAGCAAGGAAGAAAAGATCGCTATCATTCAATACACATATGAGAAAGTAAACAACCGCGTTCCTGTAGTTGTAGGTGTGGGTGGAAATGATACCATCAATCTCGTAAAGGAACTGGAGCACCTGCCGCTTGAAAAAGCTACTGCCATTTTAAGTGCAGCACCATATTACAATAAACCTTCGCAGGAAGGCATCTTCCAGCACTATAAAATGCTGGCAGCCGCTTCTCCCAAACCCATTCTCCTGTATAATGTTCCAGGCCGTACAGGAAGGAATATGAGCGCTGATACCACTATCCGTCTCGCAAAAGAAGTTGACAATATCGCAGGCATCAAAGAAGCCAGCGGAGATATGGCGCAGTGTATGCAGATCCTGCGCGACAGACCTGAGAATTTCCTGGTTGTGAGCGGAGACGATGCGCTGGTGCTGCCACAGATCGCCTGCGGCATGGACGGTGTGATCAGCGTTGCAGCCAACGCCTTCCCCAAAGCATTCACCAATATGGTGCGTGAAAGTCTCAAAGGAAATTTCAAAGCAGCCAAATCCCTCAACGATCCGCTCATCCTGGCTTATGAGCTTATGTTCGCAGAAAACAATCCCGCCGGCGTGAAAGCATTCATGACCGAACTCGGACTGATCGAAAATCATCTGCGTCTCCCAATGACGCCACTGAGCGCCACCTTACATAATAACGTTAAGAGTTACCTGAAGAAATAAAAAAACATGCCCTGCAACTTTCCTTTGCAGGGCTTGTTTCATCCCCTGAAAGTAACACCTTCAATAGCGAGGTCCGTGGCAGGAAAAACTTCGCGGGCTTCTGCCTGGAACTGATCGAGGTTTTCGTATTTGGAGCTGAAATGTCCGATGAGCAATCTGCCTACATTGGCGCTCTTTGCGATGTTGGCAGCCTGTTCGGTGGTGGAATGGAAGCGGGCTGCAGCGCGGTCGTTGAGCTCACGGAGATAAGTGGTTTCATGATAGAGCATATCCACACCCTCGATATAAGGGACCAGCTCTTCATCATAGATGGTATCGGCGCAGTAAGCGTAAGATTTTGGTTTGGCGGCGGGATCCGTCACCATTTCATTCATTACCAGGTTACCGCTTTGGGTGGTATAGTTCTCGCCCCATTTAAGCCTGTCGTAGAATGCAGCGGGTACGCCATGACGAATGGCTTTCTCCGGATTCACCCTGCGCGGCGCTTTCACCTGTTCGAAACGGAAGCCCCAGCAGGGAATGCGGTGCTTGGTAGGAAAGCAGGTGACTTTAAATTTATCTGTCTTCACCAGCACACCTTCTTCAGTGAGCGGATGAAAATGCAATTTGTATGGAAGAATAGTGCTCGCTGCCTTGAATTGCAGGTCCAGTATAGGTTCCAGCTCTGGTGGTGCAAAGAGGTGCAGATCATTTTCGCGATGCAGTAATCCCATGCTATTGAGGAAACCCGGCAATCCGAAATAGTGATCGCCATGAAGATGTGAAATGAAGATGTAATTGATGCGGCCCCAGCGGATCCTGTAGCGGCTCAGTTGCACCTGCGTGCCTTCGCCACAATCTACCAGGAATAGCTGGTCATCCAATGTAACCAGCTGGGCCGTCGGATGACGGTCGTAGGCGGGTAATGCAGAATTATTTCCAAGGATCGTAACAGCCAGCATTCAGTACATTATTTCAAATGGTCATATATCACTTAAAGACTTTCACAGCGGTTGCTTTGCTGCACAATACCAACAAAATACCCTGTTTATAATGGGTAAGGCCCGGAAACAGGCCTGTAACCGCGACTAATTTAGTAAAATCCTGCATTCCTGCAAGAGGCGATCTCGGTTGATGGCTGCTGTGCCTACTTCTTCGCAGACCAGGCCACCGGCAATATTGGCCACTTCGGCCATCAGCTCCACGCTGCCGGTGGCGGCATAAATAAGTGAAGCCACGGCAATCACCGTGTCTCCGGCGCCTGATACATCCGCAATGTTTCTCAGGTGGGAAGGAATGATGCGGCTGCTGTTATCGTCCTGGTAAAACACTCCTTTCTCAGAAAGTGTGATGAAGGAAATATGATGTTGTAAATGTTCCCGGAGCTTTTGGTGCACTACATTGAGGGTATCCTGGTTCACTTCCTCGAAGATCACGTTGAGGCCTTCTTTCACTTCCTTGAGGTTGGGCTTGAAAATATCAACGCCATTGTAAGCGAAAAAATTCTTACGCTTGGGGTCAACCGTGGTGAGTACTTTGTATCGTTTGCAGAGCGCGATCACTTTTTCAATCACGGAACTGGTGAGTACGCCCTTGTTATAATCTTCAAAGATCATCACATCAGGTTGCTGCTCCTGCAGGAATTTCTCAACTGTATCCAGCAAGTTTTTTTCATCGGCCTCATTGAGGTCTTTGGTGATCTCTGCATCGAGACGCATCATTTGCTGGTTCCGGCTGATGATCCTGCTCTTATTGGTGGTGATGCGATGGTTGCTTTGCAGCAGGTAACTTGTATCTATCTTTTGTTGTTCGAATAGATGTTTGAGAGCGGTTCCGTCATCATCTTTACCCATTACACTGAGTATACTTACCTGTGCGTGCAGGGAAGCGAGATTGAGCGCCACATTACCTGCACCTCCGATCCTTTGTTCCTTCCTGTCGAGCGCTACAATAGGCACAGGCGCTTCCGGTGAGATGCGTTCCACATGCCCCCACCAATAGGTGTCCAGCATCACATCTCCTATCACTCCCACCTTTATATTCTGAAACTTTGCGAATAACTGCTCAAAATCTGTTACTGCCATAATTACTTGGTTATTGCCGGTTTTTTCTTAGCCAGTGCAATATAATAAATTGGGATGCCAATCAGCGTAATGATCAGCCCCGGCCAGGTATAATTTGGCTTAAAAATGATAAGCAATGTACAAAATGCCACTCCCATGAGAATGTAGAGAATGGGCATTACAGGATAACCGAAGGCTTTATAAGGACGCTCCATATCCGGGCGTTTCTTGCGGAGGATGAAGATCCCGATAATGGTGAGCATGTAAAAGAGCACCACAACAAAAGAGATCATATCCAGTAATTGCCCGTAAGAACCGCTGATACACCAGGCGCAGATCACCAGGCACTGGATCCAGAGCCCTTTTGCGGGCACCGCGTTCTTATTGAGGGTTGAAGCTTGTTTGAAGAAGAGACCATCTTTTGCCATGGTATAATATACGCGGGCTCCGGACAGGATCATTCCGTTACTGCATCCGAAGGTGCTCACCATGATCATAATGGCAATGATATAAGAACCGATGGAACCGAAAATATTCTGCGCTGCAGCTACTGCTACCCTGTCTTTACTGGCAGATGCGATCTCATCCAAAGGCAATACAGCAGTATACATCACGTTGGTGCTGACATAAATGAGGGTTACCACGAAAGTGCCGAGGAAAAGACTGAGGCCGATATTCCTTTTAGGGTTCTTGATCTCTCCGGCAATGAAGGTAACGTTGTTCCAGGCATCTGAACTGAAGATGGACCCTACCATGGCGGCAGCGATAGCGCCGAATGCGAGCGCAGTAGTATAAGCTTCCGGATTGCCCAGTTGGTGCAGGTTCCAGGCATCTGCCCAGTTGGCTTTCCAGATCTCGCCATCAGCCATGATGAAACCGAAAAGGATCAGTCCGAACAGGCTGAGCAGTTTCACGAGCGTAAGGGTGGTTTGAATGATCTTCCCTTCTTTTACACCACGCGTGTTGATATACGTTAGTAATACCGCAATACCGATAGCTAATAGCTGTGCAGGTGATATTTTGAAATTCCCTATCTGGATAGCTACCAGATCTTCACTGAGTGATGGGATGAGATAGGCTGTGAATTTTGCAAAGGCCACGCAAACGGCGGCGATAGTGGCCGTTTGGATCACGGCAAAAAAGCTCCATCCATATAAAAAGCCTAACAAGGGATTGTAGGCTTCTTTCAGATAAACGTATTGACCACCGGCTTTGGGGAACATACCGCTCAATTCGCCATAGCTGAGGGCTGCTGTGAGGGTCATGAATCCGGTAATGAGCCAGACAGCGATCAGCCATCCAGCGCTGCCCACATTGCGGGTGATATCAGCGCCAACAATAAAGATACCGGAACCGATCATGGAACCTGCCACAATCATGGTAGCATCCAGCAAGCCAAGGGTTGGCTTGAATGAGGTGGTTTGTTCAGCCATAAACAGCAGTTGAGATAAGGGTTTTAGTTTTGGTGGTTTTTACAGGAAAGAGCGGCTGTTATGGCTTGCCTTTCTTTGCTGCATATTGAGCGTTCAGTCCTTTGATGAGATCGCCGGTTACATCATACATCGTGTCTTTGTAGTACATCAGCAGACCAGGCTCATACGAAAGTATAAACGCATATCCTTTATCCTTGTTATAATCTTTCAGATAATCTTCCACTGTTTTGCGGAGCGTACCCATGTTTTCCACCTGTGTCTTCTGCATATCCTGCTCCAGGGAGGCTTTGCGCTCACCAAAATTGCGCTGCATGGTAGCGAGCTCGTTCTGGGCTTTCAGCTGATCTGCCTCAGTGATGGCCTGTCCGAGCGACTGCATCTGGTTTTGCAGTTGTTGCACACGGCGCTGGTACTGGTTATTGAGCTGGTTCAGCTCATTATTCATGGAAGCTTCTTTCTTCTTCATCTGCTCCAGTACGTCTTTGAAATATTCGTAATGATTTTGCAGTGAATCGATATCGAAATATCCGATGCGGAAACTGTTATTTGCAGTTTTTTCAGCTTCCACAGATACCTTCTTCAGTTCCTTATTACCGTTGAAATGGAGATAGAACAAAACGCCGGTCAATACGAGGGCCAGAACACTTAAGATTGTAGAGATATTCCTCATTCAAAGCTTTTTTGCAAGATATGCTCTTGAGATAAAAGAAAATTGTTAAAAGTTTTAACACTAAACGATCGTAATATAATAAAACAAAAAGAGTAGAAAGCATTGAGCTTCCTACTCTTTGGTTATATGTACCATCAGGCATTCATCATGCGGTCAGGTAATTATTCTTCGTCATCAAAGCTCATGGCTTCGCGGGTGGTCTGGAGCAGTTCATATTCTTCCTTGCTGCCTACAACCATGTTGTCGAAGTCACGGAGACCAGTACCTGCAGGGATCGGGTGACCAGTGATCACGTTTTCTTTCAGGCCGAGCATGTCATCAGATTTACCCTGAATAGCGGCTGAAGACAGTACTTTGGTGGTTTCCTGGAACGATGCAGCTGAGATCCAGCTTTGTGTTCCGAGTGATGCTTTGGTGATACCGAGCAGAACAGGGTGGGAAGTGGCAGGGTTTGCATCCCTGTATTCCACCGCTTTCTTATCGTTCCTGCGGAGGATGGAGTTTTCCTCGCGGATCTCACGCAGGCTTGCGATCTGACCGGCTTTCAGCTTGGTGCTTTCACCTGCATCTGAAATCACTTTCTTGTCGAAGATCCAGTCGTTCTCTTCGATGAAGTCGAAGCGGTCTTCCAGGTCTTCTTCGAGGAAGCGGGTATCACCCGGATCAACGATCTCAACCTTCTTCATCATCTGACGAACGATCACTTCAATATGTTTGTCGTTGATCTTCACACCTTGTAAACGGTAAACCTCCTGGATCTCATTCACAACGTACTCCTGTACAGCGAAAGGTCCTTTGATAGAGAGGATATCACCAGGCGCGATCTGACCGTCTGACAGGGCAGCACCGGCTTTTATGAAGTCTCCGTCCTGAACCAGGATCTGACGTGTGAGCGGAACGAGGTATTTTTTAACAACACCATCTTTCGCTTCGATCACGATCTCACGGTTACCACGTTTGATCACGCCGAATGAAACCACACCGTCGATCTCGCAGACAACCGCAGGGTTACCCGGGTTACGTGCTTCGAAGAGCTCGGTTACACGTGGCAGACCACCGGTGATGTCACGCTGCATACGCAGTGTTCTCGGGATCTTCACCAGTACCTGGCCGGCGCGTACTTCTTCCGCTTCGTCCACAATGATATGTGAACCTACCGGTAAGTTGTACAACTTCACGTCCTTGCCTTCTACTACGAGGGTCGGGATCTTGTTCTTATCTTTTGTTTCGATAACCACTTTCTCACGGTGACCGGTTTGTTCATCGGCCTCTTCGCGGTAAGTGATACCATCGATAACGTTATCGAATTTGATACGACCAGGGATCTCAGCAACTACTACGTTGTTGAACGGATCCCATGTGCAGATCGGATCTCCTTTCTTGATCTGTTGTCCGTCTTTCACCAGCAGAGTTGCACCGTAAGGTACGTTGTTGGTGATGAGGAGGCGGTCGTTCTTCACGTCCATGATACGGATCTCACCGGTACGGCCGATTACGATCTGGATCTTTTCGCCTTCCATGTTTTCGGTTGTTACTGTACGTAAGCCATCGAACTGTACAGTACCGTCGAATTTGGCGGGGAGTGAAGACTCGATTGAAGCGGACCCCGCAACACCACCCACGTGGAAGGTACGGAGAGTAAGCTGTGTACCAGGCTCACCGATCGACTGCGCAGCGATGATACCAACCGCGTCACCTTTCTGTGCAATGTTTCCGGTTGCAAGGTTCTTACCGTAACATTTCACGCACACACCCCTTCTGCTTTCGCAGGTGAGTACAGAGCGGATCTCTACGGTTTCGATACCAGCTTCTTCGATCTCTTTACCAATGAGCTCGGTGATCTGTGAGCCGCCGGCTACGATCAGTTTCTCAGTGGCAGGGTTGTATACATCGTGGAGCGAAGTACGTCCGATGATACGATCGTACAGTGGCTCTACTACTTCTTCATTGTCTTTCAGTGCACTGGTAGCAATACCACGCAGTGTTCCGCAATCCTCTTCGGTGATCACCACATCCTGCGCAACGTCTACGAGACGACGTGTGAGGTAACCGGCATCGGCCGTTTTAAGGGCGGTATCCGCCAGACCTTTACGCGCACCGTGGGTAGAGATGAAGTAGTCCAATACGTTCAGACCGCCCTTGAAGTTGGAAAGGATCGGGTTTTCGATGATCTCACTTCCGGATGAACCTGATTTTCTTGGCTTCGCCATCAGACCCCTGATACCGCAAAGCTGTTTGATCTGTTGTTTGGAACCACGCGCACCGGAATCGAGCATCATGTAAACTGAGTTGAAACCTTGTTTGTCGGTTGCCAGTTCACGGATGAGCGTTTCAGTGATGCGGGTATCCACGCGAGACCAGATGTCTACGATCTGGTTGTAACGTTCGTTATTGGTGATCAGACCGAGGTTATAGTTGTCCCATACTTCGTCCACCTCACCTTTCGCGTTATCCAGCACTTCTTCTTTGATACTCGGAATGATCAGGTCATTGATAGAGAATGACAGACCACCCTGGAAGGCAGTACGGAAACCGAGCTGCTTGATATCATCCAGGAACTTCGCTGTTTTTGGAACGTTGGTGATGGTGATGATGTCACCGATGATCTCACGGAGAGATTTCTTGGTGAGCAGGGCATTGATATAACCAACCTCTTTAGGCACGAACTGGTTGAACAGTACGCGGCCTACAGTGGTTTCGATCAGTTTCTTTTTCAGAGAACCATCTTCAGTACGCACATCGGCTTTCACCTTGATGTACGCGTGCAGTTCAACAGAGCCTTCGTTGTGAGCGATGATCACTTCTTCAGCGCTGTAGAATGCTTTTCCTTCGCCGCGGATCTTTTCGGTATCGGTTGAGCGCTTACCTTTTGTGATATAGTACAGACCGAGTACCATGTCCTGTGAAGGCAGGGTCATCGGAGCACCGTTCTGCGGGTTGAGGATGTTGTGTGAAGACAGCATCAGGAGTTGGGCTTCCAGTACAGCGGCATTGCTCAAAGGAACGTGAACCGCCATCTGGTCACCATCGAAGTCGGCGTTGAACGCAGAACACACGAGCGGGTGCAGCTGGATCGCTTTACCTTCGATCAGTTTGGGCTGGAAGGCCTGGATAGACAACCTGTGCAGCGTTGGGGCACGGTTGAGCATCACTGGGTGACCTTTCAGGATGTTCTCGAGGATATCCCAAACAACAGCTTCCTTGCGGTCTACCAGTTTACGGGCAGACTTCACTGTTTTTACGATACCTCTTTCAATCAGCTTGCGGATGATGAATGGTTTGAACAATTCAGCAGCCATATCTTTCGGCAGACCGCATTCGTGGAGTTTCAGCTCAGGGCCTACCACGATAACGGAACGACCGGAATAGTCAACACGTTTACCAAGCAGGTTCTGACGGAAACGACCTTGTTTACCTTTCAGTACATCGGAGAGAGATTTCAATGCGCGACCACCTTCAGCTTTCACCGCATTTGATTTACGGCTATTGTCGAACAGTGAGTCAACGGCTTCCTGCAGCATACGTTTTTCGTTACGCAGGATCACCTCAGGCGCCTTGATCTCCAACAGTCTTTTCAGACGGTTGTTACGGATGATCACACGACGGTAGAGATCGTTCAGGTCAGAAGATGCGAAACGGCCGCCATCCAGGGGAACCAGCGGACGAAGTTCCGGCGGGATCACAGGGATGTACTGCATTACCATCCACTCAGGGCGGTTGGTGATGCGGCCATTGGCTTCACGGAAAGCTTCCACTACGCTCAGACGCTTGAGGGCATCTGCTTTACGTTGCTGGGAAGTTTCAGTAGCAGCAGCATTGCGGAGATCGAATGAGAGAGAATCCAGTTCGATACGACCGAGCAGATCGTGAACGGCTTCCGCACCCATCTTGGCAATGAACTTCTGCGGATCATCATCAGGCAGATACTGGTTCTCTTTGGGGAGTGTTTCCAGGATCTCCAGGTATTCTTCTTCAGTGAGCAGGTCACCAGTTTTGAGTCCGTCGCGGACACCACCCTGAATCACTACAAACCTTTCATAATAAACGATGGTCTCCAGTTTCTTGGAGCTTACGCCCAGCAGATAACCGATCTTGTTGGGAAGGCTCTTGAAATACCAGATATGAACAACAGGTACTACGAGCTTGATATGGCCCATGCGCTCGCGGCGAACCTTCTTCTCAGTTACTTCCACACCGCAACGGTCGCACACAATGCCTTTATAACGGATACGCTTATACTTACCGCAGGCGCACTCATAATCCTTTACAGGTCCGAAGATGCGTTCGCAGAACAAACCATCACGTTCAGGTTTGTAAGTACGGTAGTTGATGGTCTCAGGCTTCAGTACTTCGCCATAGCTGCGCTCCAGGATGGAGTCAGGGGAAGCGAGACCGATGGTGATCTTAGAAAACGTGGCTTTGGGACGATTATCTTTTTTGATAGCCATATTATAGTTTTCAGTTTCTTTTTAAAAATTACAAATTCAACGCACACGGGTGTTATCGGGCAACCATCACTGTTAATCGAACTTCAGGTCGAGACCCAGACCTCTCAACTCGTGTACCAACACGTTGAAGGATTCAGGGATACCAGCCCTCGGGATATTATCACCTTTCACGATCGCTTCATAAGTTTTCGCACGGCCGATGATATCGTCAGACTTGATGGTTAACAGTTCCTGGAGGATATTGGATGCACCGTATGCTTCGAGTGCCCAAACTTCCATCTCACCGAAACGCTGACCACCGAACTGGGCTTTACCACCGAGCGGTTGTTGCGTGATGAGAGAGTATGGTCCGATGCTACGTGCGTGCATCTTATCGTCCACCATGTGGTGCAGTTTGATCATGTAGATCACACCCACGGTTGCTTTCTGGTGGAAGCGCTCGCCGGTTTCACCATCGTGCAGGTAGGTATGGCCGAAAGTTGGCAGACCAGCCTTATCGATGTTCTGTGCGATCTCATCTACAGTAGCACCGTCGAAGATCGGAGTGGCGAATTTCACACCCAGTTTCAGACCTGCCCAACCGAGTACAGTCTCATAGATCTGTCCAAGGTTCATACGGGAAGGTACACCCAACGGGTTGAGAACGATGTCTACCGGTGTACCATCAGCGAGGAACGGCATGTCTTCTGCACGCACGATCTTGGCTACGATACCTTTGTTACCGTGACGGCCCGCCATCTTATCACCCACTTTCAGCTTACGCTTAACAGCGAGGTATACTTTCGCGAGTTTCAATACGCCTGCAGGTAACTCGTCACCGATAGAGATGTTGAATTTCTCTCTCTTGTAACGTCCGAGCTCTTCGTTGAACTTGATATTATAGTTGTGAAGCAGGATGTTGATCTGATCATCGATGGAATTATCACCAGTCCAACCCAGCGGATTCACGTTCTGGTAGTCGATACCACCGAGGTTCTTGGGATTGAATTTGGCGCCCTTTCCGATCAGCACCTCACCGAAGTTGTTGTTCACACCCATGCTGGCCTTGTCTTTCAACAGGGATTGCAGTTTGTTCATCAACAGTTCCTTCAGTTCTTCCACATTCTTTTCGTGGATCTTTTCCAGTTTTTCCAGGGAAGCTTTCTCGCGGATCTTCGCGTTCTTGTCTTTCTTGGCGCGCTGGAACAGTTTCTTACCGATCACCACACCTTCCACACCATTGGGTGCTTTCAGAGAAGCGTCTTTTGCATCACCGGCTTTGTCACCGAAGATGGCGCGGAGCAGTTTCTCTTCAGGAGTAGGATCGCTCTCTCCTTTCGGAGTGATCTTACCGATGAGGATATCTCCTTCTTTGATGGCAGCACCCAGGCGGATGATACCGTTTTCGTCGAGGTCTTTGGTAGCCTCTTCAGAAACGTTGGGGATATCTGGTGTCAGTTCTTCTTCACCGAGTTTTGTATCGCGGACTTCCAGTTCGTATTCAGAGATGTGGATAGAAGTGAAGAGGTCTTCACGGGCCACGCGCTCATTGATTACGATGGCATCCTCGAAGTTGTAACCTTTCCATGGCATGAAGGCCACCTGCAGGTTACGTCCGAGCGCCAGTTCACCGGCCTGAACCGCGTAACCTTCTGTGAGGAAGTCGCCTTTTTTCATGCGCTGTCCTTTCTTAACGGAAGGTTTGTGGTTGATGCAGGTTTCCTGGTTGGTTTTGATGAACTTGGTGAGTTTGTATATCCTGAGATCATCTTCGAAGCTTACCAGGCGGTCAGCTTCTGTACGATCGTAACGGATGTGTATTTCGCTTCCGTCTACATATTCCACCACACCATCACCTTCTGCAAGGATCTGAACACGCGCATCGCGGGCAGCTTTTCCTTCCAGGCCTGTACCCACGATGGGGTTTTCAGGGCGGATCAGGGGAACAGCCTGACGTTGCATGTTTGATCCCATCAGGGCACGGTTGGCGTCATCGTGCTCAAGGAACGGAATGAGAGAAGCTGAGAGACCCACAATCTGGTTGGGGGCCACGTCCATGAACTCTACTTCCTCTTTATCGAGGATCGGGAAGTCGCCAGTTTGACGGGAAGCTACTTTATCTTCAGCGAAGATGCCTTTATCGTCCAATGGCGCAGAAGCCTGGGCAATTTTGGCGATATCTTCTTCTTCAGCAGAAAGGAAAGTGAGTTTCTTCAGGTCTACTTTACCGTTATCCACTTTATGGTAAGGTGTTTCGATGAAGCCCATCTCATTGATCTTCGCATGTACGCAAAGGGTAGAGATCAGACCGATATTCGGACCTTCCGGAGTTTCGATGGTACAGAGACGGCCGTAGTGGCTGTAGTGTACGTCACGAACCTCAAAGCCGGCGCGCTCACGGCTCAGACCACCTGGTCCGAGTGCGGAGATACGACGTTTGTGGGTGATCTCGGAAAGCGGGTTGGTCTGGTCCAGGAACTGGGAGAGCTGTGATGTTCCGAAGAAGGAGTTGATCACAGAGCTCAGGGTCCTTGCATTGATCAGGTCAACCGGAGTGAACACCTCATTGTCGCGCACGTTCATACGTTCGCGGATGGTACGGGCCATACGTGCCAGACCAACACCGAACTGGGCGTAGAGTTGCTCCCCTACTGTACGAACACGGCGGTTAGACAAGTGATCGATATCATCGATCTCGGCCTTACCATTGGTGAGGCGAACGAGGTACTTGATGATCTCGATGATATCTTCCTTGGTCAGCGTCTTTTGGTCAAGCGGCTGGCTCAGGTTCAACTTACGGTTGATCTTATAGCGGCCTACTTCACCGAGGTCATAACGTTTGTCAGAGAAGAAGAGTTTGTCGATGATACCACGGGCAGTTTCGTCGTCCGGTGCATCAGCGCCGCGCAGTTGGCGGTAGATATGTTGAACAGCTTCCAATTCTGAGTTGGAAGTGTCTTTGTTCAGGGTATTGTAGATGATAGCGTAGTCGCCGCCCACATCTTCTTTCTGAACGAATACGGATTTCACATCCATATCGGCGATCATGTCGATGGCTTCATCGTCGAGAACGGTATCGCGCTCGAGTACCACTTCATTACGCTCGATGGACACTACTTCACCGGTATCTTCGTCCACGAAGTCTTCCACCCATGTTCTCAGTACGCGGGCAGCGAGGCGCCTTCCAACATACTTGCCCAGGGACTTTCTGTCGCCCTTCACTTCATCAGCCATGCCGAAGAGCTCGAGGATGTCCTTATCGGTTTCAAAACCGATAGAACGCAACAGGGTAGTTACGGGGAATTTCTTTTTACGGTCGATGTACGCATACATCACGTTGTTGATATCGGTGGCAAACTCCATCCATGCTCCTTTGAAAGGGATCACGCGGGCAGAGTAGATCTTGGTGCCGTTGGGGTGGATGGACTGCCCGAAGAATACACCAGGTGAACGGTGCAACTGGGAAACCACCACACGCTCAGCTCCGTTGATCACGAATGTACCGCGGGGCGTCATGTAGGGAATGTTGCCAAGGAATACGTCTTGCACGATGGTTTGGAAATCCACGTGCTCTTCATCATTACAGCTCAAACGCAGCTTCGCCTTGAGGGGAACGGCGTAGGTCAATCCGCGCTCCATACACTCTTCGATGGTGTAACGGGGCGGGTCAATGAAATAATCCAGGAACTCCAGCACGAAGATGTTGCGGGTGTCTGTGATAGGAAAGTTTTCCTTGAACACCTTGAACAGACCTTCGATATTACGCTTGTCCGGAGTGGTCTCTAACTGGAAAAATTCTTTGAAAGATTGAATCTGTACTTCGAGGAGGTCAGGAGCTTCAGCTAAGTTTTTGATCTTACCGAAGTTGATCCTGCTTTGCAATTTTGTTGAAGACATATTGATTAAAACCGGTTTTTAGTTGTTCGAACGCAAAAATCGTCTATAGACAAAAAAATTACAGGAGAACTTACAGGTTCTCAGTGCACTGAAAATGAGGCAGTTATGTGAAAATGGCCATGTAATTCAACGTACCTCTACTAATTAGTTTATGAAAATGGACGGCAAAGGTATGAAATATACGTTCAAAAAACAAGAAAATTGTTTCTAGCAAAATTCAGACCGAATTTAAGGGAAAATGAGCAGATTTCCAGCGCTGCCATCACCTGCAAAAAGAGGAAAAATTGAGGGTGCCCGTACCGGTCCTCCGGCTGTCTGACGGGTGTGACACAAAAATAAGGTATTGCACCCCCGGTTCACTAAAAAGTATTGACGAATACGGTTGAAAAGTTAGTGAAATAAGGCATTTAGGATGTGAAACAGGGGGCCGCCAGCCGCTCGCCTCCGGCGAGTGGCAACTATTTCTTCGCCGGCTTCGGCCCCATCACAAATCCGAGCACACCACCATCGAGGATCTCCTCATGTTTCAAAAATAAACGGTTCAGTGGCTTTCCGTTCAGGGTCAGTTGCTGAACATATACATTCTTATCGCTATTGTTCTTTACTTCTATGGTGAATGTTTTTCCGTTTTCCAGTTGAATACTCGCCCCATCAACAGAAGGACTTCCAATCGCATATTCATCGGATCCAGGCGCTACCGGATAAAATCCGAGAGCCGTGAAAATATACCAGGCACTCATCTGTCCGCAATCATCATTCCCTCCTAACCCATCGGGCGTTGGTCTGAACTGCTTCTTCAGGATCATACGTACCCGCTCCTGGGTCTTCCAGGGCTGATCGGTCCAGTTGTAGAGATAAGGCACATGATGGCTGGGCTCGTTGCCATGCACATAATTACCGATAATGCCATCGCGGGTGATATCTTCCGTCTCTGCGAAATATTTATCGGGCAGGTGCATCGTAAAAAGAGAATCCAGGTGGGCAGTGAATGTTTTCTTCCCTCCCATCATCCCTATCATTTCAGCAGGCGCCTGCGGAACATAGAGACTATAATTCCAGGCATTACCTTCAATGAATCCCTGGTTATGGGTGCTGAGCACATCGAACTCCTTACGGAAAGTTCCATCGCTCATTTTCGGTCTCATATAACCGATAGAAACATCGTACACATTCTTCCAATAGGTGGAACGATGGATAAATTCTTCATAGATATCCTTTCTCCCGAGCTTCTTGGCCATTTGGGCGATGCACCAGTCGTCATACGCATATTCAAGTGTTTTGGAAACGGAAGAACCACTCTTGTCTTCCGGAACGTAACCGAGCTTCATGTAATGGTCCAGTCCTTCGAACCAGCTATTACGGGCGGAGGTAACACAGGCGTCGAGGGCTTTATTGGCATTGAAGCCGGCATTGCCCTTGATCACAGCATCGGCAATTACACTCACACTATGATAACCGATCATGCACCAGTTCTCATTAGCGTAATGGCTCCATACAGGCAGCATATGATGCACACTCTGATCATAATGGGCCAGCATGCTCTGCACCATATCCGTATTGCGTTTGGGTTGCAATACATTGAAAAGAGGATGTAAGGCGCGATAGGTATCCCAGAGACTGAAAATCGTGTAGTTGGTGAAACCATCGGCCTGGTGGATGTTCTGATCGAGGCCGCGATACTGACCATCTACATCGGTATAAGTGATGGGACTGAGAAAGGAATGGTATACGGAAGTATAAAAATTCTCCTTTTCATTACGATGATTGGATTGTACCACTACCCTGCCCAGTTCTTTATTCCACTGGTCCTGCGCCTGCTTCTTCACCTGGTTGAAATCCCAGCCCGGGGCTTCCGCACGCAGGTTCCGGAGCGCGCCATCGGTACTCACTGAAGAAAGTGCAAATTTGATCTTAATCTTTTCACCTTCTTCTGTTTTGAAATCGAAATAAGCACGGATCTGCTTACCGGCGAACTCGGGGAAATTCTTCGTTTGATCGAACTTACCCCAGAAGCCGCGATACACCTGGTTCTTATCGAACTTCTTATTCCCGTACTGATAGAAAGGTTTGCTGAAGGCCATCGCAAAATAAACAGTGCGGGTCCTGCCCCATCCATTGGTTTGACGATAACCGGTTACCAGTGTGTCATTTTCGATGCGAACGAATGTCCAGGTATTCTTATCGTCATAATTATAGATTCCATGCATCAGATCAAGAATGATATGGCTCTGATCGGATTTTGGAAAACTGTACTGATGGAATCCTACCCTGTTGGTAGCCGTTAGTTCAGCAGTGATATCGTAATCATCGAGCTTCACTTTGTAGTAACCGGCTTCTGCCAGCTCATTGTTGTGGGAGAACGCAGAACGGAACCCACTACGCGGCTGATGGGCCTGACCGGGATTGAGCTTCAGTTCGCCCACGGTAGGCATTACCAGGAAATCGCCCAGATCGGAATGACCGGTACCGCTGAAGTGGGTATGACTGAAGCCAACGATCGTTTTATCGTCGTACTGGTAGCCTGCGCAATATTTGTACACGTCCCTGTTGTACTTACCATTCATTTCATATGGTATGGTATCGGTATCCGGACTGAGTTGCACCATACCGAAAGGAACGGTAGCGCCGGGATAAGTATGTCCCATTCTCTGTGTTCCGATGATGGGCTTTACATATTGTACCAGGTTTTCAGTACCGGTTTGCGCCACGGCGCACATGCCGGGAATCACCAGTAACAGGCAAGGCAGGAATTTTTTCATACGCAGACTGGAAATTGATTGGCTATTTGGAAAAAGAATAAGGAAAATCGATTTTATTGGCGCCCCGCTGCTTATTGGGGACAGGGCTCATATTGAAATCAAGCGTTCCTCCTTTCATCAACTCAAAATGGTTAAGGTAATTCTTCGTATGTACTTTACCGTTCAGTCTGAGTTGTTGCACATATTTGTTGGCGGCGCTGTTGTTGGGCGCATTCACCTGTACTGTTTTCCCGTTTTCCAGGGTAATGGTCATTTTTTTGAAGAGCGGCGTGCCGAGAACGTATTCTGTGGTACCCGGACAAACAGGATAAAATCCCATTGCAGAGAAGATGTACCAGGCTGAGGTCTGGCCATTGTCTTCATCGCCACAATACCCATCGGGTGTAGGTTTATAGAGTTGCGCCATCACATTGCGGACATGCGCCTGGGTTTTCCAGGGTTGTCCTGCATAATTGTAGAGATAGATCATGTGCTGGATGGGTTGATTGCCGTGTGCATATTGTCCCATATTCATGATCTGCATTTCGCGGATCTCGTGGATCACGCTGCCATAGTAGCTTTCATCGAAAATGGGAGGAAGATTGAAAACGGAGTCCAGCATCTTTATAAACATTTCGTCTCCACCCATTAGATTCTTCAGGCCCTTGATATCATGGAACACACTCCAGGAGTAGTGCCAGCTATTGCCTTCAGTGAAAGCATCGCCCCATTTGAACGGGTTGAAAGGTTTCTGGAAATTGCCATCCTTGTTTTTACCACGCATCAGTTTTGTTTCGGGATCGAAAAGGTTGCGAAAGTTCTGAGAACGTTTCGCAAAGAGATCGATCTCGGCCTGCGGGCGTTTCAGTAGTTTGGCCAGTTGCCAGATAGTGAAATCATCGTATGCATATTCCAGTGTGCGGGCTGCATTCTCATTGATGTTGACATCGTAGGGAACATAACCGAGCTCATTGTAATATTTCACTCCTGCCCTACCCACAGCTGTGAGCGGACCTTCATTGTTGGCGCCGTGCAGCAATGCTTCATACAACGTTTCGATATCATAGCCGCGCAGTCCTTTGATGTAAGCGTCAGCCACCACCGATGCGGAGTTGTTGCCCACCATCACATTGCGTAAACCCGGACTGCTCCACTCCGGAAGCCAGCCACCTTCTTTGTAATCATTCACGAGGCCCTGCTGCATTTCCTTGTTGATCCCGGGAAAGAGCAGGTTCAGCAATGGATAGAGCGCGCGGAATGTATCCCAGAAGCCGGTGCCTGCAAACATGTAGCCGGGCAATACCTGCCCGTTGTATGGACTGTAATGCACCATCTTGTTGGAAGCATCGAATTCATAATGTTTTTGCGGGAACTGAACAGTTCGGTAAAGGCAGGAATAGAATGTTTTTGTTTGCTCTTCAGTACCGCCTTCCACTTTGATGCGGCCCAGCACTTTATTCCAGGCCTGTTTGCCTTTCTGCCTGGTGGTCTCGAAACTTTCATTGCCGATCTCACGCTGCAGGTTCAGCTCAGCCTGTTCAGGGCTGATGAAGCTGCTGGCCACGCGCAGGTTTACTTTTTCACCGCGTTTGGTTTTGAAGCCCACGATCGCCCCTGCATGTGCATTGGTCACCTGCAGGGAGTCCTGCACCAGCTTTGTTCCATTGGTGGTATAAGCGATGGTGAAGGGTTTATCGAAATGTATAACGAAATAGGTTTTGAAATTGGCCGGTACGCCGCCGCTGTTGCGGGTAGTGTAACCCGTGATCTTTTTCTCTGCCGGATGGATTTGAATGGAAGAGCCTCTGTCGAATGCATCCACTACCACAAAGGAGCTGTCGTTTTCCGGGAAGGTGAAACGGAATTGTGCTGCACGTTCTGTGGGCGTCAGTTCAGCCGTTACATCTGCATCGGCTAGGTATACGCTGTAATAGTAAGGTTTGGCAATTTCAGTTTTGTGCGAGAACCAGCTGGCGCGTTTTTCCTGGTCGAATTTGAGCGAGCCGGTCACGGGCATGATGGCAAACTGGCCATAGTCGTTCATCCAGGGAGAAGGCTGGTGTGTTTGCTTGAAGCCGCGGATCTTGTCTGATGCATAGGTGTAAGCCCATCCATCTCCCATCTTCCCTGTCTGGGGCATCCAGGCATTCATTCCCCAGGGAAGTACGATACTGGGATAGGTATTTCCGTTAGAGAGACTTGGTTTGGAATCGGTACCCATCAATGGGTTCACCCATTCAACGGGATCATATACTTTAGCGGAGGCCTGAGGCTGGGCCTGCATACCAGTGCGGGCAAGCAGTGGCAGGAATAACAGAGCTAATTTCTTCATATCAATCATTTAATGCACAAGGGAAAATTGTGATCAACTGAAAAGCCGGATCGGTTCTGTTTCACACCCTGGTCCGGCATACTTCAAAAAACAAGACGGTTTATTGAAATGATTTTTTGTATCGATAGGCTCTACCCTGCATCACTGAACTGCAATAATACTATATTTCATTACTTACTGTACCAATTGTTTTCGGCGCAATTGCAGTTCTCTTTCAATACATATCGAAAAGAAATATTTACCAGGTGCTAAATCGTTTTAGCATCAGCCTTCAATATTACAGAAGTATTGCGGGATGGCAAAAAGAAATCGGGAAGCGGGTGTCCGCAACCGGATGGGATCAGTTCTTTTGCGTGGATTCTCTCGGCACGAAGGTGGCATCGAGCCTGAGTTGATTCTCGGTGGCTGCTCCCCTGTTTTTTCCCAACTGGTCCATCAGCAGGTGAACGGCCTTTCTGCCCATTTCTTCTACAGGCTGCTGTACTACAGAGATATCGGGAATATAAAGGCGGAAGATATCGTGGTCATCGAAACAGACCACTGCCAGTTCTTCGGGGATGCGGATCCTTTGTTCGCGGAGGCATTCCAGTCCGAGTATACCGAGATAATTGGTAGCGAAGAAAACGGCATCTGGTTTATTATTCTTCAGGAAACGGGCGATGAGTTTTTTCTTTTCATCGCGGGACGTTGTTGGATCGATGGAGAGAATATTCTTTTTACTTTTCGTTTTCTGTGCGGGTGATTTGCTGATAGCATCATTGTATGCCTCTTCCCTTTCCTGCATCTGGTTGAGGGCAAGATCTACTGTGATGAAAGCGATCCTTTCATAGCCCTGCTGAATAAGGTGCTGCATGGCGGAAGTAACGCCGCCATAATTGTTCACCAGCACATGCGGCACATCCAGTTCAGGGAAGTAGCGGTCCATCAGCACAACAGGTTTGTGCTGCGACTGCAGTTTGATGATATCCGTTTCCATGCCCAGTGTAGGCGTAATGAGGAATCCATCCACCTGGCGTTGTGCCAGCATGCGAAGGAGGGCCTGTCCTTTCTTGTTATCATTCTCGGTGGAGCAATACACTACGCGGTAGCCGAATTTCTCTGCTTCGTCTTCGATGGTCTTTGCCAGGAGTGCGAAGAAATTGTTGGAGATATCTTCCACCAGGAGCCCGAGGATCTTGGTCTGACCGGTTCGAAGGCTTACTGCGATCTGGTTGGGCTGATAGCCGAGCTTGTTGGCGGTAGCGAGAACTTTTTTCCTGAGCGCTTCACTGATACGCATTTCACTGGCTTTACCATTGAGAATAAAGCTTACGGTGGAAGTAGATACACCTGTGATTTCTGCTATATCTTTCAGAGAGACCTTTTTCATAATACTTAGGGAGGACCAATATACAATAAACCCGGCTGAATTTGGACATCATACCGGCGGCACCGCTAAAAAACGGTGTAGGCACAAGAAAGCCCCGGGGTTACCGGGGCTTTATAAGTAATATGCTTTTGCAAAGATTACTTGATCTCTACTTCAGCGCCAGCTTCTTTCAGCTTAGCAGCGAGAGCTTCAGCGTCAGCTTTGCTGATACCTTCTTTAACGGGTTTTGGAGCGCCGTCAACCAGGTCTTTCGCTTCTTTCAGACCGAGACCAGTCAGATCTTTAACGATCTTAACTACGTTCAGTTTGTTAGCGCCACCACTTTTCAGGATAACGTCGAAAGCGGTTTTTTCTTCAGCAGCAGGACCAGCAGCAGCAGGACCAGCAGCAACAGCTACTGCAGCAGCAGCCGGCTCAATTCCGTACTCTTCTTTCAGGATCTTTGCGAGTTCGTTTACTTCTTTCACAGTCAGGCTAACCAACTGCTCAGCGAATGCTTTTAAATCTGCCATAATTTGTCAAATTTTTCCCGCCTTCATTGCCTGCGCTCCGGCGGGAGGTTTAAAAAAATTTGTGAATATAACTCTTCAGGCGTGAGTTAATAAGTTGAATAGATACTTCTTGATTACTGAGCTCTTTCTTCCAGTGCTTTCACCAGGCTTGCCAGTTTGTTGCCGGCATTCAGGCCGCTGATAACATTCTTGGCAGGAGACTGGAGGAGACCGATGATCTCGCCGATGAGGTCGTTCTTGCTCTTCAGGGTAGTCAGTACTTTCAGTTGCTCGTCGCCGGCAAATACGTCGCCGTCGATGAAGGCTGCTTTCAGTACAGGCTTGTTGAAGTCTTTCGGACCTTTAGCGCGGAAGTCGGAAATGATCAGCGCTGGTTCTTTAGCGTTCTCAGAGAACATGATGGCAGTAACTCCGTTGAGGGAGTCGAACATACCGGAGAAACGGCTGGAGTCCAGGCTTTCGAGGGCTTTGCGGATCAGGGTGTTCTTGGCCACTTTCATTTCAACATTCTTGTCGAAGCAAATGCGACGGAGTTTACCAACCTGCTCTACAGTGAGGCTCTCTGTATTGGTGATATAGAAATTGTTGTACTGGGAAAATTTTCCCTTCAGTACTTCAATCACTTCATTTTTTTCTTGCTTGTTCATAACGCAAATTTTTTAATGATTTCGCAGACAGCGGAACTGCCTATGCGTTATCTTTTTAGTTGATCAATGATTTTGTGTCTACAGCAATACCGGGGCTCATGGAGCTGGCCATGAACACACTCTTCAGGTAAGTACCTTTTGCAGAAGAGGGTTTTGCCTTCAGAAGCGCGTTGATCAGTTCAGTACCGTTCTCAGCGATCTTTTCCGGGGTGAAGCTCACGCGGCCGATGGAAGCGTGAACGATACCGGCTTTGTCAACCTTGAACGCGATCTTACCGCCTTTTACTTCCGTTACAGCTGCGGCCACATCATTGGTAACAGTTCCGGTCTTGGGGTTAGGCATCAGGTTACGTGGACCGAGGATCTTACCCAGTTTACCGATCTTAGGCATAACGGCAGGAGTTGCAACGATCACGTCGATATCAACCCATCCGCCTTCGATCTTTTGTACAAATTCATCCAGACCTACATAATCAGCGCCAGCTGCTTTTGCATCAGCTTCTTTGTCAGGAGTACAAAGAACCAGTACTCTTTTGGTTTTACCGGTACCGTGTGGCAGGGTTACTGTTCCGCGGATAGCCTGGTCAGCTTTCTTGGGATCAACACCCAGACGGATATGCAGGTCAACAGAAGCGTCGAACTTGGTTGTGTTTACATCCTTTACCAGTGAAGAAGCTTCCTTCAGTGAGTATATTTTATTTTTGTCGAGCTTGGTGTCAGCTACTTTTCTTTTTTTAGCGATTGCCATTGTAATTCAGTTTTAGTACCCCGCTATGTGCAGGGATGTGAACATTTAGTTTTCCCAGGGGGCATTACCATCCACAGTAATTCCCATGCTGCGGGCTGTACCAGCAACCATTTTCATGGCGCTTTCCAGGGTGAAGCAGTTCAGGTCAGGCATCTTGTCTTTTGCAATTGCCTCAACCTGGCTCCAGTTCACTTTACCAACCTTATTACGGTTAGGCTCTTTGGAACCACTCTGCAGTTTAGCTGCTTCAAGCAACTGAACGGCCGCCGGTGGAGTTTTAATAACGAAATCGAAAGACTTGTCGGAGTAAACAGTGATGAGAACGGGGAGAACTTTTCCCATTTTATCCTGTGTGCGAGCATTGAACTGCTTGCAGAATTCCATGATATTGATACCCTTGGAACCTAATGCAGGACCTACAGGAGGGGCAGGATTCGCCTGGCCACCTTTTACCTGCAGCTTTACGAAGCCGGTAATTTCTTTTGCCATTACTTAATGATTTATTGGTTCTAACGTCCGTCAATTGAGCGGACTCCCAAATTCCTCTTAACCCGTTCAACAGTCTGCGGCATTTGATACCTGTCTGAAAGCCGGACCAACCGGCTTTTAGCTTGATATTACTGCCTCACCGTGGAATAACGGGGGTTGTAAAGAACTTCAATTGGGGACGCAAAGGTAGCGATTTGTTTTGATTTGCTGAAAGGAATCTCAAAAAACTTTATCAGCCCCGGAAAGCCGCAAAGTTAAGCCTGCCGGGGAGAAAACGGAGAAACACACCAGAAAAACTGGCCGGGAAATCAGATCCTGGTCCCCGGTAAATATCAGATCAAACCGGCATCCATTCGGAGATGCAAAAATACATTCAATAGCATATGTGAGTGATCGCTGCTTTTAGTAAGTGTTTACATTGACGCTTCCCCATCGCGGCCCGGGTATTGCATACGAGATCT
The DNA here is from genome assembly GCF_003991355.1 of Pseudoflavitalea rhizosphaerae. GTDB lineage: Bacteria > Bacteroidota > Bacteroidia > Chitinophagales > Chitinophagaceae > Pseudobacter > Pseudobacter rhizosphaerae. Next base: position 241,051 of record NZ_RCSU01000003.1, read on the forward strand.
CCAAAATCAGCATGCGAACAGATCATACCGGTAATGAACAGCTTAAGAGATCAATGAAGTTTTGGGATGAAGGAGTCAAACTTTCAATGAGTTTTTTATTATATGAATATTTCTGCGTAGCTTTTGCATCTGAATAGTTATGTTCCATTGTATCTTTACCATCAACTATAAAAACACATCACACTATGGCCAAAGCAAAGAAAAAGTCAGCAAAAAAAGCTGCTCCCAAAAAAGCAGTAAAAAAAGCCGCTCCCAAAAAGGCAGCAAAGAAAGCAGCTCCTAAGAAAGCAGCGAAGAAAGCAGCAAAAAAAGCCGCTCCTAAAAAAGCAGCAAAGAAAGCCGCTAAGAAAGCAGCTCCCAAAAAAGCAGCAAAGAAAGCAGCAAAAAAAGCCGCTCCTAAAAAAGCAGCAAAGAAAGCCGCTAAGAAAGCAGCTCCCAAAAAAGCAGCAAAGAAAGCAGCAAAAAAAGCCGCTCCTAAAAAAGCAGCAAAGAAAGCCGCTAAGAAAGCAGCTCCCAAAAAAGCAGCAAAGAAAGCAGCAAAAAAAGCCGCTCCTAAAAAAGCAGCGAAGAAAGCCGCTAAGAAAGCAGCCCCCAAAAAAGCAGCAAAAAAAGCCGCTCCTAAAAAGGCAGCAAAGAAAGCAGCCAGGAAAGCAGCTCCTAAAAAAGCAGCTCCGGCAAAGAAGGCCGCTAAGAAACCTGCTCCCAGACCAAGGAAGCCCAAAGCAGCCCCAGCTCCCGCTCCTGAAGAAACACCAGTGGTGTTACCAGTTGCTGACGAACAAGCATCGCTTGATTTCGGATACTCTTCTGAAGAATCCAACTCTGGCGGCGACGACGATAACAACTAAGAAAGTTATTGTCCTGCAAAACATACAGAAGCCTTCCCGTGAAGCAATAACGGTAAGGCTTTTTTGTTGCCCTGCAGGATGGCATAAGCGCATAAAAAAACCACAGCATCCGCTGTGGTTTTAATTTCTTTATAACTGGTATTGTTAAGCGAGTTTCTCTACCTGCATGTAGTTGAGCTCTACCGGTGTGGAGCGACCGAAGATCTTTACAGTCACTTTCAGCTTTTTCTTTTCGTCGTTCACCTCTTCGATGATACCGTTGAAATCGTTGAAAGGTCCTTCGATGATCTTGATGGTTTCTCCCACGATGAAAGGCTCTATCATGCTCACGCCGCCCACTTCGGCCATTTCATCCATTTTGCCGAGCATCTTGTTCACTTCGGCTTTCCTGAGAGCGATGGGATTGTCTTTACCCAGGAAGTGAATAACGTTGGTAGTATTGATAACAGCATCACGGAGATCATCGGAAAGTTTACCATCCAGTACTTCGATCATTACGTAGCCGGGATAGTAGTTCCTTTCACGCATCACCTTTTTACCGTTCTGAACTTTATAAACCTTCTCCACTGGCAGAAAAACCTGTTTCACCACCTCGCCCCATCCCCCGCGGGAAATTTCTTTATCGAGGTACTCCTTTACCTTACGCTCCTTGCCGCTCACCACACGCAGCACATACCATTTGGTTTCCTGTTGTTGAGTAGTCTGATTTTCCATTAGTAAAATAATGAATAGATGAAATTAAGCCCGGATTGAGCTACGATGTCCATCACCCATACCATGGCAGTGATAACAACTGTAGCTACGAGGACGATCACAGTAGATTGCTGCAATTGCGTCCATGTAGGCCAACTTACTTTTTCAAGCAGCTCTTTGTAAGACTCCCTGAAATAGGTGGTAACTTTATTCATAACACATTGTGTTTGCACGGGCACTAGGATTCGAACCCAGATCAAAGGTTTTGGAGACCTCTATTCTACCATTGAACTATGCCCGTATAAAAGCCATTAGTGATGGCTGACAGCTTAGCAAATATAAGAAATCCGCGCTAATAGCTATCAGCAAACGCTAATGGCTTTTTATTGAGATTCAACTTATTTAATGATCTCTGTAACCTGACCCGCACCTACGGTACGACCACCTTCACGGATAGCGAATTTCAGACCTTTCTCCATCGCGATGGGTTGGATCAGCTTCACTGTCAGGTTAGTGTTATCACCAGGCATCACCATTTCAGTACCTGCTGGCAGTTCACACTCACCAGTTACGTCAGTTGTACGGAAATAGAACTGAGGACGGTATTTATTGAAGAATGGAGTGTGACGACCACCTTCTTCTTTGCTCAGTACGTATACTTCGCCTTTGAACTCAGTGTGAGGAGTGATAGATCCTGGTTTGCACAGTACCATACCACGACGAACCTGAGCTTTGTCGATACCACGGAGCAGCAGACCGGCGTTGTCTCCGGCTTCACCGGAATCCAACAGTTTGCGGAACATTTCCACACCTGTTACAGTAGAAGCAAGAGGAGCTTCCATCAGACCTACGATCTCGATAGGCTCACCAACTTTGATACGACCTCTCTCGATACGACCGGTAGCAACAGTACCACGACCAGTGATAGAGAATACGTCCTCTACAGACATCAGGAATGGCATATCAACCGGACGGGGAGGCAGAGGAATATAGCTGTCAACCGCAGCCATCAGCTCTTCAACTGCAGCAACCCATTTGGCTTCACCAGCCAGGGCGCCTGTTGCAGAACCTTTGATGATAGGAGTGTTGTCACCATCGAAGCCATAAGAGCTCAGCAACTCACGGATTTCCATTTCCACCAGATCCAGCAGCTCAGGGTCATCAACCAGGTCAACTTTATTCATGAATACCACAATACGGGGAACACCTACCTGGCGAGCCAGAAGAATGTGTTCTTTTGTTTGAGGCATAGGTCCGTCTGTAGAAGCCACAACCAAAATAGCGCCATCCATCTGCGCAGCACCTGTAATCATATTCTTCACATAGTCAGCGTGACCAGGACAGTCTACGTGAGCATAGTGACGGTTATCCGTCTGATACTCCACGTGAGCAGTATTGATGGTGATACCACGCTCTTTTTCTTCGGGCGCGCCATCGATTTCATCATACTTTTTTGCCTGAGCCAGACCTTTCTGTGACAGAATGGTAGTGATGGCTGCAGTTAAAGTTGTTTTACCGTGGTCCACGTGACCGATTGTACCAACGTTAACGTGAGGTTTGTCCCTCTTAAAAGTCTCTTTTGACATCGTTATCTGTTTTTAGTTGTGGTTTTACAAATATTTATTACAATTTTTTCCTTTGTTTCCAGCTATCCGCATCACGGAACAGCTTTTCAGGGAATCAGAGGATTATCATGTAGTCAGCGACTAACTTTCAACACCTGTTTTTCAGTCATCTCACAATCGCTGATCTCAACCGATCCAAAAATTGTTGAGCCGTTAGTGAGAATCGAACTCACGACCTCTTCCCTACCAAGGAAGTGCTCTACCACTGAGCTACAACGGCTGATGACTCAGTTGGCATTCTTATCCTTGCAGAGGCCGGATGATCGCATCAACCAGCGCAGGACTGCAACCTGCGAACTGAAAAAGAGCGGGAGACGAGGCTCGAACTCGCCACCTATAGCTTGGAAGGCTATCGCTCTACCAAATGAGCTACTCCCGCTTATGAACAAAGATCTTTCTAAATACTGAAACCGACTTCAAAACATTTCTGAAACCGGTTGGTGGGCAGGAGAGGATTCGAACCTCTGAAGTCGAAAGACAGCGGATTTACAGTCCGCCCCATTTGGCCGCTCTGGAACCTGCCCGGATTAGTATATTCTACCATCCTTTGAGCCACTTGTCGGAATCGAACCAACGACCTACTGATTACAAATCAGTTGCTCTACCAGCTGAGCTAAAGTGGCATATCCAATCTTATAATGATCTGATGCTTTCCCTTTCTTTTGATGAATTCCTTCCCGGCAACGGCCAGGTCAAACCCTGTAAAGTATTCTGAAATTCAACGTTATAAAGAACTTCCCATCCAATCTCACAAGTTTCTCTTATTTTTTGGGAAGGCAAAGGTAACTGAATTTGTGAAATCCCAAAACTTTGAAGAAGATTTTTTTTGCTTGTTTTCAAGGTGTTGCATTCACTGCTACCCGCCGGAGCGGCTGCAAAGGAAGGGAAAAGTAAATTCACTACAAAAAATTGATGCAAAAAAAGTTAAGCATCCAATCAATATTCCGCTGAAACCCTCACTGATCAAGCAAAATAGCGTATGCCTTTTTTTAGCCGAAACAACTATCCCCTTCCCTTCTTCCCTCATTTCCCGCCCCCACACTACCGTCGCTTACGTATACCCCTGCAGGTTACCTGTAAAACGGTTTCTTTCCGCCTGGCGCCAACTGCTTCGCTCAGAGGGAAATTGCACTACCTGATAAAAACACGCGAAAAAGAACTAACCATATCAGACCTCCTTAAACGAAAAAAGGCCGTCTCCGGGGAGACGGCCTTCAATTTTTTTTGCTAATCAGGCAGCTTGCTTTTCTTTTTGTCTTTTTATTTGATTTACGAGAGAGTCCAGCGCACTGTCAAAAGATTCTTCAAAGGACTTGCTTGTAGCCTTTACGAAGAACTGATGACGGGGAACCTGAACCCGGATCTCTGCGATTTTGTCTTTAATGGCATGTACTACGTTATCCAGTTTTAAAAACACATCTACTTTGATTATGCGGTCGTGAAAAGTACCAATTTTCTGCAGTTTCTTATTTACGTACTCTACAAGTTTTCCATCGGGATTGAACCGCACGGTCTGAATGTTAACGTTCATAACAATCGCATTTTAACTGTGAACAATATATAAAGAACTTTCAAGATTTTCGAGGGCCAAAATCTGTACAATCGCACAGCCTTTTGTTCCCTATGAAGTTAATACATCAGTAATATTTTTCCAAATTTTAATTCACAGGAAATGCGAGATTTAACGCGGGTTTCAGGCTATGCTTTCGGATGCGCCTGTTTATGGATTTCTTTTAGGGATTCAATGGAATTATGTGTATAAACCTGTGTAGCGGCAAGACTGGAATGGCCCAATAATTCCTTCACAGCATCGAGGCTGGCGCCATGATATGTAAGATGCGTTGCAAAGGTATGACGAAGCACATGCGGGCTCCTTTTTTCCTGGCTGGTCACTTCGCCCAGGTACTTCTTTACGGTACTATATACAAAGGAGGGAGAAAGCGCTTTTCCATCTTCCCTTACCAGCAGTAATTCATTGCCCTGATACCCTGCTGCCGCCCTTGTAGCCTCTGGCAAATAATCCTTTTTGAGCTTATCGTACTGCAACATGTGGTTCATAAGCTCTTCATTCACCGGGATCAGCCTTTCCTTATTTCCCTTCCCCAGCACTTTGAGCGATCCACGGGCCTTATCGATCGCCTGCCGCTTCAATCCCATCAGTTCTGCACGCCTTATACCGGCATGGTACAACAATCGCAACAGCAATTGTTCTGTCATGATCAGCCAGGCCAACTCTCTGGCAGGCTCCGCCTTCAGCAACTCAAGGTCTTTTTCAGCCAGATTCCCGAAATGCAGGCGCTCGCTGATCGCAGGAAGATTATTGAACAGGGTTTCTACCACTTCTTCCCCGAGATAAACGGGCAGCCGGCTGGACAGTTTCTGGCTCACTACCCTGTCCATGGGGATCTTGCTGATCTGGCCCATGCGAAGAAAATATTTGAAGAAAGATTTAAGACTGGAGATCTTGCGGTTAATGGTCCGTGGAGAATAACCTTCGTCATTTTTCAGGGTGGCCACCCAGCTGCGCACATAATCCGGCCGGATAGCCTTCAATTCCACCATGCCAAGTCCATAACCGTCTTCACGGACCATGATCTTACCGCGCTTATCGCGTTTTTCATATTTTTCAAACTGGAGGAACCGGAAGAAATCGGAAAGATCGTTCTCGTAGGCCTCCACGGTATGCGCAGAACTTCGCTTTTCCCCTTTCAGGTAGGCAATGAATTCAGTTACAGCAGGATGTGCGGGGAGATCATTGGTATTTTCCGGGGAATTGGCCATAGGTCAATATAAAAAAGATAGCTACAAAGTTACAATTAACTTTGCAGCTATCTTAATATATTCAGTTCAAAATGAACTATTTCCCTTCGATGGATCCGCTTGCTATCTGTTGTTTGTAGATAGCTTTCAACACTTTTGTGCGTTGTCTAACCGACGGCTTTGTATACGATTGACGTTCTCTCAATTGTAACAGAGTCTTCGCCTTCTCAAATTTCTTTTTGTACTTTTTGAGGGCCTTGTCGATGTTTTCGCAATCTTTTGAGTCGATGATCAGCATAGTTTGATACCTCCTTTAAATGCTTTAAGGGCAGCAAAGATAATAGTTTTTTCCAAAAAATCCATCTTCATTCAAATTAGTTCTGAATTTCCGAATTTTGCAACATGTTTACCGGAATCATAGAATCATTAGGCCAGGTGGAAGAAGTACTGGTAGCCGGCACCAATAAGAGCTACTGGATCAAATCCCCTATTTCTCATGAATTGAAAATAGATCAGAGTATTTCGCACGACGGCGTTTGCCTTACTGTGGAGCAGGTTGAAGAACAACGTCACAAGGTCACCGCCATCCAGGAAACGCTGCACAAAAGCAATCTCCATCAGTGGCAGCCCGGCCACCAGGTGAACCTGGAAAGATGCATGCCCATGAATGGCCGCCTCGATGGCCATATCGTGCAGGGCCATGTAGACGCCAAAGCCACCTGCATCAATGTGAATGACCTCGAAGGCAGCCGCGAATTCCGTTTCCGCTTTCCCGCTTCCTTCGCCTCACTGGTGATCGAAAAAGGTTCGGCCAGTATCAACGGTATCAGTCTTACCATTTTCAATGTTACGCGGGATGAATTCTCCGTAGCCATCATTCCTTATACATTGGAGCATACAAATATCCAGTATGTGTTCCCGGGCACAGAAGTGAATATCGAATTTGATATGGTGGGAAAATATATAACGAGATACCTGAGCCTGCAGCAATCCTGAGCATTCATCAGAACGCCGGACGTTCCCAGCTACGAAGGTCCCAGATAAGATACCTGTCTTCCGGGCCCAATATACCAATGCGCATATTGCTCCAGGTAAGTTTATGTTTGTAAACGATCATCCGGATCTGATTCGCCCTTGCTGCGCTGGCAAAGTTCCATTGGTTCTCCTGCGTGATCATATTTTCAACCAACTGCTGAAGCTCACCAGCCTCAGCACCGGATTCCAGCAGCCCATTATCCTGGTTGCCATCTGATTTGAAGAGGATTGTTGAAGGCTGTACCAGCAGCATATCCGGTTTTTCCGCGATGAACCTGACCTCTTGCTGCGGGAGCAACAACTCTTCATCCCTGGTAAGAATATTCACCACTTTCACTTTTGAACTATCGTACTGGTATAACTGAAGCGCTTCCGGGAACCCGATCCTGAAAACGAAAGCACCATCGATTTCTGCCGGCATGTTAACAATTAGCAAGCGGCCAGGACGTTCTGTTGCTTTTTTCACTTCGCCGAGCAATTGTTCCACTGCTATGGAAGCCTTCTTCCAGTTTGAATTGTTCTCCTGCAGTAAAGCTACCTGCACAAACAACAGCAACGCCACTACGATGATGCGCACTTTAGCCCGCTTGAAACAATAAACAAGGCCAAAAGCCAGCACACTACAGAAGAACAATGATGGCAGGTATAAAAAGCGGTCGCTTTCGGAAGTCCTGGTGCTCACGCCCAGCACCATCGGCACAGACATCGCAATGATAAAGCAGCATAACTGGATATAAAAGAATTGACGTGACAACAATTCATTCTTCGTTCTTTTCCATGCAATGAACAGAACAGTGCCCAGCATTATCAGCGCTACTACAAAACCGATCAAAATGGCGCGACTATTATCCGAGGGCGGCAATAGAATCCTGCCGGCGGATTTCAGCATCGTAAGCAGGGTATTGAAGCCAATGGCCTGAAAAAAACCTTTGCCATAACTATTAATGAATACGCCGGAAACCGCGATCCGCAGCCAGGTATGCGCAGCAAAAGTAATCGCCAGCGCCAGCATCACCGTTATTACCTGTTTGAACGGCATGCGTAAGATCAGCATTTGGGCGGCCACCATCAGGGGCAATACCATGATGGTTTCATAAGATGCCATCCCCACAAAATAACAGACAGCAATAACCGCTATTTTTTTCGACAGCTTCCAATCGCTTACCAATGCCAGCATAGCTCCAATGGCAAGACTTCCCGCCATCAGCGAACAGCGGGCTAATATCCAGGCAATCGCTTCATTGTGGAAAGGGTAAGTGAGAAAGAGGATCCCAGCCAGCAGTGCCATCAATCCTGCAAGATTGGTACCAGCCTGCTTACCAGACAATTTGTAACAGTACCGCATCAACAGTACAGCATTGAGTGCATGGATGATGATCTGAAATGCATGGAATGGAATGGGATTCAATCCAAAGAGACGGTAAGTGATCCAGAGCGTAATATCTGATAATGGACGAAAGAAGCCATCCACATTCAGCTCCTTCTGCACTCCCACTTTGAGCAGTACCAGGTGATCATCGTTAATAAAAGTATTGGTAAGGATAGGAAAGAAAATGACCAACGCCAGCACAGAGAAAGCCAGCCATTGCCAGTACCACCGGAGTGTAACGAAATTGTTTACACTCCATTTGTTTTCCACCGGAATATCTTCGGATCTTATCGATTGCATCAGCAGCAGGAATATTTCCTGAAGATAATGATTATCCGTTTACTCCATTACTTTAGCCAGCTCCTTCGCCACTTTCTCGTGCGCCACCGCTCTGAAGTGACCATCGAGAATGTAAAAGTCTTCCGGCTGCAAAAGACTGGCCACATCTATCACCCGGACTGCATCACCGAAATGGGATTTGTATCCGGGCTCCTTCAACAGCGCCTCCACTGCATTTTTGAAATCGTTGTTACGATGGTCTACATCGATGCCTTCGAACACCAGTACTTTTGTTTTCTGGAAATCGACAGGGAAATCTTTCAGGATATCCAGGAACATCTTAGCGTCCTTAGGATACTCGATCGGCATACCGATATTGGAAGGCGGCTTACCCATCAGGGATTTCAGCGTTTCCTTCGCCTGGTATTTGGAAGCGAGCACAAAGAATTTGCCGGGGAAGTATTTCTTGTTCCATTCGTTCTTGAAACGGAGGGAATCATAAGAAGCCCGTGAAGATATTTTCAATACATGGTTATTACCAAGATAAGCCTGGTTCTCTTCATTATCATTGGAACAATACTGGATCACCAGGTATTTCACCGCAGATGTATCCAGGGTGCGGTAACGCATCAGTTCACGGGGCGTACCGAAGGAGCTCATCGCTGCATTCAGGGTACGCTTACCTGTTAGTTGCTCCAGGCGGGCGGGAACAGACTGGTCCTGGTCAACGCCCCAGCCCATCATATAGGAATCACCCAGGCAAATGATCTCAGGCTTTACGAGCGAAGAATCATCATCGCGGAAACCGCGACTGTTAGCACTGAACTTGTTGGCGAACTCCACGTTGGAGAAGGTGCAGGTATTGTCAGGGATGAGATTATAGTAGAATGCACTGTCGTATTCACTGCATTCCGGAACTATCTGAATCACCTGTCCGTAATTATGCGCATATAACCATTTGAAACCTGTTCTGAAACTGCCGGGGATCTTTTCCGGATGTTTGATCCATGATGCAGCGAACAACTCCCCTATTGTAACGATCACAGCCAGCACCCCGAGACTGATCCAGGCAGTTGGACGGCTCTTCTTGCTTTTGATGAACACCAGGTCCAGCAACAGCGCCAGTACCCACCAGGCGAGGGTAAGCGTGGTGAGCACGCTGGTAAGGCTCTGATAAAAGAGGATGCCGTTCGGCGAGGATTTGGTCAATACAACGCCGAGGATCTTCACCACCAGAATGATGATGATCACCACAAAGAGCCGTTGAACAGATTTCTTGATCATTTTACAATTTGATGGATGAAGGGATTACCACACGTTCTCCAGGCTCTCTTTATTGTAAGTGAAATTTCTCTCCTTGAAATAAGAGGTTGCGCCGGCTTTCATCTGAACTGTTTTGTTCTTCGTGAACAGACGGCTGATAGCGGCTATCGGTAACAGGAAAATGAAGAACACGATACTAAGTATCACTTTGCTCATCACGTATCCGAGGCCCTGCGCCAGCTTCATCCAGGCCCAATGAATGCCTTTCGCAGCGGGTGAAACAAAGAGTCCGATAAAGCCGATCACAGCTGCAGCAAGCAGCAGGTAATTATTTTTTGTAAACCAGTAGAAAACGCCGCAGGCGAGTACCAGCACTAAGATGGTCTCCAGCACTTTGGCCCTGCTGGTATCTATTGTATTGCTCATGATGTTAGAATAATGTGTAAATGAATGGAGCGATAGCAGATCCGCCACCCAGCACCAGCAGGATACCCAGCAGCAGCAGGATCACAATCAATGGGGCGAGCCACCATTTCTTTCTCGCTTTCATGAATTTCCAGAGATCTTTTAAAAAGTCCATGGTCAGTATTTTTAAAGTGATTGTTTAGTCGAGTGTGAATTCATTTTTCCAGTCGTCCTTCTCCAGCCATTCCGGCTGTGTCTTTTTATCGAAAAGGAAATTGCCTACTACCAGGTAATCCATATCGGTACGCATGAAGCAGCGGTATGAATCTTCGGGTGTATTTACGATAGGTTCTCCGCGCACGTTGAAACTGGTGTTCACCATTACGGAGTAACCGGTCTGTTGTTTGAAGGCCTGCAGCAGTTTGTAGAAACGCGGATTGGTTTCCTTATGAACTGTCTGGATACGTGCGGAGTAATCGATATGGGTGATGGCGGGAATATCGCTACGGAGGAAATAGAGCTTGTCCAGCAGGTTCTTTCCCTCAAAAGAAGCGGGATAAGGAATGCGGCGTTTTTCCTTCACGGGCTTTACCATCAGCATGTAGGGAGAGATATCCGCATGCTCGAAATAATCATTCACATCTTCAGCAGGAACAACGGGAGCGAATGGACGAAAACCTTCCCTGTATTTGATCTTCAGGTTAAGCTTCTTCTGCATTTCCGGGTTGCGCGCATCAGCGATGATGCTGCGTGCACCCAGGGCGCGTGGTCCGAATTCCATTCTTCCCTGGTGCCACCCGATCACGTTACCTGCTGCAATCAGTGCTGCCACTTTCTCTACCAGTGCTTCTTCGGAACCGAAGCGCTCGAAAGCAGCACCGTATTTACGGGCAGTAGTGAGTACATCCTGATCAGATGTTTCTGTACCGAGATAGGAACCTTTGAGGGCATCCATTTTGGTGGGGTCCACTTTTCTTTCGTTACCGAAATAAATGAAGTTGGCAGCGTAAGCGGCGCCGAGCGCACCACCTGCGTCTCCCGCTGCCGGCTGAACGAAGACCTGTTTGAAGATCTTTGCATCATCCAGTTTACCATTGGCCACGCAGTTGAGGGCAACACCGCCGGCCATGCAGAGATAATCCGCGCCGGTAAGTCTTTTCGCTTCGCGGGCGAGGTTCAGTACAGCTTCTTCCGTTACTTCCTGGATGGCCAGTGCGAGATCGCAATGGTGTTGTTCCAGGTTGGACTCTGAAGCGCGACGCGGGAAACCGAACAATTTTTCCCATTTATCGTCATACACCATCCGGAGACCGGTGGCGTAATTGAAATATTGCTGATCGAGGAAGATGGAGCCATCTTCCTTGAGGTCTACCAATGTTGATTTGATGATGTCTACATACTTCTTCACTTCGGGCGAACCGTGATTGCCGTAAGGGGCCAGTCCCATCAGTTTGTATTCGCCTGAGTTCACTTTGAATCCGCAGAAATAAGTGAAGGCGGAATACAGCAGACCGAGTGAATGCGGGAAGTCGAGCTCTTTGAGGATGGTGAGGTTTTTGCCTTCACCGAGACAGATACTGGCCGTTGCCCACTCTCCTACTCCATCGATGGTGAGCACGGCGGCACGCTCGTAGGAGGAGGGATAGAATGCGCTGGCAGCATGGCTCAGGTGGTGCTCAGGGAAAAGCAGTTTCACTTTTTTCCTGTCCACTTTTTCGATGCTGTCCAACGCTTCCCAGATCATTTTTTTCAGGAAGAGTTTTTCCTTGATCCAAACGGGCATGGACATCATGAAGGAGCGTACGCCCTTGGGCGCGTATGCGTAATAAGTTTCAAGAAGACGTTCAAATTTGAGCAGGGGCTTGTCGTAGAACACTACTGCATCCACATCATTGATGGAGCGGCCTGCATATTCGAGACAAAAGCGTGCGGCGTTGACCGGAAAAGCGGGGTCATGCTTTTTCCTGGTGAATCTTTCTTCTTGTGCTGCTGCGATCACTTCCCCATTCTGAATAATGGCCGCGGCAGAGTCGTGGTAAAATGCGGAAATACCTAGGATTGTCATATTGTTTTCGATTTAGGGGATATGGATCATCCATTGGTGGCGTGGCTCGCCGGTTTTCCGTAAAAAGATTGGAAGTAAGAGGTAAGGAAATCGGAAATAAAATGACTTCAGTAGGGATTCAGGCGACGAAAGTATTACATTTTTCTCGTTCATGCAATAGTTTCGTCGCCCGGCCTCAAACTTCATATTTACTTTACCTCATAAGGTACATTTTACCATATCCATTGTTGAAATACTTGTCTGTATTATCTGCCTCAGACTTGTATTTCTCCATTTTCTTACCATTCATAGTAGTGACCACCCTGTAGAGATATACGCCATTGGCCAGTTTCTGGCCGTATTGATCAGTGCCGTTCCATTTGAATTCAGTGATATTCCTTCCTATATGGAGAGGTCCCAGTTCATCTTTGGTGATCTCGCGTACGATCTTACCCGTTACTGTCAGGATCTGGATCTTGATATTGGTGGGTATCTCGCTGCCGGTGAGGGTGAACACGAAAGCAGTGGAGGTACTGAACGGGTTCGGATAGTTGAGCAGGTTAGAGATCATCGGTTTGGAGATAACGCGGAAGGCTACCCGATATTCCAATGTACCCGCCCTGTTGCCACTCTTATCTTTGGCTTTGATGGCCAGTTCATACTCATCTCCTTCACTCATATTCTGTGAAATCAGCTGAGGGAAGAAATCGATGGTAGCTGTATTGTTAGCGCCTGAAGTGGCTGGCGTGAATCGTAATGTATCATTATCGAAATAATAATCTTTGGTTGTGCCGTCCGGGAACTTCAGCTGTACGGAACCGATAGTGGTATCGTTCAGCAGCATGTACCTGGCTTCATCCTTCAATTTTATCTGGATATGCGGTTTGGACGAAACGATATCACGGTTGATGATCCGTACGCCATCGAAAGTTACATCCAGCAAAGGATTGGTATAATCCGGTTTTACATAGAAATCGCGGAACAGTACATTATTGAAATGGTATTGCTCGGGTTGAGCATTATCGGGATTTATATCCAGTACCAATGTATTGTTACCGGGAAATTCTTTTGTATCCAGTTGCAGGCGCACCATGGCAGTATCTCCGCCTGAAAGGTCTTTTGCCTTCGGCACCGGTATTATTTTGGGAACATTGTTCCTGTCTATCACACTTACCTTCACCAGCAGGCTGTCTTTAAACTTGGTGGAGGTAAGGTTTTTGAATGGCATGGCAATATTCACTATTTCACCGATCTCAACAGTATCCCTGGTTGAATAGCCGAGGTTGGGCGAAAGTGAACCTTCCGGCACAGCCGTATAGATCACATTCCAGTAGCGCAATTGCCAGGGTGAATTTGCATTCACCGAATCTGCATTCCTCATACGCAAACGCATGTACGGGAAGGTTTCCGGATCCATGCCTGAGATATCAAAATTTTGCTGTGATTCATTCAGCGTATAAAGCAGCACTTCCGTTCCATTATTATTGATGCCGATCACTTCCACGCCCACATGATCCTGGGAAGGTGATTCCAGGGATCGGCCTCTCCACATCACTTTATGCCATTCTTTGGCTGGTCCGAGAACCGGTGAAGAAATATATCCAACAGTATCCACGGTCATTATTTTGGTCTTAATGGTGACCTTATCATAGATACCTGCTTTGCTCACTACCCATTGTGGTGCTATTAACGGATCATTTTTCTTCCAGATCCCGGCATAGGAACTGGCCACATTCATGGTATCTGCCTGCGTGAAACCAAACTGGAGCAGTTTGTCGTACAAAGTATTTCCGGCTGTTGAATCTGTTTTCCAGTTCTTGGGCAACAGGCCGGGCAGGGCGGCATCCATACTTCGCGCAACCACCCACATTCCGTCAGGAATATAATCCAGGAACTTCACCATGTTGTTGCGGCTGGTCTTATTTGTATAAGAAAATTCAAAGTTGTACAACCTGCCTGGTCCGCATGTGGAGTTCGCCCTGGCACTTCCCATGAAGAAGAGATTGTTATCGTTGTCGTCTACATTTTTCCAGGGCTTCAATGTTTTTGGATCGATCACATTGAAAACAATGGAATTACCTAAACAGGCGCTGGTAATGGTAGGATGATCATTGATGAACACTGCATAATCCCTGTCCTGTCCACCCGCCCACGGATATACACCGCCATAAAGATCAATCAGGTTTTGTGTTTCAGTAAACCTCCATGTTCTGTCTGGGTCCAGCGCCATACTCACCGGTGTTGACTCCTGGTGCTGGAAATAATGGTCCTGACCAAAACCCGTATTTGTTCCGGCCATATACGTAAAGGATGCATCGTTCCATTGATAAGTGTTATCGCCCGGAGGAGGAACGGTAGACACGCGCCAGTAGTACACGGTGCTATCCAGATAACTGATACCTGGTTCAAATTCCAGCACACCACCTGATGCGGAAATGGTCCTGCTTACTTTAATACTGGAGTTGAAGAGTTGTGTTGTGTCCACTTCCATTACATACTGTCTCAACTGGCTGAATGGATTGGCAGTGGATGCATAGAATTTGGTGGAAGGGTCATGTACGATACCCAGATTGAAAGGATAGGCAGGCCTGGCTTCCTCATCATAGATAAAGAATTCCTTGAAGGCGGAATTGTTACTTTCATCTGTTTCAATAGTGGTATTTTCTGAATCGATGGTCACATAGATCCTGTTACGGCCTTTATCGCGTGTGGCTACAATAGGCACATCAAAAGAGAGCGAATCGGACCACATGATACCTCTTCTTTTTTCACGATACATAATTTGATAGGTGTTATCGGGCAATTGCCTCTTAACTTCCACCATGATAGAATCTTTGATGGCTTTGCCAATATTTACCATTCGTACTTTCAGTTTGAAAGTACTTTCAGCCACAGAAATGAAAGTGGGTGTAACACGGATCCCTGATTCTTCCATTACATAATCAGGTCTTTCGCTTCCATTCATGTGAACCGCCGGGTCTCCATGCAAGGTGATCTGTTCTGCATGCATACGGGAATAGTAGTCGCCGGAATTGTTGAAGAGATCCCTCAATGCATCCCGGTTGATCTCCCCGATGGATTTGCCATAATCTTTATGGCAGATCTCAGCATAGAAGTTGGTAAGAAAAAGATTCAGGTAACTTACCACACCAAGATGGGTACTGGCAATAAATCCAATTGCGCCACGGTTCCTGGCCAGCACAAATTTCTCCGACAGGGATTCATGTGTCACCAAACGGCCGGGGGAATTCACAAAGAAGTTCCCGGCATTACAACCATTCACACAAAAGATGGGATATTTTCCCTGGTTGTTATAATTGTAAGGATCATCAATATTGAATTCCAGCGTAGTGGAAGATGAGTGACCGAAATAGGTTAGCAAGCTGATACCTTCATTGAAAAGTTTAGTCAGGTGATCGGAAGTGAGTTGCTCCACGGAATTGGTGCTCACTTTACAAAAGGTAGATACTTTTCCACCGAACAATGTATCTGCGATAATCGATCTGTAAGCGCCCATATAATTACAAAGGACAGATCCGAGATAGGGTTCACTGGAGCCGGTTACATGCACTACATTCTTCATCCACTCCCTTGCTTCGAGTGTTTGCGGGGCATTTTTCTGAATGGATTCGTGTTCCTTCACTTTATTGAGGTAATCCTCAATTTCCACAGGATGTACAACAGAAAGGCGCCCGATGGGGATATTGGCCACAGGGTTGTCTGCGAAGCCCGCCGCCAGGAGGTTATCTGAACCCGGAGATCCCCAGGTGGGTACCAGGTTCAACCTGTCTGCATTCGCATTGTTTGCGAGTGGAACATAACTGGAGTATACCATTCCCCTGCCAATGAGGAATACATATTTCGGAGCTGCACTGAGATGCGTTCTCGCATATTCTATGAAATGCTTTACAGCCTGCGGGTTCTTTCTCGCTCCAAATCCAAACTGGTCAACCAACTGATCTATATCCGCCACCATTACTTTGAAACTGCCACCGGCTGCAGATTGCCTGTACTGCCGGTAATCTTCCACAGGGTTGTTGCCATTTGTACCGTTGAAAAGGATCGAGTTGGAGACGATGAGATAATCCGCATCGGGAACGGCTGTTAAATAGTTAATGAAATCCCTTCTCTCCAGTGAATTGACCAATGTATAATCCGCCTGATTCACCGTAGCCATCACATAACGGATATCAGTAGCCGAGGCTGGTACTTCAAACCTGAACTTTCCACTCACAATCTGAGCGGTGTACCGGATTTTATTGGTAAGGTCGATGAGTACAGGGGTTTGTCCACCAGACTTGAAATTGCTGATCTCCAGCAGCGATGGGCTGCCTTTGGCCGGCCAGATGAATTCGAAGAATGGCTGGTTGTTGAAATTGAAAAGCCTGGGATAATCGATCTCGAAATAAGATACCACATATCTGTCGCTGGATACCTGCGACCCGTTTTCCCATCTTACCGCAAAAGTAGCGGGAGTCAGCAGCGAGGTATTGATATTGACAGTTCTTTTGGTATCGTTAAAATAATCCATGACGGCTTCATCCACTACAGAACCGTTCACCAGGGCCCTTACAGAACGGGCATTCTGAGCATTGCCAACAGCGCCGTAGGAAAAAGTAGCCTGTGGTCCTCCCCCTGTGTATGGCTGTAATGAACCGATATTGACGGCGCGTGGAGTAGTTGGAGAAACATCTACAGAAGAGCGGAATTCACCCTGATCATAGGAACTGAGGTAAACATATTCAGGTAACACTGATGCATAACCGGGATTCCATTTCTGTGTGTAATAGTATCCGAACTTGTACATCAGGTAAGGTTCCGGACCAAGTGAACTGGAAGCTGCATTATTGGTTCCCTGCACTACCATGTTCGGATTGGGCCCTGCGCCTGCTGTAATGAAATAGGTAGCGCTATCGCCAAGAAGGCTGACCTTATCTGTATGCTGAAAAACGGGGTTTCGATAAAATGCTTTATCCTGTTTCCCGTCCATCTTCTCTCCGAAGAAGTCTATATAACCACCAGTTGGTAAAACGCCGCCAGCGGCAGAGGGCATGAATGGGACCTGCACGCCATTACGCCAGAGTTCCAGGTTTTCAACCGGTACATTTTCCAGGCCTGCAGCTGCGAGAACAGTCTGCGGAATACGGAACATTCCGGTTTTGCCGATCCTGAATTTATAATATGGCTGCCCGTATTTTATCCATTCATTGTTGTAAGGTTGTGCGGCCAGGTTAAAACCCACCAGTACCAACAACAGCGTAAAAAATTTCCTCATAAAGTTATTTTTCCGGGTTCTCGAATAGGGTCGGAACTTTATATTATTTCTGTTTTTTCTTGAGGTCCACTTTCAGTGAAAACACGTGAGTATACAAAGGATTGGACTGATTGGCCAGGTTGGTGAAAGCATAATCGATCTGCACATTGCTTACCCTGAAGCCTGCACCTGCACCGGGCTGGTAGATCCATATCTTTTTCTGATTGGTTTCGTCGTCATCGTCAAGGGCGCGCTGGAAGTTGTTGATACCGGCACGCACGAAGAATACATTACGATAGCCCAGCTCCAGTCCCACACGCGGATCAACACTTACGGCATTGCTGGAGATCACAGTGTTCCTGCGACCATCGAAAGTAAGATCGAAATTGGCTTCCGTCATGAGTTTGAGGCTCTTGCTGAGGTTGAAAAAATAGGCGCCGCCCAGGATCAGTTTGGGGGCAGTGAGTTCGGTGGACTTAACAGGGATCTCGTTATTGGTAACATAGAATACTTCACGCATCTTTTCATTGAGGCTGAAGCTCCAGGCATTGAAAGTTGTGGTAACATCACGCGCCATTATGCCGAGGCGCCATTTTTTATCGATGATCTGAACGCCTGCATCGAAGCCGAATCCCCAGGCAGTGGCAAAATCACCCGCTTTCCGGTGGATCACTTTGGCGTTACCTCCAATATTGATCTCACGATCGCCTTTCATTTTGATAGTTTGGGCCATCGAGAACATGAAAGCATAATCCGCAGAAGAGAATGTTTGGATATTGCTGAAATTGATGGTGCCGTCGGATTCCACCAGGAAGATGGTATTGGGTATATCGTCTACGGCAAACCGAAGAAGTGAGATCCCGATCACCCTTTTATTGTCTTTCAATGGAAGTACAAGGGTGCCATAATCGTATTTGCCGATACCCGCGAAGTATTCTGCGTGCATGAGATTGAGCTGTGGATTGTCTTTTACCTGCACCAGGCCGGCAGGGTTCCAGTATGCAGCAGTTCCATCCGCAACAGATGCTATCTGGGCGCCCCCCATCGAGAGGCCCCTGGCGCCGGCTCCTATATTGAGGAACTCGTTGGAATATTTTCGGAACTGGGCAAGCACATGTTGGTGCGACAGGACGCAACCTAAAAGGGTAACGACAAAAAGGGTCTTCTTCATTGATCCAATTTTCGAAATAAGCAATTTCATATAAATGACCACTACATAGGGATATAAGTTGCACCGGCGGTCTACCGGAAAACAACCCTCTTGGCATGGGACTTCAGGTTGGGTCTAGCGTAGAAAAACGAATTCTATGGCGAAAATATTGCATCTATGGGGAAACTTGCTACAATTCTTACATTTGCAATTCATTGATTTTGCAGCATATTGAACGGATGAGGGTATTATTAGATACGAAAAACCGGCATATCAGGTTTGCTAATCTTTGCCCGGGCCCGCAAAAACTGCTGCTCATGTACTAAAAGACAACCAATTACACATGAACTGGATAGAAGATCTTCGCTGGAGAGGCATGATTCAGGATATTATGCCCGGAACCGTTGAACAACTGCAAAAAGAAATGACCACAGGATATATCGGCTTCGATCCCACGGCCGACAGTCTGCATATCGGTAGCCTGGTGCCCATCCTTTTACTGGTTCACCTTCAGAAAAATGGACATAAGCCTATCGCCCTCGTTGGTGGCGCCACAGGAATGGTTGGCGACCCCACCGGCAAAAGCGAAGAAAGAAATCTCCTGGACGAAGCATCACTCCAGCGAAATATCGCCGGCGTGCACAAGCAACTGGCAAAGTATCTGAACTTCGACCCCTCCCTTCCCAATGCTGCTGAAATGGCCAATAACTATGATTGGTTCAAAAATTTCAGCTTCATCGATTTCCTTCGCGACGTGGGCAAGCATATTACCGTGAATTATATGATGGCGAAAGACAGTGTCCGCAAACGCATCGAGGGAGACACTGGTATTTCCTACACTGAATTCGCTTACCAGCTGATGCAGGGATTCGACTTCTATCATCTTTATGTTAAGAAAGGTGTGAAGCTCCAGATGGGCGGCTCCGACCAATGGGGTAATATCACTACCGGTACAGAGCTCATCCGCCGCAAGGCCGGTGGCGAGGCCTTCGCATTCACCTGTCCGCTGATCACGAAAGCTGATGGCGGCAAGTTCGGCAAAACAGAATCCGGCAATGTTTGGCTGGACCCCGTTCGTACCTCACCTTATCAGTTCTACCAGTTCTGGTTAAACGCTTCTGATGCAGATGCGGAGCGCTGGATCAAGATCTTTACATTCCTGGAGCGGCCTTTCATTGAAGCCTTGCTGACCCGTCATGCAGAAAATCCTGGCGCCCGCGAGTTACAGAAAACACTCGCCAAAGAAGTGACCAGTTTCGTTCACGGCGAAGAGGAATACAATAAAGCCATTGAGACTACAGAGAAATTATTCGCCAACGCTTCTGCACCGGCAGAAAGCCTGAGCATTGAAGATATTGAAAGCATGCAGGGCGTTACCCGCTTTGATTATGCATTGTCCAAACTCAATGAAGGGATCGATGTTGTGAGCTTCCTGGCAGAGACCGGCATCTTCCCCAGCAAGGGCGAAGCCCGCAAAACCGTTCAGGGTGGCGGCGTGAGCGTGAACAGGAAAAAAGTGGAAGATATCGCGATGAAAGTGGATGCCTCCCTCCTGCTGCATGGAAAATATATCCTGGCGCAGAAAGGCAAGAAAAGCTACTATCTCGTGGTAGTTGGTTAAGCATCAATTTTTTAAAAAAGTTTGCGTAACTTTTGGGGGGAATTAAATGAAGCATTACTTTTGCACTCCTTTCAGCGATGAACATTGAGTTTTAAGCTGAAATTGCCCGATAGTATAATGGTAGTACGACAGATTTTGGTTCTGTTTGTCTTGGTTCGAATCCAGGTCGGGCAACCAATAAAGGACAAGGTTGAAAAATCTTGTCCTTTTTTATTTTCTGCCTGAATGCAGGCCAGTACTGATTTTACCAGCAATCAAGGTTTCTCGGAGCAATTTTGAAATCTTGCGGTTAATAATCGTAGCTCCAAAACAAATTTCTTCCTCATTCGCCAAGCTTTCTGCAATTCTAAATCTCATCCGAAAAGCTCCAGGTATACTATGAATATGGTTCGAGAAATTGAAAGGGTAACTGAAATTGTACGAATTCCGGTTTAAACTCATTTGAAAGACTTTTGTGCAAAAAAACGGATGATCTATTAACTTCATTACCCTTTTTATACGAGCTGGAATTGTTCGAATTAATGCGTTCGATTTAGCTAGGATATCAATAAATATTTCTCTTCTTTTATCTAATCCAACCTTCTCCTGGCTATAGAGCTCAAAATCTAATTTCATACTCTTACTGCACCAGAACAATGGTAAGCTGGCGAAACGGAAACGGGATCAGTTCGGCAGGGACCAGTCATTTCTTTATTTCCGGATCAGCTTCCATAAAGACTCTACGGGAACCGTATTTTTCACCACCATTTGTACACCCGCATCCCTGTTGCTGTGCAATAACATCCGCGTATTGGAAACTGTGCCCACTACATTTCCATATATGTCCATAACAGGACCACCACTGGATCCGGTTGCATAATCCGCCGATATGCACATCATTTCCCGGAAAAATTTCTGTTCGGGCGCCCCGGCTTCTTCCAGGTATTTATTGGTGACATGGCCCTGCGAAAGGAAATAATGCATGCCCTGCGGATGGCCGAGTACACAGATCTTATCACCCACTTTTGCCGGCTCACCCAGGGCAAGCGCCGGCAAAAGTTCTCCATTCGTTTCCAGCTGAAGGATGGCCAGATCATCTTTCCTGGAAGACGCCAGTATGGCCTTCACTGCATAAGTGCGTCCATCAGCCAGCCGCGCAAAAAAACCTTTGGGCTGGTTACCGTCTTTCATGAATGCATAGGTGGCAGCCACATGATAATTGGTGACCATTATCCCTTTGGGATCGATGATATAACCCGAAGATTCACTCAGGTGCACGTTGGTGCAGCGCGGGCACAGGTAGGCGCATCCGGTGATCACGGTAGCCTTTTTCGCATACTCATACAAGTTAGCAGGCTCCATCACCTTCTCAGCAGGCCTGGCCAGTTCTGCCATTACACCCTGCACGCCTGCTTCCAGTGCCTTCTGTGCTTCGGCAGCCTGGATAGTTGCCCCTTTGGCCAGTATGGAATCGATGGCAGCCAGGTAGTCAGTTGCCATCTTTGCATCGTTGGTGAAAACCTGCGCTTCCACCCTGCCTGCCATCATCAAAAGCACCAGTATCCACAGGGTATACCAGTTTTGATTTCCGCTCTTATAATGAATCATTGTTATTGATTGTAGCCTGAGGCTTTTATTTGATTGTTTCCACCTTGTTCTGGTACTGTTTGGCCTCCCGCTCAAAACTCCGGCTGGCCATTCTGAAATATTCCCTGATGGCTTCCTTTTGCACATCGGTAGCGCCCGCTGCCTTACTGCTGAGAATGCCGTCTGTTATGGCCTTGAAAGATTCTGTGGGCGACAAGTTCCACATGTACCGTTTGTAATAATCGATCATTCCATCGAGGTCTTTCCTGGCAACATACAGCGCGATCCTGCACATATGGCTTTCAGGTTTTTGGGGATCCTGTTTCAGCAATGCCATTGTATAAGCTACATTCTCCACTTCTTCCGGCGTATAATGAATATTGTATTTGGCCCCTGTTTCAGAGGCAACAATGTACATATCCTTCCGGATCTTGTCGAAGATGATCTGGTTGACCATTTCTGCCCCCACCGCCTGGTCGATACGACCTTTTTCCAGCATCATTTTTCTGAAGAAGGGACTGCCGAATTTCACGGCGCGCAGCGCCAGGTCCAGGTAAGTAAAACTGAACCGTTCAAAGTCCATCGAGCTGTCATATAACTCCTCCAGAATGGCGGAAGGGTCTCTGCCATTTTCGAACAGGGCTTTCGCATAAGGATACCCGTTCATCATCGATTTTTTCTTTTCATAGATGGCTTTCATGCCCGCCATGGAAGTATTGGGGTCCATAGCCGCTTTCACTTTTTCTATGAACTCTGCAGTTCCGGCTTTCCCAACGATCCTGTTGATCTCTTCCCCTTTGCTGTCCAGGATCAGGAATGTCGGATATACATTGACGTCATA
This sequence comes from Pseudoflavitalea rhizosphaerae, assembly GCF_003991355.1. Lineage (GTDB taxonomy): Bacteria > Bacteroidota > Bacteroidia > Chitinophagales > Chitinophagaceae > Pseudobacter > Pseudobacter rhizosphaerae. The sequence goes on from NZ_RCSU01000003.1 coordinate 263,804, forward strand.
CTTTTTCCTGAGCGCTGCGCCCTCCCCTTTTTCCATATCGAATTTCACCGAAACAAAACGGGGGTTGAAAAAATCGCCACATTCCTTCTGCGGAAAAACCTCTTTGGCCATCTCCAGGCAAGGCATGCACCAGCTGGTATAACAATCCATAAAGATCAGCCGGGGAGCGCCTGGATCCGAGGCTTTGGCCATGGCCTGACTCATGGTGAGGTTTTCAAATTTGATACCCTGCGCAATCACCGGAGCATTCCCAAAAACACCTGCTGCTAACAGCGTAAATAATATAAAAGATTTCATGACCTGATGATATGTTTATAGTTTGGATTGGATCAATTCTTTCAATTTTGGATCAGAAGGCCTGATGGCATCGAACATCACGGTCTTGCCTTCTTTGTCGAACAGGATGAACCTGGGCACCGAGATCACTTCGTAATCCTTGATGATAACACCTTCATTATTGGAGAATAAATGCAGGCCAGACAATTTTTTGTCTTCCACCATCTTTTTCCATTTGTCTTTTTCCGTATCGATAGATACACTGATGAAGGCAACATCTTTTCCTTCAAATGCTTTTTCCAGTTCTTCCAGTGCGGGTTGCTCCTGGATGCAGGGCCTGCACCAGGTAGCCCATACATCGATCAGCACTACCTTTCCTAACTGATCGGAGAGGCGATGCATTTTACCGTTGGCATCTGGGTAGGCAAAATCGATCCAATTGCCACCGGGCTCTTTCAGGGATGCTCTTTTTTCAAAGACTTTCATCCTGTCTTGCTGGTCTTTGGTGATCATGTATTTCAAATTCCTGCCAACAAATCCGGACATCCCCTGGTATTCACCACGGTCCAGTGCCTTGAGTATGAATTCAGCTCTCAAATGATCATTGGAGATCTCCGGGATGATGAGATCCTGTGTACTCCCCATTTCTGATTTGTAAATGATGTGATTTACAAAGCCGAGGTTCTGGATGTAATTATACCCGAATGGCAATGTCCACAGCTGCTGATCCGCAAACTTCTCGGTGTTGAACAAATTCACTATGTAGGCTGGATACTGATCCTTCTTACTGTATTCAAAGGCCCTCATGAACGGCGCCAGCGCATCCATTCTGAAGCTGTATGGTAACATGTATTTTACATAGCGGTCGAATGCTTTATTGCCGGTTTTGATATTGCCGGTATACTTTTCAGTGGGCGCCAGCAGTGAGTCCAGTGTACGGTCATAATGGAGTGGTGCAAGATTGCGGGCATCCGCGGAATAGCCGATCCTTCTCAATGGAGCCATCATATCAAACCAGCCGCTGAAGACCTTGTTCTCTTTGCTGAGCTTTCCCTGGTAGCTGACCAGGCCGCTGTTTGCCTCGATTGTGATGTCTTCGCCTTTGCGCAGGTATACCGGGTACAGTTCATCTTCGAAACCGATATAACGGATCTCGTTCAGGTCATTTTTCAACAGGTCTATTTTAAAAGAGTGATCATCTTTTTTCAACATGATCTCCGACAACGAAACCACATTGCCCTGCCCGGCCTTAAATAAATAAATACGGTCCGCATACTGCTTTGGTGCAATTTGCCTGATGAATTTTCCTTTGATAATGGCATGTTGCGCCTGGGTTGCTGCGGACATAGCCAGCAGCAACATGAAAAAAACTACTCTCTTCATGGAATTTTTGTATTTGTTAAGTCAGACAATAAACCTTCAGGCCATGTCAATTTGTTTTACTGAACGGGCACGCCCAGATCTGCCAGGATCTGCCGTATATAGCCGTATTTGATCATGATATTTGGCTGGCTGCCGTATAACTGGGTAAACTTTTCTTCTGAATTTCCGAGTGTTGCTTCCAGGTACATGCATACGTCCATCCAGGTAGACATGGGCGTATAGTACATATTCCTGGGATCGGTTCCGAGGAAGCCGATGGCCTGGGGCGTGGCAGTAGTACCCGCCGGCAGGCCTGTCACAAGGCTTGCTAACTGAAATGTATACACGCTGTATGCGTCCCGGGTTGTTATGAATTTTCTTGAAGCAGCATAAAACTTTTCAAGCACTGTTTTATACTTATCGCTGATCACTGCATTGGTGAGAAGCGAACGCAGGATAGCTCCCTTGTAGCTGGCCTTTGTAGTGGCGTCCATTCCTGCAATATTGGAAACCTGGCCGATCATCACCGTATTGAAGCCCTTGTATGCATAATTGCCAAAGGCAAAAGTGCTCAGGTCGTTTACCAGGAAGATACTGGGAACATACACGGTTTTTGGAAGCACCGGAATGATCTCGGCCCTCAGGAACGCCAGCGCCTGCGGCACATCCGCTTTAGCGCAATAACTGAAAGACTGAACAAAGGGAGGTGCTCCTGTTATGTCAACCCCCAGTGAATAGTTGAAAGAAAGTTTCTCATAATGTGTGAATGTATTTCCGAAAACATCCACCCGCTGCTGGGTACCGATGGTATCATTGATAAACACCGGGATGTCGGTTTCCTTGTAAAAAAGATAATTGGCATGGATCGTTGCATCAGCAGGATTGTCTTCCACCACCAGCCAGTTCCTGTCATAATCCGGGAAAGTGGTCACCTGTTCCTTTCTGCAGGATACAGCCATGACAATAAGAACGCATGCTATGATTAATCTGTTATTATTCATTGCTTGAAGATTTAAGGTTGAGGCTGGCGAACGTTACGGACAGGATTGGTCAATGATCCCCTGTTGAACTCGATGGCATAATCCGGGATGGGTACCTGCCATGCGGCGCCATCTTCAGCAATGGATTTGAGCACATAGTTCCCGATCTGTGTATGGGTATTGGATTGTGCATCGTACCGGTATGCAGGATGCCTGATAGTAAAGGAAGAAGGCAGTGGATATTTTGAATTCACGGCATATCTTCTCAGGTCGAACCAGCGATGCCCTTCGAAACACAATTCGCGGCGGCGCTCTTCCCGGATGAATTCAACCAACGCCTGGTTACCCTGTGGCAATTGTGAAATAGTTGCATTACTGAAACGCATCTCGCGGAGCTTTTGCAGTTCCGTGCGCGCTTCTCCATCTGCTCCAATCATGGCAAGTGCCTCCGCACGGTTCAGCACCACTTCTGCAAACCGGAAAGAAAAAATACAGGAAACCTGATCAGGGTCGTTATATGTCCTCCAGGTACGGTATTTGGCCGGTATCCAGGACCTGCTTTTAGTAGCCCTGTCGAAGAAGGCATCCAACCTGAGATCGGAAGGGTCATAACTGTCCATCAGGTTAACAGAGGCTTTGAAGGACGATGCCCGGTTGTCATCGCCATTCCACCTGGAAAGCGAATCATTCATAAAAACAGCCGGCATCACATTGGTGCCCATCGTAAAAATAGTTTCGGTGGATGCGCGGGAAGTAAAATTGCTGCCGCTCACAAACTGGTTCAGGTTGACCAGGCTGTATCCCATCGTTTCAAAATCTTTGGCTGCATCGATCACTTTATCATATTGCTCCGTGTAGAGGTAAACCCGGCTTTGCAGCGCCTTTACAGCGGCAATGCCTATGCGAATCTTTGTATTTGGATTATATCCATCCAGCAAACCCGCTGCCGTTTGAAGATCGGCGATGATCTGGTCATAGACCTTCTGGTTGGGATCGCGGGAAAAGAAATTGTCCTCTATTTTTTCCGACACTTTCAGTGGAACTCCCGGGTCAGTGGCAGCGGTGCTTTTCCGGTAAGGAGAACCATAAATATTCTGCAGCATGAAATAATAGTATGCCCTGAGAAAATGAGCTTCACCCCGCAGGTGCTTCAGCAGATCGCTCTGATCACCACCTTCCGCCAGTTTGGATGCCTGGAAGATGATGGCATTCAGCGCGCCGGTACGTTTATAGAACTTTCTCCAACTGCTCTCTTCCCAGGTCATGTTCAGGATATTCACAGCAGGCGCCTGTGCCCAGTTATGAAATCCGGATAACATATACAAGGGGGTAGCCTGACTGGTTTCCACAAAGTCTGCCACGAACTGTTCGCAGTCATCATCCATCACATGTAACCAGGGAGCGATGAAACCTGTTTCGGAGGTCAGTTCGCCCATGGTGGACTGGCTATAGATTGAAAGAGACAGGGTATTGAGAAAACCTTCCCCGATCATCAGTTTGTTGAGGTCATCGGCATTTTCTGCGTATTTCAGATCCCGAGTATATTCTTCCAGGAATTTGCTGCATGATGACAGCGTTAAGCACATCAGCAGTACAATGATATATCTCATGGTGCTTATGTTTTAAAATGAAATATTGATGCTACCGGAAAAGGTAGGTCGTAATGACAGGTTGATATTAGGCGAGGATCCCGACTGTGCCGGGTCCTGGCCCCTCAGCATTTTATTGCTCAGGATAAACAGGTTGGTGCCGGTGATACTGGCGTAGGCCGAACTGAGTCCCAGCTTCCGGATCAGTTTATCCGTGAAGTTGTACCTGAAAGAAGCGGATTGCAGTTTCACATGATCGGCACTCACTAACCTGACATCGGAATTATCATACATATCATACACGCTTCCACCAAATGAATAGGCAGTTGCAGGGAACATATTCCACCAGGGCGTATTCAGATTATTGTCAGCCAGTAATCCCGGAATATTGGTGTAGGCTTCATCACCGGGCCTGCGCCAGCGTTGAACAAACTCTTTACGCAGGTTCTGTTGTGGATAGGCTATCGCTGATGCATACCCTGAAGCGATCTTCAGCATGCGCACCTTGTTACCCAGAGAATAGGTGATGTTGAAAGACAAACCGAAGTTGCGCCAGCCGAAATAGTTGGCAATCCCACCCTGGATAAAAGGTTCCCTGCGGCCGGATTCGCTCATCACCGCCAGGTATACATCTTCCCTTTCCATTTGTGAATACATCTTCTGGTATTCCGCGGCTTTGTCGCTTTCCGATCCGTAAAAAACAGGAGATCCATCAACAGGGCTCAGGCCTTTGAACTTATAGGAATAAAAAGTATTCAGGGGTTTTCCTGCAAGCTGAACTGATCCATCCAGGAAATTCCTGTAGGTCACATTGTCCACCAGCACATTGTTCCGGTTGTTGATAGTCCTGTTCAACACCTTGTTCAACACCTGTCCCAGCTGCGGATCGATCCGCCATACAAATCCGCGGCGTTCCCTGTTGAATCCTGCATTGTCTACGGCAGTGATCCGTAAGGCCACTTCCACTCCTTTGTTTTCCAGGGTTCCACTATTGATCACATATTTTTCCACGCCGTTGATCTCCGCCACTGTTTTATCAAGGTAGGCATCCTTTGTTTTTTTGTAGAAGTAACCTACCGAGCCTCCCAGCTTTCCTTTGAACAAGGAAAATTCAACAGCCACATTGGAAGATGCAGTACGCTCCCACTTGAGGTCAGGATTGGGATAATTGACGATATTGGAATAGGGTTCATTGTAATAAACATTGGTGTTGAGATTCTGACGGATCACCATGTAGGCAGATTGGCCAGGCAGCATATTCCCCTGCCAGCCCCAGGAAGCCTTTAAGGCCAGTTCATTGATCCAGTTCTGGTCTTTGGCAATATCATCTTTCATGTTCCAGCGGCCTGATACTGCCCAGATAGGCAGGAAGCGGTTGTTGGACCTTGTTCCAAAAAGATTGGACTGTTCTCCCCTGATATGCAGGTTCAGGAGATACCTGTTATTCCAGGAATAGCCGGCGGTACCGAACCAGGCGAATTCATTCGTCAGCTGCCTGTCGTAATATCCCAGTGCAGGTTTTGTAGACATCCACTGGTTATAATATCCGGTAAATGTGGTAGGCACGATATCGAAATAGCCACCCATCTCGCGGAAATATCCTCTCCTGGTAATGTTAAAACCTTTGTACTCGGATGATTTGATCTCTATACCACCAGTTGCCGTCAGCGAGTGCCTGCCGCCTTCACCCAGTGACGTGATATAGTTGGTCTGCAGGCGGGCGGTATAATTGTTGTTGCGTGTTTCATACTTCTGCAGTTCACCGCCTACAGGGGCAAGATCCCATCTGGCAGTCTGGTCAGCACGGAGTTTGAAAATATAGTAGGAGTTCCTGGTGTAATACACTTCCCTGTCGTTGCTGCTGATACCATACGCGAACGTGCCTTCCACATCCAGCCCCCTGGCGAGTCTTACTCTTAACAACGCCCTGATATTGGTAGCGAGCAGGTTGGTAAGATCGTTACTGTTATCCCGCTCATTCAGGATATTGTAATTATAAGAAAGTATGCCATTGGTTTGCGGATAATAAAACAAACTTCCGTCGGGGTTATATGCAGGCATGGTACGGCTGGTATTGTACGCATAGTTCATGATACCCAGATCGGAAGGAGTATAATTGCGGGTGGAATAATTTCCGGAAAATGAGATCTGCGCCAGGAATTTCTTGTAGTCTGCCGTGAGGTTCAGCATGGAGGAATAGCGTTTATTGCTTTCGCCCTTGATCACACCGCCTTCATTCTGGTATCCCATGGACGCATAATATTTGATCTCGCTGGAACCGCCGGAAAGGCTTAACGTGTGGTTATGCGAAAATGCATCCTGGGTGATAAGGCCCAGCCAATCGGTATTGACGTTGGCATAATAATCACTCAGGCGTTTGAACTCATCATAATTGATATTGCCCTTGTAATAATCCTGCAGGGCGCTTTCATAACCTGACCACTGGGTGATATTGTTGTATCGCATCCCCCGTTCCACCATTTCTTTGGAAACATCCATTCTTTCCCTGGAATTCATCATATACATGCTCCGGTCTGAATACCTGGGACGTTGTGTATAACCGGCAGTCATGGAATAGGTGATGGTGGGTTTGCCGGTCCTGCCTTTTTTGGTGGTGATCACAATCACACCATTACCAGCCTTTGCGCCATAGAGTGCGGTGGCGGAAGCGTCTTTCAAGACATCAATCTGATCAATGTCCTCAGGATTTAAGCCGGCAATGGCGTTGCCCAGCAGGTTTACAAAATCAAGATCATTGATCTGTTGTGGATCTACATTCACCGGATCAGTGAGCACAATTCCATCGAGTACCCATAGCGGCTCCCTGTTGCCGAGAATGGTGGAGGTTCCGCGGATCCTCAGTTTAGGGGCAGCCCCAACCTGACCGGAGTTCTGCATGAAGATCATTCCGGATACGCGGCCTTCGAGCAATTTGTCAACCGTATTGATGCCGGGAGTCAGGATGTCTTCCATCTTGATAGTGGTAACTGCGCTCGTCAGTTTCCTTCTGTCAATCTTCTGGTAACCGGTATTGGCCACGATACTCACGTCTTCCAGTTTTGTTGCGGAAGGCTTTAAATTAATGACCAGGCTTTTGGGGTTGTTGAGCATGGAAGCGGTTACAATGATGGTAACTGTTTCATACCCGATATATGAAACGGTAAGGCGGTCGCCTTCCTTTGCATCTATGGTAAATAAGCCCGTGATATCTGAAGTGGTGGATACTTTGCCGGCGCGGTGCATGATGGTGGCGCCGGAAAGCGGATGGCCCAGAACATCCTGAACGATACCACGGAGAGGGTTAAAGAGATGGATGGTTTCTCTATAACTGATGGCATCTTTATCCGGTTGCCGGTCAGCCCTCGGAGAAATGAAGATACTCTTCCCTTTGATGCTGAACTTAAGCGCAGGCTGGAACCTGAAAACCTCTTCGAGAAACTGTTCAACAGAAAGATTTGAAGCCTTCACCGTAACAGGTTTCGATAACCGGATAACAGACTCGGAATAGAAAGAGAGAAATCCTGTTTGCTTTTTGACAGTCGCCAGAACTGATTCCAGTGAAACGTTCTCACCGGAATAGTTGACATTTTGAGCCACTCCTTTTGCACAAACGTTCAGGCAGCAGGCAGTTAATAAAATGAATGTTAGCCGCATTACTAACAGAGTTTTGGTTATGTACCGGCGCCCTCCATGGGCCGACCATGTACAATGAGCAGTTTTTTGCATACATTGCAATGTTTGGGTGAAGAAAGCAGTCTTGGAAGAGACCTATCAGTTTTTGGTAATCCAAACTTATTCCGGAAGAGCTTCAGACCTCTTCCGGTTTTTTATTTGGAGAGCAGTGATCGTTTAATGCATCTTACTTTTTAGATTGTTGGTTCTATGATGAGCTTTGTTAAGCTGTGAATTGTTCGTTCCATGCTAATGGCATGCAGCATGCAGCGTGGTCAGAGCACCATGAGTGTTTTTCCTTCCATCCGGAATTTCACTCCCATTTCCGTCAACACTTCCAGTATATCGGAGAGATTGACATTCCTGTAAAACTCTCCTTTGAAAATGATATCCGGCACATTGTTACTATACACCACCCGGATATTGTACCATCTTTCCAATTGCTTCATTACCTGTCTTAGATTAGCGCCATTGAACTCGAATATTCCATTTTTCCAGGCGAGGATCTGGTCAGGGTTAGGGATATTGAGGATCTTTATTGGCTCAGCCGCCGCCTGAGTAAATTGAATGGCCTGCTGACCAGGCTTCAGGATAACTGCCGTTGCTTTTTGGTCAACCTGCGCGGTCTTCTCATTGATGACGGCAGGTAACATTTTTACACTTCCACTGATCAGCGTAGTTTGAATATTTCCTTCATCACCATAAGCATTAATGTTGAAACTGGTGCCGAGCACCTGTACTGTTGACTGACCATCTATATCCACGGTAAATATTTTGGACCTGTCCTGCGCCACTTCCAGGTAAACCTCACCTGTTACTCTGATTTGCCTTTTCCCATTATTGAAAACAGAAGGGAAACTGATACTGGAAGCTGCGTTCAGCCAGGCTTTTGTACCATCGGGTAAAGTCAGTTGGTATTGCCCTCCGTTGGGTGTGGCCAGCTTTATCATTTTTCCTGCATCGGCCAATTGCTCGCCGTCCGAATAGGCAATGGTTGCTCCTACGGCGATACCCGTTTTATCAGAGGAAAGGTCAATTTGCTTATCGTCAACAGTCAGTACCGCTTTGTTGGTACCGGGCAGGATGCCTGACGAAACAATGCCCGGACCAGCCCCCGGGGCTGACTTTGTCCGCATGTCAGCAGACAGCATTACAACGGTTGAAATACCGGCGATCAAAATGGCTGCGGCTGCATAACGGACCCATGACCGGCGATAAAGAGGAACAGGTTTTACGGGGGGTGATTCCCGGGACATGCGCTCCGCCTTCAACTTCTGCTCCAGGTTTTCCAATACATCGGGGAAGCTGAGGTCATGTCCCCCCCATTCTTCCCAACTGTTTTTCATTGCCTGCTGAAGCACTTCATCGTTTTGCGGATCCTGCAAAAAACTGCGGAACACGGTCAACTCTTCAGGAGTTATACTTCCCTGGAGATACCTGTCGATATAATATTCAAATGTCTGCTTTTGCATTTATTGGTATAAGAGTGTATGATTTTGGGAAAGAGGACAGGTCGGACTGAAAAAAAAGAAAAATAATTTTTTACAGTACAAAACCGGCCAGGATAGAAATAATGATACCGGCATTTTTTTTCAGATAGTGCCTTAGAAACACCAGCGCTTCCACAATATGTTGTCGTACCGCACTACGGCTGATGCCCAGGCGTTGGGCGATCTCTTCGTAGGTAAGGTCTTCTTTCCTGCTGAGAAAGAACACCTCCTTTCGGCGTGCCGGCAATTGGTCGATACCCCGTTGAAGGATCTCCATTAACTCTTTGGATTCGAGTTCCTGCTGCCCGGTTTGGCCATAGGTAAGTTTATAGAGATGGTCAGGATTTATTGGCTGGCTACCCAGCATTTGCTGTTTTAAAGCGGCTTTGGCCCTGTTCCTTGTGATCACGAATATATATCCGGGGAAATTATCAATCCCTGTGATGGTATCCCTGTATTTCCAAAGGCTTGTAAATATGTCCTGAAGGATTTCCTCAGCCAGCTCAGGCTGTTTCAACCAGTAAATAAGGTATGAGTATATACGGTTGGCATAGCGGTTCATGATAATGGAAAATGCCCGCTCATCGCCACGAGCAACTTGCTCTAGCAAGTCTCTCTCATCGTCCTCGATCTGTAAGTTGCTGTTACCCAATATGTAGCATTAATGATTGCTGGCGTAAATTAGAATATTTTTGGGAAACGAAATTACAAAGGCAGATTGAACCTGCAATGTAAGGACCTCCGGATCTGCAGAGTTCCGAACATCAAAGATCCGTAGAATTGTTGCAAAACAGAAAAGGTATTGAGTAACATACCAGTCTTTACCGGATGATCACTAACCCTACTCTATTGCAATGGACAATAGCCTCAAATCATTCAAAAAATGGTTCGAAAATTCTCCAATTCCGGCAACCCAGGTGGAGAGATCGATTTTGACATCGGTTTCTCCATTTTTGTTTTCGCCCAAATCCGCTTCCCGCGGATCTTTTTCGATTACCGTATTGCTGAATCGACAGTTTAAACAATCAATTTCATGTAGCTGGCACGTCATGAATACCGGCAGACAATGCAGGCCAGTAAGCATCGGTAGTTTTCTCATCTAATATACCAAGGATACGTTCGCGCAGTTTCGGTGAGTTGGCTATCTCATGATTTCGACTATCAAAACTATTAGCCAGGTCCGTGTATACGACCAAAGCAGGAGCAACATTGGCTGGTGCCGGAATATCATTGAATGCAATACTCGGCGGCAGGATGCCCCAAAACTTTTCTAATACAATAATCTCCCCTTCCATATCTGGCACGATACGATGTTTTTTGATTATGTCATTGTTTTCATAGTCTACATAAATGGTGAAGGTCTCCCAGGCCTCCTGGTCTGCAGATCTCAGGAAGCGATAAAAGCCGCCTTTGAGCCTGGGGCGCATAGTAGCGCCGTAAATGCCTGACCAGCGGCTGATCAATACATCATGATTGATGAGTATCATTTCACCGTCGATGATTTTGACGTACTCTTCTTTGTGAAGCTCTTCTTTTAACTGACCGATATTCCACACAGCAATGTCAGCGGCTTCAACAACTTCCCGGTAAGGCGCATTCAACAACTTTGGCTGTTCGATGATAGCTAATAAGAATTTAAGTCCGGTTCGTTTCCAGAGCTTTCCTGGAATCGCTTCCCGGACAGGTGTCACCTTCTGATCGGAAATATATAGAAGGAGTCCCGGAGCTTTAATGGAACAATTACCAGCAGACTCAAGGTAATTGATCCCTACCTTTACAAAATATTCTTTGATAGGTTGGGGAATGTACCTGGCGACCAATAAATAGTTCTCCTTGTCTCGACCAAATCTTTCAATAATTGGCAATACCTGGTCTTTTCTCAATTCCCCTTTTATTTCAACATCGAAGGCACGAGTGGTACCTACTGACGATATCGAAATATGCGCATCAGTAATTTTAGAGACTGCCTGATTGTCCTGGTATATTCTTATAAGGTCTATACTTATTCACATCAACAATTTTGACTTGATTCAAGTACCCACTCAAAAAATCTTGTTGCTTAATGAATCCCTGAAAGATAACATTATCTAATAGCCCCGGTCAGGGGTTTACGTCCTAAACTCATTTGCTACGACTTTCATACCAAGAGGCTGCAAGGGCAAGCTTTAACCAGGTCACTCCATTGGCTAACAATTTCAAATCACTGAGAAAATGGTTCGAAAATTCTCCAATACAACACCAGCTTCCTTACCGGGAAATCCCCCGCATTTTACATCCCCCGATTTGTCCTTTTCATCGAATTTCTTCCAACAACTCACTCCATTCTATATCATATTTACACAAAAAAATTTGATATGAAAACATTTTACAGGTTCGCTTTTTTAATCATCGCAGTAATTTTCTCAATGCATGTAAATGCACAATCCAGGCTCACGGAAGAACAGAAAAAAGAATTGAGTGCGAAGTTCGAAGAGTATAAAGCAAAGCTCAATCTCTCCGACACCCAACAGGAAAAAGTAAAAGCTATCAACACTACTTACTTCGAAGGACTTGCATCGCTGAAAGAATCAGGCGGCTCTAAACTCTCCAGGCTGAAAACCCTCCGTAAGATCACAGATGAAAAAGACAAACAAATGAAAACAGTATTGGATGAAGGCCAGTATGAAACCTACAAGAAAATGCAGAAAGAAATGCGTGAAGAATTCAAAAAGAAAAGAAAACAATAAAACAGTTTTACAAATGAAATTCTTAACTGACCTGATAACAGCTGCTTCCCTGTTCTGTGTGTCTTCCATGACCACGGGTTGCGACAAGGATACAGCACCTCCGCCGCGGCATTTTGAAGCCATGCTATCTGTGAACGGGATGGGCCGCAGCTACCTGGTAAACCTGCCACCCACCTATTATTCTGATACCAGCTCCAGATTCCCTATGGTGATCGCAATGCACGGTACAGGAGGCAATGCCGCCCAGTTCGAAAAAGATTACGGGTTCTCCCAAAAAGCAGACCAGGCTGGCTTTGTAGCGGTTTATCCCAATGGCGTGGCCAGCAATGGCGTATTGCGCCTGCGCACCTGGAATGCCGGTACCTGCTGTGATTTTGCCATGAAGAATGGCATCGACGACGTATCATTTATCAGCCAGTTGATCGATAAAATGACCGGAAATTTTAATATCGACCCCAAACGGGTTTATGTAACCGGTATGTCCAACGGAGGTATGATGACCTACAGGCTTGCCGCAGACCTGCCGGATAAAATAGCCGCCATCGCTCCCGTAAGCGCCTCCATGGTGTATACTCCGCCTGCCAATCAGCAGCGCCCCGTGCCAATCCTTGAACTGCATTCCGTACACGACAGGATAGTTCCTTATCATGGTGGCACCAATGAACTCGGTTATTATTTTCCACCTACAGACTCCGTATTGAATGTTTGGGCACTACGCAATAACTGCATGCCCGATGCAACGGTGGTAGTGGACGATGAAAGATATAAACAATTGAAATGGACTAACGGTAACGGACAGGCTATTATTGAACATTATGTTACGCAGGACGGTGGGCATGCCTGGCCTGGTGGCAAACAGGTAAGGGCCAAAGCGGATGTACCTTCACAGGTGATCAATGCAAATGATCTGATCTGGACATTCTTCCAGCAATTCAATCTGGAATAAGATCTCTTCAGCGCTGCATCCATGCCATCAACTCCGGAGCCTTCATCTTACTGATGATGATCTGCTCCGGAGTTTCCACATTTAACTTCAATACCAGCCGGCGGTTGAAAAAATGCTCGGCCATCACCACCGCTTCCCGGTTTACCAGATATTGACGGTTAGCCCGGAAGAACTGGTTGGGGTCCAATTGCGGTTCCAGCTCATCCAATACTTCACTGATCGGGAAGCTTTGTTTATTCCTCGTATACACTCTTACATTACCACCGGCAGAATGGATAAACAAGATGTCGGTGGTCCTTATGGGAATGATCTTCTCGTTACTGTAAACCAGCAGACCGCTTTTATATCCTGTATGCAATTTTGAAAGAGCTGTTTCCAGCTGCCCGTAATCGATGTCCCGCTTTGGTGCTATCCACTCCTTCATCCTTTCATATTTCTGAAGGCTGGCGGCCAGCTTATCCTCATCAACGGGCTTTAAAAGATAGTCGATACCGTAGGAATTGAACGCTTCTATGGCATAACTATCGAAAGCTGTACAAAAGATAACAGGGCATGTTATCTCTACAGATTGAAAGATCTCGAAACTCAGGCCATCGGCCAGCTGGATATCCGAAAGTATCAACCGGGGAGAAGGATTGTTCCTTAACCAGTCAATACCTGCTCTTACAGAAGGGACCATACCTGTCACAACAAGATTGTCGTCAAGCCGCTGCACCATAGCTTTCAGCTCCCTGGCTGTTTTTGCCTCGTCCTCTATGATCAGTATATTCATAATTATGAGCTTAACAAAGGAATCCGAACGCTGAAAGATGCAGCTGTCTCCTCCACAACAATATCCAGACCAGCCAGCAGCCGGTAACGTTCCCTGATATTGTTCAACCCACTGCCCAGGCTTTCCCCTGCCTTGTTTTTCTTCTGAACAGAATTGGTCACTTTCAGCCAGTCTCCCTCCTCCGTTCGGATACTAAGGCTGAGTGGAGAACCGGCCGTTGCTACATTGTGCTTCACGGCATTTTCTACCAGTAATTGCAGGCTGGCGGGTGGAAGCCGCTTTCGAAGGTCGCCATCAGCAATTTCTACATGAGTCACCAATGCATCTTCAAACCGCTCATTCAATATATGCAGGTAAGCCAGTGTAAAGTCGAGTTCCTCCTGCAACGCCACCAGGTCGGCCATCCGGTTGTTCAAAAGGTACCGGTATACTTCGGAAAGCCGCTGTATGAATTCCCTCGGTGCTCTTTCATGCAGCATACTTCGTAATGTTCCCAGTGAATTGAACAGGAAATGCGGACTCACCTGTTCCTGTAAAAGGCTGAGCCTGGCCTGCAGGTTTTCCTTTTTCAACTGTTCGTTCTCCAGTTCAGATTGCCGCCTCCTGGCAGACATCCGCAACAGGTACGCAATAAAATATAAAAAACCTCCAATAACCAAGCCTCGCATCAGCAAGAGGAAATTCACCGCCTGTATGCCCCTCGGTAAGGCATCCACCCGGTCCTGTACTTCCGCGAAATGGCGTGTAATAGTAAAAGGGAATAGCGAAATGATCATACATCCGGCAATGGCCAGCACAGCTTTCCAGCCATAACCTGCCGGTTTCCTCCACGTCAACACATATTGTATGAACAACCAGCTTAAAAAGGAATTCACAAATGAAGAAGAAAATGTCAGGACCGATGCACCGATATCCTCCCGGTTCAGCCGCATCACATATCCCATCGATGCAATAAAAAATGATATTACCAGTCCTGTGACCGGGTAAAACTTCTTCATACTACAAACATACCAAATTGCCGGGCGGAAAGGATGAGGCCAGCCATGAAAAGGACAAAATGAAATACGAATGCACAGGAATGGATTTTTTTCATCGGCCAATATGGCCTTCTCATATGGTTTCCTGTTTTCAGGCCCTGATCCCCCTCCTATTTTTGAACAAATTTTACTGTATGAAAAAGACAGGTATTTCATTGATGATAGCATTGAGTATGCTGGCCATGGAAGTAAAAGCACAGACAGTGATCGTAAGGCGGCCTGTACGTCGTGTAGTGGTAGTGCCTCCGCCTGTAAAAGTGGTGGTGAGACCCACGCATGTTTTTGTAACCACCAGGCCCGTATTGGTAAGACCTGCACCAGTTGTAGTGTATGTAAAACCACCTCAACGGACAGTAATCGTAAATAAAACTGTTATCTGCCACTAACAATACTATACTATGCAAACATCAAACTACAGATTGTGGATCACAACGCTGCTACTCATCCTGATCATAGCAGAAATGATCTGGAGCTGGCGAAACGATAGAAAAATGTACCAGGTGAAAGACACTTTCAGCAACCTGGGCATCATGGCAGGATTTCAATTGTCGAAACTGCTGTTTGCAGGTTTGCAGATAGGTATCCTGTCGTGGTTCTACCGGCACCGCTTATTTGAATTTGATCCCGGACTTTTGCTGTTCCTTCTCACTTTTATTTTTACCGATTTCGTATACTACTGGTTTCACCGGGCATCACATGTTTGGAAACCGCTTTGGGCCTTTCACATAGTGCATCATTCAAGTTTGTACATGAACCTCACTACCTCTTACAGGCTCAACTGGTTCTCTGCCATCGTCACTCCATTTTTTTATGCCCCCATGGCACTGCTTGGATTTCCACCGGTAATGATTGCATTATCGGTAGGACTGAACCTTCTGTACCAGTTTTTCATGCACACCGAGGCAGTGGGTAAAATAAAGCCGCTCGAAGGCATATTAGATACGCCATCCGCCCATCGTGTGCATCATGGTTGCAATGCGTTGTATATCGACAAAAATTTCGGCGGTGTGCTAATGATATGGGACAGGTTATTTGGAACGTATCAACCCGAAACCGAGAAAGTGCAATACGGGATAACTACAGGGTTTGTCAGTAACAATCCATTTGTACTGGTATTTCATGGATTTATTGACCTCTTCAAGGGAAAGATGAAACATAAAGGATGAATACAAAAGATATTTTTGGCATTGCCCACCACATGAAACAGCAGCATCATACGGGTACCTATTTATTGATAAAGATTATATTGCTGACGGCATTACTGGCAGGTGCTTACTACTGGTATGTGTATTCAGTCTATTTTTATGGCTACTGCTATTACTTCGATTTTGAATATTATTACTTCAATGATGGTTATAGTTGCGCCTGCTGTTGTTCATTTGGCAATTGAATGATCGGCCATTATCGCCTGCTTGTGCCGTGCAGGGGCAAACTTTAACCAGGTTACTCCATTGGCTAACAATTTCAAATCATTGAGAAAATAGTTCGAAAAATCTCCAATTCCGGCAACTAAAAAGGACAAGGATGGACATCGACCGGGTATTGGGCCAATAACAATCCTGCGTTTATACAGGAATGTTATTTACGGGAGCCTGAATTCTATGGAAAAACCAATTTCGACACGCGCCAAAGCAGTGAGATCCGTGGAATTGGAATCTATTCTCATGTACAGTTCAGTTTCACCGATAATGACTTTTACCTTCCCGGAGAGAAAAAAATCGCCTGGCAACGACCATCCCCCAAAACTCCAGTGATGCCCCCACCACACCTCCTCCATTATTTCCGGCTATTACGCCAATTAGTGGAACAGCGGAGAATTCCAGATAAGTTCCATAAATTGTAGAAGGCAACAAGTTGCCCACCAAAACTGAGAATGAACTACTATCTGCCAACCGAGACAGAACTGATCGATGCTTTTCACAGAAGCGATCAGAGGGCCGACAGATTACTCTTCGACCGGCATTTCAGGGCTCTTTGTGTGTATGCAGAAAATATTACCGGCAATATGCCGGAGGCCGAAGACCTGGTAGTGATAGTTTTTCAAAAGATGATGAACAGGCGGATTGAGTTCCAATCCAGTTCAGGCATTGCAGCCTTTCTCTACACTTCAACAAGAAACGCAGCCCTCAACGCAAACCGTAATAATAAACAGCGGACCCTCGCCAAAGAAAAGTTCCTCTATCTTGAAGCAGTAGCTTCCTCACAAAAAGATAACAGCCAGCAAGAGATCATCATGCTCGAATTGCTTTCTCATATTTACCGGGAGATGGAAAACCTACCCAATAAATGCCGCACCATCTTCAAACTCTATTTCCTGCAGCACATGAGCTCCGATGAAATTGCAGGATCATTAGGCATCAGCCCCCAAACGGCCCGGACCCAAAAAGCCAGGGCCATCCAATTACTCAGGATAAAGGTTTGGAAGAGAGCACAGCAGCTCATCGATCTTATACTGATCATTTTCATTCTCCAATAAAAAAATTTACCAGCTGTTTTGGATGAATGCTCTTTTTGCGTGTCTTCTTTCATGAGAAGATCTGATTATTTCACTCCATGCTTTACCGATGCAAACAAAGCAGGTTGTAGAACTATTGACAAAACACCTGTCGGGTGACCTCACAGAAACCGAATCTGTGCGGCTTACTGAATGGATACAGGCTTCAGAAGAGAATGCCACTCTCTTCCACAACCTGAATGATCCAGATTTTCTCGAAGCCCAATTGTGCAGGTTTGAATCGGTAAACGCAAATCGCAGCTGGAAAAAGTTAATGGACCTGCAAGAAAACGCAATCAGCGTACAGGTCACTCCCCGAAAACCCTTTTTGAAAAAGATATGGCCACTCGCCGCAGCAGCAGTAATACTCCTCTTGTCTGCAGTATGGCTGTTTTCAGGCGACCATTCTTTTTTCAATAAGAATAGATCCTTCAAAACACAGTTAGGGGAAAAGCTGAACTTCAGATTGCCCGATGGCTCTCAGGTGATCCTGAACAGCGGCAGCCATCTTTCCATCACAGAAGGCTTCAACAAAACCAACCGGGAAATCCATCTCACAGGAGAAGCTTATTTCGATATCGCCCCCAAAGCATCCCTTCCATTCACCATCCACACCCGCGCTATGAAGCTTAGCGTACTGGGCACGGCCTTCAATGTAAGGGCGTATCCTGAAGAAAAAGCGGAAGTAACCTCGCTGCTAAGGGGAAAAGTGGAAATAACTGTCCCGGAAAAAAATAAAGGTGCAGCACACCGCTTTATTCTGGTGCCTTATCAAAAGCTGATAGTTGAAAAACAGGCCGGCACCAATAAAAAAGAAGTACAAGGCAAGAAAAGCGTCGCTATAGTCCCCCATGACATCCAAATTGACAGCCTGAAGAAAAACCAACTGGGAAGCATCTCCGAAATAGCCTGGATGGAGAACAGACTTGTTTTCGATAATGAACCCCTTAGCTCCGTTGCTGCCAGGATTGAAAAATGGTATGGCATAAAAACCATCATAGAATCACCTGAACTGGAACCAATCACGTGTACAGGAAGCTTTGAAACGGAACCACTGGATAAAGTGCTGGAGAGTATGCAGTTTTCCATTCCAATGCTGAAGTTCAGAAAAGTAGAAGACAATACAGTTTTGATACTGTACAAATAAACAAAAGGAATGCACTTTCACACCCTTTCGGAATTTGTACGAAGCAGACCGGATAACCCTCATCCTGCTTCTATTGTTAACTATAAACCAAATCAGGTATGCAAAATTGCAAAGTCCCAGGACAGGCACCCGCCCGCAATGCAATGAAAAAACTGCTTCTGACTATGAGACTCACCGCCATTTTTCTTTTAGCATGCAGTCTACAAGTAGTTGCAAATGTAAATGGACAGGACGCCAAAGTGACGCTGAAAGCAAAACAGGTCAGCCTGGAGAAATTTTTCCGGCTGATCGAAAAGCAAACAGCCTATCATTTCTTTTACAGCGCATCCATTATTCCAGTAAATGAGAAAGTGGATGTGAATGCAGTGGACGAACCGGTAAGCAGCGTGCTCAACAAGCTCCTGCCCGGTATCGGGCTTCGTTACAAGATGATCAGCGACAAAGTGATCAGTATCACCATTGATGATCATCGTACGCCTGCACCACCACAACAGATCAATGGGATCGTCACCGATGATAAAGGCGATCCTGTAGCAGGCGCATCGGTAGTACTGAATCCCGGCAACCGCGGCACCAGTACCGGTGCTGATGGTAAATTCGTTTTCAATGCCGTAGAACCGGGTAATTACACCATCGAAGTTTCTTTTGTTGGTTATATTACCGAATCCCAAAAAGTAACAGTGTCTTCCCGTACAGTCAATCTTTCCATCAAACTTACCGGCGATGACAAAACTGAAACTGCCGTAGTGGTTACGGCATTCGGTGTAACGCAAAAGAAAAGGGCTTTGGGCTATTCCGTTCAGGAAGTAAAGAGCCAGGCTATCACAGAATCACATCAACCCAATATCGTGAATGCCCTGCAGGGAAAGGTAGCAGGAGTACAGATCACCAATTCCGGCGGCTCACCCGGAGCTTCATCCATCATGCTGATCCGCGGCGGTACTTCACTGAGTGGCAATAACCAGCCATTGTATGTGATCGATGGTATACCCATGGACAACAGCACCGCCATTACCCAGGGCAACAATATGGTAGCCAGCAGCGCACCACCTTCCAACAGGGCTATAGATATTAATCCTGAAGACATTGCAAGTATTACTGTATTGAAAGGCCCTGCCGCAGCAGCACTATATGGTCTGCGCGCCGCTTCAGGCGTAGTGATCATCACCACCAGGAAAGGCGCTTCAGGAAAAGCCACATTGAACTATTCAGGTACGCTCTCAACAGATAAAGTAAGCCGCTTACCCGATATGCAAAACATATACAAGCAGGGTGAGCAGGGCGTTTACGACCCCGCTGCCATCGGCTCCTGGGGTCCCACTTTTGGTCAGGGAGAACCGATCTACGACAATCTCGGTAACTTCTTCAAATCCGGTTTTGCACAAAGACACGATATCTCCGTCAGCGGGGGAACAGATAATTCCACCTTCTTTGGCTCTGCCTCTCTCCTGGACCAGGACGGTATCGTTCCTTCCACCAGCTTCTCCAGGAAATCCTTCCGCCTTGCTGCCGACTCACGCCTCAGCAGCAAATTCAAGATTGGCGGCAACGCCAGTTATTCGCATACAGACAGAGGTTATGTACTGCAGGGAAAAGGTGTATCAGAAACTTCCTCCACCACCACCAGCGGAGGCGGCACCATGATGGGCGTGATCTTCTGGCCCAGGAATGATGATATGCGCAATTATCTCAATGCAGACGGAACACAACGCACTATCGTGGGAACAGACAATCCATACTGGGGTGTGGAGCACAACCCGCTTTCTGAAAAAGTAGACAGGATGCTCTTCATCGGTAATGTGGAATATGACCCCTTCAAATTCCTCAACGTTACCTACCGCCTCGGAACGGATTATTTCACCAGTTCCTTCTCCAGTGTAAGAGGC
The DNA here is from genome assembly GCF_003991355.1 of Pseudoflavitalea rhizosphaerae. Taxonomy (GTDB): domain Bacteria; phylum Bacteroidota; class Bacteroidia; order Chitinophagales; family Chitinophagaceae; genus Pseudobacter; species Pseudobacter rhizosphaerae. The sequence goes on from NZ_RCSU01000003.1 coordinate 284,181, forward strand.
GCAGGTACAACCATCATCGGTGAAGAAAAAGGAGCCATCGCCAACTCCACCCGCAAGAATCAGATCACTACTTCCACCTTGCTGGTCACGGGAAAACACTCGATCAAAGATTTCAACCTGAGCCTTACCGTTGGTAACAACGTAGAAAGCTTCCAATCAAATACCGAGTTCGCTTACGGACGTAACTTCATCGACCCCAGCTTTCCCAGCATCAACAATACCTTACCAAGCGACCGCCTCACCTCCGGCTCCATCCAAAGAAGAAGGATCGTGGGCCTCTTCGGTGATCTGAGTATCGACTGGAAAGGGATCGCCTATTTGAATGTAAGAGGCAGGAACGACTGGTCTTCCACCCTGCCGGTAGATGCACAATCTTTCTTCTACCCTGCAGTGAGCGGCACCGTGATAGTAACTGACCTGCTGGATGAATTTGGCATGAAGCGCGAAGGTAAAGTGCTTTCCTATGCAAAGGTCCGCGCATCCTGGGCAAGGGTAGGTAAAGATGCGCCTCCACATGTGCTGGCCACCACCCTTTCCAATGTGACCAATACATTTACCATCAATCCCCGCGGATTCATTCTCAATGCCAATAATTTCTATGGCAACCCTTCACTTCGCCCGGAGTTCACCAATTCCATCGAGATCGGCGCAGAAGCAAGGTTTATCGATAACAGGCTGGGACTGGATTTCACCTACTATCGCACTTTGTCTGACGATCAGATCCTGGGCACCAGGACTCCACCCACTTCAGGCTCATTCCTTTCTTATCTGAACGGAGGATCCATCGAGAACAAAGGCATTGAAGTGATCCTCAACGCAACTCCTGTTAAGAGTAAGGATTTCTCCTGGACAGTGGACCTGAATTTTGCCAGGAATAAAGCCACTGTGAAATCATTACCCGGAAGCCTGGACCGCGTTGAACTGTCTGATGCCTGGGCCGCAGGCAATGTAGCACAGGGCGCCGCTTTCCTGAACGGAAGCCTCTTCGGTATCAATGGTAACGTCTGGAAACGCAATACCGCCGGAGAACTGCTCCTTACAGATGCCGGCTATCCGCAAGTACAATCCACCCTGAAACAGATCGGAGACAGAAACCCCGACTGGCTGGGAGGTATCACCAATACGCTCAACTACAAGAATTTTTCACTGACCTTCATGTGGGACCTGAGAGTTGGTGGAGATATTTATAATGCTACAGAAAACTATCTTGTAAGGTCTGGCCTCAGTACCAAAACGCTAAACCGTGGCTCAACACAGGTATTTGATGGCATCATCGAATCTTCAGGAAACAAGAATACCCAGAGTGTTGTACTGGACCAGAACTTTTATGAAACCCTCTATCCATTCCAGGGATATGATTTTGTGGAAGATGGTTCGTGGTATCGTTTACGTTATGCAACGCTGAATTACAGTCTTCCAGCAAAGTGGCTGGGTAAAACACCTTTCAGCAGGGCAATGGTTTCCATTACCGGCCGTAACCTAATACTCATCACTGACTATTCAGGCGTGGACCCTGAAGTATCAGGCAGCGGTGCAGGTGTAGGCGGAAGCGGTTCCTTCGGTTTCGACAACCTGGGTATCCCTGCAACACGTGGTTTCGATTTCAGTTTGAAAGTAACGTTCTAAAATTCAGGATCATGAAAAAAACAATCAATCATATCATATTAGTTGTATCATTTCTGGCAGTGGCGGGTCCTTTCAGCTCCTGTAAAAAATTCCTCGATGTAAATAAAGACCCGAACAACCCCACGCAGATACCGGCGCATACCAGGCTGATTGGAGCGATTACCACTTCCAATGGCTCCTCCATGTGGAGAGGCGCCCGGGAAATGGTTGGCGTAATGCAATACGGCGCCACCAAACTAACCACCGGCTCTAACCGAAATGCAGAAACCTGGCGCTTTACTGCCAGCTACTTCTTCTGGCAGAATGCCTACGTATTCACAATGCCCAACTGTGTAGACCTGATCGTGCTCGGCAAGAAAGAACAGAATTATCATTTCGCAGGTGCAGGCTCCGTATTGCTGGCCATGAACCTGGGCATGCTGGCTGACCAATACGGTTCCATCGTGGCAAGCGATTATTATGACGGCGTTTCGCAGATCAAACTGCAGCCTAAAATGGATGATCAGCAGACTGCGTATAAATACATCGATTCTTTGCTGACAGAAGCTATTAAATTCTTCGGCATGTCTAATAACACGCCGCTCAACTACAGCGGTGGCGATATCATGTTCAATGGAGATGTGAACAAATGGACCCGTTTTGCATGGGCCCTGAAAGCGAGATACCTCAATCACCTCTCCAAAAAAGGCAGCCTGTATGATCCCGCAGCCATCATTACAGCCTGCGGCAATGCCTTCAATGCAGATGGCATGGATGCACAGTTCCCCTATATCGCGGGCGCGCAACAAACGGATGAGAACCCATTCTCCAGCTGGGGCGGATTTACCAGCGCAACCGATCCCCGCTATTTCACCTGGACGCAGTTCTTCGTGAACATGCTCACCAAATTCCCTGTAACGGAAACGCCCTATGAGGATCCCAGGATCCACAAAATCATGCAACCGGCGCCTTCCGATGGTGAATACAGAGGTCTCAGATCTGGCGCAGGTTTGGCCGGCGGCATGGACGGAACAGGCAGTTTCACCAATGCAGCTGATTATGGACCCTTCAGCAGGAGTGGCTTTTACACCAATGTGACCTCTCCCTTCCCTTTCATTACCTACTCCGAAGTGAAGCTGATTGAAGCGGAAGCAAACCTTCGTTCCAACAAAAAAACAGAAGCGCTCAATGCCTACCGGGAAGGAGTAAGCGCAAACATGCGTAAACTCGGTGTGAGCACAGGAGATATCAATGCCTACTGGAGTGCACAGAATGCCGATCACCTCGAAGATCATTTCGATAACCTTACACAGGGCCTCAGCCATATCATGCGTCAGAAGTATATCACACAGTGCCTGAACCCCGAAACATGGGTGGATATGCGCAGAATGGATTACAGCAACGATATCTACGGGCCCTCATTGCGCAGGCCAGCCAATATCAACACAGTGATCTTCGATGCAGCCAATAACAGCCAATGGATCCGCGGTATGGTTTATGAAACCAATGAACAGAACAGGAATCCCGAAGCGGTTGGCGACAATTCAGAAAAATACAGACTGCTCACGCCACTATGGTGGGATAAACCCTGATGGCAATGATGAAACTACTATCGATCGTTCTGTTGGCAGCTTCGGCGGGCCTTGCATCCTGCTCACGTCCCAGTTTCAGGGTGCTTGAAAAGCCGATCGTATTCGATGAAGAAAGGAAACAGCTTTCACTCGCTTATATGGAAGAACGTCATGGTATCAAAACCAGTAAACCCACCATCCAGCCCAGGATGGTGGTGTTGCACTGGACAGCCATACCATCGCTGGAACAATCCTACGATGCATTCTATGCGCCCACATTGAAAGGCGGGAGAAAAGACATAGCCGCTTCAGGCAATCTCAATGTTTCTTCGCATTACCTGATAGACCGTGATGGCACTATTTTCAGGCAATTGCCAGATACTGTTTTTGCCAGGCATGTGATCGGGCTGAACTATTGCGCCATCGGTGTTGAAAATGTAGGCAGCAATAAGGAGCCACTCACACGCGCACAGCTGAAATCCAACGAAGCGCTGATACGCTATCTCAAAAAGAAATATGATATCGAATATGTGATCGGGCATTATGAATACACGCTGTTTGATGGCGATCCCATCTGGAAAGAAAAAGACAAGAATTACCGGACAGTCAAAACCGACCCCGGCAAAGGATTCATGAGAAAGATCCGCCACCGGCTGAAGGACCTTGGCCTGAAAGGCCCGCCCACAGCAGCTCCAGACAGTCCATAAAAGGGGGTGACTAAAAAGGGCGGAGAGTTGGCAGTCGCTCGCCTCCGGCGAGTGACTTCTATTTGTTCGCCTCCGGCGAACTCCGCGTCGCCAGAGGCGACTAAACAAAACTCACTCGCCGGGAGGCGAGCGAGTGGGCACGGCGAAATGAAATGTAACAACCTTTTTAGTCAGCCCCTTATTTGTTGAATGATTTGATTAACTCTTCGACGGATCATCTGTCAATGTTCCATTCGTTACAAATTTGATCTGCACTTTAGTATTCTCATCGGTTGCTCCCGGTACACCGGAAAGTAGAATTGTGTACACTTTTTTAGCTTCCACGGAAATGGTCCTGTTCACATCCACACCATTATTGCTTTTCACTGCAATGGTGATCTCACCGGGCGCTACTTCTTTGAATTCACTAACTGTTGCATACGCAGCATTGTGGTTCACCACAGAGCTGCCACCTGATGTGATGGTCACATTGGCTGTATTCACAGAATCTATAACTGCATTGATATAACGCACAAATGCTTTGCCGGATGAAGCAGACAGACTGTCGAAATTGTCTGTAGAGATCACGTTCCTGTAATTGCTATCCAGTCCCACCACGAAAAGAGAATAATACTTTCCCTGTTCGAAGCTATGATTGGAAGCAACCAGTGGTGTTGAAGAAAGATAATCGAATGCACCTACCGAACGGTTACCAGTATAAATGTTTTGGTAAACACCTGTGAAACTCTGGTATGCCAATGGTGAATTTGTGAGTGAATTACCGGATAATCTTATCACGAGCGATTGCTGGTCTGGCGCAAGATTGAATGCCATCAGGCCTGCCGCAGGTATCTGGGAATTGTCGCCATCATTATCCTTCAGACAGGCCGAGAACAATACTCCTGCTACAACCACCGCTATTACGGGCAACAGACTTTTCCGGAAGCAAGATAGGATCTTGTTCATGTACTTAAATTTTTAGATGAATGAATTGATATAACTACAGCAGCAGAAGAAATGGCCGACAGGAACTTAGCATTGATAAGGAATGTAAAGTTACAACATGGTACAAACTCATGACAACAGAATGGGACTTCAAAAAGTTAACTGAATGATAAATATCCCACAGGGTCTGATTTTCAGGCCCTTCCGGGGAAGGGTCTATAAATAGCTTTTCTATTTAAAAAGTGTAAAAATGGAATTCAGTACAATAATCTTTAAAAAAGAAGCTTATGACGTTGTATGATAGAAGAATAGACAAACTTCGCATTTTTGTGTTATGGCCAAAGGAACGAAGTCCAAACCACAATCAGCATTTGACACCTTCAAGGAGGTGACTACAAATGAAACCAGGAAGAAGAAAGACTTCCTGTACCTGATGGTGAAGATGATCGGCCCTGCCATTGTTGGCGAATTCATAGACAGTAATTCCGACACCATCTGGTCAAGAGTGGAAAATCCTGGTATGTTCAGGCATAGCGAAATTAAGGTTTACAAAAATGCCCTGGGTATTACATATGAGGAATTCAGCCAGATCCTGGACAACCAGGAGGAACATAATAAAACTGAAAGAAAACACCGTCGACCAGTGGGCCGGGAAAGATACCAGATCGAAACTGGAAAAACGCCACGTTCAACGAAGACCAGGGCTGCATCAGTTGCAGCCGGCAAAACAGGCACAAAAAAAGCATAAGGTTAGGGCATTCAATGCATCAGCACTCCTTTCAATTTCCTTTCTTTCAAAGCAAGATCAACTGACATTAAACTTATTGTAACGGCAAAACAGTTGCCGGATGGACCCATTGTTCAAGTATTAATTCATTTAATGATCACTGTTATATGGACAGTAAAAGATTTGAACTTCAGGAAAGTGAAAATTCCCCGCTCTTCAGGGAGCCCAATTACGCCTCTGTTGAGTTGCTGCGGCAAGTAGCAGCAAGCGGTAATATCGATACTGCCACGCAGAGCGTACTTGCCAGGAATCTGGAAGAAGATGCAAAGCACTACAGGGAACTAACTACTTACAATAAGAAGCAGCTCTTCAGGTATTATACACGGCGTGACTGGCATACCCTATTCAGGGTCCTCCTCATCATAGGATACAATCTTGCCTGTATTCATTTCACCAATGGCCGGCCTGACGCCTCCTTCATGATCTGTTCCAATTCAGCGATCGGCGCCGCAGCTTTCAGAGACAGGTTGCGGAACCTGGCATGGCTCAACAAATGGAAAAATCAAAAAAATGGCAGGGGAAATGGGGCTGACTAAAAAGAGCGGGGAGCTGGCAGTCGCTCGCCTCCGGCGAGTGACTTATATTTGCTCGCCTCCCGGCGAGCGTTGTGTCGCCGGAGGCGACGGAACAAAACTCACTCGCCGGGAGGCGAGCGAGTGGGCACAGCGAAATGAAATGTAACAGCCTTTTTTGTCAGCCCCAATCAACCTTGAGCACTAAGCGGCAGGGATCGCCATCCTGACTTCAACTATTGCTCCATATTGAATGATGGGGCATTTTCTGGCAATCTCAACAGCTTCGTCGTAGTCATTAGCCCTGATCACGAACAGGCCTCCGATCGATTTATGTTTCTCAGCGTAAGGACCTTCAGCTACATCACCTGCGCCGGTGATCACTCTTCCTTCCACATCCCATCTCTTCACAGGTGCTACCAGCCTTTCAGCGGCAGCAATGCCTGCGATCCATTCCTGGTAAGGTTTCAGCGCATCGCGCATCTGATCTGGTGAGGGAACCGGATTCTTTCCGGTGAGGTCCCTGTGAATAGCAATTAAGAATTCTTGCATTTTGATTTGTTTTTACTGATGAATAAAAAATTGATAACTGTATAGCTCAAGCGAAAGATTACAATTTCTGGGCAGCACCTGCAATAAAGCTGGCCACTTTGGATGGTTGCGATACCATCGGCACATGGCTTGCTTTCAGTTCAAGCACGGTAGCATTGATCATTTTTGCTTCTGCGCGCGCCAGATCCAGGGGCACCATATGGTCTTCAAGCCCGATCAAAAACCAGGATGGTTTTGTTTTCCAGGCAGCCTTTGTGATCTTGTCGTTAGTACCTTTTACTGTCCAGGGCACTTGTGTGGCATGCACCACATCCCTTTCTACTTTTTTCAGGTCCTGCGCAAAATATTGATGGATGCCTTTACTGGATAGTGTGATAAAATTGCTGGCATCTACCTGGAATTCGCCGCTACCAGGCGCAGGAGGGAATGCTGATGTTACGTCTACGGCCGACTGGTTATCATTGGGAACCAGTGAGCATACATATACCAGCCCCACTACTTTGGGATCATTGCCTGCTTCCGTGATCACCATTCCGCCATAGGAATGGCCCACCAGCAATACAGGGCCATTCATAGAAGCGATGGCGCGTTTGGCTGCGGCCACATCATCACCCAGTGATGTGAGCGGATTTTGTACTGCTACTACATTGTATCCTTTTGCCTGCAGCAGCGGGATCACTTTTGCCCAGCTGGAACCATCGGCAAATGCGCCATGCACCAGCACAATATTTTTTACACCTTCTGTCATTTTTTGAGATTTAGCTTGTTGAGGAAATGAGAACATAGTTATTACAGCCAGCAGGATCCCTGCCAGGGTTTTCTTAGTGTTGAACATAACTGTTGATTTAAGTGCTTATAAAATAGAAAGACATTGAATTATTCAGCGAGGGCTTTCCTGATTGTGGCAGCCGCCTGCAACAGCGCGGTTTGAACAGCAGGAACATTTGCGAGCGGATTCAGCAGGCCATAATCGTGGATCAGTCCCATATGCCTGGTGAGTGTAACCGGAACGCCTGCTTCATCCAGTTTGCGGGCATAAGCTTCTCCTTCATCGCGCAGCACATCATTCTCGGCGGTCTGGATCAGTGCGGGCGGCAATCCTTTCAGCTGATCGATGCCTGCCTGTAACGGAGATGCATAGATGTCTTTTCGTGTATTCAGATCGGGGAGATAATTATCCCAGAACCAGATCATCATATTCCTGGAAAGGAACCTGCCTTCTCCCAGCTCTTTGTAGGAACCTGTTTCGAAATTGGCATCTGTTACGGGCCAGAGCATCACCTGCAATTTGATTGATGGACCGCCTTTATCTTTTGCCATCAGGGCTACGGCCGCTGTCATGTTACCGCCAACGCTATTGCCAACTACTGCGAGATTCTTTCCGTTCACGCCTATTTCCTGTCCGTGTTCCGCCACCCATTTTGTAGCGGCATAGATCTGATTGATAGCTACCGGGTATTTTGCCTCCGGCGATGGCGTATAATCCGGGAAAACAGCTACAGCCCCGCTTGCCACAACCAAATCCCTTACTATTCTTCTGTGTGTTGGATAATCTCCCAACACCCATCCGCCTCCGTGTACATAAATAAACACTGGCGCACCTGCCTTTGCTCCTGTCGGTTTTGTGATATGTACTTTTACCTGCACACCGTCCTGGGTGATGATAGTTTCCGATTCTTCGATACCGGAGTAATCAACTGGTACCGAGTTTTGTGCATCCGTCAATACCTGCCTGGCTGCTGCGGGGCTGAGCTGTTCAATTGGTTTACCTGTTCCCGAGTTGAGCGCTTTCAGAAAGTTTCTTACGGGAAGGAATATACGAGTATCGTTCTCTGCTTTTAATTTTTGCGACATAACCTGGTTATTTGAATAAAGGAATAGTACAGCGCATATCAATGCACCGGATATCTTGAATTTCATAACAATGTTTAAGGAATTGGGGAATTATGGTTTGGGAGTAACGGGTTGGTACCGTAATTTCTTTGCCATGTCAAAATCCCAATGCTGGGAGATGGCTTGTGAGGGATCTACAACCAATCCTTTTACACCATGTGCTGACGAGATCGCATATACTACTGCGTTATCATCCGGTTTTCCAACCTCTTCAAAATTGTAGATAGCATCTACATGGAATTCATCCGGGTTGAGGCGCATGTCAAGGTCGCTGCAATAAAGGCAGAAGGGTTCTGCATCGAATTCCGCCTGGTAGCCTTTTTCCTTCAGTTCGGAAACGGCATCGGTGAGTGATTCAAATTTTTGCATACAAAAGATTTTAAGTGTTAAACGATGTATATAGGATCAGAACAGGTTTTCCGGGTTGCCGGGAGAAACATTTATTTCCGTATACACAGGAATATAATCTTCCATTCTGAGTCCCTGGTCAAGGAACTCGCTTCCTTCCGTACTGCTGTGTGGTGGCTGGTGTTTATGGATATCGGGGAGATCAGTTGTAACCGTACTTAGTCTCAGGTTCAGTTTGAATGGATGGATGAAAGAGAGATTCATGGTTATAGATTGAATAGTGAATAATCGTGGGAAGAAGAAAATGGTATGCTGCCTGTTGACTTGCCGTGTTGTTGACCGGTTTTCGCAGGGATCATGCGCCGGCGTGGGGAGATCCAGGTGCACGAACAGGTGGAAAGTGCACTCCCGTTACAACCGCCTCGGCAAACTGTCACCCGTCGTCTTCGTTTCAACAGCCAGCATACCAGGTGGTGATCTTAAGCGCTGGCGGGTTGTGCAGACAACCAGGTTTCGAAATTCACGCTGCCGAGTTTGGCAATGCCTTCAGGCACCAGCGATGTTTCTGTGATCTGTGCGCCGTAATAGCGGGCGTCCGTGTTGGGCACTACTTTGCGGGGATCGTTCAGTCCTTTGAGGTAGCGATGTACCAGCTCGGGCATGTTGAAGCGTTCCGGTCCTGCAATTTCAATAATGCCATTCACAGGTGGTTGCAATGCCGCTTCAGTTACGAAGCCGGCAACATTTTCGGCAGCAATGGGCTGGAATTTCACGTTGGAGATATGCACCAGCTCTCCTTCCGTGGCCACCTGTGCAATGCCTCCGATGAACTCGAAGAATTGGGTGCTACGCAGGATGGTGTAGGGAACGCCGGATTTTTTGATCAGGTCTTCCTGCACCAGTTTGGCGCGCATGTAACCACTGTCCTGCATCAGGTCAACGCCTACAATGGAGAGGGCGACATGATGTTTTACACCTGCATTGGTTTCCGCAGCCAGCAGGTTACGGCCTGCAGTCTGGAAGAATTCAAGTACAGCTTTGTCTTCAAAGGAAGGGGAGTTGGCAAGATCCACAACAACATCGGTATCGGTCAGGGCTTCCGCCAGTCCTTCGCCGGTGATAGTATTGATTCCGGTTGCCGGAGAAGCAGCTATCACCTGGTGGCCCAGCTGACGAAGTTTCGCTACTACTTTTGATCCGATGAGGCCAGAGCCTCCGATGACTACGATTTTCATAATTCGACTTTTTTAAGATTACATTTTCATCCTAATAGAGACCAATTAAATGCCAAACCGTTAATCAACTAATTTCCAGATCAGTATAGCAAAACAGCCCTGCGAAAATTCACGATATTCAGTGAAAGCACGGATTCTTTCACCATATACAGGGATTTGATCAGGCGAAATAATCCGCCTTGGTGATCTTCAATTTTTTCATTTTTGAATGGAGCGTATTACCGGGAACTTTGAGGATCTCTGCTGCGCCACCTGCGCCGGAGATCTTACCTGAACAACGTTTCAGTACTTCGATTATATATCCACGTTCTATTTCTTCCAGTGGCAGGTTGGAGATCTGCGACAACTCCGGTTTATCGGCGCCGTTATGTTTGGGAATGAAAACATCGCGCATTTCTCCATCCGTAGTGAGCAGTATGCTGCGTTCAATCAGGTGCTCCAGTTCACGCACATTGCCTGGCCAGGTATAAGCGCGTAATTGTTGCAATACTTTCGGCGCAACTTTCCTGATCCTTCTGCCGGTGTTCTTGCTGAATTTTTCTATAAAGAAATGAGTGAGTGGTTCGATGTCTTCCATCCGGTCACGCAATGGTGGTAGTGTGATGGGAAATACATTGAGACGGAAATAAAGATCCGCGCGGAAGCGTCCTGCTTTCACTTCTTCTTCCAGGCTGCGGTTGGTGGCGGCGATCAGTCTCACATCGATCTTGATCGTTTGCTTCCCGCCCAGTCTTTCCAGTTCACGTTCCTGGATCACGCGTAAGAGTTTGGCCTGTGCTTCCAGTGGCAGCTCTCCTATTTCATCGAGGAATAAAGTGCTGTGATTGGCGAGCTCGAATTTACCGATGCGCCTGTCTATTGCGCCGGTAAAGGCGCCTCGCTCATGACCGAAGAGCTCGCTCTCGATGAGATTGGCAGGAAGCGCTGCGCAGTTGACCTTGATCATCAGTTTATCTTTTCGCGGCGAAGCGTTGTGCAGGGCGCGCGCTATCAGTTCCTTGCCGGTGCCTGTTTCACCCAGCACCAATACCGTAGTGCCCGAGTCCGCCACCAGCGACATCAACCGGTACACATCCTGCATAGCAGCCGCATTGCCGATGATCTCGGAGAAGTTGTAAATATTTCTGATCTGCTCTTTGAGGTAGAGGTTTTCCTGCTCCAGTTGTTTTTTGTAAGCGAGGAGTTTTTCATTGGCGAGGATATTGGCAATAGCAACGGAGATCTGCGCGCAGATGCCTTTGAGCACGAGCTGACTGAGCCAGTCGGCCAGCAGCCAGATGGTGCCGATGATCTTGTCGCCCGCACGCAGGGGGAGACTGTGCATATTCTTCAGTCCGGTAGTTTGCCAGAGTTTCGCATAGGTATTACCGCTATCGATCTCTTCTTCCACGTTGAACACCACGCCTTCCGTGCTGGCGAGTACTTTGGCTGTATAGGGTTCATCGGCGGTGATCAGGTGATTGGAGAGCTCATCGAAAAGGATACCTGCGTTCTCAAACAGGGACCTATCGAACATGAATGGCCGAAGATGAACACCATCTTCCTCAAACACTCTTATCATGGCGAGCTTGGTGTGCATGATCTTATCGAACACGCGGAAGATGGCTGCTTCCAGTTCCGGTTTTGTTTTCACCAGTGAAACATCTTTACTAAAATCCAGCAGGAATGCCTGCTCCTTTTGTGTGTTCACGATCTGTTCATTGGCCATGATATTGGCCATGGCGATGGAGATCTGTGAGCAGATGCCCTGCAGTAACTGAATATTGATCTCATCGATGCCGAGCCATAAGATGCCGAGATTGGTTTCACCGTGGTGTAAGCGGATACCAACAATTGTTTTATGTCCGAGGTTCTTCCAGTGATGAAGATAAGCGGAACTGATACCGCGTTGGATCTCGCGCTCTACGCTGAACAATAAAGGGATATAGCTATCCAGCACGCGGTTCTGCAGTCCATCGTTGATGGGAAAACTGGTGGAGAGCATTTGCAGTAAATCAGCATTGCCTGATTGTACAAGTTCATGATCGTAGATATAGGCGCTGAGGGTTTCACCGTCTTCATTGATCTTTCTTATCACATAGCCGCGTTGTGCGTTGAGTTTGTAGAGAGCAGTGTGTACTGCGGCGGCGAGCTGGTCCCTTGTTCTGACCATGGCGATCTCGCTGCAAAAATCAAGGAGGAATGATTTTTCTTTTTCCTTATCCAGGATCTCTTCGTTCTTGATGATATTGGCGATGGCGGAAGAGAGCTGTGGCGTGATGCCTTTGATGATGCTGCGGAATTCATCTGTGAAACTGTTATCGCGGTCTGAGTAGATATGGATAAAGCCCATGGGTTTTTCTTTGTTCATGAGTTTGGTCATGAGGATCTCTTTGACGCCTGCGCTGTGGTTCACGCGGAGGAATGGCGGACTTTGGGGAAGGTCCATCACATCTTCCAGCATATAGGATACCGGGCCGTCTGCTTCCAGTACGGATTGGATCCAGGGATCATTGAGGGCAAAATGATACTCCACCATTTCCTGGTAACGGGCATGTGTTCTGATGGGAGACGCTGTGTGATCCAGGAGGAATGGCGTATAGGTTTCATCTTTTGCCTCGATAAGCGTTACGATGGTATGCGTGAAGTAGAACAGGCTTTTGATCCGTTTGGAGAAGAGGATGAGGAGATCGTTTTTGTCGCGAACTCTTGTGATATCATTGCCGAGGTCCAATAATACCTGCCGCTCCTGTTCAAGTGTGAGAACAGAAGACATGGGCAATTCCTGGGAGAGGGATTTTGCCTTTTTCATGAGTATAAAAGTTGGGGGACTTTTGTGGAGGTAAAGGTAGGGAAAATAAAGGTTAGACAGTGAAAGACAAACTGGTACTGAAAAATTCAGTGTCTGGTCAGATGAATTCACCCTTTTTATGGGTCTCCCTATTTATTGCTGTGTATATGTTTATGCTCAATGATTTGCGAAATTATTTTTTCGTTTGTTCCTCATCGTTATCATTATTTTTTTTCAAATTTTCCCGATTGCGAAAGTACCGGCATGGCATATGACCCGTTATAATAGGGGCAACATTAAACATCCTTTCCAGTACTAAAAGACATTAAATACTAATCAATCAATGATCACAGTATCCCAATCTAATGGAGATGAGCCCATCTCCTCCTGTACCCCGAAGCGCTTATACGAAGCACTCTGGGGTTTCCTGGTAGATTATGCGATCAGGTTTACATTGAATGAAGAGGATGCAGAGGATATCGTTTCAACGGTATTTGTAAAGCTGTTGAACACAAAGCGAACATTCCCTACTTTCCTGGATGCCAAAGCTTACCTGTGCGTTTCAGTAAGGAATGCCTGTTTTGATTACCTGGCGAAAGCGAAAAAAGACAAAAAGCGCAGTGCTCAATTTTCATACTTCGAATCAAACCTGGTTGACGATGAGCTCCTCGCTCTTCATAAGACATCCATCTCCGATCAACACCTGCAGAAAGTAATGTCCACTTTATCAGCAGAAAACCGGTTCTTCCTGGACTGTTGTTTAGACAAATCTTTGTCGATGGCTGAGGTTGCCGCCAAAACCGGGCATACCGTCAAAGGCGCTTACAATAAGAAATCCCTCCTGCTTAAGGACCTGAGGAATGAGCTTACTAAATACAGGCACTAGGCCGGACTACTATTGACAATTAAGCAATTAGTTTTTCCTGAAAATATAATCTCGCCAAATGCCTATAAAAACAGGCATACCGGAGTTGTATACTATCAGGGATATATAAACCTGGAATATGCAAACCGAATTACTCTTTGAGATCCGTTTAAAGATCAGTGCTGGTACAGCCTCTCCGGCTGAGTTGCTGCTTTGGGAGGAGTGGATCAGCCAGCCGCATATCCAGGCACAACAATTTGTGAGTGAAGCAGAAATTGAGCAAAGGCTCAGGATCGATATGGCAAAACCGGACTGGGAAAGTTTCCTGCAACAACAGGAGCATAATCTTATCTATGTTGAGGAAGATAGGACGGTCCATCCAAACAATCCCGATACCCTGTTGAAACACATTCTTTCCAGCCGGCCACCAAGAAACCTGATAGTAAAGTTGGTGGCAGCCATTATCATTGGGATCATGTTGTGCACAGCTGCCTACCTGATCATCAACAAAAGGCAGCAGGCAACCAATCTCCTGGCGGTGGTGGAATATAAGACCATCCATAGCCCTGCCGGCAAAACAATTTCCTTCACCCTTCCAGACGGATCGAAGGTTTGGTTGAACACGAATACCACCCTGCGCTATCCTGAAGCATTCACCAATTGTTACCGCAAGGTTGATCTGAATGGCGAGGCTTATTTTGATGTGGTAAAAGATGAGCAACGCCCTTTTATTGTTCGCACAGACAGCAGCGAAACGCGGGTATTGGGAACCCGGTTCAATGTGGATGCTTATAAAGGTACCGGGATACTGAAAGTATCCTTGCTGGAAGGATCTGTGCTGGTTGGGAAACGCGATGAATCGGTTCCCACTAAACTGGAACCCGGTGAGCAGAGTGTATTCAACAATGGTAGTTTCAGCGTGATCAAGATGAGCCGGCCTGAAGAAGCGACCGCCTGGCAAAGAGATTCATTTGCATTCGACCAGGCGAGATTAGCTGATATCATGCATAAGCTGGCGCAGTATTACAATTTCAATGTGAAAATTGATAAAGAGATAGAGAACGAAAGATTTACTGTTGGTGTAACCGAAAGAACAATCCCTGTTATGCGTATACTTCGAGGCCTTGAAAGAACAAAAGCTTTCAGGATCTATCCGCAGAAAAGCTCAATCTCTCCCGGAGATACTATTATGATATTGAAGAATGAGTAAGACTAATTATTCTTCAGGCGCTTCACAGATCAAAGATATTGGAAGCCATTACCATTAGACCTCCTATTTAATTTATGATGCCGGACCACCAGTTGGTGGCCGGCAACACCTGAAGCGTTGATCGCGTTGATCATTTGAGCACCTGTTTACATAGGCGGTAATACCTGTTGCGTTCGGTTTCGCCGGTATATCCTCCATTGATCCGCAGGATTATTTTCCTCATTTCATTCTACAATCGGAAATTTGGGGCATGGGTATTTCGGAAATTGGCCGCTCAATTAACATTAAAATACTCCCTAAAACATAAGTAAGTTTATTAGAATTTTCAGTACTTCACTTTGCGCTCAGTACATCTGAAACGCTGCTTTATATGTTTTTTAATACGATTTTTCTCTACCTGACTTCCTGTTCCGATGGAGGAACATTTCTTCCTTCTGTTGAAATGGCCGCATTTATTTGAACCTTGCATTCACACTCCTATCCACCATGGGATTGTTCCTATACTCATATCAATTGCTAACTAATAAAGTTATTATGAAAAAGATTGCGCAATAACAGGCCAACACCGAAGCCTGATATAATTCGGCTATTATTAATCATTAACATTTATTTATTTTATGAAAAGTTTGAAAATCGTCCTGGCATCTCTCTTCCTGACTGCAAGCGTAATTACTATGTCATCTTTCGTTGCCGACTACAAAAGCAATGCTTTCGCCGTCGTATGCTACGAATATGCAGATGGACTGGGCTTGTTAGATCCAATTGAAGTTGGAACAGCCACAAACTGGACTCCTATTATAGCAACGAATGTACCGGTCGGTTGTCCGGATGCCGGTTTCCTTTGTTCAATTTGCTTTGAAGACTCTCAGTTTACTGGCACACCTACAGATCGTAAACAACAAGCTATAAATGTCCTCAAAGCGTGGCTTCAAGCAGGATATTCCATTGAAAGTTTGACTGATGGACAAAGCATTAGCTTTTCAAACAAAAACCTCACTGTTTTTCAAAGAGACATAGAATAAACAATCGTTCTTGCAATTAGAATAAGATTCTCTAAGAATGATAATTAGATACTACGCCAGCCCCGGGGTTGGCGTATTTGTTAGATATTATCAGTCCGAAAATTTTTCAATAATTAGAAAACGTAATCTACTGTCGGTCCAAAAGACTGTCTAAATACTAAGAAAATTGCTCCCTAAATCAAAAGAAAGTCTCTAAAATTTGTCAGTACTTTACATTGTAACCATTACGAACATCAGAAAATTCTGAATGCCCAAAACTCCAAACTGTAAATATTGATTAGAGCGTTTTTTCAAAAGTGCACTATACTTCTGTTTAGTGGTGGTAATTTTTTTAACCCGGACTTTAGCAAAAATTATTATGGTCCAAAGGCTTAGGATTTAAATTCCATATCATGAATGACAATACTTTCTAACCAGCAGTAAAAAATATTTAGCATGTCTCACAACCTTACATATAACTTAGCTTGGAAAAAAGCGATAATTTACTCCTCGATCTTTCTACTGGTCAGCCTATTTATATATGCCGCTTATAATAAACTTGCGATATATTCTACATTTGTTGAACAGCTTAATGAATCTCCTATCACTAAAAATTATCGAAATATATTAGCTTGGCTAGTCCCTGGAACAGAAATACTACTTGCCATTGCTTTATTGGTCCCCAAAACTCGATTATTAGGTTTTTATGGTTCCTTTTTCCTAATGTTACTCTTCACAATTTATGTTTTTGTAGTCCCTCATTTTTATTCTACTCGGATTCCTTGCTCTTGTGGAGGAATCATTTCTTCATTCAGTTGGAAAGGTCACTTTTATTTTAACCTTGCATTCACTCTACTGGCCGCCATTGGATTAGTCTTACATTCCCATCAATTGCAAACTGATAATGCTGTAATGAAAAAAATTGCGCAATAACAGGCCAACGCCGAAGCCTGATACAATTCGGCTATTCTTAATCATTAACATTAATTTTATGAAAAGTTTGAAAATCGTCCTGGCATCCCTCTTCCTGTCTGCAAGTGTAATTACTATGTCATCTTTCGTTGCCGACTACAAAAGCAATGCTTTCGCCGTCGTATGCTACGAATATGCAGATGGACTGGGCTTGTTAGATCCAGTTGAAGTTGGAACAACCACAAACTGGGCTCCTATTACTTCAGCTAGTGTACCCACAGCTTGTCCAAATGCTGAATTCCTTTGTGTAATTTGCTTTGATGACTCTCAGTTTACAGGCACTCCAGCAGATCGTAAACAACAAGCTATCGATGTCCTCAAAGCTTGGCTTCAAGCAGGAAATTCCATCCAAAGTTTGACTGATGGACAAAGCATTAACTTTTCTAACAAAAGCCTCACTGTTTATCAAAGAGATTTTGAATAAATAGTAGTGCATCCTACGAGGGTTCTTATAAAAGAGAAATCGCTCGAAATGATAATTTCTTTCTTCTTACGCCAACCCAAAGGGTTGGCGTTTTTATATAATTTTTCAACCGATACATTTTTTGAAAGACAGCTTTTAGTCTGACTAACATGTATATGAACTAGTTTATTTTCCGCTATTGTCTGTAATAACTAAAAAATCAAACCATCTATTTCCCAAAACTATATCAAGATCATATTTCTTTAGAGCGCTTCTTAAGTCTTGAATTGAACGGATATCACTAGCCCTCGGAAGTGTAATATTTATTGTTTCACGCCTATTAAATCCAGTTTCATCAAGGAAAAAATAGGCATGTCCTAATTTATTACTATTCTGGAATAAGCGATAGAGACCTTCAGCTTTTGAGATTAAATCAGAAAACACCAGCATAGAGGTATTCTGATATTCAACATACTCTCTCCCATTTTTCACTACTACATTGATTTCACTTCCTTTATTTACTGTATTAGACCGAAGTTTATTCTTTGCAGATGTTCGACTCAAAATAAAACATGGAACAAGTCGCTTTTCAATAGTTACTTTTCCTTCATAAGTATTTTCCAGGAATCTACCTATGTCTTCTTTCATATAATCATTCTGTTTCTTCAAAGAGGAAGACATTGGAAGTATCTGTTCGTAGCAGATTTTTGGCTTAGTATAAATTGTGTCATCGAAGGATGCAATATTTATAAAGCTATGGGTATAGCGTAAGGTATCCTTTGGCAATACTACGCAATGATATCCAACAACCCCTCTAGCAGAGTTTTTCGTTGGGCCAAACAGTATTTTACTTTTACTTTTTTTCAATACTTCCTGGTATGCCACACAGAGTAAGTCCAGAATTCTAACGTTTATAAACGTATTCCTTACAGTTCCCTCTACTGAATCTACCACATGTTGAGCGAACCCAGTTTCCGGATCATATTCATTATTAAAGGGAGTTACAATAGACCCAGTGGTTATTTTTAAATTACTAAAATCACCCACCAATTTCAAATAGGGTATTTCAGGATCAAACTGTGGTGCCATTGCATTATCATTTAAGTTAAAGATATCTTCATCATTTAACGCGGCAGCTATCTTTTCGGAAGTGTTGTTATAAGATAAGCCCCTTAATTTGACGATGCCATTTTTGTCAATCCAAACCTGGTGCCCAAGATTTCTAATGGGGAATGATTTCAATATCTTATCAGAATATCCAAGGGAATCTTTCATAATTGAGGGAAGGTTCGGAAACTTAAAATTTGGCTTTCTCTTAAGAACATTAGTTTCTGACTCAAATGGATTCACCAATATGATCTGAATTTTATCGCCGTATTGCTTTTGCAGTTTTTCCATTTTTGGAAAATTATTAATACATGTGATGCACCATGTTGCCCAAAAATCAAGAATTACTAACTTCCCTTTTAATTCGCCAAGACTTTTCTCATCTAAAAGGTCGCCATTTACTAAGCTACCAAAATGAAGATTAGGCGCCATATCTCCTATATTCAGACCTTTAACTAATATTTTTTGATAAACTGAATCATTTATCTTCTGGGTCCAACTTTGCCGAGAAAAACAAGGTGTCAATCCTAGAAAAATTAAGGCCAGTGTTATTGTAATTTTCATATAGATTCTTTGAGGATATAAGAAATGATTCAATACTCTGTTTCTACTTAACATTTTGTACAATTTCTGATCTATTTATGACATCAAATGGAATCAGTGCTAACATTCTCCTATCATTTGGAAGCAGTTTGTATTCTGTATCGTTAATTATTCTACGGATCGTAATGTTTGCTCCTTCACTATTTAGGCGCCTTAAATCCATCCACCTAATTCCTCTGAAAACAAGCTCCTTTTGCCGCTCCGAAAGCACCAATTCCACAGGATCTGTCACACTTGCCGGATCAATAGGCATCCAATAATCTTTGTGAAATCGCTTCTCTAATAAGGAATTAATATCAGCTATTGCAGACTCAATTTCACCGTTTCTAGCGAAACATTCGGCACGTATCAATAACATTTCTGCATAAGTAGTGCCTGTAAATACAGAACTTGAATTTTCGGTACCATTATAACTACCTCTAAAAGCAAAAGTGCCTGTGTTTTGACCGGAATTAGGTCTGAAAAAGACTGTACGCCTTAGATCATTAGGCAAATATGAACTCAACAAAATAGTATCGATCTTTGCATTAGAAGCAGAAAGAATTGAGGCACTTGTAATAGCACTATGAAAAATAACTTCTTTATTGAAAGACTGAATAGGGGTACCTGGTATGATTTCATTAAAATCCAAAAGTGAAAAGTTGCTTTTTAAACATAAGTCTGCATATTTAAAAGCATTTTTGTAATCCGACATTGTTAAGTATACTCGAGCCAATGCAGCATAAGCTGCATTTTTAGAGGGTCTTGTTGGAAGGGAACTGGAATGAGGTAATAAAGTCGCCGCTTCGGTAAGGTCAGTCAATATTCTCTCATACGTTTCTAACAATGATGCTCTTTTAGATATCTGATTAATATCAGACGTTGTTCGCAATACAACTCCGAAGGAAGATTGATTACTAGTTGTATAAGGAAGAGCAAAAATTTGAGCTAAATTAAAAAAAGCATTAGATCTAAGAAAAAGTGCTGCCCCTTTAATTTCATTGTACCTTATATCTTGATCAAGCGAACTTCCTGAAAGATTATCTAAAACAATATTTGCAACATAAACTGGTTGTTGGTAAACAATATTCCAACTGTTGTTATGTGGCACAGCATTCGAAGACCAAACATAATTAGAAGATAAATCAGGAGTTGTAGACTCCCAGTATTTTGACGTTACATAATATTCATCGGAAAAAATTTCTAATAATGCTGGATCAGCCTTGTTGACTGAAGGATTATCTAACAATGCTTGAAGGTCTTCGATAGTATTTGGTATAAATTCACTTTTTAAGGCCTTTTTTTCAAGATATTTATCACACGAATAAAATCCAACCAGAACAGTACTTGCTATTAGATATTTTGCTATTAATTGCATACAAATTGTATTAGATGAAAATTAAAAGCTCACATTTATACCGAATGTCCAAGTTTTAGGAGGAGGAGCTGCTGTTGGATCGCTTGAAACACCGCTTGTAAAATCAGGATCTAAGGATGATTTATTAGCACGCCAAATGATAAGATTAAGATTATTGGGGTAGAAAAAAAGCTGAGCGCTTCGTATTGGAAAATTTGAGTTCCCTTTTCTTACCCAATCATATTGGATTCTTATATCTTGTAATTTTATATTATCAGCCCTTAGTACATTGATTTCTGCTCCTTTATAAAATTCATCTCTACCTGATTGTTCAGGAGGCAAAGGATACACTACAGAAGGAACATTAGTAATTTTCTCATCCCCCTTTTTTTGCCACCTAATACTATAATCATTTATATAACTAGTTCCTGTTAACTCTCCTCTATGGATTATATCTAAAGCAGGTTTTCTAAAAAAATAACTAAACCTGCCGGTTATCAAAAACGATAAAGAAATGTTTCGGTATTTTATGGAATTGCTAAAGGTTGCCAAATACAGAGGTATAGCTGAACCATGATATTTCTGGTTTTCTATTGAATCATTTGCAATCTTATTGTACTCTTTACTAACTTTTCCATTTAGATATCCTAATGGGTCACCAGTTAAAGAGTCCAACCCGGCCCATTTGTAGCTTGAAATTGCATACGCAAGTTTTCCTTCGGCCGGGTTCAATCCATAAAAAATAAAATCATTTGCTTTAAACCCACCTTTATAAATCTTAGTGACAATGGTCCGCGTATGGCTCACACCTAGATTTGTGGTCCATCTTATCTTTTTATCAAGATTAATGGATGAAATATTTAGCTCAAATCCAGTCCCCTTGAGACTCGCAGAGTTCACAGGATACTGATTTACCCCGGTTGTAGGGTCAAAAGGATAGTTTGCTATTAAGTCTACCGATTTTTTTCTAAAAAAATCAATTGACCCATTTATTCTTTCTTTAAAGAATGAAAAATCAACTCCGATGTTAATTTGTCCAACTTTTTCCCATCTCAAGTCAGGATTATTGACAGCCGTTGGATATCCATAGACGAAATTTGTGAAGGGTCCTAAAGTTGGCGAATATGCGATCGTTAATTTACCTGATGCTGTGTTATTTACATTTCCTGAATATCCATATGATCCTCGCAATGCAAGGGAGTGTATCCAATTACTGCTAAAAAACTTTTCATTTGATAGATTCCACTTTCCTCCTGCAGACCACAAAGGTTTCCATCTGTTATTCGCATTTACGCCAAATACATTGGCGCCATCTCTCCGGGCACTTGCATACAATGTGTATAAATTATTATAAGTATAGGAAAAATTTGCAAGTAGAGAAGCAAATCTGTTCAAGGGTTGATCTCTATAATATTGGCCATTGGGTATTAAAGACAATGTACCAGGGTATGAAGCAAAAGTATTCGGATAAAAATTGAAAAAATCCATGTTTGTTCTATAACTGCCATTCTGCTCATTATACCCGTAAAACTGGTTACCTTGGGAATAACCACTTGTTTCAGAAACTTCTGTTCCAAACATTGCAGTAATTTGATGTATTCCTAAATTTTTGAAATAATTCAAAGTAAACCTTCCATTCTGTGCGAAAGATTCCGCTAATGTTGAATTTAAGATATCACCGACCGGGATTGGATATTTTAATTTAGAATCGACATTGGGATCTGGGTTATAAAATCTATTAATCAAATCCCTCGCTAAATAAGAATGCAGGTTAGACTTAGATTCACCAGTTGATACTTGACTTAAATATTGGTAACTAAAAGCCATATTCAACCAATTAAAAAGCTTATAAGTGAGATTAAAATTTAGATTCATGAATTTGTTAGATGAAACATTATTGGCATTTCTTATTTCATCCAACGGACGATACCTCCAATCCAATAGTCCAGGATATGATAATGTATCTAAATATGCATCTCTTATTTGGTAAGGAACAGGTAACGGTTCGTTCAATTCATTTGCCAATTTAGTGTATGGGTATAATCCAGGGAGAGTAATAGAAGCTATTTTAGATCTCTCCTGCCCCAGACTAATTGCTGCTTGAATCTCTAAGTTCTTAAAAGGTCTAAAGCTTGTTGAGCTATTTATTGTAAACTGATGACTTCCTTTGCCTCCTCTTAGATTAGGATCAACTGTATTAAAGCCAAATGAAACGTTGTAATTGATTGTGTTTGTACCTCCATTTAATCCTATAAAATGTTGTTGTCTAATTGCAGGCTTATATATATACTTATTCAATTGTTCTCTAACATCTACATTAGAAAGCTCGTCAATCAACTCATTCAATTCATCCTCTGAAATTTGGTTCTTTTCTCTTTTTTCTAATAGCTCAATAACAGGAGATACGGATGGCCAGCCATAAACGTCTTCCAGCTTACTATCATAAAAGCCTTGATTATACAAAAACCTTTCGGTTTCAATAAAATCATGGCCCGAAATCCTTGGGATATAATATAGGTCAGGTTTATTTTCGATTGTAATATTAGATGCAATGTTAATTCCAACAGGTCTATTATACTTTCCTTTTTTGGTTGTAATCACAATTACTCCATTTCCAGCCCTTGCCCCCCAAATAGAGGTAGCAGCAGCATCTTTAAGTACAGTTATGCTTTCAACATCATTTGGGTTTATACTATTTAGATCAAATCTCTTATCAAGAGGAAAATTGTCAACAACAATAAGTGGATCTAACAATGAACTATAATTATTTCCCCCACCTAAAGAGCTTATTCCTCGAATTTGCATGGTCTTGACTGCTCCCTTTTTATTAAACAAAACACCATTCACTGTGCCATCTAATCTGTCTATAATACCCATACCAGCTCGACGGCTATATGCAGCACTATCCAGTTGTGAATAACTTCCCACAAACTTTTCAGCACTAACTTTCTGATACCCCGTTGATATTACAACCTCCTTCATTTGCTGAGCAGTAACCAACAGTTTAATAAATAAACTTGTTACATCTTTGGTTAATTTAATTCTTTGAGGTTCATACCCTACGCTTGTCACCTTCAATGTAACTTTCGCATCAACATTTCTAAGGACAAAGCTTCCATCCGCTTCAGTTGCTGTAACTATATCACTACCTTCGACAGAAATGGTTGCACCCGCTACTGGCTCCCCCTTCTCATTCATAACTTTACCAGTTAATTCTCCTGGTTCCACTTCCACCTTTGGCAATTTCCCTTTTATTATTACATATTCCTTATCCAACTCATACCGTAACGGTTGCCCATCCATAACCATCTGCATTACTTTTTCAAACTTCTCATTAGTAACATCAACACTCACTCGCTTTGTTCCCGCCAACTGCTTCCCACTATATATAAACACAAATTTCGTCTGCTTCTGTATTAGGTTAAAAACCTTATCCAGAGTAACATCCGAAACCTTCAACGTAATTCCCTGCGAATACGCCTGTACATTTGTATGAAGAAAGATGGTGGCGATCAGCAATAGCAGTGTAGCATTGTGTTTCATGTTGACGTGTATTAGTGGGCAATTCCACGAAAAATGATGCACACGTGGTTAGACCAGCAGTTAGTAGTTAAATGATGATTTTTAATCTCGGGTTTAAAAATCCAGGGTTAATAAATAAGGGTTGTGTTAATGGCAAACACAGTAATCATGCGAATTCTAAGGTTTTAAATCATCACCTACCCAGTGCTTCCAGCCTATCGGGATCTACTGGCTTCTGAAGATCCCAGCAAGCTGGAAGCGCCTGGCAAGTCATTTAAAGAATCGCATGTAGAAATGCAATTCTTAAGGTCTATATGTCAGTTGTTATCAGGTATTAAGATTACTGGATACTATTCGCTGCAAACAGCTAACAGCATATTGCTTTTCAATGGCAAAGTAATCGATGATAGGAAGGCCTAATGGCGCAGGTAGCGAACATTATATTATTGAGGGTAAAAGACGAACAAATAAAAAACCGCTTTCCGAAAACATAGGATAAAGCGGTCTCAATCTCGTTTCATAGCGGCACAGGACGCTTCAATAGCATCACCAGAACTTCAGGGACTACAGTACTACAAAACAGATTAAAAACAATTTCAACCGGGATACACTATTCAAAACCACACATGAGAAATTCGATCATCAGATACCTTAAACCGTGTATATATTAAATCTTTACTACCGGGTTTAATATCCGGTGAGATCTGGAGGGGTATTCGTGAACTCCCCCCTCCTTCTCACCGCTAAGACCTTTCAACTTCGCAGAGGGCAGTACTCAGGAAACGAAGCATCAACATCTTGACAAGAGAAAATGTGATTAATGGAAATTGGACTCTTCAGTTCTTTCAGTCAGGTCAGAGCTTGTTCTTTCAAAACACTAAGATCACATGAGAAAATCCAAAAAATCTTTTAAAGAGCTGAATCGAATGGCAGAATATGGACATACCCTGCCGTAAAAATTGGGAATAACTATCTTGTATATACGAAGCGATATCATCTACTTCGTAAAAGAACTTCATGGCATTACGATAACTTTTCTGTCATCGATCCTGAACTTGATCCGCTCCGTCTTCTGCAATACCTGCAGTATCCGGCTGATCGGCAGTGAACGGGGCATGATCGCTACAAAATGATCATCAGGAATCTTCCCCTGGTACTCTACATCGATGTCGTAGTACCGCTGGAGTTGTTTCATGATTTCCTGGATGGTGGCGCCCTCTCCCTGGAAAACGAACTTGTCGTTCCTCCAGCCCATCACTTCTTCAAGATCTGCATTCTTGATAAGAGCTAGTGCAGCATCGCCTCTTTGGGCCCTGGCCTGCTGACCAGGTTTCAATACTGCTTTATCTTTGATCGCCGGCATTCCTACTTCCACCTTACCTGTGACCAGTGTGGTCCTTACTGAAGGTTCGTTTGAATAGGCATTCACATTGAACTGAGTGCCTAAAACGCGGATCTCGGAATTATCAGCCATTACAATGAAAGGTCGTTTGGCATCTTTGGCAACATCGAAGTATACTTCACCGGTAATGGTTACTCTTCGCTCAGTGCCGGTGAATGCTGCAGGGTACCTGATTGAACTCGCTGTATTCAGCCAGGCCCTGGTACCATCTGCCATCGTTACTGAGAACATCACACCACGCGGAGTGGTCACCGTATTCAGCACTTCCTTCGCAGCTTCACCCTGATTGTATACAAGTCCGTCGGATTCATTGCTGATGGAACTACCACCCTGGTTGACCAGGGCCGCATTTTGCTTACCATCGAGCGCTACCTTCCTGCCATCAGCCAATGTTAATATGGCTGTACCTTCGGGCGGTAAAATATCCTGTTGTAAAAGATCTTTCGTTTTTTCAACCACCACCGGACTTTCATTCCTGGTCATATTAAGATAGAGGTAAACACCACCAGAAACTACAATCGCAAAAGAAGCGGCTATCGCCATTTTTTGCCAGAGCGTAAGCACTTTCTTTCTGAGGTCGATGCCCGGCCGCATATTATCCCAAACGAGGGGCTTGCGTTCATCTAATTTTTTGATGACTTTAATCTCTTCAACGAGATATTCCTTCGTCATTTTTTCAATGAACAATTCCACTCCAGGAATTTTTTTCAACTCATCCAATTCTTTACTCTGTTCCTCCGACAACCCTTTTGTTATCTTCAAAACAATCAATTCCTTTAATCTTTCTTCTACTTCATGCATGCGATTCAAATTTTATCAGCATCAATTCTCATCGTTCTCTATTATTATAACAGAGTAGACCTGGAAAAGTACCTTGCCATTTAAGAATATTTCGAAAAAAAAATACCACGATAGTGGTATGTATAATTATTAATGATTGATCACGCATCAAACTAAAACAGAACTGATCAATACCAGCATCAACTCCGCAACATGTTTCTTCAACAGCGGCAAAGAATTTTTCAATCTGCTCGTAGCAATCCAGGTTTGATTCTTTACAGTTTGATAAGTGATCCCGAGCACTTCCGCAACCTTATTCGGTTCCAGCTGCTCAAAAACCCTTAACGTGATCACCTTCTGTGAAAGTGGTGGAAGCTTTTTTATTTCCTTGTGGAGTGTATTTATCAGCTCGGCATTCATCCGCTCAAAGTCAAGCGGGGAGCCATCTTCCTTATCCAGCAGATATTGGAACTCGAAGTTGTTCCTGCTCCTGGCCTTCTCGCGTGTGAGATAATCAAAGCAGGCATTCCTGCTCGTTATATAAAGGAAGGATTTGATATTCGCAATACTGGGAAATACTGTAGAACGATTGAAAACTTTCATGAAGGAATCAGCTACTATCTCTTCTGCCACCGCTTCATTGTTCGTGAGTTTATAAGAGAAATATACGATCTCACTATAGTACTCATCAAACAAACGCTTGTAAGCTTTTTCATCCTTCAAATGAAATGCACGAATGAATTCAATTTCATCTTTGAAATAGTCACCAATGATCATCTTATAGAGCCTTTTGAAAATCGGAAATATAGATTATGGTCTGATGCGGCTCACAGAGGATAAGATTATAGGTGTTTTTCATTCAATTTTGGCGCATTTGATTAAGCGCAACAAAATAAGAAAACAATGTCACAATTGTGCAATTATGTGACGGAAGAAAAATGGCCGCATATTTTCAAAACGAAATTTACGCTCTGGCATATATTACCAGATGTAACTAAAAGTTGACACAAAGGAAATAACGTACTTTTCCTCAACAGCCTTCATCATCCTGTTGCTAACTGAAATAGGTATAAAAAAATTATGCCAGACATGTGCTAAATCCTTTTAGACTGCAAGGCTTCGTACGATTGAATAGTGAGGATTCCGGTAGGTATTGGACCAGAAAAAAATTGCTTCTCTACTGATCTCTTATACAATTTAAGCAATTATCATATACAACAAAAAAATAATTAATCACAGGGTTTATGCACAAAAACTGCATTTAGCTGTGCATTATGGTAATTCAACTATGCATTACCGTTATATCATGAATATTGAAGATCGATCCCGAATTCCTTTTTCAATAATGCCTTCACTTCCTCCTCCGTTTCAATCTCCAATTCAAAATCCTCCTTCTCATAAGTTACCTTGAATGTATTGCCGCTTAAGGTTTTTCTGCCTTTCTCCGTTGCCATCGTCACCAGCCGCTTCCCCGCAAACCTTGATCCGGGGCTCACCTGGTGATGCTTGCACATCTCCTCGAATTCGCGCAGCTTGCAGGGAGTATGCGTAAAAACATAGAGCGGTTTCGCAGTATGGTTCTCTACCCTGCTCACCAGCAGATCATTCATATCGTGTGTGCGCATCCGGTAGATATTGCGCTCATCATCCTGGTCCATTTGAAAATCCAGCTCCAGCGGCCGCATGGAAAAATCGCCATAACCCACATCCACCAGGTACAGGATATTGCGAACGTATACCAGTATTCCCATATGATCATACTCGGGCCCAAAATTCCCGCGCTCATAATTGTAAGTTCGCGCAGATACCATGACGGTCTCAAATTTCATGGCATGCAGCAACTGGTAGAACAGGCTGTTCAGTTCATAACAGAAACCGCCTCTCCGTTTGCGCACCACTTTGTCCCACTGCGCAGGAGGATCTATGTAGATGGGAATATTGCGGTGAATATCGAGGTTTTCGAATGGAACAGTCAGCAGGTGCGCTTTCTGCAGGGCGATCAAAGTTTCCAGTGTTGGCTCGGAACCGCCGGTATACCCGATTCTTTCATGGTAGGCTTTAATATCCATGCCGGTAATGTAGGAAGATTTTATTGCATACGAAGTAGACAAATTTCGGCTTCCAGCCAGCAGAAAAAAGATTGACTATTTTGCCTTGAGAGAGTCTGAATTAGGCTGCGGCGGCTTCTTGCCCCAGGTCATCCGGTTCACGATCTCCGCAATCACGGTATCGAATTTCACCAGTTGCTCTTCAGTACAAAGTGCGCGCACTTTCTCGAAATGATGGATAGTGATCAGGTCCAGCTGGCGTTGCAGGGCAGTAACATCCTGGCCGCGCGCTGAGAGAAGGGAATCATATTGAGGATCATGTATGATCTTCATCAGGTCGAAGAACCTTTTCTTTGAAGCCCGGATAGAGTCCAGCACGGGCTTTTGTTGTGCTATCAGTGTATCCCGCAGTTTCCAGTAAACGTTTTCCTGCTCTGGGCTCAGCTTCAGCTCATTTACCATGAACTGTCCCATTTTCCTTTGCCTGTCGGCAGTGGAAGAGGCCGTCTTGGCAGGCCTTTCTTTCAACCAGTAAAAGCTAAGGGTCAGAATGTTGGTACCAAGCAATATTACTACAAGCCAGAGAAGCCATTTCTGTTGCGGGAATTTCTTCATGGTTCGTTCGGTGTTTCGTCATACACCGCGTAGGTGTTAATGGATGAGTAATCGGCTACAACCATGGGAGCGGACTGGTCAGTGACGGGTGGACCAGCCGGGCTCTGCACCATTTTCATGATGGTAGTGATATTCAGCAGCACTACAATGGCTGCCAGACCCAGGGAAAGGGCCGGCCTGGTCAATAGTCTTCCGAATTTGCCGATGGATGCCGTTTCCAGCTCCTGTTCCATCCTGGCCCGGAGCCTGGTATAAAAGAACTCCGGCGCCGCGGCACGCTTCATTCCCCGGAGGCTGTCCAGGATCTCATCTTGTTCTTTATTGTTCATCTCAGGTGACATACTGATGTGTTTATCAAAACTATGTTGTTTGACGTTATTATTATAGAAAACATGCGACTATTTCCTTTTCTGACCAGGCTGCTGCTCCAGCAGTTTACGCAGGTTCTGCCGGGCCCTGAACAGCAGGGATTCCACCGCTGAAACGCTCAGATTCATCACCTGGGCTATCTCCTGGTAGCTCAATTCCTCGGATTTCAATAAAATAAAGGCTGTTTTCTGGTTCTCAGGCAACTGATCGATCAGCCTGAACAGGATGGCGGCCTGCTCCTTCTGGTCCAGCGCCACGCCGGGATGGTGGAAATTCACGGGGTCATGGAGCACTTCATTGTCAGGTCCAAACAGGCTGGTGATGAAGGCAAACCGTTTCTTCCGTTTCCGGCTCCGGATCAGGTCAAGACTCTTCGTTACCGTGATCCGGTAGATCCAGGTGCTGAGACGGCTGTCGCCCTTGAACTGGTCGATGGAACGGTATACCTGGATGAACACTTCCTGCGCCACATCTTCCGCATCGGAAGTATCGTGCACGATGCTGAGGGCCGTGTTGTAAACCATATCCTGGCAGTCTTCCACCAACTTCTTAAACGAAAGCTCATCCCCACTTCGGAGTTGTTGTATCAGATCCTGTTCTGTCAATCAAACGGCCGTTTAGAATTTAAGGCTACAACTTACGAAAACCTTCTGATTCCGCACACCACGTATCTGCCACACAATAAATTTTATCCATAAATAAAGGGTTTTCGCTGTCAGTTTGAGGTCATTCGCTTCTAATTGTAAAATAAAATAAAAAAAATGTACTAAGAGTAGTCCTAAATTCTCCTTTGTGTGTCTATATATAATTTGTAGTAGAGATAAAAATCATTGTGGACCTCCAGAAACCCTAATTGCTATGCAGACATTCTTTTTTGTTAAGGAACAGGGGCGTTACGTACGCGTGGATTTTGCTTCCATCTTATACATAGAAGCAAGAAGCAATTATGTGCAGATCGTTACCTCCTCCCGTGTGTTCATGTGCCTGGTATCGATGCGCCAGATTGAGAAATTATTACCGGCAGAAGGCTTCTGCCGCGTACACCGCTCTTATATCGTGGGAATTTCAAGCATCCAGAGCTTCGACAAGGAGCGGATCTATATGGAAGACCGTATGATCCCCATTGGAGACCGCTATCGCAGCGCCCTGCACCGCAGCGTTACCATGGTACGCTGCAAGAACAGCGATGCTATGATGATGGATGAAGAAGATGCCATGATCCTGGTGGATGAGGAGGATTAATCACCTCCCTTCATCCACCGCACCGGCCCGATATTGTACCTGCTACCCACAAAGCGCAGCGTATACAAACCTGCCGCCATTCCGTTCACCGGAACCATGATGTCCTGTTGACCAGCTTCCAGCTTCACTGTCACCTGGCTCAAAACCTGTCCTGAAAAATTACTGATGATCAGCTTACCCTGTTGCGCCTCCCGCGTGATCAGCCTTACGGGCAATTGATAACCGCTGCAGGGGCTGCAAAGCATCCTGATCTTATCCTGACCGGCATCATCGGACTTCACATAGATGACTTTCGAATGCTGATACCTTCCATCCCTATCCTGCATGCGTAACCGAAAATAAACGGCTGCTTGCAGACCCAGGGTGTATTGATAGGATGACGGCCTGTTTTTAGCCTGTACGAAGGCCACCTGCGAAAAATTGTTTCCATCAGCACTTTGTTCCAGTCCGTACCCTTCCATATTATCCTCCGAACTGCTCTTCCAGAGCACGCGTACCTGTTGCCCGCTGATCAATGCATGGAAAGATTCCAGTACCACTGGTAATACAATCGTGCAGCCTGTACAATCAGGTGTAACTGTGGCTGCGCCGAAGTTTCCTGCGCCGCTGGTGGTTGCCCCGGTTGCCTGGCAAACCAACAGGTTGGGCTCGTCTGTAAGGTCACTGTTGAGCAAAGCATTGCCGGTATAGTAAACACAGGCATTACTTCCCACCGGCCGCACAATCACTCCATCCAGTTCATTATTGGCCAGGTCACCGGCATTCACCACCGAGTTAGGTCCCAGGCAAACATCAGCGCTTCCATTGATGGTAAGCGTTCCCACATTCACAGTTCCGAGATTCACTGCCTCGCCAGACAAACTCACTGTGAATCCAGCTGCGTTCACCACGGCAGCGGGTGAAGCATTCACCATATCGGCCGTGGTGGAAGTCAGACTTAATGGTCCATTCAAATTGGCTGTTCCGTAATTCACAAACATACCATCAGTCCCACCCACATTAAGACTACCATTAACGGTGATGGTGCCGTGATTAGTGATGCCACTGCCGGTATTGAGGTTTACACCCGGAAGGGTAAGACTGCCACCGGTCATCACCACAATCGTTCCCCCATTGAAGTTCAGGTTCTGAATGGTGAGCGTGCCGCAAACCTGTATGGTGCCGCCGCTTAAATTCACATTGTTCAAGGTGGTGGCTGCGCCGGAATAAGCGTAAACATCACCGGTATTCACATTGGCCCCATCGGTAAGAGGTGTTCCGGTACAGGGCCCGTCAGGAGTACCCGCAGGGAAAGGACATTGTGCGTGGATCAGCGATACAGCTCCGCAAAGAAAGGCTACTACAAATAGAAGTATTCGCATAGTTACTGATTAGGATGGTAAATAGATGTACTGAAAAAATCTGGTCTCCAGGCGGGGCTAATCAGTAAAGGGAGGGGAATAAGCGCGAGCTAAAACGCTGTGATGAGATGATATATATAAAGTTATTGAAATGCAAAATGCCCGCCAAATAAAATTGCCGGGCATTTGCTTAGGAAAATTACCAGGTTCGGTCAACCAATACCGTTACCTGTATTCTATTGAATGAAAGGAATGATCCGTTGTATATGAACTGGTTTATTTCTCATCGAAATTCACCATCCATTTGATACCGTATTTATCGTTGAACATCCCGAACCAGGCGCCCCAGGGAGCTTTATCATAAGGCACTTCCACAGTTCCGCCGGCAGACAATGCATTGAAGATACGCTCACCGTCTTCTTTTGAATCAGGTGTAACAGCCAGAGAAATGGTAGTACCATTAACAGCCTTATGCCCCTGCGATTCCAATGCATCCGTCCCCATCAGCATCACGTTATTATTGATCGGAAGGGCGATATGCATGATCATACTTTTTTCAGCTTCTGGCATATTGTCCGCCATCCCCGGCATATCCCTGAACCGGGTAAGGTTTACGAACTCACCACCGAATACTGACTTGTAGAAAGTGAAAACCTCCTCCGTATTACCCATGAAATTAAGGTAAGGATGGATCGATGCCATAGTAATCCGTTTAAATGTGTGAAAAAGTTGATTAGACCCAACAAAAATAGGCTTCCCCCGGCAGATAGGCTTTGATTTGGTTTTTTGATGGCTCAAGGCGGTGTGTGACCCGACGGCGGGCAAAATATACCGACGCGGGAGAATAAATTTGGGCCGTTGGTTGGTTTGATCCAACTTTGTATCGCTAACTGAGTTCTTCGCAGCCCATCTGCTCCACCCCGGGGGATTTCGCTGATCGTGTTCCAGGTGCGCCTCTCCCTTCTGTTCTTTTTTTCAAACCTTTTTCTTAATTCATGACTGTTTTATGAACTCAACATTTTACCGCTCTTACAACATCTGCAAAAACAATCAACTGGATGAATTCTACAACACAGCCGACCTGGTCAGGTTCCTGAATCAAATGCCGGAACTCATCCAAACCAACGAACACCATTTCTCCAACAGCAAGGATTTCAAGCACTACCTCTCCATCACACTGCTCTGCGCCGCACAACACGATAACTGGTTCTATGATTCACCGGAATCACACGCCACCAACCTTATCGTAATCGTTAGCTCCCGCTTCAACAACGCCCACCTCTTTGTAAAACCCCTGCTCCTCAAAATCTGCCAGTTCCTTAACTGGGACCTCATGGGCGACGACGATGATACCATCACCCGCGAAGACGAAATCAATCTCACCCAACACGCCCCCTTCCGTCACCTCAACGACGAAGAAAAAGAAGAGGATGAAGAAGATGATGATGAAGATAACGACCACCTTTCCCCTCCCTTCAAATTCCATCCCAACTGATCATCCACGATAGAGTATTACAAATACTTACAAAAAATATTACACCTACCATAACTCATCTTTTCTTCTCTGTGCTGCACCTGATCTGCCGCATATAGGACCCCATGCAGTCGAGGGTTTAAAAAATGTCGGTCTTCGAAACAAAAGCTCCACAGCTCAATCATATTCCATAGCCCCATCCCTCCCACCTCAGTAGAATTTAATTCCACCTGCGGTGGTTTGTTTCGACTACCGCATTTTTAAACCCGAGAATGCAAAATGCGCCAGAATTGAGCAACTCGTGCAGTCCATGTATTTTCCGAGGCAACCTCCACTCGTTTTTGCTGAAGTGTGGAGTTGTTCTCATCGATAGCGGTATCGATGAGCTGCAGGAATTGTTCGTGTGAGTCTGCGATATATGCTACATCGCGGAAAGTGTAAATGTCTTCTGAGAAATGGGTGGCGATCACAGGTTTGCCTGCCGCCAGGTATTCATTGATCTTGAGGGGATAGATACTTTTGGTGAGGGTGTTCTTGCGGAAGGGAATGATCACGCAATCGAAGTATTGCAGGAAGGCAGGAAGTTCCGTGATCTTACGCGGTCCGGCAAAGATCACGTTCGGCATTTTGGTGAGACCGGATTCTTCATGTTCATTACCCTGGATGGGGCCAACAAAGAAGAGGATCTTATCTGAATGGTGTTCAGCGATCTTCCTGAGCAGTTCAAAATCCGAGCGGTATTCGATGCTGCCGGTATAGCCGATGATCTTTTTATTGGGATCGATGGATTGTAATGCTTCCGGTTTGGGAAGTAATTGCGTTAAGGCTGTTTTGAAAATATCGATGTCTGCTGCATTGGGATGGAAGAATACATTTTTGGAGAAGGGCGATTTCAATCTCGTCAGCTCTTTGGAGGTGCAGAGGGTGTAATCGAAATTGCTGATGATAGTTTCTTCCAGCCTGGTGCCATGCCGGTGTGAGTATGCTACCTGCGAAATATCATCCATAGATTGGTATACGGAAACTGCAGTGAGCGCCTTGATATCATCCGGCAGTTTTTGTACAAAGTAGGGATCGAAGAAATTGAGGTAGACGAAATCTTTCAGGTTATAGTCTTTGATCAGCTGACGGATGGTGCGTAGCACGATCCTGTTGTTCAGGGCAGCCATACTATTGTATACAGCGCCTGGCGGGAGGAAATTGATGGGCCATGTAAGGCGGGTAGTCACCACCGTTAGATTGGCAGGCAGGCCCGGAGGATTGCTGTAGGGATCTTTGCCATGCAGCAATGCAGGTTTCCTGCGTTTGATCTGATCTGTATGTTTGAGCTGGTAATAATCTTTCCAGCTGAAAGGGTGATCGATATAGAATACGCGGTTATTGCGTGCAAATTCTTTGGCAAGCGATAATGCCGGTGAGGAGATCTCGGAATCCCATCTGCTGAGGCTGAAACAAATGATATCGCGTTGCCTGTTCATGTTATGCGGAAACGTTTAGTTGCTGAAGGCAGCGAAGCAGGCTTTCTTCCCATGCAGGTATCTGCAGCTGGAAGGCCGACTGTATCTTTTCTGTGTTCAGCAGGGAGAATGAAGGACGTTTTGCAGGAGTAGGGTATTGTGAAGAAGGAATGGGATGTACTTCACAATTGCTGCCACTGTGGTTCCTGATGGCCACAGCAAAATCGTACCAGCTGATGCGCCCCTTGTTGCTGTAATGATAGATGCCGGGTTTCCAGTTGCCCTCAGCGATGATCTGCAGGATGGCTGCGGCCAGGTCTGCAGCGTAAGTGGGTGCACCGACCTGATCGTTCACTACATTGAGGGCCGGGCGGTCCTTCATCAGGCGCAACATTGTTTTCACGAAGTTGTTGCCGAAAGCTGAATACACCCAGGCGGTGCGGATGATGATACTGTCAGGGTTGTTCTGTTGACTGAGCTCCTCTCCTTTCAGTTTGGATGCGCCGTATACGTTGATGGGGTCCGTTGGGTCCGTTTCTTTGTAAGGTTGTTCAGAACTGCCATTGAACACGTAGTCTGTGGAAATGTGTATGAATTTGGTCCCATGGGCAGCGCAGGCTGCGGACAGGTATCCTGTACCGTTAGCATTGATAGCATAAGCCAGTTCCTGGTCGGTTTCTGCTTTGTCAACGGCCGTGTAGGCGGCGGCATTGATGCAGTAAGCAGGTTGATGCTGGTTGAACCAGTCATTCACTGCCGCTTCATCCTGTATTGACAGTTCATGGCGGTCAGTTCCGATGAACCCGAATGCAGGATATTGATGCTGCAATGCCCTGAGCTCTGAGCCCAGTTGTCCGTTAACGCCGGTGATCAGGATGATAGGTTTTGCCATAAAGCTTTATGAATGAAATTCAAAATTGTTACGGCATTCGGCAAACACAGGATTCAGCAGGTCTTTGGGTGAAACGATCACTTTGTCTGCCGGGATCTTCCAGTCGATATTCAGTTGGGCATCATTATATACGATACCTCCTTCGGACTCCTTGTTGTAGAAAGAATCGCATTTGTACAGTACATCGGCCGTTTCGCTGAGCACGGAAAAACCGTGGGCGAATCCACCGGGAATGTATAGTTGCTTTTTATTTTCGGCAGTGAGTTCTATAGAGAATACTTTACCGAATGTGGGTGACCCTTTGCGGATATCCACTGCTATGTCCAGGATGGAACCGTTGAGCACGCGTACCAGTTTGGCCTGTGCATGAGGAGACAGCTGGTAGTGAAGGCCACGGATCACACCGTATTTGGAATGCGATTGATTGTCTTGCAGAAAGGGACCGATCTCCATTTGTTCAAATACCTTGTCGTTATAGGATTCGAAGAAATAGCCACGATTGTCTTCAAACACTGCTGGTTCAAAAATGATCAGCCCTGGAAAATCTGTTTCAATGAAAGGCATCAGTTAACGGTTTGATGTTTAAGTTGATCGGGGTTTGGCAGTCGCTCGCCTCCGGCGAGTGACTTTTATTTTGTCGCCTCCGGCGACGCGGTGTTCGCCGGAGGCGAACAAATATTACTCACTCGCCAGAGGCGAGCGAGTGGCGGCACCCTACTTTTTATATTG
Organism: Pseudoflavitalea rhizosphaerae; assembly: GCF_003991355.1. Lineage (GTDB taxonomy): Bacteria > Bacteroidota > Bacteroidia > Chitinophagales > Chitinophagaceae > Pseudobacter > Pseudobacter rhizosphaerae. Next base: position 320,452 of record NZ_RCSU01000003.1, read on the forward strand.
CTCTTCGTAATAGTGCTGGTATTCTCCGGTGGTAACGTGCTTTATCCAGGCTTCGTTGGCCAGATACCAGTCTACCGTTTTCTCCAGTCCTTCCTCAAACTGGAGGGATGGTTTCCAGCCGAGCTCTGAATTGAGCTTGGTGGCATCGATCGCGTAACGGTGATCATGTCCGGGACGATCTGTAACAAAGGTGATCAGTTTGGCGGACTCGCCTGCGGGGCGGTTCAGCTTTCTATCCATGATGCTGCAGAGCAGGTGCACGATATCGATATTCTTCCATTCATTGAACCCGCCCACATTGTAGCTGTCGCCATTTTTTCCGTTATGGAAGATGGTATCGATGGCGGTGGCATGATCTTCTACAAAGAGCCAGTCGCGCACATTGTCGCCCTTTCCATAAACCGGCAGTGGCTTATTGTTCACGATATTATTGATCATGAGCGGGATCAACTTTTCCGGGAAATGATGGGAGCCGTAGTTATTGGAGCAGTTGCTCATTACAACGGGCAATCCGTAGGTATGGTGATATGCGTTCACGAAATGATCGGAACTTGCTTTGGAAGCTGAATACGGTGAGCGCGGATCATAGGGAGTGGTTTCTGTGAAGAAGCCTGTTTCTCCGAGTGATCCGTATACTTCGTCTGTGGATACATGGTAGAAACGCTTTCCTTCCATGCCTGTTTTTTTCCAGTGTGTTTTGCTGGCATTGAGCAGGTTCACAGTGCCCAGTACATTGGTACGAACGAAAGCCAGCGGGTCTTTGATGGACCTGTCTACATGGCTTTCTGCGGCGAGATGGATCACGCCATCGAAATCATACTTTTCAAAAAGGGATGCGATAGCGGTTTCGTCCAGTATATCCGCTTTTTCAAAAACATAATTGCTTTTGGATTCCACATCGCGAAGATTTTCGAGGTTGCCTGCATAAGTGAGGGCATCCACATTCACGATGAGGTAATCGGGATACTTGTTTACGAAGAGGCGCACCACATGTGAGCCTATAAAACCGGCGCCGCCGGTGATCATGATCTTTTTTGAATAGTTGGCCATTATAAACTCCAGTAATTTCTGCTGGTGATTTTGTTTTTGTAAATGCCTTTAAGGTCTGCTATGATCGCATGTGGCCTGGTGATGGAAGCAAAATCTTCATCGGTCAGGCTCACATACGGAGCATGGGGAACGGTAACGATAACGGCATCATAGTCTTTCGCCACTTTCCTGGTCAGGTGAAGCCCGTATTCCTCGTGTACTTCATCAGTTTCGGCATATGGGTCTTCCACATCAACCTGGAAATTGAAGGCCAGCAGTTCCTTCACGGTGTCGATGATCTTTGAGTTGCGTATATCGCTTACATTTTCTTTGAAGGTAACGCCCTTCACCAGTACTTTGGGCTCATTGGAATTCCTTAGTACATGGGTGATGATCTTCCTGGCCACATACTTTGCCATGTCATCGTTGATGAAACGGCTGGCGGTGATCACTTTGCTTTCATAGCCGAGTGAGGCCGCTTTGTAAGTGAGATAGTATGGATCTACGCCGATACAGTGACCGCCTACCAGTCCGGGATGGAATTTCAGGAAATTCCATTTGGTGCCGGCTGCTTCAATCACTTCAAAGGTGTTGACGCCCATCCTGTCAAAGATCAGGCTCAGTTCATTCATCAGTGCGATGTTGAGGTCGCGCTGTGTATTTTCAACGATCTTGGATGCTTCCGCCACTTTGATGGAGGAAGCGCGGTGTACGCCTGCGTCCACCACCAGTTCATAGATCTTCGCTATTTCTTCCAGTGATTCCGCATCGCAACCTGAAACCACTTTCACCACGGTTTTGAGCGTGTTCTTTTTATCACCGGGATTGATCCTTTCGGGTGAGTAACCGATTTTGAAATCGGTCCCCATTTTCAATCCGGACATTTGCTCCAGTACAGGAAGACAATCTTCTTCCGTACAACCGGGATAGGTGGTGGATTCAAACACTACATAATCTCCTTTCTTGAGTACACGGCCCACAGTGGTGGAGGCGCTGATCAAAGGTTTCAGATCGGGTACATTGTATTTATCCACCGGCGTAGGTACGGCAACGATGAATACATTGGCTGTTTTGAGCACTTCTTCATCGTCTGTGAAAGTGATGTCGCAACCATTGAACTGGTCCACTTCCACTTCTTTACTGGGGTCGATGCCTTTACGCATCATTTCGATACGCCTGCTATTGATGTCAAAACCTATTACAGGGATCTTTTTTGCAAACTCCAATGCTATCGGTAAACCAACATAACCTAAACCTACAACCGCTAACCTTGCTTTCTTATCTAATAAATCCTGGTACATTGTCAACAAAATTGAATAGTAAATAAATGAAGGGATATGGTGCTTCTTTACCTACTGTCTGGATTTGGGGTTTCAGTATAAGCAACAAAAGGAACCGGATGGTTCCTTATTTGGCGCTAACGAATTCTTTTGGTTGTTTGTACCACTCGTCCGAAGGCAATGCTTTGAAATAATCGTAGGTGACTTTCAGTCCTTCCGCCCTGCTTACTTTGGGGCTCCATCCGAGAATTTCTTTGGCGCGTGTGATATCAGGTTGCCTTTGTTTGGGATCGTCAACAGGAAGTGGTTTGTATACGATCTTCTGGCTGGTGCCGGTGAGTTTGATGATCTCTTCAGCAAAATCTTTGAGAGAGATCTCATCCGGGTTCCCCACATTCACAGGTTGTGCGTAATCGCTCATGAGGAGGCGATAGATGCCTTCTACCAGATCGTCTACAAAGCAGAAGCTGCGTGTTTGTGATCCGTCTCCGAAAACGGTGAGGTCTTCACCACGAAGGGCCTGTCCGATAAATGCAGGTAATGCACGGCCATCGTTGAGCCTCATACGCGGACCGTAGGTGTTGAAGATCCGCACGATCCTGGTTTCCACGCCATGGAAATTGTGGTAGGCCATGGTCATGGCTTCCTGGAAACGTTTGGCTTCGTCATATACGCCACGGGGACCAACGGGGTTTACATTGCCCCAGTATTCCTCGTTCTGCGGATGCACCAGCGGATCGCCATAGATCTCCGATGTGGAGGCTACGAGGATGCGTGCTTTCTTGGCTTTCGCCAGACCAAGGCAGTTATGCGTACCGAGAGAGCCCACTTTCAGGGTTTGAATGGGGATCTTCAGGTAATCGATCGGACTGGCCGGAGATGCAAAGTGCAGGATATAGTGCAGTTCACCGGGAACGTGGATGAACTTTGAAACATCATGATGATAGAACTCGAACTGTTCCAGTTTGAAGAGGTGTTCAATGTTACGGAGGTCTCCTGTAATGAGGTTATCCATTCCGATCACATGAAATCCTTCCTTAATGAACCGGTCGCAGAGATGGGATCCGAGAAACCCTGCTGCACCGGTGATGAGTACACGCTTTTTTGCCATGCTTTAATTTTTGTAAGTGCCGTTGGTTGGGACGGCGGTTGCCCTGCCCACACTTTCGTAGTAAAATCCTAATTCTTTCACTGCATCGCCTTCAAAGAGGTTGCGGCCGTCGAAGATCACTTTATTCTTCAGGGCTGTAACGATCTTCAGGAAGTTTGGAGTGCGGAATTCATTCCATTCAGTAGCAATGATCAGTCCATCTGCTCCTTCGAGGCATTCGTACTGGTTATCTGCATAATGGATCTTATCGCCTACTACTCCTTTCACATTGGCCATGGCTTCGGGGTCGAACACGCTAACGGAAGCGCCTGCTTTCAACAGTTCATCGATCATATATAATGCGGGAGCTTCGCGGATATCATCAGTATTGGGTTTGAAAGCGAGACCCCAGATGGCGAATTTCTTTCCTTTCAGATCATCCTTGAAATACTTTTTGATCTTGGGGAGAAGGTGCAGTTTCTGGCGTTCGTTCACATCCATAACAGCGTTCAATATGCGGAAATCGTAATCCACTTCATTGGATGATTTCACCAGTGCCTGAACATCTTTGGGGAAGCAGCTTCCGCCGTATCCGATGCCGGGGAAAAGGAATCTTTTGCCGATGCGGTCATCGCTTCCGATGCCACGGCGCACCATATCCACGTCTGCCCCGAGCCTTTCACAAAGCTGGGCTACTTCATTCATGAAGCTGATCTTGGTGGCGAGGAAGGAGTTGGCGGCATATTTGGTGAGCTCAGCAGAGCGGACATCCATATAAATAACGGGATTGCCTGAGCGAACGAACGGTGCGTACAGATCGCCCATGAGTTTGCGGGCCCTTTCTGATGAAGCTCCGATCACAACACGGTCCGGCTTCATGAAATCGTCCACTGCAACGCCTTCGCGGAGGAATTCGGGGTTGGACACCACATCAAATTCTCCTTTGTAGTTTTTGGAAACAGCAGCATGTACTTTTTCGGCTGTGCCTACAGGTACGGTGCTTTTATCAACAATTACCTTATAGTCTTTCAGGATCTTGCCCAGGTGGTCAGCCACGCCAAGAATGTATTTCAGGTCGGCGGAACCATCCTCACCGGGAGGTGTGGGCAGCGCCAGGAAGATGATCTCGGCATCTTTGATACCTTCTTCCAGGCTGGTAGTGAAACGGAGACGTTCCTCTTTTACATTCCGGAGGAAAAGTTTTTCCAGTCCGGGTTCATAGATGGTGATCTGTCCGTTGGACAGTTTTTCCACTTTCCCTTTGTCGATGTCTACACAGGTTACATCATTGCCTGTTTCGGCAAAACAAGTACCGGTAACCAATCCTACGTATCCGGTACCTACAACAGCGATTTTCATTTTGAATGGTTTTTTAGGGTGTCAGGTTTAATGGGAAGTTTACACAGGCGGACGATACCCTGACAATTACAACACCTAATCGTTGCATTGCGGGCCCATCGATCTTTAAAAACCTTTGCTTCTTCTCTCAACCCGGAGCTTACCCTTTATTAATAAACTCCAAAACTTTGTTGGTGATCAAATTGAGTTGTTCTTCGTTCAATTCGGTATGCATAGGCAGCGAGATCACCCGTTCTGTCAACCAGTCGGTAATTGTAAGATCGAAAGCTGCGCCGCCAAAGGCGTCAAACATTTTCTGACGATGGGCGGGTACTGGATAATAAATCATTGAAGGGATTCCGTTCTCTGCTAAAAATGCATTCAGTCCGTTACGGTCAACGCCTTCCAGGATCAGGGTGTATTGATGGAAAACATGATTGCAAAACGGGGAACGGTAAGGGGTCTTGATCTTAGGATGGTTGGCAAATGCCTTATCATAATAATCAGCCGCTTCTCGGCGGGCTGCCGCATATTCATCCAGGTGAGGCAGTTTACAATTGAGTACCGCCGCCTGAATAGAGTCCAAACGGCTGTTACAGCCCACAATATCGTGGTAGTACCGTTTGCTCTGCCCGTGATTGGCAATCATTTTTAACCGGGTAGCTAACGCATCGTCATTGGTGAATATTGCACCGCCATCTCCATAACAGCCCAGATTTTTGGACGGGAAGAAGGAAGTGGTGCCAATGGTGCCAATGGTCCCTGCCTTTTTGGTGGTACCATTGCTGAAGGTATAGTCTGCCCCGATTGCCTGGGCGGTATCTTCGATAACAGCAAGATTGTAACGTTTGGCGATGGCCAGTATAGCCTCCATATCGGCTACCTGGCCAAACATATGAACGGGCACGATCGCCTTTGTTTTAGGCGTAATGGCCTTTTCGATGGCCAGGGGGTCTACACAGAAACTTTTAGGATCTACTTCCACAAAAACCGGCTGCAGGCGCAGCAATGCAATCACTTCCGTGGTAGCAACATAAGTGAAGGAAGGCGTGATCACTTCATCGCCGGGCTTCAGGTCCAGCGCCATCATCGCAATCTGGAGTGCATCCGTCCCATTGGCGCAAGGTATCACATGCTTCACTCCCATGTATGCAGTAAGGCTGGCGGCAAAATCAGAAACGGCTTTACCATTAATGAAGGCTGTATTGTCAATCACATCCTGGATAGCTGTGTCTACTTCCTCCTTGATCTTAACATACTGCGCCTTCAAATCAACCATTTGTATTGTCCGCATACTTGGAATATTTCTTTTTAAACGGGCACAAACCTACCACAAAAAAACGGATTCAACAATCACATTAAGCGGGTAAAATAGAACAGGTTGTAAACATCCTGAGCAGTTCACCTTACATTTGTTCATATTTTTTAGCCTGTGCACCTGTTTTTCTACAATATTTTCTGCTGGTTATACCGTTCCGGCATCCGGCTGGCCTCCCTCTGGAATCCCAAAGCCCGTTTATGGGTGAAAGGACGGCGGAATTGGTTCGAAAGGATAAAAACACAATTTGATAATCCGGCCCACCAGTGGATCTGGATGCATTGTGCTTCCCTGGGCGAATTTGAACAGGGCCGCCCCGTACTGGAAGCCCTCCGCGCACAATATCCCCAATATAAGGTCCTGCTCACCTTCTTCTCCCCTTCCGGATACGAAGTGAGAAAAGACTATAAAGGAGCCGACCTGATTGCTTACCTGCCGATGGATAGCAAAGCCAATGCCATGAAATTCATCAACCTGGTGAATCCAAAACTTGTCTGCTGGGTAAAATATGAATACTGGTATTATTATCTTACCACACTCAAAAAGAAAGAAGTACCGGTACTATTGGTGTCCGGAATATTCAGGCCGGACCAACCCTTCTTTAAATGGTATGGCCGCCTTCATCAGTATATGCTGGAAAGTTTCACTCAACTGTTTGTACAGAATGAAGCTTCCCGCGAACTGCTGAATGGCATCGGTTTCAAAAAAGTAACGGTGAATGGAGATACGCGTTTCGACAGGGTGGTGGAAATTGCCAGCGGCTTTCAACCACTTCCCGCCATCGAAGCCTTTTGTGGCAAATATCCCGTGATTGTGGCCGGTAGCACCTGGGATGCTGATGAAGAAGAACTGGACCATTACGCCAATACACACCCGGAGTTGCGTTTTATTATTGCTCCCCATGAGATCGATGCGCCACATCTTCACGATATTGAACAACTTTTCAAACACAGCATCCGCTATTCCGAATGGAGTAAAACGCTGAAGGCTGATGCGTCTGTAAATACATTGATCATCGATAATATCGGCATGCTGAGCAAACTTTATCACTATGCCACTATCACTTATATTGGCGGTGGCTTTGGAAAGGATGGTGTACATAATGTGCTGGAAGCAGCAGTGTATGGGAAGCCTGTTGTATTCGGGCCTGTATACGATAAATTCATCGAAGCTAATGAACTGGCTGAAGCAGGCGGAGGGATCAGTATCGAAACGGCCCTGGAACTGGAAGAACTGTTCAATGAATTGTTGCAGGACAAAACTGCTTACGAAAAAGCCGCTACTGCAGCGGCCCGGTATGTTGCTTCAAAAACAGGGGCCACCAATGCGGTGACCAGTTATATTCAGGAAAACCGTCTTTTGACGAGTTGATAGAAATGGCGGGTAACAGGTTTGGTTTCGTCCCATCCCAGCTTTACTTTCAGTTCTCTTTCAATCCAGTACTCCGCTTCAGGAAGGATGCGGAAACCATTGATGGTTTTAATGGATCGCTCATACATCACTTCATCTCCCCGGAACAATTCACTGATGAATACGAAACGGTCATTCACTCCGATTGCGCGTTTGAGATCGCGAACCGGTGAGTCAGTGAGCCGATGACCCACTTCCACCACATTTTCTTTTAACTTATCATTAAGAGAGGATTGAGTGGCATAAGCTATCGAATCATTGATTTCTATGCCTGCAGCCTGGTGAGCCAGTGTTGGGATCTCTCTGATAGGGTCATAATGATACCCATTGGAATGCCCATTCATCACAGGCAGTTCCACCACCTCCGGCGCGGTTTCTTCCGGCACAATTTCCTCTTCCACTATTTCCTGAACAGGTTCCGGTTGAGGTTCTTCTTTTACTACCTCCACAGGTAACGGCTGCACCGCAACAGGGAATGAAGATCGGCTGGAAGGCATAACCACAGCCACTTTGGAGGTACCCGGCACCTTCCGCGACGCGGCAGACAATTGCACCAGTTCCGACTCAATTAATTGAGCCGTTACCAATAGTTGTGATGGATCAGCATTTTGTTCAAATTGTTCATTTAATTTGCTGATCAATTGTGCTAAACGCTCCATAATCAGTGGGTACTTTTGTGGGTTAAGTGTTTGTACCATAAAGTTAACAATTATTATACCTATTTCCGCTATCATGTTCATAGAACCTAACATATCCGGCGAACGGCGTGGAAGTATTGAAGTGATCTGCGGCTCTATGTTTTCAGGTAAAACAGAAGAACTCATCAGAAGATTGAAACGTGCGCGCATCGCCAATCTTCGCGTAGAGATCTTCAAACCAAAAATAGATACACGTTATCACGAACAACAGATCGTTTCACACGATGAAAACGCCATTCTTTCCACTCCCATCGAAAGTGCACAAACCATACTCTTACTGGCAAGTGATGTGGATGTAGTGGGTATCGATGAAGCCCAGTTCTTTGATGATCAGCTTCCCGATGTATGCGATCAGCTGGCATGGAGAGGTGTACGTGTGATCATCGCCGGACTGGATATGGATTATACTGCCAAACCTTTCGGGCAGATGCCCAACCTCTTAGCCAAAGCCGATTTTATCACCAAGCTTCATGCCATCTGCGTGAAATGTGGAAATATTGCCAACTACTCCTACAGAAAAGTAATAAACCCCACGCAGTTGATGCTGGGTGAAAAAGATATCTATGAGCCGCGTTGCAGAAAATGTTATTACGAAGGGAAATGATCAGTTGAGCCTGCGGCAAACTGCTTTTACTGTTCCATCTTGTTTGAAAGGCTGACCATCCAGTTTTCCGGAGATCACTTCTTCCAGATACGCAGATTCCAGCATTCCGGTTTTTCTATTCACGATCAGCTTCCCCTGCTGTTCCACTTTGAGGGAATGGTCACTGCTCTCTTCCAGGAAACCAGAGCCGCCCATCAGGAAAGCAACCTGTGTACCGGTGATCTCCGTTACCTTGAACATCTGTACTATCACCAATGGCAGGCCATTGCTGTATTTATAAGTACGTCCAACGGTATCGCCCACTTTCATTACTCTTCCGGGAAATTCAATGAATATCTGTTGCAGCAGGTCCTGCATAGCCTGAGAGTTGAACTGCGAAGCAGCAATATCCAGCACAGTACTGAACCTGTCCGTCTGCGCGAGGGCGGAATCCTTCAATATCTTTTTGGCCAGCTCTGTCTGTAGCTGTGTGAAGGAAGCCATCTTTTCGATCTTACCGAGACTGTTCATGCGAAAGCCGAACGATAACCCTTTCACGGATTGCCAAACCCAGGGCGCCATCAGCGCAGGATTGTTTCGGCCGATGGAATCCGGGATGGGATGATCGGTATCCACTCTCAGTGTGTCTTTTGGAAATAAGGCATCCAACTTAAAGCGTTTATACGTGGCCTTTATACCGGTAAAACTGGAGTCTTTGGATGTCTGCAGGTCCCATACACAGGAAATGGTATGTTTTTCAGTAGCGCCATTCCGCAGGCCTGTGCCTGAACCATCATAACTAAGTTCATACAGGGCATTATCATCGGGAACAAAACGGAGATCAACACTGGCATCCTTGCAGGAAACCATTACAATACTTACACATACGATGGCCAACAGGCTTGAAACAGAGGATCTTAAAGTCATACCAGGTAGAGTGGAATTAAGGAATAAAGTACGGAAATAATCAGCAGTTGACCGCTTAAATGTTAATTTCGCGCAACAATAAACGCTAAAACGATCAATTCATTTCAATCCATACTGGCGCTCGTAAAAAAAGACCTGTTGCTGGAAATCAGGCAGCAGTACACTTTTTATGGTGTTCTCCTGTATGTGGCCAGCACCATCTTTGTGTTGTACCTGGCTATGGAACATCCGGAAGACAAGGTCTGGAACGGATTGTTCTGGATGATACAATTGTTCATCTGTGTGAATGCAGTGGCCAAGAGTTTCCTGGCGGAGAGCCGTGGCCGGATGTTGTATTTTTATACGATCGCCGGCGCGAGGGATTTTGTATTGTCGAAGCTGCTGTTCAATGCCCTGCTGATGATTGTGATGAGCCTGGTGAGCATGCTGCTCTTTATGGTGCTGATGGGCAATCCGATCAATAATCCCTGGACGTTCACCGGCATCGTTTGCCTGGGCGGTTGCAGCCTCAGCCTGGTATTTACTTTCCTGGCGGCCATTGCAGCCAGGGCGCAACAGAATGCCGCGCTGATGGCCATTATGGGCTTCCCCCTCATTATTCCCCAGCTGATGCTGCTGATGAAGATCTCTTCCGTGGCTTTTGCGGATGTTATCCAGGCCGGACTGGGTCAGCTGATAGCACTGCTGGCGGGGCTGGATATACTGGTGGTACTGCTGGCGGTGATCCTGTTTCCTTTTCTCTGGAAAGATTAGCGCGTAACGGAAAGGGCAGCGTGTGCCCACTCGCTCGCCTCCCGGCGAGTGAGTTCTATTTGATCGCCTCCGGCGATCCTTCGCCAAAGGCGAAGAAATACAGGTCACTCGCCGGGAGGCGAGCGACTGCTCCATGAGTGAATACGGCTTTCATTTAAAAAAAATACGGATAATAAGCTGAAAATTCAGCAAAACCGGCAATTGCTGCTGTAATGATCAATCAATACAGGAAAATCAGCGGGTTTGTCCATTTTTCTTCTTTTAGCATTGATAATTTCGCTTTTACTATCCCTTCCCCTAATTTTGCCCCACCTAATCAGGTAGTTGGCAATTACCCTATACCCTGTGCAAGAAGCATAATAGCCAGCGATCCGATAATCTAAGACCGGAATCTATGCGCCAGTACTGGTGGAAAATACTAAGTATCGTTTTACTGCTCTACACATTTATTGCAGGCTTTCTCATCAAAGTGCCCACAATCGGCAATTTGTATGAAACTATCCGCAACCTCTTCTTCCATGTTCCCATGTGGTTTGGTCAGTTGGTGCTGATCAGCGTTTCATTGGTTTACTCTATCCTGTATCTCCGTAAACCAAAACCTCATTACGATTTCATGGCAACTGAATTTGCCAGAACAGGATCAGTGATGGGCGTATTGGGATTGCTTACCGGTATGATCTGGGCCAATTATACCTGGGGCGCTCCCTGGAATAATGATCCCAAGCAACTGGGTGCCGCCATCGCACTACTGATCTATCTCGCCTATTTTGTATTGCGCAACTCCATGACGGATATCGACAAACGCGGACGTGTAGCCGCCGTTTACAATATATTCGCTTATTTCATTTATATCCCCATGATCATGGTATTGCCGCGGATGGTGGAATCACTGCACCCCGGAGGACAGGGCGTTGAAGGCAACCCCGGATTCGGAGGCGATTCCCTCGATCCTACCATGCGACTGGTATTCTGGCCAGCCGTTTTAGGCTGGACCCTCCTCGGCGTCTGGATCAGCACACTGAATGTGCGCCTCCGTACGTTGGAAGAAAAAAAACATTTCAGCTAATCTATCATGAAGAAATTTATCACAACCCTGCTTTCGATGATGCTGGTATTCATTGCCGGCGCGCAGGAACATATTGCTAACGATGCGTCGACCGCTGCTCAAACCGGATTGCGGGCCGATGGAAAGATTTATGTGGTTGTGGCTGTAATAGTAACCATCCTTCTTGGGCTGTACATCTACGTTATACGGCTCGACAGAAAGATCAGCAGGCTCGAAAAAAACTCCTAGCCTTTTACTATCGCCACATTTACCATTTCACATTTAAATAGCTTAATCATGTCAGAGTACAGTTTTTTTGGAGCGGTGGAAAAAAGTTTTGACAAAGCCGCTAGTTTTACTAAATGGGACCCAGGTATCCTTGAACAGATCAAACAATGTAACGCTGTTTACAGGATGCATTTCCCTGTGAAGATCGGAGACAAGATCGAGGTAGTGAAAGCCTATCGCGTTCAGCACTCCCATCACAAACTGCCTTGTAAAGGTGGTATCCGTTTTGCCATGAGCGTTAACCTCGATGAGGTAATGGCGCTCGCCGCCCTGATGACTTTCAAATGTGCCATCGTGAACGTACCATTCGCAGGCGCTAAAGGCGGTATCACTATCGATCCTAAAAAATACACACCATACGAACTGGAAAAGATCACCCGTCGTTACACTTCGGAGCTGATCAAGAAAAATTTCATCGGACCTGGCATCGACGTTCCTGCTCCTGACTATGGAACCGGCGAGCGCGAAATGGCCTGGATCGTGGATACTTACCAGAGCATGCGCCCTGGCGAGATCGATGCACTGGGTTGCGTAACCGGAAAGCCCGTTACTCAGGGTGGTGTTCGCGGCCGTCGTGAAGCTACCGGCCTCGGTGTATTCTATGGCCTGCGCGAAGTGTGCAACATGAAAGATGTAATGGAGAAACTCGGCATGACTACCGGTGTTACAGGTAAGAAAGTAGTAGTGCAAGGTCTCGGTAATGTAGGCTACCACTCCGCCAAATTCTTCCAGGAAGCAGGTTCCAAAATAGTAGCCCTCGCAGAATTCGAAGGCGCTATTTACAATAATGATGGCCTGGATATCGACGCCGTATTTGAACACCGCAAGAAAACCGGCTCCATCCTCAACTTCCCCGGTGCTACCAACTTTGCCAAAAATACCGATGCACTGGAATTCGAATGCGATATCCTGATCCCGGCTGCACTCGAGAACGTGATCAACGGAGAGAATGCTCCACGCGTGAAAGCAAAACTGATCGGAGAAGCCGCCAACGGCCCGCTCACTCCTGAAGCTGACGAGATCCTGGCCAAAAAAGGATGCCTCGTTGTTCCGGATATGTACCTGAACGCAGGTGGCGTTACCGTTTCTTACTTTGAATGGTTGAAGAACCTCAGCCACGTAAGGTACGGCCGTATGGAAAAACGCTTCACTGAAAACCTGAACAGTCATATCATCGGACAGATCGAAGGGCTCACAGGTAAGAAGATAGCTGAGAATGAAAAAGAGTTCATCATGCACGGACCTGAAGAAGTAGACCTGGTTCGCAGTGGCCTGGAAGAAACCATGATCACCGCTACCCGTGAGATCATGGATGCATGGAAATCGAATCCTGAGATCCCCGATATGCGTACCGCTGCTTATGTAGTTGCCATCAACAAAGTTGGCACCAGCTACGCAGAACTGGGTATCTTCCCATAAAGCAGTATTGCTCGTTTTACGAGATCATCCCATCTGCGAAAGCAGGTGGGATTTTTTTTATTAAATTTATCCTATGTACGATATACGATTCATACCACCAGAAGAATGGAGCTCTATCCTTCCCCTCCTTCAGATCCTCAACAATTACACTATCTCTGAAGAGATCCTTGCTGAAAGACTGGAAGAAATGAAGAACCACCGCTACCAGTGCGTAGGCGTGTATGATGCGGATAAACTCATCGGCATTACCGGCGTATGGATACTGAACAAATTCTATAACGGGAAACATATTGAACCAGACAATGTGATGGTGCTCCCTGAATACCGCAACCAGCAGATCGGTGAAATGATGATGAAGTGGGTGCATGATTACGGCCGCTCACAGGGCTGCATCGTGTCTGAGCTGAACGCTTATGTGACCAATGAGAGAGGTATCCGTTTCTGGATCAACCAGGGATATAAGATCCTCGGTTTCCATTTTCAGAAAAAACTATAATAATGAACATCCGGCACGCTGTCCTGCAGGACCTTCCCGTCATTGTGGCGATCTACAATTCAACCATTCCCGGCCGGATGGTCACTGCAGACCTGGAGCCAGTAACCACGGAGAATAAACTGGTATGGTTCGATGATCATGATCCGTCACGCAGACCATTATGGGTAGTGGAAAACGATACGCATAAAGTGATCGCCTGGATGAGCTTTTCCGATTTTTCCGAACGCGCAGCCTACAATATCACCGCAGAGATCAGCATCTACATCGATCCCGCAGCCAGGGGCCGGGGCCTCGGTTCACTCCTCCTGCAATATGCGATCGAAAAGGCGCCATCTCTCGGCATTCAGAAACTCCTGGGAAAAATATTTGCGCACAATGAACCCAGTATCAGATTATTCGAAAAGTTCGGATTTGAAGAATGGGGCAATCTCCCCGATGTATGCCTGCTGGACGGCGCCCTCAGAAGCGTACTCATACTGGGCAGAAGCACTCCTTAGGCAGCAGGTCCATCTTTCCCGAAAAGAACCTCTTTATAACGGTTATACAAATACGAGATCAACAATAAGATACCTCCCAGCGCAATATAGGAAATGGTGCGCGTGAGTGTATTGGCATGGCTCAAATCAAGGATCGTCACTTTCAGCAAGGTGATCACCAGCATGATCATGGCAGAGAAGCGGATACCACGATGCTTCTTCCAGATACCATAAGCAATCAGCGCCAGCGCATACAATCCCCACAGAATGCTCAATCCATAAGTGTATTGGTTGTTGGCGCCACTCACTTTTGTCCAGAGCAGATACTCGAAACTAAGGAACACGATCAAAGACAGCACTATCAGTTGAGGCCATAGAACTTTCATCAGGTTCCGGTTGGCTTCGCTGAAGAACTTAGGCTGGAAATAATACAACAATCCTGCAACAGGCAACAATACCAGGTACCTGTCCAGCAGGTTCCAGGACCCGAAATACAATCCTGTCTGATCTTTTTGAAAATAATTGATCGCCTGTATATTGAGTACCCTTAAGAAGATCAATGCCCAGAAGATCAGCAGGATCATGAAAACGCCAAATGCAACGCCCCTGATGGCAACGGTTTTAATCCAGCGATGATTGATAGCCGTAACCACCAAAACAAATACAAAAGAGTACAGCAGCAATGCCAGTATCTGCGCCATCCATACCTCCTGGCCCCAGGGTCCGAAACTTCCGTCAGCGCCTCTCATCGTTTCCCTGATATTATTGAACCAGCGGGATATTTCAAGGAACAAAACAATATAACTGAGCGTGATGGTCACTGCCGGCAGGAGGATATCATAGAACGCATGCAGGAAGTTGGTTTTAGCAGGATCGGTTTCACGATATTTATTGCGGTGCAGGAATATCAGTCCAAAACTGGCGCCCAATACCAATAATGCAGTATAAAAATTTCCGTTCAGAAAAGCATCCGGACGAATGATCAGCTTCCCATGGAAACTCCCCAGCTTGTACATTTCATAAGCGTAATTGAAGCACAACGCACATAATCCCAGTGTGATCAACGCCATACTGAAATTGAGATACAGTCCGGTTTTCCATTTTCTCCCGAGCAGATAAAGTATCACAGCTTCAGCAGCCCACAATAATGTGATAGCTTTCCCATCGAACGTAACAGGTACTGCAATGGCCATGAAAGTGATCACCAGGCCTATCAGCAGTCCGAACAAATGATTTTGCTTTCCGATGATCCTGCTCACAAAGAAAGCAACCCCACCATGCACCAATGCATTCAATACTGTAAAACTTCCCTGCCACCAGCCGGAGACCTCATCCCTGTTCAGGAGATAGAGTCCCAATCCGAAAAAGAGGAAGGCATTTGGTATCAGCAACAATACATCGCCAAAATCGAATTTCTCCTTCCTCACCAGTTTGTAGACCAGGAAGCTGGCATAGAATAAAACAAAGTAGAGGCTGAGGAAGAACCAGGCCACCTGTGAAAATCTTTCTTCATCAGAGACTATACCAAACCAGAAAATGAATATGAACCAGGTGATACCGAAAGCGGCATAGAGCAGGCTCTTCCAGTATTTTTGCACAGAAATCACCAGCATGCCTGCATTGATAATGGCGATATAACTGAAGAGGGCTGTATAATTCCCTGAGTTGTCACTCAGCAGGAATGGAATGGCATAAGCGCCAACCTGCGCAAGGTGTGCGATGATCACCCGGTTATATAACAATGATCCATATACGATAGCAGCCGTAACCGCCACCATGATACCAAATGCCACCATCCGCGGGAACATCTGGTAGTACGTAAATGCGATATAGGTTATGAAATAACAAACGCACAATCCGCCTCCCAGCAATACTGCACTGTAAGCAGGATATTTCTTTCTAAGTTTGAAGCCGAGCCCCACCAGCACCAGTCCGGATAAATAGCCAAGTATGATGCGCACCTGCTGGCTGATCAGATCATGCTCGATGGCATATTTCGCACCGATGAAGATTCCTATAACGGTAACAAGTATCCCAACTTTGCTGGCCAGGTTCTTACCCAGGAACTCTTCCAGGTTACTGCTTTTCTCTTTTACAGGATTTGCTAAAGTTATTCCGGGATCTGCCATCTCCTGCTGCTGCTGAGCAGGCATTGAAACAGGAGGAAGTTCCGCTTTGTTTACAACAGGCTCAGGTGTTTCCGTTTTTATTGTGGCGGCCCGGGGAACCTGACCGGTACTGAGTTTTTCTTTTTCTGCCTGCGCTTTCAGCAGGTCCAGTTCCTGCATCAGTTCAACCAGCTTTGCCTTGAAAACATTTTGTTGCAACGCAAGGTCCTGTATGCGTACGGTGAGCAACGCAATTTTTTCTTCGATGCTATTCATAGATCGCAGTTAATTCAATTAAAGAAACAACAAAATAGTGGAAATAACCAATGCTATGCTCAACCGAAGTCGGGTATCATATCAATCGGCTGAAGCTCAATACCGGATTTAACAAATCCTGCACAAAAATCACCATTGGTGATTACAAGGTAATCAACCGGTACTGCAATATTGTAACGCAAAACCTGCATCAGTACGGATTCTTCCAGGGGCACGCCAATGGCTTTGCATTCCACCATCAGCCAGGGTTTATGTTGCTGGTTGTAAACCAGTATATCGAATCGTTTTTTCAATTCCCCGAGGCGCAGTTCTTTTTCCACAGCAATCAGTGAAGCGGGATATTGCTTCACCTTCAACAGGTATTGCAGGAAATTCTGCCGCACCCATTCTTCCGGGGTGAGCCTCACCCAGCTTTTGCGGAATTCATCGAAAATGAATTCTTTCTCGTCTGTTTTCTTGAACCTGAATGGATGTTCGGGATAATCAATGCGGAGCATAGCGTCAAAACTAATTCATTATATGAATTAAATACACGAAATTTAAGTTATGAAGACCAAAGAGGATATCGTACAGAACTGGCTGCCCCGCTACACCGGAGAACAGTTGGAGAATTTCGGTAAATACATCCTGCTCACCAACTTCAGCAATTATGTTGGATTATTTGCAAAATGGAATAATGTACCGGTTGTAGGCGAAGGCCGGCCGATGCAATGCGCCACGGCAGACAATATCACCATCATCAATTTCGGTATGGGAAGCCCCGGCGCTGCTACAGTGATGGACCTGCTCACGGCCATCGAGCCCAGCGCCGTTCTCTTCCTGGGCAAATGCGGAGGACTGAAAAAAAGAAATAATATCGGCGACCTCATCCTGCCCATCGCCGCCATCCGCGGAGAAGGTACTTCCAACGATTACTTCCCTCCTGAAGTGCCTGCACTCCCGGCTTTCGCACTGCAGAAAGCAGTATCCACCACCATCCGGGATTATGGAGTGGATTACTGGACAGGCCCCGTTTACACCACCAACCGCCGCGTATGGGAGCACGACGACGGCTTCAAAGAATACTTACAGCGCATACGCGCATACGCTATCGACATGGAAACCGCCACCATCTTCACCGTTGGCTTTTACAACAAGATCCCCACCGGCGCATTGCTGCTGGTGAGCGATCAACCCATGTCGCCGGAAGGAGTAAAAACCGAAGCCAGCGATAAACATGTTACCACCAATTTCGTGGAGCGTCATGTACATATCGGGATCGACTCGCTCAAACAACTGATCAATGACGGCCTCACTGTAAAACACCTGAAATTCTGATCCAGTCAATGCCCTACCCTCTTTTACAGATTGATAACCTGCAGGTGGATTTTATCAGCGAACTGGGAACCACCACTGCCGTAAAAAATATTTCACTGCAAGTGAAGCGCGGAGAGATCGTTGCCATTGTTGGTGAATCAGGCTCCGGCAAATCCGTTACTTCCCTGAGCATACTGCAATTACTGCCTTCACCGCCTGCCCGCTATGCAGCAGGCTCCATCCTGTTTTCAGCAGATGGACAACAACAGGTGAATATGCTGGAACAGTCCGAAGAACAATTGCGCAGCATCCGCGGACACAGGATAGCGATGATCTTCCAGGAGCCCATGACCTCTCTCAATCCCGTTTTCACCTGCGGCTCGCAGGTAATGGAAGCCATCCGTCAGCACCAACAGGTATCTACAACCGAAGCCAAAGCCCGAACACTGGAACTTTTCGAAAAAGTGAAACTGCCCAATCCAGCTTTATTGATGGACCGCTATCCGCATCAGCTCAGCGGCGGACAGAAACAAAGAGTGATGATTGCAATGGCCATGAGCTGCAATCCCAGTCTGCTGATCTGCGACGAGCCAACTACTGCACTGGACGTGACTGTGCAGAAAACCATCCTCCAATTGATCCGTGGCTTACAGAAAACGGAAAAAATGGGCGTGATCTTCATTACACATGATCTCGGTGTAGTGGCTGAAGTGGCCGACCGCGCCATCGTGATGTACAAAGGAGCAATTGTAGAACAGGGCTCCACCAAAGACATCTTCCACTCACCTCAACATCCTTATACGAAAGGCCTGCTGGCCTGTCGCCCCATCCTGCACAAGAAAGGAGAAAGACTGCCGGTGGTTAGTGATTTTCTCGAAGGCAGAACAACTGTAAAAGAAAAATCGACCGCTTCCATTATTCCATTATCCGATGATGAAGCGCCGCTGCTGAAAGTGGAAAACCTTAAAGTATGGTTTCCCGGTCGCAAATCATTTTTCGGCAAGCCGCTGGACTATGTGAAGGCGGTAAATGATGTGAGCTTCACCGTGAGAAAAGGAGAAACGCTCGGTCTTGTAGGAGAATCCGGTTGTGGCAAAACCACACTGGGCCGCAGCCTGCTGCGCCTTATCGATCCCACCGGTGGAAGTATCTGGTATAATGGACAAAACATCACGGCCATAAAAAAAGATGCACTGAAACACCTTCGTCAGAATATTCAGATCATCTTCCAGGACCCTTACTCTTCCCTCAATCCACGCATGACCATCGGCGATGCCATCGTTGAACCGATGAGTGTTCATGGCCTGCACAAAAATGGGAAAAAGAGAAAAGAATGGGCGATGGAAATGCTGCACAAAGTGGACCTCAAACCGGAACATTTCAACCGGTATCCGCATGAGTTCTCAGGTGGACAAAGGCAGCGGATCGTGATAGCCCGCGCACTTGCACTGGGCCCCACATTTGTTGTCTGCGACGAATCCGTGTCTGCGCTCGATGTGAGCGTACAGGCACAGATCCTCAACCTGCTCAATGATCTCAAAAAAGAATTCGATCTCACCACTATTTTCATTTCCCATGATCTCTCGGTTGTGCGTTATATCAGCGACCGCATCATGGTAATGAATAAAGGAATGATAGAAGAGATGGGCAATGCAGAGGATATCTATTCCAATCCGCAAAAAGATTATACCAAACAACTGATCGCCTCCATTCCGAAAGCAGCCATTTAATTACGCCGCCGCCAATCGCTCGCCTCCGGGCGAGTGACTTTTGTTTAGTCGCCTCCGGCGACGCGGTGTTCGCCGGAGGCGAACAAATACAAGTCACTCGCCCGGAGGCGAGCGACTGGCAGCACCCGGCTTTTTTAATCAGCTCCCTGGTACTGTGTAAATAATATCAATCCTGGTACCTTCTTCCCTTCACCATTTCGGAGAGCATGCTTTTGAATTTTGCATAACGTCTTGCCTCATAAAATTCTTCCGCACAGGGATGAAGCGTGATCAGCATTTCTTTCAGTACTTTCTTTAATTGCATATCCACCGGCTGATCATTCTCCAGGGTTCGGCCTTCCGCCTGCATGAATTCACTGGGCAGTACATCAATGGAGTCTTTGTCAAGCGGCTGCATGCCGGCAACGGCCAGGGACCAGGCATCATCATCACGCATCTTCTTGTACTTGTAGAAAAAGATCCGCCCTGCCTGTCCTTTATAATTCACTGGCAGTGTATCGAGGAAAACCAGGGTATCTGGCTCTTTGTAATTACCGATCTCCTCCAGCAACAAGCTTTTCACCATTGCCATCTGGTTCTTTTCAGCTTTCGGAAAATGGTGCAGCTTATTCATATCCTTCAGATCTGTATATAATTCCACTCTGTAACGGTCCAGAGAAGCGAATTTGGTAAAAAGAGAATCCGGCACCGGCTCATTGTTGCGAAGCAACAGGATGAAACTGTTGTACAGCAACCTGCGATCGCTGGTGGTCATCAACTGAGTGAAATAGTTTTGTATTCCCTGGTGTTTCTTCCTGAAAGGCAGGAGCAGCACGGAATACTGATCAACATCGCTGTTGCCTTCATCCAGGTCTTCGTCTTCATCCTCCTCATCGTTCCCGGTATTATTATAAAGACTTGATACATCTTTCCTGGTCATTTTTTGCATATTCCTCTTGTTCTCCATTGCGATCTGCTTTTTCAGCAAATGCCGGCCTTCAAGATAGAGTTTGCTGAGATATGACTCATAATCGGCTCCTTTCAGATAACCACTATCCGCCAGGACATGCATGAGTTCCAGTGTCTCCTTTTTGAAATCATCTATGTTGAGGAACTGCAGCATGTCCGGGAACAAGGTCCTGGTGAGTGCAAGTGAATCATACAACTGGTACCAGTTGCCACGGTAATTGTAATAAGAATAAGAGCTGCGTGTTTCCGGTGCAGCCAGGATGATATCTACTGAGCGCCTGGATTCACGACGGTAATTATTGTATCCATAATCGTTATTTTCGGATTCAATGATAGGCGGTTCCTGCAACATCAGCTCTTTAAATGCCTGGAAACCGGCTTTTGTTTTCTGCGACAACAATGCTTTCAGGATGGTCTGTTGCAGATCGGAAGTGTCTTTGATCTTCCAGTAGAGATCGGTAAGATAAGACACAATTGAAGGGTCCTTCAGCTGGCCCAATTCCTTGATCAGGTATTCTTTCACGGCCATATAATTCCGCACGCCCCAGTTCAGGGAACCGATTGCGTTCTTCACCAGCGGCACATCGGAGGAATCCAGGTCCATCCTGAATACCTGTTTGGCTCCGCGTTTGGCAACAGCACTGTCTTTACTGAATAGTTCGCTGATGTACTCGCTGTTCTTTTTGTTGAGCAGCGAACTGCTTTTTAGCGATTCATTGGGTGCAAAACTGGAATAGAATGCCTCCAGGAAATCGCTTCTTCGGGTAACTGTATCTGTTAGTGAACTGAAAGAGAATACATGTCCGTCTTTATAATACAACCTTGTTACCAGTAAACGGCTGCTGCCTGTATCGGATACGGAGAAATCAAATTGCCGTGATCCGTCCGGTAATCTTTTGGTTGAATTGCTTTTGAAGAGTAAGGTACTGTCCTGGTTCCAGTTGTCTCCGAACATGCCTTTCCAGAAGCCGAGACTGTCTTTGTTCCAGGCTTTTTTGGAGAGCTGGGAGTAAGTGATCCAGATCTTTTCACCAAGAGTATCATTGCCGACCAGGAGGGTTTTGTAACTGGCCTGATCATCGTTCTCTGCATCCTCCTCGTCTTTGTTCAGATTGGCCATGAACCTGATCATTTCAGCATCTTTGGGATCTACCTTGCTGAGTGGCACCGGGCTCTTCACCGTGAAGCGCATAATGGTATCCGTTTGCAGAACGGGGGCCGGATAGATATTGGGTGTGAGCTGGAAAGACTCCATGAATTTCTTCACCGCAGGATTTTCCTGTTTGTAACGCGCCAGCAATGCGTAATAATTAGGCCCCTGGATAATATATCTCACGGTGCTAAAACTACCGTCCTTGTGTTTATAGGTACAGTTGAGTGAAGGATACCCTTTGAAAGATGAGAAGCTGTGAGAAAGCTGTTTGAGGATATACCCCGAGTACTGGTAACTTTCATCCATCAGGTTCAGTTCGAAGGTATCTTCTTCGATGTAAGAATAGTTGTGGATATTGCCTTTCATCACCAGGTAACTGTTTCCATCTTTCTTATCCGTGGCGGCGTATTCGAGGCGGTTGTTATTCCACATTTTATCGTGCAGCATACTGGGCGTATGCGGCATCAGCACACTGAATCCCCCGGTGGGCGGCTGGTAGCCTGTCCATTCGGGTGCGGGTGTATATTCTTTGAGCGAAATGGAGTTGAAGAATTTATCCGCTTCGGTTCCGGTGCTTACATAATCCGCATTGCCGCTCATTTTGAAGAAGATCATCTCGAAGGGGGTAATGAATATCTGGTAACGCTGGATATCTCCTCTGCGTGTGCGGTTGGTAATATCAAAACCGGGGAAGCCATTTTTAGTGATGGCAGTTTTTTTAAGGATTTTACCAGGAATGTTCTCGTAGAGGGCAGCATCTATCTTGTCCGCTACTTTGGAAGGGCCGTCGCCCCAGAGTGAGCTGTTGGTCTTTACACGGGTCACCAGGTAATAAGCACCGTTCACGAGATCTGCGTATTGCACTACATCGATTCCGCCGCCCATATTAGTGAACTGGTAGAATTTTTTGCCGGGGATAGATACTTTGTAAAAGCCATCATCGGAGGTCTGTTGCTGAAATATGTGCTCCACGCGCATTTTATCGATCTGATCTTTTTGGATGCTGTTCCGGCTGGTCATCATTACGGGTCTAACGGTATAGCCCATATGACGCAGCATTTCTATCACACCGCGTTTACCTGGGAGGTGTGCTGCGCCTACGCCAACGAAGAGGCTGGATTTACGCAGGATGCTATCTATTGAATTGGCCTGGATCTCATTCCTTTTGTACAGGAATTTTTCCTGGAAGGCATCAGATTCCACGGTGAGCGCCTGGAGGGAATCCAGGAGGTCCAGGTCGCCATCACGGTAAGCATCTTCCACTCTTTTGGGATTGTTCATCATCCCTTCATAGCTGTAGCTTTTTTTCTTTTTGTTCTTATCGCGGGAGGCATCGCGGTAGGCTTCGGCCACCAGTTTTTCGCTGGCTTCAAAATCTTCCACCCCACTCACTCTTTTGCCGAGTTTGCGGCCAACCTGGAAGATATGCATATCGAGGAAGGTATTCTCTTCAAAATCGTTGGAGTTACCGCCATAGGTCCGGTAGAGCATTCCATTGATCATGGAGGGTTCCAGGGCCAGGGAAGCTTTGGCCAGTTCTTCATAACTGTCAATAGCAAACGAAGTGATGCTCATGGTTTGCATGGGCACATTCCAGTTGCTGCGGCTGAGACGGAGATAGGACCGTTCATCGCCGTAATTGCTGCGCATCAGCAAACTCCTGCTGTAGTCGTCCTGCCATGTTTCCGGATTGGTTTCCAGGGCCACCACATCCACGGTACGGATAGCGTTGTAGAAGCTGTCGCCCAGGTTGAAAGCCAGTTTATTGCTTACGTGCATGGTGCCAAAAAGATAGGATGGCTTTTTGAGGCCATTCCCGGTGATCACCCAGAGCAGGCTTGGGTATTTCTTGCCGGCGGCAACGGAAGCCGGAGACGGATTGGAAGGCTTTTTCGGTTGAGGTTTTGCCTTATTGGATTGGGCCGTCAGACTGTAAACACATAAGGTACCGAGAAGCAGGAACAGGATTTTTTTCATAATAAAGTTCTGAAGGGGTTTGTAATTCCAAATATACGCCAGCCAATACAGCATTCAAGCGGATTTTAACCCAATGGATGCGGGAATCTGCGGCAATCCTTGCCATATTATTTTTTTCTTTGTATAGTTTTTGTTGTACCTTTGCCCGCTTGAAAATGAAGCTTTACATGTTATCAAACCTGGTGCCGTAAGACCTCGTTTGTACCGGTCCCCCCGATGTACCCGTCTCTTACTCCATGTTTTGGTACCATGTGGCGCGCTTTAAACACAATTATTAATAAGCTGCATGAAACTTTCACAGTTCAGATTTGATCTACCGCTTAACCTTATTGCACAACACCCGACAAAGAAACGTGAAGATGCCCGATTGATGGTGGTTCACAGGAAGACTGGACAGATTGAGAACAAGTATTTCCGTGATGTAATGGATTACTTTGACGACAAGGATGTATTTGTGGTGAACAATACCAAAGTGTTTCCCGCGCGCATGTATGGCCGCAAAGAGAAGACCGGCGCCAAGATCGAGGTTTTCCTGCTGCGCGAACTGAACAAGCCCAACCGACTCTGGGACGTGATTGTTGACCCGGCCCGTAAGATCCGTGTAGGCAACAAACTCTATTTCGGAGAGAATGATGAACTGGTAGCAGAAGTGATCGACAATACCACTTCCCGCGGCCGCACCATCCGCTTCCTCTGGGATGGCACCGATGATGAGTTCCGTCAAATGCTGGAATTCCTGGGAGAAACGCCCCTCCCAAAATATATCAAGCGCAAGCCTGAGGCAGAAGACAAGGAAAGATACCAAACCGTATACGCCAAACATGAAGGAGCGGTTGCCGCCCCCACTGCCGGCCTGCACTTCAGCATCGAGCTGATCAAACGTCTCGAGATCAAAGGTATCCGCTTCGCAGAAGTGACCCTGCATACCGGCCTCGGAACCTTCCGCCCCATCGAAGTGGAAGACCTCAGCAAGCACAAGATGGATGCCGAATACTACCGCATAGAAGAAGGCGCCTGCAAAGTGGTGAACAAAGCCATTGAAACCGGCCACCGCATCTGCTCCGTAGGAACCACCACCATGCGCGCACTCGAGTCTTCCTACACTGCAGAAAAACATTTGAAACCGTCTGAAGGCTGGACCAATATCTTTATCCATCCTCCTTACCAGTTCAATATCGCAGACTCCCTCATTACCAACCTGCATCTCCCTAAAACCAGCCTGCTCATCATGACCTGCGCCTTTGCCGGTTATGAACTGGCTATGGAAGCTTACAAGAAAGCGATCAAGGACAAATACCGCTTCTTCAGCTACGGAGACGCCATGCTGGTGATCTAAACTGAACTATTTACTATCTCAGATACAAACTCCGCTTTTATGCGGAGTTTTTTATTTATGATCAAATCCCCACCCCTACCGGCCTTGCAGGATATTGAGTACATTCGCACCGATGAGCAATAAAAAGATCAGGATATTGGAAACCATCCGCCAGGGACAGATCGGCGGCGGAGAAAGCCACTTACTCAGCCTCGTAGAAAACCTTGACCGCAGCCGTTTCGAGCCGGTTGTTCTCTCCTTCACAGATGGCCCCATGGTAGACCGCCTCAAACAAATGGGCGTTCAAACGGAAGTGATCTATACCGAAAAGCCATTCGATATCAGTAAATGGAAAAAGGTAAAAGAGTTCATCCACAAAAATCATATCAGTCTCGTACATGCGCACGGCACCAGGGCTAATTCCAATGTTTTCTGGGCCACCCGCAAACTAAAGCTGCCACTCGTGTACACCATTCACGGCTGGTCTTTTCACGATGACCAGCAAGCGCTGATCCGCAAGATCCGCGTAATGGGAGAACAATTGCTCACCACCAAATCGGATGTGAACATCTCCGTATCCGCCTCCAACCAGGCCACCGGTAAACGCTATTTCCCAAAATTCGATTCAGTAGTGATCAATAATGGCATCGACCAAAATAAATTCGATCCCGGCCGCTCTTTCAAAAATATCCGACAGGAGCTCAACATCTCCGGCAACACCATCCTGGTCCTCTTCGTGGCCCGCTTCATTCACCAGAAGCAACCACTCAAACTCATCGAAGCCTTCGCCAAAGCGCAGCAGCAAAATCCCCAACTCCAGCTCCTCATGGTTGGCGATGGCGATCAGAAACCCGCTGCCCTCCAACTGGTCAAGGATCTACAAATAGAAAACAAAGTCATCTTCCAACCCTTCCGCCAGGATGTTCCCGACGTACTCGCTGCCGCCGACATCTTTGTTCTGCCCTCACTCTGGGAAGGACTGCCCATCGGTTTGCTCGAAGCAATGTCCATGCGTAAAGCCATTATCGGCACCCTGGTAGACGGCACTTCCGAAGTGATCCGTCACAACGAGAACGGACTCCTCATCTCCACTGATGAACTCGCAAACAACCTCTCTGAAGCATTACTCACCCTCGCAAAAAACACTGAACTCCGCCAACGTCTCGGCAATGCCGCGCAACAAACCATCAGCAGCACGTACAGTGCATCCAATATGACGAGGGAGATCGAAGCAATTTACCTGAGGTGCTTAGGTCGCTCGGGGGTATGAAATGGACGTCTGCAAAACATACCGCCGCGGGAGGATATTAATTGAGCGGAGGTAAGGAGAGATAGGGCTTTTGTATTTCTGTTGGTCTTCATCGCTTATGTTTTGAAGGCCGCCAGTTTCATACCCCTTCACTCCATGAACCGAGAGTGCATCAGTGCTTTTGAATAGCAGTTAAAAGAGTTCAACATTGCGGAGAATTTGTTACTATCCTTTATGAACAAACGCTATTGATACTTTTTTAAACGCTGTTAATACTTCAAACATTACATCACATTACATTTCACCTACTGTTACTATTCATTTTTGCTACAGCAACATCGGACACAGGTGCTGCACAGGGGCGGACGCATCAGCGAAGGGATTAAGAAACCCAGGCCTATGAAACGTAAGCGATACAGCTCAATTATATTCTACCGTCCCATCTTCCCATAAAAAAGCGCGGAAGAATTCCTCCCGCGCTGGTTCGTTTCATCAGCCTGGTTTATTAAATCCCGGAGCGCTAGCGCCTGCGGAACTGGAACGTATACGTTCTCGATCCATCATAGATATATGCTTCAAACCGGTTGGTGCCAGTAAATATCATTTCGTCGAAATACTCTCCGAGTACAATGCCGGTTGCTCTGTCAACACAATATACTTTCAATGTTTTGATGGTGCCATCGGCAGTGTTGATGCGGCGGATATCCCAGTCGCCTTCATAGTAACCGCCATAGCCATCCTGGTAATCCAGCTGGCCGGAGCCGTAGAAGGTGAACAGGCCACCATCGAAAGCCAGGTCGGAATGGCCGAAGCCTGATTTGTAAACGTCAACCAACTCCCAGGTACCTTCGAGTCTGTCGTCGTAAGGAGCCAGCCAACTTTTTTTGGAACAACTGGTGAATAGCAGTGTGAGCGTAACCAGCAAGGTGAAGGAGTATAAGTATTTCATAAACTAGCGTTTGGTAGTTAGACTCCCAAACAAATGCCATTGTTACTTTTGCTTTCACGCTTTAGAAAGCATTTAACTTAAGGAACTGTGAAAGCCGGCTTGGAACAATCCTGCTGAAAGTTTACATTTGGAAAGCCACTGCCGGACGGCATATTCGGAAACAGTAACGTATCTTAACAAACGAAACTATGAGATCACTTACCCTTGCCCTGCTTTGCAGCTTATCCCTGGCAGCGGAGGCACAAACTGAAATTCCTTTGTACGACGTCATTCCCAATTCCATCCCAACTGTCAATCGGGAAAAATCTGTTACTGACCAGGTAGGTAAAGTACGTATCTCCAAAGTAAGCGAACCCGGTCTGACCATCTATCTTCCTCCAAAAGAAAAAGCAACAGGTACAGGAGTGATCGTTGTTCCGGGTGGTGGTTATTCCATTCTTGCTATCAAACATGAAGGACATGATGTGGCGAAGGCGCTGAACGAAATGGGCATCGCTGCATTCGTACTGAAATACAGACTGCCGGATGATACTACCATGATCGATCGCAGCATCGGGCCTGTGCAGGATGCACAACGCGCTATTCAGATCGTGCGCGGGCGGGCAAAGGAATATGGTGTGAAGACAGACAGGATAGGCATTCTTGGTTTCTCTGCAGGTGGGCATCTCGCCTCTACCGCAGGCACTCATTTCGATACACATTATATCGATGTACCCCGCAAAACAAACCTGCGACCGGATTTCATGGTACTCATCTATCCGGTGATCAGCCTTACCGATAGCCTCATGCACAAAGGCTCACGCACCAATCTCATTGGTGAACATCCTTCAGCAGAAAAGATCAGAGCCTTCAGCAATGACCAGCGCGTAACCGCCAAAACACCTCCTACCTTTCTCGTACATGCGAAAAACGATAAAACAGTTCTGATCCGGAACAGTCGACAATTCTATGCCGCCTGCCTTCAACACAAAGTGCCTGCTGAGTTGTATGAATTTGAAGAAGGAGGACATGGATTCGGAATGATCAATCCCACATCCGGTGTAAAATGGATGGAACTGTTGCACAAATGGCTCCGCCAAAACAAGTTCCTGAAATAATCTTACGCTGTGGCAGTCGCTCGCGTCCCCGCGAGTGACTTGTATTTGTTCGCCTCCGGCGAACACCGTGTCGCCGGAGGCGACGGAATATAAGTCACTCGCGGGGACGCGAGCGACTGCCAGCAATCCGCCCTATTGGTTACTTCGCATACTTCACATTCGTCTGCATCTGCTGAAAAGCAGCAACAAACTGCCTGAACTTGTGACCAGACTCAGGCCATTTTACAGATTTATTACGAAGCGTCCAGCGGATCTTATCGAAAGCCGCCTGCCGGTCTGATGAGTCGTAGAAGTTACGGCTCCACTCCTCCGGCCAGAGGTCCACCGGCATCAGGGCAAAGCCATTACCATACATCTTCAGGGGACTGGGATGGCTCCTTACATCCAGGCTGTTCTTATCGGATTCGATTCCCCACCGGAAATACTGCTCCCAATATTTGAAATGATTTACCAGCCGGTCTGTGATCTCCTTTGAAGTTTCTTTATGTTTGGCTTTTATTCTCCACTTATTGTTTGTAATGGAGAACGGACTTTCCTCTTCATCTCTCAACGGGTTCTTGAATCCCTCGAACCTCGATTCAGCAACATATGCATTGGAAGGATCGAGATCGGCCACCAGTTCTTTGTCCGTAAGTTTTTTCATCAACACCCTACGCTCCTTACCACCCGTAGGTTTCAGCAAGAGTATCTTATCCTCAACCGACCATTCTCCATATTCAAATCCGCCGAAATTGGCGGTATACCTCCCTTTGGATTGAAGATTGAGAAAGCTGACCGGGCTGAGTTCAGGGTCAGTACTCTCTTCAGCCCTGGCCTTATTTTCATAAGTAAAGAACCACACTTTGGTGAGTAGTCCTTCGCGGGAAAAACACCCATTCAAAAAGATCAGGCTGCAAAAGAGGCTGAAGTAAGCAACAGAACGCATATAGCGAAATTTGTGGGTAAAATAGTAAAATTTGATCAGCCTTAATACGAATCTGGCTGATAATCCCAGGGAAGCATATGCGAAACTTTCTCACTCCATCCCCAGTAATCGATGGTAAAAACATTCTGTGGCGGAAAGAAGAGACCATTGCGCTGGATCACAATAGGCAATGCCGGCGTCAACCGGATCAATGATTTCTGAAAGGTGGCTGGTCTGAATATCCGATAGTCGTAGAGATATTCCTTTTCCTCATGGGCCTTTTTGTATACTACCTGAAGATAATCCTGGAAGAAGATGGTCTTCGTGGAGTCGATACCGGTAGTGATCAGGCTGTCGGCACTCAACATATACCTGCTGATCAGCGCCAGCGAATCATCCTGCTTCAATATCTGTTGGAAATAGTTGAGACTGTCTTTCTGTACCTTGCCCTGCGTAGGGAAACTGATCCGTCCGCCCTGCACGATCTTGTTCTGCTTTTCCATTTCGTACAGTTTCTGGATCCTGAGCTTTTCCACATTGGGCACTTTGCGGAGACGACGAACTTCAAAGCTGTCCTGCCACAGCCGGTCATTGTAAAGACTGCGGATGAAATGCATCAGTGAACCTTTATATAACTGCTTTCGTTTCTCTTTCCATTCCTGTTGCTTTTGCTGATTGCCCGGCAATTCCTCGAAGAACGAATAACCTGTGAACACAACAGTACGCGATTTCCAATTACGCGTAAAGCCTTCCAGTTGATAGGTGATGCGGTATCCCAATGCTTTGTTCTCGATGATGAGGGGTTCATCGGCCATCACTTCCAATACCCTTGCTTTGGAAGCATAGCGGAAGCGCAGGACTTTCCTGTTCCTGATCTCACAGTCCTGCGCAGCCGCCGATGTTCCTATAAATCCTTCGATGAATGTTCTGCCATATTTTCTCCAGCTGCTCCTTTCCCAGGGCATCACGGTAACTGTCTCCAGCTCCTGCATACGCGGCTGCAGCCTGAGCTCAATTGTAATGGGCAGTGTATCGGAAGACAATTGAAGTACGAGTGTTTGAAATCCCACTGAAGAAACCACCAGTTCAAAGCTGCCTTTATTGATGCCTGTCAATTCAAATCCTCCATTACCCCGAGACACGGTGCCTTTGGATGTGCCGTTGATGAATACGCTGGCATTCGGCACCGGCTGACCGGTATTGTTATTGAGAACGGTACCGGCAATACGGTTCCTGTCCTGTGCAAAGGCAGCAAGAACAAGGCTAAGGCATAATACAAGAATTGCAGTTAACTTCATATGGTTGCACAACGCACAACGCTGACGCTATTCCAAACCAAACAGACCTTTGTTCAGCAATTGTAACGTTTGAGTTTTGTAAGATGATGGCACCAGGATGCTCACATTGTGCTTACTGCCACCATAGCTCACCATACTAACGGTAACGGGCCTGAGCGCTTCAAACAGTTTGCTGAGTACATCAGGAGTTTGAGCGATCTCATTACCCACCACGGAGATGATGGTCTGGTCGGTTTCCACTTCGATGGTGCCGAATGGTTCCAGTTCTTTCACAATGGCTTTCAGATGGGCGCCGCTGTCGATAGTTACAGACACGGCAACTTCTGAAGTAGTGATCATATCTATTGGGGTGCGGTACTTTTCAAACACCTCGAAGATCTTGCGCAGGAAGCCATAAGCCAGCAACATGCGACTGCTCTTGATATTGATGGCGATGATACCATCTTTTGCCGCTACAGCTTTTACGCCTACGGAACCGGCTTCCTGTGTGATCACGGTGCCGGCGGCATCGGGCTGCATGGTGTTGAGCAGTTTCACCGGGACCTTTTCCTGCTGCGCAGGCCAGATACAGGTAGGGTGCAGGATCTTGGCTCCGAAATACGCCAGCTCGGCTGCTTCTTCAAAGCTCAGTTGCTCGATGGCCACAGTCTTCTTCACTATGCGGGGATCATTGTTGTGCATACCGTCTATGTCTGTCCAGATCTCGCAGACAGATGCATTGGCAGCAGCGGCAACGAGGGAAGCTGTATAATCGCTTCCTCCGCGTTTGAGGTTATCCACTTCGCCCCTGGCGTTACGGCAGATATAACCTTGAGTGATGAAGAGCTTTTTGTCTTTGTGCTGGTCCAGCAATGCCATCAGTTTTGGACGGATAGCGGAGAGCTGGGGCTCTTCGTGGATGTCGATACTCATGAACTCGAGTGCAGGGAGCAGTGAATGCGGAATGCCTTGCTCTTCGAGGTAAACGCTGAAAAGTTTCGTGCTTAACAGTTCGCCCTGAGCCAGGATGTCTTTACTCAGCGCTTCACTGAAGGAGATTTTCAGGATGATATTGAGGAATTCGAAATGTTCTCCGATGATTTGCTGCGCTTTGGTTTGCGCAGCGGTGGTCTTGACAAGCTGAGGGATGAATTGTTTGTAATGTGCTTCCAGTGTATCGATCTTCTGTTTGGCTTCTTCGCGGTTTCCTGCGGCCATTGATTCTCCGATACCAACCAGTGCATTGGTAGTGCCACTGAGTGCGCTCAGTACAACGATGGTGGGCTCTGCATCTTTAGTGATCAGTTGAGCAACCTGGTGCATGCGCTCTGGTTTGCCTACTGATGTGCCACCAAACTTCATTACTTTCATGTTACCCTCTCTTGTTCCGCTTCTACGCGGGTTTTGGTTTTGAATAGATGTAAAAATTACGCCTGCTCTGAATTTCAGGCAGGCGCAAAGATAAAGGTTGGGAAGCTATTATGGAACAGTTCCCCACTATTTAAGTAGCTAACTAAAATTCGTGCTTATTGGTTCGGTTCGAAACTGATACCCAGTTTTGCGGCGAGCTGCTGCAGGTCTTCCGCAACCGGCTCCAGCAGGGGGATACCGTGTACCATCCTGCTTTGCTCCATCACACGCTCGGGATCGCCGGGCACCAGCACTTTCTCCTCCCCATCGATGGGTTTGGCGCTGCGGAAACGTTGCAGCCAGTTGTCCATATTCTCTTTGAACGCTGATGCCGGCCTGAAAGCGTCCACACGCATGGCTCCGAAGAAATGCCCGATACCTTTACCGGGCATCGATTGCGGCATCGGCACGTAAGCCGGGAATGGCGGCACCCAGGGGCCGTAATTGGCGCCACTCAACACTCCGCAGAATATATCCACTATCGCGCCCAGTGCATAACCTTTATGACTGCCATGCTCCCTGTCGCCACCCAGCGGAAGCAGCGCCCCGCCTGATTTCAGCGCATGTGCATTGGTAGTGGGTTGCCCGTTTGCATCCTGCACCCATCCCAATGGTGTATCCAGGTTCTTGCGTTGCAGGATCTCCAGCTTGCCATTGGCAGCGGTAGTGGTAGCCAGGTCAGCTACGAAAGGCTGTTCCTTACCTGCGGGAATAGCTACGCATATCGGATTGGTGCCGAGTAATTTTTCAGAAGAGAAGGTAGGCGCCACCAATGGACTGGCATTGGTCATGGCGATACCGATCATATCATGTTCCAGCGCCATCATTCCATGATAGCCTGCAATGCCGAAATGATTGCTGCCCTCCACACTCACCCATCCTGTTCCAACGTTCTTTGCTTTGTCGATGGCCACCTGCATGGCGTAGGGCGCCACCACCAGGCCCAGGCCGCTATCGCCATCCACCACCGCCGTGCTGGGCGTTTCATGAACGATGCGTATATCAGGCTTTGCATTCACCCGCTTCGCTTCCCATAAACGCACATAACCGGTAAGCCTGGCTACGCCGTGCGAATCCACGCCGCGCAGGTCTGCGCTCAGTAAAACTTTTGCAGCCGTTGCTGCATGTTCTCCGCTGCATCCGATCTGTTTGAAAACATTCTCCGTGAACTGAAGCAAGTGCTGGTATGAATAGGTCCTTTCTGCCATAGAAGAGATATTGGTAAAAAGAAGGGCAAGTTATTGATATTTGAGGAATCAGCACTACCGGGGAGCAGTCGCTCGCCTCTGGCGAGTGACCAATATTTGTTCGCCTCCGGCGAACCAACCGGGTGCTGCACCTGACTGGTCGCCGGAGGCGACAAAATATAAATCACTCGCCAGAGGCGAGCGATTGGCAACTCCCTACTTTAATTGTTTCACCTGCGTATGGAAGAAGTCTACTATTTCTTTTACGTCTTGCGTATTGTTCAGCCAGTTGCTCTCATGTTCGATGCTGAACATACCTTTGAAATTCTGGCGTTTGAACTCGGCAAACACTTCGGGGAATTTGATCACGCCCTTACCGGGAAGCGTATCCGCAGCTTTGGTATCATTGAAAGTAACGATGTCTTTCAGATGCGATCCAATCACGCGGCCTTCCAGTTTTTTCAGGCATTCCACCACATCCAGTCCATTCCGCGCCCAGTGGCCCACATCGGCGCAGGCATATAAATTGGGATGTCCTTTCATTGCATTGATCACAGAATCCGGATGCGCATAGGCATTTGGGTAAGGGTGATCATGAATAGCAATAGGAATATTATAGGCACCTGCAAGACTATCGGCAAGATGCAGGTGTTCTTTCTTCGGTTCTGAAGTAATGTATTGTACGCCCAGGTCTTTCGCCAGTTCGAATGTTTGTTTCCAATCCTCTTCGGATTGTGGCACCACTACTCCGAAAGCCACCATGGTAATGCCTTTGGCGGCCAGAATGGATTTCACTTTCTGACGGCCTTCTGCAGAGAGGCGGGTATTCAGCGTGTCTTTGGAATCTCCTCCGATGGGTTGCCCCAGGTAGGCTTCAATGAATTTGATACCAGCGCTGTCTGCTTTTTCAACAGCAGTGGTGAAAGGGAACAAATGGAATGTCCAGAACTGAACGCCCAGCTTCCATTGTGAGGTTACGGAATCAGTTGCATTCATAGTAGTGTCCGTTGTTTTGGCAGCCTGATCGCCGCAATGAACAAACAGCATCATCAGTGAGGATACCGCAAGGGTAACAAACAATCTTTGCATCGCTAAATCGGTTTAGTATGAAGTTGTTAAGATACGTTGTTTTTACACATTTCCATGATGAATCTGAACCGTTACATTTGTATAATGAAAATATGGGCAGTCATCATTCTATTGATCAGTGCCGCTGAAACTGTGGCGCAGCAAAGGCGTGAAGACATTTTCAGCAGCTTCGTCACTTACAATAAACGCATGATGTTCGATCATGAATTACGTCAGCGTGTAGTGGCCAATACTTTCGCTATGGAGCCCGACAGCCTCAATGAATACCGCTTCGAATCCGCCTGCAATGCCATTTCACAATACCAGCTTACCGGCGATTCTATTAAGGCAGGATTGCAAAAATTATTCAACCGCTATCAAAAACTGGAATACGATACACGTCGCGCTTTGTTGGAAGCTGTCTATGCCGTTTACCCTGATGAATTCTTAACCGAAGTAAATGCAAGTTTATCCAATGCTGTTTTCCCCAAGCTATTTGCCATGAGCGCTGCTTATCTTTTCCGCCACAACAGCAGCATCAACAACGGTAATCTCATCAAGATCTCGATGGTAGAACAGTTCCCTGGCTACGACACCATCCCTCTCCTTGTGGAGCTGGAAAAATACATCAACAACCATAAGCAGGAAGTAAGTAGTGCAACGCCTGACCTGGCATCCCTCTTCCAATACAACCGCCATGCGAAACGCAAAGTGATCTATTCGCTCCAACGCTGGAACCGCAATTACCCCGGCCTCGCCATTGTTCAATATGCAGATGGCCGTTTCGCCAAACATCCCGATGGGCGCCTGATGATCTTCGAGCAACTGGCCCGCTCTGCCTCCAACCTGCCTTATTTCATCACCAATGGCAGCACGCCCCAGGGTGTATACAGCCTGCAGGGAGCAGCCGTTTCCAGGAATCAACTGATCGGCCCCACGCCCAACCTTCAGCTCACGATGCCCTATGAAGGCAGCTGGCAGCAATACTTTCAAACACCCGACAGCATTCCCTGGGACAGCACCCGCAATGTAGAAGCCATGTACAACCAACTAATGCCCACTAACTGGGCCGGCTATGCGCCCATGCAGGAAGCCCTCAACGCGGGAAAAATCGGACGTACGGAAATTATCGCCCACGGCACCACCATCAATCCCGAATACTTCAAAAACAAACCTTATTACCCGCTTACTCCCACCATGGGTTGCCTCTGCGCCAAAGAGCTCTGGAATATCAGAAACGGCCGTCTCCTCATCAGCGAGCAATTCAATCTTGTCAGCGCCTTTTCGGCTACTCCCGGCAGTAAGGGACTGCTCTTCGTCATCAACCTGAACAACCAGCAAAAGCCCGTCACCCGCGCCGACATCGAAATGATTGTAAAAAGATATGAAGCTGAGTAAGAAACGCATTCCCACAAAGAACCGGGCCCAAATTTCCTCCGGCTCCTGCACATACTCTGTCGCACCTCCACTCCATCAAGCGAAGGATGTATTGAACAGCTGGCCTTGAAAACAAAAGCGACAATGCCCATCAGTATTACCACAGCTCAACCCAACCATTCCACAGCTCAAATAGTTTCTCCCGCGCCGGTTTGTTTTCCAGCCAGCTTTCAATACCCCTGAGCGGAATACCCCTGAGCGAGTAAGCAAAAACCCCGGCTGCTTTCACAACCGGGGTCTATCAAAAATTAATTCCAATCAATTAGAACGGTAAGTCATCATAGCTTTCATTGCCACCTGCTGCCGGAGCGCTGGCAGTCTGAGCAGGAGCTGCGTTGTAACCGCCGCCACTATTATAGCCGCTGTTACCTGCATTGTATCCGCCACTTTCACCGCCTTCAGAACGGCCACCAAGCAGTTGCACGCTCAGTACACGGAGCGTGAGTGAAGCGCCGGTTGTGCCATCATTCTTCGGGTACGTGCGTACTTCGGGAGTGCCTTCCACATACACCTGCGTGCCTTTGCGGAGATAAGGAGCGATGCCTGTGCGTTCTGTCCAGTAAGCACATTCCACCCAGATGGTTTTGTCTTTCTGGTTACCCTGGGCATCCTTGAATTTTTCTGTATGCGCTACGTTGAAGTTGATGACATTTTTTCCGTTCACTGTGTTCGTCACACAATCTTTTCCAAGATTGCCTATAACCTGAAGTTTAATCATAATGATGAGTTTAGCTGCGTACTTAAATAGTTTCTATTAAAGCGGCAATTTACACCATCTCTCCTGTGCAGCAATACAGGTGAACGATGTGGGGAAAACTATTCGTTACGCGCAGCGGCTGCATCGATATTCCTTCCGAAGAAGATCGCATTCAGAAAGAGTTTGGTACCTCCCAGCCAGTAAGCCCTGAAAACAGGATTGTCTGCTATGGAGATGATCCTTCCGCTTCCCGATGCATTGACCAGTACCGCACCGGAGTTCTTCAAGAGCTCATAGTTCTCCCGTGTAATAAAGCCACTTTGCAATGGTTTGTTACCATATACGTAAGGAGTGGCATAAGGGTTCTTATTTCTTTCGGGAAAAACACCGTTACTCTTAAAAAGATCTACTGTCGGGTAGCGGTAACCGTAAGCAAGCGGATGACTGAGATCTACATTGGCCCTGAAGATGCCGCCAGCCATGCGTTGTGCGCCGGTACGGAATTCACGCTCTGCATAGGCGCCGCTTTTCAAGGTATCTTCTTTGGCCTTCTTGAAACTGACAGTGGTCAGTCCATTATTGGCCGCCCATTGTACTGCTTCTTCTGTAAGGATCAAAGTGCCGCCACCCTGCACCCAGCTTTTCAGTTTCTCTTTGTTGAGATCATTGTAATTGCCTGGCGGCATGATGATGGTATTGTATTTATTAAGATCGATGCGATTGAACATTGGGATCTCCAGGTGAGTGGCAGGAATATTGAATCGCTGGTCCAGCAGGTGCCAGATCTCGCCGGCGTCAGTGGCGCTCACGCCGATGCCGGTGAGCATCGCGATGCGCGGCTGCGTTACAGGCGCCATCTTTCCACTTCCGAGATCGCTGCCGCTGATCACATTGCCGGTGTTCACGGCAGTGATATCGATACCATTCCGTTCAGCCACAGACTTCATGATAGTGGCCAGTTGCTGAGATGTGATGCGTTGCAATCCCACCGGAACAATGATAGTTCCATAACGGAATTGCTTTGTCCCATTGCCCGTTTCTATCTCGAAATTGGTGGTGCTTACTTTGGTAAGGATGCCGGCTTCCTGCAGTTCATACAATGCGCGCGGCGCATAGAATCCGTCCCAGGGGAAGAGATAAGCATACTGACTGTTCCCTCCGACCACTGTCCCTTTC
Organism: Pseudoflavitalea rhizosphaerae; assembly: GCF_003991355.1. Classification (GTDB taxonomy): domain Bacteria; phylum Bacteroidota; class Bacteroidia; order Chitinophagales; family Chitinophagaceae; genus Pseudobacter; species Pseudobacter rhizosphaerae. The sequence continues at coordinate 357,856 of NZ_RCSU01000003.1, forward strand.
GGGGCTTCAGCAGTTGTGATGCGTGCGCCACGCTGTGCTGTTCCGGCCTTTGCCGCATCCAGCTCGGCATATGGCAGGCCAAATGCAAGCGGCATGGTCCAGGCCGTGATATCGTAAAATAGGCTATCCTTATACGTTAGTGTCTTATCGAAAATGCCATGGATCAGTCTTGTCTGTGGCTGATTGGCAGGCACCAGGTAAGCTTTCCCTTTTTCAAATTTGTAACCGTCTGCACTCATATCATTATTCAGCGCATACACTTCGATCTGGTGACGCAGCAGCATCTCCGCAAAAATGGCGGAACGAGCCGGATCTTCCCCATCGCCAAAAACATATCCTTTCACCGGGGCAGTAGCCGCTTCTGCAACTGCGCTCTTATAGAAATCACGCTGATAGTCCAGGAATTCTTTTCGCAATGCCTTCGCTCCTTCCAATGTAGACAAAGTGGTCACAAACTGGTTGCGGATCGTGAAAGGAAACCGCAGCACACCATTGATGGTCTGCTGCGCATGTCCTCTTGAAGAACCTTGTTCAAACAGGATGCCGATACATCCCTGTACATCGGGATAGGTAGAGCCTTTGCCGTAATAGAAATCGTCATAGCTCTCTTTGGTGAAATACAAACTGCCGATCCTGTCGAGATACGCTGCATGGTACTTGCCGAGTTTGGCAGTCAGTTCCTGGTTCTTTGCAGGCGTAAGCGGATTAACACGACTTGGAACGCCGGGTTGAAAAAAGAAAGAAGCATTGCTGCCCTGTTCATGATGATCAGTGAGAATGTTCGGCTTCCAGGCATGGAACCAGCTGAGTCGGTTCTGACTTTCCACGTGTACCGCCGGGAGCCAGTCGCGGTTCAGATCAAACCAATAATGATTGAACCTGCCGCCTGGCCAGACTTCATGAAACTCGCGGCTATTGGGGTCGGTAACGAGGTTTTTGCTTTTATGCTGGTTCACCCAGGTGGAGAAACGTTGCAGTCCATCGGGATTGAAACTGGGATCGAAGAGCACTACCACATTGTCCAGCAACTCCTCCACTTTCGGTCCCTGACCGGCGGCGAGATAATAAGCGCTGAGTAACGAAGCGTTCGAGCCGCTGGGCTCATTGCCATGAATGGAATGGCCCACATACACAACAATCGGCATATCATTCGTGTTAAGAGAGGCCGACTTTGAAGGATCGGTCAGCTGAACGTGCTGCCGGCGGATCGCTTCCAGGTTGCGGTGGTTCTTTGGAGAAGTGATGATGAGCAATACCTGCGGACGTTGTTCATAGCTGAAGCCCATGGTTTCCAGCTTGATGCGGTCCGGTGCAGCCGCGGCCAGCGCCTTCATATAATTTACGAGGCGATCATGGGTTACATGCCATTCGCCCGGTTCATGGAAAATAATGTCCTTCGGTTTGGGAATGGCAGGGTTATACTGCACAGAATCAGGAAGATAATACGATAAGGTAATGTCCTGGGCCTGGCCGGCAAATGGCAAAAAGCCCAGCATTGCTATCATCCAAAAAGATAGTAATTTTCTCATATACAATGGTTTTGGGGAACTGTCCGGGGAAATTACATAAAAGTTACCAACCAGCTCCCCCGTCATTTGTATCTTTGCACGTTCTATTTTAATAATTATGAGCAGGAAAGGAAAAGTTCTGGTGGCCATGAGCGGCGGTATCGACAGTACCGTGGCTGCGCTCATGTTGCACCACGAGGGTTATGAAGTAGTAGGCATCACCATGAAAACATGGGACTATGCCAGCAGCGGTGGTAATGGTAAAAAAGAAACCGGCTGTTGTAATCTCGACAGTTTCAATGATGCCCGTATGGCTGCGGTGCAACACGGCTTCCCGCATTTTGTGCTGGACATCCGCGAAGAATTCGGCGATTTTGTGATCGAGAATTTTGTGGATGAATACCTGTCCGGGCGCACACCCAACCCCTGTGTAATGTGCAATACCCATATCAAATGGCGCGCACTCCTGAAAAGGGCTGATGCCATGGATTGCGATTTCATTGCTACCGGTCACTACGGCGTGATCAACCAGCATACCAATGGCCGCCACTATATCAGCAAAGGCGTTGACGATACAAAAGATCAAAGCTATGTGTTGTGGGGACTGCAGCAGGACCTGCTGAGCCGCACTCTCCTGCCGCTCGGCAAATACCACAAAACGGAGATCCGCCAGATGGCTCACGATTACGGATACCCGGAGCTGGCCAAAAAAGCGGAGAGCTACGAGATCTGTTTTGTTCCTGACAATGATTATCGCGGCTTCCTCAAACGCAGGGTAAACGGACTGGAAGAAAAAGTAGCGGGCGGTAATTTCGTAGATAAAGAAGGAAATATTCTCGGACAACATAAAGGCTATCCTTTCTATACCATCGGGCAAAGAAAAGGACTCGATGTTACTTTCGGTAAACCCATGTACGTAACCAATATCATCCCCGAAACCAATACGGTGATGCTGGGCGAAGAAGATGATCTGAGCCGCCAGGAAATGATCGTGAGCAAGATCAACTGGCTCAAATACGATGGCGTTACCGACGGAATGGAAGCCACTACGCGTATCCGGTACAAAGACCGTGGCACTACCTCCAACCTTTACACTCATGAAAATGGCGTGCTCGTTCGTTTTTATGAAGATGCCAAAGGTGTGGCTCCCGGACAAAGCGCTGTTTTCTACGAAGGTGATGATGTGATCGGTGGCGGCATCATCCAAAGAAGCCACCTGCTCTGATCCAAAGCAATAATTCCTACGTAAATACGTTGGATAGTTAACAGTAACTAACTGGTTTTGTATGAAAAAATGTATCAAACTGCTGGCGCTGCTGGCTGTTCCGGCCTCCGTACTGCTCAGCAACTGCGACAAAAAGGAAGATTACAAGACTGACCTGGTTTCTGATTATATGATCCTGTCCCCGGGAAAGTATATCACTTATAAGATGGACTCACTCCGGTTCACCGAGTTCGGTCAGAATGAGATCATCGTCAGCTACGAAGCCAAAGATGTGGTGGACGCCAAACTTGAAGATGGCGAACCCAATACCTGGCGAATCGTTCGTTACTACCGGCCCTGGGGCAATACCAGCGAAGAAAGCTGGACTCCCCAGATCGCATATCAGGTGACTGTTCTCAATGACGGACTGAAAGTTCTGGAAGACAATCTCACTTATACAAAACTCAAACTTCCTGTGAAGGAAGGATTGTCCTGGTACGGCAACGCCCTGCTCCCCCTGCATCCCCTGGCGCCAAGATACCAGTTCAGCAACGATGGGAATATGCGCGACTGGGAGTACATCTATGAAAATGTTGACCAGCCCGTTACCATTGAAGATGTGGACTATGCCAATACTGTTACTGTTTTCCAGGTAGGCGATTCACAGAATGCTCCCGTTACCGAACCCGATCTTATCGGCTATCGCAACTACTCTACAGAAACCTACGCAAAAGGCATCGGCCTTGTGAGCCGCGAAACCATCATGTGGGAATACCAGCCAAAGAATGGCGACAAGCCCGCATTCAAAACAGGTTTCGGTATCAAACTTTCCATTACTGGACATAACTAATTAAAGTAATCCAGCCGTTCCGGCTGTTCCTATGGTTTCCTGAAGAGTGCGACAAACATGGTGTCTGCTTTCCTGTGGTATCCCTTCAACACTTCCATTTTTACCAGTTCCAGACCAGTATTGGCGAGGATATGTTCCACCACTTCTTCATTCTCTTTCCTGAACACAGAACAGGTGATATACAGGAAATAGCCGTTATCCGCCACATGCGGGGCCGCATTGATAACGATCTTCTTTTGGAGGCTGCAATAAGTATCGATGGAAGGAGTTTCGAAAAAATGCAACCACTCCGGTGTTCTCCCCCAGGTACCCGATCCGCTGCAGGGCACATCGGCAATGATGAGATCATAATTGTATTTGGAAGGATTACGACCGCTGCCAATAGCCATATCTGCCAGTAACGACTGGTACTGCCCGATCCCCGCCTCGTTGAATCTCTTTGCCAGGTTCACCAGTATCTGTTCTCGTTTGTCCGATACTGTTATAGTCAGCTTTTTGAAGGTATCGAAAGCCAGAATAGTTTTCCCGCCACTACCCGCACAGCAATCCCAGAGCCTGATACCAGCCTTTGTTGAAGGCACCAGTTGCATGAGCTCCTGTACCTGTTGTGAACTGAGGTCCTGCACAACAGCTTCTGTATTGAGTTTGATCACTTCATCGATCTTTGAGCTGTTGGGTATTGCAAAGGCAGCGGGTGTAATTTGTTGGTAACTGATTGCTGCCTTTGTAAGCTTATCGGCTACTTGTTTCTCTTTACCTGGCCTCGCGCGCAGGAAAAGATCAGGTTGCATAAATAAAGAGGCCGTGAATGGATTTGGATCGATAGTCCCACTGAGCTGGTCCAGCCAGGGAAAAATGGTTGTGTTTGCTTTTTCCCAGGCATTGGCATCGCCGGTGATCAATGTGAATTTTTCAGCGATGCTGAGGTGAAGTGCTGTGTTCCATTCCGGTTTGAGTTGTTCGAGGATGGGATCGGAAACATTTTCTGAAGTAGGATTGATACAAAGGAAATGTCCTGCGAGTATCCTGTCTTCAATAGAAAGTATTTTCAATGATCCTCCCAACCGCCAGTAAGCGTAGCACAATCCGGAGATCTGCTTTCTGTCGCGGCTCCCGAATTTCTTATGCTGCGCAAAGAAGGCGCGGATATACCGGTGGAAAGGTTCTTTTCCGTTATAGCCTTCAATGATCTGCCGGGCGGATTGGAGATGGGAGTAATACCTCATGGATGCAAAAGTACTATGCTATTTCAAAAAAGAAGGCGAAGCTTCAGCTCCGCCTTCGATTATCTTTACTATCACTAATAAACTTACAGTTCCAGCAAGCTCTTCACCGGATCTTTTCCGATCAGCAGTTGCTCAGGATTTTCCAGCAACTCCTTCACGCGAACCAGGAAGCTTACAGACTCACGGCCATCGATGATCCTGTGATCATAGCTCAATGCTACATACATCATCGGCCTGATCACCACCTGGCCATTCATGGCCATTGGGCGCTCCTGGATCTTGTGCATACCCAGGATAGCAGACTGAGGAAGATTGATGATAGGTGTACTCATCAGGCTACCGAACACCCCACCATTGGTGATGGTGAACGTACCGCCCTGGAGCTCTTCCATCGTGAGTTTATTGTCTTTGGCTTTACCGGCCAGTTCAATCACTTTCTTTTCGATATCGGCCATGCTGAGACTTTCCACATTACGGATAACCGGCACCGTGAGACCGCGGGGTGTTGATACAGCGATGGAAATATCGGCATAATCATGGTACACCAGCTGATCGCCATCGATATAGGCATTTACGGCAGGCCACTCCTGCAATGCAATGGAGCATGCTTTGGAGAAGAAGCTCATGAAACCGAGGCCCACGCCATGCATTTCCTTGAACTTGTCCTTGTATTTGGTACGGATCGCCATGATATTGGTCATGTCCACTTCATTGAAAGTGGTGAGCATGGCGGTTGTATTCTTGGATTCCACCAGCCTGCGTGAGATGGTCTTACGCAGTTGGCTCATCTTTTCACTTCTCTTATCGCGGTTGAACAGCGCTTTGCCTCCGGTAACTTTTCCGGGATTGCTGAGTGCTGCCAGCACATCGTCTTTTATGATCTTTCCCTGGTAGCCGGTAGGAGTAACAGATTTGGGGTCCACTTTTTTGTCGGCAATGATGGCAGCAGCAACAGGTGTAGCCTTGATATCATTGGGAACGGAAGCAACAGGAGCGGCGCTTTGCGCGGGAGCGGCTTCTTTTTTGGGAGCGGCGGCTTCGGCAGCTTTTCCGTTGGAAGCAGCAGCAGCGGGCGCTTCGGCCTTCTCAGGCTTCGCAGCTGTTTCATCGATGGTGGCCAGCACGTCTCCGATCTTCAGGGTATCACCTTCGGCAGCACCTCCGGTTTTGAGCACACCTGCTTTCTCGGCATTTACTTCAAAAGTCGCTTTCTCGCTTTCCAGCTCTGCAATCACTTCATCTCTCTCTACATAATCCCCGTCTTTCTTCACCCATTTCAAAAGGGTTACTTCACTGATGGATTCGCCTACTGTAGGAACTTTAATATCGATCATAAAATTTGTTTCGTATTATCTGTATCTGTAGTGTTGATCAATCAAATTGAAAAGGCTGTATCGATGATCTCTGCCTGTTCCTGCGCATGCACTTTAGCATAACCGGTAGCTGTAGCCGCACTTGGCTGACGGCTGATCACACCATAGTTGATGCTGGTCAGGTTCATTTTCAGGAAGCTGGCGGCGCCCATGTTCAGCGGTTCTTCCTGGACCCAGAACCAGGTGGCCTTACTGTATTTCGCATACAGGGCTTCCAGTTGTTTCAGTGGCAGCGGGTACAATTGCTCCAGGCGGATGATGGCCGTATCTTTCTTACCTTCTTTCTGCTGACGGTCCAGGAGATCGTAGTAGATCTTACCACTACAGAACAGGACTTTGGTTACTTCCTCTGCATTCACAAAATTGTCGTCGATCACTTCTTTGAAACCTCCGTTCAGGAACTCATCCATTTTGGAATAAGTGCCTGGGTGGCGCAGGTTCGCTTTGGGAGCGAAGTTGATCCATGGTTTGCGGAATGGCCATGCCAGTTGCCTGCGCATCGCGTGGAAGAAGTTGGAAGCGGTGGTGATATTGGTCAAAACCATATTCAACTCTGCAGCCATTGCCAGGAATCGTTCCATACGGGCGGAACTGTGCTCAGGGCCCTGCCCTTCATAACCATGGGGCAGCAGCATTACCACTCCATCCATGCGGTTCCATTTCTGCTCACCGGCAGAGATGAACTGATCGATCATGGTCTGAGCGCCATTGCTGAAATCTCCGAACTGCGCTTCCCAGAGTACGAGGCTGTTGGGATTGGCTAACGCGTAGCCGTATTCGAAACCGAGCACAGCGTATTCGCTGAGCAGTGAATTGTAGATCCTGAATTTCCCGGTAGCGCCGGGGATATTGCTGAGACGGCTATACGACTGATCAGTATTCTCGTCCCTCAGTACAGCATGACGGTGAGAGAAAGTGCCGCGGCAAACATCCTGTCCGCTCATGCGCACATCGTTTCCATCCGCCAGCAGGCTTCCGTAAGCGAGCAACTCTGCAGTGGCCCAATCAATCTTTCCTTCTTCAGTGAATAATTTCACCTTGTCCTGGATGATCTTCTCCACTTTCCTCAGTGGTTTGAAATCGGCAGGCCAGGTCATGAGTGCGTCGAAGATCTTTTTGAAGCTCTCCTGGCTGATAGCTGTATCGGGGCTCTGGTCGAAATCTTCGGTAGTGGCCTTTCGCAGGCTCTTCCACCAGATCTCGGGTTGCTGATAATGATATGGAAGCGGATGTTGTTTTACTTCATCCAGTCTTTCCTGGAGATCGCTCCAGAATTTCTTTTCCATTTCTTTCGCCAGGTCTTTGGCATCGGCCTCACCGTTCTCCAGCAGGAAGTTGGTATAAACTTCCCGGGGATTGGGGTGTTTATCGATCAATGCATAGAGACCGGGTTGTGTGAACTTCGGATCATCGCCTTCGTTGTGACCATGTTTACGGTAACATACCATATCGATGAAGAAATCTTCATTGAACTCCTGGCGGTAACGGATGGCGATCTCTGCGCATTTCACTACTGCTTCTGCATCGTCTCCGTTCACGTGCATCACCGGCGCCTGGATCATGGCGGCGAGAGAGGTACAGTAGTCGGAGCTTCTTGCATCATCGAAATCGGTGGTGAAACCGATCTGGTTATTGATCACGAAATGAAGTGTGCCGCCGGTGTAGTAACCTTTAAGGTCGCTCATCTGGGCCACTTCATAAACTACACCCTGTCCTGCGATACTTGCATCGCCGTGGATCAGGATGGGGAGGATCTTATCGTAATCGCTTTCATAAAGCACATCGGCTTTTGCGCGTGCGAATCCTACAACTACCGGATCAACCGCTTCCAGGTGTGATGGGTTGGGCATGAGTTTGAGGTGGATGGTCTTGCCTTCGGGCGTATTCACTTCACTGCCGTAGCCGAGGTGGTATTTCACGTCGCCGGAGCCCATGGTCTGGTCCATTTTTGCAGTGCCTTCAAATTCGCTGAAGATCTGCTCATAGGTTTTGCCCATGATATTGGCCAGTACGTTGAGACGTCCGCGGTGCGCCATTCCGATCACCACTTCCTGCACACCGCCGTCGGCAGCAGCATTGATAATGGCATCGAGAGCGGGAATGGTGGTTTCGCCACCTTCCAGCGAAAATCTTTTCTGACCAACATATTTGGTATGGAGGAATTTCTCGAACATCACGCCCTGGTTCAGTTTTTCCAGGATGCGTTTTTTCTGCGGAAGGCCAAGTGGCTTCGCAAAATTCCTTTCCATTTCATTGGTGAGCCAGTCTACTTTTTTCTGGTCACTGATGTATTTGAATTCGAGGCCCACATGGTTGGCATAGGTTTGCTGCAGGTGTGCCAGAATGTTCTTCAGGCTGGTTGTGCCCAGTCCGATAAGGTTACCGGCCTGGAAGGACTTTTCGAGGTCTGCTTCGGAGAGACCGTAAAATGACAATTCCAGGTTGGCGCCGCGATCCTTGCGCTGGCGGATGGGATTGGTTTTGGCAATGAGATGGCCTTTGTTGCGGTAACCGAGGATGAGGCGGTAGGCGCCGACTTCTTTCTTCCAGTCGATACCAGTACCTGCTGTTCCTGCCTCAGTGGCTACGCCATTGGCAGCGTGTCCGTTAGAGCCGGCTTTACCTTCAGCTACAGCAAAATCAAAACCTTCGAAAAATTTTCTGAACTCGGGATCTACACCTTCTGGGTTTTTCAAAAAATCCTGGTATAGGCTCTCAATAAAGGCAGGATGAGAGTTAGTGATATACGAAAAGTCCTTCATGAAGAAGCGGTTGAATCTAAATGTTTAAAATTCGGGCTACAAATATAACCACGATTGGTCTGATTAACAGGAGATCAGGTTATTTTTTGCATTAAAGTTAAGGCAATAATCAGGCCGTGGGCTGAAATGGCCGCTGGCGTGACATTTCAGCAGATTTGAAGCATTCATTGGTAGCCATTGTATTAACAAAGTCAGGGGGTTCGCCAGGGGTTCGCCTCCGGCGAGTGACTCCATCTTAGAATTTCGGGGAGCCCACTCGCTCGCCTCCGGCGAGTGAGCTTTATTCAGTCGCCTCTGGCGACGCGGTGTTCGCCGGAGGCGAGCGACTGGCGGCTCTCCGAACAGGAAATTTCTGCTGGTAACAACATTTTTTGATTACCTTTGCCGCTCATTTATCACCCGGTAAATGGCTAAGGATCTGAAGTTTGGATCTTAATCCCGGATAAGTTCCGGAAAAAAGCCCGACAATTTTTTATTAAACTTGTTTGGTTAGTATCCCTTCAACTCTTACCTTTGCCGTCCTTAATTTTAGAAACGAAATGGCAAATCATAAGGCTACCAAAAAAGATGTGCGTCAGGCCGCAAAACGTCGCGAAAGAAATAAATATTACGGAAAGACCACCCGCAATGCAATCCGTGACCTGAAGGCATTGAAAACAGGTAAGGAAGCCGGCGAGCAACTGCCTGAAGTGGCATCCATGATCGACAAGCTCGCAAAAAGAGGCGTTATTCACCGTAACAAAGCAGCTAACCTGAAAAGTAAGCTCGCCAAGAACGTGAACGCTCTGGCAAACTAAGCTATCGAACGTATTTTAATATATCAGTCCCGCTGACAAGGCGGGACTTTTTCGTTTTCGGCCTGCTCCTCCTCTTATCTTCCTTCGTTATTACCCTTCACCATTTTTTCTGCATCCTGTTCCCATCGCTTTCCTATTTTTATCTTCCAACCTGGTCAACTATGCGAAAATCTACACTGCTATTAATCACCTGTTTCATTTCACATCTGGTCATGAGCCAGCCCATCACCACAACTTTTGAGCAAACAAACGGAAAAGAAACGCCCACATACCCACAGATCATCGCCTGGTGGAAACAACTCGATCAAAAATTCGCTGAAGTGCAAATGCTCACTATGGGCCCAACAGATGCAGGCTTTCCGCTGCACCTCGTGATCCTGTCCAAAGACAAAGACACCAACCTGGCCAGCCTCCGCAAAAAGAACAAACGCATCATCCTCATCAATAACGGCATCCATCCCGGCGAGCCCGATGGGATCGACGCCAGCATGCTGCTGGCCCGCGACATCCTTACCAATAAAGCAAGCCTTCCTTCCAATGTAGTACTCGCCATCATCCCAGTTTACAATATCGGCGGATGTCTCAACCGTAGCGAATACTATCGCGTAGACCAGAACGGCCCCGATGCATTCGGCTCCCGCGGCAATTCACAAAACCTCGACCTCAACCGTGATTTCATCAAATGCGACTCCAAAGAAGCACGCTCCTTCGCAGAGATCTTCCATAACTGCGATCCGGATGTATTTGTAGACAATCATGTGAGCAATGGCGCCGACTACCAGCATATCATGACGTTACTCAGCTCGCAGCACAACAAACTCGGCGGCGCCATGGGAGAATTCCTGCACAATACTTTCGAGCCAGCTTTATATAAAGAGATGAAGGAAAAGGATTTTGAAATGGTGCCTTATGTGGACTTCGCCGGTAAAACTCCGGAAGAAGGACTAAACGCCTATTTCGATGGGCCCCGCTACAGCAGCGGCTACGCAACGCTCTGGCATAGCTTCGCCTTTGTGCCGGAAACGCATATGCTCAAAAACTATCTGCAACGGGTAGCTGCCACTTATGTGCTCATGCAATGCTTTATCAACTTCACATCCCAATACAGTGAACAGATAAAAACACTGAGAGATCAAACGAAAAAGGCAACCGCAATACAGTCTTCCTTCCCTATCGCCTGGCAGGCAGATAAGCAGGTGTCCATCCCCGTTACTTACAAAGGATATGGCTCAGGCATGAAGAGCAGCGAGGTCTCCGGCCTCCCCCGCTTGTATTACGATCGCACCAAGCCCTGGACAAAAGAAATTCCCTATTTCCATCAATACAATGTAAAAACAACGGTGGAAAAACCTAAAGCATATATCATTCCGCAGGGCTGGTGGAAAGTGATCGGGTTGCTGAAACTGAACCGCATCAAAATGCGCCGTCTCACCAATGACAGCACCATCAACGTGGAAGCATACCGTATCGAAAGCTATACCGCTTCCTCCCGCCCCTACGAGTTGCACCATAACAATAGTGAAGTAAAGATCAGCAGCCGCAACCTCACCAAAACATTCCGCAAGGGCGATTACTATATACCGTTAGACCAGGCGGGCAACCGTTTCCTGGTGGAAGTACTGGAGCCTCAGGCGCCGGATTCCTATTTCGCCTGGAATTTCTTCGATGGTATCTTGTCACAGAAAGAAGGATTCAGCAGTTATGCTTTTGAAGACAAGGCAGCAGATTATCTCAAAGAGCATCCGGAACTGAGAACAAGACTGAATGAAAAAAAGGCCGCGGATACGGCCTTTGGGAAAAGCGCTTTCGCGCAGCTCGATTTCATCTTTAAAAATTCACCCTGGTACGAGCCAGGGCATATGCAATACCCTGTATACCGCGTAGTGAACTGATATGCAAGGCTGCCGGTCGCTCATCCCCCAACGCGCGGCCGGGCAGCGTCTCACATTATTTATGATCCCCGGGTTGATAAACGCCAGGTGTTGGTCCGGTGGAACGCACAAACCTGTTCCATTGGTTGATGGCAATAACAGCCATCGTGATATTCACGATATCTTCCTTGCTGTAAAATCTGTTCAGTTCTTCGTGGATATGATCGGCATTTTTGTTAGGAGGCAAATAAGTGAGCTCTTCTGCAAATGCCAGTACAGCCTGCTCCTGCGGGGTGTAGTAAGGCGTTTCCCTCCAGGCTGGTAAGGAATACAAACGCTTTGCATCTTCACCCGCGGCAATAGCATCCTTATAATGCATATCGATGCAGTAAGCGCAACTGTTGATATAAGAAACACGAAGTTTGATCAGGTGTACCAGGGAATGATCCAGGCCGGAATGATCAACATAACTCTGAATTCCTGCCAGTGCAGCGTATGCTCCCCTGGGCAATTCGCTATAACCAATACGTTCCATATGATAATTTTTTACTTGTTTGATATAATAACAAACAAGTATTGCGGAACGTGACAGCTTCTAAAAACTTTCCTGTAAGATTTTGAGTTTGTCTGGATTACGCATGAAGTAAACATTCAGCAACTGGCCATTTTCGATCACAAAGACCATAACCGTAACCAGTTCATCACCCTGATAGTAAAAGAGGGCAGGCTGGTGATTGATCTCTTTCTGTACTTCGTGGAACTCGATATAATATTTGTGCTTGATGGCCATGAGGAGTTTGCTCACATTTGGAATGCCCGCCACTGGATTTCTGAAGGCCACAGCTTTCCCTCCGCCATCGGAGATCACAACAATGTCTTTGTGCAGCAGTTGTTCAAGCTTTGAGGTATCGCCATTGCGGATCACTTCCATGTATTTGGAAATATAATCGGCAGGAATGGTAGAATCCGCCTGTGGGGCGGGTTCTCGGAGTTTGGATTTGGCGCGGCTGAGCAGTTTCCGGCTATTCTCCACTGTTAGTTCCAGCACCTGTGCGATCTCCTCATGCTCATAATCGAATGCTTCCTTGAGGATGAAGACGGCCCGCTCTTTGGGATTGAGTTTTTCCAGCAGCACCAGCAGGGAATAACTCAACACTTCTTTTGTATTGAGGCTGGCATCTGCAGTATCGGTAGCTACCATTTCCGGCAGCCATTCTCCCGGGTAACTGTCGATCAGCTTCTGCTGGCGGTTCTTTAGATTGATTGACAGGTTGATGACGGTGCGAACAAGATAGGCTTTCTTGTTTTCGATCTGCTCCGTATTGGCTTGCATGAATTTAAGATAGGCATCCTGCACGATGTCTTTCGCATCGTGCAGGGAGCCTAAGATATTGTAGGCGTACGTGGTCAATAATGGTCGTAACGCGTCTGTCAATTGTAATTTATTGCGTCACCCTGATGCTGCCGGCGCCATGATAGCTGTGAAATTCTCCGTTGTACATGGCATCTGCACTTACAGGGCCCATATGGAATACGCCCGGCGATACGGCGCGTACCGCATAGTAATAAGTTTGTCTTTGATTGTAAAGATCAACAAAAAGATTGATCCTGTCGTCCCGTACATCCAATGCCGTTGGCGTTGATGCATCCCTGATCCAGTCCATTCCGGGGATCTCTTTCGTGCGTGGGTTCTCGATCTCGAATCCTGCAGGGATGAGATCGGATACTGCAATGTTCTCGATGGACCCGGAATATGCTTTCTCCAGTGTGATCTTCACTATCACCAGGTCGTTCTGTTTGAAAGTATTGCCGCTTACTGCACGGCCATAACGATCATAGAAGCTGCGACGCACGCGGATGAAATTGTCTTCTTCCTTATAAGTACCGCTTACGCTGATACCTTCACTTTGCCAGAAGTAATACAATCTGCCTTCGCCCTTTGTTACGATCTCCACATTGGTTCCGCCGAGCTGCGCAGCACTGAGCCTGATTGCGCCGTTCTCATTCGTTTTACCCACTACTTTTCCGTTCACTTTCACCTCCGCCACTGCAGTGGATTTGTTGGCGGCCTTCGCCATCTTACCCAACGCAATAAAGCTGAACGCACATTCCTGCGTGCTGTACCAGCTGCGTGCTTTCATCAGGTTGGCAACATGACCGGCCATCACTCCTACCTGCGCATTACCGGGATCGGCATCTATCAATGCGCTGAGCGCAATGGCTTCGTCGCGAATATCAGAGTAGAAGCTGCCACCAGTCTGGGCTACAGAGATCTCACCAGTGAATGATCCGGGCAGGAATTCCCTGAATTTGGCTTTATCCCCCGCAATGGCATAGGCTACAGAAAGCAGGTATTTGGAATCCAGGCTCAGCAGTTGCGGATTGGATTTGTAATAGTTCATCACCGGCACATTGGGCTTGCCCGCCAGCGCCAGTACATATAAGGAGTAAGCAACTTCTTTAGGGGCGATCTTTTTCTTCTGACTTTGGTTATAATAGTATTCGATGGTTTCCCTGTTCTTCAGTTTGTTGTTGATATAGCCCAGTGCGCCACTCAGAACATTCTTGTTCACATCGAATCCCGCTTTCTGCGCTTCCACCAGGAAATGCGCAGCATAAACGCTGGTCCACCAGTTCTCGGTCCCTTCTCCATCCCAGAGTGTAATGGCGCCGGAGTACAATTGACGGAGCTTGATCTTACGGATCGCTTCCAGCACATTGTAATTGGCGTTGGATTTAGCAACACTGCTCTTCATCTGCATTTGTTCGGCCAGATCACTGTAATACAATTGCGGGAAGGCTGCAGAAACAGTTTGCTCCGTACATCCGTAAGGGTACTGCACCAGGTAACGGAATTGTTTGCCTAGATCAAGCGCCGGTGAACGATTGATCACAAGCGAATAATCCGTACTGCCCGGCATGAAATCATTCAGCGGAATATTTAGGCGCTGCACATTACTATTCAATATAGATCCGCTTCCCGTCTGTACCTGTAATGGTGAAGCAGGACGCACACTGATCTCCGTTTCATCGGAGAACTTCTCTCCCAGTCCCTGTACATCTACGCGCACTTTACCCACATTCACACTGGGCGCAGCCACTACCTGGAACACAGCCCTGTTCTCGCTGTTGGCGGAGAGAGAAACACTCTGGCTCTTATCGCCCACCACCTGTAAAGGCCCGCTCACTGTGAGTGTAGCAGAAGCAGTTGTGGATTTGGCAGTGGTATTAGTAATAACAACAGGTACAATAACTGTATCTTTTGGTGTGAGGAATCTTGGCAATGCAGTGCTGAGTACAATCGGATCAGCCACTTTCATATTGGATTCACCACTACCGAAACTTTCATTCTTGTAGGCTACTGCCATCAGTCTCACTTCGCCACTGAATTGTGGTATATCGAATTCAAAGCTGGCTTCACCACTTCCATCGGCCTGTTTGATACCGCTCCAGTAAGAAACGATCTTCACGCGTTTGGCCGGCATGGGGTTGGTGCGTTTGTTCATGTCCATTTCTCCGTCACCACCGGTGCTGCTTAAGCGCGCACGCAGTTCAGGGAAGAGTAATGGATAGAGATCATATGCATTCACTTCCAGGGCGCGGTTCGCATAGAAGTGACCGTAAGGATCGGGCGTTTTGAAATCGCTTACCTGCAATACACCATTGTCAACGGCGGCGAGTGTAACCATACTGCCTGGTGCAGCTTTCACTTTGATCACCTGGTGTGTGCGGCTTCTGGTGGCTTGCGGCGCTTCGATCTTCACAGGGATCTTACGGCTGGCTTCTTCCACGCGCAGGCTCTGGAAGCCATGCGCCACGGTGAGCGGCATCTCGCTGATATCATGCGGCTTGATGAGGGTGGCGGTTACATATACGTTGGGCAGGTGCTCGGCGGTGATCCTGAGATCAACGGAAGCTGTCCTGTTTTCTACATTTACATATTGATGCGAGATCACATGATCTGTTTCCATGGTCACCAGCATACGGCCGCTGAACGGTGTTTTGAAAAGCACTTTGGCGCTCTCGCCGGTCTGATAGCTGGTTTTGTCTACGGCAATATCGATATTACCTTCTGTGTCCACCTCAAAAGAATTATTATCGCCCCCCCAAAAACCATAACTGTAAAAGTTTTTGCTAACATATGCCGATGCACCGGGGATGGATATGCGCAGTTCATAATTTCCCGGTGAGCGGGGCGTATAATTATAAAAAGCCTGATCGCCGGTTACAGAGATCTGTTGATCGGCCACAATTTTATCATCGCGCTGTGAAGTGTAGCGGAAATAATTACCGTCTTTGGTGAGCACGGTCCTGTATTCTTTCTTGATCACTTTCACCTGTGCTTTGGCGCCGCTTAGCAGGTTCTCATTTTTATCCAGCGCAATCAGCGGAAAGCGGATGGCCTGGTTCAGCGGATAGTACCAGTAACCATCCCCACCGATCCCGAAGAACTGTGATTGTGTAAAGATATCCGTGCTGGTGATCTTGCTTACAGGCCTGCCGGTTTCATCAAACACAGTGGTGTAGAAGGTTGCCTGCAATACACCGGCATTCTGGAACATGGTAGGAACGGAATACGAAACGGAAGCATTGCCTTCTCCATCGGTACTTCCTTCTTTCACATCCTTATCCAGCGACACACCGATATTCTGGATCCCGAAATCATAGTTCCTGTATTTCTTCGGACTAAAATATTTCGATCTAACCTGTATTTCTGCTTCATACTTCCTGTTGGCTGCAGGAGGCCCGAAGAAGTTCTGCGCATTGATGGCCAGGTTTGCGGTCTGACCCGGCGCCAGCGGTGATTTATCCAGTGTGGCATTCACCCTGATCCTGTCAGGTACAAACTCTTCGATATTGAAAGCCTTGCTGCCAAGCAGCACATCATTACTGGTATATACTTCCAGCACGTAGTTACCTGTGATGGCCGAAACCGGCATTTCGATATCCCCTTCCAGCGATCCCTGGTTGTTCAGGGACTTGCGGAAGCTCTTCATCTCTTTTCCATTGGGCATCAGGAATTTCAGCTTCACCGGCAATTCACCGGGAGATTTCCACTGACGGTCGCGGATGATCACGGAGAAATTCACTTTTTCGCCCGGACGGTAGATATCGCGCTCAGGGTAGATGAATGCATCCAGTCCTGTGCTGTTGGTGCGTTTGCCGCCTACTTCGAAGCGCGAGGTATTCACTGCTGTGGTATTGAAAGGAAGGAAGTTGAAATCTTCTGCAGTCTTCGCAACGATCATCGCGGGTCTGAAACCAGCAAACTCTTTCCTGCTCAAAGCGATCTCGGCCACGCCCTCCGCATTGGTAGCGGCAGTACCCAATACCTGGTTATTGTTTCCGTAAGCCACCACATTCACGCCATTCACAGCCTGTGCGGTTTGAATGGAATTGGCAAATACGATGATCTTGCCATTGCCTTCTTTTGCAATCAGACCGAGATCAGATTTCGAGATCAACCTGCTATCGCTCACCCAGTAATCAGTACCGGAGCGGATCATGATATGGTAGATGCCTTTGAGCTCCGGCAGCCTGTCTTCGATATTGAAATTGAAAAGACGGCTATTGCCATATTTCGGCAATGATCTTGTTTCGATCTCCTTTTCATAGATGATATCACCCATGGTGAGATTATTGGAATAATCCGAATAATAATAATCATCATATTCACTGTAACCGCCACGGTTCTGCGGATAATATCCATAACGTTGCGCTACCAGGATATTGCTTTCATAAATTTTTGAGATGGTCACTTTTACTTTCTGCACGTTGGTGATGCGCACTTCGATATTCTGATTGCCTTTGGAGGAAAGGTACATTCCTTTCTTATTGGTGAAGCTGACGCCGGGTTCCAGTTCACCGAAAGCTACGTTGCCGTCGAATTGCTCACGGAGCGTTCCTCCGATGCGGCCTTTCATGCCTTTGAGCAGGGTGATGGTGTAAGATTTATCGGAATTGAACTCATCGCTGCTGATGGAGAAACCATCATCGGTTTGCGCCACCGTGAATTTCACGGCAGGATTGAATTTGATGGAAGCCGCGAGGTTCGCCATCTGGATCTGCTGACTGGTGCGCACATATACGATACCACCGGAGCCATCATGCTCGGCCGACACATCGTTCACCGTTAAGTTGTAGGGAGATGGAACGAAGATATTGTTCTCGATCACGGCAGCCGTGCCATTGGAACCTCCTTCGGGAACCAGGCCTTTGTCAAGCGCCAGTTTTATTTCCAGGTCCTTGTCTTCCATTTTCAGGTTTTGCAACTTCAGACTAATGCGGCTGTCGTTGCTGAGTGTGATCACGGAATAGCTCACAGGGTTTTCACCAAGAGTAAGTTTCAGTTTATCTTTTATGGTATTGGGATTCACCAGGTAATTGAAATAGAGGTCTACCTGCGGTGTGGCGGAAGCATTACCATCAACTACCCAGGTAACATTGGAATTATCCAGTTTAAGTGATGGCGTGGAGAACTTCACATCGGCCTTACCTATGCGTCCGAGTTTGGAATATTGCAGGAGATCGTTTTGAAGGGATGCAGTGAAACTGGTTGCCGGCGGCAATGGTTGCGCCGGAGAGAACACCAGTTGGTCCGGGCCATCCCAACGGAAGCGGCCCTGTATTTTGGGTGAGAAAGAAATGTATTCAGTGGAATCCCAGCGGTTGAGCAGGGAATCAGGGACCAGTGATTTGTCGAAACGGAATACGAGGTTACCGAGAGGCGTCACTTCATCTTTTGCATTGGTATAATCAAGATTCACGACGCTTCTGTTACAGGCAGCCAGCAAGGTTACCAGCAGCAGGGTTGTAACTACTGACAAGAGGTTACGCATATAGGTAAGAATTAAGGGCCAAAAATATGTTTTTGTTGATGGTTAAATGTAATGGGAAAGCGAATGTGAATAACTAAGGGTGGAGGCTGGTGTAGCCCATAAAAAATTTTGTGATGTTAAGTTACATAACGGCTACAGGCAGGTGCAAATTTGCGTAGATAAGTATTTGTTAATTCATGAAAAGAAACCAGCGAAACAATGATAACTTGCATCTGTATCACAACCACCTTTTTTCATGAAACAAAAGTTGAGCAGTTGGCTGGTGAAATGGTCTAAAAGGCTTGTCATTACTGGCATTGCCATGTTCCTGCTATTCCTGCTGCTCAACTGGACCTTCCCTGTTCCTGACAACGTGGATTACTCCACCATCATCACTGATAATAAAGGAGAAGTGATCCATGCCTACCTCACAAAAGACCAGCAATGGAGAATGAAAACAGAGCTGGATGAGATCTCTCCGCTGTTGCGGAAAACCATTGTTGAAAAAGAGGATAAGTATTTCTATTATCATCCGGGTGTGAACGGAGCAGCCATCCTGCGCGCATTGGCAAAGAATGTTTTCAGGCTGAAACGAACGTCCGGCGCATCTACCATTACCATGCAGGTGGCGAGGGCGCTGGAGCCCAAACGCAGGACCTACTTCAACAAGTTCATCGAAATGTTCCGTGCCTTCCAGCTGGAATGGAAATACAGTAAGGACGAAATCCTTCAGCTCTACCTGAACCTGGTACCTTATGGCGGCAACCTGCAAGGCGTAAAATCCGCTTCCACACTGTATTTCAAGAAGAGCCCCGATCATTTATCGCTGGCGGAGATCACTGCTTTAAGTATCATTCCCAATCGTCCTTCCTCCCTGGTTATGGGGAGGAACAATGATAAGATCGTGGAAGAAAGGAATCGCTGGCTGCGGAAATTTGCAGCCGATAAAGTGTTCACGGAAAAAGAGATCCGGGATGCCCTGGAAGAGCCGCTCACCGCTACCCGCGGCGAAGCTCCCAAACTGGCGCCCCACCTGTCTTACCAGCTTCAGAAATCAGGACATGATATCATCCGGACCAATATCGAGCTCAATACCCAGATGAAGATCGAGAAGATCGTGGAGGATTACAGCCGGTCCCTAACATTGAAGAATATCCGAAATGCGGCAGTCGTGATCATTGACAATCACACGCATAACGTGATCACCTATGTGGGTAGTGCCAATTTTTATGACACCACGGATGGCGGCCAGGTGAATGGCGCACGCGCTATCCGCCAGCCGGGAAGCACCCTCAAACCCTTATTGTATGGGATGTGTATCGATGAAGGACTGCTCACCCCCAAGGCCGTGATCACAGACGTGGCCGTGAACTATGGGGGGTATGCACCCGAGAACTACAATAAGCAGTTCAATGGATTCGTAACCATGGAATACGCGCTGGAACATTCGCTGAATATCCCCGCCGTGAAAGGATTGGAATGGCTGGGAAAGGACAAATTTGTTCAAACTCTTGCCCGTTGCGATTTCCAGCAGATCCGTAAAGACCAGAAGAAACTGGGATTATCGCTGATCCTTGGTGGTTGCGGCTCCAACCTGGAAGAACTTACCGGGCTGTACACCATCTTTGCGAACAATGGCAAATACATTCGTCCCAATTATACCAAACGGGATAGCACACAAGCAGCTTTTACCAGGAATATACTCTCTCCTGCTTCCACTTTCATGATCAATGAAACATTGAGCAAGGTGAATCGTCCCGACTTCCCCCTGAACTGGCAAAGCACTGAACGCATGCCGAAGATCGCCTGGAAAACCGGCACCAGCTATGGCAGGCGCGATGCCTGGAGTATCGGGTATAATAAGAACTTTACAGTAGG
Source organism: Pseudoflavitalea rhizosphaerae (assembly GCF_003991355.1). Taxonomy (GTDB): domain Bacteria; phylum Bacteroidota; class Bacteroidia; order Chitinophagales; family Chitinophagaceae; genus Pseudobacter; species Pseudobacter rhizosphaerae. The sequence goes on from NZ_RCSU01000003.1 coordinate 378,143, forward strand.
TGTTTGGGTTGGTAACTTCTCCGCACTCGGCATTCCCGAGCTCAGCGGCGCCAATGTTGCAACACCACTCCTGTTCCGCATCTTCAATACCATCGATTATGACAGCGACCAGGAATGGTTCAAACAACCGGAAGATTGCGATATAAGAATGGTCTGTTCCGAAACCGGCCTGCCCCCCGCCGATCATTGCAGCAGTACCGTTACCGATTATTTCATTCCCTTGATTTCCGGAACGCAGGCTTGCAATAACCAGGAAGAGTTAGCAGTGTCGCCCGATGAAAAGATCTCCTATTGCAAAACCTGCCAGCCGCAAGCCGGGTATAAAAAGAAATGGTACAAGATCGTGAGCGCGGAGATGCAACATTATTTTGAAGAACATCATATAAGGTATGCACAGATCCCTCCGCATAACCCGGATTGCGAAAGGCTGTTTGCCGGCGGCGCGCCGGTGATCACCTTCCCGAAGAATGACGCGGAATACCTTATCAGTAAGAAACACCCCGAGCCATTACAACTTACTTGCAATGTGGGCAATGATGTAGGAAAAGTTTTCTGGTATATCAATGATCAGTTCTATAAATCAACAGATGCCAAAAGCAAACAATTCTTTGTTCCTGATGAAGGGCCGGTTAAGATCTCGTGTACTGATGATAAAGGCAGGAACCGGAATATCTGGATCAGGGTGAAGTATGTGAATTTGTGAGAAAGCAAAAACTGTGAAATTTGAAAGTCAAACTTTCAATTTTCACGTTTTTTGATCAATTTTCTTGAAATCTGAAAGTTTAACTTTCAGATTTCATAGTTTTCTGTAACTGCTCGAAACTTATGTGACCTTTCAAATAAACCAAATTACCGTGAAAATTTGCAGAAATATTTACCTCATCCTTGGGATACTTTTGATCACGTTGAATTGTATCACCACCCTGAGCCGTCTCAATGAAATCAAAAGCCAGTTAACCGATATTGCCCGCGGTACGGGCTACCTGATCGGCTCCCACTTTCTCCTGATAATTGGCTTGTTCTTATTATTTGGTGCTTACAGGGTACAAAAGAAGATCAAACGTAAAGAACAGCAAGCTCTTGAAAATGCTTTTCTCGCAGAGGATCGATCATAAGAGCCAGCATAAAAAATTCATTACTCCAGCTTCGTTACGCCACCGCCACCAGTGATCTTGCTATCCACAGTTGCATTTCCTTTATATCTCACATCACCACTTCCGGTAACCCTCACCGTTAGCTTCACACTGGCAAACACGCTCACATCTCCGCTTCCGGCGATCCTCACCTCAGTTTCTTCGCTCATCAGGTCCAGCGCACGTACATTACCGCTGCCGCTGATCTTTGTTTCAAATTTTTTGGTGGCGCCTTTCAGATCGGTATTACCGCTGCCGCTGATCTCAGATTCCACTTCGGGCGCATCCACTTCCAGGTTGATATCAGCACTGCCACTAACACTCAGGTCAAGCTTATCATTGGAAATGATCTTATTCTGACCAATGATATTGCCCGATCCGGAAGAATGGATCTTGTTGAAAGTTGGATTGGTGACGTACACTTTTACATCTTTTGTTGGACGAAGACTGAAGCCGTCCTTTGTACGGATACGCAATACGCCGTCATTGATATAGGTCTCGATATATTCCAGGAGATTATCCTCCGCTTCCACTTTTACTTCCTGCGGGCCGGAAGACACATAAATATCAAATGATCCGCTGGTGCTTACGCCTCTGAATTGGCCAACCGAGCGGTTTTCAGTGCGGACATCACCCTTCCCGCGAACTTTCTTTCCTCCCACATAAGTGCAGGAACTGGCAATAAGGACAATAGGTAACAATAGTACAAGTAGATTCTTCATGTTCAGTTTGGTTTTAGCCTTTCAAAGTTGGTGAATAATTACCGGCATTCCAACCCATTTGACGCAAGCCCTTTGAAAAAGTTACAGCGCTTGAAAGCTCCTGCCGTTTTCTTACCTTCGCAGCACCATGACGGAAAAGATACTCATTTTAGACTTCGGAAGTCAGTACACTCAGTTGATAGCCAGGGCCGTACGTGAGGCCAATGTATATTGCGAAATTGTTCCCTTTCACAGTAAGATCCAGTTTGACCCTTCATTAAAAGGTATCATCCTCTCCGGATCCCCCTTTTCTGTGAACGATCCCAATGCGCCTGATGTAGACATCCAGGGCTTCAATGAAAAAGTACCCGTACTGGGAGTATGTTATGGTGCACAGCTCACCGCCAAAAAATTCGGCGGCCGCGTTGCAAAAAGTGATAAACGCGAATACGGTCGTGCCCTTTTCCACAAAAAAAATGCAGACGATATTATCCTGAAAGATATTATGGACGCTTCCCAGGTATGGATGAGCCATAGCGATTCCGTACTTGAACTGCCTGAAGGGTTCTCTGTTCTCGGCACCACGGAAGACATTCCTTATGCTGCCTTCAAGAAAGATGGCGGCAACAATCCGCTTTACTGCGTACAGTTCCACCCGGAAGTGTACCATAGCATCGAAGGCAAAAAAATCCTGAAGAACTTCCTCGTGAATATCTGCGGATGCCACCAGGACTGGACGCCTGCACATTTCGTAACAGATACCATCAATAGCCTCAAAGCACAGATCGGTGATCGCAAAGTGATCATGGCGCTCAGCGGTGGCGTTGATTCCACTGTGGCGGCTACACTGATCCACCGCGCCATCGGCGACAGGCTCTTCGGCATCTTCGTAGACAACGGCGTGCTGCGCAAAAATGAATTCCAACAGGTACTCGATATCTATAAACAGATCGGTCTGAATGTAAAAGGTGTAGACGCCAAAGAACTTTTCTATGGCCAGCTCGCCGGCAAAACAGATCCTGAAGCAAAACGCAAAACCATCGGAAAACTCTTCATCGATGTTTTCCAGGATGAAGCGAAAAAGATCGAAGGTGTGGAACTGCTCGGACAGGGCACTATCTACCCTGATGTGATCGAGAGCGTATCTGTTCACGGACCTTCTGTTACTATCAAGAGCCACCACAATGTGGGCGGTCTTCCGGACATCATGCACCTGGAGCTGGTAGAACCACTCCGCTTTCTTTTCAAAGATGAGGTAAGACGTGTGGGTAAAGAACTCGGCATTCCCGCCGACCTCCTCAACCGTCACCCCTTCCCCGGGCCAGGCCTCGCCATCAGGATCCTGGGCGAGATCACTCCCGAAAAGGTACAATTATTGCAGGATGCTGATTACCGTTATGTACAGGGATTGAAAGATCACAACCTGTACGATCAGGTATGGCAGGCAGGAGCTATCCTCCTCCCCGTGAAAAGTGTAGGAGTGATGGGAGATGAAAGAACCTACGAATTCACTGTCGCCCTCCGCGCAGTGACCTCCGTAGACGGTATGACAGCAGACTGGGCTCATCTTCCCTACGATTTCATGGCATTCATTTCTAATGATATCATCAACAATGTGAGAGGCATCAATCGCGTTGTATATGATATCAGCAGCAAGCCACCTGCAACCATCGAATGGGAATAACCCATCTATGGTAACAGGAGCCCTGGAATCCTGGAAATACAAACCGATCTCAGATGAAAAGAACAGGCATCATTGCATTACTTACCGTATGTGCATTATTGCAGGCTATTGTGTCATTGGCCCAGGTGGATACCGTATTCAACCCCGAGCCAATACAGGATACTGTGATCAAAGAAAAAGAACGGAAACGTATCGCTTTCTTTACACCACTCTATCTGGATTCAGCCTTCGATGCCATGGGCAATTACAGGTACGCAAAAACTTTCCCGAAATTCATCAATCCCGGTCTTGAATTCTGGGAAGGCGCACAACTGGCCATCGACTCCCTCCGCAAAGAAGGCGTTAAAATTGAAGTGATGGTGTACGATACCCGCAGCACGTCCAAAAAATTCAACGATTTACTAACCAGCGATGAAGTGCGCGACGCCGACCTCCTGATCGGTCACGTGAATGTGAATGAAGCAGCACAACTGGCTTATCTCGCCGGGCAACTCAATGTGCCCTTCATCAATGCCAACCTGCCCAATGAAGCGAACGTGAGCAACAACCCCAATTATGTAATGCTGAACTCCACGCTGTTCACCCATTGTACCGGCATTTACAAATTCCTTCAACGCAATTATTCTGTTTCCAATATCATCGTTTTCCGGAAAAAAGGCACTACCGAAGACCGACTCAAAACCTACTTTGAAGAAATAGAAAAATCAACAGCCGCCATCCCGCTCAAACTCAAATACGTTACGCTCACAGATAATTATACTGCCGCTAACCTGCAACAGTATCTCGACAGCAACAAAACGAACGTGGTATTGGCAGGCAGCCTGGATGCAGCTTTCGGCCTCACCCTGGCGCAACAGCTCTCAGGGCTCAGCACCAGCTATACCACCACCCTCATCGGTATGCCCACCTGGGATGTACTGGATTTTGAAAAGACCATTTACAAAGGCATCGAAATCATTTACAGCACACCATTCTACCTGAACCCAACAGACAAACTGGTGCTCAATACCACCGAGAATTTCAAAACAGTTTTCTATTCACGCCCTTCGGATATGCTTTTCCGTGGGTTCGAAACATTATATCATTTCACACACCTGCTGCTTACGCACGGTACCAACCTCGGATCCAGCCTCGGCGATAAGAATTACAAGCTCTTCACAGACTTCGATATTCAACCGGTGCTGGACAAATCCACCATGACCCTCGACTATTTTGAGAACAAAAAACTATACTTCGTCAAGAAGGTAGACGGCGTAGTGAAAGCGGTGTACTAAACACCCGGAATGCCTCTCATTGAATTCTCAGATAAAGGTTTGTTTTGCCGACAGGGCAATTTCTATATCGATCCCTGGAGACCGGTAGACTATGCCATCATCACCCATGCGCACAGCGATCACGCCCGCTGGGGAATGAAGCATTATCTCTGCCATACTCAGTGCAGGCCCTTGCTGCAACTGCGCCTCGGCAACAATGATTACCAGACGCTCGAATGGGAACAGACCATCTTCATCAATGGTGTTACCGTTTCCCTTCATCCTGCCGGCCATATGATCGGTTCCTCACAGGTGAGGCTGGAATACAAGGGCGAAGTTTGGGTAGTGAGCGGTGATTATAAGGTGGAAGACGATGGCCTCAGCGGCCGTTTCGAGCCTGTTCCCTGTAATACATTTATCACCGAATCCACTTTCGGTTTACCTATCTACAAATGGCAACCACAGCATATGATCTTCCAGCAGATCCAGGACTGGGTGCGTCATTGCCATGAGTCTGACAAAATCCCCATCCTCTTTGCTTACAGCCTGGGCAAGGCACAACGATTGCTGCAATGTCTTCCGGAAGTGAGCCCGAACATTTATGTACATGGCGCCATCTACAATGCACAAAATACCCTGGCCCAGGCAGGATGGGCATTGCCCGATGTGCACCTGGTGAGCGATGCCACTCCCCGCAGCATGATCGCCGGTAATGTGGTACTGGCACCAGGCAGCGCCGACGGTTCGCCCTGGCTCAAACGGTTTGGCGCACACGAAATTGGCGTTTGCAGCGGATGGATGCAGATACGCGGCAATGTCCGCAGACGCAATGTGGATGCAGCTTTTCCATTGAGCGACCATGCGGACTGGCCGGGACTTTTACAGGCTATCCACGCCACAGGCGCTTCCAAAGTATTTGTGACCCACGGCTTCCAGGCAGCACTCAGCCGCTACTTAACAGAACAAGGTCTCGAAGCTGCGGAAGTGAAAACAGAATTTGGGGACGAAGAAGAAGGACTGGCAACAATTGAAAACGAATCCGGGTCCGGCCAGCCAAGCAGTCCCGGACCAGACAACAATGAATCAAATAACCTTTCATCTTGAAAGCCTTTGCGCAACTCATACAACAACTGGGCAGCGCCACTGCTACCAACGACAAGCTCAATGCACTGAGCGAATATTTCCCGGACGCCAACGATAAAGACAAGGTCTGGACGATAGCACTCTTCAGCGGCCGTCGCCCCAAACGCGCCGTGAATTCCACTTTATTATCCCAATGGTGCATCGATCTCATCAACTTACCTGCATGGTTATTCGAAGAATCCTATCACACGGTTGGCGATCTCGCAGAAACCATCGCCCTGCTGCTTCCTCCCGCCACAGATGAGGCAGCCTCGCTCCCGCTTCATGTATACCTGGAAAAATTAGTAAGCCTGGAGAAAGCCCCTGAAGACGAAAAGAAAACCTTCATCGTAAACAGCTGGATGAGCATGAGCCAGGAAGAAAGATTCGTGTTCAATAAATTCATCACCGGTGGTTTCCGCATCGGCGTATCTCAAAAAACAATTGTAAATGCCCTTGCCCGTAGTACCGGTCTTTCCGGTTCCGTGATCGCGCATCGCATCAGTGGCAACTGGGATCCGGCAACCACGTCCTATGATTCGCTGCTCAGCGAGGAAGCAGCAGCTGCTGATATCTCCAAGCCCTACCCATTCTATCTCGCCTATGCACTGGAAGATCCTCCCGCCGGTCTCGGCCAGCCTCATGAATGGCAGGCTGAATGGAAATGGGATGGCATACGTGGACAGATCATCAAACGCAACAACCAGCTCTTCACCTGGAGCCGCGGCGAAGAATTGATCACAGAGAAATTTCCGGAATACAATATCCTTCAGCAACTATTACCCAACGGCATCGCACTCGATGGTGAGATCCTTCCTTTCGACGGCAAGCGCCCCTTACCGTTCAGCATCCTTCAAACACGTATCGGCCGCAAGAACGTTACCAAAAAACAATTGCAGGAAGCGCCCGCCGCTTTCTTCGTATATGATCTGCTGGAACTGGATGGCGCAGACTCCCGCGAACAACCCCTCTCCCTTCGCAGACAACAACTTGAAAGCATCGTCAACCAAATCAACCATCCCATTCTACAACTCTCGCCCAATATAACTTTCAGCAACTGGGACGAACTGGCCACACTCCGCAACAATGCCCGCGATCTTGGTTCTGAAGGCCTTATGCTGAAACGTCTTTCCTCTTTCTATCAAACCGGCCGCAAACGCGGCGACTGGTGGAAATGGAAGATCGATCCTCTTGTTATCGACTGCGTGATGGTCTACGCCATGAAAGGCCATGGCAGAAGAAGTAATCTCTACACCGACTATACCTTCGCGGTCAAAGACGGCGATCAGCTCGTCACTTTCACCAAAGCTTATTCCGGACTCACCGATGAAGAGTTTGCACAGGTTGACCATTTCGTTAAAAACAATTCACTCGAAAAATTCGGACCTGTGCGCACCGTCAAACCTGAGCTGGTCTTCGAGATCGCATTCGAGGGCATTGCCGCCAGCAACCGTCACAAATCGGGAGTAGCCCTGCGCTTCCCCCGAATCAGCCGATGGCGTAAAGACAAAAAACCTGAAGAGATCAATACCCTTGAGGATTTGAAGCAGATGCTGGAGCTCTATGGAAAATAAATAGAAGAATGAAAACCTTCGCCGGAGGCGAAGAAATAGTTGTCACTCGCCGGGAGGCGAGCGACTGGCAACACTCTAAGTAACTTTAACAATCAGCAACACCGGCATTCCGAAGCCAGCAATAAGCTACTATCACACTGCCACACCTGAATTCAAAATGATGCACCTTCACCTGTAAAGTTGCACCCGCGGCCCCATGTTTCGACGGGTTAAAAAATGAAGGCCTTTGAAATGTAAGCGAAAAAGCCTGGCTCAGCACCACAGCCCAATCCAGCCAACCTTAGCCCCAATATATATTCTCCCGCGCCGGTTCATTTCACAGCCTGCATTTTTAAACCCAGAGAAACTATTAACTTTAAGGATAGAATCTCTGCGCATGAAGAAGTGGTTAGTAGTCATATTCATTGTGATCAGTGGCGCAGCCTTTACAAGAGTGCTGGACCTGATCCCGTTCGAGCTGGTACATATTCCTCCCAGTCCTCAACGCCTTGGCGGCGATTCCGCCAAAGGTTACCAATACCTCACTACCGGCGATTACGTAAAAGGCGGTATCCCATTCAGTGTTTTTGTGATGGGGATGGGAAAAGACAATCACAATTATCTCCAACGGGATGGTAAAAATGAAAAACTCTCCCACGAGTATACGGCTATCACGGCAGGTAACGGGGAAGTGCTGGTGGCGCCTAACTGTTTGCAATGCCATGCGCAGGTGATGGATGATCAGTTGTATATGGGTCTTGGTAATTCGCTGATCGATTTTACGCAGAATGAGAAGCTCAATATCAAAAACCTGAAGAAGGTGGAAGCCTGGCTCAAACTGACTGCTCCTAAGAAATACGAAGCGTCGAAATCATTCATCGAGATCACGAAAGCCATTGGTCCCTATTTATCAACGGAAGTACGGGGAGTGAATGCTGCGGATCGGCTGGCTGCATTACTGGCTGCTCATCGCGATCCTGTCACTTTTAAATGGATCGATACGCCCGCTCTCGAAATCCCCGGGCAACTGATCCCTACGGATGTGCCTGCCTGGTGGTTGCTGAAGAAGAAGAATGCGATGTTCTACAATGGATTTGGAAGAGGTGATTTCGGCAAGTTCCTGATGGCGTCCAATTTACTCACGGTGAACGATACTGCTGAATCGCGCGAAGTGGATTCGCATATGCCCGATGTTCTGGCTTATATCTATTCATTGCAGGCCCCGAAATTTCCCGGAGTAATTGATGAAGGGCTGGCTGCTGAAGGAAAGGTTTTGTTCGATGGTAATTGCAGTAAATGTCATGGCACCTATGGCGATTCTGTTTCTTATCCCAACCTGCTGGTGCCACAGCATATCATCAAATCAGATTCATTGTTGTTCACCAGCAATTACAGCAATCCGCAATTTGTGGAATGGTTCAATAACAGCTGGTTCACGAAGGGCGATCATCCTGCCAAACTGGAGCCCTATGCGGGATATATCGCGCCGCCACTCGATGGGATCTGGATCACTGCGCCTTATCTTCATAACGGTTCGGTTCCTGACCTCGAATCATTGTTGAACAGTAAACTGAGGCCGCAGTACTGGTCGCGCGATTTCGACCAACCACAATATAACCAGGATAATCCCGGATGGGCTTACAAGCGCCACGATAAACCAGGAAAGAAAAATATCTACAATACCGATCTCCCCGGTTATAGCAACAAGGGGCATTATTTCGGCGATAAATTATCTGACAAAGAACGAAAGGCTTTGATCGAGTACCTGAAAACATTATAGGCTGTTGCTTCATTCCACCATAGGATACCAGGTGGTCCGCCGCTGGCTGGACGCCAAACGATTTGAGCCTTTCCCCTTCCAGGAGGAAGCCTGGCAACATATTGCCAATGGTAACAGCGGCCTGGTAAATGCCCCTACAGGATTCGGAAAAACTTATTCAGTTTTTATTGGTGCGCTGATCGATTTCATCAACAGGCATCCGGAGAATTATCTTACCAAATCGAAGAACGGATTGCAGTTGTTGTGGGTAACACCATTGCGCGCACTGGCAAAAGATATCGGCCGGGCAATGGAAGAAGCCATTGCAGAACTGGGTATGAACTGGAAAGTTGGTATCCGCAACGGAGATACTGACATTAACGAAAGGCAGCGACAAAAAAGACAAATGCCTGAAGTGTTGCTGATCACGCCTGAAAGCCTGCATTTGTTACTGGCGCAAAAAGGATATGCTGAAGTTTTTAAGCATCTCCGCATCATTGCCGTAGATGAATGGCATGAACTGATCGGCAGCAAGCGTGGTGTACAGGTGGAGCTTGCCATCTCGCGCATCGTGCATGTACAGCATCAGCATTACGGCACATATTGTAATGTATGGGGCATCAGCGCTACCATCGGCAATATGCAGGAAGCGCAGGATGTACTGCTCTCGCCTGTGCAAACGCTGAGTGGCAAACAGGCTGTGCAGGTGAAAGCACATTTGAAAAAAGAAGTTAGGATCGAATCCATTCTCCCTGATGAAATTGAAAATTATCCATGGGCAGGACATCTTGGTTTGAAGCTGGTGGATAAAGTATTGCCTATCCTGGATCAAAGTAAAACAACCCTCATTTTTATCAATACGCGCGGCATGGCAGAGCGATGGTACCAAACCTTGCTCACTGCTGCCCCGGAACTGGCAGGCGCCATTGCATTGCACCATGGCAGCATTGAACAGGAGTTGCGCATCTGGGTGGAAGAAGCCCTGCATACGGCAAGGCTCAAGGCAGTGGTCTGCACCGCCAGCCTCGATCTCGGCGTGGACTTCCGTCCGGTTGAAACCGTGATCCAGGTGGGTTCTCCCAAGGGGGTAGCCCGCTTTCTGCAAAGAGCGGGAAGAAGCGGTCACCGTCCCGGGGAAGTCAGCACTATTTATTTTCTGCCCACGCATTCATTGGAACTGGTGGAAGTGGCGGCGCTGAAATCCGCCATTGCAGAGAATTATATCGAGAACCGCGATCCCATGTTATTATGCTATGATGTGCTGATACAATACCTCTGCACACTGGCGATCTCCGATGGGTTCAGGCCCGATGAGTTGTATAAAGAAGTGGTTTCCACCTTCTGCTATCGCGATATGACGGAAGACGACTGGCATTCTGTTCTTGAATTTGTGACCACCGGTGGCTCAGCGCTTCAGCAATATGATGAATACAAAAAAGTAGAAGTGATCGATGGTGTTTACCGGATCACGAGCCGTCGTATTGCGATGCGTCACCGGATGCATATCGGCACCATCGTGAGTGAGTCTATGCTCAAAGTGAAATTCGTACATGGTGGCTGGATCGGTATGATCGAAGAATGGTTCGTCTCCAGGCTTACACCGGGCGAAGTGTTCACACTATCTGGCCGCAACCTGGAACTGGTAGGGATTAAAGACATGACGGTGCTGGTGAAGAAATCCAACTCCACCAAATCCATCGTTCCCAGCTGGCAGGGAGGCCGCATGCCTTTATCTGCCAACCTCGGAAAAAAACTTAGGGAACAATTCAACAGCGTATTCAAGATGCTGCCCGATGGCAGGATGGTATTGGCCCGCGCCAAAGACATCGAGATGCGTGTATTGCAACCCTTGTTCAAATTGCAGGAAGATTTGTCGCATGTGCCACGCGCCAATGAATTGCTGATAGAACATATCGAAACGAAGGATGGCTACCATCTTTTTGTATACCCCTTCGAAGGCAGGCTTGTGCATGAAGCGATGGCTGCTGTGCTGGCATATCGTATCAGTCGTATCATGCCGATCACGTTTTCATTCGCCATGAACGATTATGGTTTTGAGCTGCTCAGCGATCAGCCCATACCTGTGGATGATGCCAATGTATATGAACTTTTCAGTCCTGAAAATCTGCTCACCGATATCCAGCGTAGCGCCAATTCAACGGAGATGGCTAAGCGAAAATTCAGGGATATTGCCGTGATCGGCGGACTGATCTTCCAGGGTTACCCTGGTGAGCAAAAGAAAGCAAGGCACCTGCAGGCTTCTGCCAGTTTATTGTTCAATGTGTTCGTTGAATATGACCGGAATAATCTGCTGGTCCGACAGGCCTTCCAGGAAGTGTTCGACAGGGAGATGGAAGAAGCCCGTTTGCGCAATATGCTGGAACGGATACAGCAAAGCAATATCATTATCAGGTTCCCGGAACGGCTGACGCCATTCTGTTTCCCGATCAAAGTGGATAGTTTAAGAGAAAGTTTAACGTCAGAAAAGTTGGAGGACAGGGTTAAGCGGATGCAGGAGCTGGGGGGATGAGGGAAGGTTATACCAAGCTAGTCATCTCTCCATCTGCTTTAGCAAACGCATGATGCAGCCTGATCAATGCACCCAAATACTTTTGATCATATTCTTTCTGTTTTAAGGCCTTTTTCACAGGAATAAAGACAATATCGTCAAGCATTTTCAATCTTTCCCTAACATCTTCCGGTGAAGGCGGAGGTAATTTCCGCCTTTTCTTTTCAGCAAGAAAAGTACTCCAGGCCCTCTTTACTATTGCTAGTTGTTCTTCCTTAGTGAAAAAGTCCGGATCGATGAATTCATCCAGATTATCCAACACATAAGAATTTACCGGTACTTTCATACATGAAAATTTAGAAATACGAATTTACCAAAAAAAGGGATGCTTCCGGATAAATTACCATGCGTCCACCTCCTTCATGACGGGCTCTTAAGGTTTCAACATAATGTTGAATTAGCCTTGTTTTTGCGTCAAAATTCACCAGACCTCCAAATCCACTATCAAAACTCATCTTGCATACAAAGGCCACCAAATTCCCCGCTACGCCAGCGAATTTCTTTTTTGAGCCATAGTTGTGCGGCGCAACTTCTATCAACTTCATAAAGCAATAAAGCTCATCAGTTACAGATACAAAACTTATCACCCCTTCGATCTCTCCACCTCCCTCCCTCCGGACTAATTTATACACCTGCCTTCCCTCCGGCTTACACTCTTTCTTCCAGTCAAATTTCCACCCATCTTTCTTATATAGCTTGCTCAACTCTTTATAACTCGCCGGCATTACATCCGTTTCAAAAATTTTTCCGCTGCTGACTTCTTCAATACTGTTCGTGATCTTGTCGACTATGAACTCACACACATGCATAACCTAAGTTGTTTATTTTATAAATAAGGCATGCATATACGAACAACTTCAAATTCAGGTTTTTAAAAAGCTCCGGGTTTTTTCCCGCTCAAAATCCATGGTTATTTCAGAAAATTTCGTTACCAACAGCTGCTGAAAATCAAGATCATCTTCTCTTTTACGCCACTTTCATTTTCCCTAACTTTGCCCTCTCATGCAGCCCCCTGTTCCATATTCCATCCAGCAGCAAAACCTCTGGCTTTCATCCGAACGGTGCATTTTCTGGGAAGAAGAAAAAGCACTGATCCTGGCAGACCTGCATTTTGGAAAGACCGGTCATTTCAGAAAATCCGGGATACCTGTTCCCCAGGCTGTTTACAAACAGGATCTCCAAAGGCTGGTCCAGCAGATCCAATACTTTCAGCCTCAGCAACTCATTGTTGTTGGTGATCTCTTCCACAGCCGCGAAAACAAGGAACTGGAACTGTTTCGCAAATGGCGGCATGATCTTCCGGATATTCATATCAAACTGATCCGCGGCAACCACGATATCCTCCACGATAAATGGTACCAGCAAAGCAATATCACTGTCACCGATAATATTCTTGCACTCAACAATCTTTTTGGATTTGTACACGACCCGGAGGAAACAGACCTGCAATCCTACAGCGATCATTACTTCTTTACAGGTCACCTGCATCCGGGCATCCGGATATCCGGGCAAGGGAGACAGTCGTTATCCTTTCCCTGTTATTATTTTACATCCACCCATTGCATCCTGCCGGCCTTCAGCGAATTCACAGGACTGGCCATGGTAAGCCCGGTAAAAGGAGAAAGAGTATTCGCTATCGTTGATAAGAAAGTAATGCAGTTCCATTGATACATATGGCTGCACCAACACTCCATATCGCCTTCGATCCCATCTATGCACATCCGCTTCCGGAAGGGCATCGCTTCCCGATGCTCAAATATGAACTGATCCCGGAGCAACTATTGTATGAAGGCACCATCACTGCTTCGAATTTGTTCAGGCCGGCGCCCTGTACGGATACCATAGTCTTACGCACGCATGAAGCCGGCTATTTGGAACGACTTCATCAGCAAACCCTTTCCACCAAAGAGCAACGGCATATCGGGTTCCTGCAATCTCCGGAACTCACCCTGCGCGAACTCGTGATCACACAGGGGACCATCGATTGTTGCCATTATGCGCTGCAATATGGCGTTTCCTTGAATGTAGCCGGTGGCACACATCATGCGTTTGCAGATCGTGGTGAGGGCTTCTGCCTGTTGAATGATTTTGCCGTAGCCGCCAACTACCTGCTTCATGAGCAACTGGCCAAACAGATCTTGATTATTGACCTCGATGTGCACCAGGGAAACGGCACCGCCAGCATCTTTCAAAACGAGCCACGCGTATTCACTTTCAGCATGCACGGTGCACACAATTATCCCTTTCACAAAGAACAAAGCGATCTCGATATCGGCCTGAAAGACGGCACCAATGATGCGCTCTACCTTGAGTTGCTCCAATCAAACCTCGATACACTACTTCACCAGGTGAATCCTGATTTCGTCTTCTTTCTCTCAGGAGTTGACATTCTCGAATCAGATAAATTCGGAAAACTAAAAGTGACCATGCAGGGTTGCAAACAAAGAGATGAAATTGTTTTCACTGCATTGAAACAACGGAACATCCCCTGCACAGTAGCGATGGGGGGCGGTTACTCGCCGGATGTAAGGACCATTATGGAAGCGCATTGCAACACTTTCAGGCTGGCGAAAGATATTTATGGATTGAACTAAACCTTCTCTGAAACACTTAATCCATTACAACCTTGTATTCCGGGTCTTCAATCAGATTTACATCGATCACGGCTGCTGCATTTTTCAATAACGCGCGGCAATCAGGGCTCAGGTGCCGTAACTGCAATTTCTTTCCTGCTTTATGATATCGGTCTGTGAGTTTGTTCAATGCTTCGATTGCACTCATATCAGTGATCCTGCTTTCCTTAAAATCGATGATCACTTCGGAAGGATCATTCTGTACATCGAATTTTTCTGAGAAAGCATTCACCGATCCGAAAAATAAGGGTCCATATATCTCATAATGCTTCACTCCCTTTTCATCAGTGAATTTTCTTGCGCGAATCCTTTTAGCACTTTCCCAGGCAAACACCAATGCTGATATGATCACACCAATCAACACAGCTAAAGCAAGGTTGTGCAACCATACAGTAATAACCGCTACCAGTACGCCAACAAAAATATCATGTCGCGGCATTTTGTTGATGATCCGCAGGCTGATCCATTCAAAAGTTCCTATCGCAACCATGATCATCACGCCAACCAATGCCGCCATCGGTACTTTCCCGATCACAGGGGCGCCGACCAGAATAATGATGAGGATCATCAGGGAAGCAATGATACCAGACAACCTGGCCCTCGATCCTGCCGAAAGGTTCACAAAAGTTTGAGCGATCATGGCACAACCACCCATTCCAGTGAAGAAGCCGTTTACCACGTTGGCCGTCCCCTGCGCTACACATTCCTTATTACCACGGCCCCTGGTGCCAGTTATCTCATCCACCACATTCAGTGTGAGCAGGCTTTCAACCAGACCCACACCGCCCATCACCAGTGAATAAGGAAAAATGATTTGTAGGGTTTCAAAGCTGAATGGAACAGCAGGTATATGAAAAGGCGGAAATCCTCCACTGACAGAAGCGATATCTTCAACAGTCTTTGTATCTATCCCAAACCCCAATACTACCAGGAACACAACCATAATGGCAACCAGGGACGCCGGCACTGCTTTTGTGATTTTAGGGAAGAGCAAAACAATCAGAACAGTCAGCAAAACAAGTCCGATCATCGTCCACAACGCAGTCCCGGTAAGCCATTCAGCGCCTGAAGGTGTAGCGGTCTTAAATTGTTCTATCTGCGCCATGAAAATGATGATGGCCAATCCATTTACAAATCCATACATCACCGGCTGCGGTACCAGCCTGATAAATTTTCCCAGCCGGAATACTCCTGCCAGTATCTGCAATAAACCCGCCAGCGCCACTGCTGCAAATACATATTCAACTCCATGCCCCTGCACCAGCGCTATCAATGTTACTACCGTTGCGCCCGCTCCGCCGGAAACCATTCCTGGTCTGCCACCCAATACTGCCGTTACCAATCCCATCAGGAAGGCGGCATACAATCCTGTCAGAGGGCTCAATCCTGCCAGGATCGCAAAGGACAATGATTCAGGGATCATCGTCATGGCCACTGTGAAGCCGGCCAGTACTTCGTTCTTATAATTTACCTTTTGCTTGAAATCGAATAAATTGAACAGGGCACGCATGGTGGAGTTAATGCAGAAGAAGTTGTAATAGTGTTCCTTGCGGAACAAAAGTAGGGAATTCTCCTATTTTCTTTTTCTCAATTGCTCATAATTGAGGAAGTAGATGAACCGTAGAGTGAATTCATTGCCATGCGGAGTGGCAAACACACGCTTTGCATTATCCGTATAACTATGATAACGCGCGCCGTTGATGTATTCTTCATAATCCCTGCCCAGCCAATTCTTCCAGCCAAGTATGATGCGGCTCCCCAACCTGAAATCCCAGGTATAGAATACATCAAGGTTGAATGCATTATAGTTGATATTGTAATCCTGCGGCACCAGGTCTGTTCTCTCATCCCAGTAACCATCATGCCTGATATGATAGAGATTGGTATTTAATAACCTGTTCCAGAAATGTCGCGCACGGAATGTGATATTCATCCGCGGTGTGAAATTGTAAATACCGCTGAGCTGCGTACTGATATCCGTGTATTGTCTTCTTGCCAGAACAGGATTATTATCAGCTCCATCACGAAAGAACGCATAGCCCCATTGACCATTATCGTACTGTTTTGAGAAACTGCCGGAAAGCGAGAACCTGTCGCTGAAACGGTAACGGGCAGACAATTCGATCTTATGATAAGGGTCATTCGGCAGTGGTCCTTCTGCAAATCCCAGGCTCCATCCCACGAACAGTCTCTTCCGGCTGTCTGTGCTGCCATCCGTGAAGAAAGAATAATAGGGTGCTTTCTTCAGAGGCTGACGGGGGGTGGCTAACAGATCGTAAGGCGTCTGCATCTCAAAATAATCATTGTACCAATGTGGCGCGATATCCACCGAAAGCCGGAGGTCCCAGAAATTTTTAAAGAGCCAGAAACCAAATACCTCCATTTGCGTTCGCTCGTACAGGAATGGCTTGAACAGGTAACGCTGTTGAAACGACAAACCATAACTCTGATTGATGAACCATTTACTGGCCTCATAAATATTATAACTCACTTCAGCCTTGTTGGCAAAACGATTGGGTGCAGTAAGAAAACCAAGATCATTGGGATCATACTTAGCCGTCTGCAATTCATTGCTGACGCTGAATTGCAGCTTGCCACTCACTTTCCCGAACTCCGCATAGTTGGAGATTCCATTGTAGCCGCCACTGGAATCGAAGATGGCGCTGAACCTTGGTTTCAAAACAAATCCGTAAAGGTTCTTCTTGTCGTACAACGCAATATCGAGCGCACTCACATTGGCATCACGTTCATTTCCTTCGCGTAGCACATTGGTATTGGTGAAAGTGATATAGGACCTGTTCTTCAATGCCTGGTCCAGAACTATGATATTATAATTGGCAAAAGGCTCAGACAGAATAGTAGAATCTTTCCCGGTGAGTGGATTGCCCAGCTTCGCCTTCACCGGCTCGGTGATGGAATTGAAAATACCGATCCCGAGGTTACCATCGGTCCTTCCTGAAAATTTAACGGCATTGTATAAACGCGTAACGGATGGATTCTTTTGCAGCATATATCCCGGATACTCTCCATAACGTGCATTGTACTTGATCTCTTCATACCTGTCCGGCACTTTGCCGATGCGACGGGAATAAAAGATCCCGGCCTTATTGAATAGCTCTGTGCCTTCTGTGAAAAAAGGCCGGTTCTCCCTGAATTCGATCTCAAACGGGGAAATATTGTTCACGATATCATCCGAGATCACCTGTCCGAAATCCGGTATCAGCGTGGCGTCCAGCGTAAAGCTTTCACTGATCCCGTATTTTACGTCCATTCCTCCACTCTTGAGTGTTTCGTATTGCCCCTTTTCTCCCAGCTGTGGCGTAGAGCGATAACCACCGCTTACATAAGGTGAAAAGCTTAGCCGGAGTGGCGGCTTGATCTCTTCCAGACCGGTCAGTTTTCCAAACTGCAAAACAAATCCATTTATGTTTGGATTCACTGGATTCCAAAAAGTGGTTTCATTATTACGGCGACTGAAGCGAAGGAACTGTACGCCCCAGTCCTGAATATTCTTACCGGGAAAGCGGATAGCGAAAAAAGGGATCTTCATCTCCACCACCCAACGGTCTTTTTCGAAACTCACTTTGCTATCCCATACGGCGTCCCAGGTGAGATCACCATAAACACCATAACCAGTGCTGGCATTGGGAGAGACCCTTGCATCGCTTTGCACATTGCGTGTAGTGACCTGGAACTGGAAAGCATTCTGCTGATCATTATAGGTATCGAAGAAGACCGAGAAATAATCGACATCGGCTGTTTGCGCATTGTCGCGCGCTGTGAACTGACGACGGACTGCTGCCGGATCGTCATAGAGGTAAGCACCTATATAGATGGCCGTATTGTCGTACAACACCCGCACTTCCGTTTTGGAACTGGCAGGCAACCCAAATACAGGGCCATTGGTGATAAAATCAGTGGAAACGGGAACCTGCGCCCATTCAGGCTCATCGAGGGTTCCGTCGATATGAATGAATTCCGTGGACTTGACTGCCTGCGCAATTTTCTTCTGCGCATGCAGTTGCATACCTATGCAGGAGAGGACCAGTATTGCAGTTAGTTCACGTCGCATGTTGGCGTTTGGGGGTGCAAAGTTAGCCGATCGATCGGAAAAATCCACGTAAATCCCCAATTCATGAAACGTTTATTAACCAAGACACAATTCGTACTTATACGAAATGCCCCGGATACGGATAATAGCAGATTTTCTCTTCGTTGGTAACGGTGACCAATAAGCTATCAAGACAAACGCGATCAAAAAACTGCTGCTGCCTAGTTCATTTTCTTCTTCATGGTGCTTACCTGCTCCTGCAAAGTATTCACCATACTGGCAAGCTGATTCACATCCCAACGCTGTTGCTGATTGGCTTTGCCCATGATGTATGCGGCCTTCCACAACTCGAGCACATCCTCGGAGTTTATGGTATAAGGTTGATAGGAAGCGTTATCACTGATCAGTGTGAGCTTGTTCTTTGTACGATTGCTTTTCATCACCCTCTTATATACGATGCCTTCATTGCGGGTCACCACAATATAAGTATTGTTGTTGCGCAGGTCATCGATCTCATCTACTTTTTCACAAACGATCACCGAACCGCTGGCTGTGGGCGCCATCGAATCCCCGATGATCTCGAAGGCGCGGTAAGAACCGGGAGAAAGCATGGGAAGTGTAAAGGTGTTCAACTCATCGATAAATTCAGGATCAGCATATCCCGCGAGGTAACCGGCTGCCGCTTTTACCGGAACGAACTGGATCTCTGCAGTACCTGCTGCCATTTTCTGTGCGCGACGCTTACTGAGGTAATTCCCCCTGGTATCTCCCAGGTCTTTCAGCAAAAGATCATCCAGGGTTAACTTGAAAATATCACCCACCAGTTCAAGCACTTCGATGCGGGGCTCTGCCCTCTCCTCTTCATACGCGCCCAGCAGGGATCTCTTGATTCCCAGCCTGGTGGCAAATTCCTCCTGCGTCCATCCCCGGAGCTTTCGGAGATACTTGAGATTCTTACCAGCTTGAGACATAGACTAATAAATTTAGCGCTAATATACTAACTTTTTTATCAATACGCCCAAAACTTTATTTTCTTACCTTTGGCATCCTGTCAAATTGGCTAGTTATCAAAGCCTAGCATCTTTTTTGACAACCATATCCGGATTTCACCGGCTCCTCTGCCTCCCTCTGTGCAAATGGATCCCGTGTGAGGTTAAGGTGATTTCATTTAAATTAAACAATTAGCTATAACATGTTAGGTTTTATTTCCAAGATCTTCGGAGGCAGTAAGTCGGAAAAAGATATCAAATCCTTCCTTCCTCTGGTAGAAAAGATCAATCAGCATTTTAGCTCTTACCAGTCACTTTCCAATGACCAGCTCAGGAACAAAACCCAGGAATTCAAAGCACGGATCAGCGACCATCTTCGTTCCATCGACGAAGAGATCACCAAACTGAATGCAGATGCAGAAGCCCTTCCCTTTAGCGATATCAATGGAAAAGAGGCCCTCTACCAGGAAGTGGACAAGCTCCGTAAAGACCGTAATAAAGCCATCGAGGAAGTACTCAAAGAGATCCTCCCCGAAGCTTTCGCCGTAGTGAAAGAAACTGCGCGACGCTTCAAAGAAAATACACAGATCGAATCCACTGCAACAGAATTGGACCGCGACCTCAGCGTGAAGAAAGATTATGTGCGCATCGAAGGCGATAAGTCCATTTTCAATAATTCCTGGACAGCCGGTGGCAACACCGTTACCTGGAACATGGTGCACTACGATGTACAGCTCATGGGTGGTATCGCACTGCACCAGGGCAAGATCGCGGAGATGGCTACCGGTGAGGGTAAAACGCTGGTGAGTACGCTCCCCGCCTACCTCAACGCGCTCGCAGGAGCAGGCGTTCACATCGTAACGGTGAACGATTATCTCGCCAAACGTGACTCCGAATGGAACGGCACCATCTTCGAATGGCTCGGCCTCACGGTGGATTGTATCGATAAACACCAGCCCAACAGCACTGCCCGCCGCAATGCTTACCTGGCAGATCTTACCTACGGTACCAATAACGAATTCGGTTTCGATTATCTCCGCGATAACATGGTGCATACACCGGAAGAAATGGTGCAACGCAAACACCATTATGCGATGGTGGATGAGGTGGACTCCGTATTGATCGATGATGCCCGTACACCGCTGATCATCTCTGGTCCCGTTCCCAAAGGAGACGATCAGCAATACCATATTCTCAAAAGCCGCGTTCAGCAACTGGTGGAAGCACAGAAACAGGTGACCAACAAATACCTGAACGAAGCCAAGAAATTATTTGCCGACGGAGATGATGATCCCAAGAGCGGCGGCCTGGCGCTGATGCGTGCTTTCCGCGGTCTTCCCAAGGCCAGCGCCCTTATCAAATTCCTCAGCGAGCCAGGCGTGAGAGTGAAACTCCAGAAATCAGAGAACTACTATCTCGCCGACCAGCAAAAACAAATGCCAACTGTTGACCAGGAACTGTACTTCCATATCGATGAGAAGAACAACCAGGTCGACCTCACCGATAAAGGTATCCAGGCCATCACAAGAGCAGGTGAAGATCCAGAGTTCTTTGTACTGCCCGATATCAGTGTGAACCTGGCAGAGATCGACAGAAGCGAAGCCTCTGCAGAAGAGAAGCTCGCACAAAAAGAAGCCATCCTCAACGAATACACCGTTAAAGCGGACCGTATCCACACCGTTCAGCAACTGCTGAAAGCCTATACCCTCTTCGATAAAGACATCGAGTACGTGGTAATGGATGGTCAGGTGAAGATCGTTGACGAACAAACAGGCCGTATCCTGGATGGCCGCCGTTATTCCGATGGTCTGCACCAGGCGATAGAGGCTAAGGAAAATGTGAAGATCGAAGCGGCTACCCAAACTTACGCCACCATCACCCTGCAGAACTATTTCAGGATGTACCACAAACTTGCCGGTATGACCGGTACTGCGGTTACTGAAGCAGGTGAGTTCTGGGATATTTACAAATTGGATGTAGTAACCGTTCCCACGAATATGAAAGCGGTGCGTAAAGATCAGGAAGACCTCGTGTACAAAACAAAACGCGAAAAGTATAAAGCGGTGATCGATGAGATCGAGAGACTGCGCGCTGAGGGCCGTCCTGTTCTGGTGGGTACTACCAACGTGGAAGTGAGTGAGCTGCTGGGCAAGATGCTGCAGGTGAAGAAGATCCCGCACAATGTATTGAACGCAAAACAACACGCCCGTGAAGCACAGGTGGTGGCTGAAGCCGGTCTGGCCGGAGCTGTTACCATCGCTACCAATATGGCGGGTCGTGGTACGGATATCAAGCTCGGGCCTGGTGTGAAAGAAGCAGGCGGTCTGGCCATCATCGGTACAGAGCGTCACGAGAGCCGCCGTGTAGACCGCCAGTTGCGTGGTCGTGCAGGTCGTCAGGGCGATCCCGGGACCACACAATTCTATGTATCGCTCGAAGATGAGCTGATGCGCCTCTTCGGTAGCGAGCGTATCGCCAAGATCATGGACCGCTTCGGATACAAAGAAGGTGAAGTGATCCAGCACAGCATGGTAACGCGCAGCATCGAGCGCGCACAAAGGAAAGTGGAAGAGAACAACTTCGGCATCCGTAAACGCCTCCTCGAATATGACGATGTGATGAACAAACAACGTAACGTGATCTACGAAAAACGTAACCACGCCCTGTTTGGCGACCGTCTCGCTGTTGACCTCGATGAAGCATTCTACGGCGTTTCACAAAGCATCGTAGGTGGATTCAAAGAGCAGAACGACTATGAAGGATTCCGCATGGCGTCCATCATGGGCTTCGGTATCGACAGCACCATCACTGCCGAAGAATTTGAAAAAGGAAACGATCAGCAACTGTCTGATAAATTATACAACGAAGCTACTGAACGCTACCAGCGCAAGATCACAGACCTGCAAACACAGGCTGTGCCCGTGTTCCGCAATATCCGCCAAACACAGGGAAGCCATATCGAGAATGTGGTAGTGCCTTTCACCGATGGCAAGAAAGGAATGCAGGTCCTCGCCAATCTCGACAAAACCATCCAAACGGAAGGCCGTGAGCTCACAGGCGCCCTGGAGCGCCAGATCACACTGGCCGTGATCGATGATGCCTGGAAAGAACATCTCCGCGCCATGGATGATCTCAAACAAAGCGTACAGACCGCTTACCTGGAACAGAAAGATCCGCTGGTGATCTACAAACTCACCGCCTTCGACCTGTTCAAACAAATGGGCAGCGAACTGAATAAAGACATCGTTGGATTCCTCGCTCACGCTACTATTCCTATCGAGCAGGACAATCCGCAGCAACAACAGGCGCAGATCCGCGAAGGCCGCGAGCAGAAGACAGACATGAGCCGCATGAAAGCCAACAAGGAAGAGATCGATGCCAGGGGCGAAGATTATGCCGCGAATGAAAACGATTATTTCGATCCCTCCGGAGCAGATTCAAAACAGGAACCTGTGAAAGTTGGACCGAAGATCGGAAGGAATGATCCTTGTCCTTGTGGAAGCGGTAAGAAGTTCAAGAATTGTCATGGTAAGGATGCGTAAGCAAGTCTGCCAGATCACATAACAAAAGGATGCACCCGGTAAAGTGCATCCTTTTGTTTTCGCAGTGGCCAGTCACTCGCCGGAGGCGAGCGACTTTTATTTGATCGCCTCTGGCGATCCTTCGCCAGAGGCGAAGAAATACAGGTCACTCGCCGGGAGGCGAGCGACTGCACTCCGAGTAAATGTAACTTCTAACCGACCTCAACCAGAACTAGTTTTTATAAATCTCGATATCTATCTTTCCGTCAGCCGTCACTGTTCCCCTGTACATCCCTTCCGTATTGAAAGGCATTGCTACGTTTCCATTCGCATCCAGTGCGATCAATCCGCCATCTCCACCCAGCTTGCCCACTTTACTTATCACTGATTTACCGGCATCCTGCACGGTGAAACCTTTGTATTCCATTTGCGCGGCCAGATCATAAGCCACAACGGAGCGGATATAGAATTCACCCCAACCGGTGCATGACACGCCTACGGTTCCATTGGCATAGGTTCCGGCGCCGATGATGGGAGAATCGCCTACACGGCCATATTTTTTATTCGTCATACCACCGGTTGAAGTGCCGGCAGCAATGAAGCCGCTCTTATCCAGCACCACGCAACCAACGGTCCCGAATTTATTGTCCACGTTGATGGCGCCTGCTTTGTGATAGCTATGATCAAGTTTTGCTTTCTGTTCATCTTCCTTGATCGCCTGTTGCAATTGCTTCCAGCGTTCCTCAGTGCGGAAGTATTCCGGCTTCACAATCTCCATTCCTGCTTCTTTGGCAAATTGTTCTGCGGCTGCACCCACCATCATTACATGTTCCGATCTTTCCATCACAGCGCGGGCAGCAGAGATAGGATGACGCAAAGTTCTTACACCCGCAACAGATCCCGCTTCTAAAGTTTTTCCATTCATGATACTCGCGTCCAGCTCATTCTTTCCATCATGCGTGAACACCGCTCCTTTGCCTGCATTGAACAAGGGGTTATCCTCCAGCACATGAATGGCGGCTTCCACTGCATCCAGCGCGGGCGCTCCTGTTTTCCATTTTGCATAGCCTGCTTCGAGCGCCTGCTGCAACCCTTTTTTGTAAGCCGCTTCTTTTTCAGGCGTCATTTTACTTTTGAGGATGGTGCCTGCGCCGCCGTGCACAACAATTACAAATTTGTCTTCAGGGCTCTGTTGCCATTCGCCTTTATCCACCCACCACCGGTACCAGGTGCCGCCTTTGGCTTTGGCGGCATCGAAGTCAGACACAGAAAAATACCCGGCTCCTGTTTCGCTGCCCTGGATCTCATATACACGGATCGCTTTCTTATCGGCTTTCCATTGCAGGGGGTCTCCAGCTTTCACCCGTTCAGGTGCAGTGGTCGCATCAGTGATAAGGAAATAGGCTTTGCCTTCCCCGATCACTTTTGCATTACCGTTCTCATCGATGCATACCGCTGTTCTTTCATCGGGTGCGATGCCTTTGGGAAATACTTTCCAGTCGTTGATGATACGGCTCAGAAAGGTAACATGTCTGCCCTGGCGCCTGCGCTGTGTATAGTGTTGATCCGTGAGTACATTCTTCAGGTAGGGAGGTTGCAGGAAATCATTGTTGTACAGCGTTACATTTTTATCGAATGGATCATTCAGGATCTCAGCAGTAGCACTGCCGGTTTCACCACTGTAATAAAATCCGCTGAGCACGGCGCAACCAGCGCTGGTGCCTCCTACCGGCACTTTCTTTTGATTGAGCAGGTAGTTGATGGCTTCGGAAGTTTTTGTATTTCTCCAGAAGTTCATGTAATTGCTCTGATCGCCGCCGGTGATGAACAGCATTTCTGCATTGCGGATAGTGTTAGCTACTTTTTCGTCATTGGCCACCTCCCGGGAATTGATCAGCAATGTTTCCACGGAGTTCACTTTTCCCAGTTTGGCGATATCATCGTTGTAAAGATAATCGCCGGAAGCCCTGATCACCACTACATCTCCGCCACCGCTGCGGTGGATCATCCATTTGAAAGCGCCATCCACATTGCCTCCGCCACCAATCAGTACCACGCCGCCTTTTGTGGGAGTGGTAACATCAGCCGGATCTCCGGTCAGTTTCAGGGAAGGATTCGATTGTGCATAAACGTTACAGGCTGCCAGCAAACCTGCTGCAGCCTGTAAAACGTATTTATTCCATTTGGTACGTATCATGATCAATAAAATGGATTTTGTTTCAGATTAGGGTTTACCCGAAGTTCGGAGTTGGGGATTGGCCACCTGTACTGTGCTTTGGTGGGCGGTAGGTTCACCGCGCCCAGTGCATTCACTGCATCCTGTGGCAGCCTGGTGATAGGCAGGTTCCATCTTCGCAAGTCGTGGTGACGATGGCCTTCAAATGCCAGTTCCTTGAACCTTTCCTTTTCGATCGCGGCCAGGAGGGCATCTTTGTTAGCAAAAGTCTGATCAACATAACCACTGATTCTGGCGGCACGCAGATCATTGAGGTCATCAATACCAAGCCCCAACTGGCCGTCGCCTGCATAGGCTTCAGAACGGATCAGGTACATTTCGCCGGTACGGAACAATTTAATATCAACCAGGTTGCGGTTGGTGGCGCCATTGTTGGTATACTTGATAACAGCATTGGGCATTTTTCCATCGGCCAGCCTTTGCGGATCGATCACGATATAGGAAGAGAAGCGGATATCATTTGTTTGATCAAAGAGATCCGTGAGCTCATGTGAGGCGGCGTAATAGATCCTGGAGCCTGCCGGATTGGTGAGGAATGTTTCCTGTGTATATACATTGCCCAGCGGTGTTTCATCATCGGAAGGCACTCTTTTCAGTTTCCAGATCACTTCAGCGGGCGCTTCTTCATGCCATATCTTCGGGAAATTGGCCCTGGAAGCCAGTGGCATTCCGTTGATCACTTCTGTTGCGTATTTGATGGCATTGGGCCAGTTCTTTTCATATAGGGCAACACGGGCCTGTATAGCCGAAACGGCCAGTTTTGTGATCCTGGTATTATCGTCAAAGCTGGCCGGGATCAGATCTTTAGCTGCTATCAGATCAGCATTGATCTTTTCCATCGTTGCTCCAAAACTGAGACGGGCGGGCCTGGAAAGTTCAGATCTTTCCATGTAAATAACCCCCATCGAGTCTGCCACATAGCCGGAAGCGAAATTCCTGATCAGCTCAAAATGGCAGTAAGCGCGCATCGCCAGCAACTCTCCTTTGTATTGGGCTTTCAATTCAGTTTCTTCGCCAGCCAACGCAGGTATATCATCCACTGCCGCCAGTACCCGGTTCAATCTGTCGATAGCTTTGTAATTATCATAGTATGCATCATGCTGAAAAGTTCCATCGTACTGCCAGCGATAAGTAGCAACACCACTACCGGTACTGTTTTCGGAGGGTAACATCACTTCATCGGTGATACGGGTAGTATAAAAGATGCTACTGTAATAGTTCAATGCACTGTAAGCTCCCAGCACTCCTGCGTTCACATCCTTTACATTCCGGAAAGCCTTGGAAGGATCTATATCATCCGAAGGCTTCAGATCGAGTTGTTTATTACAGGAACTGAGCCCCATTATTGCAGCAACTGAACTCAGTATGATGTTTTTATAGAAATATTTATTTTTCATGATCAGGGCAATTAAAAGTTAACGTTTAATCCTACAACATAAGTTCTCGGTGAAGGATAGCTGAACCGGGCATACTCATTACCATTTTCAGGATCGAAGCCTCTCCAATTGGTCCAGGTGAGGAGGTTCTGTCCTTGCAGGTTGATCTGAACGCCGGTAATGAATTTCCATTTACTGATCAGTGATTTGGGCAGGTTATACCCGATGTTCACATTTCTCAAACGCACATAGGATGCATCCTGAATATCCCTGGAAGTATAGTTCCTTGGCGCATCGATCCTGGGCAGGACCGCATTGTCACCAGGCTTTTTCCACCGGTCATACAGAAATCTTACAGATTGATTACTGGTGGTGAAGCTGGGATTCTCATTGAAATAGTCTTCATTGTTATAGCGCATCACTTTTGCATTGAATGAGAACAATGCATTGAAGTAAAAATCCTTCCAGGTAACGGCCGCATTGAAGCCGCCGGTGATCACAGGAATATATGTTCCAAAATCTGCAACGCTAAGGGTATTGGCGTCATAATCTGTTGTGATCTGGCCGTCTCTCGTATAATACTGAGGGTCTCCGTTATCCCGGTTTACACCGGCCCATTTTGGCGCATAATGAGCACCGTAAGGGAGACCTGGTCTGAGTATACCGGTATACTGGAATTCAAACTCTTCCTCGCCACCGAGATCAAGTACCACATTTTTGTTGTATCCCATATTTCCACCTACGGTTACCAGCAGGTCCCTGGTTTTAACTACATCTGCCTGCAGATCGATTTCAACTCCGCGGTTCCTCATTTTGCCGGAACTGATAGACAATTCGGTAAAACCTGAAGTGGCGGGCAAGGGTTGATCGATGAATAGATTACTGGTGATCCTGTTATAGTATTCAGCAGTCAGCCTGATCCTGTTCCTGATCAGGCCAAGATCAAAGCCAACGTTCAACTCTTTTGCATATTCCCAATCATATCCCGTATTACCGGGGGATGTGGGAATAATGCCAGTTTCACCACCATAGGTGGAAAGTCCGTACGTTGCCAGGTAAGCAAAATCCAATGGAAACGGGCTGGCTGTGGTACCGTAGCTGGTCCTGAAACGAAGACTGGATATGGCATCCACCTCAGATAAAAAATCTTCACGCTTTGCTTCCCAGCTCACACCAAAGGAATAGAAGCCATGCCAACGGTTATGTTCAGGCAAGGTGGAAGATCCATCATACCTGTAACTGGCGTTCAATGTATATTTATTCTTGTAGGTGTAACGGGCCAGGCCGATCAGGGAAGACATGGCATTTTCCGTTCTGCTGCCACCCAGAGTGGGGGTGTAAGTAGAAGGATCGCCAATGCCTGCCGGCGTATGTGGCAGTCTTGAATCCAGGCCAAATCCTGTATAACTGAATCTCCTGTACTTATTGCTCAGGAATTCATACAGAGCGGAAACTTCAATATCATGATCATCATTGAACACATTATTATAGGTAAAACCTGAAGTGGATACCAGTGAGGTACGACGGTTGATACCTTCCCCGAATGAACCCAGCCTTCCATTGGAAACCCTTCTGCCTGCATAGGAATCGGGATTGATCCATTGCTCTGAAGTGATATCCCGGTAATCAACGCCCAGTCTGGTTTTAGCAACAAGCCCCCTTGCGATGGAATAGCTCAGAGAAAGGCTCATCACCGTTTTCAGTTGATCCTGCTTGTTGGTGGTATTCAACATACGTGCATAGGAATCACTTCCTTCACGGAGATCGAAAACAGGATACTCATCACCATCTTCCGTAGTAACCAGTTTGCCGTCTGGCGCATAAGGATACTCGTAAGGTAGTGCATAATACACGGCAGACAACGGGTTGTTGGCGCCGGTGCCGTTTTCGTTCTGAATAAGATTTGATTTAGAGTAACCGATATTCAGGTTGAGGTTGGCGGAAAATTTTCCGTAGGTAAAATCGAGATTATTCTTCAGCGTATATCTTTTCAGATCGGAAACCTTTACAAGACCCTGCTGATCGAAATAATTGAGCGAAGTATAGAAACGGATATTCTGATTACCGCCGCTGGCGCTGATCTGTTGTTCCATGAATTTACCATTACGCATGAAGAGATCGCGCCAATCGGTATTCATGTGGAGAAGACTATCCACCATATGATCTGCTTCCGCTTTTTCTGCAGGCGATTTACCGGCATAATCAGGATTCAATTTGGAGTAGGTCCAGAATGGCCCGGCCTCTGATCCGGTTTCCACTCCGATCTCTTCTTCGAACTGTTTTCTTTCCGCGGAATTCATCATCCTGAACTTCGTGGAAGTAAGAGCGGATACACCATATTGTGATCTGTATTCCACAGCAAGCTTTCCTGCTTTTCCTCTTTTGGTAGTGATCACGATCACACCATTGGAGCCGCGTGAACCATAGATCGCTTTGGCAGATGCATCTTTCAGTACAGTTACTGATTCGATATCACCAGGGTTCAATGCCATGAAAGCGCCTGATTCAATGGGCACTCCATCCATCACATACAGAACATCATTATTGCCGGCAATTGATCCCACGCCGCGCAACAGTACCCTGGCGCTGGTTCCAGGCTGGCCGGAAACAGCGGAAATATTCAAACCGGGAACACGTCCCTGCAATGCCTGCTCGAAAGTAGCAGCAGGAACATCATTTATTTTATCTCCTCCCACAGTGGTGGCAGCGGAAACTGATTTATTCCTTGAATAACTGGTATAACCCGTCACTACCACTTCGTTAAGATTGGTGGCAGACAGTCGCATCGTTACATTGATCACTGGTTTGTTGATCGATACTAACTCATCAACATATCCCACCAAAG
The DNA here is from genome assembly GCF_003991355.1 of Pseudoflavitalea rhizosphaerae. Lineage (GTDB taxonomy): Bacteria > Bacteroidota > Bacteroidia > Chitinophagales > Chitinophagaceae > Pseudobacter > Pseudobacter rhizosphaerae. Next base: position 407,568 of record NZ_RCSU01000003.1, read on the forward strand.
TAAACTCCAGGGTCTTTGCCTTGTCAGGAACCTGCAAACTGTAATTCCCGTTGGCATCAGTTGTAGTACCTGCGGAAGTGCCTGTTACCAGAACAGACACACCGGCCAATGGCTTGCCGTCAGGACCGGTAACAATTCCCTTAACCGTTTTATCCTGCGCAGGGTTTTGAGCAGTGGAAAACACTACTACCAGGTTGTCTTCTTTTACAGAATAATTAAGTGGTAATCCTTTGAAAGCCTGTTGCAGCACCTGGTCCAGGTCTGCATCTTTAACGGAGATATCGAGTTTTTTATCTGCCGGCAGTGTACCGGTATGATACACGAACCTGTACAGGGTTTGTTTCTCCACCTCATTCAATAACTGTTTGAGCGTGGCCTTGTGCAGTTTGAGATTGATCTTTTGCTGGGCGAATCCATTTGCCTGTACCTGCATACAGACCATCACCAGTAAGAATGCAGTGAGCTTGACAAAATGTGATAACGGCCTGTAGGAGATACCCGGGCCGGTTGTATGGGCAGTCTTCATAACACAGTTTGGTTTATGATGATCAAATCAATGGGGCGAAATATCGATGCAGGCATCCGCTATTTGCTGATAAGGATGCTGTCTTTCCGGATATCGAAACTGAAAGGATAAGATAATTGCAATGCTTCAAGCGCTTTCACCACAGATTCACTTTCGAACGTGCCTGAGTAGCGGTACGATTTTACTTCTTCACTGGCAAAACCGATCGGGATACCATACCATTGCTGCAGTCTGGCTGCAATCACTTCCAGGGGTTCATCCTCAATCTTGAGCCTGTTCCTCACCCAGGCGATCTCTTTGGCCTTATGGTTCACAGGATCAGGAAGCATCGTTACAACATGGAAAGGTTTGTTCCTTTCATTGTCAACTTTGTTTTCTTTATGAGCGTACACGATCTTTTGACTGGGCGATAAGATCACCTTTTCTTCAGGATGACCGTTCCTGGTGACAGCTACTTTTCCCCTGAACAAGGCAGTTTCAGTTGAGTCATTTTCCGGGTAAGCGCTCACATTGAACACTGTCCCCAATACTTCGATATTCACTTCTTCGGTATGCACAACGAATGGCCTGTTTTGCTGATGGGCCACATCAAAAAATGCTTCGCCGGAAAGATGCAATTCACGGGAAGAGGTATTGAAATCTTTTGCCAGCACCAGTTTGCTGTTGCTGCGCAGTGTTACAACAGAACCGTCTGGCAATACCACGGTCTTCCGGGGCTCATTGCCAGATACGATTCCTGTTTCAGTTGCTATGTGTTTGAAAGTTGCAGAGCTATCAGATTTGGGGGACGATAGCTTGAAGAAGAAATAACCCGCTGTTGCCAAAGCAAGCACAGACGCAGCAATACCGATTCGCCACCTGAACCTGTTTGGATAATGATGAGGAACTGTTCCCTGTAAAGTATCCTCTTCTTTTTCCAAAGCCATCTTGAGCATATCAAAACGGCGGATACCATCTTTTAGATTTTCCAGCTGTATTGAGAGATTGCCTTGTTTGGCGCTGATCACTTCAAAGAGGCGGACAGCCTCCTCAACAATTTCTTTTTGCTGTGGATTCTCCCGGACCCAGGATTCCCAGAATTGAATAGCAGTGGGGTCATTGCCCAGGCAATAGCGCTGAAAGGATTCATCGCATACGAGATCTTCAACAGTGTAGTTTTGATAATCCATGAAAGAGCCCTTTCAGATACAGAGGGCGCATTCCCGGATTTTTCCCTGAAAAAAATGGAATATTTTTTTAGAAACTTTATTAAGGAGGCTATTTCAATACTTTACGCAGTATCTTAATGGCGTTGTAAATGGTATTGTAGGCTGTTTTGATGCTTTGTTCCGTAATAGCAGCCACCTGTTCATAAGTATATCCTTCAAAGAACATGAGCCTGATCAGTTCTCTTTGTTTGGGTGTGAGTTGTTCAATTGCCTTGTGCAGTTTCTGCTTCAGCTCTTCATCATGTTGTACGCGGATAATGATCTCTTCATAAGGCAGTTCTTCGATCATTTCTTTCTCTGTGAGCTTATGGATAGCAGCATCGGTTTTGGAAAAATAGACCAACTTATCGATCAGTGATCTTCGGAGAGAAGTAAAAAGATAGGCCCGCACCTGCTTCACTTCATTGAGGCGGTTATGTTTGTCCCAGAGTTGAAAGAACAACTGGGTAACACAGTCCTTCACCAGCTCATCATTGGCGGTTATCTTCAGCCCGAAACGCACGAGGTGGAAATAGGTATTGTTGTACAGATCGAAAAGAGCCTGCTTGTTCCCTTTCCGGATCTCATCCCAGTAAATTATGTTCTGTTCATCATCTGTCATTCGCAGATTGTTTCGTTTGGCGGATGGCTTCTTCGAGTTGCTGATCCTGTCCCTGGCTCACTTTGCCATACTCGTTCATAACGCGAATATCCGGTTCTGTCTGATAGTTTTCCAAATACTTTCCGGCATTCGTTTTCACGCCCACGGTGGGTACGCTGTAGCTGAGGGTTGGATCCAGCAGTGTTTGTCCTGTCATCCAGGTACAACTGCCGGGCACCGGCATGCCGATCAGTTTGCCCATATGAAGATATTGATAGTCGTACACAAAGCAGTGACCATCGCTGTAATTTGATTCGCCGGCCAGCACCAGGCTTGGTTTGGTCCAGCGGAAACCCGGTTCTATACCGGCAAGAAAATGATCATTTGTGTTGCTCCTGGTCCTGGTGCCACTCAGGAAACTAATGAGTTCAGGGGCCAGGTCGCCGCCACGGTTGAAGCGGGTATCAACAATGATGCCTTTGCAGTGATGGTATCTTCCCAATATTTCTTCATACACACTCCGGTAGGCAGCATCATTCATCCTGTAAAGATGAACATAGCCCCATTCGCCATTGGTGGTTTTTTCGGTTTCAAGACGATTGCGTTCTACCCAACGCTGATAAAGAAGATCGGCTTCTTCCGATGGAGTAAGTGCTGTTATTTCAATTTTGCGGACCTGCCCAGCGCTTTTCAATTCCAGTTCTATCTTTTTCCCTGATTTTCCCGCCAGGTAATAATCGATGTCTTTATCAGCAGCTATCGTTGATCCATCAACGCTGAGGATGATATCTCCGGGCTTTACCTCAAAGGATGCCCGGGCAAGCGGAGAATTAGAGATAATTTCTTCGATCTTCATACCTGCTCCTTCATATTGCTGATCATAGAAAACTCCCAGTGATCCTGTTATTTCAATATCCCTGCGCTTTCTGTTGAATGCAGCACCGGTATGGCTTACATTCAACTCTCCCAATAACTCGTTGAGCATTTCGGCAAAGTCGAAATTGTTATCGATGCCGCTGAGGTATTTGCGGTAATCATTGCCGAGCTGTTTCCAGTTGGCATCGTGATACCCGGCTGTATAAAATGTCTGGCCTGTTCTTCGCCAGACATGATCGAACATTGCTGCTCTTTCTTTTGCAGGATCGATGATTATTTCAGTTTTGATGTTTACCGGTTGTTGGACAGCAGTTGCGGGATCAATGCGGATCAGTTGCCCATCCGATAGCAGGTACAACCATTTTTGTTCTTTATCCCATTGCAAACTCCCGGCTGGCAATTTCAGCTGTAGTAGTCTTTTTGTTTCTTTTGATTGGAGATCGGTTTTCCAGAGGTCATATTGATTTTCCAGTTTTGCGAGATAGTATAGTGTGTTTCCATCTTTACTCAATACAGCATCTGCAATCATTGAGGAAACGGTAGTGAGCCTTTGCACATCTTTTTGCCGTCTTTCTGCAAAATCCCACCTGGTATTCTCATCCGTGAAAAAAGCGAACATATCAGTCTGAGCCGGACCGCTATTATCGAAACTATGCAAACCAGAACGATCACTGGAAAAAAGGATCACTTTCCCATTCATCATCCATTTTGGTCTTGTTTCACTAAAGCCACTCCTGGTGAGGTTGATGAGGCGGTCATTACCTGAAGCCTCGATGATGCCCACTTCATCATTTCCGGCCCCCTGTTCTGTGAATTGTACCAGCAGCCAACGGCTATCGGGGCTCCATTCAAAATACTGGTCCCGATCCCGCCTGCTCACCAATTGTTCACCGGTAAGTATTTCGCGGGAGTTTCCTGTTGCGATATTGTACACCCTGAGTGTATTCCTGTTGGCAATATAAGCGATCTCCTTTCCGTTGGGCGACCAGGCAGGCTGGTAATTTTCCTGGTCATTGCCGATCAGTTCCTTCTCTATTATTTGAGCAGCATCGAAAAAATTATTTCCGGGAGCAACCTCGGCCTGCATGATCTTCCAGGTCCCGGTATTTTCGCTGGCATATAACAGTGAGTGGCCATCGGGAGCAAAGCTCAAACCAGCCTCCTCTGAGGGTGTGTTTGTAATGCGTCTGATTTCTTTTCCATGTATGTTACTGACAAAAACTTCACCCCTTGCGATGAATGCCATTTCCTTTCCGGAAGGTGAAACGGCAAACTCACTTGCCTCTGTGATGGCTACCTGTTTAAGCGCCTGCTGTGGGGTTACCGGAATCCTGATCAGGACTTTCTTCGGCGCAGCATTATTTTTTTTGATCCAGATCTCTCCATCGTACCCGAAACAAATGGTATTGTTCTTTGCAATGCTGAGGAACCGGACAGGATGGTCTTTAAAAAAAGTCAGTTGCCTGGGCTGATCTTTTCCCGAAAGTGAAGATTGAAAAACATTGAAGCTGCCTGATCTTTCGCTTAAAAAATAAATAGCTGCTTGATCGGCAGAGAACACAGGGCTTCTGTCTTCTCCAATGAATTCACTTAGTTGACGGTGCGAATCAGCATGCTGATCATATACCCAGATATTTCTTGCAGCGGAAGAAACCTGGTGTTTACGCCAGGGATTCTCTCTTGCCTTTCGATCGTGATAAATGATAAGATTCCCATCTGCACTGAGTTTAGCGTCTTCAGCAGGGGTGGTCAGTAATTGTTTTACCCTGCCGCCCGCAGCAGGTACAGTATACAATTCAGGTAATGATTCGGATGGGAATTGCCGGCAGGCAGGAGCATCCATTCTCGCTGCGGAAAAAACAATGGTATTTCCATTAGCCATAAAGTCTGAGGGGAATTCATCGGCAGCATGCCATGTGAGTTGTTTTGCTTCGCCACCTTGTGCAGGAACAATATACAGATCAAAATTACCGGAACGGTTTCCGGCAAAGGCGATCTGCCTGGCATCGCGGCTCCAGACCGGCATCAGCTCCTGCCCATCCAATTGTACCAACAACTTTGCTGATCCTCCGGATGCAGGAACAGTGTAGAGGTCGCCATGATAGGAAAACACGATCGTTTTTCCATCTGGTGAGAGTGCAGGATATCTTAACCAGGTAGGACTGTTTTGTGCCGTCAGTACAGAATTACACAATACAGAAATCAAAATCAGAACAACGCCTTTCATGTGTGGCCATGCATTGATGAGCGGGTAATTTACAAAAAGGCGCTCAATAAATGCTAGCTACAGATCATCTCCAAAATGCCTTCATTCCGGATGATCATCATACCCTGCCGATCTTCTGTGATCCCCTGCTCCAGCCTGTAAGTATACTTCGGTCTCGCCCCTTCCATGATAGTTGGCAGGAACCTGAACTGTATATTGGGCGTAGCTTTCAAAGCCTCTCCCACTTCTATGATATGAGTAGACACAACAAATAAACAATCGGCATATTCAGCAAATGCTTCGGTAACGGCAAGCGTTCCATCATAAGCATCTTTCACATTAGTACCCTTGAACAATTCATCGAACATCAGCATCAGCCTTTGCCCGCTGGCAGCGGCTTCCGCAGCCTGCTTCACACGGACAACTTCGGCATAGAAATGCGAATATCCCAAACCGATATTATCCGCCACATTGATACTCGAATACAATCCTTCCCGTACTGAAAAATCAAACTGATCGGCCGCTACGGGAAAACCCATATGCGCGAGATACAGTCCAATGCCCAGCGATTTCATCAGAGTTGATTTACCAGCCATATTGGCGCCGGTGAGGAAAAGCACATTGCTGTTTTCTTTCAATTCCAGGTTGTTGCCAATGGCTTTATCGATACAGGGATGCCTGAGCTCCTGCACTGCAAGTATATTTTTCCCGGCAGGTAAAGCAATTGCATAATTGAATCCTTTGGCAGCCGAAACATTCCCCACTGCTATATTGAGATCGAGTAGATAGATGAAAGACAAAATATCCTCCATCTCCTTTTGCATTTTGTTCTTGAGGAGATGTTCATAAAATGCCAGCTTCTTCAATGGCAGGGCCTGGTAAATATCGGTATTCGCAAGTTTTTCCAGTTGTGGATTTGACAGTATCTTTTTTACTTCATCTACTTTTTCTGTGAAAGGACCGCCTGCATTACGCAACAGCTCTACTATACCAACTGTTCTTTTTATTGTAACGATGGTAGCCTGTAATCCCTGGATATTCTTTTTGTACCGCTCATCCCTTGTAAGGCTGGATAAGGTTTTCTTTACGAATACTGAAAGCAGCACCATACCAGCGCTATTCCCACTGGAAGTGTCGATGTATTCCCGCATGAGATTGATCTGCTGCACATCGAAGGGAAAGCTCAATGCCTGCTGCTGGAAGAAACGGAAAATACTGCTGCGCTGGTTGATCTGCTCTGCATTGGTGAGCGGGTTGCGGAACATTTCATCCAGCAATTGCTCTCCTCCTCTCGTTTTCACCTGGTTGAACAAATGGTACACGGATCCCTGGCGGAACTTACCCAGCAAATTCAGTTCATCCAGCGTTTGCCTGTCTATTTTAAAACTCATGGTTGTAATATTTTATTTCGCAGCTGCCCAGTCGCTCGCCTCTGGCGAGTGACTTGTATTGGTTCGCCTCCGGCGAACACTGTGTCGCCGGAGGCGACGGAATAGAAGTCACTCGCCGGGAGGCGAGCGACTGGGCACACTCCGAGTAATATCTAAACGGCGCGCTTGCGGCCATTTTTAAGTATCTCCAGTATGCGCTCATTTCTGATAATGATCATACCATGACGGTCATTGGTTACACCCTCTTCTAACGTATAAGTATATTCGGGAACATTGCCTTTCATTTTTGTTGGCAGGAACCAGAAGCCGATGGAAGAATTTTGACCCAGCTCGTCCGCCGCCTCCACGATGTGTGAAGAAATAATGAACCGGCTGTTCTTACGCTCAGCAAAGGCCAGCGTAATGGCCACCGTAGCTTCGTGCGCATCTTTCACATTAGTACCGCGGAAGAGCTCATCAAAAATCACAAATATAGATTTGCCTGCTTTTAGTTCCGCCGCAACTTTCTTCACGCGCAATACCTCCGCATAAAAATGGCTGGCGCCGATACCGAGATTATCCGGCAGGTTGATAGTGGTATACATACCATCCATTACAGAGAACTCCATGTAAGTAGCTGCCACAGGAAATCCCATATGTGCAATGTATACCGCCGTACCCACAGATCTCAGGAAGGTGCTCTTACCGGCCATGTTGGCGCCGGTAAGAAACACTACTGTCCTGTTGTTGTTCATGGCTATATCATTAGGGACGGGATGCTGCAATTCAGGATGGTAAAGCCCTTCGATCCTCATCTCCCCACTGCCCTTTTCGAGCGCTTGGGGGAAAATGAAGTTCCTTTTACGGGCTACATTCGCAACAGAGATATATACATCCAGCTTATAAATATGAGATAACAATCGTTCCACTTTTTGTCTTTCGCGTACACGCAGCAATACATCAAATGCCGTTACTGCCGCATACGAAATCTTTCCCTGGCTCTTCTCGCTGAGTACAGGTGCAAATACCGGATCAGCCAGCAGGGATTCCATCAACCCTCTTTCTTCTTCATATGCAGCAATATTCCTTATGTTGTTCCCATCTATGAACTGCTTTACCTGCTGCATCAGAGCAATCACGGCCGTTACACCATTCTGTATATCCTTTTCACTCAATGTCTGCTGCATGCCGTTATTCGACTGCTCATTCCTGTTAGCCAGGTATTTTTCCGCCATATCGAAGGTGGAACCTGCAAACGGGAACAATGTATTCAGCTTACAGAAATGCTCTATAATGCTGCTGCGACGGTTGATTGCCTGCTTATCTGCCAGCGGCATGCGGAACATTTCCTGCAACAGCAATTCACCCCCACGGGTATGCGTATTATTGTAGAGATCAAAGATGCCTGCTGTATCTCGTTTGCTGAATAATCTCAGGTCATCTATAGTTTGATCGTCTGTTTGTAAGAACATGTGTCTCTTTTTTTATTTTCTTTTTCTACGCACCAATATCACGATACCCAGCAACAGCAGCAGTGCAGGCAAAATCCAGATAAAGAAAGTGGATTGCGCTTTGGCGGCTTTGCTGGAAATGGTAAATAATTGGTCCAGTGGTTCAGGCATAGGGGTGTACACGGGGAACCGGTTATTGTCTAACCAACTGAAGAAGCCGATAGTTATTGGTTTGCCTCCGTTCCTGATATTGCTCATGTAGTCAGCATCTCCGGCCACCAGGATCCGTTGCTTCTTGTCAGGCAGGTTCCTGGTAACAATAGCTATGGTAGTAAAAGGCGTTTTTTTCACATCTCCCTCTGCGGGCGTGAAAACGGGTGCTGTTGAATCCACCACCAGCCTGCCGGCTTTGTTGAATGCACCTTCTTTTGTGACCAATAAAGGTTTGAACTGGTAAGGAGTTCCGCCTATGACCTGCACTTCCACAGCCCCGGGCACTACATCCGGCACTGTATCCTTGTATTTGGGATTGTTCATCCTGTTCCGCAGTCTTTGCATACCCTGGCCATCGTACATAAAATACAGGTCAGGTTTAAAATAGGTCTGCAGCATATTGGGTACTTCATGCCTGGTTACATGAACCAGTTGTCCGGGTTCCAAACGTGTACCAATATGCGAAAGTAAAGGGTTGAGAATTTCCTGTTTACCAGGCTCACCCATAATGAAGGCATTGCCGCCATTGTCAAGGTATCTTTTTATCCTTTCTTCTTTCAGCGGGCTCAGCGCTGTTTTTGGGTCGGCTACCACCAGGCTGGAAATGTCCTGGGGTATTTCTCGTAAATCAGGAGATATGGTGTCTGCATCAAAACCAAGATTGATGAGCGAGGACCTGTTTCCTTTATTGAAAGCATGCGCATTGAATTCACGTTCACCAACCTTATAAATATCCCTTTCCAGGTTACCGGTAGTATACAATACTTTCGGCATTTCCGGCATCTGCAATCTTTTGAAAGCGGCAGATACCTGAATCTCATGGGGCCAGAAATCTGTATCAGGGAAGGTCCTCAGCCAGGTAGTCTTGCCTTTGTATTTCAACTGCATTACAGCCCTCATTTTTTCAGGGTGCAGGTCTACCATCTTCCTGACTTCTTCCGGCGTCGCAAACCTGGAAAGATCGGTTTCATATCCTTCTGCATTGATGGCCGCAATTTCCTTCATCGTTTTTTTCGGGTAGTTTCGATAGATAGTACTGTCTCCGTCCATCCAATCATAGTAATACACGAAATTGAATTTGATATCGGGCTTGAAACGAAGATATCGTTCCCATAAGACCCACATATATTCATTTCGTCCTGCGGGTGCGGTTTTACTGTAACTGCCATCCAGCAGGTTGCTGTACAACGTCACCTCCAGCGGTTCTCCCTTTTCGAAACCGGCAATTACTTTTTGCGTATTGGGATGGATAGTAAGGAGATTGTCGCGCGTGGTATCCCAATAACCGATCATACCGGGCCTTGAACTGAAATATCCGATCAATAATACCACAGCAGTGACTGCAACATAACGAATTGCTTTTCGGTACCAGGGCAGGAACTCCCTGCTGCCTTTCAGCCTGAATGCGGTAAAGGAAAGGAACATGAAAATGATAAGCAGGAAATAGATCACATCCGCGGTTGTAATGAGACCGCTGATCATTTTGCCTGCCCTGCTGCCGAGCGCTAAAAAATAAGTAAGATCACGGACCAGGTCATATTGCTGCCAGAGCCCGCCGATCCTGTTCAGGATGAAGATGACGAGAAAAGTGGCGATAGCGCTTACGATCTGGTAAGTACTGAGACTGCTCATGAACAAACCGATGGCGCCGAATGCACAGATCAGCAAATAGAATCCAAGCGTGGCAGATAGCACCATCCCCGTATCCACATCCTTGATATTGAGTAAGCCCGCGATCATGAAAATACCCATCACTGCTATCAGCAGCAGGTTGAAGACCATCAGGGCCAGGTATTTCCCCAACACGATATGCCTTGTTTTCACCGGCGAAGAATACAATAATTTGATGGTGCCATTGTTCATCTCACGGCTGATCATACCCATGGTAAGCAAGGGCAGGAAGAGATAAAGGTTATTGATGGCATTCACATAAATGCTATCGTTATTCAGGAACACCATCTGTGTGAGCGAGCGGTTGAAACCCTCGAATTTTGGATTGTTCTCCTGCATCAGCGATTGCCATTTGGCAAATTCCTGGATTACCCGGCTGTAAAAAAATGAACACTGCACCAGGAAGGCCACAAATAAAAACCAGGCCACAGGAGAATAGAACAGATTACGGAGCTCTGTCCGGGCGATCTTATAGATCAGTTTCATATATCAGTCTTTTAGTGGGATTGTGTAGATAGCTGCTTGAACACATCTTCAAGCAAACCTTTTTCAAGGTTGATCTCGCGCAGGCGCCATCCATTTTGCATGCTGACGGCGATGATCCTTTCCGTGATCTCCTGGTCACCGTCGAAATAAAGCCGTACTTTCTTTTCTGTCAGGAATTCCGCTTTGGTAGCGCCTTTGATGCTTTGCAGATCTGTGAGTGAAGGCGGATTTTCCATACTCATTAGCACGCTGTTTGCCTGCATGTAATTGTTGAAAGCATCCATGGTATCGGAGAAGATGATGCGGCCGCCTTCGATCATCACCACTTCCCTGCAAAGCAAATGGATCTCGCTCATCACATGGGACGATAACAACACAGTGCTGTCCTGCGCAATTTCCCTGATCAGTTTCCTCACTTCGATCAGTTGATTGGGATCGAGGCCATTGGTAGGCTCATCCATCACCACCAGTTTGGGTTTGTGGATAATGGCCTGCGCAATGCCCACACGCTGCCGGTAACCGCCTGATAAATTCTTGATGAGCCTGCTGCTGAAATGCGCGATCTGGCATTTCTCCTTGGCTTCTTCAACGGCAGCTTTGATTTTTGAACTCTCCATCAACCGAAGGTCTGCACAATAGGTAAGGTATTCATCAACGGTGAGATCTGTGTACACAGGAGGGTTTTGAGGAAGGAACCCTATTTTGGTTTTGGCTTCTTCAGGTTTCACTCTTGTGTCTAGCCCATCGATGAACACATGACCTTCCGACTGGTTCAGCACACCACAAACGATATTCATGGTGGTGGATTTGCCGGCTCCATTGGAGCCGAGCAATCCGATCACACCTGTCTGGTCTATTTCCAGGTTGATATCCCTGATAGCCCAGGTGGCGCTGTACCTGTGTGATAAATTTTCGATTTTTAAAATACTCATAAATGATATTTGATTCTGTGGTCAATTAGACACACGTCCATAATTGATCTTTGCAATTTTGGGCTTCATTGTTCCTGTTTCTCCTTCTTTCCCCACCAGTGCAAAAGCAAAGTTTTTATAGATCCATGCATTGGGCATCAGCTTGCCATCATTGGCGATCTGCTCTGTGGTGAAACTGGCAATAACAGTTCCTGTATTGGCATTGCGGAATTCAAAAACATAATCTGCGAGGTCCATTGTCACATCATATTTTTTGAATTCCGTTACACCTTTGAAAGGCAGACTATTTACTTCAGACCCTTCCTCATGTGTAGCGATATTGATACTAACGGGTATATTGTCCTGCAGTAGATTCACGAAACGGACCCCCATGGCGCTGTCGCCGGCATTAAATGGCAGCGGTTCATCCTTCACCAGCGTATATTCCGGCGCATCAGTGGTTCCTGCCAGGAACAAGGTATGCATCGATCCTTCGGGCAGCTCAGGTTTCAGGCTGATCAGCGGTTCGTCTTTAGGCAAGGTATCAGGAACATGGTACAGGTTGATGTCCACAGATCCAGCAACAGGGCTGTACAGATTTGAACTCGGAAAAAAATTGCCGTACTGCACCAAATTGAGGTTATAGAAAGTAGCAGGAGGCGTTGCTGAAAAATTTGTTCTGATAATATTTCCGCCAGCAATTCCATGAAAGATCAGAAGCGATGTTGAACCCTGTCGAACGGGCTCCTCTTTGGAGCAGGCAATAAGGAGCAGGGAGCATATCGTAACAGTTATGATTTGTTTCATTGTGATTCGATTGAGTGATTGAATGGATCAGCGCTATTACCTGATATAGCCGGTATTTTGAATGATGTTGCTGTTGTTCTGGATTTCCACCGGGGGTATCGGGTACAGCAACTGGTAATCACCTTCCCAGGGTTGCTTGGCAGGCATGGCACTCAGGATGTTACTGGCTTTACCAGTACGTTTGAGATCGAACCAACGGTTACCCCATTCAGCAAAAAGCTCTATCTGACGTTCATGGGCAACCGCTTCTTTCACTGCATCCACATCGAGGCTCATGGAAAGATTGGGCAATCCTGTTCTGAGGCGGATAGCATTGAGGTCTTCGATGGCTTTGGTATGGCCGCCATCAGCGCCATTGGCCCTTGCCTCGGCCCTGATCAGGTACATTTCTGCGAGCCTCATCACCATGGAATATTCAGGTGAGGGAGCACCAGTCACGGAATTGTACCTGCCTGTTTTGTATTTGACAGGATACCAGACTTTCACATTCAACCCGGTATTGGATTGCATGGTACTGTCCGTCCACATATCCCAACGAAGGTCCCCTTCATCAAATGCATCGATCATTTGAGTGGTTAACCACACCCCGGCAAGATCCTTATAACGGTCGGTCGGGATGAAGTAATAACCTTGCGCAGTTGCGTTCCTGACTAAACTTGCCCTATTGGTTTGCTTGAGTTGAAAGATCGCTTCCTTACTTTGTGCCAGGAAGATGCTACCGAGAGGTTCCAGTTTAAAAAGATGGGTTGCGGCAATCAGTTCCGATGCTTTAGCGGCCGCTTGCGGGTAATCGCCCATGTACAGGTGTACTTTGGCCAGCAATGCTTTGGCCGCCCATTTGTTGGCGCGTACCCTTTCATTTTTTCCGGCATCGAAATTTTCAGGCAGATCCCTTTCTGCATCCCGGAGGTCCTTCAGTATTTGCTCATACACAACCTGAACAGGAGATCTTGAAACGCGCACTGTCTGATTGAAATCGACGGTGAGTGCCAGGGGCAGATCACCAAAGGAATTCACCAGGTAGAAATAACAAAAAGCACGCAGGAATTTAGCTTCCGCCGTATACTGAATTTTCACACTATCACGCATAGCCGAATTCTTTGCTCCGGCAATGCCTTCAATCACGGAGTTGGCGTTGTAAATAGTATGGTAGGCAGAATTCCAGATACTGGCGGAATAGCTGCTGTTTGTCAAAGTCAGCTTGTTTGTAGCCAGTGCGTAAGCATTCTGATCACTGGTGCCCACCATGAATTCATCGGCCGACAGTCCGCCGGCATAAGTAGACAGCCCACCTGCAAAGGTCCCCAGGAAAGCATTGTTCGGATTTGCATTCCCATTGATCAATTCATAGTAAACGCCTGCCAGTGCGCCTTCAGCCTGCGGCTCGTTCTTATACATTTTTTCAGCGGTGATGGAATCGATGGGCTCGTCCACTTCCACCAGTTTATTACAGGAAATAACTGATACAGCCAGCAGCAGGTATATCGGGAACCGGAGTATATATTTTGATGTATTTCGCATATCCGTTCGGTTTATAAAGTGAAGCTTAGGTTAGCAACAATGATCCTTGGAATGGGATTGAAGGAGCCCGTCGCTATGGAAGGGTCCAGTTTATGCCTGGTGATCGTAAAAAGGTTAGACACCCGGAGAGAGAAATTGCATGCCTGCAATCCTGCTTTCTTACTGAGTTTGTCCGGCATGGCATAACTGAACTGAACGGCATTCAATCTTATATAGCCGGTGTTGATATATTCCACTCCCCTGTTGTCTCCAAGGGTGGTGAATTTTGGATATTTGGCAATATCGCCCGGTTGACGCCAGCGGTTGGCCATCAAATCATCAAACAAGATCACATTTGCCATGCGGCCAGCGCTGAGGCCCACCTGAGCAGGTGGCCCTATCTGGTTGGCATAAGCGAACTGTAATGAAAGGCTGTACTGCTTCCAGCTCAGTTCTGTTCCGAACCCGCCGAAATATTTAGGGGTGAGATCGTAAGCGAGATAATTATCGTCATCAGCGGTTCCCGGGAAAACACTGTTATTGTCCGTAATGCGTCCGTCTTTGTTGTAATCCTCGAAACTGTATTCGCCGGTCAGCGGGTTAACGCCGGTGATCTTTTTGATGTAGCGCATGTTGAGGGATTCACCCACCTTCAGGCGGTTGACGAAAGGAGAAAATTCCAGTCCGGGATAATCGATCAGCTTATTGGTGTTCCTGGTGATATTCGCGTATACCGAAAGTCTCAGGTCTTTTTTCCTGATGAGTTCCATTCTTATGGCGGCTTCAATACCCTGGTTCCGCACCACGGCATCCCAGTTGGCTCTTACTGTTGTAAATCCTGAATAAGCGGGAGTGGGTAGTTGTGTGAGCTGGTTACCGGAGCGTTTGCGGTAAATGGCCAGGTCAAAACTGATCCTGTCTTCCAGGAAACCGAGGTTCAATCCGCCTTCCAGCGTGGTTTGCTCTTCCCACCTGTATTCCTGGTTCACGGGAATGATACTTACATAGGGTTGAATATCATTGTAGGTAAACATATTCTGGGAGCTGCCTGCCGGTTTTGTGGAGTACCTGGGCAGGTATTCGTAATTACCGATATTGTCGCTTCCCGTAATGCCATAGCTTCCCCTGAGTTTGATGAAGCTTACCCAGGAAGGCAGGTTCTTTTGCAACCATTCTTCTTCTGTAGCGATCCAGGAGGCGCCTATCGATCCAAAATTTCCGTACTGGCTTCCCGGTGCAAAACGGGAAGAGCCATCCCTTCTTGCCTGGAGGTTCAGGATATATTTCTGGTCCCAGTTGTAGTTGATACGGGTGGATATGGCGGCGTATTTGAAATCGAAGGCTGTATTGGCTATATCTTTAAACTGAGCGAGGCCAATGCTTTCCATCTGATCATCGCTGGGGAACATCAGGCCTGTAGCCATTTCGGAAGTGGACCTGGTTTTCTGCATGGTGCCGGCGACCAATACAGACAAACGGCCTTTTGCAATATGGCGTGTATAATTCAATTGCGGCTCGAATGCCAGGTTACTATTCCTTGTGTCCCCAAAGATGGCGGAAGAATAGGGAGATAATCTTGGGTCCAAAGCTGCTGTAGGCCTGAAGATATCGTTGGTATTATGCATGTTCTGATAACTGAAACTACCGGTCAGCGTCAGTCCTTTGAGCAATGTATAATTAATGGTCAGGTTGCTGTTAAGGATATTGGTTTTCTGAATATTCGGCTGAAGCAGGTAGGCGAATTTGAAATTATCGGATCTTGGATCAGGATTATATGCTGCATAATTGAGCTTACCCGCTTCATTGTAAATAGCCGGGGCATTGGGGGGCAGCGTATAGGCATCTGTAGGGTCACTAACAGCATCCACTTTAGACACTGCATAAGAGGTGGTAAGGCTCACGGTCATCTTTTGATTCAGGCTCGTATGCCGCAGGTTCAGATGCAGTGTTCCTCTTTTGTTACCTCCGGACCTGGTATTGAGCTCCGCCATTTGTGAATAACCTGCACCCAATCTGAAACTGGTGCGCTGATCACCACCACTGAGCGTAGCGGAAACATCTGTATTTTTCCCGGTGCGCAGCAATTCCTTAACCCAGTTGGTGGAGCGGGTTGTATCCCATACCGTCAGGTCCGGTGCATTTTGTTCGGTAGGAGTAATGCCATCGTTCTTCAAAGCTTCATAGCGCATATCCAGATATTCACGGAGGCTCAGCATTTCCGGTGTGCGGGGCAACATTACGATCCCCTGCTGCACATTCATTTCAAATGCCGTTCTGCCTGGCTGCGCTTTTTTAGTGGTGATGAGGATCACACCATTGGCTGCACGCGAACCATAGATGGCAGTTGCATCAGCATCTTTCAACACTTCGATACTTTCAATATCCCTCGGATTGATATTGAAAAAAGGACTTTGTCCCTGCGTATAAGAAATACCATTTTGTACAAACCCCTGTGAAACGCCATGAGCATTTCTTGTAATGATGCCAGATTCCAGTACGGTTTGCGGAATACCATCTATTACATATAATGGTTCGGTGATCGCATTTGGATTGATGGAGTTCCTTCCCCTGATCTGGATCTTGATGGGAGAACTGGCATTGGGTGTCATGTAGGAAAGTTCCATACCGGGTACCTTTCCCTGCAGTGCAGCCATTGGGTTCATAACGGGTTGCCTGCGGATCTCTTCACCGGTTACCCTGGTGATATTTCCGGTAGCCAGTCGTTTGCTGGTAATGCCATAAGCCTGCACCACGGCCTGGTCCAGTTCGTTGGTGGCTACTTTCATGGATTCCACGATGCTGGTGGCATTTTTGGAGATCTTCACCACTTTTTTTTCATAGCCGATGCTGCTAAGTGTAATGGTGAAATCTCCCTCCATCCCTTTCAGGATGAATCCTCCCTTTTCATCGGTCTGGGTGGCTTTGTTGGAGCCATTCACGGCAATGGTTACGCCGCGCAGCGGGGCACTGGTCTTTTCATCGAATATGAACCCTGTTATGTCCCTGCCGGCAGGTGGAAACAATTGAATGGGCGGTGGTACAATTTTTTTTGGGGAAAGCACAATGGTAGTGCCTTCGATCAGGAATTCAAAAGGCTGGTCTTTCAAAACCGCGCTGAGGAATTCAGTCAATGGCATTTTGGTGGCAGAGATGCTAACGGGTTTTGCATCATCGAGTGTGTTCCTGTTGGAGAACACCACATAGCCAGTTTGCTTTTCGATGGCTGTGAATACCTGTTTCAACGGAACATCCTTTCCGGAAAAAGTAACTGACTGTGAAAGACCGGTGGCGGCGGCGCAAGTCAGCATGGTGGTGAGTAGTACGATTGTCAGCTTCATCACGAGTAGCAGTTTGGTCAGGGGCCTGTAACCCTTGTGAGCGCCATAAGGAAGCGCCACACCGGATTTCGGCCGGAATGCAGTTTTTAACATAAATTGCGTCAGTTTTACCGCCTGCTCATAATCAGGCGGGAGTTGTGAAAAAATGAACACGATTCTTCCGATCAACTCAAAAACACAGCCGGAGGTGTTGCAACCACTTCCGGCTTTTTTAAGCCGATCTCCAGGAAAGGTTGATAATGACAGGTAAGGTTAATGATCGCAGATAAGGATGGTCAATTACCCTGGAGCACTATCAGCTTCCTTCCTTCCAGTCGGAACTGCACTCCGGTCTTTTCAAGTATTTTCAATAATCCGGTAAGATTGGTTTCCCGGCTTATCTTGCCTGAGAACCAGATGTTGGGGATACCGTTTTCATAGGCCACATCGATATCGTACCAACGCTCGAGTTGCATCATGGCATCAGCGAGACTGACATTTTCAAAATTAAAGAGGCCATTCTTCCAGGCCATCACTTTACCCAGGTCTGCTTCCTGTACGGTGATCTTTCTGCCGCCATCGTTCTTCAGGGACGCCTGCTGACCAGGTATCAGCATCGCCATTTGCGATGGTTCATCTTTCGTTTCATTCGTACTCACCCTTACTACACCTTCAGTGAGTGTAGTATTGATAGCTTTCTCATTCGTGTATGCATTCACGTTAAACTGCGTACCCAGTACTTCCACTTCCATTTGTTTGTTCACGTTCACCACAAACGGAACTTTGATGGCGCGGCTTCCATTGAAAGCGGGAAGTTTGAGGCTCTTCACATGGAAAAATGCCTCGCCTGTTACTTCTACCCTTCTTTCCGTTGAATTGAACTCAACGGGAAAACGGATAGAACTGGCAGCATTCAACCAGACTTCGGTGCCATCAGGAAGCGTGATCATGAATTGCCTTCCACGCGGGGTTGTCATGGTATTGTACTGTACTTCCTTACTGGCAGATTCCAGCTGTGCATATTGCAGTTGTCCATTTTTCAGTGTTACCTGTGCGCCATCTTCCATGGCCACAATACCATTGGCCAGACTGTCCAGCACTACCTGTCTGCCATCGGAAAGAGTAAGCACAGCACCCTCTTTACCCGGTCCGATCTCCTGGAGTTTTTTTGCAACAACAGGCGGTGCAGTGGCTGTTTTATTGGTAAAAAGATAAATAGTTCCTGCTGTAAGCAAAACCAGGATTGCAGCTGCGGCCCAGGTCCATTTGCGCATGCGATAGGTCCTGCCAGAGGGCATTTCTTCGGTTGCATGTGCTTCAGGTTTATCAAGGCTCAGAATACGCGCCAGCACCGGCTTCCAGGGCTGCATATCGAAATCGCCTGCATCCTTCACAGCCAGCATTTCCACTTCCATCAATTGCTGCAGCATCTGCCTGGTTTCCGCTAATTCCATTGCCTGCTCCCATTCAGCAATTTCTGCTTCTGAAAGTGTACCGGCTTTGTAGCCCTGCAATAATAGTTTTATCCTGTTTTCGTCCATATGGGTAATAATAGAAACGCGGGTAAAGGGATAGTACCATCGTAACTTAAAAAAATCCAAGAAAAGTCCAGAACACTACAGCAGGAATGACGATGCCGTTGTTCTTCAGATGCTCGCGAATCAGTTCCAGGCTGACTCCCAGCGTATTCTTGACGGTCTGAACAGACAAGCCCAACTCTTCAGCGATCCCGGAAACAGACCTGCCCTGAAGGCGGCTCATTTCATAGATCTTTCTTCTTTGCGGGGATAATTTATCGATGGCCTGTTGCACCAGTTGCTTCGTCTGATGGAATTGTGTATCTGTTTCGATGCCTGATTGTGTAGGGGAAATTTCCTGCCATTTGTCCAGCACTTTCTTTTCCGTTTGTTTGCGCCGGAGCATATTAAGACATTCATTGACGGCGATGCGGGTGATCCATGTGCGCGGAAATTCAACATCGGTCAGTTTATCCCGCTGCAGCCAGATGCGGATGAAAGTATTCTGAATGGCGTCTTCAACAGCCTGCTCTGATTTCAGCATGTTCAAAAGGTAAGGTTGCAGCAGGGGGACGAATTGATTGAACAATTGCTCAAATGCCTGTTCATCTCCCTGGCTGATCAGCAGCAGCAGCTCCTTTTCATGATATGATGTGGTCAGATACAATAGTACGGAAGCTAAGTTTAGGTCTTGCAAACTAGGGAAAAAACTAATGGCAGCGGGAATAATTGTCGCGATTTTACAATTAAGGCCTGTTGGTAATCCTTAACTTGGACTGCAATACATTTCAATGGTTAGTGTAAGAACATTCCGCCAACTGGCGCTTGCGTGTAAGGAGACAGTGGAGCTGCCTCATTTCGACAAAGCATCTTTCAGGGTGAATAAGAAAATATTTGCCACGCTTGCTGAAGAGAAAAATCTGGGCATGATCATACTGACGCCAGAAGAACAATATGTGTATTGCAAATTCGCTCCGGAAGCTTTTGCACCTGTTCCCGGCAAATGGGGATTGAAAGGATGCACGCATGTGAATTTGAAGAAAGTGGATAAAGCTGTATTGAAAGAAGCGATGGATGCGGCATATGCGGGGAAGCGAAGTAAGAGGTAGTAGGAGATCATGGGGCTGACTAAAAGGGGCTATTGAGTTTACTCGTGGAGCAGTCGCTCGCCTCTGGCGAGTGACGTTTGTTTAGTCGCCTCCGGCGACGCGGTGTTCGCCGGAGGCGAACAAATAGAAGTCACTCGCCAGAGGCGAGCGACTGGCCACTTCGAAACAAAAAGAGGCATACTGTATAAGCATGCCTCTGCACTTTTTTGAAGTTGAATTATTTGATGCCGTATTTGTGTTTGTAACGGTCAGATAATTGTTTGTGTTTGTCTGTAAGGTTTATTTCCCTTCCCTGGATAAATGCCAGCCTGATCACATTGCCACTCATGTCCAGGATATCACCATCAGCAACAACAATATTTGCCTCTTTTCCTTTTTCTATCGATCCGGTCTTATCAGCCACACCGAGGATGGTAGCAGCATTCAGCGTGATGGCAGACAAAGCCTGTTCCTTTGTGAGCCCGTAAGCAGCAGCAGTTCCGGCATTGAAAGCCAGGTTACGCTGACGCGTATTGCCATCGTCATCATTGATGGAAAACAATACACCGGCCTTTTGCAAAATGGAAGGTGTTTTGAATGGCTGGTCCACATCATCATCGGCCATCACCGGCAGATCATGCAACTGGTTCAGCACAACTGCAATATTGTTCTGCTTCAGCAGGTCAGCGATCTGCCAGCTATCGGCAGCGCCCACCAGCACAACATTGAATCTAAACTCCTTTGCAAAATCGATCGCGATCAGCATCTCCTTCACAATATTACAATGAACGAAAAGCTTTTTGGATTTATCGAACAATCCCTTTACCGCTTCGAACTTCAGGTTGGTTGCTTCATGTTTGCTTTCTGCATAATAAGCCTTTGCTTCACGGAAGAATGCTTTCACTGATTCAATCTGCTCCAGTCCGCGCTTTACCGGATCACCGGTTTGCTGTGATGCAAATCGAAATCCACGACCTCCTGTTCTGTTCAACAGGGAAGGCATCCTGAAATGGATACCATTGTCTGCGGATACAACAGCGTCTTCCCAGTTCCATGCATCGAGTTGCACCAAGGAAGATGAGCCGGAGATCAGTCCGCCCTGCGGAACGATATTGGCCAGCAGAATTCCATTGGTGCGAAGCGTATTGATCACTTTTGAATCGGTGTTATATGCCACCACACTCCTGATATTTGGATTGAGCTCACCCAGTTCATTGGCATCTACAGTAGCGCGCACGCTGCCCACTTCCACCAGCCCGAGATTGGATGAACTCAGGATCAGTCCGGGATAGATATGCCTGCCTTTGCAATCATAGATCTTTACATCGGCGATGGCGGCATTCGGACGTACATCCACGATCTTTCCCCCGCTCACTACCACCATTCCGTTCTCGATCACCTGCCCGTTACCGATATGCACCGTGGCATTGGTAAGCGCAAAGGTGATGGTCTGTGCCGGCGCAGGATATACGGTCTCCTGTGCGGAGAGCACTCCCACCGTTAACACAGCACTTATGAATAAAAAGATGCGTTTCATTTGTTTCAGTTTTCTGTTTGGTTACTCGTTGATATTGTCTACATCGATGGCCAGCAGACCGTGACTGTGAAAGTGGTCCATACAGGTATGGATCAGTTCCATTCTTGGCCTTGCGCGCTGGAATTGAGCCGCGCCGGCAGGTCCGGCAGTTTTCTTCGCGGCCTGCAGCTTCGCTGTCAGTCTTGCTTTTTCAGCCTGGATCTGTTTGCGCAACTGCGCATCGCGTTCACGATCGAAATAAACAGTACCGTCTACGATCGTTTTTTCTGCCACGGCATAAATGGTGAGCGGGTTATGGCTCCAGAGCACGAGGTCCGCATCTTTTCCCACTTTGATGGAACCCACTTTATCATCCACATGCAGCATTTTGGCAGGATTGATGGTAACCATGTTCAGCGCATCGATCTCACTCATTCCATCATACTTGATACTCTTGGCTGCTTCCTGGTTGAGGCGGCGCGCCATTTCAGCATCGTCTGAGTTGATGGCCACATTCAATCCCACTTTGCTCATGATGCTTGCATTCTGTGGAATGGCGTCTACCACTTCCATTTTGTATTGCCACCAGTCGGAGAAAGTACTGGCATTGGCGCCATGTGCTTTCATCTTATCGGCCACCTTATAACCCTCAAGGATATGCGTAAACGTGTTTACAGGGAAACCGAATTTCTCAGCCACCCGCATAGTAGCGGTGATCTCGCTTTGCACGTAAGAGTGACAGGTGATGAAACGTTTTTTGTTCAAGATCTCCACCAGTGCATCCAGCTCAAGGTCGCGGCGGACAGCATTGGTAGTGGCTGCGGGAGCAGCGGCCCCTTTCTTTCCTTTCGCGGTGGTTGCAGCAGGAGCAGCGGCTTTCAGTGCAGCCTGGTAATCGGCTGCACGCTGGAATGCATCAGTGAGCACCTGTTCTACACCCATGCGTGAATCGGGGAATCGTACATTTTGTTGGGAAGAAGAACGTTTTACGTTCTCTCCGAGTGCAAACTTGATGAAAGGATCGGCTCCCTGGAACTTCAGTCCTTCAGCATCGGCGCCCCAGCGCAGTTTGATCAGCTGTGTTTGTCCACCAATGGTATTGGCCGAACCGTGAAGGATATGCGAAGTGGTAACGCCGCCGCTGAGCTGGCGATAGATATTGATATCCTCGGGATTGATATTATCTCCGATACGCACTTCTGAAGTAACACTCTGTCCGCCTTCATTGATGCTCATGGCGGCAATATGCGAGTGTTCATCGATGATACCGGCTGTCAGGTGTTTGCCGGTCCCATCGATCACGCGCGCGCCGGCAGTGGAGAGGTTTTTCCCGATGGCCGCGATCTTTCCATTCTTCACCAGTACATCAGTGCCTTCCAGTTTTCCATCTTTTTCTGAGGTCCATACCGTTGCATTCCTGATCAGGATGGTTTCCTGTGCGGGCATGGTTTCAAATCCATAACCGATGAAAGGATAGGTTACTTTTCCAAGATCCAGTGCAGGCTTTGGTTTGGCTGTATCGGCCCTGGGGGCAGAAAAGCTTATTATCCCTGCATTCCAGGAGAACCGGTTACCGGCCGCATCTGTTCCTGTTCCATTCCAGTTGCCCTGCTGGCTGGCAACACCACTCATGATCACCTCTTTGGCATTGGCGCCGCGTCCTTCCGTATAGCTGAGCTTCACCAGCTTGCCATCATAGGAATATTTTCCGCTGAGTGTATCATTACCGCGGGCAGGAGAAAGTTTAGCCACGCCATTATCCTGCAGCAAAAGCTGGAATGATTTGGGAGCAGCTCCGGCAATCTGAAGATTGTACATTCCTTTCACATCAAACCATTGCTCATTTTTCACATTGTACCTGGCGCCCTGCACCCAGTTCTGCAGGATCACCGTTTTGGCATCGAACAATTTTCCGGAAGTGATGATGAAGTTGGCGAGCTTGCCAGTTTCCAGGCTTCCAACTTTTTCGTATACTCCCAACAGTGAGGCCGGTGTTTTGGTGAGCGCTTCCAGTGCTTTGGTTTCGCTGAGACCATATTCAATGGCCTTGCGAAGGTTGGCAGTGAATTCTGAAATATTGGTAAGGTCGGAAGCAGTGAAAGCAAAAGTAACGCCTGCTTTTTCCAGTGCCGCCGGATTGGTAGGCGCCAGTTCCCAGTGTTTGAGATCGTCCAGGCCGGTGAAGCGGAGATCATTTGGATCATCCGCGTCCATGGGAGCAGGCCAGTTCAGTGGAAGGATGAAGGCCGCTTTGGTAGCAGCGATCTCGCTGACGCGCTGGTATTCGTTATTACCGCCCTTGATGATGTATTGTACGCCGAACTCTTTTGCAATGCGGTCTGCCCGGAGATCGGCCCATTTATCGCCAGCATCGAAAATCTGTGGCAGTGATTGTATTTCGTTGAATGATCTGAGTGAGATATTCACGCCTTCTTTCACGGGAGCAGTTTTGTACCATTGTGCATCCAGGTAGGTTTGACGCAGCAATGCGATAGTGCCCATCAGGCTGCCGGGATAGCTTTGTGTGCTCGATCCCTTGCTGAAAGAATAGTGCGCCGATGCTCTTTCCTTCACCATTACCAGGTTCTCTTTCTCATTGGCAAGGGTCACTATTGTACCGGTGCCGCGGGCAATGCCGTCTTTCGAATGCGTGAGCACGGTACCAAAACCCAGATCACGGAGTGGCCTGGCTTTTGCATCGTCTGTATTGAAGAGCTTATCGCCTTCCACATCCGCGCGGATGGCCTGGTTCCAGCCGAATGCTCCTTTCTGGTTGCTGGTGAGCTGCTGGGGACCAAAAAAATTGAAGCCTCCTGCAGGACGTTGAGGAATGGCAATGCCATAATCACTGTAAATATCGATGAAAGAGGGATAAATGAATTTCCCTTTACAATCGATCACTGTTGCGCCGGAAGGGATGCTCACATTGGCCCCGGCCGCTAAGATCTTTCCCTCACGTATCACCAGTGTGGCATTGGGAATGGTAGTTTGTGCATCGCGCACCAGTGTTGCATTGGTGAAAGCATAATGGCTGGTCCTCGGATCAGCCACACCGTTTACAGGATTAGTGGTTTGTGCAGTGAGACTGACATGGACCAAACATATCAGCCACACCAGGAATAAAGGTTTCCCTGGTGGGTAAAACCCGGACTTTCTCATGACGTTAATTTTAGATATGAAAGATGAAGAACCAAATTACTCAAATGAAGTAATTTAGTCGGGTAAAAATTTGCTTAACCGGTCAATATAATACATGAATATAGCTCCGTATATCGATCACACAATGCTGAAGCCTGTTATGACGTTGGAGGATGCGCGCAACTTGTGCGCAGAAGCCACTCAATATGGCTTTGCGGCCGTTTGCCTGCCACCGCCGCTGGTGAGGAACGCAAAGGCTTTCCTGGGCGGAAGCTCCGTAAAGACCGCAACAGTGATCGGGTTTCCTTTCGGTTACTCCGCAGCGAAAGCAAAAATATTTGAAGTACAGCAGGCCATTGAAGACGGGGCCGATGAACTGGACATGGTGATCAACCTCGTTGCCCTGAAGAACAAAGCCTGGACCTACCTGGAAGGGGAAGTGAAACATATTGTAGAAGCTGCCCATAAGAATGACCGCATCCTGAAAGTGATCATCGAATCCGGTGTACTCACCGATGCAGAGATCATCGAATGCTGCAAATTATATGGTGGCATGGGCGTGGATTTCTTAAAGACCTCCACAGGTTATGCGGAAAAAGGCGCCACACCGGAAGCCGTGCAACTGATGAGGGTCAACCTTCCGCCATCTATCAAAATCAAAGCATCAGGCGGTATCCGCAACGCGCAATTCGCCAGGCAGCTGATCGGCGCAGGGGCTGACAGGCTGGGATGCAGCGCCAGCGTGGCAATTGTTAAAGAACAGCAGGGCGCTGAAGGCTATTAAAACATTGTTGTACTTTAGCAGCACAAATCATCTCCTATATGAAACTGATTGGCGGCATACTGATACTGTTCATTTCATTGAACGCTACTGCACAGACCGATACCGGAACCGTGGTAGTGCATAAGGATCCGCGCATTGAATTACTGGTGAAGAAACAGATCGAGATCAATGAATTCACCACACGTAATGCACGCAGGTCCGCCCCCGGATTCCGCATCCAGGTAGTGAGCACCAACGACCGTAACAAGGCTTTCACCGCCAAGTCTACCATTTACCAGCAATTCCCGGAACTGAAAGCATACCTGTTGTATCAAAGTCCTTTCTATAAACTCAAAGTGGGCAATTTCATCAAGCGTGAAGATGCAGAAGAATACCTCTCTTCCATCAAACAATACTTTCCTTCCGGTGTATATATTGTGCGCGACGTAATTGAAGTAACCCCCGAGAAGAACCTGGAACTGGAATAATCACCGGTTTCTTTATATTTTTGACCCATGACAACGCTGAAAGAAAAGATCCATAGCCTGGCAAAAGCTTTTGCACCCGATTTTATTTCCATACGGCATCACCTCCATGCAAATCCTGAGCTCAGCTACCAGGAGTTTGAAACTTCAGCATTCATCCAGCAAAAATTGCGTGATTTCGGAATCCCATTCACTGTAATGGCGGAAACCGGTGTGGTTGGCGTGATCGAAGGACAGCATCCCGGAAAGAAAGTGATTGCCCTCCGCGCAGATATCGACGCCCTTCCCATCCAGGAAGAAAATGATATTCCCTACAAGTCTACCCGTTCCGGCGTAATGCACGCCTGCGGCCACGATGTACATACTACCTGCCTGCTCGGTGCGGCAAAGATCCTGAACGAACTGAAGAATGAGTGGGAAGGAACGGTGAAACTCATCTTCCAACCCGGTGAAGAACGAAACCCCGGCGGCGCCAGCCTGCTGATCAAAGAAGGCGTGCTCACCAAAGCGCCCGTTCCTCAAGCCATTTATGGACTGCATGTGCATCCGCAACTTGCTATCGGACAACTCAGTTTCCGCGGTGGACAGGT
Organism: Pseudoflavitalea rhizosphaerae; assembly: GCF_003991355.1. GTDB lineage: Bacteria > Bacteroidota > Bacteroidia > Chitinophagales > Chitinophagaceae > Pseudobacter > Pseudobacter rhizosphaerae. The sequence continues at coordinate 433,787 of NZ_RCSU01000003.1, forward strand.
AATGGCCAGCGCCGACGAGATCTATATTACCATCAAAGGTAAAGGTGGCCACGCTGCTGCCCCGCACCTCACTGCTGATACCATCCTGATTGCATCACAGCTCATCGTTAGCCTGCAACAGATCATCAGCCGCAACAGGAATCCGCTGAACCCTTCCGTGCTCAGCATCTGCTCCATACAGGGTGGACATACTACCAATGTGATCCCCAGCGAAGTGAAGCTGATGGGCACTTTCCGCGCGCTGGACGAAGAGTGGCGATTCAAAGCGCATGAGCTGATCAGGCAACAGGCTACCGGTCTCGTACATGCGATGGGCGGTGAGATCGACCTGCATATCGATGTTGGCTACCCTTCCGTATACAACAACGAAGCGCTCAACGCTGTGGCCCGCAACCTGGCCGAAGAATATATTGGAAAAGAAAGAGTGGAAACCACTGAAGTGAGAATGGGAGCCGAAGATTTCGGTTACTATACACAGCATATCCCCGGCTGCTTTTATCGCCTGGGTGTGATGAACGTAGAAAAGGGCATCACTTCCGGAGTGCATACGCCTACTTTCAATATCGATGAGAGTGCAATCGAAACTGGTATGGGAATGATGGCCTGGCTCGGAAGCCAGACCACCGGTTCGTTCTAATTTATCCGCGCTCCTTTCTTCTTGCAATATTCCAGAAACCGAGCAACAATGCCGTTGCCGCACCTGCCAGTGAATTCCATTCATGCGTGGCCAGGCCATTTACTTGTCCGGCTTTGAAATAGGTCAGCGCCGGGTAGGCATAAGGGTAATACACCACTTTGTCCCATTGCAATATGATGAAAGCTACTATGGTTAGCCCGATACCCAGTCCCATACTGGTGATGAAATTCCTGAAACGAAGACTGAACCAGTATTGAATGGCCGTGATACAAAGCGATGCGATGTACATCCTCACCGTAATCCTCAACATCATTTCCAATGGCGGCGCATTCCTGGAAAAAGCATATTCCGAATGAAAGAGATTGGCCAGGTAACCTGTGGTTAAAATAGCCAGGTTATGGATCAGCAGTGAAGCGAGCAATAACAACTGTATCACCATGAATTTTGAAAAGAAAATATCTGCATGGCTACGCGGCTGCATGTATACCATCTTCCAGGTATTGTTCCGGTATTCCGTCTGCACTACAAGGCTGGCAAGAATGGTCACATACATGGGGAAGAAAGCTGCGCCGAACTGCCATACATTTTTCATATGCGCTTCCCAGGCTTGTGCTTTCAGTTCGCTGAAAGCGCCCGGTTTCAGGATATAACCGAGCATGAACAACACCGGCATGGCAACGCCGGCAATGAATGCTACCCTGTAAGCGAGCGTACGCCTGCTTTTCAGGAACTCTGCTTTTGTATTGATCAGAAAATTGGCCATGATTACTGGTTGGTGATTTGAACGAAAAGGTTTTCAAGATCGTGCTGCGCTACAGAAACCTGGTACACATCGATGCCTTGCTGCACCAGCGCTTTATTGAGTTGCGCAGTGCGCTCCCTGCTCTCGAAACTCACGGAGAATTGCGTACCATTCACCTGCTGTACGGGAAATTCAGTCAGAAGCGCCGCAGCCTTCTTAGCATCGCTCACTTCAACTGTGATCAGTGCTTTGTTGGCCTGGAGACGTTGCAGTTCCTGCATGGATCCCTGGAACAGCAAGGCTCCCTTGTGAATGATGCCGATATGCGTGGCCATCTTTTCCATTTCAGTCAAAAGGTGACTACTCACCAGGATGGTTTTTCCCTGTTCTTTATTCAATGATTTGATCAGTTCCCTGGTTTCGATGATTCCGCTGGGATCGAGGCCGTTTGTGGGCTCGTCCAGCACCAGCAGTTCGGGTTCGTTCAGCAGGGCAACGGCAATGGCTAATCGCTGTTTCATACCGAGTGAGTAAGCGCCCGCCTTTTTGCCTGCGGCATCGGTGAGGCCTACTATGCGCAGGACCTCAGCGATGCGGTTCCGCGGGCATCCGGAACTGAGCCGGAATACTTCCAGGTTCTCTTTCCCGGTAAGATGAAGATAGATGGAGGGCGATTCTATCAACGCTCCGATCCGCTTCATAATGGGGATGCGATGTGTGGCTATACTTTCCCCGAAGATCTTTATATCGCCTTTTTGATTTTTCAGTAAGCCCAGGATCAACCTGAGCGTAGTGGTCTTTCCCGCTCCGTTAGGGCCGAGAAAGCCATAAATACTGCCTGCAGGTACTTGCAGGTTCAACTGGCGAAGGATGGGTTGCCCGGACCGGAACGTATAGTCCAGTCGCTGGGTTTCAACAAGAATGTTTTGCATGCTATTTCTTTTGGATAACGCTTTTGAGTTGCTGGCCTGTGAGTTGAAGGGAACTGCTGGAATCCACGTTCAGAACCAGGTTGCCGATATTGCTGCTACCGATATCCAGCCTCGAATTGTTTTTCAGGTCCAATTCCATTTCCAGGGCATTCAGGTTACGGCTGAATCCAAAGTGGGAGCGGTCGCCGGTAAGTGTGATCTTACGGAAACGAACACCCGAACTATCCCTGATGTCGTCATTGATGGAACTATTGATGAGTTGCAGACTGATTCCTTCCGGCCTGGCCAGCTTACTATCAGCACTAAGTGTTGCGCCACAATTCTCAATCATCGCGGTGTAAGCGGCAGGCAGGTATAGCCATACGGAATTTTGCCGGGGCAGGTATACCTGTTCCTTTCTATTCCTGGGTTCGTTGCCATTGTTCCGGACACTGTCTGCATAGATCAGCAACATATCTCCATCGATACTGAATTTTACAGGCTCTGCATTTTCTGCTGTAGCCACTTCTGCGTAAAGTGAATCCGATGGGATAATGTAAAGAGATCGCAGGTCCCTGATGGTAATATTTTTAATGCCTGGAAATGTTTTGGTGATCATACCCGCCTTCATATCCAGCCTGGTGAAATTTCCTGACTTGTATTTGAAGATGATCGTGGCCACCACCAGCGCAGGAATGAGAATGAGAAGGCCGAAGATCAGCGCGATTATTTTATTGCTCGTTTTCATGCGAAGTGTTGTTTCTTGTAATGATCAAAACGGGGTTTCAGTTCTTCCGCATCCATCCCCAACAGGTACATATTGCGGAATACCTGCGGCAGTTCTTTTTCCAGGAAAGCGTCTTTCCGGTAATGCAGCGCCTGTTGCAATGCTTCCGGCGCAACAAAATAGCCGATGCCCCGCTGATTCTGGATGATCTCCTGCTGCTGCAGGAAATCGTAACTGCGCATGACAGTATTGGGATTCACTTCCAGTTGCACGGCCAGTTCACGCACGGATGGCACCCGCTCCCCGGGTTTCCATTCCTTCAGCAGGATACGCTCGCAAACGTAGTCCGCAATCTGGAGGTATATAGCTTGTGATTCTCGGAATTGCATGATGAATATTTTAAATCCTCAGATCTCTTTTTCTTTGAGCCTGTGAAAAGATGCCAGCCATAACAATGGCGGAAAACCATATTGCAGCAGGTACTTGCCGGTGTAGATCAGCCAGGCTGGTAAAGTGATCAACGCTTCACCGGAAGCATCAACAACTTTGTAAGCCAACAGCCCCTCATCTGCGAAATCACCCTTCGGCACCAGGTTGGTAGCTGTAAGGAAAATGCTGAGCCAGTACAGGAGACCAACAACCAGCAACAGGATGAATGTTTTGATGAAACTGAATTTGCTGAAGAAAATTGAACCCGCCATGAAAACAGATTGCACAGCAAAATAGGCCAGCATTACATAGTATAGGAATGTGTATGGTACGGGCTCTCCCATGAACTCGTCCGAGCTGAACACATTACCCAGTTTCACCCAGTCATATTCCTTATCATATGCCGTTGCCACAAAATTACTTTTGGCAATGGGGTTGAATACCTGCAGGGTGATGATATCAACCAGGTAGAACACGAGTGTGTAACTGATGAAGAAAAGCACCACAGAATATAAAATGGCCACCAGCAGTTTCTCCAGGTGCGATGCCGGCACACTGAGATAATTAATACCCTTCCCCCTGGAGCCAAGGGAACTGAAAATAGTACTGGCATACAAACAACCACTGGCAAACAATACAAAATAGTAAGTGCCGATCTGCATCTGAACGGGAATGGCGGTTTCCCTTTTCTGCATCAGGAACAAAAAGATGAACCATAACAACACCAGGCCGCCAATAGCACTCAGGCTAAGTATATACCGCTGCCTGTTCTCCACCCAGTGCCTGCCCACCAGCAACCTGAATCTTGAAAAATCGAATACCTGATTCATGAATAATTTTTTCTTGGTTGAACAATGTTGATCAGGCTGCGAATGCCTGCTGTACCTGCTCACGGTTAAGAATAATTGCTTTATACAATAGTTCCAGATCCAGCTTGCTCTCGAGTTCCCCATCATTCTTCAGGATCACGGAATGTCCGCGCAATGCGGCTTCGGCATAAATTGCCCGTTTCACTTCTTCGGGATCGAAGCTTACGGAGAACTGCAGCTTACGGCTTATGTCTTCGATAGTCTGATCAAACAGGATGCGGCCCTCATCGATGATAGTGATACGGTCTATCAGGCTCTCCAGGTCTTTCACCTGGTGTGTGCTGATCACCATACATTTGTTCTCATCCAGCGCACCTGCCATCACCTTTCGGAACTGGCTCTTGCTCATGATGTCCAAACCATTGGTTGGCTCGTCCATTAATAATACAGATGCATTGGATGCCAGTCCGAAACTGATCAGCACTTTCTTCTTTTGCCCATAGCTCATATTGTGCAAACTGCTGTCTGTTGGGATGTCGAATTCCTCTACATATTTATTGAACTGCTCCACACTGAATCGTGGATAAAATGGCGCCTGGTATTTCAGCAAATGTTTGAGCGGAACATCGCTCATATAAAACTCTTCCGGCACCATGAATACTTCCTGCAGGAAGGCGGGCAATCGTTTGCCGGGTGCAAAGCCCAGCACATCGATGGAACCCTGGTCAGGGAAAAGCAGACCGGCAATATTGCGAAGCAAAGTGCTCTTGCCTGTTCCGTTCTTGCCCAGCAATCCGTAAATATGACCGGACTGCAATTGCAGGTCGAGACCGGAAAACACTTTCCGTTTCCGGTAGGAGAAATGCAGATTTTGGACCTTGATCATCGTTTGTGTTTTAGTGTACTACTTCAATAGTACACCCAAACATAATATAGTTTTTTGGTTCCTGCAATTATTTTCGAAGATTTTATTGGCGGCCCAACACGGGTTTATTTTTTACGCAGAAAAAGCCGGATGAACGGAATGATGTACATTGCAAACCTGTTTTTGGCAGGGTCCACTGGTTGAGGAAATCTTTTATTAAACCGCTTTGTCATGTACTAAACTCGCCAGCGTTCCGTTAACTGCCTGATTAAAAGAACTTTATGAAAAAAGAACTCATCAGGGAGCAAGCTCTGGAATATCATTCCAAAGGAAGACCGGGCAAAATAGAAGTGATACCAACCAAAGAAGCAAAAACCCAGCGCGACCTTTCGCTGGCATATTCACCAGGCGTAGCAGAGCCCTGCAAAGAGATCGCCGCCAATCCCGAAAAAGTTTATCAGTATACCGCCAAGGGCAATCTCGTTGCTGTGATCAGCAACGGAACCGCCGTACTTGGTTTGGGCGATATCGGTCCTGAAGCCGGCAAGCCCGTGATGGAAGGAAAGGGTGTACTGTTCAAAATATTTGCAGACATCGATGTATTCGATATCGAGATCAACGAGAAAGACCCAGAGAAATTCGTGCAGATCGTGAAAGCGCTGGAGCCTACTTTCGGGGGTATCAATCTGGAGGACATCAAAGCGCCCGAGTGTTTCTACATTGAACAGAAATTGCGCGAAGAGATGAAGATCCCCGTGATGCACGATGACCAGCACGGCACCGCCATCATCTCCGCGGCAGCGTTGCTCAATGCACTCGAGATCCAAAAGAAGAAAATTGAAAAAGCATCCTTCGTGGTGAATGGCGCAGGCGCCGCAGCAATGGCCTGCGCTAAATTATATGTAAGCCTGGGAGCCCGTCCTGAAAACTTCCTTATGTTCGACCGTAAAGGTGTACTGCACAAAGACCGCGCAGACCTGGAAGGCGACAAGAAACAATTTGCCACTACTGATAAAGTGGGGATCACGCTTGCAGACGCGCTGAAAGATGCCGATGTTTTCATCGGGCTTAGCGTTGGAAACGTGGTAACCGGAGAGATGGTGAAGAGCATGGCGAAGAATCCCATCGTTTTTGCGATGGCCAATCCGGACCCGGAGATCGCTTATGATGTGGCTACTGCTGCACGTAAAGACATTATTATGGCAACCGGCCGCAGTGATTTTCCCAACCAGGTGAACAATGTACTCGGTTTCCCCTTCATTTTCCGCGGTGCGCTGGACGTTCGCGCCACGCAGATCAATGAAGCCATGAAACTGGCTGCAGTACGTGCTTTGGCGGAACTGGCCAGAACGCCGGTGCCCGATATCGTGAACACCGCCTACAACGAAAAGAATATCGTTTTCGGCCCTGAATACATCATTCCCAAACCACTCGATCCACGCCTGCTGGCAACTGTTTCTCCGGCCGTGGCAAAAGCAGCGATCGAGAGCGGCGTGGCGCAGGCAACCATCGATAACTGGGATGATTATGCGATAGAGCTGAACAAACGCCTGGGGCTAGACAACCAGGTGATGCGCGTACTCGGCAGCAAAGCCCGCAAGGACCCCAAACGTATCGTATTTGCAGAAGCAGACAATGTGAAGATCCTGAAAGCCGCACAGATCGCTTATGATGAAGGTATCGCATACCCCATCCTGTTAGGTGATGAGAAAAAGATCAGGACCATCGCCGCCGGCAATAAGATCGATATAGAGGAAATGCCCATCATCGATCCGCGCAACGACGACCAGGAAGAAAAAAGAAAAGAATACGGCGAGCTCTTCTTCAAAAAGCGCCAGCGCCGCGGTATCAATAAATATGAGTCCGCCAAAATGATGAAAGACCGAAACTACTACGGTTGCATGATGGTGGAAACCGGAGATGCCGATGGTATGATCTCCGGGCTCACCCGTAATTATCCTGATACTATCCGCCCTGCCCTGCAGGTGATCGGCACCGAAGAGAATGTGAAAAAGATCGCTGGCATGTACCTGCTGCTGACCAAGAAAGGGCCATTGTTCATGGCGGATACCACCGTGAACTTCAACCCTACAGCGGAAGAGCTGGCAGAGATCACGCTGATGGCCGCCAGGGAAGTGCGCAACTTCAACCTCACTCCGCGCATCGCATTGCTCAGCTATTCCAATTTCGGCAGCAGCGACAGTCCTGAAGCCAGGCTGATGAGCAAGGCCCGCGAGATCATCAAACAAAAGGACTCCACCCTGATGGTGGACGGTGAAATGCAAGCCAGTGTAGCATTCAATCAGGATATCCTCCGTGAGAACTATCCGTTCAGCGAGCTGGTAGGCCAGGAAGTGAATACCCTCATCTTCCCCAACCTGGCAGCCGGTAACGTGGCATATAATTTATTGAAGGAAGTAGGTGGCGCCGATGCTATCGGGCCGATCCTGCTTGGACTGAAGAAGCCCGTGCATGTACTGCAACTGGGCAGCAGCGTGAGAAGTATTTATAATATGACGCTGGTAACAGTGATCGACGCACAGTTGAAATGCGGAAAGCACAGCCAGGAAGCCATCAGGAAATCTCCCTGGTGGAAGCGGAACAAAAAGTAAGCTTGGCAATAAATCACTAATTTTAGCCGGTTATTGCTGTTGACACCTGTATAGAATTGTAGCTATGACGTTATTTACAGAATTTGGCCGTTACCTGCTGATGATCAAAGGCATGTTTTCCAAACCGGAAAATGGCAAGATGTATTGGAAAGAACTCATGCACCAATGTGTTGAAATAGGCATTGGTTCGTTGGGCATTGTGGTGATCATCTCCTTCTTCATGGGTGCGGTATCCGCACTGCAGACCGCTTACCAGCTGGTGAGCCCGGTAATTCCCAAGAGCACCATTGCACAGATCGTGCGCGATACCGTGATCCTGGAATTCTCCCCCACCCTGGTTTGTATTGTACTGGCCGGAGTGGTGGGCAGTAAGATTGCCAGTGAGCTCGGCAATATGCGCGTGAGCGAACAGATAGATGCATTGGAGATCATGGGCATCAACACCAAAGCCTACCTGGTGATGCCGAAGATCCTGGCCGCATTGATCATGATCCCTTTACTGGTAGTGATCTCGATGGCACTCGGTATCTATGGTGGCCGGCTGGCCGGTGTACTCAGCGGCATCCTGTCACCTGCACAATATGATAAAGGACTACTCAGCAATTATCAATCCTACAATGTGTTCTTTGCGATGGTCAAGGCTTACACCTTCTCGTTCATCATTTCCAGTATTCCCGCCTATTACGGCTACTACGTACAAGGTGGCGCGCTGGAGATCGGCCGGAGCAGCACCAAGTCTGTTGTGGTAAGCTGTGTAACTATCCTGTTTGCAGACTATGTACTGGCAGCATTGCTGTTACAATAAATTTCCCCTGCATGATTGAAGTAAAAAATCTAAAGAAAGGTTTCGGAGATAAAACGGTCATCAATGATGTGAGCGTAGTGATGCAGGCAGGTAAATGCAACCTCATCATCGGTGCCAGTGGCAGCGGCAAAACGGTTTTTATGAAATGCCTGGTGGGATTGTTTACTCCTGACAGTGGTGAGATCCTTTATGATGGTCAGAACTTCACCAATATGGATAATGAAGCCCGGAAAGAAGTTCGCAAACAAATTGGTATGCTCTTCCAGGGCTCTGCTCTGTTCGACAGCCTGACCGTGGAACAAAATATCATGTTCCCCCTCAATATGTTCACCAACGAAAGTTTCCAACAGAAACTGAAACGGGTAAACGAAGTGCTGGAAAGGGTGAACCTGAAAGACGTGAACAAGAAATTCCCCGCCGAACTCTCCGGCGGTATGAAAAAAAGGGTGGGCATTGCACGGGCCATAGTTCTCAACCCGAAATACCTGTTCTGCGATGAGCCCAACTCCGGCCTCGATCCCCAGACATCACTGGTGATCGATAAACTCATCAACGAGATCACGCAAGAATACAATATCACCACCATCATCAACACCCATGATATGAACTCCGTGATGGAGATCGGAAACCATATCATCTACATGCACAAAGGCGTGAAAGAATGGGAAGGAAGTAACAAAGAGATCATATTCAGTAAAAACGAACTGCTGAATGAGTTCATTTTTGCTTCCGAATTCCTGAAAGACGCCAAGGACATGCGGATGCTGGAACAAACAGGCAGGATCGATAACAACAGGAATATGGACGACCTGATCAAATAACCCGTCCCCTTCCTTTCCATCTTGACCCATTTCCCTTACTTTTGCCCAACTTTTAAATACCCGCTATGAGCATTTTAGTGAATAAACAATCCAAAATACTGGTGCAGGGCTTTACCGGTACGGAAGGCACTTTCCACGCTGTGCAGATGATCGAATACGGAACCAATGTTGTGGGCGGCGTTACCCCCAATAAAGGTGGTACAACCCACCTGGACAGGCCCGTGTTCAACACCGTAGCTGATGCCGTAAAAGAAACCGGCGCGAATGTTTCCATTATTTTCGTTCCACCTGCATTTGCAGCTGATGCTATCATGGAAGCAGCAGAAGCCGGTATCGGCCTCGTGATCTGTATCACGGAAGGCATTCCTGTTCAGGACATGGTGAAAGCCAAACTGTACCTGCAGGGAACCAAAACAAGGCTGATCGGGCCCAACTGTCCTGGTGTGATCACAGCGGGCGAATGCAAAGTAGGTATCATGCCTGGCTTCGTATTCAAAACCGGCAAGATCGGTATCGTATCCAAATCAGGTACCCTCACATATGAAGCTGCCGACCAGGTGGCGAAAGCCGGACTGGGCGTATCTACTGCAGTGGGTATCGGCGGTGATCCCATCATCGGGACCACTACCAAAGAAGCGCTCGAACTCTTCATGAATGACGCAGAAACTGAAGCGATCGTAATGATCGGAGAGATCGGCGGCGGCATGGAAGCTGAAGCTGCACGCTGGTATAAAGATCAGCCCAACAAGAAACCTGTTGTTGGTTTCATTGCTGGTCAAACCGCTCCTCCAGGCCGCAGGATGGGCCATGCAGGCGCTATCATTGGCGGTGCAGAAGATACTGCCGAAGCCAAGATGGCCATCCTTGCAGAATGCGGCATCAACGTAGTGAAAAGCCCCGCAGATATCGGCGCTACCATTGCAAAAGTGATCAAAAAATAAGCGAAAGCTGAACCCGATATTGAAAAAGGATGAACGCACTGTTCATCCTTTTTTCATGTGCCTGCACCAACAGACTTTCTGCCACACAGAATGCCAGCAGGAGCGGGTTAAGGCGGAGCGGTCTCCTGCGCCGGTTTATTTTCTCAACCGCGAAGCCTTATCCCCTCCGGCAAAGGAAATTTCGTAAATTACAGGTACCCCTCCTCCCTGGTCCCGCAACTAAATTTATGGTGTATGAAACATGTTTACCTGCTTCTATTTATAGCATGTTATGCTCCCCTGAACCTGCAAGCGCAGCAATGTCCGCGGATAGTAGGTATTATGGCCAACGGATGCGGCACAGGTATACAGGAAAACCGCAATGAATTTATCATTCTGATTAACGGCAACAAGCCGCTTAATGTGAATGATCTCAATATCATCCTTCCTCAAAACGGAGCCATTACAGCTTCCAATGACGACGACTTCGCCGCCAATACAGGTGCCGTACCCACTGGCGGTTGTATCTCAACGGTAGACGATGGGGCCATCATACCACCCAATATTCCTTTCGTGATCTTCATGTCTAACCTGGTGGATGTAGTGTATGATTTCTCTTCGCTCTGCGAACAATACGGCTCCGTATACCTGCTGTACCGGAACCTGCTTGAGCCGTCCCTGCCAACTTTTTTGAGCCAAAGCAACGCTGACACCATTAAAACTGTCACACTCGCGGTAAACAATCTCGCGGCCTGTTATGCCAATTTCACCTGGAAGCAGCAGTTGAAAAGGCAAAGCTCCAGGGATGGCGACTTCTACCGGTTCCCCGAGCCGGTAGATGGCAAAAGCGTGAGCAATGGATTTGTGAATAACGGTTGTGCATCCCCGGTACTGTACCAGCCCTCAAATCCATTGTCGGGGTTCGCCGCCAACTACGTTGAACCCAGCGTACAGCTCAACTGGACCACCGCCATGGAACTGGACGCTGTTTACTTTGAAGTGAACAGGAGTATCGATGGTTACAATTTTGCCAATGCAGGCACCGTAAAGGCACAAGGCGCAGCAGGATCGCTTACCCGGTACAGTTATAATGATCCGGGACCTATACTCCGGAGAACTTATTACCGGTTAAGGATCGTGGACAGACAGGGGAATTCCGTCTATTCCAGGACCATCAGTGTACGCGCGGGAAACAGTGGCATAACACTGAACAACCTGTACCCCAATCCTGTAACCGATGTGCTGATCGTTGACTGGACGGGGACCAGCAGTGTGAAAACACAGTTGTCTATCCGCAGCCTGGGAGGAAAGATCCTTCAAACCAATACGGTAACAACTGTACAGGGCTTCAACCAGTACAGGCTGAACACTGCACAACTCAGTCCCGGTCAGTATTTTCTGAGCCTGGACTATGAGAATGATAACATAGTAGAGGTTTTCGTGAAGCGATGATTCGCTGAAGCTTAACCAGTCGGCAAGTCATATGGCCCCATGTTTGTACTGTAACAGCATCTTACATGGGGCCATAGGCTTTTTTTAACTTTTTGACGGTATGTAATCTTTTTTCATACCGCATCATTTACCTTGATTAAAATTTGAATGCATGTTGCTGAAAAAAATCCTGTTACTTATTCCATTATCCTTTTTATTGGTCCTAACCACTACAGCACAAAAAATGAATGCTTACGACAAACTATGGAAAAAAGTGGATTCCCTCCTCAACAAGAGCGGGCTCACTGAATCCGCACTCAAAGAAGTGAACAATATCTATGCACTGGCCAAAAAAGAGAAGAATGAACCGCAGCAGATCAAAGCGCTTACCTGGCGCATAGCACTCGACAGGGAAAAGCAGGAATCGGAACAGGCCGCCACAGCAGCTTTTGCCGCTTTCGATAAAGAGATTGCCGGCACTACCGGCAACACAAAAGCGATCCTGCAAAGTATTGCCGCCGGTAGTTACCGGCAGTATTACAATAACCAACGCTGGCGCCTGCGCAACCGGACGGCTACCGTCAACTTCGTAAAAGAAGATGTGAATACCTGGTCGGCAGATGATTTCCATAAAAAGATCACAGAGCTTTTCCAGGCATCTCTTTCCAATGAAGCGCAACTGCAGCAGACCAAACTGAGCGGTTATGACGCCATCATCCGCAAAGGCAATGTACGCGAACTGCGCCCCACCCTTTTCGACCTGCTGGCCCATCGTGCGCTCGATTATTTCAAATCCGATGACCGCAATATCACACGTCCCGCTTATCTTTTCGAGATCAATCAGCCCGAAGCACTGGCTGAGGTGAACAGTTTTGTGTCGGCCAAATTCCAGACCAAAGATGATCTGTCAAACCAGTTCAAAGCGCTTCAGCTCTTCCAGCGCCTGCTGAAATTCCACCTCAATGATGCAAAGCCTGAAGCATTGGTGGACGCAGATATCGAACGTATCGAATTCGCCAACACCTATGGCACCATGCCCAATAAAGATGAACTGTACAAACAGGCATTGGAAAAGCTGACGGCTAAATATGGCCGCCAGCCATTTGCCGCACAGGCATGGTACCTGCTGGCCAGTTACTATTCCGGCCTTGCAGGCAGTTACAATGCACAGTCTGATACAACGCATCGCTATGAATACCTGAAAGCAGTGTCCATCCTCAACCAGGTGCTGGAAGACAAAACCCCTTCCGAAGGAAGGGCCAATAGTTACAATCTCCTGCAACAGATCAAACAACCCTTCCTCGGACTACAGGCAGAGAAAGTGAATGTGCCGGCTCAAAACTTCAGGGCCCTGGTCACTTTCAGGAATATCACCCAATTACAGGCACGCATCATCAAAGTGAATGCTGATGAGCTCGATGATAACCACTGGGACGATAAATACTGGAGCAAACTCATCAAACAGCCTGTATTCAAAACCTTCGTGCAACGCCTTCCGGACACGAAAGACTATCAGCAACATACAACCGAAATCCCGGTTGCCGGCCTTCCCGTTGGCAAATACATCCTCCTGGTAAGTCCGGATGAATTCTCCCTCACCAGGCCGATGGCTGCACAACATTTCTATGTTTCCAATATCGCTTACATTTCAAGTGAGCACAATCACCATGTACTGAACAGAACAACCGGTGAGCCCATCGCCCGTGCTGCCGTTCAGATCTGGAACAGGTATTATGATTATAAGGCCAGCAAGTACCAGGACAGGAGAGGCGAGCAATTTGTAACCGATCAGTACGGAGGTTTCACCGTGTCCCGCTCAAAAACAAGGGATGACAACCAGTACCGGATCGAGATCAGCGCAGGCGATGATCGCCTGGCCATACATGACTATCAATACAATGGCTCCTACAATCCGAATGATCATATTCAAAAAGAGACCAACAGCACTTTCCTCTTCACAGACCGCGCTATCTACCGTCCCGGTCAGATCGTGTATGTGAAAGGGATAATGGTGAACAGGAACAATGAGCGTAAACAATCATCCATCATCACCAATCGCGCTACTGCGCTGGACCTGATGGATGCAAACGGACAGAAAGTGACCAGCATACCTGTAACCACCAATGCCTACGGCTCCTATTCCGCCCGCTTCACATTGCCCACCGGTTTGCTCAATGGTAACTTCAGGATTGTGGACACATTCACCAAATCAGATGTGAACTTCAATGTGGAAGAATACAAGCGACCGAAATTTGAGGTCACAGTTGATCAGCCAACAGGCACTTACAGGCTCAATGAGACCATCACCGTGGAGGGAACTGCCAAAGCCTATGCCGGCAATAATATCGACGGAGCCAGCGTAAGCTATCGCGTGGTGCGCCGCAATATCTATCCTTTCTACGATTTTTATATGCCTAAGATCTGGCCTCCCGGCAGGATGGACGAAGTGGAGATCACCAATGGTACTACCACTACAGATGCCAATGGCAAATTCAAAGTAAGCTTCACGGCATTACCCGAGAGCAATGCCGATAAGAAATCGATGGTCAGGTTCATCTATCAAGTGAGTGCAGATGTAACAGATATCAATGGAGAGACCCGCAGCGGCAATACCAGTGTGAGCGTGGGTTTCCAGGCCCTGGTACTCAGTGTTGATGCAGGAAATGAATTACCCGTTGACAGTCTTTCTACCATCCGGATCAGCAGCAGCAATCTCAACGGCGCATTCGAGAAAGCAACCGTTACCTTGAATGCTTATCCGTTGCAAGTGCCCCAACGGCAGTTCCGCAGCCGTTACTGGGAACAACCCGATGAATTTGTATTGACGGAAGAAGAATACCACCGCCTCTTCCCCAATGATATTTATAAAGATGAGAACCAGCCATCCAAATGGCAGCGCGGCGCCAGTGTGCTGAACATTACTGACACCACCAGTGCCGATGGGAAATTCGCAACAGGCAAACTGAAACTGCCCGCAGGCTGGTATGTGATAGAAGTGACCACGAAAGATAAATTCGGAGAAGAAGTGAAGGCGCTCAAATACCTGCTGCTTTCCGCCGCCGCTGATCTTCATCCCGAAGCCTACTTCGCCATCGATTCGAAGAAGCAACCCTATGAACCGGGCCAGACAATTCAATACACCATCAAAACAAACCTGGGCAAGGCTTTTATCATCCGCGACCTGGTGAGGAAAGATGAAAAATATGTAAAGGATTTTATCAACCTTACACAGGGCCAACAATCCTTCACCATTCCCGTTACCGAAGAAGACCTCGGAAATACTGGCGTAACGATGGCATTTGTGAAGAACAACAGGATCTATACCGCCAGTGAAATGTTCGCGGTTCCATACAGCAACAAGGAATTGAAAATAACATACGAGACCTTCCGCGATAAAACATTGCCCGGCAGCCAGGAAAAATGGAAAGTGAAAATCAGTGGATCGAAGAATGAGAAAGTAGCGGCAGAAATGCTCACTGCAATGTATGATGCATCCCTTGATCAGTTTGTGGATCATAGCTGGAATACGCCTTCGCTCTATCCACAGGTTTATATGAACAAATACTGGAATGGCAGAACAAACTTTGCATCTGTGCAGGCCGACAGGAAAAATATCAATACGGATTATCAGAGTTTCCGAAAGGAGTATGATGAGCTGGAGATCGGGGAACAGGGTTATTACTATGGCATTCCTGGTGCGGCCCCGAAGACAATGTACATGCGCAAGAAAGTTGATCAGGGTGAAATGATGGTAGCAGGCGCTCCAGTTGTGGCAGAGTCCAGAGCAGAAGCAGGCAACAGTAATGATGAGGCTTTTGCCGTAGTTACTGATTCTGCAACAACAAGCAGGACAACTGCCCCGGCCGCATCACCATCCGTTCGCACCAATCTCAATGAAACTGCCTTCTTCCTTCCCGGGCTCCAGACAGATGCCGATGGCAATGTTGAATTCGCTTTCACCATGCCCGAAGCGCTCACAACCTGGAAATGGATGATCATGGCGCATACCAAAGAACTGGCCTTCGGTTACAGCACTAAGAACATTATCACACAGAAGGAACTAATGGTGCAACCCAATGCGCCGCGCTTCCTCCGCGAAGGCGACCGTATCGATTTCAGCACCAAGATCGTGAACCTGAGCGGCAAAGAACTCACAGGACAAGTACAGCTGCTGCTCATCGATCCATCCACCAATCAATCTGTGGATGGCTGGTTCAACAATGTAATGCCCAATCAATATTTCACTGTGGCAGCCGGACAAAGCACACCTGTAAGCTTTTCCATGCTGATCCCCTATCAATATAACCGTCCACTCACCTACCGCGTAGTGGCCGAGGCCAAAGGCGGAGAACAAACGCTTTCCGATGGAGAGCAAGCCATCCTGCCGGTTGTGAGTAATCGTATGTTGGTGACCGAAAGCCTGCCCCTCCCCATGCGCGGCAACGGCAGCAAGGATTTCAGCTTTACCAAATTGCTGCAGAGTGGAAGCAGCGAAACCCTGGGCCATCAATCGCTCACTGTTGAATTCACTACCAACCCCGCCTGGTATGCAGTACAATCACTGCCCTACCTGATGGAATATCCCTACGAATGTGCAGAACAACTGTTCAATCGTTACTATGCCAATGCACTTGCTACCAATATCGCCAATTCAACCCCAACACTGAAAGCCACCTTCGAGCGTTGGAAGAATGCCGATACCAGTGCTTTGCTCAGTAACCTGATGAAAAATGAAGAACTGAAATCAGTGCTGCTGCAGGAAACGCCCTGGGTATTGCAGGCACAGGACGAAACCAAACAGAAAAAACAGATCGGCCTGCTCTTCGATATGGTACGCATGAGCACCGAGCTGCAATCATCACTCAACAAACTGCTGGACCTGCAAAGCAGCAATGGCGGATTCGTTTGGTTCAAAGGCGGCCCTGACGACCGTTACATCAGCCAGTACATCGCAACAGGCATCGGCCGCTTAAGACAGCTCAAAGCTTTACCGAAAGATGCAGAAGGAATGACCGGGCTCATCGAAACCATCGTTCCCTATCTCGATAAGAAAATTAAAGAGGATTATGATTATCTCGTGAAGCATAAAATAAAGCTCACAGATAACAATCTCGGCTATACGCAGATCCAGTACCTCTATATGCGCAGCTTCTTCCCCGAGATCAAGGTCCCTGCCGCCAGCAAAACAGCTTACGATTATTATCGCAAGCAATCACAGCAGTTCTGGCTGAAGCAGAACCGTTATATGCAGGGTATGATCGCTATTGCACTGAACCGAACAGGCGACAAGACCATGCCCAAAGCCATCATGGCTTCCCTGAAAGAAAATGCGATCAGGAACGAAGAGATGGGCATGTACTGGAAAGAAACCAATACAGGTTACGGATATTACTGGCACCAGGCCCCGATAGAAAAACAGGCCCTGCTCATCGAAGCATTCAAGGAAGTAAGCAACGATACCAAAGCGGTGGAAGATGCAAAGACATGGTTGCTGAAACAAAAGCAAACACAGAACTGGCGCACCACCAAGGCCACTGCAGACGCCGTATACGCTTTGCTGCTGCAAGGCAATAACTGGCTCGCTTCCACGCCGGAAGTGCAGGTTAAGCTTGGCAAAGAAATCCTCCGCAGCAATGAAAAGAACCAGGAAGCGGGCACTGGATATTTCAAAGATGTAATAGAAGGCAGTAAGGTGAAACCCGAAATGGGCAAGATCAAAGTAACAGTTAACAATGCAGCCAACAGCGCCGCTCCCAGCTGGGGCTCCGTGTACTGGCAGTATTTCGAGGATATGGACAAGATCACTCATGCATCCACGCCGCTCAACCTGCAGAAAAAACTGTTCGTTGAAAAGCATTCAGACCGCGGTCCCGTTCTCCAGCCCATGAACGAAGGAGATATCTTAAAAGTAGGCGACAAAATAAAAGTTCGCATAGAACTGCGCGTTGACCGTGATATGGAATATGTTCACATGAAAGACATGCGCGCAAGTTGCATGGAACCCGTGAACGTGCTGAGCGGCTACAGGTACCAGGGCGGCCTCGGTTACTACGAAAGCACCAAAGATGCCAGCACCAATTTCTTCTTCGGATATCTCCGCAAGGGAACCTGGGTGTTCGAGTATCCCATGTTTGTGACCCATACCGGTAATTTCAGCAATGGCATTACCACCATCCAGTGCATGTATGCGCCTGAATTCACTTCACACTCCGAAGGAGTAAAAGTTGTGGTGGAAAAATAGACAGGGCTACATATTTTTGCCCTCATGCAAATCGACATCCTCATTATAGGCCAGGGCATTTCAGGAACCTTCCTCAGTTGGTATCTCCAACAGGAAGGTTTCTCTTTTTTGGTGATCGACCAACCACAATCCAATACAGCCTCCAAAGTGGCGGCTGGCGTGATCAATCCCGTTACCGGACGGCGCATCGTCAAAACCTGGATGATCGATGAAGTACTGCCCTTCGCATTGAATGCTTACCGGGAGCTCGGGGAATCAATCGGCGTAACCGCCATCGAACAAAAAAATGTGATCGACTTTTTCCCAACTCCTCAAATGAAAGTGAGTTTCGATAAAAGATTTGAAGAAGACCAGCAATATCTCGCAAAGCCGGCGGACGAGAACAATTTCCGCCCATGGTTCAATTATGATTTTGGTTACGGGGAAATACAACCTGCCTATCTCGTGAATCTCCCGGGCATCCTGCCCGCTTACCGGCAACGCCTGATTAAAAACAATCAGCTCCGCGAAGAATGGTTCGATCACGAACAACTGCAGGTGAGCAACCACAATATCCAATACAAGGACCTAACGGCAACGTACATACTTTTTGCTGATGGAATGAATTCTTCAACATCACCTTATTTCAGCGCTTTGCCCTTCGCTCCCAACAAAGGCGAAGCGCTCTGGCTGGAGATCCCCGGCCTTCCTGGCACGCATGTGTTCAAGCGCGGCTTCAGCCTGATACCCTGGAGCAGGGATATTTTCTGGCTTGGCTCCACTTATCTCTGGGAATTTGACAATATCAATCCAACACCCGGCTTCCGCCAGTTTGCAGAAACCTGGTTGAAACAAACAGTAAAACTTCCTTATAAATTTTTAGACCATAAAGCCGCTGTCCGTCCCGCAACGCTTGAACGCAGGCCATTCGTAGGTTTTCATCCAATTCATCAACAAGTGGGGATTTTCAATGGAATGGGAACCAAAGGGTGCTCACTGGGTCCCTTCTTTGCTCAACAATTGGCCAGGTATCTGCGTTATGGTACTGGCATTACGCCGGAGGCGGATGTTCAAAGATTCAAAAGGACCCTTTCCAGGTAAGCAAATTCAAAAGGCAATAATGTAACAGTGGCGAAGCCTGGCCCCGGATCACAGGCCCTGAAGGTGTGAAAGAATTCCCCGATAAAGAACTGGAGTTATGATCCGCTACCGCTGTTCCAATAAAGCCGTAGGAGCATAACCAAATTGCTTCTTGAAAGCGAAAGAGAAATGTGACAGGTTTTCAAATCCTACTTCATGGCATACATCCATTGGTTTCGCTTTTTTTTGTGAGAGATGGAAATGCGCCAGCTCCAGCCGCTTTTGTGTCAGCCATTTTTGTGGAGTGGTTTGAAAAATTTTCTTGAAATCCCTTTTAAAAGTGGTAAGGCTTCTGCCTGTGAGATATCCAAATTTTTCCATCGGCATATTGAACATGTAGTTCTTCTCCATGAATCCCAGCAGGTCTATTTTCCCCGGCTCTTCAAAATTACCCAGCACTGTATCGATCTTTTTATCGATAGAACGCAGGATAGTAATGGCTTCCGTGATCTTCAACGAAGCAATATCTTCCGGGAAAGCTTCTTTCATTTCAAAATAAGGGATCAACGAAGCGAGGCAACTTTTCAATAAAGGATGTTCATCAAAGCTCATGATCCTGGGCTGTGGCGCAGCTATTGGTTTGAAATGAATATTATCATAGAATTTTTTCAATCTCTCAGTGGTAAGGTGCATCACCACTGTTTTATGCGGCTGCCCATCCTTTGGATAATTGATGATGGTGGCCAGCTGATTCCTGGGGATGAGAAAAATATCACCTGTTCTGAAAACGCGCGTGCCATCAGTTTGCACAATTTTCGTTTCTCCTGAAATGAACCAGATCAGCATATGATGCTCGAAAGCAATCTCCGATTTGAAGAATTTGTCTTCATAACAACTGAGCTTGATATCCGGTGTGATGTATTGCGCCTGGTACTCCATGATAAATAAGACGCAAAAGTTACGTAAAGTTCAGAAGAAACTTGCCAATTCAGGGAGCAGTCGCTTGCCTCCGGCGAGTGACGGGTATTTGTTCGCCTCCGGCGAACACCGCGTCGCCGGAGGCAACTAAACAAAAGTCACTCGCCGGGAGGCGAGCGACTGCTCCCCGGCGATACTGTTATTACAATAAAATGTAGAAAAGTAGATATTATCGCTAGGCGGCAATTTTATGCATGTTCAATATTACCAGCGGGTCCTGCTTCAGCAGTTTGCTCATGGCAGTAAAGAGTGCTGGCAGTTCTTCACGCATCCGGAGCGGGTTCTCGAAGAACACTTCCACACTCACGGCCCAGAATTCGTGATAATTGGTGCCGGCATAATCTCCGAGTATATTCTTTTCTCCCCGTTGCATGCCTTCAAAAATCGGACGCGCTACTTTGGAGAAATTCTTGAACTCCTTTTTGAAATGCTTGTCTTCTTCCGTTTGGGTGATGAAGTTCACATACGTGAGGGCATGTCCCATTTCATGCAGGCCCACATTGCAGTTGGGCATTTCACCATTCACACCTTTCATGAAATTGTCCCAGCTGAGATAAATACCGCTATGGTCCACATGCCCCTGGAAAGGACGCGAGTAGAACCCATAATGGTAATCATCTTTCAATACATAGATATCGCGGAAATAATTGAGCAGGAATTTATCCAGCCCGAAAGTCAGCTGCACAGAAACGGCGCTGATCAGGATAGGCATTTCGCTGCTCTCCTGTACTTCTATATAATGAAAACGCTTCGCTTTGCGGAACAGGAAGGTGCGGAAGAGGAATTTTCGCTGGTCCTCCAGCGTTAGACGAGTGTAAAATTTCAGGTGTTGGGAAACAATAGAATGGTAGAAAGGCTCCTGGGTAAGGAACGATTTGTGTTGCCGCTTTACATAAAACCGGTTAAAACACTCGGTCACCGGTCCATGAAGCAGGATAATAGCAATCACCACCAGGGAAATGACCAAAATTTCCATAAGGCTCATTTTTCTTTTCGTGAATAGAGAGGTACGTTGCGTCAACGGTGGCTTTCACAAAGAATGGATTCGTTACGGTGGCGTTTCAGGGGAGGTGGAAGGAGAGTTTTTAGTAACTGAATCGGGAACAAAATAGAAAGAATAATTTGAAAATGGAAGTACCCCCACACAAAATTATGAAAGCATTACCTTTGCCTCCCCCACTGCTCCCAAAGCATTGGTTTACTATTGATATTATAAAAAATCAACATAAGCATGTACAGAACTCATACCTGTGGCGAACTGCGCATCGCACAACAGGGCCAGGAGGTTACGCTGGCCGGATGGATACAGAGCGTTAGAAAATTCGGAAGTATCACATTCGCCGACCTGCGGGACAGATATGGCATTACACAACTGCTTTTTGGAGAAGAACTTAACCAGCAACTGGACCAGCAACCACTCGGACGTGAGTTTGTGGTACAGGCCAAAGGTATTGTTACAGAAAGGACCAATAAGAATCCCAATATCCCAACTGGCGATATCGAGATCAATATCACTTCTTTTACTATTCTCAATAAATCAGCAGTACCTCCCTTCACCATCCAGGATGAAACCGACGGTGGGGATGACCTGCGCATGAAATACCGTTACCTCGACCTTCGCAGGAATATCGTGAAGAAGAACCTTGAGCTGCGTTTCGCCGTGGCCAAAGCCGCCCGCGAATACCTGAACAATAACCAGTTCATGGATATCGAAACCCCCTTCCTCATTAAATCTACTCCCGAAGGAGCACGCGATTTTGTGGTGCCTTCACGAATGAATGCAGGACAATTCTATGCTCTTCCCCAAAGCCCGCAAACCTTCAAGCAATTGCTGATGGTGAGCGGATACGATCGTTATTACCAGATCACTAAATGCTTCCGCGATGAGGACCTCCGCGCAGACCGCCAGCCCGAGTTCACGCAGATCGACTGTGAAATGAGTTTCGTGGAGCAGGAAGATATCCTCAACATGTTCGAAGGCATGGTGAAACATATCTTCAAAACAGTAAAGAATATCGACTATACAGAACCGGTAGCCCGCATGACCTGGGAAGACGCCATGTGGCAATATGGGAACGATAAGCCGGATATCCGCTTCGGCATGCAACTGCTGAATATCAAATCCGCTTTTACCCTCAATAATGAACTGCCTGCAAAAGGACAACTGCTGGAAGGCACGGACTTCAAAGTGTTCAACGATGCAGAAACTGTGATCGCCATTGCTGTTCCCGGCTGCGCTGAATATACACGCAAACAAACCGATGAACTAACGGATTGGGTTAAGCGACCACAGATCGGTATGCAGGGACTTGTATATATTAAATGTACAGCCGGTGAAAATGGAACCATCAGCTATAAGAGCAGCGTAGATAAATTTTTCAATGAGCAACAACTGAGCGCTATTGCCACAGCTGCAGGCGCTAAAGCCGGTGACCTGGTGCTGATCCTGGCGGGCCGTGAAGAACGCACCCGCAAAGCAGCCAGCGAGCTTCGCCTCGAAATGGGTGAACGCCTCGGCTTCCGGAAAAAAGATGAATTCAAATTACTCTGGGTAATGGACTTCCCGCTTTTCGAATATGCTGAAGACGATAACCGCTGGGTTGCCCGCCACCACCCGTTCACAGCGCCCAAGCCTTCGCATATCCAGACCATGATCGATAACGATCCCATAATCCATGATGCAGCCAGATACCTGGAACATCCTTACAATCATATCAAAGCGAATGCCTATGATATGGTATTGAATGGGAACGAGATCGGCGGTGGTTCCATCCGCATCTTCCAGCGCGAGTTGCAGGAGAAGATGTTCGCGGCACTGGGCATGAGCAAGGAAGAAGCCTTACACAAATTCGGGTTCCTTCTCGGAGCCTTCGAATACGGCGCCCCCCCGCACGGTGGCATCGCATTCGGCTTCGACCGCACCTGCGCCATCCTCGGTGGCAGCGAAAGTATCCGCGACTTCATCGCTTTCCCCAAGAACAACAGCGGCCGCGATGTGATGCTGGATGCACCTGCCTCCATCGACGAAAAGCAATTGGATGAACTGTCCATCAAACTGGATGTGAAAAACACGAACTGATGAAATCATTGCTCCTGTATCGGATCCTCAGCTATGCGTTGCTCCTGGTAGCCGGCTTTCTTGCCCTGATGCTCCTGGCCGTGATACCAGCTGCCCTGGCCAATCCTGTGCTGCTACTGTTCGTGTTCCTGATCGCCTGCGTGATCATTTACAGCTATACCAGTTTCCGTTTCCTGCAACGCGGCATCGACCGCAGGATGTACTGCAAACCGCAACTGCGCGACCTGATGAAAGTGAACAGCTACTTCACTGTTGGCATCGCAGTACTCTTCATCATGCAATCCATCACATTGCTGGGGAATCCACATCTGGCCGATGATGCAGCCACCCAGGCCCTGGACAATATGCCACCCGAAGCCAATTTCGGAAAGGAAGAAATACTCAAAACGCTGCGATTCATAGAACGTTTCTTCCTGATCTACGGCATCGTGCTGCTCACGCATATTTTTATCACTTACTATTATCTGAAGTTGTTCAAAGGGGTTTTCGAACAGCCAGGTAATGATGCTGAATAATCAGCCTGTGGTGGGCTGACTAAGAAAGCCGAGAGCCGGCAGTCGCTCGCCTCCCGGCGAGTGACTTCTATTTGTTCGCCTCCGGCGAACACCGCGTCGCCAGAGGCGACTAATTAAAACTCACTCGCCGGGAGGCGAGCGAGTGGGCACAGCGAAATGAAATGTAATAACCTTTTTAGTCAGCCCCGCCACACTCTGCACTTTGCTTTTCATTAGCTAATATTTTTAGTAACTTCGCCCTTCCTATGGCAGCTACATCCATTCCTTTGGCGGAGCGACTAAGGCCCGAGAGCCTCGATGAACTGGTGGGACAACAACATCTCGCCGGCAAGGGCAGTATCCTGCGCACTTCCATCGAGCAGGGCAAAGTACCCTCCATGATCCTCTGGGGCCCACCCGGCACCGGTAAAACCACTATTGCCAATATCATCGCACATACCCTGCAGCTTCCTTTCTTCACCCTCAGCGCCATCAGTGCAGGCGTGAAAGATGTTCGTGAAGTGATCGATATTGCAAAGCGGACAGATAAAGCGATCCTCTTCATCGATGAGATCCATCGATTCAACAAAGGACAACAGGATGCGCTGCTCGGAGCAGTTGAAAAAGGCACCATCACCCTGATCGGCGCCACTACCGAGAACCCCAGCTTTGAAGTGAACAGCGCCCTCCTCAGCAGGAGCCAGGTTTATGTGCTTAAGCCCCTTGAAGAATCAGACCTGGTGAAACTGTTGCAACATGCCATGCAGGATGATGAGCTGCTCAGTCAGAAGAACATTGAGCTGAAAGAAACTTCCGCACTCATCAATATCTCAGGTGGCGATGCCCGGAAACTGCTCAACCTCTTTGAACTGGTGATCGATACGCTCAGTACCGGAAATGCTGGAGATGCAGATCATCCCATCGTAGTCACTGATAATGACGTAATGGAAATTGCGCAACAACGCATTGCCATGTACGACAAAGGCGGAGAACAGCATTACGATATCATTTCCGCCTTCATCAAATCCATCCGGGGCAGTGATCCTAACGCTGCCGTATACTGGCTTGCGCGTATGATCGAAGGAGGGGAAGATGTGAAATTCATCGCCAGGAGACTGGTGATACTGGCCAGTGAGGATATCGGCAATGCCAATCCCACCGCGCTGGTGATGGCCAATACCACTTTCGATGCCGTGAATAAGATCGGTTATCCTGAATCGAGGATCATTCTCAGCCAGTGTGCCGTGTACCTTGCCTCATCTCCCAAGAGCAATGCATCCTATATGGCCATCAACGAAGCCATTGCCGCTGTGCATCAGCACGGCGATCTGCCGGTGCCCCTGCATATCCGTAATGCCCCTACCAAACTGATGAAGAACCTCAACTATGGCAAGGGCTACCAGTATTCCCATAATTACGATAATAATTTCGCCCAACAGGAATACCTGCCGGATACACTGGCGGGCCGCGCATTCTATACTCCCGGGAAAAATGCCAGGGAAGATGAACTTCGCCGTTATCTGAAAAATCTCTGGAAAGACAAATACGGTTATTAATCCAACTTAAACAGCCATCATGCCTTCTACCACCTGGTCAGTTAAACCATTTGCAGCGCTCACACCTGCTGAACTCTATGCCATCCTTCGCCTCCGCAGCGAAGTTTTTGTTGTGGAGCAGCAATGTGTTTTCCTGGATATGGATAATAAAGACCAGCAATGTTCCCACCTCATGGGATGGCAGGGTGAATTATTGGCTGCATCCACCAGGCTGGTGCCACCGGGGATTTCCTATGAGCTTCCATCTATTGGTCGCGTGGTATCATCTCCGTTAGTTCGCGGTACCGGAATAGGAAGAGAATTGATGCAAAGAAGTATCGATGAGGTAAAATTACGATGGGGATCATACGATATCAAAATAGGAGCACAACTATACCTGAAACAATTCTACAGCTCACTTGGGTTTGAACAAACCAGTCCAATTTATTTGGAAGACAATATTGAACACATAGAGATGATACGTTATAACTCGCGCTGAGCAAGCTTTTCCACAATTATTTCACAACAATAATTTTTTTTGTGCGCAACACACAAAAAAGCACAATTCTGCGTTTATACTATCGCATAGTGGTGTTATTGATGATATAACACATGATCCATTGACCGTCTGAAAACTAAAAATCTAATATCTCATGAAACAGCATCTACGCTTTTCTGTAGGGAAGCGCTGGGTATTATCGCTTGCGGTTCTCTGTGGTAGCCTGCCCGCATTCAGCCAGTATGGAGAGAAGTCTTCTTCCTGGGAAATTGGAGCAACCCTGGGCCCTTCCAACTTTTTGGGAGACCTTGGTGGTAACGCAGGAAAGGGAACCACCTTCCTCAAGGATAATAACTTCCCGATGACCAACCTTACTTATGGCCTGTATGTAACCTATCAACCCACCGAATGGCTCGGATTCAGGCTGGCAGGGAATTTCGGAAAACTTGAAGGTGATGATGCCATCATCAAAGGCAAGGGCGGATATGAAGAAGCCCGTAAATCACGTAACCAGGATTTCCGTTCCAGATTCACTGAAGGCCTTCTGCTGGCAGAAATATATCCAACAGTGTTTTTGGAGTATGATCCCTCTGATGTATTCCGCAAATTGCGTCCATACGCAGTTGGAGGTGTTGGTATTTTCAAATTCAATCCACAGGGAAAAGATCCGCTTACCGGCAGATATGTTGACCTCAATCCACTGAGCCTGGAAGGTCAGGGCTTTGCAGAGTATCCAGACAGAAAGATTGCAAAACTGACGCAGATGAACTTACCACTGGGCGTTGGTGTGAAATATTTCCTCAATGAAAAGGTTAGCCTCAGCGCCGAAGTAATTCACAGAACTACTTTCACTGACCAAATCGACGGTGTAAGCACAGATTATATCGATCCTGCATTGTTCTATAAATACTTCCCCGTTGCGAAAGCCCAACTGGCTACAAGAATGGCCAATAAGAATGTGGATGGTAGTCCATACCACGCTCCGGGAAAACAAAGAGGGAACCCCTCTCAGAATGATGCTTACTATACTTTTGGTATCAAGCTGGGCATCAGGTTAGGCAGTGGTGATGGTTATAACAATTCAACCCGTTGTCCGATCAGGTTCTAGTCCAAATAAAATTTTTAGTTGATCCGTACCCTTTAATAATTGCACTGTTCAATTAATATAAGCCTATGCAATTATTTGTACCCTACAGAAAACATCGATCGTTTCATATTGTATCCGTCCTGGCGCTTTCAATAACGCTGGCAACAACCTCCTCCTCTGCCGCAGCACAGCCGGCTTCACCGCAGGCTGCCACCCGCGACTCCATTGTTGTTCAGAAGAAAGTGACCAGTAAAAAACATAAGGTAAAACTCTTTCCAAACGCTAAGCACGAAGCATTGTTCTTCAATGCTGAAGGCGTAGAAGGCAGAGTATACCAGTTCTACCTGTTCAACGTGGAAGGAAAACTCGTTAAGCAGGCGAATATCAAAAACAATCAGACCACTATTGTTCGCAACTTAGAAAAAGGTAATTACCTGTTTGAAGTGTTCAGTGATGATGAGCGGATCGAAAACGGGCAGGTGATAGTACTATAAGATAGTTCTTTGCTTTTCCATAACTAATAGCCAGTAAGCAGCGGGGAAATTAGTAAAATCCAATAATCCGGTTGAGTCAAACCTGGTCCGTTCCCTATATTTTCAGTACCCAAGTCAAAAAAGATTTTATTGATCACTCCCTGCTCTTGCTTACTGGTAAAAGCAAACAAATTTCTTCTGGTTCTTCCAGTATCCTCAGTGGCCGGCGATGAGCAATTGCCGGCCATTTGTTTTTTTATAAAGTGTATAATCTCTTACAGGAGAGCGTTGGCCACTTCTTCCCAATTATGCAGCCTTTCATAATCCTCCACATCTTTGTTATGTGCAGCATCGAAAAGATAAGGCTTGCCGGTAAAATGCACCAGGTTCTTCGTATGATCATCGATGAGATAATCCCCCACGCAAAGACGCTTGTCGCCACAAAGCACCACCTGCTTCCAACTGATAAAGGAGAAATGATCCCCCAGCCAATCGATCTTATCTTTCAGTGAATTGGGGAATTCCGTAGCAGCAGATACGATGAAGAGTTCATATTTTTTATTGATCTCAGCCAGCACACGCTGACTGTCTTTCATCAACGGCAGATGGCGGAAGAAGCCGGGCTCATTCAATCTTGCCCTGATAAGATGCTGGTGCTGTTCTGGGAATCCGTTTGCCCAGGAGCCTTTCATTTTCGAGTAATCCACTCCGAGACCATATTCTTTCTTATACCAGTCGATCATTGCAGTCATCGGGTCTGCAATCACTTCATCCATGTCAACCAAAACTCTTTTCATAATTATCCTTCGTCTGAATTTATAATTCGTCTTTCAGGAATTTGCCGGTGAAACTTTCTTTTACGTTCACCAGACCTTCGGGCACACCTTCATACAGAATGCGGCCGCCGCCATCACCACCTTCCGGGCCGAGATCGATAAGATGGTCAGCTACTTTGATCACATCCATATTGTGCTCTATCACCAGCACTGTATTACCACGCTCTACCAGTTTATTGAGCACATCCAGCAGGTGCTGGATATCTTCAAAGTGAAGCCCTGTAGTGGGCTCATCGAGAATATAGAATGTTTTACCGGTATCGCGCTTACCCAGTTCAGTGGCCAGCTTCACGCGCTGTGCTTCGCCACCACTAAGGGTTACAGCAGATTGTCCCAGGGTGATATAACCCAGGCCAACTTCTTCCAGTACTTTGATCTTACGGTAGATATAAGGAACATTCTCGAAGAATACTACGGCATCTTCCACCGTCATGTCCAGCACGTCGCTGATGGATTTGCCTTTATAACGGATCTCCAGGGTTTCACGGTTGTAGCGTTTACCCTGGCATTTTTCGCAGGGAACATACACGTCCGGCAGGAAGTTCATTTCAATCACACGCATACCGCCACCTTCACAAACATCACATCTTCCTCCTTTCACGTTGAAAGAGAAACGGCCCGCATTGTATCCGCGGATCTTTGCTTCTGGCACTGCCGCAAACAAAGTTCTGATATCAGTAAAGAAGCCGCAGTAAGTGGCAGGATTACTTCTGGGTGTACGTCCGATGGGCGACTGATCTATCTCGATCACCTTATCGATATTCTCCAGTCCTTTTACAGACTTGTAAGGCATCGGTGTCATGCGGCTGTTGTACGCATGTTTGCTGAGGATGGGATACAGCGTTTCATTGATGAGCGTGCTCTTGCCACTGCCACTTACACCGGTCACCACAATGAATTTCCCCAGCGGGAATTTCACATTCACATCTTTCAGGTTATTGCCTTTGGCTCCTTTGATCTCCAGGGATTTTCCGTTTCCTTTTCTTCTTTCTTTAGGCACTGCGATGCCGCGATGTCCATTGAGGTAGGAAGATGTAAGCGTATCCAGTTTCAGCAGGCTCTGCGGATTGCCCTGCGCCACTACTCTTCCGCCATGATAGCCGGCTTTCGGGCCGATATCTACCAGGTGATCGGCAGCCATCATAATATCCTTATCGTGTTCCACTACCAGCACGCTGTTGCCGATATCGCGGAGATTCTGCAAGGCAGTGATGAGACGCTGGTTATCGCGCTGGTGCAGGCCAATGCTGGGTTCATCCAAAATATAAGTGATCCCCTGTAATTGCGAGCCGATCTGTGTTGCCAGGCGGATACGCTGGCTCTCGCCGCCGCTCAGCGTGCGGCTGGCGCGGTTCAGCGTAAGATAGGTCAATCCAACATCCAGCAGGAATTGTACTCTTTCGCGGATCTCTTTGAGGATATCCTTCGCAATCACATTTTGCTTGTCGCTCAGCCTGTCTTCAATATCATTGAACCAGACCATGAGCTTATCAAGATTGAATTCGCTAAGCTCTGAAATATTCTTTCCATCCACTTTGAACCAGAGGCTTTCCTTTTTCAGCCTGGCGCCATCGCAGCTGGGGCAAGCTTTCAGTTCCATGAACTGTTCTACCCACTGCCGGATGGCATCGCTGGAACTGGCCGCAAACCAGCGTTTGAGCTGGGGAACGATGCCTTCGAACTCAGTCATGTAAAGGTTAGCCTCAGTATCTACTGAATCAAAATCGAGGTGCTCTTCATCTTCTGGTCCGGTTTCATTGCCATACAATAAAATGTTCATTGCTTTGGCAGGAAGGTCCTTCACCGGCACATCCATTTTGAATTTATGTTTCTTCGCCAGTTGTTGTACCTGTTTGAAGATGGTGTTCTCCCTTTCTTCGCCCAATGGTGCAATACCGCCTTCATTGATGCTAAGCGAAGGATCGGGGATGACAGCGTCCATACTTACCTGGTAGACCACCCCAAGTCCCTTACAGGTGGGGCAGGCACCATAAGGGCTGTTGAACGAAAATGAGTTGGGAGAAGGCTCTTCGTAACTGATGCCTGTGTCTTCACACATCAGTTGTTTGGAGTACTGGATCACTTTATCGCTGTCGTTCACCAGGAGGAACATCAGGTCTTTCCCGGTCTGCAAAGTTTTCTGAACACTCTGGCTGAGGCGGAGTTTCATATCAGGAGAAACAGGGAGCCTGTCTACCACTACTTCGATATCGTGGATCTTGTAACGGTCTACCTGCATCTTCGGCACCAGGTCTTTCACTTCACCATCTACCCTCACTTTGAGATAGCCTTTCTTGCGGATGTCTTCGAAAAGCTCGCGATAATGACCCTTACGGCCACGCACAAGCGGCGCGAGCAGGGTGATCTTTTTTCCGCTGAAGCGCTGGAACACGTTACTCACTATCTCCTCTTCGGAGAACTTCACCATTTTTTTCCCGGTATTGTAGCTGTAAGCCTCACCGATACGTGCGTACAGGAGACGCATAAAATCGTATACCTCGGTGATGGTGCCTACGGTGGATCGCGGGTTCTTATTGGTGGTTTTCTGTTCGATGGAGATGACCGGAGAAAGTCCCGTGATCTTATCAACATCCGGTCTTTCCATATCGCCGATGAACTGTCTGGCATAAGCGCCGAAACTTTCCATGTAGCGGCGTTGCCCTTCGGCATAGATGGTATCGAATGCGAGGGAAGATTTTCCGCTGCCGGAGATACCTGTGATCACCACTAATTTATTTTTTGGAATACTGATGTCGATATTCTTGAGATTGTGTACCCGGGCTCCAAAGACATCGATCATTTCCTGCTGTGTGGTTCCGTTATTTTGTCCGTTTTCACCTGACACTGCCTTGTTTACTTTCACATTTGCCATAATTGCAGAGGCTGTATTTAAATTTTTTCCGGGATATTATTTTAATGAGATATCTACACAAATTGCAGTCCTAACCGGGAAAACATCAAAGATAAGAACAAAAGGCGGGCGGAAAAGTTGTAGCAATCTTACTACTTTTTGGTACTCAGGTTCAAGGAGATAGGTGACAAAATGGTAATGTGGTATAAAAATTGAAAGCGCAAGGATGAGTTTTCAAGATCAGGTGGATATTCTGATTTTCGGATTGTAACTTTTTTTGATGAGTTTTGCAGCATCATGAAGCCCGCTCTGATAATTAGCGAACACTCAGTTCATTAGAAAGTTACCTTGATTACATTAAAAAAAAAGACTATGAAATTACTCAAAAACACCCTGACAGGACTTATGGCAGCTTCAGTTTTATTAGCTGGCTGCAGCAGCATGAACAAAACACAAAAAGGAGCAGTGATTGGAACGGCAGGTGGCGCCGCGGCAGGTGCTATCATCGGAAAAGTGGCAGGTAATGCGGCACTGGGCGCTATCATTGGTGCAGCAGTGGGTGGTGTAACCGGTACTGTGATCGGAAAGAAAATGGACAAACAAGCTGCTGAGATCAAAAACGAAGTACCAGGCGCCACCGTTGAGCGTGTTGGTGAAGGTATCGTTGTTGAATTTGCAGACAAGAACGCCGTACTGTTCGGCTTCGACAAGGCAGACCTTACTCCTGCAACAGAGAACAGCCTGAACAAACTGGTTCAGATCCTGAAAGAGTATCCTGATACCAACATCGAGGTTCAGGGTCATACTGATTCAAGAGGTACCGATGAGTATAACATGCAACTTTCCCAGAGAAGGGCAACTTCTGTTGCCGGCTATCTCACCAGGAATGGCGTTGCTTCCAGCCGTGTAACTACCAAAGGTTATGGCGAATCAGCTCCCGTAGCTACCAATGATACGGACGAAGGCCGCGCACAAAACCGTCGCGTGAACTTCCTGATCACCGCCAATGAGAAGATGAAAGCTGATGCAAAGAAAGAATCAAACAATTAATTAGCATTTTACTCGTTTTTGCATATTGTGCTTATTTAACATGAGAAAATTGAAATTAAACAGGGAAACTGAGATCAATTACTTATTTATAATCCAGCCCTAATTTCAATTCTTAAATTAAAAACCAAAAAATGAAAAGGAAATTTTTGGCTCTTAGCGCAGTTTTAGCTCTGACGGCAGGCGCAGTATCCGCACAAAGTAAAACCACTTTCGGTGTTCGTGCAGGTGCAAACTTCACAAATCTGAATGGCAAAGATGAAGAAGATAACAAACTTGAGAACAAAATGAAGGTAGGCTTCCACGTTGGTGTGAACGCTGAAATCCCTCTCGCTGATGAGTTTTATCTTCAACCAGGAGTATTATTCAGCACCAAAGGAGCAAAACTTGATGGAGAAGGAGATGTAAAAATGAATCTCGGCTATATCGAGGTTCCTGTAAATTTTCTCTACAAAGCTGATCTGGGAGAAGGTAAACTTCTGCTTGGCGTAGGACCTTATGTAGGGATTGGTATCACAGGCAAAGTAAAAGGTGATGGTGGCGAAGCTGACATCAAGTTCACCAATGATGCCAAAATGGAAGACATGGGCAAGGTTCCATTGAAGCGTATCGATGCTGGTGGTAACCTGCTTTTTGGTTATGAGTTTGCCAACAAGTTCTCTGTACAACTGAATGCTCAGTTAGGTATGCTCAATCTGGTGCCGAAATTCGAAGGCGAAAAACCAGAAAACGAAAAAATCAAGAACACCGGCTTCGGTGTATCTGTAGGCTACAGATTCTAAACGGTCTCATTCCGCCGTAATAACAACCTGGAGACTTCGGTCTCCAGGTTTTTTTGTTTATATCGATTTGCTCATTATCTTTGCGCCAGTTCTTTTTACATCTCTTATCAAGAAAGGCAGAGGGAAATGGCCCGATGAAGCCTTGACAACCTATTCTTTACGTCAGCAATGCCGGAAAGAAAAAGGTGCCAATACCACCGTTCAACAACGGACTGATAAGTCAGATAATAGCTTCAAACAATACGCCTTCAAAACATATTGAAAAGCTCTTCCTGACTATCGGAAGAGTTTTTTTTTGCCCCTGCCGGTATGCTTAACAGCCCCGGTACATCCGCAAAACAACGCTCTCCGATCGTTCTCCACTCTTGATAATGGCTGTCGCAGAACACTGTCTATTCAACAATCATCAACGATGGTGCTCACTGAAAAAAAACAACAACAAAAGCATCATCACAAAAACTGTTTATCATGCAAGCGACAACACAACTCATTCACAGCATTCCTGTTGATCCACTCACCGGAGCTGTATCCGTGCCCATCTATCAAACCTCCACCTTCGTGCAGGAGGCACCGGGTGTGAATAAAGGGTACGACTATGCGCGCAGCAGCAACCCAACACGCGCCACTCTGGAATCACTGATCGCGCAACTCGAAGGCGGCGCCACAGGCCTCGCATTCGCGTCCGGCCTCGCAGCCATCGATGCGGTTGCAAAGCTCCTCAAAACAGGAGACGAGATCGTTGCCGTAGATGATATCTATGGCGGCGCCTACCGCCTCTTCACACAGGTGTACGAACAATTTGGTATCAAGATCAATTTTGTTGATACTTCCGATCCCGCCAAAGTATTGGATGCCATCACACCCAAAACAAAACTGATCTGGCTGGAAACACCTACCAATCCTACTTTGAAGATCTCAGATATCGAAGCCATTGCCAAAATCGCCAAAGCATGCAATGCCTGGCTTTGTGTGGACAATACCTTCGCTACTCCCGCCCTGCAACAACCGCTGTTGCTGGGAGCCGATATCGTTGTGCATTCCGCCACAAAATATCTCGGAGGCCATAGCGACCTGATAGCAGGACTGGTAGTAACCAAAGATCCCGGGCTCGGCGCACGCATCAAATTCTACCAGAACGCCACCGGCAATATCCTCGGGCCATTCGACAGTTGGCTGGTGATCCGCGGCATAGAAACATTACACCTTCGCATCCGTCAGCACAGCGAAAGCGCACTCGCCATCGCAAAATTCCTGGAGCAACATCCTGCAGTTGACAAAGTGTATTATCCCGGCCTCGCATCACATCCCAATCACGCAACAGCCAAAAAACAATCCAAAGGATTCGGCGGTATCGTGAGCTTCTCATTGAAGAAAGACCATCTCGATGCAGCCACTGCACTTGTTACCAGTACCAATTTGTTCAAACTGGCCGAAAGCCTCGGTGGTATCAAAAGCCTCGTGAGCCATCCAGCCACCATGACGCATAAAACCATCCCCGCCGAAAAGCGCCAGGCGGCGGGTGTTTCAGACAGCCTGATCAGGCTCAGCCTCGGCCTCGAAGATGTTCAAGACCTCATCAGCGATCTCGATCAGGCATTCAATACCAGCGCTGCCAAACTCAAAAAATCAAATACACAGCAAGTAGCAGCCTGTTAAGTTTTTAATATTATGAGCCAGGAAATAATCAAGACGTACAAAGACATCGACCGGACAATTTTGAAAGGCATCCCGAACCCTACAGACCAGGCGTACGAGATAAAGATCAAAATCCCCGAATTCACCTTCCTCGGTGTTAAAGAGCAACCGGACTTTGCAGTGATCTACCTCACCTTCTATCCCGGGAAAAAAGTGATAGAACTGAAATCACTCAAACAATACATCTTCCAGTTGCGCAACATCGTTGCTTCCTACGAGCGACTGATCAATATCATTTATGATGATCTCCAGGCAGCTTACGAACCAGCGCGAATGCGGCTCGTGATGATCTGCAACCCGAGAGGCGGTATCAGTTCCAAACTGACCATCGACTCCGACTGGAAGATCCGCGGCGGAAAAGAAGCCTTCAATGACTGGAAACTCATTGAAGACGAATGGGAAGTAACCATGTAATCTCTATCTGATAAAACACTCAATATATAATCATCAACGATGGACGCACACAAACAATTGACGATCGGCTTATTCGGTTTTGGCGTAGTAGGCGAAGGACTTTACAAAGTGCTGCAGCAAACGCCTTCACTGAAAGCCAGCATAAAGAAGGTATGTATCAAGAACCCGGAAAAGAAACGCAACGCACCAGATTCCCTTTTCACAACTGATAAAGATGTTCTCCTCAACGATCCCGAGATCAATGTGATAGTGGAAGTGATCAATGAATCCGGGCCCGCATTCGATATCGTATCCACCGCCCTCAAAAACGGAAAAGATGTAGTAAGCGCCAGCAAGAAAATGATCGCAGAACATCTCACGGAATTACTGGAACTGCAAAAACAAACAGACCGCTCCTTCCTCTGCGAAGCCGCCGCCTGTGCATCCATCCCCGTGATCCGCAACCTGGAAGAGTATTATGATAACGATCTCCTCCATTCTATCAAAGCTATCGTTAACGGATCCACGAACTTCATCCTCACCAAGATGTTCGAAGAGAACCTGAGCTTCCGCGATGCCCTCATCCTGGCGCAACAGCTCGGCTTCGCTGAATCCGATCCCACTCTCGATGTGGAAGGATACGACGCCGTGAACAAATGGGCCTTCCTCCTCACACACGCTTATGGCATCATTGAACATCCCGATAATATCGTGTTCAATGGTATCCAGAACGTACAGGCAGGAGACGCCAATGTTGCCCGCGAAAAACATTACGATATCAAACTGGTTGCCCAGGCCAAGAAATTACAGAATGGAAAAGTAGCCGCATTCGTATTGCCGCAATTCATCAAACATGATGACCACCTCGCTTTCGTGAAGAACGAATACAATGGCGTGGTGATCGAAAGCGGATTTGCCGACAAACAATTCTTCTACGGCAAAGGCGCAGGCAGCTTCCCTACAGCATCCGCAGTACTGAGCGACCTCTCCGCACTCCGCTACCAGTACAAATACGAATACAAAAAACTCTACCACCACGTTCCGCAGGAACTCACCAACGATTTCTACGTGCGCGTATACGTTAGCTTCGACGACTGGAAATACATCCCAAAAGACAAATTCGAGTGGATCGAAGAATGGCATGCAGAAACCGATCGCAAATACCTGGTAGGTGTGCTGAGCTTCGATGAATTGCGCAGCAACAAATGGTGGAGGGAAAACAATACTTCATTGATCCTTTCGCCGGATGCTATCATCGAAGATGTGGAGATCAGGAAACTAAAAAAGAAAAGCCTGGAACTGGCAGGTATAGTTTAAGGGATGTGATCGAATGATTGAATAATAAAGCGAGGCCGTATCAAATCAATGATACGGCCTCTTCGTTTCCATAGCAATTATTTTCGCTGTGGCCAGTCGCTCGCCTCCGACGACGCGGTGTTCGCCGGAGGCGAACAAATACAAGTCACTCGCCGGAGGCGAGCGACTGCCAGCACCCTGTTATTTTTCAAACAGCTCTTTCAGCTTGTTTTCTATTTTTCCATTTCCATTCTTATCGAACCCGATCTCCTTCATCATGATCTTTCCTTCCGGGCTGATCAGGTATACGGTAGGAACACCTGTTACGGCAAACTCACTGATATAGATCTTTTTGTTGTCCAGCAGTTGCGGCCAGGGCAGTTGCTGCGTATTCAGTTCTTTCAGCCATGCGCTCTTATCTTCATCTATCGATATGCCAACGATCTCGAATTGATCACTTCGATATTTCTTATACACTTCTTTCATGTGAGGGAAAGACGCCTTACAAGGCCCACACCAGCTGCTCCAGAAATCTATCAACACATATTTCCCACGAAAACTGCTGAAAGCAACCGGCTCATCTTTCGGTGTATTCAATGTAAACTCACCTACCTGGTTTCCTGTTACAGCTTTCTTCATTCCTTCTATACGAATGGCTATTGATTCTCCAGCAGCTGTACTCTTCTGGTCAGTCCCCAGCATATTGTAAAGCTTTTCCAGTTCATCCGAAGCAATTACCGCCTGATAGCGTGCAAGAATAAAGGCCCCGATATAAGAATCCGCATGGGCTTCCACAAACCGGCTGATATAAGGCATTAAACATTCGCGGGTCATCTGGAGATGAGCCATGTTCCAGGCCGTATCCTGCTTACCACCGTCTCCCCGCTTACGCTCATCCATCACTGCTTTGATGGAATCCCTGAGCTTTTCCCTTCCTTCTTCAAAATCCTGAAAGGCCATGGCAGAGCGACTGCCTGTGATCTTTCCGGAACGAAGCCCTTTTGTTACATCATCCAGTTTGATTTGAACTGTACCCGGACCATCCACCACTACCGGGAAAGAAGGCGGCCCCTTTCTCAGTTTCGAATCGTATTCTGAATAAATATAAGGTACTGCATCCTTTAGCCAGGGGAAACGGATCTCAAACCGGCCATTCCTGATCTCAACTGAATCCTGCTGCACATTATCACCAAACACATATACTTTCTTATTCCCTTTCAGGTCTCCCTTTATGGTTCCCTTGATTACAACTTTCGGTTGCGCCATAGCGGTAGCAACAAAGCCGGTCAGTATGAAAAACGATACAAATTTTCTCTTATTCATAAGGCATCAATTAAAATGGACGGGTATCGAGCGGGATACCCCAATTCGGATTGAACTTCAGTACAACATTGCTGATGGGCAGGATAAAATCCTTTGAATCGATCGTAGCGGTATAGTTCTGTCCGGCAATGGTATGGGTGATCTGTGTTTTTGACCAGGGTTTACCGGCATCCAGCGTAAATCGTTTGAGATCGAGGAATCTTTTGTAGCCGCCCATCGGCAATTCACGTCTTCTTTCTTCCAGCACCCATTTGATCACTTCATCCTGTGTACCGGCGGTCAATGGCGGCGTACCGGTCTTGAACCTGAATTGACGAAGGGTATTGAGATCGGCAATGGCCAGGCCCAGCTCATTCATTCTTGCATAAGCTTCTGCCCGCATCAGCAGTACTTCAGGCCAGGAGAAGCCCTCTGTCATTTTTGTTTTGCGGAAACGGTAATTGCTGATACGCATACCATCATCATAACCACCGCCCAGTGGCGTTTTGTAGCCGGGGGAATTCAGGTAGAACAAATTGAAGCGGAGATCCGTTGCCTGATCATACAGGGCAATCAGTTCTGCTGAAGGGTATGAAAGCGATCCACCGATACCTGCATCTTTGTCGGTTCCACGGTAGAACAATATTTCCCTGCTGGTCACAGTATTCGTATACGAGTCCTGGGGTGTCAGCAAAAGTGTGGTGGTCCTTTTGGAGGGTGTGGAATCTGCCAGCCTGAATTTATTGTAATCATAAATAACATTCGAGACATTCCCTACAGAAGCCAATGCCAGATTTGTATAATGCAGTACACTATCGTACTTGCGGGTGAAGAGATGGTAATATGCCAGCATCGCCTCACCTGTGGCCTTATTGGCGCGTGAAGGCCAGCCTGCTCTTGCAGGAAGATAAGGCAGGGCTTCATGCAGTTCTTTCAATACTTTGTCAAATACTTCCTGTGTGGTTGAAAGATCGGGAAGCTGCTGATTGATATCTGTACCCAGGAGGTAAGGGATTGTTTTAGCAGAGTTGTCTGCACCCGGTTTGTAAACCGGTCCGTAGATCATACTGGCATTGAAATAACACCAGGCTCTTGCAACCAGCGCCTGGCCAATGGATCTTTTACCCGCCAATTCTCCTTCCTCTGTTTTTTGACCAATGCCACGAATACCTTCAATCAGGTTGTTGAAATAGGATACCTGCGGATAGATGCCCAATACACCTTCGCTCCAGAACTGATCATGATTATTGGGATCTTTGTAGGGTTGACGAAAAATGTAAGCATAGTATCTTTCCACATTGGGATGGCTGTTCAGAATAAAGCCCACTTTTCCCTGTCCTTCCGTGATCTCTATATTATCACCGAGTGAAGTGAGCATGGAGCCTTTGTTATGGTCCAGAAAATTGGATTCAGCGGTATTGGTATTATCGAGGAGCTTGTCAAATTCAGCTACTGTTGCAGGGATCAGTCTTCCTTTCGGTTTTACATCGAGGTATTTTTTGCAGGATCCCAGCATGAATGCCGCAGCAATGAATAGATAATATTTTCGATTGAACATAATAGTTAGATTAGAGGTTTACGGAAAATCCGATATACAATTCAGGTCTGAGTGGCAATTGCCTGTTGACAGAGAAACCCGCTCCCTGTGCAATTGTTTCAGGATCTACGCCCACTTTATTGGCCGTTACGGTCCAGAGATTGCGACCCTGGAAATAGATCCTGGCGCTGTTGAGTCCTGTATTGCCCCAAATTTTATTGTCAAGCCTGTAGGAAACGGTCACATCTCTCAGTTTCAGGAAATCGGCCTTTTCAATCATCACATCTGAGTAAGGGAAGTACCAGGCATCTGTACTGAATGCCGCCAGTTTGGGGAAAATAGTATGCGCTTCATCTCCCGGTTTTCTCCAGCGGTTGGCTACATCTTTATGCTCGATATTATCGCCATTGAAACCATCCCTGCGGAATACAGCTCCCAATTGAGAGATCATCATGAAAGAAACGTCGAATTTATCCAGGGTGAAGGTATTGGTAAGACTAAGAATGAATTTAGGTCTGGCAGTACCGGAATTCTTCATATCATCTACAGCCAGTTCGTTTCCGTATACTTTTTTATTTGCGGAGGAATAATATTGGGGAGTTCCTGTATTGTCGAGGCCCGCAAAACGATGCGTGAATATCGCATCCAGCGGATAGCCTGTTTTCAGCACAGCGCCTGCATTGCTTCCCAATATGGAGGAGGATGTACTGAAGGTGAGGAAATTGGGATTGAGATAATTGTAATTGAACTGCAGTACCTTGCTCTTATTGTAGCTTCCGTTGAAGAGTACATTCCAACCGAAATTCCTGTTCCTGATCAGATCTGATTCAAGTGATAATTCAATACCTGTATTCCTGGCTGATCCTGCATTTCTCGTAACTGTGAACCTTCCGTAGGTTGGATCGATGAAATCCGGCGCCAGCAGGTCTTTGCTGAGTTTATTGTAGAAGTCCAGCGTAAGATTGAACTTACCGCCGAACAAGCCCAGATCTGCACCGATATTGGTAATGATGGTGCGCTCCCATCTCAGGTTATTGTCGGGCAGTGAGGAGATGGTATAATTGATGGCTCCGATCACCGGCGAGAACACATTACCTGCGCCAACCAGCAGGAAGGGGCCCTGCGTGAAAGAAATGTTTCCGTTGATACCGTATGAGCCACGGATATTGAGTTTATCGATTCCCGGGATATTGAAGAATTTCTCCTGACCCAGTTTATAAGTACCACCCACAGACCAGTTGGGTCTGTACCTGTATTTGGGATTGGTGCCGAACAGGTTGCCCTGATCGATGCGCACACTACCACTCAGGATGAAACGGTTATCGTATTCATAAGAACCATTGGAGTAAACAGACACAAACCTGTTATCGCGCAATGAATAATTTCCGTTGACCACAGGCATCATGCCGTCCGGGAAAAGGAAGTCGGGATAATAAGCCATGCTGCTGTAATCTCCATAATTGAAAGGCGAAAAAGTTCCGGCCTGTTCATTATACCCAACTCTTGTAGGGGAAGTATTGTTATCTATCAGGTCTTTGTTGATCTCACCACCTGCTATAACCGAAATCCTGTGTAAACCATTGAATGTTTTTCCATAATTGACCTGGGCCCTCAGGGTGTAAGCCTCATTCTGAGCGCGTGACTCATACACCATGGCTCCATCGGGCACATAATGTTTTCCGGGAGAGGTTACGGAAGAAGAGGCATTATAAAGTGAGCGTACATAGAAGGAATTGGCATTGCGTAAGCTGCGGGTAAGACCGCTTCCTCTTGTCCAGGAGCCGCCTGCTTCTGCAGTCAAACCATCGATGATGTTAACAGAAACACTGGCGCCGAGCCTGGCCAGGAAGTTCTGGTTCTTCGTCATGTTCATTGCCAGGTCGTTAAGCGGATTGTACGCCATTGATTTAAGACCGCCGTAGTTGGTATAGGTCTCAACCAGGTCGGGTCTTACAGCGGGGATATTCTGTGAGTTCCCATGCTGGTCAACGATATTGTAATAGGGCTTCATGATGTCCCAGTTGGAGAATTTCAGCAAGTCGCTTCCCTCCATAGGCGTTGAGCTGTTATAGAAATTGATATTGGAGAACATTTTTACAGTCACTCCATTGATTGGCTTCCAGTCGTTTTTCAGATCGAGGATCATCCTGTTATCGCTGTTGCTCACCATATTATTCTGGTTAGTGATATAGCGAACAGCGGCATTGGTAGCGAATTTCTCCCCGCTGGCGGAGATGGAAAAATTATGCTGCTGTGTGAACCTGCTTCTGAACAAATGACTTTCCAGTTGGTCGAGTGTATTGTTTTTGCGCAACTGGTCCAGTTCAGCATTCACTTCCTCTTCTGTAAGCAGGCCCTGATCTTTCATTACCATCAGCTGCGTTACTCTGCCATAGGTTGCATAGGACTCATAGTCCCAGGCTACATTGGCGGCATCGCTGTTATAATAATCCACTTCTGCATCCACGTAATCTTTGGCGCCTGCTTTATTCAGGTAAGATAATTTTGGGCGAAGCTGTACTCCCGTACTGCCTTTATAGCTCAATTGCAGTTTTCCCTTTTTTGCATTTTTGGTGGTGATCACTATCACACCATTGGAAGAGCGGGCGCCATAGATGGAGGCGGCTACGGCATCTTTCAATACAGTGATGCTTTCTATATTGTCTATGTTTATTGTTTCAAGTCCTGCCGTGGTGGGAAAACCATCGATCACC
Organism: Pseudoflavitalea rhizosphaerae; assembly: GCF_003991355.1. Classification (GTDB taxonomy): domain Bacteria; phylum Bacteroidota; class Bacteroidia; order Chitinophagales; family Chitinophagaceae; genus Pseudobacter; species Pseudobacter rhizosphaerae. Next base: position 475,394 of record NZ_RCSU01000003.1, read on the forward strand.
AGGAGGGGGTCACCATTGGCAAGAAAGGTGGACCGTCCGCGTACCTCCACCCTGCCATCTTTTGTAACGCTGACGCCGGCGGCCTGCCCTTCCAGTGCAGTTAGTAAGCTGGGCTGCAATTTATTTTCCAGGCGTTTGGTTTGAACGGAAGACCAGGAGCCCGTCATCCTTTCCCTGGAAATGGTCTGGTAGCCTGTATTCACCGTCACGGCCACTTCATCCAGTTTGGTGGTAGTTGGGGTAAGCATAACAGTGAGAGACTCTGTTCCTTTTACCATGGCGGCGGTAATGGTCTTCACCTGGGGTGCGTATCCTACAAAGGAGAAAACAAGAATATCCCCTTCATTGGCAGGAATGGAGAAAGAACCATTCGCAGCGGTTACAACACCTTTGGAAGTTCCTTTCACGAGGATATTTACGCCGCCCATCGGCGTGCCGTCTGTATCCGTCACTTTACCGGTGATGGGGTTGATTGTTTGCATGATTCGCAATTCAGGAACAACCGGAGACTGGGGCCTGCGGCTCAGGATGATGGTTTTACCCTGGATCAAATAGTTAAGTTCCTTTTCTTTCAAGATCAGGTCCAGTGCATCTTTCAGCGGAAAATTGCGTACAGACAGAGAAATTCTTCCCACTCCTGCCAGCAGTTCCTTATTACTGAACAGCACATATCCTGTTTGTTTCTCGATCAGGGAAAAAGCCTGTTTCAGCGTCAGGTTTTTTCCTGAGATGGTTACCGTCTGGGCAGAGCCCGAGGCGTGGGCCGACATCATCGCCGCAAGGAGAAAGATCGATAGCAGTCTCATCACTCTTGAAATTTGTGCAGGCAACCTGCATCCGGCCAGGGCACGGAGATACAGGCAACCATTCGCAGTTTTTTGCATAACTTGTACTCTGTTTTGGTTGTTAATAAAAGCGGTTGCGAAACCTTTTAGGATCAACTGAAATTTCAGCCGGGAACGGGGCCAACCGTTTCCGGCCTTTTTATGTACATAGGAAAAAAGGCGGATAAGTTATTAATGGTATCAGGGAGTAACGATCAATGTTCTTCCTTCGAGGCGGAAATGCACATTTGATTTTTTCAGTGCAATCAATAATCCGTTCAGGGGAATATCACGGGTCATTTTTCCAACGAATTCAATGTCAGGCACACCGGACTCATACTTCACATCGATATCATACCAGCGTTTGAGCTGACGCATCACTTCATCGATCCTCGCATCTTCGAAATCGAAAACACCATTCTTCCAGGCCATCACCTTCCCGGCATCAGCTTTTCGAACGACCAGTTCACGCATTGCGCCAGCCTGCGTTTGCAAAGAAGCCTGCTCTCCCGGTTGCAGTACCACTTTCTCTCCGCTGCGTGTACTGGTTACCGATACTTTCCCCTCCAGCAAGGTAGTATTCAATGCAGGTTCATCGGCATAGGCATTCACATTGAAATGAGTGCCCAGTACCTCCACTTCAAACCTGTTGTCAGCATTCACCACCAGTGGTACTTTCTTTCCTTTCTGCATTACAGTGGCTGCTTCGAAATATACTTCTCCCGTTACCTCCACCCTGCGGACATCTTTTGTGAACCTGGTAGGGTACCTGATGGAACTGGCTGCATTCAGCCAGGCCACTGATCCATCTGGCAGCATGAGGCGGAACTGCCTGCCCTTCGGTGTGCTCAGTGTATTATATGTTTCTTCCCCGGCAACTTCGCCTGCTTTCTTGTATTCGAGTTGCCCGTTTGAGAGCAGCAGGTCTGAACCATTCTGATGCGATAGCATTCCATTGCCCATCGAATCCAGGATCATCTTTGATCCGTCTGCCAGTGTGAGCACAGCTCCCTCCTGTCCCGCCGGGATCTCTATTGCAGGCTTTGGTTGTTCTGCTGCTGTTTGATTTGTTTTTTGATCATTACCGAAGAACCAGATGCCGGCAATAAATACAACGACTGCTGCCGCCGCTGCCCACCAGATCCTGTACATTCTTACATACTTAGGCTGAATACGGGTTTGCAGGCTCCTTCGCATATTGACATAGGATTCCTCAAACGCTGCCTGCATCGTATATCCCTGCTCTTGCTGCTCCTGCATGATAGCATCCAGCTGCTCCTGGTATTCAGGCAGCATCAGCAGTTCGGCCAGTTGTTTTCGTCCCTCTTTGTCCAACCCACCATCGAGCCAGGCATTGATGATCTTTTTAAAGTCCACAGGATTCATATTATCATAGATTGAGCATGCGCTATGGAAAGGACGCATGAAAAACGGAGGATAAGGGGTGTTGCCGAAAAAAAATTATTTTCTTCCCAGCCAGCAATCTGAAATGAGGAGTAAGGCGCTGAGGAGGCCGGGATAAGCGGCCAGCTTCGATTTTAAAAAGGATAATGCTTCAGTGATATGTTCGTTCACAGTGGATTTGGAGATCTGCAATTGTTCGGCAATTTCCTGGTGAGTAAGCCCTTCCTGCCTGCTCAGCTGGAAAACCTGCCGGCGCCGGGGAGGCAATTGATCGATGGCTTGCTGTAACAGTTCGCGCGATTGTTTGAAATCGAGCTGGCTGGCGGGAGTATCACCCGGCAGTGTTGCCAGTTCCGGAATGATACCGGCAATACCATTATCTGGTTCTTTCAATAATTTACGGAGACCGGAGATAGTGCGATTGCGTGTAACTACATGCAGCCAGGGCTCAAAATCCTGTACAGTGGCCAGTTTGGCGCGATTAAGCCAGATCCCGAAGAATATATCCTGGGTGAGATCTTCCGCCTGCGACCTGTCTTTTATATAATTGCGCACATGGGCAAATACCTGCAGCCAGTACTGATCGAACAAGAGCGTAAACGCTTTTGTATCATCTTCAGCAATACGGATCAACAGTTCCCTGGGGTGATATGCCATGTTTGTAGACAACTGCTGCAAACTAAAATAAAAAATGCATTGGAGCAGCAATTAAGTATAAACGGGAATAGAAGAAAAAGCCGGCATATTGCCGGCTTGCGGGATGCACCAATGGTTTTGACTTTTGTTTGTTCGCCTCCGGCAAGGCGGTGCTCGCCGGAGGCGAACAAATAGAAGTCGCTCGGGGAGGCGAGCGACTGGCGCTGCGTGGTTATTTTTGATCAGGTTCTCCCTGCGGAGCTTCGGGCGCCTGCGGGGTTTCAGGTGCTTGGGCTACTTCGGCTACTGCCGGTACAGCCTCTGCTTCCTGAATATAATCTTCGGTTTGCTCTTCTTTCTTTTTTCGGAACCTGCCGAACAACCAGCCGCCGATAGCGATGATGCCCAGCACGATGAATTTTCCGAACTTGGCAATCACGGCCCAGAGCCCCACTTTGGTGAGGATCTTACCGGCAACCAGACCGCCGATGGTCCAGGCAGCCACTTCATCCACATCAGGATTGAAATCGCTGTAAGTATTGCCACTGGTGAAATTGGCGATATGGACCACTTTCGGGATATCGGCTTTCACCAGGTTGAGCTCATCCATGGTAGCTACTGCATTCAACACCAGGATACCTTTCCTTCCGAGGATACGAACACCATAATTCAATGTATGATCAGGGCTGGCGCCGAATTGCAATTCCTTTGCCCAGTGGAGGATCTTATTATCTTTGTCGTAATAAGGTTTGGAAGCCCAGCCGATCATGTGAATGGCGTCATATCCTGCTTTCTTACGTTCTTCGTTTTCTGCTTTCTCTCCTTCGCGCATATCTTTCAGGAGATCGTCGTAATTGATCTTGTCTGCATCTTCATCTTTTACATAACCGATGGCTTCATAGCTCACTACAAATGCATAGCTGCCTTCCGACATCGGGCCGCTGTTCTCCGGGAAGATCATTCCCAGGGTTTCCTTACTGGGAGGGTTACCCCAGAATTCAGTAAGTACCTTCTGGGATTGCGCCGCATCGAGGAATTTGAAACCGGCAGGAACTTTCAGTTCGATAGTGCCATCAGGCAATTTAATGGTTCCTGTACTGTATTTCATACTGGCATTGATACTATCATACACTTGCTTCATCAGTGCTTTTTCCATTGCCAGTGAATCTTCTTCGTTTGCCCATACGGCAATGGAAAAGAAGATGGCGATCAGGGATAAGATTGCTTTTTTCATATTAGTTTTTCGGGTTTCGGTAAAAGAACAACCTTTTCCCGATATTCAAAAATCCCGCAGCCTTATATTTTTCCACTTTTCAATGAACTGGAATGGCGCCCCATACAGGGACGCCATCCATTCATAACAAATCCAATTCTATCGTTCCACTTCCTGTTTCAATAACAATAATCGTGCTTTCAATTCTTCATAATTTTTATCAATCAGAACACTCTCCTTCTTCAAATGCATCACAGCCCGCACAGCATCCGGTAATGGGATATTGCTATGGATGACCGGTTCAACCACATCATAAAACTTAACAGGATGTGCAGTTTCCAGGAAAAATCCTTTCTCCCCGGGATGTTCATTCAGGTATTGCTGCAATGCCTTATACCCTACAGCTCCGTGCGGATCAGGCAGGTAGCCGTAAGAGCTGTACACTTCCCGGATGGTCTTTTTTGTTTCCACATCGCTCACGCTGTAGCTGGTGAGTACATTCTTCAATGAACCCAACTCCTGGTTGAAGAGTTCAAGCACACGAACGAAATTGCTGGGATCGCCCACATCCATTGCATTGGAAATGGTAGCCACTGCGGGTTTCGGCTGGTACTCACCTGTCTGTAAAAAATCAGGCACCACCGCATTGGCATTACAGGCTGCAATGAAATGTTGCACCGGCATGCCTGAAACATGCGCCAGCAGCCCCGCACAGATATTCCCGAAATTTCCGCTGGGCACGGAGATCACGGGTGGATTATTTTTATCTTTCCATTGCTGCCAGGCAAAAAGATAATAGAACTGCTGCGGCAGCCAGCGCGCCACATTGATGGAATTGGCTGAAGTGAGGAACAGTTGCTCTGTCAGTGAAGCATCGGCAAATGCCTGCTTCACCAGTTTCTGACAATCATCAAAACTGCCATTCACTTCCAGTGCACGAATATTCTTTCCCAATGTGGTGAGCTGTTTTTCCTGCACGGAACTTACTTTACCGGAGGGATAAAGGATCACCACTTCCACACCCGGCACATCATAAAACCCATGCGCCACTGCACCACCGGTATCGCCGGAAGTAGCCACCAGCACCACCACTTTTTCTGAAATGCTTTTGGAGAAATATCCCAGGCAGCGGCTCATGAACCTGGCGCCTACATCTTTGAACGCCAGTGTAGGGCCATGGAACAATTCCAGTGTACTGATATTTTCGTTTATACGTACCAGTGGTATATCGAAGTTGACGGTCTCGCTCACGATCCTCCGCAGATCAGCTTCGGGAATGGCATCGCCAACATATGGACTGATCACATTGAACGCAATCTCTTCTTTGCTCAGCTCTTCAATATTATCGAGGAAGGATTTCTCAAATGCCGGAATACGTTCGGGGAAGTAAAGGCCCTTGTCTGGCGCCTGTCCCCTGATAGCGGCTTCTTTGAAACCCACTGCCGGCGATTGCCTGTTCAGACTATAGTATTGCATGATGATTGATTAAGGTTGATGAACCGTTACAGGCGATACACGCACGCCTTCGTAACTGATACTGGTTACATAAGTTTTGAAATCGATGCCCAGTTTAGTATATACGTCCTGCATCAGTTGCTCTACTTCATTTGCAGTGGATTCCTTTTCACTGAGCATGAATATGGATGGACCTGATCCTGAAATACCGCCGCCCAGTGCGCCTGCTTCACGGCTCTTCGATTTCACATCATCGAAACCGGGAATGAGGATGCTGCGCACCGGTTCGATGATCACATCTTCCAGCGAACGGCCGATGAGTGCATAATCCTGTTTGAGCAGGCCCGCAACCAATCCGGCAATATTGCCCCATTGTTTGATGGCGCTCTTCAATTGCACTTCTTTGCGAAGGATCTGCCTGGCATCCGCCGTACGCACTTCGATCTGCGGATGCACAACAGTTACAAAAAGCGGGGGACCGCTGAGCTGTACAATGTCCAATGGAAAAATGGAACGGATCAAAGTGATGCCTCCATAGATCGCAGGCGCGATATTGTCTGCATGTTTCACACCGCTGGCAACTTTCTCTCCATTCATCGCGAAGCGCACAAGATCTTCATTGGAGAATGGTTTGCCCAGCAATTCATTGGCTGCTACCACTGCGCCTGCAGAGCTTGCTGCGCTGGAACCCAGTCCGCTTCCGGGTTTGATACGCTTTTCTGTTACCAGGTGAAAGCCCGGAGGGTTATCCAGTTCTTCCAGCATGGCCAGCAAAGCGGCGCCGGCCACATTTTTTTCCGGCTCTGTAGGCAGCTGGTAAATATCTGTATGTTCGATGCTGATGCCGGGCTCCTCCTTCAGGGTGAGGGTCATCACATCATCCGGGCGATGCAGCGCCATGCCCAATACGTCGAATCCGCAAACGAGATTGGCCACTGTGGCGGGAGCATGTACCTGAACTGATTTACTCATGGGTTGTTTTTTTAAAGTGTTAATGCGCTGCGCGAAGAATATCTGCAAATACTCCCGATGCAGTTACTTCTGCGCCGGCGCCTGCCCCTTTGATCACCATCGGCTGGTCAGGATAACGATTGGTGTAAAACAACACCACATTGTCTTTTCCATAGAGATGATACAGATTATGCTCCGGCCCGATATGCTGCAGCCCCACCGATGCTTTGCCGTTATCGTAGCTCGCCACAAATTTCAGCTTCTTACCTTCTTTGGCAGCATCTGCATACAGCGCTTTGAAATGCGCTTCCTGGTTAGCCATCTCTTTGTAGAAGTCTGCCACGCTTCCTTCCATACAACTGGCAGGCATAAACGATTTATTGGAGATCTCTTCCATTTCCAGTTGTTCACCGGATTCCCGCGCCAGGATCATGATCTTGCGCATCACGTCGGTACCACTGAGATCCAGACGTGGATCAGGCTCGGTATAACCTTCGTCCTGCGCCTGTTTCACCACATCGGCAAATGGTTTCTCTCCGTTGTAATTATTGAAAACGAAATTGAGGGTTCCGCTGAGCACTGCTTCGATCCTGTTCACCACATCGCCGGTACGTTTGAGATCGTTCAAAGTGCCGATCACCGGCAACCCTGCTCCCACATTGGTTTCAAAGAGGAAACTGGCATTGAACTCGCGGGCCAGGTCTTTCAGCCTGCGATAATATTCGAATGAAGAAGAACAGGCTACTTTGTTACAGGCAACCACAGCAATGCTTTTCGACAATAACTGATCATAAACAGTTGCCACTTCGCCATTGGCGGTAACATCCACAAACACGGAGTTACGGAGATTTCTTGCACGTACCTGGTCCACAAACTGCTGAAGGCCCATTGGTTCTCCTGCTTCCAGGGCCTCTTTCCAATTTGCCAGGTCGATCCCTTCCTCTTTGAAAAGCATTTTCCGGCTATTGGCCATCCCTATAACTCTTAGCTGTAAGCGAAGATTCTCCAGCAGGTATTGCTGCTGCTGTTGCAACTGTGCAATCAGCTTTCCTCCCACATTGCCGGTGCCGGCCAGGAAGAGGTTCACCTGTTTATAAGTGGTTTCGAAGAATTCTTCGTGTAGTACGTTGATGGCTTTACGCACATCCGATGCAGCCACTACAGAAGTGATATTCCTTTCAGAAGATCCCTGTGCGATGGCGCGAACATTCACGCCGTTGCGGCCCATCGCCCCAAACATCTTTCCACTCACACCCGGATGACTTTTCATATTATCTCCCACCAGCGCCACCACTGCGAGATCTTTTTCAACTACCAGCGGGTCCACTTTTCCGGATTGTATCTCAAAACGGAAAGTGTCGTCGATCACTTGCTTTGCTTTTTCTGCCAGTGCATCTTCAATACCCACGCAGATGCTATGCTCTGAAGAGCTTTGTGTGATCAGGATCACGTTGATCTGTTCACTGGCCAGCGCTTCAAAGAGTCTTTTCGAGAAACCGGGAATGCCCACCATACCGCCGCCTTCGAGGCTGAGCAATGTGATCTTGTTGATGCTGGCGATACCACGGATATGATTGCCGTTGAGCATCACTTCTCTCTCAATCAATGTTCCATAGGCGCCTGGCTCGAAAGTATTCTTCACCCATACCGGGATATTCTTTTTCATCACAGGCTGAATGGTAGGCGGGTAGATCACTTTGGCCCCGAAGTGTGAAAGCTCCATCGCCTCCTGGTAAGAGATATGCGGCAATGCCTTTGCATGCGGCACCAGGCGGGGATCTGCAGTCATCATACCGCTTACATCGGTCCATATTTCCAACTGGTTTGCATCCAGTGCAGCAGCGAAAATAGCAGCAGTATAATCCGACCCGCCTCTGCCAAGTGTGGTGGTTTGCCTTTCAGCATTGGAAGCGATGAAACCCGGAACAACAAAGAGCTGGTCTTTTACAGAGGCAAAGTATTGTTGAATGGCATGATCCGTAACATCGCGCACAACTGCAGCATTGCTGTAATTGGAATCGGTGAGGATCAGTTCACGTGAATCCTTCCAAACAGCGCCGCTTTCGTTCATACGCGCAGCAATGAGATGTGAGCTCATCAATTCTCCGAATGCAGCAATACGATCTTTGGTGCGGGAGCTCAGTTCACCAAGCAGGAAAACACCGTTGCAGATATCTTCAATTTCATTGCATCTTTGTTTCATCCAGCTAAGGACGCTGCTCTGCTTTGCAACGGGGATCAGTGTTTTCACGGCTTCGAGGTGCCGCTGTTCTATAACCTGTAAAACATTCTTGTATTGTTCATCGCCTGCGGCAGCCAGGGCGCCGCTCTGCAACAGCAGATCGGTAACGCCTCCCAGTGCAGAAACCACTACTACCGTTCTGTCTTTCTTCAACGCCTCTTGAACTATATCCACTACTTTATTGATGTTGACGGCATTGGCTACTGAACTGCCACCAAATTTCAGGACCTGCATATATTGATTGTTGAAATGATTGAATGATAAATGAATAAAGAATAACCTTTTCGGTATCGATGTGTAGCTACAAAAAGCCCAGAAGGTAATATGGAATATGACAACCCTTAGCGGGTTGTTGTAATCGTAATAATAGTGGACGTAGCCGTGGAAGCTACGGAGGCAGAAGAGATGATATTGTTGATAATTGCCACTATTATTCTACTAGATGGGTCAAATATACAAAGGGCCTTTCATAACATCTGTTAGTTTCAAAAAATAATTTTCAGAGCAGGTCCGAATAAATTTTATGGTGTAATTTCAGCACCCATCAATTCTAAAATGCTTTAAAACATGGATCATCATTCGTCGAGAGGGTTGCAGCAATTCAAGAACTATGTAGGAATCAAGTTCCAGTTATACAACAGCTTATTCACTTCATTGCCCTTTCACCGCATCGAAAAGACCGGTATTCTTCTCTCTCTTTTACTCAATAACTGTGAAGAAGGCTTCAAGCGAAAGTTGAGCCCTGTTCAGATCATCGACGAATTCTTCGAGAAACATACATCATATATAAAGGAACAGGAGAAGATCGATCTCCTCTTCCGCTTCATTCAATATGTTGAACGCCAGGTAGTGTTATTCGATGCGCTGGAAGATGCGGCTTTCCGCGATGTGAACGACACGAACGGCATCGGTACACTCAAACACCTGGAGTCTGAGATCATACAGGAAAATGCACAGGAACAACTGGCGGAGAAACTGAAAGACTTCTCTATCCGCCTCGTGCTCACCGCTCACCCTACACAGTTCTATCCCGGCACGGTACTCGGTATCATCAATGATCTCTCCCGCGCATTGCAGGAAAACAATGCAGCGCAGATCAACACCTACTTACAACAGTTGGGCAAAACACCCTTCTTCAAAAAGAACAAGCCCACACCGTATGACGAAGCCATCAGCCTGGTATGGTACCTGGAGAATGTATTCTACCAGGCCGCAGGCCGCATCATCAGCTTCATGAAGCAACAGTTCCCCGATGCAGTGCCTGACCATAACCCTGTGATCACAATGGGCTTCTGGCCCGGTGGCGACCGCGACGGTAACCCCAATGTAAGAGTGGACACCACGCTGAAAGTAGCCGATGTTCTTCGCGGCAGCATCATCAAATGCTATTACCTCGATGTGCGTAAACTCAAACGCAGGCTCACTTTCAAAGGCGTTGATACTATCCTTAACGAACTGGAAAGACAACTCTATAACAATATCTTCATTCCAGGTCAGCGTACCGCACTCACCAAGCAGGGCTTACTGGATGAGCTGTTCAAGATCCGCGATATCCTCGTGTATCAGCACAATGGACTGTTCCAGCATCTGGTGGACGGCCTGATCAACAAGATCCAGGTATTTGGTCTGCATTTCGCTTCACTCGATATCAGGCAGGATAGCTCCGTGCACAATACTGTGCTGGAAGCCATTGCAGAAAAAGGCGACGGACTTCCGGAGAACTATGCATCACTCAGCAATGATGAAAAAATAGAAGTACTAACGCATTTGAATACCCGAAGTAATCCTTCCATCTATGAAGAAGGCGTTGTGAAAGATACACTTGATACTATAGCTGCTGTAAGAACCATCCAGGAATACAACGGACAGGAAGGTTGCAACCGCTATATCATCAGCCAGTGCAACAGTGTACTGAATGTGCTGGAAGTGTTTGCACTTTTCAATCTTTGCGGATGGGAAAAAGATAATCTGAGTATCGATATCGTTCCGCTCTTTGAAACCATCGATGACCTGCAAAAAGCAGGAGATATCATGGTAGCCTTATACAAGAACCCGGTATACAAAGCACACCTGGATAAGCGCCAGAGCAGGCAGACCATCATGCTCGGCTTCTCTGATGGCACCAAAGATGGCGGCTACCTGATGGCCAACTGGAGTATCTTCAAAGCAAAAGAAGAACTCACCCGCCTCTCCAAAGAATATGAGATCGATGTGGTGTTCTTCGATGGCCGCGGCGGCCCTCCCGCACGTGGCGGTGGCAAAACCCATAAGTTCTATGCGAGCATGGGAAGGAATATCTCCAACCAGGAGATCCAGCTCACCATCCAGGGGCAAACTGTCAGTTCCAATTTCGGCACCATTGATTCAGCACAGTTCAATATCGAGCAATTGCTGAATGCAGGCATCTCCAATGACCTCTTCTCCACCAAAGAAAGAACACTGGACGCTGCTGAAGAAGAGCTGCTGAAAGAACTGGCAAAGGAAAGTCTTGATTCCTACAAGGAGTTGAAAGACCATCCTGATTTCCTGGAATACCTGAGCCATGTTAGCCCGTTGAAATTTTACAGTGAGACCAATATCGGCAGCCGTCCCGCCAAACGCGGCAGTGGCGGCAAGCTAAGCCTGAAAGACCTGCGCGCTATTCCTTTCGTGGGCGCCTGGAGCCAGCTGAAACAAAACGTTACCGGCTATTACGGCGTAGGTACTGCCTTGCAGGTGCTGGACAAGAAAGGGAAGACGCCAGAACTGCGTCAGCTCTATCAGAATTCACTTTTCTTCAAAACGCTTATAGATAACTGTGAGATGGCGATGAAAAAATGTTTCTTCCCGCTCACTGAATTCCTTTCACAGGATCCCCGTTACGGCGAGATCTGGAACAAGATCTACAACGAATATGAGCTCACGCAACGTTTCATCTTCCAGCTAACCGGCAAGAATGAACTGATGGCTGATTACCCGGTAGAGCAACTAAGTATCATGATGCGCGAGCGCATTGTATTGCCGCTGACCACTATCCAGCAATATGCATTGTGCAGGATCCGTCAGATGGAAGCCGAATTAGCACCTGTGCAACACCGTGAGATACTGGAGAAACTGGTGATCAGGAGTGCATTTGGGATTATCAATGCGGGAAGGAATTCGGCGTAACGTAACTCACTGAAAGTTTATTTTGTGACATAAAATCACAAAACCTGACCTTAGTTAATACAGTGCTTTGATTCGAAATCAATCTATTGTACAGGCCGAATTCAACTCGCTGGGCAATAGGTTTATTATGGTTACTTTGCATTCAGATCATTTGGTATGGCAGGAACTCAGAACTACATAGAGATCAATTCTAAAATTATGGGCAAACCTGTTATCAAGGGAACGAGGATTACTGTAGAAATCATCCTTGAAAAACTTGCAGCAGGCGAATCTTTGGAAGATATCATTATTGCTTATCCTAACCTGACTGCCGAACAAATCAAAGCTGCTATTACTTTTGCTGCGGCCAACCTCCGAGCCGATACAATTTACCCATTAGCTTCCTGATATGAATTTTGTAGCTGATGAAAGCGTAGATGCTCCTATCTACAAAACATTACTGAACGCCGGTCACACGGTTTTCGCAATAGTAGAGAACAATCCAGGTATCGATGATGAGCAGGTACTCCAGATAGCTTATCAAAAGGAGGCCATTCTACCTCAAGATCAGAAAGAAAACTGCAAGTTAAAAGAAAAGGCGCCGGAAATCCGGCACCCTTCATTCTTAACAAAACAACACAAGAGATTTCAAGCAGTAAGTAGTGGTTGTTTCGTTAGTGAGCTGTAGTTGTAGTTACTATTACGTATCGTTAATCCATGTTTAGAATTTGTAGATCGCTGCAATCAGGAAACTGGCAGTTGATTTTGTGGGCGCCAGGTCTTTGTCAACAAACAGGTCTTTATTCGCATTGTCGAACCTGATCTCAGGAATGAAGGTGAAACCTTCCACTTTGAAATTGGCGGATAGTGTAGTGGCAATGATAGAGCCTCCTTCGGGAGAACCTGCATACACTTTCATCTGGTCTTTATCATCGAAATATTCACCACGCAATGTAAGACCGAACCAGGGCTTGGGGTCCAGGTTCAGGTAAAGAGCGGAGCCCCACCAGTTTTTGGCATCGATATTCTTTGTGCCATCCCAAAGTTTGGTGCTGTTGTAAGTGGCATTGAACCCTATATTGAATTTATCGCTCACTTTGGCGGTGGCAACTAAATCCACCTGGTTCACTTTTGCTGTATCCGGTCCTTTACCACCAACATAGTTGAGGAAGAACTTGATATCTTCTGTTGCAGCCAGGCTGTATTGTGCAAGAACGAATTTCTTGTTGATCTGCTCATCCGGTGGAACACGGTAGTCTGTTGCATTGGCAACGCCGAGCATGAAACCATGTTTTCCTTTGGTGATTTCAGCCTTGAGACCTGTATGCCCGAATGGTCCATTCGTGAACATATAGCTCATGCTGTAGTTGCGGTTGAGATATGCGTCCAGCACTTCATAGCCCACATGCGTACCCCAGGTACCGGCGCTTAATTTCAGCCAGTCGGTGGGAGCATATGTAATATAGAGCTGTTTTACAGCGGCCAGCAAAGTGCCTTTATCATTATAAGCAAATTCTTCTGCGCGTGGTCCGAAACCGAGATCAGCCACCACTCCTACTTTACCGGCAGTATGCTCCAGTTTGATGGATGCCATACCCAATGCAAAACTATTATGCGTGCCGGTGAAGGAAGTGAAGTTGTTATAACCCACAGCCTTTGTGGGTTTAGCGAAATCGTACCTGTAATAAACATCAGCATATCCTGAAATTACAGTAGCCGGCTTTGGTTCTTCCGGGGCGGAAGCAGCCTGCGTTGCGGGTGAGGTTGTGGGAGCTGAAGCTTCCTGTGCAATCGCAGGGATAAAACAAGCCATAGCAAGGCCTGTTGCAAAAAATTTTTGTAACATTGCGATAGATTTTAAGTGTTAAAGGAAAAGGGTACGGCGGTCAGCGTGTTCCAGACGCTGGTCAATCATCCGTACCTTTTTCTATTTTAGTGAGCTTCTGTTTCGATGATTTTTTCTTCCTTGATATTGCCATTGCTGTGTACCAGCAAAGTTCCCTGCAGATACTTCTCATTATGCTGAGTAGCATCCAGACCGAGTTCTTCTTCTTCAGAAGTTACACGAAGGGGAAGGATGAAGTTGATGAATTTGAAGATGAGATAAGAAGCAACAAAGCTGTAAGTAACAGCAATCAGCATTCCTTTGAACTGCGTGAACAGGAAAGCGCCATTGCCGAGCCAGAGTCCATCTGCACCAGCGCCATTCACTGCTTTGGTGGCAAATACACCTGTGAGCAACATACCTACGATACCACCGAGACCATGACAGGGGAATACATCCAGGGTATCATCAAGCTTTGATTTCTGTTTGTAGTAAACAGCTATATTGGAGATCAGTGCGGCAACTACACCGATGGTGATACTTTGGGGGATAGCAACAAAACCCGCAGCCGGCGTGATAGCCACCAGACCTACTACTGCACCTATACAAAAACCCAGCACAGAAGGTTTTTTACCACGGATCACATCAAAGAACATCCAGCTCAGACCTGCAGCAGCAGCGGCCGTATTGGTAGTGAAGAAGGCAGACACAGCCAGTGCATTGGCAGCGAGCGCAGATCCTGCATTGAAACCGAACCAGCCAAACCAGAGAAGGCCTGTACCGATCAATACATAAGGAATATTGGCAGGAGGGATCTCCTTGTGCTCTTTATGCACCTGGCGGCGTTTCAGCACAAGAACACCAGCCAATGCAGCCATACCGGCAGAGATATGTACTACGGTACCACCAGCAAAGTCAAGTACGCCCATCTTGAAGAGGAAGCCTTCTGAATTCCAGGTCCAGTGTGCAAGCGGAGCATAAACCAGCAGACTGAAGAGTGCAATGAACAGAATGTAGGAAGTGAAACGGATCCTTTCAGCTACCGCACCTACCACAAGGCCCGGTGTAATGATAGCGAACATGAGTTGGAATACCGCAAAGAGTGAACGCGGGATGGTCCCCCAGGGTTCTCCCGATGCAACTCCCTTGAAAAAGAAATGCGCGGTTGGGTCGCCGATGAAACCAGCGCCACCAACACTAGGTCCAAAACAAAGACTGTAACCAACAACCACCCAGAGTACGCTTACCACACCTGCGGCAGCTACGCTCTTGATCATGGTGGAGATCACGTTCTTCCTGTGCACCATGCCGCCATAAAAGAAGGCCAGCCCCGGCGTCATCAGAAATACCAGTGCAGAAGCAACAAGCACCCATGTGATGTCCGCAGCATTGTACGCTCCCTTTTCATCCACGAAGTCGGGAACCGAAGGAACAAATATCGCAGCTATCGCCACTCCTGCAAGAACCAGGAACGGAGCTACCGATTTAATCGTGATCTTTTTCATACCAGTTGATTTTAGTGTTGTTATTAAGAATTATTATATGTGTGTTATTTAAATAAAAATACCGCTAAATCATCACGAAATCAAGAAGACTATTTAAATATAAAAATTATACCATATTAACATTTATTAGTTTTTAATGCCTGAAAACAATGATCCTGCCTGAATTCTATAAATTTTTCAAAACGGAAAAGCAAAAACATGCAGTTATTGCATGCCTTCTAAAAAAATTTTTTTTCAACTATTTTTTTCACATGCCATTATTGGTTAATGCCGGGCTCATGGCATTGAATGAAGCCGCCGGAGCAGCGGTAACCGAATAGGCCTGGGAGGCCTTTTTTGTATGGATTGGAATATAAAAAGAGAATTCTAAACAATTGGCAGTCCTGCTCACTTCAAGGTTTTCATTATAGAGTTTACGCAGACGCATCTGGATATTTTTCAATCCAACACCCCGGGTATGGAACATGCCCTGTAATTCCCTGCCCTGCACGTGGCCGGTATTGCTCACCCTGATCAATAATTTTTTCGCCTGTTTCGACAGTTTCAATACAATTACTCCACCTTTCACTGAAGGCTCGATCCCATGCTTCAAAGCATTTTCTATCAGGGGCTGGAATAATAAGGAGGGCACCATCGCATCCTGCACCTCTTCCTCCATTTCGATCACCACCTTCAGGCGATCCCCAAAACGATGTTGTTCCAGGCTCAGGTAAGTGCGGATAAAATCCACTTCCTGTTTCAATGGCACCCAGTCTTCCTGCGAAGCCATCAGCGCATAACGGAAAATATCCGCCAGCCTTGCAATCAGTTCGCGGGTGAACTCCTGCTGCGCAGGTACAGAACCGCTTATGCTATTGAGCGTATTGAAAAGGAAATGTGGTTGTATTTGCGCTTTGAGACCGGCGATCTCCGTTTCATAAGCAATCCGTTTCAGCTCCTTTTCACGAACCACCTGCTCTTCCCTTTGTCTGAAATAATGGAAAAGATGAAGGAAGGAGAAGCCCTGGATATAGAAAAGGATATTGTGCCAGAAATTTTGCAGTACCTGCGAGGCCGTCATTACCGGAAGGTTCATGAAGGAATTGTAAAAAAAATAGCCCAGTAACCACACTCCATAATAAACAGCTGCCGTGAAAACGTGCAGGAGTACACGCTTTTTCCAGTCTGCATTCCTGAAGATCCTGAAATGCAGCCACCATCCGGGAATACAGGCCAGGCTCATGATCAGGGAATCGGTGAGTACTTCATTCACAATGCGGGCCGGAAAACCATAATGCACCAACTGAGGCATCGAGTAGATGAACTCAGTTACCAGGATAGTAGCCACCAGCACGGCGGGCTCCTTCCAGGTTGCGTGGGCACACATTTTTTCCTTACGATTCATGGCTGTTCTGTTTCATACATCGGATCGATCCGCACTTTCAGTACAAATGTAATTGCTGTTAGTTCCTCCCGGTAATTCGACAGCTGCCATTCCCCATTTTCCGACATAGGTCAGTTTTTTCATAACTTACCATCCGATAAAACTCAGTAGCATGAAGGCTTTTACACCGGTTCTCGAATGGCTGAACAACAGAAATATCCAACTGAGTCAACGTCAGTTGGCGCTGATCCGTAAATACACGGAACTCAAACATGTAAAAGCGAAAACGATATTGATGCAGCAGGATCAACCTGTACAACATTTCTATTTTCTCGCCAGTGGCATTGTAAGATTATTCAGGATGCAGGAAGGAAATGATCATACCCTGGGGCTGGTCAGCAGCCATGATTTCCTGGCCGCACCACAACTGGTTTTATCCGGAGAAATTTCTACCTGCAGCCTGGAAACCTTAACAGATGCAGACCTGCTGGTCTGGGATGCAACAAGCATCAATGCCATTAAGAGCCTGGCGCCGGAGGTTTACAATATCGAACTGGCATTGATGGCGCGGATGCTGAACTGGGTACAACAAAACCATATAGAGCTGATTTGTTTCCCGGCTGAGAAGCGATATCAGTTACTGATGGAAAGGCAACCGGAATTATTCCTGCACATTCCGCTTAAATACATTGCATCTTATCTCGGCATTCATACGGATAGCCTGAGCAGGATCCGGAAAGCCCATCAATCGGAGAGCAGTCGCTTGCGTCCACGCGAGTGACGGATATTTGGGGGTGACTAAAAAGGCGAGCGAGTGGGCACCCTGATAAACAGAAACGGTCCCTTCCGGGACCGCTTCCACACTAAAACATTACGATCTATAGCGTAATCACATCGTTGCCAATACTGTGTTATGGTCTTTGCTTTCGAGCATGGAAGATCCCATAAGGAACTCATCCACTTTGCGTGCAGCTTCGCGTCCTTCGCTGATGGCCCAAACCACCAGGCTCTGTCCTCTTCTCACATCGCCGGCAGCAAAGATCTTTTGAATGCTGGTCTGGTAATCTTTTTCAGAAGCCTGCACATTTCCGCGGTTGTCCAGTTCTACGCCCAGTTCCTGGATAAGACCTGTATGCTCAGGATGCACGAAGCCCATTGCCAGCAGTGCGAGCTCGCAGGGGATCTGCCTTTCACTGCCGGGGACCTCCACAAAATGAGCAGGTCTTCCATCTTCGGTGATCTTCCATTCCAGGTCAACAATGCTGAGGGCTTTCAGTTTTCCTTTCTCATCGCCGATGAATGCCCTGGTAGCGATGGCCCATTGACGTTGCACCCCTTCTTCATGAGAAGTACTTGTTTTCAATGTCATGGGATAGCTGGGCCAGGGCATATAAGCCGTGCGCTTTTCAGGCGGCATCGGCATCAGTTCGAACTGGTAAACGGATTTTGCGCCCTGACGATTGGAAGTGCCCACACAATCGGAGCCGGTATCGCCACCACCGATCACCACTACGTTCTTACCGGTTGCGAGGAGGTCTTTACTGAAAATATTGCTCTCGATATTTGCATTGGCCAGCGGGTCCCTGCCGGCATTGCGCTTGTTCTGTTGTTTGAGGAATTGCATGGCGAAGTGAACACCGTCCAGCTCACGGCCGGGGATCTCCAGGTCGCGGGGCTTTGTTGAGCCACATGCCAGTACAATTGCCTGGTATTCGCGCAACAGTTCATTGATACTAACGTTAACGCCTATGTGCGAATTACACTTAAATACGATTCCTTCTTCTTCCAGGAGTTTGATGCGTCGCTCCACCACGGATTTCTCCAGTTTGAAATCAGGGATGCCGTAGCGCAGCAATCCGCCGGGCGCGTCATCGCGCTCATACACGGTAACACTATGTCCTGCATAATTGAGCTGCGCAGCTGCAGCCAAACCTGCAGGACCGGAACCTACCACAGCTATTTTCTTTCCCGTGCGAACATTCGGAATACGCGGTTTCACAAATCCTTTATCGAATGCGATCTCGATGATATGCTTTTCAATTTCCTCGATAGCTACCGGAGGCTGATTGATCCCCAGTACGCAGGCCGACTCACAGGGAGCCGGACAAATGCGACCGGTGAACTCAGGGAAATTATTAGTGGAAGTAAGGATCTCATATGCTTCGAGCCAGTTCTTGCGATAAACGGCATCATTGAACTCTGGGATCACGTTGCCAAGAGGGCAACCATTGTGACAAAAAGGAACGCCACAATTCATGCAGCGCGCAGACTGCTCATTCAGTTTGGTTTCTGAATAGCGCTCCACAAATTCATCGTAGTGTTTCAAACGCAGCTCCACAGCAGTTTTGCCGGGAAGGGCGCGGGTGAATTCCAAAAATCCGGTTGGCTTTGCCATATTCTAATTCGTTGACGTGGTGAGTAGTGATTGTTTAGGATCAGGATGGCTTTACATTCCTGACCTTTGCTTTCTGCTGAATGGCTTTCTTGTAATCAGCAGGGAATACTTTCACGAAATTTTTGGTCTGGTTCTCCAGGTCATCCAGCACAAATTTCGCTACGGTGCTTCCGGTATAAGCGTAATGCTTCGCGATCATGTCCTGCAGGTACTTTACATCTTCCTGGTCCAGCGGGTCCAGTTCCACCATTTCACGGTTCACACGACCCGGGAACTGACCTTTCACATCGTACACATAAGCGATACCACCGCTCATGCCTGCCGCGAAGTTGCGACCTGTTTCACCCAGTATCACCACGCGGCCGCCGGTCATGTATTCACAACCGTGATCGCCGGTTCCTTCCACCACTACTTCTGCTCCGGAGTTACGCACGCAGAAACGCTCACCTGCTTTACCCCTGATAAAGGCTTCACCGGCAGTAGCGCCATAGAAAGCAGTATTACCGATAATGATATTCTCCTCCGGCACAAAGGTTCCCTGACGATGCGGATAAACAATCAGCTTGGCGCCGCTGAGGCCCTTACCAAAATAGTCGTTTGCATCTCCTTCCAGTTCCAGCGTAACACCTTTTGTATTGAAGGCGCCGAAGCTTTGACCGGCCGTACCTGTGAAGTTGAAATGGATGGTATCCTCAGGCAATCCTTCCGCTTTGTACACTTTCGTGATCTCGTTGGAAAGAATGGTCCCGATAGTACGATCGATATTCCGAACAGGGAAAGAAGCGGTTATACGTTCACGTGATGCAATAGCCGGTTTTGCTGCTTCCAGCAGTTTCCAATCCAGCACATCTGCCAGGCCATGGTCCTGGTCTTCCATGTGATACAACCCTGTGAATGGAGAGGCAGGCTCTTTGTACAGGATGGGAGAAAGGTCCAGTTTGCTGAATTTCCAGTGATCGATATGCTCACGCATTTCAAGGTTATCTACTTGTCCAACCATTTCATTCACGGTCTTGTAACCGAGTTCGGCCATGATCTCGCGAAGTTCCTGCACGATGAATTTGAAGAAGTTCACTACGTGGTCTGCATCACCTGTAAAGCGTTTGCGCAGTTCGGGATCTTGCGTGGCCACGCCAACCGGGCAGGTATTCAGATGGCATTTACGCATCATGATACAACCTTCTACCACCAACGCTGCGGTAGCAACACCCCATTCTTCTGCACCGAGCAAAGTGGCGATGGCAATATCACGGCCTGTTTTCATCTGGCCATCCGCCTGCAATACTACCCTGCTGCGCAGTTTATTTTTCACCAGTGTCTGATGGGATTCTGCAAGACCGAGCTCCCAGGGCAGACCTGCATGTTTGATAGAACTGAGTGGCGATGCACCTGTGCCTCCGTCATGACCAGATACCAGGATCACATCGGCCTTTGCTTTGGCAACACCTGCCGCGATGGTACCAACACCTGCTTTGGACACCAGCTTCACGTTGATGCGCGCCGCGCGGTTCGCATTCTTCAGATCGAAGATCAGCTGCGCCAGGTCTTCGATGGAATAAATATCGTGGTGCGGCGGCGGAGAGATCAGACCAACACCGGGTGTGGAGTGACGGGTCTTACCGATCCATTCGTCCACTTTATGACCAGGTAATTGTCCACCTTCACCAGGTTTAGCACCCTGCGCCATCTTGATCTGTAGTTCATCGGCTTCCGTAAGATAATAACTGGTTACTCCGAAACGTGCAGATGCTACCTGCTTGATGGCACTACGCATGCTATCGCCATTTTTCATGGGCAGGTAACGGCTTTCATCTTCCCCTCCTTCACCTGTATTGCTTTTTCCACCGAGGCGGTTCATCGCGATAGCCAGTGTGGTATGCGCTTCCCATGAAATAGAACCGAAGCTCATGGCGCCGGTAGCAAAACGGCGATAGATATTTTCTGCTGGTTCCACTTCGTCTATTGAAATGGCCGGACGTGTTCTTTTGAATTGGAACAGACCGCGCAGCGTTGCTGCTTTCTCGGCCTGATCGTTCACCAGTTTTGAATATTTCTTGAATGTGTTGTATTCATTCATCCTGGTGGAATACTGCAGCAGGTGGATGGTCTGCGGATTGAAGAGGTGGAATTCACCTTTGCGTTTCCACTGGTATACTCCGCCCGCCATCAATCTGTCTACAGGAACATTTTTCCTGCTGAATGAATAAAGATGTTTGGCCAGCGCTTCTTTAGCGATCTCATCGAGACCCATGCCTTCGATACGGCTGGTGGCGCCGGAGAAATATTTGTCCACCACTTCGTGGTTGATACCGATGATCTCGAAGATCTGCGCACCCTGGTAAGATTGCAGCGTGCTGATCCCCATCTTGGAGAACACTTTCAGCAGTCCTTCATTCACGGCCTTGATATAGTTCTTTTTCAGGTATTCTGCATCTAGACTGGACTCCAGTTTGCCGGACAGTTTCATGTCGCGGATGGAGCTGAGCGCCAGGTAAGGGTTGATAGCAGTTGCTCCAAACCCTAACAGGCATGCGAAATGATGCACTTCCCATACATCGCCTGCTTCCACAACGATGCCTACCTGTCCACGAAGTCCCTTACGGATCAGGTGGTGGTGAACTGCGGCTGTGGCTAACAGTGAGGGAATGGGTGCGTGATCGGAATCGATAGCGCGGTCCTGCAAAACCAACACTTCGAAACCATCTTCCACAGCATCCACGGCATAGCGGCAAATTCGGTCCAGTGCGGCTTTCAGCCTGCCGGGCTTTCCGTCTGCACGGAAATAGCATTGCAATGTCTTTGCCTGGAAGATGCCGGTATCGATACTTCTGATCTTTTCTAATTCATGATTGGTGAGCACCGGGTGTTTCAACGCAACGGTGTGGCAGCTCAGCGGATCTTCCTGCAACAGGTTACCATTGTTTCCCACGAAAGTAGCCAGGCTCATCACCATTCTTTCGCGTATGGGATCGATGGGCGGATTGGTCACCTGCGCAAACAATTGTTTGAAGTAACTGCTGAGGTGTTGTGGCTGATCGCTGAGTACAGCCAACGGCGCATCGGTACCCATGGAACCGATCGGCTCTTTGCCATCGATGGCCATCGGCGCGATGATGGTTTCCAGGTCTTCAGTGGAATAGCCGAATGCTTTCTGGTATTTGAACACCTGCTCATGTTCCAGGTGCGTGAACATTATACGTGGCTCCGGCAGTTCGTTCAAACGGATCTTGTATTTGTTGAGCCATTCAGCGTATGGCTTTTGAGAAGTGATCTGTGCTTTCAGTTCATCATCACTGATGATGCGGCCCTGCTCCATATCCACCACAAACATCTTTCCGGGCTGAAGCCTTCCCTTCTCTTTCACGAGTGTGGGATGAACTGGCAGTGCGCCAGTTTCAGAGGCCATGATCACACGATCATCTGTGGTAACGCAGTAGCGCGAAGGACGGAGACCGTTACGATCGAGTGTGGCGCCAATCATCTTTCCATCGGTGAAAGAGATAGAAGCCGGGCCATCCCAGGGCTCCATCATGGCGGCGTGGAATTCGTAGAAGGCTTTCTTCACCGGGTCCATGTCTTCATTGCCATCCCAGGCTTCGGGAATGAGCATCATCATCACATGCGGGAGAGAGCGGCCTGAAAGCGTGAGCAGCTCGATCATATTATCGAGACAGGCTGAATCCGATTGTCCCTCTGTTACGATGGGCAGCAGCATTTCCATCTCTTCTTTTGTGAAGAGATGGGAAGTGAAACCTTTTTCGGAAGTTTTGAGCCAATTCAGATTTCCCTGCAGCGTATTGATCTCACCGTTATGAGCGATATAACGGAAAGGCTGCGCCAGTTTCCAGCTGGGGAAAGTATTGGTTGCGAAACGGGAGTGCACCAGTCCGAATGCGCTCACTACTCTTTTATTACTCAGGTCTGGAAAGTAACCGCGCACCTGATTACTGGTGAGCTGCCCTTTGTAAACAACTGTTTTGTAGGAAAGAGATGCGATATAGAAGCCAATGGCATCGCGCTTTACGGTATTGTTGATGGTATGGCTGGCATAGTTGCGCAGCACGAATAGTTTGCGCTCAAATTCATCAGGGTTAGTGATATGATCGGGGCAGGCAATGAATACATGTTCCATTTCCGGTTCCACACTGAGGGCTGTTGCTCCGATGCCGTCTGGGTTCACAGGAACTTTGCGGTACGCGATCACTTCCAGTCCCATCTTTTCTACCGAGCGGTTGAAAATATCGCGGCATTCTTCACGGAGACGGATTTCGCGCGGGAAGAAGATCACACCTACACCATATCTTCCGAATGCAGGAAGATGAACGCCGAGGCGGATACATTCGTCAAAGAAAAATTCGTGGGGGGTCTGGATCATGATACCAGCGCCATCGCCAGTGTTGCTTTCACATCCACAGGCACCGCGATGCTCCATGTTTTCGAGAACAGTGAGGGCATCGGAGATGTGCTGGTGGGACTTATGCCCTTTGATATTGGCTACGAAACCGATACCACAGGCATCACGCTCAAAAGAAGGATGGTATAAACCCTGGTTGCTTGCCATCGTTGACAATTAGTTTTTGGAGATTATCTAATGATTAACGCGCTTTTTAAAACGAATCTTAAAAAGCGGACAAGCAACTGCTTGAAATTACAACAAAAACATAATAATACCGTTGTTTTATTCAATTAATTTTTACATACGAACACTTGTTTGTCCGGCCAATCATTGAAGGTCCGGGATGTCATAGGAATGCAGGATGGTCAGATCATCTTCCTCTCTGTCGCCCACTAATTGAATAAAATATTCACCGTTATCCCACTGCTTTGTGTTCAGCATGGCAGACCAGTCTTTGAAGGTTTCGTCATCGGCTATATTTCCATTACCATCATAGCAATCACCCTGGCATTCGAAAGACATGGCGCCGAGACTGGTCCTGTTATCACCTGCACCTTTTTTGTAAGCCACTCTTTCTATGTAGAAATATTTCCATCGGTTATCGTTCACATACAATTCGAAATAAGGATCTGTACAATCGAGTGGAATAGTGATATGAACGGATTTCATATTATCAGTCATCACGGTGTAGATCTTCCAGTCTTTCTTCAGTTCATTCACTGGTCCTTTGATCACCACGCCTGATTTGAGTACCTGTATATCCTGTTCGTATCGAAACTGCCGCCAGATCGCGCCATTGTTGTTCTTCAGTTTTACATTGAGGTGAATGATGGTCATGTATTTCCCTTCCTTCAGGTCATCGATATCGATCTTTAGGAAATTTTTTCCCTTCACAAAGCGCTTCAGGTATTGGTTAACGGTACCTTCTCTTTGCAAAATGATAAAGCCTGAATCGTATCGTGCTAAATCAACCGTTGTAGCATCGAAATAAATTCTCAGCTGATTGGCAACCGGCATATCCGGCTCATCCTGATCATCGTTACCGCCCCCATTTTTCTTACAGGCGGTAAGCAGCAAGCCAAGGGTAGTAGCAAGCACCATAAATGTTCTGATTTGTTTTAACATGGTTGTTTGATTGTTCAGGTATGACAAAAAAATGGGAACCGGCGCAGCAGGTGCAACCGGGCCAGTGTTCCCGATGGTGAATTAAGGTAACCCGGATGAAGTAGCAGGTTGATGAACCGGAAAAAATCAGGGCCGGGATTGGACGATCTGGTTACTCGCCCATCCAGGTTTTGAAAGCAGGCACTCTTTCACGGCTGATGATGACGGGATCAGGGTGGAGTGGCTTTACTTCCACTTTGAGTTTACCATGTGTACTGACCAGTACCTTTTCGATGGCTTCATGACTGATGATGAACTGGCGGCTCACGCGGAAGAAGCGTTCCGGAGAGATCAGTCTTTCAATTTCTGTGATGGTATAATCGAGGATATGTTCCCTGTTATCTGCCATCTTTACGAAAGTGAGTTTGTCCCGGAGATAGAAATATCTGATTTCACTTACTGCAAGCGAGATGAGTTGATGGCCCTTCTTTACAAGGAATCTCGATTTATAATCAGGCAATACTTTTTCTGGAAAGTATTCCTGGAAGAATTGTTTCCAGGCGGTTTCGGAATCGGGCACAGCCTGGTTGAGTTGTTGCATAGCTGCGTGCATTGCATTCATGACTATTAGGTTTGTTGGTGATCAGAATCTGACAACAAATTTGCAGAGAACGTTTCCAATCTACCTTGCCATTCGGCCAAAACCACATGAATATGCGATCTGATACGGAGAATTCATCCGGAGTATCACACATTCCGGTACATAAAAAAAGCAGGTGGTAGAAACCACCTGCGAGTCACATGAGAAAAATTCTATACCGCAACTAGGTTAATGATCCAGGGATGAGTTGCGTAAGAAGTAGCATAAGGGAAATCCCCGGAGAAATATATCAAATAAAATAATTATAGAAATCAGGAAGGAAAGGTTCGGCAGGTATAAGGCGAAGGTGTAGCAGAATACCACGTGCAAAAAAAGATTTTTTTTGATAGTGGCAAACGTTAAAATGTGCGAATTGTCCATTTATCTCTATCAACAGATCAAAAGCATATCTGATGAAGTTAAAAAATAGGCAGTTCCGAAGAATCGGAACTGCGAGTCACATGAGAAAATTCGAATGCAGCAACCAATACACCGGGTGGTTGCGAGTGATTATTTTCCCGGAATACTTTCTCTTGCAACCATTGTTTTAGATGTATGCAATGGTTGTTGATGCAATATGTCCAACAGCATTTCATAAATGTCTGATGAACGGTAATTGTATCTGAATTCAGTTTCTTTAACGTGCAGATAAAGGGTGCCTCCATTGAGACCGCGGAATTTCACGAGTCTCGACTTCAACATATTCCAAAAGTGATCGATCTCATCCTGGCTGTTCTTATTGGAGATAGCGCCATTGGTACGATGCAATCTGATATTATTGAAATCAGCGATGCCTTTATAAATATGCAGACTATGTTTCTCTGCAATTGCTGTACCCTCTTCTATTCGTCCTTTCATCCAATCAGACAGCCATTCACTTTCGAGATCAGGTAATTTGTCTGCATGTATATGATCATCCTTACGATAGATCCCGTAGAAAGGCTTCCTGTTTCCGTCACCGGAATTTTCCAGGCCGATGGCTGTATTGTCGATTGGGATGAAAGCCAGTGTACCTCTTGATACATGCAGGGGATTACGTTCTTCGCAGAACCTGGCAATATGCGTTCGGATCAACTTGAAATAGGCATTCACCGTAATACGGCTGATGCCTGTAATGTTGGCGATCTGTGTGGCTGTCAGATCATCGCAGAATAATTTAATAAGTTCCCTGACCTTCCTTTCGGAAAGGTGGGCACCTTTCAGGTATTTGTTCTTCATGGCGGCGCGAGGTGGTTAAGTACGATACTTTACGTAAATAAGGACAATTTTATGCGATTGGCATTGTTAAAATTTTACGAGCGGCCAATGGATGGGATGTATGAATTGGAATGATAATATACTTATCTAGTCTATATCAATTAATTGGGTAGTATATTATTAGAGGAAGCTAAATCAACAGTTCAGCAACTGATTGATGGTACTTGCAACCTTTGAGGGGTTGGGAAGCATCGCCTGTTCCAGCGCCGTATTCATGGGAACTGCGGGCAGATTAAGTGCGCCCAGCACTTCAACAGGTGCGTCGAGCCATTGGAAACAGTTGCGTGAGATCCTACCTGCGAGTGCTTCTGCAAAGGAATTATTCTGTTGTTCCTCCGTCAACACCAGGCATTTTCCATGTTTCTTCACTGTATTGTAGACCAGCTCTTCATCCAGCGGGAAAAGTGTGCGGAGATCGATGATCTCTACCTGCCCGGGATATTGTTTAGCTGCTGCTTTCGCCCAGTAAACACCCATTCCGTAAGTAATGATACAGCAGGAGCTGCCTTCATTCACCTTTGCTGTATCCGCTTCTGCTACCACCATCCCTTTTCCGAAAGGAAGTACATAATCACGGGAAGGCTCATACGCTTTTGCATCTTCTGTACCCGGGACCTTGCTCCAGTAAAGACCTTTATGCTCCAGCATTACAACAGGGTTTGGGTCCAGGAACGCTGCCTTCATCAGACCTTTCATGTCTGCAGCGTTGGATGGATAGGCTATTTTGATGCCTTTGATAGATAACAGGGTGGTTTCGATGCTGCCACTGTGGTAAGGGCCACCACCTCCATAAGCTCCTATCGGAATGCGGATCACAGTTTGCACTGGAAATTTACCACAACTCAGGTAAGAAGATTTGGAGATTTCAGTTACCAATTGATTAAGGCCGGGATAGATATAGTCTGCGAACTGCACTTCAACGATGGGCTTGAGACCTACAGCGCTCATTCCCACAGTTGAACCGATGATATAGGCTTCCTGGATGGCAGTATTGAAAACGCGATGGTCTCCAAACTGCTCGGCTAATGTGGCGGCTTCGCGGAATACTCCACCAAGTCTCCTACCCACGTCCTGACCATAGAGCACTGCTTCAGGAAAATCTTCCATCAGTTCCCTGATGGCAAAGAGGGCTGCATCCACCATGATGATCTTGTCGCCTTTTCCATTTCCTGTTCTGTCGCCTTTCTCTTCTGTAACAGGCGTTGGAACAAATACATGGTCTGCAACGGTGGCGGGATCAGGTTCGGGGCTTTGAACCGCGAGTGCAAACTGGTTGTCTACAAATTGGGCGGCATCTGTTTCGATCTGCTGCAGGTCAATTTCAGGCACCCCTGACTCAAGTAATCTCCTTCGGAGTTTGGGGCCGGGATCATCCTGGAGATGTTTGTTCCAGTCTTCCTCCGAGCGGTAGAATTCTTTTCTCACACCGCTGGTATGATGGCCCAGCAGCGGTACTTTGGCCTGCACGAGATATGGACTGCGATGCTGACGAACATACTGGATGATGCGGCGCATATTGTCGAAACTCTCTTCGAAGTTACTACCGTCTATGCGTACGCGCCCCATGCCCGGAAATCCTGCGGCATAATCGTAAGCGTCCATTGCGCGTGCTTCGTCGGAACTAACGGAGATGCCCCAGTTATTATCCTGTACCAGGTAAATGACAGGAAGTTTTTTGAGGATGGCGAACTGGAATGCTTCGCTCACTTCACCTTCGGTAACGCTGGCGTCTCCGAGTGAACAGATCACTACAGGCAATTCGCCGGCCGGGCCAAGGGGTAAGGAATCTGCATGGATTTTCTCAAGGAACTGCAGCGCCTGTGCCACACCGGTAGTAGGGATCACCTGCATGCCGGTGGCGCTGCTCTGGTGGATGATGGTTGGTTTATCGTTGCCCCTGTAATTGGGGTGACTGTAATATTCGCGCCCACCGGTGAAGATGTCATCGCGTTTGGCGAGCAATTGCAGCATCAGTTGGTAGGGAGTGAATCCCAGGCCGAGGAGAATGCTCTCATCGCGGTAATACGGGCTTACATAATCACAGGGAAGGAGCTGGAAGGCAGTGGCCAGTTGAATGGCTTCGTGCCCGCGGGATGTGGAGTGTACATATTTACAAACCTGTCTGTTAGCTTCATATTTCTCAGCCATCGCCCTGGCAGTGCACATGAGGCGCCAGGCTTTTATCATGGTATCTATACTGGTCATAAAGTTGAAAGCGGGTATATCGGGCAAATGTAATAAAAACAATAACGATTGTTAGTTTGGTTGGGAATAAAACAAAAAAAAAGCCATCCCGCAGAAGCGGAACGGCTTTTCCTTGTAGTGATCTATAACTGTTATTTGATCTCGAGGTTCAACATGCTTTCATCTTCGATGAATGCTTCCAGTTCGTCTCCTACCACACACTCTCCTACTCCAGCAGGTGTGCCGGTAAAAACCAGATCTCCGATATTCACCGAAAAATAATTCGAAATGTGAGCGATCACTTTATCGAAACTATTGATCATGAGATTGGAGTTGCCTTGCTGAACAAGTTCTTTGTTTTTATAGAGACAGAAGTTCAGGTCTTTTTTATTTTTTACATTTTGAAAGGGAACCCATTTGCCGATCACAGCGGAGTTGTCCCATGCTTTTGCTTTTTCCCACGGTAAACCTTTCGCTTGCAGATCGCGTTGCACATCACGTGCAGTGAAATCGATACCGGCAGTAACTGCGTCGTAGTATTTGTTGGCAAACCTTTCCTGGATGTATTTTCCGTTCTTTGATATTCTTAACACCAGTTCGCATTCGTAATCCAGTTCGTTTGTGAATTCGGGATAGTAGAATGGAGTATGTGCCTGCAACAGAGCACTTTTAGGTTTCAGAAAAATAATCGGCTCATCTGGTACTTCGTTTCCCAATTCATTTGCGTGTGCCACGTAGTTACGGCCTACACAGAATATTTTCATACACAACAAAGGGTTTAACTGTGATAATTGTTTTCAAGTTTCATAACCTGGACAGGTGTGGGTACAGTTGCATAGAAATATTGAATATCAAATAATTAGTGGCTATTCCGGGATATTATTGCGAAAATAAAGATTCAAATTAACAAATCATAGTGGAAACTCCAATTTATTCACTTCGTTCATGGTGCGTTCAATGCCAATGTGGGCAACGTTTTCAATAATTTCAACGCTCTTTTCGATCTTGCGTAGAACTACTGGAATTTCTTCCTTCCACCACTTACTGAGAACAAACTCAGCTTGCATGCCTTTGGGATAATTGTTGCCGATCCCGAATCGCAATCTTGCATATTGATCGGTTCCCAAAGCTGCCTGAATACTTTTTAAACCGTTATGACCTGCATCACTACCCGAAGGTCTCAGTCGAAGTTTCGACAATGGCAATGCAAGATCATCGAGTACCACCAATACGTTTGAGGTTGCGATCTTTTCTTTGTCCAGCCAATACTTAACCGCCTTACCACTAAGGTTCATATAGGTGGTGGGCTTGATTATTATCAACTGTTTTCCACGATACTTAACTTCTGCAAGGTCTGCTAACCTGTCTGGCCGGAATGATGCGCCATGTTTGATTGCAAGTGCATCCGCCACTTCAAATCCAATATTGTGGCGGGTTCCTGCGTATTCTATGCCAATATTGCCTAAACCTACGATGAGGAATTTTGACATACATGAATCTTTAAAATCTGCCCCTGTTACTGATATTGTGTAAAGGTTATGTGGGAACGATTAGTGGTTTCGAGAGCAGGATCAAAAGGGTCTTCAGTAACAGGAAATTCAACCGGAAATAAAATAAAGCCCGGCATTTGTTTTCCGGGCTTGGATCAATATCTCAGTTCTTTCTTTTCTTTTAGTCTGATTACTTCTTGGCTGCAGGTTTAGCGGCTGCGCCTTTAGCAGGAGCTGCTGCTTCTTCCTGTTTCAGTTGACGTGTCATCACCACAGAAGCGATAGGAATACGTGGAGAGTTCAGGATCTCGATATTATCAGCCTTCACATCTTCAACACGGATATTTTCGTTCAGTTCCAGGTTGGTCAGGTCTACTTCGATATTCTCGCTCAGGTGCTCGGGAACAGCTTTCACTTTCAGTGATTTGATCTTGGTGATCAGTTTACCACCCGCTTTCACACCAGCAGAAGATCCTGTGAACTTGATGGGAATGGTGGCAACAACAGGTTTGCCGGCTATCAGTTCAAGGAAGTCGATATGGTTCAGTTCATCAGTAACCTTGTCGAATTGAATGTCTTTCAGGATAGTCCTGTAAGTCTTTCCATCCACTTTGATTTCTGCTACCTGAAATTCCGGAGTGTACACCAGCGGCTTAAAAGCCAGCACGGGAGCTGCAAAGCTAACTTCCTGTGCACCGCCATAAATTACACCAGGCACCAGGCCCTGAGAGCGAAGTTGGCGGGTGGCTTTTTTCCCGGTTTCGGTCCTCAGTTGTCCTTCGATTGTAATTGCTTTCATTTTTTATGTTTGTTTAAATTGAACGCTTGTTCTTTTTGCCAGGCTATTTGTTCCTCATCTGGCTATGGATGAACAGACCTGTGATACTTCTGTTCTCGTATGCATTTCGGATGGCTACTGCAAAAAGCTCGGCCACGCTCAGCACTTTGATCTTTTGGATCTTTTGCTTCAGGGGGATGGTATCGCAAACCACCAACTCATCCAGCACACTGTTCTCGATATTGGAGTAAGCATTGCCACTCAGTACCGGGTGTGTACATAATGCCCTTACACTTCTCGCTCCCTTTTCCATCAGCAGTCCTGCTGATTTTGCAAGGGTGCCGCCCGTATCACAGATATCATCGATAAGAACTACATCCCTGTCTGTAACATCACCTATCACAACCATGCTGGCGATCTCGTTTGCACGTTTACGGTGCTTATCGCAGATCACCATATCTGCATTGAAGTAGGTGGCAATTTCACGGATCCTGTTGGCGCTGCCTACGTCAGGGGCCGCAAAGGTAAGATTTTCCAGCTGAAGTTGCTGTATGTAGGGAATAAATATCGCGGAACTGTCCAGATGGTCCACAGGAATGTCGAAATAGCCCTGGATCTGGGGAGCGTGGAGGTCCATTGTGATCACCCTGTCTGCTCCTGCCGCCACTAACATATTGGCAATCAACTTAGAACCGATCGCTACACGGGGCTTGTCCTTCCTATCCTGACGGGCATAACCATAATAAGGGATCACCACCACAACTTTGTAGGCGGAAGCCCTTCTGGCTGCATCGATCATCAGGAGCAGTTCGAGAATGTTTTCGGCGGGGGCGAAAGTGGATTGAACCAGGAAAACCATATCACCACGGATACTTTCCTGGAAAACAGGCTGAATTTCACCATCACTGAATTTGGAGATCGTGATTTTGCCCAGCGTGGTGCCATATTGCTGTGCTATTTTTTCGGCGAGGTACTGAGACCCGGTGCCTGAAAATATCTTGACAGTTGTTTCCATACCGCATTAAAAATGTGCGGCGAAGATAAAGCTAAGGTTGGGATTAGGGGTTATTCCGGTCAATAATAATTTTTCACCTATGAACAGGAGAATAGGGTACGGACCAGCAGCAGGGTGCTGCAAAAAAGAAATAGAAAAAGAGCCGGCCTTGTTTCAGACCGGTTATTGATTATTATTGATTGGTAACGGTAAGCAATACCTGACGGCCACCGGGTCTTTCAACGGTAGTTTTCTTTTCTGCCATAGACTTTTTAGGATTGGCAGCATGAAAAATGGCAGAACAGATAAAGATGGAGAAGAAGAGCGCAACGAAATACATACCTGCGCAAAATAAGAACGGTTGATAGCCACCGATGGCAGAGAGTGTAGTTTTTCGCTTCATGGATAAAAGATTTTAAGGGCTTCTGAAAAAGTATTGGATTTTCTTCTGTTAATATAAACGCGGGAATGGGACAATTAGTATTTCCGCTGTTTATATTAATTGGGGTAAAATTAACAACCCGCGGTGAAGTATGCAAGCGAAAAAATACGCAAAGAGGAAGAAAATTTATGGGATCCAGAAATGGGCCATGGATGAGCGGCCCAGGGAAAGATTACTTAGTAAAAGCCCGCATCATCTTTCCAATGCAGAGTTGCTGGCGCTGATCCTGAATAGTGGTTCTTCTCAGAAAACCTCTATCGATCTGGCAACCGAGATCCTGAAATTGACAGAGAACAATCTCGCGGCATTGCAGCGAATAACCGTTCAGCAACTCATCGCCATCAAAGGCGTGGGACCTGCAAAGGCCGCGAAAGTGGCCGCCAGCCTTGAGTTGGCGAGGCGCATGCAGGCTGCCTTACCGGATCAGTTAGCCGAAGTGGGTGGCATCAAAGACGCCGCTTATTACTTACAGAAACGCTTCAGCTATTATTCACATGAGATTTTCGGTGTAATGTTCCTGAATAATGCCAATAGAGTGAAAGCGTTCTCCGTGATCAGTGAAGGAGGCATCACCGGAACCACCGTGGATGTACGATTGATCCTGAAAAAAGCGCTGGAAACTGAAGCTACCAAACTGATCCTGGGGCATAATCACCCTTCCGGCAATATGCAACCGAGCAAAGCAGATGAGGAGCTGACCGCCAGGATCAGGAATGCCGCCAAACAATTAGACATACAAGTGCTTGACCACCTCATCATCACCCAACAGGGCTATTTCAGTTTTGCCAATGAAGGAATGCTATAGCAATCAAGCCTGGGCAGTGGGGCCGCCGAAATTCATGGGAAGCTGGGTTTCCTCCAGGTCCTGGATCTTGCCGTTGATGCTTTCAAATCGGCTGATGTTCTCCGTTAGGGCCTTCATAAACCGCTTGGCATGCTGAGGGGTGAGGATTACCCTGCTCTTCACCTTGCTTTTGGGAGTTCCGGGCATCACATTCACAAAATCCACTACAAACTCTGCATGAGAATGTGTAATGATAACGAGGTTTGCGTATTGACCTTCAGCTATTTCCTCCGAGATCTCGATATTCAACTGATTGTTTGGTTCCTGCTGTTCTTGCATAAGTGTAGTATTGCTGCGAAGATAACCATCAGCCGGTTTTGAAATAAAAATTGGGGATATTTAAAATGATGAGGGCGGCATCCCATGGATCACCGCCCTCAATTGCTGGTTGAAAGGATTATTTAAGTGCGATCTTTTCCCGTATGATCCTCGGTCCTCCTGCTCCATTATAGGAATAATTGAGCGTGAAGGTCTTCGTTGCCGGATCGTATGTGTTCGGGCCCTGGTAATCGATATTGGGCGTTGCTCCGAATTTTGCAATGGAAACGGTATTGTCCCCATTGACGGTAAGGATCATCTGGTAACCTGCTCCTCCAAGGTCGCCGAGGTTTGCCTGCACGGAGTTGGGCTCAACTGTTACCAGCTCTTTGTCTTCATCGATATCCCTCTGTCCTGCAGTTGGGTGAATGAAAATACCTGAAGCATGATACAGTCCGTGATATTTATTTTTTACACGCAATGCAATCACCTGTTTACCGTAATTGCCGCTGATGGGATAGCTGGGTGAAGTAGAAGCGATCCTGAGCCCCAACGCATATTTTCCTGTTTCCAGGAAAGATGGGTTGATCACCGTTCCATTGAGTTCAGCTTCCCTGCTTCCTTTGGGAATGGTGATTTGTAAAGTTTGAAAATTATAATAGGCAGGAGGCAATGGCTCCAGCTCCCCGCCTGTACGATCATTGAATTCTGTAATCACAGCAGGGTCTACCACCAGTGTAACCTGGATATCTTCATAAGACGGCTGCTCGGATGCCAGGTTCACTGTCAGCATTTTCACGGTAGTATCGCCGGTGCTGAAGTTGAGTACTTGTCCGTAAGACCCGATAATGGGGCCCATCACTTCAACCACTTTGCTGTTCTTATCTATCACCACATTGGCCATGTGATCATCATAAGCCTCATCTTTCAGGCAACCCGTGCCGGCAATCATCAATAATCCGGCGCAGGAGAAAGCAAGGAATTTATTTCGTGTGTTCATATCAGTAAGATTTTAGCGTTGTTTATTTATCCCAGAACACTGGTGTCATGGGGGCAATACTTCCCTGTGCCTGAACATTGGCGCTGTTCACGGCATATTCCGCAGTAGGATAGATCAGTCGCACCGGAATGATCCTTGACCCTCTCGCCGGATTCACAGAGAGCGGAACATTGGCAGGTACGCCTAATCTCCTGTAATCGTTCCATGCTTCCAGCGGGTTGATGCCAATGAGGGCGATGTATTTTTGTCTGAGGATGAATTTCACTTTTGAATCCACAGTGGCGCCTGCATTGGCCCAATCGGCTCCTTCGGTTTCAAGGAAGGCGGCTGCTTCATCATCTGCATCTTCCACACCCAACCAGTAAAAGGATTCATACACTGCATCTTCATAAGCTTCCTGTGCATCACCTGCCAGCCAACCCCTGGCCACTGCTTCGGCGCGGAGGAAAAGGCTTTCAACAGAAGTGATGATCCATTGGTCCTGGTCAAATCCCTTCACCAGACCTGCCCCGATATTCGAAGTGCGGTCTCCGTTGAAGTTCACATCCGGGTCACTTCCATATACGTTACCCACATAAGGCACTGCGGGGTTCAATGGTGAAGGCGCAGGTTTGAAGAAGTATCCCAGCCTTGGATCTGCGCCATTTCTCAGCACATTGATGATATACGCATTGGCCCGGAAATACTCATTGGCCTGGTTGCCGGAAGGAGTGAGACCATAAGCGCCATAGAAAGGACTTTGCTTATTGGCATCATTCACATAACCCGGATTGGCCGCAGCGCTTTCATCAAAGCTCAACACTCCGCCTTTGGCTTCGATCTTGGCCAGTTCGGCAGTGGGATTGGGATTGATGAGGCTGGTGCGGAGCAACAGACGCAGTTTGATGGTATTGGCAAACTTCTCCCATAAACTGTGATCGCCATGAAACACGATATCTACTTTTTCATCAATAGCTGTAGGAGAAGATGCTTCCATAAGACTGATGGCAGTATCCAGCTTATCCTGAAGTGAAGCATAAATATCTTCACCTTTATCATAAGCCGGTGTGGGGAATTCAAGTGGCTTGAATGCCTGTGAGTACGGAACATTTCCATACAGGTCTACCAGGTTCTGGAAAAGGTGGGCTTTGGCGATCATCGCCATGGCGCGCATATAGGTCTGGCCTTTTTCATTGGCCTTTCTCTCTGCCACATCCAGGTCAAAGAGCACGTTGTAAATGTTGGCCCATTTTGTTTCCTGGAATGAGCTGGTGATATTATAGGTAGACTCTTCCGTATTGGGGTTATAGGAACCTGACGGTGACCAATAACCGATCCAGTTGGCGAGCCATCCATAAGCGAGTGCGGTTTGTGCTCCTGTTGCGCTCAATGCATTCGGGATGATCAGGTCAGCGGTGATATTGGATTCAGTCACCGCATTCGGATTCTTGTTGATGTCCAGTTGTTTCTTACATCCCGCCAAACCTGCTGAGAGCAAAGCAACAGGCAGTATTATTTTATAAATAGATTGTTTCATTGTAATAAAAATTTAGAAGGTCAGCGTAATGTATCCTCCAAAAGTTCTGGCAGGCGGCGTAGAGAACACGTTGTTCAAACCGAAAGTGTTCCCTGCAGCAGTATAGTTGAACTCAGGATCTGTCCATTGGTTGGATGATGGTATGAACGCAAACAGGTTACGACCGGTAAAACCAACTACAGCTTTCTTGATCACCTGTCCTTCTCCAACAAACTTGAAAGGAAGCGAGTAAGAGATAGCTACTTCGCGCAATTTCCAGTAAGCAGCGCTGGAGAAATAGTTGGTGGCGATAGATGTATTGGTAGCACCCACAGCCCAGAAGCTACGACCTCCACTGGAGGTGGTTACGGTTGTGTTCTCAACCAACTTACCGGTACCATCGTCATATACAGAGTTAGGGAATACGAAACGCTGACGGCCGAATTGTGCACTGCGTCCTGAGATACCTGTGAAGTCCATATCGGAACCGATACCATGATAAGCGTAATGACCTCCTTTATAATCCCAGGTCATGGAGATGGTAAGCCCTTTCCAGGTAAAGCTGGGATTGAAACCGAGCGTCCACAATGGCATTGATCTTCCCCGGACCACCAGGCTGTCTTCCAGGCTTGGGTCTCCGGTGATCCTGTCTACAATTACACGGCCCTGAGCATCGCGAGCGTAATCACTGAGCTTGAACACGAATGCAGGTTTGCCCACGATAGCATAGTTGAATGCATCAGGAGAGCTGGCAGCGATCTGCGTGAACTGATTGGTGCCGCCGATGGCGAGCTCATTGATGCCGGGAAAGAGAGAAATGATTTTATTGTCGTTATAAGTAGCATTGAATCCGAAATTGAGCCTTCCGGATCCGATCTTCACCAGCGGTGTAAGATTAAGATCGATCTCAACACCGTAGTTCTTGAAGTCTGCGGTATTGGTCCTGTATAAAGTGGGACCGGCTGCGGCCGATTGCTGTACGTCCAGGATCTGGTCAGTATTTTTCTGTGTGTAGTAAGTTACATCCAGGTTGT
The DNA here is from genome assembly GCF_003991355.1 of Pseudoflavitalea rhizosphaerae. Lineage (GTDB taxonomy): Bacteria > Bacteroidota > Bacteroidia > Chitinophagales > Chitinophagaceae > Pseudobacter > Pseudobacter rhizosphaerae. The sequence goes on from NZ_RCSU01000003.1 coordinate 512,249, forward strand.
ACCTGTTCTTCATGAATCCGAGCTCGATACCTATTTCTTTTGAATTCACTTTTTCAGGCTGGATCAGCGGATTGGTAACGAAATTATCTGCACCAAAACCACCGAGGTTTCCATAAGGGAATCCACCTGACTGGCTGAATGTAGGTTCCAGGGCATAAGTGCCGAGGTTCACGTTTGCTGATTTTGACCATGATCCACGCAGTTTGGCATAGGAAAGAATTTTACTTTCTCCCAGTGCAGGGATCGCATCGGTGAGTAAGAATGAGGCACTCACTGCAGGATAGAAGTAGGAATTGTTATCGATGTTGAGACGGCTGTCCCAATCATTGGCTGCGGAGAATTCCAGGTTGGCCCACCCCTTATAGTTCAGGCTTGCCTGACCAAAAAGTGATATCAGCCTGTTCTTTGTATTGCCCTCAAACCCTACTGCTTCACCCGATCTGTTACTCAGGTTGAAGAGATAAGGCACCACCAGGTTGTTACCGGTGGTGGTCATATTCTTGGTGCGGTTCTCGCGATATCTTCCACCAACGATATAATTCACTGTGAAATCAGCAGGTAATTCTTTTCTGCCATTGAGGAAAAACTCGTGTGTAATGCGGCTGGCGAAATCACTTCCATCAGCCACGCTACCCGGCGCAGCATCAAATTGCTGACCACGATGGTCCTGTGCAAACTGAGTAGTTTCGATGGGTTGGTTCTCGTTCTTGAAAGTGCCATAAGAAAAAGATGTACCCACACGGTAAGTGGCCTGCAGCCATTCAAAGAAATTATAGTTAAGCTCCAGGGCACCGAGCAGGTTATCATTCCTGCCTTTGGAGCGGTGCGCTTCAATAGCCCAGTATGGATTCACGAAATACTCATTGTAATAGTTGGAGTATTGTGCATACTTGTTGTTCTTGATGTCCTTGTAAGTAGTGAGGGGCACATGCATCGGCGTGTTGAGCACGGTGAAGTATACGCTACCGTTGTAGCTGCTGGCAAAGCGGCCTGCATAGGCTGCATTGTTCACCACATTGTAATTGCTCTGAACATAATTGAGGTTGAGCGTTGCTTTGAATTTTCCGTATTCCTTGGTGGTGTTGATACGGAGTGAATTCCTCTTGTTCTGGTCTTTCGGCATCAGACCTTTCAGGTCAGCCAGTTGAGCGGACATGTAGAAGTCTTTTGCAGAGAAAGCCACATCGGTCTGCACCGTAAGACCATTACCCCAGAATTTTCTCTTCTCATTCTTGAGCGGGCTGTATCGTACACGCTGAATATCGCCATCTTCGAGTTCAGGACCGAGATCCACCATTTCGCCATTGAATTCGGGGCCGAATTGCTGGTTCTCGATGGGGTCATACAATGGGCGCCCCAATGCATCTTCGGAAGTACCACCACCAAAGCGGGATTGCATTTTGGGGAGGAAGCTTACCCTGGCAAGCTGAACGGACTGTCCTACCTGCAGATAAGGTTTGGATGAACCTCTTTTGGTGGTAACGAGGATCACACCGTTTACACCATCAGGACCATACAAGGCTGCGGCGGATGCGCCTTTGAGCACGTTCACATCCTCCACATCGTTCGGGTTCAGTACAGAGATGAAGCTGAGCGAAATGGGGATATTGTCCACCACCAGCAATGGTTGGTTGTTACCCGTGAGTGAACGGAGACCGCGGAGGTTGATCTTGGTTTCTTCAAACACACCGCTGTTCACCGTGGTGATGCTGAGACCGGAAACCTTACCTGTAAGACCGTTTTGCAGGTTAACGGTCTTGGCCTGGGTGATCTCACTGTTACGCACACGCGCAGTAGAGTATCCCAGTTCCCTGGCCTGGCGGCGTACACCCAGGGCAGTAACTACAACTTCCTGGAGGTTGCCCGTTTTTACGAGCGTAACAGAAAGTATGTCGCTGGTGCCTACTGTTACTTCGGTGGGTTCGGTTCCTACTGCAGAGAAAACCAAAACATCCCCGGTGGCCGCTAAAATTCTGAAATTTCCGTTGACGTCTGAGGTAACGCCTTTACCTGTAGATTTGAGAGTAACTGAAGTGAAAGGAACGGGTTCTCCCTGATTATCCCGGACCTGACCGGTAATATACCGGCTTTGGGCAGTTGCGGATACATGTAATAGTACCAGCACTGCAAGCAGTGACAGAATTTTTCTCATGTGACTAGTGAGTTTAAATTTGAACTGTGTAAATATAGGAAGTTTTAAAACTTCCCAAAAAAATGTTAAAACAGGGAGCGGATTATATTGGTAGACAATTGGAAAATTGAAAATGCTGCCAAAAAAACAAAATGTTTATAAAAAGAAAAAAACGCTGCGGCCCGCCCCAGTAGAGGATCCGGAGGTTTTCGAATAACCGAATGATTGATAATCCGTTACATACTGCGGTTAACTGCACCCCTGATTTCCTTTATTAATGAAGTTGGAACAGCCATTGAACCCGGAATTCATTTGAAACACCGGTTTCCACTTGCTCCTCCGGCATTTTTACTCCTGAAGGGCGCAATGCGAACGCATATTTGACCCAGCATTCCGCAGATAATTTTTTCTTCATGCCCGGCGAATGCCTCTTTTCTTTCTTATAACGGATAAGAACATACGAACGAATTGCATTGCCGGCAAATGCTGGCATGGAATAACTGTATAACAGATCGCGTTCATAACTATAGATCCTGCTCTGGTAACCACCGGTTTCATAAAAATGTAGCCTTGCATTGAACATCCATTTCCTGTCCGGTTTGTAGCTGCCCTCCAGCCAGCAACTGAAACCTGTTTCCTGCAATGCACTTTTGCTGCCCGTTACCAGGTATTCTGTTCTTTGTGTGAATACACAGCGGGAACTCATCTCCCAGCGCCATTGAAAGCGCCACTGCCTTCTCTGTTGCCAGGCAGGGAACTTCAAAGCAAGGCTGTCCGACTGGTTCACTGGCTTGGACGATAACTGGTACCTGCATTGTAAGCTGATCTTTTTGGAAGGCTGGTGAACCACCAACAACAAGTGCTCATATCCGTTAGCTGGCGCATCGATCCGGTATTTCAACCAGGGGAAGCGGAATATATCGAATGTGGACTGTACCTTCCAACTACGTGAAGGCTGCCATTCCACACGCAGACCGATGCCTTCCTCATTGGATACTGCAGCGCTTTGTGAAACCGCACTGCTGAACATGCTCTGGAACTCCTTGCTGAAATACCGGTAGCCCAATCCCAACTGCAAAGCAGGGTGCAGACTGCAAAGCAGGCCATTGGTGAAAGCCAGCGCATTCCTTCTGTCTATCGCAGCTTCCCCGAAAAAATGAATATTACGGACCGTGATGCTGTAATCAACACTGGCATTAGACCAACGATTTCCTTCAATGGCAAACAGTTTGTATAAAGGTGCAGGCCTGCGCACCGGAACTCCGAACTGGTACTGAACTGCATTCAATCCCAACTGCCAGGCAGCTTTTCTCCAGCGAAGACTGGCGCCTGTGGTGAACAGCGGCGCCGATTGCTTTGCTTTTTGTTCTGATGGTGTACGATGATATCCACTAAGGATAAAATTGCTGAAATAAGTTCCGGCACTGTCCTGTTTCAAATGCGCCGATAATTTTCTGTACGAAGCGAATGCAGTGAATTGCAGGTCCCGCTTCCCGATGGTAAATCCTGCGCCACGATGAAAATTGAATTCACCTGCCGAACTGTAAGGCTGCAAAACATCAGTTTGTTTTTTGAGCGAAAGCACAGCTCCAAAAGCATAATTCATCCCCTGCCACTGGATCAGTCCCTGTCCCATATTCACCTGGAAATCGCCCAGTGCCACCATTTGGAAAGGGCCGGCCCTTCTGGCAAAGAAATGGATGGAATAAAAATCGAAGCCATTTTTTTGTGCGCCCTGAAAGAATCCTTCGCCCGCATCTTTTTCAGCTGCAAATCCCCACTGCAGCTGCTTTCCAATCTTATAACGATACCGGATGAACGAAGACGGGCTTTCTGCACCGAACAGCTTCCCACTCCTAAGCAGCAGGTTCTTCTCCCCTCCCCGGAACCTTTGAAAAAAGGGCAGGTCTGCAGCTTCATCCGCTGCAATACTGATAAATGGTAAAACCTTCAGGATAGTTCCCTGGTCCCATCCCGGAACGGCCTGCAACTCATAAATGCTTAGCAGATTCCCGAATGTTTTACGGTACAGCAGGAGACTCCTGATCTGCCAGGGCTGTAGCAACTGAAGACTTTGCAGCTCTTCTTCATTTGCAGTGTTCAATCGCAGAGGCCGCCTTCTATAGGCCACGGCCTCCTGCCACTGCCCGTCATCTTCCGGCAACGCTTCTTCGCGCATCAGTTGCTGCTCCATTTGCAGCTCCTGCATCTCCAGATGTTCTTCTTCTTCCTGGCTCCATCCCCTGAATCCCAGGACCAATAATAAAGTCAGTTGGACCAGCTTTTTCATAACCCTCCTTTTTTTGTTCCTGAAACAATCAGTAATACGCCGGGTGAAAATCCCAGCAAAGCCTGGTAACTACCGGTAACGCCTAACTGAAAAATGCCCGACTGCCATTTTACCCTGACAGATGGATGGGTTTCCGTCAACTCCATGAAGCAACTGGCCATCAGGTGATGGCCTGCTTTGTAATGAATAGCGGCCAGAACAGAGGCAGGCTGAGCTTCGTGTTTGAAGAAACTGCCTTCCATCAAAAGGGCAGGCGCCAGCAGTAATCCTAAACCCGTTGAATAACCGTAGGCAACCCTTTCATCCGCATCGGCGTTCAATAATTTTCCGGAGAGATGATACAATTGCCAGCCGGCAGAAAGCAGTGGGCTCAGTTGCCAGGCTGCGCCGATACCCGCGCTGAGCCATCCTTTATTGCCATAGCCGGTAGTGCTCTGTGCCGTGTAATTCATTTGCGCGCCCAAAGAAACCCTGCCCAGTTTTCTTCCAAATGCCAGTGAACTTTGCCATTGATGATATACCGGCAGCCCGGAATAATCCATCGAGAAAGCCCATCCACCACCTGCGGCGGGCGCACCTGCAATGATTGAATATTGCCTGAGCTCTTTCAGCAGGAATTTCTTTTCAACCCAGGCCCCGGAATGGAACTGTGTGATGCCGCCGAGTGCAGCGGGGTTAATTTTAGATGAAAATATATCGGCAAACTCTTGATTATAAGCAGCGGCATGCATGGGTTGCAGCGCTGCAGGACGGATGATTTGGGCAACAGAACGTACGCTCAGCGTACATAACAGGCCCCAGAGAAGTGTTTTCAAATAGTAGATTTTCCATGGAAACAAAAAACGAGGAAAGTTTTACTATTCGTTCCATTTAAATTTCTTCAATTACCTTTGCGCCATGCAAATCTTAGACGGACAAGTTGTATCCCAGGCCACAAAGGACGAACTCAAAATGAAAGTAGGCCAGTTGATCGCAGCAGGAAAAAAAGTACCCCACCTCGCAGCAGTACTGGTTGGGAGTAATGGCGCCAGTGAAACCTATGTTGGCTCCAAAGTGAGGACCTGCGAAGAGATCGGATATAAATCCACACTGCTCCGCCTCCCGGAAGACATCAGTGAATTCAAACTGTTACAGGCCATCGAAGACCTTAACAATGATCCCGATGTTGATGGTATCCTGGTACAATTACCGCTCCCCAAACATATTTCCGAAGCCAAAGTGATCGAAACCATCGACCCATCAAAAGACGTGGACGGCTTCCATCCGATGAGTGCAGGAAAACTGGTACAGGGGCTTCCCACATTCGTTTCCGCAACGCCGCACGGCATTATGCTGATGCTGGAACATTATAAGATCGAAACCAAAGGCAAACATGCCGTGGTGATCGGACGCAGCAATATCGTTGGCCGCCCTATGAGCATCCTGCTCAGCGCCAATACCAATCCCGGCAACTGCACCGTGACCGTTTGCCATTCGCAAACTAAGAACCTGAAAGAGATCTGCCTGCAGGCCGACATCATTGTAGCTGCATTGGGCAGACCTGAATTTGTTACTGCCGATATGGTGAAAGAAGGCGCTGTGGTGATCGATGTTGGTATCACCCGCGTGGCCGATACCACCAAAAAAAGAGGCTACTCCATTAAAGGTGATGTAGATTTTCAGAACGTAGCGCCAAAGTGCAGCTATATTACACCGGTTCCCGGCGGCGTAGGCCCCATGACCATTGCAGCGCTGATGGCCAATACCTACCGTGCCTGCATGGAAAGGAACTAGCATTGTTCATCATTACCCTAACTTTGCATCATGTCTGACATCGTAACCACTCAGCAACTTCCTGTGATGGAATATTTCTACACCCTGCAGGGTGAAGGCTATCACCAGGGAAGAGCCGCTTACTTTATCCGCCTCGGCGGTTGTGATGTTGGCTGCGTATGGTGCGATGTGAAAGATAGCTGGGACGCTTCCAAACATCCTTTACTGAGCCTGGAAACCATTGTGGAAGGCGCTGCCCGATTCCCCGGCCGCATTGCCATCATTACCGGCGGTGAACCACTGATGCATGATCTCGGCCCTCTCACAGATGCCCTGCACGATGCCGGTTTCCAAACACATATCGAAACCTCCGGCGCCCATCCGCTCAGCGGAGAATGGGACTGGATCTGCCTTTCGCCCAAAAAATTCAAAGCGCCCCTTCCGGAAATTCTTCCCCTGGCCAATGAATTGAAAGTAGTGGTATACAATAAAAGCGATTTCGAATGGGCCGAAAAATATGCAGCACAGGTTGGCGCCCACTGCAAGCTCTACCTGCAGCCGGAATGGAGCAAAAGCCAGCAGGTGACCCCGCTCATTATCGATTATATCAAGGACCATCCCCAATGGGAATTCTCACTGCAACTGCACAAATACATTCATGTACCCTGATCCAAAAGGAATTATCCTTTCCGTAGAATAAACGGCATGCGTATGCGTTTTTAATTTTTGGCACTATCTTTCCATCAGGAACTGACATTAAAAACACCGTCATGGGTTTCAAGCAACTCTGTACCATATTAATCGCCTTTGTATTCACTATCCAGATCAGCCAGGCCCAGTATGATCCGGAAAAGATCAATAGGAAAGTGGCAGCCCTCTACGAGCAGGCCATCACTACAGCCCAGGACGGTAATTTCAATGAGGCCCTCAAAATTTTGCAAAATGCCGTTGCCAAAGAACCAAAGTTCCTGGACGCCTGGCTCAGTATCGGTGGCCTTCATGGCGAAATGAAACAATACCAGCAAGCCATCGATGCCTACGAAAAAGCAAAAGCTATCGACAGTATTTATTTCAGGGATTACAACCTGCCCTACTCTATCAACCTCGCAGGCAAAGGCGATTTCGAAAAAGCGCTTGCCGCCATCAACGATTTCCTCAGTATCAGCAACCTCAGCGATAAAAGCAGGATGGTGGGAGAATACAGGAAGAAAAGCTACCGGTTCGCCATCAACTACGCAAAGCAAAAACCATTGGGGGCTTACCGTTTCGAGCCCACGAACCTTGGCGACAGTATCAATTCGTCCAACTCAGAATATTATCCCACCATCACCATCGACGGAAAAGAACTGATCTTCACGCGCCGCGTGAACGGGATCAATGAAGACTTCTACGGGGCCAGCAGGAATGGTGCAGGATGGCATGCCGCAAAGCCGCTCAGCGGCAATATCAACACACAAAGCAATGAAGGTGCTCAGAATATTTCGCAGGATGGTCAATGGCTGATCTTTACCGGCTGCAATTTTCCTGGTGGCGCCGGCAGTTGCGACCTCTACATTTCCTATCTCACCCCCAATGGCTGGAGCGAACCTGAAAGCCTTGGCAACCGCATCAATACAGAAGCATGGGAATCCGCACCCTCGCTTTCGCCCGATAAGAAAGAATTGTATTTCGCCAGTAACCGTCCCGGCGGATTTGGTGGCAGTGATATCTGGGTGAGCCGCCTCCTGCCCAACGGAAGATGGGGCGAGCCCGAGAACCTGGGCCCCGCTATCAATACCGGCGGGGAAGAAAGTTGTCCATTCATCCATGCAGACAACCATACATTCTACTTCACTTCGAATGGGCATCTGGGTTATGGAGGCGATGATCTTTTCATTTCCCGGAAGCAGTCCGATGGTCAATGGAGCAAACCTGTGAATCTCGGTTACCCCATCAACACCATCGAGAATGAAGGTAGCCTCGTTGTGTCTGCCGATGGCAAAACAGCCTGGTATGCCAGTGATCGCAGCGATAGCCGCGGCGGCCTCGACCTCTATACTTTCGAGCTGCGCAGCGATATCCGTCCTGCACGCACACTCTGGGTCAAGGGCAAAGTGTTCGACAAGAAAACCGGCCAGGGTCTTCCTTCCGCAGTAGAGCTGACCGATCTTGGCACGCAGGCACTGCTCAGCAAAATACAGACAGACGAAACTGGTCATTACCTGGTAACACTTCCTGTAGGAAAAGACTATGCCTTCAACGTGAACCGGAAAGGCTATCTGTTCTACTCTGAAAATTTCTCTCTGAGCCAGCAAACCGATTCTGTATTCAATATCGATATTCCGTTGCAACCGATCGAAGCTGATGCCACCATCGTGCTGCGCAATGTATTCTTCGATGTCAACAAATTCGATCTAAAACCCGAATCTACTTCGGAGCTCGATAAACTGGCAGCATTACTCCACGATAATCCAACCGTCCGCATCCAGCTCAGCGGTCATACAGACAATGTTGGCAAAGCGGAAGATAACCTGGTGCTCTCCAACAACCGCGCGCAGGCCGTAGTGAAATACCTTGTAGCAAAGGGCATCGATCAGCAGCGCCTTACCTTCAAAGGATATGGCGCAACGCAACCTGTTGCCGGCAACGATACCGAAGAAGGCCGTGCAAAGAACAGGAGAACCGAACTCAAAGTGATCAGTCAATGATTTACTGTTTTTGTCAGGCAGGCAGGCCGGTGAAGGGGTTATGAAACGCTGGCTGTAAAATATACCGCCGCGGGAGAATATTTGTTGAGCTTTGGAGGGGAGAGATGGGGCTTTTGTAATTCTATTGATCTTCTTCGCTTATATTTTGAAGGCCAGGTTTTCATAACCCCTTCACCGGCCACGGCACCTGGAATGTGCTGCTTTTTTCTTGGATCTGCTTAACTTATTTCTTCCTTCATTCAGGGCTTTTCATAGCTCAGTTTCATTTTTTGTTGTTCAATTATATTCTTCACATTTCTTCCTGCCTCCCTATCATCTCCTTCAATAACAATATTCGCATAATTGTTTCCGTTACCATGCAAGCCAAAGTTGATATTCATTACGCATCCCGAAGCTTTCCCCATCTCTCTCCCCTTAGCTGCTAAGTGCCGGGGTACAGAGACTAAAACTCCCATCACCAATGAGACTACGAATTGTGCAGCTGATGCAATATATCTGTTTCACATCAGCAATGTTCAGGCTGCTGCAAAGGTGGTATGAACAAGGCGCCTTCAAAACATAAGCGCAACAGCTCAATTGAAATATTATAGCCCTATCTCTCCTATCCACAGCCCAACAAATATCCTCCCGCGGTGGTATGTTTTACAGCGCCGTTTCATACCCCTTTGCAGCAGCAGAGCAATAAAACAAATCCATTGAGGCATTTCATTCGTATATAGCAACTCAACACAATAGTCACATGAAGAAAGATTTGATCTACCAGCTGGCACTCAGCAGCGTCCCCCATATCGGTTATGTTCATGCGAAAAATTTGATACAGCATTTTCATTCGGCTGAAGCGATCTTCAGGGCGCCGGTGCGCCTGCTTGAGAAAGTGGAAGGCATCGGAATGGCGAGGGCCAGAAGTATTGCAGGGTTCCGAAATTTTGCTGAAGCCGAACAAGAGATCCGTTTCCTGGAGAAATACCAGGTAACGCCAATCTTCCTCAATGATACTGCTTATCCGAAAAGGTTATTGCAATGCTATGATCCGCCAACGTTGTTGTTTTACAAAGGCAAGGCGGATCTGGGTGCGCAAAGGATGGTGGCCGTAGTGGGTACACGCATCAGTTCGGGCTATGGCAAGAGGGTAACGGACGAATTGATCCGCGATCTGGCCGACAGTATGCCCGGCACCTGCATTGTGAGTGGGCTCGCTTTCGGGATCGATGCGGAGGCCCACAAGGCGGCGATGCGATACGGTCTGCCAACCATCGGCGTGCTGGCGCATGGGATGGGCACTATCTATCCGAAGGAACATGCAGGACTGGCGAAGGAGATGATGCAGCAGGGCGCGTTGCTAACGGAGTTCAGCAGCCGAAAACAGCCGGACAAACATCATTTTCCTACCCGCAACCGGATTGTGGCCGGTTGTTGCGATGCGGTGGTGGTGATCGAAACAGGCGTCAAAGGCGGCAGTATGATCACGGCGGAACTGGCCAATGGCTACAACAGGGATGTTTTTGCCGTTCCCGGCCGGGTTTCCGATCCGCAAAGTGCAGGTTGCAATCAACTGATCAGGGAGAACAAAGCTGCATTGTTACAGTCTGCAGAAGACCTGATGCATTGGATGGGATGGAAGGCGGTGGAAAAGAAAAACGTGATGCAGCCCCGGCTTTTTCCGGAGCTCAATGCAACAGAGACGGTACTGGTAGAACTGCTGCGTACAAAAGATTCAGTTCATATGGAAGAGATCTGCGTCCACAGCGGATTTACACCCGGTACACTGGCAGGGGCCCTGCTGAACCTGGAACTGCAGCAGGTGATAGAATCTTTGCCGGGAAAAATGTACAGGCTCCGGTAACAATTTACCACCCGGAAAAGTTTTAATGGCCGAAAACCCGCTACCAGACTGCATTTCGTGTGTTTAACAAAATTTCATTTGGAGCATATGGTTTTGTCACCATACCTTTGCACATGGCAAGAATAAATAACGCTCCCGGAACAAAATCCCCCCAATCAGGTAAGTTTTTTGGCGATGGTTTAACGTTCGATGACGTTTTACTGGTACCCGCATACTCGCAGGTGCTTCCCAGAGATGTAAATATCTCAACCCATCTCACCAAAAGTATCGTACTGAATATTCCCATGTTATCTGCGGCAATGGATACGGTCACTGAGGCCAATTTAGCTATTGCACTGGCCCGCGAAGGCGGTATCGGTATCCTCCACAAGAACATGAGCATTGAAAAGCAGGTTGAGCAGGTCCGTAAAGTGAAGCGTAGTGAAAGCGGTCTCATCATCGACCCCATCACCCTTCACAAAGATGCCACCATCGGCGATGCCCTTCGCCTGATGAAAGACAATAAGATCGGCGGTATTCCCATCGTTGATAATGCAAACAAGCTCGTAGGTATCCTTACCAACCGCGATCTTCGTTTCGAAACTGATAGCAGGAAAAAGGTGGCCGAAGTAATGACCAGTGAAAACCTCATTACTGCTCCCGAAGGCACCGACCTCAAAAAAGCAGAAAAGATCCTCAAAGGATATAAGATCGAGAAACTCCCCGTGATCCGCAAAGACGGCAGCCTCGCCGGACTGATCACGTACAGGGATATCCTCCAGTTGTCCAGCCACCCCAATGCAGTGAAAGACAGCTACGGCCGTCTGCTCGCCGGCGCAGCCCTCGGTATCACGGGCGACCTGCTTGACAGGGCTTCAGCCCTCCAGCAGATCGGTGTGGATGTGGTTTGCCTGGATAGCGCCCACGGTCATTCCAAAGGTGTGATCGATGCATTGAAAACACTGAAGAAGAATTTCAAAAAATTGCAGGTGATCGCCGGCAATGTTGGTACTGCCGCTGGTGCAGCCGCTCTCGCAGAGGCAGGCGCTGACGCTGTGAAAGTTGGTATCGGACCTGGATCCATCTGTACTACTCGTATCGTGGCAGGAGCCGGCGTTCCCCAGATCACTGCCGTGATGGAAGCCGCTTCCGTTCTTCACAAAAAAGGAATTCCCCTGATTGCGGATGGTGGTATCCGTTATACCGGCGACATGGTGAAAGCCCTCGCAGCAGGCGCCAACCTGGTTATGATGGGCGGTGTGTTTGCAGGTACTGAAGAAAGCCCCGGAGAAACCATCATCTACGAAGGACGTAAATTCAAGCAATACCGCGGTATGGGTTCTATCAGCGCCATGAGCAAAGGCAGCGGCGACCGCTACTTCCAGGATGTAGAAGATGATATCAAGAAATTTGTACCGGAAGGGATCGAAGGCCGCGTAGCTTACAAAGGAAGCCTCAGCGAAATCGTTTACCAGTATATAGGCGGGCTTCGTGCAGGGATGGGATATTGCGGCGCCAAAGATATCAAAGCGCTTCAACAGGCCCAGTTCATTCGCATCACCAATGCGGCTATGAAAGAAAGCCACGCACACGATATCGAGATCACCAGGGAAGCTCCGAACTACAGCAGAAGATAATCAGCCTCATCCCCGAAAACACTGTTCATGAAAAATGCGCCGGTCCTACTGTTCGTCTTTGCCCTGCTTTGCTCAACAATCGTAAAAGCAAAAACCGGAACCGATTCCTCTGAATGCCACCTGCGCGTGAGCCTCCTCACCTGCAGCCCCGGCAATGAATTGTATTCCACATTCGGGCATACAGCCATCAGGGTGATAGACAGTGCCCACTCCCTGGACTATGTTTTCAACTACGGAACTTTTGACGACAGAGACCCGCAGTTCTATACCAAATTCACTAAAGGGATCATGCTGTACGCATTGTCTGCATATCCCTTCAGTGATTTTGTGTACGAATACAGCAGCGCAGGCAGAGGAGTGGTAGAACAGGAACTCCGGCTCACCTGCGAACATAAAAAAGCGCTTATCCATGCGCTGATGAGGAACAATACGGAAGACAACCGGTACTACAATTATTATTTCCACACTGATAACTGTACTACCCGCGCCCGTGACATGATCACAAAACATGCAGGCGATTCCGTTTCACTCGCCAATGTGCTGCCCGACAAAAAAATTACCTACCGTAATCTTATTCATCAATACCTCGATTCCTCCGGCATGCTCTGGAGCAAATTCGGGATCGATATCCTGCTCGGCGCTAACCTGGATGCAGCCGTCAACAATCAGGAGGCCATGTTCCTGCCGGACTACCTGATGAAAGGAATAGACAAAGCAACAGTGGATGGTCAACCGCTCGTAAGCGCCACTAACACCATCCTTCCAGCAGCAGCCCTTTCCGGCGAATCCAAAACGGCGGTGGCGCCAGTGATGTGCTTCGCTATTCTTTTGCTCACCATCACCGCACTTTCCGTGATGAACAATGAAGGTTTGAACAAGATGCTCTACATCTTTGATGTGATCTTCTTTCTTTTCCTCGGCCTCCTGGGTACCCTTCTCCTCACCCTCTGGCTTATTCGCGTAGATGATGTTTGCAGGAACAATTACAATTTGCTTTGGGCAATTCCTACCCACCTGATCGCGGCATTAGCCTTGCTGTTCAATTCGCGGAGAACCTGGTTAAGAAGATATTTCCGTATCATCGCGATGCTTACCGGACTGGTGTTGGTTTCCTGGTTTTTCCTGCCCCAACAACTCAATCCGGCCATCGCCCCGGTACTCGGTCTGATACTGGTTCGCTCCTTTTACAGAAGCAAATAAAAACAACCCTTATGTTCATCGAGAAAACCATCCAGATAGCGGACCAGCAATGGTATTACCGCAAAGCAGGCAAAGGCGCCGCCGTGGTGCTGGTGCACGGATTTGCCGAAGACAGCCAGGGATGGGCATTGCAGCAGGAATTCCTGCAGCAGTATTTCACGGTGATCGTTCCGGACCTTCCGGGCAGTGGTCATTCCACTGCAACAGGCACCGAATGGTCCATGGAAATGTTTGCCGATGGCATTCACGCCATTCTGGAAGAAGAACAGATCAATACCGCCATTATTATTGGTCATAGCATGGGAGGATATATCTCCCTGGCATTCGCTGAAAAATATCCGCAGCAACTTCTCGGCCTGGGCCTGTTTCATAGTACAGCCATGGCCGATAGTGAGGAGCGTAAGAATATCCGCAGGCGTGGCATCGAATTCATCAAAGAGCATGGCGCTGCCAAATTCCTGGAACAGGCCACGCCCAATCTTTTTGCGGAAGGAACCAGACAGGAAAATCCGCAACTGGTGCAACAGATCACAGACAGGTATGAAGGTTTCAGTGCAGCATCACTGATCAGTTATTATGAAGCGATGATCCGCCGCCCGGACCGCACCGCCCTGTTACAGAATATCCCCCAACCAGTCCTGTTCGTGATCGGTCAATACGATGCCACCATCCCTCCCGATGCCGTATTGCCACAGACCTATCTTCCCGGGTTTTCTTTTGTTGAGATCCTCAATCATTCCGGCCATATGGGTATGCTGGAAGAAACTCCAAGGGCCAACCAGCTTCTTTACCGCTTTTGCGATGCCTGCCAGACAGTAGTTCCCGGTCACTGAATTATCTGAGCTTCCTACCAACGATCCCCATATTTATATCGTATTAAATAATCGATCGCCAGCCTGAAAGGCTGGGCAGTTTGTTGTATATTCAATATCCCTTCTGCAACCACGGAAACAGTTTTCCGGCCAGCTGCTTTACTCCGGCCTGATCTTAATCGGAAGTAAATGAAGAGAAAACTACTATGGACCGCTGTTCTGCTGATGACCTGTTACACTTCACTCCATGCTGCGCATATCAGGGGTGGGGAATTGTCGTACAAATTTATCAGTGCGGGAACCACTCCCAATACATCTATTTACGAGATCACGCTCAAACTTTATATCGACTGTAACCAGAACGCGCCCGGGCAACTGGAAACCGAAGTGCCCATCACCATTTTCAGGAGCGCCACCAATACAGAAGACAGGACCCTGGTGGCTCCCATGAGCTTTGAAAATTTCATCCGGTACGATCCAAATTCCAATCCCTGTATTTCCAATGCCCCCACCGATGTTTGCTACAGGCTCCGGTACTTCACCACCCGGGTTACGCTGGCAAATATCCCCGGAGGTTACACGCTGGCCTGGCAGCGATGCTGCCGCATCAATGGGATCCGGAATGTATCCGCCCCCAGCGAAAGCTATGGCGTTACCTGCGTGGCCAATATTCCCGGCACCAATATAGATGGTGTTCCCGATGCATATAAAAATTCCAGTCCGCAATTCGATCCCCGCGACGCAGTGGCCATCTGCTACGGTTCTTATTTCACTTTCGATTTCTCCGCCATCGACTCCGATACCAATTCAGTAGGCAAGCTCTCAGACTCGCTGGTGTATTCACTTTGCGAAGCCTATAACGGTGGCGGACAAGGGAATTCCTGGCCCAATGTTCCCAATCCCAATCCGGCCAACAATCCCCCTTATTATCCGATCAGCTACAGCGGCAGCTACTCAGGCTCATCCCCCATGGGGCCCAATGCAACCATCGATCCTAAAACCGGTATACTCTCAGGCATCGCTCCGTCTGTGGAAGGACAATATGTGGTGAAAGCCTGTGTGAGCGAATACCGCAACAATGTACTCATCAATGTGCATCATAAAGAGATCCATCTCCGCGTATCAGATTGCATTCCGCTGAGAGCAAGGCTGAAACCGGATTATTCCTATTGCGACGATTTCAATGTAACCTTCCGCAATGAACAGGTGAACCCCGCCGGCACCATGTATATCTGGGACTATGGAGATGGTTCCAAACGTGATACCGTGTTTGCCGCCGATGGAATGGTCCGGCATCTTTACAACGCGCCCAACGATTATACCATCAAGCTCAAAGTGGTCCTTGCCGGACAATGCTTCGATTCCACCACCACCATCGCCAAAGTATGGCCCGGCTTCAAACCAGCCTTCACCTGGCGCGGCTCCTGCATACTCAACCCGATACAGTTTGAAGACAGGACCACCACCGTTTACGGATCAGTAAGTAAGTGGCAATGGGATTTCGGAGATGAAACAAGCAGCAGCGATGCCAGCACACAAAAAAATCCCGCCTGGCGTTACTCCACAACAGGCTTCAAATCTGTCCGGCTGATAGTGGAAAGCGATAAAGGTTGTATCGATACACTTGTTCAAAGCAATGTGGAAATAAAGGACAAACCAACCATCACACTCGCATTCAGGGACACGCTCATCTGCAGTAACAGGCCTGTGCAGGACACCTTGCAGCTGCAGGCAAGCGGCTTTGGTGTTTTCAGCTGGACGCCCACCACCGATTTGCTCTTTCCAAACTCCGGTACACCATTGGTGTTCCCCGACAAAACTACCATCTACCGGGTATCATTGAACGAAAATGGCTGCATCAACACAGACAGCGTGAAAGTGCGAACGATTAGCTTCGTTACACTCGATGCCGGACCTGATACCACCATCTGCCTCACCGATACCATTCAACTCCGGCCCCGATCAGACGGTCTCCGGTATACCTGGACTTCCACTCCTGCCAGCCCCATCGACGATGCCAATGCCAGGAACCCACTGGTGAACCCAACTGGCAACACCAGCTACGAAGTATTTGCAGAAGTGGGTAAATGCAATACCACCGACAATTTGCGAGTAACCACAATTCCTTACCCCACTTCCATTGCCGGCCCTGATACCACCATCTGTTATGCAGATACCATCCGATTGCATGGCTCCATGATCGGCGCCAGGCTCAACTGGTTGCCCATGAACACACTGAGCAATCCTTTTATCCTCTCACCATTTGCCTGGCCATTGCGCACTACCACTTATATACTGCGCGTTACAGATACTATCGGTTGCCCCAAACCGAAATTCGATTCCGTGACCGTTACTGTAAGATCTCAAATCCATGCTTTTGCAGGTAACGACACCAGTATCGTGATCAACCAGCCCCTGCGGCTTTCCGGAAGCGGCGCAGAATTCATAGAATGGTGGCCCTCGAATTTCCTGAGCACCACGCGCGGCTCCAATCCCGTTGCCCTGCTCTCTGATCATTACACTTATTACATGCGCGCCTATACGGCAGAAGGTTGCTACGCTGATGATACCATCAATGTAAAAGTATTCAAAACCAAACCTGATGTGTTTGTGCCCAATGCATTCCGGCCCGGAGGCACACAGAACAATTTGTTGCGGCCTATTCTGGCAGGCATCTCCAAACTAAGCTATTTCCAGGTCTACAACCGCTGGGGACAGCTCGTATTCCAAACCTCACAACCAGGTGCTGGCTGGGATGGCAGGATCGGCGGTAAACTGCAGGACCCGGGAACATTTGTTTGGATGGTGAAAGCAGAAGACTTCCTCGGACAGTGGATCATTAAAAAAGGGACCGCTGTTCTTATCCGGTAATGAATTGGCGCAGCGTGTGGGCAGTCGCTCGCCTCTGGCGAGTGATTTTTGTTTAGTCGCCTCCGGCGACGCGGTGTTCGCCGGAGGCGAACAAATACAGGTCACTCGCCAGAGGCGAGCGACTGCCAACTCTCCGCCCTTTTTAGTCGCCCCACACACACTCCGACCTTCTTGCTAACACTCCGATTTTCTTTAGATTGCAGCCACAAAAAAATTCCATCATGCCACAAACAGTATTGATCACCGGAGCTACCTCAGGATTCGGAAAAGCATTTGCCTCCAAGTTTGCAGCCAATGGATACAGGCTGATCATTACAGGCCGCAGGGAAGACAGGCTTGAAGCCATCAGGAATGAACTGCAATCAACATACGGAACAAGCGTGCATACCCTGCATTTCGATGTACAGGACCGCGCCGCCACTTTCCAGGCCATCGGATCGCTACCCGCTGAATGGCAACAGATCGATGTACTGATCAACAATGCAGGATTGGCGCTGGGCCGCGATTTTGTTGATGAAGCCAATCTTGACGACTGGGAAACCATGATCGATACCAACCTGAAAGGGCTCATGTATGTGAGCAAAGCCGTACTTCCCTTCATGATCAGGAACAAGAAAGGACAAATCATCAATATCGGCTCCACCGCAGCAAAAGAAGTGTATGAAAGAGGAAACGCCTACTGCGCCACCAAATCCGCTGTTGAAGCCATTTCCAAAGGAATGAGGATCGATCTTTTGCGTCATGGCATCAAGGTTACCGCCATTCACCCAGGCGCCGCCGAGACGGAATTCTCCGTTGTCCGCTTCAAAGGCGATGCCTCACAGGCCTCCAAAGTGTACGATGGATTCCAGCCTCTCAGTGCAGAAGATGTGGCAGATGTGGCGTTTTTTACCACCACCCTTCCCCAACATGTTTGCATCAACGACCTGGTTTTAACCTGTACCGCCCAGGCTAACTCAATATATTTCTACAAACAAGGATAATACATAGAAACATTTAATTTTATATGAAAATTTCCCAGAACGTTTGGCAAAGTATTTGAATTGATTAATTTTGAAGAAGTTCCTTAATCCAAGTTCCGTCCAAAAAACCATACCGTATGTTCAAGACCCTGTTGAAATTCATTTCCGGCGCCATGCTGTGGCTAGCTGTTGGCGTTCAACCATCACAGGCGCAGGATATGATCAGACAACAAAGCTGTGATATCAGCGGCTATACTTCAGCGATAGATTCCATCAAACAATATTATGGTGAACGCGGCTTCAGCCTTCTTCGTGAGGCCAGCATGACCATGGAAAGCGAATACGAAATGCCTATCATCATGCCCATGACACAAGGCACCTGGTACCAGTTCGTTTTTATCGGTGATCCCAGCTCCAGGTTGTACGAAGTAAGAATGTATGATTACAATGAAAAGGAAGTGATCTTCAAACAGAACAGGTGGGGCGATGTGGATGGCAATATCATCAACTTCGATTATGTTCCCAGGTTCTCGGAAATGCACATGATCAAACCGGTGCAGGTGAACAAAAAGAAAAAGAAACTCTGTGGCTATGTAATGTTGTTCAAGCGCACAGCTCCTCCCGGAACAGAAAAGAAATAATTTCTTCCCATCTTTTTATTGTGGGCCGGCTAAAATGTCGGCCCTTTTGTTTATCGGGGAGTAGTCGTTCGCCTGCGGCGAACACCGCGTCGCCGGAGGCGACTAAATATAAGTCACTCGCCGGAGGCGAGCGACTGCCAGCTCACTGACATTTTTAATCACTTACTTATTGGGCCAGCGAGATCCTTACCTGCACACCTGCCCTGGTATTGGTGATAGGCGGTGAGGAGGATATTTTGGGCGTTACTCTTCTCTGCTCGAAGTACAGTTTTATATTCACACGATTGCTGATCACGTAATCCACAGAAGGATTGATGAAGATGGTCTTGGCTCCGTTTGTAGGCAGGGTTTGTTCCTGATCAAGACGGCTGTTGGCCGTGATATCATCACGCAGACTGAGGTCGAGACGGAAGCTGGCATCATTCTCCAGCGGCTTACCTTTCCATTTGATCCAGGAGAAAGCCCCACGCTTTCTGAAACCGGCGCCGATAGTGAATTCCGTAGTGCGCGTTTCACTCAGTTGATAATCGATCAGGCTCAGGCTGAGGGTTCTCGATTTTTTATACTCAAACCTTGCAGTAAGCTGGTTGGTGAACTGCATATCCAGGTCGATCAGTGGAGAGAACTCTTCAGAGATCGTGATATTGGGCACCAGGAAATAAGGCACGTAGTTGCCTGCAGAGTCCAGGAAGCCAGGGAATCCATATCGCAGATCATCACGATACAGCAATGCAGAATTGAAACTGTTCATACCGAGCGTACTGTTGTATCCATGGGTAACGGTAAAGTTGGTGAAGATCTTTTCCAATGCCTTGATACGGGTAAGGCCTGTATAAGTGATCCTCCAGTTTGGTTTCGGCAGGATGCCGGAGAACGGATTGGAACGGATATTCGGATTGTTCTGTTTCAGCAGCGGCACAGATTTAGGATCCTTGCCGGTGTAAGCAGCAATAAAGGCCGGGATCAGCACATCCTGTGCATAGCGGCTGTACCCTCTGTAATAACCATCGGAGAGGAATTTCTCAGTTTCGGGCAATGCCTGCCAGTATGGGTTGGACTCAGCCAATCGTTTGGAAAGAATGTAGCGGTAGTCCTGGAAACGCTGGAACATTTCGCTCACGGAATTCGCTTCCACTTTCTTGAACAAGGTCTGGAACGAAATATAAGTTACGCGGAAACTGCCGGCGCTGTACGGGTTAAGCCTTGCAAAGTGAAGACCTGTACCGGTTGTGTCTTTGTACAGTTCGGAATAGTTCTTACCAAATTGTTTATCGATGGTGATATCGATCATCAGGTCGCGGATGGGCTGTAATTGAGCGGTGATATTGAATCGTTGCGTATAGTCCTGCCTGTTCTGGAAGTTGAAATTGGAATCAGCGGAGAGCCAACCTTTCTGCGCCATTGTGCTGATGAAGCTGGTGTCTGGCTGTTTACCGAAAATGAATGGCAGACCCGGTGCGCCGGACCTGAAGTTCATACCGAGTGCACGGGTGGAATCCGTATAACCATAGATGGTAGCTCCTGCCACTTCGGAGTATTCGAGCTTCGCACGTTTCACCATGGTGAGGAAGCGGCCTGCGAATTTGGCGCCGGGACTGAGCACCAGCGGTTCATTCCTGTCGCGTTTCCGTTTGGTGGTATCTTTCGGGTCCCGCGGCGCTTTGGGTGCAGCAGGATTATCATCTTCTATGGCGCGCAGGAACCTGCTTTTCGAATAGAGCTGGGTGAAGTCCATTTCGAAAGTGAGGGTCTTGCGTTGCTGGTTGCTGAGCGTATTGCCCAGTTCGCGGGCAATCAGAGAGGCGCCGATCCAGTCGAAGTCAGCGGCATATGATGCACGAAGTGTGGTCCAGTTGAGTGCAGGGATCTTGCTCATCGGCACATTATAGCTGAACTCAGCATGCTGATTGTAGGAGATGGTGCGGCCGCCTTTCCAGAAATTGTGCCACATGCTTTTCTTTTCACGATCATCTAGTCTGCCGGAATCTTCATCCACCCATGATTTGTTCACGGCAGTGAAATCCACATTGAATGAACGTGTCAGGTCCCATCGGAGATTATAGAAACGGTCGAACGTAAAGAATTTGTCGTACGTCTCAGGCAATCCGCCTTTCGGTCCACCCACATTGCGCGGTCTGAATGCGCCGAACTGACGGTTCACATCAGCCCGGAATCCGAGCAGTGAAGGGATCGGGTTGATATTGAAATCTTTGAACAGGGCCAGCCAGGGCGATCTCGATTTGATCATCCGTTTGGCAGGCTCCCAGAATTTTGGCGTGGATGTATAATTGTATCCCACTGCTGCACGATGCCTGACCAGTTCATTGTTTTCGATCAGCGGGTTATGCTGTTCTTCTTTATAATAAGAATAACTCACATCGACATTTTCAATACTCCATATCTGTTGTTTCTTACCGGAGGTATTGTTCTTTCTCACGTTGGTAAAGGCGAAGGAACGGATGGTCTTCACATCTACGGCATCGTCCCTGATCGAATCCTTGGTATCGCCGGCAGCCGCTTTGAGCTTGTCTTTCAGTTTCACATCCAGGTCATATGGATCGTATTCCGGAGTGGACACAGCTTTGGAATAGCTGGCGTAGAAAGGAATGCTCATGCCTGCCTTCTGCGGGATCAGTTTACCCAGCTCCAGGTTGGTGGCAATATCAAATTGCTTGAAGTTGTCGCGTGAACGTTCATTGATCCTTTGTTCAAGTGTACCGAAGCCGGCACTATGCGCCGCACCGGCAATATACAGGGTACCGAGATCGGCCAGCTGAATGTCTACACGGCCGAGCGCAGCCCAGCCTCCTTTCTCATCGAGATCGCTCAGGCGAAGTTCGTTGAACCATACTTCGGTACAGGCTTCTTCACGATTTCGGTTCTCTACCCCCAGGAAGAAGATTCGAACTTCACCGAGGTTGGGATTACCCAAAATCGCATATTCCTTACCGTCAGCATCGGTCTGTTTATAATAATTGGATACCTGTCCATTATTGTTGCGGGACACTTTCAATTGAATGAGCCGGTCCAGTGCGAGGTCCAGTTCATTCTGCAATGGCCAGATCAACTGGGCATCGCTGGTGAACCAGGGCGTCATCTTCAGCGGGATCTTGATCTCATAATAGTTATTGATGAGGTCAGCGCCGAGACGGATCACACCATACAATTCATTATCGCGGATATCGCTGCTGGAGTTCACAGATTCTGCGTGAATGTACAACTGCATGCGGCCGTACTGACGGAGATCGAGGTTCATGGTCTTGAACACGCCTCTCGATTCCTGACGGGCGAGATTGCACACTTTAAGGCTCATACTCTGCTCGTTCAACAACAGGTTCACGTTGTTGTTGCTCAGCGCCTGCTGACGCTCTACCCCGGGAGGCGTACGGTAAGGAACAGGCCTGCGTGCATTATTCTCCTCCACATTCACCGCCAGCTGATTGAAAGTAGTGGTGGTATTGGTGGGGATCGGTTTATAGGTACCGGTAGTATCCAGCTCAAAGCTGAACCTGCGCCATGTGTTGCGCACCAGTTCCAGTTTGGCAAAACGCAATACCACTGAATCTTCAAACCCGGTGAGGAACATCCGGATGAAACGGATGGATTTGAAGTCGGGGATATTACCCACTTTCTTTTCATATTGAGCGATAGGAATGCGGAACAGGTACCATTTCTCAGGGATACCACCGTTGGGGGTAAACCCGATACTGTCGGTAATGAAGTTTTGTCCCACTTCAAATTCGCTCGACTTCAGCTCAACGCGGTACTGAAAATATTCTTCCAGTTCATTGAGGGTATTATCCCGGTTGAATTCTTCCTGGTCCGGCAGCATGGTGAAGGCAGCCACATTGCTTTGGTTGGTGGCAACAGGAGAGTTACCCTGTGGTCCGTTGTAGTTCTTATAACGGCCAAGGATACCCGTACGTGTCTGATCGTATTCACCATCACGGTAATTGAGGAAATCGTCATTGCTCGGATCTTTCAAGGCATCCTGGTATATTTTGCTGCTGGTGCCGAAGCGGTTGGCCAGTTCCTGGAGATAGGCTGCGAACTTTTCTCTTTCAGCTTCATTCACGAGGCCGTCGAAGCCTGCATCCTGCAATTGCCTGTCAGCAGGATCGTTACTGAATGCCTGTGTAACCTGGATGGGATTGCCCGGCACTTTACCCCATCTTGTATCGGGATCTTCCAGGGCTTTGGTAACAGCGCCGCTGATACCGTTCTCGAAAAATCGTTTTCCATCTTTCAATACATCTTCTGAAATATTACCGAGGTTGAAATACAGTTGACCGCCGGTGCTGGAAGGTGTTTTGATATAGGGGTCCTGCATCCAGAATTCGATGAATTCCACGTTGCCGGTTTCGAAGTCCACCTGGTCAAGACCGCGCATGATGCCACCCCAGCGGGTTTGCGGGTCCGTCAGTTTGCCATCGGCAGTTACATTTTCTGCATCGAAGTTATACGGACCTTTTTCGGTTGGATAATAAGCGATATCGAAGGTTACCAGCTGGCTCTGTCCCAGGTCCGGTGTACGGTTGGGATAGATCTGCGTGAGGTTCACCGGCCGGATGCGCGGATCGGAGAAATCTTCATAAGATCTTACGGGGTTATTGCCGGAACGCCTGTCCTGCAATACAGGTTCGATATTGTACCATGCGATCTTGGCCCGGTTGAAACCGTAAGGGAGCGAATCGCGGTAATTGGCTTCAGGGAAGAGCCCATTGTTTGCTGGCGTACTGGAGATCCCCCAGCTCACCAACGGGAAGCGCAGGTCGATGGAATTGCGTGATCCTTCAAAATCATCAACGAAGATGAGGCCGGCCTTTCCTTTTCCGATCTGTGGCGGGTGGCCCGGCTTCAACAGGGCTGCTTCACCGTAAGCGGTGATAGTACTCATCACATTCGTTTCATAGAATGGTAATTTGTTCAACAGGGAAGTAAGCCTGGGCGATTCAGTGCGATAGTTGAAATCCAGTCCGTACATGGTGTTGCGGATCGGATCATCATTGTACTGCGTTTTAGTGAAGAAGGGCCGTTCACCCAGGCGCACCATGCTGGCGCCGATATTCAATGATTCACGGGCAGTATTCTTCACCTGGTACCCTAACCGGATACCCATGAAATTACGCTGTTGTATGCCGATACTGGCATTATTCTCGAACTGCACATTCACCGGAACTCCGGAAGCCAGGATTGCAGGATTGATCACACGCAGTGTTCCAACGTTATAATCGATTGTATAATCCACGTCTTCCTTGAGCAGTTGCCCCCCGGACATAACGGTAACGGACCCGCGGGGAATATTGAATGCATTGAGGTTGATCTCTGAATTGGAATTACCTTTCGCATAACCGCTGATGATATACCTGTCCAGGTTCGCATAGGTCTGCGCGATAGCCTTGATAGTATCATAGAGCGGATAGTAAACATATTTGTCTTTAAGGTCCTGTGAGCTGTTCCGGAAGGCCACGGAATCTAGGTCGCGACCGAATGGCTCAAGGAATGGGAAGATGATCCTTGCCTGCTGGCTCATTACGGTGAATCCTTCTATATAGTCGAACACCCCATCGGGCATGGGGTCGTTGCGTGCGTTGAGCCGGTCTAAGTTCAGCAATGTGATGATGGGCACGCCCACCCTGTCGCCTTCCGGCAGGAATCTTTTCTGACCGAGGCTGGGTTGTTCGTAAAGTACATTCAGTTTGAAATCCTGTGGCTGCACACTGGAGAGGTAGCTATTGTCTTTACTCTTCAACGCATACACGTTTTTCATCATCAGGTCCCAGAGCGGCAGGTTGGTACGTTGCGAAGTAGCTTTCAGGAGTTTCAGGAAGAAGATCTTTTGCGTACCTCCTTTGTTCACGGTTGTATCGGGTGTTACATCCTGTGAGAACTCACCTACCTGGAGGATACGTCCATTGTAACTGTACTGGTAGGCAACACCCAGCACTTCATCAGGTTGAAGCGGCTGGTTGAGCGAGAGGAAGCCTACCTGCGGGTTGAAATAATATTCAGTAGGGCTCAGCTTGCGAGCGAATGTTTTTTCAAAGTCCTGCACAGGCTGCAATCCGAGCGTTGATAATTTGGAAGTGATGAGGGCAGAGTTCCGGCTGTTGGGATCGCTCACGATCCGCTGATAGAGGTCGTTGGATTCGTTGGATGGATATGGCTGCGCGCTGAGCGGATTGATACTGTTATTGAACGGATCTGGTTCTGCCAGGTCCATCAGACCTACCACATCACGGGTTTCCGTAGTGGACCCATTACGGTTGGTAACCCACACCTCCATACGAAGGATCTGCACTTTCGAGCTCACCACCGGCAGTTTGCTCATGGCCTGGTTGTACTGATTACGGAAGTACTGCGCCAGGAGGAAGTGACGGTTCTCTTCGTAATCATTGGCCTTGAATTCGAAATACATATTGGAACTGCCACCGGCTACGTTCATACTCTGGCGCTGCGAGCGTTGATTGGCCATTACGGCAGAAACGCTGAGTTTGCCGAACTGCAGTTCAGTTTTGATACCGAACAATTGCTGTGCACCGGGAATGAGGGAGCCTTTGGAAGTCCAGCTGACATTACCGGCTTCGATACGTTTAATGATCTCATCGTCCGTTCCGGTATAGTCCAGTTTCAGCTGGTTTTCGAAATCCATATTGGCCAGGGTATTGTAATTGATCGGCAGCCTGAGCTTGTCCCCGATATTACCTATCACGCTGAGATTGGCGTTCATATCGAAATCGAAGCCACCATTCCGCCTGGCCCTTTCGGGTAGTGAAGGGTTCTTGATATTTTGCCCCTGGTAACCGGCGATGAGGTTCACTTCGCCCTGCGGCCTGATCTCGATCTTTCCATTACCGAAGATGCGGTTGAAGAGGTTGTCTGTAACGCTCATCCTCGGACGAAGTAATTTCCTGTTGAGGCTGCTGAGGATATTGGAGCGTTTCTGGAAATATTCGTTCTCCGATTTCCGCGCCTGCAGATTCAGGAATTCCTCGAAGGTCATGGAGGTAGGCTTTCTGAAATAGAAATTACCCACCTTTTCTATGATATAATATTGTTTTGTTTTGGGGTCATACACCACGGAGTCTGTGATGTTGACTGGATCCGGGAGATCGAAAGACCTTTTCCGTGGGGCGCTGTAGCGGTCTCCCCTACGGTCATGAATAGGGTATTTGAGGGTATCAGCAGTCTTTTTTACTGTGGTATCCTGTTGAGGGGCATGATTTGCTTTTGTGGCTGTGCAAAAAAGCACAAGCACAGCAATGCAAATTGCTTTGAAACAATTATTGTGGTTGATATTACGGGCCAATCTTTTTTCTCAAGAATTAGTTAAGTAGAAATCCTGACGATAGGCTTAGAGTGTTTTTAGAGCTTTCTTAATAATATCTTCTACTACGGAAAGGCCCGGTTCAGCTTTGAGTACCTTTTGAATAGCCTGTTCACCGGCGGCACGGGCAATACCCAGCGCCATCAGAGCATTTAACGCATCCTGACCCGTTGGATTGTACGATGCTGAAGGAATATTTGCGTCCAGCCTTGATTTGGCCATCTTATCCTTCAGCTCCAGAACAATTCTTTCGGCGGATTTTTTACCGATCCCCTTGATACTTTCCAACAGTTTGGTATTGGCTTCGGCAATAGCCCTCACTATTTCTTCAGGCTTTACGGAAGACAGCATCATCCTTGCGGTTGCTGCACCAACACCAGACACACTGATCAGCTGGAGGAACAGTTCTTTTTCAACAGTATCGGAGAAACCATACAGCACATGTGCATCTTCCCGGATCGCGAGATGGGTATAAAGCATCCCTTTTTCGAGGCCCTGGATGGCGGAATAAGTATTCAGACTGATCTGAAGTTCGTAGCCCACCCCATTGGCTTCCACCTGTACCACAGCCGGTGATTTATGCACGAAATTACCCCGTATAAAAGCGATCATGACTGCGAAAATAGGGAAAAACCACTTAATTATTATATAGATATGAATTGGTGAAATGATGATAACTTTTGGCGTATTTTTGTCGGCTTTATAATGGCAACCTTTATTTTAATTCCATACTAAATCGCAAGGATGAGTCAAAAAATCACTGCCGCCATCACTGCCGTAGGCGGCTATGTTCCTGAAGATAAACTGACCAATTTTGACCTGGAGAAAATGGTTGAGACCAATGACGAATGGATCCGCACCCGCACCGGGATCGAAGAAAGAAGGATTTTGAAAGGTGAAGGAAAAGGTACTTCCGATATGGCAGTTCAGGTAGTGTTGCAGATCCTGGAGAAAAAGAACCTGAGCCCCCTGGACATCGATGCCCTGATTATTGGCACTGTAACCCCGGACATGATGTTCCCCTCCACAGCCAACCTGGTTTGTCACAAGGCAGGGCTGAAAAATGCCTGGGGCTTCGACCTCCTGGCCGCCTGCTCGGGCTTCCTCTATTCCTTCTCTACCGGCGCAGCCCTCATCGAAAGTGGCCGTTACAAGAAAGTGATCGTGATCGGAGCCGACAAGATGAGCTCAATTATCGACTATAATGACCGCGCCACCTGCATCATTTTCGGCGATGGCGCCGCAGGTGTTCTGCTTGAGCCCAATGAAGAAGGCTATGGCATGAAAGACACGATTCTGAAAAGTGATGGTTCCGGTGAGCCCTACCTCCACATGAAAGCCGGTGGGTCACGCCGCCCCGCGAGCATGGAGACAGTTGCTAACAAGGAACATTATGCATACCAGGAAGGTCAGACCGTTTTCAAAGCCGCTGTTAAAGGAATGGCCGATGTTAGCGCTGAACTGCTGGAAAGAAATAACCTCACCGGTGAAGATATCGCCTGGCTGGTGCCCCACCAGGCCAACAAACGCATCATCGATGCCACTGCAGACAGGATGGGACTGAGCCACGATAAAGTAATGCTCAATATCATGCGCTATGGCAACACCACAGCAGCTACTATTCCACTCTGCCTCTGGGAGTGGGAAAAACAATTGAAGAAAGGAGATAATATAGTCCTCGCAGCCTTCGGTGGCGGATTCACCTGGGGCGCTACCTGGATCAAATGGGCTTACTAAAATAATCAAGATGGAATTCAACGTCCGGAGGGCCGTAAAGGCCGATTGCCCCCGATTGATGCAATTAATTGTAGAACTGGCCGTGTTCGAAAAAGAACCCGATGCAGTGACCGTTGCTCCTCAGCATTTTGAGGAGAGCGGTTTTGGCGAAAATCCCGTTTGGTGGGCATTCGTGGCTACCACTACAGACCCTTCGGGCGTTGAGACCATCCACGGATTTGCACTTTATTATATTCGTTACTCCACCTGGAAAGGTCAACGCCTCTACCTGGAAGACCTCATCATTACAGAAGAAATGCGTGGCAAAGGCCTTGGAAAACTCCTTTTCGACAGGGTATTACAGGAAACCCGCGAAAAAAAATTCAGCGGCATGGTTTGGCAGGTGCTCGACTGGAATGAGCCTGCCATCGATTTTTATAAGAAATACGGCGCCAAACTTGACCAGGGCTGGATCAACTGCTCACTGGAATTGTAAAAAAAGGTGTTAACTTAATGGAACAGAAACTCTGTTACCATGAGACAAATCATTTTCCTGGCGATCATCTTCTCCTTCGCCATTCACCTTCCCGCCTGCAAGAAAAGCAGCGGAGACGGAAACGGAGGCGGATCCAACAATAGCGATCGCCTCAAAGATTCCACCATTTTATACGCACGTGATATTTATTTGTGGTACGATAAGATCCCCTCTTCTTTCAAAGCCAGGAATTATGCAGATCCCGACGCCATCATGGAAGCAATCAGGGATTATAGTATCGAGCCCGGATTCACTGATCCGGTAGACAGGTGGAGCTTTGCCGTTACCAAAAACGTATGGGACGATCTCAGCCAGGGCATCAGCAGCGATTTTGGACTGGGTATCTTTTATTATAACTCCAATGATCTCCGTGTAAGCTTTGTGGAGCCCGCCTCTCCGGCAGGTAAAGCCAATATCAAACGCAGCTGGCAGATCAAACAAATCAACAACAGTTCCAATATCAGCACCAGCAATATCAATTTCGTATCAAACGCCATTTTCAACAGTACCAGTGTTACGCTCTTACTCGGCAGGGAGGGAAAGGCAGACACCACGGTTGCACTCACAGCCGCTACCTACCTGGAACAACCGATCATCCTGGATACCATCTATACAACCGGCGCTACCAAAACCGGTTACCTTGTTTTCAACTCCTTCCTCGGTGATACAACAAAGATCAAGAACGAATTCGCACGCATCTTCAACAAGTTCACCACAGCCGGTGTGAGTGATGTGGTGCTGGACCTCCGCTATAACGGTGGCGGGTATGTGCTTTTGCAGGATGAACTGGCCAATTACCTGGCGCCGCCAGATGCCAACGGCCAGATCATGGAAGAGCAAAAATTCAACAATAAATACTCCAATTATAATTCCACTTCAAGATTCAGCAGGAAAGGTTCCCTTGACCTGGACAGGCTATTCGTGATCGTTAGTCAGAACACGGCTTCTGCAAGTGAATTGCTCATCAATAGTCTGAAACCCTATCTCAATGTGCAATTGGTAGGTCCCACCAGAACGCATGGGAAACCCGTAGGCTACTTCCCCATTCCTGTAATGGACTGGTATATTTTCCCGGTTTCTTTCCGAACCGTGAACAAGAATGGACAAGGAAATTATTTTGATGGATTTACCCTGAACCACCAGGTTGGTGACGGGCTTGACAAAGCCTGGGGAGATATTACAGAAAGCTGCCTGGCAGCAGCCCTCAAGTACATCAGTACCGGCGCATATGCAAGAGTGGTAGAACCTAATGGCATTAGGCAATTGGAGCCGCAAACAGAAACCAGCAATGATCTGCTGGGAGCAAAACGCTTCAGGGGCGCCGTGGCCTTACCAAAGAACTTACACTAAACAATTAACGGATCTGGCGGAATTTAAGCAGATCTGTAAGACCGGGACGTTCATAAAAACGACCGATAATGATGGTCTTTTCTGCCGGATCCACCTTGAACTCATAGCCAGTGTAACTATTGGAATTATAGTAATTATAAACGTAGAGGCTATCGTTCTTCCGATAATATGCATATACACCACCGGGAGATCGATTGCTTCCGTCCCCGGCTTTAAACGCTTCCGATCCCATAATGAATACGCCTGCATTGGAAGGCGGCCTCCAGGGAAGTTGTTCCAACATAACTTTGGGGGCATTGAAATTGAGCGTATCCTTTTGCATACTGCTCTCCACCCATACACCTGCGTAGGGGCCATTCACATCATAGATCTGGAGTTCCGGTTCCGACTTATCTTTTTTACAAGCCGTAACAAACGCCAGCACCGTTATTAAGAAATACATCAACCTCATCAATATCTAAGTTTTTATTCTCCCCCTGCAGTTATGCTGCCGTTCCAAAATGGAAACAGGTCAACCGCATAACCACAAGGTTTATACAGTTGACCCGTTTTTGGGATAAAAACGTTGTTTTAGGCGTCAAAATTTGACAAATATCAATAAGTCATTTAGGCTACGCCTTCGGTAGTGACAGTTTTGTCGATTTTGTTGATCAATCCCTGCAATACTTTGCCGGGTCCCACTTCTGTGAAGCGGTTACCGCCATCTGCGATCATCGCCTGAACGCTCTGCGTCCAGCGAACAGCGCCGGTAAGTTGATCGATGAGGTTCTTTTTGATCTCTTCCCTGTCCATTACCGCTTTGGCCGCCACATTCTGGTAAACAGGGCAGGTAGGATTGTAGAAGGTAGTGGTTTCGATCGCGGTTTTCAGTTCTTCGCGGGCCGGCGCCATCAATGGAGAATGGAAGGCGCCGCCTACCGGCAGTACCAGAGCGCGTTTGGCTCCGGCAGCTTTCATTCTTTCACAAGCCACTTCAATTCCTTTGACAGTTCCGCTGATCACCAGCTGACCGGGGCAATTGTAATTGGCGGGCACCACCACTTCGCCGGTTTCGGCGGCAACGGCAGCACATACTTCTTCTACTTTTGCATCATCCAGTCCCAGCACTGCAGCCATAGTGGAGGGCTGCAGTTCACAGGCTTTCTGCATGGCCTGTGCGCGGATGCTCACCAGTTTGAGACCATCTTCAAAGCTCAGCACACCATTAGCCACCAATGCAGAAAACTCACCGAGTGAATGACCTGCTACCATTTCCGGCTTAACGGACTCAATGCCCTTAAAAGCGATCACAGAATGCAGGAAAACCGCAGGCTGTGTTACTTTCGTCTGGCGCAGATCTTCCTCAGTTCCTTCAAACATGATGTCGGAAATGCGAAAGCCAACTATCTCATTGGCCTGCTCAAACAGCTTCTTGGCAAAAACGCTCAAATTATAATGTTCTTTTCCCATACCCGGGAATTGTGATCCTTGACCGGGAAACACAAAAGCATGCTTCATAAGTTACCTGGGGTTTAGACAGACAAAAATGCCATAAAGGAATTATAAAACCAAAATCTTTGTAGCATACGAAAATCCGGTTCTTTGCAACAGCAGGTCCTGCGTGGATTCCCCGGAACAGGTCAGCTGCAGACAAAAATTCCTAGTGTAATCTGGAGGAGATCAGTTTGGTGAACTCGCTGCGTGTTTCGCTCTTTTCGAATTCTCCCCAGAAAGCGGAAGTAGTGGTAACAGAGTTTTGCTTCTGTACGCCACGCATCATCATACAAAGATGGGAGGCTTCAATCACCACGGCTACGCCCAGTGGACGAAGCGTTGTTTTGATAGCATCCAGGATCTGGGTGGTCAATCTTTCCTGCACCTGCAGTCTCCTGGAGAAAACGTCCACCACGCGTGCGATCTTGCTCAGCCCGGTGATATGACCGTTAGGGATATACGCAACATGAGCTTTACCGAAGAATGGCAGCAGGTGGTGCTCGCACATGCTGTACAGCTCGATGTCTTTTACAACGATCATTTCGCTTACTTCTTCACGGAACATAGCACTGGCGAGGATGGCATTGGCATCCAGCTGGTACCCCTGTGTAAGGTATTGCATGGCTTTTGCCATTCTTTCGGGAGTCTTCTCCAGTCCTTCGCGCTTCGGGTCCTCACCCAGAAGATTCAACACCTCACGGTAGTTTTCAATCAGCCCTGAAGTGATCTTATCTTCGTATTGTTCTGTTTTCTTGTAAGCCATTATAACAGTTTTTTGTTAGTTGTTCACCGGGTATTCCACGAAGTTCCGCTCTGTTTCATAGAGACGGACCTGCAGATCGAATTTGAGATCGATCTTTGCGCGCAGCAATTCGTAGATCACGATGCAGATATTTTCAGCTGTCGGATTACTGTCTTTGAAAAAAGGCGTATCAAGGTTAAGGTTCCGGTGATCGAAATGTTCAAGCACTTCATCGCGGATAAGATCGCTCAGGATTTTGAGGTCCATCACATAGCCGGTTTCAGGATCAGGCTCCCCCACCACTTTCACTACCAGTTCATAATTGTGCCCGTGAAAATTAGGATTATTGCATTTACCGAATACGGCATCATTCTTTGCCATATCCCATGCGGGATTGTACAGCCTGTGGGCTGCATTGAAATGTTCTTTCCGGAATACGGCTACTTTCCTGCTCATATCAAATGTATTACGATAATTGCTTTAAAAAGTTTGGCTTATTCGCCAAAGTATTCAACAAAAATCCTGGGTGTTTCGTACAGTTTGATGCAATGCAGTTTTACAGCAGGGGGCAAATGCGGCTGCAACTGCTGCCAGATGGCAATGGCCAGGTTTTCCGTAGAACAGAGCTGCCCTTGCATGAACTCAACGTCCATATTGAGATTCTTATGGTCCAGCTTGTCCAGCACAAATTGCTGTATTAGTTTGCTCAACTGCTTCACATCATACAGGAATCCGGTATCGGGATCAGGCTTGCCTTTGATGGTGACCAGCAATTCATAATTGTGACCATGCCAATGTTCATTGGCGCATTTGCCAAAAACTTCTTCATTCTTTTCTTTGCTCCAGGCGGGGTTATATAGCTTGTGAGCGGCATTAAAGTGTTCAACACGAGTCAGATACACCATAGATCATAATTAAATTGCCGCGCAAAGGTACAATTTAATGGGTTTACATCTCCTATCTTTGCCAGCATGGAAATAATGCTGGTTTCCGCCACTCCGCTGGAAATTGCACCTGCACTGGAATGGCTGCAAAAAAATGAGTTCCGCACAGAAGCAGGAATAACTGTAAATGCAGTAATCACCGGCATCGGCAGTATGCAAACTACTTACCACCTGATGCATGCCATTCAACAGCAAAGACCCGATGCAATGGTCCAGGCCGGTATCGCAGGCAGCTTTTCCCTCAACTGTCCCCCGGGCACAATTGCAATTGTTCAGGAAGAATCATTTGGTGATCTTGGCGTGGAAGAAGATGGGAATTTCAAGGATGTATTCGATATGAACCTTCAGCAGGCAGCCGTATTCCCTTTTACAGATACCGCATTGCTCAATCCATATACATCGTATTGGGCCCATCTCGGGCTGCCTTTTGTGAAAGCGGTTACCATTAACGAGATCACTACTTCGCCTCAACGCATCCGCATCCTGCAACAAAAGTATTCCGCAATTGTTGAATCTATGGAAGGCGCTGCATTCCATTACGTGGCGCTTCAGCAAAAAATCCCATTCCTGCAATTGAGGGCCGTCAGCAATATGGTGGGCGAAAGGGATAAAAAGAACTGGCTGATGAAAGAGTCCATCCATCTGCTCAACCAGCAACTGATCAACATACTGCAGGAACCGGAATTATTTAGTGAACAATAACTGATCAACATGAAACTTACGCTTGGCTTTTCTCCCTGCCCGAATGATACATTCATCTTCGATGCACTGGTGAATAAGAAGATCGATACGGAGGGTTTGGAAGTGGAACCGGTACTTGAAGATGTGCAAACCCTCAACGAATGGGCATTACAAGGACAGCTGGATATCACCAAGATCAGTTATGGTGTACTCCCGCTGATCATTAAGGATTATATCGTACTCAATGCAGGTGGTGCACTTGGCAAAGGCGTTGGACCGCTCTTCATTACCCGCAATGACGGAGAAGTGAAACCGGTGGAGGAAATGACCGTTGCCATTCCCGGAGAACAAACCACTGCACATATGCTTTTCTCACTCGCCTATCCGCAGGCGAGGAAAAAGAAATTCCTGCTCTTTTCTGAAATTGAAGATGCCATTTTGAGTGGACAGGTAGATGCCGGTGTGATCATTCACGAGAATCGTTTTACATACAAGGATAAAGGATTACTAAAACTCGCAGACCTCGGAGAATACTGGGAAACCACTACCAGCAATCCTATTCCATTAGGCGGCATCGTGATCAAACGCAATATCGATCCTGTTCTGCAACGACGTGCAGACAGCCTCATCAGAAAGAGCCTTGAATACTCATTTGCGCATTATCCCGTTGTAACGGATTATGTAAAACAGCACGCGCAGGAAATGAGTGAGGCCGTGATGCGCCAGCATATCGATCTGTATGTAAATGATTATTCGCTGGACCTGGGCCCGGATGGCAGATCAGCCGTAAAGAAATTCCTGGATATTTATGGTAACCTGCACCAGACTCCTGTGAATGGAGCGGAGATGTTTTTGGAGAATAACCTGTAACAATTTTTCCGTGTGCTGGCAATCGCTCGCCTCCGGCGAGTGATTCATATTCGTTCGCCTCCGGCGAACACCGTGTCGCCGGAGGCGACGGAATAACCGTCACTCGCGGGGACGCGAGCGACTGCTCCCCGGTTTTGCATCACTCCCTCTTCAACGCCTTGCTGTACACTTCCAGGCAACGTTTTCTTGCAAACTCATGATCAACTATCGGTTCGGGATAACCGAAATCATCCAGCTCAGGAACCCATCTTCTTACATATTTCAATTCCGGATCAAATTTCTTTGCCTGTAATGCGGGATTGAATACACGGAAATAAGGTGCTGCATCACAACCGCTTCCTGCCGCCCATTGCCAGTTACCATTGTTGGACGCGAATTCGTAATCCAGTAATTTCTCCGCAAAGTAGGCTTCTCCCCATCGCCAATCGATCAGCAAATGCTTGCACAGGAATGATGCCACGATCATGCGCACACGATTATGCATGAAGCCCGTTGCATTAAGCTCACGCATGCCGGCATCTACAATGGGATAACCTGTTGCGCCTGCACACCATCTTTCAAATTCCTTTTCATTATTGCGCCAGTGGATCAGATCATACGCTGGTCTGAAAGCCTTTCCTTGTGCTACATGCGGGAAATTCCAGCAGATCATCTGGAAGAAATCGCGCCAGATCAGTTCATTCACAAAAGTGGCGCTCAATGGCATTGTCTGTTGTAACACTTTGCGAATACTCACGGTACCGAAACGCAGGTGAACGCCTAAATGAGTAGTGCCCTGTAACGCAGGGATATCGCGCTGTTCCCCGTATCGCCGGATGATCGACTTCTTCAGCACAGTTGCAGGAAATGATTGATCCGACTCTTTAAACCCGATCTTCCTCAATGAAGGAATAGCAATTGCTTCCTGCTTAAAAAAGTTGGAAAAATATTTTCTGTTGGGATAAGACTGCCCGTAATAATCATTCAGCGTGGCCAGCCATCGTTTACTGTAGGGCGTGAATACGGTGTAAGGTTTTCCATCGTCTTTCACTACTTCGTTCTTTTCAAAGATCACCTGGTCTTTGAATGTATGAAGCGGAATATTTTGTTCGTTCAGTAAGATGCGAACCGCTTCATCCCTGTCTTTTGCGTAGAGTTCATAATCATGATTGGTGTATACGGCGGCAACAGGATAGTGCTTCAACAACTGTGCGAATGCATTCAGTGGAGTGTCATGCATTACCTGCAATGCAGAACCCTGCTCCAGCAACTGCTCCTGCATGCCCTGCAATGCGGCATGAATGAATGCAACCCTGCTATCTTGTTTATTCCCCAGCTGATCGAGAATATTGGTATCGAAGATGAATACAGGCAATACAGGTTCAGCCTGCCTGAGGGCATGATAGAGGCCGGCATTGTCATCAAGACGAAGGTCGCGGCGAAACCAGAAAACATTTAGTTTCTTCATACAACAAATGCGATTGACAGTTTCATCTCATGGAAGATGAATGGTTGATGCAGCTATAATGTTTTAATGATGCAATGGCCTGATCAGCTGATCATAGAGCTGTGTGGTGAGTGAATGACCGTATTTCTTTTCCCCGCACTGGGCCACCCAGCGGATCCCGCTGATGGCATTGGTAAGGAAAACTTCGTCGGCTTCTGCAAGATCCTCTGCAGTGCCGGCCTGTTCTTTCATCGTTAGCCCTGTAATGCGTTCGCATTGTTCCAGGAGATAACGGCGCATCACGCCGGCCACACAGCCTTCAGACAAAGGCGGAGTAAAGATCGTTCCATTTTTGACCCAGGCAATATTTGCGATGCTTGCATCGCAGATCCGGTCAAAAACGTTCAACAAAACAGCATCATTGAGCTGATTCCGTTTTGCAAACTGTGCTGCCATCAGGTAAGGAAGATAATTGTTCGATTTGAGATTGGCGAAAGCGTCGCATGTTTTTCTTGCATCGGCATAGATGCCGGTCTGCAAACCATTTTGATTGAGTTGCAGCGCATGTTCCTGTAATGGCCAGCATTGGATGAGCAACTGAGGCTGCATGCTTTCAGGGTCATAGGGGCCGCCGTTTGACCTTAGTATGTTTAATCGGATGCGGGCAGCTTTTTCAGTTTTGTTCCTGCGAACAAGCTGCAGGATATTTTCCGTAATGAACCCACGGGTAAAATGTTTGGGTATCTCGAATTGAAGCAGGGTAAGCCCGTGAAAGAGACGGTCGAAATGGGCATCTGCAAGTAGCAGCCTGTTATCGAGGAGCTTAAAGGTTTCGAAGAGTCCATCGCCATATCGAAGCGCGCGGCTATTGGCGCTGATCACAGGAGAACCGGCGGGAATGAAAGAGCCGTTGTAATAATCGAATGTTGACATGAATGGTTGCGGGTGACTGTTCACAGTTGGGATCACTGTGGTACAGCAACCCGCAACAAGTAATATTAATTGCCGTTCTGATCGATGATGCCATTCTTCACTGCATACATCACCAGGCCAGCCATTGATTTAGCCCCTGTTTTGGTTTTTAATTTATCACGGATCGCTTCCACCGTACGAGGGCTTATTTCCACAATATCAGCGATCTCCTTGGTGGTTTTCTCTTCGCACATGAGCTTCAGCACACGCATTTCCTTATCGGAAAGATTCGCATCCTGCGGACCGGCAAGGTCCGTTCGTTTGGTGCGAAGTCCCGTGAGGAGTGCTTTATTGGTGAGCTCATTGAAGAAGAATTCCTGCTCGAAACAGGTTTTGATAGCCTGGTAAATGGTTTCCGAGTCGGAGTTTTTGGTGAGATAAGAATTGGCGCCGATCTCCATGAGCTTACTGATCATGGAGTGATCATTGTGCATGGAGAGCACAATCACTTTTGCTTCGGGGCGAACCTTCCTGATCTCTGGAAGTGTTTGGATGCCATCCATGATAGGCATCTGGATATCAAGGAGAATAACATCGGGCTCTATGTGTTTCAACAGATTGATCAGTTGCATGCCATTGTCTGCTTCCGCAATGAGTTCCACATCTTTTTTAGCCGACAGGGCCGTTTTAACGCCTGCCCTGAAAAGGGCGTGATCATCCGCAATTGCTACTCTTATGAGCCTTTCTCCATCTGGTTTTTTCATACGGTTCTATTGTATTTAATATTGAGTTCCAGGTTTAGTTTGATAAGGCATCAAACTGAGGGGTTGAACACCTGGTTCTAACCGTGCTCAAAATGATAATTTTTCGTGACAATTACTATAGCAGATTTACGAAATTATACTATTTCGGAATATACAGGAAACTATTTATAAACAGGAAATCTACGATACAAAAACGTTGTTTTACGAAGTCAACAATGGAAATTTTCTAATGCGGTTGGTAAATACCGTATTTTGAAAATGAAGCAAATCTGCTCTTGTGCACATAGTTATCCACAAGTATTTTTGTTATACAAGTTGATTGACGAGGATTAGCAACCTCACACCATCCAATGTCCTTATAATAACCGTCCAGAAAAGTATTCCAATATCTATGAAGCCGGCAAAATCCAATGTCAATCAACTTTCTTTCTTTTTATTTCCTGGCTGATATTCATTGTTCCCCTTTTCACCTTCCTGTTTTCCATTTATTTCATTACCGAATTAATCATCTGGGTTTTTCATAATCATGGTGATATTCAACAGCAACCTGCCATCCTGTAACTTTTCCCCATAAGCTCCCCGACTGCATTTTGCATTATATTTTTTCATAATTTTATTCAGACCGCCTTCGTTCTGAACCTTTCCTTTCTGAAACCTTTCAACGGTCCCTATCCTGGTGCATTAGCCCGGTCCTGTTACTAAATTTCCCATCCCCGTCATTTGGCTAAGGTTCTGGTTAGTTTCTTAACCTGCACATTTCCCTTACAAAATTCTTCTCAATTAGCAAGGGGAAAAAAAACGCAAAATCCCGTTTTTTTTCCCCTTGCTGCTTATTCATCTCCTCTTACTTTTGATCAGTACACATTTTTCGTATGCACATCACCGTTATGTTGCATAAATGACATTAAACCTTGTAAGATGGTCACTGATCCTTCTGCATCATACATCCGGATAATTTTTTCTTTAAAACGTCTTAGTTGCTCTGCCAGCAATACCCCGGCCCTTTCCGTGCTACTCGATGTTTGCTGCCAGGAGAGCCTTTTCCCACCTATTAACAGCTCTCCCCCGTTAAGTTCCATGGGTCTACCCGGACCCATGGACTTATTCTTTAAGGATGCTACGTCAATACAGCAGAATTAACCATAACAATGCTGTGCTTATTATTGCGCTCAACTTCCACTCAACCCTTCATACTGAACCGGCAGAAATCCCATTGAATAAATCCAT
Organism: Pseudoflavitalea rhizosphaerae; assembly: GCF_003991355.1. GTDB lineage: Bacteria > Bacteroidota > Bacteroidia > Chitinophagales > Chitinophagaceae > Pseudobacter > Pseudobacter rhizosphaerae. The sequence continues at coordinate 551,021 of NZ_RCSU01000003.1, forward strand.
CACCAAAAACCAAATCTGTATGAACCAACTCTTCATCAGTTTTTTTGTTACCAGCGCCATGAGCATGCTGGTATTCATTGTACTCTTACTGATTACCATCACACTTCAGTTCCGGAAGAAACATTCCTGGTTCCATTGGTCGGCACGCAGCTTTGTTTCCGTTTTCAGGATCCAGTTGCTCAACACGGAAATGCGCGCACAGGAAGCAATTTTCCGCATGATCTCAAGAGAGATACATGACAATGTTGGGCTTACACTCACCGCCGTCAAGCATTTTCTCTACCGGCTCAAACCAAGACAGGACCCAGATGAAGCCCGCTACCTCAAAGGGTCTATGGGAATGCTCAGCCGGGCTATGGACCAACTCCGTCATATCAGTCACAGTATGAATGGTGATGTACTGGAAGATCAGGGCCTGGTGAATGCCCTTCAACAGGAAGTTGAAAGGATCAATCAATTGGACCATTTGCAGATCTCATTACATGTGGAAGGTGAAGAGAAAACCTTCGAGCCTTCCAAAGAGATTGCCGTACTGCGAATGATCCAGGAATCCATCAATAATGTGATCAAGCATGCTAAAGCCAGGATAGTGGATATCCAGCTCAGGTTCTCAGACAACCGTTTGGATCTTCAGGTCTGTGATGACGGTATTGGGATTGGTGCAGCGCTGGAAAAAAAAGTAATGGGCAACGGGTTGGCAAATCTGCATAAACGTGCGGAGTTGTTGCAGGGTTGCTGCACTATAACCAGCAATCAACCCAAAGGGACCACCATTGCCATTTCAATACCTATCAACTAATAAACCATGAAATCAAATACTATCTATACTGTTGGTATCGCAGACGATCACAGCATTATGCGTCAGGGCGTTGCAATGATGATCAATTCATTCGGCGGATTCTCAGTTGTACTGGAAGCAGGAGACGGTGCCGAAGTATTGAAACAACTTGATGCAGGCAATATACCTGATCTGATACTACTGGACCAGAACATGCCTGAAATAGACGGGTATGCTACCGCAAAATATCTTATGAATAATTATCCGGGTATCCGTGTGCTGATGTTTAGCATCTATAATTCCGACTCTTTCCTGATCCGCTTCTTACATGCAGGAGCAAGAGGATTTGTCCGTAAGGATGCGGACCTTGCTGAGTTGAAGCTGGCAATGCAGACTGTGATGGAAGAAGGCTTTTATCATTCGAACGACACAGCGGGAAGGATCACCACTACTTATCGCAGTCCATTCCGCGATGAATTGCTCGGTAAAAGAACATTGACAGACCAGGAGGTTGAGTTCCTGAAGCTGATCACTTCAGAAGCAACCTACAAAGCCATTTCTTCCATCATGAGCATCCCAATGCGCGCACTTGATACGATCAGGGATAATCTGTTCATCCGTTTGGGAGTGAAGAACCGCGTTGGACTGGCTATGTATGCCATCCGCAGCGGTATCGTCCATATCTGACGGATAGCTTTTTGCTTTCTAGTTTGTCCATGTAATATTAATCCCTCCCAATGAGAGCTCCGGAAGCCTGCACCTGGCAAGGCTTAGAAGAAACTATGCCTGCTTCAGGAACAGCCGGAAAGGACGCTGCTTTATTATTGCGTCGTTACCGGTAATGAAGACAGGTCCTGATCAGCAGGTTCAGGAAAATGGCATAGTTATTCAGACAGATTGGTGAGCCGATCTGTGCGGGCGGCTTATCAACTGTGTAACCTGGCCAAGGTGCCGGCTCCGGTTTTTAATCGATCAACTTATTGCGCATGCCATACATGATCAATCCGGCAATGGTTTTTGCTCCAACTTTGGATTTCATATTTTGCCTGATGGTTTCAACTGTGCGCGGGCTGAGAAATACTTCTTTGGAAATCTCTTCCGTGGTTTTGTCTTCCGCCAGCAACCTGAGAATGCGGATTTCCTTTTCTGAAAACTTGATGGGATTTGGGTAGAATTGTCTTACCTGTTTCTTGGTTTGAAGTTTGGAAAGTACAGCTTTATTAACAAGATCGTTGAAATAGAAGTCTTCATTCATGCAGGCAAGGATAGCCTGGTAGATTTCTTCCGGATCTGATGTTTTGGTGAGATAGGCATTGGCGCCCATTTCCATCATTTTGGTGATCATTTCCTGATCATCGTACATGGTGAGTACTACGATTTTTACATCGTTGTATTCTTTGCGGAGGATGCCGATGGCATTCACACCATCCACCTCCGGCATCCGGATGTCCATGAGGAGTACATCCGGCTTTTTCAACTTCATCTTGTGCATCAGGTCTTTTCCGTCCTCTGCCTCCCAAAGGATCTTCAGATATTCTTTGCCTTTGAGAGCCATCTTAATGCCGTCGCGGAAAATCTTGTGATCGTCGGCTATTGATACCTTGATTACCAGTTCAGCGCTCATAACGGGGCAGGTTTGACTTTATTGGTTGGGTTAGTAACGTACTAAACGATGCCGGTGGACCATCATTGTACCGGGAGAAAAATCCCGTTAAAAATCCGTTGATTACACCGTGCCGGATACTCTCAATCAGCCACACCATTGTCACGGCAAACGCTGCCGTTGCTGCTTCATGCCATTTCCTTTCTCTCCGGATCCTTAACAGGCGCCGGTTCCTGTAACAATGGTAGTTAGTTTTATTGAAACGGTATCGGGATTTTACCAACACCCGGTACTGGAATATCTACGAACCTAAAAGTAATTACTGAACGGCCAAAATCAAGCAATAATGCTCTTGTAGCTTGAAATACACTACAATATATTTGTGCTGAAGTTGATTGGTACAGAATTGGCAACCTCTTCGATCATCCAATGTCCTGAGTTTACCGTCCAAAAACTAATTTCCAAATATCCACTGAAAGCCGTGTCAAATCCAATATCAGTCAACTTCTTCTTTTTTCCAATTATCTTTTGAAAAAACGGCTCCCTCTTTTATACTCCAGTTTATCATTTTTTTGCCTGAATGGCAATATTTAGCTTGATACCCACTACCTCCTCTTTCCAACAGTCCCGTTTTTAAGATCCTCAAAACCTTGGGAATACTTTTCCACAATCCGGCATGATTTGTGAATAACCTCGATGGAGTTCGTAAGTTTTCCAGATTAAATTGCGATTTTTACCATAGTAAAAATACGGTCTATAAACAGAGTTTCTACTCATTTTTATATCGTAGTAATACCCTGAAATTTCTCGTAAACCCACGACACGCTTGAATTGCAGGCAATTTAAACCATTTCACCGAGCCTTTCTACCTGTTGCCCACCTTTTTTTTTGGAGGTTCTTTTACCACTCGGAACTACTATTCTAAACCTCTTAAACTTACTACTATGATGCAAAACGAACTCATCACTAAACGCGATATCAAGGCTATTGGTGAAGAGATCGGCTTCGAGCTCGGAGCTACAATGGTTAACGACTACCAAACAGCCAATCCTCAGGATGCTTATTGCTACGTAATCGGTCGTAACATCATCGAAAACATCCTTGCTCAACCTGGTTGCGTAGGCATTCAGTTCTACAACGCTTACAATGAAATGGGCGAAAAAACTTTGGTTTATGTAGGTTTAGACGCTGATGGCAAAGCCATCCTCGAGTACGCTACTGTAAACCAGGAAGGCCAACTGTCAACCAACAAAGGCATCGTGGCCGACCGTATTGTTCGCAGGCCAAGCACTCCACCGCCCACTTCGCCTGAGCCCGACACATTCACCTGGATCGTCGATTAAATAGAATTTATTTGAACTTCATGATGCCTTTTATATATTTGACCCCAAATGCTGTTCAAATATAGAGGCTCTACTTCAACATATTACTATTTATTCCCACTTATTACCCTTATTACTGTTCGTCATATTCTTTAAAAGAAACAGAAGAACAGAGATAAGGGTAATTTTATTTTATTGCGGATACGCTTTTCTGAATGATCTCACTATTTCCAATCTGAGCCTTCGGACCAGTGAATCGAACAATTTTCTGATCTATATCCTGCTGAGCGTTTTCACTGTTTTCGAATATTTGTTGTTCTCAGCATTTATCTGGCTCAACCTGCGGAAAGGCGTCTTCAAGAAGATCGTACTGATCGCATCCCCTTTCTTTCTGACCTTTTCTTTCTTTGAATTCTTCAGAACACAGGGATCATCCATTGACTCACTGAGTATTACAGTGGAATATCTCCTGCTTATCATATTCTGCCTGTTCTATTTCTTCAAAGAGATCAATCAACCCGAATCTGTATTCATCTATTCCTCGTACACTTTCTGGGTAATTGTAGGCATTCTCATCTATTCCACGGGAACTTTCTTCTTTTTTACCTATTCCAGGAATTTAAGTGATGAAGAATGGGCCAAATGGTCAGTCATAAATTATATATTTACTATTATTAAGAATATTCTTTTTGGAATTGCCGTGATCATGCCCAAAAAGAACGATACGCTCCAATCCCAGGAAAAACATTACAGGGATCAACTCTTTGATCCACCACCACTAAACCCATTATAAAAAACCAATTACCTGTTCATAGGCCATGCTCTTCCTCCAGATAAGCAGCACTGATAGCCCCGTTTCCCTGGTACTGTTCTTTGGTACAGTAGGCATGTTGGCATTGACCATCGGCCTTATCGTCTTCATCATCTTCCACCAACGGAAAGTGATCCGCTACCAGCTTCAGTTACAGCGGCTGGAGCAGGAGCAACAGAAGATGCTGCTCAACGCCTCCATCCGCCTGCAGGAAGAAGAACGCCAGCGCATAGCCGCGGACCTTCACGATGATGCAGGCCCACTCCTCGCCACCGCCCGCTTGTATCTGAACGAGAACCTCGTAAACCTCGATAAGACTTCGCAACTTCAAAGCATCTACAATGCCAAGCAGATCATCGATGATACCATCCAGCTGATCAGGAATATCTCACATAGCCTCATGCCCCCCACCCTGAAGAATTTCGGGCTGGAATCTGCCGTGAACGACCTCTTCCAGAAGATCAGCGGCTCGGGCAGCATGAACGCCAGTTGCAGGTTCCATGATTATCGCGACAGGCTCCATCCGGACCAGGAGCTGATCATTTTCCGCGTTATACAAGAGTTGGTGAATAATATCCTCAAACACAGCAATGCCAGTTTCATTCATGTTACCCAGAATCTCGGCGGAAACAAGCTGTATATCAGGATGCACCACGACGGGAAGGGAATTACCCAGAGCGATTTCGAGAAACTCAACAAAAGCAACCAGGGCCTGGGTCTAAAAAATATCCAGAGCCGCCTCAAGCTCCTGCACGGAAGAATTTACTTTGAAAAAGACATGTCTCAAACCTATTATAAAGTAACCATTGAAATACCAAGAGTTGAGGAAGAAGTAGTAGCAGAATGATTCAATGGTTCATGTTCATACATTCTGTAAATTTAGACTGCCAATATCATAAAAACAATGGGACCCATTAAAGTTGCTATCGCAGACGACCACAAGATCTTTCGAAAAGGAGTGATACTTTCCCTCCGTCCCTACACAAATATCAAATTTGTGCTGGAGGCGGAGAACGGGCAGGAACTGTTAGACAATCTGCCGGGATTGACGGAGCAGCCTGATGTAATTCTGATGGACCTTAGAATGCCGCTGAAAGACGGAATTGAAACCACCAAGATCATTGCCCGGCAATATCCGCAGATCCATGTGATTGCGCTGACCATGTATGAAGATGAGCGCTTCGTCAGTCATATGATGGAAATCGGCGCCAACGGATATTTGCTCAAAAGCGCTGATCCTGCCGAGATCAAGAAAGCCATTATGGAAGTAATGAGCAAAGGCTATTATCTCAACAATTTCGTGAACAGGATATTGTTGAAAAAATCGCATGCCCGCCAGAAAGTAGTGCCAACGCTCAATAGCGAGATCACCCTGAGCGATCGTGAAAGAGATGTGATCAAGTACATCTGCATGGAATTCACAGCGCATGAAATTGCACAGAAGCTGGAAGTGAGCCCCAGAACTGTGGAGGCGATAAAAGACCGGTTGATGGAACGCTTTGGCTCCAAGAACACTGCCGGCCTTGTTTTCTTTGCCGTAAAAAACAACCTGATCGATTAGATTTATTACTCTATGAAACCCCGGTTACAGACTTGTAGCCATTATGGTAAATGCCGGAACTATACAGAACACCCTTTGCATCATCGCCATGCTGGCTGCGCTGGCGCCGGCCCTGATCATCCTGTTCAGACGGGTGTGGCAATCGGATATACTGAACTTCCTGATGGTGTTCTCCCTCCTCAGTTTCATGCACCAGCTGCTCACGGGAATCATGCCGGCTAACCAAATCGGCTACCACTTCACACATGCAGCTTTCAGTCTTGGTGAATTCATCCTGTTGCTCTTCCTGCTCAGACCTCCGGCAGATCCCAGATGGAAGCGCGATCTCTTCTATATCTTTTCCATCGCATTCCTCTCCGTGATCATCACTGTGTATGCCATCACGGGTGCCGCGTCTTCCGGAAGCACTATAATGGTTTTACAGAACCTGATCCTGCTGGCAGCCTCCATTGCAGGTTTAATACAGTTACTTAGATCAGGAGAAGTATTCATTTTCCAGTTGCCGCTTTTCTGGATCATTGCAGGTACCATCGCCTTCTCCTGTATGGAACTGTTGCTGGCAATGGTCCCATACAACGGGAACGGACAGCCGCAAAGGGAAATGGCTATCATGCAATCACTCGTTATCATTATCAGGAGCGTTTTCTTCATCATCGCCGCATCCACCAAAATAAAGAACCCTGCAGTGAAGCACACTACAGGGTTTAAAGAGTTCAGGTACTGATGGGACGAGATCGCCGGAGGCGATCAAATAGAAGTCACTCGCGGGGACGCGAGCGACTGGGCACAGCATAAATATTTTCGTCAGATCTTCATTTCGGGAATATCTCCTTCGATGATGAGCTTGCCGGCAGTTTTCGATTTGATCTCCTCCACAGTCACGCCAGGAGCACGTTCCAACAATTTGAAACCGCCTCCGGGCATTACTTCCAGCACAGCCAGGTCAGACACGATGCGCTTCACACAGTTCACTCCTGTAAGCGGCAGCGTACAGGCCGGCAGTACTTTCGATTCTCCTTTAGGGTTAGTATGCATCATCGCTACGATGATATTCTTGGCGCTGGCCACCAGGTCCATCGCTCCTCCCATCCCTTTCACCATTTTCCCGGGGATCTTCCAGTTGGCAATGTCTCCGTTCTCAGAAACTTCCATCGCACCCAAAACCGTGAGGTCAACCTTCCCGGCGCGGATCATTCCAAAACTTTCGGCGCTGTCGAAAAAAGCGCTGCCGGGAATGGTAGTAACTGTTTCCTTGCCTGCATTGATCAGGTCAGCATCTATTTGCTCTTCGTCGGGATAAGGGCCCATACCGAGCAGTCCGTTTTCTGACTGCAGCATGATGCTCATTCCCCCAGGGATATAATTGCTCACCAGCGTGGGGATGCCGATGCCAAGATTAACATACATACCATCGCGCAGTTCCTGCGCAATACGTTTTGCAATACCGAATTTATCTAAAGCCATAAAAGCATTTGAAGATGAAAAAATTGAACAGGTCAGAGCTTTACCGTGCGTCTTTCGATCCGTTTCTCATAATTACCGCCCTGGAAGATGCGATGAACGTAGATCCCGGCCACATGCACATCATCCGGATCGATCTCTCCGGGTTTCACCAGCTGCTCCACTTCCGCAATGGTGATATCACCGGCTTTTGCCATGGAAGTAGAGAAATTACGGGTGGTTTTGCGGAATACCAGGTTGCCCAGGGTATCACCTTTCCAGGCCTTCACAATGGAGAAAGACGCATGCAGCGCATGTTCCATGAGGTACATCTTTCCATTGAACTCACGCACTTCTTTGCCTGCAGCTATTTCTGTTCCATAACCTGCCGGCGTATAAAAAGCGGGAATGCCCATACCGGCCATCTGTATGCGCGTTGCGAGTGTGCCCTGCGGAATAAGGTCCACTTCCAGTTCTCCATTGAGGAGCTGGCGCTCAAACTCCGCATTCTCTCCCACATAGGAGCTCATCATTTTTTTGATCTGGCGGGTCTTCAGCATCAGGCCCAGTCCGAAATCATCCACACCGGCATTATTGGAGATGCAGGTAAGGTTCTTCACCCCACTGCGCACCAGCGCCGCAATACTGTTCTCGGGGATACCACAAAGACCAAAGCCACCCAACATGATGGTGGCTCCGTCCTGTATATCTTTTACTGCCTCATCGGCATTTGCAACAACTTTATTCATATCTGACAAGCGAATTTTAGATGGTAAAAATACAGATAAACCAGGAGGCGGGAAGCAGCGGCTTATGGCGCCGGTTTCAAACGCTGGTCCATGGCCTTGTTGCGTAACCTGTTGAGCACGGAATCCTTCCTGCGTTTCAGGTCCGCTGAATCCGGTTTTATTTTGGGGTTGACTGTACTACGCTTTAAATTTTTAGCGATAGAGTCTGCTCTCAATTTGTTGGCAACCGAGTCAGCTTTCCGTTTGTTGGCGATAGAGTCCCTGTAAAATTTAGCGTATACAGTGTCCTTCATTTTCAGGTTCTGTAGTGAATCTTTTCTCTGTTGTTCACGCTGGCGTTCCTGCAACTCTTCATCCCTTTTACGATTGGCTTGCGTATAGATGGAATCGAACATCGACTTACTGATATCCGGGCGCGACAAATAGAACCTGTAGCTTTTCAGGAATTCTTCCTGTGTAATATCATGGATCTGGAATACCTGGTCGTAGAGTTTGAGGGTCTCCGTTTTGATATCCTTGCGTTTGGAGGTATCCGAAGGAAAATAGGTGATAGCATAGCGATCCGCCAGGATCATATCCCACATCACTGCCTGCATCGACTCACGGTCCAGCACACCTGAAGGGACTTTATTCTTATCAGAGCAGGCGCCGAAACCCAGCGCCAGGGCTACTCCTATGATCAATACGATATTGCCTCTCTTCCGCTTCACTAAGGGTGAACGCATCATTTCAATTCCGATTTATAGGTGTTGGCGTTGGAGATATCGATCTTCTGGAGGATATCCCGTGCTTTCTGTTTTTCTTCGGGTGTGGCTTTTTTGAAGATCTTGATCAGTTCCTGGGATTTGCCCTGCAGGAAGAAAGGGATGATCATCGTATTGCCGATATCGTTATTGAGGCTGTTGAGCATGCTGAGGGTATTCAGTACTGCTGTACGCCCTTCATTCTCGTTCTCATACATATGGTCCATTCCCAGTCTGTAATAGCTGTACATGGCATCATGAATGGAATTATAGCGGTTGTTCACCAGGTTCTCCACCAGCCAGTAGCGATTGCGCAATCCGTCGAATGCTTTCCAACCGGTAATATCCCTGTTTTCCGGAGCATTGTTCACTACATTCTGTGCTTTCTGGAAATAAGGATCGCCGCCGCGAAGTGAATAGGAATTGAAATCGAGGCCCAGGATCATGTACACATAATACGCAAACACAGCGCTGAGGTTGGATACCAGCGGGTCTGAGCCTGACACACGATTATCGTTGAACTCGAAGGGCTGGAATTCCACATAGCGGAAAGTAAGGCCATCGTCCTGGAAATTGATCAATGGTGTTTCGTAGTTGGTATTGAACACCGGTCGTGCAGCCTGCACCGTTAGTGTGGCTTTGTATACATTTCCCGGTTGTGCTTCCAGGATGTTCACGAGGAAATTGCAATTGATCTTTTCATTGGCCTGAAAAGTTTCATTGGTCCATTTCCTGTTATTGAGAAAATTATTGATGGTGTTCTGCAGGGTGGAGAACACTTTCTTGTCTGTTTGTGAGCTCACGCGGCCGGCATTGATGCTGACGCGGGCATTGAGCTCCTGCGCCTGTATCATGATCGGCAAAACAGCCACTGTGAGTATCAGCAATATCTGTTTACGCATATAGCATTTTTACAATTCTGTCAACAATATCCCTGGCTACTTGTGTTTTGGGTTTACGTTCGTAGGGGATCTCGTTTCCGTCTTTCTCGAAGATGGTGACCTTATTGGTATCAAATCCGAAACCGGCGCCATTGTCGTTGAGTGAGTTCAGAACGATCATATCCGCATTCTTCTTTTGAAGTTTTGACTGCGCATACTCCCTCTCGTTACGGTTCTCCAATGCGAAGCCTACCAGTACCTGTCCATTATGTTTACTGGCACCAAGGCTGGCCAGGATATCTTTCGTTTTGGATAATTCCAAAGTAAAATTGTCTTCCGACTTTTTGATCTTTTCCTGCGATAAGTTGGTTGGACTGTAATCGGCCACAGCAGCGGACATTACTGCCAGTGAAGCCGATGGCCAGTGAAGTGTGCAGGCCTGGTACATTTCTTCGGCTGTTTGTACACGTTGTATCTCAATACCTTTTGCCGTAGTGGTGTAAGAAGAGGGACCGAGTACCAGGTGCACTTCCGCTCCCCTGCGGGCCAGTTCTTCTGCAATGGCGATCCCCATTTTACCGGAAGAGTGATTTCCGATAAAACGAACCGGGTCCAGTGGTTCGTATGTAGGTCCTGCAGTAACCAGGGCGCGTTGCCCTTCAAGGTCCTGCCGCTGGAAAAGATGATCTTCCAGGTATTGAAGGATGTGTTCAGGTTCGGCCATACGGCCATCGCCGTGCAGGCCACTGGCAAGCTCGCCTTTGTTTACAGGTATCACCTTATTACCGAAGGATCCGAGGCGTGCCAGGTTATCGCGTGTTGTGGGATGATGCCACATATCCTCATCCATCGCAGGCGCTACTACAACAGGGCAGGTGGCCGAGAGATAAGTAGCGAGTACGATATTATCACATTGGCCAGTAGCCATTTTTGCGAGCGTATTGCAACTGAGCGGGGCGATAAGCATTACATCTGCCCAGCGCCCGAGCATTACGTGATTGCTCCAGGCCTCTTCCGTGAACAGCTCTGAAATAACCGGATGTTTTGAAAGAGTTGACAGGGTAAGCGGGGTAACGAAATCTTTAGCTGAAGGAGTTAGCACCACACGGACTTCCGCGCCGGCTTTAATGAGCAGGCGGACGATGAGGATGGATTTATAAGCTGCGATGCTTCCGGTAATGGCCAGCAGTATTTTCTTTCCCTGGAACATAGGCTAAAATTAAGAAGTTTCTGACAGGTAACGATATACGCGGTCCAGCAAGTTACGGGGCCTTGTTCATACAAAAAAAGCGACAGAACGATTCTGTCGCTTCACGAATTTTAGTTATCTCCAACAGCCATATTTAGCTGAACAGATCATCCTCGTTCTTGCGATGGTAGATCTTGTCTTCCAGGAATTCCTGGGTAGCCAGCAGCGCAGGATTCGGCATGCGCTCATATGCACGCGAGATCTCGATCTGCTCTTTGTTCTCGTGGATCTCTTCGAGGCTGTCTGTATGGCTTGCAAACTCTTCCAGCTTATTGTGCAGTTCCTCTTTCAGCCCGATATTGATCTGATTCGCACGCTTGGCAATGATGGCGATGGACTCGTACACATTACCAGTCTTGGACTTGATCACATTCAGATCTTTGGTTTCTGCTACGTTAGTGGTGTTGGCACTAATTTGGCGTCTTAGCTTGCTCATTAGATGGATCTTTGATGTTGTTTTTAGATAATGTCAGGTAATTGTCCACTTCCTTGCGCAGTTTACTCTCGGGGAAGCGATCAATAAAATCGTTGCATTCAGTCACCACCTGCTCAAAGCGGGTCAATTTCTTGTCCTCGATACTGTTGGATGCGAACTGATAATATGATTTGATCACCTGAAATTTATATTCGTCGCTTTTTTCAGAATCCGGAAAATCGTTCATCAGGGAGGTGTACGCTATTGCGGCTGCCCTGAAGTGGCCCATATTGAAATAGAGCTCGGCGCTCTTATGCGCTTTGTCTTCCATTTTCTCACGGCATTTATCAATGATTCCCGAAGCTTCTTTGGACCGGGGAGATTCCGGATGGGTATTGATAAATGTTTGCATCAGGCCGATCGTTTTCTGGGTATTGGTTTGGTCCAGTTCAGCTTTCGGGCTCTGACGGTAAAAAGTATAGGCTCTCATGTATTCCATTTCCTCTGCCTTCGGACTATTGGGGAACACTTCCACAAATTGCTTGAAGAGTGATTCCGCATTGGGCCAGTCTTTGAGGTAATAGCTGCAATAAGCGTACTTATAAAAAAGATCTTCGAACTGCGGTTGCCCTTTCAGCAAGGGGAACAGTTCGGCATAGAGCTGTGAAGCAAAATGGTACTTCTTGGCTACATAGTATTTTTCCGCCATCCTCAACTTATACTCATAATCGTTGCTCTTTTGCACTTTGGCAAATTTGGAGCAGGAAACGGCTGTAATGGCCAGGAATACGAAGATGACAGTTAATCTCATAAAAGTGGGCAAAGTTAAGGATTTAGGTACAAATATTAAAGGATTAGTTATTAACCTCAAAAAGAGGAAGTTAATAAAATTGTAAAACCCTTTGATCCAGCCGCCGGGTTATCCGGCGGCCGACCAAAGGGCTTTTAGTATAGTCAAAGCAAAAATGATTATCCTCTGCGACGTAAGTTGGGGTGAGGAGCAGGAACTGTAGTAGGTCCTTCTTCACCAGTACCATCGCGCAGGTCAACGGTGTTGCAATCTCCGTTCATTTCACCGTATTTGAAGATAAAGCGGTCAGCACTGATACCTTCTTTTTCAACCAGGTGGTTGATAACGGCGTTCACACGGTCCCAGCTTAATTGTTGTTCAGTTTTGTTGGTAGAGCAGTAGCCTACAACAGCAACTTTACAATCAGAGTGGTCGCGCATTTTCTGAGCTACGCTGGCCAGGAGGGCTTTAGCGTCTTTGCTCAGTACAACAGTTTTGCCTCTGAAAGAGATGCTTGGGAGGTCTCCGATCTGGCAGTCACCACCAGGTTTGTAGTTAGCCAGTTTATCGCGGAGCTCTTTGCAGCACTCAGGCTCTGGGCATTTACCTACACCATCAGCATCAACTGGCTGACATTGTGTGGGGGTAATGAGTTCTTTGTCTTTGTAGTCAGGAACACCGTCACCGTCAGTATCGCGGCTTACACCACGGGTATCAACAGGCGCACCGGCAGGTGTGTTAGGCTCCTGGTCGAATTGGTCAGTAACTCCATCGCCGTCTGCATCATCCAGAACGGGTTTAGGCAGTTTCATGTGACGTGGAGCGTTGAGCTCGTTGTAAGCGTAATCCAGCGGATTCAGCCACCAGAGTGGTTCAACGGATTTGCCACCGATATTGAAGTTCAGACCAATTGAAGCGAAGTTGAACAGATCCTTATCAGGGGTGAGCGCAGCATGCGTAAAATCATTCTCCTGATATTGCTGACCATCGAGCAGGTCGGTTTTAGCAATGGTAACCTTGTCTTCAATGCTGAGGCTAAGTGTTTTGCTCAGTCTGAACTGCATACCACCACCAAAAACGAGTGTAGGTTTGAAAGGCTTGTCGAACAGTTCTGGTCCGTTATCCCTTTCAGCCTGCGTTTCGTAAGAATCATCCATCATGTCTTTCACATCTTTGCGGATGTCTTTCCTGTCCTTGTACTTGAAGTTGTTAAGACCACGGCCTGCTACGTAGGTATTAAAGTCAGCTTCGTAATTACCACTGCTGCCATTCTGAGCATTCACTTTCACATCATAAACAAGACCACCCACACCTACAAAACCGTAAATATTGAATCCGGTTTTCGCTTTGTGAAAGCGGATATTGTTCAATGTGAATACACCTTGCAGACTTCCGTCATACATTGTGGATTTGTAGTTATAGAAAACATATGAGCCCGGAGTGTATCCAGCCCATGCTGGGTTCTTAACCGTTACACGACCAGGCTGCCAGTTCAGACCTCTCGCCTGGTAGTAACCGAAGTCGGCTCTCAGAGAGAAAACATAACCTAAAGCCTTACGAACGTGGAGACCAGCGCCCCAACCCGGCCTGGCGCGAACGTCGCCGGAAATGGTAGCCAAACCGCCTTTCACGCCTATTTCCCATTTATTTCTGGGTTTGGCAGGAAAAGCGTAATTATTTGCCATGAACTCTGTGTGCTGAGGGAGTCTTTTTGAGGGAATTACAGAGGAATCCTGTACGTCATAACTTCCGCCTATCTGGGCAAACGCGCCTGACGTAAGCAGGCATAGTAAGCCAAATAAACCTGTGTACTTTTTGCTTGCCATAACTAAAATTTATGTGAAGGATTAAGAAAACCAATTATCCGAATTAGGTGCAAAAATATTAATTGCAAACTAAATACCAAATTTTTTTAACCAACGTTGCGTGCATTATCTTGCTGTCTTTCACCCTTTAAGAACGCGCGAAAACAGGGCTGTTTTACCGTTAGTAATACACAGTAAAATAGTATGTTTGCCGTTCTTTTTTCCAATCATGAAACTATCACAGGCAATACTACACGATGAACTGGCTGCTTTCGATAAAAAGTTCAGGGAGGCGGTCAAAAGTCAGGTTCCGCTGCTGGATCGCATCATGCGGTTCATCGTGAACCGCAAAGGCAAACAGCTGAGACCGATGTTTGTGCTGCTGTCTGCCAAGCTGAGCGGGCCTGTAAACGAATCCACATACAGGACAGCATCTCTTGTTGAATTGCTGCATACAGCCAGTCTCGTACATGATGATGTAGTGGATGAATCTCCCGAACGAAGGGGATTTTTCTCTACATACGCCCTCTGGAAAAGTAAGGTGTCCGTACTCGTTGGTGATTACCTGCTCGCCAAAGGAATGCTTCTCTCACTCGATAACGACGACTATCGCATTCTGCAGATCCTCTCCCGCGCTGTTAAACAAATGAGCGAAGGAGAATTGCTGCAAATGGAGAAATCCCGCACGCTAAATCTCCGGGAAGATATCTATTTCGAGATAATTACCAATAAAACAGCCTCCCTCCTCGCCTCTGCCTGCTCAGCCGGAGCCTATTCTTCTTCCCAAAATGAAACAATTGCGGAAAAAATGCGGCTTTTTGGTGAAAAAACAGGCATTGCCTTCCAGATCAAGGACGATCTTTTCGACTACGGCAACGAAGCAGTAGGCAAACCCACCGGCAACGATATAAAAGAAAAGAAGCTTACCCTCCCACTGATCTACACCCTCAACAATGCCGATAAAACCACCCGCCGCCGCCTGATCAGTATCATTAAAAACGATAACCGTAATCCACTGAAAGTGCAGGAAGTGATCAATACTGTGAAAGAAGCCGGCGGCATCCAATATGCCGAACAAAAAATGATGCAGTACCGCGACGATGCCCTCGCCATCCTGAATGATTTCGATAACCAGGAAGTCCGCAACGGCCTCGAAGAACTGGTGAGATTTACCACCGACAGAAAATTCTGATCACATTTTCCTATTTTCATACACTACATATACCAACATGCAAAAACGCTGGAACATACTTTCTGTCGAAGACGCAAAACTCACCGCACTCCGGCAGGACCTCAATATTCATCCGGCGCTCCTGCAAATCCTCATCCAGCGTAACATAGATACTTACGAGAAAGCAAAAGCCTTTTTCAACCCGGACCTCGCCAACCTCCACAGCCCCTGGCTGATGAAGGATATGGACAAAGCCGTGGACCGCATCCTCACAGCCTTCAATAACCGCGAAAAGATCCTTGTATTCGGTGATTATGATGTAGACGGCACAACTGCTGTGGCCTGCATGTACAGTTTTCTCAAAACCGTGTATGAACCTTCCAATATTGAGTATTACATTCCCCATCGTTACCGCGAAGGATACGGCGTTTCCAAAGCAGGTATCGACCATGCACATACGACAGGTGCAACGCTCATCATCTCCCTCGACTGTGGCATCAAATCCATCGACCTGGTAGGATATGCTAAAGAGCTCGGGATCGATTTTGTGATCTGCGACCACCATACGCCGGACGCTATCCTGCCTCCGGCCGTTGCCATCCTCAATCCCAAACAAGCTGACTGCAACTATCCGTTCAAAGAACTTTGCGGCTGCGGCGTAGGTTTCAAACTGATAACGGCACTTGCCGGGAAACTGGAGCTCAGCAGCTCCGCCCCGATGGAATACCTCGATCTGCTGGCCACCGCTATCGCAGCAGACATCGTTCCCATGGTAGACGAAAACAGGATACTCGTTTACCACGGTCTGAAAAAAGCCAATGAGGAGCCCAATTTCGGAATCCGTGCCCTCAAGGAACTCGGAGGCGCGCAAAAGGAACTTTATATCAATAACCTGGTATTCATGATCGCACCGCGCGTGAACGCCGCCGGTAGAATGGACGATGGCAGCAAAGCAGTGCAGCTCTTTATCGCCAAACATATCGATGAAGCCAGGCAATACGCAGCCATGCTGCATTCAGATAATTCAGACCGAAAAGAGGCTGATAAGAATATCACAGACGAAGCGCTCGCCATCATCAGCGGAGACAACACTATGGTGAGCAGCAAATCTACCGTCGTATACCAACCGCACTGGCACAAAGGTGTGGTGGGCATCGTGGCTTCCAGGCTCATCGATCACTACTACCGTCCAACCATCGTATTAACACAATCGGGAGAATATATTGCCGGTTCCGCCAGAAGCGTGGCAGGCTTCAACGTTTATGAAGCCATCCACCAGTGCCGCGACCTCCTCCTTGGATATGGCGGACATTTCTACGCAGCTGGCATGACCCTGGAACCCGGCAAGGTGGAGGCTTTCAGGGCAAGATTCGAAGAAGTGGTTTCAGCCTCCATCACGGAAGACATGCTGATCCCCGAAATCAATATAGACTCGGTTGTTACACTAAGCGACCTCAAGCAATCTTTTTTCAATATCATCAAACGCATGGAACCCTTCGGGCCGGAAAACATGCAGCCGCTCCTCATGGTGAGCGGTGTTACCGATTCCGGCTACTCGAAGATCGTGAAGGATGTGCATATCCGTTTTTCAGTAAGGCAGGGCAATATCCTCTTCAACGGGATCGGCTTCAACCTTGCTTCCAAATTCCATTTGTTGCAGAACGGAGAACCAGTGGATATCGTATTCACGCTGGAAGAGAACGAGTGGAATAATGAAAAGCACCTTCAACTGAAGGTGCTTGACTTAAGACGGCACGAAGCCTTATAATTTATTTCTTACCCTTTAATTTTTCAGAAGGTCTACACTTCGGCTAATGAAGCTGGTTAGTTCCGTTCCTTTCAGTAAACCCTGGCTCAATAAAGCGAGATCAGCCAGGTTCCTGGTCATCTTTTCCTGCCTTCCGGCATCGGCTGTAGCCAGTACCTGCTGGTAGATCGGATGATTTCCATTGACCGTCAACGTTACCTCATCAGGCATATTGGCGTAGAAGCTTCCCATCGGTCCGCTCATGGCAGCCATATCCTTCATTCGGCGCATGAACTCAGGCCTTGTGGCCAGTACAGGAGGCGCTTCGGGGCTTAGCCCTTTCAACTCCACTGTTACCTGTAATCCCGGAGGAGTGATGGAGAAAAGATTTTTCAACTTCGTTTGATCATCCTCGTTCAAAACCATTTCTGTATTCTCCTGCTTGTCTATCAGGTTGTCTGTGATGTCTGCATCCACCCGGTTGAAATGAACATCACTCCATTTAGGCTCCATCTGGTTGATGAAGCTGGCATCTATCAAAGTATCCAGTTTCACAACGATGTATCCCTTCGCTTCAGCAGCTTTGATGTAAGCATCCTGCTGCACAGTATCCGTGGTATACAGGATCACCAGCTTTCCATCTTTATTCTTTTGCAGTGTTTCTGCAGCGAGACGGTATTCTTCCAGCGTGTAGAATTTAGTGCCATCGGCAGACTGGAACAAATGGAATTTGTTTGCCTTTTCCAGGAACTTATCGTCCGTCATCATCCCATACTTCACAAACAGTCCGAGACTGTCCCATTTTTCTTCGAATGATGCCCTTTCGTTCCTGAAAATTTCATCGAGCTTGTCCGCTACTTTTTTGGTGATATGATTATTGATCTTCTTTACATTGGGATCACCCTGCAGATAGCTCCTGCTCACATTGAGCGGGATATCCGGAGAATCGATCACGCCCTGCAGCAACATGAGGAACTCAGGTACGATGTCTTTGACCTCATCGGTTACGAAAACCTGGTTGGCGTAGAGCTGGATCTTGTCTTTCTGGATCTCGTAGTTCTGTTTGATTTTGGGGAAATACAGAATACCGGTGAGGTTGAAGGGATAGTCCACATTCAGGTGGATCCAGAACAAAGGCGTTTCATTGTAGGGATAGAGCTCTTTGTAAAAGTTCTGATAATCCTCTGTAGTCAGCTCGGAAGGTTTCTTTACCCAGGCCGGTTGTGTGTTGTTGATAGGTTGCGGTTCCTCTTCTTTTTCTTTTCCGATGAAGAAGATAGGAACAGGAAGGAAACGGCAGAATCTTTTCAGTACTGACTCGATACGCAGCTCATCCAGGAACTCTTTGCTTTCTTCATTAACGTGAAGTACGATGTCTGTGCCTCTTTGTTCTTTTTCTGTTTCCTCCAGCATGTATTCGGGACTGCCATCACATTCCCAGCGAACGGCCTTTGCACCATCGCGGAAACTTTTGGTGAAGATCTCCACTTTATCGCTCACCATAAAAGCGGAATAGAATCCAAGACCGAACTTTCCGATTATATTATTCTCGTTTTGTCCTTTGTATTTGTTCACGAATTCCTCTGCACCGCTGAATGCAACCTGGTTGATGTATTTCTCCACCTCGTCGGCAGTCATACCCAAACCACGGTCGGAGATGGTAATGGTCTTGTTGTCCACATCCAGTTTCACTTCAATTTTCAGTTCTCCCAGTTCGCCTTTGGCTTCTCCGATGGAACTGAGTGTTTTCAGTTTTTGTGTGGCGTCTACAGCATTGCTGATGAGCTCACGAAGGAAAATATCGTGATCACTGTAGAGGAATTTTTTAATGATAGGAAAAATGTTCTCGGTTTGTACCCTGATCGATCCTTTTTGCATTGTACAATTAATTTGCAGGGAAGATACCAAAGATCGCTCCGGGTTTTTGAAATCCGGCGGCAAAACAAACCGCCGCGGGAGAGTTTTTGATCAGCTGTGGAGGGTTGGTTTGGGCGGTGGAATTTCTATCGGGCTTCTTCGCTTTTGTTTTACAGGCCGGAGTTTCAATAACCCTCCGCTGAGGGGCCGCGGGTGCAGCAGTGCCGATAAAATGATGGGAGAAATGGTTGGTTTTTCTATTTTTTCTGAAAATGATGGAATGCCGAATTTTCTTTTGCAGGCCTTTTTTACGGTGACCAGGTGACAGGAATGAGAAAAAAAGGCAGGAGAAATGAGAAATGGGAATCAGGTTGGGCAGCAGGAAGCGGCTGATAAGATAGTGCTACCCGATAAGTTCTTTGTTTTCAGCAAAATACGCCATCCTCGTCTTCTCCAAAACTTTTCTGATCGGGCTTTTGCCACTATGGTGGTAAGTCTGTATCTTTGCAGCCCCTTAACCGGAAGTGGAAACGCAGACGGGGCGGGGAACAGAACAATATTTCTTTATTTCAAAACAAAACAGGGATCATGAACAATTACGAATTGATGGTGATTTTTACCCCTGTGCTTTCTGATGACGACTTCAAAACCGCTCAGAAAAAATACACTGACTTTATCAAAGATAATGGCGGTGTAGTTGTGCACGAAAATCCCTGGGGTCTGAAATCACTGGCGTATCCGATCCAGAAAAAGACCACTGGTCTGTACTGGGTACTGGAATACCAAGCGCCATCCACCTTCAATGAGCAGTTCAAAATTCAGATGCTCCGTGACGAGAACATTCTCCGTCACATGTTCACTGCACTCGATAAATACGCCGTCGAGTACAATGGTAAAAAGAGAAGTGGTGTACCTACAGGAACTGAAAAAGCAATCGAGGGTTAATCATCATGGCAAAAGCAAATGAGATCAAATACCTGACGGCCATTAAAACTGAGAAGCCAAGGAAGAAATTCTGCCGTTTCAAAAAGTATGGTATCAAGTATATCGATTATAAGGACGCAGAGTTCCTGAAAAAATTCCTGAACGAACAAGGTAAGATGCTGCCCCGCCGCATTACCGGTAACTCTCTGAAGTACCAGCGTAAAGTGGCTCAGGCTGTGAAAAAAGCCCGTCAGATGGCTTTGCTGCCTTATGTAACAGACCTTTTAAAATAAGGAGGACACCATGGACATTATACTCATTCAAGACGTAGATAACTTAGGTGCCAAAAACGAGGTTGTAAAAGTTCGCAACGGATACGCCCGTAACTTCCTTATTCCGCAAAAATTTGCGGTAGAGGCTTCTTCATCCAATCTGAAACAACTGGAAGAAAGGATGAAGATCGTTCGCAAGAAGGAAGAAGTGATGCTGGCAGCAATCAAGGAAGTAATCGCCAAACTGAAAGATGGTGTACTGAGGATCGGTGCTAAAACCGGTACCAGTGGCAAGATCTTCGGCAGCGTAACTTCTCTCCAGATCAGCCGCGCTATCCGCGAGCAAAAAGGATATGAGATCGATCGCAAGAAGATCTCTATCGTTGACGAAGTTAAAGAACTGGGCACCTACAAAGCCAATATCGATTTCGGCAACGGTCATGCTACCGAAGTTGAATTCGAAGTTGTAGCTGAGTAATCTCAAAGTCTGCAGATAATTCAAGAGGGTGGAACAACATTTCCACCCTCTTTTTTTGTGGTCATCCGTATTCCTCCATCCGGGCCGGCCGCAAACAGGACCGGCCCATTCCCCGGAACCCGCTCCACACTTAATCCTTTGTATATCGGGTACATATCGTAATTTCTTCAAATGCTTGCCCAATCAGGATTTGACCGAAATTTTATTTGGTAAATCAAATTATTTCTTATCTTCATGTATGGTTAATGAACTTGTTCTCTTGTACTGTAGTGCTTTACCTGTTTTTCCGGTTTCCTCAGTTCATTGAAGCAACTTGCGTCATTATCTGCTTTTTCAGAACATCTAAAATTATTGTTACAATGAACATTTACGTAGGGAACCTTTCCTGGCAAATGACCGATGACGATCTGAGAACCTTATTCGAACAATATGGTTCTGTTACTTCTGCAAAAATCGTAAAGGACAAAGCCAGTGGTCGCAGCAAAGGCTTCGGTTTCGTTGAAATGCCTGAAGACGGCGAAGCTCAGAACGCGCTCACCAGCCTGTACGAATCTGAAGTATTAGGCAGAAAAATCATCGTTAACGAAGCGCAACCCAAACCACAAAATGGTGGCGGTGGCGGAGGCTTCAAGAAGAGAAGCTTCGGCGGCGGCTCCGGTGGTGGCGGCGGCTACAAGAAAGGCGGCTTCAACAGGGGCGGCGGCGGTTACAACAGGGATTTCTAATCAACTCAACTAATCGCTTTTAGTCTATCATAATCCTCTTGTTTACGGACAAGAGGATTTTTTTTGCGCCTGCACCCGGCAATATAACAGCAACGAATAACCGCAGATCAGCGGTCAAATTATACTCCTGTTTTTCTCCTCATTTTTTCTTATATTACTATATGATCCCAGCACCCTATGTTTAATAGTTTTTTAATGCTGTTTTAACCCTCTGATAAGGTTCAGAGGCCATATTACCGCCGCGCCATTATGGGCCGCTGTGAAGCCAGGAAATATATCCACAATTGATGCATTTTTTATCGTTCTCAGGGTGTTAAGGCATGGCTTTTGTCAACTATAACAATGCATCTGCCAATTTCCCTCAGAACCATCCGGCAGGATTTTCCAGATAAGTGCAGAAAGATCAATACAAACCGTAGTAAATCAAAAGGAGGTACTTGTGCTAACTGTTATTGTCCCGGTGTTAAATGAAGAGAATACGATTGCGAATGTGGTCAGGTTCTGCCTCAGTTCCCCTCTTGTGAATGAAGTAATTGTGGTTGACGATAAATCTGAGGACAAAACGACACAAATTGCAAGCGCAGCAGGCGCCAAAGTGATCACCAGCCAGGTGAGAGGGAAAGGTATTTCCATGAAAGATGGTATCGATGCAGCCTCCAATGATATTGTGATCTTCCTGGACGGAGATATCGATCCATATCCGGAAGAAACCATTTCGAAGCTGGCCGACCCACTGGTAAAGGATGAAGTGGATTTCGTGAAAGGAAGTTTCGCACGCAACGCAGGCCGCGTAACAGAGTTGGTGGCTAAACCGCTGCTCAATATCTTCTATCCCGGCCTCTCCCATTTTGAACAACCGCTTAGCGGCATGATCGCCGGTAAAAAATCATTCTTCCAGAAAATAGATCTGCTCAACGATTACGGTGTTGATATCGGCATACTCATCGATATGTACCTGATGAAAGCACGCATCCGCGAAGTGAACATCGGTTATATCGAAAACAAATCAAAGCCCTGGCAGGCACTCGGCAAAATGAGTGGAGAAGTGAGCCGCGCCATCATCACCAAAGCGCAACGCAGGCACCCACAGGAAATCAGTGAGGAAGATATCATGAGTATTGAAGCTGTCAGCGGGGAAATGAACAGAACGCTCCGTGAAAAGCTCAGTGGCTTCCATAAGATGGCCATCTTTGATATGGATGATACCATTCTTCTTGGCCGGACCATCGACGCCTGTGCCCAAAAGTTTGGGTTCACCGCTAAACTTGATGACCTCCGCTCGCAGGAGAAGGACCCCATCATCCTTACCAAGCGCATCGGCCTGCTGTTGAAAGGACGCACTATCGACGATATGCTCAATGTTGTGTCTGAGATTCCTATGGTGCCCGATATCAAAGAAGTGATCGCTGAACTGAAGTCACGTGGTTATATCATCGGCATCATCAGCAACAGCTATACGCTCGTCGCCAATTATGTGAAGCAACAGATCGGCGCTGATTTCACTTATGCCAACCAGCTTGAATTCTTTGAAGGTAAATGCACCGGCGAAGTAAACCTCCCGTCGTACTGGTTCGGATCGCCGGAAAGCATCTGCGGACATGCTTACTGTAAAACGAACGTTCTGCAGCATGTTTGCGATAAATACAGTGTTCAATTGAAAAACTGCATAGTGGTGGGCGATAGCCGGGACGACCGTTGCATGATCGGACATGGTGGCAAGGGCGTTGCATTCCGGACAAAAGATGAGCTGCTCAGGACCATTGCAGGCACCAATATAGAAGAAGAAAGCTTCCAGACATTACTGGAGCTGGCTGTTTAACAACTTACTTAAATTATGAAAAGAACGTCTATGCCAAAAACTCTGTATAATATCCTGGTTCCCGTTGATTTCACGGCAAAGAACAAATGGGCTATCAGCAAGGCCATCGAACTGGCCAATACCTTCCACTGTAACGTACACCTGGTGCACGTTTCGTCGGGAGCCCTGATGCCATTGCTACCGCTGGACATGAGCATGCTGATGCCATCCTATGATGCAGCAGACATGACCAATGCCAGGAAGAAACTGGAAAACCTCCGTGATATTTACAGCAATCATATCTGCGGAGGTGGCAAGCTGGAGATCAGCCTCCTCAAAGGCAATCCCAGTCAGCAACTGGCCGACTATATCCAGAAATTTGAAATGGACCTGGTGGTGGTAGGGCTTGCCCGCTTCAACCTTCTGCATCGTGTGCTGAGCACCGTTAGCATCAGCAGGTTGGCGCACAAAACAAATGTACCGGTGCTCACTATCCGCTCCAGTGGACTGGTTAGTCATTTCAAGAAGATCGTGTTGCCACTGACAGACAATCTGCCGTTGCACCGTATCAAATTTGCCACCATGCTGGCGCGCACTTTCAAATCCACTGTATACCTGGTAAGCCTCCGTGATGAGCAGAAAGAACAGAACGCTGCCAAGAGCATCATGGATACCACCCTGGAAGTGATCCAGAGCCTCAGTACCATTCCTGTACAATGTTTCCTGCTGGAAGGAAAGAATCTCGCAAAGAGTACACTGGAATTCTCCAAACGCATCAATGCTGACCTGATCATGGCCAACCCGCTGAAAGAATTCCATATGCCGGGCTGGTGGAACAGGATCACCAGAAAACTATTATCATATGGCTCCAGGATCCCCGTGATCACAGACAGCCGCAACAATAATGAAACGATCTCAGCATCTTAATTTTTAAGTAGTTGTTTTTAGGGTTATGCCTCCTCTGTCCAGGGGAGGCTTTTTAGTCCCTAACGGCCATCGCTACACGGTAAAACTCATATCCGCGCTCGGGCCTTTCAGGCATATAATCTTCCCTGTATTCAACTGCGCCTTTATCGGCTTCCAGGGTACAATTGAATTTCTTACAATAATCTTTCAACTCTTCCGGATCGAAACCGAAAGTCCAGGTCTCTTCCAGCTCAGCCAGGTCATTCAAGAGTTTTTGTGCGCCGAAGAAAGAACCGGGATCATCAAAAACCTGCTGGTGAACATATGTGAAGATGAGGCAGGAGCCGGACGCGAACTGGCTGAAGAATTTGAAAGTATTGTCTACTGCCTGATCGGAAAGATAATTGGTAACACCTTCCCAAATGAAAGCTGTAGGAATGCTCATATCGATATGCCTTGTTTGCGCAAGGTCATCCAGGCTTTGTTCATTGAAATCGATCTGGTAGAAACGGACATTTGCAGGCAGCTTCCCCATTTCACTTTGCAAGGCGCCCAGTTTTCTTTTTGCTGTATTGGGATGGTCTATCTCTATAACGGGAATATCCTGTAAATAATCCAGTCTGAGCGCCCTTGTATCGTAACCGGCGCCTAAAATTATGACCTGCTGAACACCCTTGTTGATACTGGCTTTCAGCAGGTCATCGATATATCTTGTTCTCGCTACGCCGGAAGTAAATCCGCCCGGCAACTCCTTGTGGATCTTCCACCGGAGATATTTTCTCACCAACGGGACGGGCGAATAACGCACGGCCCGTTTCAGTTTATTATCGAGAAAAAAAACAGCATAGGGATCGTAGAAAAGGCGCTTACCTTCCGGTCTCGTTGATTCGAGTGCTCTGAAGAAAGCCATATATAGGGCGGTGCGGCTGGCCTTGTCTACTTTCATGTGTTTCGATTATTAACAGTAAAATAATCATTCCACATAAGAACGCCAAAACGGACTATTGCAGTTGTAACAGTTTGTGGCCAGTCGCTCGCCTCTGGCGAGTGACCAGTATTGGTTCGCCTCCGGCGAACACCGCGTCGCCGGAGGCGACTAAATAAAAGTCACTCGCCAGAGGCGAGCGACTGCCAGCTCTCTGACCTTTTTGGCCACATGCCGTTACAACTGCTTTATTTTGATGCTTCGGAAGCTCACCGAATCGCCATGGTCCTGCAACAGGATATGGCCTTTGGGCGCTTCTCCGAAATTAGGCCACACTTTGTATTTGCTTTTTGCAACCAGCTCCCTGTACGCCTGTGACCCGCGATCATATTCCAGTACCTTCACTCCATTCAGATAATGCTCTACATGATTATTAGGATACACTACCAGCCTGGCTGTATTCCAGTTGCCCGGCTGCCTGATGAAGCGGGATGTTTTCTCTGCCCTGATCAGGTCATAGAGAGAAGCCAGTGTTCGGTTGCCGTTGAGTCCAAGTTTTGCATCGGGATGAAGCGTATCATCCAGTAACTGGTATTCAAGCCCGATAGCAGAACCTTTGCTGTCTTCCTTCAGGGTAACAAAATATTTCACGCCGGAATTGGCGCCGGGCGTGAGTTTGAAGTCCCAGGAGAGATCGAATGCAGCGTACTCGTCAAGCGTAACGATATCGCCACCATTGGTGGATTCCTTTCCATCAGAGCCCAATACATTCAGCAAGCCATCCTTAACTTCCCATCCCTTTTCCGGGAAAGTCTTGCCTTTGGCGCTTCTCCAGCCACTGGTGGATGTTCCGTCGAAGAGCAGCTTCCAGCCATTCTTCTTTTCATAGGCGGATAAATTGTTGGGGATCGCATTGTAAACGTATACGCCTTTACCGAATGCTTCGGGCTTGAGGTTGGAGGTTTTGATACGGATATTCTTCCACCAGATCTTCTTGCCTTCCTGCTCGGGTTTGTTGATGCTGTGCACCTGCAGTGCGATGAACCCTGCAGCGTCCATAGTGTCTACCACATAAGCGCAGGGCACGCCATTGATCCATGTTTTCAGATGATGACCTATCGCTTCTATTTTTACATGATTCCATTCTCCGTTCTTCCAGGCATCCTGTGCATTTTTATTGAGCGATAATGCGTAGAGCCATTCCCTTCTTCCTTCATCATAAATTCCTCCGGTCCATTTGCGCGGGGAAGGATCGATGTCCAGTTGATAACCGAACACGCGGCCTGCACCATTATTGCCTGCCGGGTTGATATGGCTGCGGAACTGAACCCCGGAATTGGAAGTGATGTCTTCCATTTTCATATCGCATTCCAGGATAAAGTCTCCATACTCTTTTTCTGTCATCAGGAATGTATTGGGCGACTTCCCCACAGTAGTTCCCACCAGCATTCCATTTTCCACCTGGTAATTGGCTTTGCCGAGCTTCTTCCATCCATTGAGCGTTTTTCCGTCGAAAAGGCTGGTCCAGCCTTTTTCGGACGGCTGCGCAAATACAGCGGGAACGGCCATTGTAGCAAGTATGAATCCAATGATCTTTCTCATGATAAAAGCAGGATTATTTTGAAAAGTTATAAGAAGGTTTCCATTGCTGAAGAGTATGCGTATAAGCGGCAGCGTTAGCAAGGTGAACACATACGGCAGTAGTGGCCCCGGTGATCACATTGGATGCAGGAAACTTTTTCTCGGTGATGCATGAATGGAAATCTGTCAGTGCATACCAGGTGCCATCTTTTCCTTTTTCTTTGAGGATAGGGATACCGCCATCTTTATTCCATTCTATTTTTGTGGCGCCGCTAACGCCGTCCACTACCTGCAATTCCTTGCGCATGGCGGGTTCGGGATAGAACACGCCTTCATTCACCAGTAGCGCCACAGTGCCTTTGGTGCCTTTGATCTTGAAGATGTATCCTTCGCGTGAATTACCGCAAGTGGCGCCGAAGTTGCCGATCATATTCTCTTTGTTGTAACGGAGTACCACCTGTACATTGTCGAAAGTTTCCCTTCCGTCTTTGTAGAAATCGATACCTCCTGTACCGAGTACTTCATCGGGATGTGTATCGAAAGCCCAGTTGATGAAATCGATCTGGTGCGAAAGCAGTTCTGCCACCAGTCCACCGGAATAGGCTTTGTACATCCGCCAGTTCACCTGCTTGTCTGTATATCCCTGGGGAACAGTCCTTCGCCAGTTCCAGTTGCGGTCCCAACGGCAATCTATATGCGTTACTTTTCCGAGATATCCTTTTTCGATCATCTCCTTCACTTTGAAATAGAGCGGCACATAACGATACTGATGCCCTACCTGTAGAACCTGCGCGGGATGCTGCTTTGCGAGCTGCACCAATTTGGATGCTTCGGGGATATTGTAGGTCATGGTCTTTTCCAGGAAAACATGTTTCCCTGCTGCGAGTGCATCTGCCGCAATGGCGTAATGCGTATTCAGTGGCGTGGCGATGATCACTGCATCCAGGTTTTTATCTACCAGCAGCTTGCGATGGTCTTTGTACCCTTTTACATTTTGATCATTTGTTGCTTTCAGCATTTCCCGGAGGCGGAAATCCAGTACATCACATACAGCGGTAACCTTGAATGATTCAGGGAGCTCCTGCATGATGCTGAGGATGCCCCGGCCTCTGTCGCCACATCCGATAAAACCGATATTGATCGTTTGCCGGAATTTGCTGCCGAATGCAGCCATGAGTTGCTGATGAAGCAAGAGGCCGCCAGTCAATACGCCGGCCTGCTGAAGAAATTTCCGTCTGCTCATAGTCAGTGTTTCAGAACCTTTTAAAAATTGCCGGTATCACGGGGCCGGTATTACTCAACAGACATAAATTTATCGAAAAATGTACTGGCAGTATCTGCAATCCGTCCATCTTTTCCCCGGTAAATGAAATAAGCCGCCAGTTCAGGATGTTGTTGCAGGAACTGTAAAGCTTTTTCAAGTCCCATCGCCATCAGGGCATTGTCGTAAGCATCTGCAGTGGTGGCATCGGAAGCCCAAACGGTAACACTGACCAGTTCATTCCTGGCGGGAAACCCGTTCCTGGCATCGATGATATGCGAAACCTTCTGCCCACCGCTCTCAAAGAATTTCCTGTAGCTTCCGGAAGTGGTTACGGCGCCATCGGCCGGACAGATGATCCTTTGCATCAGTGAAGGCTCAAACTCGTTCTCAGCCGGCGCTTCAATCCCGATGCGCATTGGTTTGGCGCCTGGATATTTCAATCCTTTCAATCTTAGTTCCCCTCCGATCTCGATCATATAATCCGCAATGCCTCTGGTTTCTACATATCCGGCCAGCACATCCACACTGTATCCCTGGGCAATACCATTCACATCAATTGACACACAGGGCTTTCGTTTGATCAGCGTGGATCCCTGAAGGGATAAATATCGCATATCCACACATTGCATGAGATTAGAAATAGTAAGCGTATCTGGCATTTTAGTAAGCTTGATTGGGCCAAATCCCCAGGCCTGTGTAACGGGCTGGATGGTTATATCGAAAATGCCATCTGTGTTTTGAAACGCAGAGAAAGAGGCGCTCACCACGTTGGCCAGGTGCTCATCTATCTCCATACTGTGTTCACATTGATTGAACCGGCTGATGAGGGACCAGGGTTTGTAGATCGAAAGGGAGCTGTCGAGTCTTGTGAGGATGCTGTCGATGGCCGATTGTGCAATGATGCTGTCTGTTGCATAGTAAGTGATATGCCAGCTTGTGCCCTGGGCGAAGCCGCTCAGGCGCCAGGCTTGTTTTTGCCGTGGCTTGCTGCCGGCGAGGCAGCTGAAGATCAGTAAGAGGATGATTATCGGCCGCATTACAACAAATATAACCCTGTTGTAAGGTGTACTGCTAAGAAAGCCTGAAGAATTTACTCAGGGAGCAGTCGCTCGCCTCAGGCGAGTGACTGTTATTGGTTCGCCTCCGGCGAACACCGCGTCGCCGGAGGCGACTAAACATAAGTCACTCGCCAGAGGCGAGCGACTGCCGGCCGNTAAGTCACTCGCCAGAGGCGAGCGACTGCCGGCCGCAAAAGAAAAGGGTTGACCAGTTAGTGGTCAACCCTTTATAACGTAATGCAATAACCGATAATTTACAATTTCTTAGAATGCCCAGCCAATGCTGAGTCCAAGGCCTCTGATGCCGGCAAATGGGCCATCGAGTTTTCCTTTCACGCCATTGTTGTCAACTTTGGCTTCAAGGACCTTCTTTCCATCGAACTTGGGAGCGATATCATTGATATCGCTTTCCATATCAGCTTTCTCCTGGTCAGTCATTGTGGAGAGATCGCTGATGCCATCAATATTGCCGGACATTTTTCCGTAGTGTGCGCCGATGATGTAAATATCAACTACCATATTCTTGAAGAGATTGAATTGGCCACCCAGCAACAGGCCACCACCAAATCCGGTAGGCTTTCCCTTGATCACCATATCGTATTCTTTTCCATTGGTGGTAAAACTGTAATCATAATCGAGATCATAGATCCCGTAGCGGCCATAGAGCTCTGCGTAGAATCCTTTGGCGCCGGAGCGTGAACCGGTATAGAAACGGATGCCGGCTGTGAAAGTGGTGTTGGAAGCTGCGAGTGGCTTGATATCTTCGTTATCTTCTTCATCCAGCTGGTCCAGTATCTGTTTGCCGAGCATGGTTTCCGTCAGCTTTGTTTTGGGCATATAACGTACGCCAACAGTTGCTGCGATCTTGCGTGTGAGCATACGCTCGTAATACAGAGAATAGTTGTTCAGGGTAAGGGAAGACAAATTGATCTTTACTGTGTTCTTTTTGTACCAAATGAAACTGGAGCCTTTTGATGTGGATGTTGGGGACACAGCGGTATCTGCGGCAGCGGTTTCAGATTGTGCGAAAGTGGAAACAGACAGGCAAAGACCTGCGAAGAGGGTAAAAATGAATTTCATTTCAGGTTTTTTGGGGTCTATAACAAATTCGGTTAAGCGCCGCCAAGATACGGCAAACCCCTTAACGTAAAAAGTTTGAAGAAAGTATTATTCCCCGGGAATTTACTGTGGAAGATAGCCGGTAAATACCCAGTCTCCATCAATCAGATCACATTGGTACTTTTCCATCGACATGAGTGAAGCGAGTATTTCCTTTTGTGGAAAGAAGTTGATATGCTCATCGAGTGTATAATAGAAGTAGCGCTGCTTTGGCGTGATCACGATGATCTTATTTCGTGCCACTCTTTTCAATTCTTTCACCAGTTCATGTGCATTGTAGATATGTTCGATAGTATGTGTACAAACAACAAGGTCGTATGACTGATCAGGAAATGGAAGACTCCGCGCATCGGTTTGGGTGAAAGGTAATGTCATGGCAGGTTGGGCTACAAAGTCGGCGCCATGCAAATTCAATTGAGGATGATGCTGATGGATCATCTGCAGTAAAAATCCTTTGCCACAGCCCACGTCCAGTACCGAGCTGATGTCTTTACTGCAATGCTGAAGGATATGCTTCAAACCTCCTTCGGAAATATCTGTTTTCCTGTTGGTGGAAATGGAATTGATGTTTGAATAGAATTGCTGCAGTTGTTCAGGGCTCCACTCGAAATAATGTTTTTTGAAATCCATCGCGGTTGCGATATTCTTTCCCCGATAAGCAAAATAATAGAATGGATACATGAACCATCTCCTGTCTCTTATGAGCGGAGGAATGCATTCATCCATGATGAAGCGGATGCGGTTGGTCCATTTCCTATTCATTGATCCTGTATTTTCCTTTGGCGTGATTGAGTTTTATTTTGATCAGGCTGAGCATCATACCCAGTCCATCTTTCAGCACATTCACCGAACTTCCGTCCTGTTCGTATACATGCACCGGTAATCGGCCGATGGTGAATTGATTATGCGTGGCTATGAACAGCGCTTCCACATCGAAGGAGAATCTTGAGAAGGTTACCTTGCTGAAGATCGCTTTACCGGCGTCAGACCGGAAGCCTTTGATGCCACACTGGCTATCGCTGATGCCTTTCAGGTAGAACTTCCTGATGATAGCGCTTAGTATGCGGCTGCCAGCTTTTCTCAATACAACAGATTCTTTTACATAACTTGATCCGGGCAGGGTTCTGTCGCCGATCACCACATCATTTTCCCGGAGACACTGGTACATGGTTTCAATGATGGAAAGATCGAATGGGAAATCGCCGTCCATGAAAATGATCAGGTTGCCGGTGGCAGCGAGTACGCCTCTTTTGACGGATTTTCCTTTGCCGGCATTAACCTCATTGCGCAGGCAGATGCATTGATGCTGTACAGCGATTGCCTGCACTTCTTCTTTAGCTGCTGAGCCATCATCGATGATGATGATTTCGTATGTGCATTGCATTTGGTCCAACCGGGATTTCAGTTTTTCCAGCCCTTCACTCAGCTGCAGTATCCGGTTGTAAACAGGCAATACAATACTCAACATCATATTCTGACAGGATATTATTTTACTGGTTGGCTATTCGGTAAGATATTGGTTAGTCCCCATCTTGCATACCTTGCGGTATCGGTAGCAATGCTGTCGATACCATAATACTCTGCATAAAAATAGGCATCTTCTTTAGAATATGGTTCATCCTTGAAATAGGCAAATGAGGGAGGGAAAGGGAATTCTTCTTTTACAAATCTGCTCTTTCCCCTGAACCTCCGCTGCAGTTCCTTCTCTACTTCCTGCTGGTAAGGCGGAATGTATGCCGTATTGCGTCCGCTATCCTTTGCATCGCGGATGAGCTTCACCCGCTGCTTTAAAACAATCTGGTGCGTGGGTAGGGTAATGATATTGCTGATGAGTTGCAAGAAATAATCCGATCCCAGCAAGCCCAGGATAAACAAAGCGTAAAAGCACAGCTTTGCTTTGTTGTGGTGAAGTTGAAGCCAGCTGAGCAGTGTGCTGAAACGGTATGCATTCATGATGATGATCCACCAGCAACCTAACAGGCTGATACAAACGAGAATATTGGTGGCTCTTGGTGGCACCACATTATTGGCGAGTTGTCTGATCACCAGATCAAATCCAAAAATCAATGCGAAAAGTATCAGTATTTCCAGGAGCCAATTGCTTTTCTTTTTGCTAAAGTATGCAGTGAGCTCAGGTCTGATAAATGAAGCTGCCACTATCACACCTGCGCAACTGATATAGAATAGCGGGTTGGAAAAGAGTAGCAGGCAAAACTTGAAAGTTCTGAACACAGAGCCTGTAACAGATGCGAATATGGATTGAGCGGCTTCATAATGGTTGGTACGTGTACCATTGCCCGGCATGGAGAGAACAATGATGGCCATCAGTATGGCGCTTGCTATGATCAGGAACATGGGAGCAGTGACCTTTTGCTTCATGCTTACCATCACTGCCGTATTAAGGAAAGGAATGACAAACACGAAATACATCATTACTTCATTGGAGCCTCCCAGCAGCAGGCCAAGAAGGGATAGCACGATTGCATATTTCCATTTTTTCTCTTTTGTGAAAAATGAACACCAGGCAGCCAGGTAAAGGAGGAAGATACAGAAAGGGAAAAGATAAGTGATGCTGGTAGCGAACCAGTAATAATATGAAGCAACTTCGGGAATCACAGCCAGGAAAGTGAAGCTTACGATTGCCGAAAAGAGCAGCAGTTGGCGGCTGTGCGGGGTTCCTGTAAACAGGTTGCTGCTGATAATATGCAAGGACCAATAGATAGCAAGGATGGAGAAGAGGATAAAGAAGATCAGCAGGTATGGATAGAGCGCAACAAAATTGCCGGATGCGGCGATCAGCAGGAAGAACGGGATGGTGGAATAACGGCCGTTACATTCGGTGAGGTACCAGTGGATGCTGCCGAGCTGGCCAAATTCTTTTTTCAGGTAAGCCGGCACATAATCATCAAATGAGAGGGATTGAAAGAAACAGAGGGCGATCATTGCAAGGATGAGTAGGGTCAGGATCCATCCTAACGACAGCGTCAATTTTTTCATGGAGGCGATGATATAGATTTTGCGGATCTGGTAATGAGGTGGTGCGTGCTAAAGATAACCAGAAAGAGAGATATGTGTGGCAGTAAAACTTGTAAAAACGACAAAAGCCTTGCAAAACAGATTGCAAGGCTTTTGATAATAAATATGGCAGCTACCTACTCTCCCGCATTG
>NZ_RCSU01000030.1 GCF_003991355.1 Pseudoflavitalea rhizosphaerae
GTGGGGCTGACTAAAAAGGTCAGCCCTATTTCTTTTGGAAGAAACAGGGCTGAAGTGTAATTTTAATTACCACACTAAAACTACATGGCTAAATTAAAGACTTCCCTCGTTTTCAAGCAATATAATCAGCAACAAAATTTATTGTTACCTCCTGCATTGGAGGAGTGGATCGGTCCGACGCACCTGGTTCGGGTAGTGAACGAGGTAGTAGAACGGATGGATATCAGTGGCCTTCTGCAGCTCTATAAAGGTGGTGGAACCAGTTCTTTTCATCCGCGGATGTTATTAAAAGTGCTGTTGTACGGCTATTGCATGAAGATCTACACAGGTCGCAAGATTGCCGCTGCGCTGGGTCAGGATATTCATTTTATGTGGCTGAGCGGGAAGAGCCGGCCCGACTTCCGGACGATCAACCTGTTCCGCAGCAGTAAGGCCAAAGAAGTGATTGAGGTGTTGTTCAAAGAACTGCTGGAGTTCCTGCTGGAACATGGCTATATCAAGATGGAGAATTACTTCTGTGATGGCAGCACCTTCCGGGCTGATGCTAACCAGCACAAGATGGTCTGGAAGAAGAACGCTGAACGTTACAAGGGCAAAACGGAGCAAAAATGCCGTGAACTGTTCCGGCAGATCGAAGAGCTCAATGCCACTGAAGACCGCCAGTATGGTAACAGCGACCTGGAACAGGAAGGCGGCGCCTCCACGATCACTGCTGAAGCGATCGAAGAGCAGGTGGAAGTACTTAATGAAAAGCTGGAGGCAGCTACCAGCAAACGAACCCGTCGCAAAGCCGTCACTCTTCAAAGAAAGCTACACGATGCTCACAGCAAGCTCAATAAATATGAAGCCCAGATCCATAAGACAGGTAGACGCAGCGGCTACAACAAAACAGATGCCGATGCCAGCGCCATGATGATGAAGAACAAAGTGGAGATATTACCTGCTTACAATGTATTAGCCGGAAGCGAGGACCAGTTCATCACCGGGGTAAGTGTCCATCAAAATACCAATGACGGTATCTGCTTGAGCGATCACCTGGAAGAAGTGTCCCGGCAGCAACCCTTTAAACCTGACCAGATCATTGCTGACAGTATCTTCGGCACAGAAGAGAATTACGAACTGCTCGAACAACAGCAAATAGAGAACTATCTGAAGTTCCCTACGTATCATACTGAACAGAAAAGCAGTGTTCGCAAAAACCGCTTCCACAGAGACAACTTTCCCTATGATCCGATAACAGACAGCTATGAATGCCCCAATGGTCTAAGATTGATGTATCGCCGTACTTATCAAAAAGCGCATAAGCGTACAGGTTATGAATCAACTATAAAATTGTACGAATGTACTGATTGCAGCGGCTGTCCTTTTTACCAGCAATGCACTAAATCTACCAACGGGGAGAACAAAACGATCCAGGTCAATGAGAAACTGGAAGATTACAAACAGCAGGCAAGGGAGAACCTGGGTACAGAAAAAGGGAACAGGCTCAAAAAGCAGCGGAGCATCGAGATCGAAAGTTGTTTTGGCGACATTAAACACAATATGGGCTTCCGCCGGTTCCACCTGCGTGGCTTGAAGAAAGTAAAAACGGAGATCACCCTGGTAGCGATGGCCCACAACATCAG
>NZ_RCSU01000032.1 GCF_003991355.1 Pseudoflavitalea rhizosphaerae
GGCCTACGGTGTACCCACATCTTTTTGTTTAGCTTCGCCTGATGCAAATACTTGGCGCAAACTATAGTGGTTATTTTAATGATAAACGACTTGAAAAGCGGGGGAAAGAGTTATCAAGGAATCTCTTTAAAGAATCCACGAGTGTGATTCAACGGTTGTCTGGCTCTCGTGCTGAACAAAAAGGGTATTATCGTTTTTTGAACAATGAAGGTGTAACTGAGGGTCAATTGATTTCAGAAATGGCGGCTCGTTGTGGTCATAATGCAGCAGGACGATTGGTGTTATGTATCCAGGATACCAGTGAGGTAAACCTGATTAGTCATAGTAATCGGCTACAACCCAATACGGGTCTTGGTTTGCTGGATGCAGACCATATCAGCAAAGGTTATGGTTTTAAGTTTCACCCTGGATTGGTAGTGGATGCCTGTACCTATTGTCCTATCGGTTGGTCTGATATGATCTTGTGGAATCGTTCCATGGAAAGTAAGAGCTTGAGTCGCCCTGCGATGCAACGCACCCCCATTGAGGAAAAGGAGTCCTACAAGTGGATCCGTTCAGCCAACAATAGTCAGGCTGCTTTAAAGCAGGCTGCCGGAGTAATCCTGATACAGGACCGGGAAGCAGATATCTATGAGTTGTTTGCACAAGTACCCGATGATCGGACCTTTTTACTGGTACGTTCTCGTTGCGATCGTAACCTGCAGGATGGGGGTATGTTATGGAACTTTATCGGGAACCAGCCGGTAGCAGGCCACTATACAACTCAGATCAGTGCTGACAGTCGTAGTAAACAACCCGCACGGGAAGCATTGCTGGAAGTAAGATACGGTGTTACTGAGATTAGAAAACCTGGTAATGTAAAGTCTGATCAGAAATCTGTACGGGTTTGCATTGTGGAAGCCCGCGAGATCAATAGCCCTGCCAGCAAGCCTGTAGAATGGCGGATAATAACGACGCTGGCAGTCAATAGTTTTATGGATGCCTGCCAGGTATTAGACTGGTATAGTTGCCGCTGGATGATTGAAGAAGCGTTCCGGGTTCTCAAGAAAGAGCGGTTCGATATTGAAGCCAGCGAACTGGAACGAGGCTGGGCCATCCGCAAGTTAACCGTGATGATGCTCGACACTATTATCAGCCTCTTTCAAATGCAGTATGCATATAGT
Organism: Pseudoflavitalea rhizosphaerae; assembly: GCF_003991355.1. GTDB lineage: Bacteria > Bacteroidota > Bacteroidia > Chitinophagales > Chitinophagaceae > Pseudobacter > Pseudobacter rhizosphaerae. The sequence continues at coordinate 1,164 of NZ_RCSU01000032.1, forward strand.
ATTGAGGAAGGGGCCGATATCCCGGCTACATATTGTTTTACCCCAGAGCAAATCCAATGCATGGCAATAATTTTACCCCAGTGGGAAGGAAAAACTGAAAAACAAAAGAATCCTTTTAAACCACAAACGTTAGCCTGGGCTTGCTGGATAATTGCGAGACTGGGAGGATGGAAAGGATACTCCTCTCAACGACCCCCAGGGCTTACTACATGGTCATTGGGACTTCAAAAGTTTTTTAATATCATGCAAGCATTTAGTATGATAAAAGATGTGGGTACACCGTAGGCCAGAGGCGAG
>NZ_RCSU01000033.1 GCF_003991355.1 Pseudoflavitalea rhizosphaerae
AAATCAGTATTGTCCGACTAAAGTCGGGTTATAAAAGTAAGGGCGGTCCCGAAGAACCACCCAATTAGGCTAAGTTTGGATTACCACATCAAAACAATGCCTAATGGATGAAGATAGAAAATTCTCCGGACAGCCGGTTTTATCTCAGATATTGAATGTTATTCCTGGTTCTGTTATCCATGCAGCCAACAGAAAGCATAAAGCTAACCGGTATTACAAGCGATTACCGGTTCGCATTCACCTGGTAAGTTTGCTGTACGGCGTTTTCAGCTACTGCAATGGGCTGCGGGAGATCTGCGAAGGGATGCTGGCCTGTGAAGGCAAACTGGCCCATCTCGGTCTGGACAAGGCTCCTGCCCGCAGTACGCTCTCAGATGCCAATAACAAAAGAAGCTACCGGGTCTTTGAAACGATCTATTACGGATTACTGGCCCGCTACCATTCCTTTATCTCGGACAGCCGGTTAAAAGGACTGAGCATAAGAAACTTAAAGATCATTGACAGTTCGACGATCCAGTTGTTCAGCGAGATCCTGCAAGGGGTTGGCCGCAACCGGCTGGATGGCGCCCGAAAAAAGGGCGGCATCAAAGTGCATGCGCTGATGGATGCCTTTAGCGGCGTGACAGAGTTTGTCCGCATCACTGCAGCCAAGGAGCATGATCAGCGATTCCTGTATCACCTGAAGCTGCCTGCCAACAGTTGGCTGGTCTTTGATAAAGCTTATACCGACTACCGGCAGTTCGCTAAATGGACCGGCCAGAAGATCTGGTTCGTGACCCGGATGCGCGAAAACGCTGTATACCATGTCACCAAAGTACTGGTCGATAAAACCCGCCAGTTCCAGGCTCAAGGCGTTCTCAAAGAGCAATTGATCACCGTTGCTGTAAAAGTCAACGGAATACAGACGGATCGGCTAAAACTCAGGCGGATCGTGTACAAAACGCAGGAAGGCAAAGTGTATGTGTACACCACTAATAACTTTACTTTGCCTGCTGCACAGATCGCCACTATTTATAAAAGCCGCTGGATGATCGAACTGCTTTTCAAGCAGATCAAACAGAATTTTCCGTTGCGGTACTTTTGGGGAGCAAGCCCCAATGCCATCAAAATGCAGGTCTATTGTGTACTCATTGCTCAACTGCTGATGGTGGTTATAAGAAAGAAGGCCGCCACCAAAAAGTCCTTTGCCAACATGATCACCGTAATCCGGCTGCACCTGACCAGTTATGTTGGATTACTAGATTTTATCAGAGACACGTATAAAGCCTGGAGAAAAAATGACAATGCACCTTTCGCTTTTATAACGTAGCCAACAAGGGGGACCTACCCCAGGTTTTGAAACAACTGTTTTTTCCACTGTAACCCTTTGCTATAAAAGGATACACCTATTTATAACCCGGATTTATCCGGACAACAATG
>NZ_RCSU01000034.1 GCF_003991355.1 Pseudoflavitalea rhizosphaerae
AAAAAATTAAAGCGTACGGGTAATTAGTACTACTCGACTTTAGTGTTACCACTTTTACATCTGTAGCCTATCAACGTCATCGTCTCTGACGACCCTTAAAAGAATACTCATCTCGTGGAAGGTTTCACGCTTAGATGCTTTCAGCGTTTATCCTGGCCGGACGTAGCTACTCTGCACTGCACCTGGCGGCACAACAGATACACCAGCGGTCCGTACGACCCGGTCCTCTCGTACTAAGGTCATGTCCACTCAATATTCTAACGCCCATCACAGATAGGGACCGAACTGTCTTGCGACGTTCTGAACCCAGTTCACGTGCCACTTTAATCGGCGAACAGCCGAACCCTTGGGACCTTCTCCAGCCCCAGGATGTGACGAACCGACATCGAGGTGCCAAACCTCCCCGTCGATATGAGCTCTTGGGGGAGATCAGCCTGTTATCCCCGGAGTACCTTTTATCCTTTGAGCGATGGCCCTTCCATGCAGAACCACCGGATCACTTTAGCCGGCTTTCGCCCCTGCTCGACGTGTCTGTCTCACAGTCAAGCTCCCTTATACTAATGCGCTCTGCGTACGATTACCAACCGTACTGAGGGAACCTTTGCAAGCCTCCGTTACTTTTTAGGAGGCGACCACCCCAGTCAAACTACCCACCATGCACTGTTTCCCGGAAGGGATTAGACTCTAAGCAAACAAAGGTTGGTATTTCAACGACCGCTCCACGGCACCTGGCGGCACCGCTTCAAAGCGTCCCAACTATTCTACACATTGTTTGCTCAAAATCAATGCAAAGTTGTAGTGAAGGTTCACGGGGTCTTTCCGTCCCGTGACGGGTAACCGGCATCTTCACCGATACTACAATTTCGCCGGGCTCGCGGAGGAGACAGTGTTCAACTCATTAGACCATTCGTGCAGGTCGGAACTTACCCGACAAGGAATTTCGCTACCTTAGGACCGTTATAGTTACGGCCGCCGTTTACTGGGGCTTCAGTCAGAAGCTTTGGCTTGCGCCGAACATCCTTCCTTAACCTTCCAGCACCGGGCAGGTATCAGGCTCTATACGTCATCTTACGATTTTGCAGGGCCCTGTGTTTTTGTTAAACAGTTGGTTGAACCATTTTACTGAGACCACATCACTGTGGTACGCTTTATCCCGAAGTTACAGCGTCAATTTGCCTAGTTCCTTCTCCGCGGCTCACCCGAGCACCTTAGGCTATTCGCCTCGACTACCTGTGTCGGTTTGCGGTACGGGCCGCTTCAGCCTAACCTTAGAGGTTTTTCTCGGCAGTTTGATTAGGACCACTATCAC
>NZ_RCSU01000035.1 GCF_003991355.1 Pseudoflavitalea rhizosphaerae
GTCCTAACCCTTAGACGAACGCGGCGTTGTAAGGGGGTGCAAATATAGGAGAAAGAGAAATAATCAGAAATTCTTTTTATAATACTCTCTAATTCTCTAAGAGGCTGATCAGAGAACTGAGCATCTCAGTAATCTTTTCTTTATCACTTTCTTTGTTGCTCCAGCCTCCATGATTTGTCATTTGTTTTACAATGAATGGATCGTAAACAGTCTTCAGTCTCCAATTGGTTATATGTTTAGAAGGCATGATCATGGTAACCAGCTTCGAAGATTTTCTGTGTCTCCCGATCACTTTAATTTTTTCATAGCCATCTCCCCAAATTGGAGGAAAACAATAAACTTTAGTTCCAGGCGAAAAATGCTTTGTCCCTTTTACCATTGTATGCTTGCTTTGATCCAGCCGTTCTTCAATTATGTTTCCAACGAGACAGTAAATAAATGCCTTGCCTGAACCGGGTGCTGTAAGATAGGATTCTGATTGGTGCAGGCTATCGGCGCGGCGGGAAGTAGCAGAAAATAATCTTGTAATAATATGTCGTAGCAGGTTTGGCATTGAATGGCAAATTATAGAAAATGAGACAACTTACACTTACTGATAAGGGGGGTATTGAATAAGTTTACTCAATACATTGAGTAATTTGTAAAATCAGTTTGAAGGACCTCATTTACAGTTGCTTGCAATAGAAGGCAAGAATCAAAGCGGATTCAGGCAGGAAGAGTGAAACCCGATAAAATGATCTGATAGGTTTTGCCTGATTAGGAGTATTTCCTGCAAATGAGCTGTTGAGTTTATTATGATCTCAATTCATGTGCTCAAACAAATTTCGCGTCTCAACTTCATTACTGCATAAAACGACAAAAGTCGCTCTCAGAGCGACTTTTAACCTTGTACCGCGTACGGGATTCGAACCCGTATCACC
>NZ_RCSU01000036.1 GCF_003991355.1 Pseudoflavitalea rhizosphaerae
AAAGTCACTCGCCGGGAGGCGAGCGACTGGCAACATGGTGTAAGTGCATTTATGATTTCGGAGACAACAGAATAAATTTGAAGGAGCTGTTATAAGCAGCATCGATGAAGGCCAGCATTTCGTTCCACTGCGCCTTCGGCACCTGTTTGGCATTGTATGTCTTCTCGATATTGATGACCACTTTTCCATTTTGTTCTTTTGCGTCTATGCTGAACAAACCGCAGGCATGTTCCACTTTTGTATTCAGGTCATTCAGTCCGGAAACGGCATAGCCGGCGGGCACTTTGAAATTGATGGTCCAACTAAAGCTGCGCGGATAGCGCACATCCATATCGTATTCTCGGGTGCGTTCTTCGTCTTTGATCTGTAATTGTCCTCCGATCAGTCCGGCCAGGTTCACCAGGTATTTCTTTCCTGCTTTCTTCACCATATCCGTGAGCTCGAACTGTTCGCGGAAGCTGAGTGTACGTTTGTTAGGCGAGCGGCCATCATTGATGAGTGTGAATTTCACATCGCTCACTTTCTGCTGGTATTCGCGCTGCAGGTTTTGTTTGGAGAGTTCGGGCCTTTTCTTTTTGAATTCATTTTTGGCGGCGGCTAAATTGGTCTCATAGCGTTCACGTTCCTTTTCTTTCATTTTTTCCGTGGGGTCCTCACCGTTATAGTATTGGTGGTCATTGAAGATGAAAGGGTGATAGCTTAGCAGCTCGCGGGTATTTTTTGCTTTGTAGATGCCGGTATAAGCGGAATTGCGGGTTACGCTGAGTTTTTCCATACTGGCATCCAGTTCGGTTTCGAATTCCTCCACCTGAGTATTGTCTTTTGCTTTTGTATCGGGCAGTTTAATGGCTTTGATGCCGGGAGGGGCATTGCG
>NZ_RCSU01000037.1:0-227 GCF_003991355.1 Pseudoflavitalea rhizosphaerae
TCATTGAACAGGTGGTATACCGAGCCTTGTCTGAATTTTCCTAACAGGTTCAGTTCATCCACCGTTTGTTTATCTGTATTGAATTGCATTATTGTTGAATTTACTCATGGTGTGCCCAGTCGATCGCCTCCGGCGAGTGACTTTTATTGGTTCGCCTCCGGCGAACACCGTGTCGCCGGAGGCGACAGAATAGTCGTCACTCGCCGGAGGCGAGCGACTGGCGGCTC
>NZ_RCSU01000037.1:280-808 GCF_003991355.1 Pseudoflavitalea rhizosphaerae
GGTGATTCCGCGCTCTAACGTATAGGTATATTCGGGTATGTTTCCGTTCATGCGTGTGGGAAGGAACTGGAAACCGATACTCGGCACCTGCTGCAATCTTTCGCCTGCTTCCACAATATGGGAAGAGATGATGAACATACTGTTCCGCTTTGCCGCAAAGGCAATGGTGATCTCCACGGTGGCTTCATGTGCATCTTTCACATTGGTGCCGCGGAACATTTCATCGAAGATGATGAAGAGCGATTTATTGGCTTGTAACTCAGCCGCCACTTTTTTTACCCGCAACACTTCCGCGTAGAAATGGCTGGCGCCAATACCCAGGTTGTCTGGCAGGTTGATGGTAGTGTAGATCCCATCCAATACAGAGAATTCCATTTCCTTTGCCGCCACCGGAAACCCAATATGCGCCACATATACGGCCGTGCTTACTGATCTCAAAAAAGTGGACTTTCCTGCCATATTTGCGCCAGTGAGGAATACCACATTATGGCCAGCATCCATCGAAAAATCATTGCTCACCGGCTTTGC
>NZ_RCSU01000038.1 GCF_003991355.1 Pseudoflavitalea rhizosphaerae
TAGCGATAAGGCTTTATTTGAGGCAGTATAATTAACTCATTGAACACATCATAGTGGTAAAAGATTTTAGCCAGCACATAATCTCCATGTTGATTGCTTTGACCACCAAAATAATCGCAAAGACAAGGGGTATTCACCAGGCTGACGGAGGATCCATCGCAGGCAATTAACTTATAGCCTTTCCAACGATGCACGGATTGACCGTAATGGCTGTAAAAAAGAGCGCATAACAATTGGTTCCAGCAATAGAAGAAAACCGGATTAAGTTTTAGGCGCTGCTGAACAAAAGCGCTGACTGAACAACTATGTTTCATATCCATCTGAGCAAAAAACTGGTCCAGTTCTACGCTTAAAGTCTTTTTACAAAGCTGCACTATCAATACCACCAACTTATCAAAAGGTAATTTCCGGGTACGGATAAAATCATTGTCTGACATACAATAATCACGCAAAACAGATCGATCAGAAGCAACAAAAGAAACGAAGTTTTTCAACTCAGTAATGATTTTTACATTTGCATCCAACATCGGGTTACAGTTTGTTTTGTTTTAAGATTTTGGAACCTCAAAACTAAACACTGTAACCTTTTGTTTTTAAGA
>NZ_RCSU01000039.1 GCF_003991355.1 Pseudoflavitalea rhizosphaerae
TCTGTGCATCCTTGATAAGTATTGCATGAAGATTGGCTGTCATCACTGTGGCAAAAAAATCCTGCAGTACGGTGTGAGTAGTTAACCCACTAAAAGCTTCCAGTTGCAAAATATTTTTCTGTAAAGAGATATTGGTTTCCACCCCCCAGCGTAAGCCGTATAGCTCCTTAAATTGGTCTGCAGGGTGGCCTTCTTCTTCCCAAAGGTTGGTAATAAGCACTTCTATACAAGTTGGCAGCTCTACGCGCACCAGTCGTACTTTTAGTGAGGTTGCACTCGTTATGATATAGCCACATTTTCGCATACTCCTGATGGCAGCTGGCGTAGGTGAGATAGTAACAACAGCACTGCTTTGTGCGCTCTCGATAAATTGTTTAATGATGTTCATACTGTCTTTGCCACGGATAATGAACTTCCGCTCTTTTTCCTGCCACAGGTGCAGGGCTATCATCTTATAGTTACTGAAGTTGCGGTCATAGATAGCTATAGCATCTTCGGGGAGATGCTCAATAGCATCATATGCCATAT
>NZ_RCSU01000004.1 GCF_003991355.1 Pseudoflavitalea rhizosphaerae
CAATGCGGGAGAGTAGGTAGCTGCCATATTTATTAGCCAAAAGCCTTGCAATCTGTTTTGCAAGGCTTTTGACGTTTTTAGACCTCAGTAACCTGATCTCTCCCCTGGCATAATATTAATACAGCTGTTCTCATCAACCAATCAGCCTGTTATGCCTTCCAATCCACAGCCATTTTATTTTCGCCTGACCATGGTGCTCCTGATGCTGGTGCTGATCTCAGCCATCATCTACCTGGGACAAGACCTGGTAGTACCATTATCACTCGCTACCCTGATCGCTATTCTCCTTATTCCGGTTTGCCAATGGCTCCAGAAAAAGGGGATCCCTAAAGTACCCGCCATCCTCATTGCCTTATTGATCACCGTGATCTTTATCGGCGGGATCATCTGGTTCCTCTCTTCACAAGTGGCTTCCTTTCTGCAGGATTCCGACCAGATAAGAAAAGGGATCGATGCGCATTTGATTAATCTGCAGAACTGGGTCCGTCAGCAATTCAAATTATCACCGGCTGAACAGCAGGATCTTCTGCAACAGGCAGGCAGTTCCCTGAAAGATTCCGGAAAGTCCGCATTTGGAGGAACAGTGGCATCCCTGAAGAATATGCTGGTGCTGATTACCCTATTACCGATTTACACTTTTCTATTATTATATTATCGCAGCCTCATCAGGCAATTCCTCATCGATGTATTCAGCAATGCTCCCAAAAAACGCGTGGCTGAGATCATCGGAGAATCCAGGGTAGTGGTGCAGGCATATATGTTCGGGCTTATCATCGAGATGATGATCGTTGCAGTGTTGGGTGCTGTTGGTTTCTTAATCATCGGAATTAAGTACGCTGTTTTCCTGGCGGTGTTTTGTGCTGTTCTGAATCTCCTTCCGTATGTTGGAATGTTGATCGCCTCCATTTTTTGCGTACTCATCACGCTCACTACTTCCCAACAGTTCAGTGATATTATCTGGTTGATGGTAGTAGTATTGCTGGTGCAGTTCATTGATAATAATATCATCCTGCCGCGTATCGTTGGCTCCAAAGTGAAGCTGAATGCACTGATGACCATTATCGGCGTAGTAATTGGAGGACTGCTATGCGGTATTGCCGGCATGTTCATTTCCATTCCGGCTATCGCTATACTGAAGATCATTTTCGATAGAGTAGACGGCCTGCAACCCTGGGGCCGATTATTGGGTGATGAAGAAAACGAACACCCAAAGAATAAACGCCTGCTGCAAAACAAGAAACCAGCATAAGATTGTAAAACTACCGGTATTATACCGGTTCCGTATAAACGACAATTGTTGACCTGTTGCCTGCCAGTACAGATAGCAGAGCTGTAGAAGATCTCAACAAGTGGAAAAGAAATGAGATCAGCTCTTAACCCTGAAAGACCAGGTGAACCTGAACTCCGCTACTTTCTCTCCAGCTTCATTCAATCCTTCTGACAAAGCAGTAAAGGTCTGAGGCGCTCCTGTATCGATGGCATTGGCAACTGCTTCCTGCATGGTTTCCCCATCAGCACAGGTGAAATAAGTTCTGCCGGTTGCTTTCTTGAAATAATCCGACTCCATTTTCACAATCAGCATACTCACGGACTGTTTCCGTTTATAGATCAGGCTCATGGCCAGTGCGCCGGTACTCAGTTCCGCCGCCATGGCCAGACAGGCGAAATAAGTACTGCGGAACGGATTCTGTGTACCCCATCGATAAGGAACAGATACCCTGCAATGCCGGTTACTCATCTCACGGATACGAACACCTGAAAAGAAAGCTGCAGGTAATTTCATCAGGAGAAAAAGACGCAGCTTGATCGGGTGATTGGCCAGTCTGATGAATTCAGGAGATGAAGTTACAGGCATAGCAATATTGGTTTGATTTCATACTAAATATATAACTATCCCGGGAATCAATCACAGAGTCCCTAATTCCAGCAACCATTGAATTCACGGAGAATTAAGATTATTTTGATAATTTGACAATATTGCATGAATACCTTCATCTATTGATTAATCAACCAACGATCTCCTGTATGCGAGGAATTCTTTTACTGCTCTTACTGGCAGGCCTTTCAGCCCGTTGCCAGCCAATAGGTTACAACACATCCAATGCACATGCCCACAATGACTATGAACAACCCATTCCATTTTTCGATGCCATAAGCCAGCAATTCGGAAGCATCGAAGCAGATGTTTTCTACCAGGCAGATCGGGAAGAGCTATGGGTGGCGCATACGGAAGCAGCACTGAAAATGCAGAAACGCTCTCTCGACAGTCTTTACCTTATCCCGCTGGCCAAACAGATCCTTCAGCATAATGGATATGTCTGGACAGACCGCACACGCAAACTGCAACTGATGATCGATCTGAAAACTCCCGCCGCGCCAACGCTCAGTCTGCTGATCAAAAAACTGGAAAAATATCCGGAGATCATCAACTGTCCTGTTTTGCGGATCGTGATTTCCGGAAACAGGCCCGATCCTTCTCTCTATCATTCCTTTCCTTCATTTATCTGGTTCGATGGAAATATTGGTACGCAATACAGCACAACTGCATTGAGCAGGATAGCAATGCTGAGTGCGCCCTTACAGCAATTCACTTCCTGGAACGGAAAAGGACGTATCCCTGAAAAAGAAATGCAGCCATTGGTGCAGGCAATAGCCGAAGCTCATGCTTTGCAAAAACCTGTGAGGTTCTGGGGATCGCCGGACAATATCAATACATGGTATACCATGATGCGTTTAAAAGTTGATTTCATCAATACAGATCGTATTCAGCCTTTGGCGGATTTTCTCAATACATTGCCGCAAAGGGTTGCGCTTAACAACAGACCGCATGAAGTGTACAAACCCACTTTCAAGTCCGATGGCATTAACAAGCCTGCGAAGAATATCATCCTGCTGATCGGCGATGGAATGGGGCTACCACAGATCTATGCAGCTTGCACAGCCAATCACGGACAGCTGAGTTTGTTCAATATGCGGAATACAGGTTTGTCGAAAACCAGTTCGCATGATCATTACATTACGGATTCCGCACCTGGCTCCACTGCGTTATCCACCGGGGAAAAAACGAATAACCGATTTGTGGGTGTGGACCATACCGGCGCAAAACTGGCTGCGATACCTGAACTGATCCATCCCAAAATGGTGAGCGGTATTGTTAGTTCTGGAGATATCACTGATGCCACTCCTGCGGATTTCTATGCGCATCGAATGGCGAGAGACAGCGCTGTAGCCATTTTCGGAGACCTGGCAGCTTCACCTCTTCAACTGGTGATGGGTGCCGGAAACAGGAACTTCAACCAGCAAATCAAGCAATCTGTACAGCGATGCGGGTTTTTGATAACAGGAAATCTGGACAGTGTTCCTGCCGCAACAAAACAAAAATGGATAGTGATGGATACGCTGGCAGGCAAGCCTGCAGCCAATGGGCGTGGTGATTGGCTGAGCAAGGCATTCAGTAAATCACTCGGCATCCTCTCGTCCTCAAGCAAAGGATTTTTCCTGATGACAGAAGGCGCGCAGATCGATCATGGCGGTCATGATAACAACCTGCACTGGCTCGTTACAGAAATGCTCGACTTTGATCAGGTGGTAGGCAAGGCCCTAGAGTTCGCAGATAAGAACGGTGAAACATTGGTGATAGTTACGGCTGATCATGAAACTGGCGGGCTAACTTTGTTGGAAGGGGATTATGAAACAGGTTCGGTAAATGGACAATTTTCCACAGATGATCATACAGCTTTGCCGGTACCTGTATTCGCCTATGGACCTCAGTCCCATTTGTTCAGAGGCGTTTACGAGAATACTGAAATATTCCATAGGATCATGGAAGCGCTGGGACTGAAAAAGAAATAGCAGGACTTATTGTTTCTAATAAGATTCTAATGTTTTCCGCATCGGCATGGTTTTACCTTTAAACACAGCAGTGATCATCTAAATTGCCGGAATGCAGGAAATCAAGATCAGCAACAAGCAGGAATATCTCGATAAGAAATACCCCTTTTCATCCATCCCCTCACTAATGGATAAGCGCTATTGCATGCAATGCAAGAACGAGATCATAGTAGGGGAATACAAGGTTTATAGAGATGAACAGGGCAAGGAGACCATTTGTTGCCCTAATGCGCCTGCCTGCAACGGAACGGTGATAGACTGGTACAAACTCCATTAGTTCTTATTTCCGGCAAAACAAGAAGCCGCCGTATAAACGGCGGCCTTCGACCGAAAGAAACCATCCATGGATAGTTAGTTGATCATTCCCTGATCATTTTTATTGGAAGGGAGTTGATTGTTCTTTTTTTCCGCGGATTTCATATCCCGGATATTCTTCTGCACGGCAATAGCGCCAAACAGCCCCAGCGTATAGGCCATACCGTAAAAACCTTTCTCGCTACGCGCAAGGTCTGCATTCCACAGGCCGATGATAAGCAACAGAATGGAAAGCACGGTAGTGAACCATGACAATCCGTAATAAATATTGGTAACGGGAATACCCTCCAGTTGGTCCCGTACAGCTTTTTGTACGGAGATGGCGGAGAAAAGGCCGAACATCAGCACGGTGAAATAGTATCCTTTTTCATTCAACTGCATATCGGCATTCCATAATCCGATATTGAAAGCAGTAACACCTGTTAAAAGCGCCACCCATGAAGCGGCAATGAAAGCGCCTGAAGGCATCAGCGTTTTAGGTTCCATTTTTGTTGTTTTAAGTGGAACAAAACTATACTGCGGCCTTCGTTCAGGTTTTGACCATTGTCAAAAATGAAAATCGTAAATGTTAAAGCCGGCTTCTTACACGGCTTAGGGTTTCCTGCGAGATACCCAGGAAGGAGGCGATATACCCCAGCGGCACCCGTTCGATGATCTCCGGAGTTTCTGTTAACAGCTTCTCATATCTTTCTGCGGCTGTGCGGAACTGTGAGTTCACGAACCGCCCTTCCAAACGGATATAATATTTCTCGTAAGCGATACGCAGCAACCTTTCGGCTTCCCGGTACTGGTCCACCAGTTTATTGAGTGCATCTTTGGAAATGCTCCAGAGTATTGAGCCTTCCATCAGTTGGATATTTTCTACAGCGGGCTCCTGGGTAATGAAACTATGGAAAGATGTAACGAAGTCATTCTCGAAACCAAACCAGTGGGTGATCTCCTTGCCATCGAGGTTGTAGAAACCACGGAGACAGCCCTGCTCCAGGAAGTACAGGTGACGGCAGATCTTTCCTTCTTCGATCAGGAATTCATTCCTGGGCAACACTACCCTGGTGAACTGCGATTCAAGATGCTGCTGCATTTCTTCACTCACATAATGGAGCTGCTGAAGTCTTTTGATGAGTTGCTGCATTGGGGCAGGGGATAAAGATGAGCGGCAAATTTACAATTTGTCAGTTAATGTTAAAGGGCCGACCTTTTCAGATCAGCCCTTCCTGAATTTTATACTACCGAGGCTCATTTCCAAAGACTCTCCGGCGCTTTGCCTGCTTTCAACGAGGCTGTGTTCTCTGCAAACAATTTGGTTTTTAAGGATGGAACTTTTGCCAGCTCCTGCTCGTAGATCTTCACTGCTTCGTTCTGTTTTCCATTTTTGAACAACAGTCCGGCATATACGCCTTCAGTGGAGAAATGAGAGAAGATGTCCCTGGCTTTCTTTGCCCAGCTCAGGCCGCGTTGGAGTATGGCTTTCTCAGTGGAATTTAAGTAGATGGACTCTGCGGCATCGCGCAGGAAATAAGCCCAGCTAACGGCATCACCTAACCGGAAAATGTCTTTCATCATAGCCCAATTGTCTACTTTTGTTGAGTCTGCTTTTCCGGAGAGATAGGGCTCCATGTATTTATCGAATTTTGGTTTGTTCTCAGCGATCATTTGATTAGGGTCCCTTTTGAACAAACCATTCTCTACGTAATCTGTTACAGCTGCATTGAATTTTTTAGCATCATAATTCTTTGCATAGTAATCCAGTTTCACTTTACGGTAAACGGCTTCCTTGTCTGGACTTTTGAGCAGGGTGGCCAATTGTTTCATACAGGCTTCAGCCTTGCTCAGTTCCTGTTCTTTTTTATTGGGTACGATGTTTTTCAGAATATAATTGTTCACGCCAAACTGCATGATATAGAGTGAAGGTGCTCTGGATGCCCCGATACTATCGATAGCCGCATGGTGCTGAATTACATATTTGTACAAATGACCATCAGGAATGTACTGTACAGCAATATAGGAAGCAAGGAGTTTAGCCCAAGTTTCTTTTTCCTGCAGGTCTGCTGCATTCAGCATAGGGAATAATTCTTCTATCAGTTCTCCGCAGGGCAGTTCCGTTGCCTGTCTTTTTTTGAGGTAACCTAGAAGGAAATCTTTGCTGTGGTTGCCAGCCTTGTATTCATCCATCCATTTGGCAAGCGGCTTAGGATCATTCTTTTCTGCAATGGCAATATTGGCTTCTTTAAGAAAAGCCTCTGCGGGCATATAACCGGTGGTGCGATAGATCAATTCCCCGTCACTGTTGATGAAGAGATAGGTAGGATAGGCTTTGGCGTTATATTTATTGGAGAGTCCGATGCCTTCACCTTTCTCAGCATCTATTTTGTAATTGATGAAATTGGCATTGAATACATTGCCCACCTGTTGTTGGGGGAATACTTCAGCAGCCATTTTCTTACAGGGGCCGCACCAGGAAGTGTACACATCTATAAAAATGGCTTTCTTTTCCTTTTTAGCCAATTCCTGGATTTCCTTCCAGCTGCCAGAGCTGAAATGGATGCCCGCAGCAGTATTTGCTTGTGATTTGTACTCTTCCAGCAATTTCCTTGAGGGCTCGATCATTTCGGGTTTTATATCCAGGAATTGATTCTGCTCCATCGATTTGATAGCTGCTTCCTGTAATTCGATGGCTTTTTTGGCATCTCCGTTCTTGAACCAGGCTTTTGCCAATAGAGATAATGCTGATCTGTCCGTTGCTTCGCTGCGGGCAGCAACCTGCTCCGCCATTTTAAGGGCAAGCGGGTAATTCACTGCACTACCACTGTCCAGCGCAAAAGAGGCCATGCCCATCAGCGTTAGTGGCGCATTATGATATTTCTTCAGGTATTGCTCTCCCAGATGGCCTGCCAGTTCAGGGTTTTTCCTGGAGTAGACCTCAAAGCGAAGACCATCATAGAAATCTGCCAGGTTGGGTCTGATGCTTTCCAGTGTATCCATGTAGGGAATCATCTTCAGGAATTCTCTATCATCCCATAATTTCCTGAAGGGCTTGAAAACGGCGCGGTACGCTTCACCTTCTTTTTTGGAATCCTCAGCCATCTTTTTTTGAGCGGCAGCATCGAACTTATTTTTCACGACCAATTCCAATGGTTCTTCCACTGCCGCCGGATGTCCGATCCAGGCAATCTTCTGGTCACGGTCAATGATATAGGCTTTTGGGATACCTTCAAAACCTGTGGGCTTGATCCAGGTACTCCACATGGTGGTATCACGTGTGTCTATACCAACTGCATAGTCCATACCATCGCCCAGCCTTTCTACAAAATGTTCCACCTTGGGTACATAATCCGCATTCTTGTTTTTCGAATAGGCCAACTCGTTAGTATTGATGCTGAACACCGTGGCTTTCCCCTTGTACTTGTTGGCTACTGCACTGAGATGGGGCATGGCGCCACGGCAGGGGCCGCACCAGGTAGCCCAGAATTCCACTACGTATACTTTTCCTTTCTCAAATGATTTCACCTCTTCCCCTTTTATCCATTTTGCTGTAACAATTTCCGGGGCCGGCATTCCGGGCTTCAGGGTGGCATCGGGTGTGAAATCCTGGGCTATCGTTGCGTTTGCTGCCAGTCCAAAACAGGCGGCAGTGAATAGTGATCTTATGATTGTTTTCTGAAACATTTTATTCTGATTGTAGGTTCAAAATCACAAATGGAATTATGGAATGATCTCGGCGAGTTTCTTTGCAAGGTTTTCTCCGCGCAGGTTTTGAGCGATGATCTTTCCCTGTGGATCGAGGAGAAAGTTCTGGGGAATGGCGATAATGCCATATTCTTTAGCCGCCTGGTTGTCGAATCCTTTCAGGTCGCTTAGATGTGTCCAGGGCATGCCATCTTCTTTGATAGCTTTCAGCCAGGCGTCTTTCTTTTGGTCGAGAGAAATAGCTACAACATCAAAATTCTTATTCTTGAACTGATTGTAAGCTTTGAGTACATGAGGGTTTTCTGCTCTGCAGGGGCCACACCAACTGGCCCAGAAATCCACCAGTACATATTTCCCTCTGAAGCTTTCCAGGCTAACAGGTTTGCCTTCTGTATCATTCATCACAAAATTGATGAAGGGCTGCCCGGGTTGCAGTCTTTTAGCAATCGCCAGTCTGTCAGCCATCTTCCGGCCATCGGCAGAACTTTTCAACTCATCGGTCATGGCATTGTACAAGGGCTCAAATTCTGGTACATCGATGATCACTGCCCTGTCTTTCATCATGCTGAGAGTAACCCAGGAGCCGGGATTGTTCTTAATGAACTCAGTCTCCGTAGCGGTCATCTCTTTACGGATGGCGGCCAGTTGCGGGAAAAGGGCTTCCCTGGCCGCTACGTTATTGTCTTTGAAATACTGGCGCATCTTTTCACTTAATGGAGCCATTTTATCCCTCAATGGTTTCATGATGGCATTGAACCTGTTGAAATCAGCCTGGGCTATACCACCTCCTTTCACAACGGCTGATTTAACTTGTTTATCTCCACTGATACTTAACTTTCCTTTTTCCAGGTAAACATCCAGGAGGTCCCGTGTGAACATATCAGTGTTGCCATCGGATTGTTTCAGGGTAATGGTGGCTTCTGACGGATTCAATACAGTTCCGCTGAAAGAAAATTTCCCTTTTTCAACTACTACGGAATCTGTTTGCATTTGCTTTCCGTTGTTGAAGCTCAGGAAGGCTTTGGCAGGATAAGCGATATTACTGATTTTGGCGCTTACCTTGAATTTTTGCTGAGCGTTCAGGGCTGAAAGGGAGAACGTTGCAGCGCATACGAGCATGATGTTTTTCATGTGCGAAATTTTGTCCGGCCGCCTGGGCTATCAGGCGACCGGATGAATGAATAAAAAAAGGATGATAAAGCGGTTGTATATCTACGTTATACTATGGGTTGTTTTCCATTTTCGGGTTCAGATCTATTACTTTTTGCGAAAAGCGAAGGGTAAGCCTTTCTGGTTTCAGGGTGTAAGTACTGGATACTTCCCCCTGCGAATTATAAATTGTGTGGGTGGTGCCGATAGTATTGCTGAAATCGGGATCCACAGACAAACGGCGCATATCGAACCACCGATAGCCCAGCAGGGCAAATTCGCGGATGCGTTCATCGAGGATGAATTTGATCAGGGCATTTTTATCAGAGGCCGTTGCAGGAGGAATAGCTACATTGTTGGGCATCCTTTTGCTCCTGAGAAATTCAACATCAGCTTTTGCGCCGTCAAGATCATTTACCCGCGCCCTTGCTTCAGCTCTTAACAAGTATAAGTCTGGTACCGTGAAACCGAATTGCTTGGAGAGTGGTCCTGTTCTTCTCAAGAGCCCGGTGGGAAATGTGCCTCCAGGGTAGGCTGTGCCGCTAAAACATTTCAGGCGCAGATCCTCCGGGGTATAGAGGGCGTAGGTTTGTGGACTGGTCAAAACTTCATTACTGAGGAACGCCCATGTGGTGGTGGTTTGTTTGGCAAGGATATTTTCTTCAAATGAGGGTGATAATGGGAAATTGGGGCCGAACAATCCGATGGGAAGAAAACTGCCGCCAGGTGCAAAATTTACATTGTAATCGTACAATCCAACGTTGATGGTGGCATTGTTCATATAGGTAAAAGCATTATCGAAATGCGGCAGGGCCTCATTGAAACGCCTCATGAACAAAAGTACTTTCCCCAGAATGCCTTCGCCTGCACACCTGGAAACCCTGATGCGGTGGGTGATCTGCGCAGGAAGATCTGCCACTGCTGTATTCAGGTCGTTCAGAATAAAATCATACACTTCCTGAACAGAGGCGCGGGTAAAATTATTCTCGGTTACATCTGCTTTTTCGATGATGGGAAATCCGGGATCTGTTGCTGCCGTAGCAGGGTTATAAGGTTTCCCGAAATAATTGATCAGTAAAAAATAGGTCCATGCCCTTCCTACTTTTGCCTGGGCAAGCACCATCTTTTTCTGTGCTTCGGTGCCGCCTGTTGATTGCATCACTTCGTTGATCACTTTATTGAAGAGGTAGATGTTCTCCATGGTCACACTCATTTCTGCGTTGTCTTCTCCGCGCTGATAGATCACATCTTCCCACCTGAACAATCTTTGAAAGCGCAGTGTTGATCCGGAGAAATAGGGCTCTAAGGAAACTATTTCATCTCCCAGGGCAATCTGTGCATCAGAACTTATATTGAGTACAGCCAGTGAAACGAGTGATGTTTCATAGTCGTTGGTAGATTGGGCAATGAGTTTTCCTTTGGGGCTTATTTCCAGGAAATCTTTTTTGCAGGAACTAGCTGATGTGAGCATCATGGCAATTCCTAAGCTATATAGTATTGAGTGTTTGATCTTTTTCATGAACACAGCATTGAATGATTATTGAAAGTTCACATGCATCCCAAAGGTGATAGTTCCCTGACCTGCACGGTACGATGTGGTATTGATAGAAGGATCGGTTGTGTAGGGGGTGGAGGGCACCCTGCTGCCTAAGGCGGCGTCGTGGAATTCGGGATCGATACCAAATTTGTTTGCCTTCCACAACATGATATTGGAAACCTGTACATGGAAGCTGATACTTTCAGTACGCAGTTTACCGGCAATATGTGATGGAAGCCTGTATGCAAGTGTAATGTCTCTCAGTTTTATATAAGACGCGCTTACAACATTGACATCAGAGCTATGATAATACGCTATATCCCTTCTGGAAGAGCTTCCTGAAAAATCGGCATCGTAGGACGGTATATTGGTGAATGCTTCGTCTCCCGGTTTTTTCCACCTGTTGAGGAAGTCCGGATGTAACTGGGAATAGAAGCCGCTGCCAGAACTCTTGCCGAGTATATTACCGTGACCGATGATCCTGCCTGCGTAGGACCGCGGCACATCTCTTCTCATTACATGTCCGAGATTGAAAATTGTATTGGCAGTAAGCGTGAATTGATCATAGCGGAATGTATTGGAGAATCCTCCGTTCCAAACAGGTTGGGTAGTGCCCATGAAAGCAATGTCTTCAGGTTTGGCCACGTTGGGGACTTTGGTAATGGTCTTGTCATTCAGCATGATCTGCGGATCACCCATATTATCGAGGCCGGCACTTCTGTATGCAAAGAGAGCGAATGCCGGATAGCCGGTAACATATTGTGCGCCTACCAACCGGTCTCCCGTATTAATGGCTTCAGGATTATTCATTTTGGTGATGGTATTCTTATTGTAGCCCAGTACGAGGGTGGAATTCCAGCTGAAGTGGCGGCCTTCAATATTCACGGTGTTCAGTGCAATTTCGATCCCCTTGTTCTCCATGTCTCCAAAATTACCGATGATGGCTTCGTAGCCGGTGAAAGGATTTACAGTCATATTTCCAAGCAGATCATTTGTTGTCTTACGGTATACATCAACCGAACCATTGATCCGGCTGCCCAGGATAGAAAAGTCTGCGCCGAGGTTGAGTGTATTGGTGCTTTCCCAGGTAAGTTTTGGGTTGGCGGCTGTTGCAATGATCAGTCCCACATTGTTGGGCAGGAAGCCGCTAGATTGAGGTGCCATGATATCCCTGGAGGCAGCAGTTCCGGCGGCTGGTGAGTTACCGGTGATGCCCAATGTTGCGCGGAGTGCGAGCCTGTTGAGCCAGGAGATATTCTTCATGAATTGTTCCCCGGTCATCATCCATTTGGCGCCTGCACTCCATACAGCTCTGTTCTGGGCAGATTTGTCGAGCCCGAAAAGATTGCTCTTGTCAGCTCTCCAGCTGCCGTTGATAGTATAGCGGTTGTTGAAGGTGTAAGCTGCATTGCCATAATAGGAAGTATAACGGCTTTCGAATTCAGTTTGCGTGAAAGGAGGACTGATCAATACGCTGGTAAAAATGTTATTGGGCATTACGGTACCGAAGAGACCACCTCCGCCCAGGCTGGCGTAGTCTACCGGAGCGAATGTCTGCAATGATTCATTGTATCCTCTCACCAGGCTGCCATTAGTAACAACAAGCTGGTTTTGCGCTTCCTGGCCGGCCAGCATGGTGAGCTGATGCAGGCGATTGTTCCAGCTCCTATCGTAGATCAGTTGATTCCTGATGGTCCAGTTGCGCTGGTTGGTATTTCTTACTTCGAACCGGCCGCCGGTTTCCGGCAGGTGGTAAACAGGCGTGGAGGCTGTGGTAGGGGCCACAGTGAAGGAAACCAGTTCTGACCTGACAGGGTAACTTGTGGCGTCATCATAAGAAGTGATCTTTTGATTTCCCTTGATATAACCATACACGCCTTCAAATCTGAAACCTTTAGGCAGGGTTACTTTTACGCCTGCAGTAATGCGATTGAGCATATTATCGCTTTTCGTGTAACCGTAGTTGAATTCATCCAGTGGGTTGTAATCCAGGTTTACACGGCTCCTGGCCTGGAAGTCGAGCCTGGTGGAGTCTGAAAGGATACCCATATATGGCATGCTGAGGTTATTACCCTGTGCATCCTTGAACAATTGATAAGGATAAGACCTGTTATCGATGGAGATATTCCGTTTGAGGGAGCTGATGGTATTGGTAACATCGCTGATAAGATAAGCCTGCAGCCATTTATTGAAATTGAAATCCTGCCGGAGGTTGATCTTGTAGGTATTGTTCTTATCGCCGGGACGTGGTGAAGTATTGTTGGTCCAGGCCAGCGAGCCATACGCGGAATATACTTTTCCTCCTGCAGAAAGGGAAAGGGTATGGTTTGTCAGGAACGCATTACGGTACCAGAGGTCTTCGATCTGCTGAAGGTTGTTGATGGAAGCAAGGCTGTCCAGGCTTTTATTGGCCTGATCTGCTGTAACGATGCCACGGAATTTGTTGTACATGATCACTTCATGCGGCGGCAGTCCGGATCCGCTCATGGAGGTAAAGGCAGTGGCTTCTGCCCAGTTGTTGTAAAAGAAATAATCATCTGTCATGATCTCCTTTACGGTTTCGATGAATTGTTTGCTGGATAATACGGGAGTATAGTCCAGGTCCGGCTTTCCCATCAGGTTGATGAATCCATTGTATTGCACTTTTATTTTTTCACCCTGGGTCCCTTTTTTGGTGGTGATCACAATCACGCCATTGGCGGCCCTGGACCCCCAGATGGAAGCGGCAGTGGCATCTTTTAAAACGGTAATATCTGCAACGTCCTGCGGATTAATGCTGCTGAGATCATCGATGGGAATACCGTCCACCACATAGAGGGGATTCCTGCTGGTGCCGGTGTATTCGTTTGGTCCTGTCATAAGTCCGATTGTGGAAAGTCCCCGGATGGAGATCGGATTGCGGCTCTGGCTGGCGTTGTTGATAGTGAGTCCGGGCACCAGTCCATCCAGGCGTTGCAGGATATTCATGGTGGTGGAGCGGTTTGCTACCACTTGCATATCGGGTTTTGCAAACGATCCGGCACTTCTTTCCTTTGAAATGGATTGATAACCGGTATTCACCACAATGTTCACGATATTCAGTTCGCTGATCTCCAATTGCAGCGTTACTACTCCGAGATCGCGGAGCGCTTTTATTTGCGTGGGTTTGTACCCGGTATAAGAAATGCGGATCACTGCTTTATCCTCCACGTTCGGCAGTACAAACAATCCCAATTGATCGGTAACGGTGCCGCAGAGTTTTTCCTTACCGAGGAAAGCTTCTACGGAGGCTCCCTGCAGGGCCTTGCCATCAGTATCGGTGACCCTTCCACGAACAACGATACGGTTGTCCGGATTGAGGATCGATAACCTGACAGGCCCTTCAATTTTCCTGCTCAGCACGATCGTGTTTTCCACTTTCTTGAAAGTGATCGGTTGATCTCTGAAACACTCCCTCAATGCTTCTTCAATAGAGGCGTTCTTAACGGAAAGGCTTGCTTTCCGGTTGGCAAGGTCCTGTGCATTGTAAAAGAAGAGCAGGCCACTCTGCTTTTTGATTTCCTGCAGGATCTTTTCCAGGGGTTGGTCCTGAACGGTGAGGGTGATCTTCTGTGCCATGGTATTGGCGCTGGCGTGCATCAACCCTGCAATCAAGAATAACGTTACCAACTTCATAACCAGCATTAGTTTTAGTAGCCGTTTCTTTATGGTCATAGAAGCGGCATTCGCAGTAATTTTCATTAAATTAGCGTCAGTTTGAGTTACTAAATGATATTACAGTCTGTTCTTTCCGCTGAAAGGCGGAAGGATGGGTGCTCAAACGAGGCCGGGGAGTGCTCGCTACACTTTCCGGCTTCATTTTTTGATGAATGGATTTTAGCTGAAGTCTGCGTTCATTGATTGAGTTGGAATTTTGAGGTTAACAAAAGAGGATCAGGTCTGCTGGTTACTGGCAGATGATGTTTATTGGGAAGGCAAAATGATTAACGGGCAGAAACGGTCAATCGTTGTTTGTCGCCAATTGCTTCCAGGCTGAATTTCACCGGGTAGCTGCTCATGATCTCGAGGAACTGGCTGGCTTTTAGTTTTCTTGGTATATCTCCTGTAAAATCGAATTCGGGAATATTTCCAGTGTACACAACTTCAACATCGTACCATCTTTCAAAATCATTCATTACCGTATTGAGAGATGCATTGGTATAACTGAACAATCCCTTTCTCCAGCTGGTTACATTGTCTGCATTGAATCCCCTGGTGTTAATCTCCTGACTGTTCAAAATGGCCTGGCTGCCGGGTTGCAGGACCACCTGCTGGCGGGAATTTGTATTGATCACCTTCACACTTCCTTCCAGCAGTGAAGTACTGATGGCGCCGGGAAGGTAGCTGTTGATATTGAATTCAGTGCCCAGTACTTCCACTTCCTGGTTGCCTGATTGCACAATGAAAGGTTGTTCCCTGTTTTTCTTAATATCGAAATACGCTTCGCCTGTAATGCTAACCTTTCTTTGTTTGCCGGTGAAATTTACAGGAAAACTCAGGCTGGATGCTGCATTGAGCCAAATTATCGAACCATCGGGAAGACTTACCTGGTATTGTCCGCCTTTCGGCGTACTGATGGTATTGTAAATAGGCTCATCAGTTTTTTCACTTCCGCCGGTAACAGCATAAAAAAGTTGTCCATCCGCATTTTTCTGAATGTTCACTCCATTTTCCATGGCGAGCTTTCCATTTGGAATATCGTCCAGTGGGATTGTCCTGCCGCCGGAAAGCGTAAGCGTTGCTTTGTTACCGCCTGGTGGTAGATCAATTTTAGCAATTACCGGTGGTGTCTGGTCCGCAGGTTTATCTTCCCGGTTCATTAGAAAGAAGGTGGCCAGTCCTGCTGTTGCCACTAATACAGCGGCTGCTGCTGCATACCTGCGGAACCTGTGAACTTGTGCGGGCCTGACTGTTAGATCCAGTCTTCGTTCCAGCGCTTCACGGAATACAGCTGGTGGAGGTTCATGATCAGGATTGTTTGCATCCATTTCAGCATACAGCTCCCATGCGGCTTCCAGCTCGTCTTTGCCAGCCTGTTTTACCCAGCTAACAAATTCTTCCTGCTCTTCAGGCGTGAAGGA
This sequence comes from Pseudoflavitalea rhizosphaerae, assembly GCF_003991355.1. Taxonomy (GTDB): domain Bacteria; phylum Bacteroidota; class Bacteroidia; order Chitinophagales; family Chitinophagaceae; genus Pseudobacter; species Pseudobacter rhizosphaerae. The sequence goes on from NZ_RCSU01000004.1 coordinate 15,679, forward strand.
AGCTGTTATGAATTTCTTGATAAAACCGGCTCTTTCAGATTGCTCCATAATACTATGACACGCCAGGGAACAGATCGGACCCCCGGGGTAAAAAAATTACAACATTCTTATCAGCACCATCAACAGTCCGGCGGAGATGCCGCCCTGGCGATGGATATATTCCCTGATAAAAGCGATAGCGGCATACAATTGTTTCTTTACCACATTCTTTGAAATGGAAAGCCGTGAAGCGATCTCGTCCAGCGACAAATTCTCTTCCATGCGCAACAGGAAGATTTCTTTTCTCTTTTCTGTGAGCTGTCCAAGCGCTTCCTGGAGCAAACGTTTGTAATCTTTGGAATCGATAAGATCTGAGGTAGGATTTTCGGATATGCTTTCAGTAGCGCTTCGCATCCTGAGCACTTTTTTCTCAGTATTCATTTTGCGCAGATGGTTCAACAGCATGTTCCTGGCTGTTCTGTAGAGATAAGGTTTCAGCTGGCCGATCTCATTCAGTGATGTTCTGTTTTCCCATATTTTTACAAATACATTCTGGAGGATCTCTTCAGTAGTTTCTTTGTTCTGAATAAAAAGGAAGATATGCCTGTACAATGGCTTGTAGTAGTAGCTGTACAATAAAGTGAATGCGTGCCTGTCGCCTCCGGAGCATCTTGATTTTATGTATTGCTCATCCCAGTCTGCCTGCATGGTGATCACTTTGATTGGTCAGTCAAGTATACAGAAAAAATCATCTTCCCATTTAATTTTTTTTGTCATAGTTTGCAGGAACGAACCAAAACTCTGGCGCTGATTGCCCCAAAAACTGCAATACAATCCACAGGAATTGTTGCTCCGTGTAGCAGCAGGAGATGAACAGGCTTTCCACCAGTTGGTACTCCGCTACTCAGAAAAAGTCTTCTTTCATGCTTTCCATTTTTTAAAGACCTGGCATGCTGCCGAGGAAACCACCCAGGATATTTTCCTTCGTATCTGGCAGAAACGGGAAAAGTTGAGTTCTGTGGAGGACTGGGACAAATATCTTTTCATTGTCAGCAGGAATTTTCTCATCAACGGACTTCAGAAGAGATCGCAGTCATTCGAGTCTACAGATACCTGGCATTCACTGGCGGTTTCCAGCAATCCGGCAGACCAGGTAGAGAACAAGGAGCTGGGCGCATTGCTGGAAAAAGCCATTGAGCAATTACCCGAACAGAAGCGTGTGATCTTCCGGATGATCCACCAGCAGGGACTGAGCCAGGATGAAGTGGCGCAGTCACTGGGCATTGCCACGCGCACGGTTCGCTGGAACCTGGTGTCTGCCGTAAGCGGTATCAGGGATTTTCTTCACAGGCATGCTTCCGGCGACCTCTTTTTCATGCTCCTGTTTGTGGCCGATTCTGTTCGCAGAAAAAATATTTTACACTAGAATTGCCGCTTTTTCTCCGGTACCCTGTCTTTATCCTCTGAGCACAGGAACTGTAGCGTTTTCCATAATAACATTATTCTATTATGTCAGACAAGGAAGGTTTTTTATCACTGTTGAACAAGTATGTGACTGGTAACATCACTGCGGAAGAGGAAAAGGTATTCCTTTCCCTGGTACAGGAGCATGCCGATGATCCGGTGCTGGAAGAAGCCTTGTGGGAAAGCTATCGGCAGAGTGCAGACCTGGAATTCTGGACTGATGATTACCGGAAAGCTTTTGCCGGTAAGATCATACAAAAGATCCATGCAACTGAAAAACAAGAAAAAGTAACGATCATTCCTTTGCGGAGAAGATTTCCGCGTATGGCGGTGGCTGCGGCTGCGGCAGTGCTGGTGTTGCTGGCAGCAGGCGCTTACCTCTGGCTGCAGTTCCGGAACGTTAATAAAGATCCCCTGGCCATGCAGACAGACCTGCCGCCCGGTAAAGACGGCGCAATACTTACATTGAGCGATGGAAGGAAGATGGTGCTGGACAGTCTTGGCAATGGAATGGTGGCAAAAGAATCGAATGCAGCTATCATACTCACTGATGGTAAACTTAGTTACACTCCTGCAGATCAAACGACAGAAAAAATTACCTACAATATCATGAGTACACCAAAGGGAAGGCAATTCCAACTGGTGCTGCCGGATGGCTCTAAGGTATGGCTCAATGCAGCGAGTTCTATCCGCTATCCCGTTGCGTTCAGTGGTAAACAAAGAATGGTGGAACTGGAAGGCGAAGCTTATTTTGAAATAGCTCCCGACCCCCAAATGCCTTTTACAGTAAAAGTGAATGAAGGCAATGAAGTGGAAGTGCTTGGCACCAGGTTCAATGTGAACGCATATTACAATGAAGCGAATATCGCCACCACCTTGCTGGAAGGATCTGTTCGGGTGAATGCCGGTACTCAATCGGTGATACTGAAACCACGTCAGCAGGCCCGCTCGGATCGTGAATTACAACGATTGCTGCGCGAAGATGCAGACATCAATAAAGTGCTTGCCTGGAAGAATGGTTACTTCGATTTCAATAACGAAGGCCTGCAATTGATGATGCGTCAATTGGAGCGCTGGTACGATATAAATGTTCTGTACGAAGGAAAAATACCCGATATAGTTTTTCAGGGAAAAATGGACAGGAACGTTCAGCTATCTGATGTTGTCCGTTTCCTGACGATGTTTGGGATCAAGACCAGGTTGGAAGAAAGGACTCTGATTATTTCCGGATCATAAATGCAAGGCATGTAATACCTGGGTTCTTCTGTTGAGGAGTTGTTTATTAGTCAATACAATTTTTGCACGGCAATGAATGCCGTTGAATATGCGTTAACCGAAGCAGCATAAAAAACCGTCACGTGTACGAGACGCGACGGTGAAAAGTTCCGGTTGATTCGAGATAACAGTTTACGTATTAGTCTAACAACCAAAACATGATGCAATTTATGCAAAAATCCCTTCATGGGTACGGGCCTGCCTGGAGGAGGCGCCGGTGCCTGACCAAAACACTGATGGTGATGAAACTCACAATTGTACTACTGACCACTTTCATTTTCCACGCCGGCGCCAAAGGGCTGGCGCAAAATGTTACTTACTCAGGGAAAAATGTTCCGCTGGAAACAGTATTTACGGAAGTGGAAAAACAGACAGGTTATTTTTTCCTTTACACAAAACAAACCTTGCTGAATACACAGCCGGTGAGTTTCTCCGTGAAGGAAATGCCTTTGCCGGAATTCCTGAAAAAGATTTTCGAACGTCAGCCCCTGACGTATACGATCGCAAGTAAGACCATTACTATCACACCGGCTCCGGCAGAGACGGAAAAACAGCAAACGACGGAGAAAATGCCGGTGATCATTCCTCCGGTAACTATTTCAGGAAGGATCACCGATATGAATGGCGCAGCTTTATCCGGCGCATCGGTTACTATAAAAGGTACATCGAAAGGCGTATCTGCGGGTACAGATGGCCGTTTCATTTTGTCCAATATTCCCGATGATGCATTGATCGTTGTTTCTGCAATTGGTTATCAAACCATCCATGTACGTATTCTGAATAATTCTCTGAACAGGGTGGATGAGAAGGGGAAAGCTGAATTGATTGGCAAAGGTGGATTGACGGATCAACTGATCCGTCTTCAACGTGGCACCAGTCAGTTGGACGAAACCGTGGTGATTGCCTATGGCACCACCACCAGGCGTATGGCAACAGGCAGTATCGGCACTATCAAAGGTGAAGACATCAGCAGAACACCTGTAGCTAATCTGCAGGAAGCCATGCAGGGCAGGATACCTGGTGTTAATGTGATATTCAACAATGGCAAACCCAACTCACCGGTAAAAGTGCAGATCAGGGGAAGGAATTCCCTGAACCCTAATTCGTACACAGATCCTTTGTATGTGTTGGATGGTGTGCCCCTGAATCCGCTTGCCCACCAGGAAACGATGGGACAAACAGTACCCGGCTATACTTCAGGGCCGGTACAGGCCGGCATGATGTATAATGGCGGAGAGAATCTCCTTGCTTTTCTCAATCCTAAGGATATTGAAAGTATGGACTTTCTCAAAGATGCAGACGCCACTGCCTTATATGGTGCGCGTGCCGCAAATGGCGTTATATTGATCACTACAAAAAGAGGAAAGCCGGGACCCACCAGGGTGGATGTCAGTTCCAACTTTGGCGTGGTCACTCCAACACGTAAGATCAAACTGATGGGAACGGCTGATTACCTGGCCATGCGAAGGGAAGCATTCAAGAATGATGGTATTACGCCAACCCTTGATAATGCGATCGACCTCGTCAAATGGGACCCTGACAGGCAGGTGGACTGGCAGGATTTTCTGCTGGGGACCGGAACCAGCCAGGCTTATAATCTTACGGTATCCGGAGGTGTAAGTCAAACCAATTACAGGTTCAGTGCTAATTACAATGAAACAGATCAGTTGCTGAATTTTTCGGGCAAATCAAAAGCAGGTGGATTGGGTGTTAACATCACACACAGAAGCACCAATCAAAAATTACAACTTGTTTACAACTCTATCCTCGGATTTACGGATAATACAACCTATGGCGTGGATGCCGAGGCCATCTTTTTACCCCCCAATGCTCCTGATGCATTCACGAAAGATGGCAATGCAAATTTTAGTGAATGGCGGAGATTGAATTCCAGTGCATATCCGTTTGCCGGTTTGTTCCTGAGTAACCCGAGCCAGACTGCCACATTCACAACCAACCTCAGCTTCAGTTATGAACTGCTTCCGGGCCTTTCTGTGAGTATGACCGGTGGCAATGTTTTCTCCGATAACAACAATTCGAATTTCAGGCCACTGGCGGCTCAGGACCCTGCATTTTTTAGGTTTTCCGTGGCCTACTTCGGAAAGACCACTAACAAAACGATGAATTTCAATTCTGGGCTGCAGTACAGTAAATATTTTGGAAAGGGAACACTGGCTGTGAGATTGGCAGCAGAATATACAAAGCAAACTTCCAAAGCTGTGGTTTCTTACGGTATGGGATACCCGAATGATAATATGATGAAGAGTATCAATAACGCCATGATACGCAATACCGGTGAAAGCTTTGCTGAAGCCCGGACTATCAGCACGCTGGCAACGGTGAGATATGATTATGAAAACAAGTACGTACTGAATGTTAACCTTAGGAGGGACGGTTCTTCCAAGTTTGCTCCCGGCAGGCAATTCGGGAATTTTGGTTCAGTCAGCGGATCCTGGATACTTTCCAATGAAAAATGGCTGGAAAGATTATTGCCGAAATGGATCAGTTCCCTGAAACTGCTCGCTACTTATGGAACCACAGGATCAAGTTCAACCGGAGACTACGAGTACCTTAGCAGGTGGAGTATTAATGGTTCAAATGGGGAACGACACCCGGACTATGGTAATACTCCTTCCATCAGGATCAACCAGCCTGTGAACCAGCAATTCCAGTGGGAGTCTACATCACAGGTGAACTATGCTGCTGAGATTGCATTCCTGAAGGATGCGCTGGTTTTGAATATAACCCATTACAGGAAACTTTCAGGCAATCAATTGCTGGAAATACCTACTCCGGAATATACAGGCTTCACCTCAGCACTGGGGAACCTGGATGCACTGGTACAAAATACGGGCTGGGAGTTTTCTCTTAACGGAAGGTTTTCTGTATCAAAGGACCTGTCTATCGGACTGGCGCTGAATATGGATCTTCAAAGGAATAAATTGAAGGAGTTCCCTGATCTCGAAGAATCAGCCTATGCCCAATCCTATGTTGTGGGCAGTTCTATCAGTAACCAATACCTGCTGCATTATACAGGTGTGGACCCCTTCTCCGGGCAGCCTGTGTTTGAAGACAGGAGCAAAGACGGATACGTTGCGCAGTACGACAGGTACCCATTGCTGGACCCGAGGTCTGACCTATACGTTGTGATCAATACTGATGACGCTAAATACCAGGGCGGCCTGCAACTGGTGGTAAACTGGAAGAGTCTGGAGTTCAGCACCGGCATGACTTTCAGGAACCAGATAGGCGCTATTCCATACCTGACCGGAGCAATGGGCGTTATGAAGAATTTTTATCTGCCGGAAAAAGAAATGAACAAAGTGTGGAGAAAACCAGGAGACATTGCCTTGTATCCACGATTCACTACCAATCCCGTCAATGAGATCGCAAGGTCCGATGGTTATTACTCAGATGCATCCTATATCAAGTTCAACCAATTGTCTGTATCCTACAGTTTGCCTGTGGCCTGGCTCAATAAAGTCCATATGAAGGATTGCAGGATCAGGATAGCTGTGAACAATCTGGGATATATCACGCCCTACAAAGGGCTTGACCCGGAAACACAAATGTCGTTGTATTCAGGTCCGGTCCAAAGACTGGTCTCAACAGGAATTTCCGTTGGCCTTTAAACTTCAATCGAGCTTTATGCAAATACAATTCACAACAAGAAAGATCATATGGATGCTCTTGCTTTTTTCAATGGCGTCCTGCAAAAAAATAGTTGATATCGATTCTCCCATAGATACCATTACTACAGAGCAGGTATTCAGTAACAATGAACAGGCAGAATGGGCGCTGGGCGGTGTGTACAGCCTAATGATCAATGGAGAGGTGCCATATCAGACGGCTGAGCGGTCTTGTTTTTCCGCCGGCCTGTCTTCCTTCTGCGGCTCCATGTCTGCGGATGAAGCTCATCCCTGGACACAACATGGAGGGTCTTCTGAATGGATGATGAGCAGTAACTCCATCAATGTATTGAACTCGTTCCTCTCTAATGATCTCTGGAGGTCTTGCTACCAGGTTATTTACGATGCCAATGCCATTGTTGAAGGCGTTGCTGGCTCCGAATCGGACCTGCTCACAGACAGCGCCAGGAAACAACTGACAGCAGAAGCAAAAGCCATCAGGGCCTTCAGTTATTTCTACCTGACGAATTTTTTTGGTGAATTACCCCTGGTGCTTACTATTGATTATAATCAAACGAAAAACCTGGGCAGGTCGCCCGTTTCCCAAATCTATCAGCAGATCATCAATGATCTTACCGAAGCAAGTGCTGATCTCCATGAGGATTTCAGGGCAAGCAACGGAATGCGGACGCGTATCAGCCGGTGGGCCGCAGAAGCGTTGCTTGCAAGAGTATACCTGTTTGCCGGTCAGTATCAGAATGCTATCAACAGCGCCACCAATGTGATCAATAAAAATGAACTCTTTTCTCTTGAGCCGGATCTGAACAAAGTATTCAAAGTGGATAGCAAGGAAGTGATCTGGCAATTGTGCCAGACAAATCAATATGGAGAAACCTGCACGCCGGATGCCAAATTATGGCTTCCACTCTTTGGTTTAGGTACTGGTTCGTACACAATCTACCCGGGCTTACTGTCAGCATTTGAGGCAAACGATAACAGGCGGACCAGTTGGGTGGCTGAGCATGAGAATAGCTCAGGACAAATGATCTATATGCCGTATAAATACAAGAATAAGTCCCAAACAGGAATGAATGATGAAAACTCCGTAGTACTGCGCCTGGCAGAGATGTTCCTCATTAGAGCAGAAGCTGCCATTCTCCTCAATGCCGGCAATACCTCAATTGCTATCGATGATCTGAATAGGGTAAGGGAAAGAGCAGGATTGGATCCCCTTCCTTATTCACTCACCACTGCACAGGTAATTCAGGCAGTTGCGGACGAAAGAAGAAAAGAGTTGTTCACTGAATGGGCGCATCGCTGGTTTGATCTGAAAAGAACCGGAAAGGCAGTGGATGTACTTAAACAGGTGGATTTCAAAAATCCATGGAAGGGAGATTACCAGTTGTTGTACCCCCTTCCCATCAGTGAGCTGAAAGTAAATTTTTCCCTGTCACAGAACCCCGGATATGACAGACCCTGATCAGTAAAAAAATTAGATTATGAAACATTCGATCTTTTCAAAATATTGGACAACCGGATGCTGCCTTACATTATACTTTTCGTTGCTTGGCATTGCAGCGGGAGGCTGTAAAAAGCAAAAAGAAGTATACGCGGAATTTGCCGTATTGCGGCTCTATGGAGCTTTTCATGCTTATAGTCCCGTAGTGGTAAGGCTTTCGGATAACGAACCTTTCAGTTATAACTGGGCAGTGGATATCAATAGCCAGGGTGAGGAAAGGCGACAAAGTATTCACGAAGACAAGCTGCCTTTTACACTGCATGCAGTGCCCGATACCATGCCTGGTCACAAGCCAGCATTTTCCATGATGCTCAACCTGGAGAAAAGATCCAGTTATTCCTTCATTGCCGGCGGGCCGGTAGCATCGATGGATACGATGTTCATCAAAGATGATCCCCTTCCTTACTTCGAACCAAAGGATAGCGCATATGCCCTCAGGTTCATCAATTTCATTTCCGGAGCGCCTGTGAACATCATTCAGAAAACGGCCACAGATAAAGTGGTTGCAGCCAACCTGCCCTATAAGGGAGTGACAAAGTTTATAACGATACCGGTTACACGATCTTTGGATTATATGACATTCGAAATGCGGGATGCAGCTACCGATGAACTATTGGCCACTTATTCCAAAGAAGTATGGCCATTGGTAGGAAATCAGCAATACCTCTACAGGGTTTACTCGGTAATGCTCAAAGGGGCCAGGGGTACCACAGGATACAGTGAACCCGGATTTACGTTTTCTAAACTATACTAATGCAATAGTATCCACTAATCTTACCATACATAATGAGAATCATTTTTAAAATCGCAAAGGCGGAATTGCGTAACCTTTTCTATTCGCCTGTTGCCTGGGTGATCTTTGTTGCCTTTTTGATACTGGCAGGCATACAGTTCAGTGATCTCCTGGTGAATGTTGCCTCACAGCAGCAGTTCTACCAGGACAATTCGAAAGACTGGAAAGGCTTCGACAAGCCGCTAAGTATGCTACTGTATGATGGCGCCTACAGTTACCTTCTTGAAAATCTTTTCCTTTTTATCCCACTGCTCACCATGGGGGTTATCAGCCGGGAGATACAGGGCGGCACCATCAGACTACTTGGATCTTCACCTGTGCGTACCCGTGATATCGTGCTGGGTAAATACCTGGGACTGGTGATCTACAATATGGTCCTGCTGCTGCCCGTGGCATTCCTGATGATTGCAGGCTATTTTTCAATCGTACAGGCAGAGTACAAGATCTTCCTGAGCGCATTGCTGGGGATCTTCCTGCTCTCATGTACCTATTCTGCGATCGGCTTGTATGTTTCCAGCCTCACCACCTACCAGGTGGTAGCAGCTTTGTGCACTTTTCTATTATTTATTGTGCTGGCCAATATGTCTATGTTCTGGCAGCAACATGATTTCTTCCGCGATCTCAGCTGGTTCCTGAATATTGCAGGAAGAGTGGACAGTTTCCTGGGCGGATTGATCACCACCAATAACCTCGCTTATTTTTTCCTGATCATTTTCCTGTTTACAGGCTTCACTTTCCTGCGATTGCACAACCGGCAGGAATCAGGAAAATGGTATTTTTTCTTTGCACGATATGCAGCGCTGCTGGTAGTGGTGCTCGCGCTCGGCTACATCAGCTCAAAGCCACGTTTAATCGGATACCTGGATGTTACCAGGGGCAAGGTGAATACCATTCATCCAACCATAGAGAAAGTGGTGAAGGAACTGGGTGACGAACCACTGAAGGTTACGTTCTACTCAAACCTCATGCATCCCACAGGTGGAAATGGATTCCCTTCTGCCCGGAACGCTTACCTCTGGGGAGTGTGGGGCAAATACCAGCGGTTCCATCCAAATATCGATTTCGATTTTGTATACTACTATGATCTGATGGATGATGATACCATGTTCAGGAAAACTTATCCTGGTAAAACACTTGAAGAAGTAGCAAAAAAGTTCATGAGTCTGAACGGACTTCCGAAATCCATTTTCAAAAAACCTGCTGAGATCAGGAAAATGATCAACCTGCAGGATGAAGGTCTAAGGTCCGTGATGCAACTGGAGTATAAAGGAAAGAAAACATTCCTGAGGACCTTCGATGATTTCAAATTCTGGCCGGACCAGGACCAGGTAGCGGGGGCCATCTCGATGCTTACGAGAGACAGTATTCCACAATTATATTTTTCTACCGGTCATTACGAACGTAGTCCGTTCAAGTCCGGAGAAAGGGAATTCAGTGGCCAGGCAATGCTGAAATTAAGCAGGGGGGCTCTGTTGAACCTGGGTGCAATAAGCGATACCCTGAATCTCAGCAATCGTAATATTCCCGGCAAAGGCATATTTGTACTGGCGGACCCGAAATCCGCTCTGTCACCGGCTGAACAGGAAAAAATAACCCAATACCTCAATGCCGGAGGTGATGCTGTTTTCTATGCAGAGCCTGGTAAGCAGTCCATGCTGAACCCTGTTTTGAGAACGATAGGAGTGGAGCTGGAAGATGGCATCATTGTGAAGCCCAACAAAGATGAAATGGCGCATATAGTTTGGCCTGAGATCACGGATACCGCTAAATACATGGCAGATGAAGAAGTCCTTTGGAAATTCCGGTACGAAAAAGTGCCGATTCTACTCTGTTTTCCGGGATCAGCCAGCATGAGATATGAAGAAGCCAATGGCTTCAGGATCGAGCCCATCTTTGAAATTGCCGATACAGCCGGAACCTGGAGGGAGCGCGGACTGTTTGTACCCGATTCCGCTGCACCCGTTTTTTCTCCAATAGAAGGTGATGTGAAAGAGAAAAAATATGTGACGGGTATTAAGATGACGCGCCAGATCAATAACCGGGAACAAAGGATCATAGTCACCGGTGAGTCTGATTTCATGAGCCTCATCAGAGGCTCCGGGTCAGCCTGGAAGAATGCTGCATATAGCTGGCTGCTTCGAAATGAATATCCCTTCTATTTCAACTATCCCGCACCGGTAGATCAGCTGCTTTCCGTTAGAAGGAAAACTTCGGAAAGGATCAGGTGGGTCTTTGTGTACCTGCTCCCGGGTATTGCCATTGCCTCTGGGGCCATCCTGCTGATCAGAAGAAAGCGTAAATAATTTTTAAACTCATACTAAGCATAATGAGCACAATCCTGAAAATAGAAAATCTGTCGCACAAATACAGCAGCTCCTGGGCTGTGCGCGATATCAATATCGACCTTGACCAGCACGGAGTGGTTGGACTTCTCGGTTCCAACGGAGCAGGTAAGTCAACCATCATGAATATTGTTTGCGGCGTGCTGAAACCCACTGAGGGCCGGGTTTTGATCGATGGCATAGATATCAGGCAACAACCGGAGCGGGCCAAAGCAAAGCTGGGCTTTTTACCACAGATACTGCCGCTATACCTCGATTTCACCGTTGAAGAATATCTTACCTACGCAGCAGATCTTCGCTTTATCCCCAAACAAAAAGTGAAGGCTGCTGTGCATGAGGCCATGGAAAAATGCGGTATCGGGCATTTCAGTTCGAGGCTGATCAAGAACCTTTCCGGTGGTTATCGGCAGCGTGCAGGCATTGCGCAGGCTATCATACACAAGCCAGAGCTCATCATCCTGGATGAGCCTACCAATGGTCTCGATCCCAACCAGATCATCGAAGCCAGGAAGCTCATCCGGGAAATTGCAACAGAACATACAGTACTGCTCAGTTCACATGTACTGTCTGAGATCAATATCCTATGCCGTGATATCATAATGATCGAAGGAGGCCGTATCGTTTTCTCAGATACGATGGATGCTTTTAATAATTATGTACAACCGCAGACACTGCTGGTGCGCCTGGAGAATATGCCTGCGGAAGCCGCATTGATGGCCATTCCCGGCGTTACCAAACTGCAGTTTCTGGCAGATAAACAGGTGAGGGTCTATTTTGAGGATGGCGCCGATATCGCTGAGCTGGTTGTTGCCGCCAGCATTCAGCAGAACTGGAGGCTAAAGGAGATCAGCTATGAGAAGTCATTGCTGGACGATGTGTTCAAACAATTATCCACTCAATCCATACCAACCAACTGATATGAGAATCATTGCAAAAATAGCAAGGGCTGAACTACGCAGCCTGTTCTATTCTCCCATTGCCTGGGTGGTTGGAATCGCTTTTTTCCTTCTTACCGGTTTACGGTTCGTGCTCATGATGTATATGTATTCGGTCTGGCAGGAAGGTATGCAGGAAGTATCTTCCATTTGGGAGGGCTGGGGGCAATCACTAACCAATCTGATGTTCGATGGATTGTACGAAACGGTTACCAATTATCTATACCTGTTTATCCCTTTACTCACCATGGGAGTGATCAATAAGGAGTTCAATGCTGGTACCATCAAACTCCTTTATTCCTCCCCTGTAAGGCCCCGAGATATTGTATTTGGCAAGTATCTCGGACTGATGGGATTCATCTGTATATTATTCCTGCTTCTGGTATTGCTGATGAGCGCAGGCGCCTTCTCTATCGGGAACTTGGATTTTCATGTAATACCCGGTGCGCTTTTAGGCTACTTTCTACTGGCAGCCACTTATGTTTCTATCGGCTTGTTTATTTCAAGCCTTACCAATTACCAGATCGTGGCGGGTGTGTTCACTTTTGTTGTTTTCTTTCTGCTGCAGATCATGGGAACAGTTTGGCAGCAATATGATTTTGTACGTGATCTCACCTGGTTCTTATCTATCAACGGCAGGGTGAGGAGCCTGGCCAGTGGCCTGATCACGAGCCGGGATATCATCTACTTCCTCGTGATCATTGCCATGTTCATTGGTTTTAGTCTGATCAGGTTGCGCAGCTTTCATGAAATGGTGAGCTGGCGGACAAATCTTTCACGGTATCTTACCATCATCACCCTGTCTCTGTTGATCGGCTATTTCAGTTCCAGGCCGGGCTACATCCTTTACGCGGATATTAGCAGGAATGAGCAGAACACCATCATGCCCGTTACGCAGGAAGTGGTGGCGGAGTTGGGCAAGGAACCGCTGAATGTTACTTTGTACACCAATCTTTTTGATCCTGCCATGCATCATGGACTGCCGCAGACCAGGAACAAATACATCTGGGATTTCTGGGAAAAATATATCCGTTTCCATCCCAATATCAACCTGGACTATGTTTATTATTATGATCTGATGGACAAGGATACGGCGGTTTTTCATGACCGTTATCCCAATAAATCGATCGATGAAATTGCCGATGAGAAAGCCACTGCCAGCGGACTTTCTGTTGATCGTTTCAAAATGCCGCAGGAGATCAGGCAACTGATCGATCTGAGCGGAGAGGAGAAAGTGCTTGTGATGCAACTTGAATACAAGGGGAAGAAAGCCTGGCTACGTGTATTCCCATCCAGGCCCGTGCCATGGCCGCTGGAAATGCATGTATCTGCCGCCATCCGGCGTTTGACAAGTTCTTCAGTGCCTGAAATACTCTTCAGCTCCGGGCATTTTGAAAGAAGTCCGTTTAAAGCCGGTGAAAAGGAGTTCAGGGTTTCCACCACTTATAAGGCCGAAGAGCAATCGCTGATCAATGAAGGTATCGATACAGATACCATTAACCTTTCTCAGCAGGATATCCCGGATTCCACGGCAGTGCTGGTAGTAGCCGATCCTAAATCAGCTTTTTCAGAAACAGAAAAAGAGAAAATATTGAACTGGCTCGCTAAGGGTGGTAATGCCATTTTTTATGGTGAGCCAGGCAAGCAGCAGCTGTTGAACCCGATCCTGGAATCCATTGGTGTAAAACTGGAAAACGGAACAATCGTGAAGCCGACGAAAGATGAAATGCCGCATATCTTTGAGCCAGTGATCACCGCCGGAGGTAACCGGATGGCAGATGAACCATTTCTGTTCAGGTTCCGGAATAGCGCCAGTGTAACATTGCGCCATAAGTTTGCCGGAAGCACAGCAGTGACTGTGGAGGAAAAAAACGGTTTCAAAGCTGAGCCGGTATTCATGCAATATGGCGATGATTCAACCTGGATCGAGAATGGCGTGCTGGTAGTGGATTCTGCTGCACCCGTGTATGCTCCGTCAGAAGGAGATCTGCGCCTTCCTCAATATGCAACTGCGGTTAAGCTATCCCGTAAGATTAACAATAAAGAGCAACGGATCGTTGTTACAGGCGATGCGGATTTTATGAGCGATTTCCGCGGTAAAGGCGGTCCATTCGCAAATGCGGCATACAGTTGGCTCGTATATAATGAATATCCAAAATATACCAACAGACCGCTGCCCATCGATACAAAATTCCTGATCGGGGAAGATACCGGCAGGATTTTGTATATTGTCTATCTTATTGTGCTGCCTGTTGTCTTCATCTTCATGGGGATCATCATACTGGTGCGCAGGAACAGGAAATAAATTATAATATGATGTATTTACAAACAGATGATCAAACGATAGAGGATCTTAGGTTGTTTGCCAAACGCGATCAAACCGGTATCTACGATATTTACAACAATACATTCACGCGTGGCGGGGAAAGCCTCTTGCAACAATTGTTCAAAGCTCCCCTAGCTGACCGTGAGGCCATCACCAGGAGGGCCACTGTTATTGCTGCTTTTGCCGGCATGAAGACCCAATTCCCGTTCAAGGGTGGCACGCTGGACAGCGTGGAGAAATATATGACGCATGCCGGCACGGTAGGCAATGATGGTTCGCAGAAAATATCCCTCAGCGAAAAAGAAGTGAGTAACGGCGTTTCAGCCGTGCTTGACCTGATGCACGTAATGAGGGATTTTCTCATCAAAGGCGATGTGAGCAAAATACCGCAACTGGATGAGGAAAGGCTGGCATTACTAACGTTGCTGGAAAGTGCTGAACTGGCACCGGTATTCAAAGAAAGGCCGGGCAACAAACTGTCCTATGCTGCAGTGACGGCTTTTGATGTGCTGATACGTGTCAGGGAACGCGATAAGATTATGGCGGCACTTCAGTTCATTTACCAGATGGATGTGTTCATCTCTGTGGCCGGTATCGCGAATCAAAGGAAATTCGTATTCCCCGAACCAAATCCAAAAGGTAATACGCAATTGAAACTGGAAGGCGTTTATCATCCTGAATTGAAAGAGGCGGTGGCCAATGACTTCGGAATGAACAGCCAGAGCAATGTAGTGTTCCTCACCGGCGCCAATATGGCTGGCAAGAGCACTTTCCTCCGCGCTATCAGCACCGCGATGTACATTGCGCATATGGGATTTCCCGTGGCTGCAAAAAAAATGGAATTCCCTGTGATGGATGGGATCTACACTACCATCAACCTGCCGGATAATCTTGGTATCGGGGCCAGTCACTTTTACGCGGAAGTGCTACGTGTGAAAAAAGTGGCAACGGAATTGAGTACAGGAAAATCACTGTTCATTATTTTTGATGAACTGTTCCGCGGCACCAATGTGAAAGATGCCAATGAAGGCACAATCGCCGTTACACTAGGCTTTGCGGGAAGGACCAATAGTCTCTTCATCATTTCTTCCCATATTGTGGAAGCAGGTGAAGCGCTGATGGAAAAAAAGAATATCGCTTTCCATTTCTTACCCACGCGTATGAATGGTCATGTGCCGGAATACACATACAAACTTGAACAAGGTATTTCCGAAGACAGGCATGGTATGATCATTATCCGGAATGAAGGGATTTTGGACACGCTTAAAAATGGAAAGAAGGAATAACGGAGAGCTGCCAGTTGCTCGCCTCTGGCGAGTGGCTTCTATTTGTTCGCCTCCGGCGAACACCGCGTCGCCGGAGGCGACTAAACAAAAGTCACTCGCCGGAGGCGAGCGACTGGGCACTGCGAAATAAAATAAAACATACGAAATGAGTTTTAGCATAGACAGGCAATCGCTGGATGAATTGAACCTGCTGGGGAAATTCCGGCAGGGATCTGTATACCATCTGTTCAACCAGGTGAAAACAAGAGGAGGTGAAAAATTGCTGGATGAACTGTTCAGGCAGCCACTCACCGATGCGGCCGCCATCAATCAACGGTCTGCAGTTTTTCAATTCTTCCAATCCGTCTCTATCACATTCCCCTTCGAGGCGGAACAGGTGACGCTCATGCAGGAATACCTGGATGGTGCTTCCGGGAGAAGCTTTCCAATGGTGTATAGCAACCTGATTGTTCTGAAAAGTTTATCATCGCTCACCCGCGATGAGCGGTATAAAAAAATGATCCAGGGCCTGCAGGCCACCATTTCTGTTTTAAAGAAATGTTTTGCGCTGACTGAAATGTTGCAAGCTCCCGGAAGTCCGTACCAGCCGCGGGTGGAAGAGGTAAAGAGGATATTGACTGAAGAAAAACTGATGCAGGTAATAGAAACAGATATTTACCGTGATATTTCCTTCAGCTCGATCGCAGGTTTCGATTACCTGTTGAGAACAAAACTGCATACTGCTTTATCCGACCTTTTACTGTTCATCGCCGAAGTTGACGTGAACATTGCCGTTAGTAATGTAGCCAAATCGAAGCATTTTAACTATGCGAAGGCATTGCCTAAAGAAATGAACCTGCTGGAAGCTGAGAACCTGCGGCACCCAGCTGTACCAGGAGCTGTAGGTAACCAGATCAGCATGAACAAAAAGGAGAATGTGATCTTTCTCACCGGCGCCAATATGGCCGGAAAGAGCACCTGGATGAAATCCATCGGAATAGGGATGTACATGGCGCATATAGGATTCCCTGTTGCGGCGGATTCCATGAGCTTCTCTGTGAGGGATGGTATTTTCTCTTCCATCAATGTAGCGGATAATATCGGATTGGGTTACAGCCATTTTTATGCGGAAGTGGTGCGCGTGAAAGCCGCGGCAGATGCTACGGCCACCGGCAAACACCTGCTGCTGATCTTCGATGAGCTGTTCAAGGGAACGAATGTAAAAGATGCTTACGATGGTACACTCGCCGTTACAGAAGGATTTGCTGAGTACGGGAATTGTCTTTTCATACTTAGCACACATATCATAGAAGTGGGAGAGGCTTTGCAATCGCATAATAATATACGATTCAAATTCATGCCTACCGTGATGGATGGAAATGTTCCGCGTTATACATATAAACTGGAGAATGGCATCACGCAGGACAGGCAGGGGATGATGATCATCCGGAATGAAAGGATCCTGGAAATTTTGCAGGGGTAAGTGTACTGCTGCCCTGCTCAATAACATTTCACTTTCATACGCGAGGTGCAATTTCCATAACCGCCCTCCGCATCTTCAAAGTATTGCTGATTGGCATTGATCCTTGTACCTGCGGGTGAAGTGCAAAGTGTTTTTCCAACCGGCATCAGCGGCACCTGACGGTAGATGATACTATTGCCTTCCTTGGTATAGGCCCACTGGTATTTGCCGGTGTAAGCCATGATGCAGGTGAGGTCGCCACTGGCATCGTTGTGTGGTCCACCAAGCAGGTTTTGTTTCAGCTTCGGAATTTCAGGACTGGGTTTTCCATTTTCCAGCACAAACCGGATATCGTGATTGGGATAATCTTCCTGTTTATAGATCAGGCCCTTGCCTGAACCTCCATGATGGGGAACGCCAATGCCATGCGCCAGTTCATGCGCTACGGTATTGTCTATATCATCCTGTAATGTATAAGGAAGGCTTGTGAGCTGGTTAACACTGAGGGTGGCATCATAAAAATATTTGATCCCCTGCAGATTGATGTATACGTTGGTAGTGATTTTGGTGGTTTTGAAATTGGAAGAGGGCAAGGTGAGGCCCATTGTGTCGCCCATGCTTTTGTCTTCAATAAAAAGCCCGTACTGATCGCCTGCTTTGCCGGTTGTGTTGTTCCTGTTGAAGATCCTGGCTTCACCCATTTCAGTTGTCAAACAAACAACTGGTATCACTTTGGTGGCGGCGGCAAAGAGTTTGTAGCCTCCCCTGAAGCTGTCCACTTCTTCCTTCTTTACTCTAACGGCCAGTTCTTTTTTCGTAGGATCGAGCCTGATGAATTTTCCTTCCGAGATCATTCCGCGGTATTCTTCATAGGCGGTCAGTCCGTCTCCGTTACGGTTATTCCCCGCCGTTACTTCCTTGTCGTCATTCTCCTGCGGATCATTATGTTTTTGCAGCCAGGATTTGGCGATGGATCGTCCTGCATCCCGATGAGGATAAGGTATCGAAGCGGGGCCGTCGGGTTTCAGGTAATGACCTGTCACCTGGGAACCATCTTCCAGGAAGGCGACAACTTCCAGCATCGTATGTCCGCCGCCGTCATATGATCCAATGGCCAGGGAACCGGTTTCGCCATCAATGGTTGGTACTTTCAGGATTTGTCCATCTCCGGACGCTGGTTGATATGCTTCATTGAGCAGGCGCATATCGTGTTTGCCGGAAGCGCTTGCATTAAGTGGATAATTGATGGTAATACCAGGCTCTGCAGAGGTTTTCAGCAGCTTTGCCTCGAAATATTTTGCTTTTACGGTCAGCGGTTTTCCTTCAGGATTCACCAGTTTCAGGCCGATATCGATATGGTTGCCTTTTGTGTTTTCGTCCATGCCGGGTTCGGGTAGCCAGCTTTCGTAACCCGGACTGGTAACGATAAGGTCCACAGGTACTGCATTCTTTATGAATGCCCATTGATAGATCTCTTCACTGTAGCCGCCTTCCATCTTCACCCTGCTGGTTTCATTGCCGGTGAGGATATCCGGATTGTCGCCCATTTCTTTGCTTTCCAACTGGAAAATGGTTTCATCCATTCCAAAATCCCTGAGCGTGGTTTCGCCGTCGCGGGTAACTTTCAGTTTTCCAGTACACTCCGGAACGGGGAGGTACACGGAATAATATTTGTTATCATCGGTGATGGATACACTGAATTCTGTAGCAGCAGATGCTGTAGTGGAGCCTGATTCCGAATAACTGGAGCCGTAGGAATTATCATGGTTCTCTATCGAATAAGTAGCCGTTGCCGTACCGATCCCGTTCTTAAAAATGATCTCGATCTTATACAAAACGTCGCTCTTGCTTTTGTTACTGTTGCTTACAGACCGGCGTTGGAAGAACGCTTTTCCGCTCCATGCTTTCATTTCTTCTGTGAAGTCCTGTGTAACTGCGATGGCCGGGCTCAGGATCAGTAATATAAAGGCCAACTGCTGCTTCATCAATTGTTTCATGCTTCAAAGATGGGGACGATCTGGTACTTCAATGCACCCGGACTCATACCAATTGAAGAATAACTGATCTGAATTGTAAAAAAATGTTGCTGAATTTTCGCAAGGTTGACAGGTTGCCGGAGCTACTGGCAACACGCTGTGTTGCTGCAATCAAACTTTCTTTCCCAACTCCGCCAGGTATTGCGATGGCGTTTTCCCGAACTGCTTACTGAAGTCCCTCGAAAAATTACTGTTGATACTGTAGCCCACCATGCCGGCCACTTCATTGATCTTGTAATTGCCTTCCGCGAGCAGCTCTGCTGCAAGCTTCAGTCGGGATAAATTGATCAGCTCATTTGGTGTAAGATCAGACAGGGCTTTGATCTTTCGGTAGAAACTGGTGCGGCTCATGTTCATCAACCGGGATAGTTTGTCTACATCCAGTTCCGTATCGGTAATATGTGCATTGATCACTGTATGCAGCTGTTCCAGGAAATCCTTGTCGGCTTTGGAACTGGCGATGCCTTTGATATGTGTGAGCGGCGTACGAGCGAAATATTCCTTGAGCGTATTGCGGTTACTCAGCAGGTTGCTGATCTGCGCCTGCAGGTGTTCGAAGGCAAATGGTTTTTCGATATAGGCATCGGCGCCTACTTCCAGTCCCTCGATGCGGGAAGTCATTGTATTCTTTGCGGTCAGCAGGATGATAGGGATATGGCTGAACTGCAGGTCGGTTTTTATCTTTTTACATAATTCTATTCCATCCATTACAGGCATCATGATATCGCTGATCACCAGGTGGATATTTTCTTTGTTCAATACTTCCAGCGCTTCTTCTCCATTCCCGGCTCTTGAAATGGTATAAGCTGCCTGCAATTCATTTTTCAGGAAACTGAGGATCTCTTTATTGTCTTCCACCAGCAGCAGGTGCAGTTTGCCGGTGTCTGCATCTTTCACAGATTCTTCTTCTGCTGTTGTTTGTTCTGTTTCGATTGTTTCATAATCCTGCAGATCGATCTCGTGTTCCTGGTGAATGGGAATGGAAAGCAGGAATACGTTGAACGGCCCGTCTGGCCGCTGCAGATCGAGGATGCCTTTATGCAGTTCTGCTAGCGAGCGGGAAAGCGGCAGACCGATGCCGGTGCCTGGCTGTTTTTCATTTTCTTTCAACCGGTAGAAAGGCTCAAAGATCTTTTCCTTCAACTCGTAAGGAATGAGGTGGCCGTCATTGCGGATCTCGATATTGAAAACCTGGTCGTTGCTGTTGAATGGCTTCAATCTAACGGTAACGGAGCTTGCTGCATACTTGATTGCATTGTTGAGAAGATTGCTCATGATCTTGCGGAAGGCTTCTGCATCTACATAGGCCTGTAGCGGCATACGTGGCATTTCCAGTTTAAGCTGGAGTTTCTTTTCTTCGGCAATGGGCTTGAAGGCATGGAACAGTTCTTTCAGTACATCGCTGATATCTGTCCTAATAAAATTCAGGCTGAACTTATTGGCTTCTGCCTTGCGGAAGTCGAGCAACTGATCAGTGAGGTCGATCAGCCGGTTGGTATTCTTCTTCATCATGTCCAAACTTTCTGTTAATGAAGCATTGTGGGTATTTGTTCTCATCAATTTGTCCAATGGCAGTTTGATGAGTGTGAGCGGGGTCCGGATCTCGTGGGCGATATTGGTAAAGAATTCGATCTTGGCATGGTAGATCTCCCTTTCTTTTTCCATTTCCAGGGTGTCGATCATGCGCTTGTTCTTTTCCTTGACTGCTATATGATAATAGCGCAGGATAATGAACAGGATAGCTGCCCCGGTGAGTGCATACAAAGCATAAGCCCACCAACTGGCCCACCAGGGGGGAAGGATATGAATGCGCAGGGTGGTTTCTTTGGGATTCCACACATCCCCGGCGGCAGAGCCCTTTACTTTGAATAAATACTTGCCGGGTGGCAGCTTGGTATAGTAGATGCGACGATTGCTTTGCATCGGGATCCAGTCTTTGTCGAGCCCCTGCATCTTGTAGCTATATTCATTGGTGCCGGGCATGGAATAGCTGAGCGCTGCAACGTCAAGACTGAGCGTACTCCGGTCATGCGGCAACGTTATATCGCCGGTATAAAGAATGGATTGTTGCAGGGAAGAACCATCGCGATTTACCAGCTGGTCCTTATTGTTCACCTGCAGGTGGGTGATAAACACAGGAGGCACAAAGGAGGGTGTTTTGAAATGTGCAGGGTTGAAGCTGATCATTCCCTTCACGGATCCGAAATACATAGTGCCATCAGGCGTTTTGTACCCTGAATTGTAATTGAACTGATCACTGAGCAAACCCTGTGCGGTGGTGTACAGTTTTCCATTTTCTCCATGAGCGTCCATGTTGAAAAGGCCACGTGAGGTGGATACCCAGAGCAATCCCTTATCATCTTCCAATACCCTGAACACCTGGTCGGGCAGGTTTACATACCTTTTGAATTGTTTGCTGCGCGGATCATAGCTGCAGAGACCGTTCTCGGTACAGAACCAGAAATGACCGTGGCTATCGCGATACAGACTATTCACATAATTATTGCAAAGGCTGTTATTGTTATTGGGATCGAAGCGAAGATTGCCGCTTTGATTGGTGGCAGGATTATAGAAGTACACACCATTCCCATAGGAGCAAAACCAAATAGTACCCTGTTCATCTTCGGTGATGCCCTGTACCTGTGTGTTGAAACCGGGGATAGTGGTAAAATCATCGGTGGCCCTGTTGTATTTGAGAAGACCGGTCCAGGTGCCCACCAGTATTTCGTTTTTCCTTGTTTTGTAAAGTGTAACAATGAAATTGCTGTGCAGTTGATTGGGTGCATCACCGGCCTTGTAATGGCGCACTACTTTTTCTGTCCGGAGATCCATCACATCCAAACCATGTTCGTAAGTGCCTATCCAGAGCTCATTCCCGCATGCCACCAGTCCGTGTATATTTTGATAACTGATGCTGCCGCTACCGGTACCGGGCATGAATTGCGTGATGGCGCCTGTACGTGGATCGAGTTTATGCAGGCCGGCATCTTCCGTGCCGATCCAGATATTTTGTTTTTCATCCTGGCAGATCTCATGAACAAGATTGCCACCCAAACGGTCGGGGCCATTATGGGGAAAGTATTTCTGGAAACGGTTCGTTTGTTGAGAATAATAATTGATACCACCGAAGAAAGTGCCCACCCAGGTGCCGCCTTCATTGTCAAGGCAAAAAGAATAGATCACATTGTCCGTAATAGAGTAGGGGTTGCCATATTCCTTCTGAACAAGATTGATGATGCCCTTTTGCAAATCATAAATATAGATGCCGGTTTCTGTGCCCAGCCACCAGGTAGTGGGTGATTGCCGGATGATCTTGTGCAACTGTATCACTCCTTTTCTGCGGGAAGCGGCAAATACATCCTGTTGTGTTCTGGTGTGGATATTGAAAAGATATACTTTATCCATGGTGCCAAAGAGTACCAGGCTGTCGTTGAAAGGATAGATATCCTGGATATTGGTATAGGGCTGCTTTACTGGCAGCTCATATGTGATGAACTCTTTCTTTTCTGTATTGTATTTTTTTATTTGTCCATTACTGTTGGCTGTCCAGCAATCTCCCTGTTCTGACAATGTGAGTACCAGTTCCTGTGCAGAGCCGCTGTCGAATTTTTGAAGGGATCGGCTGACAGGATCGTATTTGTACAAATGGAAATCGCAGATGATCCATACCTGCTGTTCCTTATCTGCTTTGATATAGCGCACTTCACCGGCAGGTAACTGATCGAAAAAATAGAAGCGGTCTTCTTTCGGGTCGTAGCGGTAAATGCCTTTGTAAGTGCCGATCCATAATTGTTCCTGTTCATCTTCATATAAACTCAATACAGAATTGCTGCCGATGCTGGTACTGTCCTGCGGATCATGTTTGAAGATGCGGAAGCTGTTGCCATCGAAACGGTTCAATCCATTTCTTGTGCCGAACCACATGAACCCTTTCTTATCCTGCAATATAGTAGTGATGGTATTGCTGGAGATCCCATTGCCTGCCTGGTAGTTCCTGAAATAGTACGACTGTGCATGTGTGCCGGACTGCAGGATGCAGCAGAGCAGCAATGTTATAAGCAATCGTATGGTGTAATTGGAGCGCATTGTCCTGTGATCAAATGTAGGTATTGCAATTGAAAAAAGACAGCTGCCTGTATTTGTGCAAGTAATTGTTTGTTAGTTGTTTGTCTCTTTTTATCCTAAATTGGTACATTTTGATCAGAAAATGGAACGGACAGATACCGGTACCGGAGAAATTATATTTTCTTTCGTAGTTGAATATCTGTTTCTTCAATTATCAACGCTAATACCAAAACGATTGCATTATGCCAGGTAGCACTCACCGGGTAAAACATTACGCCCCGCTTCTCTGCTTATTGGTATTTCCCGTGCTGGCTTTTTCACAGAGCCGCACACTTACAGGGAAAGTAACAGCCAGGAAAGACAATCAGCCACTGTCTTCGGTTTCAATCCAGCTTAAAGGAAAATCTGCTGGTACTTCTACGGGGGACAATGGCGAATATTCCATTACCGTCACCAGTTCCGATACCATCATTGCTACATCCATCGGTTATCTCCGGTTTGAAGCAGCAGTGAAAGACCTCACTACGCTCGATATAGTGATGGAAGAAGCCGATAATGCGATGGCCGATGTGGTAGTTGTAGGTTATGGTACGCAGAAGAAAGGCGATCTCACCGGATCGCTGAGCTCTGTGAATAGTAAAGACATCAAATCATTGCCGGTTACCAATGCCGGTGATGCCATCCAGGGACGCGCTGCCGGTGTGCAGATCGTTTCCTCGGGCTCGCCGGGCAGTAATGCCACGATCCGCATCCGCGGCATCGGCACTATCAATAACAGTGATCCGCTGCTGGTGATAGATGGAGTACCTACTGATGTTCCGCTCAATACCATCAGTCCTGATGATATCGCAAGCATCGAGATCCTGAAAGATGCATCCGCCGCGGCCATCTACGGCTCCCGCGGCGCCAACGGTGTTGTACTGATTTCCACTAAACGCGGATTGTCCGGAAAAGGTGCGCTCGACTTCAAAGCCTTTTATGGCGTGCAGAATGCTACTTCCATGATAGACCTGCTCAACGCTTCACAGTTCGCTTCCCTGCACAATGAAATGATGAGTAATAACGGTCAGGCGCAGAATCCTGCATTTGCCAATCCTCCGTCTTTGGGAGCCGGCACCAATTGGCTGGACCAGCTCTTCCGTTCTGCCCCCATGCAGAATTATTCGATGTCCTATTCAGGAGGCGGCCCCAAATCCACTTTCTATGTTTCAGGAACTATGCTGGACCAGCAGGGGATCGTGATCAATACCAGATATAAACGTTACACACTTCAGTTCAATCATGATTCAAGAGTGTTCGACTGGCTGCGTTTCGGTAATAACCTCACCATGAGCCACGATATCAAAAAAAGCGGCTCCTACGATATCCGTAATACCATGGCGGCCCTGCCAACACAGGCAGTATACAATGCCGATGGCAGTTATGCAGGACCGGTAGGACAACCCTCATGGGTAGGCGATATTGCCAACCCGATAGGAAAGGCAACCATCAACGAGAATAAAACGGCGGGTTACAATATCCTCGGTAATGTGTTTGCTGAACTCACATTGTTCAAAGACCTCAAATTCAAAACCACCGGCGGCATGCAGGCCATGTTCTGGGACAACAGGAGCTGGAGCCCCAAATACAACTGGCAACCCATTCCGCAACCGAATTCAGCTCTCTACCAGCAATACAATAAAAGCCTTACCTGGCTCTGGGATAATTATTTCACTTACGAAAGATCCTTTCATGGCGGACATCGCCTCACCGCAATGGTCGGCACAAGTGCCCAGACCAACCGCAATGATAACATAGATGGGTCTATCCAGAAATTTGCAAGTAATGCTACACAGCAACTGGATAATGGCACACTCGACCCAACAGTGGGCGGCACAGCCGATGAGTGGGCTTTGCTTTCATTCATCGGACGCCTCAATTATGCCTACAAGAGCAAGTATCTCTTAACCGCCACTATCCGCCGCGACGGCTCTTCCCGTTTCGGTGATGAGAATAAATACGGAACCTTCCCTTCTGCCTCAGCTGCCTGGCGGATCTCCGAGGAGGATTTCTTCAGGGACATAACATTTGTGAACGACCTGAAACTTCGTGCAGGCTATGGCGTTACCGGCAATCAGAATATCGGTAACTATTCTTTTACTTCGAAATTGCAGACTGTTCAATATAATTTCAACGGAACGCCCGTGAGCGCCATCGTGCCACTGGCCATTCCAAATCCGGGTGTGCGTTGGGAAAAAGTGGAACAGGCGAATATCGGTATCGATGCGAGTTTTCTCAGGAACCGCGTGAATATTACACTCGATGCTTATCTCAAGAATACAAGGGATATGCTGGTGCCGATGTCTGTTCCCATTTCTACCGGTTACTCGGATATTGTTGTTCCCAGTATCAATCTTGGTCATGTTCAGAACAGGGGCATCGAACTGGCTGTGAACACCAAAAATCTCACCGGCGCATTCGAATGGAACACCAGCTTCAATGTGAGCTACAACCAGAACAGGATCATGAGCCTGAACGATAGTATTCCATTATATACAAACAATATCGGTCTGAATCAGGTCCTGGCCGTCCAGCATGCGGGCGGTTATCCCGTGAATGAATTCTATGGTTTCGTGACCAGCGGCATTTTCCAGAATCAGAAAGAAGTGGACGACTGGGCTGTTCAGGTACCCGGTTCCGATGCGAACAACAGAACATCTCCCGGTGATGTCAAATTCAGGGACCTGAACAATGATGGAAAAATAGACGATGATGACCGTACATTCATCGGCAATCCCAACCCGAGTTTCATCTTTGCCATGAACAATAATTTTGCTTACAAGGGATTTGACCTGAGCATTTTTCTCCAGGGAATTGCCGGCAACGATATCTATAACGCCAACCGCATCTGGCAGGAAGGTATGGCCGTTGCACAGAACCAGACAACTGCGGTACTGGACAGGTGGAGAGGGGAAGGTACCAGCAACTCCATGCCCCGCGCGGTTTTCAACGATCCTAATAAAAATACCCGCGTGAGCGACCGCTTCGTGGAAGATGGTTCTTACCTGCGTATCAAGAATATCACGCTCGGTTATACGCTGCCCCGAAGCCTGGTGCAGCGCGCAAAAATGAGCAGCCTGAGAGTGTACGTTTCCTGTCAGAATCTGGTCACTTTCACAAAGTACACCGGCTTCGACCCGGAAGTACCTTCCAATGGCATTGATCTCAATGTGTACCCGGTAACCAGGACCATCAGTGCCGGTATCAATCTTAGTTTCTAATCCCTCAAAACTTGTTTATGAAATCTATTTTCTATATCCCGGTTATCAGCGCCGCCCTGTTGATGACCAGTTGCAGCAAGTTCCTCGAGAAAACGCCACTGGATTCCGTGAATTCATCCAATTTCTGGCAAACGGAGGATGATGCAGTTGCCGGAATCAACGGAGCTTACCAGCCACTACAATGGCCCAAACTATATAATCTTCGTATGTGGACCACCGATATATGGGCCGGAAACAGTGTTACCGGCGCAGGTGGTGGTACTGATGGCATCGAAACCCAGGATATCTCCAACTTTGTTACGGCAACTGATAATGCCGCTGCACTCGATATCTGGCGTGGACCTGCTCCCGGTATCCTCCGGTGCAACCTGGTATTGCAGCATGTGCCAGGTATGAAGATGGATGAAGGTCTCAGGAACAGGATCCTGGGCGAAGCTCAGTTTCTTCGCGCTCATTATTATTTCATCCTGGTGCAATTGTTCGGCGATGTGCCCCTGATCACCGAGCCACAAACTCCATCCGATGATCTGCGTCCCGCCCGCACAGCCAAAGCAAAAGTATATGAACTGATCATCGATGATCTTAACAAAGCCATTACCAATCTTCCTGCAAGGTCTCAGTACAGTGGCAGCGATATCGGCAGGGCGTCAAAAGGAGCCGCTATCGGTATGTTGATGAAAGTATACCTCACGCTCGGTAATTATCAGAAAGTGGTGGATCTCTATACACAGCTTAACGGTATGGGATATGCGCTGAATACCAATTACAGCGACAATTTCACTCCCGCAACAAAGAATTCCATAGAATCGCTTTTTGAAGTACAATATTATGGAAAGACAAATTTCAGTTTCTGGGATAATGAAAACCAGGCAAGCTGGGTAAGTACATTCACTGGTCCGCGCAACTCCGATTTTGTAGGCGGAGGTTATGGCTGGAACCATCCAACTGCGGAATTTGTAAATGCATATGAAGCCAACGATACGAGAAAAGATAAAACGATACTTTATGCCGGTTGCCCCAACTTCGATGGAAAAGTGTACAAGAGCAGTTTCTCCTCAACCGGTTACAACGTTCGGAAATTCCTGGTGTCCAAAGATATTTCTGCCGATTACGATACCAATCCCTCCAACTGGGTAGTACTTCGTTTTGCCGATGTACTGCTCATGTATGCAGAAGCTCTGAATGAGCTGAATCGCGGCGCAGAAGCCCAGGCGGCAAGCTCAGGTATCAACGCCGGCGGGCCTTTGAACCGTGTGCGTAACAGGGCAGGACTGACTGATGTCAGCGGTCTCAACAAAGAGGCGCTTCGCGAAAAGATCCTTCACGAAAGAAGGATGGAGCTCGCATTTGAAGGCCATCGCTGGTTCGACCTGGTGCGCGTGAATAATGGACAGTATGGGTTGAATTTCCTGCATAGCATCGGTAAAACAAATGCGGCTGAAAAACACCTTTTATTGCCCATCCCACAGAAAGAAAGGGATGCCAATCCCAATCTTTCACAAAACAAAGACTACTAAACAAGCTCACCGCTCAACTTTAAAAAGTCTGATATGATTGCTTCATCCATCATAAAAAAATGTTTTCCCTTCCTGGCAGTATTGCTTGTGCTGGCTTGCAGGAAAGATTATAAAGAAACAGACAAGGGCAGTACGCCACTGGCAGTGTCTGCCAATTCCAATAAGATTGTATTGAACCAGAAAAATGAATCCGCGGATGGAGTAGTCATCAGCTGGACGGCTGGTTCCAACTATGGCACCAATGCAGGGATCTCTTATGTGCTGAAACTGGATCTCTCTGGAAATAATTTCAATAACGCACTCACGGAAGATCTGGGGAAAGCTGTTCTTTCCAAAAAATATTCCGTGAAGGACCTGAACAACCTGCTGCTGACCCACTGGAATATCACGCCGGGAACAGAAGCAACTTTGCAGGCAAAAGTGATTGCTACAGTTTCCGATGGTAAAGGAACGAGCGATTCCTCAGCAGTACTAACGGTATTGATCACCCCATATAAGCCGGTATCCACCACATTGTACCTGCTAGGAGACGCCACGCCCAATGGATGGGATGCCGGCAATGCCACTGCCATGGATGCTGATCCTGCACAACCGGGCCGTTTTCACTGGCAGGGTTTGTTATCACCCGGCGAATTCAAACTGATCACCACGCTGGGACAATTCACTCCTTCCTACAACAGGGGGGCTGACAATACAAAACTTGTTTTTCGGGAAAACGATAATCAGCCGGATGATAAGATCATTATTGCAGCATCAGGCGTTTATAGCGTAACGGTAGATCTGCTTGACCTCACTATCGAAGTGCTGGAAACAGCAGAACCACTCTACAAACGGCTCTGGATGCTGGGCGATGCCGTGCCAACCGGATGGGATATTCAAAACCCCGCAGAGATGCGTGTAGACTCTTCCAATCTTTTTGTATTCACTTACAATGAGATCCTCGCCGCCGGTGAATTCAAGATCCCGGTTGCTACAGGCAATTTCGCTACAGATTATTATATGCCGCTCACCAATAATCCGGCAATCACTGAAACAGGCGCGCAACTGGTGCCAGGAGGCGATCCCGATTTCAAATGGAAGATCACTACACCAGGCGCCTACAAGATCAAACTCGATATCAATGCCAATACTATCAGCATTAAACCCTTCACGCCTTTTGCACAGGTTTGGATGGTAGGCGATGCCACGCCGGCAGGATGGAATATCGATAATCCAACCCCGATGGTGGCAGATCCCGGAAATCCATATGTGTTCACCTGGACCGGACCACTGACAGCCGGCGAAATGAAACTGCCGGTTGAAAAAGGCGACTGGGGCGGAGATTTCTTCATGCCGGTACTCAATGCATCCGGCCCCGGCAGTACTCAAATGAAATTCGTACCCGGTGGCAGCCCGGACTTCAAATGGAAGATCACAGAAGCCGGTAACTACACCATTACTATTAACCAGTTGTATGAGACCATCAGCATTCAGAAGCAGTAAGTATTTTTTGTGCGCGTTCATCTCAGGCACCATTCTCTGGAGCAGTTGTAAAAAAGATGCTCCAAAGAATGATCCGGTAACCTATGGGAATTCTTTTGTACTCACTATCAACAAGGATAAAGCCGTATATAAGCCTGGAGAAACTGTGCAGTTTTCCATAAACCGACCACTCACCGGGAACCTCAAACTGCGTTACCGTCATCTCATGGAAACCATCAGTGAAGCGCCTTTTACGGGAAACAGCTGGTCCTGGACCGCACCCGCTGCAGACTTCACCGGTTATTTGGTGGACATCTATGAAACGGTGGATGGAGAAGAAAAGATCCACGCCAGTACAGGCATCGACGTTAGTTCCTCCTGGGCGAAATTCCCCAGATACGGTTTTTTATCGAAATACGGACAGTTGACCGATGCAGAGATCAAAGCTGTGATGGACAATCTCACGCGTCATCATATCAACGGGTTGCAGTTCTACGACTGGCAGTACAAACATCATATGCCGCTGGCTGGTTCTCCTTCGGCGCCGCAGGCGGTTTGGAAAGATCTTTCCAACCGTGATGTATATCTTTCCACTTTGCGATCTTATATCGATGCTGCTCATAAAAGCGGTATGCAGGCTATGTTCTACAATCTCGCTTTCGGGGCACTCAGCGATGCGGCAGCCGATGGCGTGCAGGAAGATTGGTATGTATTCAAAGATCAAAACCATACCACGAAGGATAAACATCCGCTGCCGCTGAATTTTTTCAAGAGTGATATTTACCTCACTGATGCCGGCAATACCAACTGGCAGCAGTACATCGCAGCCAAACACAATGACGTATACCAGGCACTGGATTTCGATGGGTTCCATATAGATCAGCTCGGAGATCGCGGTGCTCTCTACACTTACAATGGAACAGCGCTCAATCAGGCCGCTACTTTCAAACCTTTCATCCAGGCGATGAAGGCAGCATCTCCCAACAAGAAATTGCTGATGAATGCCGTGAACCAGTATGGTCAGCAAAACCAGATCGCTACAGCTCCGGTTGATTTCTTGTATACAGAAGTATGGGGACCGAATGATGAGTACAGCCATCTTTCAAATATTATTCTGAACAACAATTCATACAGCAGCAATACCAAACCTACTGTGCTGGCGGCTTATATGAACTATAATAAAGCCGATCAGGCAGGATATTTCAATACGCCAGGTGTGTTGCTTGCCGATGCCGTGATCTTCGCCTTCGGCGGTTCCCACCTGGAACTGGGAGAGCATATGCTGGGTAAGGAATATTTTCCGAACAATAATCTGCTGATGCCGGATGAGCTTCGCAATGCAATTGTTGGCTATTATGATTTCATGGTAGCCTACGAAAACCTGCTGCGGGATGGAGGTAATTTCAATGCGCCGGTGGTAAACTGTACAAATGGAAAAGCCTCTATCAATAACTGGCCTCCCGCAAAAGGAGAAGTTTCTGTAATTGGCAAGGAATTCGCCAACCGGCAGGTGCTGCACCTGGTGAATTTCAGCAATGCCAATTCGCTGGAATGGCGGGACAGTAACGGAACCCAGGCGAAGCCTTCCCTGATCGGGAACATGGACTTGACAGTGAATACTGCAAAGGCCGTAAAGAAAGTCTGGCTCGCTTCTCCGGATATTAATAACGGTGTGGCTACAGCGCTGGAGTTTACACAAACGGGTAATGCCGTCTCGCTCACGGTTCCTTCCCTGCAATACTGGAATATGATCGTGCTGGAATTTTGAATCCTCAATGAAAATGGAAATGAAGAAAAGTATAATCAGTTGCTTTGTTTTGATGCTGTTGCTAAATACAATGCAGGCGCAGACGCCAGGCAATTGTAATAGCTATACCGTAAACGGCAATACGGTTGTATTCAATGGAGAGCATAATGCGAAAGTGTCTGTAAAGATCTGCAGCCCCTCTGTGCTGAAGATCTGGTACGCCGCCGATGGACAGTTCAAAAGGAACAATGAATCATTTGCCGTGATCAATGAAGAACTGGAACAGTCCGGTCCTGTAAATGTGAACGATGAGCCGCAGGCCTATGAGATCTTCACCAGTCGCCTGCGTATCCGAGTGAATAAATCCCCTTTCAGACTACAGGTGTTTGATAAGTGGCAGAAATTACTGCTGAGTGATTATAACGAGAAAGGACATGTGCAGGACAGCTTGAATGTATCCGCTTTCAAACAATTGCGTAATGATGAACAGTTCTTCGGATTGGGGGAAAAATCAGGACCGGTGAACCGGCGCGGCCGTACCTATACCATGTGGAACAGCGATAAGCCCTGTTACGGTCCACTGGAAGATCCGCTCTACAAAAGCATTCCATTCTTTTTCAGTAATTACAAATACGGGATCTTCTTCGACAATACCTGGAAATCTAAATTCGATTTTGGCGCAACTTCCACTGAGTATTTCAGCTTTGGCTCCAATGGAGGAGAGCTGATCTATTATTTTATTCACGGCAATGATTATGCGCAGATAATCGAGCAATATACTCAGTTGACAGGCAAGCCCATCATGCCGCCCTACTGGGCATTCGGGTTTTCCCAATGCCGTGGCCTCTACACTAACGAGAAGCTGGCGCGCAGCGTGGCGGCTGAATTCCGCAAAAGAAAAATCCCCTGCGATATCATTTACCAGGATATTGGCTGGACGGAAGGATTGCAGAATTTCAAATGGGCGCCCGACCGTTATTACAATCCCCGCGGAATGCTGCAATACCTGGATTCACTGGGTTTCAAGATGATCGTGTCTCAGGACCCGGTGATCTCACAGAAAACGGCGGAGCAATGGAAGGAAGCCGATGAAAAAGGATATTTCGCTACAGATCTGCGTACCGGAAAGTCTTACGATATGCCCTGGCCCTGGGGCGGGAATTGCGGTGTGGTGGACTTCACCAAACCTGAAGTTGCCGACTGGTGGGGAATATATCAGCAGAAGCCCATCAGTGACGGCGTTCGCGGATTCTGGACAGACATGGGAGAACCTGCCTGGAGCAATGAAGATGCTACCGACAGGTTGTTCATGAAACATCATGCCGGCATGCACGGCGAGATCCATAATGTGTACGGTCTGACCTGGGATAAAGTGGTAAAAGAACAATTCGAGAAACATAATCCCGGCAAGCGCGTTTTCCAAATGACGCGTGCTGCCTATGCCGGACTGCAACGCTACACATTCGGCTGGTCAGGTGATGCAGGCAATGGAGAGAATGTGACCGAAGGTTGGAGCAGGCTCGCAAATCAAGTGGCAGTGGGCGTTTCAGCAGGTATGGGGTTGATCCCTTTCTGGTCCTGCGATATCTCGGGTTATTGTGGTGATATCAAAGACTATCCTGCAATGGCGGAACTCTATACAAGATGGATGCAGTTTGGCGTATTCAATCCGCTCAGCCGCGCGCATCATGAAGGTGATAATGCTGTTGAACCCTGGCTCTTCGGAGCAGAGGCGGAGAAGAACTGCCGCAATGCCATCGAAATGAAATATCGTTTATTCCCCTATATCTATTCTTATGCGCGTCAGGCGCACGATAAAGGCATGCCCATCATGCGCGCCATGATGCTGGAATTTCCTGAGGAAGAACCTGCGGCCTCAGCAGATGATCAGTTCATGTTCGGAAAGGAAATACTGGTGGCGCCGGTTGTTAAGAAAGGCGCAGTAAGCAGGAGGATCTGGTTACCTGATGGTGAATGGGTTGATTTCAATGATGGGAAAAAAGTGTACGATGGCGGTCAGACCATCACCTACAAAGCGCCGCTCAGCGTGGTGCCGGTATTGGTGAGAAAAGGCTCTATCATACCCATGATGCCGGTGATGCAATATATCGGTGAAAAGAAAAATTATCCCCTCTACCTGCATGTGTACCCGGCAGAACATACCAATCCGGTTTCATTTGAATTGTATGAAGATGATGGGGAATCCCAGGATTATCTCGATAACAAATTCTGCAAAACAGTATTCGAATGCCGTACAAATGAAAAATCATACACGCTGAATGTGTCGGCCCGTAACAGTAGTGGCTTTCAGCCATCGCTTAAACGTAAGCAGGTATTCGTGTTTTACTTGTCTCAGAAACCCGGAAAAATCCTGGTGGATAAGAAACCGCTTACAACAGGCGTATCCTGGGATGCAGCGAAAGGTATTTGCAGCATCACTATACCTGATAACGGAAAAGAACATACGATTGAACTGAGTAAACATTAAATCTACTTTAAACCAGTTACATGAACAGTAAGGGAAAGTGGCTATTCACAGCAATGCTGGGGTTTGCTGCGGTCAGTCATGCACAGGATGCAACAAAACCTGTTTGGTCCAGTCCCGCGTACCAGGTGTACCCAGACAGGATCGTGCAGGGAAAATATACGGCGAAGGCATTATCTGCCCATGAAATGAATTCGGATTATCAAAGCCCCGCCAATCTTTTCAAATCTTCCCTGATCTCATTCAAGTTCAGCATCAATGGGAAGGATAATGAAATGCTGTCCGGCAGGGACCATGCTTTCAATATTGTTGCAAAGGATGGCCATGCTGAAACGCCATTGATACAATTTGGAAAGCAATTGAAGCCTGTAGCCGGTGTGAAAGAACAATACCTCGCTCCAAATACCCGGCTGAAGTTGCGGCTTGATATGCGTGAAGTGCTGGAGTCTTTTAACAGTAAAGGTTATTTTGAAACTTTCAAAGGTGATAAGATCTACAAAGAAGATTTTAAAGGCGTGTACGTGGCGGGAAGCGCTGCGCCGCTGATCTGGGATTTCGATAACCTGGTGCACCATCCGGAACTGCAGTTGAAAGATGAAGATGGCGATGGTATTTATGAAACAATACTATCGATGAACGCACCGGAAAAATCGAACCAGACAGATGCTCAATGGAAACTGAGTAAGGATATCAGCGCATTTCCTCAATACCAGTCGGGCTACCCCATTGCTGATGCCATTTACAACCTGAGCCTGGAAGAAATGATCAAAGCTGTGGAGCCCGACAGCACTTTCCGTACCGGCAAGGAATGGGCAGGCGTATGGACACGCGATATCAGTTACAGTATTATACTCAGTATGGCTTATCTCCAGCCACAGGTGGCGAAGTACAGCCTGATGAAAAAAGTGAACAAAAAGAAAAAGATAATCCAGGATACAGGTACGGGCGGCGCCTGGCCGGTGAGTACAGACAGGATGGTTTGGGCTATCGCTGCCTGGGAGATCTACAAGGCTACCGGCGACAAAGCCTGGCTGGCCGAGGCTTACGAGGTCGTCAAAAATTCCATCGAAGACGATCTCCGGAATGTGTACGATCAGTCAACAGGCATGGTGCGCGGAGAATCATCCTTCCTGGACTGGAGGGAACAAACTTATCCGCGCTGGATGCAGCCCGCTGATATTTTTGAATCAGAAAATCTCGGCACCAATGCTGTGCATTATGAAGCCAACCAGGTGTTGTCTAAAATGGCGGTCCTGCTGCAACAGCCTGCCGTTGCTAAAAAGCATACAGCCATTGCTGCACAGATCAAAGCTGGCATCAATAAATATCTCTGGCTGCCGGAACAACAATACTATGGACAATACCTCTACGGCAGAAAGTATAAAACAGTATCGGGCCGTGCTGAAACTTTGGGCGAAGCATTGTGCGTGTTATTTGGTATTGCTGATGAAAAGCAGCAGCAGTCAATTGTTTCGCGCATGCCTGTGACTGCTTTCGGCGCACCCTGTATCTGGCCTGATATCCCCGGCATTCCGCCGTATCACAACAATGCCGTTTGGCCTTTCGTGCAATCATACTGGATGTGGGCCGCAGCTAAAGCCGGCAATGAAAAGCAGGTGATGGAAAGTATCAGTTCTATTTACAGGCAGGCTGCGCTCTTCCTTACGAACAAAGAGAATTTTGTTGCTCAGAATGGCGATTATACCGGTACACAGATCAATTCCAGCAATATGTTGTGGAGCCTTTCCGGTAATATCAGTATTGTGCACAAAGTGTTCTTTGGAATTCGGTTCAAAGAAGATGGACTGCAATTCAAGCCCTTTGTTCCTGCTGCCTGGAAAGGGAAAAGGACAATGACCAATTTCAAATACCGCAATGCTGTATTGAATATAACATTGGAAGGAGAAGGCAACCAGGTTAAGTCTTTCATGCTGGATGGAAAAGAGCTAAACCAACCGGAATTACCAGCCGATATTTCGGGAACACATAGCATCAGCATTGTGCTTGCCTCAATACCAGTACCGGCACAGGCGATCAATAAGACCAACAGTTATAGCAGTCTGCCAACTCCTGAAACGGTTCTTCAGAAAAACCTGCTGAGCTGGAAGCCCATCAGTGGAGCTGCGCAGTACAGGGTTGTGAAAAATGGAAAACTGTACAGGAATACAACGGTGCCGCAGGTTACTATCGATATCTCAAAGCCCGCAGAATACCAGGTATTGGCGATCGATAAAAAAGGAATTCCTTCGTTTGCCAGTGAACCATTGTTTGTGGTAAGAAAACAGGACCAACTTGTGTATGAAGCGGAAACCCTTGTTGCGCCCGCATCTTATTCTTACAAGGGATTCACAGGTTCTGGATTTGTGGAATTGAGTACAACAGCGAATACTATATTGAATATTCCGGTTGATGTGAAGAAAGCC
This sequence comes from Pseudoflavitalea rhizosphaerae, assembly GCF_003991355.1. GTDB lineage: Bacteria > Bacteroidota > Bacteroidia > Chitinophagales > Chitinophagaceae > Pseudobacter > Pseudobacter rhizosphaerae. The sequence continues at coordinate 51,662 of NZ_RCSU01000004.1, forward strand.
GGATGGTATTTTATCGAAAGCCGGTATGCGAATGGCAATGGTCCTACAAACACTGAAAATAAATGCGCCATCCGTACTGTGATGGTGGATGATACCAATACCGGAGTATGGGTGTTCCCGCAGCGCGGTAAAGAAGAGTGGTCCAACTGGGGGTACACAAATGGGATCAAAGTATACCTGGATGCAGGCAAACACCAGTTGAGCATCCGTTATCTGGAAGCAAATGAAAATATGAATGAAACTGTGAACCAGGCCATGATCGATCATATCAGGCTGGTGCCGGTGACAGAGTAACAAAAATGGCATCAAGTGAAAAAAGAAAGCCTTCTGAAATCAATTCAGGAGGCTTTCTTGCCTATTGCTTGTTCGCCCAAAGTCGCCCACATGAAGTGGCGCTTGTCGCCATGTCCCGTTGCATTGAATAATGTGAGGGTGTCAACTGGCTATACCTTGTTATATCAACGGCAGTTTGATTTTGTTACCCCCCCCTGTTTTCATTTTTTCAGGATTATTTTTTTATCTTACTTTCTCTGCAATGCTTGTCAGCGCGCGGGTAACCGGGGTTGGGTTGAATATCAAAACCCGGGGCAGCGGAGGTTAAAATCATGGATATGTTTAGTTATCTTACGGATAAGCCGGTGGATATTGCCGTCCTGTTTGCGGGAGCTCATCATCCGCACGCTGGTGCAGTAGTATTATTCATTGGCGAAACCAGGAACAATGCTGCGGGAAAAGAAGTGGTATGCCTGGAGTTTGGAGCGCATATCCCTAACAAACAGGCGATCTGGCTAAGCATATTTATGAATTCGATGCCAATAAATAATTAAGATGTTACCAGTACTTACGATTGAATATTGCCCAAAATGCCAGTGGCTGCTTCGTGCTGCCTGGATGGCGCAGGAATTCCTCATCACTTTCGACGGCCTGATCGGTGCAGTGACCCTCAGGCCATCTGAAACGGGAGGACGATTCACCATTTTTTTGAACGATGAAATTGTGTTCGACCGGAAAGAGAACGGAGGATTTGCCGAGATCAAAGAACTCAAGCAAATGCTTCGCGATGTGATAGCTCCGGAAAAAGACCTGGGACACAGCGATAAAAAACAGTGAAAGTGGAAAACCGTCTTGCTGCTGTTGTATTGTGTGGAGGATTCAGTTCCAGAATGGGCAGGGACAAGGGTTCTATCCCCACCGGGAATTCGATTTGGGCGGTTCAGGCCGCTTCCAAAGCCATCCTGCTCAACCTCGATGTATACTATTCAGTACGAGAGGAGCAAATCCCTTTGTATACTCCCTGGATCAATTCCGCTCAGTTCATTCCCGATAATAATGCTTTCGAAGGTCCGCTGAAAGGACTGATGAGCGCTCATCATCGTTTGCCAGATCAGGATATCCTGTTATTGGCCTGTGATATGACCAGCCTGCAATGTGATACCGTATACACTACCATCCGTGAATATGTTTCCTGCGATAATGAATTCTATGCATATCATGAGAACGGTTTCTATCAACCCTTCTGTGCGGTGTATACTGCAGAGGGACTGCAAAAGGCGCTCGCCAGGCAGCCTTTCAGTTTGCAGGACCTGTTGAAAATGGGTGATACACTATCACTGACCCCACCGGAGAATGAACAGTTCCTGAATCATAATGAACGCTTTAAAGACTGAGCGATATTGTATTTGTTCTGCTTGTCCTGATATAGCATTTGAGAGTACTTCCGTTACATTGAAATAATTATTGGGGAGTAGTGGTTGTGATCCACCAGGTATTGCCGAAAGGATCCAGCACGCCACCACTGCGGCCATAACCCTGGTCAGCAATCTCATTCACGCTGGTGGCTCCGTGCTGCAGGGCCAGTTTGTAAGTGGCGTCCACATCTGCAACATGGATATACAATCCTGCCGTCATGGGTTGCCATTGATCGGCGGAATTGGCAAACATGATCACACTGTCCCCGATGAATACTTCAGCATGCATCACTTCACCGGATTCCCGCCTGTGCATCATCTTTTCGGTGGCGCCGAACACATCCTTCATGAACCGGAGGAAATCATCTGCCCCTTTCACGATGACATAAGGCATTACGCGCTGATAACCCTGTGGAATGAAAACTTTGTCCATAATTCTATTTTTATCAAAATTAGAAAAGCAGGCGCTTTCAAAATTGTAGAATTCCGACAATCAGGCATCCCTCCATTCGGCGCCTTCTGGTTGACCATGAAAATATGCTTTGGGGTGATAACCCGAGAATGCCTTGAAATCTGTGATGAAATGCGATTGGTCGTAATAGCCGCATTCATGCGCTATTTCCGTCAAAAGTTTATTACGGTTGCCGTAATCATTCAGTGAAACTTTGAAACGGGAAATGCGCGAGAGCAGTTTGGGACTGAGCCCTGCATATTCCCTGAACTTTCTTTGAAGTGTGCGCTCGGTCATGCAGAACTTTTCCGATAAGGCAGGAATGGAAACCTGCGGACCTGTATCTATCACATGGCGGATAGCGCAGAAAGTTGCAGGGTTCTCTTCAAACCTGTCCGGCAATTTCTTCTCCAGGAACTTTGTGAGGATGTTCAGTCTTGCCTCATTGTTCTGTGCAGTGATCATTCTTTCTTCCAGCGCTTTCCCTGCCGGCCCCAGTAAAGTTGGAAGGTCAGGCATTTCATTGGCAATGCTGGAAGCAGACAGATCAAAAAGAAATGGGATGGCAAATGGATAAAGATAAGCGCCAAAGATGCCGAATTGCTCCTGCGTAATGTAGCGTTTGTATTGTTGGGTAGGGGCCTGCAGGCCCGAATAGAAATTACTGCCTGCAAGGTCTGGTTCCCGGAACATTCCTTTATAATGAAAGATGAGTTCTGCGCAACCATCGGCCATGGAACGATAGGCATAGGGTTGTGCTTCGAAATTGCTTTCGAAGATCCAGAAACACCTTACAAATGATTGCAGGCTTTGTGGCGGCTGGATGCAGTGGTAGTTCATCTGGCTGCATTTTATCTTTACAAGTTACGGATTAATGCAGTACCTCATCCCGCTTCCGGCACCATCTATTTTTTCACTTTTCTTCTCAGTTATAAAGCGCCTCCAGGATTTTTTCATTTTCGATGATCAGCATACCCTGTCTGTCGCTGGTTATACCATTGGTAAGCGTATAGGGATAAGTGGGCAGATTCCCTTTCATAACGGTGGGCATATAACCGAACTGTATATTGTTGTAAGGCTTCAATGCTTCGCCCACTTCTATGATATGGGTGGAGATGATGAATGCACTGTTGCGGTAACGGGAAAAAGCTACAGTGCAGGCCAGGGTGGCATCGTAAGCATCTTTTACATTGGTGCCCTTGAACAGTTCATCGAAGATCACCACCATATTCTTCCGGCTGCTCACTTCCTGCGCCACATTCTTTACGCGCAATACCTCTGCATAAAAATGACTGTATCCCATATTGAGGTTGTCGGGAACATTGATGCTGGTATACAGCCCGTCGCGGATAGAAAATCGCATGTTGGCGGCCGCTACAGGAAAACCCATATGTCCCAGGTACAGGGCAATACCGAAGCTCTTCATGAGTGTCGACTTCCCGGCCATATTGGCGCCGGTGAGAAAGAGCAGGTTGGTGGAGCCGTCCAGGCGGATGGCATTGGGCACAGCGTTGGGCAAACCGGGATGCCGCAGCGCCGTACTGCCGAAGACATTTGCTGATGCTGGCAACGCAGTAGCATAATAAAAGCCCCGTTCCCGGGAAACGGAACTAACGGCAATGTATACGTCCAGTTGATAGATGGTTTCCAGCAGCCATTCCATTTCCTGACGCAACGAATTACGAAGAAGCGAATCATAGCGTGCAGTATTCAAAATGGAGAGAGTTGATCCATTGGCTGCATCCAGCCATTGCATTTTTTTACCGGACAATAACTGCCGTGCCTGTGCAGTCATGGGAATATCCAGTTTATTCACGAGCTCCCGCAGCGCAACCAGTACGGCGATGGTGGCACGCAGGTTCTGTTGCAGTTGTTCGTATTGTTTGTCGTGCAGGAAAGCGCCGGCAAATTTTTTGCGTGCTACTGCAGCCAGGTTGGTGATCCCATTCCCGTTGATCACACTGCTCATATAATTTTCAACGTGGTTGAAGCCCGCAGTATCGAAAGGGAAATGCAGGCCGGCATCCTGGAAATAACGGAAAAGGCTGCTCCTTTCGTTGATGGCAGTGGCGTCGGTAAGAGGCTGGTGGAACATTTCCGTGAGCAGTCTTTCTCCGCCTGCTGTTTTCACTTTGTTGAAAATGCTGAAAACAGAATGTTGTTTGAATTTGCCCAGCAATCCCAGGTCTTCCAAAGTTTGTTTGTCGGTTATGAAGCTCATGCTGGTTGTGTTTGTTGAATGCCTGCTTCGAGGATATCGAGAATGCCTTCATTGTTGATGATGATCATGCCATGCCTGTCGTCCGTGATGCCTTCCTCCAGCGTATAGGTATATACGGGAGTGTTACCGTTCATGCGGGTGGGCAGGTAAATGAAACGGACATTCGGTGTGTCTGCCCTGAGTACATCGCCTGCTTCGATGATATGGGTGGAGATCACGAACAGGCTGTTATGCCTGGTGGCAAATCCTTTGGTGATGGCGATTGTGGCTTCGTAAGCGTCTTTCACGTTGGTGCCACGGAACAATTCATCGAAAACAATGAACAGTTTTTTGCCCTGGGAAAGTTCCGCCGCCATCTTCTTTACACGCAACACTTCTGCATAGAAATGACTGGCGCCCATACCCAGGTTGTCCGGCAGGTTGATAGTGGTGTAGATGCCATCCATTACGGAGAATTCCATGCTGGCGGCCGGTACGGGAAATCCCATATGGGCCAGGAACATGGCGATGCTCAATGATTTCATGAAAGTAGATTTGCCGGCCATATTGGCCCCGGTTAGAAAGATCAGATTCCCATCGGGATGAATGCGGATGCTGTTGGGTACAGCTTTCGGAACCCCGGGATGGAATACGCGATCCAGTTGAACGCTGAGTGTATTGCCAGGCAGGGCTTTCGCGAAAGCGAAATTCCTTTCCCCGGCCACCCTGGCGATACTCATATAGAGATCGAGCTGGTACAGGCGTTGCAGGAATTGCCGGATCTCTTCACGGTAGCGGAACCGGAAAAGGATATCCAGTTCAGCGGTCTGAGCAAAGCCGGGCTTCCCTTTCAGGTTGAATACAGTTTCAAATACAGGCGAATTCAAAATAGAAAAAATGGAATCCCTTTCCTGCGCATAGGGGTGATGGTCAGGTATCGCCAATTCCAGCAGGAAAATGCGGGCACCCTGCATCAGGTCTGCAACAGCGGCTACGCCTTTCATGATCATTTGCGTGGTATTATCCGGCGCAACCATATTGCTCATCTTTCTGCCGATGGTATTGTTTTCCTGTGTGAGTTTGGTGCGTTCATCACGGTTAGCCATATACGGCTCGATGGCATCGAAATGGGAAGATGGAAAGGGGAAATTTTTTTCTGCTCCGGCAAAATAGCTGATGATGGCGCTCCTCCGGTTGATAGTTGCATGATCGGAAAGCGGGTAGCGGAACATTTCTTCGAGTACCGCTGCGCCACCTCTTGTGGCGCAACGGTTGAAGATATTGAACAGAGAATCGCTTCCGTGTTTCCCGAAAACATTCAGGTCGTCGAGCGTTTGTTTATCTGTGGTAAATAACATGGTTGTCTTTTATTTCCTTTTTCTGCGGATGAGAAGGATAGCGGCAAAGGCGATCAGCGCAGCAGGCAATCCCCAGAGGAAAGTGAGTTTGAGCGCGCTCACCTGGTCGGTGCTCACGTTCACTCTTTTATCATTTCTTTCCGGGCGCCAGGTATCGATCGGGAATTCGCCATAAGCGAGAAAGCTGAACAGCGTATTACCGAACACGAAGTTGGAAGTTGAGAAGTTCCCGTTTTTCAGGAAATCGGCATCTCCGGTGATTACAATGCGTTGTTCTTTTCCATTCACTTTACGGCTCAGGCTGAGGGCGGTGGGAAGTGGCCCCTTCACATCGCCATCCTGCGGATCAAAGGTGATGGTGCCGGAAATGCCACGCCTTCTGTCACGTGGTCCAGCACTAATTGCGGCTGCAGCTGGAGAAGCAAACTGATTGGACGTTTTGTTTGCAGGTTTGGGAGCTTTAGGTTTTGCGGGCGCTACTTTACCTGGAGCTGTTTTCACAGGTTCTTCCTCATCGGGACCTCCAAATCCTCCCATGTCCATCATCATTGCGCCACCGTAAGCGCTGGTCATCGTTTCCGGGTCCAGTTCTTTCACCCGGTTCCAGGAGAATTTCGGATCGCTCATCAATAAAGGATGAATATCAAAATTCCCTGTATTGGTGTAACGAAGTGCTGAAACTCCGGTCATGCTCACTTTTGCAGCCAGGGTATCTTTCAGCATCCGATCGAGGTACTTGGATAGCGTGGCGGCGAAAGGAGTGAGGTCAGGCCGCACCTGGTTGGGCGCATAATCTTTGTCTTCCTGCACTATTTGTCCATTCAACAATTCCACACCCATTTCTTTCAGGAGAGGTTGTAGCGGAGAATCTTTAACCGGCTCGGCAGTAATGAGAAGGTTACCGCCTTTGTTGAGAAATTGTTTCAGGTGTGCGAGCGTTGCTTCCGTAAAATCCTGTTTGGGATCTGCGATCACCAGGATGGCTACATCCGCGGGCACTTCCTGTGTTTCGAGTGTAAGCGTGTCCACATCAAAACCCTGGTTGAGCAATGAATTGCGGAAAGGTTTTGAACTGGCCATCTTCATATATTCCCTGTCGGATTTTCTGAGGATGCTTCTTTCCATATTACCGGTAAGGAAGGCCACTTTGGGCAGCTTTGCCATTTGCAGGCGTTTGAATGCGGCAGCCACTTCCGTTTCACTTGGCCATACCATCTGGTCATCATAGATGCGGAGGAAAGTGGTCCTGTCCTTGTACTTCAATTGCATCACGAAACGGTTCAGCTCGGGCCTCAGGTCGATCAGCTTTCTGATCTCTTCCGGAGTTTTGATATTCTTCATCTTCAGTCCCTGCACTTTTGCCTGCTGCTCCGCAATCTCTTTGATGCTCTTCCCTTCGTAACCAGACATCATGTATTGATTGTCCAGGGTACTGTCGTAATAGGTGATGGTCCTGTTGATTTTTATATTATGTCCTTTCTTGAATCGCTGATAATGTTCCCAGGTGCTGAGCAGCACATTGTGAAAACCTTCCTGTCCCATCTGCGCAGCTGACCCCAGGAGATTGTTGTACACCGTAACTTCCAGCGGTTCTTCACCAAGGTCTTCGATGATCTTTTGAACGTTCGGACGAACAGTATTGCTCTTGATGCTGGTGGCATCATAGTATCCGATCAGGGAAGGAAGAGAGCTGATGTACCCAATGAAGAGGCCGATAGCCACAACACCCAGGTATCTTCCTGCTTTTACCAGTGCAGGCTTGGATTCCATGCCAGACCTGATCTTGAGGATGCTCAGTCCAACGAAGATGTAAATGATCACGATGAAGTAGATCACGTCTTTGGTGGTCAATAGTCCGCGCAGCATTTTTTCAGTACGCCCGGAGATGGAAAGGAAATACGTGATATCACGAACGAATTCGATATTCTGCCATACCGATCCGATATAACCTAGTATGCCGATCATCACGAAAGTGCAAACGGCCGCCACGATCTGGTAAGTGGTGAGACAGCTCATAAATAATCCGATAGCGGAATAGGCGCAGAGCAATAAATAGAAACCTACAAGGCTGGTCATCAGCATGCCTTTGTCTACATCCTGCACATGGAACATGCCCAGTATCACAAAGATCGCTACGATGGCCACCATCATCAGGCTGTAGAGCATCATGGCGAAATATTTCCCGAGGATGATATCCCTTACACTGATGGGAGAGGAATACAAAAGACGGATAGTACCGGAAGAAGTTTCTCGACTGATTAACCCCATCGTGAGGAGAGGAATGAACAAATACAAGTTCTGCATGATGCTGCTGAAGAGGCCGCCTCTTCCAACAAACACACGGCTCATGAGATTGGTGATGAATCTCATTCTTATACCTCCCATTTCCTGTTGGGTAGCGATCTGTTCGATGCTGTTGAAATACACGATGCCGCACTGCACCAGGAATACAACCAGGACGAACCAGGCAATAGGGGAGTAGAACAGAGTTCTTAACTCCGTTCCTGCCACTCTTTTTATCGTTTTCATTTTATTCTTTTAGTTGTTCAGAGAAGTTTGATTGGATAATTGTTTGAAGATCTCATCGAGAGCGCTCTTGTCGAGACTGATCTCCTGGAGTCTCCAGCCTTTCTGTACGCTGGCTGCCACGAGTTTTTCAGTGATCTCCCGTTCGCCGGTGAAATGCAGGCGCACCTGTCTTTCTGTTACGAATTCCACTTTTGTTACACCTGCAACCTGGGCCAGTTCCGATTCTGAAGGAGGGTTTTCGAGATGCATCAGCAGGCTGTGCGGTTCTACATAATTGTTGAAGGCATCCATGCTGTCTGAAAAAACGATCCTGCCGCTTTCGATCATCTTGATCTCTTTGCAGAGGATCTGCACTTCAGTGAGGATATGTGAAGAGAAGATCACGGCGCGGTCTGTGGCGATCTCCTTGATGAGGGCGCGCACTTCCGTGATCTGGTTGGGATCGAGTCCATTGGTAGGTTCGTCCAACACCACCAGCGCTGGTTTGTGAACGATAGCCTGTGCTATACCCACGCGTTGACGGTAGCCACCGGAGAGGTTACGGATCAGTCGGTTGCTGAAATGATCAACACCGCAGCGTTCCTTTGCTTCTTTGATGGCAGGTTTCATTTTGTCTTTCGGCATCAGTCGCAATCCCGCACAATAGGTGAGGTATTCATCTACTGTAAGGTCCATATACAATGGAGGATTCTGCGGCAGGAAGCCGATCTGTTGTTTTGCCAGCTCGGGTTGTTCACGCAGGTTGATGCCATTGATGAATACATTGCCTTCCGTTTGGTTGAGTGAACCGCAGAGGATGTTCATGGTAGTAGACTTGCCGGCGCCATTGGAGCCGAGCAGCCCTACGATGCCCCTGGAGCCAATCTCCATATTGATATCGCGGATAGCCCAGGAACTGGAATACCGGTGCGACAGTTTTTCGATTTTTACGATCGGGTTGTCCATTTTTTTCTGAATGATGTTGTAAAGAATTTGGTTGACTATACTTTTATCTTTCGCGGTAGCTGATGCTGACGATATTTCCGAAGCCTGTCCATTTTTTCTGAAGTACCAGTGCTTCGTTGGCATCAGGCACCGAGTATTGTTCCATTATGCCATTGCTGCCTTCAGGTGCGCCTGGATCAGCGTATCCCAGTGTGAGCCAGCGCTGCCACTGTCCATAAGTACCGGGGCTCCTGTTGGGGGAGAACTGCTGGAAAGCAAGATATGTTATGGGTGATGCGCCTTTGTCCAGCATCAGTTTGCTGGTTTCTGTGTAGAGATCATACTCATATACTTTACCACCAACGCTATAGAAGAGGTATTCTGGAATTGAACCCACAGCAAATTTTGTGGCCTGCCCAATGGCTGTTCCGTTTATCCGTTTTGAATAAACAGGCAATGCGCCGGGGATGAATTTGGTAAGATAAAGATCCGGGCCTGCTACATCCCTGGTTATCGCATAAGCATAACCGGAAGGCGTTTTTTCCATCCAGACCAGGTCTCTTCCGGAGGGGTAATCAAGCTGTCCGGCTTCAGTAGCAACCGGAGCCGGTACTGCGGTGAAACTACTGAGTGTATTGAGCATATTGAATTTGCGGGCATCGATATCGTACATCATGAGATATTGGGAACTGTTGGCCACAAGCCAGGGCGCTGCCCTGAATGGCGCCTGGCCCTCAAGTTTATTAACGGGCAGGCTATACATTTCTACACCGGATCCCCGCACATACACATTGTAATTTGAATACAGGAAGATATTCACGAAATAAAAAGCAGGATCTGCAATCAGGTTGTCAGCCCTGAAATCCTGTGGAAAATCACCCACGCATTCATAACGGATATTATAGGTGGGACGATAATCGAATGATTCAGGGTGGACCCTGTTGGTGCCATCTTCAGTGACCATGTAAATACCGTACGTGGAGTCTGACCAGTTGAAGGCATTGGTAACGCGGGTGGCCAGTACTTTGATCGGTTTGCCTTGTTGCGGCAGTGAGGATTTCATGTGGTCAAGTACATCGGTGATCTGTGTGAAATTGCCACTGGTGGCGTCATAGGAGATCATGTCGAGCCTTGACTTCCCATTTACATCACTCAGTACCAGGTAACCTTCATATACAGTGGTCTTTACCAATACATTCGTTCTTACATGAAAGAGCCTGCCATTGGATTTGTCTGTGACCCTGAACTGGAGTGAATAGGGGCCTGGAATTTCATCGATCTTTATTTTGAGGTCCTTTTCTTTTGAAAGGATCCTGTCTCCATTGATCCTGTCGAAGAAGCTCCATTCATAGGTATAGTCCTGCTGTTCACCGGGCATACTGCTGATCAGCTGTGGAGAGATCTTCAGGCTGTCTCCGAGGAAAACTGAATACCCGGTAGTGGTATCTATTTGCGCGAATGTGACTTCATTGATTTCACGGTAACTGTAGTTGCCTTTGTCTTTGTAGCAGGAACTGATTCCCGCCAATGTTCCGGCTAATATGCAGATCAATAATTTCTTCATGTTAATAATCTTTAAGCATGTGAATCAGGAAAATTGGGTCAGTAATACCTGTCTGCCATTTTCATTGGCGTAATGCCGTCTTCGTCCAGGATTGTATTTCCTGCGGCAGCCTGGTCGCTGAGATACCGGGCCATAAAGCCGCCGTAGTAAGCGATCTCTGATCTTTCCTGCGGAGTTTCTGCCAGTTTTGACCAGAGGGAGAGCGGCATACCGGCCACCTGGTTCATCAGCCTCACTTTCTTTTCACTGAAGGTGCCGAAGTGCCAGAAATAGTATGTATCCCAATACGGTCCTGCAGCCAGCATATCCGCCATTCGCACTTTGAAAGTGGTGGTCCGGATGGTATCCTGGTCGCGGATATTGGTTTGACTGTTCCCCTGCCTGGGCCTGAATTTGAACTGGGTCTTGAACTGATCGTTCTCCTGTAGTGTAAGCAACAACGTGAGCATATTCGATTTCAATTCCGGTGTTCTGTTCACTTTGATACGGATAGTGTCTTCAATTTTGCCTGCCCTTATCAGAAATGTTTCAGGGAGTTCATAGTTCAGTCCTGGTTTTGCGGTGGAAGAAGGATCGATAGCCAGGCTGAAGCTGCGGTCCTGGTCAGTTGCCACACCTGTTACCCCTACTGGTATTTTCAAAATGGAATCCTGTACAGATGGGTCACTGAAAGAGAACGTGAGATCGATACTATCTATATAGTATCCCAGGTTATTATTGACAGGATCAACACCCACTAAATAATTGAAGTAGACATTGTCTGCTGATTTATATTTCATCAGGGCTTCCTTCTTGCAGGAGACTGCCATGAACAGCAGGCTGACAGGGAGGAATGCATAGATTACTTGTTTCATTTTTTCACTTTTTACGTTAGCGATTGTTACCGCGTTGTTGTTTCTGAAAGAGGTAACGGTACTGTATATACGGGATCCACGGTAGCCCAGGGATAAGGCGAGGCGCCACTGGGAACGCCGGTGGCATTGATCCTTTTGTAATAAAAGAAGAGCTGGCCTTCACCCCAGAACTCTTTCTGGTATTCCTTTCTCAGCTCAACAGCCATGCTGCCGATCGTTTCCAGGTTGGCCAGGCCCCTGTTGCGTCTTTCCGTGTTCAGGTAAGCCAGGGCTTTCACCGGATCTGGATCAGTTTCTGCCAGGATCAGGTATAACTCCGATTTACGGACCAGCGGTTGTACAAACTCCCAGCGCTGGCGTTGTGGCAGTGGTGCGTATTTGTAAAAAGTATGGTATGCTTTTCCATTTCCCGTGCGCCAGGTTTGTACAAATCGATAATCCTGTAACAGACCTTCGAACACTTCCGTTAACCTGGTGGGGTCGGGCGCCATGATGGTGTTATCGGAGAGTGCAGGATTGAAATACCTGTCGTAGTTAATGTTGAGGAATGGATTGTATGCGCCAAAAATGATCTCGGGCGAAAATACCCTGTCGGGATTCGTGGCATCGAACACGGCATCGGTGCTGGTCCAGGGGAACCATTTTTCTCCATCGGAGATTACAGATAATGCCGTACTATGGGCTTCTGTTGTTTTGCCCTGCCAGAGATAAGCGCGGGCCATCAGGGACCTGACAGCATAATAGTTCAAGCGTTGATTCCGTGCGGCCGAATAGAAGTTGCTGCTATAAACAATGCCCTGTGTGATCACGGGATCATCGGCCAGCAGGGCTGCCGCTTCCGTAAGATCGGCCATTACTTTATCCATCACCTGGCTGCCGGTCAACAGCGGCTGCATTTTTCCATCTGCTGCTGAGTAGTAGGGAATGGCATTGTTGCCACTGCCGCTGGAATAAACAGGGCCAAACAATCGCAGCATATCGAAATGCAGTAATGCACGAATGGCAAGGGCTTCCCCTTTCAGCAGTTTGCCATTGGGTTCCGGGATCACCCTCCCGGCAATCGAGTTGTCGATCTTTGAAAGGAAAACATTGGTGGCAAGCACAGTGGCATAGGCTTTCCGCCAGATGGTATCGAACAGGTTCTGGATGGGCTGTGAATTATAATCGTAATAAACCAAACCCGACAGGTTTCTCATACCCTGCATATCGTAGGTTGGTTTGTAGCGCTGGGCCAGCATTTCAATCATGGTGGAGCTCAGATAAGAACCATAGAGCTGTGTGGAGCCCAGGTCCAGGTACAGGCCGTTGAATGCCTGCTGAAGGGCAGCTTCATTGTTGTATACCTGGGTTTCCGTGTAGGAAGTTTCGGGTTGTACATCCAGGTATTTGTTACAACCTCCCAGTAGCAGCAAGCCGCTCAATAATATGATGATGTGACAGCTGTTATTCATAAACTTCATGTTTGAATTAGAATGAAAGGTTGATGGATAGGGAAGCGGTCCTGGCAAAAGGATATTCCAACCCTCTCTCGGTGAGAACGCTTTCTATGCGGAAGATGTCGTTCAGGATAAAATTGGCGCCGATGGTCTGCAGGTGTAGTCTTCTCACCCAGGGAGCGCTTGTTCTCCATCCGAGGTTGATGGATTCTCCGATGAGGTGACTGTCTTTCTGCACATAGCGCGAGCTCATGGGACTTGCATTGAATGCCTTTACAGATGTGAACTCGGCAACATCGCCTGGCTTTTGCCACCTGTTGTAGAGCGCGCGTTTGTCAAGGTTGGGACGAACGATCACCAGCGCAAAACTGCTGATATTGCCTCCTGTATTTTCTACTTTATTATACAGTGCACTGTTGAATACATATCCGCCGATCCGATAACGGGCGCTGATGCCAAGAGTGAAATCCCTGTACGCAAAAGTATTGGTGATCACGCCTTCCAGTTTCGGGCGGAGATTGCCAATACGAACGATATCCGCAGGATCATAAACATAAGTGATGCTGCCATCCTGTTTCTGGAAGATCTCCCTTCCGTTGGCAGGATCGATGCCCAGTGATTCAACGGCCCAGAGATCATCCGGACTATAACCATCGTAGTACCTGCTCAGGCCATTGCTTTCCTGTTCTTCTTTGTTGAGTGCAGACAGCCTGTTGGAAAAGCCGTTGTACTCGCTCTTGTTTTGTGTAGCAGTAACGGCGATGGTCCAGATGATACGCTTCTCCAGTTGATAGACGGGCGAATAGCGTAGGTTCAGGTTCCAGCCGGTAGTGTTGAGATTGCCTACATTGATCACATAACTATTGTTCACAGCCACCGATGATGGCACAGTCCCTTCAGCCGGAACAGATAAAGGATCGGTGAGCTTGGTGAAATATTCGATAGAGCCGCCCACGCGGTTTTTGAGTAAGGAGAATTCCAGGCCATAGCTTCCATTCAATGTTTTTGACCATTCCAGATCAGGACTGCCGAGCGATTGTAACGCCAGGCCCTGACCGAAGTAATTGCTGCTGGTGGATTGGTATGCGTAAGTGGAAACAGAAGTGAAGTTGCCCAGGTTCTGGTTGCCTGAGTAGCCAATATTCCCTCTCAGCCGGAGGCTGTTGACCCAGGAGATATTCCGGAAGAATTCTTCACGATTGATATTCCAGGATGCGCCGGCAGAGTAGAATGGCTTGTACCTTTTGTTGCTACCGAATGCACTGGCGCCACTGAGCGTATAAACCAGGTCGATACCATAACGATTGTCGTACATATAATTGATGCTGGAAGCAATACCGGCGCCACGACTGGTAACCCTGCTTGAATTCGGCCTGGATGCAGGCGCATATCCATAGGCGTAAGAAGGGTTCCCATTGGTGCCATAAGGGAATCCAACTGCCGTGAAGCCCAGCATTTCATTGGTAGTGCTTTCTATATTGCCACGGACATTGGCGCTGAGCCTGCCTTTCCCGATCATTTGTCCATATGAGATCGCAGCGTAAGCATTCACTGTTTTCGTTTCTGTTTTCGCGCTGGTATAGCTTCCTTTCTTGTTGGCTTCAACACCATCGAACAAGGTATTGTCCGGTGGAATGAAAACTACTGCATCTGAGTTGTTCTTACCGGTGGCCAGTCCGGCTTCCAGTTGCAGTGAATTGGTGAGGGTGAAGATCCCTCTCAGGTTATTGGTGAATCCAAAGCCCTTGTTTTGATTGATACTGTAGAGTGAAGCATTGTAAAGTGGGTTGATCTCCGCGGTATCATAAACAGGGTCCAGCTGTCTGTTGACGAACCCGTTCTCGTCAGTCTTACGATAGTAAGGATTGGCGGCAGCAAACGTAGCGAAGTTACCATATGGTGATTCGATGCCTTTGGATCCTTGCAGCATCAGGTTTTCCGTGATATTCAATCTGCCTTTGCGATAGGAGATCACGAGATTGCCGCCCCAGTTCTCCCTGGAAGAACCTTTCATGGCTCCTTCTTTTTTGGTATAGGTAGCGCCTGCATTGAACACGAGATCGCTGTTGCCTCCGTTGAATTGAATGGAATGCCTTTGGCCGAATCCGGTTTGAACAGGCTCGTGCAGCCAATAGGTATTCACGCCGCGTGCAACATCGGCGGTACGTGCAGCATAGCGTTCTTCGATCCGCCATGCATCGGTACTGGTGCTCAATGTGGAGTTGGTGAGTTGTTCCCAGCGCAGTTTCTCTTCGGCTGTCATGAGATTATAGCTGCTCAGGTCCGGAAGCTCAGCGCTGAAGTCGGCTGAATAGGAGACCTGCATTTTTCCAGGCACGGGACGTTTGGTTTCAACTACCACAACGCCATTGGCAGCCTTGGATCCATAGAGTGCGGTAGAGGCTGCATCTTTAAGGATGGTGATCTTTGCAATGCGGTTCATGTCCAGGTCATAGATGGTTTGAAGGGTTGTTTCAAAACCATCGAGAATGAAGAGGGGTTGATTGGGGTCAGCGCTGAACTGATCATTCAGATTGGTATTGGTAAGAGTAGTTCTTCCGCGGATCTCGATAGTTGGCATCCTGTTGGGATTGGAACCTGCCAGGTTATTCTCCACGATGATGAAAGAAGGATCGAGTGTTTTCAAGCTCTGCAGCGCATTCTTCGTGCCAACGGCCCTCAGTTCAGCGCCTGTGAATACAGTGGCAGCGCCGGAGAAGCTTTCTTTATTCCTGGTGAACATACCGTTGTTGATCACAACTTCGGCCAGTACGGCGCGTACCGGGTTAAGAGCGATGATGTAGATGCCGTTAGGTATTTTCCGGATGGTGCCTGATTTAAGTGTCAGTGTATTGTTCGGGCTGATATTCACCAGGGACTTTGCTGAGATCTCGATCGTTTGAAAACCGACGGATGAAATCTGCAATGTAGCGTCCGGTTTCACTTCGCCCAGGTTGAAATTGCCATATTGATCGGCTACCACTGCGTAAGCAGCTCCTTTCACACCGATAGTTGCGGAGACAAGCTTTTCCTTTGTTTCCGCATTGATCACCATGCCGGCAAAGGGAAAATAATTGCGTGGCGCCTGGTAGAGAACGATGGGAGGATTGAAGCTGGCGCCGGGTGGTTTCTCTGATAGAATGATAGTGTTCCCGGCGATCTTGTAAGTGAAGGGCTGGTCTGTAACTACTTTGTCCAGGAAGCTTGACAAAGGCATTTCGTGAGCAACAATGGTAACCGGTTTGGAACTGTCAAGGAAAGCGGCTTTCCCCCAGACAAGATAGCCTGTTTGTTTTTCGATGGCGGAGAAGATAGCTCTTACAGTGAGGTTCTTTCCGCTCAGCGTTACGGTTTGGGATCTTGATGCAGCAGTAACATGCATCAGCGAGATCAGCATCAGAAAGGAGATCATTCTCATAATTCGCAGCATTTGGCCCGGTAACCGGAAAGCTGCAGACCAGATTGTCCGGAGAGCGTATTCAGTGCTGAAGTTGCGTGTGATCCACTGAACATGCACAGGGGAGCCGGCTGCAGCCAGATCACTCCGGCTACAATAAGCAGTTTTTTGCATAAATTGCAATGTTTGGTTTAGAAAATGGTATCAGTCTATTGGATCAACCAGACAAATTCTGCCGGGAGTGCTTCAACCACTTCCGGTTTTTTGTTGGATGACCGCGTTGTTTCATTTTCACGGCTATAACTTCGTTGATATATTACTGTCAGGGCATGATCACCAGCTTCCTTTCTTCCATCCGGAAGTGAAGACCAAAACCTTTCAGGGCGGCAAGTACCGTTGAGAGATCGAGCTTTCTGCTCATTTTACCGAAGAAGTGTACATCGGGCACATTGCCTTCATATACTACTTCTATATCGTACCATCTTACCAGTTGACGCATCATCTCTTTCAGATCGGTTCCTTCGAAATTGAAGAGCCCGTTCTTCCAGGCCATCACTTTGCTGAGATCAGGATTTTTGATCAGCTCATACCGGTCATCTTTCAACTGTGCCTGTTGCCCGGGTTGCAGCAACAGTTTACCGGATGTTGTTCGGGTATTCGCGTTGGATACGCGGATGCGTCCATTCAGCAGGGTAGTACTGATCTGTGGTTCATCTGTATAGGCATTCACATTGAAACTGGTGCCCAGCACTTCCACTTCGGCTTTGTTGTTTATATTGATGAGGAAAGGTTTGCTTTTGTTGGCTGCCACTTCAAAATAGGCTTCACCCTGTATTTCAACACGGCGTTCGTTCTCCGCAAAAGAGACGGGGTAACGAATGGAGCTGGCAGCGTTGAGCCAAACTTTGGTGCCGTCAGGTAATTGCAGTCTGAATTGACGCCCCTTGGGAGTGCTCATGGAATTGTATGAAAGTTTGTTGGCCGGTTGCCCTTTTCCATAATTCAATTCTCCGTTCCGTAATACCACTTCCACGCCACTTTGTTTTGATACGATTCCATTTCCCATACTGTCCAGCAAAATGGTACTGCCATCTGCCAGTGTGAGAATGGCGCCTTCCTGTCCGGGACCAATGGATGTTGCGTTTGCCGTTGGCGGAGGAACTGTTGTTTCCCCGGAATTCAAGCTCCAGATCCAGGCGCCTGCACCCAATAGCGCTACCACGGAAGCGGCTACCAGCCAGCGTTTGCGGATACTCCGCACCGGAGCTGGTCCAGGTATTTCTGCCAGTGCCGGTCTGCCTGCCAGTACTTTTTTGTACAGGATCTCCCAGTTGGGGTCCTGCGTATCCGGTTGTTGGGATGCCTGCTGTTCCAATAGCTGCGTTACAAAAGCATCGAAGGGAGCTGAATTGCTGGTATTGGCCATCCATTCGGTCAGCTCGGCAAGCTCTGCTTCTGTAGCGGTGCGCTGGGAATAGCGAGTCAACAGTTGTACTATGCGGTCCTGCGGTGTTTCCATAATCTGTCTATAGGTAAATGCAAAAAGGAAAAAGATGTACTATGAAAAATGGGAAATTTTTTTCCGGAGATCTTATTTCATGAAAAGAAAGGAAAGCAATACCACGGGATGGATACCGGGATGATGTTCCTTCAGCACACGCATCCCTTCCGCCAAAAGGTTCCTGACGGTATTGGGAGAAATGCCCAGCTGTTCTGCTGCTTCCTTCCTGCTCAGTCCTTCCTGGCGGATCAGTTTGAATACTTTCAACTGCGCCGGCGTAAGGAGTTTGAGTGATTCCTCTATCAGGGCCAGTTGCGCTTCCTGCCTGAGTTTGCTGTTCAGGCCTTCATCCGGGTCCTGCTGTTCATAATATTGAATGATGGAGCCCCGGGCCCTGCGTTGATTGGCCACATACCGGTAGTAACTGAACAATACGTTCTGGAATATTTTGTAGAGATAGGCTTTGGGATGCTGAAGATCGCGGAGGTATTCCCGTTTTTCCCAGATACGGATGAAGGTCTCCTGCACTACCTCTTCTGATACGTCGCGGGAACCGGTCAGTTGGAGGCAGGTATGGAAAAATGGACTACGGTATTGCTCAAATAGCAGACCGAACGCCTGTTCGTCGCCCCCGGCAACCCGCAATAGCAGTTCACCTTCCTCGTATGGTAGTTGTGAAAACAATGCTTACTAATAAAAAGCCTGAACGTAAAAGTATCGAAAAATGATACGTCACCGGCAGGCTTCTTATTTCTGATCTCGCAATGCATTGTTTCCGATCTCGCAATGTGCAGGTGGAGGGATGAACTAAATTTGCAGCATCAAAAACAAACCATCCTGGTTACGCAACGCCAATTGTGGTTTTTGATACAACAATCTGTTCGAATTATGATCAAAGCCAAAACTCCGCTTAAGGCTAAAAAAAGCAACAGGAGTATTTTCTATCGTGTATCTGCCTGGTTGCATTTATGGCTGGGTCTTATCACCGGACTGATAATGCTGGTGGTTTGTCTCACAGCCTGCATCTGGGTTTTCAATGATGAGATCACTGCCCTGATGGAGCCTGAAACAAAGGTGGCCAGACAATCAGCTCCCGTGATCCCTCCCTCTCAACTGATCCGCATCGCGGACTCGATAGCCCCCGGCAAGAAACCGAATTACGCCACCTACCAGCAGGGACGCGCCATTTATCTTGCACTCGGTGAAGGCCGCAGAGGCAATACTGTGCTTCGCGTAAACCCTTATTCCGGACAAGTGATAAGTGTAAAAGAAAAGAAAGCAGGCGAAACAGATTTCTTCCGCTTTATCCTCAACGGCCATCGCTTCCTCTGGCTCCCCTATGAAATTGGAAGACCCATCGTCAATTATGGTACGTTCATCTTTGTAATACTTTTGATTACTGGTATGGTGCTTTGGTGGCCGAGAAAATGGACAAAAGCCGCGCGTGACCAAAGCTTCAAAGTGAAATGGAAAGCCAGTTTCAAAAGAGTGAACTACGACCTGCACAATGTTTTCGGATTCTATTCCCTGCTCCTCCTGCTGGCCATTGCACTTACCGGAATGGTGTATGGGATCAAATGGTACAGCAATGGATTGTACTGGGTTACTTCAGGTGGACAATCACTTCCTGAATTCAAAAGAGCGAAATCTGATTCACTGCAGGCAGGTAAATTCTTTACGCCGCAAAATGCGATGGACAATTGCTGGAACCAGGTAAGCAGCCAGCATCCTGATGCAGAAGGCTTTTATTATGCATTTGCCGATACTTCCAGGGCGGCTTCCACCATCAATATCACAATCTATCCAACGGCCGGAAAATATTACAACAACAGGAGTTTTGTATTCGATCAGCATACCGGAAAACAATTGAAAGGAAATCCCGTATACGAAACGCCTTATGAAGAGGCCGCTTTCGGCGCCAAACTGCGCAGGATGAACTATGATATCCATGTTGGCTCCATCCTGGGCCTTCCCGGAAAGATTCTGGCCTTCTTTGCCGCATTGATCGGCGCCAGCCTGCCTGTTACAGGATTCCTGGTATGGTGGGGAAAAAGGAAAAAGAAGACTTCGAAAAACACGAAAACGAAAAAAATAGCCAAAACACTGATCAAGCCGCAGGTAGTAACGGCCGATATATAAAAAAAAAGCGAGCCGCACAGCGCCAACTGTACGGCTCATCCACCTTCCGGTGGAGCTTTTTAAATCTGTTCAATTTATTAAGCAATGCAATTTAGAAAAATTTTGCTTCAGTCATCCTTTTGCCTGATCGCAATCCCTGCGTTTTCGCAGGACCAGGATTCTTCCAAAGCCAAATCGCTCCAGAAAGTAACGGTAGTGGGGCGTTCAGCCACGCAACTGGTCAATCGACAGGCTTTCAATGTAACCGCCATCGATGCTAAAAAACTCTACAACTCTACGCTGGACCTGGCGCATGCACTGGACCGCGTGTCTGGTGTAAGATTGCGGGAAACTGGCGGCGTAGGTTCCAATTTCAATTTAGCCATCAACGGATTTTCGGGTAACCAGGTGCGTTTGTTCCTGGATGGTATTCCCATGGACAATTTCGGTTCTTCCTTTCAGCTCAACAATATTCCCATCAACTTTGCCGAAAGGGTAGAAGTATATAAAGGAGTAGTGCCGGTCTGGTTGGGATCAGATGCACTCGGCGGCGCCGTGAACATCGTCACCGGCAGCAAATACAGGAACTATGTGGATGTTTCCTATTCCTTCGGCTCCTTCAATACACACCGGAGCAATATCAATGCAGCATTCACATCCAAAAAAGGTTTAACGGTGCAGGTGAACGCCTTTCAGAACTATTCCGACAATAATTACAAGGTAACCCTGGAAGTATCCGATATCAATACCGGGAAATATTATCCCAATACCACCGTCAGGAGATTTCATGATACATACCATAATGAGACCCTGATCACCAATATCGGTTTCGTGGGAAAACCCTGGGCTGATAAACTCCTGTTCGGCATCAGCCTCGGAAAAAATTACAAGGAAGTGCAGACCGGCGCCAGGATGGCTACCGTATTTGGCGCCTGGCACAGAAAGGGAAATATGGTAATGCCAACTTTGAAATACCAGAAAAAAAACCTCTTCATCAAAGGTCTTGAACTTACCCTGAATGCCAACTACAACCTGGGAAAAGAACAGAATATCGATACGGCTTTCAGAAGGTACGACTGGTTCGGGAATTATAAACAATATTCAGGACTGGGCGCCGAGAGAAGCAGAACAATGTATGAATATTCCAACAATCTGGGACTGGCAACCGCTACCCTGAATTATAATTTTGGAGAAAATCATTCTATTTCGCTGAACAATGTATTCACCACCTTCAACAGGAAAGGCAGCGATGAGCTTTACCCGGATGACAATAAATACGAGATCCCTCAAAAATCGATAAAGAATATTCTTGGTCTCGGGTATAAATATGAAATAACAGACAAGTGGAGCGCTACGCTATTTGGAAAATACCTGCGCCAGGATGCTAAAACTGAAATCTCCTACAACCCAACGGGGAACTGGGGAGATATAGCCTATAAAGCAGAGCGCAACACGGTCAGGAATTTCGGTTACGGTATCGCCGGTAGTTATTTTGTTCAGCCTGATCTTCAACTCAAATTCTCCTACGAAAAAAGCAATCGTCTTCCCGAAAATGAAGAGATCTTCGGCGATCTGATGAACCAGGAGAGTAATTTCAATCTCAAACCAGAGATCAGTGATAATTTCAATCTTGGCCTCAGCTATGGTTTCAACTGGAAAAAAGACCATCGCTTCCTGGCATCGGGCTCTGCCATCTACCGTTATGCGAGAGATTTCATCTACTTCTACTTCAATAATAACCAGCAGAAGCTGACTACTGCCAACCTGGAAGGCGTTTCCAATATCGGTGGCGAAGCGGAACTGAGATATTCCTACAAATCACTTCTTACAGCAGGCGTAAACCTGACCTATCAGCATATCATCAACCAGCAACGTTTTGATCCGGAAACAGGAGCGCCAAGTATCGTGTACAAAGACAGGATGCCCAACCTGCCCTATCTCTATGGTAACGGAGATGTTTCTGTTTTTTTCAAAGAGCTGTTCGGTAAGAACGATCAGCTTACCATCGGTTACAACCTGCTCTATGTTCACCGTTTCTGGTTGTACTGGCCAAGCCGCGGTGGAAGAGGCAGCGACGATGAGAAAAGACAAGTACCCATGCAAACCAGTCACGATGTGAATATGGTCTACTCCATGAAGAATGGCCGCTACAATATCGGACTGGAGTGCAGGAATATCAATAATGCACAACTCTACGACAACTTCAGCCTGCAAAAGCCCGGCAGGTCGTTCAATATCAAGTTCAGGTATTTTATCGCTCAGTAAATATTCACCCATCAATAAATCATTCAGTGATGAAAAAGTACAGCAAGTATATTTTTGCATTTTCTTTGGCAGCCATCGGATTCAGTTCTTGTGATAAAGATGAAACGAACGGCGGCGGAGGGACCGGAGGACCCAGTGCATATATCGTTACTGTGACGCCGGCAGCTACAACCGGTGTGGCAGATTACCTGCTCACGGCCGACAACCTGGAATCCGGTTCCATTTCCACAGAAGGAAATGGTATCGAACAAGACGGGTCCTATCGCTATTATGTTACCCATAATGGAAAATTCTTCAGCATGCTGTATGGCCAGGGAAATCCCGGCGCCGTCACTGCCTATGATCTGTCTGCCGAAGGGAAGCTGAAAAAACTCACCAATTTTCAGACGGAGACAGTACAGGCATTTGCACCAGCCGGTGATGATATCCTTATGATCAAGGTCCCGCGCAGTCAGACAGGAGGCGACAATGCCCTCTGGTACCGTGTAAGCACCGAGAAGCTGGAAATTGTGGGCGAGGGTCAGTCAGACATCGTTGCCATGGCCAATAACGGCGAGCGCGCACATTTCACCTGGATCAAACAGGTAGGTAACAAGATCTATGCTCCCTACATGAGCATCAAAGGATGCTGCGGAGATGGCTTCGGTACTGCATACCCTGACAGTGCCTGGATTGCGGTGTATTCCTATCCTTCCATGACACTGGAGAAAGTGATCAAAGACAACAGGACCAGTTATATCGGCAGGTACTTCACTGATGGACTGGAAGTGGTAGATAACGGAGACGTATATGCGTTCAGTTCTTCCGTTGCCACCAATGCAGGTAATTATACTTCCACCAAACCTTCAGCCATCACACGTCTGAAATCTGGTGTTACCGAATTTGACCAGAGCTATTTCTTCGATATCAGCGCTGCATCCGGTGGCTGGTACCTTACCAACAAATTGTATGTAGGCAACAATACTTTCATTCTCACCATGGCGAAAGACAAAGGAGCCTATTCAGTAGGAAAACAATTCGCCATTGTGAACGTAGTGAACAAAACCTTCAATTGGGTAACCGGCACACCTGATCCTGCTGATATCGCAGGAGTGACCACCACCAATTACGCACCGATGGACAATAAAACAGGTTATATCGGTTTCTATATGAACGATGGCAAGAGCATGGTGTACAAGTTTGACGCCGGCACAGCCACTGCTGTGAAAGGTCTGGATGTGCTGGGTGGAAAGATCACGGCTATACAAAAATTGTCTTCCAATAAATAAATATTGAGCTTGCAGTATCCCTTATACATGAGGCCGCCCTGGAAACGGGGCGGTTTTTTGTTTTTTGCAGCTGGCTGCTGGCTGCTTCTTTACGTAAAAGGCTGAATAATTGGATAGCCGGTGGAAGGTTCCTGTTTTTTCAACGTCTCAATCAACGAACTTCACCAATTCAAAAATAAATCGCCCCTACGCATGAGAGTTGTTTACACTATAATGCTGATGCTTGCCTTTGTTGCTGCATCCGCACAACTGACCCCGGTAACGAAAGCCAACTACCAGCAGGCCGCCAGGTTTGCGCCACGCAAGCTCAGTAAACTAATATTCAGTACGGCCGTAGACCCGCACTGGTTGAAAAAAAGCGATCGCTTCTGGTATGTTTACGAAACTACCGATGGAAAGAAATGGTATATCGTGGATCCTGCAAAAGGAGAAAAGAGAACATTGTTCGACAATGCCATCATGGCCGCCAAACTAACACGCATTGTGAAAGATCCTTTCGATGCGCAGCACCTGAATATTGACAGCCTCCGCTTTGTGCGTGATGAGAACTGGATTCAGTTTGAAGTGAAAAGCTCCGAGGAAATAGTGAAAAAAGATACAGCCGCTCCTGCGAAAGGAAAAGGAACTACGCCCCCTGCACGCGAGCGGAAAATCTTTTATTTCGAGTACAATATCAATACCGGAGAGCTCATTGAGCTGCCCGATTTCAAAAAGCCCAAACGAAAACCTTCATGGGCCAATATTTCTCCCGATGGTAATATCATCCTCTTTGGAAAGAATTTCAATCTCTACTGGATGGATAAAGCCAATTACGAAAAAGCGCTTGTTAAGGAAAACGACAGCACCATAGTAGAACATGCCATCACAACAGATGGAGTGGAATATTTCAGTTACCACGGAAGCGGCGGCCCCGGCAGCAATGAAAATAATGTGGAGAAAGAGGCCAACAAGAATAAAAGAAAAAGCGTAGGAGCAAGGTGGGCGCCGGATAGCAGGCATTTTGCCCTGATCCGCACAGACAGCCGGAAAGTGAATGATCTCTGGGTGATCAATTCCGTTGCGAATCCCCGCCCCACGCTGGAAACCTACAAGTACATGATGGCAGGGGAAAAAGAAGCGCCGGTTGATCATCTGTATTTATTTGATGCCGTGGCAAAAACTGGTAAGGAAATGCAGGTCTCGCTTTTCAAAGACCAAAACCTGAATGTGTGGACGGCCGAAACACTGGCGAAAGAGCGTGATGACGACTGGCGTCCTTCCAAATGGCTGGGCAATGATCAGCAATTCTATTTTTCCCGTACCGGCCGCGATCTGAAAAAAGTGGACGTATGTAAAGTGGATATCAATACCGGGAGCGTAAAAGTGTTGATCGAAGAGCGGTTCAATACCTATATCGAACTGCGCAGGCTGGGACTCGTTAATGGCGGCAAGGAAATTATTCACTGGAGTGAGCGCGATGGCTGGGCGCATTTCTATCTCTACGACGAAAATGGAAAACTGAAAAACCAGATCACCTCAGGCACCTGGCATGCAGAGAATATCCTTGGCATCGATGACGCCAAACGTGTGCTCTATTTCTCCGCCAATGGCCGCGAGGCCAATGAAGATCCATATTATCTTCATGCCTATCGCGTGAACTTCGATGGCTCAGGACTGAAACTGCTGAACCCCGGCGAATTCGAGCATGCCATGAGCATCAACGATAACAATACCTTTTTTGTAGACAACTATTCACGCGTGAACACGGTCCCCAAATCTGCGCTCTATGCAGCAGATGGACGGAAAGTAATGGAACTGGAGACCGCTGATCTCAGTTCCCTGATGGCCACCAGTTTCAAATTCCCGCAGCCTTTCAAAGTGAAAGCCGATGATGGCATCACCGATATTTATGGAGTGATGTACAAACCGATGGATTTCGATTCCACCAAAAAATATCCTGTGATCCAGTATGTTTATCCGGGTCCGCAGACGGAAGCAGTGAATAAGGCTTTCGGCCGGTCCATGGACCGGACAGACAGGTTAGCCAATCTTGGTTTCATCGTGATCACCATGGGCAACCGCGGCGGCCACCCTGCACGCAGCAAATGGTATCATAACTATGGCTACGGCAATCTCCGCGATTATGGTCTTGCCGATAAGAAAGCAGCTGCTGAACAACTCGCCGACCGATATCCCTGGTTCGATGTAAACCGTGTAGGTATCCATGGCCACTCAGGTGGCGGCTTCATGAGCACTGCGGCTATGCTGGTGTATCCTGACTTCTTCAAAGTAGCTGTGTCTTCCGCCGGTAACCACGATAACTCCATTTACAACCGCTGGTGGAGTGAACAACATCATGGTGTGAAAGAAGTGATCGGAGAAAAGGATACTACCTTCATGTACAATATTGAGAAGAACCAGGACCTGGTGAAGAATCTCAAAGGCCATCTCATGCTGTCGCATGGTGATATCGACAATAATGTGCATCCTGCCAATACCATGCGTGTGGTCAATGCATTGATCAAAGCCAATAAAAGATTTGACCTGGTGATCCTTCCGGGCCAGCGTCATGGTTTCGGAGATATGACTGAATATTTTTTCTGGAAAATGGCGGACTATTTTACACTGCATCTCATGGGCGATACAACAGAAAGGCCAGTGGATATTGAAGAGATAAACCGTGAAATAGAGCAGGGCGGGCAGAAAGGCGCCGGAAGGAGAATGCCCTGATAAGAATGCAAATTCCATTTTTCGATCTTTCGATATGAATCCCTCTGATCTGTCAGAGGGATTTTTTTCAGGGTCCTTCAGAATGCCGCAAAATGTTTTTGGAATCATCAAAAGGTTGAATACATTTACACAGTAGGATAGAATAGTACAGTTAAAAGATTGTTTGCTATGCAGAATATTTATGAGCAGGTCCGGGAGCTGGAAAATATCCAGGGCCTGTCAAAGCACGAACAACTGGTACAGGGTATCATCAACGCCATCAACGATAAACTGATCCAACGCGGAGACATGCTGCCTTCCGTGAACAACTTCATAAAAGAGCTGGGCTTCGCCCGTGAAACCATTGCCAAAGGTTATAAGGAACTCGTGAGCAGGGGTATCGTTGAAAGTAAGAACCGTATTGGCTTTTACGTGGCCCGCGAGAATACGGAGAACAACCTTCGCATTGCTCTCATCATCTTCGCATTCGACAGTTTCCAGGAAGTGTTCTACAAAACATTCCGCGACAGCCTGGGAGAACCTGCCCATATCGATATCTTTTTCCATCACAACAATATCGATGTGCTGGAAAGTATCGTAGCCAGTGTAAAAGGGAAATACGGGATGTACGTGGTGGCGCCTATTCCGCATAAACGCACTGCGGGTATTCTCAGCACGCTTCCGATGAACAAATTCCTGATGATCGACCGCTACCAGAAACTGGAAGAAGAGTTCAGCTATGTGGTACAGGAATTCGAGAAATCCTCCTATGCCGCTTTTGCTGAACTGGCGCCCGCCATCAGGCATTTCAAAGGCATGATCCATTACCATCGTCCCGCATCGGACACGCCGATCGAGATCCTGGACGCGTACAAGAAATTCGTGAAGAATTTCAAAATCCAAAGCGTGATCCGGACAGAATATATTCCCGGCTCCATCGAGAAGGGTTATGTGTATTTCACCATCAACAACGCAGAGCTCTGGCAGATGCTGAAAGACGCCAAGGCAAAGGGTTTCAGGCTGGGTAAAGATGTAGGCATCCTCAGCCATAACGATGAAGTGGTGAAAGAGATCATCTTCGATGGCATCACCACCTATTCAACGGATTTTTCCATCATGGCGGAAAAAGCTGCTTCGTTTGTGCTGAACCGTGAAAAAGTGCAGGAAGTGATTCCGACCGTTCTCCTGAGAAGGGGATCCTTATGATTGCTTTATTATGAATCTGACCATACTACTCAGCTTCCTTTTTGTAACGGTTGCGGCTGCCCTGGTTTCCATTTACGTTACGCGCCGGAAAAAGCAACAGCAAACGCCTGTTGGCTTTTACCTGGGCAATCGCAGTCTGGGTTTCTGGATGATCGGCAGTTCCATGTTCCTCACCAATATGAGCGCCAATCAGTTCATCGGGGAGAATGAGTTCGTATATACCACCAACATGTCTGTGATGGCATGGGGCATGAGCTCCGTACTGGCCATGCTGATTGTTGCTGAATTCCTCATGCCGATGTATTTGCGCATCGGGGCTGTGACCACACCTGATTTCCTGGCAAAGAGATTTGATGTGCAAACGCAGCGCATCGTTAGTGTCATCTTCCTCCTGGGGTATTTCGTGAATCTCATACCAACCGTATTGTATGGATGCGCGGTGGCTATCAATGGGATCTTTCATGTGGACGCCTGGCTGGGCATCAGTTATTTTTCCGCCATACAATTGATAGTACTGGTGGTGGGATTGGTGGGCGCATTGTACAATGTACTTGGCGGACTCAGGGCCATTACCATCACCGATGTGGTGCAGGGCGTGGGTATGCTGATCGGTGGCAGTATGATAGTATATTATGGTTTCAGGTTCCTGGGCAATGGCGATGTTTGGGAAGGCGTGAGAACACTCACTATTGCGCATAAGGACCATCTTAATGGCATCGGCGGCCCGAAAGATGTATTGCCTTTTGGCACCATCTTCACGGGGATGTTGCTGGTGAATATTTATTACTGGGGCATGGAGCAATACATCGTGCAGGAAGCCCTGGCATCGAAGAACCTGGCGGAAAGTCAGAAGGGGATTTCACTGGCGGTAGTGGGAAAATTATTTGCACCGCTGTTGTTGAATGTTCCCGGCTTGATTGCCGTACATCTATATCCTAACCTTGAAAATACTGCCACGGCATTTCCGCGGCTGGTGAGCGATATCCTGCCTCCTGTATTCATCGGGCTGGTGGCGGCTGTAGTGTTCGGAGGAGCGCTCAGTACTTTCAATGCAGGGCTCAACAGCACAGGTACATTGTTTACGATGAACCTTTACAAGCCCTGGCTGGAACGGAACGGTGCAAAAGCCGATGAAAGGAAACTGTTACGAAACGGGAAGATGCTGCAGGTAAGTGTCACGATACTGGCCATCATCTTTTCTCCTTATATCATGTACTTCGAAGGAGGGTTTTACAATTACCTGCAGAAAGTGTCGAGCTTTTTCAGTGTGCCTGTTTTCACTATTATGGTGGTTGGGCTGCTCACCAAAAAAGTACCGCCGCTGGCTGCAAAAGTGGGCATCCTGTTCTTTGTTACGGTATACACCGCCACGCAATTCCTTTTCGATATTCCATTGCATTACCTGCATGTGCTGGCCATCCTGTTCCTGGTCACTTCCGGGATCATGTTGCTGATCGGCAGGTTGAGACCGATGGAGCAACCTTTCCAACTGCCCCGGCAGGCGGCAGTGGACATTGTTCCGTGGAAAAGAAGACACCTGTATTATGCGATGCTGCTGGCTTTGATGGTTGGGATGTTCATTCTTTTCTCACCGCTGGGCATTGCAGGCTAAAAAACAATTCATCTAAACACCTGAACTATTTTTTTTATGGCAAATAAAAGAGCGATCACCTGGGCATTTTATTGTTTGTTTCTTTCCGCTGCAGCACAAGCGCAGCAATTGCTGGAAATCCCTCTCGGGGAGAACAGCAGGATCGTTTACAAACTCGACAAAGGCCAGTATGATATTGTCTGGAATGGAAAGATGATCGTGCAGGATGCTTATGCCGCATACCAGGCAGATAAAGCAGGGGATACCCGTAAGGGAGGAAAGATCAGTTACCATATCGGGGATATGAAGACCAACCTGGGCAAAACGAAACTGTACAACCTGCAATTCGAAAATGATCCCTCGATGACGCAATTGTTCTATGTGCTGCCCGGCAAGAAACAGTTCATAACGCAGATGATCATTCGCAATGCAGGGCCATTGGCCTCTGTATCTCCATTGATTACCGAAAATCTTCAATGGTCGCAGCCCGGCGATAACCGCGCCCTCTTTGTTCCTTTCGATAATGATATGTGGGCCAGATACAATGCAATGCCCCTGGCCACTGCCGCATTCAATGGAAGCGAACTGGGCGCCCTGTACAATGCAGATGATAATAATGGACTGGTGATCGGTTCATTGGAACAGGACGACTGGAAAACGGGTTTCCTGCTGAAGTCAAATGGTCTGAACAAAGCTGCAAAACTTGAACTTCGGTCTGGCTTCACCGATAGTGCCATCACCCACGACGTTATCCCACACGGGAAAGTGTTTCCGGTGTATGGTGTAGTGTATTCGCCCAAGATCCTCATCAGCCTGAGTGAAGACTGGCGTGATGGTCTGGAAAGTTTCGCACAGCAAAACAGGAAACTGCATGCACGTTCCATTGGCAACTGGAAATATGCAACGCCCATGGGCTGGAACAGTTGGGGCGTGCTGAAAGAAAAGATCCGTTTTGATCAGGCCATCCGCGTGGTGGATTTCTTTGCAGACAGTCTCAAGGGGTTCAGAAATGCAGACCAGACATTGTTTATCGACCTGGATGCTTTCTGGGACAATTTTACTACCCACGGCATCGATGGCGATATAAGCAAACTGCAGGAATTTGTAGCCCATTGTAAAAAGAAAGGACTGAAGCCTGGTATTTACTGGACGCCATTCGCCGACTGGGGTAAATCCGATAGAAAAGTGGAAGGATCAGATTATTCTTATATGGAAACCTGGACAAAACAGAATGGCCGGATGCTGGATATCGATGGTGGCCGGGCCATGGACCCTACACATCCTGCCACGCAGAAGCGCATCGAACATACCATCAACAAAATGAAAGCGCTTGGTTTCGAAATGATCAAGATCGATTTCCTGGGACATGGTTGCCAGGAAGCAGACAAATTCTATGATCCATCCGTTACCACCGGTATGCAGGCTTTCAAAAAAGGAATGAAATTCCTGGATAGTGTCCTGGACGATAAGATGCTTGTGTATGCGGCCATCTCGCCCAATATTGCTACCGCGCGCTATGTGCATATGCGTCGCATTGCATGCGATGCCTGGAGCAGTCTCGATCATACTGAATACACTTTGAACAGTACCGGCTATGGCTGGTGGCAATCGCATCTTTATGATTTTGTAGATGCAGACCATGTGGTGTTTGCAACTGAGCAGAATGGTGTGAACAGGGCCAGGCTTGCATCGGCGCTGGTGACAGGTTCCCTGATCACAGGCGATGATTATTCATCACATGGAAAATGGACAAACACCGCTAAACAACTCTTGCAGAACAAAGCGCTGTTGCAGCTTGCAGCCAACGGGAAGAGCTTTCGTCCGCTTCGCGGCAATACCGGTAACAGGGGAGTGGAGCAATTCTATCGAATCGATGGAAAAAAGCTGTACATCGCTTTGTTCAATTATGGCAATGCTGATCAGCAGATCAGCATTCCTGCATCATTGCAAAGCAAAGTGAGCAATAAGTATTATAAAGAACTTTTCTCCGGAGAGGGCGGCCTGCTCAAACCTGAAACCTCTTTGCATGTGCCTGCATCCGACGCGCGCATCTATGAGATCAGGTAGCAACGTGTGGCCAGCAAATAGCAGCGTGTGGCCAGTAAATAGCAGCGTGTAGCCAGTCGCTCGCCTCCGGCGAGTGACTTCTATTTGTTCGCCTCCGGCGAACACCGCGTCGCCGGAGGCGACTAAAAAAAAGTCACTCGCCAGAGGCGAGCGACTGGGGGGGACTGGGGGCCACACCCTAAGTTTTTTTGGCAGATCGGATAATTCTCATATCTTAGTGGTATAGTATAGGATAGTATAGATGGAGCGGCAACCGGAAATACTATCGTATTGCGGCAGGACAAACCCTGCCGGAAAACCAACAATTGCTTAAATATGAAAATCAGATTTGCTTGCTTGCGCTTCCGGAAGCGTTTGCCCTACCCCTTCCCGGCATTTCTCCTTTTTTTCTTTTCCCTTATTTCATTTTCATTACAGGCTGATGCGCAATCCAATGGCGGGTTGAACGGTTATGTTATGGACAGTACAACCAGGCTGCCAATCAACGGCGTTTCTGTAGTGATCAAAGGAACAAGGCAGGGAACCACTACAGACAAGTCAGGCGTTTTTCACCTGGACATCTCCGGTAGTCAGGCGCTGCTGGAATTCTCCTTTGTTGGATACAAGTCCAAAGAGCTGGTGGTGGCGAAAGGAAAAGTTGCTACCGTTTATCTTTCTACTATCGTAGACACTTTCGGCGCCGTGGTGGTAACAGCCTTCGGCCGTAAAGAAAGAAAGGAAGCTGTGGTAGGATCGGTTACGTCTATACAACCGGGTGAGCTCAAGATCCCCGCCAGTAATCTCACCAATGCGCTGGCAGGAAAGATTGCCGGTGTGATCGGTTTCCAGCGCGGAGGCCAGCCGGGAATGGACAATTCCCAGTTCTTCATCCGCGGCGTTACCACGCTTGGTTATAGTAATAGTCCACTTATCCTGGTAGACAACGTGGAGCTCACCGCCAATGACCTTGCCAGGTTGCAGGTGGATGATATCGCCAGCTTCTCCATCCTCAAAGATGCCAGTGCTGCTGCATTGTACGGAGCGCGTGGCGCCAATGGCGTTATACTCGTTACAACAAAAGAAGGCAAGGCCGGCAAGGCCAAGGTGGAACTGCGTGGAGAAACTGCTATCTCCGCACCTACCAAAAGTATCAAACTGGCAGACCCGGTAACGTATATGCGCATGTACAATGAAGCCGTTACAACCAGAACGCCGGGCGTTGGAAAATACTATCAGCCCAATGAGATCATCGGGACACAGAAGAACCTGGAAGGCGCTGGAGGTATCTATCCCATACTTTATCCGGCAGTAGACTGGATGGATGCTATCTTCAAAGACCAGACTCAAACCTACCGTGCCAACTTCAGTGTGAGTGGCGGCAATAGCCTTGCAAAATATTATATCGCTGGTTCTTATTCCAGGGATAATGGAATACTGGAAGTCAATCCTGTGAACAATTTCAATTCAGGAATGAAATTCGAGAACTACCAGCTTCGCGCTAATACCAGTATCAAAGCCACTTCCACCACAGAGGTAGGCGTTCGCCTCTGGGGCAATTTCAATGAATACATGGGGCCGATCAGCAACCAGGGCGGAGGATTTGCAACAGACCTTTACTCCCAGGTATTGCACTCGATCCCTGTTGGCTTTCCTGCCTACTGGCAACCAGACAGCGCCAACAGGAACACGAAACATATCCTCTTCGGTAACAGGATCGATGCCAACAGTCAGCTTCAGTCCAACCCCTACGCTTCACTGATGCGTGGCTATAAAACTTTCTCCGAGTCCAGGATCTCGGCACAATTTGAAGTGAACCAGAACCTGAAATTCATTACGCCCGGACTTAGCTTCTTTGGTATGTTCAGCACCAACCGCTACTCCTATTTTGATGTAAGCAGGGCCTACAATCCTTTCTACTATGATGTACAACGGGTAACAGTAGACGAAAAAACAGGGGCGTACAGGCTGAGCTGGCTCAATAACCAACCTGGCCAGGCGCAGGAATATCTTTCGTACCAGCAAGGTCCCAAGTGGTTGAACACATATGTGTATATGCTCGGACGTTTGGATTACAGCCAGACTTTCGGGGACCATTCCGTAGGCGGTTCGATTGTGGGTAACCGTCAGCAGACGCTTACTGCCAACGGAAGCGACCTGCAATCTTCGCTCCCCAACCGTAACCTCGGTGTATCAGGAAGAGCAAGCTATTCGTTCGATAACCGTTATTTTGCCGAGTTCAATTTCGGATACAACGGCTCAGAAAAATTTGCTCCCGCACATCGATTTGGTTTCTTCCCTACTATCGGCGCCGGATGGGTGGTGAGCAATGAAAAATTCTGGAAAGGAAGAATGAGTGAGATCCTGACCCGCCTGAAATTGCGCGGCAGCTATGGACTGGTAGGTAATGATGCCATCGGGGATCCCAATACACAACGATTCTTCTACCTGAGTACAGTAGAGCCCAATAACGGTCCACGTTCTTATTTCGGTACCAACAATTCAGTAAGTATGGCCGGAACAGTGATCAAAGCCTATCCCAATCCGGATGTGACCTGGGAAACCTCGCGCAAAAGCAACCTGGCTGTGGAAGCCACTTTCTTCGATAAACTCAATATCATTGCTGAAGTATACCGTGAGAGAAGATACAATATCCTTGTTTCGCGGGGCTATATCCCCATTACTGTGGGCATAGAATCCGCAGCGCTGAATAATCTCCGCGCCAACCTGGGTAAGGCCAATTCTGAAGGTTTTGACTTCAGCATCAATTACAGGGAAGATTTCAGGAATGGTCTCTGGGCTTCCGTACTCGGTAATTTTACAGCAACGCGTAATAAGGCGGTTCATTTGGAAGAGCCTGAGTATCCCAATGCCTGGAGCTACCGCACCGGCAGGATGATCAATCAGCCTTTTGGTTTCATAGCAGAAAGATTGTTTGTAGATGATAAGGAAGCTGCTAATTCGCCCGTTCAGAATTTCGGGGATTTCCTGCCCAGGGGTGGCGATATCAAATACCGCGATATCAACCAGGATGGCGTGATCAACCAGGAAGATATGGTGCCTATCGGTCTTCCTTCCACGCCGCAGATCATTTATGGATTTGGCTTCTCTGTTGGATATAAGAATTTCGACATGAGTGCTTTCTTCCAGGGATCGGCCAGGTCTTCCTTCTTCATCGATCCAACCGCCCGTACTGATTTCAATAACGGCATTTTCGGAACTGCACCATTCGCCAATAATGCGCAGATCCTGCAGGCTTATGCAGACAATCACTGGTCTGAAGAGAACCAGAACCTTTATGCGCTCTGGCCCCGCCTCTCCACCTACGAGATCCAGAACAACCAGCAGACCAGTACCTGGTGGTTGCGCAATGGCAGTTTCATTCGTTTGAAATCAGTGGAAGCAGGTTTCACATTCCCGAAAAGATGGAGCAATGCCATCTATCTCAGCAATATGAGGATCTACTTCAGTGGTCTGAACCTGCTTACTTTCAGCAGCTTCAAACTCTGGGATCCCGAGCTGGCCGGCAATGGCTTTGCCTATCCGGTCCAGAAAGTATTCAATATCGGTTTGAAAGTGGACCTGTAACCCTGATCAATAACCGAAATTACCAGAACGATTCAAACAAGCGGATATGAAAATCATCTTCAAAATATTACTCACCGGCTGCACCCTGGTCCTTTTTCAACGATGCAGTAAATACCTTGATGTAACGCCGGACAATGTAGCTACACTCAACAGTTCGTTTACCAATGCCAATGAAACGCAGGCTTACCTGTTTGGTTGCTATGCCAACCTGCAGGCCCTGGCGGATGTCCGCAGGAATGCGGGTTTCACGGCTTCCGGGGAAATGTTCTTTCCTACTGACCTGGCGGATAAGACCACGCTCGGCGGCATTGGAGGCGATGGAGGCTTCAACCTCATGCGCGGTTTGCAGAACAGTCTGAACCCCATCCACAATTTCTGGGATGGGTACAATATGGGCCTGAAATTGTATGAGAGCATACGCATGTGCAATACATTCCTCGACAATATCCATGTACCACTGGATGTTGAACCTTACAACAGGAAGCGCTGGGCAGCGGAAGCCAAATTCCTGAAAGCCTATTATCATTACTGGTTATTGCGCATGTATGGCCCTATCCCGATTGCAGACAAGGCCATTCCTGTGAATGCCAGTTCTGAAGAAGTGCGTCAGAAGCAGCAGTCGCTGGATTCCTGTTTCAATTACGTGGTGAAAACGATCGATGAAGCAATTGTAGATCTTCCTCCTGCCATTCAGAATGCAGCTACAGAAGCAGGAAGGATCTCCGGCGCCATTGCGCTGGCGGTGAAAGCGGAAGTGCTGACCACGCAGGCCAGTCCGCTTTTCAACGGCAATCCTGATTATGCAGGCTTCAAAGGAAAAGATGGAGAAAGTCTATTTCCTGCAACCAGCGATCCTGCCAAATGGGAACGTGCCGCGGTGGCCTGCAAAGCCGCTATCGATGCTGCAGTGGCGGCTGGTGCGCAACCTTATGAATTGCGCGTTCAGGGTAGCATCGTTCATATGTCTGATGAAACCAAACAATTGCTCACCTTGCAGGGCGCTTTTGTTGATGGCTGGAATCCCGAGCAGGTGTGGACGCTCAACCCGCATTACGGCTGGCAGTACATGACCATGCCACGTGTAACGGCTGAAGCAGCCAAAAATGTATTTGCCGTTTATTCCAATTTTTCTGTTCCCATTGCGCAAAGTGAGCTCTTCTATTCAAAGAATGGTGTGCCCATCAATGAAGACCTCAACTTCGATTATGCCAACCGCTACCAATTGCAGGCAGGCGATGAAGCGAATAAATTCTATATCAAAAAAGATTATACCACTGTAGCCGGTAATTTCAATCGTGAGCCGCGTTACTATTCAAGTGTTGCCTTCGATGGAGGTGTTTGGTTCGGTTCCGGAAAGACCGATGATCTCAATCCGAATTATGTAAATGCAGTGAATGGTTTTGCTTCTCCTCCCGATAAGATCCGCTTCAATAATACAGGTTACTGGGCCAAGAAACTGGTTCACTATCAGTCTACTCCCGGCGACAATTCTGTTTGGGTGGGCTATCCCTGGACATTCATCCGTCTCTCCGGTCTCTGGTTGCTCTATGCAGAGTGTTTGAATGAAACAGGTGCACATGGCGATGCTATTGTATGGCTCGACAAAGTGAGAACGAAGGCCGGCCTGCAGGGAGTACTCACCAGTTGGGCACAACATTCCCGCAACCCTTCCAAACCTACTACCAAAGACGGTTTGAGGCAGATCATCCACCAGGAACGCAGGATCGAACTGGCATTTGAAGGACAGGCAGGATGGGACCTTCGCCGCTGGAAGGAATTGCAATCCGTACTCAGCAAACCATTCCAGGGCTGGTCCGTTTTCAACCAGACCGTAGCAGGATATTACCAGCTTAATACCGTGTATCAACCTGTGTTCGGATTGAAGGATTACCTGTTCCCCATCCAGGAATATGATCTGATCACCAATCCCAACCTGGTGCAAACCCCTTACTGGTAAACCTCCACATACAATGCTTAAAATATGAGTATGACAACCCGATATAAAAAATACTTAGTGCTGTTGGCGCCGGCAACCATTGCTGTGGTGATGTTCGCCTGTTCCAAAGTAGATGAATACAAAGACATAGTTTCCGGAGATAAAACAAAACCCGGAATTGTGTCAAATGTAAAAGTGGAAAACGGTCCGGGTAAGGCCATCATCACCTATGACCTGCCCAATTCCGAAAACATCCTGTACGTGCAGGCCACCTATAAGATCAATGACAAGGTCAGCCGTCAAACCAAATCATCTTATTATTCCGATACCATCCATGTGAGCGGTTTTGCCAAAAAGCAGGAGTATACCGTTACGCTGCAAACCGTGAGCAGGGCAAATGTGGTATCCGATCCGGTAGAAGTGAAAGTGAACCCAGACACGCCGCCTTACCTGATGGCCTTCCCTACAATCAGTACCCAGCCTGATTTTGGCGGTATCAATATCAGTCTCGAAAATCCTGCAAAGGCCGATATCGGTGTGGTGACCATTATGAAAGACCCCATCACCAACCAGTTCGAGATCGTGAACCAGCGTTTCACGAAGCTGGAGGACATTGCGTATAGCCTTCGGGGTTATGATACCGTGAACCTGCAATTCGGGATCTATATCACGGATGACTGGGACAATGTTTCAGATACCCTATTCACTACGGTGAAACCGATATTTGAGAGACAAATGGACAAATCGAAATTCGGCCGTTATGTGCTGCCAACGGATGCCAAAACAGGTTTTGGCTGGGAGATCGAAAATATGTGGAATGGCAATACAGGCTCTCCCGGTTACCATACCGAACAGCCCATCCAGCCGCTGGTTTGGCCTGCTGTGATCACTTTCGATATGGGTCAGGCGGCTAAGCTTAGCCGTTATACCATCTGGAACCGTGGCATCGACGGCAGTGGGAACTGGCTCTGGCAGGCAGGCGCACCCACTACCTGGACGCTCTGGGGCAGGGAGAACAACCCCGTGGATGAAACATTACCCAGCGGTCCCGGCGCTCCCGGGGTTGGACAAACATCTCCCAATGGCTGGA
Organism: Pseudoflavitalea rhizosphaerae; assembly: GCF_003991355.1. Classification (GTDB taxonomy): domain Bacteria; phylum Bacteroidota; class Bacteroidia; order Chitinophagales; family Chitinophagaceae; genus Pseudobacter; species Pseudobacter rhizosphaerae. The sequence continues at coordinate 89,357 of NZ_RCSU01000004.1, forward strand.
TCAATCTCGGCACATTCAAACTGCCTGCAAAACCATCGGGCCTGCCCAACCCTGCATACAGCAATTCCGATCTCGAATTCTGGAATGCTGGTTTCAGTTACAATTTCAACCTGGAGCTTCCCAGGGTACGGTATATCCGCTTCCAGTGCCAGGAGATCGCATCCGGTACCAACAACTTTTTCAATATTGCTGAACTGACATTCTGGGGTGATCCCAGGTAAACCATAAACGCTGCTATATGCCTAGAAAATATTCATCACTACTCTGGATAACAGGTCTGGTTTGCCTGCTTGCCTGTACACAAAAAATGGATGAGTTCAGGGATTATCTCAACAATGAAGAGATCAAATACCCAGGCTCCATTTCCAAAGTGTTCACCAGGCCCGGCAATGGCCGGCTCGGTATCGGCTGGTCGCCCAGCCCGGACCCTTCCGTTACCAAATACAGGATCTACTGGAATAATTTCCGTGATTCCGTTGAAGTGAGTTCCGCTTCACACAGCCCCGGAGATACGGTGTACACTATCATCAATAATCTGCAGGAATATACTTATTCATTTTTTGTTTATTCCTTCGATGCAAAAGGAAACAAATCCATTCCCGTGGAAGTGCAGAATGCAAGGGTCTATGGCAATTCCTACCAGAACAGCCTGATGAACCGCTATATCAACAGCGGTGATCCGTATGAATTCCTGGATGATGCAGGACAAGAAGTGAAACTCAATTTCCTCCAGCCGGATTCCACCAATGCGCTTACTTATCTGCGTTATACCAATACCAGTGATGAGTTGAAAGAAGTGGTCCTTCTGCCGGGAGAGAACTCAATAACCATCACGGATTTCAAATACGGCACCAAGGTGGCTTACCAGAGCGAATACACTCCATCGGAAACCGCGCTGGATTCATTTTCCGTGAACATGGTGGATACATTCCCCAATATCGCCTTCACCATCGCGAAAGCAGACAAGAGCCTGTTCAGCGTGGTGACCACCCTGCCCAATGATGTGCAGCCCTGGGATGGAGGGACCAGTGTGGCCAGGTTATGGGATGGCTCCGTGGGGCCGCAGGGATGGCCGAATATATGGCACTCTAATGGCGATAAACAACTGCCGCACCATTTTACTTTCGATATGGGCAGGGGCTATCGCCGGCTGCAGAATATCGAGATCACAGGCCGCGACTGCTGTCACAATCCAACCGAGTTTGAGATCTGGGGCATTGCTGATATTACGAATGCGGCCACCAACCTGCCGGGTAATGATCCGGGCTGGAAGGATGAAGCCATCGCAAAAGGCTGGGTCCTGCTGGAGGATGTAACACTCGATAACAATGGCGTTGGTCCTTACAAAGTGGATTTTGCAGCCGGTGTTCCGCAGATCCGTTATATCCGCATCCGCGTTAAAAAAGTGGCCAGTGGAGAGAGTGCATACAGCAACCTGAGTGAGGTTACTGTTGAATACAGGAGATAGAACCGTCGGAATCTCCATTAATACAACAATAAAATCCATTTACCCGAATCCGTATACAGTTGAACTTTGTTGAACTTGTTGCCTCAATTAACGAATTATGAAACGAACGATTGGTCTTGTTGCGATCCTGTTTTCCCTGACTGCTTCTGCGCAGCGGCGTCCCCTTCAGTTATGGTTCGATAAACCTGCTGCACAGTGGGAAGAGACACTTCCCTTAGGAAACGGACGCCTGGGCATGACGCCCGATGGAGGAGTGGAAAAAGAGAAAATAGTACTGAACGATATCACCATGTGGTCCGGCAGTCCGCAGGATGCCAATAACTATGAAGCGTACAAGCAACTGCCTGCCATCAGGCAATTGCTGGCGGAAGGGCAGAATGATGAGGCGCAAAAACTGATCGACAAAAGTTTTATCTGCCTGGGGCCCGGCTCCGGCGGCCCGCAATGGGGCTGCTTCCAGATGCTGGCCGATCTCAATATCAGGTACAATTATAACGGAAATGCAACTACGCCTTCAGATTACTGCCGCTGGTTGTCGCTGGACAGTGCCATCGCCGTCACAAGCTTCACCTTGAATGGCATTCAATACAAGAGAGAATATTTCACCAGTTTCGGGGCTGATGTGGACCTTATCCGCATCACCGCCAGTAAAAAAGGAGCTGTCAGTTTTGCGGTTGGTATCAGCCGCCCGGAAAGAGGGGAGAGCTCTGTCAGCGGTCAGTCATTACTGTTAGCTGGTCAGCTCAATAACGGAACCGACGGAAAAGGAATGCAATACCTGACGCAGGTGAAACTGAAGAATACTGGTGGTAAACAAACCGTGAAAGGAAATGAACTGATAGTGGAAGGCGCCGATGAAGCATTGATCTTCGTTTCCACTGCTACCGATTTCCGCAACCCGCAATATAAATCCCTGGTGGAAAAGAATATGCGCGCTGCATTGCAGAGATCTTATGCAGTGCAGAAACAAACCCATGTCCGTAATTACAGGAAATTGTTTGGCCGCGTTGCGGTTGACCTGGGAACAGGCGCTGCTGAATCACTGACCACAGACAAACGCCTGGCGGCATATTACAAACAGCCTGAGCAAGACAAATCATTACCCGTTCTCTTTTTACAATTCGGAAGATATCTCAGCATCAGCAGCACAAGGGTTGGACTGCTTCCACCGAACTTACAGGGACTTTGGGCCAACCAGGTGAATACGCCCTGGAATGGCGACTATCACCTGGATGTGAATGTGCAGATGAACCACTGGCCAGTTGAAATGAGCAATCTCTCCGAACTGAACTTGCCACTCACCGAACTGGTGCGTGGATTGGTGAAGCCCGGTGAACGCACCGCCAAAGCCTATTACAATGCCGATGGCTGGGTTGCCCATGTGATCACGAATGTTTGGGGCTGGACCGAACCCGGCGAAAGTGCCAGCTGGGGCGTTACCAAATCAGGATCGGGATGGCTCTGCAATAATCTCTGGGAGCATTATGTATACACCGATGATCTGGCCTACCTGAAAAGCATCTATCCTATCCTGAAAGGATCAGCGCTTTTCTATAAAAGCATATTGGTGAAAGACGGGAAAACAGGATGGCTGGTGACTTCGCCTTCTTCCAGTCCTGAGAACTCTTTCCTCCTGCCCAATGGCAATCATGCCAGCATTTGCGTGGGGGCTGCTATCGACAACCAGATCATCCGTGAGCTGTTCAATAATATCATCACGGCAACAGAGAAACTGAAGATCGATAAAAGTCTTTCCGATACATTGCGCGCGCAACTGAAACAATTGCCGCCCGCGGGCATCATTTCACCCGATGGCCGTATACAGGAATGGCTGGAAGATTACAAGGAAACAGATCCACAGCATCGTCATATTTCACATCTCTATGGATTGTACCCTGCCAATCTCATCACGGCCAACGGTACGCCTGAGCTGGCGGCAGCGGCTAAGAAAAGCCTGGAAGTGAGAGGGGATGATGGACCCAGCTGGGCCATCGCTTACAAGCAATTATTCTGGGCAAGATTACTGGATGGCAACCGCGCATTCAAATTGTTGCGCGAATTGCTGAAGCCCACACTTCGTACAGATATCAACTACGGCGCCGGTGGTGGCGTGTATCCAAACCTGTTCTCTGCAGGCCCGCCATTCCAGATCGATGGCAATTTCGGGGCAGCCGCAGCCATCATGGAAATGTTGATGCAATGCCATGCCGGCTATGTGGAATTGCTCCCCGCCATTCCTGATCTCTGGAAAGCTGAAGGCAGTGTGAAGGGATTGAAAGCAAGAGGAAATCTTACCGTCGATTTCGAATGGAAAAATGGACAGGTAATAAAATATAAGATCAGTTCTCCCACTTCCAAAAAGGTGAAGCTGAAAGTGAACGGACAAATCAAAAGCATCACTACCAGCAAATGAAATTGTACTGGCTGATATTATCCGTATGCCTGGCGATATGTGCAAAGGCCCAGGAGGTAAACCGTAGCAAACTGGCGTCACTTCCGCCGATGGGTTGGATGACCTGGAACCTGTATGGAGAGCGGATCGATGAGAAGCTGATCCGCAGTATTGCTGATGCCATGGATTCTACCGGCATGATTGCAGCCGGATATAAATACCTGATCATCGATGATGGCTGGCAGGGTGGAAGGGATAAGAAAAACAATATTATCGCAGATCCCGTGAAGTTTCCTTCCGGCATCAAAGCACTCGCCGGTTATGTACATGCAAAAGGACTGAAGCTGGGTATCTATTCCGATGCAGCTTCGCTTACCTGTGCGGGTTATACTGCCAGCCTGCATTTTGAAGAACAGGATGCCAGAACATTCGCTTCCTGGGGCATCGATTACCTGAAGTACGATTACTGCAATGCGCCGGCAGACTCCAATACGGCAAAGGCCCGCTATACAAAAATGGCGCAGGCATTGTCGGCATCCGGACGAGATATCGTATTCGGTATCTGCGAATGGGGTGGGCGTCAACCCTGGTTCTGGGCAGCCAATGCAGGCGGCAGCGTCTGGCGCACTACCGGTGATGTTCGCGACAAATGGAAAAAGGAACAGGGAAAAGATGGAGAGGGGATCATGGATATTTACAACGTGAATGTGATGCTGCACAAATATGCAGGTCCTGGCCGCTGGAACGATCCCGATATGCTGGTAGTAGGTTTGTATGGAGCCAAAGGACCGTCTTCAGATCTTGGTGGAACGGGTTGCTCTGATATCGAATACCAAAGCCAGATGAGCCTCTGGAGTATCATGGCGGCCCCTCTTATCGCTACCAATAATATCATGGCCATGAACAGGGCCACCAAAAAAATACTGCTCAACCGGGAAGTGATCGCCATCAACCAGGACCCGGCCGGTAACCAGGGAAAGCTGATCAAAAGCGATACCAGCTTCGATGTGATACTGAAGCCTCTTCAGAACGGGGATATGGCGCTGGCTATTTTGAATAAATCCGGGATTTTACAATCTTACAGTTTCGCGGGCGGAACTCTGGGCCTCCCTTCCGGCTTCACAGTGCGCGACTGCTGGCAGCAGCGCAGCGTGGGGAAAAAGGACAAATGGACAGGCTCCATCCAACCGCATGAAACAAAATTATTCCGGTTGATAAAAAAACAACAATGAAAGATATCCGATCAATAATCGTTTTTTCCGCACTGTTACTGACTGTTGCTTACGCAGAAGCACAACCGAGACTACCGGATTTCTTTGGAGACAGTATGGTGTTACAAAGAGATCAACCCCTTCGGATCTGGGGTATCAGCGGTGAGTCAGGAACGGTGACTGTTACCCTCAATGGACAAACGAGAACTGCAGCTATCAATCCCAAAGGCGGCTTCCATGTGGAGCTGGGCCCTGAAAAGGCCGGAGGCCCTTACGATCTTATTATTTCAGATAAGAAGGGAAAGACAGTTTTGCATGGCGTTCTCCTGGGAGATGTGTGGTTCTGTTCCGGGCAATCCAATATGGAAATGCCTGTAAAAGGATGGGGCTCTGTGTATGATGCAGATGAAGTGATCAGGAATGCTTCGCATCCGCAGATCAGGTTGATGACAGTAATGAAGAAAGTATCCACCTGGCCGGAAAAGGACCTCCGGGATGTTCGATGGCAGGCCTGCTCTCCCGGTAATATTGCGCCATTTTCCGCAGTAGCTTATTTTTTCGGCCGCAGGCTGCAACAGGATCTGAATGTGCCGATAGGACTGATCAATTCCACCTGGGGTGGAACACAGATAGAAGCCTGGATCAGTCATGCTGCGCTTTCAAATGATCCTTATTATAAAGATGTGATGAAAGCAGTGCAGAAGCCGGTGGATTTCCAGGACCTGATAAATGCCCGCTACAAAAAAGAACGGAGTGAGCAGCAACAATTGCTGAAAGACATGCCCAAAGCGGGAGACAGCGCACTGTACAAAAATGCGGGCTACGATCATCGCAAATGGGCTACCATGCCCATTCCCGGAGCATGGGAAACACAGCCGAATTTATCGAGGCTCGATGGTATCGTCTGGTTCAGGAAGGAAATATATGTGAGACAAGAAGATGCAGGCAAACCTGCCAGTTTCCATCTTGGAAAAATAGACGATAATGAACAGAGCTTCCTGAATGGCAGGCCCCTGGGTGCTACGCGGGGCTGGAATACAGACAGGGTCTACAACGGTGTGCTCAAAGCCGGGAAGAATGTGATCGCTATTCGCGTGGAAGATACAGGCGGTGGCGGCGGCATCTGGGGCGACAGTGCTGAACTATACGTTTCGGTTAATGACCATCGTTATTCGCTGGTGGGCAACTGGAACTACCGCATTCAGGAAGTTCGTACCAATACCAATTCAATTGGTCCCAACGATTATCCCTCCCTGCTTTTCAATGGCATGGTAAGCCAGTTCAGGGGCATGAATATCAAAGGAACTATCTGGTACCAGGGCGAAGCCAATGCGGGCCGTGGTTTTGAATACCGTCATGCAATGCCTTTGCTGATCAGCAACTGGCGTGAGCATTTCAAGGACCCTGATATGCCATTCTATTTTGTACAACTCACCAGCTACAACGATAATAATGGAAACAGCAACAAAGGCAGCGCCTGGGCCGAAATACGGGAATCTCAAACGCTCACTGCCAAAACTGTTCCGCATACCGGCATGGCCGTGATCACAGATATCGGTAATGCCAATGATATCCATCCGCGTAACAAGAAAGATGTAGGAGAAAGACTTGCCGCCATTGCATTGCATGATACCTATGGTAAACCTGTCGTCGCATCCGGGCCTGTATTCAAATCCTTCAGCATCGATGGAAACAAAGTCGCTATCAGTTTTACATTCACCGGCCAGGGCCTTACAGCCCGCGATGGGAAAGCATTGGGCGGTTTTGAACTGGCAGGAGCCGATAAGAAATTCTATCCTGCAGAAGCAGTTATTTCCGGCGATCAGGTAATCCTTCGGTCCAGCCAGGTAACTGCACCTGTGGCTGCACGTTATGGTTGGTCGGATGTACTCGATCATGCCAATCTCAGCAATAAAGATGGATGGCCTGCCGGGCCTTTCAGAACAGATAACTGGCCTGGCATCACCGTCAACAACAAATACGATCCGAAGTTCAAATAACACAGAGGGCCGGAAAGATCCAACACATATCTATCACTGAATATTATGACTATGAATCGAAGAAGGAAAGGAATGATCGCTGTAAGGCACCTGGTTTGCTGCAGTATTGCATTGATGGCCGGATGGTTGCCCTGCAGCCTGAAAGCACAGACCATCATTCCTGTTGTGACTTCAAATAATGCACTGGTGCTGGAAGCCGGCAAAAACAAAGATCTCTCTGTTATTTATTTTGGAAAGAAGCTGGCCAATGAAAAAGAATACCAGCTCGTACCTTCTGTATACAAACAAACAGGCGATTACACGGATGTATTGAACGCAGCTTATACCAGTTCCGGTTCCCGCAACCTGGTGGAACCAGCCATCACTGTGGTTCATGCCGATGGCAACCGTTCACTGGACCTGCGTTATGTAAAACACGAACAAAAGCAATTGCCCGATGGCGTTACCCATTACAGTATCCTGCTGAAAGATCCTGTATACGATTTTGAAGTGACGCTGCACTATAAAGTATATCCCAGGCAGGATGTGATTGAACAATGGTCTGTGATCAAACACAAAGAGAAAGGAAATGTGGTGCTGGAAAAATTCGCTTCCGCCAATCTGCATCTCAAGGCAAAGGGATTCTGGCTGAACCAATATCATGGCGACTGGGCAAAGGAAATGCAGCCGGAAGAATCGAAGATCACACACGGCATCAAAACCATCGATTCCAAATTAGGCACGCGTACCAATATCTTCCTGCCTTCCGTTTTCATGGTATCGCTGAACAGACCTGCAACGGAAGATGAAGGCACCGTGTTGTATGGCTCCCTGGCTTACAGCGGTAATTTCAGAACGGATCTTGAACTGGATTACCAGAACAATCTCAGGATCATTTCCGGTATCAATAATTATGCATCTCCCTACAACCTGAAGCCTGGTGAAGAATTTGTTACACCCTCATTCATTCACCTGCTTTCCAGCAAAGGCAAGGGTTTTGCGAGCCGTCAGTTGCACGACTGGGCCAGAAATTACAGGCTGCTGGATGGAAAAGGGGACAGGCTCACATTGCTCAATAACTGGGAAGCCACTTATTTCGATTTCAATGAAACCAAGCTGAAGGAACTGCTGCGCGATACAAAAAAGCTCGGCGTGGACCTGTTCCTGTTAGATGATGGCTGGTTCGCCAATAAATATCCCCGCAATGATGATAAAGCAGGGCTGGGCGACTGGGCAGAGAATAAATCCAAGCTGCCCAATGGTGTGGCAAGCCTGGTGAAGGAAGCAGCCGCCAATGGTGTGAAATTCGGGATCTGGGTGGAGCCTGAAATGGTGAACCCGAAAAGTGAATTGTACGAGAAGCATCCTGATTGGGTGGTCCGTCAACCTGCGCGCCAGGAACATTATTTCCGTAACCAGCTGGTGCTGGACCTGAGCAATCCTGTGGTGCAGGACTTTGTTTTCGGTGTGGTGGACAATCTGTTTGCTAAGAACCCTGATCTGGCCTATATCAAATGGGACTGCAATGCCGTGATCTATAATGCCCATTCCGCTTATCTTGGAAAGGACCAATCCCATTTCTATATCGAATACATGCGCGGCCTGTACAATGTGTTGCAGCGTTTGCGCGCAAAGTATCCGAAGGTGCCGATGATGCTTTGCTCCGGTGGCGGTGGGCGTGTGGATTATGAAGCGTTGAAATATTTCACAGAATACTGGCCCAGCGATAATACCGATCCACTGGAAAGGATCTTCATTCAATGGGAGTATTCCTATTTCTATCCTGCCATCGCAAGCGCCAATCATGTGACGGATTGGGGCAAGCAACCCATCAAATTCAGAACAGATGTAGCAATGATGGGGAAGCTCGGGTTCGATATCGTAGTGAGCCATCTGAATGAAAAGGACCTTGCTTTTTGTCAGAATGCCATCAAAGAATATAATGGGTTCAAACATCTGGTGTACCAGGGAGATCAGTATCGATTGTCTGATCCGCGAAAAAGTGCTGTGGCTTCTGTGGCATTTGTAAGTAAAGATCAATCAGAAGGCGTGCTGTTCAATTATCTCGTTAATGACCGTTATGGTGAAGGGAGTGTGTATCCCATTCAGTTGAAAGGACTGGATCCATCAGCATTCTATACGCTGAAAGAATTGAGCCTGTATCCCGGAAGTAAATCGGTTATTGATGCCGGTAAGAAATATTCCGGCGAGTTCCTGATGACTGTGGGTTTCAATCCTGAAGTGTCTGGCAGCAGAACAAGTGTTGTGCTGAAACTTGAAAAAGTGAAAAAGTAGAAAACTAGACTGTCCTTCACATACATAAACTTTGGCAAGTGGTAATCTCTGCAGAGGCGTCCCAACTGGGGCGCTTTTGCTTTTCGGAATGCTGGCAGTGAGTGGCTGGTAGTGAGTGGCTGGTAGTCAGGGTGCTGGCAGTCGCTCGCCTCCCGGCGAGTGACTTATATTTAGTCGCCTCCGGCGACGCAGTGTTCGCCGGAGGCGAACCAATAACCGTCACTCGCGGGGACGCGAGCGACTGCCCCCTGAGGAAATGCGTCTGGCCCTTTTGAACAGTTTCAGTATCTCGCTCAGGATAACGGGAACGATGCCCAGTCCCAATGCGTAGGTCCAGCCCTGGAGGTCCAGCATTTGCAGCCTGAATGCTTTTTGAAGCACCGGTAATCCCATCACGAGTAATTGAAGGGCCAGTGCCAGGACCACAGCACCCACCAGGTATTTATTGGAGAATATGCCTGTCTGGAAAATTGATTTGACGGAATGCCTGAAAGTGAAGGAATAGAACAGCTGGCAGCAAATGATGGTCATGAAAGCCATTGTTCTCGCATATTCATGAATGTTAGCAGGTACTTGTTTGTCATATGGACTGTAGCCGTGCTCGTAATAGCCGAACCAGAAAGCGCCAATGGTGAGGAGGCCAATGGCCGTACCACCAATAACGACCCTTTGTGCCGCACCATGTGCGAAGAAGCTTTCGTTTGGGCTGCGCGGTGCTTGTTTCATCACATCGGGATCACCTGGGTCCATTCCCAATGCAATGGCCGGCAATGTATCTGTGAGCAGGTTGATCCATAATAATTGTGTAGCCATCAGGGGGGCGGGCATGCCGATCAAAATGGCCAATACCATCGTTATCACTTCGCCCACATTGCTGGCCAGCAGGAAGATCACAGACTTCTTGATATTGTTGTAAATATTCCGTCCCTGTTCGATGGCGGCAATGATGGTAGCAAAATTGTCGTCCGCTAAGATCATATGAGCTGCATTCCTCGCCACATCCGTTCCGGTAATGCCCATGGCTACCCCAATATCTGCGGTATTGAGGCTGGGTGCATCATTCACACCATCTCCCGTCATTGAAACGATCTGGCCTTCTGATTTGAAGGCGCGTACAATATTCACTTTATGTTCGGGGGAAACCCTGGCAAAAACACGGTAGGATGTCAACTGTTGATCGCCGTTAGAGGCTTTCTTCAATTCGGAACCGGTGATCGCCTGTTTTTTGTTATCGGCAATACCGAGATCTTTGGCAATGGCGAATGCTGTATCCTTGTGATCTCCCGTGATCATCACTGTTGTAATACCTGCCTGCTTTGCCTGGTTGATGCTGTCCTTTACTTCCGGCCTGGGCGGATCTATCATGCCTACCATACCGATCAGCACCAGGTCTTTTTCCATTTCTTCCTGACCGATGGGGCCATCCAGGGGTTTATAAGCTGCTGCCAGCGTCCGGAGTGCATTGGCGGACATCTCTTTGGTCGCTTTTTTGAATTGTTCTATATGTCCGGTGGTGATGGGAATGGCTTCTCCGTTATGCTGTACCATGGTACAACGATCGAGGAGATGGTCGATTGCTCCCTTGGTGTACACTGTCAGTTTCCCATTTTCTTCCTGGATGGTAGACATCAGTTTCCTGTCGGAATCGAATGGCAGTTCATCTTTCCTCTTCGCTTCAGTAGCTAATTTGTTTCTATCGATACCCAGTTGGTCGCCGAGTCTGAGCAGTGCAATTTCCGTTGGGTCGCCGGTGCCTTCGCCATTTTCGAAAGTGGCGTCGGAGCAGAGTATCATGGCTTTTGTAAGAAGCAGGGCTGCATCGGAAGGTTCATTTTCATTTTCTTTCAGTTCCAGTTCCTGGCCGGTGAGGTCGAAGAGGCGCACCACCGTCATTTTATTTTGTGTGAGTGTTCCTGTTTTGTCCGAGCAAACAACTGTAACGGAACCGAGGGTTTCAACAGCCGGTAATTTTTTGATGATGGCTTTCTTGCGGGCCATCCTGGTAACGCCGATGGACAACACTACGGCAACGATGGCGGCCAGTCCTTCCGGAATGCTGGCTACAGCCAATGATACGGCCGTAAGGAAATTCTCAGCAAGGTCCCTTCCCTGGAGCGAGGCCAATCCGAACATGGCAACACAAACACCGATGGCGATCTTTCCCAAAGTCTTGCCCAGTTCATCCAGTCTTTTTTCGAGTGGTGTTTTTTCTTCTTTTTCCTGGTTGATGATATTGGCGATCTTCCCAACTTCTGTTTTCATTCCGGTTTCCACCACTACACCCAGTCCTCTGCCGTATGTGACTACGGTAGACATGAATGCCATATTCAGCTGGTCCCCCAGCGGTATATTGGCATTCTGCAGATCAGCATTGGCGTCTTTTTCAGCAGGAACGGATTCGCCTGTGAGCGCTGATTCTTCAATTTGCAGGTTGGCCGATTCCAGCAATCTCACATCGGCGGCCACAAAGCGCCCTGCTTCCAGTACCAGTATATCACCCGGCACAATCATTTCAGATGCGATCTCCGTTGTGGTCCCGTTTCTTTTCACCAGCGCTTTGGGCGCAGAAAGATCTTTGAGCGCTTCGATCGCATTACCTGCCTTCACTTCCTGTATCACGCCTAATACGGCATTGATGATGATCACCAGCAGGATGATAATGCCATCGATATATTCTCCCATGGCCATAGTGATCACCACGGCGCCAAAGAGTACATAGATCAGCGCGTCTTTCAGTTGTGCAATAAATAAGGAGAAAACAGAACGGCGCTTCTGAGCAGTGAGCTTGTTGTGTCCATACTGCTGCAGCCGCGCAGCTGCTTCATTTTCTTTCAGTCCATTGTCTTTATCCGCATTAAGTTCCTCCAGCGTTTGCTGTATCGATTTTGAAAACCACATAGGCCATTTATTTATTTGTCCAATGAGGCAGATGGACTGACAAAAGCAGGCTCTATAAAATTAGGGGAAACCAATCAAATAGCCACCGGGAATCTATTCTCTTTCATCTGGTTCAGAAAAGCTTTGATCCAATTCTTGTGATCGTTGAGGTTTGTAAATGCAAATCCCTGACCACCGGTTGCAGGTTTGGAAATTAGTTGTGGAGAATGCTGAAAAAATGGACGTTTTGTGCTGGTGTTGTCCCTAAAGTTGAAGATATTCGTTAAAGCATTCTTGCCCTGGTCCTGAAATAATGTACACCCATGATCCTGGCGCCACGATCTGTAATAAAGCATTCCATGTTGATGGCATTGTTTCTGATGTTGGCGCCCCTGTTTGCATACGCGCAGGAACACCGGTTAACACTGATCATCCACGATAGTCTCGATCTTCCCGTCAGTAATGCCTCTGTACGTGTGAACGGCAGAACCACGCCTGCCGACTCCTCCGGAAGGATTTCCCTTCGCCTGCCATCCGGCAAATTCAAAATTTCGGTTACAGCTATAGGTTATAGCGATACAGCTTTTTCCATCTCCCTGGTGGATGACCTGGAAATCAGACTGGCGCTGCGTTTTACGCAGCAGTCATTGCAGGCGGTGATCGTGTCGGGAAGCCGGAGCCTGCAAAGGAACCAGATGAGTATGCATACGCTGGATATGGCGCAGATCCAAAAGCTGCCTGTGATACTTGGCGAAGTGGACCCTATGAAGACCATCACACTCCTGCCTGGCGTGAAGAGTGGGGGCGATGCCGGTTCCGGCATTTATGTTCGTGGTGGCGGGCCTGATCAAAATCTCGTTCTGCTGGATGGTATTCCCGTATACAATCCTAATCACCTGCTTGGTTTCTTCAGTGTGTTCAGTGGCGACGCCATCAAAAGTATTGAAGTGATCAAAGGTGGTATGCCCGCTGAATATGGCGGACGATTGAGCAGTGTGATTGCCGTGAATTCGAAGGATGGCAACCGGGATACGCTCAAAGCTTCCGGTGGCATCGGACTGATCTCCTCGCGTTTATCGCTTGAAGGGCCTGTGATCAAAAAGAAGTCTGCTTTCAATGTTAGTTTCCGCAGAACTTATATCGACCAGGTAGCCAAACTCATTGCGCCGGACTCCATCGGCAGGAATGGCTATTTCTTCTACGATGTAAATGCAAGGGCCGACTTTCAGCTCAACAGGAATAATGGACTCTACCTCACTTTCTATACGGGAAAAGACAAATTCAATTTTGTTGATGACGATGATGATGGGCCTGCCCGCGAATTCAATGCCAACTGGGGCAATACCATTGCAGGACTCACCTGGAAACAACAACTGAACAACCAGTGGAAACAAGAGCTGGCAATTGTGCGCAATGATTTTAATTTGTCGAGCCGTATTGCTTTCGGTTCCAACAGTATCATCCTGTCTTCAGGACTCACAGACTACCAGTTGAAGAACGACTGGAGCTATACTCCCCAACCCTGGATGCGCTGGAAAGCAGGATTGCAATATATCTGGCATAGTTTTCGTCCGGGTGCGGGCGAGTCAAATCAGGGTGTGCAGGAGTTCAGGTCGCGTGTTAGTGATCAGCAGGCCAGGGAAGCGGCAGTTTATCTTAGTACAGACATAGACGTTAGTACAGACTTTAATTTCATTGCAGGTATTCGTTACAGTTATTTCAACCAGGTAGGCCCAACCGAACGCGTGCTCTATGATCCCGAAGGTGCGCCCACAGGAGAAACTGAATCGTACAAAAAAGGAGAGAGCATTGTACGTTATCATTACCCGGAACCAAGGATCAGTCTTTTGTATAAACTCAATACCAGCGCCAATTTCAAACTATCATATACGCGCACATACCAGTACCTGCACCTGGCCACTACCAGTGCTGCCACATTCCCCAGTGACCTGTGGGTCCCTTCCAGCCGCCTTATCAAACCCGGTATTGCTGACCAGGTGGCGGCAGGATTCTTCAAAGGGTTCGGGACAGGAAAATATGAAATGAGTGTGGAAGCCTATTACAAAACACTTAGGAACCAGATCGAATTCAAACCCGGAGCGCGCCTGTTACTCAATCAGAATATCGAAGGTGAAATGATCTTTGGCGAAGGGAAAGCCTATGGCATCGAATTCTTCTTCCAGAAAAAAACAGGACGGCTCAATGGCTGGATCGGTTATACACTGAGCCGCTCTGAGAGAACTTTCCCTGATATGAACGAAGGGAAAGCATTCCCTTACCGTTATGACCGAACGCATGATATCAGTGTGGTAGCCAATTATCAGCTCAGCAAGAAATGGCATGCCTCCGCTGTGTTCGTGTATGGAACCGGCAATGCACTCACCATGCCAACAGGGAGGTTCGTGTACAGCATCGGTTACGATGGCCGTAAGAACCAACCTGTGTTCACCAATATCAACCAGTACGACAAGATCAACGATTATCGCATGCCTGCCTATCACCGGATGGATCTGGCATTTACCTACACCAGGAAACCGGATAACCATCGACGTTATAAGAGCAGCTGGGTATTCGGACTGTATAATTTGTATAACCGGGAGAACCCTTATTTCATCTACATCGATGCAGATGAAGAAGACCGGACCATCAAGGGAAAGAAAGTGTTCCTGTTCCCTGTGATACCGGGCATTACCTGGAATTTTAAATTTTAAGCGATGTGCAGAATGACTGTTTTGATGAACCTGTTGCTGACGATCATTGTAGCATTTTTCACTTCCTGTGAAAAGGATTTCGATATCAAATTGAAGCCTAATAAACCATTGCTGATTGTTGAGGGCTATATCAATAATGAATTGCCATCATACAATTATGTGATATTAGGAAGAAGCCAGGATTATTTCAATACCGATTTCGCGAATATTGCAGTGACCGGTGCAAAAGTAAGTATTACTGAAGGTCGTCTGCTACCTGATAATACTTATGAATGGAATGCAGCTACAAAAAGAGAACTAACGGAGGCGCGTATCCCACAGCTGGATTTTGTGCTGGTGCCCGGCTTGTATTTTGACCCGGCGCTTATAACCGATTCCGCCAATGCGCTGATGGGAAGACCGGGCTATCACTATTTGCTGGAGATCGAAGCGGAAGGGAAAAAATATTCTGCCACTACAGCCCTGCTCCCTGCCGTAAAAGTGGATAGTTTGACCATCGGTAATTATTACAAAGATGACCTGGATGATGGCAGCATTGTTTTGAAGGGAAGGATCACTGTACATTATAAAGATCCCGATACTATCGGTAATACACAATTGTATTACTGGCAGGCGCTAAGCGATGGGCCTCATTTTGGATGGGGTGGCATGGGTGCCGGCAGGTATTCACCCGGCACAGACGATCTGGTGAACGGACAATATTTAAGGCTTACACACGGCAGTGGTTTTGTGATGGGTGATTCTGTAATCTACCATATGGCCAGCGTGGAAAGGAAAGTGTATAATTTCTGGGACAGTTTCAATAAGGCCCGCGCCAACGGTGGTCCATTCTCCACGCCTGCATCAATTTCCAGCACCATCAGCGGGGAAGATGTGCTCGGATGTTTCAGCGGGTTCAGTCTGAGCTCCAAATCGGTGCGTATCAAATAAATGATATCAGGATTTCATCTTTACCACATCTTTCAGTTTCCCGTTGTGCGAGTATAGTTGAATATAGAGAAGTTTACCTTGTTTGTTGTAGAATTTCCAGTCGCCGTTTGGCCTTCCTTGTTTGTAGCTGCCAACTGCCAGCACTGTAGCGTCATTATTCCATTCGTTCCATAACCCGTCTCTCACACCATTCTTGTAATAGCCGGAGTCCTTTGTTTTTCCATCCGGGAAGAAATTCACATACAGGCCATGATGCAGACATTGGGTGAAAGGTGCATGATAACTGTTCTGGCCTGCATTCCGTTCAACTCTTTTTGTTAAAGAAATGACTTGTTCTTCCGAATGGTCATTGTCGAGCGCATGGTAAGAATAACCGGCCGTCAAGAGATGCCTGGCGGCATTCATATTTTTTCTGGCAATTCCGGTGAGTGCAAAAAACGTACTGCGACCATCTTTTCGCTGGATCTCATTCTTAACATAGGCCAGTTTTTCTGCATTGTAAGTACGTATGGTGCGCAATGTGCCATCGGGATAATAAGTTTTCCATTCTCCATCGGGAACGGATTTTTGCATCCGGCCTGAATCCAGCACCTGGCCCGGCTTGTAGAAACTCATCCAGTTGCCCTGCAGTTGATTGCGCTTCACGCCGCTTACAAAAATTGTATCGCCCCCGGCATTCAGTCCGGTCAATTGATCCCCATCACGGGAAAGATGATCATCAATATGCAGTTTCTGGAAAGCGGCCACTGATAAGGCCGGAATAGGCGATGGTAATGTTCTGGGTATAGCATAAGAGATCTTATTCTGCGACGAAGCATTTGACAGGAATAAAATCCCTAACCCCGATATGAGTAGGTGTTTATTCATGGTAGTGACATTAAACAAGCATTACAAATTTACTGCAATCAACATGAAAGGGGGATTAAAATCGAAGGCTGGGTGCGGGTTGCAAAGCTGTGCCGGGGCGGTCGCAAAGGGATATGAACGGTGGCTGGAAAACAAACCGGCGCGGGAGGATATTTGTTGAGCTGAGGATAGGTGAGATGGGGCGGTGGTGCCAGGCCAGGCTTTTTCGCTTATGTTTTCAAGGCCACCTTTTCATATCACCTTTGCAACCATATCTCCGGACGTGCAACTGCAATAGTTTTCCCCCTTCCAACCAGCATTCGATAAGAGGGGAGGGATGGGAAATAGTGCATCACCCTGAATAAAGGTTGCAGTGGGTGCCTGAGTAGAAAAAGGTTATTATTATTTGGTAATTGCTGGTTGATGGCTGGTTAGTTGCCTGTTTAGTGCTTGTTTATTGCTGTAGGTGTGCTGTCGGGGCGTACTCAGGGGGGTAGGGGATTCCAGATCAATAATGTCGCCAGTGCGGAAGGGGCCGGGAGCGCGGGCATGGGGAAAAGGGCCGATGAAACAAAAGCGAAAAAGCTCATTAGAATTACCGAAGTCAAATCCACCCAACCCACAGCTCAATAACTACCAACTGCGTTGGTTTGTTTCATCAGCCCGACTTCACCATCCCCCGCTCCCGGCATTACAAAAAGTTATTCCGCATACATGCGCCCCCAGCGGGTTGCATAAAAATCATCCAGGCTGATATCTTCCTGCTTCACAAATCCTTTCGCAGGCAGTTTGCCATTAGCTACCAATTCCACAACGGCAGCAACAGAAGCAGCTGTGGTCCAGGAAATGGCCCTCCAGTTCTGTCCATTGATTTCGCGGGGATGATAAGCCCGGTAGAATTCTTCGCGTTTCAGTTCATTACCATTCCATCCCTCTACTACCGCATATGTATATACGACATCTTCTTTTACCGGTGGTTTTGCTTCAGTGAGAATCTGTTCTGTGAGTTCTCTTTTTTCTTTGAGGATCAGTTCATACAAGAGGAAGCGCATCAGCCTGGCATGGCCGGGATAGCGGATGGTCTTGTAGTTGAGCGTGTCCACTTTTCCTTCCAGCGTTTCACAAAGTGTACCAAGACCTCCGGAGGTGGAGAAGGCTTCAAATTCCTGTCCTTCGATATTGATGGTTTCGAGACCTTCGAGAGAGGGCACCATTTTGCGAACGCCATTGTGGATCACTTCCGCATCGTTGATGTATTCATTGATCACACCGGCAGGGCTCCACGTGAATGAATAACCGAGCAATCCGTTTGGATAGCGGGGAAGCGCACCCACCCTCAGTTCGATATCTCTGAGTTTGGTAAAGGTTTTGGTGAGATGAGATCCTGCGATGCCGATGAAACCCGGCGCCAGTCCGCATTGCGGGATCATCACGCCTTTGGAGGTTTCAGCCATTTTACGGATGGCGGCTGTGGTGGCTACATCTTCTGTAAGGTCGAAGTAGTGGATGCCGAGCTCGTACGCGGCTTTTGCAACAGCGAGATTGAGATGGTAGGGCAGACAGGACACTACAGCATCCTGGTTGCTGAGGAGCTTTTTCAGTTCTGCGGGATCGGCAACATTGCCCTGGGCAACGGGGAAACTCACCGGGGATGCAGGCGCCTGTCTGTCGATGCCGGTTACAGAAAACATGTCGGCCAGCAAGGTGCCCACCAAAGAGCCTACCTTACCCATGCCGGTAACAGCAATTCGTTTCACAATAAAAAATTTAAAATGAATAGAAGGGTTGAATGCTCAACCAGTTACAGTTAACAATATGCGGGAAAAGGGGAGACAGTCAACTATGGCACGTTCGCACAGGCGCTCCGCAGGAATGCCATGTACGAATCGAATATTTTGAAGTAGTGGTTCATTGGGAGCTGCAATAATAATGAATTTCCTGAAACCGTGCCAGAGGAAATTTATGTAATGGCTTTATCGTTCAGAAAGCCAATTAAGGAATGCAGTGGATTTTTCCTTACCTACGGTGAGATCGTCCGGGGCAGGTACATGCAGGTGCACCAGCAGTTTCCGGCCGTAGTAATGTTCCACTTCCTTCACTGCGTCGAAATTGATGATATATTGCCGGTTAAGCCGGTAGAATTGTGAAGCGGACAACTGACCCTGTAACTGATCTAGTGAATTGGGTATGGTGTAGGTTTCTTTCCGGAAGTTCACCAGGTGAGTGGTTTCATTACGTGTGTAGAAAAAGGCAATATCACCCGAGGCGATGGTGATGTATTTGTTATTCTGGAAAACGAGAAAACTCTTTTTGCCTTCTTCCCTGCCCAGTTTATTGAAAAGCGCTGTGAGGTCAGCGTTATGATCACGCTGGAAGAAATTACTCAGTGCATCAACTCTTGCGAGCGCTTTTTCCAGCTCTTCCCTGGAAAAAGGTTTTAGTATATAATCGATGCCATTGGCCTTGATGGCTTCCATAGCATATTCTCCGTATGCTGTACAAAAAATGATAGGACAGGCGATGCTGACGCTTTTGAAGATATCGAAGGAAATACCGTCTGACAACTGAATATCCATAAAGAGGAGGTCAACCTGTGGTTGCCTGCTGAAGAAATCCACTGCAGCTTCCACGCTCTGTAACTGAGCAATGATCTGTGATTCCGGCCTGAGCTGTGTGATCAGCCCCGCCAGTGATTTTGCCGCTTTTATTTCGTCTTCGATGATGACGATCTTCATATTTTCGGAAGTTTGACAGTAAAATATTGGTTGCCCGGATGGATCTCAATTGCTTTGCCACTCAAATGTTGGTAGCGTTGCCGGATATTGTCGATGCCCAGTCCTGTAGACGCTTCGGTTGTCCTTTTCAGTTGTAATGTGTTCTCCGCGATGAGAAAATTCCCTTCTGTAAAAATACGCATGCGCAGGGGCTTATTGAGTGAAACGATATTGTGTTTGATGGCGTTCTCAACCAGCAGTTGCAATGTGAATGGAGGAATCTGTGTGCTGGCCCAGTTCTCCGGAACATCGATACTGATCTCCATCCCTTCTTCAAATCTTGCTTTCAGCAGGAAAATATAAGATCCCAGTATTTTCAATTCTTCGGAAAGGAGTATCAGGTCCGATTTACGGCTTTCGAGTGAAAAACGGTAAAAATCGGACAGTTTTAAAATGAAGTCGACACTGTGTTTGTCGCCGCTCTCCACCATGTATTTGAGGGTGTTGAGGCTGTTGAACAGAAAATGTGGGTTTACCTGTTGCCTGAGTAATTCGTATTGTGCGGCGAGATTGTCCATCTTTGAGCGTTCAAGTGCGATGCTCACTTGCTGGTTATGATAATTCTGGTAGAGCAGGTGGATGAACATGTAAAAGGTCAGACTGATGAGGATGCCGCGTACTTCGATCATCAGCATTACCGGTCCGAAATCCAGGTGGGTGAGCAGCAACTGCTGCGCGTAAGCCAGGATGAACATCAGCGCAACACCCAGCCCGATGGTTTTAAGCAAACGGGTAACTGAAAATCCTTTCGCTACATCTTTGGCAGTATAAGCTGGCAGGGTGTACATGCTGTAATACCAAACAAAAATGGAAAACACGAAAGTGATCACCGAGTTGGCGATGGTCTCATGAAGATTGAAATGCTTATCTGCGATCTTCGGCACAGCCATGAGCAGGCCGAGCAACAGTGAGCTGCCCCAGATAACAGAATGCGAAACGCGGAATGCGGGTGTTTTCATTTGTAATTACCGAAGTTAAATGAAATACTGATTATCGGAGAGCCGTCGCCCGCGGGGACGCGGGCGACGGCTCTCCGAATTTACTTATACCAGGTTCAGTTCAACATTGATATTGCCGCTGGTGGCTTTGGAATACGGACAGGTCTTGTGTGCCGTTTCCACAATATTGCGCGCTGTTTCAGGGTCCAGTCCCGGCAGGTGGATATTAAGCCTGGCCTGCAGGAAATATGCATTGCCGGTAGAGCCCAGGTCTACTTCTGCATCAACGGCCGTTTCCTGCGGCAGCCTGATCTTCAGCGTGTGAGCCGCAAGGCCCATAGCGCCGATGAAACAGGCCGACCAGCCAGCTGCAAATAACTGCTCCGGATTGGTGCCGGCGCCTGTTCCGGGTGAGGATAGTTTAATATCGAGGCGGCCATCTGAGCTTCGGGATTGCCCGTCTCTTCCTCCTGTTGTATGTGTGTGGGCAGTGTACAATACTTTGTCGATTGGATGTGCTTTGAATTCCATTTGTTCTGTTTTTTTATTGATTGAAATTTGATTTGTTGGCGGTAATGATCTTTCCTGTTTTCTTGTTTTGCACAAATGCGATCAACTCATATTCTCCAGGTTTGTAACCGGCAGGCGTTTTGATCTGCAGGTTGTGTTGACTTCTGGCATCCTCTTCCTGTATTGCCCTTACGATCTGTACATGGGGAAGATGACGGCCTGTATTCTCTCCGGCAGTGACATTGCTTTCGGCTTTTTTCTGCACCAGCGCCAACAGGATGCTATTGCCTTTGGGATCACCATCGAACTGGTAACCGATTTCCAGTACATCATTCTGTTTTGAAATGGTGAGCGATAGGTTTCCCTGGGGAAGGCGACTGAGCGCATTGTTGATGGCGTTCACAGTGGCGCCTTCATCTGATCCTACATTTTCCGATTGTCCGTTCACTACAATTTGTGGTGTGTAGAGAGAGGAGAGGTTCAGCCAGTTCACGTATTGTTGTTGCCTGTTGGAATAGGCTCGGCTGCTGAACCTGTCTTTCCATCCCTGGTGGTCCCAATAGTCCACGTGATAGGCGAGGATGTATAACGCTGCATTGGGGTTCTCTTCCTGTAACTGTTCAATCAGTTTGTCGGCGGGCGGACAACTGGAACAACCTTCGGAAGTGAAAAGTTCAATCACGACGAAAGCCTTGCCCGGAGCGGTATCTGAAGGAGTGCTGTTTTGTGCTTGTGTACAGGATGCAATACCGAGTACGAATGACAGGGCTACTGTTTTTGCAATACTATTTTGTTTTGTGAATTCCATGATGATGGGTTTTGATTATTGAGGAAATGCAGCGGGTTGCTGTTCAAGTATGTATTTAATACGGGCTGTTGTGTCAACAATATTGTTGGGTTCTGAATGATAGGCGCCATTGCTATCAACGGTTTCAACCTGCAATAAATCGCCATTGATCTTGCTGCCATACCAGAATTTGTTTTCCTGTTGGCGGTAGGTGACCAGCTTGAATTGTTGTTGCGGGGTATCGTTGTACAAAATACTCATGGTGCCTGCCTTGTCGTTGATCTGGTAAGTGATTACAGACAGACCATTGTCGTTGAATGAGAATCCGCGCAGGGTTATCTTGCCATAAGGTGATGTGGGCTGGCAACCGGAGAGTATGATTGTAGCTATGGCGAGGAGGATCATTGTTTGTTTCATGTTCGTTTATTTAGTGGTTACGTCAAATACAAACCCGGTTTCTTCAACCAGTTTGTGACAGGAGATACAGGTCTTGTCTGTATTGATATTGCCATAGGGTTTCAGTTCCGGGGTATCGAATCTTGCGAAGCCCCATCCTTCGGTGGATGCATATTTTTTACTGTCCCTGATCATATATTGGATATTGATGAACTTGCCCGGGCGGATATTGCCGGTACTGTCTTCGAGTTTTTGGAATACCAGTTTGGCGATGGTGGAGCCTTCGGGCCAGGGATTGATCTGGCCGGACCTTACAGCTTCGATGGCAATGGGATTGGCGTACATCACGCGCATGGTGCCATTGTCGTAACGGGAAGTGGTGCTCAATACCTGCCAGTTCCGGTAAGTTGGATCATAAGTAATACCATTGGGCGAGACCGGTAGATTTCGTGTGTTGGTTTCTGTTATACCAATAGTTTTTCGTGCTGTATCTTTTTCGGCAGGAGTTGTAGCGGTATTGAGGAATTCCCGGAGTACCAGCATGTCCTTGTCCGTGATCTTTGCCCCGGGATGCAACAACCGGTAATCCGGCAGGGGCATCTGTTTTGCGGCCAGTTTGTTATAGATCAGCCAGTAGTTGGATTGCTGTTCGGCGGGAGATAAACTATCCCAGGCAGAAAAATTCAATCTTGCTCGACCCCTGGTTACGTGTTCTGCCACTACGGAGGATGCAATGGGCAGTTTGTCGAACCAACTAAGTTTTGTTTCATTGGAGTGACAGTCATAACAGACACGTTCCAGGATCGCCTGTACTTCCGCGGGGAGCATGATCTCGCCGGTAACAGGCGGATTGTTTACCGGGACTTTCGCCGTGAAAGCCAGCGTCAATCCGCCTGTTGCGAGGATCAGTAATACTATGAGGGTTTTCTTTCTTTTGAATTGCATGGTAGAATTGATTGTTGATGCAATTTGAAATTCTTCTACCGAGCATCATGGAATATACCCATGTAGTGGACCAACCAGGGGGTGAACCGGACAATTGCCGGGGTTATTTTCAGACGGCTGCCTGGGAAGGCGGCACGCCGTACTGTTTTTTGAAAGCAAAGGAAAAATGGGAAAGGTCTTCAAATCCTGTTTCAAGGTACACTTCACCCGGCGCTTTCCCTTTTTCCCGAATGAGGTAATGGGCTTCCTGCAATCTTCTTTGCAATAACCATTTGCTGGGAGATATGTGAAAGATATGCTCAAAATCACGCTTGAAAGTGGCCAGGCTGCGACCAGTGAGATAAGCGAATCTTTTCAGTTGCACATTGAAATGGAAATTCCTGTTCATGAATTCTTCCAGGTCTATCTTGCCCGGCTCCTGGAAATCGAAGAGCAGGCGTGCAAGCGAAGGCTGGGATTGCAGCAGGATGAGCAGGGCTTCGCGCAGTTTCAATGTTTGCAATTGCTGATTGATTAGCTGGTTGCCCTGCAGATAGGGTAGCAATGAATCCACGAAACTCTTGTACAATGGTTCTTTTTTCAGTTCCATCACGGTTTCCATCTTTCCATTCCCCCCAGCATCCGCGCTGTAGCTATACTCCAGGCTGAACTGCTTCAGCAGTTCCTGGTCGAAATAAATGGACACCGCTTCGAACACACCGCCCGGAGCGGGCTGCTTGTTGAACTTGATCAGCTGGTTCCTTTTGATGAACCTGAAATCCCCTGGTTTGAAAACATATTCCTTGACGCCGGTATTTACGGTGAGGGTGCCTGAAAGCTGGTAACTGAACACATGCTCGGGCACAAACTGCTCACCTTCGCGGCTGCGCGCTACATAGCAGGAATAAGAGAAGGGCGATCTTTGTTTGTCTGGTCCGGCCATATTGCAAAGCTATTGTTTTACTGTTTTCTTTGAACGTTCTGCGTGTAGAACTGCCCGGCAGTGGTAGACAGGAAATTTTCCGCCTCTGCATGATCTGTACTCACCGTTATATCTTTCCATTTTTCCATTTCTGCATCTCTTGCTGCGTTTGCTGCTTCCAGGATGCCAAGTGCTTCACTGCCCAGGACCAGGTGAACGGGAGGTTCAGGATGGATGGCCAGTTCCACCAGTACATTGGCCGCTTTGGCGGGATCGCCAACCGGAATGAATTTGCCGCTTTTGAAAAGATCGGACCTTTGTTTCACCAGATCGTATCCTTCGATCTCTTTGGCATAGGTCATGGAAGCACCGCTCCAGTCTGTACGGAAGCCGCCGGGCTCCACACTGGTCGCATAAATGCCGAGAGGTCCCAGTTCTTTTGCAAGCGCTTCTGTAAATCCTCCCAGACCGAATTTCGCCGCCTGGTAAATGGTGAGCCCTGCATTGCCTACCCGTCCGCCAATGGAACTGATCTGCAGGATCCGGCCGCTGCCTTGTTTGCGCATGTATGGAAGTACTGCGCGAGTGAGCTCGATCGGTGCATAAAGATTTGTTTCCAGCTGGCTGCGTACCTGTTCTTCCGTGAATGCCTCTGCTGCGCCAACTATACCAAAACCCGCATTGTTGACCAACACATCGATGCGGCCAAAATGTTTGACGGCAGTGTCCACTGCTTTGTATACATCTTCATAACGGGTAACATCAAGTGAAATGGGCAATATCCCTGCGCCATACTCCTGCACCAGATCTGACAATTGATCGATATTGCGGGCAGTGGCTGCTACGGCATCTCCACTCTTTAAAACCGCTTCTGTTATATTACGTCCCAGTCCGCGGGAACTACCTGTGATAAACCATACTTTTTTCATTCTTATTTTTTTTATGATACAAAATTAGAACTGTCTGCTTCCGCCTGCTTTGTTGAAAAGCTCAAAGATTCTTTGTTGAGAAGCTCATCAATTTTTAAATGAAAGAGCCTGCAGATCAATCCACAGGCTCTTTCCCATCAGGAGCTTTTCCATTTTCCTATTTAGCAAAACCTGCCGCTTCAATAATTGCATCCACAAATGCCTGAGGCGCTTCCTGGGGAAGGTTATGACCTATTCCTCCTGTAATTGTATGATGTGCATATTTGCCGGTGAACTTTGAAGCGTAGGCGGCGGGAGACGGATGCGGCGCTCCGTTGGCATCGCCCTCCAGCGTTACAGTTGGAACAGGGATGGAGGGAAATGCAGCCAGTTTCTTTTCGAGCGCATCGTATTTCTTTTCTCCTTTCGCCAGGCCCAGCCTCCAACGGTAATTGTGGATCACGATAGCAACATGATCAGGATTTTCGAATGAAGCTGCGGACAGATCGAAGCTGGTATCAGAGAACTTCCACTGCGGCGAAGCTGTTTGCCAGATCAGTTTGGAAAATGCTTTTCGATTGGCTTCATAACCTGACTGCCCACGTTCAGTTGCAAAATAATATTGGTACCACCATTGTTGCTCAGCCTGTGGCGGCAATGGTTTTTGATTCGCCTCCTGGCTCCCGATCAGGTAGCCGCTCACAGAAACCAGGGCAGTTGTGCGTTCCGGCCAAAGGGCGGCAACAATATCAGCAGTTCTTGCACCCCAGTCGAATCCACCGATGATGGCCTTGTCGATCTTCAGGGCATCCATAAAATCGATCACATCTGCAGCAAGCGCTGCCTGCTGGCCATTGCGTGGTGTTGTAGCATCGAGAAAACGCGTGCTGCCATAACCCCGCAGATAAGGGATCAGTACCCTATATCCTTTTGCTGCCAGCAACGCCGACACTTCGGCGTAACTGTGTATATCGTATGGCCAGCCATGGAGCAGGATCACTGCCTGGCCGCCTGCCGGACCGGCTTCTGCATAACCGATATCCAGAATGGCTGTTTTGATCTGTTTGACGGGAAGCGAATTGGTTGAGTTTCGTTGATCTGTCACTGTTATATTTTGCGCATTGGCGCCTGTAATGTCAAAGAGTACTGCGGCGAAAGTGAATGCGATGGCCAGCCAATTGCGGCGGCTAATATTGAGCTGTTGCATGTTTAAATTATTTTCTGTTTGAATCCGATCCGAAAGATTGAGAAAAAAGAATGTCTCTTTTACCTGTGGTAGTAATGCGGTAATCTGCGGGGAATAGTTTCCTGAACTGGCTGTAAGTTACGGATACCATCACAAATGCGATCATTAGCAATACAGCCACTCCGGATAGTTTTGCCACTCCCAGGATATAAATGAAATGGGCAGGATATCCGAGTTGCTGCGTAATGTCCCATACAAGCTTATTATGGGAGAGCTCAAAAAATCCACTGGTTCCGAACCAAAGGGAAGTAAGGATTGCGCCTGTCCAGTAAATGATCTTTGATGTTCTTGTGTTCATGTTATATTGCTTTAGCGTTGTTTGATAACACAAAGATGTACTGCCGGGAGAAGCTGAATAAGCAGTTTCCTGTGAAGTGGACAGATGGAGCGGTGAACCAGGCATGTGAAAAGGGGAGGATTTGTGTTCTATTCCTAAAATGGTTTTCTTTACGGGAAATCGTCAACAATGGTCTGCACGCTGTATGCACATTACACAGGATTTGACAAAATCGAAAAAACGATACAGGAGTTTTTCCCGGGAAGTAAACTGTCTGTGGCGAAAGACGGAGAATCCAATGTGCTGGAATGTGAGGTCAGGGGAGGACTGTTCAGGCCTTCCGGAAAACTGACAATCAGCTATCGCGAAAAAGCAATTCCTTCTTATAAGTTTGCGGAGAACGATCAATCGTCCCTTACCAATAACCTGCGCGGATTGTATGGGTATGTAAGGTCTCTTCCTTTCTCCAATGAAAGTCTGCAGGAAAAATTCCTGCAAAAGATCCTTACACTGAACTGTGAATTTTCCATTGCTGTTACGAAAGGAGAAATAAAAGAATTGAAAAATGTAATTCAGGAATTGGCAAAGGAGTTCGATGCTGTCCTGTTTGTGCAACCCAAAACGGTTATCAGCAAATCGAAAGGGCAACATTTTTTAGACAGTCGTCTGGATCTGATCATAGACCAGGAAGGAAACAGCGGGATCGATTCCCTGGATGTGAAAATTGATGCCAGTTATTTCGATCAGCATACATCTGCCACGGAAGACCAACTGGCCAGAAAATCCAGGTCGGAGCAACTGATCGGGTCCTGGAAGATAAAGGTGAACAGTCACCTGCCTGTTATCGATCCTGAAGAAACGGTTACAATCAGGAGACCGGAGGAGATCGCGCAACGAGTGGCAGTACTGGCGGTGGTGAACCTGGTGGCTTTCAGTCATATTCCGCCGGAAGAAGCAAGGGACTACCTGCAACAAAATAATCTGTGGGATTTTGTTTCGCCTGCTGAAAAGGATTTTCTCAATGAGCCCACGGATGAAAAGAAAAGCCGGGAAAGCTGGAAATGCGAATGTATCTATACCTTGTTGTGGGCATTGAATAAAACAGAAACATTGCCGTCTCCTGCACAGTTATGTGATCTCGGCAATATCCCTCCTGAGAAATACCCGGTGGGAAAAGACAAGTCCCCGGAAGATTTTATCCGCTCTGCTACAGTCGTGCGTTCCAAAACTGAAATACTCGATGCCAGTGATCTTTATTATCGCC
Organism: Pseudoflavitalea rhizosphaerae; assembly: GCF_003991355.1. Classification (GTDB taxonomy): domain Bacteria; phylum Bacteroidota; class Bacteroidia; order Chitinophagales; family Chitinophagaceae; genus Pseudobacter; species Pseudobacter rhizosphaerae. Next base: position 117,012 of record NZ_RCSU01000004.1, read on the forward strand.
TTGACTGGGCCTGTGTTGACGCCCGGATCAATGGTAAACAAATCACAGAAGCTCATCCTGGTGTTGTATACGAGCGGCATTACGCATTGAACTGGTTAATGAATTATGGAAATCAGGAATGGGATGATGTGAGTTGTGATACCTGATGCTGTCAACTTAATTGCATTTTAATTTTAGATTAATAGCCTGCCAAGACCAGGAAAATACTTTCGTGCCGGTTAAGTGAGCAGATCGATCATCTTTCAAAAGACCGGATTATGAAGGAAATATTGCAATATCATTTCTTACAGAACACTGTACAAAGCTGGCTCATCGCCTTTGGTATCGGAATACTGATGGTAGCTGCACTCAGGATCATTCAATCGCTGGTGATCAAAAGGATCAGGGTCTTAACTGCCAAAACACAAACCAATTTCGATGATTTCATCATCAGCGCCATCGAACGCTCTGTGATGCCGGTGCTGTATGTGCTGGCCATATACAGCAGCATGCAGTATCTCACACTTTCGGAAAAAGCGAACAAGATCGCACATCTACTGGTGATGTTGGTCTGCACATTTTATGTTTTGCGGACCATCAGCAGTTTCATCGTTTATGTTTTTCAGCGTTCCCTGGTGAAACATGACAATGAGCAGCGAAAAAAACAATCGAAAGGTATCCTGCTCATCATCCAGATATTGATCTGGGTGGCAGGTTTTCTTTTTTTGATAGACAATCTTGGTTACGATATCACAACGCTGGTGGCTGGTTTGGGTATCGGCGGTATCGCCATTGCGCTGGCGGCCCAAACGATCCTTGGCGATCTTTTCAGCTACCTGGTGATCTTCTTCGATAAGCCTTTCCAGATCGGCGACTTCATTATTATGGATGATAAGCTTGGAACGGTGGAATACATCGGCATCAAAACCACCAGGATCCGCACGCTCAGCGGGGAACAGCTGGTTTGCTCGAACACGGACCTCACCAATTCCAGGGTGCACAATTATAAAAAAATGAAAGAACGCCGTGTTGTTTTCTCTTTTCGTGTAGTGTATGGAACTGCTGCGGAAAAGATCAAACGCATACCGGCGATGGTAAAAAAGGTTGTTGAAGGGTTTTCAGATACAAGGTTCGACAGGGCCCACTTCAAAACCTTTGCAGAGTCCAGCCTTGAATTTGAAGTGGTGTTCTATGTGTTGTCGCCGGATTTTAATATGTATATGGACCGCCAGCAGAGCATTAACCTGCAGATCTATGAGCAGTTTGAACAGGAAGGGATTTCTTTTGCATTGCCTGCGCAAAGGATCTTTATGGGCAGTTCCAATTAAGCAGGTTGAAAACTCAGCAATTTCAGTAATTCATTTTTAGATAATACAGGAAGCAGGGTATTCCCGGTTTTGATGAGGGTATCAGCCAAAGATTGTTTGTTCTCCTGCATCTGCATGATCTTTTCCTCAACCGTATTGGAACAGATAAGCCGGACGGCAATCACTTTCTTGTTTTGCCCGATCCGGTGGGCGCGGTCGATGGCCTGGTTTTCCACAGCCGGGTTCCACCATGGATCAACAATGTATACATAATCAGCGGCGGTGAGATTGAGACCTGTGCCGCCGGCTTTAAGGCTGATAAGGAATACGCGGCTGTCGGGATTGTTTTGAAATGCGTCCACAACTTCGCCGCGCTTCCTGGTATGGGTGCTACCCGTGAGGGTTTCGAATCCGATTTTCCTTTTTTCCAATGCTGCTGCTATCAGGTGCAGCATCGAAACAAATTGCGAGAACACCAGGATCTTGTGGTTAGCCGATTTAGTTTCGATCTGCTCCATCAATGTGTCGATCTTGGCTGCGCTATGACCAGTAAGCGCTTCATCACCCAACAGCGCCGGTGCATCGCAGATCTGGCGGAGACGGGTAAGGCCTTTCAGCACATTCATCGGATTGCGTTTCAACTCATCGTTGGAAATGGCAGACACATAATCCCTGAATTCTTTTTCATAGGCGTCATAGATGCCTCGTTGTTCCTCATTCATTTCACAATAAACTACCATCTCTGTTTTTTCCGGCAGTTCGGGGGCCACTTCATCCTTGGTTCGCCGCATGATGAAAGGCTGTACTTTCTGCTGCAATTCCCTGGCGCGTTTACTGTATTTGAATGTATCGATAGGAATGGAAAAGATATCCCTGAAATATTGCCTGCTGCCTAACAGTCCGGGACATGCGAAACTCAACTGGCTGAACAGATCGAATGTATTGTTCTCGATGGGAGTGCCTGTGATCACGATCCTGTTGCGGGCATTCAGCAAGCGGACTGCTTTATATCGCTGTGTTTCGGGGTTTTTGATATGTTGCGATTCATCCAGGAAAACATAATTGAAATGGTAATCCTTCAGGAACCCAATATCTGAAAGCAGGGTGCCGTATGTGGTTAGTACGATCTCGTACTGATCGAAGTCTTCCGTACTCCTGGTTCGGCCGGCGCCGTGCAGGGTAAGCAAACGGATGTCCGGCGCAAACTTGTGTAATTCCTGTTGCCAGTTGAACACCAGCGTGCCCGGCACTACCATCAGGTTAGTATTGTTTTTTACTTTTTTTCTTTGTGAAAGAACAAAGGCAATGATCTGAATGGACTTGCCCAGTCCCATATCGTCTGCCAGGCATCCGCCAAAATTCAGGTCGTCCAGCGCATTGAGCCAGTTGAGGCCTTCCAGTTGGTATGGTCGTAAAGTGGCGTTCAGTCCTTCGGGTGATTCGATCCTTTCGATCTCACGGATGCCCTGCAGCTTATTCCTGTATTCCACTATTTCCTGTTCGATAACTGCATCCGGCAGGGCCGCTTCGTACAATTGTTCGATGGCGGAAAGATTGATCTTGTTGATGCGGATGGTGCTCTCATCGATGATTTCCGCATTGTTGAAATAATCGGAAAATTTTTTGATCCATTCTTGTGGAAGGATCCCCTCGGTGCCATCATCCAGCTGCACATATTTGTTCTGGTTGCGGATGCTTTTGTACACCTGTTTCAGTGAAGCACGCTGTTTACCGAACTGTACCCGTATATCGGCATTGAACCAGTTGATACCGGTCCTGATCCTGATATCGATCTTCACCCGGTGCGGATTCTTCCGGTTACTGTCCAGCTCATTGAATCCAAGTACCCTGATATCTTCTTTTTCCCATATTTCAAATGCCTGGAGGAACCAGTCCTCCGAAAGGAAACGGTCGCGGTGCAGGTAAAAATAATGCAGATCGTTTTCCAGTTGTTCCTCAAAGTGGGGGTGCTGGCCCAGGAGCATGGCGGTGAAAGCCCGCTCTGCAACATCGTTACGGGGCAGTATCACTTCTTTTCCTTTTGCATTGGTGGTATGAACCAGCCGTTGGGTACGGATTGGTATTTCTATTTCCCCGTAGCGGATCACGGGAATGATCATCACATAATTCTTCAGGTCTGAAAGATAGAGGATCCGTTGAAGACCGCTGCTGCCCGGCAGTTCAGGCAATTCTGCTGGTGTTATGGTCTCCAGGTACTGGTAGTCCACGGGAAGTTTATCCTCCAGTTTGTTGAGCAACTGGCTTTTGAACTCACTGAATTTGTTCTGATGAATAAGGAGATGATCTTTCCTCTTCAGTAGTTCGATCATGCCCAGTGCAGGCAGCTGATCTGCCAGGTAGAGTGTATCTCCGGCCTGCAGGAACCAGTTGAATCTTAGTTGCGCCTCATTGAGGTCCAATTCATCCTGTGACTGCAGCTTCCCGGTAATGGCGTAAAAATTTCCTTCCCGGGTAACGGTGAGCCTTAGACTATTTTGCAGAAGGGCTGCTTTCACGGGCCTGATGGAGCTTGCTGTAATATTCCCGGATACTTCCGCATCATGCAGGTAGAATTTGTAGCATGCAGGATTGCGGATGATCGCTTTCAATGCTTTCAGGTCTGAAGGCGATCGTTTGGTGGATGGATGATGCTGGAATTTGTGAACGGCTGTATAGAATTTCAACTGTTCCGGATCGTCCTGTGCCCAGGCAAGGTCCAGCGGTGCGATGGCTGTCAGCGGATTCTTGATCTTTCCTTCTTTGGAAACTGCTGCAGAGTAGAGTTCTATCACCAGGTGCTTGTTATACCTGTGTTGTTTGAAAACTGTAATAATGGTTTTGCCTTCGGCAACCGGATCTTCCTGGTGCAATGCTTCCGGCGCAGGAAATAGTAAATGGTTCATGCCCTGCATGGCCGTTGGTGTGACCGCCTGCAATGAAGGATGTTTGGGAGAGATCAGCAGTTTATTGTTTTCCCATTGTATAGAAAAGTAATCGTCGGGTTCCTGCACCATGCCCAGGCCATAATCCGCACCGAACTGTTGCAGTTTCTTCTTTCTTAATTCCGGAAAAAAGAAAATACCGAATTCCTCTTTTCGCAGGAGGGCAGTGAGCACCTGAGCTTCATGAACACATAACTTGTCTGAATACTGGTTGCAGGTACAGGACACCAGCAGTTGATCTTCCTGGCGCAGCACTGTTACAGGAGGAAATACAGGAAAGGCCAGCCGGTTCAGGAAAGTGCCACAGTCAGGCTCCAGGATGTGTGGGGTGATCAGCTGGTAATCCTGCTGCTCCACATAATGGCCGCCGGTGCCGGATCGGGCAATCAGGGTATCGTCAAGGGATTCAAGTGAAAATCTCTTGAAACGGGCATTTGATAGTTCCTGGTTATTGGCGGCCTGCTCCATGGCCTGCAAATATCGGCTATTTGGCCTTTCCGTTTTTTTCTCCTGCAAATGCCATTAAAAATATTTTAACATAAGGATGCTAAATAGTTAGGAATCCTAACTATATTTGTGGCGTCATTTCAAACATCTTCCAAAATAAACAATCATGAAAAAGATCACCATGTTACTCGGACTGGCGATGTTCACAGGATCAATAGCCCTGGCATCACCGGATTGCGACAGCTGTAAGAAAATGAAGTCCATCATAAATGAAGCCGACTATATGATCACCGGCGCTTCGGTTAAACATAATAGGAAATGGGGACAACTGGAATTCGAGATCACTGTAAAAGGGCAAGCGGGAAGAAGTACTTCCATAGCAGCGGGCAAAATGAATGGCGCTCCGGTTGATGGCTATGTGTTCCCTACCACGCTGAAACCGGAAGATGTTGGCTTCAGTAAAACAGAAGGCATCGTTGCGCTGGCGCTGACTGCCCATCCTGATTTCGACGATACACCTCTCTGGGATGAAAACGGGGATGGCGATTACGGGAACGATAAGATCGTTTGGCATCCGCACTGGGTGGTGCTGGTATCCGACAAAAGAGTACCGGGTGGATTGTCTGTTAAGGAATTCAACTCTGCCGATACATCCGTAGTGCTCCCGAAAACCAATCCCGGAATGCCGATGTATATGGACTCTCCCGGTTTCCAGGTTGTAACAGAGGGTAACGCCATCAGGGTTGTTGTGCCAGATTACAGGGTTCGTTTCAAAACAGATTTCAAATACGATGCTGTTGGAGCTTATATGAAGGTAGTAACAGGTGATGGTGGTGATCATGCTGCCGGCGGCAATATGCCGATGCTGGGCGTATACAAAGTGTACAGTGTATTATCCAAAGATCTCTCACTTCCTTACCAGGTCGGGATGCACGGATCTAACAACTAACCACTAACTTTATGATCATGTACACAGATACCAGGGAAGATGGTGTGACCCGGACCAACGGATTCATCACAGAGTTCCAAGCTTTGATTATTTTGCAGCGATGAGCAATATGGACAAAACACCTTTCAATCCGGATACTCAGAACAGTTCCAATGCAGCGTTGATTCTGGCTGCGCTGGAGCGAGTGGGAGAATCTTTCCGGGTGATGTTGTGGGAACAGGCAAAGGAATATGGACTTAGTCCGATCCAGGTGCAGAGCCTGATCTTCCTGCATACGCATGATGAACGGTTGGCAAAGGTCACCTACCTGTCCAAAGAGTTCAATGTTACAAAAGCCACCATGAGTGATGTAGTAAAAGCGCTGACAGAAAAGAAGCTGCTGGTGAAAAAAGATAACCCGGCAGACAGTCGTGCCCAGGTGCTGAAGCTGACATCGCAGGGAAAAAAAGTGGCAGCGGCCACAGGCGGATTTGCCAATGCCATGCTGGAACAGATCGGGCAATTGACAGAGCGGCAACAGACAGAGATCAAAACCATCCTGCTCAACCTGATCCACCAGCTGTACAGGGAAAAGATCATCACCATGCAGCGCATGTGTTTTACCTGCACACATTTTTCCACTTCCGGAAACAGGCATTTCTGTAATCTCCTGCAAATACCGCTGACTCCTGATCATCTGCGGCTGGATTGCCCTGAACACGATCAGAAACCGGAACCGGTTTCCTGAATTCCATTTTCTTATTATCTGGTCTGAAACTGTAGTGGTTTCAGCAGGCATTCATTTGCCGACTACTAAATTTTGTTTATGAACGAAGCAATTGATATCATTTCCAACCTGGCTATCGTGAGAGACCGGATAATAACGGCAACTGAAAAGGCAGGGCGTGCTCCGGGGTCGGCGCGTCTTTTACTGGCCACCAAAACAGTGCCGGCGGAGAGGGTCCGCATAGCCGTTGAAGCAGGAGAGGTGCTGACCGGAGAGAACAAAGTGCAGGAGTTGAAAGAGAAGGATCATCTCCTTCGCAACCTGGCGTTGGAACGGCATTTTATCGGTCACCTGCAAACGAACAAGATCAAAGAGGTATTGAAATATGTGAATTGTATACAGTCGCTGGACCGGCCGGAACTGGCGGAGAAGGTGCACCAACGACTAATGTATGAAGAAAGAACGGTGGAAGTGATGGTGCAGGTGAATACCTCTTTCGAGCAAAGCAAATTTGGTGCGCACCCCGATGATGCATTTCGGTTGATCGAAAAGGTGAGGTCATTGGATACATTACAGGTGAAAGGTCTCATGACCATTGGGCTTTTTGAGGCGGACCCCGAAAAAGTGCGACCTTCTTTCCGCCTGTTGCGCGAGATCAGGGACCAGGCATTACAGAACGGGTTGCTGCCACCTGACGCCAATGAATTGAGCATGGGCATGAGTGGCGACCTGGAAACAGCCATTGAAGAAGGAGCCACCATTGTGCGGGTGGGAACTTCCATCTTCGGCAAAAGACAATACCCTGATAGTTATTACTGGAACGAAAAAAACAATTGATATTTTTGCCTTCGAAAACCGAAAGCATATGGATGGTCAGTACAGGAAAGATATTTATCCCGGGCAGGAAGTGGCGATCATTCTGAAGAAAGATCAGCGAACCGGCAGGCTCACATACGGGATCGTGAAAGATATCCTGACTTCTGCAGCTTATCACTCGAGAGGCATCAAAGTCAGGCTGGAAGATGGACAGGTGGGCCGTGTGGCGGAAACAGAGGTGGTGGACCCGGATGAGGACTAAATGAAAATTGAGCAGGCCGGCAGACACTGTTCCGTTCATTTTTTCATTTTGCAAATTTCTTAGAGCCGGCAACACAAAGGATAACGCCGATGGTGATACCGATCATGCCTGCGCTCACTTTTTCATTCAATATACCTGCCGCCAGCGCCAGTCCGAAGAATGGTTGCAGCAATTGTAATTGTCCAACTGCGGCTATGCCTCCCTGTGCAAGTCCGCGGTACCAGAAGATGAATCCGATCAGCATGCTGAACAGCGTAACATAGATCAATCCCATCCAGGCAGGAAACCCGATGCCATCGAAAGATGCAGGAAGCAGTATGAAGAATAAAGGCAGGGTAACTGGTAGTGATAATACGAGTGCCCGGCAGATCACCTGCCATCCTCCCATCTCCTTACTTAGTTTGGCGCCTTCAGCATAACCGAGGCCGCAGACGATCACAGCCAATAACATCAGTATATCCCCGGTGGGCGAGGCTTTCACGCCCTGGGCAATGGCGAAACCGATAACAAAGGAACTGCCGATAACAGAGAAAAGCCAGAATGCAGGTTTGGGCCTTTCTCCTCCGCGTAGTACAGCAAAAATGGCTGTGGCCAGTGGCAGCAGGCCAATGAAGATGATGCCATGCGCCGAACTGATGTATTGAAGGGCAAGTGCACTCAGCAGCGGAAACCCGATCACCACGCCAAGGGCAACGATGATAAGAGGGAACAGTTGTTGCCTGGTGGGGAACTTCTCCCTGAAAATCAGCAGGCCGGCAAGCGCCGGTAATGCCGCAATGGCTGCGCGCGCCATCGTGAGGAAAACAGGATCGAACTCGGTCACGGCCAGTCTTGTTGCCGGCAGGGAACCACTGAATATTACAACGCCGATGAAACCGTTGACCCATCCTGACGCGGACTTTTCATTGGGCCCGGACAAGGTTATTTCTCTGTTCATTTTTTCATTTTTAGATATAGTAAAAATAATTACGGGCGATAAAAGGATACAGTCTCAGTTTTAGTATTTTTGATGGACACAGTTGGTTTTATGAAAGATTTCATTTACCAGGAGATATCCGGAAAGATTGCAAAAATGATCAGGGCGGAAGTGCTGAAACCCGGAGAGCGACTGCCTTCCGTCCGGATGTTATGCCAGGAGCATGGCATCAGTATGAATACGGCGAAGCGCATTTTCATGGAACTTGAAGCGCAGTCGCTGATCGAGTCCAGACCGCAATCGGGTTATTTCGTCAGCCGGCTGTCTTACCTGAAGCTGCCGCTGCCTGGCGTGAGTAAACCTGCTGCGAAGCAGCAGAAGGAAGCCGGTGATCTTATTGAGAGGGTATCGGCCAATATGGGGAATGAAAAGCTGACGCTTTTTTCTGTGGGAGCTCCGGTAGGTCCTTTATTGCCTTTGGCAAAGCTGAACAAGGAGATCCAGCATGCCACGCGTGCGCTCCCTGAAGGAGGTGCTGCTTATGAGCCCTTGCAGGGCAATGAAAAATTACGGAGGATGATTGCAGCAAGATCGCTGACCTGGGGAGGAAGTTTGCAGGAGGATGAACTGATCACTACCACCGGCGGATTGAATGCCATCGCCTATTGCCTGATGGCGCTGGGCAAACCCGGCGACACTGTGGCTATCGAAAGCCCCTGTTATCCCGGCATTCTGCAACTGGCGCTGAGCCTGGGTTTGAAAGTTCTTGAACTGCCAACGCATCCGGTAACGGGCATTGAAATGGATGCGTTGAAAAGATATATTCCGAAGATCGATATCTGTTTGCTGATCTCCAATTTCAATACGCCACTGGGCAGTTGTATGCCGGAAGAGAATAAGAAGGAAGTGGTGCAGCTGCTGGGCAAACATGATATTCCATTGATAGAGGATGATGTGTATGGGGAACTTTGTTTCGGCCCGCAGAGACCGGTGTGTTGTAAGGCATTCGATACAGAAGGCAATGTGCTTTGGTGCAGTTCCCTTTCGAAGACCCTGGCGCCGGGATACCGCGTGGGCTGGATAGCCCCCGGAAAATACAGGGAAAGGATACTGAAACAAAAACTGGTGCATACGATCTCCGGATCTTCCATAACACAGGAGGCTGCTGCCAATTTCCTGAAGAGCGCACGCTATGATATTCATCTTCGTCATCTTCGAAAAACATTGTTCAGCAATTACCAGTATTACGTGGATGCTATTGCGCAGTATTTTCCGGAAGGCACCAGAACCAGCAGGCCGCAGGGCGGACTGGCACTGTGGGTTGAATTCGATAAGGGCCTCGATACTGTTGAGTTGTACGAACTGGCTATGAAACAAAAGATCAGTATTGCACCGGGCCGGATGTTCACCCTGCAGGAACAATATCATAATTGCATGCGATTGTGTTATGGACTTCCGTGGACGGATGAACTGAAATTGAAACTGAAGAAACTGGGCGCTCTCGCAAAAATGGTCCACCCATAAAAAAATCCCTGACCGTGAAGGCCAGGGATGCGTGGTTGTTTTTAGCGGAACAGATTACTGGTTCCTTTCCAGGTATTCTTTTTTCTTTTTTTCGTATTCTTCTTTTTCTTTCTCCGTGTATTTTTTTCTGTAAGATGCGGGTAGTTCCAGGTGTTCTTTGGTGAGGCCGGGCGCCCAGTCGATCAGTTCTTTTTTCCCTTTTGCCTTTTTCACGATATCGAAAGCGTCGTACAGTTCACCGGCAGCGGTGTAGGATTCCATTCTTATCTTTTTTTCTTCCACCAATACACGTTGATACAATTGTGTATTCACGGCGGCTCTTTGCAACCATGGAGCGAGGGAGGGTACATACATTTTGGGCCCGCTCACAGAAACCACGTACACCGGGCCCTTCAGGCCGGTCTTTTTGGTGTGCGGCGATGTTTCACTGATGCCGCGGCCATAGGTATGATCGTGTCCGGTGAGTACGAGGTCTACCGAATATTTTTCAAAAAGAGGCTGCAGCGCATCACGGAGAGATTTATTATCCCTTCCGTTGCCTGAGGAAAACACCGGGTGATGCATGGTGAGGATGGTCCATTTTTGCGGATTTTTCTGCAACACTTTTTCCAGCCATTGCACCTGGCTTGCGCTGTCGGCCGGACTAAGCAGCATGGATTGCGAACTGATGGAAATGATCCTCACCTGCTGGTAGTCTATATAATAGGTGAGTTCTTCCAGTCCTGCGGGACCATTGAGCGGCAGGTTGAAGATGGGGCGCCAGTGTTTGGTGAGCGTGAGTGTGCGGTTTTCATCGCGGTAGAATTCGTGGTTGCCTGCAGTGGGAAGTGCGGGGATCATGCTATGGAGCCAGGCCCCTGCATAGAACCATTCTCCCCATTCATGGTCTACATTGGTGCGGTTGATGAGATCGCCGGCATGCAGCATGAAGGCCGCATCGGGCTGGTGTTGCCCTGCTGCGCGGATCACGCGGCTCCACCATTCCTTGTGGTCATTCTGGGCATCGCCGAAATACAGGAAGGCGAAGGGTTTGAATTCTTTCACAGCGGTACGGAACTGGATCCATTCGCTCCGGTTGGCGGTATCGCCCACGCGATACATATACAAAGTTCCTGGTTGCAAGTTGGTGAAGCTGAGCTCATGATAGTTGGCCCTGCTGTCGTCCAGCAAAAGAGGAGTAACGGTGGAGGGTATGCGCTCTGCGTCCTGTACTTCAGGTTGGGCTACTGCTTTTTTGATCTCGGCATATCCAAAAGTGATTGATGTATCTGTTCTCCAGGATACCCCCACACTGGTGGCCGGGTCTGCCGCTACGGAGAGGATGATCCTGTCCGGAACAGGAGAAGCGGGATAAGTGGTTTGCTCCACTTTGCGCTGGGTAAAGGCCGGCCAGGGTTTGGCCTGCTGCGCCTGTGTGGCGAAAGAAATGGAAAACAGGAAAAATAAACTCAGTCGTTGAAACATAGTGCACTTGATTTAATCGGTTGTTGCTATTGCATTTGGTGCGGCCAGCCGCTCGCCTCTGGCGAGTGACTTTTATTTAGTCGCCTCCGGCGACGCAGTGTTCGCCGGAGGCGAACAATTAGCAGTCACCCGCCAGAGGCGAGCGACTGCCGGCTCGCTGAATTCTTACAAACGGAAGCTTACACCTGCGCTTCCCCAGATACCATCGGTATAGGTGTTGAGCGGATAGCTTTCGTTCTGCATATAGTCAGACCTTTTGGCCTTTGTGATATTACTGATGTTGAATACGGCTTTCAACCTGCGTGTGATCTTTTGGGAAGCAGAGAAGTCCAGCTGCATCCTGCCTTTTTCATGGATATCGAATCTTTCCTCATCTCCTACTTCTCTCAGGTAAGTTGCAAAGAAGTAAGTGGAGATCCTGCCGGAGAAGCCATACTTTTCATAGGTCAGAGAAAAATTGCCTACGTGCGGGCGCATATCCGGCAGGGCTATATCGCGTTTTGTTTCCATGAAGGGTATGGTGAGTTTGGAACGGATATAGCTGTAATTGGCATATACACCAAATCCATTGAGCCAGCCCGGCAGGAAAGTGAACTGCTGTTGCCAGGCCAGTTCAAAACCTGTCACATTTCCTTTGGTGCCATTGCTGACAGTATTGATCCGGTACTGATCAAATTCTCCGCCTGTCTGAAGATAGGAATAATCGAAAAGTACATCACGCACTTCCTTATGGAAAACGCCGCCGGACAACAAACCGATACTCGAAAAATAATGTTCAAAGAGTATGTCGAAGTTGGTTGCATTCTCTTCTTTCAGGCTGGGGTTGCCCTGGTTGATACGTTTCCTTCTTCTCTCGATCTCCTGCCAGGGCACGAGATCATAATAATTGGGGCGGGATAATGATCGTGTCACTGCCGCGCGGATATTGGTTTGTGGCGACAGTTTGAATTTTACATTGATGGAAGGGTAGAAGCCGCTGAAATCTCCGCCATGATCTATTTTGGTGGTGGACACATATTTACCTGTTTCATCCAGCACCACCAGGTTGCCTTTGTAGTTGTAGGTAGTTCTTTCAAAACGAACACCAGCTGTGATCTCCCATTTCTTACTGTTATATCCTCCCATGAGATAGCCCGCCATCAGGTCTTCTGTTCCTGAGTAGGAGTCCGGGTCAGTATTCTGGCGAACATAGGTGATATCATCTTCATACTTGTCGGTTTCACGCTGGTAGTTCTCTTCCATGATCTTCGTGTCAGGGAAACCGTGAAAATCCACCACATTGTCAAAGAAGTTTTTCCTGCGGTAGCCGGAAGTAAAGTCAGACAGCCGGAAAGCATCTTCGCCGGCTTTCAGCACATGGTTGAAATAATTCCTGAAGCGGTCATTTTTTTTATAACGGTAACGTGTACCTGCTTTTATGAAAGCAGTTCGCTCGCTGCCAATCTTGAAAGTTTTCTTTGCATTGAATGAGCCCTGCCCATCGATATCATTTACTTTTTCATGCCGGTTCACATAATTGCGGGTGGTGAATTTACTGAGATCGAAAGCCGACTGGTCTTTGAAATTCAGCACAGGACGTGAAGGGTCATTGAAATCGAGCGTGGCTGCCTGATCATTCTGCCTGAAACTGGCGTTCCAATATTTTGGCTGATCATATACACCTTTGTTGTAGTTCAGGTCGTAGTCGAGGTTGAAGCCACCTGCAACGGATTTGCCGCCGAGATTGATATTGAAGATGTCGCGGTTATAATCCCTCCAGCGTCCTTCGCGATAGATGGAGATATCGCTGATGTCCTTATCGCTGTCCCAGGAGCCCAGGCTGTTGCTGATGCTGCCGGAGTATTGGAACTCGTAGTATTTGTTGTAGGAGCTGCGGAGGTAGAGGTTGGTGCTTTTGCCAGCATCATAATTGAAGTCGGCTGTCAGGCCGAGATTTTCACGGTCGATGGAGAAGGCTTCATAGGTGATGTTCTCCGGCTTGCGTGTGCTGGTCCCATTCAGGTCGAAGTCTTCATATGATATATCGATCCTGTCCTGCCCGCGTGTTGATTTGAAATAGCTGGTACCGAAGAGGTACCCGAATTTTTTCTTTTTTTGTCCGAACACGGCAGAAAGATCATAGTTGGGTTTGCGGGTAAGTCCATTGTATCCAACCAGGGCTTTCCCGGAGAGTACTGCATTGGGGTCCTGTGCACTTTTAGTGATGATGTTCACGATCCCGCCGGTTGCGTCCGCATCACGGTCAGGTGTAAGTGTTTTGATGATCTCGATACTTTCAACGGTGTTTGATAATACGCCATTGAGGTCGGTGGTGCGCGTTTGTGTTTCTGTTGCAGGGGCTTTATTGCCGTTGAACTGGAGAGAATTCCTTGTTGGGTCGAGGCCACGGATGATCACGTCACGGGCAACGCCATAGCTGTAACCAACTGCCACGCCTGGTACACGCTGTAATGATTCCGATACGGTATTGTCGGGGAATTTTTCTATCTGTTCTTTCGACAGTACATATTTGATATTCTCGGCATTGCGCATGGAGCTGAGGGCAGTAGCTTCACCTCTTCGGATACCGGTGATGGTTACCCCATTCAGGGCATGTGTTTTTGCCAGCAGTTCGATATTGAGGGTAATGGTTTCGCCGCCTTCGATATTGAATTTTTTCCGGGAGGCTGAATAACCCAGATAAGATACTTCCAGTTCATAGGGGCCGGCAGGGAGCTGGTGGATCAGGTAATTGCCGTCTTTATCCGTGAGTACAGACCAGCCTTTGTTTTTGATGGCAACAGTTGCGGCGGGCAGAACCTCGTGGTTCACGGCATCTTTCACGATCCCTTTCACGATGCCATACTTTACAGGAGTTGTTTTTTTCTGTTCAGGTTTACTCAGGATCACCTGGTTGCCGGAAAGATGCGGAACAACGATATTGGAAGGCAGTATACGACGAAGGATAGTTTCAACGGAGGCATCTTTGATGGCGAGATTCACCGGGGGGATGCCATGGAGGTCATCTTTGAAATAGGCAAATACCAGGCCGGTCTGCGATTGAATTTCCTGCAATACTTCAGGTATGGGTTTGTTCCTGGCGCTGAGTGAAGCTTTGAAATCGCTCAGCTTCTGTGCCTGGCTTTCTGAGCCGGTGGTCAGGCACAATAATAACACCAGTGAAAAAGACAGTTGAATGAAATGTCTTTTACGGGTTAAAGTTGATGGTCGCATACAAGTCTTTTAGTTTTTGGGTGAAATGATGATCAGGTCTTGTTTACGGGAGATTTTTACTTTCCCGCCGGCTTCAATCACTTGCAGTATTTTGCTTAATGTTGGTTTTTCGAAGATGCCTGAAAACTCGAAGTGGCGGATCCGTTTATCAGTAAAACTCACAGCAACGGAATAATAGAGTTCCAGTTGTCTCGCTATCTCCTGTAGCGGTTTATTCCTGAATACGAAGCCTCCTGCTGCAATAGCGGCGGCTTCGCTTTCCGTCATCGGTTCTATATGCCAGTTATGTTTTGCTTTGTTGTAATAGAAAGCCTGGTTGGGTAAGAGATTGCCAAGCAATTGTTCGCCTGCTCCTTTCTTTTCCAGCAGGCTTACACTTCCTTCCACGAGCCTGATCTCATATTTCCCATTTGTGGTATCGCTCTTTACGGAGAATGAAGTGCCGGTGACCCTGGTGGTAACGGGGCCACTGTGTACGAGGAATGGCCTGGCGCTGTCTTTCGCTATTGAGAAATAGGCTTCACCACTCAGGTAAACTTCTCTTTTCCTGCTATCGAAATTGCCTGGATATTTCAGCAGTGATGCTGGTGTAAGGCTGATCACAGATCCATCGGGGAAATGCAGTAGTGTCAGTTTTCCTTCCGGCGCCTTCACCAGTTTCCAGGTTACAGGAGCGGTTTCGTTCCTGCCGGAACGGGCGAAATGCAATGCCAGCCATGCGGATGAAACAACGCCAAGTATGGCAGCCGCTATCCACCAGGTTTTCCGGGGAATGGCAAAGATGCGCGTACGCCTGGTAGTTGGCAGTTGATGCAGCCTGTTGATCCGGTCAAGGTGATGGGAGAGATCGGCCCATTCAGGTTCATCAGCCTGTTCAAATAGAGGTTTGAGCTCGTTGTATAGGATAAGGTATTGACCGTTCTCCGTGCAACACTGCTTCCATTGTTGTTGCAGTGCAGGGTCCGGGTTGCTGGTGAGCGCTGCGTGAAGCAGGTCCCAGTTGATGGGATCATTATTTTTCTTCATAGAGATAAAGTTTGCCTGGTTTTGCTGCGTTGGTAGAAGTAGCTTTTGAGCTTTTTTACGGCTTTGTAGAGCTGTGTTTGCACTGTGCCTTCTGTGATACTCATAAGAGCAGCTATCTGGGGAATGGAATAGTTATGCAAACGTTGAAGACGGAAGATGTCTTTCTGCCTGTCGGGGAGCGTGTCCAGTGCGTGCAGTATTTCTTTTTCAATGTCTTTAAGCAGGAGTCGCTGTTCAGGACGTTCGTTCTCATCATGCCCGGTTGCTGAAATATTTTCAGTGAGTTCTTCTATGACCTGGATCTTTTGTCGAAGGAGATTGATGGCGGCATTGCGGATGCTGGCCATGAGATAGCCGCGAAGCGTGGCCTGCAGGTTGATCTCTTTTCTTTTTTCCCAGAGCTTCTGCAATACATCAGCGGCAATTTCTTCTGAGTCCTCATAGCGGCCACAATAATAGTAAGCCAGGTTGCGCAGCTCGGGATAATACTTTACAAAAAGAATTTCGAAAGACCGGTGATGGTCCTGCCTGATCGCCTCCCAAATTAATTCATCTGTATTTGAACTCATGCTTGTGCCTGTTTAACTGCGGCTACAGGTAAATAGACACAAATATGAGCTGGCTTAGATACGCTGGTGTGTTACGAAAAGATTAAGAAGATTGGTAATATTCGCTTAATACCGGTCTCAGAATTGCCCGGGCCTGGAAATGAAAAAAAATCTCAGCGTGGAAAAGCGTATGATCCACATAGTTATCCTGCGTATCAGGATAATTTCCCTATCCCGGTAAACAGGTAGTTTTCGTTTAATGAGATTCAGGTATTGTATCCAATGGTTGATACGCTTATTTTTGCCGCAAAATTTTTCAATTTAAACGGCAGTCATGAAAAAATTGAGCGTATTACTTTTTGCTTTAGTTGTTTCTTTAGTTGCTACCGCGCAAAACGGGGCATATTCCAAAGGAGACAAACTGTTGAATGTTGGTATTGGTCTGAACTCATATTACAGTGGTGGTATTCCTTTAGGCGCGTCTTTTGAAGTGGGAGTAACCGAAGATATCAGTGTTGGCGCCAATGTTGATTACCTGTCCCATAAGTATGGCGGATTTGGATATGATTGGAAATTCACCGCTTTGTATTTCGGAGCAAGAGCCAATTACCATTTCAATACCCTGCTGAACATCAATAACGAGAAGGTGGATGTATATGCCGGTGTTGGTCTCGGTTACCGTTCTTTCAAATGGAAAGACAGCGATTATGATGGCGATGGTCTGAAATCAAGCTATGGCAGCGGTGTTTACTTCGGTATCCTTGCCGGTGGTAAATACTATTTCACTGATAATATTGGTGGATTCCTCGAGCTCGGCGCTACCGGTTCTACCAATGTGCGTCTCGGTGTTGCTTTCAAATTCTAATTTTTTCTTGTTAGATATCAAAAACGCCTGCTGGTTATTGCCAGCAGGCGTTTTGTCATATATGATTTATTAAAATTCTCTTACCTTTATCCACCGTTTACCCGATGTCAGACCCCGAATGTTACAGTTCAGTACATACACAGATGAACAATTGGTTCAGCTATTGCAAAGTGGCAATCAGCGGGTATTTGAGGAAATCTATGAACGCTACCACAAACGGGTATACGCTTACCTGGCCGGTTTTGTGAAAGATAATTCCCTGGCGGAAGATCTCACTCATGAAGTATTCATGAAGATTTGGGATATACGTATGCAGCTCCAGGTACACAGTTCGTTTTCTTCCTATCTTTTTCGCATCTGCCACAACAAGGCCATCAATGCTTTAGAAAAAATTGCCGTGGATAATAAGTTGCGGAACAGGGTCATACAACATTTGCAAACGCATTCTTCCACGCAGGTCCAGGATACAGGCGCGATTAAGGAATACGATCAGTTATTGGAAAATGCCCTGGAAACCCTGCCGCCCCAGCGCCGTAAGGTTTTTCGCCTTTGCCGGGAAGAAGGTAAGACCTATGATGAAACTGCCGCCCTGCTTGGGATTTCCCGGAATACAGTAAAGGAACATATGGTGAAAGCCCAGAAAACGCTCCGTAGCTTCCTGGATGAAAAAGGCGATCTCGCTTTTGTGCTGCTACTGGTTTTAGATCTTCCCTGATATTTTTCTAAAATTCTTCTTTTTTCGAACCACCCTCTATTTCGAAGTTCCTGTCTTCTTATCAGGAACTATGCAAAATCCATTGTCATATTACAGGCAGTTACTGGAAAAATACCTCTACAGCGCTGTGTCCGCGGGCGAGGCCAATGAACTTTTCGATTTCATGGCGGCAGACCCGGAGGAAGCGAAGGCACTGATGGAGGAGTTCCGTGATGTAGATCTTAGTGACCGGTTCAAACATCTTGAAAACATCAGTGAACAACATAGCCGCCGGATGTTTTCAAGGTTGAAGAATGCAATTGCAGCTACTCAGGATGAGCAACCGGCTACTGCTGTTCACCGTGTACATTTCCTTAAAACTAGCTGGTTCCGTTATGCTGCAGCAGTTTTTGTTATAGCTGTGACGGCTCTGTTATTCCTGTTATTCAAAAACGATAAAAAAGGCAAAGAGATGGCGGCGGCCGTTACTCCACCACAAACTGATATTGTGGCAGGCAGTGATAAAGCTGTTCTCACGCTGGCTGATGGAAGCAGGATAGTACTTGACGAATCGAAGAATGGAAACCTTGCACAACAGGGTAATGCCAGGGTTATGAAGCTTGATAGCGGAAGACTGACTTATCAGGTTGATAGAGGCGTTGCCGCAAAACCTTCTTTCAATACGCTGACTGTACCAAGAGGGGGCCAGTATGCACTCACATTATCCGATGGTACCAGGGTTTGGTTAAATGCCGATTCATATATCAGGTATCCCACAGTATTCAACGGGCCTGAAAGAGTAGTTGAAATTTCCGGCGAAGCATACATGGAGATTGCGAAGAACAATAAACAGCCTTTTATCGTGAATGCCAATGGTACGGAGGTCCTGGCGCTGGGCACCAGTTTCAACGTGAATGCCTATCCGGATGAAGGCGGTGTAAAAACAACGCTGATAGATGGGGGTGTGAGAGTGAGAAAACTTTCTTCAACCGAAGCTAAGGTACTCGGACCCGGCCAGCAGGCGATAGTTACCGGCAATATCGATTTTGTAAAAGTGGAATCGGTGGATACCGAACAGGTGCTCGCCTGGCGCAACGGATTCTTCAGTTTTAATAACGCAGACATCAAAACCATCATGAGGCAAATATCAAGATGGTACAACATAAACATTATCTATGAAAAAGGCGTTCCTGAGCAACGTTTCTTCGGAGAAATGAGCAGGAACCTGAGTTTGTCGCAAGTATTGAAAGGACTGGAAGTAACCAAGATCAATTTCAGACTGGAAGGAAGGAATTTAATTGTGATGCCATAGGCTTCACCTGAATTGACGGTCCATCGTTCATAGTAAACCCCAACTCAAAATACAGTTATGGTATCTCTCCCGTTACCACCAGGTTCCGCCTGGTCATTCACCAAAGCAATGCGCGTGATGAAGATCATGGCAGTTTTTCTGCTAGGTTGTTTTTTTCATGTATCGGCCAGCTTCTCACAGTCTGTAACCCTTAAAGTGAAGAATGCCCCTTTGAAGGAAGTACTCGCTGCCGTTAAAAAGCAAACCGGTTACGCTGTTTTCTATAATGCAGAACTGCTGGCTGATGCAAAACCTGTTACACTTGATTTGCAGAATGCCTCACTCGCAGAAGTACTGAAAGCGGCTTTCAACGGTCAGCCTCTGAATTATGTTATCGAGAACAAGACCATCTTTATCAGTCGCGGTTCCGCTGCACCCACAGAAAATAAGCGAACAGTAGAGCTGATGCTCTCGCAGGCCGACCCGGTGAAGATCCGCGTTACTGACGCGGAAGGACAACCGCTTACAGGTGCCACCGTTGCAGTTGCAAAATCCAAAAGATCCGGCGTAACTGATGCACAGGGATATATCACCCTGAACCTGGATGCCGGTGATGTTATCTCCGTTTCTTATGTTGGTTATGTAAGCCAGGACATAAAACTGACCGGGGGAAAGAATTCCCTGATGGTGGTGTTGCAGACCAAGCCCAATATCAATGATGAAGTAGTGGTGATGGCTTATGGACAAAAGAAAAGGAAAACGGAAATGGTGGGATCTGCTTACCAGGTCAATGCAGACAGGATCGCCAATCTGC
Source organism: Pseudoflavitalea rhizosphaerae (assembly GCF_003991355.1). Lineage (GTDB taxonomy): Bacteria > Bacteroidota > Bacteroidia > Chitinophagales > Chitinophagaceae > Pseudobacter > Pseudobacter rhizosphaerae. The sequence continues at coordinate 136,775 of NZ_RCSU01000004.1, forward strand.
CTGCCGGTCGTATAGATGCGTTACTGGATGGCCAGGTACCTGGTTTGAGAGTAACGTTGAATACTGATGATGCCAGCAGCACCAAACCCAGGATGAACCTCAGGCTCAGAGGCACCGGTTCTTTCAGTGCATCCAATGAACCGCTGTGGATTGTTGACGGTACACCTTTTTTTACCGGTGACCGTACCAATATGGTCCCGGGCATACAAACATCTGTAACTCCCTTGTCATATATCAATCCAGAGGATATCGAATCGATTACTGTATTGAAAGATGCCGCCGCTGCCGCCATTTATGGCGCCAATGCATCCAATGGTGTGATCCTGATCACTACAAAGTCAGGAACCAAAAGCTCGCCCACGGTAAGCCTTTCATTGCAAAATGGATTTTCCAGGATCAATAAGGGTACAAAATATAAAACACTGAACAGTGCGGAATACATGGAACTGGCCAAAGAATCCTTTGCCAATGCAGGAGGAAATATGGCTTACTTCCCTTACAACGACAATGACCTGAATAATTACAGTCAAACCAATACTGACTGGACGGATGAGTTCTACGGAACCGGTATCCTCAACAACGCTACATTATCGTTGAGAGGCGGTACCGATAAACTCGACTATGCTGTTTCCGGCGGCTTCTTCAATAACAAAGCAACCATCAAGGGCAATTCGCAGTTGAGGGCGTCAGCTTCTGCCAACCTGAAATACAAATTCAGCAAAAAACTGGATATCGGTGTGATCACCCGATATTCTTTCAACAGGAACAATACCTTCAATCCAGGAATGGATTACCTGGATTTTCTGCCCATCTTCTCACCTTACAACAACGATGGCAGCTATCGCCTGTACAACCGGAAAATATCCGGTATCGCTCCCAATGGAGATCCCGTTTATTCCAATGTGAAATTCTTCAACTCAGTAGCCGAAAGGGAACAGAACGATGATATCCAAAAAGGTAATGTACTCAACAATAACTTCATCCTGGGTTACGAGATCATCAAAGGATTGAAATCCACCACGCAATATGGAATAGATTACCAGGAGGTAAAACAGAATCAGTATAGTGCCAGGACCAACTGGTCTGGTATGGACCAGCAGGGAAATGCACTTGGTTACGCATCGAGGTCATACAATGAAACTGTTACCAAAACTTTCATCGAGCGGTTGAACTACTCGAAGAGCTTCGGTATCCACCATATCAGTGCGCTGGCTGGATTGGAACTGCTTTCCAAGAAAAGCAATACCAGTCACCTGTCCGTTTCCGGATTTGACGACGACAATCACCGGGATGTATCCTACGGGAAAAAAGTCGAATCCAATTTCTCCAACAAGCGGGAGGAAAAACAAGCCTCTTATTTTGGACAGGTGGAATATAATTACGACAGGAAATATTATATCCAGTTCACCGGCAGAAGGGATGGAAGTTCCACTTTTGGCAGTGATGCCCGCTGGGGTAATTTCACTTCGGCAGGTATTGGCTGGAACCTCAAGAATGATCTGTTCAAGGAGTTTAATAATATCGACTACCTGCGGCTAGACGCCACTTATGGAAAAACAGGTAACTCCAGGTTGAGCAACCAGGAGGTCTTCGGAGTTTATGCCATCAACCCCGGCAATGGCTATGATGATCAGGAGGGAGCTATCCTCTCTAATATTCCCAATACAAAGCTTCGTTGGGAAGCCGCTAAGCAATTCAACCTGAAACTGAACCTGGGCTTGTTCAATAAGGTGACCTTCCTCGTGGAAGCTTACAGGAAAAAAACAGTTGATGCGATCGTTAATGTGCCTGTATCGAGAGCTACAGGAGAAACTTCCGCACAAAGCAATACTGGTGTGATTGTAAACGAAGGTATCGAGGCCACTGTAAGATGGAATGTAATAGGACATGAGCGCAAACAATTCGCATGGTGGGTTGAAATGAATGCTGCGCATAATAGAAACAGGGCCGTGGAATTGTATAATGATAATGGCAAGGCAAACGGAAACTATATCTGGCAGGAAGGCGTGGACCTCAATATGCTCTATCTCATCAGGTGGGCAGGTGTTGACCCCAGGGACGGTGCGCCTTTGTGGTATGATTTCAATGGCAACCTTACCCGTTCTTACAGCATCGATAACAGGGTGCCCTGGAAATCCGCCAACCCTGATCTCTTTGGTGGCGTAAGGAACCAGTTCGAGTACAGGCAATTTTCTTTGAGTGCGCTCATCTCTTACCAGATCGGCGGTTATGCATTCAGTTCATTCGGCAGGGGCATCAACTCAGATGGTTTGAATATCGAAGCAGACAACCAGTCGGTGAACCAGCTCGACAGGTGGCAGCGCCCCGGTGATGTGGCTATCAATCCCAAACCTATCTGGGGTATCTCCACACGCTCCGTGATGAACTCTACGAGATTTGTTCACAAGACCACTTTCGTGCGTCTGCAAAACCTTACGTTAGGGTACAGGCTTCCGGAAAAAACGCTGAAAAGGCTGCATGTAAAAGATTGCAGGATCAACCTGATAGGTAATGAACTTGGATTCTGGACACCGTATGATAAAACCAACAGGAACTCCTACAAACAGTCGAGAAGTGGATACCCGCTGGAAACAAGTTTTCTGTTAGCTATTAATGTCACTTTCTAATACATGAACGATGAAGAATAAACTCATTTATATAGCAATCCTACTGGTTACATTCACTTCATGTAAGAAATATTTTGAGGTGGACAACTCAGACAGGGAAACCATTCCCAATCTTTTCTCGAAGATTGAAGGTTTTCGTTCAAGCATACTCGGTACATATGGACTAACCTTCGATTATTATGCTTCTTATTTTTATTATTATCCTGAAGTGGCAGGCAATATGGTGGATATTACCAAGACCGGCCTCAATGTAATGAAGCAGCAGCAGGATTTTCTGTCGGACCCGGAGGAAGAGATCCAGGCTGTGGGTTATATCTGGCGCAGGGTCCTGACCACTATCGCCAATGCGAATAATATCATAGAGCAGGCGCCTGAATTTGTTAAAAATAATCCCAATCATAAAACAGAAGTGGACCAGATCAAAGCCCAGGCTTTGTTCATCAGAGCGCTCGCACATTTCGATCTCTGCAGGGCATATGCCCAACCCTGGAATTACACTGCTGATGCAGGCCATCCGGGAGTGCCTATCGTACTGAAGAATCCTGCACCGGAAGATAAAGTGAGCAGGGCTTCTGTGAAAGATGTTTATGCGCAGGTGATCAAAGATCTGAAGGAAGCTGAAACGCTGTTTGGGAACAGTACAGCACAGAGCACCTATTATGCTTCCAAAAAATCAGTACAGGCATTGCTGGCAAGAGTATACCTGTATTCAGAGAAGTGGGATGATGCCATCAGCTATGCAGGCGCCGTGATCGGGAACAGTACACTCGCTTATGAAAATGATTATGCAGCCATGTTCAATGATCTGGCCCCGGGTGTAGAAACCATTTTCCGTCTGAACGGAAGGCTCAGAACAAAAAAGCTTGGCGAAGTATATGCCCTGAAAGATGCTACCTATGTGCCTGCCGATACCTTGATGAGCCTTTTCAAAGACCCCACTGATATCAGGTTGGGATTATTTCAGACCATGCCGGACATTGCCGGAAAATACCTGACTAAAAAATGGACCATCACTGTTCAGTTTGATGGCAGTACAGAAAAATATGATCCGATGGTATTGAGGGTTTCAGAAATGTATATGATCAGGGCAGAAGCTAACCTGGCGAAAGACCGCATGGACCTCGCAGCAGATGACCTGAAAGTGTTGATTGGACGTGCATTGAAGAAGGATCCTGCGGATATTGCTTTCAGTGATATGAGTAAGAATTTCCTGACAAGGACACTTATTGAAGAACGTGCCAAAGAGTTTTGTTTCGAAGGACATAATTTTTTTGATATTACCCGGATGAAACAAAACCTGGTCCGCGGCGCTACCACCACTTCCATTGTGAAGAGGATCGATTATCCCAGCAACTTTTTTATTCTGCCGATCCCGCAGTCTGAAATAGACGCCAACCCGGGCATGACAGGTAACCCAGCCGTAAATAAATAGCATATGAAATCGTTTAGAAATATATTATACCTGTTTGTATCGGTTTTCCTTTTCAGCGCCTGCTCAAAAAACGAAAACGATACTTACGATCTGCGGTATGTTCATATCATGGACAATGAATCTTCCACCGTCAATATCAGTGATAAAGCGAATGTGGTAAGTACTTATGGTATTTACCTGAGTGGCCCACAAGTACTGGAACCTATTACTGTAGCATACAAGATCACAGTAGGTGATGGACTTACAGAAGGAGTGGATTATGAACTCATCAATCCTGCATCCGAAGTGGAATTCCTGCCCGGCATTTACGATATGCCTGTCAGGATCAGGTGGATGGCCAATCCTGTTGATCCGGCAAAGAACAATACTGTAGTGATCGAGTTGCTCAGTGTAAGTAACCCTGCTTTCAACCTGGGGCTTCCAGGCAAGGACCAGCTCCAGAGAAAACTGACCATCACAAAGTTCCACTGAGTCTAAATTTTAAAAGATAAATATGAAACTGTTCAATATAACTTTTTCCATTTTCCTGATGATCGCTTTGGTGTCCTGCGCCAAGAAAGCGGACGTATGGGAACGTAAGGATGTGAATGAAGTGAAATTGCTTTCCTTCGGTTTTTATGAAGCTGATAATCCTGGTGTGCTGGAGAGGGATTTCATCGTAAGCAATCTCAATAACAACAATATCCTTTTGCAGATGCCTGTGAATGTAGACAGGTCTGCATTGATCGCCCGGTTCACTGTAAGTGATAATGATGTGATCAAAGCAGGTGGAGCCATACAGAAAAGTGGAGAGACTGCGAATGATTTCCGGATCCCTGTTGATTATTTCCTTTCCGATGGCAATTACAATGCGAAGTATACTGTAACTATTGCCAAAGGCAGTGATTTTATCTGGAAGGCTATCGAGGTTAATGTAAATGATTCGGCTACATCAATGATCATGAAAGTGAACCCAGTTACAGGAATGCCCTACCTTATGTACAGCCAGAACAGGCCAAGCTCTTCCGATTCAAGACCGGCGATGGCTTACCTGGAGAATGAAGTATGGGTGAACAGGGAAATTTCCGATGGCCGTATGGGCTCCAATTTCGATTTTACTTTCAATAGTTCAGGAATGCCCTACGTTAGTTTTCCTGATTATAATGCAACCCCCGCACAGGCGCCTACTGTGAAGAAACTCGATGGCGCAGGATGGTCCATGGTAGGGCCGCAGGGATTGACAGGCGTGAAGATGTCTTACAATGCCCTTGTTTTTGTTGATGATACAAAACTGATGCTCACCAATACATATGATGCTGCAGGTGGAGGTTTCGTCAGGAGGGAACTGGGGTATTCAATTTTTGAAAACGATACATGGACTACCGGCAACAAATTGCCCAACCGAGGAACCCAGGCCACTTTCTGGCAGGCAGCCAGGAAAAAGAATGGCGCAATCTATTTAGGCGCAGTCAATACCGGCAGTGGAAATACGATCTCCATTTACAAATACGAAAATGGTCTATGGTCTACTCTGCTGAACGCCTGGAGGGACCCCAACGCTACCGCTATTCATACCGATGAGTTTGATATGGAAGTGGACGATGAGGGAACTATTTACGCCGCATTTGCAGATAACAGTAATGCTACTACCCAGAAATACCGCGTGATCAGGTTTGATCCGGTAACGAATAACATAACACCTTTGGGTAGTTACCTTTCCGGGGGCTCCGGATTTGATTTGGATTTTGCCATTTCACCGGATGGCATTCCCTATTTCCTTTTCAAGAATGAAAATAATTATCCTGCTATCGTTTCATTTGATAATGAAACGCAGGACTGGTCAATACAGAATATCCTTGAAATGGCTACTGCAACAGACCTGTCCCTGGATTTTGCTCCCAACGGAGAAGCTTATGCGAGCTATATCAAGAACAGAAAGCTGACCATCCATAAATTTACCAAACCCTAAATAGCAATAGAAAAGTGAAAAAGATCTGTGTTGCCGTTTTGTTTTTATTGAATTTTACAACAACTGGACTTGCCCAAAGCAAGTTCAGTTTTGTATTCATGTCTGATATTCATTACACGCAGAAATATAATGCGCCCAGGGGATTTCAAATGCTGGTGGATACGCTGAACCAACTCAACCCGGACCTGGTAATGGTTGGCGGAGATATCATCTACGATGCGCTGCGCGTAAAAGAAAAGGAACTGATCGGTAATACCAAAGCTTATCTGGAACAGGCTGCAAAGATCAAATCGCCGCTCCATTACGCAGTTGGCAATCATGAGGTTTTTGAACTCTACCAAAAGGAGGCTGATACAAATGGCACACTCTATGGAAAGCGATATTATGAAAAATACTTTGGTAAGCGCTACTATTCCTTTGATCACAAAGGCTGGCATTTCATGGTGCTGGACAATATCTTCATCACTCCAGACAGAAAGTATATCGGCAAGATCGATAGTGTGCAAATTGAATGGATCAAAGAAGACCTGAAAACAGTAGGTGCTCGAACGCCAATTGTTATCATGATGCATGTGCCGTTGATCACTACTTTGTCGCAATTGTATGGTGGCGGCACCAATGCCAATGATGATAAAGTGGCGGCGGTGGACAGTCATCGACTGCTGAGATTATTTGATTCGAAAAATCTGCGCCTGGTATTACAGGGGCACCTGCATTATTTTGAAGCCTTGAATGTGTTGAACAAAACCATATTCATAACAGCGCCTTCTGTATCAGGAAAATGGTGGCGCAGCAAGCAGCACAATGTGGAGGAAGGATTTATTCAGATCAATGTTGATGGAGACAAAGTGGATTACGAGTATATTGATTATGGATGGGAAGCAGGAAACTGATGTAATAAAAAATGGGGCTAAATGCAAGCCCCATTTTTTATTACAGGATTACAAACTTCTTATCGCCCTGAATTCCACATAAAGCATGTGTGACTTGTATTGAGGGCATCCATTCGGGCCACTGCCCTCCAGGATGTACACCGGCCCATAGAATGAACCTTTTACCGGCTCTCCCACTTTCCCGAATTCCGTGATCTCAACATTCCCAGACGAGTATTTCAACGTACGGGGCGGACCGCAGTCTTCATACATGGTTAAATAATTTTTTGGTATTTGACCAACGTAATCAGATACTCCTGCTTTGGATTTACCGTACTGGTAATCTTCTCCGCAAGGGTACTTGCCCGGAACAGTAGCAAATGCATGCAGGTTGATGAGTATCGTTCCCTGTTGCCCCGTGATCCCGATACTGGCATCATTGCCTATCGCGGATACATTGGTAATATTTAGTTTTTCTCCTTTGAAAACGCCTTTCATATAACTGTCTCCCAGAATTTCTATCTGGCCGAGCAGGGTCACCTGGTCGAATTTCGCGAATCCTCCCGGCAGCGTTTCATCAAATACTTTTATATTATGGCCGGTGAGTTTCACTGAGATCTCTGCAATATTACTGGTATTTGGCTGCAGGCGGAAAGGAGTGAACCTGGCGGTCTTTGGCGATTTCTGATCAACTTTAATAATTCCTTTCGTGGGTTGGATAACCCGCCATTCTACATTGTCTACCCGGTTGGTAAGCCGGGCAAGAAGATCATCATTTCCGATGGTGAAGCCTTCAATGATAAGCGTTGTGGTATCTCCGTATCCTACGAAGGGATCGGCTATCCACAGGGATAATACTTCGGTTACACTCCAGTCGCTGAAGTGGTTTGTTTTGAAAATGAATTTCTTCCTGTCTTTGTCGAGTTTACCAGGTACTGCTTTCCAATTTCCTTCAGCTGTCTGGTAAGCTGCTGCGATCCATTGCGGGTTGGAGCTTTTTGATGGCCCTTCAGAATAATTGAGTGATATTTCAACCGGAGTACTGAAGGTGGTGCCTTCAGGAGTGAGGCGGTATGCGGTTTTTGCAGTGTCTTCAAATATGGTATTGGTAATGGGTTGAATGCCGAATGTGGTATTGGTTGCTACGGCGCCTGCGGGAACATGGATAGTTAGCGATCCATCTGCGCTTGTAATGTTGCCACCAGCCGGGCCGATCACTTGCTGAACCACAGCTCCGGCCGGTTCTCCTTTTTCGCTTTTAACAGGCTCACCAATGCTTGTCTCCGATGTGGAAGCATTCTTTTTGCATGAAATCATGCTTATGATAAGACCCATGATCAGTATGAGCCTGTGTAACTGTCTTTTATTATTTTTCATGTTCATTTTTTTCCAGTGAAGATCAGATGTGAAAATACGCCAGTCATTTACGGGCAGCTACCTTCCTGAGCCGGCATGCTGTTTTTGAAATTCATACTGCGTTTTTTTCTGTCTGGAAGAAGCGGCCCGACTTTCGTTTTTTCATTGTATGTATTTCGTTTCAATCTTTTTCTATAGTTTGCACCACATCCCGCCACCAAATCAACTGTATTGCCAACCGAACCCTCATACGCTGATAAAGAATTATTCTTCCAAATCGCGGAAGGAGATGAGCAGGCATTCACGCAATTTTTCATCAAATGGGCAACGCCACTTACACACTATGCCAATAAGATCCTAAAGAATGATCAGGCCGCCAGGGACGTATTGCAGGAAGTATTCATCAAAGTGTGGTTGTACCGGGATAAACTCCCGCAGGTAGAACAACCTGCCGCCTGGCTCAAAAAAGTGGTCACCAATCAATGTTTACTGATGCTCGAAAAGAATGCTGCGCAGGACAAGCGCCTGGCCGCACTCAAACTGGCACAACCATTACAACAGGAAGATCCGCTGCCTGCCATTGATTTCAGAGAGATACGACAAACATTGAATGATGTAATTGAACAGCTCCCGCAACAGCGTCGCACCATTTACCGCCTGAACCGAGAAGAAGGTAAGACCACTAAAGAGATTGCTGACGACCTCTCACTTTCTCATGGTTATGTGCGAAATGCCCTCAGTGCTGCTTTAGACACCATCAGGCAGGAACTGAACCTCCGGCTGGGGCTGCCACTTTTCCTCCTGTTACTTTTATTTTAATTTTTTTGGACCGGCATAGTGACATTATTCCTTCTCCTCTGATCTATTAATTACCAGTACATGCAAAACACCGATATACATATGCTCGTGAGGGCATTCCTCAATAACAAATTGTCTGAAACGGAACAACAAGAATTCCATCAGGTTCTGAAAGATTCCGGTCAGCGGGAATTACTCACGCAAGCCTTCATGGAATTGACGGGAGATCCGGATTTGCAATTGCCATTTGACCAAACCCTGTTGCCTTTACTGACTGCTGCTTTGCAGGCTGATCGTAAACCTGCTGCCATGGTGGAAATGTATTCGGGGAAAAGATCAAAACGTTGGATTTGGGCGGCAGCATCAGTATTGTTGTTGGTTATCGCAGGGACCTGGCTATTCATTGCAGATGATAAAAATGGAAAAGAAGAACAACAGACTATTGCTTCAATCGTCAATATCCCTCCCGGAAGTGATGGCGCCATACTAACCCTGGCCGATGGGTCTGCCATCCGGCTCGATAGTCTTGCTGATGGCCTGATTGCCCGGCAACTGGGTGCTGATCTTGTTTTGAAGAACAGGGAACTTTCCTACGAGCCTAAGAAAAACCAGCAGGCGGCAACAGTCTACAATACCATTACCACGCCAAGGGGCAGGCAATACCAGTTCCGGTTGCCTGATGGAACGGATGTTTGGTTGAATGCAGGAAGCTCCATTACCTTTCCTACGGTGTTCAATTCCCTGGAAAGAAATGTAAAGATAACAGGTGAAGTATATTTTGAAGTAATGAAGTACAAGACAGAGAATGGAAAAAGGTTACCCTTTACCGTTAGTGTTGAAACACCTTCGGATATTGCCCGGAATTTGGATATTGTAGTGTTGGGCACACATTTCAATGTGAACGCTTATGAAAATGAACCGCAGGTGAAAACCACGCTGCTGGAAGGAAGTATAAAACTGAAAAAGAACAGGGAGCAATACCTGTTATTGCCAGGGCAACAGGCGCATCTTCAACCCAATGGAACTTTTAAAATGACTGATCAGGTCAATGCCGAAGAAGTACTGGCCTGGAAGGATGGTTTCTTCTATTTTGATCATACTGATCTGCAGACGGTGATGCGTCAGTTGTCTCGCTGGTATGATGTAAACGTGGAGTATCGCGGTAATATTCCCGATCTGAAATTTGTAGGAGAGATCCCGCGCAGCGCCCGGCTGGACCAGGTATTCCAGATACTTGGCAAAACAAAGCTTCGTTTTACGGTGGAAAACAAAACGATCATCGTACATCCATAATCATAAACCTTACTCACCAGTTACAGACCACGGCCTAATACAGTGCCGGCTGGAATCCTATTGCCAAAACAATTTTCAATTCATTTTTTAACCGCAACATTTATTATGCTACGGACTGCTTTCATTTTGGTTGTAGGCTGCCTGATGGCGGGCTTGCAGGGTAAGGCGCAGATGGTGACCATTTCGGTGAGAGAGGCAAAGCTCGAATCGGTTCTCAAGATCTTCAAAAAACAAACCGGGTATTCTTTTTTCGTGGACGAGCCCACCTTGAAAAAAGCTGAAAGGGTAACGCTCAACCTCAAGGGCGTTCCATTTGCAGATGCGCTTGAACAATGTTTTTCCCTGCAACCGAAACTCATCTATTCAATGGTGGGCCAAACAGTAGTGATCTCCGAAAAAACAAATGTTGATACTGATGCGGGTGCAAACAGGCTGGCTGAGGAGGAAGATTTCATCATCTCCGGTAACGTATACAATCGAAGAGGGGAGCCTTTATTCAATGCCAGCGTTTTATTAAAGGGTTCATCTAAGGGTACCACCACTGATTCGTATGGGAAGTTCAAACTGCAGGGTACGAGATCAGGGAATGTGGTGCGGGTGAGTTTTATCGGATACAAAACAATGGAATTGTCCGTGGCTTCTCCGGGTAAGCCACTGCATATAGTACTCGACGATGCCAGCGATGAACTGGATGAAGTGGTAGCACAAGGCTACAGCAAAACCACCAAAAGGCTGAGTACTTCTTCTGTTGCAAAAGTAGGGGGAGATGAAATTGCCCGGCAACCAGTAATGGACCCGCTCCTGGCATTGCAGGGTAAAGTGCCTGGCATGGTATTAACACCTTACGCAACACAGGAGGGAAGCCCGGTTGTGATCAATATCAGGGGCCGCGGATTGTTATCAGACGCCAGCGCTAATCCACTGGTTGTAATTGATGGCATTCCGCTGAACGTAGGGTCCAACAAAGGGGTCGCCTTTGGCGATGGACCGGTACAGGGGCTTATGGCCCTGATGAGTCCCGCAGGCAGTCAGAGCATGTTATTCGGACTAAATCCGAGGGACATAGAAAGTATTGAAATTTTGAAAGATATCGGTGCAACAGCGATCTACGGTTCATTGGGAGCAAATGGAGTAATACTGATCACCACCAAGAGGGGAAAGGCGGGGGCTCCCAATTTAAATGTTAATGTAAACTCCGGCATATCGAAGGTATTGAAGTATTACGATCTGCTCAATACTCCGCAATACCTCGAAATGCGCCGTGAAGCGTTGCGAAATGATGGGCTTGTTCCGTCCGTCATCAACGCCCCTGAATTGACGCTTTGGGATACCACAAGGTACACAGACTGGCAGCGTGAGTTTTTTGGCCGCACGGCTGCCACCTTGAATGCAACGGTCAGTTATTCCGGGGGAACACCGCTGTTTACACATAACATTTCAGCCAATTATTCCCGGTCAGGCAATATAACACGGGTGTCCGGGAAAAGCGAAACCATGGGCGTGAACATAGCGCTTGACCGTAAGAGTGAGAACCGGAAATTCAATACAGCCCTTACAGTGAATTATACCAATTCTTTTCTCGATATGGTGAACGCTCCCGGCGTTGCAAATTTACCTCCCAATGCCCCGCCGATTTTCGACTCATCCGGCAATCTGAATTACAAGGATTGGGGAGGAACCGGGTTTGAATCTGTGCTGGATGGTTTTGGAGCCATGCTCAGGAATTTTGAAAGCCGTACCAGTTCATTGCTTGCCGGTCTTAAGCTCTCTTATCAGTTGGCCAATGGATTAAACCTGCTTACCAATATTACGTACCGGACTTCCAATAACACCGGATGGAACCTGATCCCAATCAGCTCACAAAACCCCGGATCCAACCCTTCCGGCTCTTCTTCGCTCACCAAGAGTGAAACCAGGGGTTGGGCCCTGGAACCGCAAATAGTTTACGACACACGCTTGCTGGCCAAAGGCAATTTATCAGTAACAGCAGGCGCTACCATCCGTTCAGATATGTCGGAAAGCACATCCAGCCGGGCATTGGGATTTACCAGTGATGCATTGCTGCGCTCATTGGCCAATGCCCCAATAGTACTGACTGATTATTATCGTTCGCCTTATAAATATGCAGGCATCATGGCGAGGATCGAATATATCTGGGATAATAAATATGTCGTGAATGGGATCTGGAGAAGAGACGGATCTTCCAGGTTTGGCCCCGGAAGCCGGTTCGGGAACTTCGGTTCCGTTGGTGTGGCCTGGGTGGCCTCGGATGAAACCTGGGTGAAGAACGCATTATCGCCTGTTGTCAAATTCCTCAAGTTCAATGCCAATATCGGTACTGCCGGAACGGATGGCGGAGGGGATTACCAATATTTATCCAACTGGTCCAGAGGACAATTGGCTCTATATGATGAGGTGGTTCCCATGAAAAGCATTCATGCCGTCAACCAGGATTACCAATGGCAGTTGACAAAGGAATTGAATGCCGGTATGCAATTGAATTTCGCCGGTTGGGGAAAATTGCAGTTGGAGCTGAATTATTACAGGAGAAGAGTGGGCAACCAGTTGGTGAACAACCCTACACCGGTCTTTACCGGCTTCCCTACCGTGTTTGGCAACTGGAATGCCCTGGTGCAAAATGCCGGTTGGGAATTGAATCTCCGGGCTGTGTTTATACAGAAAAAAGATTTTAACTGGAGCGGATCTGTCAATGCAGGATTCAATAAGAACAGGCTGCTGGAATATCCACAGATTGAAAGAACGCCCCATTACTCCATGTATCTCGTAGGGCAAACACTCTCTACCCGCTACCTACTCAACTACCTGGGTGTAGATCCCATGACAGGCGCTTACCAATATGAAGATTACAATAAGGATGGAGTTATCAATCATACATCTGTACTGCCTCCTCTGACCTATCCGAGCGATAAACAGGTAGCTGTTGATATCATGCCTGTTGTTCAGGGGGGCATTTCGCAAAGCTTTACGTACAAGTCCCTGTCGCTGTTCCTCGGTTTCGACTATGTGATCCAGAAAGGAAGGAATGCTTTTTCGAGTGTGAGCGGGCCGGGCCGTTTTGGTAATATCCCGGTAGAGATCTTCAACAACCGCTGGCGGAATCCCGGCGACAATGCCAGGTATGGCAGGCTGACTACGGGAACTGCCCAGAATTTTCAAAAAGGAGTGTCCACCCTGTTTTATGGCGATGCCTCTTTCCTTCGATTTTCGAATGTTGCTTTCAGTTACCAGTTGCCGGAAACCCTTGCAAGGAAGATTGGTATGAAGAATTGTTCATTCAATATCAATACACGCAATCTCTTTTCCATCACGAAATACGAAGGGGTTGATCCGGAAATACAAAATTTCAGCGCCATGCCTCCGGCCAGAACAATCACTGTAGGTATCAATGCAAACTTCTAAATCCACTTCATGCGTAATCTAACTTTCATCATACTATTGATTGCAGGCGCGGCCATCTTTCCCTCCTGCGAAAAGCTGGTTGAAATAGAACCTCCGATCGATTCCATACCAACTGCTGAAATGTTCAAAACAGATGAACAAGCCAAAACCGCGATGGCCGGCGTTTATTCAAAAATGATCAATGGTGAGAGCGGCAAAGGAGCTGCTTTTGCAGAATTCAGTGGTGGTTTGGCTTCCATCATTGGCGGATTTTCAGCTGACGAGTTGAATACAGCAGATGCCCTGCTTTCCAATGTTCAATTCAATTTCAATACCAACAAGATCTTGTTCGATAACTCCATTTCTCCGGCATTGTGGACCTCTGCCTATACTACCATTTACGGAGCCAATGCGGTGATTGAAGGTATTGCAGCCTCCACGTCTTCCGGCTTGTCTGAAGGGATTAGAAAAAAGCTGACGGCAGAAGCCAGATTCATCAGGGCTTTCTCGTATTTCTATCTCGTGAATTTCTTTGGCGAGGTGCCCAATGTACGCACGGTAGACTTCAATCAAACCCGCTTGTATAAGAGAGCGCCCCTGGCGGAGCTATACAAACAAATGATTGAAGACCTGCTGGCCGCGCAGGCCAGCCTGCCAACGGTAAATACCAGTAATGCAGGTGAAAGGGTATATCCTGATAAATGGGCTGCTACTGCAATGCTGGCCCGGATCTACCTCTACACCGGTGAATACGATAAGGCATTCAGCCAGTCAAGCGCTGTTATTGCCAATACCGGAAAATTCATCCTGGAGCCTGAACCTGCTAACACTTTCCTCAAAACCAGCAGGGAAGCAATCTTTCAGTTGAAACAAAATACCGCCGCCAGCCAGGTTGGCAATGCTACCGCTGAAGGATATACGCTGATTCCAAATGGTAGTCCCGTAAATTCATCCATTGACCTGGTCCGCTATTATTTACCCGAATATCTGGTAAATGCATTTGAGCCGGGCGACAAGCGGTTCAGGGACTGGGTGGGCATTTCTACGGCCAACACAGCAGGAACCACTTTGTATTATGCCCACAAATACAAAACAGGACCGCGCAACAGAACAGTGGGAGGCGCCCCTACAGAATTCTACATGGTGTTGCGATTGGCAGAGCAATATCTTATCAGGTCTGAGGCTGCCGCCCATGGAGCCGCAGCGCTGAGTGATGCCATTGACGACCTGAATGCCATCAGGTACAGGGCCGGCCTGAACCTCCTCCCTAATACCCTTACGCAACCTGAGGTGCTGGATGCGATCGAAAAGGAAAGAAGAGTGGAACTTTTCCTGGAATGGGCGCATCGCTGGTTCGATCTGAAGCGCACCGGAAAAGCTGTATCCGTTTTGTCGCAGTACCCCATCAAACAACCCTGGGAAGGAGATTACCAGTTGCTCTATCCCATACCTCAGGACGAGCTTCAAACCAATCCAAACCTCACTCCAAACCCAGGTTATTTCTAAAAACTATTTAGTTATGAAGAACAAACAACCATTATTACCCGGCTGTTACCTGAGCAGTAAGCGACTGATACTTTTTTTGATGATCAGTGTTTTACTGGCCGCGGGCTGTACCAAAAGCTTTGATGTGCCGGGTGTTGCTTCGCTGAATGTATTCAACGGAGTTGTTGGAACAACCAGGCTGTCTTCAGACCTGAGCGAAACCTCGCCCATACAATGGTACAAGAATTCGCTTTCCGTCTTGTACGGGAATGCCGGCAGTCTCAATCCGGTAAACATAAGAACCAGTCCGCAATTCAATTCATACAGCGGTGATCAGCGGATCAAATTCTTCAATTACCCGGATACGCTTGCTCACAGTTTGCCGCTGCTGGACCTTCGTTTGAGCCTTCCCGTGAATACCATCAGCAGCCTCTTTCTCACAGGAACAGTGGATGATCCCGATACGCTTTTTGTCCGTGACAACTTTCCGTTGCATACCGGAACAGACAGTGTAACCAGGATCAGGATCGTAAACCTGGTGCCAGGCTTGTCTGCCAGCGTAAACCTGGCAGGGAATAGCAACGGAAGTGAGGTGGCTTCCCTGGAATATAAATCAGTATCGGACTTTATCAGCTATCCGGTTCCTTTAAACGGCACCAGGTATGATTTTGAAATAAGGGAGGCAAATTCCGGTGAGTTGGTAACCACCGGGGTTCTTGATGCCAGGGACGCCAGGCAAAGCACTTCCTTCATCAATTATTACCGCTTTAAGAACCTTACCATGATCATTTATGGAGGAATAGGGAACACCGGATCTACTGCACCCAGGGTTGTTCTCATGGGCAATTATTAAATCATTTCAAGAGCAATATTATGAGTACAATCCTTAAGATCGAACATTTATCGCACCGCTATAGCAGCAACTGGGCTGTACGCGATCTGAATATAGAGATCCATCAAAACGGTATTGTTGGGCTGCTTGGCTCTAATGGAGCGGGTAAATCCACTACCATGAATATTATCTGTGGCGTGCTGAGCCAAACAGAAGGTAAAGTACTGATCAATGGTTTTGACATCAGGGAGCAGCCGGAAGAAGCAAAGAAGCATATCGGCTTTCTACCGCAAATGCCGCCATTGTACATGGATTTTACGATCGATGAATACCTGCATTACACCGCCCACCTGAGGGCTATGGAAAAATCCCGTATCAAGGCAGCTGTGGAAGAAGTGAAAGAAAAAACAGGAATAGGGCATTTCAGCAGCAGGCTGATCAAAAATCTTTCAGGAGGTTACAAACAGCGCGTAGGCATAGCCCAGGCAGTGATCCACAAACCCAAACTGGTGGTTTTGGATGAGCCTACCAATGGCCTCGACCCCAATCAACTGATCGAAGCAAGAAAGCTCATCAGGGAAGTGGCGCAGGATCATGCAGTTTTGCTTTCTTCTCATATCCTTTCAGAGATCCGCCTGCTTTGCAGGGATGTGATAATGATTGAATCCGGCAGGATGGTATTTGCAGATAGCATGGACGCCTTCGATAATTACCTGCAACCCAACAGTATGCTGGTAACCCTGGAGAACATGCCACCCGAATCTGCCCTGCTGGCCATCAAGGGGGTTACCAAAACTGAGCTGCTTTCCAACCGGCAGGTAAGGATTTATTATGAGGCCGGACATAACATCAACGAAAGTATTGTGGAAGCCAGTATGAAGAACCACTGGAGGCTGATGGAAATCAGCGCAGACAAAACTTTACTCGATGATACCTTCAAACAACTCTCTGCTCAATCTGCCCAATAGATACTATTGGTGCTGAAACCATAAATTTTCCCTTCTAACAAGTCTAAATAACTATCAATGAGGATGGTCGCTCAAATCGCAAAGTCTGAGTTGCGAAACCTATTCTATTCTCCTGTGGCCTGGTTCCTGGCCCTTGTGTTTACGGTGCAGTGCGGGTACCTGTTTGTGGAAGTGCTGTATACGATTGTACACAACCAGGAAGTGATGAAGGCAGAAAACCCGGATTTCAAGGACTGGGGGCAGATACCGCTTACCATGCTTTTCTTTTCGATCCCCAATAGCGCTTATGCGGCAGTGTTGAACAATATCTACCTGTTTGTACCATTGCTCACCATGGGATTGATTGGCCGGGAAGTGCATGCCAACACCATTAAACTGCTCTTTTCTTCTCCAGTGAAACTCAGGCAGGTGGTGGCCGGAAAATTCCTGGCCATCATGGTATACAATTTTGTATTGCTGATGATCCTGGGCATTTTCCTGCTCAGTTTCGGATTGAGTGTGAGGTCGGCCGATTATGGTTTCATACTGTCCGGCGCATTGGCGTTTTACCTGTTGATCTGTGCCTATACTTCCATCGGTCTTTTTATGAGTAGTTTAACCAACTACCAGATACTGGCGGCTGTGAGTACTTTCATTGTCATTTTTGTGCTAAGCCGGGTTGATAAACTCTGGCAGCATGTTGAATTTGTAAGGGATCTTACCTGGTTCCTGCACCTGCCCGGACATACTGCCCGGATGTTGAAAGGACTTATTGCCAGTAAAGACCTGATTTATTTCGTACTGGTGGTTTGTATGTTCCTCGGATTTACACTGGTGCAACTAAAAAGGCAGCGGGAATCGAAACCCTGGTATATAACTATTTTTCGGATATCCATCATAGTGATAGTTGTGTTAGCTGCCGGTTATCTTTTTTCCCGTCCTCAAACAACCGGGTATGTCGATGCCACTGCTACTAACGCCAATACCATACATCCGGTTACACAGTCCATTATCCGGGAAATGGAAGATGGTCCGCTGGAAATTACCTTGTATACCAACCTGCTGGGAAAAGGGAGCAATTATGGTATTCCTGAAGCACGGAATGTTTACCTGACGGAGCTGTGGGAGCAGTACCAGCGATTCAAACCTGACATCTATTTCAGGTTTGTCAATTACTATCATTATGAACCATGGATGGACAGCAGGAAACTGGCCATGGCCTTCCCCGGAAAGAGCAATGAAGAAATTGCCAGGGAAATAGCAAAGGGAATGCAGTTGGATTTTAATGATTTTATTCCGCTGGCTGCCATCAAAGATACTGTGAATCTTGCTTCGGAAGGATACAGGTTGGTGATGCGGCTCAAATACAAAGGGCGTACTGCTTTTTTGCGCACATACGAATCAGGTGCTTTTCCGAAAGGCGCTCCAAGGGCTTATCCGGAAGAGGCCAATGTAGTTGCAACCTTGAAGCGCCTGGTAAAGCCGGAAACAATTCCCACCATACTGTATACTTCCGGCAACCTGGAAAGAGGCTTGTATAAAACGGCTGACAGGGATTATACCAAGGTTACCCTAGCAAAGTTCGAAAAGAATGGCCCTATTAATCTCGGTTTCAATTTTGATACCATTTCACTGGAATCACAGGAGATCCCAACGGACCTTACCGCATTGGTGATTGCAGATCCAAAAAGGGAGTTCAGTGCATTGGCGCAACAAAAAGTTACCGATTACATCAACAAAGGCGGCAATATCATTTTCATGGGCGAACCTGGCAAACAAAATGTGCTGAATCCCCTGTTGAAGCCACTGGGTGTGGAAATGATGGACGGTATACTGGTGGAGCCAACTTACCACGAAATGCCGGATAAGGTGAACCCCTATTATACTGTAGCCAGTGCTGATCTGGCAGGGGAGCCCGCACTGCAGACCATAAAAAGTAAGATGATGAGAGTGTACGACAAAGACACTACAAAGATGTTGATGCCGGGAGTGGCAGCACTTTCGTTTACTGATAGCAGTGGGTTTGTAAAAAGGCCGCTGCTGCTGACCAGGGAATCCGGCACCTGGCTGAAGAAAGGAAAACTGGTGGTAGATTCTGCAGCCGTGGTGTACAATCCGAAGGAGGGTGATATGAAGGGAGCTTTCCCCACTGCATTGCAGTTAACAAGGCAGGTGGGCAGCAAACAACAGCATGCCGTTGTGTTTGGCGATGCCGATTTTGTAAGCAATGTGATCATGCGGAATGGCCTGATGATCAAAAGATCGGTGCTGTCATGGATGACAAACAATGAATATCCGCTGTATTTAACAAGACCTGATCCTGCAGATAACCTGTTGCTTATTTCTTCCGGAACAGTAAAATGGATGAAGGTGATCTATGTATGGGTACTGCCTGCGCTGATGCTTGTTGCAGGAGTGCTTATCCTGGTCAGACGAAAGAGAAAATAGAAATTCAATCTGTAAACAGTATAAATCATCATCAATGAGGATGGTATTTCAAGTGGCGAAAGCAGAGTTACGCAACCTGTTCTATTCGCCGGTAGCCTGGTTCCTGCTGATCGCCTTTATGGTGTTGTGTGCTTATTTCTATGCAACGCCCTTGTATTTCCGCGCCAACTGGGAAGATATTGCGCTCAAAAATTTCCCCCATGCAAAAGGCCTGGGAGAATATAGTGTAACCAGGTTCCTGTTCGCCAAAGAAGACGGCTTATTTTCACATATACGCCAAAATCTGTACCTCATCATTCCTTTACTCACAATGGGGCTGATTGGAAGGGAAGTGCAGAATGGGACTATCAAATTGTTGTATTCCTCACCTATCAAAACTCGTCAGATCGTCATGGGAAAATACCTGGCCATGATGATCTATAACCTGCTGCTGGTAGCTGTGGCAGGTATTTTCTTCCTGTCTGCTGCTCTCCAGGTGAAAGCTGCAGACACCGGCATGTTGATTTCGGCAGCGCTCGGCTTTTACCTGTTGATCTGTACCTATGCGGCCATCGGTATCTTTATGAGCAGCCTCAGTACTTACCAGGTGGTGGCCGCACTGGGAACTTTTGTGGTGATCCTGCTGCTGACTGTTATCGGCAAGCTCTGGCAGCAATATGATTTTGTAAGAGATCTCACCTATTTCCTTTTCCTCTCCGGGCGAACGGAAAAAATGCTGGCCGGTTTGATCACCAGTAAAGATGTGATCTATTTCCTGGTATTGATTGGCATGTTCCTCGCATTCACTGCACTCAGGCTCAAAGGGACCACGGATAGGAAACCCTGGTGGATCAGAGCAGGCAGGTATGCAGGAGTGCTTTGCCTGGCGCTGATAGCAGGATATATCAGCTCCAGGCCCGTTATGACCCTGTATTGGGATACCACGCAACAGAAAGTGAATACCATCCATCCCAAAACACAGGAAATATTCAAAGCCTTGGGCGACGACCCTGTTGAAGTAACCTTATACATCAATCTCCTGGGTAAGACTGCCTTTGCAGCCCTGCCTGAAAAAAGATATGAGTATATCCATCAATTCTGGGACCGGTACCTGCGTTTCAAACCTGGCATTCATTTCAAATACGAATATTATTACGATTATGATAGCTCTGTTATGGGGCCGCAGGCCAGCTATTACCTAAAAGGAAAGCCCGTTGATTACATGGCCCGCAAGAAAGCAGAACACAATGAATGGGACCTCAGTATCTATCAGAAGCCGGCTGAGATCCGGAAGAAAATAGACCTGCGCCCGGAAAATCTGCATCTCGTTATGCAGGTGACTTACAAAGGGCGATCAGAGTTTCTCCGGACAGAATTCGGTTCACCTGTTTGGCCAGGAGAACCCCAGGTGGCTGCCGTTTTCAAAAAGCTGCTGTACCCGCATATGGTGCCACATGCTTATTTTATAACGGGGAACTATGAACGAAGCATTCTAAAATATGGTGAAAGGGAATATGGTAACGTTACCGCCAGCAAGTTCAGACTCCAGTCTCTGGTAAACAACGGGTTTAATGTAGATACAATTAACCTCGATAACAATGATGTTCCTGCCAATACCACTTTGCTGGTGCTGGCCGACCCGAAATCAATGCTAAGTGATGTTTGCCGGGAAAAGATCAGGAACTATATCAGCAAGGGCGGTAATATGTTTATTTTGGGTGAACCTGGTAAGCAACATATTGTGAACCCTGTATTGCGTCAGTTGGGCCTGAAACTGGCAGACGGCGTTCTTGTAAGCAGCACCAGTTCCCGGGGGCCTGATGTAATTGTTGCCCCGGGAACAGAAGCATATATGGGACTGCGGGCAAACCCCGCCAGCCCGCATTTCAAAAAAATGAAGGCAGATATTGCATTGGGAATGATCACCTCCACCGCTTTTGAGTTTTTGGAAAACAGCAGCGATTTTACTGTAACCACATTGTTCACCACAAGGAAGAATAACTGGTTGAAAAAAGGAGTGCTGGTAAGAGATTCAGGCGAAGTAGTTTTCAATCCGACAGAAGGAGACCTGCGAAAACTGCCTCTTTCAGCAAAAGAAAAGGTCCCTGCACAGGTGAAAGACAGTTTGGAAGATCATCATCATGAGCATGCTGAAAATAATTTTTCCACCATGATCGCCCTGCAGCGATTCCTGGGAAAGAAAGATCAGCGGATCATCGTGTCTGCCGATGCTGATTGTATAAGGAATTCCGAATTCCTGCAGGTGCTGAAATATGGAAGTTACCTATATAGCTGGACTACTTATGGACATTTTCCCATTTATCTTCCCGGTGATCTTCCCCCGGATAGATTACTGACCATTACAGGAACAACAGCGAAAGTGCTGGGGATTGTGTATATGTATGTATTACCGGCAATTGTTATGTTGTTCGCCGCTGTCTTATTGGTAAGAAGAAAAAGAAAATAATCATGTACTTGCAAACAGATGACCAAACGATAGAAGACCTGCGCATTTTTGGAAAGCGCAACGGTAGTGGTGTATTTGATCTTTACAACAAGGTGCATACAAGGGGAGGGGAATCCCTGCTGAAGGAGATGTTCAGGGCGCCATTGTCTGACCAGGAGCTGATCAATGCCCGCAGCAGCATCATCCGGCATTTCGCAGGGAACAAAACCCCTTTCCCTTTCAGTGCCTCCATTTTCGATATGGCTGAAAAATACCTGCGCAGCGCCGGTGAAACCCGGATGCAGGGAAACGATAAGGCAGTACTCAGCGAAAAGGAGATTGCCAACGGTGTTGCGGGCATCATTGAAATGATGCAGTTGTGCCGCGCATTCATAGAATCTGAAACCGTAAAGCAAGTTGAAGCCTACAGGCAGGAAAGGGAAAGTATAGCCATGATCCTTTCTGATTCAGTGTTTGACCCTGTACACAAAGAGATCCTTCGAACAAAGTTGTCTTATGCGGCAGTAGCGGCTTATGATGTACTATTCCGGGTACGTGAACAGGCAAAAGTGAACAGGTTGATGACGCATATTTATTATCTCGATGTATTGCTGTCTGTTGCCGCTATTGCCAATGAGAAGCATTTCATTTTTCCCAAAGCGCTGGAAAAGGAACCTGCTACCTTATTGCTGGAAGGAGTATATCATCCTGAACTGGAAGCACCGGTAGCAAATGAACTTACGCTCAGCAACAACCGAAACTTTATTTTCCTGACCGGGGCCAATATGGCGGGTAAGTCCACTTTCCTGCGCTCGGTAAGCGTAGCAATGTTCCTGGCTCATATGGGCTTTCCGGTAGCTGCCAAAAAAATGGAATTTTCGGTTATGGATGGTATCTATACTACCATCAATCTGCCGGATAACCTGGGCATTGGCGCCAGCCATTTCTATGCGGAAGTATTGCGGGTGAAGCAGGTGGCTGCCGAACTTGGTAAGGGCAGGTCTATGTTTGTGGTCTTTGATGAACTGTTTCGCGGCACCAATGTCAAGGACGCCCACGAAGCTTCAGTGGCTGTATCTCTCAGCTTCTCAAAGAAAAAGAACAGCCTGTTCATCATTTCTTCCCATATCATCGAGGCAGGTGAAGAATTGAAACAGCTGAACAATATCGGCTTCCTCTTCCTGCCCACCAGGATGAACGGATCAATGCCTGAATATACCTACCGCATCGAGAACGGTATTACAGATGACCGGCATGGTATGATCATCATCCGTAATGAAGGCATTCTGGAAATCCTGGAAAAGGGAAAAAAACATTTACTCAGGGACCACTCGCTCGCCTCCGGCGAGTGAGAAATATTTGTTCGCCTCCGGCGAACACCGCGTCGCCGGAGGCGACTAAATAAAAGTCATTCGCCGGAGGCGAGCGAGTGGCCACAGCACAACAATATTGAACACCATGATTTTTTCGATAGATAAACAAACGCTGGAAGAGCTGAACCTGACGGGGAAGTTCCGTACCGGTTCCGTATATGCGCTCTTTAACAAGGTAAAGACCAATGGTGGCGAGCACCTGCTGGACCATATGTTCCGGCATCCGCTGGAAGAAAAGCGGTCCATCAACGAACGCAGCAGTATATTCCGGTATTTCGAAAAGGAAGGGTATTCTTTCCCTTTCGATCCCCGGCAACTCAACCAGATGCGGGAGTATGTAGATGCTTCCGGCAATGCAAGCGCTCTGATGGTACTTGGCCAAACAATGATGAAGAAAATATTATCGGGTCTTACAAGGGATGAACGTTATCGTAAGAGCATACAGGGATTACAGGCTACTATTGGCGTTTTACAAAAATGTAATTCATTCATTGGCGCGATGACGCCTGAAGGACCTTATGCTGCAAGTGTAGACAGGATCAGGAAAATATTATCCGATAAAAATCTGCAACGTCTGCGTGAAACGGATATTTATGGAGCTCTTTCTGTTAAGACCCTCGCATACTATGAACACCTGCTCAGGAGCGGGCTGAGCAGGGAAATGGAAGAGATCCTCGCATTCATCAGTGAACTGGATGTGTTCATTGCTGTAAGCACTGTGGCGAAGGAAAGAGGTTTTAACTATGCTGCTGCATTGAGCCCGGAAATGAATGTTTTGACTGCACAGCAACTTCGCCATCCCTGCATCAGCAATGCTGTTGGCAATCGCCTGCACATGGATGGACGTAGTAATGTGCTCTTCCTTACCGGAGCAAATATGGCGGGTAAGTCAACCCTGATGAAATCCATCGGGATCGGTCTGTACCTTGCCCATATGGGATTTCCGGTGGCAGCGGAACAAATGGAATTCTCTGTACGACAGGGATTGTATTCTTCTATCAATGTATCTGATAATATCGGGCTTGGTTACAGCCATTTTTACGCAGAAGTAGTGCGGGTGAAACAGGCCGCTGAAGCGGCTGCCAGCGGAAAACGGCTACTGCTGATGTTTGATGAACTGTTCAAAGGCACCAATGTAAAGGATGCCTATGATGGTACTTTGGCCATCACCAGGTCTTTTGCAGATTATACCGATTGCCTCTTTATCGTCTCTACCCATATCATTGAAGTGGGTGAGGCGCTGAAAGACAAGGATAATGTACAGTTTGTTTTCATGCCCACCATCATGGAAGGATCGGTGCCCAGGTATACTTATAAACTCAGGGAAGGCATTACCGAAGACCGGCAGGGCATGATGATCATCCGGAATGAAGGCATCCTGGATATGATCGATTCCTGATAAAGAACATACATATTTTATTGCTTTACCAACCTGAGCGTTTCTCCATTTTGCAATTTCAGCAGGTACAGTCCGGCGGGCAATTCAGCTATTGAAAATGTTTCTGTGTTATTGGCAATCATAACCTGCTTTATAGCCTGTCCCTGTGCATTGGTCAGTATCGCTTTGGTATGCAGCAGCTCATTGGAGCCAATGGAAATGGTAACGAGGTCGCGCGTGGGGTTAGGGTAGAGGATTGTGGATTGCCCAATCCTGGTGCTCCTCACCTGGATGATCCGGCTTTGTGTGGACTGTCCGTCTTTATCCTTCATGATCAGGCGATAATAATTTCTTTCACCCGGTTCTTTATCTGCAAAAGAATATTGATGATTGCCTGACCCTGCTGCCATCACCTTACCGATTGGTTCATACCGGGCGCCATCGAAGCTTCGAAATAATTCAAAATGGTCTGTATTGAATTCACTGGAGGTAGTCCATTGCAAAAATACTTTGCTATGTAGTGGTCGTCCGCTGAATGCTGTAAGTTTTAATGGAAGCGTGGTAGCCATGGCTGTTACGGCAAATCCGCTGAAGCCTGTTACATCAAAGCTCAATTGCCAGTAATTATGTGTGCTGTTCCAGACTATGTCTGTGTTGACCGGGTCAATAGTTTCCATTGATCCGGAATAACTGCCTGGGGTACCCGAAGGCGAGACTCCATGAAATTGCCAGATTCGCAGATTGGCAATGCCTTGTGCATCGGAAGGGCCGGCCGGCAGTTTGTTTGTACTCACCAGGTTGAATGCGTCGAATTCGGCTTGAGTGAAAAATAAGGTTATTCTTGCTGTGGCGGTAGCCGCATTTGTTGTGGGGCTGATATCGTAATGGCGCTGCACATAGTACTGGCCATTCCAGGCTTGCACACTGCCATCGATCCATGATTTGGTATCTACATTTCCAGATAAAGCCGTGCTGCCGCCATTGGGGAGTATAGCTGCGATGGCTTCACAACTACCCGGAACCGTTATGAGTGTGGTGCCGGGATATATATTTCCCGAGACATTAGAATTGCCAGCCGCCAGGCTGCTGCCATCCGGAATCGACTGAAACTCGTAGGCTCCGATGTCCACTGTTGAATTTGCAACTCTGGGCAGCTCATCTATGTCGATGCTCACGGTTAGTTTTGAATTATCACCGGCTGTAATGGCGGGGCTGCAGGCGCGTAATCTGTAATCACCTGTTGCAAAAGGAGTGGTGGATGGGGGAGGCGCATTTACGAATTGTGGATTTACATCCATATTGCCGACCCCAGCGTAACCACCTTCCACTATGCAATTTGTAATAATGGCGGTGGGGGTGGCGCCGGAAATTGTTGATCCATAGTCGGCATGATTTCCGTAGAAGATCGAATTGCTGATGTTGGCTGGAATACCAAAGAGTTTCAATCCTCCTCCATTCCCTGGTGTTCGGTTCCCCGAAACCGTGCAATTGACCATAGTCAGGCTGCCGAGAACGCCGCCTGATGACATATAAATTCCACCACCGCCTACGGTATTCCTGGATACATTCCCGGTAATAACGCAATTGATCAGCGTAACATAGGCTTCATCCGAAGCGATCCCGCCACCGCCACTGGCTTCATTGTTTGAAAACACACAATTGATGAAAACCGGACTACCGATCTGGCACCAGGCTCCGCCGCCTTTCCTGCTGCCTATAGTCTTATTGCCGGTAATGATGCAGTTTCTGATAAGCGGACTGTCGTAAACAATATACATTCCACCACCGCTCCAGGAGGAACTGGTGCCATCAGTAATGGTAAAACCATCCAATATGAAAGCATTGGTAACGCCCCTGTTATTGCACCAGATCACATGAGCGCCCTTGCCTTTCAAAATGGTAGCATTCATACGCCAGTTCCGTTCTTCAAACATGGTTTCCGAACCTGTGAAACCTCCGAACACTTTTACATTCTCCATTGGATAAAAAGATGGATCGGCACCGTTCTGATAAGTTCCCTGTGCAACCCAAACCGTATCCTTATAGTTGTAATAGGCGAAGTTCATGGCCACCTGCAGATCTGTGTAAGCATCATTCCAGGACGTTCCATTGTTGGCGCCGGTAGCGGCAACATTTACATAAACTCTGCTGGACTGTGCATGGAAAATTTGTAAGATGAATAGCAACGAGAGTAAAAGCTTAGGCATCATAGAGGTTTTTGTATAGAATGGTTTAGCTGCTGCAAAACTATTCAACCCTCCGTTCCTTAATAATGAGAAACCCATTTGTTTTGTCCTGTTTTATAAATCGGGACAATTTAATTTCATGAACATGATATTGTGAGCCGGATCAGGATTGCATCTGTTGAGCATACTCTGCAGGACTGATGCCTACCAGTTTCCTGAAAGCGCTATAGAAGGCGCTGCGTGAAGAGAAACCGGCATTATAAGCCAGCGCTTCGATGGTGAAAGGTTGTTCCTGCCTGGGCTGGGCCAACTGTTCCCTGATGCTTTTAACCCGGTAAGAATTGATGAAGTCTACAAAGGATTGCTGATAATGATTATTCAGTAATGATGATAATTTGTGACTGCTGATATGGATCGATCTGGCCAGCGAACCAAGGCTGATGTCTTTTTCTTCGTAACGTTTGTGTTTGATTAGCTGCTCTTCCAGCAGGCGACAGATCTTTTCTGTTTCTTCATCTTTCTTCAGTGAGTCGGCATGCTGCTTCCGGATCTTCTCCAATGTTTTGGGTTGCATATCCAGCAGGGAAGCGATATGTTCCAGCGGGATCTGATCGATATATCCCGGTTTGGTTTGTAAAAAATATTGGTATCGTTCTTTGGCATTGCCTACACGGATGATATGCGATCGTTCCTGTGCATCCTGGTAATATTGCTGGACCAGCATTCGAAAAGCATAATTCAGATCGAACTGCTGTTCGAATAATTGAAGGATCACCTGGTTGGGGAAAGCGATCAGAGAAGTGGGTTCGATGGCAATGATACCTTCTTTGGTTGGTGCCATTCCATGCATACCTGAGATCGAACTAACAAATTCATTCGCTACAGAAATATAGGTAACGATCTTTTTTTTCTTATAAGTAGTTTGGCCCATCAATGCGCCCTTGATAATAAAATACATGTACTGGCAGGTTTCTCCTTCATTGATCAGTGTAGCGCCTTTTTTCAGTTCGAGTGCCATAAAATGCGTGTTGAGTGCATTACGGAAATTTTCACTCACCGGATATATGCTGTTCAGTAGTTGTATTACCTTATCAATATCCTTAGGATCGGCTTTTGTATGCAGTTTCGTGGGCATGGGCATTTGATTCGTAAACAAGATAATCAGAAAATGGTTTTATGGGCTACTCATGGTTCACAAGGGCAAAAAAATTTCCTGTTCTGAAAATATCAGCTAATTTAGGTGCTGGTATCTCCCGTAACCTGTCCTGTTTTTATTCAAACTGCTAATTCCCCAACAAAGCATTCGTTATATGCAGGACAGATCCCTTCATAAAGAATGGTTCAAACTAATTGCCGGAGGCGATGAAACCGCTTTCAGGAATTTGTTCGATACCTATTGGGAGCACCTGTATTCAGTGGCCCTCATGCTCACCAAATCGGAAGCCCTGGCTGAAGATATCGTACAGGAGATCTTCCTGAAGATATGGAACAAGCGTGAAGAATTGCCGGAAGTGGAGAAACCAGACAGCTATCTTTTTATCATTGCCCGCAATCATATCTACAACGTGCTGAAACAGCAGCAGCGGGAAGAACAATACAACAAACATATTATTGACTGGTTTGAGGGAGCGAAGCACAATCCTGAAAGTGAGCTGCTCTTCAAGGAATCCGCGGAGCTGCTGAATAAGGCAGTTGCAAATCTTTCCACGCAGCAGCAGGCTGTGTACAAACTGGCGCGTGAGCAGGGGCTGAGCTATAATGAAGTGGCTGCTCAATTGAATATTTCTCCCAATACCGTGAAGAACCACCTTAGTATTGCCCTGAAGTATATCAGGGAATACCTGCGGCAACATGCTTCACCTACGGTGATGATCATTGCCCTTCTCGAAACGATGAATTAGGCTCCATCGCCCCCAAAAGACCTGTCCTGGAGCGGGATCTCAGAATTTTTTAAAAAAATTGAATACACACTGGTAGGATTCATTTTTACCGTTGTCTTTATTTATGATGAAAGATTTTGAACAACTATTCGATGGCTGGGTAGAAGGCACGCTCACTACAGAGGAGGCTGCTATGTTCCTGGGAGCCCTGAAGGAGGAGCATCCTGATTTTCCGCTGCTCATCGATAAGCTGTTGCAGGAGCCACTGCATACCGGAATGGGTACAGAAGAACTGAGAGAGCGCTTGTACCTGGGTATTGCAGCAAAGAAAGCGGTCTTTGAAACACCTGTTCGCAAACTGGTAAGATTCCCGGTGAAATGGGCTGCTGCAGCAGTCCTGGTGCTGATGGCCGGTATTGCAGGCTGGTGGCTCGTTAGCCGTAACAAGCAAACTGAACCATCTGAAATGGTGGTGAAAAAAGGGGAAATGCCGAAACCGGGTGGAGACAAAGCTGTACTGGTATTGAGCAATGGAAAAGAGATCTTCCTGGATAGCCTGGCAGATGGCCAGCTGGCAGAGCAACAGGGGAGCCTGGTGTTCAAACCGGAAGAGGGAAGGATCGCTTACCGGCAGCAACAGGCACGGATAACCGAAACAGTTGCCTTCAACACCTTGAAAACTCCGCGCGGAGGACAATACAGGCTTACTCTGCCCGATGGCACCAAAGTTTGGCTGAATGCCGCATCTTCCATCACTTATCCTACCAGTTTTCATGGAAAAGAAAGGTCCGTTACCATCACCGGTGAAGCTTATTTTGAAGTTGCCAAAGTGAAGGCTAAGCATGGTCCAGGCAATTTGCCATTCAAAGTAAAAGTGGCCGGACTTACAGGAGAGGGCAGCAATATGGAGATCGAAGTGCTGGGCACGCATTTCAATATCAATGCCTATGTAGACGAACCGATGGCCAGGACCACTTTGCTGGAAGGCTCCATCAAACTTGCCAAAGGAAAGGAACAATACCTGATGCATCCTGGTCAGCAGGCCCAGCTGGAAGATAATGGCCAGTTCAGGATCAGCGACAATATCAATTCCGAAGAAGTGCTCGCCTGGAAGAACGGTTATTTCTTTTTCGATCATGCCGACCTGAGAACTGTAATGCGGCAGATTGCCAGATGGTATGATGTGAATATCGAATACCGGCCAGGTGTAACCGGGATGAAATTCGGGGGTGAGATTTCCAGGAAAGCCAACCTCGATGAAGTTCTCAAAATAATGGAGGTGATGAAGATCAGATTTATTGTGGAGGAGAAGAAGATCATAGTTATTCCATAAACATATTATTCCCGGACAGCTATAGCGGCTTTATGTTAAAGCTGAAAGGGATCGTTTTGACTATTACCAACTAACTACTGAACATTAACTGCAACATTCATGAAACGAAGCATAACTGCGCTCATTTTGGTTATCGGCTGCCTGTTCTGCAGTTTGCGGGGGACAACCCAGGTGGTAACGCTCTCCGTGAAAAATGCAAAACTGGAATCTGTACTGAAGCAGATAAAAAACCAGACAGGCTATTCATTTTTTTTCAACGAAGTATTTTACAGCAAAGCCTCGAAAGTAACGCTCAATATTAAAGGAGTTACTTTATCGGAAGCGCTCACAAAGATCTTCAGTCAACAATCTGAACTGGTGTACACCATCGTGGGAAGTACAGTGGTGGTAACGGAAAAAGAGAAGCCGGAACTACCACTTGATTCCACCGGCAAACCGGCTGTTTCACCAGCTGGCAGTGCCACAGGTTCCGTAAAAGGATTCGTGTATAATAAAAGATATGAACCTCTCAGCAATGCGAGTATAATGTTACGGGGCACATCCAAAGGTGTTAGCACCGCCGCCAACGGCTCCTTCGAAATGAAGGATGCAAAGCTGGGAGATATACTGAGAGTAAGTTATATCGGGTACAAACCAATGGATGTAAAAGTGGAATTTACTCAGGGTACTACCGTAATCCTTGAAGACGCTACCAATGAGCTGGACCAGGTAGTGGCGCAGGGTTACAGTAAAACAACCAGATTACTTAGTACTTCTTCCGTGGCCCGTGTATCCGGTGAAGAGATCGCCCGCCAACCGGTGATGAATCCGCTCATGGCCTTGCAGGGAAAAGTTCCGGGAATGGTAGTGACGCCCAATTCAGGTCATGCCGCTGCGCCGGTTGAAATCACGATAAGGGGTAAAAGCCTATTGTCGGCATCCAGTCCCAATCCGCTCATTGTAGTTGATGGAACCCCGATGAATGTTGGCTCCAACGATGGGGTGTTGTATGGAGACGGACCGGTGCAGGGATGGATGGCCACTTTAAGTCCGGCCGGCAGCCAAAGCCAGCTTTTCGGATTCAATCCTAAGGATATTGAAAGTATAGAAGTATTGAAAGATCTCGGTTCTACTGCTATCTATGGTTCCTCCGGCGCCAATGGTGTGATACTGATCACTACCAAAAGAGCCAAATCAAATACATCCGATCTGAATGTGAATATTGGATATGGCCTGTCCAAAGTGATGCGCTATTTCGATATGCTCAATACCCAACAATATCTTGAAATGCGCAGGGAAGCATTCAGGAACGATGGTATTACCCCCACGCCTGCAGATGCTCCGGACCTCCTTCTTTGGGATACCACCAGGTATACAGACTGGCAAAAGGAAATTTTTGGCAACACCGGTAGCAGCCTGAATGCGATGATCAGTTATTCGGGAGGCGGGCCTCAACTCAGAACTACGCTGAGCGCAAGCTACAGCACAGTAAGGCCCATTACAAGAGTGGCAGGTAAGAATGAATCCATTAATGTAAGGGTGGCTACTGACTTTGCCAGCAATAACCAAAAATTCAAAGTAGCGGCAACTGCCACCTACACCTATACGGTGGCTAATATGGTGAGTACGCCCATCCTGAGCAAATTACCTCCCAATGCCCCGCCACTGCTGGACTCTGCAGGTGAGATCAATTTCAAAGGATACGAAGGAACAATTGGCGTTATCGAAAGCACTTCCATTCAAAACCTGTTCAAGCCTATCGACAGCCGTACCAATGGCCTGATGACTAATTTCCGGATAAGCTATCAATTGGCGAAAGGTCTCTCCCTTATTTCAAACCTGGGGTATGGCAGGTCAAACAATGAGAGCTGGGCTCTGACACCCATCAGGTCTCAAAATCCTGCGATGAACCCAACAGGACAAACGGTGCATTCCAGGGGAACGAACAGCACGTTCACATTCGAGCCTCAGCTCAGTTACGACACCTGGATTGGCAAAGGAAAGCTGGCCATCCTTACCGGCGCCACTTTCAAGAACGAGAAAAGAGAAAGCCTGAGCACGATGGCAATTGGGTTCACCAATGATGCCCTCCTGCGTTCCATTTTGTCTGCTCCTTTTTCTTATACCGGCAATACTTATTCGCCCTACAAATATTTCGGTGTATTGGGAAGAGTGGAATATATCTGGGATAACAAATATGTAGTGAATCTGACGGGAAGGAGGGATGGCTCTTCCAGGTTCGGCCCGGGTAACCGCTTCGGCAATTTCGGTTCAGTAGGTGCAGCATGGATTGCTACTGCGGAACCCTGGATCGCAAAAACACTTGCGCCTGTAGTAAGTATGCTGAAGTTCAATGCCAATTACGGTACAGCCGGATCAGACGGAGGCAGCGATTACCAGTACCTTACTCAATGGGGAAAAAAGGAAATGCCGGTGTATGGCGGCGTTGCGCCAATGGTAAGCATGCATGCTGTAAACCAGGATTATCACTGGCAGTCGAGCAAAGAGATAAACGTTGGTATGGATATGGGATTTGGAAAAGACAGCCGCGTATCTCTGTCACTCAACTACTACTCCAGGAGAACGGGTGATCAGTTGCTCAACAACCCAACGCCCATCTACACAGGTTTTCCAACTGTTTATGGTAACTGGAATGCAGTGATAGAGAATAAAGGATATGAAGCTGCTGCAGTAGTGCGGGTAATAGATAAAAAAGACTTTAGCTGGACTATGACTATGAATGGCGGCATCAATAAGAATACCCTGGTGTCTTATCCTGGAATTGAAAATTCACCTGACTTCTATAAATACGTAGTGGGTAAATCTGTCCAGAATGTTTACCTGCTGAATTATGTTGGTGTGGACCCGATGACAGGTAATTACCAGTTCCAGGATTACAACAAAGACGGTTTCATCGATCCCAGTTCTCATTTCAATCTTCCACCCCTGACCTTCCCGAGCGATGTACAGAAAGTATTGTTGCTGGGACCGAAATTCACTGGTGGTATAAATCAATCCCTGCGATACAAAAATCTTTCCCTGAATCTAAGCTTCAGTTACAGGTTCCAGAATGGCATGGAGGCTTTCAGAACGGCTCAGAATCCCGGAACCATGGGGAATATCACGGTGGAGATGTTCAATAACCGCTGGCGGAAACCGGGCGACAATTCCAAATACTCGAAGTTCACCACTACTTACAATCAGTCTTATGCGAGAGAGCTTTCCAATCTTGGTTATGTGGATGCTTCCAATCTGCGCATGAACAATATTACCTTGTCGTGGTCGCTTACTGAAAAGATCTATCGCAAGCTCGGGCTAAAGGGAGCTTTCGTCAGTATCAATGCCCAGAATATTTTCGTGATCACGAATTACCAGGGCCTCGATCCAGATATTCAAAGCATCAACGTGATGCCGCCCACCAAAGAGATCGTTCTAAATATTAACATCACCCTCTAATGCTTTGCCATGCGAAATATTAAACAAATCATCATCATACTGGCAGGATTAGTTGCGCTGACTTCCTGCGACAAACTGGTGGCCATAGACGATCCCATAGACAGTATCACCACCAACCAGGTATTCAGGGACGATGTGCAGGCCAAAGCAGCGATGGCCGGTGTGTATTCAAAACTGGCCAACGGGAATGGCCAAGGTTCTGCATCCAACCATTTCAGCGCAGGTTTGTCTACCGTACTTGGTGGATTATCCGCTGATGAACTTTCCGTCAGGTTAACAGGAGAAGATAACCCATTCTTACAATTCAGCACCAACAAGATACTGGTTCAGAATGCGGTCTCGCCTGAACTCTGGTCATCTGCCTATACTACCATCTACAATGCCAACAGCGTGATAGAAGGTATAGCGGCATCCACCTCTTCTTCGCTCTCGCAGGGTGTAAGAAAAAAGCTGACAGCAGAATCCAAAGTTATCAGGGCCTTCTGTTATTTCTATCTCGTTAATTTTTTTGGCGACCTGCCACTGGTATTGACAGTGGACTTCAATGAAACCAGGAATTACACCAGAACGCCTGTGGCTGATGTGTATAAACAGATCATCAAAGATCTGAAAGAAGCGCAGGTTGATCTGCCCACGGAGAATACCGGACCAGGAGGAGCCAGGATCTATGCAGACAAATGGGCGGCTACCGCCCTCCTGGCAAGAGCGTATTTGTATACGCGGGACTATGAAAATGCTTACAGGGAAGCAAGTGCCGTGATTGCCAATACAGCGCAGTTCGGCCTCGAAATGGACCTCGATAAACCATTTCTCAAAACGAGCAGGGAAGCGATCTGGCAATTTGAAAACTACACCACCAATTACTCCAGGGGTAATGCCACCGGGGAAGGCGCATTCCTGATCCCAGGCCGGAACAGTGATGCCGATCCCCTGTTTTCGCTGATCTATTATCATATGACCGATGAACTGGTGCAGGCTTTTGAACCAACAGACAAAAGACTTTCACAATGGGTAGGTGTTTCCCCGGTGAACAACACCGGCAGCACAAAGTATTTTGCTTATAAATACAAGATGGGTTACCATAACAGGATCATTGGCGGAGAGGCAACAGAATACTATACTGCCTTGCGCCTTGCCGAACAGTTCCTCATCAGGGCCGAAGCCGCAGCCAATGGTGCAGCAGGTCTCACCGATGCCATCGATGACCTGAATGCGATCAGGTTCAGGGCAGGGCTTAACGATCTGCCGGATAATTTGTCGCAACAGGATGTATTCGCAGCTATCGAAAAGGAAAGAAGGACCGAACTCTTCCTGGAATGGGGCCATCGCTGGTTTGATCTGAAAAGGACAGGCAAGGCAAGTTCAGAACTTTCTCAAATGTCCGCCAAACAACCCTGGGCAGGCGATTATCAGCTGCTCTATCCCATACCAGTAAACGAAATCATCAATAACCGGAATCTCGCTCCCAATCCTGGTTACAACTAAAGACTACTGCAAATGAAAAAAATACGCACACCCAAAGGTTACCGGCTTTCAATGCGAAAAGGAAGCACTTCTGTAATTGCAATGATTTGTCTTGTATTGCTGAATGCCTGTGAAAAGAGTGATCATCCCGGAGTGGCATCTCTGAATATCTTCAACGGAATAGTGGGCAGCAACATGCTCGTTACCAATTTTAACGGCGGCGAGCCTCTGGTATGGTACAGCAGGGCCAGTCGCTTGTATTACGGGGACCCGGGTGATCAGTCTTCTATCAACTCAGTCAGGAACAGGTTCTATTCCTATAGCGGACATCAAAGTATTTCCTTTTTCGAATACCCGGATACGTTAGCAAAAAGCAAACCGGTTACACAGGTACAATTAAACCTGCAGGTGAGTTCTATTTATAGTTTATTCCTGACAGGACATTTCGAGGCGCCCGATACTTTACTTATCCGCGACCATTTGCCTTATCATGACGCCACAGATAGTACGGCCGGTATCCGCGTAGTGAACCTGGTGAAGGGGCTCGAAGTCAGCGTTAATCTGCAGGGGCGTGAAGAGGGTAGCGAAGTGGCAGGCATAGGATACAAAGCAGTATCGCCTTTCAAAAATTATGAAGTGAAGAAAGAACCGGTGCAATATGTATTCGAGATCAGGGAAAAAAATACAGGCGACCTCATTTCCGTACAAACGATCGATACCCAGGACCGGAATATCGGCTATGGACTATCCAACCTTTACCGTTTCAGGAACATTACGATCATCCTGTTCGGAGACCGGAATGATACCGGCGCAGGCGCACCAAGGTCTGTTGTGATGAGCAATAATTAATCATACTGAAAAAAATAATCATGAGCATTATCCTGAAAATAGAACACCTGTCGCACAGGTACAGCAGCAGCTGGGCTGTGCGTGATCTCAACATCGAGATCGGACAAACAGGTATCGTGGGTTTGCTGGGCTCCAACGGAGCCGGCAAATCCACCACCATGAATATCATCTGTGGCGTGCTGAATCAAACTGAAGGAAAGGTGATGGTTAACGGTTTCGATATCCGCGAAAAACCGGAGGAAGCAAAAAAAGATATCGGTTTCCTTCCGCAAACACCGCCGTTGTACACAGATTTCACCATCGATGAATACCTGCATTATACCGCCAACCTGCGGGCAATGGACAAGTCGAAGATCAAAGCGGCAGTGGAGGAAGTGAAAGAGAAAACAGGCATCGGTCATTTCAGCAGCAGGCTGATCAAGAATTTATCCGGAGGTTACCGTCAGCGTGTGGGCATTGCACAGGCGCTGATCCACAAACCCAAACTGGTGGTGCTGGATGAGCCTACCAATGGCCTCGATCCCAATCAACTGATCGAAGCCAGGAAAATGATCCGGGAAATTGCACAGGAACATGCAGTGTTGTTATCGTCCCATATCCTCTCCGAGATCCGCTTACTCTGTAAGGATGTGATCATGATCGAATCCGGCAGGATGGTGTTCTCCGATTCCATGGATGCTTTCGATAATTATTTGTCGCCCAGCAGCCTGCTGGTAACACTGGAGAACATGCCGGCGGAATCAGCCCTGCTGGCCATCAAGGGTGTGAACCGGGTGGAGATGCTCACCGGCAAACAGGTTCGTATTTATTTCGAGCCCGGCCAGGTGATCAATGAAAGGATCGTGGAGGCAAGTATACAGAACAACTGGAGGCTGATGGAGATCAGTGCAGATAAAATTTTACTGGATGATACATTCAAACAACTTTCCATCCAGTCTGCCAATTAATTGATGGCATAGCTTCCTTCCTACTATTTCCCTACTTAACAAGCATAAATACCAATCTATGAAGATGGTAATTCAAATCGCAAAGGCAGAGTTGCGAAACCTTTTCTATTCCCCTGTAGCATGGTTCCTGACCATTTCCTTCCTGGTACTGTTCGCCTGGATGTATTCCACGCAACTGTATGAGATGGTTAAAATGCAGGATGTCTATATGGAGACAAAACCCGATTTCAAAGACCTGGGGCCGTTTCCGATGACGATGGCTTTTTTCATGCCACCCAATGGCGTACTTAAACTGGTGCTGGAAAACCTGTACCTTTTCATCCCATTGATCACGATGGGGTTGATGGGGCGTGAAACGCAGATGGGCACCATTAAACTTTTGTACTCCTCACCTGTAAAGCTTCGCCAGATCGTTGGCGGGAAATTCCTCGGCATCATGGTGTACAATATGCTGCTGGTATCCATCGCAGGCTTGTTCATGTTCACTTTCTTTTTCTTTATGAGGTCGCCGGATTACGGTCTGTTCATTTCCTCCGTAGCCGGTCTCTTCCTGCTGGCATGTGCTTATACCGCAATCGGATTATTTGTGAGCAGTCTTACCAGTTACCAGATCCTGGCAGCACTTGGCACTTTCCTGATCGTGTTTGTATTGTCGAAGATCGACGGGCTCTGGCAGAAGTATGATATCCTGCGCGACATCACTTACTTTTTCTACCTGCCCGGCCGCACCGACAGGATGATGAAGGGGCTGATCGCAACAAAGGATATAGTCTATTACGCCATGATGGTGTTCATGTTCCTGGGCTTTACGCTCATCAGATTGAAAAGCCTGCGCGAATCCAAACCCTGGTATGTGAAAATAATGCGGGTAGTGATCATCGTTATGATCACCATTGCTACCGGCTATTTTTTATCCCTTCCTGTTACCACAAAGTACTGGGACCTCACTGCGGGCGAACGGAATACGATCCATTCCAATACCCAAAAAGTGCTGGCTGATCTGAATGAGGGACCGCTTGAAGTGACCATGTATGTGAACCTCCTCGGGGGCTCTGCCTTATTCGGTTTACCGGAAATGAGAAATGAATACCTCAATTATACCTGGGAGAGGATCCTCCGCTTCAAAACCGATATCCGTTTCAAATACGTGTATTACTACCATTATGATAAGAGCGTTGATAATGGCGCATTACAGGAGGCTTTTCCCGGAAAGAACAATGAGGAAATGGCGCGTGAAATGGCCGTGCTCTTCAACGTAAATGTGAAGAAATTCAAGCCATATTCTGAGATCAGGGACAGCATCGACCTCGATCCGGAAGGTCAGCGGCTGGTGATGCAGTTATCTTACAAGGGAAGAAATGAATTTCTCCGCACCTATAATGGGTCCGGCGTGGAATCTGTTTTCCCTACAGAAGAGAATATGGCTGCCGCTTTCAAACGATTAGCGCATCCTGAAAGTATCCCGCTGATATTGTATACTTCCGATAATCTTGAAAGGAGTCTCTGGAGGAGTGGTGAAAGGGAACATCATAATTTCATCTCCAAACAATTCAGCAACAGCTTGCAGAACCTGGGTTTTGATGTTGATTCCATCTCACTTGAGAAGGAAGATATCCCTTCCAATATTACTGCGCTGGTAGTGGCTGATCCAAAAACAGCTTTCAGTGAAACTGTTTACCGAAAGATCAAAAAATATATGGATGAAGGAGGCAATATCGTGTTTATGGGAGAGCCCGGCAAGCAGGATTTGCTTAACCCCCTTATCAGGGATCTTGGCGTACAAATGCTGGATGGTAACCTGGTGGAGCCTACATGGCATGAAACACCGGACATGGTGAAGCCTTATTATACCCGTGCGGCTCCTGCGCTGGCAGATGAACTGGGTCTCTGGAGCGTGAGCCAGAAATGGAAGGAGGAATATTTCAGGGATACCATGAAAATGCTGATGCCCGGCGTGGCGGCGCTTTCTTATACAGATAGTAATGGCTCCGTCAAAAAGCCCCTGTTCCTCACCGTTGGAACCAGTACCTGGATCAAAAAAGGGAAACTGGTGGTGGATTCCGCCGAAGTAAAATACAGCCAGGAGGATGGCGATGTGAAAGGCTCATTCCCAACCGTGCTGCAATTGACCAGGCAGGCAGGCAACAGGCAACAGAAAGCTGCTATTTACGGAGATGCTGATTTTGTCAGCAATATAAGATGGAAGAATGGAGAAGTGATCAATCGTGCGGTCTACTCCTGGATGGCAGACAATGCTTACCCCGTATATGCCTTCCCGTATGTGTGGCCTAAAGATAACCTCTTCCTGATCAAACCCCGCACCGCTAAAATATTCCATATAGTATCTGTGTGGATATTGCCTTCCATTCTGCTGATCACGGCAATTGTGGTGTTGGTTAGAAGGAAGAGGAAATAGAACTTATTAAGTAACTGCATAAATTTCACATCAATGAGGATGGTCATTCAAGTTGCGAAAGCTGAGCTTCGTAACCTCTTTTATTCACCCATCGCCTGGTTCATGCTGGTCGCCTTCCTGGTGCAATGCAGTTGGTATTATTCCACTTCACTGGAGTTCAATGCCAACTACCAGGATGTAATACTCAGGAACAATCCGAATTCCGAACTTTTTGAAAAAATGAGTTTTACAAGAGCTTTGTTTTCGGGCGACAATGGATTTTTCTCCAATGTGCTGCAAAATCTCTACCTCTTCCTGCCCCTTCTCACCATGGGGCTGATTGGGAGAGAGGTACAGAATGGAACTATCAAACTGCTGTATTCATCGCCTGTAACCATCCGGCAGATCGTAACAGGGAAGTTCCTGGCTTTCATGATCTTTAACCTGCTGCTGGTATTGATTGTGGGAATTTTCTGTGTGTCGGCTGCCATTCAGGTGAAGTCCATGGATTATGGAATGCTGATGTCTGCATTGCTCGGCTTTTACCTGCTGGCCTGTACCTATGGAGCCATCGGCGCATTCATGAGCAGTATCACTACTTACCAGGTTGTAGCTGCCTTCAGCACCTTTTTGGTGATCCTGTTGCTGACCTTTATTGGCAGAGTCTGGCAGCAATATGATTTTGTAAGGGACCTTACCTTTTTCCTGCATCTCCCGGGACGTACAGAAAAAATGCTGGTGGGGCTGATCACCACCAAGGATGTGATCTACTTCATGGTAGTGATTGGCATGTTCCTGTTGTTCACTATTTTCAAAATGCGTGGTGCACGTGAAACAAAACCCTGGTATGTAAAGGCGGGCAGATACCTGGGCGTATTGATGGCGGGCCTGCTGATCGGTTATATAACGTCCAGGCCTGTACTAACAGGTTATTGGGATACCACTGCTCAGAACGTGAATACCATTCATCCGAATACACAGGCATTGGTCCGTGAGATGGGCGATGAACCACTGGAGGTAACCTTATACGTGAATTATATGGGAAGAGGTGGGTTTTCCGGATTGCCTGCGGCGCGTAATTTCTATCTCTCCTGGATCTGGGAACCATACACCCGTTTCAAACCGGATATCAAATTCAAATACGAATATTATTATGATCATGATAGTACTATCATGGGCAATCATCTCTATAAACGATTTCCCGGAAAATCCCTGGACCAGATCATTCAAAAAATGGGTGAATATCAGGATGCCGATATAAGCTATTTTCAAAAGCCGGAGGAGATGCGTAAGAAGATAGATCTCCGCCCTGAAGGCCTTGCCCTGGTGATGCAACTGAAATACAAAGGCAGAACAGAATTCCTGCGAACCTATAATGACTCCAGGTTGTGGCCGGAAGAAAACAATTTTGCCGCCGTCTTCAAAAAATTACTGCATCCTGAAAAAATACCGCATGTTACTTTTATTACGGGGCACTATGAGAGGAATATTTACAAGCTGGGTGAAAGGGAATATGGTGATCATACAGCTATGAAGGAATCGCGGATTGCCCTGGTGAACCTGGGATACAATATGGATTCTTTATCGCTTGAGCACAATGAGGTCCCTGCCAATACGCAATTGCTGGTGCTGGCCGATCCGAAAGCAGCATTGAGTGATGATTGCCAGGCTAAGATCCGTGAATATATCGCGAGGGGTGGCAATATGTTCATCATGGGTGAACCGGGTAAGCAACAAATAGTGAATCCGGTTCTGCAACAAATAGGAGTGCAGCTTCAGGAAGGGATCATCCTCACTGAAACCAAACAGGAAGCGCAGGATATGGTGATGCCTGCTATCAATACAGCCATGTTCAGTTTGATGGCAGACCCCTCCAGCGCCATCTTTAAAAAAGTAAAACCGAAACATGCACATATGCTGATGCCCGGCGTAGCTGCTATTCAGTTAGCGGATACGAATAGTTTTACCCGTACAGCCCTGCTGGCAACGGACAAAAATATTACCTGGATCAGGAAAGGTGTATTTGTGCGGGATTCAGCCAAATTACAATTCAATCCTGCTGAAGGCGACCAGCGCTCCATGCATCGTGAAGCGGGTTTTGAAGGAGACGGGTTCATCACCTTACTGGCTATGCACAGGAATGTTGGCCAAAAAGATCAGCGCATATTGGTAGCCGGGGACGCTGATTTCATCAGTAATATCAGAACGCTGCAGGTAAGTAAGTATGCCGGTTACCTCTATGGCTGGCTGAGCAATGGAGAATTCCCCGTGTATTTACCCGGCAATCCGCCACCTGACAATCGTATGAGGATCGGACCTGATACTGCAAAAGCATTCCGTATCATTTATATCTACATATTACCCGGCGCTTTGCTGCTCTTCGCTACTGTATTGCTGATCAGACGAAAAAGAAAATAAACCATGTATCTACAAACAGACGATCAAACGATTGACGATCTCCGCATATTCGGAAAGCGCGACAGCGCTGGCATTTTCGATCTCTATAACCGTGTGCATACAAGGGGGGGCGAATCATTACTGAAAGAAATGTTCCGTGCTCCTTTGTCCGATATGGAAAAGATCAATACCAGGAGCAGTATCCTGCAGCATTTTGCAGCGAACAGGGTCCCATTTCCATTCAGCGCCTCCATGTTCGATATGGCTGAGAAATATATGCTGAGTGTGGAAGAAGCCAACAGGCAGGGAAACAATAAATCCCTTTTGAGTGAAAAAGAGATCGCCAACGGCGTGGCTGCATTGATTGAGCTGATGCAGGTGACGCGGTCTTTCCTCGATTCTTCTTCAGTTACGGGACTTGCAGCTTATTCCGCCGAAAGGGAAAGTATAGCCGCTATTCTCAATGATGCTGCATTTGAACCCGTACTGAGGGAGAGCGGGAAATCACGTCTGGCTTATGCTGCAGTAGCTGCTTATGATGTATTGTTCAGGAACCGGGAACATGCAAAAGTGAACAGGTTGCTGCAGCATATCTATTACCTGGATGTGTTACTCTC
Source organism: Pseudoflavitalea rhizosphaerae (assembly GCF_003991355.1). Taxonomy (GTDB): domain Bacteria; phylum Bacteroidota; class Bacteroidia; order Chitinophagales; family Chitinophagaceae; genus Pseudobacter; species Pseudobacter rhizosphaerae. Next base: position 178,891 of record NZ_RCSU01000004.1, read on the forward strand.
CGTTGCGGCGGTTGCTGTTGAAAGAGGGTTCGTATTCCCGGCAGCCCATGCCGGGAAAGGAGTGGAACTTTTACTGGAAGGGGTGTATCATCCGGAATTGAAATCCCCCGTAGCGAATGATGTGCTAATGCAGGAAAGCCAGAACCTGATCTTCCTTACCGGCGCCAATATGGCCGGAAAATCAACTTTCCTCCGCTCAGTGAGTGTGGCCATCTATGTGGCTCATATGGGATTTCCCGTAGCAGCCAGACGGATGGAGTTTTCGGTTATGGATGGCATTTATACCACCATCAACCTGCCGGATAACCTGGGAATCGGGGCCAGTCATTTTTATGCGGAGGTATTGCGGGTGAAACAAGTGGCTGCCGAGCTCAGCAAGGGCAAAGCGATATTTGTGGTATTTGATGAACTGTTCCGCGGCACCAATGTGAAAGATGCCCATGAAGCATCTGTGGCTGTAGCATTGGCATATGCAAAAAAGAGGAACAGCCTGTTCATTATCTCTTCTCATATTATCGAAGCTGGCGAGCAGCTCAAACAACTGGCCAATATCGGTTTCCTTTACCTGCCTACCCGCATGAACGGAAATATGCCTGAATACACTTACCGGCTGGAAAAAGGAATTACAGATGATCGTCATGGGATGATCATCATCCGCAACGAGGGTATTCTGGAAATCCTGGAAAAGGGAAAGAAGCATTTACCCGGGGAGCACTCGCTCGCCTCTGGCGGGTGAGAAATATTTGTTCGCCTCCGGCGAACACTGCGTCGCCGGAGGCGACTAAATAAAAGTCACTCGCCAGAGGCGAGCGACTGGCCACAGCATAACAAATTTTGAACACCATGAATTTTGCGATAGATAAACAAACGCTGGAAGAACTGAACCTGACAGGTAAGTTCCGTACCGGTTCCGTATATGCGCTTTTCAATAAAGTAAAGACCAATGGCGGAGAGCGCCTGCTGGACCAGATGTTCCGTAATCCGCTGGAGGATGCCTCCGCTATCAATGAACGCAGCAGTATATTTCAGTACTTCGAAAGAGCAGGCTTCGCTTTTCCCTTCGATCCGCAGCAGCTGACACAGATGCGGGAGTATGTGGATGCAGCAGGCGCCGGCAGTGCCGCACTGGTACTGGCGCAGACCTTCATGAAAAAGATCTTATCCGGCCTCACGCGCGACGAACGATACAGGAAAAGTATTCATGGACTTCAGGCAACTATCGGCGTATTGCAGAAATGCCACCATTTCATCGATACCATAAAACCTCCATTTGTGTATGAGACAAAAGTGGATCAGATCAGGAAGATACTGGAGGATAAGAAAATACAGCGGCTCCGGGAGATGGATATCTATCAGTCGCTTCCCCTGAAAACGCTCGCATACTACGAGCATCTGCTGAAAACGGAATTGAATGCAGGCATGGCAGCTGTGCTGGCTTTCATCGATGAACTGGATGTATACATTGCCGTTAGCGGCGTGGCCAGGGGCAAAGGGTTTAGTTATGCGCAGGCGCTTACCCCGGAGAAGAATATGCTGCAGGCAGAGAACCTTCGCCATCCCTGTATCGAAAAAGCCATCGGCAACAAGCTGCAAATGGACCGGCAGAGCAATGTATTGTTCCTGACCGGCGCCAATATGGCTGGTAAATCCACCCTGATGAAATCTATCGGCATCGGTCTCTATCTCGCGCATATGGGATTCCCTGTGGCTGCGGATCATATGCAGTTCTCCGTCAGGCAGGGATTGTATTCAAGTATCAATGTGAGCGATAATATCGGGCTCGGTTATAGTCATTTCTATGCAGAAGTGGTGCGCGTGAAGCAGGCGGCGGAAGCGGCGGCCAGCGGTAAACGACTGCTGTTGATGTTTGATGAGCTTTTCAAAGGCACCAATGTGAAAGATGCTTTCGATGGCACACTCGCCATCACCAGGTCTTTTGCTGATTATACTGACTGCCTGTTCATCGTAAGTACCCATATCATCGAAGTGGGTGAGTCGTTGAAAGACAGAAGCAATATCCGCTTCGTATTCATGCCCACCATCATGGAAGGCGCGATACCAAGATATACTTACCGCCTTAAGGAAGGCATCACGGAAGACAGACAGGGTATGATGATCATCAGGAATGAGGGCATCCTGGAAATGATGGAAGACTGATCCCCCTTTTTAAACATTCAAAACAACAAAAATGAAATTCAGGAACAAACTGACAATAACCTGCCTGCTGGCAGTGGTCCTGCCTGGCATAATCTGGGCGCAGGGAGATGGGATAAAATTCGAGAAAGGCCTCAGCTGGCAACAAATAAAGGAAAAAGCGAAAAAGGAAAACAGGTACATCTTCATGGACTGCTACGCCACCTGGTGCGCTCCCTGCAAATTGATGAGCGATAGCATTTTTACAAAGAAAGAAGTGGGAGATGTTTTCAATCAGAAATTCATCAACGTAAAAGTGCAAATGGACAAAACTGCCAAAGACAATGAAGAAGTAAAGAGCTGGTACGAAGACGCAGCTGCCATTGCCAAAGAATACGGTGTGATGGCTGTTCCCAATTTCTTTTATTTCTCACCTGAAGGAAGGCTGGTGCATTTGTTTGTTGGCACCACATCCGATCCGAAGCAGTTCATCGAAATATCCCGAAAGGCATTCGATCCTTCCACCCAATATTTTACACAAATGGAAGCTGAGATCAAAGCGGCAGGCAATCATCCCGGTTCATTGAGAAAGCTGGTAAAAAAAGCAACAAAGAATAATGACGGCGTGAATGCTCCAATACTCACCAATGCTTATCTCGATGCCACCAAAGATCTGTTCACAAAAGATCACCTGATGTTTGTGGATGAAATTACGGGCAGGAGTGCCGATAAAGGTTTTGCTATTTTCAGGGACAATGCTGAAAAAGTGGACGCTGTGGTGGGCAAAGGAGTGGCTGAATTGAAAGTGGCAAAGATCATTCTGATGGAAGCGGGTGCATTCAATTTTATGGCGGATAATTCAAAACCCGATTATGCTGCCATCGAACAAAGGATCAGATCCGTGATGCCAGACAGGGCAGAACGGATGATGGATATGCTGAAGCTGCATTACCATTTTCAAATTCAGGATTATGACGAGTTCCGCCATCTCATGGATTCCTACCTGAAGAAATATGAAAAACAACTATATCCCGTAGAAATTTTCGGCTATGTTCAAATGACATTGTTCATGAACAACCCGGAAATGCACCAGGCAGCACTGAACTGGAGTACAGTGGCACTTGCTGAAAATGGATCTCCGCAAAACCTGTCGATCCATAGTGGAGCGCTCCTGAAAGCCGGTAAGAAAGCCGATGCTATTACTACTATGAAAAAAGCTATCACAGGAGTGGAAAAAGAAAAAGGCATGGAACAGGTGATAGATGCCTGGTCGCAAACTTTAGCGCAAATGGAGAAAGGGGAATTGTAAACAAGTGGTTGCAAACATAACCGTTAAACCTGCACAGGGCTCATAACAACGGGCCCTGTGTTCGTTTCTGATACTGACAGAATCTTCCGGGCTTGTTCCAAATTCAGAACTTGCTTTATATTTGGCCATGATCCAGATTGTGAAGAGTGTATTTCTCATGTCCGTTTGCCTGTGCACAATACAATTAACAGGTTATGCGCAGTTCAGTGATTCGGTTGATCACTATATCAATTTTTCAGGAACCGGAAATATGAACAAAACCAGTACCGGCACCACTTATCTGTTCAATAATGCTTTTCGTTTCCAGGTGGATAAGAAAAAACTGTCTCTGAATAGTTTGGTAAGTTATGTGTATGGCCGCAATCCAACCATCAAAACCAATGATGATCTGCTGGGTATTCTGAATGCCGATTTTTTAAAGAACGTTCAAAAGTTCTATTACTGGGGACTGGCAGGCTTTGAAAAAAGTTATTCGCTAAAAGTGGACAGTCGATTACAGGCAGGCGCCGGTGTAGGATACGTCTTTGTGAAAAACAGTAAATCCAATCTGGAGCTAAGCGATGGATTCCTGGTTGAAACCACGGACCTCAGTGTTCCCGACAAATATGGACGAAGCAGCTACCAGGCTGTCCGTAACTCCCTTCGGCTAAAATACCGGTTCGTTATTAGAGAAATGATCCGTGTGGAAGGCTCCAATTTCTTTCAGCCTTCCTTGTCCGATGCCAGGGATTATATTTTGAAATTGAACACAACAATTTCATTTAACCTGTACAAATGGCTCAACCTCACTACTGCGTTCAATTATAACCGGCAGAATATTACTTCAACAGAGAATTTGCTGCTGACTTACGGGCTGATGTTCGAGAAATATTTTTAGGCGCTCCCGCCCGTCTTTCTATTTTTTAGTTTTCTTCTTTTTTGCCACAGCTTTCAGGCTTTCGTTTTCCTTGTTCTCTTTCATCCTGAATTTCACTATTTTCTTGATGAGGGCCACAGGTAAAGGTTGATCGTTTGGAAGCTGGATGGCGGAGGTGCTGACCTTGTATTTGGCCAGATCGGTCATGAAAGTTTCCAGGAATGCTTTGCTCCAGGGAGATGACAGGGAAATATGACCTTTGTATCCTGAGTAATAGATCAGGTATCCATGGTATTTATATGCGGGGATCTGATAACTGATGATCTCTTCAGCGCCGGGAGCGGTTTCCCTGATAAGCTGCCTGACAGATTCAAGTCTTTCCTTTATTTCAGCAGGAAACCCTTTTTGATATTCATCTACGTTTTTGAAATCAGTTTTTGCCATAATCTTTTTTTTCCAAAATTAGTGGTGGGAACTAAAACATAACAGGTGTGGTTGAGACAATAAAAAGGTCAATTGCGGCGAATTGCGGATCAAAACAGGCTTAACTGCTCAGGGCTCCCTTCGGAAACAATTCAGTTGCCGGTTCGATCTGGTTATTTGGAATTTTTCTCCACCCATTTTTGAGTGGCTTCCACCAGTAAGGGGATCATCTCCTTTTTCCCTGCCTTGAAGGAATGGTCTGCTCCTTCGAATTTTATGAGTGTAGTTTTCCTGAGTGTTTTACATACAGCTTCCATCATAACGATATCAGCCAATGTATCCTTCGTTCCCTGTAAAAACAGCATTGGCTGTTTTACGTCTTTCAAATGCTCCGCCCTTTCGATGGAAGGTTTGCCGGGCTGGTGCAGAGGGAAGCCGTAGAAGATAAGTCCTTTTACATCCTTGCGCGGATTGGCCGACAAATACTGTGAAGACATCCTTCCTCCAAATGATTTGCCTGTTGCAAAAAGCGGGAGCCCGGGAAACAATGCAAGCGCTTTGTTGATAGCCGCTTCAATGGTTTGATGCGCAACTGCCGGTGAGTCCGGTCTTTTTTTCTTTTGTTCAGAAAATTGAAAATTGAAACGAAGTACAGCAATGCCTGCTCCGGCAAGACCGGCAGCCAGCGTTTCCATGAAAATATGTTCCATTCCGGCGCCTGCTCCATGCGCCAGGGTAATCACAGCTTTTACTTTTTCTGGAATGGAGCTGATTGCGGAAACTTTTCCGATTGCAGGTGAAACAGGGATCTTAAGAGATTTGGTAGGCATGAGGCTTATTTTTTCAGGTTCTTCTGAGCCGGCTTTAGTACCGGAGTGCAATTTACTTAGGATACGGTAGTTTTGTATCGAAATCAAATTGATCAATCATGACACAAGTGATCCTCGGCGCTGGCGGAGACATTGGCAAACTATTGGCGAGAGAACTTAAACAATATACTGATCGGGTAAGACTGGTAGCGCGCAATCCTCAGCAAGTGAACGGCGACGATGAACTTTTATCCGCCAATCTGTTATCTGCAGAGCAGGTAGATGCCGCCGTTGCAGGTACAAGTATTGCCTACCTGGTAGTGGGATTGAAATACGATCTGAGGATCTGGCAAAGAGACTGGCCACTGATCATGGACAATGTGATCAATGCCTGTCTGAAACATGGCGTTAAACTCGTATTCTTCGATAATGTGTATTCATACGATAAGCAGGCGATCCCGCATATGACGGAAGAAAGCCCGTTGAATCCTCCTTCTAAAAAAGGAAAAGTTCGACTGGCAATAGTTGAGAAGATCCACAATGCCATCTCACAGAAAGGATTGAAGGCATTAATCGCCAGAAGCGCTGATTTCTATGGGCCCGGCGCCAAAAATGGAATTCTGAACATCATGGTATTGGATCCAATTCTGAAAGGTAGGAAACTGAACTGGCAATCGAATGCAGATAAAGTACATTCTTTTACTTATACCCCCGATGCAGCAAAAGCTACAGCTAAATTAGGAAATACGAACAGTGCGTATAGCCAGGTATGGCATCTTCCCACTTCATCGCAACGATTTACAGGCAGGGAGTTTGTTGAGAAAGCAGCATCCATCAAAGGGGTGAAGGCTTCATTCTCTTTACTCAGTCCTTTTCTGCTCAGATTGGCAGGACTGTTCAACAGAACGATCCACGAACTGGTAGAAATGCAATACCAGAATAATCAGGACTACTTTTTCGATAGCCAGAAATTCTGTAAACAGTTTGGATTTACACCAACCAGTTATGAAGAAGGAATGAAAGAGGTACTGGATTAGGATCGAAAGTGAATACAAATAAGACCCCTGTAAATAAAAAAATGCCGGGGCTTTTTCAATCCGCACAATGCGGTACCATTACCGTAGTGCCGCTGCCATCGAAATTCCCGATATATTGCGGTTTCCAGACAATCTTTTTACAACTGCTCTTCGTTGTTCCTTTGCCGGATACCTCCCTGCGAAGCACATATTTGAAAACGTATCTTGTTCCCGCAGGCAGCCCGCCGGAAGCTTTTTGTAATGTTTTCAATTCCGTCGTGAACTCCAGTCTTACATCGGATATTTTTCCTGAAAAATTAAATTGCTGGGGAAAGCGTCTGGCTGTTCCGCTGATCATTCCCTTGTCGGAGATATTTAGTTGTACACTATCTGATTTGCATTGCCAGTTAAGTTTATTGCAATTCCCATCCACTGTAAACCCTGCGTCGCCTTTCTCATTGCTGATGGCGCCGAACAGGATCATCCGGGCCTTGTTGTTTTCCACGCCAATGAACTGAGCGCTGCCTTTGCCATAATTAGTATGAGCGTATTTCCCGTCTGGAAGGATTATATCAACCTGTAAGGATCCCATGTAAGGATTGCCTCCATAAGTTTTCAGGAAAGTTGGATCATCTTTATCCGTACCACTGCATGCAAGGATCAATAAAATTGCGAACAGGCAGGTGAAGAATAGTTTTTCTGTGGTATGAGGAAAGGTTGTAATCATGATGAATGATTTTATATAAATATACAACCGATTGAAGGTTTAGCCGTTCTCAAATCAACGCACCAGGATAACCGTACCTTTTAACACCAACGGCTTTCCTTCATTACAAATCACTTCTGTGATGTACACATAGGTGCCGCCTTCGGCAATCTGTCCATTGAACCGGCCATCCCATCCGGCATTGGTGTCATTGGGCAGGAAGTTATCCCTGTTGAATACCAGCTGCCCCCAGCGATTATAGATCCGGAAACTTTTTACTTTTTGAATACCAAATCCACGGATATTGAATCGGTCATTTTTACCATCGTGATTGGGAGTAAAAGCATTGGGAATATAAACCGCCCCTTTTCCACAGGCAACATGTATGTTTATTGCATCGGTTGCTTCACACTGGTATTGTGTTCTTACTGTGAGGCGGTAGGTAATATCTTTATCGGCAATGAAGCGCGGCGTAGGGCAATTGATGCAATTCAGGCCGGTACCCGGCTGCCAGTTGTAAGATACCACATCGCTGCTCAGAACAGGTTGCAGGGTCACAGACTTTCCGGCTTCCACTGTGAGATCCGGACCAAGGTCCACGGTGGGGATCTCGCCTACAGTTACTTTGATACGGCCTGTTTCACTGGGGCATGTATTGTGACTGATACCAGTGACTTCATACGTGGTAGTTTGTTGAGGGGAAGCAACCGGCGAAGCGATATTCGGATTGTTCAGTCCTAACGATGGTGTCCACACGAAATCAGGAGTATTGCCACTGGCCGATAAGCGTGTTCGTTCACCCTTGCAAATAATAACATCTTTACTGTGTTGCAGGTTTACTTTTTCATCAACATGCACATCCATACTGTCCAGTTCTTCGCAACCATATTGGTTAATGACCTTTACATAATAGCGCATGTCCTGTTGCGGTGAAACCTGGGGATGGTCTGTATTGGCGCCGCTCATCCACTGGTTGGGCCACCAACTGAAATGATCACCGTCATGCGCCTGCAGGGAAACAGGGCTTCCAATGCAAATGGTGGTATTCTTCGGTGTGGCTGCCGGTACCGGTAGCGGGCGGATGGTAATTGGTTCTTCTACTGTTTCTTCACAACCGTATTTTGTATTTACGGTTAGTGATAGGCGGTAGGTTCCGGCTGTATTGAAACGATGGTCGAAATGGTCCTGCCGGCTTACAATGGATTGATCGATCTTCCAGGTATAATTGGTGATCGCATCTTCCGAGATCACATCTGCCTGGTAATCCACCTGCGCTTTGGCGCATTTTTCCTTATCGCCCAAAATTCTTACTTCGGGCTGTTTGTAAATGACAACTGGTTGTGAGCTGATGGTATCGGAACATCCATACCGGCTGAACACGATCAGGGTTACATCATATTTTCCTGGCGCATTATAGGTGTGAACAGGAGTTTCATCTGTAGATTCCTGATTGTCTCCAAACAACCATTTATAGCTGCGGGGTGCAAAAGCGGAGGTGGACAGATTGGTGAATTGCACGGTACGGTCCAGGTTGCAACGGACCGGCCGGTCAATGGAATACGCTGCAAAAGCTGAATCCACGATCACCGGATCAGGCGCTTTCAAAGTGAAGGGACAACCTTCGGGGCTCGTTAGTATTACATTGGGGCGATAGGTGCCTGCCAGCGGATAAATATGCGCCACTTCACTTTCAGAAGAAGGCTGCACAGGAGTACCATCTCCAAAATCCCAGGCATAGGTGCTGATATTGCTGCCAGTTACTTTCATGGGAAGTGTGAAGGGAATGCAGCCGGTTGCATTTCCCACTGTAAGGTTCCCGATAGGGCCTTTTACCCGGATGGTTTTTGTTGTGTCGTGTGTGCAACCACTCACTCCTGTAATTTTCAATTTTACCTGGTAAAATCCGGGCGCTGCGTATATGTGTGCAGCAGGGTCTTTATCGGTGGATCCTGTACCGCCATCTCCAAAATCCCATTCGAAGGTATTGGCGTAAGCAGAGTTGTCGAAGAATTGAAGGGCGATGGGAGCGCATTTGCTATCGTCTCCAATCATAAAATCTGCTTTAGGTTTGACCAGTTTGATATACTCTTCTTTGGCGATGCTGTCGCGGCATCCGTTTTCATCGGTCACCACCAGCGAAATATCATACTCACCATCGGCTGTATATGTACGTGAGCCATTATAACCGGCAGAGGTGGCGCCATCTCCGTAATACCAGGTGTACGAGCCGTTCCGGGCGGATGAATTGTTATACAGGGTTACATTATGATTACCGCATTTCAGCACATCATTGCTGTAGAAAGAAGCTTTGGGCCGGTAACTCTTTACATGGTTGTTACGGGTCACCTGGGCTTCACATCCGGCGGCGTCTTTTATTTTGAGTGTAATGTTATAGAACCGATAGTAGGTATCATTGGAATAAGCATGATGCAGCAAGGTGTCTTGTGTGGTAACAAAAGCAGGACTGCCATCTCCAAAGCTCCATGTCCATTCCACAATAGGTGTAGATCCGTTGGGTTTGGATGTGTCCTGGAAAGCTACGGTAAAATCTTTGAGGCAGCTGGTCAGGGGCGATGCTTCAAAGCCCACCACCGGTCCTTCTACCGTAACAGGCACAGGATACTGAAAGGAATGTGTGCATCCCAGTTTGTCTTCAATGGTGAGTGTAATATAGAATACCCCATTGTTGATATAGGTGTGCGAAGTGTTTCCATTCAGGTACTTCCCGTAATTCCGGAAATAGTTCTTGTTGTCGATCACTAAAGGCGTTGTACCATCTCCAAAATCCCAGGTGTATTTGTTGATATTGGAAGAGTCGATATCAATGGTGGCGAAATTGACGGTTTTGTTGATGCAGATATTGAAGATATCGGGTTTGAAATTTGCTTTTTCATCGATGATCACTGCACGGAATTGTGCAGTAGAAACTAAATTGGTGATCGTGTTACGACGTGTAAGCGTGACCAGGTATTTTTTTGCGGAGGCAGGAAATGTATGTGTAACCGGATTAAGCGGCGCTGTGGTGTACAGGGGCGAGCCATCGCCAAAATCCCAACTGATGGGTTGAGAATCCTGAACGGTGTCAGTAAAGGTTACTGTGAATTTATCCGCGCAGGTTTTTCCCAGCATTACTCCGGCTCCACCACCACCGCCTCCGCCGCCGCCGGACCCATCATCATCGCAGATATCGGCAACAGTTACGGGTTTGGCATCGGAGCTCACGGTGCATCCCTGCTGTGTAACAATGGTCAGTTTGATATCGAAAGTGCCGGCTGCAGTGTAGGTATGGGTGGCATTGTCCACCGGGGCGGTGATGATGGTACCATCTCCGAAATCCCAGGTATAATCCGCTACCGGGTCAACAATATCAGACAGGCGGGCAGTAGCTTTTACGGGCAAAGGTTTACAACCTTCCGGTGGGGTATAGGTGAAATCGACGCGTGGCTTCACTATTCTAACGGCATTGGATAACTGTTTTGTTGCTGCACAACCGGTAGCGGGGTCGGTAACGGTAAGGGATACTGTATAAGCGCCGAAACTGGAATAAGTATGCGATGGACTGGCATTGGCTTCATGGGGACTTCCGTCGCCAAAGTTCCAATCGTAGGTAAGTTCTGATGCAGGACTGCTTTGGTCTGTGAACTGAACAGCGAAAGGGATGGAGCATCCTGTTGGTTTGTCAGCGCTAAAATTAGCTACAGGACCGGGCTTTACGGAAACAGTATGCCAGGCAGTATCATTGCATTGGGGATAATTGTATGCCACCATTGCAATGTTGTATGTGCCGGGTGTAGTGAATATGTGCGAAGTATTCTGGCCATATTGAACGGCTCCATTGTCCGGGAAGAGCCATTTTACGGAATATAGAAAATCCGCCGGTGTTACCGAGCCTGAAAAATTAACGGATGTATTGGCGCAAACAGTGGTGGGTGCTGTAATAGCGGGTTGTGGTTTGCCAACGAATACCCTGTTATTGAAGGCCGTGGTATATGTGCTCACACAATTGGAGCCGTTGCGCGCCGTGAGTGTAACGGTAAATGCGCCGGTACTGGAATAAGTATGTGTGGGATTGACGTCGGTTGATTTTGGGCTGCCATCGCCAAAGTCCCATTCATAAGTGATGACGCCACCACCGGTACTGGTATTTACAAAGGTTGTGGTGAAGGGCGCTTCGCAATCTGCATTATCGGGAATGGTGAAGGATGCATTGACTTTTGGATACACTTTTATATACCGCATCCTGATAGCCGCTTCACTTTCGCAATTCCAGTTGTTTTTTACAATGAGGGATACATTGTATTCTCCATTTACATTGTAGGTGAAAGATGGATCGGTTTGTGTGCTTCCGCCTGCGCCAAAGTCCCAAAGCCATTCTGTGATGGTTCCGGTTTTGGTTGTGGCTAGACTGGTAAAATTGACACGATGCGGAGAACAGCCGGTTTCCTCGTCGGCATCAAAATCCGCAATCGGCCTGGGGTGTACAATTACAGAATCCTTTTTTGTTCTGGTATCTCCATTGGAGAAGGTAACAGTAAGTGTTACATAATATTTTCCGTCAGTGAGATAGTTGGTGCCTACAGTGGCTGCGCCTGCATTGATGATGGTTCCATTACCGAGGTTCCAGTCGCGGCGTGTAACCGTACCGCCCGAAGACTGGTCCGTAAAATTGACGCCGCTTAAAGGAATACAACCTTCTTTCTTATTGATGGAAAAGTCAGGAGTGGTTTGGGCGTTCGAATTTAAGGAAAGCCAGAGCATCAAAATGGTCAGACAACTGTGGATGTGTGTATGCTTAAAAGTATATGACTGCCTGGCTGCTCTCATCTCGGGTTCGGGATTATTTGAATTTGGGGATTGCAGGGGGATGCGCAATAAGGGAATAAAGCATCTGAAAAAATCTTTGCGAAAGTAAATAATCTTTGCGTTCGTTGAAGCTTCCTTTTGACCTGGCGCTAAAAATCACGGAAAACCGGGAGTTGGTTTGCTGTTCTTTATTAGTGCCGTTAATGAACTGTATGAGATTTCCGCACGTTTATGTTGAATCACTTACCTTTGTGCCGCAAATGGAAAAACTGATTCGTAATACCGCGGCAGCTTATCTTCTTGCCCTCATGCTGGTCAAGCTGTTGGCGGTGCCGTTGGTCTTTCTCCATTACGAATTCAACAAAGACTTTATCACTGCCAATTTCTGCGAAAACAAGGCACGTCCGGCCATGCATTGTAATGGCAAATGCCATCTCAGCAAACAACTGGCAAAAGCCGCGGAAAAACCAGCCACCAGTGAAAAGAATAATATTAAGCTGGCTCCCCTCGATTTTACAGAACAGATTGAAGCTATCGACCTTGATGATCAGCAACAGTTTGTAAGGCAATTCGATCATTTCAGGAACCCGCCTTATTCCACTAATTACTACCCAAGCATCTTCCATCCTCCTGCATTTTCTGCTTAATTCTTCTGAAGGTAACAGTTGCTTTATCATTGGGTAATCTCCCGGTGATCAATAGCTTATTTCAGAACATTTTAAACTTCCCGCATATGGTAAGCCAACAAAATTGGCATGACCGTAATGTGCTGAGAAGAACAAGGATGTATATCCTCATGCTATTGATTGTAATAGGTGGGTTGATCCTGTTCCTCCAGCATCAGAATATTATGCGTCTGCTCCAATTTCTATTTAACTGATCAGCAATTCATTCAAAATGCACATCTATCTGCACCGAAATAATTTTCGTGCAGGTCCAAAGACTATTAGTATGAACAAAATATTCAGATTTATCATGATAGCGCTGGGCATCAACCTTTGCCTGGCTTCATCCTGCAAAAAAAACAATGACAGTTTCAATGATGAAAACCTGGCGCCGCTCTCTGTGGAATTCGATAATATTGTTGGCGGACAAAATCTACAGCTCAATGCAGGCACTTATTACAATGCTCAGGGCGAAGAATTCAATATAGACAGGCTGCAATACTATATCAGTAACATCAAAGTAAAGAAGGCCGATGGAACAGAATATGTAGTGCCGCAGGACAGCAGTTATTTCCTGATCAGGGAAGATGATCAGTCAACCCGCTTCTGCAAAGTGAAAGTACCGGAAGGAGAATATTCGCAACTCACTTTTACACTGGGAGTAGACAGTCTCCGTGCTACCATGGACCTGAGCAAAAGGAAAGGAGTACTGGATGTGGCCGGCGGCATGGAAGACGGTATGTTCTGGGGATGGACCATGGGCTATATCTTCCTCAAACTTGAAGGAACATCACCATCAGCGCCGCTCGATCCTTTAAACACCAGGAAATTCCGTTATCATATCGGCGGATTCGGCAATACAGAGGCTTCTCCCATCAACAATATCAAAACCATCACGATGGACCTCACTGCCGGAGGTGTGGCCAAAGTGAGGAAGGGTCGCGAAGCCAATGTGCACCTTTTTGTTGATATCGCAAAAGTATTTGATGGCCCCAATAAACTCAGCATAGCCTCACACCCAGCCGTGATGTTCAGCACTTTTAGTTTAGGGATCGCCAATAATTTCATGGGTATGTTCACGCATGATCATACTGAAAATTAATGCCGCTATGCATTCGAAACACTGGATCATCATAGCGTGCATGATCTCGCTATGCGCCTGTTCCAAAAAAGTGATCGATTCGTTTTCCGGTTTCAGGAAGCCGGAAGGCTGGCCGGAAACTACCTACCGGTTCAGTACAAACGAAATTGCACAGGCTAAATTTGAACTGGGGAAAAAACTGTTCTACGAGCCCCGCTTTTCCCGCGATAATACCGTGAGCTGTGGTAGCTGTCATATCCAGTCTGCAGGTTTCACGCATCATGGGCATGATGTGAGCCACGGTATAGAAGACAGGCTTGGAAAGCGGAACTCGCAGGCCATCATGAACATGGCCTGGAGCAAAAGCTTCTTCTGGGACGGAGGCGTTACAGATTTGGACCTTCAACCCGTTGTGCCCATCACCAATCCTGTAGAAATGGATGAGACTATTCTCAACGTAATGGAAAAACTCCGGAACCGTCCGGAATATCCCGGTCTCTTCAAAAAGGCATTCGGTACGGAAGAGATCAATACAGAACGAGTGATGAAAGCACTTTCCCAGTTCATGGTAATGCTGGTAAGCTCCAATTCTAAGTACGATAAAGTGATGCGGAAAGAAGGAGAAACTTTCACTGCTGAAGAACAGGCAGGGTATGAACTGTTCAAAGCCAACTGCAGTTCCTGCCACACGGAACCTCTCTTTACCGACGAAAGTTTCAGGAACAATGGCATCGGCATCGGTTTCAACAATGATTCCGGAAGGTACACCGTTACGCTGAATGAGCCGGATAAATACAAGTTCAAAGTACCGAGCCTGCGCAATCTTTCCTTTACCGCTCCCTATATGCATGATGGCCGTTTTCTCAACCTTCCCGCCGTGTTGGAGCATTATGCCAAACGCGTAAAGGATTACCAGAACCTGGACCCCTTGTTGAAAAAGGAAGGAAATATTGGGATACCACTCACCAATGAAGAACAGGCAAAGATCATTGCCTTCCTGAAAACACTCAATGATTACGAGTTTATCAATGATAAACGATTTGCGGAACAGTAAAAATTATTTGCAATGAAATGGACTTTCCGGATCTGTTGTTTACTGCTGATCGCTTCATGCGGACAACAGGAAAATGCAGAAAAAAAAGCAGATACTAACCATCACGGACATGTGCTGCCATCGGGTGGTTCTTCCGCCTATGTGAAAAAGATCAACAGTGGAGAACTGAAAGAAGATACACTCAAAGGAAGCCCCAAAATGGTGGCTATGGCCAATGTGGGAGATGCACAAATCCATATCACCTATAATTCGCCCGGCGTAAAGAACCGGCAGATCTGGGGTGGACTGGTACCATTTGATCAGGTGTGGGTGACGGGTGCACATTCCGCTACCTCCATAAATGTGAACCATGATTTCATCATTGGTGGTAAAACCATTCCTGCCGGTACTTATGCATTCTTTACTATTCCCGGGAGAGAAAAATGGGTGGTGATCGTGAACAAAAATTACCAACAGCACCTAACCGATGATTATGATCCTTCACTGGATCTCGTAAGAGTAGATCTCGTACCTCAGGCAGTCGATTTCACACCAAGATTGATGTACTCGGTTACAGAAATCAGTCCCACCAACGGTTTGATCAGCGTTCAATGGGAAAAGGTTAAGATCGATTTGCCGGTTGCCATCACTTCCTCAACCAAATAATAATGAAGAAAAGAATCATCATACTATTTCTAATGCTGGCCTTCGGGCCAGCCCTCTTTGCCTGCGATATCTGCGGATGCGGTGTTGGTAGCTATTATATCGGTATTCTGCCGGAGTTCAGGAAGAAGATCATTGGTCTTCGCTACCGGTACAATACTTTGAAAACGCATATTGGTGCAAATGGGCAAACCTCTTATCTTACAACAGATGAAGCCTTTCATACGGCCGAGCTCTGGGGTGGCTGGACCATCGGGAAACGTTTCCGTGTGATGGGCTATGTTCCATTCAACTACAATACCAAAAAGAACCAGGGCAATAAAGACGAGAAATCTGGGCTGGGCGATATCGGGGTACAGGGATTTTATCAACTGCTGGATAAACGCAGGACCATCGGGTCAAAAATGCTGGTGCAATCGCTTTGGATAGGAGGGGGTGTGAAATTACCTACCGGTAAATATGAAACTCCGGATAAGGCCCCGGCGGCCCCTTCTGCCAATCTTTTCCAGTTGGGAACCGGCAGCGTTGATTTTACCCTGAACGCAATGTACGATATCAGGTTGCAGGATGCCGGCATCAATACGGCTGCCAGTTACAAGTTCAATACCAGCAACAGGGATGATTACCAGTATGGCAATAAGATGAGTGTAAGTGCACAGGCGTATTATAAATTCAGGATACTCAATTCTTTTACCCTGGCTCCCAATGCGGGTATATTGTATGAATCTGCTGAGAAGGATTTGGATGAAGGTTTTAAAGCAGATGTGTCGGGTGGCAATGTGCTGATGGGAATAGCAGGACTGGAAGCGAGCTTCAGCAAATTCGCCATCGGCGCCAGTTTTCGACGGCCATTGTCACAGGATCTGGCAAACGGATTTGTGAAAACCAATAACCGGGCTATGGTCCATATATCTTTTATGTTATGAGTAAAGGAAAAAAAGAAGGCATATCACGCACACAGCTGATGGGCCTTCTCTTTGTTACAGCAATAAGTGTAGCGGGAATCGTTTTCCTGGCCATTTCTCTTTCGAAGCCAGACCCGCTCCCTTTCCCAGGTCCGCCTGAACATGCACCCGGGCCGTTTTCCTTCCTGAATCAAAACGGGGAACTGGTCACGGAAAAAAGCGTGGAAGGAAAAGTAACGGTGGTGGAATATTTTTTCACCACCTGTCCTGGTATCTGCAAAGTGATGAACAAGAACCTCGAACTGGTCTATACTGCTTTTAAGAACAGCCGGGAGGTTTGCATATTGTCTCATACTGTAGATCCGCTTCATGATTCAGTAAATGTGCTTCATGAATATAGTGAACGATTGCAAGTACAGTCCCCGGTATGGCAGTTCCTTACCGGCGATAAGGAAAAGCTCTATAAGGCTGCTCGGATAGACTATCTGCTGGCTGTGGAAGATCCGCCAACTGAGATCGAAAATGATTTCATTCACACGGAATATGTAGCGTTACTGGATAAGGAAAGAAGGATCCGGGGGTTCTATAATGCAACGGATCTGAAGATGGTCAGGAAACTCATCGATGATATCAGGAAATTATTGGAGGAATAGAAACGAAGGATAAATGAAGTAACTTGAATACGATTGGGTGGATGTAAATAATCTCGAACTGTAATGTAATGGCATTTTTTCCTGCGCAGGAAAGTGGAAGTAACCTTGTGTTTCATCAGCAGGGAACAACAATATACTTTCATGTTCCTGACAGTTATTTTTTGGTTGATGAAAATCTGCCGGATTCGAAAAGTATTCGGTTGAGCATCCCTATCGAAAAATACAAGGCCGTTTCCTTCCTCATTTCCGAACCTGGTTCCGGTCTTTGCCAGTGGAAAGCTCCTCGCTTTGTAATTATAAAGTTTGTAAGATTTGATGCATTGCATTTGAAAAATGGACGCATGAGGTTCTAAAAAAAATTAGTGATTATAAAATGCAACAATGTTGCAATAATTGTTAGCTTTGTTTATCTAATCAATTCTCGCAGTTATGAAAATCAGTTACGACCACCTGGGGATCTTTACTTCTGTACTTTGCGCTATTCACTGCACTGTATTGCCATTGCTTGTAAGCAGTCTTCCTTTTTTGGGGATCGATATCATGGAGAGCGCTGCTGTTGAATGGGGGATGATAGCGCTGGCATTTGTTTTTGGATACTTCTCGCTCAATCATGGCTATCGCCGCCATCATCACAGGGTATTGCCTTCATTGTTGTTCTGTTCCGGGTTCCTGTTATTGATCGTTAACCAGTTAACAGAAGAAGCATACCTGATGTTTTGTATTCCGGCGGCAGCGGTGCTCATTATAACAGCACATGTAACCAATATCGTTTTTACCCGGAGAACAACCGCCAAACTGAAGGTTACCTGATTTCTGCTGCGTTCCGGAAGATGTAAATGAAATCGTTCACATCGGTATCGTTCAGGTCCATCGTGCCTGATACCGTTACGTATTCATCCAGTTTGAAGCGGCGTGGCTTTTTCTGGAATTTGAGAGAGACCACTGATTCCGGGCCGCTCTTGCCACAGAAGTAACAGGCGGCATAAGTGTACCTGGAAACCGCATACAATCCCTCTGCGATATTTAACGGCACCATGTATCCTGAGATCGTAAGTTGCTGACCTTTCAGTTTTTTTACATTATTACCGAAAACAGGATACATGAAATCCAGCTGCATTTCCTCATTCCATTTTGATTTGTAAGTAACATCTTTCAGCGTCTGCCAACTGATTATTTTGTTCTGAAGATCGCTTGAAGTGTATCGAATGTCTATTGCGTCCTGTTGTTTCGATGATTTGTTTTTCCTGTACGAAAAGCTTGTATCATTAAAACTGTTGTGACTGCACAGGGAAGAAATATTGCTACAGGCTACCACCAGTAACAGGCAGGTGTAGATGATATATTGTCTGATCTTATTCATGCGACAATGTTTTAGAGATATTGATGAACCAGGCGCCAATGGCGGGTATCAGCGCGGCTGCCAGTGAAAGAAAAATTGTTAGCAGACATAAGTTCAATTCTTCCGGCACATGGAATGTAAAAGGGGAAACGGACAGGCGATAATCGCTTTCCAGTTTGTCTGCCATGGCCCCGATCACCAGCCGGCTGGCTGTAAGTCCTGTTACCAGTGCAGCCATACAGAGTATGCCGGCTTCCAGCAGCAAGAGGAATAATAATCTACTCCTGGATGCCCCCATCGTGCGCATGAGCGCCAGTTCATATTTCCTTTCTTTGAGTGAATTGAACAGCGCCACGAAAATGCTCAGACCTGAAAGGATCATAATGCCAATGCCCACGGCTGTAAGTACATCGATACCGATGCCGAAAAGAGAGAAGAGGCGATTGATCTCGATGGCAGGCACTGCCGCCATCAGGCCCGTCTGCTCATTGATGGTGCGGGGTAACTGGATACTGGCAACAGGGTTACGGAATTTCAGGAGAACGGCTGTGAGTTCCCTGCTTGTTGAATCAGCATTTTGGTGCTGGTGTTGTTCATCGTGTTCCGCATGGTGTTCTCCTGTATGTTCTGCGTGATGTTCTTCATCATTTTCAGCTTCATGATCTCCCTGTTCTCCATGTTCATGGATCTTCCATACGCTTTCAAGATTAGTGATCAGCAGGTTGTCTGTGATCTGACCGGTAGGCTTCAGTATTCCGGTTATCGTGTAAGGATGGTCGTTATGTGCTTCTGCGTGTTCATCATTGCCGTGGGTGCTGTAGAATTTGCTGCCTGGTTTCAGGCCGAGCTTTTGTGCGATGCCATGACCTGCCACTACTTCAAAGTCTGCGGCATTGAATTTTCCCCTGATGAGCCCTATGCCTGGCTGCTTCACAAATTCCTGTGTGGTTCCAACAATGCTGTAGCCTTTGTATGCATCTCCATATGCCAGCGGTATGGCAGTGGCTACATAAGGATGCTGCATCCATTTTTCCACTTCTGCATATTTGATGTTTCCGGTTGGCGCATCAATATGGAATACGGCGGAAAGGACCAGTTGTAATGGGCTTCCTTTTGCGCCGATCACCATATCAACATTACTGATACTCCTGCTGAACTGTTGTTCAAAGCGTTGCTGAAAAAGCAGCAGTACTGAAATAATAGCCACGCTGACTGCAAGCAGCAGCCAACTGAGTAAGGTATTGAGCGGTTTTTGCCAGAGGTTTTTCCAGGCGATCTTTAATAACATCTAAATTCCAATTGTATTCCCAAAAATGTTTTTCAGGCGCTGATCATGAGTTACTATTACAAGCGCCGCATCTGCGATGGCTGCCTGTTCCTTCAATATTGCAGCCACGATAGCGCAATGCTCGTCATCGAGGCTGGAAGTTGGTTCATCTGCGAGGATGATCGATTGATCATTGATCAATGCTCTTGCGATAGACACACGCTGCTGCTGGCCCTGGCTCAGTTCTGCCGGTTTCTTGTGGATCTTCTCTGCCAGGTTGAGGCGATCGAGTAAGCATTTTGCTTTTTCCGGATCCGTTATTTTCCCGGAGAGCTTCGCGGCCAGCAGTATATTGTCCAGTACCGTGAGGCTTTGAACAAAATGGGATTGCTGGAAAACGATGCCGATCTTTTGGCCGCGAAAACTGTCCAGTTTTTTTTCGGAAAGGGTAGTGATATTTTTTCCATGAATATGGATCTCACCGGAGGAGGGCCGGAGAATGCCGGCCAGTAAATGCAACAGGGTTGTTTTGCCATGGCCGGAATTTCCGGTGATCAATAAAGCTTCTCCCGCCCTGCAATACAGGTCGGGAAAATGGAAATGATTTCCATTTTTGTAGGAGAAGGTGACGGATCTTGTTTGTAACATATCATCAGTTATTATGCTTCACCCCGGTGGCGTTCAGCATGAGGTAATGCAGGTCTGTATTTTTTAAGAAAGGCTTCAGCAGTTCACTGCCTGGTCCATAGGCAGCCAGTTCCACATAATCGGCGGAATGGTCCATCGATCCCCATCCTACGGAAGTAAAGGATTGCTGCAATTGCGCCAGGTATTTGAATGGCAGTTTTCTCGGATTGTACAATCCACTTTCATCCAATGCAGAATAGTGTTTCAGAAGTTCCCCGGCTTCCTGTTGTTGCAATACTATGCCCTGTGCATATTCGATCCTTTCGATCACTTGTTGGGTGGTGAAGTTTTTATTGATGCCATTCAAGATCCAATCGTTGGTGTGTTTGAAATGCTGGATATGATCGAAATTGCTGTTGGCTTTATCGCCATAAAAGAGGCCGGGGTTGGCATTGCCGTGATCTGTTGTGATGATGACGAGTGTGTTCCTGTCTTTTTCTGCAAAATCGATAGCCACTTTAACAGCATCATCAAATTGCAATTGGTCATAGAGCAGCGCCCCCACATCATTGGCATGGGCTGCCCAGTCTACTTTTCCACTTTCTACCTGCAATACGAATCCCTTTTTATTGCTGCTCATCACTTCGATGGCTTTGGCAGTCATTTCAGCGAGGGTAGGGATGGTGTTGATGTGGTCTTTGTTTTGCAACCTGTCTAATGCATAGGGCAGTCCGTCTTCATGGAATACGCCCAGTAAAGGTTTTTTTCCATCGGCCTTCATCATCTCTTCCCTGGTCAGCGCTACTTCGTATGATTGTTGACGGTAGACAGACAACAGATCCTGTTTGTCTTTTCGTTTGTCGGCGGTGAAATATTCCAGTCCGCCGCCCATCATTACGTCGAATCGGAGGGGCAGGTATTGTGTGGCGATTTCCGCCTGGTCTCCACGCTTGTTGTTGTTGATGCAGAATCCTGCGGGCGTGGCGTGCGTGATGGGAACGGTGGTAACGCAGCCCACGGATTTTCCGGCGGCTTTGAATTTTTGCAGGATGGGCGTGTGCTTCGTTCCATCCGGGCTTACATTCAGCGAGCCATTGTTCACACGCACGCCGCCTCCCCAGGAGGAACTTCCTGCGGCGGAATCCGTGACCATCGAACTGGCGGATGCAGTGTCCATCAGCGCCTTCACCACTTTCTTTTCTTCATACAGTTTCATCCAGTGGCTTTGTGATCCTTCTTTCCGTTGCTTTAAGAGACTGGCCATGTTCAGTGTGCCGGTACTCATACCATCGCTGACAAGGAAGATGATATTGTGGGCCTGCTGTTTCCCGGGCTTGCTGTCAATGGTATTGCCCAAAATAGGATGGCCTGTCAACGTTGTTCCCAACAGGGCGAGAGAACCATTCCTGAAAAAATCCCTTCTTTGCATGTTGCTTATTTTACAGTTTGTTTAGAATGCCGGAAAAGGGTCGCTGAAGGAAATGTATTGCTGCATTTGCTCCAGTTCCTGTGAATCGCACAAGCAGCTTTCAAGTTCATTGTAAATGGCGCCTTTGTTGAGGTCCTGACCAATGATCACTATCTCGATATGCCTGTCGCCGAAACGCTTGTCCCAGTTACGTTCTATGCTCAGCTGGTTGTCAACGAACGCTGCGTAGCGGATCCGTTCGCTGAACGGCATGCTGCTCCACCATACGCCTGCTTTATCTGCGCGCAGGCTGCTTCCGGCCTGGCTCCAGTTGAGCGCGTCATTGGGGCGGGATGCTATCCAGAACAATCCTTTGCTCCGGATGATATTACTATGCCATTCTGTGTTGAGGTAATTCCACCAGCGTTGCGGATGAAAGGGGCGGCGGCTTTTGAAAACAAAGCTGCTGATCCCGTATTCTTCTGTTTCCGGTTTGTGATGGCCTTTGTTCATTTCTTCGATCCAACCGGCGCTTTGGGAAGTCTTTTCAAAATCGAAGAGGCCGGTATGTAGTATATCTTTCAAAGGTAATTTGCCGAATGCTGTTTCAATGATCCTGGCGGAAGCATTCAGTTTTCTTAACACTGATCTGAGGATCCCGATCTGTTCATCGGTCACCAAATCTGTTTTGTTGAGGATGATCACATTTGCAAATTCTACCTGGTCTGTAAGCAGGTTCACAATGGTGCGATGATCATCCTGCATATCGGTGAGTTGCCGGTTTTGCAGGGTATCCATGGTGCTGTAGTCCCTGATGAAATTGAAAGCATCCACTACGGTTACCATTGTATCAAGTTTACTGATGGCTCTCAGATCGATGCCATTGGCCTGGTCCTGGTAGCAAAAGGTTTGCGCAACAGGCAGTGGCTCACTGATGCCGGTGGATTCGATAAGGAGGTAATCGAAACGTTCTTCCCTGGCCAGTTTCTCCACTTCTTTCAGGAGATCATCGCGCAGGGTGCAGCAGATACAGCCATTGCTCATTTCCACCAGTTGTTCTTCCGTTCTGCTAAGAGTGGTTTGTTGTTGCACCAGTTGTGCATCGATATTCACTTCACTCATATCGTTTACGATCACTGCCACTTTCAGGCCTTCGCGATTGTTGATCACATGGTTCAGAAGGGTGGTTTTGCCAGCGCCGAGAAAACCGCTCAATACGGTTACAGGTAATTTATGTTGAGGCATGATTATACTTTTGATGTTGCGTACAGGAATAAATGGATTCTTTCGGTGTAGCCAGTCGCTCGCCTCCGGCGAGTGACTTCTAATTGTTCGCCTCCGGCGAACACAGCGTCGCCGGAGGCGACTAAATACAAGTCACTCGCCGGAGGCGAGCGACTGGCAGCACGCGAAGTATTTTCTTATACCTGCGGAGGGCCCCTGCTATCTACATGAAGGAGATGGTCTGCATTCAGACTGGTGAGTAAGCGACAAAGCAAAGAAGGGAAGTATACGGGATAAAACTGCAAGTGAATATCACCGGTAGTAAGTGCGTCTTTGGCAAGCTGGTAATCACAAATATTACAGGCCTGATGGCTTTCGTGCTCAACAAATGTTTTCTCCAGGCGCCATTCCTGGTGATGTTGATGTAACTCGTGCGAGTGAATGATTTTGATGATATGCACCCAGCACATCACTGCCAATAGCAGCGATGCGATCAGTTTACTGTGGTATGCAGTTCCGCGGTGCATGAGGGCAAAGATAGGGGAATTCTTATTTTTGCAACAATGTTGTATTTTTTAATAATCAGCTAGCAGACGGTTCTCCCAAATTTAAATCCCGAATTAATTCGAAAGTTTCACTGAAATTTTGCAACTTTGTTGCATTCGTGAAAATGCAATGTAAATATCGATCTGAGAAAGCCGGCAAGATGATCGCCATCTTCTTGCTGGCTTGCTTTGCGTTTATCACTTTTCTGCCGCTGGCCCATTCCCATTTCTGCAATGGTCATATAGAAAATGTTGCCGACGATGATTCCGGCACGGTTACGCCTGTTTGTAAATTGTGCGATCAAATTGCGCAACAAAATGGAAAGGAATTCTTCCTTACCTATCCACCCAGGATCATTCCTGTACTTCCTGCACCGATCGAACATAACGGTGTTGTATGTGCGGGAATATATGAGATGACCCTTAATGCCTTTACCAACAAAGGCCCGCCTGCATTGGCATAGCCCCAACTTTTATCGGAGAGCCCACTCGCTCGCCTCTGGCGAGTGAGCGCTATTGGTTCGCCTCCGGCGAACATTGAACTCGCCAGAGGCGAGCAAGTACAAGTCACTCGCCAGAGGCGAGCGACTGCCAGCTCTCCGGCTATTCGGAACGCTGCATTATTATCTCACTCATTTTACTGGCTTTGGGCTTGTAGAGCTCACGTTGTATGTTCAGGATATACATTATACTCATTGCCTGCATATGCTGGCAAACTAACGTGCATGCACAATCGCACAGTCTTTCAGTGAAGGTGACTGCCAGCCGGAGCGTTTCACTGCCAGGAGTGAAGCTCCATCTCTCTCCGGCAGGAATGCGAGGCGTTACTGATACTGCCGGGCATTTTGCTTTCCGGCAACTCAGTAATGGCGATTACTTACTGACTGCACAGTTGCCCGGATACAGAGATCAAAGATTGCCGGTGAACATCAGCGGGCATTCCCAAACTTTAGTGATCGTTATGCGCTCATTGGTGACTGAACTGGAAGAAGTGGTGGTGCGCGATAACCAGGTGCAGGTGCGGAAGGCTGAAGAATCATTGAACCTGGAAGTAGTGAAAGCGGATTTCATTCAAAGGCACCTGGGAGGTAGCCTGATGAAAACCCTGGAACGGTTGCCAGGTATCAAAACCATTGGTATCGGTTCCGGTCAATCGAAGCCGCTGATAAGAGGGCTTGGCTTCAACCGCGTGGTGGTGGTGGAAAATGGCATCAAGCATGAAGGACAGCAATGGGGCGCTGATCATGGCCTTGAGCTGGACCAGTTTGCTGCCAGCGAAGTGGAGCTGGTCAAAGGTGCTGCTTCATTCTTATATGGATCGGATGCCATTGGCGGCGCTATCGATGTAAAGCCGGCGCCAGTACCGCAGGAGGACCGGATCGGTGGTTCGATAGACCTGGTGGGTAAAACCAATAATCATCTTTATGGCGGATCTGTGAACTTCTATGGAAGAAGTAAGCATTGGTTTGCGAATGCAAGGGCCACCTGGCAGGATTATGCAGATTACCGTGTGCCGGCCGATACCGTTTTTGTATACAGCTATGCCGTTGGACTTCATAAGAATTACCTGAGGAATACGGCAGGCCGCGAATCCGGATTCCATTTTTCCGGAGGATATTCCGGCGACCGGTTCCGGTCTGTTTTCCATGTCAGTAATGTTTTCAGCAGGAGTGGCTTCTTTGCGAATGCGCATGGGCTGGAGCCGCGCAGGGTGAATACAGCCCAGCATGATCATTCTGCAAGAGACATCCTTCAGCCCAGCCAGGAAGTGAACCATTTCAAAGTGATCAACCGTAGCGCTGTTGAAGCAGGTATCCACCTGCTGGAGCTGGATCTGGGATACCAGCACAATTTCCGGCAGGAATTCAACCAGTATGTGAATCACGGCTATATGCCACCGTTATATCCCGATACGATGGCCATCCCTTCAAGCCTGGAACGCGAATTTGACAAGCATGTGTATTCCATGAACCTGCGGAATAAGATGGAATTGGGAAAGCATACCATCACAGCTGGCATCAGCGGTGAGTTCCAGGATAACAAGATCAGCGGCTGGAGTTTCCTGGCGCCGGGTTTCCGCCAGTTCACCGCTGGCGCTTTCCTGTATGATAAGTACAGTGTGAATGACCATCTCCTGTTGCATGGGGCTATCCGCTTCGATCACGGACATTTGAAAACATTCCGGTATACTGACTGGTTTCCTTCAACGGTGAACGAAGAAGGGAATACAGTCAATAAGCATCTTGTGAGAGCAGAAGTATTCAGCAGGAACTTTCAAAGCTGGGTATGGTCGCTGGGTATGAATTACAACAAGGGGAATCTAACGGCTAAGCTCAACCTGGGAAAAAGTTTCAGGATGCCGATCGCGAAAGAGCTTTCCGCCAATGGCGTGAACTATCATTATTTCAGCTATGAGAAAGGCGATCCAACACTTTCACCCGAACAATCTTACCAGGTTGATCTCAGTGTTGGCTGGGATGCCGGTAATTGGTCTGTTATCCTGAGCCCGTTCTATAATTATTTCCCGAATTACATTTATCTGAATCCAACTGCTTCGCACGATTATGATTATGGCGCTGGCAACCAGGTATTCCAATATGCGCAAAGCCGTGTGTTCCGCTATGGCGGGGAGTTACGGGCCAGTTACCGGTTTGTGAAGAACCTGGCTGTGGAGTTCACCGGCGAATACCTGTATGCGGAACAATTGTCCGGAAACAAAAAAGGATATACCCTTCCTTTTTCTCCGCCGCCTTCAGGACTGATCAACCTCAGCTGGTCGCCACAATGGGATGGTCATATGAAGAAAACTTATTTCTCCCTGGATTACCGCATCACAGGGGACCAGAACAATATTGTGCCTCCCGAGAAGAAAACGCCTGGATACAGTGTATTCAATTTCCAGGCAGGCAGCCGGATCTCATTTGCAAAGCATGTTTTGCAACTGAGCCTCCAGGTACAGAATATTTTCAACACGAAATATATGAACCATACCAGCTTTTACAGGCTGATAGAACTTCCTGAGCAGGGAAGGAATATCGTGCTGATGCTGAAGGTTCCTTTTACGATAAAATGAACAAAATATCTCTTTATGAAGCTGATCAATTATGTGGGCGTACTAAGCCTGGTTTGTGCAACGACTCTAGCTGGTTGCAGCAAAGATGAAAAGAATGTGGATACCGAATATCCGGTGATAGACCTGTCTGCGTCGAACTCCTTCCCGAAACAATGCAGTGAACTGAAGCGGGGAGAGACTTTCACTTTTACAGCCCTGCTGACAGACAATGCGAAGCTGGGGTCTTTTTCCCTGGATATCCACCACAACTTCGATCATCATTCTCACAGCACTGAAGTGAACAGCTGCACCATGGACCCTGTGAAAGCGCCTGTAAATCCCATGTTGTATATCAAGTCCTATCCCATTCCTGAAGACAGCAGGCGTTTTGAGGCCGATGTGGATATTGCCATTCCTGCAGATATAGACCCCGGCGATTACCATTTCATGGTGCTGCTGACGGATGCTGAAGGCTGGCAAACCATCAAAGGATTAAGCATCAAGATCAAGTAATGCGGCGTAGCCCGCCATCAAATATTTATTCAAAATTTAAATGCAAATCTATGAGACAAATTTTCAATTGGGCTCTTCCTGTTCTATTGCTTTCTGTTTTGTTCACTGCCTGTTCCAAGGATGATGATGATGCAGTACCCATCCCCGATATCACAGGTATTGAAGTAGGGTCCGATAACAGCAAGGTTGCTTATGTTGGTTCTGATATTCACATTGAAGCGCAAATAACGGCTCAGGGAAATATCGCCAGCGTAAGGGTTGAGATCCATCCGGAAGCGGGAGAGGGCTGGAAGTTCGATTCCGTGTATACCACAGGTTTTGTTGGACTGAAATCTGCCGGGTTCCACAAACATATCGATATCCCGGAGGATGCGGTTACAGGTGCTTACCATCTTCATTTTACGGTTACTGATCAGCGTGGTCAGAAAAAAGAATTTGAAGAAGAGATCGTGATCAAAAATGATCCCAGTTTGCCTTCCATTACCACCCTTGACCTGGAACTGGAAGATGGTGGTGCGGAGCTGCACCTGGAAACCGATATAACAGCGCCCAATAAGATCGCTTCAGTGGAAGTGGAAATACACGGTCCCTGGGAAAAAGAGTTTTCCTTCACGGATGCAGAAATGGTGGACAAAACCACTTATCATTTCCATAAACATCTCGACATCAGCGCTGCTCCGAAAGGACATTATCATGTTCACCTCAAAGTGATAGACCGGGCAGGAAAGGAAAAAGAGTTTGAAGATCATTTCGACAAACCATAAGCTTCAATGATTGGGGGCTGACTAAAAGATCAGAGAGCTGGCAGTCGCTCGCCTCCCGGCGAGTGACTTGTATTTGTTCGCCTCTGGCGAACACCGCGTCGCCAGAGGCGACTGAATAAAGTTCACTCGCCGGGAGGCGAGCGAGTGGGCTCCCCGAAATTCTAAGAGGGTAGCAGATAGACCCAAAGGGCGACAATATGGAAATGTGGTCCGGACAAAAAATCCATAGATGAGAGTTTTGACAGGTTACATTTCTACAGCCACCTTTGCATATTTGTTTCTGTATTCTATTGGCGTCAGTCCTGTGACTTTTCTAAAAGTATCGCGGAAAGTTTTGGTATCAGTATATCCCACGTCAAGCATTACTTCGCTTACGTTTTTCCGTGATGCTTCAAAGAACCTCTTGGCAGCTTCCATTCGTACTCTTTGTATGTATTCCAACGGAGTGTTGTTGGTAGCCTGACGGAACCTGCGTTCGAAGGTGCGGCGGCCGGAATTGACGATGGCTGCCAGTTCATCGATCGTGATCTTGTTAGTGTAATTTTTCTCGATGTACTCCTGCACCTTCATGATCTCATCATCCGCATGTTTTTTTTGTCCTTTGAATATCGTGAAGGGCGCCTGGCTGTTGCGGCCAATATCCAGCGCGAAATTCTTCGAGATCAATATAGCCGTTTCACGGTCGGAGAACTTTTCAACCAGGTATAAGACCAGGTTCCAAAGACTGCTGGCGCCGCCGCTGCTGTATATATTTCCTACCTCAGTAATAATTGCGCCATCCACCACTTCAATTTGGGGGTGCCGTGCTTTGAACTCGTCGATGTAAGCCCAGTGGGTAGAACATTTTTTTCCGTTCAACAGGCCGGTCTCTGCCAGCAGGAAAGCGCCTAAACACAAACTGGCGATGCTGCAGCCTTTTTTGTACAGCTTTTGGATATAGGGGATGACCTCACTATTTATTCTTATTCCTTCCTCAATATCGCCATAAACAGGCGGTATGATCAACAGGTCGGTCTTGCTCACATCCCTGATCAGGCGATCCGTTTTGATGGTGTATTCGCCATCGTTTGCCGAAACAAGGTTTGTCAGGCCCGCGTATTCCACTTCAAAAATGGGTTTTTTGCCAAGCGCTTCAAGAAAGTCATTGGCGGCCTTGAATGCGCGGTATGGTGGTGTTACCGCTTCTATAACGCCTTTCTCAGGGGCAAAAACTGTTACCTTCATAAGATGTAAGCTTTATGGTAAAAATAGTGCATCACTGTCATTTTTGCCCACCTAAGTTGTCGCATTCCCATATCACCGGTTTCGTGCTTTCTTGTCATTTTTGTGTTATCAAACCAATAACCAAAAAATATTCAACATGGCAAAGAAAATCTTTATCAATCTGCCGGTAGCCGACTTGAAAAAGTCAATGGAATTCTATACAAAGATCGGTTTCACCAATAATCCTGCTTTCACGGACGAAACTGCGGCCTGTATGGTATTGAGCGAAGAAATTTATGTAATGCTCCTGACCCACGATAAGTTCTCGCAGTTCAGCAGCAAGAAAATAATTGATGCCAGAACAGAGATCGGTGTGATCAACTCCATTTCTGTGGATAGTGCCGGGGAAGTAAATACAATGGCGGATACTGCACTGAAAGCTGGTGGAAGTGAACCCAGTTCACCAAAGGACTATGGCTTCATGCAACAAAGAAGCTTTAGCGATCTGGATGGCAACCATTGGGAAGTACTGTATATGGACATGAGCAAATTCCCTGGCTAACAATCATTGAGTTTTGAAAGATGAATTAGCATTTGCTGTGCACCTTTCCTTCAATGGAAATTGCAGACAGGCTTTCAATTATTACCAAATATGTTTTGGTGGAGAATTGACGGTGCAAACGTTGGCAGACACACCACATGGTACCGGGATGAGCAAAGCAATGCGAAGAGCGGTGTTGTGGGCCACCTTGCGAAATGAGTATTTTAATTTGGTTGGATCGGATTTGCCGGGCGAAAGCAATATTGTTACTGGCAACAGTGTAAGCATCTTGATTGAATGCTCCTCTTTTACCGAACGAACGAGACTGATCAATAAACTCACCGGCAGGAACTTCTGTTCAATGGAATCTTCCAACCCGCTGGTCAACATTGTTGACATCTACCATATCAGCTGGCTATTAAGTGTTCATTGATAAAATCATACAAAAATGAAAAAGACAAAAATCATTTTCTGGGCATCAACAATTTTTATATTCCTGTTCGAAGGCATTATGCCCCTCATTACTTTGTTGTTTGCACCGCAATATATCAATGCCGGCACCAGTCCTCTCGGCTATCCTGATTACTTTGCGGTAGCACTGGCCCTCTTTAAATTTACCGGGGCGTTGGCCATACTGCTGCCTGCCATACCTGACCGGTTGAAGGAATGGGCTTATGCAGGACTTACTTTCAACCTCCTGTTCGCTATGATCAGCCATGCTGCGGTGGATGGTAATATAGGGTTCATATTACTGCCTGCAGGAATTATGGCCATTCTCGCATTGTCTTATTTTTCGAAAAGTGGAATACAAAGGGCTGACAACAGAAGAAAGCAGGTCGATATTTCTGTGCTCAATCAAATGGCATGATAGATGGAGCGCATGCTATCTTATTTCTCGAATATCAGGAATTCCACCCGGCGGTTCCTGGAGCGGCCAGCTTCATTGTCATTGGAGTACCTGGGAACCGTATTGCCATATCCTTTCACTTTCAACCGGGAATCAGGTACTCCCTGTAAGACCAGGTAATCTTTCACGGTCTTTGCCCTGTTTTCAGACAAGGTTTGGTTGTATGCTTCTGTACCTACATCATCGGTATGTCCGCGCACCAGGATGCTCGAATTGGGATAGCGTTTCAGGATGGCAGCAAATTTGTTCAGGTTATCCCTGATCTGTTCTGGTATCTCAGCTTTGTCGAAGGCGAACAGCACCGTGGGTTTGAAGTATACTTCAAGCCCTTCTTCTTTCTCCTCCGCTATCATGTCCGGGACTTCCTGCCGGATCTCTTTTTCTTGTTTTTTGAGGTCTGAGTTCGATTGGGCTCGTTGGTTTGTTTTACAGGCCGGTTGCAAAAAAAGCAGGCCTGCCACTACTGCCGCCTGTATGAGAACATGCATGAATCGCATCATAGGGAAAGTTTTTAATTAAGGAAATTGGTAAAACTGGTATGTGTGCAAGATAATGAAACTAGCTTTTACCGGTCATCTCCATCCCAATTCCGGGGCAACATGCTCCAGGATGGAAGACAGCACATGAACATTATAGTCAACGCCTAATGTATTTGGAATTGTCAGAAGCAAAGTATCTGCTTCCTGGATAGCTTCATCTGCTGCCAGTTCCTTGATAAGCTGATCCGGCTCGGCAGCATAGCTTCTTCCGAAAATGGCGTTCCTGCCAGGCTCGATCATTCCTATCTGATCCCTCCGGTTTGCTTCCTGCCCAAAGTATCGGCGATCCTGTTCATTGATGATCGCGAAAATGGAACGGCTCACTGAAACCCTCGGTTCACGCTGATGGCCTGCTTTTTTCCAGGCTTCTTTATAGAGCCTGATCTGCTCGGCCTGTTGTATATGGAATGGCTTACCGCTTTCGTCAAACTTCAGCGTGGAACTTTGCAGGTGCATGCCATTTTCCGCTGCCCACACCGCGGTTGCATTGGAAGCTGCTCCCCACCAGATGCGTTCGCGCAATCCTTCTGAAAAAGGTTCCAGCCGGAGTAATCCGGGAGGATTGGGAAACATCGGATTGGGATTCGGTTGTGCGAACCCGATACCACGGAGTTTATCAAGGAACTCCAGTGCCTTACGTCTACCCATATCCGAATCGGATTCGCCTTCTGCCGGTTCGTACCCAAAATATCGCCAGCCGTCAGTTACCTGTTCGGGCGATCCCCTGCTGATCCCCAACTGCAATCTTCCCTGCGAGATCAGGTCTGCAGCTCCTGCATCCTCCACCATGTACAATGGATTTTCATAGCGCATATCAATCACACCGGTTCCGATCTCTATCGTACTGGTTTTGGCGCCGATTGCCGAAAGCAATGGGAACGGTGATGCCAGCTGGGCTGCAAAATGATGTACCCGGAAATAAGCTCCGTCCAGGCCAATTGCTTCAGCAGCTACGGCCAGGTCAATGGATTGCAGCAAGGTGTCGCTGGCAGAGCGGGTTTGATAGGCTGGGTGTTTGGCCCAATGCCCGAAGGAAAGAAATCCTATCTTTTTCATGTGTTCACTTTCAAATGAAATAATCAGGGAATTCGCCGGTGACCGGTCAAATGCATACTCGCTACAAGCGTTTTTCCTATACAATCAGAAGCAAAGGATTGTTGGTAAAAGAGAGTGGAAATTTGTGTTACGTTGCTGTTTAATGTTCTTCCTCAGTCCGATCCCGAAGACAGTTTAGCTAACAGTCAATATGCACCTGCCCCAACCTGAAAATAGAAAAAGGGTGTTTTTTAACAGGAATCATCAATACATTCCTGCCGGTCTGATCAACAATTCTCACACTGAATACCTTATCCGTAAATTGACCCGGATTGATTTTTGCCTGGCCCTGGGCGGGGTTGGGATAAGCAAAGGCTGATTGTTTTGCGCTCCGGATAACAACCTTCACTACTTTGGAATAGCTGTGTTTACTGTCGGAATCCAGTTGTTTAAGACGGAAAAAATAGTTGCCATTCTCCAGGTTGCTGACCAGGTACTGATATTCCTGATGCTTAGCCGAGTTGCCTGCGCCTTTAATATAGCCTGTTTTTAATGGTTTAACTGCGCTTCAAAAGAGAGCCATGTTACCGGGAGCGTTGTGCTGATGGTAAAATCCTCATCGGATATATCGAATAAATATTGGATGTATTACCGGATGCCGGTCAATAAATGCGTCTGTGATGAATTTGTCTTTGGTAGCGTGACTGATAAAAATGCGTTTGTATTTATTCGTTGGCATAAGGTTGTTCTTTTGTATAGATAAAATTCTTCTTTTGTAATTTCTAATCAGGTGTATCAGGGTTTACGGGTATTGACAGCTTCCACAAGCCCATACCTGATGAGTTCCCATCTTTTTTCTTTCAGGCAGATGGGATCGAAGTCATTGTCAGCTTTATCAAAGTTTACAAGTTGCTGCAAAATTTCTTGGGTATTGCGTGAAAAGGGATGTTGCTGTTCATGCAAAGCCAACAGCTTATTTACGCTGTATGTTTCCAGGATTTCATCGAGGTCCCAGAAATCCTTTTTCCGGCCTCCACGGTGAATCACATCAATTTTCATTACGATGTTTATTCCTTGCTGGGTGTTCCGGATGTCGTAACATTCATCGGAACGCAGAAATACCTGGATCATAAGGAGAAGCGTTTCCCTGTTGAAGATTTCGATTTGCCGATCAGAGAAAATGAAGCTTTCCTGTTTAAGGATAAGAATCTTCGTCACGAATTTCAAAAGCGATATGAGAGTACAAAAGCTCTCTATTACAAAGGACAGCCTACGTTTGAAGAGCTCCTGAAGCGTATCCATCAATACCTCGATATACTATAAGCCTTGTATAAGCAGATTGTTTTCAGACAGTCATTCATAAGAAACTAATAGACGAATAACTGTGGATCCTCACCTTTAGAAAACGGATCTGGTAGTTTTCGAATAGCCTCAAACTGATTTTTGGGCCTGTATCTTTTATATACTCCGTTGATGTACTTCGTGGAGCAATGGCCTAAGAGCAAAGCAACGGTCGCTGCATCTACATTAGCGTCCTGTAACAATATGCTGAAGCTTAACCGAGCACAGCTCCAGGTTATATGCTTTTCTAGTCCTGCCTTTTCGCACCAGTCATTTAATACTTTGTTTGCCCATCAGCTGTTGGCAATCTGAAAATTCTGTCGTAAACAGGCTGATTGATGGCTACTAGTCTATGCTTATCCAGAATCACCTTCGCAATTGGGTGAAGTGTTATATGGTGCTCCACGAAGGTTTTCTGCTGAATTATTGTAATTCGACTGCTTTCATCATTTATTTGTTGCCACGTCAGCGATTTTATATCACACCACCTAAGGCCGGTATAACAACAAAATAGAAAAGCTTCTCTCACTTCTTCATTAAAGGCAGGGGCGTTGATTAATTGGAGGTATTCTTCAGCCTCCAGGTTCTCTTTTCGCCGCTTATTTTTATTTGCTTTAGCGAGAATATCAGAGGTAGGATTGACCTTGAAATATCCTGCGTGCGTGGCTGCTTTTATCACTTTTTTGAATCGGGCAAAATAGTTGGCGGGAGTTTCTCCATTAAGGTGATCTAATAAATATTTCCTGAAACTCCTTGATAAGTCGGGTGTAACATCAATGGGAGAGAGGAATTTCTTTTTTAAAAATGCACTGAAATAATTAAAACTGCCTTCTAAATGACGGTTACCGAACTGCCTGTTTTCTGATAAGTAAGATTTATAGAAATCCAAAAAGTTGGGCTCTAGTCTGTACGCAGGCATGCAACCTGTACCTATTGCATGGGCGTCCAGGGTCATCTGTGCTTTCTTAATCTCTAAGAAGTGAAGTGCTTCCTTGTTATGGCGACGCTGAATAACATTAATGGGATTTGCATAGGTAAATATTCCGGTAGCCACTCGTTGACCGATCATCTTACCCCATTCGAGGGTGTAGTAAATCTTCTGTTTATTGCGCATAAGGCGCGACGTTATCTTGACTTTCATTTTTTAAAAATGTGAGCCAAGTGTGTGCCAGTTGTGTGCTGAATTATGAAGGAAATAAAAATATGGAAGCCATTAATAATGAAAAAGATACAAATAGAGAGAAAAGCAAAAACGCTGATAATTCATTGATTATCAGCGTTTTATAAAGTGCCCAGGACTGGATTCGAACCAGCACACCCTTGCGAGCGCTGCGACCTGAACACAGTGCGTCTACCAATTTCGCCACCTGGGCAGGTGTTAAACCGTTGATTCAAAGTTACTTGAACGTTCCGGTAATCGTGTTCGGGGTTGCAAATATAAAACTTAAATTCATCCTGCCAAAAATATGTCAGGTTTTTTGTTGCGCCGTCTTCCAGCCAATTAGCAAAACTCCCGCTACCACTAACATTGTGCCCACGATCTGCTCGAAAAAAATTTCTTCTCCCAGTATCCAATATGCCTGTAAAATGGTGGACACAGGTCCAATACCGGAAATGATCGCCACATTGTTCGAACCGATCCGTTTCATCCCAAGTGAGATCAGGAAGCTCGGGATCACAGTTGCGAAAATTGCCAGCATCAATCCATAGATCCACGCGTTACCTGCTGCATTGCGCAGCATTTCAAAATTCCCTGCAAACAAAAAATGTAAAAAGATACCGGCTGTTGCAGCCAGCATCGCATAAGCAGTGAACCTGCCCGCTCCAACAGATGGAATGATATGACCACTACCTGCGATATAAATTGAATAAGTGATAGCGCAGAGGAAAATCAGGAAACAGCCCCAGTAGAAGTTTGGATTGCTTGTATCCAGCTGTAATTCGCCTGCAAAGGCAAGGCCAATGCCGAGATAAGTCAGCAGCAGGGCAATCCACTGCAGCCGGTTGATCTTCTGTTTGAAATAATAACCATTGATCAGCACCGCAAATGTAGGGTAGAGGAAGAGGATCAATCTTTCAAGTCCGGCAGACACATACTGCAGTCCCATGAAATCGAAAAGGCTGCTCAGGTAATAACCAAAGACGCCTAAAACCACTACCCAGGTCCATTGACTCCGGGTAAGTGGTTTATTCTCTTGTTTCTTTGCGGCCACAATAGCGGCCACACTATAAAAAGGGAGGGAAAATATCATTCTCAATGTGAGCAATGTGAGCGCATTGACGGCTGTATGCGCAAAGGCCACTTTGATGATGATGGCCTTGGTGGAAAATAACACGGCTCCCAGGAAAGTGATTACAAAACCTGCCAGTGTGATCCGGTTATTTTTTTTCAATTGCTCCATCCATGTATAACCCTGTGGGTCACCTGCTGCATTACACTGATACGTTGAAATCGCGCAGTGCGTCGTTCAGGCTTGTTTTGAGATCTGTGCTGGGCTTGCGTTGACCGATGATCAGTGCGCAGCTTACGCCGTACTCACCTGCCGGGAATTTCTTTGTATAATTACCGGGGATCACCACGCTGCGTTCAGGAACATAGCCTTTCATTTCAACTGGCTCTGATCCGCTCACATCGATGATCCTGGTGCTTTGTGTGAGCACTACATTGGCTCCGAGTACGGCTTCTTTTCCAACACGTACTCCCTCTACCACAATACAACGACTGCCGATGAATGCGCCATCTTCCACAATCACAGGAGAAGCCTGCAATGGTTCCAGCACTCCTCCGATACCAACGCCGCCGCTCAGGTGAACGCCTTTACCGATCTGTGCGCAGCTGCCCACAGTTGCCCAGGTGTCTACCATCGTTCCTTCATCTACGTATGCGCCGATATTCACATAGGAAGGCATCAGCACCACGTTCTTGGCCAGGTAAGCGCCATAGCGGGCCACGGCATGCGGAACGGCCCTTACACCGAGGTCCTTATAATTTTTCTTCAAGGTCATTTTATCGTAGAACTCGAATGGTTCCAGACTGTAGGTCTGCATGGTCTGTGTGGCGAAATACAGCAGGATGGCTTGCTTAACCCATTCGTTCACTACCCAGTTATCGCCTTCTGGTGAAGCTACGCGCAGCCTTCCTTTATCAACTTCCTCAATCACTGCCCTTACTGCATCTGTATATTTGTTTTCTTTTACAAGTTCCCTGTTGTTCCAGGCTTCAGCTATCAGTTGTTGAAGTTCCATGCGAGATATTTTTTGCAAACTTAACAATTGAGCGCCAATAAAACGTGGGGAAATAAGCCCGGAATAGTACCACCTTTTGAAGCTTGTTTCCGATAGATTACATTTGCAGCATGGAATTCAACCACGATGTGGAAAGATCCCTGGAAGTGCTGGACCAGGGCGGCCTGCTGCTGTACCCAACGGATACTGTGTGGGGGATTGGTTGTGACGCTACCAATGCAGAGGCTGTAAAGAAGATCTATGACCTGAAGCAGAGGGCTGCTTCCAAAAGCATGATCGTGCTCCTGGCGGATGATCGGGATATCCTGCAATATGTGGCCGGTATCGATCTGGCCGTATTCGATTTTCTCGACAGGGTCAGCAAGCCAACAACGGTGATCTATAATGGGGCCATAGGCCTGGCCGATAACCTGGTGAACGAAGATGGTTCCATTGCCATCAGGATCGTGAAGGAAGATTTTTGCCGCCACCTGCTCAAGCGGTTCAGGAAACCCATCGTCAGCACTTCAGCTAATCTCAGCGGAGAGCCCACGCCACGCAATTATGCAGAGATACCGGTGCATATCAGGAATGCAGTCGATTACGTGGTGGAGTACCGGCAGAACGATCATTCCATTGCCGCCCCTTCCGCCGTTGTGCGATGGGAGAATGGCGAAGTTACCGTAATCAGACCCTGATCTATATTCAATATCTATGGCAAAAGAAAAGATCCTTGTTATTCAAACTGCTTTTATCGGCGATGTGGTGCTGGCCACCGGCATCCTGGAAAAGTTGCACCGGCATTATCCTTCGGCTGATATCGATATGATGGTGAGAAAAGGGAATGAAGGATTGCTGAAAGATCATCCCTTCCTGCATGAAGTGATAACATGGAATAAGAAAGATGGAAAAATGAAAAATCTTTTTCAGCTCCTGAAAAAGATCCGCGCCACCAGGTATGATATGGTCTTCAATGTGCAGCGCTTTGCGGCCACCGGGGTCCTCACTGCTTTCTCCGGCGCCAAATATTCTGTTGGGTACGATAAGAATCCGCTCAGCCGCTTCTTCACCAAACGTGTGAAGCATGTGATTGCGAGCGATGGCGTTACCAAACACGAGATCGAGCGATGCAATGAACTGATCAAAGACATCACAGGCGATGATACGCCGGAAAAACCGCGTCTCTATCCCTCAGGCACAGACGAAGAGATTGTGGCGCATTATAAAGGGAGTCCTTATATCACTATTTCTCCTGCATCGGTTTGGTTCACCAAGCAATACCCTGCTGAGCAATGGGCCAGTTTCGTGAACAAGGTTTCCCGGTACTACACTATTTTCCTGCTCGGGGGACCTGGTGATAAAACACTGGCGGAAAAGATCCGTACCAATGTGCATCATCCGGGTGTGGTGAATCTCTGCGGCAGGCTGAGCTTCCTGCAATCTGCTGCATTGATGCGGGATGCCGTGATGAATTATGTGAACGATTCTGCACCCATGCATTTCGCTTCTGCCGTGAATGCACCGGTGACAGCTGTTTACTGTTCTACATTGCCTTCCTTCGGATTCGGGCCATTGTCTGATAAACAGTTCATCGCGGAAGTGATGGAGCCACTGCCCTGCAGGCCATGCGGCCTCCATGGAAAGAAAGCCTGTCCGCTCGGTCATTTCAAATGCGCCAAAAATATACAGGATGATCAACTGCTCAACAGTTTAAGGGCCTAGCCACAGGCTTCCCCGCTTATGCTACACTTGTTTTACATTTGCACTGCTTATGGATATTCAATGCTCGGAAAAGGAATTGTTCGTTTTTAATAAGATCGCGCATGCAGCTACTGAACTGGGGGTTCCCTGTTATGTGATCGGAGGTTTTGTGCGCGATAAGATCCTCGGAAGGAAAACGAAAGACGCAGACATCGTTTGCGTGGGAGATGGCATTGCCCTGGCACATAAAGTGGCAGAGCGGTTTCAACCCAAACCTTCCGTGGCATTCTTCAAAACATTTGGCACAGCACAGATTAAAGTGGACGACTGGGAGATCGAATTCGTGGGCGCCAGAAAAGAAAGCTATCGTTACCATAGCCGCAATCCGGAAGTGGAGCCCGGCACTTTGAAAGACGACCAGGACCGCCGGGATTTTACCATCAATGCACTTGCCATCAGCCTAAATGAAGAGGATTTCGGGAAGCTCATCGATCCATTCAATGGAATTACTGATCTCGAAAATAAGCTCATCCGCACACCACTGGACCCATCACAAACTTTCAGTGATGATCCCCTGCGCATGATGCGCGCCATCCGGTTTGCCAGCCAGCTGGATTTTACCATTCATCCGCCGGTGTTCCAGAGTATCAAAGACAATATGGAGCGTATCCGCATCGTATCGCAGGAACGCATCACCGATGAATTCAATAAGATACTTTGCAGCAGCAAACCCAGCATCGGTCTTGATCTACTCTATCAAAGCGGATTGCTGCATATCATCTTCCCGCAACTCGTGGACCTGGCAGGAGCGGAGTATGTGGATGGATACGGACATAAGGACAATTTCTACCACACCCTGCAGGTGGTTGATAATATCTCGCGCCATACCAATGATCTCTGGTTACGCTGGGCAGCTTTATTGCATGATATAGCAAAGCCGGCCACCAAGAAATTTGAGCAGGGGCATGGCTGGACCTTCCATGGCCATGAAGTGGTGGGAGGAAGGATGGTGCCGAAGATCTTTGCCAAACTGAAACTACCTCAAAATGAAAAGATGCGTCTCGTGCGCAAGCTGGTGGAACTGCATCTCAGGCCTATCTCTCTTACAAAGGAGAATATAACGGACTCGGCTATTCGCAGATTGCTGTTCGATGCTGGCGAAGATGTGGAGAGCCTCATGTTGCTTTGTGAAGCGGATATTACATCGAAGAACAGGCAGAAAGTGAAACGCTTTCTCGAAAACTTCGAGATGGTGCGTGAGAGAATGAAAGAAGTGGAAGAAAAAGATAAGATCCGTAACTGGCAACCACCCATCACGGGCGAAATGATCATGGAAGTTTTCAAGCTACCACCATCCAAACCAGTTGGAGATCTGAAGAATGCCATCAGGGAAGCTATTCTGGACGGTGAAATAGAAAATAATTATGATGCTGCTTACCGCTTCATGATGGAAAAAGCCGCCGAAATGGGACTTCTGAAAAGTTAGAATATTGTCTTATTTTTGAAACGAACGATCATTATATTCGTAATTATGGCTGTACTTAAATTCAGGGTTTATTTAGAAGAAGACGATAGCATCTACCGGGATGTTGCGATCAAGCATACGCAATCATTTTTTCAATTGCACCAGGTGATTCTTAAATCGTATGAATTCGATAGTAAACACCAGGCAACTTTTTACAGGAGTAATGATAACTGGCAGCGCGGCCGAGAGATTACGCTGGACAAATACGATAAAAAGTATGAAGCTCCTCCGTTGCTCATGCAGGAAACGCTGATCGGGTCTGAGATCAAGAACCCGAGCCAGAAGTTCATCTACATCTACGACTTTGTAAAGAACTGGAGCTTCCTGATTGAGCTGATCGGTGTAACCAAGGAGGAAAATTCCAGGCTTGAATATCCTGCTGTGATCAGAACAGAAGGCATTGCGCCCTCTCAGAATGGAACAAAAGGACTGATGGGGCAGGATAAACTCTCCGAAGTGGAAGAGAAATATGATCTCCTCAGCGGAACTTCAGGATTTGGAGAAAAAGACCAGGATGGGGAAGATATGGCTTCCGATGAAAGCGGTGAAGCCAGTGGTGAGGAAGAGCAATAATCATGGCCAATAAATCTGTCGTCATTATCGGTGGGCCCACTGCCTCCGGCAAAACGGCGCTCGCTATCCGGCTGGCGCAATATTTCAATACAAATATCATATCTGCGGATTCCCGGCAATGTTACCGGGAAATGACCATTGGGGTGGCAAAACCTTCTGAAGAGGAATTGCAACTGGTGAAACATTATTTCATCAATTCACATTCCATTCATCAGAATGTTACTGCTGCATCTTTTGAACAATACGCCCTGGAAGCTGCAAAGGAAATTTTCAGTCAAAAGGATATTGCCATCATGGTAGGAGGCACCGGCCTCTACATCAAAGTTTTTTGCGAAGGACTGGATGATATTCCTGCTATCGATCCCGCAGTCCGCGAGCAGATCAATGCAGACTATGCGCAGCATGGCCTTGCCTGGCTGCAGCAGCAGGTTGCTGAACTTGATCCCATCTATTACAGTAACGGGGAGATCCTCAATCCCCAGCGCCTGATCCGCGCACTTGAAGTGAAACTGCATACAGGTCGCTCCATCCGCGAATTCCAGCATAAGAAGAATATTGCCAGGGATTTCAATATCATCAAACTGGCCCTCGAATTACCCAGGGAAATCCTTCACCAGCGCATCCATTTCCGGGTAGACCAGATGATGGAACAGGGGCTGCTGGCTGAAGTTCAATCACTTCATCCTTTTAAAGATCTCAATGCCCTGCGAACAGTTGGATACACAGAACTTTTTGATTATATCGAAGGTAACTGTACCCTTGAAAATGCAGTGGAAGCCATCAAAAGCAACACAAGGTATTATGCCAAAAGGCAGATGACCTGGTTCAAAAAAGATAAGGCCTTCC
Source organism: Pseudoflavitalea rhizosphaerae (assembly GCF_003991355.1). GTDB lineage: Bacteria > Bacteroidota > Bacteroidia > Chitinophagales > Chitinophagaceae > Pseudobacter > Pseudobacter rhizosphaerae. The sequence continues at coordinate 220,121 of NZ_RCSU01000004.1, forward strand.
ATTGGTTTTCGTCTGGCCAGGAAGAAGAGATTCTGAAATGCTGCATGGAGAAGCTAAATAAAATGTGAAAAAAATATTCAGGGGTTATTTCTTACCGGGAAAATGATTTTTTACCTTGTAACCCGGAATGTAATCTGCTGTATTGAAATGCGTTTTGAAGCTTATCAGAAGTTATTACAAAAAATTGCAATAAAAAGTTAAATGCTGAAATATTTTAATGTTTTAGCCGAACTTTGTACTACGCAAGTCTCAGGTAATTTCAGTTATCCGAATTCACGAAATTATCGCGTTACGAGACAAAAGTGAAGGGTTAAGGTTTTAGTAAACCTTACAAATCAAAAAGCCCCCTTGCCATAGGGGGCTTTTGATATTAATGTACTACGCGAACTTTATAATTTAAATCCAACGGTGAGGATCACCTGCCCGTTGTTCTGTGTGGTTTCTGCAAATGTATTGGCGCGTTCCGGATCATTGAGCCGGTAAGGGAAGTCAACGTCCTTGTAAATACTGTGCACATAGGTTACATCAACAAATATGCCTTTGTCTCTGTAACCGAGGCCACCACTGAGATTGGTCCTGCTGGCATTCAGTGCTCCATCTTTGTAGGGATTGCCGTAATGTGCAAACCCGAGTCTTGTCATCAGTGTATTGAACTTGAGCTCGCCACCTACACGGAAATTGAATGTGCCTTTGTACTCTCCTTTGATCACGTTGTTCAGGTCCTTGAAGTATTGATCATCTCCTTCATTATCGTATTCATCTGCTGAATGCATTCTGGATGAACCATAGGTAACATACTCAATATCGGCTGAGATGAAGCCTTGTTGTTTGGTAACATCTTCTACAGCACTGAACAACCAGGCACCACTGGCGATGAAGCGCCAGGGTGAAGTGTTATTGTATTTGAAGTTGGGATTACTGCCGTTGTAAAAAGTCCTGGAGTCAACTGTGAATTCTTTCACGCTGCCGGTGGCGGTATCAATATTGGTGGTCATGGTGCTGCTGAATTTATCGCGCAGTCCATAGAAAGTGGGAGAGTGAACTGCCAGGCCGATGCGCAGCGGGCTCACAGGTTTGAAGATCATACCGAACTTTGCATTGAAGCCAACGCCTTTGGAACTGTATTCTTCTTTGTATTCACTGAAATCGAATTCATCGTTCCCTGTTCCATTCACATCGGATTCCCTGTATATGGAGGTTTTGTTATAGTTTACGATGGGGATGCCGATGCTGCCGCCGAGATAGAACTTATCATTCATGCTCGCTCCCATACCCAGTGAGATCTCTGTGATGCCCCCGGTAGTTTTGATGGTCTTTTCCTGGTTAAGGATACCTGACTCTTCCGCGCGGGAGAACACAGTGCCTACGCCATTATCGTCTCTTGCTGCATCGATGAGATAAGTGTACAATCCCATCTTGGTGAGCAGGGAGAGCGAATTATCGTCCAGTGCATTATCGATGATCTGTGCATCGGTATAATCAGGGTATCTGTCGCGCTGCTCTGAATAATAGCCAATGAACTCATCGGCCATATTTGTGCTGTAGGAACTATAATCATTCACGCCTTTATAATGCGTCATGCCATTGAAATTGGCGGTCTGGTTGATGCCAATGGCAAAAGCTTTGCTTCCCCATTTACTATAGCGGTCAGACCAGCCGGTAACAAATCCGGAGGTTCCCATGCTGAATCGGTTGAAGGCATTGCCCTGTGCATCGGTGCCGCGGAAACTGCCTTTACCATTATAAAAACCGAACATGGGGCTGAGCACGATCTCACTGGTCTTGTAAAAGCCGAGCCCCGCCGGGTTGGTGAAGAGTGTGCTGATATCTCCGCCCAGCGCGCCATTGGCGCCCCCGATAGCTTGTGAACGGGCTGTTCCTCCGGGTACGGTATAACCCATTCTCAGAGCGTCTTCCGGAACCTGGGACAGGGCGGGGATACTGCAAGCCAGAAAAAGGGCGGTATAAACTTGTTTTTTCATAATCGTAGCTATTGCCTGTGTTGCAATCCTTGAGGTAATACAATAAAAAGGAGGAATCAAAATTCAAGGGATCTCAAATCCTGGTTCCTCCGGTATAATTTGTTGATAATGTACTCAACCAGTAAAAATTAGTTGCGGCCTGGCCTGCTTACGCCACCACCACCACCACTGCTTCCGCCGCTGCTGCCGCCACTGGAGCGGCCGCCACCATAATTACCGCCGCTGCTTCGTTCATAGGTGCGGGTATTATTGTTGGAAGGCGGCGTGTAAGTCCTGTTCGGACGGTCGCTGTTTCCACGGGTGTTGTAGTAACGGCCGTTACCGCTTCTGTTACCGGAGCGGTAAGAGTTGGTTGTGGTACGGTTGGTATTGTTATAAACCCCGATGCCGGATGGCAGTCTGTAAGAACTGCGGCTGCTCCTGCTGTTCAGAGAAGTATTACGGTTGTTGTAGGTACCGTTATAGCTGCTCATATTGAAGTTGCGCACCTTGGTGTACATCGCGGGATTGTCCTTTGGATTCACCACTATGCCGCCGCCACAATAGGGATTATAAAAACTGTTCCAGTAGTAATAGCTGTTCCAACCGTGGTTCCAGCCGCCATAGCCGTACATAGGATTGTAGAAGCCGCTGTACCAGGGAGAATAGTAATTACCGAATCCGAGACCAAGGCTCATTCCGGGGCCATAGCCACCGTACATTCCCCAGTCGTTCCAGTAATTATCGAACATGTTCCAGCGTGAGTATGCGTATGGATTGCGTACCCTCATGCGGAGATATGCATCATCATCGTAATAATAATCATCGTTGTAATTATTGTATCTGGAAGATGACTGGTAGCGGGAGCTCTGTCTGTCTCTTACATTCACATATTCATCTCCGCCGCCACCGGCTACAACGGTCCGTTCAGGGGAATAATAAACGTCATCCGGAGTTTGCCCAGACTTGTATACTGAACAACTGGTAAAACCAGTGGCTATAAGTACTGCTATGAGGATTAACCGGGACTTCATGGTTGCGATTTTAACGATTTACAATGCGAAGTACTACTTTTGCTTACTTCACAATTTAAAATTACAATAAATTGACCGTGACAGCGATTAAAATGTTGCGGGGGGAGTGTTAAAAATTATCAAGAAACTATGAGCAAAGAGATCACCAGCAGAAGCGAGGATTACTCGCAATGGTACAATGACCTGGTAATAAAAGGAAGCCTGGCAGATTATTCCGCGGTACGCGGTTGTATGGTAATTAAACCATATGGGTTCGCGCTCTGGGAGAACATGCGCGATGCGCTGGACAAGATGTTTAAAGACACTGGTCACGTGAATGCTTATTTCCCGCTGTTCGTTCCCAAAAGCCTCTTCGAAGCCGAAGAAAAGAATGCAGAAGGTTTCGCCAAAGAGTGCGCAGTGGTTACTCACTATCGTCTCAAATCAAATCCCGATAAAAAAGGCACGCTGATGGTTGACCCGGAAGCGAAGCTGGAAGAAGAACTGGTGGTCCGCCCTACCAGTGAAGCCATCATCTGGAATACTTACAAGAACTGGATCCAGAGTTACCGCGACCTCCCCATTCTCATCAACCAATGGGCCAATGTGGTTCGCTGGGAGATGCGTACCCGTTTGTTCCTTCGTACTGCCGAATTCCTCTGGCAGGAAGGTCATACTGCCCACTCTTCTGCTCAGGAAGCCGTGGAAGAAACTGTGAAAATGCTGAACGTGTATGCGGACTTCGTGGAAAACTGGATGGCCGTTCCCGTTATAAAAGGAGTGAAGAGCGAAAGTGAAAGATTTGCCGGCGCCGTTGATACCTATTGCATCGAAGCGCTGATGCAGGATGGTAAAGCGCTCCAGGCCGGTACTTCGCATTTCCTCGGGCAGAACTTTGCCAAAGCATTCGATGTGAAGTTCTCTGATAAGGAAAACAAGCTCGATTATGTCTGGGCTACCAGCTGGGGTGTGAGTACCCGACTGATTGGTGCGCTGGTAATGGCACATAGCGATGATGATGGCCTGATCCTTCCTCCGAGGATCGCGCCGATGCAGGTGGTGATCGTTCCTATTTACAAGGGGGAAGATAGCCGTGCGCAGATCAACGCGAAAGGCCATGAATTGGTCAACAGTTTCAAAGCTGCAGGCATCCGTGTGAAATTTGATGATAATGATAATTCAAGGCCCGGCTGGAAATTCGCCGAATATGAAATGAAAGGCGTTCCTGTTCGTATCGCCATCGGCGCCCGTGACCTGGAGAACAATGTAGTGGAACTGGCCAGAAGGGATACCAAAGAAAAGACAACCGTATCACTGGATGGTCTAACCGAAAGAGTAATCAATCTGTTGACTGAGATCCAGCAAGGCATTTACAACAAAGCCCTCGCGTACCGCAACAGCCATATCACCAAAGTGGATACCTGGGACCAGTTTGTGGAAACCCTGAACAGCAAAGCCGGGTTTATTTCCGCCCACTGGGATGGTACGCCTGAAACTGAAGAGAAGATCAAAGAGATGACTAAGGCCACTATCCGCTGTATTCCCCTTGACAATGAACAGGAAGAAGGCAAATGTGTGCTTACGGGCAACCCCAGCAAACAAAGGGTATTGTTTGCACAGGCATACTGATACGCATTAATGATTTCATGAGAATGATTATTAAGGTCTTGTGAATTAATTAATTTTAAGAATTCATTTTTTTTCTTTTTCTTGTATCCCAATATTCAAAAAACCGCCTATTTCATGGAAAATTTAAGTCAACCCCAAAGCAATCAACCCAAGGCCATGCTGCCCAATGCAACGGCAGTTCTGGTACTGGGAATCCTTTCAATTGTTTGTTCATGCTTTTTTGTAGGTCTGGTACTTGGCATCATTGGCCTGGTATTAGGTAACAAAAGCAGGAAACTGTACAAAGAGAACCCCGCTATATGGGATGGTTACGGCCAGCTGAACGCAGGCTGGATCATGTCTATCATCGGATTGGCCCTTGGCGCACTCTATACCATTTACTGGATTATCTGGGTAGCGATCCTTGGAGCAGCAACAGCCGGTTTCTGGAATATGAACCATCTTTAAGTCATACAATGAAAAGGGTGATTGAAAAATAGAAGCTTTCATTTTTCAATCACCCTTTTCATTTTCAAGAAATATTCCGATGTTCTCCTGGCTGGAAAATCATATGTTGCCCTGCATGTATAAGCAGTTGTTCGGCATTGACTGTCCGATTTGCGGAGCGCAGCGCTCCCTGGCCGCTGCCCTCAAAGGTGATTTTGCCGAAAGCTTTTCCCTCTACCCTCCACTTGTTCCGGTTCTCGTTCTGATTGTGCTATCCCTGCTCTGGCTCTGTAGTAAACGAATTGTCAGCAAAAAGTTCCTGGTTACTTATGCCTGGATTGTGCTGGCCCTGGTGATGATCAGTTATATCGTGAAACTGATTATTCATCCACATTCGATCACCACTTAAAAATTAGACATGGAACAAAATTCAACAAGCCTGCTGGACCTTTCGATAGACCAGCCCTGTGCCAACTATTTGCTGGAAGCAGCCAAATGGAACAAATTCATTTCCATCGTTTGGTTTGTACTCTGTGGATTGATGGCGGTCTTCTCCCTGTTTGCCGGGAGCATCATCGCTACCATGTATGGCTCCATGCCGGGTATGAGTGACACTATGAGTATGCTCGGAACCGGCGGCGGCATCATGATCACGCTATTTTATTTACTGATCACTGCCATCTATCTCATTCCTAATTTCTGGAGATACAAATTCTCCGTTCAGGCCATCGCTGCCGTCAGGAGCAATGACCAGGTGCAGCTCAACCTGAGCCTGAACAATTTCCGCAAGTACTCCAAATACTGGGGGATTCTCACCATCATCATCATTGCATTCTATGCGCTTATTTTTGTTTTCTCGCTCATTGGTGGAGCGCTGATGATGGGCCGTTGATCTATCGTGTAGTGTAATAGTTGTAATCCTTCATCAGTGTGTGCAGGAACTGGAAGGAATCTTCATCGCTTTGCAGGTTCAGCTTGGCTTTGATGCGATCTGCTATGCGCATGGCCATGCCCATATCCCCACGGCTGGTGATGCTTTGGAGGATGCCTTTAAGTGTATTGATGTCCTTATCGCTCAACCTCATTACTTCCGGGTAACGTGGCTGGTAGGTGGATTCCACTTCCGTGAAAATAGTATCGTAAATATTGGGATTGGTGCGGAAGTCGATCAGGATGGTGCCTGCGAGGATATCGCCTACGCGCTGACTTTTGGGCGTGAACAGCGTTACGGCAATGCCCGTGAAGATCAGCGGAAAGCTCCACCGGGGGAGGGCTTGTGAAGTTACCAGGGCCATGAACCCGAAAGGGGAGTCGATCAGCCTGAAAAGCCAGCGGATCAGGTACTGGTTGATGGTGGGCGTGCCGCCATCTTCAGCAATCACACGCAGTCCCATGGCGTATTTGCCGAGACTGGTGCCATTCAGCATGATCTCGCTCAGCAGGTGGTATAGAAGATATGGAAGAACGAAAATATATCCCAGCCAGGAGGCATCTGCCGTTATCAGCGCCACATTCACGATGATCAGGTATACGATACACACGGCCCCGTCGATCAACCAGGCCAAAAGACGTTTGCCAAAAGAGGCCACCGGAATTTCCACTTCAAGATTGAAACCTGTATCTAATTTGAGCAATGCCATTGATAAACAAATAAAAAGATAAAATGAATACCCCGATAGTAACGTTCTAAGATTTAACTATTATATTTATTCCGGCATAAATTTATAAACTTCTGATCCGTGAGAGAAGGCCTTTTCTTAAAAAAGAATGTTGAGAAGTGGAAGCAATACCAATTCAACCAGCAGGCAGACCCCGATGAAACTGCCAAACGTTTCACTGAACTGGTGGATGATCTGGGATACGCAAAAACTTTTTATCCAGAAAGCAGGGTCACCCGTTACCTGAACGGGATGGCTTCCCGCATCTATCTCGATATCTACCGCAACAAAAGAGAGCCAGGTTCCCGGATCCTGCGGTTCTGGAAAACCGATCTCCCGCTCGTCAATTACAAACATCGCCGCGAACTTTTCTGGGCATTCATCATTTTCACTACTATGGCCATTATGGCCGCATTCTCTGCGGCGCATGACGACAGCTTCGTAAGGGGCATCCTCGGTAACGGGTATGTGGAAATGACGGAAGACAATATCGCCCAGGGCGACCCGTTTGGAGTGTATAAAGATGAGAACCGGATGGAAATGTTCCTTCGTATTGCGCTCAATAATATACAGGTGTCGTTCCTGGTATTTGTAGGAGGAATTTTTTTATCGCTCGGTTCCGTATGGCTGTTATTCATCAACGGCGTGATGGTAGGGGCATTCCAGTATATGTTCTTTGCAAAAGGACTGGGCTGGGATTCCGTGCTGGTGATCTGGATACACGGTTCACTGGAAATATCCGCCATCGTGATCTCCGGTGCTGCGGGCTTCATACTGGGTAACAGTATCCTGTTCCCCGGAACGAGGAAACGGCTCGATTCGCTGAAAGTGGGCGCCAAACATGGCGCCATGCTCATCATCGGGCTGGTGCCGATCTTCATTGCAGCCGCTTTCCTGGAAGGTTTCGTTACCAGGCTTACGCATATGCCCAAAGCCCTGAGCATATCCATCCTGGCCATCTCCTTTATATTTATCATCTGGTATTTTGTGATCTATCCTATGATTGTGAACAGAAGATCGCAATCCCCCGAATTGTCATAATCACTCATGGTTTTACAGAACTCATATCGCTCCTTTGCAAAATGGCGTTTACTGATGGTAGTGATAGCGGTCTTTTATTGCTCGCTGGCCAATGCACAGGAGGTTATCGTGGATACGGCGCCGCCACAGGCTAAGTATTCCGTGGAAGATGAAGAAGTGGAGGACGTAGAAGAAACTGAAGGAACCGGCGCCATCGCCGCACCTGCGGAACCTGAGCTGCGCAAAGTGCCTGATTCCATAGTGAAGCGGTACAAAGCAGATCCCGATTTTGCTTACGCGAATGATCCTGAATATTGGGAGAAACCGGAGCAAAAGAAAAAAAACGATAATAGCAAATCCAAAAGGGAAAGAGAGGAGCGCGATTTTTCCATGCTGGATTTCTCCGGTGTGTTTGGCGTTGTGAAAGTAATATTCATTGCCCTGTTGATTGCCCTGCTTGCCTTCCTGGTATACAAACTGATGGGCGACCGCTGGCCCTGGCAGCAACCGGCCAGACTGAAAGAAGATCAACAGGCTACGCCGGAAGAGGAACTGAATGTGGATGAACTGCAGCAAAAGATCCGTGAATCCATCGATCAGCAAAAATTCAGGATGGCCATTCGTTACAGCTATCTCTTTACGCTTCGCAGGATGGACGAAAAAGGATGGATACATCTCGATGCCAGATCCACCAACCACGACTATGTGCAACAGATGAAAGACCACGACCCGCAGGGCACATTCGCTTATCTCACCAATGTCTATGATTATGTATGGTATGGCGAATTTGAACTGAACAAAGAGCAGTTCGCTCTCGTGTACAAAGATTTCCAGAATTTCTTAAATACTTACAGCCATTGAAAAAACTACTGACATATCAATGGTTGCTGCTGGCGCTGCTGTCCACTGTTCTCATCGCATCCTGTGGGCCGAAGAAAAAGAAAGTGCTGGATAAGCGTGTAACGCTGCTGCGCACAGACAAGATCCCTTATGGCGCCTGGTTTGCTTATGAAAACCTGCAGCATATTTTTCCGGACGCTACAGTGGATGTGGACAAAAGCGGGTTGATGCATAAGGGAGACAAGAACGCTGCATACATTATCATTTACAGGAATGTGCTGCCCACGGAAGAAGAATCGGTCACGCTGGGAAATTTTATCGCCGAAGGCGGACATATCTTCCTCTCTGCCTGGCGCTTCAATAAGCATATCCTGGATTCATTGCATCTTGAAATGTCGTCGGATTTCTTTTCACAGGAACGGGCCGTAACAATCGATGACCCTGTAACCGGAAAGACCGATACTTTCTCTTATCCCGGAATGCCCTTTGAAGACTATTTCTCAAAAATTGATTCCAGCATCACCACAGTACTGGGACATAACGCAGATGGCAGACCGAACTTTTTGAAATTCACCTACAATAATGGCGGCGTTCTATACCTTCATTGTGCGCCACAAGCCCTGAGCAATTTCTTCCTGTTACATAAAGACAACAAAAAATATTATGATGCTGTGATGAGTCATTTACCATCCACCATCACAGATCTTCAATGGAACGAATATTTCCGCACACACCGTAAGAACGATGATGAGAAATTCTCTGCCCTTGGCTGGCTCAGGGACCAGCCTTCTCTCGCGGCCGCCATGTGGCTGTTGCTCCTGCTGGCTTTGCTGGTGTACCTGTTCGAGTCCAAACGCAAACAGCGCGTGGTGCCTGCGCGTCCGCCATTGAAGAATGCCACCGTGGAGTTTGCCAGAACAGTGGGCCGCCTTTACCTGCAGCGAAAGGACAATAACAACCTTGCTTACAAAATGGCTGCTATCTTTATGGACCATGTGCGGCGGAAGTTCAATGTGCGAACCACCATGGATGATGAATTCGTAGAAAAATTATCACATAAATCAGGATATGATAAAGAAGCGCTCGCCAATCTGCTGTACCAGTTGAAATACGCGCAGGCCCACAAAGGCGTGAGCGATATGGAATTACTGGAATTACAGCAGAAGCTTGACCATTTCTATCAGCATACCTGATCAACCAAACAATCACTAATACAAACGCATACTTATACATGGAAACGAACGAAATTTTTCAGAGCCGCACTGATTTAGGCATCCTGCACCAGAGCGTACACACCCTGAAGCAGGAGATCGGGAAAGTGATCGTAGGCCAGGAAGAAATGGTGGAGCTGTTGCTGGCCGCCATTCTTGCAGACGGTCATGTGCTCATTGAAGGTGTTCCAGGTGTTGCCAAAACCCTTACGGCAAAGCTGCTGAGCAAATGTATCTCTGTTGATTTTTCCAGGATCCAGTTCACGCCGGATATGATGCCCAGCGATGTGATCGGTACTTCCGTTTTCAATCCGAAGGAAAGCAATTTCCAGTTCAAGCGTGGCCCCATCTTCAGTAATATCGTACTGATCGATGAGATCAACCGTGCGCCGGCAAAAACACAGTCGGCCCTCTTTGAGGTGATGGAAGAGAAGCAGGTTACGGTTGATGGTCACAGTTATGCGCTGGAATCCCCCTTTATGGTGGTGGCCACGCAGAACCCGATAGAGCAGGAGGGGACCTATCACCTGCCAGAAGCGCAGCTGGACCGTTTCCTGTTCAAGATCATCGTTTCCTATCCAACGCAGGAGCAGGAATACCAGGTAGTGATGCAACATCACCAGAGTAACCTGAAGGATATGGTGGGCCAGGTGAATGAAGTGTTGACCGGCGCGCAGATCGAGAGCCTGCGTCAGCAGGTGCGCACCCTGCATGTTGAGCCCAAACTGATCGGCTTCATCACGGCCATCGTAGCCAGCACACGCAATCACAAAGCCATCTACCTGGGTGCATCGCCCCGCGCAAGTATCGGTATCCTGAATGGCGCCAAGGCATTGGCGGCTATCCGTGGACGTGATTTCATCACCCCGGAAGATATCATCCATATCACTCCAGCTGTATTGCGCCACCGACTGGTGCTGACGCCGGAAAAAGAAATGGAAGGCGCCAATACAGACGACGTGATCAGGGATATTGTTACACAAATTGAAGTTCCAAGATAAAAGATGCTGAAGCGTTTCATAAAACCATTGTTCTTCGGGCGCGCATTCTACTGGGGATTTGCGGTGCTGATCCTGTTGTTTGTGCTGTCTTACAATTGGGTGTACCTGTACAGTATCGCCAAATATGCGGTCTTGTTCTTTGCCGCCCTGGTGCTGCTGGATTACCTGATCCTCTTTGCAAAAACTAATGGCATCAGCGCAGAACGGAATATGGCTGACCGTTTCAGTAATGGTGATGAGAATGCCGTGAGCATTCACCTGAAGAACAGGTACAGTTTTCCTGTTTTCCTGAAAGTGATCGAAGAGCTTCCCGTGCAGTTCCAGCGCAGGGACTTTCTGATGAAGGCCAGCCTGGGAATCGGCAAAGAAACGATACTGCATTATAAGCTGCGGCCGGTAGAGCGCGGCGAGTATTCTTTCCATTACACCAATGTATTTGTGAAGAGTGCGCTGGGACTGATCATTCGCCGTTTCCAGGAAAGCGGTGAGTCCACCGTGATCAAGGTGATGCCTTCTTTCTTCGCGCTTCGCCAGTTTGAGCTGCGCGCCATGAGCAATAACCTGGCAGATGCAGGAAGCAGGAAGATCCGCAAGATAGGTCACAGTCTTGAGTTTGAACAGATCAAAGAATATGTTACGGGAGATGATATCCGTAGTCTCAACTGGAAAGCCACAGCCCGCAAGGGAGGACAACTGATGGTGAACAATTACTCCGATGAGAGAAGCCAGCAGATCTATTGTGTGATAGACAAAGGCCGTGTGATGAAAATGCCTTTCGAAGGTGTGAGCCTGCTTGATTATGCCATCAATGCCACGCTGGTGCTCACGAGGGTGGCCCTGCTGCGGCAGGACAAAGCAGGTATGGTCACATTTGCGGATACACTCGGCCAGTTTGTGCCTGCCGACAAGAAAGCAGGACAAATGAACCTGGTGCTGGAAACGCTCTACAACCAGCAAACGCAGTTCCTGGAATCCGATTATGAAAAGCTCTATGCGCTGGTGCGTACCCGCATCACACAGCGCAGCCTGATAGTGCTGTTTTCCAATTTCGAATCTGTGGGCGGGCTGCAAAGACAGTTGCCGTATATCCGCAGTATTGCCCGCAACCACCTGGTGCTGGTGGTATTTTTCGAGAATACGGAATTGAAACAGCTCACCGAAAAGAAAGTGACCGATATCGAAAGTCTCTATATGCGCACGATAGCAGAAAGGATCGGTCACGAAAAAAGACTGATCGTGAAAGAACTGCAGCAGCATGGTATCTCCACCATTCTCACCACGCCGCAGAACCTGACGGTGGAAACCGTGAATAAATACCTGGAGCTGAAAGCGAGGCAGGCTATTTAAACGGCTATTCCTATCTTCGCCGCATGGAACCTACACCGGTAAATGTATTTGAACAGGGCACGGTATTGCTGATCAACAAGCCTCTTGAATGGACCTCTTTCGATGTGGTGCGCAAAGTGCGCAATATGATACGCATCAAGAAGGTAGGGCATGCAGGCACGCTGGACCCATTGGCTACTGGGCTGCTGATCGTTTGTACCGGCAAGTTCACCAAACGGATCAATGAATACATGGCCCGCGAAAAAGAGTACACCGGTACTTTCACACTTGGCGCCACTACACCTACCTACGATCTTGAAAGCGGTCCGGAAAACTTCAAAGAGTTCCGGCATCTCACCCATGAGCAGCTTCTCGCTGCCACAGTTCCATTCACCGGCGAGATCTTACAAATGCCTCCCATGCATTCTGCCATCAAGAAAGATGGAAAGCGCCTCTATGAACTGGCGCGAAAGGGCCTGGAAGTAAAAGTGGACCCGCGTCCCGTAACTATCAAAACCTTCGAGATCACTTCTGTGGATTTGCCGGTTGTGCATTTCCGTGTGGTCTGTTCAACGGGCACGTATATACGTAGCCTGGCGCAGGATTATGGTGCAGAATTAGGATGTGGCGCTTATCTCAGCAGCCTGGTGCGCACACGCATCGGAGATTTTACACTGGATCAGTCCATGACCATGGATCAGGTAGCCACTTATATCGAAGTTGTGAAAACAGGCGCAGAGCCCGATCAGAAAGGATAACCGATACCCAGCTGGAATTGTCCGCTCGTTATCTCGAGCTTGTGGAACCATCCGCCATTGGTATTGGCGAATACCGGGTTCTTGAGTTTATAGGCCCAGTCGAGCCGGATGAGGAAAAAGTCGAAATCGAAACGAAGACTGGTGCCTCCGCCAACAGCAATATCTTTATACAACCTGTCTAACCGGAAACTGGCATCATCGATGCTCTTGCCGGTGTTATCGAATTCCTTGCTCCAGATATTCCCGATATCAACAAAGAGAGCGCTGGCCACTTTGATACCTGCAATGGTAGTGAGGTTGAAGCGGTACTCCATATTCATTTCAAGCTGCATATTGCCGAAGCGGTCGATAGCTGAGGTTGAGTCTGTGGGCTCATACAAAGTTGCAGATCCCGGGCCAAGTCTTCTGATCTGCCAGGCGCGCATACTGTACGGGCCGCCGGCGGAGAAGGCTTTGAAGAAGGGGAGATTGTATTCCCTGATGATGGCGCCATTGGTATCTGTGGTTTTTCCATAGATGAGGCCCACGCCGCCATAGGCGCGGAATGCGAGTGAAGATCTGCCGAAATCGATATAATGTTTTACTTCTGCATCCAGTTTCAAATAACGGCGAAGGTTACCCAGGTCCAGGTTTTTGATGAGTCCGAAGATGGCGCCGCTTTCTTCCACGCGTCCGCGGAGGAGCGTAGTTCGTTTACCCCTGGTAGTTACAGTGCTGGCGCTGAGCACCTGGCTGATGATCATACCATCGTTGAAGGCGAAGCGGTAGGCTGAGATATCTTTTTCCAGGCGGCGTAAACTATCGGTCTTGCGTACACTGGTATATTCGAAATTGAGTGGAATGTATTGCCAATTGATCCTTCTGCGTGGTGTTTCACTGCTGCCGCGTACTCGGCCGCTGATCCATTCGTAACCCCAGCTGGCCTTTATGCTGGGCACCTGGAAGAATTCGCGGCGGTTGGTATAACCCGCTTCCAGGCTCAGTACGGTACGTGGACTGAGCACGCGGTCTTCCCGGCTATTGCTCTGTTTCCAGGGCAGGATGAATTTGGGGAAATAGATATTGTGCGAAAAGCTGGCCTGTAATGTCTGCACCAGGTTGGTACCTAATTCGATCCCGAAACGCGCGTTGGTACTGGTCTGGATCGCTTCGCGATAAGCATTGCGGTCAAGCAGGCGTAAGTTGAGGCCGATACCGAAGAAGCGGCCATTGGAGAGGAAATCGCTCACATTACGACTGGCTTCCACATCCACCGTGATACTTTGTTTCTTGGCGGGATAGAGGCGGAGTGTGGCATCCAGCAGTGGCACCGAATCATAGCGTTCACGAAGATCGAGGTCTACATTCTGCCAGGGCCCCAACTGGTTGAAATTATTGATGGTTCGGTAATACCTTCTCTGCCGGTACAGCGCTCCGGGACGGAGTGAAATATTTTCGGCAATGAAAGGCAGCTTGAACTTGCGTGTATTGTAATAGAATTTGAACTGATCGATGGTGGCAGTATCCCTTTTCTGATCTGAGGTATCTTCCATCAGGTACAGGTCGGGGTACACAGAAATATTCCCCATGTAGAATTTGTTCAGGTGCGTACTGTCTTTGGGTTCCCGCTGTTTGAAGACTACATTGATGGTGGGCTTTTCCCTTTTACGCCGGAGTGAATCCAGCAGTTGGATCTGTTCGAAAGGGTCGAGTGTGGGATCGATGAGGGCGGCAACTATAGTATCCACTTCTGCGTATACACTTTCCCGGGTGATCTTGTAATAGCCATTGTCGCGGAACGAAGTCAGCAACCGGTCGATTTCCGTGGAGATGGCGTCTGTAGTGTAGGGCGTATTTTTCTTCAGATCAGAGCGGTTCTGGTATTCCAGCGCCAGCTGCTGCAGTTCGGGCGTTGTGAGCGCATAGCCGATACTGTCGATGGTCAGTTGCACACCAGGGTCCACATTGAATGTAATATAGGTGCGATTCCGTTTATTGACGGTTTTGAAATAAAATGTATCTGATATATTCGACTGAAAAAATCCGTTAGCCTTCAGAAGGGCGGTCATGAAAACCTTTGAGCGCCCGATATTGGTGGTATCGAAGATGGGCGGCTTCACATAGTTCATCACGATCCCTGCATAGGAGACCACGCGAACCTTGAGGCTGTCATCAAGCTGGTTCTGTAGCTTGCTCACCAGTTCTCTTTTCTTGTATCCGGCCATATTGCCTTTGATCTCGATATTGGTCTGGTAAACGAAGGTCTTGCCGATCATGGCTTTCTTCACGGTAGGGATGCAACTACTTCCCAGCATCATGCACAGCAGGCAATAAACTACCCACCGGGATTGCTTTACAAATGCAGTAACTTGCTGGCCGGATGACATCATCACAAAAAATCGAAGCGCAATGTTGGTTAAAACGCAGGTCAAATATATTCAAAGTTTAAGCCAGAAAAAATTAAGGGATGAAGAAGGTGTATTTGTAGCAGAAGGTCCCAAGATCGTGGAAGAGTTGTTGCAGGCCGGAAATACAGACCTGGTTCAGCTTTATGCCGAACATGAGTGGATACAAAAGCAGGCATTCCTGCCACAGAATGCAGTGCAGACGGTCACTTCGGCCGACCTGGAGCGCATCTCCTTCCTACAGACGCCCCACCAGGTGCTGGGCATTTTCCGCAAACCTGCATTCCCCACAGGTCTCAGCCTTCGAAATAAAATTTCGTTAATGCTCGATACCATTCAGGATCCCGGCAACCTGGGCACCATCATCCGATGCGCCGACTGGTTCGGGATCAGCACTGTGATCTGTAGCCGCGATTCGGCCGACGTGTTCAATCCCAAAGTGGTTCAATCCACCATGGCGGGCATTGCCAGGGTCCGTGTTCTGTATGAAGAACTCCCTCAATTCCTGCAGCAGCACTCCGATATTCCCGTATATGCGGCCACGTTGAATGGCACGCCGCTGCCGAAGCTCGGGCAACTGAAAGAAGGCATCCTGCTGATCGGTAACGAAAGCAAGGGCATCAGCAATGAGCTTCTTGGGATGAGCAGTCATAAGATTACCATTCCGCGGATTGGCAAAGCGGAATCACTGAATGCCGCAGTGGCAACTGGCATTATCCTTTCGCATATTGTCTGACGTTATTTTATGTGTATGGGCCCGGGGGTATGTGTAATCAGGCTGGGAAACGAACCGGCGCAGGAGGATATATGTTGGGCTGTGGAAGGGAGAGATTGGTCTGGTGCAGCAATGGGCCGATATGCAATGAACAAATGCGGATTCTTTCAATTCTGATTAATTCCGGTATTGCTTCTTCCCGTTCTGATCTGTGATGGCCGTCTTATATAATAAATTCTTTGCGGCTTCTCGTGAAAGATTGTCATTTCCGGATTATGGCTGCTGCTATCAAAGCAATATAGATGCTGCACATTCGGGAAAGTGAGTCGAAGTGATATGAAGAGCCGGCCTTGTGAAATGTAAGCGAAAAAGCCAAATAGCATTACTACAGCCCTATCCAACCAACAATAGCCCAGCATACATCCTCCTGCGCCGGTTCATTTCCCAGCCGGCGTTCATATCCTTCGACGAACCCGTCCGAATCCTTCAATGAAGCAGATTATCTGAATTGTATCGCCCGTACCGGCTGTATCATTTTTACGATAATAGTCGGGATCAGCAAAACCAGGAAGCAGATCAGGAAAGTTCCGGCATTGACGAGCGCTACCTGCCACCAAACGATGTATACTTCGATCTTCGAAATATAATACGCGTCTTCAGGAAGGCTCACCAGTCCGTAATGTTGCTGCAGCCAGCAGACAGCCAGACCGATCAGGTTGCCGAAGAAGAGGCCGGTGAAGATGATCACCGCGCCGTGGAAAAGGAAGATCTTCTGGATGGTCCAGTTACTGGCGCCAAGCGCCTTGAGCAGTCCAACCATGCGGATGCGCTCCATCACCAGGATCAGCAGGCAGGTGATGAGATTGAGCGTGGCAATCACGATCATGATGATGATCACGATCATGATGGTCTTGTTCTGCAGGCCCAGCCAGTCGAATATATTGGGGAAGATATTCTTGATGGTGCTGCCGCGCATGCCCAGGGGAAGATCGGGGATGATAGCTTCGTTCACCTCGTCCATCTGGTTGAAGTCTTTGAGGATGAGCTCGTAGCCGCCAATTTGTTCGGGTTGCCAGTTGTTGAGGCGTTGGAGCAGTCGGAGATCGCCGATGGCGATGAGCTTGTCGTATTCCTCGATGCCTGTTTTGTAGATACCCGTTACCGTTAGTTTGCGGGTGCGGGGCGGGGCGCCCTGCCGGATGAAGTAGACGAGGAGGGCATCATTCACTTTCAGGTTGAGCCGGTTGGCGATGTGCTGAGAAAGATTGATCTCGTTGCTGTAGCCACTGTCGGGGAAATTCACCCAGCGACCTTCTATGAGGAATCCTTTGAGGTTGGAGAAATCGTAATCCTTTTCCACACCTTTGATCAGAACGCCTTCGATGGTTTCTTCCGATTTGAGAATGGCATTGCGGGTGGCGAATGCCTGAACGGATTTGATCTGCGGATGCAGTTTGGGAAGATTGGTAACGGAATCATTCTTGAGGATAGGGATCTCTTCTGCAATGGTGACACGGGAACCGCCCCAGCTCTGGATGCGGATATGTCCCCAGAAACTGAAGACTTTCTGGCTGATGGTTTCCTTGAACCCGTTGGTGAAGGCCATGGTGAGGATCATCACGGCCACACTGATGATAGTGGCGCCGATTGATAAACGGATCACGAACCTGGAAAAGGATTTCTGCGTATTGAAAGCGATCCGTTTGGCAATATAGGCGGCGATATTCAAGATGGGTATGTTTATTGCGCCTCAAAAATAGCCGCTGGCATCAAATACTGCCAAAGTTTTTTCTTTATTTATGTTATAATTGTGCACAGTACATTTACGAAGTAAACAGATCAACCGATGAAAACCTTGTACCTGCTTTGTTTGATAACGATCTCAGGAGTGTCAATGGCTCAGATCCCGGACGCGGTTTATGCGCCAGGTATCAAGTCTGTTCAGCTGTTCCGCAGTGGCGACCAGCTCAGTTATCCCGTGATCCGCCTCAACAGCAGCGAAAAGCTGGAACTGCATTTCGATGAGATAGGAGGGGGCGTGAAGCCATATTCTTACACTTTCCAGCTCTGCAATGCAGACTGGACGCCAGCCTTACTGAGCCAGTTCGACTATATGCGCGGCTTCATGCAGCAGCGTATCAATACCTACCGCACGTCCAGCATCGCTTTCACCAGGTATACACATTACCAGGCTTCGCTGCCCGATCAGAACTGTTTTCCTACCCGTTCCGGCAATTATATCCTCCGGGTTTTTCTGAATGCAGATACCAGCAAGACCGTTTTCACCAAAAGGTTCCTGGTGGTGGATGAAAAGGCCAGCGTTCCTGCGCAGATCCAGCAGCCATTCAACGGACAATTCTTCCGCACGGGACAGAAAGTGCAGTTCAAAGTGCAGCTCAGTGATGCGCTCAGGGTGAGCAACCACCTGCAACAGGTGCACGTGACCATTCTGCAGAATTACCGCTGGGACAATGCACATATCGACCTCAAACCAACTTTTTTCTCCCGCAATACACTTGAATACAATACGGAGAACGATGCCATCTTCCCGGCAGGAAAAGAGTGGAGATGGGTGGATATCCGTAGCATCCGCTTCCTCAGCGCTCAGATAGCCAGTGTGAAAAACAAGCCCACCAGCACGGATATCTTCATGCATCCCGATACAGACAGAACTGGACAACGTTTCAATTTCTTCCGCGATGCAAATGGTATGTACACCATCGAAACCACGGAAAGTATCAACCCGCTCTGGCAGACAGATTATGCTACGGTTTTCTTTTCGTATGTGCCAAAGGGTAATATCCCCTTTCCTGATAAAGACATTTATCTTTTTGGCCAGTTGACAAATTACAATCTCAACGATTCCGCCAAAATGGTTTGGAACGAAGAGAAAGGCGCTTATGAAACCAGCCTGTTTTTGAAACAGGGTTATTATGATTATTGTTATGTGACCATCGATAAGAACGATCCCAAACGCCAGACCAGCTTTGAATTTACGGAAGGTAATTTCTGGGAGAGCGAAAATGAATACATGATCCTGGTTTATTATCGCCCGATCGGCGGCAGGGCCGATGAATTGATCTCGGTGGGGAGAGTGAACTCATATACGGGAAGGCAGGGGATCATGAGAGGACAGAGTTATTAGAGGCCTGATGGAATATGATTTATTTTCTTCAGGATCTGAAGATGGTTTTGAGTGGGGACATATCTAATGGCTTTGTTGTTTTTGCTTGCTGTCAAAAGCCCATCCTGAACCAGGTGATTCAGGTCTGTGCGGGCTGTTTGGTTACTGGTGTTGAATAAGGACTGAATTTGTTTGACCGTAAAAAATGTAGCCGGGTCTTTGACGATCTCCTGAATAACGAATATCTGTCTGTCATTATAGTTGGTGGCGCCCCGTAACATGGTAATCATATTCTTCTTTTCCGTCACTTTCCTTTCGATATACTTTTTCAGGTCTTCCAGGGCAAAATGGATTGATTTCAGGTTGTAGATCAGGAAATAGGTGAGATCATTTCCATCCAGTTCTGTGTGCAGAAATGCCTCCGCGTACTGAACTTTTGATCTGAGTATGATTCTTGATACTGACATGTATTCTATTAGCCAGTAGCCTTTCTTAAGAAGGTGCCAATAGAAAATAGTGCGGGCTGTTCTTCCATTTCCATCAGCAAAAGGGTGAATGAATCCGATGAGAAAATGAAGGATGACTCCTTTTGTGATTGGGTGTATAAAAAAATCCTCCT
Source organism: Pseudoflavitalea rhizosphaerae (assembly GCF_003991355.1). Lineage (GTDB taxonomy): Bacteria > Bacteroidota > Bacteroidia > Chitinophagales > Chitinophagaceae > Pseudobacter > Pseudobacter rhizosphaerae. The sequence goes on from NZ_RCSU01000004.1 coordinate 239,806, forward strand.
GGTTTGTATTCGCAAACTCACAGAACTTTTCCATCAGTTCATTAAGAAGCTGATGAGAAGGTGGCTGGTGTAAAGTTCTGCCGGTTTGCCTGTCAATTACTTTTACTTCATCATCTTCCCGGAATGCTCCAACCTCTTCAGGCATGATCAACGTATCCTTCGTCAGGATAGTATGCAGGTCTTTTATGTTCTTAATGCTCATGGGTTGATTTTTATTTTCAACGATCCACTGCATTGCTTTATAGTTATTCAGAATCATTTGTTCTGAAACGTTTCTGGGCTTGCGGTTGGTTTCAAGCATACGTTTGGCCAGAACCCGTGTAGTATCGGCGCCTTCCAGTTGGGACGAAGCAATGGCTTCTTCCATTAACGAACTGATAAGATATCGGTCGCGGTCTTCAGAAGGTATGATGGCGTCTCCCTGTATATTGCCTCCGAGGTTCAGATCAAATTCATGTAAGAACTTTTGCACTACTGATGGAGTTCCTACATTTAAATTCAGATTCGCGAAGGGAGATATGATCTTGTTGGATATTCTGTTCGCTTTAACTGCAGACCACAAGCGCGTGGGTTCAAATCCCCATTCTTTTGCTTTGTATTTACATTTATTCCAGTAGTAGTATTTTTTTTCCGTCAGATTCAGGAACTCATTGAATTTATTCTTTTGAAAGAGTTCCTCCAGAACTTCCTTGTAAATAGCGAAGTTGTATGCGGGAGGACGTTCAGGGAATTTCATAATCTCCTAATTTCTCCAAATTTATCAAAAATTAGGAAGAAATATCATTTTATCTCCTAATTTTTGATAAATTAGGAGTTGTTAGGAGGTTTAAAAATTATTGTAATTGATTGATATTTAAAGTATTAATTGTTTTTTGGTAGCCAGATCGATAATATTATTGAAAATTTATTTGACAGTAGTAAGCGGCCCGGGAAATAATATCCCTTAATTGATTTTCAATATTTTATTTCATTTGATTTTCTCATGAATTCATTTCTCCTTATCTTTGCGGCCGGCAGGTCTTACACGACCAGCTCCTGCAGACTCCCCCAGGGCCGGAAGGCAGCAAGGGTAAGCGGTTGTAGCGGTGCGATGTAAGTAATCTGCCGATTTTTTTTCTATTTTTCCTCTCCATTATACTCCGTACCACTTATCTAAAATTTTTTATATGAAATTCTTCATTGATACAGCCAATATTGCACAGATCAAAGAAGCTCATGATCTCGGTATTCTCGACGGTGTTACTACCAACCCTTCCCTGATGGCCAAAGAAGGCATCCGCGGAGAAGAAGCCATCAATAAACATTATCTCGATATCTGCGAGCTCGTGGATGGCGGTGATGTGAGCGCTGAAGTGATTTCAACCGATCTCGCCGGTATGATCGAAGAAGGTAAAAAACTTGCAGCTATCCATCCGAACATCGTGGTGAAGATCCCCATGACCAAAGATGGTGTGAAAGCGCTTAAATATTTTTCCGACAACGGAATCAAAACCAACTGTACACTGGTATTCTCTGCCGGTCAGGCTATCCTGGCTGCAAAGGCAGGAGCCAATTACGTTTCACCTTTCATCGGTCGTATTGACGACAGCAACTGGGATGGTGTACAACTCATAGAGCAGATCGCTCATATCTACAGCCTGCAGGGATTCAAAACTGAGATCCTCGCAGCCAGTATCCGCAGCCCGCTTCACATTGTGAAATGCGCTGAAGTTGGAGCCGATGTTTGCACCAGCCCGCTGGATGCCATTCTTGGTCTGCTGAAACATCCGCTGACTGATATCGGTCTCGCGAAATTCGTAGAAGACGCGAAGAAAATGCAGGAACAGAAAGCCCCTGTTAAATAACTAAACCGGAAGCCAGGTATTTGGAGTGAAATACACCTTGTGCCTGGCATCTGAGAAGGCAAAGCGGAAGTAATTTCGCTTTGCCTTTTTTTATGCTCGTTCGGCAAAGGTTATGGAAGCGTTCGGCAAAGGTTATGGACCGACGGCTGTAAAACATAGCGGCGCTTAGGTTTTATAATGGGGCTTTGGGATGGAGAGATGGGGCTTATGTAGTTGGGATGGGCTTTGGGGCTTATGTTTTAAAGGCCGTCTTGTCATAAACCTTTGCCTCACTGGCTGGAGGTGCAGCAGTTTTTACCCGCGCTTCCTCTTCCTCGCGGGCTGCTTGCCTGAAGGTTGCATCACTTCTTCCATCGTTTTTAATACCTCATCATCGGGTAATTTTTTGATGTAGATGGTGATGCTCTCGCGCAATGATGTATCTGCCTTCAGAATGGCTTTTACTACCACGCTGTCTGCATTGAAGGTTGAATCGAAATACAGATTGTTGCCATCGAACTTACCACCGGATGTGGTGAAGTTGAGGTCTTCGGCAGATAAGGGCAGCCATCGTCCATTACTCATCTTTGCATCCACATTGATGTAGTTGTACACGCCGCCCTTTTTCAGGCTGTCTGTGTACAGATGGAAAGCGATACTGTCCACTTTTACTTTTCCCTTTTCCTGTTGGGCGAAAAGGGGAGAAGTGGAAAACGAAAAAAACGCTATGGCAACTAAAATTCTCAGCATATCAGGCGTCAAGTTAATGAAAATGCGGCTTATTGTGGTCAGACGGTTTCCGCAAGAAGCGGGTTGCTTCTCCAACGTTATCGGGGGAGTTTTGTGATCGTATCGTTCACAACAAAAAACTGTAGTGTATGTTATTTGAAAAGATAGAACTTTACCGACCATTGACAGCTGAACAACACCAGTACAATACCATCGCCAGGGCCATCGAATACCTGTATGCCAACTTCAAAGACCAGCCAGATCTGGAAGAAGTGGCCGCGCAGGTGCATGTGAGCCCCTTTCATTTCCAGCGCATGTTCACGGATTGGGCAGGCATCAGTCCCAAGCGTTTCATGCAATACCTGACGGCTGATTTCCTCAAAGAGAAGCTGAGGGATTTTTCCAGTATCGCCGATGCTGCTGATGCAGCCGGACTCAGCAGCCAGAGCCGCGTTTATGATCTCTTTGTAACGCTGGAAGCCGTTACGCCACAGGAGTTCAGGGAAAAAGGAGAGGGCATCATCATCGACTATGGTTTTCATGCAACGCCTTTTGGTGAAGTGATCATCGGCGCCACGCCACGCGGCATTTGTTACCTGCATTTTTTGCAGGATGCAGACCATGAAAAAAGTGTACAGCAATTGCAACTGAGCTGGGAGAAAGCCGCGCTGCAACACAATCCGCAAAAGACTGCCCGGTTGACTGAAATGGTTTTCGATCCTTCCAAAAGAACGGGAAAACTGAACGTGCTGGTGAAAGGCACCAATTTCCAGGTTAAGGTTTGGAATGCACTGTTGAAAATTCCTTCAGGAGCACTGACCACCTATCAGGATGTAGCCCGCGAAATCGGCAACCCGCGCGCGCTTCAGGCAGTAGGGTCCGCTGTGGGCGCCAATCCTGTCGCTTTTCTTATTCCCTGTCACCGGGTGATCCGTAAAAACCTGGTGCTGGCAGACTATATGTGGGGGCCGGAACGCAAGAAGGCCATTCTCGGATGGGAACTTAGCAGAGATATTATTGTACCGGAAACCGGTATTTTATAGCCTTCCCGGCTCTTTTTATCCCCACGAACTGCACAAGTGAAGTAAAGGTGCATAAGAATCTATTGAATTTGGAGGACGGTATCAAAGCAAAACCTATTTTGTACCTCAAAGCTGTTATATTTGCTGTCCTTTAAAAAAATAGACAAAAGTGCGATTAAAGAGTTTAGAAATTAAGGGCTTTAAAAGTTTCGCGGACAAGACCGTACTTAACTTCGACACCGGTATTACCGGCGTTATCGGCCCCAATGGATGTGGCAAGAGCAATATCATTGACTCCATCCGCTGGGTGATCGGTGAACAGAAGATCAGTCATCTCCGCTCTGAAAACCTGGAAAGCCTGGTTTTTAATGGCTCCAAAACCCGCTCCGCCAGCGGCCTCGCGGAAGTCAGTCTTACCTTCGAGAATACCAAGAATCTACTGCCTACCGAATTCAATACCGTTACCGTAACGCGTAAATTCTACAAAAGCGGGGAATCAGAGTACCGTCTCAATGATGTGCAATGCCGCCTCAAAGACATCCAGAACCTCTTCATGGATACCGGGGTGAGCACAGACTCTTATGCCATTATCGAGCTGGGTATGGTGGACGAGATCATCAAAGACAAAGAGAACAGCCGCCGCCGTATGCTGGAACAGGCCGCTGGTATCACCATCTATAAAACACGTAAGAAAGAAGCCAAACAAAAGCTGGACGCCACGGAACAGGACCTCGCCCGTATCGAAGACCTGCTTTTCGAGATCAACAACCAGTTGAAAATGCTCGAGAACCAGGCCAAAAAAGCGGAGAAATTCTACGAGATCAAAAAAGAATACCGCGAGTACTCCATCGAACTGGCCAAAGCATCTCTTGAAGGCTTTAACCTCACGTACCGCGATCTGAATACACAATCAGAAACCGAAACTGATAAAAAAGTCCGCCTGGAAGCCATCATCGCCAACGAAGAAGCAGGCATCGAAGCGGAAAAAGTAGGTTTCATCGAAAAAGAACGCGCCCTGCAAAGCATGCAGCATGAGTTCAACGACCTCCTGCAATTGCTGCGCACAAAAGAAAACGATAAAAACCTCGCTTCACAAAAACTGAACTTCCTCAAAGAACGCGAAAACAGTCTCCAGGAATTCCTCAACAAATCCGAAGGGACCCTTAAAGGACTGGAAGAAAGCATCGAGTTCACCAAACTCCAGATCGGAGAAGAAGAAGGAAAACTGGAAGGACTCGAGCAGCAGCTCGAAGACCTGAAAGCCTCATCAGAAGAGAAGCGTGGCATCTTCGATACAAAGCGTGTGCATGTAGACAGTCTCCGCAGCGAGAACCTGGCCATGCAGCGCAACCAGTTCGAAGCTGAGAAGAAAGTGGCCGTTGCCGATACTTCCATTCAAAACCTTCAGGCGAGCATCTCGCAGATCGAGGAAGAAAAAGAAGTTCGTCGCAGCCAGCTCAAACAGCTCGAAGAGGAAATGATTACGCGCGAACAGGAACTCGAAAGCCGCAAGCGCGATCTGCAACAGCTCCAGGAGCAACATGAACGCACCAAGGAACAGATCCTTCAGTCGCAGTCTGAAATGGAAGTCCTTCGCCAGCAACTGGCCGAAGAGAACCGTAAACTCGATGCCAAACGCAACGAATATGACCTGCTGAAGAGCCTTATCGATTCCATGGAAGGCTATCCCGAAAGCGTAAAATTCTTACACAATAATCCAAACTGGAACCACACAGCGCCCATTCTTTCCGATATCATTTATGTAAAAGAGGAATTCCGCGCTGCCGTGGAGAACGTACTGGAGCCATACCTCAACTACTATGTGGTGAACAACCTCCAGGAAGGTATGCAGGCCGTTCACCTGCTGGATAACAACAAAAAAGGAAAAGCCAACTTCTTCCTGCTGGACAAGTTTACTAACGCCGATGGCTCCGCGCACAGCGCACCCGCCAATACCATCCCTGCCATGCAGGTGATAGAAGTGGATGCGCAATACCGTCAGCTGGCAGAACACCTGCTGGGCAACGTGTTCATAGCGGAGAATGAAAGCGCGCTGGAAAATTCCAACGGCTCCGTAGTGCTGGAAAAAACTGGTAAATATGTAAAAGGGAAATTCTCCCTCACTGGTGGTAGCGTTGGTGTATTCGAAGGAAAGAAGATCGGCCGCGCCAAGAACCTCGAGAAATTATTCGAGGAGATCCAGGTACAGGAAAAGATCGTTGCCGACCTGAAAATGGCGATCCAGGCCAAGCACAATGAAGTGATCGGCTACAACGAACAACTGAAAGAAACCGCCATCAAACAGGCGCAGGAAGATATCAACCGCCTTACCAACCAGGTGTTCTCGCTCCAGAACAAGATCGAGAGCCTCCACGGTCTGCAAAGCTCCTCCCAGAACAGGATGGAAGACCTGCAGATGAACCTGCAGAACACTTCCGCTTCCATTGAAGGCACACGCCAGGAATGGATGAAACTGGTAGACACACTGAACGAGATCCGCGAAACCCTGCGCGTAGCGGAAGAAGAATATAAATATGCTGAAAGCCAGTACCAGCAGGCTACTGCCTCCTACAACGAGTTCAACCTGCAGGTAACGCGCCAGCATAGCCGCATCAACCAGCTGAAACAGGAGTCCGAGTTTAAAGGTAATCAGCTCCGCGATCTGAAAACACAGATCGAAAGCAACAACGCACAATTGAAAATGACCGTTGAGAGTCTCACGGAAAATGAAGAAGTGCTCGCCAATGCCGAGAATGGTCTGGTTGATATGATGCGCCGCAAGGAAGAAGAAGAAATGAAATTGAACGAAGCCGACCAGGCTTTCTACAATATGCGCAATGCGCTCAATGAAAAGGAATCCGAACTGCGGGCCAAAGTAAAAGAGCGTGAGCAACTGGACCATCTGCTTACCGAGATCAAGGACAAACTCACAGAGCTGAAGCTCCAGCTGGCCGGTATGAAGGAAAGGCTCAACGTGGAATTCCGTATCGACCTCGATGAGATCATCGATCAGCCAAGAACAAACGATATTCCCACCGAAGAGCTCCAGGAAAAATGCGATCGCATGAAGAAGCGCCTGGAGAACCTTGGAGAAGTGAATCCCACAGCCATCGAAGCCTTCATGGAAATGAAGAAACGTTATGAGTTCATCCTCGAGCAGAAGAACGACCTCGTAACGGCCAAGGACAGCCTGATGCAAACCATCCAGGAAGTGGAAGCCACTGCCAACCAGCAGTTCCTCGATACTTTCAACCAGGTGCGCGAGAACTTCCAGAAAGTGTTCAAGGCGCTCTTCACTGAAGATGATACGGCCGATATGATCCTGGAGAATCCCGAGAATCTTGCTGAAACAGGTATCGATATCATCGCGAAGCCAAAAGGTAAACGTCCTTCATCCATCACGCAGTTGAGTGGTGGTGAGAAGACGCTCACGGCCACCGCGCTGCTCTTCGCCATCTACCTGATCAAGCCGGCTCCATTCTGTATCCTGGATGAGGTGGATGCTCCGCTGGATGATGCCAACGTAGGCAAGTTCACGCAGATGATCCGTAAGTTCAGTGAAGAAAGCCAGTTCATCATCGTAACGCACAACAAAATGACCATGAGCGCTGTGGACGTGATCTATGGCGTTACCATGCAGGAACCCGGCGTGAGCAAGCTGGTACCCGTGGATTTCCGCGGACTCAACTAAGTTACTAACGTTCACATATAGATGAATATATAAAGCCCGTGCGGACAGCACGGGCTTATACATTTAGTTGCCGGTTCTAATACACCAGCTTCGATATCTTTCCATCACCCGCCAGGATCACCGTCCTGCCTGATTTTGAGCGTTTCACTACATTGTAGCTGTCTTTGGAGATAAGCGTCCAGTGCATACCGAGATCATTGGAAACATCCACGCCACTGGTGCCGCAGCAGATCAGTTGTCCGCCTGTGATGAATTCCACGCTGCTCCTGTAACCATGCGGAGGTACAGCGGGCTTGCGGAATGCTGTGGGCTGGCTGAGTTTAAAGAGTACGCAGTTGCCTTCGGAGGCTGTATCGGAAGTGTAATTGCCGCCCACTACAGCGGCCTGGTCTTTATAAACGGCGAGAGAATATGCGCCGGTGGTTTCCTTTCCTTTTACCATTGGTAATTCTACAGCATTATCAGGTGTGAGTAAGCGGGAAACCATTCCGCCTGAAACGGCTGTGAATTCATTCTTCGAATGATAGATGATATTGGTGCCGCTGGCTGCGAAGAATGCTTCGCCCTTGCTGACTTTAATAGGGGAGCCGCGGTATTTGTCCCATGAGTTCCCGCCATCTTTGGAAGTGAGCAGGTATACTTCACCGTTAATAGGATCTCCGATCACAATTCCATTTTTTGCATCGGCAAAGTCCATAGCATCCATGAATACGCCTTTGGTGGTATCGGTGAAAACGGTTTTCCATGTTTTGCCGCCGTCTGTTGTTTTGAGGATATGGCCTGGCTCTGCAATGGCGATCACGATGGCCGTATTGGCATCAAATGCTTCAATGTCGCGGAACTCACGTTTTTCAAATCCCGGTACCGTATTCCATTCCCAGGTTTTGCCGCCATCGGTGGAGCGGCCTACGGTGCCACCGCTGCCGCTGGCCCAGATCAGGTTGTCGTTAAGCACACAAAGCCCGCGCAGGCTGGATTTGATGCCTGTATTCAAAACTTCTATTTTCTGTGAATATCCTGTAAGGGAGAGCAAGCAAAATCCTAGCAGTAACCGCAATCGCATAGCATAATTGATTTGGTGATTCTAAAAGTAAGGATTATTAACCACTGAGGATAATGACTTTTACCACCCTGCCATATCATCGTGCCCAGCAAAGCTGATATGAAAAGGCCGGCCTTGAAAACATAAGCGAAGAAGTCCAATACTGTACCGCGGCTTTCTCCCATGCACAACCGCTCAAATAACAACCTCCCGCGCCGGTTTGTTTTCCAGAAGGGCGTTCATTCAGCTTTGCGAAACCAGCCTTTTATGGAAGTAAAAAAAAACGAAAAGAATGGAAAAAGAAAAAGCCTTGGCTGAGTAATCAGCTAAGGCCTTTTTTGTTTCAGTCGATCTGCAAATAATTTTCCTAAGTATTGGATCTTTCGGTCGAGTGGCTGTTTGGTAGCCGGGGTTTTAAGGATATCGACTGAGAATTTCAATGGAACTTGGACTCAAAACGGCTTTCTAAATGATATTGAACACGGATCAGGTGGTTTTTCCAGGACAATTATGTTTCCTAATTAAGACTTTACGCTTACAAAGGACCAGGTACTTGTACTGAAGGATACTGGTTTACAGTTGAATTTTCAAAAGTATTGGAAAGGAAGAATGGATTTCTGAGGGATATTCAGAAGGATATTTGGATCAGATGTAGAAACAAAATTACGAACCGTCGATTTCTTGACATAGAGCAATATTGCCCTTTTTTTGTAGTTCAGTTAATACGTTAAGAATAGTATAAAAAACATATGTATTATAGTAAATTCCGATAAAAAATAACGTAGTTCTACCAGTTTAAAATCCTTTTTTGCCTGATTGTAAGGGGGGAAGCACAAAATTGTCCAGCGCGCTTTTCTGTGCGATGGTATTTTCCACCTCCCCGATGGTCCGCGGCGCATTGCGCGATAACAGCTCATAATCCTTTTCCCTGATCAGGAGATCGTCCTCGATACGGACTGCGATGGTCCACCATTTGGGATCGCAATTGCTGTTTTTCGGAATATAGATGCCGGGTTCGATGGTGATCACCATTCCCTTTTTGATGATATCGTAATTTCCGCGATCGTGCACATCAAGTCCGATATGATGACCAAGCCCATGCGGATAATACTTACCTGCTTCGGATTTGTTCTTGGCGATGCCCAGCTTTACGAGCCCTTCGAGAATTACTCCGCGGGAAACTTTGTTGAGTTCCTGCCAGCTGGCTCCGTCCTTACATAATTTGAAGGCAGCTTCCTGTGCATCGTATACCAGTTGATAGATGAGTTTCTGTTCGGCGGTGAATTTGCCATTGGCAGGAATAGTGCGTGTTACGTCTGCAGTGTAGCCGTGATATTGGGCGCCAACGTCCATCAGCACCATACGGTTGGCCACGTGGAGATCGTTGTTTTCCTGGTAATGCAGCACACAGCCATTGTTGCCGGCGCCTACAATACTGGGGTAGCCCACTTCTTCCGCGCCGTATTTTTTGTGTACGAATTCATGCAGGCCCTGGATCTCACGTTCAGACATATCCGGTTTTACGGCTTTCATCACTTCCACCTGTCCATTGCAGGAGATCTCCACGGCTTTGCGGAGGAGTGCGATCTCTTCTTCGGTTTTGATTTCCCGCAGCTGCGCTGTGTATTTGTAATAAAGGGCTGTATTGAATTTTCCTTTTCCATTCAGGGAATCGGCATAACCGGACCTTGCGATAAACTGGTTCATGAGGGCGTAGATGCCTTCGCCGCGTGTCTGTTTGCGGTCCATGTCCTGGGGAAACCCGTAGAGAAGCACCTGGCTGAATTTATCGAAGCTGACGGGATGTTTGTTGAAATCGCTTCCATTGAACACTTGCGCAATCTTCAGTTTTTGTTTCACTCCTTCTGCGCCCAGGCGGATGCCTGTCCATTGTTCTGCGCCGGGATCACGTTTCTGTACAAAGAATAGTTCTTTATAGGTGCTGCCATCGGCTGCAGTTTGCGGTTCCTTGAAGATGAAGAGCATGGCATTGGGCTCAGTGTAGCCGGTAAAATAATACAGATCGGGATTGGGATGATAAACATAGTCCACGTCGTTGGAAAATTTCCGCATGGGGTAGGCAAATACTACGGCAACGGAATTGTCTGGCATTAGCTCCCTGAGGGCTTCTCTTCTGCCTGCATGGAATTCAGGGCTGAGGTAATCCTGGGGTAAATTGTTTTCCTGTGCGGATGCAACGGAAACCAGCAGCAGGAACATCATAACAGGGAAGCTTATACGCATACAGTGGTTTTTGGTGAGTTTTGGTGGAACAACATAAATATAAAAAAAGAAACAAAGCCCGGAGGACCGGGTGGGGCGAGTGGCAGAAGTGCATGACGAAAGGCCGTATTTTATGCAGGATTTGCGAAGTACAATTACTGAAAAATGAAACGGTTACAATATTTAAACCCTTTTAAGCGATTTTACAGCGTAACGAAAGAGCAGTGAAAAATCAATTATATCATTTGATATCAGTGTTGACGGTCGTGGCATATTTTCTGCCCATTGCGATCGTGGCGATCAGAAGACTGTGGAAGGAAACCACTTTACTTGTTTTTGCAGCCTACTGGGCCCTCAGCGGATTCATCAACATTACAGATAAGATTACGGGTATTCCGGAAAATGTATTGGTCAATATCAGCATCATTTATAATATGCTGGATATGCCGCTGGTGATCGCTATTTATTGTTTTACCACCAAATTGCGGGGGCTTCGCAATTTCACCCGTATCGTACTCCCTGTTTATTTACTGGCGCTCTGCGTGAACCCGTTTTTTCAGGGTTTGAACTATGATGGGCTGAAGTACTTGCTGGGACTGGGTTTGATGCTGGTGTTCACCATTATCATCTGGGACCTTGTATACCACTTGCGTAAGCTGGAACATTCTTCGCGTGAAAAGGCCCAGATCCTGATCGATGCAGCCCTGCTGTTCCAGTATGGCACTTATGTGATCATTTACATATTCGATTACTTTTGGGTGAAGGCCAGCAATGAAACGGATAACTTCATTATCTACTATATCTCCAGTATCGTGGCGCTCACGGTAGGTAGTTGTGCTTACCTGCTGGTGCGGAGGCAGGAGCCTGCGAAATCCCGTCACAAAAAGATCCGGTTAGACCGTAATTCCGACGAACGCAACAAGCCGCAGGAAGATTCCATTTTTACAACTTATTAGATTGGTTGATTACTGTTGAACAGCTCTTACAGGTCGATAATTGCGAATGCTTTTTCGCTGAGGTAGGGGCCGCCGGGATATTTGGCAGTGTAATCCAGGTTGATCCAGTATTGCCCGTCCTGTTCATGATAAAAAATATTCTCGATGGCCTGATCGCTGAAGAGATGGATGATGGCCTGTTGCATCCTTTCGAATGATTTTTCATCACCCACATACAATTCAGGATAGAGATGCCCTTCCGTCAAAACCATCCGGCAATGTCCGCCGATCGCTTTGAGTGCTGAGGACATGAGGATAGTATGATCATCACAGTCGCCGCCCATTCCGTTCTGAATGGTTTCCCTCGGCGTAGCGAAATATTCATCACGCTCGGAGTCAGATACATACTTGAAATGGTTGTTGATGTATTTGAAGAGAGAGAGCTGCCTGACGATAGGGCCATATTTGGTATGGTATTCATCGAAGTAATCCAGTGAATGTTCCACTGAAAAATTGCGCACTACAGAGTCCTGCGAATTCACTTTCGATTGCAGGGCTTTCACTGTTTTGGTGAGGGGCCCTTCGAAGATGGTGGGGTTCAGAACGAGGTCTATCTCCTTCTGGCTTTTGCGTCCCCAGTTCTGTTCCACCATGGTCCGGTAATCGGCCATGATGCGTTTGAAGCCATAACCATTGGTGAGCTGGTTATAGAGCAGCACCAGCACCAGCAGTGCCACGGCGGGAATGAGGAGAAAGCGGAATAGGCGCAGCACGATCCAGGTGAATACGGCAGCAAGAATAATGGATACCGTGAGGTCCAGGTTCCAGGTACCGATAATCAACGGTGGTATATACCGGTTGATCAATGGGGCAAGCGGTAAAACAGTAAGAGCACTAATGATCACCAGCAACCATTTGCGGGTTGCCTTGTACTTATCGTCCTGGTAGTTCATGCCGGGCGTCAACTTATTTAAAAAACTCAAATCGTATTCAATTTATGCAATTCAACAATCCATATACGACATGTTGCAATATAGGAACGCAATTAACCGGTAGAAATTTTTCTTACGGGTGAATGTATGCAAATTTTGGGCAATGGCCTGACTGGGCAGTAAACATCCGATTACCGGAGATCAATAAAATTTGATGCAGGTGAAAAAAGGGGCAGGCAGGGGCGAAGGAAATAAGTTTATTGGTTGGGAGAATTTGCGGCGGGACCAGAAGGTCCCGCCCATGAATTAATTATTCATCATCCTCCTCATAATAGGCGTCTTCATTATCGTTGTACACAGATTGCCATTCACGTACTTTGTCGTCGCTCAGTAATTCCAGGATGTCGAAAATGAGATCATTTTTCTTCTTCCATTCCATCACAGGACCTTCTGCATAGCGTGTTACATACAGGCAATGATCGGTGTCAACGGAAACCTTGATCAGGGTAACAGGACTTTCTTCTTTCTCCTGTACCAGGTAATAACAGCCAGTCTCTAACAGAGCATAAGAATACATACGGATCTCCTCCACTCTTTTTTAAAGGTTACAAAAAGAAGAATTAATGGTAGTAAGTCAGTTGGCTTCCCGTTAACCCGGGGGGTAGAATTTAATGAGCCTGGTAAGGCGAATCGTGGATTGGTTTTGGGATATTTCCACAGGACCGAGGTTCAGGTCAAATGTAAGACTTTATCCTTTCCCGGAATGCACCGGGAGGGTACCGCTTGTAAATTTTAGAAATTGTTAATTTTTCATCCCTGATTATCAGTTCTTTATCCTTTTAACGATGTTCAGATGTCAGCTTCAGCTATATTTGCGCCTGCTTTAATGTTAGAAACCTATGCGAATAGCCATTAATGGGATGGGCAGGATCGGGCGACTGCTTTTCCGTCGCCTCGTGAACCATCCCGATCTCGACCTGGTAGCCGTGAATGATATCATGGACCCCGCAAACCTGGAATACCTTCTTCGATACGACTCGGTGTATGGAACATTTCCGCCCGCTATGACCCTGGAAAACAACCAGTTGAAAACAGGTGGCAAGTCCATTTCCGTATTTCAGCAGTCAGACCCTACCACACTTCCCTGGAAAGAACTCGGTATCGATGTTGTGCTGGAATGTTCCGGCATGTTCACCAATAAAGCCGGCGCCGGCATTCACCTGCAGGGCGGGGCTAAAAAGGTGCTGCTGTCCACTACCGGATCAGCTGATATTCCACTTATGATCTTCGGATACAATCAGCATGCCCTCACTGCGGAGACCCCAATTGTTAGCCCGGGCGGCTGTATGACCAACTGCTCCACACATATCCTCTATATCCTCAATGCTATTGGAATTGAGTCAGTGCAACTGAATATCCTGCATTCTTACACATCACGCCAGGAACTGGTGGATGCGCCGCACAAGCAGTTCCGCAGGGGACGTGCTGCCGCGGAGAGCATCATTCCTGTGGAGATCGATCTGCAAACATCGCTGGAGAAACTGTTCCCGATGATGGCAGACAAGATCGCTGCTGTGTCTACCCGCGTACCCGTTGCCAATGGCGCAATGGCGGATTTCACTTTACAATTGAAGAATAAGGTTACGAAAGAAGAGATCAACAAGCTGTTCCGCACAGCTTCCATGAATGAGTACAAAGGCATCCTCGAATACACGGAAGATCCGCTGGTAAGCCTGGACATCAAAGGCAACACGCATTCCGTGATCGTTGATGGAACGCTCACCACCGTTGTTGGCAATCACCTGAAGCTGATCACCTGGTTCGATAACGAGTATGGTTACACGAGCCGTATGATCGACTGGCTGCTGTACATGCGTCAGCTATAAGGTAATAAGATCAGAGATGGTCCAGGTCAGAAAAGGAGATGGGCTTTGTGAGCACCTGGAACTGTATTCCCGGGATCTCCGGCGCTTTCGGCTGGTAGCCGCTCATAAGGTATAACTGTAATTGCGGATTCACTTTCAGAAAGGATTCCAGCTGCATCCACCCGATGCCGTCCGGCAGGTTATTGTCAAGGAACAGGATATCAGGATGCAGGTCCTGCATTTCCTGCACGCCTTCCTGCAGGGTATGCGTGTAATGAACAACGTAATTCTTACGGGAGAAATACACTTTCAGCAGGGAACAAAGGTCCTGCTCGTCGTCGATGATCAATATTTTCTTTCGGGCGCTCAGATAATCAACTTTTTGAACTAACGTTTGGCTCGCTTGTTTAGTTGTGTAGGGCCATCTACATTTTTGCCTTATTGCGGTGAAAGGCACTGTTTTTTTGCAGAAAATTTCGTTCCAAAAATAAAAAAATCAACCATATGGCGGCTGCAGAAGATAGAAATCAAACAGAGAAACTGGCTGATGATGTGATCGAATTAGTACAAACTTACTACAAACTCACGCTGGTAACGGCCACCAGGAAATCTTCAGGGGTTGCAGCATCCATAGTAGTGGTGTTGATAATTTCTGTATTCTTTCTGTTAGTGATTGCATTTGCAGGACTGGCCCTGGGTCATTGGCTGGGGAACCTCCTCAGCAATATGGCCACCGGTTACCTCATCACTGCAGGATTTTACCTGCTGGTTACACTTATCCTGATTGTATCAAGAAAAAAACTCTTCGCTTATGTCAGAGACATTATCGTACGTAAAATATACGAATAAGCCGGTGGTCCGGTCTTATGCGGACCTGCTGAAAGAGGAAGAAACGTTGCGTCATCAGTTGAACCTGCAACAGGAAATTGTTGCGGAGCAGTGGCAAACGGTAAAGGAGCAATTTGCTCCTGCAGCAAAGATCATTTCTTCTGTGAGAAAATTCACTTCAGGAAAGGGATTAATAGCTGCCGGCCTGAACCTTGGACTGGGATTGCTTTTCAGGAAAACCGGCGCACCGGTGATCAGGAATATGGCAACAGGTTATGTGGCGGAAAAAGCAGCAGGACTGCTTGCAGGATTATTCAAAAAGAAGAAAAAGGTACCGGCCCTGAAATAATCATAGCGGTATGGAAGC
Source organism: Pseudoflavitalea rhizosphaerae (assembly GCF_003991355.1). Taxonomy (GTDB): domain Bacteria; phylum Bacteroidota; class Bacteroidia; order Chitinophagales; family Chitinophagaceae; genus Pseudobacter; species Pseudobacter rhizosphaerae. Next base: position 255,263 of record NZ_RCSU01000004.1, read on the forward strand.
AGTGTTCATCCAGTAGCTTCGGATCTCGTAGATCACTTTTACCAATGCATCAAAGCTCACGGGCTTCACAACATAGGTATTCGCTCCCAATTCATAACAACGCCTGATCTCGTTCTCATTTTTAGTGGTGGTGAAAACAATAACAGGGATCTTCTTTAATTCAGGATGTTGTTTGATCTCCTTCAACACTTCACGTCCGTCTTTCTTCGGCATATTGAGGTCCAGAAGTATAAAACCGGGATAATTGATATCGAGGGTTTTACTATGCATGATTCCTGTAAGATATTCAATCAACTCTATCCCGTTCTCAACAAATTCAAGGGAATCCGTAAAGCCGTTTTCTTCGAATGCAGTCTGCAACAGGAACCTGTCGTCGGCATCATCTTCGGCTATGAGGATAAAGAGTTTTTGCATAAAGGGCTGATAACGTTTCTACAAATGTAATTCCCGGATATGGAATAACAATGGGTGCCGGTTATTTTTAGCCGCTGTATTCTGGCTTCAGGAAATACGGATGCATACACGGCAGAAACCCCGCAGCTTTTCCGGGGGATGGGCTTGTTGCAATCACACCCCATCAACAATTTGAGTTATGAAAAGTACAAATAGTACAAAGCTTTACCTGATGCCCAACGGTATGGTTTTTTTATTTATCCATTCAGAACAAAGCGAAAAATGGAAACGTAAATGTTAACCATTAAAATGTGAAGTATGAATAAACAACATGATCCTAAGACGCATCAAGCTCAAAAGCCCGAAGATAAGTTAGCGAACAAGCAGCATGGCAATAAGGATAATATAGAACAGAATTTCGATAAGGGTCATAACAAGAGCGGATATGCGGAAAAGGAACCAAAACAGAAACCAAATCAAAGTGGTCATCAGCCTAAAGTAACCAACGAGGAGAACGATATCACCAATACGGACCAGCAGGACCGTATAGATGAAACGGAGAACCAGGGAAACCAGCCTGGTAAGTATTCAGGTGAAAAGGACCTTTCAGACAACAAAGATCCGGAGATCGATACTCCCATCCATGATCCGGAAAAAACTGAAAAGAAAATACCGTCTATCAAGCAATAGACACCCGCAGGATAGTGGACACATCAGACAGGCATTTACGATACAATAGCAATAGGACGGTTTATATATATAAATGAAGAGCCACACATTGTGCGGAAAGAATTTGGGGCAGACGTTGATTTGGTTGAAAGCCCCGCCGGAAATGGCGGGGCTATTTTTATTTGAAGCTCCTGATAGAATAAAAAAAGAAGCCAGGAGGTATTGCACCATCCTGGCTTGCCCGCTTATAATTGTCCGTTGCCTTATGAAGTCAGTTGTTATTAATCTACACCCTTCGGTCGTCCTGCAATCAAACTAAGTAAGAATAGGACGATAAAAATGAAGAACAGTATTTTTGCAATGCCGGCAGCACCTGCTGCGATACCACCGAAGCCGAAGATAGCGGCAACGATCGCTACCACTAAGAATATGATTGTCCAGCGTAACATAGGCGTTCATTTTATTATCGATACTGTTTAAAATTTCATGCCAGCAATGCCATGGCTTCTTCGCGTATCCATACGGAAACGCTTTCTCCATTGGCTTTGAAGCTGGCATGTCCATGTTCGTCTGTCTGCACTTTGTCCTGGCGGTTACCTGTACAGTCTACGAATGTTTTATTGGCATGCGAAGGGCCCATGTTCATAGATTTGTTGCCTTCTTCTCCATTGCATAGCAGGATGGCGCAGCCGGAGAATTCTATTTCTTCCACTCCCTTCCTTACCCATCCAATGGTGTTTGGGTGATCAAAATGGTCCTCCTGTTCCCCATATGAAAGCCTGTGGCGCACCTGCATCATTTTGCTTAAAGGAAATACAGGAACATGCTCGATGCTATGTCCATTTGTTTCATATTTAGCTCCGTACAGATCGGGATAGAAAACACAGGGTACTCCTTTTTCACGCAGCATGGCAAGTGCATAGGCATGGGGCATGAACCAGTAGTCAACCCAGCTCTCCAGGGATTGATGCGGCTGGCTGTCGTGGTTGTTCACGAAAGTGAGCGCTTTGTCTGGCAATGCTTCCAGGATGGTGTTATGATAGAGGTTGCGGAGATCATATTCTTTTTTCTTCATGGAAGCTTCATACATATTGAAGTGCAGCGGCACATCATACATGAGGCAATATTGTTCCAGTTCATTGCAGTATTGAATGATGGCTTCCTTGTTATGGCTCCAGTACTCGGCGATGCAGAAGAAATCCCTGCTATATACTTCCCTGATATATGGAATGAATTCCTTGTAGAATTTCACGGTGATATGTTTAACGGCATCGAGGCGGAAACCGTCTACGCCAGTGGCTTCGATATACCATTTGATCCAGTGCTTGAGCTCGTTCCTTACAAACTCACGGTCAAAGGCTATATCTGAGCCCATGAGATAATCGAAATTCCCTTTCTCCCCGTCTATCATTTGTTCCCATCCGTTCTGTCTGTTCTGGTGTTCCAGCAGATAGATCTGGACTTCGTTATCACGGCCCAGGCTAACCGCAGTGAAGGAGTTGTGGTCCCAGATATAATCGGAATATTTTCCTTTTCTGCCGGGGAAGGTAAATTTGGTGAAGGCATCGATCCCGATGGATTCAGGATAGATCTCATTACGGTTCTCTGAATTCACACGGCGGGCCATGATATGCTCCTGTTCATCGGCTCCCTGCTTGTGGTTGAGCACCACATCGGCAATGGCCTGGATGCCGGCATCATGGAGTGCTTTGATACAATGGATGTATTGCTCTTTAGTGCCGTACTTGGTACGAACAGTTCCTTTCTGATCAAATTCACCGAGGTCGAAAAGATCGTAGACCGCATATCCCGGTTCTGCGGTACCGTTAGCAGATTTGTAAGCAGGAGGCAGCCATACATGCGTTACGCCCAGCGATGCCAGGTGGGCGGCCTGTTCACGGCAATGGTCCCAGAGGGAACCATCATCAGGGTAGTACCAGTGAAAGAACTGGAACAGCGTTGAATTTTTTTCCATGGCAAACTTTTTATTCGAACGGGTAGCGGATGGAATGCTGGTGGCGGACAGTGTCCATCGTTTCGATAAGGTTGAGGCTGAATTCAGGCGACATCTTTTCACTGCTTATCTTTCCCTGCCGGATACATTCGTACACTTCTTCCACTTCAAACTGCAGCCCGCGTCCTTCCCATTGCACCGGCTCTTCACATTTCACACCGTGATATTTTTCATATATGATGGAAGGCGGCTTTTCGTTCCAGGGATTGGTGATGGTGATCTGCCCGGTAGTGCCGCTGATGGTGGCGGTATTGGGTGTTTGCGTGATCAGTGAAGATTCCAGCATGGCGTATTTATCAGGGCCGAACTGCAGCAGCATGGCGCAATTTTCGTCGATGCCTTGTTCAGAGCGTTTGATGGAAGAATGGATATTGCTGGGCTTGCCCATCAGGAGTTGCGCCAGGAAGATGGGATAGACCCCGAGATCGAGCAGAGAACCGCCGCCGAGTGATGGTTCAAAATATCGACTGCCTTCTTCCCGCGGAGCCAGGAAACTGAGTGAGGCGTTGATATGCCTGAGTTCGCCGATTGCTTCATTCTGCAACATTTCCTGCACTATATCGATGCTGGGAAGAAAGCGTGTCCACATCGCTTCCATCAGGAATGTGTTGTGCTGTTTTGCTGTTTCGAACATTTCCGTTACCTGCCGTTTGTTGATGCCCATCGGTTTTTCGCAGAGAACAGGCAGCTTATGTTTCAGACATACCTGCGCTTCTTCGAAATGCATCGGATGCGGTGTGGCGATGTAGACTGCATTCACCTGTGAATGCGCTGCAAACTGTTCCAGGTCATCGAAGGAATCAGGTGCGCTGAATTTCCCTGCAAACTCGCGGGCAGTACTCATTTCCCGGCTGAGCACCGCGCTGATCCGGTGTTTGGCATTTCTTGCCAGGTGCAGGTCTTCTGCAAATGCCTCTGCAATATTTCCGGTGCCGATCACACCCCATAAAAATTCATCCATTCCGTTTAACTGTATTTGTATCGATTGGATATTCAACTGTTATACCCTCCTTTGCTGTGGAGAATACACCTCAGTAACTGGTACAGGAATTTTATTGTAATGGCAAAATGGATATGGCAAAACTGAAAAAGACACCGGTAAAGCCCAGGCTGAAAAAACAGCTGGACCAGATCAATATGATCATCCGGCCCGGGTACATAGGATCGGGAAGGTTGAAAGATAAAGTAGCCATCATCACCGGCGGCGATAGCGGCATCGGGCGTTCCGTGGCGGTGCTCTTTGCTCGTGAAGGCGCCGATGTGGCCATCGTGTACAAAAGCAGTGATAAAGATGCAAAGGAAACGCAGCAGCTTGTGGAATCGGAACAGCGCGAATGTTTATTGCTGAAGGGTGACCTGAGCAATGAAACTTTCGCGCGTAAAATGGTGAAAGATGTATACAGGCATTTCAAAAAGATATCGATCCTCGTGAACAATGCCGGAACACATGAAGAAGATTATGATTTTCAGAAGATCAGTACCAAACAATTCCGGCATACTTTTGATGTGAACATGTATCCTTTCTTTTATTCCTCACAGGAAGCTTTGAAGTTGATTGATAAAGATGGATGTATCATCAATACTGCATCGGTAGTAGCTTTCAGAGGCAGCGAACATTTGATAGATTATTCCGCCACCAAGGGCGCCATCGTTTCTTTCACCCGTGCGCTGGCGAAGAACCTGGCTGAATCAGGTATTCGTGTAAATGCAGTGGCGCCGGGCCCTGTGTGGACGCCGCTCATCTTTGCCAGTTTCACCAATGAGCATGTGAACAATTTCGGAAAGAATACGCCGATGGGACGCGCAGGTTATCCCTATGAACTGGCGCCGGCCTTCCTTTTCCTGGCCTGTGATGATGCCGCTTATATCACGGGACAGGTGATCCACGTTAATGGTGGCGAGATTGTGGGATAGTCCTAACGATTAGGAACAGGAAAATATAAATGGAAAACAGCGCCCTGGCCTACATATCCCGATGCGGAAATATTGCCGCCATGATTGATCATGATCCGCTTCACCATCGCGAGGCCAATGCCCTTGCTGTTGAGGAAGAGTTGTTGTGTTTCCAGTTTTTCAAAAATGCCGAAGATTTTTTCTGCAAATTCATTGCTGAATCCCATCCCATTATCTACCACGCTGACCTTATAATAAAGGGTGCCTCCAAAAACGGAAAGGAGTTTATCACTGATGGTTTTCCCCACTGTTTCTTCATGCGTAATGGTGATCACCGGCGGTACATCGCGTCGGGAGAACTTGACGGAATTATCTATCAGCTGCTCAAAGAGAAGGGCCAGCTGCATGGGAATGCCGCGCACAACAGGTAAGGTATTGGCCACCACAAGGCTGGCGTGGTTCATGGTGAGGCGGGCATCCACCTGTTCGGCCACTTTGAATAATACATAATTGAGGTCCACGTCCACGGCTGCTTCCCGGTTGGAAATGAGGTTGGAATATTTTACCATGTCTGCAGTAAGCCCATGCATATGTTCAGCTGTAGTATTGATCTTTTCCAGCAGCTTCCTGGTTTCCTCATTCAGATTACCATTTTGCCTGGTCAGTAAACGGGTAGTGAAGGTCTGTATTTTGCGCAACGGTTCCTGCAAGTGGTGGGATTGTGCATTGGTCAATTGTTCCAGCTCAATATTGGCGCGGTTCAGTGACCCTACCTGGTTTTGCAACTGCTGCTGAAAGCTGAGCCTTTTCCGGAGCTCCCTATTGATAAAGAGAAAACTGATCACAAAAACCACGGTAGCAAAAACGAAAATAGCATACAACAGTTTCGGGGTACTGGCCTGGTAACTGTCTTTCCGGATATTCCTGAACAGCAACATGCTTCTCTCTTCACTTTCTATTTTTCTCAGCACATCATAATAGTCATTCATCAGCACTTTCGATTGAAGGAGGCGAAGGTCCTGGCTACGGTTCTCTTTCAGCGCTGCTTTGTTCACGTTAGTACGCACCTGGTTGAGCCTGTCGGAAACGATGCGCTTCAGGTTATTGATATTGAGCTGTTGCTTATTGTTATCGAAGGTAAGTGCACGGAGACTGTCGATCAGCGGATTGATCCTGGGAGTTTTGGTCAGTAATGGTTCCAGTAATGCTGAATCCTGCGTGAGGAGGAAGCCGCGTTCGCTGCTGATGGCATCTTTCATATATGCATCTATGCGGCTGAGCAGATACAGTTTTTCATATGTATATTCCACCGCATTGGAATACTGTTGGGTGTTCATCAGCCGCTGGTAAAAGAGAACGGCCAGAACAGTAAGTATCGCAAACGAAAGAAGGAAAGTGATATATATGTACTGAAATCTGAACTTCATGGAAGAGATTTCTCATTTTGTGGAAATAATTCTACATAGTCAAGAACCGGGCCGGATATATAAAAATGTTTTAATTGTTGCTCAAACTCAGTAAGGATCAGCATAGTAGCGGAATTAAAAAGAAAATGCATAAAATATGGTTTTTGGTTTAAGCCTTGCATTATGAGCTGTACACTATTAATCAATTGCCATGATCTATCAACACCTTACTCAGAAACAGCAGGTACGGATACTGCCTCAACAGATCCAGTTGCTGAACCTGTTTCATCTGAATACGTTGGAGCTGGAACATCGCATACAGCAGGAACTGGAAGAGAATCCCCTGCTGGAGGAAGCGCCCGCAGATGATAACAGCCTCAGGGAAGATAGCGAAGTTATACAGGATTTTGCAGACTGGGATGAATTCGGTTATGATGATATCCCGGACTACAAGACGGAGTATGCGAATTATTTTTCAGGTGAGGCCATTCCTGACAGGCCCATCGTGCAGGTAGCAGATTTCCGCGAGCACCTGAAAGAGCAATGCAGACTGCTGTTGATGGAAGAAAAAGATTTTCAGCAGATCTGCTATCTCATAGATTCTTTGAATGAGAACGGCATGCTGGACCAGGAGCTCAGCTCACTGGCGGAAGACATGAGTTTCAAGTATGGCGAATGGATCGAAGCACCGCAACTGGAGCGGTTGCTGAAAGTGATTCAATCACTGGATCCTGCCGGGGTGGGAGCCCGCGATATCCGCGAATGCCTGCTGCTGCAACTGGAGCGTAAGCATACTAACCGTCCGGATGTAGCGGCCGCCTTCAAACTGGTGCGCGATCATTTCACGGATCTGAAGAACCGTCAGCTGGACAAGATCATGGAGAGCCTGGGGTTGGAAGAAGATGAATTGAGGATCGTGCTGGAGTTGATCGCGGCATTGCCTTTGCAACCTATCATGACAGCCACGGAAGAATCAGGTAACAGGAATTATATCGTTCCCGATTTCGTGATAACGGTAGAAGGTGATACCATCGATGTGAGCCTTTCGCGCCAGCGTTCCTCTTCGCTCCATATCAGTCACAGCTGGATGGAGAACGTGAAGAACCAGTGTGCGAAGGATGATAAGGCTGCAGGGCAATACCTCAAAAGTAAACTCCAGGCAGCAGAATGGTTCATTTCGGCTATCCAGCAGCGTGAAAGCACCATGCTCCGGGTGATGCGCACCATCGTGAAATGGCAATACGAGTATTTCAAAGAAGGTGATCCGCTGATGATGAAACCAATGATCCTGAAGAATATCGCCAAAGAAGTGGGCGTGGATATTTCAACGGTATCACGCATCACCAGCAATAAATATGCGGCTACGCCTTTCGGTAATATTCTGCTGAAAGACCTTTTCTCGGAAGGGCTGGCCAATGAGCAGGGAGAAGTAGTAAGCAACCGTATCATCCAGCATGCGCTGGAAGAAGCGATTGCAGCGGAAGACAAGAAGAGCCCTTTCACCGATCACCAACTGGTGGTGATCCTTGCAAAGAACGGTTACAAGATCGCAAGAAGGACCGTGGCCAAGTACCGTGAACTGCTGAGGATACCCACTGCGCAGATCCGCGCTGTATGGGGATGATCGGCATCATTACCTTATCAATCGAATCAACGTACATTTATACCATAAAAACCTGCCAGCTATGCCAAAAGTCTTAGTCATTGATGATGATCGTGATATATGTTTCCTGATGAATAAATTCCTGACCAAGCATGGTTATGAGACACTGGAATCCTATTCTGCCAAAAAAGCCCTGGAGCTGCTGGAAGAGGTGAAGGATATAGACATCGTGCTTTGTGATTACCGGATGGAGGGAATGGATGGGAAGACCATGCTGCTGAAGATCAAGGAAAAGTATCCGGCGATGCCCGTGATCATCATTACCGGTTACAATGATCTCAAAACCGCCGTGGATGTGATGAAACTGGGTGCCTATGATTATGTGACCAAGCCGCTTTTCCCTGAAGAGATCCTCAATACCATCCAGTCTGCCCTGCAACAGGCCGGCGCTCCGCCTGCAACCCCTGCCAGCAACGGAGTGCACCAAGATGTAAAAAAAGAAAAGAAGAAAACGAATGGCAATAACGCTGAATATATTTTCGGTAACAGTCCTGTTTTCCAGCATCTGATAGATCAGATCTCACTGGTAGGACCAACCGATTACAGTGTGATCATTTACGGGGAGAGTGGAAGTGGCAAGGAGGCCATTGCGCAGGAAATTCATAAGAAGAGCAAACGCGCCGCCTTTCCATTTGTGGCCATCGATTGCGGAGCTCTAAGCAAGGAGCTGGCAGGAAGTGAACTGTTCGGTCATGAAAAAGGTTCCTTCACCGGCGCAATCAACCAGAAGCCCGGTAGCTTTGAAATGGCCAACGGTGGCACTATCTTCCTGGATGAGATCGCCAACCTGAGCTACGATATCCAGGTGAGCCTGCTCCGCGTGATCCAGGAGCGTAAAATGAGAAGGGTGGGTGGCACAAAGGACATCCCACTGGACGTACGCATCATCATCGCCAGTAACGAAAAACTCTGGGATGCAGCGCAGAAAGGGAAGTTCAGGGAAGACCTTTTCCATCGATTCAATGAGTTCACCATCGAGCTGCCGCCACTGCGCCAGCGTAAGGATGATATTATGGTATTCGCCAGGCATTTCCTGGAAAAAGCGAATGATGGATTGCAGAAAAATGTAAAAGGATTTTCGCCTGAAGTGGAAGAAATTTTCAGGAATTATGTGTGGCACGGGAACCTTAGAGAGCTCCGCAACGTAGTTAAAAGAGCGGCACTGCTCACCGATGGTGATTTTATCGAGGTGCGCAGCCTGCCATTCGAGATCAGTAATTATAAAAAGCTGCTCTTTGAGCATAACAATGATCAGTATGCGGAAGCTGCACAGGTAGCCCCGCCCGTAGTGGTGGAGGAGCAAAGACCCGTAAGACGTGCCCCCTTCGAGAACAGCCTCAAGGAAGCCAGTATAGACCTGGAATATGAACTGATACTGAAAGCGCTGAAAGAAACCAATTTCAATAAAAGCAAAGCTGCCAAATTATTGAATATAGATAGAAAAACACTGTATAATAAGATCAAACTATATCAGGAATTAAATAATCGTTAGTGAGATGAGACGAGAAGAAGCCAATAACAACATCTCATATCTGAAAATGGTGACGAATGAAAATGATGATGAATTGGGCTCCGTAAACCCTGTTGAAGAGGTTAAAAAAGTAAAAGAGCTATACAACGAAGTGGAAGGACTTTTGCTCTTCGGAACCTGGCAATGGGATATTCAAACGGACAAAGTCACCTGGTCAGATGGCATGTTCCGGATCATGGGATATGATCAGGAAACAGCCAGCAATGAGGTAACCGATGATTTTTACCTGGCCCACCTGGACCCGGGAGATGCAAAGCAGTTCCGTGAAATACGCGCTGCTGCCATTGCAGACAAAACTCCTTTCGAATACACCTATCATGTGATGACGAACGACAAGCGGGAGCGTGTGATCACTACCAAGATGAAATTCGAATACGATGCCAATGGGAATGCTTTGAAGGGAATCGGCATCAACCGCGATGTAACTGAGAAAACACAGTTACTGCGCGATCTGATGCACTATAAGAAAATGGTGGAACAGAAAGAGGAATTTCTCAATCTGGGTACATGGGAACTTACACTGGATACACAGCAGATGGTGATGTCAGACGGGATGAGCCGGTTACTCGGCTATACCGATGGCATGAGCGGGGCAGGAATGGACCTCTTCGAATTCTTCCGTTCTCATCTTTCTTCGGAAGAAGTGAAAAAAACGAATGATGCCATTCATGAGATCATCGAAAATGGTGAGACCTATGTGCGGCAATCCTCCATCTTCACTACAGACGGGCAATCAAAAACCATCGAGTCTTTCGGTAAAGTGCAGCTGGATGCCCATGGGAAAGCTGTGAAGATTTTCGGTATCACACATGATGTTACCAAACTCAAGGAGTACGAACAGAAACTCGAGATAAAAGTGGACGAGCTCAACCGCTCCAACCATGAGCTGGAGGAGTTTGCATACGTGGCTTCGCATGACCTGCAGGAGCCGCTGCGCAAGATCAGCACATTCGGGGAAAGACTTCGAAGCCGTTGCGGAGACCAGCTTTCAGAGGAAGGAACCGTTTACCTGAACCGCATGCTGGCATCTGCCGAGAACATGCGCGTGCTGATAGACAATCTCCTGGATTTTTCCCGTGTTACGCGCATGCAGCATCCATTTGTGAGAACGGATATCAGAACGTTGATACAACAGGTGATCGATGAGCTGGACCTGAGCATCGAGGACTCACAGGCTTTCATCGATATTCAACAGATGCCCGACATTGAAGTGAATCCTGTGCAGATAAAACAGCTGTTCCGCAACCTGCTCACCAATGCGCTCAAATTCCAGCGTCCCGGTGTTCCGCTGCGTATCAGCATAAACAGTAATAAACTGAGCAGGGAAGAAAAAGAAAAAATGAAACTCCGTTCTGCAGGGAACTATTATAAATTTGTGGTGTCAGACAATGGTATCGGCTTCGAGGAAGTATATGCAGAAAGGATCTTCCAGCTCTTCCAGCGATTGCATGGAAAAGCCGAATACCCGGGATCGGGCATCGGACTGGCTATCTGCAGAAGGATCGCAGACAACCATGCCGGCATGATCTCGGCCACAGGAGCCCCGGACAAGGGAGCCGTATTCACCATCATCCTGCCCGAATCACAATAAACCCACTGGTCTTTTCATGCTCATTTCCACTGAACCCATACGTATCCTGATCATCGACGATGATGAAGATGATTTTTTTATCACCAGCACGCTGGTGAAAGAGATCAATGGGAATTTCCGGGTGGACTGGTGTCATAATTACCAACAGGCAATGGACCATATCTGTAATTACAGGTATGATCTTTACTTCATAGATTATTATCTCGGCGCGCGCACAGGCCTCGATCTTTTGAAAGAGGCACTGCTGCGCAATTGCGAAGCACCGCTCATCCTGCTCACCGGCAAGGGTAATCACAAAGTGGACATGGAAGCCATGCTGGCGGGCGCCGCAGACTATCTCATCAAAAGCGAGCTCAATGCTGAAAAACTGGAACGCTGTATCCGCTATTCCCTGGAGAAAGCACGGTCCATCAAAGCGCTCCGCGACAATGAGCTGAAATACCGGAATATTTTCGAAAAATCAAAAGACGCAATATTCATTGCAGATACAGCGCTGCAATTCCTTACCGTTAATCAGGCCACTAATCAACTGTTGAATTATTCATCGGAAGAACTGGCGGACCGCACGCTCTATGATCTCATGCCCAACAAACAGGCTGCTGAATACCTGGCATTGTTGCTGAAAGATAAAGGGGAAGTGGAAGACCTGGAGCTTGACCTGCTCAACAGCGACGAAGAAGAACTGCATTGCATCTTCTCTGCCACTTCGGTTGAACGGCCCGATGGTTCTTTTTACATGCAGGGTATCCTGCACGATATCACCAGTCTGCGTAAAGCTGAAAAGAACCTGGTGATGAGCGAGAAGCTGGCAGCAACTGGCCGACTGGCGCGGACACTGGCCCATGAGATCAGGAACCCGCTCACGAATATCCATTTATCGCTTGACCATCTCCGTCATGATGGCCTCACTGAGGAACAAATCAGTTACTACCAGATCATTCTCCGTAACACCAAACGCATTGGCGGCATCATCTCCGAATTGCTGGATACAGCCAGGCCCACAGATATCATTCTGCGAAAATGGCCACTACAGGATATCATGGACGAAAGCCTTACGGCCGCCATGGACCGCATCATGCTGAAGCAGATCAGGACCAGTATCAAATATCCTGACGATATCGTAGAAGTGATGGCAGACAAAGAGAAGCTGAAGATCGCTTTCCTCAATATCATCATCAATGCCGTAGAGGCGATGACCGAAGGGCAAGGTGAGCTGGAGATCAATGTAAGCACTCAGCCACAGCACTATGAAGTGCGGATCACAGACAATGGCTGTGGTATTTCTCCCGAGAACTTACAACGTCTCTTTGAGCCTTATTTCACATCCAAACGCAATGGCCTCGGCCTGGGGCTGGCAGCCACCCTCAATATCCTGCAGGCCCACCATGCAGGCGTGGACGTTCATTCCACACCTGGCAGCGGCACCATGTTTGTACTTTCTTTCCGAAAGGAAAAAATTGAGTAAATTACTATACCCCCCAGGCCCGTACCGTAACTCACCCAAAAACTACCGGTATGCGTGCAATTTGGTCGGGCGCCATCGGCTTCGGGCTGGTGAACATTCCCATAAAACTCTACAGCGCTGTACAGGAAAGCTCCCTGGACCTGGACATGCTCGATAAGAAAGATCATGCCAATATCAAGTTCCAGCGCATCAATGAAAAAAGTGGAAAAGTGGTCCAATGGGCCAATATCGTGAAAGCCTATAATCTCGACGGACGCTATGTTGTGCTTGACGATAAGGATTTCGAGAAGGCCATGCCAGAGAAAACAAAGACCATCGCTATTTCCACTTTTGCAGATGAATCCGAAATCGACAGTATGTACTGGGAAACTCCCTACTATATCGAACCCGACAAATCCGGCGCTCGCGCATATGCATTGCTCTGGGCAGCACTCAATAAAAGTGGAAAAGTGGGATTGGGTTCCTTCGTGCTGAGGACCAAAGAAACGGTTTGTGTGGTGAAGGCCGAAGAGGGTGTGCTGGTTGTGCAGAGGCTTCGCTTCGAAGAAGAGATCCGCGATCATTCAGAACTGAATATACCCACGCTAACCGCCAAATCCGTCAAACCCAATGAGCTGAAAATGGCCATGAGCCTCATTGATCAGCTATCCGGCCCATTCGATATCTCCGAATTCAAAGACACTTACTCTGAAAAACTGATGAAGCTGATCAAAGCCAAAGCAAAAGGAAAGAAGATCACCACACCTGCACTCAAAGTGGTGCATTCACGCGCAAGCGATCTGATGAGCCAGTTGAAAGCAAGCCTGGAAACCAAAAAGAAACGCGCTTCCTGATATTGTTGATCAAAAATGGAAATCATGCTCAAAGATTATAAGAAGAAAAGGAATTTCAGGAATACGCCCGAACCTGCCGGTGTAAAACGATCTGCGGGTGACCATCTCCGTTTTGTGGTGCAACGGCATGATGCCACACGACTGCATTACGATTTCAGGCTGGAGCTGGATGGAGTGCTCAAAAGCTGGGCTGTGCCGAAAGGACCAAGCATGAACCCGGCAGACAAACGGCTGGCCGTGCAGGTGGAAGACCACCCGGTGGATTATATCGATTTCGCTGGCGTGATCCCCGAAGGTAATTATGGTGCAGGTGTAGTACAGATCTGGGACCATGGCAATTATATTCCGGTGAATGCGGAAATAGAACCGATCTCCGAAAAGGAAGCACTGAAATGGTTGAAGAATGGAGAGTTGAAATTCGTGATACAGGGCAGCAAGCTCAGTGGTGAATTCGTGTTAGTGAGGTTGAAACGCGATGAAAAGAACTGGCTGCTCATCAAACACAATGATGAATATGCAGTGAAAACGAAATACGATGCGGAAAAACTGATCAAAGGAAAATCGAAAAAGGAAATATTTGCGAAGGGGGCCAGGGGAGAGAAGGTATGGGTGAGCAACAGGAGCCCCAGGGCCAAAAAAACAGCAAAAGCAGCAAAAACAGGCAGGAAAGCTAAAAAAGATTAATCTGGGTGCCGCCAGTCGCTCGCCTCCGGCGAGTGACCTGTATTTGTTCGCCTCCGGCGAACACTGCGTCGCCGGAGGCGACGGAATAGAAGTCACTCGCCGGAGGCGAGCGACTGGGCACACCAAAAGTAAAAGCGTATGGCACAAAAAAAGCCAGGTAAAAAAAGTGCAGCCACTCAAAAGCGGCCTCCTTCGCGTGTCTTTGGCAGTAATGGCCGTAAATACGAAGAATATATCGAGCCAATGCTGGCCAGTCTTGAAGACCACCCGTTCGACAATGATGAGTGGATCTTCGAAATGAAATGGGATGGCTATCGCGCCATAGCAGAATGGAAAAAGAAAAAACTGAAATTATATTCCCGCAACGGTCTTTCCTTCGTTCAAAAATATCCTCCGGTTGCTGAAGCCATCACAAAGATCAAACATGATTGCGTACTGGATGGAGAGATCGTAGTGCTGAATGAAGAAGGAAGGCCGCGTTTCCAGATGCTCCAGGAATATGAACAGGATCCCCGTTATCCCATTCACTATTATGTCTTCGATCTGCTCTTCCTCAATGGTAAGGATATACGCCATTTGCCCCTGCTGGACCGCAAGGAATTGCTGAAAAAATTATTGAGTTCCTATAAAGGTGATGTGATCCGGTATTCCGATCATGTTGCGGGCAGCGGAAAGAAATTCTTCCAGCATATAAAGAAGCTCGACTTCGAAGGTATGATGGCCAAAAAATCTGACAGCGAATACTATTCGGGTGCCCGTACCCGTGAGTGGTTGAAAATAAAACACCACAATAACCAGGAAGCTGTGATTGCCGGATTCACTGCGCCAAGGCGAAGCCGGAAATATTTCGGTGCATTGATCCTCGGTGAATTCAAAGGCCGCAGGCTGCAGTATATCGGGCATACAGGAACGGGCTTTACACATGAAAAGCTGAAAGAACTATGGGACCTCATGCAACCACTGATGACAGCCCAGTCGCCTTTTTCAGAAAAAATAAAAGTGAATGCACCCGTCTCCTGGATCAGGCCGGAGCTTGTTTGTGAAGTGAAGTTCACGGAACAGACCAAGGAAGGCATTCTCCGTCATCCGGTATTCCTTGGATTGCGGGAAGACAAAGCCGCCTCAGCAGTAATCAAAAACAATGACCGATGAAAGCAGCAGAAAAAACTTCAGCTATCGTACAGGTAGACCGTCACCAGCTGACCATCACCAACGTGAACAAGATCTATTTCCCGAAAGACAAGATCACCAAGGGAGATGTGATCGCTTACTACGATATGATGGCGCCGGTGATACTGCCTTATCTGAAAGACAGGCCGCTGTCGCTCAAACGAAATCCCAATGGGATCACCGATAAAGGATTCTATCATAAGGACGCCGGAGAGAACGCGCCAAAATATGTAAAAGTGTACCCGGAATTCTCTCCATCGTCCAACAAAACAGTGGATTATATCGTGTGCAATAACAAGGCAACGCTGATCTATCTCGCCAATCTCGGTTGCATTGAAATGAATCCCTGGAATTCCACTACACGCAGCGCCGAAAAACCAACCTACATGATCATCGATATCGATCCATCACCTAAAAATACTTTCGACCAGGTGATCACCGTTGCACAGGCTGTTCAGGAAGTGATGACCAATGCAGGCGCCATCGCTTATCCCAAAACTTCCGGGGCAACCGGTATTCATGTATATATGCCACTGGGCAATAAATACGATTATGAGATTGTGCGCGAATTTGGAAGGATCGTTGCTACAATGGTGAATGAGATGCTGCCCGGTATGACCAGCATCGAACGATCGCTTAAAAAAAGAGGGAATAAGATCTATATCGATTTCTTGCAAAACTCGAAAGGGCAGACCCTTGCGTCGGCTTACAGCCTGCGTCCGCGCGATGGAGCAACGGTATCCACTCCATTGTTATGGAAAGAAGTGAAGGCCGGCCTTCATCCTTCGCAATTCACGATCCACAATATTCAGAAAAGGGTAAAAAAACTCGGTGATCTGTTCTTTATGGTGTTGAAAGAAGGCAACAATCTGAGGACCTGCCTTAAAAATCTCGGTCATTAGGTAACGATCCTGTTCCTTTTCTGGTGCATGATATAGTACAATAATCCTCCCATCACCGGCACAGAAATGGTGATGATCAGCCAGAACATTTTCTGATAGAAACGAAGATCTTCTGTAATTATCACGTCCCAGATGCTCCATACCCAAACTATACCTACTACAATCAGTCCTGCGTACAAAATGTAAATGCCGAAATCGTATTGTTTCATTAACATCAACCCAAGCAGGATGATGGCTGTTCCAGAAATGCCGATAATTAATCCGGTCTTGTTCAACGTACTCATATGGTTCAGTTTTCCTTTGATATCTACCAATGTTATGCCACCCGTGGAGGCTTCCTGCACAAGCTGTGGAGCCCTGTCTACAAACAGACAGCTCGTTGCCAGGGCAATAAATTTTTACTGTATCGGAAAAAAGAAGTCTATGAGAAGCATATTGTATATTCTGGCAGTGATCCTGATCATCGGGTGGCTCCTGGGCGTATTCGTGTACAGTGCAAAAGGATTGATCCATATACTGATCGTACTGGCAATTATTTCGCTGTTGGTGGGTATTATCCGCCGGGGTGATGTATAGATGAACAGCAAAGGTTCTTGGGGATGATCAATTAATTAGAGCGGGCAGCAATGTCCGCTTTTTTGTTTAGTTGCAACATTTTCATCACTTTCGTAGTTAAACCGGCAACTGCACAATCGAATGAAGGACAACAAACTCATATGGGACGATTTTCGTTTCGGGGATGAAGCCGCCTTCAAAATTATCTTTGAGACCTATCACAATCCACTCTTCAATTACGGACATAAATTCACCGCAGATGATCATGTGATCCAGGATGCGCTCCAGAATCTTTTTGTGAAACTCTGGAAGAACCGCAGCGGCATTCGCGAAACCGGTTCCGTTAAGAACTATCTCTACAAATCCTTCCGCCGTGTATTGCTGAGGATGCTGGAAACAAAGCATCGAAAGTATGAATTCTCCGCGCAGATCGAAGACACGGAATGGGGCGCCAGGCTGGAGTCTGACCAGGCCATTGTGAGCCGGGAAAGACTGGATGCCATCAGGGCGGACCTGGCCCGCGCCATGGAAAAAATGAGTCCCCGGCAACGGGAAATCATCCATCTTCGTTATTATGAAGAAATGGAATATGATGAAATTGCCGTAATTATGCAGTTATCTGTATCCAGTACCTACAAACTGGTGTACAAAGCCATCGATACGCTCAGAAACCATTTATCCCGTACAGACCTCTTCCTCCTGACTATTCTCCTGAACCTGAAAAAGATCTGATGCGGGGCTTGAAAGGCCGCATCCGGCTGTACTGTAGCCTTTTTTAAACTCTCAATATTTTTTTTTAACCTTTTTTTCCGCGCATAGGGATAAAACCTGAAAATTATGTGTGTATAAAAGATTGCCATGGACCAACAACCCGACTATAGCCAATATTCAACAACGGATTTCTTCAATGATGAGCATTTTATCAGCCATGTATTGAAACAGGACGAAGCTGCAGCAGCGTACTGGAAAAATCAGGCCGATCGATATCCTCAGCAAGTAAAAGCAATGGAAGAAGCCCGTGTTTGGATACTCCTTATCCATCAGCAGCAACCTTATCGGCCTTCATCCAAACCCGCAGCATTATGGTCGAAAATAGAAACAGATATCCATCTGTATGAAAGAAAAGAACGCAGGTTCTACCGGCCATTGCGGAGAACACTGCGCTGGACAGGAGCCCTGGCCGCAGCAGCAGTGCTGGTGCTGGCCATGATGGAGATCACGCAACTGGGCATTAAGGAACGAACTACGGATTATGGAAAAAAGGAACAGATCCTGCTGCCTGATGAATCTGTGATCACGCTCAACGGTAATTCCAATATCCGGTACTCGAGAACCTGGAGATCGGATAAACCGCGCGAGATCTGGCTTAGTGGTGAAGCGTTCTTTGAAGTGAAACATGTGGCGGTAATGAACCGTCTGCAGGAATCAGACTCCTTCCACGTCCATGTGGGCGGTCTCGAACTAACCGTTCTGGGTACCCGCTTCAACGTGAAGAACCGCCGGCAACTGACAGAGATATCACTGTTGGAAGGCAGCCTGCGGATCAAAAAAGAAGGAACGGACGGATTTGTGAAGATCATGAATCCCGGCGATGCATTTGTGTATGACAGCACGCAGAACATGCTGACCGGTTCTGTTAAGAAAGCCTCAGGGAACAGCGCCTGGACACAGGATGAGATGGACCTGGATGGCTACACCATCAGCGAGATACTGACCGTGCTTCATGATACTCATGGCTATGATATCGTACTCAGGTCACCGGAACTGGCATCAAAACGACTGACCGGAACCATTCCTGCACAAAGCGCAGAAGACATACTGCTTGTACTGCGCCAGGTATTTGATATCAAAATTCAACAAAATGGTAAAAAATTAACTATCAGCCAAAACTAAACCGATGAACAGAAATTTGTTGCTGGTACTGAGTTTCGTCTGTGCTGCGCTTCCCCTGCAACTGCTGGCGCAACAACAGGTGCCGCTGAAAAAAGCGCTGGACGAAGTGAAGACCGTTTATGGGACCAAATTCGCGTATGAAGAGAATCTGCTCGACAATGTAATGGTGCAATGGAAAGGTGGATTGACAAAAAAAGAACCAGTGGAAAATGTATTGAAGGGATTGTTGTACAACAAAGGCTTTCTTTTCCTTTATATACAGTCGAATTATTACACTATCATCAAAGATACAAGGTCTGCCAAAGAAAAAGAAAACGATAATAAACCCACACGTCCCGGTGAAACACGTGAAGATGTTTCCGATGATTTTGTGCAGGTGCTTACAGGTGTTGTGACCGATGAAACCGGCAGTCCGCTTACTGGTGTTACCGTATTGCCCGAAGGCTTTGCCGTTCGCTGGGGCGTTACTACCAGCAGCGACGGACGTTATACATTACGCCTGAAGGAAAAGACCAATGCACTGCTCTTCAGCTTTGTTGGAATGGTGCCGCAAAAAGTGGAACTGAATGGTAAGACCTCCGTGTCCGTACAACTGGAACCCGAAACAAAAATGCTGGAAGAGGTGAAAGTGGTCAGCACCGGTTATCAATCCATTCCCAAAGAGCGCGCCACCGGATCATTCAGCCAGATCAGCGCCCGTGAGATCAGGTCCGTTCCGGCAGTGAACCTGATGGAAAGACTGGAAGGAACCACCCCCGGCGTTCGATTTGATGTACGTAACAATACCATCCAGGTCCGCGGCAGGAATACACTGATCAGTGGAAGCACCGGCAGCAAACCCCTGATCGTGATTGATGGTTTCCCTGCACTTGACCAGGACCTTGCCGAACGCGAAACCTCTGTAGCGAGCATAGGTACTGTACTCAGCAGATATAATCCAGAAGACATCGAATCTATCACCGTGCTGAAAGATGCCGCCGCCGCATCCATCTGGGGCGCCAACGCTGCCAACGGCGTGATCGTGATCAATACAAAAAAAGGGAAAAAGAATTCCTCTCAGGTGAACTTCAGTACCAACCTCAGCATTTCCAATCCTTCCGATATGGGCAGGCTCAACAGGATGAACAGCGCGCAGTATATCGAACTGGAAAAGGAAATGAAAGACCTCGGTTATTTCACCGATCCCATCAATTGGGACAATAGCTGGATGACCTTCAACCAAAACCGCCCTGTGAGCGAAGCACTTGAATGGATGTTCAAAGTGGACCGCGGTACTGCAACAGAAAAGCAAAGAGACTCAGCGCTTGCCGTACTCGGCGGCCTCGACAATCGCAGCCAGATCCGCGACCTCCTGATGCAACGCGCCGTTTCACAACAATACAATCTCAGTTTCTCTGGAGGCGGCCAGAACAGCACTTATTTCCTCTCTACCAACTATACCCGCGATATGCCTGTGTATCGCAGTAATAAAGGTGAAAGCTATTTTGTGAATGCCAACCTCAGCAATGAACTGTTCAACAAGCGCGTAACTATCAATACAGGTATCAACTACAATTTTGTGAACACGCAGTCGAATATGGCTACGCTCAATGCTATCGGTAATGGTAACCTGGCACTACGTCCGTATGAGATGCTGCAAGACGCGAGTGGTAATGCTATCGCACGCTCCATCCAGTTCCGCGATGAAGTGGCCGAAGATTTCCTGGCTAAGGGCTATCTTCCCTGGACCTACAACCCTGTACAGGAACTGAATTACAACAATACCACTACAAAGGATAACCGCTTTCGTTTCATAGCGGATATCAATACCAAACTTACCGGCTGGGCCAATCTGCAACTGGCGGGATCGCTGCAGCGCAGCAGTGCCCAAACCATCATCATGGGCGATCTCCAGAGTTATGATACCCGCGTGATGCTGAATACAGCCACTACTGTTGGCTCTAATGGGAAACTGGTATACGGTATTCCTTACGGAGGAAAAATGATCAACAGCAACGCAAATGAAATGAGCTACTCGCTTCGTGGTCAGCTGAACATCAATAAATCCTGGAAGGATTTTTCTCTGAATGCCATCGGCGGTACCGAGATCAGGGAACTAACAAGCGAACGCTTTTCCCAGACTCGTTATGGTTTTGATAAAGATGTTTATTCTTCCGCCGCCTGGAACCCTAATCTGCCTTATCAAACCGTGATGGGGTGGAGCAGTACGCTGGGGTACAGTGATGGCGCCATCACGAAAGGTATTGCCAGGGCCCTGTCTTATTTCGGTAATGCAGCATTCTCTGCTTACGATAACCGTTATACGCTTTCTGCCAGTCTTCGCTTTGATGATTTCAATTTACTCGGTATATCCCGCGATAAACGCGCCAAACCACTGTGGAGTACTGGCTTTAAATGGAATGTGAGCTCTGAGGAATTTATGAAAAGTGTAACCTGGCTCACTAACCTGAATCTCCGCCTCACATACGGTAGTACCGGCACTGTTGCCACCAGCGCTACCAATAGAGCTATCATAAGTTTGGGTACAGACCCCATTACCAATGAACCGATCGGGAATGTACAGCAGCCTGCAAACAATTCAGTAAGCTGGGAGCTGACAAAATCATGGAATATGGGACTGGATTTCGGTGTCTTCAACAACAGGCTCACCATCAGTGCTGATGCCTACAGGAAGAATACAGAGGATATGCTCTGGAACTTCCCCATCAACAGTACATGGGGATGGACCACCCTCCAGTTCAATGCAGCCACCATGAAGGGACATGGATATGAGCTCGGACTGCGTGCTGAAGCGATCAGGGCCCGTGATTTCAGATGGGCTTCAACGTTCAATATTTCCTACAATACCAATGAAATAACAGACAGCCGATTTGAAAAACCGACAGCCACCGTACTGGTAGGTGGAAGCAGCTTCGTGGAAGGTGAACCCCTCGATGCAGTGTATGCTTACCGCTGGGCTGGTCTCGATAACAAAGGACGCTCACAGATCTATGATGCAGGTGGCAAGATCATCACTGCAGATCAGTTCAACAATGTGCTGAAAACAGAAGACATCGTAAAGATGGGACGCAGTACGCCACCTTTCTTTGGCGCCTGGTTCAATGACTTCAATTACAAATCCTTCTCCCTGGGTGTGCGCATTACCTATGAAATGGGGCATGTGTTCCGTCGTCTTTCCATCCAGAACTATCCTGATTATACAACCAATAATTATTATGGCCTGATCGGCAGCCAGAAAGACCTGGCCCTTCGCTGGCGTCAGCCCGGTGATGAAGCATTCACCAGTGTTCCAGGTCTTGCCAATGTGAGTACAAACAGCAGCAACCGATATAAAATGTCTGACCTCCTTGTGGAAAGCGCCAGTCATATCAGGTTACAGCAGGTCTCACTGGGTTACCAGGTGCCAGCCAAACTGATGCAGCGGATCGCTTTCAAAAGCGCCAACCTGAACTTCTCCGTGAGGAACCTGGGACTGATCTGGAAAAAGAATAAAGCGGGTGTGGATCCCAGTTATATATCCGGGACCAATTACAATAACCTGCCACCGTCGCCCAGCTTTTACATGGGACTGAACGTTTCTTTCTAACCAAAGAAAATCATCACCAAAATGAGAATCAAGCACAGCTATATAGCAACAATGATATTGATCGCGGGCCTTGTATCCTGCCGCAAGTTTGTGGAAGTGGAGCAGCCCAACCAACGGGAGTTCAAGTATACTTCCGATTATCAGCGGATCATGAGCAACAGGAGTATTTTCGATCGGACTGCCAATAACCCGATGATCTCCTCGGACGATATCAACCTCGATGCCAATCCCAACCAGCAGAACCTGCTGAGCAGCGGGGTAGACAGTGTGTACGTCTGGGGCGCTTCCTATTACAATGTTGACCAGAGTGATGTTACCTGGGATCAGCATTATAATTCGATCTATAATACCAACCTGGTGATAGATGGTGTGATGGGCAGCGAAGAAGGTACAGAAGTACAGAAGACAACCACACTGGCCGAAGCGAAAGTTCAACGGGCTTACCTTTACCTCACTCTGGTGAATCTCTATGCCCGGCCATATTCCGCGGCTACTGCGGCTTCCGATCCGGGGTTGCCACTGTTGTTGTCGCCGGACCTGTTCACTTCACTCAGGCGTGTATCCGTGCAGGCCGTGTATAACCAGATCATCAAAGACCTGAAAGAAGCTATCCCCGCTTTACCCAATCTGCCTGCCAATAATGTACATCCGGCTAAAGCCGCCGGTTATGCTACGCTCGCGAGAACCTACCTGTTCATGGGCCGTTACAGTGAAGCGGCAGAGAATGCAGGACTGGCACTGCAGTTCCAGAACAGTTTACTGGACCTGAACAATTATGCCGGAGGCGCCACTGCTTTTCCGAGAAGACTGGAGAATGTGCAGGTGATCCTTGGTAAACAGGCTACCATGCCGGGTTTCCTCAATTTGAGCCTGAGTGATGAACTGGTGAACAAGTTCCAGACCAATGATCTTCGATATGAATTGTATACCCGCCCCGGAAGCAGCTTCCAGCCTGCTTTCACCGGTCGGGGTTCATGGCTCGCCAATCTCTTTTCAGGAGATAATGTTACTACCGGTATCACAGTTCCGGAAGTGATGCTCACCCAGGCCGAAGGATTGGCAAGAACAGGGCAAACTGCTGCTGCCATGAACCTGGTGAATGAACTCAGGAAGAAAAGATTCCGTCCGGCCGATTATGCAGACCTGGTTGCAGCCGATGCAACGGAAGCCCTGCATATTGTTCTGGATGAAAGAAGAAGGGAACTCTTTGGTACAGGCCTTCGCTGGTTTGATCAGCGCAGGCTGAGCCTCGATCCCGCACTGGCAGAGTTTGAAACACGCACTTTCAAAGGCAATACCTATACCCTGGTGCCTGGTAACAGATATGTATACCCGATTCCTCCCAAAAACATCGATCTGAATCCTGAGTTGACGCAGAATGATCGATAAAAAATGAAATGATAGTTATGAAAAGAAAAATCACCCTGCTGGCCAGCCTGTTGCTGGCCGGCACAGTAACTGTTTTTGCCCAGGATTTCGGGCAATACGATAAAGCTGATCCCAAAGACCTGGTAAAAAGCAAAGACCTTACCATTCAACAACTGGAAGGCATTCACAATTATTACCAGTTCAAACTGAAAAACAAACAGAAAGCAGATGAACTCGCTTCACTGCTCATAGCCAAAGATCCGCAGGGAAAATTTGCACGCCTTACGGCTTTTCAGAAAGCCATGCCTGCAAAAAACAACCAGGAAATGATCGCTCAGTATGAAAAATTTCTGGCAGAATTCCCCTATGAACATTGGAGTAAGAGCCCCAATGGACAATCATTTATTTATTACACTGTTCATCGTGGGTTGGGCACCGCATATTTTGAGACCAGGCAGTTTGATAAGCTATTTGCCATGCTGAAGCCGCTTACTTTCAAAACTGAAAATGAAGTGTTCCGTTGGAATGTAATGCGCGCCTATGTTTTCAAATTGATCGGTCAGGATACATTGTATGAAGTGGCCACACCGCTCATAAAGGAATTGCTTGCGAAAGTAAAAGATGGTTCTTACGTGGAGTCAGGCGTGTTCACACCGGAAACTGCGCAGCACAATGCCAACCAGCAGATGGATAATGAACTGGGTACCTATATCAGCCTGCTGCGCGATATGAAAAAGTATAATGATGTAAAACGATATTTCAGTTTTCTCTCTGAAAAAGGGAAATATGCTGATGCAGAACGCAATAGCATGTACCTGGATGCCTTGCTGCAAACAAAGGATGAGCAGGCCATTCAGCCTTTCCTGGAAAAATGCATGGCTGCCAATGCCATGACGCCACTGATGCTGGAAGAACTGAAGAAACAATATGTAAAAAAGAACAATAGCGCAGAAGGATATGAAGCTTACACATCTTCCCTCCGTTCCAAAGATGAACAGGGAGCGCTGCTGGCCTATGTAAAAGAGCATATGACCAATGAAGAGTTCATGCCTTTTGCCGTGGAAGATGCTGATGGAAAAACCATCAGGAGCAGCGATTGGAACAACAGGATAGTGGTGATCGATTTCTGGGCCACCTGGTGCAAACCCTGCATCCAGGCATTCCCTGGTATGCAATTGCTGGTTGATCAGTACAGCAAGGATGATAAGGTAAAGATCTTCCTCATGGGAACCATGCAAACAGGGGATTACAAAGAAAAATCCGTAGGCTTCGTGAAACGGGAAGGCTATCGTTTCCATTTACTGCATGATAACAAAAACCAAAAAAATGGAGAACAGGATGCCGTATTCAAAACCTTCGTTCCATTTTTCAAATCCTCTGCCATTCCCAGGAAAGTGATACTGAAAGATGGCGTGATGCGCTATACTTCCGAAGGCTATTCCGGAAGTCCCAGCAAGCTCGCTGAAGAACTGAGTATGGCCATTGAAATACTTAAAAAGGAGAATTAAATGATGGGACTGAGAAGATGCTGGTCCCTGATGCTGGCTGTGGCCATGCTGCCCTGCGCAATGCAGGCACAGGTGAACCCTAAAGAAAGACTCTGGCAAACGCTGAAGGCCATCCAGGGTAATTATGTGGATTCTCTTACAGACAATCAACTGGTGGAAGCGGCCATTGCCGGAATGATGAGCAGGCTGGACCCGCATAGCAGGTATTTCAGCAAGCAGGATTCGGAAGAGATGCATGAATCCATGAAGGGAAGGTTTGCCGGAATCGGCATCCAGTACATGATGGAGAATGATAGTTTATACATCACTCAGATCATTGAAGGCGGCCCGGCAGAAAAAGCAGGCTTGCAGGCCGGAGATCGAATTCTGCGTATCGATAGTCAGGCTGTAACAGGAAGCGGGCAAACAAATTACACTGTAATGAAGAAGATCCGCGGTCAGAAAGGATCTAATCTTTCGCTGGAAGTCCTCAGAAAATATACAGGCGCTGTACTGAAGAAAGAACTGGTGCGCGATTTTGTGGCCGACCACTCCGTAAAAGCTGCGTATATGCTGGATGCTAAAACGGGATATATCAATCTCCGGATCTTCAATGAAACCACCAGGCAGGAAATAGACAAGGCGCTGATCACATTGAAGAAAGAAGGAATGCAAAATCTCGTACTCGACCTCCAGGGTAACGGTGGGGGATATGTGCAATCTGCCATCGGCGTGGCTGACGAGTTCCTGCAAAAAGATCAACTGGTTTTTTACAGCGAAGGAAGAGATAAAGGACGTGATTATTATTACTCCGGCGGTTTCGGTCAATTCCAGGAAGGTAAACTGGTTGTGCTCATCGATCAGTCCACGGCATCTGCCAGTGAGATACTCACTGGTGCATTGCAGGACTGGGACCGCGCCGTGATAGTAGGCAGAAGGAGTTTCGGAAAAGGGCTGATGCAGCGGCCTGTACCTGTATTCGATGGCTCTGTACTGGAGCTCACCGGGGCCAGGTATTATACGCCTTCCGGCCGATCTATCCAGAAACCATACAAGGGATCGAAGTATGAAGACAATGCACTTACACGCTGGCAGAGTGGGGAACTTGCAGATGGAAAAGTTTTCCATTTTCCTGATTCGCTGAAATACAAAACACTGGTGAACAAAAGAACGGTGTTCGGAGGTGGAGGCATCATGCCCGATGTATATGTTCCCGTCGATACAGCTGAGTTCAGTGGCTGGTTGCAGGATATTGCTGTAAGTGGTATTACCAGTAAATTCACCTTCGAATACCTGGATGCCAATCGTGGCAGCCTGCTGGATATTTACAAGGATTTCGCTTCTTTCAAAAACCAATACACTGTACCGGCAAGCCTGGTGCAGAAGATCAGGGAAGCGGGAGAGAAAAACGGACTACTGTTGACAGCAGCTGATAAGGAAAGGGTACTGTCGCTCCTCTCACTCGGCATCAAGGCACAACTGGCAAGTCAGCTGTACACTGGAAATGATCACTACCTGCAAGTGATGAATACAAGCAATGCGAGCCTCAAAGAAGCGCTGCGCATCCTGGAACAATCTACTCAATTCACTAAATTCCTGAAACCATGAAATTGCATCAAATAATGCTGCTGGCCATCGCCGGTGCTCCTGTAAGCCTGGCTGCACAGCAGTCTTTTACTATCAAAGGCTCTGTTGGAAAACTGAATGCGCCTGCCAAAGCGATCCTTACCTACAAGAAAGATGGGGAACGTGTATTCGATTCCACAGAAATAAAAAATGGACAATTCGTCTTCCGCGGTACTGCCGGCGGAACAAAAGAAGCACATATCATCGTTAAACATGGTGATGAAGTGGAAAACCCGGTGATGCGTCCCAAACAGGACGTGCTGCCATTCTTCCTGGAAGAAAGGAACATTACGGTGGTGGCGAAGGATTCCATTAAGAATGCAGTGATCAAAGGCTCTCCGGCCAATGATGAAAATACAAAAGTAACAGAGATGCTGCGTCCTTATTACAACCGCTACGATGCCCTCAACAAGGAATTCAGGGAAGCTCCGGAAGAAAGGCAGAAGGAAGAAGCTTACCTGTCAAGCCTTGATAAACGTGCCGCTGATATCATGAAAGAGATCATTAGTGTGAAAATGAAATATGTGAAAGCGAATCCCAAAACCTTCATGGCGCTGATGGCTTTCAATTCCACCCTGCCTCCTGAATTCGATGCGGTGCAGGCAGAGAAAGATTATTTATTGCTGGATGAAAAAGTGCGCAATACAGATTTCGGAAAAGAAGTGGGGGAGAAGATAGCGAAGGTGAAGAAAACACAGGAAGGTTCAGTGGCGCCTGATTTCACGATGAATGATGTGAATGGCAAGCCCGTGAAATTGTCTGATTTCCGTGGAAAATGGGTGCTGCTTGATTTCTGGGCGAGTTGGTGCAAGCCTTGCAGAAGGGAGAACCCCAATGTTGTAAAAGCATTCAACGAATTTAAAGATAAAGGATTTACTATTTTAGGGGTGTCGCTTGACAAGCCGGAGGATAAAGACAAATGGCTGGATGCGATTGCTGTTGACAGTCTTACCTGGACGCAGGTCTCCGACCTGAAAGCCTGGGAAAATGAAGCGGCAAAACTCTATGATGTGAATGCGATCCCTATGAATTTCCTGATCAATCCGGAGGGAAAGATAGTTGCGAAATATTTGAGAGGAGAAGCGTTGACGGCGGAATTGAAAAAGGTATTGAAGTGACCATTCTTTTATGTTCTGTAGCAAATGATGAAGGGCTGGTGGAAACCAGCCCTTGTCAGTCCAATGTGCCTTAAATGAAACTTATTGGTTATTTTTTCAGCCTTGAATTCAGGGCCATCAATTTGTCGTGGTGTGAACGGATCTTCGGTAACACTGTATTGATCCAGTTTTTGATATCTGAATCGGTTACAGTTCCGAGTGCTGTCTCATAATCGCTGATTGTTTTCTGATGTTTTTCCATCAGCTTTTCTGTCCAATCCTTGTTGAATGAGGAGGGTTTTTCATCTGTCAGTTTTTGCAGGTCCTGTTTGGTGTCTTCCGTTACATCGGCGGGGATACTGATACTCTTGTTGGAGGCCAGCACTTTGAGGTCGTTCAATGCAGCGGTGTGATCATCATACAGTGTTTTTGCAATCTCCTTGATGTCTTTATTTGTAGACTTCTGTTGTGCCAGTTCTGCGAGCCTGATCTCGGTAAGGTTACCATTGGCGGCGTCCACTACAAACTGAGCATTGTGTTCGGTAGAGTCTGTCTTGAATTTAGCATCGTTCTTGTCTTCTGCTACTTCCTTGCTTTCTTCAGGCTGTTGGTTGGCATTGTTACAACCAACTGCGAAGGAGGCGGCAACGAGGGAAAAGATGGTGATTCTGTTGATCAGTGTTTGCATACGATTTGCTTTTGTTTATAATCATACATAGGGTTGCGGCCTGGTTTACATGGCGGCCTGCATGTCCCTGTATCTTTTGATGAGGTCGTGGGATGCTTTGAGTGCGCTCTTTTGTTTCAGTACAAGCTGTTTGATGTCTGCACCCGCGGTGCCATCATCTTCGAGCGCCTGTTGATAGGCTTTCTGAGCAGCGTCTTCGCCGAATTCACAGGCTGCCAGTACAGAATGCCTGTCCTTTCCCGAGAAGGTGGCTTTCACATCCATCCAGGCGCGGTAAATCTTGCCGGAGGCTGTGGAGGCGTCTTCTACAGGTTCGCCACCTGCTTTCTTCACTTCCAGAATCAGTTCAGCTTTGTGCTGGCGGCTTTCATCGGCCATCCTGCGAAAAACACTTTTCAGGTCATCGTTTGCATCTTTGGTTTCCCTGATGGCTTTTTCGTAACCATTGATACGATCATTGTTGATCCGGATTAGATCGTTCAATACACTTACCATGTCTTCATTATGTTGCATAGTGATAGTTTTAAAGTGATGAATTTGGAATAAGGTGCTAAAAAACGATACCAATCCCGGGTTACCGTAGCAGCATGCTTTATTTGTAGACGTCCCACCACGATAATATGGCGGAAATGCTGATAAACCGGGGCTTACGCTGGCATAAGAATTACATACTAATAACCGGGCTTATGCATGCCTTATATGTATGCTTTCAGAGCCAACATTTCAATTCATTCGAGCTATGAAAGATGTAATCAATATCAATCCGCCTGAACATGCATACGTGAAAACATTCTATGGTATGTTCTCTGACCTTGACCATCTGGAAGATGAGCACCAGGCAGACAGGAAGAGCCCCTGTGCTCCTGCTGCAAATATTTACGAAACCGATTCCGCTTATTTTATAGAAGTGGCGTTGCCGGGTTACCAGCTTCACGATATCCAATTGAAGCGGGAAGACGATCTGATCACCGTTTGTGCTGAAACGCATACTGTGCGCCATAAGAAACTGCAGCGTTTCTTCCGACAGGAATTCCTTGCAGGCAGTTTTACCCGTTCCTTCTTATTACCTGATGATGCAGGTGAAGCGCATGCGAAATTCGCAGATGGTGTTCTCTGCATTCAGCTCGATAAAAACAGTCAATGGGTGGTTGCGCCAACAGTGGTGCAGGTCATCACTATTCAATAACTCTAAAAGGAAACAGATGCCCAGATATTCAAAAGGTGCTTCCAAATCTGTGGAAAGCGCCATGAGAAGAAAAAAAAAGGGAACACTCCGTTCAGGACCGGGCGGAAAAGGTGGAAAAGTGAAAAGCCGTGAACAGGCTATTGCCATTGGTTTGTCGGAAGCGCGTGAAAAGGGCGCTAAAGTACCGAAGAAGAAAAGCTCCGGAAAATCAGCCAGCAAGAAATCAGCAACAAAGAAATCCGCCAGTAAGAAATCCGCCTCAAAAAAATCGGCTCCCAGGAAAGCTGCTTCCAGGAAGAATGCAACAAAGAAAAGCGCTCCCAGGAAATCCGCAACAAGAAAAAAGGCCGCTCCCCGTAAAAAGGCCGCATCCAGGAAAAAAAGCAGTAAGTAGGTCAATAAATAATAACGCCAGCCTTCACATATGTATTTGTATTAGCTATGAAAACAAATGGAAGCTGTTTGTGTCTCCACAGAAAAACGGGATATACGGCAGCTTCCTTCTTTTTAAGGATGTAATTTCCTGAGGATAGACATCATCACCTTCATTTCATCTTTCTCCTTTTGCATTTTTGCCAGGTATTTTCTCAATGTTTTTTCTTCCTGCATCACCCGGGTATTTTCTGATGTCTTTGGTTTTCTTCAGGTGGTTTTCCTGAGCTTCATCGATACTGTGCGTTGCATGCAGATCAACTTCCTTCTCCGCCAGTTTGGAGAGGCGGATATAATATTTCTTGATCACGGCCAGCTCTTCTTCAGTGAGGTCTTCAATGTCTACCAAACGGTTGCTGGCGTGTTCCTGACTGGCGATTAGCTCATTCAGCTTGAGCTGGATGGCCAGTGTATCCCGGTTCTGCGATTGTTGTATCACAAACACCATCAAAAAGGTGATGATAGTAGTGCCTGTATTGATCACCAGTTGCCAGGTATCTGAATAATCGAATACCGGTCCCAGAATGGCCCAGCATATTACAACCAGGGCAGCACAAATGAATGCGACAGGACGGCCTGCGGCCCTGGTGATCACGGTAGATATGCGGGTGAACAGTTTTGATAAACTGTTTTTTTTCTTTTTTTTCATTTTTACTCTTTTGGTAGACGTATAAAAAAGTCAGACCACAACTGGTCTGACCGACTTCAATAACCCTAAACCTATAGCACATAAATTAATGTCTTATTCTTCCTCTTCCTGACCGGCTTCAAAGTTTACGTTGTTCTCTGCAATGCTCGTCAGTAATTCATCACAGGCTTTTTCCTCTTCAAGCGTCTGATGAAGGAGGGAGGCTACCTCTTCCATTCCGAAAGTACGGGCCAGTTTGGTGAGACTACCGTAGCTGGCGATCTCATAGTGTTCCACTTTTTGCGTAGCCATGATGATGCCTACATCGCGCGTAAGGGAACCGGTTTCGGTCTCTTCAACAATGGAATCAGCTTCCTTTTCAATCCATCCATGGCTTCACATTTTTTCGACTGTGCACGTTTGCCCAGGATCTCGAATACCTGCTCCAGTCTTTCAACATGTGTTTCCGTTTCTTCCTGGTGTTGCAGGATGGCTTCTTTCAATTCTTCTGTGGTAGCGGCTTTGGCCATTTTGGGTAAGGCTCTGGTCAAAAGTTTTTCGGCATAGTAAATGTCTTTCAGTTGATCTGTAAATAATTTTTCCAGCATTTCATCCATGCCTGCTTCGGCTACATCAGATTGTGAGTAGCTTCTGGAACTGGCTTTGGAACCAGATTTCCCGTTCTTTGATGCTCTTGTTACATTGGATTGTTTTTGTCTTCCATTGGAGGAAGCGCTGCTGCGTGAGGTTTTTTTCTTTTCCATGACTGCTATTTTTGATAGATGTGAATAAAAAGAAGTAATGAAATATGGATAAAAATAATGCCAGCAGAAAACAACAAAAAAGCCTCCGTGTTAACGGAGGCCCTATACATATTTTCTCTTTGTGTTTTTCCTTCGCTGGCATTATCCAGATCAGGTTCTCAGGTTTATTCTCAGATCACTTCTTTCGTTGTGAACACCCTGTATTAAAGAGAAATTATGCTTGTATGAATATTATATAAAATCCAGTGCCAGGGCAGGTTCCGGACATAAATCATTGCCTTTATTTATGTTACGTTTTTTGATTTAAGTGGACTGTAGATTTATGTCTACGAACAAGTGTGCATTACTGTCACAATGACTTTTCTGAGGATGGAATTGCCGGCAAATTTTGAACATTTTCATTGAGTTCTTCCCTGTTTGTAAACAGGTATTCCACAAAAATTATGGATTTTTTGGTTGTTGAAATCCGGGCATACCTTTTGAAAAGTATATTATTAAAGGAACGGTTATGGTAAGTGAAATACAACAATTGGATTTTCTCCGTGATCGCATCCACGAGATACGGAGTGCATTATTTGCCAACACAAGCAATGAGGCATTCAAACTGCCTACCTGTATTATTTCCGCGCTGAATATCGACAATGAGGGGAATGTTTGCTTTTTCATTCACAGGCCGGATCTGTACATGGAAGAGTACGATATGGAATTTCCTGCAAAGCTTGATTTCTACAGAAAGGGAAAGCCATTCTTCCTGAAGATCTCCGGCCAAGCCCAAATCATTATCGATAAGGACGAGATGCTGAACTATATCGGCCTGCCGGGTAATGTTGATCTGCCTTCCCTTTCAAAACTCCTGCTGGTGAAAGTAAAGGTGGAGCATGCAGAATATTTTGAAGCAAGGCACAAGCAAGGCTGGCAGCTGAAGGACTGGTGGAATCAAATGTGGCATTTTTTCAGCAGGGCAAAATCCCAGCCTCGTCCGCATCATGCATTAAATCTGCGGCCTGCGGCATAATATTACTTAATTGTATTTCCCCTCACGGGAAGCCGCAACCCAATGAATTGCCAGTATGGCAACTTGCTCCAGAGCTTTGGCAGCATGCACTACCATACTGCCGGATTGACAAAGATCATCCGCAGGTTTCATCTGATTTTAATTCCAATTTCGGCCCGGAGGCAACTCCGGGCATTTTTTTAGTATTACCTCTTGCATATGATTTCAAGAAAAATCCTCATCATCGTTGTATCCCTCCTGGCTCTCACAGGCCTGGCCTTTTTGGTATGGAGTATTTACAAGAAGCAGTTCCTTCGCTCCAAAGTAACGGAAGCCGTTGCCGGCGAATCACAGGGTATCTATTCCATTGCATTCGGCAAACTGGACCTCGACGAAGTGAATGGAAATCTTTCTGTAAAAGATCTGCAGTTGAGGCCGGATACAGCCCGGTATAACGAGCTGGTACAAACGGACAATGCGCCGGGCATTGTTGCGCATCTCTCTGTGCCATCCCTGAAAGTGACAGGTGTAAAAACGCCAAAAGCCCTTTTGAACAAGGAGATCGAAGGTAGAAAAGTATTGATAGAAAATCCGCAGATCGAATTATTCTTCACCAACAAGGGAAAGGATTCTCTGCAGCGTGTACCTGATAAAGAGCTATACGAACAACTGCTTGGGAATCTCTCCAGGATTGCCATCGATACAGTTTCGATCGTGAATGCAACTGTAGTAACCCGTAACCTTTCCGATGGAAGGAAGCTGATGCAGTTCGACAGTGTGCAGATCGATCTCTTCAAAGTGGCGGTAGACAGTATCCACAGTAAAGACACTACGCGTTTTCTATTTGCCGAGAATGCCAGCCTGCTTTGCAGGAAGATCAGCTGGAAAGATAAACGCGGATTGTACGAGTTCATTATTTCGGAAGTGGATTTCAATACACGCGGTCAGCGTATGGGCATCGCGCGGATCGGCATCAATCCTTTGTTACCTGAAGCTAAATTTCTCCGGCAGTTCAAATATGCCAACGATCGCTTCGATATCGAAATGAAGGACGTTCGTCTTGTGAACCTCAGCCTCCCTTTGCTGATGAAACAATCCATTTCTGCGGACTCCATGACCGTTGGCCAGAGTCATTTCAAAATATACCGCGACATATCCTATCCTCACGATGGCCGCAACAGGCTGGAGCAACTGCCTCACCAGCAGCTCATGCGACTCGATATACCCCTCGCCATCAAAGAAGCCAGTTTTCCCTCCAGTTTCATTGAATACAAAGAAAGAAATGGCCAGAGTGAACAAAGTGGAAAAGTACAATTCCATAATGTCAGTGTGCGGATATCCAACCTCACCAACGATACCGCGGTGCTGAGATCATCACCCGTCTGCAAACTTCGTTTCCATTCCAGGTTCCTGAACAAGGCGCCCATCGAAGCCACTATAAATTTCTATCCGCTAGACCCCAAAGGCAAATTCACCATCCAGGGAACACTCGGCTCCATGCCGGCCACTGCCGTGAACCAGCTTGCCGTTCCGATGGGACTGGCAAAAATAGAAAAGGGCACCATCCGCAAACTCTCGTTCTCCTTCACCGGCAACGATTACCGGGCAGACGGGCCCGTCACCATCCTTTACGATGATCTCGCTGTAACCCTGCTGAAAAAAGATGAAGAAGACAAAACCCTCGACAAGAAAAAGCTTGCCAGCCTGATGGCAAAGATCGTGATCAGGAAAGCCAATCCCGGCAAAGACGGAGAGGTCCGTACTGCCCAGGTCCATTTCGAGCGGGACACAAAGCGTTCATTTTTTCATTTACTATGGAAATCCATCTTCACCGGTGTCAAAGAAAATGTGGGCATGTAAACAAGGCAGGATCGAATAACGAAACTTACGCTTAACTTGCATTCGAAAATAAAAATCACTAATTTGTAAAAATAGCCCCTTATTTATGAAACTATTATCCTTAAGCACCGGTATTTTGGCTTCAATTTTCGGCTTGTTATCTTGTCAGAAATCCGCTGACGATAACCTCCCTGAAAATGCACCGGCAGCACTTCAGTCCATCATTCAAGCCCCGGATGGTGAAAAATTCCTACTTACGAGATTTGAAGAAAAATGGGAAAATATTTCTGGATATGACGCTGTGTGGGAATATCAGTACACCCCAAAGGGCGTGCTGACCGAATTGAGAGAATACGATGAGGACAATGAACATATCGGAACAGCCAAAGTCACCTATGAACAGAACAAAGTAGAACTTGTGTTAACCTACAAAGAAGATAATACCTGGAAAGAAACACATACATTCAACCTGTTGCCCTCTGGCTGGCCAAAATCAATGGATGAGATTGAAACAGCAGGTTCAAGAATTGTGCAAACCATACAGGAAGAATATACCCTCAATGCTGATGATTATATTACTGAAGTTAACGCAACCTATATTCACCCTTCAGATGATCCCCAACATCCAATTAGCAGACTTCAGCAACTTAGCCGCTATTTCTACGAAGACGGAAACCTGGTAAAAGTTGAAAAATATGAAGATGGGTCTCCAACACCTTTAAGTGTTATGATGTTTGAATACGATAAAAACAAACCCAATCTGCTGAAAATTGTTGCTGACGAAGGGTATGGTACTGAACTTCACCTTAATAAGCCCTCCAGGAACCTGTTGGTAAAAGTAGAAAGGTGGGGTTTTTTTAACGGTAACCAGAACTTACAACGCAGCTCTGTACTAACCAATACCTACCAGATGAATTCACATGGCTTACCTGCCGAAATGATTTCCACCCAGGCGTATGATTTGTATAATATTCCAAGTGATAAGCGAACCACAAAATTCACTTACACTAAATTGTAGCGCGAGGTTTAGAATGGATATCCAATTGCAATATTATAAATGAGATTTTCCCTTCTCCATGCCGCACTTCCAAATTGTATCTGATCGATCACCCATCTTTCTTTTTCCGGGTACCATGGCTTCCGCAACGGGAATGCCACATCGAGTCGCAGAATAAGAATGCTCACGTCTACCCGCAGACCGATACCAGCGCCTACTGCCAGTTCTTTGAACCAGTCTTTCGAGATGGCGGCGCCTGGTTTATTGGGATTATCACGATACAACCAGATATTACCGGCATCAATAAACGCAGCTGCGTGGAAGATGCTATAGATCTTCGTTCTGAATTCTGTATTCAATTCCAGTTTAATATCGCCGCTTTGGTCTGCGATGAGTGAGTCATTGCCAATATAGGTCCCGGGCCCGAGTGCGCGTGTGCGGAATGCGCGGAGACTGTTATTGCCGCCAATGAAGAATTGTTTTACATAAGGCAGTTCCCTGGAATTGCCATAGGGATAACCTACGCCAAGGATGATTCTGTTGGCCCAGGTTGAATTATCGCCGGCACGCCGGTAAACACGGAAATCGCCTTCAGCTTTGAGGTACTGGGAGAATTCCTTGCCGAATATTTTCGATGGATTGGAAGGATTGCCGCCTCCCTTAATGAGGCCGGCCAGGTTGCCCCCGAGATCTACCGTGCCGCTGAAGTAAAGCGCATCGATATTCCTTCCTTCTGCAAGCCCATTGTATGTCCAGTTATAATTCGATCCCAGGATGAATTGTTTTTCTATTACTTTTTTCAGGTTTGCATTGGTGTCTGCAGCCGCCGCATATTCATTGCTGACGGAAACCGGTTGAACGTAATTGACTGCGATGGGATTGAATGTGTGTTCTTTTTTCAACGATTCTTTCCAGGAATAGCCGTAGGAAGCGCGGAAAGAATTCATCGTATATAATTTCTGTTTATTGAGGATGTCGTAAGCCAGTGTGACGGTGGTTTTGGGAACGAAGCCACCTTTCTTGTTGATCTGTACAAATGGAATAAGGAACCTTGGGAACGACATGCTGGCTTCCAGTCCTGCGCGGTATACATTGTATCCTTTCTGTGCAGCGCTGTACTGCACTTCCGCACCACCTGAGGCGCTTACTGTGAAGAGCTCTCCGGCGCGGAAAGTATTGCGGTTGCGCCAGGCAAGTGTGAGCTGCCCTCCGGCCAGGTTATTGGATTTGGTGGTGCCTGTCACTTCAAGCCGTAAAGATTTTTTCGGATAAGGGGTGAGATAATAAAAGGCGTTCAGTTGCGAGAAGGGGCCATCGGCTACTTCGAAGCGGTTCTTCACAAATTTGAACACGCCCATTGTGACCAGCCTGTTGAGGGAAAGGTTATGGTCTGTTCGGTTGTATACGTCGCCCTGGTCAAATTGCATCGATTGCAGGAAGAGTTTCGGTTTGTATTTTTTCTGGCGGTCGTATACGTAGAAGCCATTGTAGAAGACGGCATTCTTCTTACTGGTATCATCACCTGCCACATTCAGGCGGTAGTTGCTATAGAGATAAATGTCCTTGATGGTATAGAGCTCTTTTGCATTTTTTGGTGTTGCCTGTTTCAGCATTACAAAGAGGTTCACCTTATGATCGCCGATGGTGCTGTCTGCATCTATCAGCAGGAAGTCCGGGCTGAAGAAATAGAATCCGTTCTCTTTGAGTACGCCGTCGATCCGCGTGCGTTCATCCTTGATCATTTCCAGGTTGAAGGGACGGCCGGGTTGCAGCAGGGTTGTGGGTACTGTGCTGAGAATGGAGCTGCCGATGAAAGAACTGGAGTCTACTTCAAATGCCACTTTATTGATGGTGTATTGCGGTGCTGCATTCACGGTGTAGATCATGCGCGCTTTACGGCGCTTTACGATAGTGTCCGCTGTTACGGTGCTGCGGAAATAGCCGCGGTTGTCGAGCGTATTGGCGAGGATCTCGGCATTCCTGGTCATACTCACACTGCTGAGCACTACCGGCGCTTCTCCGAATTTGTATTTCAGCTTACCGCGGAGGCCTGTCTCTTTTTTGGGATTGCCTGCCAGGTTGTAGGCCAGGAGACGGATGCGCATGCCGAGCATTTTACGGTTGGGCCTTGGCCGGGTGAGCGCTTCCAGATCGGTGGTCAATACTTTTCTTTCCTTCCTGCTCACGGTTGGGCCGTCCACTTTTACAGTAGCGCCGAGGTATAAGCTTTCACCTGCGGGCAAATACTTTGTATTGCTGCAACTTGCCATACCGGTTACCAGCGTAACAATGGCCAATGCCTGTATGAATGTTCTATTGTTCACCTGGTTGATTATTCTTTTGTTGTTCCGTTTCTGATTTTTCACGGGCTTCCTTCAATCTTTCTTCTCTCTCTTTTTCCTCTTTTTCTTCATTGGCTTTCCTGCGTGCTTCGCGTTGTGATCTCAATCTTTCCTTTTCTTTTTTCGATCTGAAGATCTGGCGGAACTTGTTATAGTCGAGTGTGATCACAATACCCACCCCGGTTTCGATGATATAACCTTCGAGGATGCCTTCATATTCATTCTTGCGATAGGCGCGGAGGGCATAGCGGCCATCGCGGCTCAGTTTATAATCCAGTTGCACATTCTCTGCCAGGTTGGTGGCTTCGCGGTTGGCATTGGGATTTTCCAGTGCGAAGTTACTGCCAACGGTAACGGTCAGCCGGTCGTTGAGCAGGTTCTTGCTCACGGCAACGTTGAGGTCAGTTCTGTTCCGTTTTTCGCCGGTGGTATAGTCTTCAGAAGACTCAAGATCGAAATTGATATCTACACCTTCGATGAGATTGGAGGCAAGCGAGTTCAGTTGTTCGGAGAGCAACTTACTCACACTCTGGCGGGCGAAACCTTCAGCCGTCATGGCGCTGTTGCCGGTGGAGAAGGGGTTGTCTCCGATAAAATGGTTGAGCAGCAAGAGGGCAAACACCTGCTTGTTGAGTTCGGAAGGTTCCTGCCGCAATTGCTCCAGCCTGGTATTCGATGCGGTGATGATCTCCTTGTCTACATTGTAATTCTTGTTATCGGGTAACTGAATATCGAATTTGAGATTGGGTTTGAGCAGTTCGCCGGTCATGATCAGGTGTACTTCAAAGGGTAGGCGTTGACGATATGTATTGCGTTTGGTATCTGTTTCGGAGCTGAGTTGTTTTTCCACCAGGTCGATAGGCGCAGTGTTGGCGATATAAATGGCGGTGAGGTCAACAGTAGCGCTGGTGGGATCTCCCTGCCAGGTGATACGGCTTCCTTTCTGGATATTGAATTTCCGTTTGAGGAAGTTCACGCTGAGGTCGTAACTGCCTTCATTGAGCTCGTAGGTGCCGGTCATGGTGATCTTGCCACTGGGGTCGATGGCGGTATTGAGATTGGCTTCGCCTTTCACTTTCAGCAGGTCGCCATTGGCTTCATCGATGATTAGGTTGAAAGTGGCGTTCTTGTCAACCGTTACATTCACGTTCACGTCAAAGTCGCGGATGGCGGCGGTATTGAGACTGTCGAATCCTGCATCGGCAAAGAGCGTATCCTGCTCCATATTGTCGCGGTCCACAAAACGTACGATACCCTGCCTGTCCTGCACTGCGGGGTCATCCTGCGGGAGGATCACAGTGAGTTCCGTTTTCTCGTTTACTTTAAGTGTACCATCTACTACAGGGTGCAGGTCTGTGCCGGTAATATTGAGGCGGCTGTTGAAGAACAGGCGGCCGTAATAGAGGTCGTTATCTTTTTTAGTGGTGCTCAGCGCCTGGAAATTATCGGCGTTGAATTTGAGATCGAAACGGTATTGTGTGAAGTCTTTCGTAAACACCTGTCCATCCAGCGTGGCTTTATTGTTCACGGAATCAGTAATTGTGAAATTATCGAAAAGGATCCCATCGCTGTTCATCACGATCTTCTGCTGGTCGATAGCTACAAAGCTGTTCATGATGGCGGGCATGGTGCGCACTTTATTGAACTGCAATTGTCCGTCTATTTTTGGTGCGCTGGTGGTTCCGCTTACATCAAATCCACCGTTCACTGTGCCGGAGGAATTGCGGAGATTGCCAAAGGTGAGCCCGTCGATGGATTTCATCTGCAAAGTGCGGAGGTCCAGTCTGGCCTTGATGCTACCGTCAGCGCCGGGATTGATGAGATAGTTGCCTTTCAGGTTCACATCGTTACCCTGACCTGTAAGCGTAATATCCGCTTCGTAATTGTTTTGCTGTGGATTGCTCACCAGCACCCTGAGGTCACCGAGCGTGTCTTTGTTCACACTGGCATTGTTGATGGTGAGGTCACCCACGAATGTCATGTCTTTGGTGAGATCGTGCAATGTTACTTTCCCATTCAGTTCACCGTCTGCAATGGCAGTGTCTGGTTTGATGAAACGGAGCAATGTGCCGATTCGGAACTTCGAGAAGCTCACATCCAGCGGCTGCCCGGGCTGATCTTGCAGTGTGGCTATCTGCAGGCTTTGTCCGTTCTGGCTGAGGTTGAAGTTCTCTGCAACGATATTGTTGGTATCGATGATGATTTTATTGCCTGTGGTGATATTCCATTTTTCTTTATTCAGCAACAGTGAATCCGGTTTGAGTGAGAACTGGTAGCTTTTGTTGGTCAGCTGTGCAAACAGTCCTTCGATATGGTAATTGGTGGTATCGCCTTTGTCTCGGGTATTCACCGCGAAATCAATTTTGTTATTGGCGAGGTCTGCATCCAGGTTGGTATTGTAGATAGCAAGACTGCTGCCCATATTGAATTTGCTCAGGCTGCTGCGAACCTGCAGTGCATTATTCCTGTTTTCTGCTGTGATCACCAGCCCCTGTACCTGGTTGGCGCCATAGGTAACGGCGGGTGCGGTAAATAGCACTTGTGTATTGCCGTTACCGGAGAAATGACCATCCAGTTTCACTGTATCCAGTTGTTTGAGGTCCGGAGCCAGTATCTTCCATTGATTGAAATTGGCGATAGTGGCCGCAATGCGGAAATCATAACTGGAATCCAGGCTCACAGAGTCCGGAACGATATCGAAATAAGGATCGATAGTTTTCTGGAAGATCTTACCTGTTTCCGTGAGCTTGAACCTGCCGTACATTTTTGCATTGATGAGTGAGCTGTTTAATGCAATCACCTGGCCGGTATCGGTTACGGCGGCAGCAAGACTGATGGTATCGATGGAGAACCGGGTAGCACTGTCTACCAATAGCGAACGGGTTACATAAAGATTGCCATTGAGACTGTCGGGATTAACAGAACGGAAGTCACCGCTCAGATTGCCGCGATAGATGATATTCCTGTCGGTGAAGTTGAGACCTGCAGGTTTAAGACTATCGATCATCAGATTGAATCTGACGGCTGGCCATTCCCCGGCGAGACTGCCATCGGCATCGAGATTGAAATGGATGGGTTCATTCTGAATGCCTGCCAGAACTTTGAATTCCTGGTGGTCCATACTGCCATCGATGGTAAAATTGCGATACACATAACCTTTGTAACCGGCGCTGTCCACAGTGCCTTTGATCATCGCTACCATTGTCTCCGGGTTCCTGCCGGCGCCTTCTGCCTTGAGGTGTAAGGTTAGTTTACCCAGATCGGGTTGTTTCAGCAGTTCCTGCAGGTTGAGTGAACTGGTGGTTACCACCATATCGTATTTCAATTTGTTCTCATCGTCAGGATGCTGAATTGTTCCTTTCACTGTGGCGTCTCCAGAAGAAGTTTGCAGTTTCAGATCAGTAAGCATATTGGCATAGCTGCCATTGAAACTGCCGCTGAGACGCATATGGGCGGGCAGCTTGATATTTTCCGGTAAAGTCTTTGGCGGCAGCATGCCGGTGATGTCTTTATCGCTGCTGCTGATATTACGGATATTGAGATTAGCCTGGAGTTTCCTGATATCGGGCAGTCCTTTGATAGTGCCGCTGAGGTCTGCATTGGTATTGCTGAGGCCTTTGATTTTCAGTGCATCTATTTTCAGATTATTGACAGCGCCGTTCAGTTTGCCGTTGAGGTACCAGGTGGCATTGGGTGTGGTAAAACCTGGAGCGGTACTCAGCATAGGAGCGAATGTGAGTACATCGCGCACGAGAATTCGGCTGTCTCTGACGTCCATGCTCAGCTTCATTCTGCCGATATCTTTACTCAATGCACCAATGGAATCGTACTGAATGGCGATATCCCTTTCAACCCTGGTGCCGGGTGTTTCCAGCAGCAGGTTTTTCAGGTAGGCCTGATGGTTAGTATAGGCGAAGCTGGTGCGAAGCTGGTTGAGCCTGAAATCCTTTTCCTTAAAACTTCCTTTGGTGATGGTGCCGGCGATAGAATCGGTGTGATAATAAACATCGCGGGCATTGAAGATGAAATTCCGGACGTCCAGGTGCATATAATCCATGCCCTGTTTGGTGCGGGGGCTCTGGTCGTTATCGAATTTGATATTGTTATTGTTCAGGTCAAGGTCCTGCACGGCAAATATCCAGTCGCTTTGCGATACGGCTTCCGCTTCCTGTTTTGTTTCCTTCGTTACAACCTTTGATTGTTCTGTTTTCCCGAGCCGGAGGGCTACGGTGGTTTCCAGTAACTGCAATTTGTCGAGCCCGATACGTTGTTTGGCGAGATCGATCTTTTCTGCATCCACATTGAGCTTTCCCAGGCGGAGCAGGGCGTAGAGCGCGGATACATCGTTGCCGTAATCCAGGTTACAGTTCTCGAGCATCACCCGCCGCACATCTATATCGAAGGCCGTGGGCGTTTGTGCATCGGCGATATCTTCAGCGGCCGGCTCTGATTCCAGTAGGGGCTTGCGCTGGTAGATCTTCGCATCAAGTCCTTTCAGGCTTACCAGCGGCACGGCATATTTGTTTTTGCCGGGATCGAAGGTTTTGATATTGGTTTCCAGCTGTGAAAAATACACCTGCATATCATTGCCGCTGACGGCATCCACGAATTTTGCGCGGATATCTTCCAGCATGATATGGTTGAGTGAGATTGTCATGCCGGATGTATCGGTGGTTGGAGGCTGCGGCTCTTTGGAAGCGAAGGCATCCACTATGAACTGGAAATTGAAAATGGTATCAGGCAGGTTTCGGTTGATATTGGCCGTTACCTGCTTCAGGTAGATATCGCTCACTGATACTTCGCTGCTGAGCAGTTTCCACATATTGATATTCACGCGGAGTTGCCCGGTATACAGCAGGGTATCTTTCTTCTGGTCTTCTATGTATACTTTTTCCAGTGATACGGAAGTAGGGAAGCGGATGAAGAGCCTGTCGATCTCCACTTTTGTATTGAGCTTTTTGGAGAGCCAGTTGGTGGCTTTTCCTTTGGCCCAGTTCTGAACCGGCTCTATCTGGATCAGCACGATGAGGATGAGCAATACACCCAACAGTATCAGGACCGTTTTCAAAACGATCCTTCCAATCTTCTTCGTCCAGTAAAATACAGGTTTGGGTGAATTCACAAATTACTCGTATTGTATGCTTTAATGATTCAAAAACTGAACCGTTCGTATCAATACAAACAGCATTCTAGCAGTTGGTGGCAGAGGGGTGATGGAAAACCGTGGAGTTTATGCTACAATCTACGGAATCTTTCCATAAATCTTCTGAGTAAGAAGATAATATGGCCAGAGGCCATGATGAATAAAGATGCGGTTGCCACTGTCGGGATATTTTTCCAGGTATTCCGCATCGGGTTGTAAAACGATGGGCACACCGGCCCTGGTGAAATTCATATTGGGAGCATAGACGGGTTCCTTCAATTGCGGCATGGCCTTCCTTACTTGTTTGCTGATGTCTTTACCCAGGTATTTGGTGAACACGCGCTGAGCTTTATTGCTCTTGCGGTTCATGCGGCCATACACGCGTTTGAGATAGAGACGAACAATGAAACTCTGTTTCTTCAATTGTTTCTCCATATCGGTAAAGGGATTGAGATTATTGAAATCCCTTAGTGTTTGCAGGGAGAATGGTGTTTCAGGCACCCAGTCCAGCGCGTTCACTACCGTATATCCCCAACCGTTGCGGGTGATATAGTCATAATCATAACCATAGTAAAGATTGCCTGGTTTGGGCGCAGCCCCATTATAGCTTTTGAATAACAGGTCCTTTGGAAGCCTGCCTGCTTCCTGTTCATAATGCAGGTAGGAGCGGGTCAGAATAGCGATAGCGCCTCCCTGGCTATGACCGGTAACGATCACCTGCTTCGTATGATACTGGCTGTTATATTCCCGGATCTTTGCTGCCATTTCGGGCGCCATGGTTGCCAGGCAGATGGTCCAACCAACATGAACATTGGCTTTGGGATCTGATGCCAGTTTATAATCGAAAATGGTGCTGTCGTTCAACTGGAGACTTCCTGTAGCGGGGATCATAGCGGAGTAGAAATTGGCCAGCCAGCTGATAGGTTTTCTGGTGGTGCCGCGAATGCTGATCACAATAGTTGACCTGGAGGCATTGGTCCAGAGTTCCCAACGATTGTCAAGCGGGCTTTCCTTTGAGCGGAATTCTATTTTGAATTGTTCAGGGGCGGGGAAACTGGCGCTGGTAGCGGAGTCTACCTGCCTGGCGGTGATCCTCAGCATTTCCATATATTCTTC
This sequence comes from Pseudoflavitalea rhizosphaerae, assembly GCF_003991355.1. Lineage (GTDB taxonomy): Bacteria > Bacteroidota > Bacteroidia > Chitinophagales > Chitinophagaceae > Pseudobacter > Pseudobacter rhizosphaerae. The sequence goes on from NZ_RCSU01000004.1 coordinate 299,218, forward strand.
AGCGTCAAATCCTGGTTGAAGTTGCCGGGCTGAAGCGGTCTGTAAACATATAAGCACTGAAAAGAGCAGGAAACCTGCCCGCAATTGTTGAACGAACCATTTCATGGACGTGGAAATTTTAGTTATGGGACTGTATAACTAAAATACCCTAAAAAAATGAAATAGTGAACAGGTTTCCAGCGCTTTCGATGTTATTATTTCCTTTTATGCGGCTGTTTGTTACTGTGAGGTTTCTGGTTATGGGTGATATCATCGCCCTTGAAATCCTGCTCCTCATTTTTGCGGCTGTCGAGATTGTCTTTATTCTCCGGCCTCTGTACCGATGGATTGGCCTGTTTCGGATTTGGCTGCTGCCTGTTTGAATTCGTTTTCATAGCTTCTCTGTTTAAGATTTTAGTGTAAAACACGGTGCCAGCCTTCAATATTTGTAGACGATAATTCCCAAAAAGTGGAATTTGCTTCGCAGTGTGCATAAAAAAAATCAAGCCCTTTTCCTGCCTGTGGGCCACAGGCCCGCACTTCAGCTGAAACGCAATTCTGGCATGGTTTTGACCGCCGTACCCTTGCAGAAAATTGATTGCTAACAAACCTTACAATATGGCCCGGCCGAAAAAAAACACAGTACGCAATGCGGCTGTCATTGAAACACCTCTCCCACGTTCTTCCCCAAAGCCCTCCGGTAAAAAGATCAGTCCCTCCAACGGAAAAAAGCCTGCACATGAAAGTCTCAACCATAACACATTGCTGAAAGTGCTAACGGCAGTGCGCAATGGAGATTTCAGTGTGCGCATGGGCGATGGCGTTACCGGCCTCGATAAAAAGATTTGCAATACACTCAATGAGATCATATCCCTCAATGAAAAGATGATGTTCGGGTTCACCCGTGCGGGCAGTACAATCGGCAAGCAGGGTAAGCTCACGCAACGCATAGAATTGCCCAATGCAAAAGGCAGCTGGCGTGCCGGAATGGAAAGCCTTAACCTTCTGATCTCAGACCTGGTAACGCCCACCATCGAGATCGCACATGTGATCAGTTCCGTAGCCAGGGGCGATCTCATGCAACGCATGCCACTGGAGATCGGTGGCTATGCATTGAAGGGAGAGTTCGCCCGCATCGCCAATGAAGTGAACGATATGGTGGACCAGCTCAACCTCTTCTCCATGGAAGTAACCCGTGTGGCCCTTGAAGTGGGAACAGAAGGCAAGCTCGGTGGACAGGCGCAGGTGAAAGGAGTGGCCGGCACCTGGAAAGATCTGACCAACTCTGTAAATAAAATGGCGAGTAATCTTACCTCGCAGGTGCGGAATATTGCGGAAGTGACCACGGCTGTGGCGAAAGGCGACCTTAGCCGTAAGATCACTGTGGATGTACGCGGGGAGATCCTCGAATTGAAAAACACCATCAACACGATGGTGGACCAGCTCAATGCCTTTGGCTCCGAAGTAACCCGTGTGGCGCGTGAAGTGGGCTCGGAAGGAAAGCTCGGCGGTCAGGCCGATGTACCGGGCGTGGCCGGCACCTGGAAAGACCTTACCGATAACGTGAACAAGATGGCCAGTAACCTCACCTCGCAGGTGCGGAACATTGCCGAAGTAACTACGGCTGTGGCTAACGGTGACCTTAGCCGAAAAATTGGTGTGGATGTAAAAGGAGAGATCCTGGAACTCAAGAATACGATCAATACAATGGTGGACCAGCTCCGCGGCTTCGCATCAGAAGTTACACGTGTGGCGCGTGAGGTAGGAACGGAAGGGAAACTTGGGGGGCAGGCGAATGTGCCCGGCGTTGCCGGAACCTGGAAAGACCTTACCGATTCCGTGAACCAAATGGCCGGCAATCTCACTGCCCAGGTGCGCAATATCGCCGAAGTGGCCATCGCCGTGGCTAACGGTGATATGAGCAAGAAGATCACGGTGGACGTTCGCGGAGAGATCCTGCAACTGAAGGAAACACTCAATACCATGGTGGACCAGCTCCGCGCCTTCGCTTCCGAAGTAACGCGCGTGGCGCGGGAAGTAGGTACCGATGGAAAGCTGGGAGGACAGGCATTCGTGCCCGGTGTGGCAGGAACCTGGAAAGACCTCACGGATTCCGTGAACTCCATGACGGGTAACCTTACCGCACAGGTGCGGAATATTGCGGAAGTGACCAAGGCCGTGGCTTCCGGCGACCTGTCCAAGACAGTTGCCATCGACGTGAAAGGTGAGATCCTGGATCTGAAGAATACCATCAACACCATGGTGGAACAGCTCAACTCATTTGCGTATGAGGTTACCCGTGTGGCGCGTGAAGTTGGCACGGAAGGTAAACTTGGTGGACAGGCGGAAGTGCGTGGTGTGGGCGGAACCTGGAAGGACCTTACAGACTCCGTGAACATGATGGCCTCCAACCTTACCAACCAGGTTCGTGGTATCGCTAAAGTGGTAACAGCCGTGGCCAATGGAAATCTCAAACAAAAGCTCGCCATCGTATCCCGCGGGGAAGTGGCACAACTAACGGATACGATCAACGAAATGATCGATACACTCGCCACCTTCGCAGACCAGGTGACCAATGTGGCCAGGGAAGTGGGTGTGGAAGGAAGGCTTGGCGGGCAGGCTTCAGTGCCAGGCGCTTCCGGTATCTGGAAGAACCTCACCGAGAACGTGAACCAGCTGGCGCAGAACCTTACCACGCAGGTGCGCTCAATTGCGGAAGTGGCATCGGCCGTAACGAAAGGAGACCTTACCCGGACCATCCGCGTGGAAGCAAAAGGTGAAGTGGAATCCCTGAAAGATACCATCAACCAGATGATCAGCAACCTCCGCGAAACCACCCAGCGTAACCGTGATCAGGACTGGCTCAAATCCAACCTGGCACAGTTCGGACAAATGCTGCAGGGACAGCGCGATCTTAAAACTGTAGCGCAACGTATCCTCTCCGAACTGGCGCAGGTAGTGCAGGCACACTACGGCGCTTTCTATATTCTCAAACAGGATGAAGAAACCGATGAATTGCGCCTCCATCTTTTTGCAGCATATGGTTATAAATCCGATAAGAATATTCCCACGGAATTTGGCATTGGCGAAGGATTGGTAGGACAAGTGGCATTCGAAAAAGAAAGGATCATCCTCAGCAATGTACCCGCCAACTATATCAAGATCAGCTCCGCACTCGGCAAAACAAAACCGGCCAACCTGATCATCCTCCCCGCATTGTTCGAGAACAACGTGAAAGCCGTGATCGAACTGGCTTCATTGGAAACATTCAGCTCAACGCACCTGGATTTTTTAAGCCAGCTTACTGAAAGTATCGGCATCGTGTTGAATACGATCGAAGCCAACTCAAGAACGGAAGAGCTGTTGATGCAATCGCAGTCGCTGGCCGGCGAGCTGAAGATCCAGCAGGAGGAATTGAGAAGAACGAATGATGAGCTCCAGGATAAAGCGCTGTTGCTGGTGAAACAGAAGAATGAAGTGGAAGCGAAGAACAGGGAAGTGGAAGAAGCGAGATTGTCGCTCGAAGAGAAGGCGGAACAGCTGGCGCTCACTTCGAAATACAAATCTGAATTCCTTGCCAATATGAGCCATGAGCTCCGCACGCCGTTGAATTCGTTGCTCATCCTTGCACAGCAACTCTACGAGAACGTGGAGGGCAACCTGAGCGAGAAACAGATCCGCTATGCCAAAACCATTCACTCCTGCGGAGATGATCTCATACAGCTTATCAACGATATCCTTGACCTGTCCAAGATCGAATCCGGTTTTATCACCGCCAATATCTCACCGGTCCGTTTTACGGAGATCGCAGGATTTGTAGAAACCACTTTCAAGCCTATTTCCGAAGCGAAACACCTGCGCTTTCTCATTGAAACGGATACGCAGTTGCCGGAATTCATGGAAACCGATCTGCAGCGTCTCAACCAGATCCTCAAGAATCTGCTTTCCAATTCATTCAAGTTTACAGAGAAGGGCGAAGTGAAGCTGAAGATCTATGAGGCCAAACAGAACTGGAAGACCGGCTACAATTATCGCCTGGACAATGCAGGCAGGGTAGTGGCTTTTGCCATCAGCGATACCGGCATAGGTATTCCACCGGAGAAACAGAATATCATCTTTGAAGCCTTCCAGCAGGCAGAAGGGTCCACCAGCCGGAAATATGGAGGTACGGGGCTGGGATTGAGTATCAGCCGTGGACTGGCCGAATTGCTCGGCGGTACCATCGAACTGGAAAGTGAAGTGAGCCGCGGTTCCACTTTTACACTTTTCCTGCCAGTGCACAATGTTGAAGGAATTATGGTGAAGGAAACACCGGATTTCAGTCCCGAATATCCATTGCAGTTAGTCCCTGAGAAAAGCAGGATCGACGCTTTGTTCAATACCATCAATGCTGCTCCCGATACCACAGATAATAACAATCTCGCCATCATCAGTGAAATGATCAATGATGCGGGAGACGACAGGAACAATATCCAGCCCAGCGACAAAGTAGTACTGGTAGTGGAAGATGATCTTCGTTTCAGCAAGATCATCATTGAAAAGGCGCATGAGTTCGGCCTGAAAGCCATTGTAGCCACCAACTACCTGGAAGTGTTCGATTTCCTGAACCGCTTCCTGCCGATCGCCATCACCCTCGATGTAAAGCTGCCAGACACCAGCGGCTGGAAAGTGCTGGACCTGCTGCGCAATGATCTCAACTATCGTCATATCCCCATCCACCTTGTTTCAGGGGAAGAGAACAAACAATTGGCCTTGAAACGCGGCGCCCGCAGCTTCCTCCTGAAACCACTCGATAATGATGTATTGAATGATCTCTTCAACGATATCATCCATTACCACAATAAGAGTGTACGCAATATCCTGGTAGTGGAAGATAATGAACTGGATTCCTCACAAATTGTGAAGATGCTGGAAAGCGATAACCTGCAGGTGAAGATCGCTGCAACGGCAAATGATGCAATCGGGCAGATCAGACGGCAGGTGTATGATTGCATCATCCTCGATTATTCATTGCCCGATATGGCTGGAATGGACCTGGTGAGCAAAGTGCATGAGCTCAAGCATCGCAACACACCGATGATCATCTATTCGGCAAAGGATTTCAATAACAAAGAGATGAACTCCCTCAATATCGCCAGCAGCGCAGTGTTGCTGAAGGGGGTGGATTCCCTGGAGCATCTGCTGGAAGAAACTGTATCCCACCTGCATATCAATCACAAGGACCTGCTTCCTGAAAAACGCAGGGTGATAGAACATGTAAGGCTGAAAGAAGACATACTAACGGGTAAGAATATCCTGGTGGTGGACGATGATGTGCGCAATCTCTTTGCCCTCACTACTGTTTTTGAGCGGTACAATATCAATGTGATCACTGCAGAGAGCGGGAAAGATGCCATACAAGCTATCAGGAATGAACAACCGAAAGTAGACATGGTGCTGATGGATATCATGATGCCGGAAATGGATGGCTATGAAACCATGCAGAAGATCAGGCGCGAACACAAGAACAATACGCTGCCCATCATCGCTGTTACCGCCAAGGCGATGAAGGGCGACCGGCAGAAATGTATCGAGGCAGGCGCTTCCGACTATATCACCAAGCCGCTGAAAATGGACCAGCTGCTTAGCCTGATGCGCGTGTGGTTTTACAAATAATTCAGATTACCAAAGAAGCTGCATGCAATCGAAAATATTATTAGTAGACGACAGGGAAGACTCGCTTTTTTCAATGGAAACCATTCTTGAACCAGATGGTTACCAGTTTGTGAAAGCGGGCTCAGGGAGACAGGCGCTCAAGATCCTGTTGAATGAGCACGACTTTGCGCTCATCCTGATGGATGTGAAGATGCCCAACCTGAACGGTTTTGAAACGGCTGCGCTGATCTATGAACGTGATAAGCTGCGGCATATACCCATCATCTTCATCACAGCCAATAACTATGGTGAAGAAAATGTGTTCAAAGGCTATAGCACTGGCGCAGTGGATTATATTTACAAACCTGTGAACCCGGCGCTTTTGCGCGCTAAAGTGGCAGTGTTCGTAGATCTCTACAGAAAGAATTACCAGTTGCTGGCGCAGGAACAGAAACTGAAAGCCATCAACCGGAGCCTTGAGATAGAGATCAATGAGCGGCGGGCTTCAGAAGAAATGGTGAAACAGCTCAACCAGCAACTGATGCAGAATATCTACCTCCTGGAAACTGCCAATCGTGAACTGGACCGCTTTGCGTTCATGGCTTCGCATGACTTGCAGGAGCCCCTGCGAAAGATCCGCACATTCGGTGATTTGCTGACCATGAAGTACAAGGACACGCTGGACGATGAAGCGAAGAACTATATCGGCCGTATCCAGAATGCAGCCGAGCGGATGCAAACACTGATCAAAGACATTCTCGCCTTCTCCCGTGTGAGTGATGAGAAAGATAATTTTGTACGCAGTGATCTCAACAAGATCCTGCAGGAAGTGCTTACTGACCTCGATGGCACTGTACAGGAAAAGCAGGCCACCATCACCATCGAGCCATTGCCCGCCATCGATGTGAATCCCGGGCTTATCCGTCCATTATTCTTCAATCTTATTGGTAATGCACTCAAGTATTGTAAAAAAGATGTGCTACCGGTTATCACTATACGAAATATAAGACAATTATCCGATGTGCCAAAGCCGGAATATTGCCGGATCTCCGTAGAAGATAATGGAATTGGTTTTGATCAGTCGTACGCCGAACAGGTATTCGATATGTTCAGACGTCTGCATGTGAACAAAGATTATGAAGGCACCGGTATCGGCCTGGCGCTCTGCAAGAAAATAGTGGAAAAACACCATGGTTTCATCAGCGCCGAAAGTCAACCCAACGTAGGCTCCGTATTCACCATCACCTTACCAGTAGAGCAGAAGAATACTCAACCATTAATACTTCGTTAGTGTGCCGCCAGTCGCTCGCCTCCCGGCGAGTGACCTGTATTAGTTCGCCTCCGGCGAACATTTTCTTCTATTACCGCTCATGTAGCATTATTGCCAGCACTACAGTTGTTCGCAGGATCGAAAGTTCCAACAATGGAAAAACTGCTAACTTGCCGGCCGAAGTGAGGCCCGTCGCCGGAGGCGACGAAATACAAGTCACTCGCCGGGAGGCGAGCGACCGGCGGCACTCTGATGAAATCCCTATTGATTACTTTTTTAAACAGTTCTTTCAAGATGATTAGCTCTCACAGCCTGAAACCCTGGCTCTGCACGGTGTTGCTGCTATCCACCGGAACACTGATGGCGCAAAGACATGGAAAGAAAGGATCGAATGCAGATACCACAGGCAAACCCCCAGCCATGCCGGCTATGGCAAAATCCGGACCGAAACCTTATCGTGAAGTTATTACCGCAAAAGCCCAAACTGAAAAAGGGCTGTTCCTGGTGCATAAGATAGAAGACAGGTACCTTCTTGAGATACCGGAATCCATGCTCAGCCGGGATTATCTCTTCTCCACCCGCATTGCAAAAGCAGCGGCTGACCTGCGCAGCTCCAACTCCATGTCGGGATACGCTGGTGATGCCGTCAATTTCAATGTGATCAGCTTTCAGAAAGGGCCGAATAATAAACTTTTTCTCCTGAAGAAAAGTTTTTCCGAGTTCTCTGCCGATTCAACCCGCGATATGTATACGGCTGTAACCCGCTCCAACGTACAACCTATTGCAGCCAGCTTCGATATCAAAGCTGCCGGTTCCGATTCCAACGGAGTGGTGATCGATTTTACTGATTATATCGCAGGCGATAACGATGTATTGCATTTTGATGGCGACCTGAAAAAAGCCTGGAAGCTAGGCGGACTGCAGGCTGACAAGTCCTATATCGCAGGTGTCAGTTCCTTTCCGCTCAATACGAATATCAGAACGGTGAAGACTTATACGCGCGCAGGGGAATCAGCTTCTGGTACAGCTACCATCGAACTCACCACTTCGATAGTGCTGCTGCCTGAAGTGCCGATGAAGCCCAGGTATTTCGATCCACGCGTAGGATATTTTGCTGTAGGTTACACAGATTTCGATCAGAACCCGCAAGGCATCAAACAGCTGGTGCTGGCCAAACGCTGGAGGCTGGAACCGAAACCCGAAGATGTGGAGCGATACAAAAAAGGCGAACTGGTAGAACCTCAAAAGCCCATCGTCATTTATATCGATCCCGCCACTCCCAAAAAATGGGTGCCATATCTGATCCAGGGTGTGAACGACTGGCAACAGGCATTCGGGAAGGCCGGTTTCAAAAACGCGATCATGGCAAAGACCGCACCCACACCGGAAGAAGATCCTACCTGGAGTATGGATGATGCGCGTAATTCAGTGATCGTGTATAAGCCAAGCTCTGTGGCCAATGCCAGTGGCCCCAGTACTGCCGATCCCCGCTCCGGCGAAATACTGGAAACACATATCAACTGGTATCATAACGTAATGGAACTGCTCCGCAACTGGTATATGGTGCAGGCCGCAGCCGTTGATCCGCGCGCCAGGAAAATTCAGTTCGATGATGAACTGATGGGACAACTGATCCGATTTGTTTCTTCTCACGAGGTAGGACATACGCTGGGACTGCGTCACAATTTCGGGTCCAGTTCCACTGTGCCCGTTGAAAACCTCCGCAACAAAAAATGGGTGGAAGGGAATGGACATACGCCCAGCATCATGGACTATGCCCGTTTCAATTATGTAGCACAGCCGGAAGACAATATCTCGGAAAAAGGCATCTTCCCACGTATCGGTGATTACGATAAATGGGCTATCGAATGGGGCTACAAATGGACAAATGAAAAACTGGAAACAGAAACAGCCATACTGAGCAGGCTTACAACAGAGAAGCAAAGCAACAAGCGACTCTGGTTCGGCACTGAAACAAACAGGGATGATCCCAGGTCACAGAATGAAGACCTGGGCGATAATGCCATGATCGCCGGTAACTACGGAATCAAAAACCTGCAACGCATCCTGCCCCAACTTCCCAAATGGACTGCCACTCCCAATGAAGGATATGCGAACCTGACTGCCATGTACAACCAGGTTGCCGGCCAGTTCGGTCGTTATGTTGGTCATGTGGTGAAGAATATCGGTGGAATAATGGAAACACCCAAAATGGTGGAGCAGGCCGGACCTGTGTATGAGCGCGTGCCCAAAGAACGCCAGCAGGCAGCGATGGAGTGGTTGAAGAAACAACTGTTCACCACGCCCACCTGGTTGCTCAATAAAGAGATCACCGGCAAAGCAGGGATCGATGGTGTTAAGTTGGTGGGAAGACTGCAGGACCAGGCAATGAACAAATTATTCGATGGCCGCCTGATCGATAAGCTGATCACGGCTGAAACCGAAGGCGGTGCAGCTTACACTGCCACGGAATTCATCACTGATCTGAAGAATATCGTCTGGACTGAACTGGCAACGCGCAAGCCCATCGATGTATACCGCCGCAATTTGCAGAAGGATTATATCATCCGTGTGGAGCGGATCTTCAATCCTGTGCAAACCCGCTCCGGTTCCAGCGCTGTGAGCGCCCTGGCATCTGCATTGGGATTGCCTGCGCCTATCAATGAAACCGGTGATGCCTATTCCATCTACAGGGCAAGTATGAGGGCATTACGTGCAGAGATCAAAGCTGCATTATCTGCTATTACGGATAAGCCTACCCGTTATCACCTGGAAGATATGGCGGACAGGCTCGGCAAAATGCTCGATCCTAAATAGTATAATGTGAAAAGATACTCAGAGAGGGCTGACAAAATATGTCGGCCCTTTTGCATTATCGGGGAGCAGTCGCTCGCGTCCCCGCGAGTGACGGCTATTTGCTCGCCTCCGGCGAGCGCCGTGTCGCCGGAGGCGACGGAATATAAGTCACTCGCCGGAGGCGAGCGACTGCCAGCACGCTGATATTATTGGGAAAGTTGTTGTTTCAGCATGTCTGCCACCACTTTATCGATGGGCAGCGTAACACTGTCTGCGGAGAATTTATCCAGACTGATATATCGGAAAGATTCCGTTTCACCACGTTCTTGGTAGATGGCTAACTGCGCTTCGTCGAACTCGAATTCAGTACTGCGGATGGGGGACCTGATGGGTTCCAGGGCTTCCACGAAATAATAGATGGAGATGATCTGATGTGCGGGATTAAAGGCGCTCATCTGGAAAAAATCTGTGGTATAGAGATGATCGGTTACGCGTACTTCGAGGTCCATTTCCTCTTTGAATTCACGTTTAAGGCAGTCGCGTGTTCCTTCGCCGAATTCCAGTCCGCCTCCTGGAAATTTGGTATAATACTTACCGCGGATCAGTTCATCGGCTACCAATATGTTGCGTTCCGGTGTCAGCAGGATACCGTAAACTCTTACATTGAATTGTGCCATACGCTAGAATAGTTTTTTCTTCAGGAAGAAGTAGCCGATCACCAGGGAGATCATCAGCGATAATCCTACAGGAATGTAGAAGGCAAACGGTGAATTGGCATAAGGGATCGGAACGTTCATGCCATAGATACTGGCAACGAGTACCGGAACCGTAAGTACGATGGTGATCACAGCCAGTCTTTTCAACACCTGGTTCTGGTTATTGGCGATGATGCTGGCAAATGCATCGAGGGTAGAGCTGAGGATATTGGTGTAGATATTCGCCATTTCAAGGGCCTGTGAATTATCTACTATCAGGTCCGCCATGAATTCTTTCTCGGTTTCGTTGAGTCCGAGGAAATTGGTCCTTTCCAGTTTCATCAGCAGCATTTCGTTGGAGCGCAGAGCTGTAACGAAATACACCATGCTTTTCTGGATACGCATCAGTTGCAGGAGCTCTTCGTTCCTGTTGGCGGCGTAGAGTTTTTGTTCCAGGAGGTTCCTGCGCTGGTTGATCTCTTTCAGATGCTCCATGTAGGTCTGGATGATCTTTTCAAAGATCTTCAGCACCATCATTTTCCGGTTGTCCGGATGACGGTTCTGGAAAGTGTGCAGGAATTTTTTGATGGCGCCGTTCTCGAAGGAGTTCACGGTCACGATCTGGTTGTGCGTAAGGATGATACTGATGGGGATGGTGATGTAGAACGCATCGCTCTCGTTGAAGGAATTGTTTTCCGTGGGCGTTTTGATCACGATCAGCTTCACGTTGTCGGCTTCTTCGAAACGCGTTCTTTCATCGATATCAAGGGAGTCTGTAAGGAAGTCCAGGGGGATATCCAGTCCTTCGGCCAGATCGGAAAACTCTTCCTGTTTCAGTGGCGGCAGAATATTCACCCAGGCGCCGTTTTCGGCCCTGTCTATCGCTACCGTCTGGTGATTGATATTTTTGAAATATTGTATCATCGGCGGCGCAAAGGTAATATGGCTTTTCGAATAGCAATTTTATTTTTTGTTATCGCCTGGTTAGGCGGAAAGGGGATGAAAATCAAGGAGAAGGGACAGGGAATTGAGGGGATTCCGGTAAACGGCGGAAAGCAGGGAAGCGGCTCTCCGCCGGTTTGCCGGAGGAGGGATCATGCCGGTTCTGCAGTGATGGGATCAATCACCCGGTAGATCCTGTTGACTACATTGGCGGGGAAACCGCCTTTGGATGCATGTAACCTGATCATTTCTTCATTTGGTGCATTGTAAATGCAATAGATCTTATCGCCGCCTACATAGCTCTGCACCCATTGAATGGAAGGGCCGAGCTCGTTCAATACGGCGCATGATTGTTGTGAAATGGCCTGCAACTGCTCCTGCGAAAGCTGGCCTGCCCCGGGAATTTCCCGTTCGATGACGAATTTTGGCATAATGAGCGTTTTAAGGTTAAGAATAGAAAGAGGAAAAAGGGAATGGGCAGGATTAGATCATTAGAGGATATTGCTGAGGATGGTTACATGTAATTTACGAAAATTAATCAGGATCTATGCCGGCCCTTGCCAGTGGCAACGTAGCTTTGCGGCCATGAATGCGCCAGCACAGCTCAACGCGGAAATAATCGAACGTACCAGGAAATGGATCATGGAAGTGGTGATCAAATGCAATTTTTGTCCATTTGCCGCGAGGGAAGTGAAGTGTGATAGCATCCGATATGCTGTAGATCCGGCAATCACCCAGAAAGAAGCCCTGGCTGCCTTGCTGGAAGAATGTAAACTGATGGATAGCGATGAACGGATAGAAACCACCCTGCTCATTTTTTCACAGGGCTTTAAAAGTTTCAGGGAATACCTGCAATTGGTGGAGAAGGCTGATTTGCTGGTCCGCAAAAATGGTTATGAGGGCATTTACCAGATTGCCAGTTTTCATCCTGATTATTTTTTCGCCGGCGCTCCGATAGATGACGCCGCTAACTTTACTAACAGGAGCATATATCCGATGTTGCATATCCTGCGCGAAGCCAGTATCGAAAAAGTGCTGGAGCGTTATCCCGAACCCGAAAGGATTCCCGAAGCCAATATGCGTTTCGCCCGCGAAAAAGGTGCAGCTTATATGAAGATGCTGCGCGATTCCTGCCTTTGATCCAGAAAAAAAGCGCAGCCTGTAGAAAAGCGCTGCGCTGACAAATTATTCGTAAACTCTTATTGCCTGATCAACCTCAACAACTGCTGCCCGGAACTACCCTGGAACAGCAGCAGATAAATACCGGAAGGTAAGCGGCTGATATCTTTTATAATTGTTCGCTGACCCGGCGGAACAGGCCAGGTGGCTACCGGACGTCCATTCATGTCGTACACTTTGATTTCCCGGTAAGCTATATTGCCTGTACTGATAACGATATTACCTGCGGATGGATTGGGAGAAACCGTGAGCTGGTTATCGCTGACACTTATTTCCCTTGTACTGTTTTTCAGCACGGTCATCATGCCGGAACTGGCGCAATTATCTATCCGGAACCAATTGAATTTCGGATTGCCTGATATTACATGAATGCCTGTGTAAGTCAGTGCAGGCAAGGTAATGGTATCTGTGATCGTTTGCCAGGCGCCATCGGTTGAAGGGATTGATTTGATTCCGAAATTATACGTGCTGTGTCCTACTTTGAAGGAGGCAGGGGCCGTTGTGAGAACGCGGAAACTGATTCGATACAGACCGGCAGCGGGAACATTCAAAGTATTGTAGGCAAACCAATGCCCTGGCGCAAGGCCGGTGAAATTCTGTCCACCACCAGCATCCGTACAGGCTTCCAGTGAAGGACCTGAATGGCGGAATGCGCAGCTCTCTGCTTCATGGTGCATGCTCCATTCACAGGCAAGCTGCACCAGTGAAGTATCACTGAAATCCTGCCAGTGAGCCACCACCTGGTAAGTGCCGGGCACGGCATTGGCGGTGAGCAGACCGGCAGTGTCGATACTGTTTCCAGCGCCTGTTACCGTAAAGTTGATTCCCGGCAATTGAACAGGCTGATCATTTACATCGTAACCTGTTGCTGTGAATTGGCGGCTTTCTCCAATAAGCATCGTCACTGTATCCGGGGAAAGTTCAAGTTTGACTGCAGGAGGAGCGGCGGCACAGTTATCGATCGTAAACCAATTGAAGCGGAAGGACCCGCTTACACCATGAATGCCGGTGTACGACAAAGCGGGAAGTGTTACCGTATCTGAGATGGTTTGCCAGGCGCCGCCGGTTGAAGGCACCTGGATGATACGGAAAGTAAAGGCGCCATGTCCGATCCTGATGGAAGCGGGAGCAGAGGTGGAAACGCGTAAGCGGATATTGTATTTTCCGGCTGAAGGCACTTTCAGGTTGTTATAAGCGAACCATTTACCAGTGGTGACGCCCTCGAAGTGTTGCGTACCGCTGCTATCGTCCGTAAGCACAGGCGTGAGTCCGGGAGCGCGCGAAGAAGCGGATTCCGCTTCATACCGGTTGTTTACCGTGCAGGTATAACCGATTTTTAGATCGAGTGTGCCGGTAATGCCTGCCGAGCTGGCGCTGACGGGAAAGGTGCCGGGAATATTGCCGGCAGTGAACAGGCCTGTTTGGGTGATGCTGTTTTGCGAACCGTTTGCGCTCCAGGTGATGGTGTCCGTTAGAGGCACCTGTGTATCATATTGATCGTAACCTTTAGCTTCGAATTGCTGGGACGCGCCAACAGGCACTATCAACGTATCCGGAACAATGGCGATCCTGGATAAGGCAGGAGTACCCAATACATTCACCGTCGCCTGGCCGCTTAATGATCCGGAACTGGCGGTGACCGTGAACAGTCCAACCGAATCTGAACTGAACAATCCGGAACTGTTCACTGCTGCGCCGGCGCCGGTATGCCAGGATGCTGCCGGTGAAAGCATGATATAGTTGGAGTCTGCATCATAGCCCAATGCTGTCAACTGGATGGAACCGCCGGTAAAGATCCTGGCGCTATCGGGTTGTACAGTTATGGCGCTTACTGCATGATCAGAAGCAGGCACGATTTGCAGCCAGTTGAAGTTCCAGCCGGAGTTGTGCGATTGTACCCTGATCGTTTTTTGTCCCGGGCCGAAAACGACAGGAGCGGATGTGACCGTCATCCATTGCTGCCAGCCGCCGCTGGATGGTAGGGTAACAGTGCCCAGCTCCGTAGTATCATGATAAATGGAAATCCTGGAAGGTGTACTTACGGCTACCCTGAACCGGATACGGTAAGCCGATGAATCGGGCACATCGAGATCATATTCGTACCAGCTTCCGTTGCCGATATAGCTAAGGTTCAGCACACCGCTTGTGTCTGCTGTAGTTTCAGTGCGGCCGCCATTGGAATTATCGAAATCCTCCGCTTCGATCCGGGCAGGCACGGGTTTGTAATTGACCGGCCGTATATTGATATTGGTGCTACCCTGTACCGTGAATGTATCCACATTGGTTATAGCAGTGACCAGGCCACTGCTATTCACTTGCGCAAGACCGTTAGTATCGATGGTATTACCATTGCCTGAAATGCTCCAGGTGGGCGTTATGCCTGGCATAAGATGACCATTCTGGTCCAGCACTTTTGCCGTGAATTGCTGTGCCTTTCCGGGAAGTACGGAAATATTGGAAGGAGAAACGGAGATGGAATCGGGATAAGGCGTGCCCAGTCCTTTCTGTGAAATGCGCACATAATCCACCAGCATGCTATCGGGCCAGTCGGCGTCCACGATCGTTCCTCCCATACCTCCGCCCATCGCGATATTCAGGATCACGTAGAAAGGTTTATCAAAGGGCCAGTCTTTCCAGTCCGTATGTGGGTTCACGTAAGTATAGAAGCCAATGCCATCATGCGTGAAGCGGAGTGAATCGGGGCTCCATTCCACTCCGTATACATGGTAGGCTGTATCGAGGTCGGGTATTATCTGGTTGCCTCCGAGGTTGCCACCATTTGTCCAGTTCTTATTTTCGGTATGCACTGCGCACATGGCCTTACCGAAGTTGTTGCCTACATGTTCCAGGATATCTATCTCACCGCTTTTTGGCCAGTTACCATAAGCGTTTGTAGTTGGCATCAGCCAGAATGCAGGCCAGGAGCCCCTTGCGCGTGGCAGTTTTGCACGCATTTCAGCTTTGCCATAGAGGAATTCCATTTTGCCCAGCGAGATCACGCGAGCAGAGGACCAGGGTGCAGCCGGATCACCTGTTGGATAATTCTTCTTTCCTGTGATCACCAGGTTGCCATTGCGTACCCGCGCGTTATCATGGGAGGAATCCGTGTACACCTGTTGCTCACTGTTGATCCATCCTTTCGGACGTGGATCAGTGGTCCATTTTGTGGGATCAGGTTGACCTGTATAATCGAATTCATCATTATAGATCATCGTCCATGCAGGATTGCCATCAAATATCACGGCCCCCCTGGCTGTGTAAGCGGCCGCTTTGGGATTTTGCAGTGCGGCGGAATCCACGCTAAGGCGAAAAGTAGTGGTGGAATAATTGGCAGGGGAATTACCGCCGAGTTGAATATTCACAATGCTGTCGTTCATTCTTAGGATACTGCTAACCGTTACACCCGGTGGTAATGCTGAAGTATGCCAGTGAGAAGGTTCTATCACTGTTTTGAATATATCGCCTGTGATTTTTACTTCGATGGTTTTCCCGTTTTCATTACCCATAGGAATATGTTGGCTGGTGAGCCGGATACTGGTGGGATTCGGCGCTTCGATATGATCGAAGTAGAGAATGCCATTTGCTTTTTTCCCATCGATGAACTGGATGGTGATCCGGTTGAGATCAGTGCGATGATTGATGCCGGTGAATGTGAATTCCACTTCTTCCCATGTGTTCAGGTTCTGGATCCGGTACGTTTTGAAAACGGCCTGTGTGTAATCGCTGCCGGGTTGCAACTTGAACAATACTTCTTCGCGCACATTACTGTATACGCGCATCCGGAAAGTAGCCCCGGCTGAAAGATCGAGTGGTGCAGGCAGGCTGCAACTGGCGGCCATATAGGGGGAGCAGGTAGTGTCTTTCGTGAATTTGGCTACCTGTGAACTGGGGTTGACCCCAGATGGGGCAGGATTGGTTGCATTGAATACTACAGTTCCGGTGGCGTTGGCGCCGGCATTGTAGATCCATTTACCGGAACCAGGACCATTGCCTTCCATATCATCGATAAGGATGTATTGTGCATGATTGTTGCTCCATGCTATGATGCAAAGAAGCAGTATGAGTAAATTTTTCATATGCAAGCAGGTTTAGATTTGAAGAGTAATTCAAATAAAAAGTGTGTGGCCAGGCCGGAGTGTGGCCAGTCGCTCGCCTCCGGCGAGTGACCGGTATTGGTTCGCCTCCGGCGAACACCGCGTCGCCGGAGGCGACTAAATAGAAGTCACTCGCCAGAGGCGAGCGACTGGTCACACGCTAAGTAAATTACATAGGGATCAAAAGCACGGCATCGGCAAAAACAAATCCATCGGCTCCTTTATTGGATATTTCCACAAATACATTTTTTCCTTTTTCCAGCCTGTGTTTACCAAGGCTGATCCATTCACCGGAGGTTTGTCCTTCCACCGTTATAGCTGCTGCTTTGATATCAATTTGTTTGCTGCTGGTTCCATCGAACAAACTAACAGGTATAACCGAAGAAATGCCGGACAGTTTGGGAATATAAGTGTACACCTGGTAATCGCCGGATTGTTCGAGGGCCGGAAGGAAACGGATCGATTTGGGTGATTTGCCTTTACTGCTGTCTATCAGCATCGACTGACCATATGCGCCTCTCTTGTGATGGCTCCAGTTGCCTGATTGTTGTACATGCGCGGTATCGTCGTTGTCAACAACAAGCTCCGGAGTTTTTCCATTCATCAGGGGATCTTTTGCCAGCAGGGATTGAAT
Organism: Pseudoflavitalea rhizosphaerae; assembly: GCF_003991355.1. Classification (GTDB taxonomy): domain Bacteria; phylum Bacteroidota; class Bacteroidia; order Chitinophagales; family Chitinophagaceae; genus Pseudobacter; species Pseudobacter rhizosphaerae. The sequence continues at coordinate 316,441 of NZ_RCSU01000004.1, forward strand.
GGCTTTTACGTCAAGATCCTGAACAGTTGTTTTTTCTTTGATGGCGAGCGTTGCTGCGATGGCGGCTGATTGCCCTAATACCATGAACACTGGTTCCATCCGGATGGAGCCGTAGGCGATATGGCTGGCAGATAAACAAACCGGCACCAGCAGGTTGGTGCATTCAGTTGCTTTTGGAGTGATGGAACGATAAGCAATGGGATAAGGGCCGAATCCGCCGATCTCCACATTGCCTTCATTCTTCACCATACCGTTCACCACTATACGCTGACAATTATGTGAATCCATGGTGTAAGCAGCCAGGCCAACCGCATCATCAACTGTTTCCCTTCCTTCACAATTGTGCTGCGTCATCACATAGGCGCCGATCATACGTCGTGATTCACGCACATACAGTTGGGGCGACCAGTGATTGTTTTCTATGTACTCATCCTTTGGGTATCCCCATTGCAGCATCTGTTTGCGCAGGTGTTCCGGCATCCGTTCATCATGACCAATAAAATAGAGCAGGCCCTTTGTATAATCTTCGTGTTCTTTAATGATCTTCTTACGCGTGGCATAATCGGCTTCAGGATAATGGTGGTTCATGCCGATCATATCCGTTGAAATGGGACCGTTATTGTTGATATCGGTCTTGTTGTTGGGCATGAGGTCAAATTTCAGGAAGCCCCAGAGGTCGCCCGGTACTTTGTGTTTAAGGTAGCGAAGCAGGAGCTCGTAGCGGGCCGGATCATAGTTGTCCGGTTGGGTGATGGGCACCATATTGACAGGGTCCCTGCTAAGACAGATCCTGAAATTATAGGCTTGTACTTTTTTGTCGCCGCTTCCCTGCGGAGCCAATGCGCCGTTGCTTATTCCCCAGATCAGGCCGCTGCTGCTGTCGCCGGGAATTTTGTAGGGATCGATACCATCCGGGAACTGATGTCCTTCAAGCACCTGAACGCCGTTATAGGTTTCTTTGTACAAGCTATTGTCCTCACGGCCTACTGTATACGAAACGCCGGCTTTAGCCATTAGATCGCCTTCATAGGAACAATCGAGGAATACGCCTGCGTCGATCTTCTTCATACCCTTTCCGGCAACGGAATCTACAGTAATGGAAATTATCTTCCCACCCGTCATTTCCACGCCAGTCAACTGATGGCCATAGATCACCTGCACATTTGCATCGCTGATCAGTTCTTTCAGGATCTTCTCTGCAACATGTGGCTCGAATATCCATTGTTCAAGTTTTCCATAATGTTTACCAACGCGGCGATAGAAATCGAGGGCCAGTCCGCTGATAGCATATTTATTACCGATATCGGTATAGCCGAGACCGCCGGAAGTGAGCCCGCCCAGGCGCTGGCCGGGCTCTATCAGCAGTACTTTCATATTCATTTTGGCGGCAGTATAGGCGGCCACCACACCGGCGGCATTGCCGCCATAGATGCAGATATCGGTCTTTGTATTTTCAGTATTGCTTCCACAGCTTTGCAGGCAGGTGATGCCCGAAAGGAAAAGCAATACCATTCCGAAATATTTCATAATCCAGTTGCATTAAAATTGAGAGAATAGTGGTGCTAGTATCCCGGATTCTGATCTTTGGTGGGGTCCAGTGCTGTATTGCCATTGAACTCACGGGGAGGGATAGGCCAAAGCATGTGTTTTTCTGCAACCGTCAAGCCTTCCACTTCCTGGATCACTTCCTGCACAAGACCGAGGCGTTTCAGATCGAACCAGTGTTTGCCTTCCCCAATGGATTCATAGCCGCGTTCCAGCACTACGCGCCGTACAAAGGCATCCAGCGAAGGGAAGTCTGCAACAGCAAAATCGAGAGAGGGGTCCGGAGTTTTGGCTGGCTTACCATATGCGCGGCGGCGCACCATATTCAGTTTTTCTACGGCATCGGCAGTAACTGCGTTAGTGGACACAGCTTCAGCTTCGGCATAGAAAAGTAAAACATCGGAATATTTATAGAGCGGGTAATCATTGTTTCCCTGTTGAATGGTTGCCGTGCGGTCGCTGAATTTTTTACAGAGCACCGTTGTTTTCTGCGCAACGCCTACATCCGATGGATACCAGTTGTAGTAGTACCGAAGATCAGCCCTGTCCCAGTTTTTCAGGAAGGGATTCAGTGAGTCGCTGTAAATGGTGGCAAAGCCTCCCGGAGGGAAATGCGTGGTTTTGGTGGCGTGCAGGTATGCAAGGTATTGAAAACCCTGTCCGGATACTTTGGAAGAGTACTTGAAATAGAGGATCTCTTCTGATGTATTGTTGGCGTCACGTCCATAGAGTTGTTCAAAGTCTTCGCCCACTTCAACCGGCACCAGTGAATATTTTTTCGATTCAATCACTTCACTGGCGGCGCGCTTGGCAAGATCATATTTTTTCAGGGTCAGCGCCACTTCTGCCAGTGCGGTCTTGGCGGCCCATTTGGTGGCTGCGCCGATGAGCCGCGGACTTTCCGGAAGGTGTTGTTCTGCAAACAGCAGGTCGGATTCGATCAGTTCATATATTTTTTCCGCGCTGGTTTTGGGAACATTGATGGAATCGAGATTGTTTTCAGTATGCAATGGAATGCCATTCCAGTTCCTCACCAGGTGAAAATAATAGAGCCCGCGCAAGAACCTGGCTTCCCCGATATACTTGTTCTTGTCTGCGTCCGAAACAAGCGGCGCAAGTGGCGCCTTCTTGATGATCAGATTGGCATTGCGAATGCCTTTGTAAAAATTGTTCCAGGTATCGGTAATGCGTCCAACATTGGTATTGTCAAGACCCTGGTAGCTATTCATAGGTGAAAAGCTGCCGCGCCCATACATGTATTCAGTGTTGATCTCCTGCTGAATGGTGTAGAAGCCACCGAAAGTGGAGAGGTAACGGACGGTCTCATAAATAGCATTCAAGCCTGATTCGATCTCAACATTTGTTTTATAAAAATTTTCCTCGGCCATCGCCTGGGGGCGCTCGTCGAGCCATTTGGAGCAGGAGGCCAGCAACAAGAGGCTAACACTCGCAGTTATCAGGAATAATTTCATATGGAATATTTTTGATGATTAGTTTTTAGAATCCGCAACGAATACCAACAGTGAACGATTTGCTGTTGGGGTAAGCAGTATAGTCAACGCCCTGCACCATGGAATTGGCGCCTCCGTAAACATTCACTTCAGGGTCATAGCCGGAGTAGTTGGTGATGATGATCATGTTTTGGGCGCTCACATATAGTTGAGCGGATTTTACGGCTTTCGTTTTCAATTTTGCAACAGGGATATTATAAGCCAGTTGGATATTCCTGAACTTCAGGTAAGATCCGTCCTCCACAAACCTTGTTGAGAAATTGGCTGAGATCTTGCTGGATGGCTTCGGATATTTTGCATTGGTTTTATCGGCCGTCCAGTGATCAGTGAACACTTCTTCGGGTTGATTCAGGCCCCATCCCATGTCCAGTGTGCTGGCCTTGTTGAGGTTGAAGAGATCGTTCCCCTGTGATCCCTGGATAAAAACAGTGAGCTCAAAGCCTTTGTATTTGGTAACGGAGCTCATGCCGTAAATGAAATCAGGATTGGGATCGCCAATCACACTGCGGTCAAGGTTATTGATGGATTTATCGCCATTCTTGTCCTGGTATTTGATATTCCCGGTTTCTGTATATCCTTCAGCAATATAGCCGTAGAAAACATAAACAGGCAGGCCTTCACGCAACAGGTTAACATAGTCGTTGATGTTCCCGGTGAAAATATTGGTGCCATTGATGTCCTGGCCTTTGTATAATTTTTCCACCTTATTCCTGTTGAAGGATATATTGCCACTCAGTTCCCATTTCCAGTTGGCGTTGCTGATTACGGTTGCATCTATTCCCAGTTCTACACCTTTGTTACTGATCTCGCCAACATTTTGCAGCGAAGTCTCATATCCGAATGATGTTGGTAATTGCACTTTGTTCAGCAGGTATTTGGTATGCTTCTGATAATAGTCGGCAGTAAGGCGGATCTTGTTGTTGAAGAGGCCGAGGTCGAGACCGATATCCACCTGGTCCGTCAATTCCCATTTCAGTTTGCTGGAATATTCAGGTCGGGGGGCGTAACCGATAGTGAGTGCATCCCCGAAAATGGTGTTATAGGGTTGGAGGATATTGAGCGACTGGTAGGGGCTGATAGAGGTATTGCCGGTACGGCCGTAAGAGGCGCGCAGCTTCAGGTCAGATACTGCGGGCAGGCCCTCCATGAATTTTTCATTGGATGCTCTCCAGGCAATGGCTGCCGAAGGGAAGTTGGCCCAGCGGTTTTCCGCGGAGTATGGGGAAAACCCATCACGGCGGAAACTGAAGGTAAGCAGGTAGCGGTTGTCGAACCCGTAATTGATCCTGCTGACATAAGACAGCAGCACTGTTTTTGCATAGGTGGTGGTGGGCAGGCCGGGCACAGCAGCTGACTGGATGCTTCCGGTAAAAACTTCGTTGCTGAGGAAATCAGTGGCATTACCTGATCCCATGCTGGTGCTTTTATCCATCTGCGCCATTACGCCTCCCACTACATCAAGACTGTGCACGCCACCAAAGACATTTTTATAGTTCAGGATATTTTCATTGAGCAGGCTGGTGAACTGACTGGTGTTCACATTGGCATTGCCCGCAGAGTTCAGTCCATAAGGGTCCCTGTTCCGGAAATTGTCGTTGCGCTGATTGCTGTTGAAGATATTTCCGGAAACCCGTAGCGACAGATTTTTGACGGGCACCACCTGGAGGTTCACGTTGGCTACGATATCATCCACCTGGAAACGGTTGGTGACTTCATTCTTAATGGCCAGCGGATTGATGATGGCATTGGAGATAAATGGATACACGGTGTTCAGCCGAACATATTTCCCATCCGGCGTATAGGGCTCAACGGTAGGTGGCGCATACAGCATGCCGCCGAACATATCGCCGCCACGATTGCCCAGCTGGGAATTCTGCGTACTTCTGTCTGTTCTCGTATAGGCGGCAGTAAATGAAACTGTAGCAGCCCTGCTTAAATCATGTTTAATATTTGTTCTTAATGAATAGCGGTTGTAATCGGAATTAGGAATGATGCCTTCCTGCAGGAAAGCGCCGCCGGAAAGGAAGAAGCTTGTTTTCTCGGACCCTCCGCTGACGCTCACATTGCTGGTATACATGGGCGCTTTGCGTAAAAGAAGGTCCTGCCAGTCTGTTCCTTTGATATTCCGGAAAGAATCAACCTGCTGTTGTGAAAAGTATGGGGCCAGTCCGTCGTTTACGGCCTGCTCGTTGTATAAGGAAGCATATTGGAACGGCGAGAGCAGCTTCATTTTTTTCGTGATCGATTGTGTGCTGTATCCGAGATGGAGCTTCACTTTTGCGGGTTGGTTCTTTTTTCCGGAATTGGTGGAGATGAGCACAACACCATTGCCGCCTCTCGATCCGTACATGGCGGTGGAGGAAGCGTCTTTCAGGATCTCCACTGATTCTATGTCTTCATTCTGGAGATAGGTAGGGCTGCTGGGCAGGCCATCGATGATGTACAATGGCTCATTGCCACCCAGGATGGAGTTGGCGCCGCGGATGCGAACACTGATGGGACTTCCGGGAGCGCCATTATTCTGGATCACTCTCACGCCTGCTGCGCGTCCGCTCAATGCCTGTATAGCATTGGTGGTGGGGAAGGAGCTGATATCGCTTCCCCTGATCTGTGAAACGGAACCGGTAAGGTCAGACTTTTTCACGCGGCCATATGCGATCACCACGATATCTTTCTCTTCATTTTGAGCAGCCGTGAGTACTACATTGATAATGGAATTGTTCCGGTCCACAACAATTTCCTTCGATTCATAACCAACGAAGGAGATCACCAGCGTAACGCCGGGTTCTGCATCAAGGGAAAAGGTTCCATCAGAGCCTGCATTGGTTCCCCGGTTGGTGTTCCTGATCATGATGCTGGCTCCCGGCAATGGCTGTCCGCTTTCATTCACAACCCGCCCTTTGATGGGGATATACGGAGCTGCTATTTCCAGCAGGGAGTCCGTTTTCTGTTCCGGTGTTTCTTTCGACTTCACCACTATTATCGAGCCTACAATTGACCAGGTGAATGGCTGGTTCCTGAAACATTCTTCCAGCACTTCTTTCAATGGTCTGTTGCGGGAACGGACAGTTACCTTTTCTCCTTTTTCGATCAGCGACTGGTCGAAAAAGAAAACATAATCGCTTTGTTTTTCGATGATGTTGAATACCCGGGCCAGCGGTACTTTCTCAACATTCACTGTTACTGTCTGGCCGAACCCTTCGGCCCAGGCCTGCAGGCTGAACAATAACAACAGGACTGCGGTTAGTTTCATAATGAGCAGCGTTTTAGCAATCGGTCTCCAATAGAGACGCGTGGGTTTGCAATCAGGGCATAATAGCATACCTTTAAGTTGTATTTACATTAACAATATCTCTCCCGGAATCCCCGGGAGAGCTCTGGCAAAGAGACTTGTTATGGATACGTTTTAAGCCGGCAGTGCTCCAACACTCCGGCTTAGTTTTTAACGGTCCAGTATCGTTATTTTATTTCCATCCAATTTTGTATACACTTTACTTAATTCAAGTACTTTCAATACTTCCTGCAGATCGCTTTTCCTGGGGATCTTACCCCCGAATTTCTTGTCGGGTATTTTGCCTTCGTACACCACATCTACATTGTACCAGCGTTCAATCTGGCGCATCAGCACAGGCAGACTGGTACGATTGGTGATGAAGTAGCCATTCTTCCAGGCTACCGCTTCCTCTGTATCTATATTGTTAACCACCCTGAGGCCGGTCTGATCACTTGATTGCGCCTGTTGGCCCGGCTGTAAATTCATGGACTGATGGTGGTGTTCTACATTCACTGAGCCTTCCAAAAGGGTGACAGCTTTGGAGGTTTCATTTTCATATGCCATGATATTGAACTGAGTGCCCAGAACATTCACCTGCATATTGTTTACTGTAACACGGAATGGTTTCTGCGCATCTTTCGCAATTTCGAAATAGGCTTCGCCAGTTAATTCTACTTTCCTTTCTTTCCCGGGAAATGAAGTGGGGAAATGAAGAGAAGATCCCGCATTCATCCAAACCTTGCTGCCATCGGCCAGTTGCAGCTGGTATTGTGCACCCCTTGGTGTTTTCAGGGTGTTGTACACTACAGGTGCGCTTGCATTTCCCGATGCATAGATCACCTGGTCATTGATATTTGTGATCTGCGCATTACCCTGTGCAGGGATATTAGTGGTGTTGCTGCTTTCCAGCTGAATGGTGCTTCCATCAGCCAGCACAAGGATGGCTTTGTCGTTTCCCGGTGCAATGCGGACGGGTGTTTCAGGAGTTTCGGCAACGATGTTCCCGGGCTTGTCTTTTGAAAGCACCAGGTACAATGTAGCGGCAGTCAGAAGAACAGCTAATGATGCAGCAATGCTGTAGGTGACCCGTCTTTTGCGGAACCTGTCGCGAATTTGCACCTGTTGATTCCGCGCCTCAATTTCGGAAAGCAAGGCTTCAGTTTTACCTTCTTCAAAGAAAGTGGCAGAAGCAGGGACCTTTTCCCAAAGTTCATCAACCAGGGATGTTGCTTCGGGGTCGTTGAGCAGTTGTTCCAGTTCGGCAAGCTCGGAGGAGCTGGCTGTGCCTTCACTGAATCTTTCCAGAATGAACTTGAGGCGATTCTTTTTATCCATAAGAATTCAACGGTTGTAAGGCCGTTCTGAAGGAAGACACAGTTTTTTTCAGAAAGGGGGTATTGAGGCTGGAAAATATTTTCAGATCATTTCAGTGGAAGAACCTGATGAACAAAAAGATAAAAAGCGGGAGATGGGTATTTACATATTTCCTGATGGAGCTGGTGGCTATCTGCAGGTATGATTTTACAGTTTCCCTGGATAAATTAAGTTCTCTGGCGATCTCAACATATTTGAGCCGCTGGTAACGGCTGAGGATAAAAACTTTTTTCTGTTGGGGCGGGAGTTGGCTGATGGCCTTGTGAAGCAATTGAATTCTTTCCTCCGTGGTCAGTTCAGCATCCGGAGGAAGATTCAGTTGTTGCTTTTCCCAGTTCAGTTGTTCTGCGCGTTCCCGCACCATTTTCCTGAGCACATTGAGTGCATGATTTTTGGAAACAGCGAAAAGCCAGTGTTGAAAATTCTGTATTTCGGGAAGTTGTGCACGTTTCTCCCATACTTTGCAGAAAATATCCTGGATATTTTCTTCGGCAAAAGTTTTCGAAGAAGTGAGTTGATAAAGATAGATACCAAGTCGATGGTGGTAAGCATGGAACAATGTGGCGAAAGCTTTCTGGTCGCCTTCAGCTACCTGCAATAGCAGGCTGGCTTCATTATGAGGATTTGGTGCAAGCAATGGTCAGACATAAACAGTTAAACGCAATTTAAGGGTTTTGATGCGGTGGCAAAAAAAATATCCGGGAACTCCGGATATGATCTGGTATTTTTAAATAGATATGATCAGGACGCGTCCGGCACACTGATGGTTCCGGAGAAAACTCTTTCGGCGGGGCCGCAGAGCCATACATTCTCGAAAGTATCGTCGTCAACCCTGTCGAATTCAACACTGAGTTTGCCACCTTTGGTGTGAACGGTAACGTCATTGAAGCCGCGTTCGTTGTGGTAACAAACGAGAGCAGCAGCGGTAACGCCGGTGCCACAAGAGTAGGTTTCGTCCTCTACACCGCGTTCGTAGGTGCGAACTGTGATCTCGTCATCATTCTTCAGCTCAACGAAATTCACATTGATGCCTTCTTTGGCGAAGTGGTTGCTATAGCGGATATCCATTCCTTTTTTGTATACATCCATTTCCATTACATCGGTAACCATCTTGATGTAGTGTGGGGAACCGGTATCGAGAATGAAATCGCCGTGATAGTCTTTAATGGCAGATACATTTTTCATTTTGAGCGCTACTGTGCCGTCATCGTCGATCTCGGCTTCATGTTCACCATCTGATGCGATGAACTTGTACATGGTGCGGCGGATGCCCTGGTGCCAGGCAAATTTTACGAGGCAGCGTCCTCCGTTGCCGCACATGGTGCCGGGGCGTCCGTCAGCGTTATAGTATTTCATTTCGAAATCGTAACCGGCTTTAGTGTTGAGCATCATCAGGCCGTCTGCGCCGATGCCGAAGCGGCGGTTGCAGATCCGGTTCACTTGTTCGTTTGTCAATGCGTCGTACTGTCCGTTCCTGTTGTCCAGGATCACAAAGTCATTGCCTGTGCCCTGGTATTTGAAAAACTGTAAGTCCATAAAAATTATAACCCTTTGAGTATATCAATTGTTGTGGTGATGAGTTTGTCCATATTGGCCGCTGCATTGTCTGAAAAAGTCCTGTCCACCCGGTTGGCCACGATGGAGCTGAGCGACAGGCAATGATGCCCCAGTAATTTTCCCAGACCATAGATAGCTGCCGTTTCCATCTCAAAGTTAGTGATCCGGTGCTGACCAAACGAAAAATTGGTGAGACGATCTACCAGGTCCGGGTGGCTGAGGCCCAGCCTCAATACCCGCCCCTGTGGGCCATAGAAGCCCGGGCAGGTAACCGTGATACCGTGCTGGAAATTGGTTACGAAATGTTTCAGCAGGGCGGGGGCGGCCGAACTGATATAAGGTTGAGAGATACGGTGATTCAGCTGTGTTTGGGTGATAAAGCTCTGGAGTACCTGTCTTTCTTCTTCATTTTCCTCGATCCTGTAAAAGTTGAGGAGATTATCGATACCCAGGCCATGAGTGCTGGCCACCCAGCTGTTTACCGGGATGGAGGATTGAAGAGAGCCGGAAGTACCGATCCGAACGATATTGAGAACAGTGTGATCATGCCTGATGGTACGTGTTTTGAAATCGATATTTACCAGGGCGTCCAGCTCATTCAAAACGATATCTATATTATCTGGGCCGATGCCGGTGGACACTACTGACAGTCTTTTACTGCCAACATATCCCGTATGGGTTACAAATTCCCGGTGCCGTCTTTTAATTTCGATCCGGTCAAACTGGCTACTGACCTTGCTTACACGGTCGGGATCCCCCACAGTGATGATGGTGGTGGCGAGCTCTTCAGGGAGGAGGTCCAGGTGGTAAATGGCCCCCCGTTCATTGATTATCAGTTCAGATTCTTGAATTGTTCCCATAAAAAGTATCGATAGTTCTTGTCAAATATCGAACAATTATCCTACTTTTGCACTCCCTCAATGGTTCCGTGGCCGAGTGGCTAGGCAGAGGTCTGCAAAACCTCCTACAGCAGTTCGAATCTGCTCGGGACCTCTTACTCAAGGATCGCCTATCGGCGGTCCTTTTGTTATTTTATACAACTTTAGAGAAAACGCCTGATTTTCAGAAGAGTATAACAGGTAGCTCCAAGCGCCGCGACGTACCTTTATATAGCTATAACATAGTTTATTCCCCGGTTCCTCGACCATTTCCTCGACTGAAAAATGCGGATTCTATGTTGTATGCAATCAAACCCGGCTGTTTTCGACCCCGTCTCGATGGGACCTCAAACATTCATATTCAATACTGTTATGACAATGTACACAAGACCCTCCTGGATACCGGGTTAGTGATCCACGTGGACTTCTGGGACAAGAATAACTCGACCATTTTGCCTGATCTCCCTATTGAGTATGGCAGACCTGCCATTTTGAACGAATCCTTATTAAAACAAATGCGACTGGTGGAGGATGTGATCGCTTATGCCACGAAGAAGAACATTGAAAACAAAGGGGCGTTTGTAAAGCAATTTTATAAACCGGATCTGGACATCTATTCCCTGGATGAATTAGTAAGAAAAGCGGAGCAGGAGAAAGTAGAAGAAGAAAAGAAAATACAGGATGAGATACGAACGGATGTTTACAAACAAATCGAACTGTATATACAGGCGAAAGAGAAGAATATGTGCAAAGAGTTTCCTGCTGCTTTCAGGAACATGGCATATCTGATGCGATGTTATCAGACTTCCAGAAATATTACTATCACATTTGATTCATTTACGGCTGACTTTTATCAGGACTTCGTGGATTTTTTGTCTTATGAACACGTTCAAACAAGACGCAGGAAGATCATTGTGGGGCTAAAAGTGAATACATTCGGAAAAGTAATAAACCAGCTTCGCCGCTTCCTGAACCATAGAATAAAAAAGAAAATAATTGCACCTATCGATTTCAGCGAATGGGGAAGTATTGGGGAGGATTCCGATGCTGTCTACTTGACCTGGGAAGAAATTGAAAAGATATATCAGGTAGATCTTAGTGCCCATCCACACCTGATCCCTTATAGAAATGATTTTGTATTGGGTTGTCTCACCGGACTTCGTTTCAGTGATTTTTCAGCACTGGATTCACCAGATGTTCGTGGAGATTACTTACACAAGAAACAATATAAATCTTATCACAGGGTAGTTATTCCACTCCGAAAAGCAGCGAAGGAAATTCTTCAGGGAAGGTTCATTGATGGTTATGTCCCGCTCACCAATGCTGAGTTCAACCGACATATAAAAACAGTTGCCAGGCTTGCTGGTATTACGGAGAAAGTAAAACACTCTTATAAAAAGGGAAAAAAGCGAATTGAAGAAGTAAGAGACAAATGTGATTGGGTTACATCACATACCTGTAGGAGGTCTTTCTGTACAAATGAATTTCTTGCCGGAACGCCGGTTGAATTAATCATGAAGATTAGTGGCCATAAAAGCCTGAGAGATTTTTACAGGTATATAAAAATCACACCGGAAGAAGCTGCCCAGAAGATGAAAGAAATCTGGGAAAAGCGCAATGCTGAACAGGAGAAATATCAAGCTCTGTTCTAAAATCAATAATTGATCAATAAAATGATATATCATGCAGTTAATTCAGAGCATTCAAAACAAAAGAGGAATTTTCTATTTGTCTAAACATGGGCAGATAGGTAAATATGGGGGCTGGATGGAAATGCAGCCCCCTTGTAATTCGATATCCAATATTCAGATTAATTGCCCCACCTAAAATTAGCTGGTTGTGTGGATATGTTTTTTATGTAATCCCTGACTGGATTTACATAATTCACACATTTGGGGATTGATCATATCTTTTCCGGAAGATAAATGTCGAACCTTGTTCCCTTATTCAGCCCACTGGTGGCAGTGATCAGCCCTTTATGGTTTTCCACTATTTTCTTGGCTATGGCTAACCCAATACCTGTACCGGGATATGCTTCCTGGTTATGCAGGCGTTGAAACACTTCAAACACCTGTTCCTGGAATTCAGCTTCAAACCCTATTCCGTTGTCTGTAATACTTAAATGGCAGTAGGTTTGTTGCGGCAACAGGCGTGGATTGTTCAATTCTTCACCTTGTATACTTTTCCCTTCGATAATGATATGCGGGGTCCGGGAAGGATCTACAAATTTCAGTGCATTGCTCAGGAGATTCTGGATAAGCTGATAGAATTGAAAAGGGATGATGCGGGCATTACAGACGCTGTTCACTTCCACTATTGCTTTTTTCTGCTCAATCACTTCATGCAGTTCCGCTATCACTTCATGTATGATCTTTGAAATATCAGTAAGTTCGATGGTGGTGTTTGTTGTATTGATCCTTGAAAAGGTCAGCAGGTCTTCTATCAATACTTTCATCCGTTCTGCGGATGATTGTACCTTTTCAAAATACTCATTTCCTTTCTTGGAGAGGTTTTTACTTTCCTCCCTGGTAATGAGATTTACAAAAAGCCGGATCTTACGCAGTGGTTCCTGCAGGTCATGACTGGAAACATATGCGAAGGATTCCAGTTCCTTGTTCATTTTCCTGAGCTCTTCATTGGCTGCCTGTAATTCTTTTGTACGTTGAAGCACTGCATTTTCAAACTCCAGTGATTGTGTTTTCTGTTTCTGGATCTCTGTATAGGTGCCGATCCAGAGTTTTATTGCTCCTGATTGGTCCCTGTATGCTTCCCCACGACTCAAATGCCACCTGTATTGTCCATCTTTTCCTCTTAATCGGATCTCGATCTCAAAGTTCCTTCCCGTAGCAATCGATTCATTCCAGGAATCTCTGGCCTTTGCTTTGTCTTCGGGATGAATGACGCTTTCCATTTCCACGGACTTCAATTCTTCCAGGTTTACACCGGTATAATCTATCCATTGCTGATTGAAGTAAGTTCTTTTGCCATCAGCGTCTGCAGTCCAGACTTTTTGCGGCATGGTATCTGCGATAAAGCGGAATAGTTTGGCTGCTTCCTGCTGGATATCGATCTTTTCTTCCAGTATTTTGGTGTCGATACGCTGTTTGTTTACGGACTCGGTAATGTCGGTAATGGCCAGCAGGATCAGTTGTTCACGATGGGCCTGTTGAAGCACTCTTCTTGCATTCAGCCTGATTATGATCTTACCTAACCTGGGGAATGTTTGTTCCACTACAAAATCCTTGAAACTGGAATTCCTGGAAATGATGTCTTCCAGCAATATCCGCAGTTTCGGGATGTCCCATTGCCGGTTACCGACATCGTACAACAGCATGCCTTCTGTTTCTTCTTCATTCAAATGGAATTGCCTGTAGAAAGATTTGTTGGCTGTTTTGATCCGGAGGTCTTTATCCAGGATGATCATCGGATCATGTATGGTGGATATGATGGCTTCGGAATATAGATAAGATTCATTCAGGAGTTCATTGCGGGTTTGCAGTTCCTGGTTGGTGGTTGCCAGTTCTTCATTGGCAGACTGGATCTCTTCTTTTGAGGTTTCGAGCTCTTCATTGATACTGCGTAATTCTTCATTGCTGCTGACCACTTCTTCATTGGCGCTCTGCAGCTCTTCAATGGCAGCTTCGTGGTTATGGCTGATGGTACGCAGTTCATCTCTGTAGGCGACCATCTCTTCTTCCAGCCTGGCAATTTTCCGCTCATTGGCCCCTGGCGTATTTTTCAACTTTTTAGATGCCTGTACCGGGTCTTCCTGTTCCTGTTGGGTAAACAGTATCAGTAAAACTGGTTCATCCCATTCTTTGCCCAGTGGAACAGCTTCCAGGGTAATGACTGTTTTACCGCCATTCAATTCGATACCTTTTTTGAGTACCGGTTTTTTTGTTTTTGTGGCTTTGGAAATGGCATTTCTCAACTCAAAGGCTATTTCCGGGCGGGCCATTTTCAGGATGTTCAGGCTGGCCCTTCCTGCAGGATGCTGAAGATATAATGAGGTGGAGCCCCGGAATTGCAGTATTTCCATTTGCTGGTTGATCACAACGCTGGCCGGCACATAGCGCGACAATAACAGGAGGTTCACCGCATTATCGAGCCCATTGGTGTTGGTAGAGTTCCGGGATGGTTTGTTCAACAGTTCCGGGATATAGTTGGCTGATGGGGTAGAGCGGTTGAAACGGTTATCCGGCACCGGTAGTAAGCCTGAACCGGAATTCTTCTTGCGGGAATAGATCTTAAGATTTTTATTGAAAGCAGAAAAGAGCTGGGCCGATGAGCCCACTGTTTCTGATTTTCCAAGCAGCAGGAAGCCATCAGGGTTCAAGGCATAATGGAAGGTTTCAATTGCTTTTTTTTGTGCAGCAGTATCGAAATAGATCAGGAGGTTGCAGCAACTGATGAAGTCCACCCGGGAAAAGGGCGGGTCGCTCAGGAGATTGTGTGCTGCAAATACGCACATATCGCGTACCGTTTGCGTAATCCGGTAATCCCCATTGGAGCGCGTGAAAAATTTTTGTAAACGTTTGGGGGAAACCTGCTCCAGTTCCTGTTTCGTATATACGCCAATGCGCGCCTTGCTGACAGCCTGGTTGCTCAGGTCGGTTGCAAAGATCTGGACCGGGATATCCCTGAACCTGGTTTCCTGGATCTCAAGCAGCAGCATCGCCATGGAATAAGCTTCTTCACCCGTTGAACAGGCGGTAACCCATATGCGAAGCGGCTCGCCTGTTTTTTTTGTTTTCAATAATTTGGGGAACAGGGTAGTTTTTAGATATTTACAGGCTTCAGGATCCCGGAAGAAGTTGGTGACGTTTATCAGCAGGTCGTTATACAACGTAGTTGTTTCTTCTTTTTTGTCTTCCAACCAACCTGCATATTCTTTCAGTGTTTTTATTTTGTGCAGCAGCATCCGGCGAAGGATCCGCCGCTTAACGGTATTCATTTTGTACAGGGCAAAATTCACACCGGAGGACTTGTGCAGGAGGTTCAGGATAAACTTCAGGTCCGGATTGTTATTGTTGATATCATCCTCGGTGGTTTGCTGCGTACCATTTGACCGAATATAGGGATGCCTGCTGAGCCGCGTAAGTTCGCGGGCGATCTCCTCCGGCGGCAGTACAAAATCAACAACACCTGCAGCGATGGCGGATTGGGGCATGCTGTTGAATTTGGCTGTATCGTCCTGGGCAAAGGTCAACCCCCCTTCATACTTGATGGCTTTCATCCCTTTGGTTCCATCGTTAGCGCTGCCTGAGAGAATAACACCGATCACATTTTCCTGGTGTTTCTCCGCCAGTGAAGTAAAGAAGAGATCGATGAGCATATTCACACCCCGACTTGGGGATCTGGGAAACAGTTTGATCTTGCCATCCACTACTTTCATCTCCTTATCCGATGGCATCACATAGATATTGTCTGGTTGGATCTTCGTCTTATCTGTTACTTCCTGCACTGGTATCTTAGTGCTCTTGCTCAACAATGAAGCAAGAATGCTTTCATGTTCCGGACTGAGGTGCTGCACATAAATGAATGCCATGCCTGTAGTGGGTGGAAGATGCTTTATCAACTTTGTCATGGCTTCAAGGCCACCTGCTGAAGCGCCAATAGCTACAATAGGGAAGGAATCCTTTGTTGAGGGGGATGATTTGGCTGACTTTTTATGAGTGGTAGTTCTTGCAGCAGGGACTTTTTTTACCATTAAGAAACCGTTTTGTTCAGGCAAACAGTGAGCCTGATATTGCATAAAAATATGGTATTATGACCGATGATAGGGAGAAAGTATTTCCGATGTGAAGGGAAAAGGAGGGGCGCGGATTTCTTTATTGTTTCGAATAGGTGTTCCAGGGTTCTCCCAGTATGAACGACACCAGGTAGTAGATCTCATCCGCATTACCTGGTTTAGTCATGAAGTGGCAGGCGCCCATCCGGGCCAGTTCATTGGATTCTTCCACATTGTTGGAAGTTGTATAGATGAAAACCGGGATGTTTTTCAACCTTGTGTCAGCTTTTATTGCCGCGAGGCATGTCTTTCCGCTGTAGCGTGGCATTCTAAGATCCAGAACGATAAAATCCGGCAGTGGGGTTTCTTTGTTGTTCAACAGTTCCAGCGCCTGCTGTCCGTTATCAGCCGTGATGCAGATCATTGATTCTTCAACTTCTTTCACTGCTGCAATGAAGAGATTCCGGTCATCGGGATCGTCGTCTACAATTAGTAATATCCTCGGAGGTATGGTCATGACATTTATTTTAGCTACGGGTACAAATTGTTTGAAAGCGTCTGTTCAGGAAACCCTTCTTTGCGCCTGCCATAGTTTCTTGAACCGGGCGGGCGTTATTCCTGTTACTGCTTTGAACTGTGTGCTAAGATGTGCAACACTGCTATAGCTCAATTGAAAAGCGATTTCCTTGATACTCATTCCTTCGTATATCATTAATTCTTTCACACGTTCAACTTTCTTCAGGATGTAGAATTTCTCAATGGTGCTTTTTTCGATCTCAGAAAAAATGTTTGCCAGATAAGTATAATCCCGGTTCAGCTTCCTGCTGAGTAGTCCGGAAAATTTAATAGACTTCTCACCTTTGGCAGTATCTACCATTTCGATGATCGATACCTTAATGCTCTCAACAAGGATCTGTTTGGGCGAATCCAGTAATTCCAGTTCGTAATATCTCAGGGCAGCATTCAATTCCCTTCTTTGTTCAGGATTCAGATCTGAAGAAAGTACAACTTTTCCCAGTTCTACTTCATTGAATTGGATGTTTAGGGAATCCAGCACTGTTTTCACGATCATTTTACATCGCACACAGACCATGTTTTTGATGTATATATACATGCTTATTCTCTTCCGTTTTGATCAACAAATTTGCAATTACTGTAAAGGCGGACAGCAGACTGATTGGAAGCTTTCAGCGAAACAGGGTATGAATTGCGGGGCAAAGCGTTGGGGTTACCATCTAAAGTTATGCCTTTTATTCTGTCTGGTTAAGAACAGGCAGGATTCTTTTGCATAAATGCATTCACATTATGGAACAAAGCGCTCTTTGGAAGCCAATCCCACCATATTCCAAGGTCTTTTCTGATGTTGGATGTATAGAAGGAGGGGATCTCGTTGGATTCGCCATCGAAGAAGCGTCTCAGGGCCTTGTCTTCAGTAAGTTTTTGCCGGAGTTTTTGGTAGAATCTCAATCTTCCATATCCTTCTGAAGAGATGGCCCGCATGAGGTTCATCCATTTGGGTGTCCGGTCCGGCGTGGCTTTAAAGCGGCGGTAAAGCGCCCGTACAGAGAACGAGTATGAGGTTAGATCGATTACCTTGTTATAGAAGTCGAGCCATTCATAATTCCTGGGCTTGATGTTCATGGCCGAGTGATTGTCGAGAAAGTGGAAAGGGAAAGGGATCACTCTGCCCAATTTTTGGTATTCGAGATTCAGTGGGGCAGCTTCTCCAAAGGCTGTGAGCAGTGAATAACCCGGAAATGCGCCAGGGGACCGGTCAATGAAGCGTTTGGTCAGTTCAAATGGCTCGTCTCCTGAATCGCTGTCCAGTCCCAGTACAAAATTCGTTTGTACATAGGGGATATACCTGAGGATCATATTCACATGTTCCGAGATCCGGTTCACCTTTTCTTCGCCGGTAATATTGGATGCCCTGGATTTATTGCCCAGTTCGTACCAGGATTCCACACCCGGCAACAGCGCTTTGAAGCCATTTTTCCTGAAAATTTTCAGGTGATCTTCTGTGAGAATGGATAAGCTGCTTTCTGCAACAAAGCGGAAACTTCCAGGTGGTGCGGCTTCGGAGATGGCATCCATGTATTCCCCGAACCTGACGCCAAAATTGGGATCATGCCAGGCTATCCAGGGCGATTTGAATTTGGTGAGCAGGAATTGCAGATCTGTTTTGATGAGGTGGAAGTTCATAGATTGATAAGGGACTGTGGAATCGATACAGAAAGGGCAGGTATATGGGCAGCCTACGCTCCCCAGCATGGGCACAAATTTCAGCAATGGCGCTTTCTTCAAAGTAGGTTCTATGAATTTCCATCGTTCTTCCACACTGGATAGTTCTATTGTTTGTTTGGCGGCTGATAAGAATATCCCAACGGGCTGCTGGCGGCTGCAATTGTTCAATATATCAGTAATGATACCCCGGTTTGTAAAACCGAGTACATAATCGAAATATGTAACGGCATCGTCAGGATAACACCGGGCGTGCGGACCACCGAGTACGGTTACTGCTTTCCTGCTATGGAAATAATTACTCAGGGCATAGGCAAACTGGGCAGCCTGGGTAAAGGCGCTGATGAAAACCAGGTCAACTCCATCCGGGAGTTCCTTCGTAAGGTCTTCCTTTCCGGTATAGCTGACCAGAGTAACTTTGCATCCTTCCTGTTCACACCAGGTGGCAATAACCTGGGGCATAATGCTGGCGAGGTTTGCATGCATTGTTTGAGCCCATAGTGTGTTATTGGGGCCTTTGCAAACGAGGTCGATTATGCCGATCTTTAACGTCTTCATGGAATTACTGTTGCGTGTTTAATAATTCAGCAAAAATTTCGGGCCATGCTACATTATGAAATATGTTCTGGTCTCGGGTTCTGTTGCTGTAGCTTCTTCTCCCAATAATTGCCTTATATCTTTTTCTATGGTCTTTGCGATCTCCGTAATGGCTACATCGCTGGGCCTGTTCCTGAAAGGATCCTGCAGGTAGTACGCAACCTTCTCAATGAGAAAGAAACCGGCAGAGATCAGCAGCAGCAATGGTATCACCAGGCGATTGTCTATGTCTTTCAGTGAGATGGCCAGGGTCATAACAAAAAGGTAAATGATGAAATGCAGCACCAGCCGATAAGTGGAAGGGAAAACAGTATTGTTGATCCTTTCAACCCCTCCCATGGAATCTGTAAGACGGATAATGGTTTCCTGGAGGTGGATATGTGCATGTACATCGATATTCTTACGCAGGCGAAGCTCCTGCAGATCCCTGGCAGTATTCTGCAAAAGGAAAAGTGACTGGTTGTTTTGTGTGGCCGCTGCTGTGAGCTCGTGCAGTGGAAGCAGGTGTGCAATGTACTGCAACGTGTTCTGCCTGCGTAATGATCTGCCCAGCACATATCCCATGGCTATTTGCCGGTAGCCGATCAGTTTTATCAGAGGCGTTTTGGTTTCTGTGAAAGATTGCAGTTGGATGATAAGGCTTCTGGAATCGTTCAGGATACTTCCCCAGATCCTTCTGGCCTCCCACCACCTGTCGTAAGACTGGTTCATCTTGAACGAAAGCAATACCGAAATGGAAGTGCCCAGGAATGCAGGAATGGCCAGTGGCATCACCGGTAATGTGCTCATCAGCTCAAAGGCTCCAAAATGGGTTGCCAGTCCCAGCAATAGAACAATGATCAGCTCATATTTGATGATGCCGAAAGAATACTTGATGGGGATCCTGGATTCTCGTAACATAGGTCAGATGGTGGTTTATGTCAGGTAATGCGGTTTACCGGTAGCGGGCCTGTAAATTGCGGGCTTTGCTAAAAAATGAGTAATTTCACATACTGCCTTATGTGCCTGCATAAACACGGATCTCCTTGAAACTCTTCATAAAAAATATGGTATGCATTCGCTGCAAAATGGTGGTGAGGGATGAGTTAACAAAACTTGGATTGCATTGTACTGTAGTGGAACTGGGAGAAGCAGAAATCCTTGAAACCATTACCCCGGAACAACGGGAAGAGATCCGGTCTGTTCTGTTACGATCCGGACTGGATCTAATGGACGATAAAAAAAGCATGCTTATCCAAAAAATAAAGCAAGTGATTATCGAATTGGTGCATTACTCCGAAGAACCACTAAGGGTCAAGTTCTCTGAATACCTGAGCCGGCAATTGAATTACGATTATACTTACCTGGCCAATATCTTCTCGGAAGTGCAGGGCACTACCATCGAGAAGTTTATCATTTCCCACAAGATCGAACGGGTTAAGGAACTGCTGGTCTACAATGAACTCACACTTTCCGAAATTGCATTCCAGATGCATTACAGCAGCGTATCGCATTTATCCGCTCAATTCAAAAAAGTAACGGGACTTACTCCTTCCTATTTCAAACAGATCAAAACCCAGCGGCGTAATATGCTGGACGAGCTTTGATGGCCTTCCCGGAAAGTGGGAATTATGTGATATAATACTGGAATCCTATAACGCTGCTCCGGGCAAATTGTATCACCTTTAGCAGGTATCGTCTATTGTATCACCCATCGCAAAGCATATGTCCAGAGTAACATTTGATAACAGTAACCGCCTGTTCTACCAGGCCGTTAAGAAATCGGTGGATGCTTATTTTCAAAGCAGGCGCCTCAGAAAAACCGGCAATTGGAAATTGTATTTGAAAGCATTCATATTGATTCCACTTGCCATTGGACTGTATGTTTACCTTCTTTTGGGGCACTATCACGGAGTATCCGGGATCCTGCTGGCAGTCTTGCTGGGATTGTGCCTTGTTTGTATCGCTTTCAATGTGATGCATGATGCCTGTCATGGCAGTTATTCCCGCAAAAAATGGGTGAATGAGCTCATGGGCCTTAGCATGAATGCTTTGGGCAGTAACAAATTTATCTGGAAGATCAAGCACAATGTGATCCATCATACTTATACCAATATCGATGGTATTGATGATGATCTTGCCAATAGCTTCCTGATAAGGATGTGTACCACGCAGCGATGGAGGCCCATACATCGCTTCCAGTTCATTTACGTATATCTTCTGTATGCCATCAGCACACTAAACTGGATGTGGGGCACGGATTTTGTAAAGTACTTCACCCGTAAGATCCACCATACTCCGATCAGGCATATTGGCCTGCATCAGCATTTTGTTTTTTGGACAAGCAAATTGTTGTACCTGTTCTTTTATGTAGCGGTGCCAGTTTATTTCCTTGGCTGGCAACCCTGGCTCACGGGTTTTCTCATTGTTCATGCGGTAATGGGACTTGCCTTGTCCATTGTTTTCCAACTGGCGCATGTGGTAGAGAAAACTACTTTCGGGTACATTGGAGAAAGTCCCAAAGTGATAGCCCAGGAATGGGCTGCTCACGAGGTCAGCACCACAGCCGATTTTGCTCCTGAAAACAAAGTGATCAGTTGGCTGGTGGGTGGGTTGAACTTTCAAATTGAACATCATCTTTTCCCTCAGATCAGTCATGTGCATTACCCGGCATTGAGTAAGATAGTACGGCAGCAATGTGAACTTTTCGGGCTCCCTTACAATTACTACCCTACGATGCAGCAGGCTATTTATTCTCATGTTCGCCTCATGAAGCAACTGGGACGCCCTTATGCCTGATGCTGTGGTTGAAAAGCCAGCTCTGCACCCTGGATGCTGTAGAAAAGATTTTGTAACTGGTGTAAATGGAGCATATGCTGTACAATTGGATGATGAGCAAAATCCAGCGGAAAATAATCATTATCCAATTCTATGGAATAGGTCTTTTCAGGCCTGTGGTGTTGCCATAACCTGAAATAAGGATGGAAGGTGAAACCCAGGAGCACCAGTAACTGATCGGTGATCTTTACATTCTCCAGCCTGTCAGACGCTGCATTTTCAAATTGAACATCTCCATCCATCTCAAAGCCAATCAGTTTTTCTTTTTCTTTTCCATTAATATTGAGGCTGCATATTTTACGTAGTTTGTTATCCACCAGCACAAAATTGCCGATCCGGAATTGTTCTATATCAATCATGCTACAGATTTAAAGCTGGTTTGGAAATAACAACTGCCCGACTCTCGCCGGTAGCAGTTGTTCATTCGTCGTGGCCATTATAAGAAATAAGCGAAAAGGTGATTTTCTGGTTAATACATTCTTTATTCGTAACCACTTTTAATAGTGGTAAGTATCAATTTAAACCGGCCATTGGGCTCGATATGATTGGGTGCGTGTGCAGGAATAATGATCCCTTCACCAGTGTGCAACAGAATGGTCTGTTTGTCGATAACAAGCTCTGCCTTGCCTTCGATAACCTGAACAAAGGTTTCGAAAGGGCTTGTTTTTTCTTTCATTCCTTCGCCATGATCAAAAGAAACCATACTGATATCGCCCGTAGACTTCCTGATAATGGTTCTTGTGCCCACTGAATTAGGTATGTATTCCAGAATCTCTACAATGATATGCGCTTTAGATCTTTCCAGTTCAGGAGAGAAGGGTGCATTATCTTCTGTGGAACTATCCATAGTGTAAAGTTTGATTCATTGATTCAGCAACTGGGAAGTTTTAATTGAAGGGCCAGGATAGAAATCCAGCCCGTTTAGATAATCCAATATCCTATGAAAAACCTGATTAAAGATAGATTGACGGAGAGTAGCATTTGTTATCGAATTCCATATTGCTTTTATATAATTCACACATTGCCTTGCCGGCGGCTTCAATGTGTGAATGTTGCTACATATAAAGCAAATTGTATATCGTGAGGGTAGCTGAATGAGCAGACCTTTGCTGAAGGAGAATTTAAATTATGAAAAAGATCTTTGGTTTCGTCCTGTTGTTGATGGTGGTGGCGGTCTGTTCGGCAAACGCACAGAAAAATGCGAAAAAAGACACGGCAGGATTTGTTGAAAAATCTGCGAATAAAACAGCGGAAATAGCTGTCAAGGGAAAAGCGACGCTGGTAGATAAGGTGTATAAAGATAAGGTTGGCCCCAACGGTCAAACAATATATATCGACAGGCATTCCAAATATTACTGGGTGGATAAGAAAGGCCATAATGTATATATATCCAAGAGCAAACTCAGGCCTAAAAAGAATTAATCCAACACATTCAAAAATGAAACAAATACGAACAGCGCTGCTTTTGGCAGTTGCCTGCTTTCCCGCCTCAGTTGCTTTGTCGCAAACCAGCGATACCTCTGTACTGTTCAATAAAGAAAACAGGCATACTGTAATGCTGTCTGTTGAGCGGCCTGAAAAGGAAGCGAGAGAAGCATTGAGGCTACGCCTGGAACGCTCAGGTTTGAAGGAAAGAATGGCCAACAATGTAGCCATGTATAAAGATGTTGTATTCCCTGAGATCAGTTCTGAGAAAATAGATATCTATACAAAAGTGGAGCAGGGGCCGGACAATACCAGCATCGTGTACATGGCAGTTTCAAGAAAAGACAAGAACTTTACGCATGGCAGGTTCGACAGCAGTCTGACTGAACATGTAAAAACATTCCTGCAATCTTTCACCGGCGATGCAAACCGGTACTCCGGTAATATCGATATCTCCAACCAGATGGATGATATCACCCTGGCTGGGTTATACTGGCGCATTTTGTAACCCGTATCTCAAAAGCTCTCCAATGATGAAGATCAGAATATATCATGATGGTTGTCAGTCCGGAAGGCAAAGTATTACGCTTGCCTTATTGTGAATACTGAATTGATAATAAACCAACGTCAGTATACAATCAGGGCGGGTAAATTCCTGCCCCTGTTAATGTAATGATTGACGGGAGTTATTGTATTTGAATGAAGGCGACTTTATTTTTGTTTGTCAAATCACGAGTATATATAAGTACCTATACTCTTGAATTACGTTTTATAATTTTCTAATTTTACTATGATCGTGCATACTACCATGTAATCATTTCGATACAATATTCCTATTCTTGTCCGTATTATTTTGAAACGCCTGACCTCCTCATCAATTGTAAGTGTCCTCTGTTTTTGGAGCAATTCCCTGGCAGCATTGTGGATCACCTGCATGTACATGCAGTTGGATCAATCAATGGGGGATTAATGCCCTTTCCTGAAAATCTGTTCCGCTAAATGTAAGTTATGGCAAGAAAACCCACTACATTTGACCCAGTAGCGTTAGAGTTCCTGAAGGAGTTTGTGAAGCGAAAAGTGAATTTGCCTTGTACCAGCTTTTCACATATCCAACAACTTACGGAAAGCATCCGGCTTACAACCGGCGAGTTTTTATCACTTCAGACATTGAACCGCTTGTTCGGAATTATTCCCAACGGCTTCAATCCTTCCCTGAATACATTGGATACACTGGCCCGTTATGCCGGGTTTGGTGCTTTTTCCGATATAGAAGCCATTGCTGATAACAAATCATATATCGGAAAGGAGAACAATGATTTGTATAAGATACTCAATAGCCTTTTCGGAAACACAGAAGTCAGTGCTGTTGAGGAGCCGGGGATTTTTCTGGTAATAGAAAATCTTTACAGCCTGATCCAAAAAGACCTTGTGTTCAGCAAACTGATCTTTGCTCAAATGGCCAGGATACCCCTGGGCAGGAAATACTTTTTTGAACAATTGGTGTATGTTGATCAACTGGCTGGTTCTTATGGAGATGCCTTGCCTGTTTGTCTTTTATATGCAAACGACAGGGAACAAACTTTCTTTATCCTCACAATGTTCTGTTACAAGTATTTCCTCATGGACGATAGTTTGCTGTTCAACAATTACTTTCAGATATTGATCAACTACCCCCATTCAGAAGTAATGAAGTTCAGACCGCATATCATAGACAGGTATTACGCAGTACTTGTTCTGAATGAAGTGTATGGAAACAGGAACCCTGGTCCTGATGCTGCTGAAACACTGAACTCGATTCCTGAACTGGATTACTTCTCTTCCCCTCCCGGCTACCATCATCATACCCGATTCCTGTTGGGTGAGGCTTTGTTGCTGGCAGGTCAATTTGGTAAAGCATATGAGATACTGAACAATACAAGTCTGAAAATTGACTATAAGGGCAAGATGGATAAGATGTACTACGAAACTTCAATAGCTGTGTATAAGCTGGTGTCTGGATATTTTTCCCACCAGATCAATTCACAAAGGGCGAAATCCATTTGCCACCAGTTGTTGGACGCTCCCATGCCGCTCCTGGCAGCCGACTTCCTTAATCTCATGCTGATGTGTTTACTGATGCAACTGGAAATAAAAAGCACAGCGAAGAAAATATGCAGGGATAAAATAGAAGTGTTGGTTAATAAAACAAAATTCACTTCATTCTATACTTTTCTGAGCTTATGTGGAGAAGAATGTAACACAAAAAAAATTAATGGATATTAATGGAAGAAATATTAAGTGGAAGATAATGCAATTTTGTACCACCTTGATTCAATAGTATTTTTCTCTCAACATTTTTAGTAGCTCACATTTCTCGCCATCCAATTATTCCATGAAACAGTAAAGTTTCATCATACCGTATCTCCCATTCGTATTTGTATTTATGCAGTTGTGGTTTTCCCACTGTAAATAGCCTCTATTGTTTGATCAACTCCTCTGTGACAGGAAATAGCGAAGCTATTGGCTAACCTCATCATCAATCAAAACTGACATAATGAGTGATTTGGAAAAATGGTATGCGCTGTATACGCGGCCCTGCCAGGAGCGAAAAGTTGCCCAACAATTATTACTCCGTAACATTCAGCACTATTGTCCGCTCAAAATGGTTCAAAGGCAATGGAGCGACAGGAAAAAGATCATTCACGAACCCTTGTTCACTTCGTATGTGTTTGTCCGTTTGGCCGCCTCCAAAATGAGTTGGGTGAGAGACCTGGATGGTGTGGTGGACTTTGTTCAGTTCTGCCGGAGACCTGCCATTATAAGAGATGAAGAAATTGAAGCCGTAAGGCAGTTCCTGAAGGAATTCAGACAGGTAAGAGCCGAAAGGATCGATTTCAGGGTCCATGACAAAGTGCAGGTAGTGGAAGGAATATTCATGAACATGACCGGAGACGTAGTAGAGGTATTGCATAAAACAGTGAAAGTTGCCATCCCCTCATTGGGTTATCAGCTGGTAGCGGAAATGGAAAAAAGCAACCTGCGGAAATAATATCCTCTCAAAGTTTTTATCAAACTGAATTTATAACATAACGTCATGGAACAACCGAGTATTTGTATTGTTGGTCTTGGGTATGTGGGACTACCCCTGGCTGTAGAGTTTGCTGAAATATATCCGGTAACCGGATTCGATATCAATGAGCGGCGGCTTGGAGAGTTACAGAACGGGAACGACAGCACATTGGAGATTAGCAGGGAAAGACTTACCGGGCTGATCAAAAATATTCAGAACTGTAAACCCGGATTGTTCCTCACCAAAGATCCGGAAGCATTACGGAATGCCAATGTGTACATCATTACAGTTCCAACGCCGGTGGATAAGCATAACAAGCCTGATCTCCGTCCATTGAAAAAATCCAGCAGTGCTGTTGGCGCTGCATTGAAGTATGGGGATATTGTTATTTACGAATCTACTGTATTCCCCGGCGCTACCGAAGAGGAATGTGTTCCGGTGCTGGAGCGGGCTTCAGGCCTTGTGTTCAACAAAGATTTTTTTGTAGGCTACAGTCCTGAAAGGATCAATCCGGGAGATAAGGAGCACACGGTTACCCTTATAAAAAAAATTACTTCCGGTTCAACACCTGAAGCTGCTGCCAGGGTCAACCAGTTGTATGCAAGCATCATCAAGGCCGGAACGCATCTTGCCCCATCCATAAAAGTTGCCGAAGCAGCCAAAGTGATAGAAAATACACAACGGGATATCAATATTGCTTTCATCAACGAATTGTCCAAGATCTTCAATTGCCTTCAAATAGACACGCAGGAAGTATTGGAAGCAGCATCCACCAAATGGAATTTCCTTCCTTTCAAACCAGGCCTGGTAGGTGGTCATTGTATCGGGGTTGATCCTTACTATTTGGCGCAAAAAGCCATGGAAGTGGGCTACCATCCGGAGATCATTCTGGCCGGAAGGAGATTGAATGATGGAATGGGATCTTATGTGGCCACTGAAGTGATCAAGATGATGGTGAGGAAAGGGATCCAGGTTTCCGGCAGTAAATGCCTGATCATGGGAATCACGTTCAAGGAAAACTGTCCGGATGTGCGTAATACCAAAGTAATTGATATAGTCAGGTATTTATGGACCTATCATATAGATGTTGATGTGTTCGATCCCTGGGCCGATCCTGAAGAAGTGCAGAGAGAGTATGGGATCTGTTCGGTCCAGGAGATCCCCGAAGGAAATGTGTACGATGCAGTGATCGTTACGGTGGCCCACAGGCAATTCAGTCATGAAATGATCAGGGAGCTTTCCAACGGGCACAGTGTATTGTTCGACGTAAAATCAATTTTTGATAAGAGCCTGGTGGATGCCCGGTTATAAATACTCACAGTATGCAATACCCGAAATATCATACAGCAGACCTGGGCAGTTTAAAATTCCTGGTAACGGGAGGCGCAGGGTTCATAGGTTCGCATATTGTTGAATATCTCCTATTGCATCATGCGGCAAAGGTCCGGGTGATGGATAATCTGTCAACAGGTTCTGAAGCCAACCTGGAAACTTTCAGGTATCATCCTTCCTTTGAATTTATACAAGGGGATATCCGTGATGCAGGCATCTGCAGGCAGGCAGTGAAAGGGATGGACTATGTATCGCACCAGGCTGCGCTGGGATCGGTGCCTCGCTCGGTGACGGACCCTGTTACCACCAATGCAGTGAATATCGGCGGCTTTCTGAATATGCTTGTGGCCGCAAGGGATGAAGGCGTTTCAAGAATGGTGTATGCAGCCAGTTCCAGTACATACGGTGACCACCAGGAGTTGCCGAAGGTGGAACATAGAACAGGTGAGCCTTTGTCGCCCTATGCCATCACCAAGAAAGTGAATGAACTGTATGCCTCGGTATTTTCTTCCCTGTATGGATTTCATACCATCGGTCTCCGCTATTTCAATGTATTTGGCCCACGGCAAAATCCGCAGGGGCCTTATGCCGCGGTGATCCCCCTTTACATACAGGCGGCATTGCTCAATGAGCCTGCCATCATTTTCGGCACTGGCGATACCTCCAGGGATTTCACTTATGTGGCCAATGCAGTACAGGCAAATATCAAAGCCATGCTGCTGCCTGAATTGAAATCACATGAAGTGGTCAATATCGCCCTGGGAGAATCAACATCCCTCCTGCAATTATGGGATTATATCTGTGCCATCACAGGTTGTAATATTCCTCCGGTATTCCGTCAGGCAAGAAAAGGGGATGTGCTGCATAGCCTCGCCAGTATCGATAAAGCTAACCGTTTGATAGGATATGATCCACAGATCAGGATCAGGCATGGATTGAAAATGGCCGTTGATTGGTATAAAGAGGCATTGCATCCTGCCCGTTGAAGTCTTTTTGAACAATACCATAAAAAAAAATGAAATGATCCGTTATTCAAGTTTGCTGTTGCTCGCATTACCGGTGATGTACCTTGTTGCCTGTACTCCGGCGAGAAAGCTGAATTATTTTAATAATATTCCTGATTCAACCATTGTGCATCTTCCTCCGGTGATACCCGAGGAAAGAATTGTGGTGCCGGGAGATGTACTGAATATCTCTTTCAGTGCAAAAGCCCCGGAGGCCGCCACTGCATTCAATAAACAGGTGAACAATGCCATGTTGACCGGATCACCTTCTTCCAGAAGCTCACTGCCCGCTCCGATGCCTGGCTATACGGTAGACCTGCAGGGTAATATAGAACTGCCTGTTCTGGGAAAGATCAAAGTGATGGGCAATACGATCAGGCAACTGAAAGCCACATTATCCGGTCTGGTAGATCCTTATCTGAAAGATCCATTTGTTGAGATAAGCTTCGGCTCTTTTCCCGTTACTGTCATTGGAGAAGTGCGTGCCCCGGGAATGTACAACCTGAATTTACAAAAGAATACCATTTTCGATGCGCTGGCTGCGGCGGGCGACCTGCCTTATTCCGGCAAGAAGTTCAAGGTACAGCTTTACAGGGATTACAACGGGGATAGAACCATCACCAATATCGATCTTACCGATAAGGCTTTCCTGGTTAACAAGGAAATATTCAATATGAGACCGTACGATGTGATCATTGTACAAACCAGGAAAGGAAGTGTATTCAAAGAGGATTTCAGTGTGCTGGCTTCAGTGGTAACACTTGTTTTGAGTGTTGTGACCCTGGGCATTACCGTTACAAAATAATATAACATGGAAGAACAATCTGCGTTTGGGGCCGGAGAAAAAAGAAAATTTGAAACCGGTGTCTTCCTGCTTAAACTAAAAAGGAACTGGTATTGGATCCTTGCCTCCGTTCTGTTGTTTATGGCAGCTGCTTATTGCTTTTTGCGTTATTCCACACCAATATACCAGGTGATTGCTTTTCTTCAGATCAGGTCTAATGAAGTGGACAATACATTAGGCGCAACGCCTTTCACGCCCGCAACAAGGAGCGACCGGAATATTCCGGATGTAAACGGAGAGATCTTCAAATTGCAATCTTCCGAACTGATCGGAAAACTGGTGGATTCCCTGCAGCTCCAGCTGCAGCTGACAGAGCAAACAGGCGTTAAGCACAAACCGGTATTCCTGCAGGAACTACCCTTCAGCATCTCGGTGAAGAAAGATCCGCTTGTTCAGAACAGGGATGAATACAAGCTCAGTATAGGAGCATCCGGATATGAGTTGCAAGCGGGAAAGAAAACTTACAATGGTATATTCGGCAGTCCGTTGATTGTGGCAACGGATACATTCTATCTTTCTGCCGTTACAGGATTGCCGGTAAAAAAGACCTACCTGCTCCATGTACTGACCAGGCAACAGGCCATCAGGAATTGCCAGGCCAAATTGCAGGTGGCCCCAATGCCAAAGGGTGGTTCAGGAATGTTGCAGGTAGCCATGAGTGATGAACTGCCGCAACGGGCCAGACGCATGGCCGAAGTATTGATCCATGAATACGATTATGTCAATTTCCTTTTCAAGAACAAGGCGCTTCAATCTGAAATGGCTTTCCTTGACCAGCGGCTGGAAGCTGTTGACAAAGAGCTGGAAAGCCAGGAGAATTATGTAAAGAATTTTAAGGTCAGTAATAAGGTCAATGATGTATCATCCTCTGCTGCACAATTACTGGTGAACCTTTCAGGCATCGATACCAGGAGAAGTGAAAATGAATACAAAGAGAGCCTGCTCAGGTTGGTAGAGCTGAACCTTGAAAGTGGGAAGGCGGAAGAAAGGATCAATGTACCCGGATTGCAGGATGCAGACCTGCAGGGACTGGTGGCAAAATACAATGACCTGGTTTTTCAGAAGAACGATATCCTTTCACAGGGCACCTCCCGGGATCTCCGCCTGGAGCCGGTGAATGCGAGACTGGCAGAAACAAGGCAGCATATCATCAGAAGGGTGGCTGCAATCCGGCAGGAATTAAGGGCTAACGACAAATTCCTGCAATCCCAGCAGCACAGTACGGAAAACAAGTTTGTTGTTTTACCGGAAAAAGAAAAGAACTATATCCAGGTCAACCGGCTGCTGAATATCAAACAAACCTTGCTTGTATTCCTGTTGCAACGGAAGGAAGACAAGAATATGGAATTTGCTTCTGCAGCCATGGCAGGATCAAGGATCGTTGACTGGCGCACCAGCAGGGTGCAGGGACAGGGCCCTTACGTCATCTACAGTGCAGGGTTCGCTATTGGGTTGATCCTCCCCGTTATGTTGCTGCTGGTCACCTTCCTGGTAAATAAAAAAATAGAAACGGCTACAGATATTTACGCAGCCACCAAATTGCCTGTTGCCGGGGAGATCATTTTCGTGAAATCGAATGGCATGCCTCCCGTATGGACTGAACATTATTCTCCATTGGCCGAGCAGTTCAGGACCCTTCGAACCAATGTGGCTTATCTCAATAAATCAGGTAGTAAGAAATTATTCCTTGTTACCTCTACCGTAAGCGGAGAAGGTAAAAGTTTTATCAGTCTTAACCTGGCTAAGGCTTTGGCCATGGTGAATAAGAAAGTTGTATTGCTGGAGTTCGATCTGCGCAATCCCTGTTTGTCTGATGTGCTTGGCTACCGCGAAAAACCCGGCGTTGCAGAGTTGTTGGCTGGTAATGCTACCGTGGAGCAGGTGGATTTCCTCTTGCCTGATCATGCCAGCCTGCACTTCATTCCCGCCGGAAACGATGCAGAGGGGAATGCTGCTGAAATGCTCATGAGCGATCATCTGCCAAATTTGTTCGCGCACCTGCGGATGCAGTTCGATTATATCATTATAGACTCTCCACCAATAGAAGCCGTGTCGGATGCACTCAACCTGGGAAGCTACTGCGACGCAACTTTATTTGTGGTAAGGCATCAATATACCTTGCGCTCTTCCATTGCCCGCCTGAACCAAATGGCAACTGAACAAAAATTGCCTGCTCCTGCAATTGTGATCAACGGCATCAGGCCGAAGGAAGGGTTCAATGATGTGCTGGGGTACGGATATGGGTACGGATACCACAGGAAAGCAGGACGAAAAAAACAAAAGCTCAGGATTGCCTGATCAGACTGGAATGAAAGAATAGATTTTTCAGGAATGAGAACAAGGCCAATGGTCAGTATTTGTATGAGCACTTACCGGCATGAACAGTTCATCCAGGAGGCAATTGAGGGAGTAATGATGCAGGAAACCAGGTTCAGCATCGAGTTGGTGATTGGTGAGGATCGCTCAGACGATAACACAAGAGCGATCTGCCAGGAAATGGAAAAAAAGTATCCGGCGAAGATCAGGTTACTGCCTTCCGACAAAAATTACGGGCAGAATGAAAATCTTGCCCGGACCCTGCTGGCCTGCGATGGAATTTATATTGCACTCTGCGAAGGAGATGATTATTGGATGGATCCAAAAAAGTTGCAGAAGCAGGTGGATTTCATGCAGGCGCATAATCATTACGTACTATGCTTTCACCGGATCAATACAGTTGATGAGAACGGCCACCTTATTGAAGAAACAGAACCGGCCACAACCGTAACGCATTTCAAACCGGCGCAGTTGTACCATGTTTTTGTGCCAACGCTTTCCCTGATGTTCAGGAACTGCCTGCATCACTTCCCTTCTGAATTCTTCCTGGTAAAAAGCACCGATGCTTTCATTGTGGCAATGCTGGCCACGCACGGAAACGGCGCCGACCTTGGATTTACGGGCGGCTGCTACCGGAAACATTCCGGCGGCTTATACAACCGGCTGAGTCAGCTGAATAAATACAAGCAGGCCATCCAATGCAGGAAATGGATGAAACGGTCGGACTACTTCGATAGAAAAAATAAAAGGGAGATAAAAAGGGAATTAATGTACAGGATGAAATTATATGTGAAGATCTTCATCAAGAAAGGGCAGCCGGTTAATTGCCTCAGGATATTGTATTTCTACTTCACTATATGAAAAGGTATGGAAAAAACTTATCGTAATAATTTCAGGGGCTATTTTCTCTTTTATTACAGGATTGCAGGAAACAGTGTGCTGGTATTCCTGTTGTTGAGTATGCTGATCAGTCTGCTGGATGGAATAGGACTGGCAATGTTCATACCACTTTTGCAGACCGTAGCGGACCCTGCTGATAAAACGATGGCCGGCAGCAATATCACCAGGTATTTTACTGACCTTATCCATTGGGCGGGCATGCCTCTCAACGTTACTTCCATTCTCCTGGCGATGGTTTTGTTGTTCTGGGGAAAAGGCCTGGTCCGTTACCTGCAGATGAGGTACTATGCCCGGCTGAGACAGCTCTTTATCCGGAAAGTTCGTTTGTCCCTGGTGGATAGTTTGCAGGCGCTGCCCTACAGTGGTTTCCTGAGCTTTGATTCAGGAGAGATCCATCATACTTTGACGGTGGATGTACAAAGACTTTTTCAAACGATGAAATTCTATTTCGATGCAGCCCAGTCTTCCGTTATGCTGCTGACCTATATGCTCCTTGCCTTTGTGTCCAATTTTCACTTTGCCGTGCTGGTGGCAATCGGGGCAGGGCTATCCAATCTTCTGTACAGGAGGATCTACAAAGTTACCAAGAAAGCTTCCGTTGAACTATCCGGCAAGGGAAGCGATTTCAATGGCTTCATCAACCAGGCCACGCTGTATTTCAAATACCTGAAGTCAACCAATTCATTTGAGCGATATACGAAGAAATTGAATACGGTGATCGTTGAAACAGAACAGATCAACCGGCGGATTGGAAATATGAATGCAATAACCACTGCCGTAAAAGAACCCCTGATCATTGTAGTGGTCAGCCTGGTGATCTTACTGCAGGTGAATTTCATGGGTGCAAGCCTGACTTCGATCCTGCTTAGCTTATTGCTTTTTTACCGGGCGCTTAATTTCCTGGTGACTTTACAAAACAACTGGCAGGGATTTATTGAAAATATCGGTGGAATGAATGCGGTTGCCCTGATGATGGGAAAAATGCAATCTCTCCGTGAACAGCAGGGTGACCGCTCTTTCACTGGCTTCAACGCCGGTATCAGTTTACAGGATGTTTCTCTCGCTTACCAGGAAAAGAAGGTTTTGCGGAACATCAATTTATTCATCCCGGTTAAGAAAACCATCGCGCTGGTAGGAGAAAGTGGCGCAGGCAAAACCACCCTGGCCAATGTGCTGGCGGGGCTGGTGCAGCCCGATTCAGGGCAGGTGCTTATAGATGATATTCCGCTCACCAGTTACAACCTGGATAGCTACAGGCGAAGAGTGGGCTACATCTCGCAGGAAACAGTGATCTTCAATGATACGATCTTTAACAATATCACATTCTGGGATGAGCCCAGTCCCGAAAACAGGAAACGTTTTTTTGAAGTGATAAAAATGACTTCCCTTACACAACTGGTAGAAGCGCATCCGCAAAAGGAAGCCGGCATACTGGGAGATAATGGGATCCTGATTTCAGGAGGCCAGAAGCAACGCATCTCCATTGCGCGGGAACTGTACAGGAATACGGATATCCTGATTTTTGATGAAGCCACTTCTTCACTGGATTCCCAAACCGAAAAGATCATACAGGAGAATATGGAGAACCTCTACGGCAGGTTTACCATGGTACTGATCGCTCACCGTCTTTCAACCATCCGCAAAGCGGATGTCATTTACCTGATCGAAAACGGGGAAGTGGTGGCTTCCGGAACTTTTTCGGAAATGCTTGAATCGAGTATCCGTTTCCGTAAGCTCGTGTCACTGCAGACATTCGCCCTGTGAAAAAATAATCTACACAACCACATTAATCCATAGTATACATGATCCCGGTAACCAGGCCATTTCTTCCGCCAGTGGAAGAATATGAGTCATATGTGCGAGATATCTGGCAGCGGCAATGGCTCACCAATAACGGACCATTGGTGAATGAACTTGAATTAAGGTTGAAAAGATATCTCAATGTGCCCCACCTGCTGTATGTAAATAATGGCACTATGGCCATTCAACTGGCCATCCGTGCGTTGGAACTGAAAGGGGAGATCATTACCACGCCATTTTCTTTCATTGCAACAACCAGCAGCACTATCTGGGAGAACTGCAAACCGGTATTCGTGGATATCGAACCTGATACCCTGAATATCGATCCGGAGAAAATAGAAGCAGCCATCAATCCCAATACCTGTGCTATCCTGGCTACCCATGTTTTCGGGAACCCCTGCAATATTGAAGCCATCGACAGTATTGCTGAAGCCCATCAACTCAAAGTGATCTACGATGCATCACATTGTTTCGGTACAAAATATAAAGGGAAATCGGTTTTCAGTTACGGCGATATCAGCACTACCAGTTTCCATGCCACCAAGCTCTTCCATACTATTGAAGGAGGGGCAGTATTTACACCGCAACCAGAATTGCTGAAGAAAATAGCGTACATGCGGAATTTCGGTTTCGATGGACCGGAAAATTTCGCCTGCGTGGGCATCAATGCAAAAAATTCAGAGTTCCATGCGGCCATGGGACTGGCCAATCTGAAATACGTGGATGACGTGCTGGAAAAAAGAAAGCAATTATATCTCTATTATGTTGAACACCTGGCTGACCTGGAGAAATCACTTCAGACCATTCAAAAGCATACAGAATTCAATTATGCTTACCTGCCCATTTTGCTGCCTTCCGAAGAACTGGTCAGGAAGATCGAACAATACATGAATGCCAACCTGATATTTCCCAGGCGGTATTTTTATCCATCGCTTCATACCCTGAGTTTTGTAGATAAATATGATTGTCCGGTCAGCGCCTGTGTTTCTTCCCGTGTTATTTGCCTGCCGATGCATTATAACCTGTCCCTGGAAGAAGTGAATTTCGTGATCCGGATCTTATACAGGGCGCAGAATTATTAATCATGAAGATTGCCATCATGCAACCCTATTTTTTCCCTTATATAGGGTACTTTCAACTGATCGCCTCGGTAGACAGGTTCATTCTCTGCGATGATGTGCAATATATCCGTCATGGATGGATCAACCGGAACAGGATTTTGTCTTGCAATGGAAATCCGCAATATATCATCCTGCCTGTGGCGAGGCATGGAAGCAGGGATCCGATCCGGATGGTAAAGGTTGCGGATGTAGATGGATGGCCTGCCACTATTTTCAGGCAACTGGAAATCTATAAAAAGGACGCTCCCTATTATAAAGAGGTGATCCGGTTGTTGGAGACCTGCCTGTTGAGCCAGGAAAAGGATATAACAGTCTTCAATGCTCAATGCATTCAGGCTGTCTGTAATTATATCGGAATCCCTTTTTACGTGGAAATCAGCTCCCGTCTTCAGTTGGATTATTCCAATGTAAAAGTGACCGATGATTGGGCCATCACCATTTGCAGGCAGTTGAACGCGCTTCATTATTACAATCCTCCCGGAGGTATTCAATTGTACAAGAAAGAGCGATTTAGTGCGAATAACCTGGGGTTGCATTTTGTAAACCCAAGATTAAGGGAGTATCCACAACTGAACAAGCCTTTCATGCCTGCACTTTCCGTAATAGATGTAATGATGTTCAATCATCCTTCGGAAATAAAGCAAATGCTAAACGAGTTTGAATTGATATGACCCCCATCGGCGGCTATTTTGGTCTTGAATTACAGGAAGGACCCAACAAATATCACAACACTTCGCTTACGTTTAAGACCGGAAGGGCTTCCCTGCATTTCATTCTTTCATTCCTGAAGCCGGACCTGGTATACATCCCTTTCTACACCTGCGGAAGGATCCTGGAGTCTTTTGAAATGGCTCGTGTCAGGTACCTGTTCTATGCCGTTGACGAAAACCTGGAACCATTCAACTTACCTTATCTCAACAACAATGAATTCTTTGTGTACATCAATTACCTGGACCTGAAGAGACCCTTTGTAGAAAAACTTTCAGAGAGATATGGCAACAGGCTCATCGTGGATTGTTCCCAGGCATTTTTTATGAAAGGGAACGGACGTTCCTGGTTCTTCAACTCTTGCAGGAAGTTCTTCGGAGTGCCGGATGGCTCTTACCTGTATACCCCTTCAGATCAGTCGCCCGAATTTTCCGGACCAGCAAATACAAAGTACGAGGTCACGCACCTCCTAAAGCGCTTTAATGGATTTGTTGAGGAAGGCTACCCGTTTTACGTGGAAAGTGAACTAAGGACCGGTGCGGAACTGGAGAAGATGTCGCGTCTCACTACTTGTTTATTATCCTGGGTGGATTATGAAATGGTGGCTGAAATGCGGTTATCCAATTATCACCGTCTTCACAATGCATTCTGGTCTTTCCATCTTTTCAGGGATGCATCCATAGGGGAAGGCGTACCGATGATGTATCCTCTTTTCCCCAGGATGAACATCAACAGGAAGTTATTGAATGAAAAGAAAATATTCCTGCCGGCTTTCTGGGAGGAGGTGATAGAAAGGAAGGGCAGAGGGTATGAATGGGAGCGGTCATTAAGCAGTCGTTTGTTACCCCTGCCCGTTGATCACCGGTATACTTCAGTAGATATGTTCCGTATTATAAACCAACTTTCTTCATTGCTATGAATGATGCAGTCTATATCAGGCCACTGGTTCCCGCTGATGCATTGATCTCCTATGAGTGGCGTAATAACCCCAAGATCTGGCGGTTCACCGGTACCAGGCCTACTACCTATATTACGCCGGAGATCGAAATGGAATGGATCATGAAAGTATTGCAGCGGCCGGATGAAAAAAGATTCGCCATTTGTTGCCATAACAACAACAGGTATATCGGAAATATCTTCTTCACGGATATTGATAAGGGCGAAGCGCAGATGCATATATTCATCGGAGATATCAATTTCTGGGGAGGAGACCGTGCCTATCAGGCCATTTGTCAGATCATCGAATTTGGATTCAATGAAATAGCCCTGGATACCATATACTCTTATGTGAATCCTTCCAACCTGGCTGCCATTCGCCTGGGATTGAATGCAGGGTTCGAGGAAACAGGCAGCTTTTATGATGTGGCTAAAGATATGATGCTTACCCGCATTGAATTTACCAGGGCCATGTATAACCGTCAGCAACACCTGAAGAAGGAAGTGAAGTCCGGCCGCGAAAGATCCACTTAGGGTCCGGGCCTCAATCAACTTGTATGAAACCACTACTATCCGTTTGCGTTATCACCTATAATCATGAAAAATTTATCAGGAAATGCCTCGAAGGTATTATGATGCAGCAAACAACTTTTCCCTTTGAAGTTGTGATCGGGGAAGATTGCTCCACTGATAAAACCAGGATGATTGTGCAGGAATATGCAGACCTTTTCCCTGAAGAAGTAAAACCCGTTTTCCACTCCTCCAATGTGGGCGGCGCCAGGAATGGATATGAATACTGCTATCCACGGTTGCAGGGAAAATATATCGCTATTTGTGAAGGGGATGATTACTGGACAGACCCTTACAAATTGCAAAAGCAGTTCGTATTCCTGGAGCAACACCCGGAACATTCATTCTGCTTTCACAAAGTGGCCAACGTGGATGAGAACGGGCAGGTCTTGCATATTGATAAAGCATCTGACGTAATAATCAACTATAAGGCAACTGATATCTTTCATATCAGCATTCCCACACTCTCTGTTGTGTTCAGAAAATGTTTTGACTTTGTTCCCGGTGATATTTACCGTGTGGCTAGTGGTGATACGTTTCTTTTCGGGCTATTGGCCCATTATGGAGAAGCCGCAGACCTGGGATTCGTTGGTGCACACTACAGGACCCATCCGGGTGGCATATTCTCTTCCCGAAAAATGATCTACAGGTATCTGCAGAGCATTCAAACCAGGAGGGTAATGCTGCAGGCCTCCTGCTTTGATGAAAATGATAAAAAAGAATTGAAAAAAGAGATCCGCAGGAGAAAGATAATGTACATCAAACAATTTATCAGAAAGGGAAAATTGCTCAATGTATTCAAAATACTTCTAAGCTGACATAAACTCACCGGCATGATCTCTATTATAACACCAACGTATAACCGCGCTGCTCTTGTACCTGACACTATCCGCAGTATACAGGATCAAACCTGTACAGACTGGGAGCTGCTGTTGGTAGACGATGGGTCCACAGATGATACTGGAGGGGCAGTGGAGCCTTTCCTTCAAGACAGGCGGATCAAATATTTCAGGAAGGAGAATACCGGGCAGGCAGACAGTTTAAACTATGGGGCCCGCTTTGCAAAAGGCGATTATATAACATTTCTCGACAGTGATGATACTGCCTTTCCTGGTTGGCTTGAAACAGCAGCCAGTCATATGCAGGCCGATACGGGAATTGTTTGTGTGGGCGCTATCCGGCGTTTTCCGGATGGAAAACTGGTAAAGGAAGGCATGGAAAGGTACAGGTTCTTTGGCCGTGATATGATGCTGAAGTTCACCTCAGGATCTCTTTTTATCCGTTCCGATCTGTTCAGGGCCATCCAGGGCTACGATGCAAACCTGAGATCGAATATACAAACCGATCTCGGTTACCGTTTGCTGACCCTGCTGGAAATGATCGGCCTGAAAGCTGTTCCTGTTGAGCAGTATCTTTTACAGATCAATGTGCATGAAGGGGAGCGGATAAGGACCAACTGGAAGAAAAGAAGGGAAGGAGGCATTCAGTTCATTCAGAAGCACCTTAAGTTCATCCGGTTGCATGATCCTGCAGAAGCAGGCAATGTTTATGCCTCCATTGCTTATTCCTGTTACAAATTGAACAGGAGGCTGGAGTCTCTTCATTACCTGATGCTGGCCATCCGTTATCATCCCCGGCGTTTGATCAATTATTTCCGTGTTCTAAAATATACCCTCCTGTAAATTCTTTTATGCAGTCTCATGTTTGTGCAATCATGGTCACCTATAACAGGTTGCAGGTGCTGCAACGCTCCCTGCAACATGTACTCCGGCAAACGGTCCAGCCTTCGCTCATTGTGATCATTGATAATAACAGTGACGATGGCACCGGCGATTACCTGGCTTCCTTGTCAGACAAAAAGAATATTCATTCCATCCGGCTCGAAGATAATGCCGGACCAGCCGGCGGCATTGCCGTTGGAATGGCTTATGGCCTTGCCGGTAAAAGCTTCGATTATTTCTGGGTGCTTGACGATGACACTTTCTATGCGCCACAGGCATTGGAGGAATTATTGCACTACATCCAAAGCAACCATTTCGATATGCTCGGATTGAAAGGGGCCAATATCCGTTTCGGCAAAAAAGTGCCGTTGCCCGGAATGGCTGTTGTTGAGCCGGCTGCTTATGCCATGATCGATGGAGCCATTATAAAGACAAGCGTTGTTGAAAAAGTAGGTATTGTTGATGAAAGGTTCTTTATGATGTGTGAGGACCATGAATACAGCATACGCCTGCATTTTCATGGGTACAGGGTAGGTGTGCTGCACAATGGGACCGATGAGCGGCTGCTGCTTGGCGGACAGGCAGGTTTTACAAGGTCCTCCCTGTGGAGAGGTTACTATTCCGCGAGGAACCACCTGCTGATCATCCGCCAATACTTTTCCATCATGAACTTACTCGGATATTTTTATCTGCAAATAAAATTGCTGGCTGCTGCAGCTATCTATGCGCCCGACAGGATGAAAAGGACCAGGCTAAGGCTTACCGGTATCTGGCACGGATTGATGGGGAAAACAGGAAAAACCCTCGATCCGCAAACACTTCGTTTTGAATCAAAACAACGGTCATCAATAAACTAAAGTTCACCTGAATTGAAACCTGCAACTGGCTTACCGGCTTACGAACAACAGAGGAATAAACAGCATCACTCATTTGTTCCCGACGGAAACGGTAAGCTGAAAATATTGTTCGTGATCGATACCCTTGAACAGGGAGGCGCAGAGCAAAGCCTGCTCGATAACCTGCGTTGCTTCACAAAAATAGAACCCGTTGTATGCCACCTGTATGCAGGGGAATTTCTGAAACCCCGTTTCCTGGAAGCAGGTATCAAAGTATATTCGGTTGGGATCACTGCCAGGTACGGTTTCATAAAAGCCTACAAAGCATTACAGGGTATAGTGGATAAAGAATGGCCAGACCTGATGGTGGCTTACCTGACCAGGTCTGAACTGGTGGCGCGAATGGTGGCAAAATTTAACAGGATCCTGGTAGTTGGCACTTTTGTAAGTGATCTCTATGGCAGCCAGTTCAATCAGTCGTTATCCCTGAAAGGAAAGCTGGGTGTGCGTTGTTTTGAGATGCTGAACAGGCTTACCAGGAAGTATTGTACAGCCTTTATCGCCAATTCAGAAGCAGTGAAGCAGGCCAATGCAAAAAGGCTGGATATACCAGCCCGAAAAATAGAAGTGATCAACAGGGGCAGGGATGGTAAGCTCTTCGCTTTCCAGCTTCACCAGATTGATGAGCCGGATTCATTGCGCATAGTCAATACCGGTAGGTTGGTGCCTGTCAAGAACCAGCAAATGCTGCTCCGCGCATTCAAACTTTTTTCTGAACAACAACCCGGTGCTTCCCTCCATATTGCAGGAGAAGGACCTGAAAGGAAAGTGCTTACAGACCTGATCAAAGCAACCGGCATGGAAGGGAAGGTGCGATTGCTGGGAAGGAGGGATGATCTTCCCGTGCTGCTTCATCAATATGAATGTTTTGTATTCCCTTCTCTCAGTGAAGGTTTCAGCGGTGCTGTGATAGAAGCTATGATGACCGGCCTTCCTGTACTGGCCAGTGATATACCTGCCAACAAAGAGATCATTACGCATCTCAAAACAGGTTACTTGTTTGATCCTTACTCGGAACTCAGCCTGGTGCAAGCCCTGAACTGGGTGGCAGGCAACAGGTATGAAGCAGTACGGATGGCAGCAAGAGGCGCTGATTGGGCCAGGCAGCATTTTGAACTAAGGAGGATTGCAGAAAAAATGGAAAACTATTTATGTAAACTGATGTCCGGTAAAGCATGAAAATCCTCCATTTACTTCAAAGGCCGCAGTTGAGAGGCGTTGAAACATTCACTTCTCAATTGTCGATACACCTGAAAGAGGAAGGTCATCAGCCGGTTATCGTATTTCTTTACAATGGAAAGGCTTCCATTCCTTTCGATGGTCCAGTTTACCATCTTCATGCCAGCAGGATATTGCGCTTCATGGATATAAGGGCCTGGATCAGGCTGGCCAGGATCATCAGGGAAGTAAAGCCGGATATTGTGCAGGCGAATGCAGGCGATACCCTGAAATTTGCCGTCCCTTCCAAACTTTTATTCAGATGGCATGCCCTGCTGGTGTTCAGGAACGCCAGTATGATCAGCTTATACATCCGGCAATTGCCTGCAAAGTTTTTGAACAGGATCTTTTTTGAATTTCCGCAACTGATCATTTCCGTTAGCCGGGCTTCAGCGGCGGATTTTACAAAAATGTTCCCCAGTCTCGGCAATAAAGTGATCACATTGCCGGTGGGTATTGAAGGGCAACCAATGCCTGTAGACAATCATCTTTCTAAACCCCATCAGGTAACACTTATTCATGTAGGCGGTTTCACCTTCGAGAAGAACCATCTCAGGCTGATCGGCATTTTTAAAAAACTGGTTTCCATCTATCCAGGAGCCTGTTTGCAACTGGTAGGCGACGGGCCACTCAGGCCAGGTATTGAAGAACTGGTGATTGAAATGGGACTGACTGAAAATGTATCGTTCCTTGGTGCGCGTGAGGATGCCCGTGAGTTGATCGGCCGCGCAGATCTGTTGGTGTTGCCAAGCATCATAGAAGGATTGCCGGCGGTTATCCTGGAAGCCTTTTATTGTAATACCCCGGTAGTAGCCTATGATGTGGGAGGGGTTGGTGAGGTCGTATTTGAAAATTTTACAGGCCGGCTGGTAGAAAAAAATGATGAAGGCGCATTTTTAAATGCCATCATTTGTGTGATCGAGGACCAGGAAGCAACCCGTCAAATGATTGAAAATGCCAGGCGGCTTGTAACCGCAGGCTATCTCAATTCAGTGGTATGCAGGTCATTCATTGAAGTATATAACCGTTTGATCACAGAAGGGAATAAAAAACAGAAACTGGTATGAATAATGATATAGCTGTGGCTGAATGGAAACAACCGGACCTGATTGCCACTGGTTACGAGGGCATCCGCAGGCTTACTGTATTGCACCTGATCAAATCACTCGGCAGGGGAGGCGCTGAAATGTTATTGCCGGAATCCCTGAAGCAACACAACCACCAGGAGTATGAATTTCATTATATCTATTTCCTCCCATGGAAAGACCAGGTAGTAGCTGAGATCCGCCAGGCAGGAGGTATGGTGACCTGTTTGCCTGCGCGAAACAATATACAGATCCTATGCAGGTTGTTTTCTTTGATCAGGTATATCAGGAAAAACCGTATACAACTTATACACTGTCATCTTCCCTGGGCGGGGATCCTTGGCCGTTTGGCAGGATTTTTTACAGGTACGCCGGTGGTATATACCGAACACAACAAATGGGAGCGTTATCACCGGATCACATTTCTCATGAATAAGCTCACCTTTTTTATCCAACGGCAGGTGATTGCTGTGTCCGCTGAGGTGGCCAGTTCAATCCATAAATATTATCGCCATCCCCGTCCGGCAGTGCAGGTAGTACTCAATGGTGTGGATGCCGGAAAGTTTGTGCGCAACGGTATAACGGGCATCACTATCCGTGAACAGTACCATATTCCTCCCTCCGCCACGGTGATCGGCATCGCCTGCGTATTCAGGCCACAAAAGCAATTACATCTCTGGCTCCGGATTGCCGCCTTGTTAAAAAACAGCAACCATGACTTATACTTCATCATAGTGGGAGACGGGGGATTGCGAAATGAACTGAAGGCCCTGGCTGCATCGTTACAGCTTAACAACAGGCTTTTTTTTGCAGGTCTTCAACAGGAGATTCGTCCCTACCTGCAGGCGATGGATATTTTTATGATGACTTCCGCTTTCGAGGGATTGCCTGTTGCCCTGCTGGAAGCCATGAGCATGAACTGCCTGCCGGCCTGCACAGCTGCTGGTGGCATACCGGAAATAATCGTCAACGGGGCCAATGGCATTTTGGTCCCCCTTCAGCAACCCTTACTGCTGGCTGATCGTATCAGCGAACTTCTGAAAGATCCCGTTAAAATGCAACAGATGAAAAAGGCGGCACGCGAAACGGTGGTGGAACATTTCAGTATGCAGCAAATGGTAAAAGAGCTCGAAACGATCTATTCAACTATCATTCGAAGAAAAATTGTGTAAATGGGTTTCTTCATTTTATTACTGATATTGATCGGGATCTCCCTGCTGATCATAGAAATCATTTCCCGCAGGTTGCAATGGGTCAATGCCGGATTGCTGAGAGCGCTCCTGGCTTATCATTGGTTATTTGCCGTGATCTATTACTGGTATGTTCAGTCGGCCGCCTCTGATTCCGTTGCTTATTACAACCGCACTTTGGAAACTTATTACTACTGGAAGGATGCTTATGGGACCGGTACTCCTTTTATCGATTTCCTTTCCTATCCCTTCATTCATTTTTTGGGTTTTACCTATGAAATGATGATGTTGTTGTTTGCCTGGTTCGGTTACTGGGGATTTGTCTGCTTTTACATTATTTTCAAGGAACATACCCGCTTCAAACATACACTGAAAGGGATCAACATCATCTCGCTATTCATGTTCCTTCCCAATATGCATTACTGGACCGCTTCACTGGGAAAGGGCAGTATCATTTTCTTTGGCCTGGGCCTTACCATGTATGGTCTGAGTAAGCTGAAGACCCGGAAGCTGGCCATGCTGATCGGTTTACTGATCGTGTACCATGTGAGGCCACATATCTTTTTTGTAATGGCCGTGGCTATTCTCACCGGACTCGTGACGGCCCGGGAAAAGATACCGCTCTTCCAGAAACTGGTGCTGCTGGCCGGGGTAACTGCTGCGATCCTCATCCTGTACGACAATGTGATGGCTTTCGCCAGCCTGGACAGTGAAGATCTGTTCGGCAGTTTCGATGAACTGGCCAGTCACCGGTCAGTGGAACTGGCCAAGGCAGGTTCAGGAATCGATGTCAGCGGCTATCCATTTCCGTTAAGGCTCTTTACTTTCTGGTACCGGCCTTTATTCTTTG
Source organism: Pseudoflavitalea rhizosphaerae (assembly GCF_003991355.1). Classification (GTDB taxonomy): domain Bacteria; phylum Bacteroidota; class Bacteroidia; order Chitinophagales; family Chitinophagaceae; genus Pseudobacter; species Pseudobacter rhizosphaerae. Next base: position 360,931 of record NZ_RCSU01000004.1, read on the forward strand.
ATGCGCCCGGCCCCATGGGGATCATCGTTTCATTTGAGAACCTGCTGTATCTTTTTATGACGGCAAAATTATTCAACATTCATTTCATAAACTTTTTCAGGGCTTCAATGGTAATGGTCAAATCAGGGATGGTGGCTTTCCTGGCCACCTCCCTTGCTTTATCCGGAACCTTATCCAACCTGGGTATCATTATCCGGCAAAAAAGCATGGTCATGTATTTTTTATTGCTGGTGATCCTCGCATTCCTCGATTACCTGAAAGCCAGGGAATCGAAACAATTACCGGCAGTAGCCCCAAAAACAAATACACATGGCAGGCATATTTACGATCTCCCTTGACTTTGAATTGCACTGGGGTGTATTCGACAAAAGAACAAGGGAGGAACGACGGGCTTGTTACCAAAACACCATTGCAGTGATACCGCGTATGCTGGAACTGTTTGCGCAATATGATGCGCATGTTACCTGGGCCACTGTGGGAAGTTTGATGGCGGCAGACAGAAAGGAATGGGAACGCCTTAAGCCAGCAATAGAACCGGCATATCTCGTAGACCGTTATTCCCCCTATCGATGGGTGGCTGAGCATGATCTTACCAGGGAACACAACTGGGCACATTTTGCACCGGAGATGGTTGCCAGGATTGTTCAATACCCCGGTCAGGAATTGGGGACGCATACCTTCAGCCATTTTTATTGCCTGGAAACACAAAGCGAACCTGCCGCATTTGGAGCAGATCTTGAAGCTGCCATCCGTGCTGCCTTGCCTTTTGGATCGAGACCGGTTTCACTCGTGTTTCCAAGGAACCAGTTCAATCCTGTTCTTCTTAAAACCTGTTATGAATATGGCATCCAGACCGTGCGCTCCAACCCTTCCGATTGGTACTGGACACCGGTTACCAATAATGGCTCCAGCCTCATCAGGAAATTTGCCAGAGCTGCTGATGCATATGTTCAGATAGGCCGCAGCCGCAGTTCCTATCCACTCAGTAGTATAAAGATCATTCCCGGAGAACCTCTGCAACTGCCGGCAAGCCGCTTCCTGCGGCCATGGCGCGATAAATACCATTTTGCCAATCGCTGGCGCGTGAACAGGTCCATACAGGAAATGAAGCAGGCGGCCCTGCACAATGAATGTTATCATCTGTGGTGGCATCCGGAAAATTTTGGAGAATACACGGAAGAGAATATGAAAGGACTGGAAAGATTATTACAACATTACCAGCGGTATGCCGGGCAATACGGCATGATCAGCTGGAACATGGGAGAGTATGCGCAATATCTCCGCTTTTGAAATAAAACAATTCGGGAAGATGCTGATCAGACCGGCTGAAGAATCTGACGATCCTGCAATAATCGAGTTGCTGAAGGCATCGCTGGGCGATAGCACAATCCAAAAATCAAAGCAACTGTGGGATTGGAAGCACAGGCAAAGTCCATTCGGACCATCCTATATGTTGCTCGCTGAAGAGGACGGTATGTTAGTGGGATTGCGCGCTTTCATGAAATGGAACTGGATGAGGAACCAAAAGATCTATCCTTCCGTCCGAGCCGTGGATACGGCTACTCATCCGCGTTACCAGGGAAAGGGAATATTCAAAAAATTAACCCTGATGCAACTGGATGCCTGCCGGGACCAACAGGTAAAGTTTGTTTTCAATACTCCCAACAGGCAGAGCCTGCCAGGTTATTTGAAAATGGGCTGGGTGGAGCAGGGAGCAATGCCGGTGAAGATTAAATTGCTGAAACCTTTCCATATCGCCCTCTCGAAATTAAGAAAAGCATCAGATAAAAACATAAAGACTGATCCAACCCCATTTCAGAAATGGAGCAGTGATGTGATCCAATTGGGAGACCAGGAATGGCCGGTGGAAGATCAGATCGTTACCCTGAAGTCATCCCATTATATCTCATGGCGATATGCCAGCAACCCGCTTTTCAATTACAACTATATTACCGATCAAAAATATTTTCTGCTGGTGATGCGTATCAAGCTGCACGGAGATTTGCGCGAATTACGGATCACCGATTTTTTCCTGACGAAAAAGAGCACAGACTATAAAAAGATCAGGAATTATCTGAAACAGGAAATCACCATGTATTACAGGCAATACGATATCGATTTCATTTCCTTTTCCGGTCAGCAATACAAAGAGTATAGCCGTTTCTTCGATTGGATGGGCTGGTGGCCTGTAAAAAATAACGGACCCCTGATTGTACTACGTGACCTCAATATGAACGAGCTGTTCCCTTCCTTGCTGAAACGCTCCAACTGGGGTTACTCTTTAGGGGATATGGAATTGTTCTGATCTGAATACACAACTCTTTTGCGGATCTCTGTTCTCCCGGGAGCAAATGGTTTAAGCGTTAGCCGTTCCATGTGGGGAAAGGGGTCCGCACCAATATTATGAACAACGGAACAATGGTAAAACTGGTGCGCATCACTACGGTGGCCGTTTCCATGAACGTTCTGCTGAAGCACCAGCTCAGGTTCATGTCTGACTATTTTGAAGTGGTGGCTGTTTCTTCTCCGGGCAGCGACCTGGAAGAAGTGGAAAGGCGGGAAGGCGTACGCACCATTGGCCTGAAAATGAGCAGGAGCATGCAGCCACTATTTGATCTGCTTTCTTTATGGCAATTATTCCTGCTGTTAAGAAGGGAAAGGCCAGCTATCGTACATACACATACGCCGAAAGCCGGATTACTCGGCATGTTGGCAGCAAGGCTGGCAGGCGTCAAAATCAGGATGCATACGGTAGCCGGGCTTCCCCTGCTGGAAAAACGAGGCCCATACAGGACCCTGCTGGAATGGATGGAACGCCTTACTGCCAGTTGCGCCACCCATGTATATCCCAATTCAGAAAAGCTGGCATCGGTGATGAAAGAAAATAGATACTGTGCCGGACAGAAGATCCGGTTATTGGGCAACGGTAGCAGCAATGGAATAGACAGTGATTATTTTCAAAAAGATGCCAGCCTGGAAATACAGGCAGCCAGATTAAGGAGTGAAAGAGGATGGTTACCGCAGCATTTCGTATTTGTATTTGTGGGAAGGATCGTAAAAGACAAGGGAATTGAAGAACTGGTGGAGGCGTTTTCGATGATCCATCAACGGTATACCGAAACAAGATTGATGCTGGTGGGGCCATTTGAAGAATCGCTTGATCCCATTTCTATTAAAACTAAAACGAAACTGAAGCAGCACGAAGCCATCAGTCATGTTGGTTTCCAGGCAGACGTCAGGCCCTGGCTGCTGATGGGGCAGGCGCTGGTATTCCCCTCGTACCGGGAAGGCTTTCCCAATGTTCCTATGCAGGCGGGATGCCTTGAATTGCCTTCCATTGTATCGGATATCAATGGTTGTAATGAGATCATTCAACAGGGGAATAACGGCCTGGTCATTCCGCCTAAGAACACAAGGGCGCTGTACGAAGCTATGGAACTGTTATTGACCGATCCATTCTTATACCAGCAACTCAGGTCAAACGCCAGGAGCAGGATTGTGGAGCGCTTTGATCAACAGCTTCTCTGGAGCTGCCTGTTACAGGAATACTTATTCAATCTTGGTTCAAATTCATATGTTCACCTACAGGAATACCTGGAAAAGAGTTCTTGATCTCGCTGTCAGCTTACCTGCATTCCTGCTGCTGTTGCCGGTGCTGCTCCTCCTCAGTTTGTGGCTGGCCATTTATTGGAAGGGAAATCCGTTTTTCATTCAGTCCAGACCTGGCAGAAACGAAAAAATATTCAGGTTATACAAATTCCGCACAATGAGCAACCGGAAAAATGCTGAAGGCGTTTTGTTACCGGATGAAGACCGGCTCTTACCCCTGGGCGCCCTGATGCGAAAATATTCGCTGGATGAATTGCCTCAGTTGATCAATGTTGTAAAAGGAGATATGAGCCTTATCGGTCCAAGACCATTGCTGATTGCCTACCTGCCGCTTTACACAAAGGAGCAAAAAAGAAGACATGAGGTGAGACCTGGCATTACCGGATGGGCACAGGTGAATGGACGCAACGCCATCAACTGGGATGAAAAATTTTTACTCGATGTAAAGTATGTAGAGCAGCTCAGTGCTGCGCTCGACTGGAAAATCTTCAAACTTACCATACGCAAACTATTGCACCCGGGTGGTGTCAGCCACCGCGGACATGCTACCATGCCCGTTTTCAAAGGAAACAATGAATGATGAATGTATTGATCACATCAGCAGGGCAGCGGGTTTCGCTGCTCAGGTTCTTTAAAAGGGAGTTGAGCCATATTTTTCCCGGCAGAAAGGTTTTTGCCGCAGACCTGCAGCCGCAATTCAGCGCCGCCTGCCAGGTGGCTGATGCTTTCTTTGAAGTACCCCCGGTAACACATCCTTCCTACCCGCAGCAGTTGATGGATATTTGTCTTCAGTTTGATATCAGGATGGTTGTGCCTACCATCGATACAGAACTGAAAGTGATGGCGGAAAACAGGCAGTGGTTTGAAAGCAATGGCATTCACCTGGTCATATCTTCCAGTGAATTCATTAATACCTGCAGGGATAAAAGAAAGACCCACCTTTTTTTCGGGGAAAGGGATATTGCGGTTCCTGCGCCCATCGATAAGCACCAGCCCAGCTTTCCGCTGTTCATCAAACCATTCAATGGAAGTTTGAGCGCAAATACTTTTGTTATCCGGCATCTGCATGAGCTTACGGAATGGCATATGACCAATGAACAGCTCCTGTTCATGGAGTATTTCGACAAGGCGGATTATGATGAATATACGGTAGATATGTATTACAACAAAGCAGGACTGCTACGCTGCCTGGTGCCCAGGAAAAGATTGCTGGTGAGGGCAGGAGAGATCAGCAAGGGAGTGACCTGCTATAACAGGCTGGTGCCATTCCTCGCAGACCGGCTTGGATGTATCGATGGCGCCAGAGGTTGCCTCACTGCTCAATTCTTTATGCATAAGACCAATAACAGTATTGCAGGGATCGAGATCAATGCGCGTTTTGGCGGTGGCTATCCGCTCAGCTATCATGCAGGAGCCAATTATCCACGCTGGTTGCTGGAGGAGTATCTGCTTGATCAGGAAATCCCTGTGATGCATAACTGGGAACATGACCTGCTGATGTTGCGCTACGATGATGAAGTGATCGTTCATGGAAATAAAGGTTAGCAAAAACGCCTTTTTCATTTTCGACCTGGACGACACGCTTTACCTCGAAAGGGAATATCTCTATTCCGCCTTTCGCAGTATTGCGGACCGGGTACTGGAGCTCACCGGGAAGGACCATTATCAACATATGGTCCGGCTTTATAATTCCGGCGCGAACGTTTTCCAGTGGATTGAATCAGCCTTTGGAATGCGGTCTCCTTCGATGTCTGTTCCTGATTTGCTCCATCATTACCGGAATCATATTCCTTCCATTTCCCTGGCAAGGGGCGCCGGCCCTTTCCTGCAGCAACTGCAACTCATGAACATGCCAATGGGCCTGATCACAGACGGGAGAAGCACTACGCAGCGGAACAAATTGAAGGCGCTGAATATTGAAACTCTTTTTTCCGATATCATCATTTCGGATGAATTCGGTTCGGCTAAACCATCCGTCAGGAATTACCAGTATTTCCAGGACCGTTATCCGGCGGCTGAGTTCCATTTTTTTGGAGATAACCCTATCAAGGATTTCCTGGCGCCCCGGAAACTGGGCTGGCACTGCTACTGTATGAAAGATAATGGTGAACATATACATGAACAACATTTTGCTGACCATCCCTCTGTACACATCATTTCCTCATTTTATGAGATCAGGCTTATAAAACAAATAACATGAAAGATAGAATCTGGCTTTCTTCTCCACATATAGGGAAGAAGGAAATGTATTGGGTGCAGCAGGCATTTGCTACCAACTGGATAGCGCCACTGGGGCCGAATGTAACGGGTTTTGAAGAAGAGCTCGGCGATTCGCTTGGCAGCAGGGTAGAGGTGGCCGCATTGAGTTCAGGAACAGCAGCCCTTCACCTGGCATTGGTATTACTGGGCGTGGGAAGAGGCGATGAGGTTATTTGCCAGTCCATGACATTTGCTGCTTCAGCAAATCCGGTGGTTTACCAGGGTGCAACACCTGTTTTTGTAGACAGTGAAGAAGCCACCTGGAACATGAGCCCGCAATTTTTAGAGCAGGCCATAAAAGACCGGCTGAGGAAAAGGAAGAAACCCAAAGCCATTATTGTGGTGCATTTGTATGGAATGCCCGCCATGATGGATGAGATTTCAGCTATTGCTAGCCGTTATGGCATACCGTTGATAGAAGATGCCGCCGAAGCGCTGGGCAGTACTTACAAGGGAAAGCCTGTGGGCACGATGGGAGATCTCGGGATCTTTTCATTCAATGGCAATAAGATCATTACCACTTCCGGCGGCGGCGCCCTTGTTTCCGCGAATGGAAAATACATTGAGGAAGCAAGATTCCTGGCAACCCAGGCTCTGGATCCTGCGCCGCATTACCAGCATTCCCGCACAGGATACAATTACAGGATGAGTAATGTTTGCGCCGGCATTGGCCGCGGACAGCTGGAAGTATTGGCAAACAGGGTGCAAAGCCGGCGGAGGAATTTCTTCTATTATCAACTGGCGCTTGGTTCCCTGGAAAAAGTGCATTTCCATGAAGAGCCTTCCTGGGAGTTCTTTTCCAATTATTGGCTGACCACATTGATTTTTGAAGAAGGTAATGAAATGCGGGAAGAAATACGGCAGATGCTGCTGGCGAACAATATCGATTGCCGCCCTTTGTGGAAACCTATGCATCTGCAACCGCTCTTTGAAACGGCCCCATATTATGGAGAAGGCGTGAGTGAGCGATTGTTTGAGCAGGGACTATGCCTGCCTTCCGGCTCCAACCTTACAGAATCCGAACTGAACAGGGTGATTGCACTTATTTACGAATCCTTCAAAGCAACTGTATGAAAAAACTATTTACTTATGTACAATCTGTTCCCCGATGGGTGATCCTGCTAACAGACGTGCTGGTTAATATGGCATCTTTCTCCCTGTCTTATTTTATAGTCAAACAGTTTGAGTTTCCGGTGATCCTCAGGGGGCATTTTTTCCTTTATACGATCACCTATGCTTTACTGGCGCTGGTGGTATTCTATCTGATGCGGATCTACAGGGGCATTATCCGGCACTCGAATATTCATGACATGCTTCGCATATTCATTGGCGTATTGATCATAAGCCTGCTGTATCCCGTTGCTGCGGAGATTTTTGTAGCTGCCAGGTACAATATCAGGTCCCTCAATATTCCTGTTGTATTGATCGTGAATTTTTTCATTGCCTCTTCCCTGTTGATCTTTTACCGGGTCCTGGTACGGGGTGTTTATTATTATTTCATGCATATTTCACCAGCAGGGAAAGAAAATGTATTGATCTATGGATCAGATGCAGAGGCCATCCTCATCAAACAGGCGATTGAATCGGGCCTGCACGGGGAAATGGTGATTGCCGGATTTGTTGAGACCAATGCTTCCCGTGTGAATGCAACCATACAACAGGTAAAGATCTATCATATCAAAGCGCTGGGGTTGCTGAAGATCCGCAAGAAAGTGACCAAGCTCATTCTCATGAACGAATATCTCTCCGGTGCCGATAAAAAAAGGGTGATTGAAAAATGCCTGCAACTGGGCATAAAAGTACTTACCGTGCCACCGCCCGATCAATGGGTCTATGGCAGGATCAGTCAGCGGCAGATGAAGGCATTGAAGATCGAAGACCTGCTGCAGAGAGAGCCGATAGTGATCAACAACCAGAACATCTGTGCAGAGCTGGAAGGGAATTGCATCCTGGTCACCGGTGCTGCGGGTTCCATCGGATCGGAAATTGTGAGGCAGGTTGTAGGTTATAAGCCATCAAGAGTGATACTGGTGGACCAGGCGGAAACAGGATTGCACGAGATCCAGCTGGAGATGGAAGAACAGCTTCCGGATACGGAGATCATTATTTTCATCGCCAGTGTGAGGGACCGGACAAGGATGGAATTGCCTTTCAGGAAATTCCTTCCGAAGATCGTATTTCATGCTGCCGCTTTCAAGCATGTGCCGATGATGGAAAAGCATCCCTCCGAAGCAATCCTTACCAATGTGCTGGGCACAAGGGTTGTGGCCGATCTGTCTGTTTGCTTCAATGTTGAAAAGTTCATCATGATCTCTACTGACAAGGCAGTGAACCCTTCCAATGTGATGGGCGCTTCCAAAAGGATCGCAGAAATGTATGTGCAGTCGCTCAGCAATATTGTGCACAGTAAATCGCCGGAAGATATCCTGCATATCTATCATTCCTGGAGCCGTCAGTTTGTGAACAATGCCCGGCATTCGAATACCAAATTCATTACAACCCGGTTCGGAAATGTGCTGGGCTCCAACGGATCGGTGATACCCCGCTTCAGGGCGCAGATCGAGGCAGGAGGGCCGGTAACCGTTACCCATCCGCAGATCACCCGCTACTTCATGACAATTCCTGAAGCAGTTCAGCTGGTACTGGAAGCGGCCACTATCGGCAATGGAGCTGAAGTTTTCGTATTCGATATGGGCGAGTCTGTAAAGATCATCGACCTTGCATATAATATGATCAGGCTTGCCGGTTTCATTCCCGGACAGGATATCAGGGTCGTATTTACAGGGCTCCGCCCGGGTGAGAAGTTGTATGAAGAGTTGCTGAATGTGCAGGAAACCACTTTGCCTACACATCATGCCAAGATCAAGATTGCACGTGTATCGCCCTGTTGTGATCAAACAGTAATGCAGATCGAAGAGCTGATCAATATCAGCAGGCAGGGTAATGACAAAACCCTCGTGAAAAAAATGAAACTGCTGGTGCCGGAGTTCATCAGTAACAATTCTCAATTTGAGCAGCTGGACCATGCAGCAATAGAAAACAGTAAATTCAGTGCGGTTGTTTAATGTGCTGTTATCATGAAGTATTGCCTGCTTCAGTTATGCTTCTACGTTAGTATCATGCTACCGGCAAAGGCAAGACAGGAGGCCAGCCACTGGTACTTTGGTTACCATGCAGGGATACAGTTTACAGATGGAGGTCCCGGGCCTGTTACTGGCTCACTGTCGGGATGGGAAGGATGCAGCGCTATCAGTGATGTGAACGGGAACCTCCTGTTCTATTCAGATGGCATGCAGGTCTGGAACCGGCAGCACCGCCAAATGCCTAATGGAAGCGCTTTGCTGGGCGATACACTTAGTACTCAATCTGCCCTGATAACGCAGTGGCCGGGAAGCGATTCCCTGTACTATCTCTTTACAGTTGATAAAGAAGGAGGTAATAACGGTCTGGTATATTCGGTAATCGATATGAGCCTCGATGATGGATTGGGGGATATCATCCCCGGCAGGAAGAATATTCGCCTTACGGGTCCTGTCTGTGAAAAGATCGCTGCTGTAAAAAAGAACAACGCGAATGATCTCTGGCTCATTGCCGCACGGTATGGCACAGACGAATTACTGGTCTACCTCATCGATTGCCGGGGGATACAATCTTCGCCACAAATATTCCGTTCAGGACTTGTAATCAGCCAGCTTTCAGAAGCGATCGGCTACCTGAAGGCTTCGCCGGATGGACGATGGCTGGCGCTAGCCAGTTTCACTTCATCGGCTATAGTACTTGATTTCGATATTCATACGGGCGCCATCAGCAGGCCCCGAACGGTTTATGCCAATCCCAACAGGATTGCAGGCCCTTACGGGCTCGAATTTTCACGCGACGGACGTTTTCTGTACATGAGCGAATCCTACAACAACAGTGGATCAGGAGCCTATTATGTGAGCCAGTATGAGCTGGAATCAACTTCAGTGGAGGCAAGCAGGGTGCCCGTAGATTCAGGGTATAGTCATACTGCAGGAGCTATCCAGGCTGCGCCGGATGGAAATCTTTATATCGCTTATGATGGAATGGATTATTTGGGCGCTATCACTCATCCGGAGAGAAAAGGACTTGCCTGCGGATTTCAAAAGGAATATTTCAGATTGGCCCCTGGCTCCCTTTCAGGTGTGGGGCTTCCTTCGTTTGTGGCAGGATACCAGAAAAGATTATTGCCGGCAGACACCACAATTTGTGAAGGCGCTTTCCTGCAGGTGTTACTGGATGTGCCGGGAGAAAATGTTCTCTGGCAGAACGGTGCTGCACATACTTCCTATACACTCAGTGAGCCGGGTATGTATTGGGTGCAGGTGAGTAATCAATACTGCCGGTACAGTGATTCGCTGCTGCTGGGTCTTACACTAAAGCCTGCCCCTGTTCTGAAGCGGGGCTTAACTATATGTCCGGGGCAGCAAATTCTACTGCATGCAGGCACAATAGGCGACAACTACCGGTGGCAGGATGGCAACACACAAGCGGTGTATGTTGTAACAGCGCCCGGTACATATCGTATAACAGTCACCAATAGCTGTGGATCAGGGCAGGATGAAACAGTTGTTGCGCGGGGCGGCTGTATGCTGGCAATACCGAATGCATTCACGCCCGCGAAAAATACCAATAACCTGTTCAGGCTGGTGAATGGACATCTGGCCGAAAAGTTCACCATGCAGTTGTTCAATCGCTGGGGCCAGCTGGTGTTCCGCACCAACGATCCGCTGGCTGGTTGGGATGGACGTATCAGCGGCATCGATCAGCCGGCAGGCAGTTACGTTTATCAAATCTCTTATACTGTCAGGTCTACAGGTCAGGCTGAAAGCCACACTGGTGTAATGTTGCTTATCCGGTAGACCTTATCATAACAATCGCATTATGAAAAATGAAAGGAGAAATTTCCTGAAAAGATTGACCTTTTCAGCACTTGCATTACCAGGCATCTCTTTTTTGCTCACAGGTAACAATAACAGAACGGCGGCCACAGTGATTGGTTGCGGCCCTGTTGAACCAGGGCTGCTGAAGGCAACAATCGGTACTGTGCGGTCTGGCAACTGGTCTTCACCGGCTACCTGGGGCGGGCGTTTGCCGGATGAACAAGACATCGTTCAGGTCCTTGCAGGGCATATCATTGTTTTTGATATGGAGGAAGCACAGGTGGGAGGTTTATATGTAAAGGAAGGCGCTGCGCTGATCTTCGATGCGGATAAGTCGGCTGTTATGACCAGTACTGCTAATGTAATTGTGGAAGGCAGGTGGCAGATGCATCCCTCATCGGCATCGGTAGAACATGTGTTACGCTTTACCGGGATCGATGAGGCAAAGTTCGTGGGGGGCGGTATGGATGTGGTCCGGGAAGATATAGGTCTTTGGGTGATGGGCGCAGGCCGGCTGGAGCTGGAAGGCTCTTACCAGTTCCCCTGGACACGCAGCACCGGAGCAATTCCGGCAGGAGCTAGCAGCATAAACGTTGAAGGTGCAGTGAACTGGAAAAAAGGAGACCTTATCTGCATTGCCCCTACAGGATCTCCTGCTGATGGCAACGCCATGGCAACAGGTTTCCAGGAAAGGATCATAAGCAATGTAGATGGTAAACGTGTCAGCTTAACCGAAGCATTGGCGCATGCGCATCCGAAGGTGGCTGATACATGGACTGCAGAAATAATGAACATGGAGCGCAATGTGCGGATAGAAGGCACAGCGCAGGGGCGCGCACATTTGTTCATCCGCTCCACAGCCATCCAAAAGATAATGTATACAGCTTTCAGGTATATGGGGCCCAGGCTGAACAAAGGTGGCAATGAAACCACCGAGCTGGTGCCCGGCCGCTATGCCATGCACTTCCATCATTGTAAAGATGGCAGCCGTGGATCGATTGTTGAAGGTTGTGTGATCCGCGATTGCGGCAATCACAGCTATGTGCCGCATATTTCACATGGCATCAGTTTTCTCAGCAATATCGCCTACAATGTGCTGGAAACAGCTTTCTGGTGGGATCCCGGTGATCCAACACATGATGTGTTGTACGATAGCAACCTGGTGGCGCGCTGTCATTTTCTTCAGGGGGCCCTGAACATGAATGCAGAGAATGCGCCTACCTTCTCTTCCAGCGGCTTTGCCCTGAACACCGGCGATGGAAATATTTGCATCAACAATGTGGTAGTATCGGGTGGCCAGGGAGATTATGCCGATGGCGGCGCTTATAACTGGGAAGCCGTTATCAACGAAGGAGTATGGGTGTTCAGGAATAATATTGCGCACAATTGCGACAATGGTCTTCGCGTCTGGCAGAACTCCACCCGTAATCATGTGATCGAAGACTTCTTTGCCTATTACAATGGTGTTGGTGTCTTTCACGGCGCATATGCAAATAGCTATACATATAATGGAGGCAGGCTTTATGGAAATGCCTTCATCATCAAAGCTGCTTCCACCAATTCCAACAGGGTTAGGGTGGAAAATATAGAAGTGGATGGCGCGGGCCTGATAGATCATGGCGTGGAAGTGATCCATAGTCCGCTCGCAGGCGATAGACCGGTGCTGTTGCGGAACGTAGCCATCAAAGGATGCAGGCGCAATGCACTGGTGGATTCTGCAGCTCCTGAAGTACATTCTGTAGATATTGTTCATTGCAATATCGAAGGCAATATCCTTTTGCATCCTGATGCTGCGCAAGGAGAAACAATTAGGGTGCAGCCAATGCATGCCACACCTTACCAGATATCCAGATCAGGCAGGACGAATATTCTACCATTTGCCGCAACTATTTGGGGAGCGGGCAAAGGATTGAAAGGTGAATACTTCAACAGTACCGACTTTTCCAGTCCTGCGCTGGTTCGGATCGATTCCAATATCAGTTTCACCGAATGGAGTGCAGGCTTGCATTACGCCATTACAAGCGAAGTTTATTCTGTCCGGTGGACAGGTTACCTTCTCCCTCAATACAGCGAATTGCATACTTTTTACCTTGGAGCCGGAGGTGGGTTCCGTTTGTGGGTCAATCAGCAATTGATCGCGAACGAATGGGAAGAACATTTTCCCGGTTTGTTTCCTTCAATTCCCATTGCTCTGGAAGCCGGAAAGCCCGCTGAGATCAGGCTCGAATTCTTTAACAGGAATGGTGGTACTGGAATGGGGCTTTTATGGACCTGTAAAAGTTTGCCGCTTGAATATGTTCCCCAAAGCCAGCTATATGCAGAACCTGTAGATACTGTTCCGCCTCCTTCGCCAGAACCTGTTGAACTTATTTTAAAAGGAACGGTTATCAAACAATATATCCGGCTTGAAAGCCCCGGCAACTATAACTATCAGTTATACGATAGTATTGGTCGTTTGTTGCAGGCCGGTAAGATCATTGCCGGCTCAAATTCAATTTACATCAGCAGCGCCGCCACAGGCGTTCTCTTCCTGAAAGTGGCAGGTCTCAGCAAAACCCTCAGGTTGATCAGACACTACTGAGATATTCCCTTCCTGTTCATCTCACACATTCGATTTTTTCCATTTGTTCTCTTTTTATTGCAACTGCAGCACTTCATCTTAATCTAAAAGTGTCGTTTGCAGATATGGATTCCTGAATTATGTCCTGCTTTGGGCATAATAATTGGAATTCTTTCCTCCATTCTCACCTGAATGATAAACCACAAATTAATACCTATATGAAAAACTCGAGGAGAACATTTCTCCAAAGTGCATCACTGACTGCATCTGGTTTGGCTCTGACATCTGTGCAACTGAAATCAAAAGGTCTCGAATCCAGGGAAATCATTGGTTGCGCCCCCGCTTCAAAATCCTTTCTGGCCGGCACTATCGGCACTGTAAAATCAGGCAAATGGTCATCGCCCGATACCTGGGGCGGTAAGTTACCGGGTCCCGGCGATACGCCGGTGATCAATGCAGGTCATGCGGTGACCTTTGATCCTGATGAAGCCACAGTGAACGGAGTTAACATCAATATTGGAGCTGATCTTGTTTTCGACGCCAACAAAAGCGCGCTGCTCATCACTACTGCCAATGTAGTAGTGGAAGGTAAATTACAGATGCGGCCTGCTGCTGCATCCAGTGTGCACAACCTGCGCTTTACCGGTATCAATGAAAACAATTTCAAGGGTGGCGGTATGGATGTATTGGCCAGCGATATTGGTCTATGGGTGATGGGAGCAGGAAAGCTGGACCTGATGGGCGCTTCCAAAACATCCTGGACCCGCGCAGCTGATTCTGTTCCTTCAGGCACATCTTATATTAAGGTAGAAGAGTCCAGCGGGTGGGCGCAGGGAGATGAGATCTGTATCGTACCTACCGAAGCACCGGTGGGTGGTGTTACGGCTACAGGAAGCTTTGAAGAACGGACCATCAAAAGCGTTTCAGGTACAACCATCAATTTAACTGTCAATACCAGTAAGTCGCATCCGCGGGTGAACAATATCTGGACAGCAGAGGTGATGAACCTTACCCGCAATGTTCGGATCGAAGGCACCACTACCGGTAAAGCACATCTCTTCATCCGTTCTACAGCCACGCAAAATATCAGGTATACTGCATTCAGGCATATGGGCCCCAGGAAAGACAGGGGTGGTTCCAATGCCACCGAACTGGTTTCAGGCCGGTACGGTATGCACTTCCATCACTGCATGGATGGTAGCCGCGGCTCCCTGGTGGAAGGCAATGTGATCCGCGATACAGGCAACCATAGCTATGTGCCCCACGTTTCGCACGGAATAAAATTTAAAGACAATATCGCGTACAATATTACTGAAACCGCTTTCTGGTGGGACCCGGGCGATCCCACGCATGATGTGATCTACGACCACAACATCGTTGCCATCTGTAAATATGTTCCGGGCTCACTCAATATGAATGCCGAAGATGCACCTACTTTTTCATCCAGCGGATTCGGATTGAACACTGGCGATGGCAATATCTGTATGAACAACGTAGTGGTAGCCGGAGGTCAGGGCGATGTTGCTGATGGCGGCGCCTATAACTGGGAAGCAGTGATCAATGAAGGCGTGTGGACCTTCACTGATAACCTTGCCCACAATTGCGACTGCGGGATACGCGTATGGCAGAACTCCACCCGCAATCACGTAGTGGAGAACTTCTATGCTTATCATAATAAACTTGGATTATTCCATGGAGCTTATGCAAACAGTTATACATACAACGGAGGTATTTTTTATGGCAATGGTTTGCAGATAAAGGCAGCATCGGTCAATTCCAACAGGGTTCGTCTGGAGAATTTCCTGGTTGATGGCGCTAACCTGATCGATAACGGCATCGAGGTCATTCACAGCCCGCTGCCAGGAGATAAACCAGTTTTCGTCCGCAATGTAACCATCAGGAATTGCAAATCAGCCGCCATCCTGGATGCGGCTGAACCGGAAGTGCATTCCACAGATCTGATACAATGCATCATTTCAGGAAAGATAGTATTACATCCCCAGGCTGCCGGCGGTGAAACCATCCGTGTACAACCGGTTTCCGGTCAACCGTACCAGATCACCAAATCCGGGACCTCCAATATACCTGCATTTGCACCTTCTATCTGGGGAACCGGAAAAGGATTGAAGGGAGAATATTTCAACAGCAATAACTTCACCAATCCTGCAATGACCCGGATCGATTCAAATGTCAGTTTTACTGAATGGAGCGCCGGCGTGCATTATGCCATCAAGAGTAATACATACTCAGTCAGGTGGACAGGTAAGATACAGCCGCAGTTCACGGAAGCCTATACCTTCTTCCTTGGCTCCGGCGGTGGTCACAGACTTTGGGTGAATGGTAAACTTATACTCGATAGCTGGCAGGAACACTATCCCGGCAGCTTCCAGGCAACTCCCATATCGCTCGAGGCAGGCAAACTCTACGATATCAAACTGGAATATTTCAATACAGATGCCGGTACAGGAATGGGACTGCTCTGGACTTCCAAAAGTCTTCCACTTGAATATGTTCCGCAAAGCCAGCTCTACGCTGAAGGCGGAGGTGTTGTAACACCGCCGGCCAATTCCGCTCCGGTTGCCAATGCAGGCGCTGATATTGCCGTGGCCTTACCTGCAACAACAGCTACCCTGAATGGATCGGCTTCAACAGATTCCGATGGAAAGATCAGCGCTTATGCATGGACGAAAGTTAGCGGACCCTCAGGCGATACTATTCAATCAGCTACTGCCGCCAGTACCGTTGTAAACAACCTGGTAGCAGGCGTATATGTATACCAGTTGAAAGTAACAGATGATAAAGGCGCTACTGCTACCGATACAGTAACTGTTACGGTAAGCGCAGCAGCCAACCAGTCGCCCGTTGCCAATGCAGGTTCCGATATTGTGATCAGCCTGCCTGTCAACAACACTGTATTGAATGGTTCGGCCTCCAAAGATCCTGATGGAAGCATTGTTTCGTATAAATGGAGCAAGGTCAGTGGCCCCTCGCAGTTTGCCATCAGCAGCACTTCGGCAATTTCTCCATCGGTTAGCAACCTGGTGGAAGGTGTATATGTGTTCAGGCTACTGGTAACGGACAATAAGAATGCGACAGCCCAGGATGATGTAACGGTAACGGTGAAAGGAGCGCCATCCGAAGGAACAACATTACTGGATCTGAAAGCAACTCCCAATCCATCTACCACTTCCTTTTCGGTTTCACTTACTACCAACCAGAATTACCCGATCAAGATCACGATCCTTAATGGTTCCGGTAATGTGATCGATAGCGGCACCCTGAGTGGAAAATCCGTTACGGCCAGGGTGGGCGATTCCTGGCGCAGGGGGACCTATTATATCATTGCAGAGCAGGGAACAGTAAAAAGAACCCTTACGCTGGTAAAAATGTAAATATCCGGCTGATTGATTTTTTCGCTTTGTGACTTTAATCACCGAACGCCTGTCTGTAACATCCGATCTTTATATCGGTATCGCCGGACAGGCATAGGTGTTTTTATAATGATTGTAAAGAAAATTTAACTACTGTAAACGGCTTGTTAACGGTTGCCCTTTAGATATGATTTGACTTTTTGTATCGTTAATTTGGTATACAAACTTCTGTTCCTCCGTTTTACCTGACCGTCTGTTCAATATTTTTGGTAACCTCATCCTGTAATGCTTTCTATCGCTTGCACGCCTGCGCATATCATTAAAAGATCTTTTATGAAATGGATCCTTCTGTTGGCATTTGCATCTTTCCACTTTGTGGCGCCGCATTGGCATACTGATTTGGACACAGCCAAAAAAGAAGCGCGCGAGAACAGTCATCTTATATTGTTGAATTTTTCCGGCTCTGACTGGTGCGGACCC
Organism: Pseudoflavitalea rhizosphaerae; assembly: GCF_003991355.1. Classification (GTDB taxonomy): domain Bacteria; phylum Bacteroidota; class Bacteroidia; order Chitinophagales; family Chitinophagaceae; genus Pseudobacter; species Pseudobacter rhizosphaerae. The sequence continues at coordinate 378,111 of NZ_RCSU01000004.1, forward strand.
TGCATCCGTTTAAGAGAAGAAGTCTTCAACAGCGAAACCTTCCTTAAACTGGCAGATAGTAGCCTGGTACTTTGTAATGCTGATTTTCCAAGGGGCAAAAAAAATCAACTGCCTGCAGAGCAACAAAAGAAGAATGAATCGCTGGCTGAACAATACAATCCTTACGGAAAATTTCCCTATACGGTATTGTTATCAGCAGATGGAAAATTATTGAAGGGATGGGAAGGATATCCTCAATCCAACAAACAATCATTCATAGACCAGATAAAAGCCGCCTGTGATGCCAACGCTCGTCAGTAATCAATTATTGGAGTTCCGGCGCTCTGAAAAGTTGATGGGCAATCATTTCGAGATAACAGTAGTAGCGGGGGATGCGTCCTGGGCTGAAGAGAAGATTGAGCTCGCCATTGCTGAGATAAGGCGTATAGAACAGTTGCTCACCACTTTCCGGGAAGATAGTCAAACCAACGAGATCAACAGGCTGGCTGGCATCAGCGCAGTAGCTGTGGATAAGGAAGTGTTTGAACTGATCAGGCGTTCCCTCCGGATTTCTGCAATAACTGACGGGGCTTTTGATATCACTTATGGGTCTATCGACAAAAGGCTTTGGAACTTCGATCAACACATGACGGCCCTGCCTGATGCCGAAACAGCCCTTGCGATGGTGCGGTTGATCGATTACCGGAAAGTGATGCTGAATGAAAACGATCATTCAGTGATGCTGCAGGAAAAAGGCATGCGTATAGGGTTTGGCGGCATCGGTAAAGGTTATGCAGCAGATATGGCCAAAGCCTTGCTGGTAAAAGAAGGCGTAACCAGCGGCATCGTCAATGCGTCGGGTGATCTGATCACCTGGGGGCAGCAGGCTAACGGACAGCCCTGGACTATCGGTATCGCACACCCGGATAATGCAGCATATGCATTTTCGAGTCTCAATATTTCCAATATGGCCATTGCCACATCCGGCAATTATGAAAAGTATGCAATCATCGATGGCAGGCGCTATTCCCATACCATCAATCCCGTAACCGGCTTACCGGTATCGGGTATCAAAAGCGTCACCATCATCAGTCCTTATGCAGAATTGGCCGATGCCATGGCCACGCCGGTGATGGTGATGGGCGTAAAGGCAGGTATCTCCCTCATCAACCAGGTGGATCACCTGGCCTGCATTCTGATAGACGACAACAATAAGATCTATACCTCCAACAACATAAGGTTATTATGATAAGGAATAACAAACAACTACCAGTCTCCGGCATGATCGTCTTGGTGATGATGCTGGGCGCTTTTGCCTGCTCTCCCGTAAAGGAGTACCAGAAAAGCAAATTGAATGATGGCGAAATGACGCTAAGCAACCGAAGGGTGGAAAAAACAGAATTGAATTTTCAGTCGTACCGCGAAGGCGCTTCAGGCGCCAATTCTGGTAAAACAGGCGGGGGCTGCGGTTGCAACTAAACCCAATTTTCAGGAAAGTGATTAACACATGAAACAGCTATTTCTGACGGCACTGGGCCTGATGGCCCTTTTGAGGTCTTATTCTCAATCATTGCCAGACACCAGTGCATTAGGCGCAAGGAAACTTAAAGTAGAGGAGGTAAACCTGGTCAGCAGTTATTACAGCCAAAATGGGGACCATGCGGCAGTAACGGGTGGCATCGGCTCCCAGAAGCTCACGGATATTGCCAATGTTTTTGATGTAAAACTAACGAAGTACGATAAACGCTGGCGCAAACATACTTTTGACCTGGAACTTGGCATCGATCATTATACATCGGCCTCCTCAGACAAGATAGACCTCAAAGCAAATTCCTCCGCTTCGCATGCAGACACGAGGTTCTATCCCTCTGTTAACTGGACCATGGAAAATGAGCAAAAAGGGTCCAGCATTGGCGCCGGTATTTCTTCTTCAACAGAATTCGATTACCAGTCGTTTGGCGCAAACCTGAACTTTTCAAAGAAAACGCATGACCGTAACGGTGAGTTCAGCGCACGCCTGCAGGCGTATTTCGACCAGGTGAAACTGATAACGCCGGAAGAGTTGAGATCCGGCACAGGCGGGGGAGAGCATGATGGCGCCGGATCTGAGAGCCGCACCACACTGGCAGCCTCCCTTAGCTGGTCGCAGGTGATCAATAAGAATTTCCAGGTTGCGGTGCTGGCAGACGTTGTACAACAGAATGGAATGCTCAGTCTTCCATTCTACAGGGTGTATTTCCGGGATGGATCTGTGCACCAGGAAAAACTGCCGGATGCAAGATTCAAATTGCCGCTTGGTATAAGGGCCAGTTATTTTTTGGGTGATCATTTCATTGTCCGGGCCTACTATCGCTACTACCAGGATGATTGGGGCATCAGTTCGCATACTGCCAATATAGAGCTACCGGTAAAGATCACACCATTCTTTTCGGTAAGCCCATTCTACCGGTTTTACAACCAGACGGCCGTGAAATATTTTGCGCCATATGGAACACATACGGCGGCTGAGCAATTCTACACGAGTAATTATGATCTGTCTGCCTTCAACAGTAATTTCTTTGGAGCTGGCATCAGGCTGGCACCACCCAAACCGATATTGGGTATACGGCATCTGAACATGCTGGAATTGCGTTATGGCAGGTACACGAAGAATATCCAAATGAATGCGAACATAGTTTCTCTGAACCTTCGTTTCAAATAAGTGGAATCATAAGGATGTTAGCTATAAGAGGCGGTCTGAAGGCCGCCCTTTTACATGCTTAGTGATAGGTGCTTTTCTGCTTTGTGAATGTTTTCGATTCCTTTCAACAAAGCATCAGCATTGAAGGAGATACTGTCTATCCCTGCTTCCACCAGGAATCGTGTGAACTCCGGGAAATCACTCGGAGCCTGCCCGCACAATCCAATCTTAATGTGTTTGGCTTTGGCCTTTTCGATTGCCATGCTGATCATGGTCCTGGCGGATTTATTCTGTTCACTGAAAAGATCTGAAACAATCGAAGAGTCCCTGTCTATGCCGAGGGTCAGTTGAGTAAGATCATTGGAGCCAATGGAGAAACCATTGAAGAGATCTGCGAACTCATCGGCCTGCAACACATTGCTGGGGATTTCTACCATCATATAGATCTCGAGAGAAGGGTCCTGTTGCCTGTTGAGACCGAATTCCTTCATTACGTCCAATACTTTCTTTCCTTCCTCCACGGTCCTGCAGAAGGGTATCATCACTTTCACATGCTGAAACCCCATCTTTTCTCTTACTTTTTTGATGGCTGCGCATTCCAGGCGAAAACCTTCCTTGTAACGTTCATTGTAATACCGGGAAGCGCCCCTGAAACCGATCATCGGGTTTTCTTCACTGGGCTCAAAGTCCTTTCCTCCTAACAGGTTGGCGTATTCGTTGGTCTTGAAATCGCTCATGCGCACGATCACATCTTTTGGGTAGAAAGCAGCTGCGATGGTGGCTATACCTTCCGAAAGTTTTTCAATGAAATACTCTTTTTTATCGGGATAGGCACTGGTTAGTTTCAGGATCTCATTTTTCACTTGTGGGTCACCGATAGCATCAAATTTAACCAGCGCCATCGGGTGAATACGGATATGATGTGTAATGATGAATTCCATGCGCATCAGTCCTACGCCATTGTTGGGATACATACTTAACTGGAAGGCTTTTTCCGGATCACCGGTGATCAGCATCGGCTGGGTTGTGTCCGGCATGGTGATCTTTGAAACGTCTGTTTCTTTTTCTGCGTATTCCAGTTTTCCTTCATACACAAACCCTGTTCTGCCTTCACAGCAGGAAATGGTGATCTGACTACCTTCTCTAACAGAGCCTGTTGCATTGCCGGCGCCTACAATGGCCGGAACGCCCAGTTCCCTGGCTACAATGGATGCATGGCTGGTCCGGCCTCCCTTGTTGGTTACGATTGCGGCAGCTTTCTTCAGAATAGGGTCCCAGTCAGGACTGGTGATATCGGTGATGATGATCTCCCCGGGCTGCAGTTTGTCAGCTTCCTTCGGAGAATCCAGTATCCTTGCGATACCGTTTGTTACTTTGGTGCCGATTGCTTCACCCTGTGCGAGTACCTTACCTTTTTTCTTCAGGGAGTATTCAGTAATAACCTGCTTTTTATTGTGTGAGTGAACGGTTTCCGGGCGGGCCTGGATAATGAAAAGTTCATTTGTGTACCCGTCCTTCGCCCATTCTATATCCATCGGTTGCTGGTAATGATCTTCTATCACAATGGCCCACTTAGCCAGTAGTTCTATTTCCTGGCTGGTAAGCACATAGCGGTTTCTTTTTTCCAATGGCGTATCGATATTGATCGTTGAATTATTGCTGTTTTGCTCTGCATATATCAAAGTTTTTTCTTTCGTGCCTAATCTTTTTTGAATGATTGCGTCTTTGCCTTGTTTGAGTGTTGGTTTGAAAACATAGAATTCATCAGGCGTGATGGCTCCCTGCACAATGTTCTCACCCAGGCCCCATACACCTGAAAGATGCACAATATCCCTAAAGCCTGATTCTGGTTCCAGTGTGAAACCGATGCCGGAACAGGCTTTGTCTGACCGGACCATTTTTTGTATGCCCACAGACAGCGCTACTTTGTGATGGGGGAATCCCTGGTCTTCCCTGTATTTGATGGCCCTGTTCGTATACAATGATGCGAAACAGTCCTTCACTGCTTTCAGTATATTGTCGCCGCCATGGATATTGAGATAACTTTCATGTTGTCCTGCAAAACTGGCCTGTGGCAGGTCTTCGGCGGTGGCGCTGCTTCTGACGGCCACTGTTTCACCTGGCATGCAAAGATTGAAGTAAGTATGCTGTATTATTTCAGCAAGGTCCCTGGGAAGCGTGGCGGATAATATAAGTTGCCTGGCTTGTTCCCCGGTCTGGCTAAGATTACTGAAGTCAGTTTTGTCAAGCTGGTCCATTAATTTATGAAGTGGTTCCCTGAGTTTGTTAGAATCAAGGAAGTACCAGAAAGCGGATGCTGTTGTAGCAAAGCCCTCTGGTACCCTGATCCCTGCAGAGGAAAGTGAAGTGATCATTTCTCCCAATGATGCATTCTTACCACCTACGATGGCTGTATCGGAAATATGGATTTGGTTGAATGGTCTGATGAAGTCTGTCATGGTTTGTTTTTTACGTGTGATAAAAAATGGTCAGGAGAAGAAAAAATTTCAGAGGATAAGTTCTTCAGTGGTCATTTGCAGTTGATTGTCTACCTGTGAAATACCGGGAGCAGCCCATGCTGCGGCGCCTGCATCGGAACGTTCCGCAAAGGAGCGTACTTTGCCGGTGAGGATTACTTTGGTGCCGATCACTTGCACTGAAATGTTCTCTGCATCCAGGTTGGCGCTGCGATGAAAGGCTGCCAGGATTTTTCTTTTTACATCTGATGGCGATGATTTGGGATTTACAGAAACGTAGTTATTTATCTTCTTGATACCTGCAATACTTTCGAGGGCTGTTTTGGCCATGGAACGCTGGTATTCCCAGTCAACTTCTCCATTGAGCGTTACCACCCCATCTTCCACTTTTACTTTGATCTTTTCTTCTGGTACTGCTGTATTCCATTTCAGGGCTTTCACTACAAAATCCGCGATCTCCGCATCGGTTCTGTGAAAGGCCGGAGAAACGCCCACCTGCAGGTCCTCTGCCACTGCTCTTACACCCAACACTTTGTTGGCGGCTTGTTCTGCCATGATCTTTTTGTAGAAAGTATCTACAATACCGCTGAGTGTAACCACTCCATTCTTGACAGATACCCCAATTTCTGCAGCATTCAATGCAGGTTCCCACTTCAGTTGGTCAATCACATCTTGTTGGATCTGAACATCTGTTTTCATGATTACAATTTTTGAGTTAAGAAATAATTGAACATCAAATCTAGTCTGCGTGCTGTTTTCGGAAAATGAGTAGGGTCAGCGCCAGGAATGATTCAGGGAAACCGGGGAGTACCAGGGTTAGCATCAGATCAGGTTTGGTGAAACTACAATCAGGCTACACACTGAGTTTGCTCATTGGAAGGAGCCGGTAAAAAGAGCAGATTTGGGTACAATACTTTTATATGGGCAGGTATTTTAACAAAGGAGCGATCTGGAATGAAACTGAAGTGGTGAGTGCCTTCAAACAATGGTCTTACCCATTACAAAGTAAGGCTGATCTGTCTCCTTTGTTCAATCGCATTGGAGATGCCAGGATCGTTATGCTTGGCGAGGCCACGCATGGTACCCACGAATTCTATACCTGGCGTTCCTATATCACACGCAAACTGATAGAGGAAAAAGGTTTCCATTTTATTGCGGTAGAAGGAGACTGGCCGGATTGTTACCGTATGAATCGATTCATCAAGGGATATGATCAGGCAAATAAGAGCGCATTCAGGGTGCTGCAGCAGTTCAACCGCTGGCCTTCCTGGATGTGGGCCAACTGGGAAATGGTGGCGCTCTGCGACTGGCTCCTGGAGCATAACAGGCATCAGCCTCTTGAAAACCGCGCAGGCTTTTACGGATTGGATGTTTACAGCCTTTGGGAAAGCCTTGATAATATTCTGGGCTACCTGGAAAAGCATGATGGCGCTGCCCTTCCTGCGGCCAGGAAAGCTTTTGAGTGTTTTGAACCTTATAAACATGATGAAGGTCGCTTATATGCAAAAGCTGCTCAAATGGTGCCCGTATTATGCCAGGATGAAGTAGCTGCAATGCTGAAGAAGATCCGGCAATCCTCACAACAATTCACAACAGATCCTGAAAACGCATTCAACGTGGAGCAAAATGCTATCATAAGTGTAAATGCAGAACATTATTACCGGTCGATGGTCCAGGGTGGTCCGCAAAGCTGGAATATCCGTGATCTCCATATGTCTGAAACGCTTGAACGTTTATTGGAATTGCATGGCCCGGATTCCAAAGCCATTATCTGGGCGCACAACACACATATTGGTGATGCAAGGGCTACAGATATGATTGATGAGGGCATGTACAATCTGGGTGAATTATGCCGGGTGAAAGATGCCGGGGAAGGAGTGGTGCTGATCGGATTCGGAACCTCTAGCGGCACCGTGATGGCCGGAAGATCATGGGGCAGCCCTATGCAGGTGACCGAACTTCCCGAAGCAAAAGCAGGGAGCCTTGAATATTTCCTGCACCAGGCTGGCGCCACCAACAAATTATTACAGATGGATGATCTGTTCGATAATGAGGTGTTGATGGAAAATCATATCGGTCACCGTGCCGTAGGAGTGGTGTACAATCCGGCAATTGAACAATACGGGAATTATGTGCCTACCATACTTCCGTTGCGTTATGACCTGTTCATTCACCTCGACCATACTCAGGCGCTGAATCCACTGCATGTGCAACCCTCCGGCGAGCAAATGCCGGAAACCTACCCGTTCGGATTATAATGGAATTGATCGTTCATGCCTCAACGTGAATCCCATGGCAAAGAAAAAAACACCACCAACAGAAATTCCCGTTCCCGGCAAAGATCCGGAATTGAATCCTTTGCATGTGCCGGAGGAGCCTTTTGAACAACCCGAAGAGGAACCAGGCAGGATACCTGAGGAAGAACCTGGTGAACATCCCTGCGAGATACCGCCTCCTGGTGAGATGGGATAGTATAATGGTAAGGATTAAACGTAATTTTATGAAGAATATATTTGTATTGGCAATATGGATTTGTTGTGGCATACCTGCATTCGCGGTCCGGTATCATTACGGACAATATGTAACCATCAGTAAACCTGTTTTCGAAAATGTATATGTGGCTGGTGGGACTATTATTGTGAATGCGCCTGTACATGGGGACCTGGTGATAGCCGGTGGAACGGTGATCATCAATGATTCAGTGTACAATGATATCCTGTTGGGCGCGGGCACTGTTTCTTTCAATGGTTTTGTGGGAGGTGATATCCGCTGCGCCGGTGGCAAACTGGAGATCAATAAGCAGGTGACTGGTGATATAGTAGTGGCTGGCGGTTCCATTCATGTAGGGATGGATGCGTTCACAGGCAGCTTATTGGCCAGTGGCGGCAATGTTACTATCGATGGCTCCGTGAACGGCAATCTTTCGGGTGTTTTCAATGAACTTGTTTTGAATGGCAGGGTGGCCGAAAATGCAGAATGCCGGGGCGGCAGGATCGAAATCAAAGGCAGTATCGAAGGCAGTTCTGTATTGTCTGCAAAAACATTGAAAATAGATCCAGGCGCTTCGTTTGGCGGCAATGTGCGTTATTGGACAAAAAAGGGCGAAATAGATTTTGGTCATACCATTGAGAATGGCAAAGCCATATTTGATCCTTCCCTTCGGTTCAGCGCTGGTGAATGGTATTTTCTCGGGGCGGCCACCATAACAGGGTTTCTTTTGTATACCGGTATGGTGCTGGTATTGATCTTTGTTATCCAATACCTGTTTGCATCAACGATGAAGAATGCCGCGGGTATGGCCCTTGAGCACAGCCTTCGATCACTATTGACGGGATTCTTATTCCTGTTAGGGGTGCCTGTTGCCATCGTGATCATTTTTGTTACTGTGATAGGCATACCTGTTAGTATCCTGCTGGCGGGCACATACATAGTGGTTTTACTGCTATCCATGATCATAACGGCTGTGGTGATCGCCAACTGGATCAATAATTACAATAACAGGAACTGGAATTTCTGGCGGATCAGCCTGGCGGCGCTGGTAGTATATGTGTTGCTGAAATTATTCAGTATGATGCCATTTGTGGGATGGTTCGTAATGCTTTTCATTGTGGCCATGGCGTTGGGTAGTATCCTGCTGACCATACGGGTGAAGAACAAACAAAAGGCAGAGGTAACTGCCCAATGATGGTCTGGATCAGTGACCTTCTTGGGAACTTTGCTCATGTCTCCATCTTTTTAAATGGGGCATACGTGCAATAGCTCTTTCCAGTATGTCTTCCGGCAATTTTTTTCTTTCCATCATACCGGTCATATGGTTGATCATTTGTTCCATCGTAAGACCAGGGTTTGTGAATTCACCCTGCTGGTAACAATACTTACAATATTCATGGCTGGGTGAACCATCCTTTTCTGTGCCCATCAACTCCTGTGTGAGTGGCATGCTGCAGCTTTGGCAGAATTGGCTGTGTTTCATAATGCTGTTGTTATTGATGCCATGAAGGTAGCAGCCTCTTTGTTTTTTTTCATTGCGGATTATCATTGTACTTATTGATAGTCATCATTGCAGGCCGGCTGAAAAACGGACTGCGCGGTTATTGGATTTTGCAAAATTCAATCTTCCTCTTGAGATTGATCATTCTTCCCGGATTAAAAGGCCGGTAACTTCATTGAAAAATTTTTATGAGAGCGATCGTTGTTGCCACCGATTTTTCAAAGTCTGCCGCCAATGCTGCATCTTATGCTGCTGCCATGGCCCTGACACTGCAAGCTGAAATGTTCCTGTTGCATGCTTATGAAATGCCTGTCAGCACGGGAGAAGTGAGTCTGCCTGTTGATGTGGATGCATTGCAAAGTGATGCAGAGTCTGCGCTGAAAAGTCTGCAGGATAAACTGGAAAAGCAAACAAATGGAAAGTTGTCCATTCGCGGTCAGGTGCATATGGGAGGTTTTTATAACGAGCTTACCACCGTTTGCGAAAAGTTAAAACCTTATGCCGTGGTAATTGGCAGTACCGGTAAAACGGCAGCAGAGCGCCTATTGTTTGGTAGTAATGCTGTGTATACTATGAAACACCTGCCATGGCCGGTTATAGCCATACCTCCGGGAGTTGTCTATTCAAACATTAAAAAGATAGGATTGGCTTGTGATCTGGAGAATGTGGACGCATTACCGCTGGATGAGATCGGAATACTTCTCCGGGATTTTCAGGCGGAATTCCACTTGTTGAATTTCGGATTGAGAACTGCGATGGATTCCCAGGTGAAACATACTTCCCATCTTTTATACCAAAAGCTGCAACCATTAAAAACGAAATTTCACTTTCTGGATAATGGTGATGTTGACCAGGGAATTCTTGATTTTGCGGAGAAGAAACATATCGATCTATTGGTCGTAATACCAAAGCGTAAGAGCCTGATCAATTATTTATTAAAGAAAAGTCATACCCGCCAGTTCGTATTGCATAGTCATGTACCTGTAATGGCATTGCATATGCAGCAATAGGAAGGGGATTGGCATCCGTAGTGAGGTCGGGAATAGTTGACCCGCCCGGCAAAATCAACAATGGGGCCGGGCATTCAAAAGCCACCCGTCATAGGAGGGGTAAGGATAAAAACTGAGATTTATCAGGCGAAATGATAATTGACTTAATCTATAAAAGCGAAATAGCATGAACAAGACCGAAAAAATCCTGCTGGGCTTCACTACAGGAGTGATTGCAGGTATGATCACGGGACTATTGCTGACTCCCGATAACAGAATTGAGAAGGAGAAGAAGAGGGAAAAGAGAAAACGAAAAGAAAAGCCTGAAGAGGAGAGTCCTCTTTTTTTCGAAAAGGCAACAACAGTTGATTTTGATTTTGAGGAACAGGAAACCTGAAAATAGTGGTCATCATCGCGGCAGGAATCACATAGCAAGAGATGAGCAAAATTATTATGCTGATTGTCTTGTTGCGATACATTGTGTAGCTCAATATGAAAGAAGAAAATAAAATAAAGCAATACGTTTTTGAAAATGAAGCTGCAAGAAGACTTCTTGAGTTTTTGATGCAGGAAAATGCCATTCTTAAAACAAGGTTGGCGGGTCTGCTGGAGGAACTGGAAGTTGCCAGGGAATTACTTGAACAGGTAGAGCAATACCAGGAGTGGCTGCTGCAAAATGATCATGAGATCAGTTTTGTCAGGCAAAGATCTGCAGAATTGGAGAAAATGCTCTTCAGGCAACTGCACGATGACGGACTCATGAAATCTGTGGTATTGATGCAAAAACAAATGCGAAAAGATCTCCGCGCGCTCGATGAAGCGTTCAGTGATCTGAAGATGCGATTCAACCAATTTGTTGAATCAGTGGCCTGATCTTATTTCCTGTTCAGAATATCCAGGTCACGAGATCATTGGGATAATTAGTGGAATGGGTGAGGGAATACACCGTTGCCTGGGAGCAGTACTGCATTCCGCTGCCGATGATCATTTGTGCGCGATAAAGACCGGGATCTTGTGATCAGTGATGACATCGTAGATGAAACTTCGTCTGAACAACTCGGAAGTGAAAGATCTTCCGAACGCTCCACTGATCAACATACTGCCTTGCCGGCCGCTCAACCAGGTTGCCAGCATCTTTCTGGCATCGATTTGTAAAGAGAGGCAATTGAAATTGTTGAAATGCAGGTCCATGAGGTCCTTCAGCTTTTTTTCCTCTGGCAGTATGCCATCCTGTTCTCCGTTGAGATATACCACTTCTGTTTTCAAATTGCAAAGCTCCGGGAAGAGATAGGTGAATTGCTTAATGGCAAAAGCAGCTGCAACACTGCCATCGTAGGCGATAATGTTACGGGTAGGGAATTCTGTCTTTTCAGGAATGAGCATCAGCGGGCATTCCGAACGGTGCAGGATATCATGCAGGAAATCATTGATATAATTGGCGTCCTTAACTCCATAAAAAGCCTCATTCCCGATCATCAGCAGATCTGCAAACCTGTATATTGTCAAAAGCGATAAGGATCTTTTTCATGCTTTCATTTTATGTTGGTGAACAGTACTTATTGATACCTGTAACTAAATTCAATCATTCAGTGCGGATATTGAATGATGATGATCAGCAATGGCGGTGAATTTCCTCATTGTATAAGGATGGAATTGGTTGCAGATTTATACTCCGGATTTTCTGAAGAAATGGAAGATGGCAGGATCATTTCCTCATGATTTTTTCATCCCCATTCTTTCTGGCCCTTCAGTGGTGTTCGGTCAACTTTTCTTTTTCTCTTTTTTCCAGAAAAAATAAGGCTTCATTGTCTGTCAGGTCCCGGAACTCTTCAAAGGATTCCGAAACCGCATACAAGACAGGAAGTTGTTGAATGATCACCGCTTCTGCTGATTCCATTTCAATTTCCTTCACTTTATCCAGGGCGGCAACAGGGGCTGCCACTATCACTTTTGCGGCGCCCTTTTTTTTACAGAGCCTGATGGCTGCGATTACTGTAGCAGCAGTAGCAATACCATCATCTGCAATGATCACGGTCTTGTTGGTTAGATCGGGTAATGGCTGTCCTTTCCGGAACAGCTGTACCCTGCGCTGGATCTCCTTCAGTTGCTCATCTTCCACATTGTCCATAGTTTCCTGTGAGATCGATTTTCTGAGATGTGCAGTATAATAAACAGAACCATCTTCAGTGATGGCGCCGAATGCAAATTCCGGGTCACGGGGATAACCCAGTTTTCGCACGATGACTACAGATAATGGTGCATCCAGCTGATGGGAAATATAATAAGCTGTTTCAATACCGCCACGTGGAATGCCCAGTACAATCAAAGGTTGATCGCGGTATTTTTCCAGTTGTGCTGCTAGTTGCAGGGCAGCATCCTGTCTGTTCCTGAACATAAAAAAAGTATTGAAGGAATAATAGAAGAGCAATTCAAAAATAGATTGAAACCGGAAATGATACTATGAGCGTTGTCAGGCATCCGCTTGATCCCGCATCGCATTGCCTTTGACAGAAAAGTCAGGGACAGGGCTGATGCTGGTCATTTCTAAACAGGTTTCAGTAAAGTAATTTGACAAAAATGAAATACAATGTCATTCGATTATCAACGGGACTATAAAATATCACCTGCCTACGACAGGTGCATAGCTTATTTCTGCATGGAATACGCCATTCATCAATCCCTGAAACTGTATGCAGGTGGACTTGGTTTTTTGTCAGGATCGCATTTGAGAAGCGCTTATGCACTCAGACAAAATATGATCGGTATCGGCATACTCTGGAAGTACGGTTATTATGATCAGGTGCGCAAGCCCGATCAAACAATGGATGTGCTGTATATGGAAAAACTATACGGGTACCTGGAACGTACAGATATTCGTTTCACCATTCGCATCAATAATCATGATGTTCACGTAGTGGTATGGTACCTGCCTCCGGAAGTTTTTAAAACAGCGCCCCTGTTCCTTCTCAGTACAGATTCGGATGAAAATGATTATCTCGCCAAAACGATCTCTCATAATCTGTATAGCTCCAATCCGGAAACCAGCGCAGCAGCTGCCATCCTCCTGGGTGCAGGAGGAGCCAGGCTACTCGAACATTTGAACATTGAACCAGATGTATACCATCTCAATGAAAACCATGGTCTTCCTCTCGCATTCTACCTGCTGAACCGGTTCAGGGATTTGAATGCAGTTAAAAAACGTTTGTTGTTCACCAATCATAACCCGGAACCACCAGGAAGCAAAATGGCGGATATTTTCATGCTGGATAAGATCGGATTCTTTTGTGGGCTTCCCATGGAGGATGTGAGAAAAGTGACCGGAGAATCCGGGCATATTCTCGATCTCCCACTTACTGCCTTCAGAATGGCCGGCCTGGCCAATGGCGTTTCCAAAGCACATGCCGCTACTCTGAATAAATTATGGGGGGCACGTAAAGATATCTGCGAGATAAGCTCCGTTACCAATGCACAGTGTTTCAACTACTGGTCCGATGATGAAATGTATAAAGCAGTTTGGAATGAAAACTTCGATCTGTTTGGTGACAGAAAAAGAAAATGTAAGAAAAAACTATTCGAAGAAGTGGCTGACCAGAATGGAGAAATGTATGATCCGCAGGTGTTGACCATTGTGTTTGCCAAACGATTTGCAAACTACAAGCGGCCGGATCTGCTGCTGCGCAATATGGACAGGTTCGATAAGATCGTGAATAACCGGGAAAGACCGGTACAGGTCATCTGGGCTGGCAAACCTTATCCAATGGACTACAACAATATTGCAGTATTCAATAAAGTGGTGGAGGCCTGCAAGCTTTATTCCAACTGCTCCATTTTGGTTGGCTATGAGCTGAAACTGTCCAAATTGCTGAAAGCGGGCGCAGATGTATGGTTGAACGTTCCCCGGCTCGGCCAGGAAGCTTCTGGTACCAGTGGAATGTCTGCAGCCATGAATGGGGCGGTGAATGTATCCATTCCGGATGGCTGGTTCCCGGAGTTCATCAGGGACCAGGAAAACGGCTTCACCATTAAACCTGCAAAGCCATCGCCGCATGTATATGAACAGGATGATGAGGATGCGAACAATATGTATGACCTGCTGGAGGAAGTAGTAATCCCCATGTATTACAATGATCCCATACGCTGGCAATCCATCGTTGCTCAAAGTATGCAGGATGTGATGTGCGCATTCGATAGTGAAAGGATGGTGATTGAATATTATAATCTGTTGTATAGCCGTCTGAATGAACCTGCTTCGATAAAATCGATCGAGATCGCAAATTCAACCTCACCATAATATTCATCATAAAACTATTCTCATGAAAACGATATTGGTGTGTACAGATTTTTCGCCTGCAGCCAGGAATGCCTGTTCATATGCTGCCTCACTGGCTGATTCACTCAAAGCCCGCCTTGTATTGATCAATGCCTGGCAATTGGAACCGGTTGTGGTCACAGATATTTCAAGAGTGATAGTTCCGGCCGATGAAATGCGGCAGCGCAATGAAGACCTTCTTAAACAAGAAATGGTGAGACTACATGCGCTCCGTGATTTGCAGGTGGTCACCAGCTCCCGGGAAGGTTTTCCTGTACAGACCATATTGCAGGCTGTTGAAGAGTGGGATGCCGGCATTATTGTAACAGGTATGAAAGCCGCAGGAAAAAATATCCGGAGGGTCTTCGGTAGTACTGTAACTGGACTGGTGCACAAATCAAATATTCCGGTGATTGTGGTGCCCGAACATGCCTCATTCCAGCAGCCTTCGAATATTGCCCTTGCCTGGCAATCCGATGCTGCTTCGGATACGGATCCGGCTTTGTTGGAGGTCTTGCAGATGATCGGTGAAAAGTTCCATTCCGCCATCTATTTGGTGCATGTATCAAAAAACAAATACAGGGAAGCTTTTGCTGTACTCAACAAGCCCTTCCGGCTGCAACGGATGTTGAAAGAGCTTCAACCAGAATTGGAGAATATTCATGGAAAGGATCTCGGAAAGGTTTTGAGCGAATTCGTCCGGGAAAATGATATTCAGATGCTGGCCTTGATGCCTCACAAACAAAACCTGCTGGATTGGTTGTTTATGGCAAGTGATACCAGGAAACTGGTGTTTGAGTCAATTGTGCCGATCCTGGTACTGCCAGGCATCAAAACGGAAAGATCATAATGCGGTTCAGAAATGCCGGATCAGTGCGATATGTTCATAACCATCCAATACGCCAGGATCTACAAATTCAACATCTCCGCCGCTCGACAATACTTTCTCTATCACATCATCCACAGCATCCCTGATGAATGGTTGCCCTGTATTTGTTTCATTATCGGGTTCAATATCGGATTCTGATTTGTAACGGGCCGGACAAATAAAGTTCTTCTCCACGATCAATAACCGGCCTCTTTTTTCAGAAGCGATCTTCCACACATCCCGCATGCCTTTGGCTAATTTATGATGGCTTCCGGCTTCCTCCAGGTGATGGAGCAAATCTGTCTGCTTCACTTTTTTCCAGTCGGCCACCTGGGGTTGTATGGCTTCCCGGATCTCTGCTTCCGTGGCTTCATCAAAATTGCCATTTACCAGCCCGGTGATCCTTTTATGATGATGCGAGAGTTTGATGAAATGACCAATTACTTTTTCGGGGCCTAAGATGAAAAGAGGGAAATCGTAGGCATTGAGGATGATGCCCAGGCTACTATCCACATGGTGCAGGAATTTATCCAGCACTGTTTCCCGCAGGTCCTGCACAGTGGAAAAATTGCTTACCTGTTCCGGCAGGTCCCGGGGCGCGGCGCCTGTTCCCTGCGGTGTATTGGATACGATGCGGATAAATTCTGTGGTATTGCCGATGAAGATCTTACTGTGCTTATTGCTCAGCACCAATACCAGGTATTTGTGAATATCCTTCTTGGAGAATACCAGATCACGGATCTCGAAAGTATTATCAACAATGATCTTCTCCTCCACCAGGATATCGAGGTAATATACTTTTTCCAATAGAGGCGAAGCAAACAGTGCAATGGTTTTCTTATGTGTGTTGTAATTGAGATGTCGCACAAGACCCTCTAACCGTTCCATCACTGTTTGCTCCTGCATGGAACTGCCGTTCATTTGTTGCTTTACCTGTTCAAGCATTCGATCAAGCCGGTATTCCAGGTCTTTCCTGGAAGACATTTTGGGCTCAAAAGGAACAATGACAGACACAGATGGGTAAGCATGCGGCGCCTGCAGGATTTCTTTTTCTTCTTGAATGATTTCCGGGAACATATGCTTAGGTTTTATATCCAAATGTAAGTTGCTGCTCTGCTTTTTCCTTTGAGGCCGATCAAAGCGCAGTGTGAGTTTGATCAGGATGAAGCAGGAGTGAATCGCCACTGCGATTGAACTGAGCAATGCAGCTACCTTCTTATCAGGATCTTTAGTGGTTCCCATTCTGGAATATAGTCCAGTACCAGTTTTGTTATGCCGATGAACGGTATAAAGAGTATCATTCCTGAAATGCCCCATAACAATCCGCCGGCAAGTATAGCCACCAATGTTGCCCAGGTGCTGACTTTCAGTTGGAAGGCAACCATCCTGGGGAAGATCACATTTGCTTCCAGGTATTGCACAAATGCAAATACACCTACCACACCAATGGGATACCAGATAGAATCTTTGGTGAGCAGCGCTACTGAAATGGGAAGCAGTGCGCTCACGATAATGCCGACATAGGGAATGATAGTCATAATTGCGGTGAGCATCCCAAATAGTATGGCATGCCGTATACCCAGGGCCAGTAACCCAATGCTGTTCAGTATTCCAACTATGATGTATACTTTGATCATCCCCCTGATGAAATCATAATAAGTGTGTATCACTTCATTTAGTATTTGCGGTAATTTCTCTTTATACTTTGGGGAAATGATGCTTCGCAGGAACTCAACAAAATTGTGGCGGTTATACAGGAACAAAGCTGCAAATACTGGCACCAGAAAAACCGAGAGACCGGTTTGGCTGCCACTGCTTACAAGTCGTTCAGCCATATTCTTTGCAGCCATGTTTAAGGTGTCTGTCAATTGTTGCCACCAATCGTTGTCACTTGCCTGCGGCAAATGGAAACTCGCTTCTGTTGAGTGCTGCAATTGGTTCAGTGCTGGCTTTAATTTATCCATCAGGTCCTGGGCATCTTTTAAAAAATAGGATGCCTGCAGTACCAGCAGGCCGATCAAAGCCAGGAAAATCAGGATCACAATGGTCAAACCGAAAGCAATGGCAACACTTCGTGGCCAACCCCGTTTTTCCAGGCGGAAACAAACAGGATACAGCACCATGGCAATCAGTAGTCCGTAGCTCATGGGGACCAGCAATGATCGTCCAAAATATACAACAACCAATATACTGATAGCGATGATCAGGTATTGTGTCTCTTTGCTAAAAGCGCCCAGGTTGATTTTTTGCATTGTTTATCCGTTAAGACAGGGAATATAGCAGGTCTTCGATTTCCGGGGTGTTCAGTTTTCCCAACATAACTATGGATTTATGTTGTTGAAGGTAGGATCATCATTTGTTGAAAACCAGGATGTCCGTCACATGCAACAATGATCTTTGTCAAAGGAACAAGCTGTTTTGTTGAAGTAATTGGCCGGAATAATAGGAAATATTGTAACTTGAAAGAAGTGATTAGTCCCGTTGTCCTGTTATCGTTTTTTAATATCCATAAGTGTACCCGTTAAAGTATCTCAATAAGTATTTAATGAAGAGAATTCTTGTTATAGAAGATAACAGAGATATCCGAGAAAATGCTTTAGAAATGCTGGAACTGGCAAATTATGAAGTGTACGCTGCCTCCAATGGCATGGAAGGTTTACAAATTATCCGCTCTCAAAGACCTGACCTCATCCTCTGCGATATCCATATGCCTGTAATGGATGGATATAGTGTTCTTGAAAATGTAAAGAAGGACCCTTCCCTGAATGAGATCCCCGTAATTATCCTTTCAGCTTTCAGTGAAAGAACAGAAGTGCAGAAAGGTTTGCAGAATGGGGCTTCTCATTACATTATCAAGCCATTCGATGATGAACAGTTATTGAGAGTAGTGGAGTCATTCATTAACACCTGAAGCAATTTAACTCTTAGGATGAATACTGACCAATTTGGTCAGCAAGGTTTTGTATGGTCAGTGCAACAGGAGTGAAAGGGATTTTACCCGTTTATAATCTTCTGAATCTGCTTTTTGCAGCAAGAGATATTCTATAATATGGTTCAAACTGACCACGCCAGTAAAGTAGCCGTTCTCCATTACCGGAAATATTTTTTTGTCGTTGACTGCCAATTGCTCCAGTAATGGGTCTACCAGTTGATTGGCATCCAGGATCTCATCGTCATACCTGTGCAGGTCCTTCAATTGCGTGTTTTCTCTCTTCTCTGCAAGTGCAGTTATAATGTTGAGCCTGTTGATAGAGCCAATGGGTTTGTCTTCTTCCAATACCACAAAATACTCACTATGGTTGTGCAATAAAATATCACTGGCCTGCCTGGCAGTGAAATTGGATGGCAGGCTGTGGTAATCAAACATAGTTACATCCCTGATCCTGACATCTTTCACCAGTGACCGGATCTGCAGATAATATTCTTCTGTATCTTCTGCAAAAATGATGAAAAAACCTGCGATGGGAAGTAAGGGACTGAAGAATACGATGCCCGCTCCAATCATAACAGCAGCAATGAACTTGCCTGTAATATTGGCGATATAAGTAGCCCTGATATAGTTCAATCTGAAAGCGAGTAAAGCACGCAATACCCTGCCGCCATCCAGGGGGAAGGCTGGTATCAAATTGAATATCGCCAGAACTATATTGGCCAGGAACAAATTCAAAATGAAATCATGGCCGTGAGCAATACTGACCTGTGTGTAATCTGCAGGGATCATCGTTTCAGCAGGAAACATGATCTTCAATAACCCGGCAATGATCAGGTTCACCAGTGGGCCCGAAAAGCTGATCAGTAATTCCTGCCTGGGGTTTCCCGGGAATTTCCCGATACTGGCTATTCCTCCAAATGGCATCAATACAATATTTTTCGCTTCAATGCCATATTCCATAGCAGTGACGGCATGACCCAGTTCATGCAATAATACTGAAATGAACAGGCCGGCAATGAAAAGGACTGCCCAGCTGAGTTCAATGATATTGCTGCCATTGTGAGCATTCACCAGGAATACCCAACCGAATAGCAACAGGAATGTCCAGTGCAGGAAGATATTGATGCCGCGTACACTGATGAGCTTAAATGATCCATGCATAAAAAAGGAATTGAACAATGATCAGGAATAAAACCCGCCGGCAACCGGCGGGTAAACACTACAAAAAACCAACCTTAATAGACCCCCTATTTAACCTGGACCTGCTTTGACAGAGCAGTTTTTTTAGCTTCTTCTTTTTTGGGTAAGGCAATTTTCAGTACACCGTCATCATAACTGGCTTCGATCTTTTCCTTGATCACTTCTTCTGGTATGGTAAAGCTGCGGGTGAAAGAAGAATAATTGTACTCTTTACGGGTATGACGGGAATCTTTCTCTTCTTTCGTGTCTTCCTTTTCACAACTGATGGTAAGCATATTGCCATCAATGTCGATCTTAAAATCATGTTTTTTAAGACCGGGGGCTGCCAGTGAAAGCTGGTATTGGTCTTTGTTGTCTGTGATGTTTACAGCCGGTACGGTAGCTGGTTTAAAAAATCCTCCGTTTGGAAACCAATCTCCCCAGGGTTTAAAGAAATCATCAAATACTGAAGGGAATTGGTCCAACCTCCTGGTAAGTTCCTTAGTAGACATTGTAACCTCCTGTTTTAATTGTGAATGATGTTGATTAAAGATACTTACCTGTAATGCCCCGGAGCAAAGACCTGCGTCAGACAGATGCATGAGAATCATCAAGACAGGCCCGGGTATTTGCTCAGGAAACTGAACCTGAACGGTCCGGCATTCCTGATCTTTTGGATGAACGCTTTCAGGCGCAATACACTCAGCGGATTATCCAGGGCAGGGTCATGACAGAGGATCACAAGATGTTGCGGGGTGAAAGTATTATGGTTGCGGATGGTTTGCCTGATCCTGAAAATAAGATCATCTTCCGGTTCCAGGGACAGGTCTGTGCCGGAATAATTCCATTCAAGGTCCCAGCCAATCACCTGGTAACCGTTACGGGCAAGCGAATCTGCGATAGCGTTGCCGTCTTCCAGGTCATTCCTGCTGCGTGTACCGGTCCGCCATGCATTCCTCCCAGGCAGGCGGGCGAGTTGATTGGTAAAGCCCAGTGAGTCCTGGTTCTTTTTGAAATCCTTCGCCACATCACCGGGGCGACTGTAATACTGATGGTACTTTCTGTTGGCGTGGGAATAACTATGATTACCAGCTTCTATCCAGGGTGAGGCCTGCATATGTTTCCAGATCAGCTTAGTGCTGTCGTTCTTCAATACAAAACATCCGATCAGGAATACGTTGATGGGCACCTGGCAGGAGTCGGCAATTTGCAGCAAAGCCTGGCTGCCGGGCACGATGCCATCGTCAAACGTAAGGTAAAGTGTTATTGAATCTTTTTGACAGACAGAGCCCGGCGGACTGATTTGGTCAGGAAAGGAGGCTGGTTGTATTGCGCTCAAACATGCGATTAAAACTAAAGCGAAGAAGGCACTATTGATAATTCTCATTTTTTGGTTCAATGTACAGCCTGTAAATAGCAGTGGAAATGACGGTGATCATTGATTTGTATGATTTATAAAGACTATTGCGCTAAAATTCGATAACTTTAAAAAGGGCCATTGCATGTTTCATTACTGGAGGTTATATTTTTTTTTTTTTTTACGGTGCTGCTGGTACAACCGTTACCCTTGAAATACCGCACTTATAGGCATCCGAAAAATATAACCATACAATTGCATCCGATGAAAAGAACAATTTTAGTAATAGATGATAATACTGATATCAGGGAAAATATTGCTGAGATACTGGAGCTGGCTGGTTACAATGTTGTTGTGGCAGAGAATGGTAAACGTGGAGTGGAACTGGCCATTGACAGCCATCCAGATCTGATCATTTGCGATATCATGATGCCCGAGTTAGACGGTTATGGAGTGTTGCACCTGCTGAGGATGAAGCCCGAAACTGCCGGTGTCCCATTTATTTTTCTCACTGCCAAAATTGAAAGGGGTGACTGGCGAAAAGGAATGGAAATGGGAGCGGATGATTATATCACCAAACCATTTGAGAACATTGATCTGCTCAGGGCGGTGGAAGCCCGATTGAAGAAGCTGGAAATCGTTCAGGCAAAATATGAAACCGGAGAAAAGGGCGCTAATGAATTCATCAGGGAACTGAAGGTTTCCGGTTTCCTGCCATTGGACCCCGAACAATATGATGCAGTTGCCCTGCAAAGAAAAATGTTGCTTTACCAGGAAGGTAAAAGGCCAAAGTTTCTCTATTATGTCAGGAGTGGAAAGATCAAGACCTATAAATTACATCCGGATGGCAAAGAGTATGTGACCAACCTGTATGGCAAAGGAGATTATATCGGTCATATGGCATTATTGGAAAATGCCAATTACGATGATAATGCCGAAGTGCTGGAGGATGCAGAGATCACTTCCATTCCCCGGGAGGACTTCTTGCAGGCAATTTTCAATGATCTGAATATTGCCACTAAGTTCATTAGATTGATCTCAAAGGAAGTAAAGGAAAAAGAGGACAGGTTATTACACCTGGCCTACGATTCATTGAGAAAGCGGGTAGCAAAAGCGCTCACGGATATTCATCAGAAGTTCAGTAAGGAACAGGCAGTTGCCGATCATATTCAAATACCCCGGGAAGATATTGCCAGGTATGTGGGTACTGCCACGGAGTCGCTTATACGAACCCTTAGTGAATTCAAGTCCGAGAAGTTGATCGAAATCAGAGATGGTAAGATCATGGTCCTTGAAATAGAAAAATTGAAGAATCTTCTGTATTGATCAGTTATTGTCGCGGTTCAGATCATAATCACCTGTTTCAGTTCCGCTGGCGGTAATTGTACTTTCCATTCCATGCTTGTTCTGCTGATCCAGCGTCCAGTTGTCAGTAGCGGTGGTTTCCAGCCAAAGTTCGCCTGATCTCCTGAATACCTGTACTTTCAGATTGAATGTTTTTTCAAATGACTCTTCCAGCTCTGCTACTGTTGTACGCGGGGAGAATGTGAGTGCGCCAGTTTTGAATTTTCCCTGTGTGGCCTTGCTTACCCTGACTGAAGGATGTAATAATTGCTCAGGTATTTCACTCATCACCGGCCCACCTTTGAAAAATTCAATCTTCAGAAATGGGAAATAATCGGAGAACTTGTTTTGCAACTCCCAGATGGTAGTATGTGTTTGTATTTGCAGTTGCATTTGCATTTGTTTGTTGTTCATAGTTAACTGTGTGCGATGAATAAAGGCAAATGAAGTGATTTCATGAGGATATCAGCCATGCTGGGTCTGAACCAACGGGAAACCATGCCTCTCCGGTAGGCGCCCAGTACTACCAGTGTGCCGGAAGGCTCATGTTTGAGGTGATCAAGTATCACTGTTTCCGGCAAGCCTCTCAGGATCTTGTATTCCGCATTGTTGAAATGCCTGTCCATGAATTCAGTCATCAGTCTTTTGTCAGGCAGGGATAATTGATCTTCCCCGGATTGCACGGTAATCACTTCAATTTGTTGCGATTTCAGCGAAGGCAACAAATAACTGAACATACGGACAGCATAAACCGAAGATGGCTCCCCATCGTATAACAATACCACTTTTTTGATGGGTTCATATTGTGCCGGAGCGATGAAAACAGGACATTCAACATTGGCCAGCAGGGTACGCATGAACCTGGTAGGTTGGTTTTCCTCATAGGCCATAAATGTTTCTTTCCCGTCAATGAACAAGAGGTCTGCATAGATGCTTTCATGCAGGATCT
This sequence comes from Pseudoflavitalea rhizosphaerae, assembly GCF_003991355.1. GTDB lineage: Bacteria > Bacteroidota > Bacteroidia > Chitinophagales > Chitinophagaceae > Pseudobacter > Pseudobacter rhizosphaerae. The sequence goes on from NZ_RCSU01000004.1 coordinate 401,165, forward strand.
CCTGTATGGCAAAACTTCTGTCGCGATGCAGGTTGTACTCGATATCCACTTCTGTGCACAATTGCTGGAATTTCCGGGCCGATTCCTGCCGGGTCTTCATATCTTCTTTGTCCATTTCTTCCCTTTTTTCTTCAATACTGGCTGTATTGCTCACAAGCTCATAGATCTTATAGGAATGGTTGGTCCAATCGTCGAGCAGCACTCCGGTCAGGTGTGCATTTGACAGGTTTGCCAGCCGTGTGGCATAGAGCGCTGTGCTCTCTGAATATTTAAGACCATCGATAGCGGCTATGAATTTTTTCATGATCTACGATTAATGATGGGTGATAAACAGTGGCTGTGAAGTTGTTTTCAATACCACATCAGCAGAACTATGCCTGAAAAAATTAGAGACTGTATTGCGCCCATAAGCGCCCATTACAATCAGGCTTTTGTTTTTTTCTATCAGGTAACCGAGCATTGCATTGTCTGTAGGTCCCGGCAGCAGCACATAGTTGATATTACTAAACCTGGTTTCCATCCATTCTTTGAAGCTGTTGCTGTATAAAGCCGGCTCTCTGCCCGGTTCCACTACTTCCAATACGGTAATTCTGAGTTCATGAAGGTCCGGCAGCAGGTCTGCGAGCTGTTTGATCGCAAACATGCAGGCCTGACCACCATTGTAGGCAAAAATGATTTCGTCAATTCCTTCAAACGTTAATGGAGCAATAATTACGGGGCATTCTGATTCTGCCAGTACTTTTTTTGCCACAGCGCCTGGTACTTCATTGATGCTTGCATCAAAACCTGCTTCTGCATCGATTACCACCATGTCGGAAAACCTCGTTTCACGGATGATCTCCTGTAAGGTCATGTCTTTGTTTTCATGAACATGATTGATGATTCCGTGATTGTCGAAATAAGATTTGAAATATTGGATCTGCTGTTCAATCGATTTCTGTTTTTCTTTAAGCAGGGTGGATGCTTCGTTCAATTCGTATTCTACATATGGTTGTTCTTCATTGCCGGTACTCAAATTGTCCCTGTCTGCGGACTGGTCCTCCAGGAAAATGCCCTTGATGCCGGATTTGGTAAGCCTGGCCAGATAACAACCGAATGCCAATGTGTGTTGGTTTAGATGAACCGGGTCCACCACTAACAGGATCTTTTTCATTGTAATTGCTGTTTTGATAAAATTAATTACAACATTCAGTGATTAAAGATGACAGCTGTCATTGCCATTGTTGATTATGCTCAAATGAAAACAGGCATTGTGCAGGTAAGGGCATTACCTGAATGAGGAACGGATAGAAGACAGGAGCGTAGCACCACTCCAGGATCCTGAAACCAGTAAACGCCTGATAGTATACAATGGGTAGGTACCGGATAGTTTACCGGAGAGTTGAAAAGCTGCTTTAATATTGTGCCTGCTCAGTTCGCCAGCCGATTTTTCGTTCCAGGTCCCATTTGGCCAGGCAAAATAGTCAACCGTCTTTCCTGTAATCCTTTGTAATAATTTTTTTGGTTGATCTATTTGCAATGGCCATTCCTCCAAAGAGACTTTGCGCATATCAGGATGATCCCAGGTGTGAAGAGCAATACAATTCCCATTGTCTGACAAGATTTTTATTTGTTCAGCCGTCAGATAACCCGGTTTGTTAATTGTAACGGTCATTATAAAAAAAACTGCTTTGAAGCCATATTGTTTGAGTATTGGCGGGGCTATTGAGTATTGCTCCTCCCTGGAGTCGTCGAAGCTGATCAGAACAGGGTGCGAGGGGAGGCTGTCTCCACGGGTAAGGTAATTGTATAATTGTTCTGGTGTTATACTGTGATAGCCACTGTCGTGAAGCATTTTGATATGTCTGCTAAAAACTTCAGTGCTGATGGTATAATCAGGAGCCTGTCCTGAAACCAATGGCCTGATATTATGATAGCATATCACGGGGACTTCGTGTTGTACTATTCTCAATGTATGCTGCTGGTATGTAAAGCTGATGATCAGCAGTTCAATGATTTTAAGAATTGACATACAATTGTGTTTGGTAAGGAACAATTCTACACTGAATGTAAGCTTCCTGGCTCCTTTTTCGCCTGTCTGCTGTCAGGCCCGCTTATGAGATAGCTCATGGTGTTTGAATAAGCGCTATTTTATTTACCTTCAGGTTTAAATAGTACATCGTGACGCAGGTTCTAACTTTCACACCCAATCCATGTATTGACAAGATTGTATCTGTTCCGGTGCTGATCGCCGACAAGAAATTATATTGTTCTGTTTTGATGCGACAACCTGGTGGAGGAGGTATCAATGTAGCGCGTGTGATCAGGAGGCTTGGTGCATCAGTAAAAGCTTTGTTCCCATCCGGAGGTTCAACAGGGGGCTTGCTCGAAGACTTATTGCGGGAAGAAGATATACAATCAGGTGTTGTGAAAGTTGTGCACAGTACCCGTGAAAACATCATGCTTACTGAGACCACCACCAATCGCCAGTTTCGCCTTGGTATGCCAGGAGAAGCACTTTCTGACGAGGAATGGCGGCAATGTATCAGGATGATCAGGGATGAAGCTGATTGCCGTTATATTGTTATCAGCGGCAGCCTTCCTGATCAGGCGCCATCGGATCTTATGTTGCAGATAGCAGCGATAGCCAGGGAAAAGCGGGCCAGGTTAATAGTAGACTCTTCTGGTGAAACGCTGAAAGCGGCAGTAAAGGAAGGAGCGTTCCTGCTAAAACCGAATCTCTCTGAATTGGCCAGCCTGGCGGGAAAGCAGGAGTTGAATGAAAGTCAGGCGGTGGAAGAAGCTAAAAAGCTTGTAGATAATAAGTGTTGCGAAATTGTAGTTGTATCCATGGATGCCCGTGGCGCTTTGATGGTAACCGGGCAGGAATGTTACCATGCTATACCTCCCGTAGTAAAACCCAAAAGCAGCGTTGGAGCCGGAGACAGTATGGTGGGTGGAATGGTTTACAGTTTGCTTCAGGGGAATTCATTACCTGATGTATTCCGAATGGGAGTAGCATGCGGCACTGCTGCTATTATGAATCCGGGAACAACGCTCTGCGAAATCGAAGATGTGACTGCAATTTTTGATCAGGTAAGAATCCTGCCAATACAATGATCAGAAATGAAATAGTCCATTACACCGTTCACCGTTGGTAGCTTCATTTTCGGATTTCCTGTTTTTTCTTTTTCCATACCCAGTAAATGCCTTTTACGTCTGTTTTCCAAACGGGCAATAACAGCACCAGTATGATCTCTTCTATCAGATCAATAGCCGTGACCAGCAGGGTGATGTAAAAAAGCAGTAAGGGAGGTTGTTCAAGAAAAAATAGCAAAATGAGAAAAACACCCTGCAGCAGTGCTGCGAGTTTGGCGGCCCTTGTATGAAAGCTGCTGAATTTTTTATAACGGATGAGTGCAAGCGTAATTTGAATTAAAAAAAGTAGAATAATGGGAACGATATAAAACAATTGCTCTGTCAGGAATGCCGGTTTCAGGATTATCGCACCCACAATACCGGCAACCACGGTGAGGTCATCAGCAATGGAATCCAGCCTGGAGCCCATGATGCTGGTGACTTTATATTTTCTGGCAAGACTCCCGTCAATCATGTCTGTGAAGAAGCTGAGCACCAGCAGCCACCTGAATAAATTGTATTCATTGAGCAGTAAGAGGCCAACCAGTACTGGTGCAGCTATCAGCCGGTAAAAGGTGATCGCATTGATAAGATAAAATCTGTAGGGACGCATGATTTCAGAAAGTCCAGCCCTGCTGTTTCAGTTTGCAGATGTTTGAAGGTAGTGAATGGTCAGGGAATTTTCCATGACAGGGGTCAGTATGCTTTCTGATGTCCATCAGAATCGTATCAACTCCTGAATGAAGACATTGAAACGGGTTTTCCATTGGGACATAGAAAAATGAATATATTGCAGCGTATATGCTTTCCGGTACAATGAGGATCATCTTCCCATCCAAATAGACCTCTTCAAAAACGAGGGAGGACGAATATTTTACTATATCCTATGAGAACGGCGCTCCTGTAAATGCTGAATATTTCAACAAAAACGATGGTAGTTTCAAACTTTCTGCCAGGTATACTTTTACTGCTGAAGCACAAAAGAGAATAACAAAATCCCTGATAAAAAGATTCAGTTCAAATGGAACAGAACTGCCTGAAACAATTAAAAGAGATTACAGTTTCAATAGTAATTGAAAGCTGGTTAAGATCATTTTTAATGAGGATCAGGGTAACCCCAGGGTTTTCGAATACGATGCCAATGGTGATTACAAAAAGTCTCCTTATACCAGTGATCAACCAACGCTGAAGCATACCCGCACTACTGACTATAAATATGATAATGGCATCAACTCATTCTCGGTAAATGGTCTTGGTATAATGATGATGGTTGCTTTTGATGGTGAAGTTTTCAATGCAGATATGTTGTTGTCTGAACATAATGTCAGCTCTACCAGGTTGATTGATACCAGGATCGATTATCCGGGAACGCAGTTTCAGGAAACTACCGTTGAAACTCAGAGTATTGCTTATGCCAATGTTAATGATGAGAATGGTGGTTAAAAAAAGATTGATTTTACCCGGGGCTATAAAACAGAATATCAAAACGAGGTTACCAGGGATGATTCCTACCAGTACAGTCTGGATGTTACCTGTATACAGGAGATCAGGTAGTGAATAACGGAAGTTACCTGATCAGCAATACCGTTCCCTTCTTAACAAACATTTCTCCTGACGGGCATTTTACCTGTATCATATAAACATAGGAGCCGGTTGGTTGTGGTATTCCATTAAGTGTACCATCCCAGCAACCTGCCCGGTCAAACGGATTGAATTCATTCTTCTCGAAGATCTTATTGCCCCAGCGGTTGTAAATCGAAAGATGCTTCACTACTGAAACGCCCCTGATCTCGAAAGCATCATTTCTTCCATCATTGTTTGGAGTGAAAGCATTGGGTATACGGATATGTGTTTCTGCGCAGGCCATTTTGATGAAGAGTTCATCACTTGCCTCGCAACCCTTCTTCGTTTGAACAGTTACTTTATAGGTGATGCTGGTTTCAGGACTGCTCACAGGGGATGGGCAGGTGCTGCAATTCAACCAGGTGGCCGGCGTCCAGTTCCACTTCACCACATCATTGCTGCCCTGTGGTGTTAAGGTTACTTTTTCTCCTGTCTGTATCTCTTTGTCGCTGCCCGCATTGACGGTGGGCAGTGGATTCACCACCTGCATTATCTGGGCGGTATCTGTAAAGCAATTGTTGTTGTCGTATCCCACCACAGTGTACTGTGTGGAGCTGGTTGGAGAGGCAACGGGGGTCGGGGTTTGCGTATTGTTCAATCCCTGCGTGGAATAGATCCAGGCGTAGCGGTCCGCGCCGGCAGCCTGCAATGTGGTTGATTGACCTTCACAAATTTCCACAGGTGGTTTTACCTGTACTTTGAAAGGAAGTTGCACAGGTAATGTGTAATCTGCAGTGCTGGAACAGCCGTGTTCATCTGTTCCCTGTATTTTGTAAGTAGTGGTTTGTGCGGGTGTGGCAAATGGTTGATGGCTGCGCGGATTGTCCAATCCTGTGGCGGGCGTCCAGATATAGGTTTTACCTCCTGTAGCCGATAGTTGTAAAGGCTTGCCCAGGCAGGCAACTGCTGCAGCTGCATTCACCTTAATAACGGGATCAGGATAAACGGTGATCCGATGTGCAATGGCAGTATTGATCAAACAGCCGTTGGAATCGGACACCAGCAAAGAAGGCGAATACGTACCCGGTTTGGAATAAAGATGGGATGCCTGGGCCTTTGGTAACTGGCTGATTGTACCATCACCAAAATCCCAGGCGTAATTCAAAGCATGTTTGCCGGATAATGTCCAGTTAACGGTATGACCGATGCAGCCATCGAGGTCATCGGGTATTGCAGTGATGGCAGGAGCAGTAATGATCACTGAATCGAGATGCCGGTAGATCAGGCCATTGGTGCCGCGTGCAGTAAGGGTAATATAATAACGTCCGGGTTTGTCGTACACGTGGGTTGCATAACGAAGGTCGCCAGCCACTGTTCCATCGCCAAAATCCCAACTGAGGCTGTCTATATTATAGGCGGTAACAGAAAAATTGGCGAGCAGGGGCAGGCAGCTATTCTGCCCGATCAATGTTTTGGTGAAACTGAAAGAGTTTTTTACCGGCTCTATAGTGATCTCGCGTGTGTCTGTGCTGGAGCAGCCTGTGGCGGGATCGGTGGCGGTAAGCTTTACCAGGTATTTGCCGGGGGCAGTGAATGTATAGGTTGGTGCATAATCGGTGGATTGCGCGGCACTGCCAAACTCCCATTTGTAAGTGGGGTTGCTGACGTTGAAAGTGTTGGTGAAATTATGGAAGTAAACAACACTATTCACCGGGAAAACAGTGCCGCTTGAACTGATGGCAGCTTTGGGGCCATTCACCCGCACATAATTGTTGAACTGAGACGAATTGAGCACACAACCTGCTGCATCCCGCACTTTCAGGGTAACGTAATAATATCCGGGATTGGCATAGCGATGTTGCACGATGCCGCCGGTGTTCCGGGAAATCGTTTGTCCATCACCGAAATCCCAGATCCATTCAAGGATCTTGTTGCCTGTGCTTACTTTCGAAGTGTCTTCAAAACGGATATCGTTATTGAAGCAGGCATCATTGTTCAGGATGCGGAAGCCTGCCCTGGTGCCGTTCACAACAATGGGAATAAGATTGGTAGTATCGTAGCAACCGAAATAGGATTCGGATAGGATCATACGCAAACCGTTTTTTGCAGGATCGAGGTTGATGAGTTGTCCTTCATAAGGCAATGGATTCACCCAGTTCTGCCAGTTATTATGGTAACCTGTAAAAGGAGTGCCGTCTCCATATTCGATCTTATGAAAATAATAGTATACCCAGGCGCCATCGTAAGCGTGTGGAGGCAGGTTGGATAATTTAAAATCGAAGGGGTCGTTGGGGCATACCACCAGTTTGGGAGCGCTTAATAAGGGGGATGGTTTAAGGTGCACATAGGCGAAAGTAGAATCGCGCACGCTGCATTGCCCGTTGGTAACAGTCAACACTACTTTGTATTTTCCTGACGCGGCATAATTGTGCGTAATTACTGTTTGATCGGTGGTGTAGCTGGCGGTCTGTCCGTCACCAAAATCCCAGGCCCATATTTCCCCGTAGCGCGAGTTTTGGGTAAAGGTCACCTGTTCACGTTTATCGCAGGAGTTCTCAACCCTGCTGATCTTTGGAAAGGGAGGCAGTACTTCCAGGAAATCTACTTTTGTTATGGTATCGCGGCAGCCATAATTATCTCTTATCAGGCTGATGGTATATTTTCCTTTTTCGCTGAACTGGTACGTGAAATTGTTGTAATAGCTGGTCCCAACATAGGCTCCGTTGATATACCAATATTCATAGCTGGAATTGGTGTTACCGATGGATTGGAAATAAACAGGCGTGTTGCCGCAGATCTGTTTTCCGGAGGTGGAAGTGAAATCCGCCTTGAGCGTGCTCCTGATCTGTATTTCCCCATAATAAGTTTTGGTGCCTTTACAGCCTTTATCTGTTTCGTATTCCAGTTTTACATAATGATAACCGAGCGAAGAGAAGGTATACTCAGGTTCTGGATCGTTGGAAGTGGTGGAATTGTCGAAAGTCCATTTATACTTTACAATGGTTTGTTGGCTATTGGCTTTGAACTTTAATTTGGAAGGGCCGCATCCAACAAAATGTCCTTTGGGTAGCGTGTCTGTACGAAAGATATCTACCCAAGGCTCCTGTATCTGAAGGTATTGCTGTACCAGCCTTGAGCAGCCCGCCGCATTGTAGGTGCGGAGGGCAATATATTGGCTGGTATTGCTGTTGTACAGCTTGGCGGCATTGCGGGTGTAGGCATCAGGCGATGGTGAGTAGTAGTAATAGTCGAAATCCCATTCCCAGCGCACGGCATCCTTACTGGTGTCTTTGAACTGTACGGTAGTGGGGGCGCCGCAGATAGTGTTCAGGTCCATTACAAAGCCATCCAGCTTAGGCAGGTCCTCCACGGTGAAGTTGTGTGATTTGGTTACCTGACAATTGCCATAAGTGGTGGTCACTTTTACATTGTGCGCTCCTGTTGTGTAAAAGGAATTACTGAAGTTGCGGCTCCAGTAATAGTTGTACACATTGCCATCCACTTCCCAGTCGATCCGGTTGGGATCAGGTGAACAAACTGCTTCAAAGAGAACAGTTGCATCTTTACAAACCAGGGGCGGTGTTTTCAGATCAGTGCTGTAGTTGGCAACGTTCAGGTAATTGGTTTGCGTTTTTGCCAATTGACATCCTTCCGAACTGGTGGCAGTGAGCTTAACTGTATAGGTGCCTTTCTTGTTGAAAGCATAAGATGGACTGGCGTCAACGGAAGTTTGACCATCGCCATAATCCCACAGGTAAGTTAATGTACCGGGCCCTTCGCTCTTGTTGGTGAATTGCACGGCATCGGTCACATTGCACAATACGCGCTGATCTGCTTCAAAATCCACTTTCATTTCAGGCAATACGGTAAGCAGATCTTTTTTAACGATGGTGGTATGACAGCCGTAATTGTTCTTGACCGTGAGGCTTACGGTTGCAGGTTGTACATGATTGTAAATATGGTTCACTGTGGGCGTTGACTGCTGACTGGTAAATCCATCTCCGAAATCCCAATGGTAAGAAGCCATGTAGCCGCTGCCCGGTTTTGCGTCAGCGGTAAACCTTGCATCGAAGGGAATGCATCCTTTGGCGGAACTGCTGGTGAAATCCACTTCCGGCTTTTTGTACACTTCTATTTTCATGGAATAAGATGCCGATTGTGTTCCGTTCTTTATAGTGAGTGTAACATTGTAGGATTGCTCATCGATAAAAATGGCAGATGGGTTTGGCAGCGTGGATATATTGCCGTTCCCAAAATCCCAATGGTAACTGGTATTGGAAGTGGGACCTGTACTCTGGTTGGTAAAACTGACGGTTAGTGGGGAACAGCCGCCGGACCTGTCGGCAGTGAATCTTGCCTGTAATTGTGCGTTTAATGCATTGGAAAAAAACAGCAGCATAAGGATACATGCAAATCTAAGTTTCCGCATTGAAGTGATACAGGCAGTTGGCATTGCTTGAGGTTTGAACAAGGTTATTATCGGGTACAGATGCCTGTTTGTGCGGGCTGCAAACAGGTTGAAAACACTAATATATTAAATTCAGCGCAATTTATGGAGGGATGGTCTGTTTAATAGAGGTTCGCGGATAAGCTCCTGATTGTTAGGGTATCGGGTCTTTCCCGTTTTGCCAAAACCCCACCTCTTTTTGTCCATTTTGCACACCTTCAAGGTGTACACATAGCTTTACCTTTAAAAAAAACAATCAGTATGGCAGAAATAATGCACCGTGTAGGGATCAAAACAAATTCCATCGATAGTGTTTACCGCGCATTGACTACAAGGGAAGGTCTTGCAGGTTGGTGGACTACCAATACCCAGGGGGAAGGCGATAAAGTCGGAAATATCATCCAATTCCGGTTTGGCGCCGGCGGATTTGATATGCGGGTGAAAAAGCTCGATGCATCTAAACTGGTAGAGTGGGAGCTGGCGGAAGGCCCTGAAGAATGGATGCCTACTATCATTCAATTCGAGTTGAGGCAAGACGGCGATTATGTGATCGTAATGCTCAGGCATTTCAACTGGAAGGAGCGGGTGGAGTTCATGCATCATTGCAGCACCAAATGGGCGGTATTCCTCATCAGCCTGAAGTACCTGGTTGAAACAGGAAAGGGTAAGCCGGACCCTGAGGATATCAAGATCGATAACTGGAATTAAGGAATTATGCACTCTTAATAAGGATCACTTGAAAAAGCGATCCTTATTCAAAATCCTTCTAATATCCATCTCCGTCTGCAGCGGGGAAGGTTTTACTGAAGCTTTAGATATGCCAGGGGAGAGCTCTTCCTGTTATTGGAAGATCCGGTTCCTGTTAAATATATTGTCGGTTATACGAAAAGGTTATTCCTGTCTTCCAGCAACCCTTTGATCAGTGTCTTGAGCGATAATTTCACTTCATAGGCTTTTGTCCAGTCCCCTTTTTTCAGGAAAAAATCGCAATCGGAGAACACGATGAATTCTTCCGGCACATTGTTGCGGATGAAGAAGATCTGGCCATTGAGCTTGCCGCTTACATTCTTCGCATTCACGGTATGTGTGTAGTCGATGCCATCCACGAATTTCTTCACGGTGGCAGCATCTGTGAATTTGTACTTCGCGTCGGAGGCCATGTTCACCGGGTTGGTGGCAGGCTGGAAGTACACAGCGGTGATATTGTTCTTGATCTCGGCCATACTGATGCTATGTGCAGTGGATTCTTTTTTTCTTTTCTTTTCATCTGAAGGGGTGCCGATTGGCGGTTGTGCGGGCTTGCCGGCATAACCCACCTGGTGAACGGATCCTGCTTCTTCGGTGCAATCGCCGTAAACCTTGCCGGTAGGGGCTTTCACGGTTACGCCTGTTACATCGGCCACTTCTTTTACCTTATCCGCTCCTTTCTGATTGGCGCCTGTATTGCAACCTCCGAGGAAGATCTCGGCACCGGGTGCGAAATATGGACGAAGCCTTCTCAGTTCGGCCTGCCAGGCTGTATCACTATTGATATGTTTGCCGGTCTGCCAGCCCATTCCATCCCCTGTGCCTACCACACCATCGGTACCATGACCATAGATCACCAGCTTCTGGATCTTCTCATTCGGCTTCAGGCTTGCAATGGCCTGGTCTACCAGGTCTTTCACGCTGGTAACCCTGAGGCAACCGGGATTCTTTCCGGCTTTTGCAGCCAGGAATCCATTATCGGGCGGACTGGCCGGTTCCTTCTCCACCACGGTGATGGTCTTTACGGCAGCAGCTGTTTTGCTTTGTTCATAATAATAGTCATCACCTCCATCGGAAAAACTCCAGGCCGTTTGTTCGAAGCTGGATTCCCAGAGAGATTTGGCCTGCGCAGGGCTCAGCTCATCTTTGATATTCTGTGGCAACTCTGTAAATCCTTCTTCGAATTGGGCATCAGTGATGGCTTCCTGTCCATTCTCCATCTTGGCGATAGCTTGTGAAAGAGCTTTGATAATGTCTTTTGTTGCCGTGAGTTTTGCATCGGCTTTGATGCCTGTTCTCTTCGCTACAAAATTAATATACTCCTTTGTATTGTTCTCCGTAACGGGGGCATATTCGGCAAAGATCTTGCTGATGGTATTCCTGTCGCCTTTGATATAGTTGCGGAGGAGGATGATCAATGCGCGCACACCATACTTGTAATCGGTGAACTGTTCGAAAGTGCCATCGGTATTTTTGTCTTTGGGAACTTTACCCAACCAGTCATTCACCTTACTGTACACCAGGTTACCCGGGTTATTATTCCGGATGCCTCTCGGCGCTTTGTTCATCGGGTAGCCATAACGGCTTTGCGCCTTTGCAGGCGGTGGTGTGCGTTTTGCCTTCTTTTTATTTTTCAGGAAGAGCTCTTCCTGCAATTCGAAGAACCTGTTCATATGAATGCGTTTAAAAGTTTGTATTCGAATGTTTGTGTCCGTTATATATGTCAGGGTATGATCTTTACAAGTTCGAAATGCATACCGTCTATGCTGCTTCCCTTGAAATGGCCTCCCCAGAAGAATCCATGTTTATTGGCGATCTCCACCAGTTCTCGCACGCAACCTTTTGCATCTTTGAGGGCAGGTACAGAGCCGCGCGCATTCCATTCCGCATTGATATCGAAAGCCGTTCCCCAGGAGTGATTGCTGAGGCGGGCATCGGAACGATTTTCGGGTTTGGTGCCGCGGATATAGCGGGGCACATAACTCCCGTTGAAAGTATGGATACGGTCCAACAGTCCTGCCTTTTCCCATTCGGCCCATAAAGCTTTCAGTTGTTTGGCCCCCTTTGAATGGAATTGCATTCCTGTTTTTGTCACGAGTTTGCCGGAGCCTGAATTACCAACGAGCTTCCCATTCATCTGGGGAATTTCCACCCATTGGATATTGGTGGAAGGCCAGTTGTCCGTGACTTTGATGGCTTCCGCGTTATCCGTGGTGGGCGCAGCTTCGTAAGCGAACATGCCGAAGAGTTGTTTCTTCTGGTCCAGTGTGAGTGGCGACAAACCCGCGGGCCTTGATGGCCAGTTTGGGTCTTGTGCGGCTTTTTCCATAGCTGCGGATTCCACATTGATCAGGTCAAGGTCCTTAACAAAATCTTCCGTGGAGAAGGGCAGCACATTTTTGATGGACTGCAGCGGGTCAGGCAGCCCGCCTTTGAAAGGATCAGGCAATCCGCCTTTCAACGGATCAGGAATTTCCGGGAAGCCGGGCAACGGGGGCGTGGGCAATTGTCCGGGTGGAATGACGTCATCAAAACTGTCGAATCTTTGTTCCATATCAAAGTCCCCGAGATCGAAGGAATTGGCAAAGTTCATACTCTGCGCTATCTGGTCGAAAATAGCGTGGCGGTCTTCGTTCTCTTTATCCTTATCGTTTTTTGATTTCGATTGATCATTTCCGTTATTTCCGGAGCGTTGGTCATCTGCCTGTTTCAGTTTCGTCATGAAATCATCGTCCACTTTATTCTTGTCGATCAGTTCTTTCTTTTCCGGGTCGAAAACCTGTTTGCCTTCCAGGATGGCGGCGAGGTCTGCGGCAAATTCATCATCGCTCATACCTTTCACGGCTTCTCCCAATGCCCTGAGCGGATCTGGATGATGCAGGGCTGGAGAGGGAGGTGCGGGTGGAGCCGGTGGCATTTCCTCCGGGATATAGACGGGGATCTCTTCCGGTAGTTCCTGTGCATAAGTTGTAGCAGGCTGCGGCTCTTCAGCCAGGTATTCTGGTGATGGCTGAGGTTGATCCGACGTATATCCTCCGGGGTTAGTTTCCCCCGTGGAGTGCTGAACGGTATATTCAGCGTCTTCGGTGACGGGCTGCTCTTCGAAAGATTCCACCTGCCAGTCAACCGACATCTCATACTGAAAGCCCCCGGGGCCACTCAGTTGAATGGGCTGCTGATCGTCATAGAATTCCACGGAAGCTGTCCTGCTTTCAACAGGCTTTGCGATCTTCCTTTTTTTGATGCTGACAGTTTTGTTGTGCACTTTCAATTCCTCGTTCAGCTCAAACAGGTATCCCTTCTTCATGTTGCAATTTTTTTAGCGTGAATATTCATCCTGAAAATGGCGAAGGGGTCCAGGGTAACCACCACTTCGTTCACATCTTTGATCAATTGACCGGCAGACATTTGTATCACCAGCTTATCGGACTTGTGTTGCAGTACTTCCGCCAGCTGATCATTGATCACTACTACCGGTTTGTATTTCCGGGCAACGGAAAGGTTCTTTCCGCTCAGTTCCAGTACGGGGCCATCGATGCTCTTGCTGACTGAGATCTTGTTGATGGCCGGCGGGATCTTTGCGCGGCGCGCCTTTTCGATCATGGCCGTCAGGTTCCTGTAATTGGTGTTCACGGCCCCTGTTTTGTCAAGCGCCACATTCTTCTTTTCTATTTTCTCCACATCTTTCACCGAGTTGACGCCGATCTTCTTCAGGTTCTTCTTAGTATCATCATCCAGTCCTTCGATGCTGTCGATACTCACATCATTTGCCGTGGGCAGGCGGCTGGTTTCCCTTACCTGCTGGTCGGTGATGGAGCCGAGTTGGATAGACACTCGGGAAGCGCCTGCCTGACCGGGTTGCGCCGTAATGAATTTCACTTTGTCGCCATCGAAAGCGGGAAAGAGCTGAAGGTCCAGCGCTATATCTTTCACGGCATAGGTCAGCGGCTTGTTGATAGCTTTCAAAGCAAGCGTGTCGCGGGCTTTGTCGAGCTCCACGATCATGGAATCCAGGAAGGTTTCCAGGTTCCAGTAAGTGTTGGATGAATTGCTTGCCGCTGGCATATTCCTTTATTCTATTTTTTCGAATCTGAAACGAAGCTGGTGCATAACCGGGGTAAAGCTTGTTTCCAGTTTGTACAGGGGAGGCGTGATGCCGATCTGCACTGCACCATCATTGTCCATCGCCACCATCAGTTGCACGGGCAGGTCCATTTCGATACCCTGGATATGCATGGATACGCCTTCATCCTCATCGATGATCTCTTCCACGGGCTCCGTGAACATTTCGATCATCTCAGACGGGCTCATCATTGATTCATCGATCAAGCTTGTTCTATCTTGCTGAATAGGACCCATCATCTTTTCCTTTTTTAGGTTGAAGGTTCACCGGCATCAATGCCACTTCCTTGTCGAATATCACTTTGGCGCCATTGATCACCAGTTCGCCTTTTTCTGCTTCTGCAGCTTCCCTTTTGGAAGCCCTTGACAGTACCGGGAATTCCTGCATGGTTGATAGCATGATCATTTGTTTTGTGTTCCGATAAAATGAACGGATGTGGGGCGCGCGAACACCACTTCCTCATCCACTGTACTCAATACATTTCCGTAAGGGTTGATCTCGTTGGCCTTCTTCAGGGTTAGTTTGATGAGATCCACTTCAGGATAGACCCAGAGGCTATTGGTAACGCCATCTTTGTTGCGGAAGCTGAGCTGACTCTGCGCCGCAGTGTCTACCAGTTTCTTGAATTCATAATGGCGTAAGGCTTTTAGTTGCTTTTCATTCAGGGAAGGATAGGAAGATATCAGGGGCAGGAGATTATTGAGGGCAACGGCAGAAAGGTCCATACCTGTTTTCATTTTGATGAAGGTCTGCTGCCTTTCGGAATGTTCTTCCTCTTTCTGGTTTTCCTGTTTTCTCGTTTCTATTTGTGCATTTTGTACAGCCCTGGGATTGTAGTGCATGTAGTATTTACAAACGATATGCACTTCAGACCTGAGGCTGCTCAGCGGACTTTCCCAGATCTTATGCCAGAAGTTCCGGTGTGTGTTCACATTGTTGAGGGGAATGCCGGCCTGAACTGGCTCGCCGATCCGGCCGAGCGTATAACCATCACTGATAAGTATAGCGTGAGTTTTACGTACTACTTTGGTTTGCGATTTTTCTTTCCAGGCAAAAGCGATATGCACCAGGAGATCGTGATTGGCCGGTAACCCGTTCAGCTCCTGCGGTTCGAAGCGAAGCTGGTCTATAACGGTGCCGGGTTGTACATTGCTCAAAGGGAATTTCTTTTCAGAAACCAGCTTGTTGCGATGGTCCCTGATCTGGATCTGCGCCATGGCTTTTTCGAGCGGCGATTTTCCATTGATCTTAATGGCGAATATGATGCCTTTGTCGCGGACATAGATCACTTTGGGAGTGCCGTTCACATCGATGGTCTTTGCTCCAACGATCTCCAGATCATATTCCCTGCCTGTTTTCACAGACATGGCGGCTGGTCTTTCCTTTTCCGCTGCCTTTATCTGCTGCAGCAGGAGCTCCGCTGCCGGGTCAGGCGCTGTAGCAGGAGTTGCTGGCTGCTCCTGTACACTGAATGCTGCTGCGCGGGAACGGCTATTGCGCTGACGACGGTATTCCGAAGCAATAGCCACGGGTAATGTCTTCCTGAATAATTGAATACCCTGTTCATGGCCGTTAGTAAGTATCTTTTTGGACCGGTTGCCGAAGATCCTGTTACCCTGCATTACAAACTCCTGCGGGTCATGGCTGAAGCTGAGGCTTTCCGTTGGAAGCTCTTCCATTTTTTTGATCTTCAGTTCCGGCACCATTTTACTGATCTTCTTTTTGAGATCTTCCTGTAGTTGCAGCAGTTCATTGCTGATCTTTTCAGCCATGTCTGTAGTGCGTTCCGAGATCTCATCGATGCTGTTAAGGCTCATGGTCTTTTCTACCAGGGGAACGGTATTGCAAAGTGCATTTACGATCACCGATTGTGCTACAGGCTGCATGGGCGCTGCCTGTGGTTGCATATGCGTGATCATGTTGTAGGCGCTGATGCTGCCGATCATCTGTTTGATCACATCGTCCATGTTCACACCTTTCGGCATCATGGCTTCGATATGGCGGTATTGTTCTTTATTGAAATTGAGGAGACCGTTCTGAACGGTCCCCAGTAATTTATTGGGCTGGTCGCCGATGGCATTGATCACGTTCGGGTCCATGGCTTTTTCCGCCAGCGGCATCAATGCGGGAATGGCTGCCAGTAGGGCAGGAGCGATCTTGGCCTCGGAATATACAGTGGGCGGGTGTTTCAGCGTGGCTTCCATCGGCCGTAATTTTGTAAGTTCCCGCTTCACGGCCATCAGTTCCTGGTCAGGCAGTTTCACGATGGCATCTGCGATGACTGCATATAATTTTTCCGGGTTGCCGCCGATGGCTGCAATGGCTTCTTTCGTCATGAGCTTGTTTAGAACGGGAGCGATGGCGGAAGAAGCACCGAGCAGCGTGGAGGATACGGTCCCTGAAAGTGATTTGGCAACCGCTGTCTTGTTCTCTTTCATCAATGCGGTGATGAGGTCTGTAACGGCCTTTATATTTTCCGGCGTCAGCAATGATTTCAAATCGATGGCAGGAGCTGCCGCAGGTGCTGCTGTACCTGCACCATTGGAACTATTGCCGCCTCCCTTGCTCATAAGTCCACCCAACAAATTAGTGGCGATGGGCAGTAGGTTGGTGATCAGAGGCATCAGGGATGCGAAGGACATTGGCCCACTCAATGGCGTTTCCTCAAAATCGAATGGTTGTTGCGGCTGGATGGTTGGCGCTTCGCTCATAAGTGAAAAATTTACTGGTATCCGTATATCGGGCAGCTCGTCTGTGTTGTATGGTTTGCGCGACAATAATTTCGGCATCACTTCAATCACGGCGGAGAATGTTTGTCCCTGCCTGTTCTTCGTTTTGTAAGTAAAGAGCTGGATGAACCTTCTCTCGTTGTTGAAGATGGCAGGGTCCAACTGTATGGTCCTTCCTGTTTTGATACTATTGGCTTCAGGCCCGCGAAGCGGTAGTCTGCTTTGGGCGCCATCGATGAAATCTGTGCCGCCCTGCTTTGTGACCGCTTCACCGATCACCAGTTCCCACCAGGGCGAACTGCCTGTGTCCATGTAGAACTGGATGCGGTTGGGCGACTTGTCCAATAGTTTCAGAATTGCCAGTGCCATACGCTGTGTTCATTATTTTGCTGGAATCGGGAAGCCGCTGCCCTGTTGTGGTTGCTGTTGCGCCTGCTTGCCGGAGGCGCCATTCGCATACATGGCCGCGAAATTGTCGAGCTTGAAATAATCTGTCTTGAAATCGATCTTCACCTTACCGGTTAGATTAGCTTTCAGTTGATCTGTGTTCTTGCTGTTGGCGGAAGACACAGTCACTTTCGATTTGGTTTTATTACCGCCACCACCTGCGCTGATGATCCCAAAAAGATTGAAGCCGCCACTGCCGCCGCCGCTGGATTGTTCATTGGTGTTCACCATATCTGCACGGTTGGCTTCCCGGTTGCCCTGTACATCGAAGATCACGCCGGCTTCCACAGTTCCTTTTTCCACCACCAGGCGGGTAACGCCCATCAGCAACACTTCACGTAGCATCGCCCTGTGTTCCTGTGCCATGGCGATCTTGGCTTCCATGATCTTTGCCTTCACTTCATTGTCTTCCATGTCTACTTTTCCACCATCAGGTTTGGTGAGGGAGATCTTCCCATTATCCATGGAGATATTGAACTGGTCTGATTTGTTTTCGGCGAGATAGGCGAAAGTATCATCGTCTTTCACTCCTTTGATCAACTCAGCCACGCTCTTGGTAGCCTGTTTCATCAGGCGGATATATTCTTCTGTTTGCGCGCGCATCACGGAGATATTCGCATCAAACACAGATTTGAGCAGGTCTTTCACAAACTGGGGGAAGTCTACACTATCTATCAGGTCTTCAAAATTATCCACCAGTCCATTGAAATTCTTCTCATGTCTTTTGTCGTTGATGGCCATTTCGGTAACAAGGCCGTGTTGCCGGGAAAGCGTATCGTATTTGTCTTTCACCAGGTCCTGGTAGATGGTTTTCTGATCGTTCAGCGGCATCACTTTATAGGTGGGCGTAGCAGCCAACACCGAGCGGGCATGGCTGCGCGCCATACTGAGAATATCCTGTTGTGATAAATTTGACATAATCGGATTGTTTAAGAAAATGATCAATACCTGTCTGTTGTTACATTAGAATTTCCAGTCGTCCTTTTCTTCCGGTTCTGCTTCTGCATCATCTTCGATATCGTTAAGCATTTCTTCCACGTTTCCGTTGGCAGTGATGAACTCGGTGATATTGTCGAGCAGTGCGCGGAATTTTTCTTCCGGATAGCTGGCTTCATCAAACTGGGCGATATCTGTGAAGATGCTATGTCCTTTCACGGCAATGGTGCGGAGGGCGGCCACGTTAGGGATCACGCCGAAGGCATCAGAGCTGACCCTTTCGATCACCTTCCACATATTGCGCTGGTAGCCCTGTCCGAGCTGTTGTACAATTTCCGGACGTTTCAGCAAATCGATAGCGCTTTGGAGCTGTGCATACATTTCAGGCAGAAGGGCTTTGATCATACCGCTCATGAACACGGAAAGATTGTATTGAAGGTTCTTGATGGCATGGTATACGCCGATCTTGGAAACATATTCGAAGGCATTGTCGTTGGCTTCGAATTTCTGGATGTATTTCACGGTCTCGTTCATGAGAACGGTCCAGAGTTGCGCGAATTCTGTGTTCACCACGCTGTTCTCCAGCACTTCGGCATCACCTGTATTGAACACGATCTTGTAGAACATGGCGCGTTCTTCGGCTGTGCTTCTTTCTTTCCGGAGCTTGTAGTAACGGTAAAGCTTAGTGGCTGTTTCACCCTGCGGGATATCCAGCTTGCCTTGTGTCCAGGCCATCAGGATGGCGTCTGCAATACGGAGGATGCCGAGATCATCGGCCAGCACTTTGGTGTAGAAGAGCACGCCGGCGCCGAGGATATTCTTTCGGTCGATATATTGTCCTTCTTCGTCATCAAAATAATCCACTTTGAAATCGAAGCTGTCTACTGAAATATCGGAATACACATTCCTTACAGGATCGCTGTCTGAAGTACCCAGTTTTGCCGCATAGGCGTATGCGTTAGCAAAGTATTCATCGTACTGGTTGGGAGGCAGTGAGTCGCCGCTGATCTGGAGGTCAAGTTTGTAGAGATATTCTACCATTTTGGTTTTGATCTCCGTAGTGCCTTTGGATGCGGGGATCTCGTTCTGCGCGAAATAATCATTCACGTATTTGGGCAGCCTGCCGTATTTCATCATGCTGCTGATCCGTGTTTTCATGAAAGTGGCGGGCCTTCCGGATGCATAACTGAAGCGGGAATTACGGATGAGTTCCAGGAATGCTGATTTGTCTAACTGCTCATCGTCCAGGTGTGAACTTTCGAAATAATCTTCGGCCACCAGTTCATTAACTTCATCCTGTGCCTGGTCTGCATACAGGAGAATGCGGTTGAAGAATCCATCGGAGTCTTTCACTTTGTCTATGGTGAATGCTCTGTAGAGGCATGCCACATAGATGGGCTCATTGCTGAGCAGGAGCCGGAGGTTATTGTCGATACTGCTTTTGCGGATGCGGGCCGAGGTTTTTCCGATCTCGCCTGTAAGGCCTGCTGCCAGCAATTCCTGTTTCATCCAGTATTGCCCTGGCAGGAAGATGCCACCGGAGCCGGGATGCCTGCCTGCTTTGCGTTTCTTTCCTCTGCGATAGTTCCTGGAATGGCTGATGAGCAATTGCACAAATGCACTCTTGCTGATCTTTTCCGCGATCACTTCTTCCTGGAGTTTCTTCAGGCGTACTTCAATATCTGCAATGCCGGCTTCCAGCTCTTCTTTGAGCTTGATGAGTTTTTTGTATTCCCCGCTGTTGGGTTGTAATGTTTTGAGCTGGTTATTCGTTTCTTCCAGTTTATTACGATTATCTTCCAGTGTGCGACGCGTTTCAATGGCTTCGCTCTTTGCATCATTATCGTCCTTCCATTGTTTTTTTTCCTGGAAATCGCCGCTGTCTTTGTCCATTATTCCCGTTTCACTCCAGGGGTCCTGCACAATGTAGGCGCAGATCTCATCGATGGCCTTCTGTACCATCTTGTCCGCCTTTACAGGAGGGGCGGAGATATCGAAATCCGATCTTAACCTGGTGGGCTCCAGTATTTCGAGATCCGGCATGGAGTCGCCATTCATGGGTAAGGCGTCCAGATCAGAAGGGTTGAATGATTTGAATAAAGACATAATCTTTGGCGTTTAATTGTTAAAAAATTTATAGTCCATGAACTTGATGGCGTCCATCAGGTTGATCTTTCCATATCCGTACCTGATATCCTTGAACCCCGGGAAGTTTCTGTCTGCCGTCATTTTCAGAATATGTTTCAGTTGAGCGTCCGTCAGTTTCCTGGATCTTTTCAATGCGTAAGATTTAAGCAAGGCGATGGCTCCCGCCACGAAAGGCGATGCCTGGGAAGTTCCGGAAGCAAACGAGTATCCATGACCGAGGCCGGCACTGTATACCTGGAAACCAGGCGCAACAAGGGATATATGACTGCCATAAGTAGAGAAGCCGGTGATCTTGTCGTCATAATCCACAGCACCCACAGCTATCACATTATTGAGTGCGCCGGGATAGTAGCGATCATTGGTGCCGTCATTTCCGGATGCAGCTACCACGGTCACTCCTTTCCTGATGGCATATTCGATCACTTCCTTATGGGGGAGGCCTCCCCCGGTATGTTTTACGCCAAGGCTCATATTGATGATATCCGCGCCCTGGTCAACGGCCCATTTGATGCCTGCGCTGATATTATCGATCAGGCCGGCGCCTACTTTTTTTCCGTGGTTGTTCATGGCGCCGAGTACGCGCACGGGGATCACTTTGCATTCGGGCACTACGCCCATCGGCATTTTAATGCCTTTTGCGCAGAGGATGCCGGTTACATGCGAGCCATGGCCCACTTCATCGTCAGGTTCGGAATCCTCACCTATAAAGTCGCCGATGAAACGGTCAGCGCCGTCGAGGATATCCACGAAGTCCATGCCCGGCAGCAGTGAATGGTTTATCTCAGGATGGCTAAGGTCTACTCCGGTATCGAGTACTGCGATCTTTACCGCAGGATGTCCTTTGCTGTAGAGTTGTGCTTCTTCAAGGAAGATCTGTTTGCCGGACCTGTCGAGGTTGGATGCCTGTGAAAAGGAGAGGGCTGTATCGGGCAGTTCAGCAATGCCGATGATCCCCGGTTGTGCTTTTTCCACCACGGGGATCAGCCTGATCTGCTCTACCAGTGCAGGAGGCAGTTGCTTGTCTTCCTGTAAAATGATACGGTAAATCCGGTTGAGGCCTGATTCAATTTCTTCTTTGCTCCACCCGTTGGTAACGGGATCAACGGAGCGTTGTTGTTTCGGTTTGTATTCTTTTGTAACCCAGAAATTGAGTTGGTTGGTCTGCATCAGTTTGTCGATATCCTGCTGGAACCTGTCCACCGCCAGTGATCTGTTATCTATAAAATCAGCCCAGTAAGGCGCATCGATTGCGTCTATACCTGTTTTCAATTTTATGATCAGATGCGGTTTCATGATAAAAGCGGTTGTTCATTAGCGTTATCTGGTGGGAGAACCTGAAAATTCAATATCAAAAGTAAGATCATACAAAAGCGAAGTCAATCCTCATTTTTGAGGAAATGTGAAAATTGAGAGAATTGGTTTTCAAAGAATACCACTAAGTGGTATCCTCATTTCTGATTATTTTCAGAAATATAATCTTAGCTTTATATTCTTGTACCTATCTTAGCGATCCCCACCACTTTACACCACTCAACCCGGCATCCTGAAGTTGCTGAAAGGCAGCAGGCGCCTGATTTAGCATAACCTTTTTGTGCAGGCAAAACAGAAAACCATGATGCTAAAAGACAATGTGTTGTTGGAACAGATCAATGCGATCATTCGTGATCATTTCTTCAGCACGCATAATTTTATTCATTACCTGTATCAGCATTTTCCTGATTTGGTGGGCAATGCGGTTCAGTCGCCAGCCGAAAGGCATGTTCCATTAGAACCGGCGCCTGTTCTTACGAGGCGGGAAAGGGAAGTACTGGATCTTCTGGCCGAAGGACTTTGCGCCAAGGAGATTGCGCAGATCCTTTTCATTAGTGAAACCACGGTGGTTACGCATAAAAAGAACCTCAAGAACAAATTCAAAGTCAAGAATACTGTTGAACTGGTATCTAAAGTATTTAGTCATATGAAATAAGTCCGGGCTGCATCTTTAGATACAAATGGTCTTTATAATTTCTGATATACCCTCACCCAATCTACTTCAAATCTGCGGGGGAAAGATGTGTTTTCAGGATTGCCACCGTTCTGTCCGCCAATGGCCAGGTTCAGCAACATATAATGTGGTTGTTTGAAAGGATTGAATCCCGATCCATCTTTATTCACCAGTGAGTCCGTTGGAACTTTGTTCAGTAGTTGATCATCGATGAATAATGCAATGTATTTTTCCGTCCAGTCCATTCGCCATACATGGAACTTATTTGCCCAGGCTTCACCTCCCAGAGAATCTGTTGAAAAAGTATTGCTATGCCATTCCTGGCGCCCTTCCCTGCCTAGACAAACAATATTCGCCAGCAGCATTTTACGATAATACTCCATGATATCGATCTCTCCATTTGCTGGCCAGGGCTTATCGATCCCAAGCGTCCACCAGGCCGGCCATAGTCCATCACTGATATCGATGCGGCCCCGCATTTCAAACCGTCCGTATTGCCATTGGGCTTTGCCAGAGGTGATAAGACAGCTGGATGTGTATTCTATGTTTGGCCGCTTCCCGCGCCAGTCTTTAACTTCCGTTGAATACATTGGATTGGCTTTCTCTTCTTTGCGCGCTTCTATTACAAGCACTCCCTTTTCACAAAGTGCATTTTCCGGCTGGTACCATTGGAATTCTTCATTACGTACAAAGCCTTGTTCATAATTCCATTTGGAAGAATCGGGACGGCCGGACTGATCAAATTCATCCGACCATACCAGGTCGTATCCTTCTCCGTTATATTTGGTGGCAGCATTGTTGCCGGACCCGGAAGTACTTTGTGAACCGCAGGCCAGCAGGGCAAAAGCTGCGAGTATTAAGAAAACAAAGCCAATACGCATAGTTTTTGTTTTTTCTTACAACTAAATCTACAAATTATTACCACAGTGAAAACTGCCTTCAGGAAAGATTTTTTGAAAAATGTAACAGGATTACCGGTTCCTGCGCTTAATGCAGAAATTGTATTTGTTGATGATATCAATGTGTTCATTTCCTCAAAGGATGATCTTTCTCAGGGCTACAGCCATTTTATGATGGAGGTTCAAAACTTCAAATCAGTGGTTCTCAAAGCCCGCGACCATCGTGTATTTGCCGTCTTCGATGAAATGTTCAGCGGCACCAATAGCGAAGACGCCATCAATATCCTGCGTATTGCTGTAAAAGGGATTTCTGTATTCAGCAATTCCTTTTTCCTGATTTCCACACATTACAGGTTAAAGGACCTCGGTATCACTGATGATAGTCCGGTCGATCTCCTGTACATAGCATCCGGTATCAGTAATGGTATTCCTCAATTCACCTACGAAGTGAAAGCCGGGAGTTCAGATCTGAAATTAGGGATGATACTTTTTGAGAATGCTGGTCTCTTACAATTATTAGGAATTGATGATAGTTGGTTTCCCGCTTAACGAAAGAACAGTCTCATACTTTCAGCAATGCCTTTCCTGCTACTGCTTTCCCACTGGTGAATGCTGCTTCAACGGTGCCGATCAAAGGGCCTTTGTAAAAAGCCTCACCTGCAAAGTAGATCGTTTCAGCAACAGGCTGTTGAAGGAAATCCATCACTCCTGCAGTGTCCACCGTTGCGTAAGTATAAGAACCGAGTGTATAAGGATCGGAAGTCCAGTCAATGATCTCTGCGCCCCTGAGTAATGCATGTAAATCAGTTGCATTCTTATGAAAGATGTTTGCCAGAGAATTGATAGCCAAATTGAGCAAACGCTTTTTACCTGTATTCGCCCATTCCTTTGCGGGAGGTCCGCCGAGCCAGCCGGTCAGCAGGCCAGACTCCTGCGGGAACTGCGTCCACCAGGTAGGGACCGGTTCTTCAGACAATATGAATTGCAGGTCATGGAACTTTTCTCCCTGCTCTTTCCAGAATGGATGATCAAATTGGAGGAGTATCTTAATGATGGCGCCCATGCCGATTTTCTTCACCGCATCCATATATTCTGTAACGGCAGGAAAGAATTGAATGCTCCCTTCCTGTGAGGGATGAGCCTTCAATACATTCAGCGGAATGGTGATGATCACTTTTTGCGCCAGGAACGTTTCCCTGCCTGCCGTGATTATTTTTATCGATTGCATTTCCCAATGCAATTCCTTAACGGGTGAGGATAAACGAAGTTGTCCGCCTTGTTCCAGGTAATCATCCCTCAGGAATTCCATCAGGCTGCGGTAACCTTTGTTGATCCGGTATTGCGGATTATCTTCTTCTCCCAGCCATTCTTCACGCAATGCAAAAGTGCTTGCATCTGCCGGGTCAGCCGTATCATAGCCGGTAGCGAAGCGGATCGCTGCTTCCCTGAGTACCGCATATTGTGGTTGGTTGAAGTGTTGATCCAGGAAATCCAGCAGCGGAAGGTCTTCCTTTAATGATTTCAGTTTTTCAGCGAATGTATCCCAGTCAGGAATGATCTCCTGGCTTTGTATGAGCTCTCCATTCCTGAATTGCCACCAGGAGCCTTCAGTCTGATGAAAGGCCAGGCTGGCTTCTTTCAGTAATGATTTTGTAAGGGGAAGATCACCATGAATGAATTCGGCGCCGTATTCAATATGATCATTGTTTCCAACAGAAGCTGTATGGATCCGGCCTCCAATGCGGTCCCTTGCTTCCAGTAAAATGGTTTTCTTACCGGCTTTTGCCAATTCCCTGGCAGCCATCAGTCCGGCTGCGCCAGCGCCCACAATAATGAATTCATATTGTTCCATAGAAAATGAAATTACAAAATTGTATTATTGCAACAGGCTACTATCCTTACTAACTGCATTCAATCCTTCATAATCAAACCTTCCTGTTCCCCGTTAATGGCGGGCCAGGAATTTATTTTGCCAGGCCCGATTGAAGGAAAGGGAATAATATATGAAGATGAAAAGTGAGCTTGTTGACGAACCAATACTGATCAGGCGCTGTGTAAACGGCGACAGGACTGCTTTTTCCAGCCTTTATTCTCACTACGCACCCTTATTGTACCGGCTGCTGTATCCACTCACGCATGAATCCCGGCATGATGCCGAAGAGATCATACAGGATGTTTTCCTTTCCATTTGGGAAAAAAGGGAACTAATGCCTGCAATCAGGAATTTCAAACCTTTTCTCTTCCGGATGGCCAGGAACAAGCTGATAGATCTGAGAAGGAAGTCGGCTGTCAAAAAAAGAGCCGCAGGGAACCTGGAACAGCTCTCCCAAAGCAGTTCTCTTTCACCGGAAGAGGATGTGCTGTATGTTGAATACCATTCCTATGCCATGAAAGCAATAGCCGCGTTGCCGCCCAGGCAGCGGCAGATCTTCGATCTGCGGATGTCGGAAGATCTTTCCCTTGACCAGATCGCTGCACAACTTCAGATCACAACTCATGCGGTAAAGAAGAATCTTTACACCGCTATCAGAACGGTAAAAGAGCAGCTCAGGAAGAATCCTGACTGGTTATTACCCTTGTTGCTTGCCGCTGCCAGTTACTGCTAAAAAAATCTTATCCCGGAAGGTATACTTTCCTTCCGCTCAAACGAACTATACATTAACAGGCATGATATGACTGATGCAATTATTGAAAAAATAGCCACCGGCAATTATTCCGAGGAAGAGTTGCATGCCTTCCTGGAAGAATTGAAGGATATGAACGATGACGATTACAAAGCCATTTACAACAAGCTGTACCGGGTGCTGCCGGATATTCCTGACAGGCAGATGAGTGATGCCTTTCACATCGAAATGGAAAAACAGCTCGATAGCAGGGAGTCGATGGAGGAGGCAATTGTTGTCACGGGCTGGAGAAAATGGAGATATTACGCAGCAGCAGCCGTATTGCTGCTGGTTCTGGCAGGTGGCATCTATTGGTACCTGCAGCCTGATCAGCACAGGATCTTTGCTGCAAAGAACGGAGAGCGTAAGAGCGTTCGTCTGCCGGATGGTTCCCAGGTGATCATCAACAGCGGAAGCACCTTGTCCCTATCGGAACATTTCGATGAAACCGACCGGGAAGTAACATTGGAAGGAGAGGTTTATTTCGATATTAAAAGCAATGAAAAGAAACCTTTTATCATTCATACCAAAGCATCGGAAGTGAAAGTATTGGGTACCGCATTCAATGTAAGGGCCTATCCTTCGGAAGAAACGGAAGTGGCATCACTGGTGAGAGGAGCAATACAGGTGAGGATCAAAACAGAGACCGGCCTGTCTGGCGAATATCTTTTAAAACCTATGCAGAAGATGATCATTCGCAAAACCGGTCAGGTGGAAAAAGATAAAACCGTACAGGTGGAAAAGAAAACGAAACTGCTGATGCCGAGGATCGACAGCATCCATGTGAACAAGATCTTCGATGAAGTAGTGGAGACTGCCTGGACAAAGAACAAGCTGGTCTTCGATAATGAAACACTGCAGCAAGCAGCCGCCCGAATGCAGCAATGGTACGGCATCGAAATAAGAATCGAGAACGACTCCCTCAAAAATCTCCTGTACACGGCAAGCTTTGAAGGAGAAACATTGGAGAAAGTACTGGAAGCTATTCAATTCTCGATCCCTATGGTTAAATATAAAATGGAGAATAACGGCTTGTACATACTATACTGAGAAAAAATGAGTGCATAAAAAAGGGGATGCGCTAACATCCCCGATTTTCAGATATCGAAACAGTTTTGCGTTGAGAACATAGCTGTTTCAAATTATAACCAAAAATCAAAACTAAAGGTATGCAAAATTGCAACACCTCAGGTCCGTTTTTTGACCTGGACCGGCATGCATTCCTGCTTATGAGATCAGACCTGTTAAAGGCCGGATTTCACCGCAGTATCAGGAAAAAACTTTTACGAGCGATGAAATGGACAATCTTCATAATGGTAGCCTCCACGCTGCATGTGTCCGCGAATGGATTTTCCCAGAACGTCAAAGTAACTATTGTAGAACGTCAGATCAAACTGGAACGTTTTTTCCGTCTCGCAGAAAAGCAAACTGATTATCGTTTTTCCTACAGCACCAGTCTCGTTCCCATTACACACAAGATTGATGTGATTGCGAAAGATGAACCACTGGTGCGTGTGCTGGAGCGTATCCTGCCTGAACTGGGAATGCGTTACAGGTTACTTAACAAGAACGTCATCGGCATTTCTCCGGTTACTTTAGCGGCGCCGGCAATTCTGGTTGATACAACCATCACCGTCATGGGACGGATACTCGATGCAAGATCAATTCCCGTAGGCTTTGCTTCCGTAATGGTAAAAGGAACGCGAATGGGAGAAACCACCGACGAGCAGGGAAGGTTCGTGCTGAGAGGCGTGCCGGCCAATGCCATCATTTCTGTCAGCGCCATTGGTTTCACCACGCAGGAACTTTCAATACACGGTAACAGGAATATCGAGATCAGGCTGGCGGCAGAAAAAGCAGCAGACCTGCAGGAAGTGACCGTGGTGAATACGGGTTACCAGGCCATTTCCAGGGAACGCGCCACCGGCGCATATTCTTCCATCAATCCCACACGTCTTCGCTCCAAATTGAAACCAGACATCATTGCTGCGCTTGAAGGGCAGGCTGCGGGAGTAGTGGTTACCAAAGAAGGGAATATCGAAGTAAGAGGGGTGTCTACCATGAGTTCGGGCATCAGGGATGTGCTGATTGTTGTGGATGGCTTCCCTATTACAGGTGGACTGGAAAGTGTGAACGTGGATAATATCGAAAGCATCACTGTGCTGAAAGATGCAGTAGCCGCTTCCATCTATGGCGCGCGCTCTTCCAATGGTGTGATAGTGATCACCACCAAACAGGGAGCTGTTGGCAAGATGAGTGTGGAATACAGGGGGAGTGNCAGGGAGCTGTTGGCAAGATGAGTGTGGAATACAGGGGGAGTGTGGGTATGGTATTGAAACCGGAACTGTCTTACCTCAACAGAACGTCTGCTGCTGATTATGTGGATGCCGAACTGGATCTGTACAACCAGGACCCGAACAGTTTTCTCAATTCCTATAACAATTACCAGGTAATGTCGAGAGTGAATTACCTGAGTGTTGCACGCTCACAGAACTGGATCACACAGGCTGCTTATGATGCGGAGATCGAACAACTGAAAAAGAACGATGGCATCGGCCAGCTGCAGGACCATCTCTTCAGGAAACAGTTCCTGCAGCAACACAATATCTCTCTGTCTGGTGGCAGCGAAAAGAACCGTACAGTGGCTGCATTGAAATACATGGCCAATAACCGGAACGTGGTCCGCACCGATGATTCCAGGGTGATCTTCGATGTGAAGAATATCTGGAAACCCAACAACAAAATATCAGTGCAGGTATTCGCCAACGTGAATTACTACAATGAAGATAAGCCTGTGCGCACCTGGCAGGATATGCTGGCTTACACTTCCACATCGGTACTGCAACCGTATGATATGGTGGTGGACCCTGCAACAGGTAATCCGCAGGATGTATTTTATGCCAATCAAAAATCAATAGACCGATATGCTGCCCTCACCAATATGAAGTCGCTCCATTATAATCCCCTGGAAGACCTGGCGCTGGAAAACACCAGCATAAAGGATTTTCAGATCAGGATGGGGGCCTCCGTGAATATTTCACTGGCGCCAGGACTGAACCTGGAAACAGGCGGGCTCTGGACGAGAGGCAGCAGGATGGAAAGAACATTGTATAAGAAAGATGCTTACCGTTTGAGAGCCGCGTATAACGACGCCACTTCCATCTCCAATCCATCCAAACATTATATTCCTGATGGCGATATGATCAATGAAGCCCGCAATATGAACGAAGACTTCACTATCAGGGCGCAGCTGACCTACAATAAAAGAATAGGAAAACTGCACAGGATCGCGGTGCTGGGAGGATCGGAAGTAAGACGTGATATTGTAGACAATAACACGATGCCTACGCGCTTCGGGTACAATGATCTTGCAGGGACTTTTGTTCCTTTCAACTATGCCGATTACAGCACCACCATCTACAATAGCGATATGTACCGTTCTGCCGGAAAAATTTCCGCCACCAGCGGTTCCTATGCTTTCAGGGATAACCGTTTCGTTTCTTTCTATGCGAATGGTTCCTATGAATACGATAACCGCTTCCTGGTAAGTGGTAGTGTACGCATCGATCAAACCAATTTCTTCGGCACCGACCCCAAATACCGTTACAAACCATTATGGTCTGTAGGCGGTACCTATAAAATTTCAAGGGAGAAATTCTTTGATGTTTCCTGGATAGATAAACTGTACCTGCGCGGTTCCTATGGTGTAAACGGAAACATTTCACTGAACTCAGGCCCCTTCCTGATCATCACTGCCGGAAGCTTTTCCAATCTTACCGGCGGCATTTCACACAGCATATCATCCCCTCCCAATAATTCACTGCGATGGGAGCGCACCAATACCATTAACCTGGGAACGGATATCAGCTTCGCGAAGGGAAACGTGAACCTGTCTGTTGATTATTATTTCAAGAAGAGTACAGACCTGCTGGCCAGCGATGCCATTGATCCAACCCGTGGCTTTGCATCACTTACCAAGAATGTAGGCCAGATCAATAATAATGGTATCGAAATAAGTCTGAACACCGATGTGCTGAAAACAAGGGATATCGTATGGAACCTGCTGGTGAACTACAGTTACAACCGAAACAAAGTAGTGAATTATAATGTGAATTACCAGTATGCAACACAGCTCACTTCCGGTTCTATCCTGAGACAGGGATATCCGGCCAATGCTTTGTTCAGCTATCGATTTGCAGGGCTCGACAATAATGGGATTGCACAATTCTATAATAATGGAAAAGAAAAAGTGGTGGGCGGAAACGTGAAAGCTGCAGATCTCGTGTATTCCGGAACGCTGAGGCCGCCGCATGCGTTCAGCCTTACCAATACCATCAGGTATAGAAGATTCGATCTGAGTTTCATGCTGATCGCCAAGTTGGGAAATGTATTGCGTAAAGATGCATTCACCGGCTCCAACTATATCAACAAGAATGTGGCCAACAGGTGGAGGAAGCCAGGTGATGAAGCCAATACCATCTATCCCAAACTTACGGCCTGGAATATGGATATGTTCTATTTCCCTTACTCTGATGTACTGGTGGAAAGCGCCAATTTCCTGAAGATGCGCGATATCACCCTCAGCTATGATATGAACAATGGTTTCTTTAATAAGGCAGGTTTCTCAGATGTGAGACTGCAATTCCAGGTAAGGCATTTATTCATGATCACTGCCAACTCAGACAGAAGGGACCCTGAAACTTCGGAGATCAATACAACTGGCGGAACCGGCGCTTTCACAGAACAAGGTTTCACTTCGCTGCCGCTGCGTCCTGAATTCTATATTGGCATCACACTCGGTCTCTGATCAAAAGCATAATACAATGAGAACAAAATATTGCACAATACTTTTTTTACTGACGGCCATTGGCTTTTCATCCTGCAATAAATACCTCGATGTTAAGCCGAAGGGAAGACTGATCCCTTCAGATGTAGCCGACTTCGACAAACTGCTGGACAATACCAATATCGTTCAATGGGTATTCCTGGATAATAATACAGGCAGTACGCTTGGCTATTTTACTGATAACCTCGCATTGTCTGAAGGTATCGGTGAGGTCAGTTATAAAGCCAATAACCATCCGAATATCGACCGGTATTACAGTTATCTTTTCCGGGCTCCCTTCAAGAATCCCAACACTTCCGATTATTTCTGGGACTGGGGTACTTATCGCAGCATGGCTTATTTCAATAACGTGATCGATGGCATTACAGGGCTCGGAGATTATTCGAAGGATGAATATGCCCGCCAGGTGGTGGCGCAGGCAACGGTGAACAGGGCCTGGTCTTATTTTATCACTACCATGGTATACGGACCAGTATACAAACCAGGTGGAGACAATTCGAGAAAAACGATCCCATACCTAACCAGCTCGGATATGGGTGCACCCATGCCGATGCTGTCCACGCAGGAAGAAGTATATTCAAAAGTGCTCGGTGATATTCACAACGTACTGGCGGATGCGCCAACCGTTACCAGCTGGCCTTCACGTCCCAACAAAAATGCTGCCTGGGCATTGCTGGCCTACTATCACCTGTTCACGCGCAAGTTCGATAGTGTGGTTCATTACAGTAACCTGGCCTGGAATGCAGCTTCCGGCGGCAACGCGGCAAAACTGATCTATGATTACAATACATTCTTCTGGGCCGATCCTGCCAATCCCGTGACCAGCGAGCTGAAAGGTCCTGATAACCTGCTGGCACAACCGAATAACCGGGAGGTCCTCCTGTTCAGGAATACTGATAATGGGGCAGGCCGTTCTTCCAGTTCTTATCCTTCCGCTGAGTTCAAAGCCCTGTTTGATCAGGCCACAGACCTCCGCTACAAATATTTTTTCCTCACCGCGCCGGGTTACAAAACCACCTACAATGGCGTAACCTACGACGATGGCAACCAGGTTCAGTATTATCGCGGGGCCAAAACACAGATGACGGCAGGCTTCACCTGGCCCGAGGTATTGCTGATGCGTGCAGAAGGTTATGCAAGGACCAATGAACCGGATAAAGCTATTGCAGACCTTAACACACTCAGGAAATTCAGATATGTTACCGGCACACCTGATCTCGCCACCGGCACGCAGGATGAAGTGATCAAACTGGTATTGGAAGAAAGAAGAAGGGAACTGCCGCTCGCCCACTTCAAGCGATTCCTGGACCTGAAACGTTACACGCTCGATGCCGGAAAATCCTGGTCCAAAACCAATATCACGCATATGGTAGGATCACAATCTTACGAGGGAACGATCGATTCAGATGATTTCATTCTTCCCATCTCCAACCTCATCTTACAATACAACCCGCAGTGGGGTGTTCCTTTGGATACCCGTGCATTCTAAAAAATAAAAGTATACCGATGAAAAGAACAATCCTGTTTTCATGCGCACTGGGCTTCGTGTTGATGTTCAGCACCTCAATAGCCTGCGCACAAGGAGCTGCCGCAGCATCTTCGAGGCCACCCGTCACTTTGAAAGTAGGCGATCAGGCGCCACCGTTAGTGGCGGAAAAATGGATAAAGGGGCAGCCGGTGAATTCCTTTCAACCGGGTCATGTTTACATTGTTGAATTCTGGGCAACCTGGTGCGGGCCCTGCCGCGCTGCCATGCCGCATCTTTCTGAACTGGCAAATAAGCTCAAAGGCAAAGCAACCGTGATAGGTTTTGATGTACAGGAGCTGATCGCAGGGAAAAACAAGAACGGTGATTATATCACCAAAGTGGAAAATTTCGTAAAGAACCTCGGTGATGGTATGGACTATACAGTTGCTGCCGATGTACGCGAAGGCACTACCTGGAATACCTGGATGAAAGCAGCTGGACTGGGCGGCATTCCCGCATCTTTTGTGATTGACCAGGAAGGCAGGATCGCCTGGATCGGTCATCCCATGTCCGGGCTGGATGAAGTGGCGGACCTGGTGCTTCAACGCAAATTTGATGATGCGGCCAGGGAAGAGCTGACTGCAAAAAGAAAGAAGAATTATGAAAAAGTGAAAGAACTGCGCGCCAAACTGGATGAAGCGAAAAAATCTGGCAACACTGCCGATATTCTTGCTGCCACTGAAGCTGTGAATGAAGTGCAGCCCTTCATGCTGGAAACCCTGCTGGCAGCAAAATATGAGCACCTGCGCGCCACCGATCCGAAAAAAGCGAAACAGTTTGCACTGGATGCGGCAAAGAAACATGCCAATAATCCGCTCTTATTGCAAACCCTTTCAAAAGCCATATCCGATACCAAATATCCGCAGGGTCGGCAACCGGATTATGCGCTGGCCGTACAGATCATGGAGCTGGCGGTGGCCAGGTGCGCACCGGATGATCCTTATGCTTACAGCAACCTGGCCGAAGCTTATTTTAGAAGTGGAAAAATGAAAGAGGCTGTAAAAACTCAGGAAAGGGTAGTGGCCATTCTCGCTGATACTTCGCTGGTAGAACAGAAACAGGAAGTAAAAGACCGTGCAGCGGAAACCCTGGAGAAATATAAGAAAGCAGTTTAATAGAAGATAGATCGTAACAGGAATGGGCGGCTCAACTTATGAGCCGCCCTTTTTCATGTGCCCTTACATAGGGATCACCAGCTCTTTACTTGAATATGTGATCCGCAATTACCGCGACCGTCGGCAGCATTTCCGAAATATTGTCCGTTTTTATTGATCAGGGTCCCTAACGGTGAGGCGCATAGTTTTTTACCAAATGCCTGCGCCGGAACTTTCCTGTAAATGATATTGCTTCCGTTTTTGGTGTAGGACCATTCATATTTGTTATTGAGGCACATGAGGCAGGCGGCATCGCCACTGGCATCATTGTGCGGACCACCCACGAGGTTCTTCCGGAGACTCGGAGCGGAACCGGCGGGCTTGCCGTCTTCCATCAGGTACTGGACCTTCAACCCTGTGCTGTTGCCAGCACTCACCACTTCATTGTTACCTGCAGGTCCATGGGCCGGAATGCCTACGCCACGGCAGAGAAAATGGGCAACGGTATGGCTTAACTCTTCTTCTGCGGTGTACGGCAGCTTATGAACAGCGGCCATGCTGTCGTAGCACTTCATGATACCGGTGGTATTGATATTAATCTCTTTGCTGTTTTTAGTGGTCTTGAATTCGGCAACAGGGAGTATCTGTCCTTTCTCATTACCAATGTTCGCGACCTTGATGTAAAGGCCGTATTGGTCTCCGGAGCGCATCAGGCTATTCCTGTTGAGGATGCGTGTATCGTCCATTTGCGTTACATCGCAGAGCAGTGGGGTGATATTGGTGAGTGCTGCAAACAGGTTTATCCCTTTCTGGAACAATGACAGCTGGTTCATGTCTACCCTGATGCCTAATTCTTTTTTTACGGGGCTGAGCCTGGTAAATCCATATGCTGTAAACACGCCTCTGTACTCTTCATACACAGTTAATCCGTCGCCCTTATAACTGGAGCCGGGTGTAGTTTCCCTGTCGTCGGTTTCATTCGGGTTGCCGTTGGCTTCCAGCCATGCTTTGGCAATTTTCTTTCCATAGTCGCGGTAAGGATAAGGGATGGAAGTAGGTCCGGTGGGCGTTTCATAATGCCCCTTTATTTCCGTGCCATCATTCAAAATGGCTTTTACTTCCAGGTTCGCGTATGCACCGCCGTCATATGCCAGGATATAGAACATGCCTGTTTCCCCATCTTCTGAGGGGATAGTGAATTTTTGACCGTCGAAGTATTGGGCTGGCCTCAGGCCTTTGTCTGCGAGCTTCATATCGTATTCCCCTTTGATCATTGCTTTAGCGGGGAAGTTGATGGTAATGCCCGGCTCATTGGATGTGTTCAACAGTTGCACGAAGAATTCCTTTGCTTTTACATCCAGTTTCCTGCCATCCTTTCTTTTCAATTGTAAATTCACGGCAATCATGGAGCCGGAAACATGTTCAGCTGTGCCAGGTTGGGGAAGCCATGTTTGGTAGTTGGGGCTCAGCACCAGGAGGTCAGGTTCCTGCGAGTTGCGGGTGAAATTCCAGGTATAGATCTCTTCGGAATATGATCCATCAGAGCCTGTTTTAGATCTTTCTTCGCCTTTCAGCACATTTTGATCATCACCCCACTCTTTGTCTTCCAATTGAAAAGTGGATTCATCCGCTCCAAATTCCCTGTTACCTGAATTACCATCCCTTGTTATGGTCATCAATCCTTCACAGGCAGGCGCAGCCAGTGCTATTGAATAATATTTCCCATCTTCAGAGAACGAGAGGCTCAATTCCGTTTCGGCGGTCTTGGAACAGGAGCCGATCTCTGAATAAGAGCCGTCCGGATTGTTGTCTACCAGGTTCACGGAATAAGAGACTGTTGCCTGTCCTACGCCTTTCTTAACTGCGATATCGATGGTATAGGTTACTGTACTGGTTTGATAATTGACCTTGCCAACACTTTTCCTCACAAACCTCGCAGTTCCACTCCACTCCTCGGGATTTTGTGTAAGCCCGCAAAACGGGAGCAATAACGAAAAAAGTAAAAAGATGGGATGTTTCATACACTTTGAAATCTTGTTGAGCAGGCAAAAGTAGAGAGAACTGGAGCAAAGGCAGACCGGGCAGGTGCGGGAAATGGTATTACATGTAAATTGCAATACCAAATGCATGAAATATGCTGCCGGATTGTTGTAATAAGATCCTGATGGATTTTGTTGGATCCATTCCTGTAGGTTTGTAGTTTACCCAGTTACCCTGACAACCAGGGATTTGTTTTAATGCATCTTTATCAATTAATCATTAACGCGTATGAAAAAAAATGCTCTGTTTACCTTTTGCATTGTGCTTTTGTCAATGGTTGGATTTTCCCAAAGTTCCGCGCCTGATTCCATAGCGAGATTGAAAAAAGAACAGGAAATACTGAAAATGCAGGAACGTATCAGTCAGTATAAGATCGATTCTCTAACGCTGGAACTGGACCTCAAAGAAAAAAAGGAAGATTTGCACAAACTGAAACTCGAATCACAAGAACTGGCAGATAAGAATTACCAGCATGCACAGAACCTGCAGCGCGATGCGCACAGTAAAGCCGCCACCAGGAGAGCTGATAAAGCTGCCAGTGCAGCGAGGAAGGCGGCCAAAAAAGTAAGAAAAGCGGAAAGTTCAGTAGATAAAACTGAAAAGAAATTGAATAAGCTGAAAAAGAATCTCTCCAGGGAAGAAAATAAACTGAAGAAACTTACCGCTCCGGAAAAATAGTTTTCCTGTTTTCCTTTTTGCAAATTGGGGCTGCCCCAAAAGCTATTATCTTAGAATTTTGGGGAGCCCACTCGCTCGCCGGGAGGCGAGTGAGTTTTATTCAATAGCCTCTGGCGACGCGGTGTTCGCCGGAGGCGAACTAATACAAGTCACTCGCCAGAGGCGAGCGACTGCCAGCTCTCTGACCTTTCTAGTCAGCCTCTTCTTAGATCCATCCTGTATCGATTAATTGTACTACATTCGCGCTGCAATGGTTTTCAACACCCGTTTCACGGTGTTGGAATTAATAGGGAATCAGGTGCAAATCCTGAACAGACCCGCTACTGTAAGTTCTGTAACAAACACTTTGTGATCTACTTGCCACTGTTTTTAAGTGAAATAAAAATGGGAAGGCCGTTCAAAGTGAGAACAAGTCAGGAGACCTGCCAATGCAGTTTATTTTTAAAGCTTTCGCGGACGAGGCTTTGAAAACAGCATGAATAGAAAATATTCAGTACCTGTTTATTTCCATCATTACTGATAACGGTTAATTTTTATGAAGAAAAACGTATGGGCATTTTTGGCGTTTATCGCCAGCACTACTATTGTATCCTGTTCTAAAGATGATAAGGTATCGCAGGATGAGACCTCTGAAGTTGAAATTCTAAATGTACTTGCACAAAACAGTGTTGCACAGGAAGACACACTCGTTTTTAAAGCGAAAGCTGCTCCGGGAAGTACTTTTACATGGGCAATTGATGGCAGGGATGCAGCCGTTGCAGATTCGATCTTCAAATTTGTTGCTGCTGAAACGGGGCAGCATACAGTTTCTGTGATCACCACCAGGAATAATAAGAAAGCAGCCTCACAGGTAAATATAAATGTGCATGGCAAGTACAAACATGGCATATTTGTATTGAATGAAGGAAACATGACAACGGAAAACGGAAGCCTCATCTTTATCAGCCCCGGCGGGAAAGTCACTGACAGCGCCTATTTTAAAGCAAATGGCACTCACCTTGGGAATACAACGCAGGACCTGTATATCCATAACAATAAAATGTACATCATTTCTCAAAATGGAAAAAAGAATGCCATGAACAATCCATTTGATAATGATGGATTACTGGTAGTGGCCAATGCTGAAACACTAACAAGAGAAGCTGCATACAATGAAGAATTGTCAACACTGAGCTGGCCTACCCATATTGCAGTACTCGATGAAGAGAATGTGATCATCCGGGATAATAGTGGCTTGCACCGTTTCAATACAATAACCAAAGCGCTTACTTTCATCAAAGGTTCCGGATCAGCCGCCAAACTGACCATGGCTGTTTCGAACAATAAAGTATTTGCAGCCGCGGGCACGAAAGTGTATGTAATAGAAGCCGGTAAAGATACGCTCACTTACGGTGTTGATATGAAGGCTAGTGTGAGCGGCGTGGTTAGAGCCAGTGATGGGAATATCTGGGTGTCAACCACTACTTCACCTGCAAAGATATCCAAGGTCAATTACAGGGATTATTCCCTGATCAGGGCCAACGAGATCACTACCGGCAGCCTTAGTGCAGGCTGGGGCGCAACGCCGGGGATCACTGCCAAAGGGGATACCCTTTATTTCAGTGGAGCAGGTACAAGAATCCACCGGCATATCTTCAGTACCGGTGCAACAGAGTTCCTGGTGGATGCCAAAACAAAAGTGGAAGATGCAGGTATCGTGTACAACAATATTGCGGTTCATCCGATAACTGGTGAAGTGTATTTGAATACCATTAAAGGCTATGGCATGAATTACCTGATCAATAGTATCAGCGCTTTTGATTTCAGTAACGGCATATCACTCAGCGCCAATTATAAGAATTATACGAATTTCCCTGCTGGCATTTTCTTCACGGACAACTATTAAGAATCGGAGAGCTGGCAGTCGCTCGCCTCTGGCGAGTG
>NZ_RCSU01000040.1 GCF_003991355.1 Pseudoflavitalea rhizosphaerae
CTCCCCGCAGCTTATCGCAGCTTACCACGTCCTTCATCGTCTCTGAGAGCCAAGGCATCCACCATACGCCCTTAAGTGCTTTAAAAGAGTTATTATACTTATTACTCGTTTCTTACAACATTTATACTTGTTAGAATAACAATTATTTCCCAATATGTCAAAGAGCTTTGTTCGATTGCACGCCTCACGGCCTACAATAAACGAAGTTGATGTGCAGGTTGCGAACCTGTAGACCATTCACTGTTGAACGTCAACATCACAGTTTGAAAGAACTTTTTTGTGGAGGATAACGGATTCGAACCGTTGACCCCCTGCGTGCAAGGCAGGTGCTCTAGCCAGCTGAGCTAATCCCCCAGGAGTTGATGCCTTGAGATTGTTCGCTCGAGCTTGTGCTCTCGCCCACTCGCAGCTGTTGGTAGACCCGACCAGATTTGAACTGGTGACCCCT
>NZ_RCSU01000041.1 GCF_003991355.1 Pseudoflavitalea rhizosphaerae
TCGGTGCCGGAACCTGAGGATTCCTCTCCAGTGCTGACATGGATCTTGGGGTACTTCTGGAGTCTCCCCAGGGGAGTCAGTCCTCGTCTCGAGTGGGGGCATGCAGGTGCGCTTTCCTCCCGAGCTGTAACAGCAGCGTCGCGCTTCCCTTGGCGTGGATCAAGGGATCTGGGGCTTTCCCTCGAGGCTTTCCCACGAGGTTTTCCCACGAGGCTTTCCCACAGGGCTGTCCCACGTGCCACCGTGGTGTGAGTCGATCCTCGGCTTGAAAGTCGAGGCAGTGCAGGGAAAACAGGTTTCCCTGGAATGGACTGAGACATCTGGGGGACTCTGGGAATGGTGGCACGACCCTGGAGTTCCTCTCGCCTTTCCTGTGGAGAGCGCCTCCTCTTGAGATGCGACGGGAACG
>NZ_RCSU01000042.1 GCF_003991355.1 Pseudoflavitalea rhizosphaerae
ACATCAGTTACTGAAGCGTCAGCGATTTTCGCTGTAGTGACAGCGTTAGCATCCAGCTTTGCAGTGGTGATAGCACCATCAACAACCTTAACAGTTGTCACGGCATCATTAGCAAGCTTGGCTGAAGTGATGGCATTCGCAGCTATAGCTGGACTGGGGAAAGTTCCGGTCAGATCTCCGCTGGCGGCTCCGCCAGGAGGGATCGTAAGACCGGCAGCGAGTTTATTGGAAGTAATGGCACCATCAGCAATTTTTGCTGTTGTGATTGCTTCGTCCTGAAGTTTTGTTGTTCCAACTGAAGTGTTGGCAAGCTTGGCGTTGGTTACGGATGCGTCAGCAAGTTTTGCTGTAGT
>NZ_RCSU01000043.1 GCF_003991355.1 Pseudoflavitalea rhizosphaerae
TCAGTTATATTACGTGGTATTAATCCAAGTTTCCCTGGGCTATCCCACACTTAAAGGAAGGTTGCGTACGTGTTCCGCACCCGTTTGCCGGTCGCCGCCCAGTATTGCTACCTGCGCTGCCCCTCGACTTGCATGTATTAAGCCTGCCGCTAGCGTTCATCCTGAGCCAGGATCAAACTCTCCATTGTAAATGAGTTTTGATCACTTAGCTAAATTCTCATTAGAAAATTCAACGTTGTGTTCTTAATTAAATTACGCTTCAGTTGCTTACCATAACTGTTACATTATGTGCTGCTGCTTCCAAACTTTTCAAAGATCTTTCGGCCCTACTTTTTCCTTTTCAAACCGCC
>NZ_RCSU01000005.1 GCF_003991355.1 Pseudoflavitalea rhizosphaerae
AGTTTAATGGCTTTGATGCCGGGAGGGGCATTGCGGCCGGACGGTTCGGAAACGATATAAGCATCATTGCCGGCGAGTGACTCCACTAATTCTCCCGGGTTGGAGTAGTCGCTGGGATTAAAATAGAATTTGTCGCCCAGTTTCAGCATATAACGGATCTCGCTGTCGAACAGGATATCATTGAGTTTGCCCGTTGTATTACTGACGGAGATCACCAGTTCAGGCTTGATCTTCCTGTCTTCCAGCACACCATTGAAGAGACATACAAATTCCTTGTCAGACAAATATGATTTCTGGTACAGTACCTTGTTCCTGATAAGGTACCAGCAGCGGTTGATGTATTCATCTTCTGTCCATCTTTTTGCATTGAGGCCGCGCAGTTTAGCCAGCAGGGCATTTACTGTTATATTGTTTTCACCGAAGTAGAACCTCTTTTGTTTTTCGATATCGTCCCATGCTTTCTGCGCCAGCTCTTCCTTGCTGAAATTGCTTTTCAGCTCACCGATCTGTCCGATGAAAGCGCCCCTGGCATCTTCACTCTTCGCGTAGTTTACCTGGAATTTCACGATTGGGAACTGCATGAGTGGCGTAACAAAATTCACGTCTTTGAAACGGTCCCGGTCCTTGTCTACAAATACGAAACGGAAGAATCCTTTTTCAGCGCCTGCTTCTTTTTTGAAAGCAGGTGCGCCGTTCAGTGCGAGTGATTTGAAGAAAGTTTTGTTATCAGTATCGATCCCGATCTCATTGTACATAAGGGGATATTCCTTGCTGCAGATCTCATATTGCGGGGCCAGTTCCAGGTAACCGGCAAAGCTCACTTCGATGGAGCTTTTGGTGGTGGAAACGTATTCCAGGATATCACCCGGTTCCAGGTTGTGCACAGGAAGTTTGTAATAGGAATAATCCTGTCCTGTTGCGGAATTGATAAAGCTCTGGAAATATTCAGGGATCTCTGTTCCGCGGGGGCAGGCAACTGCTTTCTGCGGTTCGATCACGCGGGGCGCCTCGCCGGGTTTGATGAGACGAAGCGTGAAGCCATCATCAGCGCTGGAATAACGGAAATAGACCTCCGAAAATTTGTTTACTGCGTTGTTGTCCTGCAGTTTGATCCGGAATCTCGTTTTCTCGAAAAAGTAAAGGAATTTAATGGAGCTCAATGCGCTGCGGTTCTGTTTATCCATCACAATATTGCGGGAATA
Organism: Pseudoflavitalea rhizosphaerae; assembly: GCF_003991355.1. GTDB lineage: Bacteria > Bacteroidota > Bacteroidia > Chitinophagales > Chitinophagaceae > Pseudobacter > Pseudobacter rhizosphaerae. The sequence continues at coordinate 1,203 of NZ_RCSU01000005.1, forward strand.
CCCGATGATCACGGCAGATTCCTTGTCCCATTTGGAAGGCGTTTGAGTTACCCTGAATGGGGCTGGCATATCTTTCAGCATTTCTGCGGAGTTCTCTGCAAGGGATTTGATCACTTTCTCCGTGATATAGCTCTGTGCGTTTGCCTGGCTGAAAGGCAGCGCCAGCAGGAGCGTGGTTGCTATAGTGTATATGTTGAGTTTCATCGGACCTTATTTTTGGGTGATGCTGAAATAATAACTGTTGAAAGATTTAATGGACTTCAGGAATTTCTTCCAGTTATCGAAATCAGCTTTATCGATGGTGCTGTTGCTGATGGTGAGCGATTTTTTCAGCGTGATCCTGTTGCCGTTCACTACATATTCCCCGTTGAATTCATATCCCGGAAAATTGAGTTGCAGTTTTTCCGGCACATCCGTGAATTTTCTGTCGGCAGGAATGGTGAGAGAAAATTCATCTTCATATGTGAGAACGGAATTGAACTCGTATCCTCTTTTCCTTTTCTCGTCTGGCATGTAGGATTCGAGGGTCTTTGGGAAGAAGTCGAGGTTCAGGAAAAGGTCTTTATCGATCTTGTGAACATGGTTGGAAAGGTCGATTGTGCCGCTGAGCTGAACGGGGATCTCGCGGTTGGAGAGATCGCTGTTGGTGATATTGGACACTTCGATATTGTCGTTGCCCAGTTGCAGGAAGCCTTTGAAGAATTTTTCGCGGTCAACCGATGCGAGGTCCTGGTAAAGCTGGTGGAAATCTGTGCGTTCATTACCGGTGAGGGTTACCTGCACATTCCCTTTCATGTTTTGTGCGTTGAGCGTGAAGTCTGCTTTGGTGCTCACTTTATGGGCTTTGCCATCGGTAAGTGGAACGGGAAGTATCTCGAATTTATCTCCCTTGCTGACCAGCGCTTCCTTGCCCTGAATGCGGTAAGCGTCTTCTCCAAAGGGCACGAATTTTTCGGTAGCGTCCAGGAAATAAGCTTTGCCTTTGAAGTAGAGCGTGGTGATGGCGTGGTTGTTCACACAGAGTGCGGGCAATGATTGTGAATAAGGTATCTGCCTGGTGCCGATCCATGTGAAGCGTGCGTCATATCCTTGTAGTTTGAGCATTTCCGTTAGCAGGTTGGCCATGCCTTTACAATCTCCGAATTTACTTTCCAGCACATCCTGTGCGTTGGAGGGGATAAAGCCGGAATAGCCATCCTCATAAGCGATATACCGGATCTTGTCCTGCACCCAATAGTAGATGGCTTTGATCTTTTCTTCGTCCGTATTCTTTCCGGCAATGATCTTACTTACGGTGGCTTTTAGTTTAGCAGGATCATTTTTAGCCATCGTGTACATCCTGTTGTTCCAGTTGTATACATCGTCCACTTTATCGAAACCTTTGATAAGGTCTCCTTTATGTTCGTATGATTTCACCCTGATCACGAGATGCGGGTCGGAGAAGGCGCGACCGATCTGCCTGCTTTCTGATTTTGATGCTTCCAGGTTGGCGACCTTATAAGTATAGTAAGTGTATCCTTTTTTTGTTTCTTCTGATTTCTCCACTTTGAAGCCGGTCATGTTAAAAGGCTTGATATCGATGGTGAGCCATTCGGGGACCTTGAAGGTGATCACTTTTTCCAGGAGGGGATAATGTTCATGGAAGAAGATGCGGGTGAAATATTTTGAATCGAGATAGTCTTTGACCACATTGATCTGGCCGAGGTTGCCGGGGCCGTTGAAACTGAAGGCAGAGAAGCGCATGCGGTTATCGTCGAAGAAGATGCCATCATCGGTAACCGATCTGTCTTCCCACTGGTAGAAGAGTCCGGGCAGTTGTTTGCCCTTGGTGCTGCCGGTACCCCTGAGGCTGATGATCTTCACGAAGTTGTTATAGTACTGCGGGTACCAGGCCCTGGCCCTGTGTTGCAGGGCGATGAGCTCCATTTCTGAGGTTTCGCGAACGGTGACTACTTTGTCTTTATAGCTGTTCACGCCCTTGTCGAATGTAAAGGTCTGGTGGATGAACCGGATGGCTGAAGGATCGTCCGGGTATTTTCTTGCGAGGGCTTCGGCCTGGTTGATGTCTTCCGGCAAGGCTACAGCATTGCGCCATTCTACCAGGGGCGGTTGTGCATGGGCGTTGAGGCAGACGGAAACCAGGAGCAGGAGTAACAGGGAAATCCAGCCCGCATTTTTGGGGGCTACAGGCGCAGATAGTTTTGTGCCACCTGCAACAGGATGGGTTTGCATCATGTGCGTGAAGGGTTTGAGGCGATTAGCCACTTTTAATTATTGGATATGTCTTGGGAGATAAGTGGGCTGTTCCATTGCCGGGGCGGCGCAGGAAACTTACTTCCGGCGGAATGAGTAACGTTTCGTTTGCGAATTTATGATGAATTATGATGATTATTTCCACAGTTCAAGAAGGTTTTTTTGCTCTTCATTCTTCCCTGGGATTGCCGGACCGGAGAGGAGAGTAATATTGTGTCTTCTCTTATGTAGACTTGTTACATTACAAAAGCCCCTGTTTCCACAAGGGCTTTCTGTAATGTACTTTTTATCATGAGTTGGCTGTAAGGGGTATTGGTTTACCTGCGTGCTACAGTTACTTTCAGGAAAGTGGCCGGGATAGATGTGGTATCGTTGTTGCCGCTTTGGTTTTGCCTGTTGAATAGTTCTTCCAGTTCCTGTTGCAAAGCTGATTCTTTTCCATTTTTTTCAGCTGCTTCAAAAGCATTCATGGTGGGGCCGTAGTACTGTCTGAACCTTTCGAGGAATTCGGAAGGCCTGGTGGCGATCTTGAAATTAAATGTATCACGGCTGAAGGATATATCATCCTGCTCAATGCCTGCGGCTCCAAAACGTTCGGTCACATGATCTTCCAGGCCCCATAACATGGGGCTGATGAATCCTTCGGGTGGCGGTGGTGTATAAGCCGAGCTGATCTTTAAGATCTGCGCTACCAGGGTTGGGTCGCCCGGGATCCAGTTACCCATTATGATCCTTCCGCCGGGGCGTGTAACGCGCACCAGTTCTTTAGCCACGTCCATTGGTTTGGGTGCGAACATGGCGCCAAAGATGGAAACTACCAGGTCGAACTGCTGATCGTTCAGCCCTTCAAGGTTTGTTGCATCGCCTTCCTGGAAACGGATATTGTCAAGTCCTTCTTCCTTTGCCCTCCGGTTGCCTGCTGCAACCAGGTTGGATGCTATATCTACCCCCAATACATTGGCGCCGAGTTTTGCAGCGGGAATAGCCGTTGTTCCGTCGCCACAACCAAGGTCCAGTACATCCATCCCTTCTTCGATGCCTAATTGAGCAACAAGCCCGGCGCCGCTCTGCCGCATGCTTTCAGCGATCCTGGTGAAGTCGCCCTTTTCCCAAAGTGCTTTGTTTGGATTCATTGCTTAGGTTTTTATTGTTTATTAAAATGAGAGCGCAATGATGGAAGTTTAAAGAGGGAACGGCATTTCTCTGTAGTCCGGTGAACTGACAGTAAGGTCCGGAAGGAGGGATCATAGGGAATGACTGCAGGTCTAACATTACAAAAGCCCCTGCTTTCACAGGGGCTAACTGTAATGTACTATTATCATGGTTCAAAAAGAAATCTATTTCCAGAGGGCTTTATACACTATTCCTGCAAGGGCTGCACCAACAATGGGGGCGAGGATGAAGAGCCAGAGCTGTTCTACCGCCCATCCACCTACGAAAACTGCCTGGCTGATACTTCTGGCCGGGTTCACGGAAGTGTTGGTGACGGGGATGCTGATCAGGTGGATCAGGGTGAGGGTGAGGCCGATGGCCAGTCCTGCAAAACCGCCGTTTGAATTACGGCTGTCTGTGGCTCCCAGGATCACGATCAGGAACATGAAGGTCATTACCGCTTCGCAGAGGAATGCCGCTTTCATGTCGTACCCGCCGGGTGAATGTTCTGCATAGCCATTGGCTGCAAATGTACCGATGCTGCTGCCATTCCCCGTTACGATCACGTACAGTACTGCCGCGGCCACAATACCGCCCAGCACCTGTGCAATGATGTAGGGAAGCAGGTCTTTGGCCGGCATCCTTCCGCCTACAAAGAGCCCGATGCTCACTGCAGGATTGAGATGCGCTCCGGATACCCTGCCCAGCGAATACGCAATGGTGAGTACCGTTAAACCGAAGGCCAGGGCTACACCCAGTAAGCCAATACCTACACCAGGAAATGCTGCAGACAATAAAGCGCTGCCGCAACCTCCCAACACCAACCAGAAAGTGCCAAAGAACTCAGCCGTAAATTTTTGTACCATAGATATTGATTTTTAAAGTCAGGAATATCATAAAAATACTTATACGATTTGAAAAACGGGGAATTTGGTCCGCATTAGTTGTGCACCTGAAATGCACCTTTTCTCCCGGTACGGGTTGGGCGACGTACCTTTGCCCGATGGATTATTTCAAGAAGCTGCTCGATCTCCTGAAAACAGAGCGGCAGGAAGATGAAGCAATGTACCGCCAACTCAGTTCCTCCCTTTCTGTGAACGACAGGCGGGAAGCGGGTCTCAGCTGGTACCCTGTGGCCATCCGCGGCACTGAGCCCACGAAGGGCGACTATATAACGGTGGAGCTGGAACGAACTACCAACCAGGACATTCCCCACCAGTTCCGCACCGGCGCCAGCGCCGCCCTGTTCAGCAATCATAACAGGGAGCAGGACAGGGTGGAAGGCGTAGTCAACTACGTAGGGGCCAACAAGATCAAGATCACACTCCGTACAGATGAACTGCCCGAATGGAGCCGCAATGGCAAGCTGGGCGTAGACCTCCTCTTTGATGATAATAGTTACGATGAAATGCAGCAGGCCCTCCGCCAGGCCATCGCGCTGAACGAAAAAAGGGAAGAAGGAAGACTGGTGCGCATACTCACGGGCTCACAGGAACCTGTATTCGAAAATTATGTATCGCCCGTTCCCTTTCCTTCGCTGAACCCTTCGCAACAGGAAGCGGTAAATAAAATTCTCAGCGCGGAAGACCTGGCCATCGTACACGGCCCTCCCGGTACCGGCAAGACCACCACGCTGGTACAGGCCATCAAAGCGCTGGTAGCGAAAGACAAACAACAGGTGCTGGTGGTGGCGCCCAGCAATACTGCGGTTGACCTTCTCAGTGAGAAACTCTCCGATGCAGGTCTCAACGTGCTCCGCGTTGGTAATCCCGCCCGTGTATCCGACAGGCTGCTCAGTCTCACCATGGACCATAAAATGGCTGAACATACCGCCAACAAGGAGATCAAAAGACTGAAGAAACAGGCCAGTGAGTTCAAAGACATGGCCCATAAATACAAAAGGAATTTCGGCAAGGCCGAGCGCGACCAGCGCAAAGCCCTCTTCGATGAAGCCCGCAATATCATGAAGCAGGTGGAGAAAACGGAACAATATATTGTGGACGATCTCCTGGCAAAAGCCGATGTGATCACAGCCACTTTGATTGGCGCCAATCATTACCTGGTGCGCGAACGGAAATTCCATACCGTAGTGATCGATGAAGCCGGACAGGCGCTGGAGCCCGCCACCTGGGTACCGGTGATCAAGGCGCGCAAACTGATCCTCGCCGGTGATCATCTTCAGTTACCCCCCACCGTTAAATCCAATGAAGCAGCGAAGAATGGGCTCACCCTCACTTTGCTGGAAAAGCTGGTGGAGCGCTATCCGCAATCGGTAGTGATGCTGAACGAACAATACCGCATGAACCGCCTCATCATGGGCTATTCCGCAGCTACGTTCTATGAGAACGGATTGAAGGCGCATGCTTCCGTGGAAAATCATACGCTCAACAATGATGAGCATCCGCTGCAATTCATCGATACGGCAGGATGTGGTTTTGAAGAGAAGACCAGCGGCAATGCCATTTCCAATCCGGAAGAAGCTGCATTCTGTATCAGTTACCTGAAACAGCTGGCGACTGAAAAGCAGTGGGGATCCGCCTTTCCAACGGTGGGCATCATTTCGCCCTACAGAAGGCAGATTGATGAGTTGAAAGCAATGTTACAGCAAACACCGGAGCTGCTGCCTTTTCAGCATCGAATCACCATCAATACAATCGATAGTTTCCAGGGACAGGAACGCGATATGGTGCTTATCAGTATGACGCGCAGCAACAATGATAACCGCATCGGGTTCTTATCCGAGATCAGGCGCATGAATGTGGCCATGACAAGAGCGAGGAAAAAGCTGGTGGTGATAGGAGACAGCAGCACCCTGAGCCAGCACGATTATTACGCAGGGTTCATCGCTTACGCAGAACAGCAGGAAGCTTACAAGAGCGCCTGGGAATTTATGGGGGTTTAAGACTTATTTGCAGCAGCTTTTCTTCGGGAAGAAGATCTTTCTGAAAACCTGCCAGAACCTGTTCAGTAGGGTGGTATTGGGCATCGATCCGTACATTTATAAAGCAAATTTACGAAAATGATCAAACTCGGGCTTATCAGGGAAGGAAAGACCCCTGCAGACAACAGGGTGGCGCTTACGCCTGCACAATGCAAGTGGATCCACAAGAACTCGGAAGAAGTTCGGATATTTGCGCAATCCTCAGCTGGTCGCTGCTTTTCCGACAAGGAATACAGGATGGCCGGAATAGAAGTGGTGGACGATATCAGCGATTGCGATATCCTGCTTGGTATCAAGGAAGTGCCGGCAAGTCAGCTGATCCCCAACAAGACCTATCTTTTCTTCTCTCATACGCGCAAAAAACAATCCTATAATCAGAAGCTGTTCCAGCAGATCATCGCAGATAAGATCACTTTGATCGATTATGAATGCCTGGAGCATGAGGATGGCCAGCGCATTCTCGGTTTCGGTTTTTTTGCAGGAGTGGTGGGTGCACATAACGGGATGATGGGCTATGGTCATCGTTCCGGTGCGTATGATCTTGTACGTGTGTACAAACAGAGAAGTTTCCGCGAGCTCATCCATACTTATTTCGGATTGCGCATTCCCGCGGTGAAAGTAGCTGTTACCGGTAGCGGCCGTGTGGCGCATGGGATCCTCGAGATCATGAACCTCATGGGCGTGGTGGAAGTGGAACCGGAGGATTACCTGGGTAAGAAATATTCATACCCCGTATATACGCAGCTTAAAGGAGCGGATCTCTACGAACGCAAGTCAGACGGAACATATAACCGCGTACATTTTCATGACCATCCGTCTGAATACAATTGCAAATTCCTGCCATATGCCATGCAGTCGGATATTCTCATGAATGGCATTTACTGGGATACCGCCATGCCACGATTGTTTGAGCGCGATGCCGTACAGGATGCTGCCTGGCGCCTGCATACCATTGCTGATATTACCGATGATGCTTTTGGCTCTGTGCCCATCAACCTGGGAGATCAAACCATTGAAGATCCCATCTATGGTGTGAGTAAAACCAGTTTCGAAAAAACAGCACCTTACTTACCCGGAAGCATAGACGTAATGGCTGTGGGCAATCTCCCCAATGAATTGCCGCGTGATGCCAGCCGGTATTTTGGAGAACAACTCATTAAATATGTGCTGGAAGACCTGGTGAAGAACAATCAGTCGGATGTGATAGAACGCGCTACCATGGTGAAGAATGGCACGCTGACCCCGCGCTACAACTACCTTGCTGATTACGCTGCAGGAACATAATCAGTGTGCCGGCAATCGCTCGCCTCTGGCGAGTGATTCATATTTGTTCGCCTCCGGCGAACACCGCGTCGCCGGAGGCGACTAAATACAAGTCACTCGCCGGAGGCGAGCGACTGGCAGCTCTCCGTCAAACCTCGTCAGTCATTTTATTGGATCCTTCAGTATCTTTAATGCTTAATCGCTGCTCATGCCACTCACCGCAGACAGAAATGAACCCTGGGACTGGGAGAACAGTAACCGAAGCAGTTGGCGCAACTGGGCGGGGAAGGAATTATGGGCATACCGCAATTTGCTTTTCAGGTTAATCAAACGTGATTTTCTGGTCAACTACCAGCAAACCCTGCTGGGCCCGCTCTGGGTTGTATTGCAGCCCATCCTCACGCTGATTGTGTATGTGCTGGTTTTCGGCCGGTGGATGGGAGTGGATACGGGCGCATCGCCTCCTGTATTGTTCTATCTCTGCGGTATATTGCTATGGGGTCTGTTCAGCGATCTCTTTACCGGCACTGCTTTCATCTTCACGCATTACAGCTCGCTTTACACTAAAGTATATTTCCCAAGGCTTATCATTCCACTGTCTGTAACAGGTACTCATCTGCTGCGTTTCCTGATCCAGTTCCTGTTGCTGGTGGCCATTTTTGTTTTCTATGCAGTTTTCAGGGATTTCAGTTTTCCATTAAATTTCTGGCTGCTGACTTTGCCATTGTCCATTTTGCTGACTGCACTCTTTGCATTGGCGCTCGGACTTATCTTTTGTGTACTCACGGCCAGGTACCGTGATCTTGGCAATATCGTTCACCTGGGCATCAGGCTGAGCATGTTTGTAACTCCCGTGATCTATCCTTTATCGCTGGTGCCTTCCGGCATCCGCTGGTTTGCGCAGGTGAATCCGTTATCAGCCTTGTTTGAAGTATTTCGCTATGCCTTGCTGGGCCAGGGCGAATTCACGATGTGGCAATTACTTTACAGTACAATATTCATCATCATTACTTTCTTTATAGCATTGATTTGGTTCAATAAACAGGCCATAAGGCTAATAGATATTGCATAACCGGTATGAGCAGAATTGTAATAGAAGCGGCAGGCATCTCCAAAGTTTACAGGCGTGGCGCCATTGGTACAGGTTCTTTCCGGCAGGATGTTAAACGCTGGATGAACAAAACCGCGGGGCAGAAAAACAATGCATTCTTCTATGAGGATAATGCCGTAACTGACCAGTTCCTGGCGCTGAAGGATATCAGTTTCCAGGTGCATCAGGGCGAAACCTGGGGCATTGTAGGCCCCAACGGGGCAGGAAAGTCAACCCTGCTCAAGATCATCTCCCGCATTATTCAGCCCACCAGTGGTTATGTGAAAGGCAGAGGCACTGTAGGCAGCCTGCTGGAAGTGGGTACGGGATTTCATCCGGAGCTCTCCGGAAGGGAAAATATTTATATCAGTGGTTATCTGCTGGGCATGAAGAAAGCGGAGGTACAGCGGCAGTTTGATGCCATCGTCGATTTCTCGGGCCTGGAAAAATCCATAGATACGCCGGTAAAGCGTTATTCGTCCGGAATGTATGTGCGGCTTGCTTTTGCAGTGGCAGCGCATTTAAATGCAGATATCCTTATCATGGATGAAGTGCTGGCGGTGGGCGATATCGAGTTCCAGAAAAAATGTCTCGATAAAATGCAGCAGGTGGCTAACGACAGCCAGAGAACGATATTATTTGTAAGTCACAATATGCAGGCGGTAAACCATCTCTGCCGCAAAGCGATCTGGCTGCAGCAGGGAGCCATCAGGGCAATAGGCAATACCAACCATATCGTGGAGCAATACGTAGGCAGCTTGCAGCAAAATAAATTCCATACAACATGGAATGATATTACTGAAGCTCCCGGTAATGAATACGTGCGGGTCCTGTCGATGGAACTGGCGCCAGAATTAAGGTCTGAAAGCAATGTGATCGATATCAGAACTGCGCTGACAGTTAAATTCACTATCCGGAACATGCAGGAAAATGTGTTATTGAATGCAGGGCTTCATTTATTCAATTATGCAGGTGAATGTATTTTCGATGTAGCTTCGCAGCCTGTATTGTGCAAAGCCGGTACAGTACAGGGTGAATGCCGTATTCCGGGCAACTTTCTCAATGATGGCGCGTATTATATTTCACTCATCATTGTGCAGGATACGTCTATTCCCTTATTCTATTATGAAGCAGGGCTTCATTTTGAAGTAGCTGATTTTCGTGAGAACACTACCTGGTTTGGTAAATGGAAAGGAGCTGTGCGTCCACAATTTCCATTCAGGTTTGAACCGGTAATAAAACAGGCAGAACTATAAACAGCTGATTTGTTTTGGACAGAATTCCGTTATCCCCTCCAACGATCGCACCGGTCCCCGGCGGTGCGCGCAGACCGCGCTGGTCTGTGATGATACCTGTATACAATTGTGCCAATTTCCTGAAAGAAACAATGGAAGCAGTGCTTGCGCAGGCTTTACCACAGGAAGATATGCAGATAGAAGTAGTGGATGATCATAGTACAGATGCAGATGTAGAAGCGCTGGTGCTTTCAGCAGGCAAGGGAAGGATAAGCTATTTCAGGCAATCTGAAAATAAGGGCAGCCTTCGCAATTTCGAAACCTGCATCAACCGGGCAAGCGGCCATCTCATTCATTTATTGCATGGCGATGATCTCATCAAGCCTGGCTATTACCAGGCAATGGATGAATTGTTTGATCGCTATCCGGAGGCTGGCGCCGCCTTCTGCCGTTATGAATATATAGGAGAAAGCAGCAAGCGCTTGTATTATCGCGATGAAGAAATGAAAGAAGCAGGAATTCTTCCTGATGCCCTGCTGTTGCTGGCGGTGAGGCAACGGCTTCAGTTTTGCACCGTCACTGTAAAAAGAGAGGTCTATGAAAAGCTGGGCGCCTTTTTCGGCGTTGAGTATGGTGAGGACTGGGAAATGTGGGTGCGCATTGCCCGTGATTATCCAATTGCCTATACGCCCCGGACGCTGGCTTCTTATCGCCTGCATGATTCCTCTATTTCCGGGAAGTCCTATGCCACTGCCAGGAACCTCAAAGACCTCCAGTGGGTAATGCGAAGCATTCAGGAATATATGCCGGAAGCAGAAAAGGCAAGGGTGATGGAACAGTCCATGAAATTCTATGCGCATTATGGTATCAAGATTGCAAATGATCTCTGGTACGGTCTGAGAAACCGCGAGGGCGCCAAAGTGCAGGTAGCGGAGGCTTTGCGTATGCATCGCGACTGGCTGATGTACTGGAAGATCACAAAACTGTATACCAAGATGGCGTTGAACATCACTTCATTTATTCCCCGAAGTAAAAAATGATAAACTGTATGAAGGCAGGTATGACCATTCTAGTTTGCACATATAACGGAGCGGACCGCCTGCCGGCAACGCTTCGTTGTATCGCGGAACAACAGGTCCCTGCCGGTATGGGCTGTGAACTGCTGGTGGTCAACAATGCTTCTACAGACAATAGCCTGGAGGTCATTGAGCAGGAATGGCAACGATACAATACAAAAATCAATCTTCATATTATCACAGAAGCAAAGCCAGGACTAACCTTTGCCAGGGACAGCGGCTTTGCCGCCGCACAGTATGATTATATTATTTTGTGCGATGATGATAACTGGCTGGCGCCGGATTATGTAAAGACCGCTTTTGCCGTGATGGAAAGCCTGCCTCATGTTGGAATATTAGGAGGTAAAGGCAATTTTGTTTTTGAAGAACCTGCACCAGCCTGGTTATTGTGGTGCAATCTCTATGCAGGGGGAGAACAGGCCAAAGAAAGTGGAAAAGTGAACGAGGAATTCGTATATGGAGCGGGCGCCGTTCTTAGAAAATCTGCCTATGAAAAGATTTGCGCCAGTGGCTTTGTGCCTGCATTGACGGACCGCCAGGGAATGAGTTTAAGTTCCGGTGGCGATCATGAGTTGTGTTATGTACTGGCATTGGCAGGTTATTCGATCTGGTATGAAGATAAGCTGCGCTTTGATCATTATATCACCGCCAACCGCCTTACACTGCCTTATTATCTCACTTATATAGAAGAAAGCGCTCATTGTTTTTCAGTACTGGAGCCATATAAGATCCTGTTGAAAACAAAAAACAGTTCCATGGTCAGGTTCCGCTGGGAACTGTTCAAAAGTTTCTGGTACCATATCAGGAAGATGGGCGCATTGTTCTTTACAAAACCTGTTGCCGGTAAACCTGCAGATGAACGCATACTGCGGAAGCTTCAGTATACCCTGCTCATAAAACGTTTAAGGTCATACCGCCAGATCTCATTGTTCGAAGATAATTTCAGCAAAGCAGTTTCCTTACAAAATGAATTGTTGCGAAAAAGGAATTAAATAACCGCGTTACAAATACAAATAATAATCCTTCAGCAGCTCTGTGAATTCTTCTGTATAATTTCCGTCGTCTCCCTTTATTGTCAATTCAAACGTTGGGTTGAACTGATCATTGGTCCTGGAATAATGTAAAATACTCCTGAAGAAATCATGCTGTGGCGTTTGTTTCACCAGCAGGTTCTCTACCAGTGAAAATCCATTTTGGGTAGCCAGTTTATTGAAATATTCCCACCTGTGATAGGGCAGCAAGATCCCGAAACCTCCATGCGGTTCCAGGTTGCGGCTGATCACACTGATCAGGTCTTCCAGGGATAATTGCTTACTGTGTTTGGCGATCTGTTCTTCTTCCGAAGCAGATGGAAGATCATTTTCGAAGAAGGGAGGATTGGTGATGATGAAATCGTATTTGATGGGGAAGGAGTAGGTGCGCGCATCTCCTGGAAATACTTTGATGCGTTCTTTCCAGATGCTTTGCTGGATGTTTTCTTTCAGTTGTTTGAAAGCGCCGAGGTCCAGTTCGATGCCGTGGATCTCTGAATTCGATTTTTGGGCAAGCATGAGCGAGAGCAGTCCTGTTCCTGCGCCGATGTCGAGAACAGTGGTGTAGTCGGCAGTCTTGGCGGCAAACCAGGCTCCGAAGATGCAGGCGTCTGTGCACACTTTCATGGCGCACTGGTCCTGTTGAACGGTAAACTGTTTGAATTGAAAGTAGCCGTTAGCCATTTGCAGTTTTTGAGTTGTACAATTCGGTTACTGGTTTGGGTTACCATTCGGCTTTGGCGGAGGGGCTGACTGTAAGGGCGGTGTATTCTCCCGACAGGAATTTATAATACGCTGTGATGGCTATCATACCAGCATTATCCGTACAATACTGGAAAGCGGGAATGAAGGTATTCCATTTATATTTTTCCCCGGCTTCTTTGAGTGCGGTCCTGAGGCCACTATTGGCGGATACGCCGCCTGCGATGCAAACATCTTTGATGCCTGTGTGAAGTGTGGCCTTCTTCAGTTTGTTCATCAGGATGCTGATGATGCGATGCTGAATGGAAGCGCAGATATCTGCCAGGTTCTCTTCCACGAATTTGGGATTGGTCTTAGTGTTTTCCTGCAGGAAATACAGGATAGCGGTTTTGAGTCCGCTGAAACTGAAATCCAGTCCGGGTATCTGTGGCTCGGGGAATTTGAAACGATCGGGGTTGCCGGTCTTCGCGTATTTATCGATCAATGGGCCGCCGGGATAGGGCAGTCCGAGTAATTTGGCTGATTTGTCGAATGCTTCGCCGGCGGCATCGTCGATGGTTTCGCCGATGATGTGCATCTGGTGAGGGCTGTTGCATTGCACAATTTGTGTATGTCCACCGCTCACTGTGAGACAAAGGAAGGGGAAGGATGGTTTGGGATCGTCGATGAGATTGGCCAGTACATGAGCCTGCATATGGTGAACGGCGATGAGTGGTTTGTTCAGCGCCAGGCTCAGCGATTTGGCGAACTGTGCGCCTACGAGCAGGCTGCCGATGAGGCCCGGCGCCTGTGTGAAGGCAATGGCATCGAGGTCCGATAATTGTTTGCGGGCTTCTTTCAGGGCTCTGTCCACCACCGGCACGATATGCTGCATATGCGCGCGGGACGCGAGCTCGGGTACCACGCCGCCGTATTGCTCATGCACTGCCTGGCTGGCAATGAAATTGGAGAGGATCTTTCCGTCTGAACAGACTGCGGCGGATGTTTCGTCGCAGGAGGATTCAATTGCAAGAATGGTAACGCTCATAGTCGCGGTAAAGGTAAGTATTCTCAGGGTGTGGCCAGTCGCTCGCCTCCTGGCGAGTGATTTTTATTTAGTCGCCTCCGGCAACGCAGTGTTCGCCGGAGGCGAACAAATATAACTCACTCGCCAGAGGCGAGCGAGTGCCGGCACGCTGATTATTTGGAACGGATCGCTACTACCGGGTCCATCCGGGCGGCAATGGAAGCGGGAATGATCCCTGCCAGTACACCTACCACAATACAAATGGAAATGGCCAGCATGATGATGCCGGGAGCAATGAACACACTGAACCCAAAGATGGCCGAGAGAACAAAAGTAAGTATCACCACAACCAGCAATCCGAGTAGTCCTCCCATGATACAGAGGAAGGAGGATTCCAGCAGGAATTCCGTCATGATGGTAATGCGTTTGGCGCCGATGGCTTTCTTAAGTCCGATCTGCGAAGTGCGTTCACGGACCGTCACGAACATGATATTCGCCACGCCGAACATACCTACGATCAGACTTAAGGTTGCAATGGCCCAGCCGCCTTTGTTCACGCCATCGAAAATGCTGGTGGCGAAGCCGCTGAGGGTATTGATATCGTTGAGAGAGAAATTGTCTTCCTGTGTGGGTTTAAGTTTGCGGATGGAACGCATAGCGCCGAGCAATTCATCTTTCAACTGTTCCAGGGGAATATGTTCTTTCCCGGATACGAGGATGCTCGGGTTTGTATATTCCTCCTTGGCCATCGTTTTCATGAAATTGCGGGTGATGAGCACGTTGTTATCGTAATCCCATCCACCGATGATGCTCTTGCCTTTTTTCTTGAGAATGCCTACCACTACAGCGCGTTTACCGTCTTTCAGTTTCAGTTCCTGTCCGATCCCTTTCTTTACATCCGATCCGAAAAGATTCTCGGCAACCAGGTAACCGAGCACGATCACGCCCGTGCCCTGCTCGAACTCCATTTGCTGGAAGTAACGTCCTTCACCCACTTCAACGGGCTGCAGTTTATCGAAATCTGCTGAGACTCCGTAATAATTGAGACCGGTGAGTACGCTGCCATTGTATTCGATGGGCGCGTTGATATTATTGTTGAAAGCGATATATCCGATGGCAGGAACTTTCTGCTTCAGCAGTTCCACTTCATCGTATTTGGGTGTGGGACGGTTCACATATTTCCACCAGGGGTAGTCGTTACCCCCAGCGGAATAATCCCATTTATCGATATAAATCGTATTGGAGCCAAGCGCCTTGATATCCTGCTGTACGGCGTATTCAAGGCTGTTCACCGTGGCGAGCACGCCAATGATACAGAGGATGCCGAACCCAACGCCGGAAAGGGAGAGCAAAGTGCGCAGTTTGTGCGATTTGAACTCCTGCCAGGTGAGGTTGAGGCTACTGCCTAAAATTTCGATGACTCGACGCATATTCCAAATTTAAGTGATTGTTCCCGGGTATTTGTCGCAGCAACCTGTGATTTATTTCAATGGTCAATCCGGCTGATAAGCCTTTTTATTAACTTGCTGTATGTTTACGATCGAAAGTCACTTGCTGAAAGCCAGCATCCATCCGAAAGGCGCTGAATTGCAGAGCCTGTTGCAGAAAGAATCCGGCATTGAATATATGTGGAAAGGCGATCCCGCCGTTTGGGGCAAATTCTCGCCCGTACTCTTCCCGATCGTGGGCACGTTAAAGGGAAATACTTACTATTACAAAGAGCAGCCTTACCACTTAGGCCGGCATGGTTTTGCCCGCGACCATCAATTTGCCGTGGAATCGCAGGCCTTCGATAAGATCGTATTCCTGCTGAAACAGAGTGAAGAAACATTGAAAGTATTCCCTTTCCCTTTCGATTTCAGGATCGCTTATACCATTGTGGATAGCAGCATTGCCGTTAGCTATGAGGTGGTGAACATAGGAAAGGAAACGATGTATTTCTCCGTGGGAGGTCATCCCGCCTTTGCATTGCCGCTGGTCCCCGATACGGCGTACGACGATTATTACCTGGAATTCGATCAGCCGGAAACTACCGGCCGCTGGCCCATAGCAGAAGGCGGATTACTCAAAACATCTTCCACTCCCTTGCTGAACGATACAAATCATTTGCCCTTGAACAAGGATTTGTTTGCCAACGATGCCCTGGTGCTGAAGAACCTCAACTCTTCCAGGATCTCTTTGCTGAGCCGTAAAACAGAACATGGTCTTACGATGGACTTCCCCGGCTTCCCGTTCCTGGGACTATGGGCGGCCCCCGGAGCTGATTTCCTTTGCATCGAGCCCTGGTGCGGCATTGCCGACAGCGTGGATGCGATACAGTTATGGGAAGAGAAAGAAGGGATCAACAAACTGGAAGCGGAGGAGAATTTTGTGAGGACCTGGACGGTGTCCGTTTTCTAAATGGATACTGTAAAAAAATGGAATGATATAATGCTAAAATCTATAAATTGGGACCGGAGAGCATAGGGATGGAGATTGGATAGAATCGAATGGTAAACTATGAAGTTGAAATTTTTTGACCCCCGCGATGCAGCAAAAACCCTTAAAGCCACTGCGCATAAAAATGGTAAACTCGGATTCAGCGCCGATGCTGCAAAAAAGATGGAACTGGCCGCAGGAAAAGGAGCCAGGATCGCTTTTGATGAAGAGAACCCGGATGATAAAACACTCTACGTGATCATTTCTTCCATGGCTATGGAAGATACCTTCAAGATCATCAAGGCCGGTGAATATTTCTACCTGAATGCCAGAACGCTCTTCGAGGAGCTGGACCTGGATTATAAGAATGATAATATCGTGTATGATATTTCAGAAGTGATGGTCGATGGCCGCCCGATCTACAAATTCACTAAAAGGGCAGGAGTGAAGAAAGTTCAGTTGAGCTGATCATTTTAGTTTTTCACTTTTCCATAAATCACTGTTTCTGGTCAGGTAGTGCAGTAACGGAGCAGAAGAAGATGTAGATCAGGCTGATTTCAGGTGAGAGAAGCGTTACGCCAGAGTCTGTAAGTAGTGAAACAGTAGTGAGATAGTAGTGAAAACATGGGTTTTTAAACGGGGAGAGTACTGAGATAGTACTGAGACAGTAGTATGAAAGTACTGAAAGGGGGGTGAGCAGTAGAAGAACCGGGACTGAGTATTAAAATGATTCTTGTATAATACTGATAATCAGGCGTCTGAGTGTTAAATATTGTTTTGTCTTGTGGTATTTGGCTGGTTTTCAATTGATTGTGCGTGCCTGGTTGGCGGTTAATTGTACTTTAATTGCTGTCTGATTGCTGTTTAGTTGCTGCCGGAGGTATGAGGGAGGTATGCCGGACTGCCTGGAGGGGTATAGGGTGTAGTCCCTGGATAGGTTAATATCTGTTGTTAGGGTTTCTGCTTGTTGCGTACCTTTTTTTAAGAGCTTTCTGGGATTATTTATATTTGAATAGTATAGTGCTATCAAAAACTTGATAATTGATTTCAAATTCAAACCTCTGTTATATGGAACAAGAATTCTCTGTGTTGGAAAATAAGGCAGTAGGAAGGAACATGTACATAAACCGGAAAATCCGCGATAAAAAAGCCCAGGAAGTAGCGGATTATCTGGGGATCAGTGAGTCGGCTTATACCAAGTATGAGCGCGGAGAAAGTAAGATCACAGTTGACATAATTCAGAGGGTGGCTGAATTTCATAAAGTGGATCCGGTTAGTTTGCTTTCTTCACAAGGCATAACTTTCATCGATAGTGGTAATAATTCACCTAATTCTTCTGGTGCAAATGGTGGTTATTACAATAACGTTCAGTCTATGACAGACGAGCAAACCAAAATGATGTTGACTTTGATTCAGAGTGTTACTTCTTTAAATGAGAAGTTGATCGCTGTTTTGGATAAATTGAAATAGTTTTCTCCTGGTTCAGATTCACTGATAAGCGAATTGACATATTATTTTTCCCGCAAACGTTGTTTCCTTTCCCCAAACACGCTTAAATATTTCTTTTTTCCTTCCTTGCTCATAAAGCTGCGGTTCACAATTTCCGGCACCTGGTAATCTGCAGCCAGCATATCATTCAGGGTTTTCGTGGCCAGCTCTTTTTTGATGCCAATCCGTTTGGCAAATTTCAGGAAAGAGTGTTGGGTATAATAGCCATATTTTGAAAAGCTGGCCTCTTCATAATCATTTTCGTACAGGCCTTCGCTGAGGGCCAGGTTGCCGTCATTGATATGTAGCGATGTACACAACAGGTCATAAGCAGGTGCCAGGTAATAATCTCCATCTATGGTTTCTATCAGGGAGAAATTTTTCAGGTGTGCATCTCCGTTGCCAACCAGATAATTGAATATAACCAATTTAAAGAACTCCACCATCGCCAGAGAGGAAGCGGCAACAATTGCATCTATTTGTTCTGCAATATCCAAATAAGAAGCATCGTACTTGAAATTTACACCTTCTATTTCCGGGGACTTTCCCAGTAAGATCGCAAAATCTTCTACCTGAAATTTACCATCACCATTTGGTCTATAATCGAATCTCCGGGTGATATAGGCGGGGCTTCCGTCATCAAAGAAGATCATTCCACAGTCTGCAGTACGTATGCCAAACACATGCCTCGCAATTTGCATAGTTACATGCTCGTTGGCAGGTAAGTCATTCACCAACTCCAGTCGCTCAGCCGGTATTGGTTTTAAAATATGCGTTCCGGTTTTGTCTGTCAATTCAAGGGTGTTTCTTTTCAAAAGCAGGCTATATTTTTCCTGAACTCCACTAATGCTGATCCTTTTTCTTTTCTCATTATATTCCCTTGTAAGCTCAGTGCTTTTGCCTGGAGGACCAAATGGTAAGATGTGAGATACCTTCTTTGACCGGCTGCCAAAAAGTTGCTGCTGACCAAGTGGACTATATGTATCATAACCTTCTTGTAATGTGCAGGGGCAATATTTAATCTTCGGTATCCTCATGAATTTCTTTAATAGTAATTGGTCCTATACTTTCTGTGCCAGCTGTAGCTAATAACAAGCTGAAATAATCTTGCTCGTCAATTTTCAGCAGTTTGTTCTGCATAGCTTTATTGGCGCCTTCACTGAGCCTGTTAATAAAAGCAGGGAAGAGTGTGTGGCTGTGGAAGGGTGTTTTGCGTAAAGGCAATGTAATGCTCACTGGTTTGCTACCTTCAGTGATGAGATAGTCTTTGTCGTATACGAACTGGTAACCAGTCCGGGATTTCGATATAATTCCCGCAAGTTTTCCGTTGTAAAATACCTGCGCTGATCTCATGCGAAGCTGATATTAGGTTGTTTTATTTTCAATTCCAATTTCATACCCAATGGCTCTGTCACCTGCAATAAAGTTTCAATCGTAGGGTTGCCTTTCCCTTGTTCAAGTAATTGGATAGTCCGTAGGTTTACCCCGGAATGCGCCGAAAGCTGGTCTTGCGATAAACCAAGGAGCAATCGCCTTTGACGTATCGTTTCTCCAAAATATTGTATTGTTTTGCGCATTATAATTCGCTTTTAAGCAAAATTATGAAAAATTGCCCGGAAATAATGTTATAAAGCGAATTACAATTCGTTTTTAGCCGTCAAGATCTAATGCTTCAACGGCCTCTTCTTGATCATCCCGCCATTCGTATCCTTGATACTATGCATCACCACAAACGCATGCGGGTCCACCATCTCTATTTCATGTTTCAGTTTTGAGATCTCCAGCCTGGTGATCACCGTAAACACGATATGCTGGTCCTCCTGTACATATCCTCTCTTTCCATAACCACCTGCGCCTTTGTACACAGTAATCCCTCGTCCAAGCTTCTCCGTTATTACCCGGCTGATCTCTTCGCTCTTCGGGGAAATTATAGTAACACCGGTATATTCTTCGATACCTTCAATCAGGAAGTCCACTGTTTTTGAAGCCGCCAGATAAGTAAGCATGGAGTAAAGCGCATTATCGATCCCCAAAAAATAAGCAACCGTTGAGAAGATCAGCACATTGATCATCATGATCACATCACCGATGGTAGTGCCCAGTTTCCGGCTGAGATAGATCGCCAGTATCTCGGTTCCATCCAAAACGCCGCCGCCTCTCACCGTAAACCCTATCCCTGCGCCGAGGAAGAAGCCACCAAACACGGCCACCAGTAACTTATCAGAAGTAACGATAGGATAGTCCACCACGGCCAGACAAATAGACAAGCCTGCAATGGCCATAATCGCTTTTATGGTGAATCCTTTCCCGATCAGCCTGTAGCCGATCAAAATGAACGGCAGGTTGATCAGTACGATCATCAACGCCAATGGCCAGCCGAGCAGTGCGCTGCTCAACAGGGAAATCCCCGTGGCGCCGCCATCGATGAATTTCACGGGCAGCAAAAAACTCTTCAACCCGAATCCCGCGCTCAGGATCCCGATGATGATCAAAACCGCATCTCTGGAGTTCTGCAGTACGGCTCTCCGTAACTGGTAGAGGCTTTTCGCCATCTTGTAAGGGCTTGGGGAATTGGTCGCTCCGTTGTCTTTCCGGTGCCGGAGGAAATTATTGACAATGAATTGGCGAAGTCTGTAACGCATGCATCATAAAAGTACAAATTGAGCAAGGATTAATGTACCTTTGCGGGCGTTTTTCCTAAAAGCGATCCCTTCATGAAGTACAATGCAGAAATACAGAGAAGAAGAACTTTTGCGATCATTTCCCACCCGGATGCCGGTAAAACCACCCTTACGGAGAAATTCCTCCTCTTCGGTGGCGCCATCCAGACTGCCGGTGCGGTAAAAAGCAATAAGATCAAAAAGCACGCTACATCTGACTTCATGGAGATCGAACGTCAGCGCGGTATCTCCGTTGCCACTTCTGTAATGAGCTTTGAATACAAAGGCATCCTCGTGAACCTCCTGGATACACCCGGTCACAAGGACTTCGCTGAAGACACTTACCGCACCCTCACTGCAGTGGACAGCGTTATCCTCGTAGTGGATTCCGTGAACGGGGTGGAAGATCAGACCCGCCGCCTCATGGAAGTTTGCCGCATGCGCGACACACCGGTGATCGTGTTCATCAACAAAATGGACCGCGACGGTAAGAACCGCTTCGACCTTCTCGAAGAGATCGAAAATGAACTGAAGATCTCATTACACCCCATGACCTGGCCCATCAACAGCGGTAAAGACTTTAAAGGAGTATACAATCTCTACGATAAAAACCTTGTTCTCTTCACCGCCAACACCAAAGCATCTGATGACGAGGATAGCCTGGAGATCACCGACCTGAATGGTGATGTACTTGATTCCAAGCTCGGTGAAAAGGATGCCAATCTTTTACGGGAAGATGTGGAACTGGTAGACGGTGTGAACGGAGAACTGAATGTGACTGATTACCTGGCCGGTAAAGTGTCGCCGGTTTTCTTCGGCTCGGCCATCAACAATTTCGGTGTGCGTGAAATGCTGGATACCTTTATCCGGATCGCACCCATCCCGCGATGCAGGCAGACCTCCGTTCGCGAAGTTTGCCCGGATGAAGATAAATTCTCTGGTTTCATCTTCAAGATCCACGCCAACCTGGACCCCAAGCACCGCGACCGGATCGCTTTCCTTCGCGTTTGCTCCGGCAGGTTCGAGCGCAATAAATATTTCCACCACGTGCGTCTCGATAAGGACGTTCGCTTCAGCAACCCATACACTTTCCTCGCCCGCGATAAAGATGTGATCGATGAAGCATTCCCCGGCGATGTGGTAGGTCTCTTCGATACCGGTAACTTCAAGATCGGGGATACCCTCACCGAAGGAGCCAATTTCTATTTCACCGGAATTCCTTCCTTCTCACCTGAGATCTTTAAGGAAGTAGTGAATAAAGATCCAATGAAAACCAAGCAATTGGAAAAAGGACTATTGCAGCTTACAGACGAAGGAGTTGCGCAGCTTTTCACCCAGTTTGGGGGTAATAAAAAGATCATTGGCTGCGTGGGAGAGCTGCAATTTGAAGTGATCCAGTATCGCCTTTTGCAGGAATACGGCGCCAGCGTGGAGTTCCGTTCACAACCTTTCTATAAAGCCTGCTGGATCACCAGCCCCGATTCCAGGAAGCTGGATGAATTCACCCGGTTCAAGAGCAATAATATCGCAACCGATAAAGACGGTCATCTGGTGTATCTCGCTCAGAGTGAGTGGTTTTTGAATACAGAGCGCACCAACAATCCAGACATCGAATTCCACTTCACCTCAGAAATCCATAAGGAAACGGTATAAGGTTTGTATCTTTTGCATGCAGCTAATAATCTTGCTGTGGCCAGTCGCTCGCCTCCCGGCGAGTGACTTCTGTTCCGTCGCCTCCGGCGACACGGTGTTCGCCGGAGGCGAACTAATACAAGTCACTCGCCGGGAGGCGAGCGACTGGCGGCTGCGAAATTTTCCAGGACATGCTCGAAACCTCAAGACTGCATATCCTCCCGCTTGATGTACCTGCGCTGGAACTCTACCTGCAGGGCAATAATCTATTTGAACTGGAGCAGGGGCTTACACTCACCAATCGCAATGTGCATACGGATGTGAAGCGTTACGTGAACACAATCACGCTTCCGTGTATGCGCAGAGCGCCGGAAGATCATTTCCTCTTTTTTACTTTCTGGCTCGTTATTGAAAAGAAATCTAGACTTGTTGTGGCCGAGATGGGCTTCAAAGGCGTACCCAATCCTGCCGGTGTGGTGGAGATCGGGTATGGCACGGTGGAAGGCGCACGTAACAAGGGTTTCATGACGGAAGCCGTAGCGGCGATCATCCACTGGTCCTCAAAAAGGCAAGACATATCCTCTGTTCTGGCCGAGACAGCCAAAACCAATACCGCCTCTATCCGCGTATTGCAGAAGAACGGGTTTGAACAATATGATCAGAAAGGCGATATGCTTTGGTGGCGGACCGTCTTCACTCAGAAGTCGGGGTTCATGCCGGTATAGTTGTGCGGAGTGATCTTCTTCAGCTCTTTACGCACGGTTACCGGAACTTTTAATTTATCGATGAACTGGTGGAGGGTTTGCTTATTGATGCCCTGCTTGCCACGGGTCAGCTCTTTGAGCGCCTCGTAAGGTTTGGGGTAGTTCTCGCGGCGCAGGATGGTCTGGATCGCTTCGGCAACTACTGCCCAGTTGTTATCGAGATCGTCATAGATCTTTTCATCGTTCAATACCAGCTTGGCCAGTCCTTTTTCGATACTGCGGGTAGCCAGGATGATATGAGCGAAGGGCACGCCGATATTGCGCAATACGGTTGAATCTGTAAGGTCGCGCTGAAGGCGGCTGATGGGCAGTTTGGCTGAAAGGTGTTCCAGGAGCGCATTGGCGATGCCGAGATTGCCTTCGGCATTCTCGAAGTCGATCGGGTTCACTTTATGCGGCATGGCCGATGATCCGATCTCGCCTTTTTTGGTGCGCTGTTTGAAATAGTCCATGGAGATATAGGTCCACATATCGCGACTGAAGTCCATCAATATTGTGTTGATGCGCTTCATGCTGTCGAAGTGGGCAGCGAGGTTATCGTAGTGTTCGATCTGTGTGGTGAATTGCTGGCGGCTCAGTCCGAGTACGCCTTCCACGAAATCATTGCCGAGGCTTACCCAGTTCTTTTTCGGGAATGCCACCGTGTGTGCATTGAAGTTACCTGTGGCGCCGCCGAATTTGGCGCTGATGGGGATCTCGATGCATTGCTGGATCTGGTTGCTGAGTCGTTCTATGAACACCTGGATCTCTTTACCGAGGCGGGTGGGAGAGGCCGGTTGTCCGTGAGTGCGGGCCAGCATCGGGATATCGCGCCATTCGTCTGCGAGAATTTCCAGTTGCTTATTGAGGTTGAGCACCGCGGGGAGATATTCGAATTCCACGGCCTGTTTCCAGGAAAGTGGAACGGCGGTATTATTGATGTCCTGTGAGGTCAGTCCGAAGTGGACCCACTCAGAAAGATGCTCTGCTTTCAGTTCTTTCAGTTTCTCTTTGAGGAAATATTCAACAGCTTTTACATCGTGATTGGTGATCTTTTCCGTGTCTTTGATGGTTTGTGCGTCAGCGAGACTGAAATTCCCGGCAGCGGCCTGCAGGCCTCTTCTTACAGCAATGGGCAGGGAAAAGAACTTCTTATCTCCCAGGAACAGGAAGTATTCCACTTCAACCAGCACCCTGTATTTCATCAGTGCAAATTCAGAAAAGTATTCGTCGAGGTGCTGCACCTGGTTGCGGTAGCGTCCGTCAATTGGGGAAATGGCTGTAAGTGTATTCAATTCCATGATCTGGTACAATGTTGATGTTAAAATGGATATTCCTTTACCTTTGCGCCGTAAAATTAATTCAATTGAAGAAGATTAAGGTTGGAATCGTGAATTATCTCAATACCAAACCATTATTGTATGGTATCGAGCATTCACCGGTGATTGATGCAATTGAGCCCGTACCCGAATATCCGGCGAATATTGCCCGTATGCTCCTGGAAGATGAAATTGATATGGGACTGGTGCCAGTGGCCGTGATCCCACGCATGAAAGAGCATTATATCGATATCAATTACTGTATTGGTTGTACGCAGCCCGTGGCCAGTGTTTGCCTGTTCAGCGATGTGCCGGTAGAGGAGATAAAAGAAGTGCTGCTCGACTATCAGAGCCGCACCTCCGTAACGCTGGCGCGTATCCTGATGCGTGATTACTGGAAGATCGGTCCGGTGATCACAGATACGAAAGAAGATTATCGCAGTCGTATCAACGGTACAACTGCCGGCGTTGTGATAGGCGACAGAGCCCTGGAGCAACGTCACAAAAGCAAATACATCTATGATCTGGGCGAAGCCTGGATAGCACATACAGGCCTGCCTTTCGTGTTTGCCGCCTGGGTGAGCAACAAACCATTGCCTGAAGATTTTCTAAAGGCCTTTGATTCTGCCAATGCAGAAGGATTGAAGCAAATCGATGAAGTGGTGGCCGCCAATCCTTATCCCATTTATGATCTGCACGAGTATTACACAAAGAATATCAGCTACGAATTGGATGAAGCGAAGAGAAAAGGTTTGGCGAAGTTCCTGGAATTGATCGGAACGCTATCACCTATGTCCGCCACTACCTGATGCAATAACCCAAGCTTTGCAAGCCGCACAGGCCGGCTATCATACAATTGCCGGCAGGAATTCCATCACTTCTTCCTGAAGAAGGGGATATATTTTTCTATCAGTTGGTTGATCTCGACAGATACTTTCAAAAAATAAATTGCCGGCACGAAAAGCAGACAGAATACCGTTGTTCTTATTGCGGCATCCAGGTAAATGGAACTGGCATTGGGTAAAAAATAGACAACTGGTATTACCAATGCCGCAAGGAGAACGGCCTGCAGGTCTTTCCAGGTATAAGGCTGAAGGCCGAATTTATACCACAAAAATCCGAAGCGCATCAGGTTGTAAAAAGTAAGTGACAGCAATGTAGAATAAGCTGCGCCGATCAGGCCATAGTGGGAAATCAGGATATAGTTCAGTGGCAGCGCAAGGAGTGTATAGATCACATTGGTGATAAAATCAACCTTCCAGTAATTGGAAGTTCCAATCACCTGGGAGTTGGAACCGGTGCCAAGATCTATGAGTTTACCGATGACCAACAGGAAGATCACCCACTCGATGCCCTTGTAATCACTTCCTAAAAAAGTAGCCAGGTTGTGTACATTCAGTATGGTAAGCGAGAAGATCATTAGGCCTATGACCAGCAGGTTGGCAACGCTTTTCGTGTACACCTGATTGATATGCTGCAGATCTTTGTTTTTCCATGCCTCTGCAAGCACCGGGATGGTGATGGAATTCATACTGCGTTGCGGGATTTCCATAATGGTTATCACATAGGTGGCGATGGTGAAAACTGCCGTGTCTGTAAGACCACGATCCGACTTTGCGGAAAGAATGAAGGTGTCAACGGTGCGGGAAAGAAGATTGAGGAACTGCGCTCCGAAGAGGAACAATCCGAAGTTGATCATTTTGCCTTTCATCCTCCTGGTAACAGTGCTGGGAGTGGAATAGAATCCGAATCCACCTGTCTTCCGCAACACTATGAACAGAAATATTACAGGTAATAAATAGGAAGCAGAGAATAATTGTAAGAATTGATCCGTTCCGATGATCTGAGCGGCCAGCAATATGATCAGAACAGTAAAAACCAGCCGTACCAGGGTTTCACGCAGCGCATTGGAAACAACTCCTTTCCTGAAGGACCAGGCAAATGCTTCCAGCCAGGAATAAATAAGCATAAAAAAAGTGAGTGGGTATACCAGATAACTGTATTCAACAAACAGCGGTGACCGCTCGCTGAATTTTCGCACAATGATATCCTTCATTGAAATGCCAATGATACTCACGATAACAAATCCCACAAGACAGACTATAAGCGTAATAAACGGCAGGTCATTCTTGCGGGCGGGAAGATAGCTTCTATAGAAAGGGAAGAATTTATAGATGATTGGCAGGCAACCGAAAGTACAAAGATAGGCCAGTGTAGAACCAGTATCCAGCAGCAACCTGGTTAGTCCCAGTTGCTCCGTGGTCAACAGCCGGGGGCTAAGAACAATCATATTGATCGCCCCGATAGCAAACCCTGCTACGATTATTATACTTGACCTGATGCTTTGCTTTTGAATGATGCCCACTGCTGTAAGTGCTGGTTAAAATCAGGCAAGATAAAGCAAAATTGCAACTACGGGATCATTTGGAAGGTTGTTGGGCATTTCTGAAGCCTCTTTCTCCGGTTATGATTCTGTTGGCGAGGTCTGCATCGCTGCTATGCACCAGGCAAATATTGTAGTAATAGATCAGACTGGTTTTCCCATCGGAATAGTCGTGCAGATCCTGGATTAGTTCCCGGTCTGAAAGCGAGCCGGAAAGGATGTACCGGCCCCTGTCATCAAAAAAGAGAACTTTTTCGTAGCCTTCCCGTGCAAGGTCCAGCAAGGTTTGCAGGCCATTTTCGTGAATGGCTCCCATGTTGTCGCGGTTGTATTCAAAATAGATCACCGGCCTTGTCTCCTTTATTAATGAAGCAGCTCCTCTGATGATCACCGTATCGAAACCTTCCGTGTCGATCTTCAGCAGTTTCATGGCATGTTTACTCAGGGAAGATTCCTGCACTACCGTATCCAGCGTTTTAATGGTCACTTCTTCGTTGCCGGCATTAGGAATGATAGTGGTGTTCCATCCTTTTTTCTGCAGATCAACTTTGATGGTACCTGTTTCTTCTCCGAGGAATTGCTGAACAAGATGAACATTCCTGAACTGTGCCGCATTTCTTTTGAGGTAGCTGAAAGAGAAATCATCACCTTCCACTGCAAGGATGGGTATATCCTGTACAGATTTGACGGTGGCTATGGTATCGCCGGTATTGGCACCGATATCTATAAATATGAGATCTGGGTACTTTTGAAGAACATAACCTGCAAGCCTCCCGATCTCACTGGCGAAATCCTTCTGAGTGGCATAGGTCTTAATGAGAGGGTTTTGTACAGGAAGGGTAATGAGATAGTTGCCAACTTTTACAGGTTGCTCCTTCTTTAAGAAGGAGGTGGGAACAACTTTGATGATATCGTATCCAAAATATCCTAAAAGATAGCGGATGAATTTTTTCATGAAGGACAGCTTACTTTAGTTTTTTAAAACCTTTATGACCATTACCACATTGTAGTCGATCTCGCAATTACTTTGAAAAAGTATCTGGTGCGTGATGTTAGGTATCCCTGCAATTTTATCCGTCATATAATCCAGTCCCATATCGGCATGCACATGGTGGATATTTAACGGTTGCCCGGTTTTCTGGCAATATGCTTCGTATACTTTCTGATCGGGGAACACAAGAATCAAATTACCGCCTGACTTTAAAATGCGGATGAACTCTTCCAGTGCCTGCGTGGTATTCTTAAAATCTTCTATCAGGTGACTGGTATAAACATAATCATAAGTATTATCTGCAACAGGTATCTTTTCTTTCATCACATCAACTGCTATATCCACTTTATCCTTTCCGGTATAGGCATAAGGTTGCTCATAATCGATACCTACGCAGTCTTCTTTCCTGATCTTGTCGCCGCCAAAACCAATATCACATCCATTTCCCTGGCAATAGCCGATCACCAGGTGACGGACCTTGGAGGTTTCAGAGGTATACATTTCTTTAATGCCCAGCTTGCGCTTTATTTTCCGGATTAACTTTTGGATCATATCAATGAATATTCTGTTATCAATCGGTCAATATGCTCCATTGCATACCCGCTGGTATGCAGGGAACATTTCGGAATGCCTTCGTTGCCCACCAGTTTGCAGTCGGGACCAGACTGGTTGTTTTTTACCTCGTGATAGCAACCGGCAAACTCACAGTATTGTTGCAAAAAAAAGCCTTTGAACAATTCCGGAAAATGCCTTAGCTCGGGCTTTACGGCGCCAAAGAAGATCAGTGAAGGAATGCCAAGGCTTGCGGCAATATGGCTGGGGCCTGAGTCCAGCCCAATGAAAAAGGAGCTGTGCCTGATAAGCCTTATCATTTCCCTGATGGAGGATTTGATATGCACCACTCCGGGAATTGACGGAGGACTATTGCCTATCTGGTAAAGTGTTATGCCTTTCTGTTTAATATGGTTCGCCACTTGTTCCCAATCCACACCATATACCTTCCGGTAATTTTTTGATGACATACTTTCCAGGTGCAATACTGCGTATTTGCCTTCTGGTAAGGGTGGTCTTTTTTCTTCAGTGCTGTTCAGGTAAAGTTTTGGATACTCACGGGTCAGGGGCAATCCGGCTTTTTCCTGGTAAGCTTGCAGGAAATGCTCCCTTGGTTTTTCCTCGTAAGCATTGTCGAGATTGATGAAAAAGACAGCAGATCTGCAAAAGGACTCAATGGTCCGGCATACTTTTTCGAATATACTCAGCTTGTTCCTGAAAACAACGTTGGAAAGAGGATAGTTTGCAAACAGTTCATTGACCGTGGTGAACACGATGACCTTTTTATTTCGTGCAGCCAGCGCGCGTATCACCGGCTCAATCCAAAGCACGTCGCCCAATGCTCTTTTGCGCACCAAATAAACAAATGGCCTTTTCAATTCGTAACTGGTTTATCTGAGTAATTCCTCTGACAGCTGGTTTAATTCAGGTAAATTCTGGCAAACCAACGGTACATTTGCGCGCTTATTATACTTTTGCGAGCGAAAGCGCAATATACACAGGAAATTATACATTGTTGCCCGGAAAAAAAATCAACAAAACCAGTTTATCAGACAGTAGCGTATTAATTTGATGAGATATTGCGGCATACCAATAGGAATTTAATGTAATATTTTATTTTAATGAGCAGTCCGGTTCTTATTTCGATCTGTATCCCGGCTTACAAACGGGTTGAGCTTCTGCAAAGACTGCTGCAGTCTATTGAGGTACAAACCTTGCGGGATTTTGAAGTAATTGTTACGGATGATAGTCCCGATAGCAGTGTTCAGGAATTATGCCTGGAATTTGCTGCAAGTTTTCCTTTGTATTATTACAGGAATGAAAAGGCATTGGGATCACCGGAAAATTGGAATGAATCCATCCGCCTGGCAAAAGGGCAATGGATCAAGATCATGCATGATGATGATGCGTTTGCCGGACCTGACAGTCTTCGTAAATTATATGAACTTACACAGAACGGCGCCGGTTTCGTTTTCTCCGGTTATCATATTATTGAAGGCGGACAGATCAGCGAAACACATGCCATATCCGCTGCCTGGGTGAAGCGGCTTCGCCGGGATCCCAGACTGCTGATGCAGCATAACGTGATAGGACACCCGAGCGTGGTGCTGCACAGAAATCAAAAAGATATCCTGTATGATCAGCGCATGAAATGGATGGTGGATATTGACTTCTATATTCGTTACCTGCAATCCGCTCCATTCAATTACACGGTTGAGCCCCTCATCAATATCGGCTGGCACGAAGAACAGATCACCCGCTCTGTTTTTACGGATAAACAGGTGGTGGTCCCGGAAAACCTTTTGCTCCTGGATAAGCTCGGTGTGCAGTTTTTGAATAACCTGAAGGCATATGATCATTTCTGGCGCCTGCTGCGCAACTATGAAGTGAAGAACGCGGCAGAGCTGCAATCATTGTCGCCGGTGCCCGTACCGGCTTCCATTAAAAAAATGCTGAGCTTCCAGCGTATATTCCCCCGGGTTATATTGAAGTGGGGGCCTGCATCTAAAGTATCGATGCTGCTGAGCTGGTGGCTGAACCGCTGAGCTTTTTCAGAAATCATTATCTGTATACAGGAACTTCCTGTATTCCCTGCAAAACACTTCCCCGCTGAATTTTTCGATGGCGATCTCACGCCCGCGTTTACCGAATCCCTCCTTTGCTTCCGGATGCTCCACCAGCCATTGCAGCATGGTGACGCCTTCTTCCACAATTGCCGTTTCATCGGTGGATTTGATCAGTAATCCATTTTCCATATGCCTTACATAATCAGGAATGGCATTCACGGCGGTGCTCATCACAATGCGGCCATGAGCCATCATCTGCATCACTACCAGTGGAAGGCCTTCATAAGCCGAAGTAAGGATCAGTACATCTGAATTGTGATAGAGTTGCAACATCTTCGCTTCGTCGCGAACATTACCATAGAAGGTACAGTAAGGATATTTTGAAGGATCGATTACGTTCTCTACGTCACCCACAAAGGAAAAATGAACAGGCGCATTTAACTGGTGCAGCTTCTCTGCAATAGCAGCTGTGAGCGGAACCCGCTTCTGTGGTGCTCCGCGGCCGATGAACACCACTTCCAGTTGCTTGTTATGTACGGGTCTGTAAGCTGGAATGGGGATCATATTTTCTGCAAAACGCAAACGCTTTGCCCAGGAGGGATCAACGCCGCATTGCTTGTACTGTTCCTCCACATCCTTCATCAGTTTCACGGTGCTGAATATGCGAAGTGTGATAAGATCGATAAAGCCGATGGAGTAGGGGAACCATGTATCGAGGTGACAAAGTTCAATGCGACGCACATTATTGCCCACATGGGCCAGCATCTTGTAGAAGAACAGCGATTCTCCTCCGAAGATCACTGCATTGGGTGCGCTGTTGATCCATGAAGCCAGTACACCGCGGTAAAAGAAATTGACAAAATGATAGAGCTTGTTATCGATCTGTTGTGAAAGATCGATGCAATCGAAGTTGCTGAACAGCTCCAGGTGGCCATTGTTCTTTGGCTTCTTGGAAAAAATGATCAGCGGATTCTGGTCCCTGATGCAGGCTGCAATATCAGCATTCACCTTGATGGCGCCGCCGATATCAGCGGAAGGGAAAAAAAGAAAAGTACTGGTCTTTTTTTTCAGGGGGAAGAGCCGTCCATAAATGATACCCGCCAGCACAAAGGGGAACATCCCGATGTACTCCAGTCTTCTTTTCAACACTCCCTTTCGATGACTCATGCTCCGTAATATTTATGCAGGATTTTTTGAAGATATCCTTCTCCGAATTGAATGCCCAGCGATTTGCAGACTTCAGCAATTTCATGGGTATCGATGTTCACCGGACCACCTCTGTCGGCCAACGTATAGAGCCCCTGCCTGCCACAGAACTCCTCGATCGTGTCTACGATATAGGTCACAGGATAACTGACAGTATTGGCAATATTCAATGTTCTGTTGGTAGCCATCTGGTGCTGCAGCATATGATCGGCGATCCTGAAAACATCCTCCACATCAATGATATTCCGCTCCGAATGCTGCCATATCTGAAAGGGAATGCCCTGCATGATATGCTGGTAGAAATAGTTAAGGATCGTATTGGGATTATCTGACCGGCCTCCCAGGTTCGACAATCGGAAGATCGCATAGCGGTGGGCGTTGGAACGCACCAGTGCTTCCATGTTCAGTTTATGCTGAACATAGGTTGTTTGCTGAAGGTCTGGGTCTTCCACACTGGTGGTGCTGAAATATACCAGCAGTTTTTCCGGATGGGCTTCCATCGTCTGGCGCAACAGATTGGCCTCTCGCAGATAATCGCCTTCTGTACCCGATTTTGAGTTGGATACTCCCGATGCGAAGATCAGGAACCTTTCGTTCTGCGCATAACTTTCAAAACTCCTTGCCACGAGGCCATTTCCAATAACCATTTTCTCTTTTCGTTTACTGCGCTTTGGGGCCAGATGAAGAATCCGCATCGGTTGCTCTGTTTTTCCAGAGCCACCAGCAGCCACCCAGCACCAGCAGGATGGAGATAATGCCTGAGATCAGCGTTACCATATTGCCCGTAGTATAGGAAGCAGGTGCAAAACGGAATTCGATCGTATGCTTGCCTGCAGGAATACTCAAGCCGCGCAAAACATAATTGACTTTTACGATTGGCGCTTCCTTTCCGTCGATTGTGGCAGTCCAGCCATTGGGATAGTATACTTCGCTGAATACTGCAAACTGGTTGCTGGCAGCATTGCTTTCGTAGGAAACCAGATCATTGAGGTTGCTGGTCATGCGGATGGTAGCCAGTGAATCGAACTGTGGTTCAAACTGCACCTTGTTTTTTTCACGCTGATCAATAACCGCAGTGTCTGCAGGGTGGAAGTCGTTCAACGCTGCCATTTCAGCATCTGCATTGGGAACATAATTGAGTGCTTTTACAAACCATACGTTACCGAGAGCGCCGGGGTTCATCTGGGCCATCGGCTGCCTGGTTTGCGGGTTGGCAGCTATGAAATATTTGGTGTTGAGCATGTTGAACACTTCCATATTACCCCTGTTCAGCTGGTGCGTGATCAGGTCATCATAATTGGCGAGTCTGGCGGGCAGGTAACCACCAATGGAATGATGATGGAAAGATGCTCTGGAATCAGCAAACGGATTGCCGGCTGTTTGATCAAACACGCGATAGAATGTAGTGTCCTGCTTGATCTGCATATCAGCAGCTGTTGCCTGATAAGGCGCCAGGAAATCATCTTTAGCTACATAGTTCTCATCCTTCAGGTACCTGCGGTCAACAGGAAGCAGGTCAACCAGGTTGAGAACAATGAGAGCAGCCATGATATACTCTGGTTTCAGTTTTTTCTGAACACCGAGCCAGATCAGTGCGGAGCCAAGCACGAGGAAGAGAATGGTGCGTAGCATATCGCCTTCATACAATGTTTTTCGATCGGCGCTCAATCCATTCATGATGGAAGAGGAGATGGTCCGCGCCTGTTGCTGCACCTGTTCGTTCGGTTGTCCGCCCTGTGAGGCCATTTGCATGATAGCACCGGAAATACCTTCGCGAAGCTGGTTGTCTCCGGATGCTTTAAAGCTACCGGTGAAATAGGTGCCCACCAGGATGGCTACTACTGCCAGAACTGCAACACCTGCAACCTTCAGTTTTTTAAGCATCTCTGCTTTGTTGTATTCTCCGAAAAGAAGCTGATCCAATGCCATGCAGGCCAGCACGGCAAACGTAAGTTGCGGAATTACCAGTGCAGTTGTTGGAGCCCTGAATTTATTGTAGTAGGGAAGATAGTCGAATAGAAAATAGTTCAATGCCTGGAAATTGCTGCCCCAGGCCAGTACGATACCCAGGATGCTTGCTGCAATTAACCATCCCTTATGCCAGGATTTTACAACAAAGATCCCAACGATGAAGAACAGGCAAATAAAAGCGCCGAGATAAACAGTGCCGGATGTGCCGGGCTGTGCGCCCCAGTAGGAGCTAAGTGCGGGATAAATATAATTGGCGAATTCCTGAGGCAGCTGTGATTCCTGCAATGCCTGGACGGCCTTGCCGTCTTCAGGAAGTTCACGGGGACCATCACTGCCGCCGGCATATGCGGGCATGATCAGCGTCATGGTCTCACCGATACCATAACTCCAGTGAAAGGCATAGCTTTTATCGAGACCACCCTTTGATTTATTCTCATTCAGTTTTTTTCCATCAGGCCCCACAGTTAGCTCGGAACGTCCGCCACGCATAGACTCCTTCGCGTAGGAGTTGGTTGGCATCAATATCACGGCATAACTGGCAATTCCCAACGCTAATGAAACAGCGGCGAGGCCTGCTGTATAGATAACTGGTTTGAAATCTTTTTCTTTAATGGCACGTATCAGCATTGCCACGCCCAAACATACTGCAATGAGGAAAGTGTAATACAATATCTGTACGTGGTTTTGCCAGGTAAGCAGGGTGCTGAACAGTAGAGTAACAATGAAGCCCAGTACATATTTTCGCTGACTGAGCAGAATCAGGCCAGCAAGCAATGCAGGTGCATAACTCATGCTCATGAGTTTCGTATTATGACCAACTGCAGCAATGATGGCATTGTAGGACGCGAATGCATATCCGAGCGATCCGAATATTCCCACCATACTGCGGAGCCGCAGCACTACAGTCAGGATGTAGAAACCAACGCAGGCCAGGAAGAAAAAGCTGGCAGGCGCCGGTAACCATAGTGAGAATACATTGTTCAGGTAAGCAAGTGTAACGAGGTATTTGGCTTCGATCCCGATCTGGAAAGCAGGGATACCGCTGTAAGCGCTGTTACTCCACAAAGGCCAGTGCCCATATTTTTCCTTGTACAGGTTGGATTGTTCAATCATACCTCTCCAGCCCAAAGTATCATGCTGGTTCAATATCATACCCTGGAACGCGGGTAAGCAGAAGAGGATGGAGATGATCAGAAAAATCCCTATCGCGATAACATGCGGCTTTAACTGCTGCCAGATTGTTTTGTTCATTATTTCAGGATGGTTAAAAGATGCGACAAAATAAGGCAATTATTTGGTAAGTTGATCAGGCACTGAGTTTTAAAGCGGGTTCAAAGCCCGGGCTGCATCTTCAGTAATAGTGCCCCAGTAGAAATGCCGGTAGAAGGCTGCAGGTATATTATCCTGTCTCGAAACCAGTTGCAGAACGGCGTTGGTAAAAGCAGGCCAGTCAGTATTCCCCGTCACCACCAGTTTGCCGCCGCAAATGGCAGGATCCACACCTTCAGCGCCATTCTCCACACTCACGGCATTCATATTGTTCCCCAGGGCTTCTACCAATTTTGTTTTGATACCGCCGCCGGAAATTACAGGATTCAGGAATATATCACTCCCTCTGAAATAAGGGTTGATATCGTTCACAAACCCGGCGATCACCAGGTTGGGCGTACCGGCTTTTGAAATGCGTTCAGGAATATCCTTGCCACATACAAGAATGGTATACTTAAGAGATGATTGCTGCAAAAGGGGATTGATCTTTTCAATGATCAGGTCCAGGGCTTCCAGGTTGGGTGAATAATTGAACGCGCCATTGAACAGGAGGAGGCAATGATCCTGGGGAATACCATGCTGTTGCTGCAGGTATGCGCGCGATACTGACTTTTCGGTTTGGGATGGTGGTTGGTCCCATTCGATGCCGTAAGTGGCTACAGTACATTTTGATGGCTGCAGTCCGAATTCGCGGATCGCATATTGCCTGTCGGATTCCTGGATGAAAAAATTATGCGCTGCCGCACGGTGAACGATGCGTTCATACCGCCATAATATTTTCCACCACCATTTATTGAGTGTTTTCCAGCGAAGCCCTTCGATATTATGGGAATGCACAACCAGCTTCACGCCGGTGAACCATTTCAATAACAGTCCCAGCCATCCGTAATAGGGATGTTCTAAAATGAGATGCGTTATTTTTTTCCTGCGTATGATTGAACGAAGCGTAAAAAAATAGAATATATTAAGGTATCGTGTGGCACTGTTGGAAAGTACATTGAGCAATTCATACTCTTCGGCCAGCGCAGGATCGTTGTTCTGCGTGGTTACCATAGTGAGATCAACCTGTTTGCAGAAATACTTGTAAAAAAGGGCGATCCCTTTCTGGCCACCCATACGTGGAGGTAAAAACTGATAGGAGACCAGGCTCAACACTTTTATCATGCTATATCCGCTAAATTGAATTCGGGTTGAACAAAAATTATGCAATTTTACACCAACTTGGGATATGCGTAAACTATTATTTTTCTGCAGGGTGGCCTTTCTCTGCAATATTTGTTTCATGTTGGCCTGGCTCATTCAATACCTGCCTGTATCACCTCACGGGTATATTGCGTCAACCATCGTGGTGCTGGGAACAGGACTGGCGGTGATATTGAACATTGTGGTGAACTTTTTTGTAATTATTTCACTTTTGCAGAAAAAAATGGACTGGTCAGTATTCCCCCGCTGGCTGATAATCGCTAATTTTCTTTTTCTCATTTTACAGATGGTCATTTTACTTTTCAATTAACCTTCTTTATTCATGATCCATAATATTATCCGTGATAAATCCACCCGTCTCTTCCTCTTTCTTGGTAGTTTTTTTATTGCCAATGCCATCATTGCCGAAGTGATCGGCGTAAAGCTTTTTTCATTGGAGGAAACACTCGGTTTCGAGAAAGTGAATTTTACTTTGCTGGGAGAGAGCGGACTGAGTTTCGATCTTACCGTAGGCGTGCTTACCTGGCCCATCGTTTTCATCATGACGGATATCATCAACGAATACTATGGCGTGAAGGGGATCAGGTTCCTCAGCTTCATTGCAGCAGGACTGATCGCGTTCTCTTTTCTCGTTTTCTTTTTTGCCATCAGAACAACGCCCGCCAACTGGTGGATCCCATCGCAGGAAAAGAATGGCGTACCTGATATGCAGGCTGCCTACCAGCAGATCCTGGGGCAGGGTATGATGATCATCGTGGCATCGCTAACTGCCTTCATGATCGGGCAGGTAACGGATGCCACCATCTTCAAACGTATCAAAAAATTAACCGGTGAAAAGAATATCTGGATGCGCGCCACACTCAGCACACTGGTGTCGCAACTGATAGACACTATCGTGGTGCTGTATCTATATCTTTATATATCACTGGGATTTTCTTTTGCAAAAGTGACTGCCATCGGCATCGTCAATTATACCTACAAATTCCTCATCGCCATTGTAATGACGCCTGTGATCTACCTGGTGCATGCACTGATAGAAAGATATCTGGGTAAGGACCTTGCCCGGGATATGAAGAATGCAGCTATGCGTGAAGGTTAGTGGCTGATCTCTATAAAAGCTTTTCCATCACATAATCATTCATCTGGAATCCATTGCCGATCTCGATGTCTACTACTTCAATCACTTTGAAGCCCTGTTTCTCGTAAAAGGATTTGGCTTTGTTCTGCCGGTTCACATTGAGATGTAATGTATGTCCGCCATCATCCAGGATCTGTTCTATAACGAAGTCAAGCAATGCACGGCCAACGCCCAGTCCCTGTGTTTTGGGATGTACGTAGATCTTGTGGAGTTTGTAAATGCCCATGTTCCCAATTGGACCGAAAGAAGCGAAACCAACAGCTTCTTCATCCATTTCTGCAATGAGAAAGCGGTGATGTTGTTTGGTGATCTGGTCGTTCAGGGATTCCGGGCTGTAAGACATGTCCAGCATATAATTCAGTTGTGCCTCAGTGAGGATCTCGCCGTAGGTAACAGGCCAGATCTGTTGAGCCAGATAGCCGATAGTGGGGATATCATCGAGATCGGCGAAGCGGATCACCAGTTCTGCACTTGTATTCATAAGGACAATATTATGGATTTTCAAAAACTTCTTTGGATAAATTCTGATGAATGCGAATGGCTCTCCAGGCCAGTCTCATGGCAATCCAGTAGCAGACGACAGCCCCGAAGGCGAGTATGCCGTTAGACACATACCTGGTAACATTCGGATTCTTCTGGAGGAATAAAAAGAAATCGAAACCGCCATGGAAAACGATGGCCAGCAGGAGGCCGGTCAGCAGTCTAAGCACCG
Organism: Pseudoflavitalea rhizosphaerae; assembly: GCF_003991355.1. Classification (GTDB taxonomy): domain Bacteria; phylum Bacteroidota; class Bacteroidia; order Chitinophagales; family Chitinophagaceae; genus Pseudobacter; species Pseudobacter rhizosphaerae. The sequence goes on from NZ_RCSU01000005.1 coordinate 38,703, forward strand.
GCCGGTGGTGATCGAATTTAGCCAGCCCGGCATGGAATCCCATCAGCACCCCAAAGGCAGCATGTGCAGGAACGGAAAGGAACATACGCAGTACGCCGGTAGCAAATCCATTTTCCAGCACATACCATATATTCTCGAAAGTAGCAAAGCCCATGCTGACCATCACGCTGTAAATGATCCCGTCAAAGGGCTCATTGAATGCAGGTTGCCGGTAGGCGTAGAACCGGAGCATCAGGAATTTGCTGCCTTCCTCACTAAATGCCACCAGCACAAATGCAAAAACAACATAATAAGAAATGGAATAGGGAGAGAAGCTTGCATCCAGCACTGGCTGGAACTTTGTCTGGAAGATGATTGCCGGAATTGTACTGGCAACCCCCAGCATAAAGGAGATCACCAGGTTCCTTAGCGGCTCCCTGTCGTATTTGTCCCTGGAATAAATGAAAAATGCAATTGCCAGTCCGGGCGCCAGCGCTAATGCCAGAAGAGAAAGGACCATAATTCAAAAATAAACAAAAGGGCCGATGGTGTAAATCCAAAATGTCTTAATTTTCCTTTCATGCGTAAATCACTGTTCCTGGCCTTCCTTATCAGTAACTGCTCCGTAATATTTGCCCAACAGTTCGGAGGCCATCCCCCTTCCACCCGCTGGCGTCAGGTAAATACAGACTCTGTACGGGTGATCTTTCCGGCAGGCCTCGAGCGGAGCGGAAAGGAAGTGGCCGGTATCATTCACCGCATAGGCCAGCAGCCGCAGGGCTTGCTGGGCAACAGGCTTCGCAAGATCAGCATTGTGCTGCAGCCGAATACCACCATCTCCAATGGTTATGTTGGACTGGGCCCCTGGCGCAGTGAATTCCTTCTTACACCACCACAGAACAGTTTTCAGCTCGGCAGCCTGCAATGGGAACAGAGCCTGGCATTGCATGAATACCGTCATGTTGAACAATACGCCAATTTCAGGAAAGGCATTTCCAAACTTGCTTACCTTCTTTTCGGGGAACAGGCGCAGGACCTGGTGAACAGCGCTGCCGTTCCCAACTGGTTCTTCGAAGGGGATGCAGTATACCAGGAAACGATCCTCAGCCCGCAGGGCAGGGGACGGGTACCCGCTTTCTTCAATGATTACCGCTCGCTCTGGGCCGGTAAGAAACAATACAGCTGGATGAAACTGCGCAATGGATCGCTGCGCGATTTCGTTCCCGATCATTACCGTCTCGGTTATATGATGGTGGCCTATGGCCGCGAAAAATACGGGGAAGATGTCTGGCAGAAGATCACCAGCGATGCCGTTCGCTTCCGCGGGCTGTTCTACCCGTTACAACGCGCTGTAAAGAAATATACCGGGGAAGACTATGCGCAGTTCAGACAACATGCCCTGGAAAAATTCCGGCAGCCATTCAATGATAGTAACCGTACTGCCGTGGATGACTGGGCTGACTCACAAAAACATTTTTCCGGCAATGCTGAATTCCCGCAGTGGCTGAACGATCATACGCTTGTGTATGTAAAAAGCAGCTACAAACAAATACCTGCATTTGTGAAGAAGGATATTGTTACCGGCGATGAATCCAGATTACGTATAAAGGATGTTTCAATAGATGCCAGTTTCTCGCTCCGCAACGGAAAGATCGTTTACGCTGCGTATGAACCTGATATCCGCTGGAGCTGGCATAACTATTCCGTGATCAAATGGCTGGATGTGGCCAGTAATGAACAAAGAACGCTCACCCGCCGTACGCAATTATTTGCTCCCGATATCAGTGAAGACGGCAATACTATCGTAGCCGTAAAAGTGGAGCCGGGCGCCAATCCCGAATTGCAGTTCATCAGCAGTGCAGATGGCAGTCTGCTGCGCAGCCTTCCCAATCCGGATACACTGTTTTACACTTTTCCAAAATTTGCCGGCAATAATACAGTGATCACCGCCGTGCGCAACAATGCAGGCGAGATGGCGCTGGGCTCAGTAGACCTTGGATCGGGGAATATGATATACCTGACGCCATTTTCGCATAACGTGATAGGGTTTCCGGCAGTGCATAAAGACACGATCGTTTTTACGGCATCCGAAGGAACGCTCGACAGGCTCTTCATGATCGCAGGCTCACAGCTCTATCGCCTGCAGCCTGAACAGGCTTCCGGCTTCACCGGCCAATACCAGGCGCAGGTGGCATACGGACAGTATACTTATTCCGCTTTCACAGCCGCCGGCGATCTGCTCCAACTCGGACGCATAAGCGCCAATAATATCATTCCCGTTGATGCGAATGTTTTTACCACGCCTGCATCCGCACAGGGTGTAAAGGAAATAGCGCAGAACAAATACAAACCCGTCACGGCTATGGGACCGGATTCTGCCTTGCCGGTGACTCATTACTCCAAAGGATTCCGTCTTCTGAATATCCATAGCTGGCGCCCTTTTGTGGATGACCCCGACTACACCATTTCAGTGATCGGTGAGAACGTGCTCAATACCCTGCAATCGGAAGTTTATTTCAACTACAACAACAATGAGAAGAACAAGGAAGTAGGATTGAATTTCACCTACGCGCAACTCTTCCCCTGGATCAGGCTGGGTTCCAATTTCATCATGGACCGACCATTTGATTATGACGGAAGCTCACTCTACTTCAATGAATGGAACACCTATGCAGGACTGAGCATTCCGTTGAACTTCAGTAAGGGCCGGTCCTTGCGTTCGCTGAATTTTGGAGCAGACATCGCTTACAAGAAACAATATGTGCAGGGGATGTATAAAGATACTTTCGATACGGAAGGTTTCGCATATATCCGACCGTATGTAAGTTTCGTGAACCAGGTTCAAACTGCCAGGATGCATATCCTTCCGCGCTGGGGGCAGAATATCCGGCTCAGTTACAACCGCGCTGTGAGCAGGCTGGATGCCAACCAGTTCCTCGCAACCGGTTACTGGTATTTTCCGGGTCTTGCACCCACGCATAACCTCGTATTCAACACCAGCTTTCAGAAAAGGGATACGCTCCGGAATTATATCTTCTCCAGTAGTTTTCCTTTTTCGCGTGGCTACAATGGCGTGAACTATCCCGAGATGTGGAAGCTGGGAGTGAATTATCATATTCCATTATTGTATCCTGATTTCGGGATCGCCAATATCGTGTACTTCATGCGCGTGCGCGCCAATCTTTTCTACGATCATACCAATGGAAGCTTTCACAGCAAAGGCACCAGGTACTCCAATGAGCTGCGTTCCTATGGTACTGAAATTTATTTCGATACAAAATGGTGGAACCAGCACAATGTAACTTTCGGGTTCCGTTACAGCCGTCTGCAGGATGGAGCTTTACAGGGACTGGGAGCCAACCAGTGGGAGTTCATCATGCCGGTGAACCTGCTGGGAGCGCGGTAGGCCAGGATAAGAAATTTTCATTACAACAATGGTACTGATGGTGGTCACCGGGAAGCTGACCCCGATCATATAAAATGCGGTCGTAGGTCATTGATCCTGGCTTAAGCCTGATGTAAGTTTGCGTTTTGAAATCCGTAACTGCAGTTCAATAATCCTTGTGTTAAACCGTAAGAAAACATCCAATTATCCATTTCTAAAACCAAAGGCATGTAGTAGCAAATTGGCAAATAGCAACTCTTACCATGCTGGACGCGGCATGGTTCTCTTTCACTGACCACGGTCACTCAAATTCCTTACCATTGTCATTTCCTGCCGGGTCCACGGCTGTTATTTTTGCCTGTACGCGTTTTGTAATCATTATTTGGAAAAGGAATCAAATGGTCAGAATACAATTAAGAATCAAAAGATACCGTCAGGCGATCCATACCTGGAGAAGAATGCTGGTATTCCTCACAAATGAAAATAATGAATCAAAACTGAGGCTGGGAGAGTTCATTAAAGACACAACCACATCGGCTACATTGATTGAAGACGCTGAACAATACATGGTCCTTTTTACGCAACAGGATGAAGTGATCCATATAGCCAGGGGAGATATCGCAGCGCTGGAACAACTATTGACGAGGGAAAATTTTGAGCAGGAAACAACATTCAAAAGGATCGATAAAAAACATAAACAGTTGAACAGGGAAATGGAAAAGCTGGAAAGAGAGTTCAACGCGCTAAAATTCAAATTCAACACGTTCCTGACAGCAATGTCATAACAGCACTTTTCATAAGTGGAATAGGTTAATAAGATAACCTCATCAGAGCAATCCTGAAGCCGGATGTCTATCCGGCTTATTTTTTTGCAGGTTGCTAGTTCAGCATTTGCCCAAGCTTCTTTTCATTGAGAACAGTGATCCTTCCTTCTTTGATATCGATCAGTTTCTCCGATTTAAAATCGCTGAGTGTCCGGATCAGTGATTCCGTGGCTGTGCCTGCAATAGATGCGAGGTTTTCCCTGCTGATGTCGATTGTGAAGGTTTCTTCTCCCGAGCTCTTATACTTTTTTTGCAATGTCACAAGTGCATCCGCTACTTTCTTTCTTAGGGAATTGTATGCCAGTCCCAGGAGTTGTTGTTCCTTTTCAGTAATGTTCCTGGCCAGCAGTTGTATGAATTTGTGCATCACGTCCCGGTTGTTGTTCATCAGCTCTTCAAAATCTTCCCTGGGGATCACGGCCAGCTCAGTATCTTCAAGGGCCTCTGCAGTTTCCTTGTAGGATGTGCCCTCCAATAGCGCCAGATAGCCTAAAAATTCACCTTCATTGAATAAACCAGTTACCAGGTCCTTACCTTCCTCATTGGTCTTGAAGGTGCGTACCTTTCCTTTCTGAATGAAGAATAATTTGGAAGGCGTATACCCTTCAGCGTAAATCTGGTGTTTCTTTTTATACTTGTTGATATTCCTGTCTTCCGAAAGATTCTTCAGCAGATCTTTGCCGTTGCTTGATTTAAGCAATGTATTCAGTCCATAAAGATCGGCAGGCAATTCCTGCTTTGACAGGTCCAGTTTTTTGAACCTGCTTTCCACAGCATTCAATAATTCCGTTCCGGTGAATGGCTTGGTGATATAATCATCCGCTCCAAGTTCCATACCTTTCCTGATATCTGACCTTTCGGCTTTGGCAGAGAGGAAAATGAAGGGTGTATGCTGAACACCGGGTTGTTTGTGAAGCATATGGAGCACTCCATACCCATCCAGAACAGGCATCATAATATCACAAATGATCAGGTCTGGTTTTTCCCTGAGGGCGCTTTCCACACCTGATTTGCCATTTTCGGCTGTGATCACCTGGTAATTGGCCATCGACAAGATTTCCGCGGTGTTCTCACGGATATCGTTATTGTCTTCAATAAGCAGGATTTTTTTCATGGGAAGAAAGTTATGGTCAGTTTACTTTTGATTTTCATTATACGGTTCTGTAATGGGCGGTAACGGAACTTTCACAGTGAACAAAGTCCCTTTTCCCAGCTCACTGTCACAATGAATGGAACCTTCCAGCAATTCTACATAACGCGCCACAATATGCAGGCCGAGGCCCGTACCCTGAATATTCACGGCATTGGCGCCGCGGTAAAAGCGTTCGAATAAATGTTCGAGGTCTTCTTTAGCTATACCTATTCCATAATCCCGTACACTTATGATCAGCCATTCAGGTGTAGATGTGCTTGATATTTCGATATGGGAAAGTTCCGGGGAGAACTTGATTGCATTGGCAACCAGGTTCAGCATTACGTGCTTAAGTAAAGAAAGATCACTGGTAACCGTTGCGGCGCCGGTATGACGGTAATTGATCTTCTGCCCGGTTTTCAACAAGCTTCCCAAACCCCCGATGATCTGAAGAATCTCGTCTTTGATATTGAATGTAACAGGCCGCACCACGATCTTCCCTTCTTCGATCTTGCCTACTGAAAGGAAATCATTCAAAATATCTGTTAGCATATTAACAGAGGAAACGATCCTTTCGATATGTTTTACACGATTCGGCTGACTCTCTGTTGTAGCGTACTTTTCCAGTAAATAAGCGGAGGAGAGGATCGTACTGAGCGGGGTCCGGAATTCATGGGAGGCCATTGAGACGAACCTCGATTTCAACTCACCCAATTCCTTTTCCTTTTCCAGAAGTTTTTTTAATTCACTTTCCGATGCTTCCAGTTGCCTCAATACTTCGGTCAATTGCCTGGTCCGGTCTAACACTTTCGATTCAAGTTCATCATTCAGTTTTTTGATCTCCACTTCTGCGCTTTTTCGGATGGTAATATCACTTACAAAAGCGATCACGAATTTTTCTTCATTCACGCTATAGGTTCCCAGGCTCACTTCCACAGGAAATTCAGTGCCATCTTTTCTTACAGCATACAGGTCCATGCCGGTTCCCATCGGCCGGTTCTGCGGCCGGTTTGTAAAGCGGGTACGGTGATTAACATGCTTTGCATGAAATCTGGATGGTATCAACAATTCGATTTCCCTTCCCAGTACTTCCTGTTCTGCATACCCGAACAATTGCAGGGCAAAAGGATTTATCCGCACGATCTGGCCATGAATATTACCTATCACGATCCCTATTGAAGCATAATCTATGAATGCTACGGATAGCTGTTGTTCACCGGCAAGACGATCCTCAGCCAGCTTCGACCGGTCCATATGCCCGATTTGAACAAAAAGGAATTGCCTTCCTTCATACTCAAACGGACTGATATCGATCCTTCCCCAAAAAGTCTTACCTGTACTGGTAATGAACTCAGTTTCGCTTTTCCATGTTCCCTGCTGCACGGCAATTGATATTATCTCTGAGGTCTCCTTCTCCGTAAGGTGGTTTTTGAAGAAGAAAAAGTTCTTGTTGCTGTTCAGTTCCCCGGTATCGGTGAGTTCAAAAATCCTCAAACCCTGCTTGTTCACATACACATACTGGTCCCTCTCTTTATCGATAACTCCAAGGAATGCAGTGGTGTTCCGGGAGATCACCTGAATGAGTAATAAATGGAAGTCCGCATTATTGAATTGAGGTGATATCTGCATGCCGGTTCATTTACCTGAAGAATGCGCAACTAAATTGTTGGAGCAAATGCTCCGCCCTTTGAACGGGGAGCTGGGGAATATCTTCCGCGTTACATATTCGTTCAACCGCAAACGCTTTCGATATTCCAATATAAATAAAATTGCTCAAAACTTACCATGAAATTTCCGGCGATAGTTTTTTGATGGTAGTGCTGCTCCTTGTCAGTCTCATCCTGATGACCGTCATTGGGTATAGCCCTGTCAGCGGGGTAAATTTGAACAATAATTAAAATCAAGGAGTATGAGGGCCAACAAGTATTGCTATGAAAAACAAAAGGAGTTTTATAGTGATTTCAATACCCTGTATGTTCAGGATATGAAGCATTACAATGGTTTTGTATACAAATTGTATTCGCCAAAGGAGGAATACATCAGGCAACTCCTGGAACATCCGTTCAACCAGGAAGTGCTGGACAGGAATTATACCGTTGATATTTTGCGGGACTTGAAAACCAAACTGTTGCCATTTATCTCAAAGACCATCAAAAAAGTAGCCCTCACCATAAAAGCTTTGAAGAAACTCACGGGATTGCCTGATTACGATCAATCCTTGCTAAAGCAACAAATGGATGCCACAGAGAAACTTCATTTATTATTGGTGATGTACAGGTTAGATCTCCTGACGCCTATGGCGAAGGAATTACAGCAGTTGCTGAATAGTAGCGATAGGGTGTCCAAAATGGAAATAAGTTCACAACAGTTAGCGGGTATTGAAAATATTATGGAGAGTACGATAGGGTCAATGGGCAGGAGGAACAATTCCCTGGACAATCTCTTCACGGCTCCACCTGGAAAATACGGACATCCCTTACTGGTAGAACAGGTGTTGGAAGAAGTACGGTCCACAGTTCAGCAGATAAGACTACTTGGTAGCATGAATAATAAAATGATCCTGTTGGTGAGGCGGTGGAAAAAGAACAGGGAAGTGCATGAGCAGCAGGAAATTCTCAATTGAAGCTTCTGGTAACCCCTTTATACGTATGCCCCGGTGTTGTTGACAAAACCGGCAATGAAAATTGCCGGTTTTATGTATGTCTGGCAGTAATTAATGCTTTTTATTCATTTCAAGAGATATGTGATCTGACGGGTGTTGCTGATCTTCAAGGCTCCGTCTGAGGTGATTGCAGTAGTGAGTTCGGTGTAATCGGCAATGGCCGGGTGATCGTTTTCCATTTTTTTGTGATGGGTAGCAGTGATCACAAGAACCTGTGAACCGGCTCTTTCACCTGCCAGTATGCCTGCAGGAGAATCTTCCAGTACCAGGCATTTGTTTGCAGAGGTGCCGAGTTTTACGGCAGCCAGTTGAAAGCCGTCGGGTGCAGGTTTGCTGTTGGGCACATCTTCCGCTGTGATCATCAATGGAGGCAGTGGCAATCCTGCCGCCTGGATGCGGCGTGTGGCGAGTTCCCTGGGCGCCGATGTAACTACAGCCCACCGGTAAGGACTAAGCGCTGCCAGGAAAGCCGCAGCGCCGGGGATGGGCTCAATACCTGCCACATCATCGATCTCCGCCAGTGTAAGCGCGGCTGCTTCAGCTACCGGGTCAATGCCGGGCAAAGCAAGGCGGCGAATGGTTTCAACAGCCTGAATACCGTGAATGGTTGGTAAAAAACTTTCTACATCGATGCCATTGCGCAAGGCCCAGGCGGTCCAGACGCGCTCAGCAGATTTGATAGAGTTCAGGATGGTGCCGTCCATATCCAGAAGTACGGCGTCGATCTGTAATTGCATAATGCGAAGTTACTGATTTATTGGAGCCTGAAGCGGATGCCAGTGATGGTTTCAGTGAGATCCCACAGGCGCCTGGCGCTGTTTTCGTCTAAGGAATACTGTTGTACGCCGCTTTCGTGAAGTTTTGCTCTGGAAGGGATGGATGGATCGGAGGAGATGAGCTCAGCGATATCCCCATCTTCACAATACACGCCGCCGATATTGTTCAGGGCAGCGCTGGTGGCTGCCCATACTGTTGTGGCAGCGCCCTGGGGAACTGTCTTCAGGGAAGCCAATACCTCCGGTCGCAGGTTGCCGTTCTCATCCAGGAAGCCCATTTGTTGGAATAATTCAACCGGGGCTTCCCTGGCCAGTTCTGTTCCACCAATAGAGCCCGGATGTACTGAATAAGCCCGTACGTTGAATTGTTTGGCGCGATTGTCGAGTTCCAGCGCAAAGAGATTGCTGGCTGTTTTGGATTGACCATATGCCTGCAAAGTTTCGTATGTACGATGCCGGAAGTTAGGGTCCTCAAAATTGAATGGCGACATATGATGTCCGAGTGATGAAACATTCACCACTCTTGCGCCGTTGGCCTCTTTGAGAGCCGGCCAGAGTTTGGCTGTGAGGTGGAACTGCCCGATATAATTGGTGGCCAGTTGTGATTCGATGCCACGGTCATCTTTGCGGAAAGGCACCCACATGATACCGGCATTATTGATGAGTAAGTGAAGCGGCCTGTGTGAAGCGATGAATTTTTCCGCGAAAGCATCGATGGATGCAGGCTGCATAAAGTCCATCGCCTCAATCTCAACGTTTGCGGTCCCCTCCAGGTTCTTTTTCGCTTTTTCCACATCCCTCGCCGGAATGATCACGGTGGCGCCTGCTGCCGCCAGTGTCTTGGCGGTCTCGAGACCGATACCTGCATTGCCCCCGGTTACGATGGCGGTCCTCCCTGTGAGGTCAATTCCTTTTATTACATCAGAAGTGGTGGATTGAGCATTGAAGCCTGTCCTGATTGGCTGTTGAAGAGCGCCCTGGTAATTGTTCTGTATCATTTTGATTTTGTTTTGTTGATACAAAAGTAGAGCGCCGCATCCCGGGCAGCTTTGTTTTAAAGACCGAATTGCTTTGTTCAAAAGATCAGCAACCGCTTCTGCTTAATGGCCTCAGTAATTCCTGAAATCTGAAATATTTGTTCCGGAATACATCTTGAAAAACCTGCTGAAATGGGCCGGACTTTCAAATCCCAGTTCGTAAGCTATCTCTTTTGCAGACTTCTCCGTATAATGAAGAAAGCGCTTGGCTTCCAGTACAATCCGGTTGCGGATCAGAACAGACGGTGCGGGCTGTTTCAATATGGCAAACACATTGCTTAAGGTTTTGGGAGATTTATTGAGTGCAGCAGCATAAAATTTGACCTCATGCCGGTTCTTGAAATTCTCTTCGAGCAGTATCGAGAAATTTCGGACGATGTCCATTTTTTCATCGGGAAATTGCTGGTAGCTTTCGCTTTGGAGCCTGGCGATCCTGGTTGTATTTATGATCATTCTTTTCAATAAGGTTCGCAACATCTCTCCCTGAAACTTATCTTTCAACATCAGCTCATTGGAAAACACTTTTTCCAGGTGGGTCAGTTCACTGACTTCCTCTTCGTTCAGTGTAATGAACATTGGGTGCCTGATCCCATAAAAAAGAAAACCTGCACAACCCACTTCAGCATCGTGATGAAGAATGCAATAAAACTCCCTGTTGAATTGCCAGGCTGTGAGTTCCTCTGGACGCTCGAATACAAAATGCTGATTGGAAACCAACGGGAGAATACTCCGGGATGGCATGGTATATACGATCTCATCAATCACCACTTCCTGTGCTTCTCCTTTGTTATAAGCAAAGGTATTAACGGGAAAGGGGCCTGGATTTTCTAGTCCCTTTCCCGTTAATGACTTGTTGCCGCTGTGCATAACAAATCGTGCAGAAGTCGCCTTTTCGCTATATTCTTTCGTCATGGGGATCATAAAAGTAATGCAATACGGCTTACATTAATTCATGTTCCTAAAGATCCTTCCTGATGCTGGTTGCCGCCGCTTTCAGCAGGTCCGGGCTTAGTCTTTCTTTGAAATCCGGGTTGATGTATTCGAATTGTATCGTTCCTGTTTTATCCAGGATAAATACGGATGGTACGGGAAGCAGCAAGTCCACGTCTTTACCGCCGGTTGTTTTTGGGAGCAATTCCCAGTAGGGTTTTGGGGCTTTGTAGGCGATGCCTACCTGCCTGGACAGTGCAAGGTCCGGATCGGACAGCAGGGTATAATTCAATTTTTCCTTTGTTGCCGATTGATTGAGCCCTGCAGGAGCATCTGTACTGACAGCTATCAACTGGTAACCCAGCTTTTCCAGATCAGGAAGTACTTCCTGTAAAGCTGAAAGTTGTTTAATGCAATAAGGGCACCAGCCGCCCCGGTAAAATACCAGGATGGAAGGTTTCGCGGAAATGGCCTTGTTCAGGTCAAAGCTTTTACCCGCTGCATCTGAAAGTATTGCAGCTGGGATCTTTTCTCCGTAAAGTAATGGACTGATGTCTTCCGGCTTTTGTGGAATTGTGTTAGTACCCTGTTTCATTTCCGTTTTATCCACGGGCCCATTTTTCACCTGTGCATGAATTGTTCCCATTGAATAAAGCATAAACAATGCTACAACGAGCGCGATACTTTTTCTGTTTATCCTCATTTTACGATCTTGATTGGTTGCACAATTTTTTTTTGAAATCATATAACGAAGATAAAGCGGGGAGTAAGTAGCTGCCGTATCCGTACTTCCCGTTTTGTTGTCTGAATTTCCCGAAATGTATAATTCTGGAAGGCATGGGGGAACTAAAAATGCAGGAGGTTAGGGGGCTGATTAAAAAGCTACCATTTTATAATTTCGGGGAGCCCACTCGCTCGCCTCCCGGCGAGTGAGTTTTATTTAGTCGCCTCTGCCGACGCGGTGTTCGCCGGGAGGCGAACAAATAGAAGTCACTCGCCGGGAGGCGAGCGACTGGCAGCTTCCCGATATCCTTCGTTTATTTTTCTACTTATTGCAAATGCGATAAGCTCTCTTCGATGATCTTCATTTTTTCCAATGCATCGGCTTTCTTCTTTTGTTCATTGGCCAGCACTTCCGGTTTTGCATTGGCAACGAATTTTTCATTGCCGAGTTTCTTTTCTACAGAAACGAGGAAGCCCTTCAGGTAGTCCAGGTCTTTGAGAAGCTGCTCTTTCTGGTTGCCTGTTTCCATTGGTTTTTCAGTAGCGATGCAGAACCTGTCTTTACCGATCACGATGGTAATGGTATTGGCAACAGTTTCGTTCACAAACTGCATCTCCGTAGCGTTTGCCTGTTTGACCAGAATAGGCTTCACCGCTTCATATGCGGCCTGCTCATTGGTTTGAATGTATACAGTGATCGGGTCTTTTGGTTTCATCTGGTTCTTCTGACGAAGATCGCGGATGCCGCTGATCGCATCTTTGAGGATATTACCCTGACGGATGATATTGGCGTTGATGGAACCGGGGGCGGTGAATTGCTTCACGCAGAGATCATCTGTTCTTTCTGCCAGCAGGTGATATACTTCTTCTGTAACAAATGGCATGAAAGGATGCAGCAACTGCATCAGTTCGCTGAAGAACTCAACAGTTTTGTCATAAACTGCTGAAGGCATCGGCTCTCCGAAAGGAGGCTTCACCCATTCCAGGTACCAGCTGCAGAAATCGTCCCAAATTAGACTGTACACGGTTTTCAGGGCTTCGCTCAGTTTGAAGTCCTTGTACAGTTTTTCCATTGTTGCTTTAGCATCCTGGAGGCGGTTATCGAACCAGTTGATGGCGAAATGATCAGTGATTTCTCCACCGGGCGCCTGGTTGGCTTCCCAGATCTTCACCAGCTTCAGTGCATTCCAGATCTTGTTGTTGAAGTTACGGCCCTGCTCAGGCGAAGTTTCATCGAACAGCAGATCATTACCGGCGGGGGCGGAGATCATGATGCCGAAACGAACGGCATCGGCTCCTGAAGCCTCTATCAGTTTCAGCAGGTCGGGAGAGTTGTTGAGCTGCTTGCTCATCTTTCTACCTAATTTATCGCGCACCATTCCGGTGAAGTAAACATCACTGAATGGTTTCTCGTTCATATACTCCATACCGGCCATGATCATACGCGCAACCCAGAAGAAGATGATATCCTGTCCGGTTACCAGTACGGATGTGGGGTAGTAGTAGTTGATATCCTTGTTGCCGGGTTCTGTGATTCCTTTGAACACTTCGATGGGCCAGAGCCAGCTGCTGAACCAGGTGTCGAGTACATCTGCATCCTGTGTGAGTTTGGCTTCCGTTCCGAATTGTTGCTGGTAAGCGGCATTGGCGTCGGCTTCCGTTTCGGCTACAACGAAATTGCCTTTGTGGTCATACCAGGCAGGGATCTGTTGTCCCCACCAGAGCTGACGGCTGATACACCAGTCCTTAACATTTTCCAGCCAGTATTTGTAGGTGGCCAGGAATTTATCGCCGGGATGTATGCGCACATTGCCGCTGGTAACTGCGTCGAGGGCTTTGTCTGCCAGGGAGCGCATGGCCACGAACCATTGGGTGGAAATGCGCGGCTCCACTACGGCATTGCTGCGCTGGGAGAAGCCTGTCCTGGTCTGGTATTCCTCTTCTTTGATCAGCTGGCCGTTATCGCCCAGCATCTTCACGATGCTGATACGGGCTTCAAAGCGGTCTTGCCCAACACAGATCTCTGCAGCGGCGCTGAGGGTGCCGTCTGCATTGAGGGTATCGATGGTGGGCAGGTTATGTTTGAGGCCGAGGTTATAGTCGTTGATATCGTGTGCCGGCGTCACTTTCAGGGCGCCGGTACCGAATTCCTTATCTACATAATCATCCTGGATGATGGGGATGGCGCGGTTCACGAGTGGCACCAGCACTTTCTTTCCAAGGAGATGCGTATAACGGTCATCAGTAGGGTTTACACAGACTGCGGTATCGCCCATAATGGTTTCCGGGCGCTGGGTGGCGATGGTGATGAAGTCGGCAGTAGGTTTACCATTTTCATCGGCCACGAAATATTTTACATAGTACAGTTTGCCCTGTACATCGCGGTATTCCACTTCCTCATCACTGAGGGCGGTTTTGGCGGCGGGATCCCAGTTGATCATGCGCGCGCCGCGGTAGATCATACCTTTCTTGTAGAGGTCTACAAACACTTTGATCACCGCCCGGTAATAGTCGGTATCCATGGTGAAGGCAACACGGTCCCAGTCTACGCTGCAGCCGAGTTTTTCGATCTGGTGATAGATGATGCCGCCGTATTTCTCTTTCCACTCGAATGCGTGTTTGAGGAATTCTTCGCGGGTGAGGTCGGCTTTTTTGATGCCTTTCTCTTTTTCGAGCATCTGCACCACTTTGGCTTCGGTGGCAATGGAAGCGTGATCGCTGCCGGGCACCCAGCAGGCATTGAAGCCGCTCATGCGGGCTTTGCGAACGAGGATATCCTGCACCGTTTCATTGAGGGTATGCCCCATGTGCAGAACGCCGGTAACATTGGGAGGAGGGATCACCACGGTGAATGACGGGCGACCATCCGGTTTGCTGTTGAAATATCGTTTTGCTTTCCAGTGCTGAGACCACTTGTCTTCTGCCGAAGCCGGGATATAATTCTTACTTAATTCCATATCAGTGAATGCATCTTTAAAGGATTGCAAAGGTAGGCATTATGGGGCTGGAAAAGAAAAAACCGGCCCCATCGGATGATGAAAACCGGTAATACATTGAGTGGACATTCAAGTAAGCGTGTAACAGAGGTCCTAGAGGCCGTACCAGTACAGGTAGGTCAGGAACATGATCAGGGCCAGGAATCCCAGCGCAATGAGAGCAACCTTTAGATTTTCCCCTAATTGATTCTGTTTTTTCATTTCTAACACGTTTTTAGTCATAACCGATAAAATTTAAGTTTAAGCGGTGTTCATGGGATACGTAGTCAGGAGAACGAATCAGGCTTTTGTGTCTTTGTCCGGGGTTTCTACAGTCAGATATACGGGGTCTTTCCAGGAAGGGTTGGATGTAAAGTTAGTACAAGGTTTTTACCGGTGCAAGCCTCATTTTTTTTCTTCTTCTTGCTACCTTTATAGCCCTTATGTATGCCATTGTTGATATAGAGACTACCGGAGGACATGCTGCTGGCAATGATATTACAGAAATTGCCATTGTATTGCACGATGGTTAAAAGATCGTGCAACGCTTTGAAAGTCTGGTAAAACCGGATAGAGCTATTCCATACTATATACAATCGCTCACCGGCATCTCCACGGAAATGGTGGCCGATGCGCCACGGTTCGAAGAGCTGGCGGCCACTGTACATGAATTATTGAAAGACCGGGTGTTTATTGCACATAATGTTAATTTCGATTATTCCTTCGTCAAACATCATCTCTCCGCTGCCGGTTACAACCTGGACGCCCAGAAACTTTGCACTGTAAGGCTCAGCCGGAAAGTATTTCCCGGCTTGCCGAGTTACAGCCTGGGCAATCTTTGCCGGGAATTCGGGATCAGCAATGAACAAAGACACAGGGCAGGAGGAGATGCCGATGCCACCGTAAAACTGTTCGAGCGTTTACTTCAGAACAATGCCGGACCGCATATTGCACAATTTATCCGTAAAAAATCAACTGAACAATCGCTCCCGCCTCATCTGTCGAAAGAGGTAGTTGACCGGTTACCTTATACACCCGGCGTGTATTACTTTCACGACATCAAAGGCAAAGTGGTGTATGTTGGAAAAGCCAAGAACCTCAAATACCGCGTTCGCAGCCACTTCACACATAATGGCGCGGGAAGGCAGCGGCAGGATTTCCTCCGTAATATCCATGATATCAGTTTTGAAGAGACCGGCACAGAACTGATGGCCTTCATTCTCGAAAGCGTGGAGATAAAGCGGTTATGGCCTGAATACAACCGCAGCCAGAAAAGATTCACACCTTCGTTTGGCTTATACCGTTATGAAGACAGGAATGGTTATATCCGACTGGCCATCGATAAACAAAAAAAACACCTGCAGCCACTGTACACTTTCAACCTCCTGATTGAAGGGCACCGGCTTATGCGAAGGATGATGGAAGCTTATCATCTTTGTCCAAAGCTTTGCTTTGTTCAAACCGATCACAGCGCCTGTGTGGGCGTGGAAGGGCAACCCTGCAATGGCGCCTGTGAACAGAAAGAACCCGTGGATGTTTACAATGCAAGAGTGGAAGAGGCCATTGCCTACCTGGAACAATTATTGCCCAGCTTTGCCGTTGTTGGGGAAGGAAAGAACCGTGACGAGCAGAGCTGCATCCTGATGGAGAAGGGGCGCTTCTATGGAATGGGCTACCTGCCTGGTGATGCAGCCGTAAACGATCTGGAAAGCCTGAAGAATTTTCTCACACGCTATTCCGAGAACGACTATATACGCGGACTGGTGTATCAATACGCCCACCGTTACCCGAAACATAAAGTTGTTTTCCCCGGATAAACCAGATTGAAATATAAAGATCAAATTACAGTATGAAGAGAGTTCTCATTGTCCTTATCCCTTTTTTAGTTTTGGCTTGTGAATCCGCACCCGGAAAGAAAGAAGAGCCAACTGCTCCGGCAGCAAAAGAAGTTGTCAATCCCGCAGATAATATACCTACTGAAAGAAAAGAAGTGAAAAAAGAAGCGGTGGCCAGTTATCGTGTAAGGACGGATGATCCGCTGAACGATTTTTTCTTTGGAGTGGAATTGTTTGAAACGAAAAAAACTTTCCACTACCTGATGAAGCTGGAATTTGAGACCATCGAAGGAAAAGATACATTGAGACTGCCCAATTTTGGCGTCATGCCTGAGCCTGTGATCAAAAAAGGACCAGAGAAATATTCCGCTATCATTGGATTTATGGATAAAGACAAACAGTTCCGCGAATACAAGAAGGTTTACGTGACAGGGAGCAAGCTGAAGGTGACAGCGCTGAAGCATTATGGGGTGAGTACTTATCAGCCGCAGGCTAATGCAGATTCCAACAAATAGATCATCCTTTCAAAATAAGCGCTCAATCAAGCCGGCTGGTTTTTCTTGATTCCGGTCAACAAAAGGCGTGAAAGAAATTAACGGGAAAATTTAAGCGGTTAAATTCGCCAGCAGTCAGGTAGGTCATTTCTTAAAGCTGATCACCTGGTCGATGCTGAGATTGAGGCTGTATACCACTTTGAGGAGGTTGCGGACGTTCACGTCTTCGCCATCGAGCATACGTGTAAGAGTGCTGCGGGACACGCCGCTTTCATAGGCGAGATCGTCCAGTGAGATTTCCATCTGTATCCTTTTCTCTTTAAGGATCTTTCCGATGCGGGAAAAGATCTGATCAATTTCACTATCCGACAATTGTTTTACAGTCGGTTGTTTATCACTCTTTGCCATACCACGAATTTGCCCAAATAACACAACCTGTAAAATCCTATGTTTGGAGACACTTATTTGAGAGGTCAAAAATAAAGATTCATATATGACACTTTTATCAATCTGTTTATCTTAACTTTACTTTCTCATAAAGCGCTGATATTTTTCTTATTTGGAAGTTTTGTGGGGGATAGAGCTGAATAATTCCTCAGGAGTGGTGCCCAGGCCTCTCACCACTTTGAGCAGGCTTCTGAGTGTGAGGTCCTGTCCTTTTTCAATGCGGATGAGGCCGCTGCGGGAGATATTGATCTGGTAGGCAAAATCGTCAATGGTAGCGTTGAGCGCTTCCCTTCTTTCTTTCAGCATTTTGCCAATTGCAAGATGGATTGCGTCAATCTCTTTTTCTGTGATGGTTGGAATAACTACTTTCTGTTTTGCCTTACGTGCCATTCTACGAATTTGCCTAATAAACCCCGTCTGTAAAATCCTTTATAATCAGCCTATTAGATAAATATTCAAAAATAAAATTCATTAAAGTGTACTTTAATTATGAAATACTTTATTTTTATGCTGTAGTATGATCTGATTGAAGAGAACTCTCAGGAGTTCCTTCTTCAATGTAATTATGCGAACCTGTGCTGTTCGCTATTTACTTGCCTGGACAAAAGTTGCGTTTTTTTCCTAAAGGACAAGTGATAGTGTAAGCGCACCCGTTATATATTTGCAACACAAATATGGGGTGCGCTCCTGTCAAATTTGTTCCTTTAGAGGTATCGCAACTACCGGTTCAGGGCAAATTTGCGGAGCGCACCCCGTAGTTTTTTAGGTGGCTCCTTCTCAACCAGTCATTTTTTTCAACTAGGATAAGTAAGGTTACTGGAATTGATTAGTACGGTTGCCGGTATTCCTGCCGGGAACCAGCTTTGAATGAAAGGAGCCCCGTCTTGTGCAAGACGGGGTTATTTTTGCGCAAGTATTGGTTAAATTACTACAGTGGATATTTTTACCATCCTGAATTAGCCTTATTTGAAATTGGTGAGTTCGATCAGTTTATTGATATCATGTATCACGATTTTCCTGCCCCTTGTTGACAGGATACCCTGGTCCTTGAATTCAGAAAGAATACGTACAACGTTTTCCCTGGCTGTTCCTACAAAATTAGCAAGGTCCTCCCTTGACAGATTGATCTCTACGCTCATACCCGGTTGAAAATTCTGTTTGTATTTTTCGCGAAGTACAATCAGTTGAAGCGCGAGTCTTTCACGCACTGAGTGCTGGCCCAGTAATGCCAGGCGGTTTGCCAGAACTGTGAATTCATGGCTCAGGGTTTTCAGTAAGCGGCTGTTCAGTATAGTTGAATGTTGGATCGTTTTCAGAAAATCCTCTTTGGGAATAAAATCGATGATGCAGTCTTCCAGTGCAGCAGCGGAATCAGGGAACCGTTCTTCAGATAAGATGGCATGATAGCCTATCAGTTCACCTGTATTGGCAACGTATATTATCTGTTCGCCGCCGCGTTCGATGGCTTTATATTTTTTTACTTTTCCTTTTTTGATATAATAGATGCCGGTAGGGTAGAAGCCTTCCTTGAAGATCGTTTCACCCTTGCCATACACGTGTTCGGTGCTGTTGGCAGTTAGCATATTGTAATCATCCTCCATCAGGTTGGCGAGTATCGACTCACTCTTGAAATCCCATTTGTCTATCGGAAAGATCCCTCTTATACTCATGTTTTCACCCCGAAGGTTTAGAAGTAATAAAAATCACTTTTTAATGTGATAAAACGATGTGGCAGGCCAGCAGCCTGCCTGATAACTTTGTTCGGATGAACGCTGCCAAAAGTACAAAAATGGAATCATATGATGGACAGGTGGTTTAGCTCTGAAAAACAGCTGCATTATTTATATCCTCCTTCTATCCGCGCCCTGGCGGCCAGGCATTGGACACCTCTTGAGATCAGTAAGATGGTGGTGGACTTTCTGGCGCCCGAAAACAATTCCCGTATACTTGATATTGGAAGCGGCGCAGGGAAATTTTGCCTGGCAGCAGCTTATTTCAAGCCATTGGCAGAGTTCTTCGGTGTAGAGCAGCGTAAACATTTGGTGGTCCATGCTGAAACTGCCAAAGCTGTGCTCGGTATGAAGAATGTACATTTCCTGCATCAGAATATCACGCAGGTCGATTTTACGCAATTCGATCATTTTTATTTTTTCAACTCATTCTATGAGAACCTCGAGAATACTGAAAAGATCGATGATTCGGTAATGTGCTCTCCGCATCTTTACAATTACTATAACCGCTGCCTGTACAAAAAGCTCGTTACAGTGGCTCCGGGAACCAGGCTGGCCACTTTCCATTCTGCTGGAAAAATGATACCGGCGGAATTTCACCTGGTGGAAGAGCATGCTGCAGGACTATTGAAATACTGGGTAAAAGAATAATAATTGAAGGTCATTCTTCGCCTAAATCAATCTGTATGACTTTGGTAAGAAAATCAACGGGTATCCACAGGTATTTTGCCAGTGAGCAAAGTTTCTGTGAACTGTATTCCCCTTCAATCAGAGAATTGAACCGGATGCATTGGGCGCCACTACGGATCGTGCAAAAAGCTGTTCAATTCCTGGCAACCCGGCCGGGTATGAATATACTGGATATCGGCAGTGGGGCAGGGAAGTTTTGCCTTGCCGGCGCATATTATCAACCTGCTGTATCGTTCTCCGGCGTTGAGCAAAGACAATACCTGATTGATGCAGCAAGGCATGCGAATGAAAGGCTGGGAGAACTGAATGTGAATTTCATTTGCAGGAATTTTACGCAGCTTGATTTCAGTGAATTTGATGCTTTCTTTTTTTACAATTCATTTTTTGAGAATCTGCCGGGTACCGATAAGATAGATAACAGTCTTGAATACACGAAAGAGTTATACGACTATTACACGTACTATCTGAGCCGTAAACTTTCTGAACTTCCCGTAGGCGTGAGGGTTGTTACCTATTGCAGCTGGGATGACGAAATCCCACAGGGATACCGGTTGGCAAATAGTCAGGAAGAGGGGCTGCTGAAATGCTGGATAAAGCAAAGCGAACAAATATTGTAATCACACAGCCAATTCATTATGTTCAGGCCGGTAATATTGGATACCATCAGGAATTACTCAGCCAGGGATCTGGCTAAAGACCTGCTTGCCGGATTGATTGTGGGAGTGGTGGCTTTGCCTTTGGCAATTGCGTTTGCCATTGCTTCCGGCGTTTCGCCGGAGAAGGGGATTTATACTGCTGTGATCGCCGGTTTTATCATTTCTTTTTTTGGTGGCAGTAAGGTGCAGATCGGAGGGCCAACAGGCGCTTTCATCATTGTTGTTTATGGAATAGTGCAACAATACGGCACTGATGGCCTTGTTGCAGCTACGCTGATGGCAGGTGTAATGCTGATGATAATGGGTTTTGCAAAATTGGGAACAGTTATCAAATTCATACCATATCCCCTGGTGGTAGGATTTACAAGTGGGATAGCTGTGATCATATTTTCTTCGCAGTTGAAAGATCTTTTCGGTTTCCCGATAGAACAGCTGCCTGCAGATTTTATGGAAAAATGGAAAACTTATTTTGTCGCAGCGCCTGGTGTGAACTGGTATGCCTGTTCAATTGCCGCAATAACGCTCATGATTGTCATAGCCTGGCCGAAGCTGACGCATAGAATACCCGGATCTCTTATTGCAATCCTTGTTTGTTCGGTAATTGTTCATGTATTGGACCTGCCTGTTGAAACTATTGGCAGCAGGTTTCCTGCAATTCCTTCTTCGCTGCCAGCGCCGGTATTTCCCGGTATAGATCTCGCTTCTGTAAAAAAACTGGTGCAACCTGCATTCACTATTGCATTACTGGGTGGGATCGAATCGCTATTGTCGGCGATGGTTGCCGATGGCATGACGGGTGACAGGCACAGATCAAATACAGAACTGGTGGCGCAGGGACTGGCCAATGTGTTCTCAGCTACTTTCGGAGGCATCCCCGCCACCGGCGCCATTGCCCGCACTGCCACCAATGTGAAGAACGGAGGAAGAACACCTGTTGCGGGAATGGTACATGCATTGACCTTATTGCTGATCATCCTGTTTGCAGGACAATGGGCTGCGATGGTCCCCATGGCTACCCTCGCAGGTATACTGGTGATGGTGGCATACAATATGAGTGAATGGAGAAATTTCCGTGCAATTACCAAAGGGTCGGGGAGCGACCTGGCTGTATTGCTGACATCATTCATTCTGACTATCATGGTTGATCTCACGGTAGCCATCGAAATAGGGTTCCTGTTGGCTGTTTTTTTGTTTATGAGAAAGTTGATCCAGTCGACCAGTGTAAAGATCCTATCGATCGATAAAGAGGAAAACGGTAATGCTGGAATTCTGGAAAAGGATCACCCCAAGATACCGGATGGAGTTGAAGTATTTGAAGTGACAGGTCCTTTGTTCTTTGGCGCTGCTTATAAGTTCAAAGATGCCATCAGGGTGGTAGGGAAGCCTCCGCGGTTCCTGGTCATCCGCATGGGAAACATTCCGGTTATTGATGCAACAGGTATCAATGCTATTAAAGAAGTACATAAAGAGATCAGTAAACAAGGTGTGAAATTGATACTGTCTGAAGTTACTCATGAACAGGTATTGAATGAACTGAAACGATCCAGATTGTTGTTTGCAATCGGAAAAGCCAACGTGACCAAAAGTTTCGAAGCGGCTTTGAAGAGATGCATCATTTTGAAAGAAGGTAGCTTGACCTGAGCTATCCGGCAGATCCATAACCCTAAGCCGTTTTCATTAGGAAAACGTGAAGCCCCGCATTTGCGGGGTTTCTCATTAAGTGTCCTTAATCGATGTGCCTATTATGATTTCAATCATTCAGGTCGTTTCCTGAGCAGAAGTGTTCTATTATTCCGATAAATATACCAGCACCGTATTATATTTGTTCTTAAACTTATAATCTACATGCGTTTATTTAATCTTGTTTCCAGTATGGTACTGGTTTTGACTCTCCTGGGATGCAGTAATAAGGATAAAGGTAATAGTTGCACTACAGCAGCAGAAGATGATGCAAAAATGCAAAAATATATTGCAGACAATGGCGTTTCAGCTACTAAACATGCCAGTGGTTTGTATTACCAGATCATTGAGCCGGGTACAGGTGCAATTCCCACCATCAACTCAACCGTGAAAGCGAAATATACAGGCACGTACACCAACAAAACTTCCTTTGATAGCGGAGAAGCCAGTTTCCCGCTGGGTGGCGTCATTGAAGGCTGGCAATTGGGTATCCCACTGATCAAACAGGGAGGAAAGATAAAACTGATCATCCCACCTTACCTGGCTTATGGATGCAATGATTACAGAGGGATTCCGGGCAATTCTGTGTTGGTGTTTGATGTGGAATTGTTGGAAGTGAAATAGGAGATCACTTTTTGCGAAATAAAAAAAGAAGTACAATCTTGTGCTTCTTTTTTTGGGTATGGGAGAGCGCTAAAACTGCACTTCGCCAAGCTTTTGAATATATTGCCACAGACTCGCCACAAGCCGTCCAGGCAGTAATGAATGAGATCGTCGGCGCAACGCTTACTTTGGTTCAGCATCCTGAACGACATCATCCAGACAAGTTCAAGAAAAAACAATGATGGTAGCTGGCGGGCTTTTGAACTTCATAGATTCAGAATTTCTTATGAAGTAACAGAAAAGAAAATCCGGATTGGCACCCAGTTAAATAATTTTCAAACTCATCTACTTCAATAAATTTGACAGTACCGATGATGGATTCAAGCCCCATCTATTTATTCGCACCATACTGATTAGTCTTTGAGTAGCAATCCTGATTATTTCGTCCTGCAAAGCTGAGGTAGCTCCATCCGGAGGGCGTTTGCTATTATGATCAATTGAACTCATATACCCAAAGTTGTTGAGTGAATGGACACAGAAGGAGGTAGCTAGCAAGCCCGGAGGAGAAATACCATTTCCTTGGTTCGACCTTCCCGGAAAAATTCACTTTTAAAGATGGAACAGTTCGAACCAATTCCGATAATGTTATCGTTCAGGCGCTATTCCCTATGGATCAAGTAAAATTTCTGGGGACTGATTTTTCTAGGCATATAGTTTAGACAATCTGAACAGGAAGAATTTGATATCTCTAACACCTCTGGCTGATGCTCTAAATGCCTTGATCTTAGCATTGAAGGATTCCGCTGAAGCATTGGTGCTTCTGTTGTCAAAGAAGTTCAGTATGCCGTCATAATGAGTTATCATAGTTCGGGACACTGTTCTGAAGGTCTCTATGCCAGCATCAACCACTTGATTATGCCACAACGCCATCTTTATATAGGCTTCTTCCTTGCATTTACAATGACGGAAGATTTCAGCCAACCTCATAGATAAATCATAAGCTTGCTTCACTTTGGGATAATGTTCAAAGAGTAATTCGGCCCGTTGTTTTTGTGAAGGAGTCCACTTGATCTTTTGTTTGAATAATAAGTAGCGGCTGCGGGCCAAAAGTTGCTTGGGTGAGTCACCATTAGGTAAGAGTTGCTGAACGTAAGTCTGTTTTGCTTTTCTTGCCCGTGCGATCTGCTCGTTCTCTTCATCTATCGCTTGCCAGCGGTATTTGATGCGGATCTCTTGAACGGCTTCACCAGCCAGTTGTTGTATGTGGAAGCGGTCGATAACCCGCTTTGCAAAAGGGAAACAACGTTTGACGATCAGGTTCATGTTAGCAGCCATATCCAGGGTGACCTCCTGCACACGCTTCCTTACCCGCAAACTCACGCGGGATAAGACTTCCTCCACCCGGTCAGCCAGTGTTCCCTTCACCATAGCCACCAGTGCGCCTTTGCCACCCCTGGCTGCTTTATTGGTGATGATAGTGTAAAGCTCATCATTGGACAAAGCTGTTTCATCAATGCTTAGGTGGGTGCCCATGTTTTCTTCGAACAGCATCCACTCTGAAGCATGTTCCTTTTGATCCCAGTCTTTGTAATCGCTGATATGATGTTTGTATTGCTGTTGAAGTAGTTTGCCATCCAGTTGATACAGACGGCCCAATTGATGGCAACTGATTGGATGATTATCCAAGTGCACCTTTTAAAAAAAGCGCGAACTCTTTGGTGAGTCGTGCTCCCTGCATTACCAGGTCCCAGTTGCGTGATACGATTTCTCCGGTGCTGACTATCTCCCAGCGTCGGCGGCGGATACTTAAGATTACTTTCTGATCACGGATGGGAAAATCTTGTACTCTGACTTCAGGCAGGATACCTTTGGAGTGAAGTGTTTGATCCTTGTATTCAGTTGGTGGAAGATTCTTTTCTTCTAAAAACAACACCAGCCCTTCTTTGTCTTTTACTATGTGGGTTAACTCAAAATAATCCAATGTTCCAGCGGGCAATAAATAACCCATCAATTCTTTTAGCGTGTCCTGTCCTTGAGCTTTATTCATCTGGCTGCAAAACAACAGATTTCTTATAAATCCCCCAACTTTTCAACCTGATCCTTCCCTATTCGCGCCGGACGCGGCTTTTCGCCAAAAAAAAGAAGGAAGTACATTTTATTTTGTACTTCCTTCCGGTGGAGTGGGAGTTGACGGGTTCGAACCGCCGACCCTCTGCTTGTAAGGCAGATGCTCTGAACCAGCTGAGCTAAACTCCCTTTTTGATTTCCCTTTGTTCGTTTGGGAGTGCAAAGATAGGGATTGGAACATTCTCACCAAATTTTTATATAAAAAAAACGGAAGATTTTTTCTCCAACACCATCATTCTGAATACATCACGATCATGATCTCATCTAAAAGCCTCCGTTCCCGGTCTTGCACCCTTGTCATATTTATATAACTTTGCCCTACTATTAAATCGTACTTATGGCATTTGACGGACCAACAAGGCCTTATCAGGAAGACGATACAGATGTGCTCACCAGCGTTGAGGAACCCTGTAACCTGATCGTGTGGAATGATGAGGTGAATACCTTCGAATGGGTGATCGAAACATTGATGGCTGTTTGCGGACATTCCGCGGAGCAGGCCGAGCAATGCGCCTATATCATCCATTTTCAGGGCAAGTATGCTGTGAAGAATGGGACCTTCGACGAGCTCAAACCACAATGCGATGCCATTACAGACAGAGGCATCGGCGCTACCATCGAGGTAGTGGCTGCATAATCTTCTACTCAGGCCATGCCATTATTTGCACTGGACAATAAACTGCATTTTCCTCCGGTCCATATGGCAGAACCGGACGGGCTACTCGCCGTTGGCGGAGATCTTACCCTCCCCAGGCTGGAACTTGCTTATCGCAATGGCATCTTCCCCTGGTACGAAGGTGAACACATTCTCTGGTGGTGCCCGGACCCTCGTTTCGTGATCTTTCCCGAAGAACTCCGCATCAGTAAAAGCATGCAACAGTTAATCAAAAAAGGAACTTTCAAATTCACCATCAACAAGGCGTTTCGTGAAGTGATCAGCAATTGCCAGCAGATCAACCGTGAAGGACAGGATGGGACCTGGATCACCACGGATGTGCTGGATGCCTATACCGCTTTTCATCAGGCAGGATTTGCGCACAGCGCAGAAGCATGGCTGGATGGAGAACTGGTAGGAGGTTGCTATGGTGTTAGAATGGGAAATGTTTTTTTCGGAGAGAGTATGTTCAGTAAAGTCAGCAATGCCAGCAAGTTTGCATTCATCAGATACGCGCAACAATTGATCCGAGAAGGTGTAAAGCTGATCGATTGCCAGGTATACACATCCCATCTTGAAAGTCTTGGCGCACGCATGGTCCCGCGTACTCAATTCATCGAACTGCTAAAGGCGAACGGAGTGTAGATCGTTCGGAAGCATAGCCCGCCAGGTAGGCCAGTCGTGCGTCCATTCCGGCCCCCAGATATTCAGATCGTAACGGATCGACTTTGCATGCAGAATCCCCGCCAGCTGTCTCGCAGCCTGCGGATCTTCATAGGCGCCGCTTCCTGAAAGGATATGGATATGATTGCTTTTCCGGATCTGCTCCAATATCGAATGATCATTGAGGTTAGGAAGATAATGGACCGGACTGTTGAAATATACATCATCATCAAAATATCCGCGCGTGTATTCCGTCAATGCATAAACGCCGCTCATGGCGATACAGCCATTGATCAGATCGGGCCGTTTGAAGAAAAGATTGGCGCTGTGCAATGCCCCGAAACTGGCGCCACAGGTAAGTATCGGCGTATCCTCACTTGTTTCCTTCCTGATGAATGGGATCAGCTCCTCAAAAACATATTGGTTCCACTGCTGATGACGGATAGCCTTTTGCCTGGGCTCAACAGACTGATTCATCCAGCTTTCATTATTGATACTGTCGATGGAAAAAACCTTTACAACGCCAGCCTCGATCTGTGGACGAAGTGAATCGATCAGCTGGAATCTTTCATACTCCAGGTAATCGGCTGCTGCCGTTGGGATCAGCAATAAAGCGAAACCATAAAAGCCATAAATGGCTACGGGCATATTTTTGTTGAGGGCCGGGCTGTGCCAGGCGGTGAGTTTGCGCTCCATAGGCTGATTCTGATTGCTTCACTGAATGTAACGAAAAATCAGGAACGATGGATGCTTGCGGCTGTCCGTATCATTTTTGCGGGTGGCTGCGTAAAGGGATATGTCAACGCGGCTGGGGGCGTAAAGGGATATGTCAACGCGGCTGGGAAATGAACCGGCGCGGGAGAATATTTGTGGAGCTTTGGATAGGAGAGATGTGGCAGTAGAATATTAATCTTCTTCCTCGCTTACATTTCGCAAGGCCGCTTTTGACATATCCCGTTTACGCAGCACGATAAAAAGTGCAGCAGTTTTGATGCAAACTGAATGGCTGCACCTGCTGAGTGCCCATGCCGGCGCGGGATTATGAAAATACGGCCCTGGGAATATAAGCGATGGGGCCGGGAATAGTTCCCAAGCCCCATCTTTCCAAACAAAAGTTCAATGATATTCTCCCGCGCCGGTATAATCCCCAGCCGTACTTTTCATAACCCAAGCCGGCAATGCAATTTAATTTCCAGCCAATGGGTTATTCAACAACTCCACGTCAGGAATGGCGAACGTGAATCGCGAAGGTACAGGCTTCCGGTTAGGCCTTGGAATATTTGCACGCACTTCGTTGATCATTTTTGCTACGCGGTTGGTGCGCACCAGGTCGAACCAGCGTTTGAATTCGCCGATGAACTCGTAGCCTCTTTCACGGAAGACGAGATCATCGAAGGCTTCTTCATTGAGGCCCGCCGGCAGGTCAGATACATTGCTGGGTGTATTGATGGGAAGACCATAAGCCCTGCGCCTTACCTGGTTGATGTAGTCGTAGGCTTCTGTGGTGGGGCCATGATTGATCTTGTTGTCGGCTTCTGCAAAGATGAGCAGTACATCGGCATAGCGCCAGAAGTAGAGATCATTGCCATTGCCGGTATCGATTGGCGCATTCGGATCTTTGTATTTGCCCATTCGGAAATCGTAATCGGCATCGAGACTGGCGGGCGTTACCACACCATTGATGATGTAACTGTTATAGAGACTGAATTTCTTGCGGAGATCATTATCGTCCCAATTCTTTATTAATGGTGCATTACTGGTAATGCCGCCGAACTTGTTGCCACTGATGGAAAAGCCGGCAGCTTTGGCGTTTGCATCGGCCCAGTAGCTGGCCATGAATGAGCCCTGGTTGATCACCTGTGAAAATTTGAGTGAGAAGATATCTTCTTTATTGGTGGGCAGGGTGGGTGAGTAAAGTGTTGCAAGAGAAGTTTCAAGATCATAACCATAGGTGGCTTTATTGTCTATCACCTCTTTGGCTTTGAGTTTTGCATTCGGATAATCGCCGCGCGTGAGGTAGACATCGGCGAGGGCTGTTTTGGCAGCGCCGGCAGTAGCACGACCAGCTTTGGAAGACGGCACGGTTGGCGGCAACACTTTCTCTGCTTCCTGAAGGTCCTTGATGATCTGATCATAGATCACGGGAATATCGGAAGAAGCCAGCAGCACATCTTTTGAATTCAGGATGGGCTTGAGGCGCATCGGGAATTTACCAAATGTGCGGACGGCAAAATAAAAGCAGATGGCGCGCACGAAATAGGCTTCGCCGTATGCCACTTTCCTGATATCGTCTGGGAGGTTCGGACTATTGTCGAGTGTTACGATCAACGAGTTGGCTCGGCCGATAGCTTCGTACAATGTTGTCCAGGGTTGATTGAGCGCTGTATTGCTGGTGTTGAGGTTATTGTAATTACTCCAGTTGATCTGGCTGCTGCCGCCTGCATCGGCGTATTCAGCCATCAGCTCAAAACCAAGGCCGATAGTGGATTCCCAGAGCCGGCCACGGCTGCGCGTTAGTGGTTCATACACGCCGATTACCGTCTGCTCCAGCAGGTTGGGGTCCAGGTTACCAAGACTGATAGTGGATTTTGGTTTCTCCTCCAGCAATTTATCGCATCCTGTTTCCAGCACTGCGGTCAACAGCAGGAGTATAACGGTGAGGGATATGCTATATCGTTTCATATACTTTTTTTTACTGGTGGTGATCAGAATGTAAGACTGAATCCGAGATTGAAGGTTTTGGAAGATGGATAGGCCGCGAGGTCTACACCCTGTCTTCTGTCGTTCCCGTTGAAGGAATTCACTTCAGGATCGTAGCCGGAATAATCGGTCCAGGTGAGCAGGTTCTGTGCGCTCACATATACATTCAGGTTTTTGATGGCTTTGGAATTGAGCGGTACCTGGTAATCGAGCCTGATATTACGCAAGCGGAAAAAAGAACCATCTTCCAGGTAGCGGTCGGAAGTGCGGTGTTCGTTGGCTGCTGCCTGGCTTGGCCTGGGGTAGTAGTCCAGCGCTGCGCGCAGTTTGTTGAACTGGTTAACCGGGCTTGGATTGGTGAGTTCAACCAGGTTCCTGTTGTTGATCACACCGCCGCTCACGCCTGCCCAAACGGATGAGAGTGTTAATCGCTTATACCTGATAGTTGGTGTGAAGCCGTAAGTGAGGTCCGGGTACGGACTTCCGATGATCTGGTTGTCGGAGCCATTGATCACTGGGCGGCCATTGGAGCTGTCGCCATTCAGGTTTTGATAAGTGGGAACACCGTTTTTGTCGAGCCCTGTGAATTTCGGTGCATAGAAAACTGAAAGCGGATAGCCCGGGCGGATGATGCTCACTGCGCCGGAAGCATCGTCGCCGCCGGTTTGCGTGGGAACATCTTTGTTATCGAGTGTTTTGAGCACTTTGTTCTTGTTGCCGGAAAAATTGAGGTCGATGGAAACGGTCCAGTCTTCATTGCTCAGCAAGGTAGCGCCTGCACCGATTTCCCATCCTTTGTTTTCCACTTCGCCCACGTTATCGATGATCTGGCTGGCGCCTGTTCCCACACCGGCGCCCACGCCACCGGATGGAGGCAGTTGTACCAGTGCGAGCAGGTCTTTCGTCTTTTTCACATAATAGTCGAATGAGAAACGGATGCGTTCGTTGAGCAATCCAAGGTCCAGCCCAATATTGGTCTGAGCGGTGGTTTCCCATTTGAGATTGGGGTTGGGGAAAGTGGGAGCGAGACCAACCACGATACCGGTACCTGCACCCTGACTGGTATTCACAGCGCGTCCGAGCAACAGGCTTTGATAAGGTCTGATGGCGGGATTGCCTGATTCACCCCAGCTGCCGCGGACTTTGAGGTTACTGATCCAGTGGAGTTGCTGCATGAAGTTTTCTTCTGAAATCCGCCAGGCTGCTGATACGGAGGGGAACACGCCGTACTTGTTGTTCTCCGCAAATACCGAGGCGCCGTCGCGGCGGATACTGGCAGAAACGAGGTAGCGGTCTCTCACGTTGAAGCGTATACGACCGAATGCAGAAATGATGGTATTCTCCACCACGGTGGTCACGGGTTTGCTGACGGTGGTGGCTGAACTGAAATTATAATTCTTGAGATCATCGTTCACAAAGCCGGAAGCCAGGAGGTCGGTTGTGTTGAGCCTTTCATGCTGATAGCTCATACCGGCAATGGCTTCAAGAGCGATGTCCTGTGTGAGGTCTTTTTTGTATTCGAGAAAGTCTTCCAGCAGTACGGATGTTTTATCGTAGTTGCCGAGCTCTGCCACACCTGCGGCCTGCCCGAGGCGTGGAAGGATGCGCGGGAAATAGAGATCGCGGCGGATCTGGTAGTAGTCGCCCGATACACGGGTTGTATTGGTGAGGCCTTTGGCAATAGTGGCTTTGAGATCGATGCCGCCCTGTATACGCGTAGTGGTATTGCGGTCCAGTGTTTCTTCCGCGAGCGCTACCGGGTTTTCAGCATCGATACCATTGAATCCATACGGTGTAACGTCTGTATAGGTGCCGTTGGGATTCCTGACGGGCACTACAGGTAATGCGCGCAGCACGGAACCCATACCGGACTTACCGAAGTTACGGGTATTGTCGCCCTGCGAAGGTGAGAAACCATCCTGCACGCCTCTTGAAACGGTGAAGCGGGAAGCAAGGCTGAAATGATCACTGAGCCTGTTATCGAGGTTCACGCGGAGGGAGCCACGTCTGTATCCGCTGTTGCGTACAATGCCCTGCTGGTCGAAGTAGCCGCCGGAAACGTAGTAGCGGCTCTTTTCATTACCGCCGGAAACGCTGATGGAATTGTTGAGCAGCAAGGCGGTGCGGAAGGTTTCATCCTGCCAGTCGGTATTCGTTGCGGGAACTGTAGCGGGGAAATCGCCTGGCAGGGCCAGACCTGAATTGGTGTAATAAGCTTTGGTGTAATTGTACCATTCTTCACCATTCATCATGTCGAGTTTCTTGCGCAGTTTCTGGATACCTGCCGAGTGATCGAACACCACGCGTGGAACGCCTGCTTTTCCTGAGCGCGTTGTGACCATCACTACGCCGTTGGCGCCGCGGGAGCCATAGATGGCGGTGGCGGCGGCATCCTTGAGCACTTCAATTGATTCTATGTCCGAAGGGTTGATAGTGGCCAGGCCATTGACGCCACGAACATCATCATTGAACTGTGGTAAACCGTCGATCACATAGAGTGGTTCATTGCCGCCGGCGATGGAACTGACGCCGCGGATGCGGATGCTGATCCCTGCGCCGGGTTGCCCGGATGTTTGCTGCACCTGAACGCCAGGCATGCGGCCGCTCATGGCCTGTTCCACAGATACCACGGGCATTTCGCGCAGCTTATCTCCACGCAGTGAACTGACGGACCCTGTGAGATCGGATTTGCGTTGAGTGCCGTAGCCTACCACAACTACATCTGTGAGGCTTTTGGCATCGCCTTTCAGTTGTACTTCGATGGGGCCATCGCCATCGGCAGTCACTTCCATCGTTTCATAACCAATGGAAGAGAACACCAGCACGATGCTGCCGGTGGAAGGAACGCTAAGGGCAAAACTGCCATTGTCTGCTGAAGTAGTAACTACGCTACTACCTTTTAGTTGAATGGAAACACCTGCAAGGGGTTGTTTGTCTGTGGAAGTTACTTTTCCGGTTAGTCGTTTGTTTTGTGCATAAGAGGAAAGAGCAGTCAACAAAAGAACCATTATTACCGGTAATGGTATTAATCGCATAGCAATCATTTTGAATTTTTGAAGCAATATTCCTATGTTATACTACGAAGAATTTCCAGCTTGTGGCTGAAAACTTACGGAATCGTTTCCGCTTCGGATTCAAAATGTAAAATTGATGCGCCTGGCTGTAACGCCCGCGGGAAGGGCGATGCAGCCGCAGGGGGCAGTCGCTCGCCTCTGGCGAGTGACTTATATTCCGTCGCCTCCGGCGACACGGTGTTCGCCGGAGGCGAACAAATACGGGTCACTCGCCAGAGGCGAGCGACTGGCGGCTCCGTGTTATTTTCCGATCAGTAATTTTTTGGTGATCCTCGATTTGTCCATGATAATTTCCACTACATAAGTACCGGCAGGATAAGTGCTTACCGGAAGTGGTATCCTGAAATATTGCAGCTTCTTTTCAAAGGTCTGTTGATACAGTTGTATACCTGAAATACCGGTAATGGATATATGAACAATGCCTGTATGATTATTATTGATCGAAACAAAAGCATTATTCACGGCAGGAACAGGATAGATCTGTACTGTTTTGTCTATCACCGGATCTTGTGTTCCTAAAATAATGTCTGGCTCCAGCAGGATCTGAAAAGGTCTTTCAATGCCGAAAGGTTGTTGTGCAGTTCCCATGAAATGCAGTTTGTTTTGCGCATCGGAATAGAAATCTGTACAGGTAACTGTTGTGCTTTTATTGCCGAAGGCGGTAAACCCCTGCTGAATGCCATTTACATCTGTACGAAGCAATAGACCAAAGCTTTCCCTCGCCCCAAACTCAGGCTGGCCGGTGGTTCCGGCGATATAGTATTGTCCTCCGTATTCGATGGCGCTGGTGCCGGCATCCATCTTGTTGATATGGTATTCTTTTTCCCAGAGAAGATTACCGTCTGTATCTGTCTTCACCAACAGCAAATCCTGTTTTCCCGGTTCACCAGGGTATCTCACATAGCCGGTCACCAGGTAATGATTGGCGGATGTGATGATTACTTTATTTCCCACGGATACATTGGTGCCGCGGGGAAAGGTTTTGTACCAGCGTAAGCCTCCCTGCGGGTCCAGCTTACTGAGATAGGCAGCCGAAGTGGAGGATTGCATGTTTTGCATGAAGCCGCTTACCAGGATATCATTTTCCGGAGTTACCCGGATGCTTCTTCCATAGATCCACATATTGTTGAGCCGGTGCTTTTGTTTCCAGACCTCATCACCTTGTTTGTTCAGTTTGATCACACAGAGCATCCTCACTACAGCGCCGGTGCCTTCGTGCTCCATGCCACAGAGGAGGTAACCTCCATCAGGCGCCATCACAGCGTCCCTGATATAATTGGCGTGAACAACTTTCGTCCAGTCTATTTTTCCATCGGCATCAAATTTTGTTACATAATAATCATTGATGAATAAGGGGTTCCTGACTTCTGTTACTGACAGGAAGCTGCCGTCTGACATGGGTTTCAGCATCACGCTTTCGATGCCATTGCCTGGTGAAGGCTGATGCCAGACCACATTGCCCTGTGCATCTGCACGTGTCAGGTATGGACGCATCTGGTCGGATATGGGATCGAGAATAGACCCGGCCATTATCATGCCGCCATCAGGAAGAAGGGCTGCATTGGTCATGCGATGAACGGGGCTGAGCGGATCAGCATTTGTTCTTACGATCCTGGAAGGATCCAGTAATGGGTGAGGGAAAGCGTATTCAGGGAAATTCCCATCAGCATTTGTTTTGAGCAGTACGGGTTCGGTGAGTATCATGTAGTATGTAGTGGCTTGTCCGCCAATAAGGATATTGCCATCTTTATCTATCAGCAGGCCGCGGCTATAATCCATTACGGGTGAACCATATGCTTTTATCCAGACTGCTTCTCCGGCTGCGTCCAGCCTTACCAAAGCCATGTCTGCGTTGTTCTGGTTCAGGTCGCCAATGCGGTTCCCCACCCGCGCCAGGAGTGTATAACCATTACCATTAACCGTAATATTCTCATCGCTGTCACCGAAATAGAAATCATGTTTTTTTACCCACTCGGTATTGCCTTTGTGATTTGTTTTCAGGAGGAAAATATCCTCGTTCTTTACACCTGTGAGCTGTACTCCCGAGTAAAGATAGCCGCCATCCGGAGTTTTGATTACACGCCTGATGATGGTAAGTGCATCCTGTGGGCCGGTGAATGCTACAGGTTGTTCGGTGATATTGCCATCAGTATCGCATTTGAAGTGATGAAGCGCCATATCGCCGGGGCTCATG
The DNA here is from genome assembly GCF_003991355.1 of Pseudoflavitalea rhizosphaerae. Lineage (GTDB taxonomy): Bacteria > Bacteroidota > Bacteroidia > Chitinophagales > Chitinophagaceae > Pseudobacter > Pseudobacter rhizosphaerae. The sequence continues at coordinate 72,674 of NZ_RCSU01000005.1, forward strand.
TGCAGGAATTCCACACCGCCATTGTTGCCTGCAATGGCATTCATCTCATTGTATACTTCATAGCCCAGATGCTTTTCCCACAGGATATTGAAATCCTGGTCGAGGTACATCACATCAGGATGCCTTCGTTGTTGTTCTACATGCACAAATACCAGGAAAAAACGATTGTTGCCGGAAGACACCAATCGCAGGTGATCAAAACTGCCGTTGATATTGAATTCCAGTTCCCGGAGCACCTGGCCGTTCGCATCGAGCCTGGTCAGTTTGATGGCGGATTGCGTACCTGTATACACGCCGCCTGTAATCACTGTTTGTCCATTAGTGAGCTGCCCGATATCCTGCAGGTCGTACCCGTTATTTCCGATGCTTACCTGTTTCAGAATGGCGCCCTGTTGATCGATACGGTATAATTCAGTACTGGTCAGAAAAGCAAATTCCGTGTCACTTAGCTTGATGAGCTTCCTGCAATAATGTGATGAGTTATCGGATTTGCGCAGGATCTTCTGAAACGATTGTGCTGTAGCAAACCGGCAAAAGGTTTGACAGAGAAAAAAGATAACTAAGGTTCGGAAGAACATGATTGTTGGATTTATATCCAAATTGACAATCATTCTTTCCTGCCCGTTGAGCAGATATCGCAGGTTGCCGGAAATGTGCGCCGGAATAACAAAAAGTCAGTGTCAACTGAATGATTAACCTTTGATGGTATTTGAGTTTTCCTGTTTGGCGGTGTCCCCATTCATCTGGTAAGTGAGCATATCGCCATTCTTCAATACTTCCACGATGCGGTAACCATAATATGGTTTTCCCCAACTGCCGCCAACATGACCATCGAAAAAATAATGTTTTCCATTATTCTCTTTTACGCTGTCCTGGTCGTGATCATGCCCATGAAAAATGCCCCTCAGGTTCATCTGCGCATCCAGGATGGGGATCAATTCCGGACAGTCGATGCCGTTATCTGTCCATTTGAATGGCGTGATATGCATGAACACGAATGTATGTTTCTTGAAAACGTGTTTGTGCAGTTCCCATGCGGTGAAATCAAGATCAGGACAAACGTATTTGCCGGTTTGATCGGCGGTGTTGAGGAAAACGAATCCGCAATCCTTCAGCTCGAAAGAATGATGCCAGCCATAGGAGAGTGATTCCCGCCAAACATCTTCCGTGACTTTATCGTGATTGCCATGCGTGGCATACCAGGGCATATTCAATGTATCCCATACTTTCTTTACCTGTGGAAAAAATTCCGGCTTATCGTGGAAGAGGTCGCCATTTACAACAGTGAAATCCAGTCCGCGGGTTTCTTTTTCCCTGTTCAGCCATCCGATCATTGTTTGGTGGGTGGTCCCGAATTCGGTTTTGGGCTGCCCGTAATGGCCATCTGAAGCCAGCGCGAAGCGGAGTAGGATCTTTCCCGGGTCCGGCAGTTCGAAGGAGCCGGGAGCGAATGACTGGAGGATATTTCCGGCGCTGAGCACCATGGCGGCACGGATGGTCTGGCCGATAAAACGCCTGCGGGTGGACATTATAGAAGGTTTTAGAGGATGTGAAGATAGTTTTTTTAACTATTTGGGTATTATTAATAAATTGGGCGCCTAATCCCGTGATGAAAGCATGCAGCAATCCGATATTTCTGAACTGTTGACCACTTCCCCCGCTGTACAAATGATCCGTATGCGCAATGCCCATTGGGTACTGCCATTCCTGTACCAGACCTTCAAATCCGAGAACAAACTGAGTATCCCGGAACCGGTACTGACCTCGGTACTGGCAGAAGAACTGCGTACCCATGCGGAAGGTACAGAGGACCTGGAAGAGGCCAGGATCGAATTTGGGGAGGACGAAGAAAGCCGGGCCCGCAAATACCTGCTCAACTGGGTACAAAAGCGACTGCTCCAGGATTTCCCTGATGCAGACGCAGTAACACAATACCAGCTCAGCTCGCATACGGAAAAAGTTTTCCAGTGGCTGCAAAGCCTGGAAAAGCGGCAATTCGTGGGAACGGAAAGCCGGTTCCGTTTTCTGTTCCAGACGCTGAAGGAAATGGTGGAATATACTGAAGACAATAGTGCAGCGCGACTGGAAGACCTGAAGAACAAAAGAGCTGAAATAGATAAAGAGATCAAAAAGCTGGAAATGGGTTATCAGCCCGAAGTGTTCAGCAATGCGCAGGTGAAAGAGCGGCTGGACTGGTTCATTCGCCTCAGCTATGAGCTTCTCAGCGATTTCAGGGAGGTGGAGGATAATTTCAAAGGTATCCACCGCGCTATCGTTGAGCAACACACGAAAGCAGAGGCCAGCAAGGGCGCCATCGTGGGCTTCGCCTTCGGCGCATACGACGAACTCCGAAAAAGCGACCAGGGCAAAAGTTTCTACGCCTTCTGGGACTTCCTCATCAGCCGCAGCGGACAGGAAGAATGGAAACAGATGACAGACAGCCTGCTGGCGTTATTGCAGGAGCGCGAGATCGATGCCAACGACAATTATATCCGAAATGTCAAAAGCCTGCTCCTGCAACAGGGACGCAGTGTGTACGATGCCAATGATAAAATGGCCGAGAAACTCAGCCGCATCATTACAGAAAAAGAGATCGCACGCCACAGGCGTTTAAGGCAACAGATCAGTTCCATCAAGGAACTTGTATTCCAGTTGATGGACGAACCCAAAGTGGATGCAGGCCTTACCACCAGCGGATCAGCAGAGATAAGGATGAGTATGGAGCGAAAGCTCAACCTGATGCCAAAACAAGCGCCACCGGTTGTGAAGCAACCTGCCAACGCAGCTGAAAAAGTGGAAGACCTTGAACGCTTCAACAAAATGCTCAATACTGCTTTCATCGATAAAAAGAAATTATGGAGCCAGGTGGAAGAAGTGCTGGAAAAACATCAAACGGCCACCCTTCGTGAGATCATAGACACAGTCGGCCTTGAACATGGGGTGGGAGAAGTGGTCAGCTATTTCAGCTTCCTCAAAGAAAAGAGCAATCGTGTACAGGCCCTGCCTGATATGAAGGAACTGATCCCGCTGGACAAGGCGCAGACACGTTTCATTGAAGTACCGTACCTCTTGTTCAGCCGGTAATTCATCAATCATTAAACAAATCGTAATGCTTCCATACACCGGATTATTTATCAAACTCCTGAAAGGCCCCGTGGAGTATTTCGAAAAAGGAGCCTGGGAACAGTTGCTGACTTACCAGGGAGAGCTCACCACTTTCCTGCAACAGCTGGGACTGATCCTTGTGCTGGACAAAGAGGATGGTTATGCCTACCTGGAACAGATGAAACTGGATGAAGAAGAAAGCACCGCAGGATGGGTGAGAAGGACCAGCATCAATTACGAAGAAAGTGTACTGCTGGTGTTGCTGCGGGATATGATGGCGGAATTCGAAGTAGGTGAAGTTACCAGTCGTGAGCTCATCCGCAAACGCCGCGAGATCAAGGAATATGCAGAGCTTTTCTTCAGGGAAAATGCAAGCCGGGTTAAGTTCATCAAAGAACTCGACAAACTCATTGATCGTGCAGAAGAGTTAGGGTTCCTTCATCGCATCGAAGACCATGAGATCCCCGATGAACAGAAATTCAGGATCCGCAAGATCATCAAGGCAAAAGTAGACAACGAGGTTTTGGAAAATTTTAAACAACAATTACAGGCACATGCAGCTAACGGTATTCAGCACGGATGATCGCAAGAGTGGATTCAGATTGCAGTACATGGAGATCTTCAACTGGGGCACTTTTGATGAGCATGTGTGGAAGATCAACCCTGGCGGGGAGACTTCCCTGCTCACCGGCGCCAATGGCAGTGGCAAGACCACTTTCGTGGATGCGCTGCTGACCCTGATCGTTCCCGAGAAAAAATATCGTTTCTATAATCAGAGCTCCGGCTCGGAGAAGAAAGGTGACCGAACTGAAGAGACCTATATCATGGGCGGCTATGGTACTGTAGCTACAGAGAATGGTCAGGGTACCAAAACCCTTTACCTCCGCGAGTCCCGCGAAACAGCCTATAGCGTGCTGCTGGCGCATTTTGCCAATGAAGCCGAGCAGTATGTTACACTTTTCCAGGTGCGTTATTTCAGCGGTAATGAAATGAAACGCGTGTTTGCAATTGCTCACAAACCATTGCATATCGAAGATGATTTCAAGCCTTTCGACTTCAATGGCAACTGGCGCAAACGCATCGATACCCAACATAACAAGGGCAGCCGTAAGATGGTGGAATGGTTCGACAGCGCCAGCCGGTACGCACATCGCATGGTGGATGTACTGGGCATGCAAAGCATCCAGGCGCTCGGGCTTTTCAACCAGACCGTTGGTATCAAAGTGCTGGGTGAGCTCAATGGCTTCATCAGGACCCATATGCTTGAGCCTCGCAATATGGAAGAACAGTTCCAGGAACTGAAGAAGCATCTGGGCACCTTACTGGATGCACAACGAAATATCGAAAAAGTTGAAGAGCAGATCAGGCTGCTGAAGCCGCTGCAGAAAAGTTTCCAGGTGTACAAAGATCAGTCAGATGAACTGGTCAGGGCAAAAGAAGAAATTGAGATTGCCAGGTTATGGAATATTTATACAAAATATAACCTGCTGGATGCAGGCATTGCAGCCGGGAAAAAAGAGATCAGGGCGCTGCAGGAAAAGCTGACAGATGCCAGGAAAAGCATCAACGATATGCTGGAGGAAGAAAGACAGTTGCAAAACCAGCTGGATAGTAATAAAGCAGGACAACGTCTACTGCAACTTGAAAAAGACCTGGAAGCACAGGAAAACCAACTCAGGCAAACTGAGCTCATGCTGGAGAAATTCAATGATTTCAGCAAGGAGTTGGGGATCGATGAAACACCTGTTGATGAAGCCGCCTTCCAAAGGATAGTGAAGGAGGCTGAGCGCATCAGCAGGAAACTGCAAACAGAGATCAGGAACAATGATGAGGACCGATGGGATGCGAAAGACAGGCTGAAACGTGCCGAACAGGAAAAGAACCGTATCCAGGAAGAGTTCAACATGCTCCAGCAAAGCAAACACAATATTCCCGGCTACCTGGTCACTTTGAGAAAAGATCTTTGTTCTGCGCTTAAACTGGATACCGCCGAGCTTCCGTTTGCCGGAGAACTGATGCAGGTGAGATCGGAAGACCTGGAGTGGCAGCCGGCCCTGGAAAAATTGCTCCGTGGCCTTGCCACCCGAATGCTGGTGCCTCACAAGCACTACAGGAAAGTGAGTAAATACGTGAACCAGACCAATCTTCGTGCAAAACTTATCTACGAACATGTACAGGATGTGGCAGTGCCAGGGCATCCCGAAGAAGGCTCCATATTCCACCTGCTTGAATTCCATCCTGAACATCCACTCAGCAATTGGGTGGCACAGCATATCATCATGCATATGGATTATTACTGTGCCAATAACGAAAAGGAATTGGAACGGTTTGATAAAGCCATTACTGTATACGGCCTCATCAAGAACCGCTCCAGGCATGAAAAGGACGACCGCCCCCAAAAAAACGACGCCAGCAACTATGTGATGGGCTGGAACAATGAGCGTAAACGAGAAGCATTGCAAAACCGGAGATTGCAATTACTCAGCGAAATTGAAAAGGCAGGCGAATCTGAGCAACGCTCCGAAGCGAAAAATAAAAAACTGCAAAGACAGGTAAGTGCAGCCGGACAGATTACGGAGCAAAGCAGGTTCGAACTTTTGAATGTTTCGGCTATTCAAAGGACCATCAAGAAAACGCAGGACCAGATAGGTTCCCTGAAAGAGTCAAGCGATCAATTGAAAGTGCTCACCAGACAGGTAGATGAATTGCTGAAAAAAAGAAATGCCATCGAAGCAGAAAGGGATTCTCTGGTGGGGAAGATCAGTGTTGATCAAACCCGCATCGATGAAATGGATAAAGAACAAACAGCTCTTGAACCGGTATTGAACCAGCTTACAACAGAAGACAAAGAAAAGTTGTTGCAGTTCCAGCAAAAATACAGTAACGAGCTTGCAGAGATCAGTCTTCAGAATATCCAGGTACAGTTCCTTCATTTGAAGGACCAGATCGAAACGCGTTCCCATAAGATAGAAGAAATGGTGAACAAGGAAGGCAGTTTTCTTGAGCGCTCCATCACCAGGATCAAGAACCCGCCCATGGAGATCCTGCAGAGATTCACAGACTGGGCGGCGGATGTACAACCTTTTTCCGGTGAACGTGAGTTTGCCGGGGAATATATCGAGTGGCTGGATAAATTGGAAACAGACAATCTGCCCAGGTACAAAAAAGATTTTGAGCGTTACCTCCACGATACGATGGTATATAAAATGGGCGAGTTGAATGAAGAGCTCAGCAATTGGGAACAAACCATCCGGCAGAGTGTGGATGTGTTGAACAAGTCGCTCAGTGGCATCAACTTCAACAGGCTGCCGGACACATACATTCAACTGGGGATTCGCTCTGTGGCTGATTCAACAGTTAAGGAGTTCAGGAATATGTTACTGGAAGCATTGCCGCAGGCAGTGAACTGGCAACAAAGTTCATTTGATGATAAAGCAGAGCATTTCAGGAATAAAGTACAACCCCTCATCAATGTACTGGATGAAGGTGAGTCATACCGTGCACGTGTACTCGATGTGAGGAACTGGTTCGAGTTCTGGGCTGACGAGCGATTCAGGAACACTGATGAGTTGAAAAAAACTTACCGGCAGATGGGGCAGCTATCCGGCGGTGAAAAGGCACAGCTGACTTATACCATCCTTTGCTCAGCTATTGCTTACCAGTTCGGAATAACGAGAGAAGGTAAAAATGCACGCAGTCTTCGCTTTATTGCTGTGGATGAAAGCTTCAGTAATCAGGATGAAGAAAAAGCTACTTACCTGATGGAACTTTGCAAACAATTGCATCTTCAGTTGCTGGTAGTAACTCCAAGTGATAAGATCCAGATAGTGGAAGATTTCATTGCGCACGTTCATCTTGTGCAACGTGTGAACAGCAGGAACAGTATTCTCTTCAATATGACCAAAATGGAATTGAAAGAAAAACAGAGGAAAGCAGCAAAGAATGAAAAAGGGAAATCCATTTCTTAATCAACTGGAAAAGAAATATGCTGTTTACCTGGGATCACTGATCACAGGAGAGCATTTTTTTCCTGTCAGGTTAAGAGGGCTGACTAAACCTGCCAATACTGTACAGTTGCATAACGCCACAAAAGATTTTGTTGAATTTGAAAAGAAAGAAACCAGACCCGGCTGGGCGATTGAATGGGAAACCTGGAGCAGCAAGAAATTAGGTGTTCAAAAATGGCCGGCGAACATTACGATTGAAGCAGAGGAAGACTATTTATATATTCTTGATAAGGTTGCGGAGATTCAAAAATACAAGATGCTTGTTCAGCAATTGCTGAACTGGCAACCTGTGCTCAGGCCATGGCTGGCCAATAAGCCACAAAGAGTGCTGGAGCTTTCTGAACAATGGCAGCATTTGATGGCAGTGATCGATTATGTAAAAGACCATGATTTGTCTGAGTTCTATCTCCGTAGCATACCTGTTCCCGTGCATACGAAGTTCATTAAACAGTACGAGAGCATACTACTTTCTTTGCTGAAACAAATTGCACCAGAGAGATTTCCGGTTGAAGTAAATGATATCGGCAGGGCCCTTGGCGTAAAGGCTAAACCGGTGTTGTATCCTATACGTTGGCTTGATCCCGGAATGGCCGTCAGATACACTGCCGGGATTGTAACCCTGGCCGTTTCATCAGAAGACCTGAAAAAAATGGACCCGGAAATATCGGAAGTATGGCTGGTAGAGAATGAAACCAACCTTTTCCTGCTTCAGAATAGGCAAAATGCAGTGGGATTGGTGAGTAAAGGGAATGCACTTCATGTGCTTTCTGACGTTCCGTTCTTCAAAAAAGCCAGGTTATTGTATTGGGGAGATCTGGATGAGGCTGGTTTCAGGATGCTCCATCAATTCAGACAATTATACCCTGCACTGGAAAGTATTCTCATGGATGAAGAAACGCTGAAGTATCATCAACAGGGCATGCGCATCATCGATACCAGAAATATAAAAATGGAATTGAAACTGAAAGAAACTGAATTGACTGCATTTGGTCATTTGCGCGAAACAAAAGGTAGAATTGAACAGGAACAACTTGATCAGGCCTTTGTTCAACAATACCTGTCTGCAAAAGGACTGGGAGCCTGACCAATCATAAATCAAGCATCTACTCCTTCACCTGCACATGTTTCTCTATCTGCTCAAAAGAAGTGCGGGCCTGATCTATCAGCATCTGAAGGATAGCCGCCGCCGGCTTTCTCACAGCCTTGCTGGCAGATTGCCCGGCCCACATGGTGGCAAAGTCCGTCAGATCTTTTTGCTGAGCGAAGCTCCTGATACTTGCTGTGAGACTTTGCTGATAAGGATAGGGGAGTGCAGACAATCCCGATCCTTCAATCGCGCGCATTAATTTATTTTCGATGCCTCTTGCCCATCGTCCAGAAAAATTCTTTGTGAGCACGGCATCACTGGCAGATGCATTCTGAATGCGATGCTTATGCGCATTCGGTGCGGAGCTTTCGTTGCAGACGAGAAAAGCGCTGCCTACCTGAACGCCTTGCGCGCCCAGCATCATAGCGGCCATCATGGTGCTGCCATCTGCAATGCCTCCCGCAGCCAGTACAGGACGGCGCGTTGCATCCACTATCTGCGGCACCAGGCTCATGGTGCCGATCATTGGAGGTTTTCCCTCAGTGATGAAAGTGCCCCGGTGACCACCAGCTTCCGCTCCCTGTGCAGCGATCACATCCACAAACTTATTATCGAGCAGTAAAGCTTCTTCCACGCAGGTGGCTGTACCAATCAGCCTTGACCCGCGATTCTTTAAAACGGCTATATGCTCATCTTCCGGAATGCCAAAAGTAAAACTGACGGAAGGGACCTGCTCGCTGAGCAGGATATCGATCTGGTCGTGATACGTATGGAAGCGGAGCATGCTCTGCACCGGCGGCACATACGTGATATCATTGGAGGCGGCAAACCTGGTTAGGAATTCCTGCATGGCCGTGAAGGCTGCCGTATCTATACTGGAAGGGATCGAATGCGCAAAAAGATTGACGGCAAATGGTTTACTGGTAAGCGCTTTCACTGAACGGATCAACTCCCGGGTCTGGTCAGCCGAAAGACCGCCTACGGGTAATGATCCCAGTCCACCGGCTTCAGATACAGCAGCAACCATTTGAGGAGTGGTAATGCCCAGCATTGGCGCCTGCACTACAGGATAACTGATATTGAGCAATGAAGTGACCTTATTATGCCATTTCATACAGATAATTTTAGAGGAAAAAGGTTAGGGCCGCAAAGTTATTGGATAATGCACAAACCAATAGATTTTAACCCAGTTACAATAATTGTGAAAACGCTTCGTTTGTTTCTGAATTGCGAATTGTCAAATAAATATTTTAATTGACAATGTGAATTGTCCTGTTTTCCTTGATCTGATAAAAAATGGAAATTGGATTGTAACTTTAATCGCCCTGAATCCTATGACGGCCCTTGCAAGTGCAGTGCAGCGTAGGTGGGTACAATCTAATCCATTATGCGGCAGGTAATCGAATTCTTTGAAAAACTACTGGATACATCAGACTGGCCACCACGCTGGCATTGCGGAAACTGGACGGATTTTCATGGCTGGCTATTCATTATCAGTGATCTTTTGGTATGGTCTGCGTATTTTGCTATACCGCTGATCATTATACGCTATATTTCCCGGCGGCAGGATGCGAGGTTCTTCAGGCTCTATTTTTTCTTTGCAGGATTTATCCTGGCCTGTGGCGCCACGCACCTAATCGATGCCGTTACCTTCTGGTTCCCGGTATACAGGTTGAATGCCCTGTTCCGCTTTTGCACCGGGGTATTCAGCTGGATCACGGTAATCTACCTGCTCAAACTTTTGCCACAGGCATTTGCGTTGAAGACCAATTCGCAACTGGAGGCAGAGGTTGACCAACGGAAAAAAGCAGAAGAGAAATTCCGTAACCTCCTGGAAGCTGCGCCGGACAGCATGGTGATCATGGACGAAAGCGGAACCATTCAATTGGTGAATGCGCAAACGGAGAAGATGTTTGGTTACAAAAGGGAGCAAATGATCACTAACAAGGTGGAAATGCTGATGATCTCCAGGTTTGAAAGGCTGCTGCATATCGGAAGCGAATTGTCGGCAGGCACCAATAAGCCAGGCCCCATGGTGGAAAGAGTGGAATGTTTTGGCAAAAGAGTTGACGGCACAGAGTTTCCCATCGAGATCAGTTTAAGCCCTATGAAATCCGAAGAAGGTTTGTTACTGACGGCGGCCATCCGCGACCTGTCTGAAAAGAAAAGACTGGAAATGGAGGTCCGCGAAGCCCATAGTTCCCTGGAAAGGAAAGTAAAACAGAGAACGGCGGAGCTGGAAGTAAAAAACCGCGAGTTGGAAACGTTTGCTTACGTAGCTTCGCATGATCTGCAGGAGCCTTTGAGAACAACCACCAGTTTTGTGGACCTTCTTCGTAAGCGGTATTATGGGCAGCTGGACAATAACGCGGACCAGGTACTCGATTATATTTCACAATCGTCTGACCGCATGAAAGTACTGATCCATAACCTGCTCGACTACTCGAGGCTTGGTAAGGAAAAAGAGCTGGTTACTTTGTGTTGTAATGAACTTTTGCAGGATGTGTTGCATGATCTGGACCAGAGTATCCGCGAAACCAATGCCTCGATACAATCCGAGCCGCTGCCGCAGATAACAGGTTACAAAACGGAAATGAAACAACTGTTCCAGAACCTGGTGAGCAACTCGATCAAATTCAGAAAGAACAACAGCGATCCGGTGATCACCGTGAAAGCTGAAAAAGATAACGGGTCATGGACCTTTTCATTCAAAGACAATGGCATAGGGATCAATACTGCCTTCCATGAGAAAATCTTCGTGCTGTTCAAAAGACTGCATAAGAGATCGGATTACGAAGGAACAGGTATCGGACTTGCCTATTGCAAAAAAATTGTAGAGCTACACGGAGGTAAGATATGGGTAGAATCTGTGCCTGATGAAGGCTGCACCTTTTTCTTCACCATCTCCGAAACACAGCGATTATGAAACGTAAACTAAACTGCATCCTACTTATCGATGACGACGAGCCCACTAATTTTCTGAACAAAATGATCATCGATGAAGCCAGTTGCGCTGAGAATGTTCAGGTAGAACAAAGCGCAACTGACGCCCTCGATTACCTTACAGCTGAACCTGATGAGAAAGAAGGATCGGCAACACCCGACCTGATCTTTCTCGATATCAATATGCCAGCCATGGATGGCTGGGAGTTCCTGGATGAATATAAAAAACTCACGCCAGACCAGAAGGCCCGCGTTGTAGTGGTAATGCTCACTACTTCTTACAATCCTGAAGATGAGGTGAAAGCAAAAAATCACAACATGATCGCCGCATTCAGGAATAAGCCACTGACAACAGAAATGCTGATGGATGTACTGCAGGAATATTTCCCTGAAAAATTCTGATCAGCCGTTCAGAGCGGCATCACGATCTTCAGGGTACATCCGGCTCCGGGACTGCTGATGATCTCCATATTGCCGTTCTGCATTTCCACGCGGCTGAGGATATTGTGCAAGCCAATGCCTTTGCCTTTTTTCCGCGGCTCAAATCCGATCCCATTGTCTTTTATGACGAGATATGTAGCATGCTGATCTGTTTTCAGCTCTATTTCCGCCAGGCTGGCCCTCGCGTGCTTCACGATATTGTTCACCTGCTCCTGCACGATCCTGTAGATGATGAGCTTTTTGTTATTGCTCAAACTCTCCACATGCGGGTCATTGGCTTTGATCTTGATCTTAAGGCCGGGTGATACAGTCATGTTCTCGATCATTTCCAGCAATGCTTCCTTCAGACCGATGTCTCCCAGGGAAGGAGGAACAAGGTTCTTGGAAAGTGAACGGATCTCATTGATGGCTTTGGAAATACTGTCGTAACTTTTATACAACAGTTCCTTGCTGATATCGTCCTCATTGATGGCCATGTCTACACAGAGTTTGGCAGTAGCGAGGATCTGGTTGATATTGTCGTGCAGCTCCAGGCCGATCTCCCTTCTTTCCTGTTCCTGAGTTTGTATGGTGATGCGGGTGATCAGTTTCTGCGTTTCGATCTGTTCCTCCTGTTTTCTTTTCCGCTCCGTAATATCCAGCATGGCGCCGATCATGCCGTAAGGCTTTTGATCGCGGCTAAGGATATAACCCCGGTCGTACACGAATTTATATTGTCCGTCTGCAGTGAGGTACCGGTATTCATCTTCCCATTGGTCAAGCCCCTCGCTAAGGCAGCGTGCAATGCGGTCCAGCACCCGTTCCCGGTCGTCCGGATGGATATTTTTATGATGCCAGGATGCAGCAGGCTTTACTTTCGATGCCGGGTAACCGAAAGTAGTGGTAATACCTTCATTCCAGGTGATCTGCTGGTTGTTTAGGTTCCATTCCCAGATGGTATCGTTGGTGGCTTTGATGAGTGTGTTGAATCGTTCATAGTTCTCTACCACGGCCTGAAGGATCTTTTTTCTTTCTATGCTGTACTGGATGGCCTTGGCGAGCAGGATCTCATCGTACTCGCCTTTCATGAGGTAGTCCTGCGCGCCTTCGGCGATGGTTTGCAGTGCAACCTGTTTGTCGTCCAGCCCGCTCAGTACGATGATACCGATATGCGAAGCGCGCTGGTGTAATTGTTTGAATGTTTCGATGCCTTCACTGTCCGGAAGTGTCAGATCAAGAAAGATCAGGTCCGGCTGGTACTCGTCCACAATAGGAATGGCTTCTGCCAGTGAATTGGCATGATGCAGTGTCTGAACTTGTAATTGTGTTAATCGAAGGAATTCATTGAATAGGTAAAAGTCGCTCGGACTATCTTCAATGATCAGGATGTGAAGCAGGTGCGTAGAATTGATCATAGCGCTAAATTGTGGAGGATGTTGGAGCGTTACCGGTAACATCACAACCATTTACGGTTATTGCTAACCTTCAGTTTTCTTTCTTTTGTCAATAAATGTCGCATTCCCGTATCAGGGCAGGTACGGAAATACGGGGTCAGAGTTTGAAATGCCCTTCAGGATAAGGTGTTGAGTCGGAGAGTTGCTTCACAATTGCCGGAAAAAGGTACTAAGATATTTTTTCACAAAAAAATTGCTTCCGTTTTTTTGATACCTGATATGGTTTTGTAAACTTGGGAAGGCAATTCTTTTCAACTCATTCGTATACAGTCTGAAAGAAAGGGAACTTTCGGGTTTTTGCCGGCGCAGACGGGACCGGAGGACGAAGGCAGTTGCCGGAGGGGGATGGAAAAATGTTTCCTGGTAATGAAGAATTATTCCCGGAAGGTTAACAGAAAAAACCGTTAAACAAAAAATTAAACAGGACCGCTGGTCCCAAAGCTCCAATTCATGTTCCTGATAGTAAGATTACTCAAACGTTGTATCTCTTTGGTTCTTCTCTGGATGATCGTACATTGTACCTGGGCCACAGTTGTGGGGCTTCAGGATTTCAGAACACAGGCAGATGTGGCCATTGTGCTGGGTAATGAAGCGTACAGCGATGGTAGTCTGAGCCCCTGGTTGAAAGGAAGGGTTGATGCTGCGCTTAGGCTTTACCGTAATCAGCAGGTGAAAATGATCATGGTGAGTGGCGGAATAGGAGAATCCGGTTTTCCCGAAGGCGATGCTATGAGGAATTACCTGGTTGAACAGGGCGTGCCGGCAAAAGATATTTTTACAGATAATAAAGGCGATAACAGTTATTTCACGGCTAAAAATTTCATCGCGCTGAACCAGCAGGAACATTTTCGGTCAGCCGTGGTGGTGAGTAGTTGGTTCCATGTGCTGCGATGCAGGTATATTGTAAAGAAACTCGGATTTGAAAATGTTGCTACAGATCACTCACGTGCATATTTCTGGAAGGATATCTTCGGACTGGTCCGGGAATTCCCGGCGTACTACAAGTATATGCTGGTGTATTAATTGAGACGAACAGCCGGTAACCTGTAATGCTGGCCGTCCACTACAAACAGTTCATCGATCTCACAACTCCAGTACCGGTAAAGAGGGGATTGCTGAAGATAATTCTCAACATCTTCCTTGTCTTCCGCTGTGAACGTGATCCATACACGCTGGGATTCCATGCTCACAACATACTGATCGATGATCCCTTTCTCGATCAATGTATTGATGTATACACGGTGGGAGGGGACCAGGGACGTAAAATCATCATCCATTTCAAAATGTATCGTAACCTGGTATTTCTTCATGACTGAATGTTATAACAGTAAATCGGAGGAAAAGGTTCTATATGCAGGATTACAATTTCCATTCCACCACCTGGTTGGCCCATTCGGCGCGGTGGGGCGTGGTCACTTTGATGTAGTTGTCTGTATACCCTTCCATCATACCATTCTTGTTGAACATCTCGAATAATACTTTACGGGTTTGCCCGGCATGAAGTTGGGTGAAGTACTGCATTTTCATATAGGAGAGATTGCGCAGGCTCTTGTTGCGTTCGTGCCTTACTTCGATGGGCACTACCGGTGTAATTTCCAGCGCTTTGGTATTGTCTCTCTCGGAATAGGTGAATACGTGGAGGTAAGATATGTCGAGTGAATGGAGGAAGTCGAATGTTTCCCTGAAATCTGCTTCAGTTTCGCCGGGGAAGCCAACGATCACGTCAACTCCGATGGCGCAGTGCGGCATCAGGGTTTTGATCAACTGCACGCGATCTGCATACAGTTCCCTTTTGTAACGGCGGCGCATCAGTCCAAGTATTTTGTTGCTGCCGCTCTGAAGCGGAATATGGAAATGAGGCATGAACTTATTGCTGTTGGCAACATGTTCAATGATCTCATTGGTGAGCAGGTTGGGCTCGATGCTGGAAATGCGGTAGCGTTGAATACCTTCCACCAGGTCCAGCGCTTTCACTAAATCGAAGAAATTCTCTTCGTGTTTTTTGTTGCCATCGGCGCCTTTCCCGAAATCTCCCAGGTTCACACCTGTCAAAACGATCTCTTTCACTCCTTCTGTTGCCAGGCGGGTTGCATGTTTCACAACATTGTCAACATTATCGCTACGGCTCTTGCCGCGGGCCATGGGAATGGTGCAGAAAGAGCAGTTGTAATCACAGCCGTCCTGTACTTTCATGAAAGTGCGGGTGCGGTCGTTCCGGGAATAAGAGGCGTTGAATCCGCTCACTTCTTCTATATCGCAGCTGCAGATCAGGGCGGAATTGCCCTTGGTGAGTTCTTTCAGGTGTTGGCCGATATTGAATTTTTCGGCAGCGCCCAGCACCAGGTCTACCCCCGGAATATCTGCGATCTCTCTGGGTTTCAATTGTGCGTAGCAACCGGTGATCACCACCAGGCTCTGAGGGGCCTTGCGCTGGATGCGGCGCACCAGGTGACGGCATTCCTTATCGGCATTCTCGGTAACAGAACAGGTATTGATCACGTATACGTCCGCCAGGTCTTCAAACGCACGTTTCTCGAAGCCATCCTGTTCCAGCATCCGGGCCAGGGTAGAGGTTTCGGAGAAATTGAGTTTACAACCGAGTGTATGAAACGCTACTGTTCTTTTTGTTTCCATCAGGGCGCAAAGATAGGAAAGTCTGGGTTTTGCCGTTAAATTGCAGAAAACAAGGTGCCGGGGGGCTGACTAAAAAGCTTCCCTCTTAGCATTTCGGGGAGCCCACTCGCTCGCCTCCCGGCGAGTGAGTTTTGTTTAGTCGCCTCTGGCGACGCGGTGTTCGCCGGAGGCGAACAAATAGAAGTCACTCGCCGGGAGGCGAGCGACTGCCAGCTCTCCGCCCTTTTTGGTCAGCCCCCGCGGCACTCTAAAAAAACTGGTTGAATGAAGTCCGGAAAAATTAAATACCTGATAGCTGTAGTTGCGCTCGCTGCGATACTGATAACCACTTTTATCAGGAATAATCATGCAAAACAGGAAAAAGAGAAAACAACACAAGAACAGCGCGATAAACGCACTGAGAACAGGCGCAATAACGATCCTTCCCGCCGGGACCCGTCTAACCCACCCAGTGATGATCCCAACCGCACGGAAGGATTCAACCGCCGCTCGGAAAAGCTGATCTTCACCAGGCATGCCCGCTGCCGCATGGGCTGCCGCCATATCGATGAAGCGGAAGTGCGCGATATTCTCCTGAACGGACGCGTCAATGATCGCAAAAGCGATCCCGCCGCCCGCCCCGATCCCAAATACGCTCTCGAAGGCAAAACAAAAGACGGACAGGAAGTGCGCATCATCTTCGCACCATCAGACCGCGGCATGGTGGTGATCACCGTGATCGATCTCGATACTGAATGGCCCTGCAATTGTAAATAAGTTAAAACCCTGTGATCGGGAAGCGTTTCTTGCAGGTATTCGAACGCATCTATTATATTTACGTTTTCGACCCTGATGAAGTATCTTTTATTACCCGCTAAAGGCCTCTATTTCCTCTATGCCGCGATCTGTTTCGTTGTGCTGATGCTACTCGTTTTCCCCATGGTGATGGTGGCCTCATTTTTCGGAAAGATCAACGGCGGGAATTTCATCTACCGTTGCTGCCAGCTCTGGGCAGACGCCTGGTTCCTCCTCACAGGCATTGTACACCGGAATATCTACCAGTTCCCCCATGATAAAAACCAGCAATATATTTTTGTTGCCAATCATATTTCCTATCTCGATATCCCCGTGATCGTAAAAACGATCCGGCAGCCCGTTCGAATTCTCGGCAAAGCCGAAATGAGTAAAGTGCCGGTATTCGGTTTCATTTACAGGAATGCAGCTGTAACAGTGGACAGGTCCAGCGCCGAAGGCCGGGCCAAAAGTGTTCGTGTACTCAAATCAGTTATCAGAAAAGGGATTTCCATTTTTATATTTCCCGAAGGCACATTCAATGAATCGCATGAGCCACTTCGTGGATTTTATGACGGCGCTTTCCGCATTGCCATCGAAACGCAAACGCCCATCAAACCAGTACTCTTCCTGGATACCTACGCCAGGCAGCACTATAAAAGTGTTTTCTCACTGAATCCCGGAAAGAGCCGGAGTGTTTTTCTCGAGCCTGTTCCGGTAGATGGCCTCACCACCAGGGACGTGCAGGCGCTGAAAGAAAAAGTATACAATGCCATGGCCACTGCGCTGCGGAAATATAATGCAGCATGGATCCACAGCGTGCCACAGTCGCTCGCCTCCGGCGAGTGACCTGTATTTGTTCGCCTCCGGCGAACACCGCGTCGCCGGAGGCGACGGAATAAAAGTCACTCGCCAGAGGCGAGCGACTGCCAACCCCTTGATTAAAAACCGGATGTTCTGACTTACATTTGGATCTTGTTTGCTGAAGTTATCATACCATTGGCCTTACCCAGGAACTATACCTGGAGCGTACCTGAACGGTTCCGGGAACAGGTGCGTCCGGGCGTTCGCGTGGAAGTGGTGCTGGGCAAGAACAAGAAATATGCAGGGGTGATCCGCAACCTGCATAATGAGATGCCACAGGCTTTTGAGCCCAAGGAAGTGCTCAATGTACTGGATGTGGAACCCATCATTTATCCCCAGCAATTACAACTCTGGCATTGGATCGCCCAATATTATATGTGCTCCGAAGGAGAAGTGATGGCCGCTGCACTCCCTTCGCATTTCAAACTCAGCAGTGAAACCACCATCGTATTCAATGAAGAGTATGGTGAAGACTTCATGCAACTGGACCACGACGAATTCCTCGTGGCAGAAGCACTGCTCATCAAAAAAGAACTGAAAGTTCCGGAAGTACAGCAGGTGCTGGATTCATCGCATGTATATCCCGTGATCAAGCGGCTGATCGAGAAAAAAGTCTGCTCCGTTTGGGAGGCATTGAAAGAATCCTATTCGCCCAAGAAGGAAACTTTCGTGATGCTGAACACAGTGTATGATAATGAAGATGCACTGGCGGACCTGCTGAATGAAGATAAAAAACTGCAACGCGCCGAAAAACAAATGGAGCTGCTGCTCAGCTACCTCCACCTGCAGAAAACGCAGGGCGAGGTAACCAAATCGGAACTGCTGAAAAAAAGCGGGGCTTCCGATGCGCAGCTCAAAGGACTTGTTGACAAGAATATCCTCTGGCTGGAAAAACGACAGATAGACCGCCTGCTCTATCTTCCAAGAGATATCAAAATAGATTTCTCGCTCACGCCTGCACAGGAAGAAGCTTATGAAAAAGTGAAACAAAGCTTCGAACAAAAACCGGTGACCCTGCTGCACGGAGTAACTGCCAGCGGGAAAACACAGGTGTATATCAGGCTGATCGAAAATGCCATACGGCAGGGCAAGCAGGTGTTATACCTGCTTCCGGAGATCGCACTCACGAGCCAGATCATACGAAGATTGCAGAAACATTTCGGTGGCTATATCGGGATCTATCACTCGAAATTCAACCAGAACGAGCGGATAGAAATATGGAATAAAGTAAAGACCGGGGAATTGAAAGTGGTGCTGGGCGCCCGCTCATCCATCTTCCTTCCTTTTACTGACCTGGGATTGATTGTGATAGACGAAGAACATGATCCCAGTTTCAAGCAACAGGAACCTGCACCTCGTTACAATGCGCGCGATGCGGCGATATATTATGCATCACTCTTCAAAGCAAAAGTATTGCTGGGCAGCGCCACACCTTCCGTGGAAAGCTATTACAATGCGCAGCAACAGAAATATGGATTTGTGGAACTGGCCGAGCGTTTCGGCGGTGTGAAGATGCCAACCATTGAATTGGTGGACATCAAGAAAACGCCAAAACTGAACAAGGAGAAAGTGATCCTCACGCCCGAACTCAAAGCGGCCATTCAACGGTCGCTCGAGGCAGGCAAGCAGGTGATCCTCTTCCAGAACCGGCGCGGCTACAGCCCTTACCAGGTTTGCCAGACCTGCGGCTGGATCCCGCATTGCAAGTTCTGCGATGTGAGTCTCAATTTCCATAAGAACACCAATAAACTGCATTGCCATTATTGCGGCACAGTGTACCCGCTGGTATACACCTGTCAGGCTTGTGGCAACCATCATTTCCTCCAACAGAATTTCGGTACGGAAAGAATTGAAGAGTATGTGGAGGAGCAACTGCCCGGCGTGAAAGTGGCCAGGATGGACGTTGACAGTGTGCGTGGCAAAACTGCGCATGATAACCTCATCCAGCAATTCGAGCAACAGCGCATACAGGTACTGGTTGGTACGCAGATGGTGGTGAAAGGACTTGATTTCGAAAATGTAAATCTTGTTGGCGTGCTGGATGCCGACAGTCTCCTGAGTTTTGCCGATTTCCGCGTTAACGAACGCGCCTTTCAGCTGATGGAACAGGTGAGCGGAAGGGCAGGCAGGAAAGATGGGGAAGGCCATGTAATGATCCAGGTGGCCCAGATGGCGCATCCTGTTTTACATTATGTGCAACAACATAATTATCCGGCATTCTTCAATACCGAGATCGAAGGAAGAAGGCAATTCTTTTATCCGCCATTCTCCCGTATTATATTACTGACATTCAGGAATAAATCGAAAGAGCTGGTGGACGGAGCTGCCAGGCAACTGGCCGAATACCTGAAACCGCAATACGGACAATATATGATCGGTCCGGCAGAGCCTGTTGTGAACCGAATCCGTAATCAATACCTCATGGAGCTGATGTTCAAACTGCCGAAAGATTCAGCCCTCATCCAGCAGTGTAAACAACAGATACAGGACCAGATAGCTGTATTGCACTACGATAAACGTTTTCGCAGCGTAGTGATCATTCCCGATGTAGACACGCAATAAATTATTTCATCTGATCATATTGGTAAATATGCAGGCCGGTAAGAGGAGAGAGGGCAGCATTCATCATTGACCTGGCCACTTTTTCGCCGCTGACAGGCCTGTACTTACGCAGGGGACCGAGCATGGTCCAGGTGATAAGCGGCATCACCACCTGGGCGATCTTTTCACCGGTCCTTTTTTCATTACGATCGCCCATCAGCAATGAGGGCCGGAAGATATGTGTACTCTCGAAGGGTAAAGAACTGATGTCCTCTTCCACTGATCCTTTGAGTTGCAAATAGAAATTGGCTGAATTCGGATTGGCGCCAACGGCCGATACGAGCAGGTATTTTCTGAAACCGTTCTTCAGGGCCAACTGCGCGGCAGTTACAGGAATATCATAATCTACTTTCCTGTACGCAGACTTATCGTTTTTCACTTTTTTCTGTGTAGTGCCCACGCAGCAGAAAATAGAATCGCCTCTACCCAGGCCATCATTGAAGCTTTCTGCATCATCGAATTTCACCTGTTTCACTTCCAGCCTGGGATGCTGCAAGGATACAGGCTTCCTTACCAGGATACGAACGGCGCTGAACAGATCATTCTGCAACAACTGCTGCACCAATAAGCCACCTACCATGCCTGTGGCGCCTAATACGACCGCTGTTTGTGTTTGCATAATTTCGTTATTTTGCGGGTAACACGGCAATATGCAAATTCAGGAAAATATTTCACTCAGGCAATTTAACACTATGGGCATCGATGCAAGAGCCCGTCAGTTTTCCACATTTGGAACTCTTGAAGCATTACAGGAACTGACAGCCTGGTCTGACGATGATCATCTTGCCAAACTTGTGCTGGGTGGCGGAAGTAATATTTTGTTTACGCGCAACTTCGATGGACTGGTGATGAAGAATGAACTGATGGGTATTCAACTCATAAGTGAAACTGATACGCATTACTATGTGAAAGCAGGCGCCGGCGAAAACTGGCATCAGTTTGTACAGTATTCCATTGGCAGGGGCTGGGCCGGCCTGGAAAACCTTTCGCTCATCCCGGGGAATGTTGGCGCCAGTCCCATGCAGAATATCGGCGCATACGGAGTAGAAATAAAGGATGTGTTCGAAGAGCTGGAAGCTTTCCATCTCAAAGACAAAAAGATCTTGACTTTCACCAATAATGATTGTGCATTCGGCTATCGTGAAAGCGTGTTCAAAGGACGTTACAGGGACCAGTTCGTGATCCTTAATGTGACGTACCGTCTGAACAAAACGCCGCGTTTCAATACCAGTTATGGCGCCATCGAACAGGAGTTGGAAAGGATGGGAGTGAAAGAACTCAGTATCCGCGCCATTGCCGATGCCGTGATCCGGATCAGGAGCTCTAAATTACCTGATCCCGCAAAAATTGGTAATGCCGGCAGTTTCTTCAAGAACCCATCCGTGCCCGCTGCGCATTATGAACAACTGAAACAGGATTTCCCAGGCATTGTTGGTTATACTAACGCAGATGGCTCAGTGAAATTAGCTGCTGGCTGGCTGATAGAGCAGTGCGGCTGGAAAGGTTACAGGAGAGGCGATGCCGGTTGCCACGAGAAACAGGCACTGGTGCTGGTGAATTATGGAAATGCAAGGGGCGCTGAGATATACGAGCTGAGTACAAAAATAATGGATAGTGTACAATCAAGATTTGGCGTAGCTCTGGAACGCGAGGTGAATATTATCTGAGTGTGCCCAGTCGCTCGCCTCTGGCGAGTGACTTTTGTTTAGTCGCCTCCGGCGACGCGGTGTTCGCCGGAGGCGAACAAATACAAGTCACTCGCCAGAGGCGAGCGACTGGCGGCACGCTAATTATCTTTGAACAATTCCAACTCTCTTACAGCTTCTTCGAACAACGGCAGCACTTTGTTGTGGAGCTGCTGAATGTTTTCCACTTTTTCATTGGCGAGGGCCAGCTTTTCCATTTCCAGCAGCGGATTGCCGATAGAAGAGGACAGCCCGAACAAGCCTACTGTATTCCGCAGCGCATGTACCGTTTTATAGATCTGCTTATAGTCTTGTTTTAAAATCGCGTTTTTCAGTTTTTCCCTGTCTTTGGGATATTGTTTCAGGAAGATGCGGATCATTTCCCTGATGAAAGTCTTGTTGTTGCGCGTTTGCTCCAGCAGGAAACTGAGGTCGATCCTTTTGAAATTGGGATGATTGGAATCATGATTGCCTTCTGCCAACGATGCCCAATACGCGATCTTGTCCAGCAGATCGGCTTCCCTGAAAGGTTTGGCGAGGTAGTCGTTCATGCCTGCTTTGAGGCATTTATCACGTTCACCACTAAGCGCATGTGCTGTCATGGCGATGATGGGAGTGCCGATATGGAGCTCGTCGCGGATGAGTTGTGTGGTGCGGTAACCATCGAGTACGGGCATCTGGATATCCATGAGGATAAGATCGAACCCTGATTCCTTCAGCATATCGATGGCCTTTCGTCCATTTTTCGCGATGCGGACCTCGAAACCATTGTGATGCAGGATGGTGGAGGTGAGTTTCTGGTTGATCAGGTTGTCTTCCACGATAAGGACCCTGCGGAAGCTGCCAAAGGAGCGCGGGGCGCCATTCGATGGGGTATGTATTTGATGCAGTTGCTCATGTGCCTTTTTGTAGGGGATCATAAAATGGAATTCTGTTCCCCTGTTCAGTTCACTTTTTACCCGGATATTTCCTCCCTGCAATTCTATCAGTTGCCTGGTGATGGCCAGTCCAAGCCCTGTGCCGCCGTACTGGCGGGTGATATGTGATTCGGCCTGTGTAAAGCGGTCGAAGATGCTGTGTATCTTTTCAGGTTCGATGCCGATGCCGGTATCGCGTACGGAAAAATGCAGCTCGAGTGAGTCGTGATCTTCTTTACTGACGATGCAGTTCACATCCACGCTGCCATTGTCTGTGAACTTGATGGCATTGCCGATCAGGTTCACCAGTATCTGTGTGAGGCGCATGGGATCTCCGGTTACCTGGTAGTTGATGCTGAGATCGGCGCTGCAGCTGAGGCGCAGCTCTTTACCCGCAGCTCTGGGCGAGAACATCACCTGGATGGAGTGCATCAGTTCGGGTATACTGAAGGGAACGGATTCAATGATGAATTTACCGGCGTCTAATTTGGAGAGATCGAGGATATCATTGATGATGCTCAGTAAGCTTTTGCCTGAAGTATGGATAGCTTCGAGATATTCCTGCTGCACGGGATCGAGATCGGTTTTCTGTAAGAGGTCTGCAAAGCCGAGAATGGCGCCCAGCGGGGTTCTCAGTTCATGGCTCATGTTGGCGACGAAATCATCTTTTGCTTTGGCTGATTCTTCTGCCAGGGCTTTCGATCTTTCCATTTCTTCTTCTACTTTTTTCCTTTCAAAGAGTGTGGGGATATTGTACTGTTTTCGCGAAGCATATCTTTTCTTACTGTTTATTTTTTCCAGGTGTTCCTGTATGCGGTGTGGCGGCGCCATCACGAAACTGCATTTGGCATCACCTTTGGCAATACAGCTTACTTCAACGGCAGTAAGTGGCAGTCCGAAACTTTCTTCGCACCATCCGGAAGAATAACCGGAGTTCATTACGCAGACCGGCTCTTTGCTCAATACGCCTGCGCGTATCCAGCTATCGGCTTCAAATGAGTAGGGGTGATCGTACAATAAAAGGAAATCCTCATCCGGACTGGGATTGCTTTCCGGGTGAATGTTCACGAATGCCCAGCCCGACCAGGCGAAATGCACGGGACCTGCGGACAGCCGCGCAATGGGATCGGTGAGGTTCATTTTCTGGTGGAAGTCGCGCGCATCATGGGTGCCTATCACATGCGCATAGTCGAAAAGAAAATTGCGGCCGATGGCGAAGGCTTCGCTGGGGCCTTTGTCTGCATACAGCCCCTGTATCGTTTCCAGGAATCCTTTGGAAAAGGCGGAGGCGCGCACCAGCACATAGCGCTGATCATTGATCTCGATGGTGCCGCAGCCGGGATCCATTTTGAAATCCCTGAAATATTCCCGTACTGTTCCTTCCGCCACATCAAAAACAGGACGTAGCTCATCGGGCACATTCACCGAGTTGGTATGCGGAAACCGGCCACTGCGCAGCATTTCGTTCTCCTGTTGCAGCAGCCTGAATTGTTGTTCCAGAATATGGTTCGTGTTAGACATCTTGAATGGGATAAAGTTGAAGGAGGCTTACACCAGCCGCCGGCTCATCAGTTGCAGGAATTCATCTTTCTTCCTGGGCGAGATGGCAATCATGGCATCGTTGTTCATCACGGCATAACCACCGTCTGCACGTATCATCTTTTTCACTTCTTTCATATTCACCATATAGGAATTGTGTAAACGGAAAAAACCATGTTCGGTCAGCATCATTTCATATTCCTTCAAATGTTTGCACACGATCATATGGTTCCCGCTTTTCAGGAAGAAAGTGGTATACGGACCTTTTGCTTCCAGGTAACTGATCTGCTGAAGGGGAATGTATTCGATGCCTTCAGCAGTGGAGAGACTGATGGAAAAATCATCTCCCGAAGGGATGCGGACATTGCGCATGAGTAATTCCAGACGATCGTCCTGCTGTTTTACTTTCAGTGATTCGATGGCTTTGCTCACAGCGCGTGTTAGCTCTTCGTAATTGATGGGCTTCAGCAGGTAGTCGATGGCGCTGAAGCGGATAGCCTTGATGGCGTAATGATCGTAAGCGGTGGTGAAGATGATCTCGAATTTTGTGTCGCGCACCAGTTCCAGTACATCAAAGCCGGTAGCTGTCTGCAGCTCGATGTCCAGGAAAATGATCTGCGGATCATGGGCCCGGATGGCGGATACGGCTTCGTTCACGGAAGCGGCTGTGGCTACCACTTCGATATGTGGACAAAATTCCTGTAAAAGGTTCAGCAGGAAATCGCGGTTCAGTTGTTCATCTTCCACGATGATTGCCTGGTATTTCATAATTAAGGTTGTTAAGTTTGGTTCAGATCGAATAAAGGTTGAGGTATTTCCAGTGTGGCCACATGCCGGTGCTGCTCACCGGACTGATGATTGTCTGCCGCGCTGGCGGTTATCTTCCGTTGATTGTGCGCATTGAAAAGTTCAATCCTCCGCATCAGCATTTGTTCATCACCGTTAATATGCTCTTTCCTGTTTTCCACTATCTGACTGATGGTGCGGTTGCAGCCATTGTCGGAGATCTTTACCACCAGCGAATTTGCTTCGCCCATGAATTCAACATCAAGTTTTCCCTTATGCCCGTTGTTGAGGTGCAGGATGCCTTTGTACAGTGCACTTTCCACCAGCGAATGTGTGAGGAAAGGCAGGATGCTGGCCTTGCTGGCGGATGGATGCACGGTGATCTCATAATCGAATTTGTCAAAGAAGCGGCAATGCTCCAGCCAGAGGTATTCGCGCAGCAGACTGGCTTCATCCTGTACCTGAATGCTGAGCTCGTCGCCATAGTTGATCACTTTGCGGAGAAAGGCGGCAAATCGACTGATATATTGCAGCGATATTTTCTTATCGCCACCGGCAATAAAATACTGGATCGAATTGAGCGAGTTGAACAGGAAATGCGGGTTGAGCCTTGCCTGCAGGATCTTCATCTTCAGCAGCTGGTTCATCTGTTCTATCTGTTGCTTCTGCTGTTCCAGTTGGGCATTGAGTTTTTGCCTTGTGCGGAAACGGCTGTACAGTACAGCGCTCATCAGTACGCCTGATCCGAACAGTATGATGAGGATATTGCGCAATGCGCCCTGCTGTTGTACTTCAACAACCGTGTCCATCAATCGTTTGGTGACGATCTCCTTTTCCAGCGATACCAGGTCGGATGCAGCAGGACCGTTCATTAGCAGGCTGTCTTCGAACACCAGGTCTTTCACTTCCGTGCCGAGGTATTTGGCGATGATGGCGCTGGCCTTCATGCGGAAAAGAGGCGAGGAAAAATATTCGTCCATTACAGGTTTCCAATCCGAACTGATCGGCATCACGGCTGCAAAGCCTTGCCTGTGGCTGCTCAGCACCTGTTGCCTTTTTACACGAATATCTTTTTGTAATGCAACGATGTAAACTGACAGTGGCACATAACCGAAGCTGTTATTGTGATTGGCAACAGCCTTCATGATCTCGTAATCATCTGTGGCATAGGAGAGGGGCAGTCCGGGGTAGAAATTGTTGCGCAGCATCATCACATCCTCTTCCATGGTGGTTTGCGGTTGTGTGAAAGCGTGCATATCGCGGAGGCGCCCGGTGAACTCTTTCGGGCTTGCATACATGGGTTCCAGGTTATTGGTGACCAGCACATTCACATCCGGCATATAGGGCATGGTGAACTGCACTTCTTTTTTTCTTTCAGGGGTAATGGAATAATAGGACCATCCGAAGAGGCCGCTGCAATCACTTTCCTTCACCCTGCTGAAAATATTGTGGAAGCTTCCGGCCTGCATCCAGCGGATATCGAGCTCTATCTTGTATTTCAGCTGCAGGTATGATTTCAGGCTTTCCATGATCTCGTATTCCACCCCGGAAAGTTGACCGGCTTTGTTCATGTAAATGAAAGGTTCGATGTTGTCCCAGAGTGCGGTAACCGTTCCTTTTTTGTTTGCCAGGGTAGTGGCCCAGCTGTCGCACTGACCAGCCTGCTGCGCCTTTGATAACGGCAAGCAGCAACCTAGTGTGAGCAGGAGACAAAAAACATGAATAATAGAGATCCTCATTCAAGCGGGGCTTTGCACAAAGATGCCAATTGGAGGAATGAATGTGGCGACTGACTTTACGGATGAGGCATTTGAATTAACGGATGAGGAGGCAGCCTGGTGGTTTATTGTTCGAAAGCGGGCTTTGTGATAGACCAGAATTCGTCCAGGGCCATGATGCGCGGTTTGAGGAAAGAAATGATTTCAGGCCAGTCTGATTGTTTGAGTACATTTACATTTTCGAGCAGCTTGCTGATGGAACTGGTGGTTTTGCCGAACCAGTCCGTTTCATTTTCTTTCCAGATCCAGTCGTCTTCCTTTAAAGCGTCCCAAAGCATGGGCTGGAGCCGGATGAATTGCTGGTAATGGGATTGTCTGGTTTCAGGATTCTTATGTGAGAGGGAGATGAGGATGATGGCATGGTCGCGGTCCGCATCCATTTTAAAACTGATGCCATTCACGCCTGTCTTGTAATTGAGCCAGGTAACGGGCAGGCCATCGACGGATTGTATGGGCTTCATGTAACTGCCGAATGCAGCCCAGAAGGATTGTTTGATCTTCGATATTTCTTCTCTCGTGTACATGGGTAGCAGAAAGTTGCAAGATACTGTTTAGATTGTTTCCATTCTTAGCCTGTTCATTTTTCCACAATCCGAACAATAGCGTGTATTGGTTTTGTTATACGTCAAATAAATTTTAATCATGAAAAAAATAGTATTGGACCTGGCGGTTACACTGGACGGTTTTATTGAAGGTCCCAATGGCGAGATCGATTGGTGTATTATGGATGATGATATGGACTTTAATGGATTCCTGTCTGGTATCGATACCATATTCTACGGCAGGGTGAGCTATGATGCCTGGGGTAATTACCAACCCGATGCAAATGCCGGTAAAACAGAACAGGAGTTATGGAAAAATGTACATGAGAAGAAGAAGTTCGTTTTTTCAAAACAGGAGAGAAATGATGACAGGGCCAGTTTTGTTTCTGGTGATATCGTTGCTGCTGTGAACGCCATCAGGAATGAAGGAGGGAAAGATATCTGGTTATACGGCGGAGCGGGCCTGATCAAAACTTTTATCGATCTGGGATTGATAGATGTATACAGGGTTTCCGTACACCCGGTAGCGTTAGGAAGCGGCAAACCTTTATTTGAGAACCTGAAAGAAAGGGTGAGGTTGAAATTGATGGATACGAAAGTGTTCAGGTCAGGAGTAGTGCAGCTGATCTATGAGACGGAAAAGTGAGAAAATGGAAAGTTGGGGCTGTACAGCGTGCTGGCTGTCGCTCGCCTCTGGCGAGTGACTGCTTTTTAGTCGCGTCTGGCGACGCAGTGTTCGCCGGAGGCGAACAAATACAAGTCACTCGCCAGAGGCGAGCGACTGCCAGCACCAAAATAAATAAGTAATAGTCATTACACTCTCAGGCTTCCTCTGAATCCTCTCGCTGCATAATAAGAATCTGCGCCGTTGTGATACACAAATATTGTATCATATCTTCTGTCGCAGAACAAAGCACCGCCGAGTTTCCTGATCTTTGCCGGGGTCTGGATCCAACTGGATGTTTTCAGATCGAATTCTCCCAGTTCCTGCAAATAGCGGTATTCTTCTTCGGATAATATTTCAACACCGATGGCTTTGGCCATTTCTACGGCGCTGTCGTCTGGCTTGTGCTGTTTGCGGGCGGCGAGAGCTTCACCATCGAAACAAACGCTTCTACGGCCTTTCGGTGATTCTGCAGAGCAGTCGAAGAAAATAAATTCGCCGGACTTCTTATCGAATCCCACCAGGTCCGGTTCTCCGCCGGTGATTTCCATCTCATTGAGTGTATGCAGGGCTGCCGGTTTGGATTCCAGTTTGGCGCGAACATCTTCCCATGCAATTCCTTTGTGGCGATTCATATTCTTATCGAAACGGGCTTTCAATGTTTGCAGCAGTTCCTGTTGTTCAGCTGCGGATAATTTCTTTGTGGTGGATTTACTCATATGACTGCTTTTATGGTTATTTGATAACAAGAAAAACTGTGCCGGACCTTAGCGGGCTGCTTTTATCTGTTTCGCCACTTTTTCCATTTCGTTATGCGCCCAGTTGAGACCTTGTCTGAATGGAAGTTTCAGTTGGTTTTCCCGGTGTTCAGGGGTTTTGTACACTACAAACATGGTGAGTTTGCTGTTATCCTCATCCAGCGCTTCAAATGTGAAGAATTCCAGTTGTGCGTCGAAGCCTTCACTCATCATCTGGAAAGTACGGACCAGTTTTTCGTTCGGCACAAATTCATGGAACACGCCATTGCCCCGGAATACCACATTCCCTTGCGGGTCCGAGGTTTCATAAGTAAAGCCGCCATTTTGTTTGCCTTCAAACTTCAATACTTTGGTGCCCATCCATTGCGTAATGATCTCCGGATCGGTATGGGCCTGGAATAAAAGGTCAACGGGTATCTCAAATTCCCTGGTGATGGTGAGGTATTGTTTCCCCTCTTCAGCATGTACCTGTGTCTTTCTTTCCATGATTTCTATTTTTTAGTTTTATATTTTTTCATGATCGATTCCAGTTTGTTGAAACGATCATCCCAAAGATTCCGGAAAGGCTCGATAAAATCTGCAATCTCTTTCATCTTTTTAGGGTTTAAATGATAGAATATCTCCCTGCCGTTCTGTTCCTGTTTTACCAGTTCACACTCGGTGAGGATCTGAATATGTTTGGAAATGGTTTGACGGGAGGAATCGAAATTTTCAGCAATGGCGCCGGGAGTCATGGCGCTCACTGCCAGTAAAGTAATGATGGCCCTGCGGGTTGGGTCGGCAATGGCCTGGAAAACATCTCTTCTTAATTCCATTTGCAGCTATTTGACTGCAAATATATGCAGTCAAATGATTGTGCAAAAAAAATCGGCAATTTTTTTTTGAGAAGTAAAAAACAGGGAGGAAAAGAACAGTTCAGGTAGTCTGTCCGGAGGATGGCAATCAGTTATTTTTCAAAGGATGCTGCAGATAGAGGATCACCAGATTGAGCAGGAGGAAGGGCAGTTCAATGGCTGCTCCTTTCAAATTTTTATCCAGCAGTTGAAAACAGATGATCAGAAGGATCCCTGCGGCCATCAGGAAATTGCCCCAAACGAAAGTTTTTGGGAACAGGATCAGCAAGGCAGCGATGATGGTAATGGCGCCATTTATCATTACGCCATTTCTTTCCAATCCCCATTTGCTGAACATCTGCAACATTTCCGGTTTTCCTGAGAACATGGCATATCCCTGTTTGAACCCCATGAAAACGGCAATAAGGATCAGTATTGCGTTGATGACTTTCAGGACCATAGTTGTAATGTTTTATTATTCTATAAAAAAGAAAATGAAAAGCCTGCCAAAGCTTCTCATTTTCATACTGACTGTGCGAAATGTTTATCTTGTAGTATAACCTCCGTTTGCAAAAATGGTTTGTCCGGTTATCCACCAGCCATCAGTGACCAGGAACTCTACCAGCGGCGCGATATCCTTTATGTCTGTCAAACCACCGAGTGCAGACGCTGATTTGTGATAGGCAACGGCATCTTCACTTTCCTGTCCATAAAAGAACGGCGTGTCCATTGGTCCGGGCGCAACTGCGGTCACTGAAATTCCCCTGCCGCCGAATTCTTTGGAAGCTGCCCTGGTGAAATGTTCTACTGGCGCTTTCATTCCTTCATAAGTAGAGTAGAGTCCTGTATAGGCAGCCAGCAGCGAGGTAACGATGGTGCAGATCTTACCATTGTTGTTCAGTTTCTTTCCTGCTTCCTGGATGAAGAAGTAAGCGGCCTTCGAGTTGATATCGCTCATGCTATCGTATTCTGCTTCGGTTGTATCTGCAATTGGTTTTTTCAAAACCTTGCCGACTGTGTTGATGGCGATATCGATACCACCAAATCTTGAAACGGCTGCATCAAAAAGCGTGATGATATTCCTTGGCCTGGTAAGATCTCCCTGGAAGAGGATGGCTTCTGCTCCTGCTGCCTGTACTTCTGTCAATGTTTTTTCCGCATCGGGCTGTGTGCTGGCGCTGTTGTAGTGGATCACCAGTTTGGCTCCTTTCGCCGCAAAGTTCCTGCTCAGTAATCCGCCAAGGTTTTTGGCTCCTCCTGCAATTAAGACCACTTTTCCATTTACATTGTTGTTTGCCATAGTATCCTTTTTTAAGTTGGATACGAAGGTCAATGATGTAAACAGGTTTATTATGGTGAACTTTTCGGATTTTTTACCGGATTACTACTTCTTTTTTTCATTCCTGTAATCACCGGGAGTGAACCCTGTCAACTTCTTGAAGAACTTTGAAAAATTGGAAGGGTCGTAGGTCAGTTTCATGGCGATCTGTGCAATGGAAAGATCGGATTCAATCAGTAATTCCTGGGCTTTGCTGATGATCTTTGCATCATAGAAATGGCAGGGAGGGTGCCCTTTCTCTGTTTTGATGATATCGGTGAGATGCTTGTGGGAAACGGCCAGTTCGCGCGCAATGCGGTTCAGTTCGAAGAAATCAGGTACATCTCCGTTCACAACATCTTCAATATGATGGTCCAGGAATTCAAAATATTGAGTTGCTATTATAGTACTTCTACTGATTTTATTCTTTTCCATAGGCAACATTGATTCAGATGATCAAATCGGTTACTCCTAATCGTTAAGCCCCTTGCCTGCAAGTATCAATTTTGTACATTTTTCCACTCTCTCAGCACGGGTTTTGGATTGTTTGGCGGATGAGAAATGCAAAAGATATCCTCTCTGGCGGCCAGGCGTCAATGCCTCGAAAGCCTTTTTGAGTGCAGGTTTGCTGTCGAGCTTTTTCTGGAATTCTTCCACTACCGGATATTCCTCCACCTTTTTCAGTTTCACTTTCAGTCCGGCCCTTTCCACTTCGATGGCTTCATACACATATGTTTTCAGTGCGGTTTTCAATTTGGTGATCTGTTTCGCATTGGTGAAACGGACCTGCCGGGCGCTCTGTACATTTTCTGATTGTTGTACCAGGATGCCGTTTGGATCGTTGAGCAGCGCGCCTTTGAAGAAAAGTAGTGCGCAGTATTCCTTGAAACCGTGTATCAGAACGATATTCTTATTCTGGTATGTATAACAGGCCTGTCCCCATTTCAGTTCTTCATCCAGTTGACAATCCAGCAGGATCGTTCTCAATTGTTCGAATTCATCATGCCATGCTTCGGCATTGGCGAAAAAATCGTCAGCGGCGGAGATGGTCTTGCTTTTTGCCATAAAAAGGTGTTTTTAAAAGGTAGTGACTAAAATTAATGAAAATGAGTGGTATCCCGTTTAGCCGATTTTGTCTTCCGTTAAGCAACAACCCGCAATCATTAACCGGCGGGTAAGTGAACTAACAGTGAAGGTTAGCTTTGGTTCAACAATTAAAACAGATCCCATGAAACATATCGGCATTATCGGGGCCGGCATCAGCGGTCTCGCCACAGCAAAAGCGTTCATCGAGAAAGGATACCAGGTTACTGTCCTGGAAAAATCGTCCAGTGCAGGGGGAGTATGGGAGAGAAGCCGCTCCTACGTTGGCGTTGCAACACAAACCACCAGGGATGAATATGCTTTCTCTGATTATCCGATGCCGGCAGGTTACCCTTTGTGGCCTTCAGGAGAACAGGTGCAGGCTTACCTGGAAGGATATGCGAAAAGATTCCGGGTATTTCCGCATATCTGGTTCAATGCTAAGGTGAACACACTGAGTTTCCGGGAAGGCGCCTGGCATATGGAGGTAACGGACCTGAAGACCGCTGAAGATAAATACATGCGATTCGATTTTGTAGCTATTTGCACAGGCACATTCCACAAACCATATATTCCTGCTGTTGCAGGTAGTGAGAGTTTTTTGCAGGAAGGAGGAGAGATACTTCATTCCAGCCAGGTGAAGGATGCGAATATGTTGAAAGGAAAAAAAGTTGCGGTAGTGGGCTTTGCCAAATCGGCTACGGATATTGCAACAACAGCGGCCGACAATGCGGCAGCCTGTACTTTGCTCTATCGTAAGGCACAGTGGAAGGTACCACGCTATTTCGGAAATAAAGTGAATATGCGATTCCTGCTGTTCTCACGATTATCGGAGGCATTCTTCAGTGCGCCACGCAAATCATTCGGGCAAAAAATATTGCATTCAATAGGCAAGCCGTTGGTATGGGCGCAATGGAGAGGATTGGAAGCCTTACTGAAAATGCAATTCAAACTGAAAGCCTGTGGAATGGTGCCAAAACACAGGATCGAAGATCAGATCAGTTGCAGCCTGGGTGTTGCACCGGAAGGATTTTATGAGAAAGTGAGGTCAGGGCTTATCAATGCGAAACAGACCACTATTGCCAGAATGGAAGGGAAGAACGTGATACTCGGCAATGGTGAAACCATCCAGCCTGACATGATCGTGTTTGGTACAGGCTTTACACAGGAACTGCCTTTCCTGGAGCCTGCGTACAAACAATTCATCATCGGGCAGAACGGACAATACCGGCTGTTCAGGAATATCATCAACCCGCAATTGCCTCAACTCGGATTTGTGGGATTCAATTCAAGTTTATTCACCACGCTTACTTCTGAAGTAGCGGCCAACTGGCTGGTGCGGTATGCGGAACAGAAACTGGCGCTGCCTTCCGTTGAAAAGATGAATAAGGAAATGGACTATATGGAGAAATGGCGCAGCAGCAGCAGGCCTATTGCTTCGGAATTCAGCGGAACCTGCATCGCTCCGTTCAATTATCATCACCTGGACCTGCTGATGAAGGATATGGGATTGAAAAGGAAACTGAGCTTGTCGCCAATTGAATATTTCAAGCCGATCAATCCTAAAGATTATCACCATTTGCTGCGTGGAAAAGACAAAGCCGTAGTACGGGCATTGAAGCAGGAAGCTGAATACCAGTTCTATTGAACAACGATAATGTACCTGAAACCATGTAATACACAGGCACCTCGGGCGCCTGTGTATTTTTTTTGATGTTTTTGGAAATTCTCATAATCAATTCAGCATATGAGCTTCGTCATTCCTCATAACTTATTTCTATCTCAAATTTATCCGTGTAATAATTTTGATCATAAGTAATTGAATTATGAAACGTCTGTTAGTTCCCACGGATTTTTCTCCTGCTGCAGAAAAAGCATTCCGTTTTGCAGTGGACCTTGCTCAGAGAGCGGGGAGTTCCATTATTCTTTACCACGTTCATATTCCGCTCGAAAACGTTTTTATCGGAACCATGCAATCGCGAAAACAGTACAATGAACGATGCGAAAAAAATATCAGGAGGCGGCTGCAGCGGCTCATCAAAAAGGTTATAGAAGGAATAAGCGGGGTAGAGGTATCTGCAGTTATCGGACGCCCTCCTTTGGTTGGCAGCATACTTGATTTTGCTGCAATCAATCAGGTAAACCTGATTGTGATGGGTACTCAGGGATGCAGTGGGCTGAAAAGAGTTATTGTAGGCTCTGTATCTGCAAGGATTGCAGATAGATCAGACAGGCCGGTTTTGCTGGTGCCGGAAAAATATGTGCCGGGAGAAACCAGCCATTTTGTTTTTGCTACCAAATCTTCTGGAAATGACCAGGCTGCCCTTTCAATAGTTGAAGAAATTGCCAAATTGTATGATGCAGCCATAACGGTCCTTCATTTTCAGGATATTTGTGAACCGGTATTTGAAAAGGAAAAAGATAAACATAACTTTGAACAGTACGCCTGCAACCAGCAAAGACGATCCGGCGCTGTAAAGGTCCGTTATCAACTGCTGGACGCTATATCGGTAATTGAAGCAATGGAAACGCTGGACCAGCGGGTTCCTTATGATGTGATGGTGATGGTGAGGAGAAACAAGACTTTTCTTAAAAACTTCTTTGTGAAAAGTATCACTAAAAATATGGCTTATGTAACCCAAAAGCCGCTACTGGTGATCCCTGAACAAGTATAGAAAATATTTTCAACTTGGAAAATCTTTATCTCAACATCTCTGGCTTTATCTTATGTGCTGCCGTTATCATTTTTAGCGGCTCAAAGCTTTCCTTCTATGGCGATAAGATTGCTGAGCTGACGGGAATGGGGAAAGCCTGGGTAGGGCTGATCATAATGGCCTCAGTTACATCCCTGCCTGAACTGATAACAGGCATCAGTTCCGTGGCGATCGTTAAAGTGCCGGACCTGGCGGCCGGCGATATCTTCGGCAGCTGCGTTTTTAACCTGCTTATTCTTTCTGTATTGGATGCCCGTGTAAAAAGACCCCTTCTGTCTGAAGTGAAGTCGAGCCATATCGTTGCGGCAATTTTTGGGATCATCTTGCTAACGGTGGCAGGAATGGCTATTTACCTATCTGACCAGGTTCCGGGCATACTCTGGATGAGCAGTTTTACATTCCTGATTTTCGCTATTTACCTTATTGCTGTATGGGGCATATATAAGTATGAACATGCTTCCCTGGTTGAATCGCCACCATCAACTGTTGTTCTTACCGCTTCGCGTTCGGCGGAATTGAGAAGAGCGGTAGGCAATTATGCGCTGAATGCCCTGGTAGTGATCGGGGCAGCGGTGTTCCTTCCTTTTTTTGGTGAAAACATTGCAGCCCGGACGGGCCTGGGTAATTCTTTTTTCGGAACACTATTCATTGCCGCAGCAACTTCGCTGCCTGAACTGGTAGTATCGCTGGCCGCATTGAGAATAGGAGCGCTGGATATGGCGGTAGGGAATTTGCTGGGCAGTAATGTTTTCAATATGTTCATACTTGGCGTTGATGATGTTTTTTACAGGCAGGGCTCAATTTTCAGGAATATCTCCTCTTCACACCTGATCTCGGTATTCATCACTATTCTAATGACAACAGTAGTAGGGCTTGGTCTGCTTTTCAAGCCAAAGAAAAAGCATCTTTGGCTGCTGAGCCTTGATACATTCATCATTCTTTTCCTGTACCTGGTACTGATGATCTACCTGTTTGCTAAAAAATAATGATACGGTTCAGCTACAGGATGAAAAAACTCTTACGATGCCGGGAGACCCAAATGTTGCCAATACTGTTTTCAATGCAGTTAGTGCCATTGCCGTGCTCATCAGTTTATTTTTGTCTGTAAAAGCTGAAGAGTGATCGTTTCCCTGTTGTATTTTTTCAAACTGTTTTGGAACAAGCAATAGTTGAGCCGGGGGCCAGCTTCCATCGTCTATTTGTTTATCAAGCAGGTACCGGGTATAACTTGTGGCAAGATATGCGCCGGACCCACACAATAAAGCGATCTTCAGCAGTTGTGCCGCTTCAAAAGCGGTTTGAGGGATTATTTCCTTTTTCAGCCAGGTAATTGCTGACTGCCGGATAGTTACGGGGATCCCACCGCTGGTTTGAAGGAATTCCAGGTTGATGGCGATGGCATAGGCGTCGGAAGCCCACCAGAATGATCTCCAAAGTCCATTGCCGGCACTGTTGATGCAATGGTTCCGCAGGAGGAAAATAAGGCGGGTCATTTCAGTAGCCTGCAAGGCCGTTTTGCTGGAATAGCATTTCAACAGAGCCAGGCCGATCATCGGTTGTACGTCTGCGTGATTACCTGCCCAGCTACCGAACCTTTCCTGCAATAAGAAAGTTCTGGTGCTGCCATTTTCATGAATATAGTTCTGCAGGAGGGCAGCCAGTAAAG
Source organism: Pseudoflavitalea rhizosphaerae (assembly GCF_003991355.1). Lineage (GTDB taxonomy): Bacteria > Bacteroidota > Bacteroidia > Chitinophagales > Chitinophagaceae > Pseudobacter > Pseudobacter rhizosphaerae. The sequence goes on from NZ_RCSU01000005.1 coordinate 108,843, forward strand.
TGCCGGGCAGGGCTTCCAGGGAAGCGAGCGCCCGGCAGGCCCAAGCGGTGGAATCGCCATCTGTTGCGGTATGGCGGTTATAGCCCCAGCCAGTGGGACGTTGCAGGTTAAGTAATGCCTGTATGGCTGCATTCACGATCGGAACGGGAACCGAAGATGGCTGGGCACCGGTGAGACTATACAAAACAGTGGCGGTGGTCCAGGCTTCCGAGGCGCCTGGTTCCAGTTGGTAATCGCGCCAGCAGCCATCAGCATCCTGTTGTGAAATCAGAAAATGCTCTGCCCGCTGCACGGCATCAGTTACTGCCTGCGGGTTGAAGTGAATGAGGTTTAGCATAAACGGTCAGGTGATCGATGCCGCTATCCACTCCCAGGCTGATGTATTCCACATCGCATCCGTTGAAGCAGTGGCGGAGATCAGCAAGGAAGGAGGGAAGCTGGCTGTTATCGAATTGGAATTGTTGCACCAATTTGTGTAAAAATGGAATAAAGTTTTCGGCTTTTGCAAAGCGCTGACAAGCCACATCGATCTTGGTGCGCGAGATCAGTGGCTGTAAAACTCCTTTCTTATCCAAATGGAAATCATAACCTAGTGTAATGCTTTGCCGCGCAAATGGTCCGAAGTTTTCCAGGATGGCATTACAGAACCAGTGTATTTCATTTTTCACCAGGGATGCATCTCCTGAAATAGATCCCATAATACTCTCTTCGGATGGTTCCTGCATTCCGGCATACAAACGGATACCCCTGACCGAACCGCTGATCACGATGCCCAGTCCAACGGGTATGGCATGAGGCGAAGTTTGGGCAATGAGTTTCTCCAGCACCGGCGCAATACTATCGTCGCTGAATTCGGTAAGCACATCGGCCACACGCTGCCATCGTTGCAGGGCATTGCCATGACGAAGATTGAGGTACATACGTAATTCAGTATGCGTTTCTGAAATGGAAGTGCCGAGCCAGATGCCTCCCCACCAGTTTTCCAGTTCAGCGCTGTTGGCGGGGAATACATGATGGATGATCCTGTTCACCTGTTCTGCGGCTTGCTGCCAGCCCATGATCTGCAACAGTTCATCAGCGGCCCGGAGGGAGCAGTTGATCTGCTCGGGTACGGTAATGCCGGTGCCGCCGGGTTCCACCAGCACGCGGAAGGCCGGGGCTTCCTGCTCACGGGTTAGTTTAACCGAAAATACCACCGGCGTTCCGTCTACGCATATGGAGGCTGCACGCAGGGGAGTGGTTACGGGCCGGATGTTGAACGTTGGTTTCAGTAACGATTGCCAAAGCTGGTTGTATTGGGAGGAAAGCCTGCTGCCGTCTGTATATCGTTGACCTATAACCGTAGTTTCTACCAGCGCAATCCTGCGCTGATAGAAACTGTTGAGTGTTGGTTGTATCATGATCAGGGTTGTTCAATGATGTCAACTGTAGCGGGGCTGCCGGTTGCTGCGGTAGCTCCGTTTGTTCCGTCTTCTCCCGGATCGCCGGTAGTGCCGCCATCGCCTGAGCTGCTGCCGCTGCCGGGATTACCACCGGGGCCGCCGGGACCACCCTGACCTCTTGCACCAGGTGCGCCGGGAGGGCCGCCTGCCAGTCCGTCCACGGGATCTGCGATCACATTCGGGAAGAGGGCATTGGGGTCGTAGAGGATCACGATATGGCCGCCATTTCCACCGCTGCCGGCATTGCCGCCGTTGCCACCGCGACCTCCACGACCACCTTTGCCGCCATTGCCGCCTTTTCCGTCTGCGGCATGAGGCTCGCAGCCTTTGCCGCTGCCGCCCTGACCGCCGTTGCCTCCGTTCTGACCTTGCTGTCCCTGTCCGCCATTGCCACCATCACCACCGTTACCACCTCTGCCGCCGCGGAAATTTAGTGTGATGGTTCCCGTGAGGAAAGTACTGTCTATCGTCACAACAGCGCCGTGTGAACCGTTGCTGCCATGACCGCCATTGTTGCCTGGATGTCCCTGCGCGCCCTGTCCGCCATGTGCGCCTGCGCCGCCATTGGTGGGCTTTTCATCGCCCCAGGTGCTGCATTCTGCATCGCGGCCGCCGGGGCCGTTCGCTGCTGTTGTATTGGGAGCCGGTGGCGCTCCTGCGCTGCCGGTCAGACCGTTAACGCCATCGTTACCCGGACCAGTAAACATTGCCATAAAATATGTTTTAAAGTGTTAGTAGTATTGAATGATCAAACAGGTACATGTTTGATATGATAAGCATGCAGTTTGGAATTGTTCGCCATTCTGATCTGGCCATCGCCATACACGATCACGTTCACGAAGAACATGGCTGCAAACCCGTTGAAGAAAACGGTTTCACCGGGACAAACGATCAGCTCCTGCGCCACGAAAGTGGGCAGCTCCCTGGCTTTACCGATCATGTAGTCCACAACCGCTTTGTAAGGCTGACGCTGCATGCGCTCTTCTTCCACGTAACCGTGGAGCAGGTTATGCGCCATATCATGCAGTGCGATCCTGCCTGGCGCATCCAGCGAAGTGAATTTGAATTTTGCTTCTGCCGGAAGATGTTGCATCTGCACTTTCCTGATATTGGTGCTGGCTCTCATCTTCCTTTCCCTGGCCAGCACTTCATTGGGAGTGCCTACCAGCGCTTTGAGTTTTTGCAGTGAATCACAGGTAACCGGGCGAATGAATTCCCTGATCTCTCCGATATGAGGATCGAAGGTTTGTTTCGGATGAAGGATCACCGGTCCAATTTTTTTCAGTCTGCAGATCAGTGGCATCTGAGGCATCTCTTCCACTCTGCGGAATCCGAAGAGTTTGAGCTTCGGCTCCAGTTTTTTAAGATCGGGCTTCATGATATGCTGCTTGTAATCCTTTACAGGATCAACTTTCACAATATCCGTCCGCCCCCTGACCGGCGCTTTCTTTTTTGCGTTCATGTCTGGGATGTTTATGGTTAAAGAATAAAATGGTTCCAGAAAAATCTGTAACGGATAGGGTTGGTGGAGAGGGACCAATTTAGGGGTTGCAATAATCAGAGAGTGGGATGGTGTAATTTCCGGTGGTGGAATAAAGTTAGATGCTGTTGCTGCATCTACCAAAAAAACGGCATACCCTAAAAGTGTTATGGATAAGAAAAAGCCGCTCTGCACGTGGCTTTGAGCGGCTTATTAAGTAGATGTACCGTATGGTACAGTTAGTTAAAATCTTCGTTATCAAATTCTTCATCTGAATAAGAAGTAGTATTACCTAAATTCAGCATGGAGCCCATCAGGTCTTTGAATTCGATCTTGTTTTCCACTATTTTTTTACTGATCAGGGAAAAAGAACTGAGTCCGTGCAACACAAACTCCATCAGTAAAGCTGCTTCTTTTTCATTCGCCTGCCTGTAATATTTTTTCACCAGCGCATGCAATCCGTCAACTTTATAAAGCTGTTGTATTTTTTGTTCGTCTTTCAGATTGAGAAAGAGATCGAGCGTATTGCCTTTATCGAACCAGGCCTGGATGCTGCGGTAGGGATTCTCTTCCTGTTGCGCCTGTGTCCGTTTCTTCTTCAGTGATTCAGGATTGGGGAAGTAGTTCACGAACTGGCTGCGGATGGATTTCTCCAGCAGGTTCATGGCTACCTGGAAGGGGCCTTCCTGTTCTCCTTCATACACCAGTTCAATTTTTCCCGTAATGCTGGGTACAACGCCCACGAGATCGCTGACCCATACCTGCGTTTGTTGCTCACCGTTGATCACGGCCCTGCGCTCTGCGGCGCTGATGGCATTCTCCAGGGCAGAGATGCTGAGGCGGGCGGATACGCCGCTTTTCTTGTCTACCAGTTCGCTGCTGCGCGCTTCAAAGGCGATCTGTTCCACCATGCGTTTCAGCAGGTCGCTGATCTCAACAAGGCTGGATTGCTCAGGCAGGATATCTGCTTCCTGTTCGGTGATGGCAAGGGCAGTATCGATATTCTTTGGATAGTGTGTGAGAATCTGGCTTTCGATACGGTCTTTCAGTGGCGTAACGATGGAGCCGCGGTTCGTATAGTCCTCAGGGTTAGCAGTGAACACGAACAGGATATCCAGTGGCATCCGGAGTTTGAAGCCGCGGATCTGGATATCGCCTTCTTCAAGGATATTGAAGAGGGCCACCTGGATGCGCGCCTGCAGGTCAGGCACTTCATTGATCACGAAGATGCCGCGGTTGCTGCGTGGAATGATGCCATAGTGGATCACCTGTTCATCGGAGAAATTGAGTCGCAGGTTAGCCGCTTTGATGGGATCGATATCACCAATCAGGTCGGCCACGCTAACATCTGGCGTGGCGAGCTTTTCGCCGTAACGTTCGCTGCGGTGCAGCCAGTGGATGGGCGTTTCATCGCCATAGGTGGCTATCTGGTCGAGTGCATAACGGCTGATGGGGTTGAATGGATCATCATTGATCTCGCTGCCTGCTATCACGGGAATGTATTCGTCCAGCAGTTCTGTCATCTGCCGGGCCATGCGTGTTTTTGCCTGTCCGCGCAAACCGAGGAATAGCATATTGTGCCGGGAGAGCAATGCCCTCTCCACATCGGGAACAACAGTGTCTTCATAACCGATAATGCCCTTGAAAGTGTTCTCCTGCTGCTGCAGTTTCGCAAGGAGGTTTGTTCTGATTTCGTCTTTGACAGAGCGTGACTTATACCCGCTCGATTTCAATTGACCGAGAGTAGTGATACTTTTCCCGATTGTTGTTGTATTATTCTTTTTCATTAAAACACAGTCTTTCTTTTACCGCTCTCAAAGTCACGGAAGATAAAGGCCCCCAATCTGTCGAGCGATGCAAAGAACGCCTTACCGCTGTTGGTTTCTGTAAATTCCTGTACAAAGCGCTGCAGATATGGATCTGTAGCGATCATGAAAGTGGTGATGGGTATTTTTAATTTTTTACATTGTGCGGCCAGGTTGAGGCATCGGCTGGTGATCTTTCTGTCCAGCCCGTAACTGTTCTTGTAGTAACGTTTTCCACTTTTCAAACAGGTGGGCTTTCCATCTGTGATCATGAAGATCTGCTTGTTCGGGTTCTTTCTCCTGCGAAGCAGGTCCATGGCCAGTTCAAGCCCCGCCACGGTATTGGTATGATAAGGTCCTACCTGCAGGTAGGGGAGGTCTTTTATTTCCACAGGCCAGGCGTCGTTTCCGAATACAACAATGTCCAGCGTATCCTTCGGATATTTTGTGGTGATGAGTTCGCTGAGCGCCATGGCCACTTTCTTTGCCGGCGTAATGCGGTCTTCACCATAAAGGATCATGGAGTGGGAGATATCGATCATCAGCACAGTGGAGGTTTGCGCCTTGAAATCCGTTTCGCGGATGGCCAGGTCATCTTCCTGCATATTGAATGCTTCGATGCCGTGGTTGATCTGCGCATTGCGGATACTGGTGGTGAAATCGATCTGCTCCAGCATATCACCGAACTGGAAAGGTCTGGTTTCGGGATTCTGTTCATCGCCCTGACCGGGTTTGAAAGAATGGTGGTCTCCTGCTTTTGTTTTTTTGAGTTTACCGAAGATCTCTTCCAGCGAGCGTTTGCGGATGCCCTGTTCTGTTTTTGGTGTGATGGTGATCTCCCCGTTGACGGAATTCTCCTGGATAAAGCCTTTGTCCCGAAGGTCCTCGATGAAATCACCCATGCCATATTCATCATTTGTGAGCTCGTATTCTTTGTCAAGCTGGTTCATCCAGCTGAGGGCTTCGCTGACATCCCCGTTGGTGTAGGTGAGCAGTTGCATGAATGCGTCCAGCAACTGGTCGAACTTACTTTTCCCGTTCTGATTGGGATCGAATTTATTGAACCTGAATCCTATCACTGCACTAATCATTTAAATGGTTACGATCACTTACCTCAATTTAAGGATATTTTGGGGTATGAGATGAGAATAGTACGAAACGTATCTATCTAATTACAAATCAGGGTTGAATTTGTTTGACGGGACAACGCGGTGGGGCTGACGCAAAAGGCTGTTACATTTCATTGCGCTGTGCCCACTCGCTCGCCTCCGGCGAGTGAGTTTCGTTCCGTCGCCTCCGGCGACACAGCGTTCGCCGGAGGCGAGCAAATATAAGTCACTCGCCGGAGGCGAGCAAATATAAGTCACTCGCCGGAGGCGAGCGACTGCCAGCTCTCAGCTCTTTTGGGTATAAATCAGAGAGGCGACCATTGGCCGCCTCCCTGATTTATAGGTGATACCGGAGAAAATAATCTACGGCTTCGTTGTATCGATAGCTGGTTTCTCAGGAGTGCTCAGGCTGTCAGGTGCGAGTTCCGCACTACCTCCTTTGCCACCTGGTTTGAATTGCTTCTCCCATTCTCCGATCTGGTTCAGCATCTGGAATGAAGAGAGGATATCGTTGGCGAAATCGAATTGTTTGTCAGACAGGTTTCCACCTCTTCCATTCATGATGGCGGCAGCTTCCATGGCCAGTTTTTCGTTGGGCATGGCATCACCGAGTGAACGGTAGTAAGACATCTGCTGCTCCAGGTCACGTTTCAGTGATTTGGAAACCTTATCGGCCAGAGTCCAGTCTTCTGCGCGAAGTGCAGCCAGGAGGAAGGTCATGCTTACACGGTTGTGGAAATTGCCCCTGTTGCTGGTGAATCCATACGGGAGGTTTTCCTGCAAAACGTTCTTATCGTATTTGTTGAGCACATTTCGTGCAGAGTCTTTCTGGCCGTTTTCTGCGAGGTGCAGTCCCAGGAATGCGTGTGCCTGACGGATACTGTTGAGGTGTCTGCGGTTCTCTTCATCAAAGTAAACGCCGGGTCTTTCTGCGCCGCCGTATACGAATTTCTCCATCACGTTCTTGTAGCTGTCGTCTACGCCTATCTGTGAGTTCTCGATGGGCACCAGCCTGTAGGAGAGCCCTTCCATGCGTGCGTATTTCTCGAGGCCCAGGTCTTCCAGTTCCTGCGTGGAAGTAAAGTAGATGGGACGTTTCCAGTTATTGGCTGCGATCAGCGCCAGTACGGCGAGATCATTCTTGTAGAGATAGCTCTTCTTGATATCCAGTTTCAGTTCGCTCACGATGCTGTCGCCCGGATTGAGCTTGAGGGTTTTCCTGGCAGCTTCCACATCAACGGGGATGCTCACTTTATTGGAAGGAAGGATGTTGGCCCTGGATTCTTCATCCATCTGCATGCTGGTGTTGGGAGCATCGCTGGCGGTAACATTCTTCAATACCGTGTAGAGATCATAGTATTGATTGGGGTCATATCCTGTGAGGAGGTTATTGTAACCGCCACGGCGCAGATAATCGGCTGTGAAAGTGATATCGCGTTTGCTTCCCTGGATCTGGTCAGGCGTGAAGATCACGTCCATAGCCGGGCTTTCGTTCACTTTATACCTGAGCTGGTTCACATACCAGTCGGTACCCAGCAGGCTATAGTTCACAACGCGGAGGTCTTTGCGGATGCCTTCCACTTCCTGTGTGTACCAGAGGGGATAGGTGTCATTATCGCCGAAGGAGATAAGAAGTGCGTTGGGTGCGCAGCTTTCCAGGTAGTCTTTACCGAGATCGCGGGCCAGTACTTTTTTGCTGCGGTCGTGATCATCCCATTCCTGCGAAGCCATCAGCACGGGCACTGCCAGCAATGTGGCGCCGAAGGCGATATAACCGGCAACATCAGGCGAAAGGAATTTTTGCAGTTTTTCTTTCACCCAGAGAACGCCAAGGCCGATCCACACTGCGAAGGCATAGAAGGACCCTACATAGGCGTAATCACGCTCACGTGGCTGGTAGCCGCTCTGGTTGAGGTAGATCACGATGGCGAAACCGGTGAAGAAGAAGAGGAGGAAGTTCACGAGGAAATCCCTTCTGGTCTTGTTCAACTGGAATATGAATCCAACCACACCCAGGAGGAATGGCAGGAAGAAGAGTTTGTTATTGGCCTTGTTTTCGGAGCCGGCTGTTGCGGGCAGCACATCGGGCGTACTATGACCGAAAAGTTTGTCGATAAACGTGATGCCGCTGTTCCAGTTCCCATCCCGGATATTACCGAAGCCCTGGAGATCGTTCTGTTTTCCGGCGAAGTTCCACATGAAGTAGCGCCAGTACATCCAGCGGAACTGGTAATCCGCGAAGTAGCGGATATTGTTGGCGAAAGTGGGTTGCTGTCCTTCCATCATACCGCCGAATGCGCGGTACACGTATTCCTGGTTGCGTTCATTGCCATTGTCATACATACGCGGGAAGATATGCGGTCCAATCTTGCTCACATCCCAGTCCGGGTGTTGTTGCTGGAGGGCATCGAGATCACGTTGCTCGGGTTGAGCGCCATAGTCCTGTTTACGATTCTTTCCAACTACTTCGTACTTCTCTTCACCTTTCGCATATTGGTCACCGGTAACTACATACGGCGGGCGGTATACGAAATCAGGACCATAAAGTATGGGCCAGTCGCCATACTGATCGCGGCTCAGGTAACCCACCAGGCTCACCGGGTTGTCTACATTGTACATGTCAACCGATGGGTTGGCGGTAGAGCGGACGAGTGTGGTGAAATAAGTGGAGTAACCGAGGATCACGAAGATGGTGCTCCATACGCCGATCTTCAGGAAAGACCCGATACGTTCTTTATTGTAATAGCAGAGGGCTACAACGCCACCCAGCAGCAGGAGCAGGAGGAAGAAGGTACCGCCTGATTTGATGAAGGGGAAGCAGAATAAAAGGATGATAGCGCAAAGCCATAAAGGGAACAGTGTGAATTTCTTGATGCTGGCATCGTTGAAACGCAGACCTGCGATCAGCAGGAGGGCCAGCAAGGCGAAGTAAACGCCGAAACCTACAAAGAACGGAGTTCCCAATTCATTCACGAAGAAGATGTCGAAGGAACCTGCGCCTCTGATAGACCATTGGATCACTACCACCTGCACGATGCCTGTAATTACACAGCCGATCAGGAAGGCGAAGAAAGTGCCCCATTGGGAAACCTTATAGCGTTTGAAATAATAAACGAGAACGATGGCGGGAATGGTCAACAGGTTCAACAGGTGAACGCCGATAGACAGACCCATCATGAAGAAGATAAAGATGATCCAGCGGTCTGCGCGTGAGAATTTGTGACCATCAGTTTTGCTTTCCAGGTCCACTTCATGCTCCCATTTCAGTATGGCCCAGAAAACGATGGCGGTGAAGAAAGAAGAGAGTGCGTAAACTTCACCTTCCACGGCGCTGTACCAGAAAGAATCGGAGAAAGTATACGCGAGTGCACCAACCACACCAGCGGCCATCACGATGAACAGTTGACCCTTATCCAGTACCCCGGCGCTTTTTTGCACGATCTTACGTGCAAAGTGCGTGATGGTCCAGAAGAGGAAGAGGATGGTGAAACCACTGGCGATCGCATTCATGAAGTTCACGCCCCTTGCGGCAGATGTGGGATCGTCGCCAAAAAGGATGATGAAAAATCTTCCTAAAAGCACAAAGAGGGGGGCGCCAGGTGGGTGGGGGATCTGTAATTTATAAGCACTGGAAACGAACTCACCGCAGTCCCAGAAACTGCCGGTAGCCTCCATGGTCATAATATACACAGTGCAGGCAATCAAACAGACTATCCAACCTACTATGTTATTTACCCGGTTGAAATTCATAATGGATTAATTTTTAAAACTGTCGCAAATATAGGGTTTCTCGGGTGCTGGCAAAAGGGGCTGGAAAACAAACCTGCGCATTTTTGGTTCTATGGGGCTTTGGTAGGGTTGGGTGGGGCTATTGTAGTTGGAACCGGGCAGTGGAGCTTTTGTTTTCAAGGCCCATTTTGCCAGCACACTCGAAACCATGGCCCCCCCGGAGGTGCAGCAGGAACCGCCCCGAATGCGGCATTGTGATACTTTGACAACTTTTTGAAGAAATTCTTATGTTGATGGAGTCATACAAATCTTCATGAAGGTGTATGAGCATTGCCTCCGAATGCCTCTCATATTTCTCTAATAAATATCTGTTACCATTACTCCCGCTAACGCACTCTTACCCCCTCTCCCCCCAACTATCAGACGGATGGTCTTCTTTGAATGGGAGGTAAAAATGTGGCATACTTCAGGCGCCCATGCGCAAACGGTGGTATGGAATCAGCGGCCTTGGAAACAAAAGCTCAACCGTCCGGTCCAGTTACAAAAGCCCAACCCCATCCATCAAATGCCCAATAGAACCTAAAAAAGCGTTGGTTTGTTTTCCAGCCGCGTTCCATCCACCTTTGCGCTACAAAATCCAAAATTATTTACAGGGTGACTGCTATTCAAAGAAGATCCGGACGGTCTGATAAAACAACCTGTTCTGCATAGAGGCGCTTTGTTCGGTGAATCCCTGCAAGCCGAAGAGGCCGGCTGCATTGCCTTTGTTGATGGCGATCTCGAGGTAGCCGGCAGCATTGAAGATGGCGAGTTTTTCACCTTCCGGTACGTCTGCGTAGGTTTCGCTGACGGTGGAGATCATTTCGTTGCGCTTGAATACGATCTTGAAACTGCGGCCGCGACGCTGCATTTCAAATTGTTCACGGGTCACGTTCACGATGATGTTCTCAAAATTGTCGATGAAGATGATCTGTCCTTCTATCCAGTTCTCACCTAAGAGCGGGCGCAGGTGATTTTTTTCCGTGAAGCTTACATCAGGGATACCGATATGCTGGAGACTGGTTCCGTTAAGCAGTTCCTGGATGGCTTCTCCCATTACACGGGCGCAGTAGAGTGTGTTCTTGATAGCGGAGCGGTTGAGCTGGAGGCCGATCACCATTTCGGGTTTGTCTTCCAGGATCATGGTGAGGAGGCCATTATCGGCGCAAAGAATGTATTGGTCGTTGTGATAGGCAAGGAGCAGTTGTTCAGGTTTTTTCTCGAAGAGGTTTACGAGCAGGATATGATAAGAAAATGGAGGAAAGTTCCTGATGGCATTGCGGCAAACATAGGCGGCCTGGGGAAGATTGAAAGGGGAGATGGTATGCGAAATATCCACCAGGTTGAATTGGGGATTCACCTGTAATAGTTGTCCTTTCACCGCCCCCACGAGGTAATCCTGCTGACCTATATCAGATGTGAGGGTGATGATAGCCATTTACTGAGGGTAATTTTTATTTGACCAGTTCTCCGTTTTTGTAAAAGAATTTATGCACCAGTTTGTCGGCCAGTGAAGGGAAGAAGCGGTTCATGAACACGGTTCGTTTACCGGTGCTGGTGAGAACAAGTGTACGCTTTCTTTTTTCAACGGCCCTGAGGATATGCTGGGCGCATTCTTCTGCTGACATCATCTTTCCTTCTTCCATGGAAGACTCGCCCTGGGGCTGACCTTCCTGGTTGAGGGCAACATGGCGTATGTTGGAGGCCGTGAAACCCGGGCAAACCCACATCACGTGTACGCCTGTTTCCAGCATTTCGGTGCGGAGGGCTTCCAGCCAACCCTGGAGGGCGAACTTGGAAGCGGAGTAACCTGTTCTGCCGGGCAGCCCGCGATAGCCGGCGATGGAGCTCACACCTACCACGGTCCCTTTACGCTCCAGGAGGGAGGGTAATGCAAACTTGGTGCAGTAAACAGAACCGTAGAAATTGATGTCCATCACTTTCCGGAGCACGTCAAGATCCATGTCCTTGAACAGGGCACGCATGCTGATACCGGCATTATTGATGAGGATATCTATACCACCGAAGGTTTTGATGGTGGAATCAATAAAACGTTTGGCGTCGTTCTCTTTGGAGATATCGCAGGTCATGGTATGCAGCATAACATTGGTGTGCTGCATCTGGAGAGTATATAATTTGTCGTGATTGCGGCCGCAGGTGGCTACGCGTGCGCCCTGATCGATGAATGCTTCTACCAGTGCTCTGCCTATCCCATCGCTACCGCCTGTGATGACTACTACCTTATCTTTAAAAAACGACATGACCATTATTTATATCACAAAAATAGGGAATGGATAGCAGATTGCCGCTATGAAAGTGTTGAAAACCATAACGTGATCGTTCAGGGTATCTTTACCGGACAGGTTGCCCTTTCCGCTGTTTCAGTTTGATGCCGAGGTAGATCAGCATGATGCCGAAGATCAGTGCATAGATACCGAAGATCATGGTGAGGGTGAGGGCCCCGGCAATAGGATTCACCAGGATGAGGATACCGAAGATCACTGTAAGAAGACCACCAAGAATATACCAGCCTTCGCCTTTGATCTCCTTCCGCAACCGGATGGCGATCACGATCTCGATAATACCTGCCACAATCACCCAGAAAGAGATGAGATAGAGCAGGGCCAGGGCAGTGGCGAACGGATTGTAAAAAGTGATGATGCCCACCAGCACGCCGAAGATGCCTGATACCAGGTACCAAACCCAGGCGTCCAGCGTTTTGCGGGCATTGATGGCAGCCACGATACTGAAGATGCCGTCGATGAGCAGGTAAGCGCCCAAAAAAATAATGAGGGTGGTAAAAGTTACGCCCGGCATGAATAAAGCCATCAGGCCCAGGACCACGCCAAAAATTCCCCTCAGCAGGAACAACCACCAGTATTCACTGAAAAATCGGTTCATGATCAATCCGTTTGATGATGAAATCAAATTGTTGAATGCAATCAACCGGAAGGGAGTGGGGAAGAGGAACTTGCAGGGAGATGAGTGATGAATAAATTTACAGGTTGATGGCGTAATTGCCAAATCTATTTCGTTGGCCTGCTATCAGGTCTGCGGCTGACCACAAACCGGGAATAAACATATCCCTCACCGTTAGTAATTCATCTATTTGCTAATATAGCTTAGTAGTCTGTTAATCTCTCTGACGCAGGTACCGGAATAAATTATTTATTTCACGTATACCGTTGCAGGTAATTTCTGTTCCGGACAACACTCCTCTGGTGTTATCTGCCCGGCTGTTCCATGAAGTTTATTGTGATTGGCGCATTTTCCTGATGCACCCTTTTTCAGTAGCAACTCCCCAGACTTAAGCCTATTCCGTGGGCGCCTGCCATTATTGGCGGGAAGTGACGCCATGAATATTCACAATTAAACTTTATCTGATGAAACATCTTTACATTGCTGCCATTACACTATTGCTCACCGTTAGTACCGCAACATCGCAGGCACAGGTGACGCTCAGTGCCAACGGATCTTCGGATACATACGCGCTTATTGGATCGAAAGGATTCGGAGTTGAGAACCCTGACTGCCAGCATACAAGTTTTGGGCAGCACGTAACCCAGACCTTCGACAATACCCTTAACAAGTATGTTTTCATTTTTCACAGTCATCATATCCTGGATAACGACCGTTGTACGAATGAAGACAGGGTGCGCATGGAGATCAAAGGAGGCAACGGTTCTCCGGCAGACCTCCAGCATACCAGCGGGCAGACTGCTTATTATCGCTGGAAATTTAAACTGGATGCTGGTTTCAAGCCGAGCAGCCGTTTCACGCATATCTTCCAGATAAAGGCAATTGACGGTGATGCAGGCGCTCCGCTGATCACCATTACACCCCGCGCAGGCAGCCCGGAAAAAATGCAGATCATCCATAGCTCGGGTTCAGGCTCCGGCGGTCTGGGCACAGTACACCAGGTAGACCTCGCACCGTTCAAAGGTGAATGGGTGGAAGCATATGTGAAGTACAAAAGCTCTGAAGGAAGCGGGGGAACTTTCGAAATAACGCTGAAAAGATTTTCCGATGGAGCCACGCTCCTCAGCTATAGCAATTCCAGCCTGGATATGTGGCGCGAAGGCGCATCCTACAATCGTCCCAAATGGGGCGTATACCGTGGAAAAGATGATGTGCTGCGCGATGAGCAGGTCCGTTTCGCGGATTTCTGTGTTACGGAAAGCAGTGCCAGCCTTTGCCCCAGCGATATCGGAACGCCGCCTCCGGGCTGCGATCCCGTTACGGCCAGTGCTGATGATGGTAATGTGCCCGCGAATGTTCTGGACGATAACCTGAGTACCCGGTGGTCTGCCAATGGAGATGGACAATGGATCCAGTTCTGCCTGGGCAGTAACCCTGTTTCAGTATCAGGTGTTCAGATCGCTTTCTATAATGGCAATGCGCGCACATCCACTTTTGATGTGCTGGTAGGTAATGATGGCGTTAGTTGGACTACAGCCGCCTCCGGACTCGTGAGCAGCGGCACATCCACTGCACTGGAAACCTTCAGCTTTACCCCGGTAACAGGTAAGTATGTACGAATTGTAGGGCATGGCAATAGTTTGAATGCCTGGAACAGTTATACCGAAGTGAAAATACAAACAGCAACAGGCGGCGGACAAACATTCACCCTCAACCCCGTTGCCGACGCCTATGTGCGCGACGGTACCAATGCTGATATTACACACGGCACTACAGACAGTACTTTACTGATCACGAAAATTGCGCCCACAGGCCAGCTCAACAACGCACGCGAAGCTTACCTTCGATTCAATCTCGCGCAGGTGACCGGCACCGTTACCAGCGCAACACTTCGTGTGTATGGTAAGATAGATGGCACATCAACACCCAGCGTTCCCGTGGCTGTATTTCCCTGCTCCAATACCACCTGGACGGAGAATGCAATCACCTGGAACAATAAGCCGGCAGCCGGAATCACTGGCCTGGATACCACTGCCGTCACCAATGACGCTTATGTTTATTTCAACTGGGATATTACCAGCTACATAATTAGCGAGCTGGCAGCCAGCCGCAGCGATGTATCCCTGGTGATGAAAAGCCTGACAGCGCATGATCCACGCATTTTCTACAATTCTTCTGAAGCAACAGCCAATCCGCCGCAACTGGTGGTGACTGTTAGTGATGAGGAAGAAGCCAGCCGTGCTTCAAAAACAATAATGATGCCGCTTGCGGAAAATATCAGGCAACAACCAGCCAGCATCCGCATGGTCCCCAATCCATTCAGGCAATCAGGAACTGTAACGTTCCATCTTCCTGAAGCCGGGCAAACTAGCCTTGTGGTGTACGACCTCATGGGCAGGGAAGTGGCCAGGCTGGTAAATGCACAATTACCAGCAGGAGACCACAGGGTGCCGTTCAATGCCAAAGGCAATAACCGCGTGCTTATCCTGAAGCTGGTGCATAACGGAAAAACAATTACTTCAAAAATACAGCAGGATTGATCCTCCTGCTTTTTCTTCTAATAAGCCTTAAACGTAAACGATTGCCACATGAACAAAACAACAGCCCATTCTCTGAAGAACCGGACATGGACCAGTAAGGTCTTAACACTGCTGCTATGCATCTCCGTTATAACCGGAGCACAGGCTGCAACCATCACGGTATCTTCCCTGAGCGCTTTGCAAACAGCTATCAACAATGCCAATCCGGGAGATGTTATCATCCTCAGCAATGGTGTGTACACTGCCAGTTCAGACATCACCATCAATAAACAGGGAACGGCTTCCCAACCCATTACCATCCAGGCGCAATCAATACTTGGCGCCGAGATCAAAGGTACCAACGGGTTTGCATTGAACAGTCCCGCAAAGTATATCATCATCAAAGGCTTCAAATTCACACATGCTGCATCACAGGCCACTATGGCAAGTGGAACCAGCTTCATCCGCTGGACGCAGAACCTCTTTCAGAATACCGGAGACGGCGATTACCTGCTGCTCAATGGTAACGATCACGAAGTGGATTACAACACTTTCCAGAACAAGACCGGTCTGGGAAAATTCATCATCGTAAGAGGATCAGGAAGCCAGATCGCACAACGGCTATGGGTGCATCATAATTATTTCTACAATCAGCCTCCCGAGTCCGGCAACGGGAACGAAACGATCCAGTTCGGATTGAGCGGTTATAGCCTCAGCAACACCAATAGCATTTTTGAATACAATCTTTTTGAAGATTGCGCCGGTGAAAATGAACTGCTTTCCGTGAAAGCTTCAAAGCTGGTGGTACGCTTCAATACCGTGCGTGATTGCCCGGCGCAGCTTACGCTGCGTCACGGAAATTTCTGTGAAGTGTATGGCAACTATTTCCTCAATACGCCCGGCCTCCGCATATTTGGCGATGACCACAAGATCTATAGCAATCACTATGAAAGCTGCAGTGTGGCGATCAATATCGGTAATGGTGGTGGTGAAGTAGCGGATGGAGATCCTTTGACCTCGCATGACCGGCCAGACCGCTGCCTCATTGTGTACAATACGCTTGTGAACAATACATCCAATTACAGGATGACCAGCCGCACCAATGGTTTGGGCGCCACTAATACCACCTTTGCCAACAATATCATCCAGGGGGGCGGTGAAGCGGCTGCCATCGACGGACCGTATACCGGTGCCGTGTGGAGCAACAATATTATTTACCAAACCAGCGGAGCAGGCGATATGCCCTCCGGTGGTTACATCAACGTTAATCCTTTGCTGGCGCGCGATGCTACGGGCACATTCCATTTGCAAAGCGGAAGTCCCGCCATCAATGCTGGTACAGGTTCTTATTCCTGGGCCGGCAAGGATATGGATGGACAAACAAGAACAGGCAGCTTCGATATCGGCGCAGATGAAGTTTCTGCTGCGGCAGTGACGGCGCAGATCCTCTCGCCATCCATGGTTGGGCCGAACGGTAGTGCACCTCCCACCGGAGGTTGCGACCCGGTTTCTGCGAGTAGTGATGATGGTAATGTACCAGCCAATGTGCTGGACAATGACCTGAATACCCGCTGGTCTGCCAGCGGTGATGGTCAGTGGATACAATTCTGCCTGGGTGATACAGTAGCTGTTACAGGTGTGCGCATCGCGTTCTTCAATGGCGATGCACGTGCTTCCCTTTTTGATATCCAGGCGAGCAACAACGGTAGTAGCTGGACGAATGTTGCTACCGGGTTGCAAAGCAGTGGCACTACTACGGCGCTGGAAACATTTTCTTTCAGCCAGGTACAAACGAAATATGTGCGTATCCTCGGTCATGGTAATACAGTGAATGCCTGGAACAGTTATACCGAAGTGGAGATTGTGCAGCAGACCAATATTGCGCCTACAGTGAGCATCAGCTCACCAGCGAACAATGCGGCCTTTACGGCGCCGGCATCTGTTGGTATCACAGCTGTTGCGGCGGACAGTGACGGCTCCATTTCCAAAGTTGAATTCTTCAATGGCGCCACCAAACTGGGCGAAGCCCTCTCGTCTCCCTATACATTCAACTGGAGCAATGTTGCTGCCGGTAATTATGTGCTTACTGCCAGGGCTACGGATAATGGAAATGCAAGCACCACCAGCGCTGCCGTGAATATAAGCGTTACTGCGCCTCCTGCCTGCACGCCGGTTTCCGCCAGTGCAGATGATGGCAATATCCCTGCCAATGTGCTGGACAATGACCTGAACACCCGCTGGTCTGCCAGTGGCGATGGTCAGTGGATACAGTTCTGCCTGGATGATACCGTAACCATAACAGGTGTGCAGATCGCTTTCTTCAGTGGTGATGCGCGTACCTCCACCTTTGATGTGCTGGTGGGGAATAATAGCACAAACTGGACCACTGTTGCATCCGGACTTGTGAGCAGCGGAACCTCCACTGCATTGGAGACTTTCAGCTTCTCCCCGGTAACGGGAAAGTATGTACGAATTGTGGGTCATGGTAACAGTGTGAATGCCTGGAACAGTTATACCGAAGTAAAGATACAGACAGATAACGGAGCTGCACAAACGTACACGCTTACTCCCGAAGCAGATGCCTACGTGCGCGATGGCACCAATGGCGATATCACCCATGGTACCACTGATGCCAGTTTATTGATCACAAAAGTCCCTCCGGCAGGGCAGCTCAACAATGCCCGCGAAGCTTATCTCCGGTTCGACCTCTCATCGGTGAGCGGAACGGTTTCTTCGGCCACCCTCCGTGTATACGGTAAGGTAGATCTTACTTCTGTGCCCAGTGTGCCTATTGGTGTGTACGCTGTATCCAATACTACCTGGAATGAAGCCACCCTTACCTGGAACAATAAACCGTCATCAGGTACAGGCCTGGATACCAATACTGTTACCAATACAGCCTATGCCTATATCACATTCGATGTAACCAATCATGTGCAAAGTGAGCTGGCAGCATCGCGCAGCAAACTCAGCTTTGTGATGAAAAGCCTTACAGCTCATGATCCCCGCGTTTTCTGGAATTCGAAGGAAACCGGGTCCAATCCTCCACAGCTTGTAGTGCAAACAGCAGAAAGCCTGGTAACCAATGTTGCGTCAATAGCATTGCAAAAGGAGAATAAGCCGGAACTGCGCTCATCCATCTTCGCTTATCCCAACCCGTTCCGCGCCAGCAGCAAGATCACATTCCGTGTACACCAGCCGGGTAATACTGAACTCACCGTGTTCGATATCCAGGGTAGAAGAGTTGCAGTGCTGGTGAATGGCTATTTGTCGGCGGGAGAGCACAGAACACAGTTTACGCCTCCTGCAGGCGCCAAAGGGATTTACCTGCTGCGGTTGGTGAATGGCGGTAAGGCCGTTACGCATCGCATCATTCAGGAATAAGTATACAAACCTGGTTGTTTGCCAATGGCATGCAGCTAAAAATAAGAGCTCCATTTAAACCTATCTTATATGAAAGTACAAAACCAACCAAAATCCTGGCGGCTGCTTATGCTATGCTGCCTTGTATTCCTGATGTTGTTCCGGCACGCGCAGGCACAAACATTACCTTCCAATTTCACGCGCGTGCAGGTGGCTACAGGGCTTACCAGTCCAACTGCCATGGCTTTCACGCCGGACAATCGTATCCTGGTCTGTCAGAAAGGCGGCCAACTGCGGGTGATCAAGAACGGTAGCCTGCTGAGTACGCCGGCCATTTCCCTTTCAGTGAACACCAGTGGCGAACGCGGACTGATCGGTGTGGCCGTGGACCCTAACTTCGCTACCAACAATTATATCTATCTCCATTACACGCACACTTCCGGCCCGCATAACCGGGTAAGCCGTTTCACGCTTGGATCCAATGATCTCGCCACCGGTGAAACGGCAATTCTTGACCTTCCCACACTCAGCGGTATCTATCATAACGGAGGCGGACTTGCCTTTGGACTGGATGGGAAATTGTTTGTAGCAGTAGGAGAGAACCAGGTGGGATCGAATTCGCAGAACCTGGACAATTACCTCGGCAAGATCCTTCGCATCAATACAGACGGATCTGTTCCGGCCGGTAACCCTTTCACTGGAAACGCAGCCCGGAGCCGCATCTGGGTTTATGGTCTCCGGAATCCTTTCACCATTGCTGTAGATCCTGTGAGCGGAAGATTATTGGTGAACGATGTAGGCAATGCCACCTGGGAAGAGATCAATGATGCTACTACTGGCGGACAAAATTTCGGTTGGCCCACCAAAGAGGGCATGTGTACCAGCGGCTGCTCCGGATTTGTGAATCCGCTGTATGTATATGCCACCAACCGTTCAGATCCTCCACCTAACGGGCAGGGTTGTGCGATCAATGGCGGCACTTTCTTCAATGGCGCTATCAGTAATTATCCTTCTACTTACAATGGGAAATATTTTTTCCTGGATTATTGCGGCACCTGGATCGATTATATAACACCCAGCAGTGGCGCCAGCAGAACCGGATTCGCTTCCAGTCTGAGTGCAGACAATGTGGGTATCAAACAGGGGCCTGATGGCAACCTGTACTACCTGCGCATTGGCAATAATACACTCTACAAAATATTGTATGCCGGTGGAACTTCTGCGCCTATAATCACTACACAGCCTGCCAATACCGTGGCGCCTGCAGGCGGCAATGCAAGTTTCTCCGTTACAGCCACCGGAAGCCCGGCTCCAACCTATCAGTGGCGCAAAGGAACTACCAATATTTCAGGCGCCACCAGCGCTACCTATACTATTACCAATGTGCAAACAAGCCATGCCGGTACTTATAATGTGGTTGTAAGCAATAGTGTGGGCAGCGTTACCAGTAACAATGCAACACTTACGGTGAGCCAGCCACCCACAGCTACTATTACCAGCCCTGCCAATGGAACACAGTTCCGGTCGGGTGATCAGATCAATTTCTCCGGTACGGGTACTGATCCGGAAGATGGCGCTATCCCGGTTGCTAAATACAAATGGTGGATCGCTTTCCATCACGCAACACATACGCATCCCGGCCCTCAGGTGCCCAATGGTGTGGCAGCTTCTTCCTTTGTGGCAGACCTGGCGGGGCATAATGAAACGAATATCTGGTATCGTATATACCTCTCCGTTGAAGATTCGCAGGGAGTGATCGATACAACATACGTGGAAGTATTCCCCATTACTTCCAATCTTACACTGGCCACCAACCCTACAGGCTTGCAGGTAACCCTGGATGCCGTTCCCTTCACTGCCCCCTACACAACGGAAGCAGTATCAGGAATGGCCAGGGATATTTCCGCCATTTCACCACAGACCCTGAATGGTGTTACATATGTGTTCGATCACTGGAGCCAGGGAGGCAACGCTTCGCAGACAGTAACACTGGGTGATAACGATGTTACCTTAACGGCGCATTATCGCGTAGCGCCGGACCCAATTAATCTAACGCCCACGCATGATGCTTATGTGAGGGATGGCACCAATGCGGCCATCACACATGGAACTACCGACCCCACATTGCTGATCACAAAAGTTTCTCCGGCAGGTCAGCTCAATAATGCGCGCGAGACCTACCTGATGTTCGATGCTGCCAGCATTACAGGAAATATCGATAATGTTACCTTGCGCGTTTATGGAAAAGTGGACGGAACAGCTGTTCCTTCAGTACTCACAGGAGTATACTCTGTGGCCAACACCACCTGGACCGAAAGCGCCATCACCTGGAACAACAAGCCTGCTACCGGCACAACGGAACTGGCTACAGCGGCGGTGGGCAATACGGCCTATGCTTATGTCAATTTCGATGTGACCAACTATGTGAAGAGTGAGATAGCAGCGGGCAGAACTAAAGTGGCATTCGCTTTGAAGAGCCTGGTAGCCCACGATCCGCGGGTGTTCTGGAATTCAAAAGAGTTTGGCAGCAATGCGCCGCAACTGAGTTTCATCACGCAGGGCGGAAACAGCAGTCCCACGGTGAATATTACCTCACCCGCCGGTGGCGCCAATTTCACGGCGCCGGCCAGTATCACCATCAATGCTACCGCGGCTGATGCAGATGGCAATATAACCCTGGTTGAGTTCTTCAATGGCGTTACCAAATTGGGTGAAGATGATACCGCTCCGTATACTTTCACCTGGAACAATGTGCCGCAGGGCGCTTACAACCTCACTGCGAAAGCAACGGACGACAGCAGCGCCACCACAACATCTCCTGTAGTAAGTATTACAGTGGGAGCTGCACCTCCCTGCGATCCGGTAACGGCCAGCGGAGATGATGGCAATGTACCTGCCAATGTACTTGACAATGACCTCAACACACGCTGGTCTGCCAGTGGCGATGGTCAATGGATCCAGTTCTGCCTGGGCGATACCGTTTCCGTATCTGGCGTACGCATTGCTTTCTACAATGGTAGTGCACGTTCTTCCTTTTTCGATCTTCAGGTGAGCAACAACGGTAGTAGCTGGACCAATGTGGCGACAGGACTGCAAAGCAGCGGCACCAGCACAGCGCTGGAAACATTCAGCTTTGCTGCTGTGCAAACGAAATATGTGCGGATACTCGGTCATGGAAATTCCGTGAACGCCTGGAACAGTTATACTGAAGTGGAAGTGATTCAACAGCAGGGCAATATACCGCCTACGGTAAGCATCACAACACCGGCCAATAATGCCAGCTTTACTGCACCGGCGGCTGTTACCATTACAGCAACGGCTGCTGACAGTGATGGCACTATTTCCAAAGTTGAATTCTTCAATGGCGCTACCAAACTGGGCGAAGCCACTGCTGCTCCTTACACTTACAACTGGAGCAATGTGGCCGCAGGAAACTATGTGCTCACAGCCAAAGCAACAGATAATGGTACTGCCGCCACTACCAGTACCGCAGTAAATATCAGCGTGTCTTCTGCGCCATCCTGTACGCCGGTAATAGCCAGTGGGGATGATGGCAATGTGCCTGCCAATGTGCTGGACAATGATCTCAATACCCGCTGGTCTGCCAGTGGTGATGGACAATGGATACAGTTCTGTCTTGAAACACCTGCATCCGTTACCGGTCTGCAGATCGCTTTCTATAACGGTAATGTACGTTCTTCCACTTTTGATGTACTGGTGGGCAATGATGGCAATACCTGGACAACGGCTGCCTCCGGCCTTGTAAGCAGCGGAACTTCCACAGCATTGGAAACATTCAGCTTTACCCCTGTAAGCGGCAAATACGTTCGTATTGTTGGTCATGGTAACAGTGTGAATCTCTGGAACAGTTATACCGAAGTGAAAATACAAACTGGGTCCGGTTCCGGTGGTACATTCACACTAACACCTGAAGCCGATGCTTACGTACGGGATGGAACAAACGCTGACATCACGTATGGCACCACCGATCCCACTTTACTGATCACGAAAGTGGCTCCGTCAGGACAGCTCAATAATGCACGTGAATCTTACCTGCGTTTCGATCTTTCGTCCGTGAGTGGTAATGTAAACTCCGCAACGCTGCGCGTTTATGGAAAAGTGGACCTCACAACAGTGCCTTCCGTGCCCATCGGCGTGTACGCTGTTGCCAATACCACCTGGAGCGAATCCGCCCTCACCTGGAACAATAAGCCTGCTACAGGTGCAGCGCTGGATACAAGCACAGTTACCAATTCTGCCTATGGCTATATCAACTGGGATGTAACCAGTTATGTGCAGAGCGAATTGGCCGCATCGCGCAATAAGGTCAGCTTTGCGATGAAAAGCCTGACTGCCCACGATCCGCGCGTGTTCTGGAATTCCAAAGAGTTCGGCAGCAATGCGCCGCAGCTGGTGGTGCAGACGGGTGCAGGCCAGCAAAGCCAGGTGAACCGCCCGCTTACCGTTGAAATGGATAAACCGGCAATTGCAAAACTGAAACTGGCTGCATTGCCCAATCCATTCCGCGGCATCAGTACCATCACCTTCCACCTGGAAAAATCATCACAGACCAATGTATCTGTGTATGACATTACAGGAAGGAGAGTGGTTGTGCTGGTGAACAACAGGCTGAGTGCAGGTAATCACAGGGTGATCTTCAATTCAGGAGCCAATACAGCAGGAATATATATTGTACATGTGACTATCGATGGAAAAGTCACAACAAAGAAGCTGCTCAGAGAATAAGCAGTCAATCACAATAAGCAGGGCCTTTCCAGGTCCTGCTCCTTTGTTCTTATTAAACCTTCAATTTACATCCTCATGAAAAAATTTACACTGTTTTTCTATGGTTGCGTTATGCTGCTGCTGGCAGGGGCTTATAACGCGAAGGCGCAAACGCCTGTTCAGCAGAACGGGCAATTGCAGGTGATAGGGTTGAAACTTTGCAACCAGTACGGCAATCCCATCCAGTTGCGTGGTATGAGTACGCATGGCCTGCAATGGTACGGCCTGGGCGATTGTATCACCGATGCATCGCTGGATGCCCTGGCCAACGACTGGGAGGCTGATATCCTCCGCATCTCGCTCTATGTGCAGGAAGGTGGCTATGACACCGATCCCGCCGGCTTTACACAGATGGTGAGCACCATCATTGATAAGGTGACCGCACGCGGTATGTATGCATTGGTAGACTGGCACCAGCTGACTCCCGGTGATCCCAATGCCAATCTTACCAAGGCTAAGACCTTCTTCACGGCCATTGCCAATGCACATAAGAACAAGAACAATATCCTGTATGATATCTGTAACGAGCCCAACAATGTGAGCTGGTCTGCCATCAGGAACTACGCTAATGAACTGATCCCCGTGATCCGCGCCATCGATGCCGATGCGCCCATCCTTATCGGCACACATGGCTGGGCTTCTTTTGGTGTTTCTTCCGGCGGTTCGGCACAGGACATCCTCAATAACCCAGTGAACCATTCCAATATTATGTACACTTTTCACTTTTATGCGGCCAGTCATGGTACCAGCTATCTCAATGAATTGAGCTGGGCCGCAGACAGGATGCCGGTGTTTGTAACTGAGTTTGGAACACAGGAAGCATCTGGCGATGGCGGGAACAATTTCACCAGGAGCCAGCAGTATCTCGACCTGATGCGCACCAAAAAGATCAGCTGGTGTAACTGGAACTATTCCGATGATAGTCGCAGCGGAGCAGTCTGGACCTCCGGCACCTGTTCCAATGGTCCCTGGACGGTTGCCCGTCTCAAACCTGCAGGCGCCTGGGTCCGCGAGCGGATCAAATCACCTGCCGATGATTTCCCCGGCGGAGGTAATCCCAATCCTCCCTGTTTGCCTGTATCAGCCAGTGCAGATGATGGCAATGTACCAGCCAATGTGCTGGACAATGACCTGAACACGAGATGGTCTGCCAGTGGTGACGGTCAGTGGATCTCTTTCTGCCTGGGCGATACCGTGGCTGTATCCGGTGTGCAGATAGCCTTCTATAACGGTAATGCACGATCATCGCTCTTCGATGTGCAATACAGTCTCGATGGCAGCAGCTGGCTCAATGCTTCCACGGGATTACAAAGCAGTGGCGCCAGCACGGCGCTGGAAACTTTCAGTTTTACTCCTGTGCAGGCCAAATGGGTCCGTATCCTGGGACATGGCAATACTGTGAATGCCTGGAACAGTTACACGGAAGTGAAGCTGCAACAACAACAGGGTAATATCGCTCCAACCGTGAGCATCACATCGCCAGCCAATAATGCCGGCTTTACTGCGCCCGCATCGGTAGTGATCAATGCCACAGCGGCAGATGCGGATGGTACCGTTACCAAAGTGGAATTCTTCAATGGCGCTACCAAACTGGGCGAAGCCACTGCATCTCCCTATTCATATACCTGGAACAGTGTTGCCGCCGGAAATTATGTACTCACAGCAAAAGCAACTGACAACAGCAATGCAGGCACTACTTCTGCAGCAGTGAATATCAGTGTGGCAGCGCCTCCGTCCTGTGCGCCGGTAACTGCCAGCGCCGACGATGGAAATGTTCCCGCCAATGTGCTGGACGATGACCTCAATACCCGCTGGTCTGCCAGTGGTGATGGACAATGGATACAGTTTTGTTTGGGCACCGATCCTGTTTCGGTAACTGGTGTACAGATCGCTTTCTACAACGGTAATGTGCGCTCCTCCACTTTTGATGTGCTGGTGGGGAATGATGGCAATACCTGGACTACCGCAGCCTCCGGCCTTGTGAGCAGCGGCAGCAGCACGGCGCTGGAAACATTCAGCTTTACACCCGTAAACGGAAAATATGTTCGTATTGTTGGTCATGGTAACAGTATAAACCTCTGGAACAGTTATACCGAAGTGAAGATACAGACAGGATCAGGTAGTGGCGGCACTTTTACACTCACTCCTGAAGCCGATGCCTACGTACGGGATGGTACAAACGCAGCAATCACATATGGAACTACAGATCCTACCTTGCTGATCACTAAAGTGGCTCCATCCGGACAGTTGAATAATGCGCGGGAATCCTATCTGCGCTTCGATCTTTCTTCTGTCAGTGGAAACGTAAGTTCGGCTACGCTTCGTGTTTATGGAAAGGTTGATCTTACTACTGTTCCCAGTGTTCCCATTGGTATTTACGCAGTAGCCAATATTACCTGGAGTGAATCGGCACTCACCTGGAATAATAAACCGGCTTCAGGTGCGGGGCTGGATACCAATACGGTCACCAATACTGCTTATGGCTATATAGCGTTTGATGTTACCAGTTATGTGCAGGGTGAGCTGGCTGCATCACATAATAAAGTCAGCTTTGCGATGAAGAGCCTTACAGCCCACGATCCCCGTGTGTTCTGGAATTCCAAAGAGTTTGGAAGCAACCCGCCGCAACTGGTTGTGCAAACAAGTACCGGTCAACAGGCGGTGGCAGAGCGACCGCTGGCAGTTGAGCTGGATGCCCATACAGCAGAGCGATTGAAATTTGCCGTATTCCCGAATCCGTTCCGCGGCAACAGCACTATCACATTCCATCTCCATAAGGCATCACAGACCAACCTGACAGTATACGATATTACCGGCAGGAGAGTAGCGGTGCTGGTAAACAAGGTGCTGAATGCAGGCAGTCACAGGGTAATGTTCAGTCCGGAAGCCAATGCGCGCGGTGTATACATCCTTCGCATGGATATAGATGGAAAGACCATTACAAAGAAACTGGTAAGAGAATAATCCTATTGATCTCTAATAAATCATGAGGGCCCGGAAGGGCCCTTTTTGCTTCTTGTGATCTGTCAATATTCTGCTCCGGATTTCCATTATTCCATTTTTTGCGTATATTTATTGAAGCGACAGCCTACACTACTATCCGGCCGGGCTGAGAGCCGGGAATATTACCTCATAAAACTTACAGTGCCTGCCTTTTGATGGAGCAATCCCCCTTGCATCCGGGGAGCCATACGGACCCTCAGTTTATCATCTGAAGGCGCTTTGAGAAGCAGTGCTCCCTATGGAGTGCTGCCTGCACCTCTGTTTACTGCATCCATTCAAATCCCTCTGCGTAACGCGGGTAAAGTCCCGACTGGCTTTGTATTGCCGCAGCCCGCATGTGTTGCGTGAACCATTTGCTCCTGCAAATGCAACAGGGTTCTCCATGTGCTGCCGGTAATGCATAGCCGCCCATCAGCAACAGATCATTTCACATTAACCTGAACAAAAGGAATGAAACCTTTTATCCTTGTTGTATTGCTGTGTGTTTTATGCGGCTATCAACCGAATATCGGGCCTGGCGCAACGTATGATTTTGGCACTTACCTGGAAGCAGATCCGGAATACGGGCACAGGATCATTATCCGCGCAAATTATTATGTTACTTCCGGCCAGCAGGCAGACAGCATTGCGGCTCAGGCCGGAGTGGATTTCTGGAATAAACTCAGTGGTAAATTTTTCCTGAAAGTGATGGATAAGAAAATGGACTTCACCGGCGAAAGATAT
Organism: Pseudoflavitalea rhizosphaerae; assembly: GCF_003991355.1. Taxonomy (GTDB): domain Bacteria; phylum Bacteroidota; class Bacteroidia; order Chitinophagales; family Chitinophagaceae; genus Pseudobacter; species Pseudobacter rhizosphaerae. Next base: position 135,759 of record NZ_RCSU01000005.1, read on the forward strand.
CCTCTTCATTTCGATCTCAAAGTTTTTTCCTGTAATGACCCGGAGGAAGCATGGAAACAAAACGAGAAAAAAGGAAGACTCGATCCATCCGGAAAATCCGGCGCAGATATCCGAAACGTATTCCTTCTGAAAGATTCCTTCGAAAATAACCTGAACAATTGCCGGGTTACTGATATTACAAAATCAATCGGGCTTACCTGTGAGGCTTTTCATATCAGGCTCAAAAGAACACACCAGGGAGAAACACATGTAATTGCCCATGAGATAGGGCATACGCTTGGCCTGGACCATTCAGAACTTGATGGACTGATGCAGGAATTCGACAGAAAGGGGACTGCTGTATTTGAATTCGAGATCAGGAAAATACTGGCTTATTCCTACCGGCACAGACTGAACTGGTTCCGTAACAATTTCGAGAAGAGGATCCCCTCAGGTATAGTGCAGGATGCAATGGGGAGTTTGCCGAAGCACAGTGATTCCTGTATCCTTTTTGTGAATGCTGAATTTGGAATAGCTACCGATTGAACAGGAGTTTTAAGTAGAAAACCGGACTGGCCAGTTTCTTTCTTACATCCACCTCGTAGAACATGCAGGAAACAAGATCCCTCAGCTGCTTGTTCCTGGTGGCCATCTTCATCAGGAAATTGAACAACCAGCGGTACCTCACCAGTTTCTGTAAACGGTGGCTCAGGCTCAGTTCCGCGCCCAGCACACGATACACATGATCTGTATAGGATGCCAGGGCATCTTCGGAAAAATCATTTGCCTGGATAGCATCCCTGGCATGCTCTGCCGCGATCCTGCCGGTATACAATGCATTACCGATCCCTTCACCAGTAAAAGGATCGATGAGGTATGCCGCATCCCCGGTGAGCAGGTAACGTTCCCCGGCAAGGGGACGGCGTTTACTGCCTAACGGTAGTCCATATCCTTCAATGGGGCTGATAGCGCTGGCATCTTTAAATCGCTCCTTCAGTACGGGATCTTCCTGAATAGTGGTTTGCAATAATTGCTTGAGATTCACTTTTTTCTTTTTCACTTCGCTGCTGATCATATCCAGCCCTACATTGGCTTCGCCATTGGGCAGGGGGAAGATCCAGAGATAACCTGGCAGCAGGGGCTTCAGGAAATGCAGTTCGATGAAATTATCACTGTGCATGCCCGTTACATTCCGGTAATATGCTCTTACGCCTGCGGCATGGTGTGCAGGTTCAATGGTGAAATTGGCTACATGCCTGGTGAAAGATGAATGGGCCCCATTGGCCACGATCACCAGTTTGGCTTTTATTTGCAATGACCCGCCGGCTTCGGAAAGCAGGTAACCATCGTCCTCCAATTTGTATTGATCGATGGATACGCCTTCAATGAAACTGATCTCAGGTCTTCTTTTTATTTCGTCTGCCAAAAACTGATCGAAGTGGATACGCTTGCAAACGAAACCGATGGGCGCATCTTCCCCGGGATCGTATTGCGGCTTGTAGGGAACGTCCATGCTTACACCACCGGGAGATACAAATGTGACGCCCCAACTATTGATTTTTTCGGTATGCTGTTGCAATCTTTCCGCAATGGAAGGATCGATGCGGGTAAGGGCAGTGATCACCTTACCGCTGAGGCCGTCGCCACAGACTTTGTCGCGCGGGAAAAATGCCTTGTCTACTATCACAGAGTGAATGCCGTATTGTGCCAATTGCAAAGCTGCTGCTGCCCCGGCAGGGCCGGCGCCGATAATACAAACTGTGGTTTCTGTCATCCGTCCGGGTGTAAGAACATTAAAAATATCCACCTCCGGCCGCTTTGCCAAAATAACTTATGGGATTGCCAGCGCCCGGGGGATGAATTCTTGTAGATTTATAAAAAGCTGCAATCATGAAGAACGAAAATCCTGACCCGATCACTCGCCGGCAATTGCTGGGAAAGATCACTGTTCCTGTTTTATCCCTGGCAGGTCTTTCTGCCTTCAGCACAAATGCCCTTGCCAATGGAATTGAGCCGGAAACACAGGCTGCATCTCATCTTCCCACGGTATTCCCGGTTTACAATGTGCGCGACTATGGCGCTAAAGGCGACGGCAAAACAAATGACAGTGCTGCTTTGCAGGCAGCTATCGATACCTGTCATCAGCAAAACGGCGGCATCGTGCTGGTGCCGGCAGGGGATTTCATGATCGGTACTGTACAATTAAGATCTTTTGTGACCCTGCACCTGGCGCCCAAAGCGAGATTGATGGGCAGTACATTGAAAAGCGATTACAAAGCAGGCGAAGGTATCCCTCCGGGTAACGGGAATATGGTATTGCTCTTTGCCGCCAATGCGGAAAGGATCAGTATAGAAGGTCAGGGATCCATAGATGGCAGCGGCGCTGCTTTCAACAATGGAAGGGGAGATGGCACTGGTCCGGGTGGAACGCCGGGGAATATGGACCGCCCGCATTTGCTGATCCTCTACAAATGTAAACATGTGCTGGTGCGTGATGCTTTTCTCACCAACAGTGCTTATCACTGCTTCCGCATTTTGCATTGCAGCAATGTGCAGATCCATGGCGTACGTATCCATAACCGTGTAAACCGCAACAACGACGGTTTCCATTTCAACGATTCTTCTTACGTGCATATTTCCAACTGCGATGTTGCCTGCCAGGACGATGCCTGCGCGCTCTTCGGAAGTAACCAGTTTGTAACGGTCACCAATTGCACTTTCAGTACGCGCTGGTCCATCTTCCGCTTTGGTGGCGGAAAGTCGCAGAATATCACCGTCACCAATTGCGTGATCATGGAGTCTTATGGTTGTCCTGTGAAGATCAGCACAGGGAGAGGGCAATTAGAGAATTTCATTTTTTCGAATATTATCATGCGGAATGTGACAGGGCCTGTCGGGATTGGTTTCAGCGGAACATCCAGGAACAACAACAATAACAATACGGCTGCTTCCGAACCTTCTTTCGTGCGGAATATCCAGTTCAAAAACATTCAGGCAACTGTGGTGACAGGGCCTGTGGACCATCCCGAGATCCCATTTGTGGTGAAGCCATTTCCAGGGGAAGTCAATAGTTGCATAACGCTGAATGCGATGAATGATGTGTACCTGGAGAATATCCAGTTCTCGGATATACATATTCGTTATGCAGGAGGCGGAACGGCTGCACAGGCTGCCAAAAGGGACATACCGGCTGTTGCTTCCGAGTATTTCGGGGTATGGGGAACGGAACCCTATGGCCCTCCGGCCTATGGGCTCTATGCGCGGAATGTAAAAGGACTAACCCTTAGCAATATACGATTTGAATTCCAGGAAAAGGATCTCAGGCCGGCAGTGGTAATGGATAATGTGCAGGATGCCTGGATCAGTGGATTACAGGTGATGGCGGATAAAGAAGGAGAGTCTGCATTGCGGTTGATCAATTGCCGGGAGATTTTCCTGAGCGCTCCGCGTTTGCTGAATCCCGCGAAAGTATTCCTGCAGCTGGAAGGAGAAAAATGTGAAGCGATAACATTGCAGGGAGGGGAGCTACACAAGGCAGACAAAGCCATTGCCTTTACGAGAGGTGCAGCCAGGCAAGCGCTGCTGACTTAAGTAACAGGTTGCATTTACTTAGCGGGCAGTCGCTCGCCTCTGGCGAGTGACGGTTATTTGTTCGCCTCCGGCGAACACCGCGTCGCCGGAGGCGACTAAAAAAAAGTCACTCGCCAGAGGCGAGCGACTGTTCCCTGAGTAAATGAGCACAGCTGCGTTTACAAATATTGTTCCACCAGTTTTTTCAGTTCGGGTGTGCTTGGGCGTGGTGCATCCACAGTTACGATCTTTCCTGCTTTATCGAACACCATAAAACGTGGAATACCGGGGATCTTGTAATAGCTGATCACGGATTTGCCGGAAGGATCATAGAGCTGAACGCCGTCCAACTCTTCCTCTGCAACAAATTTTTTCCATTTTTCTTTGTCGGCTTCCTTGTCTGTGCTGATGCTGACGAATACCACATCTTTCCCTTTCATTTCTTCTGTGAGTGTTTTCAGATGGGGGATCTCTGCTTTGCAAGGGCCGCACCAGGTAGCCCAAACGTCCACCACTACTATCTTTCCTGCAAGTGATTTCAGGCTAACTTTTTTCCCGTTGATATCTTCGAGATCAAAATTATAGCCGGGGGCGCCCTTCTGGTATTTCACCAGCTTTTCCATGGCTTCTTCTTTCATCGCCAATTGTCTTTCTGTATAAAGGAACTGGCCATATTTGTTGATGTTGGTCAGTACTTCTTCGTAAGATCTGCCGGTGACAAGGCGCCTGGCCACGAGGTCGCCTTTTAAAGTATCGTTGGCAACCTGTTCCAAAATGAAGTCGAACATTTTTTCCCTTTCCGGTTTGGGATCGGATAGTAACATTTTGAATGTAGGGAAGCCGGAGAGGAGGTCCTGTCCTTCGCCCAGTGCATAGATACGTGTTGTGTTCAGTATGTTCGACTTTGCGACCTGCTGATAGTAAGCAGGGTAATCGGTCCGCTGCGGATGTGCAGACCTGGGTTGCAACAGGAACATCACGGCCATGGATTGCATATCGGCATCCACCGTGAAGCGCAGCAATTCGTTGAAAGATTTGTTGGGGCTGTTGATCTTCTTTTTGAAGGCTTCAGCTTTGGGCAGCATGGCTTCCAGCATGGGAAAGAAACTGCGGTAGGTGCAGGTGTCGGCCAGGCGGCGGTATTGTGAATTGTCGTTGCTCATACTCCTGCTCATGGCGCGGAGAGGTGCGCGTAAGTTCTCCCATTCCAGCAGGAGCTTGCTTTCTGCTGATGCGTTGCGTAACTGGTAGCCGGAATCCGTTACCAGCAGGTTGAGCTTTGCGCCGGGGGACAGGTAAATGCGAACGCCGCCTCGCTGCGCATCATTGCCCAGATAATAAAAACCTGCTTTGGCTGCTGGTAGTTGAAAGGCGAAATTGTTGCCGGCGCTGAGTTTGGTTTTAGCGAACTCTTCGCGTTCGCCATCTTTCACTTCGTACAGGGATACGGCCACTGCTTTGGTCCTGTTGTAAATGCCTTGTACAATGGCAGGTGCTTGTTGTGCTGCGGACATAAAGGGAAAAAGCAATGGCAGGACAAAATAATATTTCATCGATGAAAATCTTAAAATGAATGAGGGAAAAGCCGGCCACCCGGAAGATGTCCGGGTAACCGGCATTGGGCTTATTGTTTAGGGTTGGGGCTTAAAAGTTACATCATGGATCAATCCGAACCCATCGAATACTTTGCTGTAAGTGCCTCCGGTGAAGTCGCCGGTGGCTTCCACGCCGAACAGGTAAACCTTGCCTTCGCTTCCTTCTTTGGTGGCGGCCATGATCACGCGGTTGTTATCAGGGTCAGAACTGTTTTTGGGGTTTGCGTACCATTTCAGGCTCCTTACTTCTGTGCCTGACGGGAATGTATAAATGAGGCGCTGGAGTTTCCCGGGAATGTCCCAGATGTATAACTGGTTGTTATAAGCGAAATAAATATGAGGGACCATTCGTGAAGCGAGGAATTTACCAGCGGATTGAAGAGGCAGTCCGGCAGGCAATGTGTCTGATGATATCCCGTAGCTGTTGGTGCCCTGTGAAAGACCTGTGCAAACGAAAAGCGAGTCCTTGGTGTTGCTTTCGAACACGGAAACAAAATTACTTCCTGTTCCCGGACCTGCGTAGAGCAGTCTCTTGCCTACATTGTTCAGGTTCCACACATCGGTAGGTTTGGCGCTGGCCACGGTTTGTAATGAGAAGTCGCTTCCTGAACGGAACCAGAAGCGTTGCGCGATGGTATCATAGAAAATAAAACCATAAACACTGCTGGATATCTGGTAGGGCGCCAGGTAATAATCCCCGATAGTGGCCACTCCATATTTGTAGGGAGGAGGCGTGATGAGGTTAACGCCATAGGCCCTGGTGCTGGTGAGGAAATGCTCTTCGCCGCCATTTGTGAAAACGGCCAGCGGGGCTTCAGTAGCAGGCGGAATGAAGAACCAATCATTAAACCTGCTCTCGATGGTGAAATTGGAAACACTGGCTTGTAAGCCGCTTCCCGGTGTGAACAGGTAAACCATTTGTGCTGTTCTTCTCTGGAAGACGGTGATGGAACCTTTCCCGGCGGAAAGGAACTGGTTGTTGTTCGCTTTCGAGAAAATATTGTGAATAGTGGTGTCGGAAGGAAGGATCATCGATACATCGTTATGTCCATCCTTTTCATTCAATACCAGCCAGCCTTCATTGAAGGCGCTCATTACGTTTACGGAGAACTTCTTGTAAAAGCTCACATTGGTATTGTTGTCTGTGATGAAAAGGTCCAGCACGTAGGAACCGGGTGCATCGGTGATGAGCGCCCGAAGATTGGCCGAATTACCGATATGTTTCCTGTAAGGTGCAGCGCTTGAAGGATAGAATACCCAGTCGTAAGTGATGCCCTTTGCTGCCGGCATGGTCTGGTTTACTTCGAGATCTATCTTCAATGAGTCCTGCACCATCACGAAATAAGTATCCGGGATATCTTTCTGGATGGAAATGGAATTGATATCATTATAAGTGTAATTGCCTTTATCTTTTATACAACCCTGCATCGATGCCATTGTCAGTGCGGCAATGGAAAGGGAATAGAATAATTTCATACTGTTTGATTTAATCTGAGGTAAAAGGATCAGAATTCCACGATGTTTCCGTTCTCATCGATCATGCTGCCATGCTCTGCTTCGTATTTGTCCAGTTCCTGGCGCATGAGCTGCTGGTAGGCTATAAACTGGCCATAGGGAAGGCCGGTAGGGCCTGAAGGGAATTCACCCCTGCCGATTACATCGATAATAAATCGGTATTTCACCTGGCTGTAATTGCCAAAGAAATACACGAGGAATGAATCCCAGTTGGAAGGCTTGGTAAGAAAATCGTTGATCCTTACCAGCATTCGAACAGATCCCCCGGTGAGCTTCACTGTTGAATTTGCTGAAGGCGTGTCGTACAGGCCGGGATTGAAATCCTCTGAAGGAATGATCTCCAGCACCAGGCGTTTTTCCATGGTTTTCATTTCAGCACTGCGGAGTACAACCAGCACGATGGAATCATTGTAATGTCCTGCGCGAACAATTGCCGAAAGAATGTTGTAGTCAGTTCCTTCCACGGCGGTGGTGCTGTCTGCAACAGGTTTGAGATTTATTTTCCTGTCCCTGTCGGTTGCAACGCCTGAAATACGAACAGGTAGTTTGATGGTATCTTTCGTCCGTTCAGGAGGCATAATGGCGAAAGAATACAGGAAGCTGTCTTTTTTCGGATCATCGAACCTTTTATAAAAATGGACCATGGGCTTCTCTTCAAAAGAGGTTAGCTCGCTTTTCTTACAGGAGGTAAAAGCCGCCAGGACCAGCGCCGGCAGTATGATGTATAATGAATGTTTTCTGCAAAACATAAAACTCGTTTTTAGAGATTAATAATCGCCGTATTCTTTTTCCACTTCAGGAATAGGCAATACATAGCTTGCGGGTGTGGTTGCGAGATTGCCGTTTGCAATTGTAATGATGCGTGTGCCGTTCTTTCTTTTGAAATAATAGAAGTTCTGGCCTTCTGCATAACATTCTTTCTTGATCTCTTTCCTGAGCTCGGTATCCAGCGTGGTGGCTGTTTGGCTAAGGGACAATTGTGTGAGTCCGCGGGCCTGTCTTATAATATTGAGATAAGTAGTTCCCTCTTCAGGGGTGGGGGCAGCTTCAGCAGCTATATAATACATTTCTGAAACCCTTATCAATGGAATGTTCTTGCGGAGATAATCACTTTCAGGACTGCTGGAAACAATATTGAACTGACTGTACTTCATGGTAGCCCAGGCAGAACCGGTGGCGCTGAACAGGTAATTGTAACGGATATCGGTACTGTTTCCCGCTGCGGTTTCGTACAAATTCTTCAGGTGTGTTTCAGTCAATGGAAGTGTGGCCGGGCCACCTTGAATATTGCCGAGAAAGTGAGACTCAGACAAAGCCTGAAGGTTGTTGATGAACACGGCAAACAGGTGCTCGTTGGCGTAAGTGTAGTCCCTGTTGTAAGTAGCGGATGCCTGAGAAAGAGTAACAAATGGAAAGTTTGCCGCCTGGTTGTTGATCACTTCCAGCGCAGCAGCCAGCGCTGCCGGCTTATCTCCCTTGTACAGGTTGATCCTGGCCTGCAATCCTTTCACCGCCCAGTAATTCATATGGTGGCGCGTGAAAGACTTGTAGGGGTCTGCAAGGTCATAGTTCTTCACCAGTGACTTGTCTTCCGCCAGCAATCCCTCTGCAATTGCCAGGTCTGCAAGACATTTCTCTATCACTTCGTTCACGGTGAGTACCGGGAATACCTTCACTTTAAAAAGTGTAACATAGGGAATGGCTTTCGCTTCTGCATTGGCTGCGGGCGACATACCGAACAACCTCAACAGGTCGAAATGCAGGAAGGCGCGCATGGCAAGGGCTTCGCCCTTTAACTGGTTCTTATAACGTCCGCTGAACCGGATATTATTGGAATCGAGATGGGTGAGTATCTGGTTGATGTTGCCGATATTGGCGTACATATCCTGCCAGATACTGTCTGCATACTTCCTTGCGGAAGGATCCAGGAAATTCAGTTTAACGGCCTGCGCATAGTTGGCATCCGAGGTATTGATATTATAGCACTGGCCTGCCACGTCAAGGAACCCGAAAGTGAGGTTCCTGCCATATGTTTTGGCATCGCTGAGTTTTATGTAAACTCCCAGCATGGCGTCTTTGAAACCTGATTCAGTGGCAAACTGGTCGCGTTCACTGATGGTGGTCTCAGGTTGTACGTCCAGCCATTTGTTACATCCCGTGGCTATCAGCAGGGAAATTGCAGTAACAGTGTATATGATCTTGTTGAGTTTCATGCTTTGAAAATTGTCCGGTTTAGAAATTGGTAACCAGGTTGAAGGTGAATGTTCTCGCGAAAGGATAATCCAGCCCGCGTTCCATTTCAATGCTGGACCAGCGTGTGATATTATTGGCAATGAACGAGAACCTGGTGGTTTTGAGCTTTGCTTTCCGGCTGATCTTGTCGGGTAGCTGGTAACTGGCGGAAAGTGAACTGAGGTTGATGAAATTGTTCTTTTGCAGGAACCTGCTGGTAACATAAGTCCTCGTAGAAACTGTAAAGCCGTTTTCATCACGCAGCCCTTTGTATTGTGTAATATCTCCCGGGTTCTTCCAACGTTCGGTGAGTACGCGTTTGTCTGCCTGCCAGGTGAGGTTCACATTCTCCACGCGGTCAGCCAGGGTTTGGTTGTAGATCTGCACATCTGTCTGGAAACTGCAGGCAACGCTCAGCGTTATATTCCTGAATGTAACGCTGCTGCCGAAATTGCCAAAGAGGCCGCCTGTTGGATCACCGATGATCACTTTATCCCTGGGGTCCCAGGTATACGTGATCTTGTTGTCAGCTGTCAGGAACATTTCGCGACCGGTGCTGGGATCGATGCCGAGCGAACGTACACCCCAGATAGCGTCAGGGCTTTGGCCTTCCACGTACTTGTTCTGCGGACGGACCTGTTTGTATTGATCGGCGCCTGAAGTCGGATTCTGATCATTCAATTCGTTCAGTTTCTTCAGGGAATTGGAAATGCTCAGGATCTTTGATTTATTGGAGTTCGCGTTCACGAATACTGTCCAGTATACGCTCCGTTTAGTCTGGTGGATGATATTGTATTTGAGAGAAAATTCGTAGCCGATATTCTGCAGGCTGCCGATATTTTCTTTATAACTGGTAACACCAACCGAAGGAGGGGTATTAACGTCCAGCAATAACCTGTCTGTATTAGTAACATAGAAATCGCCGTTCACCTGCAGGCGTTGATTGAACATGGTGAGGTCCAAGCCGATATTCTTTTTCACGGCCTGTTGCCAGCTGAGATCCGGGTTGCCATAGGTAGAGAGATTGGTACCTGGAACGCCGTGGAAGCTGGTATTGGTGAAATAGTTATAGGTAGTGATGGCCTGGTTGGTATTGAAACGGTCATCGCCGGTAGTACCGATAGAACCACGGATCCTTAATTGATCCACCTGTGGAATTCCGGTGAAGAATTCTTCCTTGTGCAGGTTCCAGGAACCGCCGAGGCTCCAGAAGGCTGCAAAGCGATTATTACTGCCGAACTGCGAAGCCCCATCAAAACGAATACTTCCTTCCACTGCATAGCGCTGGTCCCATGTGAAGCTGAAGTTCTCTCCAAAAGAGACCCTCCTGGAGATATCCTTGTATCCGCTAGGCTTTGAGTTCTCCGGATAACTATTGCCGAAAAGGATATCATCAAGCCTCTCGTGAGGGAAACCTATCACTGAGTAACTTTGCCCGCTCCTGTTGGATTGGTTCAACTCGGCGAGAGCAGTGTTGAAGATCTGCCCGCGGCCGATGCGGTGACTGTAATCGAATTTCAACCTGGATTGCAGATTGAAGAACTTCGTATAGGTCTTACTGTAAGAGCCACGTTTGAGCGGATTGGTCTCATTTACAAACCTGGTATGTTGTGAAGGCAGGAACTCATCATACTCTTCGGTCTGTTTGGTGATGCCTACGCTGCCGGTGATCCTGAAGCCATTGCCCACGTTCCATTCGATCTCGGTATTGTTGCTGATATTGTTGTATTCATTGTTATCGATCACATTGAGCGTTGCATTGAATAAAGGATTGGTATAAGCTGTTCCTTCTTCGAACTGCTCCAGGACCTTCACGGGGTTGCCGGCATCGTCATAAGGCGCCCAGTAAGGATTCTGCCTGCTGTAATCGCTGAAATTACCGTATGGAGAGTTAATAGCTTTTCCTGAACCGATGCTCATCGCATTACGGAAGTTGAGGCCACGGTAACGGTAGGAAAGGGTCATATCTCCTGAATAGATATTGCGGCTGCTGCCTTTCATCACACCTGCATCACTCTTGTAGTTGACGTTGAGCTGGTAGCGCATGTACTGGTCGCCGCCACCCAGATTCAACGAGTGGTTGCTGCCAACGCCGTTCCTGAGGGGGAGCGACATCCAGTCTGTATTCACACCTTTTGCCACCAGTGATTCACGGTAGGAGCGAAGCCTTCTCCAGTAAGCATCCGAAGAAGCGCCAGGTTCGGTTTCGCTTGCATATTGTGTATATATGCCTGCGATCTTTTCCACTTCCAGTTTTTCCCTTGCATTCAGCAGATCGTATACTGAGAGGTCCGGTCCGGTGATATTGAGGCTGCCGCTGTAGGATGCCTGCAGTTTTCCGGGAGCCGGTTGCCTGGTGTCTACGATGATCACGCCATTGGAAGCGCGCGAACCATACATGCTGGTTGCGGCGGCATCTTTCAGAATGGTATAAGAAGCGATGCGGTTGATGTCGAGGTCATAGATCTTTTGCAGGCTCACTTCAAATCCGTCGAGGATGAAGATCGGCTGGTTGGGATTGGAACTATAACTGGCCATGAAATCAGCGCCTGATTGCGGCACAGAAGAAGTGGCGCCCAGTGATTGTGTAAAGTTATTGCTGCCCCTGATGCTGATATTGGGCAATTGATTGGGGTCACTGCCGAACTGGATATTATCTGGTATCCGGATGGAAGGATCAAATAGCTTGATGGCGGAAAGTGCGTTGGTCATGCTCATGGCCCGGATCTGATCACCGGAAATGGTGGTGGCAGCACCGGTAAAGCTTTCTTTCGGGCGCTTATAGATCCCCGTGGTGATCACTTCTGTCATCGCCTGAGCGCGCGGCTTCATAGACACGAACATCTGGCCATCGTAATCGACGCGCATTTCGGTAGGCTCGTAACCGATCTGGGTGAAGGTTAAGAATATAGCGCCTTTCGGAACTTTGATGGTGAAATAGCCATCGGGGTCGGACATGGTACTGATGCGTCTGCCCTTTACCGTTACTGAAGCATTCGGGACCGGTTCTCCGAGTTTTTCACTGGAGGTTACACGCCCCTTCACAATAACTGAAGGCACTGTATCATACACCGGCATCAATACTACCAGGGGTTTGCCTCCTTCAAATGTTACCACCGGCCTGAAAGGAGTGGCAGGCCTGCGTACCAGTACGATATTATTGTTACGCTGCACATACGAAAGCCCGGCTGGTTCAAGCACATAAGCCAGTACTTTGAGTAATTGCTCGTTGGTAGCTTCGTAATTGATCAACGGGCTGTTGGCCACATCGGTACTGCGCCAGGTGAAGTTGAACTTCGTCGTTTTCTCCAGTTCCCGCAATACCTTTTTCAACGGCATGTTCGTAAAACGGACCGTCATCCTTTCTTTAAGGTTTTGCCCTGAACTGGTGTTTGCGAGTGTCACCAGGCAGGTAAGGAATGCAACTGATAGCAGGGTTACACGCATAAGCAGTCTGGAATTGAAGCAGTTAATTTTGGACAAGGCAAATACCCTGTCCCGGCCTTTGCCGGAATCCAATAAAAGCATAGCTTTACTAAGTTTTGTTAATTCGAAATGGGTTTAATAAAACATCCACCGTTATCGGGTGCCACCGGTAACGGTTTCTTTTTTGGGTCAATCCCTTGTTTTGGTCATCAGTTGATCTGGTTTAATGGTTCTTATTTCTGTATGATTATGTATTTGCCATTCTTCTTTTCAAAACTTGCTCCCAGTGAAAGAGAGATATTGTCCAACGCATTTTCCAGGCCCGAGTTCTTGTCGCAGGTAGTGCTCAGGTTTTCCTGCAGCAATGCTTTGTCTTCCACTTCTATCTGTGCGCTGAAATGTCGTTCCAGGTCCAGCAGTATCTCTTTCAATGGCTGGTCCCGGTAATGGAGTTTGCCTGCTTTCCATTCTGCAACTTCTGTTTCCTTCACTGTTTTCAGTTCAGCATCTTCCTTTGCGATGGAAGGCACCATTACGGCCTGGCCCGGTGTTAATGTTGCCATCAGTTTGTTGGACTTGCTTACCTGTACTTTTCCGCGCTTCACTTCTACACGAACATCTTGTTGATCAGGGTAAGCGCGGATATTGAAAGCGGTGCCCAATACTTTGGTTACTACATTGCCGGTATAGATCAGGAAAGGTATTTTCTCTGCATGCTTCACATCGAAGTACGCTTCTCCCTTAAGGTATACCACGCGCGTGGCGCCATCGAAAGAAGGAGGATAAGTGAGCTCACTGGCGGCATTGAGCCAGACCTGTGTGCCATCGGAAAGCACGAGATGTTTCTGTTCTTTCTTTTCGGTGGATTTGGTTACGGTCTGCGCCAGATGATTGGTTTGCACATTGCCGCTTTGCTTCAGTAATGCCCAGGTTATCAGTGACGCCACCAGCAGGATGGCTGCTGCGGCGGCAAGCCTGAACGGACTTCGCACCGTGCGTTTCGGCCCGGGCTCCGTCTGTACCGGTTGTTCGGGTAACAGACTGCCGGTTGCATCCACCCAGGTATGCGAAGGGAGGGTTTGCTCCACCTCTTTGTAAACTTTTTGCAGCATGGCGCGGACTGGTTCTTCCTGCTGATTGTTCTGCAGCAGGTCCATCAGCTCGTTGAACTCCTGTTTTGTGCAGGTGCCATCCAGGAATTTTTGAAAAAGGATCTCGGTTCTGTTCGTCATATGAAGGTGTGACGGACAGCTTGCAAAAATCTACCAGTGTAATTGAAAAAAAATTTTGAACGACCAGAAATGATGACCGTATCCTGTTCAATACGGGCTGGAAACGGTACAGGACTTCAGCAGTGCAGTCATTATGGAAGAATGGAAAGGAACCCTGAAATATTCCGCTTCACATAAGAACCGATCTGTTTGATGGCTTCGGCCAGGTGATTGCGGACAGTATTGGGAGATAGCTGGAGTTTGTCGGCAATTTCTTTCTGCCTGAGACCCTCATCTTTGTTCATCAGGTAAACAGTGCGGCGCTGCGGAGGGAGTTGTTTGATGGCATCGCGGATAATGCTATGATATTCTTTTTTCTCCAGGAGCTGTTCTTCGCCATTATTGGCGCGTTGCAGTTGTTCCCACAATGCCTGCCTGTATTCCTTGCGGGTGGCGCTGGCTCGTAAGTGGTCGTACACGCGGTTTTCCGTAAGCCTGTAGAGGAATGCATTGATGTTCTCGATCTCGGGAAGTTTGCTGCGGATGATCCATAATTTCAGGAATACGTCCTGGATAATATCCCTGGCCGTAGCATCTGAACGAAGGATCTTCATGATGAAAACATAGAGGCGTTGCTCATATTCACGGAATAGCTCCTGGAACAGTTGTTCCTGAAGATCCTCATGGTGACCCGGGTCGTTATTGGCATTAGGGGTATTCACTTGCAGTGCGGCCAAAATACAATTTATTTCAATGTGATCATGAAAATTTAATATTCCCTGTTACCGTTTCAGGTGCCAGTAAATCTTTGGTAGTCGTAATTAATTGATATTAAATATTGTAAAAGTTTAATATATTGCCGGATATCATTTCCTCATTCATTATTCTCCCCGTCATGTTTTAGCTCCTCCCGTATTTCTATTTACCACACGAGTAAATTCTTACTTTATGCTAAAACAATTCTATTTCGTTTGTGCCTTGCTGTTATCATTCTATTCCGGGTTTTCACAGGCTTTCACAATTACCGAGGCTGATCTGCTGACGGCGCCGGGTCCTGCGTTTACCATTCCGTCGGGAACTGTTCTTTGTATCAATGCTGATTTTTGTATGGGGGCAACGTCCAACTTTCCAGGGGCCTGTGCAAATTCAAATATCAGTTCTATTACAGTAGAGGGAACGCTTCGCATCAAAAGCAATATTACTTTCCGTTATGCAGGCACCATCGATGGTAATGGGACCATTGAAATAGAGGACAGGGGAAGGATCAATCTCAATGGCTCCATCAATTGCGCCAGTGGTCTAGACCTTCTGGCGGTTGATCGTACCATTGCCAGTGGCACAAGTACGGTTAATATGCCCAGTTGTAATGCTGCAGCCTGTGAGCCGGCGTTTTCCGATGGTTATGCTCCAATCGGAATCGTTACTGCGGGCCTGGGCTATACCAGTTCCGGTTGTTCGGTCACCGGCGTTCCTCCAATCAATACATTACCGGTGAAACTGCAGGATTTCCGCGCCGTGGCAGAAGGGGGCCGGGTGAAACTAAGCTGGACAACAACCAGCGAGCAGAACAACAAAGGCTTTGAAGTGCAACGGAGCCGGGAAGGTGGTAACTGGCAATACGCGGGATGGGTACACTCCAAAGCATTGGATGGGAATAGCGCTGTGCCGGTCGGTTATGGTTTTGCAGATCCGGATGCAGGCAATTTTACAACTATCCATTACCGTTTGAAGCAGCTGGATGTGGATAATGTTTCATGGTATTCACCTGTTATCAGGGTAGAAGCATTGAGCGTAAACGACTGGCGTGTGAGCCAGTCGGGGCAGGATATCCAGGTGCAGGTGCAATCCGTTTCATCGGAGAATCTTATGATCAGTGTTGTGAGTGTTTCAGGTATGAGACTTTACTCAGGAAAACATTCGGTTAATCCTGGCAGTAATATGATCCTGATCCCGGCAGTGTCTTTTTCGAAAGGTCTGGTGGTAGTGACGTTGCAAAGAAGCGGTGGAGAATTGAAACGGGAAAAGATATTACTCCGTTGATGATATCATCGCGGCGTATATTTTATGGAAGCTTGAGGATACTGCAATAGTAAGTATTACGGGGTAAAAAAAGCCGCCCAAACGGACGGCGCCCTATGTAGATCGACCCCTGCTGAATTAATTGTTAAGGAGATAAAGATGTAATATTCTTCAATGATAAATACAATCCGCTTATTTTCCGGCCAGTTCCGTTTATTGAACGGTAAAAAACAATGCGGCCCGGATTCAGACCTGATCACTGAGGCTGCGCGGACTGACCATATTCCGGCAGAGAGCCGGATTTGCTCGCCGGCGAGCCACCGGCCACTGCGAAAAGAAAGGGCCATCTCCTGCGAGACGGCCCTTCAACTTCAACCGATACCCATACATATTTATTTGTAACCCCCGCCCAGCGAGCGGTAGAGCTCAACAACAACGCCGAGCTGGCTGCGCTGGATGGTGGCCACATTAAGCTCTGCCTGCAGTGCATTGGTCTGCGCGGTGATCACTTCAAGATAATTCGCCATGTCTGATTTGAACAGCAACTGCGCATTCTGCACGGCGGAACGCAATGTGTCTACCTGTGCATCGGCAATTACGCGCTGCTCTTTGAGTTTGGCAGTCCGGGTCAGCGCATTGCTCACTTCTGAAGTGGCCTGCAATACACTCTGACGGAAATTGGCCACTGCTTCTTCACGCTGCAATTTGGCAACCTCATAATTGGTTTTGAGATTGCGGCGATTGAAGATGGGTTGCAGGATGGTGCCTGCGGCCATGCCAAACAAAGAATTGGGAACACTCCACCAGTTGCTGGCCTTGAAAGATTCAAGACCACCACCTGCTGTAATATTGAGCGCAGGATACATATTGGCCTGCTGCAATCCTACTCGTGCATTGGCAACGGTGAGGGCCATTTCGCTGCTGCGAACATCGGGCCTGCGGCTTACCATGGCAATGGGAAGACCGGCAGATAATTGTTCGCGCAGGGTTTGCTGGCTCAGCGTGCTTCTGCCTTCGATGCTGCCGGGATTTTGTCCGGTAAGCAACTGCAGTGCATTTTCCTGCATCACGATACTCTCTTCCAGTTGCGGGATCAGCAGGGCAGTGGCCTGCCTTTGAGATTCCACCTGCTGAACGGCCAGGGTGGTAACGGAGCCGCCATCGCGGAGTGCACGGGTGGCCAGCACCAGGCTATCGTTCAACAAAAGGTTGTTCTTTGTGATCTCAAGCTGCTTATCAAGCATCAGGAGATTGTAATAACCCTGAGCAATATCCGAAATCAGCTGTGTCTGCACCGCTTTTACGGCTTCCTGCTGTTGCAGGTAGGAAGCGATGGTCACTTCCTGCTGACGGCGGATCTTACCCCAGATATCTGCTTCCCAGCTGAAGTTCAGCGAGGTCACATAATTCTCAACATAAGATTTGCCGAGGAAGGTGCCAACACTGAGACCGTTCAAACTATTGTCAGACGGGCGGTTGATGCTTCCCTGGATCTGAAGGTTCACATCCGGTAATTGCAGCAGCTTCGCTTGCCTGACCTGCTGTTGCGCCTGGTCCATTCTTTTGATGGCGGCCTGCAGGTTATTGTTATAAGTGATGCCTTTGCTGATCAATGCCTGCAATGCGGGATCAGTAAAGAATTCTTTCCATTCTATATCCGCAATGCTGCTGGTGTCTGCGTAGCTCACGGAATTGGCGGAGTCCGCAGCACTGAACTGTTGCGGCAAAGGCAGTTCAGGACGCTGATAGTTCTTGCCTACTTTGCAGGCGGATAAGAATCCTGCAAGGGCCAGCGCCACAGCAATGCTTTTATATAATTTGGTGTTGATGGTTGTCATACTTCGATTATTAATTATTCAGCAACAAACACTTCTTTCTCTTCTTTCTTCCTGGATACTTTTTCCTGGAGGTACTGGAAAATAATGTACAGTACCGGAACAATGAATACGCCGAGGATAACTCCTGTAAGCATACCACCCGCGGCGCCGAAGCTGATACTCCGGTTACCCTGTGCGGATGATCCGGTGGCGCGCATCAGCGGGGTGATACCCACAATGAAGGCGAAGGAGGTCATGAGGATGGGGCGCAGACGAAGCTTTGCTGCTTCCAGCGCGGCATCCAGCCTGGTCATGCCCTGTCGTCTCCGCTGCACCGCGTATTCTACTATCAGGATGGCGTTCTTAGCCAGCAGACCGATCAACATGATCAATCCTACCTGAACATAGATATTGTTATCGATGCCTACCAGTTTGATGAAGAGGAACACCCCGAAGATCCCAAAGGGAATGCTCAGGATAACGGCAAACGGAAGCAGGTAGCTTTCGTATTGCGCAGCCAGCAGGAAGTATACGAAGATCACGCAAAGGAGGAAGATCACTCCTGATTGTCCACCTGCGGCGATCTCTTCTTTACTCATACCTGTCCACTCGTGTTTGAATCCACGGGGCAGGAATTGTGCTGCCACTTCATCAACCGCCTTGATGGCATCACCGGTACTGTAGCCGGGATTCGGCATACCGTTGATGGTAACGGCATTGAAGAGGTTGTTGCGTGTTACTGTTTCAGGACCATATGTTTTCTGCAGGGTTACAACCGTATTCAAGGGCACCATCTCTCCATAACTGTTCTTGATGAACATGTTGCCCAGTGATTCCGGATTTGTACGGTATTCAACATCTGCCTGCACCACTACCCGGTAGAACTTACCGAAACGGTTGAAGTCGGATGCGAAAGTGCTGCCGTACATCACCTGCATGGTATTGAGGATATCACTAACGGAAACGCCTAGTTGTTTTGCTTTGGCTTCATTGATATCCACCATGTATTGCGGGTTGCCTGCATTGAAAGTGGTGAAGGCCATCGCGATCTCCGGGCGCTTCATCAGTTCACCGGCAAAGGCCCAGGCCATGCCGCCCAGTTTATCAACCGGACCGTTGTTGCGGTCCTGCAGAATGAATTCGAAACCTTCCACATTACCGAAGCCCTGAACCGTAGGGAAGGCGAAGGTAAAGATGCTGGCCTCCTTGATAGCGCCCAGCGCACCCTGCAATGCTCCCATATTGTCCGCGAGCTTTTTCACGGCTCCGCGATCTGCGAATTTTTTCAGTCGAACAAAACCGATCGCGTAATTGGAGCTGGCGGAGTTGCTCAGCAGGTTGAAACCGGTAACACTGAAGTAAGCTTCCACGGATTCCATCTTGCTGATAATATCTTCTGCTTTCGTGATCACTTCCTTGGTGCGATCCAGTGATGAACCGGCAGGCAGTGTAACGTTGTAAAGAATGAAACCCTGGTCTTCCGCAGGGATAAAGCCTGTTGGTGTTGTTTTGGCCATCCAGAAGGTTGCGCCTGTTACCAGCAGCAGGCCGGCGATGGCGATCCATTTGAATTTGGCCAGGAATTTCACACTGCGTCCGTAACGGTCCGTCATGGCATTGAAGCCGCGGTTGAACCCGGCAAAGAAGCGCTGTGTGAATCCTTTTTTCGGCGCATGTCCATGCTCGTCATTTGTATGCGGGTTCTTCAGGAAGAGCGCAGAAAGCGCGGGGCTCAGCGTCAACGCGTTCACCGCAGAGATGAGGATGGCGATGGCCAGCGTGAAGGCGAACTGCCTGTAGAACACACCGGCAGGGCCTTGCATGAAACCTACGGGAATGAAAACCGCAGCCATCACGAGCGTGATAGAGATAATGGCGCCGGAAATTTCCTGCATCGATTTTATAGTGGCCTCACGCGCCGGCAATCTTGTATGCTCCATCTTCGTATGTACCGCTTCCACCACCACGATGGCATCGTCCACCACAATACCGATGGCAAGCACGAGTGCAAACAGCGTCAGCAGGTTGATGCTGAACCCGAAGAGCTGCATGAAGAAGAAAGTACCGATGATGGCTACCGGCACTGCGATGGCGGGGATCAGCGTGGAGCGGAAATCCTGCAGGAAGATGAACACCACGATGAATACGAGGATAAAGGCTTCGATCAGGGTATGTTTCACCTGGTCGATGGATTCGTCCAGGTACTCTTTTGTAGAGTACATGTTCATGTAATGCAGGCCCCTGGGGAAGAGCTCGGCATTCTTTTTCAGTACTTCGTTGATGGCGATCTGGATCTCGTTGGCATTGGAACCTGCCGTCTGGAAGATGGCGATACCAATGGCGGGATTACCGCCCCATTTGTTATCCACTGTGTAATTGAATGATCCGAATTCCACGCGGGCCACATCTTTCAGGCGAAGGATAGATCCGTCTGCACTGGCTTTCAGTACCATGTTCTCATAGTCTTCGCCATGATTGCCCTTGCCTTTGTATTTGAGTACATATTCGAAGCTTTCGGTACTGCTCTGTCCGAACCGGCCGGGAGCCGCTTCCATATTCTGCTCCTGGATTGCGCGGAGTACATCCTGGGGAGAGAGATTATTGGCGGCGAGCCTGTCCGGCTTCAGCCAGATCCGCATGGCGTAATCTTTGGAACCGAAGCTCATGGCCTGACCTACGCCGGGCACACGCTGGATCTCGGGGATCAGGTTGATGCGGGCATAGTTCTGAAGGAAGGTTTCGTCGAACAGGCTGTCGGTAGAGTAGAGGGCAGGCACCATGATCATGGAGTTCTGTTGCTTCTGTGTGCTGATACCGGCGGTAACTACTTCAGCAGGCAACAGGCTAACGGCCTTGGATACCCGGTTTTGAACGTTCACCGCTGCCAGGTCAGGGTCAGTGCCCAGCTTGAAGAATACGGAGAGCGTCATGGAGCCGTCGTTGTTGGAGTTGGAGGTCATATAGGTCATGTTCTCCACGCCATTCACAGCTTCTTCGATGGGGGTGGCCACCGCGCGCGCTAATACTTCGGCATTGGCGCCGGGGTAGTTGGCGGTAACGGTAACACTGGGCGGTGCGATGTCCGGGAACTGTGTAACCGGCAGGGTGGTCAGTGAGATGATCCCCAACAGCACCAGTATGATGGATACAACCGTTGATAGTACCGGTCGTTCAATGAATTTCTTAAACATGGAATTTGATTTTGCTTTGAGTGCTGCCAGTCGCTCGCCTCCGGCGAGTGATTTTTATTTAGTCGCCTCCGGCGACGCGGTGTTCGCCGGAGGCGAACAAATACCGGTCACTCACCAGAGGCGAGCGACTGACAGCATCATGTATTGGTTCTTACAGCGGTTTTGCCTTCAGCAGGCTGTCTGCGGAGATAGGCTGGGGCACAATGGCCATACCATCGCGGAGATTGCCCACTCCGGAGAACACGATCTTTTCACCAGCTGTGATACCGGACGACACGAAATAATAATTGGCTGTTTTACCGGAGATAGCCAGCGGTTTGCTCACCACCTTATTGCTGTCTGCCAGTGCGAATACGAATACTTTGTCCTGGATCTCGAAAGTGGCTTCCTGCGGAACCACCAGTGCGGACTGCATCAGCTTCGGGATGCGAACCCTCCCGGTGTTGCCTGTGCGGAGCGTTCCGCCTGTATTGGGGAAGGAAGCGCGGAAACTGATGGCGCCAGTCGTTCTGTTGAACTGACCATCAACGGTGCTCAGTTTTCCTTTCTGCGTATATACGCTGCCGTCAGCCAGCAGCAGTTCAACTGCAGGGACCTTTCTTACTTTTTCTTCCAGGGTATTGCCTTCGAACTGGTTCCTGAAAGCGATGAAATCAGGTTCGCTGAGAGAGAAGTAAGCATACATCTCGCTCACGTCAGACAATACGGTGAGTGCCTGTGCTTCGCCTTTTCCTACCAGCGCTCCTGTTTTGAAAGGAATGCGGCCGATATAACCGCTCACAGGGGCTTTGATGAGTGTGTACCCGATATTGATCTGGGAACTACCCACCATTGCTTTCGCCTGGTCGGCTGCTGCAACAGCTGCATCGTAATTGGCCTGTGCGGTTTTAAGCTGCACTTCAGAGATCACTTTGGCGGCTACCAGGGGAGTGAGACGGTCCACTTCCACTTTCGCACGCTGGATATTCGCCTGTGCGGCAGTGAGACTTGCTTTGGCGTTGTTGTAGGTCTCGCTGTATTCCCTGTCGTTGATCTTGAAGAGTGGCTGGCCTGCTTTCACGAAAGCGCCTTCGTCCACATAGATCTTTTCCAGGAAGCCTGCTACCTGCGGGCGGATCTCCACATTCACTTTGCCTTCCAGGGCGGCGGCATACTCACGGTAAGTAGTAGCCGGAGCGGTCGGCACAGCCACTACCGGTAATTCCGGAGGGGGCGGCGCGGCAAATCCCTGTCCGGGATTGGCTGATGATCCGCAGGCGGATAATATAATGGAGGTGATAAGTACGCCGGAAATGAGGGCGTATAGTTGGACAGTCAGAAACGGTTTCAAGGCTCGTCCATTGGTCTTCAGAAATGGTTGCATAACATGGTTGTTTGGGGGGAGAAAACTCCCCGCGTTTGTAATTACAATTTTCACGGATCTATTGTATCTGTTCTGTTTTACTGTTCAGTGTTTACCGGAGGTTAAGTTTCCATTCAGGCAGGCGGATCGCGTCAGTTAATGTTGTAACACTGCTATATTTCCTAACAGTGTTAGCGATTTCGGGAAAAAAAATTCCGTTTAAGGAGTCAGGTTTTTGATGAAGCCGCTGATGGCATCATCCAAAACCATTTTATTCAGTTCATCGCACATATCTGAAGTGCGCATCATTTTGATAGAGATGAGCCCATGCAGGATGGACCAGAACGTATGACTTTTGAGACAGGCATTGTCTTCACTCGCATTCTTTCCGAGGATGGCATTGATGGGTTGAATCATCAGTTCCCTGAATCCCACTTTCTCGGGTATGCATTTTTCCTGTTCTATACAGGGGATGCCGAGATCGAACATTACCTGGTAGTATTCCTTATTGCGGAATGCGAAATTCCAGTAGGCGTCTGCCATTGCTTTGATCTGGCCGGCAGGGGTTGCATGCTTGTTCCTGGCCTGGTCCATTTTCTTTGTGAGCAATCTGAATCCATCCCGTGCAAACTCTAACAGGATATCTTCCTTGCTGCCAAAGTGATCATAGATTACCGGCACACTGTACTCGATGGCGTCGGCGATCTTGCGGATGGAGAGTGATTGCCATCCCTCTTCCGTTACGATCCTCCATGCGGTAGCCAGAATGCTTGAGCGCACCTCGTCACGCTGCCGCAGCCGTCTTTCTGTTATGCCCATATTTGAATTTTACCTAACAGTGTTAGCAAAATTAGTGATGTTTTGAATTCTACAAAAAAAATCTGGAAGAAAAAATTATTAAGTCGCTGAAAACGGGTACGGGAGCGGATTATAAGGGGATGAAAGTTGAACCGCCGAAAAATAGGGGTCAAACAATTGGACATTTGTCCTGTTATTCCCCCTGAACAATTTTATTTTTGCCGATTCTATGAACAAAGAGCGTATTGGACTGAGAACTGAAGCATCAGCTACTATCAAACTGGCCATTCCCATTATTATCGGGGAACTGGCGCAGATGGCATTACATATTATAGACAGCGCCATGGTGGGCTCCATCGATTACCACCAGCTTGCCGCTGTAGCCCTCGTGATCAACACTGTTAATATTCCGTTGGTGTTTGGTATCGGTATGACCATCGCCGTATCGCAGATGGTGAGCATGGCCAATGGCAGGAATGACGACGGGCAGGTTTCGCATTATCTCTTCAATGGATTTGTGCTCTGCTCGGTAATGGGGATCGTTATATCGCTGTCGCTTTGTTTCGGTACGGATATTTTGTATCACCTGGGTCAGGACCCTGAAGTGGTGCATCATGCAGTGCCTTTCATGAAGCTCATGAGCCTTTCCATGATCCCGATGCTCATGTTCATGACTCTGAAACAGTTCACTGACGGTCTTGAATATACGAAAACAGCCATGGTGCTTTCGCTGATTTCGCTTCCCCTCAATGTGTTCATCAACTGGCTGCTTGTTTATGGTAACTGGGGCGCACCCAGGCTGGAACTGGTGGGAGCAGGGTGGGGCACGCTGATCACCAGGACTCTGATGTTTTTCGTGTTGTTGATAGTGATTTTCCGTCATAAGATCTTCCGGCCCTATATTTCCGTTCGCGGTTCACAATGGAAAATTCGCCGCAAAACGATGGGTGAGTTATTGCATATCGGTACGGCCAGCAGTTTACAACTGGGCATGGAAGCCGGCGCCTTTGCCGTATCTGGCATCATCATCGGTACACTTGGCGCTGTGGCGCAGGCTGCGCACCAGATTGCACTCAGCCTTGCTGCATTCACTTTCATGGTGAGCATGGGACTGGCGCAGGCAGGATCGATCCGCGTGAGCAATTCATTTGGGAGAAAGGACTGGGGCCTGATCAACCTCATTGGTAAAAGCACCATGATCACGGCCCTGATCTATGGCGTTCTCTGCGCCATCATCTTTGCATCTTTTCGCTTTTTATTACCTCAATTGTTCAACGATAATACCGAAGTGATTGCGCTGGCCGCCACCTTGCTGCTCTTTGCTGCCGTGTTCCAGATCAGCGATGCCACGCAGGCTATCAGCGCAGGATTGCTTCGTGGTATCAAAGACGTTAAAGCGCCTACATTTCTGATTGCCGTGGCATACTGGGTAATTGGTATCCCTGTGGGCTGGTACTTCGCTTTCCAACTGGATCTGGGCGCATCGGGTATGTGGCTGGGGCTGATCACCGGTCTCACTTTCGCTGCAGGTTTCCTGGCATTCAGGTTTTTGAAAATGGTGAAAAAGGAAAATGTTGAAGTGGTGAGGGCGTAAATCCCCGGATCAAAACAATCCCTCTGTGAAGTTCAGGTAATACCCGATTTGCTTCATCCGTTCTCTCAGGAACCTGGGACCGAAATATACATTGGTATGGTCTTCAAAATTCTCATACTGGTATTTCAGGTAAAAGAGAATAAAGAGAAAACCCAACGCGGACAGCGCTTTCAGCTCTTCCGGTTGCAGCATCCGTATTTTCGAGTATGCATCAACGAAGAGTTGAAGCCGCCTTTGTGCATCCGGTTTATCCGGGGTAAGGAGCGAAAGATAGATGGCATAGGAGGCGATATCGTTCATCAACCATCCCTTGCCTGCAAAATCAAAATCAAATAAAGTGATTGCGCCCTGCTGATCATGGTGCCAGTTCTTGGGCATGAAATCATAATGGCAATAACCTGTAGCGAATGCAGAGCTGTTCAGTTTATTGAGCGTTTCCAGTTGCTTTGCAGCAATGGATTCCAACTGATAGTATTGCTCTGTAAGATTGAAATATTCGCAGGCCGGCCGGATGGCGCGCAAAGGTTCATGGAGCAATGAATCTATCGTATACTCCTTCCTGTTATAAGGTAATTCCAGGTTTTCTGTTTTTTGATGTAGCCGGGCCAGGTATTGGGCGGATTGTATGGTCTGTTCATCATTCTGTTCTATGATGGGAGCGCCTGTAGCAAATTGATACAGGATGCCGTGGCGGATGCCTTCAATACCCTCGCAGTTTATAACGGCACTGTACAGGTGAAAAGCCATATTTCTGTTCGATGAAGGCACCGAGGGCGGCTGCGGACAGGGTAGAATAGCTGCTAGGGAAGATGCTCATGATTTTTGATTGATGGCGGGAAAAAGGGCTGCAAAATAATGGAAAATTTCCGGCGGGATTGCCCCGGCAAATACTGAATGAATCAATCAACCCGTTTTGCATCGAATTTCCGATGAGAAATCAGAAAAAGAATTTTGATCGATGTTTCGCAGTTGGTTTTAGAAGTAGTTGATTAAGAGGTTATTAGACAAAATTATCTGCAGCTGGACCCATCGAAAAAAATAAATATGATGTTTCAACAACAAAAACTGTTTGGCGTTTGTTTTGTTGTAAGTCATTCTAGAAACCGGTCAATTTCACCCTCTGACGGAGGCCGGTTGTATTTTTTCAACCAATCAAATTAAAAAGGAAAACATGAAAAAACTTCTCTTTGTGCTGTTAGGCGGATCTGTATTCCTGACAAGCTGCGTTGACAATCCTGAAGGAAAAAAGGCTGAAACCACAGACAGTGTTTCAACCACTCAACCCGTAGCTGGTGAAGGTCTGGCTGTTGACCCTGCAGCGAGCAGCATCGCCTGGTTGGGCAACAAAGTAACGGGCAAGCACAATGGTACCATCAAGATCTCAAGCGGTACCCTGAATGTACAGGACGGAAAACTGACCGGTGGTAAATTCACTATCGACATGAATTCCATTTCGAATGCAGACATCACCGATACTACTTACAAAGCAAAACTGGAAGGTCACCTGAAGGCGGCCGACTTTTTTGATGTAGCCAAGTATCCCGAAGCTAATTTCGAGATCACTTCTGTTGCAGACTCCGGTTCCAACAAGCTGAAGATCTCTGGCAACCTTACACTGAAAGGTATCAGCAAGAACATCACTTTCGATGCCGATGTTGTTGAAAGCACTCCGGCTTCTTTCAAAGCGAAAGCTGATTTCAATATCAACCGTCACGACTGGGGCATTACCTATCCTGGTCAGAAAGACGATGCTATCAGCGAAGAGATCAACCTGAAAGTTGACCTGCAGGCAAAAGCATAAGCACCAAAGATTACATGAGAATTTCTATACTGGGGCGCTGACCGGATGGTCGGCGCTTTTTTTGTGCACCACTCAAAAAAAATTTGGCATCTTCCCAAATCTCCTTAATTTAGTATGTACGAACATATAAACAAGCTCACATGGATAAGGACAAGTTGGAAATTGATCATCAGAGCGCGCTTCCGTTACATGCCCAGGTAGAGGATCTGCTACGCAGGTTGATCGCCAAGCCCGAGTATCAGAATGGTAAACTATTGCCCAATGAGATCAATATGGCCAAGAAGCTGGGCGTGAGCCGCAGTACAGTAAGACAGGCCACCAACAAACTTGTTTATGAACGTTTACTGGTGAGAAAGAAAGGCGTAGGCACTTCAGTGGCCCGCAACAATATTTCCACCAAGCTCGACAAATGGAGCAGCTTCACCCACGAAATGGACGAGAAGGGGATGACCTTCCGCAACTACAGCATCAAGGTGTCCAATGTGGTGCCGGACAAAGAGATCCAGCAACTGTTCAAACTCGCTCCAGGCGCTACTGTGCTGAAGATGGAGCGCGTAAAGGGCCTGGACGGCGAACCCATCGTTCACTTCATTTCCTATTTCCATCCCCGTACCGGTCTTACCACCGATGACGATTTCAACAAACCATTATACGAGATGCTGGAGAACGATCATCATATTGTGGCCTCCGTATCCAAAGAAGGGATCAGCGCTATCCTTGCCGATAAGCGGATCAGCAAACTGCTGGCCGTTGAACCCGGCGCGCCCATTCTCTTCCGCAAACGCGTGGTCTGTGATGCAGGCGATCGTCCCATCGAATATAACCTCGGTCATTACAGGGCCGACAGGTTCACGTATACAATCGACATAGAACGTCACTAACCAGGGCCTCTGAACCTTATCCACAGAACCTTAAAAAAATTTATGCTATAATATGTACGAACATTCGGACATTTGATCCCCACACTCTTCAATGCTTATTTAATGAGAAAGTATTCATCTAACGACAAGCTTGCTGCCCTGTTCACCGCTTTTTTCCTGTGGTGCATCATCCCGGCCATCGCCCAGGATTCACCCGGAAAGGTAACAGGAAAAATCACCAGCGCCTCCGGCAGTCCAATCGAGGGGGCTACAGTTACTGTGAAAGGCCTCATGCAGAGCGTGGCCTCCAACAAAACCGGTCAGTTCTCCATTGCAGTGCCTGCCGGAAAAGACACACTGGTTGTCTCGCACATCGGTTTCATAACGCAGGAAATTCCGCTGCGTAACAGGAACTCCCTCAACATTATTTTAGTAGATGTAAATGCAGAGCTGGACCAGGTGGTGGTGATCGCATACGGAACTGCCCGTAAAAGCGATCTCACCGGTTCCGTAGTGTCCGTGAAAGCGGATGAGCTCAAAGCCATCCCGGCCACATCCTTCGATCAGGCCCTCCAGGGCCGCGCCGCAGGTGTGCAGGTAACCACACTTTCGGGTAAGCCCGGGGGCGAGCCTTCCATCCGTATCCGGGGTACCAGCTCCATCAATGCCGCCAATGAACCGCTCTACGTGGTAGATGGCATGCTGGTGAACAGCGATGGTGGCGATGTGAACGGCGGCGTTACCCGCGGCCCCAGGCTCGGCCCCTTATCCAGCATCAATCCGGGAGACATTGAGTCGATCGAGATCCTCAAAGACGCTTCGGCCACCGCCATGTACGGGGCACGCGGCGCTAACGGCGTGGTGCTTATCACTACCAGGCGTGGCCGCAGCGGACACGGACAAGTGAATATTGAAGCCTACCACGGCTACCAGAAGATCGCTAATCAACTGGACCTCCTCAACGCGGAACAATTCGCCAATTTCTACAACGAAGCCAGGATGAATGCCAACCAGATGCCGGTGTACGTGAATCCCAGGAACCTCGGCAAGGGCACAAACTGGCAGGACGAGCTTTTTCGCACTGCGCCCATCAGCAATCTCCAGGCTTCTGTAAGCGGCGGTGATGAAAAAACAAAATACAACATCTCGGGATCACTGTTCTCACAGGATGGCATCATCCTCAATTCCGATTTCAAACGTTATTCTTTCCGCGCCAACCTGGACCGTCAGATCAATGATAAACTCACAGTGGGTGCCAATCTCGCATACTCACGCGTGAACAGCAAAGGCGTACTCACCAACGACCAGCAGATCGTTCCGGGAGTAGTGCTCAGCGCTATCCAGTTCAACCCGGTTTTCCCGGTGTATGATCCCAATGGTCCCGGTGGCTACACTTATGAGAACAGGAGGGAAGGATTTTACTTAGGCAAAACTTTGGGCAACCCGATAGCAGAAGCCAAAGAATATATTTCTAACACGGCTATGTCGCGCTTTCTCGGTAATGCCTACCTGAAATACGCGATCACCAAACAACTGGAATTCCGCAGCAGCTTCGGCGTTGACGCCTTCTCCATTGAAGAAGGCAGCTTCGGTCCCAATTTCCTGAAGCGCACACAGGCCAGTGAAGGCGAAGCATCACTTGGCAAATCAGATGGAATGACCTGGTTGAATGAGAATACGCTCACCTATAACAATACTTTTGCCGGCAAACACCGTGTGAACGCATTGCTGGGTTATACCATGCAGCGATTCAATATGGACAGGCTGAATGTGATCGCATTCGGATTTCCCAGCAACCATACAGGCTATCACAATATTTACGCCGGACAAAAACCGCAGAAGCCCGTCAATATTGAAAGCAGTTGGAGTATGATCTCTTACCTCGGCCGCCTGAACTATACTTTCAACAGCAAATATCTTTTCACGCTTACCGGCCGTATTGATGGCAGCTCCAAATTCGGTATCAACAACAAGTATGCTTTCTTCCCATCTGGCGCCTTTGCATGGCGCGTTTCGGAAGAGGACTTCATGAAAGATGTGGACCAGATCAGCAATCTGAAGCTGCGCACCAGCTACGGCGTGATCGGTAACCAATCGATACCACCTTATCAATCACTGGCAGTAGTGGATGCTTTCGGTGAAGGGGTATTCAACAGCAGCCAGGGCAGCGAAGTTTATACCGGCCTGGAGCCGAAAACTTATGTGAACCCTGATTTGAAATGGGAAACCACCCGTCAGTTCGATATCGGTTTCGATCTCGGTCTCTTCAACAACCGGGTTGCGCTCACAGCAGATTTCTATCATAAGAAAACGAATGACCTGCTGCTGAATGCACCCATTCCAACAACCTCCGGATTTGGTTTCGCCGTGATGAATATCGGTAATATCGAGAACCATGGTTTCGATTTCGATATCCGCACCGAAAATATAAAAGGGGAATTCAACTGGAACAGCGCCATCAATATTTCCATCAACCGCAACAAGATCACCAACCTCAATTCAGAGAACGATATTCCGCTGATGGGTGGACTGATCCTCCGCCAGGGCCTCTCTGTTGGCGCTTTCTACGGATATGTGTTCGATGGCATCTTCCAGACCGATGCTGAAGCAGCTTCCAGCCCGGTATTGGTAGGACAGGAACCTACAGGACCTAACGCCGCCTCACATGCGAAAGCAGGCGACCGTAAATACAAAGACATCAACGGCGATAAGAAGATCGATGTGAACGACCGTGTAATCCTCGGTTATGCCACACCGAAATTCACCTGGGGCTTCTCCAATAACCTGAACTTCCGAAACTGGAGCCTCGACATCTTTTTCCAGGGTTCCCAGGGAAACAAAATGGCGAACCTGAACAACCTGGACCTGCTCAACTTCAACGGCCAGACCAACCTGCTGGCAGAAGCAGCCCTGAACAGGTGGACGCCCACTAATCCCAGTAACAAATACCCACGCGCACTGGCGGCTGGTAGTCTCGACAATGGTCTCATCTCTACAAACATCGTGGAAGATGCTTCCTATCTCCGCCTCAAGAATATTCAACTGGGTTACGAATTCAGCACCAGGTTGCTGAAAAAGATGCACCTGAAGAGACTGCGTTTGTATGCAAGCGCCACCAACCTCTTCACCATCACCGATTATTCAGGTTTTGATCCCGAAGCCAATGCTTTCGGTCAGTCAACCACGCTGATGGGACTGGATCTGGGCGGTTATCCCCAGGCAAAGACCTTCATCTTCGGCATCAACCTCGGGCTTTAAAAAAGTAAACTGCTGAAAAAATGAAAACAAGAAAAACATCATTCGCCATAATGCTCGGTATCGGTTTACTGAGCCTGGGTTCCTGCTCCAAGTTCCTGGAAGAGGACCCTAAACACCTGGTCAACATCAACAATTTCTATAAAACAGAACAGGATGCCATCGCTGCGGTTAATTCCATCTATGCCTACCTCAACTCCATCAACACAGGGTCCACGGCAGGCGTGTACCACAGCACATTCTGGGTAACTGCAGGACTGGCCTCCGATGAGCTCATCAATAACCAGGTAGGCGCTCCGCAATTCGATCAACTGGGCACTTTCACTTATACATCGCAGAATGCAGCATTGCAGGAGATCTGGGCGATGCATTACAAGACCATCACCCTGGCCAATATTGCTATCGAGCGCATACCCCTCATCGATATGAATGTGAACCTGCGCAACAGGCTGGTGGGTGAAGCTAAATTCCTCCGCGGTCTCATGTATTTCAACATGGTGCGCATGTTCGGAAAGATCCCGCTCGTATTGAAAGAAGTGGAGCCGCTGAGACCGCCCGTTGCGGAAGTGGCAGATATCTACACACAGATCCATGCCGATCTGAGATCAGCACAGACCGATCTGCCGCTCAGTTTCGATCCCGGTCAGGGAAGGGGACGCGCTACTAAAGGCGCCGCCTATGCGCTGGACGCCAAAGTTTATCTCACCGAGAAGAACTGGACCAAAGCAGCGGAGCAAGCCAAAGTGGTGATCGATTCCAAACAATATGATCTCTGGGAAGATTTTGCAGATGCCTTCAAACTCTCCAGTCGCGGAGGCAAGGAAGCAGTTTTCTCCGTTGGTTTTGGAGATGCCGGTGGCGCTATCATCTTCTGGGAAGTAGGACAATTCCTCGTTCGCCTTCTGCCTCCCCAACTCGGAGATGCAGGTGTGGTGAATGCCCAGGGATGGCAGTATCCTACACAGCAGTTGTACGACAGCTATGATGCGGAGGACCGGAGAAGGGAAGTGACCTTCATCACCAGCGTTACTAAAACTGATGGTTCTACTATTACTATCCGGCCGTATATCCAGAAGTACTGGGACAGGGTAGCCGAACCAAAAGGCAATGAGAGTTCACAGGATTTTCCCGTGATCCGATACTCCGACGTACTGTTGATGTACGCTGAAGCGATGAATGAAGACAATCATCCCGATGAAGCACATGAGTATATCAATATGGTGCGTAAGCGCGCCCGATTCGACGGCACTACCTACCGGAATACCGTACCCGATTATGATGGGCTCAGCAAAGACGCCTTCCGCGCAGCCGTGTTGAAAGAAAGAAGACTGGAACTGACAGCCGAAGGCCATCGCTGGTTCGATCTCGCGCGCACCAATACCCTGGAAACCCTGGTGCCGCAAGCCAAGCCCGGTGTGGTACCAGCAGCAAGAAATTATCTTTTCCCTATACCGCAGACAGAACGTGAACTCAATACCAATCTGCCCAACAACGGATATTAGCGTAAAGACGATTCAAGATATTGTTTCACTTTTAAAGACCGAGCATTGGAAATTTCAAATTTTGACAAGTACCCCGCCATCAGTGTAGATGGTTACGAAGGATGGAGCGGCTGGTCGTCCGTGATCACAGCCCTGGAGCAGCAGGCTTCTGCTGCCGGAAAGAAACGCACTGTAATTGCCGTGGAATGTTATCATGGCGTACAATTGACTGAAGTGGTAACGCAAATTCGTAAAGGATTCCCAACTGCCCGGATCTTTGAGACTTCATCCGCTCTGTTACCAGAGCAAACCATCAATGAGATGGTGTACCCTTATGTAACTGATGATCCTGTTTTCGGTTATATCTCTCCGTTGAAACTGGACCAGTTCTTTGATGCAAATCTGCTTGCTGACATGGAAAAGGAAGTGGAAGCCATAGCAGAAGGAATTGTTGTTGTGACCGGCATCGGTGCTACCCTGGCTGTTCCCAAACCGGATGTACTCGTATATGCGGATATGCCACGCTGGGAGATCCAGCTCCGTTTCCGCAGGAACGAAGTAAGCAACCTGGGCGCCACCAATTTCACTGATAGCTTCGCTTACAAATACAAGCGCTCCTTCTTCGTTGACTGGAGAGTGATAGACCGCCACAAGGTTGCACTCATGGAGCGCTGGGATTTTGCACTGGACACTGTAATTGCCGGTGAACCGAAGATGGTCCGCGGGGCCGCATTGCTGGCCGCTTTCAGGCAAGCTGTGCAACAGCCTTTTCGCGTAGTGCCTTATTTTGATCCCGGCCCCTGGGGCGGTCAATGGCTGAAGAAAGTGATCGGCCTCGATCCCAACCAGGTGAATTTCGCCTGGGGATTCGACTGTGTTCCGGAAGAGAACAGCCTGCTGTTGAAATTCGGTGATATGATCTTCGAAACACCCAGCATCAACCTCGTGTTCAATCAGCCGCAGCAACTGCTCGGTAAAAAAGTGTACGAAGCATTCGGTGCAGAGTTCCCTATCCGTTTCGATTTTCTCGATACAATGGAAGGTGGCAATCTCAGCCTGCAGGTGCATCCGCTGAAAGAATATATCCGCGAAAAATTCGGCATGGCTTATACGCAGGACGAAAGCTATTATTTTCTCGAAGCCAAAGAAGGCGCTTTCGTGTACCTCGGACTGAAGGATAATGTAGTGCCGGAGAAAATGATCGCTGCACTGAAAGATGCTCAGGACAATGGCTCCGGTTTTGATGCTGAAGCTTATGTACAGAAATGGCCCATCAAAAAACATGATCATGTACTCATTCCTTCTGGCACCGTGCATTGCTCAGGGTCCAACAGCGTTGTACTGGAGATCAGCGCCACGCCGTACATTTTTACATTCAAGTTGTGGGACTGGGGACGAATGGGACTCGATGGAAAACCACGCCCCATCTCCCTGGAACATGGCAGGAATGTGATCCAGTGGGACCGCACCACCGAATGGACCCGCGAACATATCCTCGATAAAAAGGAACTGATCACGGAAGGGGATGGCTGGAAAGAAGAACGGACAGGGCTGGATGAGTTCTCTTTTATTGAAACAAGGAGACATTGGTTCACAAAGAAAGTCACACATCATACTGAAGGAAGATTCAATGTGCTGAACCTGATCGAAGGAAGGGAAGCTATTGTTGAAAGTCCTTCCAATGCATTCAAACCATTTATTGTTCACTATGCTGAAACCTTCATTGTACCTGCCGATGCCGGTGAGTACACCATCAGGCCATATGGAGAAAGTGAAGGGCAGCAGTGCGCCACTATCAAGGCATATGTACGCACAGAGCATCTGATTGATAACAGAATAAACTAACTACTAACGATTATGCACAAACAGGGATTACAATACGTTTACAAATGTACCTATGTGGCGGCAGTGGGAGGATTGCTGTTCGGTTACGACACAGCAGTGGTTGCCGGCGCCATCGGGTTCATTCAGCAGAAATACTCACTGTCGCCCGCCATGATGGGATGGGTGGCCAGTTGTGCGCTGGTAGGCTGTGTGATCGGAGCGATGTTTGCCGGAAGTCTGAGCGACCGCATTGGCAGGAAGAAAGTGCTGATGATCTCAGCATTCGCTTTTGCCATTTCCTCCCTCGGTATCATGCTTCCCATGGGATTGAACTCTTTCATTATTTTCAGGCTCATAGGAGGCATCGGTATCGGCATCGCTTCCATGTTATCTCCATTGTATATTTCTGAGATCGCCCCGGCTAATATCCGCGGGCGACTCATTTCCATTTACCAGATGGGCATCGTTCTCGGCATCCTGCTCATCTACTTCGTGAATGCATGGATCGCCGGAATGCACAACGAATCCTGGAATGTGGAAAGCGGCTGGAGATGGATGTTCGGAAGTGGATTGCTGCCTTCACTGTTGTTCATTATTCTATTATTGAATGTGCCCGAAAGCCCCCGCTGGCTGGCGCAGCAGAACAGGCTGGGCGAAGCCGAAGACGTGCTCACAAAAGTGAACGGAGAAGAAAAAGCAAAAGAGGAACTGCAATCCATTCGCGCTGCCATGCAGGAAGATGCACGGCAGTCCGGTTTCAGTGCATTGTTGAAACCCGGCCTTCGTTATGTACTGTTCATCGGCATCATTCTCGCCATACTTTCACAGGTGACAGGGATCAACGCCATCATGTACTATGCGCCGGAGATCTTCAAATCCAGTGGCGACGGCTCATCAAGCGCATTGATGCAGACTGTGCTGGTGGGCGTTATCAATACCCTGTTTACGATTGTGGCTATCCGTTATGTAGATAAATGGGGGCGTAAAACTTTGCTGCTGATCGGCGCCGGTGGAATGACCATCTGCCTGGCATTGGTAGGGGCTGCTTTCCATTTCGGGTTCAACCAGGGGCCGATGATCCTGGTGGCGATCCTGGCCTATATCGCGTTCTTTGCTATTTCGCTCGGGCCGCTCACATTTGTAGTGGTGGCCGAGATCTTCCCCACAAATGTGCGTGGAAGAGCCATGTCCGTTGCCATTTTCTTTCTCTGGGTGGCGGTATTTGCCGTTTCCCAAACTTTCCCGATGCTGCAATCCTCTGTTGGTCCCGCAATCACTTTCTGGATCTACATGGTGATGTCTGTGATCGCTTTCTTCTTCGTGTGGAGGCTGGTGCCGGAAACCAAGGAGAAATCGCTGGAAGAGATCGAGCAGTTCTGGAAAACAAAAGGCATTTAACTGAAACATCTGTTTATCTAAAATATTAAATCTAACGATCATGCGCCTATTCCCATTTACACTGCTGATGGCAGTCTGCCTGTTTGTTTTCACAGGTTGCGATAAGGATGATATCGATCCCAATATTCCCAGGCTGGATTTGTCTACGGACTTTATTGTGAACAAATCAACCAAAGATATTGAAGTAACGCTTGATATGGTTGTGCCGGACGGGGTCAAATCTCTGGCCATCACCAAAGGTGTAAACCTGCAGGCCGATACAGATTATGGTACAGAAATGGTGGATCCTGCTGCTTTAGGTGATAACAAATATAGGTATGTATTCCACTACACCTTGCAACAAGCTGAGATTGATAAACTGGTCGGTTTCAATTTCAAATTGACAGACAATCTCGGTAGAGTAACGGAAAAAGACCTCACGGTTCACACGGAAGCCAGTGGCGCGGAAATTATCTATTCAAGAAAATGGAAGCTGATCTCTACTCTTCGCATTACAGCTACACCTCCGCAAGAAGAATTGAACGCATGTGAACCCGACAATATTTACACATTCAATGGAGATAGTTCCATGAGCGTGAATTTTGGAGCTCCTGGTTGCGGATTGGAAGGCCTTAATGTATATGATAAATGGCAATTAAGTGAAGATGAAAAAACGTTTCAATGGGAATACTACAACCTGTTCAGCCCTGCGCAGCGAACTGTAGAAGTATATAAGGTGAGGAGTATCTCCAGTTCCCAATTGGTTATGGATATTGTGATTGACCTCTCCTGGCTTGGCCCTCCTTATACGGACAAAGAGCAATTCGTTTATACTTTTATTCCTGCACCATAATACTGTAGTAAGATGGAAAATGTAAAAAGGAACGTTCTATTTTCGGTTGCTTCACTGGCTTTCGCATCCCTCCTCATGAGCGGCTGCACCAGCAACACGGAAAAACCAGCTGAAGAAAAGAAGCAACTCAGCCTGGATTCCGTTTCCTTCACTGCTGAAGAAGCGCCCGAATGGAGCCGCCTCTTCAAACGCACTTTCGGCTGGTTCGGTGGTGACGGCATCTTTGCCGTAACCCGTGACGGCCGCGAGAACCCCAATTCATCAGCCGGCAGCGAAACCATCATCTGGTTCAGCGATACCATGCTGGGAGAGATCGGCGAAGATGGCAAACTGAAACCAGGTTACGAAATGATCCATAATTCCATTTCTGTACTGAAAGGATCGGAACCCGACAGTAACCGCATCAATTTCTACTGGCCGAAAGAAAATGGAAAAAACAAATCACTCTTTGTACCCAATACACCCGGAACCGGTTCGGATGAATATTACTGGATGGGAGATGGGTTCGTGAACCAGGCTAAGAACAATGATCTTTATATTTTCGGCTATCGAATCAAGGATACACACGATGGTTCCCCTTTTCCATTTAAGGAAATGGGCAATACACTGGTGGTATTACCAGGCAATAGCCAGCCGCCGTTCACTACTCAAAGACAGATCGATATTCCATTTTTCCTGGGAAAAAGCGTAGACAGTACCGGTTCTTTCGGCGCAGGCATTTATGTGAATACGAAAGAAGCTGGCGCTTCCGGTCCCGATGGCTATGTATACATCTATGGTATCCGTGGCATGAAGAAGGAACTGATGATCGCCCGCGTAGAGCCCGCTTCCATAGAGGATTTCGGCCAGTGGCGTTTCTTTGATGGCAATGGCTGGACCAATGATCTCACGAAGATCAAAACGGTTACAGACAGTCTTTCCAATGAGCTGGGCATGATGAGGCTGGATGATGGCCGCTATGCGCTGGTATTCCAGGAAGAAGGGGTAGGAAGATTTGTGTCCATGCGTTTGTCCCATTCTCCTGTTGGCCCCTTCGGAAAAGTGATCAGGCTCTTTGATTGCAGCGCATCTGTTTCAATGGACAAGGACTTCTTCCCATATAATGCGAAAGTTCATCCTGTGCTCTCGAAGCCCAATGAATTGCTGATCAGTTATAACGTGAACTCTTTCGACTTCTTCAATGATGTAAAAGAACATCCGCAATTGTACCGTCCACGTTTCGTTCGTGTAAAAATAAACGACTAATATGCGCGCTCTGATACTTTATACAGCATTCTCTGGCTGGGCTGTGTTTGGCGGCCCGGCCGCTTTTGCTGCTCCTCCATCGTTCACCCTGGCAAACACCATCCAGTCTGATATGGTACTGCAACAGGCAAAGCCCTTTACCGTATGGGGTAATGCAGCAGCAGGTACAAAGATCGAAGTGCAGGCGGACTGGATGCAACAACCTGTTTCTACAACGACTTCACAACAGGAATGGTTAACCGCAATACCGGTTCCCAAAGTGAAGCCCGGTGATTTTACGCCGCATACCATCCGCATTTCCTCAGGTAAGGATACTGTTTGGCTAAAGAATGTTCTGATCGGGGAAGTGTGGGTGTGCAGCGGACAAAGCAATATGGATATGGAACTGAAGCCCTTCATTCCCTGGCTCCGCGGTGTAGTGAATTTCGAACAGGAGATCCAACATGCAGATTACCCCGCGATCAGGTTGTACAATGTGCGAACTGATTTTAAATCGAAGCCGGAGCGTGATTGTGTGAATGGTTCCTGGAAGATCTGTTCTCCTGCAACTGCAGCGGACTTTAGCGGTGTGGCCTACTTCTTTGGCCGGGAATTGTTCCAGCAATTGAACATGCCGATAGGTCTCGTGGTAAGCAGTGTAGGCGGTTCCAGCTGCCAGGCATGGACCAGCAGGGAAACCATGGAGACTGATCCCGAACTGAATCAAAAATATCTGTACCCATACGATACCAGCGCCCGCGCTAAGGAGCCGCTGGACTCCGTAGTTACTTTCGAGAAAGTGGTTCGTCCCACATTGTTCTATAATGCCATGATCTATCCGCTGCGTCACCTGAGCATCAGCGGCTTTCTCTGGTACCAGGGCGAAAGTAACCGCTTTGAAAGGGAATCTTATACAAAGCTCACCGGCGCCATGATCGGCAACTGGCGAACACTTTTCAAACAGGGCGATCTGCCATTCTATTACGTGCAGGTGGCTCCATTCAAATGGGAGGGCGATACTACCTGGACCAACTACTACGCTTATTTCCGGGAAGCGCAGGATAAGGTCCGTGGCCGGCAGAAGAATACTGATATGGCTGTGATCCTAGACCTGGGTGAGGCCGATGACCTCCATCCGCGGAACAAACAACAGGTGGGGGTCCGTCTGGCTAAGATGGCTTTGAACAATCAATACAGGAAGTCGCGCGTACATCAGGGGCCTGCTTACAAAAGCATGCGTGTGGAAGGGGATTGGGTGAAGATCACGTTTGCCACAAATGCAGGGCTTACTACCAATGATGCACAAGCGCCATTACACTTTTATATTGCAGGTGTAAACAAACAGTTCCATCCTGCCAAAGCGGAGATCCACGGAAATGAAGTATGGGTAAGGGCTGCAGCTGTTCCCAAACCAGTTGCTGTCAGATACGCTTTTACCAATTACCCGGTAACCAATTTATGTAACAAGGAAGGTTGGCCTGCTTATCCGTTTCGTACAGATAACTGGCCTGAATCATCCAGACAATAAACTCTTTCGTTTGCCATGAAAAAATATTTCCTGTTTTTTATTGCAAGTTTTTTGGTTGAGGTTCTGATGGCCGGCCCTGGCAATATCGCTCCGAACGCCACTGTTACGGTTTCTACTTCAAAGGATGGGCCTTTCGGAAGTGGAAACGTAACAGATGGCCGGATCGGTATCGATGGCATTGGCGAATGGGCCTGTGAAGGTGTTACTACAGATTGGGGCTATATCCGGTTTCCCTGGGTACAGCTTGAATGGAAAACGCCGCAGGTGATCAACCGCATAGTGCTGTATGATCGTGCTTCATTGAAGGAGCATATTGCCGGAGGCAGGCTGGAATTCAGTGATGGCAGCCGGATCTGGGTGAACCAACTGCCCAATGATGGTACGGGAAAATCCATTTCTTTCCCGGATAAAACAATCTCATGGGTAAAGTTTGTTGTTACGGATGGCAATGGAAGTGATCTTGGTTTCTCCGAAATAGAAGTGTATGAATCGCCTGTACAAAGTAAAGATTATGTGAGTTGGGTGGATCCTTATATCGAAACCAACCGCGGCCGTTATATTTTCTTCATCACCGGCAACAGGCCATTCGGTATGGTAGGAGCTGCACCGCATACACGCAATAAGAACCAGAACGGTGGTGGATATAATTACAACGAAGATCATATCCTTGGATTTGGTCAGATCCATTGCTGGATGTTGTCCGGCGTTGATGTGATGCCGTTAGCTCCATCAGTTGATCCCACTCAAGGCCCCGCTGCCTGGAAAGCCCGCTTCAATCACGATGATGAAATAGTACAACCTGGCTATCAGCGTGTATTCCTCCATGAGCCGAAATCCTGGGTGGAGCTGACTTCCACGGATCGTGTGAGTTTTTATCGATTTACATGGACGCAGGATAT
The DNA here is from genome assembly GCF_003991355.1 of Pseudoflavitalea rhizosphaerae. Taxonomy (GTDB): domain Bacteria; phylum Bacteroidota; class Bacteroidia; order Chitinophagales; family Chitinophagaceae; genus Pseudobacter; species Pseudobacter rhizosphaerae. Next base: position 175,150 of record NZ_RCSU01000005.1, read on the forward strand.
GAAAGCGCGCATACTTACCAACCTGGGTACACATGTGAGCAGTGCAACCATGGCCAATGCGGATGTAAGGAAAGTGAATGATCATGAGATCGAAGGTTCATTCAGTTCCGTCAATCGCTATTGGGGCGGCCCCAAAGATGTGAAGATATTTTTTGTGATGCAATTCGATAAAGCAATCGGCGAGCTCGATGGCTGGAAGGGAAGTAAAGCCTTAAAAGATATCAGCAGGATACAAGGCGACAGCGCAGGGTACACTGCCGCCTTCAACGTGAAGGCCGGCGACCAGGTGAAGATGAAGATCGCCATCTCTTACACAACCATCGATAATGCCAGGAAAAACCTGAATGCAGAATGCAGTAGCTGGGATTTTGATAAAGTGAAAAAAGAATCACAGGAAATATGGAATGAGTGGTTGGGCAGGATGGATGTGCAGGGCGGAACTGTTGCGCAAAAAGTGAAATTCTATACTGATCTCTGGCATGTATTGCTGGGCAGACATAAGATCAATGATGTGTCAGGGGATTATCCTGATCGCACAGAAGGTAAGCGCGACGGTACTTTCACCGATGCCGTATTCAAAATAAAAACAGTACCGAAGAATACCGATGGCAGTCTGAAGTTCAATATGTACAACTCCGATGCCTGGTGGCTCACACAATGGAACCTGAATGTATTGTGGGGGCTTGCATGGCCTGAAGTGCAGGATGAAATGAGCGCCAGCATGATCGAATATGCGAATAATGGAGGACTTCTCCCAAGAGGTCCATCAGGTGGGGGGTATTCATATATCATGACGGGCAATCCTGCCGCCAGCCTGATCGTAAGTACTTACATGAAAGGACTGCTCACCAAAGCAGATCCTGTAAGAGCCTACGAGATCATCAAACGCAACCAGATGCCCGGCGGCATGCTGGGTGGCGGTCCCGGCGGAAGGCCGCAGGATGTGGAATTCTATATCAAAAAAGGATGGTGGCCCGGCAATGCAGGCATTACAATCGAAGCTGCATTCCAGGACTGGGGCGCAGCGCAGATGGCGCAGAAACTCGGAAAGAAAAAAGATTACAATTATTTCATGAAGCGTTCCACCAGTTGGAAGAACTGCTTCGATACAACACAGAAATTGCTGTTCCCGAAAGATGCGAATGGCAAGTTTCTCCATAACAATCCTCTCAGTGGAGATGGCTGGGTAGAAGCCAATGCCTGGCAGGGAAGTTTTGGCGTGTCTCATGATATTGCCGGCCTTGCAAAATTGATGGGAGGGGGAAATGTGTTGTGTGAGAAACTTAACCACGCGTTTGAAAAAGCTGCTGCCAGTGATTTTGTATTTGCCTATAACGATGGTTATGTCAGCTATGCCAATCAGCCTGGCTGTTCCAATGCCCATGTGTTCAATCATGCCGGCCAGCCCTGGCTCAGCCAGTACTGGGTGCGCAGGGTGAAGGAGCAGGCCTATGGCGGCGTTACACCTGATATGGGATATGGGGGGCATGATGAGGACCAGGGACAAATGGGCGGCGTGAGTGCGTTGATGGCTATCGGTTTGTTCAGTCTTACAGGTAATGAGGCAATAGCGCCCACCTATGATATTACTTCGCCTGTCTTCGATCAGGTTACTATCAAACTTGATAGCCGTTATTATAAAGGCAAACAGTTTGTGATCAGAACGCATAACAACAGTGTTGCGAATTGCTATATTCAGCGCGCAACGCTGAATGGCGCCAATCAGCAACAGGTGAGCTTCCCGCATGAAGCGTTTGCGAATGGAGGAGAGCTGGAGATTTGGTTGGGAGATCAGCCTAACAGAAGTTGGGGTAACTAAATAATGGAACACAGGGGCTGACTAAAAAGTGCGGAGAGCTGGCAGTCGCTCGCCTCCGGCGAGTGACGGATATTTGTTCGCCTCCGGCGAACACAGTGTCGCCAGAGGCGACAAAATTCAAGTCACTCGCCGGGAGGCGAGCGACTGCTCCCCGGTTAAATGCAATTGAAAAAAATTATGAAAGTCCTCGGAATAGATATTGGTGGTTCACATATCAGCGCCTGCATGGTGGAGCTGGACGATGCCCGTTTTTTAAGGGAAACGGAAGTCCACGAAAAAGTTGATCCTTCAGGTTCTTCTGAAACCTTGATCAGCGCCTGGGCTGCTGCAATTAAAGGAAGTTTTGCAAAAGCGGGTGAGCCTGTGGGTTATATCGGGATTGCCATGCCCGGTCCATTCGATTATGAGAATGGGATTAGCCTGATAACCGGTCTGCACAAATTTGAATCACTGTATGGGCTTAATGTAAAGGAATTGCTGGCTGATGCCTTACAGATCAGTGCTGATAAAATCCGCTTCATCAATGATGCTTCTGCCTTCCTTTTGGGAGAGATAAAAGGTGGTGCAGGTAAAGGATTTGCCAATGCTGCCGGCATCACGTTGGGTACCGGTCTCGGTTCTGCCGGTTATTTCTTTCATAATCTACAGGATGGCGATCTCTGGTGTACGCCATTCAAAGCATCCAGGGCAGAGGATTATCTCTGCACCAGGTGGGTGGTCCAGGAATACAAAAGACTTTCCGGTAAAGACATTTCAGGTGTAAGAGATCTGATGCAGGAAGATCACAGGAATGAACATGCGAAAAAAGTATTTGATGTATTCGGGCAGCACCTGGGCGAAGTATTGCTGATGAAATACCCGCCTTCTGTACAGGATGTGGTGGTGATCGGTGGCAATATTGCAAAGGCATGGGATTGTTTCATACCCGTAGCACAACAGTATTTTGAATCACAGGGCGTAAATATGAACCTCCGGCCTGCAGTGCTGGGGGAGGATGCTGCCATCATGGGCGCCGCCTGTCTCTGGAGCTAGATCAGCCTGGAATATATTCGTACAGTTTTCCTTTTGTGGTGAAACCGAAAATTTTGTCGTTGTACCTGTGCAGGTATGTAATGGGGCCTGATGCTGTCTGCTCGGGTACTTTGTTCATTTCTCTCCATTTATTGGCAGTTGGGTCGAACTCGAACAATTCTTTATGCTGACCCAATACATAACCTTTACCATTAAGCGTAAAGGTTATGGCATTTTCAGCCCTTTGCATTTCAACCGGGAACTGCGCAATGTTGGTTGTTTGCTGATTGGCGGGATCATAAACTGCGCAGTCTTTGGTGAACACGCTGCCTGGTACATAATTATTGTAACCTGCTCCGAAATGGAGTTTGTTGTTGAGCAGGAATGCAAATCCACTGCTGCCGCAATTGGCGCCAACCTGGTTATAGCTCTGACTCCAGGTTTCTGTAGTCAGATCAAATACATACACTCGTCGCTGGATGGTTTCGTTCCCCTGTCTTTCATCGATCTGTAAAGTAATGTGCAGTTTTCCATTATGAATGAACGCTGTGCCATCACCTCCTGCAACCGGGCAGTCGGGTAATCTACGCCAGGGATTGGAAGCTTCCGGATCAAATTCCCACCAGTCGCTAAGGAACATGCCTGCTCCATATCGCCCGTTGCCAACATAGGCTTTGTTGTTGTATACGGCTACCGCGCAGGCCCATCGTGATTCGAAGCCGGCAGGTAAGGTGAAAGTGCCTGTCCAGTCCTTTCGCGAAAAATCATAGATATGCAGGTCTCCGTCAGTACTGCCGAAAAAGCCTTTGTTGTTGATCACGAAACTCCATTTGGCCGTTCCGATATTCCTTTCCCGGCCGCTGTTGATGGCTTCCCATCGGTCCTTGGGTGGCGGCGGGTTTTCATTTTTATCTTTTTTACAATACGAGCCGGTGAAAGCTATCACCAGTGTGCAGATTGCGATACATAGTTGATCAGGTAGTTGTCTCATACAATCAGGTTATGCTTGTTAAGTGGATACCTGACAACAAAATTGGGTGGACTGTTGGGTGGGGATATGTTAAAATGGGCCGGAATGTTGGAAAGCCCGGCCTGGAATGTAGTGTTGGCTGGTTAAGGTGTTGGTTAGAGATATGATGGAAAAGCAGAACGAATATCAGGATGCCTGTGGCTCAGCAGCATCGCGGGTCCTGGAGAATTCGCGGAGTTTTTCGAGTATCTTTACCTGTTCTGCCGTGATGGTGCTGATCAGCTGGAACTGGTCCGTGATGGCTTTGAGGTCGGAGAGTGTTTTGCGAACGGAATGCTGTTCATCTTCTTCGAGTTTTTTGCCACTCATTTCTTCTCTTCTGATCCCGAGCAGTTCCAGTACTTTCTGACGGATAGGATCTTCCATCAGTTTTTGTTTTGCAACGGAACTGGTACGGTTATCCAGGATAGCCGTTGCCAGTTCAAACTGTGCTTCCACCTGGTTTACGAGCGGCTGAAAATCCATCGAACCATATTGTTGCCCTGAGCGATGCGCATAGTAGGATAATGATGCAATGCCAGAAGTAAGTAAATGAGATGTGGCAACAAACTGGTGATAGTTTTCCAGATTGTATTGCTTGCTTTTGGGTTCAGACATCATTCGTTGAAAATGGTCAGACATATTGGCCAGGGCCACAAAAGCGCCTTTTCGCGCCACTTTATAATTGGTGATATCGAAACCGTTGCCGGTAAAGGCTTTGGACACCGTACTGAAATAAGACCGGTTGGCTAAAATGGATTGTTCCAGGTAAGTGGCTATCTGTTCTTTTTCCCAAACGGGAAGCACAAACGAAGATGCGAGGAATGCGATCATGCAACCGATGGCCGTATCTATCACACGATCGTGCAGCACCACACCCAGGCCACTGGGATTGAGAAAATGAAAACTGATGATCACGTAGAGCGTGATGCCTGCAGAGCTGACAAGATAGTTCAGTTTCAGCATGCTGTACGAAATGATCATCGCCAGCAGCATGATGATGAACAGGATAGTAGTGTCTTCCGTGATGAAGATGGCGGCAAAGCCAAGCAGGGCGCCGGTAATGGTGCCGATGATCCGTTGCCCGTTCCTTTTTTTCGAAATGCTGTAAGCGGGTTTCAGGATGGTGGTAATGGTGAGGAGGATCCAGTATCCGTGCCCGAGCGGGAACAATAATGAGATCACGTATCCTGCTATCAGCGCAAGTGTGAGGCGGGCGGCATGCCGGAAAGTAGAGGATTCAAGCGACAGGTTGTCGAACAGCAGGTTGGGGTCCAGTTCCTGCCGTGTAATGAAACGGTCCAGGTGCATTTCCCTTTTCGGTTGGTTCTTCAATGCCTTGCTGATGGATCGGTCGTAGCTCGTGTATTGCGAAAGCACCTTGATACGTTCCGCCAGGTCCTGCAGGCTGAAAAGGATATGCCTGAGTTTGATGAACCCTTCGATATTGTCTGCATTGAGTTTTTTATTGCGCATGGAAAAGAAAGCGTCCCTGGCATTCTCAATGAGGCGGTCGATCCGCTTTTCATTTCGGTAGGGAAGTCCGTCCTGGATGGCGAGGCCGATATCGTTGAGTGTATCCGCCATTTCGAGTATGGTACGGTGATAGACCTGTAATATTTCCTCCTGTTCAAATTCCTTGTGCAGCGCTTCATAATCCTGCTGGGTGGTCATGATCCGTTCGAAGAGATCGATACTGTCAAGGAACATCTGCATCAGCACACGGCCCTTACTGGTAGACTCACGTACAACACTACGCGCTTTGAACAGCATTTCGCGCAGCTCATCCTGGTGCTGGTGAATAGCTATCTGGTGACGCATGAGGGAGCGGTACAGTTCCTTGTATTGTGGACCTTTTTGGTAGAAAGCGGCTTTTACATCAAGGTATCTTGCAGTTTCCATCAGGCTTTCGCCGAGGAGCTGCTGAATGAGCTTGTAGGGGCGCAATGTATGGAGCAGGAGACTGAGTACAGCATACCAGAGGCCTCCTGCGGTGAACCAGCCTGCATTGATGAGGATATCCCTGAAATCGTTGCCGGCAGGAGAGAGGTGGGCATCGATATTGAAGATGAAAACCAGTAATGCGATAGAGCCAATGGAGTTGGCGCGGTTTCCGTATACGCCTAACAGTGAGAAGAACATGCTGAAGGCCACCAGCTCGATCCCGATCATCCAGGAATGCCCGCGACTGAGCCCGGCAATCAGGGCCGCCACAAAATTGAAACCGATGCTGAGGAAGATGGCATTGCGCCTGTGCTGGATGGGGCCTGGATTATCGGTGAAGCCAACGCAGAGCGCGCCGAGCGGTACGGCCATCATTGAACCCAGTAAACCGTATTGGTAGAGGATGAGCGCAGGAATTACTGCCCCTGCTGTAATACGAACGCCGGTATACAGGTACTGACTGCTGATAAATTTCCGAAACTCCTGTGCATAATCCATAACTCCAATTCAATACAAACTTAAGTTTAAATGCTTTTTAAATAGATGATCAATTGAGCCAGAAGGAGATGGTTTGAAAAAATCTTTAAAAAAAGGAATAAAAAATTTGGTGCGAAGTGTTTTTCACTTACTTTTGCACTCCCAACGACAAACGCACAAATGTCTCAGAGGTCGTTTAAGATCAAAGAGTTGTGTGTTATGAAGGTGGAAGATTCCGTAGCTCAGTTGGTAGAGCAATACACTTTTAATGTATGGGTCCTGGGTTCGAGTCCCAGCGGGATCACGAAAAGGGACAAAATGAAATTTTTCATTTTGTCCCTTTTGCTTTTCAGCAAATACCTAATTGCCAGATACTTTTATATTTCTTATTTCCCTTTGTAATGAATAACTTTCAATGACACTCATTTCATACATCGAACCAAAATCCGTAATTGCCAGTTATCTTAATTGACTTAAAACAAGCCCATTACAGGAATTTTCTGAGCCCAAAAAACACATTTATGTCCATAGTCCCACAGGGATGACCACCTGGGACTCGAACCGTTCTAAATCATTAATTGACACTAAGTTTGATGAGAAAATTCGAGATACTTGAAATTTACATCGAACCACTTAATCGTAATGATTGTAGGATAAATCCGTATTATTAAGAGAGAGTTGACCTTTGTAAAACTCAATTGTAAAGTTGGCGAGGTCATATAAGAATAACAACGTATGCTGAACCAGCAAAGCCGAAGGCTGCATTTCTCTTCGTCGCTCTATTTCGATGATCAGCTTATATTCTGATGACAGTTCATTCAGTTCTACTAAATTGGGTTCATTAGTTACTGGCGTTTTTATGAGATGATTATAAATGATCTTTACACTATTTTCAAGCAAATTTCTAAAGCAGTTCTCATTCCATAATATCGGATTTCTAAACAGTAAAGCGATTAGCCGTCTTTTTTGATCAATGTTTGCGTTCTCGTATATGTAATCAAGGGAAGACAGTGCTTCTGACATTGCGTCGAGTCTTCCTTCCCAAAGTTTTAGGGAAATAGAAGCATTGTCGATTTTACGTTTCAGCATTCCCGTTTTTATCTGGCACTCTTTTTTGAGTTTATAATATTCCGACGCATCAATATCCCTTGATAGAAGTAGTGAGCGTGCTGTTATCATGTGATCCCCTAACTCTTCAATCTTTTTGATAGTGCGATGTTGATTGATCATGGTCAAGAAGGAAGAAGCCTTGTAATTTTTTCTAAGAATTGACTGGAATAATGCATTGTATTCGGCATTGGGTTTTAATGATTTTATTATGCTGATAAAGGAATCATGCACTTTTTCAGTTCTTACTCTGAAGCCACAAGTACAGTGATAATAAAAATACCAATTCGTTCTCCCCTTTGATCTGCTGCCTGTCAATCTTTGAGAACAACGAGGGCAATAAAGAAATCCCCTGAAGGGTAACATTTCATTCGCTATCTTTTTGCTTACATTCGTTATTATTCTGCTTTTGTTTTTAAGGACATCTTGTACTTTGTCAAAAAGCAGTTGCGAAATGATTTTTGCATGTTTCCCACTTACCGTCTGTGGTATAACCTGTTTCCTATCTATGATGATTTTTCCGCAGTAAACCGGATTTCTAAGTGCCTGACAGAAGTTATTTAGAGAACAAACCAGACCCTTTTTTACAGTCATTCGGTGGATTTCGCGGATACTGAATAATCCCAGGCTAACCTGTTCAAATGCTTCCCGCATCAATGTCGCCTCAGGTTCTTGTATCGCTATATATTTTTCTCCGGTGGCTGATTGCGTATTTCGATATCCGATAGGAGCACTTCCCATCCATCTACCCATCGCACGCGCTTTTTGCATCTTCTCCTTTACATTCAAGGAACGTATATCATTTTCTACTTCAGGCGTTACCAGGTAAATTGCCAGGATCATCTTGTTTTCAGGAATACTTATATCCAATGGCTGTTCTATGGCTTGCGGAATGATATTTATATCCTGAAGCTTTTTAATCATCAGGTAGGCTTCGGCTATATTTCTGCTAAACCTGTCCCATTTAGTAAAAAGAACATAATCCGGTCTATTGGCTTTGTGGGTTTTGTAACCCATCAATAAAGAGGACCATGTTGGACGTTTGAAATTCCTTGCGGGAAAATCCTCAAAGTAGACATTTTGAACTTGGATACTATTTATCAGGCAATGTCGACGCAACACGTCTTCCTGATATTTTACTGAAAATCCTTTTTCAACTTGCTCGTCTGTGCTTACGCGAATGTATAAATCTGCGGTCTTCATTGTGCTATTTTTGACGGCAATTAATTTAATCTTGGAATTACTGGATGTAGCTATTATCCTCTTATTGAGCCAATTCTAATTTTATGAGAAATATTCTCATTTCCTAATAAAAATTTGTATTTTTGAGAAATTTTCTCAAAATGCTAATAGAGTTTTCGGTAGCTAATTATTTGTCATTCAAGGACAAAACGACTTTAAGCCTTCTTTCTACCTCAATTAAGGAGCATAAGGATAAGAATATATTTTCCACAGAAAGACATGATCTGCTGAAAGGGGCTGTGCTATATGGAGCCAATGCCAGTGGGAAAAGCAATTTTATCAAGGCAATGTCCACTATGCGAAGGCTAGTTCTTTTGTCTTTTGAAAAATCTTCCACTGAAGAGTTAGGAATCACGCCATTTCTTTTAAACACTGAAACAGAAAATGCTCCTTCTTTATTTGAGGTAGTTTTTCTTATTGACAATATCCGTTATCGTTATGGATTTGAAGTAGACGATACGGCTATACATGCCGAGTGGTTATACGAAGCAATCAAGCAATCAGAAAAACCGCTATTTATTCGCGAAAAGGATGGAATTGAGGTAATGGAAAAATCTTTTCCTGAGGGAAAAGATCTGGAAGAAAGAACAAGAGATAACGCCCTTTTTTTGGCAGTCATTGATCAATTCAATGGAAAAACAGCAAAGAAGATCATGCAATGGTTTAGCAATTTTATTACAGTATCAGGGTTAAGTCATGAAGGTTATAAAGCTGTGACTTTTGGGCTGCTAGAGGACAAAAAAAGTAGGCCTCTTCTATTGGATTTTTATAAAAAGCTGGATTTAGGATTTGATGATATTACCACGGATAAAAAGCCTTTCGATCCCAAGGAACTACCTGAAGATATTCCTGAAAGCCTGGTGAAACAACTCATAACAGACCTTCAAGATTCTTTCCGGATTGATATCAGAACCATCCACAAAAAGTATGATGCAAAGAATAAGGTTGCAGGGAATGTGGAGTTTGATATGCGAAGCCAAGAATCTTCCGGAACGAACAAGCTATTCAATATCTCAGGACCTGTATTCGATGTATTGAATGATGGGGGCGTTTTAGTTATTGATGAACTTGATGCCAGTTTGCACCCTTTGCTGACACTTGCTATCACGAAGTTGTTCAATTCTGCAGAATTCAATCAAAAAAATGCTCAACTGATTTTTGCTACGCATGATACAAACCTTTTGAATTATGGGAACTATCGCAGAGATCAAATCTATTTTGTAGAGAAGAATAAATACGGTGCATCCGAAATGTACTCGTTAGTTGAATACAAGGAGGAAGGTAAAACCATTCGAAAAGACCGTTCTTTTGAGAAAGACTATATCGAAGGTCGTTATGGAGCTATTCCTTTCATTGGAAATCTTTCAAATGTTGTAAAGGAATGGCAAGAAAGATAAAGATACCCAATGAACACCTCAAACGCTATGCAAGGCAGGAACAGAAGCGAAAGCAGGATGTTCGTAACAAGCGTATGTATTATCTTATAGTGTGTGAAGGAGCAAAAACTGAGCCTAATTATTTTGAAGGACTTAAACAGGATCTTCCCAAAGGTGTACTTACAGCCTACCAGATTGATATAGAAGGCACGGGGCGAAACACACAGTCTTTGGTAGAAGAGGCTGAACGTTTAAAAGCGGTGTATGAAAAAAATACAGAGCGGGCAATAGATAAACTATGGGTAGTATTTGACAAAGACAGTTTTGATGCCGAAAGTTTTAATAATGCCATCAACTATTGCAAAGCACATGCAATTGGCTGCGCCTGGAGCAATGAAGCATTCGAGTTATGGTATCTGCTGCATTTTCATTATTACAATAATGCTATCAGCCGAAAAGACTACCAGGATTTGATAGAAGAAAACCTGCAGCCCTTTTTAGGTGACGAATATCGCTATCAAAAAAATAGTGTAGAGATGTATGCCTTGCTTAAAGAGCATGGCAGCATCGAAGGCGCCATTCGAAACGCTAAAAATCTGGAAAGAAATTTTGCCGGAAGGCAAGATTATGCCAATCATAATCCTTGCACTATGGTCTATAAACTGGTGGGAGAGTTATTAAAATTAAAAGAAGAAGAATAAACCTATGTCAAACGATTTAGTAGCATATTCAAGAGCAGGAGATGTTTTTCATTACAGGTGGGCCGCCAGGCGCTGCCTAAGGCTTATATACCCTAACTCTTGTTTGACAGGAGTATATATTGAAGGTTCACCCGAAACAGGAAAAGCTGGAGAATATGTAATAGACGTTTCGGAATATAGTACTGAAGATGCAGGGAAGAAAAAGATAGACTACTATCAGTTGAAGCATACTACTGTCCAGGAAGATGAGCCATTTACCATAAGTGACTTAAAAGATACTTTTATCGGTTTTGCTGCAAGATATATCAAGCATAAAAATGAGAATAACCCGGATGTTTCCATTTCCTTTACTGTAATTACGAACAGAAAAGTTGCAGACTCATTCAGGGCAAACCTATCGGCAATCATAAAAAAGGAAAAGGTCGATTCTGTTTTTAAGAAAACAATCGAAAGCTATACTAGTCTCTCTGGAGATGATCTGGTGTCATTCTGCAACATGCTCTACTTAGAGGATGGTGAAGGAAACTACAACATTCAAAAAGATGAATTAAGAATAGAATTAGCTCAACTGATTGCGGGTTCTATTGAAAATGCACAAATTGAAAATCTTGTAGCCTTAGTACAAGAAAAGGTATTGCCCGATACAGACGGTAGGATTAATCGGGAAGATGTTTTAAAGCGCTTTGGCATAACCTCTGAAAAAGAGCTATATCCGGCGCCAGCTAAATGGGATGAGCTTACTAACATAATCGAGCGCAGGCAACATACAATTCTTAAAGACAGTATTGCGAGCTTATCACATCCTGTTATCGTACATGCAGCCGGCGGCGTAGGAAAATCCGTTTTCTGTCGCCAGCTAATCAATTCTTTGCCCGAAGAATCTTTAGGTATTGCTTACGATTGCTTTGGTGCAGGTAGTTACAGAAATCGAAGTGAATCCCGGCATAAACATAGAGATGCATTGGTGCAAATTGTAAATGAACTTGCTTCCAAAGGTTTATGTGATCCATTGATCGTTCAGAATACAACACTGGATGAGGATATTATGCGGAAATTCCTTCAACGAATTGAAGCCTCTGTTAAGTCTTTAAAAAAAGTAGCTAAGGAAGCCCAATTATTCATTTTAGTTGACGCTGCAGACAATGCAGAGATGGCAGCCATCGAATATACGCAATCCTGTTTTGCTCATGAGTTATTACGTGAGACTATGCCGGATGGATGCAAGCTGGTGCTATTATGCAGAACCGAACGCATCCATTTATTACAACCGCAAAGTTTTATTAGTCAATTAGAGCTGGAACCATTTTCAGAGGATGAAACTCTGGCAAATTTAAAAAAATGGTTTCCCGATGCGAATGAAAAGGATGGGATTGAATTCCATCGTTTAACGTTTGGCAATCCGCGAGTTCAGGCAAATGCTTTGGATGTAAAACATGACTCAATTCATAAGTTATTAGCCTCATTAGGACCGTCAGGAACCTCTGTTGAAAAGCAAATAGAGCATCAGTTAAATGCTGCTGTATCAAAAATGAGAGACCTGATCCCACAGGAGCATCATCATCAAATTAATTCAATATGCCTGGGCTTAGCCAGCTTGCCTCCTCACATTCCCATTGATGTTTTGTCAAAAGTGGCCAACGTCAGTGTCGATCATGTAAAAAGTTTTGTTTCCGACATTGGTCGTTCTTTGTGGTTGTATGACACTTCTATACAGTTCAGAGATGAGCCAACAGAAACCTGGTTTAGAAATACATTCCTCGTTACTAAAAAGAACTACGAAGAATATATTGCAGCTTTAGAGCCACTCGCTCATCAGTTGCCGTATGTGGCGGAGGTCTTGCCGCAGCTATATCTGCAAGCGGGGCAATACAATAAATTAATTGCCATTGCACTTTCAGACGACTTTTTGCCTGAAAACAACCCTATTGATGCCCGCAATATCCGCGTATATCGTTTACAATTTGCTTTTAAAGCAGCGCTTAAACTCAAAAATTTTAAAGATGCCATTAAGCTGGCAATGAGAGCCGGTGAAGAGATTGCAGGAAATCAGCGGCAAATAGGGCTTTTTAGGTCAAATATCGACTTACTTGCAACGCTCCAAAGCAAGGAAAAAGTTCAGGAAATTGCTTTTAAAAGATTATTAAGCAGCAGGTGGGATGGTTCTGAAAATATATATTCCGCTTCATTACTTTCTGGAATATCAGATTATAAAGGAGAAGGAAGAGGCTACCTGCGGGCTGCAATGAATTGGCTGCACATTCAATTTGAGGAGCAGAGAAAAAATGATGATCGTTATAACCAAGATGTTGTTCAGGATGATGACATTTTGGAACTTGCCTATGCACATCTAAACATTCATGGTGTAAGTGGTTGTACTGACTTTCTTTTTAGTTTAAAACCCAAAGAAGCCCTATTCAGGACTGTGCAGGATTTAGCAGGAAGGCTTGTTGACCTGGGGAGATTTGATGAGATAAATGATCTAATAGGCCGATTTGTTCAAGAACCCTATTATCTGGTTGCCACAGTTAGTAGGCTAGTAGAAATTGGGAGATTTCCTCAATCGAATGAAATAGAAACATGTCTAAATCTACTCTGCTTCCGGAAAAGTAGAATTAGAAAATCGAAAGGATTTTTCAATGACAGGATAACTCCGGCTATTATTTCTTTTTTGGAAGCATGCGTGTATCGGGGGTTGCCCAGGTTAAAGATATTGATGGCTTTAAATCATTACGTGCCACTCAAGGCTAACCGAATGGTTTATAGCGCTCATTCGTTAAGTGAAAGGTCCATCTATCTTAAGGCGCTTGCCATACGTGCAGTATTATTGAACAAGCTAGAAGTTGATATAGAAGCTATTTCACCAGATGAATTTTCCAGCAAGAAGAAAAACCAAGAGTTGGATAATGACTTTAAAGAATTTAAAGAAGTAATCTATGGCTTATTTCCCTGGTATTTGTTAAGGGTTCAGATTCTATTTGACAAACAAATAAAACTTCTTGATGTTGTTGGTTCAGTCAATGGTACTACAATAAAGGCCCGAACCAGTAGATACAGAAGCTATGATATGCTTCCTTACGAAATTGCTGAAATCTGTGCCGGTATATTGATCTTCTATCAACAAGGCGGCAACGAAGAGATAATCGAATTTTACCAAAGGTTTCTGCATAATGAAAAAGCTTTCAGATTACAGGACAAATCCCAACTTCTTCGTGCAGCCTGCAGGTCTCCTCATTTACTAAATATAAGACAGCCATTAGAACAGGCTACCTATGAATTAACGAAAACTAATCATGACGATGGACCTGATGAAATTGCTGGTAGATACATTGCTATTGCACGTGCGGTTTTGGTCATTTCACATAATGATTCCAGTGTATACTTTGATAAAGCTATAGAGATCGCTTCTAAATTTGGAGAAGAGCTTGTGCCTCGATGGGAAGCAATTGTGGCCCTGGCTCAAAGAGCTTGTGTGAAGCAAACAGTATCTGATGAATTGGGGTATCGTTTCATCAGATGTGCTGAGTTAGTGGGAGAAAATGTTTCCAGGGAAAAGCATTGGAGCAGAAGCGAAGCAATGCGTGTTTGCGCCAGGATGTCGCCAGGCATAGCCCTATCAGCCCTCAGCAGGTGGCGGGATAGGGATATAGGCCGCTTTGAATATCAGCTTGAAGCACTGTTGATGGAATTAGTCGGTTCCAAAACAATCTCAGCCAGTACAGGCTGGGCATTAAACCGTTTTTTTTCTTATCATCAATTGAACGAACTCCTGACAATCTGCTTAGAAAATGAGCCATCTGACAGTACACGGCAAAGCTTAGTTGCTGATGCTATTTACTTACTCCAAATAGAAGGCACAAGCAATACAAAATGGGATGAACTGGAAGAAATTGCAGTTAAGAATAACGTTAGCAATGAAGTACTAAAGACAATTACGGGCTTTCATACGCAACAAAAGAAAGAAGCTGAAAGTCCTGAAGATATATCAGGCAATAAGCAAAAGCAGGAATCTAAAAAAGATTGGGACGACCTTTTCAAGGACCTAAACATTGCAACACCTGAAGGCTTTGCTGCATTAATAGAGAGATTTAAATCGAAGCAGGGAAAAGACGATTTCAGATGGCGTTTGAGAGATTTATTAAAAGAAGCTATAGCCAGGCTGGAAGAAAACTCATTTTGGCCCTTCATTGATTTGATCTTCCTTTCTGAAGACATTAATCATTACGATGTTCAGGATCTCCTTTCTTCTATGCCTGAGGCATGGAAAGGCAAGGTGAGTTATCAAGCCAAGTTTCCAGGTGTTGTTTATAAGTTCGGAGAACATTATGCACATGAATTGACAAACGAATATTCTTTTAACTCTTTCAAAAAAGCAGTAAATCTTGATGAGCGTTTAACTGAGAAATTGATTGCAGGAATCACATCCGGCTTAGCGAATGGCGATGAGGTCTCCGATGCGCAACAGTTTTTCGGTTTTGTATTTCTGGTTTCATCCTACATCAGCGAACAAGATGCCGCTGAGTTAACCGATTATTCATTGTCCCGTTTTGAATTGCACATCGAAGAAGATTTTGGTGATAGTACATGGGGTAAGGATTTACATGTTACAAGTGATGCCAGCACAAACATTGCAGGATTTATTTGGTCGGCCCTCGGTTCGCCAAGAGCAGCAATGAGATGGAATGCAGCGCATTGTGTCAGAAAATTGGCAGACTTTAACTGTAACGATATCATTGATGCTTTAGTCCATTGGTTGAAACAAGATAAAGTAGGTGCGTTTGGGCACCATAAGTTTCCATTCTATAACCTTCATGCAAGGCAGTACCTTTTGATTGCATTTGCCAGGATAGCTATTGAAAAGCCTTCCATATTACATAAGCATAGCGATTTGTTTTTGCATTATGCATTATCCCAGGATCACGTTATTATCCAAAAATTCGCTTCAGACATCATTGTAGCGCTTGAACGTACATTCCCTGATACTTATAAAGCAGAGGTTTTAGAGGAAGCAAAGAATCTGGGAAAAAGTAACCTGCCAGTTCAGGTGGAAAAATATCAATATTCTACCGACAGTTATTGGCATAAGCAAGGAGAAGTTAAATCAGACATTGACTTTCATTTCGGTTTAGATATTGACAGCTATTGGTATGAACCACTTGGGAGAGTGTTTCATGTATCTGAAAACCAAATTGAAGATTTAGCTGCGAATGTAATTGTAAATGAGTGGGGGCTGGGTGATAAAAATGGATTTAATGATGATCCAAGGGTTATTCTTTGGAACCGTTCCAACAATGATCGGGAAACATGCCATGATCACGGAACCTACCCTAGAACCGACAATTTAGATTTTTACTTGTCTTATCACGCTATGCTTGTTGTTGCAGCAAGACTAATTCAAAAAATGCCCGTTATCATAACAAGAGATGATTCTGACGATGAACCATGGTCTTACTGGCTATCGAGGCATTTACTGACACGTCCCGATGGCAAGTGGTTGGCAGATTGTAGAGACCCGTTGCCACCAAACAGGCCCTTGTGGGTTTCAGAAGAAAAAAAAGATACCTGGCAAACTGAAATCACAGAAGAAGATTTTTTGAATTACATGCAGGCAGAAATAAACGGGGAATTGTGGGTCAATGTAAAAGGAGGCTGGCATGAAAAGAATAACGAAAGAAAAGAAACCGTTTCTATTTCAACGGCACTTGTGTCACCTAAGACCTCAGATGCTCTTTTACGGGCACTGGCGACTAGCAGCGATCCATATGATTATAAGCTACCTTCTTTTGATGAAGAAGATATGGAAGTTGAGTCCGGCTCATTTCAACTTAAAGGCTGGATCAATGAACGTCACAATTCAAAGGAATTGGATCAATTTGATCCTTACGCGGATGAAATAGACTATCCCCCATACTCATTGGGTAGCACGATAGCTGAAAAATTAGGCTTGTCACCAGATCCGGATGGTAAGACCTGGCAAATCGCTCATAGCGCTGAAGTTGCATTGTCTTGCGAAACATGGAGCAGCCATAGAGAAGGACGGGATGAAGAACCCAATCAATCAGGAATGCGATTGAAAGCTAAACTTTCATTTTTAAAAGGACTCTGTTCAACGCTTGGCTGCGACTTAATATTCGACGTTGGCATTAAAAGAGATATAAGCTATCGGTATGATCGGGAGAATAGGGAATATACAAAACCACAACACAAAATATTTATACTATCAGCAGATGGAAAACTCAGAACTACAGGAGCAAATTATCAACTTGGGTAAACTCTTTGTGCAGGAGCTAAAACTAGATCCATGCAGCGACACTTTTTCTAAGTGGATGGCTCATTATATAGCGGAAAAGATGAAAATAGCGGAACAGGCCATGTCCGATGAGGATAAGAAAGAAGCAGAAAGAGAATGCTTCGAAACTATTCTGGCATTGTGGAAACACAGATGGTTACTGCCTTCCCGTAAACGACCATTGGAAGAATTTGAACCCATTCTGAAAACGCTTGAGCGGCTTAATCACGAGGAACAGGAGCCGTACTTTTATCATTCGTTAGATCATGAATTGTCTGAACTGGAGAAAAACAACCCGGATCTAAAAGAGATAACAGACTATACCGATATGGCTTTGCAAATTGACAAAGCAGCCAGAATTTGGATAGAGTTCGTTTTGAGTCAGGCTGCTTTAAAAGCTAAAAATGAAAAAACAGACTCCTTCCTTGATAATTCAATAAACATCCGCGACAATGATGATGCAAGGATTTTAAGAATAGTTTTAGACAGTGACCCCGCCATCAGTTTTGAAAACTACAAAGAAGGTAATGTCCAAAAGAAGTACCAAAGCGAAAAATTGAAGAAGAGAATTGAAGAGCTAGAAAGATTTTCAAAGTTGAATGAAGTTCTGTTAGAAAAATATAGAAAAGACCTGGCAACTATAGAAGCAGATTAATCGCATGTCTTTACCTAACCATACAAACTTCGATTTCCTTGCAGAAATCGCAAAGGAACATACCTATCGCCTGCTTTTTCCCGATGCAAAAGCAGGCATGGCGATAATATTGCTGTATGAAAAGCTGGAGAATGGTGCTTTCCCCGACAAATTCTTTAAAGAGTCCGATATACACGATGCATTGCTAAAAGTATCTTCCGTTAATCTAAACAACGGGCAATACCACCTAAAAGAGCAATACAATGCCATGATCAGCGATTTACAGGAATATTTCCTGCGCTATGATGAAGACAAACAGCAATACAGCTTTAAGGAATATGCCTACAACTTTTGCAGGCATGCCAAGGAAACACTCAAGTCATTTTTCGACCCCACACAAATTGAAGTAATCTGCACCAACCTCCGTGATAAACTCATCGGCTGCAGCACACAAGAAAAAGTACAGGAGTGGTTTGACCTGGATTTTTCAGCCTTCAAACCCCGCTTAAAAAACCAATTAGATTACCTCGATAAGCAGATTGATCAATCCGTAGCGGACCTAAGAGAAAATAAAAAACTCAGCTTACAGGAAGGAACAATTTTAGATACGTTACGCCAGATTGACGAACGCTTTGAAGTCATCCGTAGCCAAAATAAAGAATTGCGAACCGCTTTCCGGGCAACAGAGGAAATAAGAAGGCTGCTCAACAAATATGCAGAGCAATACGACAGCGACGAAATACATAGAGGCACAGATGGTGCCATTTCCTTTTTTCAGGAAATGCGCCACGTACTATTATTGATTGATAAAAGGCTCGACCGGATACAACCCCGGATAAAGCAACTCTTCAGCAATTTAAATAAACCACTCTTTAATGTAAGGATAGAGAAATTTCTGGGCTACTTAATCCGCAACAGTACAGAAACGAATGTAGAAGGTAAAAAGGAATTGTCATTGCCGGCTGGCATTCATCATACAATAACCAGTCTTGCCATCTCAAACTTCACGATTGTAGAGCGAAAGACCTACCTGTTTCCTGTCAAACCTAAAAAACGCATTGTAGCTGTAGAAACCCCTGAGCTAAAACAAAAAGCATTTGCAACAACCATCCGCCAGGTATTTCAACAAGATGATGTAACACGATGGTTGGGTATAATAGCAAAACAATTGGCAGAAGAAAAGCAAGTGGATTTATCCGATTGTTTTTTCAGGATCATTCAGGAGGAAAAAGGAGATAACACATTAGGCCTGGCAATTTCAGTACTATATCGAGCAATAAAACGGTACGAACAGCAGCAGCAATATAGCGTAACAATAAACCCAGCCGTTACAAAAAGTCGTCAGGGAATAAAAACAACATTATGGCAGATAACAATACAACAGAAATAACGCCCTGGTCATTCCTGGAGGACAGTGAGGCTGAGAATTATTTTGCCAGGGTAGACTATGCGCTCAAAAACGGCAGGCATATCCAGCAATGGAAAGAACAAGCTTGGTGGTTCCGTTTTATTGCCAATAATGAAGAGAGTATCAAACAATACTACCGCACCTACTTTGGAGTTAAGTTGGAGCATGGAGGAGAAGCAAACGACAAATATTATTACCTCGACTTTATGCCCGATTCAAGAGGAAACATACCGATTGACAACAGGCATTTTCTGCAGAACGAATATGTAATTGTTGGCTTTATGCTGTACAAAGCCATTTTTATTGATAACTACATAGAACTATCCTCAGTAAAAGCCTTCCAGCGTATGCTCAGGCAGGATTATGAAGAGTTTAAAGAAGGTCTGTTCCGGGTATTGGCAAAGGCAAAGAACCTAAAAATTACAGAAATGACAGAAAAGAAAATGGATGCTGTGGTAGCAAATGCAATGAAGGCGTTTGAAAAAATAGGATGGGTTGAATTGCAGGAAGACAATTTTGACGTATTACCATCATTCCAAAGATTGCCAAAACTGTATGCCGATTATATCAACAATATTGACGAATGGATTAAAATAGAAGCAACCAAATGAAGCAATATCCCCGCATATATTCTTTATCCACTCTGGGGTTAATACACCACCAAGAGTTTGACTATTTATTCCACCCTTTCCGTACAGATTTCATAGGCGAAAGCGGCTCAGGCAAAAGCATGATAGCCGACCTGATACAACTCATTTTTGTTGGATCCGATGCCTTTGAATCGGCTACTAAAGCAACAGGGAAAAGAGAGCCGGAAGGAATGGTACTCACTGAAGGTGGGCATAGCAAAACAATGGGCTATGCTTTGTTGAATATAGAAATGCAACCCAACAAATACCTGGTTGCAGGTGCTTATATAGAAACAGGCAATAGAAATGTGCAGGCATTTATTATCCAACAAGGGTTTGACAAAAATGAGATAGTTTACCTGGACAAGCCAATACTGCATAAAGACCTTGTAGTGGATGATAATATTCAGCCACTCGATCAGCTAAAAGATATTTTAACAGACAAGGGCTTGCTTTGCCAATCATGGTCGAGGTTAAAAAAATACCACGAGCTGCTGTACAAACAAAACATTCTACCTATAGACCTTTCAGCCAACGACAGGCAACTGAAAGACTATGCCGAAATCCTGCAGTCGTTTTCAAGAGGCAAACTTTTAGATACGCAAAGAAGTAGTAGCCTTAAAGACTTTTTATTCGGTAGAGATACGGCCAACAGTATTTACGAAACGTATAAGACAGCAGTAAAAGACATGGAGGCAACCATAGGAGAATACGGCTCCAACCTTCAGGAAATAGCCCGTGTAACCGAAAAAGAAGCCGCCCTGTTGACACTTAAAAAGAATCGGGATGAGCGGGACCAGTATCAAAAAATATGGATAGACCAGCAGCTATTGTATGCAAACCAGGAGACCCATACACTTCGTAGAGAAATAACTGATATCATTACAGAGTTTGCAAAAGCAAAACAACACTACAGTATTATTCACGAGCTGCTGAAAGCAGAAATCACTCATCTTGAATCAGCAATCCCTGAATTAGAAATAGAAAAACAAGCTTTAAGTAATAAATACGATGAAAGCCTGCTGACTTACAGAGAAACCGGGAAGGTGCAAAAATGGCTACAGGAGGCTAACTGTACATTAGAACAGCTTCGTGACAAGTATGAAGAAAATAACCTGGTTCGCTCAAAAAAGGGAAATCTTCAAAACCTGACAAAAGAACTAAAATCGAAAAATCTTGAAACAGCATTTGACCAGCTTGAAGTAAAAGATACTATTGAATCGCTCAATCAGTTTTTAACCGATACAATCGCAGCGCTAAAAATTGAACTTGAAACTAAAGAAATACTTAAGCGGTTTTCAAACCTCAATGACCCCGATTCGTTTGCCAACTGGGCCATAGCGCAAAAAAGAGCATTTACGCTCGAAGAAGAAAGCGCCATCATCGGGTTTCAAAATCTACCAAGGAAAAAGCCCTCAAACAATAAAGACTATTTGCCGTCTCCCAAAGAGTTTATCGATGCCTTGGAGATAGTTGAAAAAGAAGCGACCGGCTTTTGGATAAACTTAAAAGGCATAAGAAAATTTGTGCTATACACGCCCAAACAAATATTTGATACGACCGACACGCAAACCATTACATCCTATTTTTCGGCATATTCCACCTCGCTTGATAAGGATATCACCAATGCCAAAAAGAAGCTGGCTGATTATCCCGCAATACAAACGATACTGCTAACCCTCCCCAATCCAACAGAAGCATTAGCGGCTTATAATGATAAAGAAAGAGTGACCGCCTACAAGCTGATAGATTCTTTACAGGTTGGGGAGACAGATTTTGCCAAAGCCTTAGAGGTATATAAAAACAAATCCGAAATTGAAGATGGCTACAACGAGGCAAAGCAAAAGCTGGACGAGATTCGGGAGCAGATTACGGATAGCAAAACCCAGCTAGGTGTGTTCAAGTCATATCAGGGCGTTGCTAACAACGCTACAGATAATTTTACTACTCAACTAGAAAGTAACGATGAATTTGGGAGCATAATTTTGGAAATAGCCAGAACATATGAACTGACTAAAGGCAATGTTCAGGCAACATTTAAACAGGCTTTAGACAAAGGCGCATTTATAAAGGACAGCCAGCATGATATACTGCCTAAATTGTCAGCTATCTCCGGTATTCAAAATAAGATTAAAGAATATGAGGAATGGAAAACAAAGCTCGAAAAGGTAAAGCATCAATACCAGGGATTATACAATGAGTTGCCCGAAAATATAATTTCGGATACTTATATTCCTAACCCTGACAAGGAATATGATGCATTTATAATAGCAGACACAGAATATTTTAGCAGTTATAAAAAGATCATTCAGCAGTATATTCCATCGGAGGCATATAGATTAGAAGAAGACGACAATTTAAGCGAGTTGGCAAAAAGTCTGTTACCGCAAGCGTTTCACGATGCGGTTCTTTCCGACCAATCCGAAGAGACCATTATAGAAACAATAGCAAATTACCTGCACCGTATTAATGATAAAAACCGGCAATTAAACAACCGGAAAATACAAAAGATAAAAGACCTACTGCATGATGTAGATGTTGCTGCCTCACAACAGGAAAACATTATCCGCAGAATTGACAATTTTCTAAAGGATGAAACAAGCATTACCGGAGGGTACAAAGCCAGGTTAAAAAAAACAACTTCTATTTTATTCCCAAAAGAATGGATGAGCCGTTTTCAGGAGAACCTGGAAGACACATCCAATAATTTTACTGGTAGGCTGGCTGAAAAAATAGACCTGGAAAATATGATCATAACCGCATTCTTGGATTGTGGCGGACATGCGGGGATGCAGGTAACAGCACAAAAGCTATTAGACCCTTCTGTTTATTACGAAGTAGAATTCAAAATGGAATCAGCTACAGGCAGGATCAATAAAGGCAGCACGGGGCAAACATACGCAGCTATCGCACTACTGTGCATCGCCAGGCTTTCTGTAATGGATAATGAAGAAGGAAAAAAACAGCAACCGGCAGTACGAATAATGCCTATTGATGAAGCAGAAGGATTAGGTTCAAACTACGACATGCTGCACGACATTGCCCAGCTTTACGACTACCAGATTATCTCACTTTCCATTGGTCCGGTAGGCAAATTTAAAGATGGGGAACAGTACCTCTACATACTCCATAAAAATATGGAAGAAGAAGCGGCCGTAAATTATACACCGATGGCTATTTTATGTGAAGCAGATAAATCAGCAATACAGAACGAAATTGAAATATGAAAACAGCATTGACATGGCGGCATTTAAAAGCATTAAATCAATTGTACGTTGATAAACGTACCGATGCTAAGATTACAGACAACGGCTATATCGCTAACGTGTTAATGGCACAAAAAAGATTACTGAAATTCAAACCAGGTAATAATAAAATACTCGAAGCTGCACCTAAATATGCTGCTTTTTACGAAGAGAATTTCAAACAGGATTTCGAGCAATATGCTCGGTTTTTACAATCTGCCAATCTGGAGGATGATGCGAGGAGAAAATATACCGAAGATGATATCCAGTCGTTAATGTTCATAGTAGAACAAAAAGAAGAGTTAGTTAGGAACCTAACAACTCTTAAGACATTTTCAGGGAAGATTTTTAAAGATAAAGGCTCTAAGTACTTAGAAAATAAACCGGGATTAAAAAATGCCGTTTGTAAAATATTAGGTATAACAGACTTCCCTGAGAAGGATCCCCAAAATCTTCAATGGAGATTTGTAACGGATTGTATTAGCCCTAAATCTATTGTCTTGTGCGAGAACCTCGATCGACTAAAAAATCCATGGAAAGCGCGGGAAGCCAATTTGGAATTATGGTACGTTGGTGGAAATAATATAGGCATCATAGATTTCATTGATCCAGACAAATTACGCCTACCTATTTATTATTGCTGTGATTGGGATTTTCATGGCTTATCCATTTATTCCCGGATAAAACTTAAAATCCAATCTAAAGGTTATGAACTGAACTTATTAATTCCGGATGGTTACGAAATTGCGCTTCCAATCGATTCGCCACATCATAAGAGCAGATGGAATTTTAATAAAAGACTATCGGGCTTAAAGCAGGAGGACTTTTCTGATGAAGCCATTAATCTCATTAAACGGCTAATACAAGATAATAAGTGGATAGAAGAAGAGTCGCTGGATTTAATAGGCATGGTTACCAGCTAAATCTGGTTATATTCGATCATATTATATAAATATGTTTTGCATGATTTAATAGATTTACCACAATAGAATTTAATAAGATTACTACTAACTGTAGAGCTTTCCAACTATTTACAATTCACTCAATAGTCTTAAATCCGCTAAAAAGTGGTTCGAGTTTTGTACCACAGGGTTCACCTCATGGGACAAGTCTGAAAATAACAGATTTGTCCCATTTTTTTGCTCTGCAATTTTCGCCCTCATTTATACGCCACACACAATCTGGGTTTTCCATTTCCCGATTACAGCCTGCCAAACACAAATGATGAAACCGTAGATTTACAGGAGCGTCTAAAAAAAGGAAACTGATCACTGCGGTTTTTGCAATAGATACAAATCGTAATTTTACATACAGGTTTGTAGGTGCCAACTATATGAACAGGATAGATATTCAAGAACTGATTGAACAATCATGAACGAAGTAAAAAGAAAAGGGGCAAGAAGTACAAAGGATATTCCAATAGACATTTTAGCACAGCTAAACCGTGGTGAAATCGAAACTGCCAACCTTGTTGAGTGGTTGGCAGTTGACCAAAGACTTTTGCTTGAAAATTTGCTGAAACAGCATGAACGAACAGGTTATTTAAAACCTGTTTTGTCTAAAATTGACCAACTTAAAAAGCAGACCGTAAACACGATAAACGAAGCTATCGGAACAGGACTTTTTGAGCAAGTGACACAAAATGACGATAAAGGATTTTTGGCAATTATGTCAAATCATACTGCCGACCTTATTCGTTGTTGGACCACCTACACCATCGGGAAAAATGAAAACCTGAATATAACCGAAGCCCTCAATGAGATCCTGCCCTTTTCGGCAGACAAACATTTTGGGGTAAGGGAAATCAGTTGGATGGCTGTTAGGAATAAAATAGCCGCGGATTTAGAAAATAGCATTGCCATTCTTGCAGAATGGACAACCAGTAATGATGAAAATATAAGACGGTTCGCTACGGAAGCAATCCGTCCCCGTGGCGTATGGTGTGAACATATTGAACCCTTGAAACGGAACCCTGCATTGGCGTTACCCATCTTAGAGCCGTTGAAATCCGACCCTGCAAAATATGTACAGGAAAGCGTGGGTAATTGGCTGAATGACGCAAGCAAAACCTGCCCCGATTTCGTAAAGGAACTTTGCGGGCGTTGGGATAAGGAAAGTGGAACAAAAGAGACTAAGTACATTATCAAAAAAGCATTGAGAACTATCAATAAGCAATAGAAAATAAATCGAAAGCCCCAAAAAACTGAGCTAAGATGAAGCAGGTCCAGTAAGATCAACTTACATATTCTCCCTCTACATAGCCTCCGTTCACATAACGTGTAGTATCTGCAGTATGCCATTTATATATGCCCGCTATCATTACTCCAAGATCATGTACATAACCTTCAACCAGGTTTTGAAACTCACCAAAAAATGGAAGGTGTTTTTGCAGAATTAAGAATTCATCCAAATATTGATCATGGAGTTCAATAGACTTCATATAGGCATCACGCAAAGATAGCTTGTGATCATGTTGCATCACTTTTACAATATTCATGGTGTCACCTTCTCTGTGAAGTTCTTTGGGCAAGGAGATGAGATCATTATGTATTCCGATCATATAAGCACATAATGCTTGAATCCTCAGAATAAGAGGTTGGTCGAAAATTTCATCCGGAATTTTTCGGTATTCTTTTTGAAGGGCAACGTAAATGCAATATGGAAGAACGCCGCTGGTATCTGCACGGATGATCGTATACACTGGCAGTGGTGCGGTTGTGTTTGCTCTGCAGTAGGTCTTTTCTTCAGCGTAACCATCAAACACGGCATGTATGGATTTTACAAATCTCCTGTATAAGGTTTCAGGGAGCTCACATTCTATAGCAAATTGCCGCAGTTGCCAGTAAAAATGGAAAATACCTTTCTCTTTCGGCTCATCAGGTTCTCTGCCAGTTAAGATGTCATCTATCCGGGCACTTATTTTATACATTTCCTCCAGTGTGCATCGGTCAAAAAAATCATCCATCATAGATCCGTTAGCGGTATAGACCGACAAGGGACGAATTTCTTCTATCGATCTTAAAAAAGGTAGTCCACGGGTTGCAATATCCACGAAATGATGCTTTTTATGTTTCTCACGGGCTTCCATACTGTGAAAGCTGTATTCATCATCAATCCATTCGTAATATTCCTCACGTGCTTTTTGATAATCAGGATGGATTTCGTCTTGAAATGGGTATTTGATTTCCGGAAGACCTTCCAGTCCGGAATAGAACTCCTGATCTGAAATTGTTTTTTTCATAGTATTTAGGTTTAATGATTGATTATGCCCGTATGTCCAAACGCTGAAAAATAGTAAAGGGAAAAGAGGGAGTTGTGGTTAAAATAACCGCAAATTATGAGTTGCTATTTCGAAAAGAGAACCAGGAAATAAATATAAATAGAAAAAACAATATAGTTAATATAAGCAGTGCAATTAAAAGATTATGTGATCGAAAAATGTGGTTACCCGTAAAACGGGCAGGCTGAACGATCAATTAATCCGTCAAATCATATAACTTCATCAACACGCATCCCAGGAAGCTCTGAAAACATTGCAGTACTGGTTGTATTACCCTGATGCACACACTAAAAGTATTACTATGCCCGATTTTGAAAATTTGCATTTGGAGGAGGAACTGTTAATTGGGAATTATTCCTCCGGAATTACCGGAAATATTACAGTACAGTTCGACCTGGAAGAGGAGGCCCCTGCATTGGAAGATTTCAACGCATTGGTGGAAGAAGCGCGTGCCTGGACCCAAACACTTACAAAGGAAGTGCTGGAAGATTTGACGCGGCAAATGGCGATTGAGCTGACTGATTCAGCTTATGCCGGATCGGATTATGAGCCGGGAGCTGATGATTACAAAGGTCTCCAGGAAGAACTAACGCTGAAAGAGATCAGGTTTTACCCGGATGAAATGTATTCCCTCGTACTGGAAGCAAAAAAAGAATATCCGGATATGCTGATCTATTGCCAGATTAGCACAGACTTTGATATAGAAGACCTGATCGTGAGCGAAAGCTAAATATTCTACCTTAGTTGAATCAAACCATTATAATAGTCATGACCGCTTTGTTGAATGCATTAAAGACCCGTGACCTGGAACTGGCGGCCACCCTGGCCGGCCAGGGAGAGAAACTACCCGGCAACCTGCCTGATTATGAAGTAAGGCAACTCTTCGGTAACCTTCTGCAGGCTAAGGCATACCCGTTGTTATTGAACCTCGTCAGTGACGGCCTGATCGAAACCGATATCTATGAGTACGATAAACTTGAAAACGGTGTGTTCGAAGTACTATTCCGGTGGGTGAATGAAGATGATGACAAACTGCAATTCCTGCGCGACTTCCTTTCCAGGCTGGATAATGTTGGCGATGCAGTGCAGGACAAAACCCTGCTGGATATCGCCTTTGCTTTGCAGGTACCCCTTGCCGTTATCGGGGTATTGGTGGATACGGGCTGTAACCTGCACCGTAAGAACAATGCCGAGGCCAGCCATCTTTATAAAGTGGTGCAGGAATTTAATATAAAAGAGGAGAGAGGATTGCAGTACATTGAATACCTGTTAAATGAAGGTATCGATGTAAACGATGGCAACGTTGCAGGTGAAACGCCCCTGCACCTGGCTATCAGTAAAAATAAGAAGCCTTATATCCGGTTATTGCTGGAGAAAGGTGCAGACCTGAATCAGCCGGACGCCAAAGGTGAAACGCCATTTTACTGTGCCGTTGTACACCAGGTCTGCAATTCTGAAACCTACAGGTGGCTCACTGCATTTGCTTCGCCGGATCTCGATCGAACTACCAGGGATGGCGAAACGCTGTTGCTCGGCGCTGTGCGCATGCGTCGCAACGGCAATGAGGAAGAAGCTGGTCTGCTGACCGCCCTCATAGAAGATGGCGCCGATCTGTACCAGACCTCACCCCATTACGGAAAAGCCAAATCTGCACTCGACTGGATCTGCGAAAAACCATCGGGCTTTCTGAATGCTGCTCTTGCTGCCGGCGCTGCCGATGTACATCGCCGGAACGATGAGGGTAATACGCTCCTCCACCAGGTATGCGCATACAATGTCAACTATGATCAGGATGCTGCGCGGCAATTGTATCAAAAAGTAAAACTCCTCATCGCGGCAGGCGCTGATCCCAATGCTACTAACGACCAGGACCAAACGCCAATGATGCTGGCCGCACAAGACAATCTCAAAGCCAAAACAGTTGAACTATTGCTCAAACAAAAAGTGTAAAAAATGTCGATGTCATTTATCATAGCCTGCGAAAGCGGCAAACGGAAGATTGCTGAAATACTGCTCGCCAATAATGAAGTGGATGTCAGCTATACAGATGAAAAAGGCCGTACTGCCATTCATTATGCCGCACACCGTGGCTATCTCGATCTCGTGAAACTGCTGGCAGAGGCCGGTGCTGATATCGACTATGAAGATCATAACGGCGAAACACCCTTGTATTTCGCATGTCTGCAAAAGCAGAAACAAACTGCCGTTTATCTCCTCGATAAAGGCGCACGTACTGATATAAACGATAACCAGGGTAACGGCCTCCTGCATCTCACTGCCCGAACCGGACAAAGCGAAGTGGTGACCAGGCTGCTGGAGCTGGGCATGGATGTAAACCTGGAAAACAATGAATCGGAAACACCGCTCATGATGGCCGTTGCTGCCCGCTCGAAAGAGGTGGCTGATCTGCTTGTTCGCCAGGGCGCCAATGTGGATGCCACCAATAAAGCCGGAGACACGGCGCTGCTGATGGCCGTTCGCACAAAGAACCAGCCAATGGTTTCCTTCCTGCTGGAAAACGGTGCTAACCTCAATCATGTAAACCATGCCGGTGAATCCGCCCTGCTGATCGCCTGCTATGATGCTAACCGCGCGCTTACCAATCTGCTGGTGCAACAGGGCGCGGATGTGCTGATCACTTCCAAAGAAGGATTGTCGCCCATCTGGTATGCCTGTGCCAAAAATCAAAAAGAGATCGTGGCCCTGTTCCTGGATAATGGCGTAAGCGTGGATTTCAGTCAGCCCGTATCCGGAAGTTCAGAAAGTATGAATAGTTATCTCAGTTGGGTGGAGACTGCCAACAATCTTTCCATGGAGGCGAGCTTCAATTTTCATCACAGCTACAGTTATGGCGGCGAAAGCCTCTTGCATGTGGCGGCAAAGAACGGACACCTGAGCATGGTGAAACTCCTGCTGGAACGCGGGGCCAATGTGAACATCCAGGATGAGTCCGGTAATACGGCTTTACATTATTCCACTTCTGCAGGTAAAAAAGACGTAGTAAAGCACCTTCTTGAACAAGGTGCAGATGTTACTGTTGTAAATGCTAAAGAGCAGAAGGCGATCGATTACGCCACTATCAAAGGTCTGAATGAAATTGCCGTTCTGCTGCTGGCCGCAAAGCCGCAACAAACAACCAGTCCTGATATAAAGGGTTAAAACCAGTTTTATACATATGGCCGCCTCCATTACAAACAAACAAGGGGATCCCGGGTTTTCCCTTAATATGAGAAAACTCCTGTTCCTACTTTCCATTCTATTCCTGTCGGTTGCGGCACTGGCTATATTGCAGGATTTTCTGGAATCGAAAAGGAATGGAAATGCATTTTATTTCAATGAATCCCTGTTGTACAAAACAGTATGGCCCTTATTTATTCCAATGCTGGCTTTTCTTTATCGCAGGTTGCAACAGGAGTCATTAAGAACTGCGGCTCAAACGGCCATTTTCATCGTCACGCCCATCCTGGTCCATCTTTTTTGCCTGCCACTGATTAACCTGGTGCTCTCGGAGCTGTTCTATGCCGGGAGATATGACCTCTACAAGTTTTTCAGTTATACATTGATCAACCATCTCACAGTTTTGTTCCTTGTTTATTCGATCTTTGTACTGGGGTTCCGGTATTGGGTGATTCCTGACCGTAGGAAAAACGATTTGCAAATCAATACCAGTATAGCAACCATCGTCATCAATAACGGAAAAGACAATGTATTGGTGAATACCGATGAGATCATTCAAATCACTTCAGCTACTCCCTATATCTATATCCATCTTGAAAACAAAAAATACCTGCATTCAGAAACCCTGAGATCTGTTGCTGCGCAACTGGACAATAAACTGTTTGTCCGAGTACACAAATCCGCCCTGGTGAACATAAGCAAGGTCAGCGCTTTCAGGTCAAGGCTGAACGGAGACTACGACCTGGAAATGACCACAGGTGAAATTGTCAGGTTAAGCAGAACGTATGCAGCGGAATTCAAGAAAACGATTCAGTCAAGGTCATCAGGTTAGCCAATAAACTCATCAGCTTACAATATCCGGCATTTCTCCCTCTTTCATGAGCGATAGTTTTGTGATCATTCAATTATTAAATACCACAAACTATGAATGTCAGGACTATTACACTTCAGTTAAACCTATTTATTGTACTGTGGTTTTGTGCGTCCTGTAATGCACAAACCAGGCAGGCGCCATCCAGGCATGTAGGTGGCAGCTGCGAAGGTTGCGAAGCCATTTATGAGTATGGGAATAAAAAACTTGGTCCCATCGACACTTTGCCCGAATTTGAGAACAACCAACCCCAGATGAAGATTTCGGGGACGGTGTTCATGAAAGATGGGAAAACACCGGCAAAGGATGTTATCGTGTATATTTATCATACCAACAGGAATGGTATCTATCAAAAGAGAGGCGATGAAACCGGTTGGGCAAAAAGACATGGCTTTATCAGGGGATGGATAAAAACCGGGAAAGATGGAAAATATACTTTCTATACTTTCAGGCCGGCCACTTATCCTGACAGGAGTGAGCCTGAGCATATTCATGTTACCGTAAAGGAGGCTGATAAGAACGAATACTATATCGATGAATATCTTTTTGCTGATGATCCGCTATTGACGCAATCTAAAAGAGAAAACCTGGAAAACCGGGCCGGGTCAGGAATTGTGAAGCCCAGGGTGGTGAATGGAATGCTCATTGTTGAAAGAGATATAATCTTAGGAAAGAATATCCCGGATTATCCGCCCGGAAAATAATGGCAGGAGGATGCATCAGCGCAACGTGCATGCCGATCAATGAACCATAATCATGCAGGTAAATAGCGAATTTCTTGAGCTGCATTTTTTCTGTAAAAGCAGCAATGATGTTTGCAAAATTCCTGAAGGTATATGGAAATTCATCTCCGGAAGGATAGGAGCTAAAACCCATTCCGGGGAAATCAGGGGCAATTGCGTAATAATTTGCTGCGGCCAGCGCCGGTAATAATTTTCTGTACAAAAAAGAGGAGTTAGGGTATCCATGCATCAGCAAAACGGCAGGGTTGGAAGGATCACCGGCTTCCCGGTAAAAAATATCCAGGCCTTTTACTTTCAGAGTCCTGTGATAAACCTTAGGTTCCTGTACTGCATTCATAAGATATCTTTAAGGAGATACTTCAAATGCGGTGCCAGGGGAGCGCTATTTCTTCAGCTCCTGCAAAAACTGGCTGGGCGTTTTGCCAAATTCTTTCTTGAATGAAAATCTGAAGTATTTACTTAGGGAGCAGTCGCTCGCCTCTGGCGAGTGACGGTTATTTGTTCGCCTCCGGCGAACACTGCGTCGCCGGAGGCGACTAAATACAAGTCACTCGCCAGAGGCGAGCGACTGCCGGCTCTCCGAAATTCCGGCTATAACACTTTCAGGGTTTTGGCATATTTCTGTAATCGTTTGTCCGTTGGGGAGAGTTCGGTAATCAGTACATCTATAGCGTGAAGCGGGTTCACCACCAGCTTCTGGGGAATGTCCAGTTTTTCTGAAATACACATCACTGCCGTTTTACCGGCAGCTTTCATCAGTGCTTTCTTTACCTGCACCACATCCCAGTCGTGGTCCGTTAATCCTTCCTTTGCAGACAATCCATTCGCTCCAATGAATGCGATATCCACATGCAGCTCAGATAGCTGGCTGATCACTGTGGGGCCTGTGCAAACATAGGCGTCGTGCGATACTTCGCCGCCTATCAGTATAACGCGGATGTTTGAACGCTGTGCAATTTCCAGGGCAACCAGCGGGCTCACCGTGAATACTGTGCCTTTCTGGTTCTTGGGAATGATGCGCGCCATCTCCAGCATAATGGTGCCGCCGCCCATAAGAATGTTCATGCCATCTTTGAAAAGGGACAATGCCTTATGTGCAACTTCCCTTTTCTCTTCCCTGGCGTATACACTGGGCTGCTGGAAAGGGATATGGAACGATTTGGATACCGCACCGCCATGCACTTTCACAATACGGCCGCTTTCTTCCAGCTCATGCAGGTCGCGGCGCACTGTATCAAGCGAAACATTCAGTAACTTACTGAGATCCGTTGTAAGAACTTTATGATGCAGGTTGATCTGGTTGATGATGATGTTCTGGCGTTCTTCCTGAAGCATGGCTGTTAGTATTGTTCAACAAATATAAAAACTGTATCAAACCAGATTTGATTTTATTTTGCTGATTCGTGCATTATTTATAATTTACACCTATCAAAACAGCAAAAAACAGCATGTTGCATAAGATATATCCGCTCAGGGGCAGCCAGAAATGTTTTACCTGGATCTTGCCTGTATTATTCCCGTTTACTGCCGCCATAGCCCAGGATGCCGACTCTGCCTGGGTCCGCATCAATCAGCTTGGTTACACGCCGGCCGGTGTAAAAGTTGCTGTGTATGGAAGCAAAGGAACAAGTTCCATCAGCACATTCCACCTGGTTGATTCTGCCACCGGTAAAAGATTGCTCAGTAAAACAGCAGGTAAGGCAATGGGCGCTTATGGTCCTTTTGAACAGACATGGCGACTGAATTTCTCTTCTTTCACCAAGCCCGGTACTTATTATATACAGGCTGGCAAAACCAGGTCGCCCTTCTTCAGGATAGGAAAAGATGTATACGATGGAGCGGCCGATTTCTGTTTGCGTTATATGCGACAGCAGCGATCGGGTTTCAACCCTTTTCTTAATGACAGTTGTCATATGTACGATGGCTTCACTTTATACGGCCCGATGCCGGACAGCACCTTCGTTCCGGTGAGTGGCGGCTGGCATGATGCCAGTGATTATTTACAGTATTCCACTACTTCCGCCAATGCCACCTCGCATTTGCTGATGGCCTGGCGAGATTTCCCTTCCGTATTCACCGATCATCATGCCGCCAATGGATTGCCCGGCAGCAACGGCATTGCCGATGTGCTGGATGAAGCTAAATGGGGGCTCGACTGGCTTCTGAAAATGCATCCGAAAGATGAGTGGATGTTCAACCAGGTTGCGGACGACAGGGACCATGCAGGGATGCGTATACCCGGCCTCGATAGCATGTACGGCCGTGGCTATGAGCGACCGGTTTACTTTATCAGTGGCGAGCCGCAGGTGAGGGGCAAATTCATGAACAATACTACCGGCACCTCCAGTACGGCTGGCAAATTTGCAAGCGCGTTCGCCATTGCATCCGGTATTTACAAAAATATTGATAACGACTTTAGTAAATTAATGAAATACAAAGCCGGCACTGCTTACCGGTTCGCTCTGCGTAAGCCCGGCGTTACGCAAACGGCTTCCGTGAAATCTCCTTATATCTATGCGGAGGACAATTGGGTGGATGATATGGAGTTTGCAGCCGCTACCTTGAAGCGTAACAGTGAGGCCATGCATTATGCAAGGCAGGAGCCGGTTACACCCTGGCTCGGCGACGATACCGCCAAACATTACCAATGGTATCCTTTCATCAACCTCGGCCATTATGAACTGGGCAGGAACCTCAAAGGAAAACAAAGGGATTCCGTACTTCAATATTATCGTACCGGTATCGTTCGTGTTTGGAACAAGGCGAAGGCCAATGCTTTTTATCGCGGCATTCCTTTTATCTGGTGCAGCAACAATCTCACCACTTCCTTCGCGATCCAGTGCTACTGGTACAGGCAGCTAACCAATGATCAGCAATTCCGAGAACTGGAGCAGGCCAACTTCGACTGGCTCTTTGGTTGCAATCCCTGGGGTACTTCGATGGTGTATGGATTACCGGCACATGGCGATACGCCTGTTGATCCGCATGCCGCCTTCACACATCTCATGAAAGCGCCCATCGATGGCGGCCTGGTAGATGGTCCGGTTTATGGCAATATCTATAATAATCTAATCGGCATTAAACTGAATAACCCCGATACTTATGCGCCTTTTCAAAGTCAGTTGGCTGTATACCACGACGACTACGGGGATTATTCCACCAATGAACCAACGATGGACGGAACGGCTTCGCTCATCTACCTGCTGGCAGCCTTTCAATGGGCCGCAGGAAAATGATTTCGACACAATCTTTTTCACTGATCTGAAATAAATGGTATGTCGCTATTAGGGATCGATCTTGGTGGTACAAAACTGGCAATGGCAGTTTTCTCTGAAGCAGCTGAATTGCTGGGCAGGGAAAGTATTCCCCTGGAGAAGCGTACAGGCGCGGCGGTGGGTGAATTGCTGACAACCCGGGTGTTGAAACTGGTGCAGGAGCAAAAGGAAAAAGAAGATCCTGTAGCCGCGATAGGCGTGTGCATACCAGGCATCAGTAACCGAAATGAAGGAACTGTATGGGCGCCGAATATTCCCGGCTGGGAACAGTATCCCCTGGAGGCGGAAATTGCCGCGGTGGCGCCAGGTATTCCTGTTGCCATCGATAGCGACAGAACCTGTTATATAATGGGCGAAGCCTGGAAGGGCGCTGCACAGGGCTGTACCGATGCCATCTTCATTGGCGTAGGCACCGGAATTGGCGCGGGCATACTGGCTGATGGACATTTTCTCAGGGGAAGGAATGATACTGCCGGCGCTATCGGGTGGATGGCGATGGATAAGCCCTGGCTTCCCAAATACAGGCAGTGCGGGCATTTTGAGACCCTTGCTTCCGGCGACGGCATTGCCAAAGTGGCCCGCGAAATGATGGATGCTGATCCATCCTATAACGGTCCTCTACAAACGAATTCAGATGCCGCGGCTGTCTTTGCTGCCTGGGAGCAGGGAGACCCGCTGGCGAAACAGATCATATCGCAATGTGTGGAATGGTGGGGAATGGCTGTAGCCAATCTCGTGAGTATCTTCAATCCTGAAAAGATCATTATGGGTGGCGGTGTATTCGGGCCGGCCATTCCATTGATCCCTTCTATTTATGAAGAGGCCGCCAAATGGGCGCAGCCGCTGAGTATAAAGAGGGTGGAGATTGTGCCTTCGCAACTCGGGCCTGTGGCCGGTTGCTGGGGAGCAGGATTGCTGGCGCTTCAGGCGAAAGCTGCCCGATAACGATTAGCTCCATGTATAAAAAGAACCTTGTTTTCCTGGCTGCCTGTCTGGGCATGTTGCTCTTTGGCATTAGTCTGATCACACTTGGCGCTGTGGCCGGATTTCTCAAACAGAAATTCCAGCTGGATGGGATTGCCGCCGGAACTATTTTTTCGCTGTTGCCAATTGGAATCCTCACCGGCTCACTGGTATTCGGGCCTGTGTGCGATCGCTACGGTTACAAATGGCTGCTGGTGCTGGCTTGCCTTGGTATGTTCGCAGGGTTTGAAGGGATCGCATATGCGGGATCTTTACCCTGGCTCAAACTCAGTGTGTATGTGTTTGGGGTGGGAAGTGGCATCGTGAATGGCGCCACCAATGCGGTAGTGGCAGATATCAGCACCAGGAACAAAGGCGCAGACCTCAGCCTGCTGGGCGTTTTCTTCGGCATAGGCGCATTGGGAATGCCCCTGCTCCTGGGTTTACTGGCAGGTCGCTTTGCGGCCGACCAGGTAGTGGCCGGGGTAGGCATATTCACTGCGCTTATTGCTGCGGTTTATATGTTCATCAGGTTCCCCGGCGCAAAACCAAAGGAACCCGGAAATCTTCCTGCCTGGAAACAATTGCTGAACGGCAGTTTGATGCTGATTGCATTTTTCCTGTTTTTCCAAAGCAGCATCGAAGGCATCATCAATAACTGGGCTACCACTTACCTGGTTGAAAAAGGAGGGATGGATGAAAGGGCTGCGCTCTTTGCGCTCACCCTGCATGTGGCAGGCATGGTGCTTATGCGCCTGTTGAACGGAAGCATACTGAGTAATGTATCGCCAAAGACCAGCATCTATACCTGCCTGTTATTACTGGCAATTGGTGTGCTGCTGATGCAGTACGGGCATTACAAGCCATTGATGATTGCCGGGCTCGTTCTTTCAGGGGCTGGAGTGGCGGCAGGTTTTCCCGTGATGCTGGGCATCGTGGGGGAGCGCTTCCCACAGCAAAGTGGTACGGCATTCAGCTTCGTATTTGCTTTTGCGTTAGTAGGAAATATGCTGCTCAATTACCTGATGGGTGTGGTGGTGCATGAATATGGCATCGCCCATCTTACCTCCGTATCCTATCTGGTGATCGCCTGTATGATGATCGTCAGTCTGGTACTTTTTCGTAACAATCAATCTACTATCAATAAATAAACAATTATGTTAGCAAAACAATGGCTTTCAAATGCAAGGGATGTAATGACCCGGATCGAAGAAACACAGATGGATAATATCAGGAAAGCCGCCGAAGTGATGGCTGCCAGTATCGAGTGTGGAAGATGGGTGCATACTTTCGGTTGCGGCCATGCCACTATTCCCATCGAAGAAATGTATCCGCGCATCGGGGGATTTGTAGGGTTCCATCCCATGGTGGAGCTGCCGCTTACTTTCTTTACCCGCATTACCGGCGAAATGGGCGTTCACCAGTTCGTTTTCCTGGAAAGAGTGGAAGGATATGGCGTAGAGATCATGAAAGGTTATACCTTCGACTCCCGCGATACGATGTGGCTCTTCTCGCATTCGGGTATCAATAATGTGAATATCGATGTGGCCATTGAAGCCAGGAAGAAGGGAATGAAAGTGATCGCTTTTGGTTCGGCTGCAGAAGCTGAAGGGAAACAAACACGTCACTCCAGCGGCAAGACCATTTTTGAACTGGCCGATATTGTAGTGGATACCTGTGCGCCGATCGGGGATGCTTCCGTAGCCATCAAGGACCACCAGGATAAACTGGGACCTGTATCTACAATGGCTTTCATCACCTGTGTATGGATGACCGTTATAACAGTTGCCGAGATCCTGGTGGAGAAAGGCGTGAAGCTGCATATCCATCCATCCCACAATGTGCCGGGAGATACCACGGCGCGTGAACGGCTGGAAGATGCGCTGGCAGAATACAAGAGACGCATCGCTGGCGTTTAAACCTGAAATGAATGATCACAGCAATCAACAATGCAACTATCTTTACCGGCGAGCAGGTTTTGCAGGAGCAGAGCCTGCTCATCAGTAATGAGCGTATACTCGATATCGTTAGTCCGGATGCAGTTCCCGCAGATACCTCTGTTATCGATGCTTCCGGCCACCTGATCAGTCCGGGTTTCATCGATCTCCAGATCTATGGAGCGGGTGGTTATCTCTTCAGCAATGAACCTTCCGGGGCAGCGTTGCAGGCAGTGACCAATGCGATCGTTCGCAGCGGCACCACTACGTATATGCTCACCTTCGCCACCAATGAGATGGATATCTATCTCAAAAGTTTTGAGATCGTTCAGCAAAATCCTCATCCCGCATTGGCAGGCATTCACCTGGAAGGGCCGTATTTCAATCCGCAGAAACGCGGTGCGCATATTGAAGGTCTTATCCGGAGGCCAACGGCGCAGGAAGTGAATGCTTTGCTTGGCGATGCCGGCGGTACGCTGAAGATGATGACGCTGGCGCCGGAAGTGACCAGTGATGAAGTGCTTCGTTTACTGTCTGATCATGGTGTGATTATTTCTGCTGGTCATAGTAATGCTACTTTCTCCCAGGCGATGCATGGATTTGCAAACGGCATCCGTACTGTTACCCATCTTTTCAATGCCATGAGCCCGCTGCATCACCGTGATACCGGACTGCCCGGAGCAGCTTTCCTTTCGGACCATGCTTATGCCAGCATCATTCCCGATGGGGTGCATGTAGACTGGCAGGCATTCAAAATTGCGAAGCAAATGATGGGACGAAGATTGTTCTTCATTACCGATGCAGTACAGGAAGTATTGCAGGGGCCTTATATGCATGTGCGTAAACCAGACCGCTATACATTGCCCGATGGAACTTTGTCGGGTTCCTGTATTACGATGGTGGAAGGTGTGCGCAATGCGGTGAGGTACGGAGCCGTGACGCTGGATGAGGCGCTGCGGATGGCCAGTTTGTACCCTGCGGAGGTAATGGGGGCAACGGATATAGGCAGGATCCGGAAAGACGCCAAAGCGAACCTGGTGATGCTGAATGAAGAACTGGAATTGAAAAAGGTCTGGCTGGAAGGGGAAATACAGGAATAATGTAATGAAAATGTGAACAGCCCGTATGTCGTTGAACCGGAGATTTGCAATGTTATTATTGTAGTATATTCATTGTATGAAAATCCTTTTCTTTTCCGCCAAACCATATGATATACAATTCTTCAACAAGCACAATGCAGCTTTCAATTTCGATCTGCAATTCCTGGAAGCCAATCTGGATCCGCATATTGTGAATGCCATTGAACCAGGTACTACTGCTGTTTGTGTTTTCGTAAATGACCGCCTCACCAGGGAAGTGATAGAAGTACTGGCGGCAAAAGGAGTAAAGATCATTGCGCTGCGTTGTGCAGGATTCAATAATGTTGACCTCAAAGCTGCACAGGAAGCAGGCATTCATGTGTGCCGTGTTCCTGCTTATTCTCCCCAGGCTGTTGCAGAACATGCTGTAGCGATGTTGCTTACACTAAATAGAAAAATACACAAAGCTTATAACCGGGTACGTGAACAGAATTTCTCCCTGAACGGTCTGCTTGGCTTCAACCTGTATGGAAAAACGGTTGGAGTGATCGGCGTCGGAAAAATTGGACAGGCTTTCTGTCATATCATGAATGGTTTTGGTTGTTCCGTCATTGCTTATGATCCTTATGCTGACCCAAAGTTGATGCCGGATATTGAATTTACTTCACTTGAAGAACTCCTGAAAAGATCGGATATCATTTCCCTGCATTGCCCGCTGACGCCGGATAATCATCATTTCATCAATGCGGGAACTATTGCACAAATGAAAAAAGGTGTGACGATAGTGAATACAAGTCGTGGTGCATTGATCGATACCAGGGATGCCATAGAAGCATTGAAAACCGGCCAAATCGGCAACCTGGCGATAGACGTATACGAGCAGGAAGAGAAACTATTCTTCAAGGACCTTTCTGCCGAGATCATTCCTGATGATTTGATCCAGCGACTGATGAGCTTTCCCAATGTACTGGTAACAGGTCATCAGGCGTTTTTCACGGCTGAGGCCCTGGACCAGATCGCTGCCACCACGCTTCAATCGGTGAATGAACTGGGAAACGGTCGCATACCCGCAGACGTTATGGTAAAATAGAAAGTATAGGACCTGCTGGTCATAGAAGGTAGAAAAAAAATATTCCATTTATATCGTTCTCTTTTTTTACCTTCATTGTCCCCTTCTCATAAACGCTGAAAATTTATCCCTGCAAGCCATAATTCAGTCCTGTATTGATTCCTGTGATACAACGGGAAAATTTATGTGCATTTTTATCCGTCCTCCAATATAAACAACTGCTTCGTCTTGCTATGTGAAACGACTTATTCAACCATAGTCATAACTCAAAAAACTAATCAAATGAGCAAGATCAAAGTAAAAGATGGAACAGAGATTTTCTACAAAGATTGGGGAACCGGTCAACCGATCGTTTTCCATCATGGCTGGCCATTGTCGTCTGACGACTGGGATGCGCAAATGTTCTTCTTCCTGGAAAACGGTTTCAGGGTGATAGCGCACGACAGGAGAGGTCACGGAAGATCAACTCAAACACCGAACGGACATGAAATGGACACCTACGCATCTGATGTTGCAGAGCTGGTTAAAGCGCTTGATCTCAAAGATGCGATCCATGTGGGGCATTCTACCGGTGGCGGAGAAGTGATCCGGTATGCAAACAAATTCGGCAAGGGGCGAATCGCAAGAGCCGTGCTGATCAGCGCCGTACCGCCTGTAATGGTGAAATCCGCCGCCAATCCCGATGGCGTTGATATTTCCGTTTTCGATGATATCAGGAACAATACGGCTAATCAACGCCAGCAGTTTTACCAGGACCTGACGATCCCGTTCTATGGTTATAACCGGCCAGGGGCAAAGGTTTCACAGGGTATCCGCGACAATTGGTGGAGGCAGGGTATGATGGGGTCAATCAAAGCACATTATGATTGTATCAAGGCATTTTCTGAAACGGATTTTACGGAAGACCTGAAAGGTGTGGACATTCCTGTGCTGGTGATGCACGGAGAAGACGATCAGATCGTTCCTTATTCGAATTCTGCGCCTAAGTCGGCCAAATTGGCGAAGAACGGTAAGCTCATCTCTTATCCCGGCTTCCCGCATGGCATGCCAACCACGGAACATGAAACGATCAACAAGGACCTGCTGGCCTGGATCAAATCATAGGAAAGTATAAAACAGTAAAGGCGCGGAGTTCCGCGCCTTTTTATATTTGCTATTTCCTATTACTGAATATCGAATCTGTCCAGGTTCATTACCTTGCTCCAGGCTGCAACAAAGTCCCTCACGAATTTATCCTTTCCGTCTGCACTTCCATATACCTCAGCAATGGCGCGCAGTTCTGCATTGGAACCGAAAACGAGATCCGCGCGGGTGGCAGTCCATTTGGCTGCGCCTGACTTGCGGTCGGTGCCCTCATAGAGTTCCTGGTCTGGCGATGCTGCTTTCCATGCAGTGCTCATGTCCAGCAGGTTGATGAAGAAATCGTTGGTGAGTTGTCCGGGGCGGGAAGTGAATACGCCATGTTTGGACCCGTCGAAATTGGTATTCAATACGCGCAAGCCACCAACAAGTACCGTCAACTCGGGAGCTGTAAGTGTGAGTAACTGTGCTTTGTCTACCAGCCATTCTTCGGTGGATACATGCGATCTGTGTTTGCGGTAGTTTCGGAACCCATCTGCTAACGGTTCCAGGTAACCGATAGACTCAACGTCTGTCTGTTCCTGCGTGGCATCCGTACGGCCGGGAGTAAACGGAACAGTGATAGAATGTCCTGCATCTTTTGCTGCTTTTTCAACGCCTGCGCAACCTGCAAGAACGATCAGGTCTGCCAGTGATACTTTTTTTCCGGTAGCGTTAAATTCTTTCTGAATGCCTTCCAGCGCTGTGAGTACTTTCTGCAGTTGTGAAGGATTGTTTACCTGCCAGTATTTTTGCGGAGCGAGACGGATGCGCGCACCGTTGGCGCCGCCGCGTTTATCGGAGCCACGGAAAGTGGAAGCGGAAGCCCATGCGGTGGATACGATTTCGGATACGCTCAATCCTGAAGTAAGGATTTTTGCTTTGAGTGATGCGATATCGTTGTTGTCGATCAGCGGATGATCAACTTCAGGAAGCGGGTCCTGCCAGATCAGGACTTCAGATGGAACATCCGGCCCGAGATAACGAGCGCGGGGCCCCATATCGCGGTGCGTGAGCTTGAACCAGGCGCGTGCGAATGCATCTGCAAATGCATCAGGGTTCTCCAGGAAATGCCTGGATATTTTTTCATACACGGGATCGAATCTCAGTGAGAG
The DNA here is from genome assembly GCF_003991355.1 of Pseudoflavitalea rhizosphaerae. Classification (GTDB taxonomy): domain Bacteria; phylum Bacteroidota; class Bacteroidia; order Chitinophagales; family Chitinophagaceae; genus Pseudobacter; species Pseudobacter rhizosphaerae. The sequence continues at coordinate 216,666 of NZ_RCSU01000005.1, forward strand.
ATCGGTGGTGAGCATGGTTGGACGATGTCTTTTGGAACTATCGAAAGCGTCGGGAATAATATCGCCTGCATTCTTTGCCACCCACTGATGCGCACCGGCCGGGCTTTTGGTGAGCTCGTATTCGAAGTTGAAGAGATTCTCAAAGAAGTTATTGCTCCATTTGGTCGGCGTGGTGGTCCAGGTAACTTCGAGGCCGCTGGTGATGGTGTCAGCACCTTTTCCGGAACCAAAACTGTTGCTCCATCCGAGGCCCTGTGCTTCCAGTCCTGCCGCTTCCGGCTCTTTGCCAACATGAGTTGCAGGTGCAGCGCCATGGGTTTTGCCGAAGCTGTGACCGCCTGCGATCAATGCCACTGTTTCTTCATCATTCATCGCCATTCTTCCGAAAGTGTCACGGATATCCTTAGCTGCTGCAATGGGATCGGGATTGCCATCAGGCCCTTCAGGGTTCACATAGATCAGTCCCATCTGCACAGCAGCGAGTGGTTTTTCCAGGTTGCGTCCATGAATATGACCATCGGCATCATCATCGGAGGATACTACTCCATGCCCTTCCACAGCACCGGGAGAGCCATGTGCGTAGCGGATATCGCCACCAAGCCATGTTTGTTCGGATCCCCAGTATACATCTTCATCCGGTTCCCAAACATCAGGGCGGCCACCGGCAAAACCGAATGTCTTAAAGCCCATCGATTCCAGTGCTACGTTCCCCGTAAGGATCAGCAGGTCTGCCCAGGATATCTTATTGCCATATTTCTGTTTGATGGGCCACAAGAGTCTGCGCGCCTTATCGAGGCTCACATTATCGGGCCAGCTATTGAGAGGAGCAAATCTTTGCTGACCGGAACCTGCGCCGCCACGGCCATCGAAGACGCGGTAGGTGCCGGCGCTATGCCAGGCCATACGGATGAAGAGAGGACCGTAATGCCCAAAGTCTGCGGGCCACCAATCCTGCGAATCGGTCATGAGTGCATGCAGGTCTTTTTTTACTGCTTCAAGGTCGAGGGTTTTGAAGGCTTCAGCATAATTGAAATCTTCATCCATCGGATCTGATTTTGTAGAGTGCTGACGAAGGATGTTCAGCTTGATCTGATTGGGCCACCAGTCGCGGTTCCTGGTCCCGCCGCCACCAACGTTCGGCTTCAGGCTGCCATTATGAAAAGGGCATTTGCTGAGGTCTTTATTTTCTTTTTCCATTTTTATCAGTTTATGGTATTGAATGAATTTGGAAGCACCGGTAACTGGTGCAGGGCATAAAAGTATGATTTCAGAATTATAGTTGTTATCGATTAATTCTATACTTCAATAGCTAAAAACTATCAGGGTGACCGGGCGGTTTCAGAAATGTTGTTCCTACGTGTGCGAAAAATAGGGGAGCATTGTTGCTGATCAAATATACTTGAATTTTGGGACTGGCATTATTAGTGTCCGGGTTTCTCCCTGCCTATGAACCTTTCTTCTCCGAGCAGGAACCTGATGGCCCTGCTGATATTCTTTTCGAGGCTTTCCGGTGTTTTCAGTTTCGCCAGGTATTTTATGATTTCCTTTTGCGTGGAGTTGTTCAACTGTTTATAAACCTTTGCGGCATCTTTGTTGGCTTTCAGCGCTTTTGTGAAAGCGGGAGGCGTTTTGATGGTGCGTGGTTCAGGATCGAATGTGATATCGATACTGATCCGTTCCCCGATCCTTTCAGGCGATTTTTTAAGCATCGTGGTGTTGATGTAAAGGCGCCACACACCCAGGTGCCGCACGAGGTTCTGTTTGTATGGATGATTGTTGATGCTGCCCTTTACAGGAATAGGGCTACGGCCTTTTCCAGCCTGTTTGAAAATGGCGGTGAGGACCTTTTCAGGTACCGGCACAAATGGATTGATGCCGATAATATCGATGATTGCCTTGAAAGAATATTGCTTTCCGTGCTGCATCCTGTAAACTTATGTCTTTTAATGATCATTTCCGGCCAGCCAGTAATAAATGAACAGTAAAGGTTCTTTCATTATCTTCATCGCCATTTAATCCATTAAAGCCCCCAATGAAAAACAGCATCCTGCATCCTGGTAAAAACATCCTCATTCATTTTACTCTTTTTTCTGTATTCCTTGCCTGTAATAATGAGTCCCGAACCTCTCAAAACAATTCATCCGGCGATTCTGCCCGCGTAGAATCTGTTGCGGGAAAGGAACCGGAAATGCCTGAGTTGAGCACTGAGCATTATGTGACCAATCTTATCAACAGGAGGGAGGCGATCAAAAAGCAGCTTCCGGGTATCAGCCATTCAGTTGCTGTTCAATTATACCAGTCGCTTGTCTTGTTCATGGATACGGTGATCACCGGCATAACAAAGAATGAAGGCAACTGGCTGGATGAATACGTGAACTATTACGATGAAAGGAAGAAAGAAATAGTACTGCCTGTAACGATACAGTCACGGGTGGATCTGCTGGCCACTGCCGGACTTGAACCCTGGCCAATAGGTGAGGGCATGACTGACCTGCGAACTGTTCCCCGCTTTTATACCGGTATCTTTCAATCATCCCTTCCGGCAGATTACCGGCAGTACTTACAAATCAGGGCTGATGAAGATACTGTTCTGTACAGCGCGGATGCAGGCATCATCATTCCGCTGGAAATGGTAGGGGTTAGGGTATTGAGCTGGGAAAGATTCCTAACCAATTTTCCCAATAGTGTGTTCTGGATTGAAGCGAGAGAACATTACCAGCGTTATCTGCGTGATTACCTGTTGGGAGAAGACAATACGCCTTCATTTTCCGGGATCGATGATATCAGCAGCCTGCTGCCGGATAACAGGAAGGAATACCTGCTTTTTCTGGAACGCTACGGTAATTCCACTGCTGCCGGAATAGTCAGGTGGTTCCTTGAAAAACTGGAAAACGAAAAATCGTTGCCTGAGTTCAAACGGAAGGTGGTCCGCGAGATCGATCTGCTGTATTCTACGGAGATCCCATCGTCAGCTGGTGAAACAGTCTTGTTGCCGGAAACAATTGAGAAATTGACCAAACCTGTATATGATACCGTTCCCCTGAAAATAGAAATGGGCAACGATGTAACGGAAGTGGTTAACCGGGCATTGGATACCGTGCTGTACCTGCAACAGGATAACAGCCTGTACAGTTTTGCAGTTTTTACCAATCGCGGTGAAAGCGGAGGCGCTCCTTTTTCGGGTTGGTGCGATGTATGGGCTTTCAGATATTCCAACGGGAACTGGCAGCTTATCGATTACCGATTGCACGCCGGTGGTGGCGGCATGTATGGAAATTCCGGTTACTTCAACAAATTGGTCCGGATGGGCGGCAATGCTGCAGGTATTGTGATTGCAGGTGGTATCACTCATATGGGAAGCAGCGTTTCATGGGATGATATCATTCCATTCTCCGGAGAAAGACTGCTGACGCCGGTTGACATCGTTACAAATGATTCTTACGAAAATCATGAAGGGCTGGTAAGAGCGAACGAAACAAAATGGTTCTTCCGGAAAAAAGTTGCAACAGGCTGGTATGACCTGGTGATCATTCCTGCGAGCCGCATTTATCATGTGTTGCCATTGGAACGCGTAGTGATTGGCAGCGTGAATGGAAAGTATGAAGTGCCTGGGAAATTCCTCGACAGAGGAATATAAAATACATTTAGCTGAAGTGTGAGAGAAAAAAATTGCAATAACATTTGTGTTGTTTTGTTTTGAGCCTTACATTTGCAGCCTGATTCGATTCTCTGGAAGAGGATCATGGGTAAGATTCCGTAGCTCAGTTGGTAGAGCAATACACTTTTAATGTATGGGTCCTGGGTTCGAGTCCCAGCGGGATCACAGAAAGCGTCCAAATCGGACGCTTTTTTCATTATACAAAATGAAAACCCGCTTCTGGTCTAACTTTCTATATCAAGACTTTTCAATTCATTTCAATTCCCGAGGGTAGGTATTCGGGTAGGTATCTTTCCTCAGTACATTTATCCTACCCTCGCAACTTACTTGCAGAATCGTTTAGCCGCATTTAATCAACGCAAAAACTATTGTATGCGAGTTAGTGAACAACTATCTATTCTTTTTCTTCGGGAGAAATCTGAACAAACTAAGGACAGGAAAGCGCCTATTTATGCGCGAATAACCTTAAATGGGCCAAGGAAAGAAATGTCGTTGGGTATAAAAGTACTGGATGAGCATTGGGATCAGGCCGCCCAGAAAGCTAATGGCCCGGATTCAATCAGAATCAACAAAATTATTACCAGAGCGAAAGCAAGGCTGCAAGAACTTGAACTGATTTTATCTGCCCAACACGATTATGTCACTGCGGCCATGCTAAAAGCAGCTTATAAGAATGAATTTAAAGGGCCTGATACTGCTAACCCTACCCCGCAAGTTGCAGAAATGACCTTTTGTAAGGCATGTAATTATAAGTATAGCAAATTTGCGGCTTTGGTCAAGCAAGGTCTAAGATCGGACACTACTTTACGCCGCTGGAGGACGACCAAAAGAAAGATTCGCCTCTTTTTGCAGTTCAAATTCAAAAAATGGGATATTCCCCTTTCTGTAGTAAAATTCTCCATTGCGGAAGATTTCCAGCACTTCCTATTGACACAGGATAAGCTTCAAGAAAATACGGCGGCGAAATATTTAAAGAATGCCCGGGAAATACTCACAATTGCAGAAAATAATGAGTGGATCAATAAAAGCCCGTGGAGGGGTGTTAGAATCGCCTATGACCAACCAGAACGGAAGTATCTTTCTCTATTGGAAATTGCAACTATTTTCAAAAAGAAGTTAATTGAAAGGCTTGATCATGTGCGTAATATTTTCCTATTTGCCTGCTTTACAGGATTCGCTTTCCAGGAAGTGCTGAATTTAACTCCTAATGATATTTTTGTCGGAATTGACGGAAAACGATGGATCAGAATTAACCGCAAAAAGACAAAGAATCCAGAATGCCTTCCTTTACTACCAATTCCAGCTGCTATTGTTGATAAGTATTTAAATGATCCCTATTGTATTGCTAACAACAAGCTGCTTCCAGTAAAAAGTTACCAGAATTACAATGGGTATTTAAAGGAAATAGCAGATATCTGTGAAATTAAATTCAACCTATCTACGCATGTTGCCCGCCACACTTTTGCTACTACAATCTGTTTAGATCACGGTGTTCCATTGGAAATTGTAAGCAAACTTCTGGGGCATAAGAGTATTCGGACAACCCAGATCTACGCCCAAATTTCACAGAGGAATATTTCCATTAACATGCAGAAACTTGAACAAATACTGTTTACCAAGAAAGGGGCAAAAATTGTTTCTGGAAACTTTGCTGAACTTCTCGAAAAGGCATATGCAAGGTCAATCGCAGCATAAATAGCATTGACTGGATTATGCCGCAAAGGCCGGGGACTGTCGCACACGTCCCAGGACGCTATGGCATAAACGCTTTAGAATTGACCGAGAAGGGTGCATTTTCAAGCTCTAAACCGAAGGCTTATTCGAATTATTAAATATATTTAAGGTCATCAAATCAATAAACTATGGGAAAATTTGTCATTAAGAAACGTACTAACGGGGAATTTCAGTTCAATTTAAAAGCAGGAAACGGAGAAGTCATTCTCACCAGCGAAGGGTATACAACTCGGCAAAATTGTGATAATGGAATAGAATCTGTCCGAAAGAATTCCCAGGATGATTCTAAATATGAGAAAAAAACGGCAACTAACGGTAAGCTGTATTTTAACCTTAAAGCGACCAACGGTCAGGTTATAGGAACCAGCGAGATTTATGATTCCGAATCTGGCAGGAATAATGGGATTGCCTCTGTAAAAGAAAACGCTCCTAAGGCGACAGTAGAAGATCAATCGTAAATTAGCTATATTAAAGGCGGCTTTCGGGCCGCTTTAGTTTTCCTCTGTATTCTCTTATTACTTCGCCCAATTTCGTTATGTCGATTTGCTGTAATCTCTTCAATCAAACAGGTCAATACAAATAATCTATTCGTAAAGTGTCAGGAAAGAAAAATTGACCTTCCATCACTGCAACAATTGCTAATACTATATCCGACACAGAGGCATTTTTCGTTAAATAACCGGCTACTCCATAATCTTGACATTTCTTTATTATACTTAAATCATTGTGCATCGTGAGCATTATGATTTTTATTTTGGGGTAATTTTCTCTTAAAATAGGCAATAAAGCAATACCATCCAGAATCGGCATTTGTATATCTAGTAATACTATATCAATATAGATTGATTTTTCAAGAGCAATTAGAAGTTCTTTGCCATTATTGGCAGTAATTACAATTTCGATTTCCTCAAATGGTTTTAAAACAGTTTTTACTCCTCTAATAAATAGATTATGATCATCAGCATGCGCCACATAAATTTTTTTCATTACAAACACTGTTATAACATGTAATCCTTCCTTAGCAGACCTGCTTTTAAAGCTCCTAGCATCAATTGATGATTATCGATAAGTCAACCCTAATTATACTCATATGATAACCATTCTATATTAAATTATACTTTCGAAAAGGAAGTCCTGCTGAAATCCGGCTCTTATAAATTTTTATTTCTTCGGAAAAATCTTTAAAGGCAGATTCAATTATTTTATGACTAATTACATGATCCTTCCCTGCAATTCGATTGAATGAAGCATCACAAATTTTTTGGATCCACCATGGGTGGGCATCTGCCAGCGTAAAGAGTAATTCACTGGCTCCATTTTCAAAAAGAAAACTTCCATCCGCTAAAGTATAGGAGTTAGCTAGCAATTCATCTACATCAGTATGGGCTGAAAAAGTCCCAATTTCTAACCGACAGTTAAATGATTCTATTAATTTCTTTGCTTCCTCCCTTTTTGCAACCTCGGGATTTACTGCAATAATGGCAAATTGAATCTTACTTGAAAGAAAAATACTAAAATAATTTCTTAAGATGTCCGTATTAGTTTTTTCTGGAAAATGATTTAATTCATCACACAGAATCAAGATCGAATCAAAACCATATGACTGAATGATCGAATTAAGTTCATCTAATAAATGTAAAAACTCGAAAGGAGCTAATTCCTTCCTTTCAATAGAAAAATCATTTTCTTGTGAAACTCGCCCTTCCAAAAATAAGCGACCGCCAAGTTCTTTACTTAATTTTCCTGAGCTAGTTAATTTTTCATTACTAACAATTTTAAAAACTCTTTTGATTGCCTTTTCCTCCTGGCCGTTAAAAACATCTCCTCTGGCATTTAACATAGTGTCCTCTATCAATTCTGAGTAATTCTTTTTAAGAAGCTTTGTCCATATTTCAGCACAAATCTGATGAACAACCATTCCCAAGAAATTTGTTTCAACTGCTTTGACAAAATCAAATGCATTTATGCGAACAGGAAATATTTTAGAATTATTTCGTTTTTTCATTTCTGTATAAACAGTACTTAGAATACTGCTTTTTCCTATTGCATCATTGCCATATATTATAAGACTTTCCCTGGTTTGGAACAGGGCCTTATTAATATATTCCATCTCCTTCTTTCTTCCGGCAAATAAAGGAGGAATAACGGGATCCAAAAAAACGAAGGGGCTGTTTGTGGACATCATATGTATTTGAGCGTTATACATTAAAAATAATCAATTATTTTCTTAGCAATGCCTTGGTATGTCGAATTTTCGACATAATTATTATCGGTTTAGTCACGCCGCCTGGCCGCTGGTGAAAATCTCCATTTCCCCACCCTGGTTGAACCGGCCCATCTGAACTGCCTTACCTTTTTCCGGTACTTCAACTACCACATCTACATTATGCTGAAAAGTATTGACGCCAAGTAAATAATCAATATTTTGGCTGAATTATGCCGCAAAGATCGGGACCTGTCGCACACGTCCCAGGTCGCTGCGGCATAAACGCATTTGTAAGTGCTTTCAGCATCAGGTTCCTGCTTTGGCTTTTGTTTTGGTTTTGGTCTTTTGTAATCCACGCCATTTAATCCTCGCTCCCGGCCTTAGTGCGCCTTAGTCCCCGTTTTGGGTGCTTTATTTCTTCACCCAAAATATTTTTATGAAAGAAGTACTAAAACAGGTGTCAGAGCTTAAATTATCTTATTCGCCAAAAGTTAAACCTTCAGATCGGGAAAAAATAACTTCATCTAAAGATGCGTATAAAATTTTCTTGGAAAGTTGGGATGAAGCCACTATTTATTTGACAGAGCAGTGTAAGGTGATGCTGCTGAACAGAGCAAACAGAGTAGTAGGTATACATACCCTTTCCATTGGAGGAGTAACAGGTTCTATAGTAGATCCAAGAATTGTATTCGCTCTTACATTAGTTTCTCCGGCAAATCAGCTTATTCTTTGCCATAATCATCCAAGTGGAAATCTAACTCCAAGTGAGCAAGATATTAAGATTACTAAGAAGCTTAAGGAAGCTGGTAGTTTTTTGGATATTGAAGTGGTAGATCACCTGATTATTTCTCCTGAAGGATATTACTCATTTTCTGATAACGGTTTGATCTAATTTTCTAACTAAAAATATGTTTTATGCAAGAACGTCAAATCGCCAGGTTAAAACTGGTTTATACTCCTACCGTTGATTTAATCACTCAATCAGGTATTAAATGTTCACGAGATGCCTATAGTGCTTTTATTTAGGAATGGGATATGGATACAATTGCCTAATTACGTTCCAGGTCAAATTCCTACTTCGTCGAGCCCCCCCCGTGAATTATATAAGCAACTAGAAAAATGAAAACAGCCGGCGGGCTAGAAGCAAACAATATTTCAATTCATCCTCAAGGCAAACGTGCTGAGGTAGGACACGGGGATTGTGAATAATACCGAATATTAGCAATAGAGTAAGGTGTTTGGCGATCCAGGCACCTTTTTTTATTCTCATAACATGCCGATAGTTTAATAAATTTTCCTCTCGCACTACAGTCACACTCTACAATCTTCCATTTTCGCACCCTCATATTTGTTTTTCAATTGATCGAGAAATGAGAAACAAAGGGAAAATATTGGCTAATCCTGAGAAGTACATCTATAGGGATCAATTAGTCACTTTGGGCGACCTAGAAGAATTTAAGATTGATTTGATGCTTTCCCTTAAAAATCTCCTTCTTGATAAAAATAGTCAAGCAAGCAAAAAATGGCTAAAAACTTATGAAGTGCGAAAACTGCTAAATGTTTCAGCAGGAACGTTGCAAACGCTTAGAAATAATGGAACCATACCCTTTAGCCGCATTGGAGGTATTCTTTATTACGATCCCGAAGAAATAAATAAGGTAATTGAACTTTTGAAACAACGAAGAGCGTGAATATTCATTGATTGATCACTTTTTATAAATAATTATTTATGGAAGCAATTGTGGGTTTTGCAGCAAACATGCCACCGAGGGTTGAGGAAGTAAGAATTTACTTTTCTCAAAAAGGTATTGAAGAAGCTGAAGCAAATACATTTTTTCTTTTTTACGAGAAAAAGCAATGGAAAAGCAAAACTGGTAATTTTCTCAAAAACTGGAAAAGTGCGGCTTACCAATGGGTGGTGAGTGTTTGGAAGGAAAAACCCTGGTTGTTTGATAAAACAATTCACTAATGAAACTGTGTCCAAAACATTTTTCGATATGCAAAGTGATAAACCGAAATATAAGCTTGGATATTTAACCGAAGAACAGGTTGAAGGAATTCAACATAAAGTTGACCAGACTAATGTATTTCCTCTCGCACTACAACGAGCAGGTTTTACAAAGGTTGATGAAATTACCTATGTAAAAGGCGAAAATGAAAAGATCAGAATCTTTTGCCAGGAAGGGAAATGGAAGTATCAAAACCTGAAGAATCTTTCTGATAAAGGATCATTACTCGATTTTATCAATAGACGATTGCCAATAAAGAATAAGAATGGAAAAAGAAATTTAGATTTTTCCGCAATTACGGCGTTGGACTACTACAATATCCATTTGAAAGCGGAGAAGAAGAAAGCAGGTCTCACAGCTGCACGGGAACTTGATACAAAAATAAAGACTGCCTCCGAACAGAAGAATCAATCCCTAAAGAACAGAATCAAGTAATAATCAATAAACTAATGTAATGTACTATATCTGTAAGTTTTCTGATACATGGTCCGTAATGGATTCTGACGATCATAGTAATCAGCCATTAGATGCTGCAGAAGTGGAACTTATTAAGAAAAGGTTCCCCAAACTTGTTTCTAATGGTCTGATGGATTTTATAGGTGTGGATACAATTAATCCCAAAAAACTTCTTACACCTTCAAAAATACCCCCAAAAACCAATTCTACGAAGTTATCCGCTAAAAGTGAAAAGAACTAAAAGGCAAATTATGTACTATATCAAAAAATTCTCCAACGGGTGGGCAATTCATGACGATGTTACCAATGGAAGCAGGTTATTGACTGAAAAGGAAGTTGCAAAGCTGAAAATAGAATTTCCTAGTCTTGCCGATGAAAAAGTGCTTTCTGTGTTTTCGGACCAAGTGCGGAGTATCGAAATAACCAGGTCGAAATTTGAACCATGAAAATGCTTCGAAATGATTGAAAGCAAAAAACTAGAGGAACAATTGCAGAAATTGGGATTTATGGATTATGAAGAAATGCTCAGCAAGGCAATTGTATTAAAAAGAAATCCAAAGGAAGATCCACAAATAGAAAATGGGCATATCCTATGCCATTTTTTTGATGAATTGCAATTGGATGCAGATTGTTCGCTGATAGTAGGTAAAACTGCTCCTGATCAATGGATAATTCATTCTATTCAAACCTCAATTCAAATAGAATCAAATGGAATACCTGAGGGAGTGGGTTTTTTGGGAAAAAAGTACTTTCAAAAGGACGGACCGCTGCCAGATATTGATAAGATTAAAAAAGGTATTCATGAAAGTGTAAGGATACATGAAATAAAGGAACGGCTGGCGAAGATAGAATTAGCCAAAAGAAATATAGGGAGGAGCTTGGGTATATAAATAATATAGTGGATTTAACAGCCGATGACCGAGCCTCGTTTTGCTCGGAGCAAGATGTATAGTTGTATACAACAACGGGTAGTATGGGTAGAAAAAAGCTAGATGAAAACAAGGCATTAAAACAGGTGCAGGCGAGAATCTCTCCTAAACGATTTGAGCAATTAAAACAAGTTGTGGCAAATTCTAGGAATATTGATATGAGTACTGTTATTAGAAATATCCTGGAAAACAAGCCTATAAAAGTTTTTGTGCATGATGAATCGATGGATTTGATGATGGAGCAGCTGGCGGCAATAAGAGGAGAAATAAAAGCAATCGGTATAAATATTAACCAAATGGCAAAATTATTCAACACATATACTGAACCACAGATAAAAGCCTTTTACGCAAAAATTGGCTACAAGGAGTATCTGCGGCTTGAAAGCAAAGTAGATGAAGTTTTGTCCCTTATTTCAAAACTTGGAAAAAAATGGTTGCGCGAGTGAGTTTTGGCGAATCAATAAAAAATGCGCTTTCCTATAACGAAAACAAGTTACGGAAAGAAGATGCAGAGTTAATTCTTGCGTCAAGATTCTCATGCGATATACCCGACCTAAATTTTTCTGAAAAACTCACAAGGTTTGAAAGAATAATTCAATTTAATCCTGAAATTCAAAAGAACACCGCACATATAATTTTAAGTTTTTCCCCCTTTGATGTACTTTCAAATGAAAAGTTGCAATTATTGGCTTATGATTATATGAAGCGTATAGGTTTTGAAGATCAACCATATTTGGTGTATTTACATAACGATACCAATGTTCCCCACCTGCACATAGTTTCCACCACTATCCGTCCCGATGGCAGCCCTATCTATTTACACAATTTTGCAAAAAGATTATCGGAACCAGCCAGGAAGGGCATTGAGGATGAATTTGGTTTAATTCCGGCAGAATCGATGAAAAATCAAAAAGAATACAGTTACAGCTCTGAAAACACAAAATCATTTATTACAAACACTGTCAGAGATGTTATTGCTAAATATCATATTACCACTTTAGATGATTTCAATGCGATCTTAAAAAAGAAAGGAATATTCGCTGATCCTGGATTGCCAGGTTCCCGGATGCATGAATATAAAGGATTGGTTTATTCCAAAATAGATCGGTTTGAGAAGAGAGAAGGTGTTCCAATCAAAGCCAGTGCAATTTATACTCAACCTACCCTTGCCACCCTAAAAAAGAAATTTGAGAAATCTCAGTTGCTTCTCCAGGATAAGAAAAAATACCTGGAACAAGTGTTGAGCTCCTTTTTTACTCATCCAGGTTCATTTACCCAAAATCAATTTTTAGCATGGATGAGGTCAAAAAAAGTTGATTGTGAGTTTTTGCCAGATGCAGGCGGAAATATCCAAGATATAAGATTTGTAGATCATTTTAGTAAGGCGGTTTTTTCATGTAAGCATTTCGGAATTACCACTTCTGAATTTACAAACAGGTTAAAGCCTGAACAGTTTTTAAATCAACAGAAGACCTCAATACGACCACCTATCGATATTCGAATTAATCCCACTCACAACACATCGTATCCTACTATCACTTCACAGATTATTGACGTACTCCTTTCTCCTGAAAGTGCCAGAATGGAGTTGTCTTCGGAATTTCTAAAAAAGAAGAAAAAGAGAAAGAAAAAGAGCCAACTATAGCACAATCATAATTTTTAACTGAATTATCTGATATGCAATCGGGTGATAACATACAAGCTTTGTCCAAGATTTTGGATTTGATCAGGTTTACCAGCATTTTGGTATTACTGATTCATTTTTATTGTATCTGCTATCAGTCAATCCATGAGAGAAATTTGGCTGTGCCAATCGTTGATAAATTGGTTTATGGGTTTACTCAAAATGTGCCTGGTCTTGATGGGGAAACTAAGCAAAAGTTAACTGTACTTTTTTTGTTGTCTATCTCACTTTTAGGTGTAAAAGGAAAGAAAGATGATAAACTTACCGTTAAACCAATAACTCTTTACATTACCTGCGGCCTACTCTTATTCTTCATTTCTAGTTTATTTTTGCATATTAATGCCAAGCCTGATATTATTTCGGGAATCTATATTTCTATCACTTCTACAGGTTACATCCTGATACTTACCGGGGGCACTAAAATTAGTCGATTTATTAAAAATCGGCTTCAGAAAGATATTTTTAACGATGCGGCAGAAACCTTCCCACAAGAAGAAAGATTAATTGAAAATGAATTTTCCTTCAATTTACCTGCACAGTATAAACTAAATGGAAAGATCAGAAGATCCTGGATTAACTTAATTAATCCAATGAGAGCAATATTGGTTTGTGGTACACCTGGCTCTGGAAAAACATACTTCGTTATCCGACATATTATAACTCAAAGTTTAGCAAAAGGATATACCCTTTTTGTGTATGACTATAAGTTTCCTGATCTAGCTAGATTAGTATATAACCATGCACTAAAAAATATAGATAAGTATAAAAATCCTGTAAAATTCTACGTTATCAATTTTGATAATTTAAACAGAACGCATCGATGTAACTGTATTCCACCGGAGACAATGATAGATATAGCAGATGCAACTGAAGGTAGCAGAACTATAATGTTAGCTTTAAATCCTGAGTGGAAAAAAAAGCAAGGTGATTTTTTTGTCGAGTCCCCAATCAATTTCACAACATCTCTTTTTTGGTTTTTAAAAAAATATGAAGGCGGTAAATATTGTACTCTCCCTCATGTAATAGAACTTTCGCAAGAACCTTACGATAGATTGTTTCCAGTGTTAAGCCTGGAAAGAGAAATTGAAGTTTTGGTCAATCCCTTCTTTTCCGCGTTTCTGAATAACGCCCAAGAACAGCTTGAAGGACAGATTGCAAGTGCAAAAATTTGCTTGGGGAGATTAGCTTCTCCTTCTCTGTATTATGTGCTCAGTGGAAATGATTTTACGCTCGATATAAACAATCCGGATGAGCCTAAAATTGTGGTAGTTGGTAACAATCCAGCACGGCAACAAATTTATGGAGCTGTACTTAGTTTGTATGTAGAACGAATGTTGAAGCTTGTAAATAAAGAAGGGAAATTAAAGAGCAGTTTAGTTTTCGACGAATTTCCTACATTATATACGAACAATATAGATAATCATATTGCTACTGCAAGAAGTCGTTTATGTGCAACAACCCTCGGTATCCAAGATTTAAGTCAATTACGAAGAGATTACGGCAAAGAACAAGCAGATGTAATAGTTAATACTTGCGGGAGTATTATTTCAGGTCAGGTACTTGGAGATACTGCAAAAGTCCTTTCTGATAGAATAGGTAAAATAATGCAGGAACGCGAATCTCTTTCCATCAATAGCAATGATACCTCTATTAGTAAATCTTTCCATCTTGAATCAGCCATACCTCCGGCTAAAATTTCAAATCTTAGTTCCGGGGAATTCGTGGGAGCTGTTGCAGATACACCGTCTCAAAAAATAAAACTCAAAACGATATATGGTGAAGTAATAAATGATCATGACACAATTGCAATGGAAGAACAGTCTTTCGTGGATTTTGATGTAATTAGAAACGTAGATGATAATACAAAAATGCAAAACTTCTATCAAATTAAGAATGATATTAAAAACCTTGTCGATAAAGAATTGGAAAGAATAAGAGGAAGTACAGACAAATCTGAAGAAAACTCCCCTAAGAAACCTACTCGTAGAAGAAGCAAAAAAGGAAGCATTAAGAGTTTTTAATTAACGAATAATTAAATTAGTAAATATGAATAAAGAACAACAAAGTAATTTTGAATTCATTTACAATAATATATTTAATCAAAATCTTGGTATTGACATAGATGGCCTTGATATGCTGATTAAAGAAAATATCATGAAAAATCCTATCGAATGGTCATTGTCAATTGATGATACCATTCGAGGGAAGAAAGTAAATGCAGAATATACATTTTCAAAAAGTGAAACTAACCCGGATGATCCAAAATACTATTTCAGTAAAGCTAAAGGAATAACTTTAGCCCAGGATGGTACCATTGAGGTTGAGCAAGAATTCAAAGTGATAAGCCAGCGTTTTGTAAACATGGAGAAAATGTTGGGCTTATTGAATGGTAATCCAGTCAGTTATGACTACTTTAAAAAAGGAGAAAATAAACCGTACGAGGGATATTTGCAATTAGATGCAGTAGGAGAATTAAAGCTTTATGCAAATTCTACAACAAATTTCAATCTTATTAGGAAATTAAGCGAAATTCCTCTTCATAAAATGACTCAACAACAGAAGGAGAAAATGATTCATGACGTGAATCATGGTTTCCCTCCAACCGTTGAGGTTAAAATGCCGGATGGGTCAATCCAAAAGGCCAAGTTGGAAATTCATCCTAAGATTGGTGCTGTATTAGCTAAAGACATGGAAGGAAATAGGTTGAGATTTAGCGAAGGAATGCAGGTGTTGTCAAGTGGACCAAAAATTAACCCCGTCTCTGAAAGCCCTAAGAAAGAAGAAACAAAAGTAACTCCCGCTACTCAGGCCCTGATTAATAAGGCCGATTCAAAGAAAAATAATCCCCAAAAAGAGACCAAGCCAGGTAAGAAGGTTAGTTAAGATACTCCCTCTTCCATACAGTGTATTCATAAATAAATTGAAGCGGGGATTTTTCCCTGCTTCCTTTTTAATTCGAGTTTATGTCACTTATTGATGAAAATTACCATTACCTGGTTAATATAGTTCTTCCTTCATTGGGTATAAAACAATCTGATTTTCCTGAATTAAGACAAAAGATCGAAAAAGGTACTCCATTTTTCATTTGTACAAAAAAGGTCGCATTGGAAGTGGGAGAAGCTCGGTTTGATTTTAAATTTAAAAGGAATGCATCCCGGCCAACGGATCTTAGGTACTATTTGGACGAAATACGTGCAATATTAATACCCAATGATGGAATGACTCAACTAAAAGTATTTCAGTTATTCAGGCAGAAAGGTAAACATATTGAGGAAATCATCTTAGAGCTTCAAAAGTTGCATTTACTAGGCAAAAATCAAATGAATAGTTTTGCAGAAGTTACTGGCAGATTGCTTAAAAAAGGTAATAGTATCAATGATCAGGAAATTCGCAAACGAAAATCTATATAAATTTCTAAATTGGAAGTTATAATAAGAGCGTTTTCTTAACTATGTACGATTTTTATTTTTGTGTAATGAACGAAAGCTTAAATATGTCAAAGGTGGCAAAGCCCAACCTTGATAAACGATTATTTTGGGATTGGAAGTATGAAGACATCGATTGGCAAGCAACGTATCTAAGTGTGATTGCCAGGGTTATTGAGCGTGGGACTGATGAAGAAATAGAAGAACTAATTCGCTTTTATGGAAAGCCTAGAATTGTGCATGCATTATTATGCGAAATTGTGTATCTGCCGGATTATGCTATTGATAAAGTTGTTCTGTATTTTGATATAGAGCAGGGAGATATGCTTTGTTTTAAAAGGAAAAAGTTGAGGAAAGGGTACTGGATTTAATATCGGAGGATTTGAGCCGTCGAAAGAGGTGAATGCTGTAAAATCATTCATTTTTATTTTTCAGGCAACCAAGGATGGCCGTTTACGGGGGCGAATGCATTCCAGCATGATGTGGGGGTGCCGGGGAAGGGGATGTGCTTTTTGTAGCGATATTACTCTCAACCTACAACTAGGTACTTTTTGGAAATAATTCGTTCTATTCTAAAAGTAACTTTAATGAAAAAAAAAGACAAGGAACAAAAACTGGTAGGAGTCTCTGTTATTCTTATTTGCGCACAGGATAAAAACTAAAAAATGTTCCTATGCCGAAAGGATTCACATTAATTGATCTGAATGAGTTGATTGGCAAAAAATGAAGTCATTTAGTTGAAATTTTACAATTCAAAAATGGGGATGTTCTTTTAATTGACAAAGAAGGGTTTGTCAAATAATATAATTGTTTCTTTCAGATAGGATCAATTATTCCAATGCCAGGTAATGGTATTGTTATTGGGAAATCAAAATCTGGAAAATACACGTCATGTAAAACACAAGTTAAAGAATTAATTAATTTGGTACGTTATAAGTAATGCTTTAGCCCCGGAATAAGGAAGTTTAAATTCGGACGATGCAGCGCCAACCTGTAGAGTCTCACATTCCTTTAGAAAGTCTTTTAACCCAATTGCTTTTAATAATTCATCCATATCAGCACTATCGTGGGTGTCTTTTAAAGTCTTCACATTTCTTAAAATAAATCTTACTGGGAGTTTGTAATCATTATGTTTATTAAGAAGTATAACAAAACTAAAATCATTGCATCGATTATAAAATTGCCTGATAGCCTTTAATTCTTCCATTATGTTTGCCATTCGCTCTGAAGGGACATCGAGAGACTGCAACATCATTCCTGCATAAAGTTCAAGCTCCTTATCAGTCCTGTCTTTTAATGAATACATTGGAGGAAAAATATCCTTTTCATTCTCCATTTTTTTTCTCTCTTCAATAATCTCTCTAATTACAAGCCTTGAGCTTGGTATCATTAGCCTTTTTTCAAGTTCGTTTTTTATAGAAATGAAGAAATCAGCATTCGCATCAACGTCTGATTTGAAAATAAATTTGTTCGCATCTAATATTTCTATTGCGTTGGTTATGCAAAAATGGGCATCAGCTAATAACCCTAGATCAATATAAAGCTTATATGCCTTATATGCAACATCCGCCACTCGAGTAAACTGCGATTCAATAAATATGATATTGACAGGTCCTTGAGTTAAGTTGATTATCGCTCTTTGCACACAATGAGTAGTGAGAGCGGTTAAGGAAACCGCTTGAATATGCTTATTATCTAGTTCAACAGCTTTTTGATATATCTCGTTTAATCGATTAAGAAATCGAAGTTCATCTGTTAAAAAACTATTCAGGAATTCTCGTTGTTGATCTGGCGACATATTTCTTTCTAAACTCGCCTTAACCTTAATTAATGCTAAGTTATTGGAAAGCTCATGCAGACTAAGCATAGATTCATTTTCTGCATTCCATACAGTGTATAAATATTTTCTGATTACCGAATTGGAACTTTCATTTATTGAAGAAAATATTCTCTTTAATGTAATCTTAGCTTCTTCAAATTGAGAACCAGTTGAAATATCCATTAAAGTGTACTTAAGAATATTTATATCAATTGTGATATTATCTCCTTTTGATTTTTCTTTGAGTAATAATAATTTTTCCCGAAACGTATTTTGGTCGATCAAACCAAGTAGAACTTGATTCTTATATCCAACATGCTCTATCATTACACTCTCTTCATCAGTAAGATCAAACTGATATTTAAGTCTTCTAATAGCCAGATCTGACTCCAACTGTTTACCTATTTCACAAAAAGTAATTGCTGCCAAAATCAGAATCCCTTTATCTGAATTGATCTCGTCATTGGTTAACTTAGCAATAGTTTTATGAATAATATCTAAATCATAGTTACCTAATAATTCGAATCCATGCTGCTTTAACAACAGCTTTAAGTGTTCAATATTATTGAAGTCGAATTGAAATTCTTGCGATAGATTAATCGTTGGCAGATTGTATTTTTTGCCATTGGCAATTTGCATTTTTGTCGCTTGATTAAAGCGATTAAGAAAGTTTTGATGCAATTCACTAGCAGTCTCCCTTGTTAACCTGGAATCAATAGGAATTTTAATTGAAACATGGCCATTATTTGTCCAATCATCAGACTTCTTCTCGGACATTATTCTATCATAAATAGCGTCTACAGTATCATAATAAAGCAAACCAGTCTGGACATCAAAAAAGACAATTATCCCAGTTGTTGGTAAGTGGCCAATTATATAACCTATTCGAGAGGTTAGTATAGGATATGAAATGTACTTTTCATTATCAACTAACTTAATATTTGTAATACTTTTTAATTGAATAGGGAATTTCTGTCCGGTGGCCCCCTTATCCTCAATCAATTCGCACATAAAATCACACCCCTTGTCAGGGATCTCCTTCCTTGTAATAAATCCATTTTTTTCTGAAAGTATTGCAAGCAGCGCATTTTCACTTTCGGTAGAATTTATTGAGGACTGATCTATTTGGGGCTTGTCAAATATTGCCATAAACTAAATTACATAAATATAAGCTGCAAATGGTTTATAATCAGATATTTATATGCGATCAAATCCTAACGGGAACCTAAAAGTGAAAGTTGTCTTTTACTTTGTAAAGAGTCAATTGATTTTCAGTAAATTACAGGAAACAAACTGCCATGTACATCCCAATAAGAAAGGCAATACTTATACATTCCCAGACAACTAGCGGTTCCTATCTGGAAGGTGTTGAAAAGGATATTGCTGAAATAAGAAGATTTTTGATATCGCCAAATGGTGGTAGCTTTTTGGACCATGAAATTACTATTCTTAAAAATCCAGCTGCTACCAAAGTGCTCCAGGTGGTAAGGGAAAGTACTGCTGATTATCTTTTTGTCTACTTTTCAGGTCATGGTTATACGAGTACCATAGGCCAAAGAATGATTTGTCTTTCAGAAGGAAATTTATGCGACCTAGATCTTTTAAATAACAGCCAGAGACAACTTGTGATGATCGATGCTTGCAGAACGCTCGAACGGGGAGCTACAATAGGAGGAATTAAATGGCCTGAGGAAAAGTGCGATTATGCTACTGGATATTCAGAAGCAAGGGCATGGTTTAATCAATGTATCCTTCAATCGCCAGCTGGAAAAATTATTGTTCATGCCACTGCTCATAATAAACCAGCATACGAAGCCCCATCAGGCTCAGGCGGGAAGTTTACAATTGCATTACTCGACACAGTACAACTCTTGCAAAATAAAACTTCACAAACTGCCATCTTACCAGTTCATAAATTATTCCCTTATGTTGGTTCCGTATTGAAAAACAGAAATGTAGATCAACAGCCAGAGGTTTTTTATTATGATGGTTTCCAAACAGTACCTTTTGCCCTAATTTCTCCAGAATTTATTCAGCGCACTGAAAATACAAATCTTCCTATTCATATTACTTCTGTAGAAAACCACAATGCAAATGGTTTACTTCTTGTATTGGCCTCTTTGTTCGTAATTGCAGCAATTAGTAAATAGAAATAATTATTAATGAACATTAAGCAGGTTCAAAGATTTAGAGTTATCTGGCATGAAACCGCGGATGGAGTTTATTTGTCTCTGAATTTGGCGCATTAAAAATCATATTTCTATGGTACAACCAAATCTGCATGAAGTAATTGCTGAGGTTATTCGGTCAGTTGGCCGCTCTTTGAAACCCACTGAAATAGCAAGTATTATTAGAGAAAATAGTCTATGGCTAAGGAAGAAAGATAATCAACCTCCTGGGCCTAGTCAAATAAGCGCTCGGGTGAACAATTACCAGCAGTTATTCCAAGTTGAAGACAGAAAAATAGCGCTGAGAGATGATACGCAATCTGTAAATCGGCTTTTTCGATTGACATGGAACACTAATGGGTGGCAAAGGCCGATTAGCCATAAATGGAAAAAATCTAACCAAGGTAACAGGAATATTGCATTTGAAAATCAGGCGGGATTTGGTGGTGAAGAATGGCTTTTTAATGCTCGTTATCATTTGGACGGCTACCAGTATGGTTTTATCCG
This sequence comes from Pseudoflavitalea rhizosphaerae, assembly GCF_003991355.1. Classification (GTDB taxonomy): domain Bacteria; phylum Bacteroidota; class Bacteroidia; order Chitinophagales; family Chitinophagaceae; genus Pseudobacter; species Pseudobacter rhizosphaerae. The sequence continues at coordinate 237,261 of NZ_RCSU01000005.1, forward strand.
TGGAGTTCAGGATCTTCCAAATACGGTTAGCATAATTCAAACCGCACATTTGTTTACGATTAACCAGCAATCGCGGGAATATTTCTTAGTTGGAAAAATTCAGAATTTGGAAATAATACAAAATAACGACTTATTATTAAATAAAGCCAAAAATCTATTTAATAGGTATGAAGATGAAGTAGTCAAAGAATTAAACCAAGTCGGTGCTGATCCTGGTATTCTATCCGAAATGCCTCTAGTACCTAATGTTCGTTTCAAAATTTCGGGGCAGGAGCTCTTTGAGTCCATGTTGCCGGCTCCAGTGCTTAAAGGGCCTAATTTCAGGCGATTTGTTCCCTATAAAGTTGACACTGAACTACAAGTAACAATTGGTAGTATTGTGCCTTCAAATGGCTTTTCCTTTGTTCCAGGGATTGCCTCATCAAGTGAAAAATACGAACGTACGCATACAGGAGCATCCATTGTTATTGAGCGAAAACATTCTGAAATAACCAAGGCGCTTGAAGATTACTTGGCACCTAAATTTTCAAAAAATAAAAATAATCTGTCTGTTGAGAAAACAGCTTTCGGCAATAACATAGCTGATGTAGTCCTTTTGCATAGCAATAAAAGAATAACGATAATGGAGGTTAAGACTTCTCTCTTTTGTAGGCCCAATATCCGGGCGGCTATTGGGCAATTGCTAGACTATGCCTGTTGGTATCCCAACATAAAAATTGAAAAATTAGTAATTGTGGCACCAACAGCTTTGCCGGCGGATGAAAATGATTACTTGACTCGAATAGCTAGGTCGGTTAATTTTCCAATCTCATACTGGCAATATATTTCTGATGCTAGTGCCAGTCAAGACGCATTCATTGAGCTAATTTAATCTGTAAATTATAGTTAAGTATATTGTAGCTGAAAATACGGAAATCTCTCTAATTGCCTACCCTTACTATATAGTATCAACCCCTAACTGGATATCCTGGAAAGTAGTGTTACCGATTACCTTTTGCAGTAAGATAACCCACGTTGCCCAAAGGTTATTCCTTTCTATTCAGCTAATTTCAGTCCCCATTCATTAAGCGCAGATTCTATTTCCAGAACTGAGCGATTACCAACAGCTTTTATTTCTAATAAGTCTGACCTGCTTTTAATACATAGACTACCTAAAGTGCTAATATTGGCTGTGCGTAATATGGAGTCTAATTTCTTAGATAACCGAAGTGTTTTAATGTCTTTCTCAATTAGCTCATGTGAAAGGGTAATGTTTATTTTAAAATCTGCCTGAGTAGATTCAAACTTTTCTTTAAGGTATTCGTAAAGTTTTTTCTGCTGATCTATGGACAGAGAATCTATGTCGAATGTCAGAGGTAGTTTCAAAATTATTTTTTCTTCTTTCTTACAATTTTTTTAGCTTCCTTTTCTTCTTTTTGCAGTTTTTCGGCAGGAGATAGCTGATCTCTCGGCCAAATTGTAGAGGTTAATAAATCTCTTTGATCAACTCTTAAGAACTCTGAAATCTCATATAGCCTGGGTAATGTAGGCTGACTAATATTTGAACACCACCTCGAAACCATACCTGTAGTTACGCCTAACCCTTTGGCAAGGGTTACATTTTTAATTCGAAGCTCCTTTAAGACAACAGCTAATCTGTTTTGATGAAATATTTTCATTGTGAATGCGATACAGACAAATATAGTTTTTCATAAATGATTGAATATTAAACGAAAAGGTGACTATAAGTAATATAAATAGTACTATAAGTATAATAAATAATATTAAAAATGCTATAAAGGGTAGTATATATCTTATATTTGTTTTGTTTTACTGTAGTCCATTTGCCAAAGAGAATTAGCAAATTTCTGTTTGAATATCAATATATTCGCGACTTCATAAAATATTAGAAGCTCGCTTTGATTCTCGCGCCGCTGGAATACTCGGAAAGTTTTCAAATAGGTGCAAACGAGATGATAAGTACTGAGCTCATGCTACGGCGTGGGCTCTCTCTTGTTCGTTTGCACGCCTTCCGAGGGCTCCAGCGCCGAATAAAGATGAGAGACCCGCGCTTCTTCTTTTTAGGTAAGCTATGTTCTCTCTTTCTATTTGCTAAATAAAGGAATTATGGGTGTACGGCACACAGCAAATGCCGGGTTCAATTGGCCAGCAACTGAATTCCTTTTAGTTTTATTTGTAATTGCAGTTGCTCTAAGTAATGAAGTGTAAAATAAGATGCACTAAATTAATCGCCGGTATTCATGCCGGCGATTTTATATCTATTCTGTAAATTGTTATTACTTTTTATTGAAGAACTCACGCACATGGAGTTACCTTTGCTTGTATAATTACTGCGAACGGATATAGCTGGAGATGATGGTGAGGTTCAGTTTTTCAACAACGAAAATGAAAGTGCTGTAATCGACCAGGTAATTGCCAAAGGAGACAAGGTTGAAAAGCACCTGTTAGTTTCAGGAGACGGCTATTACAAGATCATAAACTAATCACATACCTGTCCAAATGTTCAAAAGATTGATGTAATGTGCTTGATTTTATTCGCAAAAACGGGCATCTTCTTGATCTATCAAGGATTGTCGGAAAATCGTAAAAGCCGCGATAGAATTGGGGCTTTATATCTTATTCAAACAATTTATCTTCCAGGTATTCAATCACCCACTTTTTGTTTTCTTCCTTTATCTCATAATATTTCTTTGACTTTGCATCATAAAAAAAACCTCCATAGTTACTTATAATTACTTTCCTGAATTTTCCATTTATCTGACATGACGTAAAAAAGAAGCTTTTCCATACTGGGTCATCAACCTTTAATGGAGCAGCATCTTGAAGAAAATAGTGTAAGGAATCGGCACTAATAAAATCCTTTTTCTTCATTTCCTTTTCTGATATGCTGAAGGAACGTACATCTGTTATCTTGTAAAGCCTCCATTCCTTCGCTTCGCTCCAGTTTGCTTTTTCCTGCGATTTACAACCGGAAAAGAAACCTATTGCAATAATTACTGCCACAATTTTAGATGGTATTTTATTCAATTGCATGTGCCTTCGTTTTTGTGCGCTGTTGCAGTGGTTGATCTACTCATATTTGAAGATAATTTCATATCCCGAATATCTTCACCTAAGTCGCCTGGATTTAGACCACTTCCGCTGGGCCAACTTCCCTCAGTTCGTGGTAAATTAATTCCTCCTTTTGAAAGCGCCTCAAGAGCAAAAGTAGTACAGTTAAATGTGTTCAGATTGTAATATCGAATTCCACTATTAAGATAAGCTATTATGCGAGAAAATTCTTCATAAGTTATATCTACGCTTAGTGAAATATCATATCGCTTGTTCTGATCATTATTTAGTTCTCCATTTGTCATTGGGGATATAGGGTTTACAGCCGTACTGGGATAATATCCTGCGTTTCGGGTGATAGATTCATTTCCTGAAACTTGTTTGAGGGAAATAAAAGTATGACCTACAAACACTGGGGATTTATGCACTTTGGTTCCCGTAGCATCTAAGGGAATCCAGGTGGATCTTGTACCCGGAAAAGGTTGTTGAACATAAATGGTTACTTGGTACTGGCTACCTGTTTTGTTGTTAAAGCACTTTGTGTAATCATTTATGTCAAGTATTTTATCATCACCTGCAGGTACTACAAAGTTTGTAGTAGAAGTATTGGCTGCATCGTCCATTATTGCCCCAAGGTCCAAATCCATCCCAGGTCCCGAATTAGTTGTACCACCTCCACTATAGCTATATCCGTCAGGAACGTTCACGTAAGTGGTGCCTATGTATTCTCTCCATGCGTATCCACTACTCGGGTCATCTGGTGAGTAATTATAACCTTCCAGGTAATGTTCCCATCCTATTATTCCATCTGTTTTGACGGGTGAATTTCTTGCAATGGAGATGTATTTATTATTGTTTTCAAACTTCATTGCATATTCAAATTCTTTATTTTCATTCTCGATGTTTATGATACCATCAAATCTGGAAGAATTATTTTGTAGAGAAGGTATTACCGTTATCCATTTTATTAGATACTTGTCATTTTCAAGCGGGGTAAGTGTGATGTATGATATATCATTTAAAGAAAACAAATCGTTCCTCAAACTGCTGCGAACTAAAATGTTTTGTTCAAAATTCACCGGCACAAGAACTGTATGTGTAATTCCATTCAATATTACTTTGGCCTTCTGCCAATTGGGAATCCTTTTAAGGTTGTGCCTGGGAAGGTTGCTTGAAGTAGAAGGAGTGTGGTCTTCATTCGCCTGGTAATACTTAATAGCATCCTGTATTAAGTTGTTTTCATTGTTATAAACTGTTTCTTTCCTACATGAAAGAACAAATAAACACGAAAATAATAGCATTAACGTAGGTTTCATATATATGGGATTTGGTAAACGCTTAGTTTGTCGAATTTTCTTCCAACTTCTTAAATAATTCAAATCTGCACGATACGCCCAGCTTGGAATATATATTTTCAATATGTTTTTTTACTGTTCCTTGCGCGATATAAAGTGCACTACTAATTTGCTTATATGTTTTGCCCATTGTAATATGTTCAAAAACTTCTTTCTCTCGCCTGGTAAGTGATTGAAGCTGATCTGTGTGAATTTTGACCGAACTGTTACTTTGCAAATTGGAGTACTTTTCTTCAAACTGGTATAAGTCCATACTGGATTCTGCGATAAATGAAATCTTTTTGTAAAAGATGTTTTTACATTCTTCGAATTGTTCCATAGTTAGGTGAGTATCCATTGCGTTTTCCAGAAGCCAGTCGTTCAATATCTTTAACGCTGCATAACAGGCATTAATACTTGCTCGTTTCTTATCGACTGCATTGCTTTCGTCAACTTGCAAAAGTTTCAGTCGCAGTTCTTGCATGAGCTGAGTGGAGAAGGAATAGAATTTACTGTTTGCCATAGATGCCTTGTTTGGGAGTGATGACTGAGTAATATTCTATGGCTTAGTGCGGGGAAGTAATTTGTGCTCGACAGTAAAATTAGCAATGAAACTGATTGAAAAAATTGGTCTATGTCAAGAAAAAAACACCAAATGTTCTATTGACGAAGAATTTTCTTTTTGGTTTTACTAAGCGTAGCCTCGTCCATACCCAGATAGGAGGCAAGGTATTTGCCTGGGACTCGATTTATCAAGTCAGGATGAGTTTTTAGCAACCATTCAAATCTTTCCTCTGCGTTCTGCATCACATGCCCGTAGATAAAATGATCCCAAACCAATTGGTATTTTATGGAAAGAAGTCTTCCATGTCGGTTAAATTCCGGATAATTGTCATAGATAAACTCTAATTCAGCCCGCTTGATAAATCCTACATGGGTTTCTTCGATGGCTTGAATGTATTCCATGCTGGGGTTATTGGTATAAAAACTATTAAGCGATACAATTACATCGCTCTCCTTAAGTAACCATCGGGTAATTTCTCTTTCCCTTTCTCCCTCTTGCTTTACATAATAACAGCGAACCAGCCCTTTATCAAGAAACATAATTTCGTTTCCGTACTGTCCGGGTTTCAATAAATATTCATTTCGCAAAAAGTTCTTGAATTTTATAATAACAGCTAAATGTTCTTTGAGCGCTTGCGACATGGGAGCGATGAGATCGAGGTAAAGTAATAGCTGTTCCATAGCATGAATAGTTTTTGCTTTTGTCTTTTATTGAACAAATACCACAAAGGCACAACGAAACTGTTGTGATATTTTTATTTAATGGAAATTAATTGTGGCTACTAAAGTCGGGCGGGCTGGAATCTTAAAATTAGCAAATTTTAGAAAATGAGCCAATACAGGTATTTCGAGCTTTCAAAACTGTTGGATATTTGCTTAAAAGTCAATTTGTTTACAGATCTTGAAGAAAATCTTTAAGCACTCTAATTGAGAACAAATTTATAATACATTTGTGCCGAACACTGCTATGGCTGACTCGTTTAATAAATTACCTGATGAAGATTTAATTGCCAAAATTCATGATGGCGACAAGCAAGCTTTTGGCGTTGTTTATACCCGGTTTTATGATGAACTACTGTATTTTACATCCAAACTCCTTAACGATAAGGAAAAGGCCAATGGCATCATTTCTGAAAGCTTTATGAAGCTATGGGACAGGCGTATTAATTTCCCCTCAATCAGCAATATGCGCTCTTTTCTTCATATTACTTGCCGAAACGAGGCTTTGAGTGTGCTTAGAAAAATTCAAACTAAACGTACTGTTTATACCAATGAATTTCCTGACAGGCAATATGAATCTGAAGCTGAGGCGCAAATAATAGAAGCTGACATATTGGACCAGCTTTACAAAGAGCTTCTTCATCTTTCTCCCCAACAAAAAGCAATAGTCGAGCTCCTGGTGAAAGGGAAAAATGCCAAAGAAATATGTGCTGAACTAAACATAAATGCAGATACCCTATATAAAACAAAATATAAGGCATTAATAAGGCTTCGAAGCGTAATGCAATCGAAAAATATTCTTACTATACTGTTCTTTTTTTAAAGAATTCTACTCAGCGAGCCTGGATTTCCCCAAAAGGTTCAAAAAAAATTAAAAAATATTTCGTTAAGCGCGGCGATTTTTTGCAATTACTGCGTTTCCTATATAATAGTAAGGACTTTTCTGTTAAGTCCTGCCAACTGATATTAAACAAAAATGAGGATTATGGCTGAGCATCGGAATGATATTGTTAGCATTCTTCTGAAGAAAATTAACGATGAAGATTTAACCATAGGGGAACAAACCAAATTAGATTCCTGGTTGCAATTGCATCAGGTTAATAAAGACCTTTATATACGTTTAATGGACAAGGATGTTTTTGCTCAGAACTTCCTGGAATATTACCAATTAAGAATCAATTCCAATCCTCCCAAACTTGTTTTCTCTTCAATGGAAGAAAATATTAATAGAGACCGCATATTAACCATTAACCGATCCTCAAGGAAGAGAAAGATGCTGTGGGCTGCTGCTGCCAGCATAATTACAGTTGTCGGCCTTTCAATTTTTTATTTTGCTGCACAAAATACACGATCTCAGCAGGCAAAACTTGTTCCCTCCAGAACAACAGGGGAAGAAGTAATGCCTGCGATGGAGCGTGCTACTCTTACGTTATCGGATAATCGGGTAATAGATCTTTCCAGTATACAAAATGGAGAGGTGGCGCGGGACGGTTCAGCATCTATTGTAAAAAAGGATGGCAATATCGTTTACAACAATACTTCTGGTAAACCATCTGCGGGTATACATGTTCTGAATACGCCCAGGGGAGGTTATTATCACCTAACACTGGCTGATGGTACTAAAGTGTGGATAAACGCAGCTTCTACAATTTCGTTCCCAGGAGCATTTTCTGGCAACTACCGCAAAGTAGTACTAATGAAAGGCGAAGCTTATTTTGAAGTGGCGCGTGATGCTCAAAAGCCTTTTTATGTTCAAACAGAATATGGAACAGTAGAAGTACTCGGTACTAGTTTTAACGTAAAAAATTATGGTAGGGAACCAATGCAGACTACGTTAATATCGGGATCTGTTCGCGTCAATGCTGCGACTATTCCTTCAAAGGTAGAATTGATTCCTGGTCAACAGGCGACTATAGCTGAATTGAGTAAAAAAATTGAAGTGGAAAATGTGAAAGCGTTGGATTACATCTCCTGGAAAAACGGCGTGTTTTCCTTTGATAATGCTACCATACATGAAGTAATGACTGAACTGGAGAGGTGGTATGATGTGGATGTGAAGTTCAAACTGGGAACACGATCAACTGCCTTAATAAAAGGCAAGTTCGCAAGAACAGGGAAACTAAGTTGGTTACTATCACAACTGGGGCAAATAACGAATCTGAACTTTAATTTAAATGATAAATCAATAGTAGTAAGTAATCGCTAATAATGCGATTGCAACTATTTACAATTTATTACAATCAATCGTGGTTCTGAATTTTCTAAGTGTTTTAACGAAAAACATTTTCCTGTGAAATCCCGTACTACACCATTCCATTAAACCTGCTTTAAGGTATTGAAACTTGACACAATTTTTAGCAAGCCCGGGCGAACCTCCCGTTAGCATTATAAAGCCCGGGTTGCTATTTAGCTGTTGTCACATTTTGGAATGGACTAAACCATGAGAACGTGAACGGTAAACTCTGTATAGTAGCACTAATCATAATTGTGGCACTATTTAATATAGCTGCCAACCATTGCTGTTTATATAAGCCTTCCTCTTACTTTACATCCTCTCTTCAATTACTTAGCAATTCGATTTTTAAAAATCGCATACCCAATAAGGGTATAGTTGACGTTTTTAGTTACCACAATAAAAAATCTACTTCAATATTTAAAGAAGTAGATAATAGTAGACAAAATTGTGGAAACGGTTTTTGTTTTGATAACGTAAATTTCATTTTTAAAACCTCCTCCTTATTTATTTCATTTATCGAAATAAATTCTCTCATTTTTTCGGAAGAACTTTTTAAAGTTCCACCTTTTGAACCTCCAGAGATTTTACTGTTCATATAGATTAGCCATCAAACCTACCTATACACCCATAATGTATCACAGACTAATCTTAGTCGCTGATCATTTCCCCCTTAATTCCAAAAGTGGTTTATAAGCTCTGGTAGCAACACTCTAATATTATTGGGATGAATCCTATGTAAGAACCTGTCTTGTCAGGTACTCATTTCATCGGAGTGTTAAGAGCATAATTGTTATGTTCTTTTCGCCTAAACATAAATACAGGAGATGGCTCTTACCCACCTCCTGCGTGATGTTCTGGCATTAAATGTTCGGGAAAACAATTGTTAAACCAAAACTCAACAAAGTTATGGAATTAAGTAAATTCCGTGAGCGGGGTGTATTTAGCACACGTAAAAAAGCTGTTAAGGTAATGAAAATCACTGCTTTTATATTATTGGTAGGCTGCTTACAGGTTAGCGCTTATACTAAGGCGCAAGTAAAAATTGACGTAAAAAACATGGCTCTAGAAAAAGTGTTGGACGAGGTTGCCAACCAGGCAAGCGTCTATATTCTATACAATGCCGCAGATCTTTCTGGAATGCGAGTTTCGGCCACCTTTCAAAATGTATCAGTAGAAACAGCTCTCAACATCATTTTAAAAGGGCATGGCTTAACATATGCCATCGATGGCAAGAATATTGTTATCCAGCGAACGAAGAAAATTACTCTTAACGAAAAACAAATACTCCTCCCTGACTCATTAATTAATATTCAAGGTCAGGTATTAGGAGGAGATAATAAATCTGTAGCCGGTGCTACCGTAACAATAAAAGGAAGTGACATTGCTACATCAACACAAGCAGATGGCTCATTTTCCTTGAGTGGAGTGAAACGTAATGCTGCCTTATTGATAACCTCAGTGGGTTATGAACCGAAAATTGTCCAAGTGAATGGTAAGTCATCCATAGTTGTTCAATTGAGTGTATCCGCTCAACAAATGAAAGAAGTTACGATAGTAAACTCCGGATACGAAAAAATTTCGCCCGAAAGAGCAACTGGCTCTTACTCTTCTGTTAACAATGAAATGCTGAACCGTAGAGTAAGCGCCAACATTTTGGACAGGATTGAAAACCTTTCACCTGGTGTTTCATTCCGCAACGCAAATGATGGCATTTTGATAAGGGGTAGGAGCTCGATTTTCTCCAATGTGAACCCACTAATAGTAGTTGATAATTTTCCATACGATGGCGACATAAACAATATCAATCCCAACGATATAGAAAATATAACTATTTTGAAAGACGCTGGGGCCGCCTCCATTTGGGGAGCAAGGGCTGGCAATGGGGTTATAGTGATAACCACTAAAAGGGGAAAAACACAAAAGCCGACTGTTGAAATTAATTCAAACGTTACTATACAGAAGAAACCCAACCTGCAGAAACTGCCTGTTATTTCAAGTGCCGATTTTATAGGGCTTGAAAGAGACCTCTTTCAACGAGGGTTATATGATGGAATATTAAGCCAAACGGATGCACCAGCTCCTTTAACTCCAGTTGTTGAGATTTTAGTCAAAGTACGCTCAGGTGAATTGACGCAAGCACAGGGGGACGAAATAATAAAAAAGTTTGAACAACAAGATGCCAGGAATGATGTCCAAAAATATTTCTATCGAAATCCGGTAAGGTTACAGAACTCTATAAATGTTAGCGGCAATAGTAATTCAATCAATTACTTCTTGTCTATGGGGTATGATCGAGCGTTGCCAGAATTGGTTGGTGCCACTAACGACCGCGTTACTTTAAGAACGGTGAATACTTTCAAAGTTCTAAGAAATTTCCAGATTGAAGCTGGAGCTTATTTGACACAAACCATAAACAAATCTGGTAATAATCTTGGGTATAGTATAAGCAGTGGGGCTGGGAAGTCGCTATATCCATATGCTGATTTGGTTGATGATTTAGGAAGTTCATTGGCTTTGGTTAAGGATTTTAGACAGCCATTTACAGATACAATTGGAAAAGGAGTACTAAACGACTGGCAGTATAAGCCTTATGATGAAATTGGATTTGCATCCAATCAATATAATGATAAGACTCAGCAAGCTAATATTACGTTGAGATATAACTTTCGATCAAAGTTAACTGCAGAAGTATTGTATCAATACCTTACTTCTACAATTATTTCTAGCTCTCTTTCTTCTAAAGAATCCTACTATGTACGGGATCTTGTAAACAGGTTTTATCAACCATTTGCAAATATTAAATTTCCTGTTCCTTATGGAGGTATTTTAAACAACACATTATCTGAAATTATTTCTCATCAAGGTCGAGCTCAGCTTTCTTACAACAACTCTTGGAAGCGTCATGATGTGTCTGTGATTGCTGGTTGGGAAATTAAGAATCTAGTAAATAGAGGAAATGTAAATACCCAATATGGTTATAATGAAATGGGTAGCACCGTGAATCCAAATATGGATTTTGTAACCCAATTTCCTCAATTTGTATACATAGGATCAAATGCTCGAATACCCAATATTCAAAGCGTGTCAAAAACATTGGATAGATTTATTTCCTATTATGCTAATGCTTCATATACTTTCGATAGAAGAATAACTGTGTCTGCAAGTGGGAGGCAAGATGCCGCAAACTTATTCGGAGTAGAAACGAATCAAAGGGGCGTTCCTTTGTGGTCTGCTGGAGTTAGTTGGTTATTAAGTAATGAAAAATTTTACAATTTCCCTTTGATTCCATTGTTGAAAATTAGATCCACTTATGGAAATAGCGGAAATTATTCTAGATCTGCTAAGGGATTATTATCTATGGCTTATGATGGATACAATAATTCTGTTGGATTACCTACTGCCACTATTCTGAATCCGTCAAACAAAAAATTGCGTTGGGAGCAAGTTGGCATGTTTAATATTGGAATAGATTTTGAATCTAAAAACAATATTGTTTCAGGTTCAATTGACTATTTTAGAAGACATTCTAAAGACTTAATTGCATCAACGCCAGCAAATCCAACCTTGGGAGTAATTTATGGATATAACAATTATTATTTCGCCAATGTTGCCTCTGTAAAAGGAAATGGTCTTGAGTTTCAGATAAACATAAAAAATATTGATAATAAATTTAGATGGACGACCAATTACATATTTAGTTACAATTTAATGAAGGTTTCTGAATATTTAATTTCTGCAAGTGAGAATACAGTACTTTATCTTTCGGAGGGAACTATAAATCCACTTATTGGTTACCCCGCATACAGTGTGTTCAGCTATCGGTGGGCTGGATTAGATTCAATTACAGGATCTCCAATCGGATATTTAGGCAAGAATACATCTCAAGCATACTCTGATATTATTAATAAAACTAAAATTGATAGTCTGAAGTATCATGGTCCCTTGCAACCTAAATATTTCGGGTCAATTATTAACACTTTCCAATATAAAGGGTTTCAACTTTCCATCAATATTTCTTACAAACTGGGATACTTCTTCAGGCGTAATTCCATAAATTATGCATCACTAATTCAAACATGGACAGGTCATAATGATTATGCCCAGAGATGGCGAAAATCTGGGGATGAAAGAAGTACAAGCGTGCCTTCATTTCAGTTTCCTCCCGATCCAAACCGAGATTTCTTTTATGCAAAGTCTGAAGTACTTGTTGAAAAAGGGGATCATATTAGGTTAGACGATATTCAATTAAGGTACAACTTGGACCTTTCATCTAGGAGAAGCCTACCATTCAACAATATTACATTTTATGTAAACGCAACGAACTTGGGTCCGCTATGGTTGGCAAACAAGGAGAAAATAGACCCTTATTTTAATGGTGGAATTGTTCCTGGAAAAATGTTCTCCTTTGGATTGAATGTAGGGTTCTAGGAACGTTTCCAGTACCGCTGGTGGTCTCTGGAACAGGACCCCGGCGATGCGAAACTGCGGTGTCGCTTTGCAGACCGCCGCAGAGACACAACAAAACTATTTAGTAGCACGACAAAACTATTTAGTAGCACGACAAAATATTTCAAGTTATGAACTACTTATATCGATACATAATCTTGCTTGCTATTATCGCAAGTATTGCTAATTGCAAAAAATCATCCTTTCTTGATGCAAAGCCAGAGGATAGATTGATAATTCCTGAGACTTTACAAGACATGGATTTGATACTAGATAATGATAGGGTGATGAATGGCCTCAGTACTGATGGGTTAATGCCCATATTTGGTGAAATTGCTTGTGATGATCATTACACCCCACAGCGTTGGTTAGACAATTTTGATGCACTTAGCGTCAATTTATATTCTTGGAATGACAATATTTATAGTGCACCTTCTCAATATTATGGATATAGTTATGCTTACAGAGCCATTTTTTATGCAAATACAGTTTTAGAATCTATAGAGAAAATCAAAAAAGATATTTCAAACGAAATTGAATATAATCGTATTAAAGGGAGTGGTCTATTTCACAGGGCACATGCCTTTCTGCAATTAGCTCAAGTATTTGCGCCACCATATGATCAACAAACTTCATCAAGCTCACTTGGACTTCCTTTAAGACTAACGAGTGATATTAATGAGAATTTAAAACGAAGTACCTTAAAAGAAACATATGATAAGATAATTGATGATCTGCAAAGCTCAATTGAGTTATTGCCCGACCATCCTGCATTCAAAACCCGCCCTTCTAAAGCCGCTGCTTATGGGTTACTTGCTAGGACGTTTTTGTTTATGAATGATTATAATAATGCACTATCTAATGCCAACAAATCGCTTGGGGTCTACAATGAATTGCTTGACTATAATTATATTGATTCTGCAACTCGAAATCCATTCGCTCGATTTAATAATGAAGTGATTTTTTCATGCAATTTTAGTGTTCTGGACAATTTATTACTTCTTAGAAGTAGAACAGTAGTTGACACAGCATTGCAGCAGTCATATAATGTTCATGATTTAAGGAAGGGTTTGTTTTTTAGAAAAGAAGCAGCGAATGGTCCAAAAGCATATTCATTCAGGGGGTCATATGATGGCTCTGCTGATCCTTTCTGTGGAGTTGCAACAGATGAGATGTATTTAATTAGCGCTGAGTGTAATGCACGACTTAATAATACAGAGAAAGCAATGGACGATCTCAATACATTAATGGCAAAGCGTTGGAGAAAAACAGAAAATTTTGTTCCCTTTACTGCTACCAGTTCCCAAGAGGCATTAGATAAAGTTCTTATTGAAAGGAGAAAAGAGCTTTTATACCGCGGTATTCGTTGGAGCGATCTTAGAAGGTTGAACCTGGAAGGGGCAAATATTTCAATCAAACGAATAGTAAATGGTTCGGAAATAATTCTGCCTCCCAACAGTTTGCATTATACGTTTTTAATTCCGCCAGATGTTATTCAGCTTAATCCTGAAATTGAACAAAACAAAAGGTAATATAGTTACCTATTAAGATTTACGTGGCAAAAGTTCCTTTAGTGCTCACTTATTGACCTTGAAGGAAGATAGATAAAATGGACTGGGGTAGCAAGCAAACCTGAGGATGACAAAAGGACCTGTCTACTTGATGGTCCTTGGATCAGAGCATTGGCTAATTCATAACTGCGAGTACTACAAACGCAAATAACCATTGAGACAAAAAACGAACTCTGAAGGTCAATACTAAGCAGTTCCCATTTTCCATTCGCCCTTAAAACATGGGGCAGCGCACGCTGCTCCTTTTCTTAAAAATTCTCCCGCTGGTGGTCTTTTAATGTACCCCGGCGGAAGATAAGAATACAACCTTTTTACTTCTGCAGTCATATTGCAGATCGTACCTGTTGGATCTGAAAAGTACTTGTCAGAGTACCAGGCATAATATAAAGCGAGGGTGAACTATATCCCTCTGGAGATTTCTGAACAAGACCTTGCGAAAATCAATTACAGGTTCATTCAATATTAGTCAACGAGTTTTTTTGAATAGGTGAAATATAGTTATTCCCAATTTTACATCAGGGTGTTCTCTACACCCTGATTTTATTAGAATATTCCTCCGGGGTCTCACTCGTTGACCGCGGAGCAGTAAACAAAGACTGCGAGGTCGCCATTATGATTTGGAAATGCTGCGAGGTCGCTTTGCAGACTATCGCAAAAGCGAAAGAAGGACCTGTGAAAAACAGCTACGGGGGGGCATATGCAAACCACAGCAAGGACGGAGATATGATTTTACAAGGGACACGAAACATTCACTTTTTGCCACGCTTTAAAGTGTGAGGAAAACAAACATTAAACATATCGTAGGAAGAGCATCCTGTAGAGAAGCCTCTGCGGATAACCGCCGGGTCTATTATACTGAACCGGCGCCTACGGCAGCACATTTTGTAGTTCTTTGAAATAATTAATTCTGCGTAGAATTAAAGAAAAATATTGGTAAAAATAGCACAAAACAATTTGGGCGGTGTCAGTTATCTATGAAACACTTACTTCCCGAATAAGCCTATCCTTTGGTTCTGCTATAATTCAATCCGAAAAATATTTCTTTCCTATGCACCAACACTCTCCGGCATTCATTGAGATGTTTCAAAAGGGTAATCCTAAATCCATTCCAATATTGATAATGCTTTATTATGATGAGTTACTAAAATTTTCTTTGCGGATTACAAAAAGCAAATCAGAAGCGGAGGAGATTGTTCAAGATGCTTTTACTGTATTATGGCAAAGAAGATCAGGATTTTTCTCAGATTTATCTATACGGAAGTACTTGTTCAAAGTTGTGAAAAATAAAAGTCTCAATAGTCAAAAAAAGACAGATAGAAGAAAAAAGACGTTAAATGCTTATGCTCATTCGGAAACAGAATTAACTGTAGCGATAGAAATTGATATGGGTGGCGATGATTATCTTTTAATTAAGCTTTGGAGGGAAATAGAAAAGTTACCTCCCCAACCCAAGGCTGCACTTTCATTATTGGCAAAAGGAAAGTCCATTAAGGAAGTTGCAGGAATAATGAAATTAAAAGAATCTACTGTCCGAGCCATTAAACAGCGCGGTATCACAGCTTTAAGAAAGAAGATTAGATCTTTTTTTACAACCTGGTGATGCGGGCGGGACTCTTACGGAAGGCACCAACGTAAGGATATACCGCTCTTTATAGACACCAGCAGAAACTACAATGAATAAGCGAGGTCGCAGGGCAGACCACAACGGAGCCAGACCCCGCAGTGACCATATCTAGGCTATCATAGAGACAGAAAAGAATGAAAGTGTAACTGTTATGAAGAGGTTGAGGAATTAGAAACTACAAATTACTACGCCCCTTAGCCGTAGCTTGTAACGAAATTAATGCACGTTTGCTGAGTTCTTTTGCTAGTTCCGAAGTTTCCTTCGAAGATTTGTAATTGTAGCGCTTAATGATTCTCAAAATATCGTATTGCACTTCTATGATCGCTTTAAGAATAAAAGCGCTCATATGAAGGCTTGGAAATCGACCTCGCTTTTATGCTTCAATTATTATTTCTATTTCCTGAATAAAAGCTACATATTGTATTATGAGACTATCTACCTGATAAATGAGTATACTAAAGTCCTTCTCCTGGAATTTGTTTTCTATTGATTGTAATTCGGCTAATATCCCTTTGGAATTAGGTATTTGTGTTGTGAGCCGAACATTGACTTATTCAATTGCCGTCTGAATAAACGTGTCAAGCCATTGCCTTAAACTTCTCCAATTTTTACTAAAAAAGAAGTTAAGCTTCCTTCTGTTTATATATATCCTCTAATTGATACTTGATGGTAGTATTGTAATCTGGCATGAGCATATTTCAGCAAATCGAATGATAAGGTTATTATTGGAAAGGTTGGTATATCTAACTAAGGGTTGGAAAAAATGATTTGGCAATTAGACTAAATTAGGCTATTTCACTTTAATTACTGCAAATTTTTTGGCGCCGGGAAATGGGCGCCGGTGATTATCTGTACTTCCCACGCTGTCCCGCTGGTGACTCTCAGAATGGACCCTAGCGGAAGACCAAATTCAGAATTGACACCGACAAAGTACTTGAATGTGACTATTTCTGCCGGATATGACTGTCTAATCACGAAAGAAATAATCCCAATTACAAAAGTGGTTAAGAACCATCAGTCGTAAATTGACTTACTACCCTTTAAAATTGTTGAACTAATATGCTAATCACTGTTGAAAAATATAGTGCGCAAATAAAGGAAATCGAGCCAAAATGTAATTTTAATGAAGAATTACTACAAATCGAAGACTATATAAATAGCCATCCTACACAAAAAAAGTTTACTCAATATTTCATGGAAATTTACAAATCGGATTTCCCTTCAATCAAATATTATTTCAAAAGAAAGCATAAAAAGACCATCGAACAATATGTCATAACCTCCAAAGCTGATCTTGCTGAAAAATTGCTTAAATCTGGATTTAATACCCTCTATGTAGCTAAGGCTATCGGTCTTACTCAGGCATCTGTTAACCGACTTATTACTAAAAAAACTGGATTAACTCCATCTGAAATCATTCAAGAGACCGGAAAGGCATCACAAAAGCAATTGTCAATAATAGAGGAAGTAAAAGTATACATTGCTCGGCATATTGATAACCGGTTGTCTGCTACGCGGATCTCCGAGACACTCCATCACTTTAAAAAGACGATAAAGAACTTATTTCTCCAATACGAAGGGGTAGATTTAGCCCAGTACATTGATCAACGAAGGATTGAACGAGCAAAACAATTATTGATAGACGGGCATTCCTTAAATGAGGTTAGTGTAATAATGAATTATTCTTATTTATCTTCCTTTATTGTATTCTTCAAAACTATTACAGGTATCACTCCAGGTGAGTATCTACAGAGCATTCAAGGTCAGGTTCTGCATACAGGCAGTGCTTTTAAGATGCAGAAAAAAATGATCAATGAGGTGCGATTTCTGGATAAAGTAACTCAAATATTAAATCTAGTGGATGAATATGTATTGAGGAATATAGATAACATCGTAAACGACCAGGCTGTGGCATCATACTTTAAGCTAAATGTAAAGACTTTGAGAAAACGTTATCGGGAATACAAAGGTGAGATCCTAAACAAGGTTATCCAAAGACATAGGGTGGAAAGAATTAAATTTTACCTAATAGAAGGAAACACTGTTCACGAAATCGCATCAAAAATGAATTTTAAATTACCGTCACTGCTCACATCTTTCTTTGTTCGCAAAGTTCATCAACCCCCGACAAGATTTCAGAACAGCATAATTGGTGTGAGTGTTCGGCACATGAAATACAAAGACCAATATGTATCCATGCTTGCTGAGCTTGAACTCCTTATTAGGAATAATCTGGAACTAAATAATACAATAAAAGCATTAGCTCTAAAGTATGGAATGGGGGTAAGTAATATCAGGTATCATTTCTTAAAAAGTAGGGGATTTTCAGTCGGTGACTTTCTAGCCAAGTGCAAGTTGGAGAATGCTGTTAATCTGATGTTAAAACAAGTACCTCTATTAGAAGCTGCAAAGTCGTCTAAGTTCCGAACCATTGGAGGATTTTACAAAACCTATGTTTCCTACTATGGTGAGCATAGTTTAAGTTCTATTTTCAGAATGCCCAGCTAATAAAGTAATTACTCCCGATTACGTAACAGTAATAAAAAATAAGATCGGATATTTGCTGTAGAGAAATAACAATACCGCCTTTACCCTCTTCAATCACCTGGCGGTATTCAGAATTGTATCTTTGACGGCCTGCAATGCGACATATCGGGATTGGTATCATTGGGGGTGACAATTCAAACATAGGGACAACAAGATAATTCACAGGGCTCCTTGCAAAGAAACCAACAGGACCATAATAATACGCAGCGATGAATAACAAGTTTGTCAATTGCATGAGCTAACGCCAATGCTTTTTCATAATTCAGGCTTGGTCATTGGGGGAAGGCCTGCGGCATCTTCCTCGGTTGCCATCCGTGTCGATTATTAAGCATTTCATATTTAAGTTTAATGTTAATGATGGTTGGGGCTCTGAATTAGTTTGCTATGAAAATATTTTTGATCAATAATCTTCAAATAGTAATTGATGAAATCAATATCTTTTCCTCTTCGACGTCTTAGCATCTTTTCTTTGTCAAGATCCGCTGTCATAGAATTAATTGCAGGGGCATTGATAGTATTATTCTTATATACAGGCCTTAGTAAGCTTTATGAACATTTTAATTTCTATGCAGTTTTACTTAAATCTCCTGTCTTTTCTAGGTATGCGACATTCATGTCTTGGGCTGTGCCAATCATAGAAATTCTAGTTTCTGGTTTATTATTGATATCAAATACAAGAAAATTAGCACTTTATCTTTCATTGTTTATGATGGTAGCTTTTACTGTATACATGGCGTATCTTATTTATTTCACACCAAAAATGCCTTGTTCTTGTGGGGGAGTAATCACTCTGCTTTCTCCACGGCAACACTTGGTGTTTAACATTGGTTTTACGCTACTCGCATTAACGGGTGTTCTTTTAGCTAGAAAATCTTCAACAAAATCACCAGATAGTAAGTGAGCATAAATATTTAAATCAATATTGGATGAAGCTTCTGAAAATTATATTAATTTTTGTTTTGATAGATCTTCCAATATTCTTATTTTCTGGTGATACGAGGGATGAAGTAAGAATAGATTGTCTCTATTGGTTCGAGGTGAATCACGGAATTAGTACAACTGTCATTCCTATTGCAATTGTGTATTTATACCCTATTCCTGATTCAAATGGGAATGGTTGGCCCGATGAAGCTATGTTTCCTGGAACACCACCTTATTCATGTGAAGGAGAAACTTATATATGCGCACTTGGGTATCAAAGTGCATCAGAAATAGAACGAGTTTATGTAAATGGTCTGTATTGGTTCAGGCCGACGTATGGTGCTACATCAAGTTGTGTAGTTTGGAGGGATTTTTAATCGAGTTCTTTACAGAACTAGAATAATCAATAAAAAATATTCCATTTCAAGTTGCAACATAATGGAAAATGGTTCGCTGAAACCGAAATTCAGTTGGAGAACCTCAATGCCAATTTAAAAGTTTGGGGAAATTAATCATAAACCTTTTGTTATGAAAAAAGTACGTATCGCTATTGCTGCATTAGTAGGTATTGTTTGCTTTGCATTTACTGCAAATACCGAAAAACAAGCACCTTGTGACACTAACCTTCGTTGGTTTGCAGTTGGCGGAACATCAACAAGCAATCAGCTTACTGCTATTAGTCAACTTACTCCAATTCAAACAGTATTCGGAGATGTAACTCCCAATGAAGTACCTACTGGAACTAGATCAGGAATTATTACGAGCACCTTCCCTTCTTGCGTTGAAACAGAGTTTTATTTCTGTGCACTTGGCTATGCTGACAGCCAATTGGAAGTTAGATTGATTAATGGACTGTACTATTGGGTACCCAAAGCAAACGAAACCCCAGCTTGTGTAATCAAAAAAGATGAATAATAATTTTCGTTAGCTAATATCAGCCTGGATTGACTTTTCTATTATGTTAATCCAGGCTATCTTGCTTCTAATATCAAGAAAGAGACACTATTAACTTCTTCAATTAAATCTAAGTCATATCTATTTAATATTATTTTTAATTCTTTCAAGGAATACTTTTTATTCATCTTAATATCTAAGTCAATTTTTCCATAATAGTTAGTCTTGTCTACTACAATTGGATCTATCAAATTGTTCAATAACTCTACAAATGAAGTAGATGTAATGCTTCTAACCTTTACATCCTCAGGATCATTTTGGGGGTCTGGAATCCTAATTTCAAACTTTGCTTTAAACTTTTCCTTACTTGAAGTTCGAATTAAACTCAAGCATTTTATTTGCTTTTTTTCAACAGAGCTTCTTATATTGAAGTATCGATCGAGGTCTTGAATCATTATTTTAGCAGCGTCATAAGTACAATATGTTTTCGGGAGTATTAAATCATAGCAGTATAGGCTATTTTTTCTGAATTCATAATTTTCTTTTCCGCCAACTCCAAAAAAATCTTTTCTTCGTTTGTAAAAAGGCTTCCCATTTTCAATTATTATTACTTTCTTTTCCATAACGTCATCAGTTGGAACACTTGAGTCTATTATGTTGTACGCATTTCTATATAGCTCAACAACTGTCAGATTAATATTTGATAGTCTTCCAAATGCAGAATCGCATTGAAGTGAATAAGAAAACCCTCCTGCAATTGAGTCTATATAACCAGTTAGTCTTGAACCAATATCTAGTCGTGTAGTTCTATCTATGGTAATATTATCCATATTCGAGTCGCATCCTGAAATATGATGTCTTATTGTCCTTTTGGGTATCAATTCGGGATCTTCTCCTGTTATTATTTTCTTTATATTATCTGAATTTACAAATGTGTGGTCAGTCATTCCAATTACAACTCCATTTGAATCTATCCAAATTTCATATGGGAAGCCTTGAGTTGGAAACATTTTGAAGAGTACTGAATCTGCAGGAGCCTGAATAGCTGTAGGCAAACTTCTTAAGCCGTAATTTGTACCCATTCTTCTTTTTACCCAATCCTCAATACTTCCTTTTTTCATTCCATCAAAACCTACAGGTAGAATTACGAGTTTGTCTTTATATCGTGATTGTAGGCTGTCTAATTTCGGGAATGATTTTATGCATACTGAGCAGAATGTGTTCCAGAAATCTAATATTAAAAGTTTACCTCTAAAATTGCTTACATAAGCTTCATTAAGAGTAGGATGATTAATTACCTTTCCCAAAAATAATTCAGATACATTATCACCCACCTTTGCCGGCGCATTAAATGAATTTTGATAAACTTTAGGCAATACACTGTTGAGTACAGTAGTTTGTGCAGTCAGTTTCTGCAATGTCAAGATTTGTGTCAACACAAACAAGGTATAAAGAAGATATCTCATGGCTATACTTTTTCTAGTTATTCATTTTATTTAGTCTCAGTAACAACGATACCGAAGTTCTGCACAATCACTTGTTTCCGTGGTTTTCCTCACTTGCGGAATATCGTTATCTATTTCTTTACGCCTGGAATTGTTGCTATAGAAGCTACAATGAAACGCAGGAAAGGTTTATTGGAGATGGTAGGGCAAATAAACAATCATGAACCTAAAGCGAGGCAAAAGGTACAATTGGCCGTTTATATGCCCTATATTATTAAAACGCGGCAACAGTCAAAATCTCCCTACGATTTTCAGCTAATTTTTTGCAGTGCCAGAAAATTATCCCCTATGGTAGATACTGTTATTCGTCTCTTTTGAGGCCTTATTGACTCCGAAGGATAGCGTTAGCTCACAACCAGGAAGGATGGGGGCTGTTGAGGACTGCCTGCAACCTCTCACATTTGTCCTTGTGGCGTCTGGAGCTCAGATTGCCCTCCAGATACTTTTATCACTGTTGTACTTATTGATCCTACGGCACCTGTTTTCCGAGGTACCGTTCCAGAGACCAGCAAGTGAAACAGGTTTGGCCCACAACTGCTACATTCTCATTCACAAAGAATTAGGCGTTTCATACTCTTGCTACGCCAAAACATAGATTTTAACTATTCAAAATTCAAGAATAAAACTTCCATTTATTCTTTGTTCATATTCATTCAAAAATTTATATTGCATTCGCAGCAAAATAGTTATCCGCTTTAATAGCGACTTTTTTTACCAGGTCTACGCTAACAAGACCGTTCTTAAATGTTGTTCAAATGAAAGTACTATCGGGAGGTGTACTAATTTTCTTCACTGAAAATTCATCTGTCTTAGCACAGGAAGAGACAGGGGGAAAGCACCAAAACTTCAAGCCTGTGTGTTATAATTATAATCAAAGAGTCTTGCCTCATTGTTCGGGGTGATTTTAAGATTGCCCATTTCTCATTTTACACTCATTTACTTAGCAAAACTGAATCATGTTTTCAATGTTCATTTCAATTAATTGAACATTTTGATCATATTCAATCGCCACATATAACCTGGGTCAATTGTCTGGGTATTTCACATCCATAATACCTTAAGCTACCATTAAGCTTTTGGAGTACGCTTAGATTCCTGCAATCAACAGCACCTATGCAGGAAAATAAAATCAATTATTGGGAATAACTAGATCTGGTAATGAAATCGGAATGGCGTCATTATGCTATTACTTTCCCTTCGTTACCATACAAACCACTGCTGGTAGAAATGGCGGCACTGAGCTTCCGCTTCTACCAGACAGAAATGTTATTATTCAAAAAAAGTACTGTATGGTTCATTCCCAAAAATTGACCGATGAAAAGTTACTTAAGGCATTTCAGGCTGGTGAACCGGCGGCCTTTAAGAGATTTCTACAATTGAATTTCCTTTCCTGGGTAAACTATGCCAAAGATTTACTACAAAACAAACTTCATTCGGAGGAAGTAGCACTTGAAGCTTTTTCTAAAGTTTGGCAGGCAAAAAAGAATTTTTTCGGGTTTAATAATGTAAACGCATTCGTAATACTCTCCATAGATCGAACATGCCGGGATTATCTGAGCCGTATTGTTGAAGAAAATAGGTCCGTCATACCAGGTATTAAAAAGCCTCCAAAGTACCATAGGTACAATTCACGAAAAAATAGAAGATGGTTAGTGACAAATGAAAAATGGCTACTATCCCTTCCTTTGCGCGAACGACAAATTTTTATCCTGCATTATTTTGCAGAAGTAGATAATTCCAAGATTGCAAATTTAATGGGTACTAATACCGCTTCAATACGTTATCTATTAAAGAGCGCGAATGAAAAGTTGCGAGATCTAAGAAAAAGGGGAAGAGATAGATATTGACATCAATTAGCAGAATTTCGCTTCAATGTTCCATTAAACCTTACTTATGAAAAAGCTAATAATTTACCTGTGCATATTGGGTGTTACGTTATCCAGTTGCAGCAAACGAAATGGTCTAAATATTCCTGAACCCGGTAACTATTATCAACAAAATGTCTTTGATGAAAGGCTATTGTACAAAGCCGCTAAGTTTATTCAACAAAGCCAAACAACAGGTTCCATTACACATAAAAAAGATACACTTATAATTAATCAATTCCTGAAAGATGTGCCCATCGATACATTGGCATTTGAGCGTGATGCGGTGTTTCCTTTTGTTATTCGTTTTTTCAAAGAGGTATTGCTGAATGAAATTAAAAGTAACCCAGTTTTACTACAAGGGGCAATCTTGGTTAAATTATATTTCTATAACAGTTCTCAACGGAATGAATTAGAGTTCCTGTATCCAATCTCAGTATTATACTTAAATCGAAACTATTAAAAATAATGGTCAATTATAAAATATCCGATCAATCAAATCTATTAGAGGGTGATTTAAACATAATAAGAAAAGAGGCAAAGAAGAAAAACAGAATGGTTGAATATCGAATTATTGAATTCGGCAAAATCGAAAATAATCTGTTCGTCTTAGCTCGTTATTTGAAAAATAATGACGCTGTATTACAGCTACAGGTTTTCATAGAGAATAAAAAAGTGGAAGGTATAATAACTACTATTTATCACAATGTACTTACTGATGAATTAATCATCGTAAAGTTTATTTGTAATAAATCAGTTGCATGTGATTGTTGTATTTATAAAATCATAAATCAAATGATAGTTTATGGCATAAATAACGGAACTAAATTCATAAAAGGAATATTTCCTTTGTCAGAAATAGAAGATGAACTACTCCTTGCATTTAAATGGTTACAGTTTTCAATAAATATCGCTGAGGGTAAAGTCTCTGTTTGCTTAAAACTATAACTGATTGATTTGAAAGTGTAATGTTTTTTTTAAGAATATTTCAATAATTGCTTGGAATATGATTCCGGTAAATTACTTCTCTTGTCATGAATCTATCCGAATGCTTCTTGTTTCTGTCGGCGGAGGTGCCGGCGACTATGGGAGCAAGTAAAATAATAAATGAAAATTTCCATAGAAGCACTTTCTTTTCTGCTTCTTCGGTTGCCAGATTTACTGAACTGTTCATGCAGAAAAGAGAAATGTTATCAATGTGTCTTATTGATTTTGAAACGGACCTGTATGAAGAATTTACAATTCAAACTGCTGAATATATTTTGAATTTTCCTGGTATTTCATTCATATATTTTATAAGGCCAAAAATTCCAAATCGAATTGTAGCTAAGCTGGAGCAAATAGGAGTTAAAGGGTTGTTGCTAAAAACAGCGACAGCCAAATTGATCATACATTGTATCAAAGAAGTATTACAGGGAAGACCCTTCATTCAGAAAGAAATTGCCAATCAAATTAAAGAAATCAGGAAGTCGACACCACAAAAAGAAAGTCATTTATTTAATCCTTTTCTTTCTTTATCT
Source organism: Pseudoflavitalea rhizosphaerae (assembly GCF_003991355.1). Taxonomy (GTDB): domain Bacteria; phylum Bacteroidota; class Bacteroidia; order Chitinophagales; family Chitinophagaceae; genus Pseudobacter; species Pseudobacter rhizosphaerae. The sequence goes on from NZ_RCSU01000005.1 coordinate 262,059, forward strand.
AAGCAAGAAGCAAAAGTGATTAATGGGATATTGGCGGGGAAAAGAATTAAGGAAATTTCCAACGAATTAGGTATAACCTCCAGCTCTGTATCCACCTATTTTGTAAGAGGAAGAAACCGATTAGGCGTCATAAATAGGATAGAGTTGATACAATTAGCCAACAAGATTAAGTCTGAAATCAAAGGGGATCTATTTGAAGATTTGGATTCAATTAATAATTAAACTTTAATGATATGTTACATCTTACGGCCTATGATCCTGTAAAATGGACATTAGATTTTCATCAGTATCTTATGTCCAATTATAAAAGAATATACAAGATATTGCTTGAAGATAAAGTAATGAGAGTGGAACTAATGAAAGAGCAATTTAATAATAACACCATTGAAATTTACGGTTGTGATGAATTTGATTACATTAATTCAGTAATTATCGATGAGATATTTGAACAATTATTGAACAATGAGTTGTCGCTGAAGTGTTTAGAATTAACCACAATATCAATGAATGTAAAGGAAAAAATACATGCGAAATCTTACTTGTCATGGCCAAAGGGAAAGGTTTATTTTTATGAGGACTTTTTTGTAAGAGGTAAAAAGTGCGACAGTGAAAATTTAAAGCCAATCTTTAGCAATAATTGGGAGTTCTTTTATTCCTACTATAAATTAGGGTTTCCGCGTAAAGCAAATTTTAGAACTGTTTTCAAGGATGAGGATAAGCATTTACTTGCAAAAATAATGGAAAGTCTTCTGTTACTTTTTCAGGGAATATTCAACTCCAGGGAACAAGCTGAGATAATGAAAGACATAGACACTATTTACTATCAGAAGTTAATTTCTAGTGATCAATACTATGAAGATTTGCTTTATGACATTTAATTAAAATCTCTTATTTATTTGCTATTCATTGAAAACTGGAATCTCGATATAAACGATAGTCCCCTTTTTCTGCTCAGATTTCATTCTGTTGACGATAGTAATACCAGCCTTCTGTCTGTACTTTTTACCTATAATTGCCAATCTTTCGTTTATTACCATTGTTGAAGAGTTTGCTTTGGCCTTGCTGGTTTCGTAAGAACCAAAACCAATTCCATTGTCTTCAATCGTGCTCGTGCATGGCGGTCTGCAAGGAAGCAAGGCTGGTGAACTGCCGGTGACGCAAAGGGCCGTAGATATGATTGTAGACAATATTGACGGCTCGCTCTACCATCGCTTTGTCGCGGGGATGATAAGGACGGGTAGCACTGAAGGAGGTGGTGTAGTGATCGCTCAGTTGCAGGCAGACATCGGTAAACTGCAGCTCGTAGCGATCCGCACGTTTTACAGCCGTCCTCATGTTATCACAAATAATAGTAGCGGTGAGGCCACCGTAGAACCTGGCCATGCAGTTGATCGCGTGCGCAAAATCTACTGTCCGTTGGGTATGCAAAGGATGGCAAAAGATAAAACCACTGAAGGGAAGGGTAGCAATAAAGACTTCACATGCTACCTGCTCACCGGTGCCAAGATCAATATAGTGCAGCTTTTTACCGGCAAAATCAATCATGGTCATATCGCCTGGCTGGTATTCCAGGTGCATCGACAGGTCTCGATTTTTGAGGTATTGTTGCAGATGGTAGCAATATCGGCTATAGCTGTAGCCATCAGGATTTTGAGCCATGTATTCCTGCCACAGCAACTGCCGCGTAACGCCGGTCCTGGATAGTTCTGCCCCCGCGTTGCTAAAGTGGACCGTTACCTGCCGCAGCCGTTCTGCATCCAGCTCCGGCAGATCACTAATATAGGCATTATCAGCCAGGTCAATAGCAGAATTGCTTTCTGTAGAGCTCAGTCGGGAAAGATATTTACGAACGCTGTTACGGCTGATCCCTACGCGCCGGGCAATCTCTCGTATAGGAACCCCATCGGCCTGAAGTTGAAGAACCTGTTTTAATCGTTCCATTGCTATCGGTTTTTGCGCCATTGCCCCTTAAGTTTTTAGGGTGCAAAGAGACAGCAAGCAGAACTTTTATTGCCAGGTGGGGTGGGTCAACATGCAGGAATGTCAGGCGATTGATCCCGAAAAATATTTGCCCGGGTGGGTCAACATGCAAGAATTGAGCGTAAAAAGGAAGCTTCTGAAAGGAAATTAAGACGGGTCAACATCCAGGAATCAGGCCGGAACAAAGTAAAAAGGGCTGATTCAGCAGGTGGGTCATCATGCAGGAACAGTGGGTCAACATAAAAAAATAATGATGGGGCAACATGCCCAAGACTCTACACTCATATTGAGCCGCATTATAAAAGTGGGGATAATTCGTCATGTAACGGTCTTTTATTGAGAGTTGATATTCACAAACTCTTTGATGATGGTTTGATTGCTATAAATCCAAATACTTTTGAAGTTGCCATCCATGAGAGTCTTCTTAACACTGTATATAGAGAGCTAAGTGGAAATAGCTTGCTGGAAAGACTTGATGGTAATAAGCCAAATGAAAAGTTCTTGTTACAACGATGGAAAGAAAGAAAATGATATCGATTGCACTAATTTTCTCCTTTTTTGAAATAGTGGAAATCACTTAAAGCTTCCTTCAATTCGGGGCGTTTGGCAACTGTCCTATTGATCCAATTTTCAAAATCAGTAAGAGATTTTTCCACTGGAATAATAAATACATACATTCTTTTCTCAAAGAACTTTAAGGTGTCTAGTTCATCGCTTTGAGCTGACTTTTCTAAAATACTAATTACAGGACGAATATTTTCTTCCCAACAAGACAGAATATAAAGACCTATAAGTTCTACCGCATCTATGAATGCTCCAGCGTACCAATGCGCGAATGCCAAGTTGCCGTGAATGAAAGGCATATCTGATTCCGGTATTAGCTTTCTCTCAACAATAAGGGAATAATGTTGAGCCAGAACTTTAACAGCATCTTCAGACATACTGCACATTATTAAACTATAGCCATAGTCAAAAAAGGCGCTTGCCTGCTTCGCATCCAAATCATATGTTGTTGCTAAACTTACGCAAATAGAAAAAATCTCGGAAGCATGTTGGTAATCATTGATATCCGAATATGTCCATGCATAGCTTTCATATAAATGATAAAGGCCATCAATGACATTCATTCCAAACGTCTTAATAGCCTTTTTGTATAGATCAATGCTTGTATCAAAAGCATGAAATGCTTTTTCGTGCTTTTTGTTTTTACTGTATGTTGTTCCCAAAACTTGCCAACAACTTGCTTTTACATTTATTTCTACTGAATCAAGTTTTGGATTGTTTATTATGCTTTCCACCTGAATTTCTGCTTCAGAATATTGGGCTGTGGCCAATAGCTGAGTAACCTAACTAAGTTGGGATTGGATTGCTAAATTTGCATTTGACGATTTTGATAATTCGGTATATATAGCTGCAGCTTCGCGGAACAATTCATCATCTAACGATTCTGATAAATATGTCAGCATACTAGCCTTTTCAAACCTAAATGAATCCGATGCGGCTCCATTTGAATCTAATTCCAGGCCAACGTTATACTTTGATAGTGCTTCTGAATAATTTCCTTGAAAACGCAATGTTCTTCCCTGTACGTAGTACGGCCAACTCCATTTCCTTAAAATCGGGTCATCTTGTAATTTAACGCAGATTTTATTAGCAAGATAGAATTCACCGTTTCCCATAAGCGTACTCATGAATCGATAAGCCTCATCCTTTGCAATATCTATTTCTTGCGCCTGCAACGCGTGGTAGATTATTGCCTCGCGTTCAAAAAATCTGACATCATCCTTTATCGATTGCAAGTACTTTACAAAATGCTTCGCTGAATTTTGACTTTGTATAGGGATTGGTGATTTTAAGACATATAATCGAATAAATTCTGGAACTATGAAAAATTTATCCTGATATTTTTCAATTAAGAATTTATTCCTAAGGGCACGAAAGTAGCTTTCAAAGTTGTCGGGCAGCACGAAATCTCCAATACCATATCTAAATGGCACAATAAAGGAACTCAAAACCTTTAATAACAATTGTTCTTCAGATTGTAATGATTCAATCGCTTTTTGCTTTATATAGTCGTCTATCGCGTTAGTTTTATTATTTTGTAATTCTAATACAAATTGACCAATGGGTTTATACGACGTCGCAGAGGCTATTATCTTCAACAAATAGGGATGCCCATTCATAAGATTAAAAAGCACTGTACCAAACTCCGCAACTTCGTTGGCAGTGAAGTACCTTTCAAGTAATACTGCAAAAGCCGCTCTGTCTAACCCCGAAAGAGCAAGTTTGAAAGCAGGATTTGTCCACGATACGGTGTCGATAGCAGTATTTGCTGATATGAATATCTTCGAATTTGATAGGTATGAGCTAAATATCTTTAGCAGTGATATTAGCTCATGTTTGTATCCATTTAGGCCATCAAAGACGACGCAACACTTGTTTTTACTCAAGGAATAAAGCAAAGAATTCTGTATTACGTCATCGTTCATTTTGGACAATGCGACTTCGAACGATGCATCGTTAAATTCTTGCTTAAAGAATCGCCCCAGGTTACTGTAGAAGACTTCTTTGGATTGCACGATATCGCAATCAATCCATAAGGTTTTAACCGAATCCTGGGTTGATAAAAAATAGGCTATCATTGTAGTTTTGCCTATACCTGATATGCCTTCAACTATAAAAACATTATTGTTGTTATAAGCGTGAGTCAGTTGATTCAGCTCTGTGGTTCTTCCGCTAAAACCTAACACTTGAGGTATGCCAAAGTATTCACTGAACTGTACTTCACTTTGATCTCCGAAATTTTTTGACTTTAAGATGTTTAATATTTCATCTTGTTTGTCTCCAACCAAGGTTACTGTCGCTAATGTAGTATCAATTTTTTTCTCTAATTCTTCAAAAAAATGTTGAACTTGATCGACATGCTTGTCGTTTACTGTAACAGCGTTTTCTTGAAATGAGCTTTCATGTTTATGTTTGATTTCCTTTAGAATCTCAACGGTGTATACTTCATTGTTTGTCTCAACATGATGCTTGTGACAGAGAAATAACAGATTTTCGTAGGACCGTCTTTCCTCATTCGTATGAGCCGGATTAAAACGTTCACCACCTGGTAGAGCGGCTTCAATGTGACAGCATTCAGCAACTAACTCGTCATTATCAGTAAATATTACTTCTTGACAACTAGGAAAAGCACAACGATTCCCAGAACGCAGTAGAAGTTTTTTTATAGTATTTGATGTAGGTGATAGTCTATTAATGGTTTTAGGGCACATGGGTTTTCTTTTTCAAATATCATCAGTCAAGTCATTCTCTTTTTGAATAGCTAATGTATTAAAAAAATGACAAATAACTTGCTGTAGAGTGCTTTTATAGCTAATTTACCGCTTGAAATACAATATCACATGCTTAAGACTTAGTATAATATACTGAGACAAGGGCACCTCGTTTATATATAATTTAGTCTTATGCCTACTACTTCACAGTTAGAGATTAGTAAATTAAGTCTCGACCTAAAAAACTTTAGAACAGTACCGCAAAAGAATGAAAAGGAAGCTATCAATGCCATGATTTCTATTAAGGCTGACAGGTTCTTTGCTGTCATGGAGAGCATTATTGATGATGGATATCTTCCAACCGAGAACATAATCATTCTCCAAGAAGGCACTAAAAATGTGGTGAAGGAAGGTAATCGTAGGATTGCTGCGCTTAAAATAATTCACGGCTTGTATAAAGTTGGTGACTTTAACCTGCCTTCTTCAATTGTCGAAAGTATAACCAAACTTGATGCTGCCTGGAAAAAAGATAATTTGAAAGTACCATGTACAATTTTTACTGCAAAGGAGGTGGAAAAGGCCGATCGCGTTGTAACCCTGGCACATGGTAAAGGTGAAAAAGCCAGTAGAGACCCTTGGAACTCGGTAGCAAGAGCAAGACACAACAGGGATGTAAAAGGAGTTACAGAATCCGGTTTAGACTTATTGGAGAAATATCTCAAAAAAGGCAATAATTTAAATAACCAACAAAAAGACAGGTGGGGTGGAGAATACCCTTTGACAGTTTTGGACGAGGCTATGAGGAAAATCTATCCTAGGTTAGGCTTTCAAAATGCTGGTGATATTGCAAAAAAATACCCTCAGATACCGAAACTAGCTGAAGTTGAAGATATATTAAGGGACATAGGCCTTGAACAAATAAGTTTTCAGCTCATTAGAAATCCTAAAGATGATTTTCCGACTGGATTTGGAATACCTCCATTACCCACACCGGGGAGAACTACTACAGGAGGCGCCAGCACTGGAGGCGCATCAAACAGCGGTACATCGTCTGCAAATGCCAATACCGGTACTGCAGGTACAGGAGCAGGCACGGGCGCAAGTACCGGTACAGGAACAAATACCCCTGGAAGTACTAGCGGAAATGCTGGCACTAGCTCAACTGGATCAGCGAGTGGTTCGCGGGCGCATGCAGCCAATGATCCAAAGCATGTAGCTGGCCTTTTGAAAAAATTCAGTCCTAGAGGCAACAACAGACAAAAGGTGGTTACTCTTCGTGATGAGATTAAAAAGCTCAAGATAGGCGATAACCCTATTGCCTTCTGCTTTCTGCTAAGAAGCATGTTTGAGATTTCGGCTAAGGCTTACTGTGGGGATCATAGTATTTCTACAACCAAAAATGGCGGGAAAGATAAGACTTTAGTTGAACTATTAAGGGCAGTCACTGCGCACCTGACAAATAACAATGCAAACTCAGCTATGGTCAAAACTCTGCATGGTGCGATGACGGAAATAGGCAAGCCTGATGGAATACTTTCTGTAACATCTATGAATCAATTAGTGCATAATCCATCTTTTTCAGTTTTACCTGGCGATATTTGCACCCTATTTGGAAATATTTATCTACTGTTAGAAGCTATGAACTAATGAGTCAATTCAAAACACCATTAAGATATCCGGGGGGGAAGCAGCGTCTAACTCCATTCATCGAGGAAATACTAGACGCGAATAAAATAGTGAATGGCCATTATGCGGAGCCTTATGCAGGCGGGGCCGGAGTAGGAATTCAACTCCTTTTGTCTGGAAAGGTTAGCCACATACACCTGAACGATTCTGATTTTGGTATCTATGCTTTTTGGTACTGTGTATTGCACAAAACGGAAGAATTGTGTAATATGATAATATCAGCTTCGATGACGGTGGAAGAATGGAAAAGAAGGAAAGAAATAGTAAAGAAATGTGATAGAAGAAAGACATTGGAAGTAGGATTTAGTGTGTTTTTTCTGAACAGATGCAATCGTTCTGGGGTGCTGTCCGGCGGCGTAATTGGGGGACTGGACCAATTAGGAAATTACAAAATGGACGCAAGGTTCTCACGTAATGATTTGGTTAGACGCATTGAAGCGATAGCTTTACATAAAGACAAGATTTCAATAACCAATTTTGACGCAGAATATTATATTGACAACTATATACCTAACCTGCCTCAAAACACACTCGTATATTTCGATCCGCCGTATTACGAGCAAGGCAGTAATCTTTACCTTAATGCCTATAAAAAGGAAGACCATTATAGGTTAGCAAAAGCTATTCAGAAGGTAAGACATAAGTGGGTATTATCGTATGACGGGGTGCCTGATATCGTGAAATTATATAATAGAAGAAGGCATTTTCTTTATGCCCTTCAATATTCCGCTGCAAAGGTATATAAAGGCAAAGAGGTATTTATTTTTTGCGACAGATTAAAACTACCTGCTGTTTGTTCATTGAAGCATATACAGGAGGGTATGAATAACCTTGTAACTGCGTAAGGTTATGCCAATAGAGGTATACCTAACTCATCTGCAAATAGATTATACTTTTCAACAAACGTTTTAATGAATTCGTCAACTTCCTTTTTGTTTGCCTTCATCCACGGGTTGATGACTTTTGAAGCATTTGTGCCCCAATTTTTCAAGTGAGAGTTGAACCAAAGCTTAGCTTTTTCCCTATGCCCTTCAATTTCTGCTAATGAATAGTCGCGAAAGCAATATTGCTTGGTAAAGTCAGGATGTACTGTTGCCCATACTTCAGAGTCATCAGGCAGATTATGGAGATATGTAGCTAAAATTCGCTCAGGTGATTCGCTAAATGGAAGAACCATATAGTTAGGCAGGCGATTGACTTTTCTCATAGTTTCTTTTTGAGCTCTTACATCCCCATCAAGAAAGACAAAGGAACACGGAAACATAAAAGATGGAACCTTCCTGATTCCTAAATCTACGAGACTGCCGCATCCTATTGTACAATCTATAAAACGAAGCTTATTAGCTTTGGTTTTAAGAAGCGCTTTTGCAAATATGGCAGCCTCCTTATCCTCAGTAAAAGCATCTATCTTATGGTTGGGCCCATCTCCAATTGTAACGTTTAGCCTGTGCATTATTGTATTGAAAGTCACTTCCGGTGTCACAACAACGCTGTTATTCCGTTTTTGAAGAAAAACAACTTTTACTTGGTCTTTAGTTGCTTCTTTCTCCTTTAGTTGTTCTTGTAGCTCACACGCTTTTTCGAGTATAGAAAGTGAGTGGGTTGTAAAAATTATCTGTATTTTAAGCTTAGACGCAAAGGTTCTTAGAAAGTTGATTAGCTGAATTTGTGATCCCGGATATAGTGTAGCATCCAATTCGTCGATTGCTAATATACCTCCCTTGTAGTCATGCGGATATTTCTCTTTTAATCTCTTAAATGAGAGGACAGCAAGCAATATCTTACCGATATTATCCTGTCCAGCAGAGTTTTGTTTCCAGTCATAGCTGGCAGTATTAATCCCTAGGGTATTTTTATCTGGACTTTCAATGTATTGAGCTGTGGCAATTTCTTCCTGAGAGATCAGTATTTTCTTATGCCAGGTTTTGAAGAATTCATTTTCTTCTTCAGTCAACTCAGTGACAGTGCTTTCTTGAAGCTTATTGTCTTCTCCTATTGGCAATAGGCGTTTTAAGCTCAAAAAGATCACCGGCAGCTGAATATATCCTGAGCCTTTAGAACGATCTCCTTTTTTCCAAAAGCGCACTCCAGGTTTACCTCCACCTCTAGCTATACTTTCCACGATAAAAGGTTCCTCATCGTCTTCTAAATGTAAAGTCCACTCGTGTTCTTTAGGCTTATCGAAGTTGTCGGACAACTTGAATTTTTCACCAAAAGCTGATTTGAATGAGCCGCCGGATAGAGGCTTTTCATCCTTCATCGGATTTGTCGCTTCAGAAATGGTGAAAGGCTGGCTTAGCATTCCTAGGATGGTGGTCTTCTGCGTACCATTCTGACCTGCTATGACTGTTACTAAGTTGCCTAGGTCAAAATCAATATCTTGGAATCCTCTAAATTTCTTGATGGAGATTTTTTTAATAATCATAAATGCAAGGGTGATTATTTAACGAATTTTCGAGACATATTATCCATTAAATGTATAAAAACAATTGATTTTCTGCAATATAGGAGAGATGTTAGCACTCTGTCATAAAGAAATTTGTAGATTCTTGGGCATGTTGGTTCTTCGTCACTTTTGGTGGTTTTATCCTGAGACATATAATAGAAGCTTCTTTCGTAGTAGTTGAAAACTTGCCCGCCCGTACATTTGACGTTTAAGCATTTTTAATTTATTTACCTGGCCTTCAACCTGTCCATTACTCCAGGGTTGTGTAAATGCATTCTTGACAGCAGAAAAGTCAGTAAGCATTCCTTTTGCAAAACTGTGAATCTCCTTAATACCACTCGCTCTTGCTTCATCAATCCACAATGATAACTGAGAGTCTGATTTATCAGCGAGCATCTGTCTGAATTTTCGAAACAAGTTGTAGGAAGTTGCCACTTCTGGCGATTCTTGCCGTAAATATTTGACCAGCTTTTTCTCTTTTGGTGTTAGTTCTTCTGGAATCCGATACAGTAGAAGACTAACTTCAGCAGGACGCCAATATTGCAACGGTAATTCTTTGGGATAAATTACCCTTGCCTTATCAGGCATATATTTACGAATACTGGCATATCCAGTTGTCTGTTTTCCCCTGTATCCCAGCGCTTTAATCTCCACGTAGATATCTTTTATTAAGATATCTGGTCTTGTAGAGATCGCATTGACAATATAATCCTCAAATAAAAAAATGTTTGTTTTAGAGGGAGCACTTTTAGGTAAAGCGACATTCTGTTGAAAGTATTTCCTGACGGTATTTCGACTCAAACATAACTCTCTGGCTATTGCACGGATACCTGTACCATTTTTATGCATTTCTTTTACCTGATCCATCAACTCCTGTTTCCGTCTTAACAATAACTGACTTCTCGTAGGCTTGGAATTGTTCTGTTCTTTGAGAAGTTTAGGAGGATGTAGTTGATATTGTTCTTTTGCTTTTTGTTTTAGTGCCCCCTGACAACGTTGCAGGACGCGCTTGACGGCCTCCCCGAGGTTCTTAATTAAGTGCCAGCGATCCGCTCTACCTGAATAGCATTAGGCAAGGCATTTGTTACGCCTGTAGCATAATTAGAATATCGGTCTCTGCTCACAACTTCAATTTCTGGATTAGCATTTAACCAGGCGGTAACAGTTGCTGCTTCCCGGTCAGGCAACAGGTCGATTATTTGGTGTTGTACCAGATCAACTACTACGGTGCCATACTTTGAGCCTTTCCGGTACGCCCAATCGTCAATGCCAATAGCTGTAGTCTTTTTTGCATCCGGCAGTTTCTTCCTGTGAATCTGCCTGATCAACGTTGAGCTACTTGCGGGAATACGCAATGTATTGCATAATCTTGATCCGGCATTTCCTCCTACAAGCAGTGATATTTTCAAAAGTTTTGCTGCCAATCGGTTGGTAGTCCGTTGGTGAGGTGCAGTCAGATAATTGAATCGTTCAGAAAATATCTTTGTCGCGCAGGATGGATTCTGGCAATAAAATTTCCTGGCCTTCAAGTGAATCATAACTGTTTTATCAAAGCATGAGACATCACGAACCATCCGATTGTAGTAACTGTGAAGTCTGCTCGAATTAATTGAACAAGCTGGGCATTCGCACTCCTTTTGATTGCTACGGACATTCAATACAACTATACCATCCTGAAGAGCATATCCAGTTACTTCATAATCATCTCGACCCTGATCAAAAATTAATCTATTGATTTCCATGGATAATAGTTCATGGATTCAATGTATGGCAAAGGGGATTTTAAACTGCGGTTACTACACGAAACCACCAAAAGTGACGAAGAACCACCATTACCGGAATGAGGGGTGACCATAAAACGGTACGAGGGGGTACCATGCTCCGGAATCTACAAGGAGGAAATCTTTTTCAATATGTCAAAGCCAGTTCCACCAGGTAAATTTATATCTAGTAGTAGTAGGTCGAAATTTGTTTTTGTAAGTAAATCTACTCCTTGGCGTACAGCTCCAGCCTGGCCCACTACGATATCCCCATAATTTGTAACCATTTGTGCTGTATGCCTCCTTATGATCGCATGATCTTCAATTAGTACAATTTTTAAAGGTTTCATAGATAAGCAATTTGTTATAATGTTTTGGTAATGAATAATTAACAACAATTTTTTAGCCAAAGTTCAATGCAAATGCATCAAATTTCAATTCAATACCAACGAATTTGAATTGACCAGGCTACTGGAGTTCTTTCAAAGATATTTTTGAATTCTCTCAGCCTTTTTCCGTATTCAGTTTTATCAAAAAACGTAGAAAAATGCGCCAAACGTCGTATTGCATATTAAACAGCGTAACAGGAATTTTGCGTTTAAATCAACATCTATGGAAAATGTAAGAAATTGGGAAAATCCGCTAAATGATCTGCACAAGAAGCTTTTAAAAGAACTTGCCGAAGTTGGAAATGCATCACAAGAGCCACTTGTAGTTGCCAGGCTCTCAATTGATATTTGTGTAGGCGTAATGAAGCAGGTCAAAGAGTATATTTTGACAAATGAATTCCCCGCAGTTGAACAGGAAATTGACTTTTTTAAAAAAATTAAGCCGTCTTTCCAGTGTCGCTTAATTTTCTACAACGATGTATTTGAAATCTTACTTAAAAAACCACAGTTTTCAAAAGAAGAAACTGCTCGTTATCTTAATCGAGAATTTCAAAAACTGAAGGAGTTTCATAAAAATCACCTTGATTTCTCTAAATATTACCGAAGCGGTGCTTCAGATTTAGACCAATTATATTTTACAAGAAAAGGTGCACTATCAAAATATTCCTTTCATCCCCAGTACCTGGATTCTGATTCTGAATTCACTTCCTTTAGCGATTACGTGGTTGCGCGTGGTTGGGCCAACGAAAGGTTGGGGGAATTTCTCGAAGACGAGTTGGAGGCATTAAGCAATCCTAATCAAACAAAAACCTGCTTGGAATGGAAAGACACCGTAATGTCGCTTGTTGAATACGGATACGTATTCAAAAGTAATAACACTTTTGGCGACGCCACACTGAAACAGATATTCGAAGGGCTTGAAGCTGCATTCGGGATTAAAGTGGGTAATCATTCAAGATATTTTCAACACATCTTGTTTAGAAATGAAGGACCAACTGCTGCACAAGACAAAAATAAAATTGGTTATCTAAAGTATATTGATAAAATAGAAGAGAAAAATTTTAGTAAAAAATAATGCACTACAGTCGCACTCTATAACCTCGCTTTTTCACAACCACATATTTGCATTATGAAGACGAAATACAATTCTCAAACTTTTAAATGTGAATTATGTGGTCAACCTATCATTTTGAGATATGCCTTTTAGGCGGGATCTTAATACTTGTCATTTATTTTTTGATTCTCAAGAGAGCTAGAATTATTAAACTAAATACAGCTGGTTCACAGCGAACTTCGTTACCCAATAGGCCAATTGCTTATAAAGGATACTCGCTTATCGATCCAATTGAAAATTTCAGCTCAGCCATTCAGTCCACGATGGCTGCCAACTTCCCTGTGGGTACTGAATATGAAGGTGAAATTGAGCCTGAAGATTGGAATGATATAGAATTAACACATGTAGATGAAGTGTCTTTCCTCATGCGTGAGGCAGATTACGTAGTAGAAAAAATTCAGGACGTTCTTGCTCATATTGCATCAAACCCACCCAATCCAGAGGAAGTTACATCAAAGGTTAGCGCCATTGTACAACCATATCGCATCTTCTTTGATACTGAATACTACAATTCAATCAACGCATATATATCGCTGGCCGTAGAGCGCGATTGCGGCATTCAGCTTTCAAAAGCTAATATCGAATCTCTTTGGTTTAAAAGTTCTGCATAGTAGGTTTATAGGGTGTTGTAGGCCCGCCTCATAGTACTGGAATCATCCTGATTTTATACAGGCGGGCCATTTTATTGCCTCTACGTTCCCCTAATTCTTTTCTCACTCAAAATTAATTCCACTTAATTATGTTGCTCTTTTCAAAAGGAAACAGAAGTTTTCTTATAAGATTATTTTGTCTCAAAAGTTTCGCCCTTTCATCAATAACCTCTTTGGCTCAGACTCCATCTAATAAAAACGGCAATGAGGGCATTAAGAAGGCCGCAGAAATGGTGAGCGGTTATTTTGATGATGGAACTACGCTCTTATATGCTATTGGCGCCATTGTAGGAATTGTTGGTGCTGTTCGGGTATACAATAAATGGAGTAGTGGCGATCAGGATACCGCGAAAGCAGCAGCGGCTTGGTTTGGAGCGTGTATTTTCCTCGTTGTAGTAGCAACTGTTTTGAAAAGTTTCTACGGACTTAAATAGAAGTGATGGCAACTGTTTACCAAATAAATAAAGGCGTCAATCGAAGTTTAGAGTTCAAAGGAATTAAAGCACAATACATTATTTACCTGGCTCTGGGGTTACTTGTCCTGCTTATACTTTTTATGATATTATATGTAATCAGCAAGAGCTCTTACCTCTGTCTTTGTATTGTAATCCCATTGGCCTTGTTCTTATTTGTCACTGTTTCAAAATACAGTAAAAAATACGGCGAGAATGGGCTCGTCAAGAAAATAGCAAACTCAAAACTGCCAGGAAATATTATCTGTCAGTCCCGAAACTGTTTTATCCGTCTAAATAATCAGAAAAGTGAAAAAAAACAAGTCGTTACAGGATGTCTTACCTGTATTTAAAATAGAAAAAGATTGTTTGTTATCACATAAAGGAGATTTTACCCTTGCATATGAAGTTACATTGCCGGAGATATTTACAATGTCAACAGCAGATTATGAAGCTCTCCATAATACCTGGGTAAAAGCTATCAGAACCTTGCCAATGAATACAATCGTGCATAAACAAGATTGGTATTTACAGGCTACATATAACGCAGATTTTGATGGTGAAAAATCTTTCTTATCTAAATCCAGCGAACGCTTTTTTAATGAGAGGCCATATTTGGATCACAAATCTTATCTATTTATTACCAGCAAGGCTTCCAATAAAAGAACCGCTTCAGCTCTTTCATCTACCTTAATTACTTCATCATTTGTCCCTCAGCAGGCGATCGATCCACTATTGCAGGAAAGTTTTTTTGATAAAGCCGGTCAATGCATTAAGATTCTTGAAGATAGTACTCTCATGAAATGTCGCAGACTAACTTCAGATGAACTAGCAAGTACGTTTCAAAATCCAGGATTACTTGAACGCTATTGTTACCTGCTTAAACCCGGAGAAGAGCCTGTTATTCGAGATATGAGTTTAAATGATGAATTTAAGGTTGGAGAATACTTTACGCAAATGTTTTCACTGGCGGATGTTCAGGATCTTCCGGCTTTATGTGGACCTAGAGTTAATTATGAAAAGTATTCTACTGATAAAACGAAGTTCTCTATTTCCTTTTCAGCACCATTAGGACAACTATTGGACTGTAATCACATTTACAATCAATATATCATTATCGAGGAGCCACACCGTACTATCCAAAAGTTAGAGAAGAAAAGAATCCGATTACAGTCTCTTTCTGCTTACTCCAGGCAAAATTCAATTAGCAGGGACGCAGTAAACCAGTTTTTAAATGAAGCAATCACACAGCAAAGGCAGCCTATAAAGGCCCATTTTAACCTCCTGGTTTGGACGGATCGTAAAGATCAACTGAAAGATATCCGTAACAATGTTTCAGGTGCATTGGCTCAAATAGATGCCAGGGCCAAAATAGAGACCGTTATCGCCCCCCAGTTGTTTTTTGCAGGGATGCCTGGTGGAGCAGCAGATCTTCCCTTGCACGACTGCTTCGACACATTTGCTGAACAGGCGAGCTGTTTCTTAATTCAGGAAACGAACTACCGGAGCTCCTTGTCTCCTGTGGGAGTGCGCTTGGGGGATAGAATCAGTGGCCTTCCTATTCATGTGGATATTAGCGATGAGCCACGCGAAAATGGCATTATTAGCAATAGAAACAAATTTATTTTAGGCCCAAGCGGGGTTTACCGGGCTATTTTTAATTAAATGGCCCGGTAAACCCTGTCTCCAGGATCAGGCAAGAGTTTTTTTACCAATCATTTACTAAGATCATACTATGAGCAGGGAACTCATATTGTGGTAGTTGACATAGGGCATTCGTATGCCGGATTGTGTCAACTAGTCGGTGGATACTATTTCACTTTTTCGATCGAGAGACCTATAAGTTTTAATCCCTTTTACATTGAATTCGGTGATTCTTTTGATACAGAAAAAAAAGAATCATTAAAAACACTCTTATTGGCATTGTGGAAGAGAGAAGGAGATGACTTTACGAGATCTGAATATGTGTCCATTTCTAATGCTATACAATTCTATTACCAAAAAATATCACAAGAAAAAAGCATTTTTCCATGCTTTGATAGTTTCTATGAATTTGTCGAAAGTGACTTTCAGGAAATATTGAAACGAGATAATGTAAGAACCATTGACTTTGATTTAGCCAATTTTCTTTACGTCTTAAAGCCTTATTACAGAGGCGGAGAATTCTCTTATTTACTTAATGCCAGAGAGAACCTAAACTTACTGGAACAACCATTCATAGTATTCGAGTTGGACGAAATACAGAATCATCCCACAATTTTGCCAGTGGTTACAATTATTTTGATGGACGCTTTCATGTCTAAGATGAGAAAGCTAAAAGGTATTAGAAAGCAATTGCTTTTAGAAGAAGTATGGAAGGCTTTGATGAAGAAAGGAATGGAAAATGCAATTCTCTATTGGGTTAAAACTATCAGGAAATATTTCGGGGAACTCCTTTTGGTTTCTCAAGATGTGGAAGATGTTATCAAATCAGTTATTGTAAAAAATGCCATTATCAATAATAGCGACTGTAAAATTTTGCTAGATCAGAGTAAGTATCAAAATAAATTTAGTGAAATACAGGAGTTGCTTGGACTAACAGATAAAGAAAAGGCATTAATCCTTTCAATGAACAAAGCGAATGATCCGACCAAAAAATATAAAGAAGTCTTTATAAGTCTCGGTGGAGTCCTGTCAAAGGTTTATCGAACGGAGGTTTCTTTAGAGGAATACCTAGCCTATACTACAGAAGAAAGAGAAAAAATGAAAGTGCAGGAATATTCAAAAAAATACGGCAGTATTCAGAAAGGCATTTCAGTATTGGCATCTGAAATTCGATCTGTTGGTTGATTAATTAATCATTTATGAAACGTTATCTAATTATAATATTCTGTTTCTCTTTTGTAGCTGTGTCTAATATTGCTTCTGCCCAATTAGCAATAGTAGAAGCGCTGAAAATTGCAACCAAGAAAGTAATCAGGGCCGTTGACTTACAAGTTCAGCGCATTCAAAATAAGACAATAGATCTTCAGAATGTACAGAAACAGTTAGAGAATGCCTTGTCAAAATTGAAGCTGGATGAAATATCAGAGTGGACTTCCCGGCAAAAGGAGATTTATCAGAAATACTTTGATGAACTCTGGCGAGTAAAGTCAATCCTGGCTTATTACCGGCAGTTCAGTTCAATAATAAATAAGCAAAAACAACTATTGAAGGAATATCAGGATGCATATTCATGGGTAAGAAAGGATAAGAATTTCTCTGAAAGGGAAATTGAATACATCTACATTATTTATTCGGGAATCCTGGAAAAAAGCATTGGTAATGTTGATAATCTACTGGATCTAATGAAATCCTTCACTGTTCAAATGTCAGATGGTGATCGTTT
Source organism: Pseudoflavitalea rhizosphaerae (assembly GCF_003991355.1). Taxonomy (GTDB): domain Bacteria; phylum Bacteroidota; class Bacteroidia; order Chitinophagales; family Chitinophagaceae; genus Pseudobacter; species Pseudobacter rhizosphaerae. The sequence continues at coordinate 279,178 of NZ_RCSU01000005.1, forward strand.
AAAACTGATCAATGAAACTTCCACCAAACTGGATAATCAACTCTTGGATCTTCGGGAATTTAATAACAATAATTGGCTCGTAAGTCTTCAACGCTCAAAATCCAAGCAAGAAATTGAATCGTTGAAGGGATTGTACGGGTTTTAAAGCCATGTTATGAAAAGAAAGGAGTTTTTAAGTAATCAGCCAGATCCAGATCTGTCATTTGACAGGAATGATGAATTTGAGGCGAATAAAAATACTGTCTGGGATGGCAAAGGATTGGATGCGATAATTTATGACTCTGCCAAAATACTAAAGGAAAAAGGTTATGACGAAAAAGGTTTGAATAATGGTGAACCTGAAGGAATGTTTAAAAGCCACCTCAAAGCTCAGTTACAACACTTGTTGGAATCGGATGAAACAATTATTGGGGTTCACCAATTCCAGGTTCAGAATTTTGGTTTTTACAATAATGGTGATGATATAGTAAGATTTACGTTCAGCTATGATTTTGAAGATCAAAAAATAACGCTCAAAGAAGTTGAGGCAGAATTTAAAGGCGTTCCTATTAATCAAACTATTGATCGATTAAGCGATATCTGGACGTCCCAAGATATGTATCGGCGGGTCAAAGAACTGTGGATAATAGTTCATGACGAAAATCTTACAATATTAGAAGGGAACGTAAATGACGTCATTCAAAATGAAAGTGGCCGACTCCGCCATTTAGGGTATGAGCAAAACGGCCAGTTGAACAGGAAGTTGCAAGCAGAAATATTCAAGTCAATGGAGAAAGAAAGCCCCACAAATCATTTCTCATTGAAGGCAACGCGCTTTTGCCCGCAAGGAGAAATGAAGGTAACCCTATACTATGAGTACATACAGGATATATTTCAATTGAAACTTAAATCTATACGAGCAGATTTGAACAACCGAAAAGTTGAATACTCTAATGACGGCACTTCACCTATTCCTTCTCTGAATGATCTTAAATCATTTTTTGTAAAACAAAAAAACGATTTGGCAAATAAGCTTATAAATCATAAGCCTGACACATCATTTAAAAACAGATTGAAATGAAAAAGTGTTTTTCCATATTGTTCCTTTTGATCCTGTCAGTCCAACTCAAAGCCCAAACATGGGATGAATGGTTTAAGCAAAAAAAGACACAGCGAAAATACTTGCTGAACCAAATTGTAAGGCTGCAGGTATACCTGGGACATGTAAAGAAGGGGTACAATATCTTAAACACTGGATTAACCGCTATTGGGTCAATTAAGAAAGGAGAGTTTCAGCTTCATGATCTATTTATTAGTGATAAAAGAAGAGTGAAACCCATTATCAGGAATTCATTCGCCGTCCTGGAAACTGTTCGGATAGCTACACAGGTAAGACAATCATGGTCATATATCAAAGAGTCACTTTCAAACACCTCTCTCTCTCCGGACGAAAAAGCATACATCCTGAACGTAAAATTTAACCTGCTAGAGAGCCTTTCAATGGATATCCAACATCTACTTAATGTAATTACAAGTGGGGAATTAGAAATGAGCGATCACGAAAGAATTGAAGGGATAGCAGTTATTCACCAGAATGTACAAAATAAAAAAGCAGCAACGAATGCTGCTAATAATTCGCTCAGGGTTTTGGTAAACCAAAAAAACAAACGCAATCACGATATCCAGCAATTACAAGATCTATTCCTATTTCCCAACCAACCTTAAACGTGTAATTATGCTTAAGCTATTTCTTCTTCTTACAATTTGTTTCTTCAGCACACCAAAAAATTCCTTTTGCCAGGCGGCAGAATTGCAGCAGCTTATTTTAAATCTGGAAAAACTTAACCAGCTTAGAGCTATCCTTGATCAAATGTATAAAGGATACCAGATTGTTTCAAAAGGCTACAATACGATCAAGGATATTTCACAAGGGAATTTCTCTCTTCATAATACTTTTCTTAACGGGTTACTAGCTATAAGTCCCACAGTAAAAAAATACCATCGTATCGCTGAGATTATCAACATTCAGTTAAGCATAGTTAAGCAGTATAAAAATGCTTTAAATGATTTTAGAAAGACAGCAACACTCAATCCTCAGGAAATACAATATATAGAACAAGTGTTTTCGAATTTATTTGACCGATCTGTTGAGAACATGGATGAGCTTGTTATGGTAATAACGGCCAATAAACTACGTATGAATGATGCTGAACGGTTGGAAGCCATCGATAGAATATATGATCAAATGTCAGATAAATTACAATTTCTGCACTCCTTTAACAAGAAGGGGTATCTCCTGGTAAGGCAACGTGATCATTCAAAACAGGAACATAAAAATATTGACCAATTATTTTTATCAAAGTAACCATATGCGTTTAATATATTTTATTATCACTTCCCTAACAGTCATCCTGCCAACAAAATTATTTGCCCAAGTTGGTAGTGGGTTTATAAAAAGTTACCAGGGAATTCTAAAAGGCATCTATCAGGATTTAATGAAAATGTCAGGAGAGCTGGTTCCAGTAGCCCAGGCGATCGGTGGATTCGGCGCATTGTTTTATATTGGATATAGAGTTTGGAAGCATATTGCCGCTGCTGAGCCAATCGATTTTTTCCCTTTATTTCGGCCATTTTGTATCAGCCTTATCATTTCTATTTATCCATTAGCCATAGGAGTAGTACGGGGAGTATTAGAGCCTATTGAAATAGCCACACAAGCAATGGTTACAAAAAGCAATACTGCAACAGAAGTTCTATTGACAGAAAGGGCTATTGCTATTTCGGAGACTAAAGAATACCAGGAACTAGCAAGTGAGCTGGAAAAAAGAGATACCCGTTGGGATGAATATGCATATCCTAGTGGATCGACAGGAGATCCTTATATGTCCAAAGGTGGAAACCCATTTTCGTTTAGCATTTTTACAAATTCAATCTCATTCTTTATAAAATTGATGTTATCCATCATTTTGCAAATTGTATATTTTGCCGCTGTAATTTGTATAGATACGCTTAGAACCTTCCACCTTCTTATCCTTGCAATTATTGGCCCAATTGTACTATGCATTTCAATCTTCGACGGATTTCAGCATGTATTGAATGTTTGGCTTGCCCGTTTTGTTAATGTTTTTCTCTGGTTGCCAATTGCAAATCTATTCGGTGTACTGATAAGTAAAGTTCAGCAAGGTATGCTTCACGTGGATCTTGAAGCCATGAAGAACAGTGGTTTAACATCCTTCGGGACAACTGACATAGCATACCTTATCTTCCTTTTGATAGCTACTGTTGGCTATTTCAGTATCCCAAGTATCGCCAACTATATTATACATGCTTCTGGAGCAAATACGATCTTAATGAAGGTGAACAAACTTTCTTCTGCTGGAAGAACCATGATCATGACGGCTGCTGGTGGTGGAGCAGGATATGCAGCAAGCCAATATGCTGGAGGTAGTATGAGTGCGGATAAACCTGGCAATGATATGTTTCATTATTCGATGGCCGATGCAAAAAACTCTGAACCTTATACGAATGAAAGCTACAGCAAAAGCAAAATATCTGGAAACTCTTAATAGCACAAAATGTTTCAACAATTCAGAAATATCAATACCGCCTTTAAATATACAAGAATGCTTTCACTGGTAACCCTCGTGTGTAGTTTTTCCCTTACTACTTTTATTTTCTTATATACTCATAATGAGCGTAGGAAGGATAGAAGTAAGGTTTTGGTAATTAACAATGGAAAAGTTTATCATGCGATAGAATCAGACAGACTGCTACAATGGCCTATAGAAATCAAAGATCATGTAAAAATGTTCCATTTTTATTTGTTAACACTGATTCCTGATGAAAAGGCGAATACAAGTAATGTTTCTAATGCATTATCCTTGGCCGACAAATCAGCTCTGGATTACTACGAAAATTTAAAAGAAAGCGGTTACTATAGTAATGTTGTTGCAGCCAATATTACCCAGCAGGTTCAAAAAGATAGCATAGTTGTGAATACATCATCCGATCCCTGGTCTTTTGTTTATTATGGAAAGATTACTATCAAAAGGTCTACCAGTACAGTTGTTCGATCACTCGTAAGCAGGGGAGAAATTAGGATTTTGCCTTTTGCCAGTGAAGACAACCCACATGGACTATTAATTGAAAAATGGTCTGTTATCGAAAACCAAGACTTAAATCATTAAAAGTATAACGATGTGGCAACGCTTTAGAAGAAAAAAGAAAGCACAATTTGGAAATTCATCTTCAAAAAATACTATAGCAACAATTGAGGAAAGACTAAAGAATAAATTTGTTTCTGTAATGCAGAAGGCCGAAAAAAGATTAACTGCCAGGCAAAGAACAATATTTTTCTGCTTGTACTTCTTAATAATGGTGGCGATCTGTTCCAGTACATTTCTAAAATCATCTATTTTCAAAACTGGTAATAAAACGCCCGCTCATAATAGTATTGTGATCCTCCCGGATATAACTCTTCCAGATTCTTTGAACATTGACTACTTGAAAAATGCAATGCAAACTTTTCCCTTGCAAGATAGTAATTCCACATATTTAACAGATCATCAAATGCATAATAGTTATGGAAACAAAAAAAACTAAAAAACAAAAGTTGATTGCACTCGCTCTTCTCTGTGTCGTACCGGCCATTATTATTAGTGTTCTTATATACCAATTAATGCCTGGAAAGGAAGACGTACAAAAAAACGAAGAAAACAAATTTAATAAATCGCTTCCTTCACCAAAAATTGAGGATGAGCCAAGGAGTAAGCTGGAGGCATATTTAAGAGCTCAGGATGATTCTATTAAGAAGGCAAAAGATAATCTCCAAGAGCAAATTCCCCGATTTTTCAATCCCGGCCCTCCTGACCAGGTGTATGCCGATCAATACGATCCTGGTGAAAGGCCAATGCCTACTTCTGCAAGGATGAAAAATCAGGAAAAGAAGATGAATGAACAGCTTGCCAGATTAGACAAGGTGTTGCAACCTATGCCCGAAACTTTTGATCAATTTGAAAATGAAAATTTAAAGGAAAAACCCTCAGTTGATGTGACTCAGCTGGAACAACTGATGGCTACCCTTCAGCAGAATGCAGAAGAAGATCCGGAATTGAAGCGTGCCGAACGAATAGTGAAAATGATAACGGAATTGAAAAGCCCGCCCGTACCTAAACCCGATTCGACTACTACCGAAAAGCAGAATATTTCTACTATACCACATACGCAATCGAATGGGTTTTATGGATTGAGACCTTCCGCTTTAACTCCATCAACGCAAAACAAGGTAATTAAGGCTACAACCTTGCAAGACCAAATATTAAATGAAGGCAGTACTATAACACTAATGCTGGAGCAGGATATTTACCTGGATAACCAGCGAATACCTGCCGGAACGTTGCTGGACGGCCAATGCTCATTTGCTAATGAGCGCATTCAGGTTAACATCGATAAACTTGTATACAATAATGTCTTTTTCCCTCTCAGGTTAAAGGTTTATGATTTGCGCGGCAATGAAGGAATTTATGTTCCTGGGTTGGTTACGCCCGAGGGAGCAAAAGCAACTGCGAATGAGGCTTTGCAATCCCTAAATATTGCTTCACTAGATCAATCAATGTCAACACAGGCTATCAATACCGCTATACAAGGCATTAAAAGCGCTATTGCCCGAAAGACAACCAAACTTAATGCTACCGTTAAGGCTAACTCTAAAGTCCTTTTACGATAAACATTTAAACATTAAAAAAACGAATCATGAAAACAATACAGTTCCTACTACTAATTGCCTGTTTTATCATGAACTTTGCTTATGCACAGGCTCCTCCTGATTTCAAGCTCTTACCTGTAAAATCTATTCATCTTGAGATTGGAACTGCAACAACCAGTCTTATCAGCTTTCCTGTAAACATTGGGGAGGGAAGATGTGGAATACCTGAGTTGGAAGCGGCAAAAATGCCCGGGTATGAAAATGTATTAGCCGTTAGAGCATCTCAAGCCTTTAGTGATACAACGAGCCTCCAAGTAATTACTATAGATGGTGACATTTATGACTTCTGTATAACATTTGCGCCGAAACCGGAGGCAACAAAGTTTGTTGTAAAGAATATGCCGAGATATGGGTTTCCTGAAGCTTTAACCTCAAATATTTCTAATATAGAGAAAATAAGATGGCATATTGAGCGGATTGAAAGTGAAAGGTCATTTTTGAATAGAAGAAAAGAAAAATTCGATTTGTTATGCGAACTGGAGGGGATTTATGCAACCGATGATCTGATTTTTCTAAAGTTTAGATTGGCTAACTTCTCGAATTTGTCTTTTCTTCCGTCAAACTTTAGAATGTATGTTTCAGACAGAAAAAAAACAAAGAGAACCTCAATACAGCAAATAGAAATCACTCCTGTCTATAGCCAGCCATTTTCTTTATTGAAAGGTAACTGTGATCAAAAATGGATAGTTGTTATTCCGAAAACGACCATTCCTGATAAAAAGAAATTCTTAGTTGAAATTAATGAAGAGAATGGAGGAAGAAATCTGCAATTAGAAATACCAAACCGGTTTCTGTTAAAAGCCAAATTGTTATAGTAGAACAGGATTCGTGAATAATAATATCAATCATAATAACAGGGTACTTGATGCTTTAACTCTATATATTGAGCAGGATACGCAATACCGGATACTGAACCCAATTATTGCTGCTAACGATCGCCATTCTTTACTTATGAAGATGCAGACTTTGGAAAATATCGCGCTGCATTTCAGAAAGACTAAACTTGACGGAGAAAAGTTGAGCCTTTCTTTTATTAAGAGTGAGATTAGAAAAATAAAAGTACAGATTACCCCCTCTGTTTTAAATTACTTATTAAATGGAGGCTTTGCCAGGTTTCTCTCTAATGTGTTTGGACGAACCTTTGAAAATAATAGATGGCATACGAATTATGTCGATAGTTTTCAAAGAGAGGTTGGAGAAACACAGAATCTACTTCAATTATCTGAAGCTCTAAAGAAAAACGGGTTTCATCAAAATGTAGATTTAAGTTTAAGTAAGTCCATAAAGCAAGGTCTTCCTTCGTTTTCAATTCGTTACTATGACGTTAAGGCCCCTGAAGTAAATTACATACTCCATTTCAATAAGATTCCTGAAACAAACGCTTATCAGTTTAAGAAATTTGAAACTTCCAGTCGAATTTCAAAATTTGACACTTCTTCTGCAAAAAGTCATTGGTACACTTTCAAATTGGATACGAAAGTTTCTTTTAATGCAAAAGAAGCTGCTTTGTTAACCGCCGGTAAAAGTATATGTAAGGGTGAAGATGATTGGTATTATCTCACACTTAATGGTATACAATCTTGTAAGTTTGATATAGAGTCAAAATTGCGGGAGCTTCCAATACAGGACTTGTCTCTTATGGCCTTTAATAATATAGTAAATGGGGTAAAAAATGGTTTCACAAAGGAATTATCGATTACTGTGGATGGGCATATTGAAAAATTCTATGTGATTGCTTCCCCAATAAATGATGTATTAGTAATTAAGGACAAGCACAATAATTTTATTGATAAGCATTGGCTTAATGAGGTGGTAAAAATTGGAAACAAAAATGCTAAAGATTTAATAAAAGTGTCAGAGAGTAAAAAGGAAATAAAAACTAACAATACTGCCAAGATAGTGAGGTAGAACTGAAATTGATTCTGTCAAGATTGGGGGCGAAAAGGAAAGCAAATGTAGGGCCTCCAGTTGACACAACAAAACCTAACACAGCAAAAGGCGCACATGAACGATGTGCGCCTTTTGCTTTTGCCACCCCTTCTCAAAAAAGCCCCTGAACGAGGGCCTTTTTTGCGGCCTTCATTAAGGTTTTGTTGTGTCAACTGGAGGCCCTTGCGGTTTAGGCTTTCTTTTCGCCCCCATTATTGGCAGATTCAATTTTGGGAGAATAATCATACAAAATATAAAAAAATGTTTATGAACAAAGCAACAAACAGTACTGAAGAGTTTATTACAGTAATTCCTTACTCTGATTCTACGAGTTTGCCAGAGCAAAGAATTAGAATTCACAAGCTGTGTTTTTGGCATGAGAATCAGTATGCACATGCGGTAAATAATTCTAACATTCACGCGTTTCTGAAAAAAGCAAAACTATTTGGAGCAACTATTTTTCCTGATCAACCAAATTCTGGTTGTTTCGTCTGGGAAAGTGAACTGCGAACAGAATCAGGTGAGTTGCCTGTGTTTCAAATAATCTATAACGAAGAAATAGTTTACTCTATGAATGAGGCAAGATCAAAATGCATAATTGAAGCAAGTAATTACCGAATAAAATAGCTGGTATGAAAGACATAAATAAGATTTTGTTATTGCTAATTCTGTTTCTTGTTGATATAGATGATTTTTTGGATTTCATTGAAATTAAAGCAAATAACATTTTTGAGAGAAGAGAGCTGTTGAAGCGCGTACTAACTTCTGCAAAATATTTTCAACTCTTAGAAGGGACATACTTTTTACACTCGGGAATTTATTCACACATGCGAAGAAATGTGGATAGAGATTTAAAATCTTTTTCAGAGTTTCTGATTACGGAGAAAAACACTCCGTTTCTGATTTATTGTTTAAGAAGATATGCTTATATAAAAAAGCATCCTATTTCAAGGTATTTCACTAATGAGTTATCAGATTTGTTTAAAAGTGATTGTGATGATGAAACTGCTGCATTACGCTAAAAAATATAAGGATCTGGGCCTGTCAGTTTTTCCTGTCGATGTTTTTAAACAGAGTATTGGTTCTTGGAAGGAGTTTCAGAGTAGATTAATGACTGATCAGGAAATTATCTCCGCCTTTTCGAAACCGAGTGTATTTGGCATTGCTATTATCTGCGGGAAAGTATCGGGTGGCTTAGAAGTTCTGGATATTGATTCTAAATATGATCTAACTGGTAAGCTATTTGAAAAATTTGTGATTGATTTAGATCAGCAGGCTCCAGCACTAATAGAAAAAGTAATTGTAACATCCACAAGGAATCAAGGCTACCATTTTATTTATCGAACCTACAATCCATGCAACTATGAATTATTGGCAAGACGTAACTCTACTAACGCTGAAAAGGCAATAGATCATGGTTGTAAATCGAAACCTCTTATTGAATGTTTGGGGAATGGTCGATATTCAATTGAATTTCCAACAGAAGGATATGGGTTCTTACAAAATGATATTGGCAGAATTCCATTTATTTCCGATACTGAAAATGAATTGATTAAGAAGGTAGCCAGGTCTTTTAATCAGATTTCGGATCTAAAGGTTGTTTACAAAGAACAGAAAAGCTCTCACTTTAATAATTCTCAAAGCCCACTTGACGATTTCAATGCTAAAGCTTCTGTTCAGGAGGTAATCGATCTTTTAATCAGGCATAATTGGTCAGTTGTCGCTCAATCCCAGGAAAGAACCTATTTTAAAAGACCGGGTACGCCAAATCACCCAATTTCTGGCAATCTTCATCATATTACAAGGGTATTTATTGTTTACACTCCACATACAGACTTTCTACCTGGCGAGCCATATAGTCCTGCGGCCGTATTTGCCTTTTTAGAATGTAACCGGGATTTCAGGATTGCAGCAAAAAAGTTGCTACAAATGGGCTATGGAGTACCATATAACATTCGATAGTTGAATCACTGATTTATTTTAATTAAGTTATGAAAAGAAAATTTGAAAATAGCAGTAATAATCTGCTATTCAATGTAGATGCAACACAAAAGCCACCGTCACAATCCAAACAGGGTAATGATGCTGTGTTTGACATTATGGATGCACTTACAGCCCCTATTTTAACTTTCAGCCCGTCGTGGGCGGATACTATTCCTAAACGTTTATTGGAACTAGTTCCACTTGAAAGAATGGCGAGAATCTTGAAAAAGGAAGAATATGCTACAGACGTGGAATGTGTTATCTATATCTATACTAGAACACTTGAAGCACCTATGACTTCCGAATGGACAGATATATTCACTCATTTGAGTTGTAAAGTGTGTCAACATTGGTTTAACGAAAATCATTGGACAGAAGTAAAAGCTCCGAAGGAACTAAGCAAATGGCTTACTTCAAAGCTTAATGATTTAAGACGCTTCATTTTTACCAAGAGACGCGAAATAGTAAAGCAAATAATCCTCCAGGAAAAAAAAGACAGAAAGGGTTCAGAAACATTCTCAAACCCCGCAACTAAACCCCAGTCCACAATTCAATCCCCTCAAATTTCTTTCAACTTTTAGGATTCAGCTAATTAGTATTCAAAAATCAATTAAAAATTTAAACATGGAAACTTTAGTTCAGACTAAGGATGAAATTCTCATGCGTGTACCAATCGAAAAAATTGTGCCTGATCCTGATCAACCAAGAAAAACATTCAATAGGGAAAAAGATCAGGAGTTATTTGAAGCAATTAAACAAAAGGGTATCATACAATCTCTATTACTACGACCGCATAAGAATGGCTATATGATAGTCTGCGGCGAACGTCGATTCCACAATGCAAAAAAGGCAAATTTGGTAGAGGTTCCCGCCATTGTTCGGAATTTCACAGATGAGGAAGCCAGAGTTATTCAGCACATGGAAAATATACAAAGAGAAGATGTTAACCCGATGGAGCAAGCGATTAGCTTAAAAGTTCTAATTGACAAGGGCAAGAAATCTATCGAAGATATTTCTATTGAAACGGGTAAAACAGTCTATTTTATACGACAGAACATCAAGTTAAATGATCTTATTCCAAAGTGGCAGCGTATGGTATCATTATCCGCCATTCCCATCAAACAAGCCTTATACATTGCTCGATTACCTATTTCTGCACAACAGGAATTATATAATTCCAAAGTAAGTAAAGAGGACGAAAAGTCTGCAAGCCCGCAAATTTATATAAACACTAGCCTGATTGAGAAGTATCAAGGATTTCTTTCAGAAGCTGCTTTTAATGTTTCCGATACCACGTTATGCTCAAAAGCAGGTGCATGTATTGGATGCCCGTTCAATACAGCGAGTGTGTCCCTTTATCCGGAAGATGTAAAAAATCCTCGTTGTACTAATTTGACTTGTTTTAACAATAAGACTTCCTTGCATATTGAAAGGGAAATTAACAATTGCAAGGAAGATCCGTCGATTCCTTTCATTTATAAAGGGTATGGTGAATTCGAAATGATTGAAAAATTAAAAAGTGAAGGCTGTCAAATCCTAAAAGAAGGCTATGGCGCAGAATGTAAATTGGTGGAAGTCCCTGAACAACCAAACGAAGAATTATTCTTAGCGAGAGCTAGAAAAAATGGCATGCCCAACACTAGAGCCCAGAAAGAATTCAAGGATAAAATTAAATCTTTTAATGACAGGAAGATCGCTTTTGATAAAATGGTTGCCTCCGGAAAATATGTAAAAGCATTCATGGTAGAAGATCATTCAGGGAACAGTGCTGGTAAGTATGTATATATAGAGCTTACTCCTATAGTAAAGAAGACCAAGAAAGTTAACACGAAGAAAGATGGGGTTACGCCAGTGGAAATTCAAAATGAAATTAAACGAATTAATGATTGGGATAAACTGAAAAGACAAAAGGATCAGGAGCATATACAAGTAGCTATTTCTAAAGCCTTCATAGGTTATGAGAAAATAGACTCATTGCCTTTGAAGCCTTTACCATGCGATACAGCCGTAATAAATCATCTGATGTTAGAATTGCTACCCTGGCATAAGCGAGAAAAGATTTTCAAGATTTTGAAAACTCCAGATTTGTATAATTCAAAAAGTTTAGAGGCATATTACAATGCTCTTTTAAAACTTACAAAAACGCAAATCACATTTATTCTTCGACATATTTTCTTAGAGAAATATAGCACAAACATGCCTAATAATCCATCCGGGTACCTATTTAGGATGATTGCAGAACAAATGAAGTGTTTCCCTATTAACGAAATTAAAGCTGCTCAAGCAGAGAAAGCTAAGAAAAGGGAAGCAAACATGAAAGTAAGAATTTCAGTTTTACAGGAGCAAAAGGCGGAATTATTGAAAAAGGGAAAAGTGAAACCTACAAATAGTAATATGCCGAAAATTAGAAATTCATCAAAAAGGAAAGTGGCAAAGAAAGCGGCGTAAAACCTTTTCTCAAATAGATACAGAGGCAGGACGAAAGTTCTGCCTTTTTCAATTTAATCAATAAACAGTTATTGTATGAAACCATCTGAGATACAGGAGTATTTAATTTTCTGTATGGAAAACCGATTTCCGGCATTAATCACCTCAAAACCGGGCTGCGGAAAATCTGATATAATTATTAATTCTGCACGCCGGCTTGGACAAAACATTATCATTTCGCATCCGGTCGTAAGCGACCCAACAGACTATAAAGGGTTACCGTTTCCAACAAAAAAAGGAGTTGCTGACTTCCTCCCGTTTGGTGATTTGCATCAATTAATTGTAGCCCAAGAACCTACAGTTTTCTTTTTGGATGATTTAGGACAGGCAGCACCGGCAGTACAAGCAGCTTGTATGCAACTGATATTGACACGACGAATCAATGGTCATGTCATTAATGACCAGGTTACTTTTATTGCAGCTAGTAATCGAAGACAGGATAAAGCAGGTGTCCGCGGAATATTAGAACCAGTAAAATCACGTTTTGTTTCTATCGTTGAGCTGACAGTTGATACCGATGATTGGGTTAAATGGGCCATCCAGCATAATATGCCGACTGAATTGATAGCATTCGCCAGATTCAAACCTTCCATGCTTGATGAATTTAATCCAACACAAGATCTAGTCAACTATCCATCACCCAGGACCTTTGCCAATGTAGGTAAACAACAATTAGCAGGACTTGTTGAAAAATTGGAATTTGAAGTTTTTAAAGGTGCTGCTAGAGAAGCTTTTGCTACAGAGTATCGGACGTTCTTAAAGATTTACCGAGAATTACCTTCTGTGGATCAAATTATTCTCTCTCCAGGCACTGCTATTATGCCTGACGACCCAGGAGCCCAATATGCAATCTCCGCTGCATTAGCAAGGAAACTATCTGATAGCAATATCAAATCCATCATCACATATCTAAAACGCTTACCTGATGAGATAGGTGTTGCTTGCATTAAAGATGGAGTTACACGATCTCCTGAAGTAGCACATACCCGCGAGTTCATTGAATGGTCAACAGAGAAATCTGATTTGATGATTTAATCATATTATAATGAATTATGTTGAAAAATTAAAAAAAGCAAGAATTCAATTGATTCTCGATCATCCTTTTTTGCTTCACTTGCTTTGAGACTATCTTATGTTGAAGACAAGGAAGTTCGAACCACAGTCACTAATGGAACTAGCATAAGGTACAACCCCTCTTTTATCGAAAATTTACCTATTAAACAGATCGCTACTGTCATTGCCCATGAAGTTTTACATATTTCCTCTTTGCATCATTTAAGGCGAGCTAACAGAGATAAAGCTATTTGGAATAAAGCTGCGGATTATGCCATTAATCCATTGCTAAAAAAAGCAAAGTTTCAGTTGCCGGATGATGCTTTATTGGATGATCGGTTTCAAAATATGAGTGCGGAGCGTATTTACGCAATTTTGAAAAAAGAGGATATTTCTGATGGGTAGGATAGTTCTATACCACAGGATATCGGAGGCATGGGAGATGTAGACGACCTGCCTGAAGTAGAAAATAAGCAAGAAGCTGAAGCAAAGATAAAGCAGGCTATAACACAAGCAGCAATGACTGCGCGTGCTCAGGGAAATCTTCCGGACTTCATTGAACGAATAGTATCTGAAACTATTAAAGCTAAGGTTAGTTGGCGGGAAACACTTCAAAGATTTTTTACGGAAGTTGTTAAGGATGATTATACCTGGACCAAGCCATCTGCCAGGTACTTACATAGTTGCCTTTATCTTCCTTCACTAGAAGTTCCGCGAGTGGGAGCCACAGTACTAATAGTCGATACCTCTGGTAGTATATCGAATGACCGCATTAATGCTTTTGGTGCAGAAATACAGGAAATAACTTCGTCTTTCAAAATTCCCCTTACTGTTATCTATGTTGACACAAAAGTTCAAGCTGTTCAGGAATTAGATCCAGACGAACCAATTTGTCTTACTCCCAAAGGGGGAGGCGGAACTGACTTTAAACCCGGGTTTGAATTTATCGATGACCATAATCTTTATCCCGAAATAGTTGTGTATTTAACTGATGGAGAATGCCTATCGTTCCCCCCGGCTCCCGAATATAATATACTCTGGGCTCAATTTGGAGATTTTGACTTCGATCCACCATTCGGAGAAGTTATTCAGGTTACAGATTAATTCATCTAAAACAAAATGTTATGAAAGATTTATCACAATGTGCAATGTTAGCCAATTTGAACATTAAACAATGGTCAGGCAGGAAAAACGATAAAAAGATCACTCATGAAATTGAAAAGGAGCATAATGCTACAAATGCTGGCAATTTTAATAAAATACTTATCAGTGATGATGAATTGAAAGGAATTCAAAAAATAGCATCTGCTGCTAGAAACTATTTTTATGAATCTACGTTACCCTGGGGAGATAATGGAGATCGATTACTTCCCTCTCAAAATATCTTTACGTTTCTTCAAGAAATCAGAAAATACAGAGAAGAATTTGAAGAAGCATGTGCAAATTTCGTGAAGCTATTTCCTGAATTAAAAGAACATGCAAAAAAGCGATTGAACGGAATGTATAGAGAAACTGATTATCCTTCAGTACCAGACCTTGCTAAAAAAATCGATCTCAAAGCGGTAACAATGCCAATAGCAGACCTAGAAGATTTTCGCATAAGAGTAAGTTCCCTTGATGAAATAGTGCTTAAAAAGCAAATTGAAGATAGTATTAATGAGCGTATTTATCAGGCAACACAGGACATATGGGAGAGAATTCAAAAAGTAATCCATCATATGTATGAAAAACTTTCTGACCAAGAAGGAAAATTCAAAAACTCACTTGTTACAAATATTGAAGATTTGATGGACTTATTACCTCGACTAAACTTTACTAACGATCCTAATATCACCGAGATGATCGCTAGTATGAAACCATTGATTGTAGACCCTGACACATTACGAAATGACTATTCAGCTAGAATGAAAACAACTGAAAACGAGAAGACAATACTTGATAAAGTAAGTGATTTCTTAGGCTAAATACATAAAGGATAGCCGCCTTCTATACTCTCAGTTATCATAAAAACTAATAAAATGAAAACAATTTCCGATTTCCAAAATAGAATGAAGTTGGGAGTAAAAGTAAAAGCCAAACTATTTAGGAAAGTAAACAATGAGCATATTTTAGAAAAAGATTATGGCGAAAGAGAAATCTCTATACACCAAACCAATCAATTTGCTCTAAAAACTATCATTGGAGATAAGATCACCAATAGTTGGTGCAGTTGGCCTACCCAAAAGCAGTTCCATCCGATTTCAGAAAACGAAATTGAAATTCACTTTGAATCTGGAAAATTAGTTTACACATTTCTGGATTAAACTAGATAGTGTATATTTTTAAACATTCCTAAATAGAATTTTATGAGCAATAATTATGTAGATATTAAAGTAACTATTTGGAATCGATTATGCTTCAATGAAGGGATTGATATGTCGAAGCTAGTCGAGATATTAGAGGCCAATCCGGTTGAAGTAATTATGAATGAAGAGAATGGGTTAGTTGAAAGCAGGGTTTTATTAGAAACAGAAGAGCTTATGCAGCCGTGTGAAAATGATGGACAATCTACTATCGAAGTGTATAAGTCTAATAAAATGATTTGGAATAATGCTATAATTCATTCTTGATCTCAAAATGAAGTGAAGATTGGTTTCTTCTATACCCACACGGCCTTCAGGAATCTGAAAAAATGACCAATAAGATCGTTGCAGTTTACACTATACTAACAAAAATTCATTGATGCAGACTACTGCAATCTATCAGGATATAGGAAGATCTGGAAAGGGAGAAGATGGATATTTGGGAAACCCAATAAGACTTCAGCCCGGTGAATCGAGGGGGGGAGCACGATTCAAAAATTTAAGGATTACTTCTATAAGAGATTAAAAACTGACCAGGAGTTCAAAGATAGGATTCATCAGTTAAAAGGTAAACGTTTGGGATGCTTTTGTAAGCCATTCCCATGTCATGGAGATGTAATAGCGGCCTACCTCAATAGTTTTTAAATTCTTTCTGATTTCACATTTCAAGCCCGGATGCGCAATTGTATCCGGGCATTTTCATCTTCTCCATTTGCAAAATACCGAAGAATTATGTCACATCTAAAAAAGTATTCACTCTATGATATGTTGGGAGATCTTGGCATTTATTTTAATTGGTCAATTAATGCACTTGTCCCAATCAAACTAAATGCAGCCGACAATTATTTTAAAATACATAAGGACACAGTAATTAGAGTTAGCCAAATGCTTCTTCAACAAATTATGTTTATGCCAACAGAAATTTATCGAGGCATTCTGTTAAAAAAAGCTGTTACTACTCTTGAACCCCATCCGGAAATGGAGCATTTATCATTTACGGAAGATATTAATGTTGCCAAATATTTTGCTAGTATTGATGGATTCGGAAGTGACAAAGTAAATCTGAATCTACTGCTGGGCGAATTCGGACACCTTATTAAGTACACCCCTTTTACTACCGAAGTTCTATTTCATCATAAGTTTTTGGATATACTTCCGTATACAGAAGCTTTGGCTAAAGTCAACTTCATACCACATGGGCACGTCGAGTGGTTGAAGGAACAAAAGGAGATTACAATCTTACAACCAGTAAGGCCATTCTATAATATACAGTTGTACACACATGAATGATTTGTCTACAGGTTTTTAAACTCTAATGTTTTTTAAAAAATATTGTAAAATGAAAGCTGAAAAAATTCAAGAAGTGTTTGCTAGGGCAAGGGAATATATTCTCGATGGAATTCTTTATTTCTATAAGAAAGTTGATGATAAGAATTATGGAGTTGTACTTCTTCCAAATCCTGTTGATCTTTCTGATGGTTCTGGTAATTACATAACAGGAATTGATATCGAATTTAACGACGTAGAGATCACACTACTTTTTCATCAAAAAAATGAGTATGATGATCCCGAAGATCCGCAATATCTCCATCATTTAAAGATCGAAGAACTTATTGAAGTCCTTTCAGAATTAGAACAACTAACCGGTTTGGAATTTGATCAGTCTTTTAATTTTTAATTTAACAAAAAGGAAAACTATTGTATGTCAAATTCAACAAAGCGAAAAGGATACCGATCTCCTAAAAATGGACACCTTGGAGTTTATACATTGTGTTCTGGACCTGATCCATCCGGGCCCATTCCAGGTGAAAGACTAATTATTGTAATCTATGATAAGGAGGACAACATTGTACGAAAATTGGAACAGGTAAAAGGAAATTGTTTCGATGAAGGGTACATTGACTTTTTCAATTCTTTGCATTGCCGTCCGTCTGTTCATGAATACTACATGGTAGACACTGATAAAGATGGAAATAAGCAAATACTTGCAACCCATAAATCACCTTCAGAAGCTATTCTATGGCTAAAAGAGAACGTGCCTATATGGGTGCAACTACATGGTTTGTCACAATAAGAAACTATACCCTTTGTCAATTAGTTCGTAATTACTTATTTCTTGTTTAATACTTTTATGTTTTACTAAGAAGCTCGAATATAGAATACAATGTTCGGGCTTTATTATTTATAAAAGCTCATTATGAATCAGTTTGTTTCTGCATCAATAATGCTCAATGGTCTACTATTAAAATCAATACGCAATTATTATGAATAAAAGACTTATCAATATAATTGCCTGTGCTTTCTCAAAAATTTTAAAAGAATGGTTAACATACGAACAGCTTTCCTTTATTAATAAACGTAACGATTCCGAAGGCTTTAATAGCAGTTTTTGTGCCTCTCATCAATTTTGCGATGCTAACATGGCTATGAATGAAGCTTTCCGTAGGGTATTACAAAGAGACGCTAATGTTAATTGTTGTAAAGATACAAGCATATGGAATGAGGCATGGGACATTGCAAAAAAAGAACATTTCTTTATTGAACCTTAATAACTCAAATGCTATTGAATTAATGCTCTTTTATTGAAAGAAATTCAATAGGGACAAAAGAATATGCTTATGCTTTACCTACACCTATTTCATGGAAGATTCGATCCCAGTCAAGAAATGGATGATTGGGGGTTTGACGGCCCCGTAATTGGGCCAGTTAATATTTCATGGACTTATGGAAATATTAAAGTACACGGCGAGAATTGTACTGGTTTTGTTGAGTTGCAATTTTCAATAGGAGGAGATCTTATTTACTTTGATGGAAGTTATTATGGAGATTTTGAAATATGCGAATCTGAAGATGATATAATTGAGAAAAGTACTGTATTATCATTCGATCAATTTATGAAAGCTTCTCCCGGATATATTTGATGACATGCTATAATTACTATTAGGATAATGGCATATTGCTCTTCAGAAAGAACCTTCTATTAATGCATAGCGATCCTTCAATCTGCCACACTATTTACAGATGTGAAAATAAATAAATTTCAATTAAAACCTAAATTTTATCTATATGCGACAAACATTCTATGCGCGAATCAAAATCATAATTGATTCAGAACTTTCAGTTAACGAAGTTCTTAAAGAATTAGAGCAAAATTCATTTTATTCAATTGATTCTACAGAAAACGTTGTTGTAATGGACACCGAATGGCTTGAAACAACTTATAATAATGAAAATTAGCCACTTAAAACCTGGAACTAAGCTAATGTGGGATGCTCCCACTAACGAATTGATTGATCCTGAAAAGAGAATAATTCATCCTGTCATCATTGGACACAAGCACTATGACCGACCTTGGGTAAAAGTGCATTCTGATTTGAGTAGTAACTGGATGGGGCCAGAACAGGAATATCTTAGATATCCTACATCCGAAGAACTTAATACATTAACATGGCCCGAATTAAAATGACTTCTATGAAACAAGAAAAAATAAAACTCATTAAAATAATTACCGGGCTTTATCATTTAACCGAAGAAAAGGCCTATAAAGATGTTGCTTTTAAGAAGTATATCCATTTGTCAACTGATAAAGGCAAACGTATTACAGGAATCAGTATGTCTGATGATCTTAAAATTATTTACCACCTGGAAGATACTAACCTAGTTTCCTTTGGATGGAGTGATATAGCGGAATTGGAGATTAACATGCTGAAAAAAATTAAAAAAGAGCTTCAAACACTGAATGGACTTTAATTTATTTCTCCCCTAAGTTATTTTTATTCTGCAATCCTTTCATCAATTCTTCAACTGACGGTAGGCTACCTTTAAAATCATTTGGGACTTCTTTGGTTAACCTGTACTCTGAAACTCCCACGGGACTTTTTAGATTTCGCAAAGCATATTCCACTACAATTTTGTCAGAACTCTTACACAATAATAATCCTATTGTCGGATTATCGGATGGTAGCTTTAATTGTTGGTCTATTACAGAAAGATAGAAATTTAACTGACCGACAAATTCAGGTTTGAAGGGACAAATTTTAAGCTCCACGATTAAGTAGCTATGCAAACGCGAATGGTAAAAAAGTAAATCAATGTAGAAATCATTGTTACCGACCTTCAGTTGGTATTGTTTTCCCATAAATGCGAATCCTTGACCAAGTTCCAGGAGCAATCGTTGAATCTGGTCAATCATCGCATTTTCAAGATCTCGCTCTTTTGCCTCCTTTCCAATGGTCAAGAAATCAAAAATGTATGGACTTTTTAAGGTTGCGCGGAGGAGGTCAGCTTGCGGTTGTGGGAGGGTGGCCGCGAAATTATGCTGGGCGCTTCCTTTTCTTTGGTAAAGATTTCCCTTTAGTTCCCTTAGGAGATCGGCCCTTGACCAATTATTATTTATAATTTCCTGGATATAAAATAAAGCTTCAGTTACATTCTTACACTTTGTAATTATTTCTCGGTGATGCCCCCAGGGTATTTCTACAATAAGTCCTAATACTGTATTTCCTTGTTCCGGCAATTGTGCCGCAGCTTGTGGCACAATTGAGCCCTGAGAGTAAAATGACACCCATTTGCGAATATAAAAAACGTTGCGGGTTGAAAATCCACTCATTTCAGGAAAAGCCCGACCAAGATCTGTCGATAGTTGGGGAATAAGGGCATCGCCCCAGGAAGCGACCTTTAGTTTTTCCTGAATTTGCTGGCCTAAGTGCCAGTAAAGGGTCAAAAGTTCCCTGTTGACTTGCAAGGCTGCCTTGGATTGAGCTGCACGGATTTGCCTTTTAAGACCCACTAACCATTCCTGATAAGAATGATCATTTAGAAATAGATTGTTCATTGCCTGTAAGCTTTATTTATGAATCGCCTGCAGGTAGGAAAAATAAGTTATGGCAGTGTAAAAATAATGCTGATTCTATAGAGAAGTTACAGGTCAATTTTATTTGAATTCATTTGATCCACTTTGAAATGAAAAATTGAAAAACAAAAATCTAATAGGTATGAGAAGAAAAGTAATAAAAAACAGAAAAAACAATGAACCAACGGAATATTACCTGGCGGGAGATCTAATTACAATCCTAGATGTAGGTGAATTTCCCAGTTTGCTACTAACCATGTGGGAGGAAGAGGATGAAATCAGAAGAACATTTAAGTTATGCGCTGTGACGGCAGAATTTATTTACTATGCAGATGAAGAAGAAGGGGATGCTAGTGGAAACACAGTGATGTTAAATAGGCAAATGGAACTAGTATCTGACAACTTTCTTGCATCTAACGATCTCGTTGGTTTGGTAGAGAACAATATTGAATTATTATGGATTTCAGATGCTGTGAAATATTGGTAAATGGAAGAGTTTTTCAGGCCACAACTCATTACACCTGAAATTGAAGGTCTTCTCAATGGATGGGATGTAGAAAAGCTCACAGATAATGAGAAGACAGTTTATTTCAGATATAGGTATAGTGGACCTGTAAAATATAGCAAATCGCAATCGCTTATGGCTGTAATGGCTGTGGAGCTGGGTCTGGGTCAGGACAATTACAGTGATCAGCTTGCTGCTATATTGGAGATGTTGATGGGAAAAAAATCTTAGTGTGCTTTAAGCTGTATGAGGTACTTAGATGGCCTAATTATTGCTGTAAATAAGCATTTTATAGCTATTAATTTGTATTAATTTAATAAGTTTACTATATCTAAATCATCATCCAATGAAATCTTTAATTTCTAACCTATTGTCTGTTGTTTTTACCTTTCTAATAGCTGGTTGTAGTGATAAGCTGACTAGTAGCAAGGCCGAAAGAATTATTAAAGAAGCCATCAAATTCCCTGTTACAGAAAAGGAAAGTTTTGAGCATGGACTAGTAATTCATGATTGGGATTCACTTCCTCGAGTATATTATAGGCTTTCAGAAAAAGGTATGTTTTCGGTCGAATATATTGGTGACCGTAGTGGATTTCCTTTCGGACATGAATACTTATTTAGGGTGACGCCTTCCCTCGAATCGAAGAAATATTACACTGAGGGTAATCCCAAAAAAGACGAGCAAACAAGCGAATTGAAATATAAGAGCTGGTTTAAAACTTGTGATGTTGAATTTGACGATATCAAAGAGATTCGTGAAATACCCGCTTTCAACGGTGCCGAAATAACCTACCAGGTAAAAAGAATCAACTTTACGCCATTTTGGGAGGTTTATCTCGATGGAACTTTGCCTAAGCGAGATACAATTCAATTAAAAGGATTTTCTGCCTTAAAAACTAATGACGGCTGGAAAGCTGCGAGGTAATTAAATTCGACGTACTTTCGTCTGAAATATTCGGATTATTTAAGATATGAGTTATGCTTCTGTATATATTACTCCTGAACTAAATATGGCATTGGGACTCAAACCTGGATTTGGGGAGAATGAGGAATTACATCGAAAAATCGTTCAGTTTATTGAGGACTATCAGACCAGATTCTTAAGTAATTGGAATGAGAATAAAGGGGAAGCCATATTATCTGCTTTCCGATCATTGGATGAAGTATTCAATAAAAGAGAATTAAGGAAAGGTAAGGTCAGCTGTAAAAAGGGATGTTCATTTTGCTGCAATTTGAATGTTAGAATATCAAAAATTGAAGCAATTGTAATTGCAGATTATTGCCGGCAAAATGGTTTCTCAATTTCCCCCCACTATTTAGAATCAAAATTAGCCATAAGTGAATCAGATTTTCCTTTAAGCCAAGTAAAGAGATGTGTCTTTTTGAAAAACAATGAATGTTCAATTTATGAAGTGCGACCATTTGCTTGCAGAAGGTATCTTGTGAAATCCAATCCTGATTACTGTAATCTTGAACAAGGTCTTTTGGAAAAAGTAATTAGGTATGTCAATATCGACGCAGAATTGTTCATTTCTGCTCTATTGCCAATATTTGGCCGTGAGGAAGGGCGATTACCTGAAATGATGCTTCCTTTTGCGCAGTAGTCCATGAACCGCCTACTAGGTCCGCATAGTCAATTTTACACCCTTTTGGGAAGTTTACTTTAGCCGAAGCCTTGCCAATGACTGATACTGTCCAAATCAAGATTTTTTCGGCTTTAAATGCTCTACAATTTCCTCGATTCTTCACAGTCTATTCCTTTCTAATGATGCTTCCCAGTCACTTTTTCAATAATTTTTCATACTAATCCTCATTAATAGGCAAGTCAGAAATAATTGTCTTTCATGCATATTATACTGTATTATGTTATTTTATATCTTCGCACTGATAATAACTATGGCTTAAACCGATTCAAACAGGTATAATTGTGGAGGGTAGGAAATCGGGTAGGTTTTTGAAATATAGAGTTGTAAAACATTGATATAGAAATGATTAGTAACGCTTTTTAAACTCCCAGCGGGATCACAGAAAGCTACGTTATGCGTAGCTTTTTTCATTTTAAGCTGCATTTTGGAAAACAAGGCTGCAATACCTGTTCCTATCGCACGAAAATATTCCGCAATTTTTCCCCCCTTTATTTTGTTACTTCGCCTAAATCATTCAACTCAAAACTGCTTCATCCTATGCCACATTTTGTAATAGAATGTTCAAGCAATGTGTTGGCTATGCAGCCGGCAGCTATTATAATGAACACCGTTTATGCCGCTGCCGATTCCACCGGCTTGTTTGCTCCGAACGACATCAAGGTCCGCATCAATAGTTACGATAATTATTTACTTGGCGAAGGAAAGCAAAGCTTCCTGCACATTTATGCTGGTATAATGGAAGGCAGGACCACCAGTCAAAAAGCGGCACTCTCCAGTCTTATCATACAAAAGCTGGCACTGCTGCTTACTGATGTTTCATTCCTATCTATGAATGTCAGTGAATTTGAACTGGCCACCTATTCTAACAGATCGCTGATCAACCCCCTCAATACAGACAGGAACAGGCATTTCTGATTTGTTGTTTGTTCCAGGATTTGCTTGTCCATTTAAAAATCATTTCTTTCGTCTTGCATCTGAAAATTCACTGATCCTTTTTTTCTGTTCCTGCTCCAGCTGAGCCAACTTTTCTTTTCCCAATGTTTCAACGAGGAGGTCGTCTATCGATTTATTCCTTGAGCCTGATAACAATTCCTGGTGAATGCGTTCAGTATCCTTAAGGATATTGATTGTAACTTGTTTGTCTTTGTAATCAATATCGTTATACATCAGCAGGGTAGGTTTGTAGAGCAGTTGATAGAGCCTGAAGAGTGTTTTTTCACCAGTCCTGGTAATGCTTACCAGTTTTGCCCTCTTATCCCCGGGGTCTCTTCGTTCTGTGATGTATCCGTGTTTTTTCAGCTTGTTGAGAATATCGATGCCTGTGGTTTGTTCTGTAAAGTTGTATTGTATTACCTGCGTTTTCTTTACTTCCTTCAGTTGATAAATGGAATTCAGGAAATAAAACCATTCCAGTTCAAATCCGGGTATCTCCTGTAAAGCCATTTTTGAATAAACAGTATGCATGCCAGCAAGCCTTCCAACCAGTTTTGCAAAAACTGTATCGAGGTCCGGTGGCGTAAGTCCATCGAACAAATGGCTATTACTCTCTTTTGCCAGGAAATACATACAGAATTCAGTTGCTGAACTGGCCGGATGTTTTTTGGTGTACTCCTCCCAGGCCGTGATCAACTTAATTAGTTCACTCATAATAAAGGTCTGATTCGATGTAAATTTAGTCTAAAAAGGCCTGAAATCTTATAAAGTTGTTTTTATTACGTAATTTTACATCGATATGGATGTATTATTAGATGCATTACATCGAAAATATATTAAAATGGAAAACATAACTACCAATTATCTCTCGAGAGCGGAGCTTTGGCTTTATATCACTACCCTTGTCTATTTTCTGATGAATGGGGCTCAAATCTTTGAAACGCTGGTATTCGTTCCCAAATGGACAACATCCCCTCCAGACAATTTCAGGCTATTACTGAGCGGGCAGGGAGCAAGCCTGAAGAACTTTTGGATCATCTTACACTCGCTGCATGAAATAACTTTTATTCTGGCTATCATATTTTGCTGGAAGATTGAATTTGCCAGGAACTGGTTGCTGATCTTGTTTATTATTCATTTTGCAGTAAGGGTCTGGACGCTGGCTTTCTTTGCGCCTAATATTATCAGTTTTCAGAAGATAGCGGAAACGCGATCAGTGGCGGAGAACCTGGTGAGTAAAACATCTCTTTGGCAAATGCTCAACTATGTTCGGGTGTCCATTTTTATCGCTGTGTCCATTGGTCTGATTCCATTATGTATCCGGATGGCCAATTTGCGTCATTGATCCTTTCGGATCCCCAACTGTCTGTAAGTTCATTTTTCGCTTCATTCAGTTTTGCAGTCAGGTTCAGGGCTTCATTGTCATCTGATTGATAATTCACTTTGCCTATTCGGTAAGATCATAAAGTCATTCCGCCATCGATCACAAATTCTGATCCTGTAATAAAGTTGGCATTTGCGCTGCTCAGGTAGCATACCATTTGTGCAACATGTTCTGCTGTGCCGATCTGTTTGAGCGGGATTTTTTCCTGCAGGTTATTATACAGCGCTTCCACGCCGGCAGGGTCCAGTCCTGCTTTGCCCAGTACTTCAGTGCGGGTAGGGCCGGGGCTCACCATATTCACCCTGATCCTGCGGGCTGCCAGCTCGCTGGCGGCAGTTTTGGAAATGGAATTCAATGCCGCCTTGCTGGCCTGGTATACTGAATTATTAGCGCTGTGCATACTTGCTACAATAGAGGAGAGCATCACCACAGAAGCGCCATCGTTCAGTAAGGGAATGAATTGCTGTAATGTGAAATAAGCTCCCCTGAAATTAACGTTCATTACATTGTCGAAGTTCTCGATGCTGGTGGTTTCGATAGGGCCGCCAGTTCCTGTGATGCCTGCGTTGACGAAGAGTATGTCCACTTTTCCATATTCGGCCTCCACATGTGTTTTCAACCGCTGTATATCTTCCAGGTTTGCCTGGTCTGCCACGAAGGGGATGGCGCCCAGTTCGGTTGCTGCTTTTTCAACAGCTTCTTTTCTTCTTCCGGTAATGATCACAATTGCTCCCTCGGCTATCAATGCCTTTGCCGTTGCGTGGCCGATTCCACTGTTCCCGCCGGTTACTATTGCCAGCTTTTTGATGAATCTTTTCATTTTTCTGATTTTAATGCAAAGCTATGGGGAAAGTGGTATAATTTTGTAACCAGTATCACCAAGTATACCACAACTATGTACAGGAATCAGTCAGAAGAATACCAGGCGCTACAGGATACGCTGTATGTGATCGGCGGCAAGTGGAGAATTCCCGTCATCAATTCCATATGCAATGGCAATACGCGATTCAGGGAAATTGAAAGAAGTATTCCAGGTATTACAAGAAGAATGCTGTCCAGGGAATTGAAAGATATGGAGCTGAACAAGCTGGTGAAAAGGACGGTGTATGCAGGCCCTCCGGTGGAGGTAGAATACACATCAACCGATTACTGTAAATCATTCGGTGGCATTATCCTGGAGATGATCAAATGGGGGAGAGAGCACCGCAAAGAGATAACGAAAAAAAAGAAGCAGTAATTGTCAGCGGCGAGTGTACATAATGCAGTCTTTATAGGCTTTGGGCGTGATCCCTTCCAGTTTCCTGAACAACCTGATGAAATAGTTCACGTCGCTGAACCCGCATTGGGCGCTCACGGAACCCACGCTGTTACCGGAATCGGCCAATAATTGCTTTGCAAGTTTCATCCTTTCGCTGTTGATATAGTCAAGCGGTGTGATGCCAAATTGTTCCTTGAACCATTTGAAGAATACATTCCGGCTGAGATACACCTGTTTGCTCAGTGCATCCACCGAAATCTTTTCGGTTAGGTGTTCCTGTATGTAGTGCAGAATAAACTGTGCTTTACCCTGATTGTTATTGCTGTTTTTCTCTGTTGAGATCCGTTTCAGGTATTGGCTTTGGACCAGCCTGATCAATAATTCCTTCATGGCCAGGTCTGCAAAAATATCCTTGGCAAGTTCACCGCTGCTGCAAACGCGGATCAGTTTATTGATGATACTGGAAATCTCATTGTCGTTCGAAAAATGATACTGGCTGAACTGGAGCGTCCATTCATGATCATCTGCCTCCGTATTGTAATAGGAATTCATGAAGTTCATGGTCTGTTTCACATAGGAAGCGTCTACTGCAAGGGCTATGCATTGTGTGGGGTTTTGCATATCGGCTTCGGGAAAATCAATGACCATCGATTTGTTTGCGGGAACGATCAATGTTTCGCCGGGAAGGTATTCAAACGTGGGCTCATCATAAAGATGCATCATCTTTTTACCTCTCACCATACTGGTAATCACCAGGTCGTTAAAAGTGAGGGGGACATGATAGGCGTTCTGATAGGTCTCGAATACATTGAGTTCACAGTTCTTCATATTGAACACGCGCCGGTTCTCCACGAGTGTCTGCAACTGTTTAGGATGAGTAAGGTTGATTTTGGAGAGGTAGCTTTTGATCGGCATTCATGTCGGTTGTAAAAACAAGTTAAGGAATATTGTAATACGGTGGGACAAGAAAAGTACGATCGTGCTATTAAAAAACACGAAAGTGAGGCGGGTTTGATGAGGAATCAATGAAATTCACGTAGCAAATTCTAACGATAAATCTTGCTGATATGAGTGTCTCAACAGCATCAGGGCCCAGACCTGCTGTGGCATCCCGCCCACAGTTCATAGAAAAATCCGATCACTACATTGGTGGCGCCCGGGTGGCCTCTTCGGGCGGGAATTACTTCAGCAATATTTCTCCCATCGCCGGCATACTATTCACTAAAGCCGCGAGGGGTAATTCAAAAGATATAGATCCCGCGATCGATGCTGCAACAGAAGCATCAAAAGCATGAAGCAAAACGTCGGCCGGTTACCGCAGTAACCTCTTATTGAAGATTGCCCAGGTCACGGAGGATAACCAGGAATACCTGGCTATCGCAGAGACCATCAACAATGGAAGAGCCTCCGGGAAACAAGAGCTGCATTTTCCATTGTTGATAGCGTCTGCGGCAGAAGGATGACCTTCCCGTGTTGTTCGTTGTATTGTGGTGCATACAGCATGTTATAAGGGGTGTTCCTGATAAAGAATCAGAACACCCCTTTTGCTATTTTCAGAATTACCGAATTACATTTTTACAAGCGAAACCGTTTGACTGCGGTCCTGGTTTCCCTGGAAATAGAGGAAGTATTGTCCGTTGTTCACGCCGGAAAGGTCCATCGCAACACGGTTGTCGCCTTTCTGAACAGTTACCGGAGTGCGACGCACCAGGCGTCCGCTATTGTCGATCACCATCAGTGTGCCTTGCTGCGCCTGTTGTGTGGAGATCACTACAGCAGTATTGCCTCCGCGAACGGGATTGGATTGCAGCGCCAGTTGAAATCCGGTGGAGAGTTGCTTCACCATTACGATGGAGGAATAGGTAGTTGTGCCATCGATGTCAACCATCTTCAACCTGAACCATGAATTATTGGGAAGCGCTACAGTGCTGCGGTATACGCTTGGACGGTTATTGGCCGGCACTTCTTTCACGGCCGCGTAATCGCGCCCGTTGCTGCTTTGTTCGATGAAGAATGACCTTACCTGCTCTTCATAGCTGGTGCTCCAGGTCAGTTCTGCCTGATCGCCTTTGCGGCTGCCGGTGAATGATGTGAGTGTCAATGGTAACGATGTAGCACAACCGGCACTGTTGGCGGTTACAGGAGCCGGACCCGTAATGTTTGTAGATGGTGCTGATGCGCCGGTTTTCTGATGGATCCTCAGGCTGGCAGTATTGGTGATCCTGTTGTTGCCACCGAGCGATACATCGAAACTCATACAGGCAGTTCCAACCGGAACTGTAACGAAATCTGCCGGGTTATTGAAAATCGTTCTTGCATGGAATACAGAGCCTGAGCCCATTTGCATAGTTCCGCTGTTCACGGTTACATTCACAAATGACATGACGCCGTTATTGTAAAACGAACCGCCGTTCAAATGCGTTGTTGGCCCCGCAACTGTGAGTAAGGCGCCGTTATGATTATAAATCATTCCTCCAAGAAAGGCATTGGTGCCAAGGGTTAGATTGCCGTAGTTGATCAGTTGCATGCTTCCACCCATATTGAACTGGGAGTTGATGGTAACTGTTGCTCCGTTATTGATAATGAGCACTCCGTTATTGAAATTGAAATTGTTGAAAGTGGAATTGCCACAGATAATGAGTCTACCTCCGTTAAGGGAAACATTTGAGAAATTACCGCCTGAAGTACTAACATAGTAGTCGCCTGAATTGATGGCAGAATTCGAAGTAAGCGGTGTTCCTGAGCATGTGAATGCAGGAAGAGTAGGGGTAGTTTGAGACATGACCATGTTGCCTGCGCCAATGCACAGCATCAGGATCCAAAGGGTACGATACATAATAATAGTTTTAGGAATGGTAATTCCCAGGACGATGGTGATCAACGATGGCTTTCAACGGATGGAATTAATCCTGTAAGAAACTACTGAACAAGACAAATGGTTACATAGAGATTACATAGGAGAACTAGAGAACGACAGGTAGAGCGATAATGGTATTGAGAGATAAGGAGGGTCTTCTAAGGAGATTTCGATTATGATGCAAAGCTACTACTTTCTTTGATAAATGCAATATGTAAGCGCTTACAGGCCTTGTTAAAATTTTCTAATTAATGGAACGAATAAGATGATCATTGTTACCTCAAAATTCTTATTATCAAGGTCAAGTGTAATTTTATGAATGATAAGACGCAGTCTGGTAAAGGTTTTCGGCCTGTCTATAAAATTTCACCTATGTGAGATAAAATAGAATTCCACTGTTATTCCTAACCATTCCTGTGCCAGGAACTTCTATGTGTATTTAGAATTTCTACTACAAGACAGGTGTTCGTTTTTTATAGACCCCGGGGTCTGTTTTGCAATTTGCGGCTGATTTGAAAATAACGTTAAGCAATAACCGAAGATTGATTAAAATGTTCAAATATTCACTTGAATACATTTCAATGTTGTCAACGGTAAACAGCTATTCTTTTTAAGCGGGTTCAATGGGAAGGCTTGCCGCAGATTTTTATACCTTTATGGAGAAATCACAGGACCCTGTGTCAATCCGGAAACGGATGGCCCCTTCTAAAACCATATAAGAAAACGAAACATGTTGTCTTCAAAAGTCATAGAATATTGTAAAACAAAAGGCTGGTGGTTCGAGCAGCTCTCGCAATCTTATTCGGATGTGATGAGGGATCTGGGTATTCCCTCCGAGGCTGCCTTTGCGCAGTTTTACAGCCATGCCGAGGATGGACCGGTATTTCACAGCAGGCGCCGCGATATTTACCAGATCGGATGGTTCTCTGTCAATTCACAGTATAAGCTCGATATAAAACGTACGCATGAATTGCTCCATCTTCCGGATGAATACCTTCCGCTGGACAGTTTTGAGGCTGAATCGGGTTTCTTTTACAACCGCGTTACCGGTGAGGTGGCGGAACTAAGTGCCGGCAGGAAACTGAACGAGTTTCTTGTGGGCGATGCATCGCCGCAATGGAGATCTTTCAATGATTTCCTGGAATGGTATTTCGATCTGAATTAAGATTTATCCTTCAAAAAGCCTGGTCTTCCAACCGACAGGGTCCGTGAAATGCAGCATTGCTGTTTTTGAACTTCAGAATGAAAGTGCCGATGAAAATCAAAAGACCTTATTTAGGTTGCATCAACCTTGAATACGAATATGGCCACGAGGTTACAAATTCTCCATCGCCCATCTTTCCATTTCCTGGTATTCTTTCTCTTCCTTCCTGACTGTATGGATATGCATATGGAACAATGTATAGTGGATATTATAGCATTGTAGTCTTTTATCGAAATTCAATACTTCATTTCCGTTTTCTTCTTTTCTCTTTTTCCATAAATCGATATAGGATATACCTGTGCGTTGCATCCAGGGTTCGCACATATGCACAAGGTCGTATAACCGATCACCCAGCATCATTTCAGCCCAGTCGATCACGGCAGCCACTTTGCCATCTGGCGTAAGCAAGAGATTATCGAATCCATAATCGCCGTGCAGTACCTGTTTCTCTTTCGGGAAGAAAGGAAAGCAGGTTATCATTTTTTCCAGGAGTTTTTCGAAAAGAGGACCATTCAGCCAGGTTTTGGCTGCGAGTTCCTGCCAACTGGCGGGATATTTTGAATTGTGGATCGCCAGGAGAAATGTTTCCCAGGACTCGAAGAGGCCGTTGCCATTGGCGCCGGTGTATCCCCAACCGCTCAATTGGTCAACAGGCAGCTGATGGATAAGATCGAGCTGGTTGAGAATTGTATTGGCCAATGGAAGTTTTAAAGGAAGGTCCTCCGCAAGCAAAACGCGATCTGATGGGATCCCATCCACAAATTCCGATACACAATAAAAATAATCCCCGTTGAAATTACCGGTGGATTTGATCTCCGGAACAGGAATGGTTTCACTGTTGAAATGTTCCCAGGCAAATACATCTTTCTGAAAGTCCAGCGGATGCTGGTTGATGCGCAGCACCAGTTTCTCTTCACCTGTAAAGAACGTAAGGGCCTGCGACCACCATCCATCGGCCACAGGCTCTACATCGTGTACATAATTATATTTCATTTCCAGGAATTCCTGGATGGTATTTGTATCGAAGTGCATTTTCAAAGATACAGTTACTCGCTGAGAACGGGCTCCGGCTCCGGTTGTCGATTGCCGGCAGGCGTCGTTTCTAACTCAGTTGTAGCAACAGGTTTCTTCTGTGTATAAAAACTCATGCCATAGGCAAGGAGGAGTAAAGGCACCGCCATCCAGATCACCTGTTTTGTACCGTAGTGTGCAATTACATAACCGCCCAGTAAGGAGCCTGCAGTTATACCTGCATTGTAGAAAGAAGGCAACAGGCTGTTTACCAGCTCCAGCGATTGTTGCGGAACATAAGCAGTGAGATGGATATTCGCTGCCAGGAATCCGCCCGTATGAATGAAGCCCCAGATGCTCAGGATGATCACCATCGGTACAAAATATCCACCGAACTGGAAAGCGAGGATATGCGTGAGTACCAGCGACAATAGAAAGATGCGGGTTGTGAGCATCACGTTCTTACTGAGCCAGATGCCCATTGCCCAGTTGCCCGCAATGCCTGCTCCGCCAAATACCAGTAACATGATACTGATCTCTGCGCCGCTCATTTGCGTGATCTTGTTCAGGAATTCCGCCAGGTAACTATAAGTAGCAAACATACCGGCCAGCATCACAAGTGTAGTGCTGAGCTTGATCCAGAGAAACGGACTGCGAAGGATCGGGTCGGATACATTACTGCTGCGTTCCTTCGATACAGGCATGCTGGGTACCAGTAATATCATGCCTGCGAATGCAATAAGATTGATGAAAGCAGCCAGGTAGAAAGATGCCTGCCAGTTAAAGAGATCAGCCATATAGGTGGTGAGCGGAACGCCCAATACGGTTGCGATGCTCAGTCCTGCCATCACTGTCGCCACTGCTTTTGGCGCATCTTTAGGTCCAGCTTCGCGTGCTGCTACAGAAGCGGCCACGGCCCAGAACACAGGATGCAGGAAGGCGGGGAGTATACGTGCGATCATCATGAAAGTAAAGCTGGGCGCAAATGCTGAGAGGATATTCGATACTACAAAAACCGCCAGCACCAGGGCAAGGATCGTTTTGCGGTTGATCCTGGCTGTTAGGGCAGTTGTGAATGGGCCCGTCAGCGCCACGGTGAGTGCAAATGCACTCAAAAGCCAGCCAGCTGTATCGATGGAAATACTGAACTCCTTTGCCAGTGCAGGAAGTATGCCGATCACTCCAAATTCGGTTGTAATAATCCCGAATGCTCCCAATGCCATAACATAAATCGACCTGTTCATTTTTTTGCTTTGATTAAGTGAATGAAATAGCTGCCTCCCGGATGGGAGTGATTTCATATAGCATCGTTGATGTGTGGATGGTTGTGTTGCAATACGAGGATACAAAAGTATAGAAATATCGAAATACTTCAATGAATAATTTTCAGGGATCAGGGAATGCAGGTTGGGTCAGTATCCATTTTAACAGTAAAACTGACCAATGGAGTAACATTGGTCGGGAAAAGGAAATAATAAAATAATGGAAAGAAGGAGCCTTGTAAGTTATTTTGGTAGCACCGGCTGCCGCATTTTCCAGGGCTCAGCCGTAATGCTGTTGAGATAAGCGATCAGGTCCTGAATTTCATTTTTCGTGAGGTTCAGTTTCTGTAAAAGCGTATCCGTTTTGGGAAAGAGGGGATCGTTCTCCTGGTTGGGTTTTCTTTTCGGTTGTGGCATACCGGCATTGTACATATTCATCACGCCTTCTATATTATCGAACAATCCGTTGTGCATCCAGGGCCTGGTGCGGATCACATCACGTAGGGAAGGTGTTTTGAACTTGCCTATATCTTCGGCTTTGCGGGTGATATTGTACTGGCCGAGATCTTCGTATTCACGGCCATAATAGGTAAGTCCGATATTATGGAATTCGTTATCAGTAAGCAATGGACCATTATGGCAATTCATGCAGCGGGCCTTTGTCCTGAAGAGATGGAGCCCCCTGAGGGCTGCATCGCTCATAGCTTCTTTTTTCCCTTCCAGGAAGCGGTCGAAATCAGCTTTACGGCTTACCACGGTACGTTCGAACATTGCAATGGCTTCTGCAATGCGATCGGCAGTTACATGATCGTCGCCGAAAGCGGCTTTGAAGAGGGGGCTGTAACCTGAGATCTGTCCGATTTTTGAAGGCACCAGCGCCATATCGCTATGCATTTCGATCTCACTGTTAACTGGGCCGAACACCTGGTCTTCCAGGCTATTGGCGCGGCCATCCCAGAACAATTGTTTAGCATACCAGATATTGAAGATGGTGGGCGTATTGCGCTGGCCGGTCTGGTGGTCATGGCCTACAGCGCGTTCGCGGCCGTCAGTCCAGCTGAGATCGGGAACATGACAGGAAGCACAGGAGATCTGTCCTGATCCGCTGAGACGGGGATCGAAGAAAAGCATTTTGCCCAGATCGATTACCGGTTGTTGCTGACCGGTAGGATTCTTCAGTGGCCCATCGGGCAGCCTGCCGAGCTCTTCCCAATTCACACCGGCATCAACATGAGGCGCCGGCCATTGTGATGAAGGCTGGCTGTATACGATGCGGAGACTATCCGCAAACGGATCATTTTCAAACCAGGGCTTGTATTCACTGGTGAATGAAAGTAAACAGGTAGACAATAACAAAACAAAGCCAGTAAGAATAATGATCCGCTTCTTCATCTTACAAATTTAATCCAATACTGCATTGCCACTGCACCCTGTTGCTACCAGGATATGACCAGGGGATAAGTCCTTCTTTGGGATTGGCGATATTGGCATTTACCAGATTGCCACACAGCTGAATAAAGGCATTCGTCTTCATCACGGGGAATTGGTATGTGAAGTTGGCGCCGATGCTGGTGGTATTGGCGTTGAAATAATAGAAATCCCTGTATACAACTCCCTGGGTGAAGCTGAACAACTGCGCCACTGATTTGGCATCCGCATAGAATGGATGGCTGAAGGCTGCGCTGAGCATGGTTTTTAGCATGCTTTTGTTCTCAGGGAAATAAATATAGTATGCGCCTGTTATGGCAGCTTCACCGGTTTGGTATTCTGCTTTCTGTCCTATTGCGCCATCCAATTTCACCTGGTTTTGAAGTTGAAGGGAAACACCCAGCTCATATTTTATCTTTCTTTCATTGTTCAGCCTGGACCATAGCGTATGGAGTTTTACCTGCTCCAGGGAATAGATAAACGCAGTACCTGCGAGCATTTCATTATGGTCCTTGCCCAGTTCATCGCTATAATTGAACAAAACATTGAACTGGTTCAATCCGATTACTTTGTTCCAATTCAGTGAAGCTACATACACATCGGCATTGTATTCGCCATAGTCAAGTCTTTTTTCATTCTGTTGAGCAGGTCTGTCGAAAATTTCTGTTCCTGTATTCTCATATTTCCCATTCAGCGTAAGAGTGCCGAAGTTGTATATTCCTTCATAAACGCCTTCTGCCACATAACCTGTAGTCAATGTACTCAAGGTGCCTTTGAGGATACCTACTTTGGGTTCAACATTGCCATAACCGTTACCGAGAAAAACCTGCAGCAGCGGTCTGGAGACATTGGCATCGTTCCGGTATTCCCAGCTTGCATCAGTATTCCTGCGAATATATCCGCCTGAGATGCCGATCACATGTTTTGTATGTACCCTGTAATGTGCCACGATATTTCCCTGCATATGATTTGAGAACTCTTCCGGGCGTGGATCATTACTTCTCCAGTTGTTGGCGCTATTGTACTTTGCACCAGCGCCGACGGTGAACTTGTCTTTCAGAAGTGGAACACTTACGATACCCTGCAAATCATATCGGATAGACTGCCAGTTACCGGGCTGGGCTGTATAAAAATAATACGGGTTGGGCTCTTTATAGTCATGCCGTAGCGTATAAGCCTGACTGTCAGCCTGGCTATTGGTCCAACCAAAACTGCCGCTTACCAGAAATTTCTTTATCTGCCTGGTCCCTTCCGTATAGAAACAAATATCACTTTGTTTCCCGGGAGCCTGAGACGGTCTGTAATCACCTTCCTCAGACCGATACCCCAATTGCACTGAATTATAGTTTTTCAGTTTAAGCAGGGGTTGCAACAAAGGGTTTTTGGCGTAACTGTTGTAGTGCAGGTGGAATGATTCTGAATGCGGATAAATGGTTGTATCCTGCTGCGCCAAAGCAAGATGGGGGAGCAGCAGGATACAAAATGAAAAGATATTTCTATTGGATGAAAGCATGATTAATCTTTAAATCCTTTGGGTGTTGCCATTTCGAGGAAATCAAAATCGTTGGCGGAATTATTGGTATCCATCAAGATCCTTCTTCCTCCAACAATTTTTGCAGTTTTCCTGATCAGTGACTGGGAGGAAAAGGCTCCATCGGGAACGTTTGTTGGCCCGGCATCCAATGAGTTGACCAGTTTGCGCGGGGCCCGCTGACTGCTGGTGGGACTGGGATGCTGGAGTTGCACTGCATCAATGATGATATTATTGGGGATCTGGTAGAAGTAAGTGGTTGAAGCATCAATCACCTGCTTTGTTGGGTCAGGATAATAGCCAAACCCTTTGGGTGTAGCAGCATCTCCGAATTCAGGTAACGACTTATCTGTTTTGAAGATCACGATTGCCTCCCGGCCAGGATTGTCCAGTACGAGGTCTCTTCCGCTGTATTCAACTACAAATGCGTTGGGTACATTGCCGTTGTCGATGTCTGAATTGAAAGCATTGGGTATTGTGCCTCCCAGGTACACTTCAAAGTCAGCATTACTAAGATCAACGGTCAGAGCCGGATTTACTATCTCGATTGGTTTATTATCCGTTCCAACATATGGGCTTTTATGATTCAGCGCTGTTTGCGCAATCACGATACTTTTACCAGGAGCTACAGGATACTGGGTGCCATGTCCTGGCAGGCGATACAATGATTTCATGTAAATGTAATTCTTCCAGGCGGATGCATCGGCAGGATTGATACCTATTGATTTGCTCCAGTCCCATGCCTTATACAATGCTTCTGAAGGATCATTGATAAAGTATGGCTTATTGAGATCTACTGTTGCGAAATTGGCGCTGCTGCCACCCACCTGTCCGAAATAAAGACTATCTGCATACAGAGTATCATTGGAGTTATTGTAGATCTCTATGAACTGGTCACGGAAGCCTGCGCCATCTTTAGTATTACTTCCTGCATAATAGATTTGTTTGATCACCCATTGACCAATCGTACCTGCTTCCAGTTTCAGCTCTACAGGTTTATTGTTGTTGGGGTTCAGGGTAAGCCTGGTAAGCGAACCATTCAGGTGAACTTCTTCCTGTTCTGTGATCAAGCCGGTTACAGTTTCAAATGTAGTTTTATCAACAGTGATAGTGCCGCTTACATCATAAATGCCGGACGATACCTCACTGAAAATGGCGATCCCGTTTTTATCTGAAAGTTGCGTCAGATCTGCACCGGTAATGGTGTTTTTCAATGTCAGCTTAATATCCTTCAGAGGAAATCCATAGTCATCTGCATGTGATGCCTGAACGATAACATTGATGGGACTGATATTGGTTTGCAGGTCTTTTTTTCTACAGCCGGCTGCCAGTAGAATAAATAAGAGCAATACCACCGGAGAATTGTATACTAATCTCATACACCTTATTAATTTATTTTGAAAGAAAGTTCTGCACCATAGGAGGGTTGACCATTGAAATACCTGGGGCCCCCAGTTGCGTCATAGGTTGGCCTTATATTGAATACGTTGTAAGCATTGAAAGAGAATCGAAGGAAGTCACCGATTTCTTTGCTAAGTCGCAGGTGAACATTGGGATAAAGAAAAGGTGGGTTGTACGACACAGGATTTCCATCAGCATTCACATTTCTTCTCAGGTGCTGGTAGGCATCTGAACCTGCTTCTTCATAGCTCAGTGGAAAATATTTCATTTCTGAAGTGTAATATCCAATTGGAAGAGCGGCCAAAGGGTCCATATAAACGCTGTTAACCCAGAACAGTTCGCCTGTAAGCATCACTGCCATTCTCAATGCAGGGATATGTGTGGAACTGGTCACCGTTGATTTGATGTTGGTTAGTTTCGACGCAGTGGATCCGTATACTCCATATACTGCAGGTAAA
Source organism: Pseudoflavitalea rhizosphaerae (assembly GCF_003991355.1). Taxonomy (GTDB): domain Bacteria; phylum Bacteroidota; class Bacteroidia; order Chitinophagales; family Chitinophagaceae; genus Pseudobacter; species Pseudobacter rhizosphaerae. Next base: position 316,445 of record NZ_RCSU01000005.1, read on the forward strand.
TCGTAGCGAACTGATGATGTATTGATGCTGGTAGTTTTTGTTTTGCTATGCGTATAATAAATGGTGGTATTGAAACTGAATGAAGTTTGGATGGACCGGATCTTGTCAATGGAAAGTCCCAGCTCAATACCATTGGTGGTATTGAAAGCGCCATTCACCGTTCTGTTGTATGTGGCATTATAAACATAATTGGTGTCTTTCCTGGTATAGGTTGGTTTTTGTCCGGGTACGGAAGTCACATCGTAATAAGGCAAGTGAAATGGCATCAACACTGTTTGTGTTGTAAAGCCATTGGAATTTTCCCGGTAGAAATAATAGGCGCTGAGATGAAATGGTTTTATATCGTAAGTAAAGCCTGTTTCGAATGTGCGGCTCCGGTAGGGGCGTATGTCGAGATCGTTGAGCTCTATTACCTGGGTGTGTACAAGGTATAGACTTTCCTTAACGTTACCATTGTAGGTTACCGGAGCAACGGGTACATCTACATAAACATTACCAGGGCTGATCTGATTGAGCCCCGGTGCTTTGGTGGCAATACCAAACGCCGCATTCCAGTTGAGTTTATCAGTGATGGTATACCGCGTATTCACTCTTGGGCTGACCGTGAAGAACTGGTTCTGAATATCGCCACGTATGCCAAGATTTATGGATAAGGAACGTTTGAATAATTTTGTTTTGAATTCATTTGTAACATACACTCCGGCATTGCTTTGTGTGGGTACCTGGCGGAAGGGGCGGGGGCGGTCGTTTTTGTTACCAGTGTTGGCAAAGCGGGGACGGTCGGGATCAATCACAAGGCCTGCGCCCTTGTTGGCATTGTAACTATAATTGGCGCCGATGCTCAATTTATTCGTGATCTTTTTACCGAATTTGATCAGGCTGTTTGTTTCTACCCGTCCGCTGAAAGTAATGGGTTTGCCCAGTAATTGTTTGAAGGCCAAATAATATCCGGGAATGAAATATCCTTCGTGCATACCAGTTTCCATGGCATCAGTCATGGGTTTTACCGTAGCGGTATTGAGATAGTATTGATCGTAACTATCCTGTTCGCCGATACTGTAGGAGCCCTGTATCTGGAAATCATAGAACCAGTTCCTTTTATAGGTCCAGCTACTGCGGTTGCTGATCCTGATCCTCTTATTTTCCATCCTGGCCATTCTTTGGGTGCCCAGCTCGGGATCAAGATCTGTTTTATCCAATGTGCTGCTACCGTCGATGCTCAGGGTATTTTTGAATCTTGCTCTTCCGTTATTCTGATAACTCCAGAGGATACTGAAGTTCGTGCGTTTGAAATTCTTGAGAGAGTTCCTTGGATCATCTTTGCCATACAAATAGTCAAAGCCAATATTCATGGCTCCCCATCCGTTTTTGAGGGAGAAGCCTTTATTGATGCCGAAATTTTGGGTGGCTTCATTGGTCCGGATATTCACACGCCATGGGGTGATGCCAGCCTGCCGCTCAATATTGACAACACCAGTGGTATAATCTCCATATTTGGCAGAGGCAACACCAGAGATCACTTCGATACTTTCTATATTCTCCACAGGAATGGAACGCATGTCGATCCCGGTATTGGCCTGGAACTCGTTCGAATAGCTTTTGAACAATGTTCCGTTGCGATAGCTTCTGTCGCCAATCACGCTGTTTTCGGGATTCTGGATATTATTGGCGCCAAAGAACCCGCTACGTCCTGAGGGCATCGCCTGCATATTGGCATCATTGGAAACAGAAGCACCATCCAGTTGGAAATTGATACCGAAAGCATTGTTCAGTGCATCGATGGAGTTAACACCGAGCGCACTGCGCATAGTCAGGATCTGATTTCCCTGCACTGTTACCACTGGTTTCACGATTGTTTGACCCGGTAAGTAATTCATTACGTTGGCGAGGCTTAATGCCTGGGTTTGTTCAATGGCCTCCCTGTCGAATATTATCGATGAATTGGAGTTGGCAACCCTTCTCACACCATTAACTTCTACTTCCGGAAGTTTCAGGTTGAGATCTCTCAGTTTGAAATAGGGTGCTTTATTGAGATTGTTTTGATTGATTTTCCCTTTCAGTGTTGCTTTCCCTACATAGCTGATCTCAAGAGTATAGATATAATTGGAATCACTGGCCGAGAAGCCCAATGTGAAACTGCCATCGGTTTTTGTACTGGTGGAAACACTCCAGGCGCCATCCGACAATTTCACGGTAGCAAAGGCAAGCGGCCGCAGTTGCTCATCGGTCACTTTGCCTTTCAGCTCCTGCCACTGGCGTGCAGCCAGCGATAACGGGATAACAAAGAGCATGGGCAACATGATCAAAAACCGGGCTGTAGTCTTCTGCATGATAGGGGTAAATTGGTCTGCAAATTTCGGTTACCCACAGAGGATCTGCCAGTTGGAGCGGTAAAAAGGGTTTCGAGATGCGGAAAAATGCGGTTTTTCAGAATTGAAACAAGATCAATTAAGGATTTAGCCTAATATGTCTGTGCCCTTTTCCATTTTCCCATTTGCACGATACAGGCATATCGCCTGCCTGATGAAGCTATCGTTTTTTTAAGGAAAATTTTATTTCGCCTTCACCCCTTTATATTTCCTCCTTGCCTGATAGTAACAAAATGGTATTTTTCTTGTCGTTTACAATTTTTTAATAATATGGTAAAGGCGTTGATAGCAGGTGCTTTCCTGACGGTTTTTTGTTTTGCATTGAATGGCCAGGTGCAGGCTCAATGCCGGAGATCCGTTACCAGTACTACAGGGACCAGCATAACCCCGAAGTATATGTGCTGAAAGAAAGGGATCCCATGTACCAGCGCCAGATCCCCAATGCAGCCATTAACAGGAATTCGGGTTTGATCCAGAATCCTGCGCTCACAGACCGCAGAATGCCAGAATAAAAAACTACAGCAATGAAAAAAACATCTTTATTTAGCATTATTGCTTTTGCCTTGCTGACAGTTGCGGCTGGTTGCAATAAGGAAGCTGATCTCACTCCCGGTGAGCCATATATGCCTTTTGAATTCCCGCAAGGCAACAATCCATATGATCAAAGGATCATAGATTTTCAAAAGACCAACGGCACGTATATCCTGTATAAATTTTCGTTGCTGGATTTCCGGTACAATATAACATCCTATAGTGCCTGCATTGCTGAGGGATAAATTGAATTGATACTCTTTTTCTGTTTTGTAGTTTACTGTTCAAGTAAAGATCGCTGAACAGCTTTATAGTTCGATGAATGGCGTTGCCGGTGAACCGGCGATGCCATTTGCATTTTATCGAAAGCAGGAGCAGGTTTCACGCAACTGGTCGTAATTATGCGGATTATGACCTTTATGAAAAAATTGATCCTAGCAGGTATCACTGCCGCCATCCTGGCGCATGCCTGTTCCAATATTGAAACCGGTGCAGCAGCGGATAGTACTATTTCCGGGCAGCAGCATATTCCTTTTGATCAGCTTCCTGTTACACATTCAAGCTTTGTGGTGGATGGCACCACCAATTATGTGAATGTAATGGGCAATCAACGGAAAACAATACCAGCTTTCCCTGCTGTGCCCAAAAAGAAGGGATGGGCCGTTGGCTATGTAAAAGACAGTTATGGTAAACCTGTTCCGGGTGCAGTGATCGGGGTACGCGCATCTGCATATGGTGGATTCACATCCGGTTCTTCTGCTGTAACCAATGAGAAGGGGTATTATGAAGTGATGATCCCATGGGGCGTAGCCGATTTTTATGCTGCCGCCGCTATGGTGCATTATGAAGGAGGCTCCATTTCCATGAGTCTCTTTCCTGCGGATAGCAGCCTGGGTAGTTTCCCGGGTCCTGCAGGGATTGTGAAGAACTGGGTGCTATTGCCCTATGGCCCCTGCAACCGGGCACGTGTTGCCAGCCAACCCCATTTGCCATCCAATTATTTTGGCGCTTCTATTAGTATCGAATATGCCTCCTATGAAAAAGGAGACTTCTTTGCTCAGCCGGAACAGTTCGAAAGGGATTCCGAGTTAGAGATCAAACTGACTCCACAAGACCTGATGCATGCCGCTGAAAAGCGTTCATTCACCATCCGGAAAACTGTTTATTTCAATTCACTCAATATTCTGAATATCCCTGTTGGGAAATACAAAATTGAAGCTCGAAAACTGCCTGGTGGCGAGCCTTTGAAGCTGAAGTCGACATTTTACAATCCAAGACCGGAATATGGAATGCAGCCTTCCGAAGCAACAGGCTCGGCAATGGTCACCTTCATTCCAAAATCATCCGATGCAAGTACTACCGTCCCTTTTTTCGGCAACTGGGAGGATGTGCGCATACTGATCAGCCGATAAAATAATGTTGTGCAGAATACCCATCAGTTCAGTTGCGAATTAAAACATGCCGGTTGCTGGTGGTTATGAGTGCAATGCTTTTTGAATTTGTTTTGCAGTTGAAAATCCGTCGGCTTTATATCCGATTCCTGCTCTGAATAATAGCCCATTCGAAACAACCTGATCAATATAAATCTCAAATCAATCAATATGAAATTGTTCCAGTTTACCGGATCAATACTCTTGTGCATTATTGTTTCCGTACCCGCCACCGCCAAGATCTGGCGTGTAAATAACAATCCGGGCATCGATGCCGATTTTACGAGTGTGCAGGCAGCGCATAATGCAGCCGAGGCAGGAGATACGATCCATGTTGAAGGATCTGCCTCAAAATATAGCAAAGTCACTATTTCCAAAAGAGTTTACATCATTGGCCCTGGTTATTACCTGGACCAGGTTCCCAATACCCAGGTGAATATGTTCTCAGCTGTTATCGAAGGGATCGATTTCAATACGGGCGCTGAGAATTCGGTGGTCATGGGAGTGGAGTGCCCCGTCGATATCAATATCAATTGCCATAAGATAACGCTGATGCGTAACCGCCTGATGGCTGGAGGTATTGGGGAGGAACGCCCATCGATTTACATCAAGATTGGATATGGAGCAGGTACAGAGCCTGCCAATGATATCACTATTTCACAGAATTACGGAGGCAGCATATTGGTGCAATATGCATCCACCCGTATCATGATCACCAATAATTACCTCGCGAGGTCCACCAATGAAGGCGATGCAACCACCTTCGATGTTATAGGAGCTCCGCCTTCAGCTGTGTTGGTGGTGAAGAACAATGTTATCCGCAGGGGCAGGCTTACTTCTTACAATAGTTCCTATAGCAACAATATCATGATCAATGGTTCCGTCAATAGCACCGCTACCGGGAACCTGTTCCTCCATAATATCGGCTCGGGCACACAGTTCGGTACAGCAAGCGGAAATCAGTCGAATGTGAGCATGGCCAATGTTTTTGTGGGCAGGCAAACAGGTGTTTCCTGGGATGGGGAATATATGCTGCGTGCCGGATCTCCCGCCATCGGCGCAGGTGAAGGCAGTACTGCACAAAATCCTATCGACTGTGGCATGTTCGGAGGCATTACCAAATATGTACTGGCCGGTCAGCCATCGATACCTGCCATTTACTCGCTGGAAGTTTCACCTGTAGGCTCATTGAATGAGCCTGTAAAAGTGAAAGCGAAAGTCAAATCTGCCGGTAAATAATTTTTTGGCCCAGCAACTATTTATGAAATCAATACTACTTACAGCTTCTTTCTTGATAGCTGCTTTGTTCCTGTTGCCTGCGCAGCAGGCCATCGCACAGCAGATAACGAGGGGAGAATATTTTATAGATGATGATCCTGGCTTCGGAAGCGGAAAACCTTTTTCGTTCACAGCCGCAGAGGATGTCACCAGCGCTGCATTCAATGTGGATTTTGCAGGCGTAGCCGATGGGTTCCATCGGTTATACATGCGGTTTAGGAACGATGCAGGCACCTGGAGCATCACCAGTTCAAGAACCTTCTATAAACAAGTCCTTCCGCCAACTGCTCCTGCCAATATCCTGAGGGGCGAGAGTTTTATGGACAAAGACCCGGGTTTCGGAAAAGGGAATCCAATTTTCACCGTTCAACAGAACGGGGAAAATTTGGCGATGGTTACCTATACCATGGAAGCCGGTCTGGCAGAAGGTTTCCACATGATCAGCACCAGGTTCCTGGATGCGAATGGCGTTTGGGGACATACCGCTACCCGTTATTTCTTCAATCAGAAAATTCCCGTAGACCAGGCCAATGTGAGGATCCACCGGCTGGAATATTCGATCGATTTCGATCAGGGCCCTGGTCATGGAAAAGTGTACAATATTCCTGAAGCAGACAGATCAGGTAATGTGACCAATATTGTATTCGAACCCGATCTTACAGGCGTGGAGATCGGTGCTCACAAATTATATATTCGCGGGCAGGATCAGTATGGCAAATGGGGCATCACACAGATCGTTGATTTCAGACTGGAACCACCAGGAGGAACTTTCATTACAATCGGCACGCTTCCGGAATTCCTTTGTGAAAATGGGTTTACCCCTATACCCTTTACCCTGAACGCGCCGATCCAGGCGAACAATATTTTCTATGCAGAACTGTCGGATGAATTCGGCAGCTTCGAGAATCCTCTACGGGGTGTTACCCGGATCGGTGAGCTGCAAGGGAATCAGCCAGGCATCATCCCTGCGAGGATCCCGAGATCCATGCGTTTGGGAACGAATTACAGGATCCGCATCGTTTCCACCAATCCACGGGATACCAGTGATGAAAGCATTGGTCTGAACTTACATGCCAAACCCGGAGTGATAGCCATTGCCGGCGATACCATTACCTGTCTGGGTAAATATGATTACACGCTTAGCAACGGTGTACCCGGTTCTGCCAACTATAGCTGGAAACTGGTGTCAGGTGGCGTACTCTCACCCAATGCAGATAAAGTTTCGGTAGATTGGGTGGCAGCAGGCGTTCACAGGTTAGAGGTGAAAGACCATACCATTTGCGCCTACGAAGATTCCGTGAAAACGTTGGAAGTGGATGTAGCCATTGCAGAGCTGGAGGGTGTTTTCTGGGATGCGCAAATGTTACCGAAAGATAACCAGATCAATATTACTTTCCCGGTTACTTTTTCCTGGAATCCTATCAGCAATGCTGTTTCCTATGATCTTTATGTGTGGGAAGATGGCGCACAAAAACCTGCTGCTCCTACTGTGAGCAATCTCACAGGGGTAAGCTTCGTTTTCAAGCACGATGGCAGCTTCTTCAAATACGGAAAGTCTTACCGTTGGTACATCGTAGCCAAACGAGCCTGTCAGAAAGTTGAAAGCCGGGCCTATCTGTTCCGCTTCCTCATTCATCCCAATCTCATCACCACGGAAGTAACGGGACCGGCTACTGTTTTCTCGGAAGGTTCTATTACTGTGAACTATAAAGTAAAGAACACAGGCGCCGGTGAAGCAGCCAATCAGACCTGGTCTGACCTGGTATATCTTTCAACAGACCGGATCCTGGATAAGCAGGTGGATCATTACCTTGGCTCCGTTCCCAGCACTACTGCCGTGGCTCCGGGGCAAACCTATTCCGGCACCGGAACCTTCGTAGTGCCGGTAGGATTGAACGGTAACTATCATATCATCGTTGTGCCCAATGGCCTGGGCAGCTTACCGGAAACAGATCAGGAAGACAATGCCGGAGCCAGCAATCAGGCCACGGATGTGCAGCTTACCCCGCCACCGGATCTGCAGGTGACCGCCATCGTTAGACCTGGCATCACTGCTTTCTCCGGTCAGTTCTATGATTTTTCCTGGACGGTCACCAACAAAGGAACCGGGCCCATGCGGGTGGATCATTGGTGGGATAATCTTTATATCTCACCTGACAGATCAACCGATCTTACCAATGCCATCAAACTGACCTCTGCGGTAAATGGTCCGCTGCTGGAAGTTGGTAAAGAAGGCAAACGCGGAGTGAATGTGAGGATCCCCAACGGCCTTTCAGGTAAGTACTACCTGATTGTACAAACCGATGTGCAGGGAGATGTATATGAGCACTCCAATGAAGATAACAATATCATGGTGGGAGATGAGATCAACCTGGTATTGACGCCACCCATCGATATGATCCCCGTTTCCATGCAGATCCAGGAAACTGCTGCTTCATTTGACCAGATCCCGGTGAAATGGAGAGTGATAAATGATGGAGGGTCTACCACCAATGGCTGGAACTATTCCGATGTTTTCCTGCTGAGCAGGGATGCTGTGCTGGACAAGAGCAAGGCCATACAGATCGGTGGGGCAGGCAAGAATTTCAAACTCGATCCCGATCAATTTGATGATTCCGAATCAAAACTTTATATCAACGACACGCTTCATGGCCTGTACTATATTTACCTGGTAACGGATTTTTATGACCAGTTGTACGAGCATGACAATGAAAATAATAACGTGCTCAAACACACGAAACAGCTGCTTGTCAAAACGCCCAATCTCCAGGTGAGTGAAGTCCGTAGCCCTGCAAGCGCCGTTTCAGGATCTCCCGTAACCATCGAATGGACAGTGAAGAATACGGGAGATGGCAGGGCGCGCAACCAGGCCATTACAGACAAGATCTATATCTCTGCATTCCCGGAGATCACGGAAGAGAATAAGGGAATCCTGGTTGGGCAATTCACCTATGCCTCCGGCGACCTCGATGCCGGCAATTCAACTCCACTCAACAAACTGGACGTAAGACTGCCCAACGGCATTTCAGGACAATACTATGTTTTTATGGTAACGGATACGGATGACCGAATCAAGGAACCTGCTCCCGGCGCAAAGAATGATAATACCACCCGCAGCGCCACTGCCATGCAGGTGACTTTGCAGTCCCTTCCGGACCTGGTGGTAACACAGATCGCTGCTACAGGGACAGTGCAGGCTGGAGCACCCATGAGCATTTCCTACAAAGTACAAAACAGGGGAGATGAGGTCATATCCGGAAGATGGACAGATTACCTGTTCATCTCCAAAGAGCCTGAATGGGATGTGAACAAAGCCATTCATTTGAAAGATTTCCCGCAGGTGAGGGATATGTTGAAGATGGAAGAATATGGAAGCAACCATACGATGAAATGTCCGTCAACACTTCCCGCCGGTACCTATTATCTCTACCTGCTGGCTGATTTCAATGATGAATTGTATGAAAAAGATAATGAAACAGACAATATCCGCAGATCGGCTGCATTTGAAGTAGCAGCATATCCACCGGTTGATCTGCGTATGCAATCAGTGAACAGTCCTGAACCTGAATTGAACGATACAAAAATTACGGTGGAATGGATTGTGAGGAATGCAGGATCCAACCATCCCGTTTCCGAATACTGGGTAGATGGCGTTTACCTTTCCCGCGACGAGCAATTGGGTGCAGATGATATTCTCATTGGTGGCGCAGAACACAATGAGCCAATGGAACCAGGTGGCGCTTATACCAGGAAACAATCATTCATACTGCCACGCAGGCTTCCGGCTGGTATCTATAATATCATTGCGGTAGCAGATCATATCAATACGCAGCAAGACAATAATCTTGCAAACAACTGGAAGCTTAGTCTCTTACAGGATGGTACTGTGGCGAAATTGCATATCCGCAGACCTGAACCTGCAGACCTGCAACCTGTGTTGCTGTTGGCGCCTCCCGTGATCACAGCCGGTCAGGTGCCGGTGATCAGCTGGAGAGTAGCCAATACCGGAGCCAATACTACCAGTGATAAAAATTGGGTAGACAGATTGTTCCTGTCTTCAGACAGGGTATATGATATTGGCGATATTCCCATCGGACAATACGGAAGGACCGATTCACTGAAAGCGGGAGAGACCTATGAACTGACTTCCCTGGAAAGTGTTGTTCCCCTCACAGCCAAAGGGAACTACTATCTCATTTTGAAAGTGGATGCAACCGACCGTGTTTTTGAAAATGACAAGGAGGGGAATAATGAGATGTCCGTGGCCATCACAGTTGTAGAGCCTCAGAAAACAGATCTGAAAGTACAGGCATTCACTGTTGCGGATACCATGCGGATCAAAGACAGGTTCAGGCTTTACTATACGGTGGAAAATGCAGGAGGGTATCCGGCTGAAGGCAAAATGAGAATGTCTTATTACCTGTCGAGAGATCCGGTGAAAGATCCTTCCGACATTCTTATCGGTAGTGATTTTGCACATAGCAGTATCCCTGCCGGCAAAGAGAAGCACTATGGTAGCAATGAATTGTCTGTGCCAGGCGCCACCGGAGATTACTTCATACTGACAGAAGTGGATGCACAAAACCATATCGCGGAAACGGATGATGCAAACAATGTAACGGCATCGTCATTGATGGTACATATAAAAGTGGACAGTCTTGAGCTGAACAAGAACAAAAGGATAGAGCAGTTCAGTGAAGTGCCGCAATATTACAGGATCAATATTCCTGAAGAGCTTGACGGACAGGCATTGCTCATCTCAACCAGCAGGATCACCGGAAAAGGAGAAGTAGAATTGTATGTGAGGTATGAAGAAGTGCCTACAGCCGGCATCCACGATTATTCTCATCAATATGCATTGAACACCAATCAGGAATTGATGATCCCCGATGCGGCGGCAGGCACTTACTATCTGATGGTACTGAGCAGGAACCATGTGAACCAGCTGCAGACTGTTGACCTGGGTGTGCATGTCCGGAATTTCGAGATCAGGAAAGTGGAAACCAATAAAGGTGGAAATACCGGCAATGTAACGGTGAAGATCAGTGGATCGAAATTCGATGTCACTACCACCATGCATCTGAGGAACGATGCCGGTATCACCATCGATGCTTCAAGTATCGTGTATGTAGATCAGGCCACTGTTTTCGCTACCTTCTCTCTGGCAGGCACAACAGCAGGAACCTATGATGTGGTGGCAAAAAATGATGAGGGCACAGAAGTGCTGTTGCCGAAAGGGTTCACCATTGAAACAGGCAAGCAGACTGCCGTTGTGACGGCGGTTAAACATGCAGAATCTGTCCGGATGAATGCTTTGACCGCTATGACGATCGAGTTCAGTAATGAAGGAAATGTTGATATTCCACTGACCCAGCGTGCTGTAATGAGTTTGTTCAAAGCACCGTTGGGGCTTAAAGCTGATCTGCCGGAAAATACGTTACAGGGTGTTACCATCACTTTGCTGGATTCCCGCGAACCTATACAGGTATTGAGGCCGGGCGCCAGAGGGTCAGTAAAACTCTTCACGAGGGCGTCGCGACAGTTGGAATTTGGTATGTTTCATTTGGAAACAACTGAACCCGTAAAATAATGAAAACGATTCAAATCATAGTAATGACTCTCCTGGTTCATCTGTTGCAGGCGCAGCAGATGACCAGGCCTCAGGTAGCAAAATGGGACCGGACCCATACATGGGATGATCAGCTCTTGTTTTCGATCAATTCAATGAATGGCGATATCATCCTGTTCAGTCAATCTTCAGACAAAAACTTGCATATCCTGCGAATCAATGCAGCGGGATATCAAACAGCGGATATGTCATTTCCTGCTTTCCATTTTTACGGCAGGTTGGAAATTTCAGCGGTGAAAGAAAGTAAAGATGGACATCTGTTTGTTCTGGTCAATACACAAGAAAGAGATCCGATAATGGTTAAGTTTTCTCCGAAAGGGGAGCTTTTGCTGGCACAATCACTATTGACGAAACTAAAGGTCAGTAGCTTGTCTTACGGCACGTCTTTATTCCTTAAAGACAATACTGTGATTTGTTACGGTATCAAAGGTGGAGATTTTTGGGAAGCAGTGTTGGATCATAAAGGTGCCGTGATGGCTGAATCTGTTTTTGCCCTGGAAGATGACCATTACATCATGGGTATCATCACAGCTGCCGATGGTAGGCCGTTGATCCTTGCCAGGAGCGAAACCTCCGATGGGCACGGCAACGATATTGGCGTTACTCATCTCATGAGAATAAATGAGAACCGGCACGCGCTCGAAAAATGGAACAGCTTTCCCGGAAGAAACGCGAGTGTATGTATGTTGCCCAACGGCGGATATGCCTTAACGGTAGATACAGCCACTTTTTCGTTCAACCAATCTTTTCTCCTGCACTTGCTGGACCACCAGCTGGTGCTGAGGAATACAGTGAAGTTATTCGACAACGAATCGGGTATTTCTCCTGCAAAAATCAGTGCCTGGGGAAATGAACGCTTAGCCATTGCCGCAATAGAATCAGGCAGGCTCAGTTTGCTGGCGGTGGACGGAGAAGGCAGACTGCAGGAAAAGTTTTCCCAGCCAGGCAATGAGCAAGCCATGCTGGTACGAACAGTTTTCCTGGATGAAGGAAGATGGGGTTGCTTGTATGATCTCGATACCGATACGGCTTCCGGTTCAACAAACATGAACAGGTTCAGGGTAAAGCAGATCGTTTTTCCCCTGAACAAATCAAATGGAAAAGAATAATGCAATTATGAAAAGATATTTAATAATACTGCTGGTAATACTTTGTGGTTTGAATGGGATATCGCAAGACAAAACCCTGGTTCAGAACCCTGACCATAAGCCAGTAAAAAATGGTTGTGTGAGCCTGTTCAGGATGGCGGGAATTAAAAAAACTCCATACAATTTTACTGCCGAATGCGACGACTATACGGGGTGCATTAACAAATGCGGAAACTCAAGTGTCGTATGTAATTCGGCGTTTAATGTGGGTGTGATGGTGTCATGCGATCAGGGAGATCAAAAGTGCCTGGATATTGGCAAGATGCTATCTCTTGCCTTAGAAAGAAACAGCAACGCACAAAAAGCCTATTCAAGGGCTCAAAAGAAAGCCTGCACAACCTGCGACGAGGTTTTCAGTTTTCCCGGAAAAAAAATCATTCAAACCTATTGCCAGGATGCACCACTTACCAGTGGCGATTCACTCTCTGTTGACCTGAACTTGCATCCTGAAGTGAAGAAGAATCTGAAAGAATATGAGATTGGAGCTGGTTTCAGAACATTCAACGTGAACTCTGTAGAAAGCCCGAGAATAAGGATTGGTGATTTAGGTGTTTCCAGGACCCTTTATCTAAATGGGAAATTCAGACTCAATGGTAAAGATTACTCTTGTGGTTCCTCCACCAGTATTGAATTCAAGTCCGTTGATTGCGGGAAGCCTGCACATAGATGGCGGATCCCTGTACGCGCTTCCGTTGATCCCAATGATATCATCGGACCGGAAGGTTTTGGCGATGGCAAAATGGTGAGCAGCCGCCTGCTGCAACCCTATACCATCCGTTTCGAGAATGATTCCAACCTGGCCACAGCCCCGGCGCAGATCGTTCATATTACCCATCCGCTCGATAAGAATGTAGATCCTTTTTCCATTCGCCTGGGCAGTTTCGGATTCGGTAAACATGTATTTGAAATACCTGAAGACCGGACCTTCTACAATACTCGCCTCGATCTCAATGCTGATCTCGGTATTGTAGTAGACCTGACTGCAGGTATCAATACTGAAACCCGTGAAGCATTCTGGATCTTCGAATCCAAAGAGGCTGGCACAGGACTTCCTCCCATAGATGTAATGAAAGGTTTCCTGCCTGTGAACGATCCGCAGCATTCAGGCGAAGGATTCATCACCTATACCATCAAAGGTGCGCCGAATGCAGCTACCGGTGATACGGTACATGCGAAAGCTTCCATCGTTTTCGATGATAATGCGCCCATTGAAACGCCTCCCATCTGGAACACTTTCGATGCCGGCGATCCGCACAGCAGCATGAAGCCGCTTCCGGCCAAAGCTGAAGGCTCTTCACTCAAACTGGAATGGACAGGCGCAGATGATCCGGAAGGATCAGGCATCAGGCATTACGATATCTATATGTCGAAAAACAATGGTCCCTTCCTGGTTTTTAAAGAAGGCATTAAAGAAACATTCGTTGATTTCAACGAAGAAGGAGGGCACTATAAATTCTTCGTGATTGCAACCGATAATGTTGGTCACCGCGAAGCACAGAAAACTGCTGCAGAAGCATCCGTTGAATGGAGACCTTCATTAGGTTGTCCTTCCAACAAAACCGTTGAACCCGATGCAGGTGTGTGTACTGCCGTGGTAACGGGTATCGATCCTGACAGAGGCGCTCTTTCTTCCACTGTTGTGATCAGCTATACGCTCAGCGGCGCTACTACCGCCACCGGCACGGGTTCAGCCAGTGGACTCACTTTCAACAAAGGAGTAACCACTGTTACCTATTCCGCCAACACCAATCCGGTGGTGACCTGCTCCTTTACGGTAACTGTGAACGAAAGGGCTGAGATCTGCAATAACCAGGTGGATGATGATTGCGATGGACAGGTGGACGAGGATTGCCCAACAGGCGCAGTGCTCTGGTACCGCGATGCGGATAACGATGGTTATGGCGATATCAACAATACTGTTCTTGCCGTGAGTAAACCCGATGGCTATGTTGCCGATCTCAGGGATTGTAACGATGGCGATGCTACCGTGCATCCCGGCGCTACCGAGATCTGCAACAACAATGTAGATGATGATTGCGATGGACAGGTGGATGAAGATTGTCCCACCAACGAAACTACCTGGTACCGCGACGCCGATAACGACTCCTATGGTGATCCCAACAATACCCGCCGCGCTGCCACCAAACCTGATGGTTATGTAGCGGACAGCAGAGATTGCAATGACAATAACGCCAATATCCATCCCGACGCCACCGAGATCTGTGGCAATAACCAGGATGATGATTGCGATGGACAGGTAGATGAGAATTGTCCTGCATCCAGAACCTGGTACCGCGACAATGATAAAGATGGCTACGGTGACGAAGCACATTCCGTGCAGGCCGCTGACAAACCCGCCGGATATGTTGACAGGAAAGGCGATTGCAACGATAATAACCCGAATATCCATCCCGGCGCTACAGAGGTTTGTGATGGTGTAGACAACAACTGTGATGGCAGAGGTGATGATTGCGCTCCGGGTCTCTATGCCAGGGCGATGCCCAACCCGAGCAACCGTTTCTTCCGCATCGTTATGCAGAGCGATCAACGCGAAGCGGTAACCATCACCATCCGCAACAGCAAAGGCAAGGTGATGGAAGTGATCCGCGCAGCTGTAACGGCCACGCCTGAATTTGGCGGCAACTATACTTCTGGAATGTACTATGCAGAAATTGTGCAGGGAGGAAGAAGAACAGTACTGAAATTGATCAAACTTCCCTGATCATGATTACAGAAAGGAGAGGGGCTGACTTTTTTCGAAGTCAGCCCCTTTTCATGCCTGTAATTCTGAAATCCATCCGATCTTCTTACATTAGCGTTCCCATAACTATACTGTATGAAATGGAAAGGCTATTTACTTGGAATCCTGATTGCTGTTATTGCGTTGATACTGGTCTTTACCCGTATGGGCAACAGGATCAAAGACAAGATCAGTAAGGAAGAAGCAGCTCAGAAAGCAGCTCAGCAGGACATTCCGGTGTATACGCCTCCCATCGATTCCTTTCCTTATCTCTACAAACCCTATGATACCATGAGTATCACACCAAACAGCTGGGCCCTCGTTTTGAAAGGCAGTAAAGCCGACGTGGACCCCAAAAACAAACGGCTGGTGGAAGCGGATGGCGACATGATATTTGTGATCGATAAAAAAGATATTCCATTTGTAGTGAATACCCGGATCCTTCAACTCAAGGTACTGAAGCCGGGTGTATTCCGTGTGGAAGCATTCCGTGTTGACAACGGCGAGAAAGTGGATGTGCTGGAGGGCATGGTCCGCGCGCAAAAAAGATATACATCTCCCTTCCCTGAACCAGATACAGTGCGCAGTTCCGAAATGGTGATGATCAACGATAAGATCGACCTGATGGAAAAAGAAAAAGAAGACCTCACGCAATTTGCCCAATGGTGGCAATCCAGGAAATAAAGTTTCATTTCGATTCACCCTAATTATGCTATGCAGTGTTTGATGAAAAGGAGCCGGTATAAAAACAGGCTGCTTTTCGAGTATGGTATATTTCCAACATTCCCGCGCTGCCCTGATGGCAGGATTCATGTTTTTCGGCGCAGGGCTTTCAGGCCAGGCCCAAACTTCAAAAGATACGATCAGTGCTGATGGACTCCGCAAAGGCATCGTAAAAGCAGTTGCTCAAAAACTGCAAAAAAGTCATTATGCCCCCAAAGCCTTCGATGATAAATTCTCCGCCGAGATCTGGGATAACTTTCTCCATAATCTCGACGGACGTCGCAATATTTTCCTGGCAGGTGATATAGAAAATTTGAAGAAGCACCGCTCACTGCTGGATGATGAGATCAATGCAGGCACCATAGCTTTTTTTGATGAAACCTGGAAGATCTACTCCCGTCGCCTGCAGGAGGCAAAGATCTTTGTTGAGAAATCCCTTAAACAACCTTTTAGCTTTACTTCCAAAGAGATACTGGAAACGGAAAGAAAAGATAGCCCGTATCCCGCTACAGTTGCAGAAAGAGATAAGATCTGGTATGCATTCCTGAAATATGCGGTGCTCCGGGCATATACGGATATTGAAACCAATGCTTCCTCTGCATCCATCGATCCCGTTCTGGAAAAGAAAGCACGTGAGAACGTAGCTGCCCAGTACCGCCGTTTCTTTATCACACAACAAAAAGAAACTGCCATCAACGAGAAGTTCGCCATGTATGTAAATGCGATTGCGTTGAATATGGACCCGCATACCAGTTACACTTATCCTACCATGAAAGACCCTGTTCGTGCACAGTTGTCAGGACAGTATTTTGGGATCGGTATGGAACTGGGGATCGGGGAAATGGATGTTTTTGTGAAAAGACTTTTGCCCGGAGGCTCCGCTTATAAAAGTGGCCTGCTGAAAGAGAACGACAGGATCCTGGCAGTGATCGACAATAAAGGAAAGATGGTCCCCACAGCAGACCTGGACCCCAATGATATTACCGGTATGATCAGGGGAGAAGAAGGTACATCCGTTACCATGTTAGTGATGCAACCCGGTTCTCCTGAAAGAACGGTTACTATTCCCCGTGAGAAGATCTCCGAAGTTGCCAACAAGGCGAAAAGTGCCGTGATCAACCAGAATGGAAAAAAGATCGGTTACCTCTACCTGCCATTGTTCTATATGAACTCCGGCAATGAACAATTGCCAGGCTGTTCCGCAGACGTGGCAGCTGAACTTGATAAGCTCCGCGACCAGGAAGTGGAAGGTATCGTATTTGACCTGCGCGGAAATGGCGGCGGCTCACTCACCGAAGTGGTAAGAATGGGCGCCAGCTTCATGCCAGCCACGCCCATGAGCCTTCTGCGTTCAAGAGATAAGGTGGACGTTTATACTTCTCCGGTAGTGAATGCACCGAAGTTCCAGGGACCACTGGTAGTGCTGGTTGACGAAGGCAGTGCCTCCGCTTCAGAAATATTCGCGGCAGCTATCCAGGACCACCAGCGTGGACTGGTGATCGGAACTTCCTCTTCATTTGGAAAAGGAACTGCACAAACGATGACGAATATCGGTAAGATGGGAGATCCTGCCAATGGCATTCCAGATATCAATTACGGAAGCATGCGCATCACGCTACAGAAATTTTATCGAGCCAGTGGAGCCACTACGCAACTGCAGGGCGTTAAACCTGATGTTGTGCTGGCAGACAGGCTGGTGCTCAATAGCGTGAGGGAGATAGAAATGCCCGCTGCCATGCCGGTAGATACTCTTACTGTTGCGAAGGCGCCTGAAAAATTCAATACAATCGACTATGCGCCGCTGATCAGGAAAGCCCAGCAAAGAGCCAATGAGAACAGTACGCTTCAGGTGATCGGAAAGAACATGAGCAGACTTCAGTTCCTGCAAAAAGCGCCGGTTAATATGGAACTCAGCAGCTACCGGAAGCTGAAACAGGAAATGAAAGACCTGGAACAACAAATTGCAAAAGCAAAAGAATTACCAGCCTCCGGCATGCAACTCTCTGCTTCTTTTTACATGAACATCAATCCTGAATTGCAGAAAAAAGACGAATACCAGGAAAAACTATACAATAACTGGCTCGAAAGCCTGAGCAAAGACCTTTTCTTATCCGAAGCTGTACAATTGGTGCAAGACATGATCAAAGCGCCTCAAATAAAAAAATAAATACCAAACACAAATTCCAATGATGAAGAAATTGCTATCTGCTGCTCTTTGTTTGCTGGCACTGAGTGCACGCAGTCAGGACGAGTTGACCATTGAAGCCGACATGAAATGGTTACCAAATGATACCATAGTGGTTGTTTATGATCCTTATTCTGGTGAATGGGATTCCACTTTTGTGAAAAATCACAAATTCAACCTGACCATGAAAATACCAAAAGGCGGATGTGCGTATATCCTGCAGGTTGGAAAGGATATCTCGAATATTGAAAAGACAGCAACTGTTCAATACCTCGAGCCAGGTAAGATGGTGATCAAAGACGGAAAAGAACCCGGTTTCAAACATGCAAAATATTCCGGCAGCCAGTTTGTAAAGGATTGGGTGTACGTAATGGATAATTTTTCAGAGACCTCTCCACGTTACCTGAAATTGAATGAGCTGGAAGAAATACAGATCAAGGCTTCACAGATCGGCGATGAAGATGCTGCAGAAAAAGCAAAGAGCGAGGCCGACGTACTGAAAAAGAAAAGGAACGAAGATGCCCTTGCATGGGTAAGGCAAAACTCCAACTCCGGCGTGGCTTCCTATGTGATCATGGCCTGGTTCAATAATAACAGGGATTCCCTGATCCGTTCCCTGGGCGCACATGCACAGAAAAGCAGGATCTCCCAAAGGATCCTCAATCCCGGAAAAACAGATCCAATACCTGTTTCATTCAGCATGGGCACTCCTGCAGAAGATAAACTGGCTGCCGGCAAAGAAGCTCCTGCCTTTACCACGCTTGATGAGAATGGTAAAGAAGTAAAGCTGTCTGATTTCAAAGGCAAGTATGTATTCCTGGATTTCTGGGCAAGCTGGTGCGGACCCTGCAAACCGCAGATCCCCTTCCTGAAAGCTGCCAATGATAAATTCAAATCGAAGAATTTTGTAATGATCGCTGTTTCGCTTGATGGTAACCGTGATGCATGGCTGAAAGCCGTAGCCAGCCATAAAATGGATTGGCTCCAGCTCTCTTCCCTGAAATCCTGGAAAGAACCGGCAGCACTGGCTTATGAAGTGAACTCCATTCCTTTCAATATACTGATCGGACCTGATGGAAAGATCCTCGCGAAAGGACTGTACAATGAAGATATCGACAAGAAACTTTCCGAACTGGTGAAATAAACCAACCAACCGAACCGCACATGAAAAACAGAATAGTACATGTTCTGATGATGATGCTTCTTCCGGCCTTATCCTTTGCTCAGGGATTTGTGATCAGAGGAAAAGTGCCGGGCATCATCAGCGGCTATGCCAGATTTGAAAAACATGCCCATGAAGATGAAGACCAGCACCAGTTCCCGGAAAAGGTAAGGATCGTGAACGGTGAATTTGAACTGAGAGGAAAGGTGGGTAAACCTAAAAGAGTGGGGCTTGTCATCAGCACCAAAAAAGTGATGATGCTCCTGGAGAATGCGGAATATACCATTGAAACACCATTTTCTGAACTAAGCGAATTATCAGTAAAAGGTGGGGCCCTGAATATTTCACATTTACGTTTCCTGCAGGCAAAACTGCAACCAGAAGCTTTCGTGCAACAGAATCCAAATGATCCTTTTTCCGGCTGGTTGATTATGAACTTCCTGACCGCTGACTCAGAAAAGCTGAAGAAGCTCTATGATCAACTTGGTCCGGTGGCGAAATCATCTGTATTTGGAGAGGAAATAAAAGCGCTCTGTGATCCTGCACTCAAACCAACACTTACCGGTAAAGCCGCTCCGGCAGCCATTTTGACCAGTTTGGATGGTAAACAGTTTTCCTGGGACCGCTTTGCCGGCAAACTGCTGGTAGTGGATTTCTGGGCTTCCTGGTGCGGACCATGCAGGTACTTTATTCCAAAACTGAAAAAGACCTACGAAGCCTATGCCCCGAAAGGTGTGGAATTCATCAGTGTTTCGGTTGATGATAAAGTTGACCTCTGGAAGAATGCCGTGAAGGAAGAAAAGATGCCCTGGCAGCAGGGACTCGGCCAGCATGGCTTCAGCGACGCCGGACTGAAAACACCTTTTCTCTTCAACTCGATCCCCTATATGGTGATCATTGGCCCTGATGGGAAAGTGGTGGCTGAGCTTGATTTCTATAAAAAAGAAAGATTGGAGAACGAACTGGACCGTTTGCTTTCCGAACACAAATAAGTCTTTTTTTCTGTAGTTCGATAAGGGGTTGACTTTAGCGGTCAACCCCTTTCTTTTTGAATCAAAATAACACCCTTGATAGCCCTTGTTGCCTTAAAGAAACCTGAATATGTTTCAGAATGACAACACAAAGAAAAGGGGGGAAGAGGCGTGAAAGAATAGCCGCTTAACAAATGGGGTGGTTCACTTAACCACTGAAGTCATGCAATAAAAAAGCAAAGGCCGCCCCAGTTGGAACGGCCTTACACAGGATGGTATTACAAAAGTATTTAGCGTACGAATGTATGGGTGATGATCCCCGACGTTGTTGAATTGCTGTTGAATTCCTGGGCCGCAACGGATTTGCCGTTCACGATGATCTCCAGTTTCAGGTTGCCGCCCACAAAAGAGGCGCCGGTGAGGCCGATTGCCACAGGCTCGGTTAGTTTGACTTCCACTTTCTTGTTGAACGGAATGGCAGCGTTATTGATATCTGTTTCGCCCAATGTTTCATTGGTGTACATGACATCGGCCTTGTTCAGACCGCTGTTGCTGCTTACTTTGTACTCCACAGAAACGGTGCGCGGAAAGCCGCTGTCTTTGTTGTCATCTTTGTCTTTACTGCAGGAAGTTCCGAGCAGCGCTACTGCCATCAAAAGTGTAAAGAATCTCATAGGGTGTCTCAATAATGGTGTCTTCATCTTCGAATAGTTTTAATAGCTGATACGATAATTGCTTGCAAAAATATTGGCGTCGCCACTGCGTTCCAATCCTGTGAAACATGGTTTTTCAGGTACCTGTTTCCCGGTATTTTTCCACTATTTGATTTTTGAAGCCCAATTATTGTTTATTTGCTCCCATGATGCAAAAAATCCGTCTCACCTCCCTCATATTTTTTGTTTCCGTCTGCAGCTTTGCACAGTTACCGGCGAAGCCAAACAGCTATACAGACAGTTTGAATGCAGTTGTGCAGAACGGGAACGACAGCAGCAAATCTGCTGCGGCACTACTGCTTTCCTACTACTGGGTAGCCCGTGATACCAGTAAGAGCCAGCATTTCATAGACCTCGCAAGGATCGCCGGAAAGCAGTATCCATATCAACTGGCGCTCTCTTACTTCTATGAAGGCGTGCTCTTCTATATGAAATCGGATATCGCTTCCAGTGAAAAGTCATTCCGGGAGGCCATTAAAAGACTCGAAACTTTCGATACAAAGGAAGCGCTCAGTTTCCGGTCGCAGGCCTGGCATAATTACGGCATCCTGCAACAGGTGAAAGGTGATGAAGAAGGCTTCGCCAGGATCATGATCGATGAAAGTATTCCACTGGCGCAACAGGCGCAGGATACGGCTTACCTGGGCAAGAATTATCTCGATCTTGCCATCGTTTTTAAAAATACACAGCAATATGATAAAGCCACTGCCTATCTTCAGGAGGCTATCAGCACCTTGTCTGTACATAAGTCGAACAAAGCAACCAACAATTCTACACTGAACCTCATTAATGCATACACCACGCTTGCCGAGAACTATGTATTAGGCGGCAAACATGAAATGGCAAAACCTGTGCTGGACAGCGCCATGGCCTGGCTTACCCGTAAGCCAAATGATCATTTGATTGTGGATTACTATTCGGCCGAGGCCTTGTACAATATTGCAATGAAACAATACAGGGAAGCCCTGCAGAGTGTAGACAGTGGTGTTACAAAAGCAAAGGAGCAGGGCAGGACCTATGATGAACAAAGGCTGCTTCTCCAAAAATTTTATGCACTGCACAACCTGAAAAGATACAGGGAAGCGGCAGCGGTGATGGAATGGCTTTCGCAGCAGCCCGAGATGATGACCCTGCTCAACAGCAAGCTGGAAGTTTTCAAAGGCATGTCTGAAACCCAGGCTGCGCTTGGAAATTTCAAACCCGCTTATGAATGGTCTGTCCGTTACAGTCAGCTTAGTGATAGTATCAATTCCAGTCGCCTCAAAAATGAGATCCACGATATGGAGATCAAATACGGGAATGCGGAAAAGCAAAAAGCCATCGATGCACTGAAACTGGAAAACGAGAAATCTTCTCTCTCTGCCAGGAATACACGCCTGATGATCTGGTTCCTGGCTTCTGTATGCATCCTGTTGTTCATCCTGGCAGTAGTAACGTACCTGTATATGCGAAATAATAAGAAACTGTCGCAACAAAAAGATCTATTCCACCAACAGCAGCTCCGGGAAATCGAGCAACAACAACAGATCCATGTGGGACATGCATTGTTGCTGGGCGAAGAACGGGAGCGCCGCCGGGTGGCCGGAGATCTGCACGATGGACTGGGCGGGCTTTTAGCCGGTGTGAAAATGAACCTCACGGGCATGGCCACTGAAACCCAAACCAGGGACCTCAACAGGGTAGTGGACCAGCTGGACCATTCCATCAGTGAGCTGCGGCGCATCGCCAGGAACATGATGCCCGAAGCACTCCTGAAATTCGGACTGGAAACGGCTTTGAAAGAAGCCTGTGAAAACCTGATCTCAGATAAAGTGAATATCCGTTTCCAGTCGTACGGCATCCGTTCCAATATTCCGCATGAAAAGCAGCTCACTATTTACCGTGTGGTGCAGGAACTGCTCAACAATGCCATCAAACACGCATCTGCCAGCGAAATACTGCTGCAATGCAGCCAGAACAATGATACATTCTTCATCACCCTGGAAGATAATGGTAAAGGCTTCGATACCAGCGCCATCAGGAGTTTCAAAGGGATTGGCCTCAGCAATGTAAAGAACCGCGTGGATTATCTCAATGGAAAACTCGAGATCAATTCCACCGTCAATGAAGGAACTTCCATAAACATAGAATTGAATGTTGCAGAATAATGAACTGATACAACTCGCAATCGTTGATGATCATCCTGTGGTGATCGAAGGATTGCAAAGACTGTTGGGCAGCAGGGACTACCTGAATGTTGCAGGCACTTTTACCTCCGGCAATGAATTCCTGCTCTATCTGAAAACGAATAAAACGGATATTGTTCTGCTGGATATCTCCCTGCCGGACTCCAATGGTATGGAGCTTTGCAAGGAGATCAAGAAACGCTCCCCCGGCACCTGTGTGCTGGCGCTCAGTAATCATAGTGAACGCAGCATCATCATGCAGATGCTGCAGAATGGCGCCAGTGGTTACCTGCTGAAAAATGCTTCGGCCGATGAATTGCTGAATTGCATCAATGAAGCGTTGAACGGACAGATCACTTTCAGTAACGAGATCAAGCAGATCATTGCAAGGCCTTCTGCGCATGAACTCAAAGAAGTGCCGCAATTGACGCGCCGCGAAAAAGAAATTCTCGCATTGATATCAGATGGCATGACCACTCCGCAGATAGCGGAAAAACTGAACCTCAGCCAGCTCACCATCGAAACACATCGTCGTAATCTTTTGCAGAAGTTTGAAGTGAATAATGTGGCAGCCCTGATCAAAGTTGCCGTACAGCAGGGACTGGTGTAAACTTTCTCGCAGCCGCCAGTCGCCCGCCTCCGGCGAGTGACCACTATTTTGTCGCCTCCGGCGACCAATCAGGTGCAGCACCGGGTTGGTTCGCCGGAGGCGAACAATTAAAAGTCACTCGCCGGAGGCGAGCGACTGGGCGCACGCTGATTAATTTCTTCAGTGTTTACTGTTGAGTATCAACACATAAAGCAACGAGTTTCATCCAATTGCGGAACTCCGCAAAAAAATATTTTGGTCGAATCCTAAAATGCCTAAATTTGGTTATCCAGAAATTGGTCAACCAATTATTGGAGTATTTAAAAAGAAACGATTGTTAACCCCCAAACGCTGACTTACGATTGGGTCATGCAAACAAGCTTGCTTTATGGGAAAAATCAACTTTCTGCTTCTCTGCCTTTTGTTCAGCCTGCCTGCGGCTGCCCAAACTTTGAAAGGTAGTGTTACAGATTCCAAAACCGGCGCTCCGGTTGCAGCCACCATCAGTGTGGCAGGTGGTAAGAACGCCTACGCTGCCACTGACGACAATGGCAATTTCCGACTCAAAGTTCCCAGTTTAAAAACGAGTAGCATCATGATCACGGCAGTAGGGTACAAGTCCCAGCTGGTGGCGCTTGATGGAAAAGATTCAGTTGCTATCAAAATGGTGAACAGTTCTGCGGTACTGGACGATGTGATAGTGATCGGCTACGGCGCACAACGCAAATCACATCTGACCGGCGCGATCTCAAAACTCAAGAATGAAAACCTGGATGAGATACCAACCAGTAGTCTGGACAGAGCGTTGATCGGAAAGATCGCAGGTGTTACTGTTCAGAACCTCAGTTCGGAAACGGGCACCAGTCCACGTGTTCGTGTTCGCGGGCTAAGTTCCATCAGCGCTAATTCCGATCCGCTGGTGGTAGTGGACGGCCATCCCGTTCCAGATGGACTGAGCATGGTGAACCCTTTTGATGTGGAGTCTGTGGAAGTTCTGAAAGATGCGGCATCCGCCGCTATCTATGGTTCGCGCGGCGCCAATGGCGTGATCATCATCACCACCAAAAGCGGTAAGACCAATAAACCACGATATACGGTAAAAGCGTATACCGGTGTGAAGTCGGCCTACAAGCTGCATCCCATGATGACCACTACCGAATACACGGAAAAGCTCTACAGGGAAGCAGCTATGCGCGAGAACGATCCCACAGTTTCCGCTGCTGACAAAAATCTCGTAACACCACAGGAACTGGCAAGATACCTCGTGGAAAGCACGCTGCGTAATGGTCAGGGAACCAACTGGCAGAACGAAGCCCTTAAAGATGCGCGTATGCAGAATGTGCAGATCGGCGTTTCAGGCGGTAAAGAGATCCGCTATTATGTTTCGGGGAACTACCAGCATGATGAGGGCATCATGATCCACAACTCTTACGACCGGATCAACATGAAGGCCAAGATCGACGGTAACCTCAGTAAGACCGTCAAGTTTGGCATCAACTTCAATCCTTCGTACACAAAAACGGAACTACCTGCAGTGAATTTTACGGATTACTACCGTTTTTACTCAGGACTTCCCGTTAAACATACAGCTGCAACCGCAGCTTTCGTGAACCAGAACCCCACCTGGTCAAATATCAGGCCCGGTGATTGGGCGCAACCTGCTCATTTTTCCAATCTAGCTTACCAGGGTTACCTGCCCGATGGTTCTTTCTATAACAGTTATGACGAACCGAACCTGACCGAAGGAAAAGTGATCCCTTTTTCCTCCGGTAACAATACGCCGCGTTCTGTGGCAGACAGGCAGGAGCGGTATTCCTACAATTATCGTTTACTCACGGGCGCTGATCTCAGCATCAGCTTTATGAAGGACCTTGACCTGAAATCCAGTCTGAGTGTATATTTCAATCAAACCGAGACCAATACTTTCGAAGGGAAGAACTCAAAGCAGGAGGGGCTTGCCAACAAAGGCATCCAGAATATCCGCAGGATGATCGATCTGCTTTGGGAGAATACCCTGACCTATAACAAGAGCTTTGGTGATCATAATTTCACCGGCCTGCTCGGTTTCACGGCGCAGAAGACCAATACCAGCGAGAACCAGATCACAGGTATGAACCTGCCAACCGATGATATCAAAACACTGAATCTCGCAACAGCCATCGATCTTTCGGGTACCTATACACTAAGAACGCCGGTTGGTCTGTTGAGTTATCTAGGACGTGTCACTTACGATTACAAAGGCAAATACCTCTTCTCCGCTTCACTGCGTACAGATGGTAGTGGTTATTTCCCGAAAGGACATAAATACGGTTGGTTCCCCGCGGCATCACTCGGCTGGAGGATCAGTAGCGAGCCTTTCATGGAGAATATCAACTGGCTCAGCAGCCTCAAGCTCCGCACCAGTTACGGCGCTACCGGTAACAACCGCATCGAGCCATTTGCTTACCTGGAATTGCTGAATCCCGGCAACTATTCCTTTGGAGGTGGCACAGGTACCGTGAACAACGGACAGGCGCCCAACAATGATGTGCTGCCCAATATCCTTACCTGGGAACGCACCTTCCAGTACAATGCGGGTATAGATGCAGGTTTGTTCAAAGACCGGATAACCATGAGCCTCGAATACTATAATGGTACCACGGACCGCCTGCTTTTCAAACAAGGGGCTATGAGTTTTTCAGGTTCCAACCAGTACTGGAACAATATCGGTAAGGTGAGGAACCAGGGCTTTGAGATCGAACTCACTTCGCATAATGTAAAGAACAAAAACATCGAGTGGTCCACATCACTGAATCTTTCTGCCAACAGGAATACCCTGCTGGACCTAGGAGGGGAAGAACATCAATACAATTTCGGCGAACGCCAGGAGATCTATGCGGCCTTCCCCGGCGGTCCGGCCGTTCAGTTCTTTGGCTATAAGACAGACGGGGTCTGGCTTTCAGACGCAGATATCGCTAAGGCGCAGGCCGAAGGCTACAAAAGCGACGCCTTCTCCAAATATTTTGTGGCCGGCGGACTAAAGATCGTTGATGTGAACGGGGATAAAAATATTGATGAAAAGGACAGGACAACATTAGGTTCACCATTCCCCGATTTTACCTGGGGCTTTGTGAACAATATAAAGTACAAAGGTTTTGATCTGAATGTGGTGATCCAGGGTGTACAGGGAAATAAGATCTTGAATGGAGATGCTTTCTATGGTGAGTCGAGGTACTTCAACAGGAAGTACAATACAGATTCCCGTTGGGTGAGTGCCGCCAATCCCGGCGATGGTAAAACGGCTTATGCGCTCAACGGTGCAGACTGGCTGCTGACGGACTACGTGATGGAAGATGGTTCCTATGCAGCTTTGCGCAGTGTGGTCCTCGGTTATACAGCACCTTCAAAACTGGTGAAAAGACTGAAGCTGGGTAATGTGCGTTTTTATGCAGCGGGTGAGAACCTCCTTTTCGTATGGGCGAAAAGTTACCGTGGTGTGAACCCCGAAGCCAGGACCACTTCCAACGCCTATGCCTCTCCGCTGATTGATGGCTACCAGCGTGGCGGGTTCCCGATCAGCAGAACAGTTACCCTGGGAGTTGACATTCTATTTTAACCACCATCAAACAAAGATTCATGAAAGCATTACGATATATACTGCCCTTCGGTTTCCTGGTTGCCGGCATGGTCTCCTGCAGCAAGATCATCGATCTGAAACCGGAATCGAATGTTACTGTTGACAATTACTACAGGAACTACGATGAGGTGAAAGCCGCACTGACCGGGGTTTACAACGGTATGCAAGGTCCCCTCAATAATGAATGGAGTATGACCGAGCTGCGGTCCGACATGAGCAAGCAGGGATCTCCCAACAGTACTGCTGTTGCCAATATCAACTATAACAATCTTAATACCTATTTACAAAGTCCAACGCTGCCGGGTGTTTATGATTACTGGTTTGCTACCTACAAAAATATCCGCAACGCCAATTATGTACTGAGGAGCCTGGGCGTGAAATATGAAAATGGACAAATCAACATGGGAGAGGCATCTGCCGATGTAACCGAAGACCAGCAGAAGCAACTGGCCGGGGAAGCCCTTTTCATCAGGGCCTTCCATTATTTCAACCTGGTACGCCTCTATGGTGGCATCTTCATTATTACAGACCAGCAAACACCGTCGCAGTTGAAGAAGATCCCACGTTCATCAGTCAACGAATGTTTGCTGTTCATTGAAGCAGACCTGAAAGCCGCTGTCGATTATTTGCCGGCAGTGAGCTACGGTGCTCAAAAAAGCGAAGACCTCGGACGTGTTACCAGGTGGGCGGCAGAAAGTATGCTTGCAAAATTGTATCTCCAGGTAAATAAAAAAGCGGAAGCCCTGGCTTTGCTCAATGATGTGATTTCAAATAGCGGTCATGATCTGCTGCCTTCCTATGCCGATGTTTTCTCCGTTGCCAATGAAGTGAACAAGGAAATCATTTTCGCCGTCCGCTTCAAATCAGGAGGGGTAGGACTGGGTAACCATATGGCCAACTCCTTTGCGGCGCTCAACAGCGGCAGCACCATCGTGAACGGTAACGGGTCCGGGTTGAATTATCCTACCGCCAATATGGAAGCTAAGTATATCGCACCCTCTACAGGTTTTGCAGATGAAAGAAAAGCAGCTACTATTGACCGTTATAATGCATTGACCTATGTAAAGAAATTCATTTCGCCGGTAATGGTGAAAAATGATGCAGAGAATGACTTTCCCGTACTTCGGTTTTCAGATGTGCTGCTGCTGAAGGCGGAAGCACTGGGGTTCAGTCCTGAAGCAGTAGCGCTCATCAACCGGGTGCGCGAAAGAGCAGGAGCGGGTCCTTATCCCGGTACCGGTAATTTCAACGCACAGTTCTATCTCTACCCGGAATCCGGTGCAGAAGCCATTACGGCCGATAATTTCATCTATAAATTACTGGAGGAAAGACGCATAGAACTGGCATTCGAGAATCATCGCCTGTTTGATCTGCACCGCCTGGGCAAGTACCTGGAATTGATGGAACTTTATTACGAATCAGAGTACGACAGTCATTATAAGCGCTTCAAACCTGCCATTCCCCTGCAAGAATTGAAAGAGAACCTGGCGAAGCGCCCCTTGTTGCCGATCCCGCAACGCGAGCTGGACACGAACAATGAGATCGAGATCAGTCAAAACGATGGCTACTAAACAACCCTTAATCACACTGAATGCCAGTCATATGAAATCATTACTCAAACTATTGTGGTTACTCCCTTTGCTGCTGTTGGTGATGTGTAAGAAAAAAGACACACTGATTCCCGAAGGAACGCTCACGGCAAAGGACTATGTATTCAACAATGCCATTAAGAAATTCGAACCTGAAGAAACCGTGAGCGGTTCTCTCAGCGCTAATTTCGAAATGAGAACAGTGTATTATTACCTGCAGCGCCAGGGAAAAACAGATACGCTTTTGCAGATCGATTTTCTCAGGGATGAGGCCAGCAACGATTATGAGTTTTCGTTAAGATCAGCATCCTGGTCAGGTGTGAACATGATTGGGTCCAAAGGCCTGAAAGTACTGGCTGTAAGGGACAATAACACATCCATCGAGAAGGTCCTTGCTATAACTTATTTCGATCCTGCCGCACCGGTGGTGGACGAAGTGCCGGAAACGCTCACGCCCAATCTTACAGGCATGACTTCCATCACCGGCAAGATCACTTCCTCAACAGGAATTGCAAAAGTGGACATTTTCGACAATGCCAATGGCGATTTCGAACTGGTAGGCACCGTGCCCGGAAACAATGCAAAGGACCTCAACCTGAACTACCAGTACGCGTACAATGATGGCGCCGGGCAACTAAAGATCGAGGTAACCGACATTTATGGCTTAAAAGCTGATAAAGTTGTACAGTTTGTAAATATTCCTTTCAAACCAGTGATTACTTTTGCAGCTACCACCCTGAAAGTGGCATTGCCGGATGGAACGCCGGAAGTGAAAGGCACCATCAAATCTTTCACCGCCCTTACTACCGTTAATGCATACGTGGTAACAGCCGGTGGCAGTACCCTGCACCAGGTGGTAACGCCTGTGCCGGAAAACAGCGAACCCAATGAATTCAACTATAGTTTTACGGTAACAGGTTTCCCATTTGCTGAGGATGTGACCAGCTGCCGGCTGGAAGTGAGTGATGCCACCAATACTTCTACCGCCAATGCTAATGTAGAGATCCTGCCGTACTACTACTGGAAGGACCTGACCATGATGGCCCAGGGGAATGCTACAACCACATCGTCCACCTGTTTCTTTACGGGCGACCTGGCCGATCCGCTGATCGGGCCCTGTGAGGCGAATGCTAACCCTGAACTGCATACGAAGATCGATTTTGCGATCTTCACCAACAGTACGCCATTGCTGGCTTTCCAGAATCCGGCGAATATTTCAGCAGGAACGCTCACTACCTTCAAATGTAATGGCACCAACTGGGACCCGCCGCTGCCGAATTCCACCAACCTGATGAAAACCAATTTCAGGGTGCTGAATGCCTCCCAGGATGCACTGATACGCCCGAAACTGGAAGCGATGAATATGGACGATCTGAGTGACGCATTTTTCACGGGCGTTCAGGCCCCCACCGCCAGCGCGCCCAACAGCAGTACGTTTGCCGAGAATTCACTGATCTATGTGAAAGCAAACACGCAGGCAGGTGAAACAAAGAATATACTGATCAGAGTGGTGAATGTGAATGTAGTGGCAGTGCCAAACCAGGCAACATCCACCATCACTTTCGATATATTGAAGCAAAAGTAAATTAACGATTATGGCTCAATCTTCTATCATTGAAACCATTAAAGCTATCGAAGTAGAATCCCCGGTTGACAAGATCATCCGGCAGTTGAAGCAGCTGATGAGCGACGGGCACCTGAAGCCCGGCGACCGCCTGCCGGCAGAACGCATCCTGGCCGAGAAATTCGGTGTGGGCAGGACTTATGTGCGCGATGCCATCCGCAAACTGGAATTCTACGGACTGCTCAAAACATCGCCCCAGAGTGGTACCTACGTGGCCCATTACAATATCCAGATGATGGAAGGTATCCTGAACGATATCATCAATTTTAATAAAGATGATTTCTCCGCGCTTATTGAAGCACGTTATTATATGGAGATCAATGCAGCAAGGCTGGCCGCGCAACGCAGAACAGATGATGATCTCGCTGCCCTCAAAGCAGCTGTGGACGCCTATGATGCAAAGATCAACGCTAAGGAGAATGCTGTACAGGAAGACATGTTCATTCATCTCCGGATCGCCAATGCCGCCAAGAATTCCGTGATGGAATCCATGCTGCTCTTATTGCTGCCCGATATCATCCGCAATATCATCGAAAAGAAGATCTGCGGAGATTACCGGAGCGGGGAAGCCATGGCCGAACACCACGAAATATTGAAAGCGATTGCCGATCAGGATGCTGATGCAGCAGGTCTCGCCATGGCCAATCACCTGGACGATATCCTGCGCATCAGTCGAACCAAAACCACCTGGTAACCTCTAAACACTCAGGCTTTGAAAAAAAGAATCAATCCGTTGTTGCTCACTGCAACCCTGCTGCTGGCCATGAACGCAGGTTACAGCCAGCGCATACCCGTGAAAGATGACCAGGAACTAAGGTCGGCGCTGAATAAAGCAAAGCCGGGCGATAGTATCGTACTCGCTGATGGCGCCTGGAAAGACATGGCAATGTACATTACCACCAGCGGCTCTGCCGGAAAGCCCATCGTGGTGATGGCCGAAACACCCGGCGGTGTGAAATGCACCGGCAATTCATTCATCCGTTTCGGCAGTGACCATGTGACCGTTTCCGGATTGCATTTCACCGATGGCTATGCCGTGAAAGAATCCATCGTGGATTTTAGAAAAGGAGACAGGCTGGCCAATCATTGCCGGCTCACACAATGCGTATTCGAGAATTTCAGCAAGCCCAGCCGCTCCGATAATGATCACTGGATCACGCTTTGGGGAAAGAAGAACCGCATCGATCATTGTGTGATCGGTAATAAGCTCAATGCCGGCACCACCCTCATTGTGGAACTGAATGATGAAAGATCGCAGCACAATGAACATAATATCGATAGTAATTTTTTCAAAGGCCGTGAACCACTCGGTTCCAATGGCGGAGAAACCATCCGGATCGGTGTGAGCCGTTACTCGCTCACCAGCAGCAATACACTGGTGCATCATAATTATTTTGAAAAATGTAATGGGGAAGTGGAGATCATCTCCGTGAAAAGCTGCAACAACCGGCTCACAGAAAACACTTTCTTTGAAAGTGAAGGCGGACTGGTGCTACGCCACGGTTCGGGGAATATCGTGCTCAATAATATTTTTATCGGTAACAACAAACCCTATACCGGCGGAGTGCGCGTGATCAATCCCGGCCATACCGTTGCCAATAATCTTTTCATAGACCTTGCCGGGAAAGGCTTCCATGGCGCTTTCACTGTTTTGAACGGTGTGCCCAATTCGCCACTGAACAGGTATATGCAGGTGACGGATGCAGATATTCATCACAATACATTCGTGAACTGTAAGACCATCCTTTTTGGCGCAGGTAAAGACGAGGAACGTACACTGCCCCCGGCACGCGTAACCTTCAGGGATAATTTCATTCAGACCAATAATGCAACGCTGTATGAAGATGCCAACAAAGACGGCGGTATCACGTTCACCAACAATCGCTATTCCGCCAAAAGCGTTGCCACTGCCCCGGCAGGATTTGGCGCTGAAAAGCCAACGATCATTTCAATTACCTGGGCCGGTCAGCAATTCAAGGTCCCTGCAGGGAAATATGGCGCTGATCTCAGTAAACTGAACTGGATGAGCGCCCAAAATACCGGAGCTGCCTGGTTCAGGCCTGAGCAGCCTGTTGCCGGCAAACCTTCAGTACATACTGTTGCTGCTGCAGACAGTCAGCAAATAAATGTGATCATCAACAATGCAAAACCCGGAGATATCATTGAATTGAATGAAGCCGGACTATACAAGATCACTGAGCCACTGGTGATCAGCAAACCAATTGTGATCCGGTCAGCTTCCGGTCTCAAAGCAAAGCCAGAACTGGTGAGCATTGCCACCAACAGCCTGCCAGCTTTTATGGTGATCGAACCCGGCGGCAGCCTGAGTACAGCCCGGATCATTTTCAACAGCGCCTTTGAAAATTATGGTGCTGTGAGATCAGGGATCGCAACAGGGACCAAACCTGCAAGCCCTCATTATATCCTCAAAGTGGAGGGTTGTGAGTTCATCAATTTTGGTGAAGGCGGACATGTCTGCATCAAAGGCGCCAAAGGCACTTATGCAGATTCTGTGCTGATCAGCAATTGCATTTTTCGCAACAATGCCGGTATGGGCATCGATTATGGTGCGGAAAAAGACGACAAAGGCATTTACAATGTAGCCTATTTGCGCGTGGAGAATTCTGTATTTGCCAATACACTCAGCGGCGCCATCAATGTATACAGGGGTGGGAACGACGAAAGCACTACCGGTCCTACTGTTCATATCAACCATTGTACTTTCCATAATGTTGAGAACCGTATGCAGGGCACCGTAGTGAAACTGATAGGTGTACAGGTGGCCAGCATCACCAACAGCGTTTTCAATTACAGTGGCAAAGGCGGCAGGATCATCTGGTTTGAAGAAATGGCCTGGGATAATCTTACAGTGGATTACTGCAATGTGTTCAACAGTGGCCGCATCAGCACTTTCTTTGGCAAAGCCACGGGTAAAAATATCCTGAACAGGAAACCATCCTTCAAAGACGTTGCCGGCAATGATTTCAGGCTGGCGCAAACAAGTGGCTTAACTGGTAACGACAATAAGCCCATGGGCGTACTCTAATGAAGACTAATATCATGAAGACATTCTTTCTTTCCATATCATTGGTTTTTGCAGCTTTGGTGGGGCAGGCGCAATCACATCCTTCCATCATGCTCACGCAGAAAAATATCGAAGCCGTACGCAGGGGGATCAAAGATTTTCCCATCATGGCATCCAGTTACAAAACTGTAAAAAAGGACGCGGAGAAAGCCCTGAAGTCCGGTATCGAAGTACCTGTGCCCGCGGATGGCGGTGGCGGTGTAACCCATGAAAAACACAAAAAGAATTACCAGCAGGCGCTTGCCTGTGGTGTTGCTTACCAGGTGACCAACGATGAACGCTATGCGAAATTTGTCAGGGACCTGCTGCTGGAATATGCAAAACAATACAATACCTGGGGCCGTCATCCCAAACGCAAACAGGAACCCGGCGGAAAGATCTTCTGGCAGAACCTGAACGACTGCGTCTGGCAGGTGTATATGATCCAGGCATACGATTGTGTGTACAACGCTCTCAGTGCAGCCGACAGGAAAAAAATAGAAAACGATCTCTTCGCAAACGTGGTAAAAGAACTGAGCGAAGTGAACGGTTCCATTTTCAATAAGGTGCATAATCACGGTACCTGGAGCGCAGCAGCTGTGGGGATGACAGGTTATGTATGCGGCAAAAAAGAATGGGTACAGGCCGCCCTTCACGGAAGTAAACTGGATGATAAAGGCGGTTTTCTTGCGCAGCTCAACCAGTTGTTCTCGCCCGATGGCTATTACGCAGAGGGTCCTTACTACCAGCGTTATGCGATCCTGCCCTTCATGATCTTCGCCAAAGCCATTCACCAGTACGATCCCAAATTCGGTATCTATGATTTCAGAAATGGACTACTGAAAAAAGCCGTGAACACAGCCTTACAATGTACATATACCAACAGGGTTTTCTTTCCCCTCAACGATGCTATAAAAGACAAGACCTACGAAACGGAGGAAATGGTATACGCAGTGGATCTCGCTTACAGTGAAATGCAGGCCGGCGATGACCTGCTGGACATTGCAAAACAACAGGACCGCGTGATCATCAGCGATGCAGGCTTACAGGTGGCGCAGGCCATCGATGCAGGCAGGACCAAACCATTTGCCTACAAGCCTATGTGGATCAAAGACGGTGCAGATGGTAAAGGCGGTGGCATCGGTATCCTCCGCAGTGGCGCTAATGCAGACCAGTTTGCAGTAGTGATGAAAGCCGGCACACAGGGCATGGGCCATGGCCATTTCGACCGGCTCAACCTGCTCGTATACGATAATGGCACTGAAGTATTCAGTGATTACGGAGCCGTTCGCTTCCTCAACGTGGAAACCAAGAACGGGGGCAACTATACCAAAGAGAACGATTCCTGGGGCAAACAAACAATTGCCCACAATACAATTGTTGCTGATGAACAATCACACTTCAACAGCAACGAAAAGAAAGGGGAGGAGACAACGCCATCACTGGTGAACTTTACTGTCAACGAAAAATTCCAGGTAGTGAGCGCCGAAGAAAAGAATGCATACAAAGGAATAACACTCTGGCGTACTGCCATTCTCTTCACTCCCGAAGGAACTGACAAAGCCCTGCTGCTGGATGTATTCTCCGTGAACAGTGACCAACCACACCAATACGATCTCCCTTCCTGGTACCAGGGGCATATCACAGACCTGCCTTTCCCTTCAGAGATCAACGGAAAACATCTGCCGGCCCTCGGCAACAGCAACGGTTACCAGCATCTCTGGCTGAACGGGACCGGCGCACCCGCAAAAGGAAAGCAATATATAACAGTGCTGAATAACCGCAGATTCTATACCACCACTTTCCTGGCCGATACTGCCACCCGTATCAAATTGGTGACGCTCGGCGCCAATGACCCCAACCTGAATCTGCGCAATGAAAAAGCATTCATAGTGTCGCAGCCCGCTGCAAAGGAACATACATTCATCAGCATCACCGAGCCGCATGGCAGGAACAATACCATTGCAGAAGTGACCACCGGCGCCAGCGCCGCCGTGAAAGACCTGAAACTGGTCGGCGCCACCAGCAACACTGTGCAGTTCCGTTTCTCTTACAAAAAGAAATCATATACCGTCAGCATCAGGAAAAATGATCCGAAATCATTCCTGGTGATTGAATAAAAACAAGATCATGAAAGCAAGCAGTGAATTTCAGTTTGAGCAGGAGATCCCCTGGGAAGACCTTAACAATGGCATTCAAAGACAGGTTTACGGCTATGACGACAAGATCATGCTCGTGAAAGCGAAATTTGATAAAGGAGCTGTAGGCGCCCTGCACGAGCACCATCATTCACAGGTGACCTACGTGGAAAGCGGTGTTTTCGAAATGACCATCGGCGATGAAACCCAGATCATCCGCAAAGGCGACGGTTACTACGTTCCGCCACATGTGGTCCATGGCTGTGTATGCCTGGAGCCCGGACTGCTCATTGATGTTTTCAGTCCCCTCAGAGAAGATTTTTTACCCTGATCCCTTCAATAAAAATCATTACAATGAGAAAGATCATTTTAGCCTTCTTCCTTTTCTTGTCGGTCTCTGCTATGGCACAGAATGAAGTAAAGGATACTGTAAAGAAAGTTCAGCTACTTCCCGGTTATACATCACAGATAGATGTGGTATACACAAAGGGCAAGGACTGGGAGCAGAAACTTGACCTCTACCTGCCTCCCAATAACGGAAAGCCTACTCCCGTGCTGATCAATATCCACGGTGGCGGCTGGAACCACGGCACCAAGGAATCACAGACCGGATTCAGTACATTCTTCAAGATGGGATTTGCCGTTTGCAATATCGAGTACCGCCTCACTCCACAGGCTACAGCTCCTGCTGCTGTTGAAGACGCTCGTTGTGCGCTGATCTACCTGATCAAGAATGCCACAGCGCTCAATATCGATGTGAACAGGATTGTGGTGATGGGCGGCAGCGCCGGTGGTCACCTCGCCCTGATGACTGGTTTACTCGGCAATGATCATCGTTTCGATACAAACTGTCCCGGTACTGAAAACATAAAGGTAGCCGCCATCATCAACAAATACGGTATCGCCGACGTGAATGACTGGGCCTATGGCAAAAACATCACCAGCAAATCAGCCACCCGCTGGCTGGGGAGCAAAGCGAATGATCCGGACTTCGTCAAATCCGTTTCGCCGATCAACTTCGTGAACAGGAACAGTCCTCCCGTTTTCATCGTTCATGGCGATGCCGACCCTACAGTACCTTACCAGCAATCAGTAGCCCTTCACAAGAAATTGCAGGAAGCCGGTGTAAAAACAGAATTCATGACCATCGAAGGCGGTAAGCACGGTGGCTTTCCGAGAGAGCAAAACTCTGAGCTGAACAAAGCGATCACCAAATTCCTAAAGGACCTGGGTATTCCCGATAAGAAGTAAGTAATGTGAACTGTACCGTGATATGAATTAGAGCAGTGAAATGTAGCAATGTGATTTGATTAGATGAAAAAATGTGAAGTCTGGTAATGTAGGACAGGCCGTGAATATGCCAGGTAAGACGGGCCCTGGAAACGTAAGCGAAGAAGTTCATCAAAGAACCTTCGCTCATCTTTCCTCCCCATCCCTCGATCATATTCTCCCGCGCCGGTTCGTTTCCCAGCCCACCTTACCTGGCATATCACGGCCACAACTCCCAAATACAAGCTCATCAAAAAATGAACGATTTGAAACCAATAGAACAAATAAAAAGCAATCGCTTCCAACTTAAAGGAATGCGTTGGTGGATCATTTCATTGATCGGGCTGGCTACTATCATCAATTACATAGACCGTGGCGCCATCAATTTCATGTGGCCATATATCTATAAAGACTTCGGCATCGCCGACGAAGACAGCAAGAACTCGCTCGCGCTGATCACCACATTTTTTATGATCGCTTACGCCATCGGGCAAACAGTGACCGGAAAAATGATGGATGCCATCGGAACGCGATTGGGCATGGCCGTTAGCATCATCGGATGGAGTATTTCCATAGGACTGCATGCGCTGGCAAAAAACATTCTCAGCTTCAATATCTTCCGCTTCCTGCTCGGTATCAGTGAAGCCGGCAACTGGCCCGGGGCCACCAAGAGCAATGCTGAATGGTTCCCACCCAAAGAGCGGGCCATTGCACAGGGCATCTTCGGTGCAGGCGCCAGTATCGGCGGTGTGATTGCAGCGCCCGTGATCGCTGCGCTTTTCCTGGCCTTTGGCTGGAAGATAACATTCCTGGTGATCGGCGTACTGGGCTTTCTCTGGCTGATCCCCTGGTTGTGGATCAACAAGAATACGCCCGACAAACATCCCTGGATCACGGAAGAAGAAAAAGCGCATATACAGGGTGGTAAGATGGAAGCATCCGGTCCACAGGCATCTGCTGTAGTGTATTCCTGGAAAGAATTATTGCAATTCAGGAATACCTGGGGCATTCTCACCAGCAGGTTCTTTATCGATCCGGTGTGGTGGATGTTCGTTACCTGGCTGCCTACCTTCCTCAAGGAGCAATACCAGTTTGATATGAAGCAGATCGGGGCATTTGCCTGGGTGCCCTATTTCTTTGCGGCAGTGGGCGGATTGACCGGTGGTTTCTATTCCTCTGCGCGCATCAAACGTGGAGTAGATGCAGCGAAGGCGAGGAAGAGCGCTGTTACTATCGGCAGTGTGATCATGCTGGTTTCGCTCACGGTGATAGCATATTATCTGGATGAATTAAAGAACCAGCCATCGATGGCCATTGCCTGTATCAGCGCAACTTTATTCGGGTTCCAGTTCCTCATCAATAACCTGCAGACATTGCCCGGTGATTATTTCCATGGAAAGAATGTAGGCGTGGTTGCAGGAATGGGCGGCACTACCGCCGTTGCAGGAACGCTGATCACAACCTGGATCGTTCCCGTGATCACCAAAGTAAGTTATACATCATTCTTCATCATGGGCGCGCTGATGGTGCCGCTGGCATGGTGCTGTATCATGTTCATTTCATCCAAAAAACAATTTAAACAAGAGAATATATGAGACTAAAGGGAAAAGTTGCCATTGTATCCGGTGGTGCAAGGGATATTGGCCAGGCCGTATCCGTAAAGCTGGCAAAGGAAGGTGCCAAAGTGGTAGTGAATTATTTCAGCAGCGAGCAACGGGCGCAGGAAACCCTGGCTGCTATCAAAGCGATCGGCGGAGAAGCGATTGCCGTGAAAGGCGATATGAGCAAAGGGGAGGATGTTGCCAGTGTAGTGAGTGCTGCACAAAAAGCATT
Organism: Pseudoflavitalea rhizosphaerae; assembly: GCF_003991355.1. GTDB lineage: Bacteria > Bacteroidota > Bacteroidia > Chitinophagales > Chitinophagaceae > Pseudobacter > Pseudobacter rhizosphaerae. The sequence continues at coordinate 355,211 of NZ_RCSU01000005.1, forward strand.
TGGCAACGAGATCCATATCCTGGTGAATGTGGCTGGGGGAATGGTGGCGCGTAAACTGATTGCCGATATGGACGAAAATTTCTGGGACCATGTGATGGGCCTCAATGTAAAATCTGCATTCCTGCTCACCAGGCAGGTAGTACCTCATATGCCCGCAGGCAGTGCCGTGGTGAATTTTTCATCCCAGGCGGGCCGCGATGGCGGTGGTTTTGGAGCCTCTGCCTATGCTACAGCCAAAGGTGCGGTGGCCACATTCACCAAAGCGATGGCCAAAGAGCTCGGGCCGAAAGGCATTCGCGTGAATGCAGTGGACCCTGGTATGATCGCTACTTTCTTCCACGACAGTTTCACCAAACCTGAAGTGCGCCAGAACGTGGCCAATTCTACTCCGCTGCGCAGGGAAGGAAAGGCAGAAGAAGTGGCTGACCTGGTGGCTTATCTCGCCAGCGATGAAGCTAGCTTTATTACCGGGGCCAATATCGATATCAACGGGGGAACTTATTTCTCCTGATATCGTCAATCCGTATTCTTCATTTTTTTACTGGTTATGTAGCGGGCTGCGCAAAAGTGCAGCCCTTTTCTTATCTTGGAACAGGTAGTAACCGGCCTACAAAAGGATTCAACCGCATGATGTAATTTTGATTGTATAACCAGGAAAAGAAAGTATATGGACAGCACCAAAAGATTCAGCAACCGGGTGGAAGATTATGTGAAATACAGACCGCATTATCCGGGAGCAATCGTTTCTTTCTTAGCCGGTCACTATGATCTTACTCCTGATAAAATAATCGCAGACATTGGAGCTGGTACCGGGATCTCTTCCAAACCCTTCCTGGAAGAAGGATACAAAGTGATAGCAGTGGAGCCTAACAGGGAAATGCTCGACAAAGCCATAGAGCTGCTGAGCGATTTCCCGGATTTTTCGCCGGTATCCGGAACGGCTGAAAAGACCACACTCAAAGCACATAGTGTTGATGCCATCATCGCCGGTCAGGCTTTTCACTGGTTCAATCGCGAAAAATGTAAAACCGAATTCAGGCGCATCCTGAAAAATGCAGGATTGCTTGCCGTGATCTGGAACGAAAGACTGATTGAGTCCCCCTTCGAAATTGCATACGACGCCCTCATAGTGAAATATGCCAGTGATTATGTAAAAGTGGACCATCGCAATATCAGTATGGAAGACATGGTCCGTTTCTTCGACCCTGCACCCGTTGAACTGAACGTTTTCTCCAATAAACAGGTTTTCGATTTTGAAGGACTGAAAGGCAGGCTGCTTTCGTCATCCTATATGCCTGCAAAAGGTGATGCCGGCTATGATGCCATGATCGAAGACCTGGAACTCCTGTTCCACCGTTTCAAGGAAAATGAGCTGATTGTGATCAATTACGCCACCAAACTCTATTCCGGCATCCTGTAGCCGGCTTCCCGGAAAAATTAAGAAAAAAATATCGTTGCCGGATTCACCCTCCCGGGCGAGTCCGGTGTTGTGTTATTGCGGGACCTGAAAAAGGGGAGGATATGCTGATCATTTTTTATATTTGAAAGCTCATGCCTTATGGCTGCCATCCATTTTACCTTGCCTCAATCACAACACCAAACCAAATGCTTATTTGTGCGCTCCCCGCTTATGGAAGGTAAGATTGGAAATATCATTGATCTCTCGCACCTGGAATCCCTGTTCCGGGAATACTATCACCGTCTCTGTAACGCTTCTTATTATATCACCGGCAATGAAGACGCCGCCAAGGATATTGTGCAGGATTTCTTTTTCCATTGCTGGAATAAGAAAGAAGAACTGGCCATTACCGGCGACTTCAAGTATTACGCATTGCGGGCGGTGAAGAATGCGAGCATCAATTATATCCGGGACAACAAAAAGTTCACGTCTGTGAAAGACCCTGAAAACAATCTAAAGGTGGCCGAGCAGCCAGTACCTTCTTTTGACGATATGGGGGAGGAAGAAAAGAACAAAGAACTCTGGAATGCCATCGAGCGGCTGCCTGCTCAACGAAAAGCTATTTTTCTTTCGTCCAATAAAGACGGCCTTACCTATGCGCAGACAGCTGAGAAAATGGGCTTATCTGTAAACACTGTCAAAACCCAGATCAGGCTGGCTTACCAGTTCCTGCGCGAAGAATGCGCATGGCTGCTCCATTTCCTGATCTTTTGGTTCGGACTAAAAAAATAAACAAACTGCTTCACCCTTCCATGAGGGTATAGTGTTATATAATTCAAGCAGCACAAGATGCAACAAAACGAAAACGATAATATCCGTTGGGAGAAGCTGGAAGAACAGTTGGACCAGCCTCAGATCGATCCTGAACAGGAGGGCCTGAGTAAAGAAGAACGGAATGTACTTCATTTCTTCAAGCGGCTTCGTAACAGGCTGCATCCCCTGGATGAGCAGAAAAGCTTTCCGCTGGAAGATGGTTGGAATGCCCTCGCCACCAGGATTTCCGTGGATGCGGACACTGAAGGTGCGCCCAAAAGCCTGTTGGTGAAATGGAGGAAATTCAGCCTGGTGGCTGCGGCAGTATTACTGCTGGCAGTAGCTGGCATTTTCTGGATGCTTAACAAGCCTGCCGCAAACGAACCCAAAGAACTGGCCGGAAAAACACAACCAACGCAAAAAGCCGATCTGCCTGCTTCCAAACAGGTGGAACTGATACTGGCTGATGGCAGCAAGATAGAGCTGGGACAAAAACAATCCATCACCGAGAAAAATGGTGTAGGCATTGTGGCTTCAGATGAGAAACTGCAATACGAGACTGATGTAAAAAGCGACAAATTACTGTACAATACCCTGATGGTGCCAAGAGGGAAGAAGTCGCAGATCAGCCTGCCGGACGGCACTACCGTTTGGGTGAATGCGGCTTCTAAGATCACCTATCCTGTTTCCTTCGTTGGTGCTACAAGGGAGGTTACCCTGGAAGGCGAAGCCTATTTTGATGTGAAGCAAAACTCAGAGAAACCTTTTATTGTTCATACCGTCAATACCGATGTGGAAGTGCTGGGTACTGCTTTTAACCTGAATGCCTATACGAAAACCGTACGCACCACCCTGGAAAAGGGAAAAGTGAAAGTGAATAGCAATGCGGCTTCCATTGAGCTGACACCTGGCGAGCAGGCGATAAACGATCTGAAATCAGGACAAATGAAAAAAGTTCCTGTATATACCAGGTTGTTTACCGGATGGAAAGACGGAGAGCTTTACCTGGAAGATCTCAGGCTTCTGGAGATCACAGAACAACTGGGCCGCGACTTTGATTATGAATTTGAATTTGCGGATGCATCCCTGAAAGAGCTCCGCTTTACCGTAGACATGGCCGCCGCCGATAATCTCCAGGCTGTGCTCGACCATATCAGCAGTACCACGGAAGGTCTCCATTTTACCGTAAATGGCCGCCTGGTACGCATTGCGAGATAAAACTTGCTATAGTCCTACAGATTCAGATATAAACCTGCCATCCTTTCCGGTAAGATACCGGGAACCGATCAATATTAAACTGCTTTTCAAATGAGAAATGTTGTTACAACACCTGTATCATTGCGGGTAAGAGGGCATTTTGTGTGCGCCATCCTTTCCCTGCTCCTGTTGGGAGCTTCTATTCCGCTCTTCGCACAAACGAAGAGACCGCTGGATAAAAAGATCAGTTTCAAAGTCACCAATGTAAGTCTTGCTGAAGCCCTGAAAAAATTCCGGGCCGCATCCGGCGTACACATGACCTTCAACCAGGAGGATGTAAACAGTCAGCCTGCTGTAAGTATCGATGTGGCCGACAGAACCGGACGCGAAGTGCTGGAGAAATTATTGTCGAACACTGCCATCAGGTTTGCCGAAGCAACAGATGGTAATGTTTTACTGATCCTGAAAAGCAGCAAAAAAGATAACACACGCGCAGGTAAGTTCTTTGATGTGAATGGTCAGATAGTGGATAACCAGGGGCATGCACTTTCCAATGCCACCATCATGGTATTACCGGAAAAGAGAGGGCTCACTGCCGATAAGAACGGTATGTTCAATCTAACCGCCAAAGAAAATGATATCCTTCGTTTCAGTTACCTGGGCATGAAGAGCTATGAAGTGAGGATAAGAAAAGATGAGTTCCTGAAAATTGCGCTGGATACTGCTCCAACGGTAATGACTGAATACGTTGTTACGGGCTATCAGACCATCGAAAAGCGCATGCTCACAGGTGCAGTCACTACACTTACGCCCGATAAATTCCTGAAACCCGGTGCGGCAAGTATCGATCAGATGCTGCAGGGTAAAGTACCAGGTATGGTTGTTACTTTCAACAGTGGCAGCCCTTCCGCCGCTCCAAAGATCCGCATCCGCGGCACCAGCACCATTTTAGGAAATGCATCACCTCTCTGGGTGGTAGACAATATCATCCGTACTGATCCTGTGAACCTGAGTCCGCTCCAGGTGAATACCGTACTGGCTGCTGCACAGGAATCGAATTTCAGCATGGTGGGCAATGCCATTTCCGGCATCAACCCATACGATATCGAAAGCATCACATTTTTGAAAGATGCCGCAGCCACTTCCATTTATGGTGTGCAGGCCGCCAACGGGGTGATCGTTGTAAAAACAAAAAGAGGAAAACCAGGACCGGTAGCTATCAACTATAACCTGAACCTCGGTTTCACCGGAAGGCCACGATATACCCAGATGAACCTGATGAACTCCAAAGAGCGCATCGATGTTTCAAGGGAAATGTTGCAGAACGGTATTTACTATCCAAACGGACTTCGTTCCGTATCTTATGAGCAACTGGTGGATGAACTTGCAGCACGTAAGATCACACAGGAAGAGTTCTCTGAAAAAGTTGGACAGCTGGAAACGATGAACACAGACTGGTTTGATCTGTTGACGCAAAATGCTTTCAACCAGACCCACTCCATCGGCTTCAGCGGGGGGGCCGGCAAAACGAATTATTATGCATCAGTTAGCTTCTCCGATAACAAAGGAGCATTCAAAGGAGATAATGTGCAGAATTATTCCGGCAGGTTGAATCTTGAATCTAACCTGAGCAGCAAGCTGAACGTGAATTTATTGATTGATGCCTCCTACAGGAAAGCGAAAGGATACTATAATGTAAATCCTTTCGATTATGCATTGCAGACTTCCCGCACCATCCATCCTGATTCCTTTTATATTGCGCAGTTGTCCACCAATTTAAGATCGCCCTGGGTAAACCCCGATCCGATCCGCTACAATATCCGTAATGAGAAGGATCAAACAGGTTCTTCCACTACTACACAAAGTTTCAATATTAATACCGGCATCAATTACAAGTTGATGCGGGGACTAAGCTTCCAGGGAACCTATAATCTTGAAGCTTCAGGGAATACCAACTTCAATTTCATAACAGCCCGTAGTTTTGCAGCTGCAGTAATCAGGGGATATGATTATAATGCATTTAAGAAAGGTGATTCCAAATTCGAAAGATCTGCGCTTCCTTACGGAGGTATCGGTTATCCTGCCTCAACTCAAAATCTCGCGCTCAATATCCGCAACCAGTTTAACTATAACCTAAGCCTTTTTGAAGGGAGGGATAACCTGTCGGCGATGATATCGCAGGAATTGCGTTCCGTAAAACAAGACGGAACGATGTCGCTCGAGCCAGGTTATTTTCCTGAACGTGGAAACACTTACTATTCCGGATATTACAATACCCGCTCTGCCGTTGGATCACAGGCATATCACCAGGTAGTGAACACGAACACCGTTACCAATACATTATCGTGGATGGCCGGTTTCAATTATCAATTCAACAGGAAGTACACCATCAGTTCCAGTATCCGAACAGATGGTTCAAACCGTTTCGGCCAGTATTCCAACCAGCGTTTCCTGCCCAACTGGCATGTAGGCGCCATGTGGAATATTACTGCGGAGCCATTCATGGAAAGAGTGAACTGGGTTGAGCAGGCATCATTACGCGCTTCATTAGGTTCACAGGGAAATGTGGTATCCCAGGTAGGTCCGCAGTTGATCGCCAGCTACCCGGCAGCGCCCGTGGATGATATTTCCAATGAATTTGTACTGGACCTTAAAAGCCTGCCTTATCCTGACCTGCGCTGGGAGAAGTCGAAGGCCTTCAACCTTGGACTTGATCTTTTACTCTTCAAAGGGAGATTACAGATCAATGCGAATGCCTACTACAACAGAACTACGGACCTGATCGTTACCGTGGAACTTCCGCTTGAATATGGTATAAAGAATATGTACATGAACAACGGCAGCATGAACAACAAGGGATGGGATATAGGTGCAACGGTTGTGCCTGTACGATCAAAATCAGGAATAACCTGGAACCAGTCTTTCAATTATTCGATGAACTATAATAAAGTGGTAAGGTCCGGTATAGTGAGCAATTACGCGCAGTACCTGAGTGGAGCTGCTGTAGTGCCCGGATTGCCATATGGTTCCTTCTATTCATTCGGATTTGCAGGCCTTAGCCCTGTGAATGGAATGCCAATGTATGAGTTTTATGAAAATAAACAGGGTTTCAATAAAGATGACCCATCCACCTGGTTAAAGTATTCAGGAAGGATCGATCCGGTATTGGATATGGGGACCACCACTACCATCACCTATAAATCATTTTCACTTAATGCATCATTCCTGCTGAGATTGGGCCATCATAAACGTCTTAATCCCCTGTATCCGAAAAATGCTTCAGAAGTAGCACCACCTCCTGAAATGAACCTCTCGAGGGAGATGCTCGACCGCTGGCGTAAACCCGGTGATGAAGCTTTCACCACCATTCCCGGCTACGCTAACTGGGACAGGACTTCGTATATTCCGGCAGAAATTGGTCATATAACGGGAGCGGGCAGCCCTTATACGCTCTATGACAGATCATCCGTACGTGTGGTGAAAGGTGATTTCTTCCGTTGCACCAACGTAAGTTTCGGATATGCGTTACCGGCAGCAAGCATTAAAAGATTTGGCGCCCGTGGCATGAATATCGGGTTTTCTGTGAACAACCCGTTCATCATTACCAGCAAGGCATTCCACGGACAAGACCCCGAGACCGTAGGAACCGGCGGAACATCATTGCCGATCACAGCTTCCTATACAATGAGCCTGAACGTTTCTTTCTGATCACCCCTCAAAAAATTATTAAATGAGAATTTCGATCATATTCCTGTTCCTGGCCGGCATCCATTTCTCCTCCTGCAAAAAATTCCTGGAGGAAAGAACACAGAGTGAAATGACGCCTGTATCAACGGAAGATTACAGCCAGCTTTTGTTTGGGACTTCCTATCCGAGAGGCAGCACCGTTATGATGCCTGGTATTTCACTGATGAGCGATGATATGCAATATTATTCTCATCATATAGATCACGACTATGATGCCAAAACAGGTTATCCGGCATTTACCTGGCAGTATAATTATGATGAACTTGCCCGGACATCCGGACTTACAAATCCATACAAGGATTCCTGGACAGTTTTGTACAATCTTATTACCGGTTGTAATATCGCCATCGAAGCTACGCCTGATTCTAAGGGCACAGCCAGTGAAAAAGACCAACTGATGGGGGAAGCTTATGCGCTCAGGGCATTCCTCTACTGGCACCTGATCAACCTGTATGGCCGTCCGTTCAATGATTCTACCACTACACCCGATAAATTACCTGGTGTTCCCCTGCTGATCTCCGCGGAACTCAGGAATGAATTGCCGGCGCGCAGTACTGTAGCCGAAGTGTATACGCAGATCAGGAAAGACATCGAACAGGCTGTGACTCATTTCAGCGTTGATAAAAGAAAAGACAACCTTTACCGTTTCAATTATCCTGCTGCACATCTCCTTGCCTCACGCATCTATCTCTTTACAGAAGAATGGGAGAAAGTGATCGAACATGCAACGGCTTCCATTGCAGCACAGCCATTGGTCCTGGACCTGAACGACTGGCCTGCCGGTTATTACTATGATGAATCGATGTTCAGGCCGATACATGCGCAAAAAAATCAGGAAACCCTTTTCCTGTATGGCACGGCGAGTGAGATGAGAACAGGAGCAGATTTTGTGGCAGGGATGTCGGATGACCTGGCTGGCAAGTTTGAAACGAACGATCTCCGCGCGAGCATCTATTTTGCCCCGCTGCCCGAATTCATGCAGATGTTCACTCCACTGAAGTATGGTACACAAAAAAGGGATTTAAAAATAAATGCTCTTGAAAACGCTACCTCACTCAGAACAAGTGAGGCCTATCTTAACAGGGCAGAGGCTTATGCACAGTTGTATGCAGTCAAAAACAATCCGGCTGATGCTCAGAAAGCACTGGACGACCTCAATTTCATACGCCAGAGAAGATTCACTCCTGCAAACTTCCAACCGGTTACCATGATGCCAGCTGCAGAGTTGCTCCAGTTCTGCCGTGATGAAAGAAGAAGGGAATTCTTTGAAGAAAATCAACGCTGGTTCGATCTTCGCCGTTATGGTATGCCTGAGATCATACATATCTATGCGCTTTTCGCGGAAGTGCAAAGATTCAAACTCATGAAAGGCGATCCTTCATATACCCTGCTGATCCCCAGTGAAGCCATTCGCCTGAATCCAAAACTGGAACAGAATCCCGCGGCTCCGCCAAGAATGCCATTTTATTAATCATCCTCAATTCCTGAAGCAATGCAAATACTGAAACATATCACCCGCTTCGCAACCTGCGGCCTGCTCCTGGCCTTATGCTCCTGCAAGAAGGAATCAGCCTTGACGCCAACTGAAGACAATCGTCTGTATAAACTTCCCCAGGGCAATCAGCCCTATGACCAGGAGATCATGAATTTCTATGATAAGTACAGAACAGTGATCCTTTATAAATTCAGCAATCTGGATTTCCTGTATTCTCCCAATGGGAACAATCCAGCCTATGCCAGTTTCACACCGGCAGAAGGCAGCCAGGTGCAGGAATCCCTCGACTTCCTTCATGAGCAATGGTTCGATCTTTACAATGAGGATTTCCTGAAAAAGACACTTCCATTCAAGATATTGCTGGCTTCTGACCTTAAGAGGGTAGTACCGCCCAATACAGGTTTGCCCGTTGGCACCACCTATCCAAGGGCCATCAAGGGTTACAACCATGTTACTTTCGGCAGGGCCGGCAGGATCAGTTCCATGACAGCAGCTGAAAAAGACACCGTGCGTGGTGAATTGAACAAAGCCTACTGGCATCTTGCAACACTCAACCGGATGATAGAATTACCTCCGGCCTTTACCTCACTGATGCCGGATTATAACAGTGTGCATGCCTGGTACCCGGAAAGGTCCGGCGTTTTCACCCTGCGCATCGGCATGACGCATTTTGATGATATTGCCGATTATATCTATTACATCACTTCCACCGATTATGCCACGCTTTCCAACACCCTGTTCACGCCAACCCGCGATCCCAATGGCATGTTCAGGAAAAAGTATGACGCCATCGTTGAATATTACCTGGAGAACTACAATATCGACCTTCAGGCCATCGGGAATATGTAGTCAACATCAAAACACTATAACGTATACCTGTACATGAAGTTTTCATATTTTAAAACGAGCATGCTGGGAATGACGCTTTCAGGCGTCCTTTCCTTTTCATCCTGCACTGTGTTCGAAACGCCGGAGATCAGGGAGCCGGATGAAATGACGGTTCAGATACTTTCTTTCCAGGATGCAAAGGCCAATATCCGGATCGAATCTCGCTGTCATAACCAGAATGGGATCGGTTTTACATTCAAGGGCGGGGAACTTGACCTGATGCTGGACAGCTTCAGGCTGGGGCGCGCCATCGTTGATACCAGCTTCAAAGTGGCGGCCCATTCAGATTTTATGGTACCGATCCAGCTCACCATCGATGCAGGGGAAATGGGCAAAACGAATATGGATTTCACAAAAGGTGTGAACGTGACTGTAAATGGAAAAATGAAAGGCTCCGCTTTCGGGATCAATCGCGAATTGCCTATTCATTATGTAAAGAAACACACCATCAACCTGGTCCTGCCCTATAAATTGTAAGCCCCCCTAAATCGAACAGGCCGGATGAACAAATTGGAAATTCATCCGGCTTTTTCCTGCTATGCCGTTTCTGCTGCTTATATTGTGTAGCCAATCCCTTTCTTTTCCGGTTCACAGAAGGCAGTTATGAAAAGAAAATATATTTCGATAATACTGATGCCTGCACTGTTACTGCTTTGCAGGCATTCTGTTGGGCAATGGTCCGCTGGCGTTTCGGCTGGTTTCACTCTCAATCAACCCGGCAGGGCCCCCGGTCAGGCTTATTCCAAATACCTCCCCGCTGGTGGCTTTGCCCTGGGCATTCCTGTTCAGTACAACCTCACGGAACATTGGGGACTGCGTGCGGAACCCGGGCTGTTGCAAAAGAATATCAGCTTCGAACGCACTAACAATTACTCAGGCACCTGGGAAAAAAGATACAATAACTACCTGCAATTACCCCTGATGCTGCAATACAGAACAGGCGGCGATCATAAATTCTCAGGATTCATGCAGACCGGCCTTTATGCAGGCAGTTGGATATCAGGCAGACAACAGGGAGCCGTTCCCGATATCTATGACCTGATAGACGAACCTGATCCCGGCGGAGGCTCCACTTCCTATTTCCGCATCAAAACGTACAATCATAAATATGAATTCGATTCAGAAAAAGATCAGCGGATAGACTGGGGCGCTGTGGCAGGCATTGGGCTGAACTACCAATTCAACAGCCAGGTCCATTTTTACCTGGAACTCAGGTACAGTCAGCCTTTCACGAGTTATGAAAAAGAACCAATTACCGGTCAGCAAAAACCGGTACACCAGACGGCCGCAGCCATGCTGGGTTGTTTGATGAACCTGTTCAACCGTAAATAATGATGGCCAGACATACCCGATATATCATTTCACTGCTCACGCTCCTGGTGCTTTTTCTATATTCCTGCAAAAAGGAAACCGGCAGCACAACAGTTAAGGCGCCGGAAAATTTCAGCGAAGTATTCGATCAGTTCTGGAACAATATGAACAAGCGCTATGTTTTCTGGAAGGAAGAAAGAACAGACTGGGACGAGGTACACCGGAAATACAAGCCGCTGTTTGATGCTCTCGATTTTCATGATGCGGGTGATCTGAAAAGGTCTGTTCAATATTTCCGGGAAATGACCGCCAACCTGATGGACGGGCACTATTATATTAAATTTACACACCCAACATTGCAGGATTCCTCTGTTTATCCGTCGCAAGAAAGGAAGCGAAGATCCCCCTGGTATCATAACCCTTACAACTACTCGAAAGTGGTCCGCTACAAACTGGACCCCAATTACAATGTTGGCGTTGATAATTCAACCAGTGTAACCCTGGGCACCATCAGGCAGCATATCCTTTACTTCAGTTGCAGCTATTTTTATCTTTACGATGCCTACACTTCCAGCCGTAGCAACAATGTGAAACCTGTGCTGGACCTGTTTTTCAATGAGCTGGCCAAATCACCTTCGCCCTATAAGGGAGTGATCATAGATCTTCGTGGGAACGGGGGAGGAGATATCAGTGATCTGAATTTCCTGATGGGCAGGTTAACCGCCACACCGATTGCCTTTGGTTCTACCCGGTACAAAACAGGCGCTGGCAGGTTGGAATATACACCCTGGATCAATTCTTTCATTACACCACTGAAAGGCAGTAAGGGCGTGGATATTCCTGTAATTGCGCTGGCCGATAATTTTTCTGCTTCACTGGCGGAAAGCGTTACCATGGCTATCCAGGAAATGCCCAATGGAAAATTCATCGGCGAGTCTACCTGGGGCGCCAACGGGCCATATGCCTCAAACGAAGCGCTCTACAATGCCGGTCCATTTGAATTGAATGGCTTCATGAAAGTTCAAACCGCTTCTGCTGCCTTCAGGAACATGAATGGCAGTATCTCCGAAAGTGTGGGTATAGTTCCCGATCTTTTGGTCCCCTTCGATCCAATTGCCATGCAGGACGGGAGGGACCCCATCCTGGAAGCAGCACTGCTTCAATTCGAGTAAGCAGCTTACCGGTGTGCCGCCATCGGTGAAATTTCGGTGAACGATTTGGTTTGTATCATAAACTATATTTACATTTGATTGTCAATTCAATCATATGAAACAAGCAGAACCAGTTCTCACGCCCGCCGAAAGCATACAACTGATTGCAGGTGTAATGGCTGATAGTAAACATTCCGTTCGCCCCTGGCGTTTTGTTTTCCTGTTATGGGGATGGCTGATCGCAGTTGCCAGTCTCCTGTTCTTTTTATTAAAAGAATACACGGATTTCAGGGCTTACTTTCTGCCTTTCCCCTTGCTTGTGACTATTGGTATTGCACTTACCATCCGCCATTTCAGGCAACATCGATACAACAGTGAGGGCTATGCGGACCATTATGTAAAACAACTCTGGACTATCCTTGGGATCGCATTCATGGTAGTGGTATTGGTAAGTGTGATCAGTCAGGTTCCGCCATTCACTTATACGATGGTACTTGGCGGCATCGGTACGCTGGTAACGGGCAGGCTGATCCGTTTCACGCCACTGGTGGCGGGCGGTGTATTGTTCCTTGTATTGGCCGTGGCCAGCGTGTTTGCACCGGATAGCTACAAACCGTTGATACAGGCTGCAGCCGTATTGCTGGGATACCTTGCGCCCGGATATTTATTGAAGGCAGAAAATAGATAAGCATGTTCAATGAACTGGACCCCGTGCTGAGCACACAAGTTCGTCTCGCCATCGTTTCCGTACTGATAAAAATGAAAAAAGCTGATTTCAATCACCTGATGGAAGTCACCAATACCACGCAGGGCAACCTGAGCCATCAAATCAAAAAACTGCAGGAAGCGGGCTATATCGATGTGGAGAAAACCTTCAAAGGAAATTATCCGCAGACTGTCTGCTCCCTTACTGCAAAGGGAAAAAAAGCTTTTGAGAAATATGTGAATGATATCAAAGGATACCTGCACCTCTGATTGAATAAACGAATGCATAACAAGGCCGCCGGCCTTTTTTTATCCAATTTTAGTTTGTATCACAAACTAAATTAACAAATAAAACCTAATACTTCATCTAAAATTTTTCATTATGTTAGTAGACAAACACAAGGGACCTAACCCAGGCATTACCGCCATTGTTTATGTAGTATTGTTTGCAATGAGCCTGATCACTTATTTCAGTTTATCGCATGGGAGTGCCTATCCGATGCCACTGGGGCCGGTGGATGTTTCGCAATCCATTTTCCTTAATTTTCCCGATGCTTTTCTGGCCAATGCATTTTTCGGATTTGGAACGGCATTTCCTTTGGGCCTGTTCACGGCAGCGGTCACCAGCAGGCTTAGCTTCCTGGGCGTGCGGGCCACAGGAGTATCTATCGCACTCTTTGGCGGAGTGGCTGCATCTGTATTCGTGGCTTTATCATCCATCAGCACCTGGGTGCTCTCACAGCCAGGTATAGCCGTAAACAAGGAACTCATGCACGCCCTGCAATTGTTCGGTTTTCTGAATGGTGGTCCTGCTTTTGCCGTGAGCATGGGCCTGTTGATGGCGGGTATTTCTGTGCCTGCGTTGATACTCCGGTTGACACCGCGCTGGATCGCAATCCAGGGACTGGTTCTGGCCGCATTTGGCGTGCTCAGTACTCTTAGCCTGGTATTCTTTCCGCTGATGTACCTGTTACCGGCTGTGAGATTCGGGTCCATGATATGGATGATCGCCATTGGTTTTTCTTTACCGAAAACGATGCCGGTCCATACACAGGCGCAGGGGCTCAGTGCCTGATAATAGAAAAATAAACTACCCAGGCAACCAGGAGCAGAACATGAGCGCCATACTGAGGTTGCCGTTGAAGATGAGATGCGGATCGCCTTTGAGTATATATGCGATCAATATTCCCAGGAAAAATGAAATAATGAGCAGGAATAATGGTTTCATGGGGTAAAGATAGATGCTGTAACTGCCGGTGAGATTTCCGCTCTTGTGAGTAACTTATTTTATTCTGTGAAACCGGCATTCTTTCGGTGAACGAAGATTACTCAGCGTGTGCCCAGTCGCTCGCCTCTGGCGAGTGACTTCTATTTAGTCGCCTCCGGCGAAGCGGTGTTCGCCGGAGGCGAACAAATACAGGTCACTCGCCAGAGGCGAGCGACTGGCTGGGACGCAACATTCCTCTAAAACTTATAACTGATCATAGCTCTCAGGTTGAAAGGCGTTCCGGGAGTAAAGTGAATTTCTGTAACAGGCGCCGGTTCGTTTTTCAATCTGCTGGTGGTGGCAAATTGTGTTTCGTTCCACTCTTTATTGAAGATATTCTCAGTGATGATGCCGATTCCAAAATGTCCCCACTGAAAATTCAGGCTTGCATCTGTGATCCAGTAGCCTTTGGCAACGATGCTGTTGTCCTCATTGGCTGGCCTGTTTCCCAGATACCTTGTTTTCAGGCTCGCAGACAATCCTGAGGGGTGTTTGAAACTGATGCCTCCGGCCGTGGTGATGTGTGGTGCAAGCGGGATGCGGTCGGCCCCTTTGGGCTCTTCCGTAGCGCGGGCATAGGTGTACGTTAGATCGCCGTTCAGGAAAAGGTATTTCCCAAGCTGGTATCTTGCGCCAAAATCCAGGCCCTGTCTGCGTGTTTTGCCACTGGGTTCTACCACGCCTTCATCTCCTACGTATACAAATTCCTGTTCCAGGTAAAGATACCAGGCGGCTGCATTGAGCATGAGACGGGGCAATGGTTTCCAGAGAATGCCCAGGTCTGCGCCATATGCAGCGGGCAATATTTTGTGCCCTCCCTGCGCTACTACTACGCGGGTATCGTTGCCGTGGAACCCTTTGCCAAGTTTCAGGAAATATTGTAAACGATGGTCCTGGTTGAAAATGAAATTCAGTTTTGGACTGAAGGCGGTTTTGCTTTGCGATTGTTGTTTGTAAGTAACGGACAACTGATCAGTATAATCGAATTTGAGATGATCGATACGAATGCCGGGATTGATCACCCATTTGCCTGCCCTGATCTCTGCATTGGCGTATCCGAAGAGATTGGTCTCGTTGATATCACCAAGCATCACACGATCGATGGTGGTCTTACGGTTCACGGTATGCGATAATTCGATATTATCGATCGCATCATTCCTCAGTCCAACTGCTGCCTGGAAATCGATCACTGTTTTCTTCCAGTAAAAATTCCTGTTGAGCTCGGACTGAAAACCGATGATATTTCTTTTTTCTTTCTGCCTGATCTGATCGCCATTGACATCATCATTTAGGAAGAATGTGAAATTGCTGTAGAGCTCAAAATCATAATGACTGAAATATGCTGTATTCTTCACGAAGGTATTTTCATCCACCTGTTTGAGGAATTGCAGGTTGATATTGCTTCTTGAGGTATTGCCGCCTTCCGTATCATCGATAGCGCCGAAACGTCCGATACTGCCATCTTTCACGGCCCGCTCAGGGATTTGTCCACTGGCATTCCATTCGCTGCTGAAATGGGAAAAAGCGATGCTGAGCTTATCGTTACCCGGAAGCCAGGCGCTGTATTTGCCCATCAGGTTGAGGCGGTTGAAATTTTGTGGTGAATCGAAGAAGCCATCTGTTTTGATATAGTCGGCACCAAACCAGGCAGCGTTCTTTTCATTATTCACGATATTGAACATTCCCAAAGTACGGAAGCTGTTGAATTTACCGGCTTCCAGCTGTACAAGGCTATGATCGAGTCTGTCTTTTGTTTCGAAAGCCACGTAACCTGCGGTGGCAAAATTACCTTTGTTGGCATAGTAGGGGCCTTTATCGAAGTCTATTTTTCCAATTGTTTCAGGAATGAGGAAATGGAGATCTGCATAACCCTGTCCATGAGCGTGGCTTACCATATTTACGGGCATGCCATCCACACTGATATTGATATCTGTGCCATGATCTATATCGAAGCCGCGCAGGAAGATCTGTTCTGCTTTGCCGCCTCCTGCATGTTGTCCTATGAAAAGCCCCGGCACTTTGCGCAGCAGTTCCTGTGATGAGTTCACAGGATTTGTTTGGAGGTCCACATCGGAAATGATATTGAGGTGACGAACAGCAGCCGTGATGGTTACGTTTTCCAGTTGGAAGGCCGATGGCTGCAGGATGATCCGCAATGTGTCCAGGTCCGCAAAGATGGTGCGGGGAGCGCAGGAAACATGTGTGATACGGAGAGAGTCGCCTTTTCGTGCATCGCGAAGAAGGAAGAACCCATTTTCATTACTGTGCTCATGCGCGCCTGTCTGAAGGTTATAGATAGTTGCATTGGTCAGTGGTTTTTTATCATGACTCAATACAAAGCCGCGCACACCCTGCGCAAAAGAGGAAGCAGTAAATAGAATAAGCGAAAAGAGTAAAATCTGTTTCATGCATTTGGTTTTGGACCGGGTAATCAATGCTTGCGGTTTTTTGCGGGCCAAATATAGCTTAATGGTCTGCTTCCTGCAGGAATGATTATTTAAACGGCGCAATTAAAGGCAGAAACACTTAAATTGCTGCCAGTTCAAATGATCATAAAAAAATCTGCTATGACCTACCGGTTCCCCGTTGTGCTGGCCCTTTGTGCCGTAACAGGCATTGGCGCAGCCTCCCTGCGAAATATAGAAAGCAATCCCATTCCAGTGATCGATGAAAGCGCCGCCAAACAAATTGTAACTGGCGCGGACCAGCTCAATGCGTACCTGCCATATCTGAAAGGAAAGCGCATAGGCATGCTGGTGAACCAGACGAGTATCATCGGCAAAAAGCCGCTGGTGGATAGCCTGCATACACTCGGCGTTAAGATCCAGACCATCTTTGGGCCCGAACACGGCTTCAGGGGCAATGCCAGCAACGGCGCACATGTAAGCGATGAAGTGGACCCTGCAACTGGCATCCAGGTAGTTTCGCTTTACGGAAAGCAACGCAAGCCCTCCAAAGAACAAATGGCAAAGATCGATCTCATGATCTTCGACCTGCAGGATGTGGGCTGCCGCTTCTACACTACCATCAATTCACTTCGGGATATCATGGAAGCATGTGCAGACAACAACAAAGAGTTGCTGATCCTGGACCGTCCCAATCCCAATGGTTATGTTGATGGCGCTGTGCTGCAGATGGAACATAAATCCGGTATCGGCCAGTTCCCTATTCCATTTACGCATGGTATGACCATTGGTGAATTTGCAAAAATGATCAATGGTGAAGGCTGGTTGCCCGGGAAAAAACAATGTAAGATCAGGATCATCCCGGTGAAGAACTATGCACATAATATGGATTACACATTGCCTGTGTTCCCTTCTCCCAATCTCAACTCACAACAATCCGTGCTGTTGTATCCCAGCATCTGTATGTTTGAGGGAACCATCGTGAGCCAGGGTCGCGGCACTTATGTTCCTTTCACTGTATTGGGTGCTCCTGCGCTCAAAGGCAAATATGATTTTAGTTTTACCCCTGTGAGCATTCCCGGAAAATCAGAAACGCCACTGCATCAAAACCAGACCTGTTATGGACTGGATCTGGGCAATTACAAAACAGACAGTTTCAGGAAAGCCGGTAAGATCAATATCCGCTGGATGATGGAGATGTACAAAGCATATCCGGAAAAAGAGAAATTCTTCGACAGGAGTTTCAGCAGACAGATGGGTAATATCGATTTTCTGACCGGTTACTCCGAATTCAAGCAACAGATCATTTCCGGTGCCAGTGAAGAGGAAATCCGGAAGAGCTGGGAGCCGGGTTTGAGCAATTACAAAAAGATGAGATTGAAATACCTGCTGTATCCGTAGCTGGGTGCTGCCAGTCGCTCGCCTCTGGCGAGTGACTTATATTCCGTCGCCTCCGGCGACACGGTGTTCGCCAGAGGCGAACAATTAGAAGTCACTCGCCAGAGGCGAGCGACTGGCAGCATCCTGGATAATTGTTACTACTGCGAAGGATATTTTTTCTCCAGGTATCTATTGTAAAATGTTTCGAGTGCTGAATAATCCGTTTTGAAATTGGCGTTCAGCGGGAATTCAGGTGTGGGGAAGTAATGTGTAGGCCTGAGCCAGTTGGGAATATGCTGTAGCAGGTGCATATTCTCTTCAAGTTTGAACCCTGGTGTGCTGGTGAAGAATAATCCGATGGTCATGTATTTGCGTGAAAAGATAGCGGCTGCATCGTTGATGGGGCCGATACCGGAGAAAACATATTCCAGGTTATTGAGATTGATGCGATGCCCGTAATATTTCACTTCGCGATCCACCCGGCCTGCATAATAGTAGCGGTCCTCCAGCTGACTGAAGATCACTTTATCACCTGTTTTGTAATATTGTTCACCATCGTATTCAAAGAAACCGGTGCCTTCCGGCAGATTGAGATAACCTTTGAATGTTTGTTCCCCGCTCACATATAATTCGCCTTCCAGGTTTCCATCTTCCAGCAATATCGCATTACCCAGGTAAGCTTTGCTGCCGATATTGAGCTGGCCGATGCTTACCACACGGTTCCAGGTATGGAATTCCTTTTCCACTTTGTAGGCAGAGCAATAGATACTGAGTTCTGTGGGACCGTAGCAATTGTAAATGCCTGCATGTGGAAAATGCTCTCTTAATAATTGTACATCTGAATCGTAAAGAGGTTCTCCGCAGAAGAGGAAATGCTTTGTTCTGTTTGGAGAAATGTAAAAAAGCAATTGTTGTTTTTGCAGGATGCGCAGCATGGACGGCAATAAGCAGAAGATGCTGCATTGGTTATATTGTTCGCTGTTGAGCAGGTGGTCCGTATCGATATGCGATATGGCAGCGCCATTAGTCCATGCCATCAGCATGGCCCAGATGCTGAGGTCGAAGGAGAACTTGAATGTATTGGCGATCACATCCGTTTCCTCTACTTCGAACAACTGCTGCATATTATCTGTGAAAGCGGCGATATTGGCACTGGAAACAGGAACAGCTTTTGCTGCGCCTGTGGTCCCGGATGTGAAGAGGATATAACGGAGATCCTCAGTTGAAAAGCTATCTGGTGTTTCCGTTTCCTGGAAGCAGAGAAAGCAGGAGCCGAATGAAGGAAGCTGCAACGGTTCATACACCTGTTCTTTTTCCCGCCAGTGGGAGAGGAAGAAATTCTCATTGGTGATGATCACGCCGGGATTGATGATCTCGATCTTGTTTTCGATCATCGGAATGGTATCATCGATATTGATGGGGCAATAAATGAAATCATGTGTGAAGCAGAAATAGAATGCGAAATAGTAGAGTTCCGGAAGGGAAGATAAGACCACTACTTTCCTGTTGCTGCCGGAAGGGAGTTTGTTCCGGAGCGCCGAGCAGGCAGTATCGAATTCATGATAACTGTACCGTTTCGATCCGTTGTATAAAAAAAGCTGATCCATAGACAAGGTATTGCTGAAAAGCAAGGGGTACGCTCAGAAATGGGTCAGTGATCATAAATGTACTCAAAATACCGACTGTTGCCGTCTCGGGATATAAAAAATATGTCTGTTGAATGATCTTGCAATTTGGTTTGTTTCCCAACCGGCGTTCATATCCTTTTTGCGGGAGAAGAAATTAAACTTTGCAATACAATTGCATTATTATACTCTTCATCATGCGCGGCATACACCAGTGTAATTACAGGATGCGCTTTCGCCAATGCAAGCAATTCTTTCATTGCATCACTTCCTTTCAGCTCAGCTTTATAACGCCTGCTGAATTCCTTCCATTTTTCAGGATCATGGTTGAACCATTTGCGAAGTTCCGTGGATGGCGCTACATCTTTCAGCCATTGATCGGCATGAAGCGTGGCTTTGCTGAGCCCACGCGGCCAGAGCCGGTCTACCAGGATGCGGTAGCCGTCTGTTTGTTCTTGTTTTTCGTATGCGCGTTTGATCTGGATCATACAATTAATTTGAAGTGGGCATTCTGTTTTCTGTAACAGCCAATCTTTCAAAGGGTTCGGATTTGCAGTGACCCCGGCAGAAAAACGCAGCATACCAGGGGCGAAGACGACGGACCAAGGCCAGGGATTTAATAAGTATCAATACTTTCAAAATTTTTAGTGGAAGTCTTGTGAATTTAAAAACAATTTTTCTAAGTTTAAGTTCCGGACTTTTTCTGCCTGCCCGGTCCGGCTTCACCTTGATGATCGTTTCGTCTCATTGCATTAAAGAATAAGTGAACCACTATGTTTGATACTGCAGAAAACAGGTCTCCCTTGTATTACGAGATCATTCGCCAGTTATATTATGGCAAGGTGTTGTCCTGTACAGACCTGAGCGAAAGGACCAGCAAGAGCATCCCGCTGATCACAACAGCCATTAATGCCCTGATCAAGTCGGGCTTTGTGGAGAAGAAGGGTTATGCCCCGTCGAGCGGTGGACGAAGGCCGCTGATGTATGCGCTGAAGCCAGACAGGCTTTATGTGGTTACCATCGCGATGGACCAGTTGAGTGCGCGGATCGGCATCGTTGACATGCAGAACCATTATGTGTCTGGTGTGGAAGTGGTGGAGTTGCGGTTGCTCAATAACCCGCAGGCGCTGGATACATTGGTGCAGGCCATCAGTAATCATATCGATCAGTCCGGTATTCCCCGCAGCAAGATCATTGGTGCCGGTATTGGCATGCCGGGACTGGTGAATGCCATCGATGGCATCAACTACTCTTATCTTCCTGTAACTGGTAAAAGCCTGAGTGAGTACCTCAGTGATGCATTGGGCCTGAAAGTGTTCATAGATAACGATTCCAGCCTGATCGCTTTGGCGGAGCACCGCTTCGGGAAGGCACACGATTTCAGGAATGTGATGGTGATCAATTTGGGCTGGGGAATAGGTTTGGGTATGATCATAAACGGACAGCTCTATCGCGGCGATGATGGCTTCGCCGGCGAATTCAGTCATATTCCCATCTCTGAAAAGGGATCCCTCTGTTATTGTGGCAAGCAGGGATGTCTTGAATCAGAGGCATCACTGTTAGCTGTAGCCGATAAAGCATTGCAGGGCATCAGCAAGGGAAGGCTCAGCAGGTTGGCTTTTCTGACAGACCAGAACCAACTGGTGATCGGCAATGCATTGATGGACCTGGCCAACCAGGGCGATCAATATGCCATAGAGTTGTTCATGGAAGCAGCTTACAAGATCGGAAGAGGTTTATCTATCCTGATCCATATCAATAACCCGAAAGCCATCATACTCAGCGGGCGTGGCGCTAAAGTTGGCAAACTGGTGACTGCTCCGATTCAGCAGGCGATCACCAGTTACTGTATCCCAAGACTCGCCAATAACACTGAATTACTCGTCTCCGAATTCGGCTATGAAGCCGAATTGATTGGCGCCGCCATCCTGGTAATGGAGCATTTTTCCCGCAATACATTTGCAGCATCCGCAAATACCACCCGCAAATTCAGCAAAAAAATGCCTGATCCCCAATCGTAAAACGCTGGTTTTCTGTGAATCCGCATGTCATTTATCAAAAAGTGCGTAAAACTTTGTAAGAATTTTAAAAAGTTGCAGGTCTTTTTTATAGATTTATGTTGAAGGAAATGATGACCCTTCGTGACATGGTTTTGTGACTGTATGACCTTATCATCAACGATTGAACAACCAAAACCTAACATACCATGCACAAATTGCTAATGCTAGTGCCAATGGCATTGCTATCCATGTATTCCTGGGCGCAGGTGAAAGTGGAAGGCAATGTCACGGATGCCGCCGACGGGCAACCGCTTTCCGGGGCCACCGTCCTGATCAAGGGCAAAACAGGTGGCGCCAGCACCAACTCCGCTGGAAAATTTTCAATTACAGTTCCGAATGACAATGCGGTCCTCGTTATCTCCTCTCTCGGCTACGTTACAAAAGAAGTGCCGGTGAAAGGGCAGGCAAGCTTCAACATCACCCTGAGCAGGGAAGAATCTGAACTGCGCTCGGTGGTGGTGACGGCTTTGAACATCAAGAGACAAAAAGGTGCTCTCGGCTACGCAGTGGCCGAAGCTACAGCCAAAGACATCGCAGGCTTTGGTGAAACCAATGCCATGCAATCGCTGGCAGGTAAGCTTGCCGGGGTAACCATCACCGGTACAACCGCAGGTCCTACAGGATCTTCGCGTATCACTATCCGTGGTGTGCGTGAATTGCTCGGCAATAACCAGCCGCTCTACGTGATAGATGGTGTGCCGGCAGTGAATGGTAATATCGGTAGTGCAGATCAGAACGGAGGTTTCGATCTGGGTGATGGACTTTCCGATATCAACCCCAATGATGTGGAATCCATCACTGTGCTTAAAGGCGCCTCAGCAGCTGTATTGTATGGAAGCCGCGCCCTGAATGGCGTAGTGCTCATCACAACCAAATCCGGCAGGGGAAGAAAAGGGATCGGCGTTGAATTCAGCAGCAATATGACTGTTGATCGCGTGAACACAAAGCTGGATGAAGTGCAGAAATTGTACGGACAGGGAAACAATGGTCTGTTGCCAAGGACCGTAGGTGAAGCGCCCAATATCGTGGATAGCTGGGGACCGCGTTACACCGAAGCCGATTCCATCCTGCAGCGCGATGGAACAAAGAGACCTTACAAATACATCGAAGGCAATATGAAGGATTTCTTCCGCCATGGTATTACCTGGCTGAATACAGTGGCTGTAACCGGGGGTAACGAAAATGCCAATATGCGTGCATCTTACTCCAATATCAGCAGCAAGGACGTGAATCCGAAAGCTGGCTTCAGCAGGAATACTTTTTCATTGCGCGGCGAAATGAAACTTACAGAGCGGCTGACAGTGGAAGCCAAAGGTAACCTGCTCCTTGAGGATGTAACCAACAGACCGGCGCTCACTGATGATGTGAACAATATCGGTAACGGCCTGCTTTCCATCGCCGGCAACTTCGATCAGGCATGGATGCAAAGATATGCGAATGATGATGGTTCCTATATCAATTATACAGGCAACCTGTATCGCGCCAATCCATACTGGACCATCAACCGCACAACCAATAACAGTAATAAGAAAAGGGTAGGAGGCGCACTAACGGTGAAGTATAAGTTCACAGACAAACTGAGCGCACAGGTGAATGCCGGTACGGACTTCTACACTTTCAATTTCGAGAATTTCTACGACAAGTATACACCATCCCGGGACGGAGGTATACTTCAGCTCAGGACCATCACCATGAAGGAAGAGAACTACCAGGCGATGATCAATTACGTTACCCCACTCTTCGGTGATTTCAAATTGAATGCCATGGCAGGCGGCAATATGATGAGAGCAAAGAATACAAACCGCGAGATCACCGGGCAGGAAATAGTGGAGCCAGGCAAAGCGGTGATTGCCAACTTCAGAACAGTACGTGTAGTTGATGCACCCGCAGGAAATACCAGCAGGGCAATCCATTCACTCTTCGGCAATGCAGAGCTTAGCTGGAGGAACCAGGTTTTTGCCAATTTCCAGGCAAGGAACGACTGGTCATCCACACTGCCTCCCAGCAACTGGTCTTATTTCTATCCTTCTATTGATCTGAGCTGGGTGTTATCCAATAGTATCGACCTTTCGAATACCCCTCTCAGTTATGCCAAGCTTCGCGCCTCATTTGGTAAGGTGGGCAGCGATGCCATCCCGGGTAATGCCGCTTTCTATTATTCCCTTACCGGTCTGAGCTTCGACGGAAAACCCATGGGAGAGATCCTGGGCAATACAGTGCCTAACGACAGGATCAGGCCCACTTTCAAAGTGTCACAGGAACTGGGCGCTGAGATCGGACTGCTCAAAGACCGTCTCAGTATCGATTTCACCTGGTATAATGAAGAAACGAAGGACGCCATCGTTATCCTGCCCATCGCCTCTTCTTCAGGTTACAATGATGCCCTGCTGAATGCGGCTACTTTGCAAAATAAGGGTGTGGAAATACTGGTGAAAACAACACCTGTTAAACTGAGCAATTTCCGTTGGGACCTCTCTTTCAACTATGCAAAGAATACAAACAAAGTGAAAGCGCTTGCTGAAGGACTGGAAACATTCACTATCGCACAGGCCCGCTGGGCCGGCGCTACCATCACAGGTGATGTAGGTGACCGTTTCGGTTCGATCTATGGCGTTGATTTCACGTATAACGATAAGGGACAAATGATAATCGGCGATAATGGTCTTCCCGTGTATTCGTCCGCCCCGGTTTTGCTGGGCAATACCACTCCCGACTGGACAGGCGGCATCTCCAACAGCTTTACCTGGAAAGGACTGGAGTTAAGGGCAGTGATCGATATCAGGGTTGGTGGCGACCTCTTCTCCATGAGCAACCTGAATATGTACGGACAGGGTGTAGCGCCTGCTACTTTGCCCGGACGTGATGGCTGGAATGAATACAACAGGGAGATCCGCGCATGGCGTGATGGTGGTGAAGTTGGACCACAGCCAACACAAAACAATCGCGGCTATATAGCACCGGGAGCAAAAGCAGACGGAACGGCCAATGATAAGGCTGTTGGTCCATCCGAATACTGGAGATCAGTTTCGGAGAACACTCCCAGGCCATTCATCTATGACGGTGGTTTTGTGAAGCTGCGCGATATCGGGCTCAACTACACATTGCCAAAATCACTCTACAAAAGAGTGCCAGTGCAGAATATCACCGTAGGTTTGATCGGACGTAACCTCTGGATCATTTCAAAGAATACGCCCAATATCGATCCTGAATCCAATTACAATAACGGTAATGGTCAGGGTTTTGAATACGGCTCTTTGCCTGGCAGACAACGTTATGGCTTCAATGTGCTGATCAAACTCTAACCTTTAAAAGTCTGAAAAAATGAAATGCATTCAATATATAACCCTTGCAGGATGTATACTCGCCATTCAGGCCTGTACAAGGGGATTCGAAGATCGGAACGTAAACAAAGCAGGCTTCAATAGCCTCGATGCACAGTACCAGCTCACCAAGGTGCAGGCAGATATGAGCGGCGACCGGGAAGATGTATGGAGATACGATCTCGGTATCACTTCCCCGCTCGTTCAACACCTGGGCGGTTCCTGGTGGACACAGCATGGAGGTATGTATAAAATAGTGGACAAGACCCATTGGTACAGCCACTGGGAAGCAACTTATCCCCGGGAATTGAAAAACCTGGAGGATATGATCGATAAAACAGCAGATGATCCTGCAAAAGCCAATATGCATGCAGCTGCCAGGATCGTAAGAGTGATGGTTTACTCGAAATTGACAGACCTCTACGGTGATATTCCATATACAGAAGCAGGCAGGGGATTCACAGACAAAAATTTCATGCCGAAATACGATAAACAGGAAGATATCTATAAAGACCTCTTCAAGGAACTGGATGAAGCATTCAATGAACTGGATGTAAGCGGACCAGCGATCAGTGGCGATATCTGGTTCAATGGCAGTGTGGCCAAATGGAAAAAACTGGCCAACTCCATGAGGCTGCGCCTTGGTTTCCGCCTTACCAGGCGCGATCTGGCAGAAGCAAAGAAACAAGTAGAAGCAGCTATCAGTGGCGGCGTAATGACTGAGCTTGCAGATATTTGCATGACACGTCACGAAGCTTTCTCCTGGGTGTCTGGCTCCGGCGATAGCCGCGGCAATGGCCGCTCTCAGGTGTTCAAAAGCGAGCCCCGTTCCGGTGGATTCCGCCTCGTGAAAACACTGGTGGATACGATGGTGAAATACCAGGACCCGCGACTTTACATTTATGGCGGCACTTATTTCGGTAACAAGATCATAGGTGATCCTACGCTGCTCGATATCAGCGGACTCATGCCCGCCATTGGTGTATCACCCGGCGCCATGGCCTGGAACGAATGGGGAGATTATGGCAATGTAAATCTACCCGGAGGTGGATCTGTCTGGGTTGGCCAGGACGACAGGTTTGTACAACCCAGCAAATATGTTTCAGCGCTCAATGCTCCTTTTTTCCATGTAACACCTGCTGAAGTGGAATACCTGCTGGCAGAAGCAGCCCTGAGAGGATGGGGCGGCGTTACCGATGCGGAAGGCCATTTCAGGAAAGGATTGCAGTTCGCATGCGAAGCCATGCAATACTATCCTGGAGCACCAGCCATCCAGCAAACCGCTATCGATAATTTCAAGAATAAATTCAATCCTTTCCCTACCATCTTCGATTCTGCCATGAGCAGGGTGCATACGCAGATGTGGGTGAACTTCTTCCTCAACGGAACAGAAGCTTATGCCAACTGGAGAAGAACAGGGCTTCCCGATCTGAAAAGATTCAAAGGCGTTGACTGGTATTCGCCGGGGGCCGATACCATGCCCCGCAGGTTCTTCTATCCGGAATCCGAAATCCTGCTCAATCCGAAGAATTACCAGGATGCCATCGGCAGGATGAACAACACGAATGATATGATGACACCTGTTTGGTGGGATAAACAATAGTTGCTTCAAAAAACAAGAAGTGCCGGCGGATGCAGGTCCGCCGCACTTCATTTTATTTATGTGATATGAAACAATGGCTCCTCATCCTTTGCACCATCAGTGTGTTTGCCTGTAAAAAGAATGGCGGAGAGGTAACAATGAGCAATCTGGTTGTATCGAACGATACCAGTGCCGCCCTCACCGCAAGGATCAGGTTTTCACTCAACCGGTTGACAGACGCCAGTATCAGTGTAACTGATACCGCTACCGGTGAAACAAAACGTACAGTCACCTCGAAAGAAAAGATCCATCACAATATCACAGTTACTCATCTCAAAGAGAATACCACTTATAGCTTTCGCATACATGTTCCTGTTGGTAACGGAGGCGATGAATGGACCAGTCCTGAGCAAAACTTCACTACTGCACAAATCCCTTCGTTCGTAAAAAAATTTTACGATCCTGCAGCAAACAATCTGAATGAAACGGCAGGAAGTCATTTCTTCTTCAATCTCAGGGGAACGCCCAGGGGCTGCATTTTCATCATCGATCACAAAGGGAAGCTGGTATGGTACCGTACCACAAAGAACCCACTAAAAGTTGTCAGGCTCACAAAGAAGAATACGCTGCTTTGCCTGGAAGATGAAAACAATACACCATATGGTGACGGAAATGTGATCACAGAGCTCAGTCTGGGCGGAGACACTATTTTCTTCGCGAGGCAAAACACAGGAGGATTCGATAAATCAGCCCACCACGATCTCTGCCTCAATCACCGCGGTAATATCGTGGCAGTTACCAATGTATTCAAAAGTAACGGATCTATGCCGGGAGATGGTCTGCTGGAGCTGGACCGCAATGGAAAGAAAGTGTGGGAATGGACCAGTTTCGATTCGCCTGATGCTGCCGAAACCGGCATCCACAATCAACCCTGGATAAACTCGCTGGTTCAGGACACGGATAACAATTACATTATTTCACTTCGTTCTTTTTCGCAGGTATGGAAGATCAATTCCAGTTCCGGCGCAGTAATGTGGAAGCTCGGCAAAGGAGGAAATGTGGAAATGAATCCAGCCGATGAATTCATGTTCCAACATTATGCACACCGCAACCCGGCAGGCGATCTGATGTTGTTCGATAACGGAAGCGCAGAACGTCCTGTGAGCAGGCTGTTAAGTTTCACCATCGATGAACAACAGAAAAAGGCAACTACAAGATTGAAAACAGAATTGCCTTCATCTCTATATTCAAACATCATGGGAAGCGCCATGATGTTGCCGGATCAGCAACTGCTCAGCGCCAGTTCTACCAACAGCAGGTTTGTGAAGACCGATGCCGCGGGCACCGTACTCTGGAGTATCAAAGTGGCTGAACCATTTTACCGCGCGGAATTTATTGGCAATCCTTTTGCCGGCCAGTAAAATAAAACAGCCTCCGGAGACCGGAGACTGTTTTGGTACTTACACCCCTGTTTTTCGATGGAATGACAATTCAAAAAAATTATTTTCCGCCGGGTGTAGGTTGTTTTGATCCAACATTCTTTTCCAGTACGGAAATATATCGTTGTGCATCTTTGTTATCGGGATCGATGGCCAGGATTTTCTGGAGGTAAGTGATTGCTTCCGGAAAGTCCTTTTCTGTATTGGTTTCATAAGCCGCCACATAACCATATGCTTCGATCAGCCATTTTTTGTTGGTAGCATTGCTGGTATCTTTTTCCAGAACAGTGATCAGGTTATGATAGTGTGGGATGGCAGTACCGGCTTCCATGGTAGAATCTTGCATGGAATTGGCGCGCGCACGCCAGTAGTAACCGAATGCCTGCTCCGGATATTTGGCGATATAAGTACCAAATACGGTATCAGCCTGAATATATTCTTCCGCTCTGAAATGCGCCAGGCCCCAGTTGAAGAGGTCCAGGTTGGTGGCCTGATCGTTACCGGTATAGAACCTGCCTGAGTATTTTGCTTCCAGGCTATAATTCTTCAGTTTCTTGCTGATGTCTGTGAGCTTCTTATAATACGCATAAGCAGCAGCGCTGTCTGTCTGGCGTTCGGCTGCTTTCTCGTAATAAGCGATGGCGCTGTCTTCCATACCAGCCTGTGTGCCGTACAGCTCAGCCATCGTTTCAAAATCTTTTGCAACATAATTGCTGTCGTGACCCGTTGCGAAATACTGTTTCATGGTAGACATGGCAGTAGCGGTATCGCTGAGTCCGAGATAGCTATAAGCAAGCAGCTTGTAAAGTCTCGCATTGTTGGGGGAAGTTGCGATCAGGGTTTTTGCCTTTTCGATGGCCGGCTCATAGTTCTTGGTGAGATAGAGCAGGTCTGTGAGCTGGTATTCATTATCATCGCTGGGATCGCTGTGGCGTTTGTATTTGAGGAAATAGCTCATAGCCTGTGGCAGATCGCGATAGTAATAATGATAGTACAGTTCATAGTAAGCAGGCGCATACAGTGAATCTGCAGCGATGGCTTTATCGAAATAATCTACATAAAGCTGGTCGTTCTTCTGGGCAACGAAGATCTTACCCAGTTGGTAGAGCGCAGCAGCATAATTTTTGTCCTTGTCCAGTGCTTCGGTATAGGCTTTGTAAGCAGCAGTACCGTCGCCGATCCTGCGCCAGGCATCACCCTGAAGTGCGTAGAGTTCAGCATCTTTCTTTGCACGCCTGATGGCTTTGTCCAGCACTGCCAGTGCAAACTGGGGATCACCATTTTTTGCGTCCAGGTGCGAATTGGCTACACCGGCCAGTACGTTCGCATCCTTTTCTTTAGTAGCTTCCATGGCGTGGTTGAAGAGGGCAGCGGCACTGTCTTTTTTATCTTCCTTCAACAGCAGGGCTCCGTAAGCCACTTCAAACATGGGTTGGTTACGAACTTCGGCAGGCGCTGCATTGAGTTCCTGGCGAAGGACGGCAGCACTGTCATTTCCCGGAAAAGTCTGGGAGAGCAAATACCAGTTAGCCGCATTGTTGGGGTCGGCTTTCAGGGATGCGTGCAAAACCTCGCGGGCGCTGGCATAACGCTGATGATAAATAAGATCCTTTGCATCTGGTTGCTGGTCCTGTGCAAAGCTGCTGGTGACGCCACAAAGAAGAGCGATAGCTGTAACAGTATATTTCATTTAAGCACAATTTAAATAACCCGCCAGTAGAGCTGAACGGGAGTTTAACTACTAAATTCAGAGAACGCTAAAATTAAATACCTCCCTTCAGTGTGGCGTTAATATAGCATTAGAATAATATTAGAATTGCCGTTTACCCGTTCTACAGACCGTCCGTGGGTTATTTTTAAGCATGTAACTTTGCATTATGGAGGAAAGGAAAATATTAATTGTGGAAGATGAGAAAAAGATCGCAGATACACTGAAGATCGGTCTCATCGAAAACGGCTATCATGCTGAAGTGGCCTATGACGGAAAGATCGGGGAAAGGCTGTTTTTTCAACACGATTTCAACCTGGTGATACTGGATATCAACCTGCCCGGTATCAATGGGTATGAACTCTGCCGGATCATCCGGGCTCATTCTTCAGGTATTCCTGTGATCATGCTCACCAGTCTCAGCAGGCTGACAGACAAGGTAGAAGGCTATAATGCCGGCGCAGACGACTACCTTGTGAAACCTTTCGAATTCAAGGAATTGCTGCTGAAGATCCAGGTGCTGCTCAAACGTACTATGCACCAACAGATACCCGTAGGGAATTTACTGAGGGCAGGCGACCTGGAAATGAACCTGGACAATAAAGAAGTTCGCCGTGGTGAACGAAGGATCAATCTTACAGCAAAAGAATTCCAGTTGCTGGAGTTCCTTTTGCGCAACAAGAACAGGGTGGTGAGCCGCGCCGATATTTCCATCAATGTATGGGATATCGATTTCGATACCAATACAAATATCATCGACGTATATATCAGCTACCTCCGGAACAAGATCGATAAGGAACATAATCACAAGCTCATTCAAACACAGATCGGAATGGGGTATATTTTAAAAACGGTTGAACGATGATGCACGTTCGCATACGGATCACCGTTCTTTTTGGCAGCATCGTGTTTGTACTGCTGGCGCTCGTATGCAGTGCAGTTTTCTATTTTTATTATACCAATCGCGAACACGATATACGCAGAAGGCTCACCAACCGCGCCATCACTACTGCCCGCCTGCTTCAGCAACCGGAAGTGTTTGATCCGCGCGTGTTGCAGAAGATCGATTCCAGCACGGCAATGACCATGAAGGAAAAAGTGATGGAAGTGTATACCGGCGATGGCCAGCTAATCTATCGTTCCAGTGACGACCCCGCAGATACGCTCAGCTTTGATGCATCGATCTTTGAACAGGTGAAGAAAAAAAATCCTGTTTATTTTTTCTCCGGCGTTAAAGACGCCATTGCCTGGCGACCTTCAGACAGCACCGTGAATATGGTGATGGTATCCGCCGGATACGATGAAGACGGGCTTACCAAACTGGGGCAACTCAAGATCATTCTCTGGCTTTGCTTCGGAGGCGGAGTAGTGGCCGCATTTGCAGCCGGCTATATTTTCTCGGAACGATTGCTCCGTCCGGTACGCCAGATCACTGATGATATCAAAGATATTTCCGCCCGCAACCTCGCCAGGCGCATCAATACCGGAAAGGTCCACGACGAATGGTTTTACCTGTCGGACACACTCAACAAATTACTGAACCGGCTGCAGGAGAGTTTCGAGATCCAGCGCCGATTCATCGCCAATGCCTCTCATGAGTTGAGTACCCCGCTTACCGCTATTTCCAGTCAGCTCGAAGTAAGCCTGCAAAAGAACCGCGATGCCGGACAATACCGTGGCACCATGGAATCCGTTTACCAGGATGTGCAATACCTCAGCAAGCTCACGCAGACACTCCTTGAATTTGCACAGGCTTCAGAAGATCCCGGCGGACTGGAAATTGAACAGATACGTATAGACGAAATCCTCATGCAACTGCCTGCCGCACTGAACAAGCTCAACCTGCAATACAGTATGGTTCTGAGTTTCGAAGGATTGCCGGAAAAAGAGGAACGACTGATCGTGGCCGGCAATGCAGAACTGCTGTTCTCTGCTATCAAGAACCTGGTGTCCAATGCCTGTAAATATTCATCCGATCATAAAGCCTGGGTAAGGCTTTCCGTGGAGGATGAGCATATCATCATCACTATACGAGACAAAGGCAAGGGCATACCAAAAGAGGACCTGCCCTATATCTTCCAGCCCTTTTATCGTGGCGCCAATGCCTGGGAGGAAAGTGGTTTCGGATTGGGCCTATCCCTGGTGAGCAGGATCATCAAGCTCCACAAAGGCGAGCTTTCCGTGACATCCTCCGAAGGCGATGGCTCTGTATTCACCATCACGCTGCCATCACATTATTGACATTCGTGCAAAAATTGCTGTATCAATCCTGCCGCCAAATTGGGAAACCATAATGATCTTTCTGTACATTTGTTTCTTATTAAGGCACTTAACCTATGCAGGAAGCAATCATCGAAATCAGGCACGCAAATATTTACCAGGGAAAAAACCTGGTACTGCAGGATGTGAACCTCCGTGTCAACCGCGGCGAATTCGTGTACCTGGTTGGAAAAACAGGCACCGGTAAATCAAGCTTACTGAAAACACTTTACGGCGATCTCCCTCTCAAAGAAGGCGACTGCACCGTTGTGGGTTTCGACCTCAATAAAATGGACTGGAAGAAAGTCCCTTTCCTTCGTCGCAACCTGGGCGTGGTTTTCCAGGACTTCCAGCTGCTCACAGACCGTAACGTGAACGATAACCTGAAATTCGTGCTGAGAGCCACCGGCTGGAAAGACGAAAAACTGATGGACGAAAAGATCGTTGATGTTCTCGATAAAGTAGGCCTCAAAGCAAAAGGTTTCAAAATGCCTTACGAGCTTTCTGGCGGAGAGCAGCAAAGGGTAGACATTGCCCGTGCACTCCTCAATTCGCCCAAGCTGATCCTTGCAGACGAACCTACCGGCAACCTCGATCCGGAAACCTCCGACGAGATCATGCAATTGCTGGTACAGATCAGCCGCGATTACGGCACTGCCATCGTAATGGCCACCCATGATTATATCGTGATCAATAAATTCCCTGCGCGTCTTGTGCGAACTGAGCGCGGCCGTGTGATTGATAACGCTTCCATCTCTATGAGCTAGTATTGGTGGCGTCCCCGCAGTTGCGAAGGGATATGAACCGGCGATGCGAAAACAAACCAGCGCGGGTAAATATCTACTGAGCTTTGTGGGGAAAGATGAGGGGTTTGGTAATGCTATTGGACTGCATCGCTTATGTTTTCAAGACGCCTTGTCCATACCCCTTCGACAACTGCTATTCGAGAGTGCAGCTTCAACCAGAAATCATTAAGGCATAGATAAAATTTAGCGGCCATCTGCAACTACAGATGGCCGTTACTGTTATTAAGGCTTCCAGAAATATTTTGGAATACAGCTACACATTATCGGTGCACTGTTGACAAAGTGATATGGACAAGGCGTCTTGAAAACAAAAGCGCAAAAGCCTGGCTCAGCACCACCGCTCAATCCATCCAACTACAGCTCATCGATATTCACATGCGTTGGTTTGTTTTCTCAACGCCGGTTCATATCCTTTGGCAACTACAAAGCAGATAAGAACATTATCCGGTAACTTTTTCCTGCCAGATCACCTGGCTCAGCTGTTTTGCATTGCGTTCGTTATTGAACATCGGTTCCAGCAATTGCTGACGAAGCGTGATCTCTTCCTGCGTAAATGGATTGTGGTACAACTGCGCCACGATCTGTTTGAAGGATTCGGCATTGGTGCCGATATGGCAGGCAGGACTGATGCTACTGTCTTTCACAGCGGCATCATTCACCACGCAGTGACGCCCATTGAAGAGGGCATTGAGCAGTTTCAGTTTCACGCCGGTGCAGTTGAAACTGGGAAGGATATTGATCTGCGCTTTACTGATCATGTCCTGCATCTCGTCTTCCGAAGGATTGGCTACCACGCAGGTATGACCTGAACGCTCAGCCGCTTTTTCCAGTTTGCGGGAAGGGTCTTTCCCGGCTACGATGAAGTGGGCAGGAATTTCATTGAACACTTCCTCGATGAGCCAGATGGCGGCCTTTTCATTTTCATCAACGGAAAGATTACCCTGGTAGAGACAGAAACAACCGATGCCTTCTTTGGAGTTGATATGATTGTAAGGAAGGAACACCGGCAGGTGCATGATATTCTTTACTCCGAATTTGTTGCGATAGGTCTGTACATCCTGCTCTGATACGGCGAGGATCACAGAAGCTTTTTCAGCAATGGCTGCTTCGTATGAGCGTAGCAGTTTGCTTTCGTGGAGATAGTATAATTTCTTGAAAACGGAATGGGTGGAGTCCGCCAGCTGGCGATAATACTGGTATTCCACATTGTGCAGGCGGAGAATGGTTTTGCGATTGGCAAAACGTTCATCCTGCAGGATGCTGCTGCAATGGATGCCTTCCAGGAGAATGGGATGATCATCGTTCAGGAGATTGTTCACCAGCTCTGCACTGCAGCGGGAAGCCACAATATAGGGCAGTTTATGAGAGAAGCCTTTATGTCCGCACTGGCGTTCATAATAGTGAACAGATGCGCAATATTGTTCCAGTTCTGCTTGCGGTCCGCGGCCATATTCGAAACAATGCAGGTGGATCTTCACACCTGCCTGGTGCAGGGCTACGAGCTTGTAGAAGAGATCGAACAGTCCGCCATGATTAACGGGGTAGGGGACGTCGAGGGAAACGATATGTAAGTGCCTTTCCAAAATGCTTAAAAAATATTAGAATAAAATGAGATTAGTTTTTTTTCTTCTTCCTGCCAGTTGAGTTGGGTCCTTGCTTTGAGACAATTTTCCTGTAATTCCTTGTACAATTGTTCATCATTCAGCAGTGTGTTCAGGCCTTGAGCGATGGTATCCGGTTCCAGATCGTGAATAAGAACAGCAATTTGGTACTGATTGTTTATTTCACGGTAAACGGGATAATCAACGCATAATTGTGGGAGGCCGGAATGGAAATAATCAGAGAACCTGTTGGCCAGGGAGAAATAGTTGCTAATGCCTTCTTTATCAAAGAGTGTTACGCCTGCCCAGGCGTTCTGAGTAATGTTCCTGAGCTCTTCAGGGACCAGTTTGCCACGGAATATTATTTTTTCTTCCAAACCATATTCCTTCGTCAGTTGTATGGCTTGCTCCATGAAATTGCCATTGCCACAGATCATGAGTTTAGCATCCACCATTTTCATGGCGGGGATCAGGGTTTCAAAGCTCCTTCCTTCATTCACGGCTCCCTGGTAAAGAATATATTTTTCTTTTTTCTCCGGGATGGAAAGCGGGCGCAGTACAGGCATGTTGCGGATCACTTCGAATGATTTCCCATACATTTTCCTGAACTCCTCTGCGATGGGCGTGTTCACTGTATAGTTATGATCGAAATGGGGAACGCTGATGCGTTCGATCCGTTTCCAAACCTTGTATATTGCCGGCCTGGTAGCTATTTCTTTCATTTCACAGAAAAGCTCATGCGCATCGTATACTCTTTTACTGCCTTTCAGTCTGGTGGCCATCAGCACAGGCAGGATGGTGTCCAGGTCTATTGCACAAACCAGGTCGGCTTTCCGGAACAAGAGGTAAAAAAGCAGTCGCAGGTTGTATTCGATATAAAAACTTTTTCCTTTCTGAAAGAAGCAGTTGAGGCGTTTTTGCCGGAAAGGTTGTTCTTGGAGAGGGATGGAATTTTTTTCTTTTCTTCCTACCAGTTCCACTGCATAACCCGCACGGACAAGCGAAGTGCAGATCCGGATCATGCGTTGATCGAAAGTACAGTCGTTGGTAATGGTGAAGATCAGTTTTTTCATCGAAGGACTGAAGTTAGGGAATCAGCGGGGAGGATTGATAGATATGTTCGATCAGCCGGATGGTATGCAGTGCTTCTTCTGCTTCCAGCAGGTATTGACTGGGATCATCCAACACTGCGATCAGCTGATCATATACTTTATCATGATTGCCCATGCTGCCCTGGTAATGGCCATAATTGTTGGCGCCATTGCCTGCGGGGAGGACCGGCCGCTCCAATCCTTCAACAGAAAAATGTTCCAGTTCATTGAGGTATTGTCCACCTACTTTCACTGTTCCTTTTGAACCGAATACAGTGATGGAGCCTTCCATATTGGAAGCATGACTATTGATACTGTATTGCAGGGTGCCGCGTGCACCATTGGAAAGCTGGAGGATGGCAGCGCCACTGTCTTCGAATTCGATCACTCCCTGGTGCAAAGTATTCTGACGGAACCCGCTGACCACCGATGTTTCACCCAGCAGCCAGTAAAGCAGGTCGATAAAATGACTGAATTGCGTGTACAATATGCCGCCATCCAGGTCCATTGAGCCGTGCCAGCTATTGGCGAAATAGGAGGGGGGGCGGTTCCAGAAGCAGTTGAGCTGAAAGCTAAGGATTTCGCCGAGTTTGTTTTCAACCAGCAATTGTTTGAGCGCCATTACCGGCGGATTGTACCGGTTCTGTTTCACTACAAAGAGTTTTTTTCCTGTTCTGCGGGCAGTTTCGGCCATCAGTTGACCGCTGGCAGTGCTCAGGCTCATGGGTTTTTCGCAAAGAACATGGCAGCCGGCTTCCAGGGCTTCGATGGCATGGGGGGCATGCAGTCCGTTGGGAGTACAAACGCTCACTACATCCGGTTGCTGGTGGCGGAGAAGTTCCGTGAATGAATGGTAGCTTTGTGCGCCGTATTCCTGTGCAAGCCGGCCGGCTTTTTCAGGGTCAATGTCACAGACGGCCAGCAGATCACCATGGCTGGCGATCTGGGCAGCGTGGCGGGCGCCGATACGGCCGCATCCGAGAAGGGCAAAACGGTAACTCATTGTATTCAAGAACAGAGTGGCTCCTTTTTTTAAAAAATCAGGCCAGCAAGATATTAAAATCAGGATTAATTACATACCTTTGCCGCCAAAATAAGAAGAAGCAATCTTTGGATGCATTTAAAAAAAATTTGAGATGCCGTATTTAACAAAAGAAAAAGTAGCTGATATTTTCACAACTTATGGTGGCAATGCCGCTAACACTGGTTCTATCGAAGGCCAGATCGCTTTACTCACAGAGCGCATTACCAGCATTTCCAAACATCTTCAGCAAAACAAACACGATTTCTCTACTCACCGTGGATTAATGAGACTGGTTGGTCAGCGCAAACGCCTCCTGACCTATCTCAGCAAGCACAACCTGCAAGGTTACCGTGCCCTGATTGAGAAACTCGGAATCAGAAAATAACCATCGGATAATGATAATGACTAATTCCCAACCTCAGTTCCGGTTGGGAATAGTTCTTTTTATCCGGAGGTTTT
This sequence comes from Pseudoflavitalea rhizosphaerae, assembly GCF_003991355.1. Classification (GTDB taxonomy): domain Bacteria; phylum Bacteroidota; class Bacteroidia; order Chitinophagales; family Chitinophagaceae; genus Pseudobacter; species Pseudobacter rhizosphaerae. Next base: position 391,943 of record NZ_RCSU01000005.1, read on the forward strand.
TTGCGTTTTGTATTTAAGTTTTTAACCAGGCTGTTGGTCCTACAAATTCGATTCCCGCCTTTTCAGATCAGCAGTCTTAAATTGAGATTACTATGCTCTCACAACCTACAGGTGTGACCTTCGACATAGGTGGCGGCCGCATGGTTACCGTTGAAACCGGTAAACTCGCCCGCCAGGCACATGGTGCCGTAACCGTTCGTCAAGGCAACTGCATTATCCTCGCTACTGTTGTAGCCAACAAGGAACCCAGGGAAGGACAGGAATTCTTTCCACTGGTAGTAGATTATAATGAGAAATTCGCTTCAGCCGGCCGTATTCCTGGCTCTTTCTTCAAACGCGAAGGAAAGCTCAACGATTACGAAGTACTGGTAAGCCGTTTGATCGACCGTTCCCTTCGTCCATTATTCCCCGAAGATTATTTCTGCGATGTACAGGTTCTGGTTACCCTGGTATCTTCCGACAAGGAAGTGATGCCTGATGCGCTGGCCTGCCTGGCTGCATCTGCCGCCCTCGCAGTTTCTGATATTCCCATTAAAGAGATCATTTCACAGGTCCGCGTTGCGCGCGTGGAAGGCGAGTTCATTGTGAACCCGCTCCGTGCACAGCTCGAGAAAGCTGATATGGATTTCCTCATCGCAGCTACTGAAAAGAACCTGATGATGGTGGAAGGTGAAGCTGAAGAGTGCGCTGAAGAGGACCTGGTGAAGGCCCTCGAGATCGCTCACGAAGCTATCCGCATCCAGATCAAAGCACAGGCTGAACTGCGCGACAAAGCCGGTATTAGCGGAAAACGCGATTATACCAAACCGGTAGTGAATGAAGAACTGCAGGCCAAAGTGAAAGCTTTTGCCGGCGATCAGATCTCTGCCATCGCACGCTCTGCCTCCGGCAAGAACGAGCGCTCTGAAGCATTCGATACGCTGAAAAAAGCGCTGATCGAAAGCCTTGGTGAAGAAGCGGAAGACGATCTGAAGAAACTCGCAAAGAAATATTTCGAGGACCTCAAATGGGAGAATGTCCGTAACGTGATCCTCGATGAGCGTATCCGCCTCGATGGCCGTAAGCTGGACGAGATCCGTCAGCTGGCGATGGAAGTAGATGTACTGCCTTCTCCACACGGTTCAGCACTCTTCACACGTGGTGAAACACAATCCCTCACAACAGTAACCCTGGGTACTCCCCTGGATGAACTGCTGGTAGAAAGCGCCGCCACATCCGACTACACGAAATTCATCCTTCACTATAATTTCCCTCCCTTCTCAACCGGTGAGGTGAAAATGATGCGTGGCCCCGGCCGCCGCGAAGTTGGTCACGGTAACCTGGCCATGCGCTCCCTGAAGCAGATGATGCCCGGAACTGAATATCCTTACACTGTTCGTGTGGTGAGCGATATCCTGGAATCAAATGGTTCCTCTTCCATGGCAACTGTTTGCGCAGGTTCACTGGCGCTGATGGATGCAGGTGTTCCTTTCCCCAAACACGTTGGCGGTATCGCTATGGGACTGATCACCCGCGCCGATAACAAATACGCGATCCTGTCTGATATCCTCGGTGATGAAGATCACCTCGGAGATATGGACTTCAAAGTAACCGGTACACGCGAAGGTATCTGCGGCGTACAAATGGACATCAAAGTGGATGGTCTGAGTATGGACATCATGCGCGAAGCGCTTGATCAGGCACGCAGAGGTCGTCTCCACATCCTGAGCGCCATGTACGAAGCATTGCCTGCACATCGCGAAGAGGTTAAACCTCATGCTCCGCGCATGGAGAAACTGTTCATCGATAAAGAATTCATCGGTGCAGTGATCGGACCACAAGGAAAGATCATCCAGGAGATCCAGCGCGAAACAGGTACTACCATCAATATCGAAGAAGTAGGCAACTACGGTGAAGTAAGCGTATTCAGCCCTGCAAAAGAAGGCCTGGATAAAGCTGTTGCCTGGATCAAGGGTATTGTTGCTGTTCCTGAAGTAGGTTCTGTTTACGAAGCCACAGTGAAAGGTATCAAGGAGTTCGGTGCATTTGTTGAGTTCCTGCCCGGTAAACAAGGGTTGCTCCATATCAGTGAAATTTCATGGAAACGTCTCGAGAGCATGGAAGGTGTATTGAAAGAAGGCGATAAAGTGAAAGTGAAACTGATCGGTATCGATCACAAGACCGGTAAATTCAAGCTGAGCCGCAAAGCGCTCATGCCAAAACCGGAAGGCAAACGTCCTGAGAATAACGGAGCACCTGCAGGAGAATAATCTTGCAGTGCTTTGAAAGATAAATGGGTCGCATCAACATCTGATGCGACCCATTCTTTTTACTGTAACAAGGTCTATGGTTTATGCTTCTTTTTTAACGGTTGCTTTTGCAACGTTACTGTGAATGCTTTTTCATCCGGAGGGAAACACATCTCTTCATTGCATGCCTGGAAATGTAAAACACCTTTGATTACTGCAGGTGTTCTTTTGGCATTCCCTGTAAACCTGCATATGATCGTATGTCCTTCTCCGGTATACACTTCACCGCCTCCCGACAGGGCGGGTTCAGGCCATTGGTGGCCAGGCAAAAGCTTTAATCCTTCCGGGATATTATCAATATCCAGTTTCATGATGATGTATCCCTGCGACTGATTGAGAGAGGATGGCGCATACACATGCATTCCCTGAGCAACGTCGAAAATCAGCTTCAATTCAAGTGTGTCTTTTTTTTGTTGTGTATGGGTTTGTATAGTGATCACTTCCTGCGCCATCAGCAGGGTAGTGAACCAGCACATCATCAAAGTGATCAGTCCTTTCTTTGTCATACATTTCATTTTTTTACTTCTGGCCTAAAAAAACATATACATAACCTACATGCTTCAGGGTTGTGTATTCGGGTTTTACATAAGCGTTGTTGTAAATCATTTTTCTGGAGATATACCGTTTTTCATCAAGCTCCTTTTCTGTAAGTCCTGATTTTTTTCGTATCAGGTCTGCTCTTGTCATACTTTGCTCAATTGAACGTTTATAGGCATCGGTGAAATATCCCGGATTCAACTGATAGATACCAGTTTCAAGTTCCCATTGCCATGAAAGCGAGGTGTCGAACTGATCATCTCTGGTTGCTACAGCCAGCCCCATAACGATATCCATTACGCCATCATTGTTCCAATCCGTTATGGTGATGGAAGGGTGACTGCCGGGAAGTACTTTACCTCCATCTGAGGTTTTGATCATTTCGATTCCTTCCTGAAACCTGTATTCTCCATTTTGTTTTACCCCTTTGTAGAACATCAGGGCAGGACTGTAGTTGCCGATATATGCAAAGGTGGCGAGAAGATCAAGTACACCGTCGTTATCCCAGTCATAAAGTACAGGATTGATATGGCCGCCGTGCATGCCTCCATTTGTACTTGAAGTAACCGGTTTGCCATTTGTTAGCAGCAATTGTTTTCTGATGGCGAACTTTGGTTCGTTTTTGGAACCAATATTTTTGCTGATGCGAATATCGGTTCCGCCCAGGATCAGATCATCGAGACCATCTCCGGTGAGATCGGCTACAGCAATAGTATTGTAGTACCAATAGTTTGCAATTTCAGGGTTATCTCTGTCTTGCTTCATTGGTTCCTTTTTGCCATGTGGATCTCCTTCCTGGGGTAACCTGACTCCGGATAAGTAGCCTTTTTTTGTTCCTTTGTAAAGAATGATATCGCCAGGATAATATTGACCAGCTACAAGATCAGTGTAGCCGTCATTATCGAGGTCTACGAAAGTGGGTTTGAACCCCATACAACACCAGGCCCATACAGACAACGGAGTTCCGAAGCTCCGATCATTATCTCCACGCAGGTATGTAAATTCATCACTTAATTTAGGCTCAGCTTCTTCTCCATTATTTGGATATACCCTGATGAAATTGCCTACCGGATGTCCGTTTTCCAGTCCTGAACCAAATTCACCTATCAGCAGATCTTTCTTTCCATCTCCATTCACATCCCTGAACTCCGGATATGCCCATCCCATGCCTCTTGCTTCAACAGGACCGTACATGGTAGTTATGCGTTTCGGTTCTGTAAGCGTAGGCGCTCCTTTTATCTTCGTAAAATTGAGGGGAGGAAAATCTGTGGCAGAAAACTTGCTCCTGGCTTCGATCTGTTGATCTGTTGACATTTTTTTAATGGGAATCTTTTGCGCAGAAGCATTCGTGAAAAGGCATAGTGATGCCATACAGCCAAGGGCTGTTGCGAACAATAGATGTTGTTTCATGACTTATTGTAAATTAGGATTGAGTATTTTTTGTTTCTCTGAAATAGGAAGATTGATGGCAGCTTCAGTCCAGTTTGGTTTCTTCAGCCCCAACACCTGTGTGATGGTGCCGGTACGTTTCAGATCATAATAGCGGTGTGCGCCCTCACAAAAGAGCTCATGTCTGCGTTCCTGCATCACTGCTTCGCGTAAGGAGGGTTTATCTGTTGCTGTTGTACCAGGTAGTCCGGCTTTGCCTCTGATGGCATCAATATCCTGCTGAGCGCCTGAAAAGTTTTCCCTTTCGATTCTTGCTTCAGCCCTGATCAGGTACATTTCACTGAGCCTCATTACAACAGAAAGTTCAGGCGAACCGGAAGCAATGGTGTTTAACACTTTGTATTTGCTCATATAATTCCAGCTGCTCTGACCTACGGTATTGATGCCTATCCAGGCATTCCTGCGTTTGTCGTCCGGTTCAAAACTGTTCAGCAGGTCATCAGACATGGCAACATAAGCTGTATTGGTGAAAGGTGAAACAGATATTGCATAATGTAATGCTTCCGAAGTAGGAGAACCAGGATTGGATTCAGCAAAATGCCAGATGGTTTCTTTTGATTGTCTTAGAAAAGTCTTTGTGAGATCTGTTTCGAGCGCATAAGTACCAGTAGCGTTGATCAGTTCCGTAGCCAAATCTTCCGCTTCCTTCCATTTTTTGCTATAGAGGTAGATTTGCGCAAGAAATGCCTGGGCCACTTTTTTATTGATCCGCACCCTGTCTGCGGTTGGATAATTGTCGGGCAGGAGCGAAGCCGCCAGTTCAACATCTTTTTGCACCAATTCAAATACTTTTGATTTTGGAAGTTTTGGTGCATTTACCGTAACCCTGTAATCAACATCGGTGATAAAAGGAACATCTCCAAATGAGTTAGCCAGACGCCAGTGCATCAAAGATCTGAGCACCAGGGCTTCTCCTTTTAACTGGTTCCTGTTGGCAACAGTGATAGCTGCAGACTGGTCAAGTCCCACCAATAATTTGTTGGCTTTGTAGATGGCGCTGTAACGGGCATCCCAGTGCCTGGTAAGCAGGTTCTCATCTTTATCAGTAAGAGAGGTGTTGAAGAATTTGAATGTTTTACTTTCAGGATCAACAGAGTAATTGGTCAGGTCATCAACATATAGCTGATAGTTCAGCCCACAACCAGCCGATACCTCTGAATTGTAACGAACATCGATATAGACCTGCAGTAATGCCGTTTCTGCTGTTTTGAAATCTTTGAACACCAGTGAATCCAGCAGCTGTGTTCTCGGATAACCCACATCTACAAACTTTTCGCAACTGCTGAAAAATAAAGTGGTAAGCAGAAGTATTAAATACAAACCAATAACAGGTCTATTAATTGCCTTCGATTTATTGAAAAGAAACATTATGCCTGATTTAAAAAATTAAGGTTGCCCCAAATGTGATTGTTCTCAAAGTGGGAAGATATTTGAATTCAGTCTCGGGATCAGCCCCAACATAGCTTGTAAAGGTCAATAGGTTTTGTCCCTGAAGGAAAATCCGGCAGCCGATATTCGATTTACCAAGTTCAGTCAGGTTATACCCGATAGCCATATTCCTTAGTTTCACGTAATTGGCTGGTGTAGGTCCAAGATCTGAACTGTAAGACAATGAATAGGCGTTTGTAGCAGCCGGATTTCCGGTGGAGGCACGCTGGTACCTGCCTGTCTTAACGCCGGGAACAGCCCTGTCTGTAATTGCTTTGGGAGAGTTGTTCATGTAGCCTGGCATGGAGATGCTATAAGTAATGAAGTTCTTGTTCTGTTGAACTAACTGAAAAAAGATATCAAAACTCCAATTCTTATACGTGAACTGGTTGCCCAGACCTGCTGAAAAAAGAAGCCCCATTCTGGCAAACTTCGTTCTGTCGTTATAGTTATACACGCCATCTTTATTCACGTCCCTGAACGTATAAAGACCCGTATTGAAATCGATGCCGGTGAACTCATATTGCCTGAGGATATTCAAAGGCTGCCCCACAATATATTTAGTTGCGTTGGTGGAGTATTCAAGTCCCGGATAAGATATCATTTTACTGAAAGGGATCGAAGCGTTGAAATTCGTTCTCCATTTGAAATTCTTCTTACTGATATTAATGGTGTTTAATTCAAATTCCCATCCTGAGTTTTCGATCAGGGCATCGATATTCTGCATAACATCTGAAAAACCGGTATTGGCAGGAAGCGGATAGCTGAGCAATTGGTTGCCTGACCTGTTCCTGAACCATGCGATGGAAGTAACGATCCTGTCGTTGAACATGCCTAACTCCATCGCGAACTCAAGTTTCTTGTTTTCTTCCCAGCCCAATACCGGATTCTCGAACCTGATGGGACCAAGTCCGGTACCTGTCTGGTATTTGGCTCCCGTGCTGGCATATACGCTGAGGAAACTGTAATCTGTAATCTGATCGTTACCGGTAGTACCATAGCTGGCCCGCAGCTTTCCAAAGTTCAGGAAGGGGAGATGGCGGTCTATGAACTTCTCTTTGCTGAAGATCCAGGCTCCGCCGATGGCAGCGAAGTTGGCCGACCTGTTATCCGGACCAAAGCGGCTGGAAGCATCTCTTCTTGCCGTGAGGTTGAGTATATACCTGCCATCATAGTTGTAGTTAAGTCTTCCGAAGCCTGCGCTGTAAGCATATTTTACATCATCAGCAGAATAGATATTCGTGTTGAGTGCTGCTTTAAAATTGTAGATCAGATAATCGCTCGGAAAACCTGAGGCAGACCTGGTAGTACCACCACTGCTGCTTTTCAGAAAAGTCATGCCGGCCAATAGTTGAATACTGCTCCGTCCAAATTCTTTTCCATAGTTAAGTTGTGGCTCAAAATTCCAACTCCCCCTGCTGGCTACATTTGCGTATGTACTGGAATAAGCGCTTGAAACATTACTTGCCGGATCATACATCAGGCTGAAAGGCTCTACCATTTGCTCGTCCAACCGGTAATCTGAATAACCTGCACTGATCCTTGCTTCAAGATTTTTCAGGATCTTGTATTCAAGATTCAGGTTTGCATTCAGGTTTTTTGCATGCGACTCATATTGTTGCTGAAGGTATCTCAATGGGTTTTCCTTGGGGCCGAGATTCCAGTTCAGGCTTCCATCGGGCATTCTGAGTTCAGGCATATTCGGAGGCAGGGAAATCGCAAATACATAGAAATCCCTTGCAGTGGCGTTATTGTTATCTGTGCTGTAGATGGCGGAGAAATTGGCAGAAAACTTATTGTCGCCAGATTTATGATTTAGATTAACCAGCGCCGAACCCCTTCCGTATTTCATCTTGCCGGGGGATACTGTGGTTTCATCCTCGAAAGTTCCTTTCAACAAAAAGCTGGTTCTCTGAGAACCTCCCGAAATGGAAGCGAAATACCTGTTTCTCCTGGCTGTTTTACCAACCAATTCTTTCTGCCAGTCTTTACTCCTCGATTTATCCCAGGTACCGTTTATGTCCAGATCAGTAGCAGCTGGCGTTTTCCCATCATTGGCAAATCCCTCTTCCCGCATTTGAAGATATTCTTCCGTATTCATCAACTTCATGTAACGGCTGATTGTACTGAAGCCCGCATTGTATCCAACTTCATATCTCGTTTTACCGATAGCAGCTTTCCTGGTAGATATGAGGATCACTCCATTTGATCCGCGTGATCCATAAATAGCGGTGGCATCCGCATCTTTCAATACTTCGATACTTTCTATGTCCTGCGGATTTAGAGAGTTCATTGGGCTGATGGCTCCGATCCCAACACCTGAGATCAGGTGCCGCGAAACCTGTGAATTGCCGATGGTTTCGAGCGGAAATGGAACGCCATCGATGATGATCAGGGGATTGGTACCAGAAGACAAACTATTCTGTCCTCTGATCTGCACTTTAAAGGGCGCTCCGGCTAATCCGCTGCTCTGCTGAATCTCTAAACCAGGCACCCGGCCTGCAAGTGCAGACAATGGATTAGTAACCGGCTGTTGCTCGATAGTTTTAGAATTGACGCGGGAAATAGAACCTGTACGTTCCCTGTCTTTCACCGTATAATACCCTGCGTTCACTTTCACCTCATTCAGCTCTGCCAATGCCTTGTTGAGTGAAACACTGATCATTCCTGAAGCGATGATTGCATCCGTGATCTTTATTTCTTTGCTTTCATGCTCCACATAACTGATCACGATCACATCGCCTTCATCCACATTCACAGAAAAACTACCATCAGCTTCTGTGATGCCTACAGTCTTTGCATTCTTAACCGAAATGGATGCGCCTGCCAGTGGTTGCCCGTTCTCATCGGTTACTTTTCCTTTTACCGGTTTAGGAGGAGGGAAGAGTACAAGGCCGGGGTCTTTTGTAACGGTTATTGTTTTCGTTGAAAGGATTATCGTTTTTCCCTGGATAATATACTCGATCGGCCGCTCTTTGAAAAGCATATCCAGTAAAGAAGGGACCGGCATATCCTTTACCTGCAAAGAGACCTTCTTATTGATCTCATCAAACATATCCTGGTTGAGAAAAACTACATAGCCTGTTTGTTTTTCCACTGAAGCAAACACCTGTTTTAAAGTGAGCTCCTTTCCATTGATACTCACATTCTGGGCAACGCCTTCTGCTTTCACAGACAGGAAAGCAACAAAAAGGAGAAAAGAAAGCATCCTCATAATTCTCAGCATTTGAGCCGGCAGCCGTATTCCCAACCCCGTTGGCGCTTTGGAATTGCCAACAGGAAATAACCAACTACCATAAGCAGTTTTTTGCATAATTTGTGAACAGTTTAGGTTGTAAAAATGGTGACAAGTCATTCGATCAGCCCAAACATTGCCGGGAGTGTTCGCTGCACTTCCGGTTTGTTTTTTTATGGACTGACCATTTTGTTTTTCATGGCCCAATAAAGATGCAATGGTCATGCATCATCAGCATGATGCCATTTCAATTTCATATGATAAGTGTAATGAATGGCGAATGCTAGGGAAGCACTACCAATGTTCTGTTGTTTTCCAGTTCGAAATGAACTTTTGTTCTTTCCAGGGCAATCAGCATACCGCTGAGCGGAACGTCTTTTGTGATCTTTCCCCAGAATTTTATGTCCGGAATTCCATTTTTGTAAACCACATCGATATCATACCATCGTTCGATTTCTTTCATAACATATTCGAGGGAAGCGTTCTCGAAATTGAAGACCCCGTTCTTCCAGGCCATCACTTTTTCTACATCTACATTGCTGCTAACTGATAATGATGAACCATCAGCCTGTACAGCCTGTTGTGCAGGTTTCAGGATTGTGCTGCTGCCAATCTGTGCAGCTGTAACGCGCACCGCGCCATCAATTAATGTAGTATAGCTTTTATTATCGTCCTGGTATGCGTTCACATTGAAACTGGTGCCTAATACATCGATCTTCATTCCGTTATCAACAACTACGCGGAAAGGTTGCGATGACTTCTTCGCTACTTCAAAATAAGCTTCCCCGCTGATCTGCACATTGCGCTCCCTGCCTGTAAACGCCGTAGGATATTTGATAGAGCTGGCAGCATTCAGCCAGACCTTTGTTCCATCCGGCAGGGTCAGTTGATATTGCCTGCCTTTGGGAGTGGACATCGTATTGTACAGTATTCCATTCCCGTTACCTTCATACACCAGTGCGCCATTTACTACTTTTGCAGTAACGCCATCCTGTAGGGCCACTATTCCATTTTGAACTGAGTCCAGCAACAACTGGCTACCATCTGCCAGCGTGAGAACGGCGCCGTCGCGGCCTGGCTGGATCTGCGCCGCGTTGAACTTCGCCACCGGATCTTTCGTATCGTTCCTGTTTTGCATTAATAAGTAAGCGCCAATCCCCAACACAAGAATCACCGATGCCGCTATCCATTTCCATTTTTGCATAATATGGACCCTGCCGGTAGAAATAGTTTTTTGTTCCTGCATGAATTGCTCCAACTGTCCGCTGATCCTTTTATTCCGTTCATTACGGTTCCTGAATTCAAGCGCAATCTGCTCCGCGCTGCTGAATTGATCATACAATACCTGATTGGCTTCGGAAGATTGCCGCCAGGCTTCCAGTTCCTGTTTTTCTGTTTCAGTCAATATGCCCAGCAGATCCCTGATAATATAGGATGCTATTGTTGCTTCGTTGGTCATGCATGTGATTATACTAACCTATTACAACAGGCTTGTACTATTGTCACATACAAAAGCAAAGTTTTTTTAGAATAGCTGGCAGAACATGATCCAGGAGCGGAAACTGAGGCGCAGTTGTTTCAATGCCTGGCTTTTTTGATTGCGGACGGTATGTTCATTAATGTGGAGCAGCGCTGCGATCTCCTGGTTGGACCTTCCTTCCAGGAAGGCCATCGTAAAGATATTGGCTGTTTGTGGCGGTAGTTTTTTCAGGGAAGTTTCTATCCCGCGCATCAGTTCCTCCATGAATTCATGTGCGGCAAAATCATTTTCTTCACCGGTATTCAGGCGACGCAAGGCTTCAGCTTCCCTGGCCGTTCTTCGTTGCGATAATTTCAGGTGATTGAGACAAAGATTACGTGCAACGGTGTATAACCAGGGACGTAATGGTTTCTCCGGATCGATAGTATTCCTTTGCAACCAGAGTTTTTGGAACACGGAAGAAGTGAGGTCCTCTGCATCCTGTTCAATAAAAATATATTTCCTTACAAAATAGAAAATGGCATCCAGGTGATCATGATACACTACAGTATATGCCTGCTCATCACCTTCGATGATGCGCCGGAGCAGCCTGTTCTCATCATATGTTTGGTTCTGCAACACCTTGGCCGGGTACCTGGGATTTAAGCGTTAGTGGGAACGAAATGGAAAATATTTCTCCTGCATGGGATAAAAATAGAAGGATAAGAGCCTGCATTATACACAAAAAAAATCGAGACAGGGTAAAATGTAAATGGATATTTTATTTTTGCAGCTTACTCAATACATCATCATGAATTACTGGCAATATTCTTTCAGACCATTGGGGCAGGAGCAAAGAGAGGTTTTTGTAGCGCAATTGTCTATGATCGGTTTCGAGGGATTTGAGGAGGCAGGGGATACGTTGCATGCATTCATTCCTGAGCAGGATCTTGATGAAGCAGCATTGAATGAATTGCTGTTCGAGGGTCTGGAGGTTTCCAGAAAGCTGATCCCGCCCACCAATTGGAATGCTGAATGGGAAAAGGATTTCGAGCCGGTGATCGTGCATGATTTCGCGAGTATACGCGCACATTTCCATTCGCCAATTCCGGATGTACAGCATGAGGTGATCATCACTCCGAAGATGAGTTTTGGCACCGGGCACCATGCCACAACTTTCATGATGATCGATTATATGCGCAGCATCAACTTCAATGATAAATCCGTCCTGGATTTCGGAACAGGAACGGGTGTTCTCGCTATTCTTGCTGAAAAACTCGGCGCAAAAGAAATTGTTGCCATCGATAATGACGACTGGAGCATCGATAACGCCAAAGAAAACATCGAAGTGAATGGCTGTACAAAAATAGAATTGTTGAAAGCCGATACTTTGGATCTGGGCAGGACATTTGATGTGATACTGGCGAACATCAACAAAAATGTATTACTTGTTAATATGACAGGGATCAGACAACATTTGAACGATGGGGGTGTTGTAATGATGAGTGGGCTATTGAGTGGCGACAGAAAGGATATTGAAGCAGCAGTAGTGAAAGAAATGTTAAAGGTAGATGATCAGAAAGACCGGCAGAACTGGATAGCCCTGCAAATAAGTGGAAAACCTTAAATCAACAGGATTTCCGGTGATTTAGTTACCGGAAAGACAATAAGTTGAGTGGTTTTTCCGTATTTTCGTTTTCCAACTTCAACTTAAACTATTCAATGAAAGAGGTACTACTCATTGTAATAGCGTATTTGATAGGCTCTGTTCCGACCGCTGTTTGGGTCAGTAAGGCTTTCTTCGGTATTGACATCCGCGAATATGGAAGCGGCAATGCCGGCGCTACGAACACATTCCGCGTTTTAGGTCCCCGCTGGGGAACTTTCGTGATGGCGATCGACGTTATCAAGGGGGTTATCGCTACAAGTCTTTACATCGTTTTACCGTTTTATATGACTAATGAGTGGGACAGGACCAACCTGATGATCGGTTTGGGCCTGGCTGCTGTATTGGGACATATCTTCCCCATCTGGGCCGACTTCCGTGGAGGAAAGGGGGTAGCCACTTTATTCGGTATGATCCTGGCCATTCAGCCACTGGTGGCTGTTTGTTGTGTGGGCGTTTTCCTGTTGGTGCTCTACCTGACTAGATTCGTTTCGCTGAGCTCCATCCTGGCCAGTGTTGCCTTTGCCGTTCTCATCCTTTTTATTTTCAGGGCTGAAGAACCACTTTACAGAGCCTTTGCCATTGCGGTGGCCCTGTTGGTGATCCTGACGCACCAAAAGAATATCACCCGTTTACTCAGGGGCAGCGAAAGCAAAGTTCCCATCCTGAAATACCGGGACCGCCGCAAGAGCCGTCGCAGGGAAACTAAGGAGGAAGAGTAAGGTTTACTTATCATTTCTATATTCATTGTTCCATTTTTACCTTTTTTTACAGTCAAGGTTAGGGGAGAGTTATCGATAATTCACTGATTGGTACAAGAATTGATTTTCTAACTTTGTCAAAACATCCTCCATGCAAAAGACACTCATTGCGGCAACACTGGCGTTAGGGCTTGTAAGCTGTAGCCAGAATGCCATCACGGGCAAGAACCAGCTTACACTTTACAGTGATGCTGACATTCAGAATATGGCCGCACAGCAATACCGTCAATTCCTTTCTGAAAACAAGGTGGTGAGCACCAGCTCCAGTAAAGATGCGGAAATGGTGAGGAGAATCGGACAGAGACTGACCACTGCCATCAAAAACTATTACACACAGAAAGGTCTTGGATCAGAGCTCTCAGGCTACCAGTGGGAATACAACCTGGTAAACTCCAATGAAGTGAATGCCTGGTGTATGCCCGGAGGTAAGATTGTCGTTTATACCGGACTGTTACCCATCACACAGAATGAAGCTGCGCTGGCCGTTGTAATGGGTCACGAGATCGCACATGCGCTGGCCAAACATGGTAATGAGCGTATGAGCCGCGCTTCACTGGCAGAACTGGGTGGTCAGGCTTTATCAGTGGCGTTGGCCAACAAAAGCCCTATAGCGCAGAATATCTTCATGCAGGCATATGGTGTAGGAACCAATGTGGGTGTGATGTTGCCATTCGGCAGGAACCAGGAACTGGAGGCTGATAAGTTCGGATTGATGTTTTCCGCCATGGCAGGATACAATCCACAGGAAGCAATTCCATTGTGGGAAAGAATGGAAAAAGCCGGAGGAGGCAACAAACCACCTGAATTTTTGAGCACTCACCCTTCAGAGGGAAGACGCATAGAAGAGCTCAAAAAGCTAATGCCTGAGGCACTTACATATTATAAGCCGGTTGGCAAATAATTATATAAGAACTTAATCAGATTTTAAGAAAAGCCCGTCCAGTCTCACTGGTACGGGTTTTTGTTTTAAAATTAGTTTCACTTATTACCTTTTTTTACTACCTTTGCAATCCCGTCTTTTTTAACCCTAAGCAATATCAAAAACTTCTCAGGCATGTCGCAAAACTTATTAGATAAGCTTCAGCTCCAGGAAGAAAAGAATGTACTGATTCAGGGTCTTCCTTCTTCAATCGAGAAACAATTCGTGAAATTGTCTTTCGCCAAGAATGTAACGCCGCTGTTGAAATCGCGTAAGATCGATTTCGCGCTGATATTTGCGGTGAACGAGAATCAACTGAGCTGCATTCTCAAAGATGTGCTTCCGGCACTGAGAGAGGAAGGCAAATTCTGGATCGCTTATCCGAAATCAACCTCCAAGATCGTGACAGACCTCAACCGTTCATGCAGTTGGAACTGCGTGTGCGATGCAGGATTTGAAAGATCAGAAGAAGTGGCCCTCGACCATGTGTGGGTGGCCATTCGTTTTAACCGGGTCAATACGACGAAGCCGGCAGCCACTCCAGCTTCACGTCGCGTGAGTGCTGGCAAGAGAGCTCCGTCTCCGGTGATGGCAGAGTAATTGTTATTGTGTTCAATAATTTTAGATGTTGAAGGGTTCCTGTTGTTCCGGGAACCCTTCATTTTTTTGTCCCCTCTACTCATTGGTTAAGCAGCCGCCTTCATCCGTTAAATGTCCCCCCTGCCAATCTGATCTTACGGCTAATTTGGACGCATAATTACAGCAATATGAAAAAGCTATACTTATGCGCTATATTCTTTGCAATTTCCCTGCTTTCCTCACAGGAAACAGTAGCGCAAGGCATCTATCAGTTCTGGGGCCTCACAAATGCTGGTGGCAGTGTGCATGACCAGGGTACACTCTTTTCTGCCCGCTTCGATGGCACAGGCATCACTACCCGGAATGCATTCAAAATATTCACGGGCAACGTAGACCAGTTCTCCGAATCATTTCACGTAGTAAATGGAAAAGTGTACGGCTTCTTCGATGAGTCCGGACCCTACCAGAAAGGGGTACTGTATGAATTCGATCCCGTGACGGATAAGTATACCATCAAACTGAATTTACACGATCATCCTTTGTATTATAATACAGGATTTCTCTATACCTACAATAATAAATTATACGGGCAGGGCAGTTACCAGGGAACTTCATCGCTTTACGAGTATGATCCATCTGCAAATACATTACTGGTAAAAAAAGCGATAGACCCTTATGTCCGCAATTTCATTTTTTACAATAACCAGTTCTATGGCTCGGCCTATCTGGGAGGCGCAAACGATAAGGGATATATCTTCAGATTTGATCCGGTTACTTTCACCATCACCAAATTGATGGATATTCCTGTCTGGAGCGGCCCCATCAGCAATTTTCGCCTTTACAATAACAAACTTTACGGCACCGGCAGGGATGCCGGTATCAATGGTGCCGGAGCCATCGTGGAATATGATCCTGCCACCAACCAGTTGACAGAGAAGGCCAGTCTGGGCACCGCCGATGGGAGCGGAACCGTTACATCTTTAAGGCTTTTCAGTGGTAAGTTATACGGCGTTACCACTGCCGGCCTTTTCGATAATACAGGTGTTGTATTCGAATATGATCCATTACAAAATACAATCGTAAAGAAGATGGATATTTCAGCAACCAACCCGGTATCCGGTTTTACCGTTTTTCATAATAACCGTTTCTACGGTGTAACCCGTTCCGGGGGAAATTTTGATAAAGGCGTTTTGTTCGAATATGATCCGCAAAGCAATGCTTATACCAAAAAGATCCACTTCAATGGCCTGCCGGGCGAATCCCCCCTACCTTTTCTTGCCGCGATCAGTGGAAAAATGTACGGCGTTGCCACTGCCGGCGGAAGCTATCACGCTGGAACCTTCTTTGAATATGATCCCGCTTCCAATACCATTGCCAGTGCAGTGGATATGGGAAACAGCGAGGGACATAAACCTTATGGCAAACTGTTGTATTACCAGGGCAAACTGTATGGTTTCACTACCAAAGGTGGGCAATACAACAGGGGGGTTATCTATGCTTATGATCTGGTCACAGACAGTTACGAGATCCGTTACCATATGCGCGAGGCCACAGGATACGGGGATATGGAAGGGTCGATGGTATTGTACAATGGAAGAATGTATGGCATCACCAGGTTCCTGGAGAACGGGGCAGGGGCTTTGTTCGAATTCAATCCATCCAATAACCAATATACTGTAAAGCATTCCTTCACCAGCGCCACAGGTTCTTCCCCCATGGCACGCCTGCTGGTATACAACAGTAAGTTGTACGGCACCACCATGTATGGCGGAAATACCAATAGTGGTGTATTATACGAGTTTGATCCTGCTACCGGCACCTACTCAGTGAAAGTACAATTCAGTAATGGTTTCGGCACCAACCCACAGGCAGCATTGAGCGCATACAAAGGCAAGCTCTATGGAACCTGCCCGGTTGGCGGTACTAACGATAAAGGCACCATCTTTGAATTTGATCCGGCCATCAACAGTTTCCAGGTAAGGCATCATTTCACCGAAGCGCAGGGCTACAGGTCTAGTTCCGCCTTAACGTTGTACAATAATAAGTTCTACGGCACCAATGAGATGAATGATGATGATGATATCTTTGGAACACTCTTCGAGTTCGATCCTGTTTCGTTCAATGTTGCCCTACGGCATTCATTCACTTTCCCGGAAGGAACTTATCCGCGTAACGAAATGATCGTTCACAATAAAAAATTATATGGACTGGCAGCGGGCGGCGGCACTGTTGATTATGGCGGCGTCTTCTATGAGTTTGATCCCCAGTTGAACAAGTGGTCACAGCAATCCACATTCGATTACGATAACGGAAGGTTTCCTTTGTCAACGGGTCTCACGCTGGTGCCGGCCCTGGTGGCGCCGGGAACGCCAGGCAGTTGCCAGGCCGCCATCCCCGCATACGTAAATGCCGCGAATGCCAATGAATGGATCCCGTTCACGGATGATGAAGGCAATGCTGTGATGGAGATCAACCCCAATGGCAATATGCTCGGAACAGTGAGGGTGAGTTTCTATACACATAATGGCCCCGTAAGAAAGGATGAAGCCGACCGCTTTTACCTCGACAGGAATATTACTGTTTCCGTGGAAAACCAACCCAGCTCACCGGTAAACATCCGGTTGTACATCAAGAAAACGGAATTTGAAACATTGAAAAATACAGCCGGATCCGGTGTGCAAACTCTGAACGATATAACCGTGTTCAAAAACAATGATGACTGCTCCAATGCTGTACAATCCGTGGCCACGCCCATCGATGCTACCGTAGTGGCCTGGGGACTCGACTATGTATACCTGGCCGAAGTTTCCTCTTTTTCCTCTTTCTATTTTGCCAGTAAAGCATATACAGCATTACCGCTGAAGCTGGAATATTTCAAAGGAGAAGCCTTAGCTACCGCCAACGGGCTTGAATGGAAAGCATCTTGCACAGACAATGCAGATTTCATAGTTGAAAGAAGTTTGGATGGAATTAATTTCCAACAGATCGGCCTGGTCCTGGCCACGGCAGCGGATTGCCAGCAGCCTTTGCAATTCCCCGATCAGCACCCGCCGGATGGCAAGGCATATTACCGCCTGCAAATGAAAGATGAAAAAAACACCATCAGTTATTCCAATATCATCATCTTAAACCGCGCCAATACAAAACAGCTCAGCATAAAATTACACCCTAACCCGGTTCAGGGAAATATTGCCAATTTCAGTATTCAGTCGCCCGGTTCAGGCATAATGCCTGTGGCTATTTACGATGCGATGGGCAGGCTGGTGCTGCGGAAAGAATGGACGCTGAGCAAAGGCGCTCAAACAAAACAGATAACAATTCAACAATTACCTCCGGGTGTTTATACGGCAGTATTCCAGGGCAAGGAAGCTGTTAAACCGATCAGGTTCATTCGAAATTAAACTTCAGGTAAGAGTTGAATGCAACATCTTATTTAGGGCGATTAAGAAGTGAGAGCTTTTTAGTCGCCCTTCATTTTTGCCGGAAGCCGGCTGATGCCCTGCAAACCTATTTCAGGATCACTGTGCCCAGTTTCTTTACCAGCTCAATTTCCATTTGCTTGAGATGCACATGGGTTTGCAATAATACGAGTTGTTCTTCCGGAGTATGTTCCTTTGCCATATCGCGCTGGTTCTCTTCCATGATCCTTCTGATCTTGCGCAGTTTGAGATAATGGATACAGGAATTCACGAATGGGATATGTTTGGCTTCTTCTTCCTTGAATGAGCCCTGTTCCAGCACTTCGGCCCATTTGCCACTGACTTCATATGGGAAGTCCATGATCTTTACGATCAGTGCTGCCAGCTGCTGGTCTTCATGATAAAGGAAATTCTTGATGCCCGGTTCCAGTCCGGCTTCATACCAGGTCTTGTACATTTCCAGGATGCGCATGTATTCCGGATTGTCCAGCAACTGGTTCTCCATTACTTCCGCGATCATAAAACTTGCAACAGTGCTGGCCTCTTCCCAGGGTTTGCTTCCATGTTCCAGCAATACCTGGATCACGGCTTTTTCACTTTGCTCGTCTTTGGTGAGTAAAGCAAGTGTATCATCTCCCGGAAACTGACCGGTGGAGGCGGGTGAGCCCGCATCGGGAAATGATCCCTGGTCCCAGTCGCCGTCCTCCGCATAGAAAGTATCTTCAGGAAAGAAGCCGTCTTCTCCAACAGGGGCTGCGTTGAAATTATTGGGTTGGCCGGCAGCTCCTTTATTCCCGGCGTTGCGATTGCCCTGTTGTTGCTGGGCTTGTTGTTTCTGCTGTTGCTGGTTTTCTTTGGTGACTTTTTCGCGGATGTATTTATTCACCAGGTTATTGAAACCATCTTCTTCCACGCGCAGCAGTTCGGAACAGCGGCGGATATAATCCTGTTGTTTGGTGAAATCCTCTGCTTTATTGAGTTTTGAGATGGTCTCGGCCATCTGGTTCACCACTGCGGCTTTCTTATTGGTATCGTTGCCGGCATCTTTGAGCATCACTTCCAGCTGGAAGATGATGAATTCTTTTTTATTAGCCTTTACGAATTCCTGGAAAGCGGCAGCGCCTACCTTGTTAACATAGCTGTCCGGATCTTCATTGTCGGGGATCAGCACCAGATGAACATTCAATCCTTCTGTGAGTGCGAGCTCCAGACCTCGGAGGGCTGCTTTCACACCGGCGCCATCGCCATCATAAATGATGGTGAGGTTATTGGTGTATTTATGGATGAGGCGGAGCTGATCAGGCGTGAGTGAAGTACCGCCGGATGCCACAACGTTCTCGATACCTGCCTGGTGCAGGGAGATCACATCGGTATAGCCTTCCACCAGCAGGCATTCATCCAGTTTATCGATCGCCTGGCGGGCCTGGTAAGAGCCATAGAGGATCTTGCTTTTATGGTAGAGCTCGTTCTCCGGCGTGTTGATGTATTTTGGTGCGCGTTCGGCTTTGCCGATCACACGTGCACCAAAGCCAATGATCTTACCGCTCTGGTTATGAACGGGAAAAATGATACGGCCTCTGTAATTATCGTAACTGCGTCCTTCGCGCTGGGCCACCAGTCCGCTCTTCACCAGCAATTCGAGATTGTATTGTGCATTGAGGGCGGTAGAAACGAAGCTCTGACTGTCCTGTAAGCTGTAACCAACCTGGAACTTGCGCAGGACCTCTTCGCGAAAGCCACGCTCTTTCAGATAGGAGAGAGCGATATCCTGACCTTCATCCGAATTGAAAAGCTTTTCTTCGAAATACCTCTGTCCGAACTGGTTGATGATATAAAGACTGTCCGCTACCTGTCGCTGCGCAGCAACTTCAGGGCTTACAGCCGTTTCTTCAACTTCAACGCCGTACTTGTTGGCGAGCCAGCGAAGGGCTTCCACATAGGAGTATTTCTCCAGGTCCATCAGGAAGCCAATGGCATTACCACTTTTCCCACATCCGAAACATTTGTAGATCTCTTTATTTGCGGAGACGGTGAAACTCGGCGTTTTTTCGTTGTGGAACGGACAAAGGCCCAGGTAATTGATACCCCGTTTCTTGAGTTTCACATAACTGCCCACGATCTCTACAATATCGATTCGGCTGAGGATCTGTTGTATGGTATGCTGACTTATCACTTTGACCTGCAAATATATGCTTACAATAGTTAAGGTGCAAAGAATCAAAGCGGGGAGTGCCCAGTCGCTCGCCTCCGGCGAGTGACTTTTGTTTAGTCGCCTCCGGCGACGCGGTGTTCGCCGGAGGCGAACAAATAGAAGTCACTCGCCGGAGGCGAGCGACTGCCAGCTCTCTGACCTTTTTAGTCAGCCCCTGGCCGCCCTCCGCATTTCCCTATTGCCCACGCTCTGCTTTTTCTTCAGAACTCTGCATATCACGTGCATAATTTAATCCCTGATCCTTTCGCAAATGCTGTGAATCTTTAGTAATTTAGATCAACTTACTTACCCATTATTCTTACAGGCTGAAAACAAAGTAGCAGCACACCTTCCAACATGCTCTTCACTCCCTTAATGCGCTGCAAAGCCCGATCCTATCCATAGAAGGCTATCAGTTCTTTATTTCTTCACTTAAATTTTTCCCCATGGTTACTACTGATGTTGCACAGCTTTCAAGAGAATGCAATGCCTGGCGGGAGACATTGCGTTCAGACAAAGCATCCGTCTCTGAATTAGACACCCGCCTGCAGGATATGGCCGGAAAACAAAGTACTGAGGAAGTACTCATCGAGATCGATCATTTTCACAACCAGTTCTACATCCAGCAACTGAACATCCACGATCTCAAACACGCCATCCGCTCTCATCAACAACAGATCGACGCCGAAATGAAACTCCATCACGGCCAGGTGAATGACAACACAATCAACGATCACGAAAGGCTTTACGACAACTTCCAGCAACTGGAACACACCCTCAGGGACCTGAAGGACGATTTCGCGGTGTTCATAGACCGGAACCGATAGCTTATTATGTTGAATGGCCTGACCCAGCCATGGCAACGCCTGTACTGGTAGTTGCCAACTCGCCCGTATTCCCTTGCGGGCAGGCTTTACTAATCATTCCATTTTACTTTATAAATCTATTGCTATGCCAGAATTTGATACCTCACACGTAAAAAATATTGTCTTGCTGGGGCATGCCGGCTCCGGCAAGACAACTTTAGCGGAATGCATGCTATATGAAGCAGGCATCACCAACCGCCGCGGTTCCATTGCGGAACGCAATACTGCCGGAGATTATCATGAACTGGAACAGGAGAGGGCCAGTACTGTTTTCTCCAAACTTCTCCACACCAAATGGAGAGGCTATAAGATCAATATCATCGATACCCCGGGCTATGACGATTTTGCCGGAGAAGTAGTTTCAGCACTTCGGGTAGCCGATACCGGTATCATGCTGCTCAACGCCGCCAATGGCGTGGAAGTGGGTACTGATATCATCTGGAATTACACCGAAGCATTCAGAACGCCCATGATCTTTGCCGTGAATAAACTGGATGACGACAATGCTGATTTCGATGCCACGGTGGAAGAAGCCAAAACACATTTCGGCAACAAAGTAGTTGTGGTACAATATCCGCAACAGCAGGGGGTGGGCTTCCATGCCATCATCGATGTGCTGCGCATGACCATGTATAAATTCAAAGACGCCGGCGGCAAGCCCGAAAAACTGCCTATTCCTCCCGAAGAAAAAGAGAAGGCCGATACACTCCACCGTGAACTGGTGGAAGCAATCGCCAGCAATGATGAATCCCTGATGGAAAAATATTTCGACAAAGGCGAGCTGGACGAAGATGAAATGAAGGAAGGCATGAAGAAAGCCATGATCAACCTTGATCTTTTCCCCTTGTTCTGTTTATCTGCAGAACGCAATATGGGCAGTGGCAGGTTGATGGGCTTTATTGATAATGTTTGTCCATCTGCCAATGAAATGCCTCCGCAAACCACACGCAACGGAGACAAGCTCACCTGCGATGCAAAAGGACCCGCCTGCATTTTTATATACAAGACCGTTTCCGAGCCGCATGTGGGCGAGCTCAGTTTCTTCAAAGTCTATTCCGGCACCATCAAAAGCGGTACAGAACTGGTGAATGAGACCACCGGCGTTTCAGAAAAACTGAACCAGCTCTTTGTGGTGGAAGGCAATAAACGGACTGCCGTGAATGAACTGGCTGCCGGGGATATTGGCGCCACGCTCAAACTCCGCAATACGCATGTGAACAATACCCTGCATGAAAAAGGAAAGAATATAGAACTGGAGCCGATCGTTTTTCCTGGTTCCAATATGAGCATGGCCATCGAATCCCTGAAGAAAGGGGAAGAAGAAAAATTATCAGTGGCCCTGCACCAGTTGCTGGAAGAGGACCCTACCGTGAAGATCGAATTCTCGCAGGAACTCAAACAAACCATCATTCATTGTTTGGGTGAATTGCACCTGAGCGTGATCCGATGGAAGCTGGAGCACGTACACAATGTGGAAGTACGGTTTGTGAAACCGCGTATCCCTTACCGTGAGACCATCCGGAAAATGGCGGAAAGTAATTATCGTCATAAAAAACAGTCCGGTGGTGCGGGGCAGTTTGGCGAAGTATTCATGCGGATCGAGCCCTGGCATGAGGGTATGAATGATCCGAAAGGACTGAACGTGCGTGCACGTGAAGAATTCCCGCTGGATTGGGGCGGCAAGCTCGTATTCTACAATTGCATTGTGGGAGGCGCCATCGATGCGCGTTTCCTGCCTTCCATTCTCAAAGGGGTAATGGAAAAGATGCACGAAGGCCCGTTGACCGGATCCTATGTACGCGATGTACGCGTGAGCGTTTATGATGGAAAAATGCACCCGGTGGATTCCAATGATATCTCTTTCAAGATCGCCGGGCTGATGGCATTCAAACAGGCATTCCAGGAAGCTGATCCGCAGATCCTGGAGCCCGTCTATCACGTGGAAGTGCTCTGCCCGGAAGATCTAACCGGTTCTGTGATCGGCGATCTGCAGACACGCCGCGGCATCGTGGAGGGAATGGAAAGTGAAGGACATTTTACCAAAGTGATCGCGCATGTGCCGTTGTCTGAGATGCATGATTATTCTTCATCTCTCAGGTCCATTACCCAGGGCCGCGCCAGGTTTGCGATGAAGTTCAGGGAATACCAGACAGTTCCTTTCGAGATCCAGAAGAAACTGCAGGAAGATTATATGAAACTGGCGAAAGAAGAAGTGTAAAACCTCTGTCGTTATAGGCGCGGCACTCACCCGCGGAAACGCGGGCGACCTCGCCTGCCCGGGGTAATAGCTTTCAGGAAAAGGAAGCCGGCAATACCTGCAATCACGGATGCACTGAGTACAGCGATCTTTGCATTGATGATTGTGGTGGCATCGTTGAATGCCAGCAAGGTGATGAAAATACTCATGGTGAATCCAATGCCCGCAAGAATGCCTGCGCCTGAAATATGCTTCCAGCTTAATTCCGAGGGCAGGCGGCATATTTTCAGTTTCACTGCAGTATAACAGAAAAGGATTATACCAACGGGTTTCCCCAGTATCAGCCCGCTCATGATACCCAATGTATTCTTTGTACCGAAGCTCTTCTGCCATCCCGGCTCGAACACAATTCCGGTATTTGCTAAAGCGAAAACAGGAAGAATGAAAAAAGCAACGGGCTTGTGCAGGAAATGCTGCAGCTTGTAGGAAATGGATTGTTCGGTACCATTGCCGAATGGAATGGCAAATGCCAGGAGGATGCCTGAGATGGTTGCATGCACGCCGCTCTTCAGCATGAAATACCACATGAAAACACCAGGCACCAGGTATACTATAAGATAGTGGATACGAAGCCTGTTGAAAATGAGGAGCAACGTGAAAACGCCCATGGCAGCGCCAAAGTAGGCAAGTGAAAATCCTTCCGTATAGAATACGGCAATCACGATGATGGCCCCCAGGTCATCTATGATGGCAAGGGCCGCGAGAAATATCTTCAATGAAGCCGGCACCCTGTTGCCGAGCAATGAAAGGATGCCCAATGCAAATGCTATATCCGTTGCCATGGGAATACCGATGCCAGCCTGTTCAGGCGTTCCATGGTTCAAAATAAAATGGAAAAGTGCAGGCGTAAGCATACCGCCCAGCGCAGCCACTACCGGCAACAATGCATTATGCACATTAGACAATTCACCGGCATAGAGTTCCCTCTCTATTTCCAGCCCGATCATGAGGAAGAAGATGGCCATCAAACCATCATTCACCCAGTATTCAACAGGGTGGTACATCTCAAAACCGCCTACGGAAAACCCGATGCTATGGTGCCAGAAATGAAGATAACTTTCTCCTAATGGTAAGTTTGCGATAAGTATGGAGAGTACCGTACAGATTATCAAAACAATTCCGCCTGTTTTTTCGCTATGAAAGAAGTCTGTGAATAGTTTCGATAACTGGATACGCTTGATCATGCTGCTTTATTTTTCGTCCTGAATGCCTGGCGGGACCTCCGAGATAGTGAAGTAGAAAGTACTTCCGATGCCGGGCATTGATTCTACCCAGATCTCTCCGCCGTGCAATTCTACGATTTTTTTGCAATGCGCCAGCCCAATACCTGAACCTTCATAGTCTTTTTTATTGTGAAGACGCTGAAAGATCACGAATATCCTGTCGCGGTGCTGCTGATCGATGCCAATGCCATTATCACTGACGGCGAATTTCCAGAAGCCGGGGATCCTGGTAACAGTGATGCTGATCTCCGGTTGTTCGCCGCGTTTCCTGAATTTGATGGCATTGCTGATCAGGTTTTGAAAAAGCAGTTTCAATTCAGTTGGGAAAGTATATAGTACAGGTAATGTATCTGTATGGATCTTTGCTTTGTTCTCTTTTATATTATTGTCCATATCCGCCAGCACTTCATGCAGCAGGATATTACAGTCGGCCAGTACAAATGCAATGGCCCTGCCGATACGCGAATACACCAGCAGGTCCTTGATCAGTGTTCTCATGCGGTCGGACGCATTCAGGATATATTCGAGATATTTATCTGCGTTCTCATCCAGGCGGCCTTTGTATTGTTTGTTGAGCAGTCCAACAAAACCGGAAACTGTTTTGAGTGGCTCCTGAAGATCATGTGAGGCAACGTAGGCGAATTGTTCCAGCTCTTTGTTTTTCCGCTCCAGTTCCATTGTTCTGTTTTCCACTTTCTTCTCCAGGTCTGCATTGGCTTCCTTGATCTCGTTCTGCAATTTCTCCAGTTCCAGGGCCATGGCATTGAAGTCGTTGGCCAGAACGCCGATCTCATCTTTGGAATACACTTTGGCTTTTACACTGAAGTCTCCTTTGCCAACTGCATTTGCTGATTTGAGAATGGTATCGATACCTTTGGAAATGCCCCTGCTAACCACAATAGCCAGGATAAGGCCAGTGAACTCAACAGTAATAGCAATACTGAGCAGGATACGCAGGATAAGCTTTTCCAACCAACGGGAGCCTTCGCCCAATTGGAGGCTGAAGTCATTCTCAAGTATGGTAAACCGGTTGTTCATGGTTTCCAGTTCATCCATAATTGCGTTTATACGCTCCTGTGAGCGCGCAGGACTTTGAATTTCGGTCTGTAACTTTTCACCGATAGCAATAAACTGTGGCAACATCCCGTCTGCTTCAATCCATGCAACAATTGCCTTATTTATATATTCCACCCAGTAAAACCGGGAGAACAGGTTGAGCATGCCAGTTCCATCATCCGGATGATTACCGCCTTCGATGAAACTTTGCCTGATGATGGCTTCATTACGTTCATCGGCAGGCTTGCTGAATTCTACCAGGGCTTTATGATCCGCAATTGGAACAGCCAGGCTCAATCTGAATTTTTTGAAATTATCCTCATTGTATGTACGGGCGTAACAGACCAGTTGGTATAAAGCATCTTTCTGGCCTTTGGACCAGAGAGCTTCTCCATTCACGTAGGCCCTAACAGAGGAAAGGGTATGGATCGAAAAGGCAAGCGCCAGCAGCTCCACTGCAATCAATGCAGCCATGATGCCAACGGTGAAATACAATTTGGTTTTAATGGATAGGTTCCTGAACCACCTGACTATAGATCGTTTTGCCATGTAAGAATCGTTGTTTAAACCCAGACGGGCAGAAAGTTATGGAATTTAAACGAAAAGTGGAAGTACAGGACTGTGACTGTCGCTCGCCTCCGGTGAGTGACTGCTGTTTAGTCGCCTCCGGCGACGCTGTGTTCGCCGGAGGCGAACCAATACAAGTCACTCGCCGGAGGCGAGCGACTGCCACTGCGTAATAAAGAAAAACCCGCTCCATGGANTGCGTAATAAAGAAAAACCCGCTCCATGGAGCGGGTTTAAGCATTTAATATTTAACGCATTCGTTCATTTCCTTCTCCGTGTATGCCACACCGTATTGTTTGAGTACGTCCTCGGGTACGCCATTCCACTGGTTGGGCGCATTACCGGAATACCCAACATCTTTTACACCGATTTCGGTAGTATAGAAGCCACTTGCGGTGAGGTTGCGCATCAGGTTGAAGAAAGCCACGCCCTGGGCAAACTGCGGTTTGGCTTTGGCAGGCCAGGCGATATCGTCCACCACCTGCAGCCGCTGCTTTTCATCGCAGTCCACAAATGTTTTCTCGAAACGATTAAGGCATTGCAGGTCCAGCCAGCGAAGTCCGCCGCGCATGGGGGTCTGGTGCTGGGGCATATCCTTCACGATGAACTCGATCCATTCCGGCACTTTGGCATCGGAAGCACTGCCGCTCACTTCATCCCGGGGGATGATGATGTCTGCAAGAATAGTGATGGTAGCCATTTCATGTTGGGTGAAAAATGTTTTCGAAACAACTTCTTTATAATGTTCCACTTCTTCCTTCATCCTGTCGATGTTGGAACCGTCGCCGGTAGTGGCGGAAGGAGTGGTGGTCTTTGCTTGTTTATCATCTTTACAGGCTTCCAGCAGCACACCTGAAGCGATCGTACCGATGGCCAGCGCTTTGAGTGATTTCCTTCTATCCATACAGATCTGATTTTTGGGGTGATGATTGACGTTATGATTACAATTGCTGCTTTTTCATTTGGTCCATGATGTATTCACTGGCGCGCATGGAGAGGGCCAGGATGGTCCAGGTGATGTTCTTATCGGCCTGGCTGGTGAATTGTCCGCCATCCACACAGAATACATTTTTGCAGTCATGGGCCTGGCTCCACTTGTTGAGCGCGGATGTTTTGGGATCGTTGCCCATGCGTACGGTGCCTGCTTCGTGGATGATACGGCCGGGTGTTTCCAATCCATAATTACTTTCCTTTCCAGCGATACCCCAGGTGATCACAGCGCCCATTTCATGCATGATCTCCTGGAAGGTTTCCTGCATATGTTTGGCCTGGTTGATCTCGTGCTCACTCCATTTTACATCGAAGCGGAGAACAGGGATGCCGTATTTGTCCACTACATTGGGATCGATCTCACATTTGTTGTGTTCGTAGGAGATGGCTTCACCTCTGCCAGCCATTCCAACACTGGCGCCATAGAAGAAACGGAAATCTTCTTTCAGTGATTTACCATAGCCGCCGGCTTCTTTCTGTTGACCGTTCACCAGGTATTTACCGTTGAGACTTTCCACGCCCCATCCGAATCCATATGCGGGCTGTCCCATGCCTCCCCAGTATTCGATATGATAACCGCGCGGGAAATCGAGTTTTTTATTATCGAGCCACCAGGGAGAGTATACGTGCATGCCGCCCACACCGTCTTCGTTGTATCGTTTTCTTCCGAAGAGTTGCGGAAGTACGCCGCCCATGGCAACACCGGTGGAATCGTGCAGGTATTTACCCACTACATTGCTGGAGTTGGCGAGTCCGTTCCCGTGCCGGGTGGATTTTGAATTGAGCAGTAAGCGTGCGGATTCACAGGCGCTGGCGGCAAGGATCACCACGCGGCCGCTCACCTGGTATTCCTGGAGATCATCTTTACTTACATAAGAAACTCCGGTAGCCAGGCCTTCTTTATTGGTAAGTACTTCACGGGCCATTGCATTCGCCACCACATCTACATTACCGGTCATCAGTGCGGGTTTCACCAGCACTGAGCTGGAAGAGAAGTCTGCATACATGGTGCTGCAGGCGCGTGAGCACTGGCCACAGTAGATGCACACACCACGCTCGATGGTGCTTTCGATGGGTTTGGTAAGGATGCTGAGCCGCGAAGGGATCACGGGTACGCCTGCCTTCACTGCGGCATTCTTCACAAAGATCTCGTGGAGCCTGGGTTTGGGAGGAGGGAGGAAGAATCCGTCGGGATCATTTTCCAGTCCTTCATTGGTGCCGAACACGCCGATGAGTTTATCTACCCGATCATAGAACGGTTTGATATCATCATAACCGATGGGCCAGTCTTCACCAAGACCATCGATGCTTTTGCGTTTGAAATCTTTTGGACCGAAGCGGAGTGAGATGCGTCCCCAGTGGTTGGTGCGGCCACCGAGCATCCTGGCGCGGAACCAGTCCCACTGCGTACCACTGGCTTTGGTATAGGGTTCGCCTTCTATTTCCCAACCGCAGTAGCAGGCATCGAAATCCCCAAAGGGGCGGAATTTGGTAGCGGCGCCGCGTCTCGGTGAATCCCATGGATTTTTGAATTGGGTAACATTGGTTTTGGGGTCATACATCGGACCGGCTTCGATTAAACAAACTTTCAATCCGGCTTTTGCCAACATATAAGTTGCCATGCCTCCACCAGCGCCCGAGCCCACAATAACTACATCGTACAGTTTTGCATTTTTCCTGATCTGCAGATCTCCCATAATTGCAATTTGTTTGGGGTATAATGTCCTTAAAATAACATGAGGAGGTAAATATAATGTAAAAGGTTTTAAAATGCTGTAAAGCGCGTGCTAAATCAATTTAGCAATTAAAAAGGGATTAGTACAGTTTTATGGGGATCGATGGTATAAACCAGGTGGGACAGGTAGTACAGAAGAACTTCCGTCATGCCGGGATAGATGGCGGAAGTTCTTCTGATAAAAGATCATTGGGCAAGAATGATCTTTCATCATTCATCAATCCGGAAAGCCACTTTACAGATCACGCCAAAGGACGTGATCTTATCGCCCTTCACATGGGCCTTGATGTCTTTCACGTAAATGGAATCGATGTTACGGACTGTTTTGGAAACTTCTTTGAGGCCATTCTTCACGGCATCGTCGATGCTTTTCTCTGAGGAGGCGATTACTTCAATAACTTTAACGATAGACATAGCATTCCGGTTTTAATAGTTAAGAAATAAAGGAAGCCGTTGACGGAGTGGGATGGAGGTGGGTTTCAGGGAATTAAAGCTACTATTTTTTATGGAGATGAGTGGCTTAAACAATTTTATTTCAACCGGTTCGTTGTAAAATACGACCAATTCCATTGAAAACCCACTGACCCTATGACCCCGTTTACCCAAAACGACCAGGACTACCTGGCTGAGAGATTTCAGATACTGGAAAACCATATTGTCCATTCCAGTAAGATCGCGTTATTGAAGATCCAGAGCTGGAAATTTGCGATGCGCACGCCTGAAGTAGGCAGCAATTACCAGCAGGCAGCAGAAGCCATGGTGAGGGATTCGCTGCTAAGTGTTGTTCCCAATTCATTTGTATTGTGCGAAGAGGGTTATTACCTGAGCCCAACGGAAAACTAGGCAAGGGCCGCTACTTACTTTTGGCCGCCATCTTATCCATGCCTTGTCCTGTGAAAAATCCTGTTATGGCGCCGAGCAATGCACCTCCGGCAATCCAGGTGGCATTTGCCCCTGCAGACAGGAAGGCGATCCCTGCCCCGAAAATGGCCAGGAGTACTACCATGATAGTAACGGCGCTGCGGCGGGCTGTTGGTTTGGCGGCTGCATGAGCTGTTTGACCACCTTTCGGTTGTGCTTTAGGGTGGTATTGGTGGTGCTTGTGTTTGCGCCTGTTTTTACTGATAGGCATAAAGTCAATTTTATATAAGGTACAAAATATTGAAGGAAATGTCAACCGGCTGATGGCCGGTTTTTTGATTTAGGCAGGGTGTGGCCAGTCGCTCGCCTCCGGCGAGTGA
>NZ_RCSU01000006.1 GCF_003991355.1 Pseudoflavitalea rhizosphaerae
CCGGCGAACACAGTGTCGCCGGAGGCGACGGAATAACCGTCACTCGCCGGGAGGCGAGCTTCAGGTGGCACTTTGTTACTGCAATTGTTGCTGGCCATCAAGCAGTACAGCCATGGCTGCAATCATATTGCAAACCTGGTAATAAAAATGCTTGTTCACTTTTTCGAAGCTATCGGTTGGTTGGTGATAGTCCGGATGATCTTCCACACCGAAATAAATAAATGGAATGTTTTTCTTGTGAAAGGCAAAGTGGTCAGACTGTGAAGTCCAGTCATCGGAAGCGCCTTTGGAGGCATCGTCATGTCCCAATGAAACGGTTACGGCTGTGAGTGGCCGTATGCTGTCGATGTATTTTGAAAGAAAGGGATAATGAAAAGTTCCTGAGGCATAGATCTCATTCTTATCGTTCCTGCTCACCATATCCATGTTCAGGTTGAACTTAATATTGTCAAATGCTACAGATGGATTTTCTGCGAAATACTTCGAGCCCATCAGTCCACCTTCTTCTGCATCGAAGGCAGCAAAGATGATACTATGTTTTGGAGGATGTTGTTTGAACCATGCAGCCATGGCCAGTAATGCGGAGGTGCCGGAAGCGTTATCGTCCGCACCTGTATAGATCTTATCACCTTTCTTACCCAGGTGATCATAATGCGCGGAGAGCACATAATACTGATCAGGAAATTGAGAGCCTTTGATGATACCGAGTACATTCACACCAGTGGCTTTGTTCCTGGCGGGGAAGGATTGAAAGCGGCCGGAATCAGGCGCTGCCAGTTGCAGTGAGTCGAAGCGGGCTGCAATATAATTGCGTGCCTGTTTATTGCCTTCGGTCCCAACCAATCTTCCTTCCAGTGCCGGAGACGAAAGGAATTGAAGATCGTTGATCAGTTGTGCGCTATCCAGTTTTACAGTGGCGTACAATGGCTGAGGCGTTGGTTTTGCCTGCTGGCCATTACCAGCGCAGGAATTAAACAGGATAAGGCTGCTCAGCATGGATACCAGTAATCGGTTCATGAAGCTATATTTTAATTCAGTGAAATCGGTTAGTAAGCGCAGGAGCTCAATTGATCGGGGCTCAGTTGTACTGGGCTATGTGCAGGTGTTTGTCCGGCGAAATGAACAGCCACTTCATCCAGAATGCTTTCCACTTCTCCGATCGTTTTCACTGTTACGAGGCGTGTACGGAACTCTTTGATATGCGACAGCCCTTTCAGGTAATTACTGTAATGACGGCGCATTTCCAGGATGCCCAAAACTTCTCCTTTCCACTCTACTGATTTGCGCACATGCGTCCTGCATACTTCAAGTCTTTCTTCGATAGTAGGCAGTGGAAGGATCTCGCCATTCTGCATGAACTGTTTGATCTCGCGGAAGATCCAGGGATACCCGATCGCGGCGCGTCCGATCATGATACCATCAACACCATACCGGTTCTTGTATTCCAGTGCTTTTTGCGGAGAGTCGATATCGCCGTTACCAAAAATAGGGATCTTAATACGTGGATTGTTTTTGACTGCGGCGATCAGGCTCCAGTCGGCTTCGCCTTTATATAATTGTGCGCGGGTTCTGCCATGGATGGTGAGCGCTTTCACGCCAACATCCTGTAATCTTTCCGCCACTTCTTCGATGTTCTTGCTGCTTTCGTCCCAACCGAGCCTGGTCTTGACCGTTACAGGGAGACTGGTGGAGCGTACAACCGCTTCCGTGAGACGGGCCATCAGGTCAACGTCTTTGAGAACAGCAGCGCCGGCGCCTTTGCTCACTACTTTCTTTACCGGGCAACCGAAATTGATATCTACCAGGTCTGGTTGAACGGTATCAACAATTTTAGCGCTCATGGCCATTGCTTCTTCATCGCCACCGAAGATCTGGATTCCGAATGGCCTTTCGAATTCGGAGAAATCCAGTTTCTGCCTGCTCTTGATGGCATCGCGGATCAATCCTTCACTGGAGATGAACTCACTATACATGAGATCTGCGCCATTTTGTTTGCACACATAACGGAAGGGGGGATCGCTTACATCCTCCATGGGAGCAAGAAGCAACGGAAAATCAGGAAGCGTTATATTGCCGATATGTACCATCGTTGGAAACTGTATCTTTGAGCCGGTTGCAAATTTACATACTAATATTTGTTTATACCAGCTTATGACCGGTCATTTGAAGATTAGATCCCCCAGAAAGCAATTGGGAGCGCTGTTGTTATGCGCTTCACCGCTGCTTATTACAATGTTTCTTAACATACTCTTTAGTAATGAGGAGGTAAAGGTTGATCTCAGCAGGCCCGGCGCTGTTGAATCACTCAAATGGAGCCAGATCATCACTTCAGTGGCATTTTTCTTTTTCCCGGCATTTCTTTTTGCGGTGTTTACGTTCAGAAGTAAACAATTCTATTTCCTGGGCTTCCGCAATCCGGAAAAGCCAAATATGTTCATCTTATCCGGTATTTGTGCGCTGGTGGCATTGCCGGCCATGTTCTGGCTGGGGCAGATCAACCAGGGGCTGCCTGTTTCCGAGCATTTGCGTCAACTGGAAAAAACAGCGGGCAAGACCATGGAGACGATCCTGAGAGTGAATTCGCCCATGGATGTTGTGATCAACCTGATAGTAGTGGCCCTGGTGCCTGCATTCTGTGAAGAGATCTTTTTTCGCGGAGCAGTGCAGCGCGTACTGATTCATCTCACCAAAAATGCCTGGGCCGGTATCATCATCACCGGAATATTTTTCAGCGCCATGCACTTCCAGTTCCTTGGATTTTTGCCAAGGGCAGCGCTTGGCATAGTGCTGGGTGTGTTATATTGGTATAGTGGCAGTTTATGGACCAGCATCATTGCGCACTTTGTGATCAATGCCGTGCAGGTGATCGCCGTTTCCTATATGCCGAAATATGTGAACGAGAATCCGCAGATGCCGGTATTGTCGGCAGTAGTAAGCTTTATAGCTGTTTGGGCGATCCTTTGGTATTTCAAAAGCAAATCCACCGTTACCTGGTCCAAAGTGTATGATACGGAAGGACTCACTCCCACCAATCAATTTATAGCATAAAATCCAATATCAGCATGGCTTTGAATATGGCCACATTGAAAACCCGCTCCCTTACTGCCGCAGTTTTTGTGGTGGTGATGCTGTTGGGTTTGTTGTGGAATCACTGGAGTTTTTTCATTCTATTCACTATTGTACATTTCGGTTGCTGGAAAGAATACCAGGAACTGATTTCAAAGATCTATCCGGATTATGCCAGCATTACTCCTTTTCACAAATATGGAGTTCGCATAGCAGGCTGGTGTATCATGTTGTTCTTTACCAGCGATGCATATAATATCGGATCCTTCTCTTTGCATGCAGCAGGCTGGTGGCTGGGACTGGTTTGTGTTTTCGTTCTTCCCATTGTAGAATTATTATTTGCAGGCACTATCAATGTTAAGAATATCGGTTACTCGGCACTGGGACTATTGTATATTTCACTCAGCTGGGGATTGATGATGGACTTGTCTGCAAAATCTTCCCTGATAGCATATGAGGGCATCGATGCTATTTATTATTATTCGGCGTTGTTGCCTGTTTCCCTGATCATTTCCATCTGGATCAACGATACCATGGCTTATATTGTAGGCTCTCTCATCGGCAAAACGCCCTTCTCCGCTATCTCTCCCAAGAAAACCTGGGAAGGCACCATCGGCGGCGCTATCCTGGCAGTGGTGGTAGTGGGAGCATTGGCATACTGGCTGAAATATCCTGTTCATCACTGGGTGATCATTGCTTCTATTGCAGCGGTGGTGGGCACTGCGGGCGACCTGCTGGAAAGCAAACTCAAGCGGATGGCCAATGTGAAGGACAGCGGTTCTATCATGCCCGGTCATGGTGGTTTTCTCGACCGTTTCGACTCCCTCTTGCTGGCCACTCCTTTCGTGTGGCTCTATGTTGTTCTCTTTATGATCTGATATTCTTCTTATTTTAGCACCTTAATTGATTTCAATGACCATACACAAAGAAGGCTATAAGTCCATCCTCATTACAGTGATCATATTCGCTGTGATCAACCTGTTATCGTTCTATTTCATCAGCTATTCCACACCCTGGCTGAGCTGGCTGATCTTTATCCTCACACTGGGCCTGACCCTGTTCATCGTGAGCTTTTTCCGTATCCCTGCCAGGCAGCTTACCAAAAACGAGAACCAGGTGATTTGTCCTGCCGATGGTAAGGTTGTTGTAATTGAAGAGATCATCGACGAAGAATATTTCAAAGGCAAGCGTTTGCAGGTTTCCATTTTTATGAGCCCTGCCAATGTGCACGTGAACCGCAATCCATTGAGTGGTGAAGTGGTATACAGTCAGTATCACAAGGGTAAGTACCTGGTGGCCTGGAATCCAAAATCGTCTACAGAGAATGAGCGTCACTCCGTAGTGATCCGTTATCCGAAAGGGGAGATCCTGGTAAAACAAATTGCAGGGGCATTGGCCAAGCGTATCGTGAATTATCTCACCGTTGGTCAGAAAGTGGAGCAGGGATCAGAGCTTGGCTTCATCAAATTCGGCAGCCGTGTGGATGTGCTGCTTCCTGTAGGCACCAAAGTGAATGTTGAACTGAACCAGGTTGTTCAGGGCGGCGTTACAGTGCTTGCAACGATCTAAAAAAAGAATGCACTAACATATTCTGACCGGCTGCAACTACAGCCGGTTTTTTTATGGAACGATGATTTGCATCAGAAGATATCCTCCAGCTCTTTCAGCGAGTACGCAGTGTAAGTGGGTTTCACATCGGTTTGGATATTGAGGTGGTTCATAAATACCTGGTCGATGCCGGCATTGATGGCGCCTTTGATATCCGCCTCGATGCTGTCGCCGATCATGATGCTATGTTCCGGCAATGCTTTGGCTCGCTGGAATGCATAGTCGAATATCTCCTTGTGAGGCTTCAGGCTGTTGCTTCCTTCGGAGGTGATTACTTCTGCGAAGAAATGATCGATGCCCGAGTAGGTGATTTTGCTGTATTGCGTTTTCTCGAAACCATTTGTGATAAGGTGGAGCACGTAGCCTTTTCCTTTCAGATAGCTGAGTATCTCCATGCAATAGGGGAAGAGGATGGTGCGGCTGGGAAGCATGTCCAGGAACTGGTTACTGAGCTCACGTGCAAGCTTTTCATCGCCGATCCGGAAATCGAGGAGGCTGAGGAACATGCGTTTCCATCTTAATTCATCGGCCTTGATCTGGCCACTGCGATAGCGCTCCCAGAGTCTGTCGTTATGAATATTGTATTGTTTGAAAAACTCTTCAAAGCTGTGTATGCCCCGGGATTCGAGCGCTTCGTTCTGATAAATGGTTTCCAGGGTAAAACGGCAATTAGCATCGAAATCCCATAAGGTATGGTCCAGGTCAAAAAACAGATGCTTGTACTTCATGCTGCAAAAATACGACAGTCAGAATAAGTGGACTGAATGCATTGAAACCGGCGGGAAATTCCTTACTTCGCTTCATCAAAATTCCTGTATCATGAATATTGTCATCACCGGCGCATCCAAAGGGTTTGGAAGAGCGATTGCAGAAACATTTGCCGTTCAGGGACACGATCTTTTCCTCTGCAGCCGCAATCCTGTGGACCTCTATAAAACCCTGGAAGCATTACAGCTGCGCTATCCCGAACGTAGCATCAAGGCTATGCCCGCGGACCTCAGCGAGAAATCGCAGGCGGAAGCATTCGGAAAATGGGTACTCGGTTATGATGTTCCTGTAGACGTACTGGTGAACAATGCAGGATTGTTTGAGCCCGGCAGTGTGCACAATGAACCGGAAGGCGTACTGGAAAGAATGATGGCAGTGAATCTTTACAGCGCCTATCATCTAACCCGGACATTGATCCCTTCGATGATTGAACGTAAACAGGGACATATCTTCAATATGTGCTCCATCGCTTCCCTCCATGCCTATCCGAATGGTGGGGCCTACAGCATCAGTAAATATGCTTTGGCAGGATTCAGCCGCAATCTCCGGGAAGAAATGAAACCGCATGGTATCAAGGTAACGGCTGTATATCCCGGCGCCGCTTATACGAATTCATGGGCTGGCAGTGGCATCGATCCGGAACGGATCATGACTGCACAGGATATAGCCGCTATGATCCATGCCGCTTCGCAGCTGAGCCCACAGGCCTGCGTGGAAGATATCATCATGCGGCCGCAGCTGGGGGATTTATAATTGATCAGGGTGTGCCCGGTCGCTCGCCTCTGGCGAGTGACCTGAATTTGGGGCTGACGAAAAAGGCGGAGAGCTGGCAGTCGCTCGCCTCCCGGCGAGTGACTTCTATTTGTTCGGCTCCGGCGAACACGCGTCGCCAGAGGCGACTGAATAAAGCTCACTCGCCGGGAGGCGAGCGAGTGAGCTCCCCGAAATTATAAGATGGTAGCTTTTTAGTCAGCCTCACCGTGTCGCCGGAGGCGACGGAATAGAAGTCACTCGCCAGAGGCGAGCGACTGGCGGCTTTCCGATTATTACCTCGTGCGCAAAGCTTCGAGAATGATCTCTTTTCTTCTTCTTGAAATGTCTACCTGTGAACGGTCGCTGAGGGTGAGCGTGCCATTCTGCGTATAATTCACTACATGCACTTTATTGATGAGATGTGATTTGTGGATACGAAGGAATCCATGATCATTCAGGATGTCCTCATATTCCTTCAATGTTTTGGAGATGAGCAAAGGCTTGCGATTGCTGAAATGGAACCAGGTGTAATTGATCTCACCCTCAAGGCGGATGATCTCTTCGGGATTGAAAAAGTAAGTGCCTTCGCTGGTGGGCAGAGCCAGTTTGAAATCCTTCCTGTCTTTAGCCCCGATATTATTAAGCAGGTTCTGGTACTGTGATTGCTGGCTAAGGGCTACAACAGTTCTTGCCATGAAGCGGTCAACTGATTGCCGGAGCTCATCGGCATCGATGGGTTTCATCAGGTAATCCAGCGCACTGAAGCGCAATGCCTCGATAGCATATTTGTGATGGGCAGTGGTGAAGATGATATTGAACTGGATCTCGGGCAGCTTCTTCAAAAGCTCAAATCCATTCATGGCCGGCATCTGGATATCCAGGAATACCAGTTGAGGTTTGAAGCTTTTGATGAGTTGGATGGCTTTGACCGGATCGTTGGTTGTTTTGATCTGGTTGATCTCAGGAACGTAGCGTTCCAGCATCAACTTCAGGGTGTTGACGGCTGCGGGCTCATCGTCTATGATAATCGCTTTTATCACCTGCCGAAGTTAAGGATTTTGTATTTCCACCCGCATTATCCACCGATGAAAACGCGAAGCGTTACGGTTGTTCCTGCTGCTGTTCCATCGGGATGCAATCTGTCTGTTATGGATGCTTCAAAAGGTTGCTGGTACTGTTGTTGTAAGATGCGGAGCCGCTCATTCACCAGCAGTAACCCCTTTGATTCATGCGGACATTCTTTTTTGTTTTGCGCTGCTGCTTCGCGGCCAATGCCATTGTCCTGCACCACACAGAGTAAGAGATGGTCCCCTTCCGGGTGAAAGGAGATCTGCACCTGCCTTTGTTCTTTCCTGGGCATCAGTCCGTGCCAGATGGCGTTTTCCACAAAGGGTTGCAGCAGCATGGGGGGAATACGGATCTCGTTGGCATCGATATCATCGTCCACTTCGATGGAAAATTCGAAATCCCCCTGGAAGCGGAGTTGTTCCAGTTGCAGGTAGAGCTGCAGCATTTCGATCTCTTTTTCGAGAGTGATGAGATGCTGATCACAATGATGCAGGATATCGCGCTGCAATTTGGAAAAACGTGCGAGGTAACGGTTGGCTTCGTAGGCATTACCCTGCAGGATGAATTGCTGGATGCTGTTGAGTGCATTGAAGATGAAATGCGGGTTCATTTGTGCACGCAGCGCCGTTAGCTGGTAAGTGGCGAGATCTGCATGCACCTGGATCAATTCAATTTCCCTTTCCCGCATCATGTTCTCTGCATGTATCTGCTCGATGCGATGCGCCAGCATACTGGCAATGGTGGTCAGCACCTGGAGATGTTTGGCTGTATAGAAATTCTTTTCCGAATGTTCACTGTCTATCACACCGATCACTTTTCGGTTGCTGATCACGGGTACAGCCAGTTCGCTGAGGCGATGGGCGTCGTCAACAATATACCTGGCATCGAGGGAGGTATCAGGAATGATCTCGGCCATTCCTGATAATGCCACACTGCCTACAATGCCCTTGCCCACGGGAATTTCAATGGGGTCTACAATCACATTGAATGCGGTGGTCTTGGGTCCGCAGGCTGCTTTCTGATGGAGTATTTGCGTTTGATGATCGATAAGATAGATCACGGCATCTTCAAAACCGAGGCGGGCGATGCAATTGCGGCATACGTCCCAGAGCATGGCGTCCACCTGTGTTTGTCCACTCATGGAAGTGGCGAAATAATTGATGATCTGTTCAATTTCCAGCTGGTATTGAAAATTGGCGGCGCGCAGTTGTTGCAGGGCGGTCTTCTGGGCTTCCTTGTCGCGGATATTCTTTTCGCGGTAAAGGATGAAAACAGCCAGTAAGACCAGCAGCAGCACGAAGGTCAGTATGAGAACAGATACGTTGACCAGGGGGTAACAATTTAGATAATGGAAGTTACAATTTTAAAGGGAGAGGCCATCTCTTTTGAGGAGACGGCCCCCCTGTTGGTTAGGCCCGTTCTTATTTCCGGTTGTTGAAAGGATTGTCCTTTAATCATGTAGAGACAGCTTTTGCTGCCATCTTTGGTAAGCGCGATTTTAACTTGGCCATCACAGAGGTACGATGTTTGTGTTGCTGTATCCTTTTGCAGTTATTGAACGGCCGTATTTGCTTATTTTCTGGCTAATTCACCACTCATCCTTTTAACCGACATTTAACGTGAAAACTGCTAACAACCGAGGGCATCAGCAATTAAATTTGTTAATCACCGTAATGAACACCAGAGTTTTATATTTCCTTTTTCTTCTCGTTTGTTGCTTTACCGGCGGGAGCCTGCATGCACAACAGCTTGCACAGCGCAGTCATGCCGATATGCAGGACCTGGAACCTGATGTGGAAGCGGCTTCTGTGATCCAGCCCGGAGAGTTCATTGAAGAAAAGGTCAGACAGGGGTTGCTGATCCGGGTGGAGGTGAGTAAAACCAGTTGCGTGGTGGGCGAGCCGCTGAAAGTGGTGTACAAGATGTATTCAAGGCTCAATACCAATTCACAGGTGATGAAACGGCCGTCCTTCACAGGTTTCAGTGTAATGGAAATGGTGGAGGCCTATGATGGCAAACCGGTAGTTGAAAGGATCAAAGGTGTGCCTTATTATGTGAACCTTATCCGTAAAGTGCAGTTGTTTCCTTTGCAGGAAGGGAAATTTGAACTGGACCCTGCTGAAGTGGAAAGCATTGTGCATTTTGTTCGCGTGAACATTGGCGAAGCTCCTTCTGTGCTCGATCATAAAGTAACCCTTCGTTCCGAGCCGGTGATCATCGAGGTAAAGCCCCTGCCATTGAAAGGGCAACCGGATCATTATACCGGTGCAGTAGGAAAATATACTGTGAAGTTGAAAGGTCCGGATACGGCTATACATCAGGGTGAGTTGGTCAAAGTGCGGATCCTGGTAGAAGGTTCAGGCAATATCAATCTGCTTACGCCTCCGGAGATCACATGGCCTGAAGGTGTTGATACTGCCGATCCGGTGGTTAGGGAAATGGTTGATAAATTCACTTTCCCGCTCAGTGGCAGCAAAGCATTCGAGTATTCCTTCGCTGCGCCGGACACGGGTAATATCGTGATCCCGGGAGCCAGTCTGGCTTATTTCGATCCACAATCACAACAATACAAAGAAGCGGTGAGTGATCCGCTTGCGCTGACAGTAAAGCCTGGTGAATCTGAAGAAACGCGGCAATTGCGGGCAAATGCCATGAAACAGGTAGATAATGGCGCTATTCCCAAACATCTTTATTGGTTTGGCCTGGTGGTGCTGATCATCGTTAGCTGTCTGGTATATCAGTTCAGTCAGCTGCGCAAAAAGAGATCGGTGGAACCGAAAATTCATTTGCCTGCAAAAGTTGAGATACCTGCTCCGGAAGAGCAACTGGCCACTGCCAGGGAAAGCCTGCAGTCCGGGAATATGAAACTCTTCTATCACGAGATACAACATGTGCTCTGGAATATGGCGGCGGTCCGCTGTGAGATACCTCCATCCCTGCTCAACAAACAAAATGTTGCGGCGAGGCTGGCGATGCAGGGCGTGAGTGATGCACTGGTGCAACAACTACTTCACCTGCTCAATACCTGCGAATGGGCGCTCTATGTGCCCGGGCATGAGCAAAGCGATCCACGCAGTCTGCTGGATGAAACGAGGCAGGTGCTGGAAGGATTGAAACCTGAAGCCTGATCTACTCCGTGTATTTGTAACCTACTCCGCGAACAGAATGGAAGTACTGCGGATTGCGGCTGT
Organism: Pseudoflavitalea rhizosphaerae; assembly: GCF_003991355.1. Classification (GTDB taxonomy): domain Bacteria; phylum Bacteroidota; class Bacteroidia; order Chitinophagales; family Chitinophagaceae; genus Pseudobacter; species Pseudobacter rhizosphaerae. Next base: position 10,455 of record NZ_RCSU01000006.1, read on the forward strand.
CTTCTTCAAAATATTTCCTGAAGTTGAGGATGAAATTATCGATGGTGCGCGTGGTAGGGTAAACGTTATAGCCCCAAACTGTTTGCAGGATCTTTTCTCTGGGTACTACTTCGTTCTTGTTTTCTATCAGTAGTTTCAGCAGCATGGCTTCTTTCTTGCTGAGCTGAATACGTTCTCCCTTGCGGGTGATGGCTTCCTGCGCTTTGAAGTCGAGCGTATTGCTGCCAAACGCATACGTATCACCAACGGAATCCTTTTCCTGCATTTTCTTGTTCTTATTGATCAGCTTCTGAACACGAAGCAGGAGCTCTTCGAGGTTGAAAGGTTTGGTGAGATAATCGTCGGCGCCTTTTTTAAGGCCGAGCACCCGGTCAGAGCTGGCATTCTTTGCGGAGAGGATGAGAATGGGCACCTCATTGTTTTGGACCCGGATGGTTTCTGTAACCGTGATGCCATCCAGTTCCGGCAACATTACATCGAGGATGATGAGATCGAAATACTCTCCCTGCACTTTCTGAAGGGCTTCGCTGCCCGTGAAGGAGGAAGTAACTTCATATCCTTCCAGTTCCAGGTTCAGCTTCAGCGCTTCGTGGAGATTCTCTTCATCTTCCACCAACAGTATGGATGTTTTTGTTGTGCTCATGCTTTTCAATTACAGGGTGAAGCTCACCGTAAAGATACAACCGGTGGGCGTGTTATCTGTTACGCGGATGCTAGCGTGATGGTCTTCCGCAATTTTCCGGCAGAGGAAGAGGCCGAGCCCTGTGCCTTTGGCAGTGCGGGTATTCTCGTTACCGATGCGATAGAACTTTTCGAACACTTTGTTCTTTTCGTTATCCGGAATGCCCGGACCTTCATCTGCTACCTGTAAAACCACGGTCTTGCCTTTTGTAAAGAGCCGGCATTCAATGGCTGCGGTTTTAGGTGAATACTTAACGGCATTCTCCACCAGATTGTTCACCAGTATCTGGAGCAGCAGGGGATCTCCGATAAGCTCTGTATCTGCCTGGATATTGGTGATCCATTTCCGGGCCGGGAACCGGTTGATGAAATCCTGTACGGCGGATTGCACCAGTGTACTGAAATCGATTTCTTCCCTCGCGATACGATAGCGGCCACCTTCCAGTTGGGAGGATACCAGGATATTATTGGCGAGGGTATTGAGGCGATTGGTTTCTTCCAGCGTCATGGAGAGCAGCTTGTTCTTTTTCTGTTCGTCCAGCTGGTGTTTGAGTAAGGTCTCCAAATTGAGTTTGGCAACAGCGATGGGCGTTTTGAGTTCGTGGGTAACGGCCATCATGAAATGTTGTTGTTGTTGCTGGAGCTTGATCTGTTTGCGAACGGCGCGGTAAACATAAAATGCTCCCAGGAGGGTGAGTACCAGGAAGGTGATCCCTTCTCCCAGGAACTGTGCAGATTTTCTTTTTCTTTCATCCTGTATCTTCTCGTATTTGATGAGATAGTCGGGATCATCCAGTATCAGAGCGCTGGTCTGGTAGCTGGCCATCTGGTCTGATTGCTGGTTGAGTTCAAAGAACCAGAACACCAGTGCTGCTACAATATAGACCAGCAGGAACCAATAGGCGATGCTCGCCAGGAATAACCTGCTTTTACGGGATGTTTTCATTCATCATTTTGCTTTTTCAACACGGATACCTGCATTCATTACATTTTCCAGCGGGTCTTCACGCATGATCTGTTGCAATGTGAACTTGTAAGTGCCTGCCTGAAGGGGAACGGGTTGATCGCCGGGAGTGATGCGTATGCGCTGTTCAAAAATATCATCCATTCCGGAACCGAGCCATCCTTTGTCGTCCGTGGCGAGTTGGAGGTCCAGGGGATGTGTACTGGTTTCACCCTTCGGGTTTTGAATGGTGGTGCTTACCCAGAGGTTTTTGAACTTGTACGCGTCTGTATGCCGGATCACCACGTAAATATGGTACCGGCTTAAAGTGTCTTCCACGTTCATGGTGATCTCCGGTTTGAAGTCTTTGCTCCAGGCGTGGTTGGGGATGGCAACGTTCTTCTCAAATAGATCTGTTCTGATGGAACAGGCATTCAGGAGAATGCCGGTCAGTAAGAACAAAAGGATGCTGGTTGAGCCTTGTTTTTTCAAGGGGATTTTTTTTCAAATATAAAATTACAATACGTTCAGTACCTGCTCCTTTGCTTTTTCCAGTTCATCCTTCATCTGTACAACAGCTTTCTGGATGGTGGAATCATAGGCTTTGGCGCCGGTGGTATTGATCTCACGTCCTACTTCCTGGAGGATGAAGGATAATTTTTTTCCTTTGGTATCTTCTCCTTCATCCAGTACCTGTTTGAAATAATCGCAATGGTTTTTGAGGCGGGTTTGTTCTTCGCTGAGGTCTATCTTTTCAATATAGTAGATCAGTTCCTGTTCCAGGCGGTTGGGATCGTAGTTTTCCTTTCCAACATTATCTTCCAGGACTTTTACGAGTCCTTCGCGGATCTTTTGTTTGCGGAGTGGTTCCAGCTGGATCACTTCCTGTTGCAGTTTTTCAATATTGGAAATACGGAGGCGGAGGTCTCCTTCCAGCATCTTGCCTTCTTCCAGGCGGTGTTTGTTCAGTTCGTTGATGGCGGAAAGGATCAGGGTTTTGAAAGATTCCCATTCTGCATCGGTGAGGGTATCGCTGGTGGGTGTAATTACTTCCGGCAGTTTGAGCAGGCTGCTGAGGATGCTGGAAGGGTCCAGGTTGAGGTCGGTAGACAGTTCAGCAATGGAACGGTAATAAGTTTTGGCGAGAGCGGTATTGATGCTGACTGGTTTTGAGCTGCCGCTTTCCTTGAGGCTGATGGTGCAGTCTACGCTTCCACGTCCCAGGTTTGCGGATAAGATTCCCCTGATATCAAATTCAAAGGGTTTCAAAAACGCCGGCATTTTCAGGAACAGTTCAAACTGTTTTCCATTCAGCGATTTTATATCTACGAGAAAAGTTTTATCGCCTATGGATTGCTCTGTTCTTCCAAATCCGGTCATTGATTTCAACATAAGTAACTTGATTTTACAGCAAGGTAACGAAATAGTCAATAGGCCTTACATTCAGCGGGTAATGCCTGCTCCTTTATAGAAAGTATTTCTGTCAAGCTCCTTCATTTCTCCGGGGAGTAAACCTTCGATGGTAAGGGAGCCGATACGAAATCGTATAAGCCGCAATGTTGGGAATCCGGTTTTGGCTGTCATCCTTCGAACCTGCCTGTTCTTTCCTTCGGTAAGGGCCAGGCTGATCCAACTGGTAGGAATATTTTGTCTGAAGCGGATCGGTGGATTACGGTCAGGTACCCTGGGTGGTTCAGCAAAGGCGATGGCGCGGGCAGGTTTGGTTCGATGGAGCTTACCATCGATGGAAATGGTCAAGCCATTCCTTAACTGATCGAGCGCTTCTTCCGTTATCGTTCCTTCTACCTGCACCCAGTATTCACGTTCATGTGCGAAGCTGGGATGAAGCGCAAGATGGTTCACCTGTTTATCGTTTGTTAGTAACAGTAACCCTTCACTATCATAATCCAGTCTTCCGACAGGATACACGTCAGACGGCACTTTGAAGTAGTCGCGCAAAGATTGTTTGTCTTCGGTTGATGTAAATTGTGAGAGTACCTGGAATGGTTTGTTGATGATGAAATATTGAAGCATAGTCAAAAAAAAATCTCCCGATGATTCGGGAGATTTATTATGTAGATGGGTTAGTAAGTACCGGGAAATAAATTTCCCTACACAATATTAAAAATAATTTTCTCTAAACTAAAAAATTTTCTAATAAATTTTATTCACATTTTTTTTAATACTGTGGAAAATGTGGCGGGGGTATCGGCAGTAAATGATAAAACTACATAGGTGAATTACAGTTGCAGATTAAAAACGCAGAAGCTACAAATAAAATTGTTGCACTTGAAATACAGATAACAACTATGTTTTGGAAACTGATGCAGATGCTTCCGTTCACAAAACGTATTGTACTTTTGCGCAAATTCCCGATATGAAATTTCCATCACCGGTATCATTGCAATGGATAGCTGATCTGATCGGCGCGAGGTTGGTTGGTAACGCAACCGCACAGGCAACAGGCATCAATGAGATTCACAGGGTAGAGCCAGGAGATCTGGTGTTTGTTGATCATCCCAAGTATTACGATAAATGTATCCAGTCCGCAGCATCCTTCATCATCATCAATAAAGAAACCAGTTTTCCTGAAGAGAAGGCATTGCTGATAACAGACAATCCGTTTGAAGCATATCAGACCATCATCAAACATTTCCGTCCATTCGTTCCTTCCAGTAAAGCTGTCAGTGATTCTGCTTTGGTAGGAGAAGGAAGCTGGATTGCGCCGAACGCGTATGTGGGAAACCATGTTACTATCGGAACCAATTGCCGTATCCATCCCGGTGTAACCATCATGGACCATTGCGTGATCGGTAATAATGTTGTGATCCAGGCAGGGAGTGTGATAGGATCGGATGCATTCTACTACAATACGAAGAAAGACCGGGAGGTATGGTATAAAAGAATGGAAAGTGGCGGAAGGGTAGTGATTGAAGATGATGTGGAGATCGGAGCGGCTTGCACTATCGACAGAGGCGTGAGTCATGATACCCTGATTGGGCGCGGCACCAAGATGGATAACCAGGTGCATATCGGTCATGATTCCATTATCGGCCCCAACTGTTTGTTTGCTGCGCAGGTGGGTATTGCAGGTGCAGTAGAGATTGGCGCTGGTGTGGTGCTCTGGGGGCAGGTAGGTGTTTCCAAAACGCTCAGTATCGGAGACAATGCTGTTGTACTGGCGCAGAGTGGTGTTCCTTCTTCACTGGAAGGTGGTAAAGTATATTTCGGAACGCCCACAGAAGATGCATTGGCAAAAAAGAAAGAGCTGATCTGGGTAAAACGCATTCCTGAGATCTGGGCAAGACTCAATGCGAAATAATTCCATCTTTTCATAACCGACCGGCACTACAGGAAAACGTTTGGAAACCGAACGATCACCTGGGTGCCGGTTGCGTTTCCGTCTTCCTCCAAATCTATTACGTCTACGGTTATGGGAATTTCCTGTCTTCGGTTGAGCGCAGCAATCCTTTCTGCTGTCAGCGTCATGCCTTTTGACTGGTATTCCACATGCATGAAGGATTTTAGTTCGGACGCTTTCTTTCTTCCGATCCCATTGTCTTCAACAATACATACCAGGGTATTGCCTCTTTTCCTGAATAGTACTCTTACAGATTTCAAGCCGTCCAGCCGATACCGGAGGCCATGACGTATGCTGTTTTCTACATAGGGTTGCAGGATCATTGTAGGGATGAAGGTGTTGTCTGCATCGATGGCGGGGTCCACTTCTATATCATAGACGAAGCTATGAGAGAAGCGCATGCTTTCCAGTTCCAGGTAACTGCTGAGGTAACGGCATTCGCTTTCGATGCTGATGGATGATCGGCTTGAGTTGTCCAGTGTCTGGCGGATCAGGTGTGCAAATGAAGTGAGGTATTCATTGGTCTTTTCAAAATTGTTCTGTAGCAGGAAATTCTGAATGGAGTTGAGACAGTTGAAGATGAAGTGTGGGTTCATTTGTGAACGCAGGGCCAGTTGTTCCAGTTCATTGATGCGGTTCTGGGTGGCGGATTTTGCCTGCTCCTGACGGATGCGCCGGATAATAAGCCACCAGACAAGGGCTGCAGTTATTCCAACTATCAAAATCCGAAACCACCAGGTTTTCCAGAAGGGAGGCGAAATTTTAAAAGGAACTGAGATAGTATCGCTTTGAACGCCGAATTTATTCCGTGCGAAGACCTTCAGATCATAATTGCCCGGTGGAAGTGCAATGAACTCAAGGCTGGTGTTAGAGGTTGAACTCCAGGTGTCAGAATAGCCATTTAGTTTGTAGTGATAGGATATATTATCGGATGACCGGAAAGAAATTCCTGTGAAATTAAATCGCAGGCTGTTCTCATCGTATTTTAGAAGGTGGAGGCTGTCATTGTTCACGGCTTTGCCTCCGGCTTCTACATTCAGCATGATCAATTTGCAGAAAGTACTCTGACGGATCAAGGTTGTATCAAACAAAGTAAGTTTTCCTGAGGAGCCAACATATAACTTCCCGCTGTCAGAAAAGATGGAAAGTATATCATTGGAAGGTAAGCCGTCTTCGGTGGTGTAAAGTTGCAGAGGTTCAGAAAGATTTCGCCAGTTGATCCTTTGTAAACCTTTTTCAGTCCCAACCCAAAGAAATTTAGCATCGGGGAAGATGGATTTGCAATTGTTACTCGCCAGTCCATTTGTACTGTTGAATTGAACAACAACAGTATCGTTCCTTAATTTGAAAAGTCCATTTCCTGAAGTGGCGATCCAAAGATCTCCGGATGGGTCTTTACACATTCTGGTTACGAGGGCCTGCAGTTCCGGAATTGCATTGGCCATAATAAAGGGCTGGCGGCCTGGAGTGATTTTTACCGGTCCGTTAGGAGTACCGATATAATAATCATTGCCTGACTTCAGACAGGAATAAGATCTGTATCTCCAAATCGTATCCAGAATATTAAGTTCTTTATCAACCAGCAATGTTCCTCTTCCGGTTGCTACCAGGAAGCTGTCTTTTCCGGCAGGTGCAATGGCTTTGTTTACATCTGTTTTGTTGAATTTCGATTTTCCTGTGATTACATCATAACTGATCAAAAAATTATCAAAGCCAAGTCCCAGCCAATCTTTTTCAAGTGGCTCGATGAAGCGCATCCAGTTGACCAGGCCTTTATTATTTGCTATTGCATGGTAACCTGAAAAGTCTTTGCTGGTAATTTCTCCATTTTTAATGATGTAAAGTTTTCCGTCAGAATTACCTGTGTATATCTGATTGCCGGCTTTATAAATACTAAGTATATCAGTTGAGTTATTGGGGTAGGTATATGACCTGACATTCCGGGTTGGAATCATCAATAGTCCATCAGACTGAGTGGCGATCCAGATATTTCCTTCTTTATCCATGGAAGCTCTGTTGGTATTGAGGTCTGGAACCAGGTGGTCATTTATTTTTTCAGTCTTCGTATCAACCATATAAATCCCATGATGTGTACTGAAAAACTGTATAGTCCTTCCTTTATTGATATTGCAGGATACCTTTATCATCTCCGAAGGGCGAAATGAAAATTTTATATTGTCAAAGTCTGAAATCTGAGCAAGCATCATTTTACTGCTATTGGGATAGTAAACAGGCGGTTGCTGCTCCATTTTCCCGTTTATCATTTTGTAAGGTTGATAATAATCCGATGTGGTACTCCATTTGACCGAGTACCAGGGTTGCCATTTTTCACCATTGTACAGATGAAAATCAGATTTGTGTGCGCTGGAATCGTAAATGGAATAAAGAAACTCATGCGGCCTGACCCCGGCTGCAAGGCTGGTATGTCCTCTGATCTTATGATTGAATTGATCGTATTTAACCTGATTGTCGGCAGTCAATATATAAATGGTCGGGGACAGGTGTTCATGAGAAGCAAAAGCCATATCGCCAGCATCATTTTCAACAACAAGTAAAAAGGAACTGAGCGGCCGCATTTTTTGAAGACTTGTGTCGTTCCGGTAATTGTAAAACCTGCCTTTATAATAATAGCACATCGAATTATGCATAGACACCATCCAAAGCCTTCCTTTTGAATCAGGGTATAGCATGATCACGTCATTATTGACCAGCCCGTCCTGTTGAGTAAACACCGTGAATTTCCTTCCATCAAAACGCGCCACGCCCGCGTCTGTTGCAACCCATATGAATCCTTCTGCATCCTGCTTTACATCATACACCAGGTTGCTGGGCAGTCCATCAGCTACAGTATATTTTTTGTAATTGTATTGTTGCGCAGTGGCAGATAAGCCGGACAGCAATAAAAAAAGCATGAAGTATTTGCGCAACATAGATAGCTGTTAGATGAATTTAGAAAGGAATTCGTCTTTCTTTCTTGTACTCACTTCAATGGCGCTCCCGTCTTCCATTTCCACGTATCCGCCGCGGCCGCGATGGTATTTTTTAATATAGTTGTGATTGATGATATGCGAGTGGTGCACCCTGCTGAAATTACTCATGTCCAGCAAACTCTCAAACTCTTTCAGCGGGCGGGATACGATGATCTTGTTTTTATCTTTCAGAAAAATAAAAGTGTAATTATTGCTCGCTTCCAATCTTACAAAATCATCGGTGTCTAAAAAGATCAGTCCTTCAAATGTAGGAAGGGCCAGTCTTTTGGAACTGCTTGGCGGGGACTTGAGATTGTACAGCAGGTTTTCGATGCGCGTGTTGATATTCTTGGAACTTATCTTCACTTCTGCTTTTGCCACCGCAGCCTGAAGCTCTTTGATGCTGACGGGCTTCAGCAAATAATCCAGTGCAGAAAGTTTGATGGCATTGAGTGCATAATTATCGAATGCGGTTACGAAGATCACTTCAAAGTTGATCTTGTGAATACTGTTGAGCAGATCGAAGGCATTGCCGAAAGGCATTTCAATATCTATAAAGATCAGGTCCGGCTGGTGCTGAATGATCAACTCTTTTGCAGTGGTGATATTGTTGGCGCTGGCTACAACAGACACTACAGGACAGTAGCGGGTGAGCATTTCATGAAGCGCTTCCACGCTGTTGTGTTCGTCATCGATAATAATGCTTTTGATCATATGGCAGGATTGAGGTCAATGGTATTCATAATCGTAGGGCAGCAGTTCCGCCAGCAGTTTCCAGGCCCAGTAGCCGGTACTGATCACGGTTTGCTGATCGTAAAAATAACCATTTTCTTCTATGATGAATCCGTCGGCTACGTCAAGCAGGGATACCTGAACGCGGATATTGTCCGGCAGCTTGTAATCCTGCAGATAACGTTTGTCTGGATGCACATTCCTGTAAGTGATGCGGTAACGGCCTTTCCAGTTGATGAAAACTTCGCTGCTGTCTGCTTCGTAAAGCTCTTCGGAATAGATATCTTTTATGTATGTGCCTTTGGCGCTTTGGGGATCGTCTTCCATTTTCTCCACAACAAATCCTTCGTCGGGCATGGTGCTGTCGTATAAGGTACGCATGAAATGGAGGCGGCTGCCGAGATAGGTCCTTGCCCTGTTTTTCTCGTACTGCGTACGTGCTTCAGCGGTAGTATCGATCTCTGTGAAAAGCGGATAGCCGGTATACTGGCTGATATTATTGTTGTAATCGTAGCTGAAGGAATCCAGCTGGTAGCGGATATTGTAGCCCAGGGCTTCATTTGTAATGATGATATCTTCGCGCGCCGTCACTTTCAGCCTGTTCCTTTTTTTGAAAAAGTAGAATTTAAGTACCTCAGGATTTTTGATCACGCATTGTGATGCATTGGGAGATGTGCCGATAAAATGATCGATAAAGAACTGGCCATAACGGGCAAGCCCATCCGGCAATTCTGTACTGGCTACTACAGCTACTTCCGCCAGTGATTTTTCTTCCTTCAGCAAAGCGATCTGCATGGTATCTGCGGCAGGCAGGTTATTGCTGATGCGGATCACTTTCTTTTCATAACCCATGAAGGAGATCACGAGATCATATCCCCCGTTGGGGAGCCGAAGGAAGAAGAGCCCTTCTTTATTGGTGATGGTGCCCTGCGTGGTATTTTGGCAATAGGCGGATGCGCCTTGCAGCGCTTGTTGCGTAGCGGAATCCACTACTTTCCCGAGCAGGGTGAAATTCTTTTCCTGTGCCACGGATGTTAAATGCATCAATAACAGGACCAGGAAAGGGAGGAGCTTTTTCATAGTATCTGGTTTCAGGATGAGGGTAGTTGCTGTTTATAACGCTTACAGGCTTTTTCGATGGTTTGGGTTAAAGGTGTGAAGCTGAAATCAGGTAATGCATTCAGCAGTTTTGTATTGTCGAAATAAGTTTTGCTTTGAGCCACACGCGCACTCTGTTTGGTGAGCAGCGGCTTTTTGCCGGTGAACTTTGATTTCAATTTTTCCAGTCGCCATGCGATCTTCATCAGGAATGGCGTAGCGTGTTTGGAAGGTCTTTTCTTTCCGAAATTGTCTGCAATATCGTTCATCAGCTGGCGGAAAGGAAGGTTCTCTCCGGAAACGATGAAGCGTTCATTGCTGATGGAGCTTTTCATCAGCGCCACCGTTACTTTGGCAACATCTTCCACATCTACAAATCCGTTCACGCCTTCGGTGTACCAGGGAAACTGGTTATAAACCGTTTTAAAGATCTCGCAGCTGCTGCTGTTCCAGTCTCCATAACCCAGGATGGTGCTGGGATTCAGGATCATCACTTCCATGCCTTCACCCATGGCGCGCCACACTTCCATTTCCGCAAAGTATTTACTGATGGCGTAATGGGTGTTGGATTTGCTCTTTGTCCATTTTTTCTCTTCCGTAACTTTTGTTTCTTTGGCTGTTCTTCCGAGTGCTGCAACAGAACTAATGTACACAAAACGGCGTACATTTTTTTCCAGCGCGATATTCACCACATTGGCAGTGCCTTCGATATTGACTTTGAACAGTGTATGTTTTTTCCCGGGATCGAAAGAAACCACAGCGGCGGCATGTATCACGGTATCGATCCCTTCCATTGCTTCTTCCAGGGAAACCACATCCAGGATATCACCTTCCACCCATTCCACTTTTTCAAAAATGGAAGATGGAATAAAAGAAGGAAGTTCGCGGCTGCGTTTCAGGGCGCGGACCTGGTATCCCTGTTGAACCAGTTCCTTAATGATGTAAGCGCCCAGGAAACCTGTACCGCCGGTGATGAAGATAGTAGACAATTGGATGTTTTTTGTTGCTCTTCAGATAACTCAGTTGTATTGGTAGTAACCTTTTCCGCTTTTTCTTCCAAGTGCGCCGTTTCTTACTTTTTCCTCCTGCAATGGAGAAGGGCGGAGACGCAAAGGCTGACCAAGCTGATCGTATACGGAACAGCTCACAGCATAATTGATATCATTGCCAATCAGGTCCATCAGTTTGAAAGGGCCCATTTTGAAACCTGTTGCTTCCAGGAGCGTGTCTATCGTTTCGATACTGCTCAGTTCTTTTTCTGCGAGATACATCGCTTCCAGGTAATAGGGGCGCGCCACGTGGTTTACAATGAAACCCGGCGCATCGTTGCAGAGTACGGGTGTTTTTTCCAGTTCCTTCGTGAGGGCAACCACGGCATCGATGGTGGCCTGGTTGGTGAGCGGCGTGGCTACCACTTCCACCAGTTTCATCAGCGGCGCAGGATTGAAGAAGTGCATGCCTGCAACCCTTTCGGGGTGGACCACCTGTTTGGCAATTTCCGTTACTGAGAGGGATGAGGTATTGGTAGCGAAGATGGTTTCACTATGGTTCACTTCTGCCAGTTGATTGAACAGACCTACTTTCACGGGCAGCTTTTCAACGATGGCTTCAATCACGATGTCTGCAATGCAATCATTGATCTCACTGGTGAGTTTAATATGGTCAAGGATGCTTTGTTGTTGTTCAGCGGTGAGCTTTTGCTTTTCCACCAAATTCTGCAAATCTTTTTGCAGGGCGGTATTGGCTTGCTGAAGCACGTCTTTGTTTACATCGAAGAGTATCGTATGAAATCCATAGCGGGCTGCAACCTGGGCAATGCCCCGTCCCATTGTACCTGCTCCGCACACGCAAACAGTCTGAATCATGATCTTCTGTTGAATTGAGTGAATCACCATTGAAATTTGGCGGGATAAAAGTAGTGAAAAGAGCGGGTATACAATTTCATAGTAGTAATTTAGTGTTCGCATAAACCGTTATTGTGAACAGAATAGACCGCCTTCACGCCATTCTTACCCATTTGCAGAGCAAGAGAAGGGTAACAGCCCAGGAGATTGCCGACCGGTTCAATATCAGTCTGCGCACCGTTTACCGCGATGTGAAAGCGCTGGACGAAAGCGGCGTTCCCGTGATCGGCGAAGCCGGCAGCGGTTATACCATCATGGAAGGCTATCGCCTGCCGCCGGTGATGTTCAGCCAGCAGGAAGCCAATGCCCTGCTGCTTGGTGGAAAGCTGGCGGAAAAACTTACTGACGGATCGATCCGCCAGCATTTCGAAGCAGCCCTCTTCAAGATCAAAGCTGTATTGCGTACAACCGACAAAGAGAATCTCGATAATCTCAATAACCATATCGAAGTACTGAGGTTCCGGGGACCATCGGACGAAAATGCAGATTCGCATCTCACCGCCCTGCAACAGGCGATCGCAGAAAAGCGTGTTATTTTCATCCGTTATCATTCAGGGGGAAAAGAGGAATTGTCTGAGCGGATGGTGGAACCCATCGGTTTATGGTATTACAGCATGTACTGGCACCTGATCGGATGGTGCCGTTTGCGAAAAGGTTACCGGGACTTCCGTGTGAGCCGCATCCAACGACTGCAATTGAAAGATGAAACCTTTGATGGCTCCGTTCATCCTACGCTTCATGGTTATATCGATTCGATGAAAAAAGATAAAACTGAACTGAATGAAGCAGTGGTGACCATGCAGAACGAATTCATCAGGTATATACGCGAGAGCCGCTACTACTATGGCTTTGTGAAGGACGAGGCGGCGGGAGATAATTGTACCCGAATGTTTTTCATGACCGGTCATATGGAATATTTCGCAAGATGGCTGCTCACTTTCACCAATGCAGTAAAAGTGGAATCGCCCCAATCGCTCAAAGATACCATGGCCTCTTTTTCAAAAGAACTTCATCAACATTACGCAGGCTAAACCTTAATCAATACTTCCCATGTCATATTGCAGTGTTATCGAAAGAATGTCAGGAGATAAACAGGCATTACACAAGAACTACCACGATAATCATTACGGATTTCCAATTCACGACGATAATGAACTATTCGGACGATTGATCATGGAGATCAACCAGGCCGGGCTGAGCTGGGAAACCATCCTGAAAAAGGAAGCCTCTTTCCGGAAAGCCTACCATAATTTCAACGTGAAGAAAGTGGCCGCCTACACAGAGAAAGACAGGGAGCGCTTACTACAGGATGCGGGCATTATCCGGAACCGTCTCAAGATCAATGCAGCTATCGAGAATGCAAAGACCATTCTTGTTCTGCAAAAAGAGTTCGGCTCTTTTGAACAATGGCTGGAACATCATCATCCCAAAACGAAGGAAGAATGGGTAAAGCTATTTAAGAAGACCTTCCGTTTTACCGGTGGAGAGATCGTGAACGAATTCCTTATGAGCACCGGCTACCTGCCCGGGGCGCATTCGGACAATTGCCAGGTTCAAAAAAAGGTGCTGAAAAGCAAACCCATGTGGGCGAAGAAATGATCCAGACCCGTTATCGATTTTTATTTTCCTGCTACTGACATAGGGCTGTCACTACCCCATAGTTCTTTTGTATAAACAAATACGAGCGCTATGGAAATCAAGACGCATCCCCCGGTGACTGTTTTGTACAGTTCCCACCAGACAACCCTGAACACACTGCATCAATATGTTGGCACTGTTCTCCAGGACCTGCTCGCAGAAGCGGCTAATCAGAAAGCGCTGATCAGCGGACCGGTCTATTGGGTCTATCATGGTTCCGATGGTAAACCCGATACAGAATTCACGCTGGAGATCGCACTACCGGTACAGGGAATGTCCAATTCCGGAAAATTCGGTCTGAAACAATTGCCCGCCTTCAAAGCGCTGGTGCATGAACATGTAGGCGCATGGGAAGACCTGCCTTCAGTATATGGCCAGTTGCTGAAATTCATAGACGACAGGAAGATTGCCATCAATGATGAATGCCGGGAGATCTATGTCAATATCGATTTCCAGGATCCGCGCAACAATATCACTACGGTGCAGATGGGGGTGTTATAACTGTGCTCAATAACCGATCAACCATATAAACATATACTCATGAAAAAGAGAATTTGTTACCTGTTCGTATTTAATGGCTATGCAGACTGGGAAGCAGCTTACACTGTAGCGCACCTGAACAAATATTCAGATTTCATGATCCGGACCTTTTCAATCGATGGGCAAACCGTTACTTCCATGGGAGATATCAGGATAGAACCTGATCATTCCCTGGAAGAAGTGGACCCGAAGAAAGTTGACCTGCTCCTCCTGCCCGGAGGTGAGGCCTGGGAGAATGGAGAACACCAGGAAATTGCGTTGCTGGTTGAGGCCTTCCTGCACGCCAAAAAAACCGTGGCTGCAATTTGCGGCGCTACCGTGATGCTGGGCAATCATGGTTTCCTGGACCATGTGCCACATACCAGTAACGACCTGGCTTATCTCAAAGACCTGGCGCCGGATTACGGAGGCGATGCGCATTACGTGCAGGAGCCTTGTGTGAGCGCCGATAACCTGATCACCGCCAATGGAGCGGCAGCGCTGGAACTGATGGTAGCGATCTTCAAAAAGTTCAATGTGATGGAAGCCAGTGTAACCGACGCTGTGTATGATCTGTTCAAAAGTGCAGGAATGGAAAACAGGATGTTTGCTGAAACAGAAGCGTAGAACGAATGGGTTAGTAAGGGGCTGACTAAAAAGGTTGTTAGATTTCATTTCGCTGTGCCCACTCGCTCGCCTCCCGGCGAGTGAGTTTTGTTTAGTCGCCTCTGGCGACGCAGTGTTCGCCGGAGGCGAACAAATAGAAGTCACTCGCCGGGAGGCGAGCGACTGCCAGCTCTCCGCCCTTTTTAGTCAGCCTCGTCAAGAGGTTTTACAATCAATGATACACTTCACTGTTCACCACATGTGTGCCATCTTCGATCTGCGTAACGTACACTTCAGGGGTAACCTGGAAAAGCTGTTCAAATGCATGCTGGATCTTTTGTTTGAATGTGTCCACCATTTCTGTCTGCACGATGTTGATGGTACAGCCGCCAAACCCGCCTCCCATCATTCTTGAACCTTCAACGCCTTTGATATAACCTGCGCGTTCTGCCAGGAAATCGAGCTGCGTGCAGCTCACTGCGTATTGTTTGCTGAGGCCGTTATGTGTGGCGATCATCAATTTGCCGAATGCCTCGAGATCACCATGCTGAAGGGCATTGCAGCCATCGAGCAGGCGGTCTTTTTCTGTTACCACATACCAGCATCTGTCGTACACAACAGGGCTGATCAGGTGCTGGTGCTCCTGCAGCATTTGCAGGCTCACATCGCGAAGCGAATTGATATTATGATAAGTTTTTTTGATGATGCTTACGCCTTCTTCGCATTGCTGACGGCGAACATTGTACTCAGAACCTGCGAGCGAATGGGAGACCATACTATTCACCAGTACGATCTTGTGATCAGGGAAATCGAAGGGGATGTATTCATATTCGAGGCTGCGGCAATCCAGTTTCATTACGTGACCACTTTTGCCATGAAGACTGGCGAACTGGTCCATGATGCCGCATTTTACACCAACGAATGTATGTTCGGTTTTTTGTCCGATGAAAGCGAGCTCCATCCGGCTGAGGCCGAGATTGAACAATTCATTCAGTGCAAATCCGTAAGCGGAACAGAGCGCTGCGGATGAGCTCATACCTGCGCCAACAGGAATATCACCGTCGATCAGCACCTGTGCGCCACCGATAGTTTTTCCGGCTGCTTTGATATGATGGGTAACACCCAGCATATAATTCATCCAACCGGAAACGGGCTGGAGAGCATGTTCGGGATTGAAAGAAAATGACTCTTCAAAATGGTTGGCGTAGATAGTGATCTCAGGCTCAGCCTGTGCCGCAATGGCAACGTACATTCGTTTGTCCACTGCACCCGGCAGTACAAAGCCTTCATTGTAATCAGTATGCTCTCCAATCAGGTTCACGCGTCCGGGAGCTGCCACCACAATCGGCTCCTGACCATAGAGGTCACGGAATTTTTTACGCAATCGTTCTACTATCGCCATATCTGTGAAAATGATTTAAATTTAAAAATTCTTTAAACGGATACTATGAGTTTTCAGATCGACCGGATTACGGACAACGACCTCGAGCTTCTCAGATTGCAAGATAAGGCAACTGACACAACTATCAGTATACTTCCTGCATATGGCGCCCTATTACATGGCTTTGATGTGCCATTGAATGGAGGCAGGTTCAATATCATCCACAACTATAGCGGAAAAGCTGACCTGGAGAAGGACCTGGCCATTTCCTACAAAAGCGCCAAACTCTCTCCCTTCGCCTGCAGGCTGCCAGATGGCCGGTACAATTTTGATGAAAAAGATTATGAGTTTGCCAACCGTTTCGGAGATGGCACTGCTATCCACGGCCTGTTGTACAATAAGCCCTTTCATCTCTCCGATCAATTCACGGATGATCAGCAGGCTGCTGTTAGACTTCGCTATCATTACAAAAAAGATGACCCGGGATTTCCCTTCGAATATATGTGTGAAGTGAAATATGCGCTTCATCCCAATCGCGCATTGCAAGTGGAAACCACAATTATCAATCTCTCTGATGAATTCATTCCCATGCAGGATGGATGGCATCCCTATTTCCGGCTGGGCGGAAAGATCAACCAGTACGAATTGCAGTTCCGCTCCGATGCCATGCTGGAGTCAAACGAAATGATCGTTCCTACGGGTAATACCTTGTACGATGATACTTTCCTCAATGGCGCAGTGATCGGCGAACGTTTCCTGGACAGCTGCTTTCTGCTGGACCATGAGGAAGGCATTCCCTGCTGCGTCCTCTACAACCCGGAAAATAAATTGCAGCTGGCTTTCTATACCAATGCGCGCTATCCTTACCTGCAGATCTATACGCCGGACCACCGGGAGAGCATCGCTATTGAAAACCTGAGCGGGGCTCCCAACTGTTTCAACAATGGAATGGGACTGATCAGAATGGCGCCCCGGCAGACCCTTACTTTTAACCTGTGGTATCAATTGAGTATTGGGTAAATCCATTACCTTGTGTAAAATGGATCCCCGTATGAAATGGCTCAGGTTTGCATTGGTTTTTGCCCTTATTGGTTTTGTGATCAGCTGCTATGAAGTGAATGAAGAAGTGGTGATCAACGAAGATGGCAGCGGGGTATACGAATCCCGGATAGATATGGGCCAGCTCATCGAACTGATGCAAACTTTTGCCGGTGAAGAAGAACTCACCAAAAACGGACTGGACAAAGCCATAGACACAGTTGTTTCCATGCAGGCTATCCTGGACTCTGCCGATGAAGCCACCCGGAAGGAAAATGCCTGGATGAAAGATGGTAAAATGTTCTTCAAGCTGAACATCAAAGAAAAGCTCTTCAATATCAGGATGAATATTCCCTACCATACCCGGCAACAACTGGAGAGCCTGATGGAAGGACAGGGAACCCTGATGAAGAATTCTTTTTCAGGTCTGCTGAAAAGCAACAAGCAGCCCGAGATGACGCCAGACAGCTCCGAAGCTACATTCCAGGACATGGTGAGTTTGTACGATATCACCCTGAACAATGGCCTGATCAAGAAAGAAGTGGATACAGCAAAATACAAACAACTGATGATGAGGCCCCAGGTTTCCGACATCAAACAAATGGCAGCCCAGGGTATGGAAATGATGTACACCACCAGTTTCAAATTGCCCAGACCCGTGAAAAACACCGGTAATCATCCCCTGTTGAAAGTATCGGAAGACAAGAGAACTGTGGAATTGAGATACAATCTGCTGGACATTGTTAACGATCCCGCTAAATATTCCTTTACGATTGAATATTGACCAGTTCTCGATGAAATCCGCCAACAAACGTTGGCTCTACCTTTTCCTGCTGGACGTGATGGCAGATCTCTTAGCCGTCTACTTCGGATGGACCACTATGCGCTATGTGACCAAACCACTCCTGATGCTGTTGCTGCTGGGATGGTTCGCTTCTTACTATATCCAGGATAAGCGTGGAAGGGTCCTCGTTATCTGGGCGCTGATCTTCTCCTGGGGCGGCGATACATTACTACTCTTCACTTCCCGAAACGAATACTTTTTTATAGGAGGACTGGTGAGTTTTCTTATCGCCCATATTTTTTACCTGCTCTTCTTTACCAGGGTGAAAAAACAGAACAGGCCCGGCAGGCCCTGGAACCCATTGGTGGTTTTCCTGGTGCTGGTTTATGTTGGCGTACTGTTCTATATCCTGAAGCCCGGGACCGGATCGCTGAAGGTGCCCGTGCTGGTGTATGCATCAGTGTTAGGCGCCATGCTGCTGACCGCTATTCATGCTTTTCATTTCCCGGCACAACTGGCCGGTGCTTTCTGTGTTACCGGCGCCATACTTTTTGTGACCTCAGACAGCCTGCTGTCCCTGGATAAATTCTATAGTCCCTTCAGGGCTGCCCCGCTCCTGGTGATGACAACCTATTGCCTGGCTCAACTGTTACTGGTTACAGGAAGCAGGAAATATCTGCAATCCCGTAATAACTCCTAATTTTACCGCCCGAACTAAAATAGTATGCAGACTGATTTTTTAGTGATAGGCTCCGGAATTGCCGGTCTTACCTTCGCGCTCAAGGCAGCCCAAAAATACCCGGACCAGAAAGTGACCGTGATCACCAAGACCGCCGCCGACGAAACCAATACCAAGTATGCACAAGGTGGTATCGCCGGCGTTACGGATTTTGAGCGCGACAGCTTCGACAAACATATCGAGGATACCCTCATTGCCGGAGACGGCCTCTGCAACAAGACTGTGGTGGAGATCGTAGTGAAGGAAGGTGTAGACCGGATCCAGGAACTGATTGAATGGGGCGCAGAATTCGATAAGGAAGCCGATGGTGATTACAAACTCGGCAAGGAAGGTGGCCATGGTGAATTCCGCATCCTGCATCACAAGGATGTTACCGGGAAAGAGATCGAGCGCGCCATGCTGGAAGCAGTTGCCGCGCATCCCAATATCGAGATCATCAAACATTGTTTTGTACTGGATCTGATCACGCAGCACCATCTTGGCTACCTCGTAACAAAATCCACTCCTGATATCGATTGCTACGGCGTATATGTTCTCAATCTTAAAACGAATAAGATCGAGACCATTCTTGCAGGCACTACTTTGCTGGCCACCGGCGGGAACGGACAGGTGTACCGCTCCACCACCAATCCCAATATCGCAACCGGCGATGGCGTGGCCATGGTGTACCGGGCCAAGGGAAGGATCGAGAATATGGAGTTCATCCAGTTCCATCCAACTGCTTTGTATGAGCCGGGTGTACGCGGACAATCATTCCTCATCACTGAAGCTGTCCGCGGCGATGGCGGCATCCTCCGTAACAAAAAAGGCGAAGCCTTCATGGAGCGATATGACGAAAGAAAAGACCTTGCTCCCCGCGATATCGTGGCGCGCGCCATCGATAGCGAAATGAAAATATCGGGTACAGAACACGTATACCTCGACGTTAGGCATATGCCATTGGAGAAATTCGTGGAGCATTTCCCGAACATCTACGAGAAATGCAAATCCATCGGTATCGACGTTACAAAAGATATGATCCCGGTGGCGCCCGCAGCGCATTACAGTTGCGGCGGCATCAAAACCAATGAATGGGGCAGGACCAGCATTCGCAACCTCTATGCAGCCGGAGAATGCGCCAGCACAGGATTGCATGGCGCCAATCGTCTTGCCAGTAATTCATTATTGGAAGCAATGGTATTTGCACATCGTGCATTCCTGGATTGCATCCAACAACGCAGATCAGTAAACGATTTTCCACCAATACCGGACTGGAATGCCACCGGCACCACTGATCCCAAAGAGATGATCCTCATTACACAGAGCCTGAAAGAAGTGCAGCAGGTGATGAGTGATTATGTGGGAATCGTAAGGACAAATGTGCGTTTGCAGCGCGCACAGAAAAGGCTTGATCTGTTATGGGAAGAAACAGAGCTGTTGTACCAGGCCACTACTGTATCCCCGCAGCTCTGTGAATTGCGCAATATGATCACGGCGAGTTACCTGATTGTAAAAGGTGCGCAGTTCAGGAAAGAAAGCAGGGGCTTGCATTACAATACAGACTATCCTGCGAAAAGCAGGCTGGTGCAGAATATTGTGTTATAGCAGAGAGCTGGCAGTCGCTCGCCTCTGGCGAGTGACTTATATTTGCTCGCCTCCGGCGAGCTCTGCGTCGCCGGAGGCGACTAAACAAAAGTCACTCGCCGGGAGGCGAGCGACTGGACGCACACTAAGTAATCTTAAATTCGAGCATAATGCAACAACCTTCTGCCATGATCTTTGCAGCCGGACTGGGCACACGCTTCAAACCCTGGACGGACCTGCATCCCAAGGCGCTTGCCGTGATCAATGGCAAATCCCTGTTGCAGCGCAATATCGAATACCTGAAACGGTATGGTATCGATAATATAGTAGTGAACGTGCATCATTTTGCGGATCAAATCATTCAGGCAGTGAATGAAAACAAAGGGTGGGGAAGCAATATTTCCATCAGTGATGAAACCGATGCTGTGCTGGAAACTGGTGGCGGTCTGAAAAAAGCCGCGCATTTTTTCAGTAAGACTGTTACGCCCATCGTGATCTTCAATGTTGATATTCTAACAGATCTGGATCTCGGTGCGATGATCAAAGAACATCAAACTGCACAACCCCTTGCAACGCTGGCAGTGTCTGACCGGTCTACCTCCAGGTATTTTTTATTCGATGAAAATGATACGCTGGCAGGATGGCGCAACGTTACTACCGGTGAAGAGAAGATCAGCCGGCCGGCCACCACCTACGTGCAGAAAGCATTCAGTGGTATCCATGTGATCGATCCGGCCATATTGCCCATGATCCACCAGGAAGGCAAATTCTCGATGGTGGAACTATACCTGCATCTGGCCAAATCCCAAACCATCCGCGCTTTCGACCATAGCGGATCCCGTTTTATAGATGTGGGAAAGCCCGATTCCGTAGCTAAAGCTGAACAACTGTTTCCCTGAGAATAGCCGATGCGCTGGCATCCCTATTTTCAGTATTTTTGGCCGCTATTCCTGTAAGTAAATTATGATCGCTGTAATAGACGCAATAAGAGACCTCTGTATCTCGATGGGTGAAGCCCCGCTGGATATAGATGTGTTGCCCCAATCCGGTTCAGACCGCCGGTATTTCAGACTGCACCTGAAAGGCGGCACCTGCATCGCCACTTATGGAAACAATATTCCTGAGAACGACACCTTCATGTACTTCTCGGAACATTTCCGTGAAAAGGCGCTGCCTGTTCCCGCCCTGATCGGCTGGAATGAAGAAAGGACCATCTATCTCCAGGAAGACCTGGGCGATAACAGCCTGCTCAACAAACTGGAAACGGAAGGGCTCACAGACAATGTGTATGCCCTGTTCAAGCAAAGCCTTCACTCACTCGCGCAACTGCAGGTGAAGGGGCATGAGGGCCTCGATTATACCCGCTGCCTCACCAACCAGGAATTCGGCAAACAAGCGATCATGGCCGATCTCCTGTACTTCAAATACTATTTCCTGGACGCACTTCGCAAACCGTATGATAAACAAAAACTGATCGACGACTTCGAAGCGCTCAGCACCTATCTCACGCACACGGAATACAAGTATTTCATGTTCCGCGATTTCCAGAGCAGGAATATCCTGGTCAGGGAAAGCGGCACCGTATTTTTCATCGATTACCAGGGCGGTATGCGCGGTGCGCCACAATACGATGCCGCCAGCATGATCTGGCAGGCAAGGGCCAATCTTCCTGACCACTGGAAAGAACGCCTGCTCAACGATTATATCGATTCATTCGAGCAAACTATCGGACAGACGGTGGACCGCGTCATCTTCAAAAGCCAGTATAACGGCTATGTGCTCATCCGCCTGCTTCAGGTACTGGGCGCTTACGGATTCCGCGGCCTCTTTGAAAGAAAAGCGCAGTTCCTTACCAGTATCCCGCAGGCGCTTAACAATCTCCGTTGGTTCATCGATAACCAAAGCCTCGGTATTGCTGTTCCCGAGTTCAGGAAAGTGCTGGACATCTGCGTGAGCGATGAGATCCTCGAAAGATTCACTCCACTCACTGCCACAGCAGAAACACCACTCACCATCAGGGTGAACAGTTTCTCTTTCCGCAAAGGAATTCCCAATGATGATTCCGGCAATGGAGGTGGATTCGTGTTCGATTGCAGGGGCATCCTCAATCCCGGCAGACAGGAAGAATTCAAAGTACTTACCGGAAGGGATAAGGAAGTGAAGGATTACCTGGAACAACAAACCAGGATGCCTGAATTCCTCAACAGCGTTTTTGATGTGGTGGACATTACCGTTGAAGACTATATGAAACGCGGGTTTGATAACCTTGTAATCAGTTTTGGTTGTACCGGAGGCCAGCATCGCAGTGTATATGCAGCAGATGCGCTGGCCAGGCATCTTCGCAACAAATACAAAGTACCGGTTGTTCTGCAACATGTGGAACAGGAAGCAAAGAATTGGGTGAATAACAAGTACTAGAGAGTCATGTATTATATCGTTTACGGAATATTCTATTTGATGTCTTTGCTGCCGATGTGGATATTGTATATTCTTTCCGATATACTTGCCGTATTGGTATTTGTGGTGCTCGGTTACAGAAGGAAGGTGATCATGGAGAATATTTCCATTGCGTTCCCGGAAAAATCAATGGCGGAAAGAAAAAAGATCGCCAGGAAATTCTACCACAACTTCGTTGACAATTTCATAGAAACGCTCAAGTTGCTCTCCGCCTCCCCGGCCTGGATCAATAAGAGGTTCCGGTTAGACAGTGATCCTTTCAAAAAATTTTATGCAGATGGCCGCAAGGTCCAATTGCACCTGGGCCATAATTTCAACTGGGAACTGGCCAATGCGTTCATGCCGATGCATACCGAATATGAATTCCTGGTGGTGTACATGCCTATCAAGAATAAGGCAATCGACCGCCTGTTCATGAAGCTGCGTACCCGGACCGGTTCTGTAATGCTACCGGCTACCAATATGCGAAATTCGATTGTGCAATACCGGCATAGCCAGTACATGCTGGCGCTGGTGGCAGACCAGGCGCCCGGCAGTCCTGAAAGAGCTTTCTGGTTGAACTTCTTCGGAAGACCAACACCATTTGTAAAGGGGCCGGAAAGCGGCGCCCGTGCAGGCAATATTCCCGTTGTATTTGCAGATATCTACAAGACCAGCAGGGGCCGCTATCGTGTGCGGCTGGAAATTGGCGCTGAAAACCCCAAAGAGCTGCCCGAAGGTGAACTTACCCGCAGGTATATACGATTCCTGGAAGAATCCATCCGCAAACATCCTGAAATGTGGCTCTGGAGCCATCGCCGTTGGAAGCACGACTGGAAAGAGGAGTACCGCAAACTCTGGATCGATACCGATCCGGTGAAATAACCCTGCCTGAATTACCGTGTTTTTCCCGGTTCACATCTCTTCATCAAATATTAACGTTGCTGTCGGACCTGTAACCCGGTTCCGCCAGGTAAAAACGAAAATGATGCAATCCGGACATGAACAACAAGATAACCGGTTGGAAGAGGAACTGCTTCGCGTTCAACTTGAAATTCAGGAGCGTGAACTGGAAATGATCAGGGCTGAAATATTTGACAATGTGGGTCAGGTATTGAGCCTGGCCAAACTTCAACTGAGTTCCCAGATACCGAAAGAGAATGAGCACCTGAGCTATACGCTGGCATCCTCCAAAATGCTGGTAGGACAGGCTATTCAAGACCTCAGACAGGTTGCCAAACCTGTAACCATTTCCGAGATCAGGGAAAAAGGGTTGATCTATGCCCTGACCCATGAAATGGAAACGTTGGGTCGCATCCATAACAGGAAGATTGAATTTTCCGTCAATGAAAAAATCGATAGATTCGACATTGCCAGCGAACTGATCGCTTTCAGATTGTTGCAGGAACTTCTGGCTGTATTCATGGGGGTGAGTGTATCCAGGCCCATTCATGCCGGAGCCGATCTCCGCGAAAGTGATGTCAGGTTCCTGCTCAGCAACAGCCCGCTCCTGCATTCCGCGCAGCCAGGCATTGTGCAGGAGGTCCTGCCCGGCGCACGGCAAATGCGGATCAGAGCGGAAATGATCAATGCAGACCTTCAGTTCTATGGCACACCCGATGGTGAACTGGTAATTTTCCTGACCCTTCCCCTGACCCGTTAATTTTCTTGTATGACAACAAATATCACAGTCGGCCTGGTAGACGATCACGTTCTTCTTCGCAACGGACTGGCAGCCCTGGTGAAAAACATAGGCCACCAGGTGGTGATCGAAGCCAACGACGGAAAAGATTTTATCTCGAAACTCCAGGATGGCCCTCATCCTGAAGTAGTACTCATGGATATCAATATGCCGGTAATGGACGGATATGAAACTGCCGCCTACATGAAACAATATTTTCCCGATATCAAAGTACTGGCCCTAAGCATGTATGATGATGAAGCAGCCATTATCCGCATGCTGAAGAATGGCGCCAGGGGATATATCCTTAAAGACTCCGATACTCCTGAGCTCAAATCGGCCATTGAAGCTGTGCTGACCAAGGGGTTTTATTATACCGAGATGATTACCGGTAAACTGCTCCATACCATCAACTCATCGGATGAAGAAGGTACTACCCGTAAAGTGCTTAATCTGAATGAGCGCGAAATGGAATTCCTCAAACTTTCCTGTTCTGAAATGACCTACAAGGAGATCGCAGATAAAATGCATCTCAGCCCGCGTACCATCGATGGTTACAGGGATTCCTTGTTTGATAAGCTGAAGATCAAAACCCGTGTGGGGCTTGTCATCTATGCCATCAAGCATGGCATCGTTCATGTGTAATATCAGGTGGCTGTCAACTGAACCGTTGTGCCTTTACCCGGCGCCGTGCGGATCATGGCCTCGTAGCCTGCATCTTTGGCCCTGGAGTAAATATTGGTGGTGCCGTTACCCGGTGTAATGGTTTCCTTGTTGAAGCCTGATCCATCATCACTAACTGAAATATGTAGTCGCTTTCCATCTTTCATTATTTCCAGCAGTATGTTCCTGCAATGGGCATATTTCACACTGTTGTTGATGGATTCTTTAAGAATCATGTAAAGATTTCTTTTCTCCTCCTTTCCCAGTTTGTGGCTCCAGGCATCGGAGCTGATGTTCTTTGTGAGCGTGATACCCTGTGCATCGCAAAGCGGTTCTGCAAACTGCATTACCCTGCTGATGAGGTGATCGACGGTATCTTTCTTATCGTCCAAAACCCAGATCAGGTCGCGGGTGCTGACGATGGCCTGCTGTGTTCCTTCCTTGATGCGTTGCAGATAAGTGGTATTGCCGGGGTCCATCATGGCGAGATTGGCATGTACTTTTACGCTGTTGAGCGTACTGCCGAGATCGTCATGCAGATCGTTGGATAGTTTTCTTCTGATAGCTTCCTCCCTTGACAACTGGTGGAGGCGCATACGCACCAGCAAAAGGATTATGCCCAGCGCCACTGCAATGCAGAGCACGGTGAACCACCAGGTCTGGAACCATTTGGGCTTGAAATGTAAGATCATCCTGATCGGTTCTGACCAAACACCGTCTTCATTGGAAGCGCGCACCAGTAATGTATAGGTGCCGGGGCCGATGCCCACCAGGTTAAGGAATGGATCATGGCCACTGCTTTCCCACTGGCTGCTTACCGGCAACAATTTGTATTGATAACGGACTTTCTCCGGCCCTGTATAATTCACTGCAGAGAACCCGATGGTTACCTGCGAAGCATCACTGGGCACTGTAAGTGATTCCATGAAAATATTGAGCGAATCCGTATCGGCTTCCGGCATACGAATATTGGCATTGGCAAAATACAGTGCGGGCGGTCTGCTGTTGGTAAGGAATTTTTTTGGATCGATGCGGGTGAAACCATTGAAGCCGCCGAGAAACAGGTAATTACCGGAGATGCAGCCGCTGGTTTCTTCGAAACTGCTCGACTGCAATCCATCTTCTTCAAAATAATTGGTCGCCTTTCCATTTCGGATATTTAAAACCGTTATACCATTATTACTTGATGCAATCAGAGTACTGTCTGAGAGCTTCATGATCTTGTAAAGTCCCAGGTCATTGATGCCATGCTGCAGTGCGTGGATATTCTTTACGCTCATGTTGTGGTCAAGGTTCACAATGCCAACCCCATAAACTGCCAGCCAGAAGGAATTGGCGGCTTCACAGATATCCATGAGTACGCTCATCGGTTTTTGCTGACCGGGTGCCCTGAGCGTGAAATGCTGTATGCTGTTATTGCGGATATCATAAATCGAGATCACGTTATCGCAGAGGATCCAGAGTCTTTTGCGGCTGTCTATGTACAGCCGGTTGATGACATGACTTTGCAATCTGGGACCTGCACTGCTGTCTGTAATGGTAGTAACAGTGCGGGTTTGATGATTCCATTTATACAGGCCATGCTGATTCTGGCTGGCCATGAAAATGAGTGAATCTGTATAAGCAGTGGCGCTCACCAGAAGGTCCTGGCTGATGGGTAATAATTCGGGGAAATGTTTTTCCAGTGGCAGAGGCTGTTGCGCTGCATTGAACAGTTTGAAGCCATTATCTCCCGAAGCGATGAACAATCCACCGGGAGTTTTGAATGCGGTGAGGTAGAAATCGGGTAGAGAGAACTTGTTGATGGTACCGGTTTGGTGATTGGCAAAGTACAATGCATCATCGGCACAAACTGCGATCACGGAATCGGTAACAGGAAGCAGGCTCATGGAATGCTTGATCCGGTTGCCATTACCATTGAGAGAATTGGTGAGGGCCATGAATGGCGAGAACCGGTTCTTGATCCAGGCCAGTCCATAAGGCGATCCCACCCAAACCACCTGGCCCTGCTGAAATATGCAGTTGGCCATCTCGAAGAAATCATGGTTATCATAATTCCGCGTAGGCTGAATTTGTACCGGATTGTTCAGCTCCGTATCTGTCTGGAACAGTCCGTTCCAGCCACTGTACAATACCTGGCCGTTGTAAACGGAAATGGTGCTGATGGATTTATTGAGGAACCAGAGCGAAGGGGTGGTCTGTAGCTTGCGCGGATTAAGCACCTGGTTATTATGTGTTACCAGGCAACGAAGCCCCATAGTGGTAGCGATCCAGAAGACGCCGGCGTTCTCGGTTACATCGGTGAACTGAAAAGCATAACCATCGAGGTAAAGATCATGGGGGCTGATATGTTCAATCAGGCGTTTCTTTTCCGGGTCATACACAAGGATGCCTTTGCCGGAAAGGAAGATGTATAAGTGGCCATCAGCTGTACAGATAAGTTTATCCACCTGGTAATCTATTCCAAAGAAGTCTTTGGTTTGAAGACGGAACAACTCTTCTTCTTTGTTCTTATCAAATCCGATGATCAGGCCTTCATTGGTGCCGATAAAGAGTTTGTTTTGATGCTGCGCCAGGCACTTATACCAGTAATTCGGTTGTTTGGCTCCGTGAGTATTGAGATAGTTCTTTACAATCCTTACAGTACGGATATCAATTTTAGAGAGGCCGGCATAGGGAACGAGCGCCCAGAGATAATCGCCGGATTGGTCCAGTGCAATATCATAGATGTCCTGTCCCGGAAGGTTTCTCTGCAAATGTTTATTGCCGGCGCTGAGTACTTCCATCTGTTTGCCTTCAAAGCGGTTGAGACCGTCCTGTGTGGAGATCCAGAGGAAGCCATATTTGTCCTGTACTATTTTTCGTATATTGGAATTGGAGAGACCATTGTCTACGGAGAGCCTGGTAAGCGGAACAAAAGCAGTTTCCTGTCCTGCCGCCTGGCAGGCAATGAGCAGCAAAAGGAGTAAGGTTCTATCTCTCTTTCTGACAGCAGTAATCAGATGGTATATGGCCGATAATAATTGCACCTGGACTGTTACGATAATGGTTATTCATGACGGGGTACATGATCATGTGTACGATGAATTGGAACAATCCATCCTGCAGCAAGAGCTGACCGGGAGCTTAAGGTATGTCATTTTTTATTATTTATTACATGAAGGAACGGTCCAGGTGAAGGAATTGATATTTCACAATAACTTTCAGCGGCTTGAACAGGTTGCCAGTTATCCTGCACAGTTGTATGACCCACAGACTTTCATTCAGTTTTTTCGTCAGTATGTAGGGCCTGACCATCACCCTAAGCGCAGGCATTTGCTGATCCTGAACGGTCATGGAGCGGGCCTGGGTTTCTTTGCGGAAAAACACAGCGATGGCGGCATCCGAATGATCAGTGCTGAGCAGCTGGCGGCTATGATCCGGCAGAGTATCGGAAAAGTGGAAGTATTGATGGCTGTTAGTTGTTATACACAATTGCTGGAAACCGGGTATAGTTTAAAAGATGAAGTGGAGCTGTTCATCGCACCACAGACCACGATGACATGGTACGGTATACATTATGCGAGATTATTCTCACTGATGGAGTCGCAGCCCGGTCTCTCACTGCAACAAATAGCCGATAATGTAACTAAGAATTTCTTGCTGAAATACGAAGAGGAGCCATTCAGGAGTACCGAACTGACGCGATACGCTGATGAACAGAATCCCAGGGTGGTGAGTATAGCTGCCAATTACCTGAGTGAATATGGAGCGTTGGTGGAATGTGTGAATGAACTCACTGATTTCCTGATGGGTTGCTTTGAAGAAGGCGGCCAGCGGTTATTGCAGGCAGTGGTCCGCGCAAGAAGGAGCTGTACTGAACTAACGCCGTCCAGATCTTTTGGTTTCATCGATCTTACATTCTTCCTGGAACAACTGGTAAAAGAAGCGGGCCCGGTGCAGCCTCTGCAGAAAATCCATCAACGGTTCGGAAAGGTCCGCCAACGATGTTTGGGTTCACTTCATAAGCCACCCGGCCCGCCTGATCTCTATGCTCCTGCTATGCGAAAAAGTGTACGTTCAACAAGCAGTCCGTTATTCCTGTCAGTTTTCTTTCCTGCCTTTTCCACCACGGCTGACCAGATGGCGATCCGCAGGATTTATTTTTCTGAAGATGGCCGGTTGCGTCAGTTCCGGAAGGATTGCAGGTGGGAGAAATTTATCAGGGAATTCTTCAACAGAACATAGTGATTACAATCCTACACCGCGCACTTTACCGCCACCTGAACGGAAGGTAACTCCCCAGTCGAGGTTTTCAGTAGAGTCGTCAGGGTTTTCGAGTGTGATCTCGGTATCATCCGGGTTGGCGATGGTGAGTTCTGCATCGGGATCGTCGAGGGGTTTACCATCCTCAGTTACAGGCAGGATGTCGATGGAGCCGCGGTTTTCCATTTCGGCTTTCGGAATTTCGTACGGTGTGGTATGTACTTCAACATTGTCTACTTCGAAAGTGATGGTGAACCTGACGCGATTTTTTCCAACAGCCACTTTTTTCGCTTTCAACTTGAGGGAACCGGGAACGATATCTTCCGGTCTGAATTTGCCAAGGTTTTCCTGTCCATCCACATTGTTGAGATGCACCAGCAGACCTGGTTTGAGTTTTACAGGGTCCTGATCATTACCTGAGTTCGTGTTAATTGTAGTGGCCATAACATGAAATGTTTAAAAAATGAAATAATAGGGCCAAGCTAACAAGTCTTTTCACGGGTTGCAAGGGTTTATACCACATAGTGTTACCGTGAAAAACACGGTATAAAAAAAGCCGGCGGAAATCGCCGGCTGGTATTTGATAAAAAGAAATCAATCGAATCAATTCAAAACACTTTTCTCTTTCACAATTTCGATTCCCTCCTGCTTGCTGATGGTTCCCCATCCGCCGAGGATATTGCGAAGATTGTGAATGCCCTGGCGTTTCATGATGGATGCGGCGATCACACTGCGATAGCCGCCTGCGCAATGAACGTAGAGGTTCTGGTGTTCTTCCAGTGTTGCGAGATTGCCGGGGTCTGTCATTTCCGCGAGCGGAATATTTTGAGCGCCCTGGATATGACCATCTGCAAATTCTGTTTCCCTTCTAACGTCCACCACTACCAGATTTTGATCGAAGGGCAGGTCCATGGCCAGTTCATCGGCTTCAACGTCGATGATCATGTCCACTTCTTCACCGGCCTGCTGCCATGCTTCGAATCCGCCTTCGAGATAGCCTTCCATTTTGGAGAAGCCAACGCGTGCGAGTCGAACCACCGTTTCCCTTTCTTTACCAGCTTCTGTTACCAGCACGATGGTTTTATCGAAGGGGAGAAGGCTGCCGGCCCATTCAGCAAAGCGACCTTCGAGGCCCACGCTGATGGAGTTGGGAACAAAGCCTGCAGTGAATACAGAGGCTTTCCTGGTATCCAGCACTATCACATCTTCATTGCTCTGGAATTCTTTGAAGGCGGGAATGCTGAGCGGCTTCAATCCATTTTCCAGGATATTGTCCAGGCTGTCGTATCCTTCCTTGTTGATGCGTGCGTTGATAGGGAAATATTGCGGAGGCAGTGCGAGGCCGTCCGTTACTGCGCGAATGAATTCTTCGCGTGACTGTGGCTGCAATGCATAGTTGCTTTTTTTCTGTTCGCCGATGGTGCTGTGAGTTTCAGGGCCGAGGTTCTTTCCGCAGCTGCTGCCGGCGCCATGCGCGGGATATACGATCACATCATCGGGCAGGGTGGCGATCCTGTTCTGTAAAGAATCGTAGAGCAAAGATGCAAGATCTTCCTTGCTCATATTTCCACTGCTGAGATCGGGGCGGCCTACATCACCAACAAACAATGTGTCGCCGGTGAAGATTGCATGCTCTTTGCCTGCTTCATCTTTCAGGAGGTAGCAGGTTGATTCCAGTGTATGACCTGGCGTATGCAGCACCTGGATGCTGAGTTTGCCAAGTTGAAAGGTCTCGCCATCTTTTGCCAGATGGATAGGAAAACCTGTTTCTGTATTTGGGCCATACACGATGGGGGCGCCTGTAGCTTTTTGGAGGTCCAGGTGGCCGCTCACAAAGTCGGCATGGAAATGCGTTTCGAAAATATATTTGATGGTGGCATTGCGTTCCGTGGCCAGTTGAAGATAGCTGTCGATATCGCGGAGGGGATCGATGATAGCGGCTTGTCCTTCACTTTCTACGTAGTAGGCGGCTTCACTTAAACAGCCTGTATATAATTGCTTAATAAACATTCGTTAACCTGTTTTGGGAACAAAGGTACTAAAAAAGCAAAAAGCAGAAGGGGGGGGTATCCCTTCTGCTTAATTGCCAGGTTGATTAATAAAATACGCTGATACGGTTTGTCAGGTATTGAGGTCCTCCACACATTGCATGATATGAGCAACACGGGATCCGTTTACGGAATAGTAAATGAATTTGCCATCTCTTTCAGTCTTCACAATTCCTGCTCTTCTAAGAATGGCCAGGTGTTGGGATGCGACGGATTGTTCCAGTCGCAGGCGAACATAGATTTCCGTTACGGTTAGGCGTCTGTGCTCGTCAATGAGCTTCAGGATTTGCTGCCGGAGCTTGTGGTTCAGTGCCCGTAAGATCATAGCAGCCTTTTTCAGATTCAGGAAGTCTACTTTTACGGAATCACCGGGAACACCTTCCGCGGCTAGCACCATGGAGTAATTACTTGTTACGTTCATGTGCACATCAGAGCTTTTTAGTATTATATAGGATAAGAGTGTCAAATTTACAAGAAAAAGTCACCATTCCGGAACGAAGATGGATAAAAGTTTCAGTTGGTTACTTTTTTATATGAGAATAAAATTCCTTGAGATAAACGGGTTCTTCGTAGGCCAGATCAGCAAATTTTCCTTGTAAAAATAATCGTTCTGCGAGCGGCGCCAAATGTTCGGCTGTTTGCACCAATTCTGCAAAAAATGCGTGAGGATGGTTGCATACAAGTTTCCACTTAGCACTGCCATTGCCGAGAAAAAGTATACTATTATTTTCTAATTCTTTGTTAAAAGAGTCAGGTTCAAGGATAAGCGCAGCGGGCTTTTCAACAATGTTTAACTCCAAATCATACAGAGCAGTAAACACTTCCATCCTTCTGGCGTCGATCATCGGGCAGAGAAGCGTTGCGTTTTTTAATCCGGCTTTAATGCTGTACTCATCCCCATTTGGGAAAGATTGCAGTGTTGCGGCATAAGCCATTACACGCAAAGTATTTTCTGTAATGAGTGGAATATTCAACGCAAAGCATAATCCTTTCGCTGTTGCCATGCCTACACGCAGCCCTGTGTAAGAGCCTGGACCGGCAGTTACAGCAATACCCTGAAGGTCTTTTGCGGTATTTTGCGTTTCCTGTAAAATCTGTTCGATAGCGGGCTGTATCCAGGCCGCATGATCCCGCTGCTGGTTGTTCACCATTGTTCGCAGCGCCTTGCCATCTTTTGAAATACAAATGCCCGCGTTCTCTGTAGCTGTATCTATGTTGAGCAGTAGCGCCATTACGGTTTCGATTGTTGTGATTTGATAGCTGATTCGAGTGCTGGCGCAGGTGCGTAGCGGGCGTCAGTCAGATGCAATTGCTGCAACAAGTTATACACGCGCTGTAATCCGATCTTTTCGCTCCACCCGAATGGACCCATAGGATAATTGGTGCCGAGTTTCATAGCGATGTCTATCTCTTCTTTACTGCTGACACCCGCTCCCAATGTGAAATATGCCTCGTTGATGATCATGGCCAGCACACGCGCAGTGATCATACCCGGAACATCAGGCGCCAGCTGATACTGCCAGTTGAAAGCAGCAAACAATTCCTTAATTGTGTTTTCGGTTATGGATGCAGGTAAGACGATCTCTGCGATATTCCTTTTCAGTAATGTGGGCCATCCATTGATCCGAATGAAGGGATGACGGATATCGGCAGTTGTGTATTCCACTGCATTCACCAGCACGGGTTTGGGCAGCAGTTTTGCCAGGTGTTGATTGCGCTCGGGATCATTACGGAAGAGCAGGTCTATATAAGCATCCGCATCTACCATGGTGAGTGAGCTCATGGAATCAACCCAGATAAAGTTGATTTCTTCAGGGAATTGATGTTGTAACCATTCATGCTGAAGTGTATCATCGGCCAGAATTGCGATCGTCATAGCTAAAAAACTTTCCGCAAAGAAAACGCATTACGGGGAATTATCAGGTGAGTACAAGTGCCGGGGTTTTAATATTTTTACGTCATGGAAAAAAGAATCATCAATACACCGGACGCGCCCGCTCCCATAGGGCCTTACAGCCAGGCCGTAATGATCAACGGAACCGTATATATTTCAGGTCAGATCGCTATCAATCCTGCCACCAGCAATATAGAAGCTACCGATGCCGGCAGGGAAACAGAGCAGATCATGAAGAACCTGAAAGCTGTGCTCACAGCGGCGCAGATAGATTTCGGACATGTTGTGAAGACCACCATTTTCCTCAGTGATATGGCCCTTTTCCCGGTTGTGAACGAGGTATATGGCAAATCTTTCACCGGTGATTTCCCTGCGCGCGAAACGGTTGCTGTAAAAGGATTACCGAAAGGTGTGAATGTAGAGATCAGCATGATCGCCGTGAAATAATCAGGCAAGCCATTGTATGATCAGGTTGGGAATGGCTACTGCTACTGCAATGCCGTAGATCAGGTCCAGCCAGATCATACTTCCCAGTGAGCCTAAATAGATCAGTCCTGTCAGCGGGTAACCAATGAGCTTCATGATGGGCTGTGTATCCGTCTTCCTGACCTCGTTCCAGATCTCTCTTGCATCTCCTGTGCTGGGGAAAGCGTGCATGGCGATGGAAACTCCCAGCCAGATCAGCACATAATGCAGGAAATTGGCATTGTTCAGTGTGAACACAGGTAGTGCAGCGGGCAATGCGATCAAGGCTCCGAGGATCGTGTTTACCAAGAACGGACCCACTGCAATGAGGATCGTTTGCCATTTGTAAGGCGGGATTTCGTGTAATACGAATCCTGCGGGATTGCCAACCTGGAAATACACTACCTGGAATACGGGGATCCTGAACAAACGGCAAAAGAGTTGATGCGCCAGTTCGTGCACAACAACACCCGGACAAGTGACGATAGAGATAGCGATCCCTGGAATGAGCATATCAGTTTATTATTTTGTTCTGAAAGGAACTTTGCCGCTGATCACATCTGTTGCGTACAATACAAATTCCCTCGTGGCTTCGTTGTTTACATTTTTACATTCTTCTATCAATGCATCGCATTTATCTTTTTCTCCATTGAAATGATAAGCCAGGATCAATGTGGCTGTGTTGTAAGGATCCTGCTGATCGGTTTCAACGCTTTGCAATGCCAGTTGCAATCCTTCTTCATCTTTCTTCTGTTTCAGCCTGGTCCTGGCTTTGGAGGCGATAGCGTAACCTGCTTCATTGTTGATGTTCAGCAGCGCCTCGCAATATTTGTCTGCACCGTCATAATCATTCATTTCTCTTTTCAGGCTGGCCATCAACCGCAGAGCGGGAAAGTATCCAGCATCGACCTTCAATACATTCTTCAGGATACTGTCGCAGGGATGGAAACGATTTTGATCGAAAAGGATCGAGGCATAAGAAAAATGTGCGTAGATATCATCCGGGTGACTACTGAGGTAATTTTTGAATGATCTGTCGGGGATATTGTTCCTATGCACTTTCATGAGTTCGATCATGGAATCTTTGGGCATATAGCTATTGAACTTTGCCATGGCATCGTCCACTTTCCTGTAGAGCTGATCGTTCCCGATGCTTTTGCCCACGAGCTTTTCAGCGATCACGGAAAATGCTGTGAGGTCCATATTGTTGAAAGCTGCGAGTGCGAGATGGCACTGGATCTCTATATCGCCTGGATTTTTGGCAGCGGCTTTGGTGAATTCCCGCTGGGCTGTGAGGAATTTTTTTTCTGATTCTGCTTTTTTACCTCTGGTGATATGCAGTCCCAATGCGAGATCGGAGGGGAAGCTGATGCAGCAGTAGATTACGAGAGCGATGATAGCGGCGCCAAATATTTTGATCAACAGGGGAATGGGATACCTGATAAAGCCCTGTCTGCACCTCTGGCAAAGTGGTGTAGGGTGGCCATGAATGATGTCTGGTGCGCCGCATTGTTCGCATCCACTATCATCCGGTAAATATGCCGGTACCTGGTAAAGAGGATTTTTCATGCAGAAAGGCTCTGTATAAAACGCGGGAATGTTAGGTTTATTATCAGGGTGCGGCAGTCGCTCGCCTCCGGCGAGTGACCTGTATTGGTTCACCTCCGGCGAACACAGCGTCGCCGGAGGCGACTAAACAAAAGTCACTCGCCGGAGGCGAGCGACTGCCTGCCCGCTGCTAAATAAAAAACGGCAGCCTGTTCAGCTGCCGTTCCGGAAAATATTATTGAAATGAATTATTTCAACACGCCGAGTTCCTTTCCGATTTTGGTGAAGGCGGCGATGGCTTTTTCGAGATGATGCTGATCGTGTGCAGCGCTGATCTGCACGCGGATGCGGGCCTGTCCTTTTGCTACCACAGGGTAGAAGAAACCAATCACGTAGATGCCTTCTTCCAGTAGTTTGGCGGCAAATTGCTGGGCTACTACTGCATCGTACAACATGATGGGCACAATGGGATGATCTCCTGGTTTGATATCGAAACCGGCAGCGGTCATCTGGCTGCGGAAGAATTTGGTATTGTTCTCCAGTTTATCGCGGAGGGCGGTGGTTTCAGAGAGCAGATCGAGTACTGCAATAGAAGCGCCCACGATGCTGGGAGCAAGTGTATTGGAGAAGAGATAGGGTCTGGAACGCTGGCGCAGCATTTCGATCACTTCCCTGCTGCCGGAGGTGAATCCGCCGGAAGCCCCGCCCAGGGCCTTACCCAGGGTGCCTGTGATGATATCGATCTTACCCATTACACCGCGGTACTCGTGTGTGCCTCTTCCTGTTTTACCGAGGAATCCGCTGGAATGACATTCGTCTACCATGATGGCGGCATCATATTTTTCTGCGAGCTCAACAATTTTGTCGAGCTGCGCTATAGTGCCGTCCATGCTGAAGGAGCCGTCGGTAACGATGATCCTGTTGCGATTGCCAGCTGCTTCTTTCAGTTTGGCTTCGAGGTCGGCCATATCGTTGTGCTTGTAGCGGAAACGTTGTGCCTTGCAAAGACGCACGCCGTCGATGATACTTGCGTGGTTGAGCTCATCGGAGATGATGGCGTCCTGTTCGCCGAACAATGGCTCGAAAACGCCACCGTTGGCATCGAATGCAGCAGCATAGAGGATAGTGTCCTCAGTGCCGAGGAATTTGGAAATTTTAGCTTCCAGTTCCTTGTGAATGTCCTGCGTACCGCAGATGAAACGAACACTGCTCATACCATAGCCGCGGTAATCGACATATTTTTTTGCGGCTTCTATCACTTTGGGATGAGAAGAGAGACCTAAATAGTTGTTGGCGCAAAAGTTAAGTACGGTCCTGCCGTTCACTGTGATCTCTGCTCCCTGGGGGGATTCGATGATCCTTTCAGTTTTGAAGAGTCCGGCGGAACTGATCTCATCGAGTTCAATTGCCAGTCTTTTCACGAGATTGTTATTCATGTAGCTAGTTTTTTTAGATAGGGGGCAAAAATAGTGTAACATTTTCGATGTACCTTCGTCCTATTCTTCAAAGAGGTGCACTATGTTCAGAAAAACTTTTGTTCGCGTAACGCTGGTTGGTTGCCTGCTGATGGCAGGAACACTGATCATGCTGGCTGCCTGGGCGCCAAAGCTCAGTAAGGTTGCGAACGATTGCGAGGCAGCCGGTGTAGTGAAAGAACAATGCGAGTCGCAACTCAAAGAACAGGGAGAGTTCCTGATCTGGGAGACGCTGAACCGGACGCTGAACATCGCCTTCCACTAATTCGTTACATTATTTTTTGAAAGAATATGTAAGCCGTCTCCCGTCAGGAGGCGGTTTTGTTTTCATGGGCCGGGTAACTGAGGTGATTGGGTACCGGGAATATATTTGAAAAATATTCCGGAAGCCTGTAACTTTTGTTCCGGCCATTCGTATCACAACATAACAAGTCTACTTTAAACAACAGCCTGGTCCTGCTTATGACCGAGAAAGAGTATAATGATTGTGTGAACATGTATTCGGATAACGTGTATCGTTTCATCCTGAAGAATCTCCGTCATTCGGAAGATGCACAGGATGTGGTACAAACGGCATTCGAAAAGATGTGGATCAATCGCGGCGAGGTGGATGCCACCCGTTGCAAAAGTTATCTCTTTACTGTGGCCTACAATCAGATGATAGACCATATCCGGAAGAACAAACGGATCAGCCTGAGAGAGGATTTCAGGGAAGAGGTGAAGGTAACGGACGGACAGGTGCACTATACCCGGAAGGTGCTGGAGCAGGCCCTGGGCCGGCTCAATGAAGTACAGCGCTCACTGGTATTGCTGAAAGATTATGAAGGATATTCTTACGATGAGATCGGGAATATCATGGGGCTTAACGAGAGCCAGGTAAAAGTGTACCTTCACCGCGCCAGGATCCAGTTGAAGAATTATTTGGTCAGTCCTGAAAATGTTTTGTGATATGAACATTACCAGACAGAATTACGAAGAATGGTTGCTACTCTACGTAGACAATGAGCTCAGCCTGGCTGAGCGCATCATCGTGGATGATTTCCTGGCAGCCAATCCCGACCTTCAGCAGGAACTGGAGATGCTGCAGCAAAGCACATTCCGGCCTGATGAAGAGATTGTTTTTCCAGGTAAGGAAATACTGCTGAAGACCAATAACGAATTTGTTATCACTCCCGCCAACTGCGATCAATATTTTGTACTCTATGCAGATGATGAGCTGAGCAATCAGCAGAAAGCATCTGTGGAAGAGTTTGTTTATCATCATCCACAATTCCAGGCAACCTTTGAATTGATCCAGCAGACGAAGCTCACGCCAGACCAGAGCATCGTTTTCCCTGACAAGAAATTGTTGTACCGTTCTGAAAATAACCGTCGGGTAATAATGATGCGCTGGTACAGAATGGCTGCGGCCGCTGTTTTGGTATTGCTGATTGGTGGCGTAAGTTTTCAGTGGTTGACGAAGAAAGATGATAAAACGGAGATGGCTAAGCGAGATGGGCAGCAGACTCCGCAATCATCAGGAATTGCCGCCAATGATTCCGTAGCAGACCGCGAACCTTCAAGAACATCTGCATATGAATCCATCGCAGAAGTGCATCCTTCCTCAACCGTTGCAGAGAAATCGCAGGTTGAAAAAGTTGCGGGCAAATCTAAGGTAGCCCAAAAAGTTCCTGCCAATGCAGCGGCACAGCGTCCTCAGATCACGATCCCTTCTCCCGTCACAATGCCTGAAAACCGCACTGTAACTGACATTCCCGTTAATCAGGATATGGCAAACAATGATCAGGGAAAAAAAGTTTCAGATCCCGGTAACATTACGATAGCTTCAAACGTAACACCTACAGAAGCTCTTAAAGGAACTGAACAGCCGAATACAGGAAAGATCAACGTCAAGTCCCCGGGTAATACTGTGTTGAACAATTCCGATATGGCTGCCATCGCAGATCATTCTTATGACCTGCTGGATGAAGAGGATTTCGAGATCCAACCAGCAGACAGAAAGAACAAGATGCGTGGGATCCTCAGAAGAGTAGGCCGCGTTTTTGACAAAGCCACCAATGCAGATGCCAGCGATAACCGCAAAGGAAATATCCGCATTGCCAACTTCGAGATCGCATTGAAATAATCTTCCATTACATCGCAAACAGACCATTGTATGAAAAGGATAGTAATACTCCTGACCGGGCTCTTTATTGGATTAACCACCGTAGCCCAGACCGACTCCAGCGCCAAAGAAAAAGTTGATACCGTTCGTATCGGCGCCATGATCATCATCAAGAAAAAAGGGACGAATGAAGACGGAAGTTCCCGCACCAAAATAGAATCGCATCGCGACAAAACGCCCAAAAAGATCAGCACCAACTGGCTGGTATTCGATATCGGTTTCAACAACTTCAACGATAAGACCAACTATGCCGGTTCTGCCATCCAGGACCCTGCTACAGGCTTTGCTCCCGGCGCAACAGAAGACTGGTTTGATCTCCGCAACGGTAAATCCATCAACGTGAATATCTGGCTCTTCATGCAGAAACTGAGCCTGATCAATCACTATGTAAACCTGAAATATGGCCTTGGCGTTGAGCTGTACAACTACCGTTATGAATCTCCCATCAAGTATGGCACCAGCCCTACACAGGTGATCATGGACAATTCCACTCATTACAGCAAAAACAAACTGGCAGCGGATTATGTGAGCGTTCCCCTGATGCTCAATTTCAATTTCGCACCGCATAAGAAAAGAAACCTGGGCCTCAGCGCAGGTGTAACTGCCGGCTATCTCTACAGCAGCCGCCAGAAGACCATCACCGATGCCGATGGCAAACGCAAGAAGCGCGATGATTTCGATCTCCGCCCCTGGAAACTGGCCTATACCGGCGAACTCACCTTCGGATGGGTAGGTGTTTACGGAACGGTTGCCACACAAAGCATGTTTGAAAAAGGGCCCGATCAAACCCCGTATGCAGTGGGCCTCCGCTTTGGCTGGTAACAAACTTTTCCACATTAAAAATAATTTCGATGTACCGGCGTTAACTTGCGTAGGACCGGAGCCCGCTCCGGATCAAAACGATCAACAACCACGTTCACGAAATCCATACTTATTGCCCGGATTCTACGCAAAAAACCTGGTTATCATGAAGCGCTTAGCAGTTGTTACTGTGCTGTTGTTTTTGGTAGTGGTGAACACAGCATTTGAAGAAACCAAAAAGAAAACCACTTACAGAGCGAATTACAAAGCAGGCCCTGTTGGCATTGTCTACATTGTAGTAGATAAATCGGATTACGAATTGAAAGTGTATGACGATGAAGGATGGTATGGCACTTACCCGGTGGTATTCGGAAATAAGGACCTTTCAGATAAAATGATGGAAGGGGACCGCAGAACGCCGGAAGGCAATTTCAAGATCATCTCCAAAAGGCCCCATCAGAAATGGCATAAGATGCTGATGCTGGACTATCCCAATCAAAGCAGCTGGGAAAAATTCAAGCAACGGAAGGCGTCAGGTAAGATTCCCGGCTCGGCAAAAATAGGAGGCGGCATCGCTATCCATGGAACCTGGCCAAACGACAATCTCTCGGTAGATGATTATACCAACTGGACCAATGGTTGTGTTTCTCTCAAAAATGAAGACCTGGATGAGTTGGAAGTATTCCTGCCGGTTGGCACAAGGGTAACGATCCAGCGATAATTTCCCATTACATTAATATTGGCGCTATTCAGGCCATCAACCGGAATAGCGCTTTTTGGTTTCCAGTATTCTCAATGAATTCTGCACAGCAGCTAGTACTTTCACTGGCTGTTCGTTAGGATTTATACGCAACCAGCAACGAATTGCTCACAATGCTTGTCTTTATCACCAAATTGTATTCACTTTGTTGCGGGTCCGCCGTAACCCACTGTGAAGGAAATCCGAATCCTGAAAAACCATGATCCAACAGGGAAACATCAACAGCCATACACATTGGCTTTAGAAAACGGTCAATGTTTCCGACTCTATGAAAACCCCACAACTCCAGCCGTGGGGTTTTTCTTTGAGATCAGTTTGTTGCAGTTGTGCTCGCCGGAGGCGAGCAAATACAAGTCACTCGCGGGGACGCGAGCAACTGGCGGCAGCGAAATAAAAATGGCCACCTTGTTCAGGCAGCCATTCTCTTTTCTTCAAATATTCTTCTTTACAATTTTCCATTTTTTATTTCATCCACAACACCGGGATCCAACAAGGTGGAAGTGTCTCCGAGATTGCTTATCTCACCTTCCGCGATCTTGCGAAGAATACGCCTCATGATCTTGCCGCTCCTTGTTTTGGGTAATCCGCTTACAAACTGGATCTTATCCGGTTTGGCGATCGGCCCGATGATTCGGCTAACGGTAGACGTTATATCGCGGCGGGTCAGTTCATCATCGCCATGATGGCCCTGGAAGATAACATAGGCGTAGATGCCCTGTCCTTTGATATCGTGAGGATAGCCTACTACGGCGCTTTCCACAACTCCTGTGTGCATATTGATCGCATTCTCCACTTCTGCCGTACCGATGCGGTGACCGCTCACGTTGAGCACATCATCCACGCGACCAGTGATACGGTAGTTGCCGTCTTCATCGCGGAGACAACCATCGCCGGTGAAGTAGAGGTTCTCGTATGTAGCGAAATAATTCTGACGTGCACGCTCATGATCTCCGTAAGTAGTGCGCAGCATACCGGGCCAGGGGAACTTGATACAGAGATTGCCGCTGACGCCATTGCCTTCCACTTCTTTACCGTTCTCATCAACAAGAATGGGCTGAACGCCGGGCAGTGGCAATGTAGCAAATGTGGGTTTGGCAGGTGTAACGCCTGCAATATTGGAGATCAGGATGCCGCCAGTTTCTGTCTGCCACCATGTATCAACAATGGGGCATTTCTTTTTTCCAATATTTTCATCGTACCAGGCCCATGCTTCCTCGTTGATCGGCTCTCCAACAGTGCCGAGTACCCGAAGTGAGCTGAGGTCGCGGTTCTTTAACGGCTCCAGTCCGAATCCCATCAGGCTTCTGATGGCAGTGGGCGCTGTATAGAGAATGTTCACTTTGTATTTATCTACGATCTCCCAGAACCTGCCGGCATCGGGCCAGGTAGGTACGCCTTCGAATAACAGTGAAGTGGCGCCAGCACTGAGTGGTCCATATACGATATAGCTATGACCGGTGATCCAACCGATATCGGCAGTGCAGAAATGCACATCCCCGGGCTGGTACTGGAATACGTTCACGAATGAATAATTGGTATACACCATATAGCCGCCGACTGTATGTACCACACCTTTGGGCTTGCCGGTGGAGCCGGAAGTGTAGAGAATGAAGAGCATGTCTTCCGCATCCATTTCTTCGGCTGGACAATCAGGGCTGCCCTGTGTTTCCACGAGGCGGATCTCATCTTCCCACCACACATCCCTTCCTTTGATCATGGATATAGGCGTACGTGTGCGCGTGAGTACGATCACTCTTTTCACGAAGGGGCATTGCACCAGTGCATCATCGATCACACTCTTGAGCGGAATTTCTTTATTGCCGCGATAGGCTCCATCGCAGGTGACTATGAATTCTGCTTTGGCATCCTGCAGACGATCGGCAATGCTTTGTGCGCTGAAGCCGCCGAAGATCACGGAGTGAATGGCCCCGATGCGCGCGGCTGCAAGAACAGCAATGGCCAGTTCCGGCACCATGCCCATGTAGATACAAACACGGTCGCCCTTCTTCACACCATTGTTCTTGAGCACATTTGCGAACTGCACTACTTTGTGATAAAGATCGCGGTAAGTGATCACACGATGGTGTTCGCCCGGATCATTCGGTTCCCAGATGATAGCAGGTTTATTGCCCAGTTTTTCCAGGTGCCTGTCGATACAATTCTCTGTAATATTAAGTTTACCGCCTTTGAACCACTCGATGGTTGGTTTTTTGAAATCCCAGTTCAGTACGGTATCCCATTTTTTTCGCCAGGTAAAATGCGAAGCGATCTCACTCCAGAACCCTTCGGGATCCTGAACGCTTTTTTCATACGCTGCTTGGTAATCAGCTGTCGTTTTCAGCTGGTAGGGGAATGACATAGGCTCTCGTTTTTTGAAGTAATGAGGGCTAAAATTAATTCAAAATGAATTCAAGTTCATTTGAAAATTTCTAAAATCTTTTCAGGATCAATGTCGTGTGTTCAACATTTCGCTTTTTGCATTATCTTTCTTGCATGAAAACTCCTGCAACGAACAGGGGGATCTGGAAAGTGATTGCTGCCTCATCTGTAGGTACGCTGATCGAGTGGTACGACTTCTATATTTTCGGAAGTCTGGCCACCGTGATCGCTGATCAGTTCTTCCCCAAAGGTAACCCTACTGCTGCTTTGCTCTCAACACTGGCCACATTCGCCGCCGGATTCATTGTAAGACCATTTGGTGCGTTGGTATTCGGACGCCTCGGTGATCTCATCGGCAGAAAATACACTTTCTTACTAACGCTCGTTCTTATGGGAGGCTCCACATTCGCTATCGGATTGGTGCCGGGCTATGAGACCATCGGCTTTGCCGCACCATTATTAGTATTGTTGTTACGATTGGTGCAGGGGCTTGCACTCGGCGGAGAATACGGAGGCGCCGCCACCTACGTTGCAGAACATTCGCCTGCCAACCGTCGTGGTTTTTATACCAGCTGGATCCAAACCACGGCAACGCTGGGGCTCTTTCTTTCGTTGGGTGTGATACTGTTGACGCGGCATTCGCTTGACCCCGATCTGCAAACCTCCATTCAGAAATTCAACAGCTGGGGATGGCGCATTCCTTTCTGGGTGTCCATCGTACTGGTAGGCGTATCTATATATATACGTTTGAAGATGCAGGAGTCACCGCTCTTTGCAAAACTGAAATCTGAAGGGAAGACTTCATCCAATCCGCTGAAGGAAAGTTTCGGTAACAGGGCCAATCTGAAAATGGTGCTGCTGGCTTTGTTCGGCGCAACCATGGGGCAGGGGGTTGTATGGTATAGCGGGCAGTTCTATGCGCAATCATTCATTGAAAATGTTTGTAAGATAGATTTCGATCAGAGCCGTACGATCCTTATCTGGGCTATCGTTGCGGCTACACCGCTCTTTATAGTGTTTGGAGGATGGAGCGATAAGATCGGAAGGAAATGGATCATGCTGATCGGTATGTTGCTGGCCATCTCCACCTATCATTATATCTTCAAACAATTTCAGGTGATCAGCGATCCTGTCACCAAAACCGAAATAGTGGAAAAAAGGAAACTGTTATCCCGGGAGAGGGTTGGTAATTCGGTTGTTCTTACCAGTGAGGTCCACTATACTGACGGAGCCATATTTAAGGAAGTAAAAACAGTAATGGAAAAAGATGCCGGTGCTGAAGCAATGGTGGTATATAAAGATAAGAAACTGGGCAGCGGCGGTTACTGGACAGCCGTATGGTGGCTCTTTGTACTGGTGGCGTATGTAACGATGGTGTATGGTCCTATTGCCGCTTTCCTGGTGGAGCTTTTCCCAACCAAGATCAGGTATACCAGTATGAGCCTGCCATATCATATCGGCAATGGTGTATTCGGTGGTCTCACGCCATTCATTGCAACGCTGCTGACCACTATTTATGTAAATGATCACCTGAGCGGGCTATGGTATCCGATCATCATCGGTGGCCTTTGCTTTGTGATAGGCGCAGTATACGTGAGCAACAAGATCGATCCTAATGTAAACGACTAAATACAAGTGTATGAACGCACTGAAGAAAATATTGGGTGTGGTTTGGTTTCTGCTGGGGCCTGTGGCCATCTGGTACCTGATCAAAACTGCTGCACATGAGATTGCAGCTAAACCCGTGATAGACACCAAGATTCAATGGGCTGTATTCATCATCGTATTCATTCCTATCTGCATTGGTCTGATGATATTCGGATATTATGCTCTGAAAGGGGAATACAGTCGTCTTCCCGAAAAATCTGATGAAATCTAACACAACGGCTGAACAAAAAATGTTTGCAAGCTGTTAATCAACAGAGAATTAATTGGCATTTAATAGTCAATTGAATACGGTCACTTTTCTGTTAAATAATCGATTAGAGTTTGGTTTTACATGTAGCGATGCATTATTTTTGTTCTCCGGTTAATACACATGAAAGGAAGTACAATACAATATATCAGAACAA
Source organism: Pseudoflavitalea rhizosphaerae (assembly GCF_003991355.1). Taxonomy (GTDB): domain Bacteria; phylum Bacteroidota; class Bacteroidia; order Chitinophagales; family Chitinophagaceae; genus Pseudobacter; species Pseudobacter rhizosphaerae. The sequence continues at coordinate 55,042 of NZ_RCSU01000006.1, forward strand.
GTCCGGCGGTGAGGGCCATCCTTTCCGTAGGGTTGATGTGTTTGTTATTGCTGCTTACCAGTATCAACTTCTTCATCTATTCAGGTGATGCAAGGGTGCATGTTGAATTTTCATGTTTACAGGCTGATGAAGATTGCAGTTCCCAAGGCAATCCGAATCCTGCCGGCCCCGATGAAAAATCTCCCGGCGGTCCCATTACTATCCAGGAAGAATATATCCACGAGGGCGAAGGCTCAGTGGACCCATATTGGATCAACGCATTGTTCCGTCATAAGATCCACGAGGCCGAACAATTGAAACTTGTTCATTTCGAAATCATTTCCCCCCCTCCCGAAGCTTAAATCTTCTTTGCACAGTTATGCTTCGCATAGCTGATGTTATTCCATTCTAATAATTGTTAGGACGCATAGCATGGCGTTACTGCCATCTCTGTACAATTCAAGTGCGCATTCATTTGCCCTGAACTTGTCGTAATTGTTATCCGAAAAACGGACGGATAGCGATTGGGAGATGATGGTCTTATTCGATAAACGACTCCTTATAAACGGATGTATTAAATAATTTTTATGGTCAAAAAAGAAAAGGGGTTGCTGAGCTCACTCGGCTCTGACTTCCCTGCTTCGGTTGTGGTTTTCTTAGTGGCGCTGCCGCTCTGTCTTGGGATTGCGTTGGGCTCTGGTGCCCCATCGTTCTCAGGTCTGATTGCCGGTATCGTGGGTGGTATTGTGATTGGTCTGCTCAGTAAATCACCGCTGAGTGTGAGTGGTCCCGCTGCAGGTCTGATCACTATTGTATCGGGAGCTATCGGCAAACTGCCGGTGTTTGAAGCCTTCCTGCTGGCGGTAGTGTTATCTGGTATCATCCAGATCATTTTAGGTTACCTGAAACTGGGTGTGTTGGGCGATTATATTCCTGCCGGTGTGATCAAAGGGATGCTGGCGGCCATCGGTCTCACCCTCATCCTGAAACAGATCCCCCACCTCATGGGATTTGATGCGGATTTTGTGGGTGATGAAGAATTCAAACAGAAAGATGGCAGAAATACATTTACTGAGCTTTACTATTCTGTAAGATATATGTTGCCTGTTGCGTTTGCATTGGGCGTGGTGTCTATCGCCTTGCAGGTATTCTGGGACAAGGTTCTGGTTAAAAAAGCTAAGGCATTCAAGTTGATCCCTTCGGCGCTGATCGTTGTATTGCTGGGTGTAGGCGTTAATGAATGGCTGAAAGCCACCAACCCTGCGCTGGCGCTGGGAGCTTCACACCTGGTGAACATCCCGATGGCCAACTCACCTGCTGAGTTCATCACCTTCTTCTCATTCCCTGACTTCAGTCACCTGGGTAATATCACTGTGTGGACTACCGCCATTACATTGGCTATCGTAGCGAGCCTTGAAACCCTGCTGAATATCGAAGCTTCGGATGAGATGGACCCGTACAAACGCGTTACTCCCAAGAACAGGGAGCTGATGGCGCAGGGAACAGGTAATATGCTCGCAGGTTTGATCGGGGGTCTTCCCATTACATCTGTGATCGTTCGTACTTCTGCTAACGTCAACGCAGGAGCGAAAAGCAAGATGTCTGCAGTCATGCACGGTCTTCTGTTGCTGCTCTGTGTGGCGCTGATCCCCTTCCTGCTCAACCTGATCCCTTATGCATCGCTGGCAGCGGTACTGATCTATACAGGATATAAACTCTGTAAGCCCGCTCTCTTTGCGGAGTTCTACAAAAAAGGATGGACGCAGTTCCTTCCCTTTGTGATCACCGTAGTAGCGATCCTGTTCACCAACCTGCTGATGGGTATCTTCATCGGATGTGTGGTAGCCATGTTCTTTGTACTGAGAAGCAATTTCAAATCCGCTGTATTTGTTGTACACGACAGCAACAAATACCTGTTCCGCCTGCGGAAAGATGTGAGCTATCTCAATAAACCCATCATCAAGAACAAACTGGAAAAAGTTCCGGAGAATTCTTATGTGATGATCGATGCACAGCGTGCGGACTTCATCGATAAAGACGTGGTGGAAGTAATCGAAGACTTCATGAAAGCAGCGCCATTGAAAGACATTACTGTTGAACTGAAAAAAAGTGTTTACAAAGACCAGGGCTTTTCTGTGAACGGAAACGGAGTTCACCAGGAAATTCTGGCATCTAAAAACTAATGTTATGCAAGCAATTGAAAAATTACTCCTCGAGAATAAAGCATGGGCACAGGAAAAAGTAAATGAAGATCCCGGCTTCTTCAAAAGACTGGAAAATGTACAAAAGCCAGAGTTCCTCTGGATTGGTTGCAGCGACAGCCGCGTGCCTGCCAATGAGATCACCAATACTGTTCCCGGTGAGATCTTCGTTCACCGCAATATCGCCAACCTGGTAGTGGAAGATGATGTGAACTGCCTCAGTGTACTGGAATATGCAGTAGTGCATCTGAAAGTGAAACATGTGATCGTTTGTGGTCACTACAACTGTGGTGGGGTGAAAGCTGCTATGACAGACCAGAGCTTCGGCATCATCGACAAGTGGATCCTCGGCATCAAAGAACTCTATGAAGAGAACCGCAAGGAGATTGATGCACTTGAAAATGAAGCTGACCGTGTGAACCTGATGGTAGAGCATAACGTTCGCAAACAAGTGCTCAACCTGGCCAAGACCGCCACTATCCAGAAGGTTTGGGCGCGCGAAGAAAGGCCCCATATCCATGGTTGGGTATATGGCCTGAAAGATGGTCATATCAAACAAATCTTCAGCCTCGCACCTCCGGTGAAGAAGCTGAACTACCAGATCGTTTAATCGATTTTTGACCAATACATCCGTTTAATTAGCGGTGTGCGGGTAAGCCGGGCAGCAGAACTGTTGGCCGGATTTTACCCGTATACCGCTATATTTGTGGGAATCAAATCCAACTGGTATGTGGAGCGAATCCTACAAAAAGCTATTGGCAGAAAACAAAGTATGGGCAAACAGTAAAGTGAGCGGAGATCCTGAATATTTCCACCGCCTCGCGCAACTACAAACACCCGAGTTCCTGTGGATCGGCTGCAGCGACAGCCGCGTTCCCGCCAATGAGATCACCAATACACAACCCGGTGAGATCTTCGTTCATCGCAACGTGGCCAACCTGGTAGTGCATACAGATGTGAACCTGCTGGCTGTACTGGATTATGCAGTGAACCATCTCAAAGTGAAGCATGTGATCGTTTGCGGCCACTATGGATGCGGCGGCGTTAAAGCTGCCATGACCAACACAGACTACAAACTGGTGCTGAATATGTGGCTCCGCAATATCAAGGACGTATACCGTCTTCATCGCGATGAACTGGATGCATTAACGGAAGAAGAAAAGAAATTCGACCGCCTGGTTGAGCTCAACGTGAAAGAACAACTCACCAATCTCGCTAAAACATCTATCATCCAAAGAGCCTGGCAACAGGAGCAACGCCCCGATCTCCACGGTTGGGTGTATGGGCTCAAAGATGGTCTTATCAATGTTGCGTACGAAATGAAGGCCGGCAGCGTTATAGACGATCTTTATAAATACCAGTTCTAAACATCTCACAAATCCTACATTGATATGAGCATTGAAGTGAAAGGGCTCACAAAGAACTATGGTGAACAGAAAGCAGTGAACGATGTGTCCTTTGCTATCGGAAGGGGAGAGATCGTTGGTTTTCTCGGCCCCAATGGCGCCGGAAAGAGCACCACCATGAAGATCATCACAGGATACCTGGCTGCAGATGCAGGCCAGGCCGTTGTTTGCGGCATCGATGTAATGGAAAGACCGCTGGAAGCCAAGGCAAAGATCGGTTACCTGCCCGAAGCCAACCCCCTTTACTTCGATATGTATGTGAGAGAGTATCTCGACTTTATTGCCGATGTACATAAAGTGCAAAATAAAAAACAGACCATCGGGAAAGTGATCGAAACTGTTGGTCTCACACCCGAAAGCAAAAAAAAGATCGGGCAGTTGTCCAAAGGATATAAGCAACGTGTTGGCCTTGCAGCAGCACTCATTCATGATCCCGAAGTACTGGTGCTGGATGAACCAACTACCGGCCTCGATCCCAATCAAATCCTCGAGATCAGGGAACTGATCAGAACATTGGGTGTGAACAAGACTGTAATTTTTTCTTCCCATATCCTCCAGGAAGTAGAAGCCATCTGCGATCGCGTAGTGATCATCAACAAAGGCCAGCTGGTGGCGGATGATAGTCTCACAGCGCTTCGCAGCCGTTCAAATCATACCGCCACACTGAAAGTGATTTTCAAGGAACCGCTGGAAGCTGCATGGATGGAGCGTTTGAGCGCAGTAGACAAAGTGAACCGTATCACCCCTAACGAATGGGAGTTAGTTTGCAAAGATGTGCAGGAAGCTAATAAACAATTGATGGAACTGGCTTTGCAACACAATCTGAATATCGTTTCTTTGCAATCCGGTGAACAAAGTCTGGAAGAAGTTTTCCGGAGCCTCACATCATCATCAACAAAACAATAAAATTGAATCATGAGTTACATTGCTGACATTCATGCAAGACAGATCTTAGATAGCCGTGGTAATCCTACTGTGGAAGTGGATGTGACCACTGAAGAAGGATTCTCAGGAAGAGCCGCAGTTCCCAGTGGCGCATCAACCGGAAAACACGAAGCTGTTGAGCTGCGTGATGGCGACAAAGGCGTTTACATGGGTAAAGGCGTTTTGCAGGCAGTAAAGAATGTTAACGAGATCATTGCTGAACAACTGATCGGCATCGACGTTACTGAACAAGCATATATAGACGAGCAACTCATCAACATCGATGGTACTGATAATAAAGCAAAGCTGGGCGCCAACGCCACACTGGCTGTTTCAATGGCCGTTGCAAAAGCTGCTGCTGAAGAAACCGGTCTTCCCCTCTTCCGTTACCTCGGTGGCGTGAATGCAACCGTACTGCCTATCCCGATGATGAATATCCTCAATGGCGGTGCGCATGCAGACAACAAGATCGACTTCCAGGAATTTATGGTGATCCCAGTAGGCGCTGAAACATTCAGCCAGGGTCTGCGCTGGGGCGTCGAGATCTTCCATCACCTGAAATCCGTTCTGAAAAAGAAAGGATACAGCACCAACGTTGGGGATGAAGGTGGCTTTGCCCCGGACATCCAGAGCAATGAAGAAGCGATCGAAACTGTACTCGAAGCCATCACTGCCGCCGGTTACAAACCCGGATCAGAAATTGCTATCGCGATGGACGCCGCCAGTACAGAGATGTGGGACGAAAAAACAAACGGCTACAAATTCTACAAGAGCACCAATAAAGTGATCACCTCAGATGAAATGGTGAACTACTGGGCCAACTGGGTGAAGCAATATCCTATCGTTTCTATCGAAGACGGTATGGCTGAAGACGACTGGGAAGGCTGGAAGAATCTCACGCAAGCCATCGGCAGCAAATGCCAGCTGGTGGGTGACGATCTTTTCGTGACTAACGTTAAACGTCTGAAACAAGGCATCGATAAGAATATCGCCAACAGCATCCTGATCAAAGTGAACCAGATCGGAACTGTAACTGAAACCATCAATGCTGTGCAACTGGCACAGACCAATGGTTTCAATACCATCATGAGCCATCGCAGCGGTGAAACGGAAGATACCACTATCGCTGACCTGGCTGTTGCCCTGAACTGCGGACAGATCAAGACTGGTTCTGCCAGCCGTACAGACCGTATGGCCAAGTATAACCAACTGCTCCGCATCGAAGAAATGTTGGCAGAGACTGCCATTTATCCGAAAGGAAGAATTAAATTTGGTAAGTAAGCTTTTTGACTGAATTCAATTCCAAATAGTTTTCCGGATGGATCAGAAAGTGATAGCGGCCTGATTTTCGCTATCGTTTTCTGATCCTCCATTTTATACAACATGAAGCTCATCTCCCGAATACCGGCCTGGTTAAAGAACAAATACATCCTGACAACCCTCGTATTTGTAGTCTGGATCCTCTTCTTTGATGACCAGGATATCTTCACCACATATTTCAAGCACAGATCCGAGCTCCACAAGCTGGAAGAGAGCCGGGACTATTACCTGGACCAGATCAATTTAACCAAATCGGAGCTTGAACAACTCAAATCGGACAAATCCACCCTGGAGAAATTTGCCCGTGAGAAGTACTGGATGAAGAAGGATAACGAAGACCTTTTTATCCTTCCGGAATAATTATTCAGTTCCATACTGTTGTGATTAGCTGATTATCAACCCTTCCCATTAAAAGTTTTCCCGGCTTTGTCCACGTTGGTAGTTTTACTATTTTTCCGGTGATGGTAATGGTTTACCTTGCCAGCCCCTGTTCCTGCATATTATATTTCCAATACCTTTGTACAATAAAGAGGAACCAACCCACGTTTATTAATCACGGACGGACATCCGAATTGACTCTTCGGAACTATTTATTCAAGGACAAAAAGGATTGCCTATGACAGTTCTCTTTACACCAGAGGAACTCGTACAGTATTTGTATAATGAAACTTCCCCCGGGAAAACCGCAGCGATAGAGGCCGCTTTACAGGAAGACTGGACCCTTCGTGAAAAGCTGGAAGTGCTGAAAGCATCCAGGAAAACGCTCAACTCCCTGGTAGAATCACCCAGGCATGAAGCAGTACTGAATGTGCTCAACTATGCCCGCCAAACGGCCACAGAATCGGTGCAACACTGATCCAATCCCCCGACTGATAGCCTGATTTGATTAGCCAGGCTGTTCGGTGAATAACCCTTCTCCCGTAAATTCGCAGTCATCACCAGGATCCGATGACAAGAAAAGAACGTTTCGACTTTGTAATCCATTATTTTCAGGAGCACGCACCCAATGCGGAAACTGAATTGTTGTACGATAATCCCTACCAGTTACTGGTAGCGGTGATCCTGTCTGCACAATGTACAGACAAGCGCGTGAACATGACCACGCCGGCAATATTTGAGCATTACCCGGATACGAAACATCTGGCCAAAGCCACATTTGACAAGCTGTTCCCGCTCATCAGGAGCATCTCCTATCCGAATAACAAGACCAAACACCTCATCGGGATGGCCCAGATGGTGGAGCAGCAGTTCGGTGGCGAGATCCCGCATACTGTTGAAGAGCTGGTACAGCTTCCCGGCGTTGGCCGCAAAACTGCCAATGTGATCACCTCTGTGATAGACAAGCAGCCGAACATGGCCGTGGACACGCATGTGTTCCGCGTGTCTGCGCGTATAGGCCTCACCGTTAAGGCCACCACTCCACTGGCAACGGAAAAACAATTGTTACAATTCATTCCGGAAGACCTGGTGCATATCGCGCACCATTGGCTCATTCTTCACGGACGATATATCTGCGTGGCCCGAAATCCCAAATGCGCCGAATGCGGACTGAAACCTGCCTGCAAATATTATCAGAACGTGGTAATGAAGGAAGAGATCAAAGCGCTGAATGAAAAACGAAAGAAGGCTGCAAAAAAATAACAGGGTGCTGGCAGTAAAATAACAGGGTGCTGGCAGTCGCTCGCCTCCGGCGAGTGACTTATATTTGTTCGCCTCCCGGCGAACATTGCGGCGCCAGAGGCGCTTAAAATATAAATCACTCGCCGGAGGCGAGCGATTGGGCACACTCCGCCAAAGTTCAACCACTAACATTTAGGTTACTGCCAACGCAACAGTACTACCGGTCAAAACCGGAGAAAAACCGGTTAAACCCGGGGTTTAGTCCGCCAACTTTTTGGCGGGCCCACTGTTATTATTGTAATTTTACAATATCCAACCGAGCCAGCCGTCTACCCTTAGAGAGGACTTAGTTTTTTAGCGTAATTAACAGTAATTAATCAGACAATCAATGGAATCAAATTTTACCCAGGCGCCGCACTCTTATCTGAGTTTCGCCCCCCTTATCCGGGAGTGGGAGAAGATGATCCGGGAGGGCAGGGAAGGAACCCGCCAGTTGTACCAGGATCTGCTGAACAAGGTTCGGCAATACCCTGAACTATTAGGCAGGATCGATGATCTGTCTGTTCTGGACAAACACAAAACACTCATAGAACAAATGATGGCCACAGTGTTTCCTGTGACCCTCAACGATAAAGAAGATCTTTTCGGAGCGGGCTTCCCCTTCCAGATGAAGATGTTCTATGAATCAACAAAGTTCCGCGAGCTCTTCATCGTGGACCCGCATACACATGATATCACACTTCCTGAAGCAGATGCCTGTGGTGGTGGATCGCCTCAATCAGGCAAGGAAGATTGCATGTATCAGTTCATCCTCAGCAGACTTTACGATATCGATAAAACCGATACCGTGCGCATGGTAGAACCCTACAAATGCCCGGAAACAGGCCTGGACCGATACATGGAACTGGAAATCGATACCAGGTTCCTCGATGTTCGTGTAAGAGGCGAATTACCGCCACTGCCCGATGAAGTGCAGATCGGCTGTGTGAAAGCTGGTGGGGGTATCGATCATGTGCCCGGCCTGCGTACCGCCCTTCCGCTGGACAAATTCGAGTTCGAAGGCATGGTGATCATCCGCATCTGGGAAGTAACGGAAAGAGAAGTATTGAATATCATTCGCGACAAACTCCTTCACCTGAACAATTTCGCTGATACTGAACTGTTTGGCGACCTGCAGAACCAGGTGCAAAATCTTCTGGGTGTGCCCGGTGTGAAAACTGCCGTGAAGCCTTTCTTCCAGGTGAACAACCATATGGTACTCTCCGAGTTCTACACCACTATGGACGAGTATATCGTAAAGCGCAAGCCATCGCCTGAAAAGCTGCAATACCTTTACCAGGCAGTGACCACCGCCTTTGCAAAGAATCCGAAGCCATTACTGGTGAACGAGATCAATGAAGAGGCAGTAATGCGTTATCCCTTCCTCACATTCATGGCAGAGTTCGGTTGGAGAAGCGCCATCATCTGCCCCCTCTTCGGAGATAACAAAGAAATGATGGGTGTGCTGATCATCGTTACAGAAGAAAAAGGAAGATTCCAGCCCGAGCATGTGCTCAGGATCGAGCCAGCCATTCCACTCTTCAGGATCGCGATGGAAAAAGCGCAGGAGAACCTTGACCACCAGGTGGACCGCGTGATCAAAGACCAGTTCACTGCTGTACAGGATGCCGTTGAATGGCGCTTCACTGAAGCCGCTCTCAACTACCTCACGGGCATGGATAAGGGAGATGGCGAAGTGAAGATCGAACCAATCGTGTTTGAAGGAGTGTATCCGCTCTATGGCGCCATCGATATCCGCAATTCTTCCGTTGAGAGGAATCATTCCATACAGCTCGATCTACTGGAACAACTGAACCAGGCGAACGATATCGTGCTGGCAGCAAAGAAAGATCATCCTTTCCCCCTGCTGGATGAAACCAATTTCAAGATCAGGAAATACATTCACTCCGTGTCCAATATCCTGTTCGCGGATGATGAACTGAGTATCCTGCAATTCCTGAAAGTGGAAGTGGTGCAGTTGTTCAAGCACCTGCAATCCATCATGCCATCATTGAATAAACCGATCAACAAATACTTTGAAGCGGTGGACTCACCTGTTGAAATGGTGTACCATCACAGAAAGAAATATGAAGACAGCATTACACAAATAAACAATGAAGTTGCGCGATTCATCGATCATGAACAGAAAATGGCGCAGCAGATCTTCCCGCATTATTTTGAAAGGTTCGTAACAGATGGTGTGGACTTCAATATCTATATCGGTCAGTCCATCACGCCCGAAAAGAAATTCGATTTCTTCTACCTGCGCAACCTCAAGATCTGGCAACTGAGCACACTGGCGAAAGCCGCCAGGCTCACGCATTCACTGGAGAAACAACTGGCCATGCCATTGCAGACCAGCCAACTGATCCTTGCGCATAGCCACCCGATCTCCATCAGCTTCCGCACTGCGGAACGCAAGTTCGATGTGGACGGCGCATACAATATCCGTTACGAGATCATCAAGAAAAGGATCGATAAGGTACACCTGAAAGATTCCAATGAAAGGTTGACCAAACCTGGTTATATCGCCATCGTATATTCGCAGCAACAGGAAGCCTTCGAATACCTGGAGTATATCGAATACCTGCAAAACCAGGGATTGCTCCGTGGAGAAGTGGAAAGACTGGAACTGGAAGAATTGCAGGGTGTAAGTGGATTGAAAGCCCTGAGAGTAGGCGTGAACCTGGAAATAGAATCAGAAGAAGATGACCGGGAAAAAGAAGGAAGAAAACTGGCGGGCGTAAATAAATGATCATTCCCCATTTCAATAAACAAGGGCTACCCATCACTGGATAGCCCTTTGCTTTTCTCGGAAAAATGAGTTCTATTTTTTCTTTTTTGTTTTTATTTCGGTAACATAACCGTTGTAAGAGATCGGTTGACGGTTATTGCTCTGTACCTGAAGATAAGCATAACCACTTTCGGTGATGTTCAACCGAACGGATTGAATATCGTTCGCATCCTTCGGCTTGATCAGGATATCCCATCCACCTTTCTTTCCATCGGTTTTCGTGTATTCAAAATCTTTAGATTCAAATTTGATGCCACCTTCTGTAGTCCGGGTTGCCTGGAAGGCCCTTCCGAAATAGGGCAGGTAAGAAATGATGGTATCTTTAGTTACCGTAAAATCGAAGTCCGGCGTTACCTGTCTTGTCCGGCCGGATTGAGGTAATACTGTTTGAGCGATGAACACATAACGTTGACCGTCTACCAGTTTTTTTACCTCGGCTGCTTTTGCAGCTTCTTTTTCCTGCTTTGTTTGTGCACTGGCCACTGTTGTAAAGGCAGTAACGAAGAGCAGGAGTAACAAAGAGGCTTTCAACGCGTTCTGTACTATTCTCATGGTTAACATTTTAATTGTTATGCCCTCATTAGACGGCAGGAAAATGTTAAGGTCAAAATCAGAACTGATAACCAAACGTTAAAAGGGGCAGGGTGCTTTCTTTGGACGAAGTGAGGCTGGCAGTCAATACAATCCTTTTTACAATGCCCAGCCAGATGCCTCCGCCATAACCGTGGTGCCAAACATTGGATTGATCATGATCAACCCATACACGGCCAATATCATTGAATGCAACTATACCGATGGCGCCGGGCAGCAGGTAGGTCCTGAAATCAGTTACCTTGATGCGCAGCTCGGTATTGTTGTACAACATCGATTTTCCCGCGAAGCGGTATTTCCTGAATCCACGCAGGTTCTCCGTATTACCCAGATACTGAGCCTGGAAGAATTCATATTTCCCGAAATTGATCCCTCCTCCAAAACGGGTTGCAATCACTGTGCCCGCTGTGCTGCTTAAAGGAAAATAGAGAGCCATATCGGAATTCAACTGCGTGAGGTAGCCGGAATTATCATTGAGGCCGCGCAATACTTTGAGCGATGATTGCCAGAACGTACCGCGTGAAGGCATCACTTCATTATCGCGTGTATCGATATTCATATTGAACTGACCACCCAGGTAGGATTTGTCCGCGAACAAGGTTTTCGGATCCAGTCCGTTCTCTGCGAAATTGGAAAGGAACCTGCCCTGGTTCTCGTCTTCATCCGGACGGAAATACTGGAAAGATGGACCGATACCGATGGCCAGCCAGTTAGTGATCTCGCGCTTCAGCAATACAGCCATATCGCCTTTGTTGTAGCGTGCGCGATAATAATCGATCTTGCCTGGTGCATCTTTATTGTAATTGGTTTCATTACCAAGTCCGAAGAAGTTGGTCACATAATCCGGCGCATTCAGGTTCGCATATACGAAGATGTCAGATCTGCCGATCGCTTTGCGGAAATCGCTGCTGTAGCGGATGGTGAAGGCATTGGTTGCCAGTGCATGGCTTACCAGTAATTTGTGTATCACGGAAGGATTGCGGCGGAATTTATTGCCGGTGTATTTGAAACCTGCGCCCAGGAAAACGCCATCGTCAGGATTGAAGGCGGCATTGACCAGGGGTGCCCAGATATTGTAGCGGAATGATTTGCGGTCATATTCATTCACGGCGGGATCGGAGGAGAATTTCTTCAGCTCTTTTCCTGCACCTGTGATCACATTGGCCTCTGTTTTGAGATCGTATACACGGGTCTTGCTACCACTGGAATGGGTAGCCGAATTATCGATCGTATCTGCTCCCGCTCCGCCGATGATGCGCACGAGAATGCTTTTGCGGCCATCGCCGTTGAGCACGAACTTATCTTCGCCTCCCATTCCGTACAAACGGATCTCTTTGGTTTCACCATGACGGAAAGTACGGCTGTACAGTTTTTTCGTTTCTTCCCCTTCTTTATTGATCTTGCGCACCACCACTTTCACGGAGCCGTCTTCATTGCGCGTGATCTCGAACAACTCACGTTTGTCTGAACCGGCCACGTCCACTTCTTTGGAGAGGAAGCGATAATAGGTCAATGCTTCTTTCTTCAAATTGTTCCTTCTTTCCTGAAGGGTTTTGATGATATGGGGAACGGCATCGTTCTGGATCTCCTGTGGTTGTTGCTGCAAAGCCAGGCGGATGGCGGAATCCGTCATGAGAGGCAGGAAGGAGTCTACACCTTCGGCCCAGTCGGATTCGCTGAGATCGTTCAGGAAGGAACGGTCGAAATACCTTCCATTGAAGTTGAAAGTATTGATATTCCTTGCTTTTGCGCGGAAGCCCTGGAATTTTGGAATGAGCCAGGGTTGGCTGATGAGTTTGGGAATAACGCCATCATTGGTGAAGAAGGCCTGATCACGGTCGCGGGGAATAGGGAAATAGATCTTTCCCTTTCCTTTGGCGGTTTCGGGAGCGCCCCAGCGCCACTGGTCTTCATGACGGTCGAAGTCCATGATGAACAGATCGAGTAGCCTTGCCCGTAAGACAGCTTTCTGATCAGTTTTATTATCATTGTCTTCCTGCAACTTTTCGATCACTTTTTCAGTACTCCAGGTTTTAGAAAGTTCGAGTGGTTCTCTTTCTTCAAAAAGATAAAGGCCATTGGCAAAGTCCTGCCTGAACTGGAGCAGGCGCGGATCATCGGGTAGCCATACCAGTTTGGGATTGGCATGCGGTATCTGTGCTGCAGTAACCAGTGGCGGCACCGAGAGCGCTGCAAATGGGTAAGAGGCTGAAATGCCGTCTACCACTGCATCTTTCACGAATGTTTGACGGAACTCTTCCGGCAGGGTTTTGTCGGGATACTTCTCCACGCTGCGCAATACGAACTCGCGGCCTTCAGCATCTTCCAGCCTGAGCGAGCGGGACTGCATACCGCCGCCGCGTTTGGTAGGCTTGAGGCCGCCACGCACTTTACCCATATCGAATACAGGAACAGTGAGAGGTGTAGTCCATTCTTTCCGGTAATTGTCTCCCAGCAACCATCTCTTGAAGCGGTTGGCTTTATAGTAGGGCGCAGTGACAGTAGTGAAGGAGTCCGGTAGATTTGGAATGGCAACTGCTGCTTCTTCCAGGCCAGGAGATTTAAATGCAGGTAATGATGTTTGATACAATACATGATTGGCTTCCTTCGAGAGGGAGGAATAGAAAGTAAGCGTGATGCTTCCATTGGTGGAAATATCCAGTACGCCAAAGCCGGTGCCTTTATTGGCGAAGCGCGTATCTTTTCCGTATTTCACCTGGCTTTGCTTGGAGCCGGCTCCGCTGACGATATGTTGCTGTCCATTTTCCGTCATGTATTGCAGTGTATGCTCATGCCCTGAAACCCTGATGGAATAAGGATGTTTGTTGAGCAAAGTGTCCAGCGACTGAATATATTTCTTGTAAACGGGATGTGGCATATCCTGTATATTTCCGAACCAGGAGCGGGATAACGGGTATATGGAACCGATAACAGGCAGTGGGATATACAGGTTCTCGTTCACTTCGGTAAGCGGGAATAAATGTTGTTTGAAAGTGAAGTATCCGCCGTGCTCACCATGTGTTCTGAAAGGATGGTGGGCAGCGAAGATCACGAGTTTATTGCGGTTGCGATAGAGTGCATCTTTAATGGCAAGTGTGAGCTCATCATTGGTTTTGCAATCACAGTCGGAGGTTTCGCCGGGGCGGCCTTCTTGCTGGAACCACCACTGGCTGTCGATGATCAGCAGGGTGATCTCATCAGTGAGTTTCACTTCTACGGGGCCGGGACATCCTTCGAGCGGTGCAAAATGAATATTTGGTATCTGTAAGGATTCCACATAACGCGCCTGGTGCAGGATCTGGGCGAAACCATTGTGTTTGCCCTTGTTCCAGTCGTGGTTTCCCGGCATGAACCATGCCTGCGCTGCAGTACCTTTTACGGAGTTGATCTGATCATCGAGGATCTTTTTCTTTTCGGGATAATTGGAAGCAGTGGAGTCTGGCAGACCGTGTTGGTACACATTGTCGCCGAGGAAGAGTACAGTGGTGCGGGCGTCTAGGTTGAAGAGTGACTTCATCAGTTCCAGTTCAGGGTGACGGCCATCGATCTGTTTGCCGGCATCTCCTACGAGGATGATGCGATGTGCAAGCGAATCCTGCGCTGATGCGGACGCGGTTGAGAAGATCAGCAATAAAACCAGCCAGGTATAGATCCTATTCATACAGAAATATTGATATTACTTATTGTGTGCCCAGTCGTTCGCCTCCCGGCGAGTGACTGGTATTTGTTCGCCTCCGGCGAACACCGCGTCGCCGGAGGCGACTAAACAAAAGTCACTCGCCGGGAGGCGAGCGACTGGCGGCACGCTGTTTATTTTGAGTTCCCGCTATAGGGGAATTTCAATATCGTTCCTTTACCGTCCACTCCTTCATTGGAGATATACATGTCCCCATTCGGAGCGAAGGTGAGGCCTTCGGGTTGAGGGAACTGATCGGGATTGAGTTGATAAGCCGCAAGCACTTCTCCTTCCAAACTCGTTTCCAGCATGGCTTTGCCAACACTGGCCACAATGAACAGGGTCCGTTTTACCGGATGGATAGCGGCTGCCGATGGTTTGAATTCCACATTGTTGTTCTTGAACTGGTTGCGGATATCTTTCCACCTGATGGCATATACCGGCGTATCGGAAAATTGCAGGGTAATGGGGTTAAAGCTATAGGCCAGCACGCCTTTCTTTGATTCCCTTTGTTCTTTAGACAGCAGGATGAGCTGGTTATTGGGATCGATATAAAGGCTTTCGAACTCGATCTTCTTCTTGCGATGGAACTCGAATTCATCTTCCACGTGTTTTACGTTTACGGGTACCCGGTGGATATTGCCATTGCTTTCAAGCACAAAATAGAAACTGTCTAATTGCACGATATCTTCATAATCCCTCTTCTTACCAAATTTCCTCACCCGGAGGTCGCCGTCTTCCGGGTCCACCAGGAAAACTTTTCCTTCTTCGTCGTTGATGGCCGCGATGGTATTATTGGGGAGCCAGAACATGCCTGAGATTTCCAGCAGGTCTTTGTCCAGCACCAGGGTGGTTTTCCTGGAGGCGTCATAGCCGGGAATAGAGGGTACAAAGGATTTACCCTGTCCGGTACATCCGGAAAAGCCGGTAATCAGCAATATGAAAAGGATACAGGAATTGATTCTGTTCATAAAACAACAACACTTATTGGGATACAAAGTTGGGGCAGGGAATCGATATTTAAATATACAATCTTTTATTGCTTAATTTAGACTGTCGAAATCATTCAAGGTATGACATCAGCCGCGCAGCAATTATTACAGGAGGCCAGGCAATATGTAACGGGCATCTTCACTACCAAAGTGAATCCTGCATTTGTGTATCATAACTTAGACCATACCAGGGAAGTGGTGGAAGCCTCAGACCTGATGGCCACTCACCTGGGCCTTCCGGAGGAAGAAAGACCCGCACTGCTGCTGGCTGCCTGGTTCCACGATACCGGCTATTCCGCAGGTCAACCGAAAAGACATGAAGAAGTAAGTCGTGATATTGCTACGGACTTCCTGCAAAGCCGGGGAGCAGACCAGCAGACCATCGACAAAGTGAGTAATGCCATCATGGCCACCAAATGGCCGCAAAGCCCTACCAACCTACTGGAGCAGATCCTCTGCGATGCAGATCTCTCACATCTCGGTATGCCTATCTTCCCGGAAAAGAACAAGCTGCTTCGGCAGGAGCTCAATCTTCTTTTCGATAACAAACTCGGCAAGAAAGAATGGCGCCAGAAGAATATCTTCTTTTTACAACAGCACCGCTACTTCACTGAATACGGTAAAACAGTGCTGGAACCTGTGAAGCAACAGCATTTGCTGGCGCTGATCCGGAAGAACGACAAAAATGGAAAAGAGGAAGATGATTCCATGGAAAAGATGGTAGTGAACACAAAGCTCCCACCCGAAAATAATATTGTGGCGCCGGTTGAAAAAAATAATGGAAACGATAAACTGGCAAGAGAAAGGGAGAAGCTGGAAAGGGAAAAGGAAAAACTCGAAAAAGATAAAGCGGCGAGGACGGAAAGAAGCATCGCTACCATGTTCCGCATCATGAGCGAGAACCATGTGAACCTGAGCCAGATGGCAGACAGCAAAGCGAATATCATGATCTCGGTGAATACCATCGTGATCTCCATCATGGTGTCTGTGCTGCTGGGAAAATTGCAGTTCTATCCTGAATTCATCGTGCCTACCATCATCTTGCTGACCGTATGCCTCAGTGCCGTAGTGTTCGCCATCCTGGCTACCAGGCCCAATGTGAACCGCGGCACATTCACACAGGAGGATATCGAGAATAAAAAAGTGAACCTTTTGTTTTTCGGTAATTTCTTCAATATGCAACTCAGGGACTACGACTGGGCGATGAAGCAGATGATGGCGGATCGTGATTACCTGGATAGTAGTATGATCAAGGACATTTACAGTCTCGGTGTTGTGCTGGCCCGCAAATACAAATACCTGAGAATGGCTTACAATATTTTCATGTTCGGACTGGTGATTGCCATCCTGGCCTTTGCCATCGTGTTCCTTATTTCCGAGCAGAATCCAAATGCAGGATAGAAGGGGCCGACCCAAAAGCTACCATCTTAGCATTTCGGGCAGCCCACTCGCTCGCCTCCCGGCGAGTGAGTTTTATTCAGTCGCCTCTGGCGGCGCGGTGTTCGCCGGAGGCGAACAAATACCAGTCACTCGCCGGGAGGCGAGCGACTGCCGGCTCTCTGACCTTTTTAGTCAGCCCCCAGTATTTCGTGAAGTTTCATCACCAGTTCTGTTTTGGTGATGGGCACTCCCATGATCTTATTGTATCCTTTGGCATCCACAAGGAATTGATCGCGGATGATCTTGATGAGCTGGCCATTGTTGATCTCGGGGATCAGGATATGATCGAAGTTTTTAAGAATGCTTCCGAGGTTTTTTGGGAAAGGCCGCATATAACGCAGATGAGCATGGCTTACTGCATAACCTTCTGCCTGCACTTCTGCTACCGCACTCTTGATGGCGCCATACGTTGATCCCCAACCGAGGATCAGCACTTTTCCTTTTTCAGGGCCACTGTCCAGCGTTTGCTCAGGAATATAATCTGCGATCTTGTCTACTTTTTCCTGCCTGATCTTCACCATCAACTGGTGGTTCTCGGGATCGTAGCTAACGTTACCGGTGATATTCTGTTTTTCCAGACCACCGATGCGGTGCTCCAGTCCTGGTGTTCCGGGGATAGCCCAGGGACGGACCAGTTTTTCATCACGGAGATAGGGCAGGTATTTTTCTTCGTCTTCGCCCAGTTCTGTTTTGAATTTCACTTCGATGGGTTTGAGATCATCTGATTGCGGGAAACGCCAGGGCTCAGCGCCATTGGCGATATAACCATCACTCAGCAGGATCACAGGCGTCATATGTTGCAACGCGATGCGCACTGCTTCATAGGCAGCAGCGAAACAATCCGAAGGAGTGCTGGCAGAGATTATGGGCATCGGGCATTCGCCGTTACGACCATAATATGCCTGCAGCAGATCGCTCTGTTCTGTTTTGGTAGGCAATCCGGTTGAAGGGCCGCCACGCTGGATATTCACGATCAGCAAAGGAATTTCCAGCATCACTGCCAGTCCCATTGCTTCTCCTTTCAGCGCCATTCCCGGACCAGATGTAGTGGTAACGCCCAGCAAACCTCCGTATGAAGCGCCGATGGCGGATGTGATACCTGCGATCTCGTCTTCCGCCTGGAAGGTCCTTACACCAAAAGCTTTGTGCTTACTGAGCTCATGAAGGATATCAGAAGCGGGCGTGATGGGATAGGTACCGAGGAAAATGGACAATCCGCTTTTTTGTGAAGCGGCGATCAGTCCGAATGCAAGCGCCTGGTTGCCCATGATGGAGCGGTAGGTGCCGGCTTCCATTTTCGCTTTTTCCACTTTGAACCTGGTGGTGAAAGTTTCAGTAGTGTCGCCGAAATTGTATCCGGCCTGAAGGGCTTTTATGTTGCTTTCGAGGATCTCCTGTTTCTTTCCGAATTTTTCCCTGAGGAACTGGATGGTGTTTTCCATATCGCGGTTATACATCCAGTAAAGGAAGCCGAGTACGAACATGTTCTTGGCGCGGTCCTTTTCCTTGGTGCCCATCTGGATCTCCTTCAGCGCTTCGCGGGTCATTTTGGTAACGTCCATGCGATACACTTCATAGTTGGAGAGACTATCGTCATCCAGCGGATTCACACCATCAGGATAGTTGGCGAGGCGAAGGTTCTTGGTATCGAAACCATCGGTATTGGCGATGATCTTGCCGCCTTTCTTGAGACTTCTCAGGTTGGCTTTGAGGGCGGCTGCATTCATGGCCACGAGAACATCACATTCATCACCGGGTGTGAACACACGATCACTGGAAAAACGGAGCTGGTAACCGCTTACACCGGGGAGCGTTCCCTGGGGCGCGCGGATCTCGGCCGGGAAATCGGGAAAGGTCGCCAGGTCGATACCCAGCAGGGCTGTATTATTAGTGAACTGACTGCCAGTTAATTGCATACCGTCGCCGGAGTCTCCGGCAAATTTGATGACAACATCCTGCAGCACTTCTTCTTTTCTGCTCATTGGGGAAGTTTTGTAAACGGCAAAATTAACTAAAGTTGGGGGTTGGGCGTGTTTCGCAAAGCGGAAAAATAACAATTGATAATTCCGCAAATGGGGCATGGTAACATGGGCTGACGAAACAAACCGGCGCTTATTTAGGTTTGATGGGGCTTTTGTGGATGGGATGGGCGGTGGAACTGGGGTGGGCTGTGGAACTTTTGTTTCGAAGGCCTGTGTTACTCATGCCCCATTTGCTCAACACGCTGAGAGGGGGAAAGGAGGGTGAGGGTGCGTCAGGCGTTGTGAATGGCAAGCTAGGGGTGTATGTGTGGGCTTCTGCGAAATAGAAAATGGTCACCGGGAGGGTGACCATTTATATTAGTGAGTGTTTTGATTTCTATTTTTCTTCTTTTTTCTTTGTGTTTATTCGGCTTTTGGCCAGTTTTTCGGTTATGCTTTCCTGTTGCTGTTAATTGATCAGCGCCTGGTAAATGGCTTCGTGTACTTTGGGGCGTACGCTCAGGTTGCCGAATTTGTTGGGCTCGGTGCTGTTGACGCGATTGGAAAGGAAGATGTACGTGAGGTTGTACTTGGGATCCATCCAGATGCAGGTGCCGGTGAAACCGGTGTGGCCGAATGTGAGCGGCGATGCACTGAGCGTTGGATAGGCTTCCTTGCGTGTGGCATTGTCTTTCTCGGGTTTGTCGAACCCGAGACCACGACGGCTGATATTACTTTGGTATGCGGTGAACTCATCCAGCGTGGCTTTGCTGAAGAAATTCTTGCCATCGATCACACCACCATTGAGCAGCATCTGCGCCAGCACCGCGAGGTCGTAGGCATTGCTGAAAAGACCGGCATGACCGGCTACTCCGCCGAACATGGCAGCGCCAGGATCGTGAACGTCTCCCTGGATCAACTGGCGGCGGAACAGCGCTTCGTTCTCGGTGGGAGCAATGTAGCTCAGCGGGAAACGGTTGCGGGGCTTGAAGCCGGTGGTGGCCAGGTTCAGTTTGTCGTAAAAGGTTTTCTTCACGTATTGATCCAGTGGCATGCCGGAAATGGCTTCCACTATTTTGCCGAGGAAAATGAAATCATTGTCGCTGTAGATATAGCGGTTGCCGGGCTCCAGCGGGCTTTTTACGATGATATTGTACATCGTGTCCGGGTAATCGTTGCGGAGGTAAAGGCCGTTGGCAACGCGTACCTGGTGCAGGGAATCGGGCTTCATGGAATAGTAGGCCCAGTTGGGTCTGCCATCAGTACCGGTGAGGGTCCCGCGATAAAATGGAATGAAGGATTTCAGTCCGGCCTGGTGCAATAAGATATCGCGGAGCCTGAGGTTCTCTTTGTCGGACCCTTTCACCCATGGCAGGTAATCACCCAGTGTTTTGTTGATATCGAGTTTACCTTCATCAACCAGTTTCATCACGGAAATGGTAGTGGCCATCACCTTGGTGATTGATGCAAGATCGAAAATGGTTTCAGGGTACATTGCATCTGTACTGTCGTAAGTAAGATGGCCGTAAGCGCGATCGAAAACCACTTTTCCATCTTTCGCTACCAGTACCACTGCGCCGGGAATCGCATTCTTTGCGATAGCATCTGTAACGATGCTGTCTATCTGCGCCGTCATGCGGGCCTGGTTGAATCCGAGTGAAGCGGGTGTGGCCTCTTTCAATATTTTATGCTCAACAATGCCATCACCAAATTTGAAAGCATCGCAGATGGTGACGGGTAATTGTCCTTTTGCAGAGAACTTACCGTAGAGCAGGTCTGCCCCGGCAGACTGGGTGATATCATCATCTTCATAACAGGCCAGTAACACTTTGGCATCACAGAAATTTTTGATCAGGTAAGGATTCCCGAAGGCCAGGGTAATGGTCTTGTGTTGCTGCTGCAGACCTTTCATCAGGTCCATGGCTGCATTGCTCACTCCGAAATTGTTGGCGGGGAAACGATTGTAATTGTGCAGACCGAGTACTACAACATCGAAACGGTCCTTCAGCAATTGAAGCATCGGCGCAACGCGGCTTTCATCGAGGTTGTAATCGAAATAGAAAACCTGTGCGTCGTAGTTCCTGCGCACTTCTGCTGCAAATACATTGTCTTTTTCCAGGCCGAAACCTATATAGGCAACACGTTTTCCTTTGGTGAGCGGGAAGATGCCGTACTCATCATTACGGAGAAGGGTAATCGCTTTTTCAGCGATCATCCTGCGCATCATGGGCACTTTACTGTTGAGGTCTTCGGTGATATTGTTGATATCGATGGGTTGAAGATTGGCAAGACCGTACTGGTATTTGGCGTACAGTACTTTCTTCACGCGCGCATCGATGTCTTTCCAGTTGAGTTTTTTCTTGCGGATGGCTTTCAACACTTTCTCGATGCTGCCTGGGATATTGCCGGGAAGACAAAGCATGTCGTTGCCTGCAATCAGGCTCTGGAGGCTGTTTTCACCGTCCGGGTAGAATTTGGCAACGCCTTTCATTTCGAGCGCATCGGTGAAAGTGAGGCCTGTGAAGCCGAGCTCTTTTTTGAGCAGGTTATTCACGGCTTTGGGTGAAATGGAAGTGGGGCGATTGACGCCATTGTCGATGGAATTCACCTGCAGGTGTGCCACCATTACGGAGCCAACACCGCCTTTGATGAGTTCACGGAAAGGATAGAGCTCCAGTGAGTCCAGTTCTGCCCTGGATTTGTTGATCACGGGAAGATCGTGATGAGAATCCACGGCCACATCACCATGACCAGGGAAATGTTTGGCGCAGGCCATCACGCCATTGTCCTGCATACCTTTCATATATTGTAATCCTAACTCGGCCACGCGGTATTTGTCTTCGCCTAATGATCTGTCGTTGATCACAGGATTGGCGGGATTGTTATTGATGTCCACTACAGGCGCATAATTCACCTGTATGCCTATGCGCTTACATTGTTCGGCCACTACCTGGCCGTACTGGTAGGCCAGTGCAGGATCATTTGCTGCGCCGAGCATCATCTGGCGGGGAAGTCCCATCACGCTGTCGAAGCGCATGCCCACTCCATTTTCTCCATCGATGGTGATAAGGAGCGGAGTTTTTGCAACGGACTGGTAATAATTGATGGTCTGGGCCTGTTTGATGGGGCCACCCTGGAACAGACAAAGACTTCCTACATTGTACTTTCGTACTGCTTCTTCCACTTCTTTGTCGAGGAACAACGCTGTGCGATTGGGGCCGATGGTAGACACCCTGATGTTCATCAGTTGGGTGATCTTCTCTTCTTTGGAGAGGGTTTTGAAAACACTGTCTACCCATTGGTCTGCCGGGAGATGCGACCGGCGCTGCGCCTGGGCAATGGCAGTAGAGCCAAGCAATAATAATAGTAGGAGTTTCTTCATAATGACTTCTTGCAATTATTTGCACAAATTAAGGATAAACCTGCAAATTAACGCGGAAAAACGCACAAACGGGTAGCTATTTGATAGTAGGCATAATATTCCCTTATTTTTGCAGACTAAACAAGGGAGCGTAGGTTTTGCCTGACATCATACAATTATTACCTGACAATATAGCCAATCAAATTGCAGCCGGAGAAGTGATCCAGCGCCCTGCCAGCGCCGTAAAGGAATTGTTGGAGAACGCCGTGGATGCCGGTGCAACAGAGATCCGTCTGATCATCCAGGATGCCGGTAAACAACTGATCCAGGTGATCGATAATGGCAAGGGTATGAGTGAAACCGACGCCCGTATGTGTTTTGAGCGTCATGCCACTTCCAAGATCAGGAATATCGATGATCTTTTTCATATCCGCACCATGGGCTTCCGCGGCGAAGCACTTGCTTCGATTGCAGCGGTAGCACAGGTGGTGCTGAAGAGTCGCCGCGAGATCGATGAAGCGGGCACTTATATCGAAATAGAAAACAGTACGGTGATCAAGCAGGAGCCTGTGGCCAGTCCCGTGGGCACCAGCATTGCCATGAAGAATCTTTTCTTCAATATTCCGGCGAGAAGGAATTTCCTGAAAAGCAATCCTGCCGAGAACAGGCATATCGTAGATGAGTTCATCCGCGTGGCGTTGAGCTTCCCTGAAATATTTTTCTCCCTCACCAGCAATGGTACTGAAATGTTCCATCTCGAAAAGGGAACATTGAAGCAAAGGATCGTGCAATTGTTCGGTAATAATTACAATTCCAAACTGGTAACGGTGCAGGAGAAAACGGATTATCTCAATATCCATGGATTTGTTGGTAAGCCGGATACAGCCAAGAAAACAAGAGGTGATCAGTATTTCTTCGTCAACAATCGTTTCATCCGCAGTCCATACCTGAACCATGCGCTCATGAGTGCGTACCAGGACCTGATTGCTCCCGATAGTTTCCCGCTCTATGTGTTGTTCATCGATCTTGATCCTTCGCAGGTAGACATCAATGTGCATCCCACCAAGCAGGAGATCAAGTTCGAAGATGAGAAGATCGTGTATGCTTTTGTACAGGCGGCAGTGAAACATGCGCTGGCGCAGTTCAGCATCACGCCTACACTCGAGTTCGATCTCGATCCCAATATCCAGCAACTGGATGCGCTGAACAAACCATTTACGGAAGACAAGCAGGCTGCTGCCGCATCTTCCCAACTCTATCAGAACTTCACGCAGAAACACCAGGCCTGGTCCATTCCTCCTTCGGAGAAGAATGCAGGACTGAAGAACTGGAAAGAGTTCTATGAGCCTTCGCAGCAAACAAAACCCGATGAACAGTCGTCCATCCTGGCTGCCGGCGGTGCAATGCCCGGCACAGAAGGAAAGGAAAAGCCTTTTGAGTCGCTGCTGGACCAGATCAGGACCAAACAGCCTGCTCAGGAATATTCAGAAGAGACCGATCCATTGCTGGCTATCTATGGCGCACAACCGAAGCAGGAGATGCGCGTGCTGGAAGATGCACCGATGCTGCAATTGCATTACAATTATATAGTTGCTCCTACCAATCGCGGGTATATTTTAGTGCACCAGCAACTGGCGCATGAACGTGTGTTGTATGAGCGTTTCGCTGCTGCGGCCAGCGGCAAGCCGATGGCTTCACAACGCAGCCTGTTCCCGCAAACGATTGAATTGTCCGCACAGGATGCAGCACTGATGAGCGATCTGTTGCCCGACCTGGAAATACTTGGCTATCTCATCGAGCCCGCAGGAAAACAGGGATTCCTGATCAATGGAACACCCGCAGACCTGGAAGCAGGTAACGAGAAAGTAGTGATCGAACAATTACTTGAACAGTTCAAACATTTCAGCGGGGATCTAAAATTCTCAAGGCGCGAAAAACTGATCCGTTCACTGAGCTGGCAACAGGCCATCAAGCCGGGCACTGCTTTGACCGAGCGTGAGATGCGCACACTGGTAACAGATCTCTTCCAGTGCAGGCAGCACAATGTAACTGCGGGCGGAAGTCCCACCTACATCGAGTTCAAGAAAGATTACCTGGAACAATTATTTAAGCGTTAACATAGAGCGCGCGGGTGCATTGCGTTTCTTGTCTTCCCAGATATTATACCTGAGATAGAAGAACAATGCTTTGTTCTTATCGTACGTGTAACCGGTAGTATTGTTGAGCCGGAAGCTGGCATAATTGCCGAAAGCCTGGTTGTAACGAAGGCCAACGGTGAAGCGTTGCCAGTAATAATTAACGTCTAAGAGTAACCGAACTTCCGAATTGTTCATCCGGTTGGTGAGGGAATCATGACTGATACGGTTGAACTGTTGATTCAGGATGGTTTCCTGGTTACCGTATACTCTTTTGTCTTCATACATTGCTACCCCGCTCATCAGGGAGGAGAACTGCAGTCCTGTACCCAGGAAGAAGTTAGGCATGGGGCTGTGATAAACAGACACAGGCAGGTTGAAGTAATAAAGCTTTCTTGCATATACGGAATTGTACATCCAGGTATTGGGATTGGTCATGGTCTTTTGCTGGTACATCAGGATGGGTCTGATGTATTGCGGTGACACAACCTGTATTTCCGTTTGAAAGAAGGTTTTCCTGTTGAGATGGTATTGCACATGCGGCGAGGGGATATAATCCGATACGGTGTTGGAGCCGCCGCGGAAATTATATCCCAGGGCTTTTTGATCTGCCAGGGGAAAGGCGAGGGGCAGTGAAAATCCGAAAGCAAATGCGCGGTCCTGTTTATCCGAATTCCGGTTGATCTTTTTTGGCGCATTGTATTTCACAGCCAGTTGCTGATGGCTGAAAGACTTACCGGCTCTCATTTCCCGCCCGGGTAGCAGCTGATTGGTCTCGATCACGAAAGGATTTGTTATGATGTCTGCCGGCATTGAACCGTTAAGTTCTGAATCGCCGCCGGCAGATTGTATCCAGTCTGCGCTTATTTTCGGTTTTGTATTAGCGTTAGATGTCCTCAGGTTTCCCTGACTGATATTTTCTTTTATCGGTTTTGATGACTGAGTAGAGTTTTCGGTATAGGCGGGGAGTTTTTTGTTTTGGGGAATGGGATGAATGGATTGGAGGGAAGCTCCAATATCTTCATCGGTTTGCGACTGGTCATCCCTGATGACCTGCTTTTTGGCAGCTACGATGGCCTGGTCCGTGCGTGCTGCATCGGCATTGGCTTTGCCGTTCTGTTGGTTCCGTGCGGGTGCTTCTTTGGAGGCTCCCGGCGGATGTTGTACGGGTGGCAGTTTGGCGATGCTTTCCTGGTTTTGCTGGGAAGCATTGGGCAGTGATTCAACAGCAGTCGGTTTTTTTGCAGCAGTGATCTTTCCGGGATCCGGTTGATAGAGGATCCAGGTTCCGATGAAGAGGACGCCCGCGATCATCCCGATGATCCACCAGCGGCCATTGCCGCCGGCTCCGTTGCCGCGGGGAAGTTCTTTGTCGAGCAAGATCTTCATCTTTTCCCATGCCTTATCAGGCTCCAGGGGAGGAGGAAGCTGTTGCATTTTGTCTGCCAAGTGTTGTTCGTATGGTTGTCTCTCGTTCATTACGTTTACACTTGCAAGGTTTGTAATAGTTTTTGTAATTGTTTGCGGGCTTCACTGAGGTGCCATTTGCTGGTGCCTTCACTGATGCCCAGTAATTCTCCTATTTCTCTGTGATTGTATCCTTCAATGACGTACAGGTTGAAAACCGTTCTGGTGGCGGGCGACAGCCTTTGCACCAGTTTCAGTAATTCGGTGGCGGACATCCGTTGCACGGCATCATCGTCGATGGCCGGCTCAGAAGCTTTTTCCAGCTCGATATCGCTATAGAATTTTTCCCGCTGACGGAGGAAGTCGATAGCTGAATTCACAACGATGGTCCTGATCCAGGTATAGAGCGATGCGCGCTCTGCGTTGAAGGTGTGAATATGTTTGTACACTTTTAGAAATCCGTTGTGCAATACTTCAATGGCATCGTCGTGATTGCGGGTATACCGCATGCAAATAGATACCATCGGCCCGTAGAACTGTTTGTACAACTGTTCCTGGCACCGCCGGTCGTTATTGATACAGCCGGTGATCATCTCCATATCGGCAAGACTACCTGCCAAACATCCTTGTATTAAGTGGTTCACTGCTATGCAGCAGCCGGAGGGAATTTACCCTTATTGAACGATCCAACCCGGGCAATATTGCTTCTTAAAGGTCGGATTATTTTCCACCTGATGCACGCTGCATTATTGTACGGGAGCGGATTGGGAAGGGTTGGGTGGGTGGAGGAGTTGATTTGGATCAAAAAAATCTGATCAAAAAATAACATGACAAATATTGTTACAATAATTGTCGTTTTGTAAATTTGTTATATGTCAAAATCAGACGATAAAGGCAGAAGGGTAATACTTGCTTTCTGGAAATTAAGAAGTAAAGACAACTTTGAAGTGTATTCAAATTTGAAGCATTTCACTGCTTCTTATCCCGAGTATAGTTACAATACTATCAACAACTATCTTTCCAAAGCAAAAAAGCCATTCGAAACTGAGAATTTGCGAATTGAAAGAATGCCTGTCATTACAAAACCAATAGCTACCAAATCAACCTTTAGAATGGTACCAATAGTTCAAAAGAGACAACTCCATAGTTTTGATCAAGCGAAAGAAGATCTCGAATATTGGTTATCTCGGTCAGTGAAAGAAAGGGCAGCTGCTGTCACCTTCATAATATCTCAATCATTACAACCCGGTGCAAAGTTGAATAAGGCTGCCGTTTCAAAAAGAAAAATTTAACTCATGATTCTTGCACAGGACTTTGAAGATTTTGTAGCATTATTAAATAAACACGGAGTTCAGTACATGGTGGTAGGCGGGTACGCCCTTGCATTTTACGGAAAGCCACGTTATACCGGAGACCTTGATATTTGGATCGGGATTTCAAAGAAGAATGCGGATAAGATGTTGGAGGTGCTTAAAGAATTTGGATTGTCCGCACTGGGATTTACGAAAGATGATTTTCTGAAAGAGGGCTATATAACTCAAATCGGATACCCTCCACTTAGAATCGATATTTTGAATTCAATTGATGGAGTAGACTTTAAAGATGCCTATAAAAACAAGAAAGAGGTTGATCTTGATGGACTCACTATAACCTATATCGGTCTTCAGGATTTTATTAAAAATAAAGAAGCGTCAGGACGGTCTCAAGATATCAATGATATTGCTTCACTTCAAAAGAAGGGGAAAAGTAAAAATGGTAAGAAGTAGAGTGTGATGAGTTTTCCCTATCAGTTTTACTTTCTTTTCCTATCAGATTGAGAGGAAAAACCAGAAATCATGAAAGGAAACTGCGTTAGTTCTTACTTCTGATCTCCTTCAAAAATCCTTCCACCTTCCTCCTGATTGCCACCGGACTCCCATTATGATTATTCACCAACACGGAGAAGATCAGCGTCTTACCTTTTTCTGTGATCAGAAAACCACTAAGCGCTACCACTCCACGGAGCGTGCCGGTCTTGGCATAAATATATCCGCTGTCTGAGAGATAGTAATTCTTCAGAGTTCCGATACCACCTGTGGCAAGGATATTTTTCAATCGATCCATCCCATACTCTTTTTCCATTTTTTGCAGCAGCACTACAAAATCCTGGGGTGTGAAAAGATTCATTCTGCTCAGTCCGCTGCCATCTGCCCAGGCCGGGGATTGCGGCAGATCGTTCAGTACTGTTTTCATCATGGTGTCAATCACTTTCTGCTCATTGAACTCTTTAAAAAGTTCATAGCTCACCATCTGCAAACATTGTTCTGCAAAGAAATTATCGCTGCGATGCATCATTGGCTTCAGCAGGGAGTCCAGGGGCTGCGACAAAATACTGTTGATGCCTAGCAATTGTATACCGCCTGCACGATCGAATCTTCTACGTGTAGCCGGCGGTGTTTCTGATATCTCTTTTCCAATCACTTCAGGAATGAGTTCCAGTGCGGATTGCACGCCATTGGTCACAAAAGGCACATATCTCGAAGCTTTTCTTTCCAATCCCTGCGTAATGAAAAATGTATTGGCATTCAATTCGCGGCCAACGCGGAAGCGGCGTGAAGTATCTTCTGTAAAGCGGACCTTCCAGTTCACTTCTGGATTGGAATAAATACTGGGCGACGGAACAAAATCAGGGTTGCTGCTGCCGGTGGTATCGTTGTTCTCCTGCACCCATTCCACTACGTTGCCGTATACAGGCAGTGCACTTCGTTCCACCATATAATCGTCAGCGTAATCATCCCAGCTCCAGCCTTCGCCCCAGGCGGTGGTCTTCCATTTGGGAGGATTGATGTACAGGTTCTTTTTTGATTGTTGCAGGAAACTGATCACGGGTTGTTGTTTGTAATCAGGATGCAGCAGGGTGGGATCTCCGGTGGGCGATAAAAAGATTGCAGTATCGTTCTCGAAGTAGTTGAGGCCAACAATGCTATCGCCTAAATATTTCATGGCTGCATAGCAGCTGAATAGTTTGGTATTGCTGGCAGGTGTGAAATATTTTTCAGCCTGGTAGCTATACAGATATTTTCCTGCTGCCGGGTCGTAAACGGCAAGGCCTACCTGTGCGTTTTGCAAAGTGGAATCATTCAGCAGGTGTTGCGCAACGTAATCCTGCTTCACAGCGCTGCCCTGGGTTATTGGGCGGGAACTGGTGCAGGCAGATGCGAACAGGGTTATGGCCAGGAAGCTCCAGAGACTGATTTTCATAACACCAATATAGCAAATTCTGACTTAGCTTCTTTCCTGCGCGCGCAGCCAGCGTTCGGGGATCTCATTGCTGCTGGCCAGCAGGTAATCTTTGTAGGAGCAGGCGATGAATTGCTGATCGGGCAATTGCATCCACCAGCGACCAGTGCGTTTGCTTTGGAGGAAAACGGTTTCGATCTCCGCAAAAGCGATGGTGAATTCGTTGAAGGATTCTTTTTCCTCCAGCTTCGCTTCTCGCTGTCCACGGCTGCGTCCGTCTATCAGGTACCAGAGCATATGACTGATCTGTTTGGCTGTGAGATTGTCGCGGTCCTTTTCATGCATATAGCCGTAAATGCCCACGGTGTCGATATTTGGACTGAGCCCTGCATAGCGCATAAGGATGCAGGCTTCTTCGCCATTGAAGCCGTTGGGTGTAATGCCATTGGCTGGTGCGAATGCATGTGCGATGGCGGCTATATCGAAACTGAAAAGTTTTGCATTGCGGATAACCGGTTCCATCTCTTCGATGGCTTCCTTGATATGACCAACGCGGAAGCAGTCGAACCGGAGTTTGTCCATGGTTTCCAGCATGCGCGGGTGCACATAATAACTCTGGAATCCGATATGATTGTAATGCCTGATGAAATTGGGTTCGCCGGTGAGCATTTCCATGAGGAAGTTTTTGTCGCGCTGACGGCTATCGATATCCAGGTCGATGAGTGCGTCCACGCAGGCGGCTTCAATGATCTGTTCCTGGTCTGCATACACTCGGTATTGCGCCATGGTAAGATCGTGTGTGCCTCCGAGTATCACCACCAGTTTACCTGCGGCTGTGAGTGCGCTCACCACGGTTTTGAGGGCGGCATAGGTATCGTTGAGTGATGCGCCGCGTTTTACGTTGCCTACATCGGCAATGTGGACGTCAGTATGCCAGTAAAAAAGCTGGTAAAATTCAGCCCTGATGGTATCGGGGGAATCGGTACTGTGAATATTGATACCTGCCCCACGGGATTCGCCGCAGCCTACCAGCACGATGTCTGCCAGTTCCAGCTCGGGCATCGCTTCTTCATAAACGTCTATGGTCTTGCCAAACTGTCCATCCTTATAATCCTCGTCCAGTGAGAGCATGGCCCGGTTGATGGGTTCCAGGAAGTCACTTATGTTCAATATATCCGACATGGCTGCAATATAATCCGAAAGTTGGAAATTGATATCGGCCAGCGGCCTTACTTTCTTATCTTTGCCACATGGAGCAATTGTTACAACAGATCGCAGCTTACAAGCTGGAGATTGAAAATACCCCTGCCAATGGAGCCGATTCATTGGAAGCTTACCGTATAAAATTCTTAGGTACCAAAGGTATTGTCAAGAACCTCTTCGCTGAAATGAAGAATGTTCCGGCCGACCAGAAAAAGGAATTTGGACAGGTATTGAACGAATTCAAACAACTGGCTGAAGGGAAATATGAAAACTGGAAAGAGCAGCTGGGCGGAGGATCTCAAAAGGCCGCTTCCATCGATGTAACCCTTCCCGGTGATTCCCTTACACTCGGAACACGCCACCCGATCAATTTATTCCTGAATCATGTGATCAGCATCTTCAACCGTCTCGGCTTCTCCACTGCTGAAGGACCTGAGATCGAAGACGACTGGCATAATTTCACTGCTCTCAATATCGCAGAGAACCACCCTGCGCGCGATATGCAGGATACTTTCTATATCCAGCAGAACCCGGACTGGGTGCTGCGTACCCATACCAGCAATACGCAGATCCGCAATATGGAGAAAGGCGTACTGCCGCTGCGTATCGTTTGTCCCGGCCGCGTTTACCGCAATGAGACCATCAGTGCTCGCAGTCATTGTTTCTTCCACCAGATCGAAGGGTTGTATATCGATGAGAACGTTTCCTTCGCAGACCTGAAGCAAACGCTTTACTTCTTTGTTCAGGAGATGTATGGAAAGGATATCAAGATCCGTTTCCGTCCCAGTTACTTCCCTTTCACCGAGCCCAGTGCAGAAATGGACGTTCAATGTCTGATCTGTCATGGCGAAGGTTGTGCTGTGTGCAAACGCACCGGTTGGCTGGAGATCCTGGGATGTGGCATGGTTCATCCGAAAGTGCTGGAGAATTGTAAGATCGATCCGAATAAATACACAGGCTTTGCATTCGGAATGGGAATTGAAAGACCGGCGATGCTGAAATATGGCATCAATGATATCAGGCTGTTCAGTGAGAATGATGTGCGATTCCTGAATCAGTTTACACCGATCACTTAGCGGGATAGATCATCATCTCCCGAAATAAAATCGGCGATCTGTTATGTGCGGATCGCCGATTTTACTTTGGGGGTTACCAGTCGCTCGCGTCCCCGCGAGTGACCCGTATTTGTTCGCCTCCGGCGAACACCGCGTCGCCGGAGGCGACTAAATAAAAGTCACTCGCCGGAGGCGAGCGACTGGGCACTGCGTAAGTTTAAGCCGGTTCTACCCAGGCTTCGTTTTCTTTCAATAAGTTGATCAGTTCTTCCACAGCAATGGCGCTGTCCACATTTCTCTTTACCACTTCTTTTCCTTTGTACAGCGTGATCTTGCCGGGACCGCTACCCACATATCCAAAATCAGCATCGGCCATTTCTCCGGGGCCATTCACGATACAGCCCATGATAGCGATCTTCACGCCTTTGAGGTGATTAGTTACGGAACGGATCTTAGCTGTTGTTTCCTGCAGATCAAATAATGTGCGGCCGCAGCTCGGACAGGAAATATATTCTGTTTTGGAGATGCGCGTACGCGTTGCCTGTAATATGGAGAAAGCGATATTGTTTGTCCATTGGAAATGGTCCTGCACCGGTAGATAAGTGCGGCCATTGGTTTGAAGACTTTCGTTCTTTGCGTTAGCGCCATAACCAAGGCAAATGCCATCTCCCAAACCATCGAGCAGGAGCGCGCCGGTTTCTGTGGCAAAATGAATGAGGTGTTCATCCGGCGTTTGTCCATTACTGTCAGTGATCAGTACAACCGGGTTTTTGATGTTCTGCTGGTGCAGCTCAACAAACATGCGACGAACGGCCTGCATCGCGTTCTGACGTGTACTGCTGAGGCAGAGAACAACAGATGCATCGTTGGCCCAGGTCCCGGGCTGTTGCTGGTCCAGTACCTGCTCGGGTCTTCCATAGCAATCCAGCATTACAAAATTCAAATGGCGGCTGCGATTGGGAGCATCAGCAAATTCAGCAGCGCTGAAAATGGGAAAATATTTGGAAGGATCATTGGCCTGCGCCAGTGCATCCGGGTAAACGATCACTTTGAGGGTGCCGGGCAAATGGAAGTCGAGTACTTTATTGCCGGTGAAAACATAGTCGGCAGCGGCATCGTTGATATTCCATTTGTCTGTATTGGCGTCATAATGGTAGCCGATGCTTTGCAGGCTTTGGGGTGTAATGCTATCGAGCTTGCTGAGATCAGCGATCACAACCGGCACTTGCTTCCCGCCGATATTGTCAACGGCGAAACTATCCCTCCGCGTGTAGGAGAAAGGATCATAACTGAGTTTCTCAACGGGTGGCACTTCAAATGAAGTGGCAGCGGATTTTGTGTATCTCTTCACGAGGTCCTGGCAAACAGGGATCTCAAATTCCGGATCTTCCGTGAGCGATACGCGAATGGTGTCTCCGATCCCATCTTCCAATAAGCTGCCTATACCGATGGCTGATTTGATACGTCCATCTTCTCCATCGCCGGCTTCGGTTACACCTAAGTGTAAGGGATAGATAAGACCGAACTCATTGTTCATGGTCTGCACCAGGAGGCGATAAGCCTGCACCATTACTTGCGGGTTACTGCTCTTCATGCTGAGCACGATATTGTGAAAATCTTCAGCGCGTGCAATGCGGAGGAATTCCATCGCTGATTCAACCATTCCATTGGCAGTATCGCCGTAGCGGCTCATGATACGGTCGCTGAGCGATCCGTGGTTAGTGCCGATGCGCATGGCAGTACCATATTCCTTACAGATCTTTACGAGAGGTGTGAAGCGATCACGGATCCGTTCGATCTCTTCTGCGTATTCGGCATCGGTATAATCGATCTGTTCAAATTTTTTTTTGTCAACATAATTGCCGGGATTCACGCGTACTTTCTCGATGATGCGCGCTGCAATTTCAGCGGCATTGGGCGTGAAGTGGATATCGGCAACAAGCGGAGTATGATAGCCGCGTTTGCGCAGTTCGTTCTTTATGTTGAGGAGGTTCTCTGCTTCTTTTTTACTGGGGGCTGTGATGCGCACCAGCTCGGCGCCTGCTTCGATGCAGCGGATGGTTTGTTCTACGGTACCGATGGTATCCATGGTATCGGTGGTGGTCATCGTCTGCACACGGATCGGGTGGCCGTTTCCCAGGAGGAGGTCGCCGATCTTCACTTCCACGGTCTTGATTCTCTTGTATTCTGTTAATGAGTCGCAGTAAAGCTGCATGAGGTTTTCAAATTGTGGGTACAAAGGTAATGAAATATCGGAGGGTGGCAGTGGCTCGCGTCCCCGCGAGTGACTTGTATTTGCTCGCCTCCCGGCGAGCACTGTGTTCGCCGGAGGCGAACAAATATAACTCACTCGCCAGAGGCGAGCGAGTGGCGACAATCCGAGTGTGTTCTACCAGTCTTTTTCGGGCTGGGAGCCTGACCTGGATCGGTTTTGCTGCATTTTTTCCTGGATCTCCTGCTCTTTTTGCTGCAGGGACTTGAGTTGTTGTTCCAGGCGTTTTTTGTTGGTCTTCGGTTCCTGTTTTTGCTTTTGGTCTTTTTGCTGCTGTTTGGGCTTGTCTTCCGGTTGTTTCTGCGACTGCTGTTGTTTGCGCAGTTCTTCCAGTGCTTTCTGCAGGTTCACGCGCGTGTCTTCATCCGTAGGATCCAGGCGCAGCGCTTTTTTGTAAGCATCGATACTTTCCAGCAATTTCTTCTGTTTGGAAAGTGATACGCCGATATTGTACAGGCTTTTTTGCCGGAGCTGCGTATTGTCAGGGTTATTGGTCAGACTGCTATTGAAGTCCTTTTCGGCTTTTGCGAATTCATTCTTCCGGAAGCGGGTATTGCCCAGGTTGAAATTAGCGGTGGGGCTGGAGGGATTCTGTTGAACTGCTTTCGAATATTCTTTTTCTGCATCACTGATCTTTCCTTTCTTGTACAATTGATTGCCTTTCCTGATGGCGCTGTTCTCTGTCTGCGCCAGCAGTTCATTGGAGCAAATTACAAAGATGATTATGGTGATCAGTTGTTTCATGCGGTTTTAAAGCTGCGTTCAGGATAAAAGAATTCTCCGATCAGGAAGAGTAGTGCCAGTGCAATGAACCACTGGAAATAGCTGGTGTATTCGCGTAATGAATTATCGCCGGTGGCTGTTTTTTCTATCTTAGCAAGTTGTGTATCCAATGCTGCTACTGCTTCATCGGGCTCTGAAAGATGAATATAGATGCCGTTTGTATTGGCTGCCAGTTGTTGCAGTTCGGGTTCATTCAATTTGGAGATGACGGTATTGCCATTGGCGTCTTTCTTGAAATCATTAGTGGAAGGATCGAGGATGGGCGAACCTTCCGGTGATCCGATGCCCACGGTATTGATCATCACACCTTCTTCTGCAATCTGCTGCGCCATGGGAACGGCCTGCTCATCATGGTCCTCTCCATCTGTGATCAGGATGATGGATTTGAATTTCCTGTCTTTGCTGTTGAATGCCCTGTTGCTCACGCGAAGAGCCTCAGAGATCACGGTACCCTGGGCCGCAACGATAGAAGGGTTTGCCTGCTGTACATACATGCGTGCGGCAGCATGGTCTGTAGTGAGCGGCATCTGCAGGTAGGCATGGCCGGCGAATACCACCAGTCCGATGCGATCATCGGGGAATTTGTCTATCAACTTGTAAACAAGCTGGCGTGCACGTTCCAGCCTGTTAGGCTTGATATCATCCGCCAACATGCTGCGACTTACGTCCATAGCGATCACTACGTCTATTCCTTTACGTGATACGGCATCTTCGGCGCCCGGCATCTGAAGATTGGCCGCACCAAAGATGATGGCGGTGAGGCAGACGGCAATCAACAGGAATTTGAACAGGAAGTTGAATGGAGAGTATTTGCGGGTGAGCTCGCGCACCAGCTTTTCATCGCCGATCTTCTTCACAGTCCTTTTTTTCATAAAGAGCGCAAATGCAAACAGGCCTCCCAACGCTATCAGCGCAAAGAGACCTGTCAAATAGTTTATATGTTCGAATCTGAGCACGGGGTTTAATATAGGATAAACTGATGGAATGATAAAGCTAAAACTATGCCTGTTTTTACTTCTTGCCTTCCATGAACCCGTATTCAGCTAAAATACCTTTGAGGATATTGAGGCGAATGGCCTTCATATCGATATTGGCATCAGGAGATTTCACCTGCAATGAAAAGAAATATGGGTGTTTGTTCTCTTCGATCCAACCGATGATCCAGCCGACCTGGTTTTTGTTTTCGTCTATTCCCCAGCCTGTTTTATAGGCCAGTTGGTAATTGCTGTTGTTTTCCCAGAGCATCATATTACGAACGATCCGTTGCGACCTTTTGCTGAAAGGCAACTGATCGAAATATAATTTTTTCACCAGGCCGAGTTGTTCATCGCCGGTTATTTTCACAGTATTGTCGAGCCAGAATGTATCGAGATTATTACCGATCACGAATCTTTCTTTGCGTTGTCCGTAACCGAGCGTATCCAGCCATTTCTGCATAGCGGGTTTCCCGATCTGATCCGCCAGTTCCTGGTACCAGTTGGGGCAGGAGATACGGAAGGCGTTGTACATATTCATCTC
This sequence comes from Pseudoflavitalea rhizosphaerae, assembly GCF_003991355.1. GTDB lineage: Bacteria > Bacteroidota > Bacteroidia > Chitinophagales > Chitinophagaceae > Pseudobacter > Pseudobacter rhizosphaerae. Next base: position 90,938 of record NZ_RCSU01000006.1, read on the forward strand.
TCCCTTGCACTCTGCACGGTAGCTGCGCGTGCTGTCGAAAGGCAGGATGCTGGCGGAATCCTGTACGGCGCCGGTTTCCAGGCCGATCAGCGAATTGATGATCTTGAAAGTGGAGGCAGGAAGATACATGCTGTCTGTGAATTGCGAAATATTGGAAAGGGTGAAATGTCCCTGACCGTTATCGAACATACCGAAGCTGCCGGTAACCCTATTGTCCCTGAAATATTTTTCCAGGGATTTGTCTTCTGTTACATTGTTGGGAGAACAGGAGGCAAAGCCGAGGACTACCAAGAGAAAAGCGGAAACGCTACGTATCATCACTGCAAATTTTTTTGCAAAGGTAAACTACTTTGGCAGGTACATCGACACGAGTTTCAAAAAAACACCATTGGTCCAACCAAACCCATCCTGGCCGGGGTATTCGCCACCTCCTGCTTCCAGTTTTGTGTCCACCACATTGTATTTTTCCATGAGCCGGCCTGTGCGATTGTATACGTCCGTATTCAGGTTGGTCCATTTCTGGGCGATCTCCCTGGCCAGTTCTCTTTGCCCGCAACGCTGGAATCCCCAAACAGTCATGTATTGAAGCGGCGCCCAGCCATTGGGCGCATCCCATTGCTGACCGGTATTATTGACGGTGGTTAGTACGCCTCCATCTTTAAGGAGATTCGTTCTTACTACATTGGCAGCCTTACGGGCAAGCAGGCTCATGTAATCCAGTTTGCGGTTGAACAAACAGAATGGGTACATGCCTGCGGGTGTGATCACATCACTTACTTTTTTGGTAACGAAATTATAGTCGGTATAAAAGTTCTGGTCCTTGTTCCAGCAATATTTGTCGATGGCGATGATCCTCCTGTCTGCTTTTTTGCGGAATTCCAGTGCCAGGGAATCCTGTCCGGTGAGTTGTTTGCCGCGTGAGATGCCGAGTTCAAGTTTATAGATCAGCGTGTTCAGATCGATAGCAATATAATTGGTGGTTTGAATAGTGTGGAGATTCTTTCCGTCGGCCAGCCAGCGGCTGCTGAAGTCCATCCCACTTTCTGCGCCTGCACGGAGATTTCGGTAGAGTGTGGCTTTATTGCCTTTTGTTTTCCTGGCAGTTTCCACGTCTTCGCGATAGCTTTCTGGTCTGGGAGTATTCTGGTCATCCCAATAGCGGTTCATCAGGTTGCCGTCCGGCATTTTTACCACTCTTCTGTGAGCCTGACCTGGCTTGAGTTTAGTGGCGCCTTCCATCCAGAAATCATATTCTTTTTCCAAAGCAGGAAGAAAGGATACATACACAGTATCGCTTTGTAATTCTGCCAGCAGGTCTACCATCAGTGCAAAGAAGGGAGGTTGCGATCTGCTGAGATAATAAGACCTGTTGCCATTTGGAATATGCCCGTAAGTGTTGATGAGATAAGCGAAATTATCCACCATATTCCTGATCATGGCCGTGTGATTGGTTTCTTTCAAACCGAGCATGGTGAAGTAAGCATCCCAGTAATAGATCTCGCGGAAACGTCCGCCAGGTACTATGTAAGGATATGGAAGCGGCAGCAGAGAGCTACCTTCAGAAGGATTGTCGGGCTCTCTGCTCAGCAGGCCCCAGACATTATTGATATGGGCCATCATATCTTTCTCCTGCTGGATATAATTAAGTTGCGGGGTGTAAGGTGGTTCAAAATTTTCTTCCACAAATTTCTTCAGATCAAAGTTCCTGCCTTTTGCTTTCGCATAGTCATGCATGATAGCAGAAGGGCTGCGTTTGGGAATGCAGTCCACAAAAGTTTTTCCATCTTCGAAGACCTTCTCCATCTGTACTTCCCGGAAAAGCTGTCCATAGAGTTTGTCCGGCGATACAGGTTGGGCCCTGATCGCAACAATAATGGAAAAGAAAAGAAGAATAAGTACCGGTCTTTTCATAACCTGCCGTTTAGCTGATTGAATATTATTTCGCAGTGGCCAGTCGCCCGCCTCATTTCGCTGTGCCCACTCGCTCGCCTCCCGGCGAATGAGTTTTGTTTAGTCGCCTCTGGCGACGCGGTGTTCGCCGGAGGCGAACAAATAGAAGTCACTCGCCGGGAGGCGAGCGACAGGCGGCTCTCTACAAACTATAAAAATCGAGCGCGTTCTGTCCCATCACTTTTTCCTTTTCTTCCTGTGGAAATTTCTCCATGTATTTTTCTATCAGGCTCTTCCATTGCACATACATGCCACTGAGAAGTATCACGGGCCAGTCGCTGCCGAACATCAGTCTATCGGTTCCGAAAGCATCGAACACCACATCCAGGTAAGGGTAAAAATCACCTGCACTCCATTCCTTCCAGGCGGCTTCGGTGAGCAGTCCTGACAACTTGCAATAAACGTTGGGATGCTTCGCGATAGTGTTCATATGTGATGCCCAGTCTTCGATCTCCTTTTTCCTGATCACTGGTTTGGCGCAATGATCGATCACGAAACGCTGACCGGGGAAGGCTTCCACGAATGCGATGGCTGCGGGTAATTGTCTCGGATAAATTAAAATATCATATGTGTAATTGAATGGCTGCAGCGCACGGATGCCACGCTGAAAGTTTACGTTGAGCAGGAAGTCATCCGGTTCTCCCTGCACGATATGACGATACCCTTTGATCTCGGGATATTGGGAGAAATGTTGCAGTCTTTCTTCCACATTATCTGCCTGCAGATCGATCCATCCCACCACGCCTTTGATGGACGGATGAGTTTTGGCGAGTTCGCAGAGGAAGCGGGTTTCCACTTCTTCCTGACTGGCTTGAACGGCTACCACGCCATCGATTTCGTTGCGCTTGAGCGTTAGACTAAGATGTTCGGGGAGATAGTCCTGTTGTAAAACCTTCATGTCGTCTGTGATCCAGGCGTCTCTCTTTCGGTTGAATTTCCAGAAATGAACGTGAGAATCGATGGTCATGGAATGAAATTTAAAGTTTTCAAACCTATACTAAATAACGGTATAGTACACTAAGATACAAAGGAAAAGCCAGTGATGATATGATAATACTATCAATGCTCATGCACTGGATTTCTTGATTCCAAACAAGTTTATTTGTTTAGATCGATGATAATTATGGTCACTTACTTTTGGAATATTAAATTTGCTTTACAGTTGAGAGGTCATACCTTCCCTGGCCCCGAAAACCTGGTTTCTCCTTGACTGTCTCTTTTTGCATAATCCCACTGTCCGTTTTTCATGAATCTTTTATATAAATAACCTCATCACTATATGGAAAATAACGAAGAAAAAAAGACAGAATTGATTGATTCTTTAAAAACTATACTTTCAGTTGTTGGTAATGGATTTACCAAGGTGGATCATAATTTTAAAACTATCAAAGAGCAAGTAGACACCTTAAATTCAAAAGTTGAATCTTTACATAATAAGCTGGAGGAATTGAGAGGAACAACAACTCATGGGCTAGGAGACGTAGGGATAAAAATTGAGGGATTGACAGAGGAAATATCAAAAATAAATCTTGTCACTCAGTACGGTGAACAATTTGAAAATTTGAAGGGAATAACAAAGCAAAACTGATTTATATACATATTACAAAAGAGCCATTTTCAGTTAGTGGCTTTTTTTGTTTACGTTAGTGAAGCCGCTTCTTCCATTCTGGCACCCATATTCTATGGGGGATTACATTAGATTTATGAGTGATTTCAGTGCCTCCTTCAGTTCTCCGAAAAAACACTAACGCCCATTAGCTTTTTCGCCTAACTTTGCTACGCATTTTCGTGAATGCTTACTTGCTATGGATAATACAACCACAAACAAAGTCCGTATAGTTACGGCTGCCTCCTTATTCGATGGTCATGATGCTGCAATCAATATCATGCGCCGGATAATGCAGGCCAAAGGCGCTGAGATCATCCACCTAGGTCATAACCGTTCCGTGGCTGAGATCGTGGAATGTGCAATTGAAGAAGACGTACAGGGAATCGCTATCACCAGCTACCAGGGTGGTCACGTGGAGTTCTTCAAATATATGAAAGACCTGCTGGACCAGAATGGTTGCGGTCATATCAAGATCTTCGGAGGTGGCGGTGGAACCATCCTGCCCCAGGAGATCACTGAGCTACATCATTATGGCATCACCAAGATCTATAGTCCGGATGATGGCCGTAAAATGGGACTGGAAGGCATGATCCAGGATGTGATCGATCAATGCTCCCTTCCGCCCGCCCCCGCTTCGACATCCAAAAACACACCAGCCTACTGGAAAGCTCCCGAGCAATGGAATGGTAAAGCGCCACTCGGAGAGGCTAAAGACATTCGTCGCATTGCACGCGCCATCACACTCGCAGAAAGCGGGCTCAATGGAAGGGAAGTATTGAATGGCACTGCCGGAAAAGCCGATCCCAACAAAAAATCACCCGTACTTGGTATCACCGGTACCGGTGGCGCCGGCAAAAGTTCCGTTACGGATGAGATCGTACGCCGATACTTAAACGCTTTTCCGGAAAAGACTATCGCTGTGATCTCTGTGGATCCCAGCAAGAAGAAAACCGGAGGCGCATTGCTGGGCGACCGTATCCGCATGAACAGCATCAGCAATCCACGCGCCTACATGCGCTCACTCGCCACCCGCGAAAGCGATGTAGCCCTCAGCGAGCACGTACAGGAAGCTATCGATGTGTGCAAACTTGCAGGCTTCGATTTCATCATCCTGGAATCTGCCGGTGTGGGCCAGAGCGATGCCAGCATCCTCGATTTCTGCGAGGTGAGCATGTACGTTATGACGCCGGAATACGGCGCTGCATCCCAACTGGAGAAGATCAATATGCTGGACTACGCTGAAGTGGTTTGTATCAATAAATTCGACAAAGCAGGCGCACTCGATGCCTTACATGATGTGCGCAAACAATACAAACGCAACCATCAGCTCTGGACCGCCAAAGATGAAGACCTCCCCATCGTGGGCACCATCGCGGCCCAGTTCAACGATGCCGGCGTAAACGAGCTCTTCGAAAAACTGATGGTGAGCATCGAAAAGAAAACTGGCATATCCTTCGGATCCATTGAACACCACGCACATACTAAAGACACCACCACCAAAAGTCTCATCATTCCGCCTAACCGTGTCCGTTACCTCTCCGAAATCGCAGAGAACAACCGCAGTTATGATGAATGGGTCAAAGAACAATCCGGCTTCGCTACCAAACTCTATCAGCTGAAAGGGGTGATGGATGCGGCAGGTAATGCAAGCTATATTGCCGATCTGCAACAGATCTACAAGAATTTCGAAGAGAAACTGCATCCCGAATGCAAAAAACTCATCGATTCCTGGCCCGCCACAGAAAAAAAATACAAAGCCGATTTTTTCGAATACCAGGTGCGCGATAAAGTGATCAAACAACCTTTGACCACCACCTCGCTCAGCGGTACACGCATTCCAAAGGTTGTGTTTCCCCGTTATAAAGACTGGGGTGATATCCTCCGCTGGCAGCTGGTGGAAAACCTTCCCGGAGAATTTCCCTACACTGCCGGTGTATTTGAACTGAAACGCCAGGGCGAAGATCCTACACGCATGTTCGCCGGTGAAGGCGGCCCCGAAAGGACCAATAAACGTTTCCATTATGTATCGGTAGACCAGCCTGCAAAGCGCCTCTCCACTGCATTTGACAGCGTTACTTTATATGGTGAAGACCCAGCTCACCGTCCGGATATCTACGGTAAAGTAGGTAACAGCGGCGTGAGCATCGCTTCTGTTGACGATGCCAAAAAACTCTACAGCGGTTTCGATCTCTGCGATCCCAAAACCTCTGTGAGCATGACCATCAACGGGCCTGCGCCGATCCTCCTGGCTTTCTTCATGAATGCAGCTATCGACCAGGAATGTGAAAAATATATCAGCGTCAACAATCTCTGGTCTGAAGTAGATCAGAAAATGGCGATGAAATTCAAACATGCCCCCAAACCAACTTACTACAATCCATCAGCGCCCGAGAGATTGCCGGAAGGTAATAATGGCCTTGGTCTCAAACTGCTCGGCATGAGTGGCGATGAAGTACTGCCTGCCGAAGTTTATGAGAAGATCAAAGCCGAAGCCCTCAGCCAGGTCCGTGGAACTGTTCAGGCTGATATTCTTAAAGAAGATCAGGCGCAGAACACCTGCATCTTCAGTACTGAGTTTGCCCTCAAACTGATGGGCGATGTACAGGAATATTTCATCAACCGCAAAGTGCGCAACTTCTACAGCGTGAGCATCAGCGGCTACCATATCGCTGAAGCCGGCGCCAACCCTATCACACAACTCGCTTTCACGCTGGCTAACGGTTTCACATACGTGGAGTATTACCTGAGCCGCGGCATGAACATCGATGATTTCGCGCCTAACCTCAGCTTCTTCTTCAGCAATGGTATGGACCCTGAATACAGTGTGATCGGTCGCGTTGCCAGAAGGATCTGGGCCAAGGCGATGAAGAACAAATACAAGGGGAACGACAGAAGCCAGAAACTCAAATACCATATTCAGACTTCCGGTCGTTCACTGCACGCGCAGGAGATCGATTTCAACGATATCCGCACCACCCTTCAGGCGCTCTACGCCATTTACGATAACTGCAATAGTCTTCATACCAATGCATACGATGAAGCTATCACCACCCCTACAGAAGAAAGCGTGCGCAGGGCGATGGCCATCCAGCTCATCATCAATCGTGAGCTCGGCTCCGCAAAGACCGAAAACTTTATCCAGGGCTCATTCATCATTGAAGAGCTGACAGATATCGTGGAAGAAGCAGTACTGACCGAATTCGACCGCATCACCGAACGTGGCGGCGTTCTCGGCGCTATGGAACGCATGTACCAGCGTAATAAGATCCAGGAAGAAAGCCTTTACTACGAAAGCCTCAAGCATAGCGGCGAGCTGCCCATCATCGGCGTGAATACCTTCCTCAACAAGAAAGGAAGCCCCACCGTAGTTCCCCAGGAAGTGATCCGCAGCACCACCGAAGAAAAAGAACAGCAAATCTCCAACCTCAAAGGATTCTGGAAAAGGAACGAAAATCAATCTGAGAAAATGCTGGACAGATTGAAAAAAGTGGCCATGAACAATGGGAACCTTTTTGAAGAATTAATGGAGACGGTAAAATTCTGCTCTCTCGGGCAGATCACGCATGCTTTGTACGAAGTAGGTGGTCAGTACCGCAGAAATATGTAAGCAAGTTCTTTTCAAAAATATCCGAAGGGCAGGACGGTATAAGTTCCTGCCCTTCTTGTTTTTATTGTTTGATGCTAACGATTGTTATTTCGTTTAATGATCACCGGTATATACTCTTTTACGACAGCAAACATAGTCCCCGTCAATGTTACGACGATAAACAAATCGGTGAAATTTCTGTTGAATAGTTGCGCTTACAATATTTATTCTCTATGCGTAGCCACTGGTAATGGTCATTTACCGTTGGTGTAGCACAGGAAACTCACCTGTAACATCCGGGTACTTTTGTCGACTAAACTTAGAAACAAACAATTCATGAGAACGTTACTATTGACTGTGATCTCTGTGCTTTCCTTATCAGCCTTCGCACAGGCGCAGCAAATCAAAGGAACTGTGAAAGACGATCAGGGCAAGTCGCTTGCCGGAGCCACCATATTATTGAAGAAAATAAAAGATTCCTCTGTTGCCAAATTGAGTGTAACCGATGCAACCGGGAATTATTCATTTGAAAGCATTCCCGCAGGCACCTACTTCCTGAATGCAACTTTCGTTGGTCATACTACACAGAACAGCCCAAAATTTGAAGTGAACGGGGCTGGTGATGTAAATGCACCAGACATTGTATTGAACAAAGTTACCGGCAACCTGAAAGAGGCTGTTGTGACCGCCCGTAAACCATTGCTGGAAGTACGCGCTGATAAAATGATCCTGAACGTGGAGAGCACTGTGAATGCGGTAGGCCAGGATGCATTTGAATTGTTGCGCAAAGCGCCGGGAGTTATGATCGATAAAGATGATAACCTCAGTCTCAGCGGTAAAAGCGGATTACAGGTGTATGTGGATGGACGTCCAACACCACTTTCCGGAAAAGAACTGGCCGATTACCTGAGAACATTGCAATCATCCTCTGTTGAATCTATCGAGATCATCACCAATCCCTCTGCCAAATACGAAGCAGCAGGTAATGCCGGCATCATCAATATCAAATTAAAGAAGAACAAGGCTTTTGGCACCAACGGTTCTGTAACCGCAGGGTACAACCAGGGTGTATATCCAAAATATAACGGAGGATTTTCGCTGAACCACCGTAACAGGAATATCAATCTTTTTGGAAACTACAATTACAATAAGAACAAGAACGAAAGTCCGTTCAATCTTTACAGGGCCCAGGAAGACACAACATTTGAACAGCACTCCAAAATGTTCAGCCGCAACGAATCCCATACTTTCAAAGCTGGTATGGATTATTCACTAAGCAGAACAAGCACTATTGGCGTGATGGTGAATGGCGCCCTGAGTGATTACGGTCTCCGTAATCCCGGACGTACGCTGATCTCTGATGCATCCGTCAAAGAACCAGTGAAATTGCTGGATGTGGCCAACACCACAGCTGGAAAAAGAGACAATGCCAATTTCAACCTGAACTATCGCTACGCCGATACTGCCAAACGCGAGCTCAATATCGATGCTGACTATGGCCTGTATCGCATTACAAGTGACCAGTTCCAGCCAAACTATTATTTGACGCCTGAAGGTGTGCCTACCTATAATGCCATTTACAATATGGTAGCGCCCACTGATATCGATATCTATACATTGAAGATCGATTATGAGCAGGACTTTCTCAATGGCCGACTGGGCGTGGGTGGCAAGGGTTCTATCGTAGAAACGAAAAATGATTTCCGCAGATACGATGTGATCTCCAGCGCCAAACATCTGGATTCCGCCCGCAGCAACAATTTCAACTACAAGGAGAATGTGAATGCCCTGTATGTGAATTACAACAGGCAGTTCAAAGGTGGCATCCTCTTCCAGGCCGGCCTGCGGATGGAGAACACACATTCTGAGGGCAGAAGCATTGGAAGAAAACTGGATGAAGTGTCAGGTGTGTTCAAACCTTACGATTCCTCTTTCACACGTGATTACACAGACTTCTTCCCCAGCGCATCGGTTACCTTCAACAAGAACCCGATGAGCCAGTGGACCTTCACATACAGCAGGCGTATCGACCGCCCTGCATACCAGGACCTGAACCCCTTTGAGTTCAAGGTCGATGAGTACAACTATATGAAGGGTAATACACAGTTGCGTCCCCAATATACCAACAGCATCGGTATGACGTATATCTACAAATACACGCTTACCACTACTTTGAACTATAGCCATATCAGTGATGTATTTGGTTCTCCAATTGATACCATCGAAACCAGTAAGAGTTTCATGATGAAAGAAAACCTGGCTACGCAAGATGTTGTAAGCCTGAATATCAGCTATCCTTTCACTTATAAATGGTATACTGTTTTTGCCAACGTGAATGGTAATTATTCCAAATACAAAGCCAATATGGGCGAAGGCAAGAAGATCGATCTCGACGCCTGGGCATTGACCGGCTTTGCGCAGAATACCTTCCGTTTAGGAAAGGGCTGGACAGGTGAATTGACTGGTCTTTACATTTCGCCATCCATCTGGCAGGGTGTATTCAAGAGCGGAGAAATGTGGAGTATCGATGCGGGTTTGCTCAAAACCGTATTCAAAGGAAAGGGAACTGTAAAAGCTTCTGTAAGTGATATCTTCAAAACTATGAGATGGAGAGGGACCAGCCCCAGCTATGCTGGCCAAACCACTACAGCCTGGGGCAGCTGGGAAAGCCGTCAGTTGAAACTGAACTTCACCTACCGCTTCGGAAGCAATACTGTGAAAGCGGCCCGCCAACGTAAGGCTGGTCTGGAAGACGAGAACAAGCGTGTAACAACCCAGGGTGGTGGCCTTGGAGGTGGCCAGCAATAAGGGTTTCATTAGTTTAATGATATTAAATAACAAAGGGGCGACTATTAAAGTCGCCTTTTTGATTTTCGGAGGCGAGCGACTGCCGGCACTCCGCCCTCTTCTCAGCTACCCAAACACCCCGGGAACCGGCTGTAAGCCCCCACCTACAGCCATGATGCGGCAATTCTGTATCTTTACTCAGAATTGACTTTATTCACCTAACGCTAATAAGTTGAAGTTTACAGAGTTTGGTTTAGACGACAGTCTGATTGAAAGTATCGAGGCAACCGGTTATGAAGAGGCCACTCCCATCCAGGAGAAAGTAATCCCCATCATTCTGAAAGGTCACGATCTCATTGCTTCCGCTCAGACCGGAACAGGCAAAACCGCAGCATTCCTGCTTCCCATCATACAAAGATTATTACAACATAGCAACGACGGTCAGGTTAACTGCATCGTGATCGTTCCTACACGCGAACTGGCCATCCAGATCTCCCAGAACCTGGAAGGCATGAGCTATTTCACCAATATCAGTTCCATCGCCATCTATGGCGGTAACGACGGCAATAACTTTTCGAATGAAAAGATGGCCCTCTCCAAAGGAGTTGACTTGGTGATCTGTACGCCCGGAAGAATGATCGCACACCTGAACATGGGCTATGCAAAGCTGGACGGCCTGCAATTCCTGGTGCTGGACGAAGCCGATCGTATGCTGGACATGGGATTCCACGACGATATCATGCGCATCATCGGCAAATTGCCGGAGAAGAGACAAACATTGCTTTTCTCTGCTACCATGCCCGAGAAGATCCGTTCGCTTGCCAGGAAGATCCTGCATAACCCGGAAGAAGTGAATATCGCTATTTCACGTCCTCCGGATAAGATCGTGCAGGAGGCATTTGTTGTGTACGAGCCCCAGAAGCCCGCACTGTTACTGCATCTCCTGCAGCATACCAATTGTAAAATGATCCTGATCTTCTGTTCCAGCAAACAGAATGTGAAGAACCTCACCCGCGATCTTCGCCGCGCCAAACTGCCCGCATCCGAGATCCACTCGGACCTTGAACAGGCTGCCCGCGAAGATGTGCTGATGCAATTCACCAGCGGAAGGATCCCCATACTGGTAGCTACGGATATACTTAGCCGTGGTATCCATATCGATAATATCGACCTCGTGATCAATTACGATGTTCCTCATGATGGGGAGGATTATGTGCATCGTATCGGACGTACTGCCCGCGCAGAATCCGATGGCGCAGCCATTACTTTCATCAGTGAAAAGGAACAGAACCGTTTTGCTGCAATAGAGGAACTGATCGGACGTACCGTGAACAAGGGAATGGTGCCCGCAGAACTGGGACCAGCACCAGACTATCGTCCGCGGAATAAGAAGCGGACCGGAGGAAGCGGCGGCGGAGGGAAATGGCGTGGCAACAACCGCAAAGGCGGCGGTGGTAATCGAAATGGAAATCATAACGGCGGTGGCAATCGCAATGGTGGAGGGAATCGTCAGGGTGGTGGACAACATCATCAGTCAGCCAATAAAAGCCCCAGGCCGCAACAGCCCAAACAATAGTTACCGAAAATCATACGCCTTTCCGATACATGAAATGGGAAACCCTTTACAGCAATAAACGTACAGGATCAGAGAACAAATCTTCCGGCAATAACGATGCCATACGAACTTCCTTCCTGCGCGATTATGACCGCATCATCTTTTCATCTGCTTTCAGGAGATTGCAAAACAAAACGCAGGTATTCCCCCTGCCCGGCCCCGTGTTTGTACACAACCGGCTCACGCATAGCCTGGAAGTGGCTTCAGTAGGGCGTTCCCTGGGAAAGGCCGTTGGTGATGCCATTGCAGACAAGTATCCCAATAACAGCGAAGATTTTCGCGAATTCTACAAATATGAATTGTCTGCCGTGATTGCAGCCGGCTGTCTCGCACACGATATCGGCAACCCTCCCTTCGGTCATTCCGGAGAAGATGCCATCCGCTCTTTTTTCCGCGACCTGGAAGGAGAAGCGAAAAGAAAGTTTGAAAACTTTCTCACGCCCAATCAGCAAAGGGATTTCCTGTTTTTTGAAGGCAATGCCAATGCGTTCAGAACGCTTACGCATCATTTCAATGAGGATGCTCCCGGAGGGTTCAGGCTCACTTATGCCACACTGGCCAGCATCATTAAGTATCCCACTGATTCTCTCAGCGGGTTCAACAAGCAGCAACTAATTACAAAGAAGTCAGGCTTCTTTGATTCAGAAACAGGTATCTTCCAGAGTATTGCGGAGGCATTACAGATCCCAAAACGTTCGGATAATGCCAATGTATATGCAAGACACCCATTTGTGTACCTCGTAGAGGCTGCAGACGATATTTGCTATCGCATCATCGATTTTGAGGATGCACATCGCCTCAATATCATTTCACTCGATACCATCAAAGAACTCTTCCTTTCTTTCTTCGATGCCAAAGAAGGATATGAATCGAAAGAAAAAGTGGAAACGGCGCTGAAGAAGATCAAAGATGATAACCAGAAAGTGAGTTTCCTCCGCGCAAGACTGATCAACCTCCTGATCAACCGGATTTGCCAGGTATTCATGGAGCGTGAGAAAGAATTGCTGGAAGGTACGCTGGAAAAGAGTTTGATTGATTATCTGAGTGATGATGAATTGTCGATCATCAAACATATCGATGAATATTCCGTAAAGCATATCTACAATCACCGATCGGTGGTGGAAATCGAAATTGCCGGCTATAATGTAATTGGCGGATTGCTGAAAGAATTCTTTGAGGCGATCATCGAACAGAAATCTGCGAAAGCGAAGAAAGTATTACAGTTGATCTCTCCTCAGTTTGTAATAACGGGCGAGCCTGAGAAATTGTATCACGATATTCAATCGGTGGTGGATTTCATTTCCGGCATGACGGATCTGTATGCAGTGGATATTTACAGGAAGATCACGGGTATCAGTATGCCGCAATTGCGATAATGTTCCAACAGCAAAATGCAATGCGCCTGGCATTGCATTGAGTAGAGTGCTTCCTTTTCTCTCAATCAGGTAATTCCTCACAGGTGAATCCTGCGTAATGTAGTGTCAGCTCCACTTTCCGGGGCGATACATCGTTTGCTACCACGCGAAGGATATTATCTGCATCCTGCAGATCGAAGTTCCATTTCAGAACACCGGTTAATGCATCCAGGGCAGCACTGACCGATTGAACATTGTTCCTGTTTTGGACACTTGTTTTGAACACCAGCACTTCCATAATATGGTTTTTTTGGGATTGATGTTTTATTCTGCACCAGCATCGCGGCTGTCTTCCGGTTTTTTCTCTTCAAAGCGCTGGCCGCCGAATGGGCGTCTCCAGGGCTTGCCGCACCTGGATTCCCAGGAGGATTTGAATTTCTCTTTTTCCTCAGGGCTCATGCTTTCCCATTTGCTCATCATGCGGTCTTTCCAGCGTGCGCGGGCTTTTCCTTTCCAGTGGCCACCTTCATCCTTGCCAAAGCCACTGAACAATATCTTAGACAAGATGAGGATTCCCAGAGCTTGCCAGAAGGTAATAGCCTTCACGCCGATCACCTCGGGAAGGATGGCATTCCACAAGAACATCACGATGTAGGTAAACAATATGGCTGCCAATATCACACAAATGAAGATGCCTATTCCTTTAAAGATTTTGGTTGTACGTCTCATATTCTGTCAATAATTTAAAAGTTCTTCTTTAAGCGCTCTCAGTCTTTCCCTCAAATGCAGCACTGCATAGCGTTTTCGACTGATCAGCGTGTTTACGGATTCGCCGGTTGTTGCTGAAAGTTCTTTAAAGCTTACGCCTTCCAGCTCATGTTTGATAAATATATCGCGTTGCTCTTCCGGTAATTCCTGCAGCGCAGTGTTCAGTTCCTGCCAGAATAAAGTGCGCAGATATTCTTTCTCCGGATCATCTCCGGTATCCATCAGCAATTCAGAGAAGCCTTCGAGATCTTCCTGCTCTTCATCCGAATACAGGTCGCTGAAATTGGCCGGTTTGTGTTTGCGTTGCCTGTCTGTTATCTTATTCCTCGCTACGGTGAACAACCATCCTGATAATTGTTCGATGGGCTGTGCATTGCCCACGAACTGATAAAACACATCCTGCATAATATCCTGCGCATCTGCTTCATTCTTCACCCGTTTACGGATAAAGCCGAACAGTCTTTTACTGTAGTCATTAATAACTTGCGTTATGTTTCTTTTGCGTTCAGCCGGCATAATGGTTGATATCGTCAGGCTCTCTTCCATGCTTTGTATAAAAAGGTAGACGGGCTTGGCGACAGGATATTTTAAAATTCAGAAAAAAAATCTGGAATGACCGGTTTTCCTAGTTTTGCAAGCGAAACAACGGCCTATGCATTTTGGAAAAGTACCTGAAAATGAGGTGAATAGCATTGATTTCAGCCTTCCTGCCGATCCGCCGGGCAATGCGCTTGTGCTGCCTGGTAAGCCGGCGCCAAAGCCATTACTCTATGTGGGATGCGCCACCCGCGGCCCTAAACAATGGATCAATAAGATCTACCCGAAGGGAACAAAAGAGGCAGATTTCCTGGATGAATACGTGAAGCATTTCAATTGTATCGAATTCAATGCAACGCATTATCAGATCTACGGAGAGGAAACCATTGCCAAATGGGCGGCGAAAGCTGAAGGCCGGGATTTCATGTTCTGCCCGAAAGTACCTCAACTGATCAGTCATTACAGCGGCTTCAATAATGTGGAAGAGCCTACCGATTCTTTTCTCCGCGGCATCATGGCTTTTGGTGATCACCTGGGGCCCATCTTTCTGCAATTGAGTGAAAAGCATTCTCCTGCCAATCAGCAAAAATTATTCAGTTATTTAAAGTCTTTGCCAACCGATCTTACTTTCTTCCTGGAACTGCGTCATCCGGATTGGCTCACCGGCGCGCCTAAAAAATATCTCTTCGATACCTTGCGTGACATGAAGATCGGAGCAGTGATCACAGACACATCCGGCAGAAGGGACTGTGCGCATATGGAGCTGACCTTGCCGAAAACATTCATACGATATGTAGGGCATGGTATGGGGCCGACAGACCCGGTTCGGTTAGACAGATGGGCCGGCAGGCTGAAACGATGGCTGGATAAGGGTTTGGAAGAGATCTGGTTTTTCATGCACACGCCAGAAGAGATCATGGCGCCGGAGATGGTGGATTATTTTGCCGGAAGGATGGAGGCTGTAAGCAGACTTCATATTCCGAAGCCACAATTCATACAGCCTGCTCCCGGCAGTACCCAGATAAGTATGTTTTGACGATGCTACTATTTCACTTCATATAACTCTTCCCAACGGGTTGTGTGGCGCTTGCTTCTCAACTCCTGCCGCATCTTCCAGTTACGCGTGGTGCCGGTAACGGCAAACTTCAATACATCATCGCGCATGCTGAAGTTCACATTGTCTATCACATCCATCAGGTAACGGTATTCATTACCCGAAGGAGGGGAGAAGAGGTTGCCCTGGATGGAATCATCCGGCACGATATTGCTGAGCATCACGCCTGCTTTCTTGTACCACTTTCCTTTTCTGAACAATTGTTCTGCCTGTTGTACGGCTGCTTTGATCAGCTCCTGCGTAACAGCGGTGGCGGAAGGAAGTGTGATATGCGAATGCAGGGTGGCGCCTCGTTTGAAATTGGTCAAATGGTTTTCTTCGCGGGTCACGAGAAAAATGCCGATGGTTTTGGCGGCGCCATGTTGCCTGCGTAATTTCTCTGCGGCCCGCGAAGTATAAGTGGCGATGGCTTCCCGCACATCATTCAGTTCCGTTACGGGTTGTCCAAACATACGGGTAGTAGCGATCATTTTCTTGCTGGTCAGGGGCGCTGCCATCTCTTTCCCGGGGATGCCATTGAGTTCGCGGATCAGTCGAACGCCATTCACACCACCCAGGTGCCGGTGAGCCCATTCTTCGGGCATATTGCTCAGGTCCCAGGCACTGATAATCCCCTGGTTGATGAGTTTTTCCGCGTAGGCCCACCCTACGCCCCAGATATTCTCCACCCTGGTAGACTGCAGCATCCTGAGCTGCTCCTCCCTGGTGGCAGTTACGGTTACACATTGCGAAGCCTGCTTGTCTTTCTTCGCTATATAATTGGCCAGTTTGGCCAGCGTTTTTGTTGGCGCTACCCCTATCGAAACGGATATTCCTGTCCATTGTTCTACTGTTTTACGTATGTGCATTGCTGTTTGTTCCAGTTGATCATATGGTACATGACTGAGGTCAATGAATGCCTCATCCACCGAGTATACTTCCACAGAGGGAACCAGCATGCGCAATGTTTCCATCACGCGCCAGCTCAGGTCGCCATACAGGTTGTAATTGGAAGAGAAAGCTGTGATCCCGAACTGACGGATCAATGGCCTTGCTTCAAAATACGGGCCTGCCATTTTCACCCCGAACTTTTTGGCTTCATCACTTCGCGAAACAATACAGCCATCATTGTTGCTGAGTACTACTACCGGTTTGTTCCGGAGGTCCGGCCGGAACAATCTTTCGCAGGAACAATAAAAACTGTTGCAGTCCACGATCGCTTTCATTCCGTAGGAACCCGGAATGGCGGTGAAAAGATCAGGTGCTGCTGCTGTTTTCATGCTTCAATGATTGCTGATGATGAAAGGGAGAGATAATGAGCAACTCATGGAACGGTAAGAGCTGCTCACTTCTCTCATAGGAGGCTTAATGGTAATGGCTGCTCGTTGGCAGTATCTTTAAAAAGGCGATGCCTTTATAATTGGTGGATCACATAAGTGACAACGCCCCAGATCTCGAGTGTATCACAGGAGGGATCGATCTCCGTGCTGGCGAACTGCCTGTTCTCCGGCAGCAGCCGCACTTTGTTGAATGTTCGTTCCAGTCTGCGGATCAGCATCTCGCCGTTCAGTACTGCAATCACAACTTTCCCGCTCTGCGCCTTGAGGCTTTTGTCCACGATCACCACATCACCATCATGGATCCCTGCACCGGTCATGGCATCGCCTCTCATACGCAAAAAGAAGGTAGCGGGTTTGTTGTGAATGAGCTGTTCATTCAGATCGATCCCGCGCTCCATATAATCATCCGCGGCCGCTCCGAAGCCTGTGGCATCGGCAGTCTTCACATTCCATTGATTGTAATCTTTGGAACCTTTATAAGCGGCATCGTAAAAAATTTCGTCCTGCATATAATTAAATTTGGCTGTGCTAAATTATTTAGTAAATTTATGCTAAATATATGATCAGACAAAAGAAATTTTATGCACACAGGAGCGGTCAATCATAGTGGGGGCAAGGGTTGGATGGCAGAAGGGTTACAGGAATACAGCCTTGTGATCCAGGCAGATAATGTAGTTCGTCAGCAGGTTTGGCTGGAGCAGCAGGACCTGGTTTTGAAGTATGGACTGAAGGGGCAGGCGCGTTCAGGGCACCAGATCACCATCGCTAAATTCGCCGTGAGGGATGGAATGGAAGAAACCCTGATGCGTTGGATACAAAGGATCTGCAGCAACCACCGCAGCTTTGTGATCACACTTAATAATTACAGTGGCCATCCGCCGCATACCATTTACCTGCGCATACAGGACCAATGGCCAATCCGGCAACTGATCAGGCAGCTTCGTCCGGTGGAAGATTATATTCGTTCCTCTGCCTGTCCGCCGCCCATCATGATGTTGCGCCCTTACCTGGACATTGCGGGGCATTTGCCGCAGTCCGTATACGAGAAGGCCATGCCAGATTTTTCAAGAAGATCTTTTCATCATTCATTCCTCGCCAATGATCTCCTGCTGGTGAAAAGCTCTCCTTATGAAGCAAACAACAAAACAGTGAATGTATTCCGGTTCCTGCCGGGTACTTACGAACTATATCAGGAATTGTCCTGAGCCTTATCCTTATTTCTATCTTTTTAAAATCGTGCAAATGAAACAGCTTGTTGACACCTTACCTGATTATGGAGCGCTTTACAAAAGCGGATTGCGCACCAATGAATATCAACTGGTGCTTTCGCCTCATGAAGAGCTGCGTAACAAGATCCTTGCAGTGAAGAAGGCCTTTCATGAGACTTACCCTGGCGGATATACGAATTTCGTTCGTCCTCATATCCTGCTTGCGAAGTTCACACAGTTGGAGATGATGGAAGAAAAGATCCTGCACCGCCTGCGCATTGCAGGCAATGGCTATCATCCGTTCCGGGTGGAGCTGAAGAATTATGGTGCATTCCCCACCCATTCCATTTATGTAAATGTGGTAACCAGGCAGCCTGTTCAGGGGCTGGTGAAAGAGATCAGGCAATTGCAGAGACTGATGAAATATGATAAGGACCGTAAACCTCATTTTATCGATGAGCCTTTCATCACCATCGCCAGCAGACTGCAGCCCTGGCAATACGAACAGGGGTGGTTGGAATATTCTCACAGGCAGTTCACAGGCCGCTTCCTGGCAGATGGCATGTTATTATTGAAAAGAAGAACGGGCGACCGCGCCTGGCAGATCGCTGAGCGCTTCGAGTTCAAGAACCTTCCTGTGAATACCAGGCAGGGTGAGCTTTTCGCCTGAGTGAAGAAAGGAAACGAATCATGGAAAACCACGAAGAACAGAAACCCGATACCTATCTCAAGGGGCGCGGTGCGCAGATCAACACGCGTAACCGTTTTTTGAAAAATGAAAGGGTGAAGGAACATATCGAGGGAATCGATGAATGGATCGAATCCGATGTAGCAACGCGTTACCTCGAAGACAAAGCCAAAGGGGTGGTTAATAGAGTAGATAGCCCTGACGTTGGCATGTGGTACAGCATTAACCCCTACCAGGGATGTGAGCATGGCTGCATCTACTGCTATGCACGCAACTCCTTTGAATACTGGGGATACAGTGCCGGTGTGGATTTCGAGAGGAATATCATGGTGAAGAAGAATGCACCCGAGCTGTTCCGGAAATTCCTCATGAATCCGCGCTGGCAATGTGTTCCGGTATCCCTCAGTGGCAATACCGATTGTTACCAACCAGCAGAGAAAAAATATCGATTGACCCGGCGCATCCTGGAAATATGCCTTGAGTTTAATCAGCCGGTGGGCATCATTACCAAGAATGCCGGCATCCTCCGTGATAAGGATGTGCTGCAGCAGCTCGCTGCCAGGAACCTTGTGTCAGCACTGGTTTCAGTGACCACGTTTGATGAGGAACTGCGGCGAAAGATGGAACCCAGGACCACCACAGCGCGGCAGCGGATGCGGGTGATCCGGGAACTGACGGATACCGGTGTGCGCATGGGCGTTATGTTAGGCCCCATGATCCCGGGACTGAACGATCAGGAAATGCATAATATCCTGAAAGCAGCATCGGAGGAAGGGGCCGTTTTTGCTGCCTACACTTTCGTGCGACTCAATGGCGCCGTGAAATTATTGTTTCACGACTGGCTCTATAAAAACTATCCCGACCGCGCCGATAAAGTTTGGCATTTCATCGAGCAGGGTCATAACGGGCAGGTGAACGATAGCAGGTTTGGTACGCGCATGCGCGGAGAAGGCCCCCTGGCCGAACTGATCAACCGTCAGTTCAAGACCTGGTGCAAACGTTTTGGATTAAACGAAGAGAAATGGGAACTGGATTGCTCACAGTTCCGTCGCCCGGGCGAACAAATGAAGTTGTTTTAAGGGAAAGGAACTCCTGACTATGCTTTGAATTTCCTTTTCAGAATAGAAGATATCTTCTCACGGATTACCATCACCTCGCGGCAGATGAATGCAATCTCCTTTGCATTCTCCAGCAGGTTCAACTGCTGCAGGCTTTTTTCCAGCACCTGCGCTTTTTCCCGGTGATACAGTTCAATCGCTTCCAATGAATCACCCAGTATCGGTGATACAATGACCGGCTTCTTTCCGGCCGGCAGGGCGGATGAAAGCTTTCCGCTACCCGGAACCGGTGGATGGTGGCGCATAACAGGCTGTTTAATGATTTCGGTGATAAGTTACCTCCCAAATTTCCTATAATCCTGTATGCGGAACAACCGTTAAAATACCCTTTATTGGGCGTAGAGCGTGAAATCAGATTCCGTAGATATACTTATTGGGAAAAAATCTTTTACAAATATCTTTAAGCCACTATTTAACCAATAAACACGTTTTCTATGGCAACCAACCCGAAAAAAGCCAGCGTAATGTCGTTGATCGGTATTTTCTCCATAATGCTCCTTCTTCACTCCTGCACAGGAGGCTCCAAAGAAGACGGCGTATGGATACCTAATCCGAAAGACTCTTCCGACCTGGGCAAACGAAACCACTTTATTCCTGAAGCTGAGATCAAGGAATTCCGCGCAGATTTCGCCATCGACCGCGATACCCTGAAGCGCCTTATGCCCAACCTCTTTATTCCCAATAGTGAAGCCTTCAATAAAAAGATACTGCTGGAAATTCTGAAAGACCCCAAATGTGTTGGCATCCGCATCTATTATGGTGCTGCCAAAGATAAGAGTGGTGCAAGAGATGAATTCCGCCTGATCATCGTGGGTGTTGATGCAAAAGGACAGGACCTGTATATCGACAATGGCTCGGCAGTAGCTACTCAAACAACTCCGAGGAGAGGGGGTGCTGAATACGGCCAATGCGATCCGCCCTGTTTTGCACCGTATCCCGGTGAATAGTTGAGCAGCTCCCCGGCCGCAAACCAAATCATAATCCTCTCCACCTTAACTGATGAATGATACAGTACGTTTTGTATTGAGCCTGAGTATTGTGTTTGCTGTATTGATCGGGATAGTAAGATTCCGTAAAATCGATAAGTCTTACTATCCCTTTCTTTATCGCATCTTCCTTGTATTGATCATCGAGGTCACTGCAAGGCTCTTCTTTTTATCGACCGAGCCCCGGTATTTCACTGTTGTGATCAATACTTTTTCCATTCTTGATTATGTTCTCTTCACCTGGTTGTTCCATAACTGGAGGCTCTTCAATGGCAACCGGACCGTTTTCATTTCGTTTCTCGCTGCAGGCTTTGCCGCCTGGATATTCATCACCCTCATCCTCCAGAATATCCTCACACCCAACTTCGCTTTCAGGGTACTGTATTCGGCTATCCTGATCGCTTTCAGCGTGAATACTTTCAATAAGGCCGTGGTGAACGACAGACGAAATATTTTTCACAATCCCAAGTTCTGGATCTGCCTTGGCATCATTATCTTTTATACTTTTTTCATACTGGTTTGCATGGTAAACCTCAACGTGTTCAGGTCTGCCACCAAACTGTTCAGGCAAAATCTTCAGATCATCAATGTGTGTTCAAATATTTTGGTTAACTTCTTGTATGCTGTAGCGATCGTATGGATACCCCGGAAGCAAAACTTTATGAAGCCCTTTTGATGGTGGTTGGGGTGGTGGGCTCCGTTCTCATCTACTTTATCATCACTATTATTCGCTACCAGCGAAGGAGCCTTCGTTTGCATAAGGAAAAGATCCAGGCCGAGATCGATACACTCGAAAATGAGCGCACTCGCATCGCTTCCGATCTTCATGATGAACTGGGCCCGTTGCTTTCTGCCGTGAAGCTGCAGATCAACAGCCTGGACGCAGCCAATGACCTGGATGCGCTCACCATCATGAAATCCAGTACGCATATAGACAGTATCATCACCAAACTGCGCGAGATCTCCAATAACCTTATGCCGAATACGCTTGTGCGTAAAGGACTGCAGAAAGCCATTTCAGAGTTTGTGGAACAATCCAACCATGCCACACAGACGAGCGGCCTTCAGGTGAAATTCATCTGCGAACAAAACCTCAACCTGAACCAGCAGAAAGAGATCAATATCTACCGTATTATACAGGAGATCGTTCACAATACTATCAAGCATGCTCAGGCCAGTTGTCTCATCATCAAAATGGTGATCGAAGAGAACCGCCTCCTCCTCATGACCGCCGATAATGGAAAAGGATTCGATTATTTTTTGAAAATAAAAGACAATCCGGGACTTGGACTTCGTAACTTGCAGAGCAGGGCAGAAGTGATGGGAGCTGAACTCAGTTGCCAGTCTGAGCCTGGAAAGGGGACGATGTACACATTCGAAATCCCGCTATGATCACCACCGAATCCTCTGTTTTATGAGCACAATACTTGGCACAATCAAAGTAGTGATCGCGGATGACCATGAAATATTCCGCGATGGCATGCGCATCATGCTGCAAAAGCAGCAGGATATTCAACTGGTAGGCGAGGCCGGTGATGGCCGCGAACTCATTGACCAGGTAAAGAAACTCCAACCGGATATAGTCATCAGCGATGTGAAGATGCCGCGCATGGACGGAGCAGCAGCCACCCGTCATCTCGTAGAACATTATCCGCATATCGGCATCATCGCCCTCACGATGTTTGATGAAGAAGATCTCATCATCGATATGCTGGAAGCCGGCGCCAAAGGTTACCTCCTCAAAAATGCAGATAAGAACGAGATCGTGGATGCCATCAAATCTGTTTACGATCAGCAACCCTATTACTGTCGTCATACCAGCCATAAGCTGGCTGAAATGGTGGCCAGGAGCAAATTCAACCCGCACCGCCAGCAGGTGAAACCCGAGTTCAACGACAGAGAGCTGGAGATCATCCGTCATATCTGCGACGGTCTCACCAGTAAACAGATCGGAGAACGCATCTTCCTAAGCGTTCGAACCGTGGAAGGATTAAGGATGAAGATCCTGGAAAAAATGGAAGTGAAGAATACGGCTGGGATCATCATTTATGCCATCAAGAACAATCTTTATACACCAGAAAGGATCTGAAAATAATCTCGGTGTGCCCACTCGCTCGCGTCCCCGCGAGTGAGTTTTGTTTAGTCGCCTCTGGCGACGCGGTGTTCGCCGGAGGCGAACAAATACAAGTCACTCGCCGGGAGGCGAGCGACTGCCAGCTCCCCGTCCTTTTTAGTCAGCCCCGGTTGTTGCACCCCGTAGAAAACATCGCTTCAGAATAATCCTTGCTTTTTTCTTGCACCTCCAACTCTGCGTAATCTGAGCAGGGAAAAACGTAAGCTGATTTATTCGGTTTAGCATCTACGTTATAGAGTTGAATTGAATCTGTCAGAGAACCGAAACCAGCAATAAACATTCCAGCTTATTTGTCACTGCTTCTGAACCCTATGAAACTCTTATTCAGTCTGCGTTTCCGCCCTCTTCGGGTAGCCATAGGAAAATATTTTTTTAAAAATTCCTGATAAAAAGTTGGCACTATTAAAAAAATAGTTTCACTTTTGCATCGACAAACAATTTAAAACATGTCCCAAAAGATGCAACATATCGAAACAGTGAAGTGGTTTGCACTCAATCCGAGTGACGCCATCCGCGGGGCTTGTTATGCTGCAGCATAGCCGGATCGAAAAGATCCTCAAAATATAAGCCCCGCAGCATCTGCGGGGTTTTTTGTTTCACTGAATTCAAAACAGTTGTGATAGTTATGCCCATCGATGCCAATGTCAATTACGGAACAATATTCCTCGCCCTGGCTGAGCGCCGGCAGGATACGCGTATGTGCCCAACGGGTAACGCGCATTTCGTATCAAGCTTTGATGGCAGTATTAAGTTTATCAAACGAAAAAGGTCGGGAGACTACGGATCATAAGATCAGCACTGCGCTGAACAAGATACCGAAAGCCCGGCCGGACCATACCGACCGGGCTTTTTTGATGCCCAGCCCAACTCAGTATGGTCCGCCCTTCAAAACCAAAACAAATGACGAAAAGAAAAGGAGGCCAACATGAAACTGGTATTATTCGTCCTGCTTGTGTCGCTCATAAGCTCACTGATTGAGAGCAGGAAAAAGAAAAGAAAAAAAGTGGAAATTGATGACCACAAAGAACCTCTGCACCCCGCGGCTTTCAGCCTGCGATAGGTAGCAGCTCAACAGAAGAAGAATTTGATGCGGAAGAATGGAATGAAGACGAGTGGGAAGGAGAATTCATCTACGCGTCAAAAAAAGACTCACAATGGCAAAGTTGGAATTAAGAGGCAAAGACCTCAGGCAAATAGGTTATCCGGAAGGTCCGGTGATCAGTATCGCAAAGAATATCATGCAAAGGGAATTCAAATATTCCACAAAGGAGGAAGTAATGGAACTGTTACAAAAAATATTGAAAGCGCCTGTCGAATACGAGAATGATGCCGTGCTTGGATTGATTGCACTGCAACTGATCCCGAAGGAAACCATCGCAGCGAATGTTATAGAATTGAACAAAACAGGAGTTCCTGTGAACATCTTCGGGTCGGGCGCTATCGAGCAGCAGGCATTGACGCAGATGGACCAGGCAGCCCGGCTGCCTGTATCTGTCAGCGGAGCGTTGATGCCGGATGCTCACTCCGGTTATGGATTGCCAATAGGTGGGGTGCTGGCCACCTCCAATGCCGTGATCCCCTATGGCGTTGGGGTTGATATCGGTTGCAGGATGTGCCTGTCAGTTTTCGATATCGACCCAAAAACACTCGTGCAACGCGAACAATATTTCACAACAGTGCTGAATGAAAACACGCTATTCGGAAGCGGACAACAATTCCTGAAATCAGCTGATCATGAAGTGCTGGACAGCCCTCTGTTCGATGAGATCGCTGTTCTGAAACAATTACAGAACAAGGCTGCAATGCAATTGGGTTCATCCGGATCCGGAAACCATTTTGTAGAGTTCGGAATTGTAGCCATCAAAGAGAAGGATGAAGTATTGAAACTGGAAGCAGGAACTTATCTCGGACTGTTGAGCCATTCCGGTTCAAGAGGGCTGGGAGCCAGCATTGCAGGGCATTACACCAAACTGGCGAAGGAGAAAAGATTGCTTCCCAAAGAAGCTGCTAACCTGGCCTGGCTGGATATGAATGAAGAAGAAGGGATCGAATACTGGCTGGCCATGAACCTTGCAGGTGATTACGCATCAGCATGCCATCATGCAATTCACGCAAAAGTAGCGAAGCAACTGGGCCGCCAGCCAATTACGATGGTGGAGAACCATCACAATTTTGCATGGAAGGAAATGGTGTATGGACCTGAAGGCGGGCTGCAAGAATTGATCGTTCACCGGAAAGGTGCTACACCTGCAGGTAAGGATGTGCTGGGGATCATTCCCGGATCCATGACTGCACCCGGGTTCATCGTGAAAGGGAAAGGAGAGGTAAGCTCGCTGGCATCGGCATCACATGGCGCCGGAAGGAAAATGAGTCGTACGGCTGCATTGAATTCCATCACACAAAATGCGTTGAATGAACTACTGGCCAAGCACGGGGTTAAACTGATAGGTGGAGGATTGGATGAAGCCCCACATGCATATAAGAATATCGAAGAAGTGATGAAGGCGCAGCAACACCTGGTGGATACCGTGGGAATTTTCTATCCGAAGATCGTGAAGATGGATGGCACCGCGCCAAAGCCCTGGATGAAAAGAGCGGGAGAATAATTACAGCTGGTCTAAAATATAAGTAAGCGGAGACTCTTCCAGCACTACGCGATGATAGCCTTCATGGGTTACATCCCATTTGATCAACCGGATGAAACCATCTGCTATTTCAATGCCGGTGATATCTCCATCGCTATAGCAACAACAACCGCAATTGAAATAACTGGGATGTGCCATGGTTTTCGTTATACGTTTACCGGCATATTCCAGTTTTCTTTTTTCAAGTTGTTCGGATACTGCCTGGATCAGTTCTGCATCACCGGAGAATATTGCGTTTTCCAGTTGTTTGGTCAGGCGGTCTATATGATCCAGCGAGGCAAAAACAGGTTTATGCGTATGACCGGAAATCAATGCCAGGCTTTGTTGCATTGCGCTCCAGTTATACATGATCACATTGTGCCTGTCCACCAGGTCGAAAGAGTCGGCAGTGGTGTTGATGGAGATATCCAGGAAACGTTGCAATGGTGTCCAGATGGCTGCCACTACCCATTTGCTGAATGGATTTCCATCACTTCGCTTATCACCCTGGTGGCCATGGGTGAGCATAATCAGGTACTCATTGCCGTTATATTTTGATTGCAATAAGATACCTTCATAGATTTTCAGTTTGTCGCCAAAGATTGGTTTAAGGAAAAGATTTTGTTGAAAGGCGTAGCTCCATTCCAGGTCGTGGTTGCCGAAAACCCGGTAATAGCGGTCCTGTTGCAGGAATTTGGCTTCTTCCAATAAACTGAGCCGGTTCTTTTCTATGACGGTCTTCGGCGTATTTTCCCAAAGCTCTTCACTGTCGCCAAGGCTAATGAGCGTGAAGCCCTGCTGATCATAATACTGCAGAGCTGCCATATAGTTTTCTTCAGCGAGCCGGAAATCATCGGCAAGGTCCTTTCCTCCTTTATGCTGGTCTGATAATATTATAAAACGTGCAGAGTTCAGATCGAAAGGCAGAACGATACCTTTGGGCGTTTTTCCTTCCAGGATATCTTCCTTCAGCTTTGTAAGGGATGAGAATACATCTTGCTCGTTTGGGCTGGAGGATATTTTTTCCGCTATCCAGATCACAGGTTTCCGGAACAGCCATTGCAGGATTTTCTTCATGGGACTTTTTTTGATTGCCAGGAATTTTCCTTTTCAACCATCCTACACTTTTATATAGATCTTTTTCTTGTCCAACCAGTAAACGATCAGCCAGTAGAAAGCGATCATGCAGAGCGCATACAATAATGATCCATTCTTAGGGTTATCTGTGAATGCTGTGAGCGGTTTGCAGATATGTTGATAGAACCAGGGGAAAGCGCTTGTGTAAACGTTGTTACCTTTTTCGTCTACATGGTCCACCCACCGGAATAAAGGAAGCAGTTTGGGAAGGAAGCCGCTCAAAGCAAAAACGAAAAGCGCATTCTTTCCGAATACGTCGAAGAATTTGCTCCAGGCTCCTTTGGCCCCTTTGAATTCAATAGCATAGATCAAGACAGACAATACCATGATGGCGAGACCGGTTGTGTACAATACGTAAGAGCTGGTCCAGATCTTTTTATTGATCGGAAAAGCCATGTCCCAGGCAAAGCCTCCGAAAATGAGCAGGCATCCATATACGAACAGGCCGGATAGCATTTCAAAGGTCTTGCCTTTTTGCTGGATATAATTTCCTACCAGGAATCCGAGGATCACCTGAACAATGGCCGGGAGTGTACTGGTCAATCCTTCCGGATCGAAGGGCACCCCCTCACCTTTATACATATGCGCAATGCCTAAAATGTTCTTGTCAATCTGGGTACCAAAGTACCCATTAAGGCTGTAAGGATCGCCCGGGGCGCCGAGGAACAGCGAGAGCATCCAGTATAACAATAAAATAATGGCGCTGATAATGATGGCGCCTCGTACTTTCATGAAGTAAACGATAAGAGAAGCGAACAAGTAACAGATGGCAATGCGTTGAAGTACACCCAGGATGCGGATGCCGCTTTCAGGGTTATTGGGATCCACCCAATGTTTGAATACGAGTTCACCATCGCTCCATTTCAGGAATGGACTCCAGTTGAGAAAGAGCCCAATGGCAAAGATCAGTATACTTCTTTTGATCACTTTTTTCAGGAAAACCGGAGTGCCTGCGGCCTGCAGTCTGGGTAACACAAAGGCCATGGCATTGCCAACGGCAAAAAGGAAAAAAGGAAATACAAGATCAGTGGGTGTGCAGCCATGCCAGGGTGCATGGGCAAGCGGGCCGTAAAGATGGCTCCAACTGCCTGGATTGTTCACCAGGATCATGAGTGCTACGGTGGCGCCACGGAAAACGTCGAGGGAATAGAAGCGTTGGTTCAAATGAGTAGATTTTCAGGGGATTAAAGATAGGGAATTCGGGGAACCACCGAGGTGTTACTTATAGGAGAAATATTTTTTGAAACATAGAGTTGTTGATCCTGGCAAATCATTTGCAGTATCGGTGGATCTGTGACTGAGAACTTGATTTTCTCAGTTGAAAAATAACGATTTAGCATTTTTGTTGACGGATCAAACACATTAAAAATCCCCTATATTTGCAAACAGCATTAACAATTTGCGGTTTTTGTAGCGGCAAGACGATCCTGGGTGAGGCGAGTAGCGGAGAAGCTGGAATGCTTGACTGCTGCAAAGTACCATTAATCATGGAACGAATTCCTGTGAAGATCACGTCTGTTAGTCGATCATATATCTTTTGTTGAGGGTATAAGCCAGTATATAGTCTGCTTATACCCTTTTGACGTTTGCATAAACAGGCATTCAGTAGTGTTGTAAGTCAATCAGTTACATTCTGAGAATGTGACTGAGGTGGCGAAGCCATGTATGGAACTCAAACCTTATATTCATTCAACTGCGGTCATAGATGAGGGTTGTACCATCGGTGATGGGACCAGGATTTGGCATTTCAGCCATATTATGAGCGGTGCTGAGATTGGCAGTAATTGCAGCCTAGGTCAGAATGTGGTGGTTTCATCAGGGGTAAAACTTGGTAACAATGTAAAGGTTCAGAATAATGTTACCGTTTATACCGGCGTGATCTGTGAGGATGATGTTTTCCTGGGGCCCTCCATGGTATTCACCAATGTGATCAATCCCAGGAGCGCTATTCCAAGGAAGAACGAATACAGGTCTACATTGGTGAAGAAAGGTGCCAGTATCGGAGCCAATGCAACCATCATCTGTGGACATACACTTGGCGAGTATTGTTTTATCGGGGCCGGAGCTTTGGTTTCAAAGGATGTAAAACCTTATGCGCTGGTAATGGGTAATCCGGCCAGGCAAACCGGGTGGGTAAGTGAGTTTGGTCATAAGCTGGCATTCGACATTATGGGATTGGCAGAGTGCCCGGAATCCGGGCAACAATATAAACTGGAAGATGAAAGTGTAACCCGGATCAGTTAAAATGACCAAAACAGGCACTACACATAAATGGTATGCATTGTATACCAAACCCCGATGGGAAAAGAAGGTGAATCGCCTTTTGAATGAGAGGGGTATTGAAAGTTATTGTCCGCTCAATATTGTAAGGCGTAAATGGAGCGATAGATACAAGATGGTTGAAGAGCCTCTTTTCAAATCTTATGTATTTGTAAAGATCCAGCAGGAAGAGCAGTCTGCTGTACGGCTCACCCCGGGCGTTATCAATTTTGTGTATTGGCAGGGAAAACCGGCAATAGTGAAAGAGAATGAAGTAGATGCTATTAAGAAATATCTGAATGAGTACAACTTCGTGTATGTTGAACCCATCCCGATGAAAATAGGACAACAGGTAATCATCCAATCCGGTATATTTATGGATCAGGTAGGCGATATCGCCGATATCCGGCACAAAAAGATCATAGTGAGATTGTCAACGCTGGGCGTTAATCTTGTTGTGTCTTGCGCTCAGGACAACTTGAAATTTTTACCTAAAAATTAATCATGCAATATTGTATAGTCATCCTTAAAAAACTGATATGGCAATAAGTTGTGTCCGCAATCTTCTTTTAGTTATGCTGACTATTTGTAGTCTCATATCCTGTGTTTCCAATAAGGAGCTTACGGCAAAAGCGGTTTATTTCAAAAATGCCAATGATAGTTCATTAAGGAAAACTGTTATAGAGTTTGAACCAAAGCTTCAAAAAGGTGATATCCTTTATATTGGTGTGAGCACAGCAAACGATGCGAGTGCCAAATTGTTCAACCTGCCTAACTTTTATGCGAGCTCAGTTACTGCCGGCGCAGGAGGGACCACATCCGGCTATTTGATAGATGAAAGTGGTGACATCGTATTTCCCATGATCGGTAAACTTCATGTAGATGGAACTACCAAGGCTGCGCTCACCGATACGCTCACCCGTAAAATAAGGGAATACGCCAATGATGCCATCGTTTCCATACGTTTGATCAACTATAAGATCACTGTGCTGGGCGAAGTTGCCAAACCCGGGTCGTTTACCATTCCCAGTGAAAGGGTCACTGTTCTGGAGGCCATTGGCCTGGCAGGAGATCTTACAACCTTTGGGAAGAGAGACAATATACGTGTGATCCGCGAAACCAATCAGGGCCGTGAAATGGGCCAACTGAATCTGAACGACGGAAACATCTTTTCATCCCCATATTATTATCTGCGCCAGAATGATGTTGTGTATATAGAAATGAACAGCCGCAAAATGGCAAACGCAGATCAGACCAATGCCAGGACCCTTTCAATAGGTCTCGGCATCGTTTCAGCTGTCAGTCTGATCGTAGCCACCATTACCCGATTCTGATAGGAACTTTTCTTCACGCGAAAAACTGTATACACAGCATATGGAACCTGAAAATATAGCAATCAAAGCGAGTAAGTCAGGAGAGAGCGGGCAAACAGTGAACCTGAAGGAAATATTGATCAAGTATTTCCACTATACTCCATTATTTGTGATCGTATTGGCTATCGCAATATTCGCTGCATGGTTGCATCTTCGCTATACAACTCCGAAGTATAATGTAGGATCAACCTTGTTGATCAGGAATGATAATGCAAACCGCGGTGGTGGCAGCGGTGATGATATGTTTGCGGATATTGCATTATTCCAATCCAATACCAATAAACAAAACGAGATAGAGATTCTGCGTTCCCGCAATATGATGGAGAGGGTGGTTCGATCGCTGGGTCTTGAAAAATCCTATTCAGTTGTTGGAAAGATAAAAGCTCCGAATATCTATCAGGAACATCCTTTCGATGTGTTGATCCTCAATTTGAAAGACAGTTCCAGGAGTTTCTCCCTGCCTGTTCATATTATCGATTACAAAAAATTCAGGATCGGAGAGAAGTCCACTGAATATTTCTTCGGACAGCAGATAGAACTGCCGGAGGGAACTATCAAACTCGTTCCCAGGGAGTCTACTTATTCAAGGCTTTCCTTCCGTGATTTCTTGTTCCAGTGGATACCTACAAAGGCAGCGGCAGGTTTGTATGGTGGTGGTCTTGCCATCAAGCCGGCGAATGACCAGTCGAATGTACTCAGCATCACGTACCTTACTGATAATCCCAGGCTGGGTGCAGATATTGTGAATCAACTGATGGTTGAATACAATGATGCAGGTGTAGAAGACAAGAATGAGATCAACCGTAGGATCATTACCTTCATAGATGATAGGCTTCGCATTGTAGAGAAACAACTGGATAGCGTAGAGGTTGACCTGCAGAATTTCAAGAGCAATCAAGAAGTGATCGATCTGGCCGCCCAGTCAACCCTTTTCTTCGGCAATATCGGGGAACTTGAAAAAGGAATCCAGGAGCAGCAATTGTATTTGCAGGTTTCCAACCTTCTTGAGTCTTATATAAAAGACAGCACCAAAAAACATGCATTGGTCCCTACAACTCTGGGGCTTCCTGATCTTAATCTTCAGGAACTGGCAACAGAATACAATGCTCTAGTGGTGAAAAGACAGCAGGAACTTCAAACCGGTGCAACAGTCAACAACCCTGTGATACAAGGTATCGATAGCGAGATCGAGAACGCTAGGGTGAAACTGGGAGCCAGTCTGCGTAATATTTCCGGTATGTATCGTGCCAATCTGGAAATGCTGGAAAACAAGAAACTGGGAATGAAAAAGGAAGTGTCTGCTATTCCGGAAAAGGAAAGGATGAATAATGAGCGTGCGAGGCAACAGGCCATCAAACAAAACCTGTACCTGTACCTGCTGCAAAAAAAAGAAGAGTCTGCGATTGCCAAAGCCTCCACCATTGCCAATTCACGCGTAATTGATAATGCGATGCCTGTTTACAACCAGGTTAGCCCCATTCCGTTAAGGATATATGGCATCGCTCTGCTGGCAGGTCTGTTGATCCCTATCGCCATCATCTATATCCTGGATATGCTGAACGATAAGGTTACCACCAGGTCTGATATTACCAAAATGACCGCTGCTCCCATTATCGGTGAGATCGGACATAATGAAGGCGGTAAAGTACTGCTGTTCCCTCAACAGAACCGGGCGGTTGTAACTGAACAGTTCAGGATATTGAGGACCAATCTGCGATTCGTACTGGGGGAAAAATTTGAATCTCCCGTACTGCTGGTTACATCATCGTTCAGCGGAGAGGGTAAATCATTCGTATCTACCAACCTGGGCGCAACACTGGCCGTTTCAGGAAAACGCACCGTGATACTCGAGTTCGACCTTCGTAAACCGAAGATCATCGAAGGTCTGGGATTACCCAAGGCCACAGGTCTTACCAACTACCTGGTTGGCAGTGCAGAGCTCAATCAGCTTCCCCAGGCAGTTCCTCAGGTGGAGAACCTCTTCGTTATACCTTGCGGACCGGTACCTCCCAACCCTTCTGAAATACTCCTGACACCCAGGATCGAAGAGCTTTTCGTCTGGCTTCGAGAAAATTTCGAAGCGATCGTTATAGATACTGCCCCTGTAGGCCTTGTTGGTGATGCGCTTACGCTTAGCCGTTACGCGGACTGCGGGATTTATGTGATCAGGCAGCGCTATACCTTCAAAAAGCAGCTTGGCTTTATTGATGACCTGTACCAGCAAAAAAAATTGCCCAGGCTGGGCTTACTAGTGAACGATGTAGTAACCGGCGGAGCCCAGGGCTACTATGGATATGGCGGCGGATCTTATGGCTATGGCTACGGCTATGGTTATGGCAGCGAGAAATATTACGAAAGCAAGCGTAGAGGGGTCAAAGGCTTTATTGGCAGGATCTTTGGCAGAAAATAAACTTCTCTTGTAATTAATTAAAAGCATTTTTCATATCTTATGTCGAACAGCAATAGTGAGATTATCATTGAGGCAGGAAGAACGGAAAAAAACTATTGGCAGGATATCTGGCGGTATCGGGAATTGTTCTATATACTTTCCTGGCGTGATATCCGCGTCCGCTACAAACAAACAGCAATAGGTGCTGCCTGGAGTGTAATCCGGCCGTTGCTAACCATGTTGATATTTACATTCGTGTTTGGAAGAATGGCCAAACTGCCAACTGAAGGAACAGCACCCTACACCATCATGGTGTTTGCAGGACTGATCCCCTGGTTCTTTTTTGCAAACGCATTGAGTGAGTCCAGTCAAAGCCTGGTACTGAATTCCAACCTGATCACGAAAGTGTATTTTCCCCGCATCATTATTCCAGCCAGCTCGATCATTGTCAGCCTGGTAGATTTCTTCATTTCTTTCGGATTGATGCTGATCATTTTCCTGTTTTACGGATTCACGCCTTCAGTGAAGATATTCCTGATGCCCGTATTCTTATTGTTTGCATTGGTTGCAGCCATGGGCGCAGGGTTATTGATCACAGCCCTCAATGTGAAATTCCGCGATTTTAGGTTTGTCATTCCATTTATCGTACAAATCGGTTTATATATTACACCTGTTGGATATAGCAGTTCCATAGTTCCCGAGCAATATCAACTTCTCTATCATGTGAATCCAATGGTTGGAGTTATTGAAGGCTTCCGTTGGTGCATAATTGGGGAATTGCCACTGAATATTCCCGGGATGCTGGTTTCATTGGGAGTGACCCTCGTGTTCTTTATCTGGGGGATCTCCTATTTCCGACGCACCGAACGATCATTTGCCGATTCCATCTAACCACTGAAGACTGAAGGATATGCCACAGCCGATCATTTCAATTGAGAATCTTTCGAAGCAATTCATCATAGCCCATGAAGCTCCTCAGCGTTATCGCACACTGAGAGATACTATTGCAGACAATGCAAAAAAACTGTTGAATGGAAATAAGAAGGATGGTCGTACCAGCGAATCCTTCTATGCTCTTCGCGACCTGAGTTTTGATCTCTATCCTGGAGACAGACTGGGGATCATAGGAAGGAACGGCGCCGGCAAAAGTACTTTGCTGAAAGTACTCAGCCGTATCACCGAGCCTACCAGCGGACGTATCACCATCCGCGGACGTGTAGCCAGCCTTCTTGAAGTGGGAACCGGCTTTCACCCTGAGCTTACCGGGAGGGAGAATATCTTCCTGAACGGAGCCATTCTCGGAATGAGCAGAGCTGAGATCAGGAAAAAGTTCGATGAGATCGTTGCCTTTGCCGAAATAGACCGTTTCCTGGATACCCCCGTAAAAAGGTATAGCAGCGGTATGTATGTACGGCTCGCATTTTCCGTAGCTGCACATCTGGAGCCTGAGATCCTTATCGTTGATGAGGTGCTGGCCGTGGGCGACTCCCAGTTCCAGAAGAAATGCCTCGGTAAAATGGAAGATGTAAGTAAGGGCGAAGGTCGTACTATTTTGTTTGTGAGCCATAATATGAATACTGTAAGCTCACTCTGTAACAAATGTGTGCTCCTTGAAAAAGGAACAGTAAAGAAAACCGGCGATCCATTCGACACCATCAACTATTATCTCGCGAACAACTATGGAAAGAAATCCATACGTATCTGGGAGGATGGTAAACCTGGTAATGATATCGTGCGCCTCCATTCCCTCCGCATCATAGACAAGGAAGGAGTTAGTAAGGAAAGTTACTATGTGAATGAAACCCTTGGTATAGAAATGCAGTATGAAGTATTTGAAGACGGGCATGTACTCTGGTCCGGTCATAATATCTTCAATGCAGAAGGACTGAATATCTTCGACACGCATAGCGTAACATCAGAGTATTATAATAAGCCTCATCAGAAAGGAAAATATTCCGCCATTGTGTGGATCCCCCAGAACCTGCTTGCTGAAGGCACATATGTTGTTGGCTCAGCTATTTTCAATCACCTTAAAAGAACCATCCATTTCCATGAAAAGGACGCCGTGGTATTCAATATCATGGAGGCTTACGACGGTGTTACTGCCAAGGGAAGCAGTCCCGGCCATTTCCCCGGCCTTGTAAGACCTTTACTGGATTGGAATATCATTAAACAATAGCGCATCATGAAGAAAAAATGGACAGGCGAAAGACTTGAAACCTCCATTTATAACGAGAATACGCTGGAGCATCTTCATCGTTATGCTATCGCGGCCTCTTTCGCAAAAGGAAAAAAAGTATTGGATATCGCTAGTGGAGAAGGTTACGGCTCCAATATCCTGTCACTGGACGCCGAGTCTGTAACCGGAGTGGATATCTCACGTGAAGCAGTTGAGAGTGCCAAACAAAAATACCGCAAACCGAATCTCCGTTTCATCGAAGGATCGGCTGATAAGATACCTCTTGAAGATGGCAGTGTAGATCTGGTGGTGAGCTTTGAAACTATCGAACATCACGATAAACACCAGGAAATGATGGCCGAAATCAAAAGGGTGCTGAAAGAAGATGGGATCCTCATCATCTCTACTCCCGACAAGGAAAATTATACCATCAAAACGAACTACATCAATAAGCATCACGTAAAGGAACTTTTCAAGGATGAGTTCAAAGACCTGATCAGACAATATTTCAAATATTCCAGCTTTTTGTACCAACGTACAGATTTCTTCTCGCTGATCACGCCTGAGTCCAATCCGGGGTCATTTGGTGTGTTTACCGGCGATTATGAAACAGTGAACCAGTCTGCTACTTTCGAGCACGTTTATATCATTGCTATTGCTTCCAGCCACCAGGTAGGATTCCAGGATGTAACGGTGTTCAACGATACTAAAATGTTCAAATCGTTACTGAATCAGAAAGCTGATGCAGTCAGGAATTCACGTGCATTCAAGCTGGGTAATATGATTTTGAAACCTTTCCGCCTGTTGAAAGGATAATCCGGATCACGTGAAGCAAATGGATCATAAAAAAGATGTGCTGATCTCCGTGATCATACCAGTAAAGAACGGGGACACCTGGATCGATGCCTGTATCCGCGGGATCATGGGACAGACATTATTCTCCCAATGTGAGATCATAGTGATAGATTCCGGGTCTACGGATGGCACGCTGGAAGCTCTTGAAGCATATCCTGTTCGTTTGTATCAGATACCGCCTGAATCCTTCAATCATGGTGAAACGCGCAATTTCGGTGTTTCATTGGCGAAAGGGAAATTCATTGCTCTCACTGTACAGGATGCAGTGCCTTCCGATGACCAATGGCTCAACAGATTATACTCCTGTTTCACTGATGATGCTATAGCCGGAGTATGTGGCCGGCAGGCAGTTCCGCATCACCCTGATAAGAATCCAATGGACTGGTACAGACCAGCTTCCGCACCCACGATCAGAAGGGTACAGTTTCCTTCCCCCGAAGCTTTTGAGGCATTGTCGCCAGTAGAAAAGAAAAATGCCTGCCTCTGGGATAATGTAACTGCCATGTACCGGAAGGAGGTGTTATTGCAGATACCATTTCGCCCGGCAGTTTTCGCGGAAGATATCATCTGGTCCAAAGAAGCACTCCTGGCAGGTTATGCAATTGTGTACAATCCTCAGGCAAAAGTGTACCACTATCATTTCGAAAATCGAGAATATATCTTTAAGCGTACACTCACAACCCTTTACTTCCGCTATACTACACTGGGCTTCGTTCCCATCTATAGCCCCATGACCGTTAAAGAAAAACTCAGCATGATCAACAGGCTTATGTTTTCCGGCGGCGTAAGTTTCCGCAAAAAACTGAGCTGGTTCAAATACAATGTGGAACGAAGAAAAACCATCGTGGAAGCATATTCTGTTTTTACCCAGGCCATGAGCAAGGGAGATAAAGAATTATCGGCTGTTCATGAACGATATTGTGGTAAACCGCCTGTTCCCGTAAAACTCAACTGAAGCTGTAACTATGACCGATCAACCTCTGGTGAGTGTATTGATGACTTCCTACAACAGGCAGAAATATATCGGCGCGGCCATCGATAGCGTGCTGGCTTCTTCCTATACAAATCTCGAGCTTATCATTGTGGACGATGGCTCAAAGGACGATACTGTAGCCATTGCCAGAAATTATGCTGCAAAGGATAACAGGGTGAAAGTGTTCATCAACGAGAAAAATCTCGGTGATTATGGTAACCGCAACCAGGCTGCAGCATATGCAAGCGGCAAATACCTGAAATATGTAGATGCAGATGATTATATCTACCCCTGGGGACTTGGATTGTTGGTTCAGATGATGGAACAATATCCGGAAGCAGGATGGGGCCTTTGTTCTCTGCCACAGGAAGACGATCGCCCATATCCCTTTCTGCTTTCTCCCGCTGAAGCCTACGAGTATCATTACAGCAGATTCAGTATCTTCTTCAAAGCGCCCTTATCTGCGATCATTAAAAGATCAGCCTTCGATGAGATCGGAGGTTTCCGTCCCATCCGGATGGCAGGTGATTTTGATATGTGGCACCGGATGGCGCAGAAATTCCCTGTTGTACTTATGCCACATGGAATGGTGTGGTACAGAAAACATGGCGAGCAGGAAATGAATCATGCCAAACAGTTCTTCCACGTTTATGAAAAACTGAAAGTGGAATATCTTACAACAAACGATTGTCCGCTGGCTCCATCCAAAGCCAGGGAATTCCTGAAGCGTGAAAAAAGAAAGACCTGGAAATCCATACTGAAGAATATGGCATCGCTCCGTCTGAATGATGCGTTGCTCGATCTTAAAAAAATAAAGCAACATTCAGCTTCCTGATATGAGAGTATTTATATCAATCGTAAAATCACAGGGTAAAGCATTTCTGAGGCATTGCTACTGGCTTTACCGGTCTTTCGGAATTAATGCGGGGTCAGGATTGAAAGTGGACTTTCCTTTCAATGTGGAAGGTAAAGGCGAGATCAGGTTCGGGAACAATGTACAGATATTCAGGAATGTAAGTTTGAGGGTTCAGGCAGGAAGTAAGATGAGTGTAGGGAATAACTGCAAGCTCAGTAAGAATGTGCGCGTTTATGTAGATCCCACAGTTGAATTTGAGATGGCAGACCGTGCTTCTATCGGAGAGAATACTCATTGTGTGGTGAACAATCAATGGAAGATCGGGGAAGGCGCAGGTATTGCTACCAATTGCCAGGTTTTCTCGAGGGAACCGGGTTATCATGGTAAACTCCTGCTCGGGGCCGGATCTTATATCGGCGATTTTACCATTGTAGACCTCAGTGCCGATGTGATCATCGGCGCAAATGTTGCCGTGGGCCCCAAATGCACCATCTACACACATGATCACGATTATAAAGAACATGAACATATAGCCTGGAAAGGCAAGCCCCTTGCACGTGCAATTTCAATAGGAGACGGAGCATGGATCGGTTCGAATGTTACCATCCTCCCGGGAATTACCATTGGTAAAAGAGCTATTGTTGCAACCGGAGCTGTTGTTACCAAAGATATTCCCGACGGAGTAATGAGCGCAGGCATTCCGGCAAAGATCATTAAACAGGCAAGCGATACACAGAAGAACAACTGATCCCGACCAGCCCAATGGCTAAGACTCTGCAAAAGGAACCCAATCATTCAGTAATAATTCCTTTCGCTTATGAGTATCAGATCTTCAGTAAAAAAAAGTATCGAAAATGTAACAGGCTTAAAGCTTTACAGGAAACTGCCTTTTGGTCAGGACCCCATTGAGGATATCAGGCATATCTTCAGGGAGTACCGGTTCACTACTCTTTTTGATGTAGGGGCCATTATTGGACAATCGGCCAGATATTTTGTTGCAAATGTACCCGGAGGAAATATCTATTGCTTTGAGCCTTCGGCGGAAGCATTCGGACAACTAAAGGAGGCAATGAAGGAAAGGAATAATGTTCAATGTTTTCAACAGGCTTTAGGTAACTGTCAGGGACAGGTGAAGATGGTGAATCATGAGCGTTCTGACATGAATAAGATAGTGCAGGAAGATCAGGGTACAGGTGATAGCAGAACTGAAATGGTGGCAATGGATACCCTGGCCAATTTTTGTCAGAAGAATAAGATCCCGAGGATCAGTTATCTTAAAATAGACACGGAAGGGTTCGATCTGGAAGTGCTGAAGTCGGGTAGTGAGATGCTGGAAAGATCGGCTATCGACTTCATTGAAGTGGAAGTAGGAATGAACCCAACCAATAAACATCATGTTCCCATCGAAGAGGTAAAAAGATATCTGGAGAGCTACGGGTACTACATCTTCGGTGTGTATGAGCAGGTTCAGGAATGGATCACACGCAAGCCATTTCTCAGAAGAGTAAATGCGCTGTTCATTTCAGAACAGCTTGCAAAATAAAAATGTTCTGGTCCCATATGTTGCCATTGGTTTCTATCATAATTCCGGTATATAATTCTGAAAAGTTCCTGTCTGGTACTATCAGATCGGCGATGGAGCAACAATGGCCGAATAAGGAGATCATCATCGTTGATGATGGTTCCACGGATCAGAGCCTGGCAATAGCAAAGTCTTTCAGCGCTCCTATGGTGAAAGTAATCAGTCAACCTAATAAGGGGGCTTGTGCTGCAAGGAACAATGGAATGGCAAATGCATCCGGGGATTATTTTCAATTCCTGGATGGGGATGATCTGATCTCCCCTGACAAGATCAGTAAGCAGATGCAAATCTTTGCTGAATCCGGTGATGATATCGTTGTCAGTTCCAGGTGGGTGAGATTTTATGATGAGTTTCCTCCTGCAGATCTGCAGGCGCCTGTGAGGCCGCTGGACAAAGACTGGCCTGATCCTCTGGAATGGCTGATCGCTTCCTGGGAAAATAACTGGATGGGGCAAACCTCCATCTGGCTCACATCCCGCGCTGTAGCCGAAAAGGCAGGCCCCTGGAACGAGGAATTGCCGATCAACCAGGACGGCGATTATTTTTGCCGCGTTCTCCTGAACAGTAATGGGATCAGG
The DNA here is from genome assembly GCF_003991355.1 of Pseudoflavitalea rhizosphaerae. Lineage (GTDB taxonomy): Bacteria > Bacteroidota > Bacteroidia > Chitinophagales > Chitinophagaceae > Pseudobacter > Pseudobacter rhizosphaerae. The sequence goes on from NZ_RCSU01000006.1 coordinate 130,517, forward strand.
CATTGTTCCGGTCCGGTGGTTTATTACAGATCAGCCAACAGCAACAGCATCACCGGCGCAAAGTCATACACCAAAGCAGATAAACAACTCTATTCTTACAAATTGTACGAAGAGTATGTGGCGCAATATCTAAACAGGCCTGGAATGAAACATGCCCTGATGAAAAACTACTTGTCTTTCATTTATCATTACTATGGCCAGTACCCGGATTTGATAAGCAAAGCCAAGCAATACGTGCGGGATCTGGGATACAAAAAGTTAGGAACTGCAGGAGGGCACAGGTTTCAGCAGTTGGCTAAACTGATAGGTTTCGAGAAAGCATTGTGGTTAAGGAAATGGTTTAGACACATCCTTTCAACTCAATATTGATGATAAGAGAAAACGGTATCAAAGCTATTGCTTCCATTATGCGTGTTACACCTTCTGTAAGAGGTAAACACAGACTCGGCAAACTACTTGAACGGTATGTGCTGGGGCCCGATAAATGGAAGAAGCCGGCATGCATTATTCCTATGAAGGCCGGATACAAAATGCATGTGGATGTAAGGTCTGCAACAAACAACGGCAGCTTTTGGACAGGCAACTATGATACAGAACTGATTACCAAACTTTGTAATCTGTTTGAAGAGAACTGGACAGTGCTAGATATCGGTGGTAATATTGGTTATTATACAGTCCCATTCGCCAGGAAATTGAAACAATTGAATGGTAAGCTCCTCACTTTTGAGCCTGTCAGCACTAATTTCAAAGCGCTTAACCAGAATATAGAGCTCAATGATGTGCAGGGTATTGTTTCCGCCTACAAAATGGCCCTCGGCAATGAAGAGGGTACAATAACCATGAATATCACTGAAGAAGGTGATAGCTCAAATGCCTATATCGCTAACGATAATATCACTTCCGTTCGCACTTTCAGAAGTGAACAGGCGCCGATGCACAGGCTCGATGATTTTATTAAGTCGCACCCGATCCAGGGCTGCGATTTCATAAAAGTAGATATTGAAGGTGCGGAGATCTTTCTATTCCAGGGGGCACCTGAACTGCTGGCTAAATATAAGCCTGTCGTTTATGGCGAGTTCAACCCTTACTTCATGTCGCGCTTCGGATTCACTTTCCTCGATGTCTGGAAATTGTTCAGCATCCATGGCTATGAATGCTACCAGCAGCAGGGAAAATCTCCCTGGTTCAAGGCGGCAACACCTGCAGAGAGAACGGCCAATGTGCTGTTGATCCCGCCAGGCTATGACAAAAAGAAACTTGAAGGTTTATTGCTTAATCAATAATCAGCAGCTTCGCATACATGCAGAAAATTTCATTCATTTTTGGAACCAGGCCAGAAGCCATCAAACTGGCCCCGCTCATCAGGGTGCTGAAAGAAGACAAGGCATTTGATGTGGAAGTTTGTACTACCGGTCAACACAGGGAAATGTTACAACAGGTGTTGGATATTTTTGAGATCAAGCCTGATACAGATCTGGCACTGATGGTGCATAATCAGGGACTACCTGATTTCATGGCACGTTCCATCGCCGCTCTCAATAAACACCTGGAAGAGAGTAAGCCGGATTATGTGATCGTTCAGGGTGATACTTCCACTGTGCTGGCAGCATCCATGAGCGCTTTCTATCATAAAATAAAAGTATTGCATGTGGAAGCCGGCCTGAGAACGGCCGATCTGTATTCCCCATTCCCGGAAGAAATGAACAGGAGGCTTACCACTCAGTTGAGCTTCTTCCACTTTGCTCCTACGCCAACCGCATCAACCAACCTGGTGAATGAAGGTACACCCGGGAATAAGATCCTGGTTACCGGAAATACTTCCATCGATGCCATACGGTATACCACAGGTCAACTGGAAAAAGGACAATTAAAACCTTCAATCTCCGTCGATGTACAGAAAAAGATGGGTGAATACGCAAAAATGGTATTGATCACCGGTCATAGAAGAGAGAGTTTCGGAGAAGGTTTCATCAATATCTGCAAGGCCATCAGGGAAAGTGCAGAAACACATAAAGATTGTTTGTTCATTTATCCCGTACACCTGAATCCCAATGTGCAGGAAGTGGTATTCGGTCTATTGAACAATAAGGAAAATATCCTGTTGATCCCTCCTCAGTCTTACGTAGAGTTTGTATATCTGATGATGAAGTCTGACATCATCCTGACAGATTCGGGGGGGGTGCAGGAGGAAGGCCCGAGTTTTCACAAGCCAATCCTGGTGATGCGTGAAAATACCGAGCGACCCGAGGGAATCGCTGCAGGTTGCAGCCTCCTGGTAGGGACCTCGCCAGAACGAATCACTTCGGAGATAACCAGATTGCTGAAAGATGCATCCTATTACGATACATTCAGAGTTGCCGCCAATCCTTATGGGGATGGCACCGCATCTCAGAAGATAGCTGCAGCCATCAGAAGTTGGAACAATTAGACTGACTCACGCTTTATTTATCATGAGCCCCAAAAAGAAATTGCTATTCATCCCTGCAGACGTGATCTCGAATGAAGTTTCGAGATCGTTCTTCTTTGCCAAATACCTTTCAGAGCAATACGATCTGTATTTCCTTTCCCGCTTCGATCCTCAGAACGCGTATTTTGAAAAGAAGAAAAGGTCCAAACTATTCACGCTGACCTGTTTTTTCAAGTCGGTATTCACTTCTACCCAGTACGATAAACATCAGAAATGGGGATATACGGTGGTGAAGATCCCGTTCATGTCCCATATGGTCATCCACCGGTTCATCGGAATGGTGAGGGCTTTGAAAATGTCAAGGTCTTTCAACAGGAGATCCCTGGAGAAGATCGTGAGCAAGGTGAAACCTGATGTGATCTTTCATGCAGACGGATTTGATTATTATCCCGCGCTTCCACATCAGTTCACTGTGAGTGATATGCAGGATGATTTCGACAAGGGAAACTTTCGTGATAATCAGTACAACACAGAATATGTAAGGAGTCAGCTTGCTGCTTCAAAGCTGAACTTTGTGGTATCCAAAAAAGCCGCAGCAAATCTCGGCGAGGTATATGCACAGCCCTTTGTATACCAACCCAATGGTGTGGAGACCGATATCATGCTGGATAAGAATGAAACAGCAATAGCCGGCATCCGAAAAAAATATGGATTGGAAGGAAAATTCATTGTCAGCTATATTGGTGCCGATGCCTGGTACGACAAAGAACTGATCAGGAAAGTATCCGAGCTGGCAAAAAAAGCAGATCCCGATATCCATTTCCTGATCGTTGGTAACCTGCCTCCCATTGAAGCAGATAATATTACCATGACAGGGCCAGTTTCTAAAGATGATTCCTATCATTATTATTGGGTAAGCGATGCAGGCATTCTTTTCAAAGATTCCAATGGATCTAATTTTCTATATAATTCGATACCGTTAAAGATCATTCAATACGGTATCGTAAATAAATGGTTCCTTTCTCCTCCTATTGCATGGTTGGAGCAGGAGAATTTCGGCAATGTGACCATCCTGAAGGATTTCAGCGCAGAGAATATTGTGGAAAAGATCCTGGCCGCCAAAAAAAATGGGCAGCCTGCATTTGATCAGCAATGGAACAACTATAGCTGGAACAGGATCGTAAACGATATTCATCATCGGATCGCATCCATCCAACAATAGTTCATGAGGATCTGTATTTACTGTGAGCCACTCAGAACAGCCACTTCCGGAACTCCCATGCGGGCGATGATCAGGGAACTGCTGCGTCTCCGGAAGAATGACCGGTTCCTGTTGACTGTGAGAAAAGGTTATGAACAGGACAGGATCCTCACAGCTTTCATCGATTCACTGAAAGAGTTCACCAACTGGGAGCTGGTGGTAGATCATATGCCCCGGAAACTTAGCAATGTTTTGGGGTTGCTGCGTTATGGGAATTACTGCAGGGTGAAAGTGGATGCGGATATTTATCTCAATCCCGATTGCAATAGCCTGGGTAGTAAAGCGCATCCATTGATTGTAACAATTCATGATCTATCTTCCTTCAGTCCACTGCAATTCACCAGTTATGGTTCCCGCTGGCAGCTTTGGTTGAGAAGGTTCATGATACGGAATGGAATAGCCTCGGCAGAAAAAGTAGTGTCGATTTCCGCTTTCACGAAAGAAGACATTGTAAGAACGTTTGGCACAAAAAGCGAAAAGATCCCGGTTATTTACAATGGTATCAATCAGGAATGGATCAGCCAACCAATTGTTGATGATGCCAAAAGCTCTCCCGGATACTGGATCTGGTGGGGGATGATCACTCACCGGAAGAACCTTCATGGTCTCGTAACTGCTTATGCTAGCCTGATCAAATCGGCGCCGGAACGTCCGGTACCAATGCTGAAGCTTGTTTACAGCAATCAGGCCTTTCCGGAATCCCTGCAGCAATTGATCAGTTCAGAAGGGCTCACCGGAAAAGTGATATTGGAAAAAAGCCAGCCTTTGGACAAGCTGATCGATAATGTTTCCGGAAGCTGCGGTCTTCTGTTCCCATCGCTCATTGAAGGATTCGGGATGCCCGTTGTTGAAGCTTTTGCAAGAGGTGTTCCGGTACTTACTTCAAACACTAGTTCATTGCAGGAAATTGCCGGTGGTTTGGCCGTGATGGTAGATCCGGCTGAAACTTCCACGATATTGGAAGGACTTCGCGAAATGATGGAGTTGACAACAGAAGAACCAGAAAATGCGAATAACAGAAAACAACATGCCTTGCAGTTCACTCCTGAAAGGGCAGCTCAGAAATATGGCCTGTTGATAGACGAATTGTATGATAAAAGGATATCCTAAATCAGTGTGACTATGAAAAGCAGCTTACTTCTTTTATTCGGTTTCATCATGGCGTTTTCCGCAGGAACGGTAGCGCAGACAACTCTTAGTCTTCGTTCTTTCGGCGCTGTTCCCAACGATGGGAAAGATGATGCCAAAGCCTTTCAGAAAGCGCTTAATGAGGCAGTTGGAAAGGGCGGTGCCGTGGTGATCAGAATACCAGGAGGTACATACAATATCAACTCAAGGGTGATCCTCAATAATTTCACGGGAAATATAACCCTGGCTGGTGATCCCGGAACAAAGATCATTTCATCCTCCACCGGCGGTTTCGCGCAGATACAGGCATTGTCCCAGGAGATCAGGATGACCAGGCCCGTTACCCGGAACAACAGTACCTTCACTTATCAGCAGGAAAAAGGATGGCAGATCGCTCCCGGCGACCTGATAAGTGTTTCCAGCAATACGCCTTTTGAAACTGCATGGAAATACAAGGAGAACGATATCATCCGTATCAGATCGGCCTCGCGGGGATTGATGCAGTTGGAAGACAAGCTTCTCTTCAATTATACTCCTGCCTCCGAAACCGTTAAGGTGGTTGTATATAAGAAATGTTCCCTGTCCGTAAAGAATATAGATTTTATTCTTACCCCTACCAATGCTGCTGAGAAGAATAAAAGGATCACTATTCTTACCGTGGTAGGAATGTCGCTGAACATGGAAAATACCAATTTCCAATACACAGGTAAACTTCGCTACTGGCATCTGGGTGTTTCCGTAGTAGCCGGGGAGGGAGTGAATTTCAGCAGGATCCAATTGAATAATTTCATGTATGGTGTTCTGATGAACTATTGCCGCAATGTGAAAGCATACGATACAAAGGTTGAATATTCCAGGCATGGTTATGCTCCGGCCCAGGCATGCTATAATGTATATATTGAAAAGCTGCGTGGCTTCAAATGTCAGAGCGCCATTGATGCGCACCCTTCATTCCTTGTTCATTATAAGGATGTGGTGGATACGCTTGCTTCGGAATTTCCAAACTGCCGCTCACTTGGCACTATAATTGAAGATGCCCGGTTCAATGTAAGAGACGATTTCTATCAGTTATATTGTTACTGGTCTGTTCAGAACCTTACACCAGAATACAAAGCGTTGTATGGAGAATACGATACCCAGTTCAAAAATGTATACTGGGTATCCAAAAAGCCTGGTAACTTTAATGGCCTTACATCTTATACCTGCCGGAAATTCCTTGTAGACAATTGCACTACCCACAATATTGCCTTCTACGGGGATCAGCAGATAATGCAGGAAGTAGTGATCACCAATTGCCGGGCAGCAGTTATCAGGATCGATGGTCAGAAAACATTAGTAAAGAATACAGTGATGGATGGGAATCTTGCCCCTACTGCCAAATACGTATTCCGTTTTTCCGGTACGGGCCAGACTAGATTTGAGAACGTGACAGTAAAAAATTACAATAGGGATTCAGTATACCTGTTCGATTATTTCTATAATCAGCAATACATGAACCAGCTGTTCATCAGCAATTCAAAGATCGGTCCGCTCCGTGGCTGGACCAATAAATTCATTTACCCGGGTAAACCCTATCCGGTGATATCTGTCAGTTCATCCACGATTGCACCATTCAAGGAAAATATGCCCTCAGAACTTAATACGCTTCCTGCTGAATTATTGAAAGCGAAGCCACGTTAATTATGTCTATCAGCGCTGCAATCCCATATTCAAGACCTCTGGCTTACAGAGAACGGTTTGAGCTGCCTACCTGGGTGGCCTGGCTTTTCGTATTCACAGTTTTCTCGAGGGAACTGGGACTTACAACCGTTGCAGGTGTTGATTATGACCTGATAAGTTATAATTTCTTCATCCTTTATTTTATAACCCAGCTCCGGTATTTCAAAGTTTCCCGGCAGCTTGTTACGGGGTTGTTCCTGATCCTGTCGGCCAGTGTACTTTCCAAACTGTATCTTCACCTCAATCTGGCTCCCATGTGGAAGCAGATCATTCCCATCATTGTCATTTATGTGGCTTCGTATGATGCCTTTGCCAAGGTGAATTACTTCAGCCTCTTCCAGATATATTTTCAGATCAGTTATTACACGGCTATATTGGGCCTGGTACAATTCTTTCTTAAACTGTTCACAGGCATCAAGATCTTTACTGGTTACTCAGCCTTGTTCCTTGATTCAATTGCACCGGAGCCTTCGCATTATGCAATCATCATCCTGCCGGCGGTGATTTATGGATTATATTATTTCAAGAAACATAAGAAAGAGTCGCTGGTTTTGATCATTGCGTTGCTGCTCACTACCAGTTCCACCGCTTATATGGTATTGCTGATCATGCTGCTTATCCTTTACCGCAGGATACAATACCTGTTGTTCATGATACCCTTGCTGTATTTTGTTTTCAATAATTTCCTGCTCTCCTACGATAAATTCTATTTCCGCTTCCTCGGATTCAAGAATTATATGGAGAATCAGACGTTTAAGACCGTGCAGGCAGCCACATCGGTTTCCTTCCTTTCCAATTTCGAAGTGGCAATTGCCTCGGTAAAGGCCAATCCACTTTTCGGAGCGGGTCTTGGTGGTCATGAAGAGATGTATCATCGTTATTTCAGTCAGAGCAGCTTCAGGCTCTCATACCTGTATGGTGTGAATGCCGCTTCAGCGCATAGTCTGCTGATCCGGATACTTTCAGAAACCGGATTACTTGGTTTTGGAGCTTATCTCTGGGGATTATGGAAAACATTATTGCTGACAGCAGATGATTATCACCGGGTGGTATCCATAGCCTGCCTTTCGCATTTCATTGGGAAAGCCATGAAACTCGGAGGATATTTCGATTATGGTACGCCATTCTTTTTGATGGTGCTAATATTCAACTATATCGATTATAAACAATCCGGTAAGAAAAAACAGTGAAAGAGTAAGTGAGCACCCGTTCAAAAATATTATTATTCAGTGATTGGTATGAGCCAGGATTCAAGGCCGGCGGGCCTATCAGGTCGGCAGTGAATTTTGTGCAGAATATGAAAGGGGATTTTGATATTTATGTATTCACCCGCGATAGAGACCTTCATTCGGACACGCCTTTCAATAATATTGAGGCAGATGAATGGATAACCGGGAATGGAGGCACTAAGATCTTTTATGCATCCCCTGTTAAGCTAAACAGGAATACCATCAGGGCCCTTATCAGGGAACTGGCTCCGGATTTTGTGTACCTGAACAGCATGTATTCCGTTTACTTCACCATTTATCCTTTGCTTTTTACTTCCAAAAGTAAAGGTCCCGTGGTTGTATTATCGCCCAGAGGGATGTTGAAAGACAGTGCCCTTCAATTCAAATCTGCCAAGAAAAAAATATTTATTCAGGCATTCAAATGGATGGGGCTTCACAGCCGTATCCGGTTCCATGCCACAGATACAACAGAAGAGAAAGATATCTTCAGTCATTTCGGAAGAAAAGTAGCGGTGGAGACCATTGCCAATTTCCCGGCCATTCTGGGAGAACGCCCACCTGTGATGCCCAAACGATCAGGTGAAGTGAAGCTATTGTTCACTGGCAGGATCCACCCCATCAAGAATCTCGATTATCTGCTGGAGGCACTCGGGCAGGTAAAGGGAATACTGACGCTTTCCATTGTTGGTGACGAAGAGGATCAGGATTTTGCAACACAATGCAGGGCACTTGCCTCGCAACTTGATCAGGAAAAAAAAGTGATCTTTCTGGGGCAGGTCCCTAATGAAGAGCTTCCGGCTGTGATTGCCCAACACCATGTTTTCGCACTTCCAACGAGAGGAGAGAACTATGGGCACGCCATATTTGAAGCATTGAAAGGCGGCCTACCTGTTCTGATCAGTGATCAAACCCCATGGCGGGATCTCACTCCGGCGATGGCTGGCTGGGATATTCCACTCGCCAATAAAAAAAAGTGGAGCGAAGCTATTCAACGAACTGTGGATCTTAATCAGGATGAATACAGGCAATGGTCGGATGGTGCCTGGCAGTTCGTGAATTCATATGTACAGAAAACCGATTTAAAAGCAGCATATAATAAACTCTTTAGTTAATATGTTCATATTAGGACTTAACGCTTACCACGCAGACTCATCGGCAGCAATTTTTAAGGACGGTGTAATGATCGCCGCTACAGAAGAAGAACGTTTCAGAAGAGTAAAGCACTGGGCCGGATTCCCTTCCATGGCCATTGAATTCTGCCTGAAAGAAGCAGGCATTACTTTGAATGAAGTGGATCATATTGCCATTGGCCGTGATCCCGGCGCCAAACTGCACAAGAAACTCCTCTTCCTGGCAAAGAATCCCGGCAATGGCTGGAGTGCTGTGCTGGACCGCCTGAAGAATTCCCGCAAGGTATCTTCACTCGAAGATGAGTTCGCTCTTCTCGATCCCTCCGTATCCAAACATTCCATCAAAGACAAGATCCATCAGGTAGAGCACCATAGAAGCCATCTTGGATCAGCCTTCTTCGCGTCGCCCTTTGAGGAAGCAGCCCTGTTATCCATCGACGGCTCAGGCGATTTCACCACCACCATGATCGGCATCGGCAGAGGTAACCAGATCGAAGTACTGGACTCTGTGGACTTCCCGCATTCCGTTGGGATATTCTATTCGGCCTTTACGCAATGGCTCGGTTTTCCTCACTATGGTGATGAATACAAAGTAATGGGCCTGGCCCCTTACGGCGAGGCCAAATATGTTGACCAGCTGAAAGATGTGCTTCTCTTCGGAGATGACGGACTGTTCCGCCTCAATCTTAAATATTTCCGTTCAGCCACCAAGGGGATCGTTTCCTATGGTGATGACCATATACCGGTAGTAGCCACTCTTTTCTCAGACGAAGTAGTGAAGAAATTCGGACCGGCGAGAAAGAAGGAAGAGCCTCTCTCTCAATACCATAAAGACATGGCGGCTTCTGTACAGCGCATTACAGAACAACTGATCTTCCATATCCTCACTCACCTGCAGAAGAGAACGGGATTGAAGAATGTTTGTATTGCCGGCGGTGTGGCCCAGAACTCAGTGGCAAACGGAAAGATCACCCGTAACACGCCTTTCACCAATGTATATATCCCTTCAGCCGGGCATGATGCCGGGATCTCCATGGGAGCTGCATTGTACACCTATAATCATATCCTGCAGCAAAAACGGGCAGAACCGATCTGGTCTGCATACACCGGCAGCAGGTTCTCGAATGAACTGATAGAAGAATACCTCCGTTCGCGCAATATCAGCTACGTACGATATTCCGATGATGAGCTCTATGAGCGGGTGGCAGAAAGATTGGTGAATGCCGGTGTAGTAGGCTGGTTCAACGGAAGGGCTGAATTCGGCCCTCGTGCACTCGGTGGCCGCTCCATCCTGGCTGATCCGCGCAGGAATGATGCAAAAGACCTGCTCAACGCCAAGATCAAACGCCGTGAAAGCTTCAGACCTTTTGCTCCCTCCATTCTTAAAGATTATGTAGAGGAATATTTCGAGGTGAACGATGATGTGCCCTTCATGGAAAAAGTATTCCCGATCAAAAAGGAAAAGCATGCAGTGATACCTGCTGTAACGCATGCCGATGGCACCGGCAGGCTCCAGACAGTAGACAAGACCGTTACCCCACGCTACTATAACCTGATCGAAGCATTCAGAAAGAAAACCGGAGTGCCTATTCTGCTGAATACCTCTTTCAATGAGAACGAACCCATCGTGAACTCACCGGAAGATGCACTTGAATGCTATCTGCGTACCAATATGGATATGCTTGTACTTGAGAACTGTGTGGTATCACGGGAAAAATAATACATGACCATTTCAATTATCACAGCAACCTATAATAGTGCAGCCACTGTGCGGGATACACTCGAATGTATCGCCAGCCAGGACTATGCCCAGGTTGAACATATCATTGTGGATGGATTGTCGAAAGACAATACATTGAATATCGTATCCGAATTCCCACACGTAAAAAAAGTGGTATCGGAAAAAGACAAAGGCATCTACGATGCCATGAACAAAGGAGTTTCCCTTGCTTCCGGCGAAGTGATCGGCATCCTGAACTCAGACGATTTCTATTGCCATCCGCAGGTGCTCACCAACGTTATGAAAGCTTTTGCTGATCCTTCCATCGATGCTGCATATGGTGATCTCCATTACGTTCAACAGCAGGATACGCAGAAGATCGTACGCAGATGGAAAGCAGGCCGCTTCAGCCCCAATAGCTTTTACTATGGCTGGATGCCACCTCACCCGGCATTCTTCGTAAGAAGGAAAGTATATGAGCAGGCGGGGCTTTTCAATATTTCACTGCGCTCGGCAGCTGATTACGAACTGATGCTGCGTGTACTGGTGAAGCATAAAATGAAAGCTGTCTACCTTCCGGAAGTACTGGTGAAAATGCGGGCAGGAGGGGTGAGCAATGCTACCCTCCGGAACAGACTGCGGGCCAATAAGGAAGACCGCCGTGCATGGGAGATCAATCAACTGAAACCTTATTTTTTTACCATCTGGCTGAAGCCGGTGCGGAAAATATTTCAATTCCTAATTCGATAAACGTATGTCAAAAGTTGCGCTGATCACAGGGATCACCGGGCAGGATGGCGCCTACCTCACAGACCTGCTGCTGAAAAAAGGATATATGGTGCATGGCGTGAAGAGAAGAAGCTCTCTCTTCAACACTGAACGGATCGATCATCTTTACCAGGATCCACATGAAAAAAATGTACAGCTGAAATTGCATTACGGAGACCTCACGGATTCCACCAACCTCATCCGTATCATTCAGGAAACACAACCAGACGAGATCTACAACCTGGCTGCCATGAGCCATGTGCATGTGAGTTTTGAAACGCCTGAATATACTGCCAATGCCGACGGTATTGGTACACTTCGTATACTGGAGGCAGTGAGACTCCTCGGGCTTGCCAAAAAAACCAAGGTATACCAGGCATCTACTTCCGAACTCTATGGACTGGTACAGGAAGTGCCGCAATCGGAGAAAACACCTTTCTATCCTAGGTCGCCTTATGCAGTTGCCAAACTGTATGCATACTGGATCACCGTCAACTATCGCGAAGCATACGGCATGTATGCAGTGAACGGTATCCTTTTCAACCATGAATCTCCCCTGCGCGGTGAAACTTTCGTTACCAGAAAGATCACCAGGGGCACAGCAAGGATCGCACTAGGCCTGCAGGACAAGATATTCCTTGGCAACCTGGATGCGCAGCGCGACTGGGGCCATGCGAAGGATTATGTAGAGGCAATGTGGCGTATCCTTCAACAGGAAAAACCGGACGATTATGTGATCGCTACAGGCATCACTACGCCTGTGCGTGATTTTGTACGAATGGCATTCGGTGAAGTAGGCATTGAACTCCAATTCAAAGGCAGTGGTGAAAAGGAAGTAGGTGTGATCGCATCCTGCAGCCATCCTGACTTCCAACTGGGAGTAGGAAAAGAAGTGGTGGCAGTTGATCCCCGATATTACAGACCAACAGAAGTGGATCTCCTCATCGGGGACCCTACAAAGGCGCAAACCCAACTCGACTGGAAACCCAAATACGATCTTCCTGCACTCGTCAAGGAAATGATGGAAAACGATGTAGACCTCTTCCGAAAAGACCGTATGTTACAGGAAGCCGGTTACTATGTTCGTAATCAGTTCGAATAAACTTTTTGATCAGAAAGCTGTAATTATTAAATATGGAGCAATCGGCAAAAATTTATGTAGCAGGCCACCGTGGAATGGTAGGCTCTGCCATAACGAGGAAACTACAAAAGGAAGGATATCATAACCTCCTGCAAAGGACTTCCACAGAACTGGACCTTCGTAACCAGCAAGCTGTAAATGAGTTCTTCGCATCAGAAAAACCAGACTATGTTTTTCTGGCTGCTGCAAAAGTGGGGGGTATCGTTGCCAACAATACTTTTCGCGCTGAATTCATCTATGAGAACTTGATGATCCAGAATAATGTGATACACGCCGCTTATCTCAATGGGGTCAAAAAACTGATGTTCCTTGGATCATCCTGCATCTATCCGAAAATGGCACCTCAGCCCCTCAAAGAAGAATATCTTCTGACCGGGCTACTGGAACCAACAAACGAACCCTACGCCATTGCTAAAATAGCAGGCATCAAAATGTGTGACGCCTACAGGGCACAATATGGTTGTAATTTCATTTCAGTAATGCCTACAAACCTGTATGGTCAGAATGATAATTACGATCTCAAGAACTCGCACGTTCTTCCTGCATTGATCAGAAAATTCCATGAAGCGAAGCAGTCCAGCGCCTCCTCTGTATTGATCTGGGGCACCGGAGAACCCAAACGCGAATTCCTCCATGCAGACGACCTGGCAGACGCTTGCTATTTCCTTATGCAGACATACAATGAAGAAGGCTTCGTGAACATCGGCACCGGCGAAGACCTTTCCATCAAAGAACTCGCGCTTCTGATCAAAGATATCGTTGGTTACGAAGGCAACATAGAGCACGATCTTTCCAAACCCGACGGCACACCCCGCAAGCTGATGGATGTGCAAAAACTGCATAACCTTGGCTGGAAAGCCCGCATCGGCCTCCGCGAAGGAATAGAAAAAGTTTACAGTGAATTCATAAAACAAACCCCTGCTGTTGTGTAGCTTTATGCAACATCTCCCAACCTCATGTTCTCCATCTTCAAAAAGAAACATAAAGGAACAGTAGACCTGAGTGAGCTCGTAACGGATATGCACTCGCACCTGCTTCCGGGAATCGATGACGGTTCTCCCGATACCGATGTTTCCGCAACCTTGATTGCCGGACTGCAGGATCTGGGCTACCAGCGCTTTGTAACAACTCCGCATATTTTCTGGGATATGTATAAGAATACGAAGGAAAGCATCGGTACAGCCCAGGAAGAATTGCGCTTATCCTTCAACGGTACCATGCCGGCGCCATTCCGCGCTGCAGCCGAATATTACCTGGATGATCATATCGATGACCTGCTGAAAAATAATGTACCATTACTCACCATCCGGGATAACTGGGTTCTGGTAGAATTCAGTTTCGTTACCCCTCCCATGGACCTCAAGGAAAAATTGTTCGCACTTCAGATCAAAGGCTATCAACCTGTGATTGCACATCCTGAAAGATATACTTACCTGCTTTCATCAAAGAAAACCTACGATGAACTCAAAGACGCTGGCTGCCTTTTCCAGGTGAACCTGCTTTCCTTCACCAACTATTACAACAAACAGGCTCACGAGCTGGCAAACTATCTCCTCAAAAAAAATTATATAGACCTCCTGGGCACCGACCTGCACCACGAAAGACATCTCCAGGCTTTACGCTCTTCCCCCATCCTCACAGAAATATCCAAACAATTGCTGGATGCCGGCAAATTGCTCAATCCTACTATCAATTTCTGATCTTCAGCCAATAAACAAAAGATCCATCGGATCAATTCTTAAAACGCTGTAAATCTGATTTTTGTAAAAGACCGGCTGACCAGTGTTATTTTTTTAGTTGAGAAAATTCATCTCAAATCTTAAACAATTAACATATCTTACCTGTAGTAATCAGTAACAAACCAATCACCCGTGAACGTATTCACCATCAAAGACCTTGAAAATCTTTCGGGCATTAAAGCGCATACGATCCGGATCTGGGAACAACGCTATTCTTTTCTGAAACCCAAACGAACGGAGACGAACATACGCTATTACAGCACCGAAGAATTAAAAGCTGTTTTGAACATCGCTTTGCTCAACAAGTACGGCTACAAGATCTCACATATAGACAAAATGAGCACAGACGAAATGCGGCAGAAGATCATTGAACTGTCGCACGCTGAAGCACAACAGGAAAGATTGATCAACGACCTTGTTCAATACATGGTGGATCTGGATATCCAGCGTTTCGAAGAAGTGCTCAACCAGTTCATCCGCGCAAGAGGGATCGAGAGAACCATTACCCAGCTTGTGTTTCCGTTCCTCGATAAGATCGGTATACTCTGGATGACCAACTTCATTCAACCCGCGCAGGAGCATCTTGTGGCCAATATCATAAGGCAGAAACTGATCGTTGGTATCGAGAATGTGCACAGCAGTATGAGCACTGATAAGATTGTGGTGCTCTTTCTTCCCGAAGGCGAGTATCATGAGCTCGGACTTTTGTATCTCTACTATCTGCTGAAGAGTAAAGGAGTGCAGGTACTTTACCTGGGTTCGGATGTGCCTGTACGTGATATGGAGTTCCTGGTGAATGCCAAAAGACCGGATTTTCTGCTCACGCACCTCACCAGCGTTCCTGCTAATTTCAGCATCGATAAATTCCTGAACCATTTCCAGGCAACTGTCCCCGAAGCAAAGCTGGTAATCTCAGGACAACTGGCTGTCTGTTACCCCCGTAAGACCTATCCGAATGTTTCTTTCAAGAGAAGTTTACAGGAAGTTATGGAGTTTATTACCAGCCTGTAATTGATTGATAATGTGTGCGATGGACATTTTAACATATTCCTCCGAACACTTAACGCAAAGTCTGATAATCTATGTTTAAATTTGTATCGTAATTATTTAAACACCTTGAGCCATGTCGACGATAGAATTTAACCAAATGCTGGTGAAGAATGCAGACTTTCTCAAGCCTTTTGCAATTACTCTCACCAGGGACTCAGAAGCGGCTAAAGACTTGTTTCAGGAAACTTTATACAGAGCTTTGGCCAATAAGGATAAGTATAACGTAGGGACGAATATTAAGGCCTGGCTGTACACCATCATGCGAAATATTTTCATTAACAACTATCGCAGGAAGGTAAAGCAGAATGTAATTTTCGATAGCACTCCCAACGATTTTCTGATTGATCAGAGCCAGGCGGTAACCATCAATGGCGCTGAAGGTACATTGCGATTGAAAGATATTCAGGCAGCAGTTCATAACCTGCCCGAGATCTTCAGGAATCCTTTTCTCTTGTATTTCGATGGATTCAAATACCATGAGATCGCAGAAATGCTGGATGAACCACTGGGTACCATCAAGAGCAGGATACACTTTGCCCGTAAGTTGTTAAAAACACAGATCCATCGCTTTTAATTGTTGCGTGTAAACGTATTATAGCTGTCAAATAATTCTACAGGCGCGATACAGTTGACCAAAATGGTTAGCTTTATCACGCCTTTTTCTTTTTATCCCTTGACAACAATTACAACATATCCGAAAACACGCAAACAGGCTATTGTGATCGGCAGCGGATTTGCGGGTCTTGCAGCCGCAAGCTGCCTTGCACGTGAGGGCTGGAAAGTAACAGTGCTGGAAAAGCAATGCAGTCCGGGTGGCCGTGCGCGTCAGTTACAATCTACAGGCTTCTCCTTTGATATGGGCCCCAGCTGGTACTGGATGCCTGACATCTTCGAAAGGTATTTTGCACTCTTCGGCAAAAAGGTGAGCGACTACTATACGCTGCAAAGGCTCGATCCGTCTTACCGCGTGTACTGGCCGGAACACCATTCCGATATTCCTGCTGATCCCGCCGCGTTCCGTAATTTCCTCGAAAGTCTGCAACCCGGATCTGCAAAGCGTTTGGATAAATTCCTTCGCGAAGCGGAATACAAATACCAGACAGGCATGCGCAAACTGGTGTTCAAACCAGGAAGGTCGCTCTGGGAATATGTTGACCTTGATGTGATGCTGGGATTGTTCCGTCTTGATTTGCTCTCTTCCATGAAATCGCATATCGGTAAATTCTTCCAGCATCCAGGTCTCCGGCAGTTGATGGAATTTCCCGTGCTCTTCCTCGGTGCATTGCCGGAGAATACACCTGCATTGTACAGCCTGATGAATTATGCAGATATTCAACTGGGAACCTGGTATCCGCAGGGCGGCATGTACAGCGTAGTAACGGGCATGTATAACCTGGCTTTGGAACTGGGTGTGGAATTCAGGTTCAATGAGGCGGTTACTGCGCTTAAAACTAACGGTAACAATATCCACCAGGTAATCACGGAACAGGGGAATTATACGCCGGATGTAGTAATAGGCGCAGCAGATTATCATTTTATCGAAACACAGTTATTGCCTCCCGCTGCCCGCAGTTACAGCAGTGAATACTGGGATTCCCGTGTGCTGGCGCCAGGTTGTTTGCTTTGGTATGTTGGGCTTAGCAGGAAGCTGAACAATGTAAGTCATCATAATCTTTTCTTCGATACGGATTTCAATCGTCATGCCAACCAGATTTACAGCAGTAAGGAATGGCCCGATGATCCGCTCTTTTATGTGAGCATTCCATCGGTAACGGATGATACTGTAGCGCCGGAAGGAGGAGAGAATCTTTTCTTCCTGGTGCCGGTAGCTGCTGGTCTTACCGGTGATGATGAAACACTGCGGGAGAAATATTTCAACCAGATCGTTCAGCGTTTTGAGCAGCGCATAGGTCAGTCCATTTCAGATGCCATTGTGTTCCGGAAATCCTTTGCGGTTTCCGATTTCATGCAGGAATACAATGCGTTCAAAGGAAATGCTTACGGCCTTGCCAATACGCTGAAACAAACTGCGATCTTAAAACCTTCCTGCAGAAGTAAGAAACTGAATAATCTTTTCTATGCCGGTCAATTAACGGTACCGGGCCCGGGTGTACCTCCCAGTCTGATCAGTGGGGAAGTAGTAGCCAAACAGGTGTTGAAATATTTCTGATGCAATCATGAAATATCTCCACAAACTCCCTCACAGCAGCAGATAGTTTTGGCAGAATTGTGATCTTTTGCGTAATTGGACAAAGAAGCTATTCAGCAAACATGTTGCAACTTTTTCACCATGTAAGTCATCGATGCAGTAAGGCTACTGCAGAAACCTACAGCACTTCTTTTGCTGCTGCCATCCGATTGCTGCATAAAGACCTGCGCGTTCCTGTGTACAGCATTTACGGCCTCGTCAGGTTTGCTGATGAGATCGTAGACAGCTTTCATCATTGTGATAAAGCTGCCTTGTTGCAGGAGTTTGAAGCAGATACCTGGAAATCCATTCAACAAGGCATCAGTCTCAACCCCATCCTGCACAGCTTTCAGCAGACTGTCAACCAGTACCAGATAGATCATGAACTGATCAGCGCTTTCTTTCACAGCATGAGAATGGACCTCACACGCAGCCGCCATGAACAACAGAGTTATGCTGAATACATATACGGAAGCGCTGAAGTAGTGGGCCTGATGTGCCTTACCGTTTTCTGTGAAGGAGATACAAAACTTTACCAGCAACTGAAACCCTATGCGCAATCGCTGGGCGCTGCTTTCCAGAAAGTGAATTTCCTACGGGACATGAAGGCAGACCAGCAACAATTGCAACGTATATACTTCCCCGGTATCAGCTCCCTGAATTGGAATGAGTCCAGCAAACAGGAAATCGAGAAAGATATAAAAATGGATTTCGAGCAGGCATACAAAGGCGTTATGCTGCTCCCGTTGAAAGCGAGGTTTGGAGTGTATGTGGCTTACCGTTACTACTGGTCGCTTTTCAGGAAGATCAGGCGCAGTACTCCTGCCGCTATCATGGAAAAAAGGATCAGGATCCCTAACTATCACAAAGCCATGATCTTAGTTGGCGCCCGCTTTTCACGGGTTTTGCAGTAAATTGCGGTATGAACGGAACGCAGGAAGTAATATTGGTGAACGAAAGGGACGAACCCATCGGAACGATGGAAAAAATTGAAGCACACAGGAAAGCGGCATTGCACCGCGCATTCAGTGTTTTCATCTTTAACAGCAAAGGAGAAATGCTGCTGCAGCAACGAGCCCTGAATAAATATCACAGTGCAGGTCTCTGGACTAACGCCTGCTGCAGTCATCCTGCTCCCGGCGAAGCCACGGCAGATGCTGCACACAGAAGATTACAGGAAGAGCTTGGCTTCAGCACCAGTCTCGAAAAGATCTTCGATTTCACTTATCAAACTGCTTTTGACAACGGACTGATAGAACATGAATTTGACCATGTGTTTGCAGGTCAGTATGAACAGCGGATCACACCCAATCCGGAAGAAGTGAAGGATGTCTGCTACAAAAGCCTGGAAGATATTCAGCAATCACTGCAAACACATCCTCAGAAATATACATCCTGGTTCCATATCGCTTTCCCGAAAGTAAAGGAATGGGCGGTACAACAGGGACTGGTTCAGCCTACAATCTGATGGTATGCACTGGCTACTTTATCTCGCAATCCTGATCGGCACATTCATCCTCATGGAGGGCATCACCTGGTGCACACACAAGTTTGTGATGCACGGATTCCTCTGGTACCTGCATGAAGACCATCATCAACCCACACCAGGTTTCTTCGAGAAGAATGATGCTTTCTTCGTGATCTTCGCCATTCCCAGTTTTTTATGTATCCTCTTCGGTACACTCGATAAGATCTACTGGCTGCAGGCTGTTGGTTTCGGTATCATGGCCTATGGCGTTGCTTATTTCCTGGTGCATGATGTGATCATCCACCAACGCTTCAAATGGTTTTCCCGCTCCAACAATACATACGTGCGTGCTATCCGCTGGGCGCATAAGATGCACCATAAGCATCTCGATAAACAGGAAGGCGAAAGCTTCGGTATGTTATACGTTCACCGTAAATACTGGAATAAGGTCCGGAATGATAAGAAACGAGCCCGGCAATAACCGCCATTACGATTATATTTTCACCGGGGCCGGCTGCGCCGCCATGAGCCTGCTGATGCGCCTGTTACAACATCCTTCTACCAGTAACAAACGGGTCCTGCTGGTGGATAAAGACAATTCCGGCATGCGCAACAAAACCTGGTGCTTCTGGGAAACGGGTACAGGTTTTTTTGAATCCATCGTTCACCAGGAATATGAACGGCTGTGGTACCACGGTAATGGTTATTCGCAATGTAGCAGTATCCTGCCTTATCATTACAAAATGGTCAGGGGAGAGGATTTTTACAATCATTGTATGGAAGAGACTTCCCGGCACCCGAATGTGGAATGGCTCAGCGGAGAAGTGTCTGCCATCGATGGCGATGGAGAAGAAGCTATGGTGAAGATCAACGGAGAATTATATTCAGCTTCCTACATTTTCAACAGCATCATTTTCCGGCCGCCTGCTTTGAAAAAGAATGAGCATATGCTGTTGCAGCATTTCAAAGGTTGGTTCATCGAAGCCGAAGATCTGGTATTTGATCCTTCGGCAGCCACGCTGATGGACTTTCGCGTATCGCAGGAACACGGAACTGCTTTTGTTTATGTGATGCCTTTGAGCAAACGGAAGGCATTGGTGGAATATACACTGTTCACTGCTGAGTTGCTGACTGCAGAACAATATGAAGCCGCTCTGAAACTGTACATACAGGCCAATATTAAAACTGCGTACACTATATTGAATAAAGAAGAAGGAAAGATCCCCATGACCAATTACCGCTGGCCGGAATCCAAAGGAAGGCTCATCAATATCGGCACGGCTGGTGGACAAACCAAACCCAGCAGCGGCTATACTTTTCAATTCATCCAGCAACAGGCCGATTTGCTGGCTAAGCAACTTGCAAATGGAGAGAGACCCCGGCCCGGGAGCTATCAGCGTACCCGCTTTCATTTTTACGATGCTGTACTGCTGGAAGTGCTGGCCAAACAATACCTTCCCGGCGAAACCATCTTCACACGTTTGTTCAGGAAGAACAAACTCTCCCGCGTGTTACAGTTCCTCGGCAATCAAAGCGAGTTGACCGGCGAACTCCGCATTATCAGTGTGTTGCCTAAATGGCCCTTTCTGAAAGCTGCACTGAATCAGGTTTTCCGTTGATAAACTTTTTTTTTGACTTATCTGGTCTGCTTTTGGCAAAGTAATTGCTTCTAAAACCCGCGGTAATCCTGTACACTAACCGTGAAGTTGATGTCTTATGAAACACCGTTTACACGTATTCCTGGCAGTATGCCTGCTGGCATGCTATCAACTCTCAGCACAAGTTAATTATACAGCTAATAATACTGTTCCTGCTTACAACGGGAAATTCATGTATGGCACCAATGGCGGGTGGTACGGAAATTCCTGGGACGATAAGGCGCTCGCCGATATCGCTGCAGGCAATCCCGCAAAGAGTGTAAAAGGAGTAGGCTCCAAAACTTTCAGGCCAGCACTTCCCGAAGAATTCCTCGAATCATGGGGCTATGATATCCGCCTCGCTGAATTTACTCATTACGCTACGCTGGGTGTGAAGGACAATACAGTCTTTCTCAATACTGCATCTCCCGCGCATAAAGACAATGCCAAATACAATGGTTGCGGCGATGAGTCAGTACTCTGGAAGAATATGTACGAGCCAATCTGGGACGGAGGGGCCAATGGCACACCTGTGAATGAGAACAACTACTTCGCCCTCTATATCTATAAAACCGTTACCCGGTACAAAGGCTGGGTGAAGTTCTGGGAGATCATCAATGAACCTGATTACGACAATGCCGGAAATGGATGGAAAAAGAAAGGAGAGGCTGGCAACTGGTGGGACAATAACCCGCCGCCTTGTGATCTTCCCAACATGAAAGCGCCCATCTATCACTATGTGCGCCTCCTCCGCATTGCTTACGAAGTGGTGAAAACAGTTGATCCTACCGCCTACGTTACCACCGGGGGACTTGGTTATATCAGTTTCCTGGATGCGATCCTCCGCAATACAGACAACCCAACCAATGGCACCGTAACAGGCGATTATCCACTCAAAGGCGGAGCCTATTTTGATGTGCTCAGTTTTCACAGCTATCCCATGTTCAACCTGGCCACCTGGAGCGATGCCAATGGCGGAGGGTGGGTGTACAAACGCCACTCCGATGCTGCCGTGGCAGAATATGTAAAACTGAAACAGGATTTCTACAATGTGCTCGCCACCTACGGATATAACGGGTCACAATACCCGAAAAAATTATTCATCTGCACGGAGAACAATATCCCTAAGAAATCATTCGGCAGCATGATCGGTTCTGAAGATGCACAGAAAAACTACATCATCAAAACCCTGGTGGCCAGTCAGAAGAACGAGATCCGGCAATATTACACCTTCGTTCTCGGCGATTCCCGCACACTTTCAGAAGCCACTGATGGTTTTCAAACGATGGGACTTTATCAGAAACTTGAAGGGGCAGGACCATTCGCCAATGGCGGAGCTTACAGGCAGCAATACAATAAAGAAGGCATTGCTTTCAAAACTACTTCTGATCTCTTGCGTGGTTCTGTATATGATGCTACACGTACCGCCGCGCTACAACTCCCGGCCACAATAGATGGTGCTGCTTTCAAAGATGATAAGGGATTGTTCACATATGTGCTCTGGGCCAAAACCACTAAAGACCTGGTGGAAAACCCAACCGCAACCTATTCGTTTCCTGCGGCACTTAACCTTACAGGAAGAGTGTATAAAAAGGAATGGAATTTTGCAGAAAGCAATGTGACTACCACCATTACCAGCCAGGGTATCGCGCTTACAGGCACTCCCATCTTCCTGACAGGGGAAACTTCAGTTGTTCCGCTGCCAGAGAAACCACCACCCACAGGCCCCGGCGAAGAAGAGGAGCCTGGCCGTGATCTCGCATTGAGCCTCTATCCAAATCCCACTTCGGATATGACCAGTATCCGCTTTACCCTGAAAGCGCCCACCAGCGTACGTCTTTCACTGTACACATCAGATGGTAAATTTGTTGGAATGGCCATCCCCAATATAACCTATCAGAAAGGCACCCATACCGTTCCGTTATATCTCACGCGCACACTGAGCTCAGGTGTTTACATCTGCCGCTTTGAAGCCGATATCATTAACCGGGTAGAAAAACTGGTGATTGGGAGATGATCACAATCCTGTAGTTTTGTTCTCATGTTGGGAAATATCCTTCTCATAGACGACGAAGAAAAACTTCGCAGTCTGCTCAAACGCATCATCAGTCTTGAAGGCTTCACCGTTTTTGAAGCTGCCGATCTGAAGTCGGCCGGTAAAATGCTGGAGCGGGAATCCATTGATGTGGTGTTGAGCGATGTGAAACTTCCTGATGGCAGCGGAGTAGTAAATGCCGCCGGCATCAAATCTAAATATCCCTTCATCGAGATCATCCTGCTCACTGCCTATGGCAATATCCCTGATGGCGTACAGGCCATGAAGAACGGGGCTTTCGATTATATTACCAAGGGTGATGATAACGATAAGATCATTCCGCTGCTCAATCGCGCCATGGAGCAGGTGCAACTCAGAAAAAGGGTAGCACAATTAGAGCAACAGGTAGGAAAAAGATACAGCTTCGATAATATCATCGGTAATTCTCCACGTATCAAAGAAGCCATTGCGCTTGCCCAGCGGGTGGCGCCAACAGATGCAACCGTATTGCTGCTGGGAGAAACAGGTACCGGCAAAGAAGTGTTTGCCCAGGCCATTCACAATGGCAGCAAACGTGCAGGCCAGGCATTTCTGCCACTGAATTGCAGCGCTTTCACCAAAGAGCTTTTGGAGAGCGAACTTTTCGGTCATAAAGCCGGCGCTTTTACCGGCGCCATGAAAGACAAGAAAGGACTGATCGAGGAAGCGCATAATGGAACGCTTTTCCTGGACGAGATCGGCGAAATGCACATCGATCTTCAGAGCAAACTGTTACGTGTACTCGAAAACAACGAATTCATCAAAGTGGGGGATACCAAACCTACCAAAGTGAATGTGCGGGTGATTGCCGCCACCAATCGCGGTTTACAACTAGAGGTTGATAATGGCCGGTTCCGCGAAGATCTTTTTTACCGGCTGAATGTGTTTACCATCAATCTTCCATCGCTCAATGAACGAAAGGAAGATATACAGGCGCTTGCAGCACATTATCTCTCCCTCTTTGCCGCTAAAACCAATAACCGTCTAACGGGTATGAGCAAGGATTTTCTTGCTCAATTGCAGCAACATTCCTGGAAAGGCAATATCCGGGAGCTCAAGAATATCATGGAAAGGGCCGTGATCCTTTCTGATGGTAACGAGTTGACCAGTGAAAGCCTCCCCCTCGAATTCCAGCAATCCATTCCATCCGGTACGGATAACAATACATTATCTGCCTTTTCTCTCGCCAGTGTTGAAAAACTGCATATCCAGCGCGTGCTCAATCACACGAAGGGAAATAAAACGGAAGCTGCCAGACTTCTTAATATCGGGCTTACCACACTCTACAGGAAGATCGAAGAATACCATCTTTCCTGATCTATTCCATCCTTAAACTTTTGACGGGATTTGCCAGTGCTGCCCTTACAGATTGCACACTGACTGTGAGTATGGCAATCAGGAAAGCCAGTGTTCCTGCGATGGCATATACCGTCCAGCCGATCTCGATCCTGTAGGCAAATCCCTGTAGCCATGAATGCATGGCATACCAGGAGAGCGGTACGGCAATCACTATTGCAATGGCCACCAGCTTCAGGAGGTCGCTGGTGAGTATGCGGATGATGGTGGGCACATTAGCGCCCAATACTTTTCTTACGCCGATTTCCCTGGTGCGTATTTGCGCCGTGTAGGTAACCAGTCCCAGTAATCCCAGGCAGGAAATGAAAATGGCGATGCCGGAGAAAACATTGTACAATGTTCCTGTTCGGATTTCAGTGATGTACAGTTTTTGATAGGCGTCATCGAGGAAGGCATAGGTGAAAGGGAATTCCGGATTGTATTTTTTCCATTCGGCAGCGGCGGCTGCCACTGCTTTGGAAGCATCCTTGCCGGTGGTTTTGATGTAAAGAACGGAATAATCATTATCCGGACTGAAATGGAAGATAGCAGGTTTGATGGCCTGGCGAAGGGATTGAAAATGGAAATCCTTTACTACGCCAATGATAGTTCCTTCTGTTTTCCAAAGTTTGAATCGCTTGCCGATCGGGTCCTGGATGCGGGCCGCTTTCACGGCTGTTTCATTCAGGATGAAATGCATGGAATCAGCAACTGAGCCTGTAAAGTTCTTGCCGGCAGCGAGTTTCATATCAAAGAAGGGAATGAAATCCTGGTTAATGGCCATAGGGCTGAGCATCAGGGTCTCTCCGTTTTGTTTCCCATCCCAATCGTTATCCCCGGTTTGTTGTTCGTTATTGATGATCTCGGTGGCAGACCAGGTAACAGCTGTTACAGCAGGGTCTTTCAGCAGTGATGCTTTTACGGCGTCAAAATGCCCGGCCATATTGTTCATACGCATAGACAGCACATGCTCCCTGTTATAACTGACCTGTTTTGAGCGGAGGTATGACAATTGTTTTCCGACAATGATAGTTCCGGTAATGAGCATCACGGAGAAAGTGAATTGCACCACTACCAGTGCGCGGCGGAACATCACGTCGCTGATGCGTGCAGCTATCTTGCCCCTCAGTGCTTTCAGCGGTTCGAAGGAAGATAAGAGCATGGCGGGATAGATCCCGGAAAGCAGCAATGTGCCGCAAATGGTAATGAGGACCAGCGCCCATACATGCCAGGAACCAAAGTTGACTGATAACTCTTTTCCCGAGATCATATTGAAAACCGGCGTGAGCACCACTACCAGCATCAGTGAAATAATAGTGGCGGCAATGAACAGCAAGGTAGTCTCTGCAATGAATTGCATGAACAATTGCCAACGGGCAGCGCCAATGATCTTTCGCAGGCTTACTTCTTTGGCGCGCAACATGGCGCGGGCAGTAGAAAGGTTTACATAGTTCACACAGGCGATCAGCAGGATGAATATGGCAATGATGATGAAGATCCTTACAGTGCCGATTCCTCCATCTGTTCCGTCTGCATTATATAAATGCATTTTCTCCAGTGGCAGGAACAGGTATTCAACATCGGTATCCTCCGGCTTAATGCGGAGGTGCAGGTTACGCAGTGTTGTTGATAAATTGCTCAAAGACATTCCTGGTTTCAGCAACAAGAATGTATGGTAGTTGAAGTAACTGAAATCATTATCGATACTTCTTCCATTGGTATTGCCGCTGTACATTTTTTGCGCCATCAGGGCCATCGGAAAGAACATATCACCCTGGATGCTGGAGTTCTTTGGGAAATCACGGATGATACCGCTGACCGTGAACAGTTCCCCGTTTTCGGCGCTGATCGTTTTTCCTATCGGGTCTGCCTGATCGAAATATTTCCTGGCAGTACTTTCCGTGATCACGATGGAATGAAGATCGGGAAAAGGATTTGCCGCATCACCCTTGATGATGGGGAAGTCGAAAATTTTGAAGATAGAAGCGTCTGCATAGAACTTAAGCTGTTCCTGGAAAGTTTTCTCACCATATTTGAATAAACGGTTATTACCGTTATAGGTTAGTCTGGCATATGCTTCCACGCCAGGGACTTCTGCATGCGCCATCACACCGATCGGTGCAGCAGTGTTTGTCCATAACTCGCGGCTGCTGCCTGTGCCGGCCATATTTTCTACACGGTAAATATGTTTTGCCTGTTTGTGAAAGCGGTCAAAACTGAATTCATCCTGCACCCATAAAAGGATCAGGATCCCAACTGATAATCCCACTGCAAGTCCACCGATATTAAGAATGGTATAGAACCTGTTCTTTAACAGGTTGCGCCAGGCAGTTTTGAAATAGTTAGTCAGCATTCAGGTCAGTTTAAGTTCGTTCATTCTTCCCCAAAAAGATGCCACAACTCAATTGCGTGTAAATCAATTATGTGTGTCAGGTTTCTTGCATCATTCTGTCCGGTATTGATACAAATTGTGTACGACTTTGAGCCGTACGGAATAGCCATGCCAAAATGAAAATACCATTTTTCAAAATGGCAGGGTTGGGATATTGGCGAATATCACCCCCGTTTTATTTTGTTTGATGAAACGCCCGTTCCTGCTGCTTTATAACCCTGCATCTTTTTTGGCATGTTCCCCGGCACCCCCTTTGCCAATATTGGGTCGTAATAAAAATTTCAAAAAATGAAAAGACAGTTCCTCCGCATCCGGCTTCATGTTCTGATCCCAGTGATCTATGTGACGATTTTGGTGATCGGCGTGCTGGTACGTTCATTATTCTAAAATCAATTTGTATGCTCACCATTTCATTGATCGCGGCCGGTCTGATTTGTTTCTGGCTGTTCTTCAAATGCATCGACTTCTTTGAAAAAGTATAAAAATGGACTCACTATGATGACAGCCTTGCTGATTGTATCGGTGGTAGTATTCATCTACCTCGTTTACGTTTTACTCAAACCCGAAAAATTTTAATCCTAAACGTATCGGACAATGAACACAGAATTATTCGGCGTGATCGTTACTTTTCTTCTTACCATTTTGCTGGCATTTCCGCTTGGAAAGTATATCGCCCGCGTATTCAAAGGAGAAAAGACTTTCACCGATTTTATGGCACCGCTGGAAAGGATCATCTTCCGCTTCAGTGGTATCGACCCCCGGAAGAAAATGAACTGGAAGGAATTCCTGAAAGCTATGCTTACCATCAACATGCTCTGGCTGGTGTATGCATTCTTATTATTGCTCTTTCAGGGAAACTTACCGATGAACCCGGATGGCAACCCCGGTCAAACTCCTGACCTGGCTTTCAATACGGCCATCAGTTTCCTGGTGAACTGTAACCTGCAACACTATTCAGGAGAATCAGGCGTTACTTACCTCACGCAAACATTTGTGTTGATGTTCCTTCAGTTTGTGAGTGCAGCTACTGGTATCGCAGCTTTAATTGGCGTATTCAACGGATTGAAAGAACGCACCACTAATAGTCTTGGTAACTTTTGGAACATTTTTACAAAAACGATTACGCGCATATTGCTGCCGCTTTGCGTGATTGTGGCGCTGATACTCGCTTTCAACGGAACACCGGCCAGTTACGATGGTAAGGACTCCATCGTTACCCTGCAAGGCGATTCCATGCAGGTGAGCCGCGGCCCTGCCGCAGCTTTTATTGCCATCAAGCATCTCGGCACCAATGGCGGTGGTTATTTCGGAACTAACTCAGCACACCCACTGGAAAACCCCAATTACTTCACCAATATGGTGGAACTGATTGCTCAGGTGATCATCCCCGTTGCATTGATATTCGCACTTGGATTTTATATCAACAGGAAAAAATTTGCCTATGTGATCTTTGGGATAATGACAGTTGGTATGCTCTGTTTGCTGATTCCTGCCATGAACGGGGAAATGAATGGAAACCCTGCAATTGCCAAGATGGGCGTTGCTCAGGCAACAGGAGCTATGGAAGGTAAGGAAGTCCGCTTTGGGCCTGCTTCATCAGCATACTGGAGTATTGTAACCACCATTATCTCAACCGGCTCCGTCAATTCCATGCACGACAGCTCGATGCCTTTATCCGGCATGATGCAAATGCTTGGCATGATGATCAACGCCTTTTATGGCGGTTGCGGTGTAGGAGTACTTAACTACCTTATTTATCTCATCATTGCAGTTTTCATCGCGGGTTTGATGGTAGGACGAACACCTGAATTCATGGGGCATAAAGTGGAAGCGCGTGAAGTGAAGATCGCTGCTTTTGTAACGCTCTTCTCTGCCTTCCTTTTGAAAGCAGGTACAGCTGTTGCGGCTTACCTGTTAGCATCACATGCGGGACAGGACTGGGCAGCGAAACCAGAGAACTGGCTCAATAATCCCGGCTTCCACGGATTTTCCGAAATGCTTTATGAGTTCACTTCCGCCAATGCCAATAACGGAAGTGGTTTTGAAGGGCTTGGGGATAACAATATTTTCTGGAACATATCAACAGGCTTTGTATTGCTGTTGAGCAGGTTCATCCCCATCATCGGACCTGTAGCTATCATTGGGTTGTTGGCGAACAAAAAGTATATCCCTGCTTCGGGTGGAACGCTCAGGACAGATTCATTGACTTTTGGTGGTGTTACTTTCGCTGTGATCATCATTATCAATGCACTAAGCTACTTTCCTGCACTTGCATTGGGACCACTGGCAGAATACTTCAGCATGCGTTAATCAAATCCCTACTGATCAATTAATGAAAAATGAAAAATACAAATCAAAATAAATTGTTTCCCCGGGAACTGGTGGGCACTGCATTGAAGCAGGCCTTCATCAAACTCAACCCGGTGATGATGTTCCGCAACCCTGTGATGTTTACTGTGGAAGTGGGTACAGCCATCATGATCGCAGTCTGCTGCTGGATCGCAGCAGGTGAAACTTCCCAGGGCAGCCTGGCTTACAACATAGTTGTAACTGCAATTCTTTTCATCACCCTGCTCTTTGCCAATTTCGCGGAAGCCATTGCTGAAGCGCGTGGTAAAGCGCAGGCCGATAGTCTTCGTAAAACCAGGGAAGAAACGCTGGCGAAAAAGATCGATGTGGTAGGAGAGATCTTTACCAATGAGATCAAAACCGTTCGCTCTTCTCAACTCCGCAAAGGCGATCTTTTTGTCTGCGAAACAGGCGATATCATCCCAATGGATGGTGAGATCATAGAAGGGATCGCAACGGTAGATGAAAGCGCTATAACCGGAGAATCCGCACCGGTGATACGTGAAGCCGGTGGTGATAAATCTTCGGTGACCGGCGGTACAAAGGTATTGTCAGACAGAATTGTGGTGCGCGTAACCACAGAGCCCGGCGAAAGTTTCCTGGACAAAATGATTGCGCTGGTAGAAGGCGCTTCACGTCAGAAAACGCCGAATGAGATCGCGCTCACCATTTTGTTGGCGAGCTTCACTATTATCTTCATCATTG
Source organism: Pseudoflavitalea rhizosphaerae (assembly GCF_003991355.1). GTDB lineage: Bacteria > Bacteroidota > Bacteroidia > Chitinophagales > Chitinophagaceae > Pseudobacter > Pseudobacter rhizosphaerae. Next base: position 159,957 of record NZ_RCSU01000006.1, read on the forward strand.
TGTGCGTAACGCTGAAACCATTTGCAGATTATGCCAATACCAGCATTACCATTGCTGCATTCATCTCTCTTTTCGTTTGTCTGATCCCTACTACTATCGGCGGCTTATTATCTGCCATCGGTATTGCGGGAATGGACAGGGCCCTGCGCGCCAATGTGATCACCAAGAGCGGCAAGGCTGTTGAAACAGCCGGCGACCTGGATACATTGCTGCTTGACAAAACCGGCACCATCACCATCGGTAACAGAAAGGCCACCAATTTCTGGCCAGCTGATGGAGTTGAGATGAACAGCTTTATTGAATCCTGTGTATGGAGCTCACTCGCTGATGAAACACCGGAAGGTAAATCCATCATTGAACTGGCAAATACCAAAGGACTGAAAACTCCTCATTCAACAGGGGATGCGAAATTTGTAACTTTCACAGCTGAAACCCGCACCAGTGGTATCGATAAATCAGATGGAACGAAGATCCGCAAAGGCGCTTTCGATGCCATCAAAAAAATAGCCACAAAGAACGGATCTTCAGTGCCCGCTGAAACAGAAAGAAAAGTGCAGGAGATCGCGATGAACGGCGGAACACCGCTGGTAGTTACGGTAAACGGAAAAGTTACCGGCACCATCGAGTTGCAGGATATCATCAAGCCCGGCATCCAGGAAAGGTTTGAGCGCCTTCGGAAAATGGGAGTAAAGACTGTGATGGTAACCGGTGATAACCCGCTCACTGCAAAATACATTGCCCATAAAGCTGGTGTTGACGATTTCATTGCCGAGGCCAAACCCGAGGATAAGATGAACTATATAAAGAAAGAACAGGCCAGTGGTAAGCTCGTTGCCATGATGGGTGATGGCACCAATGATGCGCCTGCGCTTGCTCAGGCCGATGTGGGCGTAGCTATGAACAGTGGTACGCAAGCCGCGAAGGAAGCGGGTAATATGGTGGACCTGGATAATGATCCTACCAAACTCATCGAGATCGTTGAGATCGGTAAACAGTTGCTGATGACAAGAGGTACCCTTACTACTTTCTCTATCGCCAATGACGTAGCGAAATATTTCGCCATTGTGCCGGCCCTGTTCATTACCAGCATCCCTGCATTGCAGGCGCTGAATATCATGCACCTGGAAAGCCCGCAGAGCGCTATTCTGTCTGCTGTGATTTTCAATGCCATCATCATTCCGATGCTGATACCATTGGCGCTGCGTGGTGTACAATACAAGCCGATAGGCGCCAATGCACTGCTGCGCAGGAACCTTTTCATCTATGGACTGGGTGGCATCATCGTTCCCTTCATCGGTATAAAACTGATCGATATGCTACTGGCGCTTTTTATGTAATTCAATAAAAGAATAAAAATGAAAAAATATTTGTTGCCTTCTGTAAAGATGACCATCATCATGGTCCTGCTCCTGGCAGTTATCTACCCGGTATTCATCGCGATGGCTTCCAAGCTCGCTCCCGGTGGAGGGAAAGGCAAAACACTTGCAGTGAATGGTAACGTGGTTGGATATGCGAATGTGGGACAAAAATTCACTGAGGATAAATATTTCCAGGGACGTCCTTCTGCCGTGGATTACAATGCGGCAGGATCGGGAGGTTCCAACAAGGGACCATCCAATTCTGATTACCTGCAACAGGTGAAGGACAGGATCGATACTTTCCTGGTGCATAACCCCGGCATTGATAAGGCTTCCATTCCTGCTGAACTGGTAACAGCATCCGGTAGCGGCCTGGATCCGCATCTTTCACCCGCTGCGGCAATGATCCAGGTGAAGCGCATTGCAGCTGTTCGCAATATCGAAGAAGAAAAACTTCATAAATTGGTAGAGGAGCATACCAAAAAGCCCTTGCTGGGAATGCTGGGCCCTGCTACCGTGAATGTGCTGGAACTGAATATCGAATTAGACAAATTGAAATAAAACACAGGAACAAATGAAAAAGTTAATGATAGTAACAGCCGTTGCATGCGGCTTTGGACTGCAGGCTGTTGCCCAGGACTCAACAAAGAGCGGTGCGTTTACAATCAGCGGTTATGCTGAAGCTTATTTCCTCTATGATGCCAACAGACCATTGAACAATACCCGTCCGGGATTTGTGTATAGTCACAACCGCGCCAATGAGGTGAATGTGAACCTGGCCTTTCTGAAAGGTTCTTACAACAATGATCGGGTGCGCGCAAACCTTGCGATCGGGGCAGGCACTTACCTGAATGCCAACCTTGCTGCAGAGCCTGGTGTATTGAAAAATATCTACGAAGCCAATGCCGGTGTGAAACTGTCTAAGAACAGCAATCTCTGGCTGGACGCAGGTATTATGCCTTCCCATATCGGAATGGAAAGCGCGATAGGGAAAGACAACTGGACTGTAACCCGCAGCCTCGTAGCGGATAATTCTCCTTACTATGAAGCGGGGGCCAAACTCGGTTATACCAGCAAAAATGAAAAATGGTATCTCGCTGCCTTGTACCTGAACGGATGGCAACGCATCCAAAGAGTGGATGGAAATTCAACGCCAGCCTTCGGTACGCAGATCACTTTTAAACCTTCATCCTCTGTAACCCTCAACTACAGCACATTTACGGGTAACGACAAACCAGACAGCGTAAGGCTGATGCGCTATTACCACAACGTATACGGTATATTCAGTGTTTCCGATAAATTCGGCATCACTGCCGGATTCGATTATGGAATGGAACAAAAAGAAAAGGGAAAAAGTAAACTCAATAACTGGTACACTGGCGTGATTATCCTGAAATACAGTCCGGATAAAACAAACAGCATTGCACTTCGTGGCGAATACTTCCAGGATGAAAATGGCGTGATCATCGCAACCGGCACACCTGAAGGTTTCAAAACCTTTGGCTGGAGCGTGAACTACGACCGGCAGTTATTTGCCAACGCAGTCTGGAGACTGGAAGTACGCAGTTTCCACGGAAAGGAAGAATATTTTGTAAAAAGAGATCTATCAACCACCAAATCCAGTCCGATCGTTGCAACCGCCATTGCATTGAGCTTTTAAGCAGCGTGTGGCAGTCGCTCGCGTCCCCGCGAGTGACTTCTATTGGTTCGCCTCCGGCGAACAATGAACTCGCCGGAGGCGAGCAAATACAGGTCACTCGCGGGGACGCGAGCGACTGCCACACCTTGAAAAAAGTAAAAAACCTTTTTGAGTCAATTTGATAACAGTACAATTCCCGTATCATGTCTGAAACAGATGAACAACAACATTTCTTAGATCTGATCAGGCAGAGCAGGCGCGGCAAGTTCAAGATCTATATCGGTATGAGCGCCGGTGTGGGCAAAACCTACCGGATGCTGCAGGAAGCGCATACACTACTCCGTAATGGAGTGGATGTAAAGATCGGCTACATCGAAACACATAACCGGAAAGAGACCCATGATCTGCTCGAAGGTTTGCCCGTGATACCACGCAGCCATATTTTTTACAAAGGCAAAGAGTTGGAGGAAATGGATGTTCAGGCAATCCTGAACCTTCGTCCGGAAGTGGTGATCGTAGACGAGCTGGCGCATACCAATATCGAAGGCAGCAAGAACGAAAAACGCTGGCAGGATGTACTGGAAATCCTCAATGCAGGTATCAACGTGGTGAGTGCGGTGAACATTCAGCATATCGAAAGCCTGAATGAAGCGGTGAAAGAGATCACGGGGGTGGATGTTGCCGAACGTGTTCCAGACAGCGTTTTACAAATGGCCGATGAAGTGGTGAATATCGATCTTACAGCAGATGAACTGATCACCCGGCTCAGGGAAGGAAAGATCTATACCAAAGACAAGATCCAAACTGCACTCACCAATTTTTTTCAATCCGAAAAAATCCTCCAGTTGCGCGAGCTGGCGCTCAAGGAAGTGGCATCGCAGGTGGAAGGAAAGATCGAAAGGGAATTGCCGGGCATTGGCAGTGGCCGCGCAGAGCGATTCCTGGCCTGCATCAGTAGCAACCATGCCATTGCCAAAATGGTGATCCGCAAAACGGCCCGCCTGGCCGCCTATTACAATTCCCGCTGGTACGTACTCTACGTGCAAACGCCGAAGGAGTCGGGAGACCGCATCGGTCTCGCTGCTCAAAGACACCTGATCAACAATTTCAAACTGGCTACAGAACTGGGCGGAGAAGTGATCAAACTGGAACATGCCAATATCGCAAAAGGGATCATTGAAGTGGCTGAGCAAAAGAAGATCACTACTATCTGTATCGGGAAACCACACCTGAGTATCTGGAACGTGATCCTGAGTACTGCTGTGTTCAATCAATTACTGACCAAACTGGCGGCTGCTGACATCGATGTTGTAATTTTATCATAAGATGCGACTAAAAACAAAATTGACACTGGGCATAGGGTTCCTCTTCCTGGTAATTGTGGTCTTCGGTGTTTTCGGCATCATCTCCATCCACCGGTTGAGGAACGATGCAGACAGGGTGCTGAAGAACAATTACGAAACCCTGGTGTACAATAATAATATGCTCAAAGCCCTGGAGCGTCTTCCGGAAGATTCGCTTGCATTCACGCTCTTTGAGAATAACCTGGTATTACAGGAAAAAAATGTAACGGAGCCTGGTGAAAAAGAAAGTACCCTTGCCGTCAGGCAATACTTTGAAAGGGTGCGCATCAACCGGAATGATACCGTTGCGTTGATTGGTATCCGTGAGAATATCCAACTGATCAATGATCTCAACCAGGAAGCTATTCTTAATAAGAATCAAAATGCGCGCGAAAGTGCTGAAAGCGCCGCAACCTGGATGACAATCATATTTACAGTACTTGCGCTCATCGCTTTTACACTGGTAGTGAATTTTCCCGGTGTTATCAGCAACCCGATCCGTCAACTCTCCGCAGGTATCAGCGCAATCGCCAATAAGAATTACTCGAAGCGGATCCATCTGGGCCAGCAGGATGAATTCGGAGATCTGGCCAATGCTTTCAATAGCATGGCAGAAAAACTGGATGAATATGAAAACAGCAATATCGCTCGCATCAGGTTTGAAAAGAGCCGGATTGAAGCTGTGATCAATAATATGCGCGATGCCATCATCGGCTTCGACGAAAAGAAACAGGTGTTGTTCATGAATTTCGTGGCTGAATCCCTGACCGGACTCCGGGAAAAGGATGTTGTTGGCAAATACGCACCGGACCTTGCTTTGCACAATGATCTCATGCGTACACTTTTGCAGGATACTCCGAGAAAAGAACTGGAGATATTTGCAGATGGTAAGAAAAGTTATTTCGTGAATGAAAGAATAGAAGTGAGGAACGATGAAGAAAGGATCGGAGAGGTGATCGTGCTCCGCAATATCACTCCTTTTCATGAACTGGATGAAGCGAAAACGAATTTTATCGCCACGGTATCACATGAGCTGAAAACACCGATCTCCAGTATCAAGATGAGTGCGCGTTTGCTGGATGATGCGCGCATCGGAATAATGAACAAGGAACAACAGGAATTGCTGCACAGCATCCAGGATGATGCGGACAGGTTACTGAAGATCACCAGTGAACTGCTCAATATGAGCCAGGTGGAAACAGGAAATATTCAATTGAAGATCCAAACGGCTTCCGCTGAAAGCATCATCCGGCAAGCCGTTCAGGCTGTGCAGTTCCAGGCGCAACAAAAGCAGGTGAGTATCAAAACAGATATAGTGGCATCATTGCCGGAAGTGATGGCAGATACGGAAAAGACGAGTTGGGTGTTGATCAACTTTCTCACCAACGCTATTCGTTATGCGCCTGAGGCGTCTGTAATTGAAGTGTCTGCTTCCCGCAAAAAGGATAAAGTGAGTTTTGCTGTTCGTGACCACGGCATCGGCATCGATGAGAAATACCTTCCGAGGATCTTCGACAGGTATTACAAAGTGCCTGGGAATTATGAGAAAAGTGGAACAGGATTAGGGCTTGCCATTTCAAGGGAATTCATCGAAGCACAGGGAGGGAATATCTGGGTGGAAAGCACTATCGGAGATGGAAGCAGGTTCGGATTTGATTTTCCCGCTATTACTTAGCGTGTGCCCAGTCGCTCGCCTCTGGCGAGGTTCGCCTCCGGCGAACACTGCGTCGCCGGAGGCGACTAAACAAAAGTCACTCGCCAGAGGCGAGCGACGGGCCGCAGCGTAACTATTTGTAACTTTAGTTTACATCAAACATCTTCCCATGAAGAAGCTGATCTTCTTTTTACCCTTCATTGCTGGTTACCTCATAACAGAGGCGCAAACCGTTACCGCCTCTCCCGAAAACATCAAAAAACTTGACTGGCTCACCGGCACCTGGAACAGGCTTGACATGAAACCCAACCGCTCAGGTTCCGAAAGATGGGAAAAGATCTCTCCAACAGAATGGCAGGGCTGGGGCGTTTCCATGAAGGGCAAAGACACTTCCTTTGTAGAGAAACTGCGCATCATCGCAAAAGACAATCTCATTTTCTATGTTGCAGATGTAAAAGGCAACAAAGATGTCGTGTATTTTCAATTCGTATCATTGAGCGAAGATCATTTCGTTTGTGAGAACCCTTCACACGATTTTCCCAAACGCATAGAATACAAACTCAGAGGAAACCAGCTGCAGGCTTCCATTTCAGGTGATGGCAGAACAATTCCATTCCTTTTTGAAAGAAAGTAGCCCTGACCATCCATCAAATATTACCGTCATAATTGATTACAGAATTGCCAATAGGGATACATAGAATAGCTATATGATCTGGCAATTATTTATTAAATTCAAATTTTATGACGGTTCGTATGAGAAAGCACCACCTTATTCCTGTTCTGCTACTAACGATTGTTTGCGGTATCAGATCCTTCGCTCAATCTGGCATCGACACAATATTGCCTGTACGGGGGCTTTGCATCGCAGCCCCGCAAAAAGCAGGATTGGATGCCTTCACTAATTTCATTATAAAGGAACTGGCTCCCCGCCAGTTGAACACATTGATCCTTCGTGTCGATTACAATTATCAATATGAATCACACCCGGAACTGCGCGATAGCAATGCGCTTTCCAAAGCAGATATAAAAAAGCTGGTAGCTGCCTGCAGGCAGTCGAAGATCCGGCTTATCCCGCAGGTGAACCTGTTGGGGCATCAATCCTGGGCCGCACAAATGCATAACCTCCTCCGGGTTTATCCGCAGTTTGATGAAACACCGCATGTGAAAATGCCTGAGAAATATGTATGGCCCAATCCCGATGGGCTCTACTGTAAAAGCTATTGTCCGTTACACCCTGATGTACACAATATTGTATTCGCACTGATGGACGAGATCTGCGATGTTTTTGAATCCGACGCATTCCATGCAGGTATGGATGAAGTGTTCTACCTCGGAGATGATAAATGTCCACGTTGCAGCGGCAGGGACAAAGCTGAACTTTTTGCCAATGAGGTCAGTGCCATCCGCAACCGTCTGCATCTTAATAATCGGGAACTGTGGATCTGGGGTGATCGGTTGATCGATGGAAAGACCACCGGCATCGGTATGTGGGAAGGAAGTTTCAACAACACGCACCGCGCAATAGATATGATCCCGAAAGATGTTTTCATTTGCGACTGGCATTATGAACGACCTGATAAAACACCTGTACTCTTTGCTGCAAAAGGCTTGCGTGTAGCTACCTCACCCTGGAGAACACCTGCTCATGCGCTGGTGCAGTTGAACGATATGCTGAGTTTCAGAAAAGGCAGCACGCCGGAAATGAGAAAATATTTCCAGGGAATGGTGCAAACAGTTTGGTCGCCCGCCCAGGCATTCCTGGATGAATTCTATGGTAAGAGAACAAATCCTGATGCAGGGCCTAACACACAGGCGGCCTGCTTCCGTGCCCTCTTCGATGCCATCAGGGATGTGAAATAGAAAACCTGTAAACCCCGATAAACATGTCCACTGCTCCTGCTACAACGCTGCGAATATCTTCAATCGATATCCTGCGCGCACTTACCATGACGCTGATGATCTTCGTCAATGATCTCTGGTCGCTCAAAGATATTCCCGGCTGGCTGGAACATACGGCCGCAGCGGAAGACGGTATGGGACTGGCCGATGTTGTATTCCCTGCATTCCTTTTTATAGTGGGCATGTCTGTTCCCCTCGCCATCAACAACAGAAGATCAAAGGGCGATGACAATGGGAAGATCTTCTTACATATCCTCGAACGTGGTGCAGCGCTTTTGGTGATGGGATTGTTCCTGGTGAACGGCGAATATTTGAACGCAACTGCAACCGGCATCAGCAGGGGAGTATGGAATGTGTTGAGTTGTTTGTCCTTCATTGCGCTTTGGAATGCCTGGCCTAAAACTACCAATCCCTGGGTGAAAAGAATACTGAAAACATTAGCTGTTGGTTTGTTGTTGTTGCTGGCATTCATTTGTCGCAGCGGCGAGGGCGAAAACATACAACGCTTTGGAGTGCATTGGTGGGGAATTCTCGGTTTGATCGGATGGGCTTATATGGTGGGTGCCATTGTAGTGATGCTGGCAGGAAACAAGAATGCTGTGATCGCTATTGTATGGGCATTATTCCTGGGGATCTGCATTGCTTCGCATGCCGGATTGCTGAACAATGAGATCATTGGTGCAGTGATTGGTCCGCTGGGAGTTGGCGGTCATGTGGCATTGGTATTGGGTGGGACCATTACCACGAATATCTTTTTCCATTATCACAAATTGCAGCAGCAAGCTAAGATGATGGGGGTCCTACTGCTGGTAACTGCGGCGCTGCTGGCCCTGGGCTTGGTATTGAGGCCTTATTGGGGTATTTCCAAAATCAGGGTAACACCAAGCTGGATCCTGATTTGCAGCGGCATTACTGTGGCCACATTCGTGTTGGTGAACTGGATCGCGGACCAACAGGGGAAAGCATCCTGGTTCAATTTCATCAAACCGGCAGGCACCAATACACTGCTTTGCTACCTGTTGCCTTATTTCGCATATGCGATAGCGAGAGCTACAGGCTGGTCCCTGCCGGAACTGATCCTTACCGGCGCAGTTGGACTGATCAAGTCCTTAGCCTTTGCCTTGCTGATCATTGGGCTGGGCGGACTGCTGGGTAAGCTGGGTGTGAAATTGAAACTCTAAGATCTTTTTCGTTTTATCCATCTGTAAAAAAGGAATAATCCAACCAGTACCATGATCACCTGCAAACCGGCAGCGATCATGGTACTGATATCCCTTGCAGATTTACCTGCCCAATCCATGAAATGATGTTTGTGCAACAGGGCAAAGCTATATCCTTCAAAAAGGTCTTTATCTGTTACATAAGCCGCGCATTTTCCCGTGCTCGTCTCCACATAATATCTTTCATTGTTGTTACTGGCATAGCTTAGTTTCCATACCGGTAATCTTTTGTTCACGAAGCCATACTCACCGGCAAATTTCGTGATGCGTTCCATCTTCACAACATCCCTGGCAGGATGTCCGCTGAAAGTGGCAGCCAGGGAAATGGCATGCTGTTCTTCTCCATTGGGCAATACGGTGTATTGAGAGACGTGCAGGTATTCTACTTTTTTATATTTTGTGACTGAACGCCAGTAAAGGGCGGTATCGATCCTGGTGATGGAAAGATCACAGACAGGAGAAGGGATAGCGGCCTGTAAACCGCTGTAGTTGAGCGTTACGGCGGATGCCGGAATTTCGTTGCTGGGATCGTCTGCAATGGGAGCAGGTGTTCTTAATTTCTCCAGTGCATGCAATCCTCCGCTGAAAGTGAACATCAGCGTAAAGGCACAGGCAACCAGTGAAACGATGCGGTGTGTTCTCCTGGTCCTTGCAATGGGCTGATTCCCTTTTTTCGTTTTTGTAATGAAAAAAATGTACAGCCCCATGATGGTGGTTAGGAACCCGAGACCTGTGATCAATCCCATTAGCAGGTATTTGAATCGACCGGTATTGCTCAGCCAGTCCCAGGTATGGCAGAGCGCAAAGAACCTGTCGAATCCTGCGCGCCGGTTGTCAACCGCATACGCAAATCTATCCTGCGTGGTTTCAACATACACCCTGATTCCATCTGCGCGGTCGAACTGCACTTTGTAAACCGGGAGTAACCGGTTCACGTATTTGTATTCCTTGTTGAATCCGGTTACCAGTTCAACGCTTTTCACCAGTGCGCCGGTAGTATCTGCAAGTACGCAGGTGGTGGCTGCATCGCAGCAATCGTGTGAACTGGTTTCCTGGTTGGTACTATGCTCTGTATTTTCAACTGCATCTCCCGCCGATTGTTTCGGCTGCCCCTGCAGGAATTGTTTGGCGATGTATTGCGCATAGAGTTTGTCGCCATTGCGCAGGCTCTTGCCATTCTTCGTACTGAGGTAAACTGGTGGCTCTCCGTTTTTCAACTGCACCTGGTAGAACCAGTTATTATCGATCTGTACCAGCCTCATTGTATGGAAATGTGTAATCCCGTTTTGTTCCAATGCTTGTGGCAGTGGCGTTTCCAGTGCAGTTGAATCGATGGGGAGTAGCGATAGTGATTGTGTTGCCATCTGCGGTTTGATGGTGGTCATTAGCGGATGCATGAGCCCACTGATGGCCCAGAGCAGTACAGGGATGGCGATGATCAGACTGCTGATTCGATGCCATTTATAAATATTCTTCCTGATCATCCTATTTCTTTTTGCCGGTGATGGTGTAAGCAATGCCGATATTGAAGCTCTGCGGATTGGCTATAGTATACGCATAGCCGTAAGCGCTTTTGGTGGTATTGATGGAATAGTAATTATCTGTGAGGTTGATCACATTGCACCATATTTCAAGGCATTTCCATTCGTAGCCTGCGCGGAGATTGAGCAGGTTGAACCCGGGATCACGGACAGTATTCTGCGGGTCCATCCAGTAGGAGCCATTATGTTGCCACTCGATGCCGGTGCGGAAGCCAGGGAACCATTTTGGTTTGTACTGTATTTCTGCATTGCCTGTGAAGGCGGGGGCGCCATTCATGGTTTTACCGTTGTAAGAAATCCCCTTATCGGAGTAGTTTACAAATCGATGGGTGGAATTGGCGCCACTGAAGCGGAACAGCCATTCCCGGGTGGGACGGAAATTGATGCCATATTCTATACCCTGGTGTTTTGTTTTACCGGCATTTGCATTTCCTGTGCTGCCATCATCAAAACGGATACTGATAATCTCGTTTGTTCCTTGCAGGTAGTAGACGCTCCAGTCTGCATAGATCTTTCCTTTCCAGAGATTGATCCAGCCGCCTGCTTCGTAATTGAAGAAGGTCTGGGGCTTCAGGTCGGGTACCTTAACGCCGTTGAACAGTTCTGTAATCTGCGGTGCCACAAATCCTTCGCTGTAATTGGCATAGAAGCCGACGGCTTTATGTGGTTGCCATGTGAAGCCTGCTTTGGGTGTAAATCGTTTGTAGGTCTCCGTTGTATTGGGGGAGCCGCTGAAGGCAGATGGCGGAAGATAATTCCTGAATGCCATTCTGAATACGTCAAACCGGAGACCGCCCACCAGCCGCAGGTTCTCTGTGAGCTTATAGTCCAGTTGCGTGAAAGCGGCGCCGTTGCTGATATTGGTATAATAATTACTGAGCAGGCTGTCTGTCCGTTCAGTGAAGGAAAGATATTTCCGGGTCACCGTATCCTGGTTGATGCGGATATAGTAAGATTCATAAGTTGAAGGGCTGAAGTCCAGGCTGATGCCACTCATGGAACTCAGCTTCCCATTCAGCCATTGTTGTTGGTGTGTGATCACCGCGGCGTAGCTGTTGAAGGAGTTGTCGTTGATCTCTCCGTGAGCAATGGATTTTTTTCCAGTCCAGCTGGCGCCAGCTCTCCTGTAATCATCTTTCACGCGGTAAGATGGATTTTGGGCTACGCTGTTTTTGCGGTAAATAAGTGCGAAACTGCTGCTGCTTCCACTATTCCATTTATGATCCAGCTGTGTTTTGAAGCGGAGGGCATTAACCTTTCTCCAGGTGAATGTTTGTGGTGTGCTGTAATCTTTATTGCGGAAAGCAGTGCTGTCTAGACTGCCTCGCATATCGCTGTAATAGTCGAGCGCAGTGAGAGAGGTGGAGAGTTTTGTATTTACAGAGATGGCATAATCGGCGCGCAGGGTGCCTGTCCATTTTTTGAAATCACTTCTTTCTAAAATACCATTGTTGTTTTGTGCAAAATAGCCATTGAAAGAAATTCCGAGTTTGCCGAAAGTGGCGCCGGTGCTCAGATCTGCGCGACTGTAACCTGTGTTGTTTCCTTGTAATGCAACGCGCGCCATCGGCTCAACAGGTGCGGCTTTTGTGATGAAGTTGATGGCGCCTCCGATGGCTTCTGCTCCGTACATGCTGGAACTGGGGCCACGGATGATCTCGATATTCTTCACTGCGGTCATGTTGATCTCCAGCAATGCATTATGATTGAAAACGCCGGATGTGCGGATGGGGATTCCGTCTTCGAGATATAGATAAAGTCCTTTCGTGCTCATGGGTTGACGGATGCTCATCATATGTTGTTCATTGCCGAGATTAACCATGAAAACGCCTGGTGTTTTGTTGATGAGCTGATCGATGGTGGTGGCCTTGGTTTCGTGAATGGTGGCGGCGCTGATGGAGCTGATGGCAACAGGCGCTACGCTTCTTTTTTGTACCTGCCGGTTGGCTGTAACGATCACCTGCTGCATATTGGCGGCCTGTGCTTCCAGTAGTATCAAACGCTGCTGGCTGCTGAGTTGAACGGATTGAGAAGCATAACCAATGCCGCTTATAGTACAGGATGCAGCATTGCTGTTGAGAATGATCTCTCCTTTTTCATTGGCAACAAAACTTCTTCCGTCAGCAGTGGTAATGGTGGCCCCTGGAATGGCTTCACGGGTTGTTTTATCTGCGATCCTGATAGTAATGGTCTCCTGTGCGCATAAGGGAGCTGTTGCTGCTGTCAACAGAGTTGTCAGCAACAGGCAAAACAATTTATTCATTGTTCTGAGAATTGTGTGCAGTCACACTATTCCTGGTAATTGCAGGACGTAGCAGTACTGCACAGGTTGAAACTGGAAAATTGTTAGAACAGAAATGATGATATGAGACCCTTATGCGCCGGGAGGATGAAAGAAATCTTCTGCAAAGTCAACAGGCTTACCCTTGTTGAATGAGTAGTGAGGTGTTAGAGGTTCAATGGTAGTAGTTTCAATTGCAGGGTAGAAAGATTTGGATGAAACCACTTCCTGCTTATTCTCTCCTTTGAGGTCTGGATTGCGTTGTTCCTTCTTCTCTGCCTGCTGTAGTTTTTTAGCGAGCAAACAATGTCCATCACAATGTAACTGAGGCCTGAAGCGGTTTTCGCAAAGATTTTTGGCGATGTATTCCTGGTTGCTGTAGAAGTCAATCACAATGATGGCCTTGTGAAAGGTTTGCACTGTAATGGAGAAGAGAAGTAATATGGCGGTAAGTTGTTTGAACATGTTCATCTCGCCGATGTGCTGCAAAATTACAATCAAACGCTTAACAACACTACTGTTTGCGCGTATTTATTTTCATTATTTCACTTCTATTATTCCTTTCATTCCCATGAGGCGGTGGGGCAGGCGTTAGACTGAGGAGCAAAGACATGAGGGTTAAAAAGAAGAGGCGCCTTAACATGGATCTATCTTTTCATTGTGAGGAAACAGGAGATGATGAGGCATGCCAATGATATGATATTGGCGATGGTACGGATACTGTGGAAATTATTCCAGCGTGGCTCAAAAGCTGCGCGATCTGTTGCCAGTGTTTGCACAGCAGCATTGGCCAGGTCCATTTTGGCAAGCATATCATTGAGTGGCACATTGCCCGCGATAGTTACACCAAATACTGCAATCACATAAATGATGGTGCCAGCCAGCGCCCAGCTCCAGGCGGAAGAACCGCCCTGCCTGAATAGCATCAGCGTTGATGCAGGTAATAATATCAGCGGCGCCATGAAGCAAAACAGGAAAACGGGATTCATGATTGCCGTGTTGATATGTTGAAAGGACTGCAGGTAACCGGCATCAGGAAACCTGGTGAGGCCGGGGATCACAGCTACAGAGAAACCGAAGAATAATCCGGCAATCAATCCTGTGATCAGTGTGCCCACAGCTAAAACGAGGTTGGGAACAGTCAGCATTTCCATAATGGTATGTTTATGATGTAAAACTAAAATCCTGGGGAGCCCCGGCATTGAATAAAACCGACATTCATCGGAGAGCCGGCAGTCGCTTGCCTCTGGCGAGTGACTTTTGTTTAGTCGCCTCCGGCGACGCGGTGTTCGCCGGAGGCGAACAAATATAATGTCACTCGCCAGAGGCGAGCGACTGCACACGATCTGATACTTTACCGGATCAGCAAAAAAGCAACTTCTTCAGCTTTCTTTTCATTAGTGAACTCAACAGGAGAATAACCGGAGAACTGTTTGAAGGTGCGGATGAAATGCGATTGATCGGAATAGCCATTATTGAAAGCGATGTCTGAAATTTTTTCGTATTCTCCATTGCGCAATTGCTGCAACGATGCCTGGAAGCGGCATACACGGGCAAAAAGCTTGGCGGAAATACCAACATACTGTTCAAATCTCCGCTCGAAAGTGCGCTCGGTAATGAACAGGGATTGTTGCAATTGCTTCAGGCTGATATCGCCATTGCTTTGCATGAGCTGGATCACTGCATGCTGAATGATAGTGTCATGCGTGATCTTCTTTTTATTAATGATATTACTGAGATAGTTATTGATATGTGAGTACAATATTGCATTCTCGGAGCAGCCTTCCATTTTGTGCACCAGTTCTTTTCCTTCATTGCCTGACAGCAGCAGCAGGTCAACACAATCATCGGTGACTTCGCTGGCGTTGAATCCGAAGAGGATCTTCATCACATGGGGGTAGAACATTACGCCTGTCATCCTGAAAGCGCCACCGGTCTGCATTTTGCTCAGCTTCGTTGTTTGTCCGTAGAGAAAGAGGCTCGACAATTTTTTCTTTTGCTCTCCCCAAACCAGTCCGCGTTCAGTTTGATGGAAAACAAGGCCGGGGCATCCGTCCGCAATGGCGCCCAGGGTGAGCGCACCGGTCCCTTCCGCATGCCAGAATGCCTTTACGTATTGCTGCAGATGAGCTGGCGGTGGGATATGATGAAAGCTGACTGGTGATAATGGTTTCATAATGCTTCATGAAGATACCAATTCTGTGGCATCACTTGTCATATTGATTAACCATCGATCTAAAATTGAAGCCGGCCCGGACATTTTATCCGGGGCCGGCGTTCATGTGTAGGGTTATGCAACTAAATCAATGTGCAGGTTCGCCCGCAGTGAGGGGGAAGCGGCCGTCTTCACGGATCGCTTTGAATCCACCCTGCACATCGGTAATATGATCGAATCCCCTGGAACGGAGTATCGATAAGAAGATCATGGACCGGTAACCACCGGCGCAATGGACCAAATACTTTTTCTGTTTGTCCAGGGACCCGATCTCCTGGCTGATATTATCTAAAGGAACGTTGTTGGCATTTACGATATGCGCCAGACTGAATTCTCCCGGTTTTCGTACGTCTATCACCGATATATCCGGTTGCCGGATCATGCCCAGTGCAGTGGCGGCAGACACACTCAGGATATGATCGGTTTCTTTGCCGCTGCTCTGCCAGCCGGAGAATCCCCCTTTAAGGTAACCGATGGTGTTATCATAACCCACTCGTGCAAGACGTGTGATCACTTCTTCTTCGCGGCCATCATCCGTGATCACCAGGATAGGCTGTTGAATGTCCGGGACCAGCGCACCCACCCAGGGAGCGAAATTTCCATCGATGCCGATATTGATGGAGTTGGGAACAAAGCCTTTTGCAAACACCTGCGGATCGCGTGTATCCAGCAGTAGCGCATTGGTTTCATTGGCAGCAACTTCAAAGGCGTCAGGCGATAAAGCTGTTTTGCCGCGTTCCATAATGGTATCAAGACTATCGTATCCTTCTTTGTTCATTTTTACATTGAAGGGAAAATAGCCGGGAGGCGTTGTGAGTCCCTCAGTGACTTCCTTCACGAACTCATTTTCGGTCATACTTTGACGTAAGGCATAATTCGTTTGTTTCTGATGGCCAAGGGTATCGGTGGTTTCGCGGCTCATATTCTTGCCGCAGGCGCTGCCTGCGCCGTGTGCCGGATAAACGATGATATCATCAGGCAGCGGAATAATCTTGTTGCGGAGTGAATGATAGAGTATGGAAGCCAGCTCTTCCTTTGTTTTTCCGGCGGCTTTCTGCGCCAGGTCCGGACGGCCAACATCCCCGATGAACAGGGTGTCTCCGGAGAAAAGTCCTATGGGTTTGCCAGATTCATCTTTCAACAGGAAACAACAGCTTTCCATAGTATGGCCAGGTGTATGCAATACTTCAAAACTAACATCGCCCACCTTAAAATGCTCGCCATCTTTTGCGATGATAGCATTGAACTTTGGTTGGGCAGTAGGGCCATAAACGATCTTCGCACCTGTTTTTTCAGCGAGGTCGAGATGCCCCGAAACAAAGTCGGCGTGAAAATGTGTTTCGAAAACGTATTTGATCACTGCACCGTTGGCAATGGCCTTATCAATATAAGGAGTAACTTCTCTGAGCGGGTCGATCACTACGGCTTCACCGTTGCTTTCGATATAATAGGCGCCCTGTGCCAGGCAGCCTGTGTAGATCTGTTCGATTTTCATATAGAGCTTTTTAATGTATCCACTGATGCTGTTGAGACGCAGTACCAGCAAGTCTTACAAATATGCTGAAATCGAACCTGCAATAAGTTGACCTGGATCAGGCGGTTTCCTGATTTCCGCTCACCGGTTTCCGCCTGATTTTGGTGCGGGCGCTTCTTACGCGGCTGAGTGTTTCTTCCGTCATGTTGAGGAAACTGGCGATGTATTTACCGGGCACGCGGTTCACCAGTTCAGGTCTTGTATTGATAAAATGTTCATACCTCTTGGCCGCATTGGGGATCCGGCAAATGATGGCACGTTGCTGCGCATCGTAATAATATCTTTCCAGCAACCTTCTTCCTACCCTGTTGAAATCCGGGTAGCGATCATAAAGGTATTGTATACCTGAAGTTGGCATTACAATCAGTTCACTGTTCTCCAGTGTTTTCATGTTCTCGCCCATGGCCTGTATATCCAGGATATTCACGATGGAAGTGATCACTTCCCCTTCCCGGCAGATCCAGGTAGTGATCTCTTTACCGTCTTCAATAATGAATCCGCGGACAAGCCCTTTTTTGATGAAGTAATAATGTTCGCATACTTCACCGGCAGTGAGTAATAATTTTCCGCGACCTACTTTTTTCTCAATGGCAGCTTGATTGAGATACCCAATGATCTCGTCATTAAGTGGAGATAACGACTGTAAGAAGTCGATCAGTTGTTGGTTGCCGCCCGTTGTTTTGGTTGCCATAAAATGGTGTAAAGGAGTCTTGATTGAGGGTTATTACCGGGCAATATACATGGTATTGTATATTTCTTGAAAAAAAATGGTGACATTTGGTTATTCAATACCAAAGGATCTACTATGAACTTACTAATCCTGGGAGGCGCTTTGGTGGTTGTTGTGATCAGTTGCATACTGACCTACTTCATTGCAAAGAATAAAGCCACCTCACAAATTGCGGTATTATCTACCCGCCTGAATGCGGAACAGGAATTACATCTCGCTGCCAATCAGAAACTTCAGCAAGCGAATATTTCTATCAATGAATTGAATGATAAGCTCAATCAGCGAAGGGATGAAACCATTCGCCTTGCCGCAGAGCAAAAGGAGTTGCAGAGACGTCTGGCAGAACAGCAGGCATTCATGGACCGGTCAGCGGAAACCATGAAAGCCAGTTTCCACGCTCTTTCCGCAGAAGTGCTGAAACACAATAATGAATCCTTCGTTACGCTGGCTAAAACAACACTGGAAACACAGGTTACGGAGGCGAAGGGCGACCTGGAGAAAAAACAACAGGCCATCGATGCACTGGTGAAACCATTGGCGGATAGTCTTGGTAAATTCGATCACAAAATCCAGGAAATGGAAAAAGTGCGCATGGAACAGCATGGTCAGATCAACCAGTACATGCAGGGTGTGGCGCAAATGACGGAGCAACTGCAAAAGGAAACGCATAACCTTGTTACTGCATTAAAAACATCGCATACACGGGGCCGTTATGGTGAGATAGCATTGCGGAGACTGGTGGAATTTGCAGGCATGACCGAGCATTGTGATTTTGAAGAGCAGGTTTCCGTAGCAAGTACAGAAGGAACGCTTCGACCCGATATGGTCATCCGCCTGCCGGAGAAGAAGATCATTGTGGTGGATTCGAAAGTTCCGCTCAGTTCATACATGCGTGCCTTTGAAACGGAGAACGAAGAAGAGAGAAGGCAACTGCTGGCACAGCATGCCCAGGCGGTACGTGATCACCTGCGTAATCTCAGCGACAAAGCCTATTGGAACCAGTTCAGTGAATCTCCGGACTACGTGGTTTTATATATGCAGATCGAATCTTCTTTCGGTGCAGCATTAGCCGCCGACCCTACTTTGATAGAAGAAGGTATTCGAAGGAAAGTGGTGTTTGCCACACCAACCACTTTGATCACGCTGCTGCGTACCGTTGGTTTTGTATGGCAACAGGTGCGTATAACCGAAAATATCGAAGAGATGCGTGGCGCCGGCGTTGAACTGTACAACAGAACAGCTACATTGCTCGGACATTTCAGTAATATCGGAAACAGCCTCAATGCAGCCGTGAAGAATTATAACCAGGCGGTTTCTTCTTTGGAGAGTCGCTTCATTCCTCAGGCGAAAAAATTACAGGCACTGAGTGGTTCCTTCACCAGCAAGGAAGTTCCCGATGTGGAACCGGTTGAGCTGAATGCAAGGGCAGTGGCGGAAATGATGATCGAGAACAACAATAATCCGGGGTAATTGGGTATTCTGCGCATTCATAATTGTCATAAATACTGATCAGGATAAGTATTCAAACGTCCCAGGGTCATAAGGGAGAATAAATTGTATCAATTCTTCGTTTATAGGTTGTATTTAGCCCTCAGATTAATAATAAACAATCTCCACCGGTTTTACTTATTACATAATAAATGTAATTTCGCCCCGTTTTAACCTATAACTAAATCCTGAAAGCTTATTTCTTATTTACCCTCTCTTAAATACCATTCTTGAAAACTTTATTTTATTATGAAAAAAACAACTGCATTGCTGTTGATTGCAGCACCGCTCGTATTCAGTGCATGTAAGAAATCAAAGGACTCTGATACTTCCATTTATGAATTACCCTATAACACAGAAGATGTAACCGCCAATAAAGCCTTTATGGAGACTGAAGGGCGGGATTTTGTGCAAAAAATTGATGATTTGAGTTCCAACCCTGCTATTGAAGCATTGGAAAACTTCAATATGCTGGAAGCTCCTGAAGTGGATATTACGGTTAATGCCGTCAAAAAACTGGGAGCGGGACCTCAGATAATAGCTGCCGTCAACAGTGCACTATCTTCAATAACAACAAATTCTGTTACTGAAAAGAAATCATACCAGCTTAGTAAAGCGTTTGGGATCTACAAATACAATCAAATATCAAAAGAGTGGGACCTGACAGCATCCAACGACAAAATTGAATTTCATTTTCCTGCTACACAGAATGGAAATACGAACAATACGGTCCTGACCATTACATATAAGAAGTCCGGAAAATCTCATGTCATCAATAGTACGCATTATGATTATGTGTACAATCCTGGAACAGGAAACTACGATCCTGTTGAAGTAAACACAGAAGAAACTTATGAATTACCCTCCGAATTATTGGCTAAAATGACGATCAACAGTTCGGAAGTGATGAACTTGTCTTCAATTTATACTTATCAGGACGATAATCTCCCCAAAATGGTTACTGTAAACCTTTCACTCGGATCATATGCCGCGAAGCTGGAAGTGAATTCAGACAGTAAGGTAGCCGGGACCAAATTCAGTTTCTCCAAAGGTGCTGAAACTTTAGTAGCACTGGAAGCCAATTCTAATTTCAGCTCGCTGTCTTATGACAACCTGGTGAATTCGGAAGATGACGAAGCATTGGACCTGTTCGTTTCAGCCAACACAACATTTGCATTGGGCAACGTAACAATGGGTGGACAAATTGATTATAAAACGATCCACAATGAACTGAAAACAATTCGCGACAAAGAGCCTGCTTATCCAGATTGGGATACTTATTTTGGAAACATTAAATATCCTGTTTATGAGGAATATAACAGCCAACAGGAATACCAGGATGCTGTTGACGAATATTGGGAGAAAATGGAAGCCGCAAACATCCTTTACGATGCTGCCTATCAAAAGTATCGGAGTGATAATGAAAAGTTTGAAAAAGAATATTATACTTTGTTTGCAAGCCTCTTGAACAAGCACAGTGCTGCTGTTGTCGTAAACACAAAAACAAAGAAGAAAATAGCAGCTATCACTTTTGTGCTAAAAGATGATGTATACCAATACGGCAATACTACTGTACATGAATATAATGTAGAACCGCTGCTGGTATTTGGAGATGGATCGAAAGTCAGCTTTGAAGTATTTGGAGAAACGGGTTTTGAGAACCTGATCGACGATATCGAAGCTTTGCTGGAAAAATTCGAGAATTAAAGCCTGACGCTTATCAGATAATATAAAAATGCCATCACGCAAAACGTGATGGCATTTTTTATTCAATAGTCAGGTTGTTAACCGAAGAATTGGCGCCATACCAGATACCCACAGCATTCCCTTTTATATTACCGGTAAAATCAGAAGAGTAATTCAGGAATGAAAGCGCAAGCCCTTGCTGGGACACAGCAGACCATAAAGAATAACTTGCTGCAGAAACGTTAGATACCTTTATTGCTATTTCATCACCTTTTTCATAATACCTGGAAGCGTTAACGGAATCCATTACTGATCGGGTTCTCAATAATGATACGGAAAATTGTTTGCCTGCCTGATCAATAGCTTTGATTCCCCTGGGAGTAGTTGCATAGTATTCATGTTGCGTAATCAGTTTCGTAAACAAAAGATAATTGGCTTCCGGATTTGCATTGTCAATACTTACAACAGGCTGAGCCTTTTCCGGATCAAGCCACTCATTTGATACGCCTTTAATGGCGGGGGTATAAAGAGGGATCTCTGTTTCAGAAAGAAGAATATCATTATTGTATTTGACTTCCAGTTTGTATTGCTGCCCTGCCTTTCCTTTCAGAGAACTACCCACATAAAATAAATAAGGAAAAACATTATCATTGCGCGTCAATGTCAGATACTCTTCCTCTCCACCGCCAGAAACTTTCACGCTTGCCCAACGAACAATCAGCGCTTCCAGTTGCTCATCATCGATAATATAATTGACAGGTATATTGTGCATCACTTTCACCACAGGCACTGCTCCGTTCTCGATCACACCTTCCACTATAAATTTGGGATCGAACTTTTTTTGTTCGCCTTCCTTGATGCATGAAGACAATATCGCGCTTATAATGATTGTTACTATTAGCTTTTTCATAGTAGTTCCAGTGAATAAGTAATGGCAGGTAAGAGAGGCAAACTGGCGCCATCTTTTTGGATCATTTTAAAAGCACTATGCTTTTGAAAATATTCCCGGTCATAACTTTGGTATATGTAAACCGGATTAGAATGATTGTAGATATTGATAATTGAAATACCCAGGGTTTGTCTGCTTTTACCTGTTTTCTTCAACAGCCAGTTTATCCCTGCATCCAGCCTGTGATAGGCAGCCATCCGGGCACTGTTTTTGGCTCCATACTCCGCCAATATGGAATTGCCAAAATAATACATTCCTATCGTAGGAGTATATGCGCTTCCGCTATTGAACATGAAACTTATAGAGAAGGATAGTTTCGGATTGATCTTATAGGAGTTCACAATACTTAAATTGTGAGGCCGGTCGTAAATGTATTTATACCATTCTCCGTTATTGATCGCATCAAATTTTCTGAAGCTTCTTGAATAGGAGTAATTTATCGTAAAGTAATTGCGTGGCGAGATCAATCTTGCAAAAAAATCGACTCCATAAGTAACTCCATCACCATTCTCTATTCCACTGGCAATATCATTACTTTCATTTAAAGAGACGATGTTCCCGTTGAATTCTTTTAATCCGGTCAACCATCTGTAATAAGCATCAATACTATATTCGATCCTGGACCCGCCATAACGGTATCCGCCGGAGATTTCCCTGATCTTAGAAACAGGAAGATCACGGTTGGCGTGAATAACGTAATCAACAGGCAGGTTAATATTTGTAAGACCAACCTGGTGTATCGGCTGATAAGCCATCGATAAACCACAGAAAAAAGTATTGCTAGCATCCATCAGCCAGGAAACTGACAGTGCCGGGTTGAGAAACAGCGAACGTTCAACAGCCGAAACCGTAGAAAGATTCATGGAGCCTTCCAGTTCAAATTTTTCCGACAATGGGGTTTTGGCATTCAAAAAATACTTGAATAAATGCTG
Organism: Pseudoflavitalea rhizosphaerae; assembly: GCF_003991355.1. Taxonomy (GTDB): domain Bacteria; phylum Bacteroidota; class Bacteroidia; order Chitinophagales; family Chitinophagaceae; genus Pseudobacter; species Pseudobacter rhizosphaerae. The sequence goes on from NZ_RCSU01000006.1 coordinate 182,426, forward strand.
AACACTCTTATAACGAACGTTGCCACCAGATTCAACAGGTTGTCCTTCATTCTGAAGAGTGGTGCCCAGGTCATCCATCATATAAAGGATGCCTGTTTCCACCGAGCGGCCTTGTTTTCGATAGGTCAGGGTAGAATTTACGCTTAACGTTTTCTGATGATTGAACAGTGCAAACTCTTCGCCATACAAGTCAAAAGCAACGCGGGAATCGTACTTTGAGTATCCGATATTATTCTCCCATTGCAGGTATTGCCGGAGAGCTGCAGAGTGCGTTATGCCCATGGCCAGGTTTCCCCAGTTCAAACTATTATTTGCTTTCTTTTCATACAGATCAAACATGGCTTTATCTCTGCCCGTGTATAAGAAGGCCTTTATCGAATGCTTGTTGAAAATCCTTTTGACGTTCATGTTAAAATCGAACAGGTCATAGTTCATGCCTTCTAAATCCTTTCCAGTTCTGGTTAGTACTGGCCAGAGCGTTTGATTCATGAAGGTATTCCTCCAGAATATTTCCACCATTTGAATGGAGTCCTGTTCAATTCTGGCGCCTACTCCAAGATGCGCAAGCGAGGCTTCTGCTTTAATGAGGGCAGTATCCCTGATCTGCCAGTTACTGTTGATATCGATGTAGCCGGATAACTTTCCGAAATACTTTCCCGGAACAACATTCGTGTAGATCTTCAGGTCTTCAACAACATTATTATTGAATAAAGGGAATAGTCCGAAAAGATGGCTTGGGTTATGCACGATAACGCCATTGTAAAAATAGCCGTTGTTCCCAGATGGAAGCCCTCTGTATTGTACACCCGAATTGGCATCGCCCCCATTGCCAAAACCTGGAAGGAAGCGAATTGATTTAAGAGGATCTGCTATTCCCAGTAACTTAGGCGCCGCTTCTATCTGCTTTGCACTTAATGTAAGCCTGTTCACGCCATTGATCAATTGCTTTTGCCTGGAAACTGTTACGGTATCCATTTTTTTGTATGTGTCCACTACGGACTGGCCATACAGGAGATTGAAGAAGAGTAGAGAAAGGGTAAAAGCTAGTCCGGTTTTCAAGTATGCAGATGATAAGGGGTTAATGACATTATGTTGTGAAAATACAATTTTTATGAGTTAGTCTGTCGTAAAATGACCCTCATTTGTCAACTTCACACCCGCATTTCCAGTGTACGACTGGATAATTTTGTATGGAGGATAATACTGTTTATTAACCCCGTACACTAAAATCTGGACGAATGCGCAAAGTGATTGTATCGATGAATATTACGCTGGATGGCTATATGTCTGGCCCCAATGGGGAGCTCGACTGGCATTTCGAATGCTGGGACCCTCAGATGGGTGAGCATTTGGCTAAAGAGCTGAGCAAGGCGGATACGATACTGCTGGGTCGCGTTACATATCAGGCGATGGCCGGATTCTGGCCGGGGAAGACTTCCAACCCGCTTTGTGCCCGTGAAGATTATGCATACGCCGTAATGATGAACCATCACCAGAAAGTTGTGTTTTCGAGACGAATGCAGAAAGCAGACTGGACCAATACGATTATCCTGAAAGATGAGATCGAGGAAGGGATGCAGAAATTAAGGGAAGAGTCGGGCGGTCAGAACAAGAACATCATCATCTATGGAAGCGGCAGATTGGTGACTGCATTGATAAAGCTAGAAATGATAGATGAGTACCAGTTGTGGATACACCCGGTACTCATCGGAAAGGGAAAGCCTTTCTTTGGAAAATATTTTGATCAGCAGGACCTGCAACTACTCACTTCCACTACATTTCCTTCCGGTGTGGTCTTGTTGCATTACCAGGTGCTGCATTGATCAGGCTCTTTTGGCAACAGGCTCGGCCACTACTTTTGCAGGAACGGCCTCCTGGCCGAAACGTTGGGCCTGGATCTTATCATACTCCTTCACATAATCGGGGTTCTCTGTTCCCATCATACGGTCCCAGTAGCGGAAGTACAAGCCGTAATTGCCTTTGAATTTGCTGTGGTGCAGGTTATGGTGTACTGAGGTATTGATGATCTCGAAGAGGAAGGATTTTCTCAGTCCTTTCGGCATGATCTCATATCCCAGGTGACCGTACACGTTGATGATAAAAGCTGCGATAGTGAACCACAGAATTCCCAGCCCGTGCATTGGCATCACAAATACCAACACAGCAAGTACACCGCCTTCGGCTACTGCTTCAAGCATATGGAAAGAGTAAGAGGTCCAGGGAGAAGGATTGGTGGATTTGTGATGCACCAGGTGAGTATACTTGAAAATTTTCGGGTGGTGCATCAGGCGATGGAACCAGTAAAAATAAGTGTCGTGGATCACGAGGGCCAGCGCCACGCTAACGGGGATCCACCATACAGGATAATCAGAAACATTCGTGTAGATCTGGGTATACTGTCTGACCGGGGTTGCGGCCAGGATCACGATGATGATGGTGAACACGAAAGTGGATTGCATCGAATGCCAGATCTCTCTCCAGAAATCTTTCCGGGCAGCCTGTCGTTGCTGGATCTTGAGATGCTTCATTTTGTTGTTGAAGAAAAGATAAAAAAGCAGGAAGGGAATACCTGCCAGCACGAAATAACGGACAGCAGAGATGCTGAAGATTTCAAGGAAAATTTTGGTTACCTGTTCCATGGCTATACCGGATGTTTTTGATAAAACAAATGTATAGGCAGGTGCAGGCTGGAATGGTTAACAAAAGTTAATTAATCTTTTTCTGCTGCTGGATCCTTTTGCGGATGCGGCTAAGGCTCACCGGGGTAACGCCCAGCATGGACGCCAGGTGTTTATCCGGCACCCGGTTCACGATATTGAAACGGTCTGTGATCAGTTTCTGGTAGCGTTCTTCGGGAGAAAGGAATACAAATGACTCGATCATATCCAGGGTTTCCGAGAGCATGCGCATCAGGAAGAAATTGCGGAGCGGTTCAAATTTGGGTTGTTCGCGCATGATCTGGTCCAGCGTATCATAATCGATTTCCATCAGCGTACAATCTTCAAGTGCGCGGTAGATGAAGCGCGAGGGCTGGTAATTGATGATGGTATCGTGGGATGCGATGAACTGCCCTTCCCACCTGATATACAACGTGGCTTCATCTCCATTTTCCTTTACGGCATAGGCGCGCATCACGCCTTTTTCTATGAAGGCCAGTTTTCGGCTTTTGTCGCCGATGGGTATGTAAACCTGGTTGTTGGTCAGTTGAACATGGCGTGTGGTGCTGAAGAGCGGAGCGGTTTCTTCCGCGCTCAGTCCGGTTAGTTTTTGCAGGAACTCCTGCAGGATCTCTTTAGCTGCAGCATTAAAACTCATGGACGCAATATACCCGATATTAGTCGCAGTTGGCCCTCTTCAATACAAGATCAGAAAACTAAGTTTGTGATGTCAATAATTACGGACCTTAAAACACAAACGATATGCAAAAGCTCAATTCGCAAAAACTCACCACCATGTTATGCTTTAACGGAAGAGCCGATGAAGCCGTCAAATTTTATAAAGATCTTTTTCCCGGAACAACTGTGGGCAACGAGCTGCGTGCCGGTGATAATGGACCTGCTCCCAAAGGGACATTGATCACTGCTTCTTTCAATATTTTCGGACAGGATTTCGTGGCGTTGAACTTCGGTCCACAGGGACAGTTCAATGACAGTGTATCTTTTGTGATCCCGGCTGAAACGCAGGAAGACATCGACAAGTACTGGAATGCACTTACCTCTGATGGCGGACAGGAAAGCATGTGCGGCTGGTGCAAAGACAAGTTCGGACTAAGCTGGCAGGTAACTCCTCCAAGGCTGATAGAACTGATCACCCATAAAGATCCGGCAAAAGCTGGTGCTGCCATGCAGGCAATGATGAAGATGAAGAAGATCGTACTGGCAGACCTGGAAGCTGCTGTCAGCGCTGCATAATATTCTTACATCGATATAAATTCAACCGGCGGGACCTTTCATTCTCGCCGGATTTTTTATTGTTCCTGACTGCTTCGATACAGCTTCACTGAAATCAGGCTGATCCAGAGCAGGAAACTAAAGAAAGTGATCTTCTGCACTACCGGCAGGTAGTATCTGAGTGCTTCATTGTAGTACAAGTAATTATTCAGTCCTACCAATAACAGGTTCAAAACACCAAACCAGAGAAAGATTTTCCATTTCAGTTTGTACAATCCTGCAAATGTTCCGCCAATGGCAATGAGGCCGAACAACGAAGCCAGGTTGATGATCATATCATGTGATTCACCAGACATGAACAATCCCGTCAGCATGGCCGCCGCTCCTGAAACCTGGATGATGCGGCGGCTGATGGTATTGAATCCCACCTGCTGTGGAAAGAAATACCAGAAATAGATCAGTGTGATGGCCAGCACCAGCATGGCGATCATGGCCACCGTTCTGCTGCTGTTAGGTTGTCCGTTAATAGCGGTTTCGTTGAGCAGGTTGCACCAATAGTTCTGCGTCCAGCTGAAGCCGGTACTCTTCGCATCTGTTTGCGACCCTCCGGGATATCGCCAGGCGGCAACCAGGTAAAGGCCACAAAAGATGATGGCGCCGATAGCAGGAAAAAGCAACCTGATTTTTTTTTCTGGTGGCTGCGGGTCCATGGCATGAGGTTAATGCAGGAATTAAGGTAGCCGGTTCTGTACGCGAAAACTCATGCCATATGCATGTTTGAACCCAAACTGGTTATAAAAGGGCGCGAGATAGCCCCCGGTATACAATCCAACCAATGCATTGGTGGGTGCGTTTTGATCCAGCCATTTTGAAATGCTGTTCATCATTTCCGTTCCGATATGTTTGTTTTGCCAGGCAGGCTGTACCATCACATCTTTTACATAATAAAAACTGGTATTGTCGCCAAGCAACAATGCGCATCCGATTGCTTTCCCTGTATTCAGTTCTTCCGCCACCACTGCAAAGATGGGAGCCGACAGGATCAACTCAGGGTCTGCGTTTTGCTGTGAATCCGTCCAGCCAACAGCTGCAACGAGTTCTTTGTATTCTTCAACAGTTGGCTTTCGCTCCACGATGCGAACAGTATCCGGTAAAGGAGCAGAGTTGCCTGGTCTGTGAGCAATATTATGTCCGAATCGGATACAATGGCCATCATGGTCCTGCACCAGCATTTCGCGGATGCCCCAGGTCATGGATTCGGGGGGCGCTAAAATGATGGCGCCTTTCGCTTTTATCTTTTCATAATATTCGTCCACATCATCCAGCATGATGCTGAGCCAGGTACCGGGATTGCCCTGTTCTTTTTCACAGAAGAAGATCTGAACACCATCTTTGCTCACGCCTCCGAATGTGGGTGGCGATCCCCAGTCCCATTTACAATCGAAGCCCAGGACATCTGTGTAGTATTCCAGGCTTTTCAATACATCGTTTGAATACAATATTGGAACGGTAGTGTGAAAATTCATATGCTATGGATGTAGCATTGAAGTTACTCAATAATCTTCTGCTGTTTGTTAAGGCCTAAAAAGATATTTGTTGATGAAGATGCGTTGTGCAACGGGAGCTGGGATTCGTCGGAGTTTGTATTGTATCCGGTTTTGATTTTTAAAGTTCTGCGGCTGGTTTTAATTGCTGCCGGTCGAGCGTAATATTAAGTCTGCTCAACATTGCTGCGATATCAAAGCCTTCTTTTTTGTAGGCAGCCTGCACAGCTTCTTTTGCTTTTTGCAGCGATTCCTGTGATGTCCATTGGGCAATAGTAACGTAAATGGTGTTGCCATTTGAATCCTTATTTTCAAAAGTTGCGTCCTCGATGAATCCAGGGATGGTCCTGATCAGTTCCCTGTTGATCTTCACACGTTGTTTGAATTCGGTCAAAGCACTGGCAGGCACTACAAACCTATCGATAAAGATAACTTTTTCAGGGCTTGCCTTTGCTTGCAAGATGCCGATATTTTCAGGCAATAGTTTCTTTTGCTGAAAAAAGCTCAGCCTGTCTATCAATGCGAAAGAGCGGATGATCTTTCCGTTTTCGATAATATACGTGCCGATTCCTGTTGTGGTGATGGGCTTATCTGAAGATGGATTAATGGTGGTGGTCCAGCGTGCCCATACTTTATTGTTTTCCGCAACCAGTTCATGGATGGTCCATTGAAGGTCGGGATTGGCTTTGAGGAGATCGGTCACCTGGCTGGTGAAGGCGTTCAGTCCCTGCTGGCCTGTTTGACTGGTATATTCAGGGTGAATGAATTGTTGCACCAGTTCAAATTTCCTTGGGTTCAATGCTGTTTCGAATAATTGCCGGACGAGCGCTTTGTTTGCGGTCAGTTGATCCATGTCTGCCTCCTTTTTTTGTTTGATTGCTTTATTGTGTTGAGCCTTCATCTGAGCGGGTATAGTAAGGGTGATGGTGATGATCAACATCGCTATACAGTATTGTACAAGTTTCATGTTTTTGATTTATTGCAAAGCTAGAATCCCGCAGGGTGCAGGAATTGTAAAAAATCATTTTTTACCAGGCAGGGGCAGCACTGAAATATTCAGAAGGAGATTTCCCGGTGAATTGGCGGAACTCTTTGATGAAATGTGATTGATCATAGAAGCCTGCATCATAACTGGCATCTGTAAGCGAAGTATAGGCAGAGTAATTGTTGATGAGGTTACGTATGCGTGTAATGGAAGCGAATTTTTTAGGAGAAGTGCCAATCCTGGACCTGAATTTTTTTTCAAACCGATCCTGACTGATATACAATGCCTTGGCGAGGTCTTTCACCCTGATAATGCCATTGTGTTTTCGAATGAGCTCTACCGCCCTGTTGATCATCGGGTCGGAGGGGGTATTTTTCAATTTATTCAAAAGGAATTGCTCAAGTAGTTGGATGCGTGTTTCATGAGTGAAGGCATCCTGTATGTTTTCACTGAGGCTTTGCAGCTCTGCAGGTGGAAAGATATTGTCGGCAGCAATGCTTTTAGCAAAGAGCTCATGCGCGGGGACCGGGCTGAAAGCGGCCATACCTCCGTCTTTGAATGCGATGATCAGGTTGGCGCTGTTGTCGTGGTAACCAACTCTTCTGGTGGTATCGGTAAGGCCACTGATAATTCCGGAAGGCATTTCAGTGAAGTCATTGCCGGAGAGAATGCCTGTTCTGCCTTTGATGCGGATGGCCATCGCCATAAAGGTATCCGGAACCAGGCTGTTGATCAGTTCCTGTTCTGCTTCAATGATCATATACTCCCTGATGAATGGCATCAGGGGAATGCTGGGCGAAAATCTGGAGATGGTGATACCGGAAGGCATGCACTAAGTTACCAAAAAAAATGCCCTGGGCATTACCGGGAATGGAATCGATTATTCTGACCTCAGGCTTTTGACCGGGTTCATCAATGCAGCCCGGATGGATTGAAGACTGATGGTGATCAAAGTGATCATAATGATCAGTACAGCGGCCAATGCAAATACCCACACAGGCATTTTAATGGCATAAGCATAATCCTGCAACCAGTTGTTCATGATCCACCATGCCAGCGGTGTGGCAATAGCAAATGAAATAATAACAAATTTCACAAAGTCTTTCGACAGCAGGAATACAATATTGAAAACGGAAGCGCCGATCACTCTTCTCACTCCGATCTCCTTGATTCTTTGCTGCGTGGTATAGGATGAAAGACCGAACAAGCCGAGACAGGCCAGGCTGATAGCGATCCCCGCGAAGATATTGATCACTTTGCCCAGTCTGATCTCACTTCTGTATAGTTTATCGAAATCGTCATCCAGGAAATGATAATTGAAGGGACGCGTTGGCACCAGCAGTTTCCATTTCGCTTCCATATGTTCCAGTGTCTGGGAGATATTTTTGCCGGAAACTTTCACCAGCAATTGACGGGCCCAGGGTTCTGGGAACAGCACTAATGGTTTGATGGGATTATGCATGCTCTGGAAATTGAAATCCTTCACAACTGCTTTCACAATTCCAGGACGGCTTTCATCTAACCAGAATAATTTATTGATAGCTTCCTGTGGCGTCCAGCCCATGGTGGCTGCCGCTGATTCATTCAGGATGAAGTGATAATATTTTTTGGCATCAGGTTCTGTGGAAGCCACGTCCAGCATATCCTGCTGGTTGAGGTCTTCTCCTGCGACAATCTGTATGCCTGTTGTTTTGATGTATTCTTCATCGATGATAACGGCGTTTACGGAAATCTGTTCTGTTTCCGGCATATTGGCGCTTCGCATATTGTATCCGCTATTTATCTGGGTGGGGGCATTGGTTGTGCGGGATACATTCAGGATATCGGGATGACTCTTAAATTCTGTTCTGATAGCGCCAAGGTTTTTCCTTACATTTTCATCAAAAGGCAGCACCAGTACATGTTCACGTTCGTAACCAAGTTTCCTGTTCTGGATAAAATGCAATTGTTTTTGAATGATAAAGGTGGCGATGATCAGGAAAGCAGAAATGCTGAACTGGAAAACGATCAGCGATTTGCGCAGCAATACGCCTGAAGAAGTGGCTTTGAATGCTCCTTTCAGGACCCGAACGGGTTGAAAAGCCGAGAGAACGATGGCTGGGTAACTCCCTGCAAGCACTCCGATACAAATGATGGCAAAGAAACACATGCCGATCACGAAAGGAGAAAAGAGCAAGCGGGGTTCCAGTTGCCTGTCAGATAAATGATTGAAAACAGGAAGCAATAATATCGCGAGGCCAAAACTCAGTATCAGTGCGATGCTGGATAGGGTAACGGATTCACTGAGAAATTGCCGGAAGATTTGTGATTTTTCAGCACCTACTACTTTTCGGATACCCACTTCTTTGGCCCTTTCCATGGAGCGGGCAGTGCTCAGGTTAATATAAGTAAAGCAGGCGATGGCAAGGATCAGAAGCGCCACAGCCCCGATAATATAGATGTAGCTGATACTGGTATTAGGTTCCATTGCATCGTACCCGGAATACAGATGAATATCTTTAAAAGGTTCCAGGAAGAAGTTGATGGTGGTATTGCTCATGTTTTTCGTCTCTTCCTTCATGAAAGCCGGGAGCTTTTGCTGCAGGCTGGCAATACCCGAAGGATCTTTGAATAACAGGTACGTTGTGTAATTGGCATTGAAATAGGTTTGCTCCTGGTTCTGTTGTTTGGAAGAGAATGACGCGATCATATCATATTTGATCTGCGAGTTGGAAGGACAGTCCTCCACTATACCGGTGACCTCATACGGTTGGGCCTGGGCTCCGAGTTTTACGATCTGTCCCACCGGGTTTTCGTTTCCAAAATATCTTTTGGCAGTGGAGACAGACAAAACCATCTTGAACAAACCTGAAAGTGCATGTTCCGGATTGCCTTTCAATAACCTGAAGGAGAATACATTCAACATAGACGAATCTGCAAAGAGGATCTTCGATTCTTCAAATTGTTTGTCGTCCACTGTGATGATGCCATTGTTCAGTAACATGCGTGCTCCACTTTCCACTTCCGGAAAATTCCGCTGGAAGGTGGGCAATACTTTAGTGCTTGTGAAATCTCCTTTATTGCCCTTTTCTCCGGAGAACTGATAGGCCATGATCACGCGGGCAATGCGATCCTTTTTTTCATGGAAGTTATCGTAGCTCATTTCATGCCAGGCATACAAACCGATCAGCAGGCAGCAGGTCATGCCGATCATCAATCCCGTAATATTGATAAGGGTGGCAGTTTTGTTCCTGCTCAGGTTTCTCCATGCAGTTTTGAAGTAGTTTCTCAACATGAGATGCGTTGGTTAATGGTGATGACAAGTGATACCTTCTCCGTGCCGGAACACGGATAATAAGGTTATACGGCCGGAGGAACGGAGTTGTTACAAGAAATATACAATAGTTTTTTGTTATTGTTGCGTGGGTAAGTATTGGCGGAGAATTTGACTATCCCACCTGCTACTGTTTATACCATTCTGCCGTCTGTCGGATCCCTTCTTCCCAGGATGTGGGTTTGAAATTGAAAGCCTTTTCAAATTTGGAGGAACTGAATACAAATGGAAATTCATCCTGGTAATGCATTTCGTACATCTCTTTCATGAATGGATTGAAGAGCCCCACGATCTTCAATATCCATCTGGGTAATACTATCAATTTCTCTGAAGCATTCATGTATTTCGCTGCCTTGGCAACAAATTGTTTGCCGGTTAGTGGCGGATTGACTGTGGGAAGATGCCAGACCTGTCCGGTAGCGGATGGAGTTTTCGCCAACATGTACAAAGCCTTTCCTGCATCGGGTGTGTAATTGTAGGAGCGGGGAACATTGGGATTGATGAACCATTGTGCTTTTTTTCCATTACGCATATTGGTGAACACGAGTAGTCCTGGGGCGCTTTTCTCCGTTACGCCCGGCCCATAGAAGTCAACGGCTCTTGCGATGATAGCTTTAAGCCCACCCGATCTCATTTCTTCCTGCAGGGTAGTGGCAACAGCTGCACGTATCTGTCCTTTTTTACTGGAAGGCCTGTATGGTGTTTCTTCTGAAATGGGCCCGTCCACTTTTCCATACATGTATGCATTGTCGAAGAATACCAGTGTTGCGTTGGCTGCTTTGCAGGCATCGATCACATTGCGGATGATCACGGGCCAATCCCCCCTCCACACATCGATATTGTATTGAATGCCTACCAGCAGGTAAACGATCTCCGAACCTTTTACCGCTGCAAACACCTGTTCCCTGTTGGTCACATCTGCTGCCATGATCTCTGTGCCTGGAATGGGTTTCGGCTTGCGGGAAACCAGCCTTATCTTTTCATTATTAGCCTGTAAAACAGGAACGAGTGCATCTGCAATTGTGCCGTTGGCTCCCAGTAAAGTGTGTAATCCCATATTATGATTTTTTATTTGTCTATTTTTGTTTTGTTACACAAATGTAGAACGGCGGGTTCCCGTCTCATTGTACGAAAACGAAGCAGATGAGGTCAGACAATGGCACACGGTATGAGCTTGAGGGTGTGCTCACTGAAATAGTGAGGCATATCTATGGTATCAGGATGAAGGAGGATGCGGATCCTGTTGTGTTCCATCTTTCACCCAGCCTGGAGATGGTTCTGGTATTTAATTTCGGGCCAGCTCTCAAATTTTCTTTTGGCGATGAAGAGATCGCTGAGCAACAGGTTGAAAGGATCGGGATCATTGGCCCCATGCGGAAAATGCTCAACTATGAGCTGCAACCCGGAACCGACCTGCTTACACTTCCCTTCGTGAATGATGGTTTTTATCGCTTCATGAAGCTAAGCACAAATAATGTGAATCTGTCGGAAGAAAATAGCGTGGCTGAATATGCAGACAATCTGAATACGCTCTGGGAAGAGATGAATGGCTTACTTAGTGCTGAGCTTCGAGTTGAATTACTGAAAGCTTATATCGCAAAAGCTGTACAAGAAGGAGAAGATGCTGTACAGCCACTGCTGGAAAATGCATCAGTTTTTTTTGATCCCGCGCTTAGTCCTTCCAGAGTGATCGCTGAAAAAGCGGCCATCACGGAGCGCGCTGTGCAAATGCGCTTTAAAAAATATGTGGGATACTCTCCCAAAGAACTACTCCGCTATCTCCGCTTCAAACAAGTGGTGGCGTATCTTATGAATGAAAGGGGTAAGCCAGTTGATTGGTTTGACCTGATTGTACAGTTTGGTTATCACGACCAGAGCCATCTGATCAGGGATTTCAAATTCTATACCGGCGGAACGCCTACCCAATTCCTGGGAATGAATGATAGCGGGGACTTTTGTACGAGCAGGGACTGATTCTATTTTTTCACCTTTTTCTTTTCTGCTTTGATCTTTGCCAGCGCATCATTTTCCTTTGTTCTGAGTTTCACAATTCCTGAAATCAATTTTGCAGGCAGCGGCGCATCATAGGGAAAATGAACAGAACCCTTGGTGCCGTTAAATTTTGAAAGCTCATTGCTGAATACTTCCAGACTGGTAGTTGCCGGATAAAAACCGAGATGAGCTTTGTTGGCGGCAAAATACACCAGCATGCCATTCTGTTTGTAACTAGGCATATTGTAGCTGATCATTTCTTCCGCTTTAGGTGCAGCCTCGCGGATCAGCGCCCTGATCTCTCTCAGTTTGATTTGGATATCGGGAGGAAATGTACCGATGTATTCATCCACTGTTTTAAATTTCCTGGAGTTTTGCATGATCCGGTATTTAGGTGAATGGATACTGCAATTTACCGCAAGCGCATGAATCCGGCACAAGTGGGTTGCGACAATTTCAGGGTGATCAGCGTCACAGCACATTGTGAAGATGGTCCAGCATAAAACAGACGCGATCACTCACTGGTAGTTTGGGGATTTCCACCAGGTTATAGTTGAAGCGGGTGTATATTTCTTTCATCATTTCCCAGGTTCTGACGGCTTCGTCAAAATCCTGTTTTCTTTCCGTATCATTCTCGTAGATCTCCTGCCAGGGCGGCGTTATGAACACATCGCGGTGATAGCGGTTATTCCTGGCCGTTTCAATCATGGCATATGGAACCGGCAGTTTGCAAAGCTCCAGATAACCGATCACGTCCGGAATGCCCCTGTCGAAAAAAATAGGATCGGAACTGGTGATGAGTTTGAAATAATCTTCCAGGCTTTTGTTGAACATGAGTTGTGCATATGCGGCCCTGTTTTTCCAGGGCAGCGCATCGCCACCATCCTGCACCTGTTGCTGAATGATAGCGCGGCCTGTTTCCGGAACATGACGATAGCCTAATTCCGAGAGATGCTGCACCAATGCAGTCTTACCCATACCCGGGCCTCCGGTGATGATGATGAAATTTGATTTTGTAAGTAATGGCAACATTCGGTCAACGGATTAATCGCAGCCTGCATATCCCGTCAGTGCTGCTGATGATCATATGTGTTAATAGTTACAGTTAAAGGTCCGGGCTGATTCAGGGCAACTGGCAAACAAAAGGAGAGCGGTCCCTGGTTTGGAGTAAGTATTTCGAAAGGAATGCAGCAGCTGGTCCCGGTTACCGGGAAAGGAATGTTTGTCAAATATAAAAAAAATAAGCATTGGTATGAAAAACAGGCGATTCGGATTATCATCGCTACCGGTCATCAATACAGCTTTGAAAAGCCCGTAACAATTGCCATATTTGATCATCCTTACAGAAAAATTCTGCAAAATGACAATCCTCTCCAGACTACTGACACAATCTGCCTGCATTTTATTGCTTAGCGTGCTATCCCTGACAGGCTTCGCACAGCGAACCCTTCAACAGCGGACCGACTCTGTTGCTGCGCTGACAAAAAAATACGTGAATGAAAAAGATGCAGAAAAGTTGTATGATCTCACGGCACAGGATTTCAAAAATGCAATCAAAAAAGAAGAATTCATCAACGTTACACAAAAGTCTCTTTTCCCATTGGGCGAACTGAAGGAGATCATCTTTGAAAGGAATGCAGATGGCGTGATCCTTTACAAAGGCATATTTGCCACGAAGCCGATGACATTGGCGATAGGACTGGGCGATGGCGATAAAGTGTCTACTTTTTTCTTCAGGCAATATATCGCCCCAAGGGCAGGCGTTGAAAAGATCCCGCACAATAATCCTTTGAAAACGGAGCAGGACAAAATAGTTGACTCCATCGTAAGGACCTACTTGCAGCAGGCAGGAACAGAAGGTGCAAGTATCGGCATCCTGAAGAACGGTACAACCTGGTTTTATGGTTACGGAGAGGCTGATAAAACAAAGCACAATATTCCGGCCAGCAATACGCTGTTTGAACTGGGATCGATCAGTAAAACCATTACTGCTACTATCGTGGCGCTGGCCATAGGAGAGGGTAAGGTGAAGCTGGATGACCCGGTGAACAAATATCTTCCTGATTCCATTCCTTCCCTGGAATTCAATGGCTGTGTTGTTACCATAAAAGATTTGCTGAACCATACATCGGCCTTACCGCGGATGCCGGCGGATTTCAAAGATGAAAGGATCGATGAAAATGGGACCATCATTTATCCCATTGAAAAATTCTTCGGTTGGTTGAAGCACCTGAAACTCACGCGGGAGCCGGGTTTGAAGAGCGAGTATTCCAATGCCGGATTTGCACTGGCCAGTACCATAATGCAAAGGACCTACAATATGAGCTATGAAGAGATGGTGCAAAAATTCATTGCACATCCGATGGGGATGAAGAATATACGCATCGATATCCGTCAGCAGGATTCCGCAGCCTATGCCAAAGGGTATGATGAAGATGGCAGTTATCATTTTCCCCGTAACCTGCCTCCAATTTACCAGGGCGCAGGCGGATTGCGCTCCAACGCTGCCGATATGCTTAAATATGCAAAGGCACAATGGGATGCGCCCAACAAAAAACTGGAAAAAGCAATACAGCTTACGCATGATACCACTTTTTCAGACAAGAATTTTCATATCGGTATGGCATGGGTGCTGTTGAAATATGGAAAACTCAACGCGCTTTTCCATAACGGAGCATCAGGTGGCTTTCGTTCCTACCTGGGTGTAGCCCCGGAAAAGAAAGTGGCGGTGGTTATCCTGGTGAACAGCACAGTGGGGGCAGACAAGCAAGGTGCGATGCTCCTGCAACGGCTAACAACAGCTGATCTTACCAAACCTTGAATATCTCACGGGAACCAGTAAGGTACATATCGGTATATCCCTGCATTGTTTCCTGCATTTTTCGGTTGACTTCTGTGTCTTCCTCATATTTTTTCCAGCTTTGCTCATAGGCTGTGAGGCTTTCGTATTCTGAAACGAGTATCACCCTGTTGAACTGGCCGGTTACATCGGTCATGATATGTTTTATTTCTGAATAACCTGCCATGGCTTCCTTGAATTTCTTTGCGAGTTTGGAGGCGTTGCCTGGCTTGCAAACGAAAATGTCGTGTACAATGATCATTGTTATGAGTTTGATGATTGAATAATCGATGGGTATTGGAGCGATATGAAGCTGAGATAGGTTGAATTGCTTTTCGAAGTTATTTCAATCCGCAGTAACCGGCTGTCTATTTTTCTACTATTACGAAGAATTGCCGTATCAGGCCGCGGAGGGATGGAACATGACAAAAAAATGCCGGCAGGGAACTGAAACCCCGCCGGCGAATTATGAACTTGTACCGCTTATTTTTTCAGTTCTTTCAAAATAGCTTCGCCCACAGATTTGGCTGATTGCGGGTTCTGGCCGGTGATCACGCGCTGATCAACAGTAACGTGATTCTGCCAGAGACCTGATTTTTCAAATTTTGCCCCGCGATCAATGAGTTTGGATTCAAGTGCGAAAGGAACTATTTTTTCCATTTTTACAGCTTCCTCTTCTTCATTGGTGAAAGCGTTGATCTTCTTCCCGTCCACCAGGTATTTCCCATTGGCGTCTTTTACATTCACCAGACCTGCGGGACCATGACAAACGGCGCTTACAATGCCACCATTGGTATAGATCATTGTGGCAATATCGGACAGTCCTTTATCATCGGCCAGGTCCCACATGGCGCCGTGACCGCCTGCATAAAAGATAGCTGCATATTTTGAAGGGTCCACTTCCGATGGTTTCATCGTGTTTTCCACTTTTGCATGATAAGTAGGATCTTCCCAGAATTTCTTATTGACAGGATCATTCAGGTCGAAGCCGTCAACGGGTGCTTTACCTCCTTTGGGACTCACGAAATCGATCTCGTATCCGGCATCATGCAGCACTTCCCAGGGATGGGAAACCTCTCCGAGATAGTAGCCTGTTGGCTCCCCGGTATTTCCTTTTTTGTCGTGACTCGTAACAACGAATAAAATTTTCTTGCTCATGGTAATTGATTTTTTTGTTTGAGCTGTTGATTCCAGGTGAAAGGTTGTCAGCAATAATGCTGCCACCGCCACTGCAACTGTCTGTATCTTTTTCATTTCTCTTTTGAATTACAGCACAAAGTTGGGGCGTCGGGCAGGGGTGGCCAATGAGGCAGGTCACAAATTTTCTGTGAGGTAGATCACAGTTTTTAATCGGACAGGCGGCTGAGGGTTTCGCGGGACACGCCGAGGTAGGAGGCGATCAGGGTTTTGGAGAGTCGCTGACTGAGGCCGGGGTAAAGGCTCAGGAACTCTTCATAGCGTTCTTTTGCATTGTTGTTGAGCAGCGAGAGAATGCGCCTCTGCTGGGATACAAAACCTCCGGTTGCTTTTTTCCGGAAGAAATGTTCCAGCTTATGGAATTCTTTGCAGAGCCGCTCCCTGTTCGCATAGCTGATGGTAAGCAGTTCACTGTTTTCAACACAACTGATGTTCACCACTGCAGGTGATTCAAAATAGTTGGCCCTGTAATCCGCCACCCACCAGTCTTCCGGGGCAAACTGAAGGATATGTTCATGGCCGTCATCGCTGGTATGGTATACTTTCAGCAGCCCGGATACAACAAAATTATCGAAATGAGCATGCGCCATATCACCTTCCTGTAGCAGGAACTGGTGTTTTTTCAGTTTTCGCGTTTTGAAATGGGACATTACCCGGCTGAATTCTTCATCCGATAAGGGAACGATCTTTTCTATGTGCTGGCGCAGGATTGTACTCATTCGGGTACGAATCTACGGAATTACTTAGCTTTTATTTTCGAGATGGTTGTTCCTGTGATTTTAGTGGGATTGTCCATATCCCGGATAGCAAATTCCACCGAGGCTTTCACCAGGTCCTTCACTTTCTTGTTGTTGAAATCCTTCACGGTTTCAATGGGGATATGGCGGATCAGATTACCTGTTCCGGTGAGCAATTGATGGGGGTCCTTGAGCAGGGTGCCTTTATTGAAACCAAGATTAAGATGATTGGTGTAAATGGGGATCATGCAAAAGGAGTCAGCGAGTTTGTCCGAAATGGAATAAGTGCTGGTGAGTGCATGCGTATGATAGAGCATTTCGTTGCTGGCAGGGTAGATATCCAGTATGAAGGTCCGGAGTTCTTTATACAACCGGACCAAAGAGGTTTCTTTGAATTCCAGGAGGAAAAGAAAATCTGGATGGATATTCCGTGTAGCCATGAAAGTCAAGTTACAAAAATCCCTTCTATTTTGAAAGTACCTGTTGCACCAGGTCCCGGTAGCTTCTGCCGATGGGAAGGCTCTTCCCGCTGATCTCAGTTGCAACGGAGGTGAAAGCTGTGATCCTTTCCTTGCCTACGATGAAGCTTCGGTGGATCCGCAGGAATTTATCTTTTGGCAGCTGCATTTCCATTTCCGTCAATGAACATTTGGTGATGTATGATTTCTCGGTTGTAACGATGCTGATGTATTCTTTTTTACTTTCGATGTAAAGAATATCGTTTAACCCGATCTTGATCTTTTTCTTATTGATGTTGATGAGGATATGCGCCTGTTCAATAATTGAAGAAGGAGGAACGCTACCGGGAGCCTGCTGATTTTTCAGTTTGTTCACTGCCGTAAGGAAGCGGTTGAAGTGGATAGGTTTCAGGAGATAGTCCACTACATTGAGATCATAGCCATCGATCGCATAGTCGCGATACGCAGTGGTTACAATCACTTGCGGTGGATTTTTCAGGGTGCGTAAAAAATCAAGCCCCTTGATCTTCGGCAGGTGGATATCCAGGAACATCACATCGATCTTATCCTTCTGCAGTACCTGCATAGCATAAATACCGTCACGGCAGGTACCGGCATATTCGAGAAAGGGGACCTGTGAAATATAGTCCTGGATCACTTCTGCGGCCAGGGGTTCGTCTTCAATGATCAGGCAGTTAAATTTTTCCATAGCTGTTCAGGTTTACCGAAAGTGTTACGCTGAAAACATTTTCTGATGGATCGATCTCCAGCTTCTGTTGTTTGTATATCAGTTCAAGCTGACGCTTTGTATTGTTGAGCCCGATATTGTTGGTCTGCTGCTGATTTCCATTCTTTTCGAAACTATTCTTCACACGGAAATTCAATAGTCCTTCCTTTACCGTAAGGTCGATATGTATGAAGGAATCGAAATGATTTTCACTGGCCCCATGTTTGAAAGCATTCTCCACCAGGGGTAATAATAATAAAGGAGCGATGGGCTGGGATGGTTGATCGATATTTCGATTGAAGGTTACGGTTAGTTCGTCTGTATACCTGATCTTTTGCAGATCGATATAGTCTTCCAGGAACTTAACTTCTTTTGAGAGGGGAATGGTATCGTTTCCTGATTCATAGAGCATGAAGCTGAGCAGCTCGGAAAGTTTGAGTACTACTTCCGGGGCCAGATCGCTTTTCTTTCGCGTAAGCGCATAGATATTGTTCAGGGTATTGAAAAGGAAATGAGGATTGAGCTGGCTTTTGAGCAATCTCAACTCTGTGCTGAGTTTCTCTTTCAGTAGTTCTTTCTCCCTTTCCCTGGCGGCCAGCTGGGTATTCACCAGGCGGAATGCCAGGAGCAGCCCGGCGGGGAAAGCCACTTCAATCATGAGGCTGAAGAATTTTTGTGGATCGAAGAATGCGCGGGCGGGCGGCACCGCTCCTTCATATACCAATGGGAGCACCACATGATGTGCCAGCACGATAATGGAACAGATAGCAGCAACATAGGGAATAAGTATCAGCGAAATATTTATTAAGATCGACTGTTTGTTCTTCACGATCCTCGGTAATGCAAAATAGGTAAGATAATAAGCAAAAGAAAGATGCACGAGCCCGTACAGGAATGAACCGATCACAGACCGGGTAGCGATCTTATTCATCGCCCAGTCCGGCATATAGTTCTTCATCCAAAGGAATTCAGAATACTCCAGCAGGGCCCAGTATCCAAGCCAGAACAAAACATGCGGAAGCGCTTTCTTCATCAGGTAAAAATCGGTAAAACCGCTTTTCTGCCCAAATAGCTTCGTGAACGGCAGGAAAGCGTCTATGAATGTTTGGGATCCGGCTGCTGGTGCCGTGGTGAGAACATCAAATAGTGGAATCCTTCAACATACGGTATGCATAACCGTTTGTACAGTCCGGCGGATAATCACGGCTGTTGCTAGTTTTGGATAACCATTTAGTTCTCCCTTATGAAAAAATATTTACCCCCGTTCCTGGTGTTGATGACGGGAATATTCCTGGAAATAAAACCTGTTACTCCAGTTGAACCAGGCGATCCTGAACCCGGAAACACGGATTTCTGGTCACAGTCCCGCATCATGCAGGGAGCCAGTGCAAAGATTGCGATCCTGTACCTGCCGGAATGATTTTGAAAGACCTTCAAAACAATGTGTATGCAAAGCTTCCCTTTTATTTCAATTCGTCAATCCCTGTTGCTGCTGCGATACAGCGTTGCATTGATATTCCTGGCCCATGCTGTAGTAAGATTGTTGCTTAGTGGTTCGGTTGAACAGTTTGCAGGATATCTCAACAATAAAGGATTGGTATTTGGAACGGCCATTGTTTGGATGATAACTTTTTTTGAGATCATTGGTGGAATTGCGCTTATTGCAGGTCGTTATATCAGGTGTATTTCGGCAGGATTCATTGTGTTGTTACTGGCGGGCTGTGCATTGATCCATATTGAAAGAGGATGGTTTGTGGGAGAACATGGAAGCGGCGGCTGTGAGTACAGTTTTGCGTTGATCATGGCCTTGCTGGTGGTAGCGGCTGCCGGGAATAATCCTTCACAGAAATCTTTCTAAACTCCCTTTTTGATTCAATTCCGGGATCAAAGGAATTGCCCCTGAAACTGAAAAAATGTGACTGGTGAGTTTAGATAAATGCCGGACCATTCCGGTTTCGCCGCAGTTCCGGTAAAGGGGGCTGCGGTTTGTTGTTAATGAGTTCGTTAACCTCTTATTAACCTGATTTTGATATATCCATAGCAAATGAAATCAGAAAAGTCCTGAATTTTGTGCCTCAAGATTTTTACGTATTTGATAGCCCAATGAAGAGAGCCTTTTTTTTCATATTCCTGTTTACCCTTTTATTGCGAGGGGTTGATCAGGTGTCTGCAGGTAAACTGGTGCATACCACCTGTTTTCTGGCAGAGCAGGAATTCAGGAAAACACAAGAGGCCAGGGGCAGCCAGTCAGGAGAAGATCAGGGTACCATCAGGATCATACATGCCCTTGATCATCAACAGGACCTGGTCTTCGAGGAAATAGTAGAAAACGATAATCACAACATCGCCAGAAAATATAAACTACTTACCGGGTATCTCTCTGTTCCTACCCATACCTTCTTTCAAAATTACCTCTACGGTTGCCTGAGCGATTGCTTGCCTGGCGGCAACTATTTGCCTTGTAAATACATTGCTCAACGGGCTTTAAGGATCTGATCACTGAACAATAAGCATCGGCTATCAATGGTGTAATCAAATTGTGGGTTACACACAGTATAGCCATGCCTTTAACCTAGGGTTTTAATCGCTCAATTTTCACTAATGTCAATGAAACAAATCGTTTTGTTCGCCAGCTTGTTGTGTCTGTTGTATCAGACAAGCTGCACCACTAAAGCAGAGGAAAGAGAAGAGGCCAGCAAATTTGCTGTAACCAGTCCGGTAATGCTGGACACTTCCTTTACGAAAGAGTATGTTTCGCAGATCCGGTCTGTCAGGAACATCGAGATCCGGGCACAGGAAAAAGGATTCCTGGAAAATATTTATGTGGATGAAGGGCAATCTGTGAAAGCAGGACAGCTCCTCTTCAAGATCATGCCCAAACTGTATGAAGCGGAACTGATGAAGGCTGAGGCGGAAGCCAAAGCGGCAGACATCGAACTGCAGAATACCAGGGCGCTGGTGGAGAAGAATATCGTATCCAGGAATGAACAGGCAGTAGCGCAGGCAAAGCTGGACCAGGCCAAAGCTGAGATGGCGCTGGCAAAACTGCATCTTTCATTTACGGAGATCCGCGCTCCATTTGATGGTGTGATCGATCGTCTCCCCAAAAAACTCGGCAGCCTTATCGATGAAGGAGAGCTGCTGACAAGTCTTTCAGATAACAGCCAGATGTTCGCTTATTTCAATGTGTCAGAACCGGAATACCTGGAATACCAGACCAATTCCAAAAGCCGTGCACATGCGCAGGTGAACCTCCTTCTGGCGAATGCATCGCTGCTGCCATACCCCGGAAAAGTAGAAGTGATCGAAGGCGAATTCGATAATGAAACCGGGAATATCGCTTTCAGGGCCAGGTTCCCGAATCCCGACAGGCTGCTGAAAAACGGGGAAACAGGAAAAGTGATGATGACGATGCCACTGAAAAATGCCATCATCATTCCGCAAAAAGCGACTTATGAAATTCAGGACAAAAAATATGTTTTTGTAGTGGGTAAAGACAATAGGGTGAGGTCGCGCCACATTACCGTTGCTGCTGAAATACCTGACTTGTATGTATTGGCAGGAGGATTGGCGGCCGATGAAAAGATATTGCTTGAAGGGGTGCAGAAAGTAAAAGAGGAAGATCATGTCAACTTTGAATACCTGGAACCGAAGCAAGTGATTTCACATTTGAGATTAAAAGCGGAATAGTAGTTCACCCTAATTGCGAGTTCAATGTTTAATAAGTTCATACAGCGGCCGGTGCTGTCTATCGTTATATCACTTATCATCGTGTTCCTGGGTGTACTGGCCATTACAGGATTGCCTGTAACCCAGTTCCCGTCTATCTCTCCGCCCAAGGTAAATGTAACGGCGGATTATCCCGGTGCAAATGGCGAACTGATGATCAAATCTGTGATCATTCCATTGGAGCGGGCCATCAATGGTGTGCCGGGAATGAAATACATGACAGCTGATGCCGGTAATGATGGCGAGGCCAGCCTTCAAATCGTTTTTAACCTGGGCACAGATCCAAACGTGGCGAGCCTGAACGTGCAAAACCGTGTGGCTTCGGTTGTGAACAAGTTACCGCCGCTGGTGGTGCGTGAAGGAGTGAAGATCACACGCGAAGAGTCCAACATGCTTATGTACATCAACGTGTACAGTACAGATACCGCCACAGACCAGAAATTCCTTTTCAATTTTGCTGATATCAACCTGCTGTCTGAACTGAAGCGTGTGGACGGCGTAGGTTATGCAGATATCCTCGGTAACCGTGAGTATGCGATGCGTATATGGCTGAAGCCCGACCGCATGCTGGCTTACAAGATTTCTGCGGATGAAGTGATGAAATCACTCAGTGAGCAAAGCCTGGAAGCCTCGCCCGGTAAGACCGGCGAGAGCTCCGGTAAACGTTCGCAGTCTTTTGAGTATGTATTGAAATACACCGGAAGATTCAGGAATAAGGAACAGTATGAAAATGTGATCCTGCGCTCCAGCCCGAATGGAGAGATCCTCCGCCTGAAAGATGTGGCGGACGTAGAGTTCGGAAGCTCCATGTATGATATCTATTCCAACCTCAACGGAAAACCTTCTGCCGCCATCGTGCTGAAACAATCTTACGGCAGTAATGCAAGCCAGGTGATTGCAGCAGCGAAGGAAAAGATGAAAGAGATCAAGGCCAGTTCATTCCCCAAAGGAATGGATTATGAGATCAGCTATGATGTTTCCAAATTCCTGGATGCTTCTATAGACAAAGTGGTACATACACTGGTGGAGGCTTTTATCCTGGTCGGAATTGTGGTGTTCATCTTTTTGGGGGATTGGCGTTCTACGCTGATCCCCGCGATGGCCGTTCCCGTTTCTCTGGTAGGCACATTTGCCTTCATGCAGTTCTTTGGGATCACCCTCAACCTGATCACGCTGTTTGCATTGGTGCTGGCGATTGGTGTGGTAGTGGATGATGCAATCGTTGTGATAGAGGCAGTGCATGCGAAGATGGAGGAAGAGCGTTTGTCGCCGTACCGGGCCACAAAAAAGGCCATGCATGAAATTGCGGGAGCCATCATTGCCATCACCTTCATTATGGCGGCGGTATTCATTCCTGTGGCATTCATGTCCGGACCTGTTGGATTGTTCTATCGTCAGTTCTCCATCACCATGGCTACTGCCATCATTTTGTCCGGAGTGGTGGCGCTAACGTTAACGCCTGCCCTATGCGCCATGATTTTGAAGAACAATCATGGAAAACTGAAAAAGAAATCCATCGCTGACAAATTCATCGATGGCTTCAATCATCAGTTCAATCGTACTTCAGTAAAATACCTGGGCACGCTTTCGAAGATCGTGAACAGGAGGTTGGTCACCTGGCTCATGCTGGGGGCGTTCTGTGCAGGCACCTGGTTCCTGAGTGGTAAAGTTCCTTCCGGATTTATTCCGAATGAAGACCAGGGCATGTTCTACGCTATCATTCAAACGCCACCCGGTTCATCGCTGGAAAGAACGAATGAGATCACTGAGAGGCTGCAGAAGATTGCAGAAACGGTAGAAGGAGTACAGTCTGTGTCTGCACTTGCTGGATACGAGATCCTGACGGAAGGTACAGGCGCCAACTCGGGTACCTGTCTGATCAACCTGAAGAGTTGGTCGGAGCGTAAGCATTCCGTGCAGGAGATCATTGAGGAAATGGAAGAAAAATCAAAAGACATCGCTGGCGCCAAAATTGAATACTTCCAGCCGCCCGCTGTTCCTGGTTATGGTGCAGCCGGTGGTTTCGAGCTTCGTTTGCTGGACAAAACGGGATCTGGCGATTACCACAAAATGGAAAAAGTGAATAATGAATTTGTGGAAGCATTGAAAAAGAGAAAAGAACTTTCTTCCGTGTTCAGCTTCTACAGCGCCAGTTTTCCGCAATACCTGCTTAGTGTGGACAATGATATTGCACAACAGAAGGGCGTTACCATCGAGAATGCGATGAATACGCTTTCAACACTGGTGGGCAGTAACTATGAGATCAGCTTCATCGAATATGGTCGTCAATACAAAGTGATCGTTCAGGCTGCGCCTCAGTTCAGGGCTTTGCCGGAAGATATCCTGAGATTGTATGTAAAGAATGATAAAGAGGAGATGGTTCCATTTTCTGCATTCATGAAAATGGAAAAAGTATACGGCTTGTCCGAGATCACGAGACATAATATGTATACCGCATCCGAGATCAGTGGCGCTGCGGCTCAGGGTTTCAGTAGCGGTACTGCCATCAAAGTGATCAATGAAGTAGCTGACCAAACTTTGCCACGTGGCTATGGGATAGACTGGGCGGGCATTTCTAAGGATGAAGTAGCACAGGGTAACCAGGCTGTTTATATTTTTCTTATCTGTCTTGGCTTCGTTTATTTGATCCTTGCTGCGCAATACGAAAGTTTCATTCTTCCGCTGGCAGTGATCCTTTCTTTGCCTGCCGGTATTTTCGGAGCCTTCCTTTTATTGAAGCTGACGGGGCTCGAAAACAATATCTATGCACAGGTGGCCATGGTGATGCTGATAGGTCTGCTGGGAAAGAATGCAGTACTGATCGTAGAGTTTGCTGTGCAGCGGCATCGTGCAGGCGCTTCAGTTTTCGAGGCGGCGCTGGAAGGCTCCAAAGCCAGGTTCCGTCCAATCCTCATGACCAGCTTCGCATTCATTGCAGGTTTGATCCCGCTGGTGTTTGCCTCCGGTCCGGGTAAGATCGGGAACAGGACCATTGGTACGGCTGCCGCTGGTGGTATGTTGTTCGGAACTATTTTCGGCGTACTGATCATTCCCGGATTGTATTTCATATTCGGAAAGATAGCGGCGCGCCGGAAGCTGGTGAGAGATGAAGAAGAAAATCCTTTAACAGAAGAAATTGATCACAATGTTTAAAATCAGGATACATCACTGTATTACGGCAGTAAGCTTTTGTCTGGCAATTGCCGGATGTAAAGCGCCTGCCATGATATCACGCGATGAAAACAAGACAGTTCCTGTTGCGTATAATGATCACAGTGATACAACCAATACAGCCGCAGTTCCCTGGAGAAGTTTTTTCAGGGATCCGGCATTGGTGAACCTGATCGATACAGCACTGAAGAACAACCAGGAACTGATGATCACGCTGCAGGAGATCGAGATAGCGAGGAATGATATCCGTGTTCGGCAGGGTGCATTAGTGCCGATGGTGGGAGCAAAGGCAGGCGCCGGCGTGGAAAAGGTAGGAAGATATACGAGCCAGGGTGCAGGCGATGCAAGTACAGAAATAGAACCAGGGAAAGAAATGCCGGACCCGCTGGGTGATTTCAATATTGGCGTTTTCGCGAACTGGGAAGTAGACATCTGGAAAAAGCTACGCAGTTCAAAGCAGGCCGCCATAGACAGGTTCCTGTCTACTGTAGAAGGAAAGAATTTTGTGCTCACCAATCTCATTGCAGAAGTAGCGAACTCTTATTACGAACTGGTGGCGTTGGACAATCAGCTAACGATCGTAAAGCAGAATATCGAATTGCAGCAAAATGCGCTGGGAGTAGTGAAGATCCAGAAGGAAGCATCGAGGGCTACGGAATTGGCGGTGCAAAAATTTGAGGCGGAAGTGTTGAAGTCGCAGAGCATGGAATTCGAGATCCTTCAAAAGATCAGGGAAACAGAGAACAGGATCAATTTCCTGCTGGGGCGCTATCCGCAACCTATCACGAGAGATCAAAGCAATTATGCAGATCTGCTTCCTGCAACAGTGGGTACAGGAATTCCTTCGCAGTTGCTGGCCAACCGTCCGGATATCAAGCAGGCAGAACTGGACCTGGCTGCGGCCAAACTGGATGTGAAAGTAGCAAGAGCAGAATTCTATCCTACGCTGGAAATATCTGCAGGACTGGGTTTGCAGGCATTCAAACCTTCCTACCTGGTGAAGATGCCGGAATCGATCCTGTATTCACTGGCGGGTGATCTGGCCGCACCACTGATCAACCGTAATGCGATCAAGGCTGAATACAATACCGCCAATGCAAAACAATTGCAGGCAGTTTACAATTATGAAAGAACAATTCTGAATGCTTACCTGGAAGTGAGCAATCAATTGTCAAATATCAGCAACCTTGAAAAAAGTTATAGCCTGAAGTCGAAGCAGGTGAGTGCACTCACGAGGTCCATCGATATTGCGAATGATCTTTTCCGAAATGCAAGGGCTGATTACCTGGAAGTATTGATGACGCAGCGGGATGTTTTGGAAGCAAAGCTTGAATTGATCGAAACAAAGAAGCAACAACTGAATGCCGCAGTGAATGTGTATCGTGACCTGGGCGGTGGTTGGAGATAGAGTATACGTTTTAGTTGAAGGCCGGCTCCCTGGAGCCGGCTTTGTTGTAACTGCTGCCCACCCTGCTTCAGCCGGATGCATTGCTTAAAAGTGGGAAATTTGGTATTTTCGATAAACCCCAATACATCGATTGTTATGAAAAGAACTTTATTGTATAGCCTGATCCTGTCGATCTTTGTTACCGGTTGTCAGAAAGATATTGATGGCGAATTGCCGGGTGATGATGATAACAATCCTCGCGCAGCAGATACCTACCTGCCTCTTACAAAAGGCACTACCTGGAAATATAAAGAAACCGGTTTTGCAGATGCTGAATATACCATGACTGTCACTGACCGGAAACAAACGGTAAATAATATAAACTTCACCGTGGTGACCAGCGATTTCCAGGGAACAGTTGTGGAAGGGCTTATGGCGCAAAAAGGCGCCAACTATTATATAAAGCAATCTGGCAATTCACCCAATACCGGTGCGTCTTTCGATTTTACTATGTTGTTCCTGAACGACAAAGAAGCGGCTGGTTATACCTGGGATTTCAATGGTGGACAGGGGGGCGGTTTTACTGCCAAGATTCCCGGTAAGATCATCGAACGCGATCTCTCAATGACCGTGGCCGGAAAAAATTATACCAATGTGATCCATACTCAGCTGACCCTGGCGTATGAAATGCCCGTTGTTGGCACCACAGATTTTATGATCTATGATTATTATGTTGCAAAAGGTGTTGGCATCATTAAGATCGATAGCGAAACACCTCCCGGAATTCCGGTTTCTGTAACTTCAGTAGTAGAGTTGCAGGATTATAGTATTAAATAGAGTTACCTCAGCAGGTATAATTGCGTCAATTATCTTTTTTCATTTATTCTGGCGAACCAATTGCAACAGCAGGTGTATTTATCAAGTTGTAACCTTAACCTGATATTATGACCAAATCGGTTCCGGGCCTTGCCCATTCTGCTATGAGAAGTCGCCGGATCGAATCTATCGATCTGCTTAGGGGCTTCATCATCGTGTTCATGTGTCTCGATCATGTGCGCGATTATTTTCACGCATACTCCTACATTCACGATCCTACTGACTTACAGCATACCAGCGTGCCTATCTTTCTGACCAGGTGGATCACACATTATTGTGCGCCTGTTTTTACTTTGCTGGCCGGTGTTGCTGCCTGTTTATATGGAATGAAACATGATCGCAGGAGTCTATCCATTTTTCTATTTTCCCGCGGGCTTTGGCTGGTGCTGCTGGAGCTGGTGTATGTAACATTGGCCTGGACATTCAATCCGCATTACCCGGTATTCATCCTGCAGGTGATCTGGGCGCTGGGATTCAGTATGATGGCCCTGGCATTGCTGATCCATCTGCCTCGTACTGTTTTATTGTTTCTCGGTTTGTTCATCGTATTCGGGCATAATGCGCTGGATGGGATCCACAGCACGGAACATACGGCTTCCGATCTTTTCTGGTCTTTGCTGCACGAACCCAATTTTACAGGTTACCGGTTGGGACCATTCAACCTGGTAATCGGATATCCTGTATTACCTTATATTGGTATCATCTCTCTTGGATATTGTCTCGGGACATTGTATGGTGCGGCAGTTGATGCGGGCTATCGCAAAAGGATACTACGGAATCTTGGTATTGGAGCCATTCTCTTATTCATTGTACTTCGCCTCATCGATCAATATGGCGATCCTGCACATTGGGCAGTACAAAAGGATTTTCTTTTTACCATTTTCTCATTTGTGAATGTATCGAAGTATCCACCTTCTCTTTTATTCATATTAATGACACTCGGACCGGCATTGCTGTTCCTGGCGTATGCAGAGAAGCCGTTGAGCTGGCTTACTTCAAAAGTGATTGTATTCGGAAAGGTGCCAATGTTCTTTTATCTCCTGCATATCCCATTGATCCATGGCTTTGGTGTGCTGGCAGCGATGCTATCCGGAAGGCCGGCATCGGATATGGTGAATTTCACTACCTGGGTTACGGCTAATGCTCAGTTGGTGGGCTATGGATTTGGGCTGCCTGTGGTATACCTGATTTGGTTGGTGACCCTGGCCATATTGTATCCGCTTTGCCTGAGATTCAGTAAATATAAACAGATGAACCAGGGAAGTAAGAAATGGTTGAGTTATTTCTAAGGTTTCGTGATGCGTTCGAATTTCAGGACCTGGTTGTTGAGGATATCGCTTACAAAAATGTTTTGTTCTTTGTCGATGACAATGTCGTGAAACCAGCAAGTCTGCTCCTGGATCCCGCTGCTTCTTCCGAATCTGTTGACTGCGATGCCGATGGTGTCTGACACATCGATGTCTGACCCGCGATGTTTTTCACCCAGATATTATTTTCATTATCGGTGGTAAGTCCATGCGGCATCACGAAGATTTCGCCTCCCCGGCTGGAAAGAAGTTCACCTGTTTTGTTGTGGATGATCAAAATGGTATTGTCTTTGATGATGTCTTTGGAGATGGACCCGAGGAGTGGCCATTCTTTGCCGGCCCTGTGGAAAACCACGATGTTCTGATTGGTGTCTATGCCGAGCCCTGTGGGATTGCCAGGTATAATTGTGGCGGGCAATGCAGGCCATTGGGCCTGTTTGAAGCCAGGGTCCGTCCTTACAGCATCATTGTTTATTACTTCCTGTAGAAGAAAGGACGCACCCATCACCATGGTAAGAGGTACGAACAGGTAGAAAATTATTTTAAGCCAGCGCATTCCGTTTATCATTTAGTCGTATTCCGGGTATAAAATAATAGCTATTTTCAATAAAACTAAATCATACAAAACATGTACAAAATAATTCTGACAGCAGCAATTATTGCAGGCAGCAGCACAGTGGCTTTTTCCCAGGACGCACCCAAGAGCCCAAGGATCACCGCAGAAGGTAACGATGTCAAAATAAGTTATGGCCAGCCTTCCAAAAGAGGGCGGGAGATCTTCGGCAAATTGGTCCCTTACGGAAAAGTGTGGCGCACTGGTGCGAACGAAGCTACTGAGATCACATTCACGAAGGATGGATCGTTTGGAGGAAAGCCTGTGAAAGCTGGTACTTATTCATTGTTCACTATTCCGGGAGAAGAGGAATGGACATTCATTCTGAACAGTGAACTGAAGCAATGGGGTTCTTATAAATATGAACAGATAAAAGGAAAAGATGTGTTGTCAGTAAAAGTGAAATCATCTAAGATCGGCGGCGATCCCGTTGAAAAGCTGACCATTACCCTGCCGGAAGGAAAGCTATTGCTGGAGTGGGACCAGACTAAAGTGGAAGTGCCAGTGAAGTAAACTAATATACAAAGGAAATAAGAAAGCCGGATCTTGCAAGGTCCGGCTTTTTGTTTTGTTTAGTAATTGATAGAAGTGGCCAGTGTTTTCACTTTTTCCATTTCATCTTTTACATTTTTCAATTTCGACTCCACCATTCCGTATGCGTCTGCGCCGAGATACAGATGCAGTGGCGGTTGTTCTTGTTCAGCCACTTCGATGATCACTTTGGCGGCTTTATCCGGATCTCCGGGCTGGGCTCCGTTGATATTATGCTGGTGAAGGTTTTGAGCCTCCCTTACGGAGCTGTATTCCTGAATTTCATTTTTCGGCACAACCAGGGAGCCTGCGCCCAGGAAATTGGTGCGGAGGTATCCGGGAGAAACTACAGTTACCTGGATACCGAACTCTTTCAGTTCAGCGCTCAGTGATTCTGAAAATCCATGCATGGCGAATTTGGTGGCGCAGTAGATGCCAAATCCGGGGAAAGTGCCTACTAAACCACCTACGGAAGCCACATTCATTATATGGCCGGATCCCTGTTTGCGCATGTATGGTAATGTTGCACGGAGTACATTCAGCGTTCCGAAAACATTCACGTCGAAGTTCAACCTTGTTTCCTCATCGCTCAATTCTTCAATGGCGCCCACCAGGCCAAAGCCTGCATTGTTCACAATTACATCGATCCTGCCAAATTGATCGATGGTTTTTTGAATACCCTGCGCAACGCTTGTATTTTCCACCAGGTCCATCTGTAGCGGAAGGAATGATTGACTGTTGTTGCCGACAGCTTTGCTGAGCTCTGAAATGTTCCTGGAAGTGGCTGCAACATTGTAACCTTTGATCAATAATTCTTTCACCAGTGATAATCCCAGTCCTTTGGACGCTCCTGTAACAAACCAGACTTTATTTTTCATGTTCATTTTTTTAAAATTTTAGTTTTATTATTTCATGAAACTGAACACAAAATTAGGCCGGGTACCGGCCATGAACATTGCCGATAACAAACTGATCATTGTATAATTCAAACAATCCGGTTGTAGCTCAACCGGCCTGGGTGACAGGAGAGGGGGCTTTCCTGAAAGTGGAGGGAGTAAGGCTGGTTTGTTTTCTGAAGAAGTGATTGAAATGCGCGGGACTTTCAAAGCCAAGGCTATAGCCTATTTCAGAAATATTCCAGTTGGTTTGCACCAGTAGTGCCCTGGCTTCCGTAGTCAGCCTTTCTGCAATAAGATCTGTTGTGGTTTTGCCGGTTACGGTGCGGATGGCCCTGTTCAGGTGGTTCACATGTACATTGAGCTGATCGGCAAAATCTCTTGCAGACTTCAGTTGAAATCGTTGTGAGGAGGATTCGATAGGAAATTGTCTTTCCAGTAATTCTGTAAAAACGGAAGTGATCCTTGCGTTGGCATCTGTATGCTGGTACAATGTTTCTGTGGGTTGGATCTTCATGGCGTAATGCATCATCTCCATTGTGTAATTCCTGATGAGATCATATTTGTAAACATAGTCTGAGCCGATCTCCTGCAGCATTTTGCTGAAAATGGCAGATACCTGTTTGTCCTGCGATTTATTCAGCTTGTAAGCGGGGTTATTACCTGGCAGGAACATGGGAAATTGTTTCATCCCGTTGCGCAGATGTTGGGTGAAGAAGCCTTCCCTGAAAATGCAGAAAAAGCCGGTAGGGTCATCCGACAATAGTTCAAAAGTATAGGGGACGGTTGGGTTGAAAAAGAGAAGTGTTGGGCCAGACACTTTCAAGGATTTGTCTGCATAGTGATATAACCAGTTGCCACGTACCAGGGAGATCTTATAGAAATCCTTGCGACTGTATTGTACATGTTTTCCTTCTCCAATGCAGTCTTCCAGCCTGAAAACATTGAAATGTCCGATCTCTCTCTGGAGATTACCGGGCATCCAGTTGAATTTTTCCTGGTAGAAACTTTCGAGTGATTGTGCTTTTGCCATGGGAATTGCTTGAATTGCAAAAATCAAACATTTTTCTGACAAGGAGATATTAAATGATCCCGGAATGGAAAACAGCAGGGTAATGTCACCTGCTGCATTCCTTTTTTTCAGAATTTGTTTCTAAACTACCTTGTCTGCGCAACATGTGAATTTCCTTCGATTGAATAATACAATTATTCTTCCAGAATACACCTTGACTAATTTGAAGGAAACTATGTATTACAAGAATGTAAATGAGGAAGCTCTTTCAAAATATGGCTTTCAGGTAATAAAGATCAATTGTGATTTGCTGGCCCAGCATGGAGGCTCATTAAGGTGTTAAAGTTTCACCTGCTAACATCTCAGGAAAAATCCTTGAATTTTCGATGGCAAGAGGAATAAGACAAATGAGGAGTAGTAAGGGGAGAGCGGCAGTATTGCCCCCACAGAAAGGCTAGGGTCAACCATTGGGACAACCAAACTAGCTAAAAAAGAAAAGATGCCGATCTTACCGGCATCTTCGAAAAAAATTTGTGGTCTCGCCAGGAATCGAACCTGGATCTGGAGCTTCGGAAACTCTCATACTATCCATTGTACTACGAGACCAAATCATTACTTTATCAGACCTCCCACATTCGTTGCGAATATCTTTACGGCAATGGCGAGCAAAATTACGCCAAAAAACTTTCTCACTGCCAACAATCCGGCTTGTCCTAAAAGTTTCGCAATATAGTTCAATGATCTTAAAACCAGGTAAACAATCAGCAGATTCACCAGGATCCCGATCAAAATCTCCCATTTATCATAGTTCGCATTGAGTGAAATGATGGTGGTCAATGTGCCGGAACCCGCTATCAGCGGGAATGCTATGGGAACCAGGCTGCCGGATTTACTATCGCCTTCCGCTTTGAAGAATTCGATCCCCAGCACCATTTCAAGACCCAAAATAAAGATCACGATCGATCCGCCTACAGCAAATGAGCCTACATCCAATCCCAGTACTCCCAGGAATTTTTCACCGGCAAAGAGGAAAACGATCATCAATGCACCGGAAATCATGGTGGCGCGGGCTTCATGAATGCCGCCCATTTTCTGCTTCAGTGAGATCAGTAAAGGAATGGACCCGAAAATATCTATCACCGCAAACAGCGTGAAAGTGACTGTGATCAAATGATCCGCCGACCAGTTCATAGTATTTCGTTTGTATAACAATATACATGATTCGGCGGAGATCCAATGCAATCATTTCGGACTGGGCTTGTGCTGTTCTTTCGCAGTGGGAATATTTGACAGCACCTCGTGAACAAATCCGTCGCCATTGCGGCTAACCCTGATCACGCAACCGTAATAAATGGAAAATGCCTTGAAGGAATCCAGCAGGGGAGTACCTGTGATATGCGCCAGGATGCTCCTTATTACACCACCATGTGTTACAATGGCGGCAGGCGTTTCGCCGGATGCAATGTTCAGAAAGGCGTCAACCACGCGATCATACAGATCTAGGTAGTTCTCGCCGCCGGGTATGCGAACATTCACATAATCTTCCATCCAGGGATCGATGATATGTGAAGGGATATCGTCCCATTTCTGCAGCTCCCATTCGCCGCAATTGATCTCTTTGAGTTTATGTTCAAGATTGATGGGATGAGCGGGGAAAAGATGTTCCGCCAGTTTCCTGCATCGCTGCAAAGGGCTGCTCCATACTTTCTGCAGCTCAACAGGCATGGCAGTTTTGATGATAGCGGCCTCATCGTAGAAACTTTCTTTGACATCGATATCGGCCTGACCATAGCAAGTGCCTTTATCAATCAGCGGGGCTGTATGCCGGATAAGATAAATGCTCATATCCAATACCTCCAGAGAATGATCACACTAAGATAGAAAAGGATCTCGGTGATTTGCTGAATAGCGCCCAGGCAGTCGCCGGTGTAACCTCCGATCCATTTTTTAAAATAGACATTGGCCTGCCAGGCAGCCAGGGCCATAGGTACAACAGCAATCAATAAGCGATAATCCAGCAATGCAAAAGGAGCCAGTGCAAAAATGGTAGCCACAGCCAACAGCCCTGCGGATGGCTTCTTGCTGGTGATGGGCTTGGCTTTGCTGGCATCGATATCAGTAACATAATCGTAGAATCGGATCGTGTATACGCCCATCAGTCTGCTGGCGCCATGTGCAGCGAGGAGTAAAAGCAGGAACTGTCCATAATTGGCAAAAACATTTACAGAAGGAGCGCCCAGGTCTGGTGTGAACTTCGGAATCTCTTTCAGCAATAAGAACTTTACGGATAAGATACTGATAAGTCCGATCACGCCGAAAGTTCCGAGGCGACTATCCTTCATGATGGTCAGGATCTTTTCTTTCGTCCAGCCGCCACCGAAAGCATCGCAGCAATCTGCGAAGCCGTCTTCATGGAAAGCGCCTGTGGTGAGGATGCCTGCAATGATAGAAGCGATAATGGCGATGTCTTCTCCTATATACTTGCTGAACACTACATAGGTCAACCAACTGATGCCGGCCACGAACCAGCCGATCAACGGAAAATATTTGGCTGATTTTTCCAGGTATTCCTGCGAATGGTCAGTGTAGCTGGGGACTGGTAACCGCGTCAGGAACATCATGGCTGTGAAGAATATGCGGATCTCTTTTTTCATGTTCAGGCTTTTGGCCGGGATGTAGTGGATTCGGTGGCATTGCTTACGCCGGCTGTGTCGAAGCTGGCCATTTCATTGAGAAAGGCCACTGCACTGCGTATCAGGGGAATGGCCAGTGCTGCGCCGGTACCTTCTCCCAGGCGCATGCCGAGGTGCAGGACCGGTTGTGCATCGAGGTAACGGAGCATGCCTTCATGCCCCTGCTCATGACTGGTATGTGCAAAGAGGCAATACTCCTTCACAGAAGTTTCCATTTGCTGAGCCAGGAGCAATGCAGCTGTTGTGATGAAGCCATCAACAACTATGATCATACGATGTTCCGCAGCAGCCAGGAAAGCGCCTGTCATCATCGCGATCTCAAAGCCGCCCACTTTACCGAGCAATGAAATGGGGTTATTGGAACACAGTTCCAGCTTGTGGTACTGAAATACTTTTTGAAGGGTTTCAATTTTTACTTTCAACTGATCATCATTCACTCCGGTGCCTCTGCCAACGCAGTTCTCAACAGGAATTCCCGTGATGGCAGACATGATCAATGCTGCGGAAGATGTATTGCCGATTCCCATCTCACCAAATCCAATGGTATTGCAGCCCTGCAATGCCAGGTTGGTGATAATGGAGCGGCCTGCTTCGATAGCGGCCACCACAGCGGCTTCGCTCATGGCATCGCTTTCCAGGTAGTTGGCGGTTCCGCGCGCGATCTTTGCATCGATGAAGTGATCGGAAGCAAAAATTTCGTCCCAGTCTTCGTTGTTCACACCGGCATCAACTACGGTGAGGCCGATATTGTGCAGCCTTGTGAATACATTAATGGCGGCGCCTCCGCGGAGGAAATTCATCACCATCTGTGCAGTCACTTCCTGGGGGAATGGGTTCACCAGTCCTGTTTTCGCGATGCCATGATCACCGGCAAATACCACTATCTGCGGGTCCTGCACAGTGGGGCGCAGTGATTGCTGTATCAATCCTGCCTGGAGGGCGATGGTTTCCAGCAAGCCCAGTGAGCCGGGTGGCTTGGTCTTGTTGTCGATCGCAAATTGTAATTGCTGCCGGAGCTGGTTCAGCTGGTTACTCATAGTTCTTGAATTGTTGATTCAGACAGAAGGCAAAAGGTCGCAAAAATAAAAGCCATACGAAGATGGCTGATCCATAGAATCGGGGTTCAGGGTGTTAGTGCGGGGTGCATCATAGGTTCGGCGCACGATCTCGCCTTTGGTAAAGGTAACTGGATGATTAAAAACGGGGCCATCGAATACGAAGGAATGGTATTCGCCATTCTCTCCGCATACGTCCACACCAGGTGGAAGATCACGAACGAAAGAGCCATCAATCAATCGTCCGCAAAAACTTTTATCGAGGTAACGATCATTTACGCAAACGATGATCGCTTTGAAACCAAGGTCGAGGAATTCTTCCATCAATTGATCTGTTGGAATATTCCATAGAGGGAATGCTGCCTGCAGGCCCATTGCTTCAAGTTTGATCTCGCGGTAAGCGCGAAGATCTTCCAGGAAAATATCACCGAAAACGGAATGGGTGTAACCGAGCTTTTTGAAAGCATTCAGTTGATTGGTCATGATGCTTTCATATTCCGTCATGCCGGGCATCTCCGGTAATTCCAGTGTGTGTAACGGATAGCTCAATGAAGCGGCCTGGGCTTCCAGGAGACTACGGCGAACACCATGCATACTCACGCGATCATGAACAGCATTCACGCTGGTGAGCAATGCATTGATATGATAAGTAGGATCTTGTTTGATACGATGAAGGCAGAGCGCAGAATCCTTGCCGCCACTCCAGTTCATGAATGACTGCTTTACAGATTGCTGTACAGGATGGTGCAAGGGCTGGCTCATGGGTTTCGTAAATAGACTTGCAATATTACGGATCAATTGCTGCGAAAAATCAAAATTTTATCGGTCTTCCGGATACCATGAAAATGGCTTCATCCGCCTGCTTTGCAATAAGCTGGTTGGCCCATCCCTGCAGGTCGGCAAACTTTCTTCCCAGTTCGGTATCTGCATGCATGCCCATTCCGATCTCATTGGAGATGATGATGAATATACCGGGACGTTTTTTGAGCAACTGGATTTCCTGTTCAATCACAGACAAACACTGATCGGTATTGCTTTTCGTGTCCGTAAAAAGATTGGTGAGCCAGAGCGTAACGCAGTCGATCACCACCACGCGGTTGTCGAGGGGAAGGGAAGCGAAATGTTTTTCTTCTTCGAGATTGGTCCAGCGTTCATCGCGGTCCTGCTGATGACGGCGGATGCGATCTTTGAAGTCATTGTCCCAGATCCTTGCTGTGGCGAGATAGATGGGATTATTGCTGAGGGCCAGCGCTATTTCCTGTGCGTATCGGCTCTTGCCGCTGCGGACCCCGCCGGTGATGTAAATGATTCGGTTAGCGGTTGTCATGCCATGCGTGTTTTTCCCTGAAGAAAACATCTTTCTGTTTCAGTTCCAGCAGGCAGTTGCGGCAGAGGCAATCGCCATAACGTGCTTCCAGGAACGATCTTTCTTCCTGATCGAGTGCAATGCCATAGCATTGGCAATGGGTTACATCGCCCACTTTACATTCAAAGCCTGCTTCACAGCGCGGGCATTTTTTTGCTTCATGCTTGCACATAGGCTTTACCGGTTTGAAAGAGTGAGGCAGTTTTATGACGAAGCTGATCGGGAACGGAAAAGAACTGAGGATGAAAACAGGCGGCCAGGATCTCAATACCATCCACCAGTGTTCCGGCGCTGGGTTGTGTGAAAAGATCGTAGTCGGCAATATGAACGGCTTGCTCTTTCACGGCAGTAAGATGCTCCCATCCGGGTTTTTGTGTGAGGAGATGCAATTCTTCCCGACTTCTTTTAACATCAAAACCGCAGGGAGCGATCACGAGCACTTCGGGATCATAGCGTAGGATCTTCTCCCAGGGAGTAACGATACTGTCGCCCGCCGGATTGGAAAGCATATCGATCCCGCCTGCATAAGCCACCTGGAAGGGGATCCAGTGACCGCAGTTGTATACGGGTTCGATCCATTCCATGATCATCACACGCTTTGGAGCAGCGCGATGAGCGCGGAGTGTATCGATGATAGTATCGATGCGTTGTTGTAGTTTGGCGAGATATGGATAGGCGGCTTCTTCTGCGCCCA
This sequence comes from Pseudoflavitalea rhizosphaerae, assembly GCF_003991355.1. Lineage (GTDB taxonomy): Bacteria > Bacteroidota > Bacteroidia > Chitinophagales > Chitinophagaceae > Pseudobacter > Pseudobacter rhizosphaerae. Next base: position 219,438 of record NZ_RCSU01000006.1, read on the forward strand.
ATGCAGTGGCGATAGTAATGGCTGTTTGAAAAACATCCTGGAGATTGTTCGGCGTGAGCGCCACCAGTTTCGGTTGTTTATCAAGGTTAGCCACTGCGGCAGCGGTACAGGCAGTATCGATCTGGCAGACCTCACATACATCCTGCGTGAAGATCACATCCGGTGCGATCTCCTGCAGGGCTGCCTCATCCACATAGTAGAGACTTTTGCCCTGTGCTTTGGATGCGGAGAAGATCCTGTCAATTTCGATACTGCTGTATTGCTTGCCTTCCAGCACACAACGGACCACTTTTCTTTTTTCGGCCAGCGCCTGTGGCGGACATTCAAACGTGATGCCCTGCAAGAGATGTTGCAGCTGCATATCGTAGATCATCTGCGTGGCGGCGGGAAGAAAGGAAGAGGCTGTCATGTTGCTGTATTGAATGTGTTGAAATTAATGTGCAGGTCGCAATGCACTGTACCTGCGTTGCAGCAGTTCAAAACCTCCGAACAGGATCCCACTGTACACAAGTGTACCGATCAGGAAATTCCTTTCGTAGGGAATGGCTGCTACCAGGCTGGTGAAATAGCCGGCCCATGTTTTGGGATACATGCTGTTCTCTATCATAAAGCAGCCGGGGCTGGTGCCGATCCAGTGGATCAGTGTGGCGGCCAGTGATGCAATGATGATATTGCTCACCGTCACTTTGCGGATGATGAATTTGGCGGCCACTGCCATTAGTGCATAAGAGATATAGGTCCAGTAGAAACCTTCGTAAAAGAATCTCCATTCATTGTAATAAACAAAACGGTTGAGGATGATATCACTCATCCAGAGTGTGAGTACAGGGAAGAGCACCGATTTGGTCCTGTTGTTGAAATAGGTCCCACCAAACAAAGCCATTGCTCCGAGTGGAGTAAAAGTGGCGATGGGGTTCATGGGCGCTTCTGCACTGAGGAAGATCCTCATCAGCGCAACCACTACCATAAAGGCGAACAGTACTGTGTTGCGTGGATTGAATTGTTTCAATGACATGAGTGTTCTTTTTATAGTTTATAACCTGACTGCTACACCGGCAATGAAATTGGTGCCGAGTGTGCCATAACCCAATACTTCCTGGTATTTGGCATCAGTGATATTCTTTACGTCTGCAAATATACGGAGACGATTGTTCCACAGTTTGTATTCTGCGTAGGCATTCCAGATGGTATAGCTGTTCAATGGCACCATGATCTGCTCATAGTTCGGAGGACCACCGAAGGAGAAGTCGTACCGTTTTCCATAAGTGTATACATTGCTGCTCACAAACAGGTTCTTCGTTACCTGGTAACCGATGGTAGCGCCGAAAGCGTGTTTGGGCCTGCGTACGAGGTTGTAGTAACTGCTGTCTTTTCCATTATTGTCGGTAGTCACCTTGCCATCAACATAGCTATAATACAATTTGATGTTGAGGTCTTTGGTGATATTGATGGATGGTTCGATCTCGAGGCCCTGGTCTTTTTGTTCGTTCAGGTTTTCGTTTCGGTTATTGATCCAGGTGATCACATCCTTGATATGCCTGTTGAAATACACAACGCGTGCTTCCAGTACATTATCGATGAGCGATGCCTGTGTACCGATTTCCCAGGTATAGGATTTTTCCGGTTTCAGTTCAGGGTTGCTGCCCCAGAGTCCGTAGAGTTCGTTGAGACTGGGCGCTCTGAATGCAGAGGCGAGGTTTGCAAATACTTTCACGTTCTTATTGATAAGATAAGAAGGGTTGATGCTGTAAGTGAAATGATTGCCGAATTCGCTGTGGTTATTGAGCCTTGCACCCGCTTCCAGGTAAAAGCCGCTGAGGTCTTTTACGAAAACAGAGAGATAGGGACTGAGAATGGTAATGTCCGGATTTTTGTTTTCGATGGTAGTATCTAGCAGTTGCTGGATGCGTGCATCGAAGCCTGCCAGCACCTGTACTTTGTCATGCACGTCATATTGTGCGAATGCTTCAGCCAGCTGTGCTTTGCCCCTGTAGGCGAAGCCGCCGGAGATCCTGTCTACATCATCAAACTGGTATTGGGCGGTTACCTGTCCTTTTTTGAACTTGTAATTCACCTGGGTTCCTGCTGTGATGAGTTTGCTATCGTAGTTATTGGTTTTTGAATCGAAGAAGGAGCCTCCGTCGAAATCACCACCGATGGCGGCATAACGGAAGAAAGGTTTTACGCGGAGGTTCTCGATGATCTCGCCGTCGAGGTTCACATTTACGGATTTCTGGTGGAAGCCATCTTTATCGAAAGTCTTGATGGCGGCAGTGTCCAGCGCTTCAGAGACGCCTTTCGTTTCAAAATGGGTGAACCCGATATTGTAACGGAGTTTATCGTTTCCTCCGCCCATTCCGGCATCAGCCTTGATGGTATTGTAGCTGCCCATGGCATAGCTGCCGTACACTTCAGCAGGTTTGCCTTTGGTGCCTTTGCGGGTGATGATATTGATCACACCGGCAACTGCGCTGGAGCCATACAGAGTGGATTGTGCTCCTTTGAGGATCTCGATCCTTTCGATCTGATCGATGGGGATCAGTCGCAGATCAAATGCGCCGCCGGTTCCGGAAGGGTCGGCCAGTGGAATGCCATTGATGAGGATTACGGTGTAATTGGAAGTAGCGCCGCGGAAGAAGATCGATTTGTCTTTTCCGGGATTGCTGGTTGCGCCGTTCACTACCATGCCTGTTTGCTCGGTGAGCAGTTGAGCGAGGTCTTTACCGGTGCTACGGTCCAGGACAGTTCTGTCCAGCACGGTGATCACTTTTCCTGTTTCAGATGCTTTGCGTTCGTACTTGGAGGCTGTTACCACCACTTCATCCAGTTGTTTCCTGGAAGTGGAGTCTTGCGCATTGGCATACGTTGCGGCCAGCAATGCGGCAAGGGAGAGAAGTTTTTTGTTCATGCTCATAGTTAGTTTACTATGAGCCTTCGGAAATTCATTACAGAAATGAAATGTGAGGCAGCGCGATGAAGCGCTCATTTCATCCCGGCTTTTCACCCGAAAGCTCGTTGATGTGATTGAAACATAACTGGCAGGTCTTCTGGCTCGTTACCTGTTCAACACCTTCCCATCGAAAAAAGACAGTGGTATGAAGATTGAACAATGATGCAGCGGGGTCGAAATACTGCATCTGCAACTTACAGCTACGGGGATAGCACCGGAATTGCACCGGTTTCCCTTTTAATCCCGGGACCTTTCGGGTCCGGGAAACCAATTATGGCTGCAAATGTACTCCTGTGAATGAACTGCACAAAAACTATTTACTAACGGGTGTTATTAGACAGCTGGCAGTCGCTCGCCTCCGGCGAGTGACTTTTATTTAGTCGCCTCCGGCGACGCGGTGTTCGCCGGAGGCGAACAAATAGAACTCACTCGCCGGGAGGCGAGCGACTGCCAGCACGCTGAGCTATTTCCAACTGTATCTCAACGTGAGGCCTCCGAAATAATTTACTCCAGTTGCGCTGTTGAAATAGCGCCCACCGGCGGCATTCACATCGTTGCCCAGGCTGTATTCGGTGTTGAAGAGATTGTCTGCTCCCGCGTAAAGATCAAAACTGATATGTGCGTTGAATGCCTTTCGCCATCCGGCCCTGGCGCCGGTGAGTTGATAAGAGCCTGCATAATCTGAGTTTGAATCGTTCAAGGCCACAGGATCACTGTAGAAGAAAGTAATATTAGTATAGAGGCCAGGCTTGGTATTTACATCCAATCCGGCAGCCACTGTGTGAGGGGCAACACCGGGCAATGCCTTTCCGCCCAGATCGGTATTCACTCGTTTGAAATTACGATAGCGGAAGAAGTACCAGGTATGACTGGCCCAGAGCTGTATGCTGGAGAGAAAACCAGGTTTTTGGGGGACGAAAAGATAACGGGCCTGTGATTCGATGCCTTCCTGCCTGGTGCTGCCTGCATTCTCGAAATAGTCTGCACCGCTACCATCCCTTCGCTGTACGATGGCCTCCTGCAATTGATAACGGAATGCATTCACTTCGATATACAATGCATTATTGAACCAGTTGTTTTTTATGCCTGCTTCGTAATTCACGCCATGCTCGGCATTCAGACCAGTATTGATCTCGGTTGTGCTGGGCAGTACTTCCTGTGAAGTGGGGGGGGAGAAGCCCTGGCTCACACTGGCATACAATAATAACTGCGGAACCAGTTTCTGTGAAACGGCCACGCGAGGGGCCCATTCATTATTGTAAGTTCTCTTTTGAACAGGTAGTTCGGGTGAGGATAAACGTTGGATGCTGATGCTGGATTTATTACTGCTCACACCGGCCTGGATGGTAGTTCCTGTTTTGAATTGCAGTTCTGCCTGTGCAAATACTGAGTAGAGCCAGTTGTTGATCTCGTCATCGGTTTGCAACGCAGCCGGGTTGCCGCCATTATTGGCGAAGGTTTTGGTGTTGAAGAATCCGCGTTGCGCTTCTGCGCCTGTGAGAACGGTGAGACGGGTTGCGTTACTGATCTCCTTACGCCAGGTAAAAACCGAGCGGCCGCCAAAATGTGGTTCAGATCTTTTTTCATAATTCCTGAATGTGGGATTCTTCAGTATGCTGAAAGCTCCGTATACAGTGGTTGTGTTTTCAAAGACCTCACTGAATGCATAATTATGTGTGATGCCGGCGAGGAAAGTCTGCTGCCGGATACTGGCCTTTGCCTGGTCAGCGCCGGGGAACATGCCTGCTGCAGGCCGTGCCCCGCGTGGATTGGCGAGGTATTCGGATTTGGTGAGGCCGCCGGGAGTTTGGTAATAGAGATCGCCGTAAAGAACGGAAGTTTGCAGACTTTGCCGCTCATTGAAGCTGAACTGCGATTCCCAGCAGGCCATATCCCTTCTGAAACTGGTGTGATCACGGTAACCATCACCCGACTGACGGGAATAACTGAAAATATTGTTGCGGTCTGTATCGCCTGTTCTGATCTGTGCATTGAGGTTGAGCATCCCGAAACTGCCACCGCCATAGCCGATCTCTGCCCCGGCTTTGAAATCATTGGTCCGGCTGTTCAGCAGCACGGCGCCCCCGGTGCCCGCGCCATACAAACTGCTGGCTGGTCCGCGCACGATCTCCACCTGCCTGATATTATAGAAACTGAATTGATTGAGGTAGGTACTTCCGCCAGGATCAGTGAATGGAATGCCATTCCAGTATACTTTTACGTTACGCACGCCGAAGGGCGACCGGAGGCTGCTGCCGCGGATATTCAGGCGGTAACTGCCGGGTGATCTTTCCTCCATACGCACGCCAGGCGTGGCATTGATGGCAGGCAACAAACTCATATTATTATAACGCTCCAATTGAGCGGGCGTGATCACGCTCACGGCCATTCCGGCTTCCTTCAACTGGCGGTTTTGTCCGAATGCACGGACCTCCACCTCCTGTAATGTTTTTGCGGAATCTTGCGGGTTGCCCGTCTGTGCTGTAACATATGAAATGGAGCACCCGAGGATCAGAGCTGTAACAACGTGTTTCATATTGGAAAGGATAACCGAATTTACGTTAAAATGAACGGCAAATATTTTTTATCTTCCAAACATGAAGTCTTCCAAACTTGGTTTATTCGATCTGACCATGATCGTGATCGGCCTGGTGATTGGCATGGGTATCTTTCGCGCGGCCACTGATTCCGCCAAAGATGCACTCACACCGGGCATTTTCTTTGCGGGATGGATTGTGGGAGGATTGGTAGCATTGTGCGGAGCCCTTACCTATGCCGAGATCGGTTCAAGGCATCCTGTAACCGGTGGCTACTATAAGATATTCTCTTATGCGTACCATCCTTCGCTGGCCTTCTCCATCAATTGCATCATCCTGGTGAGCAATGCTGCATCGTTGTCGGCTGTAGCCCTGATCGGATCAGGGTATATCAGCCGTGTGCTGTTCAACCAGCCTGCCACGGACACCACCAAAGTGATCATCGCCATCATTGCTATCGTGATCTTCTATGGCGTGAATCTCATGGGGTTGAAGATGAGCTCGCGAACGCAAAATGTATTGATGCTGATCAAGATCAGTATGGTATTGTTGCTGATCGCTGCGCTCTGCTTTCCTGATCTCTACGTGGAACCGGCGCCGGTAGTAGCTCCTGCGGCGGAACATTCCTGGGGCGATTCCATTCGCTCCTTCGGACTGTGCCTGGTGGCTATTTCGTTTACCTATGGAGGTTACCAGCAAAGTATCAATTTCGGACATGAGGTGAAGAACGCTTCGCGCAACGTGCCGAAAGGGATCTTCATCGGCATCACTACCATCATTGTACTTTACCTGGCCGTGAACTTCAGTTATTATAAACTGATCGGGTTCGAGCAACTCAAAACCACCAATGAAATTGCGTCGGTAGTGGCGGAGAAGATGTTCGGGCCTACTGGCTCAACGGTGTTCTCCGGGTTGCTCTTCCTTTCTGTACTCGCCTACGTGAATGTGCTGCTGATGAGCAATCCCCGCGTGATGTATGCTATGAGCGATGATGGTGTGCTACCTCCGATCTTTAAAAAACAAACGGCAAAAAAGGAAGTGCTGCTTACATCGCTCACTGTGTTTGCTGCTACCTGTATCATTGTTCTTTTCTTTGCCAAAACTTTCAACGAGATCCTCAGCTTCACCATCTTCCTGGATTGCTTCGGCATGGCCATGTCTGCCGGCGCCATCTTCAAACTCAGGAAGCGAACCAAACACCTGGACGGAACCGGCATTTACAGTATGAAGCTGTACCCCTTATTGCCCATCATCTTTATTCTTGCTTATACTTTTGTGGGTATCAGCATTGCTATAGACAAACCGAAAACAGCAGGTATCGGCATAGGGGTATTGCTTACTTTTATGGTCTTGTATTTCCTGATGGGCAAACGCACCAAACAGGAAAGCGACTGATCAAACCAATCACCATGTTACCACCAGACATTTCTTATATCCTCAATGAACTGGGAGAAGACAGGGAAGACTATTTCAATGCTGTTGCTCCTCCCATTTATCAAACCAGCAATTTCGCATTCAAATCGGTGGCGGATATGCGAAGGGCTTTTGAAGATGAGTTCAACAACCTGATCTACAGTAAGGGGATGAACCCAACCGTCAATATCCTGCGGAAGAAACTGGCGGCGCTGGACAATGCGGAAGAATGCCTGGTGTTCAATAGTGGTTCATCCGCCATCTTCGCTTCGGTTTTTGCGAATGTGCAGAGTGGTGACCACATAGTTTCAGTAAGCCGGCCTTATGGCTGGGCGAAGAAATTATTTGATGAAGTGCTGCCGCGTTTCGGTGTGGCAACAACGTATGTAGATGGCAGGGAGATCGAAGCATTTGAGCGGGCCATTCTTCCATCTACAAAGATCATTTACCTGGAATCCCCGAACAGCTGGGACTTTGTATTGCAGGACCTGCGTGCAGTGGCCGACCTGGCGAAGGCAGAAGGTATTATAACAATTTGTGATAACAGCTACTGCACACCGTTATTCCAGCGTCCGCTGGATTTCGGGATCGACATGAGCCTGCAGTCCGCCACCAAATATATCGGCGGCCACAGCGATGTGGTTGCGGGCGTGCTTACCGGCACGCAAACAATGATGGACCATGTATTTAACAATGCCATGCTGAATGCCGGCAATGGGATTTCTCCATTCAATGCCTGGCTGTTACTGAGAGGCTTACGCACGTTGCAGGCGCGTCTCGACAGGGTTTCAACCACTACGCGGATAATGGTTGAATGGCTGAAACATCATCCCAAAGTGGCGCAGGTGATCTTTCCTTTTGACCCCTCCTTTCCTCAATATGAATTAGCTCAAAGACAAATGAGCGGTGCCTGCGGCCTGGTGACCATTGTAGTACATGCAAAAAAAATGGAAGAGATTGTAACCTTCTCAGAATCGCTGCGACATATTCTCATGGCAGTTAGCTGGGGAGGTCATGAAAGCCTGGTGATCCCGCGTTGCGCATCCCTTCAACCCGAAGCCTTCGATGCCTCCGATCCGGAGCACCGGATGCTCCGTTTTTATTTCGGGCTGGAAGATGCGGAATACCTGAAGTCCGATCTGGAACAGGCTTTTGCTAAAATGGTTTAACAGTAATTTTTTTCGCACTTTGAACCGTAGCTTGTAATTTGGTGGTTACCAGCTCCCCGACCGCTTATCAAAAAACAGGCCCCCGGCCTCTCATTACAATTACATTTGTTCTATGAAGAAATGGAAACTATTTCTGACTGTTTGTTTGCAAATTTGCCTCGTATCAGTTTCGTTCAGCCAGGATAAGTGGGATCTCAGAAGATCTGTGGAATATGCTCTGGCCAATAATATTTCGGTGAAACAAGCCGATGTGCAGGCACGCATTGCCGCTCTCAACCTGAACCAGTCCAGGCTTTCGCAGATACCTACACTTGGTTTTGATGGCAGTCTTGGTTTGAATGCAGGCCGGACACAGAACCCTTTTGACTTCAGTGTGATCAATGAAAGCAATATCTCTGGTTCATTCAGTTTGTCAAGCTCCGTTACATTATTCAATTGGTTTCGCATCCGGAATACTGTTGCGGCCAGCCGGCTCGAAGCTGAAGCCTCCAAAACGAATATCGATAAAGTAAAGAATGATATCTCTCTCAATGTAGCAGCAGCTTATCTTCAGGCGCTTCTCAGTAAAGAGCAGGTGAGCGCCAGTGAGCTGCAGGTGAAGCTCACACTCGCACAATTGGAGAACACCAGGAAACTGGTGATTGCAGGCTCCGTTCCGGAACTGAATGCCGCTGAACTGGAAGCTCAACTGGCCCGCGACAGCGCAACTTTGGTGGGTGCACAACAAACTGCCGCAGTGAACCTGCTGCAAATGCAGGCTTTGTTAAACCTGGATGCGGCACAACCATTCGATATCGTTGCGCCTCCTGTTGAACTGATCCCTGTTGAACCCTTATCTGAGCTTCAACCTGAATTTGTGTTCCAGCTTGCAATGGCAAACATGCCATTGCAAAGAGTGAATCAGTTGCGCGTGGAAGCCGCCAATAAGAATGTTGCAGCCACCAGGGGCGCCATGATGCCGACCCTCTCTGCATATGGCAGACTTGGAACGGCCTACAACAATAAATTGCAGGAAGTATACGGAAGAACTCCCTATGCCGGAGTTGATTCCTCTGCCTTTGTAACCATCGCTAATCAAAACTATAAAGTGTATGCTCCATTTGTTGGCGTTAACAACCTGGTGAGGAACCCCAGCTTCTTTTCACAAATGGATAAGTCGTTCGGGCAGTCGATCGGTTTATCGCTTTCTGTACCAATTTTCAACCAGGGCCAGCTGCGCACTCAGCATAACCGGGCAAAACTTGATCTGCGCAATACAGAACTGCAACAGGAGCTGGACAATCAAACGCTGAAGCAGGACATATACAAAGCATATACTGAAGCCACTGCTTCATTCCAGAAATATATCGCAGGTATCAAATCTGTAGAAACATCGCAGAAAGCATTCGATTTCGCTACCAAGCGGTATAATATCGGATTGCTCAATACAATCGATCTGCTGACCAATCAGAATAATCTGTTCAAAGCCAAAATAGACAAGCTCACTGCCCAGTATGATTATGTATTCAAACTGAAAGTACTGGAGTTCTATAAAGGCCAGGGCATCAAATTATAATTCGCAACTGCCGGTTAACAGCAAAGGCTCGCCGGCCCCCAACCAAACAGTTACAATCATGAAGAAGAAAACCTTGTGGATAATCATTGTCGGGATCATCGTGATCATTGCATTGCTCGCATTGGGCAGCGTTTTCAAAAAAGATGAAGGCCTTAAAGTGGCGGTGGAAAAAGTGGAGGCGAGGACCATCATCGAATCAGTGAACGCGAGTGGAAAAGTGTATCCCGAAACTGAAGTGAAAGTGAGTCCGGATATCTCAGGTGAGATTGTGGAACTGAATTATGAAGAAGGCGATAGCGTTAGGAAGGGAGCTGTACTGGCCCGTATCTATGCAGATATCTATTCTACACAACGCAACCAGGCTGCTGCTGCTGTTGATATGGAACGTGCCAACGTTGCAAATACACGCGCGCAATTACCAGGCCTGAAATCCGCTGTGGAACTGGCTCAGCGCGCTTATGACCGCCAAAAGCAACTGGTGGCGGAGAAAGTGATCTCCGCTTCTGAATTTGAGCAGGCAGAAAACAGCCTGCGTTCCGCTCAGGCTAATTACAATGCAGCCCTGCAAAACGTAAAGAGAGGAGAAGCCAGTATCCAGGGCGCACAGGCCAACCTGGCCAAAGCCGATAAAGACCTGGGACGAACTGCGGTTGTTGCTCCCCGTGATGGTGTTATCTCACTCATGAGCGTGAAGAGAGGCGAGCGCGTAGTGGGAGCAGGTATGATGGCCGGTACGGAAATGATGCGCATTGCAGACATGAGTGTGATTGAAGTACAGGTAGACGTGAGTGAAAATGATATCCCGAAAGTAAAGCTCGGAGATTCTGCCCTCGTGGAAGTGGATGCTTATACCAATCGCAAATTCAAAGGACTTGTGACCAAGATCGCCAGCAGCAATACCACAGCAGCTTCAACCACCGCAACTACCAGCAATGACGTTACAAACTATAAAGTGCATATCCGTCTCCTGGCAGATTCTTACAGCGATCTTACCGCCAACGGAACCCGTTTTCCTTTCCGTCCCGGAATGAATGCCAGCGCAGATATTCAAACCACTACCAAGAACAATGTGATATCTGCAGCCATCAATGCCGTGACCACCCGCAAAAAAGGCAGCGATGATGTGGCTGACAATAAAAATGAAGACAAAAAAGAAGAAGAAGGTCTGCAGGAAACAGTGAAAGCCGGACTTACCAGCGATTTGGACGAAGTGGTGTACGTATTGCAAAAAGACAATTCTGTAAAGAAAGTAAAAGTGACCACAGGCATCCAGGACATGAACCATATCGAGATCCTTTCCGGCCTGAAAGCAGGGGACTCCGTGGTTACAGCACCATATAATGTAGTGAGTAAGCTCCTGAAAACGGGGACCAAAGTAAAAGTGGTGCCGGCTGATAAGTTGTTTGAAGCAAAGAAGTAAGCAGTCATTTACTTACATTTGCCGCAAATAACTGATTCATGCGATTGGGAATCATCGGAAGCGGAAGCTGGGCTACTGCACTTGCCAAAATACTTACGGACAATAAGAACCCGATTGGCTGGTGGGTGCGCTCTGAGCATATCGTAACTCATATCAAACACCGCCGTCATAATCCTTCTTACCTGAGCAGCGCCTATTTTGATGCAGACCTGGTAGACCTCAGTACGGATGTAAATAAAGTTGTTGCAGAAAACGAATATATTGTTATTGCCGTACCATCAGCTTATATCATCGATACATTGCAGCCGCTGCCTGAGAATGCCTTCGAGGGAAAAAAAGTGATCTCTGCCGTGAAAGGCATCATCCCACAAAGCAACCTGTTGCTTAACGACTATCTGGCGCAACAGTTCAACGTTGATATTTCAAACTATTATACCATCATGGGCCCCTGCCATGCAGAAGAAGTTGCGGCTGAAAAGCTGAGCTATCTCACTTTCTCAGGAACAGATGCTGCATTAACCGAAAAGATCGCGGCCAGGTTCAATACAGAATACCTGAATACTGTGGTGAATACCGATGTGGTAGGTGTTCAGTATGCGGCAATCCTGAAAAATATCTACGCACTGGGTGCAGGTATTGCTCACGGACTTGAATATGGCGATAATTTCCTCAGCGTACTGATTGCGAATTGTGCAGATGAAATGGCTGTATTTCTCAAAAAAGTAGGTATTCAACGAATTGAAGTAGGCGTGCATGAAGGGCAGGACCCGGTTACGCACCGCAAAACACCCAACTACGCCGCTTCTGTATATCTCGGCGATCTGCTGGTAACCTGTTACTCATTGTTCAGCAGGAATCGTACCTTTGGTAATATGATCGGGAAAGGATATTCCGTTCGTTCAGCACAGCTGGAAATGAACATGGTGGCGGAGGGTTACAATGCTGCCAAATCCATTCACCTGATCAACAAAACTGTAGGGGCTGAGATGCCGATTGCAGAATCGATTTACAGGATCCTTTGGGAAAATGTTAAACCTTCAGTTGGGTACAAACAAATTGAACAGGAACTCGTCTAATTTGTAAAAGCATATTATGCCACTATCTTTTCAATCATTTGGTGTTGCAGGCATCCTGATCATGATCGGGATACTCAGTATTGCCGAGCTGGTGAAACACCTGAGAAGAAGGCATCAGCATCACTAAGGAAAGTTTGTGTTAAATCATAAGAAGCGGTCCACAGGTTTGTGGGCCGTTTTATTTTGGGTTCGCCCAGTCGCTCGCCTCCCGGCGAGTGACCTGTATTTCTTCGCCTCTGGCGAAGGATCGCCGGAGGCGATCAAATAAAAGTCACTCACCGGGAGGCGAGCGACTGGCAGCACTCTGCTACTCCGGCTCATCCCTGAAAAGATCGGCAGCAATGCCATCTGCAAAGAGTTTGCCCTGTTGGGTTAAGATCAGATGATCATCTTCTTCTTTCATCAATCCTTCACGAATCAATCTTTCACTCAGTTTGCGCAGTAACGAAGCGGTATTGGGATCACTCAACCTTGTTACAATATCGAGGCTCATTCCTTCAATGGTACGGAGAGAAGTCATGATATACTCATTCAATCTTTGTACCGGCGTGAGCGTTTCCTTTTCAAATGGTACAGTTCCATTTTTCAATGCCTGGATATAAAGCGCATTGTTGGCAATATTCCATTGCCGGTTGGCGCCATCATAGGAATGTGCCGAAGGTCCGAGACCCAGATATTTCTTGCCTTCCCAGTAAGCGCTGTTGTGCTTGCTGCGCCTGCCTGGCAGGGCGAAATTGGAAATCTCGTAATGATCATAACCAGCAGCCCTGAGCCATTCCATCAGTTGAATGAATTGCCGGGCCTGGTCTTCAGGGTTCACCGCTTCACGTTTATGTGTGCGGATCATAGTTTCCAGTGCTGTCTTCGGTTCTACTGTGAGGGCATAGCAGGAGATATGCGGAATGCCCATATCGATCACCCTTTGTACATTGGAAGCCCATTTTTCATCTGTGAGGCCGGGGCTTCCATAGATAAGGTCGATGGTGATATTAGGAAAGAATGCCAGCGCCAGCTTTAGATTATCGATCGCCTGCGTTGCGGTATGTGCACGGTTCATCCAGCGAAGATCTTCTTCATAAAAACTCTGGATGCCGATGCTAAGGCGATTGATGCCGGCATCCTTCCAGGATTGAAGGCTAACGGGGTTGATATCATCCGGATTTGCTTCCAGTGTAAACTCTGTATCGGGATGAATGGAAAAATTTTCGCGGAGTGCATTCAGGACCCTGTTGAGGCTTTCTGCATCCAGGAGGGATGGAGTACCGCCACCGAAGTAAACTGTTTCCACCGTTTCTCCCGCCAGAAATCCCTGCTGTAGCGGGATCTCAGCCAATAAACCGTTCAGGAATTCGTTCTCCAGTCCCCTGCTGGTGGAAAAATGGAAATTGCAATAATGACAGGCCTGCCTGCAAAAAGGAATATGTATATAGATGCCTGCCATATTGTTACGGATATTTTAGCGAATATTACAGTTCAAAGGTAGCTGACAAAGCATTAAGTGAAAAAACTCCGTTTACAAACGATATTATTCCTGCTTTTCGCCTGGCCCATGGCCGCAGGCGCACAATATGTGCTACGTATCATTCCTGTAGACCGCAATGATTCCTTTATCAGGGACAGTCTGAAACTGCAAAGCAATTTCAAGGACCGGCAAAAATGCGAAGAGTATGTACGAAAGATCCCTGCTATCCTGCAGCAGAGGGGATATCCGGTTGTTTCGGTTGATAGTGAGCGTTATGATTCAACGGAAGCCACCATTGAACTTTATGTAGGTGCTTCGCTCCGCTGGGCATATCTCAATACAGACTCTATCGATAAACGCATCCTCGATGCCGTGGCCTGGAACAGGAAGGATTTTGAGTACAAACGGATAGACATGCTGAAAGTGCAGGAATTACAGGAGAAGATACTGGACCACCTGGAGAACAGCGGTTATCCGTTTGCGAAAGTACTGCTGGACAGTATCGGATTGCAGGGGGAGGAATTCTCAGCTATGCTGCGCGTGGAGAAAGGGCCTATGTATAAGATCGACAGCATCCGGAACAACGGGAAAGCCAATCTTTCTTCCAATTACCTGCAACATTATCTCGGCATCCTGAATGGAAGCATCTATCAGAAAAAGAAACTGCAGCTGATCAGTCAACGATTGCGGGAACTGCCATTTGTGGAGGAAGAGCGCCCCTGGGACCTTACCCTGCTGGGCGAAGGATCTATCCTTAACGTATACCTGAAACCGAAAAAGAGCAGCCAGGTGAACGTGTTGATCGGTCTTCTTCCTGATAACAACAATAACGGCGCAGCGCAAAGCAGCAAGCTGCTGGTAACCGGCGAAGCTACTGTGAATCTCAAGAATGCCCTGGGAGGAGGGGAGCTTATTGGCCTCAACTGGCAGCAGATACAACCGAAATCGCCCAGGCTCAACCTCGCCTTTCAGCAGCCCTATCTTTTCAATTCTCCGTTTGGGATGAATGCGGCTTTTGATCTCTTCAAAAAAGATTCCTCTTTCCTCAATATCAGCTTTCTTTTGGGTGCGCAATACGCTGTATCCACCGGCAATACAGGATCTGTGTTCATTCAGAATACCCGCAGTAACTTGTTGACAGTAGACACCAATGCTGTGAAGAATGAAAAAAAATTACCACCCGAAGCCGATGTAAGCGCCGTGAACCTGGGCGTGAACTATGAATGGTACAATACCGATTATCGCTTCAATCCGCGGAAGGGCACCGATCTGTTCATCAGCGCTTCTGCCGGCACCAGGAAGATCCGCAAGAACAACGTGATCGTAAAACTGAAAGACCAGAGCAATCCTGAATTCGATTACAATTCCCTCTACGATACTTTCCAGTTGAACTCTTACCAGTTCCGCGTGAAAGCCGTGGCTTCGCAATATTTCAAGCTTACCAGAGTGAGTACGCTGAAAATGGCTTTCAACGGTGGCTGGTTCCAGAGCCCGGACATTTTCCGCAATGAGCTGTTCCAGATCGGGGGCTATAAGTTGCTGCGTGGTTTTGATGAAGAAAGCATTTACGCATCTTCATATGCGGTAGGAACTTCAGAATACCGCTACCTGTTAGGACAGAATTCTTTTCTTTTTGCGTTTATAGATTTCGGATGGGCCAGGTCAGACAGCAGGAACATCAAAGTCAACAATACGTTTTTGGGAACCGGTATCGGCATGGCATTCGAAACAAAGGCAGGTATATTCAATATTTCCTATGCAGTAGGGAAGCGGGATGATACCAAATTCAATCTAAGACAAGCCAAGATACATTTGGGGTATGTGAATTATTTTTAGTGGGCCGATTCTTTTATTTTTGCACACGCAACAACCATTAGTGAAAAAAAGTTTAGTACTTCTTACAGGAATTTTACTGATCGCCGTACTGTCATTTGCCCAGTCTAAAGGCGATTCAGTAGTACCTCTCAAAGACACTGACAAACCTGCCCGTGCGGTAAAGGTAGATACGGGCCGCAAGGCTGTTACTGCTGGGAAGAAAGCTTCCGATTCACTTCGTCGTACTGCCATCACCGATACCACTAAAAGAAAGCAGGCTCCCAATGTTGCAGATACCTCCCGGAAACGGACAGTAAAGTTCGATTCATCTCAGATCAGTAAAGATACTGTTCCTGCTGTGGTGGTTAAAGCCAGTCCTCAGCAACTGGCAAGGATCAGCCGGTTCCAGGATGCACTGCGTGGTCATCCTTATTTCAATTTCTTTGGCAGGGCCATTGCCATGCCGGAATTGGAAAAGAAAAAAGAAGACAAGGACACCCTTTTTTACTTTATTGCGGGCCTCTTGCTATATTATGCTTTGATTAAAGTTTTCTTCCGGAAATATGTGGACAATATCATGACCCTCTTCTTCCGTGTGACCATGCGGCAGCAGCAGATCAGGGACCAGATGTTGCAAACGCCACTGGCTTCGTTTTTCCTGAATCTTCTCTTCCTGGTGAGTGGCGGCATGTATATGGTGTTGGTTGGAAGATATTATGGAGTGAAGATCACAGAGAACGACTGGCTGTTGCTCGCATATGGCGCAGGATTGTTGCTGGCAGTGTATTTGGGCAAATTCATCCTGCTCAAACTGGCTGGCTGGATTTTTAATATCAGCGCAGCTACCGATACCTATATTTTCATTGTGTTCCTGGTGAATAAGATCATCGGAATTTTACTGCTGCCGGTGCTGGTACTGATGGCCTTTCCATACCCTGCAATGTTCCCTGTTGTGCTCACACTCAGCTATATAATGCTGGCTCTTTTCTTTGGTTACAGGTTCATTATCAGCTATAAGCCGATAAGAAACGAAATTAAAGTAACTCGTTTCCATTTTTTTCTATACCTTTGCGCCTTCGAAATAGCACCCCTTTTGCTGATTTACAAGGTGTTATTGGTTTTTGTGGAAAGAAGTTATTAATTTTGCAAATCCATACGTAACAAATATGGTTAAGAACGGGGCTAAAAACGTTGGTGATAACACGATTAGGAAAATACTAATCACACAACCCAGACCTGAGACCGATAAATCGCCGTATTTCGAGTTAGCGAAGAAATACAGTGTTTTGTTGGACTTTCATCCTTTTATCAGGTTGGAGGGCGTTCCTGCAAAAGATTTTCGAAAACAGAAAGTTGAGATCTCCAATTTCTCCGCTGTTATTTTCACCAGCCGAAATGCAATCGACCACTTTTTCAGAATTTGCGAGGAAATGAAAGTGAACGTATCGCAGGATACGAAGTACTTCTGCATTACTGAAGCTGTGGCATTGTACCTGCAGAAATTCATTCTCTACAGAAAACGTAAAGTGTTCTATGGCGCCGATGGCACCAATAAGAGCATGTTCGACGTAATCAACAAGCACAAGGAAAATGAGAAATTCATTTACCCTGTGTCTGAGAACCAGCAGGACAATGAGATCGTGAACTGGTTGAAGAACAATCGCTGTGAATTTGCGAATCCCTTTATGTACCGCACCATCAGCAATGATGTGAAAGAACTCTTCAGTAAGAATAATTACGATATCATCTGCTTCTTCACGCCTAGCGGTGTGAAAAGTTTGTTCGATAATTTCCCCAAGTTTGAGCAGAACGGTACCCGTATCGGCGCTTTCGGAAGCAATACTTCCCGCGCTGCTGAAGATGCCGGACTGGGCGTTGAGATCAGGGCTCCGCAACCACAGGCTCCTTCCATGGTAGCCGCGCTGGAAGCATACCTTAGCTCCGCGCTGAAGAGAAAATAGATCCATCCACTGGCAGAAATATTGCATGAGCATTGCACATTCACCGGAATGTCCAATGCTCATTTTTTTGTAGCTTTAAAAGATTCAAGCTTACGTATGGCCACATTCACCAACCGCCTGGCAAAAGAGAGCAGCCCGTATTTATTGCAACATGCCCATAATCCGGTGGACTGGTTCCCCTGGGGGACTGAAGCATTGGAAAAAGCAAAAAAAGAAGATAAGCCCATCCTGGTCAGTATCGGCTATGCCGCCTGTCACTGGTGCCATGTGATGGAACACGAGAGTTTCGAAGACGAAGCCACTGCGGCCCTCATGAACGAGCATTTCATCAATATCAAGATCGATCGTGAAGAAAGGCCGGACCTGGACCATATTTACATGGATGCCGTGCAGGCAATGACCGGCTCAGGTGGATGGCCACTGAATGTTTTTCTCACACCTGATGCCAAACCTTTTTATGGCGGCACTTATTACCCGCCAAAGCAAGTATACAACAGACCTTCCTGGACGGAAGTGCTCAACGGTGTGGCGAACGCCTTCCGCGATAAACGTGCAGATATCGATGCGCAGGCGGAACAACTAACCCAACATCTTATTTCCTCCAATGGTTTCGGATTGACGAACCAGGCGGTGGACATCACTCCCGAATCGCTTTTCACGAAAGAAAAAGTGGACGAGATGTTTGCGAATATCATGAAGCAGGCCGACCGTACTGACGGCGGCTTCGGAAAGGCTCCAAAATTTCCGCAAACTTTCACCATTCGTTTCCTCCTGCATTATCATCATCGCACCAAAAATGCGGAAGCCCTTCAACAGGCTACTCTCAGTTTGGATAAAATGATCGATGGCGGCATTTACGATCAACTTGGCGGAGGATTTGCACGGTACTCTACCGATGCAGAATGGCTGGCGCCCCACTTCGAGAAAATGTTATACGATAATGCTCTCCTGGTGATCACGCTCTGCGAAGCTTACCAGGTCACCGGGAAAGACCGTTATAAGCGCGTTATCGAACAAACGTTAGCTTTTGTTGCCCGGGAGTGGTTATCGCCCGAAAACGGTTTTTATGCGGCCCTGGATGCAGACAGCGAAGGAGTGGAGGGAAAGTTCTATGTATGGAGTAAGGAAGAAACGGACCTGCTTCTGGGGGAAGATGCAGAGCTCTTCAATGAGGTGTATGATGTAACGCCTCACGGAAACTGGGAACATACCAATATCCTCCGCATCAAAGAAAGCACAGCCGATATTGCAGACGCCTGGGAGATCACGGAAGATGAATTGTGGCAAAGAATGGAAAAAGCCTCAGCGAAATTGTTGAAACATCGGGAAACCCGTATCCGGCCTGCGCTAGACGACAAACAACTCCTAGGCTGGAATGCGATGATGAATATCGCCTTCAGTAAGGCGTATGCCATATTGGGGAAGAAAGAATACCTGCAGACCGCAGAAGCCAATATGGATTTTCTGCTGAAAGCATTCCGGGGATCAGATAATAGTTTTCATCATACATACAAGGAAGGAGTGGCGAAATATCCTGCCTTCCTGGACGACTATGCATGCCTGTTGGAAGCGCTGGTCCAGCTACAGGAAGTGACCAGTAACAAAACCTATCTGAATGAGGCAAAGAAATTACTGGAATATGTACTGGACAAGTTCAGTGAAGATGAAACAGGATTTTTCTTTTATACACCCAGCGGTCAGGCAGATATTATCGTACGTAAGAAAGAAGTCTATGATGGTGCGGTCCCTTCCGGCAATGCAGTAATGGCCTCCAATCTTTATTACCTCGGAATGGTTTTCGACGAAGGAGCATGGAAAGAGCGGGCAGCTACGATGTGCGCGGGATTGTTGCAGGCAGTAACGCGGTATCCCACATCGTTTGGAGTTTGGGCAACCCTGATTCAGGCATTCTCGTACGGAATTCCGGAAATAGTGATTGTTGGCGGGAATTTTGCTACGCTTCGTGAGGATTTTTTGAAAACCTTTATCCCCTTCCGTATCTTTCAGTCCTCACACCAGGCTGATGAACAATTCCCCCTATTGTCCGG
The DNA here is from genome assembly GCF_003991355.1 of Pseudoflavitalea rhizosphaerae. GTDB lineage: Bacteria > Bacteroidota > Bacteroidia > Chitinophagales > Chitinophagaceae > Pseudobacter > Pseudobacter rhizosphaerae. The sequence goes on from NZ_RCSU01000006.1 coordinate 238,844, forward strand.
CAAACCTGATTACCCAGAAACCCTGATCTTCCTATGTAAAAATTATGCTTGCAATGCACCTGTTACACAACTTAATGCATTGATTAAGCAGCTTGATGATGTGTAAAACTTAAATCTGTAGTTGATACAATAATAGCGTGTCCGGAGCCGTTTAAACCTAAGCTCTGATGGTGTTTGCAGTTTTAAAAAATAAATTCTAAACTTGCGATGAAGTCGGTAAAACATTATTTTTGCCCAATACCCTTTAATATGATGAAAATGAAAAACCTATCCGTTTTGACAGCCCTGGGGGTGATGGTCATTGCCACCGGTTGCGGCAAGAGCGGAAAGTCAAAAGGACTGCCTAATGACGGCCAGCTTCATGGTGTTGCTCCGGCTAATGCCAACAACCTGACTAAGCCGCTCGGAATGGTTTATATCCCACCTGGAACCTTCCATATGGGTCCCTCTGATGAGGACATCAACTTCAACTATACTGCCAGAAATAAGCAGGTTTCCATCAATGGCTTCTGGATGGATGCCACCGAGATCACCAACAACGAGTACCGCCAGTTCGTGAACTGGGTGCGCGACTCTACTGCCGCCGTAAGACTGCAATACGGTAAGGAAGTGGATGGCGTGTTTGTGGTTGACTGGAAAAAAGCCAAAACCATCAAGTACAACGATAAGGCTACTATCGAGAAGATCGACCAGATGATCCTGACTCCTGAGAACAGGATCTTTGGTAAGAAAGAGATCGATCCGGATAAGATCGTTTATCATTCTGAAACTTTTGATCTGAAAGAAGCAGCCAAACGTGAGAACAAAGGTGTTCCCCGCAGCAAATTCATCGTAAAGAAAGATATCAAGATTTATCCCGATACATTGATCTGGATCCGCGACTTCAGCTATTCCTACAATGAACCGATGACCAAGCGTTACTTTTCCCACCCTGCCTTCGGTAACTATCCCGTGGTAGGTGTGAACTGGAACCAGGCCACTGCTTTCTGCGAATGGAGAACGCATTATCTGAATTCTTTCCTGGAATCCAAGAAGAGAGCTACAGAGTCTGACTTCCGTCTGCCTACAGAAGCAGAGTGGGAATATGCAGCCCGTGGCGGTCGTTCACAATCAATGTTCCCCTGGGGTAACTACTACCTCCGTAACAAACAGGGTTGCCTCCTGGCCAACTTCAAACCCGGCCGTGGTAACTACCCTGAGGACGGAGCTTTCTACACTGCACGTGCCGATGCTTACTGGCCCAACGATTTCGGCCTTTACTGCATGTCTGGTAACGTAGCTGAATGGACTTCTTCCCTGTATTATGAGGGTGCATATAATTTCCAACATGACATGAATCCTGATATCCGCTTCAACGCGCAGGATTCTGACCCTCCCAGAATGAAGCGTAAGGTGATCCGTGGCGGCAGCTGGAAAGATGTAGGTTACTTCCTCCAGACAAGCGCCAGGAACTATGAGTACATGGATACTGCTAAAGCTTATATTGGCTTCCGTTGCGTGATTGATTTACCAGCTTCGCAGAAGAAACGTTAAATTTCTGCTAAGTAGAAAATTTGTGACTGTATTGAATCGTTAATTGCTTTGATTTACGAAGAGAAGCAAACCAGTATCTTATTGTAATGGCATTAAACATTTAATTTCCAAACCCTGAAAACCCGTTTTCTAACCATTTAAAAATTAATCTATGGCTGGAGTTTCTAAATCAACAGAAAGAATTGTAAACATAATCGTTTGTATGGGCGCTGCTATCGTAATCTTTGGCGCCTGGCAGAAGATTACGCACCAACCTCTGGCAGACTTCTTCCTTACAGCAGGTCTGATCACAGAAGCAGTTATTTTTGTTGTATACGCATTCTTACCTCCTCCCGGATCTGAAATGCACGCTATAGCTGAGGCTTTGCCTAAACTGGCCGGTGGCGCTTCTTCCGGTAACCCTGCTCTGGACAACATGAACAAAATGATGCAGGATGCCGACATCACCCCAGCCAGCCTGAAAAGCCTGAGCGACGGATTCAAAAAACTGGGCACATCTGTTAGCAATATTGCTGATGTATCTGATGTAGTAAAATCTACCAATGACTACTCTGCTAAAACAAAAGAAGCAGCCAATGCATTGGGACAGATGACAACTGCCTACCAGGGCGCTACTGCTACCATCACTACATTCAACTCTGCAGCAGACAGCACTAAACAATTCCATGAGCAGGTTTCTGTATTGACAAAGAACCTCGGTTCTCTCAATGCGATCTACGAACTGGAATTACAGGACACCAACAACCACCTGAAAGCCATGAAAGGTTTCTATGGCAACCTCGCCGCTGCTTCTCAAACCATGCAGAACAGTGTTGATGATGCGAAGAAAGCTCATGAGCAAATCGCCAAACTGGCGGGCAACCTCAGCAGCCTGAACACCGTTTACGGAAATATGCTCAGCGCTATGCAAGGTCGCTAATCACAGGCAGTCCAATAATCCTGTACCCAATCGTACGCATTAGACTTTGAATTGTTTAAACTGAAAAACCCAGATCCATGGCTTTACCTAAAGAGCCCCGGCAGAAGATGATCAATATGATGTACCTGGTGTTGACAGCATTGCTGGCACTCAACGTATCATCAGAAATCATCAATGCCTTCGAGACCGTAAATAACAGTATCACTACTTCCAACCAGATCATCAGCGATAAGAACGCTCTGACCTACCAGTCTCTGGATGAGAAGAAAAAAGATCAGCAAACTGCCGCAAAGGCTGCCATCTGGGCTCCAAAGGCCGAGGCGGCAAAAGCCCTCGCTGCATCGATGTATTCTGAGATTCAAAATTTGAAAAATCAGCTTGCTGAATACGCAGGTTCTCATGAAGAGAACGGCGAACAAAAAATGAACGCAGACAAACTCGATGCCTCTACCCGTCTCCTTGAAAAAGAAGGTAAAGGCGAGGAACTGTATAAAAAGATCGATGATTTCAAAAAGAAACTGATCGGTGTATTGGACCCTAACGATCCCGCTTTCGCTGAAAATCCTGCCACCAAAGCTGCTGTAGCCAAGGCCGTAGCTGATTTCCAGAAATCGCTGCCGATCGATCTGACGGTTCCGAAATCTACCAGCGGTAATAAATATGAGAACAATGCCAATGGCTGGACCATGAGCAATTTCCATATGACGCCCGCAATCGCCGCCATGACCATCCTGAACAAATTGCAGAACGACGTAAGGAACTCTGAAGCCCAGGTGATCGACTTCTGCCACCAGCAGATCGGCGCTGTGAAACTTGTATACGATCAGTTTGAAGCTATCGCACAGGCCAACAGAACTTATGCGATGCCCGGCGACCCCATCGAGATCACTGCTGGTATCGGCGCTTTCAGTGAAGCTGCCAAACCAGAGATCTTCATCGGTGGAAAACAAATGCAGCTTGAGCGTGGTAAAGCGATCTATAAAACCACTGCTTCAGGCGCTGGCACACAAAAGATCAATGTAAAGATCCGCTACACTACACCTGATGGTGAAGTGAAGGAAAAAAATGAAATAGTTGAATACACAATCGGTACACCATCAGGAGCCTCTGTGTTCCTTCAGAAGATGAACGTACTGTATATCGGTGTAGACAACCCAATGACCATCTCCGGCGGTAGCGTAGGCGCAGAAAAAGTGCGCGTAAGCTTCAGCAATGGTGAGATCAGCAAATCTGGTGGCGACAACTACGTTGCACGTCCCAGAACTCCGGGCATGGCTGACATTGTAGTGAATGCCGATGGCAAAAGTTACAAGTTCCCCATGCGTGTAAAATACCTGCCTAATCCTGCTGCCTTCCTCGGCACCAAGAAAAGCGGTAATATCGGAGCTGCTGAATTCAAAGCCATTGGTGGTATCATCGCCAAACTGGAAGACTCAGATTTTGAAGCGCCATATAAAGTTGTCAGCTACAGGTTCGGTGCTCAGGGTGGACCCATCCAGGTTTATGCTGAAGCTACCAACAACGGTAACCGTTGGAGCGGTCAGGCTGCTCAACTGGTTTCCCGCACAGGCCCCGGCTCTGTTGTATTCTTCGATAATATCACAGTAATCGGCCCTGACGGAAAACAACGCGATATCGGATCAATGAGCTTCAAGCTGAAATAATATAAACTTCTTTTAAACAAAGGGAACAATGAAGAACCGTCTTATCAAACTCGGAATGCTGCTCGCAGTGTTGGCGTTTGTTTCCACCGAGGTGGATGCGCAGGCCAAGAAGCCTGTTCGCACGAAGTCTACCCGCACTACCACCGCGAAGAAAACAAACAGCACCAGAACACAGGCTGCTGCCAATCCCGCTGCTATCGCACCGGCTCCCGATACCGTGAAGCCCGTTGTGGCTGCACCTTTGGAAGCAGACCTTAACATACCGCCACTGAAGCCTTCTCTGCGCAACGACAATGCCATTGAACGCAACCTCGTAAAAGAGCGAACTCCATTGGCGTATGAGCATATCCGTGAAGATGATGCGGTGTATGTTCAACGTGTATGGAGAGAGATCGATGTACACGAAAAAATGAACTTACCCTTCGTTTATAGAGCAGATGGCGACCTCGGTAACCAACGCTTTATCATGATCCTTCTCAATGCCATCAAGAACGACAGCATCACTGCTTTCGCTCCTCTTGACGACAGGTTCACTACCCCGATCACCTTCAAAGAGATTTCTGAAGCGCTCGTGGGTAAACCGAGAAGCATCCAGATCCCTGACCTGGTGAATGATGTTGATGGTTCCAAAGGCCTCATGAAGGATACAACCATCATCGATGAATTCGATCCTGATAAATCCGTTGAACGTTACTGGATCAAAGAAGATGTGATCTTCGACAAAGAGTCTTCCAGGCTGTTCACCCGCATTCTCGGTATCGCTCCGCTGAAATCCATTTATAATGAAGATGGTTCCTTCCGCGATGTAACGCCGTTGTTCTGGGTGTACTATCCTGATCTTCGCCCCACTTTCGCCAGGTACGAAGTGTATAATGGCCGCAACTTCGGAGCAAAGGTTAGCTGGGAAGAATTGTTCGAGAGCCGTATGTTCTCCAGCAGAATTATCAAGTCAACCATCAACAACCCGAATGATCTGTTCATCAAATCTTATGTAAAAGATCCAATCCTCGCATTACTCGAAGGAGAAAATGTAAAAGAGAAGATTTTCAACTACGAACAGGATCTCTGGTCATATTAATACAGAAAGCAATCTGGTATAAAAAAATGGCATCGTATTTTTACGATGCCATTTTTTTTATACAAATGTTTATAAATGATTCAGTTTGAGGACGGATTTGGTTCAACACACCGTAAGATTTTTAGAAAATACCCATTTCCGTTATTGTTTTGTGATGCCTATTCACTATTTTTACACTGGTTTTTCATAGGATATTGGATTTTAAAAACGGGGCTGGATGTCTATCCGGGCCCCTTATTTTTTTAGGACATTTCTCTCTCTCAAAAAACCGCTATTCGTCGACCAAATACATTTTGTTTACCCGGAAATTATTGGAGTATTACTTTTATCAGACATCGCTTTCGTTTGGATCTGATGAGTTATCTGCATGGCCTTCCTGCGGAGCCGCAGGGCCTTCATTTTCGCCGTTGACAATTTTGCTGGGGTCTGCATTGCCATTGTTATCTGTAGCTTTGAAATGGGCTGCAATGATCTTTGCTTTTGATGATCCGATCAATTTGGCAATCGCTTCTTCCCCGGCTTCCCTGATTCGCTTTACACTTCTGAATTCTTTCAGCAACTGATCTGCAGTATTCTTTCCGATCCCTTTGATTTGTTCCAGTTCATTTTTAAATGTACCCTGGCTTCTTTTCTTTCTGTGGAATGTGATGCCAAAGCGATGCACTTCATCGCGGATGCGCCTGATCAGTTTCAGGCTTTCGCTGTTATAGGGAAGCTTCAGACTTTGCTGATCACCTGCAAAGAAGAGTTCCTCTTCATTCTTGGCAAGGCCTACCAATGTCATTCTTCCCTGCAATCCGAGTTCTTCAATGGCTTCCAGCGCGTAGCCCAGCTGCCCTTTGCCACCATCGATGATCACCAGTTGAGGCAGGGATGCACCTTCATCCATCAGGCGTTTGTAACGTCTGCCAACCACTTCCTTCATCGTGGCGAAGTCGTTGATACCCTGCACAGTTTTCACATTGTAATGACGATAATCTTTCTTGCTGGGCACACCATCTTTAAAGCAGACCATCGCCGAAACGGGATAACTTCCGTGGAAATTGGAGTTGTCGAAACATTCGATATGCACCGGTACTTCCGGTAATTGCAGATCATCCTGCAGTTGGTACAACACCTTCTTTCGCTCCATATCATCCTTGCCTTCCAGTTGCAGTATCTTTTTCTTGAATAACTCTTCGCGGAAATAATTCACGTTCTTTTCTGAGAGCTCCAGGAGTTTCTTTTTGTCGCCGCCTTTAGGGATAGTGAGTACCACGCCAGGTTCTTCGTAGTTGATGGGGAAGGGGAGGATGATCTCGGCAGCGAGGCTGTTGAAAGTGGAACGCAATTGGGCAATACCGAAAGCCAGCACTTCTTCATCCGTTTCATCCAGATGGGTCTCCAGTTGTACGGTATGTGTTTGAACGATGGAGCCATTCTCCATCATAAGATAGTTCACGTAGGCGAGATCGTTATCCCGCAGGATAGAGAACACATCGGCCGTCATCATCCTGTTGGATACGATGATGGACTTCGCCTGGTATTGTTCCAGGTGCTCTATCTTTTTGTGCAGGATAGCGGCTTTCTCAAAAGCCAGTTGTTCAGCGGCTGCGCGCATTTCCTGTTTGAAATGCTGGATAACCGGGTTGAGATTTCCTTTCAGTACATTCTTTACCTGGTTCAATCCATCCTGGTAGTCCTCTTCGGATTGGAATCCTTCACAGGGACCTTTGCAATTACCGAGATGGTATTCAAGACAGACCTTGAATTTGTTTTTTCGTATGTTGGTTTCAGTTAGATTGAGCTTGCAGGTCCGCAGAGGTATATTGGACCTGATGAAATCGATCAGCTCGCGAACCCGCGCTACAGAAGTGAATGGCCCCAGGTATTCTGATCCGTCGTTGATCTTACGGCGGGTGAGGAATACGCGGGGGAATGGTTCTTTTTTCAGAACGATATAAGGATAGGTCTTGTCATCTTTCAGGTTGATATTGTAGCGTGGCTGGAATTGTTTGATCAGGGAGTTCTCCAGCAGGAAGGCATCCTGTTCGGAATCCACGATGGTGAATTCGATGCGCGCGATACGCTGCACCAGCTCATGCGTTTTGTAGGAGGTGAAGGTCTTGCTGAAATAAGAACTCACCCGTTTGCGCAGGCTCTTGGCTTTACCAACATACAGGAGATTATCCTGTGTATCATAGTATTTGTATATGCCCGGATCGGTGGGGATCTTATGGGACTGCTGCTGAAATTCCTGTGCCGTCATAGTCTGTTCCTACGAAGGTACGGAATGCCCGGAATTACTAATAGGCGTAGCTTTGCGGGTCCCAGATCACTTTCTCGACGCTGGAAACGGGCTCTCCTTTCTCCGGATGCCTGATTGTGAGGATGTAAAAGTATTTCTCGATCACCCAGGTAAGTTTCTGTTGAACGAAGTCATTCCCATCCCTGAATTCTTTTTCCATGTAGATCCGGTTCACTTTGTCTACGCTCAGTGATGGCCTGATGTATACTACAACTTTGCGGAGAGAAGTGGTGGTGTCTTTTGCAGGATAGATGAAATTGATCATTTCGGTGGTTTCGTCCATGAAGGATTCATTGCCGAAGAGTTGCTGGAACCTGCTGGAGTCAAGTTCGGGAAGCAGGAATTGTGCTGTCATCTTTTTGAATGCTTCCAGGTTGATATAGGAGGAATCGGTCTTTATGTTTTCTTTTTTATAGAGGATGCCTGCTGCAAATGAATCCACGCGTCGAATGTCTTCGCGGATGAGGTCGCCAACCGGGAGGTAGGAGATTTCTTTACCGGAAGCGGCAGAAGAGTCGGCATTCATTGTTTCAGCCGGCGTTTGTGCAGGTTTATCTTTGCAGGACCAGATAGCCACGCAGGAGCAGATGGCCAGGATCACCAGGTTCATTTTCATCCGGTAAAAATAAGTAATTGCAATTGCGGAAGCAACAGCCTAGCGAATGGTTTTTGTAACACCGATCTTCACGCCGTATTCCATCAGGTATTCGCGGATGGGGTATTCCTTAACATAGCTGCTCAGCAACTGGTAGCGGAATTGCGGTCCCACCTGCCATTTGAGGCTTCCTGTTTTGTAGCTCACGAAGATCTCGGCGCCGGCATTCACATTCCAGCGGCGCACGAGGCTGGGCGCTCTCATATAGTTCTTGAAATCTGTTGTGATGAGGTATGAGTTGCGATTTAGAAGATATGTAGGCTGAATGGTTCCGGCGATATTTACCTGCAGTTTTTCATTACCCAGCAGGCTCAATTCCATACCGATGGGAGCAGAGAGCTGGAAGTATTGGTTCTGTATATCCTCGGCCTTCTCTCCGCTGAAGTTGCGCAGGCTTGTATAGCTTACGAGACTGTCGGGTAGACTGCCCGCAACATCCAGTGCAATCTTTCCTCTTTCCGGAACTGGTGCAGTATATGCTTTGATAGCGTAGCGGGAATAATTCAGTTGCAGACCGGCAGTTACCCTGAAATTCTTGTTGATGGAGTATACTATATAAGATCCAAGTCCGAAGCCCAAAGCAGGTTGATGGCTTACAAGGGTTTCGGGTTTACCTTCAATAGCGCCTGCGGGAAGACCTTTGATATTGATCTGGTCATATACACTCGTATTGCTGGTGAGTTTGCGATAGTTCATGGTTGGTGAGAATGCCAGTTGCCAGGCCCATCTGCGCATAGGCGGCGGCGTTAGCTCATACACTGCATATTCCTGGAGCCAGTTGATCCTCTTTTCATCTTCTTCCCTGCCGGATTTTTGAGTACTGGCAGATGTTTTGGAAGCAGATGGGGATTTGATCTCGTGACTGTTGGTCCCGGTATCGGGAACATCGGTTACCAGCGCCAGTCCGGCCACAGGTACCTGTTCAGGCTGGCCGGGGAATACTGGGAATGCAGTTGCAGCATTGCCGGCCGGGTCCACATTCTTTCCGGGCTTTTCCAGGAAGATCTCATCCACGATTGTTCGTTCAGGCAATTCTGTGATCACAATGGTATGAGGAAGATCTGATTCGGATGGATAGTTAGCCGTAGTTTCTTCATCATCTTTGTTGGTACCTATGAATGGCGCGGGGGAGAATACGGTGAAACCGGACCCGTTCCGACCTGGGCCGGAAGCATTGGAAGCTACTGCAACAGGACCATTGATAGAAATAGTATTGGAAGATGAATTGCTGGATTGATCGGCTGTGCCTGAAGCAGGAGAATGGTTATGGATCTTTTTTGCAGGAGTGGAAGGTGCCATCAGTTGCAATGATGCGAGGTAACTGATGCCGCCAAGGAAAAGCAATAAACCAAGACCATACCATTTTCTGCGCGTATGCAATGAGCGATGAATTCCTTTCCATGCATTTTCGGAAGGAAACATTTTGTATTGGTCAGCTTTTTGCCTGATCAGTTGCTCAAAGTCATCATTGTAAAAACCGCGCTCCATAATGCTTTTGTGTTTGTACGGGTTTTTTAATTTTTCAAAGGTTTGGATAAAGCATTTTATACACTGAAGATCTTAGCGGCCGCTTGCGATCCCCAGCCAGTTGACTTTTTCTTTCGGTTTTTGAATGATCTTTTTTCTGACAAGAATATCCTCCAGCATTTGTTTGGCGCGCGTGTATTGTGATCGGCTTGTGCTTTCCTCAATATCCAGCATGTCTGCAATCTCTTTATGCGTGTAACCTTCGATGGCATAAAGGTTGAGCACTGTTCTGTAACCTATCGGTAATAAGCGGATGCATTCCACAACCTGCTTCGCCTGTACGATGGAGGGCACAGATTCTTCCCTCACCTGTACACTATTTGCATGGATGATATCCACGCTTTCGTTGAACTTCTTGTTTTTTTTAAGATGGTTGATGCAGGTATGAACCATTATTCGTCTTATCCATCCTTCAAAAGCGCCTTTGTTCTGGAAGGTGTGTATCTGGGAGAACACTTTAATAAAACCTTCCTGCAACATATCCTCTGCATCTTCCCTGTTGTGGGCAAACCTGTAACACACCGACAGCATGCGGGGGCTAAAGCGCTGGTAAAGTTCCCGCTGGGCAGTCGTGTTATTACGTAAACAGCCTTGAAGTATGGCTTCTTCGGTCATATGAACCGTTTGGTTGCCCTCTAATTTAGACAATTTTTGGCAGAGATAGCTGCGCGGGTGGCAAAAAAACAGGGAGAAAAATCGCCTGGACCCGTGATTTTATGGATGAAACCCATAGTTCTGAAACCGGAGCGTGAAGCGGCAGGGAAGCATCGAGATACTCCCGGACCATCAAATAAAAAAGCGGAAATGCCTTCCGGCGCTTCCGCTTCCATTTTTTTCATTATCTGTACAGTGCAGTAGTATAATGTCTTACTGGCCAATCAGCACTTCGCCGGTCATTTCTTTCGGAATGGGTAAGCCCATCACGGTAAGAATGCTTGGAGCGATATCTCCCAGCTTGCCGGGTTTCAGTGTGCCTTTGAAATCTTTACCGATCACGAAGAGTGGCACCAGGTTCAGGCTGTGCGCGGTATTGGGCGTACCGTCGCTGTTGATCATATAATCTGCATTGCCGTGGTCTGCTGTGAGGAACACGGTGTAACCATTGGCGAGTGCGGCTGTAACAACACGCTCTACGCATTTGTCAACTGTTTCCACCGCTTTGATCACTGCATCCCAAATGCCCGTATGTCCTACCATGTCTGCATTGGCGAAGTTCAGGCAAATGAAATCGGCAGATTGTTTTTCAATTTCCGGAACGATGAGATCAACGATATCGTAAGCGCTCATTTCTGGCTTCAGGTCATAGGTGGCTACTTTGGGTGAAGGCGCCATCAGGCGGCGTTCGCCATCAAATGGTTCTTCTCTTCCACCATTGAAGAAGAAAGTAACGTGCGGGTATTTTTCTGTTTCGGCTATACGTATCTGTTTCTTGCCATTGGCTGCAAGGATCTCGCCGAGTGTATTGTGCAGATTATCGTTCTCGAAGATCACATGTACATCTTTGAAAGTAGCATCGTACTCGGTCATGGTAGTGTAGTGCAGTTTCAGTTTCTTCATACCCTGCTCAGGGAAATCCTGCTGCGTAAGTACAGCAGTGATCTCGCGGCAACGGTCTGTACGGAAATTGAAACAGATGGCTGCATCGCCGTCTTTGATCTGTGCAACCGGATTGCCATCTGCAGTTGTGATCACGATGGGTTTGATGAACTCATCAGTTGTGTTATGAGCATATGATTCACGTACGGCCTCCAGTGCATCTTTCTTCTTTTCTCCTTTTCCATTTACCATTGCATCGTAAGCCAGTTGCACGCGCTCCCAGCGTTTGTCGCGGTCCATGGCATAATAGCGTCCGCTCACGGTAGCGATCTTTCCGGTTTTCACTACATCCAGGTGGTTCTGCAGATCGGTGAGGAAACCGTAACCGCTTTTGGGATCTGTGTCCCTGCCATCTGTGAAGGCATGGATATAAACTTCGGAGAGACCTTGTTCTGCGCAAACAGACACGATAGCTTTGAGGTGATCGATATGTGAATGCACGCCGCCATCGGAAACAAGACCGAGGAGGTGCAGTGGTTTTTTGTTATCGAGTGCATAACGGATGGAACTGATCAGGGCAGGATGTTGCTGCAGTTCACCATCGCGGATGGCAACATTGATCCTTTGCAACTCCTGGTAAACGATCCGGCCGGCGCCCAGGTTGAGATGCCCCACTTCGCTGTTGCCCATTTGTCCCTCAGGCAATCCTACCTGTTCTCCACAGGTAACCAGCGTAGTATGCGGATATTTATTGTATAAGGAAGACACAAAGGGCACGTTGGCGTGTTGAATAGCATCGGATGCCTGCACCTTTCCAAGGCCCCATCCATCCATAATGATCAGTATTGCTTTGCTGGTATTCATATAACGGAATGATTGTGTTAGATTTGTTCAATGAAAGAGCAAAGTTAATGGAATACATCGTTGCAGGTAATTTTTCAACGTATTCTTACTTTGGCATGGAATTAGCAATTTTTACCCCGAACATAAAAAATGTTGATTATGAAAAAGACTCTGGGAATTGCGGCAATGCTTGTTTCGCTTTTCCTGGTATCCTTTACTACAAGATTCTATTCAATTGAAGATGTAGTAGCAGCCCTGAAAAGCGGAAATGCTGCCCAACTTTCAAAGTATTTCGATGGCAGGGTGGATATTTCTCTTCCAAACAAGAGTGATAACTACAGTAAAAGTCAGGCAGAGATCATTCTGAAAGATTTTTTTGCCAGCAATGGAGTAAAGAGCTTCCAGGTAAAGCACAAAGGCGAACAGAATGGCGCTCAGTTCTGCATTGGAACGCTTGTAACCAAAAACGGAAACTATCGTACGAAATTTTACATGAAGCAGAAGGGTGATCAGCAGGTAGTGCAGGAAATGGGCTTCGAGCTCCTGACCGAATAAGCACGTACAACTTATTATCCCTGAAAACACTTGAAGACCTGTGGCGCAAGCCCCGGGTCTTTTTGTTTTTTTGTTCACTACCTTTGTGATCTATGCTTTCATTCGACGAACAATTAGACATACTCGTTAAAGCCGCCCTGCAGGAAGATATCGGCGATGGCGACCACTCCACACTCAGCAGCATTCCCCCGGAAACAAAAGGCATTGCCGTACTTAAAATCAAACAGGATGGCATTCTTGCCGGAATGGAGATCGCAGAGAAGATCTTCCGTTACAAAGAACCTTCCGTTGATTTCAAAGCTTTCAAGAAAGATGGTGATCATATGAAGGCAGGCGAGATCGCTTTTGAAGTGAGCGCTTCCGTGTACACCATTCTTCAGTGTGAAAGACTGGTGCTGAACTGCATGCAGCGCATGAGCGGCATCGCTACCCTCACAAGGGAATACACCGATAAGATCAAAGGTTATCATACCCGTGTGCTGGATACGCGCAAAACCACTCCCAATTTCCGTTTGCTGGAGAAAGAGGCAGTTCGCATAGGCGGCGGCGTGAACCATCGTATGGGCCTGTACGATATGATCATGCTGAAAGACAATCATGTTGATTACAGCGGCGGACTGGAACAGGCCATCGAACGCGCGCACCGTTACGTTACAGAAGTGAAGCCCGGATTGAAGATCGAAGTGGAAACAAGATCGCTGGACGAAGTGAAACGCGTTGTAAAATATGGAAAAGTAGACCGTATCATGCTGGACAATTTCACAACGGACCAGCTGCGTGAAGCGCTTCAGATCATCGATAAGAAATATGAAACTGAAGCCAGCGGCGGCATCAACCTGGATACCATCGTGAGCTTTGCGGAAACAGGTGTTGACTTTGTAAGTGTGGGAGCATTGATCCACCAGGCAAAAAGCCTGGACCTTAGCCTGAAAGCGAAATTTGTGTAAATTCATCTGGCAGGAAAACTGATTATTCAATCACAATTACTGAAATCATGTCGAAGAAAAATAAAGGCGATAACAGGGGATTTGTTTACAGTACGGACCCAAACTTCAAATATGAGGAAGAGAGTGCGGATGAGGCTGCAACGCTGCCGGCAGCGCAACAGCAATTACGCGTTCAACTGGATAATAAGCAAAGGGCCGGAAAAGTAGTAACCCTGATCTATGGATTTGTTGGAACATATGATGACCTGGAAGCTTTGGGTAAACAACTGAAAAATTTCTGCGGCACCGGTGGTTCAGTGAAAGATGGCGAAATCATCATCCAGGGGGATCAAAGAGAAAAAACCATGCAGTTCCTGCAGAAGAACGGATACAGCAAAACAAAGAAAGCAGGAGGATAATTTCGCAGTGCCCAGTCGCTCGCCTCCCGGCGAGTGACTTCTATTCTGTCGCCTCCGGCGACACGGTGTTCGCCGGAGGCGAACAAATACAGGTCACTCGCCGGGAGGCGAGCGACTGGCCACACGCTGTATCTCCTTGCCACACGCTGTATCTATATCGTTATAATTATTGTCCTTGTGCGAGACTATATGCTCTCTTATCTCCCCACATATTCAACAGTTCAGAAGAACAGATCTTGAAATCTCCGCTGAGGCTCACGTACAATCCCAGAACATCCTGCTGGTTCAGTGCAGATCCGTCGAGGCTTTCGAAGCGGACATTGTACTGGTTCACCAGGTTGGTGTAGATAGAACCTGTAGGCCATACCTGTGTACCGCGGTTGCTGATATTGATGAGGTTGAATTTCACGCCTGCATGACGCTGGCATTTCTTTGCGATCATATCTGGTTGTTCGTCACTTTCTATGAACATGTCAACGCCCACGATCTTCTCGTTTTCCATTTCTTTGGAAACCAGCATGGGGTTCTTTTCCAGCTTGAACACGGTTTGTGTAACAGGCATATTGGGCAGCAGTTCCTTTGCACCCTGTTCAGGCTTCTTACCGAAGTTGCCGATGATGGCTTCAGAGAATTGTGTAGTGTTGAGAGCGGTTTTGTTCTTATCGCCGAAGTCGCCGGTGCGGATACCCTGTTCGAGTGTGTATAACAGTGAGTTCTCAATGATAGCGGCATTCTCCATCAGGCCGAGGTGACGCAGCATAGCGATTCCACTGAGCAGGAGCGCTGTTGGGTTGGCGATATTTTTTCCCGCGATATCCGGAGCGGTTCCGTGAACGGCTTCGAAGATGCAGATATGATCTCCGATATTGGCGGAAGGAGCGAAGCCCAGTCCACCTACCAGTCCTGCGCAGAGGTCAGATACGATATCACCCTGCAGGTTGGTGAGCACCACCACATCGAATGTGTCCGGGCGTGTAACCAGTTTCATACAGAGATCATCTACGATCACATCGTCTGATTTGAGATCGGGATATTCTTTGGCTACCTCGTAGAAGCATTCCAGGAAGAGGCCGTCAGTGATCTTCATGATATTGGCCTTATGACCGCAGGTGATGCGGCGAGCGCCTTTCTTCTTGGCCATTTCGAAAGCGTACTTGATCACCTGTAGTGAGCCGGGGCGGGTAATGAAGCGACGGCTGAGGGCCACGTCGTGCGTGAGCATATGCTCGATACCACCATAAGTATCTTCGATGTTCTCACGTACAACGGTGATATCTATGGGAATCCCTGCTTTGGAGAAAACAGTGTCCACACCGTGCAGGGTTTGGAACACGCGTTTGTTGGCGTAAGTGTTCCAGGTTTTGCGGGCGGTTACGTTCACACTTTTTACGCCTTTTCCTTTGGGTGTTTCCATCGGCCCTTTGAAAAGGATACCGAGATTCTCAATGGTGTGTTGGGCTTCGGGCGTCATTCCATTGGAGAAACCTTTATCGAACACCCATTTACCCATTTCAACCAATTCATATTCGAGGGGAACTTTATTGGCTTCAAAGATCTTCAGCACGGCATCCATAATCTCGGGGCCAATGCCATCACCTTTGGCTACAGCTATTTTCATATATAAATAATTGATTGTATGTTTTTGTTTTTCGACAGGCAAAGGTATATTGCTTGTTGATTAAACCCCATTAAAATTGTGTGTATTTCCTTCAGGAGGGCTGGATTTTTGATTACCTTTAATAGTAAAGTGAAACTGCAGTACATGGTATCTAAAATTTCCGAGGGCATAGAAATCAGCGTAGAAACGTTTTACCAGCCGGATTACTCTAACCCCATTTCCGGTGAATATATGTTTGCGTACCGTATCACCATAGAGAACCATAACCGATTCCCCGTTAAGCTCAACCGTCGTCACTGGTATATTGCGGACAGTAATGGCAGTAACAGGGAAGTGGAGGGCGAAGGTGTGGTGGGTGTACAGCCTTCATTGCAACCTGGCGAACGCTATCAGTATGTGAGTGGTTGTAATCTTCGCAGTGAAATGGGAAAGATGTATGGCACTTATCAGATGGAGAACCTGCACAACAAAACCCAGTTCCAGGTGAACATTCCGGTATTTGAGATGATAGTGCCTTTTAAGATGAATTGATTGCTGCAATAAAAAAATAAACCTGCCTGGGGTCGGCAAGTTTATCGTAGCATCCTTATCGTTACTTCACTTCCTGGATAATTTCCTTATAACAATTATGACTATCGTTTGATGGCGATGATTTCATAATGCGCCTCATCACTGTTATCTGAATCCAATGTATTTCCATAAAATGTCTGGTTCTTGTATTTTTCGGTAATGGACTTGAGTAGTCCATCGTTATCGAAAATGTAGGAATATTCTGAAAGGTTCGTTCCTTTGAAAATATTACTTTCTGATACAGGGGCCGGTGGAATTCTCACTGATAATGTTTCGTACTTCTCTGGTAAATGAGCTGAGAAAACCTCGGTGGGTCTGCCCGTCATTATTCCAAACGCTGTGTATAACAAAAATGCTGTTCCATTTCTCAGAAGCAGGTTCTTATGAGATGTGTATTTCATGTCTGACCAATAGCGATAAGGATAGCCAGGATAATCAGATGTGATGAAAGCATACACTACATTCCCATCTGCATTATAGCTGAATTCTAATGCCCTGTAATTTGACGGACTGATCTTAATGGGCCTGCCTTCAACATCATATTCATAAGTGGTTGTACTTGATAGCCCGTTCATTTTACTCACTCTTCCATTCTGGTCGTAAACAAAACCAGCTTCTGATTGAGACCCCCAGGTCTTTGTGCTGGTGTTGTAAAACCATTGAGAGAATCCTGTAACCTTTCCATTTTCATATTTGTATTCTACCTTTTGATAAGGCCTGGGATCAGGAGAATCATTGGTGTTCTCTAAAAATTCGGCAACTGTAAGCTGATCTTTTTCGTTGTAGGTCAATTTATACCTGCCATAGTTATTATCCATCTCGGTGATCAAATATTCATCTGAAGGTTCCTGTTCTTCGGGAGGCGGATCATTTGTTTCTTTCTGGCAGGAAAACAGGAGTACAGAAACACTGATCAATAACAGGCTTATAGCCCTGTGCAGGGATAGAAAATACTTGTTCATAAAAAGAATTTGTTGCGGGAATGAGTTCAATAGGAATATAGGATCCAAAATCCCGCTCTGAGAAGTTCAGTGGCTGTGGCAGGAAGACCTAAGGTACAATTATTTTGGAATCGGTTATTCGCCCAATCTAATTATCGAATCCTGTAACTGCTTACAGGATAATTGGTAGTTGTTTCCGATTGATACACCAGCAGATCATCTCTTCTGTCTTCCATCAATATTTTCTCAGTAATACCAGTGAGCAAACCGGACCCATCAAAAAGATAACTATAGCTGAAAATTGTTTTGGATGTGAACGTGGTGGCCGGTGGAAACAAATCTCCGGGAATATTGGAAATGGGGCGGGTTGTAATAATTTCCCATTTTTCTGGTAAGTGTGCTGAGAAGTAACGAACAGCGTCGATGGGTTCATGTAGCGACGCATTCAAATAAAGCAGCAGACCGATCCGTCCATTATTGAAAGGATTCTTATGATTAGTGAAAGTGATGTTTGAAGTTTTGGTACCGCTTGAGCCGTTTGGAATATTCTCCGGTACAACATTTCCATTCTTATCGTACGTCCATTTTTTTCCGGGACCCACATCGGAAAAACCGGTTGGCCTTCCCTGCGCATCTGCGGTCCAGTTGACCGGCAGGTAACTGGGGTTTTCATTAACGATCTGCTGCAGTACGCCTTTGCCGCTCCACTTCAAAGTTGAACTGGTACTCACATTGATATCGCCCGTTGCAATACTGGTGGCCAATTTTACCGGAGTGCTGTTCACATACTCAACATTAGTAGTGGCAATGGAAAAAGAAGCGATGGGTAAAGGCAGTGTATTTTGTTTGTATTGCTTTGCTACGATTGTACTGATCAGGTTCTGATCAGTATAGGTAAGCTGCACTTCAGTTGCCGGTGCTTTGTAAGAACTGATCCTGATACCCGTGTCATTGGAATAGGCTTGCTTGTTATCTTTTTTGCAAGAGAAAAGGAACAAGCTGGAAACAATAAAGAGAGAATATTTCATACCTCACAAGGTTAAGGGTGTTTGTAGCAGGTAGATGCTTTGTCAAGAAAAATACACAAAAAATCGGTGAAAATCGTTGCCCCGGGCAGCCTTATCATAAAAAATGCGCCTCACGGGGAGGCGCATTTGCAAAATAATTGAGGATAAAAAGATTACAGTGTTACTGTTTTCTTCATACCTACTCTATACAAAATATAACCCATCAACGCAAAGAAACCGGCGCCGAGGAGGTAATAACCTGTTTCACCAAGACTTGCAGAAAGACCATGTTCCACACTGATCTTCTCAAGTCCCTCACGGATACCAGTATTCGCAGAAAGGAAGGCCACGATCACTCCGGCAATAGCGCCACCGGCAACAAGACCAGTTGCAAAGAGATTGCCTTTCTGAAGGTCTTCTTCGGCACCTTCAATGAGGTCGCCTTTCTTCTTTTTCCTTCTGTCTACGATACCACGGATCATACCACCGATGAAGATTGGGAGTGTGGTAGCCAGCGGCAGGTAGATACCGATAGCGAAAGACAATGCTTTGATACCGCAAAGCTCGATGAAGATGGCGATGAATACACCAACCAGTACAAACTGCCAGTCGAGATCACCACCGAGGATACCTTTGATCAGGGTTGCCATCAATGTACCCTGGGGAGCAGGGAGACTGGTAGTACCGATTGCGTGCTGGATTCCATCCTGCACCATTTCAGGAGTGGGAGTATCAAGTACTTTAATGGTAAGACCGATCACAATGGAAGAAACGATCGCTCCGACAAACAATGAAAGTTGCTGGAATTTCGGCGTAGCTCCAACTATATAACCGGTTTTCAAATCCTGGGATGTATTACCGGCATTGGCCGCAGCGATACAGATCAGACCGCCCACTACCAGCGCCATTGGCTCATATACTTTACCAGTCCAGCCCACGGCGATGAACACCAGGCAGGTACCCATGATCGTTGCAATGGTCATACCACTGATAGGGTTATTGGACGAACCGATCAACCCCACGATACGGCTGGATACAGTTACGAAGAAGGCGCCGAAGATCACAACCAGGATACCGATCATCAACTTGCTGACGAAACCTTCGCCGGGAATGGCATTCAGTAAAGTAATCAGAATGATCAGCGCCAGTACGCCAAAACCTACCACTTTCAGGGAAAGGTCTTTATCGGTACGCTCTACTGCTTCAGTACCCTGTCCGCCTTTCAGAGAACCAAGACTTCCTTTGAAAGAAGAGATAATGGTTGGAATGGTTTTGATCAGCATGATGAAACCGCCGGCTGCTACTGCACCCGCACCGATCTGGCGAACGTAAGCGAGGTAGATAGCCTGTGAGAAATCTCCGAAAGTTTTATTCACGGGATCCCAGTTACCGGCGCCGCCAGCCACTGCAATATCTTTCAGGTAACCGATCTTATTCAATTGCATGGCGATGGCCATTGGATCTACCAGTGAAGCCAGCAGGGGAATGAACACGAACCAGCAAAGTACTGAACCGGCAACCAGTACACCACCGATCTTCGGTCCAACGATATAACCTACACCCAAATATTCAGGTGTGATCTCACCGCTCAGTTTTGCTGAGGGAAAATATTTATTAGCCTGTTTGGTCATGAAGTAAGGCGTTTCTGCAATCAGGTGCAGGATCTTCTGGAAGAAGGCATATACCACGGCAACGCCCAAACCTAAGAAGGCTGTCTTTGCAAAGTCGCCACCTTTCTCGCCTGCCTTGAGTACAGAAGCACAGGCTGTTCCTTCGGGATAAGGAAGGTTGCCATGTTCTTTCACGATCAAAGGACGACGGAGCGGGATCATCATCAGTGTTCCGAGGAAACCACCGAGAACCGCGAGGATGAGGATAGTGAAATAGTTGAAATAATCAGCGCTGCTGGGATCGCTCAGGAAGAGGAATCCGGGAAGCGTGAACACCACACCGGCGGCAATGCTCTCACCCGCGCTACCAGTGGTCTGGATGATATTGTTTTCCAGGATGGTGGTTTTGAGGAAGAGACGGCTGAGGGTGATGGCCATCACGGAAATGGGAATGGAGGCTGATACGGTCAAACCCGCTTTCAGCGCGAGGTACACAGTTGCTGCACCGAAGATGATACCGAAGATCGCCCCTGTTATCACAGACTTAAAGGTGAACTCCGCCATCTTCATGTCGGCCGGTACGAAAGGTTGAAACTTTTGTTCTGACATAGTTTAGCGTTGAATTTAGAAACCTATTTCACTGTACCCATTCTTTTTTCCATCCAGTAGGACAGCGAAAAGAGCAATGCTGCAGCAATAGCGCTCATCACCACAAACAGCATGAAGAAATCGTATAGGTTGTTGATTTGGTAACCGAGGAATTGTGTGGGTCCCTGGCTGGGTAATAACGCTCCGAGACGACCGCCGAATTTATTGGCCACCGCATTCGAAAGGAACCATACACCCATCAGGATGGAAGTGAAACGGGCAGGCGCCAGTTTATTCACCAGTGAAAGGCCAATGGGCGACAAGCAAAGTTCACCAACTGTATGCAGGAAGTAAAGACCCAGCAGCCACATCATGCTTACTGTGCCTACAACATCTTTCACGCCATAAGCGATGAGCAGGTAACCTGCAGCCAGCAACAAGAGACCGAATGATTGTTTCTTCGGAGAACTTGGCTCCATATTGTGTTTACCCAGGAATTGCCAGAACTGGCTGAGGAAGGGAGCCGTCAGGATCAGCCACATCGAGTTCACACTGTTGAACCAGCTTGCAGGGATCTCTGTAAGATCGTAGGCCGTGCCCTGTACATAATAATATATAGCAAGTACAACAGCCGCAATGGCCAGACCCGCAAACAATTTTTTCAATTCAGATGGGATCTCCATCATTCTTTGCAGGAAATAATACAGAACAACAGCAATGGCCAGGATGAAGAGGATTACATTACCCATGCTGGTATGCACTTCATAGCTCCGGTTGGTATTCCTTTCTGCAAATAATGTGAGTGAAGAGCCGGCCTGCTCAAATGCAGCCCAGAAGAAGATCACAAAGAAAGCAGATATGAAGATAACGATCACCCTTCCTCTTTCAGAAGGAGTAAGGGATTGATCGAAAAGGATCAGCCCGGATACAGCTATCGCAACACTGAAAATGAAGCAGCCGATATAATCGAGATCGCCAACATACCTGAATACAAAGAACATCGCCAGGCCGATGGCAGACCATACGGCAACTGATACGAAAGAAGATTTATTGCTTTCACGTGCGCGGCCTTCTTCATTTTTGATATTGTTCTTGTTGGGACCGATACCGATGCCATTGCCTTCGGGGTCCACAACATATTTATTCTTCAGGAAGATAAAGAAGAGAGTACCGAAAACCATTGCAACCGCTGCAGCCATGAAGCCCCATTTGAAAGCTTCGGGGATCGGGTTCTTGTTTTCATCGTACAGGTTTCCTAATCCACCGCAGACCAGGGGACCGATGAAAGCGCCGAGGTTGATGCCCATATAGAATATGGTATAAGCAGAGTCGAGCCTTTTGTCTCCTTTCGGATACAGATGCCCCACCATGCTGGAGATATTAGGTTTGAAGAAGCCAGTACCCAGTGAAAGCACTGCCAGGCCAATCCACATGATTGTATGAGCGAGGGGAACATTGGTATACACAGATGCACTGAAGAACATCAGTAACTGACCGGCAGCCATCATGAATCCGCCTACAACAATTGAACGGCGATTGCCCCAGAGTCTGTCGGCAAAATATCCACCCAATAATGGAGTAAGGAATGCAAGTCCCGTGTAGCTACCATAAACGCCATCGTTGGCGTAGCCATCTGTCATCATCAGGCCGTTAACAACGTACAGTACCAGCAGCGCGCGCATGCCATAGTAACTGAATCGTTCCCACATCTCTGTAAAAAATAGAACAAATAATCCTTTGGGATGCTTTCCCGGATTTCCCGCAGCGGGTGAATTCATATAATGGATTTTGGGTGTTGCAATCGTTGTGGATCGTGCTTCAGGGCCCGGAGAGAAGTCAATTTCCGATTAAGGCCTACGTGTTTAGGGATACACGATCCCGCTGCAAACCGCCCTCCGGCTGTGTCCGATCCATTTTAGCGGCGTAAAATAGTGAAAAATTCACCATAGTGCCGGATTCATCAATAAAATTCGCCAAATCAAGGGTGAATACCGAAATTCGCACGGTCAAAAAAGGTTAGCATAATAATATATGAATATTTTACTACTTGGCTCTGGCGGCCGCGAACATGCACTGGCCTGGAAACTGGTGCAGAGTGCTCATTGTGATCAGTTATTCATTGCACCGGGTAATGCCGGCACCGCGCAGTGCGGCACCAATGTGGCGCTCTCAGCCACCGACTTTCCTGCTGTGAAGGATTTTGTTTTAAAGAATGCGATCGGCCTGGTGTTGGTTGGTCCCGAAGAACCTCTGGTAAAGGGCATCACAGATTTCTTCAGGAAAGATGAAAGCCTGAAACAGGTAGTGATCATCGGACCATCGCAGTACGCTGCACAGCTCGAAGGCAGCAAGGCATTCGCCAAACAGTTCATGCAACGTCATGATATTCCCACTGCGGCTTACCGCGAATTTGATGCAACCAACTTCAATGACGGCGTTGAATACCTGAAACAACATCCATTACCGGTAGTGTTGAAAGCAGATGGACTGGCCGCCGGCAAAGGAGTGCTGATCTGTCAAACTACGGAAGAAGCTGTGAGCGAATTTGAGCAGATGATACAGCAGAGCAAATTCGGTGAAGCCAGCAAAAAAGTAGTGGTGGAAGCTTTTCTCTCCGGTATCGAGCTGAGCGTATTTGTGCTCACCGACGGTAAATCTTATGTGCTGCTCCCCGAAGCCAAGGACTACAAGCGCATCGGCGAAGGCGATACCGGTCTGAACACAGGCGGGATGGGCGCTGTAAGCCCCGTGCCCTTTGCTGACCAAAGCTTCATGAAGAAAGTAATAGATCAAATCATCGAGCCAACGATAAAAGGTCTTGAAAAAGAGAACTTCGATTATAAAGGATTCGTATTCTTCGGCCTTATTAAAGTAGGCAATGATCCCTATGTGATCGAATACAACTGCCGGATGGGCGATCCCGAAACGGAAGTGGTAATGCCGCGACTGGCTTCCGACCTGGTGGAAATGTTACTGGCTGCCGACAATGGTACATTGGCGCAGTTGAAGGTGGAACAGGATCCTCGTGTAGCCTGCACCGTAATGGCGGTGAGTGGCGGCTATCCAGGAGATTATAAGAAAGGTCTTCCTATCAGTGGTCTTGATACTGAATTACCTGCTGACAGCCTGCTGTTCCATGCCGGGACCGGCATCCGCAATGGCATCACGGAAACCGCCGGTGGGCGTGTGCTCTGCGTTACATCTTATGGCAATTCCGTCAAAGAGGCTGTAGGCAAATCCAGGAAAGCGCTGGAGCAGATCTCTTATGATGGCATGTACTACCGCAACGATATTGGTTACGAGTTCTGATAAACGTTTTAAGCTATATGAAAGAAGTACACTACAATGATTACCTGGAGCTGGACAAGATCCTGGACGCCCAGTTCCTGGAAAGTGACAAGCTCAATCAGCATGCGCATGATGAAATGCTGTTCATCGTCATTCACCAGACTTATGAGCTCTGGTTCAAGCAACTCTTGTTTGAAGTGAATTCCGTGGCGGAGATCATGGAAAAACCCGTGAACGATAATTCCCCCGGCCTGCAAACCGTTGTTCATCGCCTGAACAGGGTGGTATCCATTCTAAAAGTGCTGGTGCACCAGATCGATATCATGGAAACGATGACACCGATGGATTTCCTGGACTTCAGGGATATGCTTCGTCCTGCATCCGGTTTCCAGAGCTGGCAGTTCAAAGAGCTGGAAGCCAGGCTGGGACTTAAATACCAGCATCGTCATGGCCAGGAATATTATATTTCACAGCTTCGTCAGCAACAGATAGACATCATCAAAAAAGCAGAATCACAGAAGAGCCTGCTGCAATTATTGAATGGCTGGCTGGAAAGAATGCCATTCTTTGAAGAAGGAAATCTCTGGGCTGAATACAAATCCCTGGGCGCCGATCCCGGAAATACAGGCCTGCACCAGTTTTGGGCCGATTACCGTCAGTTGTATTCCGGTAGCCTGGCTGAAGCGGAGAATGCCAACAAAGCCTATTTCGATAAAGTATTCCTGGATTCATCTGCCAGCGAGGAAAATCAACTGAGCCCCCGCGCCAGTCGGGCTGCACTTTTCATCATGTTGTACCGTGGTTACCCGATCCTGCAATTGCCTTTCCAGTTGCTCAACAATTTGCTGGAGATCGATGAGCAGATGAGTACCTGGCGATACAGGCATATGAGTATGGTGCATCGCATCATCGGAACCCGCATCGGTACTGGTGGCAGTACCGGTAAAGAATATTTAAAAGGCGCGCTGGACAAGCATTATGTGTTTGCCGAAATCGCCAGGCTGACCAGCTTTCTCATTGAAAGAAGAAGGCTGCCTGAACTGAGCAAAGCCATGGAAATGAGGCTTGGATTTGTGCAGAAGTAAGGAGTAGAAATTTATTATTAAGTCGACAATTTTAATACTACGTGTTAAATTTGTCGACTTATTTTGTTTTATCTCGACAATATTGAAAATATTCTTTCCGTCCTGCCGGCCAGGGTTCAGCCATACTTTTATCGCTCACCGGGTTGGGGCTGAGATAAACCTTGTGCTTGGATTTTCATTAGGAGAAGGGGTAACGGCGATTCCTTTGAATGAGATAATGAAAATGTTATTGGAAAGACACCCGGTTTAGAAATCTGCATGTGGCAGGATTGTTGCCGTAAGGAACTTTCTTCTCCTGAGACTGCACCAGGAGTGAAGAAAAGAAGATGATGAATAAAACAGGGCCAGTTTTTTCTATTTGCGTTCATTTTTCTCCGTGAATAGTACTTCAATTGTCAGAAAAATGAAATACTTTTCAAAATACAATTTACGGTAGTAAGTGGCGTTAGTGCATAGAAAGGATACAGGCTTTGCTGGTATCCACACTTGTTGAAAAATTACTGTCCGGATCACAGTTTCGCTGTGATTACACTTTGTTAGTATCGATTATTTAATTCAATTTTGCAGGCATAACTTTCAATCCAAAAATCTGACCTTTCAAAATGGGCTTATTCAACTTTTTCACCCAAGAGATCGCGATTGACCTGGGTACCGCTAATACCCTGATTATACATAACGATGAGGTAGTGGTGAATGAACCGAGTATAGTGGCGCTGGACCGTAATAACCTGAAGAATGTATTGGCGGTAGGGAAGA
Source organism: Pseudoflavitalea rhizosphaerae (assembly GCF_003991355.1). Taxonomy (GTDB): domain Bacteria; phylum Bacteroidota; class Bacteroidia; order Chitinophagales; family Chitinophagaceae; genus Pseudobacter; species Pseudobacter rhizosphaerae. The sequence continues at coordinate 264,249 of NZ_RCSU01000006.1, forward strand.
AGGCCCTGATGATGCACGAGAAAACGCACGAAAGCATCCGCACGATCCGTCCCCTGAAAGATGGTGTGATCGCGGACTTCAATGCTGCCGAGCTGATGATCCGTGAACTCATCAAAATGGTGTATCCCAAGAAACCCCTGTTTCCCCCAAGCTGGAGGATGATGATCTGTATTCCAAGCAGCATCACGGAGGTGGAGAAACGCGCTGTTCGCGACAGTGCGGAGCAGGCGGGAGCCAAAGAAGTGTACCTGATCCATGAGCCCATGGCGGCGGCACTGGGTATCGGGATCGATGTTGAAGAACCAGTTGGTAACATGATCATCGACATAGGTGGTGGTACTACCGGTATCACAGTGATTGCACTGGCCGGTATCGTGTGCGACCAGAGTATCCGTATCGCAGGTGATGAATTCACGGCGGATATCATGGAAGCCCTCCGCCGCTACCATAGCCTCCTGATTGGTGAACGTACTGCCGAACAGATCAAGATCAATATCGGCGCAGCCATGAAGGACCTGGACAACCCGCCTGATGATATCCCCGTCAACGGTCGCGACCTCGTAACCGGTATCCCCAAACAGATCATGGTGAGTTACCAGGAAATCGCGGAAGCGCTGGACAAGAGCATCTTCAAGATCGAAGAAGCCATCCTCAAAGCCCTGGAAATGACGCCGCCCGAGCTGGCTGCCGATATCTATCGCAGAGGCCTTTACCTCACTGGAGGTGGCGCCCTGCTCCGTGGCCTCGACAAACGCCTCAGCCAAAAGATCAAACTGCCGGTACACGTGGCAGACGATCCGCTGAAAAGCGTTGTTCGCGGAACCGGCCTGGCCCTGAAGAACTACGAGCACTATCCGTTTGTAATGCGTTAGGACTTTTAAAACTTACCTCCTTTGCGTAACATTTTTCTCTTCATCAGAAAATTCTTCAATTTCTTTTTCTTCCTGGTGATGCAGATTACCGCGCTGTACATGCTGTTTCATTACAATGAATTCCATGAAGCAGCCTTTATGGGCGTAGCCAATGATATTACGGGTAAGCTCAGCAAACGCTACAACAACGTTGAATACTACTTCCATCTCAAAAAGACCAATGAGAGCCTGGTGCAGGAAAATACCATGCTCAGGAACCTGCTCAAACAGGATTTCGAAGTAGCCGATACCAGCACTGCGCTAAGGATAGATTCCATTCCCTACGATACTACCGGCATCCGCCGCAAATACCTGTACCGTGATGCAAAAGTGGTGAACCGCTATCTCATCTTCCCCAACAATTATTTCACACTCCACCGCGGAGAAAAACAAGGAGTGAGAAAAGATATGGGAGTGGTCAGTCCCGATGGCGTATTGGGAGTGGTGGTGAACACCGGCGATAACTACTCCGTAGTGATGAGCCTGCTCCACCTGCAAAGCCGCATCAGCGGCCGCGTAAAGAAAAGCGGAGAAACAGGACAGGTGTACTGGGATGGTAAAAGCCCTTCCACTATTTTCATCAGCAACCTTCCGAAAAGCGTACCCATCCAGAAAGGCGACAGTATCGTTACCAGCCAGTACGGAACTTATTTCCCCCAGGGGGTACTGATTGGAACAGTAATGGAAATCATTAACGATAAATCCAGCAATTTCTACACCCTCAAACTCAAGCCTGCTACTAACTTCGGCAGTGTTGAGCATGCATTGGTGATCGAAAATCTGCAGGCTGATGAACAAAAGAAATTAGAAGAGGCAGTAAAAAAGAATCAATGAGCGATCTCGTCAGAAATATTATCCGGTTCTTCCTGTTTATCCTGATACAGGTATACGTGTTGTTCCGTATTCCACCGATCCACAGTTTTGTGGTGGCGTACCTGTATTTCCTTTATATCCTCTGGCTGCCTTTCAATATGCCCAGGATGGCAGTTACACTGGTGTCTTTCCTGTTGGGGCTATCATTGGATTTCTTTACAAAAACTCCGGGTCTGCATGCTGCGCCCTGTGTGCTCATCGGATACCTGCGGCCCTTCCTCATCAATATCCTGATCCCGCAGGAAGGAGCTGATAAAAGCTATAAATCGCCTTCCCCCACAAGTATGGGATGGGCTCCCTATGCTACTTATGTTCTGATCCTTACTTTTATACATAATTTCTACCTGGTATTGCTGGAATGGCTATCGGTGAAATCATTTATATTCCTCCTGGGTAAGGTGGTGGCAACAACCGGCATCAGCCTGTTGCTGATCATGATCACTGAACTGCTGTTTTACAGGAAAGAGAAATTCAGGACCAATTCCGCTTAATGCAGGATTTGTTAATTGTACCGGATACTTTCAGGTTGTTCTTATTTTTGTATATTGATCTGCCAATCCTATGGCTTTATTTAATCAGTCGCGCAGTAATATCATCCGTCTCATCTTCGTTGGTGTATTCCTCATCATTATCGTACAGTTATTCAATCTGCAGATATTATCAGGGAAATACAAGCAACTGGCTATGGATAATGCCGTATTCCCGAAAGTGAAATACCCGGACCGCGGGATCATTTACGATCGCAAGGGAAGACCCATTCTCAATAATACCATCATGTTCGACCTGGTGGTTACGCCCAATGAAGCGCGCAAGACCGATACATTCGGTCTCTGCGAGATCCTTGGCATCGATACAGCCGAGTATCGCAAACGCATGCTGGATGCAAGGTTCAAGAATGGGCCTTATCGCCCGTCCATTTTCCAGGGCCTGCTCACGCCTGAGCTCCATGCCCGGCTGGATGAAAATATCTGGAAGTTCCCTGGCTTCGCCCTCATCGAAAGACCTGTGCGCGTTTATCCCTACAATGCGGGTGCGCATATCATGGGTTATATCGGTGAAGCCGATTCCTCCATCATCAAACGCTCGGGTGGTTATTATCGCATGGGCGACTACGTTGGAAGGTCAGGCATCGAAGCTTATTATGAACAGGTGCTCATGGGACAGCGCGGTGTGGAATACCTGATCAAAGACAATAAGAACCGTCTTGTTGGAAGCTATGAGAACGGCATCTTCGATACTGCTGCTATTGCAGGAAGAAATCTTCGTACCTATATAGATATCGATCTCCAGGTGCTGGCGGAAAAACTGATCCGCAACAAAGTGGGCGCCGTGGTTGCCATCGATCCAAAAACAGGTGGTATCCTGGCCATGGCTTCCGGACCTACTTATGATCCCAACAGTCTAACCGGTCCCAACAAACAAAAGAATTACGGACAGCTGGCGCTGGATGTGGCAGGCCCATTGCTCAACAGGGCTATTGCCGGTTTGTATGAACCAGGTTCAACATTCAAACCATTGGGTGGTCTCGTTGCTCTGAACGAAGGAGTGATCACACCTAGCTATGGATATAATTGCGGAGGCAGGTATTACGGATGCGGACATGGTAAACCTGCCTGCACGCACAGCAATCCCGGTCATGCCGCCAACCTTCGTCTCGCAATCGCTAATTCCTGCAACTCCTATTTTGTGCAGGTGTACAGAAATACGGTAGACAATCCCAAATATGGCAACGTGAAGAAGGGCTACGAAAAATGGAGAGAGTACATGAATCATTTCGGGCTCGGTGAACGCACAGGTGTTGACCTGGTGAGTGAGCAGGCCGGACTGATCCCGGACACAGCCCGGTACAACCGCGTTTATCGTGGTTCCTGGAACAGCTGTACCAACCTAACGCTGGGTATCGGTCAGGATATGATGCAGACTACGCCTTTGCAAATGGCCAACGCCATGTGTATAATAGCCAATAAAGGATATTATTACACGCCTCACTTTGTGCAGAAGATAGATGATGAAAGTGCCATGGACACCTTGATGAAGGAATTCAGGAAGAAACATGAAGTGCTTACCAATATCTCGGAAGATGCCTATGAAGCCATCATGTCCGGAATGCAGCAGGTGGTGGATGGTTCCGCGAGCCGCGCAAAAGTAGCAGGGATCGAGATCTGTGGTAAAACAGGTACTGCCGAAAAATACCGCGTGATCCAGGGAAAAAGGATCAAGCTGGATGATAACTCCGTGTTCGTTTGTTTTGCGCCAAGGCATGATCCGAAGATCGCGCTGGCAGTTGTAGTGGAGAACAGCGGCTTTGGTAATACCTGGGCGGCGCCTATTGCCGGCCTGATGCTGGAACGTTACCTGAAAGACAGTATCCCTGCTGACAGAATGAAAGAAGTGGACAGGGTCGCGAATGCCAACCTGATGCCCAGTTATATCAAATATCTTCAGTACATAGAAGATTCAGCCCGCGCATATAACTGGGCTGAACGTTATAAAGACAGTTCACAGATCAGGAAATTCTATCGAAACAATCCTACCCGTCCTCCATTCCCTTCTTCAAGGGATAAACGCAGGACAACAATGGTAGTACCGGATCCCCGATTGTTCAACAAACCCTTCAACGCATAACTGGCATGAACCAACGAAATCCTGCAATATCGAAAGGCGTAGACTGGGTGATGTTCTGGTTGTACCTCCTGCTGGTTGGCATCGGGCTGATGAGTATATTCTCCGTTACCTATCATGATGGAGACAATGTGATACAGACCTTTCTCGGTTTCAAAACGGATTACAGCAAGCAGTTCTATTTTTTTATCGTATCGATGGTATTGGGACTGTTCATACTGCTCACCGATAGTAAATTCTTTACCGCAACCGCCAATATCTGGTACGCCGTGGGGATGTTGCTGTTACTGCTTGTGTTTCCTTTGCATACGGCAGTGAAAGGAACTGAGTCCATCATCCGTATCGGCGGCTTCAATCTTCAGCCGGCGGAATTGATGAAAGTGTTTGTGAACATGGCATTGGCGAAATACTTGTCGCGCGTTGAAACAGATTTCAGCAAGCCGAGGTCACAGCTCATAGCTGCTGCTATCGTGGTATTACCGGCGCTGATCACAATTGCGCAGAAAGAGACCGGTCTGGCGCTGGTATTCTTCTCTTTCTTCCTCGTGATGTTCCGCGAAGGTTTGCCGCCCGGGTACCTGATCATAGGATTCTCACTGGCGGTGCTGGTTGTGGCTACATTGGTAGTGGATAAAGATGTGCTCGCTATCATACTAACGGCTATTGCAGCAGGTGCCATTTATATTCTGCGCAAACAGATACGGAGAAGTCGTGCCGTATTGTTCGTGATTGTGGGCATATGGGTAGGGTGTGTGGGCGTGCAGAGGTTTGTGGTGCCGTTCCTGTTCACCAAGGTATTTGCAAAGCACCAGGTGGAGCGGATCTTCTCGCTTATCGGTAAAGAGAATCCATATGCGGCGCTCAATACAGTAGAGGGCGAGGAAGAAGCAGTACCTGTCAAAAAGAAAGATACAGATTACAATGTTCGTCAGAGTAAGATCGCGATCGGTAGCGGTGGCTTTGTTGGCCGAGGTTTCCTGAAGGGAACGCAAACCCGTTTCGATTTCGTTCCGGAGCAGCGAACGGATTTCATCTTTTGTACCATTGGTGAAGGCTTCGGATTTGTGGGCAGCGCTCTTGTACTGGGGATTTATCTTTTCTTATTGCTAAGGATCGTAACCATCGCCGAAAGGCAACGAAGCGTATTCAGTCGTTGTTACGCTTATGGTGTGGCTTCGGTCTTTTTCTTCCATATAGCTATCAATGTTTGCATGACCATCGGTCTCGCACCTGTGATCGGAATTCCGCTGCCTTTGATCAGTTATGGCGGTACTTCCTTACTTTCGTTCTCCATTATGCTGTTCATCCTGATCAGACTGGATGCAGACAGGCAGATGGTGTTGCGTTAGAAACAAAAAACAGTGTGTATGAAAATTATTCCACTCAGTGAAGGTTCTTTTACGATCGACAAATCAAAACTATTTGTTCCCTTCGACCTGGATAATGATGACCTGCAGGCGCGCCCAACAGGAAGCCTCCTGGTAGAAGTGCAACCTTTTGTTGTGATCACTTCTGAAGATATTCTACTGCTCGATACCGGCCTCGGTTTCCAGAAAGATGGAAAACTGCAATTGCATCGCAACCTGATGGAGCATGGTATCAACCCTTCCGAGATCACCAAAGTGCTGATGAGCCATTTACATAAGGACCATGCCGGCGCAGTGAGCGATGTGCATCCCACTGATCCGTCAGCACCACGCCAGTTGAGCTTTCCGCAGGCAAAATATTATGTGCAGCGAAAAGAATTCGAATTTGCTTTTGAAACAGGGTTCCCTTCTTTTATCACGGATGAGCTGGAATGCTTGCGCGATGCACCTCAGGTGCAATGGCTGGAAGGCGACGGCGTGATAGACGGATATATCAAATATGAGATTACCGGTGCGCACAGCCCGTTCCACCAGGTTTTCCGCATTGTTGATGGCGGTGAGACCGTTTTCTTCGGAGCCGATGATGCGCCGCAACTCAACCAGATGAAAAGTAAGTTCGTGGCCAAATACGATTACGATGGGAAGAAGGCCATGGAGCTGCGCAAACAATGGTGGGAAGAAGGAGAACAGAATAAATGGACCTTCCTTTTCTACCATGATGTAAAGAACCCGGTATACAAATTCTGAAAATAAAAAAGGCTGCATCGTAACCTGGATGCAGCCTGATAGCTAACCTATGAAAAACACGAGTAGAGACTTGTTCTTATTCTGAAGCTCTTGCACCTTTTTCTCCTCTTTTCTTTTTTCTTTCCATCCATTCCTTCTTCAACATGGTGCCGAACTCTTTTTCAGCTTTATAAAAAGCATTTACTTTTTCCGGAGGTAATGCCTTGCTGAATTCTGAGTTATATTTTTTCCGGATAGCGAGTACTTTCTCTTCCACTTCCAGTTCAGGAGTATTGTTCTTTCTGGCATCATTGCGCACTTTGCGCAGCTCTTCAGCATATTTGTTGTAAATAGGCCAGAACTTTTGCGCTTCTTCGGGCGACAGGTTCAATTTGCTGGTGAGATAAGCGATCTTGATAGCAGCTACTTTATTGCCGGCGCTATCCTTCCTGCCCGGCCCGCTCTGTGCAGTTGCTGCAAAACTGAGCGCCAGGAACAAGGTAAGTATTGAAAAAATTTGTTTCATAATCTGTTCTTTAATTATAGGCATTGATGATGCTGCTGTTCTTTTCCACGTACTGTTGCAGTTCTTCGTCACTTACATCGGCCAGCAGATCATGCATATCATTGTTGTCGAATTCCGTATAAGCGATGGTGTTACCTGCGATCTCAGCAGCGAGCGCCTGATCATCTATAAAGCGGATCAGTTCCTCATCAGGTACCTGCTGGATAGCTACTGTTGTTGTTGGATTTTCGGTTTTTGATGATGGCTGGAAATACCACCATGCTCCGGTGATCATTACTGCCAGAACAGCGGCTGCGGCTATATATCTGCGTAAGACATTGCGGTTGGCCATCTTCACCACTTTTGCCGGCTGCCCAGATTGTACTTTACTCAGAATAATACCGGGCAGTTGATCAAAATAACCCGTAGGCACTTCATACAGAGATGCATGTTTGAGATTATGAAGAACGGGTGAGAAATCATCCAGTTCTTCCTGAACAAAAGCTACAGCCTTTGTTTCTGCCAGCGTATTCCCGGATAAACCCTCGAAATAACCTTCCGGTAATTGGTAGGGAGTTTTCCTGGAAATGCTGCCCAGCAGTGGCGACAGGGTCTGCAGTTCATCGGCTGCATTGTCTGATCCGCCTTTGACAGTGGTCAACGCAATGGATGGCAGTTGCCCGAAATAGCCTGCCGGCACTTTGTAAGGAACAGGCAGCGGGAAACTGGAAGCCAGCACCGGGCTTATTTCCTTCAATTCTTTTAATATGTTGTTACTGCTTTCCATGAGCACTTAATAGACCTGATTTGTTAAGAGAAGTTTAATGGTTCAGGATATAATCTTCCACTTTTTTAACGGCATGGTGATAAGATGCTTTGAGTGCGCCTTCGGAGGTATCCAGTACGCGGCTCATTTCTTCGTAAGGCATCTCGTCGTAATACCTCAAAGAGAAAACGACCCTTTGTTTTTCAGGCAGTTGCTGAATGGCCAGTTGCAATTTCCATTCGAGTTTATTGGCATCAAAGTCTTTATCTGCTTTGATCTTGTTTTCCAGGTTGCTTTCCACCTCGTCCAGGGAAACAGCTGTTCTTTTTTTCTGTTGCTCCATAAAGCTGAGGCATTCATTGGTGGCAATACGATACAGCCAGGTATAGAGCTGTGCGTCCTCCCGGAAATTCTCGAGGCCTTTCCAAACTTTGATGAACACATTCTGCAAAACGTCATTGGCGTCTTCGTGTTCTACAACCATTCGTCTGACATGCCAGTACAGACGCTCCTGGTATTTTTTTATGATGGCAGTAAAAGCGCTTTCCCTTGTTGATGGGTTACGGAAAAGGGTAAGCAGTTCACTGTCCTGAGTGGTTACCGCCATAGGTTAGCTGTTTATTAGAGATTGGATTAAAGATACAGTAATTGGTTTAAAAGGCTGAATGGCAAGGTATTGTTAAAGAGCATATAATCGTATAGCAAGAAAAGATGATTACCAGTGGATTATTACGATTTCCGCAGGTTTTGTCCGGTAAGCAAAAATAAAACTCCTAAATTCATAACTATTTCGGACATTTCAATGCTATCTCTATATTGCATATTGCAATCTAAGAAGGCTGTTTTTAAGTCCAGGTAAATTTCCTCAAATGGTACCAGTAGTCGATAAGATATTAAAAAAAATAAATGAATGTATTGAAAATGAAACTTTTAAGGAAGTTGAAACAGACAAAATTGAACTTAAAGATCTTTCTACTGGCGATAATTGGAAAGAGCTTTACAAATCTGTTAATGCCTTCCTGAATACAAATGGTGGAATTGTTATTATTGGAATAAATGAGGCAAAGGATAAGAGTAAATATACTTTCAGGGGATTCAATCCCAACAATGAAAGTAAACTCAAAGAACTTCCAGGATTGTTTACATCAGATGAAGGGAAGCCATTAGACCTATCGGATTTTATTAGAACGGATTTATTTGAAATAGTGGATTTCCGTGATGGAAGAGTTTGCATTGTTCCGATTGAAAAGTTGCCGGATGATAAAAAATATGTACTATTTGAAGGGAATGCGTACGAAAGAAAGTTAACTGGAGATCACAAGATTACAAGAAATGAAATAGAAACGCAAAAAGAACTTAGAGCAGAATTGGAGTTGGCGAGAGAGCTTAGAACTGTTGATGATACTTCCCTGGAAGATTTAAGCATTGATAAGCTTAACGATTATATTCAGCGATTGAACCAGGGAATGAAAGTAGAAACACTAAAAGCAGATATCCCTTCAGCCTTATCTTTTTTGGAAAGGAAGAAGTTTGTAATAAATGCTAAACCAACATTATTAGGTATGTTGGTTTGCGGAATGAATATTTACGATTATGTTCAGGGAAGGTGTCAGGTAGATGGGTTTGTTGAAAGTCCGATAGACATTGCAGGTAACAAGAAAGTATTTAAGGACAATGTAATTCCATTGCTGGAAAGTAGTCTGGGGTTTGTGATTACTAATATTTCAACTGGTATTAGTACAGCAAAAGGAGGGTCTACTACTTTTGAATACCCGGAAAGATTAATCAGGGAGACTGTCAATAATGCGCTGGCTCATAGGGATTACAGTGTAAATAAATTTGTAAATATTACGATCGCGCCCGGGAATCATATCGAAATCAGAAATCCAGGGAAGTTTAGGAACGAACAAATCTTACGTAGCAATGATTCTATTCCGATACGTAGGATTATTCCGATTCCCAAAGCCCAAAACCCCAGATTAGCTGATGTTCTAAAATCTTTTGATCGGTGGGAAGGCAAAGGTTGGGGGATGTCTTCATTGACGAGCCTCGCACTTGAAAATAAGGTCGATATCGCTTACTATGTTTTGTATGCCGAGCAGGATATTGGATTGTTCATCAATAAAGGTCGTGTTCTGGATGAAGAGGCCGAGTGGTGGCTTAGGAGTTTTGGAGGATATATTTACAGAAAAACCAATGGCCGTGATTTAACTGAGGAACAAAAGACCGTATTATCTTATTTCTACAAGTCAGAAAGACTTAACAGGATCGAAAAATATACAATTGCATTAACGCCGGATAACAATCATTTTGCAGTAATATCCCAGTTAGAGGATTGGGGGCTAATTTACAAACATCCAAACGGTCCTGATTTGTATCCTGTTTATTTAGTTGATAGAACGCTAACCAAATTTGATTTTATAGACGATTTAAGGCGAATCTTTGGAGGAGCATATGATGACCTTAAGCTTGATTATAAAGACGTTCTCAATGTGATTTATCATTTTAACGAGTTCAGCCAAATCAATAAAGATGTAAATGCCGCGCAGGTCGGAGATTTCCTTTACTTTAGAAAAAATCAGAAAATTTTAGATGTCAAACATTATAATGATTATAAGAGGAAGGTTCGCAATATTATTAATAGCCTAACAAATAAAATGTACTTACTAAAAGTTGATGGCCGGCCTAATTACAAAGTGAACACCAACTTCAAGCGAACAAAGTCTTTATTTGATCAATAAAAAAGAGCTGCACATTTCTGCACAGCTCTTTTCAAATATTCTGAAAGGAATTATTTCCTCTTCATTACTTTTTCTACTGCCTCGATAATATTGGGCGTATCCAAACCGTACTTGGTGAGCAATTGATCAGGTGTTCCGCTTTCACCAAAAGTATCATTTGTACCAACGTACTCGATGGGAACAGGGAAATGACGGCTGGCCACTTGTGCAATACTATCGCCCAATCCACCAATGATATTATGTTCTTCAACAGTCACCGCGCATTTAGTTTTGCGGATGGATTTCAGAACAGCTTCTTCATCGAGCGGTTTGATGGTATGTATATTGATCAGTTCAACACTGATGCCTTTTTCTTCGAGTGCTTTACCGGCTTCGATCGCTTTCCAAACCATATGTCCGCAGGCAAAGATGGAAACATCGGTTCCTTCGGAGAACTGTTGTGCTTTTCCGATCACAAAGGGTTGGTTCAGATCAGTGAAGATAGGCCATGACGGACGTCCGAAGCGGAGGTAAACCGATCCCTGGTATTCGGCAACAGCCATGGTTGCGAGCTTAGTCTGGTTGTAATCGCAGGGAACGATCACCGTCATACCGGGCAGCATTTTCATCATGCCGATATCTTCCAGGATCTGGTGTGTAGCGCCATCTTCTCCGAGTGTAAGGCCTGCGTGAGAAGCGCAGATCTTTACATTCTTTCCGGAATAAGCGATGGATTGACGGATCTGGTCGTACACGCGGCCGGTAGAGAAGTTGGCAAAAGTGGTGGTGAAGGGGATCTTGCCGCCGATGGTGAGACCAGCTGCGATGCCCATCATGTTTGCTTCTGCAATGCCTACCTGGATGAAACGCTCAGGAAATTCTTTCATGAACTGGTTCAGCTTCAGGGAGCCGGCCAGGTCAGCAGTTAATGCGATAATATTGGGATTGGAGCGCGCTGCTTCAACAATGCCATCGCCAAAACCGCTGCGCGTATCTTTTTTACCTGTGGACTGAATATCTTTAAGCATGATAATAATTTGGTGGTGCAAAGTAAAGGAAAGTCTGGTTAATTCAGGTCAACCGGCTTGCTCTGGTAGAATTTTTCGTCCAGCTTCAGCCTTTGTTCCCATTTCCAGGCGGTAGACAGCATGTCTTCCAGGCCATAGCGGATATCCCAGCCCAGTGATTGGACGGCATAATCGTTATTGGCGTAAATGGCTATCACATCGCCCGGGCGACGGGGTCCGATCACATAGTTCAGTTTCACGCCGCTTACTTTTTCAAATGTATTGATCGCTTCCAGCACTGATACTCCATTGCCGGTGCCAAGATTGAACACTTCGCAGCGTTTGGTATTGCGGCCTTCGATCAGGTATTTGATGGCGAGCGTATGTGCATGGGCGATATCACTCACATGGATGAAGTCGCGGATACAGCTTCCGTCGCGTGTATCATAATCTGCGCCATGAACGGTCATCTGTGGCAGTTTGCCGATGGCTGTTTGTGTGATGGCGGGAATGAGATTGGCTGGTCTGCCGATGGGCAGTTCGCCGATCAGGATGCTGGGGTGTGCGCCAACCGGGTTGAAATAACGGAGAAGCACACACTGAGCGCTGGCCGTTTTGGAAAACTCGTTGATGATCTGTTCGCCCATTTGCTTAGTATAGCCGTAGGGGGATTCTGCAGGTTTGGGAGGCGTTGCCTCTGTAACCGGGATCACATCAGGGTTTCCGTAAACAGTGCAGGAAGAGGAGAACACGAAATGTGGAATATTGAACTCCTGCACACATTTGAGCAGGTTGATCAGGGAAACCAGGTTGTTCTCGAAATACATCAACGGTTGTTCCACAGATTCACCCACAGCTTTGTAAGCGGCAAAATGGATGATGCCGGAAATATCACTGTTTTCCTGGAAGATCGCGAATGTATCGTCGAAATTGCACAAGTCAACTTTATAGTTCTTGATTTTTTTACCGGTGATCTTTTCGATGCCTTCGAGAATACGCGGCGTAGATCTTGAGTTATTGTCTACAGAAATCACATCAAAGCCATTTTCAACCAGATCAACGATTGTGTGGGAGCCTATATAGCCACAACCGCCGGTAACGAGTATCTTGCTCATTGGTAATGAATAGTAGTGGTGTTTATTGTTCTTTTAATACGTTCATCAGATATTGACCATATCCGCTTTTCAGCAGGGGTTTGGCCATCACTTCCAGTTGTTCCCTGTTGATGAAACCTTTCCTGTAAGCGATCTCTTCGATGCAGGCGATCTTGATCCCCTGCCTTTGTTCAATCACCTGCACAAACTGTGAAGCCTGCATCAGTGAATCGAAAGTGCCGGTATCCAGCCAGGCAGTGCCTCTGTCCAGTATCGATACTTTCAGTTTTCCTCTTCGAAGATATTCTTTATTTACATCAGTGATCTCGTATTCTCCGCGTGGACTGGGCGCCAATGCTTTGGCGATGGACACCACTTCATTATCGTAGAAATAGAGGCCGGGCACCGCATAATTGCTTTTGGGTGATTCGGGTTTTTCTTCGATGGAGATCACATTTTTGTTCTTATCGAATTCAACAACACCGTAGCGTTCGGGATCGCTCACGTGATATGCGTATACGATGCCGCCATCGGGTTCTGTGTTTTTAGACAATTGTTCGCCCAGGCCTGCTCCGTAGAAGATATTGTCGCCCAGCACCAGGGCCACATTATCGTTCCCGATAAAATCGGCGCCGATCACGAAAGCCTGTGCCAGTCCATTCGGAACGGCCTGTTCGGCATAAGTGAACTGTAAACCCCACTGCGTGCCATCTCCCAATAATCTTTTAAACTGAGGGAGATCATAGGGGGTGGAAATGATCAGTATCTCTTTGATCCCTGCCAGCATAAGGGTAGACAGCGGATAATAGATCATGGGCTTATCATAAATAGGCATGATCTGCTTGCTGATAGCGTAGGTTATAGGGTGCAGCCTTGTACCGGAACCTCCTGCCAGAATTATTCCTTTCATCAGATATAGCAGTTTTAATGAGTATAATTGGCTGAATGAATGCTCAAAATAATAAGAAAGCGCCAGAAATGCGGCTAAAATTACAAGAGGGGTCTTCTTCACTTCGATATTGGATGTGAAAAAGACCCCTCCGGCGGACTACGGACTGTTAGTCCGGTCTGTTTATAAATGTAATACCAGCTTGGTAATATAGTAAGTGATTGCGGCCAGAACCATACTCACCGGAATGGTGAGGATCCATGCCCAAAGCAGGTTGATGGTAACGCCCCAACGCACGGCTGATAAGCGTTTGGTAGCACCCACACCCATGATGGCGCCGGTGATGGTATGCGTGGTGCTCACCGGAATACCCAAATGTTCTGTAAGGAACAGGGTTGCGGCGCCGGCTGTTTCTGCAGCCACGCCTTCCAGCGGAGTAACCTTGGTGATACGGCTTCCCATCGTTTTTACGATCTTCCATCCACCACTCATGGTGCCAATGGCAATGGCAGTGAAACAGGCCAGGGGCACCCAGTCCGGCACATCCTTGATACTATCGATCTGTCCCTGCGCCACCATTGCCGCAGCGATCAGGCCCAGCACTTTTTGCGCATCGTTACTGCCGTGGCCCAGACTGAAGAGCGCAGAGGAAACCAACTGCAATCTTCTGAACCAGCTATCTGCTTTGTAAGGGTTGGCACGCCGGCAGATATTGACGATGATCAGTGTTATGATCAGCGAAACAATCATACCCATCAGTGGTGCGCCGAATATGAACAGGAAGATAGGTATTACCACACTGTAGTTGATCACGCTGTGACCATCCTGGGCAAAATGGCCCACATGCGCCAATGCCGCTCCCATAAAGCCTCCCAGCAAAGTGTGGGAAGAGGAAGAAGGTATACCGAACCACCAGGTAAGAAGGTTCCAGGTAATAGCGGCGATCAATGCGGAAAAGATCACCGGAAGCGTAATGAAATGCTCATTGATGCTCTTCGCAAATGAATTACCGATCTTGAATTCTCCGATCCAATATTTTGCAATAAAAAAAGCAGCGAAGTTGAAAACCGCTGCCCAAAGTACTGCCTGGAAGGGCGTTAGTACTTTCGTAGACACAATAGTGGCAATGGAATTGGCTGCATCATGGAATCCATTGATGTAATCAAAAACCAGAGCCAGTACAATAATGACAACCAGAAAAGTCATAAGGGCTCAGGTTATGCGTATTTAATGATAATTGATTCGATCACGTTTGCAGCGTCTTCACACTTGTCTGTAACGATCTCCAGCACCTGGTAGATCTCTCTTTTCTTGATCACTTCTTTGGCGTCAGGCTCAGTTTCGAACAAACGGTCGATACTCATATCAAAAATATCATCAGCCTGGTTTTCGATACTGTTCACCTTTACCAGGGCGTCTGTGATGCGGCGCATGTTCTTCATGTTGCGCAACTCAATCACTGCATTCTTGATCTGCTCGGACCCCTGCTCAATCAGGTCTGCCATTTTCTGAATGCCCTGGTCGTTAGGATTCACCTTATAGAAATTGATCTTCTTGGCAGAGGAGAAAATATAATCGGCAATATCATCCAGGGCGGTTGCCAGGTAATGGATGTCTTCACGATCGAAAGGTGTAATGAAGTTGCGGCCGAGCTCGGTGAAAATTTTATGCGTGAAATCATCGTTCACATGTTCAAGGTCTTCTATCTGGGCGATGATGGCGGCTCTCTTGTCGAAGTCGGGTTCTGTAACCACTTCCTTCATGAGTTTACCCATTTTTGCTACTGTGTGCGCAACCTGCTCAAACAATGAATAGAAAATCTTATCCTTCGGCATAAAGATCTTCATGATGGAATTCAAGCCCATTGTATCAAAATTTGCGGCAAAAATAGAACTATTACACCGGAGATAAGGTAGAGGTGAATTGGTAATAATTTCTTAACAATGACCTTGGATGTACCTCTTACCTTTGCGGGCAATGTTACCTTTGTATGAAGAAATTGTTACGAACACCCAGGATAGCGTTATTGGCGGGATTACTTTTTTTTGTTCAAAAGTCTGACGCTCAATTTCTTATGGATATGATCGATACCACAAAGGACATGGGGCGGGGTATGCTGTCTATGTTCAAGCGTTTCGATCATATTATTATTGGTGGTTACATGCAGCCACAGTTCCAGTTTGCCAGTTCCAAAGGCGCAAAGAGTTATAGCGGTGGTGATTTCGCCACCCGGGCAAACAACCGTTTCATGCTTCGCCGCGGCCGGGTCAGGTTCGATTATGCACATTATAATGAGAAGGACCAACCCACCGTTCATTTCGCGATACAATTCGATGGAACGGAAAGAGGCGTCAATATCCGGGACCTCTGGGGAAGGGTGTTCGAGAACAAATGGCAACTCTTTATGGTAACCGGTGGTATGTTTGCCCGTCCTTTCGGTTACGAGATCAACCTTTCTTCCTCTGACCGTGAAGCGCCTGAGCGCGGCCGCATGAGCCAGATCCTTATGAAAACGGAACGCGACCTCGGCGCAATGTTATCTTTCTCCCCCCGTGTCAAAAATCATCCGTTCAGGTACTTGAAAGTAGATGTGGGCGTATTCAACGGCCAGGGAATGACCGGCCCCAATGAATACGACAGTTATAAAGACCTGATTGCACATGTTGGCCTGAAGCCTTACCCCATAACGTCTAAGCTCACCCTATCCGGGGGAGTATCCATTCTTCAGGGAGGATTGGCCAGTCCTACCAAATACATTTACAAAATGGGTGATGGTTCTTCCGGTAAACAGTTCCTGGTGGATTCCTCCGAAGATAATAAAGACGATAAATCACCCCGCGAATACCGTGGGGCAGACATGCAATGGAAGCTCAAAACAAAATGGGGCAACACGGAATTGCGCGGTGAATATTGGTTTGGTAACCAGACCGCCTATGCGAACACTTCGGAAACGCCCGGCACGCTCACCAATGAACCCTTCTATCAAAGGAAGTTCAATGGCGCATTCATTTGTTTTCTGCAACATATCGTAAATACTTCTCACCAGTTGGTGGTGAAGTACGATTGGTACGATCCCAATACTGCGGTCAGCGGCAAACAAATTGGTGAGCCAGGGAGAAATCTTACACCTGCCGATATCAAATACAATACACTCGGATTCGGGTATGTGCGTTATATCAATCAAAACCTGAAACTGTTTTTGTGGTACGACCGCGTAACAAACGAATCCACTTCGCTTGCTGGTTATACGGATGACCTGGAAGATGATGTTTTTACCTGCCGTTTGCAATTCCGCTTCTGATAAGGGTTTTAGCCGATCTGGTAATGCTGGGGTAATATTCACGTAACAATTGCGTAACATTGAAACCCTGCCATTATTCAGTTAACAATTCGGTAATATTCCGGTAACATACCGATAATAGGTCGCAGATACTTTTGCCGCACATTAAATAGACTGTTGTGAGCAAAAAGTTCCTTCTTTTTATTGCTTTGATTAGCCTCGCTTTTGTTTCATTCGCCCAAACCGGAAAAATTGCCGGCAAAGTGTTGAACAACAAGAATGAGCCCCTGCCCGGCGTATCAGTGAAGATCACCGGCTCCCAGGGTGGTACTACCACAGATGTGGATGGCCTTTTCACCCTCAATCTCCAGGCCGGCAAGAAATACCAGCTGGTATTGTCTGCAGTAGGATATGATCCCAAAACCATCGATGACGTTGAAGTTACAGCCGGCCAGGTACTGGACCAGATCTTCGTTCTGGAAAACTCCGGTAAAAGCCTCAATACTGTAACAGTAACGGCTAGCCGCAGATCAGCCGTTAAGGCATCAACGGCTTCCCTCATCCAGTTCCAGAAGAACACCAATACGGTAGCTTCAGTGATCTCCGCTGAGTCTATCCGCCGTTCTCCTGACAAGAACACCGGGGAGGTACTGAAACGTATTCCAGGCAGTAGTATCATCGATGGAAAATACCTGGTGGTGCGCGGTCTGAGCGACCGTTATAATATGGCGATGCTGAACGGCGTTCAGCTCTCCAGTACAGAGCCAGACAGGAAGACATTCTCCTTTGATATCTTCCCTGCTGCGATGCTGGACAATATCATCATCAACAAAGCCTTCGTTCCTGAAATGAGCGGTGAGTGGGCTGGTGGTCTGATCCAGATCAATACCCGCGATATCCCTTCTAAAAACTTTTTCAATATCCAGGTGGGAACGGGTTTCAACTCCCAAACCATTGGGAAGGATTTCTATACTTATAAAGGTGGGGACCTGGATTTCCTGGGAATCGATGATGGCGCAAGAGCCTTACCAGCAGGTATGCCAGCTAAGAGCGCTTTCAGAGGTGATAATTTAAGCGAAGCTGAAAAAGCTCAGTGGGGAAGTAAGTTTCCCAATATCTGGACTGCCAGCAAAGGCAATGCTCCTTTGAATATGTCGCTCCAGGCAAGTGGCGGTTTCAACGGAACGCTTTTCGATAAAAAGATCGGAGGTGTATTTGCCCTGACTTATGCCAACAATGCAAAGCGACTTGCATTCGACAACAATATTTACAACGTTACTGAGGTACCTGGAAATTCCCTGAAACAAGCGGATTCATCATACCAGTACAACAATATCAAGTACAGCAGGGAAGTGCTCTGGGGCGCTATGGCAAACCTGGCTGTTCAGTTGAACAACAACCACAAGATCTCTGTAAAAAATATCTTCAATATCAATTCAACTGATTATACTACGCAAAGAACGGGATACGATTATGAGTTCTTTGCTCCGATCCGAGCAACTGAGCTTAGCTTTAAGAGCAATACTTTGTTCAATACGCAAATCGCGGGCGACCATATCTTCAGTACCCTTTCTTCCAAACTGAAATGGTATGGCAGCTTCTCGATCCTGGACCAGTACATTCCTTTCCAACGCAGGATCCAGTACAACCAGGAATCAAATGGCGACTGGTTGCTGCTGATGAGCGCATCCAACTCACAACGCTCAGGAAGTATCTTCTATTCCAACCTCAGCGATTACCTGTATAATGCAGGAGGCGACTGGACCACTACTTTCAAATTGTTCGACAACATACAGACCGTAAAAGGTGGATACCTTTTCCAGGTGAAGGATCGCCTGTACAATGCAAGGCCTTTCTCTATCGTACTGCCTCCCGGCTCCAACAATGCATTAAAGGCATTGCCTGCTGACCAGGTTTTTGCTTCTGAAAACTTCGGGGGTAACGGATTCGGATTTGAAGAATATAGCGAACCTAATTTCCGCTACCTCGCCAATTCAATCCTGAATGCTGCTTACCTGCAAATGGATAATCAGTTCAACGACTGGCTTCGCGTGGTATGGGGTGTGAGAGTGGAAGATTTCGATCAACTGGTGGGAAGTGTAAATCCGAAAGATGCACGTCACGTGCGTTCAAGGGTTAGAGACTGGTTACCCGCTGTAAATGCAACATTCAAAATAAACAATCTTACAAATATCCGCTTATCAGCTTCACAAACTGTTATCAGGCCTGAGTTCCGTGAGTTGTCAAATCTGGCCTTCTATGATTTCGAGCTGGGAGCCACAGTAGTGGGTAATCCAAACCTGAAACGTACCAAGGTTACCAACCTGGACCTGAGGTATGAACTGTACCCACGTTCTGGTGAGGTTTTCACTGTTGGCTTATTCTACAAACAGTTTGAAGATCCTATCGAACAGATGTTCAATCAGACCGGCGCAGGTAGCAGTAACTCTTTCAACTTCATCAATGCAAAACAGGCAAAGAACTACGGTGCAGAAATAGAAGTGAGAAAGAAGCTCGACTTCATCAATGGTTTCAAGAATTTCACCATCCAATCAAATATTGCCTACATCCACAGCCGCGTTACAGGTGAAGAAGGAACCAAACTGGACCGCCCTTTACAAGGTCAGTCGCCTTATGTAGCCAACCTGTCTTTGCAATATGACCATGAACAATCAGGCTGGAGCGCAACCGTTCTTTACAATCAGATCGGCCGCCGTATCCTGTATGTAGGTAACGATCCACTTCCTGAGATCTGGGAAGCTTCAAGACCTCTGGTGGATCTACAGATTGCAAAAAAGGTACTTGATAAAAAAGGTGAGATCAGGCTCAATGTTTCGGACCTGCTGAATAAAAGAGCTTACTTCTATCAGAACCTGAACAACAGCAAAGGTTTCAATAAGGGAAATCCTGAAGATGTGATCTCCATCAAACGTAACTATGGCACCAATGTGAGCCTCACATTCGGATACAACTTTTAAACTGCTACTCAACAAATACAATATTAAAAATTCTAAACGACGCGATAATGAAAAAGTCCTTTTTAATGCTGGCCGCGCTCACTGCTTTGATCGCAACCAGTTGCCGTAAGATCGAAGTTGACGGTGATGGTAATGGCGGTGGTAATAACGGTGGCAATGGTAATGAAGTGATCATTGAAGGTAATATTACTTCATCTATGACCCTGGATGATCCTTCCAAGAAATACATCCTGCGTAACATGGTGTATGTAACCAATGGGGCTACTTTCACTGTTAAGCCCGGTATTACCGTTTATGGGGAACTGGCTACCAAAGGAACACTCGTAATTACCAAAGGTGCAAAGATCAATGCTGAAGGTACTGCAGACAAGCCCATCGTTTTCACTTCCGAGGCTTCTGAAGCCAACAGGAGAGCAGGCGACTGGGGTGGTGTAGTGATCCTTGGAAACGCTTCTACCAATGCAACCTACAACGGCCGCAGCGGTATCGGTGAGATCGAAGGAAACGTGAACAATGGAGCAGGCTATGGTCTGTACGGTGGTGAAGGATCTCCCAACGACAATGATAACTCAGGTATCCTCAAATATGCAAGGATCGAGTACGCCGGTTTCGCGTTCCTTCCTGATAAAGAGCTGAACAGTCTTACACTGGGTGCAGTTGGTCGCGGTACTACTATCGAGTATGTTCAGATCGCTTATGCGCTGGATGACGCTATCGAGTGCTTCGGTGGTACTGTGAACCTGAAGCATATCGTTACTTACAAAACGCTCGACGATGATTTCGATACTGATAACGGTTATAGCGGAAAGATCCAGTATGGTATCGTACTGAGAGATTCCAGCCGTGCAGATATTTCCAAGGTAGAAGCGTTCGAAAGCGATAACGATGCAAACGGTACTACACTTACTCCTCAAACAGGAGCTGTATACAGCAATATGACCATCATCGGACCACGTGCTACAACCGACAACAAAGGTAACAGCCTCTTCCTGGCTGCTGCACAGATCCGTCGTAACTCTTCCATCTCTATCTTCAACTCTGTATTCATGGGATGGCCTATTGGTCTCCTGATCGATGATTCAAAAGGCAACGCTACCAGTGCCAACGCTACGGCCAACAAACTCGTGATCAAGAACGTGAGCATCTCTGGTTGTGCTAAACCACTGGATTATGTAAAGAACGCCAGCGGTGCTGACTGGGGACTGGCTGCCCTTCAGACATGGTTCAATGAACCAGCCAAGAACAATCAGATCTATGCTACAAATGCTGAGCTGATGCTGGCCAATCCTTTCAAATATGATGGTCCTGATTTCACTCCTCAGGCAGGTTCTCCGCTGCTCGCTGCAGGTGCTGCTGATTTCACTGATGCAAAACTGGCTTCCGGTTTTGATCAGGTGAACTTCAGAGGTGCTGTAGGTGCTTCCGGTGCTGAGTCTACCTGGTGGAAAGGTTGGACCTCTTTCAAATAAGATAAGTATCTTAGTTAATCATTCGGAATAGAACACCCTGGTCAGGCAACTGAACCAGGGTGTTTGCTTTTTGAAAACTAACACTCATTCATTTTTTCTCAACTCTTATCATAGATCAAAATCATGGCAGTTGGGTATTTTTAGTTCCCAATCTGGATAAGGTTTAGAGAATTTTAATCCGCTCAACGCGCAGCGGATAAGGTTTTCATCGTATCATTATAGTAGCGTAATTCCACCATTGATTACCGTTCATCATTATCCTTGATCCGGTTGCTGGGAATTGAAAGTATTATCGTGTAAATTTGAATGTTAATGCGCGCTGCCTTCTACATGATTATACCAATGCCTGCAAAAGTTTAAACCTTTCCATGTCCTTCTGTGTTGTATGAACCCATAGAACTGTCCAACTCATTATATGTTTTTCTTAAGTGAGAGGTTTCCTCTCATGTGACTAACGCCGTTCGATTTCTATCGTGACGGCTTTTTTTATTCCATCAACCAAAAGGCCTCCCCGCCTGCTTTCGCATTTGGGAAGGCCCGTGTTTAATCCAATAAGAATCGCAGGAAAGAGTTAGTGTACCTTAGTTGAAAATAAGATCAGGATAAGGAATATCCAGCTCATAGCGAAGTGATGAACAACGATACATCAGTATGTTGATGATAGCTTCAGTTGAATATTGATAAGTAACGCCAGGCGTTTCAGGATCATTCACCCAGTTGTTGAATGTATCAGTGAAATCATCATCAAGACTCTCTGGTGTGCGAACACCGATCTTCTTCAACGCAGCTGCATTGCAGAGCTGTTCGTATTGCCCCTTGATGGGGATGGCTATCATCTTCTTTTTAAGATAGAGCGCCTCCGCAGGCGTTTCAAAGCCGGCCCCGCATACGATGCCGTGACAGCTGATAAGACTTTTATTGAATGCTTCCCTGCCAACAGGAATGAAGGTAACATGACCTTCGGTTTTCACTTCCTTCACCTCCTTGGAGAAAACTTCAAAGCGATGATCAGTGAGCGGACGCAGGTATTGCATCAACTGGTTATCGCAGTAAGATGGAAGATACACAGTGATATGTCCCTTATTGCTGGCCTCAGCTTTCAGGATATCTTCCTTGATCACAGGGGAGAAGATGAAATCATCATAGCTCTCGAAATGCAGTCCGATGTATTGTGAGGCTTTAGCGTAATTCTGAAGCACCCATTCCCCGATCTTATTGGGCTTTTCAGGTCTTGGTGTTTTGGCGCTCATAAAACTCGCCTGGTGACCAAAGTTCACAGATGGTACTTTCTTGTAAGCGCAGGCCAGGGATGTGATGCACTCGAAATCGTTCAACACCAGGTCATATTTTTCTACCGGCAGTTCCCGCATCTCCTTCATGATCCTGAAGGGCGAAACATTGCTCATGATCTTCCTGTAATTGAGGCTTCCCTTGCAGGTATAGAAGAGGCTGAGTCCCTGGCTACGGTATTTGATTTCCGCGTCCAGCGGTAAGGTGCTGTTGGCGCCGCTGAGAAAAATGTCTACCGTTCCGAACTTTTGCAGGTAGGGAAGAAGTTCCATCGCCCTGCTGATATGTCCGTTTCCGGTAGCCTGAATTGCATACAATATTTTCATCCTTTGAATTGTTTGAACTGTGTTAGATGGCAAGTGAATTGATATAAAAACTGATCTCGTCTGTGATCACGTTGAGGGGCATACGCTTGTCAGCGTTTGGGACATGCTGGAATTTGGCTTCGTCGTATTCGAAGATCTTCCATTCGCCCTGCTGGTATTCAAGCGCTGTGAGATGCTCCACCCAGTCGCCGGAGTTGAGGTAGATCACTTCGCCCTTCTCGGTTTTCACCACTCTTTTCTGTGGCTGGTGGATATGGCCGCAGATCACGTAATCATACTTTTTATCGATGGCCAGTTCGGCTGCGATCATTTCAAAGTCATTGATCCTTACAACGGCCTTGTTCACTTCAGCCATCACTTTTTTGGAGATGGACAATTTTTCCCTGCCGAATGATTTCAGGATCCTGTTCACCAGCCGGTTGAAAAGGATCAGGGCGCCATATCCGTTGCTACCCAGTTTGGCCAGCAGTTTGGCGCCGCCTTTGGTGGTATTGTCGAATACGTCTCCGTGGAAGATCCAGGTCATTTTGTTATCGATCTCCAGCACAAGCTTGTCTGTAAGGGTGAAGTTGCTGAGCTGGAAATCAGAGTAGCGGCGCATTTGTTCATCGTGGTTGCCTGTGATATAGAACACGCGCGTGCCCTGCATCATCATGTTCAGCACTTCTTTGATCACAGCCATATGCGAACTTGGAAAGTATCGTTTTGAAAACTGCCAGCAATCGATGATATCGCCATTCAGAATGAGGATGTTGGGCGTGATGCTTTTAAGGTAGGCCACCAATTCTTTGGCGCGGCATCCGTATGTGCCGAGGTGCACATCTGAGATCACTACAACATCAACTGGTCGTTTTTCCATTAGAGAGCGGTTTAGCAAAATTCCAACCATTAGCTGATCTGTGCGTAAACAGGGAGTTAAGGAATTGTATTGTTATTGTGAAGCGAATATTAAGTGTTAAAGTATAGCAGGCATGTATATGCGAAAAATGGCTATTAATAAATTGTAACCAAACCGGAACCGGTGCTTTTTATCAAATGCAATGCTGATCTTGCATGTCCAATCACGAATACTCTACAAATTTTTTTATAGGCAAATCAAGAGCAATCGTAGCAGTTTCTTAATGTTGACGGCGAAGCTTATCCAGGTTTCGCCCTTTTTTATTCCCAGGTTCTCACAACAATGCCTTATCTTACTGGTAACATGATTGCAATCTTTCACCAACACTAACCTGATCAGCTTGTCTACCGGAATCCCTGCCAGTACTTTTTCCAGGAAACAGATCATGATTGCGATCTACGCAGCCATTGTAGCCTTCCTTACTTATACTTGTGTATTTGCTTATCGAAAACCTTTTACTGTAGCCACTTTTGATGGAGTGGTGTTCTGGGGCATACGCTATCAGGTGTTGCTGATTGTGAGCCAGGGACTGGGGTACATGCTGAGTAAATTTGCCGGCATCCGGTTCATTTCAGAAATGAAAAGATTTGGACGATGGAAAACAAGTGCTGTACTGATCGGGATTTCATGGTTTTCCTTGCTGCTGTTCGGCCTGCTGCCTGCACCCTTGGGCATGTTATGTTTGTTTGTGAATGGCTTCATGCTCGGCTTCATGTGGGGGATCGTGTTCAGCTATGTGGAAGGAAGAAGGGCCACCGACCTGATCGGGTCTGCCATAGCTGTAAGCTTTGTTTTTGCAGGCGGCTTCACACGCTCCGTGGCAGTTTGGCTGAGAGACAGCTGGCAGGTGCCGGAGCAATGGCTGGCATTCGCAACAGGACTTGTATTTGCAGTGCCCCTGATCATTTTCATGTACTTCATGGAGCGGATCCCGGACCCTGATCAACAGGACATACAGGAACGTACTGTTCGGGTGCCTATGAGCAAGGAAGCCCGTTTACAATTCCTGAGAACATTCGGTGGAGGTGTATTGGCGTTGACCATCACTTATCTTTTCCTCACCATCATGCGTGATATACGAGACAATTTCATGGCCAATCTCTGGAATGAGCTGGGCTATGGAAAGAAGCCCGCGATATTCACACAAACAGAAACCATCACTTCCATCTCGATCCTCATCATGATGAGCCTGCTGATCCTGGTGAGGAAAAATATCAGGGCATTGAAACTGATACACTGGGTAATCCTGGCAGGATTCCTGCTTTCAGGAATTTCATCCTTTCTTTTTATTTCCGGCAGGATCAGCGGCGCGCTCTGGATGCAACTGGTGGGCCTGGGATTGTATATGGGCTATATCCCTTTCAACAGCATCTTTTTCGAACGCCTGATCGCCAGTTTCCGCATAGCCGGCAACGTGGGTTTTCTCATTTACCTGGTGGATGCCTGGGGATACCTTGGCAGCTCCTTTGTAATGCTTTCGAAAGAGGTATTCCAGGTAAGCCTGACATGGACTGAGTTCTATCCCAAAGGTGTGATAATGTTTTCGGTGATCGGTATTGCGGGTACGTTCTATTCCTGGGTGTATTTCAGCCGTAAATACAATTCGATGATGAATGACTGAGATTATTTCCTTAATAACGCAAAGGCAGAACCGAATTCCTGCTGCCTGATCTCGCTGATGAGGCAGGTGAGCATGAGGGATTCCAGCAATGCACTTCTGGTTATATCGCCCAGGTCTATCACATCGCGCCATCCGATGGCATTGAGCAGTTCCTGCACAGTGATCTTGGCAGCTGCATCGTTGCCGCAGAGGAACATCACGGGTATACCCTGGCTGAAGTTGGGATTCACCATGGTAGCTGATCCTACCATATTGAGGGTTTTCACTACCCGGCTTTCGGGTAACCATTGCTGAATGAGTTCTCCAGCGGAAATATTTTTAAGTGCGAGTTGAGGTGTTTCGCTGAATTCAACAGCATTGGAGAGATCGATGATCACTTTATGCTGAAGGGCTTGTTGTCCCGTTTGTTTCAATACGGCTTCCACGCCACTCCAGTTGATGGCCAGCACAATCACCTCTCCGAATGCGGCCGATTCTTCAAATGTTGCGATCTGGCAATCTGGCCCCATCTGCTCTTTCCAGGTGAAAAGGCTTTCACTCATCGGGTCTCTGCTGCTGATCTTCACGGAATGGCCAGCATCCAGCCATCCTTTGGCCAGCGCTTTACCAACACTGCCGGCACCCAGTATTCCTATTTTCATTTTATATCGATCTTGTATAGTTGCAAAGAAGCAAAATTACTTTTTAAATATTCACCAGCTACCTATCAATAGCTTGATTGCGGTCAATACTTGCAGAAAATTCCTGTTCGCGAAAATAATTTCCTTCTATTTTGGCATAATATTTTCCTTTCGTTCGGAAGTTTTCTTCTTATTCCTTACTACATCCTATTAAATCCAATTTGTTAAGGCAGTAGCTAAAAAAACATTCGTAAATCTTAAACGAAAGGATGAGAGAATTGTTCGCAAGAGGGTTATGTACACTCCTGATCCCGTTGATACTGCTTACAGGCTGCCGTTCCGGCCAGGCTTACCCCTATGAGTCCGAAAATGGGATAAACGCTATTATCTACCAGTTGCAGGCCCAGTTCGGACTGGGCGGCAGATATGCCAGTATACATATGCGTTATGAAGACTCAACTGCACTGGTGCTGACGATTACCGGGGTGGCCGAACGGAATCAAGACAGCCTTGAGGTTCGCCAGTTGCGCGGGGGTAAATGGACGCAGATCAGTTCCACTTTCATTGGCTCTTTGATTGAGCCACCCATCTTATTCTCCCTTGATTCTGTTGCATCCTTTAAAATGATACCTGAACTGATCAGGTCAAGCACTGCTAAAATGAATACGGAACTGAGGATGTCCGATCTGCACGTTAAAGAGGTCCTGGTGAATGCGCCTGCCTATGATCCGGATGGAGACCCGGTGCGTGTGATCATCTTTGTTCAACCGAAGGAAGGCAAGGAAAAATTTGAATACTCCTATAATTCAAATGGGTTACTGAAAGACGTGCTGCAATATTGAGATCACTCCGGTGGTGCGAATCTTTTATCCGCAATGAAGCTGGAATCCGTTAGTGTGCGCAGGAAAAGCAGCAGGTAAAATTTATCGTTTATCGATAGTGGGATTTTGTTTTTCACCAGCGGATCTGTAGTAGGCCCATCCTGAACACCGCTGTTGTAGTGTTCCAGGATCTGGCTGATGCTGAGAAAGCGGCCATCATGCCCGTATGGCGCTGTGATTGCTACATTGCGAAGGGAAGGCACTTTGAATTTGAGAGAGTCTTCCGGCCTCCTGGTGATGTTCATCCTTCCATAATCCTTGTTGGTAGGGTCCACGGTAATTCCGGTATTGCGGAAACTGTTATCCGTGAACAATGGTTCAGTATGACAACTGGTGCACTTACTTTGGAAGATAGCATAACCTGTCTGTTCATCCGGACTGAATTGGGTTGCTCCCTTTTTTACCCTGTCGTATTTTGAATTGGCAGAGATCATGCTGCCTACAAACTGTGTAAGCGCACGCAACATGCGCTGGCTGTTGATGTCGGCGTCTCCGAAAGCAGCCCTGAACATAGATGGATATTGATCATCCTGTTTCAGTTTTTCCAACACATTGTTGATGTCTTCCGCCATTTCATTGGGGGCCGTGATGGGCGCCAGCGGTTGCACTTCCAGGTTAGTAATGCCTCCGTCCCAGTGTGTTGCCGGCTGCCAGGCGATATTGTACAATCCCGGTGCATTGCGAAGCGTGAACTGGTTATCGAAACCATGGCTCAGCGGATGATCGAAAGTGGAGAAAGCTGCAAACTGCTGATGACAACTGGCGCAGGGAAAATTACCGTCTTTAGACAACCGGCCATCATAGAATAATTTCCTTCCCAGCTCAAATCCTTCCTGCGTAAGCGGGTTGCCGGAAAAATCATAATGGGGCGATGGCCATCCCTGCGGAATATTGAAACTGATGGGAGTGGGGGCTGAGCCCTTGCCGTTGTCCGATTTTTTACATGCCTGAACCAGTATTGCCCCCAGTGTAATGAATAAGGAAATCAATATGGTCCATCTAACTGTCATGCCTATTCTGTTTTGGCCGTCATTACGGTGAACATTTTAGAGTAATTGTCTGCAACCTGCCTGGCTTCAGTTCCGGCAGTCATGATGCTGTTTAGTTTTGAGATCCTGAGATCATGAGGTGTACTGAACCAGTCGTACACATCCGCCGTAACATTGATCTCGGCGCTTTTGCCTCCTTCCATGTTCACCCCTGTACCGAAGGGAAAGAGTAATTGTATTTCCTTGTTTACATCTTCACCGGTTTTGAAACCTCCGATATGGTAAGTGAATCGTTTACCCGGTGCGGTGGATGAAGGAGAAGTGCCTTCGAATTTAGCAAAGATATAGCCGGTGTTCCAGGTCCAGAACATGCCTTTGGCAGGGTCCAGCGCATCGGTCTGGGCGCCGCTGACATTATGGGTGCTGTCTACTCCCAGGATGAAAGAAAGGCGGTTATAGCTAGACGGTAGTATCCCAACTTTCACCAGGGTGGAAAGTGAGTCTTTGAAATCTACCAGGAAATATTTGTCTGCTGCAATTTCGAAAGCCTTTCCGGTATTGCTGTTGGATAAACGGATGGCGCGGATATAGAATTTGAAACTGGTAACAACAAAATTTTCGTTCCACACATTGGTATAGGTGGTGGTATCGAAATACATTCTTACTGAATCGTATTTGACAACGGGCGTGAATTTGATGGTGAGATTGGTTTCCTGTCCGGTGTTTTCGTTCTTTACATCTTTCTGGCAACTGCTGACAGAGGCGATGAGGGATACCAGCAGAGGTATCATAAAGTAATAAGGCAGGCGGCTTGGTTTCTGGTTCATAGATTTGGTGGTTTGGGTTAAAGATCTTGCTGACGGATCTTTCGTCTGTCCGACTTCTGCTGCGATGCTTTCTTTTTCGTGTCAAGTCTTTTGACTTTCGACTGAGCAGAAGGCTTGGTGGCAATTCGCTTCTTTTCCTTCTTCAATGCCTGCTCCAACATGGCATTGGTTTTTTTGATCACTTCCTGTTTATTGTCGAGTTGCGACCTGTGGACCTGGCTCCTGACCTGCAAAAATCCTTCCGAATTTAGTTTTGATCCCAGTTTTTTGATCAATGTCTCTTTCTGTGTTTCACTCAGGATCATTGAATTACCGATATGGAAATATCCCTCCACCATGGTTTCCACCTTGTTCACATTCTGGCCGCCTTTGCCTCCGCTGCGGGCGGTTTTGAATTGCATTTCTTTTGAAACCTCTATCTTCATTCCATAAAGTTAATCATAAAATACGGCTATGCGGGTAGTGGTCCAAAGAGTAACAGAAGCATCTGTTACCATCGATAATAGTATACGTTCCTCCATCGGGAAGGGTTTGCTGGTACTGGCAGGAATTGAAGATGCCGATACGCAGGAAGATATCAACTGGCTTTCGGCCAGGATCGTTCAGTTGCGCATTTTCAACGATGCGGACGGAGTAATGAACCTCAGTCTGAAAGACATTGGTGGCGAGCTCCTGCTGGTAAGCCAGTTCACTTTACATGCCAGCACAAAAAAAGGAAACCGGCCTTCCTATATCAAAGCCAGTAAGCCCCCGGTGGCCATTCCACTCTATGAAAAACTGATTGAGCGTCTGGAAATGGAACTGGGCAAATCCATCGGTACTGGTGAGTTTGGAGCCGACATGAAAGTGGCTCTTGTGAATGACGGACCCGTAACTATTATCATCGATTCAAAGAACAAAGAATAATCCAAATTTATGGAGATCACAATACAACAGGCACAGGACCAGGTAGACCATTGGATCAAAACCGTGGGCGTCCGTTATTTCAGTGAGCTTACCAATATGGCCATCCTCACGGAAGAAGTGGGAGAGCTGGCGCGTATCATGGCCCGCAAATACGGTGATCAGAGTTTCAAAGAATCCGACAAGCAAAAAGACCTGGCAGATGAAATGGCCGATGTTCTCTGGGTACTGATCTGCCTGGCCAATCAAACCGGTGTGAACTTAACAGATGCACTTACAAAGAATTTCGGGAAAAAGAATATCCGTGATGCAGACAGGCACAAGAACAATGAGAAACTGAAATGATCAGAAGCTTCCGGATTCATATTTTATTTTTTTGTGATTTCGGCCAGTTTCCAAATTGTTCCGGCTACCCCTGCCAGTAATAGAAGAATGCCCCAACTGTGCAGGAAGGAACCGCTTGCATGTTTGCTCATTTTGAGCAACCCACTGATTATAAAATAAAGGGAAACCAGGATGGTGAGAAATGCCATGGTGGTTGGCTTGTTCATAGGTTCGGGATTTGAATCAAATTTAGCTCCGGAAGATGGAAAATGCAAGTGCTGTAAAGCGGAAACCCATTATCTTTGCCGGCTATGGCAACAGACAATAATCGTTTTCAGGCAATCATTTCACATTGTAAGGAGTATGGATTTGTTTTCCAGTCAAGTGAGATCTATGACGGGCTCAGTGCCGTATATGATTACGGCCAGTGGGGTAGTGAGTTGAAGAAGAATATCAAGGATTACTGGTGGAAGAGCATGACCCAGTTGCACGAGAACATTGTTGGTATCGATGCTGCCATTTTCATGCATCCTACTACCTGGAAAGCTTCCGGTCACGTGGATAATTTCAGTGACCCGATGATCGATAATAAAGACAGTAAGAAAAGATACAGGGTAGACCATTTGTTAGAAGCTTTTGCCGATGAACTGGAGAAGGCCGGCAAGAAAGAAGAGGGCGATGCTATCCTGGCTACCATGGAAAAATTGCTTGCTGCAAATGATTTCGATGGATTGAAAAAACTCATCGAAGACAACAAGGTAAAATGTGCAGTGAGCGGTACTGTTAACTGGACAGATGTGCGTCAGTTCAATCTCATGTTCTCCACCCAGCTGGGTAGCGTAACTGAAGAAGCGAGCGAGATCTATCTGCGTCCGGAAACTGCACAGGGCATTTTCGTGAATTTTCTGAACGTGCAGAAAACCGGCAGGATGAAGATCCCATTCGGTATTGCACAGATCGGAAAAGCTTTCCGTAATGAGATCGTAGCCCGTCAGTTCATTTTCCGTATGCGTGAATTTGAACAAATGGAAATGCAGTTCTTCATTCGCCCCGGATCACAAAAGGAGTGGTACGAATACTGGAAAGAGGCAAGAATGAAATGGCACCTGAGCCTGGGCATCACTGAAGATAAATACCGTTTTCACGATCACGTAAAACTGGCGCATTACGCAGATGCTGCCTGTGATATCGAGTTCGAATTCCCTATCGGTTTCAAGGAAGTGGAAGGTATCCACTCCAGAACGGATTATGATCTGAGCCGTCACCAGGAGTTCAGCAAAAAGAAAATGCAATACTTCGATCCGGAGATCAATCAGAATTATATTCCATATGTGATCGAGACAAGTATCGGTCTGGACCGTTGCTTTCTGATGGTGATCAGCAATGCCTATGCGGAAGAGGACCTGAGCACTCCCGAAAAACAGGACAGTCGAGTAGTTTTACGATTTGCACCCAAACTGGCCCCCATCAAATTAGCGGTGTTGCCATTGACAAAAAAAGACGGACTTCCAGAGATTGCACGGGAAATAATGGATGAGTGCAAAACCTCCTTCCGTTGCTTCTATGAGGAAAAAGACGCTATAGGTAAACGTTATCGCCGGCAGGACGCAATTGGTACGCCGTTTTGTGTAACCGTAGACCATCAAACTAAAGAGGATCAGACGGTTACAATACGTTATAGGGACACAATGCAACAGGAGCGGATCCCTATAAATAAAATCAAAGAATTGATTGAAAAACAAATTTTATAGCTACATTTGGATCGCCTATCGTAACGAATAACACCACGCCTGACAGTTCTTCACCGCCCAACCGACACAGAAACCCGATAATTGATCCTATGGGGAACCAATAATTCCCGGTTAAGGTCGTTTATTAATTGATTAGTGGTATGAACTATTGTTCTTACACGCTAAATAGCTTATCATATGATAATGTTTATTACAATCCCTGTGAATTTATTTCTGCTAGGTGGTGCGCTTTTGGCAGCTTTTCTGCTTGGGTATATGATCCGCTCCAGGGATCTGGCCAAAGCCAATAGAAAAGTTAGTTCCCTCGAAACTGAAATGGTATCAAATCACGCGGAAATTCTGAACCTGCAAAAAGAAAATGTAGAACTGGAAAAGAAATTGAAATCATTGTCTATTCCGGTAATCCCAATGACGAAAGAAGATAAAGAAGCGAAAAGAGTAGCTTCCCAATCTACGTCAGTTCAGAAACATTCCTGATCCTCATTGAACCTCCCCAGGCCCTGGAACGATGATTGAAAACGGACCAACCACTTACAAGAAATACCCATAACAGCAACATGAATTTGTTGCAGGTTTAGCCGTATAATTCCTGATGAATAGATTTCCGGTCGTATCCCAGAGACTGGATTCTTTGTTTGGCCTCATCGATCATATTTTTCCATCCACACAAGTAGAACCAGGCGGGTTTAACCGCCAAAGCACCCGGATTTTCAATGGAAGGAGTTCTGTTACTGGTACAGATCTCTTCATAGATCGTATGTACATAACCGGTGCAATGACTGTTCCCTGGCTCCTCCCGGGAATAGGTAGGAAGGTATTGAAAGCCGGGAAGCTCATTTTCCAGTTCCCTCATTTCCTGCTCATAGAGCGTGTCTCCGAACTTTCTGCATCCGAACAGCAAGTATAGCCGCTGGTGCGGGATCTGGTGCCTTTTGAGATGATGGCACATGCTTCTGAAAGGGGCAATGCCTGTGCCTGTACAGATGAAGAAGAGGTCCCGGTCGATCACTTCCGGTAAGATGAATACGCCCTGTGGACCGCGGAATGTAAGCTCATGGCCCTCCTGCACTTCATTGAAAAGCCAGGTAGTGCCTGCGCCGCCTTCCAGCAGTACAATCAGTAATTCAAATATATTGCTGCCATCCGGCCAGGAGGCGATGGAATAAGAACGCCAGCGTTTATTGGGCTTCTCGTGGATGGGAAGATCTAGTGTTACAAACTGTCCGGGTTCAAAATCGAATGATTCCAACTCAGGGACCTGGATCCAGAAACGACGCGTACTGTTGGTTTCATTCACTATGCGGATGACCTTACCGGTTCGCCAGGGTTGTACCATGCAATCGTGTTTTTCTAAATATACAAAATATAAGCGTGCTGCAGTCGCTCGCCTCCCGGCGAGTGACCTGTATCTGTTCGCCTCTGGCGAACTTTTTGTCGCCGGAGGCGACGGAATAGAAGTCACTCGCCGGGAGGCGAGCGACTGCCACACCCTGTGTTAGTCCATACCTTTTTCGTACCTTTGCATCCGCAGTTATGAATTTGCAGTCGTTGCTCGATGCGTTTAAAAAAGACCCCCGCCTTTTTCAATTGGCGGACAAGCTCTCTTTTGCCCGGCCGCAGCGCATCCATTGTGAGCACCTTCGCGGCAGTGCTGCCAGCTTTGTGATCAGCACCATCTTTCAAAATCCCGCTTCCAGTCAGTTGAACCACCTGGTGGTTTGTGAAGACGCTGAAAAAGCGGCTTACCTCCATAATTCCCTGGAGAACCTGACCAATGCACTCAATCTTTATTTCTTCCCTTCCTCATTCAAGAACAGGAAGAATTTCCGGTTGCTGAATCCTTCGCACGTGATGTTGCGAACGGAAGCGCTTACCCGCTTCGCCGCTCAATCACAGGGCAGGGCAGGTATGCTCATCACTTATCCCGAAGCCCTCTTCGAGAAAGTAGTGCTGCCCAATACACTCAGCGGGAATATCATCTATCTCAAATCAGGTGATACGCTCGACCTCGTGGGGCTTATGGACAAGTTAGTGGGTTACGGATTCGAGAGGACGGATTTCGTATATGAGCCAGGGCAGTTCGCACTGCGCGGCGGCATTCTCGATATCTATTCATTCGGTAATGAAAAACCTTACCGGGTGGAACTTTTCGGAAATGATGTGGACAGTATCCGCATCTTTGATCCGGAAACACAGCTCAGCGAACGGAAATTGCTGCAGGTGACCATCATTCCCAATGTGGATACTCAGTTCGATACATCCGACAAGATCTCCCTCTTCGATTTCCTGCCGGAGAATACCGTTGTGTGGATGCAGGATTGGTCCTTTACCAAAGAACGGCTGATCATCCAGGAAGAAGACCTCGAACTCTTTCTTACCACCGTTACGCCCACGCAAAAAGCGCGTGATGCTGCCGGTGATGAAGATACCCGCATGGAAAAAACAGATACAAAGCCTGAAGATTTTGTACCTGCACTCCGGATAGAACAACAACTGCAATCCAGGCATATCGTGGCTTTCGGCCATGGTAAAGATTTCCCCGAAGGCGATCCTGCTACACACGATATTCCGGTTGACATTCATTTCAATACTAAGGCGCAGCCTGCATTCAACAGGCAGTTCGACCTGCTGATCCGCGACCTCAAAAGCTGGTCCACAAAGAATTTCGGACTCTATCTTTTTGCAGAGAACCCGCGCCAGCTGGAGCGCCTCAACAGCATTTTCGAAGACCTGAAGGCGGAGGTATCTTTCACACCTGTACCTACATCCATCCATGAAGGCTTCATCGATGAAGATCTCAAAGTAGTTTGTTATACGGATCACCAGATCTTCCAGCGTTACCATAAGTACAAGGTCAAACAGGCTTATAATAAGAATAAGGCCATTACACTCCGCACCCTGCGCGAGTTACAGCCCGGCGACTATGTTACGCATATCGATCACGGCGTAGGCGTATACAGTGGTTTGCAAAAGATCGAGACCAATGGAAAATTGCAGGAGGCTGTAAGGATCATTTACAAGGACAGTGATATCCTGTACGTGAACATCAACTCTCTGCACAAGATCTCCAAGTACACCGGCAAGGAGGGATCCGTTCCGAAAGTGAATAAACTGGGAAGCGATGCATGGAACCGGCTGAAAGAAAAAACAAAAACGAAAGTTAAAGAGATTGCCTTCGACCTTATTAAACTGTACGCGCAAAGGAAGGCCCAGCAAGGGTTTCAGCATACTCCGGATAATTACATGCAAACCGAGCTGGAGGCCAGTTTCATTTACGAAGACACACCGGACCAAAGTAAGGCCACTACCGATGTGAAACGCGATATGGAACAACCGTCTCCCATGGACCGTCTTGTTTGCGGCGATGTAGGCTTCGGCAAAACAGAGATCGCCATCCGCGCAGCTTTCAAATCCTGTGTGGATGGAAAGCAGGCTGCCGTATTGGTGCCTACCACTATCCTCGCATATCAACACTATAAAACCTTCAGTGAACGGCTCAAGGATTTTCCTGTGACCATCGATTATGTGAACCGCTTCAAATCCGCCAAGGAAAAGAAAGAGACTTTCAAAAGACTGGAAGAAGGAAAGATCGATATCGTTATTGGCACACATGCCATCCTGGGCAAGGATGTGAAGTTCAAAGACCTTGGCCTGCTGGTGATAGATGAAGAACAGAAGTTCGGAGTGGCGCATAAAGAGAAGATCAAAACCCTCCGGACCAATGTGGATTGCCTTACTTTAACGGCAACGCCTATCCCAAGGACATTGCAGTTCAGCCTGATGGGCGCGCGGGACCTCAGCATCATCAATACGCCGCCGCCGAACAGGCAGCCGATCCAAACGGAAGTGGCTGTGATGAATGATGATCTGCTGCGCGATGCCATTTATTTCGAGACTGAACGCGGAGGACAGGTCTTCTTCATCCATAACCGGATCCAGGGGCTGGCTGAAATGAAGATGAAATTGCAGGGCCTTTGTCCTGATCTCAGTATCGGTTTCGCACATGGCCAGTTGGAAGGGCATGAGCTGGAGGAAAAGATCCTGGACTTCATCAATAAGAAATACGATGTACTCATCTGTACCAATATCGTGGAGAGTGGAGTGGATATTCCTAATGTGAATACCATCATCGTGAACAATGCGCACCATTTCGGTCTGAGTGATCTGCACCAGCTGCGTGGCCGCGTGGGAAGAAGCAATCGCAAAGCCTTTTGTTACCTGCTGGCGCCGCCGATGAGCACCCTGCCCCCCGATTCCCGCAAACGCCTGCAAACACTGGAACAGCACAGTGAGCTCGGTAGCGGCTTCCAGATCGCCATGCGCGACCTCGATATCCGGGGCGCCGGTAATATGCTGGGGGGTGAGCAGAGCGGATTTATGGCCGAGATCGGATTCGAGATGTACCAGAAGATCCTCGATGAAGCCATCAAAGAGCTGAAGCGTACCGAATTCCGTAATCTCTTCAAGGAAGAGATTGCCAAACAGGAAGATTATGTGCAGGATTGCACCATCGATACCGATCTTGAAATACTGATCCCTGATAGCTATGTGGAAAGCATCACCGAAAGACTGACGCTGTACACCAGGCTGGACAATTGTGAGGATGAACCAGCCCTGCAGGAATTCCACCAGGAACTGAATGATCGTTTCGGGCCTGTGCCGCCACAGGTGGATGATCTCTTTGAAACCGTACGTGCCCGGAGGGTTGGCGTGGAATTAGGTTTTGAAAAGATGACATTGAAAGACGAAACCCTGCGCTGTTATTTCGTGAACAAACCTGATTCCCCTTATTTTGAATCACCTGTTTTCCAACAGATCCTCAATTTTGTGCAAACGCAGGTGAACAATGCGAGACTGAAACAAACAGAAAGGTCCTTCCTGCTGATCGTTACAGATATCAAAAGCATGAACAAACTGGTGGCATTCCTGAAAAGGATGCAGGACTTTGTAAGTGCGGAAACAGCAGCTATCAAATAATCCTGAGCGCCCGGGGGCTAAAAAAGACCGGAGAGCTGGCAGTCGCTCGCGTCCCCGCGAGTGACTTGTATTTGCTCGCCTCTGGCGAACACCGTGTCGCCGGAGGCGACGGAATAACCGTCACTCGCGGGGACGCGAGCGACTGCTCCCCGACGGTGCATTTTTCCTGAGACTTCTCAGCCAGGCGAGAAAGATCATCACCAGCGCCAGTAACGGGATGGCCCACACGATAGTGGCCCATCTGAAAGTATCCTTCACTTCTTTCTGTGAAGCCTTCACACCATTGATGCGGACATCGATACTGTCTTTCAATGTTGAATCATACTTCAGCGCATATTGATAGAATTCTA
Source organism: Pseudoflavitalea rhizosphaerae (assembly GCF_003991355.1). Lineage (GTDB taxonomy): Bacteria > Bacteroidota > Bacteroidia > Chitinophagales > Chitinophagaceae > Pseudobacter > Pseudobacter rhizosphaerae. The sequence continues at coordinate 301,213 of NZ_RCSU01000006.1, forward strand.
ATGCTGCGCCCAGCGAATCCGTTTTGGCAACGATGTCAGCAAAATCGGTAACCAGTTGTCCAACCACCGCATTGGGCGGCGCAATGAAGCTGATACGCTCATGCAACTGGTAAGCGATCTGAAGCTTCAATGAATCGGCCGGGCGGGGAAAACGATAAGTTTTATCTGTCAGCCAGTCCTGGAAATTTCCGGTGTTGAGGTTGATGATCTTTTTATAATCGGGTGTTGCGGCCAGCTGTTCTTCCAGGATGCGGATATGGATCCATTCGGAACCAAAGTGAGAGAGCGGGTTGATGGCAACAGCTTTTTGTAGCAGCTCCAGCGCTTTGGCTTTATCGCCATTGAGTTCGTATGCGGTGCCGAGATTGGCTACGATATTGTATTCGTTTGGGTGTAACCGGTAGAGCTCCTGAAGTATCTTCAGCCCTGCTGCTTTATCGCCAATCTTAATCTGGGCCACGGCATAGTCCGATCGTTCCCTGTAATCCATTTTGCCTGTTTTCTTTTCTGCCATTGCATTCATACGGCGGAGTGCATCATTGTCGAATCCATGCCACCAGTATGGCACTTCACCTTTGTTTGCATGCAGAAGTCCATGCAGATATATTTTTTCATTGGCCAGCGGCATCTTTGCGATTTGATATTCATTCAGGCAGGCGGATGCTGCAGAGCTGATCAATATGGCTGCACCAACAAGAATATGGAGGGGTTTGAACATAATCTGTAATTATTAGACTGTTTATACGACTGATAATATAAACAAACAGCCATGAACGCGCAAGATACGAACTCTATTTTCGGAACTGCCGATATGCCTCCGGTTCCTCCCGCCAGTGAAGAGAAAACGATGGCGATACTATCACATATTCTCGCAATTGTTCCGGGGATTGGAATTTTGGCTCCGCTGGTGATCTATCTTGTAAAAAGAAATGAAGGCAGTTTTGTAGAATTTCATGCCCGTGAATCCCTGAATTTCCAGATCACGATCTTACTGGCTTATATTATTTCGGCCATCCTGATCATTGTACTGGTGGGATTACTCTTCTTATGGGTATTGCCTGTAGTGAATATCGTACTGGTAATTGTTGCCACCATTCGTGCTTCAGAAGGCAGGTATTACCGGTATCCTTTCTGTATAAGGATGGTATAAATAATCAGTAAAGTACTTTCTCCATAATAAAGTGTGGAATAGTCACTTCATCGAATCGGTCTCCCCTGATTTCATATCCCAGTTTCTCGTAAAAGCCTGTGGCTGAGGCGCGGGCATGCATGGTCATTCTGCTGTAACCGCGGTCGCGGGCCAGGTTTTCTGCAAACTGCATAAGGGCTCGTCCGATGCCTTTACCCTGGAGGTTATTGAGTACCGCCATTTGTCGAAGACGGACCGTTTGGGCGTCTGCGCGAATGAGCATACAGCAGCCGAGCATCTTTTCTTCTTCAAAAGCTCCTATCAGAATTTCTTCTTTTTCAGACTCCAGTTCTTCTGGGGTGAAGGACAGGCCGAGAGGCTTGCGCAGAATTTCTAAGCGCAGGTTAACCATCTGCTGGTATTCAAAAGAGCCGTGATCTATTATTTTGAGGGCCATACCTGGGATTTGGGTGATGATACAGGTGTCTGCAATTTAACGATTTACCCCATTACCGGGAGGTTTTCAAGTATATAAAATTATGCAATATAAGCAGGATTCATTCCGGTGGATTATCTTCGGCGCCCGGCTGTCAGCGAAGGCTGGAAGCGGGATGGCGGATAGTACTACAAAACGGCGAAAGAACAAAATATTCACAGCATTAATTAAAAACCAGCCGATTGTTGTTATAATCCCAAAATCTATATTTTTGCAGCCGTAACTAAACTTTACAAAAATGTCAGACATTGCAACAAGAGTAAAAAAGATTATTGTTGATAAGTTAGGTGTAGAAGAAGCAGAAGTTACCAATGAGGCTTCTTTCACCAATGATTTGGGTGCCGACTCTCTGGACACCGTGGAACTGATTATGGAATTTGAAAAAGAATTCAACATTTCCATTCCTGATGAGCAAGCTGAAACCATAACAACAGTTGGTCAGGCTATTGCTTACTTAGAAGAACATGCTAAGTAAACTGAAACTTGTTTCAGGTGCAATAAATTAAATCCGCTCTTCAATAGCTGGCAGTAGCCGCAGGGGCGGATTTGTTACTTAATTTAACTCCCCCGGGAAATAGTCCTATGCAATTAAAACGAGTTGTTGTAACGGGTATTGGTGCGTTGACGCCAATCGGTAATAATTTGGAAGAATACTGGAATGGTCTCATCAACGGAGTTTCCGGCGCTGATGCCATTACGTTATTTGATGCGTCAAAGTTCAAGACCCGTTTCGCTTGTGAACTCAAGAATTTTGATCCGTTAGAATTTCTGGATAAAAAAGAAGCAAGAAAACTGGACCGATTCACACAAACAGCATTGGTTGTAAGTGACCAGGCTGTGAATGATGCGGGCCTCAAAGCAGAGGGCATCAATGCAGATCGCGTTGGTGTTGTATTTGCCAGTGGTATTGGTGGCCTGATCACCTTCCAGGAAGAAGTGACTGCCTTTGCACAAGGCGATGGCACTCCACGCTTCAATCCGTTCTTCATTCCGAAGATGATTCTTGATATTGCTGCAGGACATATTTCCATGCGTCACGGATTCCGTGGCCCCAACTTCGCGGTTGTAAGTGCTTGCGCTTCTTCCACCAATGCAATCATGGAAGCCTTCAACCTGATCAGGCTCGGAAAGGCTGATGTGATTCTCGCTGGTGGTTCTGAAAGTGTGATCCGCGAAGCTGGTGTGGGCGGGTTCAATGCAATGAAAGCACTCAGCGAACGCAATGATGATCCCAAGACCGCCAGCCGCCCTTACGACAAAGACCGTGATGGTTTTGTAATGGGCGAAGGCGCAGGAGTACTGGTACTGGAAGACCTGGACCATGCACTGGCCCGTGGAGCCAAAATCTACTGCGAGATCGCAGGATGTGGCGCCACTGCCGATGCACACCATATCACTGCTCCGCATCCGGAAGGACTGGGAGCAAAGAATGTGATGCTTTCCGCGCTGGATGATGCAGGTATGAAGGCAACTGACATCGACTATATCAATACCCATGGAACCTCCACACCACTGGGAGATGTAGCCGAAGTAAAAGCCATTGTGGATGTATTCGGTGAACACGCCTACAATCTCAATATCAGCTCTACCAAGTCCATGACAGGTCACTGCCTCGGCGCCGCCGGCGTTGTGGAAGCGATCGCCTGTATCATGAGCGTGGTGAATGATATGGTGCCACCTACCATCAACCACTTTACCGATGACCCGGAGCTGGATCCACGTCTCAATTTCACCTTTGGAAAGTCCCAGAAGCGTGAAGTAAGGGCTGCACTCTCCAATACCTTCGGGTTTGGCGGGCACAATGCCTGTGTGATAGTGAAGAAATACCCGGCATAATTAGTTTGCGCGTATTTGCTTGCTGCTTGCTGTTCCAAGGAAATCATGTACCGTACCCATGAATGATTTTTTGGCTTAATGAAAAAATTGTAGCTTAATAATAGTGGGACTCCTGGACCGATTTTTTGGCAAAGGGAACGATCTTTCTTTCAAAAAGAACCTTCGTAATGTACTGGGATTCATCCCGGGGAAGCTTCCTTTGTATCAGGCCGCCCTTACACACAGATCTGTAAGGGATAGCGCCGATGAGAACAACGAACGACTCGAATACCTTGGTGATGCCATCCTCTCCGGCATCGTAGCAGATTATCTTTTCAAAAAATATCCCTATCGCGAAGAAGGCTTCCTCACCGAAATGCGCAGCAAAATGGTGAACAGGAACAAGCTGAATGAGATCGCCATAAAAATGGGCCTCAAGAAGATCACCTTCTATAATAAGTTCGACAATTCACTCAAGATGAGCCAGATCTTTGGCAATACACTGGAAGCGGTTGTGGGAGCTATTTACCTCGATAAAGGATTCGTAAAGACCAAGAAGTGGGTACTCGAATGCATCATCATTCCTCACCTCTACATGGAGGACCTCGAAAATCTCGAGATCAATCACAAAAATAAATTGTACGGCTGGGCCAATAAGAATGGCAAGAACCTTGAATTCGAAACTCTCGATGAGCGGATCGAAGGTGGCCGGAGGCTCTTTACCATCGGCGCAGTGGTAGATGGAGATCTGCTTGCCGAAGGCAAGGCCTATAATAAAAAAGACGCCAGCCAGATCGCAGCAGCCATTGCTATCGATAAGCTGGGATTGAATAAAACAGAGATCGAAGAGTGATCGTTACTAATAACTTCTTTCACTAGCCCCTCAGGCATACGAATACAAAGGCCAGCATCAACCATATCCAGGTTTTCAGTCTGTTGGGAGGTCGCATAGGCAATCGTTTTTAATGTTGACCGAATCCACATTGAACTGAGAGATAAGCAGGCAGTTTTTTCAGACGGGTAATTGACAGTAAAAGGTACAATAGTTTTTTATCTTTCCATACATAATTCTATCAACACGCCATTGGTATGTTTGGGATGAAGAAAGCAAACCAGTTTATTATCAGCGCCTTGTTTAGGTTGTTGGTTCAGCAGTACAAATCCTTCAGCCTGTAATCTTTTCATTTCCGCCTCGATATCGGCCACTTCAAAGGCGATATGGTGAATACCTTCTCCTTTCTTCTCTACAAATTTTGCGATCACGCCATCTTCACTGGTACTTTCCAGTAATTCTATCTTGGTTTCTCCCTGGCGGAAAAATGCTGTATTCACTTTTTCTCCTGTTACTTCTTCAGTTTTATAACATTCCGTGTTCAACAATTTTTCAAACAGGGGCACTGAACTGCTGAGGCTTTTCACGGCAATACCGATATGTTCTACTTTCAACATGGCATATGTTTTTGCGGGCCTAAAAATACCCGCATTTGAACTATTTTTACGCGCATTGGTTGATATTTAATTCTTCATTCCTGCAAATGCTCACACTGCCAGTATACCTCGATTACAATTCCACCACGCCCTGCGATCCGCGTGTGGTAGATACCATGCTGCCTTTCTTTACAAAACAGTTTGGCAATGCTGCCAGTGCTACGCATATGTATGGCTGGCAGGCAGCAGAAGCAGTGCAACTGGCAAGAGAGCAGGTAGCCGGTCTGATCAATGCCGAACCCGGTGAGATCTTTTTCACTTCCGGCGCCACAGAGTCAGACAACCTCGCCATCAAAGGCGTATTCAACATGTATGCAGGCAAAGGCAACCATATCATCACCGCAGCCACCGAACACAAGGCCGTTCTCGATACCTGTGCTCACCTTGAAAAGCTTGGAGCCAATATCACTTACCTTCCAGTCAATGCCGAAGGCCTTATCAACCTTCAGCAACTCGAAGCATCCATCCGTCACGATACCATCCTGATCGCCATCATGTATGCCAACAATGAGACGGGTGTAATGCAACCCATCAGGGAGATTGGCGCCATAGCAAAGAAGCACAATGTTATTTTCTTCACCGATGCTACGCAGGCGGCCGGCAAAATTCCCATGAATGTGATAAACGATAACATAGACCTTCTCGCATTATCTGCACATAAATTCTATGGGCCCAAAGGTTGCGGAGCGATTTATGTAAGAAGAAAAGGACCGCGTGTAAAACTCACGCCTCTCTTTGATGGTGGCGGCCACGAGAAAGGCGTTCGCAGCGGCACGCTCAATGTGCCCGGCATCGTTGGGCTCGGCAAAGCCGCGGCACTCGCAAAAACGGAGATGGCCGCTGATACTGGCCGGATACTAACGCTCAGGGATCATCTCGAAACATCATTACTCCAAACAGGAAAAGTAATGCTCAACGGTTCCGTTGAACACCGTCTTCCCAATACCACCAACTTATCTTTCATCAACACCAACAGTGGTGTACTGATGCGCGTTTTCACCAAAGACCTTGCAGTGAGCAGTGGTTCAGCCTGCACCAGCGCGCTGATGGAGCCCAGTTACGTCCTGAAAGCCATGGGCCTCTCCGACGAACTTGCTTACGGCAGCATCCGTTTCAGTCTTGGTAAATTCACTACCGAAGAAGAAATCAACTATGTAATAGAAAGATTGAAGAGTATTTGATTTCATTTTGCAGACGCACCTGTTCCCCATCACCCACCCTCCAACAAACGCGATAATTGCGTTTTGAAACTGTAGCATTATCAGGGTGCTCTGGCAATGGGATATGAATAAACCTGGCCTTCGAAACGTAAGCGAAGAAGTTCATTCATATTCCACCGTCCCATCTCTCCATTCCACCGCCCATCAAAACTCCAACTGCGTTGGTTCGTTTCGTCCGCCAGCGTTTATCATATCCCATTGCTTCCAAAACAAAAACAAATAAAATGTAACATAACAAAAACGCAATTCCCCGCGTTTGTATACATCAAAAAACCCTCCGTTGGGAGGGTTTTCGCTTGCAGCAGGTTTTGGTTATACAGTTACAAATAAACTCGTGAATCAATATTTTGGATAATGGTTTATTAGGATGGTAAAGGGGAGTAACGAATATAAGCAAATAGATTTATTCACCGCGCAAACAATTTCATCTTTTCTTAATTTATACTGATAATCCCTTATTTTCGTAACATGTGGCCCGTATGCAAAAAAGAGTTCAGGCAGTTTTTCAGTAGCCTCACCGGGTATATCGCAATAGTGGTATTCCTCTTACTTAACGGATTGTTTCTCTTTGTGTTCCCGGACACTAACATTCTTGATTTTGGCTACGCTACACTTGATAAATTTTTTGAATTAGCGCCCTGGATCCTGCTTCTCCTGATCCCTGCCATCACCATGCGCAGCTTCTCCGATGAATTCAAAGCTGGCACTTACGAAATTCTTCAGACCAGGCCTCTCAGCAGATGGAAACTGGTGCTGGGAAAATATACCGGAGCGCTTGGTGTAGTCCTCATTGCGCTCATTCCTACTATCATTTATGTGATCAGTGTACAACAACTCTCCACTGAAGGGGGGATCGATAGAGGCGGCACTATCGGCGCATATTTCGGACTGATCTTCCTGGCTGCTGTTTTTGTGGCCATCGGGACCTGTTGCAGCAGTTTTACGAGTAATGCCGTGGTAGCTTTTATCAGTGGCGCATTCTTTTGTTTCATTTTGTATAGTGGTTTCAATGCCATAAGCCGTATTCCTGCATTGGAATCCGGCGCTGATTACTATATCGAAATGCTGGGCATCGATTTCCATTACCGCAGTATCAGCAGGGGCGTGGTCGATAGCCGGGACATTATCTATTTCCTGAGCGTGATCGCTTTCTTCCTTGTTTGTACCACCCGTAACCTGTTGAAGCGATAAGCAGACCCTGAACAACGATTATGAAAAAGATCCTACAATCTAAATACTGGTGGCTCGCCTTCATCCTGGCGCTGGTGGCCATTAATTATATTGCTACATCGGTCCCGGTTCGTATCGATCTCACCCAGGAGAAAAGATATACACTCTCGCCCGCCACCAAAAAGCTGATCAAAGGATTGGGAGATCGGGTAAGCATCACCGTTTTTCTCGATGGTGAAATGCCTGCCGGTTTCAAGAAACTTGCCAACAGCACCCGCGAGATGCTGCAGGAATTCAAAGAGCTGTCTGCTACCAATATCCAGTTCAGTTTTGAGAAGCCTGTATCCCAGGCGCTCGCTGGCGAGATCTCTACTGACTCGCTGATGAAGCTGGGCCTGCGTCCTACCAATGTGCGTGTCCGCGCCAAGGCCGGAGAGGCGGAAGAGCAGCGTTATCTTTTTCCAGGCGCCATTATCAGTTACGATGATAAAGTGGAAGCGGTGGATTTGCTGCAGGGGCAGGACATGACCGGTGGCATTCAATCCCTCAACAATGCGGAAGCATTATTGGAATACAAGTTCGCACATGCTATTCAGAAGCTCACTGCCGATAAAGTTCCCAATATTGGCTACCTTATCGGCAATGGACAACCGCTTAGCTATAATGTGTACGACCTGATCGAAAGAACGCTGAAACCCTCTTATGGCTTCGGTTTTGTGCCTATCGACAGTGTGCCGTTCATTCCGCACGACTTCGATGCATTATTAGTTGTGAAACCAACCGTCCCCTTCAATGATGAACAAAAACTCAAACTCGATCAATATGTGATGCAGGGTGGAAAGATCATCTGGATGATCGACAGGCTCTATGCGGAAATGGACAGCCTCATGCGCAGGCAGTCAGATTTCATTGCCTACGATCGCAACCTCAACCTGGACGACCTGCTTTTCAAATATGGCGTTCGCATCAACGGGGACCTGGTGCAGGACCTCCAGTGCGATCAATTACCCATGGTGGTTGGTAACTTTGGAGATAAGCCCCAGATGGACCTGCAACCCTGGCAATATTTCCCGCTGCTGACGGCTTACAATAACAATCCGGTTTCCGGAAATATGGACAGGGTGCTCAGCATCTTCCCCAATTCCATCGATACCGTGAAAGCTCCCGGCATCAGCAAAACCATACTGCTGGCCAGTTCTGCCAATTCCCGCGTACTGGCTACCCCTGCGCTTGTTTCGCTCAGTAGTGTAAAGACTGAGGATGATATCAAAACTTTCAATCGACAACATATCCCAATTGCGGTGATGCTGGAAGGAAGATTCACTTCTCTTTATACCAACCGTCTTTCACAAGGTGTGCTGGATACAATGGCCGGACTGTACAAACAACCGTTCCGGGCTGCTACCGCCGAGGAAAGCAAGATGATCGTGATTGCCGATGGAGATATCGTGGCCAATGTTTTCACGCAAAAGGAAGGGCCGCTGCCCATGGGCTATAACCAGTTCACCAATTACCAGTATGCCAACAGGGATTTCTTCATCAACTGCGTGGAATACCTGGTGAACCCAAGTGGTATCCTGGATACACGCGCCAAGAACTACACCCTGCGACTGCTGGACCCCGCCGCAGTGGAAGAGAACAAAACCACCTGGCAGCTGATCAATATTGCCGGACCGGTAGCCCTCATTCTGCTCTTCGGTATGATCTACCAGGCTCTTCGCAATAAGAAATACCAATAAAAGCCCGCCGGCATACAAAGGCCATGTATCAGTCAAGGCCTTATCTTTGCAACCATTAAATTATGTCATGACCACGGACCAGCTCACTTATCTAGTTTTTGGAATCGTAATTGTTGTAGCACTGGCTTTCGATCTCGGATTACTGAGTAAGAAGAATACGCATATCAGCCTCCGTAAAGCCCTGATACAAACAATTTTCTGGGTAAGCCTCGCCCTGGGTTTTTTCGGGTTCATGTGGTATGAGGAAGGGAAAGTGTTGGCGCTTGAATACCTCAGTGCTTACCTGATGGAATGGAGCCTCAGTATCGATAATATTTTCGTGTTCATTCTCATCTTCAACTTCTTTGCTGTTAAAGATAAATTCATTGCCCGTGTTTTGTTGATCGGTATTATGATGGCCATTCTTTTCCGCGTGGCATTCATTACTGTAGGGATTGAACTGGTGCAGAGATTCAGTTGGATCCTGTATGTTTTCGGAGGCATCCTGGTGTATACCGGTATCAGTCTGTTCTCTGCCAAACACGATGAAGACCCCAACCTGGAAGAGAACCGTGTGTACAAGCTCATCAAGCGTGGTCTGCCTATCACCCCACTGGATGGAGATGGGAAATGGTCAATGCGGATTGAAGGAAAAAAATATTATACCAGTCTCTCTGTGGTAGTGATCATGCTGGCCACCACCGATATCATTTTTGCAGTGGATTCAATTCCTGCCGTGTTCGCCATTTCGCAGAACCATCTGGTGATCTATACGTCCAATATTTTTGCAGTGCTTGGTCTGAGATCTTTATTCTTCCTTCTGAAAGGAGCCAGCAGTAAGTTCTCCCATCTGCAACAGGGTATCGCATTCGTACTTATTTTCATCGGCCTCAAAATGCTGGTGACATTCTTCGATATTCATGTTCCTATCGCCATCTCATTGCTCGTGATCGTAATGAGTGTAAGCCTCAGTATCGTTTACTCCATTTCTGTAGCAAGGAGGAATTTGGCAAAAGAGGAAAAATCCCCTGAAGTGAACACACCAGATAAGGACCTTCACTGATGCAATACTTTATTGAATATATCGCTTCGGTCATTCAGGGTACTGTGATACAGGAACGCAGGAATGGCCGGATCGAGCAATTATTGACAGACAGCCGGCGGCTGATCTTCCCAAAAACATCCCTGTTCTTTGCCCTCAAAGGACCGAGAAGGGATGGACAAACTTTCATCGATTATCTCTATCATAAGGGCGTACGGAATTTTGTAGTGAGTGAACAACCTGATCTTGCCCTATATCCCGAAGCCAATTTTATAAAGGTGCCGGATGTATTGCAGGCATTGCAATTGCTGGCAGCTTATCATCGCAGTTGCTTCACCATTCCTGTGATTGGTATCACAGGAAGTAATGGAAAAACCATTGTGAAGGAATGGCTCAACCAGGTCCTGGACCAGCAGTTCGCTATCATCCGCAGCCCCAAGAGTTACAATTCACAGATCGGTGTGCCATTGAGCGTATGGCCGATGAATGAATCCCATGAGCTCGCCATCTTTGAAGCAGGCATTTCGAAACGGGGAGAGATGGAAAAACTGGAAGCCATCATCAGGCCAACCATTGGTATCCTCACTAATATCGGCGAAGCGCATAGCGAAGGATTTTCTTCCATGAAAGAAAAACTGGAAGAAAAACTTCGACTGTTCCATACCGTGAATACACTGGTCTACCGTAATGACCAGGACCTGGTGGAGGAAACGGTTCAGCAAATGGCGCAGTCGCGCGGTATTCAGCTGTTTGCCTGGGGAGGGAAGAAAGATGGGGCCGTTCAGATCACCGGCATCGAAAAATCCGGTCACAATACCATCGTCACCGCATCCTATGAAGGCGATGCACATGAAATAGTGGTCCCTTTCACCGATGATGCCAGTATAGAAAATGCCATGCATTGCTGGTGTACAGCGCTGCTGATGAAGCAGAACATGCAAAAAGTACAACAGCATTTGCTATTGCTCACCCGGGTGGCTATGCGACTGGAAATGAAAACAGGCATCAACAACTGTACTGTGATCAACGATAGCTACAGCGCGGACCTCAGCTCATTTACCATTGCACTGGATTTTTTATCGCAGCAGGCGCAACATGATCGCCGCACTGTGGTCCTCACAGATATCCCCGAATCAGGCAGGAACGAGAAAGAACTTTATATTGAAGTGGCCAATGCCATGCAACAAAGAAAAGTGAACAGGCTGATCGGGATCGGGGAAACCATCCATCATCATGTTGCCGCATTTGAATCAGCCGGCATTGCCGAACTACTCTTCTTTCCAACAGTGGATGCTTTCAAGAAGGACTTCCATCATATTCCATTCCGCGATGAGACCATCCTGCTGAAGGGTGCGCGCGTATTTGAACTGGAAGAGATTGACCGGTTGCTGGAACAGAAAGTACATCAAACAGTTCTTGAGATCGATCTCAATGCTGTGACGCATAATCTGAAACAATACCAGCAATTGCTTCGTCCGGAAACAAAGCTGATGGCCATGGTGAAAGCATTTGCCTATGGCAGCGGGAGTTTTGAAGTGGCGAATGTTTTGCAATACCATAAGATCGATTACCTGGCCGTGGCCTATGCAGATGAAGGAGTGGAACTGCGCAAAGGTGGGATCAACCTGCCGGTGATGGTGATGAATGTAGACCCTACTACTTTTGATGTGCTGGTGCAGTATAATCTCGAGCCTGATATCTATGCACCAGAATTGCTGCACGCTTTTGAAGCTTATCTCAAAAGAGAAGGGATCCAGCAATTTCCTGTACATATAGAACTGGAGACCGGGATGAACAGGCTGGGCTTTTCTGAATCCCAGTTGCCCGTGCTGTTGGAATCGCTGCGCAGTAAGTTGCTCAAAGTACAGAGCGTATTCAGTCATTTGGCCGCCAGTGAAGACTCTCAACAGGATGCCTATACGAAGCAACAGGCAGAGCGGTTCCACGGGATGGTGAGCAAATTGCAGCAGATACTGGGTTATCCGTTTATCAAACATATCTCCAATACGGCCGGCATCAGCAGGCATCCGGAATTACAGATGGATATGGTGCGTCTTGGCATCGGGATGTATGGGATCGATAGTGGCAATACACATTTGCTGCAACTGCAGGAGGTGAGTACGCTCAAGAGTACCATCGCCCAGATCAAACATTTGGAAGAAGGGGAAACCGTCAGTTACGGCCGGAAAGGGGTGGTTACCCGCAAAACCACTATTGCCACGGTACGGATCGGGTATGCAGACGGATACCCGCGCAGCCTTAGCACCGGCCTGGGCAAAATGTGGGTTAACGGACATCTGGCTCCTGTTATCGGTATCGTGTGCATGGACATGACCATGATCGACATCACCGATGTGCCGCATGTGAAAGTGGGGGACGAAGTAGTGATCTTCGGTAAGCAATTGCCTGTTGAACAAGTGGCGCACTGGGCCCAGACCATTCCTTACCAGATGCTGACCGGAATATCCCAAAGAGTGAAACGGGTTTACTTCCAGGATTGATCAAGCAGGAGGCCATTGCCTTTTAACAAAACTTTTTCTCCTTAATTCGACAGTCAGGATATGCTATTGCACTGGGAACTCCGACTGATAACTATTATCTTTGATTTCCTAAAAAATCTAGTACAGTGAAGATCAGAACTGTAGTCCTAACGATCCTTGCGATCATATTTATAGACCAGGCTTTAAAGATTTGGGTGAAAACCAGCATGACCTATGGTTGGAACGGGCAGATCTATTTGCTGGGAAATTGGTTCCGCTTATTCTTTATCGAGAATGAAGGCATGGCATGGGGCTGGAAATTTGGTGGCGAGTTTGGAAAAATTGCCCTGACGCTTTTCAGGCTGGTGGCTGTGATCTTCGGTGTATTCTATATCAGGAATATCGTACGCAGAAAATACCATCGCGGTTTTATCATTTGTGTTGCCATGATCTTTGCGGGCGCCCTCGGCAACCTCATCGACTCCATGTTCTACGGTATGATCTTCTCAGCCAGTGCCGATGGTCTTCCCAATGCAGTGCTCTTCCCACCGGGTGGCGGATACGCCAGCTTCCTGCATGGTAAAGTGGTAGACATGTTATATGTTCCCATCATCGAAAACAAAACGATGCCTTCCTGGGTTCCGTTCTGGGGTGGTGAAACATTCACCTTCTTTTCTCCCATTTTCAATATCGCCGATGCCAGTATTTCTGTTGGCGTTATTGTGATCCTGCTCTTCCAGCGCAGGTTCTTCAAAAAGGATTCCGAATCAGAACAATCAACACTGCTCGATCCGGTAAAACCAAATGACACCGTTCAGATCTCTTAAATAGTAGTACAATATCGATAGAAAAAGGGTGATCTGCATTTCGCGGACCACCCTATTTTCCTTTTTTGTTATTTGTAAAACTGAGACTGCGTAGTATTAACGATCAATGTCCCGGATTTGTTTTAAGGACTTGCTTTGTTATTATTTTTTCCCCGATCTGAATGCGTAACACATATACTCCACTGCTGAGATGGTCCAGGTTACGGAGGAAGACCTCATTCATTCCCTGTACGATATTCTGTTGTGATTGCTTCACTGTTCTACCGTAAAGGTCCATCAGTTGCATATTGGCCTTACCTCTTTCAGGGCTTACGATATCGAAACTGATCTGGCTGGCAAACGGATTCACCAGGTTGCGGATGGAAAATTCCAGTTTGCTGCTGAGCTGGATGATCTTACTGTATTTGTGGGTTTCACCTTCCACCATCCGGATCCTGTAATAAGCCTGACCGCTTACAGGTTTTGGGTCCGTGAAATTGTAAGTGAATTTCGTGTCGGGAGAAATGCCTGCTACTGAAACTATTTTGGTGAAGCTGGCGCCATCGTTACTTCGTTCCACTTCATAGATGGTGCCAGGTGTTTCATTATCTGTAACCCATTTCAGGTATCCATTTCCGTTATTGAGCTGACCGGTGAAGCTCAGCAGTTTAGTGGGAAGGATAACGCAATCGTCCACATTAAGCTGGATAGTGGTGAAATTGAGGAATGAACAATCGGGCTCCAGGAGGTTGCCTGGCGTGGAAGCCACACGGAAACGGTAAATATGCCCATTGGTGGCGGGATTGCTGATGAATGTGGGGTAGAATGCTTCGTATTCGTACTGACCACTACCATTGTCTGTAGCAGGAGTATGTCCGGTTACACCTGTATTCTGCCAGGTAGCTCCGTTATCTGTACTGCGTTCCCACATCCATTCCGTATAGTTATCGAAGAAAGATCTTACCAGCGCTGAGATGCGCACGTTATCGCCCACACAAACAGAAGTTGTGGCTGAAGGCAGCATGGTTAGATTGGGGTTACAGGTTACGAGCGCAATATCATCGATGGCCCAGTCGTTACCACCACCGCCGGAAGCGTTGTTGCGGATGGAGATCACAATATCTTCCTGAGTAGGCCCTGTTTTGAACATGAAGCCTTTTTTCACCCAGCCTACAGTATCTACCATACCGGATGAATACCTGTCGAGGTCATCGATAGCGAATGTGAGATTGGGCAGTACACCTGGTTTCCAGGTTTGTGTGCCGGTGGAATCGATGCCGCAATTGGTACACACGTTCCGTACCCAGAGCGAAAATTCGTAGGATGTATTGGGGCAAAGTCCGGTTATGGATTGACGATAGGCTTCACCCGTTGCATAGTCTGAGTTCACCACCAGCATGTAGCCACCCTCAGCATTTGCTGCAGTGGGGTCATTACCGGCCGGGGTTGTGCTGCCGGTATGGTCGCCGATGATATCCCAGTGGCCGCCGAACATGCGGTTGCCGCAGGCATAGATATTTGGTGGATTGAGGCTTCCGCAATTGGGTTTTTTCATAGCATTTCTGAAAGTGCTCTGCCGCGGGCTGAGGTTGTTAACGATGGTATAATAACCGTCGTTGGTTTCTGTGGAAGGGCTGAGTGGTCTCCTGGTATAACCCGGAACCGGCAGGTCGGAGCCCAGCAGGGGTCTGTTTTGTGTGGCGCCCGATCCGAAAGTTCCACCAAATTCCGCCGCGAAGTTCTTACCTGCTGCATCCGCGCAGATGGGTGTATTGGGGGAGATAAGGATGCGGTACCTGATTGCGCGCACTACAGAATCCTGGAAAAAAGTTGAAGAACTGCTGTTCCTTTTGTAGCGGAGTTCGCCGGCTCCCAGTGTGATGATATCCCCCACACTACCGGTGACCCTTACCCTGAATGCTGTGGTGATCAGCGTTCCTCCTGCAACGATCGGGCGATGTGTGCCCGGCTTAACATTACCACCACCTGCTACTGCATTGGTAACTGCTGTGCCCACAATGGCGGCGCCTGCTCCGATATTGATCCTTAGATTAAATTCTCCAATAGAGGGAGTGGCTTTGTAAGTTGCCTGATCATCACTTGCACTGATGGAATATTTTTTTACCAGTAAGCCTTCATTGGTGATCAAATAAACACTATCTCCCACTAAGGTGGTATTGCTGGGGATATTGTCCATGTACCGGACAAAATAGATATTGCCGCTGTTATAGCCACCAGGGAAATAATAGTTGGTGCGAATTTCGAGCGTGTCGCCAGCCTCTACTGTCCCGCCAGCGGTTCGTTTGGAAAGGTTTACATAACTGTTTCCGTAACGGATCGTCTGTCCGTTACCGTTAGTCATACCAAGAATGGCATAACAAAACATCATAAGGGTTACCCGGAGTAAATGCTTTTTCATCGGTTTGGAGTCTGGGGTAATAATGATGCGATTCAATACCAGCCTGCACTTGATCGGTGTAAACCTATCAAAAAATTGGTTTGAACACAATCGTATATTTACGAAAAACGTGTATTTGGGTACACTATTGCTTAAGTGAAGGGGATTTGTACTTCAGGGTTAGCATTTATCAAATCATGTCATCACAGAAAGGGTTATTCTCCAGTAGCTGTAGCCGGGCCCGGGATATGAAAAATACGGCTGTTGAAATGAACCGGCGCAGGAGGATAATTATTGCGCTGTGGATAGGAGAGATAAGGGGATGGGAATTCTATTTAGCTGCATCGCTTACATTTCAAAGGCCGTTTTTTCATACCCCTCGCCGGCAAAAAAGGTCAGGGAGCTGGCAGTCGCTCGCCTCTGGCGAGTGACTTGTATTTGTTCGCCTCCGGCGAACACAGCGTCGCCAGAGGCGACTGAATAAAGCTCACTCGCCGGGAGGCGAGCGAGTGGGCTCCCCGACATTCTAAGATGGTAGCTTTTTAGTCAGCCTCATCTTTCCCTGCCACAGTTGAAAAAAGATTCTCCAGCAGTGGTGTAATTCGTAAGCCGGAATAATCATATCCCGTTGCGAGAAAAGATATCCCGTTGCGACAAAAAACTAGGAAAGCTTTCCTACCATGTTGCCCGGAATAACCCACTGATCAAATTCTTCAGGAGTTACATATCCCAGACGCACTGCTTCTTCTTTCAAAGTAGTGCCATTCTTATGCGCTGTCTGCGCGATCTCTGCCGCTTTGTAGTAACCGATCTTTGTATTGAGAGCGGTTACGAGCATCAGTGAATTGTCTACGTGCTTTTTGATGTTTGCTTCAATAGGCTCGATACCTACAGCGCATTTATCATTGAAGCTCACGCAGCCTTCACCAATGAGGCGGGCGCTGTGCAGGAAGTTATAGATCATAACGGGCTTGAACACGTTGAGTTCAAAGTGTCCGGTAGCGCCGCCGATGCCGATGGCAACATCATTACCCATTACCTGTGCAGCGATCATAGTGAGGGCTTCACATTGAGTTGGGTTCACTTTGCCTGGCATGATGGAAGAACCGGGCTCGTTATCGGGGATGAAGAGCTCACCGATACCTGCGCGTGGACCAGAGCTCAGCATGCGGATATCGTTGGCGATCTTCATGAGGCTGACGGCAACAGTCTTGAGAGCGCCATGCGCTTCCACGATGGCGTCGTGAGCGGCAAGGGCTTCAAATTTATTACGGGCAGTAATGAAGGGAAGACCGGTGAGTTGAGCGATATGTTTCGCAACATTCTCGGAATAATGGGGCGGTGTGTTGATGCCTGTACCAACAGCGGTGCCGCCTAGTGCGAGCTCGCTGAGATGGCTCAGGGTATTCTTGATGGCGCGGATGCCATGGTCCAGCTGGGCTACGTAGCCACTGAATTCCTGTCCAACTGTGAGTGGCGTGGCGTCCATGAAGTGGGTTCGGCCGATCTTCACCACTTCCATGTATTTGGCGCTTTTTTCAGCGAGTGTGTTGCGGAGTTTTTCGATACCAGGGATAGTCACTTCCAGCAGCATTTTATAGGCAGCGATATGCATGGCTGTAGGGAAAGTATCGTTGGATGATTGTGATTTGTTCACGTCATCGTTAGGCGCCAGGAATTTTTCCTTATCGGTGAGCTTACCACCTTTGATCACGTGGCCGCGATAAGCAACCACTTCGTTCACATTCATATTGGATTGGGTGCCGGATCCTGTTTGCCAAACTACGAGCGGGAAGGAATCGTCCAGTTTGCCGGCGAGGATCTCGTCACAAACCTGTCCGATCAGATCAGATTTTTCCTGGGGCAATACACCAGCTTCGAAGTTGGTGATGGCAGCGGCTTTTTTCAGATACGCAAATGCCCGGATGATCTCTTTCGGCATCCTGTTGATGTCCTGCGCAATTTTAAAATTGTCAATACTGCGTTGGGTTTGGGCGCCAAAGTAAGCATCGATAGGCACTTTCACTTCGCCCATGGTATCTTTTTCAATCCGGTATTCCATATTGCTAAAAATTTGGCAGCAAAGGTAGGGAAATACGCGGCTGGTGCAGCTATTTCATGGGATTCTAATGAATGATCAGTTCACTTTTCAGAACAATATTTTCATAAGGGGGGAGGCCTTGTCTGGCATTGGGGTCGAGGAGCTTGAACAGCAGTTCGGTGGCCCTGGCGCCCTGCTCGTAGGGGAACTGTTCCACGGAAGCGATGGGAGGCGTTTCCAGGTAATGCATGAAGGGGATATTGGCATAGCTCACAAAGCTGATATCCTTGTTGATGGTCAGTTTGCGCTGACGGGCATGGTGGATCACATCCAGTGCCACATAATCATTGAAGAGGATGATGGCTGTGGGGCGTTTTTTCAGGGCCAGCAGTTTGTCGAGTGCGCCGGTATTGCCATCGGTGGAAAGGTCTGTGCTCACTACCAGTGCATCATCGGCCTTGATGGAATTCTTAGCAAGTGCATCATAGTAGCCGTTCAATCTTTCATTCTTGATATTGAGGGTAGACGGGCCCTGGATGTACGCGATACGCTTATGTCCTTTTTTGACGAGGAAATCCACGGCTTCCACTGAACTGTGGTAAAGATTACAGCTGACGGAATGTACATCCGGCACATCCGGCACCCTGTCGAAGAACACAACGGGTATATCATAGTTCTTGAGTTGTTCGAAATGGTCAATGCGGGTAGTGTTCTTTGAAATGGAGGCGAGGATACCGTCTACACGGTGTTTCTTCATGGACTCCACAATGTTTTTTTCGCGCTCCAGGTCATCATGGCTCTGACTGGTGAGTACGATATAATTGTTGTCCAGCGCGGTTTTTTCGATGCCATTGATGGCAGATGAAAAAAATTCTTCACGCAGATTGGGAAGGATCACACCAATAGTGAAGGTTTTGCGTTGTTTAAAGAAGATAGCCGTTTGATTGGGCTCATAATTCAATTCTGCAGCCAGTTTTTTCACGGCAAGTTTGGTACGGAGACCGATGCTGTGATGATCATGTAATGCCCGGGAGACAGTTGAGATAGATATGTTCAGGCGTTTCGCAATTTCCTTGATGGTGGGGAGCTTCTTTTCCATTAGCAGTGCTGGTTGTATTTATTGAAGGTAGAAAAAATTGTGAAGCAGCATAACTCCTTCAAAAAATGTCTGCTAATAATCAGGATAATTTGCGATATTAGTTGAACATCGATTGAATGCTTGCTGATCCGATAATTTATAACTGTGTTTATAATTTACCAATCAATATGCAACAAGCTCCACGCATGATGAATTGGTTGTTCACCGCAACCATACTTACTACCAGTAGTATATTCATGCAACCCCTGGCCCAAACGGCCAAAACCAAAACTGACCAACAGAAAATGCAATGGTGGCGCGATGCGCGTTTCGGCCTTTTTATCCATTGGGGACTTTATTCTGTCCCCGCAGGTGAATGGAACGGCAACACCAGTTACGGCGAATGGATCCGCAGCACTGCGCAGATCCCGCTCGCTACGTACGACAAATTTATTTCACAATTCAACCCCACAGAATTCAATGCAGACAACTGGGTACGCATGGCCAAAGACGCCGGCATGAAGTATCTTGTGATTACTACCAAACATCACGACGGATTCGCGCTCTGGCCCACCGCCACCACCGATTTCAATGTGATGAACACGCCTTTCAAGAGAGATCCGCTGAAAGAACTTGCTGATGCCTGTAATAAATATGGAGTACAACTCTGTTTCTATTATTCCATTATGGACTGGCATCATCCGGATTACCTGCCCCGCCGCGACTGGGAATCTGACCGCTCCACGGAAGGCGCTGATTTCAGCAGGTATGTTGCTTACATGAAAGAACAGTTGAAAGAGCTGCTAACTAATTATGGAAAGATCGGTGTGCTCTGGTTCGATGGGGAATGGGAAGATACCTGGACGCACGAACTGGGCAAAGATCTCTATAATTACGTGAAGAGCCTGCAGCCGGATATCATCATCAACAACAGAGTGGATAAAGGCCGCGGCGGCATGGCTGGCATCACGCGCCCCGGCGATTTTGCAGGTGATTTCGGTACACCCGAACAGGAAATACCCGCCACTGGTTTCCCCGGCGTTGATTGGGAAAGCTGCATGACCATGAACGGTAACTGGGGATTCAACAGTCATGATCAGAACTGGAAATCCCCGGAAGACCTGGTCCATAAACTCATCGAAACAGCTTCCAAAGGCGGCAATTTTCTCCTGAATGTGGGGCCAACCTCCGGCGGTTTGTTTCCCCAGGCCAGCATTGGACGTTTGCAGGATATTGGCAAGTGGATGAGCGTCAACAGTACTGCCATCTATAATACAGAGGCAAGCCCTCTAAATGACCTGAACTTTGGCTACTGTACGCAGAAAAAGATCCCCGGGGGAACGCGGTTGTACTTCCACGTTACCAAATGGCCGGCCGGCGACAAACTTGTATTGCCTCCCATGGGCAATAGTATTGTGAAAGCTTATACCCTGGCAGAAAAGACGAACCTGAAATCATCCCGGGTGAATACCAATAATATCATTCAGCTCCAGGGTGTGCAGCAACAACCTTATGCAACGGTGATAGTGGCCGAGATCAAAGGAAGGCCCATCGCTTATACAGCACCGTTAATAGAGGCGCCTGCTTCCATTTTTATCGATCAGTTGCCCGTTGCTTTCAAAACCAATATTCCCGGCGCAATCGTTTATTATACCACCAATGGAAGGGATCCCGTGAATACATCGGCCCAGGCGAGAAGCATGACGCTCCGGAAAACCGCTACCATCAGGGCGGCCTGCTTCCTTCGTGGAAGAAAGGTCTCCGATGTGACTTCGGCCAGCTTCGAGAAAGTAACGCCCATCCCGGCGCAGGATGTGAACCCTCCCAGCGGCGGACTACAGTTTGCATCCTTTGAAGGGAAATGGGATAAGCTACCGGACTTCACCAGCCTGTCGCCCGCTGCCATGGGAACCCTGGCTAATTTTGACATCAGCATGAAACGCGGCAAAGAAGAATATGCGTTCGTGTTCGATGGCTGGATCCGCATTCCGCTCGACGGTGTTTATACTTTCTATCTCAGTTCCGATGATGGAAGCCGGATGTACATCAATGATACTCTTACCGTAGACAATGATGGAATGCATGGAGAAATAGAAAAATCAAAAGATATCCCACTGGCAAAAGGGTATCATAAGATCAAGGTTCAGTATTTCGAAAGAACAGGCACCGATAACCTGGAAGTGAGCTGGAGAGGCCCGGGCATTCCAAAGATGCGCATCCCTGATGTGGTGCTCTATCGCGAAAACTGATCAATTCAATTGCTGCCATAACCATCCTGTATGAATCTGCGCAAAATTCTTCTATTGTTGCTGACTGGTACGGGCAGCCTCGGTAGCTATGCCCAACTGGTAGATATTGTGGGGCCTGCTCCCAATGCCAAACAAATGGAATGGCATCAGATGGAATTCTATTTGTTCATGCATTTCGGGCCGAATACATTCACCGATGTTGAATGGGGCAAAGGTACAGAAGACCCGTCTGTGTTCAATCCTACCGAACTGGATTGCCGGCAATGGGCGAGGATCGCACGCGATGCAGGAGCCAAAGGCATTATCATTACTGCAAAACATCACGATGGATTCTGTCTCTGGCCCAGTCGTTTCAGTGACCATACTGTGGAACAGAGTCCATGGAAAAATGGAAAAGGGAATGTGCTTCGGGAACTATCCGAAGCATGCAGCAGCTATGGGATCAGGTTTGGCGTTTATATCTCTCCGTGGGACCGCAATCATCCTGATTATGGTACAGATGATTACAATGATATTTATGTGAAGACGATGCGTGAACTGCTTCGGGGCTATGGAGATATTTTCGAATTGTGGTGGGACGGCGCCAATGGCGAAGGTTCCAACGGCAAAAAACAGGAGTACGATTTTCCAAGATTCGAGCGGATAGCGCGTCGCTATGCTGACGAAGCGGTGATCTTTAGCGATATTGGTCCTGATATCCGCTGGGTGGGCAACGAGAAAGGCATCGCCGGAAAGACCAACTGGAATCTGTTGGATACAGCTGGCTTTGAACGCGGCATCGGCGCACCTCCGGCAGATACGCTCAATACAGGAAATGTAAATGGCAAATCATGGATACCTGCAGAATGCGACGTGAGTATCCGTCCCGGCTGGTTCTATCATCCGCATGAAGATTCTGCCGTGAAATCCGGCAGGGAGCTGATGAAGATTTTTATGACTTCGGTGGGGAGGGGCTCCAACCTGTTGTTGAATGTGCCTCCTGACAGACGGGGACTGATCCATCCGAACGATTCAGCTGCACTCATGGCATTTAAAGACCTGCGTGAATCCAGTTTCCGTGAGAATCTGGCTAAGCGTGCGCGTGTAAATGTATCCAGCTCCCGCGCCGGATACCTGCCTTCATTGCTGGTAGATGGGTTCAGGTTCTCGCATTGGGCGCCTGATAAAACAAATACCACCTGTGCCATTGAACTGGAACTTGACCAGGAAAAGGAATTCAATACGATCCTGCTACAGGAATATATTGAAGCTGGTCAACGTATCGAAGAGTTTACGATAGAAGTTTTTGACGATGGAAAATATGTTCCGTTAACCAGCGGTACAACGGTAGGGTATAAACGAATTTTACAATTCTCCAGGCAAACGGCATCGAAGGTCCGCATCTCTGTCACCAAAAGCAAAGCCAGTCCGGTATTGGGTGAGATCCAAATATTCAATTGTGATGACTTCAGTGAGTAATTACAGGAGCAGCGTGCTGGCAGTCGCTCGCCTCCGGCGAGTGACTTGTATTTGTTCGCCTCCGGCGAACACAGTGTCGCCGGAGGCGACAGAATAGAAGTAACTCGCCGGAGGCGAGCTACTGCCAGCCCCCGAAGTAATTTACTTTCCTTTAAAATCAGCTTTCCTCTTTTCCAAAAAAGCAGTAACACCTTCTTTCATATCTTCAGTAGCAAAGCATTCTCCGAACTGTTGTATCTCATGATCATAACCTGCTTTGGTATGATCAAAATGATTGACGCAGTCGATCAATTTGGCTAATGCTACCGGCGCTTTGGTATTGATCTGCGTGAGAATTTCAGTAACGCGTGCAATGAGATTTTCCTGGGGAACCACTTCATTCACCATGCCAATGGTAAGTGCTTCCTGTGCAGAGATGGCCCTGCCGCTCATGAGCAGTTCCATAGCGCGGCCTTTGCCGGCTACCTGCACCAGTCTTTGTGTTCCGCCATATCCGGGAATAAGGCCGAGGTTCACTTCTGGCTGACCGAATTTCGCATTCTCCGCTGCGATCATGAAATGACAGCTCAGGGCCAGTTCGCAACCACCACCGAGTGCAAATCCATTTACAGCCGCCACGATGGGTTTGGGAGAACATTCGATGGCAAAGAATACATCATGACCTTTCTTCGCGATAGCCATTCCTTCGGTCTTGCTCAGTCCCATGAATTCTGTGATGTCTGCGCCTGCGATAAAGGCTTTTGGTCCTGCGCCGGTAATGATGGCAGAACGGATAGCCGGGTTTTTATAGATCTCATCAACTGCCAGTTTCAGTTCTTCCATCACAGTTTTGTTGATGGCATTGAGCTTGTCCGGGCGGTTGATGGTAATAGTGAAGATCCCGTTCTCAAGTGAGGTAAGCAAGGTTTGATATGACATGATAATGATGTTTTTTGATTGATCAGAATTCGCGATGTTCTTTCACCCAGGCGGTGATGTATTCAGCAATGTCTGAAGTGGTGGTCCCTGGTGCGAAGAGTTTTCCTACTCCCATGGTATTGAGCTCCTGCATGTCATCTTCAGGAATGATGCCGCCTCCGGTGAGCAGTACATCATCCATTCCTTTTTCTTTCATGAGGTTGATCACCTTCGGGAAAACGGTCATGTGGGCGCCGGAGAGGATGCTGATGCCGATAGCATCAACGTCTTCCTGTAATGCAGCGCTGACCACCATTTCAGGGGTTTGGCGAAGTCCTGTATAGATCACTTCCATACCGGAATCGCGGAGGGCGGTGGCAATCACTTTGGCTCCGCGGTCATGGCCATCGAGGCCCACTTTGGCAACTAACACTCTGATTGGGCGTGGCATACTTTTCTATTTTTCATATTAAGCAAGGTCCAGTTGCTGAAGTGCCAACTGAATGCGGTGAATCGTTTCCTGTTTACCGATGATAGCGGCGATATCAAAAACGCCGGGGCCAAATTTACCGCCGACCAGCATGATGCGTAAAGGCATCATCAGCTCGCCGGGTTTGATATTGTGTTGCGTTGCGAGCTCTTTGAATGCAGCTTCCTGCCCTGCAGCCTGGAAATCGGATGCCGATTCCATTTGCGCGATGGCTGCCAGGAAGAAATCTTTTTTCGCTTCATTCCATTTGGGTTTCACTGCTTCCAGGTCCTGCAATGGTGTGGAAAAGAAGAACTTCGTTTGTTCATAGAAGTCAGTAAGGAGGGTGCAGCGGTCTTTCACCAGGTTGATCACTGTTGAAAGGAGGGCATCATCGCTTACGGCCGTTCCATTATCTGCGAGTACTCTTTTAACATCAGGCAGGAGGCGGGCAGCATCGGAGCGTTTGATCCATTCGTGGTTGAACCATTTCGCTTTTTCGAAATCGAATTTGGCGCCGCCTTTGTGAACGCGATCGATAGAGAATTTGGCGATCAGTTCTTCGATAGTGAAAATTTCCTGGTCAGTGCCATCATTCCAGCCGAGCATGGCCAGCATATTGATGAAAGCTTCGGGCATGAAACCCAGTTCCCTGAAGCCTTTGGTGAGTTCATTGGTTTTAGGATCGGCCCAGTTCATGGCAAATACGGGGAAGCCGAGGCGGTCGCCATCGCGTTTGCTGAGCTTGCCGTTTCCGTCGGGTTTCAGAATCAGCGGAAGATGTGCCCATTTTGGCATCTCTTCTTCCCATCCCAGGTATTTCCAGAGCAATACATGCACGGGAGAACTGGGCAGCCATTCTTCTCCGCGGAAAGCGTGGGTGATCTTCATCAGATGATCGTCCACCACCACTGCGAGGTGATAGGTAGGCATGCCATCGGCTTTAAGTAAGACCTTATCGTCAACCAGTCCGGTATTGAAAGTGACATCGCCACGGATCATATCGTGAAAAGTAACGGTCTCATTTTCCGGCATGCGGATGCGGATCACGTAGGGCACTCCATCTTCCAGCAATGTTTCTGTTTCTTCCAGGGTGAGGGAGCAGCTATTGCGCATTTCCATTCTCAATTTGTGATCGTATTGAGGGGAAGGATTGGTATCTGTTTTGAATCGCTCACGCATGCTCTCCAGTTCTTCAGGCCTGTCGAATGCATAATAAGCATGACCGCTCTTTACGAGCTGTTCTGCATATTGGCGGTACATCGCTTTTCTTTCACTCTGGCGATAGGGGGCGTATGGGCCACCACTTACCGGGCCTTCGTCAGGTGTGAGGCCGCACCATTCCAGGCAATTGATGATATATTCTTCAGCGCCTGGCACAAACCGGGTTTGGTCCGTATCTTCGATCCGGAGTACAAATTCTCCGCCGGCATGGCGGGCAAAAAGATAGTTGTACAGAACCGTACGAACCCCTCCGAGGTGTAAGCCTCCGGTAGGACTGGGAGCAAACCTGACACGAACATTCTTTTTCATAGGCGACAAAGATAACGGTTCAGGTACTATTTTGATATTCCCCCCGTTAATACTACAATGCGAAAAGGGCTGATCATATTGGTTTTGATGTGTTGCTTCGCCACATTGAGGGCGCAGCTCACCTATGAAACCCTGGAAGTGGACTACGACAGCGCCCATTCCTACAAAAATCTAAAAATAATTCCCGTCAGGCTGAAAGGCGGCGGAAGTAATGGAAACCGGGAAGCGATCATCTCGCTCAGCCAGGGGATTGCAGCCGGGACCGTGGTGATTACCGAAAGAGGCACAGCCGCTACGGAGAATGTTCATTGGCTGCGGATCAATAATAATTCAGGCGTTCCCGTTTTCATCGGCTCAGGCGAAGTGATCATGGGAGGAAGGCAGGACAGGATGATCACCAGGGACACAGTACTGCTGCCTGCGCAAAAAGACCAGTATGTTCCGGTGATGTGTGTGGAAGAAGGCAGGTGGAGCAAAAAAGAAAAGAAGTTCGTGTATAACAACTATGCCAATACGCAATTGAGAAAGGTGCTGGGCACAACCAATAACCAGGTATTGGTGTGGAAAGAGATAGACAGGCAATTGCAGGGGAATGGTTTTCATTCCACGTCGCTGGCTTACCTGGCGCAACGGCACGATAAAAAAATCCTGGTCCCGCAAAACGAGTACCAGCAATATTTTCACAATAAGTTCATGAAAGAGGATACCAGTGTGGTAGGCATGATCTGCATCAGCGGGGACAGGATCATCGGCTGCGACATCTTTGCCGGCAAAGGACTCTTTGCTGCTTCCCTCGATGCGCTGTTGCATGGTTATATAGAAGAAGCTATCCTGCATGGACAAACGCCGTTGGTCAGCGATGAAAAAGTAACGGCTTATCTCGCTCCCAAACTCACCAGTGAAGCTGAACAGAAAGAGCACCTGAAAAAGAACGGTAAGATCTATACACACGAAAAAAGAGTGATCCATATCACCGGGTTTGGAGAATAACAGTCAGGCATATCCCGGCGAAATCAGGTACATTTGTTATATAGACTATCAAGTATGTACTACCTTGTAAAAACACCGTGGTGGCTGCGCAAACTCTACCCCCGCTGTACCTGGAAGATCCCGGTAAAGAAACAGGAGAAAGTACTCTATCTCACTTTTGATGATGGTCCGCATCCCGAAGCCACTCCTTATGTGCTGGACACGCTGAAGCAATGGAATGCCATGGCTACTTTTTTCTGTATCGGAAAAAATGTGGTCAAGTTTCCTGAATTGTACAGGCGCATACTCGATGAAGGGCATCGTACCGGCAATCATACATTCAATCATCTCAACGGTTGGAAAACCCCAGATACAAAATACATCCAGGATATTCTTGATACTGCAAAATATGTGGATGCAGACCTGTTCCGTCCGCCTTATGGAAGGATCACACAGTTCCAGTCCAAAGTGCTGACCGGTACTGATACCTACAAGCAGGCGGGAAGGAAATTCAGGGTGATCATGTGGGATGTGCTGAGTGCAGATTTTGATCAGCGCATCACAGCCGATCGTTGTGCATTCAATGTAACTGCAAAAGCAGAGTCCGGCTCCATTGTAGTATTCCACGACAGCGAGAAGGCATTTCCACGCATGCGTGAAGCGCTTCCCAAAGTGTTGCATTATTTTTCAGAACAGGGATTCCGTTTCGAGACAATTCCTGTTACTAATGATAATTGAACAGTTGTTAGTTAAAGTTTAATTTCTTTTTAATGAACTGAAAATTTGTCGGAACGGCGTGAGAATTTGCTGATTGAGAAGGGCTATAAATAAGTTGGGCCGGGGTAGAAACCCTGGCCCGTTTTTAATCCGTACCCTATGAAAACTGGATTAAAGGTATAAACTTTTTTGATTTAACCAAAGTAATTTAACGGGGCCGCATTTTTGCGTGGACAGCCATTTTCCGACACATTGTCGTAAATCAATTTTTTAAAATTAAATGAGGAATTATTTTTTTATATGGAGTTTTATTATTTCCTGCATAATTCTTATATGCCTGCGGGTGACCTCTTGCGACTTTTTCCCGTTTTCGATTTTTTCGTGAATTTTGACTTCTTATGAACATACAAATTACTGATACTCACACACATTTATATGTGAACAGCTTTTTGTCGGACCTTCCGGCGGTAATGGAGCGCGCGGCTGCGGAGGGCGTGACGAAATTTTATCTGCCCGCCATCGACAGTGAGAGCCTGGAAGCGATGCTGAAAGTGGAGGCCGATTATCCTGGAAAATGTTTCGCCATGATGGGCCTTCATCCCTGTTCAGTGGAAGCCGATTATAAGATGGAGCTTGCATTGGTGGAGGAATGGCTGGCCAAAAGGAAATTTGCAGCGGTGGGAGAGATCGGACTGGATTATTACTGGAGTGATAAATTTTTGAAAGAGCAGGCTGACGCTTTTCATCAGCAGATCAAATGGGCATTGCAGTATGAGCTTCCAATCGTGATCCATTGCAGGAATGCAATGGACGATACCATTCAGATTGTGCGGGAACACCAGTTCGGAAAGTTGCGAGGCATCTTCCATTGTTTTACAGGTTCGGCGGAACAAGCGCAGCAGATAGTGGACCTGGGATTCTACCTGGGGATCGGTGGTGTGATTACTTATAAGAATGCTGGTTTGGCAGAAGCCCTGGCGAATATCAGTCTTGACCATATGGTATTGGAAACGGATGCGCCTTATCTCACACCCGTACCTTTCCGTGGTAAGAGGAATGAGCCAGCTTACCTGAAGTATGTAATTGATAAACTGGCGGAAGTGAAAAACACCGATCCCGAAACCGTAGCCCGGATTACTTCAAAAAATGCTGAAAAAATATTCGGGGGGTAATCAGGGAAACCTTATTTTTGCACCCCTTCCCGGAGAGGTGCAGGAGTGGTTGAACTGGCACGCCTGGAAAGTGTGTATAGGAGAAATCCTATCAAGGGTTCGAATCCCTTCCTCTCCGCTGAAATAAAGGAACGCCTTCAAGTCTTTGATTTGAAGGCGTTTTTGCGTTCGAACTGTTTTGACGTATTTTCTTTTGGTTTAGGGGGGATCAGGTTGAAAAGTTGAGGGATTTGCAGAAATTGAAGATGTGATAGAGTTTTTAGAAAAGGCATCGAAAAGATTGGAAGATTTGGAGTTTATTGAAAAATTGACTTATACCGAATTGCTATGCATGTTGCCGAACGAAAGCCATTTCCGAAGACATCAACTTTCATATCGTCCTAATTAGCTCAGAGGTCAACAAGGCAGGTAAATTTTAAATGGATACGGTGCATCCTTTTCGTTAAAGGCTTTTTTTGCAGCAAGGTAATTAGCCTTGTTCCTCTCGGCTTTGTTGAAAATTTTTGAGTTGTCCATGATTTTTATTTTGAATTATCCCGGCAGACCTGCAAGCATCACAACCTTCAGTACGTATGAGCCATAATTAGGCTGTTCAGCTTCTTCTTTGGGGAGGAATAGCTTCTTATGTGCTTTACAAGGTATATAACCTCTGTTATTTAATCAATGGGGCTGGCACAGTTTTTTTAATTCCTCCAATGAAGTTGGGCTCTTGATTTCTTATCCGGCCCGGTATACGATTATGTGTTAAAACTTAAAATTGATGTTATGGAATCATGGAAAATGAAACTGAAAGGAACCTGGAACGAAGTGAAGGGTAAGGCAAAACAACAATATGCAGATCTTACTGATAATGATCTGCTATATGAAGAAGGAAAAGAAGATGAACTGATTGGCCGCTTGCAAAAGAAGACCGGTCAGACAAAGGAGCAGGTAATTCAATGGATTGAAGACCTGTAGCAGCTTTGGCAATGAACAAAATTGTAAACTTCATTCACGATTAAAAACATTCGCATGAAAAAATACATTCTTTGCTTATCCTTTTTGCTTACTGCAGGTCTCATCTTCATAGGTTGCAGTAAAGATGATGATCCGGCAGATAACGACCTCTTTGTAGGAACCTACCGGGGAAGTGTAAGCTACACCAAAGAAGGTGAAAACAAGTCAAGTGATAACGGAAGTGTAACTGTTGTAAAAACTGGCAGCGACTATAATTTTGCATTCTCCGATGGTATACCTGATCTGACGGGCGTTCGATTCAGAAAGGATGGCGATAATGCTGTGATCTCAATTGATGAAGGTGAAGCAAAAGCGATCCGGATCACTGCCAGTAGCCTGGTGATAGGATATGCAAAAGATGGAGCGGTTTGGACAGCGAATTGTTCCAGGTAATTTAACTAATTGATATCCTGAAATAATTAAAGCCTTCAAGTCCTTGAGATTTGAAGGCTTTTCAAATATATTTCGCTCTATACTCAATATACTTTGATGTCCAGGGTTTGACTTGATATTCGTTGACTTGAGCCTGTTTGCTCATCCAAGGATGGGAGTAGGCTTACTGTTCTCATCCAGGGCCACAAACGTAATGATGCCGCTCACAACTTTCTCCCTTCCATCCTGGTGAAGATGTTCCAGGAAAACATCCACCTGGACCTGGATACTTGTATTTCCCACCTTGTGTACATTACCCACCAGTTCCACCATTGTGCCTGCAGGGATAGGTTTTTTGAAATCGATTTGTCCACTGCTCACCATCACAAAAGTTTTCCTGGAGAATCTTGTGGCGGTCATGAATGCGGTTTCAGTCATCATCATGATCACACGTCCACCAAACATAGTATTGTGGTGATTCATCGTATCCGGGAACACTGCTTTGGTAACGCGTGTTTCGGCCTGTGCAATTCTTTCTTCGAATGTCATTGGTAAGTGGTGCTTATTTTCCGGAGCAAGTTACATCAATGCTATCAGAGTACTATATTATTCCTGGGACTGATCGGCTCGGGAAGTGAGGTCTCATCCAGCATATCACGCATATCGATCTCGATCATGCGACTGATCTGTGTGATGGGAACATCATTGGGGCTGCCTTCAAAAGGGTTCACACTGCTTTCTCCAACAGTGTCCAGTGTATGGAACGCCCAGGTAACGATGGTGGCAAAAGGAATGGTGAGCCAGATAGTGTATCCTTCCAGGAAGCTGCCTTCGCCCAGTTTTTCCATTTCTTTCAGCAATCCAAAGGGAGCCAGTACTATAAAAATGAAAAGAAGATAAGTAGTAATGGATGCGAAATTCCTGGGATAGGGAAAGTTCTTGATCCTTTCAGCTTTTCCCTGGTCTTCTGTGAGTTTGATGATGGACTGCTGCAATAGGTTCCACTGGAAATCATTGATCTCTCCTGATGCTTTCATACGTCCCAACTCTTCTGACTGGATAGCGGTGAGTTGGGTTGCCTTGTTCTTTTTTGAAAGAATGTATTCCAGTTCTCCCTCAGATAAGTAGGCTTTCAATTCATCTTCCAGCTTACTATTCACTTCAGGTACGGAGTAGTGGCCCTTTCGGAATTCAGCAAACCTTTCGGTTGTTTGATTTTCCCAGTTGCGGGGCTCCCTGAGCTGGAACCTCAACGCAGTGAGCCAGGCAAAATGCCGGTAGAATATTCTTTTGACAACTGCCGCATTTTTTCCTCCTGCATTGTCACGAACTGTGTAAGCGAAGCTGCGACTGTCATTGATGATGGAACCATAGATTTGTCTTGCTTCCCAGATCCTGTTATAGCTGGCGTTGTTCTTGAAACCTACCAGGAAGGCCACTGCCGTGCCTACTATAGCGATCGGTTGCCAGGGCAATGCCAGGAATTTACATCCCAATACATATAGTATGGTTGGGATGGTTGAAAAAGATCAGCATCCACAGGATATCTTTCCTTGTCCAGACAGCAAACTCCAATGGTGTATATCGTCTTCCGGTATGCATATATTAAAAAGGCTTGTATTTATTTCCTGCCAGCACTATTATCTGGATCATATTGAAGATCAAAACCGGATAGCCAACTTCCCGATGGTTTTTCCGCTTTCAAGTTGTTGATGCGCCTTCCTGATATTGGCTGCGCTCAATCCTTCCAAAGTCTCGTTCAGCGTGCTTTTCAGGGTTCCATTATCCAATAGCTCCGCAACTTTGTTGAGGATATGGTGTTGTTCTATCATGTCATCAGTTTGAAAAGTGGACCTTGTAAACATGGATTCCCAGAAGAAGGCCACACTTTTCGTTTTCAGTTTGATGAGCGCCACGGGCGTTTGCGAACCGGTGATGGAAGCGATGCTGCCCTGTGGTTTGATCAATTCGGCCATGGCATCCCAATACCCGTTGGTGTCAACGAGATCGAGGATGAAGTCC
Source organism: Pseudoflavitalea rhizosphaerae (assembly GCF_003991355.1). Taxonomy (GTDB): domain Bacteria; phylum Bacteroidota; class Bacteroidia; order Chitinophagales; family Chitinophagaceae; genus Pseudobacter; species Pseudobacter rhizosphaerae. Next base: position 332,948 of record NZ_RCSU01000006.1, read on the forward strand.
ACTTGTTGAAAGCCTGCTTTACGAACCTCATTCACCAGGTCTTTATGGTTAACTACATGATCAGCTCCCTGCTGTTTCGCCCATTCAGTGGTCTCAGGGCGGCTGGCAGTAGTGATCACGGTAAGGCCTGCAATTTTCTTAGCCAGTTGAATGGCGATACTGCCCACGCCTCCGGCGCCACCGATGATAAGGATGGATTTGCCTTTGTCTTTTTCATTGATGCGAATACGATGAAAGAGCAGCTCCCATGCTGTGAGGGAAGTGAGTGGCATCACAGCTGCTTCCTGAATGCTGAGCGAGGCTGGCTTTCTACCAACGATCCGCTCATCTACTAACTGGAACTCTGCATTGCTGCCGGGTTTGTTGATGTCTCCTGCATAGAAAACTTTATCGCCGGGTTTGAAAAGAGTAACTGCTTCTCCCACGGCTTCCACCACGCCGGCGGCATCGAAGCCGATCACTTTAGGCATGTCCAGTACCTTGTCTTTGGCTGAATTCTGCCGCACTTTGAAGTCGACCGGATTCACGGAAATGGCTGTTATCTTCACCAGCAATTCACGGCCTGTTGGAACTGGTTTGTCAGTTTCGAAATCGATAAAGCTTTCTGCTTCACTGATAGGTAGCGATGTTTTAAATCCTACTGCTTTCATGATACAATTCTTTTTTCGGGTGAACACCTGTTGGCTCTAACGCAGATCAGCGTTAAATTGTTCATCGGTTTTCCAGGCTTGCATTTCTCTTCATACCATCCTTAGCTCAATGCATCATGAAAAATAATACCCATACTATACCGCTCCCCGGTATGTAATGGACTGACGCCATGTTTCATGTTAACACGGTAAAAGCCTTTTGAACCGCGTACAGGTCTGAAGCTGGTAGTAAAAATAACCATATCGCCTTTATCAGGGGAAAGAACATTTGCCTTCGATTGCGCACGGGGGATCTGCTCAGTGATCACAAACTCCCCGCCGGTGAAATCCTTCCCTGCCTGGTTGAGCAGGAACAGGATCTGGATGGGAAAATAAACATCGCCATACAGGTCCTGGTGCAGTGTATTGAAACCATCCTTCCCATATTTCAGGATCAATGGCGTGGGATGCACCTGCTGGTTCTGGTGGCATTGGCTGATCATTTCTGCATGTGTGCCGGGAAATTGTTTTTCTATTCCTGCTTCGCGCATCCATTGATTGGCAACGGGAGCAATGAACCGGTATACCTGTTCCCTGAACGTCTGAACCAGTGAGGGCATGGGGTAAGCAAAATATTTGTATTCGCCTGATCCGAAACGATATCGTTCCATATTTATCGTTTTGCGATAGCGGCTGGCAGTGGAATAATTTTGGATCATCCCGTTGCATTCATCATCACTCAAAACATTCTTCACTGTTACAAATCCTTTCTGGTGCAGTTCCTGCCTGATGTTGTTCCAGTTCAATGTATCCAGCCTGTTTGCAATAGATTCCATATGATCTTGTTTTGATCAAATGTAAGAGGATGGAACAGGTGGCGCCACCTGATTCTTGCTGATCTTGCAAAGGTAGAGTGGATCAACGTTTCCTGTCATACCTGCCCATCAGTATGCCTTCTCCGAGTATATGGTTCACGATGGAGGAAGAGAGGTCGCCTTTTGTGGAAACTTCGGGCAGGTCCAGGTCTGTATCGAGTGCAAAAAGATAAAAGAAATAACGATGCTCTTTGTCCGGTGGACAGGGGCCAGTGTATCCTGTTTTGCCGGAGCTGTTCATGCCGCTGATGCCGGGCCGGCTGTTCTCTTTAATGATATCTGTTGGTGCGATATTCCAAACTACCCAGTGATCATAGATCCCCATGGGCGCGTCAGGGTCTTCGAAGATCAGCGCGAGTGTTTTGGTGCCTTCCGGCAATAAACCGATAATAAGTGGTGGATTGATGTTTTCTCCATCGCAGGTGAACTTATCCGGGATGAGGCCCCCATGGTCAAAGGCTGTGCTGGTAAGGCTGATAGAAGCTGTTGCCATATCGGTAGGTTTGAATTATTGAATGAGCAGCCATCCGCGCACAGTTCCATTGTCAACGTAAGCAAAGCCATTGAACCTTCCTTTAACGGGAAGAGAGGATGGCGGATTATTTGTAACGATGGCGGATCCCGCAAGGGGTTCAAACAATAACGGAACGGGCCCTGGGTTTGAAATGGTCTGTATATTCCGTTCAAGTGAAGTGATAGCGCTTACAGGGACCAATCCTTCGGCTCTGTCCGGCAGTTGCACTTTGTAATATGCGCCTGTAACTGCAGTAACAACAAGGTACGTGCTTTTGTCCAGAACAGAACTGTTTGTTTTGGCGCCGGTAGTAGTCAGCAGGGATTGCCTGGTGCTTGTGCGCGCAGGTTGTCCCAGCCGGGCAATATTGCCGGTGATGGGGGCAGGTTTGATTGTTTCCTTTTTTACATAATAGATAGGATTTACTGCACCTGCATTGCCATAAATGCCGAAGTGGAGATGAGGTGGAGTGTTGATGGCGTTACCGGTATTACCGAGTAATCCAACAGTATCGCCTGTGCTTACGCGTTGCCCGGCTTCCACCAGTTGTGAATCCAGATGCGCGTAATAAAGTGTGATGTCTTTTCCTGAAGGACGAAGCCAGACAGTTTTTCCTCCCAGTCCTCCATTACGCACGGATATGATCCGCCCTTCTGCTGCGGCCAGAACAGGAGTGCCTCTTTTTCCGAAGATATCGATGCCTTTATGGAGCCTTGCGCCGGCATCCCGCTGATCGCCCCAGATACTTCCGATATGTTTATTGCCGCCGCCGGAAACAGGGAATGCCAGTGATGGGCCGGTTGTAGCTTCTAGATCATAAGACAGCGGCGCCAGCAATTCGTTTTGTAAACGAAGGACCACCGAAATGTCTGAACCGGCTTCATATTCGAGCTTTCCGGTGGAATCGGCGTAATCCAGTAATTCAAGTCCATCATTCCTTCTGCCGGGACCCCAAAGCTCGATGAATATTTTCCCGGAAGGATTGGTGCGTCCACTCACGTTGATGGTTAGTTGTTGCCCTTGTTTGAGATCGATCCTGTACCCGAAGGCTAGCGGGTTGTCGGGACTGAAGAACCCTGTTTCTCGGAAGGGAAGCCGGATGATCAAAGGGGATGAAAGGCTTCTTGCTGCTGCTTCAAACCAGAGAACGCCCATTGCGCTGCTGTCGAGCCCCATTCTTTTAAGCCTGTCTGCATAAGATTCCTGAGGGCTCTTACCTGTTGCGAACATATTGCTTTTACAGGCGGAAAGCATCCAGCAAAAAGGGAGACAGAAGATCAATGTCATGATATACCTCGTAGGCATGAAAATTCCGGTACAAACCTGATGCCTGCTGTAGTCTCCGGTTAAGGTATGGCCTGAGTAAACAGTTCTACAATATGGGCTCAATAACACGAAGTGGTAAATGTTGCAATAAAGTAACGAAGCTGCCGGAAGGATGTCAATGGGTCAGAGAACGAGTTGTGCGTGCAGTTTCCGGAGGGTGGCCATTGGGTCTTTGCAAAGGCCGGGATGTACTTTTGATGATTGAATTACAGTGCTTCTGGTAGCGGTGAGCCAGCGGAAGCGGCTGGCTAGATCCAGTTTTGCGATGGGGCCGGCAGCGGTGTTGCCAAGGCTGATCTGTTCAAAAGCTTGCAGGTGCGCCTGTACTTCTTCCAAATCAAGTTGCGGAGCGATGGCCAGCAAACGATTGGTATCGATGGTAATAATGGTCTGCAGAAAGCGCAGATCCCTGCAATACAGGATCACGCCTGTATTGAGGAACTCCTCCCGTTCCACCCTTGGTACAATACGGAGTACTGCGTACTCAAATAAGTATGCTTCTTGCATGCTGCGCTTCTTTTACAAAAATTTCCGATGAGGCCAAACGGGTGATGAGAAAATTATAATACACTTCGCGTATCTGTTGGGGTGGTTCTCCTGAGCCCCAGGTATTGAGCCAGTCGTCCGGCAACAGGTTCACGATACTTCTGATCTTTTCGGGAGTAAGCAATTCACGGAGTGACGCATCCACTTTTTCAAGTTCTGAAGCAAAAGGTAACAGTACATGGTCTTTCACCATGGCAAATGGTTTCTTCGCCTGCTCTTCCCAATTTTGCCAGGAATGATGGAAATAGAGGGAAGCGCCATGATCAATCAGCCAGAGCTCTTTGTTCCAGATCAACATATTGGTGTTGCGTGCTGTTCTGTCTACGTTTGTGAGCAGGCAGTCCATCCACACGATCTTAGATGCCAGGATGGGATCAACAAAGTTCACAACGGGATCAAAAGTGATGGCGCCCTGAAGGTAGTGGAGTCCCAGGTTAAGTCCTGTACTGGATTTCAGTAGGTCCTGTATCTCTTCATCCGGTTCGGTGCGGCCGAAGGCGCTGTCCAGCATAGCAAAAACCAGTTCCGGGATTTTCAGGCCCAGTGTTCTGGAAATTTCTCCGCCGATCAGTTCCGCCACCAGGGCTTTCACACCTTGTCCTGCTCCACGGAATTTGAGCACATACAGGAAGCCGTCATCTGCTTCGGCGATTGCCGGCAGTGATCCTCCTTCGCGCAGGGGTGTAACATATCGTGTAACCCGCACCGTTCTCAGACTGGTTTCACTTACATGCATAGTGGAAATTGAGCCGCTAAATTAGCAATTATTCACCGAGTACTATCCTTTGTGTTTTTTTACTGCCAGCCGTATAAAGGCTGAGCAGGTAAGTGCCTTTGGCAAATTGCTGCAGGTTCAGTTTATATTGTGTTCCACTCGTATTGCGCTGCAGGAGCATTCTTCCGGATATATCGGAAAACTCGATCCGCCGGATCTCTTCCGAGCTTCTGATGAACAGTGGTCCATTCACCACGGGATTGGGGAATACCTGGATATTCAGGCCAGCATCACTGGCCTGGATACTGCGGATCACAGATCTTTCTGAATGTTCATTTATATCAGTAATGAGTAAGCGATAATAATTCATTCCGTTGCTCAGCACCGGATCTGAGAACTGGTAATTCAGCAGGCTCTGGCTATTGCCTGCAGCAGGTACTGTTCCGATGGGAATGAACAATTCGCCATCTGTGCTTTTTTCGATGGTGAACTGTTTGCTGTTCAGTTCCTGGGATGTTTGCCATTGCAACAATCCTGTATTGTTGCGACGGGTAGCAGTGAAAGCGCTGAGTGTAACAGGTAATGGTACATTCTGGCCGGGACCGCCGCCACTGATCCAGAATTCGGAGAAATGGTTCACGGCATATTCGGCATAGTAGCCGTTATCGTAAGGCACCACAATAACCTGCGATGGTGGAATGAACTGATAAAGTCCGGATGTATTGTCTGCCAATGTTCCATTTTCTTCAGATACATTGCCGCTGTATTGTGTAATGCCTATCAGGTATGGATCTTCGGGTTTTGTGCAGGTGGCGCAATTGGTTGCATTCACCAATGCTTTGGCTTCTGTATCGGTAAAGTAAAAACGGACCAGCACATTGGATATGGGTGCTGTAGCTGAATTGATCACGATATTCCTGTCGAGGTAATATTGCTGACTGCTGTTCCTGATGGCGCCGGTATTCCTGAACACCTTTACGGTGGTGCTGCCAAGGTCCTGGCCCTGGGGGTTGATGGATACGATCCTGTTGTTGCCAACACTGAAATGTACCCAGTCGTTTCCGCTTACTGGTTGTGTGGTTCCTGCGGGGATATCGGCGCCGGTGTATACAGCGGCTTTGTCGAAAATATGGATGTCATCGATACCAATACCATCATAATTGGTGCCTGCATCTGTTTTCAGTACAAATCGAAGGAGGATACGGCCGCTGGTTACCGGCAAATTTAAGCTGGCAACATGCCAGTTGGGCATTGGTCTAATGAAGGTCTGAAATCCCGAATGATTGTACCAGTTAGTACCCTGGTTAAATGCTCCCATTTTTTTCCAGTTCATACCATCTGTTGAATATTCCACCCAATGATTATCGCAATCACAGGTTTCTTCAATCCGGAAAATATGACTGAAGGAAAGTACAGGCTGCACCATACCGGTCAGGTTGATACAGGGAGAATACAGGTAAGAGTATTCTGAATTATTGTATGGAGTAGATAGTCCGGTAAACCAGGCATTGTTGCCATTGGCCGCCCTGTTGAGGATGGTTTTGGAAGGATGGCCCCATTGCCAGCTAGAATTGATACCGCCGGGATACCAGTATCCGTCATTGGTTTCAAAATCCTGCAAATAGGGGAAACTGTTGATCTCCGGTGCAGTGGTGAAGCTGAAGCTTTCGAGGCTATCGTTATTCACAAAATCATCACCAGCCATATGTACCCATGCACGGATGGTGTATTGCTGGAATGCAGAAAGGTCAACAGGTACAGCAAACTGATGTTGTAGAAGTTCGTTCGCTGCGAGGTTTATGAATTCTTTCACTACTGTTCCATTAAGCTCGTATGCCACTTCCACGTTGGAATGTGCAATGTTGCTGTAATTCTTCACTTCAACGGTGACGATCTCGGCCGGACCCGGAGTGCAAACTGCAGGAACAGGCGGATTGAGAATAGCGCGTACGCCAACATCGTTGCCGGGTCTTGTGAGTTTGATATCATCGTAACTGATACCATCTTCAAATGTATTATCGGGAGATATTGTGTTGAAAGAAGTAATCCCCTGTTGCCCCAATCTTACCTGGAAGCTGCTGCTGATCGTTTGTGAAGGTGAGGCATTGGCCAATGCTTCAGTAATGTTCACGGAAGGAGCTGCTTTGTAGAAACCAATTTCATCAACTGTTGCAGGGAGTGTGAAAACTGGCACCCAGGCTGCGTTGTCGTTGCCACGGATCCAAACTTTGTTGTTCGGGTAATTTATATCGATGCCCTGATTCCTGTAAAAGAAATCAAGCCAGATCTGATCTGAGGAACTGTATTGAGAGAGATTGAAAGTGAGTGTTACGCTATCAGTATTGGAAGGTGTTCTGTACCTGGACTGATCCAGTAATAAAGCATTGTTGCCAGTTCTGGCGAAGCCTCCGGCAGTGATCCGGCCTCTGCCATTGGTGGTAGTTAGACCGAAATCTGCCCGGGGCAAGCCATCAAGTCCAAAGGTTTTTTTCAGATAGGTTTGTAGTGTGGCTGCTTCAAAACTCTCCACGAAATCCGGGGCCAGGGTAATGGGAGGATTGGGCAGGTGCCTGATCAATGTTTGTAAAGTATCATTCATGTTATATGGGTCCGCTGCCAGTTTCACCCAGGTTTTGATCAGGTAATCACCAGGGATGTTGAATGCGATAACCGGAGTGAAGTTAAAAGTGATAAATCCATTGGCTCCGATATTGGTGGTATTGTTCAAGGTAACAGGCGTTCCTCCATTGATCTGGTATCCCAATTCGTAACTGGTAGCGCTGATAGCAACAGCGCCCCTGTTCCTGACTCGTATGCGCAAAGGTTGAGCGGCAGGTTGCGATGCAGTGAACTCGCGCCCGCTTACAGGAAGTAAAAGGGTTTCAATTGTCAGATCATTATTGAATCCGGTCCCGCAACTTCCTGCATTAGGTTGAAGGCTGGCTGCTACGGAAGGTCGTCCTGGTACGCCATTGATCCGGGCGCGTACAGCGATCCAGTAAGTGCTATCCTGGGATAACCCTTCCAGCAGGTAGGTATTGGCGTTAGTATTGCCAACTACCTGCATGGAATCGCCGGACAACATTAGTATTTCATAGCTGTCAGCGTCAACAACCGGATTCCAATTCGCCTGAATGTATTTAGGACAAGCCTTTGTGAGGGTGATGACAGGTTGCCCTAAAACTGTGAATGATCGTTCACTCGTTGCCGTTGTACCAACTGTGTTCCGGGTAACCCTGATAAGAGCCTGCCTGGCTGCGACTGGAGGGGCTGTCCAGTTGTAAAACCTGACATCTGCAGGCACATTGTTATCGATCAGTTCCCAGTTTGCACCATTATCAGCAGAATATTCAATGGTGAAACTGTTGTTGCTGTTATCATATGCAGACCAGCGGATCTGTTCTGCTTCCCCGGGCACCATGGTTTCGCCGCCTGCCGGATAATCTACATGGACCTCCGGTTGCAATACCTGGTACACAACTACATATTGCTGCGGACCGGAAGGAATATTAGTGCCGTTGATGGTAATATTTACATTTCCCGCAGGAGGTGTATTGATCACCACCTGCTCGATATTATTGAGGTTGTCTGTTCCTTCTGCTGCGTCTTCAGTTACATGTGCCGGATCAGGATTAAGGATGAGGGGGCGATGAGTAACCGCATCCGCACCTGTGACAGTGAGATCGAGATTATTGACCAATGCTGTGGTAGCTATTGGTGAAGCTGCAGGGTCTACCCAGTATAACATCACTTTCAACTGCGATGCGCCTGCCGGTAATGACAGAATCGTGTGCGTGGAGCTGGAACCGTTAGTAACCGATCCCGTGAAGAATTGGTCCTGTTCCAACATTTCAATACTTGTTCTGGCATTCAACCTGCCAAAGCCCCAGAGAAAATCAGGGCCGGGATTTCCCATATCGTCTGCACCATTACAGGCCAGCGCTTTGATCAGAGCGCCGGAGGGATTGGCGCCTCCATGCAATTGCCTGTACCGTTCATATAACAATGCCAGTGAACCGGTAACAGCTGGTGCACTCATGCTGGTGCCGGAAATGGCGAGGTAGGTATTATTCTGTCCACAGGACAGTACATCGATGCCGCCAGCCATAATCTCCGGCTTGAGGCGCCCGTCTTTGACAGGTCCACGGCTGCTTCCTCCACCAATGAGGTCGTTGCTATTATTGTACTGACCTACCACCAATGCGTTCTTACTGCTCTGGAAGCCTGCTCTGACTGTGGCGTAGGAAGGAGGGTATATGCCACAGGTAAGGGAGCCATCATTGCCCGCTGCAAATACATGCAGCAGTGATGGATTATTCACCGTTTGTGCATCCAGGTAGTTGGATAGCGCGTCGTAGGTGCCGGTACCATCGCAGCCGGGTGTACTGGAATGATAGGAATTGTTGGTAAGCACCATGCCGTACTGGCTGATGTATTGCGGGGTACGAACCAGTATATCACTGAAATATTCTGCTACAATGCCGGCCCTGGGCGCCATGCCTTTGTATTTGGGATTGAGAAGACCAGCGCCCGCCATGGTTCCCTGTGTGTGGGTGGCATGTCCTGAAGCAATGGCAGCATTATTGTTCACAAGTCTCCCTGTGAAATCAAGATGCGTCGGGTCTCCCTGATCTCCAATGCCCAGCATAACGCCTTTGCCCTGCAGGTTGCGCCCTGATGAAGCTGCCAGCGAACTGATATTGTTGGAGCTCCGGCTGAGATAATTGAGCGGGATATCCTTCAGCGATTGTGCATATACGTAAGTAACGAATGGGATCCTGGCAATCCTGTGAAGAGCAGCCGTATCTACCAGTACAAAAATAGTATTATCGGGCTGGACAGGATAATCCCTGAGCTTCGCGCCTGCGTCCAGTAAATTCTGTAGTACATCCTCCCTGCTGAGGTCAGCAGCATAATGAACAGCCACTGCTTCATCCGGGCCCATTGTTTTCAGTTCAAGGGATGGCGATATTTTCACGGATCCATCCGCAAAGAAAACCCCGTTCACAGCAAAAGGCTTTAATGCAGTAAGTTCCAGCTCTGCCGGTAATTCCGCAAAGAAGCCATTACCTGGTATATAATCGAAAAGTTTTACTCCCTTCCTTAATAATTCCTGCTTTTGCTGAAAGCCTGGCAAGCGGCTGAACCGCAGCAATACATAGTTCCTGTTCCTGAACTGCATCTGCTGGCGTTGCCCGGGGCTGAGCCTGGCCGCCTGGAGATTTTGTTCATCAGAAAAAACGGCCGTCCGCATGCGCAAATCCGTCTGTCTTTCCTGTGAAAAAGCAAACAATTGAGCAAGCAAAAATGCAGTCAGTAATGAGGTTAATCGCTTCATTGCCGGATATTTAGGGATATTGGGAAACTAACAGGCGTTAAGATAAACATTTTCCGCAAAAAGGCGCCGGGGAAGTAGTACAAACATCTCTGAAAAACTAACGAACGTTCCGGATTGGGAGAAAAGAAAAATGAATAGTCCACTAAAATAGTAGAAATATTTTTTTCCGGTTGCGTCAATCCGGTTATCTTTGTTTCATAAGCAGTATGATTATGCTATTCACTCCACATATTATTAATGGCTGTTGTTGTTGTAACACCTGTTGCAATTGTTGATACTGCATGCTTCCTCCGCCGTAATTTTTCCTAAAAAGTTTCACTTGAATTGATGCAAATATGAACTTAACAATACCAGATTATCTTCAGGAATTAGTCTACTACTCAGGTAGATTAAACATGTTGGAATTCCTGCAGTTGTTGGTGCAACGCTTTCCCGGACAGGTCACTTTCTCTACCAGTTTCAGTTTTGAAGACCAGGTGATAGCTCATGAGATACTGCACAATCAATTGCCGGTTGAACTTTTCACACTCGATACCGGCAGACTTTTCCCGGAAACTTATTCCACCTGGAACAGCACTAACAGCAGGTACCATACACAGATCAAAGCATATTACCCGGATTACCGTAACCTGGAGGGATTCATTACGGAGAAAGGTCCCAATGCATTTTATGAATCGGTGGAAAACAGGAAACAGTGCTGCTTTATTCGCAAAGTGGAACCGCTGAAACGTGCGCTGCAGGGCAATGCCATCTGGGTCACCGGCCTGCGCGCCGAACATTCTCCCGAACGCACCGGTCATCAACTGGTGGAATGGGATGCAGGAAATAATATAGTGAAGTACAATCCGATCCTTCACTGGACCACGGAAGACGTACGGAAATATATAGACGAAAACAACGTCCCCTACAACGTGTTGCACGACAAAGGCTTTGTGAGCATCGGTTGTGCGCCCTGTACAAGAGCTATTCGACCCGGTGAGGATTTCCGCGCCGGAAGATGGTGGTGGGAAGACGCCAGTAAGAAAGAATGCGGACTGCACGTGAGCAACGCATAGGAAAATCCAGCCGGCACCCACCGGTACATTTTAATTAACAATAATTGTGAGTATGCCCAGGTTAGATTATTTAGATCATTTGGAATCAGAAGCCATCCACATTTTTCGCGAAGTGGCAGGACAATTCGAGAAACCGGCATTATTGTTTTCAGGTGGTAAGGACTCCATCACTTTGGTGCACCTGGCATTGAAAGCATTCCGTCCCGGTAAATTCCCCTTTCCCCTGGTACACATCGATACAGGCCACAACTTCCCGGAGGCTTTGGAGTTCAGGGATGCACTGGCTGATGAGATCGGGGAAAAACTGATTGTAAGGAAGGTGGAAGACACAATCAAAGCCCGGCACCTTACGGAGCCCAAAGGAAAGTTCGCCAGCCGTAATGCCCTTCAGACCTATACTTTGCTGGACACGATCGAGGAATTCAAGTTCGATGCCTGCATCGGCGGAGCCAGAAGGGATGAAGAAAAAGCAAGGGCCAAGGAAAGGATCTTTTCTGTTCGCGATGAATTCGGTCAATGGGACCCCAAACGCCAGCGCCCCGAGCTCTGGAATATCTTCAACGGCCGTATCCACAAAGGTGAGAATGTGCGCGTGTTTCCCATCAGCAACTGGACAGAACTGGATGTATGGAACTATATCCGCCGCGAAAAGATCGCGCTGCCTTCCATTTACTTTGCGCACGACCGTAAAGTGATCCGGCACGAAGGACAACTGGTGGCACTCTCTGATTTCATTCAGCTGGATGAGTCAGATACCATACTCACCAAACAGGTCCGCTACCGTACAGTAGGCGACATGACCTGTACCGCAGCCGTGGAATCTTCCGCCAATAATATCGATGATATCATTCGCGAGATCACAGCCACCAAAACCAGCGAACGCGGTGAAACCCGTATAGACGACAAAGTATCCGAAGCTGCGATGGAAGACAGGAAGAAAAATGGATACTTCTAACTAATAACTATAACCGAATAAAGATACAGTAATGGACCTTTTGCGATTCATAACAGCCGGCAGCGTAGACGATGGGAAAAGCACCCTGATCGGCAGATTGCTGTACGACAGCAAGAGCATCATGATCGATCAGCTTGAAGCCATCGAAAAGCAAAGCAAGAATAAAGAAGACGGAGAGATCGACCTGGCACTGCTGACAGATGGCCTGCGCGCAGAACGTGAACAGGGCATCACCATCGATGTGGCCTACAAATATTTTTCAACTCCCAACCGGAAATTCATCATCGCAGATGCGCCCGGCCATATCCAGTATACGCGTAACATGGTCACCGGGGCCTCCAATGCAGACCTGGCCATCATTCTCATCGATGCTCGTAACGGAGTAGTGGAACAAACAAGAAGGCACTCCATCATCGCATCACTGCTGGGCATTCCACATATAGTGGTAGCCGTGAATAAAATGGATATGGTGGATTACAGCCAGGATGTTTACAACAATATTTTGATAGACTATGCGCATGTAGCACAAACACTGGGTTTGAAGAATATCGCCTATATCCCGCTGAGCGCTTTGCATGGCGACAATATCGTGGAGAAGTCGGATAAGATGAGCTGGTACGAAGGCCCATCACTTTTACAGTTTTTAGAAGATGTAAAAGTGGAGGATGATATCGATCTCAGTCAGGCGAGATTCCCTGTGCAATACGTAATCCGTCCTCAGACCGATGACCTGCACGACTATCGCGGCTATGCCGGTAAGATCATCAGCGGCATTTACCGCAAAGGCGATAAAGTAACTGTATACCCTTCAGGTATTTCCAGCACCATCAGGTCCATCGAACTCGGCGGAAAGGAAGTTGAGGAGGCATTTGCGCCGCAGAGCGTGATCCTGCATCTGGAAGACGATGTGGACGTGAGCCGCGGCGATGTGATAGCGCTTAGCGACAATGCACCCAAAACAGAACAGGAACTGGAAGTGCTGCTCTGCTGGATGGACAATAAACCATTGATACCAGGTAATAAATATTTATTGCAGATCAACAGCAGGCTGGTGCGTGCTGCAGTTCGTGAGATCGAATACAAACTGGATGTAAACACCCTCCAGCAGGAAGCTAATCCATCGCAGGCCGTGTTGAACGATGTGATCAAAGCCACCATCAAAACTGCGGGCCCTGTTTCATTCGATACATACAGCCAATTGCGGGTGAATGGCGGCGCCATCCTGATAGACGAGACCAGTCATGTTACTGTAGGGGCCTGTATGATCCAGTAACAGGAAAGAACAGCAATCAAAGGGCATTGCCTTTTTTTATGCCCAATTAATCTACTAAAAAAGTAGACAATATGCCAAACCAACCCATAACAACAGGAAAAGTGATCATCGCCGGAGCGGGCCCGGGTGATCCTGAATTACTCACCGTGAAAGCCCTCCGCGCATTGCAACAGGCAGACGTGGTGCTGGCAGACCGGCTGGTCAGCGAGCAGGTGCTGGTTGATTATGTGAGATCAGGAGCCGAGATCATTCCGGTAGGAAAACAATGCCGCAGGGGCGCCAGCACACCACAGGAAACCATCAATGAGCTGATGCTGGAACATGCTTTGTCAGGTAAGCTGGTAGTACGATTGAAAGGAGGCGATGTGAGCATTTTCTCAAACGTGCTGGACGAGCTGCAGGTATTGAAAGATGCCGGTATTCCCTACGAGATCATTCCAGGCGTTACTGCCGCACTGGGAGCAGCCGCTTATTCCGGTATTCCGCTGACGGCGCGCCAGTACAGCACTGCCGTTCGCTTTCTCACTTTCTACAGGAATGAAGTGATCGATGAAAATTACTGGAAAGACCTGGCTGCCACCGATGATACGCTCGTGTTCTACATGAGCTCTGAAACACTGGATGGCCTGGTGGGTAACCTGGTGAAGAATGGTATCAGCGCAGACAAACTGCTGGCCGTTGTTGAACAGGCCACCACTCCGCTGCAAAATGTACAGGTGACTAACCTATATGACTATGCGCAGAAATGGCAGAACAAAAGCTTTGTAAGCCCGGCGCTGGTGATCATCGGAAAAGTAGTGGCCCTGCATGAGCAGTTTGCCTGGATAGTCAACAGTAATTCCAGCGAATCATATTTTAAACCAGTAGCCAAATTGTTCACAGCGTCAACAGTTGTTGCTACAGAAAAAGCGAATCAACATGTTAGTAGAGCCTAAACTGAAAACACTGCTGGAGCTAGTGAAAACTTCCTCCCGTGAAGAGCTGGTGTGGATGAACGGTTACCTGGCCGGCCTGCTTGAACGTCCTGCTGCACCGGTTGCGGCAGAAGGCGCTTTGCAACAGGCTGCCAATATCATCCAGCAGCCATTGGTCGCGCCGTCAGCTGCTCCGGCCAAACCTGCCGTGCAAAAGATCACACTCGCTTATGGCACTGAAACCGGTAACAGTAAAAAACTGGCAGCAGATTTTGCCGGACAGGCTAAGAAGGCCGGCATCAATGCAAAGCTGGTAAGCCTTGACCAATACCGTCTGAACGATCTTTCCAAAGAAGAATATTTCTTTGCGATCATCAGTACCCAGGGTGATGGCGAACCTCCTGCCACAGCAAAAAAATTCTTCGATCATATCCACCAGAACGGTGCGAAACTGCAAATGAAATTCGGGGTGTTGGCGCTCGGCGATACTTCCTACCCGCTCTATTGCAAAGCCGGGGAAGATGTGGATGCGCAATTGCAGAAGCTCGGCGGACAACGTATCGTTCCATTGCAAAAATGTGATACTGATTATGAGTCCGATGCCGGTAGCTGGTTCAATGCCGTATTGCAGTCGCTCAGCACAGGCGGCGCACAGCCTGCTCCCCAGATTGTTGCAGCGCCCGCTGCTCCTGCCCGTAAGAGCAGTCACAAGAAATTGTATTCAGGTACAGTGCTTAGTTCAGTGAACCTAAATGATCGTGGTTCTGCCAAGGAAACTTATCATATCGAAATAGGTGTGGAGGAAGATGTGGACTACCTGCCTGGCGACAGCATCGGGATCGTTCCGGAAAATCCTGCTGTTACCGTAGCAGCCATTCTCAACCTTACGGGTATCGATCCAAAACTCATCGTCAATTTCCGCAATGAGCCGCTGCCTGTAGAACAGCTCCTCCGCACACGCCTCAATATCGTGTACCTGCCCGAGCGCGTGGTGAACCAATATGCGAAACTGGTACAGCAGGACATTCCCGCTACCCGCATCGGTTTGCTGGACCTGCTGAAGATCTACCCCGTCAGGGATGCTGCCCAGTTTGAAGAAGTGGTGGCCCTGCTGGAACCCATCACCCCAAGATTGTATTCCATCTCTTCTTCTCCGGCTGCTCATGACCGTGAGGTGCACCTTACTGTGGCCAGGGATACTTTCTATGTGAATGATGAATGCAAATACGGCCTCTGCTCCGATTACCTGGCGCAGCAACCAGAGAATGGCGAATTCGATTTCTATGTGCATCGCAATAATCAGTTCAGGTTGCCCGATACAGATACTGACGTGATCATGATCGGGCCGGGAACCGGGATCGCACCGTTCCGCTCCTTCCTCTGGGAACGTGATGCAGCCGGAGGCGATGGCCGCAACTGGCTCTTCTTCGGTGAACAACATTTTGTAACGGATTTTCTCTATCAGACCGAGATACAGAACTGGCTACAGACCGGTACACTGCACCGGCTGAGCCTCGCTTTCTCGAGAGACCAGCAGTACAAAGTATATGTGCAGCACCGGATCCTCGAAGAAGGCAGGGAGCTCTGGAAATGGATCGAGAAGGGAGCATGGATCTATCTCTGCGGCACCCGCGATCCCATGAGCACCGATGTAGAATATGCTATCCTGCAGGTGATAGAAAGATTCGGAGGCAAGGGCAGCAGGGATGCCATCAATTACCTGGAAGACATGAAAGCCGCTGGCAGATTTTTGAAAGACGTTTACTAAACTATTATGAGCACAAGCAACCAAAATAATTTATCGCCGGTAGAACGGATCAAACAAAGAAGTGATGCACTTCGCGGTACACTCAAAGAGAGTTTGCAGGATTCCGCTACCGGAGCATTGCGGGAAGATGATCAAAGCCTCGTGAAATTTCACGGAATGTATCAGCAGGACGACAGAGACCGCCGTGAAGAGCGTTCCGCCAAAAAGCTGGAATGGCTTTATTCCTATATGATCCGGCTCAGGCTTCCTGGTGGATTTTTAACCGGAGAGCAGTGGGAAGCCATGCACCATATTGCCGGAGAACACTCCACCGGTGTGATCAAGATCACCACCAGGCAAACCGTGCAGCTGCATGGTATCCTTAAATCGCATGTGAAGCCTACCATCAAAGCATTCAATACGATGAAGCTGGATTCCATCGCTGCATGCGGTGATGTGAACAGGAATGTGGTCTGCAATGCACATCCGAGGCAATCTGAGTTACACGAAGAAATCTTCCATTACGCAGACAAGATCAGTAAACTGGCTTTGCCGAAAACCCGGGCTTATTACGAAGTATGGCTGGATGAACAACCAATCCTCAACAAGGAGGAAGAAGCTGATCCATTGTACCAGGACAGATACCTGCCGCGTAAATTCAAGATCGGTATCGCCATCCCGCCGTATAATGATGTGGATGTGTTCAGCAATGATATCGGTTTGATTGCAATAGTGGAAAATGGGAAACTTATTGGTTTCAATATCGCGGCAGGCGGCGGTCTCAGCACTACGCACGGCAATCCCAACACATATGCCAGGCTGGCTACTGTACTGGGTTTTGTGGCAGGAGAGGAGAATACGCTCAAGGCAGTATACGAGATCATCACCATCCAGCGCGATTTCGGCAATCGCAGTGATCGCAAGCAGGCCCGCCTCAAATACACGATCGATAAATTAGGCGTGCCCGAATTCAAAGCTGAACTGGAAAAGCGTTGCGGATTTGCACTTGAACCTGAAAAGCCCTACGAGTTCACACAAAGACGCGATGACTACGGATGGTACCAGAACCATGAAGGCAAATGGAATTATACCGTATTCACCGAGAACGGTCGAGTACTGGATGATGAAAAACTGGCTATCAAAACAGCCTTACTGGAAGTGGCTAAATCCGGAGTTGCTAATTTCCGCTTCACCTGTAATCAAAACGTGATCATCAGCGATATACTTCCTGAGAATAGAAAAAAAGTGGAAGACATTCTCATCAGGTTTGGTCTGATCGCGCATACAGACAATGCTGGCGCTGTGCGCAAAAGCGCCATCGCCTGTGTGGCATTTAACACCTGTCCATTAGCGTTAGCAGAGGCACAGCGCTATCTTCCGACTCTCATCAGCAAACTGGAACCCGTACTGGAGAAACACGGACTTTCTGATGATGAGATCTCACTTCGCATGACCGGTTGCCCCAATGGCTGTGGAAGGCCCTATGCTGCCGAGATCGGATTGATCGGAACAGCTTATGGTCAGTACAACCTGCATATCGGCGGAGACAGGTATGGTTACAGGCTAAACAAAAAATATAAAGAAAACCTGGATGAGCCGGCAATTCTGAGTGAGCTGGATAGCCTGTTGGGCACATACAGCCAGCAAAGAAATAGCGGAGAAACATTCGGAGATTTTGCTATCAGGAATAATTGGGTTTAAAATAGTATCATGAGCGAATCAACTTCATTGAAAGATCAACTGCCTTCTACGGCTTCAGCCACTGAAAGCAATCATCTTTTTCCCGTTTTCCTGAAACTGGAATCGCTTCGCGTATTGTTGGTGGGGGCTGGAAATGTAGGACTGGAGAAGCTTTCAGCGATGCTGGGAAATGCCCCCGATGCCATGGTGACTGTTGTGGCTCCCACTATCGGTGAAGGAGTGCGTAAGCTGGCTGCGGATCATCCGCGGGTAGATTTGCAGGAAAGGAATTTTGAGCTTACTGACCTGGAAGCAAAAGACCTGGTGATTGTTGCCATCAACAACAAGGATATCAGCAGGCATATCTATGAAGCATCACGCTCTTACAATCTGCTGATCAACGTGGCGGATACACCCGATCTTTGTGATTTCTACCTGGGATCGATTGTACAGAAAGGACAGTTGAAGATCGCGATCTCCACCAATGGCAAATCACCTACTGCTGCTAAACGAATAAAGGAAGTACTCAATCATGCATTGCCTTCGGAGCTCAATGATGTGCTCAATAACCTGAACGCAGTACGCAGCAGGCTCAATGGAAATTTTGCAGAGAAAGTGAAAAAATTGAATGAGCTCACGAGGATGCTGGTGGAAGAGGGGGCTGAGAAAGACCGTAATTGGAGGAAGATTGCCACAAGGTCTTTGCAGGTATTCGCGTTGATGCTGATCGGCCATTTTGTTTTCAGCTATGTTCCCTGGCGCGGCATCCTGGATGGAACTGTTGACCTGTACAAAACACTGGAACCGAATTTTCCCATCATGTTGCTGGCCGGATTTCTGGCCCAGCTCGTGGATGGCGCACTGGGTATGGGCTATGGCGTAACAAGTGCCACCATTCTTCTTTCTGCAGGTGTGAACCCTGCTGCTATTTCAGGAAGTATCCATACAGCAGAAATGTTTGCGAGTGGGGCTTCCGGTTATAGTCATTATAAGTTCGGAAATGTAAATAAGAAATTATTCAAGGCATTGTTGATACCAGGGGTGATCGGCGCTATTCTCGGTGCAGTGTTACTGATCTATATGGGAGAGAAATATGCCGATTATATCCGTCCGGTGATGGCGGCCTACACGCTTTTCCTGGGTGTTCGTATTTTAACGAATGCCTTCCGCAAACCAAAGCCTCAGAAGAAATTCAAAAGATATGGTGCGTTAGCGGGGGCTGGTGGTTTCCTGGATTCCTTTGGTGGAGGCGGATGGGGCCCAATTGTAACAACAACGCTGATCACGAAGGGCCGCAGTCCACGTTTTGTGATCGGGTCTGTGAGCCTCACAGAATTCTTTGTGACACTCGCCAGCGCTTTCACCTTTTTTACATTTTTGGGAGTGAGCCATTGGCAGACCATTTTGGCCCTGGTAGTGGGCGGCCTGATTGCAGCGCCATTGGCGGCTAAGCTTGCGGGTAGATTACCGAGAAAGACAGCTTTTATTTTACTGGGCTGCCTTGTGATCATCTGGAGCGTGAGGATCTTAGTGAAAATATTGTAACATGCCTGAGAAGCATGTGGCTATGAATACTGGGTGTGCCCAGTCGCTCGCCTCCGGCCAGTGACTTATATTGGTTCGCCTCCGGCGAACACCGTGTCGCCGGAGGCGACAAAATAAAAATCGCTCGCCTCCGGCGAGTGATTGGGCGCCCCCTGAGCAAATCTGTATCTTTTTTCTCTGCACAAAGCAGGGATTTTTTTAGACCGTAATAGTCTACTAATTTGGTAGACTATAAAGCAATCAAACAACCAACACCAGGCAAATCAACATTTATGAGAAAGGATTCAAATCATTCCGGAACTTTTGCTTTATCCTTCAACAAGAGTGGACAGGAACAAACTGGCTGGAGAAGCCTGAACGTTTTACTGCTGCTTGTTTTCAGCTTACTTCTATTTACAAATCTGCATGCTCAGGAAAATACCATCATCGAAATCTCCGGTCAGGTGATCGATCAGCAAAAGAAAGAACCAATACCCGATGTAAGCATACAGATCAAGGGTTCCGTCAACGGCACCATTACCAATAACAGCGGTGCATTCATATTACGCACCAAACAGAAGCTTCCTTTCACATTAGTGGTAAGTTCTGTGGGTTTTCAACCGCAGGAACTGGAAGTGAAAAGTCTCGGCAGCAAGCTGCAAATAGAGCTCGTAACACAGACGGTACTCGGCAATGAAGTGGTGATAACCGCTTCACGTGTAGCGGAGAGCATTTTGAAATCTCCCGTGGCCATCGAAAAACTGGATATCCGTGCCATCCGCGAAACACCGGCACCCAGTTTTTATGATGCGCTCGAAAATGTGAAAGGTGTTCAGATGACTACCAGCAGCCTTACTTTCAAAGTTCCCAATACCCGCGGCTTCAATATTCCCAATAATTTCCGTTTCATGCAACTGGTGGATGGCGTAGACATGCAGGCTGCCACCCTGGGTGTTCCGCTGGGAAACGCCATCGGCCCCACCGAGCTGGATATTGCCAGCGTGGAGATCACACCCGGCGCAGCTTCCGCGCTGTATGGCATGAACGCTATCAATGGAATGGCCAACCTCATCACCAGGAGCCCGTTTACCCACCAGGGATTGAGCGTCTATCATAAAACGGGTGTGAACCATGTGGATGGGAAAGACAGGGACCTGAGCCTGCTAACGGAATCGGCTATACGATATGCGCATGCCTGGAAGAATAAGTTCGCATTCAAGATCAATGCCAGCTACCTGCGGGGAACTGACTGGGTGAGCAGTACAGCCACGGATCAAAATCCCAATAATCTCAATACTGCCAATCCAGCATTCAGGGAACTGAACGCCTCATCCAATAATCCTGCTTACGATGCCTGGAACCGTTATGGCGATGAGAACAACAATGCTGTTACCATCCAGGGGGTGACCTACAATGGCAGTCCGCGTACCTTCATTCTTCGCAGGACAGGCTACTGGGAAAAAGACCTGGTAAAGCCCGAAGTTGACAACCTGAAATTCGATGCTGCATTACACTATCGTATAACCGAAAATGCTGAATTGAGTTACAGCTACCGTTTTGGCAAGATGGATGGCGTGTTCCAACGCGGAAATAAGATCCAGCTGGACAATGTGATTGTACAAAATCACAAACTGGAACTGAAAGGAAATAACTACTTCGTGCGCACTTACGTAAGCCTCGAAAATACCGGCGACTCTTACAACCTGAAGCCACTGGCGGATAACCTTCAATTGACGCAATCATCAAATGCTGTTTGGGGCGATAAATTCAAAACAGCGTTGCAGGCTGCACTGGCCACCAATGATCTGGCCTCCGCCATGCGTGTTGCCCGTCAGGTTGCTGATGCCGGCAGGGGTGAGCCAGGCACACAGGCATACAATGATCTTTTCAACCAGATCATCCGGATCAATAACTGGGACCATCAGAATGCAGGAATTGCCGGGGCTCCTGCAACCGGTGGCGCCTGGTTGAAACAGGAAAGCCGGGTTTATCATGCAGATGCGCAGTGGGACCTCAGCAACAAGATCAAATTGGTGAACCTTCTTGTAGGCGCTGATGCGCGCATTTATGAAGTGATCCCGGACGGGAACAATTTCGTTGATTTCTCCCGGCCGCTTACTGAACGCAACCAACCTGTGAAACCCGGATCGGATGATTTTGGTAAGAATGTTTATTATAAGAAATACGGCGCCTTTGTGCAGGCCACAAAAACCTTCTTCAATGAAAAACTGAAAGCATTCGTGTCGCTTCGTTTCGATCATAACACAGCATTCGATCCAAAATTCAATCCACGTATAGCGTTGGTGTATACGCTTTCCGAAAAACACAATTTCCGTGCGTCTTTCCAGAATGGTTTTCGCTTCCCAGCATTGTTTGAAGCATTGTCGTTCGTGAATAACGGTAATGTGAGAAGGGTAGGTGGGCTGAGCTATATCAATGATGGCCTGGGTTACCTGGAGAACTCCTATACACTCAGCTCTGTGAATGCCTTCAATGCTGCATATAACAAGGACCGCGATCCATCGCTTCCTCCCAAAACAGTTGATCCTGCGGCTGCGCTGAAGAACCGTGCATTGCTGGAAGTAACGGCCCTGAGCCCCACAAGACCAGAGCGTATCAATTCTTTTGAAGCTGGTTACAAGAGTGTATTGGCAGGCAATAAGCTGATACTCGATATCGATGCTTATCTTAATGAGTATGATGGGTTCCTCGGGCAGGTGGAAGTGGCTGTACCTACCAGTGGCAAGATCAATACCGATGCTGGCGTGACAGATATGGTGGCTGATAACAGGAGTAAGCAAACGCGCTATCGTGTTTACACCAATGCAAAGAACAAATATCGTAACTATGGTTCATCACTGGGTGTAACCTGGATTGCGTATAAGAAATTCACCATCGGTGGTAATGTGAATTTCAACGATATCGTTTCCAACAAAACAACGGATGTGTTCATTACGGGTTTCAATACTCCGAAATGGGTGACCAATCTGAGTTTCGGCAATCGTGAAGTGGTGAAGAATATTGGATTCAATGTAGTGTGGAAATGGCAGGATGCTTTCTATTGGGAGAGCCCGCTGGCCAATGGCCGCGTGTCTGCCTACAGCACTATCGATGCGCAGGTGAGCTTCAAATTGCCCGGGCTGAAAACCACTATCAAGGCAGGGGGCGCAAATATTTTGAACAATCGTTATATACAATATGCAGCGGGCCCAACTATCGGCGCATTATTTTATGCAGCGATAACTGTAGATGGTATACTGAACTGAGTTATTTTAGCGGTTCAATTTGAACTATATGCGAATAATTTCTATCACGACCCTGCTCGTCATGGCACTGACTACCAGCCTGAATGCTCAAACGAAAAACAAGATTTCGGATAACCAGGTCTGGCTTGCTTACATGAACCAGACCCGGCTTTCCAACAAATGGGGTTTCTGGGCCGAAGCGCAGCTCAGAACGAAAGAAGATTTCTTTTCCAATTTTTCTACAGGCATTGCACGTGTTGGTCTGACCTATTACGTGAACGACAATACGAAGATCACGGCGGGGTATGGCTATGTGCATCATTTTTCAACCGGAGGGAATCAGAGGATCGATGTTCCGGAACATCGTCCCTGGCAGCAGATCCAGTGGCATACTAAGTATGGTGGCAACCTGCGCGTGATGCAGTATGCAAGATTGGAACAGCGGTATCGCCGTAAATTAGAGAGCCCGGATAAACTGGCCGATGGATATCATTTCAACTGGAGGGCGAGGTACAGCTTCCTGTTGCAGGGACCAATCGGTGCAAAGCCGTATGAGCCCGGAACATTCTCCTGGATATTGAATGATGAGATCCATATCAACTTCGGAGAGCAGATCGTAAACAATTATTTTGATCAGAACCGTTTCTTTGCAGGCTTTGCTTTTCATACAACGAAATCCGATCAGGTACAATTTGGTTATTTGAACCAGTTCATTCAATTGCCGGAGGGAAATAGTTACAGGACCAATCATATTGCGCGTGTGGCTTATTTCCACAACCTGGACCTGAGGAAGAAATAGGACATTCCATAAAAGCGAAGAGGGCGTCACAAGTACGCCCTCTCTTTTTTATGGTTAAACTGCAAAGCTTAATGAGGAAAATGGTTGCCGTACTGTTTGATCAGTATCATATCCATCCAGCTTCCGCGCATATTCCTGGTAACGAGTTTTCCGTTGGGATCGAATAAAAGACAGGCGGGAATGCCGTTGATCCTGTATTCTTTTGCGATATCGCTTTTGAATGCAGCCTTTGCCACCAGCTGTGGCCATTTGTTCTCCAGTTGTTCTTCTTTGATGGCTTTGATCCACGCATCATGTTTTTCATCAAGTGAAACACTGACTATATCAAATCCCTGGGGGTGATATGCTTCATACGCTTCTTTGATATGCGGGATGTCCGCACGGCATGGGCCGCACCAGGATGCCCAGAATTCCAGCAGCACATATTTTCCCTTGCCAGCAAATTCACTGATCTTCCGGTCTTTTCCATCTATATCCTGTAAGGTATAATCCAGGAGGCTGGAACCGATGGCAGTCTTTTTTGTGATAGCGGCCTTATCCAGGAATCCTTTGTAGAAGGGGCTTTCAGAAGAGTATCCTTTAAAATGGGAAACCAGTTTGTCGATCTCCGCGGTGGTGATATTGCTTTGATTTATCCCTTGCATAGCAATGAAGGCTAGCAGGTCGGAAGGTTTGTTCTTTCCAACATACTGCATGATGTAAGCAGTTCGCTCGTTGGAAACTTTATCGATCTTGCTTACAATGTCGATACCAGTTTGCATCGGCCCTTTCTGTTTTCCTTTGCCGGGATTGAGATAGGGAATATAAGCTTTCATGAATAGTGAATCCCTTTCCTTATCGAATACACATTTACGTGTATAGTATTTCAGGTAAGCATCATGAAGAGGAGAGCCGGAAATGGTAACGCCGTCTGCAAGCGCCCCGCTTTCCCGCAATTCATAAGATTGTTTCAGTCCATCGAGGTTTCCGCTGATCTGAACTGTGCCTTCAGATGCCATGAGGTTGAGTCCTTTGCTGCGATAGGGCTCTTTTTCGTTCTGAAGGATGATTGACAGGAACCGTGGCGATGTTAGTTTGGTATTGAATGAGAACTGCCCGTTTGTAACCACTGCGCTATCGATCATATCGGAGGATACGTCTGCGTATTTCAGGTAAACTTTCTGGCCATCAGTTGTACCGTTAATTTGGGCTTTGATCACCAATGGCGCTGAGGTCCTGAATGCTGCAATGCAGATCAGGATAGCGAGTATTGGAATCGAAAGGTATCTGGTCATGGGAATTTTTTTATGTGGATTATTAATTATTTGCGGAATCTGAAACCATCCAAACAGAAGTAAGATGGCATGTCTGGATTGGAAGAGGTTACAGTGAATACCAGTTTATTCACTTCGCCCAGTCCGCTCAGCGTTACTTTGTTCCAGTTGTCCATCACAAAATTCCAGGCAGGATTGGATGGAATTACATTGGGTTGGGCAGCCAGGTAGAAATCAACGGAGCCCGTTATTTTAGTATCAACAAAGCCAGTAACAGTTAATTTGATATTGGCTTTTGCATAAGCTGCATATGCGGTGGCAGAGTCTGCTTTTGCCTGCTCTTCTGTTTTGTTGGCTGCCCTGGCGGCTTCAGCTGCATCATGGCCTGCTGCTCTTTTACCCAGCACTTCTTCTCCGGATAATCTTTTCACGATTGTATTATTGGGCCCTGGCAAAAAGAATATACCGTACATACCTGTAGCAGTATTCGGATTATTCGGATTGCGCACTTTGGAGCCGGTGGTACTGTATTCCTGAGTTGTTGCGTTGAAGGTGCCGGAGAAAATGGAGCCATTGGCTGCCAGCAGGTACTGGTAAGTGTTATTGGCTGCAAGGATATGTTCCACTACTTTGGGTTGTGCCCAGGAGATGCTGGCCTCGCCGCCATCGGTATTACCCACCAGGTAAGTACCGGTTTGAGTGGGGGCGGGTGCAGTATATACTGAAAAGATAGTTGAATCGATGGCTGCCTGCCGCTGAGGTCCGCTCAGTGCGGGATTGCCGAAGGTATAACTGAGGCTCCAGGGATAGGACCTCCAGGTTTTAGTGGAAATGGCGAATCCTTTGAAGCTGCCGTCTGATTCTTTTTTTACATTGATAGTGATCTTACCAGATCTATCGTCACCTGCTGTGAATGGCGCGTCGGGGATCTTGTAAGTGAGCCTGCCCGGATCAAGTTCTTCAAAATTGATATCAGTCGGGTAAGGCAATAGCATTTCTTTTTTTTCATCCGAGCAGGATGTGAATGCAAGCGCTACCAGGAACAAACTGCTGTATAATATTTTTGTACGCATAGAAATTCGAATTTTAAGCGATTACATGTCTGGGTTTTGTTTCATTAATTTGTTGTTGGTGGCTTCTGCATCCGGAATCGGCCAGCAGATCTTGTTTTCCTCCAACGTTTTGTCTTTGATCACTTCAATCCAGCGTTTGCCCTGGCTATTGAACCTGAGCGATGCAAAGAACTCACTGCCGTTCTCGATGAAGTTCTCTGTGAAGATCTCCCTGAACAGGAGGTTCATGAAATCATCCATGGTGGCTGCGCTCAATGGAGGTAGAACCGGGTTGGTCCTTTTGGAACGCATTTCATTCAATGGCGCCAGAGCATCATTTACCGAGCCACCGGTACGGGCAATCAATTCTGCTTTCATGAGATATAATTCAGGAAAGCGAAAATAGTAGGCTGCATATTTCTCATCGTTTACTGTTTTCCCTTCGATAGCGCCATAGCGCGCTACTTTTTTAAAAGTATGCCGGTAGGTATTATCCCAGGTTTCTCCTGCTCTTACAGGGCCTGTTACAACAGGCCAGCGGGGATCTTGCAGGAACCAGTCGAGCCCAAAGTTTAAACCCGCCGTGAGTGTGGCATTGGGTGCAAGCGGAAGAGTAGTGCCCGCTATCTGAGACAGGTAGTAGGTATAATAATATCCACCCTTATTAGTTCTGGTGCCATCATTTTCGAGGTAGCGTGCAAACAGGCATTCTTTGGAATCCCATGATTGTTTGTACACTTCGGCCAGGTCGGCTTCCATGGTAAATGCGGCTGCATGATTCTGCAGCACATCATTCACCAGGGCAAGCGACTGGTTCAGTTCCGTAGCATTGTTGCGATATCCACCCCTGTACAGTAAAAGTTTTGCTTTCAATACCTGTGCAAATTCTTTAGACACGTACCTGGAGCTTTTGAAGGCTGGTAAATTGGCGATAGCAAAATCCAGGTCTTCAAATATTTTCTGGTAAGATTCTCCCACGGAGATCCTTGCCTTCTGAATGTTTTTCAGGTTAATCACTTCATCTCTATACAAGAGTCCATACTCATCTGCATCGTCAGCCCACCAGTGGCAATAGTTCCAGAGGATATTGGAATGTACCCAGGCGCGAAGGCAACGGCCTTCTGCCACGAGCATTTTCTTTTCGTCGTCCGAAATGATGGAAGAAGAGAGAGCATCGATGCCATTCACAGCAAAATTGGCCGCATTCAGGCTTTTGTAGAAGCTTGTCCATGGCTCAGCGCTTGTTCTGCTCAATTGCGTATAGGCCATATCGTAGTCGGAAACTACCCATTTTACGAATCCAGATTTAGAAGCCTGTGCGATATAGGTACTGCCGGCCCAGTTATCTCCCTGGAAGGTCGCATATACGCCACCGATAGCAGCCCTGGCTTTGCTGAGACTGGTGATGGCATTGTCATCTGTGAGTGCGTAATATGGTTTTTCGTCGAGGAATTTATTACAGCTCACAGATCCTGTGGCCAGCGTGGCGAGTAATATATGATAGATGGTCTTTGTCATTAGTAGTGAGTTTGGTATTTCAATTTCAGTTTTTGAACTGCGCCTATTTGAAAGTGAAGAGTACAGCAAAGTTGAAGTTCCTGGCAGACGGATAGGTGCTATTGTCTACGCCCATTCCTGTACCGATGGCAGAGGAAGACCAGTTACCCTGTGGGTCGAATCCGGGATATTTGGTGATGGTGAAGAGATTGGATGCCTGGAAAGAAAGATCGATGCCCTGGATTACCCAACTTCTGAAGAGATTGGATGGAACTCTGTACACCAGGTTGAGTGCATTCAAACGAATATAGCTTGCATCATACAACCAGAAATCGGAAAAAGTTCCGTTGCCGCCATCACCGTAGTGCGTCATGCGCGGAATGATGGCATCATATGGGCTTAGCAAGGTGGCGCTTTTACCGGCAATCTTGTTGGCGTGATTGTAGTTGCCTACATAACCCACATCATCCATCGGCATTTTCCATAAACGCTTATGTCCATACGCGTATGTGAAGGTAAGGTTCACGCGGAATGCCTTATAGTTGGCAGTAACTCCGAAGCCGCCATAGTATTTTGGGTCTGCACTTCCGAGATAAGTACGGTCATCGGCATTGATCACACCATTGCCATCCTGATCAATGAAGATAAGATCGCCTGCATTCTCATAATTAGCGCGGTAATTGGTTTGTCCGCCAGTAGCGCTTCTTCCTTTTAGTGCAATCACTTCTTCAGGGGAAACAAAAAGCCGTCCGGCTGTTTTGTATCCAAACCATTGACCGGTTCTTTGCCCTTCCAATGCTTTCATGTAAACAGTGTAGGTGCTGGGAAATAGCAATTCTTTCACCACTCCGTTTATTTTCATGATGCGGTTGATATTGGTGGAGGCATTTGCATCTACCTGCAGGTTGAAGTTTTTCTTTTTGATCACATCGGCCGTTACATCAAATTCAACACCGTTGTTTTTCACGGAACCTACGTTGGAGCTGATGCTGGCGAAGGAAGAGCTGGGTGGCAGGGGTTGGGAATAGATCAGGTGATTGGTGACTTTCCGGTATACTCCAAAAGTGCCACGGATCCTTTCATCCCATAAGCCGAAGTCGATCCCGAAATCAGTAAGTTCTGCTTCTTCCCATTGCAGTTCTGTGTTGCCAACTGAGCTGGGAGCGATTGCCGGGATTTCATTGTACCGGCTGGAACCTACATTTGTTCTCCAGTCGTAATTACCGAGGTTCTGTGAACCTGCCAGACCGCGGGATGCTCTCAGTTTGATATAGGAAATGAAATTGCTGAGTTTGGATTTTTTGAAGAATTCTTCTTCTGTTATGATCCACGCAACGGCAGCTGAAGGGAAGGTGCCCCAGCGTTTATCCGGGCCAAAACGGCTGGATCCATCGCGGCGGATGGTCCCAGAAATAATATACCTGTCCTTAAATTTATAATGTGCCCGCGCATATTGCGATAAAAGTGCATTACCGCTCTTGTTTTCGGTAAGTGCCCCGCGTACAGCGCCTGATGTGAAATTGTTCAGTACATCATCGTCCGGGAAATTGGTGGCCGTCATCCCGAAATTGTTGGCGGAATATTTTTCCATGGAAAAACCCGCCATAGCTGTGATATCATGATTGCCCCAGTTTTTTGCATAGGTGAGTGTATTCTCCCAGCTATTGGTTGTATTCTTTGAGTCGTCACGCGTTCTGGTGCCATCATAATTGAAAGTACTTCCTCTCCTGGTATAGTTGAGGTTTTCTCCTTTTACAAACTGGGTGCTGTATGCGGTTCTGAGTACGAGGTTCTTCATCAGGTCCAGTTCCAGGAAAAGCTGCCCGATAAATGCCTGTGAATTGGTGTACCTTGTATTCTTCAATGTAGTGTATGGATTTTCCGTATAAGCATCCCTGGTGAATATTGTACCATCTTCATTATAGGGTGGAATATCCGGCCGGATCTTTTTCAGTACACCCAGCATATAGTCCTTATCGTCTACCTGCCTTGAGTTACCACTCATATTCAGGCCGAACTTGATGCCTTTGCGCAATTTGGCTTCGAGGTTGATGCGTCCGCCAAAGCTTTTGGCATCGCCCGATTTTATGATGCCTTCTTCTTGTTTATGATTGAGAGAAACATAGTAAGCGAGGTTTTTGGCGCCGCCTCTCAGGCTCAGATCATATTGTTTGTTCCAGGGGTTATGCGTCATTTCTTTTTGCCAGTTGGTATTGCCTTCGTAGTAGGCGCCGGGCAGGATCTGGAAGCTGTTCTTGTCAAACTCACTGGAGTTGGTTTGCATGAAAGCCTGTTCATCCAGGTAGAGGCGTGTGAAGTAATCAAAAGCGCCTCTTCCGAATGCCTCGATCCTGGCGGCTCGATCGGCAAAGCGTTTGTATTCTTCCGCTTCCATGTATTTGTATCCATTGAAGTTCTGCACCTGCAGTCCCCAACGTGTAGTAAACTGGATGGCAGGTTTTGCGCCTTCTGCGCCTCTTTTGGTAGTTACAATCACAACTCCGTTGGCGGCTCTTGATCCATACAGGGCTGTTGCTGATGCGTCTTTCAGGATCTCGATGCTTTGCACGTCGTTGATGTTGAGATTGAAGAGAGTGTTGGAAATATTGCCGGAAGATGTTTGTGAATAATCGGGAACGCCATCAATGACCCACAGAGGTTGGTTGCTTCCGGAAATAGAAGAAGCTCCCCTGATCACTACGCTTACGGGAGAGGAAGGGGAGGCTGATTGTATATTAACATTCACACCCGCAGACCGGCCCTGGATAAGGCTTTGGAGCGAAGCGCCCATAGGAGCATTCTTAATGTCCTGCGTACTTATGCTGGAGATGCTGCCGGTGATATCCCTTATTTTGGATTTGCCATAGGCAACCACCACGGTTTCGTTCATCTGTGATACTGCCGGGCTGAGGTTGATAGTTACGTTCAACTTCCCTTTCAGCTCTACCACAGCAGTTGCATATCCCACGTATGAAACAATGAGCGTTGCCTTACTGTCTACATTTTTGATTGTGAATTCTCCCTCGAAATTGGTGATCACTGAAACGGGGCTTCCTTTCACCTGAACGGTGGCGCCCTCAAGAGGCTTCCCGGTTATTGCGTCATTGACAAAGCCCCTGATATCCGGCAGCACTTCTTCATTGATTTCATCATTTCCGGGGAGATGCAGGCTGATCCTGGGAATATGAACGGGTTGGGCTCTTCGTACAACAATAATATTATTGACAATGGAAAAGCTAAGGGGTTTGTCTTTGAAACAGTATTCCAGTACATTTTTGAAATCTTCATCCTTTACCTGAACGTTCACCCTGTTCATATTGTGCAGGAATTCATCGCGGAAAAAGAATTGGTAATTGGTTTGCCTGGTTATTTCTTTAAAGACCTGTTCCAGTGTGGAGTTCTTCAGGGAAATGGTCACCCGCTGAGCATGCACTGTGGCCTGTGCATACAAGCAGGTACTCAGCAGTAGTACAGTGGTCAATCTCATAATGCGAAGAAATGAATGGTTAATCCGCCAGCGTGCAAGTCTGGCAGGGAAACTGCAGGAAAGTTTCATACTTTTGCTTTGTTTTGGTTTATAATTGAAGGATGCTCAAAAAACTTCAGCAATAGCCAAATCGCTACCAGAGGCGCCACTAACGCTTCTGGTTTTTTTATTGCCAAAGGAGTCCGGTTCTGCTGATATTGCTATGGTAGTATGGTAATCTGCTTCCCTTCTATTTGTAATTTTACATCGCTCAGCTCCAATATCTTTACTATCTGGGAAAGAGTAAGATTTCTATTTAAGCGGCCGGAAAAAGTAGGTAATGGTTTTACTTTATTCGCGGGTAGTTGTGAGATGTCCACTTCAACGTCGAACCAACGGCCTATCTGACGCATCAGTTCTCCGAGATCTACCTCCCTGGTATAAAAATATCCGTTCTTCCAGGCTGTGGCTTCATCAGTATCCACGTCAACTATTTCCATCTGATTATTTACACGGTTCACTTTTGCCTGTTGCCCGGGTTTAAGTAATTCCTTTTTTACGGGAAGCTGAAGGCCTTTACCAGTGTGTGTTTGTAACCCCTGTACCTGAACGGAGCCATTGATCAGTGTGATCTTTTTCAATGGCTCGTCTTCATATACATTCATATTGAAAGCAGTTCCCAGCACCTGCACTTCCTGCCCACTACCTTTCACTATAAAAGGTCTGGTTACATCTTTCTTTACTTCAAAATATGCCTCGCCTGTAATTGTTACTATCCGCTCGTTGTTGGGGAAAGCAACCGGGTATTTGATACTCGAAGCAGCATTCAGCCAAACAGTAGAGCCATCGGGTAACACAAGTTGGTATTGTCCTCCCCTTGGTGTACTCAGTATATTGTACTGATTGCTCCTATAGTTGTTTTCACCTGCCTGTGAATACTCCAGTCTGCCTCCATTCTTATTGACCATTATCCCGCTGTCGACAGCAATCTTTCCGTTGCCTGCACTATCAAGTATGATATTGCTTCCGTCTGCCAGCACCAGAACAGCTTTATTTTTACCGGGCTGAAAATCCGGAGTTGCTGCAATTTGAGTTGTTTTGACAGGTTCAGTTCTTTTATTATTGAACCAGGTCCAGGTAGCTGCGGAAAGCAATACCAGTATGCTGGCGGCAGCTGCCCAATACCATTTGCGTGATCTGAGCTTCACAACTTTCTTTTCTGGAGCAGGGAAAGGAAGTCCGATGGAATAGATCTCCCTGCTGAGGATTTCCTTGCAAAGGCTGTTCCAGTATTCATGATCATAGGGAATGTCATCTGAGGCTGCATTCCTGTTGCCATGTGCGGCTATGGATTCCGTGATCAGATCAGAAAATTCATATCCCTCGTCGGAGCGGATCCACTCCATCAGCATAGAATAATCATCAGGAGTTGCTTCTTGGCGGAATACTTTTTCCAATATGGCTTTTACTGCTTCCTTGTTCATTATGGGTAGTCTGATTCAGTAGACACGCGGGTGAAGGGAAAGTCCCTATAGAAAAAAATTTGTTTCGAAATAAACCAGGACCAAGGGAAGATACACTCCTTTTTGTTCCAGGAATTGCCGGATCGAACCGGAGGCGCGGGTAAGCGTGTTCTTCACGGTTTTGGGCGCCAGCCCGAGGCTGTTGGCAATTTCATCGATCTTCAAACCTTTTTCGCGACTTAGCAGATATATTTTTTTTGCCTGGGGAGGAAGGCTATCGATGGCTTGTTGGATGAATTTCCTGGTTTCATTGAAGAGGAGCAGGGAGTCAGGAGATTCTTTCAGGTTTGCAGCGGATACATCATCTGGTATAATAGCCAGCCTGGGCTCTACCTTATTTCTCAGGGATTGTTTTCTCAGGAAATTGAAGCACTGGTAATAAACGACGGAGAAGATCCAACTGCGTGGATTTTGAACATCTGTAAGTTTTTCACGATGGACCCAGATGCGAAGGAAGATATCCTGCACCAGGTCAGGCACCACTTCGGGAGTTCTGGTAAGTGTAGCAATGACTGGCCTTATCTGGGGAACATACTGATGGAAGAGTTGTATGAAAGCCGATTCATCACCATCCGCAATTCGCACGAATAGCTCTTTGTCGATATCGCAGGTTTCCGTTCTCAAACAGTCGGGTTTGGTTTCATTGGTTGGGCTGAACCGGCTGATCAATTGCCGGCATGTTATAAAATTACCAAAAAAAGAGGAACAGCTTATCAAGCTGCGAAGTTCAGTTATTAATTTTTCATCAGGTGAATAGTGATATTATCGATATTGTTTTTTCAACCAATTGTCCAATGCGGCCGAGATCAGTTTCCCTTCTACCATGAAACCATCGTGGCCATATGCGGAATCGATCTCTATCAGGGAAGCGTTGGGCAATTGTCTTTGCATGAAACGCTGTTCTTCTACGGGGCAGAGGATATCGCTGCTGATGCCGATGATGAGTGTGCGTTGTTGTATCTGCTGAAGCACTGCTTCCACATCGCCTTCACGGCCGCGACCAAGATTGTGCGTATCCATTGATTTGGTAAGGCTCCAGTAGGAAAATGCATTGAATCTTTTTACCAGTTTATCTCCCTGGTACTGGATATAGGAGGATGCCCGGAAATTATCGAGCTTGGAGTGATCGGGATCTGTCTGGTGTTTCACCATGATGCCGTAGTTCCGGTAAGTGAGCATTCCCACTGCGCGGGCGGTTTTGAGGCCTGCTGCGCCTGCGTCCGGACGTTCTTCTTTCCAGGTGGCATCCGTTTCTATGGCCAGTCGCTGTGTGGTGTGCACAGCAATGCCCCAGGCGCTTTCGGTGGGGCTGGTGGCCAGCAGGAAAAGCTGGTTGATCACCGATGGCTCGGCAACGGCCCATTCCATGGCCTGGTAGCCACCCATACTGCCGCCCATGAGGAGGTAGATGGATTGGATGCCCAGGTGTTGACGAAGGAGGATATGCGCCTTCACCATGTCCCGGATGGTAATGAGCGGGAACTGGTGGAAATAAGGCTTTTCTGTGCGGGGATCGATGCTCAGCGGGCCTGTAGTGCCGTAGCAGGAGCCGATGATATTAGCACAAACAATAAAGTATTCGTCGGGATTGATCAGTTCTCCCTGGCCGATAACACCTTTCCACCAGTCGGCCACATCAGAATTGGCCGTGAGGGCATGGCAGACCCATACCACCTTGCTGTGGGGCTGCAGGGTTCCATAGGTATGGTAGGCAATAGTGAGCTCCGGCAGTTCCTGTCCGGACTCCAATGTAAACGGTTGGTTAAAGTGAAAAGTCTGCATTCGGTCAATACTGATTCAGGTTGCAAAGTAAATGCCTGCATGAATTACATTTGCAAAAATCTTTACCATGATAAAAATTGAATTGGAGAGGGTAAAAGGCGATTACGGTTTTGAAGCCAGGGACGCATATGGTCATACCGTTCATATCGATAACAGCACGGAAGGCGGCGGATCCGATTTCGGGGCCCGTCCGATGCAGTTGCTGCTGATGGGCCTGGGAGGCTGCAGCGGTATCGATATCGTTTCCATTCTCAAGAAACAGCGCCAGAACCTGGAAGGATTCTCTATGAAGATAGAAGGAGAGCGAGAAGCAGGAAAAGAACCCTCACTCTGGGCCAATGTGCATATTGTTTTTGAACTGAAGGGCGAGATCGATCCGCAGAAAGCCTATAAGGCTGCCGAACTTTCCATGGACAAATATTGTTCAGTGGCTGAAACCCTCCGCCGCGCCGGCGGTTCACTCAAATGGTCGGTTCGTGTGAATGATCAAAACATCCAATAAAATCAACGTATGTCCCAACATCCCATAACGAAGGCAATCCGTATCCAGACAGAGCGCACCAATGAAATGGAACATAGCACTCCCATGTTCCTCACCAGCAGCTTCTGCTATGATGATGCAGAAGAAATGCGCGCCACTTTTGCCGATGAAACCGACTTCAATATTTACAGCCGGTTCAGCAATCCCAATGTAAAGGAATTCACCGATAAGGTTTGTGCACTCGAAGGCGCGGAGGCTGGCTATGCCACTGCATCCGGTATGAGCGCCATCTTCGCCGGCTTCATGGCGCTGATGAAACAGGGAGACCATCTGCTTGTTTGCAATGCCATTTTCGGGAGTACGCATACTGTGATCACCAAATATCTTCCCAAATTCGGGATCGAGTATACTTATTTCGATGCGGGCAAGCCAGAAACCTGGGAAGCGCTGATTCGTCCGAATACCAAAATGATCTTCGTGGAAACGCCCACCAATCCTGGGCTGGACCTGGTGGATTTGGAGAAGGCGTCTGCCCTCGCAAAAAAATACAATCTTCTTTTCAATGTAGATAACTGTTTTGCCACGCCGATCGGGCAGCGCCCCATTGAATTCGGAGCCGACCTGGTGGTGCATTCCGCTACCAAGTGGATGGATGGACAGGGGCGCGTACTGGGCGGTGTGATCGTAGGCCGTGCAGACCTCATCAAAGAAATTTACCTGTTCTGCAGAAGCACAGGACCATCATTGTCTCCCTTCAATGCCTGGGTGCTCAGCAAGAGCCTGGAAACCCTGGACGTGCGCATGGAACGCCACGCTTCCAATGCACTGACCCTGGCACAGAAATTAGAGCATCATCCTGCCATTGCTTCTCTGAAATATCCCTGGTTACCCAGCCATCCGCAACACGAGATCGCTAAAAAGCAAATGCACAATGGCGGTGGTATCGTTTGTTTTGAGCTGAAAGGCGGACTGGAAGCCGGCCGCAATTTCCTGAACAAACTCAAAATGCTGACGCTGACGGCCAATCTGGGAGATACAAGAAGCATTGCATCGCATCCTGCCAGTACTACGCATGCCAAGCTCACCGATGCGGAGCGTGCAGCAGTGAATATAACGCCGGGGCTTATACGAATTTCAGTTGGATTGGAAAAGGTGGATGATATTCTGGCGGATATATTGCAGGCGCTGGAAGATTGAGTTTTACAAGGTGTGCCCAGTCGCTCGCCTCCCGGCGAGTGACTTCTGTTTGCTCGCCTCTGGCGAGTACTGTGTCGCCGGAGGCGACGGAATAATCGTCACTCGCGGGGACGCGAGCGACTGGCGGCTGCGAAATAAAACGTAACACCATGAAGAAGCAGAAACTCGCAAAAGTGGTGAGAAGCTATGGAAAGATCATAGCGAATAACAGCCGGAAAATTCCGGGTGGCTTTGATGTGGGCCTGATCCATGATCTGAGGGTGGCTTATAAGAAATTGCGGGCTTTTGTGAGGCTGATGCAGGAGGAAGTACGTTCATTGCAGATACCGGATGATTTGAAATTGCTATATCGGTCCTGCGGCACCGTTAGAGACCTTCAGTTGGTGATTGAAAGACTGAAAGAATACAAAGAAGAAATTCCAGGTTTCATAAGAGGATTGCATCATGAGCTGTTCACGGCAAAGGAGTTGCTGGTGCTGCATATTGAAGATATTGCGGTGAGGAAGTCTGTGAAGGAGATTGAAGAAGGGCTGCCAGCTGAACTCACTGAAGAGATGGTTCGGCAATTCATTCAGCGGAAGGTGGCTACAATTCATATACTGTTGCTGGCGCTGGAACATGAAGAGGAATTGCATGCAATTCGCAAAGTGCTGAAAGATCTGGTGTATGTGAAGAAGATCCTGGAGTCAGACCTTCATTTTAAATATCCATTTTGGGAATGGAAGAATGATGCAAAAATGGAATCGCTTACCACGCAGTTGGGTGATCTGAATGATGCGCATATTGCGCTGAATTTTTTCGATGCGAAAAGAATAGAAGAAGCGCCGCCTGAAGAGAAGACAGCACTGCAGCAAATCCGTCAACAATGGGAGGAAGAGAAAAAGCAAAAGATGATTGACGCCATGGAAGCAGTAAGAAGCCTTGATAATTTCTTCAAACCAGCCTCCGGCTGAACATTACAATACTTTCTCCATCTGCATGCTCCTGGACCCTTTGATGAGCAGTATGGTATGCTCGAAATTTTGTTGGACAAGCCACTCTTTTGCTGCAGTTGAATTTTCAAGGCTGATGAAGGGATGTTCCAGTTTCCTGAAATCCCAACCTACCAGTACTACCGCTTTCCAATCATATTTTTTGATGAGATCGATGATCTGCTGGTGTTCCTGCAGGCTTTCGGGACCGAGTTCCATCATCCCGCCGAGCATCAATACTTTATCATCCCCCTTTAACGAGGCGAAGTTCTCGATAGCGGCTCGCATGCTGCTGGGATTAGCATTGTAGGCATCGAGGATGAAACTGTTGGTGCCGATTGTCATTAATTGTGAGCGGCTGTTGCCGGGCGTGTAATTTTCGATGGCTGCTTGAATGGCTTTATTGGTGACGCCGAAATATTGCCCAACAGCTACAGCCACCAGGATATTCGGAAGGTTGTAAGCGCCCACCAGTTTCGATTGAATGGTGAATGGCTGTCCGCTGGTAATATTCACGGAGAGAAAGGGCTCGCTTTGCGCCACATTACCTGTCAGGCCGGCGTTGGCAGTTCCGTATTTGATAATGGAAGGAATGCCCTGGCTCATCGTTTGCAGGTAATCGTAATCCCACATTACGAAAGCGGTGCCGTTATTGGCGCGCAGAAAATCGTACAATTCCCCTTTTCCTTTTCTTACTCCTTCGATGCCGCCGAACCCTTCCAGGTGTGCTTTGCCCGCATTGGTGATAATGCCGTGAGTGGGCAGGGTATATGCGCAATAACTTTCGATCTCTTTCTGGTGGTTGGCGCCCATTTCTATCACGGCCATCTCCGCGTCTGGTTTGATACGCAGGATGGTGAGCGGCACACCGATATGATTATTGAGATTGCCCTGGGTAGTATAAGTTTTGTATTTCGCCGCCAGTACAGTGCTTACCAGTTCTTTCGTGGTGGTCTTGCCGTTACTCCCGGTAATGGCGATGAATGGAATATCAAATTGTTCCCGGTGGTATTTGGCCAGGTGCTGCAAAGCAGAGAGAACATCCTCCACAATGAGTATGCGCTCATTGGGAGTGGCAGGTGGTTCGTCTACGATAGCATATGCTGCTCCCGCCTCCAGCGCGGCCTGGGCGAAATCGTTGCCATTGAAATTGGGTCCCTTCAATGCGAAGTAAAGGTCTCCGGCTTTGAGAGCGCGGGTATCTGTTTGCACGGAAGGGTGCTGCTGGTATATTTTGTATAATTCGGGGATAGTGATCATAAGAAAATACGATGGTAGCAAATGTAGGAAATAAAAAAGCCGTCCTTTCAGACGGCTCTTTTATTATCTTAAATGAACTTATCTTTTTCTTGTGTTCTGCCTCCTGGTGGGGTAGTCGATACCAGTTTTGCGGCCGTTGCCTTCAGGGCTGCCTACGCGATCCATGGCGCAACGGAATCCAACAGTGCTGCTGGCCTGATCTTCTTCCATGTAGCGGCGTGTGCCGGGAGAGAGCCAGTAAGCGCGGTCGTTCCAGCTACCACCTTTGATCACACGGGATTTGTCGGAGATCAGGGTAGTAACACCATAACCGTATTTAACACCCAGGAGCAGTGAGTCACCATCGAGGTAGTTGATCACGTTTGCTTTCTGGTAGTTACGGCGTGTTTTGCTTTCTTCATCTGTCGCATAAACGCGTTTTACGCGGCCGAGGGAATCTTTTTCAAATTCGCCGTCTTTATTCTTGTAATCGTTTTGATAGTAGTTACCACGATAAGGAGAAACGTCATCGTTATCCACTGAGTTCATCGGGCGATAAACGTCGGCTACCCATTCGTTCACGTTACCGGACATATTATAAAGACCGAATGCATTGGGGTAGAAAGATGTTACCGGTGCGGTGTAAACGGCACGGTCGTTCAAACCACCGGCCACACCCATGTTGTCACCATTGCCTCTCTTGAAGTTGGCGAGGAAGGTACCCTGCCAGGCGCCGCGGCGTGTATCACGAAGTCCGTTCACGTTCTGGCTCCAGGAGAAAACCTGTTTGTTGGTGATCAACTCCTCACCGCGCTTTCCTTCTTTGCGGCTGGGGCTTGGGTTCTGACCAACGAGGCCGAGGGCGGCATATTCCCATTCAGCTTCTGTTGGGAGGCGATAGTTGGGAAGCAGGATGCCGTCTTCAAAGGTTACTGTAGTTCTCGGAGTTCCGTTGGGGTTCTTCAGCGGGTTCTTCTTGGAACGAACGGAATTGCCGGGAGTAGGGGTAGTCAGACCCATGAGGTAAGACTTTGTATTGAAGCTTTCGCTACCCTGCCCCTGAATATTTTTCAGTGTGGTTTTGTTGATGAATCCTTTCTGTACCAGGGCCAGCTCGTTCACGCGGTCGGAGCGCCAGAGACAGAAATCGTATGCCTGTTTCCAGGTTACGCCCACCACGGGGTAATAATTGTAAGCCGGGTGGCGGAAATAATACTCAACCAAAGGCTCGTTGTAGGCCAGCTCACTGCGCCAAACGAGTGTGTCTGGCAGAGCGCCTTCGCGAACAGCCAGGTATTCGTCTGCATCAAACACATTGTTGATCCAGTACAGATATTCGCGGTAGTGGATATTGGCTACCTCGGTACGATCGATATAGAAGGAGTTAACCGTCTTACGGGCGGGAACGTTGTTCCAGTCGCTCATCACATCTTCTTCCGTAGCGCCCATCATGAAGGTACCACCCTGAACAAACACGAGGCCCGGGCCGGTATGTTGTTCTTTCTCGCGGGATACCTGGTATCCACCTTGTTCCTTGCTGTTGTATGCCCAGCCGGTCACATCGGATTTACCCGATTTCTTGGCGTCGTTCTTACAGCTGGCTACAGCAGCGGCGCAGGTTGCCAGGATGAATAGGTTTTTCAAGTTCATTTTAGATAGCTTTTATGCCTTTTGGTTCAATTAAGTTAAACGCAGATGCAACGCAAAAATTGTACACTTTCAGTATAAAAAATGCAAACTTTTTTACCGTTCAGGCAGGTTTTTATTAACAGGGTAACAATTTTTCAGGGAACAGTAACCTGCGATTGCGAATATAGGCCATTTCGATCTATTTTTGATCAGATGTGCCGTTGCTTCACATTCCTGCTCAGCCTGTTATTACTGCTTATCCAGCCTCCCCGGTTACTGGCCCAGCGGACCTATGCACCGCATTCGGTACTCGCTTCCGGCAATTGGTTTAAAATTGCCATTCCCGGCCCGGGAGTATACCGGCTGGATATTCCCTTCCTGCAAACACTGGGCCTGAATCCGCAGGGTATGCCCTCCGGCTCTGTCCGGCTTTACGGTTATGGGGGAGGAATGCTCCCTGAAGACCCTGGTGCTCCCCGCCCCGACGACCTGCTGGAAATCGCCCTCTGGGCCGAAGATGGAGGCGATGGCGTACTGGATAACAATGATTACCTGCTCTTCTTCGCCAATGGACCCCACCAGTGGGTCCCGGATGCCGCCAACCGCTCTTTCAGGCATGTAAAGAACCTTTACAGCGAGCAATCTTTTTATTTCCTCACTGTTGGAGGTACCGGAAAGAGAGTGTCTGTGCAGCCAACCACCGGAGCTCCCAACACTACCATCCGCAATTTCTCAGAAAGATATTTCTATGAGCTCGATTCCGTGAATATCCTCAGCAGCGGAAAAGACTGGTTTGGTTATGATTTCTCCGAAATACCAGGGAAATCACTTCGTCACACATTTTCCGTTGATCTTCCCGGCCTTACCCCTGCCAGCGCCCTCTTCCGCGCCAGGTGCATTTCAAGATCATTTGGAAACGGCAGCAATTTCAGTTTCGTCCTCAATGGAAATCCCATCCTCAACATGAACATGCCGGCAGTGCCTACAGGACCATACGATCTTTTTGCACAGACCGTTGAGGCAAATACAAACTTTTTTCCATCGGGTGGCGGTCTGAGCGTAGAAGTCGCCTACTCTCCCGGCAGTGCCAATGCACAGGGATGGCTTGATTGGTTCGAGGTCCTCGGCACGGCCTCTCTCAGCTTGCAGGGCAGGGGGCAGTTATTGTTCAGGGACTGGGCAAGTGTGGGAGCGGGCAATACCGGTGAGTTTTTCGTGGACCAGGCCGATGCATCCACACAGGTCTGGGATGTTACCGATCCTGCCCAACCAATTCGTATGAACAGCGGCGTTAGTGGGAGCGCTGTCCGATTCATAAATTCCTGCAGCCAGTTAAAGGAATATGCCGCCTTCAAACCCGGTGGCCTGCTAACACCCGTCGCTGCAGGCAGGGTGGTTAACCAGGACCTGCATGGGGCAGATCCTGTGAACATGCTTATCATCTCTGATCCCGGAATGACAGGGCAGGCGCAGCGGATCGCGGATTTCCACCAGCAGCGTGATGGTATCAGCAGCCGGATCTTTACACCAGACCAGGTGTATGCAGAGTTCTCTTCCGGCATTCCAGATCCTGTTGCCCTGCGTGATTTCGTGAAGATGTTCTACGACCGTTCGAATGGCAATCCATTGGCAAGGCCAGCCTATTTGTTATTGCTGGGAGCTGCTTCTTTCGATTATAAGAACCGCATCACCAACAATACCAACCTGGTTCCTGCCTGGGAAAGCGGCGTGTCGTTGGAGCCGCTCGGCACCTATACTTCCGATGATTTCTTCGGCTTCCTGGATGATGGCGATGATATTGCACAGCCCGGTGTTCACCTGCTGGATATCGGCATCGGGCGTATTCCCGCCTCCAATGAACAGGAAGCAGCCCGCTATGTCAACAAACTGATCGCATATACCTCACCGAAAGCACTGGGGCCCTGGCGCAACGAACTCAGTTTTGTGGCAGATGATGAAGATGGCAACCTGCACCTGCAGGATGCGGAAGTGATCACGCAAGCCGTTCAGACCACCAACCCGGTTTTCAATACAGACAAGATCTATCTCGATGCCTACCCGCAGGAGAGCGATGCCGCAGGCGCCCGCTATCCCGCCGTGAACCAGGCCATCAGTGCAAAGATGTTCAGCGGCAACCTGATCTGGAACTACACAGGACATGGCAGCAACAGGAGGCTGGCGGAAGAAGCAGTGCTGGACCAGGACATTGTGAACAGTTTCAACAATGCAGATAAATTACCGCTCTTCATCACAGGCACCTGTGATTTCGGTTCGTTCGACAATCCGCTGATCAGCTCACTGGGTGAGGACCTGCTGCTGCGTGAAAAAACAGGGGCCATCGCTTTAATGACCACCACGCGGCTGGTGCAGAGCTTCAGCAATCGCATCATGAACCAGAACTATCTTTCCACTGCTTTGCAACAGCAGCCGGATGGGAATTACCTTAGGTTGGGCGAGGCCGTGAAACAGGCCAAGAACCTGACCTATACCAACAATTCCGATGTGATCAATAACAGGAAATTCACGCTCCTGGGGGATCCTGCGCTGCGCCTTGCATTCCCTCAACAAAAAATAAAGGTGACGCAGGTGAACGGTAATCCGCCGGGAGCCACGCCGGATACGCTCAAAGCACTCTCTGAATACACCATCAGCGGGCAGGTTACAGATGCTGCCGGGACCCTGTTGTCAGATTATAACGGAACCGTATATCCGATCGTATTCGATAAGCCCCAACCAAAACAGACCCTGGGCAATGATCCCGGCAGCCAGCCTGTAGCCTTTCTCACACAGCAGAATATGCTGTTCAAAGGAAAGGCAAGGGTGACCAATGGCCAGTTCAGTTTCAGCTTTGTGGTACCCAGGGATATCAATTATCAGTTCGGGAACGGGAAGATGAGTTTTTACGCTGAGAATGGTCAAACTGATGCCAATGGCGCGTTCAGGGAGTTCATCGTGGGAGGTTCGGGTACGGGCACAGGTGATAAGGAAGGCCCGCATCTGCGTGCCTGGCTCAATGATGAGAAGTTCGTAAATGGCAGCATCAGCAATGCCAGTCCAATACTGTTGGTGAAACTGGCAGATTCTTCCGGTATCAATATTATGGGAACAGGCATCGGGCACGACCTGGTGGCCATCCTTGATAATGATCAAAAAAAGACTTTCGTACTCAATCAGTTCTATGAAAGCGAAACGGATAATTACAAAAGAGGGATCGTAAGATTCCAGTTGCCTGAAATGGCGCCGGGACCACATTCACTGGCGATCAAAGCATGGGATGCCGTGAATAATTCAAGCGAAACGATCCTCGAGTTCAGGGTGGTCAACGACGCAGAATTCAGTCTGGAACATGTTTTGAACTACCCGAATCCGTTCACAACAAATACTCATTTCTGGTTCAACCATAACAGACCCGGTGAGGAATTAGCGGTTACTGTTCAGGTATATACCGTATCAGGCAAGCTGGTAAAAACACTAAAGCGTACAATATTTTCTACCGGAAACCGTTCGAGTGAAGTTAATTGGGACGGACGAGATGAATTCGGCAGTAAGATCGGAAGAGGGGTGTATATCTACCGCCTGCAGGTGAAAACCCAGGATGGAAAAATGGCTCAAAAATTAGAGAAATTGTATATATTGTAAGATGTATTGATTTTTCGTTTTCTGAAAATCATGTATTTTCGCCCCGTTTTAATAAGATTCTAAAGCATTCCCTTATTTGAGAAAACTTCTACTCCGACATTAGTTTATCGCTTTACTGCATCAACAATAGCTTCTAACCAAAGCTATACAGATCCCGATCCTGAATATAAGAAACTGCGAACAGCATTGTTGAAGGCAGTATTAAACAAACAGACCTTTAAAACAGATTATTACGTTATGAAACGAAAGACTTTCAAGCTGGCTGCTTTATTATCTCTTATTACAGGAGTTGGAGCTATACAGGCACAGGGGCAGGACACAGAATACAGACCACCAAATCCGGTTACATCCTCGGTCCCTTTTTTACGGATCTCTCCTGACGCGAGAGCCGGCGGTATGGGCGACCTGGGAATAGCTACCACACCAGACGCGAGCTCGGCTTTCTGGAACCTGGCCAAAACTCCATTCACCAAAAACGATATCGGTATCAGTCTCACGTACACTCCCTGGTTGAAAGACCTTGGTTTGAACGATGTATACCTGCTTACCGCTACAGGCTATGTAAAGCTGGATGAACTGCAGGCGTTGTCTGCATCCGTTCGCTACTTCAGCCTGGGTAATATCCAGTTCACCAACTTCAGCGGAACAGATCTCGGCGAAGGCCGTCCCCGCGAATTTGGTGTGGACTTCGGTTATAGCCGTAAGTTGTCTGATAAAATTGGTTTGGGTATCGCACTTCGTTATATCAACTCCAATCTCGCTGCCGGCCAGGAAGTGGATGGTACAACATATAAAACAGGTCATGCTGTTGCAGGCGATCTGAGCTTCTTCTACACTGGCGTGAATGAGAATGGCCAGGGTTGGAACTTTGGCGCTGCTCTCTCCAACCTGGGTACCAAGATCGGTTATACCAACGATGCAAAACAGAAAGATTATATCCCTGCCAACCTTGGTATCGGAGCTTCTTACACTGCTGCTATCGATGAAACCAATAAAATTACTTTCGGCCTCGATATCAATAAACTGCTGGTGCCTACTCCTCCGATCTCAACCGGTGATTTTCAGCAGGACTCAGCGATCCTTGCCAAGTACCGCGACAAAAGCGTTGTAGGCAGCTGGTTCAGCTCCTTCGGTGATGCACCCGATGGATTCAGTGAAGAGCTGAAAGAGTTCCAGTTCTCTGTTGGCGCTGAATACGGCTACAACGAACAGTTCTTCGTTCGTGCAGGTTATTTCTACGAAAACAAGGATAAGGGTAACCGGAAATATTTCACACTCGGCCTCGGTCTTAAATACAATGTATTCGGACTGAACTTCTCTTACCTGGTCCCTTCAGGAAGTGGAGTGAACAGGAATCCGCTCTCCAACACGCTCCGCTTCGGGCTCGTGTTTGACCTCGATAAAGAGTAAGAACAAAAAATCAGATATATTTGAAGCGTCCTGACTTGTTCAGGACGCTTCTTTTTTGACTTAATCAAAATGATATGTACAGGATCGGATTCGGAATAGATTTTCATCAGATGACAGAGGGAAGGGACTTGTGGATTGGCGGGGTGAAGATTCCCCATC
Source organism: Pseudoflavitalea rhizosphaerae (assembly GCF_003991355.1). Taxonomy (GTDB): domain Bacteria; phylum Bacteroidota; class Bacteroidia; order Chitinophagales; family Chitinophagaceae; genus Pseudobacter; species Pseudobacter rhizosphaerae. Next base: position 377,381 of record NZ_RCSU01000006.1, read on the forward strand.
ATAAAGGAGCCCTGGGGCATAGTGATGCGGATGTATTGCTGCATGCGATCTGTGATGCGATGCTTGGCGCACTGGCGCTGGGAGATATCGGCATGCATTTTCCCAACAATGATCCTGCATATAAGGATATCGATAGCAAGATCCTCCTGGGCCGTTGCTTTGAGCTCATCTCGGAGCGCGGCTACAAAATAGTGAATGTGGATGCGTCTATCTGCCTTGAAGCTCCTAAGATCAAACCTTATTCGCTACAGATGCGGGAAGTGATCGCAGGGATTCTGAAAATAAGTGTGGACGATGTTTCCGTAAAAGCCACCACAACAGAAACGATGGGATTTGTTGGTCGTGAAGAAGGATTGGTGGCCTATGCAAACGTGTTGTTGACCAAAGGGTAGTATATTTGCGGATGTCAACTATCAATGTAAAGATCATTAATCAATCTTCCAATCAACTGCCGGAATACGGTACGCCCGGCGCAGCGGGCCTCGATCTGCGTGCCAACCTGGAAGCTCCTGTTACCCTGCAACCAATGGAACGCATTTTGATACCAACTGGTTTGTTCATCGAACTGCCGGAAGGTTATGAAGCCCAGGTGCGCCCACGAAGCGGACTTGCCATCAAACAGGGATTGACCTGCCTCAATACACCCGGCACTATCGACTCTGATTACAGGGGTGAGATCAAAGTGATCCTCATCAATCTTTCCAAAGAACCGCAAACCATTCAACATGCAGACCGTATAGCGCAAATGGTAGTGGCTGCATATACGAAAGTACAATGGGATTCTGTTGAAAACATTTCAGCTACCCAGCGTGCAGACGGAGGTTTTGGACATACCGGCAAATCATAATTAATTCTCGGATCTGATGAAATATTTTCTCTGGTTATTGGTTCCCTTGGTATTCGCCGGCTCTATCAGCAGCTGTCGTTCCACCAAAAGGATCCAGACAGCCATCAGTAAAAAAGATACTGCAGCAGTAGTGCCCGTTGTGGACGCAAAGGCAGATTCCATGCGCTTCATCCACGAGATCTACCAGGCCATCGAAAGAAACCGGATAGACTTCAACACTTTCTCCGCAAAATTGAAAGTGGATTTTTCAGGAGATGATGGAAAGAAAAGAGACTTCACTGCTGCACTCCGTATCAAGAAGGACAGCGTCATCTGGGTCAGCATTACTGCCCTGCTTGGTATCGAAGCCTTCCGCATCATGGTAACACCTGATAGTGTGAAAGTGCTCAACAAACTGGATAAATTGGTACAGCTTCGTTCTGTATCCTATCTCCAGGAACTGGCTAAAGTGCCCTTCACATTCCAGGAGCTCCAGGCCCTTTTGATTGGCAATCCTGTGTTTATAGACAGCAATATTGTATCTTACAGAAAGGATGAGAAAACGATCTCCCTGCTCAGTGCTACCGATATCTTTAAGCATCTTCTCACTGTATCCAACGATGACTACCGTCTCCTCCACAGTAAACTGGACGATGCGGATGTGCTTCGGGCCCGCACCTGCAACATTGTATACGGGGATTATGTGAACAAGAATGCACTCCTGTTCCCCACCTACAGAGGCATTACCGTATCGGAGAAAACGAAGGTTGACATCGTGATGCAATTCAAGCAGGTGGACTTTAATGTAGATTTAACCTTTCCTTTTAATATTCCACGTAATTATAAGCGTCAATAATTCGTTACCACCTTATCACATTAATCAATAAATCCGATCGATATGCAAAGAATCCTGGTTGCCTTTACAGTGGTATTCCTGTGTGCCTTCGGAGCCAGCGCACAAAACAGTAGCGAGGACCTGAAGAAAAAGCAGGCTGAAATCCAGAGGGAGATCGATGACCTGCGAAATACACTCAACGATACCAAAAAGAATAAAAAGGCCAGCCTGGGTCAATTGGCGCTGATACAGAAAAAGCTGAAGCTTCGTCAACAGGCCATCGGTAATATCAATGATCAGATCCATTCCATTCAAAATACCATCTCCCAGAACTACAATGAGATCAGCAGGCTGAACAAGGAGTTGGATACGCTCAAGGAGCAATACAAGAAAAGTGTGGTATACGCTTATAAGAACCGCAGCAATTACGAATTCCTCAATTTCATTTTTTCCGCTAATAGTTTCAGCGATGCCCTCCGCCGGATCGAGTACCTGAAGTCTTATCGCCAATACCGGGAACAACAGGCCAGCACCATCCTGAATACGCAGGCCCTGTTGAATGAGAAGAATGAAGGCTTGAAAGCAAGCCGCAGGGAAAAGGATGAAGTGTTGAAAGATGCAGAGAAAGAAAAGCGTGTATTGGTGGTTGAACGAAAAGAAAAAGATGAGTTCCTTGGAAAGATAAAAGCCCGCGAGCGTGAGATCTCCAAAGAGATCGATATGAAGAAGCGTGCAGACCAAAAACTAAGGCTGGCCATCCGCGCCGCGATCGATAAGGAGATCAAAGCCGCAGCCGCAGCGGCCCGTGCAAAAGCGGCACGCGAAGAGAAGGCCAGACTGGAAAGACAAAAAGAACTGGAACGTGAGCGTGAAAAGGAAAAGGCCCGTCTCGCTGCCGCTGCCAGGAAGGAACAGCCGGCAACCGGTACAACACAACCAGCCACAGAACCAGAGGTGGTCAAAACTACCCCTGTTCCTGAACCAAAGAAGGAGCCGGCACGTACCGAGAGCGTGTTTGAAGCAACACCCGAAGGCATGGCACTGTCCGGAGGTTTCGAAAAACAAAAAGGAAAACTCCCCTGGCCTGTAGATAAAGGAACGGTGAAATTACATTTTGGTACTTATACCATTGAAGACACCAAGATTCGCGGGAATAATCCCGGCATCACCCTCGAAACCAATGCAGGAGCGCCCGTAAAAGCGATCTATGAAGGCGAGGTAACTACGGTTTTTGACATCGAAGGTAACTGGGCCGTAATGATCCAGCATGGTAAATACTTCTCTGTTTACAGTAACCTGGCTTCCACTTCGGTTAGCAAAGGACAGAAGATCAGCATGGGACAGGTGATTGGCAGGGCCGGAAATAATGACGACGGTAATGGTGAAGTGGAATTCATCATCACCCTGGAAAAAGCAAACCAGAATCCGGAATCCTGGTTAAGAAAAAGATAATCCGTCAACTACTTCATAAAAAATCCCGTTGCAGGTTCAGCCGCAACGGGATTTTTCTTTACTGTTATTTCAAATCAGTTCAGGAATCTGCTGTATAGCTCTTCATACATTGGCACCACCCTGTCAATATCGAAGTGTTGCGCATGTGCGAAAGCGTTAGCCTTGAATTGTTTCAGCATCTCAGGGTTCGATAATAATTCAATGGCCTGTGTGCTCATATTTTCCACATCACCCACATTGCTGAGGAAACCTGTTTTGCCATTTACATTGATCTCCGGCAGACCACCTGCATTGGTAGAGATCACGGGAACCCCTGCTGCCATAGCTTCCAGCGCTGCCAGGCCAAAGCTCTCGTAATCTGAAGTGAGCAGGAAGAGGTCTGATACTGCAAGGATCTCCTCGATCTGCTCCTGTTTTCCTACAAAGCGTGTATCATCGCAGATGCCGAGTTCGCGGCAGAGTGATTCGGCAACAGGTCTTTCAGGTCCGTCGCCTACCAGCAATAATTTTGACGGCACTTTCTTCAGCACTTTCGCAAAAATATGCACCACGTCTTCCACGCGTTTTAACTTGCGGAAGTTGGAAGCATGCAGCAATATCTTTTCTCCATTGGGTGCAATCACTTTGCGGAATGCATCGATTGGTTTCTTATTAAACCTTTTCACATCCACGAAGTTCTGTATCACTTCAATATTCTTGCCGATGTGAAAATGCTTGTAGGTCTCATCCCGCAGGTTGTTAGACACCGCTGTGATGGCATCGCTCTCATTGATGGAGAAAGTCACAACGGGCGCAAAGGTCTTATCCCTGCCCACCAGTGTAATATCTGTACCGTGCAGTGTTGTGATCACCGGGATACGTTTGCCCTGCTTTTCCAGGATCATCTTGGCCATATAGGCTGCTGATGCATGTGGAATAGCATAATGTACATGCAGGAGATCGATATTGTTGTTCACGATCACATCTACCATTGTACTGCTCAATGCAGTTTCGTAAGGGGGATAATCGAAAAGGGGATAGGTTGGTACTCGTACTTCGTGGTAAAATATATTGGCGTTGAATTCGCTTAATCTAACAGGTTGCTGGTAAGTGATGAAATGAACCTGGTGACCTTTATCAGCCAGTGCCTTGCCCAATTCAGTGGCCAGCACGCCGCTTCCGCCGAACGTGGGGTAACAAACTATTCCAATGCGCATAGAGACCGATTAGTTGATGGGTATATAGATGTATGAAGGTAAAGGAATTGTTTAACTTTAGCCTAAATAACAGTCCTTATGGCAGGAAGGTTCAAAGTCAAGAAAATTATCTTCTGGGTTCTCTTTATCGGTTTGGGCATCTTTGTATATGTGCGTTATTACTGGGTGTTTGAAACCGGCACCAAAGGCGGTATACTCAACACTTTTGGAAAGAAAGGATATGTATGGAAAACCTATGAAGGAAAACTTATCCAAAGCGGTTTCCGCACAAATGTTCAAAGTAATGAATTCGAGTTCAGTGTAGTGAGCGAATCTGTGGCGAAGGTACTGCTCGAGAATGCGGGCATGAACGTACAGGTGCATTTCAAATCTTATCTCGGGGCCCTTCCCTGGCGTGGCTGGCAGAAGTATATTGTGGACAGTGTGTATGAAGTGCGGAACCCGACGAACCTGGAGAATGTGATCAGTCCTCAGTGATTTTTTTTGGGCTCAGGGTTATGAATAAAACCGGCTGATGAAATAAACCAGCGCGGGAGGATATTTTTTGAGCATTTGTAGGGAGAGATGGGGCAGTAGTAATGCTGTTGAGCTGCTTCGCTTATATTTCATAGGCCGGGTTTATTCATAACCCTGAGCCCATAGCACTTTCAGGGTGCAACATTTTGGTTCGCCCGGACTTCATACACACTGTTGGTGGGGGAGGATGGGGAAAGAGTGCGTCACTCGGATAGAATGTAACAGTTAATTCATATTGCCTCACTTCCCTGTGTTTGAATTATTCAGTCTACCATACTTTCAGAAAACTTTAATAAGGATCACTGGTCCTTCATTACAACCATTCTGCATCACACAACAAACAATTCATGAAGAATAGCGCTATTGCATCTCCGTGAGCCCGCTGTTACATCAATAAGAAATGCTAAAAAGTTTTACCCCATCAAGGTGACCATGCCGTGGAGGGATAGGTGAACAGGGCCTTGAAAACATAAGCGAAGAAGCTCAAAAGAATTACCACCGTCCCATCTCTCCCTTTAAATGCTCAAAAAACATCCTCCCGCGTTGGTTTGTTTTCCAGCCCGCGTTCACCTATCCCCCACGGCTACCAGAACCGCTACCCCTGGACACAAAAGATCACGGGTCGCTTATGCAATTCCGGCACCTGTTTCTTCCACTCTGCAATTGTTTTAGTATGAACGAACTCTGTAGCAGCAGTGAGATCAGCGGCTATACATAAACGTGTGTTAGGGTGAAGTGTTTTGAGGATAGTCTCTACCAGTTGATTGTTCCGATAGGGTGTTTCGATGAAGATCTCTGTACAGTTTTGACGGATGGATGATGATTCCAGGTCTTTCAGAGATTTGATGCGCTGGGCAGTATCGATGGGGAGATAACCGTTGAAGCGGAATTGTTGTCCATTCATACCGCTGGCCATCAATGCCAGCAGGATGGAGCTGGGGCCTACGAGCGGAACCACCGTGGCGCCGGCTGCCTGGGCCACTCCGATGAGTAATTGCCCGGGATCGGCGATACCCGGACAGCCGGCCTCACTGATGATCCCGATATTCTTATTTTGTGCAAGTACCTGCTTGAACTCCTGCTGTACTGCTTCCTCGGCTTTGTGGATCGTGAACCACTGGTAGTCATCGATCACCATTTCTTTCCAGAGTTGTTTCAGGAAGCGGCGGGCACTTCTTTCGTTCTCCACAAAAAAACACTGGCACTGGCGGACTGCATCCGTTACATAGGCCGGGATGGTCTGCGTGGCGGACTCATGCAGGAAAGAAGGGATCAGGTAGATCTTGCTCGAAGTCATGACTGGCAAGATAGGAAAAATGTGGGCGTCAGACGCCGGGTTCCTTGTCCTGGTGATAAAGGCTGATGGTGGCGGCAACTACGGCATAGGCAGGTGCAAATACCCAGCCCACAAATAGTACGAGGTGCATGAGATAGAAAACGATACCGTTACCGATGGCGAGGCCCTTGTGCTTTCCGATGAATTCGATGCTTTGCGAAGCGGAAAGTTTATGTCTTTCGCAACTGTAATCGAGCATGGAGAAGCCGTAATAATAGCATTCCACAAAGAGTGCGAATACAGGAACGATCCAGCCTACCACGGGAATGAAACTGAGGATCAGCAGGCAGACCATGTAAACTGTTTGCCAGAGCATGTTACGAAGCGCGAGCTTAATGCCGCGGCCCATATCTCTCAATACTTGAGGCCAGCTGAAAGGGAAATCCTTTCCATTGAGGATGGCATCCGTTTTTTCACTGAGATAGGCGAATACCGGAGAGCCAAGGATGAGAAAAATGTATTTGAAAAGAGAAAAGTAGAAAGACAACAGCAGTAACCTGATCATGATCTCTCCCATCAGGAAGAAGAAGCTGAGGATACCACTGCTTTGATTGTGCAGCCAGCGGTCGATGCCGATGCGGTGACTGAGCCAGGTGACTGCATTATCCGAAGAGATCCAGAAAAAGTAAAAGCCAACCACAAAAAGGACCAGGTAAATGAATCCGGGGATCAGGATCCATTTCCATAGCCGGTTCTGGCTGATAAACTTGTGAGCCCTGAAATAGGACTGTATTGCGATTACGATTTCTTTGAGCAAGATGGTTATTTTTGATTCGCAGCTTCAGGATAATCCTTCAAACCTACTAAAATATTGAATCAATCGATGCTACCAGTGATGAAAAAGTTGAACGCAGCATTCTACGACCGACCGGATGTAGTGCAGATTGCAAAAGAATTGCTGGGAAAAGTGCTCGTCACAAAATTTGATGGAGAACTTACCGCAGGCCGCATTGTGGAAACAGAAGCATATGCCGGAACTATAGACAGGGCCTCGCATGCATGGAATGGCAGGCGTACCAAGAGAACAGAAGTGATGTATGGACTTCCGGGAACTGCGTATGTGTACCTCTGTTATGGCATTCACCAGATGTTCAATGTGGTCACCAATCAGAAAGATGTGCCTCATGCCATCCTGATCAGGGCGCTGGAACCACTGGAAGGAGAGGAGATCATGTATAACCGCTTTGGCGTGAAGAAAGGGCAGCGGACAGATCCGTATTTCCTCACAAAGGGGCCGGGCAATGTGGGCCGGGCGTTGGGATTGTACACTACGCATACAGGTTCCAGCCTTCAGGGAGATGAAGTATATATCGGGGACGATGGATTCACATTGAAGAAGGCCGGTATCGGCATTTCACCCAGGATCGGCGTGGACTATGCGGGTGAACATGCTGAATGGCTGTATCGTTTTTATGTGAAAGGAAATAAATACGTTAGTGGGAAGATCAGGAACTGATCTTCATATGTTCGATAACGTTAGTACTTGTTCATTAAAATCTCGGGCAGGGAATGCCTTTATATCCCGGAGGTCTCTTCACAAAGATCAGTGAGATCTCAATACCGCCACGGCTTTGAGAAGCAGTCTTCAATGTAGAGATGTTTACATCATAAGAAGCGCCCAGTCTGAATCCGCCGAATTCCAGTCCCAGGTAGGGGATCACGGCATCATTCACATTGTTGAAGCGCGTCCAGGCGCCAGCATAGAAGGTGGTTGGATTTTCTTCATCGTCATTCATCTGGAAACCCACTGCGCCACCGGCAACGATGTTGTTGGCCTGTGCCTGCCGGCTGAAGAGTGCGCTCAGGTAGAGATAGCGAGTGTTATCGGCAAGCCTGAAACTGCCTCCTGCATGAGCGGTGACCCTTGGGTTGAGCGTGTATTCGATCTTATCTGTGCTGAATGATTCTCGTGGTCTGTTGAGGTGATAACCTGCCACACCTACATAGAAATTATTGTATCCGTCTGTGGAGCCGTTATAGAGCGCCCCGGCAGAGAGATCGAAGTAACCGATATTGAACTCACGGTTATCAACAGCTTCACCGCTGGGGATGGTCCAGCCGCCATGATCGTCCAGTTCTGATTCGAAATTCAGTTTGGTGCCATCGAGCCGTTTTGTGAAATAGGAGCCCTGGAATCCGAAACCGATCTGGTGAAGACCGTCAGCATCGATCCCTTTATGGTAAGCGGTGGTGAGGGAGATCATATTGGTGCTGAGAATTCCGTTGGCTGTTTTATCGGTCATCGCTACCACGCCTACTCCCCAGGTATCAAGCTCTGAAATGCGGTTACGCAATATCGGTAGGTCGAGCGAAACGGTGGAAGTAATGAAAGCCTTGCTGATAGCGGGCCATTGGTCGCGGTAGTTACCTGCAATACGAAAATCGCCATTGAATTTACCTGTCAGGGCGGGGTTCAATGTAAGAGGCGAAACGAAAAACTGGGAAAAATTCGGATCCTGTGCTGCGGCTGTTTCCATCAGTAGCACTGCAAGCATAGCTGTGTAAAGTTTCCTCATCCGCATGTGTTAGTTAATCACTCTACCTAATGTACGAAAAAAAGAAGAATGACGGGGTTAAATTTGATCGTTACAGGGACTTATAATAATTTCTTTACATCTGAACTTTCGTACCGAATGCCAGGTCGCCAGCATCGCCGAGTCCGGGCACAATATAACCTTTTGCGGTAAGTTCATCATCGATGGCGCCGCACCAGATTTTTACATGCGGCTCAGTTCTTTTTACATATTCGATCCCAACGGTACAGGCTATAGCTGATACGATATGGATCTCCCTGGGGTGGCCTTCGTCCCGAAGATATTGAATGGTTTTTACCAGGGAGGAACCGGTGGCCAGCATGGCATCTGCAATAATGATCACACGGTTTTCCAGTTCGGGACAACTCACGTATTCGAGACTGATCTCGAAAGAGCCATCCCTGTTATGTTTTCGATAAGCAGAGATGAATGCATTATCGGCTTTGTCGAAATAATTGAGCAGGCCCTGGTGCAATGGTAATCCTGCGCGTAACACGGTGGCCAGTACGGGCTGTTCCTCCAGAACGCGGCAGTTGGAAACGCCCATCGGGGTCTGGATCTCCCGCTCCGTAAAAGGAAGGTGCTGGCTGATGCGCCAGGCAGCTACTTCGCCCACCCGTTCGAGGTTCCGGCGGAATCGCATCCTGTCTTGCTGCACCTGCACGTCACGCAATTCACTCACCCAGGTACTGAGCAATGAATCCTGTTCACTTAGATTGATTACCATGCGTTATTTTTGATGAGCAAATCTAATTCATTAGGGCAACCCAATTTCTTCTAAAATACTAAAAATATGGTTTACAGAGTACTCGGCCTCATGAGTGGCAGCGCATTGGACGGGCTTGATATTGTTTTTGTCGAATTCCAGGAGAATGGCGGGAAATGGCAATATGAGATCATTCAGGGTGAAACTTACCCTTACGAAAAAGAATGGGTGGAAAAACTCCGGAATGCCATTAACCTGAAAGCGCTTGACTACCAGTTGCTGGATGTGGAGTACGGCCATTATACAGCCGGGGAAGTGAATAAATTCATCAATAAGCACGGCCTTGATTTCAAAGTGCAGCTGATTGCATCCCATGGTCATACCACTTTCCATGTTCCTTCCAAAAAGATGACGGCACAATTGGGCGATGGCGCTTCCATCGCCGCAGCTACAGGCATTAATGTGGTGAGTGACCTGCGTGCTATCGATATGGCGCTGCACGGACATGGCGCTCCTATTGTGCCTATTGGTGAGAAACTCCTGCTGAACGATTATGATCTCTTCCTCAATATCGGTGGCATCATGAACCTGAGCTACCGCAAACCGGATGAGTATATCGCTTTCGATGTTTGTCCTGCAAACCGCGTGATGAATATGATGGCGCAAAAACTGGGAAAGGACATCGACTACAATGGCGATTTCGCCCGCTCCGGAAAACTGCAGCCGGAACTGCTGCAACAGCTCAATGCATTGGAATATTACAAGATGCCTTATCCGAAATCCCTGGCCAATGATTTCGGTACCGATGTGATCTTCCCCATGACCGCCAAATCCGGCTACAGCATCCAGGATGGGTTGCGCACTTTCGTTGAGCATATGGCAGAGCAGCTCAATGCCAGCCTGGTAGCGCTTCTTGAAGGTCAAGAGGGAAAAAAGCGCATACTCGTTACCGGTGGTGGCGCACATAATACATTCCTGATAGAGCGTCTTACTGCTTTGTTACAGGAGATCGATGTGGAAGTGGTTGTGCCTGATAAAGTGCTGGTGGATTTCAAGGAAGCCCTCATCATGGGACTGATCGGCGTATTGCGCTGGCGCGAAGAGGTCAATGTGATGTCTACTGTTACCGGAGCGGATCGCGACAGTATCGGTGGCGCTGTTTGGATGGGACAACCCTGGAACTAGATTGTTCATCAGTGTGCCGGCAGTCGCTCGCCTCCCGGCGAGCAATGTCATTA
>NZ_RCSU01000007.1 GCF_003991355.1 Pseudoflavitalea rhizosphaerae
CTTAACTTAATGACATTGCTCGCCGGGAGGCGAGCAAGTGGGTTCCCCGAAATTCTAAGATGGTAGTTTTTGGGTCAGCCCCTTGTGCTTTTGGAGAGAAACACCCGACCACCCTCTGCGAGCGAAAACTCCCGACCGTTACCTTGACTTGATATCTCAAAGGAAAATGGAATCCTGTTAAGTTATTATCCCCTAAAAACGTGATTTCTTTACCAATTGATCTCCACTGACTGGTATCATTCACAAAATAATTGAGGCCATTACTCATATTATGCAGCCACTGTCCATCTTCCTCTTTAACGAATGCTTGGCTCATACATAATCATTTACTGGATTAGCATAAAATGATGCCTTAAGCGGAAAAGAGCCAATTCGTCATACTTTGTTGATTAATCCCATGCAGCATTTTATTTGAATTATTTATCTTTAATACCGCCGATGCAATGGTGCTGTTCCTTCCGTGGCTATATTAATTAATGATCAACATTGCTGCCGGCCTCCGCAATTCAATCATCAAATAACTAATTTCGGCACCTTCAATCAACTCTATCAGTGTTAAAGCCTCTGGAAAATACAGGCCTGCTCAAATCAATAGCGCAAAACGATGAACGCGCCTTCAGGGCTGTTTTTGATGATTACCATCAACAGCTGGCTGTCTTTGTGTTTTCCATTACACGATCCAGAGAGCTCACGGAAGAGATCATCCAGGATGTGTTCCTCAAGATCTGGGAAGAAAGAAATTCACTTCCTGAACTGAAAAGTTTCACCGCTTATCTTTTTATCGTTACCCGGAACCACACACTGAATGCTATCCGGAAGATCAGCCAGGTAAGAAAGAAACAGGAGGCAGTCAACCGCCATCTCATCCAGACTGAAGAAGAAGGGGGCTCCTCCGATAATTATTACGCTCTGCTAGACCATGCTGTTGATCAACTCCCCCTGCAACAAAAGAGAGTTTACCTGCTCAGGCAGCAAGGGCTTAAGAATACAGATATCGCCTGCCAGATGAATATCACAGTTCATTCCGTTAAAAAGTACCAGCAGTGGGCATTACAGGCTATTACCAGGCTGATCAAAACAGGCGCCTTCCTCCTTATTTCAATATTTTTTTGATTTTTCCTTTTTTCCATATCTCCCTTTTTACACTTTTTGTGTCTTTACTCATAGAAGACCGGGAGTGCTGTATGCTTCACAAGTAACAGTTAACCTGTATATCTAATATGGCCATAGCAAGAATAGACATACTCATAGAGCGTTTCAGTAACGGATCGATCGGCGAAGAAGAACATGCCGAGCTCCTGCATCTTCTTTCAATGGATGAACATGCCGCTATTGCCAGGAAATTCTTCAAAGAAGTAATGGACCAGCAGCCGGCTAACGCTGCTTTCTTCAACGAAAGTGAAAGCAACCTGCTCTTTGAATCTGTTCAACAAAAAATGCAGGAACAGGATCATAAACCGGTCCTGCGCAGGCTTCCCTGGTTGAAATGGACTGCCGCCGCTGCTGCTGCCTGCCTCCTGGCCATTGCAGGCTACCAGTATTTTAATAAAACAGGAAAAGCAGACACAGCAGATAAACTGGCTTCCCAGGAAACTGCCAAACCGGATTTCCTGCCCGGTAAAAAGAACAAGGCTGTTCTGATCCTTGCAGACAATTCACAGATCGTGCTGGACTCCACCAATGCCGGCATACTCGGAAAACAAGGCTCTTCCATGATCAGGAAAGCTGAGAACGGAGAGATCATCTACGAAACGGGAATGGACCCTAACCAATCATCCGGCCCCGTTTACAATATCCTCGAAATACCCGTTGGTGGTGAATACTCACTGGTGCTGTCTGACGGAAGCAAGGTTTGGTTAAATGCCGCATCCAGGCTGAAATTCCCTGTAAAGTTCACAGGCGATTCACGTGAAGTGGAAGTAAGTGGTGAAGCATATTTTGAGATCGCCAGGAACAAATCCAAACCTTTCCGCGTCCGCTTCAATAATTCTACTGTAGAAGTTCTAGGTACGCATTTCAATGTAAGCGCTTATGAAAACGATCATGTGCAGGCGGTAACATTGCTTGAAGGATCAGTGAAAGTACTCAACCCATTAAGTGAGGTATTGATCAAACCAGGTGAACAGGCAAGACTTTCAACCTCCAGTACCATCAGTGTAAAGCAAGTGGACGCTGAAGAAGCAGTAGCCTGGAAGAACGGTTATTTCTCTTTTGCTGATGAAGACATCAAAAGTATCATGAAAAAACTGGCCCGCTGGTATGGGTTCTCGGCAGAATATCACGGGAATGTGGACAGTGAACGATTCGGTGGTATGATCTCGAGGTTCAAAAATATTTCCGAAGTGCTCAGCATGTTCGAAAGAACAGGAACTATACAATTCAAACTTATACAAGGTGATGCTTCCGGAAAAGGAAGAAAGATCATCATAACAAAATAAGCCTTATTCAACTCCAGGTATCTTAATAAAGTTTACAGAACAGATATTAGCATTCCAATTTAAAACCCCAAAAACTAACGAGGTATATGAGGTTTTATACAGACTCTCTATGTATAAACAATTCCGCAGGTCAAAAGAAAAAGCACTGCAATACAGTGTTGAAAATTTCAGCTGTATTTGCTTTTCTATTTTTTAACCTCACCGGAAATGCCCAGCGTGTAACGCTCAACGAACGCAATAAGCCCATCACAGCAGTGTTCCGAGAAATCAGGAAACAAACAGGTCTCGATTTTATTTACAATGTGAAAGACCTGAGGAAAACAAGCAATGTCACCATCGTAGTGAACAATGAAGAGCTCAGCGTTGCATTGAAACAATTGTTTGCAGGTTCCGGTCTTGGTTTCGAGATCAGGGATAAGAGCATTGCCATTAAAGAAGCTGAAAAGAAACCCATTATACAGGAGAAAGTACAAGCGCCTGTGCAAACCGTCATACGAGGGCGCGTACTGGATAATAAAGCTGTGCCGCTTATCGGCGCAACAGTAAGGGCCAAAGCAGCCAATCGTTCTGTTGTGACGAATGATGAAGGCGAATTTGTACTGCCTAATATCGATCCAAAAGATGTGATCGTGATATCCTACACAGGCTATACTACCAGGGAATTTCCGGCAAGCTATAAATTTTCGGATCCTATCGTACTCATAGAGCGCATGCAGAACATGAGCGAAGTAGTAGTAGTGGGTTATGGTACACAGAAGAAAGTAAATCTTACAGGAGCAGTAAGCCAGGTTAGTGGCGATGATCTCAAACAACGCGCTACACCAAATATCATCACTTCATTGCAGGGCATGCTGCCCGGATTGAATATCCAGTCGAACAATGGAAACCCGGTAGATATTCCGGAGATCAACGTGCGAGGATTCAACTCCATCAACGGCGGATCACCATTGGTGCTGGTAGATGGGTTCCAGGGAAATATCAATCGTATCAATCCAGCTGATGTAGAAAGTATTACCGTATTGAAAGATGCAGCTTCTTCTGCCATCTATGGCGCACGCGGCGCTTTCGGTGTAATACTCATCACTACTAAAAAGGGGAAACAGGGAAAAATAGAAATCGATTATTCCAACAATTTTGGCTTTACCAGACCGGCAACCCGCACAGATTATATTTCTGATCCCTATACCTATGGTAAAACAGCAGATGCCGCTCTCTACGGATACAATGGCACCAGCTACACAGGTTATACCGATGAAGATTACGAAAGGATCAAACAGGTAATGAATGGCACCCTGGAACCATTCAAAGAAAAACAAGCCAACAACACCTACAAATTCTTCTACAATACCAACTGGTATGATTTCCTGTTCAGGAAAACTCAGTTCTCACAAAACCACAATATCTCTGTTTCAGGTGGCACGGAAAAACTACAAGGTTATGTTTCGGGCAGGATCTACAATACACAAAGCATACAGAACATAGATGATGCCGAACTGAAACTGGTGAATCTGAGAGGAAGTGTGAAAGCAAAACCGGCAGAGTGGTTAGAGCTGTCGTACAATTCCATGATCAGCACCAGTAAAGACCAGGAGTTTGGTGGCGGCAGGGCAGGTTTTGGCGGATTGTGGACCAATACAACCTGGTACTATCTCTTCCCCTTCCATCCCATTACAATCGATGGTATGCCATTCGATTTTTCGGGAAGCGGCGCTCAGGGGCCGCTGTTGGAGCGCTCCAATTTTTACAAACGTCATACTGAGCAATATGTGAATATGCTGAGTGCAAAGATCACTCCGCTGAAAGACCTACAGGTGAATATCGATTACAGCAGCACTGTCAATCATGCCGCCAGTTCCACCAGGTTAAACCAATACACCTACCTGACAGGCGACAGGATCATTCCAACTGTTGGCGGTGTGAACAGGCTCACCGAAGCAAGGAGCAGAAGTTATCTCAAAGCACTCAACGTTTACGGAACTTATAATTACAGCCTGGCAAGAAAACATAATTTCAAATTGATGCTTGGATATAACCAGGAGGAATTCAATGATGATGTGGTGAATGCTGCACAGAACGGACTCCTGGCCACCAATCTCTCCAACCTGAACCTCGGAACGGAAATGTTCCTCGCAGATGGTCAGGCAGAGGTATGGGCCATCCAGGGATATTTCGGCCGATTCAATTATGATTTCAAGAACAAATACCTGCTGGAAGTAAATGCGCGTTACGATGGTTCTTCCAAGTTCCCTGAAAATAGCCGCTGGGGCTTTTTCCCATCGGTGTCGGGCGGTTGGTATGTAAGCAAAGAGAAATTCTATCAGCCTTTGAAAGATGTGATGAGTTCACTCAAACTAAGAGTTTCTTACGGGCAACTGGGAAACCAAAGCATCGCCAACAATACTTTCTCTCAACTACTCGAGCCTAAACAGACAAGCTGGTTGATCAATGGCGCAAGAGCCAACTATGTTGGAGCGCCACTGCCATTGCCTAAGGTAGTGAGCTGGGAAAACTCACGCACCATCGATTTCGGTGCAGACCTCGGTTTCCTGAATGATCGGCTGACCGTTTCCTTCGACTGGTATGAAAAGATTGTTGAGAAGATGTACCTGCCCGGAGAGCCACTCCCTGCTGTATTTGGCGCTGCCGAGCCCAAAGAGAATATCGCCACTCTCCGCAACCGCGGCTTTGAACTGAGCCTCACTTACCACAATACTTTCAATGTAGCAGGCAGCGATCTGAGATTCCGCGCTACTGCCAGCGTTTACAATTTTGAAGGCGTGATCACGAAATATCCCAATCCCAACGGACTCATGAACACGTACTGGGAAGGACAAAAACTCGGCACCATCTACGGATACAGGATCGGCGGCCAGTTCCAGAGCGATGAAGAAGCTCAAAAATACCAGAGCAGCTTCACCAATCCTTCCACAAGTCTCGGACAGGTCTACAACTATGAATTGAACATCGTTCAGAATACGCAGTGGAAAGGGCTTCGCGCAGGCGATATCAAATACCTGGATCTGAATGGCGATGGCGCCATCAACAAAGGAAAGAATACGCTTGCTGATCACGGCGACCTCGATGCTATCGGTAATGCCATGCCACAATTCCCCTTCGGTTTCAATATCAGC
Organism: Pseudoflavitalea rhizosphaerae; assembly: GCF_003991355.1. Classification (GTDB taxonomy): domain Bacteria; phylum Bacteroidota; class Bacteroidia; order Chitinophagales; family Chitinophagaceae; genus Pseudobacter; species Pseudobacter rhizosphaerae. The sequence continues at coordinate 5,570 of NZ_RCSU01000007.1, forward strand.
GCCGAATGGAAAAACTTTGATCTGTTCATTGCAGGCGCCGGTATTGCCCGCCAGGATTGGTACGCAACAGGAAATATCTACTGGGGATCTTATGAAAGGCCCTATCTCTCTTTCATTCGGAAAGATTTGATCAGCAATGCCTGGAGCCCTGAAACTCCCGGCAATACCTACCCGCAGATCAACAGGGGATATGCTTCGCTCGGAAATTTACGTTCACTCGGTGAAGTGAATGATTACTATCTCATCAATGTTGGCTATCTGCGGATCAAGAACCTTTCTGTAGGTTATACGCTTCCGGAAAGACTGACCAGGAAAGCGCAGATCCAAAAACTGAGGGTTTATTTCAGCGGAGAGAACCTGTTCACCTGGCGTTTTGGTAACCTCACCAAATACATCGATCCTGAAATGGCCGGAGCGGGTATCAACTATTCTGCTCCCGGGACTGCTGTAGCGCGCTCCCGAGCTGAAGATTATCCAATCGGTAAGATCTTTTCCGCCGGCATCAATATCACTCTGTAACCATCGATTCAAACGCATCTGAAATGAAGAAGCTCAATTATATATTTATCATTTATCTGGCGATCCTGTCTGTATCCTGCAACAAGAATATGCTGGACACAAATTCAAAGGATCAGATAGATGCCAACAACTTTTTCAATAACGCTACTGACCTCCAGGTATACACCAATGGCTTTTATGAGATCTTTCCTAATTACCTGATCTGGACTGATGATGCCAGCTCGGATAATATGATCCCCCTTAACGTGGCCGATCGTGTGAAAGGAGCCAGGATCGTTCCGGCTTCCAATTCCGGTACCGGCTGGACCTGGGGGCCGCTTCGCTCCATCAATTACTTCCTGGAGAACTACCAGAAATGCCCGGATGAAGCAGCCAAACTCAAATACGGCGGCATCGCTAAATTCTTCAGAGCATATTTCTATTTTGATAAAGTGAAAATGTATGGCGATGTGCCCTGGTATGGAAAAGTACTCGAAGCCAATGACCCGGACCTGTACAAGGCCAGGGATTCACGCAAATTGGTGATGGACTCCGTACTGGATGATATCAACTTTGCAGTAGCGAATATTCCCAAAGAGATCCAGCTTACCAGCATTACAAAGTATACAGCGCTCATGCTGAAAGCACGTATCTGTCTCTTTGAAGGAACCTTCAGGAAATATCATGGCCTTGGTGATCATGAGAAATTCCTGAATGAAGCAGCTTCCGCTGCGGAAGAGATGATCACACTCGGCGCTTATAAACTCTATACTGCAGGGGGTGTGAACAGTTGCTATCGGGATCTCTTTGCACGCAATGATCAGGATGTTACAGAAACCATCCTGGTGAGGGATTATAATCCAACCTTTGGTCGCCATGGTCTCAGCTATCTCATGACGGCGCCCACTGCTGGCGTATACGGCATCTGCAAGGATGCGATCGATAGTTACCTGATGAAAGATGGTTCACGCTTCACTGATCAGCCAGGTTACAAGACCATGGGCTTCTACGAAGAAATGCAGGACCGCGATCCCCGTCTTACACAAACCACACCAGGCCCCAACTGGATGGCTTATAAAGAAACGACACCGGAACCGGTGAACATCAATATCTCTACCACGGGATACCGTCTGGTCAAGGCGCTGGCTACTAAAGATCAATGGGCCTCCAACAACTCTTTCAATGATATCATCTTCTTCAGGTATGCGGAAGCGTTACTGGTCTTCGCTGAAGCGAAGGCAGAATTGGGAACACTTACGCAGGCTGATCTGGACAAGTCTATCAATAAACTCCGCGAACGTGTAGGCATGCCTTTTCTCGATCTCGTTGCTGCCAACGGCGATCCCGATCCTTACCTCGAAGCCATGTATCCTAATGTAGATAAAGGTTCCAACAAAGGCGTGATCCTCGAGATCAGGAGGGAAAGAAGGATCGAATTGTTCAATGAAGGTTTCCGCTGGGATGATCTTATGCGCTGGAAAGAAGGAAAGAAACTGGAAAAGCCGATGATCGGCATGTACTTCCCAAGCCTTGGCCCATTCGATTTCAATAACGATGGAAAAACAGATGTATACCTGCACAACGGCAATGCAGGAGGCGCGCCTCCCGGCACCAGCAGCATCGTGAATGTAAATCAGAAGCGCCTGACGGACGGTACTTCTGGTAACTTCAATCCTATGTACAGCACACCCTGCAAATTCGACGAAGCAAAAGATTATTACTATCCGATACCCCTCCAGGAAATCACACTCAATCCGAAATTGGTTCAGAACCCGTATTGGAAATAACTCACCATATTCCTCATCCTCAATGAATCAAAATGAAAAAGATTGTTTCCCTGGGTATGCTTTTGATAATAGCATGCTCCACTGCATGGGCCCAGTACACGCTCGATTCTACCCGCCGGATGTCGCCGGGAGTTGTATACAGGCATTATAAAACCACCAGCCCTGCGCAGAAGCTCTATGTAATGGAGATCGATCTGGATGAACCTACTGTTAGATTGCAAGCCGTGAAAGCAAGCGATACCATCAACGGAGAACCGCAAACAGTGCCGGCCATGTATGCTGATCACGAAAGCATCAGGTATCATGAAGTAACAGCCGGCATCAACTCCGATTTTTTCACCAGCGGCGGACCTAAGTACAATCCGCGCCATATGATGATCGGCGATGGGGAGATACTCTGGGATACCATGCTGAACAGAACTGTCTTCGGCATCACGGAAGCCAATATTCCTTTCCTGGCAAAATTGAATGAGAGCTACACACTCACAGCAGGCGGCTCTAACATCACCATCAACAGTATCAACAGGCCCGCAACAGGAGATCAGCTGGTATTGTACAATCGTTTCAAGGGGCCTTCCACCAAAACATCAGCCACGGGCAGAACAGAGATCAGGATAGTTCCCGTGGGAGGCGTCAATGCCTGGAAAGCCAATGCCACTGTGCCTTGTACGGTGCTGGCCAAATCAAGTGCAGGCAATATGACCTATACTGCAGGACAGGCAGTACTTTCCGGAACCGGCGCTGCCAAAACTTTTCTCGATAATATCACGGTTGGTCAAACAGTAGACCTTAACCTGCAGGTGCTCACAGCCCCTTCCGGCATCACCAATATCAAACAACTCACCGGCGGCTGGACGCGGCTCGTTCTCGACGGCGCCAACTGTGTTACCACCAGCGTGGCTGACGAAGGTGGACCCGTGCCCGATGACCTGGCGCCAAGAACTGCTATCGGTTACAACCAGACGAAAGACAAGATTTATATGGTAGTGAACGATGGAAGGAATGCGGGAGTAAGCGAAGGCATGACACTTACACAATTTGCCGACTTCCTGCTCTACATTGGCTGCTACCAGGCCCTGAATCTCGATGGCGGCGGCTCATCCACCATCATGGGAAATGATATAGTACGAAATGATCCCTCCGATGCTACCGGCCCCAGGAAAACAGGCAGCGCATTACTGGCCTATCTCACCACCCTCACATTGGATATGTTTGATAATACCCTGGGCCATTTCAATCGTGAACCAACGTACAGTTCAACTACTGTAGGTGTATCCACCACTTCTGTTGTTACCAATGCACTCACCGCGCATAGCGGAACGCATTCCCTCATTGTAAAACTTTACGATAACACTTCTTCTTCCGCCGCCTGGAAAGTCAGGCTCTTGTCCGGTACAGGTTCTCCTTCCAATAACCGCAGCTTCCTGAATACCGGCACCATCAGCTTCTATCTTAAAACAACTACGGCCAATACAAATGCCAAAGTGCGGTTGTGGATAGATGATAGTGATGGAACGGAACTCAGCCCCACACTGGATATCATCAACGATAACCAATGGCATAAATACGTTTGGAGCCTGAGCAGTTACGGCGGTACCTCCACTGATGGCGGAAACGGCGTTATCAACAGCACAGCCGCCACCCTGGACGCTATTGAATTCTCACAACCCAATACCAGCACTACCTGGTTCATCTTTGTGGATGATCTCATGATGGACCCACTATCTACCGAAGGCACACAAGTGAATGGCATTGCAAAACCAATTGAACCATTGGTGACATTAACAGCCCAGGTGAATGAAGAGAAAAAAGAGAAATCAGGACTGTCTGTTTATCCCAATCCTGCCAAAGGCCGTTTCGAGATCAGGTTCAAAAAAAATGATGTACAAAATTTTGAATTGCTGGTGGTGGACAATACCGGAAGGACCGTTCACAGGAAAGCCTATACCGGGGGATCACAATCTATCAACCTGTCTGCATTATCTCCCGGTATCTATTATTGTTATGTAACATCTGATATTATCACTGAAACATTCAAGATCCTTATCAATTGACAATAACCATGATCTGTATGCGCTCAGTAATCCTTGCCCTGGTCCTGTTGATCCGTTTGCCTGCTCTTTTTGCCCAGCAGCCATCCCTTCGGGTGATCACTTATAATATTTTAGAAGGGATGAAGCTGGATACGGCTGCAGGCAAACCTGGGTTTGTTGCCTGGGTGAAGAAGATGGATCCCGATGTATTGGCGTTGCAGGAAGTAACTAATTTTACACAGGCATCACTGGAAAAACTGGCAGAGCAGTATGGCCATCGCTATGCTGCACTGTTGATCGAAGGTGAGAAGTATCCCGTTGCCATCACTTCCAAATATCCGATCCTGCATGTGCAGAAGGTCAGTGATAATATGGACCGGGGCTTTATCACGGCCAGCATACAGGGTTACAATATTATTTCTGTTCACCTCACGCCATTCGATTATCGCAAACGGGCTCAGGAGATTGATCTGTTGCTGGCGCATATCAAAGCACAGCATGAGCAACGCAAATGGATAGTAATGGGAGATTTCAATACTTTGTCGCCGGTTGATTCCGCACATTACAGTGATGGGAAGATGATCGCCAACTACCAGGCTTATGAAAAAAAGTATGCTCCCATCCTGAAACTGGTGGATGGAAAGATCGATTATTCCGTAATTGAAAAAGTGCACAATGCAGGATTTACGGATGTGCTGCACAAAATGCATCCCGGATTTGTGAAAACAGTGCATCCCAAAAGATTTGAACCCAAAACAGGAAGCGATGCGTCTTCGCGGATCGATTTTATATTTGTCAGTAAGGATCTGGTGAAGAAAATGGCTGCGGCCCGGGTGGTGGTAGATGATTTCACGGATAATTACTCAGATCATTATCCGGTTTTGTTTGAATTGAAATAGCAATGAAATACCAATTTATCAGGATTTGTTTTTGCTGGCTGCTGCTGGCAACGGTAAGTGTTCAGGTTTCTGCACAATCGAAAAAGGAAAGGCTTTTACAGAAGAAGAATTTTTATCTCCTTTACCTCTTGGAGCAGGAAGGCATGCGTCCGGTTGGTCAGGCCTTTGAGACTTTGCGTAGCAGATTGCAACAGGATGCGCAGCAGGCTCTGATCAATTGTACGGATGCCGCCTGTTTCGGCAGGTCACTTTCGATCACTGATCCCGAAATAGAATCTGTTGGAAATGAACTGGTGCAATTGACGCTCACTGATGCCGCCTGGAAAAAGCTGGCAGGACAGTTGCGCATTTCAGGAGCCTACAATCTTTTTGCAGCAGATGCAGATACGGGACTGGTGCGCAAAGCGTGGCGAACAGATGCGCAGGGTGTGAACTATGTGCTGGGCACGTATGTGGAAGGCAAAGCACCATTGTATCCAAAGATCGATAGTATCGGTTTCGATAAAAATGATCAGGAATTCAGGAATAAAATTGCAGCCAAACTGCAAAAGCAGTTATCTAAAAGGAGATCATCTTTCTATTCTCTTCCACTTCAACTGTCATTGGATGCACTGCAATTGAATGGCCGCGATGAAGCCATCCGCTACGAACCATTGACCGCAAAGGAAAATGCTGCGGCTTACAAGAAGGCTGCAAAGATCAACTGGCAATCCTATAAATACAGCGTGATCCTGGTGCCGGGCCTCGGTCCTGAACAACCCGGCGTAAAGCTGGACCCCAACGGCGCAAAGCGCTGCGACAGTGCCGCTGTCCGCTATCATGCAGGACTGGCGCCATTCCTGGTGGTTTCAGGAGGACATGTGCATCCCAACAAGACGCCCTATTGCGAAGCCATCGAAATGAAAAAATACATGGTGGAAGTGTTGGAGATCCCCGCTTCCGCTATCATCATCGAACCACATGCAAGGCATACCACTACCAATCTACGGAATGCGGGCAGACTGGTTTATCTGTTTAAAATGCCGTCGGACAAACCTGTGCTGATCGTTTCTGATGCCTCACAGACAAAATATATAAATGGAAACATGAAATTGAGGGTACAGAAAGAACTTGGCTATCTTCCTTTTCGATCCATAAAACAATTAAGTTCCACGGAAACAGAGTATCTTCCATCAGTCAACTCTTTACAGATTAATCCGCTCGATCCGCTCGACCCATAGTTTATGAAAAGATTACTTCTTGTCAGCCTGATTGTAGTAACTGCTTTCGCATCCTTTGCTCAGGACAGCATCCGCTTTACCAGCGCCGCATCTTTGATGATGATCGGCAAGGCTAAACCAACTGATTCCATCTACCAGAGAATCGATTCCGTTGAAACGAAGAATATGCCGAAAGCTGTACAGGCACTTGCAAAGAACAGCGCAGGTATTTCCATTCTTTTCGAGACCAATTCCACTATTATCCGTGTAAAATGGAAACTGGAAAGCGAAAAATATTACAGCAATATGCCTCCGATCAGTCATAGCGGACTTGACCTCTATTGTCTGAAAAATGGAAAATGGCAATACGTAATGGCAGGAAAACCTGCGAAAGGAACAGCTGATCAGGACCAGGTGATCATTCAGAATATGGATAGTTCCATGAAGCAGTTCATGCTTTACCTGCCATTATATAATACGGTGAATGATCTGCAGGTCGGCGTACAGGAAAATGCAGTGATCAGAAAACCTGAACAGCCTGGCATCAATACTGAAAAAAGAGTGGTGATGTATGGTTCCAGTATTTTACAGGGTGCATCTGCCAGCAGACCCGGTATGGCTTATCCTGCCATCCTGCAAAGGAAGACAGGCTATGATGTGATCAATCTCGGTTTCAGCGGAAATGCAAAAATGGAAATTGAGCTGGCGCAGTATTTAGCCACTGTTCCAGCTGATCTGTACATCCTGGATTGCATTCCCAATCCATCTCCTGAACAGATCAAAGAAAGGTCTTACAATTTCATCAAATACCTGCGCCAGCAGAAACCAACAGTGCCCATCATCCTGATCGAAACAGTCTTCAGGGAAAATGGTAACTGGGACCAGAAATTAGGGAACAAAGTGAATGGTCAACTGGAAGAGATCAGGAAAACATATGAGCGATTGAAGAAAGAAGGCATCGATAATTTCTATTACCTCACAACAGATAAGCTGATCGGTAATGATCACGAAGCTACTATCGATGGCGTGCATCTGACGGACCTCGGGTTTACACGTATGGCCGATGCTGTGCTACCGCTGATCCGTAAAGCAATGAAGAAGTGACTACTTACGGCAGGTAAGGGGCAATCAGGATATGTAATTTGCCAATCTGGGAGAGAAGGATTTTCACAGTTGCGGGTTTGAATAAAAAATGCCATGTGCATCGGCGTTACATATCGCAGAAGAAGATTGCAATTGTCCGCACCCACGCTGTCACCTGGTAGTATTTTTAAATGCGTATTTCTGCCGGTTTTTTTCTTTTCCACACCCGTCAAACCCGCGCGTATTTGCAGTATTTTAGGCATAAACCTGCAAATCGACGCTTATGAGAAAAACTCTACTAAGTCTTTTATTGCTTAGCGTGAACATCTTTGCCAGCGCGCAGTCGCCCAAACGGGAAATGCGCGGTGCCTGGATCGCTACCTATTCTAACATTGACTGGCCAAACCGCACTCAGACGCCTGCACAGCAGCGGGCTGCATTCCTCACCATTCTTGAGCATCACAAAGCAACGGGTATGAACACACTATATATCCAGGTGCGTAGTCAGTGTGATGCGATGTATCCAAGCGCTATCGAACCCTGGTCTGCCGATCTTACCGGTACACAGGGAAATGCGCCTTCCACTCCCTGGGACCCCATGCAGTTCATGATCGAGGAATGCCATAAACGTGGCATAGAATTCCACGCATGGATCAATCCATACCGCGCAGTGGGCAACAGTAATAACCTGCCTGGCTTTGCCGCCAGTCATGTTGCCAAACAACATCCTGAATGGTTGCTCAGCCAGGGTAACCTCCGTGTGCTTGACCCGGGCCTGCAAGCGGTCCGTGAATACATCCTCAGTGTGATCGCGGATATTGTAAACCGTTATGATGTGGATGGCATTCATTTCGACGATTATTTTTATCCGCCTGCAGCTCCCGCCGGAACAACGCCCTACAATGATGATGCTTCTTTTGCACTCGATCCGAGAGGTTTCACGGTGCGCGGCGACTGGCGTCGCGATAATGTGAACCTGCTGATCCAAAAAGTTTATGACACCATCAAAACGCTCAAGCCCTGGGTGAAGTTTGGTGTATCTCCTTCGGGCATCTATCGTAACAGTACCAACCCTGCAATCGGAACGCCTACCAGTGGCCTTGAGCATTACACCACTTTGTTCGCCGATACCAAAAAATGGTTACAGGAAGGCTGGGTGGATTATATCGCACCGCAGGTATACTGGTATATCGGACAACCGGGCGCTAACTATGCGGCTATCGTTCCCTGGTGGAATAACCAGGCGAATGGCAGACATATCTATATCGGCATGGCGGGATATAAAGTGAATGATCCGGCTCAGGGAGTTAACTGGGCCAACCCCGGTATGATCCCTAATGAAATGCGTTTAAACAGGCAACATGCAAATGTAGCCGGTCAGGCCATCTATAATACAAACAGCCTGAGAAGCGCTACCAAACTGGGTTTCAGGGATTCGTTACGCCTGGATTTTTACCGGCTTCCCGCATTGCTTCCCAAAATGCCCTGGAGGGACGATATTGCTCCGGAATCCCCTTCCTCTTTACAGGTGTTGAAGTTCCGGACGGATTCGGTTGTGCTTCGCTGGAAGCAAACCATGGCGGCTGATGAGCTGGATAAAGCGAAAAGATTTGTGGTCTACCGTTCCACAATAGCCGAAGTGGACACCACTGATCCTGCCAATATCATCGCTATCACCAATACTGATTCTCCAGGTTATACCGATACCACCGGAGAAGTGGCGACTACTTATTATTATGCCGTTACTTCACTGGACCGTTTTCATAATGAAAGTGCGGTATCCAACAAAGCATCGAACCTGCCTCCGGCGATCACTTGTCCGGATACACAAACGTTGTACACTGATGCCAATTGCAATATTGTAGTTCCGGATTACACGGCACTTGCATTGGTGAATGGTCAGGCCGTAACGCCAGACATCACTGTTATTCAAACACCGGCAGCTGGCACTGTTGTAAATGGTGTAAACAACCTGATAGTTTCATTACAGGCAAAAGATGAAGCGAATAATGGAACTAGCTGCCAGTTCGGTCTGTTGGTGAAGGATAGTATCGCGCCTGTGATCAGCAATGCGATGGCAAGCGAAACCCAGCTCTGGCCTGCAACAACGCAGATGAGAAATGTAGCGATAGATTATGATGTTGCGGATAATTGCTCAGGCGTTACTACTTCATTGTCTGTAACCAGCAGTGAACCGGTAACGGGTGGCGCTTACGGAAATACCGCTCCTGACTGGGTAATAGTGAACGATCATATGGTTCAGTTACGTGCAGAACGCGGTATCTTCAGTAGCGGACGCGTGTATACGATTAGCATTACTGCTACTGATAGCACCGGAAATTCCAGTCAGCGTCAATTGCAGGTGAAAGTACCGAGACTGCCGGATCATCAGTTCCCTGAGGCTCTCCTGGTAGTGAAGGCCGTTCCGAACCCCACACCGAACCAGTTCCATGTAATCACCGTGAGTACATCGTCTCAACCGATCAGTTACAAGGTGACAGATGTAACAGGCAAAGTGATCGAAACCAGGTCTAACCTGCCTGCCAACGGAATGTTCTACATCGGCTCCAACTATGCGCCGGGTATGTACTTCCTGCAGGTGAAACAGGGTCAGCACAGCGAAGTGCTGAAACTGGTGAAGATCTCCAGATAAGTAAACAATGACCAGCCCAATAAGGCCATCCGGTTACCGGGTGGCCTTATTGCTGAGATCATGTCTTAAGTATTTCAGTGTAGTAATCCCTCTATAACCAATTCGTAGTTCGTCTATGAAGAATAATGATCATATAAAATATATTTGAGTAATCTATGCATTACGCAAATCATGCAATTGAGCAACCGATGATAAACTCAGGTCAGGGCTTTGATTATTCCATGTGTAATAACACCCAATTCCGTACCCTTTTCCAGCGGAACAGTTGTATCGAATCCCAACTTTTGGTACAAGCGGGTTTACAGGATTTGTAGGAATTGCCAAATCTGGCAGCATTACAGATCCTGTAACCAACCGTTGGATTCTCAATAATGAAAAACGTACTCAAATAGTTATCAGACCTTCCCTTCCAACCAGTTCTTAAAATCGGCTACACGCTCCCTGCTGATGATCACATCATCGGGTGCAGGCGGATTCAACTGAACCAACAGCCTGCTGTTATAGTAAGCTGTCATCTTTTTTATGGCATCGATATGAATAATGAATTGCCGGTTCACACGAAAGAAAGAATTTTTGTCGAGGAGATTCTCCACCTGGTCCAGTGAATAATCGAGCGGATATTCCTGTTTATTGAAAGTAGTGGCTACGGTGAGTCCGCGCGCAGAGTGCAGCCAGGCAATATCTTTCGCTTTGATGTAGATCAGTTGATTGTTGAGCCTGCTGATAAAACGGGTGGTATCTCTTTTGAAGAATGCTTCTGCCAGTTTGTTAATGTCTACCTGTTGACTCACCGGCCTGAACTGCCTGAACTTCTTCAATGCATTGTCTAATGCAGTTAACTCAATTGGCTTAACGAGGTAATCAACACTGTTAACCTTGAATGCCTGCAAAGCAAAATTATCGTAGGCAGTTGTGAAGATGATCGGCGTATTCACATTCGGACCTGTGAAAAGCTCAAAACAGTTGCCGTCAGACAATTGAATGTCCATCAGCATGAGATCGATATCATGCGGGCCGGCAAACCATTTTCGGCCATCGGCAACAGACTCCACCACTGTATCCACGATGATGGTGGGATCGCATTTGCCAAGCAACTGGATCAATCGTTCCGCATTATGATGTTCGTCCTCAAATATGATCACTTTCATGATTGAAAATTATGGGAATTTTCACTACAAATTTCTCTTCGCCTGCATCTACTTCAATGGACCGGCCACAGACCAGTTCATATCTTTTCTGAATATTCTCCAGCCCGATACCATGTGAATATTCAGGCGTTATTTTCTTGCGGATGGTATTGCTCACATACAGGAAGCCGTCTTCACTTCTGATAGTCACTTCCAGCGGCTCACTGGCCGAGAAGCGGTTGTGCTTGATGGCATTCTCCACCAGCATCTGCAGTGTGGCCGGTGGCACCTGCCCATTGATCCTTGAATGATCATCGATCTGTTCCTGGAAAATGATACTGCCCTGCCGGCGGATGCCGATCAGGAACAAATAAGACTGAAGGAAGTTGAGCTCCGTTTGTACAGGCACCAGGTTGTCCAGTTTTTTATCGAGAATATATCGAAAGGTGTTGGCGAGTTGAGTGATGTAATCAGCGGCCAGGTCGGGGTCTTTGTAAACGAGATTTGTGAGTACACTTAGTGAGTTGAAAAAGAAATGCGGATCGATCTGATTTTTCAATGCATCGTATTTGGCCTGGATATTTTCGCGCATCAGTCTTTCTGCCTTGACCTGGTATTCTTTCCAGCTCTTGTAATAAAAGATAAAACCATTGAAGGTGATGATGATCAGGTAGAACATGAAGATCCCTACGATCATATTATAACTCAACGAAGTGAAACTGAACCAGGCTTCATACCGGTTGAACAATAGAACATCTGCGCCGGCATAAACAAATCCAAATCCCAGTGAGATCAGTCCTCCGTAAGCAAGCAGCACTGCGGATAGTATAAGGATCCGTTTTCCTGCAGGATAGCCGTGCATCATGCGTTCCAGGCGACTTGCCAGCCAGGAGGCGCCTCCCCAGGCTAACAATCCATACAGCACATACGCAAGACTGAACATATTGGACCGAACAGAAAAAATTCCGATATCCTCAATAAAAGAAAGATCGAAGGATTTGAAAATATTGCTGAAGAGGTACAGGATCAGGATCCTTCCTCCATAGCGAAGCGCTTTACTGTTGAACATTTTTTCACTCCCTGCAAATTCCCCCGAATCATCCTTCAATACTTTCTTTCTCATCAGCAATAATTGTTTTTTCTGAACCAGTCGAGTGTATGACTAACGGCTACCATCATGGGTGTTACCGGTAACATCAATTCCCGCTGCGCTTTCCTGGACGAATAATAGTTGTTCAGGCAAAGCATATAGGCATTGGCATAGTTCAGTTTTCCATTTTTACCTGTCAGTCTTTGCCGGATGCTTCCGATGATACCCGCGGCTTTCAAAGCGAAAACAGGAATTCTGAACATCCATTTCGGCTCATCGGCCAGCTTGTTCACTATCCTGAAGAATTCGCCGTAGCTGAGATTATGTCCTGCCAGCAAATAACATTCACCGGTTCTGCCCAGATCGATAGCATTGATGATGCCTTTGCACACGTCTTCGATATATACGAAATTCTTACCGCCCGGTGGATAGAACAGGACCTTCTTATTCAATCCGTACAATAAAAGTTTACCGGAACTGGGCTTCCTGTCTTCCGGCCCTATCATAAAGGTAGGATTCACAATTACAGCAGGGAGCTGCTTTTTCTGCACCTGTTCCAGCACATATTGCTGCGCCAGGTATTTGCTGTTGATGTACCCCGATCCTGCATGGAAAAGTGTAAAACCGTTCAGCTCGGTACCCGGGTCTTTTTTTGTTCCGGGCCCCATGGTATTGGCTGTGCTTACGTAGATGAGCCTGGAAATATTTTTTTCAAGAGAGGCTTCGCAGATATACTGTGTGCCGGTAAAATTGATGCGTTCATAGGTTTCAAACCCGATGCCCCATTGATCGGTGATGGCCGCAGAATGGATCACGATATCGCAACCGGTCACTGCATCCAGTACATCTTTTTTGTTATCGATATTGCCATACCAGATCTCGCAGGGAATATCGGTGATGCCGGTAAGATTGGCATTCATTCTTACCAAAACTCTCACATCAAATTGCATGCGGCAGAGCTGCCTGGCCAGGTTGGCGCCGAGAAATCCATTCGCCCCGGTAATCAGTACTTTTTTTCTTTTCATACAATCAGGTGGCAGACCACTGCATTTCTTTTTTTACTTCTTTGGATACCAGTCTTAACCTGAATCCCAGTGGCAGGAACCACATCAGGAACTGGTTGAGTTTGTTCATCATACCGGGAATGATCACGGGATATCGCAATAAGGTTTTTTTCAGTGCTATGCGAGCGATGTCTGAAGTTGACAGTAATCCCATCTTCCCCTTCATGCCCTGGTGAATGATCCGCCTGCTGGTATTGCTGTTGGTCATGATCGGACCGGGATAGAGCACGCTGACGGAGAGTCCGGTTCCTGCAAACTCCTCCCGCAATCCTAATGAAAAAGAGGAAATGAATGCTTTGGATGCAGGGTACACCGTCTTATAGGCGATTGGTGTGAAAGCCGCCATACTGCTGACGTTCAGGATATAACTGCCGGGCTGTTTCAGAAGGTGTGGGATCAGTAGTCGCGTCAACAGCGAAGTGCTTCGCACGTTGAGTTGAATGATATCATCGATCCTTTCCAACGGCGTGTCTGTGAGGGCGGATGTTCCGCCGATACCGGCATTGCTGATGAGGAAATCGATATCGAATTGATCTGTTATGGTATTGGTATATAACAGCAATGCATCAGCGTCCCTCAAATCAAATTCATAGCACTGCACTTTAATGCCATATTCAGTTCTCAGTTCTGTGGCCAGGCTCTCCAGGTTGCTGCCAGGCAGGGAAAATAGCACAAGATTCATTTTCCTTCTCGCGCATTCCACGGCAAATGCCCTGCCTAATCCCGAGCCCGCTCCTGTGATCAATGTGTAGGTCATGGTACGTGTTTATCGACATCCCAAAATTGCCGGATGAACAAGAGCCTGCCTTCAATTTTCTCATGAGTTGTTGAATAATTCCCATCAACTGTCAGGGTTTCGCTGGCTTAACTTTTACTTAACGGGTGGAAGTTTTTACCGGGTGGCAATAATTCAGTACCTTTTTGAACATTTTTTATCCAATAATCATCATTTCTTATGGCAACAGATTTCGACCTTGTGGTAATCGGATCAGGCCCCGGCGGCTACACAGCTGCTATCAGGGCCTCACAGCTTGGATTTAAGACAGCGATCGTTGAAAAATATCCCGTTCTCGGAGGTACCTGTACCAATGTGGGGTGTATCCCCTCAAAAGCGATGCTGGATAGCTCGGAAAATTTTGACATCATCAACCATAAAGTGAGTAAGCAGGGAATAGAAGTGAGTGGAGCGAAAGTTAATTTTCCCCAACTCACAGAAAGGAACAGGAATGTAGTGAAACAAAATAACGACGGCCTGAACTTCCTGATGAAAAAGAATAAGATACAGGTGCTGACAGGTGTGGCCAGTTTTGTTGACAATACCAAAATCAATATAACCAACGGTTCTGAGCAACCGAAAACGGTTAGCAGCAAATACTTCATCATTGCCACCGGTTCCAAACCATCTTCCATCCCCGGCGTGAATATCGACAAGCAACGCATCATCACTTCCACAGAAGCGCTCTACCTGAAAGAGCAGCCGAAGGAAATGGTGATCATCGGCGGTGGAGTAATCGGTGTGGAGCTGGCTTCAGCCTATCATCGTATCGGAACAAAGATCACTATCATCGAGTATGCAGACAGCCTGATCCCAACAATGGATAAAGAGCTTGGCAAAGAATTGCAGAAGCTTCTTACAAAAGGCGGCATCAACGTGCTGGTGAATTCTCCCGTGAAATCGGCAGAGAACACAGGCTCGGGTGTGAAAGTTAAATTCGCTGACGCGAACAAGAACGAACAGGAGATCACTGCCGACTATTGCCTGGTGGCAGTTGGCCGCCGTGCTTACACAACAGGACTGGGACTGGAAAACACGAAAGTGCAGGTAGAGAAAGGCATGGTGGTAGTGAATGATCAGTTGCAGACAGCAGTTGAAAATATCTATGCCATTGGCGATGTGGTCCGCGGACCCATGCTGGCGCACAAAGCAGAGGACGAAGGCGTGGCAGTTGTAGATGGCATCGCCGGAAAACCACATAAGATCAATTATCTCCGCATTCCCGGTGTAGTGTACACCTGGCCTGAAGTTGCCGGCGTTGGTTATACCGAAGAACAACTGAAAGCAGAAGGGATCGAGTACCGCAAAGGAAAATTCCCCTTCATGGCAAGCGGCAGGGCACGCGCATCCGACGATATCGACGGATTTGTAAAAGTACTTAGCGATCCAAAATACGGCGAAGTATTAGGTGTGCATATCATTGGCGCGAGAGCGGCTGATCTGATTGCACAGGCAGTACTGGCCATGGAGTTCGAGCTTACCGATAATGAGCTCTGTAAGATTTCTTACGCCCACCCAACATTCTCTGAGGCGTTGAAAGATGCATACCTGATCTCTTCAGGCCGCGGAGCGATCAATATTTAATTTCAGTTTTTCAAAATAGAAAACGAGAAGCCCTTTACCGGGCTTCTCGTTTTTTGCTGTCCGTACTTATTCTATTTCTGCCCGGAATTTTTCATATGCTGCCCGGAGTTTTTCGTAAGGCATTATGTCAAGGCTGTCGAAAAACAGGTGTTTCTCTTTGAGTTGATAATAATGTGCTTTCCGCTTGTTGATTGTATCCTTTCTTACATAGATACTATGTTGCATATTCACATATGCATAATTTTTGTAGGAGTCGATCTTTACCTGTGTTAGCTTTTTGTCTGCAATGATCTTGTGTTCGATCTTTACGCCAACAGGCATAGTACAGGTAACACAGGTGTAGCTGCTTTTGATGGAATAATATTTACCCTGCTGCAATAATTCGCTTTTTACACTTTTCCAGGATTGAGTAACTGTATTATAGACAAGGGTATCTGAGTGAAGCTCGCGGGGGAATTTTTCCAGGTGAATAAAGTCTGCATAGGCGCTGTCATTGCTGATCTTCAGGAAAATAAGATCCCAGCCGTTACCGCCTCGATACAGTCCGGCAGGCAGCCTGGAGTTCCCGGGAGATTTTGTGGCTTTGAAATAACAGCCTGCCAGCAATGGGATACAACAGAAAAAAGGGATTAGTTTTTTCATGGTATATACTTAACATTAATGTCCTGGTAGACCAGATGCCCGTTTCCCGGAAAATACATAAAGAGAAAAGGATGCCTTTATGGCTTGACCCCGATCAGGAACATAGTGGTCACCGGCCAGGGCTCGGGCGCCAGTTGATTGTTCTTTATGGTGAAAATGGCAGCCTTGCCAGCCCATCTGTTTTCCACGATCCACTCATTGGTGAATGCTACTGAAGACGGATGTATTTTGAAACCGGTGTTTTGCATTTCAATTTTCCATTCATCGAAATCCCAAAAGCAGAAGGTCTCGTGCATTTCACTCTGCCAGTTATCCGTGTAGTCCTTGCGGCTAAGGAATTCTGCAACGTCTCCGAGAGAAAGCCGGATATATCTTTTCTGTTCAAAAAATGTTTCAGCGTATGAAAGCCTATAACCTTCCTGTTTCCTGAAATCCTTTGCGAAGCGAAGGAAACGGGCGTAGGTAGACAATTGCTGCAGGTATTCAGATAAAGATGATTTGCTTTCAAGGATACGAAGCGGGTCAGCATTGCTGCCATCTTCATCATTCAGCCAGAGATATACTTCCTGGTGTTTGTTGTAAGGCGCCACCACATCTCGGTTGATCCAAACACCGCCATGCACCAGTTCTTCAAAGCGGTTGCGGATGAATTGAAGCAGGTCCTGACGGCTGCCATAGGATTCTATTTCATGTGTAAGACTGCTCGTGTGAATGGTGTTCATGGAACTGCGATCGAAGGCGAGACCTGTCACCGCATTTTTCTTGGAAAAGAAGACAAATGGATTATTGAATTCCCCGTTGATCTTCCGCTGCTGGCAGAGTTCATACAGATAACGTGAAACTTCAATACCATAGAAGTCAGATTCCCTGAATCGTTCATCCTTACAAGCTAGTTTGATCCAGCTCCCTACTGCACATCCGATATCGCCAATGCGCCCTGGTTGAATGAAATTCGACGTGTCCTGGTACTTCATTTCTGCGATATCATCCATCTGGCGAACATACACGTTGTAGTCGCGGGTTTCAGTGAGGTCGCCATCATTGCTGATCATGGCATCGCGGAAAAGCAGTTGTACTTTTTCTGCGATCCTGTATTTCTGCCACACGTTGAATGATGCAGGGTGCATGTATTCCTGTACGAAAGAGTCCTGCTGCCAGTTCTCGCTCGTGGAAATTTTCTCAACCACATCCCAGGGCATAGCCGTATGATGGCGCCAGTTTTCGATATTATCCAACTCTGCGGGCAGGATAGTGAAACCAAGATGATGGTACATATTCAGCACATTGGTGGAGCAAACCACTATGGTGTTCTCCGGATTGCAATCGATCTGCCCTTCGCTTTCATGTTTGATGCGTTTGATGGTATAGTCTGCAAAGTTGGGAAGATTGCCAACATCATCGATGCCGTAGATATAGGTGGGGATGGCCAGTTCGTTGCCAAATGCTTCGATGGAAATGGCCCTGAGATAGAATGGCAGCGGGTTCCGCCGTGTATTGGAATGATTGGACGATGTAACAGCAAACAGCACCGCGTCTATTTTTTCATTTTTCTTCACCGGTTTACCAAACACATCGGTAAAGCTGTGCAGGCCTTTGCTGATGATTTGTTGCAGGTATTGGAACTGAAACTTTGTCAACAATTGATGGCGTCCGGGAATGAGCAGGTACATGGGAACAATTTGCAATAAAGATAGTGGATTCGGTATATTGCAGCCGATATGAACAGTTCCGGTTCAGATATAAAAGTGGCGGTGGATGCCATCGTTTTCGGTTACTCCAAACAGGAAGGAGTGTCTATACTGTTGATCCAGCGTAAATATCCTCCGTTCAAAAATGCCTGGGCGATCCCGGGCGGATTTTTGTTGCCGGATGAAACACTGGAGGAAGCCGTGGGAAGGGAACTGCGCGAAGAAACCGGCATTGAAGTGAATTACCTTGAACAGTTGTATACTTTCGGAGCGCCTGATCGTGATCCGCGGCAGCGTATCATTTCCATCGCTTACATGGCATTGGTGAAAAGCAGCCAGTTCCAGCAACTCAAAGCCAGCACCGACGCAGAGAATGCCCAATGGTTCAATTTCAGGGAACTGCCACCACTGGCCTTCGATCATAAAGAGATTCTCGACACCGCCATTGAAAGGATCCGCACCAAGATCCGCTACCAGCCAATCGGTTTTGAACTGCTCGACAAAAAATTCCCTTTTGCAGATCTTGAAAAATTGTACATCGCACTTTTGGGAAGGGATATCGACAGAAGGAATTTCTCCAGGAAAATGCTGGCTCTCGGCATTTTGGATGAAACCAATGAATATGCCCAACCCGAAGGAAAGGGACGCCCCAGCAAAATGTACCAGTTCAATAAGAAGCGTTACCAGCAATTGGAAAGAGAAGGGATCCATTTTGAGATCTGAAATTTAGCAGAGTGCCGCCAGTCGCTCGCCTCTGGCGAGTGACCTCTATTTAGTCGCCTCCGGCGACGCGGTGTTCGCCGGAGGCGAACAAACAAAAGTCACTCGCCAGAGGCGAGCGACTGCCACACTCTGAGTTTATTTTGCGTTCATTTAACGCAAAATAAATTTGCTCGAATCAAAATCCTTTCTAAATTTGCGTATAAATAACGCAAAATGAAAACGACAGGCGTAATCGTAGCAAGGTTCCAGACTCCCTACCTCCATGAAGGACACAAATACCTGATCGATGAGATCAGATCCAAACACAACAAAGTGGTGGTGGTGCTCGGTGTTTCACCTGTAAAAGGAAGCCGCCGCAACCCCTTCGATTTTTATACACGCGAAAAATTACTCAAGCAATATGCTCCGGAGCTGGTAGTGCTCCCATTAAGTGATCATCCTTCAGACAACGCATGGAGCCAGCAACTGGATAAACTCCTGGCTTCCACTTTTCCTATGGAAATGTTTATGCTCTATGGAAGTCGCGGGAGCTTTATCCCATACTACTCCGGCAGTTTATCGGTTCAGGCATTGCCTGAACTTGGTGACCATTCCGCTACTCATATCAGAGATGAGAACGCTGATAAAGTACTCGATTCCGCAGATTTTCGGTTAGGCATCAACTATGCTTATCATACTACTTATCCTAAGGTATATGCCACAGTTGACGTAGCCGTGATCAATGAAACAACAAAAGAAGTATTACTGGGAAAGAAACCCAATGCCGCTGAATGGCGCTTCCCCGGCGGTTTCTCAGATCCTGAAGATGAAAGTTTCGAAGTTGCGGCCCGCCGGGAGTTATCGGAGGAATGTGGCGATATCGAAGTACAGGGCATGCAATACATTGGTTCCGCCCGCATCAACGACTGGCGCTATAAAAATGAAACAGACAAAATTATCAGTCTCTTTTTCAAAACAAAATTTATATTCGGCACCCCAAAAGCATCTGATGATCTCGCAGCTCTTTCCTGGTTCCCGCTCAGCGAATTGCAAATAATGAAGGTACAAAACAAGATCACACCCGAACACCATGTACTGATTGATCTCCTGCTGAATAAATAAACCTTTAAACTGATGTTATGAAAACGAATGAAAACATATTGTTGCTCGCAGACGCTTACAAGTATTCTCACCATAAATTGTATTATCCCGGTACATCCACCATTTACTCTTATATGGAAAGCCGGGGCGGGCAATTCAACGAAACTGTTTTTTACGGTTTGCAGTATTTTCTCAAACATTATCTCGAAGGAGCTGTGATCACCAAAGAAAAGATCGATGAAGCTGCAGCATTTCTGCCCCAGGTATTCGGAAGGAATGATGTATTCGATCGCAGCAAATTCGATTATATCCTCAACAAATACGGAGGACGCCTGCCTGTCCGGATCAAAGCGGTTCCCGAAGGGTCGGTAATTCCTGTGAACAATGTGATGATGACTATCGAGAACACAGATCCAGCATGTTTCTGGCTCAGCAATTTCCTGGAAACCCTGCTCATGCAGGTTTGGTATCCCAGCACAGTAGCTACGCTGAGCAGGGAGATCAGGAAGATCGTGGACTCCTATTATAAGGATACTGCTGCTTCTTCTGCGCAGGCCGGTATTGATTTTGTGCTCAACGATTTCGGGTTCCGCGGTGTAAGCTCTGTGGAGAGTGCAGGGCTTGGCGGATCGGCTCACCTGTTGAATTTCCGCGGCAGCGATACTATCATTGGAAGCGTACTCGCAAAGAATTATTATGAAGCACAACAGGTATACGGCGTATCCGTTCCCGCAACCGAACACTCCGTTTGTACATTACTGAGAGAAGAGGGAGAGCTGGAAGTGTTCAGGCATGTGCTAAAATCTTTTCCTACCGGAATTGTAGCCTGTGTTTCTGATTCCTTCGATATATTCAGGGCTTGCAGCGAGTATTGGGGAGAAGAATTGAAAGACATGATATTGAGCCGCGACGGTGTACTGGTGATCCGTCCTGATTCCGGTGACCCTGTTTTCACACTGCTGAAAGTGTTCGCTATCCTGATGAATAAATTCGGATACACCATCAACGATAAAGGCTACAAAGTATTGCCTCCCCAGGTGCGCGTATTGCAGGGTGATGGCGTGAATATCGATATGATCCGTTTCATCTACGGCGCACTCAAAGTTAATGGCATCAGTGCCGAGAACCTGGTGCTAGGAATGGGAGGAGCCCTTCTGCAAAAAGTGGACAGGGATACACAGAAATTCGCTTTTAAATGCAGCTATGCAGAAGTCAACGGAAAACCTGTAGATGTTCAGAAAAGCCCTGTGGAACTGGATTCCCATGGACAACTGGTACAGTCATTCAAAAAATCAAAAGCAGGAAAACTGGAACTGATTCTGAAAGATGATCAATACCAGACGGTAAGGCAGGGATCAGAACCTGCATTTGAAGACAAACTGCTCACTGTTTTTGAGAACGGTGAATTGATCAACACTAACAACTTTGAAGCTGTCCGTTCAAGGGCAGCGCTGAAATAAGTTGTTGAAAAAAATGAAAAGAAAAAAGTGGAAAAGAACCTGAAACAGATCAGCAAATTCATGAGCCTGGTGCTCCGGCATAAACCGGAAACAATTGATCTGCACCTTGACGAGCAGGGGTGGGCCGCAGTAGATGAGCTGATCGAAAAAATGAATGCAACAGGCGCGGCAGTGGATAAGGAAATGATCCGCCAGATTGTGGACACCAACGATAAAAAACGATTCGCTTTCAATGAGGACCAATCCAGGATTCGCGCCAGCCAGGGACATAGCATCGATGTGGACCTCAGTTTGGAACCAGTGACGCCCCCGGATATTTTGTATCATGGTACAGCTGCCAGGTTCGTCGAATCCATTCTCCAGGACGGGTTGTTGAAGCAAAACCGCCAGCATGTGCACCTTACCGCATTGAAAGAAACCGCCATTGCTGTTGGCGGTAGACATGGGAAGCCCGTAGTACTTGAAGTGAACGCGGGGGAAATGGCGAAAGCCGGGTTCGAATTTTATCTTTCGGCCAACAATGTCTGGCTGGTCGAAATCGTACTCCCTGAGTACATTTCAATTCCGGGGCAATAATCAAATAAAAGATTTTTAAACTGGCAGTAATAAACCACTGCCGGTTTTTTTGGTCTATGTTCCTGCAATATTTTTTTCTCAAATAAGTTTTTGAGATATCTGACTCATAAATACTTACTATGGCTTTTCGCTTATTTTCCTTTTTGCTGGCAATAGGTATTGGAGTGGTGGCTTATTCCCAGGAGCCTATCTCCAATCCTGAAAAACTGAACAGCTGGATCGATGAACATGCGCAGTCAATGGGTGGCCGCGCTATCCTGGTGATCTATAAAGATGGCAAACTCATTTACAATTATTCCGCTAATGAAATGACGCGCCGGCAAAAAATGGCCGGCAAATGGATCTCCCGGAAAACAGGAACAACCGCCAACACCAGTGATTATACTCTGCAATCAAAAACCATGATCGCAAGTTGCAGCAAATGGCTGAGCGCCGCGTTGGTGATGACGTTCATAGATGAGGGCAAACTATCGCTCAATGATTCAGTCGGGAAATTCCTGCCTGTACTCAGCAATAATGGAAAGGGACAGATAACCATTCAGCATTGTCTTTCTCATCTCACCGGCATCAAAGAGCCGCCATTACAGGAAAGTCTCAAAGCCATGAAAAAATTCAAAACCATGGATGAGTCAATTGAATGGCTCGCAAAGATGCCAATGGAAGGAAAGCCCGGAACTGTTTTTCACTATAGTAATGCAGGGCTGCAGATTGCAGGCGCAGTATTGGAAAAAATATCAGGTAAAAATTTTGAAACCCTGTTTGCTGAAAGGATCGCGAAGCCTTTGCGCATGAACAATACGGATTTTGGCGAAGGGCCTGTAGCATTACCGGCCGGCGGCGCCAGTTCCACACCGCAGGACTACCTTAATTTCCTTTCCATGATCCTTAACAAAGGATCGTTTGAAGGACAAAGAATTCTTTCCGAAAAAAGCATCCGCGAAATGCAGGTCAATCGCATACAGAACGGCGTTCGCGTTGCATATGCACCGGCAGAAGCAGGTAGTTTTGGTTATGGATCCGGTGAATGGGTAATGGAGGAAGATACTATGAAGGGATTCTCCAAAACCGTTACCAGTCCGGGCTTATTCGGCAGTTTTCCATGGGTTGACAACCAGAAGAAGTATTGCGCATTTCTCATGACTTTCTATCTGAAGAATGAGGGCAGGAATCAGCGATACAAGGAACTCAAGGCGCTGGTGGATACCAGTATCCGTTAGTTCCTGCTTTTCAGTTCGGAAAAAATTGTATTTTGCCTGGAGACATAACTGAGTATGAGCTATCAACCGGGCAAACATCTGATTGCCACCTTATCAACAGATGAACCAATACTGATCAATAACTATGCTTCCTTCCGCATCCTGGTGGACGCTTTGATCCAACAATACCAGTTGCAGAAACTGGGTGAAGTATATCATGATTTTTCGCCTGCAGGCTTCACAGCCGTGATCTGCCTCAGCGAAAGTCATCTTTCCATTCATACCTGGCCCGAATACGGCCTCATCAATCTCGATATTTACCTCAGCAATTTCAAAAGGAATAATGAAGATGCAGTGATGGGAATCTATCAGACACTGGAGAAACACTTTGCCGCAAAAGTCCTTCAACAACAAATCATCACAAGGTAATGAGTTCAATCCTCATCTGTCCGGCCTGCGACAAACCGGTAACCCTCTCAACGTACGACCATGCATACACGGTTTGTGTTTGCAGGAATGTGCTGCGCTACAATGGTAAGATCCAGCTCGCCAACCTGATGGCCATTACCCAGTTCCCTGAGATCATTCAGCCCGGCACAACAGGAAAATGGAAAAATGAAAAATTCACGGTAAGCGGAAGGGTCCAGATACAGTTCCAGGAATCGTTCATGAATTTCTGGGACCTGCGAACTGATAAGAGTGATGGCTACCTGCTCATGGAAGGCTACGGCCTTTATGCCATTCTTAGCAAGGGACCTGATAACTTCGGCCGCGATCATAGAAATAAGTACAAATCACTGGAAGTTGGCAAGCACCTGAAATGGGAGAAAAACGATTACCTGCTGGAAGAAAACATTCAAATAATGAACGTCAACTTCGAGGGGGAGATAAAGTTATCTCCTATTGTTGTCAAAGGTTCAGTATTCAACTTCTCTTCTCCGGCCGGGATCAACCATATGGTGATAGAATGGACCCGGGATAAACCGGAAACTTATATTCTCACTGCTACCGGATTTGATGAACTGGAACTCGATAATCTCAGGGACCCAAAGCCATCCACCAAACAATTCTTTTGCCAGGTCTGCAATACAGAACTCCCTGTTACACTTTTCCCATATGTGAACAGCGTTGTATGTAAATCATGTTATGTGCAGCATAGCTGGAAACAGGCACATGGATTTGTAAAAAGAAAAGGGATCGAATACAGATTGAGCCCTACGATCCCTCTGGGCGCTAAGGGAGAGATCAAAGGCATTCCATACAGCGTAACCGGTTATGCGGAAAAAGAGGAAACAAATTCACCGGGTACTTTCTGGCGTGAATTCACGCTGCACAATCCCCAATACGGCTTTGCTTATCTCAGTGAATACAATGGACATTGGATCTATCTAAAACAGGAGCTGGATGCGCCTGTACTCCTGGATGCGCGCTCTGAAAGTTTTGAACTGAAGAACGAAAGTTTTGTCAAATACAATTCCTATTGGGCAAAAGTCAGAGCTGCCGAAGGAGAATTTCCCTACGATATTTTCAACGATGGCTCCAATTATATCAAAGAATACATCTCTCCTCCCGAAATGTGGGGCCGGGAACTGGAAGGAGGAAAATCCATCTCCTGGTTTTACGGGCAGCATATAAATCATCAGGAAGTGCAAAGCGCATTTGCATTGAAAGAGATGCCCGCCAAATCTGGAATTGGCGCGGTGCAGCCTACAGGATATATGAGCCAGTACAAATTGCTCTTCACCTGGTTATTGGGCGTTGGCCTTTTACTGCTGATTCATGGTATCATCATGCTTGGCAGGCAGGACCGGGTACTGTTGAGAACGGACCATTTTTATATGGATACTGCCACCCGGCAGAACATTATCTCGCCAAAGTTCGAACTGGATAAAAACCTTAGCAATATCGAAATCGATATCAATGCTCCTGTTGCCAATAGCTGGTTTGAGCTGGAAGCAACACTGGTAAATACTGTAACCGGCTCAGAATACTCGCAGGAAAAAGGAGTGGAATATTATTCGGGTTACTCTGATGGCGAAAGCTGGAAAGAAGGAAGCACCAATGCACAGATCTGGTTCAATGCTGTGCCCAAAGGCTCTTACTTGTTGCAATTGCGTGGTATCCGGCCCTCCACACCAGATGCCGTGAACTATTTTTCAGTAGAAGTAAGATACGATGTGCCCAGCCACAGGAGTTTCTGGTGGATCACATTTTTCTGGAGCCTGTTTGTATTGATTGTAGCCATCATTCAGAAAAATATAGAAGCACGCAGATGGGATCCCGCAACCTTTGTTGCCAACAACGGAAAATCATTACGGAAATGAACCTTAATTTTTTCAATAATAGTTCACCCCTGTTTCAGTTCAGGTGGTTCATCATAGCGATACTGATCGCTGTCGGCACCCTGATCTATTTTGATGTGACCGGCAGAAGGATATTTGCGCCTTCCTCCGGATCACAACAATGGAGCAGCAGTGGACCTGGTTATCATAAATAACTCAAAAAACAATTAAATATGACACAGGCACTGATCAATTCAGTTGTGTATTCTTTCGTAGGCATCGGCATATTGGTGGTGGCTTTTATCCTGGCGGAGATCGTTACTCCCAAACATAACCTGCGAAAAGAAATCCTTGAAAACAAAAACGTGGCCCTGGCGGTACTGGCTGGCTTTTTCATGCTGGCTGTGGCCATTATAGTGGCTTCGGCTATTCATTAATGTGACTTATGCGAACAAAAGAATCCGGGGCTCAATGGCTCTTGCTGCTGGCTGTATTTGTGATTGCAACCTGCGGGCTCATTTATGAACTGGTGGCCGGAACACTTGCCAGCTACCTGCTGGGGGACAGTGTTACGCAATTCAGCACCATCATTGGGGTGTATCTTTTTTCGATGGGCATCGGCTCTTTTCTCAGCCGCTATTTCAATGAAGAACTTCTCAGGTGGTTCATCAGGATCGAATTACTGGTTGGACTGGTAGGCGGATTCAGCGCCGCAATCCTTTTCATCGCTTTCCCGATGGCTGCTGGCTTCCGGATCATCCTTTATGGACTGGTGACCATCACTGGTATATTTGTTGGACTTGAGATCCCGCTTCTCATGCGCATTCTGCAACACCGCGTGGAATTCAAGGACCTGGTGAGCCGCGTTTTCACTTTCGATTACATTGGCGCATTACTGGCCTCTCTGGTATTTCCCTTATTGTTGGTGCCACATCTCGGTTTGATAAGGACTGCACTCTTCTTTGGCATCCTCAATATTGCCGTAGGCTGGTACCTTGCGCACAGGTTCAGTGCGGAGCTTAGAAAACCTGCTGCCCTCAAATCAGCTGCTATACTGGCTTTGCTCCTGGAAGTGGTAGCCTTCGTGATGGCAGATAAGATCATGGCCTACAGTGAAACGATCACGTACAACGACAATGTGGTATACGCCACTTCCTCATCTTACCAACGCATTGTTCTCACCCGAAATAAAAGAGAGCTCCGCCTCTTTCTCAATGGCAACCTGCAATTCAGTTCTGCTGATGAATACAGGTATCACGAAGCGCTGGTACACCCGGCCATGACCTCCGTAAAAGATCCCCAAAAAGTACTGGTACTGGGTGGGGGCGATGGACTGGCAGTAAGAGAGATATTGAAATACCCTTCCGTTAAATCCATTACCCTTGTTGACCTGGATAAGGAAATGACAAAGCTTTTCAGGGAACAACCCATGCTCACTAACCTGAATGCTCATGCGCTTACCAATTCTAAAGTGAAAGTTCATAATGCCGATGCTTTTATATGGCTTCGGGATAACAAGGAAAAATTCGATGCTATCATTATCGACTTCCCTGACCCTTCTAATTTTTCCATTGGAAAATTATACAGCACCAGTTTTTATAAACTGGTTCAACAGGCCATCAGTGAACATGGCGCAATCGTGATCCAAAGCACTTCTCCGTTTGTTGCGCCTAAAAGCTTCTGGTGTATCGATCAAACACTCAAATCAGTTGGCTTTCACACTAAGCCTTATCATAATTATGTACCCAGCTTCGGAGAATGGGGATATGTTCTTGCCACGCCACAACCTGTGCTGGCAGCAGCTTCTGCATTTCCGGACGGGCTCCGTTTCCTGAACGCCAATACGGTGGAACAGTTGTTCATTTTTCCACAAGACATGCTGGTACAGCAACCACTGGAAGTGAACAAGCTGAACAACCAGGCCCTGGTTCATTATTTTGAAGAGGAATGGAGTAAATACACAGATTAATGGACAGAAGAAAATTCATTCAGCATTCAATTACTATCGGCAGCATCAGCACACTGGCCGCTCACTGTGGTTCCACTTCTGCCATCAAAGGCGGCATCACCGGAGCCAATGCAAAAACCGGTCATCTGCTGCGAGATAAAACCTTTACATCCCCGGCCACGGCGGAAAGCATGCCTGTGGTGATCATCGGTGCGGGCATCAGCGGGCTGAGCGCTGCCTGGCATCTGCAAAAAAAAGGATTCAGCAATTTTGTTCTGCTGGACCTGGAAGATCATGCAGGCGGTAATGCAGCTCACGGAAGCAATGCTGTGTCGAATTTCCCGCTGGGCGCACATTATGTGCCCATTCCCAATATCAATCTCACTGAATATATTGCATTCCTGCAGGAAGCCGGCGTTGTGGAAGGTTTCGATTCAACAGGATTGCCCATTTACAACGAATACCACCTTTGCCGAGAACCTGAAGAAAGACTTTATCTCAACGGAAGATGGCAGGAAGGATTGATCCCGAGCTTCGGGTTGACTGAGACTGATCTCAAAGACATCAAATCCTTCCTGAACTATATGGATCATTTCCGTAATCAGGTAGATGAAGAAGGTAGAGAAGCATTCGCCATTCCCGTCAACCGGAGCAGTACGGATTCCCAATTCACGCGGCTCGACAAGATCACTATGAAGGATTTTCTTAAAGAGCTCGATCTCAATAGTGCTTATCTGCACTGGTATGTGAACTACTGCACCAGAGATGATTTCGGAACTGCCTATGATGAATGCAGTGCCTGGGCAGGTGTTCATTATTTTGCCGGAAGAAAAGGGAAAGCAAAGAATGCGGATCATAGCGATGTACTCACCTGGCCTGAAGGAAATGGATTCCTGGTTGATCAGTTCATGAAAAAACTGGAAGGAAAGATCCTCACAGGTTCAATGGTTACAACAGTAAAAGAAGAAAAGGAAAATATCCGGATTGAATATCTCGATGTAAAAAAGAACCAGCTCAAAGCATTCGATGCGAAGCAATGCATTATCGCCATACCACAATTTATTGCTGCAAGGTTATTGAACGATAAAACAAGACTTGCTATGGTGAGTGCCAACCTGCAATATGCGCCCTGGATGGTGGCCAACCTGGTGGTTGGTTCGCTTACAGAAAGAACAGGCATGGACCATAGCTGGGACAATGTACTTTATGAAAGTCGCGGGCTCGGCTATGTAGATGCCACCCACCAGTTGTTGCAACAGGTGCATACTGAACGTAACCTCACTTACTACTGGCCGGTTACACATCTTCCTGCAAAAGAAGCGAGGCAGTGGCTACAGCAGCAAACACATGAGCAATGGGTAGACATGATCTGCGATGACCTGCAGGTGGTGCATCCGGAAATCAGAACAGCTACCAAAGAAGTGAACATAACGCTCTGGGGACATGCCATGGCACAACCCATACCCGGCTTGATCTTCGGGGAGCTGAGGAAAGAATTATCCGCCTCTGTTAATCAGCGCATTCATTTCGCGCATACTGATCTGGCGGGCATCAGCATATTTGAAGAAGGTTTTTACCAGGGGCTGGAAGCAGCAGAAAAAGTTTGGCAGCAATTATCTTAAAACATCATTATGCAACAACAACCGTGGATTGGGAAGCCAATGATCGATATTGTTTTCATTTTGTTGCCGCCTTTTGTAAGCCTGGCAATCATAGCCTTATTCCCACAGTTATTCCATCACCCTTTAAGTATGAGCGATGCCAGCTGGGTGATACTGGTACTGCTTATCGATGTGGCGCATGTATACAGCACGCTATACAGGACCTATTTTGATCCCAAAGCCATGCAGCAACAGCGTGGCCTGATGCTGGCAATTCCCTTCATCGGTTTTATTGGAGGAGTACTGGCCTATTCTGTTAGTCCTGTTTTTTTCTGGCGACTATTGGCGTATACTGCGGTGTTCCACTTCGTGCGGCAGCAATACGGTTTCATGCGTGTGTACAGCCGAAAGGAAAAAATGAATAGAGCGATGCAATGGATCGATAAGGTCACAATCTACTATGCCACCATTTATCCTTTATTGTTTTGGCACCTGAAAGGACCGAGGAATTTCAACTGGTTTGTTGAGAATGATTTTCTGTACTACCAATGGCCAGGGCTGCTGAACATCTTTACAGTATTATATTTTTTAGTGATCCTTATTTTTGTTGTGAAGGAATTGGTGAGCTGGGTGAAATGCAGGTACATCAATATTCCCAAGCTGGCTGTGATAGCCGGAACTTTGCTGAGCTGGTACTTCGGGATCGTTTATTACAATGGGGATCTCGCTTTCACTTTGATGAATGTAGTGGGCCATGGTATTCCTTATATGGCGCTGGTGTGGATCTACGGACAAAAGAGTTATACTGCTCCGGGAAAAGGCACCCGATTTCTAAAAGCCGTGTTCAGTAAATACGGGGTTCTTTTGTTTCTCGGTATTATTTTTCTGTTAGCATTCCTGGAAGAAGGCGTTTGGGACATAGCGGTTTGGAAAGAGCATGGTTCAATCTTCGGCACAGCGGGAATAGAACTACCCGCTTTCAACCAGGTTGTTCTGAGTTTCCTGGTCCCCTTACTGGCGCTTCCGCAGATCACGCATTATATTTTGGATGGATTCATCTGGAAGATCAGGCATGATGAATTCAAATGGAATAGTGAAATAAAAACTCCATAAATCACAGCCTGTACATTTTCCCATTAATCATTTCTCAATAATTGACCTTGAGCCTTAACCTGACTGAAGAACAGATCCTGAACCTGGTGCCTGATGTGGGTTCCGTGAAATCGGGAACGGAACTTGCCAGACCCTCCATATAGGTGTGCAAGGGCGCCAATATGCGGCAGAGCTGGTGGACGCAGGTATACATGTGGTAGTTTTGCTGGCTCTCAATGATGATGGCGCTGCGGGAAGGGATTGCCGTCTTTTACCCGCTTTTTGTCGGATTCGTACAAGTTGCGAGTGGGAAAGAGGAAGTAATTTTATGCTATCAAATTAAAAACACAGAATCATGGTACAACAAATCTTCGTGAACTTACCGGTGAAAGACCTGAACAAGACAAAGGAATTCTTTGCAAATCTTGGCTTCACCTTCAATGAACAATTCACCAATGAAGCTGCTGCCTGCATGGTTCTTGGCGAGAATATCTATGCGATGTTACTGGTAGAGCCGTTCTTCCAGAGTTTCCTCAATAAAGAAGTGGGTGATCCTGCAAAATCCGCTCAGGGCATCTACGCACTGGCAGTGGGAAGTAGAGCAGAAGTGGATCAGCTTGCTGAAAAAGCGCTTGCCACCGGCGGAACTTTTACCAAAGAACCGCAGGACCATGGTTGGATGTATGGCCGCAGCTTTGCCGATATCAACGGACATCAGTGGGAAGTACTTTACATGGATGAGTCTGCGATCCCGGAAGATGTTGCCAATACAGAAAGTCAGAATAATTAGCGGATTGCCGCCAATCGCTCGCCTCCCGGCGAGTGATTTTTGTTTAGTCGCCTCCGGCGACGTGGTGTTCGCCGGAGGCGAACAAATACAAGTCACTCGCCGGGAGGCGAGCGACTGCCAACACGCTGATAAATCATAGCATAAAACAAAGCGGATGTCTCCATATTGAAGACATCCGCTTTTATGTTGCGAAGTTGAATCAATTCTCGGACAGTGTAAGCCGGTTGTATTTCTGCCTGTATTGAACAGGTGACAAACCTGTGATACGTTTGAAGGTGGACCTGAATGCTTTTGAATCTGTATAGCCTACTTTGTACATCACTTCATTCACGTTATCCCGCGAAGATTCGAGGTTTTGCTTGGCGGCTTCCACACGAACGCGTTGAATGTATTCCACTACTGTATTGCTGGTGGCTTTCTTGAAACGGCGTTCCAGGTTGCGGCGGCTCAATGCCAGCATGGTTGCCAGCTGGTCCACGGAAATTTTCTCCTGTACATTCTTCTCGATGAAATCCTGCGCACGGTGAATGGTATCGTCTTCATGTGTTTTTTGTCCTTTGAACATCATGAAGGGTGATTGACTGTTCCGGTCGATATCGATCTGGAAAGTTTTAGAGCAAACCACAGCAATTTCCCTGCCTGCATATTTCTCGATCAGGTAAAGCAACAGGTTGAGATAAGAGAATGCGCCTCCACTGGAGTAGATGCCATTCTCATCTGTCAGGATCCGGTCTTCCACCAACTCCACTTCAGGAAAGGCTTTGCGGAAAGCGTCTGCCGCAATCCAGTGCGTGGATACTTTTCTGCCATTCACCAGACCTGTTGATGCCAGCAGGAAAGCGCCGATACATAAACTGGCAACTTCTGCTCCCTGGCTGTGCTGACGGATGATCCAGGGAATGAAATCCTGGTTCTTCTCTACGGCTTTCGCCACATCGCCTTCCAGTGCGGGAATGATAATGAGGTCCGTTTTGGAAATATCCTTCATGAGTTGATCCGCTTTGATGGTGTACAGGCCATCATACACAGGAATATCTTTTGTGAGCCCCACCAGCTCAACTTTGAACATAGGAGGTTTGCCAAGCTGCCCCATCACCATGGTATTCACTTCTGAAAACACCTGCCGGGGGCCTTCAATGCTGCCCAGCAGCGCACCCTGTGGTACAAGGATTGATATATGTTTCATGTCTTAAAATTAATGGAAAATCCTGTCGCTAAATGCCCCGCCTGGTGCAAAGAATGCTGAAGTCAGATTTTAGGGCGACGAGACCGGAACCCATACCCGTAAAATTAAATTTTGTGTAACCGAACGGTTTCCTATAATTTCGAAGTTCAACTTCATTCCTAACTATTAAATATGCGTTATGGCCAGTCAACCAGTTATAGTTGAAAGAATATACCAGGCGCCGGCAAGCCGTGTATGGAAAGCGCTCACCAATGAAGACGATATGCGTAAATGGTATTTCGATGTTTCAGGTTTCAAGCCCGAACCAGGTTATGAATTTGAATTCACCGGAGGCACTGAAACTGAGCAGTGGCGCCATCTCTGTAAAGTGCTGGAAGTTGTGCCGGGCAAACTGCTGAAGCATTCCTGGCGCTATGACGGCTATCCCGGCAACAGTTTCGTTACCTGGGAATTATTTGATGAAGGTGATACTACACGGGTGAGGCTCACACATGAAGGATTGGAAACTTTCCCTTCAGAAGTGGCAGCATTCAATATCAACAATTTCAAAGAAGGTTGGAACGATATCCTTGAGAATATGCTGCGCAAGTATGTTCAGAAATAGATAAATAGATAATATTAAAATCAAAGAGACCATTTTCAATGTTGAAACGGCCTCTTTTTTTGTTTTATCGAATTTCATTTTTCTATTTCAGGTAAGCCAGTACTTTGGCCTTGAGCGATCCGTCCTGCAGGTATTGATACAGGTTCTTTCCAGGGCAATCGGTTTTGGTGGAATAGTCTTTGTGCGATGCGATGGTGTCCGGAGAGATATTGTATTTTTTGGCAGCGTAGGCAATCATCTTCGCCAGCGCTTCCAGTTGTTTGGCAGGAAGCGGTTGTTCATTCAGGTTACCCAGGCAGGTGATCAGCAAATGACCGGTTGGATCGTACTCGGTGGCAGTTTCACCAACAGTGTTCACATCCCTTCCCTCATAAATGGTGCCATCGGGAGCAATCAGGAAATGATAGGGAATATCAGCCCAGTTGCGGTCTGGTCCCATACCCCAGGTCTGTACATTCTTGATATGCTTTGCCGCGTCTTTTGTTGAATCGAATAATGTGCCTTCGTGGTGAATGGTGATTCGGACAGGCGTATGAGTTTTGAAGGGCCTGGGAGCCGCAGCATTCCAGCCGGAACGAGGCGTGATTTTCAATGCCATCAGTTTCACACTGGCCGGAATATTGGTGATGGGCAACAAGCTCATTTTACTTTCATTACCCATACGTGTAACCGAAGTAACGGCGATATTGGTAAGCATGGGCTTGCTTTTTTCATCCAGCATCAATGGGATACGAACGGAGCTGGCACCCTGGTTCAGGATCAGGTAATCCAGCTTTCGGGCGCCGTACTGGAAATACACTACAGAGCGGAAGGTATTGCCGGCACCGGCAGGTGTCCAGTTGATCTGAAGCGAGTCGCCAATGAAACTATGTGTTACTACAGGCGCTGCCGGAATTTTATCATCCAGCCAGGGACTTGCCGGCGCCAGTGCATTTTTCCTGTAAACACCATCGAGGATTCCCTGCGCCAGTGCGGGATTGCGGATCAGCGACGAAATATTCCAATGTATTGTGCCGGGGGCTACTTCCTCCATACCACGGGTGATCATGATCTGGTTCTGGATCTCACGCGTATTGGCTGCGCTGGTATCGCGGCCTACACTCATGCCTGGCCAGAGATGGCGCTGCTGCTGGTTTTCACGCGCCCACCATCCGAGTAATACGGGAAAACTTAAACCAGGACGGGTGATGGTCCAGTAAAGTTGCGGAGAGAAATAATCCACCCAGCCTTTTGTCCACCAGAGCCTGGCATCTGCATACAATTGTTTATATTGATCGAAGCCTTCTGCTGATGCAGGATAACCCGGACGATACATACCAAAAGGGCTCAATCCGAATTTTACATTCTTTTTTGTGGCTTTGATCTCTTTGTACAGGTTTTCAATGAAACTGTTCACGGCCTCTCTTCGCCAGTCGCCCCGCGATAATTTTCCTCCGCCATTCACATAAGCCTGCCAGCTATCGTTATCGGGGAAGTCTTCAAATTTGTTGTAGTCTGGATAAGGATAGAAATAGTCGTCGAAATGAATGCCATCGATATCATATCTTTTCACGAGATCCATCACCACGGCCGTGCTGTGATCTTTGGTTCCTTGTTTTGCGGGATCGAACCACCAGTAATTACCGTCTTTCAATTTTACTACCAGTTCCGGTTTTCTTTTTACGATGGAACTGTCTGTAACAGGTCCGCCCACTGTATGATGCGCGCGATAAGGATTCAACCATACATGCAGTTCCATACCGCGTTTATGAGATTCATCGATCCAGAATTGAAGGGGGTCATAATATGGGCTGGGCGCTTTTCCCTGTTCCCCTGTAAGATAATAACTCCAGGGTTCAAGTTTACTTTGATAGAGTGCATCTGCCTGCGGCCGCGCCTGGAAAATCACTGCGTTGAAATTATGCGCCTGCAGGAAATCCAGGAGTTTGATGGCTTCTGCTTTTTGTTCGGCAGTACTGAGGCCGCGTTTGGAAGGCCAGTCGATATTTGCAACGGTGGCCACCCAGGCGGCGCGGAACTCGCGTTGCGCAGGTTGGTAGGGTGTGCGTGATTCACTGACATTGTTGTTTGAAGTAGATTTCTTTGTGCCGCTGCATGCTTGCAGGAATATGATCAAAGCAATGATGGCAATGACTGTTAACCTGTTGAACATAGGGAGAAATATGGCGGTGAAAAAATGATTAAGCTTTAAAAATAAAGAAAGAAGAATGAAGAAATGAGAAGGATGGCAGCTTTAGTATATTTTAATATGATTTCTCCGCGAGCCTGCAAGCGGCCATGTTTTTTGCAGTGATATTTTTATTGGCCTGTTGCACAAACCCGCAGCGGGTGCCCAATCGCTCGCCTCCGGCGAGTGATTTCTATTTGTTCGCCTCCCGGCGAACACCGCGTCGCCGGAGGCGAGCGACTGGCCGCACCCTGCTCAAAAAGTATCTGTTTGCTAATTCAGGACCATTCGCTACCTTTGAGTCGTCAGATGATATGATGAGCACAAATCAACCTTTAAAACGACAGTCCCTCGCCGATGAAGTGGCGGGTCGCATGGAGCAGCAGATCACGCGCGGCGCCTACAAGCCCGGCGATCAGTTGCCTACCGAGCCCGAGCTCATGCAACATTTCGGTGTTGGCAGGTCCAGCATCCGCGAGGCGGTGAAGATCCTTGTCAACAGGGGCATGGTGAAAGTACAACAGGGAGTAGGGATGTTCATCATTACCACTGAGCCAAAAGAATCGCTTTCCAACAAACTGATGGGAGCGCATTACCAGGACCTCAATGAAGTGCGACTCCTGCTGGAAGTGAAGATCGCCGAGAAAGCAGCTATTCACCGCAACGCCAAAGATCTTTCGAAGATGAAAGTCTACCTGAAGGATCGCGCACGCTTCGCCAAAGCAAATAATAAGGAAGAGACCATCCAGGCCGATATCAATTTCCACACCGCCATTGCTGAAGCCTCCGGTAATCCCATCCTGATCGATCTTTATAAAACGATTGCCACACATATGAAACAATCATTCATGGACAGGTACAAGGATACCTCCTCTTTCCTGTCGTCCCAGGACCTCCATGAAGGATTGCTCGAAAGCATTACTGATAAAGACCCTGCACGTGCCCTGATCATGGCAACAAAGATCAGCACCCACAGCAAGTAAAATTTTTTATTGATAGTCGTCAGATGATCTGATTTTTAAAAGGCAATTATGCAAACCACTACGCTCACCCAGGAAGAAAAGCAAACGGCACAGAAAGTAGCGGAAGGAACAGTGTTCTCCGTTTTGATCGCACTTAGTATTACGCACCTGCTCAATGATACATTACAATCCCTGATCCCCGCGATGTACCCGCTTTTGAGGGATTCATTGCACCTGGATTTTTCACAGATCGGTTTGATCACACTTACTTTTCAGATGTCTGCTTCCCTGTTGCAGCCGGTGGTAGGATTTGTTACAGATAAGAAACCGCAACCTTTTTCGCTGGCCATCGGTATGAGTTTTACATTACTCGGACTTATTTCTCTTTCGATGGCCCATTCTTTTGGAATGGTGCTGGTGTCGGTAGCATTGGTGGGGATCGGCTCTGCCATTTTTCATCCGGAAGCTTCCAGGCTGGCGTATATGGCAGCCGGTGGCCGTCACGGTATGGCACAATCGCTTTTCCAGGTAGGAGGTAATGCCGGCAGTTCGCTCGGACCTTTGCTGGCTGCGGCCATCATTGTGCCACTGGGACAGTTCCATGTGATCTGGTTTTCACTTGCAGCCCTGCTGGCCATATTCATCATGCTGCGGATCAGCACCTGGTACAAGCAGAACACGCATCGGATCAAACCAAAGAAGAGCCGGGCTAACGGGATGCCGCATGTACAGTTGTCGAAAGGAAAAGTGGTCTTTTCCGTAGTGATCCTGCTGGTGCTGATCTTCTCGAAGTATTTTTACATGACCAGTCTCACCAGCTATTACACATTCTACCTGATCGATAAATTCCATATCTCAGTGCAGAGTGCTCAGATCCATCTTTTCATATTCCTGTTTTCCATTGCTGCCGGTACTTTCATCGGCGGGCCATTGGGCGACCGAATCGGGAGAAAGTATGTGATCTGGATCTCCATCCTGGGCTGTGCGCCTTTCACTTTGCTGATGCCGCACGCCAACCTGTTCTGGACCTCCATTCTAAGTGTGTTCATCGGGGTTATCCTCAGCTCTGCTTTCTCCGCCATCCTCGTGTATGCACAGGAGCTGATGCCGGGTAAAGTGGGAATGATCGCTGGTCTTTTCTTCGGTTTCGCCTTCGGAATGGCCGGCGTTGGATCTGCGCTGCTGGGAAAACTGGCGGACGCCACCAGTATCAGCTATGTGTATGATGTATGTGCCTGGTTACCGTTGATCGGTATCCTCACCGCCTTTCTTCCGAATATCGAAGGCAGCAGGAAACGGGCAAAAGCATAAGCGATAAAGGGATTTCTTACCTTTAGCTCATGTACGAGATCCTGTTGAAGAATATTACCCGGAGGATTACGCTTACCAACGAAGAAATCGAGATCTTCACCGGTTTGCTGACCACAAAAAAATTAAAACGCAGGCAATTCCTTGTTCAGGAAGGTGAGTTCAACAAATACTCCGCCTTTGTAACAAGTGGTTGCCTGCGATCTTATACGGTAGACAAGAATGGATTTGAGCATATACTGCAATTTGCTCCGCAGGATTGGTGGATCACGGATATAGCCAGCTTCCTGCACAATCTTCCTGGTACGCTGTTCATCGATGCCATCTGGGAAAGTGATGTGATCCTCATCCAGCGCTCGGGCATCGAAAAGCTTTATCAAACAATCCCGCAATTTGAACGTTACTTCAGGATACTGGCGGAGAATGCGCTGGTTACCTACCAGCGCAGGCTTATGGACAATCTCAGCCTCTCTGCCCGCGAGCGTTACGACCATTTTTGCGGCAGTTATCCTTCGCTCATAGAAACCCTTCCCCAGAAACAAGTGGCTGCCTATATTGGTGTTACCCCTGAATTCCTGAGCAAGATGCTGAATTCGGGAACAGGCCGTAAAGGAAGTTCCGGTAAAGAGCTTAATGCAGATTAAGTTTTTTTCTTAACCTGCATTATTGGATCGCCGCTTCATGCAGGAGTATTTTTGCTTCATCATTACAAACAGTAAGGAGGCAAATATGAAAAAAGCAATTGAGAATATTTTTGCAAAGCCAGAAGCTGCCGGAATGGTAGGCGATGGATTCAGGGTATATAATTATTTCCCCGGCGCAGGGAATTTCCTGCCGCAAAAGATCAGTCCATTCCTGATGCTCGACTTCAATGCTGAAGTGGACTTCAGTCCTTCAGATAATGTTCGTGGCGTGGGCGTTCACCCACATAAAGGTTTTGAAACGGTTACCATCGCTTATAAAGGAGCGGTAGCCCATGCAGACAGCGCCGGCAATTCCGGTGTGATCTATCCCGGCGATGTGCAATGGATGACAGCCGGCGGCGGCATCCTCCACAAAGAACATCACGAAGAAGAGTACTCCAAAAAAGGCGGACCATTCGAAATGGTGCAGCTTTGGGTGAACCTTCCCAAAAAGTTCAAACAAACACCTGCCAAATACCAGGCCATCACCGATGCTGATACAGGAAAGGCAATACTGGCGGACGATAGCGGCTATGTGCGCGTGATCGCAGGCGACTTCAATGGAGTGAAAGGTCCGGCCTTTACTTTCACACCTATCAACATGTTTGATATCCGCCTTAATAAAAGTGGTAACTTAACAACCTCGATCCCCGCCTCTCACAATTCAGCGATCCTGGTGGTAAATGGAAATGTGGAAGTAAACGGATTGCAAGCCCCCGAACACAGCTTTGTCCTTTTCCGTAATGAAGGAGAAGAGATTTCTCTCAAAGCCCTTGAGAATAGTGTACTGCTATTGCTCAGCGGTGAACCCATCAAAGAACCAGTAGCCAGTTATGGTCCTTTTGTGATGAATACTCAGGAAGAATTGCTGGAAGCCATACAGGAATTCAGCACAGGAAAATTCGGAACACTCGAATAATTTTTTATAACGATAGAAAACAGGTTATGATAAAATCCATCGACCATATTCTTTTAGGAAGGGAAAAACAGATCACCAAAGAAGAGACCGTAATTCAACCACTTCCTCATAAAGATTTCAGGTTTGCGAATCCATTCATCGTGATCCATCATATGCGTCCGGAACAGATCGCTCCCGGTTCCACCGCGAGGATCCATCCGCATCCGCACAGAGGATTTGCACCTGTCACCTTCATGTTGCAGGGCGAAGGATTCCATAAAGACAATGCAGGGCACGACGGCATCATCAGTGCAGGCGGTTCCCAATGGATGTTTGCCGGCAAAGGATTATTGCACAGCGAAGGCCCAACAGACAGGATCTTGAAGAACGGAGGAACGCAGGAACTGGTGCAGATCTGGGTGAATGTTCCCAAAGCAAATAAATGGGACGAGCCCTGGTACCAGCAGGCTACCAAAGAAGAGATGCCGGATGTATTGAAGCAGGAAGGAACAGCCTTGAAACTGGTGAGTGGTAATTACGATGGTCAGAAGGGGCCGTTGAATAAGAGCTTCACGCCTGTGATCAGCGTGATGGGAACCATTAAAAAAGGAACAAGCGTCCGCTTCCCGGCTAATCCCGGTTACTGGACACTGTTATACATCGCCAATGGCGCCTTAACATTCAACCATAAGGAGAATGTGGCCGAACATCACCTGGTGATCTTCGAAAAAGAGAATGATGAATTTGTGGTTCATGCCGATGAAGACAGCACCATCATCTTCCTTTCTGCTGAACCCATCGATGAACCTGTAGCAGCCAAGGACAATTTTGTGATGAATACAGCCGAAGAAGTAGACCAGGCAATGGCCGATTATCAGAACGGCGTTTTCGGTACCTTGAGTTATTAAATCCATTAATCTATAATCATGCAAGAGCAATACAAAGCCCTTCCACTGGTAAACAACAAAGAGCAGCAACGTTTTGAACTGGAAGTAGACGGCTACACCGCCTTTATCGAATACAAGGAATCCGGTAAGCAGGTGATCCTGATCCATACCGAAGTGCCGGAAGAGCTCGAGGGCAAGGGAGTTGGCACAGCCATCGTAGAGAAGACCCTGGAGTATATCGAAAATAGTCAGCAGAGGCTGGTGCCGCTTTGTCCGTTTGTGATCTCCTATTTGAAAAGGCACCCCGATTGGAACCGCCTCTTGTCCGATTCAGTGAAAAAAGATTAGTCGATAACTACTTTTTCTTCATCACTAAAATGAACAGTCATGAAAAAACATTTCCTGTTTTGGACCTTACTGTTGAGTGTATTCACAGGTTTCGCCCAGGTTTGGAAGAGCGATCCTGCGCACTCCAAACTATCTTTCTCCACCGTTCACATGGGCATTTCAGATGTTTCCGGCAGGTTCAACAAGTTTGAAGCCACCATCAATGCAACAAAAAAAGATTTCAGCGATGCGTCGGTTGAACTGAAAGTGGATGTTAGTTCCATCAATACTGATGTGGAGCAGCGCGATAATCACCTGAAGAGCCCAGATTTTTTTGATGTGGCGAAATTTCCTGAGATGAGCTTTAAGAGCACTGGTATAACAAGGATTGAAGGAAACAAGTACCAACTGACCGGCGATCTTACCTTACATGGGGTAACCAGGCCCGTTAGCATGGTGATGGAGTATCGGGGAACGGTTCAGAACCCGCAATCCAAAAAAGATATAGCAGGATTCCAGGTAACAGGTACGATCCAGCGCTCTGACTTTGGTATCGGTAACAAATTCCCTTCCGCAATGATCAGTGAAGCTGTTCAGATCAGGGCAGACGGAGAATTCTCCCAACCTTAATAACCAATTATGCAGTATAAACTCGAAAAACCAATTCATGGCTCCATTGGTACAGACAAATACCAGGTGACCATCGAATGGAGAAATGGAACCTTTATCGCAGATGAACCTGTAAGTTCCGGAGGGAAGGATACAGGGCCTGATCCCTATACCCTCCTGCTTTCATCCCTTGCTACCTGCACGCTGGTAACCCTTCGCATGTATATTGATCGAAAAGGATGGAGTGTACAGGGCATTACGGTGAATGCAAATATGTTCCAGGCAAAGAAAGATGATGTGGTCACGAATGTATTCGACAGGGATATCCAGTTCACCGGCGAATTAACGCCTGAGCAGAAAGACAGGCTCCTGGAAATTGCGGCTGCCTGCCCCGTGTCGAAGATCCTGGAAGGTAATGTGAAGGTGCGTAATTTCGTTTTCAGGGATGAAGACACAGTGAAGAAATTGCAATACACGAACGGAGATGTTACGGTAGTATGGAAGCCGGAGCTCTGCAAACATTCAGGTCGCTGCGTTACACAACTGCCGCTGGTGTTCAACCTGCAGCAGAGGCCCTGGGTGAATATGAGCGGGGCAGATTCTGAAAGGATTCTCGAACAGGTGAAGCGATGCCCAACCGGTGCGCTGACGGCTTTCCATAATAACAATGAAGAGGCGAAAGCCTGATCCGTACTTTATTACATAAAAGTTGAGCGGGCTACATCCGGGTAGCCCGCTCTTTTATGATCGACCTGCTTAGTAGAGAACCATGATGCAAAATCTGGTAATGATGGTCTAAAGTTTAGGGTGACGGTAAGTTAATAGCTCTGCCGGGTTGGTGAAAGGGTGTTTTCACCCTTTTTCATTTGATCGGGGAGCAGTCGCTCGCCTCTGGCGAGTGACTTTTATTTAGTCGCCTCCGGCGACGCGGTGTTCGCCGGAGGCGAACAATTAGGAGTCACTCGCCAGAGGCGAGCGACTGCGCTCCCCGAATTGCAGAGAAACTCCCTTACTGCAAAGCAAACGTCATTACCGTTGTTGGCGTGTTCACGCTGTACACTTTCGCATACAACACACCTGCATCTATATAATAATCGAATGCCACCTGGTTGTTCTTAAAGAAATTGAAAATCTTGGTCATGTTTGGTTGTGAAAAAACAGCGTTGTTGATGTCCGGTAGAACGGCATCAAAAATATTCAGTCGATCAGCAGTATTTGCCCCCCATGGCTAGCGTATAGTGATCATTAGAATGGCAGTCTTCAACAATAATTATCCAAATTGAAATGGGGGCTATGTATCTGTATTATGGAGCTTTTGTTCCGGGCCGGATTTATAATCAGGGTCTTGTTAAATATACAAATTGTTACCAGCATGTTTATCCTGATGCCAAAATTTGAATATAAATGGACAATGTGAGTTATCCGGTTGCCAACCTGCAAAATCGTTTGAGCTAGCGGATTGTACGCAATCGATTGAGGAACCGCAAGAAACCGGATATACAACCATTGTTCCTTACGTACATTTGTTCTTATGAATGCAATGATGCAGATAGTAAAACCCGCAATTTTCAGTTTCCGGGAATGTTTATGGTTTCTGGACAGAGGATATGATGATTGCCTTTTCCGCATCAGCGACGGAACTGTTACCAAACTTATTCAACTTGGTACAGCGCCTGTTCTCTTCCGCATTCATGAGGCCGGCGATCACCTTCAGGTAGAAATATTGAAGGGTAACCTTTCTGAAGACCAGGTCCCATTGCTTCGCGACTATATCATGGAGTGGTTCGATATGCACCAGGACCTTAGCCCTTTCTATGCTTTGCTGCAAAAAGACAAGATGCTTCAATACATGCAGAAGGATTTTGAGGGGCTCCGTTTGATCAGTATCGCTGATCTGTTTGAAGCTCTTTGCTGGAGCATCATCGGGCAGCAGATCAATCTAACCTTCGCTTACAAACTGAAAAGAAGATTGGTGGAAGCATATGGAACTGCGGTTGAACATGAAGGACATGTTTATCATCTTTTCCCTTCTCCACAGGTCCTGGCCTCGCTTTCTATTGAAGATCTCCGCCCGATGCAATACTCACAAAGCAAGGCCAAATACCTGATCGGCATAGCCCAGGCTTTTGCCGGTAATCAGCTGAGTAAGGAAATGCTGATGGCCTTACCTGATTTTCCATCAAAACAGCAGGCGCTTACCGCACACAAGGGCATTGGGATCTGGACGGCCAATTATGCTTTGATGAAAACACTGCGTCATGCTGAAGCCATTCCTTATGGAGATGTTGGTTTGCTCAAGGCGCTGGAAACACATAATATTATTAAGGAGCGAA
The DNA here is from genome assembly GCF_003991355.1 of Pseudoflavitalea rhizosphaerae. Taxonomy (GTDB): domain Bacteria; phylum Bacteroidota; class Bacteroidia; order Chitinophagales; family Chitinophagaceae; genus Pseudobacter; species Pseudobacter rhizosphaerae. The sequence continues at coordinate 48,404 of NZ_RCSU01000007.1, forward strand.
CCGAATCGGAAAAGATCAATCGATTCTTCAAAAAATACAAAGGATGGGAAACTTACCTTGTGTTCTATCTCTGGCGAAGTTTGGCCGCGCCTGCCTTCCATAACAAATAAGCTTCACGCATACAATGTCCGCAGGGGCGGAATCCCTCTTCTGTTGCCGCTTTTTCTGAAACGAAGAAAACCCTGTTTTCGATTTTCATCTTTTTACCGCTGCTGCATTGCAGTGTGCCGTAGATCTTCAGTTTCTTATTTCCCGCCATCGTTACCAATCCTTTACTGATCAGAATTTTCAACTGCCTGCTGCGCGTATAATCCGTTTTACCTAATAGTTGATGAGAGATCATAATACAAAGCTCTGTAATTATATATTATGGAACCACCCGTTACTTGCTGATCCTGACCCTGATCTGTATATAGGAATATTACCGTTGAAATATTTTAACACAAACCTGTAACATTTGAAATACATTCTCTACTGATGATTGTATAGAATATGAAATGTATGACACGCTCAGACGGATTTGCTCCACGCAACTACTGCAAACGACTATAGCATCTTTTAAGATTCCCGCTATTTAATGTTCCCATGTAAAATCAGCTTTGATTGGTATTGGCATCCGTATGCCCTCCACTGATCCTATTCACTCTAAATACCTAAGAACATGCTCAAAAACTGGAAGAGTCTGTTTGTAAAAACAGACGGGGATTCTTCTGTCCGGGAAGATCCACCGGGCTACTCATTCCCTGTAACGGATAATAACGTTATGGAACAGCCGAAAAAGACCGTACCTGATCCCCCTTTGGGGTCAGCTCCTGCAGATGTTGTGCAGGAAGTGATCGAAACATATGAAGCGGGCCTGGATGCCATCAACATGCCGGGGTACGACTTCTATGAGTTCTATCGCGCGGTAAGTGCAGGTGGTGCAGGCACGCCACAAACCTACCAGATGGCATACCAGATGGCGAAAGCATTTGATAAGAGCGTATCTGCCAGAAAACTATTGCAGGATGCAGAATTCTACATCAGCAAGATCAATGAAGTGCACGGCCAGTATGTATCGCAGGGACAGCAAAAATTAAATGCGCTTCGCGATCAGCGGCAGGCTGAACAGCGATCGCTTCAACAGGAAGCCGATTCCGCTGCTCAGCGCATCCAACAGTTGAAAGCTGAATTGCTGCAATTGGAAACATTGGTCCGCGAGAAACAACAGGCGCTGGCCTCCATCGATAACAATTCAAAGCCACAGGAAAATTCCATCCGCGAAAAACTACAGGCCAATGACCTGGCAAAAAAAGCAAGCATCGAAAAACTGACTGCCATCAAAAACGGCATTCAACAATACATCAAAGAATAACTATCAAACCAACCAAACCATGGCAATGGAATCAAACAAAGTGATGGAACTGCCCATTCTCAAACACTTTGATCAAAACCAGATCTCGCTCAATCCCAAAAACTGGCGCAAGGGCGAAAAGGGCATCGCCACCATCGTGGGCCTTGTATTGCTGGCAACAGCAGCCTGGGGATTGTACGTGTACATACTTCCTATCGTGTTCACCTGGGTAGGACAAGTACTCGGCGCAATGGCAGCCGCAGTACTGGTGATCGGTTTTTTTATTATGCTGCCGGTGATCGTGAAAGCGCTGAAGCGTATTTCGCGAAGCATGCACAAGGCATTGATCAAACACGACCCTTTCAGTGAACTGGAAGATCAAAAAATGAAGATGGTCCAGAACCGTGTTCATTTCAAGGAAGCAAAGGCAAAGATCAAGGCCATCAAATCCAATATGGAAGGCGAAAGCATCAAAGCGGAAAAAGAGGCGAAAGAATACCAGGAAAGAGTACTGCTGCTGCAAACAAGGGCCGAAGGCGCCAAATCCAAAATGCATGAACTGGAACAAAAGGCCGGCGCTGAACAGGCCCGCGAATCGGATGCTTATGTGGAACTGCAAACCGGCCTGATGAAAACACTCAGCGAAGCGCAACGCGTAAGCCATATGCTCAACCAGAGCACAGGACTCGTAAGAAAATATGGAAGCCGTGCGCATGTGATCGGAAAGCTCGACAGAAAGCTGAACATGGTGGACACTGCCATGGAGATAAAGATCATGGACTTTGAAGTGAGCATCGATATGCTGAAGAAAGAATATGCTTTCGCCAATGCAGCACGCGAAGCCACCGAACAAGCCAAGTCAGCCATGGGCTTCACCAAAGGATGGGAACTGGAATATGCGCTGGATGTTGTCACCAATACCATCGCGCTGGACCTGGCCGTAACAAAGGAAAACCTGATAGACCTGGATTCGCTCACCAGTCAGTATGCGTACGACAGCGATGAACTGTACACCAAACTCGACAAGCTGGCGGATCAGATCAAAACAGACAACTACCAGGTACCTGAATCAAAAAAATACAGCAACCCGAATTACAAGCTCGATGCAGACGATAAACTGGAGAGCAAAGGATTCGGGGACATATTCAACTAACTAAACCACTAAAAATTATCAATCATGAAATGGTCTAATCTCACATTTTTCTCGAAAGCCCTTATCGTTCTCGTTATTGCAGGTGCCGTGGGCAGCGCCGTGTATTTTCTCTCTCCCGGTCTGCGCGTGGATGAATCCAAAAAACTGGACAAGCTCGCGCTGAACGACCAGGATGTAAACAACGTCACTACTTCTGAAGAGCTCCCGCTGCCGCAACTGGACCAGGCAGGAGATGTTGCTAACAAGCCATTGGTGCGCATCGGCGGTTATGCCTGGAATGCACAGTCGGGTATCATCGTGGCAAACGGTGGCGCCAAAACCAGTAAGGGGTCACTCATGGAGAAGAATGGCGTAAAGCTGGAGCTTGTGCGTCAGGACTGGCTCTCCGAGCTGCGCAACCTTCACATGAAATTTGTGGACGAGTTCGATAAAGGCAATAACAATCCTTCCGAAGGCGTGGCCGGTATCATGATCATGGGCGATGGCGTTCCTTTCTATATCAGTTCCGTCCAACAGGCAATCGATGATAAATATGGAAAAGGAAAATACCAGTTGCAGGCCATTGCGGCTATTGGTCTCAGTTATGGTGAAGACAAACTGATCGGGCCACCCAGCTGGAAAATGAACCCGCAATCCATGAAAGGTGCACTGGTGTCTGCCGTGATCGGTGATGGCGACTGGGTTACTACCGTCAACTACGCATTTGCCAATGGCCTCAAAGTAAACCCCGATCCCAGTACCTATGATGCAGAAGCTGTGAACTTTCTCGCCTCCGCCAATGATGACTATATCGAATCCGCGAAAGAACTGATCAAAAGCCAGCAGGAAGGCTGGACCATCCCGCTCAAAGAAGTGAAGGATGGAAAGCTCACCGGAAAAACCATCAACAAAAAAGTGGATGGCTGCGCCACCTGGACGCCCGGTGATAAAATGGTATTTGACAAGCTTACAGGGTTCACTGACGTGGTATCTACCAAAGAATTCAATAACCAGATGGCTACTACTGTGATCGTGTTGCGCCAGTGGGCAGAGAACAATAAAGAAACGATCGGTAAGATCCTTCGCTCCGCCTATACTGCCACCAACCAGATGAAACAATACGATAGCTGGAGAAAGAAAGCATCGGAAGCCGTGGCCAAAACCTTTGGCATCGAATCGCCGGATTACTGGTATGCAATGTTCAAAGGACAGAAAGGCGAAAAGAACGGCATCAGCTACAATATGGGTGGTTCCCGTGTATTCAACCTGGCCGATGCCAACCAGTATTATGGCATTTCGGATGGTACTAACCGTTATAAAGCAGTGTATGACCAGGTAAGCCGATACCTGAAAGAACTGAACCCTGCAGGCTTCAATCAGAACGTGAAGCGTGTGGTGCCATATGAAGAAGCGGTGAACATTTCATTCCTGAAGGAAATAAAGGATATCGATGCAGGTGCATCCTATACCACTGACTATTCCCGGAAAGCCACCAGTGTAGTTGCATCAGCCGAGTGGAGGATCAACTTCGATGTAGGCAGGGCAAGCATCCGTCCGGAAGGAGAAGATGTGCTGGAGCAGATCTACAACCTCCTGGTCCAGGCAGAGGATTCCAAACTGGAACTGATCGGTCACACAGATAATACCGGTACAAAGGAGGGCAACTATTCATTGTCTGCCGCCCGCGCCGAATCTGTGAAGAATTACCTGGTAAAGAAAGGCATTCCTGCTAACCGCTTCCAGAAAGTGGATGGTAAAGGTCAGGACGAACCAGTTGAAGACAACAGCACTGCGTCCGGTAAAGCTAAAAACAGGCGGGTAGTGATCACATTGCTCAAGTAATAACTCAGGGTGTGGGCAGTCGCTCGCCTCCGGCGAGTGACTGCCCACACCCTGTTCAAAACAACTCAACCAATCATTATGAAAATAGCAAACTGGTTCAAACCGTTTGAAAAGATAAATCCTCAACAGCAGTTAGTCATCGGCGTTAGCTGGATTGCCCTGGTCACCGGCTGGTGGTTCATCGGTTCATCCGGGACCAAACATCTCTTTCCCACACCGGCGCAGGTATGGGATGGATTCAAATCATTGTATAGTGAGGGATTGATCGTGCATATCGGTAGTTCACTGGCGCTTTGCCTGAAAGCAACTTTCATATCTGTTATAATTTCCCTGCTGCTGGTGTACTTTTCTCCGCTGCCTGCATTAAGGCCGCTGGCTGTTACATTGAGCAGGTTCCGTTACCTGCCACTGACGGGCATCACTTTTTACATGGCGATCCTGGTCAGCAATGCGAGAACGATGCAGGTGAGCGTGCTCTTCATTTTTATGAGCCTTTATTTCATCACTTCCCTGCTGGCTGTTGTGAAAGATATTCCACCCGAAGAGATCGATCATGCACGGAGCCTGAAATGCAGCAGGTGGGAAGTATTGTTGGAAGTGGTGATCAAGGGACGATTCGATTATGTGATCGATGTACTGCGTCAGAATCTCGCCATTACCTGGATGATGCTGGTAACAGTGGAATCAATTTTGGTTGCTGCAGGTGGGCTGGGCGTACTCATCAAGAACAGCGATAAGTTCATGAACCATGGCCGCATCGTTGCCTTACAAATGGTGATCCTGTTGGTAGGCCTGCTGCTGGACTGGGTACTGCGCAAGACCCGTAAATCTGTTTTCAAATATTCCACTTTTTAATGATCAGCCATGACCTCATTTACATACGAACAAAAGCAAACGATACTCCAGGTAGAGAACCTGAGCGTTGCCTACAATGGAAAACTTATTATCCAGGACATCAATTTCACGGAGCGCGACACGGTGCGGCCAGACAGGCAGCAGGGACAGATCATTGCTTTTCTCGGCAGGTCTGGCCGCGGCAAGTCCACCCTCTTCCGCGCACTCACCGGGTTGGAATCCCCCACAACCGGGCAGGTGCTGATCCCCGACCTTTCCAAAGAGGTGACTAACGGGAACCAGCCTGCGAAAAAAGTATCTGAAGGGGATGTGGGCTTCGTGGACCAGAAATATACCCTGTTCCGTCATAAGACCGTCTTTCAGTCTTTGCTCTTTGCCATGCGGCGATCTACTTTATCGCTTGCCGAAAAAAAGGAAAAAGTATTGCAGTATCTCAGCGACTGGGGGCTTACCCAGGTGAAAGACCAGTACCCTGTATTCCTCTCCGGTGGCCAGCGGCAGCGGACTGCCATCCTGGAGCAACTGCTCAGTTCTGGTTACTATATGGTGCTGGACGAACCTTTTTCCGGACTGGATGTAGGGAATATTGAGAGTGTGAAACGCGCGTTCCAGTGGGTAAATGCCAGTCATGAGCTGCATACCATCATATTCAGCACGCATGATATTGAACTGGCGGTGGAGCTGGCAGATAGTATTTACGTGCTTGGATACCCGAAAGATGAAAAAGGAAATTTAGGAACAGCCGGCACATTGCTGAAACATTTCGATTTGAAATCGATGGGCCTGGCCTGGCAGGAGGATTTCGGGAACCATCACCTGGATTGCGTGAAGCTGATCAGGGAAACGATGCTGGCATCATAACATGGTGTTGCCAGGGGCTGACTAAAAAGGCAGAGAGCTGGCAGTCGCTCGCCTCTGGCGAGTGACTTCTATTTGTTCGCCTCCGGCGAACCCCGCGTCGCCGGAGGCGACAAAACATAAGTCACTCGCCAGAGGCGAGCGACTGGCCACACTCTGCAAATTCCGTAACTTCAATACATGCAAATCCGGCAGGCAGCAGCCAACGATATGGAAGCCATCTACGCTTTCATCTGCGATCTCGAAGAAACCACCTTCGATTTTGAAATTTTCAATCAACTCTATTGTCGGAATATTGCCGGGGAGAATAATATTTACCTCGTAGCTGAAGACGAATCCACAAACAAGGTGATTGGGTTCATTTCCTGTCATGGCCAGATCTTACTTCATCACCTTGGGATGGTTTACGAGATCCAGGAAATGTTCGTTGACCTGGAATTCCGGAGCCTCGGCATCGGTCATTTACTGATCGGGGCGCTTGAGGAGCGTTTACGGGATCGGGAATGCCGGTCCCTGGAAGTCAGTTCAAATGCCAAACGGACCGCAGCACATGAGTTTTATATCCGTAATGGGTTCATAAAATCGCATGTAAAACTCACAAAAGAATGGTAGGTCAAATGTATCGTTCAAGATACTAACTGTCGAAAAATCAAACTGATTGTCAGCTGCTTACAATTCCTTCTATTCATTTTTCTACTCTTTTTTATCTTTTGATACCAGGCGTTCCCGCCATAAGTTTCAGGTATAACGCCCGGTTTCCTGCCTGAACTGCCAGATTCCTTTAATTTCCGCTCCAAAGCCCAGATTTCTGGCGTACTTTTGTGGGCTAAAATCCGCCAGGTTGCTCCGGCAGTTTCGAGATCGGAAAAATTTTAGGCGGAATGTTTGCTTGATATTGGAAATCAGGAAGATACCGCATTATGGACAATTCCTCCCAAGGGAACCAAACCCTCCCGGCATTGTTATATATGCACACCATTCCAAAACAGACAATCAAAATAACATGATCACGATATCAGAAAACGCGAAAAAATATATCCATCAGCTGATGGAAAAAGAAGGACAGTCCACAGACAGTTTTGTGCGTGTGGGCGTGAAAGGAGGCGGCTGTTCCGGCCTGGCATACGAAATGAAGTTCGATCAGGAGATGCGTGAGAACGACCAGGTATTTGAAGACAAAGGAGTGAAATTGGTAGTGGAAATGAAAAGCCTGCTCTACCTGTATGGCACTGAACTGGATTACTCCGGAGGTCTCAATGGAAAAGGTCTTTTCTTCAATAATCCCAACGCATCAAGGACCTGCGCCTGTGGCGAAAGCTTTGCTGTTTAATTACAGCACCCGAAAAATTTAGACCCGAACAAAAATTATGAGCACAGATTTAGATATTTTAAAAGATGTATCCACGGAAGAGTACAAATATGGCTTTACCACGGACATCGAAATGGAAATTGCACCCGCAGGGTTGAATGAGGATACCGTGCGCTTCATTTCGCAGAAGAAAAACGAACCGGAATGGATGCTGGAACATCGACTCAAAGCACTCCGTCATTTTCTGAAACTGGAGATGCCCACCTGGCAGAACTTTGAACTGCCTCCGATAGACTTCCAGGCAATATCTTATTACGCTGCCCCCAAGAAAAAAGCAACACTGAACAGCCTCGATGAAGTGGATCCCGAACTGCTGGCCACTTTCGAGAAACTGGGCATTCCCCTCTCCGAACAGAAATTATTGAGCGGCGTGGCCGTGGATGCTGTGTTCGACAGCGTTTCCGTTGCCACTACCTTCAAAGATAAACTGAAAGAAATGGGAGTTATCTTCTGTTCTTTCAGCGAAGCCGTCCAGGAACATCCTGAACTGGTTCAGAAATACCTCGGCAGTGTGGTGCCCTACACAGATAATATCTTCTCTGCACTCAATGCAGCAGTAGTATCCGACGGTTCATTCGTGTACATCCCCAAAGGTGTACGCTGCCCCATGGAACTGAGCACTTACTTCCGGATCAATGCGCAGAACACCGGACAGTTCGAAAGGACCCTCATCATTGCCGACGAAGGCAGCTACGTAAGCTACCTCGAAGGTTGTACCGCTCCCATGCGCGACGAAAATCAATTGCACGCAGCAGTGGTGGAACTCATCGCCCTGGAAAATGCAGAGATCAAATACTCTACCGTTCAAAACTGGTATCCCGGTGATAAAGATGGTAAAGGTGGTATCTACAACTTCGTTACCAAACGCGGTATCTGCAAAGGAGATAACTCAAAGATCAGCTGGACGCAGGTGGAGACTGGTTCTTCCATCACCTGGAAATATCCCAGCGTGATCCTCAAAGGTGATAACTCAACAGGTGAATTTTACTCTGTTGCTCTCACCAAGAACAAACAGATCGCGGATACCGGTACCAAAATGTATCATATCGGAAAGAACACCCGCAGCCGTATCATCTCCAAAGGGATCTCTGCCGGACAAGGACAGAACAGTTACCGCGGACTGGTGCAGGTGGGCAATGGCGCAGACAACGCACGCAACTTCACACAGTGTGATTCTCTGCTGATTGGTGACGAATGCGGAGCGCATACTTTCCCTTACATCGAGTCAAAGAACAATACGGCCATGATCGAGCACGAAGCCACTACCTCCAAGATCGGGGAAGACCAGATCTTCTACCTGAACCAGAGAGGTATCGATACTGAAAAAGCTGTGGCCCTTATCGTGAATGGTTATGCGAAAGAAGTGCTCAACCAGTTGCCGATGGAGTTTGCTGTGGAAGCACAGAAACTGCTGGCGATCTCGCTCGAAGGCAGCGTAGGATAACACACAACATTAAAAACACACCCGAGACACAATAAAACTCAATAAAGCAATCATGTTAAGTATAAAAAATCTGAAGGCTTCTGTAGATGGCAAGGAGATTTTGAAAGGACTGGACCTGGAAGTAAAAGCAGGCGAAGTGCACGCTATCATGGGACCTAACGGTTCCGGAAAAAGTACCCTGGCTTCAGTACTGGCTGGAAAAGATAACTATGAAGTTACCGGTGGTCAGGTAACTTTCGAAGGTAAAGACCTCCTGGACCTTTCACCTGAAGACCGCGCAAGGTCAGGACTCTTCCTCGCTTTCCAGTACCCCGTAGAAATTCCCGGTGTTTCCAACATCAACTTCCTGAAAACCGCCATGAACGAAATGCGGGCTTACAATAATCTTCCTCCCATCGAAGCAAAGGAATTCCTGCGCATGATGAAGGAAAAACAAAAACTGGTTGAATTCGATTCTGCTCTCGCCAACCGCTCCCTCAATGAAGGTTTCTCCGGTGGTGAAAAGAAAAGGAACGAGATCTTCCAACTGGCTATGCTGGACCCTAAACTGTCCATCCTCGATGAAACAGATTCCGGCCTGGATATCGATGCCCTCCGCATTGTTTCCCGCGGCGTGAACAAACTCCGCACCGGTAAGAATGCTTTCGTCCTCATCACCCACTATCAGCGCCTCCTCGAATACATCGTGCCTGATTATGTACATGTGCTCTGGAACGGGCAGATCGTGAAATCCGGCACCAAAGAACTGGCGCTGGAGCTGGAAGAAAAAGGATACGATTGGTTGAAAGAAGATGCAGCTGCTGCACCCAGCTTTCACTAATCAGAGCGGTAATCAGATAAAATTGTAACGCAGCCATGCTGCCGCTAAACAATCGGAATGGAAAATACGGCCACACAAATTATCAATTCGTTATACGATCAGTGCGTCGCAGACTTCGAACTGCGCAGCAGCATCACTGCCGAGCCTGCAGAACTGACTGCACTGCGTCAGAAAGCATTTCAGAATTTCAAGAAAGCAGGTTTCCCCTCCAATAAAGTGGAAGACTGGAAATATGTAAACCTTGCACCTTTTCTGAAGGAGTCATTCGCTACTTCCACTGAAGAAGCATTAGTGGAAGTTTCTGATGAAGTGATCAAAAACGCTACTATTCCTCACCTCGATGTTTGGAAGATCGTGCTCGTGAATGGTGAGTTCAGAAAAGACCTGTCAGATACAGTGAACCAGGAAGGCGTGTTTGTTCTTCCTATTGCTGAAGCAATCTCCAGGCCTGCATTCCAGAAACATTTCGGCGCATATACAGATCTTTCCAAAAATCATTTCGCAGCTGTGAACACCGCTCTGTTCCAGCACGGATTGTATGTTGAAGTAAAGAACAACGCTGTAGTGGACAAACCCCTGCACGTGATCCATATCAATACTGCTGATGAGCCGCTGTTTGTTCAGCCTCGTCACCTGTATATTACCGGTACATCTGCTAACGCAAGCATCATCGAAAGCTTCGTGATCAGCGGCACCAAAGCCAATGTATTTGTGAACAACGTGGCTGAAATTTTTGTAGGCGCCAATGCAAACCTGCATCACTACTATATTCAGGCCGGAAACGAAAAGAATCGTTACGTTCATCATACAGAAGTATACCAGCAGGAAGATAGTGTGTACAACAACTACAAGGCCAGCTTCCCCGGAACCAGCCTTCTTCGCAATAATCTCAATATTGCGCTCGATGGCGAAAACGTGGAAAGCCACCTGTACGGGCTGTACCTCTCCGGTGGCCGTCAACTGGTAGACAATCATACCATCGTTGACCACCGCAAACCACATTGCCAGAGCAATGAGCTGTACAAGGGTGTAATGAAAGATGAATCCACCGGCATTTTCAACGGTAAGATCTTTGTTCGTAAAGACGCACAGAAAACTAACGCCTTCCAGCAGAACAATAACCTCATGCTTGGAAAGAAAGCTGTAGTGGATTCCAAACCACAGCTCGAAATCTTTGCAGATGATGTGAAATGTTCCCACGGTTCAACCGTTGGTCAGTTCAACAATGATGCATTGTTCTACCTGAAAAGTCGTGGTATCGGGGAAGAAAAGGCGAGAGCCCTTCTCATCCACGCATTTGCTTTTGATGTAACAGAAAAGATCCCGCTCCCCGAAGTGCAGGATCATATCAATCACCTGATCGAAGAAGGTCTGAAAGCTTAATTGAATCATGAACGCTACTTCCTCCATATTACTGGATGTTGAAAGGATCAGAAAAGATTTTCCGATCCTTTCACTCACAGTGAACGGTAAACCATTGGTGTACCTGGATAATGCGGCCACATCACAGAAACCCAATTCCGTGATCAAGGCCATCGAGCATTATTACACACATCAGAACAGTAATATCCACCGCGGAGTACACTTTCTCAGCCAGCGCGCTACGGAAGCATACGAAGTGAGCAGGAAGAAAGTAGCGAAATTCATCAATGCTGCCCATGACCATGAATGTCTTTTTACCAAAGGCACTACCGATGGAATCAACCTGGTGGCTTACAGTTTCGGAAAACAATTCGTAAAAGCTGGTGATACCATCATCATTTCGGCGATGGAGCACCATTCCAATATCGTTCCCTGGCAGATCCTTTGTGAAGATCGCGGAGCCAATCTGAAAGTGATTCCCATCAATGAGAAGGGCGAATTGCTGATGGAAGAATACAAAAAGTTTTTGAACGAAGACAAGAACGTGAAGCTGGTTTCAGTTTGCTGGATCTCCAACTCGCTCGGAACTGTGAATCCCGTTAAGGAGATCATAGCGTTGGCGCACGAAAAAGGAGTTCCCGTATTACTGGACGCTGCACAAGCCGTGCAACACGTTGCCGTAGATGTGCAGGACCTGGATGTTGATTTCCTTGCTTTCTCCGGGCATAAACTGTATGGCCCCACCGGTAGCGGCATCCTTTACGGAAAAGAGAAATGGCTGAACCAGATGCCTCCCTACCAGGGCGGTGGTGACATGATCAAACATGTTACGTTCGAAAAAACAACCTACAACGAACTGCCCTTCAAATTTGAGGCAGGCACTCCCAATATTGAAGCCGGCATTTGCATCAGCGCAGGTCTCGATTATCTGAATGAACTCGGCATCGATGCAGTAGCACAATATGAGCATGAACTGCTCGAATACGTGACTGCAAAATTATCAGCAATCCCGGGTTTAAAGATCATCGGCACGGCTGATCAGAAAGCCAGTGTGGTTTCTTTCATCGTGGAAGGAACTCATCCTTCGGATATCGGTGTACTGCTGGATAAAATGGGCATCGCTGTGAGAACAGGACACCACTGTACACAGCCACTCATGGAGTTCTTCGGGATACCCGGAACAGTCAGGGCCAGCCTTGCATTCTGTAATACTAAACAGGAAATGGACCAGTTGGTGGATGGCGTGAAACGCGCAGTTGCCATGCTGGTATAATTCCACGGAGCCAATATGACCATCAAAGAAATACAGGACGAACTGATAGAGGAGTTTTCACTTTTTACAGACTGGATGGAGAAATATGAATACATCATCCAGATGGGAAAAGAGCTGCCACTCATCGATGAGCAATACAAAACGGATGATAATCTTATCCGTGGTTGTCAATCGCGCGTGTGGCTGCATGCAGATTACAAAGATGGAAAAGTGATCTTCACCGCAGATAGTGATGCCGTAATCACCAAAGGTTTGGTGAGCATGGTAGTACGTGTGCTCAGTGATCATGCGCCCGCAGAGATTGCACAGGCAGAATTGTATTTTGTAGATAAAGTGGGCCTGCGCGAACATCTTTCCATCACCCGCAGCAATGGCCTGCTTTCCATGATCAAACAAATGAAATTATATGCAGTGGCCCTGCAAACGCAGGCAAAGTAAAATCCTCCGCTATGCTGAACAAGGTGAAAATAGAAATGGATATTTACGAAAAGCTCAGAACGGTCTTCGATCCGGAGATCCCGGTGAATATCGTTGAGCTGGGATTGATCTATTCCGTAACTATTAACGATGATGGATATGTGAATTTGAGTATGACCCTCACTGCGCCTGCCTGTCCGGTTGCCGGAGAGATCATCCGTGAAGTGGATGAGAAGATCAGGGAAGTGGAAGGAGTGAAAGATGCGAATGTAATGCTGACGTTTGACCCACCCTGGAACAGGGAAATGATGAGTGAGGAAGCGAAACTGGAACTGGGGTTTCTGTAAATAAATGTAAAGACTTAAATGAAAAATGACCGATTTATCGGTCATTTTTCATTTAAAAAGACTGATAAATCATTCGATGGATAATAAATGTATGATTTATCAGTCATTTCGTTGTATTTTTGAATGAAATTTCAGGCATGTCAAAAAAAGAACTGAATGTGGGACCTGCAACGGAGGATCTGCTGAAGGATGTTGGTCACAACCTCAGGTTAGCCAGGTACCGAAGGGGCTTGTCTGCTTCACAGGTTGCGGACAGGGCCGGGATTTCCAGGTCAACTTTACAATTGATCGAAAGCGGAGAATCCAACATGTCATTGGTTTCGCTTGTGAGTATTTTACATGCTCTCAAATTGGATATAGTCGACTTTTTCCGGGGCGATGATCCGCTGGGAAGGAAGCTGCAGGATATCCAGTTGTTGTCTGGTAAGACAAAGAAAAATAAGAAATGAAAACGCAGGCAGGAAATAAGGAGATACTGGTTTACGCCGACTGGAGAGAACTGAAAAAGCCAATGCTGATGGGCAGGCTTCATGTTGATCAGTTACGGGGTAAGGAAGTGTTTTCTTTTTCTTACTCAACGGATTGGTTGGAAAACAGGGAAGCTTTACTGCTTGACCCCGATCTGGGTTTTTATGATGGACCACAATATAACAGTAAGGGTAAGCCGAATTTTGGACTATTTCTTGACTCCAGCCCGGACAGATGGGGACGAGTATTGATGCAGCGAAGAGAGCAGCTTATGGCGATGAAAGAAAAACGAAAGCCAGGAACGCTACTCGAGAGTGATTATTTATTAGGAGTGTCAGATCAATACAGGATGGGGGCATTACGATTTAAGTTGGTGGAGGATGGCCCGTTTCAAAATGAAGATATTGCGCTGGCTGCGCCACCTGTTGCATCCTTAAGAACACTGGAGGAAGCCAGTTTACGCCTGGAAGATGATAATGCCATTTCCGATCCGGCATTTGCGCAGTGGCTTAATATGTTGATCTCTCCCGGTTCTTCTTTAGGTGGAGCCAGGCCCAAAGCAAGTGTGATTGATCCTAAAGGGCAGTTGTGGATTGCCAAGTTTCCCAGCAAGAGAGATGACAGGAATATCGGTGGATGGGAATGGGTGGTGAATGAGCTCGCCCGGAAAGCAGGTCTTAATGTAGCGGAAGGGCAAATAAAGAAATTGACGAAAGAGCATCATACCTACCTTTCAAAAAGATTCGACCGTGTAGGAGAAACAAGGATCCATTTTGCCAGCGCCATGACTTTACTAGGGCGCAATGATGGAGCGGATGCGGCTGCAGGCACGTCCTACCTGGAGATAATGGATTTCCTGGCTTCAAATGGTGGGAATGCCACCGCAGATATGAAAGAGCTCTGGATGCGGATCGTTTTTAATATTTGTGTCAGCAATACTGATGACCATTTACGGAATCATGGATTTCTGCTGACTGCAAAAGGATGGGTTCTTTCGCCTGCATATGATCTCAATCCTGTTCCATTTTCAAATGGCCTCTCATTGAATGTCGATCGCTATAGTAATTTGTCAGACCTGGAACTGGCTCTGGGGGTTGCAGAAAAATTCCGTGTCAGTCACAAAGATGCGAAATCACTTATTTCGAAAACCAGGAAAGTGGTTGCTGCATGGCAGAAAACTGCTGCTGCGATAGGGATCCCGCGCAATGAGATTGCTGCCATGCAGCCGGCATTTGCTGTTTGATCCCAACAAAAAGCCCCACCCTTTCAGGTGAGGCTTGAAACACAACCTCTATACTGAGACACAACCATATATGAACACAAACTTCTGTTCTGATCCTTCTCTTCTATTTCGCTAATCCTTCATTACCTCTCGTTCTTGCCAGTTCGATCCCTGCACTGAGGTATTCAAATACTGCTTCTAAATAATTCAATTGTGCTGTGGTCAAAGCCAGTTCTGCATCGGTCAGTTCCAATCTTGAGGTTACTCCTTTCGCATACCTGTACGCTACGATATCATAACTCAGCAATGCGGTCTCTTTTACTTTCAGTTGTGTCTGCATCCTGTCATGTGTCTCTTTCAGGTTGGCGATCACTTGTTTTACTGTGGTCTTCAGTAGTTGTTGTGCTTCCGTGATCCGGATGCCGGATTGTTGCCGGGCCAGTTCAGCTTGTTTGATCTTTGCCTGGTTGCTGAATCCTGTAAACAATGGCAGTACTACCTGTGCACCTGCAAAAGATGCGGAAGGCCAGTAAGCATTCGCGAAATCGAATTTGCGGGCCTGGCTTTGGATCTGGTATTGTCCAACGATACTAACAACCGGCAATCTTGCGGCTTTTGCCAGTGATGTCTGTTGTTCGCTCACCTGTTGTTGCAGGACGAGCGCCTGCAGGTCCGGTCGCTGGCGGAGCGCTTCTTCATATAAACTGTTCTCATCAGGAATGGCTTCAGGGGAACTCACTGCCAGCGAATCTGTAAGTGATATGCTCGCGAGCGAATCCAGCCCCATTAAGGTGATGAGTTGTTGTTTCCCTACTTCTATGGCGTAATTGAGTTTAAGGATATCGGGTTGCAAATTTTGAACGGCGGTATAAGCCCGCAGGGTATCTACGCGAAGTCCGCGGCCCTGTGCCAGCAATGATCTTGAATCGGCCAATGCCTTTTCATTACGTTGCAGGCTCTCGTGTTGCAGTTTCAATCGCTCAGCCAGTACCAGTATGCCGAGATAGGTTTGCTGAACATCGGCGGCCACATCAATTGAGGATTGCCGGTAGTACGCCCTGCTCACATTCTCCTGTAACTGTGCTGCACGACGGGATGGCGCTGCCACCGGATTGTACACGGGATAACTTGCACTTAATGTTCCGGAGAACTGATCGCGGCCACCGATCCGTGAATAAGGGATCTTGCTGTTGCTGCCGTTCTCGCCAAATCCAAAGAAAGCCGGCAAAGCGAAATAATGAGTATATGCTGCTCCCAGTTGGGCGGCAGGCAGCGAAAGGCTTTTCGCTACCCGCACCTGCTCACCGGCAATGGAAATATCCAGGGCATTTGCTTTCAATGTTCTGTTATGTTGCGATGCCAGCAGCACTGCATCCTGCAGACTGAGGCTTCTTGCCTGCTGTGCCGTGCCGGCAATGGAGCTACCGGCAATCAGCAAAGACAGGAATATATATCGGGGAAAGGATTGTAATCTCATGATAAAACTGTGTTGTGTTGAAGAGTAGGAGCCACAGGAGAAACTGCTGTCCCGTTTGTGTTGTTTTGTACGGGTTTGGTTTTGCGGCTGAAGAAACTATAAACCGCAGGGATCACAAAGAGTGTGAGTACACCGGCGAAAACAAGTCCACCAACTACCACAATACCGAGTGATGCACGGCTGCCGGATGAATTACCCAGGCTCAATGCAATAGGCAGGGCGCCGAAGATCATCGCGAGTGTGGTCATCAGGATCGGCCTGAAGCGGGACGCAGCAGCGGATATAACGGCATCGCGCACACTCAATCCCTCCTGCTTCCGGTGATTCGCGAATTCCACAATCAGGATACCGTTCTTCGTGATCAGCCCTATCAGCATGATCATTCCGATCTGGCTGAAGATATTGATGGAGCTATCGCTCACCCAGAGGCTCAGCAGTGCGCCGGTGACGGCCATCGGCACAGTGAGGAGGATGATGAAGGGATCGATCAGGCTCTCGAACTGCGCTGCCAATACCAGGTAGATCAGGATGATGGCGAAGATGAAAGCAAATACAAGACTTGAACTACTCTCCTTGTAATCGCGGCTCTGACCAGCGAGTGAAGTTCTGAAACCTGCTGGCAGATTGTTTTTCGCGATCTGGTCCATTTCTTCCAAAGCTTCGCCCATACTAACTCCCGGAGCAGGTGTAGCCTGGATGGTAACACTGTAGCTTTGGTTGTATCGATAGATGGCAGGAGGACTGATCCCTTCTTTCAAGCTCACCAGGTTATCCAGCGGCACCATTTCATCATTGGATGATTTCAGGAAAAGTGAACGGAGATTTTCAGGCGTTGACCGCTCGGACCTTTCCAATTGCCCGATCACTTCATATTGACGATCATTGTAAATGAAATAGCCATAACGTCTTCCACTAAGCGCCAGTTGCAGTGTTCGGCCGATCTCCTGTGTGGAGATACCCAACTGTGCAGCACGCTGACGATCGATGGAAATACTGATCTCCGGCCTGTTCACTTTGAAATCAGGATTCACGAACGATAGCTTCTTGCTGCTGTAGGCAGCACCGGTAAGTTTCGGCATCACATCAATCAGGCTCTTCAGGTCTGGCGCCTGCACTACATATTCGATCGGTTGGTTGGAAGCGAATCCTCCGATGGTGGGGATCTGGATCGGGATCACGATCACGTTCCTGAAGCGGCCACTGGCAGCTACCAGTTTATCGTATACCTGTTGTTGCGTCATGCCGCTCTTCCTTTTGTGCGGGTCTTCGAGGAAGACCCACTGGAAACCACTATTGGGAGGTAGAACGAGGTTCCCGCTACCGGCGGCTACTGATGCATAGGTCACATTGTTGTTGAGGTCAGGGATGGAATCGGCTACATAGTTGCTGATCTCCTTCATGGATTCTTCCATACTCTCGAATGAAGTTCCTTCCGGAGCAATCACGGCTAATCCAACCAGGGAGCGGTCTTCCAGTGGAGCGAGCTCGGAAGGAAGTTTGGGCGCCAGCAGGTAGGCAATGCCGAAAGAAAGCAGCAGCAACACAAATCCTAACCAACGGAACCGCATGAATCCGCGCAGCAGGTTCTCATATCCGTTGTTCAGCTTCACGAAGAAAGGTTCTGTTTTACGATAGAGCCAGTTGTGATGTGCGCCGGCTTTCAAAAGATAAGCGCTCATCATAGGCGATAAGGTCAGTGCCACAAAAGCGGAGATCAATACAGAGCCGGCTACTACCACCACGAACTCCTTGAACAGTTTACCGGTGATGCCACCCAGGAACATGATCGGCAGGAACACGGCGGCGAGGGTAATAGTGGTGGAGATCACGGCAAAGTAAATTTCGCTTGATCCTTTCCGTGCGGCTTCCACAGGCCCCATCCCCTGTTCCACTTTCGAGTAGATATTTTCAAGTACCACAATGGCATCGTCCACCACCAATCCAATGGCTAACACCAGCCCAAGTAAGGTGAGTACGTTGATGGAGTAATCCGCCAGGTACATGATGAAGAAGGCAGAGATGATGGATACGGGGATCGCTACCAGCGGGATCAGCGTACTGCGCCAGTCGCGCAGGAAGATGAAGATGATGATGGTAACCAGGCCGAAAGCCAGTATCAAAGTTTCTTCCACCTCATCAAGTGAATTCTTTACTGGCACGGTAAAATCTTTACCCAGCCTGATATTGTAATCCTTTGGAGCTGTTTTGATGATATCATCAAATCGTTTATTGAACTCATCCACGATGGCGAGGGAGTTGGCGCCACGTTGTGGCTGCACACCTGTGCCTACGCCATAGCGGGCTTGTTGTCCTTCCGCTACGATCATCGCTGTGCGTTCGTTCTGCGAGCTCATGATGGCCTGCCCTACATCACGGAAGCGAACAATGGCTCCATTCTTTTCACTGATGATCATGTTATTGAAATCCTCTTCGGTCACCAGTCTTCCGAGTGTGCGAAGGGTCATTTCTGTTTGTTGCCCTTCGATCCGTCCGCTGGGAAGGTCTACGTTCTCGCGCTGCAAAGCATTCTGAATATCCGCGGGAGAAAGACCATAGGATGAAAGTTTAACGGGGTCCATTCTCAGGCGCATGGCGCGTCTGCGGCCGGCATAGGTATCTACCAGCCGAACACCGGGAATGGATTGAAGGCGTTCCTTGATATTGATGGTTACGAAGTCTGTAATGTCTTCCAGACTTTTAGTATCACTCTGCACAGTGAGGAACACGAGGAAGTCCGGCGGGCCTGCTTTCTCCACGATGGTAGGCTCGATATCGGTGGGCAACTGCTGGCGCGATTTCGATACCTTGTCGCGCACATCATTGGCTGCGGCTTCGAGATCGGCATTCATATTGAATTCCACGGTGATGATGCTCACCTGTTCGCGGCTCACGGAAGAGAGGGCGCGGATACCGTTGGCTTCGGCAATGGCTTCTTCCAGTGGTTTGGTCACCTGTGAGGCGATGATATCGGCGCTGGCGCCGGGATACACCGTAGTAACGGTTACAATGGGCGAATCAGTTACAGGATACTCACGTGTACCGAGGAACGTATAGCCCACTATGCCAAATAAGATCAAAAGGACTGACATCACCCCCGCCAGTACCGGCCTGGAGATGCTCATTTGTGAAATGGCGCTCATATATTTATTTGTAAATGGTCAATAGTAGGGCAGTGCAGTGAAATACACTGCCCGTTTAGCTGTTGTGCGATAAAATATTTTTGTTGCGAAGGGACGGAGATAAAAACAAAAACCTTTGATGCGAAGTGCGGACTATTTGATGTTCACGATCCGTACATCGGCATTGGGGCTCAGGCGGAGCTGGTTA
Source organism: Pseudoflavitalea rhizosphaerae (assembly GCF_003991355.1). Classification (GTDB taxonomy): domain Bacteria; phylum Bacteroidota; class Bacteroidia; order Chitinophagales; family Chitinophagaceae; genus Pseudobacter; species Pseudobacter rhizosphaerae. Next base: position 67,950 of record NZ_RCSU01000007.1, read on the forward strand.
CTGACTATAACGGTGTCGCCTATGTGAATTCCACTGGTGATCTGTACATTGTTGGCATCACGTTGTCCTACCACCACAGGGGCCAAAATTGCTTTCCCGCTTTTCAGGAGGAAAACCGAATATCCCTGGGAAGAAGGCATCAGGCTTTGGCTTGGGATCTGCATCGCATCTGCCGAGGTGCGCAACGCAATGGCCAGCCTGGCGCTTTGTCCTACCACCAGTTTATTCTTCGGATTGGGCGCAATTGCCCTTACCATCAGGGTTCTGGTAGACTGATCAACAAAGGATTCTTTGGAGATCACTGTTGCTTTGTATTCGGTGCTGTCGCCTTCCACTGTAAAGGTTTGTGCTTTCCCGGGAGTTACCAATGTGGCATATTTCTCGGGAACAGAAAATTCCACCTTCAATTGTGCATCGTCCACAATGGTAGTGAGCGGAGCGCTGGGGCTAACCAGCGCGCCGGGATACGTGCGGATGATTCCGATCCTTCCACTAAAGGGGGCACGGATACGTGTTTTGTCGATAGTGGTTTGTAAAGCCCGGATCTCTGCTTTCAATACGGCCAGGTTGGTAGCTGCCTGGTCATATTCCTGCTGTGAAGCAGCATCATGAGCAATCAGGTCTTTCATGCGGCCTTCATTGAGGGCTGCGAGTTTTTCCTGTTGACGGAGTCTTTCCAGTTGTGCCTGGAGGTCTGCATCATCCAACTGGAAGAGCAATGTGCCTTTGGCTACAATATTTCCTTCTCTAACGGGGACGCTCACTACTTTTTTGGTCAGCTCGCTGGAGATGGCCACTTCCTGGTTGGCGGCCAGGGTGCCGGTGATCTCGAGGAGTTGTTTCACTTCTCCTGGTGTTACTACATGCGCATCTGCAGGAATGCCGGGGGCGGCAGCGATGGCAGTGCTGGCAGCTGGCGCCGGTTCATTGGCGCGACTGGCACAGGCGTGCAGGAAGATCATCAGGGGAAGGCTCAGTATGAGTAAAAGGCTGGTGGCAATCGGGGTTGATTTCAGTGCCGGTGCGGAGGATGTCCGGAGCCGGTGATCGATAGGTCTGGTAGGTAATAAGCGGTTCATAACTCTCAGTTTAAATAGATGTATCGAAATGCTTCGATGTGTTAACTTTAAAAAAAATCCCGGGGTTGGGATGGAATCGGACTGCAAACCTATCGAAACATTTCGATATGTCGATAATTTTTTTCAAAAAAAATTTTAAACCTTGAGGGCTAGCAGGAAATGTACATACTGGTCGATCACTTTATTGTTCATGCTGTACTTCATATTCCGGCCTTCTTTTTCAGCGATGATCAGCTCTGCCTCAGTGAGTTGTTTGAGGTGATGGGAGATGGAGGGCTGCGTAAGGTCTATAATTTCGTTAATATCTGAACAATACAGACAACTTTGCTTCTTGTGGAGGGATTTCAGTATTTGAAGTCTGTTGGGATCAGCCAGCGCTTTAGAGATTTTCTCTACTTTTTTAAGTTCCATAGCAATCTGTTTACTACATGATAATTCGTTGGTTTCAAAGGGTTGTTTCAGCAGGTGGTCCCGATCTTCATACAAAGGTTATTGGCAAAATTACATTTTTATGAACAAAACAAAAAGGGTACAGATGAACTGTACCCTTTGCCTGTGTGTGAATAGAACCCTGAACGTATTCCCCCTAAACCCAACTGAGGAATGAAGTTTTTGAATAACAGTGTAACAAACCTATTGGACAATGACCCTGCTTGTACCAATCTTTTGATGATGCCTGTCATAAACAGTCAACCAGTAAATACCTGGCGCAGCATGGCCACGTTCAAAGAATTCGATCTGGTCTGTCTGTTGGATATTGATATTTTTTATCAGGTGCAATTGTCCGGCAATATTCCTCAACTCAGCTACATAGCTGCCTTTCGGAAGTCCGCTGAAAATTGCCCTGATATTGCCTTTCACGGGATTTGGCGCGATGCTGATACTGCTATTGGGCAGTGCACCGGTTTTTGCTGCCACGATATTGGAATATTTGAAACTGCCATCTTTATCTACGATCCTGAGGCGGTAGAAGTTCATTCCATCGAATGGTTGTTTATCGTTGAAATGATAGTTGTTACTCACCTGCTGATTATCCCAGGGGAACACCATCCCGATATTCGTCCAGTTTGCTCCGTCTGCACTTTTTTCCACTTCATAAAAATTCAGGTTAAGTTCTTCGCGCACTTCCCAGCTAACTTCCACGGCTGTGTTTTTTAACGCAGCTTTAATTGAAACGATGGAAACGGGAAGTGTTGTTGATAGTGGATCGAAGCTGTATGCCTTGCCCAGTCCATTGCTGCCGGCAGCGAAGTCCAGAGTGGTTCCCAGTGTACTGTTGAGGTTGAGCAGGCTGCTGCTGAAGTCCAGCGCACTGAGCGGAGAACCGATCACCAGCCTGGAAGAACCGTTAGGTACGGAGCTCAGCGGAGCGGCTTTGCCGGCCGTGAGGGCTGCCTTGGCTGGGTCGGTGATCTTCTGCACTGCTGTTACGCTGTAACCGAAAAGCGCTGTGGCATTCACGCTGAGGAACTCATCGCCATAGGTTGCAGACACCTCAAAGCCTGGTGTGGTGTTGAAGGTCCCGTTCGCATTTCCGTAGTAGACATAAGTAGACCCTCCCACGAGATTGGTCTGCAGCAGGCTAAGATTAACACCGGATGATAATGGTTCGCCCACTACGATATCCGCATAGCCATCACCGTTCATGTCAAAAGCATTGTCTATTGCAGTACCGAAGAGCAGGCTGAGCTGCAAAGTACCGCTGAACAAGCCCTGCAGGAGACTGGAGGGCCTGGGTGATTCCAGTACCTGGTCTGCATTCACCAGGGACCCTGTGAAACCGGAAGCTTTTTGTTTGAACAGATGTACATTCCCGGTTTTGATATTGAGAGACAATGCATTTGCAAGCAGACCACCTAACGGTGCACCCACAACGATATTTCCGTTTCTTTTTCCATCGATACCGCGCATGCCTTTTACTTTCATGCCAAAGAAATTGGCTGCATTGCTGAGCAGGCCTGTTGAGGAAGCTTCCAGCCTTGTGCCGATGCTGCTGTTGATACCGGTCTTGTTTGTCTTACCATAATACACATACGCAGTTCCTCCCAGGATTTGTCCATTCAGGATATTGGTGAGGCTGGAGATGTTCACGCCGGCAGGAGCGCCTACAACCACATCCGGAGCGCCATCGTTATTGAAATCGCCCACGCCGTCCACGCTGAATCCGAACATCAGTCCGCTGATGCCGCTCAGTAACGGAACGTTGAGGATGCCCAGCAGGTTGAAACTGGGTGGGTCCAGTTGCACGATGCTGGAAAAATTGTTACTGTTCTTATCGGTAAGGAAAACGAAAGCCCCGCCGGTAGTAGTGGAAAGCAAAATGAGATCCACTTTCACAAAAGCGGGAGTGCCTACGATGATGTCTTGTTTCCCATCATTGTTCAGATCTTCCGTTACGGCCACTGAAAATCCGAAGAGTGCATTTGTTTTGATGCTGATACCGGTAACATGACTGGTATTCATATTCAGTGTGAGGAAATTGGTGGGATTGGTTGCTGCCTGGTTGCCGCCGGGAAACACATATACTTTTCCAACAGTTCCATCGATATTACCGAGTAAGCCCAGCGAGAGTTCCAGGTGGTCCAGCGGTGCGCCAACAACAATATCGTTGATGCCATCGCCTGTTACATCTCCTGCATCGATGCTCAGGCCGAAGAGGGCTCCGGCAACGGCAGTATTTGGTTGTAAAGTTTTTGCAGGCGTTTCGGCCAGACCTGTAGGTGTTCCGTAGTACACGAACACTGCGCCAACGCTTGCCAGGGAATTACCATTGAGCACACCGATCAGTCCGGGTGCGGATACAGCCACATCTCCGTAACCATCGTTGTTTACATCGCCTACACCACAAACAGCGTAGCCGTACAATGAGCTGAGGATCTGGGGGCCGGTAAGGCCAAGTCCTGCGAGAAGCCCGTTGGTATTGGTTTTCCAGTCGGCTGCCTTATTGATGGGATCAATGGTAACAGGATATTCTGCGCCGCTGTCATCCACTTCCAGCGTAAGGATATTGCCTTTCAGTTGCATGGTAGCCGGGAGCGGCTTGTACTGATTGTCCCATACTTTGAGATCTTCATACAGGAATACGGTTTGTTGCAGACTATCTTTTGTCTGGAACTCCAGCCGGTTATTTTGCAATACCGGTTCCAGATTACCGTTGATGGCTATGCGAATTTTAATTTTTCCTTTGCCTGATGGCTTTTGCTGAATGATAAAATTCTGACGAAGCCCTGCGTTGTTGTTGGTGTATTGTACTTCTATATTATTATAGGAGTAGCGGAGCATGTCTTTGTCTGTGTGCGGCGTACAGTAAGACCCTGGGGTCCAGAAAGATTTTTTTCTGTAGGCGCCGAGAATATTGAAGCGCATTATCCAACCAACCTCCTGGTATTGCTCCTGCACCTGTTGAACGGTGTAGCCTTTGGGGGAAATATCAAATGCCAGGCGGTTGGCGGAGTTGGCAACGCGGAAATGATTTTGTTGAGTGGATGGATAGAATTTGTTTTCAAGTTGCTGAATGTGATCCGTTATCTGTGCATACCAGTTGGCGTTGGCGGATGCAGGTAACTGATGTTTGGAAGAGCTGAGTTCAGGGATGCCATTGGCATTTAGCTGGGTACGTGAAAATGTTTGTTGGGCATGAATTGGATCAATGGTAAGGAACGGAACAACAAACATTACTGTGTAAAAAAGTTTCATAGAAGCTAATTTGGTGATTGACAGGATTGTCTTTAAAAGGCGAATACTGTCAGAGCCTTGCAATACGGATTTTTCGTCTCTGCCGTTCGGGCAATAAAGTAGCTGTTGCATAGGTTGAGACCTGTGCAGATGCAAGCGAATTCTTTCTTTCGAAAAAAAAGTTGCAAACAGAATAGTACAATGATGTCGCTTACTTGTTACTTAATTGAAGGGACATGCAGAGAGTCATGGATATTGAATGGATGGAGTTGTTGCTATTGGTTCTTTCTAAGGAATTGGATAATGAACAAGAAATAACCGGTGATCATTTCTGCGGTTAAAATTAATCACGAGTATCGTTGTGAGATGCCTGTAAGGATTCATAAAATACCCGTATAAGTTCAATAAACACTTAGGGTTTCTATTTAGTCGAAATAAATATTGAGAAAGATCAACAAGTAGTTGCATGACGAAAAAGTTTATCTAATTTTAGAGCTAACGATCTGGTATAATCGTTAACTCTCCACCCAAACCTTCATCCTTAGTTATTCACTCTGGTTTATCCTGATAGTAGCCAATCAGTAAGTCTGATGTTGCCGAACATGTTGTTGATAAGTATCAATTATTTGATACTAACTGTCAGCAATAGGGTATGTATGCAATAAAAAAAATGCCAATGTCAACCCGAACCAGTATGAGAAACTATCGAATCAAATTTCCTGCGATTGACCTCGATCATGAGTTTAAACAATTGAGCCACGAAATGAATGGAGAGGTGGTAGGCGAGGACCTGTTGAGGGTTTCCGGTCGCCTGGCCCGTGGTATCGTGCAAAGATGGCAACCTGAGCCGGCCTTTTCGCTTCGTGCATGGAACCTGCTGTTCCATCAGCCGGTGGAGTTTTATAAGCCCGGAACGGAAGGGGCTGATAAAAACTATACCATCATTTTTATTCTTACGCCTGAACATTGTACCTGGCAACAGATTGGCGCGCATCGCCAATATTCCAGACCCAACACTCGCAGTACCCTGTTGATTGCAGACAGTGTGCCGATGGACCTGGAGATCACGCCACATTTCCCTGCACAATGGATCGATGTGAATGTATCTGCCTTCTGGCTGGCGCAACAGTTCCAGAAAGCGAACCTTCCATTGGAGTCACTCTGGGAAAAACTGAGCGTTGATAATAAACCATTGGTATTGATAGAACCTGCTACTGCCACAGATAATGTTACAGTGAATGCTTTGTTCGAGGCGGCGATAAACCAGGGAAGTGATCCGCAATTGATCAGGACCATCACTATCAAGCTGATCAATAGCTTTCTGTTGCATGCATTGCGTCACCGGGTGCAGGGAATTCCTGCCACGCAGGATGTTCACTTTGAAAAGATCATGGAAGCGGAAGCCATCTTAAAAGCGCATTTGCAAAAAACACTTCCCAATCTCAATGCCATTGCGCAACAGGTGGCTCTTAGCGAGTCTACTTTAAAGCGTCACTTCAAGAATATTTTCGGCAAGAGTGTTTATGAATATTATCTCGATAAAAAAATGCAACTGGCCAAGAACCTGTTGATGGAAAAACCATTGACTGTGAATGAAGCTGCTGTGATGTTGGGATATGAGAAGGTGAGCAACTTTATCGATATATTTAAAAAGCATCACGGGATCTCTCCCGGCAGTGTAAAAAAGAAGGGGTTTCAGAGCTTATGAGGATGAAGTAAACACTATTGTTTTAAAATGCTTGTAGTAAAATAGCGGCATCGCTTAACCGTAAATAAAATTGGTCCGGCTGATTGGCTGAAATGGATTTTTTTCTAACTTTATAGAACAGTCCCTTCAGGTATCACCACACAACCAATGGGTATTTAGCAGCTCCACACGTAATCACATGAGTAGCTCTTCAATGATGAGCAAGTTTATTTCCTTTTTCTGGTTAAGTTTCTGATAGTGAAAATAATTATTGAAAAACCACAAAAACCAACAACCCCAGACTTTTAAGAACCGATAGAAGCCTCCGTACAATGAGCTTGATTGAGTGACACTATCCGGCAATGAACCTCCCGGCCGTATGGATGCGGCACGGTCAATTCTCTTATGAAAAGCCATTCCGATCTGTTACCCTACTGATTGCTATTTCTGTCTGTACGACCGCATGTACATCTCTATGTACATTTTTTTTCTTCTTGCTGCAGGCCTCCTATCCCGGCCAGCCCCTCTCAATTCCCCATCTTCCCGGGGCAATTATCTGTGTTTTAATTCACTTTTAATACGATATTTACAGCTCCGGCTGTATATAAGCCTGTTTATTTCTGATTTTTGCCGGCATAAGTCATAACTATGAATATGGATGAAGTCAAAATCTTGCTCGTAGAAGACGAAAAGAAGATAGCAGAAGCTCTCAGAAAAGGCCTGATGGAGCAACAATACCATGTGGAAGTTGCCTACGATGGATTGATCGGTAAAAAGATGGTGGAAACCTATAAGTTCGATCTCGTGATCCTGGACATCAACCTGCCGGGGATGAACGGTTACGAACTTTGCAAGGAGATCCGCAAACGCGATGAAAGGATCCCGGTAGTAATGCTTACCGCCCTCAGCGCCACAGATGATAAGATCGAAGGCTTCGATGCCGGCGCCGATGATTATATCGTAAAACCCTTCGATTTCAAAGAACTGCTCGTTCGCATCCGCGCTCTCCTCAAACGCATCTACCAGAACGTTCCCTCAGGGAATATGCTCAAAGTGGCCGACCTGGTAATGAACCTCGACAGTAAGGAAGTGACGCGCGCAGAAAGGCCCATCTCCCTCACAGCCAAAGAATTTCAATTGCTGGAATACCTGGTCCGCAATAAGAACCGCGTGGTGAGCCGCGCAGACATCGCACTCAATGTGTGGGATATTGACTTTGATACCAAAACCAATGTAATTGATGTGTATGTGAATTTCCTGCGCAAGAAACTCGACAGGGATTTCGATTCAAAACTCATCCATACACAGGTAGGCATGGGTTATATCCTGAAAGAAAATTCCTGATTGCTGATTGAAGATCAAGTATAAAATAACCGCCCTCTTTGCATTACTGGCTACTGCCATCATGTTATTAAGCAGTGTGAGTGTTTATTACTTTACTTCAAGCGACCGCGCCGAAGCATTTACGAGACGGCTGAAAGGCCGCGCCAATAACAATGCACAGATCTATTCCATCTTCGGGGACAGCAGTATCAAATTACTCACGCAGATAGATTCAGGCTCTGTAAGCACATTGCCCCGCAAGAGTGTAGTGATCTTCGATTACCTGGATAACCCACTCTATGTTTTCAATGCCAAAGGTGAAACCGCTCCGCCGGTTGACCGTACCATCCTGGAAAGATCACGCGTTGAAGAAGAGGTCTATTTCAAAGTCAAAGGCCGCGAAGCCATTGCCTTTCATCACACCGATGCCCGTAACCGGCTTGTGGTGGTAGTGGCGGCTTATGATGAAGACGGATGGGCAAGACTGGTGCAACTGCGGCATATCCTCTTTCTCGGACTCCTGATCGGGATTGCCATTGCGCTGATCGGAGGCTGGGTATTCTCCGTACAGCTGGTCAGGCCCCTATCCATGATCATACAGGAAGTAAAAGATATTTCTTTGCAAAACCTTTCCCACAGGCTGGAAGCCGGCAGCGGCCAGGATGAGCTTCATCAACTGGCCAATACTTTCAATGAACTGCTGAACCGCTTGCAGGAATCTTTCATGATCCAACGAAGGTTCATCTCCAATGCGTCGCATGAACTGAGCACACCGCTCACTTCCATCTCCAGTCAGCTGGAAGTTACCCTGCACAAAGACCGCAATATCGAAGAATACAAGCAGGTTATGCTGAGTATCCGCGAAGATGTAAAGCAGATGCAACAACTCACCAAAAGCCTGCTGGAGATTGCAAAGACAGGCTCCCAGGGCACCATTGAACTGGTGGAAGTGCGCATCGATGAAGTGATGTTCAAAGTGATGGGTGATGTGCAAAAGATCAGTCCGGATTATAAGGTGGAATTGCATTTTGAAGATATTCCGGAAGACGACAGGGAGTTCCTGGTATTCGGCAACAACGACCTGCTGTACAGCGCTATCAAGAATTTTGTGGAGAATGGATGTAAGTATTCGCAGGACCATACTTCATGGGTTGATCTCAGTTTTCAGAGCGGACAGATCATCATACGTGTGAAGAACCAGGGTGATGTGATTGCTGAAGAAGAGATCGAGCATATCTTCCAGCCATTTTACCGTACAAGTTCTGCCGCTACACGAACAAAGGGATTCGGGCTGGGGCTTGCGCTGGCCAAAAGAATCATCGGATTGCATAAAGGAGCCATCAATGTGCAGAGTGATATTGTTGCCGGCACTGTCTTTACCATCGTTTTACCCAGTATCAAAGCTTTCTCACGCTGATTTAATTCCTTTTTAATGCTGGATTAATGCACGTTTAAGGGGTTTAGATCAAATTTGGCGACTTATAAAATGGTATGAACTACCGATCGCTAATTCATTGGATCCCTCTTTGTTGTATTATCGCTCTGCTGGTAGCTGGCGCAATGCTCAAAAAAAAGAACGTTGAGCTTGCATCAAAGAATAAACGTTTGGTGCTCCAAAACGATTCCATCCTCTCTGTAAATATTGTCCTGGAAAAACAGCTTGCAAAACTGCAAAAATCACTTGACAGTCTTCGTCCTCATTAGGGTGAAACCCTTACTGCGTCTTACTTTAATAGGCTTTTAATATGTGCTTAACTGGGTTTTAATTACTTAAGCATAGCTTTATTTAAAGCGGAAGTCCGATAGCATGAATAAGCTGTTCAATAATATCCTGGTGCCTGTTGAATTCAGTAAACAGACCAGCCGGGTGATCAGTCAGGCAGTAATGATAGCCAATCACTTCAGGTGTGATCTGCACCTGGTGCATGTGGAACATAATAGTATGGCCGATGCTGAGAAACATCTGGTTCAGGCGCTCACGGAAGGTGAGCTGGCCGATTACGAAGTACAGATGATGGAACTCAAAGCAGAATTCTTCCCGCAACTGGAAGAGGGCCTGCAGCTCATAACGGCCATGCGCAGGGGCAGCAGGGAACTACATGTTACTTCTTACGCTTTACAGCACGCAATAGACCTCATTATCGTAGAGAAACCGCGAAGTATTCTTCCCATGCGGTTTTCAAGATCTTTCAATATCAACAGGATCTCCAAAAAGACAGGCTGCCCGGTCCTGACCGTTAAGGGAACGGCAAGACTGGAAGCAATCAAAAATATCGTGCTGCCGGTGGATGCACATCTTCCATTAAGAAAAGTGATGTTTGCCAGTTACCTGGCCAGGCATTTCAATGCAAGGATCCACCTGATTGCATTAAGTGAGCCCGGCGAGGAAGACAATGCAGTGAACAAAGTATACCTCTATAAGACTTACCAGTTGTTGCGCGAGAACACTAACCTGACGGTGGAATGTCATACCGTTCATGGTGGCAATATTGCGGATACAACATTGGAATATGCCCGTCAGATCAATGCAGACCTGATAGTCGTGAATCCCGGTAAGGAAATGCTGCTGAGCGGGTTTGTGAACAGGCTTTTTGCCCGCCTCCTCTTCAATGAAAGCAGGATACCTGTAATGACTGTAGCGCCTGCCCGTTAATCCGTCATTTGTTTGAATACGCATACATCCGTACCCTTACTTTCTTCCCTGGTTACGATAATTTAATCCGGTTCCGTTACGGAAATCCAGGAGTATTGTCGTAACTTTTACGTCCTCCCAAATACATACCGTCATTCAGTGTAGGCTATCCGTCTGTATGGACCAACGATTGATTGCTTAGGAATTGTTTTCTGCAAACCTAAAATGGAGCGATCATGAAAACGCATGAATATCCTTACGTGAACAAGCGGAAAAAGACCATCCGTTTTGTGGTGCACAACAGTTGCGCCGACCATATTGCACTCTGCGGCAGTTTCAATCACTGGGAACATGATAAACTACTGCTGAAGCCCGACAAGAAAGGGCAATGGTATATCGAAATCCCGATGCTGCCCGAGGGGAAGTATCATTACAAATTCTTTATCGACGACAGGATGTGGATGGAAGACATCGAGAATATGCACCGGGAGCCCGATGGTGTTTCGGGATGGAATAGTGTATTGATGATCGGTTGATCCTATGCGTTATTATACATCTTATAAACCGGCTCACGGATGGCATCGCCTTTTTCAGAGCAGATGAAATCCAGCAGGTCGGCTATTTGCTCCGGCTTCACCCATTTGCTGGTATCGGCATCAGGCATGTCTTTCCGATTGGCGGCTGTATCGATGGTGCCAGGGGCCACAACGGAAGTAACCACATTAATCCCTTTGGCGGTTTCATTGAGAAGCTCAGCCAGTTTGAAAAGCATATTCTTGGTGATGGCATAGGCCAGTACATTCTTCCCGGCAGCGGCATTGAGTGCAGGTTTGGAGCCGATCAGCACAATGCGGCCATAACCCTGCTGCATCATATGATTGAAGAGTGGCCTTGCCGCGTAATAAGCTGTTTCGAAATTGATCGAGAACATTTCTTTGATGGCCTGGCCATCCGTTGAATCGATATTCCCCATGGTAAATCCTCCTGCCAGGAGCAATGCGCCATCGATCTTCTTGTGCTTACTGATCATTGTATCTATGAATGCACTGGTTTCCGTTTCATCGGCCAGGTTCACTGCGTGGTATTCATACATGGGATGATCGGTAACAAACCGGGACTTGCTGTTGTGCCCGGTTGCAATCACGCGATAATTTGCCGAAAGAAATTTCTTTACTACCGTGGATCCCAGTCCTCCATTCGCTCCTGTGATGATGATGGTCTTTGCCATAGCATGTTCTTTTGTTAGCGCTACAAATGTACTGTTATTAATTCCCCGGCATTCTTTTTGAATAAAAAAAGGACCCTACGTTGAAACGTGCGGTCCTTTCCAACATGAGTTACATGTGGATCCTTTTTAAAACACAGCGTTCTGTTCCTGCCGGGGGCTTTCTCCATCCCGGGAAGAACGGGCGCTGTTATTGATCAGCAGCTCCATTTTGATATCAGATCTGATGTAATCGTTATCAGGTTCCAGGGGAACTTCCACAAAACCAAGTTTGCGGTACAATGACAGTGCTGGCAGCAAACCTGTATTTGAATACAGTACCACTTTTTGGGCTCCGAGCCTGGCTGCTTCTTCAATGATGGCATTTCCGAGAATGGCTCCGATCCCTTTCCCCTGTGAAGTTTCACTCACCGCCATTTTGATCATCTCGAAGTCGGAATCGTTGATCTTTTTCAAACCAACTACGCCAACGGCTGTGTTGTTCTCCAGTGCGATCAGGATAGAGCCTCCTGGTTTGATCACTGTTTCATCGGGGTTCAACAGCACATAATCGTCTGCAGGTTCAATGCGGAAATATTTTTCGATCCAGGCTCTGTTCAGGTTGTCAAAATCCTTACGGTATTTCGGTTCATACGAAACTACAGTTATTGGTTGCATTTTGTTTAGTTTAATCGTTAAATTTTAGCGTGAAAGCCCGCCTCCTATCTGTAGCACAGCTTTCACTAATTGATCAAGATCAGTTAAGCGTGTGCGATGATTGGTGATGGCTACCCTGATCACATATTTCCCGTTGAGGAAAGTATACGTGGGCGCTGCAATTCCCTTTTCGTGCAATTGCATCAGGACCTCTTTGTTGAGTTGATTGAGCTGTTCAGTATCTGTGGTATTGCCGGTAAACCTGAAGCAAACGATATTCAGCGATGGCTCCATCAACAATTCAAGAGAAGTTTCCTGTTTTATCAGACCAGCCAGATACTGTGCCTGGCGTATGTTCTGGCGAACGAGCTGCCGGTATTTCTGCATCCCGTTCTCCTTCATTACCATCCATACTTTCAAAGCCTTGAAGCCTCTCGACAATTCCATTCCATAATTGCTGAAAGGATCGGGGCCGGAAGAGAGACCGCGTTCATGATTTGCCAGGTAGCTGACTGCAATTGCAAATGCTTCGCGATGCGCTGCTGCATCTTTGATCAGTACGCAGGCTACTTCATAATTTACGTATAACCATTTGTGATAGTCGAATGCTAAACTGTCGGCCAGTTCGATTCCCTGCAAACGTTGTTGAAACTCCGGTAATATTTTCGGGATAGCCCCGAAGGCGCCGTCCACATGGAACCAGCAGTTATTGGCTTTGGCAATGGCTGCAAGTGCTGTCAGCGGATCGATGGCTCCTGTGTTGACAGTACCGGCGTTGCCGATGATGCAGAATGGAGTATGACCTGCGGATTTATCGGCGATGATCATTTGTTCGAGTACGTTGAGGTTGATGCAATAGTTTTCGTCAACGGGCACCTTCCTGAAGTTGTTACTTCCGATACCGATCACTTCAATTGCTTTGCTAACGCAGTTATGTGTTTCAGCGGAACCATAAACGATCAGTTGTGAAGGCATGGACTGCAATCCTTTCTGACGGATGTTTTTGTTGAAATGATTTCTTGCCACGATCATCGCTGTGATATTGGCGAGGGAGCCACCACTCAACAGGATGCCGCTGGCCGTAGAGGGGAAGCCCATCATTTCTTTTGCCCAGTTGATCACCTGACGCTCTACATACATGGGCATATGTTCTCCTATGCTCACATTGGCATTCATGCCACTCGCCAACATATCGGCCAGCATGCCGGTAATGGTGCCGCCTCCCTGTACCCAGCCCCAGAAACGGGGATGGATATTGTTGGTGTTGAAGGGAAGCACCTGCGTAAAAAAATCTTCGTACACGTCGGATGCATCCTGCGGAAGCTCCGGCAATGGTTGCTGCATACTGGCAACTGCATAGGATGATGGTTTTTTCCAGGCCGGCCTTTCTGCAGCTGATTGGATATAATCGATCATATCATCCAGCATCTGATGACCCAGCGCACGAATGGATGTCCAATCCTGCGGATCAAGTGTTGATTCTTCGGGGAGAATGGTTTCTGTTTTCATACACACCGTTTTGGAGCCCCGGGAGGGGAATAGAAAAGGTTATTGACAGAAACAAAGTTCCAATCAATTTTCGATTGAAAACAGATTCAGTTTTAGAAAAAGAGACTGTATCAGATGGGAAGGGAGGTATTGACTTAATTCATTATTATCCTGTTGGCATCCGGTGATGCAACAATGATACAATCCTGGATGGAAGGGCTGTTGGTCAGTGATGGCATTGAAAGGCCGGGTTGTTGAAAGTCTTTGCCTGCAATGGTAAAGCCCATATTGGCAAACACCAGCAATAGCAGCAATAGTGATTTCATACCCGGGAGTTGATTGATTAATGAAAAGTGTGCCTGTAAATATGCAATAGAAAACAGGGATTGGCAACTGAACTTAGCTCAACTGTGTTAATAATGGTCTGAGGCGTCAGTGTTTTCAAATGATTCGCGGGTAACTAAAAAGGGCAGCGAGTTGGCAGTCGCTCGCCTCCCGGCGAGTGACTTCTATTTGTTCGCCTCCGGCGAACACCGCATCGCCAGATGCGACTATACGAAATTCACTCGCCGCCCGGCGGGTGACTGCAGACACTCCACCGGGTATTACTCTTCAGAATGCGCCACTGCATTGAGATAGATGCGATCGATAGCATCCTGGTATTTCTCCATGATCACTTTTCTTTTGATGCTTAGCTTGGGCGTTAATTCTCCGGTATTGATGCTCCACTCGTTCGACAATAATTCAAATTTTTTCACCTGTTCAACGTGATTGAAGAATTTATTGAAATTCTCTATGAGGTCATTGTACAACTGTGTCACTTTGGGATGGCGGATCAGTTTGTTGTTGTCCATTTCTTCCAGGCCTTCCTTGCGGGCCCAGTCTTTCAGATTGGAGAAAGATGGAACGATGAGCGCACCCACAAATTTTCTTTCGGGGCCTACAACCATTACCTGTTCCACGAACCTGGACTCTTTGAGTTTGTTCTCGATAGGCAGCGGCGCTACATATTTTCCGCCACTGGTTTTGAAAAGTTCTTTTTTGCGGTCGGTGATTTTCAGGTATTTGTTGTTGACCATTTGTCCGATATCTCCGGTATGATACCAGCCATCGGTAATGGATTCAGCAGTGAGGTCTGGGCGCTTGTAATAGCCCATCATAATATTGGGGCCTTTGCAAAGGATCTCTCCGTCTTCGGCGATCTTTACTTCCACGCCGTCGATGAGCGGGCCAACGGTGCCGAACATACGATCCTGTACTTCATAGCGGTTCACGCTGATCACCGGAGAGGTTTCGGTAAGGCCATATCCTTCCATGATAGGGATGCCGGCAGCAGTGAAGATGCGGATCAGGCGTACCTGTGCGGCGGCGCCACCGGTAACGATGCAACGCAGCTGACCGCCCAGCGCTTCGCGCCATTTGCTGAAGATAAGTTTATTGGCAAGGGCCAGTTGCATATTGTACACCATGCCCTGGTTCCTGTTGATCTCGAATTTTGTGGCCAGGCTATGGGCCCAGAAGAACAGTTTTCTTTTGACGCCGGTAAGGTCTGCTCCTTTGGCCATGATCTTTTCGTAAACTTTTTCCAGGAGCCTGGGAACGGTAGTGAACATATGAGGTTTTACTTCACGCAGGTTATCCGCGATGGTATCCATACTTTCCGCATAGTAGACAGCAACACCGCGGAAGAGATAGAGATAAGTGACCATCCTCTCGAACACATGGTTCAGCGGAAGGAAACTCAATGACCGCATGTTATCGCCGGGTGGGAAGCAGGGCATGCAGGCGATCACATTGCTGAGGATATTCCTGTGCGAGAGCATTACGCCTTTGGGGGTGCCGGTAGTTCCGGATGTATAGATGATAGTGGCCAGATCTTCGTACTGGATGGTGTCTGCAATCTTCTGCACACGGGCAAGGCTGGCGGAGTCGGAAAGACTTAGGAGCTCACTCCAGTTACGACTGCTGCTCACCTCTTCGATGGTGAAGATGAACTGAAGTGTTGGCACCCTGTCTTTGATTGCGGCCACTTTATGATAGAGCTCTTCATCATTCACGAAGATGATCTTCACTTTGGCATCGTTGAGAATGAATTCAAGGTCTATAACGTTGATGGTTGGATAAACGGGCGTGAGCACGGCGCCGATCTGTTGTACGGCCAGATCGATCATCATCCATTCAGGTCTGTTCTTTGCTATGAGCGCCACCTTGTCTTTGCCTTCAACGGTATTGTCGCCGGGGCCGATACCCAGGGAAAGAAGGCCTGCGCTGAGCTGGTCCACAATATCTTTCACTTCTCTCGTGCTGAAATTTTTCCAGCTGCCGTTGATCTTTGCGGAGAGCATATCGGCAATTGGTTTTCGTTCCAGGTGATAATTCAGGCAATCGAAAAGGCGTCTGGGTTCGGTCATACAATCGTTTTTATACTGTGAATCAACTATCAAATTACCACTTCTGCGGCAATAAAAAAAGCTATTCCGGGCCTGCGGCCACAGAATAGCTATCAATTGATTGTTAATTATTTGGAAGCAGTCTGATAATACTGACCGGTGGCCGGTAATTTAAAAACACGGTTCTTTTGGAAATTATTGAACTGGCTGGCTTCTTCTGCATGAAGTTTTGTCCAGTTCTCATACGCTCCCAAATTGGCCGCAGCGCCGAAGATCCACTGGTTGTAAGCTTCAAACATTCCTCCTTTCAGCAGTTGCTGCTGGTAATCGAAAAGACGGAAAGGATGTCCGGTAGCATTTTTCGCAAACCAGTCAACAATGAATTTGGTACGGATGGCGGAAAGTGATTCGGGGGTGATGCCATTGCTGGCGATATAACCCGATTGTGATTGGATGGTTTCCAGGAAGAGGCGTACAAAATTGTTCTTCATATCCTGTCCCCTGGTGAGGTTACCATCGGTGAACAGTTTCTTATAGCTGTCCAGCAAAACGGTTTTTATTTCCGGTGTTCTTTTAGAGTAGCTTTCGAGGTTTACGAAGATCTCTCCGTAAATGATGCTCCATACTTTATCCTGTGTGAAATAATAGTATTTGGCAGCGTTGTAATAATTGCCGGAATGATTGGGGTCTGACTCGATCCCTTTTTCCCATAGTTTGATGGATTCCTTATAATCTTTTTTGCTCCAGAGCATTTCTCCATACTCACTATAGAGTACACCTTCATTGGGATATTTCTTCAGTGCTGTGCGATACATCTTTTCACAGTCCTTTCTTTCTTCCAGGGCTTTATAGACAAGGCCAAGGATCTGGAACGACTGCACGTCAGCATCTTCACGTTCAACAAGCGGTTTGGCTACGCCCATAGCATGGGCATAATCGCGTTGCAGGTAGTAGGCAAATGCGAGGTCTTTTTGTAATTCAAAGTTACTGGCGTCTTTTTGCAAAGCGCGGTTCAGGATGAGAATGGCATTGGGATAATCTCCCTGCCTTACAAATCCTTTAGCGGTCTCCTGCGCTGACTTGCTATCTGTATCCTGGGCAGTAGCGATACCTGCTGATAACAAGATGCCGGCGGCAAATAATAACTTTTTCATATCTGTCAAAGATAAGTGATTGAAGTTGATGAACGGCCAGGGCTAAACGGGGGCAGTTGAATAATATGAATTGATTAACAGGGTTTTGCTATGTGCGTAGCTGTTATATCAATCGATCAGATGCGTCAGTAATCCATCTCTGAGCTTGGGTTCAAACCATGTGCTCTTGGGAGGCATTACATTGCCGCTGTCCGCAATATCGAACAATTGCTGGATAGTTACCGGGTGCAAACTGAATGCCACAACCATTTCACCTGAGTTCACCCTTTTTTCCAGCTCGCCGAGGCCGCGGATACCACCAACGAAATCGATTCGTTTGTCTGTGCGCTGGTCCTTGATGCCGAGTATTGGATCGAGGAGGTTATTGGAGAGAATGGTTACGTCCAGTACGCCGATCGGATCTTCATTGAAGGTGCCGGGTTTGGAGTTGAGCTTGTACCACTGGCCACCGATGTACATTCCGAATTCATGAAGATTGGCAGGAGCCAATGCTTTGTCGATTTTTTCGATGGTAAAAGCTGCTTCCAGTTTTTTGAAGAAGTCTGCTTCGCTGAGGCCGTTAAGGTCTTTCACCACGCGGTTGTAATCCATGATGTACAACTGGTTGGAGGGAAAGAGCGTAGTCAGGAAAATGTCTGCACCGGCTTTGGCATCAGCGCCGAGGGCTTTGCGTACTTTGGCGGCAGAGGCAGCACGGTGGTGGCCATCTGCAATATAAGTGGCGGGTACTAATTTCAGGAACAGGTCGGAGATGGATCGGATAGTATAATCATCATCGATAGTCCAGATGGTATGGCTGATCTCATCATCTGCTGTGAAGAGGTAGCTGGGATGATTGGTAGCCTTCCATTCTTCGATGAGTTTGTCCAGCTCCGTAACATTACGATAAGCGAGGAATACATTACCGGTTTGTGCGCCCGTAGTTTTGATATGGTTGATACGGTCCTGTTCTTTTTCAGGACGGGTGAATTCATGTTTTTTAATAAGGTCTTTTTCATAGTCATCTACGGAGCTGCCGCAAACGAGGCCGGTTTGGCTGCGGCCATTCATTACGAGTTGGTAAATATAATAGCAGGGCTTTTGTTCACGGAAGAGGGTACCGCGACGGATGAAGTCCTGCAGGTTTTCTTTCGCCTTGTCGTACACAGCCTGCGTATGAATGTCAACGTTATCCGGCAGATCGATCTCGGATTTGGTGATATGCAGGAAGGAGTTGGGATGTCCCTTGGCTTCAATCCTGGCTTCCTGGCTATTGAGCACGTCATAAGGTCTTGATGCAACTTCTTTTGCCAGGTCTGCGGCAGGTCTTAACGCCCTGAAAGGTGAAATGGTAACCATAATAACTGATTATATGTATGATCTTTAAATACAGGTTTATGTAATAGCAGCCGGTCAGGTCCCCTGCGGGGCTTGAACCGTATTAGCGTGAACAAAATAAAAGGCTTTGGAAGGATTTACCAAAAGCCTTTTATTGGAGAGTGTAACTATCGGAAAGTTATCGAATGAGCAGAGTGCCGCCAGTCGCTCGCCTCCGGCGAGTGATCCGTATTTGTTCGCCTCCGGTGAACGACTGACACACGCTGCCTATTTACGCGCCGGCATTGTATAGGCTACAGAGGTTTTGCAATCGTAAATAGTAAAGCCATCGGAGAGCCCGCATCCATTGTTGAGCCCACCCTGGTTGAAGGCGAAAAAACTGTTTCGCTTCCAGCCCAGCTGACGGATGATATCATCCTTTGTTTTTACAGTGAATTCGTAGTTCAGTGGTTCGATGGTCAGTGATTTGAGTTTGGCCTGGATGGAACCGGAGAGAGTGCGGCTGCCCTCATTATCTTCTTCATAAATTGCAAACACCTGTTCGGGATTATCAGCTTCCCAGTTGGAATCCCAGATACTGTTCACTTCTTTCCATCTTTTCTTTCGGATCTCTTTGCGGGAACAATTGACGGAAATTACATTTTGGGGACTGGTGATCTGACCATTCGAATTATGCTGCAGGTAGCCATCGGCCCTGACGAATCTCAGTTCAGAGCCACCGCCATTGCCGGTGAAGCTGATCAGGTGATCGTATTGTTTGCTGCACATTACTTTTCCAATCATTACCATGGAGACGGTGGGTGAGGCAACAGGCGGAGCAGTTGTTGCAACCCGGCCTCCCGATTGTACGATATGTACAGCGCGTTGTTCGCAATAATCATCATTCACCAGAACGGGGATATAACAATTGTAACTGCCGCAGTTCAGCGGTTCGAGGCCCGGACCTTCATTGGCATCCCTGTCGGCAGCAACAAGGGTTGTGCGGACCCAGGTTTCTTCATTGTTCTGAAATACGGGCCTGTAATTTTCTGAGTAGGGAAAGTAAATAGCGGGTGCTTCTTCTTCACCACCAGTTTCAGGATCGATGTTCACCAAAGCGTTCACACGCATCAGGGAAGGCTTTTCCTGGGATGGCCAGTTGCTCCCTGTTTTGTATCCTGCTTTATCCAGGTATCGCGTCAGCAGGGGAAAACTGTCTTTGTTGATGAAGCGGTCGAATTGTTGCTGGAACCTGCCTTTGGCGGTATTGAATTTTTTGAAGGCATCCAGTGTGTACAGTGGGCTGGAGCCCGGCGCCAGTAAGGCTTTGAGCAAAACGCGTTCGTCTTCATAATAGCCGCTCCAGATAGCTGCCTGCACTTCGCGGAATGCTTGCTCGTCCTGGTAGATGTGGCGGAGCATGTTTGCAAATTCGGAATGCAGGGCTGCTTTTTCCTTTTCCTGCTCTGTGCGGGGGAAAGTAGTGGTTCCGGCAAAGCGGTCAATCTTATCCTTTTTACAACTGAGCATTGAGATGCAGAGGATACAGAAGAGAAGGCTCGCAAATTTTGCGGATCGATTCATACGGATTCAATTTAATGGTTTGAAAAAACGGATGTGATCACTATCCTGATGCAAACTTACGGGGAGGTTCATTCGAAAAATATTTTCAACACATCTCCGGATGCTTAATCGTCTTACGGTTTATTGTAGTTGTATAGGTTGTAAAGAGACCTGCAGTTGCGCTGAATCAAAAAAGACTGCCCCGATCCGGAGCAGTCTTTCTACAAATATTCGAAAGCGTTAAAACTTCTTTTTATCCATTCTTCTTTGCAAAATCTTTCATCAGCTCTGTGATAGCCTGCACACCTGCCAAAGGCATAGCATTGTACATGGATACCCTGAATCCGCCGGAGAGCCTGTGCCCTTTCACGCCCACCATTCCATTGTTCTTGCAGATATCCAGGAATGATTTTTCCAGTTCAGGATTATCGATGGTGAAAGTGGCATTCATCTTACTCCTGTCTTCTTTCGGAACTGATCCTTTGAAGAGCGGCAGTGAATCCAGTGTGCTGTACATCAGAGCGGCTTTCTCATCATTGAGTCTTTCGATAGCGGGGATGCCACCGAGCTCTTTCAGCCAGCGCAACGTAAGCATACAAACGTAGATGGCAAAAACCGGAGGCGTATTGAGCATGGAGCCATTCTCGATATGCTGGCGATAGTCCATCATGCTGGGGATCTTTCTGTCCACTTTCCCAAGGATGTTCTTGTTCACGATCACCATGTTCACGCCGGCAGCGCCTATATTCTTTTGCGCACCTGCATAGATGAGATCGAATTTATTGAAGTCCATAACGCGACTGAGAATATCACTGCTCATATCGCAGACCAGCGGAACGCCGGAGTTGTAGAACTGCGTGAAATCGTGCCACTGTGTTCCTTCGATGGTATTGTTGGAAGTAAGGTGCAGGTATTTGGCGGTTTTGGGGACCTGGATATTTTTAGAAAGCTCACGGAAATTGGAAGGCTTTCCATTGTATACCACTTCCACATGCCCGAAATTGCCTGCTTCTTTGATGGCCTTGGTGGCAAATACTCCGGTATCGGTATAAGCCGCCATTTCGTTCTCGTTGAGCAGGTTCATGGGGATCTGGAAGAACTGTGTGGATGCGCCGCCATGGAGGAACAGAACCTCATGCTGATCATCCAGTTTCATCAGTTCTTTTACGTGGGCGATGGCTTCGTCCAGTACTGCCTGGAACAAGGGAGTGCGGTGGCCGATCTCCAGGATCGATAATCCGGTGTTGTTGAAATCGAGGATTGCCTTGCTGGCTTGTTCAAATACTTCTTTGGGTAATACGCTGGGGCCAGAATTGAAATTATAGATCATGATCTTCTCTTCTATTGTTGATTACTATACTAACCTTATGGAATATCAAAATTATTCAATTCATGGCATATTCCTTTCTTCGTGCAGCCATAATTTATTCAGCAGTTGAACGGCCTTCTTTTTTTCTGCATTACCTGAATCCTTCAACAGCTGCTGGAGGTCCGGCTGGCCTGCATTCACCCAGGCTGTGTACCAGCTGGCTGCCACAGCCTGAATGGATTGCTTCAGTCTGCGTTCCGTCATTCCGTTCATGGCAAGATGATAAGCCGCTGCAAATTCAGCGCTGTATTGTCTTTGGAGTTTTCCATTTCGTTCAGAAAAAGCATAGCGTGCATCAGGTGGAAACTGACCGGAAAGCAAACGTTCAGTCCTCAGTACTGTATCCACTGCGGCGCCGCTTTCCAATACACGCTCCCAGAAAAAAGCAGCGGGATCAGGAAGATAAAATGCGCGCAATGTGAAAAGTTGCCATTGTTCTTCCGCCAGCAGTTCCGGCAGTGCAGATTCCCAGAGCGCATGGATACCACGCTGATTGGTTTGTTGGCCATCATAATTGCTGCAGGCATGAAGAGGCACATGGGCATCGCCGATATAATGCCCGATGTCTGCCGACAGTTTCAAAATAGCATCGGTCCTCTTCTCTTTAAAGGCCCTGGTAAGTCTTTGCTGCATGATCTGCAGCCACCAGGGAACAATGCCATGTGCATGGAGCGTATCTTCAGAATATTTCTCCACCGCTGCTTTCCAGTAACGGGGCAGGGAATCGGTCTGGTAATGATCAAGATCGATAAAATGCCTGGGGCCTTCACCTGGCACGATATAACGGCGCCGGTCAGGGTCTGTTGCATGGTCACGGAGGTAATGGATATGTGATTTGAAAAAGACGGTCATCTCCGGCGGCAACAGGAACACGGCCTGGAAATTGATCAGCTTATGGGCATAGAAGCCCCAGGAGAATGCTTTGAGCCCGATCAGCACAAAGCAAGAGAGGAGGAAAGGTTTTCTCATGTATAGGTATATTTTCGGTTATCCCGGCACGATAGCACCGGGGAAAAACCAACTATATACGAAAAGAAAACTATGCCGGATTTTCTTCGTCTATTTCCGTTACACCGCCAGAGATGGCGAATTTCATGGCATCTGTGGAACTGATATCTGTAAGAAGCCTTACCCTGTCTGACTTTACGAAGTACAACCTCCCGGTGAGCGCATAAGATTGCGGAACGTATACCGCCACATATTCTGTAAGGCCGAACTCGTGCAGCTCTTCACGCGTAATGAAACCTATCTGCCATACATCATTGCCTTCAATACTGACAAGAACGGATTTGTCGAACTTTCTTTTATTGCCTGCAAAGGCTTCAAAGAAATCCTTGATGGTGGTATAGATCAGTTTGATGCCCGGCGTTCTTTCCAAAACCTTATCGAAAAGTTCCACCAGTTTGCCGATGATGTACGAAGAAGAGATATAACCCACAAAGATCACTACCAGTAATACCAGTACGAAGCCCAGACCTGGTATATTGATCGCTTTTCCTTCCGCATCCGTTCCCAGGAAGCCCGGAAAAAATTTCCCGATAATGCCGGGAAGGATGCCATCGATAAAATTGAAGAGGGCGCTAACCGCATACACCGTAATGGCGATGGGCGCCAGGATGATCAGTCCCTGTAAAAAATATTGGAAGATCTTTTTCAGTACCTGCTTCACTGTCATACGATGAGGGAGATTTGAACTCAAAAGTACTATCCCGTACCTTACCGCCGAAATAGTTCCTGAAACCCGCTACTGCTCAGTGTTTCAACATTCAGAACGGCCCGGTTCTTGTGCAATTTCCAGAAAGCAGTCCCACTGCTGTCGTGTTTGCCCCCATATTTTCCTTTCATCACATTGGTCAGACAAAATCATCTAAAAAGCCAAAAAAAAGGGTCGGAAACTTGAACTACTTTCAAAGTTTCCCTAGTTTTGTCGCCGATTATGAGCTCAACAGATACACAAACCAGGGAAAGGATCCGGCAGAAAGCCGATGATCTCTTCATGCAACTGGGCACGCGGAATGTGAGTATGGATGATATCGCGCGGGAACTCGGCATGAGCAAAAAGACCATCTACCAGTACTATTCAGATAAAGATGAACTGGTGAATGCAGTGCTGGACTACACGCTCTCCAAAATGAAAAGGGAATGCGATGAATGCTATGCCGGGGCTAAAGACGCGGTGCATGAACTGTTCCTCACCATGGACCTGCTGGCTGAGCAGTTCCGCAACATGAATCCCATAATCCTGCACGACCTGGAGAAGAACCACTCGGAGGCATTCAAAAAATTCCTGAATTACAAACACGAGTATCTCTTCACTGTAGTACGGGAGAATATGAAACGTGGCATCAGTGAAGGATTATTCAGGAATGATCTCAATACAGACGTGATCAGCAGGTTCAGGCTAGAATCCATGATGATGCCTTTCAATACGCAGGTGTTCCCTACTTCGAAATACAATTTCGTGGAAGTGGTGCAGTTGATACTTGAGCATTATGTGTTCGGGATCGCCAGTACAAAGGGGCATGCCCTGATCATGAAATACAAAGAAGAAAGAAAAAAAAGCAAACCAATATGAACCCTTATCAGGTAGCAAGGCGAAGTTCAACAACGCTGATCATGTTCCTGGCAGGTTTTGCCCTTCCATCAACCCTGATGGCGCAGAACCGTCATGAAATGTCTGTACAGCAATGTGTGGAATATGCCAGCAAGAACAGTGTAACTGTAAAGAATGCACTGGTAGATATTCAGATCCAGCAGCAGACCAATAAAGAGATCACTGCTCAGGCTTTACCGAATGTTTCGGGAAATATCGAAGCCATTCATTATCCCAAAGTACCGGTACAATCCTTTCCCAACTTCATAGCGCAGGGCACTTACGGTGTACTGGTGGCGGAAGGTGTGAGAAAAGGCAATGGTGATCCCATCACAGCGCCCGAGGATTTCGGATTGATAGCCGCGCCATTCGGCACCAAATGGAATGCGTCTGCAGGTGTGAGCCTCAACCAGATCCTTTTCGATGGCCAGGTATTCATCGGGCTGCAGGCCAGGGAAACCAGCATGCAGTGGGCCACCAAGAACGCTGAAGTAACCATGGAGCTGATCAAGGCGAATGTTTACAAAGTGTACTGGCAGATCGTTATCGGAAGAAAACAAATGGAAACTTTTGATGCCAATATCGAACGTCTCGATAAAACACTCAGCGATACCCGCGCCATTTATCAGCAGGGGCTGGTGGAGAAACTGGATGTAGACAAACTGGAAGTTTCCGTCACCAATCTCCGCACGGAAAGAATGAAAGTGGAGAACAGCCTGAAGATCGGGCTCCTGGGATTGAAGTTCCTCATCGGAATGCCTTCCAAAGATGAACTGGTGCTCACAGATACCCTATCTGAAGAAAAGCTGAAAGAAAATATACTCGACGATAGCTACAAATACGAAGACCGCAAAGAATTCCAGTACCTGCAATTGGGCAAGAAGCTGAACGAATTCAATGTGAAACGTTACCAGCTCAGCAGGATCCCTACTGTTTCCGCTTTTGGCACCTTCAGTAAGAATGCGATGCGCGACAAGTTCAATTTCTTTAACGATGGAGATTGGTTCACTACAGCTTTTGTGGGTGTAAGGATCTCTGTTCCCATCTTTGAAGGCTTTGCCAAGAATGCAAGGGTTGCCAAAGCAAGACTGGAACTTCAAAAAACGCAGAACCAGGAAGAACTGCTGAAACTGAATATCGATAATGAAGTAGACACGGCACGGATCAAGATCGGAAATGCATTGCTGACAATGGAAAGCCAGAAGAAGAATATGGAACTGGCGGAAAGCATCTTCAACCAGGCTAAACTGAAATACGATCAGGGCTTGGGCTCCAACCTCGAAATCACCAATGCGCAAACTGAACTGAAGAATGCACAGGTGAATTATTACGCCGCACTCTTCGATGCAGTGATAGCAAGGATCGATTACCTCCGCGCCATCGGTAAACTCTAAAACAAACACAACTTCCATTACCAGATAAATGACTAATATGAATACGATACTTAAACTAAGCGCCGGTGTAGTGATGCTTTCGCTGGCAGCCTGCGGCGCTTCAGTGAACGACAATATCAGCAAGAAAAAAGAGGAGCTTTCAAAAGCCAAAGCTGAACAGCAGTCCCTGAGCAGCGAACTGGCCAGGGTCTCCGATCAGATCATCAAGCTGGAAAATGAGCTGAGCAAACTCGACTCCAGTTTTGCGAAACCTGAAAAGACCAAGCTGGTAGCCGTTTCCAGCCTGTCTACTTCCCGCTTCACTCACTATATCGACCTGAAAGGAAGGATCGATGCCGTGAACGTTGTTTACGTGACGCCGCGTGGTGCGGGTGGACAGATCAAAGCCATCTATGTAAAAGAAGGCGACAATGTGAGAAAAGGACAATTGCTGGTAAAGCTGGATGATGTGGCTTACCGTCAACAGGTAGACCAGGCAAAGATCCAGCTCAATACTGCCAAAACATATTATGAGCGCAGGAAGAATCTCTGGGACCAGAAGATCGGCGCAGAGATAGACCTGATCAATGCCAAAGCACAGATGGACAATGCAGCCAAGGTGGTGGAGCAGGCCGAGAACCAGCTGGACATGGCCAACGTGTATGCAGAAATGAGCGGCGTGGTTGATATGGTGAATATCCGCGTGGGTGAGGTACTTTCACCTGCATCAGCATCTCAGTTCGGTATCCGCATTGTGAATGTGAACGACCTCAAGGTGGTAGCGGAAGTGCCTGAAAATTACCAGAACAAGATCGGTGTGGGCAGCAATGTGCTGATTTCATTACCTGAATCAAATAATGATACGCTCCGCAGTAAAGTGAGCGTTGCCAGCAAGCTCATCAATATGGATACGAGAACTTTCAATATCGAGGCGCGTATCCCGGCCGGAAAAACAGTAAGGGCCAACCAGCTCGCTATTGTACGTATCCAGGATTATACAACGCCCGAGGCCATAACCATTCCCGTTAGCACCCTGCAAAGCGATGAAAATGGAAAATTCGTAATGGTGGCCATCAATCAGAATGGCAAGCTCACCGCAGTGAAACGCGCTGTGACAGTGGGCGAATTGTATGGCGACAGGCTGGAAATCAAAACCGGTCTCCAGGCAGGTGATCAACTGATCACTGAAGGATTCCAGGGGCTCTATGACGGACAGCTCATCATCACCAACGCAAAGTAAGTTCAGAAGATCTTTAAATCAACCTTATGAGTGTTTTAGAAAACCTTACGGGGAAATTCAAACAGTTCGGTCCTACCACCTGGAGTATCAGGAACAAGACTTCGATATACCTGCTCATGATCCTTGTGAGTACCATGGGTGTGTACCAGTTTGTGACCCTCCCTAAAGAACAGTTCCCGGACATTGTGATACCTACCATCTACGTACAAACGATTTATGTAGGTAACTCACCCAAAGACATAGAAAACCTGGTAAGCCAGCCGATCGAGAAACAGATCAAAGGCATTACCGGCGCCAAGATCAATAAAGTGACCAGCACTTCCGTTCAGGATTATTCAGCCATCATGGTGGAATTTGATACGGATGTGAAAACGGATATCGCACTGCGGAAAGTGAAGGATGCGGTAGACAAGGCCAAGCCAGATCTGCCGACAGATCTCACTGAAGAGCCCTCCGTAATGGAAGTGAGCTTCTCCGATCAGCCCATCATGTATGTGAACGTGAGCGGTAACTTTGATGTGGTGCGACTGAAGAAATATGCAGATGACCTGAAAGACAGGCTGGAAGAGCTTTCCCAGCTCAACCGCGTAGACCTGGTGGGCGCCCCGGAGCGCGAGTTCCAGATCAACGTTGACAATTACCGGATGGCCAGCGCCCACGTTTCTTTCGATGATATCGAATCAGCTATCAAGCGCGAGAACATGGATATCTCCGGAGGTTTGCTGGAAGCAGGGAATACAAAACGTAACCTGCAACTGAAAGGTCAGTTCAAAACAACTTTCGATATCGAGAAAGTGGTGATCCGCAATTCAAAAGGTGGCTCCATCTACCTGAAAGATATCGCACAGATCAAAGACACCATCAAGGAGCGCGAGAGCTATGCGCGTCTCAACGGAAAGAATGTGATCACGCTCAATATCATCAAACGCGCCGGTGAGAACCTCATCGAAACTTCCGATGCTGTGAAGGCAGTGGTAGACCAGATGAAGGCAGAGAACTTTCCGAAAAATCTCGATGTGGTGGTAACAGGTGATCAGAGTAAAACCACCAGGACCTCTTTCAACGAACTGGTGAATACCATCGTGATCGGTTTCCTGCTGGTATTGATCATCCTGATGTTCTTCATGGGTGTAACAAATGCCTTCTTTGTGGCGCTCTCTGTGCCGCTGAGTATGTTCGTGGCATTCATGTTCCTGCCCGCGGCAGACTTGATAGTGGGAACCCATGTGACACTGAACTTCATCGTACTGTTTGCATTGCTGTTCGGACTGGGTATTATTGTGGACGATGCCATTGTGGTGATCGAGAATACACACCGGATCTTTGTGCAGGCAGGAGGTAAGCTAAGTTCCGAGAAATCGGCCATGATGGCGGCGGGTGAAGTGTTTATTCCGGTACTGGCTGGTACGCTCACCACGCTGGCGCCCTTTGTGCCATTGTTATTCTGGCCGGGTATCATCGGTAAGTTCATGATCTATCTGCCAACGATGCTGATCTTCACTTTGACGGCATCATTGATAGTGGCCTTCATCATGAACCCCGTGTTTGCAGTAGACTTCATGAACCATGCAGAGCATGAGAAAAAGAAATCTGATATCTTCAAAAAGCCGGCTCTCTGGGTAGCGCTTATTGTAGGTATCGTTTTTGATCTGATGGGTTATAATTTCCTGGGGAACCTGCTGATCTTTATCGTGCTGCTGGTGATCCTGAACACCTATGTACTGGAAGGGATGATCCGTTCATTCCAGCATCGTGTACTTCCCTGGATCATGGGGCATTATGAAACCCTGCTGAGATGGGTTTTAAAAGGATGGAGACCTGTATGGATGCTGATCGCCACTTTTGTGTTGCTGATCTTATCTTTCATGATCTTTGGTGCTTCCAATCCTAAAGTGGTGTTCTTCCCAACCGGCGATCCCAACCAGATTTTCGTATACCTCAAATTACCGGTAGGTACCGATGTTGATTATACAGATTCTATTACCAAAGCTATGGAAAGCCGTGTTGCGCGTGTGCTGGACATGGAAAATGGAAAAGAGAACCCTGTAGTGGAAAGTGTGATCACCAATATTGCAGTAGGTGCGGGTGATCCGATGAGCGGCGACAGAAGCACGCGCCCCGAGCTGGGACGTATCCAGGTTTCTTTCGTGGAGTTTGAGAAGCGTCATGGCGTATCAACCAAACCATATCTCGATTCCATCCGTGCCGTAGTGAAAGGCGTACCTGGTGCAGAGATCACGGTGAACCAGGAACAGGGCGGTCCTCCCACCGAACCTCCCGTGAATATCGAGATTGCCAGTGAGGACTTCGATAACCTCACCAAAACAGCAGTAGCGCTCAAGAACTACCTGGATTCCGTTCAGGTACCGGGTGTGGAAGAATTGAAAATGGATATCGATCTAACCAATCCTGAAATTACGCTTACTGTAGACCGTGAGAGAGCAATGATGGCCGGTGTAACTTCTGCACAGATCGGTATGACCATCCGTACTGCCCTCTTCGGAAGAGAACTTTCAAAGATCAAAGACGGTGATGAAGAATATAAGATCCAGTTGCGAAACCAGGAATTGCAGAGAAAAGACCTGAGCTCGCTGCTGAACATGAACGTGGTGTTCATGGACCAGAGCCAGGGCCGCTGGAAATCGGTTCCTATCAGTTCTGTGGTGAAAGTGGATTATACCAGCACATTGGGAAGTGTGAAGCGCAAGAACCAGAAGCGCATGATCACACTCGTGTCTAACGTGCTGGAGTCGCAGGGCTATACGCCCACCGCTGTTAACCAGGAACTGGCGCAGCATATCGCCAACTTCAAACAGAAACCTGACGGTGTAACCATCAGGCAAACCGGTGAAGGCGAACAACAGGCGGAGACCGGGGCATTCCTTGGTAAAGCATTGATCGTTGCGCTGCTGTTGATCCTGCTGATCCTGGTGATCCAGTTCAACTCAATCAGTAAGTCTGTGATCATCTTAACGGAGATCGTGTTCAGTGTGATTGGTGTGTTGCTTGGTTTCGCTTTTACAGGAATGGAAGTGTCTGTGGTGATGACGGGTATTGGTATCGTTGGTCTGGCCGGTATTGTGGTGAAGAACGGTATCCTCGTGATCGAGTTTGCGGATGAGTTGCGCATGCGTGGTATGAAAACACGTGAAGCGGTGATCCAGGCAGGTAAAACGCGTATCATCCCGGTACTGCTGACGGCAGTGGCTGCGATACTCGGTCTGATCCCGCTGGCAGTTGGTTTCAATATCGACTTCGTCAAAATGTTCTCCGAACTGAACCCGCATATCTTCTTTGGTGGTGATAATGCCGTGTTCTGGAAGCCACTGTCCTGGACCATTATCTTCGGTCTCGCCTTCGCCTTCTTCATGACGTTGATCATTGTGCCAAGTATGTACCTGATTGCGGAAAGGCTGAGACGCCCGATGCGTAATTTATACGGAGGCAAATGGGTGAGCTTTATGGGCATCCCGCCGCTGACCCTGGTGTTTGCACTGATGATGATCGTTGAGATCTTCAGGCACAATTACAAACGGGCACGCAGGAGACACAGGCTCAGGAACAATCCGAACGTGAACGAAGCCTTTATCGGCAGCTGGTTCTGATGAACATGAATAATTGATTTGATGCGGGCCTCCGGTTATTTTTTGCCGGAGGCCCGTAATTTTTTAAACCGCTCCACTACTAATTGTAAGTAATCAATTTAAATGATAATATTGCGGACGCAGTATTTGCAATAAAACAAAAAGTATGAGAACGAACCACGAGATAGACTATCGCATTTACGGAGAAGAAATGCAATATGTTGAGATAGAACTCGACCCCAACGAAACCGCCATTGCAGAAAGCGGCGCCTTTATGATGATGGATGATGGCATCCAGATGGAAACCATTTTCGGAGATGGAGCCAAAGCACAGCAAGGCTTCTTCGGCAAACTGATGTCGGCAGGTAAGCGTATGCTCACCGGTGAAAGTCTTTTCATGACTGCCTTCACCAACCTGGGACATGGAAAGAAGAAAGTAAGTTTCGCTTCTCCTTATCCCGGTAAGATCATCCCGCTGGATCTGCAGCAAATGGGTGGAAAGATCGTTGCCCAAAAAGATGCTTTCCTTTGCGCAGCAAAAGGTGTGAGTGTTGGTATCGAATTCCAGCGCAAACTGGGAACAGGTCTTTTTGGTGGTGAAGGTTTCATCATGCAGAAACTGGAAGGTGATGGTATGGCATTTGTTCATGCAGGTGGTCACGTATTCGAAAGAGAATTACAGGCAGGTGAATTCCTCCGCATCGATACAGGTTGCTTAGTGGCTTATACACAAACCATCGATTACGATATTCAGTTTGTTGGTGGTATCAAGAATACACTCTTTGGTGGTGAAGGTCTATTCTTCGCTACACTGCGTGGGCCTGGTAAAGTGTGGATCCAGACATTGCCTATCAGCAGGCTCGCTGGTCGCATCCTCGCTTACGGATCTTACAATCGTAAGGAAGAAGGAAGTCTGCTCGGCGGTTTAGGCAATATGCTGGATGGCGACGGCTGGAAATAATCAGAGAGCCCCACTCGCTCGCCTCTGGCGAGTGAGTTTTATTTTGTCGCCTCTGGCGACACAGTGCTCGCCGGAGGCGAGCAAACATAAGTCATTCGCGGGGACGCGATCCACCGGGCAAACCAAAATAAAAAAAGCAGGCGCCGTTAAGATGCCTGCTTTTATATTTTGACCTGTTGAAATAAACTTATGCCTGCGGCTGTTGCGGCGGTGTGCCATCATTGCCCTGCTGGGGCTTTGGTGGGTTGTGCTGCTGCTGGTTTTGCGGACGTTGCTGTTGCTGAGGCCTTTGCCCTTGTGCCTGTTGGGGACGCTGGCCGTTTTGTTGATTGGTCTGTTGTGGCTTCTGTCCTTGCTGTCCCTGCTGAGGTTTCTGTCCCTGTTGCTGCGGCTTGCTATGATGAGGCTTTTGACCCTGTCCTTGTTGTTGCGGACGTTGTTGTTGCTGTGGCTTTTGTCCCTGCTGCGATTGTTGCTGAGGACGCTGCCCCTGCCCCTGCTGTGGCTTTTGTCCCTGACCTTGTTGCCCCTGCTGCGGTTTTTGAGATTGTTGTCTTGACTGCTGCGCAGGTTTTTGTTGCTGGCCTCCTTTATGCTGACCACCTTTCTGGTCTTTGCCCTGGTGGCGTTTTTTCTTTTCTGCTTTTTCCAGGCTGCGCAGGCTGATCTGTCCAACCACATCCACAAATTCAGGTTCCACTTCTTTGGGTTTGTTGGTGGTAACATCAACTGGTTCCAGTTCATCTGGGATGATGCCCTGTGCATTCAGTTGTTTGATCTTGCGAACGCGTTCGATGCTCAGTGGATATTGTTTATTGCTGTCGGGCAACATATACCACATGAGATTTTTGAAAATGTCTTTCTTGATGAGGTTGGCGTAACCTTTGGCTACCTGGATGCTTTCTGCATTTTCGGGGAATGACTGCAGTGCATCGAGATAGGTATCAAGTTCGTAATTAAGACAGCATTTGAGACGGCCGCATTGTCCGCTCAGTTTGCTCTGATTGATACTGAGGTTCTGGTAACGGGCAGCGGTAGTGTTCACTGATTTGAAATCGGTGAGCCAGGTGCTGCAGCAGAGCTCACGTCCGCAACTTCCGATACCGCCTACTTTGGCGGCTTCCTGGCGGGCGCCGATCTGGCGCATTTCCACTTTCAGTTTGAACTCTCGTGCATAGATCTTGATCAGTTCACGGAAGTCAACGCGGTCATCCGCAATATAAAAGAAGGTTGCTTTTCGGCCATCTGCCTGGATCTCCACTTCGCTTACCTTCATCGCCAGGTTCAGTTGTTTGGCAATGGCGCGCGACTGGATCAGTGCCTCTTTTTCGCGGGCTTTATTCTGGGCCTGGATCTCGAGGTCTTTATCAGAAGAACGTCTGAGTACTTTTTTCATTTCAGGCTCAAATTCATTGAGCCCTTTCTTTTTCAGCTGCAGTCTTACAATTTCACCGGTCACACTTACAGAGCCCACGTCGAAACCACTGATGCCTTCAACGGTAACCTGGTCTCCTTTTTCAAGATTGTGAACAGTACTGTTTCTGAAATAATCTTTACGGCTGCCATTGTTGAAAGCCACCTCTATTACTTTGCAGGCGCTTTCTTCATCATTGATCGGAAGATTGACAAGCCAGTCGAACACATTCATACGGTTGCAGCCACCCGTGCTGCATCCTCCGTTACTTTTACAGCCGGCAACTTTGCCACCTGTACCACATGAACTACATCCCATTCGTATGTTGAATTGACGATGATTAAATTGGATTTATGTTGAAGCCGTAGTACAGGGATCAAAAGGGAGGGAGTACATGCAAACCGGTATGCTAACAGTTGTAATCCTGATAAGCATACCAATACTATATATATAGCAGGTGTAGGATGACTCAGTTGATGCTTTCGCTCCAGCTCACAATATCTTGCCTCACAAGCCTCTCTTTTTCACATTTCTGCACAGGCTGATATTACAAATATAGGTTTTTCAGAACAAAAGGGGCTTTATAAGACAGTCAGCGTCTGGCGGGTAGCCAGGATATGGTATAATTTGATGGTGAGCGCATGGAAAAGCATTTTCGCATTAGCGTTTCTTTCAATATAATAGGCAGCGTTGTCCAGCTCTTTAATAATGGCCTCCTGCTGAGCGAAACCAGATAGTTTGTTGAGGCGGGAGGCAAAATCCTTCTCTGTCTCGGGCAGGTGAATGGCATCGGGACCCATCGCCTGCAGACGGATGGCCTGTTCCAGGAGGTGATTGAAATAGCGGAGGAACTGTTTTTGTTTTTCACGGCCCAGTTTGCTGACTTCGTCCACCCACTTCACCTGTGCAATGGGACCATTCTTCAAAACGGCATTGAGCCATTCGCGAACCAGGGAGATCCAGTCTTCCCCGGCATGGTTCATCAGTTGAAGGGCTTCGCGATAATTACCTGAAGCAATACTCGCGATCTGCCGGGCCTGGTCAGCTTGCAGGTTGGCCCTTGAGCTGAGCGCTTCGGTAATTTCATTGGTGGTGAGTGCAGGGATCTTCACCAGTTGGGTGCGGCTAAGGATAGTGGCCAGTATCTGCGCTTCATTCTCGGCTACGAGGATAAAGAGTGTATCTGGTGGCGGCTCCTCGATCAGTTTGAGGAGTTTGTTGCCTTCATTACCGAGGTACTCCGGCATCCAGAGCACCAGTATTTTGAAACCGCTCTCAAAACTTTTGAGATTGAGTTTGCGGATGATATCGTTGCATTCGTAAGCGGTGATATTCCCCTGTTTGTTTTCTGCGCCGATGAACTGTAGCCAGTCGTACACATTTCCGTAAGGGTACTGCCCGAAGAATTCTCTCCATTCAGTGATGTAATCTGTACTGAGGGGTTTGTCGCCTGCTTTGCGCGGGATCACCGGATAGGAGAAATGGATATCCGGGTGCATCATCTGCTGTGCTTTCATACAGGAGGGGCATTCGCCGCAGGCATCGTTCAAAAGAACGGGCTCCATTGCTGGCTCTGCTTCTCCAAATAAAGATGGTCCGGGATCGGCAGCGCCGGCCCTGTTCACTTTATCACACACTATATATTGGGCAAAGGCCATCGCCATCGGCAATGCGCCGCTTCCTTCTTTTCCGAGAAAAAGCAGCGCATGGGCCAACTTGTTCTGTTGCACCATTTCTACCAGGTGCTGCTTTGTATCAGCCTGACCAATTACTTTTTTGAAAGACATGGACGCGAAGATAACAAAAGGAAAATTGCTAATTCAGGGTGCCCAATTGCTCGCCTCCCGGCGAGTGAGTTATATTTGTTCGCCTCCGGCGAACATTGCGTCGCCAGAGGCGACTAAATAAAAGTCACTCGCCGGGAGGCGAGCGACTGGCGGCACTCTGTTAATTGAGGTATTTAATTAATTCAGGATCGGTGGGTTTCACCTTACTGGGGAAAACAGTGATGAGCTTTCCTTTCTCGTCTACCAGGAATTTGGTGAAGTTCCATTTTACGGGATCTTCAATGCCCAGTTTCTTTGCTTCTTCCAGGAGATATTTATACAATGGATGAATGTCATCGCCTTTTACAGAGATCTTTTCAGCCATTGGAAAGCGGACGCCGTAATTCTTCTGGCAAAATTCCTGGATCTCTTCATTGCTGCCGGGCTCCTGCCCACCGAAATTATTAGCGGGGAAACCAACGATCACCAGTTTGTTCTTATGCGCTTCATACAGGCTTTCCAGTTCCGCATATTGCTTCGTGTAGCCGCATTTGCTGGCAGTATTCACGATCAGGATCTTCTTTCCCTTGTATTGTGAAAAATCGATGGTGCCGCCGGAAAGAGCCGGGACCTTAAAATCATAAATGCCCATAGCCACCGTAAGCGTCAGCGAAAGCAATAACAGACGTATCATAAATTATTGTTTTGAAATATTGTATTGTAATACAAGAATTGTACTAAAAAAGTTGCCGGTTTACTGTTTTTCATAGCAGCCGAGATCGGGCTGCCCAACAGGTCGTGGCTTACCGTCCAGATCGATGCTGATTCCGGAAGCAATGCCAGCATCGATAGCCGGTGATCCATCTTTTAACCGGAAATTGAAATTCTTCTTTTGTGTATCGATCGTTTCAAATTCGGGCGACTGGTTCAGCAATACACCTGTAAGCGTACTGTTGGCCGGATTCGCTTTCACTTTCATGATACAATTGGTGAAACTGACATCGAAAATGCTGTTGCCTTCTTTCTGAACAACTACTTCGTTTTCCACAATACTATTTTCAGACCAGAAGATGCAGTTGGTGAAACTGGCAGTCAGGTCAGTGGCAACCGTATTGTTATTTTCCTTCACGAAGTTGGTGAGTCCCAGCACCGGGTCTTTGTGTTGAATGAAAGAAGTGGTATAAGAAGCAGCGGTAAGATGATTGAAAGTATACTCACCGCCTTTCACCAGTACCAGGTTCTTGCCACAATTGCTGATCAGGCAGTTTTCTGAATTGATGGAAGATGAAATGGCGAGGATGCCTGCATCATATGCATTGTTTATAATGGATCCTTTTAATTGCAATTTCGGTTGTCCGTTACTGGCAGGGTTATTTAGAACGATGGCCTGGTAGGCATTCTGAATTGTCGTGTATTGGATACTGTTATTGATGCTTGGGTCCCTGAAGATCAGTCCCGGCCAGGCAGCGGGATAATCCCTGTAAGGAATATCAAGCCTGTCGCCGCGGAAAATGATCCTTTCGTTTTCATCTGCTCCTCCGTTGGCATGGAGGGTGCCATCTACAAATAAGGGTGCGTCTGCATGAACATAGATGCGCGTTCCCTTTTCGATAGTGAGGGTTACATTCTCTTCCACCAGCATTCCGCCGAGGATCACATAAGGTTTATCGTTGGTCCAGGTTTCATTGGCATCAATGAGGCGGTTGCGGTAGAAATGAGCGTTCTGCCCCCATGCATCCAGTTGTACCCATTGTTCCTGGTCATTGTATTTGATATGCACGCTGTCCTGTACAATGAAGGGCAGGTTGGCTGCGGTAGGATCGATCTTTACTGTAACGAAAACGTAGAGACTGTCATTGGCTTCCAGTTCCAGATCACGAACAACCGGCCCGGGATATCCGTCCACATTGATCTTGAAGAAGGAGGCTGCTCCTCCGCCGAGTGAAACTTCGCTGATGCGGAGTTTCTGATCGTTCTGGTTATAGATCCGGAAGAACTGGGTAACGGAACCTGTTGTAGTGAACAGGGTATCAAAATGTAGTGTATCGGAGGAAGTGATAACAGTGGCGTTACCGGTAATGAATGAGTTTTTCTTGCACGCGCTGGCAGTGATCAACACCAGCAGTATGGCAACAAGGATTTGTTTCATGCAGATCAAAAATAAGGTTTTCATTTCATGGCGCAAGCCAGGGTACAAATGCTTAGGCTGGTGCCGGGAGCTTTGAGCAGGGTTGCACCGCAGGCTTCCAGGGTGGCGCCCGTGGTGATCACGTCGTCCACCAGCAGCAGGTGTTTACCGGCAATAGCTTCAGGAGCCTGCAGTATGAAGCTGCCGGAAATATTCTCCCATCTTTCTATCCTGTTCTTATGCGTTTGTGATACCGTGGGGCTGATACGTGTAATGATATGCTCCAGCACCGGGCGATTGATGATTGCGCCGATACTGTTGCTGAGAATACCAGCCTGGTTATATTTCCTTTTTTTCATTTTGTGTTTGTGCAATGGCATCGGGATGATGGCATCGATACGCTGGAAACGGCCAGATTGTAAAATGGCTTCGCCCATTCTCTTTCCAAAATATTCACCGATCTCCTGCCTGCCTTTGTATTTGAACTGGTGCATCAGTTCCTGTATGAGGGATTGCTGCGTATAAAAATAATGGCTGGCTGCATTCAGGAAAGGCAGCCGCCCGGCAAGTATCTTTTCCGTGGCGTTACCGCTATGCGGATAAAAATCGGTTGCTGGTAATCGTTGGAGGCAGGAAAAGCAGAGCAGTTGTTCTTTACTCACCGCGTCAGATCCGCATCCCCGGCAGGTTTGCGGGAAGAAGAGCTGTATGAGCGATTGAGCGGCTTGCCTGAACTGCATAGGGATGGTTAACCGAAAAGATAGCGGTAGAGTTCTTCAACCCTTGCCATCTGTATTACTTCTATATTAAATGATTGCTGACTGATCGCTTTTTGTGTGTATTTGGAAACGATGATCTTTTCGAAACCGAGTTTCTCCGCTTCGGCGATCCTTTGTTCGATCCTGTTCACGGCTCTGATCTCTCCACTGAGTCCAACTTCTCCTGCGAAACAAATATCATAAGGAAGCGGAATGTCTTCATAAGAGCTGAGCAATGCACAGAGAACAGCGAGATCGATACTCGGGTCTTCCACTTTCAGTCCGCCTGCGATATTGAGGAAAACATCTTTAACGCCGAAATGGAAGCCTCCTCTTTTTTCGAGTACGGCCAGGAGGAGCTGGAGCCTGCGCAGATCGAAGCCTGAAACCGTTCTTTGGGGCGTTCCGTAAACCGACTGGGTCACCAGGGCCTGCACTTCCACCAAAAGGGGGCGCATTCCTTCAATGGTGGCGGCAATGGCGATACCGCTTAGTTGTTCCTCCTTCTGGCTCAGGAGGATATCGCTGGGATTGTTCACGCCCCGCATCCCGTCTGAGCCCATTTCGTAGATCCCCAGCTCCGCGGTGCTTCCGAAGCGGTTTTTGAGGGTCCGGAGGATGCGGTAGGCATAATGTCTGTCGCCCTCAAACTGCAGTACAGTATCCACCATATGCTCCAGTATTTTGGGGCCCGCAATACTGCCGTCTTTTGTGATATGTCCGATCAGGAAAACAGGAATATGCGTGTCTTTCGCGAAGCGCTGGAATTCTGCTGTGGTTTCGCGGATCTGCGATACACTTCCGGGAGAAGAATCTATATAAGGGCTTTGAATGGTTTGAATGGAATCTACTATCACCAGGTCTGGTTTCAGTTTTTTGATTTCCTGGAAAATAGTTTGTGTGAGGGTTTCGGTAAGCAGATAGAAAGAATCGTTCCGGATCTTCAAACGGTCTGCCCGGAGTTTGATCTGTTGATCGCTTTCTTCCCCGCTGATATAAAGTGTTGTGATATTTTTCATCTGCAAAGCGATTTGCAGAAAGAGCGTAGACTTACCGATACCTGGTTCGCCGGCTACCAGAACAAGACTTCCGGGAACTATGCCACCGCCTAAAACCCTGTTCAGCTCTGCGTCTCCGGTGATGATGCGTTCCTGCGCATTACTTTTTATTTCATTGAGCGCAACGGTTTTCGCTGTTCCGTTCTTCTCATCTTCGTTCTTCCATTGCTTCTCTTTTTGGGAAACATCTTTATGGACCACTTCTTCGATGAACGTATTCCAGTTACCACATGAAGGACACTTACCTGACCACTTTGGACTTTCATAACCACAGTTCGAACAAAAGAAGGCGGTTTTTATTTTACTCATATGATAAAGATACGTTGGTAAGGATCAATTTCCGGAGTTCGAAAGAGAAGGGTAACTTTTGACTAAGCGAAGAAAAAAATATGGACGATGTATGATCGAAGAAAATTCCAAATCGCAATTCGGGAATATCATTCGATGTAGAAAATGAACAAAGAAAATAAGTAGAAAAATTATGGAAGAAACCTGTTGGGATAATGGCAAAAAAAAGAAGAAAACAGAGATAAAAAAAGAAGAAAAAAGTGTAGGGATTTTTTTAAAGTAAAAGGGCCAACATTACTGTTGACCCCTTACTTACTAACCCATTAAATTCTTGCACTAAATTACAAATTCACGCCACATAACAAAATTATTTTTTGGGGTTGTGAATAAATAATAATCGTTATGGAGGATCTGTTTTAATGCAGTTATAATATTGCAAATCAATTAGTTAAATTAATTTTGGTATCTCAGGAGAGCCAAACGGTGATAAAATGTCAGCCATGTTTTTTTGAATAGATTTAAGGTGACAAAACTGCTCATTTATATGCCTTAATATGACCAAAAATCTCAAAAAAAAGTTTGGTAATTCTTTTGATATTTAATTAGAATATTCATTAAAAATCCTAGTACAAATGACACCATCGATTTTGATTGTTTCCCTCGTGTTTCTTGGTATCAGTATGTTAGTTTCCGGGGTGTTAAAAAGTAAGTTTAATTCTTATGCAAAGATCCGGTTAACCTCCGGAATGACTGGCAGTGAAGTAGCCCAAAAGATGCTCCGTGATAATGGTATATATGATGTTCAGGTGGTATCTGTGGACGGTTTTTTGAGCGATCACTATAATCCGGCCAATAAAACCGTCAATCTGAGCCCCGATGTATATAATGGAGTGTCTATTTCAGCGGCTGCGGTGGCGGCCCATGAATGCGGACACGCCGTTCAGCACGCCACGCAGTACCCCTGGCTGAATATGCGGAGCAAGCTGGTTCCCGCGGTTCAATTGAGCGCAAACCTGGTTAACTGGGTATTGCTGCTGGGTGTGATTATGGTCAATACCTTCCCCCAGTTGTTGCTGGTTGGTATCATTCTTTTTGCTCTAACTACCTTATTTTCAGTGATTACGCTGCCTGTTGAGTTCGATGCCAGCAAAAGGGCGCTTGCCTGGTTGCAGCATACCAATATAACCACTGCCCAGGAATATCCCAAGGCCAAGGATGCTCTGAAATGGGCCGCCACTACATATGTAGTTGCCGCACTGGCTTCCGTTGCCACCCTGGTCCAATATATTTTGATCTTTTTGGGAGGCAGCCGGAGCAGGGATTAAAGAAAGACAGCAATTTTTTAATATTCTGGTAAAGCCATGCAGCATCCTGCATGGCTTTCCTGTCTCAGAAATATAACAACACAAGCTAACGATTGCTGACTTATACTTTTTCATGTTAACGTTGCCATTTTCCTGAGTAAGGAGA
This sequence comes from Pseudoflavitalea rhizosphaerae, assembly GCF_003991355.1. Lineage (GTDB taxonomy): Bacteria > Bacteroidota > Bacteroidia > Chitinophagales > Chitinophagaceae > Pseudobacter > Pseudobacter rhizosphaerae. Next base: position 108,100 of record NZ_RCSU01000007.1, read on the forward strand.
ATGGTATCCCGGAAACGGGGATACTCTTACTCAAAACCAAACTGCAAAGAAAACTCTGGTTAACCACCGGAGTTTTTGATTTTTAGGGGCTACCATTGTTTTGTTTGATAATTGTCATGATACAGAGTCCTCAGACATGGATTCTAATCCTTAATGTCCGCAGGACTAATTGCCTGGATTGCTCAGGATCGATTTGTAAGCTTCTTTGGCAGAATTCAAAGGGTTTCCCGTGTATTTTGCTTCCCTTCACCCATTGAGCCTCCATTTAGAGTTACAGCATGGCGTGACAAATAATCTTCCAATTGCTTTTGTTCATAAAAATGCACAGTTACAATTCATCCTGTCACAGTTGCTAGTTTCTTATTGTTGCACCGATGCCAGGGGTATATCTTTACTTCCGTACATATACTTTGTACAGGGCTGGTTCATTGTATATAATACATCCGGGCAACTTTAGGGTTGCCCGGTTTTTTTCTCCCTTGCACTGACCCTGTTTTTAGCAAGGTTCACTGCATCGCTCCAACGAATCTTCACAATATTATTTGATAATTTCTTATCAGCCTGTTTGCGCAGCTGGGGCAGGTGCTCCTGCAGAAATTTTCCCTGATCCAAATATTGTAATCCGGAAAAATAGATAAAAGAAAAACGGCGCAGAATTTTCTGCGCCGTTACTGTTTATAATTTGATCTCTTCGTCGTGTTTATCAAAGAAATGGAATTCTGTGAGATGGTAGTTGGTGTTTTCTCTCACTTTCACTTTGCGGCCATACTTGAACCGCCATTTCCACTGACGTGAACTGAACCATTTGCCTTTGGTGAGATAGGCGTACATGATCGGGTGTACAACCAGTGCAAGATCTTTGTGCTGATGAGTGATGAGATAAGAAAGATTCTTTTCAATTTCATCTTCCAGCAATAAGGTAGACGAGATCTTACCGGTTCCCGCGCAGGTAGGACAAACTTCTTGTGTATTGATATTCACTTCCGGCTTCATTCTTTGCCGGGTGATCTGCATGATACCGAATTTGGAGATCGGGAGCACAGCATGTTTTGCTCTGTCGGCTTTCATGAACTCTTCCATCGCATCGAGGAGCTTGCGTTTGTTCTCGGGGAGTTTCATATCTATGAAATCCACTACGATGATACCACCGAGGTCGCGCAAACGAAGTTGGCGCGAGATTTCGGCTGCAGCTTCGAGATTTGTTTCCAGCGCGTTCAATTCCTGGTTATTGCCAACAGATTTGTAGCCGCTGTTCACGTCTATAACGTGGAGGGCTTCTGTGTGCTCGATGATCAGGTAAGCGCCACTGGGAAGATTCACTGTTTTGCCGAATGCGGCTTTCACTTGTTTTGTGATACCGAACTGGTCGAAGATGGGGAGGCCATTGTTATAGTAAGTAACGATCTCAGATTTTTCGGGAGCGATACGCTGGATATAATTCCTGGTATCATTGAAAAGGTTCCTGTCGTTAACTACTATCCGGTTGAAATCTTCGTTGAGCAGATCGCGGAGGATGCTGGTGGTTTTGGTCTGTTCACTCAGGATCTTGGCGGGAGCTACGGCGCCTTTGAGGTTGTGCTGGATGGTTTTCCAGGTTTCAACCAGCATGGAGAGGTCTTCATGCAGTTCTGCCGTATTCTTGCCTTCAGCAGCAGTACGAACGATAACGCCGAAATTTTTTGGCTTGATCGCTTCCACGATCTTCTGCAGGCGTTTGCGTTCGTCCGCGGAATGGATCTTCCGGGATACCGCTACAATGTCGTTAAATGGAGTGATGACTACAAAACGACCGGGGAGGGAGATCTCGCAACTCAGACGTGGTCCTTTGGCCGCAATGGGTTCTTTGAGGATCTGAACCAGTATGTTCGGCTTACCGCTGAGCACTTCATTGATCTTACCGGTTTTGATGATCTCGGGTTCTACCACAAAATTGCCGAAATCGAAACCTGGTTCAGAAGTATCGTTGATGGCCTGCTGGGTGAATTTCAGTAAAGAACGTGCATAAGGGCTGAGGTCTGTATAATGCAGGAATGCATCTTTTTCAAACCCCACATCCACAAAGGCGGCATTCAGTCCGGGAATAAGTTTTTTCACTTTCCCCAGATAGAGATCACCTACAGCAAAACTGCCATCCGCTTTTTCGTGATGAAGTTCTACCAGCTTTTTGTCCTCTAACAGGGCTATTTCTACCCCCTGAGGCGCAGCATTAATTATTAATTCCTTATTCAAGCGTAAACTTTTACCGTCTTACCAATCACCACTACAAGGAAGGTTGCTGAAGAGGTATTAATTGTCAGATATATCTTATCAGGGCGGGGAAAACTTGAATAAATGACAAGTAATGAATTCAGCTAAAAGGAAGAAGGAATGGGCCGGTGATCGCCGGCCCTGTGTAAAAAGAAAAAACTCTTAGCGATTTTTCTTCTTATGACGGTTCTTTCTCAGTCTTTTCTTACGCTTGTGCGTAGCGATCTTATGACGTTTTCTCTTTTTTCCACAAGGCATATAACACCAATGAATTAAAGTTAACAAATGATTTTTCTATCCTATTGTTTCAGCGCTTTTATACGCTGGTCAATATCTGCAATGATCTCGGGGTTACCGAGTTTTTTCTTTGCGGCTTCATACCAGTGAATGGCTTCGGTTTTATTGCCTCTGCCTTCATGGATATCTGCCAGCATCAGTACGGCTTCCAGGTTATTCGGTTCTTTGGTGGCCACTTTGGTAAGCCTTTCGATGGCTTTATCCATCTGACCGGACATCAAAGCGCCCTGACCTAACATGAATTGCGCGTACATATTGGTTGAATCTCTCTCCGCCACTTCGCGGATCTTCAGGATTCCTTCCATCGGATTGCTGCTGATATTACCGAAAAGGTAACAACTTCCCAGGCCGATTTTCAACGAATCATTATTGGGATCCAGCTCTAATCCTTTCTCAAACAACTCTTTAGCCTGTGTGGCCATCCAGGTCCTCAGGGAGGGGGCAGGCTGACGACGAACCCCGTCCAAAAAGAATTGGGCAGCAAAGGTGAGGTTTTTTTGAGAATTTTCCAATTTAGCTGCTTCTGCAGTGTAATATGCAAAAGGAAGCAGGGCATGGGCGGAGTCTCTCCAGAACCCAGCCATCTGCTTATACATTTGGATCTGTTGCTCCTTCACGTCGCCGCGCACAACGGATGCTTCCAGCCGGGTAATGTACTCCTGCTGGGAAACAGACAGTTTTTGCTTGGATGCCGAAAGAATAGCTTTAATGTCGATCGCGGTAGAGTCCTGATGGGTAGCGGCGGCAACAGGTCCTGCCTTTTGAGTGGGAACTGTTCTGCCAAAAAAATAAATTAGGCAGAGGAGGGCCACTCCGCCACCTACAACGATGATCTGCTGCTTTTTCACGTATCAGAATAATTTAGGCAGCAAAATTACATCTCATCGTCCGGGTTTGGTTGATCTTCTTTGATTGATTGTAACTTTTTAACTTCTGCAACAAATTCTTTTGCAGGTTTGAATGCGGGAATGTAATGTTCAGGGATGTGAACCGCAATGTTCTTTTTAATGTTGCGGCCGATCTTGGCGGCTCTTTTCTTGGTGATAAAGCTACCAAAACCACGGATGTAGATGTTCTCCCCCTGGGACAAGGTGTCTTTCACTTCCTTGAACATGGTTTCCAGCGTAACCAGAACATCAACCTTCGGAATACCTGTTTTTTCAGATATTTGGTTAACGAGGTCTGCCTTTCTCATGTCGTTTGAGTTTTAAACAGTTTAAAAATTTTTTTATAGGCTATTGATCACCCTCTGGGGCAATCCGCACAAAATCAATTCTTTACCCAAATTAAAAGTTAATTCGCACATTTGCAAGAAAAGTATAAATTATTGATTATGAATTTTCAACATGCCAGTTGCTAAAAAGTTTATAGAAACACTCATTTTCAATAAGTTATTTGTCATAACTTGTGCCAACCGCAAGTTTCCCATTTGCTGGCAAAAGTTCAAAACGGGAATGGCGGCAGCGTAGAAACCACAAAAAAAGAAACCTGTTTTCGGATGAAACCTGATTTTACCCGGAAATTATTGCAGTGGAATAAAGATTCCAATACAAGGTCCATGCCCTGGAAAGGAGAGAAGAATCCTTACAGGATTTGGCTCAGTGAGATCATTCTCCAGCAAACCCGCGTGGAGCAAGGATTAGCCTATTATCAGAAATTTCTCGAAACATTTCCTACCATTCAACACCTGGCAAATGCGCCCGAGCAGGAAGTTTTCAAATGCTGGGAAGGACTTGGGTATTACACGCGCTGCAAGAACCTCATTGCTACTGCAAAAAAAATTGCCGGCGAACTCAATGGTGTATTTCCTTCCACGTATGAATCCATTAAAGAACTCAAAGGCATCGGTCCATATACGGCCGCTGCCATTGCATCCTTTGCATTCGATGAGCCTAAAGCCGTGGTGGACGGCAATGTACAACGCGTATTGAGCCGTTACTTCGGCATCTCTACTCCCATCGATACCACTTCCGGAAAAAAGTTATACCAGGAACTTGCGCAAGCGCTCATAGACACTGATCAACCGGCGGCATACAACCAGGCCATCATGGATTTTGGCGCTGTGATCTGCAAACCTCAGTCACCCTTATGCGCAAACTGTGTCCAGAATGAAGATTGCGAAGCATTCAAACATGATCTCGTAAAGCAATTGCCGGTAAAAGAAAAAACGCTGGTGAAAAGCACGAGGTGGTTGTATTACTTTATTATCGTATCTGACGATCATGTTTATATCCGTCAGAGAACGGGTAAAGACATATGGGAAAATCTGCATGAGTTTGTCCTCTATGAGGCCGAAGGGCCTGTGCATACTGCATTTCAGGAGCTGCCCTTCCTGAATGAATTTCTTGGTGATATACCTTTCTCCATTTTGCATATTAGTAAAATGTTCAAACAGCAGTTGACACATCAAACTATTAACGGACAGTTTATTACTGTAGATATATCCAAACCCCTTCCCACCGCATCAGGATATTTTCAGGTTTCGAAAGCACATTTGTCGAACTACCCTTTCCCGCGATTCATTAATATGTTCCTTGAAGAAACCGCCTCCCCGGCACGATTATTTTAGGCATGTGAAAGTTGGTTTAGAACCATCCATGGATACCTGTAGAACGGCCAAATAATTGTGATAATATCTCTGAAAAAAATTAACTTTAAAAGTAATTAAAACCGACAGGCGATTCATTAACATTCAAACTTACCATTATGCGCGGTGTAAACAGGGTTATGTTAATTGGAAATTTAGGACGAGATCCGGATGTGCAATACCTGGAAGGTAATATCGCAGTAGCCAAATTCCCGCTCGCCACTACCGAAACTTTCAAAGACAGGGCTGGTAAGCTCATCTCACAAACAGAATGGCATACAGTAGTGCTCTGGCGCGGCCTGGCCGAGTTGGCTCAAAAATACCTGCATAAAGGAAGCCTGGTTTATATTGAAGGTCGTTTGCGTACCCGTAGCTGGGAAGACAAAGAGGGTAACAAGAAATTCGCTACCGAAGTTGTGGGTGATAACCTGATCATGCTGGATAAACGCTCTGATTCCGGAGGCCAAAGCTCGCATACTCATCCCCATGGTGAAAACGCGGAAGGGTTCGGTAATCACGATGTTCCCCCGCCCATGCAGGAACCCTCGCCAGACCTGCCTTTCTAAGAAGCCCCTTTTCCGTTACAAGTAATATCTTTACAACCCAAATCGATAATGGTCAGGCTAAAACCCTTTGCCATACACGAAAACAACCAGCAAAACCGTTGTTTTGTCTGGTAAGACATTGATCACGCAAACCCTTTGAGTTGGACAACCATTCTACGCTGCTTTTTAACGGAGTGAGCTTTCAGCCACTATTACTGGCTGTAAATGCACAATCCACTACTATTCTTGGCACCGTAATCCTGATGTTGCTCCTCCTGAGCTTCTTCGTATCAGGAGCAAAGCTCGCATTCTTCTCACTCACTTTCCGTGACGTGAACATGTTGAAAACAAAGCAGGACGCAGGTTGGAAAAGGATCGCCACCCTCCTGGAAGAGCCGCGCAAATTGCAGGCCTCGCTCACTGTTGCCAATACACTGATCAATGTTGCTATCATCATTCTCTCCAATTACCTCATTGATGAGATCCTCATTTACGACGAGGCCCAGGAAGGGTCCTCATTGATGATCTTCCTCCGTTATACCATAAAAGTACTGATCATCGCATCATTGCTAATCCTTTTTGGAGAAGTCCTGCCCAAGATCAGAGCCACCCAGAATAATCTCCGCTCTGCATACGAAACATCCTTTCTTGTAGAAGTACTGTATTATGTTTTCCGCAGGATTGGCGACTGGATGATCGGTCTCAGCGATTCCGTGGAAAAATTCTTTGGTGGCAACACCGCCCGCGCCAGCATCCAGCAACAACTGGAAGCCGATATCAAAAAATCCGTAACGCAGGAAGGCGAACAAAAGATCCTTGCCGGCATTTACAAATTCGCGGATATAACAGTCAAACAGGTGATGCGCACCAGACTAGATGTAAGCGGCATCGAATACGGCATCAGTTTCGGTGAGCTTAAGAAACGAGTGGAAGACCTGCACTATTCAAGGCTGCCAGTGTACAAAGGAAGCCTCGATGATATCGTCGGTATCGTACAAACAAAAGATATCATTCCACACCTGCTGGAGCCCGATACCTTCGACTGGCACACTATTCTCCGCACTCCTTACTTCGTTCATGAACAAAAGTATATCGAAGACCTCCTCGGCGAATTCCAGAAAAAGCATATCCATTTCGCAGTAGTGGTGGATGAGTTCGGAGGCACCAGCGGCATCATCACCCTCGAAGATATCATGGAAGAGATCGTAGGCGAGATCAAAGACGAGTTCGATGAAGAAGAATCCACCAACAAAAAAATTGACGACCATACTTATATCTTTGAAGGCAGCACCATGATCCACGATGTTTGCAGCACCATGGGGCTGGCCGCCGATACTTTCGACCAGGTGCGCGGTGAAAGCGATTCCCTCGCCGGACTGGTGCTGGAGCTCGCCGGCGAGATCCCCAAAGTGAATGATACCATCAACGTGGGCGACTTCGATTTCGTGGTATTGGATATAGAAAGAAACCGAATCAAAAAAGTGAAAGTAGTGGTGAACCCACATGAAATATGAAACCAGTAGCCCTCCTCAGCCTAATAGCCCTTTTTGTGATCAGTTGTAACAGCGAATTCACGCCAAAAAGAAGAGGGTATTACCGGATCGATTTTCCGAAGCATGAATACCAGGTCTTCAACCAGCCAGGCTATCCCTACTCATTCGAGTATCCCGTGTATGCCACAGTGGAAAAGGATTCCACTTTTTTTGATGCGAATCCCGACAATCCATACTGGATCAATATAGAGATCCCCCGTTTTAATGGAAAAGTGTACATCAGCTATAAGAATGTAAGCAGCAGGGAAGATTTCATGAAACTGGTGAACGACGCCTACAAAATGACCTATAAACACTCCTCCAAAGCCACGGAGATAACGGATTCGGCTATGCGAACTCCTAATGGCGTACATGGCATGTACTTCCAGGTAGGCGGGAATGCCGCAACTGCAAAACAGTTCTTCCTCTCCGATACCACCAGGCATTTCCTGCGCGGCGCCCTGTATTTTGACGTAACGCCCAATGAGGACTCCCTCTCTGTTGTGAATGATTTCCTCCAGGAAGATCTCAAACATATGATCAATACGCTGAAGTGGAAATAACAGGTTGGTCAAAGAATTAACAGCGTGTGGCCAGGGGCTGACTAAAAAGGTCAGAGAGCTGGCAGTCGCTCGCCTCCCGGCGAGTGACTTATATTTGTTCGCCTCCGGCGAACACCGCGTCGCCAGAGGCGACTAAATAAAAGTCACTCGCCAGAGGCGAGCGACTGCTCTCAGACAGCGCATCAGCAAATTCCCTTAAATTTGCTCCATAAAACTCATTCGCGTGATAGCAGTAGACAATGTATTGATCAGTGACGATATTGCCAAAGAGCAATTTGTCTGCGATCTCTCCAAATGCAAGGGAGGTTGCTGTGAAGAAGGAGATGCCGGAGCGCCACTGGAGGAAGCCGAGCTGGACCTGATGGTAGAGCTCTATCCAAAGATCGTTTCCTACCTCACGCCTGAAGCCATTAAGGAGATCGAAAAGAAAGGTAAATACGTTTACCATAAAGAATTCGGATGGGTAACCCCCACTCTTGGAAACGACAATGAGATCTGCGTTTACGGTACCCGCGATGAACAGGGCATCATCAAATGCGCATTCGAGCAAGCCTATTATGATGGCAAGATCGGATGGAAGAAACCCATCAGTTGTCATTTCTTCCCCATCATCCAGAAGAGCGGCCGGAACGGCGACTATGACCGCATGAACTACGAGCCCCGTGAAGTACTCTGCAAACCCGCCTGCAACTTCGGTAAGAAACTGAAAGTGCCGGTATACCAATTCCTGAAAGAGCCCATCATCCGTAAATACGGAGAAGCATTTTACGAAGCACTGGAAAAAGTGGCGAAAGATAATTTCCCACCCAAACCATAAAGCCTGGCAACAATGAGTGATATCCTCTCTTCCTTCATGGCTAAAAGCACCATCAAGGCTGGTGATCTCGAACACCGCCGTAAAGTGGCTTTCAACATCAGCAGATATGACGCTGTGGTGCCCGTTGGCAAGCAACAATTTCAGGACGTACATCTCGCCCGCGAGCGCGCCAAGAACGTGAAATGGAGAGCCATCGAAATGCTTGACCAGTACCTGGAAGAATTCGAGTCCAATATCACCAGGCGAGGAGCGAAAGTGATCTGGGCCGAAGATGCCAAACAGGCCCTGGAAGAAGTGGCGAAGATCTGTGCAGAGAAGAATTGCAAAACAATTGTGAAGAGCAAGAGCATGGTAACCGAAGAGATCCATCTCAACGATTACCTGGAGAAAAAAGGAATTGAAAGCGTTGAGACCGATCTCGGTGAATATATCCAGCAACTGGACGAAGAGCCGCCCTACCATATCGTAACGCCTGCCATGCACAAGAGCAAGGAAGATGTTGCGAAATTATTTTATGATAAGCTGGGAACCGCGCCCAACCTGAGTCCCAGCGAGCTCACACTTGTTGCCCGCGAAAAACTCCGGAAAAAATATGTTGAGGCAGAGATCGGTATTACCGGCGCCAACTTCATCATTGCAGATGTTGGCGGGATCGCTGTTACGGAGAACGAAGGCAATGCAAGACTGAGTTGCGCATTCCCCAAAACCCATATCGTGATCTGTGGTATCGAGAAGATCATCCCTTCCGTTACCGATCTCGGACTGTTCTGGCCGCTGCTGGCTACCTATGGAACAGGACAACGCATCACTGTTTACAATACCATCGTAACCGGTCCAAAGCAAGCGAATGAAAGCGATGGCCCGGAAGAGATGTATGTGATCCTGTTAGACAATGGCCGGACCAATATCCTGGCCAATGAAAAAACACGTGAAAGTCTTTACTGCATCCGTTGTGGCGCCTGCCTCAACGCATGCCCTGTATACAAGAACATTGGTGGCCATGCTTATGGCACAACCTATAGCGGCCCCATCGGTTCTGTGATCACACCACACCTGAAAGAGCTGGACGAGTGGAAACACCTCAGCTATGCATCCTCGCTTTGCGGCAACTGTACAGAAGTCTGTGCCGTGAAGATCAACCTCCACGAGCTTTTGCTGGAAAACAGGAATGAAGCCGTAGAAGAAGGCGCCAGCAGTTTTGCAGAAAGGATCGCGTGGAAAATGTGGAAGAAAGCCAGTCTTAGTCGTAAAATGATGAATATGGGCAACCAGAAAATGAAGAACTGGGCTGCCAATAAAATGTTCAAGGGTTGGACTGCGCATCGTGGCGATCTGCAGTTCCCGGAAAAAACTTTCAACGAACAATGGAAAGAGAAGTTTGAACCAAAGAAAAAATGATCCGGGTCGCAGCGTCTCAATGATTGGCCAAACAACAATCTACCCAATAACCCTTAGTAGATTTCAAAGCATTGCGGTTACCCCTTACTTCCTAAGCATTCGAAATAGTAAAATTCCAATTGGAATTGATGCAGATCAATCCTGGCAGGAAATCCATTTATCTTTTTTCAAATCCCCGATAGAATTATCAACCTACTTTTATATTTTGTGTAACTGATGCTGCTGCTCTACACTCATACTGTTACACCGCGGTTGGAATATATCGTTGATTTTTTCAGCAGGGAATTGTTTGATGAACCGATTGAAGTAACCTCCAGCCGGGCCGCATACAATGCCAGTATTCAACCCAGGATAAACTATTCCGGACAGGCGTTCTCCGACAATGAATTCTTCATTGAACATACCAGTCTGCTATTTGAAAAAGGAATTCGTGATCAATCCATCGAATGCTTTGAAGTGAATTTTCACAAAGCCTTTTTTCAAACGCGTGGAGATTTTCCATTCGACATTTTTGCCGCATCTTTTTACCTGCTTAGCAGATACGAAGAATATCTTCCCCATAAAAAAGATGAGTATGGCCGTTATGCCCATACCAATTCATTGGCGTTCCGCGAAGGGTTCCTTCAACAGCCCCTCGTGAATATCTGGATGGAAGAATTCAGAATAGCGCTGCAAAAGAAGTTTCCAAACCTTAGGTTCAAAGGAAGGAATTTCAAATGTATTCTCTCTTATGATATCGATATGGCCTGGTCTTATCGCCACAAAGGCTTCATGAGGAATATGGGAGGATTTGCCAGGAGTATTAAGAATGGCAACTGGAAGCAGGTCAAAGAAAGGTGGGAAGTGGTCCGTGGCAAAAGAAAAGATCCCTTCGATTGTTTCGAATGGCTGGACGCGCTGCATCTCTATTGCAGATTGAAACCTTACTATTTTTTCCTGGTAGCAAAAAAGCAAACCGGTTACGATAAGAATACGCCTACGGATGTAAAACAATTCCAGGACCTTGTGGAATATTATTCCAATAGTTACAAAGTAGGACTGCATCCCAGCTGGCAAACCGGCGATGATGAAGAACTGTTTGAATCTGAGCTTGAGTGGATGGAAGATGTAACCGGAAGGGCCATCATTCATAGTCGTCAACACTATATTCGATTTACATTACCTGAAACATTCCGCACGCTCACTAATCTTGGCATCCAGAAGGAGTTTTCCATGGGATACGGCACCATCAATGGTTTCAGGGCATCTGTCTGTTCATCTTTCTATTGGTACGACCTGGAAAAAGATGATCCTACCACATTAATGTTGTATCCTTTTTGCTTCATGGACGCCAACGCGTACTACGAACAAAAGAACACTCCACAGCAGGCATATGCAGAGCTCATGCAATATTACTCAACAGTGAAGAAACTCAACGGAATGCTGGTAACCGTCTGGCATAATTCCATTCTCGGCACAGACAGCGCATTTGCCGGATGGCGCGAGATGTTTGAACTCTTCATGAAAGAAACAGTGTACTGGGATGCTTACTGCGACTGATCTTTCACTTTTTCCTGGTTTCTGAAAGCTTTATTGATGAGGCGAACGCCAATGAGGATCACGGCGCCTCCGATAGCGATGAAGATCGTTAGCTTTTCATCGAACCAAACTGAACCAAGCAGTATGGCTACTATCGGGTTGATATATGCGTAGATCGATAGCTGTTCAGTAGGCAAATGCTGTAACGCATACAGGTAAGCGATAAAAGAAACCACCGAGCCGATGATCACCAGGTAAGCTAGTGCCGACCAGGCCTGCCAGGGAATACTGTTATATGGAATGGTCATGCCTGTTCCGTTGGCTACGCCAGACAGGATGATGCCGCCTATCAGCATCTGCAGTCCCATACTGAAATATGGATTGAAGGCCGTTGCCTGTTGTTTGGTGTAGATGGTCCCAAATGCCCAGCTCCAGGCGCCTGCGAGTGAAAGGATGATACCGAAACGGAAATCAGGGTTCAGAAAATCCAGCAGGTGATCATAGAAGATGGTGCACACTCCTGCAAAACCCAACAGCAGCCCGAGGATGGCATTACGGGGTAGTTTTACTTTAGAGACCGTGAGATGGATCACAACGATCCAGAGCGGAAAGGTAGCAGCGATAATGGCTCCCAGTCCTGCAGAAATGTATTGTACTGCCCAGGTAGTAAGTCCATTGGTAAGTGTGATGTTCAGCAGGCTCAGCACCAGGATGGGGACCCACTCCTTTCCTCTGGGCCAGCGCATGCCCCTGGCTGAAAAATAGATGATGTAGAGAATGCCGCCGGCCAGCTGACGGATGCCTGCCAACTGAAGGGCAGGCATATAGAGTACGCCTTGCCGTGAGGCGATCCAGGTAGTGCCCCAGAGAAAGCACACCAGTCCCAACGCTATGAGCGCTTTGGAACGGGTGCCTTTCTTTTTCAGAAATGGGGTTGATATATTAGTTGATGCACACATGTTGTTGATCAGGAAGTGCGCATCGCGCAATTCTTAGTGTTTGAAGTGGCGCATGCCGGTCATTACCATGGCGAGGTTATGCTCTTTGCAATATTCGATTGAATCTTTATCGCGAACGGAACCTCCTGGTTGAATGAATGCTGCGATACCTGCTGCATGGCCGATCTGCACACAATCATTGAAGGGGAAGAAAGCATCGCTGGCGAGTACAGCACCGTTCAGGTCGAAATTGAATTGCTTCGCTTTTTCGAGTGCCTGGCGGAGTGAGTCGATGCGGCTGGTTTGTCCGCAACCTTTGCCAACGAGTTGTTTGTTCTTCACCAGTGCGATGGCGTTTGACTTCAGGTGCTTGCACACGAGGTTAGCGAAGATGAGATCGGATCTTTCAGCTTCGGTGGTTTCCCTGCCGCCGGCTTCTTCCCATTTCTCGAAATTGCCTTCATCGGGCTTTTGCGCCAGAACGCCGTTCAGTACTGCTTTGAATTCTTCTTTCTTCTTCAGTTGGCTGATCTGCTGCAGCAGGATCCTGTTCTTCTTTGATTTAAGAACGGTCAATGCATCTTCATCAAATGCAGGGGCGATGAGTACTTCGAAGAAGATCTCATTGATGGCGTCAGCAGTGGCTTTGTCGATGGTCTTGTTACAAACCAGCACGCCGCCGAAAGCGCTTTCCGGATCACCTGCCAGGGCTGCGTCCCATGCTTCTTTTACAGAGGGGCGGGAAGCGATGCCGCAGACATTGGTATGTTTGATAATAGCGAAAACAGCTGTGCCTTCTCCGCTGAATTCATCTATCAGTTGAACGGCTGCATCCACATCAACAAGATTGTTGTAAGAAAGTTCTTTACCATTGAGCTGGTTGAAGATCTTTTCCAGGTTACCGAAGAAAACGCCGGTCTGATGCGGGTTTTCGCCATAACGCATGATGCGTGGGTTGGGGAATGATTCCTGGAAATAGTTGGTGTGTTGTGGATTGAAATATTGAGCGATGGCTACATCGTAGTGGGCAACGATCTCAAATGCGCGTGCAGCCAGTTGTTTGCGTTGTTCGAGGGTGGTGGCGCCTGATTGTTCACGCAGCAGTTGTTCCAGGTATGCGTAATCGCTTTTTGCGGCAACTACAACTACGTCTTTGAAATTCTTGGCAGCGCCACGGATCATGGAAGGTCCGCCGATATCGATCTTTTCGATGATGAGTTTTTCTTCAGAAGTGGTGGCCACCGTTTCTTCGAAAGGGTAAAGGTCTACGATCACCAGGTCTATCTCCGGGATATTGTATTGTTTCATTTCCTGGAGGTCCTGGTCCAGGTCCCTTCTTCCCAGGATCCCACCGAATACGGATGGGTGCAATGTTTTAACGCGACCACCGAGAATGGATGGATAGGTGGTAAGATTTTCTACAGGCACAACCGGAATGCCCAGTTTTTCAATAAAGCTTTGAGTACCTCCGGTGGAGTAGATGGTGATGCCTTGTTGGTGCAGTTGTTGAACAACGGGCTCGAGGCCATCTTTATAAAAAACGGAAATAAGCGCTGATTGAATTTTTTTGGTCATAACATTAATTGATGCGTTCGAAAAAGTATGCAGGTAAGCGATCGTGAGTTCTGATCCTACAGAAGATTGACTGGCAATGGCTTGCTGCAAGGGTCTTAAAAAGAAGGCGCAAAGGTAATTCAAATTCAATAGGCATTCAAAACAAAAGCTCCTTGTTCTGGCGTGAAATGGCAGGGAATACCAGCTTCATGGCAAACTGAGCGCCATTCCCGGGCCAATTTTGCGGAGTTGGACCCATCTATCACCACCTGAGTTGTTGGAAGCCGGGTTAAAAGGATCTGCGGGTCTACGGAAGGATTATGGGAGATAAGCAGCAGGTCGGCGGCCGGGCCGGGTGTTGATGGTGGTGGTGGCAGGCAGAAGGCCGGGTCAATGATGATCATCGTTTGAGAGCCTACCCTGATCAGGTTTTCATCTTTATACACACCTTTCAGGGATTCGGATTCTCTGACTTCAAAATAATTTCTTGCGGGGTTGAACGTGTAGAGCTTTGCCTGGAAACTTTGTTGGATATTGTTGTCGCCTGCAAATACAAACCTGTTCCCGATGATACAATCGATGGCTGTTGCTTTGGGGATTTGGTAGATGAGGAGGAATTGTTGTTTTCGTTTTTGGTATCCTTCGGTTGCACCGATGCTGAAATAAGCCAGAAGTAGAACGAGCGCGGGGAATACCAGGTTTTTCTTTTTGTGCAGCAGCCAGATTGCAGCAGCAGTTATGACTCCGTAAAGAAGTACTACCTGGAGCAGGTTGATATTGATCTGCTTGATGGAAGCGAAGGGGAGTTGGTCTATCTTTTCTACAAAGCCATTCATGATCCTGATAAGCCATGAAAGCAGCGTACCTGTAGGCTTTGCCAGATTGGGTATAAAGCTCAGCAGGCAGAGCAATATCTCGCCCAGTAATATTCCGCTGGAGAGTGGGATGGCGATCAGGTTGGTGAGCAGGAAGAAAACCGGGAACTGGTGGAAGAGAAAAAGGATTGCCGGAAGCGTGAGTATTTGAGCTGCGATGGTGGTGGCTGTGAGTTTCCAGATTTGGTTGAGCCATCGCCATGAGATATTGATCGCACCGTAAACGGTTTGCTGGAACAGCGCCAGGCTGGCTACAGCGGTGTAGGAGAGCTGAAAGCCTGCATCCCAGAGCCAGTAAGGGTTATAGCAGAGAAGCAGAAATGCTGATGCTGCGAGTGAATTGAATATCGATGCCTGTTTTGAAAGGCTGTTACCTATAGCAATGCAAGTGAACATCACGGCTGACCGGAAAATGGAGGGAGAGCCGCCGGCAAGAAATCCGAATGCCCAGAGACCTGTGATGATGAAGATGGGGCGAATGATCCTTGTCCATTTTTTGTTTCCGAGAGGTTGGCAGATCAGTGAAAGGAGCATATAGATAAGGCCGAGATGCAATCCTGAAATAGCGATCACATGAATAACGCCAGTGTTGGAGTAGGATTGGATGAGGGATTTGTCGAGATCTTCTTTGTAACCGATGAGCAGTGCTTCTGCGAGGCCTGCTTCTTTGTGCCCCGGGATGTAGCGTCGAAGAATGTTTACAATGGAATCGCGAAGAATGAACATTGATTTTTTGAGGGAGGGAACTGTTTTATCTGGCAATTTTTTCAGTTCATTTTCTGCCAGGTAAGCCTGGTAAAAAATGCCCTGGAATGTGCACCATGATTTATAGTTGAAACTTCCGGGGTTTTCCGTGGCTTTTACGGGGTGTAATTGCTTGCGGAAAACGATCTTGTCACCGTAATATAAACCCTGGTTCTTGCGTGTTTTCTGAAGGTAAATGATGATTGTTGCTTTGATGGGGATGAGGGTATGACCGGAAATGCGATGGGTAAGTTGGGCGATGGTTTTGTAAGAGTTCGGTTTTTCGGTTACAGGTTCCAGTAGGGAAGCTAAATATGTATGGGCAGAATCCTGCATATGGGCTATGGGTGAAGGTTTCAGTGAGTTCTTTTTGGTATGCATTCTCCATGCACCTGTGGTTGCCAGGAGTATCAGTAAGGTATATGCGAGGCAGTATTTGTATTTGAAGAGGGTGTTAATGGAACTGTTAGAGAGGATGATGATGATAGTGGTGGCAATTATAGCGGCAATGATCAGATAAACAGGTGGACAATAAGTATAGAATTGGATGACAATGCCTGCGCAGAAAGGTAGGAGCAGGCGGAGAAATGGCGCCTGTTTCCAGGCAATTAAAGGTGCAGCATACATAATAAACGAAACTAAAAGGAGTTAGAGAAATGATGCTGTACCTGGATTTGGTGCGATTTGGATTGGCAATTGGCGGGTGTGGAAGCTGGTGATACCCCGCTTTTTGGCGGGGCAATATGCTAAACTCTAAGAAAGGTTGAGAATCTGAAGTTCAGGACATTGATACCAGCTTAACCCGAAAAAAGAAAAGGATAAGGTCAATGGTTGGTTAATAGCTTGATCTGTTAGAATGAGTTGGACGGATTTTAAAAACCCGGTTTGGAAAAAAATTTCCTCAAGTATTTTGTTGAGCAAAGAACTTGAGGAAATCTGTCGGCGGGTTTTCACAGGAGTATTGGACTTTGAAAAACGGGATGATAGCAACTCTCCGATATCTAATATCAGACAAAAAATGGGATTGGGGCTGAAAAGCTGCTTTTATTAGGTACGGGATTTTGCCCGTATAAAAGACGGTGCAAAATGACCCGTTTTTTCACGGTATAAAATGCCGATGTTTTTACGGTAAAATGGCGCTGTTTTCAACGGATTTTATCAATTTGGTTTAACTTGGAACCTTGAAAGCCTTCGATTTATGGATAATATTAATTTGTAATCATTTGACTAACACTCATTTGTAACCGAAATGCTGTCTGGTTACGGGTATACATTTACACTCGTAATTCAATTATTCAATAATAAACCCCCCAGACTATGACAGCAATTGAAACAAAATCCTTAAAGGTTGGCAAATACGTTGACACTGCCCATGTAGACACCTTGATCAGAAATTACAAGCAAGAGAGGTGGAGGCAGAATAGTGAGACTATCGGTAAAGAAGATACTCTCAGTGTATGGTACAGCCTGGAAGAATTAGAAGGTTTTATCCAAAAAGCTAAATTTTCAGGGGCGAATGGAATTAGATTGCACTTTGGTGTTTACCCAGAAAATTTTGCACCAAATCCACTTTTCTCAAAACAACAGACTGTAGTATTTGTAGCTACTAAAAACAAGGATAATGAAGATGGCGGCTACACAGAAAAGAACGTTTACATTTCAACTGAGAAAGGCGCGGAAATCCTTGCCTACAACTATGGTGGAATGTGTCCTGTTTATTGTCCAACACCGAGAAAGCCTTCCACTGGAGATAGTGATGACTGGGGTGGACTCGGTATCACTATCGTTGACCGCGGTGACAAGGGACTAACAGTTCTGTAAAAAATTACATATTACCTTTATCGAAGGCTATAGAATCTTGGTTCTATAGCCTTTTTTATTTGGGATGCTCAATTGAAAATATAAGCTAAATTGGCTTTCAAATGAATATCCCTCCTTCCATATTGTTTGAGATAGTATGTTTGTTGGCTTCTTTATCTCTATTCTTTCAAAAGAATACTCCGATTCACTTAAAGCTTTTTCCTATTTTTCTCCTTATTACAATTGGAATTGAGGTAACTGGTATCATTTTGCGCCTTGAAGGGAAAAGTAATATTTTACTATACAACTTGTTTGGAGTTTTTAGTGTGATTTTCTACTTGTATTTTATTAAGAGTATCATTCATAATAGAATTGTAAAGCGTGTAATCTTAGCTTCAATCATTATTTATCCATTATTAGTATTTCTTAATATTCAATTTGTACAGGTTAACTCATTTCACTCTATTACTTATTCCCTGGGCTGCCTTCTAATTGTGTTTGCGTGTGTTTATTACTTTTATGAGCTCTTTCAATTGAAGCAGTATATTAATCTTCTTCGAGAACCTTCATTTTGGATTTGTTCGGCCTTATTATTTTTCTTCACTTGCACTTTGCCATTTATTGGAATGACAAATTTTCTTTTTAAAGTATCTAAAGTCATTGCATATAATCTTGGTTCAATTTTGGCGATAATCAACTTCTTATTATATTCTTTATTTACGATAGCTTTTTTATGCAGAATTAGATTCTCTAAATAAAATCCAAGAATTTATTGAAAAATAATTATTTTAGGTTGCTTATTTGAGGTCCCCGGTAGCCCAAGGCCGTTCAATACTTTAAACTATTGATCGAATGTTTTTCATCAACTTCTACATTTACATAACCATCCTATTTCTTAGCTTTACGGCTAGCTTGAATATGTATATTCAAAAAGGGCAACCTCTGTACCTTAAGCTTTTTCCTGTTTTTTTATTTCTCACTTTAGTAGTTGAAGTTGCAAGTCGTGTAATCTTTTTAAATGGGGGAGATAACTCATTTGTATATCATTTGTTCTTTCCTCTAGAATTTACCTTTTATCTGTATGTGGCATATAACATACTCTCTTCAAAACGGATTAAGAGGGCAATTGTAATTTCAACTCTCGCTTATCTTATCATCATTCTAATTTACTATAGCGTAGGTGCGGTTGAAAAGTTTCCTACGTTGGCGTATTGTGGAGGAGCTCTATTAGTAATAATCTTTTATTCATTTTACTATTTTGAAATAGTCAACTTGCCAATTCATCTCACGCCCAAAAGAGAAGAAGCCTTTTGGATCTTTGTGGGAGTATTACTTTACTATTCTTCTACTTTACCAATTTGGGTATGTAGCAGGGTTATGGAAAATTTTTCAAAAGGAACACTAGATTACCTTAGCACTCTTCTAATGATTATGAATTACATATTATATACGTCATTCATCATTGCATTTGTGTGCAAGTCCATTTTCAAAAGGAAGGATGAGTCTTTGTATGATCTTTCCGAATATGCTGAGTTTATTCCAGAGGATCAAAAGTCTTTCTTTAGAAAATATTTCTAACTTCCTCCCCCTCATTTCCAAACTTCTCCCTTAACGGTAATCCTTTACCAAAATTTATTACGTATTTTGTTGGCGTAAAGCCTTATCCTGCTCTGTTATTTCCGGGATTTTTACCCTTGCAAACATTTACCTAAATTCATATACCATTCCTGTTTTATGGAGAACCAGGGTCAGGAAATTTATTTTATCATAATTATCGGTGGCTTACTGGCCCTGCTACTGGTAGGTTTCATCGTAACTATTCTTTTCACCTATCAACGCAGGCAGCACCAGCAAGAGCAGGAACTGACCCGCTTGAAGGATCTCTTTGAACAAGAATCTCTCCGTTCCCAACTCGAAATCCAGGAAGAAACATTTAAAATGCTCAGCCAGGAACTCCATGATAATATTGGTCAGTCACTGTCTGTTGTAAAGCTCTCCCTGGCCATTCTGCCGGTAGACAAACAGCACGAAGCCTGGGAACCTATCCAGAATGCACGCGACATACTCAATAAAGCCGTACTCGATCTCGCCGGTCTGAACAAAAGCCTGCATACCGACAGGATCGCGCAAATCGGATTGGTGGAAGCTATCAGCTTTGAAGTGGAAAGCCTGCGCAAATCCAGGCTGGTGGAAGTAGAATTTACTGTCGACGGCTATGAACAACTACTCGATGAACAAAAATCCGTGATGCTCTTCCGGATCTTTCAGGAAATGCTCAATAATATCCTGAAACATTCACAGGCATCACGAGTGGATATATCGATCAACTTTACAGATGATCATCAATTTATTCTCCGTTTGGCTGATAATGGAGTAGGGTTTGACATCGAAGCAAAAAGAAATTCTGTATCTTCTACTTCCGGTGTCGGACTAAAGAGTATTTTCAACCGGGCAAAACTGGTAGGAGCCGAAATCGATATGCAAAGTATCATCGGCAAAGGCACTACCACCACCATTAAATTAGCTTTGCCTCCCGAAAGCGAAAGTGATAACCATGACAGGTGATAAAAAAATACTGGTAGGAGTGGCAGATGACCATACGCTGCTGCGCAATGCACTGGCGAGACTCATCAGCTCGTTCGAGAACTACCAGGTTGTGTTCGAAGCAGGAAACGGAAAGGAAGTAAAAGATAAGATAGCAAAGAATGTACTGCCGGATATTGTCCTGCTGGACGTAAATATGCCAGATATCGATGGTTACGAAACAGCAAAATGGATCTACAAAAACTATCCGCAGATCAAGATCCTTGCCCTGTCAATGTTCACTGATGAAAGCATCATCATCCGCATGCTTCGTCTCGGAGCAAAAGGTTATATCCTGAAAAATGCCGATCCCGATGAACTCAAGCTGGCACTCGATTCTGTGTGGCAAAAAGATTTTTACCTCTCAGAATATATCTCAGGAAAAGTGATCAGTGGGCTGCATAAAGACATCGACCTTCCCGATGAACCCGTTGTACTCAATGAAAAAGAAAAGGAATTCCTGCAATGGGCCTGCTCGGAAATGACCTATAAAGACATTGCTCAGAAAATGTACGTGAGCCCAAGAACAGTAGATGATTATAGAAACGCACTGTTCGAGAAACTCAAAGTGAAATCCAGGATCGGTCTGGTACTTTATGCTATCAGGCGCGGTCTCGTGGAAGTTTAATCGCATTCAGTGTTTCCTCCGGGACCTAAATAAAAAGGCGTATCGGTTGATACGCCTTTTGTCTATTTATGACCTGAACTATTTACTCAGGTACATGCTTCTGTCTTTGTACAGTTGACGGAAATAAGGATCGCGGAGGTCTTTGATGAAACGAATGGCTTCGCCGGTTGATTTCATCTCAGGTCCGAGCTCTTTACTTACTCCAGGGAATTTCTCGAAGCTGAACACAGGCTCCTTGATAGCATATCCTTTCAGGCGTTTCACGAATTTGAAGTCGCGGAGCTTGTTTTCACCCAGCATGATCTTGGTAGCTACATTCAGATAAGGGATCTGGTAGGCTTTCGCGATGAACGGAGTAGTGCGGGATGCCCTCGGGTTGGCTTCGATCACATACACTTTGTTGTCCTTGATGGCAA
This sequence comes from Pseudoflavitalea rhizosphaerae, assembly GCF_003991355.1. Lineage (GTDB taxonomy): Bacteria > Bacteroidota > Bacteroidia > Chitinophagales > Chitinophagaceae > Pseudobacter > Pseudobacter rhizosphaerae. Next base: position 129,142 of record NZ_RCSU01000007.1, read on the forward strand.
ACTGTATATTGATCAATCCGCGGATATTCAGTTTAAACGCGATCTTCCTGGCATACTCTTCCATCGTTTCAACAATCAGGGGAGAAAGATTGAACTGGGGAAGAACTGCATTACTGTCTCCACTGTGGATACCTGCCGGTTCGATATGCTCCATCACACCCATGATATGAACCTCATCACCGTCGCAGATCGCATCGATCTCAGCCTCCTGGCAACGATCCAGGAAGTGGTCGATCAGGATCTTGTTTCCCGGAATATGTTTCAACAGGCTTACTACTGCTTTTTCAACTTCTTCATCGTTGATCACGATCCTCATTCTTTGTCCACCCAATACATAGCTTGGACGAACCAGAACAGGATAACCTACTTTATTGGCAACCTCAACGGCTTCGTCAACCGTATAAGCGGTACCGTAATCAGGGTAAGGGATCTTCAGCTCTTTCAGCATGTCGCTGAAACGGCCGCGGTCTTCGGCAATGTCCATATTGTCGAAGGAAGTACCGATGATCTTGATTCCTTTTTTAGAGAGGCGCTCTGCGAGCTTCAGGGCTGTCTGACCACCGAGCTGAACAATCACCCCTTCTGGTTTTTCCAGTTCGATGATCTCCCAGAGATGCTCCCAGAACACTGGCTCGAAGTAAAGTTTGTTGGCGATATCAAAGTCGGTAGACACTGTTTCAGGATTACAGTTCACCATGATGGCTTCATAGCCGCATTCTTTCAGCGCCAGCAGACCGTGTACACAACAGTAGTCGAATTCGATACCCTGACCGATACGGTTAGGTCCTGAGCCGAGAACGATCACCTTCTTCTTGTCGCTCACTTTGCTTTCATTGGCATTGCCATTCTCGAAAGAAGAGTAGAAATAAGGAGTCTTGGCCTCAAACTCCGCGCTGCAGGTGTCTACCATCTTGTACACGCGGGTGATATTGGCGGCTTTTCTCTTTTCGTATACGTCCTCATCTTTACCATCCTGCATGATCAGCGCTATTTGCTGATCACTGAAACCAAGATCCTTGGCGGTTTTCAGCAGTTCTACGGGTAAAGTGTTGAGTTTATATTTAGCGATCTCTTTCTCTGTATCAACGATCTTCTGGATCTCATTTACAAACCAGCGGTCGATGCCGGTTGCTTTGGAAATAGTCCCAACGCTGATACCGTCCATAAGGGCATCTTTGATCCTGAAGATGCGATCCCATTTTGGGGTCTTGATGTACTCGACGATCTCTTCTGCATGCATCTGGCTTTTGCCATAGTAACCGAGACCAACTGCGTTGTTCTCCAGGCTCTGACAGGCTTTCTGAATAGCTTCCGCAAAGCTTCTTCCAATGGCCATCACCTCACCTACGCTCTTCATCTGCAGGCCGAGGGTATCATTGGAGCCTTTGAATTTATCGAAGTTCCAGCGGGGCATTTTCACGATCACATAGTCCAGTGCCGGCTCAAAGTAAGCGGAAGTGGTCATGGTGATCTGGTTCTTCAGTTCATCGAGTGTATAACCGATAGCCAGTTTGGCTGCGATCTTGGCGATGGGATAACCAGTGGCTTTGGAAGCCAGGGCAGAAGAGCGGCTCACGCGGGGGTTGATCTCCACAGAGATCAGTTCCTCCGTGGCAGGGTTCATAGCGAACTGCACGTTACAACCGCCGGCGAAGTTGCCGAGGCTGCGCATCATCAGGATGGCCTGGTTGCGCATTTCCTGGAAGGCGGTATCGCTGAGAGTCATGGCAGGAGCTACTGTGATGGAATCTCCGGTGTGAACGCCCATCGGGTCTACGTTCTCAACGGTACAGATGATTGCTACGTTGTCGTTTTTGTCGCGGAGAAGCTCCAGCTCATATTCTTTCCAGCCGAGCAGGGCCTTTTCTACGAGTACTTCGTGAATGGGAGAGGCTTTGAGACCTTTGTCCAGCGCGGCTTCCAGTTCAGATTTGTCGTGAACGAAACCACCGCCTGAACCACCGAGGGTGAATGAGGGACGAATAACGAGGGGGAAACCGATCTCCTGCGCATATTCCTTTCCTTCGAGGAGGGAGTTGGCTACTTTGGAGTTGGCTACCGGAACGCCGATCCTGATCATCAGCTGGCGGAACTTCTCACGGTCTTCCGCAGTATCGATGGCTTCCACGTCTACCCCGATCAATTTTACATTGTACTTTTCCCAAACGCCGAGTTCAGCGGCCTCTTTAGTGAGGTTGAGGGCTGTTTGACCGCCCATAGTGGGGAGAACCGCATCGATCTGGTTTTCTTCCAGGATCTGTTCGATACTTTCTACTGTCAGTGGCAGTAGGTAAACCTTGTCGGCCATCATGGGGTCAGTCATGATAGTAGCCGGGTTACTATTGATCAAAATGACCTTAATTCCTTCTTCGCGCAGGCTGCGGGCAGCCTGGGAGCCGGAATAATCAAATTCACAAGCTTGTCCGATAACGATGGGACCTGATCCGATAATGAGCACTGACTTAATAGAAGTGTCTTTTGGCATTTTTTGAAGAGCTGTTTTTTTTTCTAAACAAATTGCGCAAAAGTAAGGCAGCAGCAGGAATTTTGAGGATTAATTTTTAGAAAGGCCGGAACAGACAGAAAAACAGGCATTCCCGGGCGGTCCGGGCAATAAAAAAACCTTTACCTAACCGGTAAAGGCTTATATGCAGATTTGTAAGTTTCGTTAAGCGAGTTGACTTCAGCTATTGTGGAAAGAAGCTATCTCGATATCGTCCAGCGCTACTCCACCCTGGCGAATAACCCTGCGTTGCTCCGCCAGATGCTTCTTCTCATCAAAACTGCTTCTGATTTTGAAGATCCACTTTTGTTTCGCTTCATTTCCCTTGAAGAATCCAACAACCGACCCTACTGTCAATGCAAGTAGTAAAACCATCCTGTTAATAATCGCTTTCATAACCTCGAGTTTGTAGAAATTAAACCATCATGTTTCCATATATTTCAATAGACAATTTATATACGCCAAATGCTGTTCCATAGTTTAGAAAAAAGCATACCACTAAGTGGGTATTTTTGATAATTTAACACGGCGGAATCCAATGTCCATCTACCTTTCATATTAATACCCATTCCTGTGCCGGGTAACCTCCTTTTCCTATTTTTAATATTAGTTTAATACAAACAAACCGATACGGTCAGCCCCCCAACCTCTTTTCAGTAGTTTTGTAACTTCTTTGTTAAATAAAAGCTGAGCAATGCGAATATTGGTGATCGTTTTTTTACTCTGTAGTGAAATGCTGACAGCGCAGGTTTTTACTCCGGCGATTTATCCGAAAGGTTATTTCAGAAACCCTTTGGCAATACCTATTGATCTTAGTGGAAACTTCGGGGAACTCAGGCCCAATCACTATCACATGGGATTGGACCTTAAAACCCGGCAAAGAGTGAACCAGCCGGTACATGCCGCAGCGGACGGCTATGTTGCCCGGATCAAGATCGAGCCAGGCGGTTTCGGTCGCGCTCTTTACATTAATCACCCCAATGGTTACACGACCTTGTACGCCCACCTCAACGACTTCAACCCTCAATTGGAAGCATGGGTCAAAGAACAGCAATACAAACAGCAATCATGGCATATTTTCCTGGAACCACCTCCCAACCTGTTTCATGTGAAGAAAGGCGACTTTATCGCGTACAGCGGCAATACCGGCGGGTCCCTGGCGCCGCACCTGCATTTCGAGGTCCGCAGAACGGCTGATGATGTCAATCTCAATCCCCTGCTGTTCGGACTTCCGCTTACAGACAATGTAGCTCCCCGCATACTTCGTATGGGGATCTACGACAGAACCAAAAGCATTTACGAGCAGTCTACCCGCATCTTCCCGGTCAAACTCACAGGTGGCTCCAGATATGTAGCCAGCCCGGAACTGATCACTGTTACCAGTCCAAGGATCGGCTTTGCCATCGGCGCGTTTGATACTCATACAGGGTCAAGCAACCTGAATGGAATCTTTGAATCCATTTTGTATGTAGATGGGCAGCCGGTGGTTGGCTTTCAAATGGATAATATCAGCTACAACGATACCCGTTACCTCAATGCACATATCGATTACCGGACCAGGGCCGGTGGCGGCCCCTGGCTACAACAACTCTTCGACCTTCCCGGCTATATCAACTCCATTTACAAGAACGTTCAATCGCAGGGAGGTGTGATAGACCTGAGCGATGGTGAGATCCATAAGATCCGGATCGAAGTAAAAGATGCCTATCTCAATACCTCAACGCTGGAATGCCGCGTACGATACAAACCCGGTACAACTTCGGCTGCAACCGCCAACTCCGCAAACAATCCGATGTTCTATCCGCTGATGCTGGATGGCTTCGAGCGGGACGACTGTGAGTTCTATATCGGTGAGCGCTGTCTTTATGATTCCGTTCATATCCGGTACAACAGGTTGGCTGCCTCAAACCCGCAAGCGGTTTCCGCACAACACTCGATCGGCGCCAGTTATATTCCGCTCCAGGAAGCCTTCCTGGTCAGGATTCAACCAACTAAGTCCCTGACACCGGGAGAACAGCAAAGAACAGTGATGCTCCGGACCTCCGGAAACAAGAAGGATGTTCAGAAAGTGGAATGGCAGAGCAACTGGGCTTCCGCCCGTTTCCGGGATTTTGGAACTTACCAGTTGGTGGTTGACGAAGAGCCTCCCACCATTGTTCCTGCCGGATTCACAGATGGCGCAGATCTCAGCAAAGCCTCCCGGATATCATTCTCTATAAAAGACAATAATAATAAGTTCAGGAACGTAAGACCCACACTGGACGGTAAATGGCTCCGCTTCACCAATGATAAGGGCCGCAATTTTATTTACCACTTCGATGAAAATTGTCCTCCCGGGAAACATGAACTAACCATCTATGCCGAAGACGAAGCAGGCAACGCCACTTCAAAAACTTTTACCTTCACACGGTAAATGAATCAGCGCCCAGCTGGCGGTTCTTAAGGAACCGGCCAGCCAGGCAACTGAAACCCGGGATCAATTGCATGCTTTACTAATCGTTGTATAGGCTGTTTCCCGGAGAACAGCACAAACAGCTCTATAAATTCTGAAAAAGAACGAACATGATCTTACAGGAAGGCGATAAAGCGCCGGCTTTCAAAGGAACTGACCAGAATGGAAATTCCGTATCTCTCAACGACTATAAAGGGAAAAAACTGGTCCTCTATTTCTACCCCCAGGACGATACTCCTACCTGCACCGTACAGGCCTGCAACCTCCGCGATAATTTCGCATTACTGAAGAACGAAGGCTTCACGATTTTAGGCGTAAGCCCGGATGAAATTGAGACACACAAAAAGTTTGAAGCCAAATACCAACTCCCTTTCACACTCCTGGCTGATCCCCAACATACCATTATCGATAAATATGGAGTATGGGGAGAGAAACAACTCTATGGAAGAAAATATATGGGCCTGCACCGGACTACTTTTTTGATCGATGAAAGAGGAATCATTCGCAAAATATTCCTTCGCCCCAAAAACAAACAACACGCAGAAGAGATCGCGAAAGCCTGGAAAGAACTGGTTTAAGAAACCTTTTGTTCAAAGGTTGGGTAAAAAGGATCCCTGTTCTGGACAGAGCAGGGATTTTTTCTGACATGATTATACCAATGCCAATTCAGAAAAACCAAACCAGGAATACATCGAAAAAAAACTGGAACCAAAACTTAATTTTTTATTGATCAGTGGCCATCAAGGCAACCTCATGATTTTGTTCTTCGTAAGAAACAGGAACCAACATTCGAAAAAAATGAACAAGCCTGTTTCAATCTTCGCAGGATTGATCCTGCTGATCTATTGTAGTTGCTCCAGCAAAAAAGAAGATCCGGTAGACCCCGGTGGCGGTGGCGGAGGAGGCGGCGTCAATTGTGAGGGCGTTGCTAAAACCTTCTCCGCAAATGTTCAACCTATCATCCAGGCCAGTTGCCAGCTCAGTGGTTGTCATGACGGTGCGAGCACCAATGGCCCCGGGCCGCTGACCACTTACAACCAGATCAAGAATGCATCCGTCCGCATTAGGGCGGCTGTGATCTCCCGCCAAATGCCCAAGGGAGGCAGCCTTACAGACGCTCAGATAAAAAGCATTGTGTGCTGGATCGATTCCGGCAGTCCCAATAATTAACAGGAATGACTACCCGAAAACGATTTTGGTTATTTCCCGGAATACTGCTTCTCCTGTTCGGTCTGTTCTTCTACGGATATTTTCAATACCAGCGCACCAACCAGGACCTTCAGCTGGCAACTCCTGATCAAACCTTAACCGCATTTACCCTGATCCATGAGTTTGCCGGCGATGATACCCTTGCTGATAAAAAATACAGGAAAAGGATCCTGGCGGTGCGTGGTATTGTTAAGTCTGTAGACACTACCAATAATGGTGTGTCGGTCATTTTAGGCGATTCCCTTCAAACTGCTTCGATCCGGTTCTCCATGGATGGAACATGGAACGAAATTTCGGATATACAAGAAGGTATGGTTGTATCCATTAAAGGCATTCTTAACGGGTACAGTAAAGACCAAACGGGTCTTTTGGGCGATGAGATCGTTTTCAACAGGGGCGTATTGATCAGAAAACCCTGACTGTTCCGTGAAAAAAGCTACACTATGAAACAACGAATCTGTTTATTGTTACTCTATCTGGTGTTGATGGGCAGCGCTTTCCCACAGGGCAAGTTCTTTACCCGCACGGGCCAGATATCTTTTTCCTCCAAAGGCATACTTGAAACAATAAAAGCACAAAACAAAACAGTTACCTGCGTACTGGATGCTCAAACTGGGCAGATCCAGTTTTCTGTTTTGATGAGGGGCTTCGAGTTCAAAAAAGCCCTGATGCAGGAACACTTCAATGAGAACTACGTGGAGAGTGACAAGTACCCGACTGCCGAATTCAAAGGACAGATCAGCAGTCCGCTCCCTGACCTGTCCAAAGACGGCAGCTATCCGGTGAATGTGAAAGGGAAAATGACCATTCACGGCATCACACAGGAACTGACTACAGATGGAACTCTCACAGTGCAGCAGGGAAACATAAAGGCGGATGCTGCTTTCAATATCCTGCTCTCCGATTACAAGATCAGGATACCGTCCATCGTAAAGAATAATCTCTCTAACACCGTGACTATTGCAGTGAACTGTTCTTTACAGCCACTGCAATAAGATCACGATGATTGCTAACTGATCTTTACCTCACACTTATAACCAAAACGAGCCATAATGTCCGGAGCATACAGAACATTATTATTAACCATACTGGTCTCCTGCGGAGTTGCACAGGCACAGGAGCCAGACCTGCTCAAAGAACTTAAGAAAGAGGAACCGCCAGCCAGGTCTCATGTGACCAACGCTTTTAAATCATCGAGGGTGATCAACAACCACTCGATCGAGTTTATTGGGAAAGGCGTGCTGGACTTACGTTTCCTCCACCGTTTCGGAACGGTTAACAGCGGAATCAAAAATCTTTTCGGTCTGGACCAGGCCAATACGCGCATAGGGTTCGATTACGGCCTGAGCAACCGCTTGATGGCGGGCTTCGGCAGAAGTAATGTTGGCAAGGAGCTGGACGCCTTCATCAAATACAGGCCCATATGGCAATCCAATGATCCGGGTGGTTCACCTGTTTCTGTTGTATGGGTGTCCGGCATCACCGTGAATACCGCTCCATGGGCATTCCCTGAACTGAATTATGATTTCGAAGACAGGCTTGCGTATTTCCATGAGATCATCATCGGAAGAAAATTCACAGAAAGTTTCTCGCTGCAACTGAACCCGATACTGGTGCATCGTAACCTGGCGCCGGCCAATGGACATAATAATACTTTCGCGCTCGGGATCGGATCCCGGCTAAAGCTTACCAGGAGAACCGCCCTCATGCTGGATTACCAACCAGTACTATCCGGCAGGCAGACAGGCTTCAAAGACATGCTGGCGGTCGGCTTCGATATCGAAACCGGCGGTCACGTATTTCAATTACATTTCACTAATGCTACAGGGATGAATGAAAAGGCATTTATTACAGGAACTACAGACGATTTCTGGAAAGGGGATATACGGTTTGGCTTCAATATCTCGCGCGTATTCACCGTAGGAAAAAGGAAGTGATTATTTTTTCAGTAAAATCAGCAGGATGGCCACAATACCACCCATCAAAAAGGCAAAATAAGTGAACATCCATTGCATGATGTCCGTACTATTCACCCCGGGAAACTTTTTTTCCCGCTCTGACATATAACCAATCCGCTGGTCCAGCACCTCCTCAAATTCCTTCCTGTCCTTACGCTCTATTTCGGAATAGTGTTTCAATAAGAGCTCGCGCTCCTCAGCAAACATTATCTGAACACATTTACTCAAGATGGCGGCATCGCTGTCCCCGAGCTTCAGTTTGTTCTTACAGAGGTCATGGATCCTGAGATCGATCATTGGGTTACTTTCCATATTACATAGGTTTTCATTTAGTGTTCGTGAATCGTTGACATTGTAAAGATGATGTGCACCCGGGAAATAACAAGGGGAAAAAAAACGCGATTTTGCGTTTTTTTTCCCCTTGTTATTTGAAATAAATTTTGTATTGGGTTTAGTCGGGTATCCATTCCACCTCACCAACTCCGAAGAACCTGTCCATTACATCTTTTGTATGCAACTGACCTTGTTCGGTTACACCACAGACGTTAGTTTCAAAAACACTGTTTTCTTTTTTCAATTTTACTTTCTCTCCAATCCTGTACATCGCTTCATGATAAGCGCGAAGAATATCACGGCCTTCCCCAGCCGATAATTTCTTCCACCATTTTTCCTGGTACTCGCACAGTGTAATGGCCAGTGCCTGCACATCAAAGTTCCTTCCGGTGATCTGCTTCAGGCTGACCGGGTTTTTAAAAGCGCCATCAAAGCGGGCCTGGTTGATATTTACGCCCATTCCTACGATGGCCCATTCCCAGCTGGCCTGCCCACCGGCGGTTTCCAGCCTGTTTTCAATGAGGATGCCGGCTGCCTTTCTGTCACGCCAATAAATATCATTAGGCCATTTGATCCTGGTTTCGTCACCCGCATAATTTTTAAAGAATTCATAACAACTCAGGGCCATGGCTGCCGAGAGTAAAAACTGCTGATAGAAAGGGAGTTCACCGGGTTTGATAATGGTGCTGAGAATGATATTGTCGCCGGGCGCCGTCAGCCATTGCCGGCCTCTCTGCCCTTTTCCGGCGGTTTGCTCCAGGGCAAAAAAGGCTGCTCCGTGCTTCGCTTTGCCCTCAATGGCCAGGGCCATGGCATAGTTGTTGGTGCTGTCAACTGAAGGCAATACGGTCAAAGGCCGGCCAATAGTGTGTAAGATAGCGGGATGTGACAAAAGATTACTATTTTTGACAACAACGAAAATAGGCATTCCAAGTGAACGTTTCGGTGCCTGCGCTGTTGTAGATATTAGCGGTAAAAATTGATCATCAAAAAGTACGAATTATTGGAACAACTTTCAATGTTAGCTACCCGTCGCAAAAGTAGCAGTGTAGCAAGGTTAACAAAGAGCTCAAAGATCATCAAAGCTATCATCCACGCCATTCAGGAGAAAAAAGGGGAAAACATCATTTCTCTCGATCTCCGAAAAATTCCCGAAGCAGTTGCTGATTTTTTCATTATTTGCGAAGCCGGCAGCACCACGCAGGTGAAAGCCATTGCAGACTATGTTGAGGTGCATGTGAAAGAGAAAACAGGTGAAACACCCTATCACCATGAAGGCCGCCAGGCATCTCAATGGGTGATCACAGATTATGTGAATGTGGTGGTACACGTTATGCATTCAGAAACACGTAAGTTTTACAAACTGGAAGAAATGTGGAGTGACGCCGCAGCAGATGAACATTCCTGATGACTGCGTCTGGTAAGGATCCGGAACTGGTCGCTGGAACAAAAAAGGATATTTCCAGTGATCAGGTTGTTTTTTGAACTATTTTGTCTTATTATTATTAATCAGAAAAACAAGAGACACAACATATTATGTCAGACGAGTCAAGACAGAACGAAAGAAATTTCCCTCCGCGCATGCGCCCCAGGGATGATGGCAACGGACAACGTAAAGGCCCGAGGTTCAATATCTATTGGGTCTGGGCTATCATCTTTGCCGTGCTTGTTGGCTTCCAGCTCTTCGGATCCCTTACCCCGGACACAAAAGGAATTAATGATCTTGAGTTTTACGCAATGCTCAAAAAAGGAGATGTAGACAAGATCACCACAGTCACAAATAAAAATCTTATCAGGGTTTACCTCAAAAAAGAAAGCATTAAGGACTACGAAAAGCAACTATCAAAGAACAGTCAGGCCAGCGTTGAAAAAGGACCGCAGTTCGAATTTAAAGTAGTTGACGCCAAAGACTTTGATAAGAAACTGAGCGACTGGTACGAAAAGAATCCCGATGTAGCCCCGGTTGTGAACAATCCCATCCAGGAAGGCGAATGGTTCGGATCACTGATCCAGTTATTGCTCCCTCTCGTAGTGATCATCCTTATCTGGGTTATGCTCATGCGTAAAATGGGCGGTGGCGCAGGTGGTGGCAGTGGTCCCGGCGGTATCTTCAATATTGGAAAATCAAAAGCAACCCTCTTCGATAAAGGAACAAAAGTAAATATCACATTCGCAGATGTGGCAGGTCTCGATGAAGCCAAGGTGGAAGTGATGGAAATCGTTGATTTCCTGAAGAATCCTAAAAAGTATACTGCCCTGGGTGGAAAGATCCCCAAAGGTGCGCTCCTGGTAGGTCCTCCCGGTACCGGTAAAACCCTGCTCGCAAAAGCAATGGCAGGTGAAGCACAGGTCCCCTTCTTCTCCATGAGTGGTTCTGACTTTGTGGAACTCTTTGTGGGTGTGGGCGCCAGCCGCGTTCGCGACCTCTTCAAACAAGCACGTGAAAAAGCTCCCTGTATCATATTCATCGATGAGATCGATGCTATTGGTCGTGCCCGTGGTAAGAACGCTATGATGAGCAACGACGAACGAGAAAGCACTCTTAACCAGTTATTGGTTGAAATGGATGGTTTCAGCGGTGAAAGCGGAATCATCGTTCTGGCAGCTACCAACCGCCCTGACGTACTGGATACAGCACTGCTGAGGCCAGGTCGTTTTGACCGTCAGATCTCCATCGACAAACCAGATCTCAAAGGCCGTGAGCATATCTTCAAAGTGCACCTGAAGCCTATCAAAATCTCTGAAAAAGTTGATATCCATAAATTAGCCGAACAAACACCTGGCTTTGCCGGTGCAGATATCGCCAATATCTGTAATGAAGCAGCCCTCATCGCTGCCCGTAAGGGAAAACAGGCTGTTGAGATGGAAGACTTCCAGGATGCAGTGGACCGTGTGATCGGTGGCCTCGAAAAAAAGAACAAGATCATCTCCCCCGAAGAGAAAAAGATCATCGCTTACCACGAAGCCGGTCACGCTATCTGCGGCTGGTTCCTGGAACACGCCTATCCATTACTGAAAGTAACCATTGTTCCTCGCGGTGTGGCGGCACTCGGTTACGCCCAGTACACTCCGAAAGAACAATACCTGTACAATACAGATCAACTGATGGACCAGATCTGCATGACCCTCGGCGGACGTGCCAGCGAAGAGATCTTCTTCGGCAAGATCTCTACAGGTGCGCAGAACGACCTCCAACAGGTTACACGCATCGCTTACTCCATGATCACCGTATATGGTATGAACAATAAAGTAGGTAACGTAAGCTTTTACGATCCCGCTGCAGAAAACTCTTTCACCAAGCCATACTCTGAAGAGACTTCCAAACTGATTGATGAAGAGGTAAGAAAGCTCATCGATGACGGTTACCTTAAAACAAAGGAACTGTTGATTCAGAAAAAAGCAGAAGTGGCCAAGCTGGCCGAAGCCCTGCTCGAAAAAGAAGTACTGTTCCAGAGTGATGTGGAAGCGTTGATCGGTAAACGGCCGTTCGGGGAAAAGAAAGTACTTGATGTGGATGGAAACCCTGAGCACCATTCAGAAAATGGAAGTATCAGCGAAGGTGTTCCGCCTTACGATCCCAATGTGACCAATCATCCCGTACAGACCAACGAACAGGAAAAGCAATCATGAGCGTTTCACCATCTAAAGAGAATATTTTAAAGAAAATAAGGAAGGCGTTGACCCAATCAACGCCTCTTCCTTTTCCGCAAAGCGAAGGCAACAGCTCCGTGTACCAACCTTCCAGGCAGGAACTGGAAGTGGAGTTTGCAGAACAGCTCACCAAGCTAACGGGCAAGTTCATTTTCTGTCTCACCTGGCAGGAACTGGCCGCACAACTCAATGCAGTAGTGGCCCACAATAACTGGCAACATATTTACAATAAGGAAACAGAGCTTTCTAAAACTCTTGCCAGCAACGGCTTTGCTCCAGCCGCTTATGATTCCGTGGCTACCTGCGATGCTGCCGTTACTTCCTGTGAAAGCCTCATTGCGCGTACAGGTAGCATCGTGATGAGCGCAGCAGGTCCCAGCGGCCGCTCTGTGAGTGTATATGCGCCCGTTCATATCTGCATCGCACGCACCAGCCAACTGGTGTATGATGTGAAAGATGGGATCCAGCTGGTGAAAGAAAAGTATGGCGCCAATTTCCCTTCGCTCGTCACTTTTGCAACCGGGCCCAGCCGCACGGCTGATATCGAGAAAACACTCGTTGTAGGCGTGCACGGCCCGAAAGAAGTATATGTTTTCCTGGTGGACCAGTAGCATAAACCATTAATCTATGAATCAGCACATCCATCACCTTTTCGTATATGGATCACTGTTAAGCGGGTTCCAGCATCCTGCCTATACATACGTGAGCCGGTATTTTACACTCGTTTCCCGGGCCGTAACCAATGGTAATATCTATGACCTGGGTGAATACCCGGGCGCAGTGCCAGCATCTCCGCCAGCACTCATTCATGGCGAACTGTATAAAGTGAACCATGAAGATGAATTTTCATTCGCCATCAAACAGCTGGACGATTACGAGGGATTCCTCGTAGAAGCAGGAGAAGTGCCGCTGTATCGACGTGAACCGGTTGATGTGAAGAATGGCAATGTAATCACCACGGCCTGGATCTACTGGTACAACCGTGAAACAGAAGGGTATCCGTTGATCCCCAATGGCGATGCCCTCAGTTACTGGATTCAGAAAGGCTAAGCCCTAAAACACAGATGATATTTTTACATGCAGTTACCTCCCGATAAGAAAGTTTATTTCCTCTCCGACTTCCATCTCGGAGCGCCCAACCCTGCCGCAAGCCTGGAGCGCGAAAAAAAGATCGTGGCGTTCCTGGATGAGATCCGCCACAGCGCAGGCGCCATCTTCATCGTAGGAGATATGTTCGATTTTTGGTACGAATACCGCACTGTTGTGCCGAAAGGGTACGTTCGACTGCTCGGTAAACTGGCCGAACTTACGGATGCAGGTATTCCCATCTATTTTTTCGTGGGCAATCACGATATGTGGATGACAGACTATTTCCAGAAAGAGCTCAATATCCCTGTTTATTTCGAACCACGGGAATTCGAGTTCAATGGCAAACAATTCCTCATCGGTCATGGGGATGGATTGGGCCCGGGGGACCATGGTTATAAAATGCTGAAGAAGATCTTCCGCAATCCTGTCTGCCGCTGGCTTTTCGGTATCCTGCCTCCCTATATCGGCATGGGAATTGCCAATTACAGCAGCAGGAGAAGCAGGGCTGTAACCGGACAAAACGATGCTGCCTTCTATGGCGAAGAAGGAGAATGGCTGATCACTTATTGCAAGGAAGAACTGAAGAAGAAATTCTACGACTACCTGGTATTCGGCCATCGGCACCTGCCTATCGATTACCCACTGAACGATGGGAAAAGTCGTTATATCAACCTGGGCGACTGGATCCGTTATTACACTTATGCCGTATTCGACGGAAAGGATCTGCACCTGCTGACCCGTGAAACAGACCAGGAAAAAAATATCGTACGAAAATAATTTTCATGCTGAAACTGGCCACCATCGCTGTTTTCTTCCTGCTCTGCACTTTGCCTTCCGCAAAAGCGCAGATGGTGGGCATTCAACAACTCAGCGATACTGCTTTCAAAACTGAGCGGGTGATCAGCGGCGAATTCACTGATTTCAATGTAGACAACCTCGGCAATCTCTACGTGGTGAACCAAACAGGGCAGTTAAAAAAGATGAGCCCCAAAGGGGATTCACTGGCCGTGTTCAACAATGTGCGCCAGTACGGCAAGATCCATTTCATAGATGTGAGCAACCCACTGAAAGTATTGCTGCACTTCAAAGATTTTGGCACCATCGTTATCCTGGACCGTTTCCTCAACACCCGCAGCACCATCGACCTGCGCAGGCAACAACTCTTCCAGGTAAAATCCATCGGACAATCTTACGATAACAATATCTGGGTCTTCGATGAGCTCGAAAGCAAACTGAAACGCATAGGCGAAGATGGACGAACCATCGATCAGTCCAACGATTTCAGACAACTCTTCGATTCCACTCCTTCACCCGGCTTCATCGTTGATCAGAACAAACTTGTCTATCTCTACGATCCCGCCAAAGGCGCTTATATCTTCGATTACTACGGAACATTCAAGAACCGGATCCGGTTTCTCGGCTGGACGGACTTCACGGTGATCGGCAATACCATTCTCGGCCGCGATGCCAATGTGCTCTACAAGTATGAACCCGGAACCCTCAACCTGCAACAGTACAGGATCCCTGCAACAATGCAGGATGCCAGGAAGATAAAGATCACACCCACCAATATTTACCTGCTTCGGGAAAAGCAACTCGAGATCTTCTCCTACCGCTGATCCCTTTCGCTAAAAATGTAACTTTGTAAGCATGGATAAATTTCTGGACACTGTTATTCTGGACAATACGATCAGGAGTTATTTAATGGTGGCGGGCACCATCCTGCTGGTGCTGTTCCTTAAAAGATTTTTATCAAGATATATAGCTGGACTGCTGTTCCGTGTGGTGCGAAAGATCGCCAAAGGCATCGACAAGCCGAGCTTCGTGAACCTGGTTATGTCTCCGCTGGAAACATTCCTGTTGCTGGTAGTGAGCATCATCTCGCTCGATAAACTTACTTTTCCGCAAGCCCTCAATGTACAGGTATATAAGATCTCGCTGCATAGCCTCATCGATGGCCTCGCCATCATTGTAGTGATCATCACCTTCATCTGGTTATTGTTGCGTATCATCGATTTTATCGCCATGATCCTGCACCAGAAAGCTGAACAGGCTAATGATCAACAGGATAATCAACTGGTGGTCTTCTTCAAGGATTTTTTCAAAGTGATGTTTGTGATCATAGGTTTCCTGATGGTGCTGAAATTTGCTTTCAGTTATCCCATCACCAATCTGATCACTGCCCTGAGTATCGGTGGTGCGGCTATCGCACTGTCAACACGCGAAAGCCTGGAGAACCTGATTGCGAGTTTCATCATCTTCATCGACAAACCATTCATGGTAGGAGACGTTGTGAAAGTGCAGGCCGTTACCGGCACAGTGGAAAAGATCGGATTGCGCAGCACACGCATACGCACAGACCAGAAAACTTATGTGACCATGCCCAACAAGCAAATGGTGGATAGTGTAATGGACAATCTTTCACTTCGCACACAGCGCAGAGCTTTCATGCAGCTGGAATTGAGTGCAGAAACGTCAAAGGAAACCGTGCAACAACTGGTGTTGGGCATTCAACATTTGCTGCAATTGAGGAAAGATCAGGTTGAAAGCTCTTCCGTTTTTCTCGCAGATATCGTAAAAAATTCATTTATTGTTCAACTCGAATTCTTCACAGCCCCCATTCCCATTGCAGATTTCAATGCTTTGCGCCAGGACTTTTTTCTTTCTGTTATCGATCTGATGGAAGAAATGAATATCAGGCTGGCAGCCAAAGAGAATGAGATTGTGGTAACGAAGGAAAACTAATAATTTCATAATAAATAGGGGTAGAACCATTCCATGTTGTCATAATTTCTACAAATACACACAACATGATGGTTAGTAATTACACAACCGGCATTCCGGGAAGGAAGGTCGCATGCATCGTATTATCGTTACTGATGACCGGCAGTGTACAGGCTCAATCGCAAAGCAGCAAAGGAGGCGTGCATATCGGACTCATCTATCCCATCAGCACGCATGGCACCAATGCGGCTGCTTCAACCAATAATTTTTCTTTCCAATTACTGGCTGGTGTTTCAAAGAATGAAACCGGTGCCGCATTTTCCGGGTTCTCTAATGTGATCTTCGGAAATGCAAGCGGGGCGCAGTTTGCAGGCTTTTCCAATCATATCGGCGGGCAATCGTCCGGAGCACAGCTGGCAGGTTTCATGAACTTCACAGGGGATGCCCGGGGCACACAACTTGCGGGATTCATGAATGCCTCAAAAAATTCTACCGGCATACAGTTGGCAGGCTTTGCCAACTATTCAAAAGGCAGTGGTGGTAAATTCCAGGCTGCAGGTTATCTGAATATAGCGAAAGACGTGAAGCTGCAATTGTCGGGATTCATGAATATCGGGCAGGATGTGCATACGCAGTTGGGTAGCTTTCTCAATATTGCCCGGAAAGTGAAAGGTGTGCAGGTAGGCTTCATCAATATTGCTGAAAGTGGTACTCCTGTTGGATTGGTGAACATCGTAAAGGATGGCGAGATGGCGGTGCGGGTAACTGTTGATGAACTGGGAACAGTGATCGGAGGGTTCAGGTCTGGCGGTAAACGAATGTACGGTGTACTGGGCATTGGCTACAATGGAAAGACCTCAAAAACGATGTATGCCCTGGAAGCCGCTATCGGCGCGCATTTTCCGGTATCTGAATATTTCAGGATGAATACCGAGCTGGCATCTGCCAACCTGGATGATTTCAAGAAAGGGGAGTTCTTCCGCGGATCGCTGAGAGTGTTCCCCTCCTTCAAAATAGGCAACCAGCTGGAGATCTTTGCAGGCCCCACTTTCAATTATGTATATTTTGATATTGCCTCGGGCAAGGGAGTGGACCTGGTGAACCATTTCATGTGGAGCGGGAAAGCTGGTGATGAACATCAGCAGGGAATGTATATCGGGGCCATTGCTGGCATATCCTGGAAATTGATGTAAGTAGCCGATACCCGGGGAGCAGTCGCTCGCGTCCCCGCGAGTGACGATTATTCCGTCGCCTCCGGCGACACAGTGTTCGCCGGAGGCGAACAAATATAAGTCACTCGCCGGGAGGCGAGCGACTGCCGCCCGTCTATTTTCCCTTTACTATTTCGCTGAGCTCTTTGTCCCATTGTGCTTGTGCAAATGATGATAAGGAGATCATCACAAACAGAACGGACAAAAGGTACTTCATAAAAAATGATTAGTCTACAAAATTAGTAGAATTAATCCTTTTTACAAAGAGGCTTTGATCTCGAGGAGGAAACCTTTGATTTGCTGGAGGGACTGTATCATTTCAAACCTTTCGCGGGCCTGTTTATTCTTTTTGAGGAATTCTTTGGCTCCTTCGATGGTGAGTTTACGTCTTCTGAGGAGATCGTAGATCAGTTCCAGGTTCTTGATGTCTACCGGGCGGAAATGGCGGTCGCCCTTCCTGTTCTTCCTGGGTTGGATGATATCGAATTCATTTTCCCAGAACCTGAGCAGGCTCTGGTTCACGCCGAACATGCCCGCTACTTCGCCGATACTGTAGTACTGGCGCTTGAACAGCGTGGAGTCTTCGGGGATATTCATGGCGCTGGCTTCTGCATCGAGTGTTTTCAATGATTTGCGGCCGCGGGTGGATTTTTTGGGAAGTTCCGGTTCGGGCTCGGGTGTGTTGAAGCTCACACCATAACCCGGCTCATCGGAGATATAATCTTCATCTTCCTTTGTATTGTTATTTTCAACAGCAACTGGCTGTTCTTCTACATTGCCAGTGCTTACGGGCAATTGTTCTGCTTCACTGCCAACCTGCATTTCATTTACAGGTGATTCGGTCTTCACCTCCGCAACAACAACTGGTTTCTCCACCTGCTGACTTGCAGGTGTGAATCCAATATTCCTGTTTTCTTTTTTTTCTTCAGGCGCTGCTTCTGTTTCTTCCACTGCATAGACCTGTGTTGGTCTTGTGAGCCTGGAAGGTATATTGCTGGCAGGAGCCGGTTGCACGGCGGCTTTAGGCTGTTCGGGCTTTGGCCCTTCTTCGGTCTTTTCTTCTTCCTTAACTTCTTGTTCTGCTGTTGCTGCAAGAGGTTCTTCAACCGGTTCTGCAAAGCCGGGATCAGTAGTTTCTTCTGCAACACTTTGTTCCTGGTTGATTTCACTGGATTGCTCATGCGTATGCGCAAGTGCTTCGGCTTCTGAAACCACCGGAGTATTTTGGATTACTTCGCTGTCGTTATTCGGATTGTTTTCGTTTTCCTGTTTTGCGGTACCAGGTTCAATGCTCAGTCCGGGTTGACTTGCATTCACTGCTGGTTGAGAAGGTTCTTCTCCGTTCACTCCGCTTTGTGCTGTAAAGTTCTCCTGGTTATCTGTTTCCTGTTCTGTTTCACCAGCGTCCGCCTGGGAAGCGGGCTTGAGGCTTTTGATCCTGAAACCTGCGGCAGGGGATTCCTGTGCAGGATCAGCATCTCCGAAATCAAAGCCCATCTGGTTGTATTTTTTCTTGTCCATAATTTGAAAGCAGCGTTTCTCTATAGTTCATCAAAATTCGTGCAGTAAAAGTACGAACAAAAGGAGTGCCGCCTCCCGCTTCACGGGCCTTTGGCACAACTGTGGAAAAATTGCCTTGAAATGACCGGGTAAAAACATTTTGAAGAGAAACATTCAGGTACAAAATCTTCCTTTTCTGCGGTTGAATTTTCCCTTGAAACAAGCATTCACACAGCGTAATCTGCCCACACTGATATCGGCTTTTTTACGCTTGTGCGGAAGGGTGTGAAAGCGCTGTTATAAACTGGATAAAACGGGGATAAATTAAGCCTTAAAAATCGCCTCAAACCCTTAATTTTCGTACATTTGCAGGAATCAACATTTTTAAACTGCAGAAGTATTTTTCGACGAATTTATGGATACAGAAACTACAGAAATCCTGAGTCCCTCCAATAGCGGATATGGTGCAGATAGTATACAGGTTTTAGAAGGTCTGGAAGCAGTGCGGAAACGCCCGGCGATGTACATTGGTGATGTCGGCGAAAAAGGCTTACACCACCTGGTGTATGAAGTGGTGGACAACTCCATCGATGAGGCCCTGGCCGGATATTGTAAGAATATCACCGTTTCAATTCATGAAGACAATTCAATTTCTGTTCTGGATGATGGACGCGGTATCCCCACCGGTATCAATACCAAAGAGAAAAAAAGCGCGCTCGAACTGGTTATGACCGTTCTGCACGCCGGTGGTAAATTCGATAAAAATACCTACAAGGTTTCTGGTGGTCTGCACGGTGTGGGTGTGAGTTGCGTGAACGCACTCAGTACAAAGCTCCATGTAACCGTTCATCGCGAAGGAAAGATCTTCGAGCAGGAATATCATATCGGTGCTCCCCAGTATCCTGTCCGTGAGATCGGTACCAGCGATTTGACAGGCACGCATACTCATTTCTGGCCCGATAGCACCATCTTCACTACCACCCTGTATAAGAAAGATATTCTTGAAGGCCGCCTCCGCGAGCTGGCTTATCTCAATAAAGGCATCAGCATCACCCTTAATGATCTTCGTGAGAAGGATGATAACGGCGAACACTACACTAAAACCTTCTATAGCGAAGGTGGTATCGTGGAGTTTGTTGAAATGCTGGATAAGAGTGCTGGCCGCTCCACGCTTATCCCCAACGTGATTTACGTGGAAGGAAGGGATGAGCCTTCCAATGTAGCCGTTGAAGTGGCAATGACTTACAACGACAGCTACCATGAGCATATCTATTCGTACGTAAATAATATCAATACCATCGAAGGTGGTACGCATGTGTCTGGCTTTCGCCGTGCGCTTACACGCGTGTTCAAAAGCTATGGCGATAAGAACAACCTCTTCGAGAAAGCAAAAGTGGAAATCGAAGGTGACGACTTCCGGGAAGGCTTAAGCGCTATCATCTCCGTGAAAGTGCCCGAGCCGCAGTTCGAAGGTCAGACCAAAACAAAGCTCGGAAACAGTGATGTGATGGGCGTTGTAGACTCCACCGTTTCAAAAGTGCTCGACCGTTTCCTGGAAGAAAATCCTAAGGAAGCAAAAAATATCATCTCCAAAGTGATCCTGGCTGCACAGGCGAGAGCCGCTGCACGCAAGGCCCGCGAAATGGTACAACGTAAAAGCGTTCTAAGTGGTGGCGGCCTGCCAGGTAAACTGGCCGACTGCTCAGACAGAGATGCTGATCGTTGCGAGCTCTTCCTTGTCGAAGGTGACTCGGCGGGTGGTACCGCCAAACAAGGCCGTAACCGTAACTTCCAGGCCATCCTGCCACTCCGTGGTAAGATCCTGAACGTGGAGAAAGCTATGGAGCACAAGATCTACGAGAATGAAGAGATCCGCAACATGTACACTGCCCTCGGTGTTACTGTGGGAACTCCCGAAGATCCGAAAGCACTCAACCTAACCAAGCTCCGTTATCACAAGCTGATCATTATGACGGATGCCGACGTTGACGGTAGCCATATCGCAACACTGATCCTTACTTTCATCTATCGTTATATGAAAGAAATGGTGGAACAAGGGTACGTGTATATCGCGCAACCGCCGCTCTACCTGGTGAAGAAAGGAAAAGAATCCGGCTACGCCTGGAACGAAGAACAACGTAAAGCCCTCACAGAAAAACTGGGTGGTGGAAAGGAAGACAGCGTGAACATCCAGCGGTACAAAGGTCTTGGTGAGATGAACGCAGACCAACTCTGGGAAACAACCATGAACCCGGATACACGCACACTCAAACAGGTAACCATCGAGAGCGCTGCAGAAGCAGACCGCATCTTCAGTATGCTGATGGGGGATGAAGTAGCGCCCCGCCGCGATTTCATCGAAAGCCACGCCAAATACGCTAAGATCGACGTATAAGATATTCATTTTACTGAATAAATCGGCTGTCTGCCATAAAACAGACAGCCGATTTTATTTTTGCTGTGCCCAGTCGCTTGCCTCCCGGCAAGTGACTTCTATTTGCTCGCCTCCGGCGAGCACCGTGTCGCCGGAGGCGACGAAACAATCGTCACTCGCGGGGACGCGAGCGACTGCTCCCCGTGGTTTCCGTCACAAAAAAGAATTGATGCAGCGTAGTAGCGATGGTTTGAATGCGGCCATTCTTTACTGTTACCTTAGAATAAGTTGGCTGTAGTTTTTTAAAGCTTCCCACCATCTTTTGCGCATGGTCCACCATGCCAACAGGCAGGTTCACAGGAATGCCTTTACCCGTACTGCTGCTGTCTTTCCAAACAGCATAAACTACTTTGGCGGGATCCTGGCTATGCCTGAATTTGATCACGAATAATCCGCCGCCTGCAGAATCTATGATCTGACCACTGCCATACCAGAACAATTCACGACTAATCCCCTGATCATAGTAATAGTTCTCCCAGTATTTGGTGGAGTCCAGCTGCCAGTTCTTATTGTAATAGTACCAGAGATAACCGCTGCCACTGTAACTGGTGTAGCGTGAAGAAGGGTTAGGTGCTTCATCGTCCTTGAATGCATATTGTACGCGCTCAGCTTCGGAAGTGGCGGCGCCCATCAGTTTGGAGCTGACGAGAAAAATGCCGAGGCTTTGCGCTTCATTGTATTTATCGTACCGCACTATTCCGAACAGCGTGGTATCGTACATGCCGTTTTCGGTTTTGGTGCGAAGGAATGATTTGTCGGCCCCATATTCATTGATGGTAACGGGAACGTATCCACGCCATTCCCGATAGATGGCTGCGAGCGCTTTGTGCTGGTCCTGGTAATATCCTTTATCCGAAGGGAAAGTGATATAACTGCCGCGTAATTCACTGGAGAATGGTCCTACATCTTTTTTCAGACTGCCGGGATATGCATGGAAGCCTACATAATCGATGGGAGGATGTGCTGTATTGTAAGCGTATTGCAGGAATTTGATCACGGCCCGTTGGTATTGAACGTCCAGGCCGGTGGTTGCGGGGAGGTAAACTTTGAAATCCGGGTCCGCGTTCTTTGCGCCGAAACCCTTGCCCCACCTGTTATTCCAGCCATCAGTGGCCATCAGCATCATGCAGCCTGCCGCGATGGGGTCCTGCCATTGATTGGGAAAATATACTCCGTTCATTTCATTGCCCGGCTCTATACCCCAGTGTGTTCCGGTAGCTTTTACATGACCATTCTTTTGCCTGGTGTACCGGTCATCTGCATTTGGGTTTGAACCATAGGCATAGGCGATGCTGTACATGTTCTTACCGAGCGTTCGATAACTGAGCGGATCGCGGCGATCGCAAGCGGTATCATCCACGGGCCTCCAGGAGTAGGAATTCGTTTGTTTGAGCACGTGAGAGTTGGGGCCCATCATCTGGTAGTACATCCTGCGGCCTGTCATCACAGACATGAGTAGAGAGTCATAGAATTCAGAGGATGAAATATCGCGCTGGGGTTGAAGCACCAGGGTATCGTAAGAAAAACGGTTGGTTTGCTGAAGTCCTTTCCGCATGATAGTGAAGCTGTCGCAGTCCTTTACCGGAAATACATTGTAGTAATTGGAGCCATTGAGGTTGCGGATGATCTCGCGGCGGGCGGCTGCGCGGGCCACTACTTCATTTGATGCATAATTGAAAGTGGTATCTCCAGTGCCCGTTGGTTCTCCATAAAAGATGATCCCTGTAAGATTGGTTTCGGGCGCCATCCAGTAGCCACCTTCCTGGTAGAACATTTTTCTCCAGCGGATGCTGGTGAGAAAATATTGAACGATGGTATCGCCTTCCCAAACTTTTTTCCATTCATACTTACCGCCTTTGGTAATGATGCGAATGGAGGGGATTGTGTTATTCGTGTACTGATAAAGGTAAGTAGCGGAACGGGCACTGTCGCCAATGGTGATGTCTACTGTGTCTTCAACCGGGTTGGCGGGAGAGGTGCAGACCCAGATTTCGCGGAGGCGGTATCGTTGTTGAAAATTCCCACCGATAAGCCGGTGACGACGGTAGCCATAATAATCTTCAGCACCGATGGAAGTGTTGCCGCTGGTACTGTCTGCCAGTAAGTCACCATTCCGGGGATCGGCCTTACTGTCAAAATAGTGGAAAGTTGAATAAGCTGCACGGCCCCAGGCGCCACTGAAATCAACGATCATATTGCTGTCGAGCAATATCTTTCGTACCGGCTGGCCCGCTCTGGTGGCGGATTTGAAGGAATAACTGACCTTTCCGGTGATGGCGGCGGTTCCGGTTGCCCGGCTTGAAATTTGTGCCGTAGAAAAGACACAGGATAAGAGGAAAAAAAGGCACAATTGTACATATTTCATACCGGTATGGTTTGATCTGGGGTTATTAAACGTGCATATCCTGCTTTTTTTTGTGCGTAAGTTTTTTTCCAAAACACGTTCAAAATCAATGCAGACCTGCCTTATATCGAAAAAAAACGTATATTTAAGTGTGCTTTGATCTTTATTTGGAGAACTTTTTGCAAAGTAAAATTATTCAATTTACTAACCTCTTAAATAGTTAGACTATGGCAGACATTCAGCTCACTGCATACAATGTAAAAACAAAGGAAAAGAATGTTCCTATCAAAGACGCAGTGATCACCAAAACCGCCAAGGGAGCTTATATGGCTCAGGGAAACGACGGTAAAGGCAATAAACTCACTACTCTTTTGGGCGAAGAAAAAGCGCTCGCTGCTATCAAAGCCGGTGTTGCCAAACAAGGCTGGTAAAACATTTCCACAAAAGAAAAGCAACTGAGCGGTCATAACAGGCCTGTGCATTTGGCATGTTCCTGATATGACTGTCTCGGTTGCTTTTTTTATTGGCAGACATTCTGCCAGCAAAAAAGCCTTCTTGTATTTCGTTTGATCCATACAAGGAAGGCTTTTGGTAAGCACAATCTCTTAAACTACAGATAAGGTAATTTTTTTCGAAGCCGGGAGATTAAGGAAAGGAAAAATGGACGGTGATAAAAAAGTTGTCTACTAAATATACATCTTTTTTTATATCAGACAAAATCAAGATAACTTAACTCTCTTCCCAGAATTTGCCGGTCGTCTGCTCCCAGCCATTTGTTCAGCAAAGTGGCATATACATTTTTAAAATCCACATTGTACTGCAGGTCTCCGTTCTTCAGGTTACTGAGATCGGGCATTTCATTCAGCATTCCTTTTTGTTTGAGCGCTCCGCTCACGAAGAACATATTATTGGCAGTTCCGTGGTCGGTGCCGCCGCTGGCGTTCTGCGCCACGCGTCTGCCGAATTCGGAAAAGGTCATCAGCATCACATCCTGGAAGCGGTTGTTCTGCTGCATATCTTTCACAAAAGCGCTGATGGCTGCATTCATTTCAGTGAAGAGTCTGCGCTGCTGGCCATCCTGCCCAACATGCGTATCGAAACTTCCGAGAGAGAGGTAATACACTTTTGTATTGATATCAGAGAAGATGAGAGAAGCGATGGTCTTCAGGCTATTCCCGATTTCAGTGGAAGGATAAACAGTATTGGTTGGATGAATGCGGCTTTGTTTGAAGATATAATCCGCACTGCTCATCGTCTCAGCCATGGTTTTGTAGAGATAGTCCACTGTTTGTTCTCCATGTTCATCCTGGTGGTTCTTCACAACTTCCTTGAAGAATTTTTCGTTGGATGTGTTGAAGAGCCTGCGGGGGTCCTTCATGGCGAGCCCTTTGATATGTTCTCCTTTCATGGCCATGCTGAGCACATCGTCCAGCTCCAGAGCCTGCGTGGGTTTGTCGCAGCCCTTACATTGCGCATCCAGGTAGCGGCCTAACCATCCCGTGTATACGTATTTGTCGCTGTCGCTGGCACTATGCCAGATATCCATGCTGCGGAAATGCGAGCGGTCGGGGTTTGGGTAGCCAACATTGTTGAGGATACCGAGATGTCCATTGTCGTACAGCTCTTTCATCCCGGTAAGTGCGGGGTGCAGTGCTGCATCATCGGTGAGGCGCAGTGCGGCTTCCCGGGCAATGCCCAGTTTGGGCCTTACTTTATAATAGATATCGTTCCTTACGGGAATTACAGTGTTCAGTCCATCGTTGCCTCCGCTGAGCTGGAGGATCACCAGCACTTTGTTGCCGGGTGGCACCAGGTGCGGGGTTTCAAACGCTTTCATGAATTTGGGCAGCATCATGGATGCTGTGGCGAGACTACCGATCTGCAGGAATTCTTTTCTTTTTAAAAGCATATGATTGGCGTTTGAGCGGATTAACAAAGTTGGTATTCAGGTGTACTCATCAACTGGATAGTGGCTGAGCGGATATAATTCTCCCTGCTGCTGTTATCAATGTATTTATCCAGGGTGCTTACCGCAACACTATTGTTGGTTTGCAATACGGAACTGCTGATGGCGGGAAGTAACTTTTCCCTGGAAACCTTTTCGAACAGTTTCGTGTAGGCGTCCCAGTTAACCGTAGCGGCAATTACCTGACCACCGCCTCTTTTTTGAGCGAAGGCCTTCATTTTTTGTTTTCTGTTGTCCTGGTCCTTCATGCCCATCATCTGGTCGTCATCGTCTTTGGGTTTGAGGGTAAGCGTATCTTCAGCATAGATCATTTGCGGGATACGGAGGCGCAGCATGAGGGAAGAGCTATCGATCCAGTTCTTTCCTCCGGGCCAGCCGGCCACATTGGGTGGATAGAAGAGTTGCTGACCGAGCAATCTTTGCAAAGTGATCTGCACTTCTTCATTGGAGATCTCCATGGGAATGGCCCTTCTGATACCGGCTATCAGCAGTACAGGGGATTTGATGATGGAGCCTACATTGCGCTGATCATAGAACCAGTCGCTGTTGAAGATATCCCGGAAGAGTTCGCTGATATCGTAGCCGCCATTGTAGAAGCGGTCTGCAAGCCATTTGATTTGCTCTTCATTTTCCGTTTCGTTTACGAAATAACGATATACTTTACGCGTGATGTATTGTGCTGTTTGTGGATGTTGGATAAGAATATCGAGAACATCGTCTCCATCAAAATTGCCGGACTTGCCCAATACTTTCTTCCTGCCGTTATCGTGTTGGTTTTTTCGGAAAATGAAATTGCCGGAGGCGTTGGAGCCCCATCCGGTGAAGGCGCGGGCGGCTTCTTTGATATCATCTTCCGTATAGTTGCCACGGCCCAGGGTGAAGAGTTCCATTACTTCGCGGGCGAAATTTTCATTGGGATGATCTTTCCTGTTCTGGTTATTGTTGAGGAAGTTCAGCATGGCGCCGGACTTGCTCACTTCGCGCAGCAGGTCAGGGAACTTGCCAAGTGCATTGCGGCGGATCGCATCCAGGAGTTGCTGCTGGTGTACGATGTTCACGGTGCGGCATGCGAAATGCCCGTGCCAGAAGAGTGATACTTTTTCGCGGAGTTGTTGTTCACTGTGCACCATCTGGTTGAGCCAGGTGAGATTGAGGGCGCGGATGCCTTCGCGGGATTTATTCCGGATAAGCTTACGCTGCTCCTCATTCAGTTGTCTCTTTTGCCGGTACATTTCTTCCATGCCCATGTAAATTTCTTTGATGGCAGGATCAGCCACATCGATGTAGGCAGGAGTTTTTTCTGATGCTTTGAATAATGCTTTGACTAATTTCTTGTTGGAATCGGAGGAAAGCTCTTCCACCGGTACGGAGTCTGGTCCGAAGCCTGCCCGCCAGAGCAGGTGCTGGTTTTTGAGCTGATTGGAAATGCCCATGCGGAAAATGGTTTTGCTTTTGACTGGTTGCCAAAAGGAAAGTTTAACAGAGTATTTAATTTTCGGATAGAACCAGAAAATGGAATAATGGAATAATTGCAACCTCAGTGCCAATAAACAGAAAGGGTGCCTCAATTACTTTTGAGACACCCTCGCTTTTGAAAAATATTAACTGAAATAGTTAAATCGATTTAAAACCGAGATACTGATGCAGCACTTCCGGTAAATCGATTCCATTCTCTGTTTGGTTGTTCTCCAGCAAACAGGCGAGGATCCTCGGTAAAGCAAGAGAGCTTCCATTGAGTGAATGCGCCAGGTGGTTCTTTCCATTGCTGTCTTTGAACCTTGCTTTCAAGCGGTTGGTCTGATACGCTTCAAAGTTAGACACAGAGCTTACTTCCAACCATTTCTCCTGTGCGGCTGAATACACTTCAAAGTCGTAGGTCTGTGCTGATGCGAAACCCATATCACCGCCGCAGAGATTGAGAATGCGGTAAGGCAATTTGAGGGATTGCAATAGTAATTCTACATGCAGCACCATTTCTTCCAGCACTGCATAGCTGGTATCGGGATGTACGATCTGTACGATCTCCACTTTCTCGAACTGATGCAGGCGGTTCAGTCCGCGTACATCTTTGCCATAGCTCCCTGCTTCCCGGCGGAAGCAGGGAGAGTAGCCGGTCATTTTAATGGGGAGTTCGCTTTCCTTCACCAGTTCATCGCGATAGATATTGGTGATGGGAACTTCGGATGTGGGTATCAGGTAGAACTGGTCTTCGTTCACATAATACATTTGTCCTTCCTTGTCCGGCAACTGACCGGTACCGAAAGCAGATGCTTCATTCACTACAAAAGGGGGGATGATCTCGGTATAACCCGCGGCGGTATTGTAGTCCAGGAAATACTGGATCAATGCGCGCTGGAGGCGGGCACCCTTGCCGGTGTACACGGGAAATCCGCTACCGGTGATCTTATTACCCAGTTCGAAATCGATCAGTTTGTATTTTTTAGCCAGGTCCCAGTGGGGTACGGCATTGTTGACCAGAGTGGGTTTGGAGCCGCCTTCGCGCACTACCACATTGTCTTCGGGAGTTCTTCCCTTTGGAACATAGGCGGATGGGAGGTTAGGGAGCTTCACTATAGTTGCTTCCAGCTGCTTCTCCACGGCCGTGAGTTGCTCCGAGATCGGCTGCAGGCTTTGTTTCAGCGAAGGAACGGATAGTTTGAGGGCTTCCGCTTCTTCTTTCTGACCTTTCGCCATTAATTGTCCGATCTCCTTGGATGCGCTGTTCACCTTTGCCTGGGTTGTATCGAATTCCAGCTGAAGTTTCCTGCGTTCATCATCCAATGCTATGATCTCGTCAACCAGCGACAGCTCCTGGAAATTTTTAACGGCCAAGCGCTCTTTTACCTGTTCTGTGTGCTGTCTGATAAATGGAATCTGTAGCATTATTCAAATGATTTGCAACAAAGATAATTCCTGTACCGTAGATTTCTGGCCCCGCCTGCCTGTCTTTGTCAGATTCATATCAAAAATTATTGAATGCAATCCGTGTAAAGCTCCCTTCGGAATTCCTGCCTATCTTTGCAGCTATGAATGCACAGGACGATCTGATGACGCGCTGGTGGACGCTGGAAGCGAAGCTGGTGGAAAGATTTGGGAAGAAGCCCGATATGGAAACCATCCTTTTCCTTATCGGCATCCAGGAATTGGGCGTAAAGCCGAAGTTCACGAAAGAACAGAAGCAGGACCTGATGCATATTGCCGTATGTGCTCTCATGGCCCAAAGTGGTTATTACGAACTGGAAGGAACTGACAGGGACGGTTGGCCGCACTACAAACAACTCAAGAGCCTGCCCGTGATGAATATGATCGAACAGGAGAATTTCCTCAAAGACCATATCCTGTTGTATTTCGACCGGGTTGGATTTTAAAAATACTGATCCCATTAATACCATGAACCGACTGCTTGCACTTGCAGCCCTGCTGCTTACTTTCGCCGCCTGTAATCCCCGCCTCTCCAATGGCCTCCGTGTACACGATCTTCAAAAAGATGTGGAACTTGTAACCAGCAAGGGCACTATCATCATCAGGCTTTCCGATTCAACACCCCTGCACAGGGACAATTTCATCAGGCTTGTTCAGAAAAAATATTTCGATAGCATCCTCTTCCACCGGGTGATCAATCAGTTTATGGTACAGGCCGGAGACCCGGACAGCAAACAGGCAAAAGCCGGAGCAGAGCTCGGTAATGGCGGTCCCGGTTACACGGTCCCGGCAGAATTCAGGGCTTCCCTCTTCCATAAAAAAGGAGTAATTGCGGCTGCACGTACCGGTGATGACGTGAATCCATTGAAAGCAAGCAGCGGCTCCCAGTTCTACCTCGTTCAAGGGAAAGTGTTCACAGAAGCCGGACTGGACTCCGTGGAGAATATGCGCCTCAGACGCAAACTCCCAGCTGCACACCGTGAAGTGTACAAGACACTGGGGGGTACGCCACACCTGGACCTGAACTACACCGTGTTCGGAGAAGCGGTAAGCGGACTTAGTGTGATTGACAGCATCGCCGCAGTGCCCACCAGTGGCAGAATGGGTGGCGACAGGCCCCTGACGGATGTGCGCATCATCAGGGCCCGGCTGGTAAAGAGAAAATAAATTTCCGCACGATATGCGACAATACCGGAACCGAATGATGCCCTGTTTGATCACAGGCGCTATCGCCTTATTTCTATGCCATAACGGTATGGCCCAATCGAAAAAAGAAGAAAACCTGCTGCAGCAGACCAGCGAGGTAAATAACCTTATGGTGCAATACCAGGCAGACAGGGGTAGTCTCACCCGCTTCTATACCGTTCCATTCTCACCGGAGAGAAGGGAACGCCTCATTAAATTCCAGCAGGATTATTTGCTGCAACTGGAATCAGTTCCATTCGATCAGCTTTCCACCGGTTCCAAAGTAGACTATATCCTTTTCAAAAGGAATATCGATAATCAGCTCAGGTTGCTGGATGCGGAGGCAAAGGGGTATGAACAGGTAAAGAAGTTCTTTCCTTTCGCTCCTCCGGTATATGAGCTGGAAAAACAGCGCCGGCGCGGACTTTCGCCGGATAGTAAAAAACTGGCGGCCGATATGCATACCTGGCAGCAAGAGATCCGGAAAAAAATGCTTGCATTGAAGCAGGAACCTGAATTAGATATGCCGCAGGCGGAAATGGCTTCGGCAGTGGTCCGCGGATTGCAGCAGGCGCTTAAATCAGTTTTCGATTTCTACTATGGCTATGATCCCAAATTCAGCTGGTGGGTGGAAAAGCCGTACAGGACCACAGACAGCCTGTTAAATATATATGCCGGACAATTGAAATCGAAAGGAAAGGTCACCACCACCCAAAAAGATGATGGCAGCGGTATCATCGGAAAGCCCATTGGCCGCGAAGAACTGATACGCCAGTTACAGTTCGAAATGATCCCTTATACGCCGGAAGAACTCATCGAAATGGCCAATAAGGAATTCGCCTGGTGCGATAAAGAGATGCTGAAAGCCAGCAGGGAGATGGGTTTTGGGGATAATTGGAAAAAGGCGATGGAGAAAGTGAAGAATTCGTATGTGCCTGAGGGTAAGCAGCCGGAACTGATCCTCCGATTGTACAATGAATCGATCGATTTCCTGAAAAAGAATAACCTGGTAACGATACCTCCCATTGCGGAGGAAACCTGGCGCATGACCATGATGAGCCCGCAGCAGCAACTGATCAGCCCATTTTTCCTGGGCGGCGAAACGATCCTGATCGCTTATCCCACCAATACGATGGAGGAAGATGACAAGCTCATGAGCATGCGCGGCAATAATCCACATTTCTCCCGTGCTGTAGTACACCATGAACTGATTGCCGGTCATCACCTGCAACGCTTCATGGGCAACCGTTTTAAGGCTTACCGTGAATTTGACACACCTTTCTGGACGGAAGGCTGGGCGCTTTACCAGGAATTCATACTCTGGGACCTGAAATTCCCCCGAAGTGCCGAAGACCGTGTGGGGATGCTGTTCTGGCGAATGCATCGCTGTGCGCGGATCATCTTTTCCCTCAATTATCATCTCGGCAACTGGACGCCGCAGCAATGCATCGATTTCCTGGTAGAACGTGTGAACCACGAACGCGCCAATGCTGCAGGTGAAGTGAGAAGAAGCTTTACCGGCGGCTATGGACCATTGTACCAACTGGCCTATATGGTGGGCGGACAGCAGTTTTATGCCCTCAAAAAGGAATTGGTGGATACAGGAAAGATGAGCTTCCGGGAATTTCATGATGCTGTTTTGCGTGAGAACGGAATGCCGGTAGAAATGGTAAGAGCGATACTCACAAAGCAGCAGCTTAAAAAAGATTTTGTTACCGGCTGGAAATTTTATGGGAAATAGATTGCTTTTCTTAATCTTTGCAGCACTAAAACTTACGTCATGAATTTTCCTGATAACCTCCGCTATACCAAAGATCACGAATGGATTCTTCTGGAAGGAAATGTAGCTACCATTGGTATAACTGAATTCGCTCAGCGTGAACTGGGTGACATTGTGTATGTGGACGTTCCCACTGTGGGCAAAGCTCTCAGTGCTGAAGAAGTGTTTGGAACGGTAGAAGCTGTGAAAACAGTATCTGATCTTTTTCTGCCTGTGGCAGGAACCATCAATGAGCTGAATGCTGAGCTGGATGGCAGCCCAGACCTGGTGAACACCGATCCTTATGGTGATGGCTGGATGATCAAAATGACCGTAAGCAATACAGCCGATGTAGATGCCCTGATGGATGCAGCCGCATACGCAAAGCTGGTTGGCGAATAAATCCGGAATTCCATACTTAACGTATATGAAAGAGTGGTTTGCATATCCACTCTTTTTTTATTATATTGGGCCACGCTTGGGTTAAACTAACATTTGGCCACCACACAAACATACACTGAACCACAACTGGTATCCTTGCTAAAACTCAGGGATAATAAGGCTTTTGGTTACCTCTATGATAATTACTCCGGTGCATTGTACAGCATCATAGTTCAGATCCTGAGCGGAGATGTGGAATTGGCCAATGACGTTCTTCAGGAAGTTTTCATCAATATCTGGCGAAAGATTGACAGTTATGATCAGACGAAGGGCAGACTATTCACCTGGATGCTGAATATCGCCAGAAATGCTTCAATAGATACATTACGTTCCAGGACCTATCAAAACGACAGGAAAAACCAACCGATGCCGGGCTCCGTTGATGAGCAGCTCAACGGGCAGACTGCGCAACTCAATGTAGATAATATTGGATTCAGGAAAGTGCTGGGTCAGTTGAAGGAAGATCAGCGGGTACTGATCGACCTGGCTTATTATAAAGGGTATACACACGAAGAAATAGCAGCAATACAAAATATGCCGTTAGGAACGGTAAAAACACGCATCAGGAATGCGTTGATTCAATTACGGGGAATACTAAAGTGAACATACAGGAATACATATCAAGCGGTATCGTCGAAATGGTGGTACTCGGGCTGGCAGGCCAAAAGGAAAGGGAAGAGTTCGAAGAACTCTGCACCCGCTATCCTGAGCTGGCGGCTGCCCGTGACGCATTTGAGGCAAAGCTGGAGGACATCTATATGCAACACTCCTCCACTATTGTTCTTCCTGTTGGGTTAAGGCAAAGTTTGATGGAAGCAACTCTAACCACTTCTCATAATCAAACCAAACCAACAAATGTAATCACTATGGAAAATGCCAACAGACCCGTACGGCGAACCAACTGGCTGGCTGTAGCATCGGTAATTCTACTGATTGTTGCCGCCTATTTTGCTTATCAGTTTCATTCTCAAAATGAATCCCTGAAACAAGCCAATGTTGAATTGCAGAAGAAAGCAGATTCAACTGATGCTATCCTCCAACAGATCATCGCAGAACAAAAGGTTTTCAAAGATTCCAATGTAACCGTTGTAAGCATGGAAGGAACAAAGATCGCTCCGCGTTCTTCCGCCAACGTTTACTGGGACTCCATCAACAGCAGCGTGTACCTGGTGGTGAAGAACATGCCTAAACTGCCAACAGATCAGCAGTACCAGCTCTGGGCACTGATCGATGGTAAACCCAAAGATCTCGGTGTGTTCGATGCCGAACAGGAAAAGCTCATCCTGAAAATGAACAACACCCAAAAAGCTGAGGCTTTTGCCATCACAATCGAGAAGCGGGGAGGCAATCCTTCGCCAACGCTTGAGAAGATGCAGTCGCTGGGTAAAACAAAAGCCCCGTTATAGCGGGCTCGCTGAAATCACCACAACGATATTCAGAAAAGATTCCTCCGGGAATCTTTTTTTATGTTCAGGCATTCAGTAACATTGTTATCCAAGCAGCGTTCTACTGAAGCTCAAATTTTTGCAAGTGAAAAGAATGTTTGAATCTGTTCTGACCCCCATCGCCTGGACGTTTACGATCCTGGTTCTGCTTTGCATTCCCGGCTCCTCCATTCCAGACCTGGACGGGCCTGTGATCCCACATTTCGACAAGCTGGTCCATTTCCTGCTTTTTGCCGTTTTCTCCGGCTTGTGGAATATTTACCTGTCCTGTAAAAAATATTCCACAGAAAGACTCAAGAAAGGATTTTGGC
The DNA here is from genome assembly GCF_003991355.1 of Pseudoflavitalea rhizosphaerae. Taxonomy (GTDB): domain Bacteria; phylum Bacteroidota; class Bacteroidia; order Chitinophagales; family Chitinophagaceae; genus Pseudobacter; species Pseudobacter rhizosphaerae. The sequence continues at coordinate 162,579 of NZ_RCSU01000007.1, forward strand.
TTGTTTTCCTCAGCGCCGTTTTCTACGGAGCCTTGCTGGAAGTGATCCAGTATTATCTGGTGCCCGACAGGAGCTTTGATCCGGGAGATATTGCAGCCGATGCGGCGGGAGGAGCTGCCGCTTATGCGTATTCCTATTTTAAATTATTGAGAATCAACTCAGGCAATTAGTACACAAAAAAAATTGGCCCCTGTAGATACAGGGGCCGTAACCAAAACTAACTGCTTATGAGAAAATTGACTGCTTTATTTTGTGAGTCTTACAAAAGAACTACAACCAGTATAACGCAAATCCAGTGCCATTAGTATAACCCAACCCGTTAAAGAAGGGTTAACCCTGTTTTCTGACTTTCACTTTTCCGGATTTGCAAAGAGCGTTTTCTTTTGACATCACAAAGGAACCAAGAGTAAGCCGTATTTCCACATTTTGAATCCATTTTTTCAAAATGTTAACAATCCATTCATACTAAAATGGACCTGCAATACAGGTTTTATATGAACTAAATATAGCGCTACGATTAAAAATATATTAAACCTGATAACGGTGCCGCATAGCCTGCCAGCTTGTCTTCCGGAAAAGGAAGAAATGCCATGACAGGCTGCTGTTTCAGTACCAACTATTACCAGTAACCGAAGTTTAACTTTTCCTGATCTGCTTAGTTCTGTTTGGTGAGTTTTTCAGCATTCTCTGCAAACTGAAGAGCATCAATGAATTCCTGGATATTTCCCGTTAAAACATCATCGAGGTTATAAACGGTCATGCCTATACGATGATCGGTAACACGTCCCTGCGGATAATTGTAAGTGCGGATTTTTGCACTGCGGTCACCCGTACTTACAAGGCTCTTACGATGACGTGCAATTTCATCTTCCTGCTTGCGTACCTGTTCTTCATAAAGCCTGGTACGAAGCATTTGCATGGCTTTTTCGCGGTTGCCGAGCTGTGTACGCTCGGTCTGGCACATTACTACAGTGCCGGTGGGAAGGTGCGTGAGGATTACCTTGGTTTCTACTTTGTTTACGTTCTGTCCGCCAGCGCCGCCGCTTCTTGCAGTTTCCATTTTCACATCGCTTTCCTTTACTTCCACATCTACTTCTTCTGCCTCAGGCATTACTGCCACTGTAGCGGCTGAAGTATGTACGCGCCCGGAGGCTTCAGTATCGGGAACGCGTTGTACGCGGTGAACGCCTGATTCAAATTTGAGGGTGCCATAAACATCATCACCTGTTACTTCAACCTGGACTTCCTTGTAGCCACCAACGGTGCCTTCCGTTTCGCTGAGTACAGCAGTTTTGTAACCACGCTTTTCACAATAGCGGAGATACATGCGGAGGAGGTCGCCGGCAAAAAGACTGGCTTCGTCGCCTCCCGTTCCTGCGCGGATCTCGAGGATCACATTCTTTTCGTCCTGTGGATCTTTCGGGATCAGCAGCTGACGGATATGTGCTTCCATTTTTTCCTTTTGTTCTTCCAGGGCTGGGAGTTCTTCCTTGGCGAGTTCGCGGAGTTCCGCATCGTCGCCATTCAGGGCGCCGCGATAGCTGTTCACGTCATTCAGCAGGCTTACATAGTCCTTATGGGCCTGAACGATCTTTTCCAGGCTCCGGTATTCCTTGCTGAGTTCCATGAATTTCCGGTTGTTTCCAACGATCTCAGGATTGGTCAATGCCACTCCCAGGTCTTCAAACCGCGCTGTGATCGCTTCTAATTTGTCTAGCATGTTTACAGTATTTTTACGCCCGGAATTACTTTCCTCCGGTTGAAAGGATGGCAAAGTTAATCGATTTCACCGTTTCTATGGCTTACAGAAAGTTCAAAGCAGACCAATTATTTACAGGGACCAGCCTGCTTTCAGGCGGCGAGGTACTGATCACCACCGGGCGGGGTGTTACAGAAGCCATTGTTCCGGCCAGCGAAGCGGGCGAAGGCGTGCAGGAACTGAGCGGCATTCTCTGCCCGGGATTCGTGAATGCCCATTGCCACCTGGAGCTCAGCCATATGAAAGGCCGCATTCAGCCGGGAAGCGGCATGGTGGATTTTCTGCTGGGCGTGATGAAGCAAAGGCATTTTCCGCAGGAAGAAGTGCAGGCGGCGATCGCCCAGGCTGAAACGGCAATGTGGGAAAATGGCATTGTAGCGGTGGGCGATATCTGCAATACTCCGGATACCATCGCAGCCAAAACCAGGGGAAGACTGGTGTACAGGAATTTTATCGAAACCATGGGCTTTATTCCCGCCACCGCTCCGCAACGATTTGCTTTTGCGAAATCAGTTTTCGATCAGTTCGAAGCAGCAATGCCCGGCAGGAATTCCATCGTTCCCCATGCCCCCTATTCTGTTTCTCCGGCGCTGCTGCAACTCATAGCGGATTTTCAGGGAAACCGATACCTGTCGATCCACAACCAGGAAAGCATCGCCGAAACGCAGTTCCTGAAAAACGGATCGGGCGAGATGCGCAGGCTCTATGATTTTCTCGGCATCGATCTTTCATTTTATCAGCCCACAGGATTGAGTAGCCCGAAACTGATACTGCCTCCATTTGGTCAGCAACACCAAATGATCCTGGTGCACGATGTATATACCGAAGCGTCGGATCTGCAATGGATGAAGGAGGAGGCCTTACCTGCACTGTTCTTTTGTCTATGCCCCAATGCCAATCTGTATATCGGTAATGGTCTGCCTGATATTGAATTGCTGCGCAGGCAGGAGCTTAATATTGTTTTGGGAACGGATAGTCTTTCCTCAAATCAACAGTTAAGTATACTCGAAGAAATGAAAACTGTTGCTGCTGAGTTTCCGGGTATTCCCATTGCAGAGTTGCTGCAATGGGCCACGCTCAATGGCGCGAAGGCGCTGGGTTTTGAAGCGCAGATCGGTAGTTTTGAAAAAGGGAAACAGCCGGGTTTGGTGTTGATTGAAAATACAGAGGATGGAATTGGAAAAGCTACGGCAAAAAGAATCATGTAATTACTCTTGCTGTGCACTCTGAGTAAGTATATCACGATAACACTTCCTGCAATACCGGCAACGTTTTCAGTGTCCCAAAATCAGGCACATGCAATGCGTAAAAAGTCTGATATCCCTGCAATAATATTCTTCTTGTTTCCTGGTTGAGCGGGATTTCATTAAGTTCCTGTGGTTGCATCACTTTCAGCAATTGTGAAGTGATATAACTGTAAGGCATACCCAAAAAATGCGGATGTACGGGATGTTCTGCTGTGAATTCGCCTTCCTGCAGATCCAGGTAGGGTGTATGTTCCGTGTAATCGTCATTCAGCCTGAAGCCGTAGATGGTGGCGAGGTGTAAGGCAAAGAATAAAGGGAAATTGGCGATGGCCTGTCCTTTGGCTTCATCGAGGTGCAGGAAAGCATCTTCGATAAAATGATAAAGGTCCGGGTTGGATTCTGGTTGCTTCAATGTTTTCTGCAATAGTTCCACCATGAAGAGCGCTGCTGCATTCTTCACCACATCGAAAAAAATATGCTGGTAAATGAAGGCCCACCTGAATTCCCTGATGCGTTGCAGGTTCTTCAGTTCATTGTGATACACCTGCATGTCCAGGATGGCGGCGGGCTGGAACATATTCGCTTTACCGCCTCCTTTCTTAGAGGAACTGCGCACCCCATTCACGATATAGGATTGAATACCGAAAAGCTCCGTGTAGATCGTTACTATCACACTGGTTTCTCCGTACTTGACCGTACGCAGCACAATTCCTTTTGTATGGTGAATGGTCATGTTGGGTTATTTGATGAATACAATTTTTGCGGCTGTTTGTTCCTTTTTGTTTTCATCGGTAACCAGAACGAGATATATTCCTGAAGAAACTTTACTACCGTTATAATGCCTGCCATTCCAGACGGCTTGTCCACCTAAGGCCCGGGTCTGGTACACGAGCCTGCCATCGGTTTCCGTGATTTTCACGATGGCATTGTTCGCCAGGCCCCTGATAGCGATGGTTCCATTATAACCCGGAGGCACTGGATTTGGAAATACCAGCAGGTTTTGACTGGTGGGGCCTCCTTCTGTTGCTGTGCTGCGGAAAGAGCAGATTCCTTTGGGGGTGGAGAAGAAGATCTCTCCGGTTAAGCCGTTGGCGGCAATCTGTTGCACATCGTTATCAACTAAAGGACTGTTGCCCGTGTGGAATCGATACAGGGTTTTCCCGCCATCTGCACTGATCAGCCAGACGCCATTTTTAGTACCGATCCATTTGCGGTCGGCTCCATCCACGGCAATGCATTGTACCTGCTCATCGCGGAAAAGATAGCCCGCGAAATTGTCCGATTGCACCACTGGAAGAATAGCTTCACAGCCAGTGTTGCTGTTGGCGTCCTGCGGGCATTGTACGATACCGATGCCACGATTTGTGCCAATCCAGATAAAGCCACTCTGATCTTTGGCAATACAGTTAACATTGTTGTCGGGCAGATTGCCGTTACCTGCTCCGCTGCGATACCATTTCCACTGATCATCGGAAGGATTGTCGATGGAATTGCCGTAGGAGAAAACATAAAGGCCATTGCCTTTGGGCGAGACCATCCACACCTGGTTGTAATCATCTGCTATGAGTTGCGCCACTGCATTTTCCGAAACAGGAAAAGGAATGGTGAAGGATTTGAAATTTCCATCGGGTTTTCTTACTACCAGTTCTCCCGGTGAACCGTAGTTGCTGATCCAAAGATTGCCGCCTGCATCAAATTGGAGGCCGCTCACGCGATAACTGTTTGTTGAAAAATAGGCAGGCTGGATGGCTGAGTTCTGTTTGAATACTGTGAGCGGTTTGCCTTCCTGGATATGCAGGAGGCCATCGTCGAAAGATCCTGCCCAGATGGATTGATCAGTAGGATCGATGGCAACGCTGACAATATCGTTTATGCTATCGGGTAAGCTGGCTGTGGCGGTATTCATGTTTGTCCAGTTGTTATCCCGGAAGCGATAGAGGCCATTGCGGTTATTGGCTGGTTCCCAGTTGGGTGTTACGCTTCCTGCGGCAACCCAGAGTGTATTGTCGAGTACCTGCATTTGTCCGTTTGCAACAGCAGCAGGGGAGCCCGGAACGAAGGATTCAAAGTTACCGGCGCCATCGGTGGCGCTTAATCCGCTGCCGGCATCGGCGATCCAGTATTGTTGTTGAAACCAGATAGCCTGCCTTGGGGCAGCAGTGAATACAGGATGTTGAATGATACTCTCAACAACCCCTGCATTGGTGATGCTTATCACTCTTGACTGCGGACCATTTTGTTGAGTGAGCAGTAGTCTGTTGCCGGAAGTTCTTAATTCCCTGATCTCCCAGCCATCGTTATAAAAAGAAATCCAACTGGTATTCTGTCGGGTAAATATCTGGTTATTCCATTGGACGAATATTTGATCGCCTGATAACACTACTGATCTTGCACTGCCGGCGGGTAATCCATCCATTCCTGAAAGCATTTCCCAGTTGCGATAGTCGGCCAGGTTATTTGCGTTTACTGGTGCACGTTTCAATCCGTCTTCAGTTGCTGCGTAATAGAATTGCGCATCTGCAACAGTGTTATATACTGCGGTCTTGTTGCCATTGCTGCCAATGATCCAGGTATCGCTGACTTCATATTTGTCCAGGTTGAGCAGGATGATGCCCAGGCCGGTACTAAGCAGGGCGCGTTGCTGTTGCACGTAGATATGGTTGATGGTCTTGTTGCCGCTGATGGTGGAATTTTTAATGGCGTCGATATTGTGCACAGTGTTCTGCAATAGCACATCTACGTTACTGTTGGAATAGGCGATCACCAGTTTGTTACCATCCGGATCTGCACCGATGGCGCCGATGCCCGTTTCCGAAAGTCCGCTGATACGGCTGAAACGCTCGATGGAATTGTCTGAAGGATCAACAGAAAAAATGCTGAATGGCGTGGCGCACCAGATGATCGACTGCTGCTGTGATACAGCAATGGCCTGATGATAAGGAAGGTGGTCCCTCCACTGCCCAACCGGCTGGAGCTGGGCGGAACTAATGGCATGCAGCAAAACAAAAAGGGGAAGCAAAAAGGATTTCCGGTTCGGCATCACCAAAAATACAACAGAATACAAATCTTTGTCAACTTGCGCAAATTGGCTTTCTTTGCCTCGCCTACAGTTATTTGCTCATTAAAATCTTTTCTATGTGGGGAACCATTGCCAGGATTGTGCTGAAATTCCGGTGGATTTTACTCGTTCTTTTAGTATTGGCTACAGCTCTGATGGCATATCATGCTTCCAAAGTTCAATTGAGCTATGAATTCACCAGGGCTATCCCTACAGATAATCCCAAGTACCAGGAATACCAGGAATTCCGGAAACTGTTTGGAGAAGATGGTAACCTGATGGTGATCGGGATCCAGACAAAGGATCTTTTCCAGGAGAAATTCTATAACGATTATGCTGCCCTCGTTAAAAATATCCGCCAGGTAAAAGCGGTGGAAGATGTGCTCAGTATTCCCGGCGCCGCCAATTTGAAGAGGGATTCCGCATCAGAAAAACTCAATGCCAGTGTGGTGTTCCCGGACCGTGCATTAAGCCAGCATGAACTGGATAGTTGTTCTGCAATTTTTCTCAGCCTGCCTTTTTACCAGGGACTGCTGTACAATCCCGTTACCAGTACCTGTATGATGGGTATCCGTATCAATAAGGATATACTGAATTCAAAAGCCCGCAATGAAGTGGTAGCGGATATCGTAGCTGCCGGCGAAGCTTTCGGAAAAAAGTACGGCGTTGAAATGCATTACAGCGGCCTGCCGCTGATACGCACCAATATGGCCACCAAAGTGGCCAGTGAAATGCAATGGTTCCTGCTGGGATCAATCGTGCTCTCTGCTATCATTCTTCTCCTTTTCTTCAGAAGCATCTCTGCCATGACGCTCTCACTGGCTGTAGTGATCATCGGCGTTGTCTGGAGCCTCGGTACACTCGAATGGTTTGGTTATAAGATATCACTGCTTACTGCATTGATATCGCCATTGATAGTAGTGATCGGCATTCCCAATTGTATTTACTTCCTCAATAAATACCACACGGCTTATAATGATGCAGATCCTTCATTGGGGACCAAAGAAAGAAAGTTCGCTGCATTACACATGATGATCGAGCGGATGGGTGTGGTTACTCTCTTCTGTAATATCGCTGCAGCCATTGGATTTGCAGTATTCGGATTGACCAGGAGCGAGATCCTGAAAGAATTCGGCATTGTGGCTGGTATCAATATCATGGCGCTGTTCTTCATCTCCATCATCCTGATCCCTGCTGTGCTGAGCTTCCTGCCTTCTCCCAAACCCAGGCATACGAAATACCTCGATAACAAATGGCTGCACACCATCCTGCAGAAACTGGAAGTATGGAGCCTGCACCATCAGAAGCAGATCTATATCGTTACCGGTATCGTACTGATCGTTGCAGTAGCTGGTATCTTCAAGCTGCGCACAGAAGGCTTTATTGTAGATGACCTGCCGAAGACCGATAAGATCTACACTGACCTTAAATTCTTCGAACATCATTTCAAAGGCGTAATGCCGCTGGAGATTGTGGTGGATACGAAAAGAAAGAATGGCCTTCGGATAAATCCCCTCGCGCATTTCGAGAAGATCGACAGCCTCAGCCAGTTCATCACATCACAGTCCGAAATGGCAAGGCCATTATCGATCGTGGAAGGATTGAAGTTTGCGCGGCAGGCATATTATAATGGAGACAGCGCCAGCTATGGTCTTCCCAATTCTTTCGATATAGCATTCCTGGCCCAGTATCTCGGCAGCAAAGGTGATGACTCTACTGCAAAGCAGAACAATTTCACCCGCATCGTTCGTTCGTTTATGGACAGCACCAGGCAGCGTGCACGCATCAGCGTGAATATGGCCGACGTTGGAACGAAGAGACTGCCTGAGATCATCGATTCTCTCAACCGGCGCAGCAAACAGATCTTCGACACTGCCAAATACAATATTCAGTTCACCGGAACCTCTGTTACCTTCCTCGAAGGAAGCGCCTTTATCATCAACGGACTGAAAGAAAGTATTCTCTGGGCCTTCGGATTGATTGCCCTTTGTATGCTTTACCTCTTCCGCTCATTCCGCATCCTGTTCTGTTCCCTGGTGCCGAATGTGATCCCACTGATCATAACAGCCGGTGTAATGGGCTGGGCTGGTGTTGCCATCAAACCTTCTACAGTACTTGTTTTCAGCGTGGCACTCGGTATTGCGATAGATATCACTATACGATTCTTGGTAAATTATAAACAGGAATTGCAACTCAGCAAAAAGACCTCTCATGAAATTGTGATCGATACGATCCATAAAACAGGGATTAGTATCATATATACATCCATGGTTCTCATCGCCGGATTCATAATTTTTTGCATAAGTGATTTTGGCGGCACCAAAGCATTGGGGTGGTTAACTTCTCTTACCCTTGTGTTGGCAACACTGACTAACCTGATATTTTTGCCAGCTTTATTGATATCTATCACAAAAAAATAGGTCGTAAAGTTGTCATGTGCAGCACGTTTAGATTTACATTTGTCCATATTTAGGGCAATAATGCCTTGCTACTTTAATTAACCAAAACTGGTTGCACATGAGAAAAATGTTAGCTATGCTGACAGTATGCCTGCTATTGGCTATAGGCGTACTTGCGCAAAAAAAAGTCACTGGAAAAGTGACAGACAACAATGGTGACCCCATCCCCAATGCAAGCGTACAGATAAAGGGATTGAACACCGGAACCACCACCAACTCTGAAGGGAATTTCTCTCTATCTCTTCCAGAGAAAGCCAAAACACTAATAATCTCCAGTATTGGCTACAAACCAAAAGAAGTGAACATCGGATCCCAATCCATTTTTTCAATCTCCCTGGAAAGCGAGATCAGGGAGGCTGAATTGGTGATTGTGACCGGTTACACCAGGGAGAAAAAATCAAATTTCGCAGGTGCCGCTACGGTATTAAGTAACAAAGTAGTGGAAAATGTACCTGTAGGAGCATTTGATCAGGCATTGCAGGGTAAGGCGGCCGGCGTGCAGGTACAATCCGCTTCGGGTCAGCCTGGTTCCAGTGCAAACGTTACTATCCGGGGGGTCTCCTCCATACAGGCAGCTTTTGCACAACCTCTTTATGTTATAGATGGAGTGCCTGTACCGTCTTTTGATATGCAGTCAATCAACCCCAACGACTTTGAATCCATAACTGTATTGAAAGATGCAAATGCTGCGGCATTGTATGGTGCAAGAGGTGGAATTGGAGTAATTGTTATCACCACAAAGAGAGGTAAATCCGGTAAAACAAATTTTTCTTTCCGCACTTCAATTGGAACTACTCAGCCACCTAACGCAACTAACTTCGATTTGATGAATACGAAGGAAATGTTTGAATATGAAGAGCGGCTTGGCATGATGGGGCTGGGGATTTCCGGACCGGGATGGGTATATTCAAAGAATAACCCAAATTATGCTTCATTGACACCGGAAAATAAGGCCCGTTATGATTTCCTGAGAGACAGCCTGGGAGCTATCAATAGCGATTATACAGACATTTTGTTCAGAAACGGTTTTTCACAGAATCATGAAATAAATGTTTCCGGCGGAAGTGACAGAACAAGGTTCTTCCTCTCCCTCGGCTATTTTGATCAAAAAGGTACTGATTTGAGATCCAGGCTCAGAAGGTATTCCGGCAGATTCAATTTGGATCATACTATCGGAAAGCTGAACATTTCCTGGAATAACCTCATTGGTTATGCGAAAACTGATTTGAATGAGGGGGAATTCCTGGGTAATAGCGCCCGCAACCCATTCCAGATGGCATGGCGGTCTAAGACCTACGAAAATCCTTACAGATCAGATGGCTCGCTCATCTTTGGAGTAAGTACCAGTTTGGCCCTGAAACAGATCGGTAACGTTTTGGAAGGGATTGAAAATTCAAAATGGACTGATGACAGGTTGAAAGTTAATTCTGGTCTGACGTTTTCTTTTGATGTAACTCCCTTCCTCCGCGCCAGGAACGTAACAGGCATTGATGCGTCATTTGACTTTGAAATGAGAGGTGTTAAGGCCAATTCATATGTAGGTTCATTGCAAACACTGAATGCAGGTTATCAGGCAGAAGCAGCGCGCACAAGAACCCAGTTGATCAATACCAGTTCCCTGGTTTTTCATAAAACTTTCAACGTTATACATGATGTTGAAGTTGGTGGTTATTTCGAAGCAGTTCGGGCCTGGAATAAAGGTTTGGGCTTCCGTCTCTACAACCTTGACCCCCGGCTTGAATATACCGGACAAGGTGCAGGCGCACTACCAAGCGCTGGACCTCAAAACTCAACCAGCGCCAGTTCAGGTTTTGGAATCAGGTCATATTTTGCCACCGCAAGATACACCTTTGATGAGCGGATCTCAATCAATGCTAATATAAGAAGGGACGGCACTTCAAGGATACTGAATGATGCCAATAAGGAGATCACTACCTGGTCTGCCGGCGCCATATGGAATGTAATTCGCGAAAAATTCATGGAGAAACAAAATATTGTTTCTGATTTGAGATTGAGGGCCAGTTATGGATCCGTTCCAAATATCGGAAGTATTACTACCGGTAATTATGCCATGTCTCTTGCTGGTATGTATACTATTACCAACTATCTCGGGCCACAGATGCCCTTGTTCGGAACTACAACTGCCTTCGGAGGATCACCTATTACAGGTTTGGTTCCCACTACTCCCGGAAATCCAAGTTTGAAACTTGAATATGTAGTTAAGGCGAATCTCGGGCTTGACTTTTCTGTGTGGAATGACAGGGCAAGGTTTACGGTAGATGCCTATAAGAATACTACTAAAGACCTTTTTGTGAATCAACCAACATCTTATACAGCTGGATTCAATAATGCCAGCCTGCCTATTAATGCTGGTACCATGGTGAATAAAGGGTTTGAATTTTCTGCATTTGTAGACATTATCCGGAACAGCTCAACCAAACTTACCTTCAACTGGAACCATGCCATCAATAAAAACGAGGTTACTGATCTGGGTTTGGTGAATGAATATGTTGTTGGCACTTATATCATCCGTAAAGGACTGCCGTATGGTTCTCACTATACATACCACTACCTGGGTGCTGATGTTCAAACCGGAAGGCCAAGATATCTTACAGAAGATAACAAAGAAACCAATAGTCTTGGTGATGCTGGTAGGTTTGCCACTTTTGGGACTTTTCTTCCGGTTCATGTAGGTGGTTTCGGATTGGATCTTAGCTATAAGCGTTTCAGCATTGGAGTAGGATTCTCATATCAAACGAAGGTTAGCCGCTATAATAACATCTGGAACTGGGTAACAAGAGGTACGCCGGGATATCATAATGCTGTTAACGCATCTAAGGTGATGCTAACAGATCAATGGCAGAAACCTGGCGATGTAAAACTTTATCAATCGCCTCAATATGATCGTGACTTTACATCCGCAGACATCCAGGATGCTAAATTCCTGCGCTTCCGTACACTTAGCGTTGGATATGATATTCCAGGCTTTTCTGCTGGTTCTACCAAGATCATTAAAGGAGGGCGCTTTTTCATACAGGCATTTAATCTCTTTGTATGGAGCCCATGGAAAGGTCCGGACCCGGAAGATAATAATAATATCAGTCTGAATGAATTTCCAAACCCCCGTGCTATGACTGCCGGAATTGAGATTAATTTCTAAGTACTAATATTAAATCTATTATAATGAAAATTGTGAAATATCTATTATTAGCGTCAGTGCTTGCGATAGTGGTATCCGGTTGCCAGAAACTACTGGATGTGCCAGAAACAGATGTGATTGCAGGTGATGTTGCTCTCAAAACTGTTGCGAATAATGAACAGGGAGTAATTGGCGCTTATGCTGCACTTGGTGTAGAAATGAACATCCTGTTAAATGCAACATTTTCTGATGAAGTAAAAACTGTAGGAGAATTCTACAATGCTGCCACCACGCATGAATGGCAATATAGCTCCCAGGATGTGGGTATCAGAGATAATTTTACTGCAATGGGGCCCAACTACCAGATAGTTGATCGGGTTAACAGGGTACTAGCTGCATTACCTACTGCAGACTCAACGCGAACAGGTGATGAAAAGCTGCGTTCAAGATTGCGTGGAGAAGCACTATTCCTGCGCGCATATGCGCATTTTGAGTTGTTCCGTTACTATTGTGAAAAATACACACCTGGTGGACTGGCAATGCCATACCTGGAAAAGTCTATCCTGGAACCAGTTGCCAGGATAGATATGGCAACCTATTTTAGTAAGTTAAATGCCGATATCAGTGAAGCGAAAGGACTACTTCCAAATAACCTGAGCGATAAATTCAGAGCCAATGTTGCCAGTGCTCACGCTTTGCATGCAAGGATAGCGCTTTACCAGGGAGATTGGCCTACTGCTGAATCAAATGCCACGGCTTACATAAATTTACTGCCACTGGCGAGCAGGGCAGACTTTCCTAAAATCTGGACTGATGAAATAACAGACGAAGTATCATTCCAGCTGTTGCGCAACCCTCAGGTTGGCCCGCGAATGGGTAGTTTGTTCAGGGGGATTTCAAGTGTTGTAAATGGGAATATTCAACTGGGCACCATTGTATGGGGAGTGAGCGATAAATTATGGAATAGCTACGATGCTGATGATATCCGGTTTGATGCATACGTAATTGATGAGCCCCTGCTTGCTGACAATGGCCGTCCTTCCAAAATTGTAAAAAAATATGCGGGAGGCGCCTATACAACCGCAACAGAAAACTTCACCAACGGCAAAGTTTTCCGTACAGGAGAAATGTACCTCATCAGGGCTGAAGCACGTGCCGAACAGAACAAATTTTCCGGGGCAAACAGCGCTGAGTCTGATCTTAATGAACTAGGGGCTATGCGGATCTCTGGATACACTCCGATTAGTCTTGGTTCGAAAGATGAGGCTATTACTGCGGTTATGAATGAACGTTTTATTGAGCTTCCATTTGAAGGGCATAGATTTTTCGACTTGAAAAGGAGAGGATTGCCTGTACAAAGAAATGCTTCCGATGCGCCTACAACAAGTTCGGCAACATTAGAGGCAGGTAATTTCAGGTTCGTTTTACCTATTCCACAAAGAGAATTGGAGGCGAATGTATTAATGGAGCAGAATCAGGGTTATTAACTACTGCATCCTGAAAGGAATACGGCCTGCTAAATGATGCAGGCCGTATTTTTTTATGTGATGCCCGCACAGATTCTAATTTCGCTCATGGTAAGTGGGTAGAAATGCTGATCGTACTTATCAAGTATTAATTTTTTGCTAAAAAAAATTAGCACGGTAAGCAGCCAGATCAATACATTTGCTGTCCATAAAGTTGATAACTGTTTCAAAATGCAGTTTCCACTTTAGTTTTACAAAAACATAAACTCACGCACATGAGAAAAATGCTGTTGCTTTTAGCAAGCTTCTTGCTATTATCGTGGCAACTATTCGCCCAAACCCGAACTATCTCCGGGAAAGTTACTGATGACAAATCTAATCCAATTCCCAACGCATCCATCACAGTTAAAGGTGCATCAGTAGGAACAACTACCAACACAGATGGTGTGTTTTCAATTACAGTTCCCGATAACGCAAAAGTGTTGATCATTTCTGCAATTGGAATGACCAGTCAAGAAGTGACAATTGGTTCAAAGACTAATATTTCTGTAGCACTTCTCATTGAGGATAAATCCCTTCAGGAAGTAGTGGTAGTAGGCTATGGTAAGACAACGAAACAGGCCTACACGGGTTCTGCGGTTGTTGTAAACAGTGAGAGACTTACAAATAAAGCAGTGGCGAATGTTTCACAGGCACTCGCTGGCGAGGTTGCTGGCGTACGTGTTATAAATACTTCCGGTCAGCCGGGAACCGCTGCTACTATTCGAATCAGAGGTATTGGTTCTGTAAATGGAAACAGAGATCCTCTCTATGTAGTCGACGGTATACCCTATACTGGAAGTATCAACGCCATCAATATGGCTGATGTTGAATCTACCACAGTGCTGAAAGATGCAACTGCAACTGCGATCTATGGAGCACGTGGCGCAAATGGGGTAATTGTAATTACTACTAAGAGTGGCAGAGGTAAAAGTTTCATCGAAGTGGATGGATCAATCGGCGTGAACAAGGCTATCCTGCCTCGTTACGATGTGATCAGAAGCCCGGAAACATTTGCGATCCTCAGTTGGGAGTCTCTGTATAATGAAGCGCCAAGTTATGGCGTAACCGATCCTGCTGATCGAATAGCTTATGCGAACGAAGAGTTGTTTGGCACGGCCTATGGTATCGGCCCGGAATATAATATGTGGAAGGTTGCTGATGGAGGAGAGCTTATCGATCCTACTACTAAAACTATCAAACCAGGTGTTCAAAGAAAATATGATCCTGAAAATTGGTCTGATTATGCCTTCCAATCTTCCACGCGCCAGGAGGTGAACCTGAAAATCGGTGGGGGAGATAGCAAGACCAGTTTTTATACAGGTTTAGGTTATCTCAATGATGTTGGCTACTCGCTCAATACTGACTACAAAAGGCTTTCTGCCCGACTTAATGTTACTCACGAAGTGAAAAAGTGGTTGAGCGGTTCAATGAATCTTTCTTATGCCAACTCCAAAAATAATACGAACGGACAGGGAAATAACTCCAACAGTGTATTCTGGTTCGTAGATAATCTTCCTCCAATCTATCCCCTTTTTAAGAAAGATGCAAACGGTCAAAATATTCCTGACCCCTATTTCGGAGGGAGTATCTACGATTATGCAGATGAGGCGAATACAGTTGTGGGTAGAAGATTTGGTGCATTTACCAATGCAGTTGCTGATGCAAAGTATGACACTAGAAGGCATGATAAAAATGAATTGGTTGGCGCAGGCGCACTTACTATCAAATTCACGAAGGATTTGTCACTTGAAAATCGTGTTGGTGTACAGTACTTTAATAACAATTATGTCAATAGGTCTAATAAATATTATGGTTCATCTGCATCTCAGTTCGGCTCAATCTACCAGCGAAAATCTGAAATGATTAATTACAATGTGCTTAATCTTCTGCGATATACAAAAGGATTCGGCGATCATAGTATCGAAGCCTTGGTGGCGCATGAGAATGCAGACAACAAACTAACAATCACAGATGCATCAAAATATCGTCTGGTGCAGAATAATAACGAAGATTTCAATAATGCAACTGTTACCAACCCTACTTCACAATGGGTGAATCAATACAGAATTGAAAGCTATTTTGGTCAGGTGAATTATGATTTCAGGAACACTTATTATATTTCTGGTAGCTTCAGAAGAGACGGGTCTTCAAGATTCCTTAAAAATAAGTGGGGTAACTTTGGATCAATTGGTGCTGGCTGGATAATGACGAACGAGAATTTCTTAAGCAACCTTGATTGGCTTACCTTTCTGAAATTGAAAGCCAGCTACGGACTTATCGGCGAACAGGCTGGAATTGGATTCTATCCAGGTTTTGATCTTTTCAGCATTGATAACTTGAACGACAATCCTGCTTTCTCATTTAACTCAAAAGGTAACCCTGATTTAACCTGGGAAAAGTCAAAAATGTTCCAGGTTGGTACTGAGTTCAGGATCGGTAAATTCCTGACTGGTTCATTGGATTATTACATCAAGAACACTGATAATTTGATCTTCGACAGGAGGGTAGGGCCTTCAATCGGTTATGCGCTGTTGAAGGTAAATGATGGTAACTTGCGAAACCAGGGCTTTGAATTTGACTTAACCGGGCATATAATTCAGAGGAAAGATTACTATGTTAATCTGACAATCAATGGTGAGATGTTCAAGAATAAGATTACCGCAATGCCTGTCGATCCTGTTACCAACAAACCGAAGCCTATCGATATTCAGGGTAACTATGGTTGGTCTAAAGGGCACTCAATTTATGACTTCTACCTGCGTGAATGGGCCGGTGTGGATGCTAAAGATGGCAGAGCTATGTGGACACAATACTATGATGATGCTAACAACAACGACCAACTTGATGCCGGTGAGGGTATTGCTTCTCTGACTCAGTATGTAAATGAAAATCCCGACAAAGCCGGCCAATTGAAAACTACAACTACCAAAACCTACGCGAATGCGACCCAGTTCTTTGGTGGCAAATCCGCCATTCCCAAAATAAGGGGTGCAGTAAACCTTACTGCCGGTTATAAGGGGTTTGATTTGGCGGTTCAATTGTTGTATAGCTTTGGCGGTTATGCTTATGATGGGGCATATGCAGTATTGATGAGCAATGATGCTATAGGCTCCAATAACTGGCATACAGACATTCTAAACAGGTGGCAAAAAGAAGGTGATATCACAGATGTTCCAAGGTTGGATAATGGAGTGAACTATCAGGTGAACTCTGCTTCAACCAGATTCCTCACAAAAGCAAACTTTTTTGCTCTTAATAACGTGCGTCTCTCTTACAATATACCTTCAAATGTACTGGGCAAAGTGAATATTACTGATACCCAGATCTGGGTTTCCGGAGATAATCTCTGGGTTCATTCAGCACGTAAAGGTTTCAACCCTGCAACTGCAGAGAGTGGTGCTTCAGATATGTACCGTTATTCACCTCTGTCCACACTTACAGTTGGTCTGAGAGTTAAGTTCTAATCCAAAAAATTGAATCGTATGAAACTTAAATATATTCTTCTGTCTGCCGTTGCTGGAGCGACCATGATCCTCACTGGCTGTAAGAAAGACTATCTGGAATTAAATTCAACTGAATTCATTTCTTATGACCAGCTTCTTGAAGCATCCAGGAAAGATCCTGGACTGCTGGCTGGTACTGTAAATGGCCTTTATGCTACTATGTATCAGGTCGGATCTGGTGGAACGACCGGCCATGACGACTTTGGTCAGAAAGGGTATGATATTTTCCTCGATATGTTAAGCGGAGATATGGCGCTGATTGGTGTAACCTATGGTTGGTATACTCCTGTAGTTCGCTTCCAGGCTTCCCTGGATTATACCCGCAACAACAACTATCAACCATGGCGCTTTTATTACAGACTAATTCTTGGCGCCAATACCGTGTTAGACGCACTCGGCGGTGACACGATTCCACAAACAGAACCTGAAAGGCGCCATATTGCGGGGCAAGCCAAAGCAATGAGGGCCTATGCTTATTTCTATCTGACCCAATTCTATTCTAAAGAATATGGTGACGGTACTGAAAAAATCCTGCCAATTTACACCAATACGAAAATGGTGAACCAACCAAAGAGTACTACAAAACAAGTGTTCGACCTGATGGTGAAGGACCTGGATACTGCACAGAATTATCTTTCAGATTTCAATCGTGCTACAAAAGACCAGGTAAATTCCAATGTGGCGAAGGGTATGCTTGCATATGTACTTGCCTACCGCGGAACACAGGAAGATCTTGAAAGAGTTGTAACACTTACGCAGGAAATTGTAGATGCCAATCCACTCACAACACCTGATGAAACTGTTGCGCGTTTTGTGAATGGTGTACTTCAGAATCCTCAATCTGGGTTCAATAACGTAGCTACTCCAAGTTGGATATGGGGTGTAGACCTCACTCTTGCCAGTAACCTCGACCTTGTTTCTTGGTGGGGACAAATGGACTATTTTACCTATAGTTACGCAGGAGCTGGAGATGCTAAAGTGATGGATGCAAGTCTTCAAGCTTCTATAAAGGCAGATGATATCCGTCGGGGACAATTCCATAGTACCGGCCGCCCACTTCAGAAGTTCTTTGATCCGGCAAGAAAGGCAATGGGACAGCGTTCAGTGACCACGGACTATATTTATATGAGAACAGATGAATTCCTCTTATTGAATGCAGAAGCCAAGGTTCGTCTCGGTCAGGATGGCCCAGCAAGAGATGCACTGAAACTGTTGCTGGATGAAAGAGTTACTGATTACGCTTATGTTGATGCACTGAGTGGCCCAGGATTGTTGGATGAGATCTACAAGCAAACAAGGATTGAACTCTGGGGAGAAGGAAAATCCTACCTTGCAATGAAGAGACTTAAAAAATCAATTACCAGAGGTCCCAATCACTTATATTTTGCCGGCAATACATATGCGTATAATGCACCGGAACTTACCTTCCCTATTCCTCAGGCCGAAGTATTGAACAACCCCGTGTTGAATAACTAAGCTTTTCAATAGAATTCAGGAGAGGCTTTCTGCTTTATAAAAAGCTATTTTCTGCGACAGCACTTTTGAAGGGGCGACCAAAATGGTTGCCCCTTTCTGCGTAGTGAGTTCGGCATGGGTACGCAATTCAGAAATAGAAACAATTCCCAGATGAAGCCATTCTTTTTATTTACAGGAAACTAACTTTTATGATCAGTCTCACAATACAAACTAAGTGTAATTACTTAGTAACCCGGATACAACCAGCCCCTGGATGTATTGATCTGCATTTAATCAATCGAAAATTATAGAGTGTTTTTAGTTAGCTCATATTTTATCGTGATTGGATTACTTTGGCTTTATAATGAAAAAACAATCAGAACGGATTCGTTGCATTATCAACTGGGCTATTTTTTTCTTCCTTGTTGCGAGTTAGGGTACTTAAATATCATGATTAGCCGGATTGATAGTGCAGTTAAAAAAAACGCCGGAGAACTCTCCAGCGTTTTTTATATCAGTTAACAATTACTCACTTCAACACTTCCGCCAGCTTCTCACTCAACGCTTCCCCCCTCAACTCTTCAGCAATCACAATTCCCTTCGGATCCACCAGTACATTATAAGGAATCCCTTCAAACTTATACAACTCAACTGCCTTGCTTTTCCAGAAAGCCAGATCACTGATCTGTGGCCAGTTCAGATTGTCTGCCTTAACAGCCTGTACCCAGGCAGCTTTATCTTTGTCCAAAGAAACGCCAAGCACTGTAAAATTTTTGTCCTTGAATTTATTGAAAGCATTCACCACGTTAGGGTTCTCAGCACGACAAGGCCCGCACCAACTTGCCCAGAAATCCACAAGCACATATTTGCCTTTGAAAGATGAAAGAGAAACATTCTTTCCGTTTGGATCAGGCATAACGATTTCCGGTGCAGGTTTGCCGATCAAAGAATTGGATTTGCGTCTTTCGGCTGCTGCTTCCTGTTGCTTCTGCATCTCTGCCGATTGCACTTTATAAGCTTCATATTTTTTCTTCAACTCACCGAGATTGCCATCATTGGGGAATTTTTTTGTGAGCTTACCGAGTTCAGCTTCAAATTCGCTCTGCTCCAATGTTTGCGCAGAACGTCCTAATGCGAATGCGGCAACAACCGGTTGGTTGATCTCGCTGAGTGATTTCTTCAGGAAGTTGTTCAGGCTGCTCATGGCGGCATTCTTCTTGTTGGTGGCAAGAATGATCGCAGAATCCGGCGCAGAAAATCTTTTCAGGCTGTCCATTGCTTTCATTGATTTTTCGATCTCGTCCTGGTGATCGCTGTAGCCGAAGAGGAAGTCGCGCAATTGAGTGGTAGCGCCTGATCCGGATACAGTGTAGAATTTCTCTTTTCCTGCAAAGTCGATATCGATCGAAATGGGAGAAGCATCATATACTATTGGAGCCATCGGGCCATTCTTGATGATCACATTGAAAAGCCCGCCACTGGCGCCTTTGCCTTTCAGTGTAAATTCTTTCGTGGTTGCGGGAATGGTAATGGAATCCAGTTGCACGGGGGGCAGCTCTCCACCGAAGGGGATTTCGTATAGGAAAAGGGTGATCTTTCCGTCCTCGATCGCTTTGGGATAAAGTTCACTTACCTGGTCTGCGTTGGCCACTGTGCCTTTTACTTCCAGGGATTGTTGGGAACCTCCGGAACATGCCGCTGCCAATGCCATCACTGCCACAACCAGGATCCGGTTGAATTGTTTTTTCATGTAATTTTTTTTAGTTCAGTTTCTTCAATAAAATATCGTTCGTTAACCGGGGGTCTGCTTTTCCTTTGGATACTTTCTTTACTTCTCCAACAAACAAACCCATCAATCCTTTTTTCCCTTTCCTGTATTCGGCCACTTTCTCCGGCATCTTCTGCAATACTTCTTCCACCCAGGCTGCTACATTGCTTTCATCTGAATCCTGCACAAGGTTAAGCGATGCGGCAATATCGAGCGGATTGCGGCCCGGCTCGGCCACCAATGCAGGCAATACCCTGGTGGAGGCAATGGAGAAGTTCAGCTTACCCTCATCAATAAGCGCTATCAGCGCCGCGATTCCGGCTGGCTGTACGGGAAACCCGGAAATAGAGGCACTCTTATCGTTCAACCATGATTTCACGGGGCCCAGCATCCAGTTGGCTGCTGCCTTGTAATTGGAAGTATGGGTAATTACAGATTCGAAATAATCGGCTGTTTCCTTTTCATCACAGAGTACGCGTGCGTCGTATGCTGGTAGTTGCAGTTGCTGCGTGTAGCGGGCGATGCGTTGTTCAGGCAGTTCGGGAATGCTTTCTTTGATGGATTGAAGCATGGCTTCCGTTACGCGGAAAGGCACCAGGTCAGGGTCTGCAAAATACCTGTAGTCGTTCGCTTCTTCCTTGGTTCGCATGGCGAATGTAGTACCGTTGGCGGCGTCGAAGCTGCGTGTTTGCTGAATGATGGTCTCACCGTTCTCCAGCATCTCGATCATCCGTTTGGCTTCCAGTTCGATGGCGCGCTTCACGTTGCGGATGGAATTGAGGTTCTTCACTTCCACCTTGGTGCCAAGTTTGGTGTCGCCTTTTTTCCTGACAGACACGTTGGCATCGCAGCGCATACTGCCTTCTTCCATATTGCCATCGCAGATACCGAGATAGCGGAGCAGTTTGCGGAGCTCGGTAAGATACGCATACGCTTCCTCTCCGCTTCGTATAACCGGGTCCGTTACGATCTCCAGCAATGGAACGCCGGCGCGGTTGTAATCCACGCAGGTATTTTCCGGGTCAACATCATGCAGGCTCTTGCCGGCATCTTCTTCCATATGGATACGGTTCAGCTCGATGGGCCTTTCCGTATCGCCAATGCGGATGGTTACATAACCACCGATACAGATGGGAGTAGTATGCTGGGAGATCTGGTATCCTTTGGGAAGATCGGGGTAGAAATAGTTCTTGCGCGCGAAATAATTATTGGGGCTGATGGTGCAATTACAGGCCAGTCCCATGCGGATAGCGTATTCAACAGCTTTTTTGTTGAGTTTGGGCAGGGTGCCGGGATGCCCGAGGGTAATCGGACTGATATGCGTATTGGGTTCGCCTCCAAAGGCAGCACTGTCGCCGCAAAACAACTTGCTTTCTGTGAGCAGCTGAGCGTGGACTTCCAGTCCTGCCACTAATTCGTATGCATCGTAATTGATCGCCATAAAATGTGTAATGGTCAGAGCATACAAAAATACCTTATTCCATGCGGATTGCAAGCGCGCATAAAAATGCCCGGAATATGGCGCAGATAATACTGATCACATATTCCGGGCTCGTATATCGGGCTGTTTCTGATGGCTATTGGCATTGGGGCCAGCGCCCCAGAATGCTGATATCTTCTACAAATTGGCGGTTTTCAGTTTTTTGGGGAAGGATACTTCCACATTTACTGTTTTTCCATCGCGAAGTATTTTCACGGGGATCTTCACCTTATTGTCTTTGGAAGCAGTAGCCGCTTCTTTGGCGAGCTCTTCTGCGCTGTTCACTTTTTTATTGTTGAACTCAGTGATGAGATCATCTTCTTTGATACCTGCTTTTTCTGCAGCGGATTCATCGTCTACGTTCAGCACTTTTACGCCAACACCATTCTCTGTATCCTGGGCTTTGATACCCAGCCTGGGACCACGATTGGTATTGAACTGTCCGTAAGGCGCATTGAATTCAAAGTTCTTCGGGAACAATTCACCCAATTCATCGAGCCTGAAACTTTTGCCACCTTCCGGGATCGCGAAGCCCTGAGCTTGCGAATCGGTTGTTTTGCCCAGTTTGGCATTGATCACTTTTTCTTTGCCATCGCGCAGCACAGTGATCTTCACTTCTTCATCCGGTTTGCGGGCGCGGATGAGGCGGCTTACATCATTTGCGTCCTGTACTTTTTCTCCGGCGATCTTTGCGATCACATCTTTCTCTTTCAGTCCGGCTTTTTCAGCAGGACTCCCTTTAGATACCTGCAGGATGCGGGCTCCGCCGGGCGCTTCTTCGGTTACTACTCCAAGGAATGTTCTGGTAGCTCCGGCTTTGAAAAAATCATTATTGAAGTTGTAAGACTGGGCGCCACCATGTTCACGGAAAGGCGATAAAGTGATCACCCTGCCAGACCTGCTACGGCGTACACTGATATTGTCGTTCTCAAAATCTTCCAATGGTTTACCATCCACAAACACATCGCCATCCTTGATCTCGATCACAACTTTGCTGTCTTTGTCTCCGTTCTTGCGGATAATGAGCTCGTCGTATTGTTTGAGTTTTTCCTTAGGCTCTTTTGGTTCTTTGGGAGCTTTGGGATCTTTTGTGTCCTGGGCTACGACAGCAGTACCGGCGAGCAAGGCGGTAGTGGCGAACGCGAAGGCCAGGTGAGTGTATCTTTTCATGTCACGAATGATTTATTAATTGTCTACGGAATGTTTCGTAGATCAAATATAAGGAAATAATTGAAATACGAAACAGTTCGGAAATGAACAGGGGGATTTAACGGATCGTTAAGAGCAGTTGGGAAGCGCCACTCGCCGGGCGGCAAGCGACTACCAGCACCAGGCGGGGTTGTCAGCTGTTGCGTTCCATAGCGCAAAAAATAAAGTTCTGTGTTGTGTTGAAAGGAGTTAGATGGTCTTCGGTCTTACAATTGATGACGCTGAATTCAGGTTCAAAAAGTTTTGTAAGCGAGGTCTCATCATACCTTTTAATATAGAGCCCACTGCATTTTTCAGGGCCGTTGGTAGAGAAAGTGCCGATAGATAAGAATTTCCTTACATGCTTTTTCACCAGTTGAACGTAAGTATCTATCTGTTCATCAGTGGTGAGAAAATGGAAAGCGGCCCTGTCGTGCCAGATATCGAAATCCTGTGCCGGTACAAAGCTGGTGATATCGCTGACGATCCAAATCACTTTGGCGGCTTTGTTTCCCAATCTTGTTTGTGCGCGTTCCAGCGCTTTGGCGGAGATATCCAGCACCGTTATGTTTTCATAACCTTCATCTATGAGGAAGTCAACCAGTTTGCTGTCACCACCGCCGATATCGATGATACGGGCGGATTTGCCGAGACCGGACTGATGAATGAGGTCCAGCGAGGTTTGCGGTTTATCCTGCGTCCAGCTTACTTCCTGCGGTGTTTTCGTTTCGTATACTTTTTCCCAGTGTGCTTTGAGGTTATCCATGACAAACTGATTAATAATAACCGGAGAGCTGGCAGTCGCTCGCCTCCCGGCGAGTGACTTGTATTCCGTCGCCTCCGGCGACACGTTGTTCGCCGGAGGCGAACCAATAAAACTCACTCGCCAGAGGCGAGCGAGTGGCGACTCCCGAACATATTCTTACAGTAATCCTTTCACTTTTTCAATAACAGCCTTCAGCTGGCTGGCATCCTGCCCGCCTGCAGTGGCCAGGTTTTTCTGTCCGCCGCCGCCGCCTTTGATCAGCGGCGCGATATGTTCCTTGATGATCTTGCCGGCATCCAGTTGCTTGGCTGCAACCACCGTATCAGAAATACCAACGGCAACAAACGGTTTACCGCCGATATTGGCGCAGAGCACGGCCACATAATCATGTAGGTTGTTTTTCAGATCGAAGGCGAGTTTCTTCAGGGCATCGGCATTGCCTACTTCAATGATCTCACCGATATAGGTGACTCCATCGATGATCTGGTCTTTCTGCAGTAGTTCATTTCTAACGCCAACCAATATGCGGTTTTCGAGATTATCGAGTTTCTTTTTCAGATCGCTGTTCTCGGCCTGTAGCTGTTCAACGGCTTTCACCAGGTCTTTCGGGTTCTTGAGCGTCTGCTTTACCTGTTTCAGTTCTGCGGATTGTTCATCGATATATTTTTCAGCAGCGAATCCACTCACGGCTTCCACTCTTCTTACCCCGGCGGCTACTGCCGATTCGGATTTGAAGCGGAAGATGCCGATCTCTCCGGTGGAGCCAACATGCGTACCACCGCAGAGCTCTACCGAATAATTCGGATCGATGATCACTACGCGCACCACATCAGCGTATTTTTCACCAAACAGGGCCATGGCGCCGGATTGCATCGCTTCTTCCTTCGGCATTTCTTTGATCACTACGGGAATATTCTCGCGGATCTTTTCGTTCACGATGGCTTCCACTTTGCTGATCTCTTCGTCGGTCATTTTAGCGAAGTGGGAGAAATCGAAGCGGAGATAATCTTCATTGACCAGCGAACCTTTCTGTGCTACATGTGTGCCGAGTACCTTGCGCAATGCTGCATGCAGCAGGTGAGTAGCAGA
Organism: Pseudoflavitalea rhizosphaerae; assembly: GCF_003991355.1. Lineage (GTDB taxonomy): Bacteria > Bacteroidota > Bacteroidia > Chitinophagales > Chitinophagaceae > Pseudobacter > Pseudobacter rhizosphaerae. The sequence continues at coordinate 186,998 of NZ_RCSU01000007.1, forward strand.
ATGATGAACAGCCGTGCATTTGCGGCGTTCAGCATCAACCCTGGCATCCACGGGGGCCGCGATATTCACAGGTAGTTTATCGGTGAAGTGAATGATGAGGTCATTCTCTTTTTTAGTATCGGTAACGGGCACCATTTCTCCATCAAAGCTGAGGAAGCCGGTATCGCCTACCTGACCGCCGCTTTCGGCATAGAATGGTGTGGTATTGAGTACGAGTTGATAAGATTCTTTGCCTTTTGCTTTGATCTTGCGGTACTTCAGCACTTTGGTTTGCAGTTCCAGCATATCATAGCCTGCGAAATTGGGGCTTTGGCTTTCTTTTCCATCTTTCACCAGCAGCACCCAGTCTTCAGTATCCAGTGTGGTTGCGGCACGGCTGCGGTCTTTCTGTTGCTGCATTTCTTTCTCGAATCCTTTCTCATCAACAGTGAGGTTATTCTCACGGGCGATGAGCCGGGTGAGGTCGATTGGGAATCCATAAGTATCAAGTAATTCAAATGCCGCACTACCTTCGATAGTTCCGTTAGTGGCAGTTTTGATTACATCATCAATTCTTTTAAGGCCTTTTTCCAGTGTACGGAGGAAGGCTTCTTCTTCTTCCCTGATCACTTTCATTACAAAATCCATTTGTTGATTCAGTTCGGGGAAAACATTCTTGAACTGAAGTGCAATCACAGGCACCAGTTGGTGCAGGAGTGGTTGTTTGTAATCGAGGTAAGAATAATAATAACGGACTGCGCGACGAAGAATGCGACGGATCACATAACCGGCTTCTGTATTTGAAGGCAATTGCCCATCGGCAATAGTAAAGCTGATAGCGCGGATATGGTCAGACAAAACGCGGAAGGCGATAGCCTGACGGCTATCACTGCCATCATATTTTTTATGAACGATATTACCGATTGCTGCAATGGTTTCGCTGAATACATCAGTGTCGTAGTTGGACTGTTTGCCCTGGAGCACACGCACCAGTCGTTCAAAACCCATACCAGTGTCAACATGTTTGGCGGGCAGGGGTTCGAGAGAACCATCTTTCAGGCGGTTGAACTGTATGAATACATTGTTCCAGATCTCGATCACCTGGGGATGATCGTTGTTCACGAGGGTAGCGCCATCCACTTCGGCTCTTTCATCATCAGTGCGGCAGTCCACATGAATTTCAGTACAGGGGCCGCAAGGACCTGTATCGCCCATTTCCCAGAAATTATCTTTCTTTTTGCCCAGCAGGATACGGTCTTCCGCAATCCATTTTTTCCATTCTGTTGCTGCTTCTTCGTCTTTGGGGAGTTTGAGTTCTGCATCGCCTTCAAAAACGGTCACGTATAAGCGGTCTTTTGGGATCTGGAAAATGCCTGTGAGCAGTTCCCAGCTCCATTCAATAGCTTCTTTCTTAAAATAATCACCAAAGCTCCAGTTGCCGAGCATCTCAAACATGGTGTGGTGGTAGGTATCAACTCCCACTTCTTCGAGGTCGTTATGTTTGCCGCTGACACGAAGACATTTTTGAGTGTCCGCAACCCGCTTGCTGGGCGCCTGTTTGTTACCAAGAAAAATATCTTTGAACTGGTTCATCCCTGCATTGGTGAACTTGAGGGTAGGATCATTTTTCAGAACGATGGGAGCGGAAGGAACAATGGTATGGCCCTTCGATTTGAAAAAATCCAGAAAATGCTGGCGTATGTCGGCACTTGTGATCATAAACGGAACAATCTTTGATAATGTGAAAGCCTCACTGCATACATTCATTTCAACAGATAACTACCGGAATTTTAAGAGAATGCAAAAAAATCCGCTTTTTCCTGTAGGTTTGTAGCGTTGGCTCTGAATAACGTGGTGCAAAGGTAATCCAATTCGTGCTGTTTTATAATGAAATCAAATCCTGGTGACCACGGATTCTCATGAAAAAGATTAAGTATTACTATAATACCAATACGCTTCGTTACGAGAAGCTTGAGACCCCCCTGCGGGTGAAACTCCTCCGGGTACTGGGTTTCATTTCCGCTGCCATCGTTACCGCTATTATAATTGTATCGATCGCTTACCGATACTTCCCTTCAGCTAACGAAAAAAAACTGATGGAAGAGAACGAAAAGCTGGAAGATCAGTTCGAAAGCCTGGAACAGGCAGCCCGAAAATTATCACAGCGATTGACTGAACTGGAGAGCCGCGACAATGATATTTACCGCACCATCTTTGAAGCCAATCCAATCCCGGACAGTATCAGGGCGCTTGAAATGGCGCAGCAGAAAGAATGGAAACTGGTCAATAGTATGACCAACTCTGAACTGGAGAACTCCATCGTTCAAACGCTCAACAACCTGAACAACCGGATGTCTAACCAGGACAAATCTTATAGTGAGATCACCAAGTTCATCGCCAACAAAGAAGAGCTTCTCGCCTGTACTCCGGCCATTCAGCCTGTCAGCAACTCCGATCTCAAGCGTGTGGCATCCGGTTTCGGAAGCCGCATCGACCCGGTATACAAAACCATCAAATTCCACGCTGGTCTTGATTTCTCTGCACCCCAGGGAACGCCCATCTACGCCACCGCCAATGGTTCCATCCGCACTGCCGGCAATCTCGGCAACGGTTATGGCAACCACGTGATCATCAACCACGGCTACGGATATGAAACACTTTACGGGCACATGTTCAAAGTGAAAGTGAAGTCCGGCCAGAAAGTGAAACGCGGCGAGATCATCGGATGGGTAGGCAGCACCGGAAAATCCACCGGTCCGCACTGCCATTACGAAGTTCACAAGAACGGCAGGCCCATCGATCCCATTTATTTCTTCTACAATGACCTCACTCCTGAACAGTTCGACAGGTTGCTGAAAATGGCGGCGAGTAGCAACCAGAGTTTTGATTAACAGGGCATAATCCCTTACAAGCAGGCTGAAACCCAATGCAGGCACGAACTCCCGACAGTTTGCCAGACACCTGACAATCAGGATATTGTCATGGAGGTTTGACAATTTCATGACCCGGTGGCTCAACCTTATTGAGAACTTATGCGTTGTTAGCTGTACATTTGCACCGCCGTATATGCACCATCCGCCCGACATATTAGCAATGGCTTACAAGCAGCCGATCATGCAGGAAGAGATGAATCTGTTGTTCGAGAAAGAGCAGCAGATCCCTGGTTCTGTTCAGTACATGATCCATCGTTACGAAAAGCATTCGCAATGGAGCATCGAGGATACAGGTATGATGGTGTATCATTTTCGCAAGAACGATCCCAAAGAAAATTACCTGGAGCTTCGCTTCTGTTTGTCTGGTAATGTTTATTGCAAACAAAAATCCACTGAGTGCGACCAGTGCAAATTTGGCAACAGCCGATCCTGCAGCGACCGTGCTGAAACAGTGGACGTATTGAGTTTTCGTTTTGCCCCGGCCCATTTATCCCAGTTTGTCCGTTCCAATGCCCCGGTGAATTCTTCATCAGATGAGATCCTCCAGTTCCTGCATCCTTCTTCATTCACCAAACTGCTCAACCTTTGCGGCAGAACACGTATGGTGCTGGAAGCCGTGTTGAATCACAACTACACGGGCAGCATGGAGAATATATACATCAATGCGCAGGTCCAGATGCTGTTGCTCTATAGCCTGGAATGTATGCTGGGTGAAGAGAAAGGCGAAAAAGGGATCGAAGCGTTCCAGTGTAAGTTCCTCGCCAATGAAGCTGATCGCGACAAGATCGTGAAAGCCCGCGAGATCCTCATTCAGCATATCGGTGAGCCCATCACCATCAAGGAGCTGAGCCGCAAAGTAGCGATCAATGAATGCTACCTCAAGAAAGGTTTCAAAGAGCTCTTCGGTACAACTGTTTTCGACTTCTATCAGAACCAGCGAATGGAACATGCGCGTTACCTCCTTTATGAAAAAGGACTGAGCGTAACCGAAGTTTCCATGATGCTTGGCTATTCATCCATTTCACATTTCTCTACGGCGTTCAAGCGTCATACCGGCATCAAGCCATGTGAATTGCTTCTCCATTAATTTCTTTAGTCAAAAGGATATGACGATCCGGGCTGATGAAACATACCAGCGCGGGAGGATTTTTTTGAGCTGTGGTTTGGTTGGATTGGCTGTGGAAATACTATTCAACTTCTTCGCTTATGTTTCAAAGGCCGGATCATTCATATCCTTTTGCCATGGGCCCTCAGGGTGTGCTGCAATTCCATTTCATAATGTCATTCCCATATGCAGCCTTCACATAAGAAATGCTTCACAGGATTTCCCTTTCATCTGTCATAAAGAATACGCCGTACTTTTTCCCCTCCCTTTCTCCCCCGTGAACAGGGACTGGAGCGGGTGAGAGGTGGGGCAGATCCGGCCTTTGAAACAAAAGCGAAAAAGCCCGGTACTGCACCATCGCCCAACCCACTCCAACAACAGCTCAAAAAAATCCTCCCGCGCTGGTTTGTTTCATCAGCCGGATCTGCCCCACCCCTCATTCGCTCCAACAACCCACTCTCAACACATATTTCTTTTCGCGTAAACACTCTTTCCCGTTCCAGTAACCTGTTCACCTCCTCCCCGCTCTACTTTTGCTTCTTATTCAAGGAGGGCAAGGGATAGTGTGTTCTTTCGCATTAGTTTGCCAGAGGTGATGGAGACAGTACAAATCAACCTCAATCACTTTGCAACTCTGTATACCAGGTAAGACTATTTGGGCTGAACGCATTTCGCGTTCCGGCACATTCAGTGAAAATATTTGATGCATCAGGTGAACTCATTGTACAATTTTTTGGAAAAAGGAAACCCGGTTATCCTGAACTGTCCGCCTGGTCGGCTTTTGCCGCTGGCCTGCAGTAACCGGTTGCGTCCCGCTAACTTTTTTCCATAATGTGGAAGGTGCGGCCCTGTTCCCAGGGCGGCACTAAAAATTTTTTTGAACTGGTTATTTCGGCAATTCTCATAGCTGTGTCAAAAATCAGCATTGTAGCAGCTCCTGAGGTCAAATCCAGTGAAAACATTTATTTCTAATTTATTTTCGTGAAATGACCCTCAAAAAACTTGTTGGCAAGCTGCATTTGTGGCTCGGACTGGCGTCCGGGCTTGTTGTTTTTATAATTGCCATCACAGGTTGCATCTATGCATTCCAGGCTGAGATCAGCGATCTCAGCCAGCCTTACCGTTTTGTGGAGAAAAGTGATAAGCCGCAATTGACGCCATCACAATTCAAAGCGATTGCAGACAGCGTGCTTCCCGGGAAACATCCGCACAGCATCAATTACGATACCCGCGAAGGACGCGCTGCCGCCATCATATTTTACAGTCCAGATCCCGAATACTACTATTCGGTTTATGTAAATCAATACACCGGTGAAGTCTTGAAAGTGAAAGACATGCTCCACGGGGATTTCTTTCGCTTCATTCTCGATGGACATTTTTATCTCTGGCTGCCGGATGCGATCGGACAACCTGTAGTGGCCTGGAGTACAGTAGTATTTGTTGTGATGATGATCTCCGGGGTCTTTCTCTGGTGGCCTCGCAACAGGGCAGCCCGAAAACAAAGGTTCAAAGTGAAATTCAACGCCAGCTGGAAACGCGTGAACTACGATATCCATAATGTACTGGGCTTTTACATGAGCTGGGTGGCCATCATCCTGGCTGTAACAGGACTGGTCTGGGGCTTCCAGTGGTTTGCGAAAACGTTGTATGCAGTTACCGGTGGTGAAAAGACCTACGAATTCTACGAACCTCATTCCGCAGACAAGAATATCGCTACCTATACTCCAACAGCAGCAGTGGATGTGATCTACGAGAAAATGAAAGCGGAATATCCCACTGCGGAAATGTTCGAAGTACATTATCCTGAAACAGATTCCTCTTCGCTGGGCGTAGCTATCAATCCCGATGCTGATACCTACTGGAAGTCTGACTACCGCTATTTTGATCAATATACTTTGAAAGAAATTGAAGTAACACATATTTACGGCAAATTCAAAGATGCGCATGCGGCTGATAAGCTGGCGCGAATGAACTATGATCTGCATACCGGCGCTGTATGGGGATTGCCGGGAAAGATCCTCATGTTCTGCGCAAGCCTTATTGCGGCCAGCCTGCCCGTGACTGGCTTTCTGCTCTGGCGTGGAAGGCACAGGGCTAAAAAGAAACTGGCGGGTAAACCTGCTTCCTCCCAAAAAACATTAAACCTGCAGCAAGCTTAATTGATGATGTAACCCAGTGTGCATCTGCTTTTGCATACATTCTAAAAGCAGGGTGGGGTTGTATTGCGCACATTTTCGTTTTTTGATCAACGTCAATGAATACCCGTTTTTTTATTATTTGTTTTTAAGTGAATGGTTTTTTCGTTTCCTTTGCAGCCGCAACATTGATCCAAACCATGAAAAATCAAAACACTGCTCTGAAAACCTGCTGCCGTTACACCCACCACGATAGCTATAAACCGGATTTGTTATTTGATGCAGTAACCAGCATTACCGGATAAGACAGTTTTAAATTTTTCCCATCTACAATTAAACGCTCTGAACAGGCATGAAAATGCCTGAATGGAAATGCTATTGTTCAATATTCAAATAACCTCAATTCAAAACTCAATCAAATGAAAAGATCGTTTGTGTTTTTTTGCGCCTTGATGGCCGGTGCTCTGTCTTTCTCCTCTTGCAACAAAGACCTGAAAGATGACCTTAATGAATTAAAAAGAGATATCGGTGAGGATGAGCCAATCACCGCTACAACCACTTTCACTGATTTAAAGAATACGGAGCGCAAACTGACTGCTACCTTCAAATACAAATGGGATAACAGTTATACAGACGCAATGCACAAGAATTCAAATGGTACTTACGATATCAATATTCGCAGGTATGCGGATAGATATAGCGAGAACGAAATTGAGCTGTCTTTTGTTTATGATCCTGCCACCAAGAAAATTCTTTACAAGTACTTCGAACTCAATTGGGATGACTTGGGACTTTCAAATGGAGAAATTGAGGTTTATGAGGAAGGCGAACCACGAACCGGCCTCACTTTCAATATCGATATCAAAAGCATCGATGTGCAGGCGGGTACCATCAATTTTGATGTGAAGATTGAAGGGACCAAAGAGTTTTCAACTAATAACCCCTACGATGTTCCTAACCGGAATTCCGCTTTCGCAACTGCCTTTTCATTCAATGGAAAGCTCAGTGTGTACGACAATAATGAAATGCCAAACTAATTTGGTGAATCACACATAAAAAGGATGGTCGTAGTAAACAGCGACCATCCTTTTTTATACAAGTATTTTAAAATATCTCTTTCAAACTCTCTTCAGTAGCCTTAATAGTTGCATCCAGGTGTTCCTGCTGCATGGCATTGTTCAGGAACCAGCTTTCAAAGGCAGAAGGCGGAAGATACACGCCGCGTTTCAGCATGGCATGGAAATATTTCTTGAAGAGATCATTGTTGGCGCTGGAAGCAGAAGCGAAATCAGTTACAGGCTTATCGCTGAAATGTACGCTGATCATGGACCCCAGTTGATTGATCACATAAGGTGTACCGGAAGCTTTCAACACTTTGTCAAGTCCATCTCTCAAATACGTTGTTTTATCATCCAGCTCATTCAGCAGATTCGGTTGCTCATTAAGGATAGACAATAATGTATAACCTGCGATCATGGCAATAGGGTTTCCGCTGAGGGTACCCGCCTGGTAAACGCTACCAAGTGGGGCTACCATTTCCATGATCTTGCGTTTGCCGCCGAATGCGCCAACGGGTAATCCACCTCCGATCACTTTTCCATAAGTGACAAGGTCCGCATCGATTTTCAATTTCTCCTGGGCACCACCGCGGGCAAGCCTGAAGCCCGTCATCACTTCATCGAAAATGAAAACGATCCCTTCTGCATCGCAGATCTTACGGATACCTTCCAGGAAACCAGGTTGCGGAATGATGCATCCCATATTGCCGGCAACTGGCTCCACGATGATGGCCGCCACCTGTGATTTGTTTTCAGCAACAAGTTTTTCAACCGCCGCCAGATCGTTGTAAGCGCAGGTTAGTGTATCGGCGGCTGTGGTAGCAGTAACGCCAGGCACAGCCTGGATATTCAATGTGGCCACGCCGCTTCCCGCTTTCACGAGAAAGGAGTCTGCATGGCCATGATAACAACCTTCGAACTTGATGATCTTATTCCTGCCGGTGTAACCGCGGGCCACGCGGATAGCGCTCATACAGGCTTCTGTTCCACTGCTCACCATGCGGATCAGGTCTACGTTTGGCGTCATGGTTTTGATCAGTTCCGCCATTCTGATCTCCAGTTCAGTAGGAGCTCCGTAAGACGTGGAGAACACTGCCTGCTCCTGGATGGCTTTCACCAACGGCGCATATGCATGACCGAGGATCATCGGCCCCCAGGAAGCAATGTAATCGATATAACGGTTGCCGTCCACATCGTACAGGTAAGTGCCTTCAGCACGCTGGATGAAAAGTGGCGTGCCGCCTACGCTTCTGAATGCACGAACGGGAGAGTTAACACCTCCCGGAATGCTTTCCTGTGCACGGTTGAACAGCTCAATGCTTTTAGTATTGTTCATAGAAAGAATGTTATGTTTTGTTTCGCTGCCGCCAGTAGCTCGCCTCTGGCGAGTTACTTCTATTTGTTCGCCTCCGGCGAACACTGCGTCGCCGGAGGCGACTAATCAAAAGTCACTCGCCGGAGGCGAGCGACTGGGCACCCTAACTGATCAGCCTCACTGCGTCCTTTGCGAAGTATGTGGCAATCAGATCGGCTCCTGCACGCTTGATGGCGGTGAGTGTTTCAATGATAGCCTTGTCTTCATCTAAAATGCCGGCTTTCGCAGCCATCTTGATCATGCTGTATTCGCCGCTGATATTGTAGGCGCTAACGGGAATAGTTACGCTATCTTTTACTTCTCGGATGATATCCAGATATGCGAGTGCAGGTTTCACCATTACGATATCTGCACCCTCATCCACATCCATCAATGTTTCTTTGATGGCTTCAATACGATTGGCGTAGTTCATCTGGTAAGTTTTCTTGTCGCCAAAGCCTGGAGCAGAATCCAGGGCATCGCGGAAGGGGCCATAGAAGCAGGAAGCGTATTTGGCGCTGTAGCTCATGATGCCGGTCCGGGTGAAATTGTTTTCTTCCAGGGCTTCACGGATAGCCGCGATACGACCATCCATCATGTCGCTGGGAGCAACAAAGTCGGCGCCGGCCTGCGCGTGGCTCACGCTCATGGCTGCCAGCACTTCCACGGTAGCATCATTCACAATCTCCTGTCCTTCCACAATTCCATCATGACCAAAAGAAGAAAAAGGATCGAGGGCCACGTCCGTCATGACCAGCATATCCGGGCAGGCATTTTTCGCGGTCTTGATGGCGCGTTGCATCAGGCCGTCTGGGTTCACTGCTTCGGTTCCTTTATTATCTTTCAGTTCATCCGGCACTTTCACGAAAAGCAGGATGCTTTTCAAACCGAGACTCCACAATTCTTTCACTTCGCGTGCGAGGTTATCCAGGCTCAGCCTGTAATAGCCGGGCATGGTGCTGATCTCTTCTTTAACGTCTTTACCTTCCACAACAAACAACGGCACGATAAAATCTTCCGGTCTGAGAATGGTTTCTGCCACCATCGCGCGGATGGCGGGAGATTGCCGGAGGATCCTGTTTCTTCTTTGTAAATACATGATCGTTTTATTTTAGTGAGATAACAGTTTTCTTTTTTCTATACCCATTCTTTTGGACGAAGACAGGCTTCGAGTAATCTTTCTTCCTCGCTACCCGGAGCCGGCTGGTAATTGTATTCGAAGCGCACTGTTGGAGGCAGGCTCATCAGGATGCTTTCGATACGACCGTTGGTCTTCAGTCCGAAGAGCGTACCGCGGTCGTGCACCAGGTTGAACTCTGTATAACGGCCACGGCGGATTTCCTGCCAGTGTTTGTTGGCTGCATTCCATTCCATATTTTTCCTCTTTTCCACAATCGGTACGTAGGCGGAAATGAAAGCGTTGCCACATGCCTGTCCGAAACGAAACCAGAAATCAACGTCTTTCGTTTCATTGGGGCGTTGGTGATCGTAGAAAATGCCGCCAATGCCCCTGCGCTCGTTGTTGCGATGCGTATTCACGAAATACTGATCGCATTCGCGTTTGAAATCAGGGTAGAAAGATGTGTCGAACTGATCGCAAACATTTTTATAGGTCGAATGAAAATGGATGGCATCTTCATTGATCAAATAATAAGGTGTGAGGTCTGTGCCGCCACCGAACCAGCGGTCTGTAACGTTGTGGTTCTTATCGTACAATTCAAACATACGATAGTTACAATGTACAGTGGGCACGAAAGGGTTGAGCGGGTGGACCACCAGCGAGAGGCCGCAGGCGAACCAGTTATCTCCATCAATTTTCAATTGATTGCGCATGGCATCGGTAACGGGACCGTACACTACGGATGTGTTCACGCCTCCTTTCTCGAATACTTTTCCATTGGCGATCACGCGGGTCTTGCCGCCGCCGCCTTCCGGACGTTCCCATTTGTCTTCGAAAAAGCGGGCCTGTCCGTCTGCTGCTTCCAGCGCAGCACAGATGTGGTTTTGAAGGTCGTGGATGAACGCGATCCAATTGTCTTTGATGGGATTGTTCATTTATTTTTTTTTTCGAGAGTGGCCAGTCGCTCGCCTCTGGCGAGTGACTTCTAATGGTTCGCCTCCGGCGAACACCGCGTCGCCGGAGGCGACTAAATAAAAGTCACTCGCCAGAGGCGAGCGACTGGGCGGCACTCCGCTATTTTTTCGTATAGGCTTTCACGGTATCAACAAACGCCCTTGCATGATCTACCGGTACATTCGGCAGAATACCATGACCGAGATTGGCGACATGTTTATAGCCGCCGAATCCGTCCAGCATTTTCTTTACAGACTTTTCAATTTCCGGAATGGGGGCTAACAGTCTGGCAGGATCGAAGTTGCCTTGCAGTACCACGCGGTCGCCGGCTTGCTGACGTGCGAACTGTGGTGTATTGCACCAATCGATACCCAGGCCATGTGCGCCGGTTGCCGCCATGCGGTCCAGGCTATGCCAGGCGCCTTTGGCGAAGATGATGGTGAGCACTTCGTCTTTCAGTGCTTCCACGATCTGGCGGATATAGAAAAGACTGTAAGTTTCGAAATCATCCTGGCTCAGGAGTCCGCCCCAGCTATCGAAGATCTGGATCACGTCTACACCCGCCTGCACCTGACCTTTCAGGTAAGCGATGGTAGTATCAGTGATCATCTGCAGCAGTTGGTGAGCTGTTTCAGGTTGGGTATAACAAAATGCTTTGGCTTCGTCGAATGTTTTGGAACCCTTGCCCTGCACCATATAGCAGAGGAGGGTCCAGGGAGCGCCGGCAAAACCGATCAGCGGTACGCGGCCTGCCAGTGTTTTTTTAGTGAGTCGAAGGGCATCGTAAACATAGCCAAGATGCTCATTCACATCAGGGATACGGAGTTTGGAAAGATCATTGATATGCTTGATAGGATCGGGTAAGAGCGGGCCCTTGCTTTCGATCATCTGTACTTCCATTCCCATGGCTTCAGGCACTACCAGGATATCCGAGAAAATGATTGCTGCATCCACACCCACCTGTTCAACAGGCTGAATGGTGATCTCTGTTGCCAGTTCGGGTATGCGGCACCGTTCGAAGAAAGAATACTTTGCCTTCAGTTTCATATAATCCGGGAGATAACGGCCAGCCTGACGCATCATCCATACTGGGGTACGTTCAGTGACTTCTCCTCTCAGTGTTCTTAATAACAGGTCGTTTTGCAGCATCTTTATTTATATTAATTACTTCTTGATAAAATATTCCTTCACCAGGTCAAGCATACATTGCTGGGTAGGCGTTTTACATATGATCACTGTATTGTTCGTATAATCGGAAATGGCTTTGGCTGTTGTGTTACCGATGGCGAAGCATACGGTGGAAGCGGGCAGTTTATTGGCAGAGAAGAAACTGCTTACAGCGCTTGGACTGAAGAACAGTACACCATCGATATTCTCTTTCAGTGTTACCGGTGTTTCGATGGTTTCATAGGTGATTACTTCGTTCACTTCAATGTCATGTTCACTGAGGATATTGGGCAGTTCATCTCTTCGCTGGTTGCTGCAAAAGAAGACTACGCGGTGGATATCGTCGGCGGCAAGAATGGTCTCTGCCAGCAGCGCGCCAGTAAATACATCGCCGGTGGGCTCATTGTCGAATAGCTCGAGAATAGCATCCCTGGTGGTGCCTGCGAGTGAAAAGATCTGCCAGTGCGTAGGTGCGGCATCCAGGTCTTCATTGGCATGCAGTACTGCTGCCACAATTTCCACTGCGTTGCGGCTGGTGAAAATTACTGCCGTGCCTGGCTCATAAGTGAGTGGCAGCACGGTTTCCAGGGTTTCACCGCTGAGCACCGGTTCGATGAGGATCAGTTCTTCCTGGTGGAAGGCGATGCCCTGCTTCACTAAATTTTGTGTGAGTGAAGGGATCAATTTTTTTGTACTAAGGATACTGTATTGCGTCATTTTCAATCAGGAAGATCAGTTTTTTGAATACCATCGGCAATTTCCTGTCCGCCGTTGGCGAGCAGTTCTGCTGCATAAGTTTTTCCTATTCCTGCAGCTTCTGAGATCTGTATCGTTTTATCGATTTCCACTTTATGTTTTCCGTCAACGGAAAGAATGTTACCACGGAAATGCACCTGGTTGTCTGAGATCTGCGCCAGTGCGCTGATAGGAGTTGAACAACCGCCGAGCAGAGCGCGGAGAAAATCCCTTTCAATTTTGGTACAGAGGTCGGTATTGGTATCGTTGAAGGTGCTGCATGTTTGCAGCAGTGATATGTCATTGGTTCTGCAGGCTACGGTGATGGCGCCCTGTGCGGGAGCGGGCAGCATCCAGTCGAGTTCCACGGAGTTTTCCGGACGGAGTGCGATACGTTCCAGTCCTGCTGCGGCGAAGATGGCGCCGTTCCAATTGCTTTCCTCCAGTTTGCGAAGCCGTGTATTCACGTTGCCCCGGAGGTTTTCGATGGTGTGATGCGGATAACGGTTCAGCCATTGTGCTTTGCGGCGGATGCTGCTGGTGGCAATGATGCAATCAGCAGCAGCGAGCTTATTGTCGAAAATAAAATGTTCTCCTTTATAGATCAGCAGGTCTTTCCAGGAAGCCCGTTTGAGAACGGCGGCCTGTGCAATGCCTTCGGGTAATTGTGTGGGCACATCTTTCATGGAGTGTACGGCCAGGTCGATCTTATTATTGAGCAGGGCAATATCGAGGCTGCGGGTGAAGATCCCCTGCACGCCCATTTCATAAAGCGGGGTTTTGAGATCAACGTCTCCTTCGCTTTTGATATAAACCAGTTCTGCTTCAACGCCCTGATCGCTGAGCAGGCTTTTAACCTGGTTGGCCTGCCAAACTGCGAGCTGGCTCTCTCTTGTTCCTATTCTGATCATAACATTTATATACCGGTGATGATAGCGCTGCGGAGGCGCGCGGATGGCCGCAAGGTAGTTGATACCCTGTTATCATCACTCAATTGATGGCAAAGTTAATTCGAACCTGTTGTAATAAACTCGTTGATGGCTTCGATGTACTGGCAGCCGCGAGTGTTTTGCTGGCGCATCTTGGTAGCCATTCCATTGATTACCCGCTGAATCTTCAGATCGGAATCAACCGGGCGGGTTGTTACTGTACCCGGACAAAGTTGAATATATGAAGGGAAGGTTTGAATTTCTTTCAGCTTGGTTTTAACCGCTTTGAGAACGGGCACATGCTTGCGCATCTCGTGCCAGTCTGTGAAGTCTGCAATATGCTCTTCGATAATCGCGAGCGCAAGCGGCACTTCCGCTTCCCTTTTCTGTAAAGTGGCGTCATTGATCTTCGACAGCTCATCAACATTTACAAGTTGAACGTTGGAAAGTTGGCGGGAGGATTCTTCCACATTGCAGGGGATCGAAAGATCGATCACCAGCTTATTGCCCTGGCCCTTGAGATGGGAAGCCAGAATGGTGGGCGTAGCAGCATTGGTGGCTACGATGATAATATCTGATCTGCGGATATGATCTGTGAGCAGATCGGCAGGCACATATTGTACACCCAGTTCAAAAGCCAGTTCCGCAGCTTTTTCCTGCGTACGGTTGATGAGGGTGATATTGGTAGTGCCTAAATAATCGATGATATTCTTGCAGGTGCTTCTGCCGATCTTTCCCGTGCCGAGCAGCAGGATCTCTTTACCGGCAATATCTGCTATGTTTTCTTTGATGAACTGGATGGCGGCAAAAGAAACGGAAACCGTTCCACCACTCAGTCCAGTATTGTTCTTGATGGCTTTGGAAGATTGAAGCACGCTGTTCACCAGCCTTTCCGTGAATGTGCCGATAAATCCTTTCTCGCGTGCAAACTTCACTGCTACTTTCAGTTGACCTACAATCTCATAGTCTCCGAGGATCTGCGAATCAAGTCCTGCGCCCACGGAAAACGTATGTTGAATAGCGCTCATGCCACTTTTCACATAAGCGAGTTGCGAAAAAGTATCTGCATTGCCTTCCGTTTGATGGCACAGTAATTGGATTAATTGTTCCGGCTGATCGGCGAAACCATAAATCTCTGTTCTGTTACAGGTGGAGAGGATGAATAATTCGTTGAGGCCATAAGAAGGCGCCAGTGAAAGAAGGGAAGCGTATTGGTCATTGTTGATAGCGAATTTTCCCCTGATGGCAGCATCTGTCTTCTTATAGTTAATTCCGGCAATAAAAAACTTCGATATGTCTTTGCTACTCTGTCCTGGCATGAAAGTGAATTTCTAAATCACAGCGCAAAAATACCCTCGGAAGCGTCAATCACCTAATCTGTCTGTCATTCTACTGTCATTTTACTGTATGATAAAGGTCACATAAAATAGTGATCAACCTCAGTGAACTTTTCATTCAATACAAAGTTACTTTTGCAAATCATTCGAAAATATGGCAATGGTTAAAAAAGGAATTGTATTGATGAATCTCGGCAGCCCGGATTCTACAGCAGTAAAAGATGTGCGCAGATACCTGGATGAATTTCTGATGGATAAGCGGGTGATCGATACTCCCTTACTCTGGAGAGCTCTGTTGGTGAAAGGTATCATTGTGCCTTTCCGCGCACCAAAATCAGCTGAAGCTTATAAGAGTATCTGGACAAAAGACGGATCTCCGTTGATCGTGATCAGTAAACAACAACAGCAGGCATTGCAGGAACAGGTGGAAGAGCCTGTGGCCATCGCCATGCGTTATGGCAATCCTGCACCCTGGGATGCTTTTGATGAGCTGATGCAGAAAGCACCCGGGCTGGAAGAAGTGGTACTGGTGCCGATGTATCCGCATTATGCCATGAGCAGTTATGAAACTGCTATGGAATATGCTAAGAAAGTGCATAGGGATAGAAAATATCCATTTAAACTGTCGGTTGTTCCCCCGTTCTATAAGGATCCCCGTTATATCGATGCGTTGTCTGAAAGCATCAGGCCCTTCCTGACTGAAGACTATGATCATATTGTATTCAGTTATCATGGGATCCCGGAAAGGCATGTTGAAAAAACAGACCCTTCAGGAAAACATTGCCTGAAGATAGGTGACTGTTGTAATGTTGCTAATCCGGCGCATGCTTTCTGCTATCGCCATCAAATTCTGGAAACTACAAAGCTGGTGGCTGAAAAGCTGAATATCCCGAAAGAGAAATACAGTCATTCCTTTCAAAGCAGGCTGGGGCGTGACGAATGGCTGAAACCCTATACAGCTGTGCGTTTGGCCGAAATGCCGAAGGAGGGGATCAAAAAACTGCTGGTGGTTTGTCCGGCCTTTGTAGCTGATTGCCTGGAAACCCTGGAAGAGATGGCAGAGGAAGGAAAGGAAATATTTTTACATGCGGGTGGAGAATCATTTACATTGATCCCCTGTATGAATGAGCATCCCAAATGGATCGGGGCTTTGAAGGAATTAGTGCAGGACGCGAAATAAATCCTGACCAAACTACTGTTTATGTATCTCTATATCAAAGCGCTTCATATCATTTTTGTGGTCACCTGGTTTGCGGGTCTTTTCTACATGCCCCGGCTGATGGTGTACAATGCGGAGGCTGGCGCACAGCCCGAGCCGGCCCGCGATATTTTGCGGAATCAGTATAATATCATGATGAAACGACTATGGTTCGGGATCACCTGGCCATCGGCGGTACTGACCCTGATCTTTGGGTTAACAACCTGGTACCAGCTCGGCGTTTTTCCGGAATGGTTAAAGATCAAATTACTCTTTGTTACCGGCCTGTTCATTTATCATGGATCACTGCATATAATTGCGAAGCAACAGTGGGGTGGGAACTTCAAATACAGTGGTCAGCAATTGCGCATCTGGAATGAAGTTGCAACAATATTCCTGGTAGCGATTGTGATGTTGGTAGTAGTGAAAGAAAATATGAGTGTTGTGTGGGGGCTATTGGGATTGATATTATTTGTAGTGGTGTTGATGAGTGCGATAAAAATTTACAAACTGGTACGAACGAAGAAATAAAATGTAGAGAATCCGATACAATTCCAGAAAATGGTTTCCCATATCGGGGAAGTATAACCGGAGAAATGTATTTAAACAAAAAGAGCGTGCAGGTTTCTGCACGCTCTCAGCATTTTATAGGGATAGAAATACAGTGGAATAAAGGGAGCCGACTAATTAGCTGCAATCGCTTGTTTTCCTTGTGGATATTGAGTTACAGCGATTTCCATCGAGATGCAATATTACCGGATACCGGAAATTAAAAACGGGAAATGGCGATGATGGAAATGTATTAAAAGAAAAAACCTTTCCTAGTTTTTAGAGTTTTAAAAGGAAAGGGGAGCAGGAATACTCCCCTTTTTAACCCCTAAACCCTAAACCGTAGAAAAGGTTTTTCATATAATGAGTTCAGAATGTCGATTCAAAAAGCTGTTGTTGTCTTTTTCGTTTCAGCATTGCTGTTCACTGACAACATTTATACAGTTTCATAAATTGTGCCAAAGCTTTTAAATGTGGAAAAAGCTGAAGCAAAATTCAAAGAACTTGATCGTTTTAATTTTGTTTTAACGTACCTGCTCCTGATCGGAATTGATGTTTCTATATTCCGAAATCATTCACGGAAAAGCGTCAACAAAACAAGTCAAAACGAACCTGGCTTGCAAGCCGTTTTTTCTTTACAACGATAAAATGAACTGTGCTACTTAGTAATCAGATGAGTCTCGAATTAGTATAACGGTTGTCGTTAGACATGGTGCCGCGTTTCATTGCTACGAATTGACTAATTCAAAAGGAACAGTGGAGCTTTTAACCAGAGTGTATCTCAATCCGGAGGATTGAATGCCTTGTTTTCGGCAGCGTTTCAGAGTTATTTACGAAAAGCAGTTGCTTTCGGTTTTTCAAATATCAGAAATAATTTAACACGACAGCATTAAATCCTGTAATTTTTTTTTAATATATACTTTGATGTAATCGGTGACGTATAACCGAAGTTGTAACAGCTACGCATCACTACCTGCCAACAGGCTGAAAATCTGTGTGGTAAACGGTTTCATCCGACCGTAAAAACACGGTTTCATCGTAAATTGACTAATGACAAAAAAATAAGCGCATTTTTTGCATGCCTGATCCGGTTATTTATCATGACTGATGCAGTGCTTTTTGCCTCCCCGGCATCTCAATTTTATAACAGAGGACCATCCCGGATACCCTGAAAATTCAGTACCTTTGCACACTTTTAAACCACGGATTTTACCAGTTCCGGCCTGCCCCTCCGGGGGAAACGGTCTGGATATTAGCTCGAATCATTATATGTCAGCCAAATACCAGGAATTCTCCAGATTGAACCTGCCTGAAATTGAGCAGGAAACCCTTGCCAAATGGGATGCTTCCCAGGCTTTTGAGCAAAGTGTGTCGCTCCGCGAAGGCGCACCCCATTTCGTTTTCTACGAAGGACCGCCCTCTGCCAACGGTATGCCCGGCATTCACCACGTGATCAGCCGCACCCTGAAAGACCTGGTATGTCGTTACAAGACCATGCAGGGCTTCCAGGTAAAAAGGAAAGCCGGATGGGACACCCATGGCCTCCCCATCGAACTGGGCGTAGAAAAAGAATTGGGCATCACCAAAGAAGATATCGGTAAGAAAATCACCGTTGAAGAATACAACCTGAAATGCCGCGAAGCAGTAATGCGCTTCAAAGACAAATGGGACGATCTTACCCGCAAAATGGGCTACTGGGTTGATCTTACCGATCCCTATATCACTTTCGATAACAGCTATATCGAAACACTCTGGTGGATCCTCCAGCAATTTTACAAGAAAGGATTGCTCTATGAAAGCGTGAGCATCCAGCCATATTCCCCCGCTGCAGGTACCGGCCTCAGTTCCCATGAACTGAATATGCCCGGCACTTACAAGAACGTGAAGGACACTTCCGCCGTGGTGATGTTCAAAGCCATCGAGAACAACCGTACCGCTTTCCTCTTCGAAAAGGCAAGGGCTAACGGTAATGCAGAGTTGTTTTTCATGGCATGGACCACTACTCCCTGGACCCTTCCTTCGAACCTCGGACTCACCGTAGGCGCCAATATCGATTATGTACTCGTGAATACCGTGAACCCTTATACGCATATCCCGGTGAATGTTGTATTGGCGAAGGACCTCCTCGGAAAATATTTTAAACCCGAAGGTGAAAACCTGACGGTTGATACCTACAAAGAAGGCGACAAAATTCTCCCCTGGACCATCCTCACCACTTTCAAGGGGGCCCAGATCGAGGAAGCACGCTACGAACAGCTCCTCCCATACGAAGCCAACAGTGCTGCTGTAGCAGGCGGCGATCCGTTCCGCGTATTGCTGGGAGATTTCGTTACCACGGAAGATGGTACCGGTATCGTACACACGGCGCCGGCATTTGGTGCGGATGACTTTAAAGTGGGTAAAAAATATGGCATCGGCATCCTGATCATGGTTGACAAGCAGGGGAAATTTGTTGATGGCCTCGGAGAATTCAGCAACCGTTACGTAAAAGATTACAAGAACGAAAAGGACTATGTAGATGTGAATGTAGACATCTGCGTGAAATTGAAAAAAGAGAACCGCGCCTTCAAGATCGAAAAATACGAACACAATTATCCGCACTGCTGGCGAACAGATAAACCCGTTCTCTATTATCCGCTGGAAGCCTGGTTCATAAAAACAACGGCACTCCGCGAGAAAATGGTGGAGCTGAACAAGACCATCAACTGGAAACCGAAATCAACCGGCGAAGGCCGCTTCGGCAACTGGCTGGAAAATATGGTGGACTGGAACCTCAGCCGCAGCCGCTTCTGGGGAACGCCGCTGCCCATCTGGAAAACGGATGGAGAAGAGAATATCGAATTCAAATGTATCGGCTCCATCGAAGAGCTGAATACCGAAATCAGGAAGGCCAGTGAAGTATTGGGCGGTGATGTGAACAAGAACTATCTCCATGAAGGTATCCTCGATCTGCACAAACCATATGTGGACGAGATCGTACTGGTTAGCACTACGGGCAGGCCAATGAAGCGCGTTCCTGACCTGGTGGATGTTTGGTTCGATTCAGGCGCCATGCCTTATGCGCAATGGGGGCTGGATTACGAAAAACTGAAAGCCGGCGACCCGCGCCCCTTCAAAGCGCCGTTCGGAACAAACTATCCCGCTGATTACATCGCAGAAGGTGTTGACCAGACCAGGGGATGGTTCTATACCCTGCATGCCATTTCAAGCCTGCTCTATGAGAATGTGGCTTACAAAACCTGCGTGAGTAACGGCCTTGTGCTCGACAAGGACGGCAACAAAATGAGTAAGCGTCTCGGTAATGTGGTGGACCCTTTCAAGACCATCAATGAATTCGGCGCCGATGCCACGCGCTGGTACCTGGTGACCAACGCATCTCCCTGGGACAATATGAAATTCGACCTGGAGGGCATCAGGGAAGTACAACGTAAATTTTTCGGTACCTTATTTAATACATACCAGTTCTTTGCCCTTTATGCCAATGTGGATGGATTTGCCTTCAAAGAAAAATACATCCCACTGGCAGATCGCCCGGAGATCGACCGCTGGATACTGAGCTCCCTGAACACCCTCATCAGCAAAGTGAAAGCGAGCCTGGATGATTATGAACCTACACCGGCAGGACGTGCGATAGAAGAATTTGTTGGAGAGCAGCTCAGCAACTGGTATGTGCGCCTTTGCCGCCGCCGTTTCTGGAAAGGAGAATATGAGCACGACAAGATCTGTGCTTACCAGACATTGTACGAGTGCCTGGAGAAGATCAGCTTGCTGATGGCTCCAATCTCTCCGTTCTTCAGCGACAGGCTGTACAATGCGCTGAATGACGTTACCGGGCTCCGCAAGGAAAAATCCGTACACCATGTGCTGTTCCCTGAAGTAGACAACACTGCAGTGGACGCATCGCTGGAAGAGAGGATGCAACTGGCCCAGGATGCATCTTCGCTGATCCTCAGTCTCAGGAAAAAGGTGAACATCAAGGTTAGACAGCCCCTGCAAAAAGTACTGATCCCCGTTCTGAACCCGGATATGAAAATGCAGATCCAAAAAGTGGAAGACCTCATCAAGAGTGAGGTGAACGTGAAGGAACTGCAATACCTGACCGAAGATGGGTTCATCAAGAAAAAGATCAAGCCGAATTACATTGCACTGGGCAAAAAGCTTGGTCCAAAAATGAAGTCAGTAGCGGCTGCGCTTGGTAGTTTTACACAGGATGATATCAATCGTTTAGAAAAAGAAGGGTCAATTTCATTGTTAATTGATAACGAACCCTTAATATTACAGGCTAATGAAGTAGACATCACCAGTGAGGATATTCCAGGCTGGATGGTAGCGAACAAAGACTCTCTGACTGTAGCGCTCGATATCACCGTAACCCCTGAACTGATCAGCGAAGGCAATGCCCGCGAACTGGTTAACAGAATCCAAAAGATCCGGAAAGACAATGGGTATGAACTAACGGACAGGATCATGGTCCAGTTGACCGATCATCAGGAATTGAAAGGTTCAATCGCTCAATTTAATACCTATATTTGCGCGGAAATTTTGGCAGATAAACTGGAATTGGTCCCTGAATTGCCTGATGGCACTGAAATTGAGGTGAATGATATTCCATTAAAAGTGTTTGTCACTAAAAAAGCCTAACAGTATGGCAACCAAGAAGAAAGCAGCTAAGCCAGCAAAGAAGGCCGTCGCACCGAAAAAAGCGGCGCCGGCTAAAAAGCCTGCTGCCAAACCTGCTGCTGTCAAGAAAACAACTAAGCCTGTTCCGAAGAAGGCAGCAAAACCTGCGCCGGCAGCGAAGTCTGCACCGGCTAAAAAAGTTGCGGCACCTGCGGCTAAGAAGCCTGCTGCTAAACCAGCTGCAAAGCCAGTTGCAAAGGCCGCTTCTGCGCCAGCTAAAGCTTCCAAACCGGAACCTAAGAAAGTAGTGGCTGCCACTGTGAAGGCTGCGGAAGTAAAGAAAGTTGCAGAGCCCAAACCAGAAGTGAAGAAAACTGAAGTAAAAAAACAGGAGCCCGTTGCTCCCCCTCCAATTCCGAAGAAAACTGTACCCCCAACTCCCCCGAAACCGGTTAAAGTGGTGATTCCGGAACTGAAGACGAAGTCTGTTCGTAAGTATGAGCCGGATTTTACCAAATCTGTATTAGATCAACCTGAAAACATACAAACGGGACCTACCATGAGATACAGCGACAGTGAATTACAAGAATTCAAAGACCTGATTCTGAAGAAGCTCGAACAGGCAAAGAAAGAATTGACTTACCTGCAGGGATTAATCACACGCAAGGATGAAATGGGCGGCGATGAGAATGAGAATCGCTATATGACCATGGAGGATGGAAGTGTGAGCATGGAACGCGAACAACTGGCACAAATGGCCAGCCGTCAGATCAATTATATTGATCACCTGGAAAAAGCGCTCATGCGTATTGAGAATAAAACCTACGGTATCTGCCGTGTCACAGGTAAGCTCATCGACAAAGCACGTCTTCGTGCTGTGCCCCATGCTACATTGAGCATCGAGGCCAAACAGATGATGAACAAATAGTAATTAACCTCAAAATTTTAATAGATCCCGGCTGTGAAATCAGCCGGGATTTTTTTTGTCTCAGAGTGGGCACAGTCGCCAGGAGGCGATGCGGTGTTCGCCGGAGGCGAACAAATAGAAGTCACTCGCCGGGAGGCGAGCGACTGCCAGCTCTCCGATCTTTTAGTCAGCCTCTGTTCTATTTGAATTCAGCCGGTACAGGCTTGTTCAGCAGGTTCACATACCAGAACCGTACTGCTTCGTTCCTGTTATGAATGCGTTTGTTCATGCTGTTGGCGCCGATGCTGTGGCGTTCACCAGGATAGATCATCAACTCGAAATGTTTTCCCAGTTCTTCCAGTTTATCAACCAGCACCATGCTGTTCTGCATATGCACGTTATCGTCTGTAGTACCATGCACGATGCGCAGACCGCCCTTGTATTTATTGGCGTAGGTCATCACTGAAGTGTTCTTATATCCTTCAGCATTGTCTTGCGGTGTATCCATGAAGCGCTCTGTATAATGCGTATCATAGAATTGCCAGTCCGTAACCGATGCATTGGCTACGCCGAATGAATACACATCAGCGCCATAGGTGAGTGCCATGCAGGTCATGTAGCCACCAAAGCTGCCTCCTGTCATCGCAAGTTTAGCAGGGTCAGCCCAGGGCTGGCTTTGAAGCCATTTGCCTGCTGCCATGAAATCTTCGATCTCATGAACGCCGAGTTTGCGGTAGATATAGTTCAGTCCATTTTTTCCGAAATGACCACTGGCGCGATTATCAATTGCCACCTGCACCAGGCCTTCCTGGGCCCACCATTGTGTGAGTCCGCCAACAGGTCTCCAGCGATCATACACGGTGCCGGCATCAGGGCCACCATAAATGCTCACAAGGATGGGGTATTTTTTTGTGGGATCGAAGTTGATGGGATAAGTGATGGTCACCGGCAGGTCGAACAATCCATCAGTGGACTTTACGCGTACCAGTTCTGTACGGGGGATTGCGTAGTTGTCGAACTCAGTGCCTTTGGAATCTCCGAGCATACGCACCAGTTTTCCTTTGCCGTCAACAAGCGCCATTGCAGGGGCAGTTGAGAGGTTGGAGTAAGTGGTAATGAAGTATTTTCCACTGGGTGAGATTTGGACCATATCGTGTGAGTAATCCCCGAAACTCAGGCGGGTAAGGCCCTTGCCATTGAGACCAACTCTATACAGATCGAAGCGGGCGGAATTTTCTTTCCTGGCCCTGATATAAAGCATACCTGCTTTCTCATCAAATTTCAGCAGCGATGTACTCCAGAAATTACCATTGGTGATCTGGTTGATCAGTTTGCCGGACATATCGTAATGGTAGAGGTTCTGCCAACCGTCCTTATCGCTTTTCACGATGAAGCCTTTGTTGTTGGAGAGGAATTCGATACGATCATTGTCATCAAGCGTGATCCAGGTTTTCTGTTCTTCTTCGTATACAATATTCTTACTGCCATTGGCTGTATTCACATTAAATATCTTCAGTTGATTCTGATCGCGGTTCATCCATTGGATCCAGAGTTGTCCGCCAGGAGTCCAGTAAGGAGCGCCGAAGTACTGATCATCTTTCTCATTGAAATCGGCCCATGTTGTAGCAGCGGTTTCGATATTCACCACACCCATTTTTACTTCAGGGTTTTTGTCGCCTGCTTTGGGATAGCGTGTGTTCTCGAGATAACCATGCTGGTCTTTCAATACATAGATAGGGAAAACAGGCACCATGGATTCATCAAAGTGCATGTAGCAGATCTGTTTGCTGTCAGGACCCCACCAGAAAGCGCGGTAGTTGCTGGCGCGGCCGAGGATCTCTTCAAAATATACCCAACTCGCATAACCATTAAGGGTAGTAGCGGAACCATCGGTGGTGAGTTGTTTTTCTTTTCCTGAAGCCAGTTCCCTGGTGTAAAGGTTATTGTCTTGTTTGGTATATGCGATCCATTTGCCATTGGGGGAGGCGGTAACGTTGCGGGCGCCCTCAATTTTGGGGAGAGGAGGATAAGAAAAAGCATGATTGGCGGAAGCGATATACGGAGCGGTCTTTCCTGTTTTCGCATTTACGGATACAGTAATGGATTGTCCATTTTCTCCTTTTTGCATTTCAAGATAATGGTCATCATCTGCCCATCCCCTGATATTGGGTAATGGCTTCGTTACATTGGCGGGGAGGTTGTTCTTCAGCAACTGGTCTGCTGTGAATTGTTTTTTTTGTGCTGCTGCAGGGAGACCAATAGTCACCAGCAGTAAACATACAGCAGCAGAGAGCAATCTCTTCATCATGAAAATTTTAATTAAGGGGTGAATGTACGAAAAGAGAGGCCAAAAATGACTGTCAGACCATAATTGGATAACCTGTGTTGCAGAAATGAAAATTTAGGAATCCTGCAGGGAAATATCAATTTCCTTCATTTCCTTTGCACTGGTTTCAATACCCTAATCAAAACTTTATTTATGAAAAAACTAATCTTACCCTTCCTCTCGCTCTCTTTGTTTATTTCCGCTTGCAGCAAAGACGATGACAAAGATCCCAAAGAGATCATTCAGCTCCAGGAAGTGGAAATGGAAGACAGCAAACTAAGTTTTACTTACAATGAGCAGAGCCAGCCTACAAAAATTCAGTTCAGTATGAAGGTGAATGATGAGGCATACCTGCCCATGTATTATCTCGATTTTACTTACAATAATGGTAAGCCGGCAACTGCTGATTTTTTTATCAGGCCGCAAATCAATGAAGGCTACAGGCGTCAGACCAGCGCCAAATTTGTACATGAGGGAGGAAATCTGTCTTATACGGCTTTGTTGGGGTACGATGAAAACGGCACACCTGATGAAGACAGGAGAGATACTCTTTTTTACACTTTCAACGCAGCCAATCGATTGACATCATTAAAAGCCGGGAGTAATGGAGCCGCGATCTCACTCGGATGGGATGGGCGCAATAATCTTCTGGTACCCCCCCATACGCAGGAAACTTCAGGTGAGCGTATCACCTCAAGTTTTGAACATGGTTACGATAATAACACCAATCCCTATTCATTAAACGGACTGGGCTTTTTGTTGATTATCCTTAATTTGAGTCAGGTGGAAATGCCGGATCAATTATTGTCGCCCAATAACGGGTTGTCTTATAAACAAACCATCAAAAGAGAAACGCTCGATAATGGCCAGGTAGTGGGTGAGCCCGCCTACGATTATACGACCATTACCCGTACCATTACACTGGGTGAAAAAGGTTTGCCGGCAACCATTGAATTGAAGGAGAAGAAGACTACCTCTTCCGGATCCGAAGAGAACCAAACGAGAAATTACAAATTCAAGTACAGCATTATAAAACAGTAGATCAATTACAGGAATACCGGGGCTGACTAAAAGGGCGGAGAGCTGGCAGTCGCTCGCCTCCCGGCGAGTGACTTGTATTTGTTCGCCTCCGGCGAACCGCATCGCTTCCCGAAATATTTATTTCACTTCCTGCATTTTCACCAGTTTGTGGTAGAACCCTTCCATGGCAATCAGCTGATCGTGTGTGCCGCGCTCAACGATCTGCCCGCGCTGCAGTACGATGATCTCATCAGCATGCCGGATGGTGCTAAGCCTGTGTGCAATTACGATACTGGTCCTGTTGGCCATCATTTTATTGATTGCGTCCTGCACCAGTCTTTCACTTTCGGTATCCAGGGAAGAAGTGGCTTCGTCCAGAATCAGGATGGGCGGGTTCTTCAGCACTGCGCGTGCAATGGTAAGCCTTTGTCTTTCTCCTCCGCTGAGTTTGCTGCCACGGTCGCCGATATTGGTCTCATAGCCTTCTTCTTTTTTGGAGATGAAGTTATGCGCATTGGCGATGGTAGCTGCATGCTCGATATCGGTCAGCGAAGCATCGGGATTACTGAGTGCGATATTACTGGCAATGGTATCATTGAAAAGGATCGGCTCCTGCGTAACAATACCGATCTGGTCTCTCAGCGACTTCAATGAATATTCCCTGATATTGATGCCATCGATAAGTAATTCACCGCTGCTGACATCGTGGAATCTTGGCACCAGGTCGGCCAGCGTTGATTTTCCCGCGCCTGAAGATCCCACCAGTGCAATCGTCTTGCCTTTCTCGATTGTGAGATTGATATTATCCAGGATGGTAACATCCTCGTATTTGAAAGAAACGTTTTTGAACTCGATGCGGTTATTGAAGCTGGTTAGTGTTTTGGGATTGGCAGCCTCTTCCACTACCACCGGCGCTTTCAGAATTTCTTCCACACGGGCGATGGCGGCGCTTCCGCGTTGTGCATTGTAGAAGGCTGTGCTCAGGGATTTGGCGGGGTTGATGATCTGTGTGAAAAAAACGATGTAGGTGATGAAGGCTTCCGCAGTAAGGCCGCTGGTTTCTCCGTTTGCTTCATTGCCTAATACCATTTGCCCCCCGATCCAGAGGATACAGCTCAGTACAAGTACTCCCATAAACTCGGATAACGGTGATGCCAGATCGCGGCGAAATGCCATCTTCACGCGGAGTGTATGAAGGCGATGGCTTGTATTGAGAAAACGGTTATTGAGCAGTTTCTCTGCATTGAATGCTTTCACCACGCGAAGGCCT
The DNA here is from genome assembly GCF_003991355.1 of Pseudoflavitalea rhizosphaerae. Lineage (GTDB taxonomy): Bacteria > Bacteroidota > Bacteroidia > Chitinophagales > Chitinophagaceae > Pseudobacter > Pseudobacter rhizosphaerae. The sequence continues at coordinate 213,694 of NZ_RCSU01000007.1, forward strand.
GAGATGGTTTCATCGAGGATGGAAAGGATCAGGCCCTGTTGTTCCTGTGCCTGGTTGGATTGTTTTTTCAGTTTACGGCTGATCCTGCCGATGATGAAACCGGTAGCAGGCAACAATACAAGCAGGAACAAACTTAAAGTGGGGCTGAGGAATACAAGGGTAAAAAGAATGATGAGGATGTTGAGCGGATCGCGGATCAAACCTTCCAGTGTACTCATTATGCTCCATTCGATCTCATTCATATCGTTACTCATCCGGCTCATGATATCGCCCTTGCGTTGTTCTGTGAAAAAGCCGATGGGCAGTTTAAGGATCTTCGTATACATATCATCCCGGAAAGTGGTCATTACCCGGTTGCGAAGCGGGATCATGATCCGGAACGAAAGATACAGGAACAGGTTCTTCAGCAGCACAGAAACGATCACCGTGATACAGATGGCTGCCAGCGCATATACCTTGTTATTGTATTTATCGATAAGAAGTGTAAGAAGATATTTAAGATATGTGATCACATACGCCGAACTGAAACTTGCTTCCGGCAGTTCCCGCACCAGCGCTTCCTTTCCGAACAACAATTGCAAAAAAGGCGCTAACATGGCCAGTGATAAGAGTGAAAACACTATCGATAATAAAATACATATAAGGTATAGCAGGAGATTGCCTTTCTGGTTCCGGAGATAAAAGAGAATCGTGGAAAATCGCTTCATGGATTAAAATATAGATAAACAGCGCAAAGTAACTAATTTTACAACGATTAATCCGTTAAAGGAATGCAAGAAGGAAAAAGACAAAAACAGATAGCGGGCCTCCTGAACGAGGAATTGAATGGGATCTTCCAGCGATTGAGCCTGACCATGATAGATGGCGGAATGGTATCCATTTCCGGAGTGAAAATGACCCCGGACCTGCTGGAAGCCCGGATTTACCTGAGTTTCTTCCAGGTAAAAGACGCGGCTGCCGCCCTGAAAAAGATCGAAGACAGGGCCTGGGAGATCAAAAAAGAACTAACGGCCAGGGTGGCTAAACAGCTCAGGCGCATGCCGGAACTGAGATTTTACACGGACGATACCCTGGACCATGTTTTCAAAATGGAGGACCTGTTCCGCCAGATCAAAAAGGATGAAGAAGGGAAAGAGGAAAAATAAGAAACTGCCCAATCACACTATAAGCCCTTAGAATGAATTTTCTCTTCGCCTGGCGCTATTTCAAAGCAAAGAAATCTACCAATGCCATCAATGTGATTGCCTGGGTGAGCATGATCGCTATCATGTGTATCACTTTTGCGTTCATCGTAGTATTGAGTGTGTTCAATGGTTTTGAAGGACTGGTGAAGAGTTTGTATTCATCTTTCTACACCGATATCCGTATCTCGCCGGCAAAGGGCAAACTGCTCACACTCACGAAAGAACAATTACAACAACTCCGCAGCAATCCGCAGGTACGCCACTATTCATTGATGGCCGAAGAAAAAACATTGTTGCTGAACGATGATATCCAGGTGATCGCCGACCTCAAAGGGGTTGACAGCAACTATAAATATGTGGCAGGGGTCCCGGAGAAAATGTTCCGCGGCAGTTTTCTCACAGGTAATGAAGAATACCCCACACTGGTATTGGGCAATGGCGTGGAGAATGCGCTGGGCGTGGAATCCGACAAGAATGTGTTTCCGCTCCTGGTATACCTTTTCAAGCGTGGAGCTACAGTTAATACAGCAAATCCCTACGAGAGTTTTGCTGCTTCCAATATCAATACTGCCGGTACTTTCATGATCCAGGCTGATATCGATAACAAATATGCCATCACCAACCTGGCCTTCATGAAGCGCATGATGAACCTGGGCCCCGATGAATACAGTGCTGCAGAAATAGCATTGGTGGATGGCGAAAAAGCCGATGAGGTAAAAAAACAACTGAGATCGATCTTCGGTGATTCATACCGGATAGAAACAAAATACGAGCAAAACCAAAGCCTGTATAGTGTAATGACCATGGAGAAATGGGCCACCTATGGTATCCTTACCCTGATGCTGATCGTTGCTGCCTTTACCATGATCGGCGGTCTTACCATGCTGGTACTGGAGAAACAAAAAGATATCCAGGCGCTCAAAGCGATGGGGGCAGACAACAGGCTGGTGCAGAAAATTTTCCTGAGTGAAGGCATTTTGCTGGCAGGCATCGGCGCCGGCGCCGGCATTGTGCTGGCCCTGATCTTTTGCTGGGCACAGGTACGGTTCAAACTGATCCCGTTGGAAGGAGGAACTTTCCTCATCGATTATTACCCCGTTAAAATATTGCCACAGGATTTTGTATTGATCGTGATCACAGTACTGTTTGTTGCCATCCTGGCTTCGTGGTTCCCTTCCCGTAAGGCTGCCCTTCAACCGATCGAATTGAAAACATAAAAAATCCCGGCCGAAGCCGGGACCCTATATTATGTTTTTGTGAACTGCGCTTAATAATCGCCGAGAGTTTCCGGCAATTGGGCCAGTGCTTTGGCCAGTTGCTCGTCGTTGGGGGCGATACCATGCCATTCGTGTGAGCCTTCCATAAAGTCGACGCCGGCTCCCATCTGGGTTTTCATCATAATAGCGATGGGTTTTCCTTTTCCTACGAATGTTTTGGCTTTTTCCAGTGCGGCAACCACTTTATCCACGTCATTTCCTTCTTCGAGGCGGATCACTTCCCAGCCGAAAGCTTCGAATTTAGCGCCAATGTCGCCAAGTTTCATCACTTTATCAGTAGGTCCGTCGATCTGTTGTCCATTCCAGTCTACAGTTGCAATGAGGTTGTCCACTTTTTTTGCGCCTGCAAACATGATGGCTTCCCAGTTCTGGCCTTCGTCCAGCTCACCGTCACCACTCAGTGAAAACACGAGATTGCTTTCGCCGTTGAGTTTTTTGGTGAGGGCAGCTCCGATGGCCACGCTCATACCCTGACCGAGGGAACCTGATGCTATCCGGATACCCGGAAGGTGCTCATGGGTAGCGGGGTGGCCCTGGAGGCGGGAGTTCAGTTTACGGAATGTGGCAAGTTCTTTTATGTCGAAATACCCGGCCCTGGCCAGGGTGGAGTAGAAAACGGGGCTAATGTGTCCGTTAGACAAGATGAAGACATCCTCATTGGTGGCATTCATATTGAACTGCGGGTTGTGCTGCATTACCTTGAAATATAATGCTGCAAAATAATCTGTACAACCAAGGGAACCACCGGGGTGGCCGCTTTGTGAGCCGTGAACCATTCTAACAATATCCCTGCGGATCTGTGTGGCGATGTCTTTTAATGCTGGCATAAACAGTCTTTAACGGTCTTTAAATGTGGTGGCAAAACTACAAGAAATTGTAGACCAAGTGATGACTCTATTAAACTTTTCTTTATTTTTGATCTCCAATTGCCCGCCTTAAACAATAAAGTTGCCTGAATTGAAGTTCATTTATAGCGACAAGTGCTGTAGTTTTGAACCTTGGCATCTATTTTGCCCCAACCGGCCAGATTAGCAGCACGTAGATAGTATAAAGACAAATATTTAGGAAACCAAAAACAGGGCTGATGTTTGATGTATTACTCTCGATAGCTATATCCTTTACTGTAACCTTCTTAGCTATCCCTGTAATTATTACAGTAGCCGAAAGAAAAAAACTGTTCGACATTCCGGATGAGCGCAAAATCCATGAAACGCCGATCCCTTCCCTGGGTGGCCTTGGCATATTTGCCGGCTTCGTTCTGGCCTGTCTCATATCCATTCAATTTCAGAAATCGAACGAAATGCAGTATTTCCTGGCTGCAGCTTTCGTGATCTTCTTCCTGGGTCTGAAAGATGATATTTTGGTTATTTCCCCAATCAAGAAATTTATAGGTCAAGTACTGGCCGCCTTCCTGATCATTTACAAGGGCGGTGTACAGCTCTCCAGTATGCATGGTTTCATGGGCATTCATGAGTTGCCTGAATCGTTCAGCCTGCTGCTGACCTACTTCACCGTGATCGTAATCATCAACTCATTTAATCTGATCGATGGCATAGATGGCCTGGCGGGAAGCCTCGGCCTGATGACCTCCATCATTTTCGGATTCTATTTTCTGCAGAATAACATGATCGGGTATGCGATCCTTGCCTTCTCTCTGGCCGGCAGTGTTGCAGCATTCCTGATCTTCAATTTCCAGCCCGCGAAAGTATTCATGGGCGATACAGGATCCTTATTGATAGGGCTTATTACGTCTATACTTGCCGTTAAGTTCATTGATGCAGCCAATGCTACCGATGTGGCCTACCCGCTGATAGCATCACCGGCGCTGGCCTTCACCATCCTGATGATCCCCCTGCTGGATACATTAAGGGTTTTTGGAATCCGTATCTTCAACCGCCGCTCACCTTTCAGCCCCGATAGAAACCATATCCATCACATGCTCCTGGACAGAGGCCTTTCCCACCGTACCATTACGCTGGGCCTGGTAGCTGTAAACCTGCTGTTTGTGGTGGTTGCTTACAGTATGCGCAATTTCGGTTGCACCTGGATCATCCTTGGGGTGATCGGGTTCTTCTTCACCGGTATTGCCGCCCTCTACTACACACGCCCCCAACCCCGCCTTTTTGTGGCCAGATCAGTGGAAAAAGACATCAAGGAAAAAGGTACCACCAAGATCGTTCCTCTTACCAAGGATACAATCCTCGAACACAAGAATTGAGTCCCTTCACATAAATCTCAAGGGTCTTTTACGTTCTTCTGAATTGTAAAAGACCCTGATTTATTAAATTCTCATCCGTTCTCTGTGCAGTTTTTCTGAATTGACGTAGGTTTGCAACGCACTTAATTCATTCAATTATGTCAGACGAGTTAAATATTATCAAAGGCCAGGCTGAAGAAGCCATGGTGAAGGCTATTGACCACCTGGAAGCCGAGCTGATCAAAGTACGTGCAGGAAAGGCCAATCCAAACCTGGTAGACGGTCTTGTTGTTGACTACTATGGAACCCCCACACCTATCAGTCAGGTGGGAAATATAACAGTGGCCGATGCCAGAACGCTGGCCATTCAGCCCTGGGAAAAAAATATGCTGCAACCTATCGAGCGCGCCATCATTGCCGCCAATATCGGTATTACACCCCAGAATGATGGCATGACCATCCGCCTGTTTATGCCGCCACTCACCGAAGAACGTCGTAAAGAACTGGTTAAACGCGCACAGGGTGAAGGCGAACATTCAAAAGTTGCTGTCCGCAATATCCGCAGGGACGCTATCGAAAAAATCAAGAAACTGCAGAAGAACGGCCTCAGCGAAGATGTTTGTAAAGATGGCGAAAAGAATGTACAGGACCTTACAGACAAATTCATCTCTCTTATAGATAAGCATCTCGCAGCAAAAGAAAAAGAAATCATGACTGTATAACAGCAGCCACTATGAGTTTGCGAAGGCTGTCTCCCCGAGGCGGCCTTCTTTATTCAAAATACAGCGAGAGAAAAAGGTACATCCGCAAATCAGAAAAATGATATACCTTAAATCACATATTGTCCGCTATGGGAAAAACATTACTATCCTCTATCAGTACCCGTGCTCCGAAAGAATTTGACAAGCAGGAAACAAAAGCCAAAACCGAAGCCATCCTGCAAAAACTGGATGATCTGCAGAACCTGCTCTACGCAGAATCCAAACATGCCATCCTGATCGTGATCCAGGGAATGGATGCAAGCGGAAAAGATGGCGTGATCCGAAATGTATTCGGTTCCCTCAACCCACAGGGCGTAACCGTGAAAAGTTTCAAAGTGCCTACAGCCGAAGAATTATCCCACGATTTTCTCTGGCGTATTCATGCCCACGCTCCTGGAAAAGGTGTGATACAGATCTTCAACAGATCCCATTATGAAGACATTCTGGTTACACGCGTACATCACCTTATCGACGATGAGACAGCTAAAAAACGCATGAAGGCCATCAACGATTTTGAACAGCTGCTTACCGAACATAACAGTACGCGCATCCTTAAATTCTACCTGCATGTTTCCCCGGAAGAACAACAGGAAAGACTCAACGAACGCATACACGACCCCGCCAAACAGTGGAAGTACAACGCTAACGATTTTGAAGAAGCGAAGAAATGGGACGACTACATGAAAGTATATGATGATGCTTTCACGCATTGCAACAATGTTCCCTGGACCATTGTGCCTGCGGATCAGAACTGGTACAAAGAATACCTGATCGCCAGTACACTGCTCAAAACCCTGCAGGACCTCGATATGAAATATCCCGGTCTAAAGAAAGATTAAACAGCCCCTTCGTGTAACCGAAATCCACATCGTGGAAATCAATATATGGCTGGCAATTATATATTATATAGTTTTGCCATGATTGCATTCATTCAATTAAAATTCTATCTATATGGGAATGCTTAAAGACTTCAAAGACTTTGCACTGAAAGGTAACGTGGTTGATCTTGCCGTTGCGGTGATCATCGGTGGCGCTTTTGGGACCATCGTCTCTTCACTTGTTGATGATGTGATCACACCGTTGCTGTTGACTCCTGCATTGAAGCTTGCCAATGCAGAGAATATCGATAAGCTAACCTGGGGCGCAGTCAAATACGGAAAATTCCTTGCAGCGATTATCAAATTCATCATCATTGCATGGATACTTTTCCTGCTGGTGCGTGGTATGAAAAAGATGGCCGCCAAAAAAGAAGCTGCGGCTGCACCTCCTCCCGGTCCTACTCCTACTGAGCAATTGCTCATGGAAATCAGGGATGAGCTGAAGAAAAAGTAATCTAACCATCATTATATTCTACTACTATGCGAAAAATCTTGCTCTTTTGCGCATTCAGTTTGTCGTTGTATGCCCTGAAGGCACAGGATCCCGGTGTGAGAGAAATGAAATCCACCTCCGAGAAAACTGTAGCTATTGATACCTCTCATAAACACGGATGGAGAAAAGGCGGCATCTTTTCTCTGAACGTTGGACAGGGTAGCAGTAAGAACTGGGCTGCAGGTGCGGAAAAGTTCTCCTTTTCCACTTCAGGTCAACTGAGTGTATTTGCCAATTACAGGGAAGGGAAATTCTACTGGAACAATAACCTCGATCTCGGTTATGCGATCGTAAATACAACGTCGCTGGGTAACCGGAAAACAGATGATAAGATTGATTACTTCGGCAAGCTGGGTCATGATCTTACCAAAACCCTTAGTCTTTCCGGTGTGGTTAACTTCCGCTCTCAATTCACTCACGGGTTCGATTATACGTATCTCGGAAAAGATACCTACAAGCGCAGGACTTCTGCCTTCTTTGCTCCGGCTTACCTGATCGTTGCGCCGGGTATCGACTGGCACCCTGTTCCTTATTTCAGCCTGTTCATTTCTCCGGTATCTGCCCGTACATTATTTGTGACTGATCCCTGGCGCTATTATTTCCCCGGTGGCATTATTCCGGTAGATGATGGCGGCGGCTTCGAGAAGCCACTTGCCACCCTTTACGGAGTAGACCCTCATCAGAAAGTGAGGATGGAACTTGGTGGATTCGCTTCGGCCAACTTTGCCAAAGAGATCCTCAAGAACGTGACCTATAAGAGCCGTCTCGATCTCTATTCCAACTACCTGAGCACTTACCGCTATACGCCTACAGGTTCTTACCAGGTGGAAAGGGAAAAGATCTCGGCCAAGCCACAGAATGTTGACGTTTTCTGGACCAATATCATTTCCATGAAAGTAAATAAGTTCCTGAACGTTACGTATAATTTCGACCTGATATATGATGATGATGTGCGTCAGTTCGGGCCCGATAATACTTCTGCAGGAACTCAGCTCAGGTCCTTGCTCAGTGTGGGTTTTTCAACTAAATTCTAAACAGGATATTTCATACATTTGTCGCCTGCCGTTCCCAGCCGGGAGCTGCAGGCGGCTTTGTTTCCGGGCTGTCCAGCCGGTGCGTGATCCTGAAAGACAGGCAGGTATCCCGGAGAATATTCCAAATCATCAGCATGGTAAATCAGTCTTCGTACCAGATCAGGCTTCCCCAGTTCGAGGGACCATTCGACCTTCTGCTCTTCTTCATCGAGCGGGACGAACTGGATATCTATAATATTCCCATTACCAATATCATCAAGGACTTCCTGGCTTATATCCACGAGCAGGAAAAACTCAATATTGAATTATCGAGTGAATTCATCCTTTTCATCAGCACACTCATGCGTATCAAAGCAAAAATGCTGCTGCCACGAAAAGAATTGGATGCACAGGGTAATGAGATCGATCCACGTCAGGAACTGGTAGACAAGATCCTTGAATACAAACGCTACAAAGAAGCCGCCGTTCAGATGGCAGAAATGGAAGCAATGCGTATGCTGATGGTGCGCAGAGGTAATCTGGCCAAAGAACTTTCTACCATTGGAGAAGAATCCGGCGAAGGCACCGAGATCCAAACCATCACGCTCTTTAAGCTCATGAAGACTTTCGAGCGCGTGATGAAACGGATGGAACAGCGTAACAACAAACCCGTTCACACTGTAGTGCGTTACAACTATACCATGGAAGAAAGCCGTGAGTATATGATCAACACGCTGAAGAAAAACAAAACTGTGCCGTTTGAACGGATTTTCAACAGGGCTAACGACCGCATACAAGCGATATTCCTCTTTCTTTCCATGCTGGAGCTTGTGCAGTTGAAATATCTTACCATCATGGTAGGTGAAGGAAGGAACAACTTCATAGTTGAATACAACGAAAACAGGGAAGAAGATGAGTTTGGACTGGATGGCCTTCCGAACGGGTTGATGTCTGGTGGTAATGAAGAAAAAAGCGGATTGTTCGGAGAAGAGTTTGCAGAGGAATTTGAAGAGGACGATTTTGAAGTTGAAGAAGAAGATGAAATTGGTGAATTGAATGATGGAGCGATTGAAAATAAATCAGAAGAAGCTGAAGAGGGTGATGAAGAAGCTGGTGGGGATGCTGATAAAGATTACAAAGAAGATAGCGATGATGAAGATGAAGACGATGAAAACGAAGAAGATGAAGAAGATGAAGACGAAGATGAAAATAATGAGGCCGATAAAAAGTAAGCTAACATTTAAAATAGGTTCAAGTGCCCGCCACCCGGCGGGCATTTTTTATCCAGGCTAAGTTTCCTTAAGTAAATTTAAAAATTATTAAGTTTACTTTTTATTGACAAAGTAAACTTAATGAGAAGTTGGCTTACTTTGGTTGGATGAAATATTCCAGGCAGACCATTGAAAAATTCAAAGCCGGCCACTCTGAAAAAGGGATGAATTACAAATATTTTGTCCCTTCCAGCATCAATCATTTTTGGGTTTGGGAAGATGGAACAATCAATGCCCTGTTGGAAAAGGCTTATGTAAAGTTGGGGGAGCTCAACTCATATGCAAGCCTGTACCCAGTACAGATCTTTACATTCAATTGCATGTTACCAAAGAAGCTGTAGAGTCCAGCAAAATTGAAGGCACCCGTACTCAAATAGATGAAGCTTTATTACCGGAAGATGAGATTCAACCAGAGCGAAGGTCTGGTTGGATTGAAGTGAATAATTATGTCAGGGCGCTGTATGGCGCTGTCAGGCAACTGGATAAGCTACCGCTTTCTTCAAGATTGCTGCGTCAGGCCCATAAGATCCCATTCTTGGATGGAAATGGAAGGATCGGAAGATTGCTGATCCCACTTTATCTGATCTCAACCGGTATTCTAAAAAAGCCTTTATTATATCTGAGTGTGTATTTCGAGAAAACAGAACACTTTATTACGAAAACCTCCGGCGGGTAAGCGAGAAAAATGACCTGGTGCACTGGTTGAAATTTTTTCTGACAGGAGTGATAGAAACCGCCACCAATGGAGTAAAAACACTGGATGCAGTATTGGAATTGAAGTTCAGGCTTGAAAAGGAAACCCTGACTGATTTTGGCAGGCGCCAGGCCTCCGGTCAGAAACTGCTTGACCAACTATTTCATAATCCGGTGATCAATATAAAAAAAGTGGAAGAGGTTTGCCAGTTAAGTACTAAAGCTGCCAATGATCTGGTGAGGATCTTTGAAGATAAAAAATGGCTTGTACAGGAAAATGGTTCTGTAAAATACCGCTGGTTCGTTTTTGAGCCTTACCTCAGCTTATTTAAGTAAAACGGTTTTATTCCACGCTGCACTTTATCCGGCTCATCATCAATTCAAGCTTTTTTACCAGCGCTGTAAAATTTGACTGTAATTGGGTATTTTATATTATTCGTAGATATACAACAAAACAGGTTTCGGGCTCTTATCGATAATGGCTGCCAGCTTTTTGAGGAAGTCTGCAGATACCGTAGGGCAACCATCACTCTGGCAGATGGGGTAAGGAGTTACTTCATTATTGGGTACGCATTCATGTGAATGCAGCACAACATATCTTTTGAAAGCATTGCTGTTGGTGGCGTCCAGGCCATGCAGTTTGTAGGCCAGTCCGAATTTCCCATGATATGGATTCCCGATCTTGTATTTTCCGAGTGAGGTACAGCCGCAACCTACCTCATTGCCATACTTCCTGCCTTTCAACCAGGTTTCATTACATCTGCCATGTGTTACCAAACTGGCACCCAGCACTGAATCTTTTTTCATATCGTAAATGAAAAAACGGTTCTTGCCGGATTCGATCTTCATATCGATCATAAAGCAAAGCTCTGTATTGAAATTGTTCGCTTTGGCATAGGTTTCAAGTGTTGCGCTTTTCGATCCCAGCTTTCGCATAAGGGTAGCTGTTGGCGCAGGCTTCACAGCAGGAGCTTTACTGTTCTTCTTATAAAGATACCAGCCGCCGCTGGCCAGCAGGAACACGATCAGTAAAGAAACGATGGTGAGAAGGATCCTTTTCATGAAGATGGTTTGCTTTTACTCGGGGAGCAGTCGCTCGCGTCCCCGCGAGTGACGGTTATTCCGTCGCCTCCGGCGACACGGTGTTCGCCGGAGGCGAGCGAGTGGGCTCCCCGGTATTCAGGATGCCCGAAACTATCAACTTCCATAAACTATAAAAACAGGGGATTACAATTTAACGTTTACCTGCACTTTCTCGCTCACCATTTCACGAACGGCAGCTGCAATGCCGGCGGCATCGAAACCACATTCGCGGTGCAGTTCTTTCGGAGTGCCATGCTCCACGATCCTGTCGGGAATGCCGAGGATCTTCACGTCGGCCTTATAGTTATGCGCCGCCATGAATTCCAGAATAGCGCTGCCGAATCCGCCAACTACCGTTCCGTCTTCCACCGTTACGATCTTGTTGTACTTGCTGAATACTTCATGCAGCAGGTCTTCATCGATAGGCTTCACAAAACGGAGATCGTAGTGTGCCGGGTCGATGCCATCTGTTCTGAGTTCACGGATGGCAGTAGTAGCAAAATTGCCCGGGTGACCAAAAGAGAGAATAGCGATTTCCTTTCCGTCTTTGATCTTACGCCCCTTGCCGATGGTGATCTCTTCGAGCGGTGTTCTCCATTCCGGCATCACACCTTCTCCGCGTGGATAGCGGATGGAAAAAGGAAAATCATTCTTTTCCAGTTGTGCTGTATACATCAGGTTGCGGAGCTCCTGTTCATTCATGGGGGAGCTCACCACCATATTGGGGATGCAACGGAAGTACGCGATATCATAGGCTCCGTGATGTGTGGCGCCGTCTTCACCTACAAGGCCGCCTCTGTCGAGACAGAAAACAACCGGCAGGTTCTGGATGGCTACGTCGTGGATCACCTGGTCGTACGCGCGTTGCATGAATGAAGAATAGATATTGCAGAACACGCGCATGCCCTGTGTAGCCATACCGGCGCTGAGGGTTACGGCATGTTGTTCGCAGATGCCCACATCGAATGCACGCTCGGGCATTTTCTCCATCATGAATTTGAGGGAGGAGCCGGAAGGCATGGCGGGGGTAACACCGATAATGCTCTTATTCTGTTCAGCCAGTTCAATAATGGTATGGCCGAAAACATCCTGGTATTTCGGAGGCTGAGGAACTTCGAATGATTTCTTGTAGATCTCGCCGGTGATCTTATCAAACAGGCCGGGCGCATGCCAGCGGGTCTGATCTTTTTCCGCGAGCGAATAGCCCTTACCCTTCACCGTTACGATGTGCAGGAGTTTGGGGCCGGGGATATTTTTCAGATCATGGAGCGTGTCTACGAGCTTGGTGATATTATGTCCGTCGATCGGTCCGAAATAGCGGAGCTTCAGGGCTTCGAAGAGATTGCTGTTTTTGTTGATGAAGCCTTTGATGCTATGCTCGATCTTGCTGGCCATTTCGCGGGTGAAGTTCTTGCCCACGGGCAGTTTGCCGAGCGCTTTCCAGATATCGTCCTTGAACTTATTGTAGGTCTGTGATGTGGAGATATCGGTGAGATATTCCTTGAGCGCACCCACATTGGGGTCGATGCTCATACAATTGTCGTTGAGGATGATGAGTACGTCAGAATCTGCAACGCCGGCATGGTTCATGCCTTCGAATGCGAGACCTGCAGTGAGTGCGCCATCGCCGATCACGGCCACTGCCTTGCGGTTCTCTCCTTTGATCCTGGATGCCATCGCCATTCCCAGTGCAGCGGAGATGGAAGTGGAAGAGTGGCCCACACCGAATGTGTCATACTCACTTTCTTTCCTGTTTGGGAAACCGCTGATGCCATTGTATTTCCGGTTGGAAGGGAATACATCTCGGCGACCGGTAAGGATCTTATGTCCATAAGCCTGGTGGCCTACATCCCAAACCAGTTGGTCGAAAGGCGTATTGTAAATATAATGCAGTGCAACTGATAGCTCCACTACCCCCAGACTGGCGGCAAAATGCCCTCCATGAACACTCACTACATCAATGATGTACTGACGCAGTTCATCACAAACCTGATGCAACTGTTCCCGGCTCAATTGTTTAAGATCGGCCGGAGAATTGATCATGCTGAGTAGCGGGCCTGGGGCGATGTTCATTTCCAAATGAATTTAATGGTCAAAAATACGGCTAAATTTTAAAGTTTCAGGCCTAATCCTTCAGGGGACTTCAGGCGGAAGCCCGTTCCGGAAACTTTAACAAATACACTCGTTTCTTCCGACAAAAGGCATACATTGACATGCCGATAAGCTAATTATACGGCCATATATCCCAAATACGGCATATGACCTCCTCAAAAACGTAGATTTGTTGGGTTCCGATCTTTCGACCATGGCTAAAAAAATATCATATTACTGGCTCTGCCAGATCCTGGGCTGGAGCGCGTTCATTCTGGTTTATATCTTTTTTTATTTGACCCTCCGTAACCGGGAAACGCCTTACTTCTATGAGGTACTCTTCCTGGAAGCGGCAATCGGATTCCTGGTTACGCATGTGATGCGAAGCTTCATCCACCGGTTCAAACTGGTAGACAAGCCAATCAATGAACAGGGCTTCTACATCTTTTTCGTTTCATTTGTATTTGCCGTGATCTATGCAGCATTGGGCACAACACTGGAGCGGGTGCTTGGTTTCGAACCACCCAAACAGGCCGAGCTGGCGCTGATCAACAAGATCCTCCGTGCGGCACTGGGCTGCTTCCTCTTTGTACTGATCTGGAACCTGATCTATTTCGCTTATCATTATATCGTTCGGGCGCGAGACACGCAACTGGACCGTGTAAGGCTTCAGTCGCTGGTGAAAGAACTGGAACTGAAAACCATCAAAGCGCATATCAATCCTCATTTCATATTCAATGCCCTCAATAGTATCCGCGCGCTAATCGATGAAAATCCCAATCGCGCCCGCAATGCCATTACCGAGCTCAGCAATATCCTCCGCAGCAGCATGCAGGCGGAAAAGCAGGAGACAGTGCCGTTCGAGAAGGAACTCAGCATCGTGAAGGACTACCTGGCGCTGGAATATATCCGGTTTGAGGACCGACTCAAAGTGGAATACCAGATAGATGAAGATACCCTGGACCAACCTGTACCGCCCATGATGCTTCAAACCCTGGTAGAAAATGCCATCAAGCACGGTATCGGCAAACAGATCAGTGGAGGCGTGGTGAAGGTGGTGTCTGACTTCAGGAACAATTTCCACGAACTGATCGTTCAGAATACGGGTCACCTCAATGGTTATATGAATACAGGCGATGGCTTCGGACTTAGCAGTACCCGGAACCGCCTGCAATTATTGTTTGGCGAAAAAGCTAACTTTGAAATAAGACAGGTAGACAGCGGACTGGTAGAAGCCCGCATACTCATTCCTGTTGAAAACATTTAACCAGGTATATGATCAGAGCCATCATTATTGACGACGAACGCCTCGCCCGCAATGAGCTGAAAAAACTGCTCACTGAATTCCCGGAAATCGAAGTGGTGGCAGAAGCCGCCAATGCCGGAGAAGGCATCGAGAAAATCGAAAATATCAACCCAGACCTCATTTTCCTGGATATTTCCATGCCAGGCAAAACAGGTTTCGATATGCTGTCTGAACTGGACCGAACCCCGCACGTGATCTTCACCACCGCTTACGATGAATTTGCATTGAAAGCTTTTGAAGTGAATGCACTGGACTATCTCCTCAAACCTGTTGAGCCCAAAAGGCTCGCAGACGCTATCCAGAAATTGCACCAGCATGAGGACCGCGACCAGCTTCCCGTGAACCCTGCCAACGTGAACCACTCCGTATTGAGTGAGAACGACCAGGTATTTGTGAAAGATGGCGAACGCTGCTGGTTTGTGAAGCTCTCCGAAATTCGGTTGTTCGAAAGCGTTGGGAACTACGCGAAAGTGTATTTCGGGCCCAACAAGCCGCTGATCCTGAAATCCCTCAATGCACTGGAAGAAAGACTGGATGAAAAAACATTCTTTCGCGCCAATCGCAAACATATAGTGAACCTCCGTCTGATAGACAAAATAGAACCTTATTTCAATGGCGGCCTGCTGCTGGAATTGAAAGGCGGTGAAAAGATAGAAGTGAGTCGCCGTCAGACCGTGAAGTTCAAGGAAATGATGAGCCTTTAGCCTGTTGCTCAAAACAAAAACACTGAATACATTCCCATGCAGAAAATTCTCTCCATTGTAACCATGCTCGCTATCGGGCAGGTTAGCTATTCACAATCCATCGACAAGGTTATCAATGTTACGGAAGTGGAAAGGATCGAAAAGATCCTGTCCGCCGATGATATGCAGGGCCGCCGCACATTTACCCCCGGTATCGATAAAGCCGCCGATTTCATTGCAGCAGAATTTAAGAAAGCAGGTCTTCAGCCTGTAAAAGGTGATTCCTGGTTCCAGGAGTTCGCAATGATAAAACCGAAATTCCTGAATGCGAACGGTATGGTGAATGGTAATTCCATTCCTGAAAAGAATATCGTGGCGCTCAGCTCACAGAGCAATATCAAAGTGGATAATAAATCCGGCTACACAAACGTGAACATCGGGGAAGCAGACACGCTGTTCCCTGTAGTGATGCGACTGCTGGATTCAAAGAAAAATTATTTCGTTACCGTACACGAGAAGCACGGAAGGATGTTCAATGGCCTCAAGCGTTTCCGCGAGCAATCATTCGAATCTCCTTCCAATATCGTACTGGTGCTTTCCAATGAAGCCGCCAATACCTATTCCGTTGAATTCAACCAGGAGATCACACGGGCTCCGCTGAAAAATGTTGTAGGCATTCTTCCCGGAAAGAAAAAGAAAAATGAATACGTGATCTTCTCCGGTCACTATGATCACCTTGGCATCGGTAAACCGAATGAAGCCGGGGACTCCATCTTCAATGGCGCCAATGATGACGCTTCCGGTGTTACTGCCGTGATCATGCTGGCGCAATACTATGCGCAGCAAAAAAACAATGAACGTACTCTGGTATTTGCAGCCTTCACTGCTGAAGAAGTAGGTGGATTTGGATCGAAACATTTCTCTGAGCAGTTCGATCCTTCCAAAGTGATGGCCATGTTCAATATCGAGATGATCGGTACAGAAAGCAAATGGG
Organism: Pseudoflavitalea rhizosphaerae; assembly: GCF_003991355.1. GTDB lineage: Bacteria > Bacteroidota > Bacteroidia > Chitinophagales > Chitinophagaceae > Pseudobacter > Pseudobacter rhizosphaerae. Next base: position 229,618 of record NZ_RCSU01000007.1, read on the forward strand.
GCACCAACTCCGCTTTCATTACCGGTTATGAAAAGACTGATATGGGCACTATCCTGGAAAAGAACCTGCAGGGATCTGCTTTCAAATTCTATCCTGATCCCTATCCCGATCAGCAACTGTTCTATCGTTCAGACAATGCAACCCTGGCCAGACAAGGTGTTCCGGCACATACCATCTCTACATCGAAAATGGACAGTGAAAAATTCTATCATACGCAGGAAGATGAGATCGAAACACTGGATATGAAGAATATGACGGAGATCATCAAATCCATAGCAGTGAGTGCAAAAACTATTGTTGCAGGAAAGGATACTCCTTCAAGAGTGGATACGAAGCAACTGAGATAGTGGATAGTGAGATTTTGAAACACCCTAAACTTAACACCCAAAAATATGAAACACTTATCCTTGCTCTCGTTTTTTTTGATTGCGTCCGGCATCTTGCACCTGAATGCTCAAAATACTTTTCCCTGGCCCGAAACTGGCACTGTTGGTATTGGCACTACTACGCCATTGTACAATCTTCATGTGATGAATACTGGAATTCCGCTAATGACAGAAAATACTGGAACTTCAACCAACAACTTAACAACAGTGCTGGGATTAACGAAAACAACTACAGGTACTATGGTGGATGGCTTTGGTCCGGTAGTCTCTTTTTATGTTCAGGGTAATAGTGCAGTTAGAAATATGATAGGTTTTTTGGGAATGTCTCGAAAGGGGGCAGATAAAACAGGAGTTATGACGTTTCACACTGGTAATGCCGGAACAATTACTGAAAAGATGCGGATAACTAACACTGGTTTTGTTGGAATCGCTAATAACAATCCCCTTTATCCTTTGGACATCAGTAAGAATTCTAATGATGCCAGTCCTACATTGAATATCAGGAACGCTAATGCAGGGGCAAGTTCCCAAACTTCAATTAGTTTTTTTAACAATGCGGGAACTACGTTTAATACCCATGGAGCGATAGTCAGCTTAACCTCTACTACATCTACAATTCCAAACACTCTTCAAATGTGGAACTTTATGAGTGGAGCAGTGAGATTTGGAACCAATAATACAGAAAGAATGCGTATTGCTTCGAATGGAAATGTGGGGATTGGCACTACGAATATCACGGATGTGAATTTCAAACTGTTCGTTGAAGGTAATATTCGTGCCAGGAAAGTACGTATAGACGCAGAAACCTGGCCGGACTATGTTTTTCATCCTGCGTATCAACTAAGGCCCTTGGAGGAAGTAGAGGCTTATATAAAAAGTTATCAGCACTTACCAGATGTGCCATCGGCCGAGGAGGTAAAGACAAATGGGATTGACGTTGGAGAGAATCAGGCTGCATTGCTGAAGAAAATTGAAGAATTGATGTTGTATACAATTGAGCAACACAAAAAAATTGAAGCGCTTGTCAAAAAGAGTGAAGAGCAGGAAAAAAAGAATGAGGCACAGGAAAGGGAGATCGAATTATTGAAAAAGCAAATCAATAAGTAACGAGCGTATTACAATAAATGCAAAAGGTCGCTTCCAAACGGAGCGACCTTTTGCATTTTCAGAGAAGGGGATGGATTGCAGTGTTTATTTCTCTTTGAATATTTTTTCCAGTTTTGCGCGGAAGTGGTTCCTGAGGGGCATGCTGTCAGGGCTGATGAGGTAATTGTTGGGGAAACTAACAATACTTCAATTCCATAATTTATCCTGGTGAATTGTCTCCAAATCGGCAGGGGCCACAAGTGCTGGCACAGAAATCAAACATTACAAATTTCCAATTGAAGTCTGCCAGAGAAACGGGATTGTTGGCAGTATCATATAAGGAATTCACCAGGGTTGACTAAGAAGACAATAGTGGATTCCCCAACATTCAGCGTTTGACTTTTATAGTCAGCTCTATGCGTAATACCAGATTTTATAAGGTGTAAAATTTGGTTTTCCAGCTCCTACTACATAGCACACTTACCAGTGTTTTTGTCACATTTATCAGCTTTAGAATTACGGTTATGAATAATATTGGAATGAAGTCCTATTAGAAGGCTTATTGGCAAAGGACTTAAACTCAACAACTCTTCCAGATTATGGTTGTCTTCTCCATTCCTCGATAATATCCAGGAGGATGCAGATGCTTCTTATAAAATGTTGTTTGCCCATAAATATGACGAATTGGGTAGAAGAGTTCAAAAGACACTTGCTCCTCAGTACAATAATGGACAAGGGTTAGAAACCCTCAATTTTGACTTTAATATCAAAGGCTGGCTTACGGGTATCAATAAAGACTATGCGCTGGGAGAATATAATTCTGATCAGTGGGAGCATTATTTCGGTATTTATATCGGTTATGATAATCGCGATAATAAATTCTCCAATGGGCTTTTAAACGGAAACATTACCGGTGTTCAATGGAAAAGTCAGGGTGATAATACACCAAGAAAATATGAATACGAATATGATAATCTTGATCGCTTAACCAAAGCTACCTTCACTCAGAAAGGTAATAGCAGCGAAGGGTGGAACAATTCCAGGCTCGACTACACAGTGAAAGATATTGCCTATGATGCAAATGGAAATCTGTTTTCCATGACCAATATGGGCACACTGTTGGGAAGCGCATCAAAAGTGGAGATTGATAAACTTAGTTACGTTTACAAACCTTTATCCAACAGGCTGACACGAATTGATGATCTCAGTACAACTGGCGCCAGCAATGGTAAATCCGGAGATTTTAAAGATGGAACCAATACTGGAAGTACTGATGATTATGATTACGATCTTAACGGTAACCTTTCGCTGGACAGAAATAAAGAGATAAGAACAGGTTCTGCAAAAGGTGTTACTTATAATATTTTCGATAAGCCTGTTTCTATCAATGTTGAGGGCAAAGGGCATATCAGGTATGTATATGATGGAGGAGGAAGTGGAAGAGCAAGTGCGGATGTTAGTAAAATTAAGCTTACAGATGTTCAAATCGTTGCAAAAAGAGATGCATTTCACCATATAAAAGGGTTCTCTGCCGCCAAATTAGATCAAGCTAGCTATGATCGATATTCAATACGTGGAAGAGAACAACAATTGATCGATTATAATGGAGGAGCTCAGTCTGATTTGGGCTCACCAAGAAAGTCGGGCAACCCAATCAGAGGTGTGAGTAGATGGAATAAAAAGGGGATGATGTATTGGTTGGCATCAACTCGTGAATTCGGATTATTATTTAGATTTACAGGATACTTTCAATAATTTATATGCGAATTACACATAATAGTAAAGGTCATTTTTTCAGAATTCCAATAGATGAGAAATTTCATTCATACGGGAGGCTTGTAGCTCCTTTTACTTTTATAATATATGATTATAGGACTGATGTTGAGGAGATTGACCTTGAAAAAATAGCTCAGGCCGATGTGTTGTTTCATGCGGTGGTACACAAATCAGCCTATAAGGAGTGGAAAGTGATCGGGGTAAAAGAACTCGAAAATAAAATTGACCTAAATGAAATTGTTTTCTTTTATCAAAATACATATGACCTTTACAATTGCTCCAAAATCAGTTTGGATCAGTTAACTAATATAAAATGCAAACCCGAGGATTGCATAGGCTTGCAGCCTATAGTCATTTATGAACCGTTTCATATTCAGCGACGTTTAAAGTTCCATTATGAAGGCAAGGAGGATCCACAGCTTAATTTATTTAGGCTTCAGTTACCTATATGAAATTGATTTCAAAGAGTTAAAAGCTAATGGTTTTATGAAATTGTTTTTTCGGACAGCCCTGGCGTTCCCTGTTATGGTTTCCGCTTGTAAAGAAAGCACTAATTTAAAAAATGTAAAAGGTACTTCCGCTCAAAGTACGTATTCGCTGCGTTTAGAGCCTGAAGTTGGCCTACGCTACAATTACGATATCCTCAGCGAAAGCAAAACTACTTATGAAATAGGGGGCGAGGAAAAGGAAAGTGGCAACTCTATTAAGATGAATGTGTCTTATGAAACAAGTAAGGATTCAAGTAATAATTTACTTTTTCATATAACCTACAATCGCTTTAAGGCTAAAATTGAAACAGAAAATCAGGAGAGAAATCTCGATGCATCCAACACTTTAGTCGAAGCGCCACCTGCTGAAAAAATGTTCGCTGCTTTTAAAGGAGCACAGCTCAAAGCCGTCATTTCTCCCAAAGGAGACGTAAAATCACTTACAGGCCTATCTGAACTTTTCAAACATATGGAGCAGATTGCAGGAGACGACGAAGAGGCGTTATCTATGCTCAAAAACTCTGTCCAAAAAAACATGGGGCCAGAATACTTTCAAAACATTATCGAAAGCATGTTCAAATTATTTCCGGATTCAGCCCTAAATATTGGACAATCCTGGGAATTAGAAAATACTGTTAATAATGAGTTCAAGTCTTCAGTAAAATCGGTTTTTACATTACGAAAAATCTCAGATGGGATTGCTTTTCTGGATGTAAAAGGAGTGGTTGTGTCGAATGATGAAAAAGTTGCAGTGCAAGGTGTAAATGCACTAGTTAATTTGGAAGGAACCCAAGAGGGTGAAGTACAGATTGAAGAAAAGACAGGAATGCTATTACAAAGTAATTTGAAGCTGAAAGCTAAAGGGGCCATCGATGTGACGGCACGAAAGATACCGTTTACCTTTCAAACAAAGAACGAGGTAAAGGGGGAAAAGCAATAGGCCTCCCCTTCATTCTATGCAAACTTGTTGATGATATTAATCATTTCCTTCTCAATCTCATGATTGCACAAATTCCCCAAACTCCCCTCATGCGTATGATGTAACTGTTTCTTATAATCGAAATTGAACTTCCCTTCTTCAATATGATTCCCTACCTGCTTGTAAGCTTCACGGAAGGGAATGCCTTTGTTCACCAGCTCGTTCACGGCTTCCACGCTGAAAAGGTATTTGTATTTCTCATCGTCCAGAATTCCATCTTTCACACTCATATTGGAGAGCATAAGATGCATCATTTCCAGGCATGCTTTCAGTTCTTCGATAGCCGGGAAAAGAATTTCCTTGGTGAGCTGAAGATCGCGGTGATAGCCGCTTGGCAGGTTGTTCACCAGCAATGTGAGCTCATTGGGTACGGATTGTATGCGGTTGCATTTGGCGCGGATCAACTCGAATACATCGGGGTTCTTCTTATGCGGCATAATGCTGCTGCCGGTGGTGAGCTCCGATGGAAAAGAAATGAAGCCAAAATTCTGGTTGATATACAAACAGCAATCCATTGCCAGTCTGCTCAGGGTATTAGCGATATTGCCGATGCCCTGTCCGAGAATACGCTCCGTTTTACCGCGGCTCATTTGAGCGTACACGGCATTCCAGTTGAGAGTACCGAATTGTAAAAGTTCGGTTGTGCGTGTACGGTTGAGCGGGAAGGAAGAACCATAACCTGCCCCGCTTCCCAGCGGGTTCTTGTTTGCTACATAGTAAGCAGAGGATAATACAGCCAGGTCATCCACCAAACTTTCAGCATAGGCCCCTAACCATAAGCCAAATGATGAAGGCATGGCGATCTGAAGATGTGTGTATCCTGGTAAAAGAACAGCTTTATGTTTTTCGCTGAGGGAGATCAGCAGATCGAATAATTTTTTACTCGCGTCTTTGATGGCGAGGATCTCGGAGCGCAGGTAGAGCTTGATATCTACGGCCACCTGATCATTACGGCTGCGGCCGCTATGGATCATTTTGCCGGCTTCGCCGATGCGTTGCGTAAGCAGCAGTTCCACCTGAGAATGTACATCTTCCACATGCTCTTCGATGCGGAATTTGCCGTCTTTGATCTCCTGCAGGATATTTTCCAGTTCGCGTACTGCTTTTGTTGCATCGGGTTTACTCATCAGCCCAACTTCTCCGAGCATGGTCACATGAGCAATAGAGCCCTGCACATCGAAAGGCGCGAGGAGAATATCGAATTCCTTATCACGTCCTACCGTGAAGTGTTCGATCTGTTCAGATGTTGAAGTGCTTTCTTTCTGCCACAGTTTCATAATACCTGGTTTAAGAGATCAATGTATAATGCAATTCCATCTTCTATTTCTTCGATGTAGATGAATTCATCGGCAGTATGACTGCGCGCTGAGTCACCGGGGCCCATCTTCAAAGCCTGGAAGGGCATGAGGGCTTTATCTGAAGTGGTGGGCGAACCATAATAAGTCCTGCCAAGTTTGATGCCTGATTGCACCAGTGGGTGTTCCAACGCGATGCTGGTGGATCGGAGGCGCGTACTGCGGGGTGTTACTTCGCTTTGAATGTTTTTGCGTATCACGTTCAGTATCTCTTCAAAAGTATAGAGTTCATTTACACGAACGTCAACCACAAACCTGCACTGGGCGGGTACTACATTATGCGCCTTGTTATCGGTTTCAATTACAGTTACGGAGGTTTTTACAGGACCGAGTAATTCAGATACTTTCGGGAACCTGTAAGCGCTGAACCATTCGATATCCTTCAATGCCTTGTAGATGGCGTTCTCTCCTTCTTCACGGGCTGCATGTCCTGCGCGGCCATGAGAAAGTGCATCCAGCACCATCAGTCCGCGTTCTGCTACGGCCATCTGCATGAGGGTAGGTTCTCCAACAATAGCGCAATCGATGGGCGGCAATTCAGGCAATAATATTTCGATCCCTTCTCTTCCGCTGATCTCTTCTTCTGCGGAGGCTGCAAAGAGCAGGTTATATTTCAGATCGGTTCGGTTGTAGAAATGCAGGAAGGTGGCGAGCAGGCTCACCAGCGGGCCACCGGCATCATTGCTGCCGAGGCCGAAGAGTTTTCCTTCCTTAACTATGGGCGTGAAAGGATCGAGTGTATACCCTTTGTTAGGCTTTACAGTATCGTGATGTGAGTTAAGCAGCAGCGTAGGCTTACTTGCATCAAAATGCCTGTTGGCAGCCCATATATTGTATTTGAATTGCTTTGCTTCAATGCCTCGTTCTTCGAGGAATATTTTGAGGATGCTGGCAGTGTCCTGCTCTTCCTTACTGAAAGAGGGCGTAGCGATGAGTTGCTTCAGCAATTCAATCGCACTCTGTTGCAGTTCCTGTATCGAATGATTATTCATGTACGATGCTTGTGCCGGCTTTTCCGGCGATCAGTGCTGGCAGTTCTTCCGCTTTTCCGATAATTACTTTTCCTACGCCACTGCGGATGGCTGCAAAGGCATTATCCAGTTTCGGGATCATGCCTGCAAATATTTTTTCAGTTGATTTGAGTTCCTGGTAGAACCTGGGATCGATGGAGGGGATAACTGTGCTGTCGTCATTTGCATCCAGCAATACACCGCTTTTCTCGAAGGAGTAGATCAGTTGCACGTTATAGTGTTTGCTGAGTCCTTTTGCTGTTTCCTGTGCAATGGTATCTGCATTGGTATTCAGCAACTGTCCTTTGCCGTTATGCGTGATGGGGGCCAGTACCACCGTCATGTTGAGGCTGAGGAGGGCGTGCAACAGTTCTGCATTCACGGCGTCCACATCTCCGGCAAAGCCGTAGTCGATACCCGCTTTCTCGCGCTTATGTGCGAGGATGGCATTGCCGTCTGCGCCGGTGAGTCCGATGGCATTGCATCCATGTGATTGCAATGCTGCCACCACTCTTTTGTTGATATCGCCTGCATATACCATCGTAACGATCTTCAGCGTTGCTGCATCCGTGATACGGCGGCCGTCCACCAACTGCTGGGGTACGTTCATTTGCTCTGCAAGCTGTGTAGCCAGTTTGCCGCCTCCGTGTACAAGGACCTTCTTCCCGGACAATGCAGCAAAGGATTGCAGGAAGTCCGCCAGCTTCTCTGAATGGTCGATAATATTACCACCGATCTTAACTACGTACAGTGTTTCCAATATTGCTTATTTAGATTGGAGGATATTCGACAAAACCGCCTGCGCCGCCCAAACGCGGTTGGACGCCTGCTGGGTCACGATGCTGTTGGGGCCGTCAAGGATCTCATCACTGAGCTCAACGTTCCTTCTTACTGGAAGACAGTGCATCACTTTCGCATTGTTAGTGGTGCTCAACTTTTCGTTGGTGAGCATCCAGGCGGGATCATTGCAATAGATCTTGCCGTATTCGTTATTGAAAGTGCTCCAGTTCTTCACGTATACGAAGTCTGCGTCTTTGAGCGCTGCTGACTGGTTATGGGTGATGGTAGCGCCATTGGTGAATTTAGTATCCAGTTCGTAATCCTCCGGATGCGTGATCACGAAATCTGCATTGCCCCAGGCATTCACCCACTGGGAGAAACTGTTGGCAACACATTGTGGAAGTGGCTTCACGTGTGGTGCCCAGGTGAGCACGATCTTAGGTTTGCGGCCTGCCGGCAGCGGATTTGCTTTCAGCGTTTCCGTGATAGTGATAATATCGGTAAGGCTTTGCAACGGGTGCAGTGTTGCGCTTTCCAAACTCACTACAGGGATACCTGCATAGCGGATGAACTGACGGATGAAAAGTTCACTGTAATCGTCCTCACGATTCTTCAAGGAAGGGAAAGTACGGATAGCGAGGATATCGAAATATTTTCCCATGATCGGCGCCGCATCTTTTACGTGTTCTACAGTGCTGCCGCTCATGATGGCTTCGTCTTCAAATTCCAGCGCCCATCCTTCCTGACCAACATTGAAAACAATGGCTTCCATTCCGAGTTGCTGTGCCGCGATCTGCGTGCTCAACCTGGTGCGCATGCTGGGATTCAGAAAGAGCAGGCCAATACGTTTGTTGGCGCCCAAAGCTTTATCAACGAAGGGTTGTTGCTTGTAAGCCAGCGCCTGGTCCACCAGTGCGGGAATGTCTTGTACGTCTTCTGCGGAGATGAATTGTTTCATTGGTTATGTCAGTGAGCTGGTGAAGAAACCATGGATGCGATAGTGGCTTTGATGGCCATCAGGAACTGGTCAGCATCGTCTTTTGTCAGCGCCAGTGATGGCAGAAGTCGGATCACATTGCCCTTGGCTTCGCCGGTGAATATCTTGTTTTCCCAGAGTAATTTCTTGCGGAGATCCTTCAGGTGCTCAGGTACATCGAAGCCGATCATCAGTCCCCTTCCGCGAACATGCTGCAGTTCAGGGATCTGCTTCAGTCCTTCCATGAGGTAATTGCCCACTTCAGCGGCATTGGCCATCAGGTTCTCTTTTTCCATTATTTCCACCACGGCTAACGCTGCTGCACATGCGAGGTGATTGCCACCGAATGTAGTGCCGAGCATGGAATGTTTTGGCTGTATATCAGGAGCAATGAGGATGCCACCGATGGGGAAGCCATTACCCATGCCTTTGGCCATGGAATAGATATCGGCATTCACGCCTGCAAAATCGTGGGAGAAGAATTTGCCGCTTCTTCCGTATCCGCACTGGATGCCGTCTGCAATATACACTGCGCCATATTCAGTACAGAGGTTGCGGATCTTTTTCAGGAATTCGGGAGTAGCCACATTGATGCCGCCAACGCCCTGGATGCCTTCGATGATCACAGACGAGATCTCGCTGCCCTGCGCCTTGAAACAGGCTTCGAGTGCGGCTTCGTCGTTATAAGGTAGAAAGATGATGTTCGGGTTCTGGTTAACAGGCGCTACAATGGCAGGATTGTCTGTAGCCGCTACTGCCAAGGATGTTCTCCCGTGGAAACCTTTCTTGAAAGCGATGATCTTCTTACGGCCATTCACAAACGAAGCAAGCTTGAGTGCGTTCTCGTTGGCTTCAGCGCCGGAATTCACGAGGAAGAGCTGGTAATCTTCTTTACCGGAAAGCTTTCCGAGTTTGGCAGCCAGCTCTTCCTGCAGGGGCATACGAACGGAGTTGGAATAGAATCCTACCTTGTTCAGTTGTTCCGTCAATCGCGCCACGTAATGCGGGTGTGTGTGGCCGATAGAGATCACGGCATGGCCGCCATACAGGTCGAGGTACTGCGTTCCCTGGTCATCCCATACATTGGAGCCTTTGGCTCTCTCGATGGTGATATTGTTGATGGGATAAACGTCGAAAAGTTTCATTATGCTGCTTTTTCCTTTGTACTAAAAATAGTTTGCTTTCAGCCTGAGGCCTGCGCATTCATCCAGGCCGGAGATCAGGTTCATGTTCTGAACTGCCTGTCCGGATGCACCTTTCAGGAGGTTATCGATCACAGAGTGAACCACCAGTTTGCTGCCTACTTTCTCCAGCTGGATCACACATTTGTTGTTGTTCACCGCCTGTTTGAGGAAGATGGGCTCCTTGCTGAGGATGGTGAAGGGGGCATCCTGGTAAAAATCTTCATACAGTTTGTAGAGCTCTGTTTCGCTGAGATCACAATCTACCTGCGAGCTGATGAAGATGCCGCGGGTGAAATCACCGCGCCAGGGGATGAAGTTGAGATCGCTTTCCTTTTTTCCTTTTTCATTGGCTGCACCGAATCCGGGTTGCAGTTGAGCAAGGCTTTGGGAGATCTCTTTCACATGCTGGTGCGTGAGCGTTTTGTAAGCACCGATATTATTGGCCCTCCAACTGAAATGGCTGGTGGCTGCGAGGCTTTGCCCTGCGCCTGTGGAACCGGTAATACCGGTGGTATTGATCTGTTCCAGCAGACCGGCTTTGGCCAGTGGTAACAATCCAAGCTGGATGGCCGTGGCAAAACAGCCTGGATTGGCGATATTGGTCGCGTTGCGGATGGCTTCCTTATTGAGCTCGGGAAGGCCATATACAAATGCCCTGTTATCGATGGTATGATTAGGCAGCAGGCGGAAGTCCTGCGACAGATCGATGATCTTCACATGGGGAGCGATGGTGTTCTCCTGGAGGAATTTCCTGGCTTCGCCATGACCAACGCAGAGGAAGAGTACGTCGATATCCTGGCTGAGATCTGCGGCAAACACGAGTGGTGTTTCGCCTACGAGGTCCTGGTGGATGGAGCTGACGGGTTTTCCTGCGTTACTGCGACTATGGATGAACGATATATTGGCATTGGGGTGGTTGATCAGCAACCTGATCAGTTCACCGCCGGTGTAACCGGCTCCGCCAACGATACCGATACTGATTTTTGACGCCATGATTATTGCTTGTTTTCTTCTGTTACTGCATTCCAGATAGCTGTCTGGTTACCGAAGATCTTGGAGAATCCTCTCACGTCTTCGCCGCTCCAGCCGTTGTTCATTTCTCCGTACTTGCCGAATTTGCTGCTCATAAGATCGAATTTGCTTTCGATACCGATGATCTGGAATCGGTAAGGCGCCAGGTGAACATACACATCACCGGTTACATTCTGTTGTGCATTTTGGAGGAAGGCTTCGATATCGCGCATCACCGGATCGAGGATCTGACCCTCATGAAGCCAGTTGCCGTAGAACTGCGCCAACTGGTCTTTCCAGTTGAGCTGCCATTTGGTGAGCACATGTTTTTCAAGTGCATGGTGTGCTTTAAGGATAACCATTGGTGCCGCCGCTTCAAAACCTACGCGGCCTTTGATTCCGATGATGGTATCGCCTACATGGATATCACGCCCCACTCCGTAAGCGCCGGCAATTGTTTGCAGGTATTGAATGGCTTCGGCAGGATGCGCGAATGCTTTTCCGTCGATCGCTTTCAGCTCGCCTTTCTCGAAAGAGAGTTTCACTTCGCGTTCTTCTTTGGCAGTAACTTGTGTGGGCCATGCTTCTTCAGGGAGCATGCCTTTGGAGTTGAGGGTTTCTTTACCGCCAACGCTGGTGCCCCAGAGGCCTTTATTGATAGAGTACATGGCTTTGTTGAAGTTCATATCAACGCCCTTACCCCTGAGGTATTCGATCTCTGCTTCGCGGCTCAGTTTGAGGTCTCGGATGGGAGTGATGATCTCCACGTTGGGGATCATGATATGGAAGATCATGTCGAAACGCACCTGGTCGTTACCGGCACCGGTAGAACCGTGGGCAACAGCTTCTGCGCCGAGTTTCTGAACATGTTCTGCGATGTGGACGGCTTGTACAAGTCGCTCTGCACTCACGCTCAGCGGGTAGGTATTGTTCTTGAGTACGTTTCCGTACACGAGGAAGCGAATGATACGGTCGTAGTACGATTTCACGGCATCCACAGTGGTATGTGATTTCACACCGAGCTTGTAAGCATGCGCTTCGATCTGTTTCAGTTCTTCTTCACTGAACCCGCCGGTGTTCACAATAATGGAATGCACTTCATAACCTTTATCTTCTCCGAGATATTTAACGCAGTACGACGTGTCAAGACCGCCGCTGAATCCGAGTACAATTTTCTTTGCCATCGCTTTCTTCCAAATGGTTTAAAAATTAAAGATCTGTTGAAACAGTTTTTTTGATTTGTTGGCAGGTTTGCCGTCTTTGTCTTTACTGTCTTTATTAATGAAAGGTTGCAGGAATTTCCACTGTTTGAAACGGAGGAGTCTTTCCAGCACAGTTTTCTTTTCTTCAAAGAATTCTTTTGTTTCCTGGGGCTGGTAGTGATCTTTGGGATCGAAGAGCATGGCGGTACACATGCAATTCTTTCTCTCTTTGCTCATGAGGATCTCATAGTTCACACAGCTTTTGCAGCCAGCCCAGAATGCTTCGTCCTGGGTGAGCTCGGAATAGGTAACGGGCTCGTATCCCAGTTCGCTGTTGATCTTCATCACAGCAAGACCGGTAGTGAGGCCGAATATCTTGGCATCAGGATATTTCTGCCTGGAGAGATCGAAGATCTTGCGTTTGATCATCTTGGCCAGTCCGCCCTTCCTGAAGTTGGGAGAAACGATCAGTCCCGAGTTTGCCACGTATTCTCCGTGCCCCCAGGTTTCGATATAGCAAAAGCCGGCCCATACGCCATCCTGGTTGAAGGCGATAACGGCTTTTCCTTCACGCATTTTCAGTTGGATATAATCTGGGGTTCTTTTAGCGATGCCCGTTCCTCTTGCTTTGGCAGAGGAAGCCATTTCATCACAGATAATCTGAGCAAAGCTCAGATGGGATTCATCGGCAATAAGAACCTGGAATTTTTGTTGAGTTTCCATTTATGGCTCTACAATAAAAAGGGTGAACAATGACGAGACAATTCAGATGATGCATTGAAGGAACGCAGGATTACCCGCCAGTGGCCGGGCTCGCATAGTTCCAATAAAAGATCAGGGGGAATACTATGGTGATTGAGTATCAACGTCGTACATGGACGGGAACAGGCTGAAAGTAAAAAACTGTACGGAGCTGTACAGGAAAAATCCCACGCACTATAGTACTGGCAGTAAGTGCCAGAACATCAGCGAGTGTATAGTGGAGATTTTTTTGCATTTCTCTAATAGATGTACTTTGAACTCAAATTTTTTATCAGCACAAATGTAAACACGTTTTTTGGTTTACACGGGTTTTTAAGTGTAAAATTTTCGTTTACATTTTCCTGCCCGCCTTGTGGGGCCTGGAGGCAACAGCTTCAAAGGCAGCCTTTTATTTGCTGATTACGGGGATGGAGTGGATAGCAGCGCTCATTTCTCGGATCAGTCCCGCGTCCTTTTCGATGGCATTGCCGATCACGATCACGTCTGCCCCCGCCTTGCAATTGCGGTAAGCCTTCTCAGGATCTGTAATACCACCGCCAATCACGAGGGGGGCCTCAATCACTTTCGATACATTTTCGATCATGCTTTCGGTGATCGGTCTTCTCGCGCCGCTGCCGGCATCCATGTAGATAAGTTTCATGCCCAGCATCTCGCCTGCCATGGCTGTACACATGGCAATTTCATTCTTATCTGCCGGAATAGGTGTTGCATTGCTGATATAACTTACGGTAGTGGGAGCTCCGCCATCGATGACCATATAACCGGTGGAAATGATCTCCAGCCCGCTTTGCTTCACCTGTGGTGCAGAAATCACGTGCTGCCCGATCAGTAATTCCGGGTTACGACCTGAAATGAGCGAAAGGTATAAGAGTGCGTCCGCATGCCTGGACAACTGGGAGGGGGACCCCGGGAATAATACCACGGGAATATTACATTCTTTCTTTACCTGCATTACCACCTCATCGAGGTGATTGGAAACAACGAGGCTACCGCCGATCAGGAGATAGTCTACGGATGCGTCCATTGCCAGGGTTGTTAATTCAGTGATCTTTTCTACGGTCACTTTATCCGGATCAATGAGAACGGCAAACGATTTATGTCCTTTCGCTTTCTGTAAGAGTAGTGATTGGTAAATACGATTCGTCATGCCTGTGCTATTGGATCTATGCAAAAATGCGAAAACTTTTCCGTAATAACGAGGGGAGTTTTAACTCTCTGTCAGGGACATATGAATTTCTATTATTCTCATTTAGGTTGGGGGTGGCCGATTGGGGGTGTTGGGGTGGGCTGACAAAACAAACCAACGCTTTTTTGGGTTATTTGGGTTCTGGCAGGAGGGATGGGCAGTGGAGCTGGGATGGGCTGTGGGGCTTTTGTTTTGAAGGCCCTTCCCAACACCTCCAACCGGCCACTGGGCACTATGAGTGGGCTGGATGGATTTCAAAAAATTCTTATGTCCCTGCAGAGAGTGGGTGGTGGGGGATGGTGGTGGTGCAGCAGGGTGGATTGTTTTTGAGAGCGTGTGTTACTAACATGGTGGGATATGCGGTGGAAAAGTGGACAATTGTTGCCAGCTGTATTAAAGCATCATTAAGTTTTAGGGAAATGATAAAATACCCAATTGCAGTATGTCGATTCAGAGATGCCAGATAAATCCTTACTACAATTAATTTGTTGAGGATTAATATTTCGGGTGATCAATACTGTTAGTATTTGATTGTGGTACCAGATTTGAAGAGAAGGATTTTCACTGCATAAAAAAATGCTGCGGCGGTGGTAAACAAATTCCTGGAATAGCTGTAATTCAATGGCCATTTGGCATAACCGGCATGGGGATTGAATTAGTGCGATATATATAATACAGAATTCTATGATGAAAAACAAAAAAAAGTTTGCCAGGTTCCGGCCGGAAATGCCTCAAAAATCCAGGAACGCAATGCCAGTAAGCGATAGCTAATTTTTACATCTCTTATCCACAGTTTGTGCATATTTAGAAGTCCGGATTTTGGATTCCAAAAGATACTTTCGTTTTCCTCATTCACTATAATCATTAACGTTTAATTTCTAACCTTATGACGAATAAAAAGCAATCTGGCAAGGGTTTGCAGTTCAGCCGTCGCTTTACCCGGGAGGGTACCGATGTGTTCGACCTGTTCGAGTACGATTATCGTACCTCCGTGATCCGCAATCCAAGCGGGGAAGTGGTGTTTGAAATGACCAATGTAGAGGTACCGAAACAGTGGTCGCAGATTGCTACAGATATTCTCGCCCAGAAATATTTCCGCAAAGCTGGAGTTCCCCAGACCGATGGCTCAACAGGCCGCGAAACCTCGGTGAAACAGGTTGCCCATCGTATGGCCAACTGCTGGCGGGTATGGGGCGAACGTTATGGTTATTTCGCAACATCCAAAGATGCACAGGTCTTCTATGAAGAACTGGTATACTGTATCCTCAACCAGTCTTGCACGCCCAACTCTCCCCAGTGGTTCAATACCGGCCTCTTCGAGAGCTATGGCATCAAGGGCAAACCACAGGGCCATTATTATGTGGATCCGGTGGATGGTAAACTCAAGAAATCAACTTCAGCATATGAACGCCCCCAGCCACACGCCTGCTTCATCCTCAGTGTGGAGGACGACCTGGTAAATGATGGTGGTATCATGGACCTCTGGATGCGTGAAGCGCGCATCTTCAAATATGGAAGCGGCGTAGGTACCAACTTCTCCCATATTCGCGGAGAAGGTGAAAAGCTTAGCGGCGGCGGCACTTCCAGTGGGCTTATGAGCTTCCTGAAGATCGGCGACCGCGCTGCAGGAGCTATCAAGTCCGGCGGCACCACCAGGCGCGCAGCCAAAATGGTCTGCCTGGACCTCGATCACCCGGAAGTGCTGGACTTCATCAACTGGAAGATGGAGGAAGAAAAGAAAGTGGCCGCCCTCATCGCCGCCGGTTATCCCAGCGATTATGAAGGCGAGGCTTATCGCACAGTGAGCGGACAAAACTCCAACAATTCCGTTCGCGTCCCCAATGAGTTCTTCACCAAACTGGAGAACAATGAAGACTGGGAGCTGAAAGCGCGTACAGATGGCCGTGTGATGAAGAAAGTGCCGGCCCGCGAAGTTTGGAACCAGATCGCTTATGCCGCCTGGCGCTGCGCCGACCCCGGCACACAATACGATACCACCATCAATGAATGGCATACATCTCCCAAAGGTGGTCGTATCAACGCTTCCAATCCCTGCAGCGAGTATATGTTCCTGGACAATACCGCCTGTAACCTGGCTTCCGCCAACCTCCGCAAATTCTACGATGAGAACACAAACGTCTTCGACGTTGAAGGGTTTGAATATACATGCCGTCTCTGGACAGTAGTACTGGAAGTGTCTGTACTGATGGCGCAGTTCCCATCCAAAGAAGTGGCGCAACTGAGCTATGATTACCGTACTCTCGGTCTCGGATATGCCAACTTAGGCTCCATGCTGATGGTGATGGGCATCGCTTATGATAGTGAGGAAGCCCGCGGTATTGCAGGTGCTCTCACGGCTATCATGACTGGTATCGCCTATAAAACATCCGCTGAAATGGCCGGTATCCTCGGACCATTCGATCGTTATAAAGAGAATGCAGAAGATATGATGCGTGTAATGCGCAATCATCGTCTGGCTGCCTATGATGCAGATGAATATGAGGGATTGAGTGTGAAACCTGTTGGCATAAAAGCAAAATATTGCCCGGACTACCTGCTCAAAGCCGCTACCAAAGCCTGGGATGAAGCGGTTCAGTTGGGCGAGCAATATGGTTATCGCAATGCACAAACTACGGTGATAGCGCCTACTGGAACTATCGGCCTGGTAATGGATTGCGATACTACCGGTGTTGAGCCTGATTTCGCACTGGTGAAATTCAAGAAACTTTCCGGTGGCGGTTATTTCAAGATCATCAACCAGTCTGTTCCGACGGCTCTCAAAAATCTCGGTTATGGACAGAAAGAGATCGAAGCCATTGTGAAATACGCTGTAGGCGCCGGTAACTTTGCAGGCGCTCCGCATATCAATCACCAAACACTCAGTGAAAAAGGATTCATTGCCGAAGAGATCAAAAAACTGGATGCAGCCGTGGGGTCTGCTTTCGAAATAGGTTTCGTATTCAATGTTTATACGCTCGGAGAAGAATGCCTGCAACGCCTCGGTTTCAAACCTGAACAATATTTTAACTTCGAATGGAGCCTGCTGGAAGCGCTCGGTTTCACTGATGAGCAGATAGAAGCAGCCAATGATTATGTTTGCGGAACCATGACCGTTGAAGGCGCACCATATCTCAAAGCCGAACACCTCCCGGTATTCGATTGCGCCAACAAATGCGGCAACAAAGGACAGCGCTATATCCATGCACATGGGCATATCCGTATGATGGCCAGTGCACAACCCTTCCTCAGCGGCGCCATCTCCAAAACCATCAACCTTCCCAACGAAGCAAAAGTGGAAGAGATCGCCGATGCTTATATGATGAGCTGGCAACTGGGCCTCAAAGCCTGCGCCCTCTACCGCGATGGCAGCAAACTCAGCCAGCCCCTCAGCAACAAGAGCGACAAGAAAAAGAAATCGGAAGAAGATACTACTGCTGTAGCAGAACAACAACCTGTAGCCGAACAGCAACAGGAATCCATGATCGTTGACATGAGCAAACTCACGATCCAGGAGCTGCTTGATGAAGTACAGAAACGTGTACAGGCTTCTCCCGATACAAAACTGAAACGCCAGCTGGCACGTATCGTAGAGCATAGAACGCTGCCGGCTAAACGAAGAGGCTATACGCAGAAAGCCAAGATAAACGGACAAACCATTTTCCTCCGCACCGGAGAATATTCAGACGGAACTGTAGGTGAGATCTTCATCGATATGGCTAAAGAAGGCGCCACCATGCGCAGCATGTTGAACTGCTTTGCCATTGCAGTGTCTATCGGCCTTCAATATGGTGTGCCGTTGGAAGAGTTCGTGGATAAGTTCGTGTTCACCCGTTTCGATCCCGCGGGAATGGTGGACCACCCGAATATCAAGAGCACTACTTCGATTGTGGACTTTATCTTCCGCGCACTAGCATACGAGTACCTGAAACGTTCAGACCTGGTGCATGTGCTGGACAGACCCGAAGTGATGAACACCGGTACAGATGATTGGGATGAAATTCCAACTTCGCTGGAGTATGATAAAACAATACCAGAGTTGAGTGATGTTCGTGTGGTGGCATCGAAGTCCGGGTACAAAGCACCGGAGCCGGAGCCATCAAAGAGCCGCGCAGTGAAGGCTGAAACAGGTGGTCTCGATGCAATGAACGCAGCTGCCAAGAGTATGCAAAGCGATGCGCCCGCCTGCAATACCTGTGGTCATATCACTATCAGGAGCGGTACTTGCTACAAATGCCTGAACTGCGGCAATAGCATGGGCTGCAGCTAAACTTAATGTAACCTCTGCAAATAATGACCCGTCAGGAAACTGGCGGGTTTTTTATTGATAATGAATGAGATAGGTGACTCTGAGCCGATTAGCCGAGTTATTCGGCTCAAATTTTAATAATTAATGAGCCGATTAGTGTGAAAACGAGTCAATAACTGGCTCAAAAAATACCTAAATTTGAGCCGAATAACAATTTTATTCGGCTCATGATCTATAATTGGCAATTGTCGGATTGGCTTGATTTCAAGTTTGATCTCCATCCTGTTGAAGATATCCTACTTCAGTTTGCAAGTGAAACGGGTGATGTAAGTGGGATGCTTCGTGCATTGCCTGATAATGCAGCCCAGGAAGCAGTCACCCAAACATTGATTTCTGAAGCTATCAAAACATCTGCTATAGAAGGGGAATTCTTCAGCAGACAGGATGTTGTGTCTTCTATTAAAAATCGGTTAGGCCTTAATGTTACACCGGAAAATGTTAAGGATAAGAAAGCGCAGGGAGCGGCAGAGTTGGTAGTAGATGTGCGTAACAGTTATGCGGAACCACTCACTGAGGATAAATTATTCGAATGGCATAAGGCTCTCCTGAAGCAGAGCAAGCATATAAATACAGGTGCCTGGAGGAAAGATGATGAGCCGATGCAGGTGATCTCAGGAACGATTGGCCGGGAGACCATTCATTTTGAAGCCCCGCCATCGGCCCGTGTTCCTGAGGAAATGAACCGGTTTATCAATTGGTTCAATGATACAGCACCAGGTGGCAAAAAAGAAATCAAAAATGCACCTGTTCGTGCAGCAATAGCTCATTTGTATTTTGAAAGTATTCACCCATTTGAAGATGGCAATGGACGTATTGGCAGAGCAATTGCAGAGAAAGCATTATCTCAAACTATAGGGAGACCAGTGCTGTTGAGTCTTTCTGCTACCATCGAGCGTAATAAAAAAGACTATTATACTTCAATTTCAACTGCTCAAAAAAGTAATGAGATTACGGATTGGATCATTTATTTCACAAAGGTTGCCTTGAAAGCTCAATATGAAACCAAAAGCATGATCGAACTCATATTGAATAAAACAAAGTTTTTCGACAAATATAAAAATAGCCTTAATGAACGTCAATTAAAGGCCATCAACAAAATGCTGGAAGCCTTACCCGAAGGTTTTGAAGGTGGTATGACGGCAAAAAAATACATGAGTATCACCAGGGCCTCTAAAGCAACTGCCACCAGGGATTTGCAGGAGCTTTCCGAAAAAGGAGTATTATTATCTCAGGGCGGCGGAAGAAGCATACACTATAACCTGAATATTTAACCGAAAACTGATCGGCTATGTCTCCACTACAGGCATTGAAGGAATTGCTACAGGATCAATTCACATCAGAGGATGGGGAGGCGTTCAAAGCTACACCGCACAAAGGGCTCAGCGCAACTGAGATCGATGCACTGGCTCAACACCTGCCGGGATTAAGACTGCCGGATGAGATCACAGAGCTGCTCAGGTTTGCTTCAGGATTCGATTGCGAATTCTTTGAAAGGATCAGCTTTATCAACGTGGATGGATTTGGCCTGGAACATTTCTTTCCGAATATTGTAGAACTGGCTGGAGATGGACTAGGTAATTTCTGGCTCCTTGATATCGACTACCAGGGCAATTGGGGACCTGTCTATTATACCTGCCATGATCCGGCAGTGATCATGAAGCAGGCAGAGAACCTCACTGATTTTATTCAGCAGGTGCATGGGTATCTCCGGTCGAATAATGAATCGGTTTTCAGAAAATTATATGAACACAAACCATATGAGATCTGGAAACAACCGGATGGAGGATTCATTACAATAGAAAAAGCGAAAACATCGGGAGATAAAATTTTGAAGGAATTCGCCGGGCAGCTGCCTCCGGACTTTATGATCGCTGATTTACGGAATAAGCCTGCGGGCGCAGGTTTCGCCTGGGGAAAATATTATTCCATCATGGATAAAGAGATCCGTTGCAAGGATCATCCCCTCTGGGGCATCCAACCAAAACGCAAGGGATTCTGGAGCCGTTTGCTTGGAAGATAAAATGCACAAAAAAGCCCGGAAAACCGGGCCTTTTCATTTGTATGCTAAACTTTACTTTGCCGACTGTTTTGCTATGTATTCGCTAATGAATTTCTGCGTTGCCAGTTCTGCTCCTTTCTTGTTCAGGTGTCCCTTCGTTCCAAAATATTTGAAATCGTAGTTGAGATAATCTCCCAGGTAATAGTATTCCATTCCTTCTTGCTGGCAATACGCATTGAAATCGGCGAGATGCTGTTTGGCTTCAGTTGAAGTATCTGCGCGGCCCAACGGTAAAGTAAATAACACGGGAGTGATATTGTTGTCTTTACAAACCTGAATGATCTTTTTGAAATATTTGTAACCCGCTCCTGCCTCTTTCAACTGGAAGTCCAGGCTCACGGTCATGGTATCCGTATTGTCGTAGTGATTGCCATAATCGTAACGCGAGCCGCAGGTGGTATCGAAATCCGGCTTCATGTAATGTCCCCAGGTATCAGCAAAGATATGCGGGCCCCAGTAGTAATTGTATTCAGCGTATTTCCACATGGGCACGTAGCGGTCGAAGTACCATTTAATACCATAAGGTTTGTAGAAATTGAAGACTTCAGGATAATTCATGTAAGGCATCATGCGGCCATCGGCGATATCTGCGAGCACTTCGGTATTGATGGCGCTGGGATTATCGATACAGAAAAATAGTGTTGGCGTTTTGTTCTTGTTCCTGTTGAAAAAGAGGTCTGCCAGCACACTCTGAGTGCCAATCAGGCTGCCGTCCAGGGAAATATTGATCCCTTTCTTTTGGAGCATGCTGTCTGCTACGGCTACATCAAAGCCAACGTATGCGTGGGAGGCACCCAGCACCACGTAATCGTACTGCTGTAGCTTCTTCTGCATGATCCATTGGGTTTTGTACAGCATGGTGCTCTGGTATCTTTTTTTCCATCCAGAAGTGCAGCACAGTGGCGATCACTGCCAGTATAATCAATCCTGTGATAACATATTTAGGTCTCATGATCGCTTAGAATTGAAAGTAAATAAAGCTTTGTGCGTTCTTGAAAGAACCAAAGAAAATAAACAACAGGAACATATATCCGAATACCGCGTAGCGGAGTTTGATATTGCCCTCATATTTTTCTTTCCATTTTTCGTTTCTCCAGAATTTCTCCAGGACCAGGAAATTGATCAGTACAAACACGCCTACCAGCATTGAGTAACGGATAGCAGCGGTGAATGTAGGGAACTGAGAGATGAAATCTTCCCAGTTGAAGATCCCTTTGATTACCCGGAATGCGGTGGCGAAGGAATCGGCCCTGAAGAAGATCCATACAAATTGCAGGAAGAGGAAAACCAGCAATTGACTGAGGCCGTTGTTGAGCCAGAGCGGCATCTTGCTGAATGTTTTCTTTCTCCATTTCTTTGTCCAGAACTCATAGCTCATGGCAATGCCGTGCAGCAGTCCCCAGATGATAAATGGCCAGCCGGCTCCGTGCCAGAGTCCGCTCATGAAAAAGGTGAAACAGAGCCCGAATACCACGGCCCATTTTCCCCAGTCGCGGCGATTGATCACGATCGGCGTATACAGGTAATCGTTAAACCAGGTAGATAGCGAGATATGCCATCTGCGCCAGTAGTCGGTAATACTCTTTGCCTGGAATGGGAAGTTGAAGTTTTTCATCAGCGTGAAACCCATTACCCTGGCCGATCCCAACGCAATGTCCGAGTAACCGGAAAAGTCGCAGTAGATCTGGTAAGCAAAGAAGAAGGTACCGATGAATACCCAAACGGTATTGTATCCGTAAGCGCCACCGTACATGGCATCCACCACAATGGAAAGCCTGTCTGCGATCACCACTTTTTTGAAAAGCCCCCATATCATGAGACGCAGGCCGCTCATCACCCTGTCATAATCCCAGTACATTTTCTGGTGCATCTGGTGGAGAATATTCTGCGGGCGCTCGATAGGGCCGGCCACCAGCTGCGGGTAGAACATCACATACAATGAATAGATCCCGAAATGTGTTTCCGCCTTCTGATTACCCCTGTATACTTCGATGGTATAGCTCATCGCCTGGAAAGTATGGAAGCTCAGACCGATGGGCAGGATGATAGTCAGGTACGGTATCTGGTTCTCGTATCCGAAAAGATTGCAGAGGCCGGTGATGTTATCATTGATGAAGTTATAATATTTGAACACTGCCAGTACGCCGATATTTGCGATCAGGCTGAGCACAAGGAACCGTTTCCGTTGGGCCTGTGTTTTGGCGGACTCGATCCAGATACCTGCGTAATAGTCGATCACGATGGTAAAGCCGAGGATCAGGATGTACTCCGGTTTGAAGAACATATAGAATCCGCAACTCGCAATCAGCAGTAAGAGCCAGCGCCACTTATGGGCCAGGCTGAAATACAGGGTAGTGACAAAAACAAAAAATATCAGGAACTCAATCGAATTGAATAACATTCATCCGGTTTAAAGGGTTTACAGATACTAAGCAGCCAGTTTGGTCTTTACGGCATTGGTCATATCGCCCACATTTTTCCAGCTCTGGATCTCGGAGGCTGTGAATTTTATTTTGAAATGTTTTTCAATGGCTACTACCAGTTGGATATGATACAGGCTGTCCCACTCTTCGATATCGGCGGCGGTGGTTGTTTCCGTGAGCCTGATATCCTCATTGTCCAGTACGTCTACAAAGATCTCGTTCAACTTTTCCAGAATCTGTTGCTGTTCCATATTGTATTATTTTCTTTTGATGTATACTTTTTTATCGTTGGGGTATTGATCAGCGATCAGTGAATAGAGGTTATCTCCGCTATTGGCGAAGCCAAGTTTGGTATAATGTTCTCTCACCAGTTCGTTCTTTTTGGTAGGGATATATTCCCCGGTAATTTCAGAGAAGCCTGCTTCTTTGGCTAGAGCCAGGATATTCTGCAGCGTGAATACTTCCATCCCTCTTTTCAGTACGCGGCAACTCATGATCCAGCTGTCAACAAAGAGTGTATTGTTTTCCTTTTTTTCCAGGATCACAAAAGCGATCAGGCCATAATCGCCATAAATATCTTTCAGGGAAAAGCTGAGCGTGAGGTGATCCGGCGATTGTGCGATGCGCCTGATGTCTTCTTCAGTATATCTTACAGTACGCAGATTGAACTGGTTACTACGCTGTGATAACTGCGCGATACGTGGAATACTAAAATTATCGAAAGGCTTCACTTCGCATTCCATGCCCAGGCTGGCGAGGAATTCATCTTCATTGGCGAAGCTTTTTTGCAGGGTGTTGCGATTGGCTTCTTCCTGGTATTGTTTGGTGCGTTGTTCATCCTCTTCCGTGAAACTCGCAGTTTCGAAGAGGTTGAGCGTACGCAGGTAGGGCATGTATTCTGCGGGGTCTTCGGGTAGATCGGGAACAGTGATATCGGGGATATTCTGTTTTACCATTTCCCTTTCGAAAGGATTATCGTCCAGGAACACCATTGAATCGAAACCGATATTGAGGATGCCCTGGATATGCCGGATATTGTCCACTTTTGTTTCCCAGTTGGCAACAAAAACGGCGATGTCTTCCAGGCGGAGTTTCATATCCGGGTGACTGATGAAGGGCTCCCTGGCGATGCTTTCTGTATTCTTGCTGCAAACGGCAACGATGATGCCGCGCTTTTTGAGCTCTTTTGCCCAGAGTTGAAGATCCGTGAAAGCCTTGCCCAGACCGAGATCCCCGATCTGAATGCCTTCCATGCCATCATCTCCGATGATGCCGCCCCAGGTAGTATTATCGAGGTCCAGGATCAGGCATTTCTTGAAGCTGCCTGCAATGGCCTGGATCACTTTGTGCAATTGCTCAGCCAGGTCAGGAAGCATATCGATGCTGAAAACCATGTCTGCGCTGATATACATTTTGGCATCGGTGAGCTGGGAATATCCTTTCTGCGTAACAAGAGCGGCCAGGTCTACAAGGAACAGGTTTTTGGATTCCTGTGCAAGGTCCATCAGCCCGATATTGGTCTTGCGCAACTGGTATAAGAAAGATGAATTTGTTTTTGTACTGAAGTTTCCAAAAACGCCATCGTTAAGTTCAGGAAAGGTATTGAAGATCACCCGGGTCTTCAGCTGACTGTTGATCTGCTGGTAGATATTTTTCGCATAAGCAGCCTGGTTAGTACCGAACTGTGCTTTTTCTTCGCCCGGGAGGGAATAGAATTTCTTCAGCAGTTTTTCGGAGCTGCGAAGTATGATCACATAATCGGGCTTGCTCTCATATAGTTCAGAGCCTGGGTCGAAGACCTGCAGGTCTATCTGGTTATAGTCTGCTTCAAAAATATCGTAATGGATGCCTTCTGCAATGCCGTAACCTTTGAGGGCCTGGTGAATGAATTGTGAGGCAGAATCGGCTACGATCGCAACCCGAATGGTCTTCAATCCATCAAGGGGCTTCTTCAATAATTTCTTCAGTGCAATAAAACTCCGGTTATCAGGTGCCATATGCTATGATTCAAATGTCGGATCACGATTATTTGTAATATCAACAACAGGAAGACCTATAGGAATTTTCTATGCTATAACTCAGGAGTATGCTGAAATATTGCAAGATTAAAGAGGTGTTGCCTGTATTAGCATTTCATGGTATAGGAGATTAATGAAAAGGCTATTCTATAGGCTATCAGCAGGCTGCGAAGATAATATATAAGAACACAAGGAACAAATGGAGGCTTTAAAAAGCAGGGTGATTGGGGTGTTTTGCCCGTATCCGGCCAGTGTTTTGCCTCAAAATGAAATTTTGGCACATTTTCTGGGTATAGCAGTTGCATTATCTGGACAGTGCGTTTAGGTTTAACCTTTACCCTTAATAAACCCAAACCGGACGGTTATGAAAAAACTCCAATTACTGGCGCTAATTGCGCTGGTGCTATTCGCTTCCTCCTGCAATCGCTACATTACTACTTATGAAGCCGCAAATGGAAAGGCTAAATGCGGGAGGTATATTAAATAGCTTCTCCCAAACTGCAAAATCTTACAGACATTAATCATTGAACCTTACTGGTATTTGTCAAATGTGGTTGACAGGTATCAATAAAAACGCGCGGCCTGAAATATGGCCACGCGTTTTTTATTGGTTCAGGTGATCTCTTATTTCACCTTTCTCACAAAATCTTTCAGGTAGCTACAGGTGTTCACTGCTTCCTTATAAAAGGCGGTATTGCTGTATTGCTTTGCCAGCGTTGTGAAATGCGGGCTGGACATCATCTTCTTTTGTTGGGCAAGTTTGGCCCTTTCGTATTCATCATAGCTGGTATTGCGCCCCCATACAGGTCCGGGTATCTGCTTTTGCTCGCATTTGGCAACCATGAAGAGACTGCGGGCCTTGAAGTTGGGATCCTTGCTCAGCGTATAGGCCTGCTGGTAATGGTCCCTTGCTTTGAAAACGCCATAGTATTCTTTCTCTCCGGGCTTCAGCGAAGATTGGTCGGAAGGGAAAGTGGCGCCACCACCCCAGCCATATTGGGAGAGGATCCAGCTATTGCCCCAGTAGCTCATGCCGTACATGCCTTTGGCCAGTTCATAGTGCAGTTGCGCTTTCTTTTCCGGGTCACTGGCTTTGGCGAGATCACGCTCCAGTTGCATCATCTTTTGTGTGAAGCTGAGCTTGGTATACTTCTTCGTGTCTTGCGGAGTAGGCGCATGCGTGTCTTCTATCAGGTCTGCAAAAGGATTGGCCGTGAGATAAGTGCTATAGGGTTCCTGTGCATAGTAAGAAGCCGGGATCTTTGCAAACCATTTTTCGGCTTCGGCAAACTTGAACTCGCGGAGCAGGGCTGTGCCGGTAATATCGTTCACATCGTCTTTGTTGAAGGTATTATGGCTCACCATGAATTTCTCCAGGGTGTTTAGTTTGGAGTTGTTCATCAGCGTGAACAGTTGTTGTATCTGACCGGCTGAAAGATCGTTGCGCAGCATGCTGGTTGAGCTCAGCCAGAAGCCCCATCCCTCTTTCACGTATGTTTTTTGCACCCACTCTGCTGTACCTACGCAAAGCAGGTATTTCACCTGGTCTGCATTGTTGAGCTGCTGGTAACGGGGTGCCAGGATATCAGAGAAGATACGGCGATAGAATAACGCATAGTCGTTACTGGTAGCAGCTTTCTTTTCCAGCCATTGTAAAGATGGGAAGATCTGTTCTTCAAAACTTCTATCGATACTGGGCTGACTGTTGATGGCCAGCAGCAGGTTGGTCATGGCCCATTGGTCCTGCAGTTGGGAAGAGAGACTGATCTTTTTTGCTTCATCAAGTTGCCTGCGTGCGCCTGCATAGTCTTTATTGATCAGCAGGGCGTGGGCGGCAGCTACAGAGAAGAGTCCTTTGTTGGTTATGTTTTTTTGTTTGGCGGCATCCTGGCAGAGTGTTACAAAGGCGGGGATTGTTGCTTTCCAGGAGTTGGTGGCCTTATCTCCTTCATCACCATAATATTGACGGATGGCGAGGGGTTCTTTCTTCTTCGCTTCTGTTTCGGGTGTGAAATAATTATCCTCCAGTTTGTTCAGTTCGCGGATCAGAAGGATCTCCAGCATGGGCGAGTTGGGCGCCATTTTCCGGATCGACTGAAGTGTTTTTAATTCGCTGCGATCACTACCCAGTGCAAAGAGGCCAAGTACGTTTGCGCGCTCTTCATCAGTTTTGCAAAGCGCCAGAACTGCCTGGCGGTTCTGCTCATCGAATCTTTTCACAGACCAGTCGAAGCTCATGTAATTAGAAACGCGCATCACTTCATTCCTGGTGAAGAGCTGGCTGAAGAGATACGCACCTTCATTCTTTTTACCGGTGCGGGTGAGCGCTCCGGCTTTGAGCGAAAGGCTCATGTCCTGCAATATACTTTTGGTGGTATTGGGTTTCACCAGTTGATCGTAGTGGAGGATGGCTTCATCATAACGGCTGGCATAATGCGCCAGCCTTACAACCTGGTAGGCGTAGCGGAGCCTGATGAATTCATTTTTTGCAACGTTGTATAGTTGAAGGCCGTTCTTCTGGAGTTTGGCCATTTTCTCCTTGTCTCTCGCGATGGGTTCCCATGCGCTCCAACTGCCGGTAACATTGGGTTCCACCTGTTTGGCATACATGATGTACCCCAGCGCTTCCAGGTCTTTGCTCTTCATGAACCAGTTGGTCATCCCATTTTTTGAAATGGAATCCGGCAACTGGAGCGGCTGGTTCTTTTCCAGGTGGTAGTAGAGATTGGAGAGATGCCTGCGATCATATTTCACTACAAAATCAATGGCATCTTTCTTCGTAAAACTGTTGTTGCCGTAACCAACCCATTCAGCAGCGGTAACATCTGAAGTGGTAACGGGTTCTTTTTCTTCATACAGGAACTGTACATCGGTGTAGTAGAAAGGCGAATATCCCTGCACGTTACTATTGTTCTTCGAGAAGAAGCTTACATAATAATCATAGGGATCTGAATCACCTCCGGCACATCCAATGATGTTGTAGGGGAAGCATACAGCAATAGCATTAATGCAGACTAAGAAAAATAGTTTGTATTTCATGGGTTGAATAGTTGTCCAGCGTTATTGAATCGAGATGATAAAGTGATAATGTCAGTTTTTCGTTCCTGATCTTTTCTTTCAGGATCCGGGCCGACCTGAGAATATCGCCAAAGTTACTATCTTCCTGCCTGATCAGATCATCTTTGTGCAGATCATATCCGAGCAGTACTGTGTCTTTCAGCAAACGGTACAAATTTCCTTCCCTGTTAGTGAGTAATTTACTGTCAAGGTTTTCCGTGGGTAAATTCTGTATCAGACCTGCATATTCATTTTTTCTGAACAACACTTTCCAGTTGAAAATTGGAAGGGCCACATCGAGGTCAAGCGGGTACTCGTGGAGATTACTTGTATATTTTCCCATTTCTTCCGGGTCCAGGATAGAGTTCCTGGTCAGCGGGTTTTTGAGATTGCCCATATTGTAACACATGAGCAGTCCGCGGTCTACCGGGGGAACGCCGCTTTTGAGCTTGTATTTGCATTGGTAGAGCCGGATGGTGGCGGAAAGTTGCTTTCCCTGGAAACCGGGATGCTCCTTCAGTTTCCGCAATAACAAAAAATAGCGGTCGCGGGTGGTGGCGGTCCAGTCGCAGTCGATCTGGATTTCTTTTACAGGTACTGAGGAAAGTTCTGTGGCCCTGATGCTTTCTATCAGTCCTGCAATCTGAACGGCAGTGGAGATCACAGCGTTTGAATCCAGCATCATCATAGTTTCGTTGGTGATGAAAACTGTGGGCACGAGTTCTATTTTTCCGGATGATAACAATCTGCGGGTACTGTCGCCAAATTGTACTTTGGCTGTAGGAATGGCAGCTTGTTGTGGAGCATTCCAGGCCACATCGAAAAACTTCACATAAAGTTTACCTGCCATTTGCAGTGCGGTCTGTTCTTTTGTATTGAGTACAGCCTGCGATTTCCAGAAATAAAATGCCGGAGTAACGCTGTGATGTTGCTGAGATCCGTTGCAACCTGCGGCTACAATAGCCAATAGACCTGCCAGAGCTGCTATTGGCAGGTATTTATATCTAGTGAAATTCATGGTTGCCCAAAAGTAAATTGTTTTTTGGGTATGATTTCCTCTCCTTACATTTACGGCCCTTAAAGTGTGCTAATGACGGTTCAATTTGGTTATGACAAAAAGCAGGTGATACAGGCTTTGCGGTATCACTTCCTGATGAGGCCTGAGATCAAGATCCTGCTGATCTTTATCAACGTATTTGCAATTCTTTCCGCGATATTGTTCGCTTATAAGATCATTCAACCAGTTTCTTTCCTGATGTTTTCCATACTGTGGTTCGTACTGATGCTGGTGATCTGGAGGGTGCTTCCATCCAGTATCTATAAAAGGTCCAGCACTTTCAAGGACCATTTTATCATGCATTTCAACGAGAGTGCGGTAACGCTGGAGACCGAGCGCGGTTCAAAAGACTGGAGCTGGGATGCTTTCAGTAAGTTCATCGAGAGCCCGTACTTCTTTCATTTGTACTTCGATGCCCGTTCTTTCTTTATCGTTCCCAAAGAAGCGTTTGTGGATATTTCCGACCTGCAACAGGTAAGGCAGTGGATGAAGACCAAGATCTCCCAATAAAAAACCGGGTTACCCCGGTTTGTATTTACTCTCTTCAAATATTTTCCTGGGATCTGTTTGCAATAATTGCTGCAAGCTTACGGATTTGTGCTTTTCCACGTATTTCCGGATGATCTGTCGCCCAACCCACATACCGATAAAGCCGGGTGAGCCCCGTCCAAGCGTTTGTGTAAAAGGTCCGTCGGTTACATATTCCTTGATGAGGTCAGGTTCGTTCTTATACAAGAGCCCGTTGGTGAGGAAGAAATTCCAGATATTCCCTTCGTTTTCGACACAGCCTTTTAATTGTTTGGCCGTATATCCGGTAAGCAGTGAATCTTCAGTGTAGGGCAACAATTTTTCCAGGGCGTACAATCTTTTTCCTTTTTCCACCATTTGTTCCACCAGGTTGAGACCGCGGATCCTTTCAGGATGGATATCGTCGATGATATTCTTCATACAGTTGACAGCAATGTATTCGGGTGCAAACCGCCTGGAAATATAGGTTGGATACAATTGCTGTCCCATTTCCGAATGATAGACCGAGAAATTGCTGCCAAGATGGAGCTGCAGTCCAATGGCCAGTCCATCCTGTGTGATCACATCTCCGTACTTTCCGAGGGCGGCTTCAAAAGCGGCGTCCATCGGACCGATATAGGTAATGAGTTTTTCAGGAAGATGATAGGTGGGGAAGTAGTATTTGACAAACTGCAGTCCTTTTTTCACTTCCTTTTCGTATGGGGCGAAATTGCGGAACAATTTATCTGCACTGTCTTTGATCGGCTGGTAATCCTTCAGGAAATGTCTTAATGGAATTTCCGGGCTCACTATGGCAGAATCAGCCAATGGTACAATACCCAGGATATTCATCACATAATCGTTGAGGAATCCGCCGTACCGGGGCGCGAGTTTTTGCATACCACTTTCGATATTGTTGGTATCGATGGCAAAAAAATCCTGCTCAAACCGCTGTACGGTCAGGTTCACTTTGATGCCGGAAACATCAGGCACATTCTTGTCCTTACAGGCGAAAAGCCCGGTGGCCAACAGGAGGGCGAAGGCGGTTTTCTTCATGCCAGTCAAACGTTTGTGGCAAAAATATGTTGTAAAAGGAAAACCAAAATTTAAAATCCCGGGATGGGGCTTAAATTTGAGGTATGAAGATCGCTTTAGCGCAACAGAATTATCATATCGGCAACTTTGAAGACAATACCCGGAAGATCATTGGCGCCATTCAATACGCCAAATCAAGAGGAGCAGACCTGGTTGTATTTTCAGAATTGAGCGTTTGTGGCTATCCTCCGCGCGATCTCCTCGAGTTCAACGATTTCGTGAATGAATGCTACAAGGCAATCGATATCATCAAGGAGCATACAGACACCATCGGGGTGATCATCGGCTCTCCTCAGCGTAATCCGGAGAAAGAAGGAAAGGACCTTTTCAATGCAGCCTGGTTCCTTTACGAGAAGCAGGTATTGGGCGTGGCACAGAAAACCTGTCTGCCTACTTATGATGTATTTGATGAGAACCGTTATTTCGAGCCCGCCTACCATTGGGAAGTGATCCGCTTCAAAGGGAAACGCATCGCACTTACCATTTGTGAAGATATCTGGAATTTGGGCGATAATCCCCTGTACCGCATCAATCCGATGGACAAATTGATTGTGCAACATCCCGATCTCATGATCAATATTTCGGCCTCTCCTTTCGATTATGATCATGATGACGACAGGCTGGAAGTGATCCGGGCCAATGTGCTCAAGTACAAACTCCCCATGTTCTATTGCAATACCATCGGTTCGCAAACCGAAGTGGTGTTCGATGGCGGCAGCCTGGTGATGGATGCGCAGGGCCGTGTGATCAAGGCGATGAAGGTGTTTGAAGAAGATTTCGCCATCGTGGATACAGACCAGGAACAATCTACTGTAACCACCAGGGCTCCGGCTCCGCTGAAGCGCGCCACCACTGCCTTTGATAAGGAAATGCGTGTGTCAAAAGTGGATGATCCCGACAAGATCATCGATTATCTCACTTCAGAAAAGAATATCGGGGAGATCCACCAGGCATTGATCCTGGGCATCCGGGATTATTTCAGGAAAATGGGATTCTCCAAAGCGATCCTCGGCTCTTCCGGTGGTATCGATAGCGCTGTAGCATTGGCGTTAGCCTGCGAAGCATTGGGGAAAGACAATGTGCGGGCCATCCTGATGCCATCTGAATTTTCATCAGACCACTCTGTTACTGATGCGGAACAATTGAGCAGGAACCTGGGCAATCCCTATGACATCATTCCCATCAAAGATATTTATAACCAGTTCCTGGGCACCCTGGAACCTGTATTTAAGGGATTGCCTTTCGGACTGGCAGAAGAGAATATCCAGAGCCGCACACGCGGAAACCTGCTGATGGCCATTGCCAATAAATTCGGATATATCCTGCTCAACACCTCCAATAAAAGTGAGCTGGCAACCGGTTATGGTACACTCTATGGCGATATGGCCGGTGGTCTCAGCGTGCTGGGCGATGTATACAAAATGCAGGTATATGCATTGGCAGAATACATCAACCGGAACGGTGTGATCATCCCGGAAAATATCATTCACAAAGCGCCTTCAGCAGAGCTCAGGCCTGAACAGAAAGACAGTGATAGTCTTCCTGAATATCCAGTACTGGACAAAGTGCTGTATCAGTATATCGAAAGAAGACAGGGGCCGAAGGAGATTATTGAAATGGGGATCGGGGAAGCCCTGGTGCGCAGGATCCTGAAACTGGTGAATACGGCGGAGTATAAACGAAATCAGTTCTGTCCCATCATACGTGTCAGCAGTAAGGCTTTTGGTGTTGGAAGAAGAGTGCCGATCGTAGGAAAATACTTAAGCTAAAAAAACAGGCAGCGCTCTGTCCGGGCCTTCGGCCGGCAAGTTGGCAAGCATATTGCAACTGCATTTCGCGTAATTTTATATCTTGTTATCATTCATTCATGCTAAACCCGGTTTATGGTATTAACAGCCGATGATATTCGCCAACTCAATGAGAAGATCCAGTCTCATAGCTCATTTATAGACCGTCTCCGCGACGAAACAGCCCGGGTGATCGTAGGCCAGCACCAAATGCTGGACAGGCTGCTGATCGGCCTGCTCTGCAATGGGCATATCCTCCTGGAAGGAGTACCCGGTCTGGCAAAGACCCTTACCATCAAGAGTCTCGCCCAGGCGGTACAGGCTAAATTCAGCCGGATCCAGTTCACGCCCGATCTGCTGCCGGCAGATGTGATCGGCACCATGATCTACAACCAGCAGCAGCATGAATTCATCGTGAGGAAGGGACCCATCTTCGCCAATTTCGTTCTTGCGGATGAGATCAACCGTGCACCGGCCAAGGTACAGAGCGCCCTCCTGGAAGCCATGCAGGAAAAGCAGGTGACCATTGGCGATACCACCTACAAACTGGATGAGCCATTCCTCGTACTGGCTACACAGAACCCTCTGGAGCAGGAAGGTACCTATCCGCTTCCCGAAGCGCAGCAGGACCGTTTTCTCATGAAAGTGATTGTAGAATATCCTACCAAAGAAGAAGAACAACTCATTATACGCCAGAATGTGCAGGGACTCAAAGGCCCGCAGGTTTCACCGGTAGTGACCATGCAGGAGATCATGCAGGCCCGGGACCTGGTAAGACAGGTGTATATGGATGAAAAAGTGGAACAATATATTCTGGACATCGTGTTTGCCACCCGTTTCCCGGAGCGCTACAAACTTGACAAGCTGAAGCCGCTGATCTCATACGGAGGATCGCCACGCGCCAGTATCAATCTTGCTTTGGCAGGTAAAGCACATGCATTCCTGAACAAACGCGGCTATGTGATACCTGAAGATATCCGCAGTATTTCGAAAGATGTTTTGCGCCATCGTATCGGCCTCACCTATGAAGCAGAAGCAGAGAACGTGAATGTAGTGGATGTGGTGGACGATGTTCTCCGCGCCATCCAGGTTCCTTAATCCCAATTCATGCTCACAACAACCGAGATATTAAAAAAAGTAAGAGAGCTGGAGATAAAAAGCAAACGGCTTACGCGGCATATTTTCACCGGTGAGTACCACAGTGCTTTCAAGGGAAGGGGCATGCACTTCAAAGAAGTGCGCGAGTACCACGCTGGCGATGATCCGCGCTTTATAGACTGGAACGTGTCTGCACGGTTCAATCATCCTTTCAGCAAAATGTTCGAAGAGGAACGTGAGCTCACTGTGATGCTGATCGTAGATGTGAGCGCCAGCTCCCTCTTTGGCACTACTCATGCACGTAAGAAGGACCTGATCACGGAAATAGGCGCAGTACTTGCCTTTTCGGCCATCAGCAATAATGATAAAGTAGGCCTGATCTTTTTCAGCGATAAAGTAGAAAAGATGATACCGCCGAAAAAAGGAAGGGACCATGTGCTCTATATGGTTCGTGAATTGCTGTCCATGCAGCCCAAACAAAAAGGGACCAACCTGGGAGAAGCGCTCCGCCGTTTCACTAATTCCACCCGGCAGCAATGCATCGCTTTTTTGCTGAGCGATTTTCTGGATACAGGTTTCAACGATGCACTTAAAGTAGCAGGCCGCAAACACGATCTCATCGGTATCAAGATCTACGACAAGATGGAGATGCAATTGCCGGATGCAGGAATGATACTCGCAGAAGATGCAGAAACCGGGCAACAGTTCTATGTAGATACCAGCGATTTCCTGGTCAGACAAAAACACCAGTCCGAATTCTTCCGTCATACAGAATATTGCAAGCAGGTTTTCACCCAGGCCGGCTGCGATTTGCTGCATATCCGCACGGATGAGGACTATGTGAAAGTGTTACAAAAATTCTTTATCGGCAGAAATAAATAGGATCCATGAAAACAGCTTTGCTGTGGTTTATTGCGTTATTCAGTACCCTGGGTTTGAATGCACAGGTATTGGTAAAAGCTTCGGTTGATAAGGATGCCATCCTGATCGGCGAGCCGGTGAAGCTATTGCTGGATGCGAGGATGCCGCTCGGCGCCCAGATCAACTGGTTCACACTGGATTCCATTCCAGCTTTCGAATTTTTGGAAAAAGGAAAAGTAGACACCGTTGAAGGTGTGGACGGTAAGAAGGTCCAGCAGGTGGTTACGATCACCAGTTACGACAGTGGCTATCGCGTGATCCCTCCGCTCTCGATCAAAGTAGGCAATACTGTTTATGCCACGGATTCCATCGGCATCAACGTTTCTTACACACCTTATAATCCGGAAGCAGATTACAGGGATATCAAAGAGATCATAGAAGTACCGAACCCTTCTGCGGGAGCTATCCCCTGGATCATCGGCGCAGTTACCATTCTGGCCCTTGCTGCCATCGTTTGGCTACTGATGGCGAAGAAAAAGAAAGACATCCCCATTGCAGAAAAAATACCGGAGCTTACACCTTATGAAGAAGCGCTCAAAGCGCTGGATACCCTGAAACAAAAAGGATGGCCGGCGCCTGCAGAAAGCAAGGTTTTCTATACACAATTGAACGATGTATTGCGGGTGTTCGTAATGCGGAAATTACGGATATCCTCACTCGAAAAAACAAACGATGAGCTCACCAGGGCCCTGGTTACTTTAAAGCCCGATGCAGAGCAGTTCAGCCAACTGGCGAATGCACTGCAGATCGCAGACTTTGTGAAGTTTGCAAAATACACACCCGGAGATACAGAAAATGAGCAGAATTTCAACAGCATCCGCTCTGCTATTACCACACTCAATAATCTTACCTGACCTTGCTTTATAACTGGTTCCAAAATATCACATTTGCCCATCCCTGGTTCTTTGCCCTGCTGGCTGTGCTGCCGGCTATGATCTGGTGGTACCTGAAGAAGGCCGGCAACCAGGAGGCAACGGTGCTGTTGTCAACAACAGTCAGTTTCAGGCAGGGCTCTTCCTGGAAAAATCTTTTCAGGCATTCGCTATTCATTTGCCGTTGCCTGGCGGTGCTATGTCTCATTATTGCATTGGCAAGACCGCAAACCCGCTTTGATGAAGAATTGAAAACAGGACAGGGCATCGATATCATTCTTTGCATGGATGTAAGCGGAAGCATGTTTGCGCAGGACCTCTTACCTAACAGGCTGGAATCAGCGAAACAGGTGGCGGCAAATTTTGTGGACAGCCGGGTTACAGACCGTGTTGGCGTAGTGATCTTCTCGGGCGAAAGCTTTACCCTTGTTCCGCTCACTACAGATAAGGAAGTGCTGAAAAGCGCCATCTACAATATTCAGCTTGGCGCATTGGAAGATGGCACCGCCATCGGTGATGGATTGGGTATCAGCGTGGCCAGGCTGAAAGATTCCAAAACAAAATCGAAAGTGATCATCCTGCTCACCGATGGCGAGGACCAGGGCGGAAGGATCAGTCCGCTTGAAGGCAAAGACCTGGCCCGCACTTATGGTATCCGCGTATATACGATCGGTGTGGGTACTGATGGATATGCGCCTGTGCCCATCCCTGACGAGTCCGGTCGGGTGGTTACGCGCCAGCAGAAAGTGAATATCGATGAAAAGCTGCTGAGGCTGATTGCGGAGCAGACAGGAGGTCTTTATTTCCGGGCCCGCGATAATGAAAGCCTGAAGGGCGTTTACAGGGAAATTGATCAATTGGAGAAGTCAAAGATAGAAGTCACCACCTTCCGCCGGTACACCGAGCGTTTTCATCCCTTTGCGATTGCCGCCGCTGCATTACTTTTGCTGGAAATGGCATTGCGGTTTACCCTGTTCAGGAAATTCCCGTAGTGTATTACCAATATGAAAGCAAGGGTCTACAAATCAACAGGAAGCTGGTACGTGGTGAAAGCGGATGATGGCCGTTTTTACAATGCCCGTATCAAAGGTGTTTTCAAGATAGATGATATCACATCCACCAACCCGATTGCGGTAGGTGATATTGTGGGTATCAGTCCTGAGCCAGGCACCGATAACAGCGCCATGATCGATGAGATCAGTCCGCGGAAAAACTATATCAACCGTCAGTCGCCTTCCCACCGGAAACAACATCATATAGTGGCAGCCAACCTGGACCAGAGCCTGTTGTTTGCTACGCTCATAGATCCCAAAACATCACAGGGGTTCATCGACCGTTTCCTGGTCACCTGTGAAGCCTACCATGTTCCTGCCATCATCGTTTTTAATAAAGCAGATCTCTACAGGAAGAAGGAAGAAGAAAGATTTGAAGAGCTATCGGAGATGTACACACGAATCGGATATAAGGTAGTATCCATGTCCGTTGCACAGAACAAGGGTGTTGAGGAAGTGAAGGAATTATTGAAAGATAAGATCACGCTTATGAGCGGGCATTCCGGCGTAGGCAAATCATCTTTCCTGAATTCCATTTTCCCTGAGCTGGGGCTGAAAACCCAGGACGTGAGCGGCTGGAGCGGAAAGGGGATGCACACTACCACATTTGCAGAAATGTTCGATCTGCCATTCGGTGGCAGTGTGATTGATACGCCCGGTGTACGGGAGTTTGGCCTTGTTGATATTTCAAAACAAGAGCTCTCCCATTATTTCCCTGAGATGGCAAAGCTGATCACAGCATGCCAGTTCAATAACTGCCTGCATGTAAATGAGCCCGGCTGCGCCGTGAAAACTGCGGTGGAGGAAACGGGCGAAGTAGCGGTAGACAGGTATGTGAGCTATCTGAACATCCTGGGCACCATCGATGAAAAGAATTACTAGGCTACATATCTTTTGAAATGATGCACCTGTAATTTTTTCTCCAGGAAGGAAGCTACTTCTACTACTGCATCATTTTCTTTTCGCTGCGCTTCACGGAATTTGAATGGATAGATGGTTACGCCCGTGTAGATATTGTAATGAAGGGTGAGGGCGAATCCTTTGTAATGGAAATCCCAGTAACTGCTGTCTGGACTGTCTGATTTTTGGGAGAACTGAATATCGAGATCGTTTGTAAGGATGCCGGCTATTTCAAAGAAACGGTTATAGCCACAATCATCATCAATAATAGCTTCGGTGCAGCCGAAGTCGGTACGAAGTGCGAGGCTCATACGGTACGGATTTAGGTGAATAAGGACCCGGTGCTTATGATTTGAACTTCTTTGCCTTTGGCAGTTTTTCACCGCTAAGGATCCGTTCGGCGCCGGCATTCTTGCTATTGGCAGGGCAACCGTATTTGGGGCCGAACACACTATTCCAGAGTTTACAGGAGGAACTGCCTGAAACAATCAGGAAGCTGGCTGTGATCAATACGATCGAACGGATGGTTTTCATAAGCGATAATATCTTCCGGTTAAACGATTTCAAACTAAGAATATTATTTCACCGGGTCAATAGTTCTACCCATTTTCGCCGGTCACCTGGTCCCTGAACCAGTCTGAATAGCGTACATAATTGTTTGCTATTCTGTCTATTTCGCCGTGAATTTGAGATGCGTCAATATCTTTTACTTTTTTTGCGGGAACGCCTGCCCAGATGGTGCCTGAGGGTACTTCCGTTCCTTCCAGCACAACGGCCCCGGCTGCAATGATACTGTTACTGCCGATCTTTGCGTTGTCCATCACAATGGCTCCCATGCCAATCAGTACATTGTCATCGATAGTACAGCCATGAACAATGGCATTGTGGCCAATTGAAACATTATTGCCGATGATGGTCTTTGTTTTTTTGTACGTGCAGTGGATCACGGCGCCGTCCTGGATATTCACTTTGTTTCCCATGCGGATGCTGTTCACATCACCTCTCACTACGGCATTGAACCAAACACTTCCTTCATCGCCCATCACTACATCTCCTACGATGGTAGCATTGGGGGCTATAAAACAATTTTGTCCGAACTGCGGATATACTCCGTCTACATGTAAGATTAGTGGCATGCAACAAATATCCTGAATTTTCACCAGTTGAAGGAATTCTGTTCAAATGCCGGAATTTAGTTTTATTTGTACTCATAAGTATATCAGTATGAACCAAAGGGAAATGTTTTTAAGGCATGTGGCGCAGACCTCCCCGGCTCCGCTGGCGCTCGAAATTGTGAAGGCATCCGGAAGTATATTGATCGATGCTAAAGGAAAGGAGTATATCGATCTGATAGCAGGGATCAGTGTTTGTAATATCGGTCATCGTCACCCGAAAGTGGTGAAGGCCATCAAACAACAGGCTGATGAATACCTGCATCTGCTGGTATATGGAGAGCTGGTGGAAACCCCACAGGTTGAATACGCGAAACTGCTCACAGATCATCTTCATAATTCTCTGAACTCAGTATACTTCACCAACTCGGGAGCAGAGGCGGTGGAAGGAGCTATGAAGCTCGCGAAGCGCGCCACCGGCAGAACACAGATCATTGCATTCAACCAGAGCTATCACGGTTCCACGCAGGGAGCTTTAAGTATTATCGGTGATGAATATTTCCGCAATGCATTCCGTCCTTTATTGCCGGATGTGCTGCATATGGAATACAATGATTATGATGCTATCGAAGCTATCAGCACCCGTACGGCCTGTGTGATTGCAGAAACCGTACAGGCGGAGCGCGGCATTTATGCGCCTACCAAAGAATGGATGAAAGCGTTGCAGCAAAAATGTAAGGAAACAGGCTGTTTGCTGATCCTGGATGAGATCCAGACCGGATTTGGAAGAACAGGCACGCTCTGGGGATACCAGCAATTCAAGGTGGTGCCGGATATTGTATTACTGGGAAAGGCGCTCGGTGGGGGCATGCCCCTGGGAGCGTTTGTTGCTAATCGTAAGTTGATGAATCATCTTACAGCAGATCCTGTATTGGGACATATTACTACTTTCGGTGGACATCCGGTTTGTTGCGCAGCAGGACTGGCAGCCATGAAAGTATTGCTTAAAGGAGGGATCATGGAGAAAGTGCAAGAGAAGGAAATGTTATTTCATAACCTGCTCCACCACCCGAAGATAAGAGCAGTAAGAAGTTGTGGTTTGATGATGGCAGTTGAGTTCGATAGTTTCGAGACCAATAAGAAAGTGATCGATGCCTGTATCAACAGAAAGAAAGATCAGAGACGTGTGCTGACAGATTGGTTCTTGTTTGCTCCGCAATGTTTACGAATAGTACCGCCCCTAACGATCAGCAATAAAGAGATTAAAGAAGCATGTGAGATAATACTTGAAGCGGTAGATAAAATTAAATGAGTTGAGATCCCCGGCTTAGCCGGGGATCTTTGTTTTAAGGAAAGTATTAAGTCATTGTTGTGGAGGAGGATTTAGCGAAGTAGGAAGTGTTAAGTATTAGACTACTATATATTATAAATCTGGCTAACCCAAATTGTTCAGACAGTGTCTGAACAATTTATAATTGACTGACTTTTAAATTATTGCATCCTATACACTTATAGAATTCAAAGATTTCAATTTCAAAAAATTGATATTGTTACTATTGGTCATTGCTAAAAAAATTAGTAAAAATTCCGATCCAAAGCTTCATTTTATTCGTATCTATTGCTCGGTCATTTATTAACTAAAAAAGCTTTTATGAAGAAGAACAAAGACAAATTAGTAACGAACAATTTTGAAAGCCTTACACTTTCAATTATGGATGCCAATCGATTTTTTTTAGATCAGGTTCAAAAGCAGGTGAATGCTGCAATGACAATTCGCAATTGGTTAATTGGGCATTATATTTATGAATATGAGCAAAAAGGTGTTGACAGAGCTGAATACGGCGATAAAATTTATAGAGGTTTGGCAGATAATCTAAAATCTAAAGGTGTGAAAGGATTTTCTTTCACCAATCTGCATCTTTACAAGCAATTTTACATTACCTATCCTGAAATTGCCAGCACATTGAGTAAGTATTCAGATGTAATTGATAAACAGTTTTTCGGAATTTCCCAGACACTGTCTGGAAAATCTTCAGACCTGAAACAAACTCCTCCGGACACACTCATTAATCGCCTCTCTTTTTCACACTTCATTGAACTCATCAAACAAGATCAGCCACTCAAACGCCTCTTCTATGAAACCATGTCCATCAGCAACAACTGGTCGGTTCGTGAATTACAACGCGCCATCTCCAGCATGCTCTACGAACGTACAGGGCTAAGCGAAGACAAGCAAGCCGTTCTGGAAAGCCATCAAAAAGGAAGCGGAACAAGGCCCGAAGACTTCCTTCGCAATCCTTATGTTCTGGAATTCCTCAACGTCGAAACCAAAGCCATCCTGGAAGAATCGGACCTTGAAGGAGAGATCATCAGCCAGCTCCAGAACTTCCTGCTGGAAATGGGCAAAGGGTTCTGCTTTGAAGAAAGACAAAAGCGCATCACTTTCGACAACACACATTATCGTATCGATCTCGTGTTCTATCATCGCATTCTCAAATGCCATGTGCTGATCGATCTGAAGATGGAAGATTTCTCACCCGCGGATGCAGGCCAGATGAATATGTATCTCAACTATTACAGGGAAAACGAAATGCAGGAGAACGACGCGGCTCCTATCGGCATCATCCTGTGTGCAGGCAAGAGCGAAACCCTGGCGAAATATGCTACTGCAGGATTATCTCAAAAGGTTTTTGTTTCGAAATACCTCACCAGTCTTCCCAGTGAAGAACAACTACAGCAGCTCATTCGTTGCGAGCAGGAGAAGGCACTGTAATAGCTAACTGACTTCGCCTCACCTCACCTGCTCAAATTCCTTGCGGTAAATAATTTCCTGCCACCTTCGTGAATGCTTCCAGATCCTTCTTTATCCAGTTTTCATCTTTTCCTGTCAGGTCTGCTATCAGGGCGGCCACTACAGGAGCTGCTTCCAGCGCTGCTTTCGCATCCAATAAGATTGCTCTCGTTCTCCTGCTGAGAATATCTTCAACAGTAACAGCCCATTCTTCTCTTACTCCCCATACAACCATAGCTTTCGTGTAGGGCAGTGCCGGATGGATCAGTTCAGCCAGGGAAGGATCGGATTGCACCAGTTTATCGATGCCGCCGATATCGGTACCATAATAATATTCAGCAATGTTGAAGTTGCTGGTGGGGTTTGCGCCGCGGATACTGAGAGATGCGGTTATACATTCACGATAGGGAAGCTGTGCATTCACGGCAGCAGTGTTCACTGTATCTTCCGCCATCTTTCTGTAGGTTGTCCATTTCCCGCCGAGTATACTAACAAGACCCGATTCAGAAACGGTGACCTGGTGATCACGGGAGATCTCTGCAGTTTTTTTGGCAGTGCTTTTCACCAGGGGACGTAAACCGGCAAAAACACTTTTGATGTCAGCAGCAACTGGATCTTTGGTCAGATAGCGCGCTGCATGATGTAAAATGAAATCAACTTCTTCCTTCAACGCAACCGGCTCGGGAGAAATAGTATCCACCGGCGTATCGGTAGTGCCTACGATGATCCTGTTATGCCAGGGAACAGCAAAGAGTACGCGGCCATCATCTGTATGTGGTATCATGATGGCGGCTTCGCCGGGAAGAAAAGATTTATCCAGCACCAGGTGGATCCCCTGGCTGGGCGAAATGCTGGCGGGCCTTGAAGGATAATCCATGTGCTGAACGGCATCAGAAAAAACGCCGGTTGCATTGATCACTACTTTGGCCTGCACTTCATATTCTTTGCCGCTGAGTTGATCTTTCACCTGAACACCAGCGATATGGTCATTGGTTTTAAGAAAACCGGTAACGCTGCAATAGTTGAGAATGGTGGCGCCTGCGCCTGCGGCTGTCTGCGCAAGATTTACGGCCAGCCGCGCATCGTCGAACTGACCATCATGATAGAGCACGCCGCCGCGCAATCCTTCTGAATCCAGTGTGGGAGCCAGTTTCAGCACTTCTTCGGTACTAAGCCATTCGGAAGTTCCCAGCCCGAGGCTGCCGCTCATCCAGTCGTACACCTTCAAACCGAATCCGTAGTAAGGGCCTTCCCACCATTTGTAATTGGGAACGATGAAAGATTGATTCTTTACCAGGTGTGGTGCATTCTGTTTGAGTAGTCCTCTTTCGCGAAGCGCTTCCATTACCAGTTTGATATTTCCCTGTTGCAGGTATCGCACTCCGCCATGCACCAGTTTGGTACTGCGGCTGCTGGTACCCTTGGCAAAATCATACTGCTCGAAAAGAATGGTGGAATACCCTCTGGACGCTGCATCCACAGCGGCTCCCAGTCCGGAAGCCCCGCCGCCGATGATTACGATGTCCCATACGCCATTGAATTGTTCCAGTTGGTCAAGGTGTACTGCTCTGTTCATTTGCCGATCAATTTTTTAGTTGAAAAAAATGCCGTTCATAACAATTCATACAGGGCTGGGGGAATTACTCTTTTTTGGTTGTATATTCCTTTACAAATAAAACTAAGTTTTGTTATGCAATCTACTATTTTACGCCGCCCCGCCCACGGGGGCCTCTGGCTGGCTATGCTGCTGACATCCGGTGCAGCGCTGGGCGCCGGATCTCATGGACAGCGGCTAATCGATACTGTTCCTAAAAAAGGCTTCACGTTCACAGAAATGAAATCACTACCGCTAAAGCCTGAACGAAATATCTCTTTCAATACTGATGAAGGCACCTGGATATCGGTAGATATCAGTCCTGATGGCAATACCATCGTCTTCGACCTTATGGGCGATCTCTACACTATCCCCGCTACCGGTGGTAAGGCAACCCGTATCACCCGCGGATTTGCTTTCGATACACATCCCCGCTTCAGCCCCGACGGAAAAAAGATCCTCTTCACTTCAGACCGAAGTGGTTCAGAAAATATCTGGTACATAGATACTGAAAAGAATGATACCGTGCAGGTAACAAAAGACAAAGACCAGAATTTTCCCAGTGCTGCCTGGACACCAGATGGCAACTATATTGTAGCAGCGCGTGGCCGCCTGGATGTTAAACTCTGGCTCCTTCACAAAGATGCAGGCTCCGGCGCGCAGCTCACAGATGCTCCGGGTATCAAAACCATCGATCCGGCAGTAAGCCCCGATGGACGCTATATTTATTTTTCCCAACGCGCAGGTTTCTGGAACTACAATGCCATGCTGCCGCAATACCAACTGAGTGTGTTCGACCGGGAGAATGGAAAAACGCAAAGCATCAGCACACGCTACGGATCTGCATTTACACCGGTATTGTCGAAAGACGAACAATGGCTCGTATATGGTACGCGGTATGAAGACAAGACCGGCCTCGTGATCCGGAATCTGAAGAATGGTGATGAACGATGGCTCGCTTATCCGGTGCAACGCGATGAACAGGAATCCATCGCCACCATGGGCGTATTGCCTGGAATGGCTTTCACGCCGGACAGCAAAGCCCTGATCGCTTCCTACGGTGGAAAGATTTATCGCATACCTATTGACGGTGGTAATCCTGAGCTGATCCCCTTCAATGCAGATGTTGACCTGGAACTGGGGCCACGGCTTGAATTCAAATATCCTGTTTCAGATTCGGCCTATGCACTGGCTACACAGATCCGGGATGCCGTGCCTTCTCCGGATGGAAAGAAGCTGGCCTTCACAGTACTCAACCGTTTATATGTAATGGATTATCCGGGCGGCACACCAAAGCGCCTTACCAATAATGATTTCAC
Organism: Pseudoflavitalea rhizosphaerae; assembly: GCF_003991355.1. Taxonomy (GTDB): domain Bacteria; phylum Bacteroidota; class Bacteroidia; order Chitinophagales; family Chitinophagaceae; genus Pseudobacter; species Pseudobacter rhizosphaerae. The sequence continues at coordinate 273,767 of NZ_RCSU01000007.1, forward strand.
CGAAGCTGAACCAGTATGGTCGCCGGACGGAAGCCAGATCGTTTTCACTACCTGGTCTGCAAATGGTGGCCATCTGTACAAAGTAGCCGTGAATGGAAAAGCGCCTGCACGGCAATTGACGAAAGAGACCGCGCTCTACGCAAATCCGGCCTGGAACTATACCGGCGATAAGATCGCTTTTGTGCGCACGAGGAACCAGCGATACAAGAATGCGATCAGTCCATTCGGTTATGGTGGCGAAGATGAGCTCTGCTGGATCAGCGTCAATGGCGGGGATGTCAATTACATCGATAAGGCCAATGGCAGAAGCAATCCACATTTCATTAAAGGCGATGATCGTTTGTACCTGAACCAGGGCGGCAGCCTGATTTCACTCCGCCTTGACGGAACAGATGAAAAAACACTGGCGCGCGTAACGGGTATCACCACTTATGGCCTCAGTAACCTGAAAGATAACAGTCATGATCATGTGCTGGGCGCCACCAACTATTGTATGCTGTCCCAAAACATGGCGGAAGCGATGGAGGTGCAAACTCCCGCTTCAGCGGCTGTTGTATTATTGTCGCCCAATGGCGACCGCGCACTTGCACAGGTGAACAATGATATTTTTGTTTTCACGATGGTAAAAACAGGAAAGCCGCTAAGCATCTCCGTTGCAGACGCGGGTTCCACCATTTATCCTGCCCGAAAGCTCACAGAGCTGGGTGGCGAATTTCCCGCATGGGAAAGTGATGGAAAGAAAATTCACTGGTCAATCGGCAACTCGCATATCGTGTACAACCTGGAAGCGGCAGAACGGTTTGATGACAGTCTGAAACTGGCGAAGAAAGAAGAGGCAAAGAAAAAAGCTGACACTATTATCAATAAATCTGACTCCACCAAAAAGGCGCTGGCAGCTAAAGCCCCCAAAGAAGAGCCTTCCTACAAGCCTGCTGAAACGCAGGTGAAACTGTATTTCGAGAAAGATCTTCCAAAAGGAACCGTCTTGTTCAAAGGCGCCCGCATCGTAACAATGAAAGGGAACGAAGTGATAGAGAACGGCGATCTGTTGGTAGTGAACAATCGCATCCAATCCGTAGGTCCATCAGGCACACTACAAGTACCGTCAGGAGCCAGGGTGATCAATTGTAACGGCAAGACCATCATCCCCGGCTTTGTTGATACGCATTCGCATATGTGGAATCCCTGGCGTATCCAGAAAACAAATTCCTGGATCTATATGGCTAATCTTGCCTACGGCGTAACCACTACCCGGGATCCGCAAACAGCTACTACCGATGTGCTCACTTACAGCGATATGGTGGATGCCGGTAAAATGCCAGGGCCGCGCGTGTATTCCACCGGCCCCGGTGTTGGTTTCTGGATGTATAATATCAAAGACTCTGCGCATGCCAGCAAGGTGTTGAAACAATATAGTCAGTATTACAATACCAAATACATCAAAATGTATATGCTCGGGCCGCGCCAGGTTCGTCAATGGATCATCAAGGCCGCGAAAGATCAGCAACTGATGCCTACCACTGAAGGTGGATTGAACTACAAAATGAATATCACCAATCTGCTGGATGGTTATCCCGGTCATGAACACTCGTTCCCGGTATTCCCGCTTTATAAAGATGTAACAGGCGCAGTGGCCGGATCCAAAATGTGCCTGACGCCTACGCTGCTGGTTTCTTATGGAGGCCCCTGGGCAGAGAATTATTATTATGAAACGGAGATGCCATACAATGACAAGAAGCTGGCTTACTTCACTCCTTACGAAGAGTTTGCGGCCAAGACACGCAGGCGCAGCGCCTGGTTCATGCCCGAAGAACACGTGTTCCGGAAGCATGCAAAAAGTATGAGATCAATGGTGGAAAAAGGTGCGCTGGCGGGTATCGGTAGTCATGGACAATTGCAGGGCCTGGGATATCACTGGGAGCTTTGGTCAATGCAAAGCGGTGGCATGACCAATCTCGATGCGCTGAAAACCGCTACCATACTGGGCGCTGAAGGACTGGGCCTTGATCACGATCTCGGCAGCATCGAAGCCGGCAAGCTGGCAGACCTGATCATCCTGGATAAGAACCCGCTTGAGAATATCCGCAACAGCAATTCCATCCATTCCGTAATGAAGAACGGCAGGTTGTACGATGGTAATACGATGGATGAGATCTATCCCACAACCAGGAGGCTCAACCGAAGTGAATGGAATTATCCCGCGCCCGTTAACAATACAGGTGTAAAAGAATAATTCTAAACGGCTACCTTTGTTCAAGCTTGTAATTATTCGTTCACTCTATAAAAAATCGCTATGCGCAATTTTCAATTTGTTCCTGCACTGATGATACTGGGCATGGTAGCCTGTAATGAAGCAACTTCAGAAAAGAAAGCCGATACAGACACTACTGCTTCAGCCAGCCATGATGGTCATGATCACCATGCTCCCGCAGCAGGAACTGACATCGCGCCTGTTCCGGAAATCCCCGCAGGCGCAAAAGTGTACTTCAAGAATCTGAAAGACGGACAAACTGTAATCTCTCCATTTAAAGTGGAAATGGGAGCAGACAATATCGCAGTGGATACTGCCCGCGAGATCTTACCGGCTTCCGGTCATCACCATATCCTTATTGGATTGGATTCCCTGCCATCAGGAACAGTTGTTCCAAAGGACTCTCTGCATCTTCATTTCGGCAATGCACAGAAAGAGGCTGAGCTGAGCCTGCCTCCCGGCAAGCATAAGATCTCTCTCCAGTTTGCAGATGGCATCCATCGTTCTTATGGTTCCAAACTGAGCACAACCATCACTGTAAATGTGAAATAGTGTTTCGGTCCAAATGGGGCTGACTAAAAAGGTAAGAGAGCTGACAGTCGCTCGCCTCCGGCGAGTGAGTTTTATTTAGTCGCCTCTGGCGACGCAGTGTTCGCCGGAGGCGAACAAATAGAAGTCACTCGCCGGGAGGCGAGTGACTGCCGACTCTCCGCCCTTTTTAGTCAGCACCACTTTATTTTTTTAGAATGACAGTTTGAAGCTGAAGAACACACCGAATTTCTTCACGTTCTCTTTCGGCAACGGTGTGGGAGATACCCTCCACAGGAAATCGAGGCGGAAGAGTTTGAAGATATTGTCAACGCCGGTTCCGATCTCCACATAAGGTTTACCATCCAGCAATTCGAAAATATAAGGTGAACCCACAGGCATATTGTATGCTTTATTCTCATCGCTCAATCCTCCCCACAATGCTTTGGCACTCCAGAACTGACGGAACTTGAATTTACGCGTCAGCGGAAGGAAGCGGAAAAGGCCGGGTCCGATATTATGCTCCACATTCACACCCGCATAGCGGTCGTGCAGGTATTCATAACGGTTCATCAGGTTGAACGCATATTTGTTGTAATAGTAGATCTCGTTGCCTGGTGCTACATCCAGCATCATGTATGGCAGCTTGCCGTATGTGCGGCCTGCAAATACATTGTAGTAAAGCGTTCCGAATGGCGGGATCTTGGCGTAATCGGAAACGCTTGCGTTCAGTTTATGGTAATCGAATCGGCTGTTGAAGACGCCGCTCACACCTCTCGTGTAACGGAACTCCACGATGGGGAAGTCGCTGCCCAGGCTATAACGGTTGAAAGTGCTTTCCAGGAATTTCTCAAGATAGGCGTAACGCAGGCGGATGGAGAACTCGGCCGTTTTGAGGCTGCTGTCTTTCACGCTGGCTGCAAACATGCTCTTATAGGGAAGGTTGGCAACAGGATCGAATTCCTTGTGCGAACCTGAAACAGTTACGGAGAGGCCGATCTTTGAATCCCTGAAGAATTCCAGTTTGCGTTCGTCCATCATCAGGAACTTGATGGGTACGCCACTCTTGCGGATGGCGAGCGCAAAGATATTATCCTGGCTGATCTCGTCGTAGTACTGTTGTCCTCGATCGAAATCGTGACGCACCATCCAGCTCACGTAAGTTCTCGGGCTCTTGTCGAAGAACCAGCGGCCGTCGAACTGGTATTTGAATTCCTGGTCTTTGAAGCCATATGCGAGATAACCGTGCAGGAAAAGGTTCTTGTTGAAATATTTATTGGTGCCCAGATCGAAGCGGGTCCTGAATCCTTCCTGTTGGTTATAGGTGATCCAGTTGTACCAGGGGCCGATCTCATAATTGCCTATATTCCTGTAGCCGGTCACCAGGAAATTAACGGTTTTGGCTACACGCCGGAAGGCAGGCAGGCTCAGCAGGGTATCGATGGTTTTGTACAACGCTTGCTCGTGTTTGCTCAGGTCTTCATGGCGGGCTTCCACCCAGAAGCTGTCTGGCACTTTCATGGCTTCAGGAGGCATCACGGTCTCTTCCAGGATACTGTTCTTGGCCAGTTCGTTGAGAACGCTGCTGTCGTTCACGATTACATTTTCGTAGGTGGTGCTTTTGCGGCCAATGGCGGAGAGGTGCTTGTCGCCGGTGAGCGACATATCCACCACAAATTTATCGCGGCTGAGGAACCATGTGGAATCGTTGATCAGTTTGAATTCCTGGATGAGACTGAGCTTGTCCACGAAATTGATATTTGCATCTTTTGTGAGGCGCAGGTTCATTTTTTGGATGGCCCAGGTAGGATCATGCACCCAGCAGTCGCCCTCGAAAGTATTTTCTCCTTTTCGTTTAGGCGTAAAGGTTACGTGAATGAGCCGCTGGTTATTTACATACTGGGTGTCCAGTACGCGGAAACGGTAATAATTATCGCCGTTATCACTGATCGGGCTTACAAACTGTTTGTCGAATACCGGGATAAAATTGGAATAGAAGTTAATGTTCTGGTCCATGCCCCCGAGGAGCTTACCCACGCTCTCGTTATTGACGCCGATGGTTTTGATGCCTTTGAATACTTCCCGGCGTTTTTTGGGCGATTTCTGGTAATAGTAGTCGGATATAGCTTCCGTAAGGTATACGGGAAGGAAGGTATTGCCTTCTTCGGTGGTATCGATATTGTTGAGTACAAATTTGAATTGCTTCACGAAGGGCAGCTTTCCGAATTTATCTTTCTTGATATTCTTCAGGTCTATCTCCAGTTTGTTGTAGAGTTCGTAGGAGAAGTTCTGAAAGCGGTAACGGTCGTTCTTTGGTTTGTGCTTAACGATGCGTTTCCACATGAGGTAGCCGCGATCGATCTTTTGCCTTACCACTACTTCTTCCACAAACTTGCCCCGTTCCAGCATAATGGTAAGGTCCAGCACACCGTTCTTTTCCTTACTGACGAGTGCGGAGTCAATTACCAGGAAGAAGTCCTGGAAACCAACATAGGTAACTTTGATGGTATCTGCGGGCCATTGATCGAAGCGGAAGATGAAGGCGCCGGAGGAGTCGCTGACGCCACCGTTACCTCTTTTAAGGAATTGCATGGATGCGAACGGTACGCGTTCGTCGCTATGTGCATCTTTAATGATCCCTCTGAGGATCTTCGTTTGTGCCTGTGATATACCCTGAAGGCAGAGCAATAAAACTATCAGCGATATACAGCCTCTCATACTTTGTTTTTCCACGGACTTGATTTGATCTTGTTCAAAAATACGTCAATGCCTTTAATCATATCTTGTTAAAAGTGCATGAATGGTGGCGTACCATCTTTTAACATAACCTAAAGGGCCGGGCTGGGGCCATTTTGAACGCAGCTACCCGGGTTTTAGTATAACAACTGAAAGCAGAATTTCCCTCATATCGGGAGAAAAAAACTTGCAGATATGAAAAACTTATTGCTACTTTGTATCACAAAGTGCTTTTTATGACATCAGAACACCAATCACTGGATGCTTTACAGGACATTAAACGGATGATGGAACGCTCGTCCCGTTTTATATCACTGAGTGGATGGAGTGGTGTAAGCGCTGGTATCTGTGCGCTGATCGGCGCCTGGTTTGCCAATAATACATTGGCGAATTTGCAGGGTGGCGATATTGAGCAGTATTCCAAAACGCCCATCATTATTTCCAGGATCCAGGTATTCCGTGAACTTATCATCATTGCGATCTGTACCTTCGTGGCCGCAGTTATAAGTGCTTTCTTTTTTACCTGGATCCGGTCCAGGAAACAGAAAACACCCTTATGGGATCGCACGGTACAGCGGCTCATGTGGAATACCGTCCTTCCACTGGGCATTGGTGGAATAGTGATTTGGCGTTGTCTTGAACTCGGATATTTTGAAATGATCGCTCCAGGTTGCCTTATCTTTTACGGACTGGCGCTGGTAAATGCATCCAGGTACACCCTGGGCGAGATCCGTTACCTGGGGTACGGACAGTTGATCCTGGGACTGATCAATCTCTACAGTCTTGGCCTGGGGCTGTATCTCTGGGCCATCGGATTCGGCGTATTGCACATCGTATATGGATTGGTGATGTGGTGGAAATACGAACGAATCAGTCAATAAGCATTGCATGAAGAACCCAATTGAACATCTCAATAAAATTTTCGATAATCGCGTACGCCTTGGGGTGATGAGTACTCTTATGGTGAACGAAGAGATCAATTTCAATGATCTCAAACAACTCATGGATGTTACCGACGGAAACCTGGCTTCCCATCTTTCCACACTCGAAGAACATGGGTATATCAAAGTGCATAAAGGATTTATCGGGCGAAAGACCAATACCACCTATTCTATTACCAAGGCGGGAGAGAAAGCATTCAAAGAACATATCGAAGCGCTCGAAAGCATGATCAGGGGTATAAAATAATTTTTTTGTCATTTCACTTTGAAATACAAAGTACTTTTTAATATGCTTAATAAATTTTCATGAGAAAACTCCGGCATGTGATTACCCTGACCCTCAAAAGGAAAACAAACTGCCGGTGCGCCAAGGCCGGCAGTAATTTCTAAAATTCATTGTATGCAAAATAATCCAACAGCTATCCGCTGGGTATTGGCCGGCGGTCTGCTCTTCAGTCTTGTGTTCTTTCATGAGAAACTGGCCTTGAACCTTGTACTGTTCGATCTTTTTATTCTGGCAGCATTATTCCTTCAATACGCCGAAGCCAGGCAAAACGCTGCGGTGAGATGGTTTGCACTTGGCCATCTCACCAGCCTGGCTATGCTGGTGTTGCACAACACAGCGCTGAGCGTGTTCGCCTGCGTTATCACACTGGCGCTCACGGTGGCGTATGGATTATACCTGCACAGAAGTCCATGGTATGCCGGTGCTTCAGGGATCGCCAATATTCTTGTGAGCCCTTATCTTTTTTTCAGGGACCTGTTCGCAAATCAAAAAAGAGAAAAGAGGAAAAGAAAATGGACGAAGCTGGTCCGCTTCGCTATCCTTCCTGTTTTCCTGTTCCTGTTCTTTTTCGGCATCTACTCACTCGGCAACAGTGCGCTGAACCAGTTCACTGAAAAACTGGTCAACGAAATTTCACGGGCACTCGAAAGATTCATCGAAACCTTTTCCTGGGGCCGGTTCCTGCTCCTGCTGCTGGGACTGATGGTCTCTTCTGCCTTATTGCTTAAAAGACAATCACGCTATCTTTCCGAAAAGGACCTTGCACACAGGGACGACCTCCAAAGAAAGCGCATCACCTGGGCTGTGAGAAGCCACAATCCCTTTTACAACCTGGTAGCCACTTTCATGGGTAAACTGGCAACGGGAATAATGGCGTTGAAGAATGAAAATACAACAGGACTGATCAGCCTTTTATTACTGAATGCCCTGCTGCTGGTTGTGAATATCCTCGACCTCAATCATATCTGGCTCAATTACGATCACTCCAATGAGCAGCTAATGTCACAACTGGTGCATGAAGGCACTTATGTGCTTATCTTCTCCATTGTGATGGCCATGATGGTGGTGCTGTTCTTCTTCAAAGGCAACCTGAATTTCTACAACAGGAACAAATGGTTGAAGTACGGCGCTTATTGCTGGATCATTCAGAATACTTTCCTGGTAGCTTCGGTATTTATGCGCGACCTCTACTATATCCAGTATTACGGGCTTGCCTATAAAAGGCTGGGTGTGTTGTTCTTCCTGTTGTTGGTGTTGATCGGACTGATCTCTGTTGCGCTAAAAGTGAAAAACAGGAAAACGAATTATTACCTGCTCCGGGTGAATGCAACAGCTGCGATAGTAGTACTGGTAATGGCCAGTACAGTGCATTGGGACGAACTGATTGCCGGTCATAATCTGAGCAGGAAAGATAAGCTGGAACTGGATGTACCCTTCCTGCTCACTTTATCTGATAAGACCATTCCTCTCCTGGAAAAGAATATCGCCTTCCTGCAGCAACTGGAAGACAAAGCGCCGCCAAAAGTGGAACGTGATTTTTATGACGCGGGGTCCTGCAATGCCTGTTTTGTTGAGCAATTGAAATACAAAGAAAAACAGTTTCTGAAAAAACAATCTGCATACTCATGGCTTAGCTGGAACTATGCAGACAGCTACGTGAAACGATATTTGGCTTATCTTTCAACATCACATTGAATCATTTTTTCAATTAATGTTGACTCATGAAGAAACACGTATTGCTGTTCACATTGCTCACAACCGGAGTGTCGGGCATTATGGCGCAGGATGGCTTGCAAACTGTATTTCAATCCATCAATACCGAAGTATTGTCCAATTCCAAAGCATATGAAACACTGAAGGAATCCACTCTCAGGATCGGTCATCGTCTTACCGGTTCTGCCAATGGAAAGAAGGCCGAGCAGCAGGTGTTCGATCTTCTTAAATCTTACGGTTACCAAAATGTAAGGTTTCAGCCATTTGAAGTGGAGAGCTGGAGCCGCGGCCATGTTCATCTCGATCTGCTCAGTACTTCAGGGGAAAAGATCGAAGAGCTGAAGGCAGTCACGCTGGCCCACTCACCTGTACGTGTAAGCGAATCTGCTGAAATTGTTGATATGGGCAGCGGCCTGGAAGAGGATTACCTCGTCAATCCGGGAAAAGCGAAAGGTAAGATCGTGCTGGCCTCTCTCTGGCTTAGCGCCGGCAGCAAGCCCGGTACACAAAACCTGCATCGCTCGGAAAAAACAGCACTCGCCATTAAATACGGAGCAAAGGGTATTATGTTGTTCAATGGTGTGAAGAATGGTGTTCTGCTCACCGGTACCGCTTCTGTTACAGGAAGGCTCAATCCGATCCCAGCAGTGTGCATCACCAATGAAGATGGCCTGCGGTTGAGGGAGATGCTGAAGCAGAAACAATATCATGCAAAACTCAGCATGGATAATCATAGCGGGCCCATCAAAGCACGCAATGTGATCGCCACGCTGCCCGGCACAAAATATCCCAACGAGAAAATAATTGTCTGTGGCCACCTGGATAGCTGGGACCTGGCTACCGGCGCCACTGATAATGGTCTTGGTTCATTTGCCATCGTTGATATGGCGCGTACCTTCAAGACGCTTAGCCTGAAAACTGATCGCACCATCGAGTTTGTATTGTTCATGGGAGAAGAGCAGGGGCTGCTGGGATCACGTGCATATGTAGCCGACGCCGGCAAAAGAAAAACACTCGACCAGGTGAAATACGTTTTCAATTTCGATATGTCTGCCAATGCCATTGGATTTACGGCCGGAGGAAGAAAAGAAGCGGAAGCTTTTTTCAAGTCAACCGGGGAAGCCATCAGGGCCATCGATACTGTTTTTCAGAACAAGACCAGTGCAGGTGGTGCGGGATTGCACAGCGATCATCAGCCATTCATGCTACAGGGCATTCCTACAGCCACATCGGTTACCAATATTCCTTCAGAAGTTTTCCGCTGTTATCATGCGGATTGTGATGATATAAGCCTGATCAACCGGAGTTGGATGGTTGACCAGGTCAGATTCAGTACGATGTTCATTTATGCTATCGGCAATGCGGCGGAGCTGCCTGCCAAACGTATGGACGATGCCACAACCAAGCAGTTCCTGATCGATAATAAGCTCAAAGAGGCATTACAGATCGCGGGAGACTGGAGATGGATGGGAGAATAAGATCTTAGAAATCCACTCCCATCGCAAAATGTAAAATGGGCTTGCCACCAAAAAAGCGGCCCATTTCCCATCCTGCATCCAGGCGAAGGAAATAACCCAGTAACATACTGCGCACACCAAATCCGTAAGTACCGGCGAAAGGCCCGATACCACCGGCTTTGCTCTTCAGGTAAGTGAAGTCCGGTAAGTTGGGGTCCGAAGGATAAGTGAGCGATGGCCTTGATAATTTATTGTACTCTCCATTCCAGGCGGTGCCCAGGTCAAAGAACTGGATAACCTGGAAATTGCGGACGAAGGCATTGTTGATCGGCCTGTTGATCAGCGTGGAGAATACAGGGAAACGAAGTTCACTGTTGATCACAAGTGCATTGTTGCCATTCGCGATATTCTGTTTGAAGCCGCGGAGATTCACTGCCAGCGATTGATACGCATAGGTTGGGTCCTGTGGTTGAGGCACAGGATAGTATTTGGGGAATAACCAGCCGTCTGACCCGCCGAGATAATAGATGATCTTCTTATCTCCGAAACTCATGTCACCTGCACCACGAACAGCCCAGATGAAGTTCCTGTAGATGGGGAAATAATAACGGGCATCGAAGCCGATATTAGTGGTCATCCTTCCCGTTTTCTGCGTATTGGTAGCCTTGTCTTCGGGCTTATTCACCTGAGCATTCAGGTCGGCATAGATCTTATAACGAAGCCCATTGAGGATATTGGTTGCTTTCTGGATAGAATTATCGTACACATATTCCAGTCTGGATACAGCAAAGGTCTGGTTGGCGATCTCCGGAGAGTCCAGTGAGATCTCTGCGCCCTGGCGCCAGTCTGTGCGCAGGAATACCTTGTCTGTGCGGATGCCGGCGGAGAGGCGGAGGCTACGGACCCTGTCGAACGGATATTTGATCACCGCCTGGTAGAGGTTGGTGAAGGATTTGGCTTCCAGGTTCAGGAGGTTGCCATTCACCAGCGGCACCTGGCCGATTTCTGTTTTCCTGTAATACAGGAGCGAGAAGTCGAGCCTTTTCTTCAGGTAATCCACACGGGCGAACCATTCGCTGCCACCATCGAAGAGCGACTGGTTAACGGGAACATAAATTCCTGCTCCGCCGGTACCGATAGAAGCGCCGCCACCCGAACCAATACCACCGATCAGCGGTAAACGAAATGCACCTGTGAAGCGGATATCTTCAAACAGGTCGAAGATGGAGGCCTTGATCATACCGTTGAAGGAAGAACCGTTCTGCATGGACACAGGCAATGAGCCGGTATAGATCTGGTAACGGCTGATCAGTACATCGTTATTGAAACCTCCGGACACATTGTCTACGGAGAATTTGAGTTTATAATCGAAGAGCTTGGCCTTTCTGAGGATGGGCTCTTTGCCAACGGGTTCTTCACCACCGGTATCGAAGATGCTGGCAATGCGTTGTGCTGCAACGGCACTGTCCTGGGCAGTGATGGCCCTTGCCGGTTCTGTAACAGGCGGATTGGTGGGTGGTGGTTCTTTTTCGAAGCCAGTTTCAAAGGCATCGTTCTTTGTAGTATCGCGGTTGCCCGGCGTTTTCAGTTGGATGGCGTGACCGGCTGAAGCCCTGGTTGCATCCTGTCCGAGAATGCGTTTACGGTATTCCGTTGGTTTGGGATTCACGTTCCTGCGCCTGAGGGCGGTTTCGTCTATGCGGAGGCGGTAGAGGAATTTGAGATTGCCCTGCTGCCTGGTTTCGCTGATCATGCCTTTATCTCCCGCGATCTTTGTTTCCAGCAGGTTGCTGGCGTAGTTGGTGATGGGAAATACATAGGCGGAATCGTTGGTCATGGAGAAGGAGAACATGCTGTCTGGTTCGTTCTTGCCCCATGCTTTGAGGGTTGAGTCCAGCACCAGGGGATCCGGGTTGCGGAGGATCTCATCGCCCACAATGAAAACCGTGTCTGCACCAGCACGCACTGTGTGGAAGAAACCGGCAAAGCGGTTAGCGATACCCGTTTGGTCGCTCACAAAAGTGAAGTGAGACGTATTATACTGCATCGGGTATCGGGCATTGCCGTACTGCATATTGGTGAGCTGGCTGATCTGCCTGAATTCGCTCCTGTTCCAGTTGTCTGCCAGGAAAATATTGTATCGGTTATTGGGGACCGTTGTATCATCTGATTTCAGGTCGAAGCTGCCGCTGGGCCTGTTGGAAGAGAAGATGATGCCTGTTTTGCTGGGGAAGGCCACAAATGAAGGATCGAGATCGGAGTATACATCGTCTGTGATCTGTTCGTAGCTGTCTGAGTCGATCTTGTAAATATAGATATCCGTCTGGCCGTTCCTGACAGCGCTGAGGAGAAGGGTATTATCGTCCAGGCCGTATTTGAAATCGAGTATTTGTTCAAAAGGGGAGATTTCCTGTTTGATCCTTTTGAAACGGACCACGCCATCGTACACAAAGAGATGTGTTTTCCCTTCTTTCCAATAGATGCAGGCCAGTTTGGTGCCTTTGCCATTCCAGGCGAGCAGCGGATAGTTGGGGTTCACTTCGTTCTCATTGCTTTTTACACCGCTTTTCAGCAGTACTTTCCTGTCCACCATATTTTCCCAGAGCACTACCTGGTGCTGGCCTTTCACGTATTCCACTACGGCATAGGTCATGCTGCGGGGAGCTGGATTACCGGTGAAGCGGAAATAGTCCCTGTTGTGCTTCACTTCTTCCACTACGGTAGCGGCCCCTTTGGGTGCGTCACGGCGGCCTTTGAGATCGGCATAATATTTTTCGGTGGTCTTGTCCATGAAGTCTTTCAGTACATCCTTGAATTTTTTCTTGGCAATCCTTTGTGAGGCGGTATTGAGATTACGGTAAACACGGGCGAGATAGAGGAAGTAGGTTACATTTTCTTTCTTGTAGGTTTCCGCGATATAGTTCCAGAAAGCGTGGCCTGCAAGCATTGGCTTCTCGAAGGCGAACTGGTAGAAGTTCTTGTATTCGCCGGAGAGGAGAGCGAGCTTGAGTTCATTATCGAGGTCTGTGCTCCAGGCTTCGCCGGCATATTCAACGTATCCGTCTACCAGCCATTTGGGAAGATCGAGCAATGCCTGGTTGGCGGCGAACTCTCCAAGATCATCTCCAAAAAGCAGGTTGTCTACGAGGATCTTTGCAATGCCCTGACGGATCTGTTTGCGGAGATGCTCATGGTTGCCATCGAAATAAAGGATCATCTTGTTGTTCACCAGCTTGGTGATGCCGCCGGTGGTTTGCCAGTCCATATTGAGGCCGATATTGGATTGCTGCAGTTCATCGAACGTATTGTAGATGGCGATATTGGCGCGGCGTTGCAATCCGTATTCAACAAATTGCTCCATAGCGGGAAGTTCTTCTTCGGCTACCTGTGCTACAAAGTTGGCAATGGTTTTACCATTGTCGTAGAAGTAAGTGTTGAAGTTGGTGGACTGATAATACTGCCACTTGAATTTCCTGAACTGAACGCGGTTCTTTCCAAACTCCACAGTATTGACCTGGGCGGTCAAATCAACATATAGCAGCATTGTAGCAAGGAATACGAAAAATACTTTTCTCATTGGCTTAATCTGTTGAAATTCCATAGCCTCTCATTAATCTTTTAAAGTTAAAACAATCCGTATTACCGAAAAAAAATACAATTTGCGCAAAACCGCGCCACCATGCTTACTATAAAGAAGTTCTCATTCAACCCGCTTCAGGAAAATACCTATGTGGTGTATAATGAGCAATCCGATTGTCTGATAGTTGATCCCGGCTGCTATTTCGAAAACGAACGCAATGAATTGAAACAATTCATTGAACAGAATGGTCTCCGGGCTAAATATTTGTTAAATACCCATGGTCATTTCGATCATGTTTTTGGCGATCAGTTCGTGTTCACCACCTGGGGGTTGAAGCCACGCCTGCATGAAACCGAAAAGGCCGTATTCGACAGGGCTTTGTTGGCTGCGGAACGGTGGGACATGAGCTTTGAACCCTATTCCGGGGACGTAATCTTTTTACGCGAATATGATACCATACGGTTGGGTACTGACCAGTTAACGGTGCTCTTCACTCCCGGCCATTCCCCCGGCCACATCAGCTTCTACTGCAGAGAGCAGAACTTCATACTGAGCGGCGATGTGTTGTTCCGCGACAGTATCGGCCGCACAGACCTTCCCGGCGGGGATTTCAATCAGCTGGCCGAAAGTATTAGAACCCGTTTGTATGTGTTGCCCGATGAAACCATCGTTTATTCCGGCCACGGACCTGAAACCCGGATCGGGTACGAAAAGCAGCATAATCCTTTTGTACTGGGATAGACCTTATCTGGTTGCCGGCCCGGCAAAGAATTTTCCTACAAGAGGGAGGCGCGCCAGCTCCTTTCTTTCCACTTTCATGATCAGCAAAGTGAACAGGAGGAAGAATAACAGTCCTGTACCGTAGTAGGTTATTTTGTAATACGAGCTGTGCGGGTCCAGGTTACGGGCAATCACTTCATGAAGGATATACATCAACGTTACGATCACCAGGTATGTGATCAGCTTCTTCTTAGCGTAGGGGATGGGGTAATATTTTTGTCCCAGTACATAGCTGATGGCCATCATAAAGAAATAGCAACAGAAAGTGGCCCAGGCTGCTCCTGTGTATTTGAAATGCGGGATCCACCAGATATTGAGTAAAATGGTGATTACTGCGCCGGCGATAGTGATATACGCGCCGGTCATATTCTTGTTGGTGAGCTTATACCAGACGGAGAGGTTGTAATAAATGCCCAGGAAGATACTGGCCATGCTCAGCACCGGCACAATATGCAGGCCTTCGGCATACTCCGGATGTTTGCCAGCTATCAATACTTTCCAGGCATCCAGGAAGAGTGCGATGAAGAGGAACATGAAACAGCAGGCAATTACGAAGAATTTCATCACCCTGGCGTACATGCGCTGCGCGCCTTCATTCCGGCTCTGATTGAAGAAGAAAGGCTCGGCCGCCATCCGGAAGATCTGGATAAAGATGGTGATCAGCACGGCCAGTTTGTAGTTGGCGCCAAATACGCCCAGTTCGAACTCGCGTTGCGAAACAGTGGCCGTTGACACTTTCTGATAAACCAGCCTGCTCAGCATTTCATTGATCATTCCCCCGAAACCAACAATGATCAGCGGGTAACTGTATTTCATCACCGCTTTCCACAATTTCATATCGAACTGGAAACGGAAGGAAGTAAACTCTTTATATAACAGCAATAAACATACGGCGCTGGCAATTACGTTGGCGATGATGAAATAGCCGATACCGATCTCCGGTCTGTACAACTGGCCAAGAAAAGTATAGGGATCAGCTTCGCGTGCGGGTTTGGCTACATAGAAGAAGAACAGCACAATGGCAACGTTCAGCACTACCGTTACCATATTGATGAATGCATATTTGCGCGGCCTTTCTTCCTGCCGTAAACGCGCCATGGGTATGGTATAGAGCGTATCGAAGAAAACGATCCAGATCATCCAGGTCACAAATTCCGGGTGTCTTTGCATCCCGATAAAACTGGTCAGCGGTTTCTCGAATAAAAAGAGAAGGGCGGTGAACAGGATAGTGGTAATGATAACGGATACGTTGAGGGTATTGTACAGTTTCTGACGGTCATGGTCCTGCGCAAACCGGAAATAACTGGTCTCCAGACCATATGTAAACAAGATGTTAAGGAAGGGGATAACTGCGTAGATCTGCGTGAAAGCATAGGAACCGTTAGGGTCAAACAACTGGAACCCCAGCAGGCTGATGCCAAAGCTGAGGAACCTGCTGAATATCCTGGGAACGCCATACCAGAGGGTTTGACCGGCTAATTTCTTGATGCTCAAACGCGGATTATTTATAGATCAGCGTCAAAATTAAGGGTTCGGTTGAGAATACTGGCTGAAATTCAACTTACCGGCTTGTTGATGGCTGAATTATGCAGGGTTTATTGTCCGTTAGTTGGTGCTTAGTTGCCTGGTAATTGCCTGGTAATTGCCTGTTAGTTGCCTGTTGAGTGCTGTCGGAGTGCTGCGGAGGCTATGGAAGAGGTACCCTGATGGCATAACGGTCTGCTCAACCATTCTGTTCATTTCCTGCGGATATTCTAAACAGTTATGTATTTTTAGCCCGTTAAACCAAGTTGATAAACGTATGAAAAAACGAATCCCCTTCTTCAGCCTGATGGCTGCTTCCCTCCTTTTTAGTGCAACTTCATTCTCTCAAAGCGCTATTGAAGGTAAAGTGGAACACACGAAAGGCAACAAAGCAGCAGCAGTTATCGAGCTTCCTTATCCTGAGGAGGAAGTTGCAGATATGCTCAGTGATGCCATGGCCGCCAGAGGCGTGAAAGGCGATAAGGCCAAAGGTTTTGTTGTGTACCGCAATGTGCGGCTGAACGACAATGACCAGGACCTGAATGATATGCATTTCAAAGTGGAACGCAAGAGCCGCAAAGAAAAAGATATCACCAATGTGTACCTGATCATCGGCAAACCCAGCGAAAATATCGGACTCCGCTCAGCAGTTGATTATCACAAGATCGAAGAGGCAAAATCCTTCCTGAATACTATGGTGCCTAAAATGGAAGCACATCACCTGGAAGTGCAGATCAAAGAACAGGAAGCACTGGTAATAAAGGCTGAGAAGAAGTTCCAGTCGCTGGTGGAAGATTCTGTTTCTTATGTAGAAAAGATAAAAGGACTGGAGCAGAAGCTGAACACCAACCGTACAGACAGGGCATCCCAGGATGTTGAAGTGAAAAAACAACGCCAGACACTGGAAGCAATGCGTTCCAGGAGAAAGCCGAAATAATATCGGAGATTGGCAGTCGCTCGCCTCCCGGCGAGCGACTTCTATTTGTTCGCCTCCGGCGAACACCACGTCGCCGGAGGCGACTAAACAAAAGTCACTCGCCGGAGGCGAGCGACTGGCGACTCACTAATTACACTTCGCGTTTTGCTTCCAGAGTAAAACCGATAGTGGTCCCCACATCAGGGGTACTACGCACATGGATACTTTGTCCATGTGCTTCTATGATATGTTTACAGATGGCCAGTCCCAGGCCGGTACCGCCCTTGTCTCTGCTGCGGGCGGTATCAGTTCTGTAAAATCTTTCGAAGATGCGGTGCAGGTGTTCTTCTTCAATCCCGATTCCATCGTCGCCAATTTCAATCAGTACATGCGAGTCGTCGGTTTTGTAAACGCTGGCAACAATGGTGCCTCCGTTCTTACCGTATTTACAGGCGTTTTCCACCAGGTTGGTGAGTACCTGTTTGATCTTCTCTTTATCGGCAAACACAGTTATCGGTGCTTCACAACCTTTTTTGATAGAGGTTTTGATCTGCTTTGCCTGTGTTTTGATGGAGAGGGAATCGTAAGTTTCGCGGATCAGGTCCTGGATGATGAAATTCTGTTTGTACAATAATTGAGCGCCGCTTTCGAGTCGTGAAATTTCATCGAGGTCATTCACCAGGTTCACCAGGCGGTCTACGTTCTTGGAGGTATTCTGCAGGAACTTCGTTCTTACTTTTTCATCATCGGCAGCGCCGTCCAGCAGTGTTTCCACAAAACTCTGGATAGCGAAGATGGGCGTTTTGAATTCGTGGCTCAGGTTCTGCAGGAATTCTTTGCGGAAGGCTTCATTCTGGCGGAGCGATTCAATTTCACGGTTGCGTCTTTCACCCCATTCTTCCACGTCTTCCCTTACCTCATCGATACTTTTTTGAGGAAGGATGTATTTGAAATACACTTCCTCTTTCTTGGTGGCCTTGGTCTGGTAGATCAGTTTGTAAATGAGTTTGATCTTCCGGTAGATGAATCTTTCCAGGGTAATAATGATGAGGGAATAACTACCGGCGAATACAACGCCGAGTGAGACCAGACCGATCTTCCAGTTCATGGTGAGCACAGCGATACCGATAGCTATCGGGATCGACAGGATGCCGGCTGTGTAAGCGGCTAATTGCCGGGGAGACAGGTTTTTCGTGGAAAGCATACCACAATATTACAGATCAAACTTATAACCTACGCCTTTTACAGTTGTGATGCAGTCCACGCCGAGTTTCTGACGGACTTTCCGGATGTGGACATCGATGGTGCGGTCGCCCACAATTACATCGTTGCCCCATACATGATTGAGGATCTCGTTCCGCAGGAACACGCGTCCGGGCCTCGAAGCCAGGAGGTACAGGAGCTCGAATTCCTTTTTAGCCAGTACCACGGAATTGCCATTCACTTTCACTTCAAATTTCACCGGGTCGATCTCCAGGTTGTCTATGCGGATCACCTTGTCTTCCGGCTCATCTTTGTTGACTCTTCTGAAGAGGGCATTTACGCGGCTGACCAGTACTTTGGGACTGATGGGCTTGCTCACGTAATCATCGGCGCCGGTTTCCAGGCCTTTGATATGGGAGCTTTCATCGTTCAGGGCGGTGAGGAAAATAATAAGGGTGTCTTTGAAGGCAGGCTGGGCGCGAAGGATCTCACAAACTTCCACTCCATTCTTCTTAGGCATCATAATGTCCAGTACAATCAACTGAGGCTGGCTTGATTTGGCCTTTGCCAGGGCATCATCACCGTCTTTGGCAGTGATCACATCATACCCTTCCCGGCTCAGATTGTACTGTATGATCTCAAGGATATCCGGTTCATCATCAGCGATTAAGATCTTCTTTCCTTTAGAATCCATGTTAACAATTAATTTACGCAAAGTTAATTTACCGCTGCAAGCCACATGTAGTTAATCGATTATGAAATTGTTAACTGATCTAATACGGGAATAATTGATTTTCCGGGCGATACGGTCAATTGGTCGTATTTTTGCAGGGTATCAACGGAGTTATCGCACCGTATGAAACCATCTATATCAATCGTTATCTTATTGATCCTGTTCTGTGGGGACCTCCTTGGTCAGGGACAGGGAGCTTCCAGTTATCAGATAGCCAGGGAAAGATCCCTCTGGCACGACAATATCGATAAGGCGCAGCTGAAACTTCAACTGGAATTCGACCGCCTGCGGATCGATACGTCCACCAAATTGCAAGCGCTGGATGCCATCACCCGCCAGGTGAATGAAATACAGATGGATATCGAAACAGATTCCACCCTCAACAGCAATGATAAAGGCCGTTACCTCCGTACGCTGGAATACTTGCTCCGCGGGTATGGCGATAAAGTGAACAAGCGTGATTTCGGTCCAACCATGGGGCCTGCCCTTGTGAAAGCCTTTGAAAAAGGTATCGATCTCAACAGGAAAAAGGAAAGTATCAAACTCCTCGTTGATGAAGTGGACTATGGGATTGGAAAGATCATCGTGGATTGTTTCGAATTCTATTTTGCCGACAATCCCGGGATGGCAGGTTCCAAAGTGACCCTGCTCCGCAAGTTCATTAAACTGCATCCTGACCAGGCGCTTCCCGTGCTACGGGATAATCCCAATATATATTTTGCCGATAGTCTCATCAGCGTGGTTGCCCAGCGCGATACCCGCCGGCTCTATGATTATGCCGCAGCACGAAACAAACTGGGCGACCGTATCCGCAATCACCCGGATACCTTCGTGAACATGGTGGCAAGAATGGCCAATAGCAAGAGCGGACAATTGTATTTCCCTTTTCTCGATAATCTTCTCAAAGGCAGGATCACACTCGCAGAGATCGATAGTGTGAAAGATGATGATTTCAAATATTTCAGGCTGATGGTGAAAACGCGGATCGATTATGCTGCCCGCCTGCTTCCGCCGCTCCGCGATACCGCCCACGAAATGAAAGCCCTTACCGCCATGATGGCGAGCAAGGCCAAACAATATTTTGTAAGAGAGATCAATGCCCTTCATGATGTGAACAATTCGGCTGTACGCTTCAAAAGACTGGAAGGCCTCACACCGCAGGAACTCTATTACATCTCCGTTCTCAGTGAAGACGAACTCTATACTTCAAGTTATGTTAGCGGCGTTTACCCACGCATCTTCGAGCGGATGGCCAATCCCCGCGGCGATAGTCTCCTGATGAGCGTCCACGGCGATTACTTCCGCAAATTCATCAAGATGGCCGCCGGATACAATACACTGAACAATTTCCTCGGCACCATGGGCAAGGAAAATGCCGCCACCCTCATGCAGTCGTTTGTGATCGGTCTCGAAAAACCGAAACCGGGAGGGGACGAACTGGAAGATGCGGTGGATGTAGCCGATTCCTATAGCAGTATCATGGACAAAGACAAGGAAATGGCCGGCTTCGTGCTCAACCAGGTCCGCTGGAGTTACGAGAAAAATGTACGCGAGAACAACAAGCGCGGCATCGTGATCTACAACCTGCTCAAGATACTTTTCCAGTCCGCAGATACAACTACCAAAACCGATCTCTCCGCAGAGCTTGGCATTCCTTCGATCTATGATCAGGATTACAAAGGGCTGGTAGATGATAGCGGCCGGGTCATTCAACAAGTGTTCTTTTATGGCGATGAAGACAAGGACGGACAACTCAGCTTCATCAATTTCATGAATATGTTCCGCGGAAGAGCCGAGTGGAGGATCAATGATAAAAATCCTGAATGGGTAACTATCAATTCTACCAGGGGCAAGCCCGTTTGGATCTATGCCAACAGGCCCCTGCTTGGCGATGATGATCCGGACGAAAAAGCACAGAACAAACTCATCGCATACCTGGAAGAACGAAATCTCAGGCCTTCCGTGGTGATCCATCGCGGACATAGCTACCACCTCGCGTCCACACTCAAGAAGCTTGCGCCGACTGCTAAAATTGTGGTGCTCGGTTCCTGTGGCGGGTACAATAACCTCAATGAAGTGTTAACTATTTGTAAGGATGCGCATATCATATCTTCCAAACAGGTGGGAACGAAAGTAGTGAACGAACCTATCCTGCAGGCTATCAACAACAACCTGGTGGCAGGCCGGAATATCGACTGGATCCCGATGTGGCGCGATCTCTCCGGCAAATTCAGGAATGATGCCGCCGCCAGGGAAAAATTTGACGACTACATCCCCCCGTATAAGAACCTTGGTGCCATTTTTATCAAGGCTTATCGCAAAGCGATGGGAGAAGAGTAATTATCACACTAACAGTACCTATCTTTGCCCCCTTGTATGTCAGAAGGGAAGGAGAAAAAAATATTCAACTTTGGTTTGCTCAGAAGGGTGTTCCAGTTCGCTGCCCCTTATAAGAGAAGATTCTACATTTCGTTGGGCCTGGCGATACTACTGGCAGTATTATCACCCATCAGGCCATATCTCATACAACTTACCATCAATGATTATGTGAAGGACGGAGCTGCAGCCGCTCTCGTAGACAAGATCCGCTTCATCGATATTGTGATCTGGGTAACCGTTATCCAGATCGGGTTATTGCTGATTGAGTCCGCCTTCCGGTTCTGGTTCTCCTTCCTCACGGCCTGGCTGGGCCAGAGCGTAGTGAAAGACCTGCGTGTGAAAGTGTACAGGAAGATACTCGGACTGAACCTCTCACAGTTCGATAAAACGCCCATCGGCACCCTCACCACCCGCACTATCAATGATATCGAGGCCATCAATGATATTTTTGCTGATGGACTGATCCCCATCATTGCAGACCTCTTATCCATCATCGCCATCCTGCTTTTTATGTTCCTGAGCGACTGGCAGCTCACCCTTGTGAGCCTGGCGCCATTCCCGATACTCATTGCAGCCACTTATGTTTTCAAGGAGAGCGTGAACAAATCGTTTATCCGTGTACGTAATGCCGTGGCTGCGCTCAATGCCTTTGTACAGGAACATATCACGGGAATGCCAGTGGTGCAGGCATTTGCCGCAGAAGACCGCGAGTTCAATAAATTCAAAAAGATCAACCGCGAACACCGCAACGCCAATATCAAAGCCATCTTCGCTTATTCGGTTTTCTTTCCCGTGGTGGAAATTGTACTGGCCGTAGGCACCAGTTTACTCGTTTGGTGGGCGGCTACCCATGCCATGCAGCTCGAAGGCAAATCGGCAGAAGACCTGATCGGTAAAATGATCTCCTTCTATCTCTGTCTGAACCTGCTCTTCCGCCCGCTCCGCGTGATTGCTGATAAGTTCAACGTTCTGCAGATGGGTATGGTGGCCAGTGAGCGTGTGTTCAAAGTACTGGACAATGAAGATTATGTGAAGAAAGATGGGCAGTTTTCACCGGAACAGGTGAAGGGAAAGATCGAATTCGATCATGTGAGCTTTGCCTATGTGGATGACCGTTATGTGCTGAAAGATGTAAACTTCAAAGCACAACCCGGGGAAACTATCGCGATTGTTGGGCATACAGGCAGCGGCAAGACCACCATCATCAGTCTGATCAATCGACTCTATCATATCCAGAAAGGTGCTATCCGCGTGGATGATGTGGATATCGAAGAATTCCGGCTGGATGCGCTCCGCAAAAATGTAGGTGTAGTGCTGCAGGATGTATTCCTGTTCTCCGGTTCCGTGCTGGACAATATCACGTTACGCAACCCCGCGATCCCACGCGAAAGGGTAGTTGAAGCAGCAAAGCTGATCGGTATGCACGATTTCATCATGCAATTGCCCGGCGGCTATGATTACAACGTGATGGAAAGAGGTAGTACCCTGAGTTTGGGGCAGCGACAGTTATTATCGTTTATCCGCGCATTATTATACAATCCATCCATTCTGATCCTGGACGAAGCCACTTCTTCGGTGGACACAGAAAGCGAATTATTGATCCAGGAAGCTATCGAAAAATTGATAGCAGGTAGAACGAGTATTGTGATTGCACACAGGTTGAGCACCATCCGCAAAGCCACACAGATCATTGTGCTGGACAAGGGAGAAGTGAAGGAAGCCGGTAATCATGAGGAACTGATGAAGCTGCAGGGCTTTTATTACAAGTTGCACCAGATGCAGTTTGAGAAGCAGGTGCAGGGGTAGAGGAACGATGAATGTATTGTATTCATTTTTTCTTTGTAGTAAGCTATTATCATTGTTTTAAGGACCTGTAATTTTATACTATGGAAAAGCAGGAAATAATCATTTATAATACTTCGGATGGCAAATCATCTGTACTACTTTATGCACGTGATGGAAATGTTTGGATGAACCAGGCTCAGTTAGCGGAACTTTTTGACACCTCCGTTCAAAATATTAGTAATCACATAATTAATATATTGAAAGAGAGTGAGTTGAGTTCAAATTCAGTTGTCAAGGATTACTTGAATACTGGTGCTGACGGTAAACAATATAATGTTTCTTTTTACTCACTTGACATGATCCTGGCAATTGGATTCAGGGTCAGGAGTAAACGCGGAACTCAATTTAGAATATGGGCTAATCAAAATCTTCGACAATATTTGATCAAGGGTTTTCTGATAGATGATGAGCGTTTAAAAAATCCAGATGGTAGACCGGACTATTTTGATGAACTATTAGAACGGATTCGTGATATCAGAGCTTCAGAAAAGCGGTTTTATCAAAAAGTAAGAGACCTTTTCGCTTTGAGCTCCGATTATGATCCAACCGATAAAGCAACACAAATGTTTTTTGCTGAAACTCAGAATAAATTGCTGTATGCAGTTACGGGGAAAACTGCGGCAGAGATCATTGTAACAAGAGCTGATGCAGATAAGCCTAATATGGCTTTGACATCATGGAAAGGTGAAGTAGTTCGTAAGCAAGATATTTATATAGCCAAGAATTATTTGCTAGAGGATGAAATTGATACCTTAAACAGGTTGGTAGTAATCTTTCTTGAAACTGCAGAGTTAAGAGTTAAGAACCGTAACGCACCAACTATGGGCTTTTGGAAAGAAAATGTGGATAGGATCCTTGAATTCAACGACAAAACTGTATTGAAAGATTCCGGCAGAATAAGCAATGCCCAAATGGAAGAAAGTGTTTCTGAGATTTATGAAGTTTTCAATAAGAAAAGAAAGGAAATAGATGCTAACCTTGCTGATCTTCAAGACCTGGAGGAGTTGAACAATAAATTGGCTGCCCAAAAGAAAAAAGAGTGAGCTACAAAACGACTGTACCAATTCTTCTTCCCAAAGAAATTAGTAAATTGCATTAATGAAAGAGTATCCGAAAAAGGAGGAGCAGCATCTTCAACAAGTAAATGATCACGATGCTGAATACAAATCCCATCAGGATGTTGAAGATAAACGTTTGGAGCAGCATATGCGCTTATCTGATATCGAGAAATACAAACTTTTTCGCAGAATGTTGCGTATAGGTAAGATGCTGGCATCCGCTAAAATCACTCACCAGTCTTAATTTCTTTCTATGGACATAATGGATGATGGTCTGTTAAGGTTTTGGAAAGGACTAAACCAGAATGGAGTTTTGTACATAATGGTTGGCGGTTTTGCAGTCAATATGCACGGATATATTAGAGCGACTGCAGATGCAGATCTTCTTCTGAAGACGGTATCGTGCTTGATATAATGACTTCATTAAAAGGAGTCGATATTAGTTTTGAGGAATGCTTGAAAATGGCTTCAATTGCAGAATTGGAAGGAATCAAAGTGCCTTTTCTTCAGATTAACCATTTGAAAGTGCCTTTTCTTCAGATTAACCATTTGATAGATAACAAGAAAGTGGTAAACCGACCTAAGGACCAGTTAGATGTTATTGAATTGGAGCGTATAAGAAATCTCAGGCAGCAAAAAGGCTGATTTTCAAGTAATAGTGTTTTAAGAACATATCTGGTTTTAATTCCACTTTTTCATTTTCGTCAATTTTGTGACCACTTGCTCCTGCATTTTTCCTCATGGGCCCTCTTTTTCCCTCCTTTCAGTAAAATACTTTCAACACTCGTTCTTTTTCAGCCGTCCCCAACGTATCTTTGCGCCAAATTTAACGACAGGTATGAAGGTTAGCAGTCTCAAATCCTTTGCTGTAGCGAGTTTCAGCCTTTTTATGATTCTATTTTCTAATGTAACTCTTGCACAGCATGACCAGCATGAAGAACAGGGCCATGCCGCTACAGAAAAAAAGAAGGGTTTCGATGCCAATAAGGTGATTTTCGACCACGTTCTGGACGGGCATGAATACCATTTCATGGACGTTACCGGCGAAGATGGTCATTTGCATCCCATTTCCCTCCCGCTGCCTGTAATGCTTTACTCCCCGCAGCGCGGTTTCACTGCATTCCTCAGCTCTAAATTCGAGCACGGTCATGCAGACTATAACGGATACAGACTGGTAGATGGTAAAGTGTTCCCTGTGAACGAAGCCGGACAGATCGATGAGTCCGTAACAGTTTACGATATCTCCCTCACACGTAACGTAGTTCAGATGCTGGTGGCGCTCACCTTACTGGTGGTGATCATGCTGAGCATTGCTAAAAAATACAAAAAAGGAATTGGTGTAAAACAGGCTCCATCTGGTTTCCAGAATGCCATCGAGCCTGTGATCACTTTTGTAAGGGATGAAGTGGCAAAGCCAAACCTCGGTCATAAGTATACGAAGTATCTGCCCCTGCTGCTGACCATCTTCTTTTTCATCCTGATCAATAACCTCTTTGGCCTGCTCCCCGGATCAGCCAACGTAACCGGTAATATCGCGTTCACTGCTGTTCTCGGTGTGATCTCTTTCATTGTGATCCTCTTCAGCGGTAACAAACATTTCTGGGGTCATATCTTCAACCCACCTGTGCCTGGTTTTGTGAAGCCCATCATGGTGCTGGTTGAGTTCCTCAGTATTTTCACCAAGCCATTCGCATTGATCATCCGTCTTTTTGCGAACATGCTGGCTGGTCACATCATTATTATTTGTCTGATCTCACTGATATTCATCTTCGGAGGCATGAGTGCAGGTATCGGTTGGGGATTCTCACCCATCTCCATCGGTTTCTCTGTGTTCATCTTCCTGATTGAAGTGCTGGTAGCATTCATCCAGGCGTTCATCTTCACTAACCTCACAGCCGTGTTCATTGGCCAGGCTATTGAAGAAACACATCACCATGATGATCATGCGCACCACGATCTGCCGGATGATGCAGTGATCATTTAATAAACGTTGTCATTTTTTATCAATTCTAATAAAAACAGAAAAATGGATCTTTTAAACATTATGTTGAGCGAAGTAGCCTGGGCTAATGCCGGAGGCGCTATCGGTGCAGGTATGGCTGCAATCGGTGCTGGTATCGGTATCGGTCAGATTGGTAAAGGTGCAGTAGAAGCTATTGCCCGCCAACCGGAAGCTGCTAACGACATCCGCGCTAACATGATCCTGACTGCTGCGTTCGTAGAGGGTGTTGCCCTGTTCGCAGTTATCGCAGGTATCCTGGCTATGTTCGTTTAAACAAACATTATTACTGCATCCAACGCAAAGGGCCGAGGATGCAGTAATCTTTCAAATTCTGTTTTTAATTACTGTTGCTATTATTAAAGCTTATATATGATATTACTTAAATCCGGCATCGACTTACTTGTACCAGAAAATGGTTTATTGATCTGGACTGCGCTGGCTTTCCTCATCGTATTCTACATCCTTTCCAAATTTGCCTGGAAGCCCATCCTGAACTCCCTGAAAGAAAGGGAAACAGGTATTGCTGACTCTCTGGCTACTGCCGAAAGAGTAAAGGCTGAAATGGCCCAGATGAAGAGCGATAATGAAAGACTGCTGGCTGAAGCACGTGAAGAAAGAGCAAAACTGCTGAAAGATGCTGCGGAAACAAGAGACAGGATCATCAACGAAGCAAAAGAAAAAGCAAAAGTTGAAGCCAACAAGCTGATCCTGGATGCAAGATCTGCTATCGAACAGCAGAAAATGGCTGCCCTCACTGATGTGAAAAATCAGGTTGGTAACCTCGTTATCGAAGTAGCTGAAAAAGTACTGCGCCGCGAACTGGCCAATAAAGCTGAGCAGGAGAACTATATCAAATCATTGGCAAGCGAAGTGAAACTGAACTAATTTAATCTTTATTATGCCCAATCCACGTTTAGCTGGAAGATATGCAAAGAGCCTGGTAGACCTGGCGCTCGAAAGAAATGCACTGGAGGAAGTATATAAAGATATGCTCTTCCTGCAGAAGGTTTGTAAGAACAGTCGCGATTTCGTAAACCTGCTGAAAAGCCCTGTGGTAAAGGCCGATAAGAAGGCTGCTATCCTGGATGCTGTAACAGGCAGTGAGATCACAGAACTAACGGCTTCTTTCAACCGCCTGCTGGTAAACAAAGGCCGCGAAGGCAACCTGCCCGAGATCGTAGCAGCGTTCATAGACCAGTACAAGCAACACAAAGGAATTCAAACTATTCGTCTCACCACTGCCATTCCTGTAAGCGAAGACCTGAAGAACCAGATCGTCGCCAAAGTACAGGAGCAGGCAGGAACAAAGAATATCGATCTCACTACTACAGTGGATGAAGCTATTCTCGGTGGGTTCAAACTGGAGATCGGAGATACACTGGTTGATGCCAGCATCTCTTATGATCTGAACAAGATCAAGGCCCAGTTCCTGAACAACGACTTTATTTATAAAATCAGGTAGTGAGTATACTCACACTCTATAAATCAACAATAAACAAGGTTATCATATGGTAGAAATTAAACCCGATGAGATCTCAGCGATATTGCGCCAGCAATTGAGCAATTTCAATGCCGCCGCTGATCTTGAAGAAGTGGGTACTGTATTACAGGTGGGTGACGGTATCGCCCGTGTATACGGATTAAGCAACGTACGCTCTGGTGAGCTCGTTGAATTTGAAAATGGCGTTAAAGCTATTGCCCTCAACCTCGAAGAAGACAACGTGGGTGTGGTATTGATGGGTGAGAGCGGAGACATCAAAGAGGGTGCTAAAGTACGCCGTACCGGTAAGATCGCTTCTATCAACGTAGGAGAAGGAATGCTGGGCCGTGTTGTAAATACCCTGGGCGACCCTATCGACGGAAAAGGCCCCATCAAAGGTGAGCGTTATGAGATGCCCCTCGAGCGTAAAGCTCCCGGCGTTATCTTCCGTGAGCCTGTAAAAGAGCCGCTGCAAACCGGTATCAAAGCCATCGACGCCATGATCCCCATCGGCCGCGGTCAGCGTGAGCTGATCATCGGTGACCGTCAGACTGGTAAAACAGCGATCGCTATCGATACTATCATCAACCAGAAGGAATTCTTCGAAGCTGGTAAACCTGTATATTGTATTTATGTAGCCATCGGTCAGAAGGCTTCTACCATCGCCGGTGTGATGAAAACCCTGGAAGATGCAGGTGCAATGCCCTACACTACCATCGTAGCGGCTTCTGCTTCTGATCCCGCTCCGCTGCAGTTCTACGCTCCTTTCGCTGGTGCTGCCATCGGTGAGTTCTTCCGCGATACCGGACGTCCTGCACTGATCGTGTATGATGACCTTTCAAAACAAGCCGTAGCTTACCGTGAGGTATCCCTGCTGCTCCGCCGTCCGCCGGGCCGCGAAGCTTATCCTGGTGACGTATTCTACCTCCACAGCCGTCTGCTCGAACGCGCCGCTAAAGTTATCAACGACGATAGTGTTGCAAAGAACATGAACGACTGCCCTGATTCAATCAAGCACCTCGTTAAAGGTGGTGGTTCACTGACCGCTCTGCCGATCATCGAAACACAGGCCGGTGACGTATCTGCATACATCCCAACCAACGTGATCTCCATCACCGATGGTCAGATCTTCCTGGAAGGTAACCTCTTCAACGCTGGTATCCGACCGGCCATCAACGTAGGTATCTCTGTATCACGCGTAGGTGGTTCCGCTCAGATCAAATCAATGAAGAAAGTATCCGGTACCCTGAAACTGGACCAGGCCCTCTATCGTGAGATGGAAGCCTTCTCCAAATTCGGTGGCGACCTGGACGCTGCTACCAAACTGGTACTGGACAAAGGCGCCCGTAACGTGGAGATCCTGAAACAACCTCAGTACACTCCGTTCAAAGTGGAAAAACAAGTAGCGATCATCTACCTCGGTACGCAAGGTCTGCTCCGTGAAGTTCCGGTTAAACGTGTACGTGAGTTCGAAGACCACTTCCTCCTGGAAATGGATAACAAACTCCCTGATGTACTGGCCGAATTCAAAAAAGGCATTCTTGATGACAACAGCATCAAGAAAATGGTTGACCTCGCAAAGAGCCTCATGCCTCAGTACAAATAAGCTGATAAGAATATTCAGATTCATAGTGGAAGTGCTTCCGGTTTATACCCGGAAGCACTTTTTTTATGCGCTGGAAATCAACGCCACACAAGGTTTTAGCTCTTGTTGCAGAAAAAACTTTGGGGAGATGCTTGCACAATTGAAATTTTGTAATTTACTTTGCTTCATCAAGTCAAACGACTTCCTCCAAATCCCCTCGAATAGCCGTACTCTTTTCTCCATCCAATTTTCATAAGTAATCCATTTCTGCCAATTTCTACGAAAATGACCTTATAGGTTCCAAATTCCTGTGGGCTACCGCGTTCAAATTCTGTTACCCCTTTAATAGAAATATATGAAAGCGTACCCTACGGTAATCACTATTACCCAAGTTGCCCGTATCACCTTTAAATCAACAGCTTTAGTTCTGTTATTTATTGCAAACTCTGTTTTCGGTTACTCGCAAGAGTTAGAATTCAGAAATTCAAAACTTGAACCTAATTCACCAGCTTCCGCCGGTAAAGACGGTGCTGTGTACAGGTTCCCGTCTGTAACTACAAATGTAGATGCACGGGTCACGATCATCAAACGGTCCTCCTCCCTGGTGAAACTAGACGCCATCGACCTCACTTCATCTGGCTTCGATAACGCATTCCAGCCACAAGTGAACTACAACAATGGCACTACACCTAGAGGTTTCAGTGACTGGTATATGGAGTTTGAAATTGCTTTCGTGAAGAGTGGGACCAATCAGCCTGTACCCGTTGAAAGTGTTGACCTCACTGCACTTGACCTGGATGGAAACGGCGGTACACTCAGCGAACATGTTTCATTCTTCAGCCTGGAATCATATACGCTGGAAGCGAGAACGCAGATCAAGGCGAGCAGTGTGAATGAAGCGCTGACTGGTTATATGGGACTGGTGCCTGGTAAAAAATTCACAGGGCCCACTGCCAACTACACGAACATTGATCCCACCGCCACCAGGGTGATGGTGACCAACAAATATTCAAACATTTCAAGAATACGCCTGCGTGCGGGCGGCGTGAGCCAGGGAAGGGATGGAGCAGCATCGAGGATGTATTCTTTCTGGTTCAAATCATTTGTTTACACTGAACCAGTTGAAGGTTCGCTGCCAGTTAAACTCAGCTCTTTCAACGCTACCAAAAAGAACGATACCAGGGTTGCGCTCAACTGGAGCACAGCACAGGAGATCAATGCCAGTCACTTTGTAGTGGAACGCAGCTTCGATGGAAAGGAATATGACGAAGCGGGACTCGTGTTTGCGATCGGGAACTCCAATGTGAACAACAACTACAAGTTCACAGACGATCTGAAGAACAAGTACGCCAGCATCATCTACTATCGTCTCCGGATCGTGGATATGGACGGAAAAACAGAGAAATCTGTAGTGCGTATCATTCGTAATGCAGAAGTGAAAGAATATGCGAAGATCCTCACCTATCCTAACCCTGTGGTAAACGAATTACGTGTGCAGCTTCCCGTAAGCTGGCAGAACAATACAGTGAATATCGAAGTATTCAATAACAGCGGCCAAATAGTAAAGCGTCAGGTTGCCAATCGCGCAGGGCAGACTGAAGTGGTGAATATGAGTGATCTGGGTGGCGGTATCTACTTTGTTCGCGCAGGAAACGGAACCGAATCTTCCACTCAACGAATTGCGAAATTGAAATAAACTCTACACTCAAATTTTTATAAGAGTACGATCTACAACAAGTCATCCTGTGTCTACAGGGTGTGTTTTAAGAAAGTTCAGCCTTTACGTACCTGCTGATGCTTTCTGTGATCAACAACTCTTCAACTGGTTTTTATTTAAAGGGTACGATCAACAACAGCCGGGCTTTTCCAAGCCTGGCTTTCTTTTTGGGCCTGCCTGCCTCCGGGGGGATGCAAATCCGGCTGGGAAATGAACCGACGCGGGAGAATGATTTGGGGCTGTGGATTGGAGAGATGAGGCGGTGGTAATGCTGTTGGGCTGCTTCGCTTACATTTCGCAAGGCCGGATTTGCATCACCCCCCGGAGGCATGGGCACGCTGATAGGGTAAGAGTGATAAAAGAAGAAATATGAAAAGAAAGCAGGTTAGGCAAAGCTGCAAAATATATGGAGTGATCTGGATTTGAATCAGAGAAAATGTACTTCCTATTTCCTGATGTGCAGATAAGATTGCAGGTTGTTGACGTATTTCTGAAAGGCTTGTCTGCCGGGGGAAGTGATGCGGCAAATGGTTTGAGGATAGTTGTTGTGGAATTGTTTGTGAACTTCGATGTAGCCTGCTTCGCGGAGCTTATTGATCTGAACGCTGAGATTGCCGGCTGTGGCATTGGTCTTTTCGCGGAGAAGCGTGAAGTCGGCCTCCGGTTGTTGCATCAACAGGCTGATCACGGCAAGGCGGAGCTGGGAGTGTAAGATGGGGTCGAGGTCCTTGAATTCCATTACTGCGTTTTCAACGAATACAGTAACAAATATACAGTCAAAGCAGGGTGATCAACCAGCAAGCCGATTAAAAACCCCGCTTTGAATTTTAATACTATTTACAACCGGCGATCATCTCTTCCAGTTGTTTTTGCCCCCAGTTGGGATGCAGTGCAGATGCGGGTTTGAAGCTGCCGTATTTTTTTAACGCTTCTTCCATGATGGGTTTTGCAGTAGAACAGCCACCACCGAACTGCTCTGGTGTGTAGCGCAGATTTTGTCCCTGGATGAAATAGGGACGAGGATTTCCGGGGTCCTGTGATTTGGCATCGCTCAATGCTTTCTCAATAGCGGGGCCATACTGCATATAACGTTCCATCGGGTTCACGATCATACGAACTGTGGCAGAAATGGATTTGATCACGCTGATCTCGGAATTGCCGGGCGCCAGGGCGGATGCTTTTGCCAGCAAGGTATCTATCTTATCCGCATACTGATCATTGTTAGGAGCATCATTTTTCACCAGGGCATAGATGCCATATGCGTATGCTGCGTAATAATAGGGAAGCCACTGGTTCTTTTCTGCATCTGCGATCCGCTCGAATGCCTGGGAAGAGGCCAGGAAATCATCGGCTGTTTTATTCACGCCCAATTCTTCGATCCTGGCGGTCATGGCGCCGGTATACTTTTCACTTTGTGCCATGGCTGTTACTGTCAGCGTAAGTGCAGCAAATACAAACAGGATTTTTCTCATTGTTGATTATTTTATAAGTTACTGTTGATGACGTCTTCTGATCTGTCTATACCAAAACTGATAAAGCATCCCACGAAAAAGAAACGGCGTGCAGTGGGAAGGACCGGATCTTTGCGGCTGCCATTCCAGGAATAGTTGTAACCGAAGACCTGGTCGTTGCCCAGCACATTGTTCAGCGAGAATACCCAAACCGTGAACTTCTTCGCATCTTTCTTCCCGATACTGGGCAGGTAGTTCACACTCAGGCTGAGATTATTGTAAGTGATGGTCTTGCCCTGGTCTGCGATCACAAATTTACCATCGCCGGCATTGTAACGGAAATTATAATAGGGCCTGCCAGTGGCAAAGGAATAAGAAGCGTTGAAACTGGTTTTGATTTTTGTAAGGAACTTCTTCACAACCAGGCTGGCGGTATGATTGGCTGCAAAGGATGGCTGGATGGCATAGGGATAATTCAGGTAATCCCGTTTCGTATCCAGAAAGGAATAGGAAATCCAGTAATCCACGTCCTTGAATGTTTTCCGGTCGCGCCAGAAAAGTTCGATTCCCTGTGCTTTCCCGGAGCCACCGTTGGCCACGCTGTCTGGCAGTGTATTCCCTTTGGTGGCATAGGTTTTCACCAGTTCATCGTATTTCTTATAAAAGGCTTCTATGCGCAGTGTATAGTTGCGGCTCACGCGCTGGTAGTTGGCGATGTAATGTGTGGCTTTGGTATACAACAGGTCGTCTGTTTGTGCATAGTTGCGGAGAAAGAATTCCTTTTCGGGACGCTGATAGAAAATGCCGTAAGCCAGTGATACCTGTGCCTGGTTGCCCAACTTGTAAGCAAGTGATGCCCGGGGCACAATATTGGCCCTGTTCAGCAGCGAAGAATGTTCTACACGTCCACCCAGTTTGGCGGCAATGTCGTTGGTGATGTATACATCGGCTTCTGCAAAACCTGCTTTGAAATGATCTTCCGCATTTGTTTTCGCATGCTGCACATAACGGTTGGTGAAATCTGTTTTGTCTGTGAAGTAGAGGTACTCACCCCCAAAGCGAATGGCGCTGAGGCCATATAATCTTCTTTCCAATACCATCTTGATCTGTGAGAGATCCGAATTGTTCTTTATGTGGAAGGATTTGCTGTCGTAAGGAACCTGGGCTATGAATTGTTCTTTATTATCCTGGTCTTCCAATACATTCCTGATCTTATCGATATTATTACTATACGATGCGCCCAGGTTCAGTCTCCAGTGTTTTCCGATCTTTTCCTTCCAGCTCAGGTTCGTATATACGTTAAAGTTATAGAGCGTGAAGGCATTTTTGAGTGCGGTGGAATCGATATCTGCCCTGCGCAGTCCCAACTGGCCATAGTTGAAATAGCCATAGAATTTAAGGATACCTGTTTTGGAGGTCTTGATCCTGAAATTGAATTCTCCGTTATGGAATTGTGGTGTAAGGAAATTATCGGGCCTTTGTTTTATGATGGCGAAATAAGCTGCCAGGTTGGTATAGCCGTAATTGGCGCCCCAGCTGGATTTCTTGTCTTTGCCGAGTTGGTTGTAACCGCCGCTCACAAAGATGGGCGAGATCCCAAGATTGGCTGAGGTTTGATCGGGAAGGTCAGTTGATTCCAGGATCAGAGCGGAAGAGAGTGCACCGCCATAGAGTGCCGAATAACCGCCGGTACTGAACACAGTGCCTTTGAAGATGAAAGGCGAAAAACGGCCGCGGGATGCGATATCCGGAACACTGCTCTGAAAATAATTGTTCACCAGTGTGCCATCGATGAATAC
Source organism: Pseudoflavitalea rhizosphaerae (assembly GCF_003991355.1). Lineage (GTDB taxonomy): Bacteria > Bacteroidota > Bacteroidia > Chitinophagales > Chitinophagaceae > Pseudobacter > Pseudobacter rhizosphaerae. The sequence continues at coordinate 307,731 of NZ_RCSU01000007.1, forward strand.
TTTGGCTTCTTCGGAACTGCCACCGCGTACAAAGAGCCCTTCTTTCTCTCCTACCTGCTGGGCGCCGGGCAGGGTTTTGAGTGCATTGGTAATGTCCCCGTCAGAGCCGGCAGTTGTGACGATATCGATAGGACCCAGTACTGTAGTACGTTTGGTATCGCTTGCTTCAAAGGTCCCTGCTGTGATCACTACCGCAGTTAGCTCATTGGGTTCGGCTTTCAGGATGGCATCCAGTTTTTGATCGCCGCCTGCGAGTGCGATCTTTTGTTCAAATGGTTTATAACCGATGCAGGTGATCAGCAGGGTTTGTTCTCCTTTTTCTGATGTGCGGAAGCGGTAATTGCCGAGTGAGTCCGTAGTAGCGCCGTCGTAGGAATTCTTAATGGCGATGCTGGCGCCGCCAATACCTTTTCCTTTGCCGTCTTTGATCCGTCCCTGGAGAACGGTTTGGGCACTCCCCAGAAAACTGGTGAGCAACAGGAGGATGAAGGGGATCACTTTCAGCATAGCGGTTAAGTTTATGAGGCAAAGTAAAGTAGTTTATACAGTAAACTTAAATTCCGGGTGCCTGCTTTCGGTAAAACCGGGGACGGGGTCGGTAAAACGGGGGATGTTACCGGCATTATTTTGGCCTGTGGGCCAGGTTTTTTATTGTGTTGAGAGGGAAGTTTATTTTTTGGCCCTTGTAAATGAATCTCATCCGGCATTCATTATTTTCTTTGCAACAGTACATATTGATGTATGGTAAATCTCCTATTGCAGGTAAATGAATTATTAATTACTCTTGCATTGACACACCATAAACAATTAATCCTTTACCGAAAAACCTGGATGCATGAAACATCTGTACTCTTCCTTCTTCTACACAATTTCCCGGATTTATCGTCATTCCTCCTGGCAGCATTGATTTTGCTGTGCACGTGGCATTAATACTTTCAACTAAAGCATAATGAGAACGGGAAATAATTTGCTTTGGGTATTGCTGCTTGCTACTACCATGCCTTCGGTTGCACAAACCAGGTATAGCAGGGTGAGCATACAAATTCCGCCGCAGGGCCTTACCTGGCTAACTGCGAAAGGCGTTTCCTTTGATCATGGCGAAGTGAACGAGGAGAGCAATTCATTCATTACCTCCCTTAATACCAAACAGCTTGCTGCACTCAAGGCAACAGGCAGTTCCTATTCTATTCTGATAGAGGACGAAGAAGCTGCATTCAGACAGCAGTACCGAAAGGGTAATTTCTATCGCAATGCCGGCGCCACCATGGTGAACGGCAAATTGCAATTCCAGCAATCCTGTGCTTCCGCCATTGAATCGGTGGATGTGCCGGCAGCATTCACTGAAGGCTCATACGGCGGCTATTATACTTTCGCAGAAATGCAGGAGAGGATCAATTACATGGTAAACACTTATCCCAGCCTGGTGGATACCATCATCCTTCCAACAAGGACCTATAACGGCAATCCCCTCATAGTGGTGAAAATATCAGACAATGCGGATACAGACGAGAACGAACCAGAAGCCCTCTATACCGGTCTCCATCATGCGCGCGAAGGCATGAGCATGATGAACCTTTTCTTCTTCATGAATTATCTCCTGGAACATTACAATTCGGATGCCCGCATCAAAGACCTGGTAGACAGCCGGGAATTGTATTTCCTTCCCTGCGTGAATCCTGACGGATATGTTTACAATGAAACGAATTCTCCCGGTGGCGGAGGCATGTGGAGAAAGAACAGAAGGAACAATGGCGCCGGTAACGGAAGAGGGGTGGATATCAACAGGAATTACGGGGTAGACTGGGGAGTGAACGGAGCGAATGTTTCCATCTCCAATGATCCTGATGATGAAACCTATATTGGGCCTTCCGCCTGGTCAGAACCTGAAACCCGCGCCCTGCGTGAACTTGGACAAAGCAGGCAGTTCACCATCGCAATAGATCATCACGCTTACGGAAATTATTATGTAACGCCTTTTGGCCGTCCAGCGCTGCACAGCTTCACTACGCAGGATCTGAGTTTTTATAAATATGCTTCCGCCCTCATGGGTAAATACAATGGTTATTCCGTGGGAGATGGACAGGCCACGGTAGGTTACTATGCGGTAGGCAATTCAAGGGACTGGCACCTGATCGGGGATATCGGAACAGGAAGCAAACAAAAGACTTACGGTTATACAGTTGAGATAGGTTCCGGTTCCTATGGCTTCTGGCCGGATAATTCACTGATCATTCCCATTGCCCGCTCCATGTTCTTTGCCAATCTGCAAATGGCGTATATGTCCGGTTCATATTTTGAATTGCAGGACCTCGATCCGATTGCTTTCAATAATACCAGTGGCAATTATCATTTTTCCATTCGCCGGATCGGGCTTACCGATGCGCCGGTAACGGTTTCCCTGCAGGCCCTGGAGAATATCACCATTACCGGCGGGCCGGTCTCTATCAACAGTATGCCCAATTATTTCGACATACTGGAGAGGGATATCGCCTGGCAGTTGCCCAATGCCATCGCGCCGGGCACCAGGATACGTTTTGTATGCAGAACAGTGTCTGCCGGTGTTACGCTTACCGATACCATCGTGAAGTTCTATCAGCCGGACCAACTGCTAAATGATGATATGGAAAGTACAACCAACTGGAATTACACCGGCAACTGGGGAACCACCACTGCTGCGGCTTTCAGCGGCAGCAGATCTTTGAGTGAATCCCCATCAGGCAATTATTCCAGCAATGAGCAAACCTACGCCACTTACAAAAATGCTATCGATCTTTCCGATGCGGAATCCGCTTATCTCGTTTTCCGTACAAGGCATCGCGCACAGAATGGGTACGACAGACTGCAGGTGCAGCTCTCCGGTAACGGTACTTCCAATTATCAATCGGTTTGCGCCACAGGCACTATCCGTGAGAACGTGGGCGCAATGAACAATATACCGGCACTCACAGGAATTCATGAAACCTGGACCCAGGAAGTGGTAGACCTGCGTGATTATCTGGGAAATAATAATGTACGTCTGCGTTTCGGCTTCATGTCAAATTCATCCCGTGTAGACGAAGGGTTTAATATCGACAATGTGGAGATTGTGAAGTCAACACATATCGTACTCTCTGTACAATTCATAGATGTGCAGGCAAAGCGGCAGACGAATGGCGTACTGATCAGCTGGGAAGCAAATACTGGGTACGACCACCATCATTTTGAAGTGCAACGTTCGCTTGATGGTGTGAACTATGTAACCATCGGCGCCATACTTGATGGCGCGCCTTATAATTTTTTGGATGCGGAACCGGGAACAGAGAACCACTACCGCATCAGGGCTGTAGACAAAAAACAACGCAGTCAGTATAGCAAAACAGTATACCTGAATTACAAACAAACAACGTTCATCACTGTTACGCCTAATCCCGCTTCGCATGAACTGATGCTGCGCTTCAACCTGGATACCGATACGCGCTATTTGCTCAGTATACGGGACGTTACGGGCAGGCAAATGCTTCAGCAGGTGCTGAAACTGGCCAGGGGGGCAGGTTACAGGCAATTCAATATCAGTAACTGGATCCCGCAGCTGTACATTGTTACGCTGAAGGACCTGGTAACCGGCAGGGAAACAGTGAACAAAATTTTAAAAAGATGATAGCACAATACATGTTGTTGAAGAGCAACAGTTGATCTGAGTTTTAAACCATGTAAATCCAATTTTATGAAAACGGGAAAATACCTTTTGGCTGTTTTGATCATATCAGCATCCATTTTTGGTATGAGCGAGAGAACGATAGCCCAGAGTCTTGACCTGAGTAAAACTGTAACCAACGTAACCATGTCTTCGCCAGGTAACCTGGCCAAGGAAGGGGACATATTGGAATACACGATCGTGGTAAGAAGTCTGGCCGCATTGAACCTCACTAACACCACAGTAATAGATCATATTCCTGCAGGTACGGCCTATGTTGCAGGTTCCACAAGGCTCAATTCCGCGCCCCTGGCAGACGAGAATGGGACTACGCCATTCACCGGTGACGGTGCATTGGTGAATTCCGCTTTGCGGCCTGCCGGAACTATTGAGCCCGGAGGAACGGCAACGATCCAGTTCCGGGTGCGGGTTACTGCCAATGGTGGCAATATCACCAATTATGCAATGGTGGAATGTGATAATGGCGCCAGCCACATTTTTCAGAACACCAATACGGTATTCACCAATCTTACGCCCGATGCTACCTGCTCAGTGATCTACCAGTCAACCGCAAGAACAACCAGCGGTCTCCCGGGTGATAATCAACCTTACCGGTATTTCAAAACGGTGAGCACTTCAAACGGAACCGGTGGTTCCATTCTTTATAACGGAGAAACAGGTCTCTGCCGGAATGCACTTACCAATGCATTACTGCCTTCAGGCAGTGTGCTGAAATATGCTTCTGCCATTGCTTATGATAAGAATTCGAACCGTATCTATTTCGTCAATAACTACAGCAATTCCTTGCAGGATTTGTGTTATGTAGATCTGAACCAAACCACTAAAACTGCTTACAGGTATGTGAACTATCCACTGGAAACCACACTTTCAAGTGGCTGGAATATCAACCGGATGGCCTTTGCTTCTGACGGTTACGGTTATGCGATCACGCAGAATGGCCAGGATATTATCCGCTTTTCTGTGAATCCTTCCACCAATATACCTACCATCACGCGTTTGGGCGCATTGATCAACGATGCGTCTAATGGCAGCTTCGATATCCTCGATGAAAGCGGTGGTGATATTTTCGGGGATGGTTCCGGTAACCTGTACCTGATTGCCAACTCCAGCAGGATGTATAAGATCAATCCCAATACCAAAATATCAACATACCTGGGCACTGTAAGTCCTTTCCCTGCCAGCACTTCCAATGCCATTGCCGTTGATGCATCCGGTACCGTGTATATCGGTGGCGCTTACAGGAATGTGTACACGGTTAACCTGCTTACAATGGAGGGCAACTCCATCACAGGCGGCAGCACCAGCAACGTATGGACCACCGGTGACTATACCAGTTGCGCCTTTCCGGTTCTGGCTCCGGCGCTGGCAGCCAACAAGACTTACAGGAATATCAATGGAAGCCCGTTTGTGGTGGGAGGAGATACTGTAGAGTACAGGATCGAAGTGATCAATACAGGCAATATCAACGCAGCAGGTGTTAAACTGCACGATGCGATCCCCAACTCAACCCTTTATATTCCCGGAACTACCAGGCTGAATGGGGTGCTGCTTGCAGATGATCCGGGTCCTTTGATGCCTTATGCGGTTCCTGGCGGAAGAGAGATCCATTCTCCCGGTGAATTCAACGGTATCATCAGGCCGGGCGCCGCCAACAGTGCGGTGCTCACTTTCCGGGCCAAAGTAGAACCGCTGGCCCTGGTATGTAACCAGAGCCGCATTACGCTACTGGATGTGAATGGCAATACCATCTTCATCAACTCGAATGACCCCGCCATGCCGGGCGCAGGCGGTTCGCAGAACCCAACCTGCTTCTTCTCCGATGGTACACTGCCGGTGAGGAGCATCGATCTGAAAGCCAATATCCAGAATGATCGCTCGCATCTTACATTCACTGTAAAGGAAGAACAGGATATAGATTACTACGAAGTGCAGTATGCCGCTGATGGTGTCAACTTCAGCGCTATCGGTAAAGTAAAATCGAAAGGAAATACTCTCGGCTCACATATTTACAACTATACAGATGCTGTGAACACTGCAGCGGTGAACAGGTACTACCGTATCCGTGTGGTAGGTATCGCCGGTAATGATGTTACTCTTTCAAAGATGGTGCGTGTGAGCCTGCAGAACCTGCAGCAGATACAGGTGCAACCGAATCCATTCCAGGCTGATATTACTGTGAAGATGGAGCTGAGAGCACCCGGACAGGTGCGATTCAGGCTGATCGATATTTCAGGTAAAGAAGTAATCCGTCTGAACAAACAATTGGCAAGAGGAGCGCACAGCATCACCATTCCGGCGGGAGCGAAATTATCTCCGGGCGTATATGTGATGGAAATACTAACTGTTTCTGATAATAACGTACATCGCCAAAAGCTTGTGAAGCGTTAATTGGTTTTGAATAATAGCAAAAGGGGCTGCTCAATTCACCTGGGCAGCCCCTTTTGTTATGGTGTGGGCGCTAAATAGGGGTATCTCGAAAAAAAATCCCCCCGGTCCTGCTGAATGCGGATGGGGGGATAATGTATTACCTCTGTGAAACCAATAAACTATTACTCTTTCAGCAATTTAACGATCATGCGCTCATTGCTGTTGATGATCACTTCCAGCAGGTACAATCCGGGGCGGAGGCCGCTGGTATTGTCGAGCGTGAAAGTATTGGTGCCCGCGCCGGCTTTGGATGTTTTACGCATCACTTCAGTACCGGTGCTGGTAAGCACTTTCATCACTATCATGGAAGTCTCATTCACTTGCACGTTCACCACAATATCATTCTTTACAGGGTTTGGTGTAACGCTCACCATCTTGAGGGCTGCTTTGTTGTACACACGAACGATCAGGATCTTGCTCATGAATACGCGACCGTCTTTATCAACCTGTTTCAGTTGATAGTAGAGGTCCTTCTTCGTCGCATTGCCCGGTTTATCGTTGAACACATAGTTCACTTTTACATTGGAATTGCCTTGTGCGGCGAGTGTGCCAACAGTCTGCCATTTCTGACCGTCGCTGCTGCGCAATACCTCAAAGCGGTCGCTGTTGCTTTCGAAAGTGGTTACCCAGCTAACTTCCACATCGCCGTTTGTTTTGCTAAGGCCTTTGAAATCGACCAGGCTTACAGGCAGTGGGCCGCCGGTGGGGAAAGTGATAGTTACTGTAGCTGTAGGAGAGCAAAGCTGTGCATAACCGTTATCACATACTTTGTAAGTGAAGCTGGTGCTGCTTCCGTTAAAACCAGGGTTTGGAGTGAATTTGAAAGAACCGTCGCCGAAGAGCTCAACTGTTCCGTCTGGTGAACCTTCTACCAGTTCAGCAAACAATATTTCACCATCAGGATCGTAGTCGTTGTTGGTTACTTCGCCGGTAGCAGTGAAAGTGTTGGTGCCTGGCAGTTCATCATCTTCTGCAACAGGGGGAGCGTTACAACCAGTTTCGTATTTCTTGTTCACGCTTACCCAGAATTTATCGATGCCCAGGCTGCTGGTTGAATTGATGCCCTGGAAATTCACATACACTTTGAAAACGCCACTACCGATCTCAGGGTAGTAGAAAGTTCTGTCGTACTCATAAGTTACGCTGGGATCTGCATTGGTGATCTCAACACTGTCCAGGTAGTTACCGTAGATATTATTATCAACGTCGGTAACATACACTTTGAACCATTTGCGGGCTCCGTTTGACGGGCCGCTCACTTTGTAGGAGAATTTCACGTTCAGGTTTCCCCACATGTCAAGAGCAGGAGTATAGAAGCCCGTTTCCTGAGTGGGAGAAGTGGCGGGTCCCATTACGATGCCGCCATCGCCTTCGATGCCCGGGGTAAAGCCGCTGTTCACATCAGCACTTTTGAAGATCCAGCATTCGCCAACGAGATAAGTTTTTACCTGATTGAGAGGATAGCCATCACGTGAGTTGAAATTTTCATAAGTCTGGGCCGTAACGGCGAGAGACATGAATGCACATACGATGGCAAGGAGGGTAGAATTCAGTTTCATACTGTCAACAAGATTTCAGAGTTTTTGAATAAAGTTTTTTTGCATGGCACGGATTGCATGCGATCGGGGGCATTCAAAGGAAGTTCGACTTGAAATTTGTTGGACAAAGGAGTTCTATGTAGCTCACATAGCTATTGGACATTTGAGGATAACCTTATTCAGGTTGGGCTGTATAGAGAAATTACTACTGAGAAAAATTTGGAGGAAATTGGTACAGGACAATTTTAAGACCTGTATTGGACGGAATTGTCGTAGGATGATGAGAATTGAAGGCAAATATAGTCAGCCGGATCTTAATATACAAGCCCTGGTGTAAAAAAATAACAGATTGAACCGGATTTACGCTGTAATTGTATTGTAATTTGCAAGAGATAAAACCTGCTATGCCTCCAGTAATCACGGTCAACCACCTCAGTAAGTATTACCAGGATATTAAAGCTGTTGATGATATATCCTTTACAGTAAACAAGGGAGATGTGTATGGATTCCTCGGACAGAACGGAGCTGGCAAGTCCACTACCATCCGCATGTTGCTCACGCTGATACAGCCTACTGCAGGCACTATCGAGATCTTCGGCATGGATATACGAAAACACCGGGAAGAAATTCTCCGGCAGGTAGGGGCTGTGATCGAAAGACCGGACCTTTACAAATATCTCAGCGCGCTTGAAAATCTCAGGCTCTTTGCAAAACTCAGTGGACTGAAACTTTCCGACGCTCAGTTGATGTTGCAACTTGAAAGAGTGGACTTACACCAACGTGCACACTCCAAAGTGCATACTTTCTCGCAGGGGATGAAACAGCGTTTAGGGATTGCCGTTGCATTGGCGCATGATCCGCAGCTGGTGATCCTGGATGAACCCACTAACGGGCTGGACCCGCAGGGAATTGCAGATATCCGCAGGCTGATCGTGGAACTGAGCAGGGAGCATGGCAAAACAGTTCTGGTGAGCTCGCATCTGCTGAATGAGATAGAGCTGACTGCTACCAGGATGATCATCATCAACAAGGGAAAAAAGATGGCGGAAGGCGCATTGCAGGAAATGTTCGATCCGTCAAAGATGCTCATCGAGCTGCGTGTGGCCAATCCAGATCATACAAGGCAGCAATTACAGCCATCCGTATGGCAGCCTTTGCTGATGCAGCAGGATGGTAACCTGTTCACCATCCGCATGAAAGAAGCCGATATCCCCCGCCTGATAACAGACCTCGTGAATATGGGCGTTGCCATCAACAGCCTTCAGCCTAGACATTCGCTGGAAGCCTATTTCCTGTCATTAACAACATCCAACCAGCATGTGGACCATCCTGCAAATTGAACTGTTCAAAATTTTCAAACGTCCCCGTACCTATATCGCTTTTGTAGCGATCGCAGTGATCGTATTCCTGATACAACTGGCATTCTACGTGGATGGCGGCGCTTATATCAGCTTCCTCATGCAAAGTATCGAGTCGGATTTCCATGTGGAAGGAAAGATCCTGAACGGTTACTTCATCTGTTATTTCATTCTGCAGACATTACTGATACACGTGCCCCTGTTGATAGCGCTGATCGGCGGCGATATGATCGCCGGCGAAGCCAATATGGGCACATTGAGGCTGCTGATCAGCAAACCAATTAGCAGGGCTTCGCTCATTACCGGCAAGTTTATTGCTACTATGGTATACACTTTGCTTTTACTGGTGTGGATGGCCATTCTTTCACTGGGGTTGAGTATGCTGATATTCGGTACCGATGACCTGCTGCTCTTCAAGGGAGAGGAAGTAGTGCTGCTCCTGAAATCGGATATCCTATGGCGTTATGTTGCGGCCTTCGGATTTGCCGCTATTGCGATGACAACCGTTGCGGCCTTATCTTTCTTTTTGTCGCTTTTTGCAGAAAATTCTATCGGCCCCATCGTGAGCACCATGAGCGTGGTGATCGTATTCACTATCCTCACCAGTATCGACCTCCCTTTGTTCAACGCCATGAAACCTTATCTTTTTACCTCCCATATGCTGGGTTGGAAAGGTTTCTTCGATGATGATATTTTTTACAACAGTATCGCAAGATCAGCTATCTTTCTGCTGGTGCATATCGGCGGATTGCTGGGATTGTCCCTGGTGATCTTCAAAAAGAAAGATGTGCTGAGCTGATCAACAACCTAAAACTGTACTGATGGAAAGAAGAAAATTCATGCAGCAATCGCTCCTCGCCGGAGCTTCCCTGGCGGCAAGCCCTTCACTGCTGGCGTCCTGCTCGCAGAACTCAGCTGAAGCAGGCAAAACATTCACGATGGATTTTGCCTTTCATGATAATATGTTCAGGAACCATGGTGGCCGGGATTTCATCGACCAGATCAAATGGGCGCACGACCAGGGATTCAGGTCCATCGAAGACAATGGCATGATGGCCCGCCCCGTTGAACTGCAGGAGAAGATCGGTAATACACTGGCGAAACTGGGAATGCGTATGGGTGTGTTTGTGATCACTACAGATAACTGGCACTGGAAAACAACACTCACTACCGGTAAAGAAGAATGGACCAGCAAAATGGAGAAGGATTGCAGAACTGCCGTGGAAGTAGCTAAAAGATGCAATGCAAAATGGGTGACCGTTGTTCCCGGTAACTACGAAAAAAACCTGCCGCTGGAAACGCAAACAGCCAATGTGGTCAGCGCCCTGCGCAAGGCTGCCGATATACTGGAGCCTGCGGGACTGATCATGGTGCTGGAACCACTGAGCGATAACGAAGATCTTTTCCTTCGCTTGTCAGGACAAACATTCAATATCTGCAAATCCGTGAACAGCCCCAGTTGCAAGATCCTGTATGATATTTACCATATGCAGCGCAACGAAGGCAATCTCATTGCCAATATTGATAAGTATTGGGAAGAGATCAGTTATATCCAGATCGGCGATAATCCGGGAAGAAAAGAACCGGGTACGGGAGAGATCAATTATACAAACGTATTCAAACATATTTACAATAAAGGGTACAGGGGTGTGATGGGCATGGAGCACGGAAATGCGAAGCCCGGAAAGGAAGGCGAAATAGCGTTGATCAAAGCCTATCGTGATGTGGATGTAAAAGCAGGCGCCTGATTCACCTGTTCTCTAAACTTAATCATTATGCGAAAAGTTCTTAATATTTGTTGGTTGCTTTCCATTGTTATCTCATTGTGCAGTGTAACAACGAATGCCCAGGACGCGGCAGCGCTGGTGAAGCGGGTGAAAACAAAGCTGGAAACAGTGAACAATTACGAAGCAAATGGCGTAATGAAAACAAATGTGAGTTTCATCAAAGTGCCGGATTCGAAGATCACAGTGTATTATAAAAAGCCGGATAAGTTCCGGATCAAAAAGGAAAATGGGATCTCCATCATGCCGAAAGGCAGTGTGAGCCTGAATCAGGGCACATTGCTGGCCGGAGAGAATTATACAACCGTTGCAGCAGGCACAGGAAAGGTGGGAGATCAGACGGTGGCTATCGTGAAGTTGTTGCCACTGGATGAAAAAAGTGAAGTTGTTGTTTCCACTCTCTACATCGATGAGAAAGATGCAGTGATCAGAAAAGCTATAACCACTACCAGGAACAACGGCACCTATGAGATCGAAATGAGTTACGGAAAATACGCATCATGGGGATTGCCTGATAAAGTTGCTTTTATTTTCAATACCAAAGATTACAAGTTACCCAAAGGGCTTGCATTTGATTATGATACCGGAGAGAAGCCCGCTGCAGCAACTGATAAAAATCAAAAAGGAAAAGTAGAAATCACATACTCCTCTTACAATATCAACAAAGGTATTTCAGACAGCATCTTCCAGTAGATTTTCGCAGTTGTTTTACTTTCCTGTTTTCAATATCGCAGCGTAATTTGCCGGCTGTTACAGATTGATGTTTATCAAAATGGTAGACATTTAGTTGACGGCGATTATATAATTATGCTTCGTGTATACTATTCATATTAGTATGCCGTTTGCAATCCGTACCAGGCTATAGTTCCACTGTCCATCCCCATTATCAGTAATGTTTCTCATTCTCCTGCAGAAAATTTCTGTGGAAAACACTTCTATTGCTTTACAGCAATTGAATGAAAGACACCCTTAACACTAAACGATGTGTATGAAAGATCTTTTACGAAAACAGATGATGATGTGGATGTTGGCAACGATCCTGGTTGCCGGTATTACATTGGATGCAAAGTCACAAGCTACAGTCAGCCGGCCTTTTGCCGTGGGCACGGGTAATTGTGGAGCGGGAACGCAGATGATCCACTTTTACAATTACAACCCAAACAGTAATCAGCTTACGAGCGATGTAACACTGAGGTGTACCCCACAGCTCAAAGCGGGAAATATTTCCGGCAGCAACATGTTCAGTTCCTACAATTCAGGAGTGTCTTTCAATCCTGCAGATCAGAAGATCTATTACCTGAAGACTGCAACATACATGGGAGAGCCCCGCACTTATGTCTGGAGCTGGCCACTTGGCACCTGTCCGGCAAATTCAGGTAACAGGCTGGATACAATGCGAACTTTCAGGAGTTATATTCTGGCGATGGTGTTCGATGCTGACGGGAAAGGCTACCTGCTTGAATTCTCCACAGGTTCCGCACCGTACCAAACATATATAAGATCCATTGATTTTGCAACTGGCGTAGTGGGTGGCAGGGATAACCTGGTGCTCACGGGCGGCGCCAGGATCTGGGATTCAGGAAGCGGGGATATCACGATCTCACCCAGCGGTCAGATGTACTTTGTGGTGGACAATAAATTGTTCACACCCGATTACAGGAATTATGAAGGTACAGGCAAGAACCTCACCACTACCTATATCGATTCCGTAAAAACTTCCGGAAACCTTGTGGGCCTTACCTATTCCAATGGCGAAATGATCGGCACCTGGTACACTTCCGGTTGTCCGTTCTATATCATCAACCCACTTACAGGTGCGCGTACGAATGTAAACAAACCTACGGGCGTTTATGCCGCCAATGACCTTGCTACGGTAGTGTCCGGCGTTGGCGCTGCAAAAAGACTGGTTTCGGTTACGCCTACAGGTGTGCCGGATCAATATGAAGTGGAGTACGATGTTTATGTTCAGAACTATGGTAATGTGCCCATCACCAATGTGAAGGTGATGGACAATCTGGCTAATATAAACGGAGCTGCAAACCTAACCCTCAACAGTGTTTCCTTCGTGAATAACCCTGCGGGTTTAACGCTCAATGGCGCTTATGATGGTAAAACCAATACCACATTGGTCAACAGTGGCACTATCAATGCCTGGCCTGTTGCAGAGAATCACGCTACCATCCGCATCAGGGCTACTCTAAGCAATATCCAGGCAGGCGTGATCTACAATAACAGCGCGTATGTGACCGCCACCGGATTCAGCAATGCTGCTTTGAAAGATTCATCTACCAACGGACCGGACCCTGACCTCAACTCCAATGATAAACCGGATGATGTAGGGGAGAACCAACCAACGCCGCTGTTGATCTCTGTAACGGCGCAAACGCCGCCCTGTTCCGCATTACAAAAGATCCTGTATACAGAGAACTTTGGTACGGGAAGCAATACCACTGCACTTCCCAAAGCAAGTTCCTCAACGGATTATACCGGGTCTACCACGCAACCGTTGATGGTAGACAGATACATGCTCACTTCCAACGCTAATAACGGGGATAATGGAAGGTGGATAAATCTTCCTGATCATACAACCGGCTCCGGAAGAATGATGGTGGTGAATGCCGATGCAGACAATAAAATATTCTTCAAAGATGCTATCGGCGCGCTCTGCCCCGGACAACAATATTCCATGTTCTTCTATGCTGCATTCCTCGGCAACAGCACCTATAGCACGGTCTGCGACGCCTTCGGCGGCTTCAGGTACCCGCGTGTGATGATGACCATCAGGGATGCGGTAACAGGCATGGTGATCACACAAATTGCCACAACAGATATCACCAATACTTCCTGGCAGCAATACGGCTTGAAATGGGTGATGCCTCCTGGTTTTACCAATGGCGTAACTTTTGAATTGTCGAACGATGCACATGGTGGTTGTGGTAATGATATCGCCATCGATGATATCCAATTCGGGTCCTGTGATCCTATGCCAACTGTATCAACTGTTGCGCCCACTGCGGGTTGTATCGGAGGCGCCACCAATTTCTGGGCCCAGCCCAGTGATCCTGCCGTAATGCCCGGCCCCAAAGAATTCCAGTGGCAGGTAAGCGCCAACGGAACAACCGGATGGTCCAATCTCGGAAGCGTAACCAGTTCACAGATGTACACCATCAGCCCGCTTGCGGCAACTGATATCAATAAATACTATCGGGTGATCATGGCAGCCCAGGGAAATATGTCTTCCACCGCCTGCCGCGACACTTCCGATGCTTTCCTGCTGACAGGTAAAGCCAGTTCCGTTGCTCCCACTTCAGCTTCAAAGAACAAGTTGAGGATCTGCCCTGGAGAACCAGTTACACTTCGCGTCAACGGTGGGACCCTGGGCACCAATGCAGTATACAGGTGGTATGCCGGCGGCTGTGGAACCGGAACTGCTGTTGGAACAGGTACTACCATTACCGTTTCCCCTTCATCAAGCACTACTTATTATGTAAGGATCGAAGGCGATTGTAACGCCACTTCCTGTGTTAGTGTGGCCGTTCCCGTTATCTGCGATATCGATCGCGATGATGATGGTATCCTGGATACAGACGAAAGCGGCGGCATGGATGTATTTGCTGATGATGATTTCGATGGCACCGAAAATTACAGGGATAATAATACCCCCGGCTTTGTGGATACCAATGCTGATGGTATCGATGACCGTTACGACCGCGACCTGGATGGCGTGATCAATGCACTGGATCTCGACAGTGATAACGATGGCATTCCGGATGTTGTGGAAGCCGGCGGCGTAGACGCCAATGGTGATGGCAGGATCGATAACTTCACTGATGCCGATGGAGATGGACTCTCTGATAATGTTGATGCAGCCGTGGGAATAGCAGGTTCTGCCGGTCTCGGCCTCGCAGATCTCGATGAAGATGGTATCCCCAATCAATTTGATCTCGACAGTGATAATGATGGCATTCCCGATATCCGCGAAGCACTGGGAACTGACAATGACAATGATGGAAAAGTGGATGCGTTTGCCGATTCAGATGGAGATGGCTTCGCCAATAGCGTAGACCAGGATGCGAACAACGATGGTAATCCTGATGCAGGCCAGAAAGCTTTGCTACGCACTGGTGCGGACAACAACAATGATGGAAGACCGGATTTCTATCCTCATAAGAATCTCGACAGGGATGCGCGCCCCAACCCATATGACCTCGACAGTGATGGTGATGGCATCACCGATGTGCGCGAAGCGGGTTTCCCCGATGCAGATAACAATGGTCTGTCTGATGGCCCCCGCGGCGCTGCCACCGGATGGAGTACTGTCATCGATGCACTGGCTGGTCCGCTCGCTTTACGTAATAGCGATACAGATCCTGTGGGAGCCAGCAACCCTGATTATCTCGACATCGATTCCGATAACGATGGTATCCCCGACAATATCGAAGCGCCTCCTACCGGCAATTACCAGATGCCAATGGGTACAGACGCAGATGGCGATGGTATAGACGACAGGTATGATAATATTTCCGGTTTCGGTGGTAACGGAATAACACCCCACGACCTGGATACCGATGGCATTCCCGATTATATCGATGAAGATTCGGACGGGGATGGATTGAATGATGTGGTGGAAGGAAATGACTTCAACGGCAACTTCAAACCTGATGATGACGTGAGATTGACCAACCAGGATGCAGATGGAGATGGTCTCGATAACCGTTTCGATGCAGACAATTCATCACCCAAAGGTACTTCCCGCTTCATCGGTGCGTTTGGATCTGTGAATGGTGATCCTGTCCCGGGAACACGCTCCACTTTGCAGAGTACCTATTCAACACAACCGAACCGCGACTGGCGTTATCTTGGTACTGTATTGGATGTGAACATCCTCAGCTTTACAGGACATCTTCAGAAGGAAATGGTTAAACTGAGCTGGCGCGTTACTTCAGACAAGCCCGTAACACATTTCATAGTTGAACGAAGCGTAGACGGCGCCAACTTCAGCGGGATCGCAGAAGTTCCTGGCAGCAATAATCTCGACGCTCCTGTAACTTTCAAATACAATGATGATATCAGCAGTCTGAGTGTGAAAGCAGTGTATTACCGGGTAACGGCGGTAAGTCCTGAGAATGGTTTGAGAACAACACAGGTCCTTACAATCAAACGTCAGGGACTGACCTACGAATTAAGCATCAATCCTAACCCGGCAAGGAACAATGCAAGCATCAGCATGAACGTGAAGCGCGATGCCAGCATCGATGTGAATGTGATAGATGCTTCCGGTAAGGTTGTGCTTCGTCAGAAACAACAGGTATATGCCGGCGCCAACAGTTTCCCGATCGAAGGAATACAAAGGCTTCCGGACGGCATGTACAATGTGATGGTTAAATCCGGAAACGATATCCAGTACAGGAAATTAGTTATTCAGCGATGATTAAGTCTTATTCTATGATCATGGGACTGACTAAAAAGCTACAATCTTAGGATTTCGGGGAGCCCACTCGCTCGCCTCCGGCGAGTGAGTTTTGTTTAGTCGCCTCTGGCGACGCGGTGTTCGCCGGAGGCGAACAAATAGAGGTCACTCGCCGGGAGGCGAGCGACTGCCAGCTCTCCGCCTTTTTAGTCAGTCCCCTTATAACAGTGCTGTATAAGCGCGAATTAATTCAATTGCCAGAATGCATAATTGAGGGCGGTTGCAAAACTGACCCATAGGAGATAAGGAATATTCAACCATGCTGCTATTGGTTTTAACCGGTAGAATCTTGTCAGCATCACAATGATCAAAATCCACAACAAAATAATATCAATCAAGGCAGCAGCAGGGTTTTTCAAATAGAAAAACAAGAAGCTCCAGAGGAAGTTGAGCGCAAGTTGCAATCCGAAAATAAAAAGTGCTTTTTCTTTCTGAACTCCCGGGGGCTGCTTCCAGATAATGTAGAGTGAAATTCCCATCAATACATACAATACTGTCCATACAGGACCGAAGAGCCAGTTGGGAGGTGCGAAGGATGGCCGGTTCAGCGTTCTGAACCAGGTATCTACCGATTGGGCCGTAAACCAGCTGGCTATCAACCCTGTGGCTACAGGAATAGCAATAGCGATTATAAGTTTTAAAATGGGTCGCATATGATCGTATATATAAATATGTTGCCAGCTACCAGTTAAAGCGGAGTGTAATATTACCAACTTCGTGGCTCTTTACTCCTTTCACGTAGGCAGACAGGATCTTTTGTGTGAATGAAATACAGAAGTTGCCATGAGACAATACAATGCCATAATCCAGCGATGCAGTGAATCTTTTCATATCGGGCGTTACCACTTTGTATTTGTCCAGTACGAAGCCTCCCTGAAGCAATGCATTGTAAGCAATGAACCTGGCCGCGGGCTTTGCAAAAGCGTATACCTGCCAGCGCCCGTTCCTGCTGGAATTGGGCGGAGTACCGGTCTGCGCCATCAATCCGAGGAAATAAGGTTTCATTTTCCCGGTGCGCACAATGGCGTAGGTTTCCAGGCCGTCAGTCATTGTACCCGCATACACTCGCGCGCCTCCGATCAATTCAGCAAAGTTATTTCCTGTTACCTGTTTTTCCACAGCTAATTCCAGGTTAAGGAGAATATCATTGGGCAATTGATTTTCCCATCCCATCGGTTGTTGTGTACCGGTAAGCCTGTGCACGAATTCCTGTATCTCCCTGGCGCCCGATGCTTCGCCCAGCATGCCACCCATGAGCCCCTGCATAGGGATAATCATTATGGATGGGCGCTTCAGCTTTGGTGTTGTTGGGAGTGAACACCAGGTGTATGAGGCCAACACCATAAATGTTAATGGCGTTATTGCCGGCTTTGGGAGCCCATCTTTCCAGAAAGAAAGTGGAGTTTTTCTTATTGTAGAAATAATCGATGAAAGTGCCTGCTGTATAGGCTTTGTCAGTTCCCTGCCCACGGATATTGATAAAATCTTCATCCACAGAGACCCTGAGCTGATTGCGGTATTCTCCTTTCTTTTGTGCCTGCAAAGCATTGGGCCAACCTGTGATCAGTAAAATAGCTGTACAATAAGGCCAGCGCTTTTTCATCCTTGAACCGTTTAGGAACAATGGACTGAAAAATTATGCCAGGGGATCAGAAAATGGAATTATCCTTCGCTGTCTTCTGATAATTCGATCTTTTCATCCACTGCGTTGGCGAGAAGCTGGTTGGTTATTTTCTTGAGAGGGTTCTTATGGTTCTCTTTGTATTCGATTCTTTGCTGGATGATATCGATACACTCATAAATGGCAGTGAGGAATGAAGCGTGATCGGCTTTGTTCTTACCGGCAATATCGAAGGCAGTGCCATGATCGGGAGAAGTTCTTACTGCAGGCAGACCGGCAGTGTAATTTACACCTTCGCCGATGGCGAGAGATTTGAAAGGGATCAGGCCCTGATCGTGGTACATGGCCAGTACTGCATCGAACTTTTCGAAATGTCTGCGTGCGAAGAAAGCATCGGGACTGAATGGCCCTATCACCATCATATTGCGTTTGGCTTCTTTGATGGCTGGTTTGATGATCTCTTCTTCCTCTTTCCCGATCAGTCCTTCATCACCTGCGTGTGGATTGAGTCCCAGCACAGCGATCTTTGGTTTATCGATCCCGAAATCGCGGATCAGGGAATTGTTGAGGATATTCAGTTTGGAAAGGATGTTCTCACGTGTAACATGTTTGGCAGCTTCGGCCAGTGGAACATGCTCGCTGAGCAGCGCTACCCTGAAATTGCCGGAGGTCATCAGCATCAGTACGTCCTGCATGCCGAATGCATTTTTAAGGAATGGCGTATGACCTGTATAATTGAACTCTGCTGATTGTACATTCTTCTTATGGATGGGTGCTGTTACCAGTCCCTGGATCTTTTGTTCCTTCAAAGCCTGCACGGCCGCCATAAGGGATTTCACAGCGTATTTACCGGCCACTTCGGTGAGCTGGCCCGGCTGGATATTCACATCTTCCTCCCAGCAGTTGAAAATATTTATCTGCTTGTGGTTGATACGGGTGAAGTCTTTGATGTTCTGGTAATTGAAATTGGTATCGGGGATGCCTTTGCGATAGAAGTTGATCACCTTGTTGGAGGTGAAGATAATAGGGGTGCACATTTCAAGTATCCGGTGGTCAGCAAAGGTCTTGATCACTAATTCCGGTCCGATGCCATTCAGGTCGCCGATGGAAATGCCGATTACTGGTTTGTGTTGTTGTGCACTCATATTGAATAATTCAGGGGCCTAAATTACGTATTTTTGCTGCTCATGTATACACTTAAAAAATCCTTAGGGCAGCATTTTCTGAAGGATGAGAGCATCTGCCAGCGTATTGTGCAGTCTTTGGAGGAATATCCATTTCAAAAACTGCTGGAAGTGGGGCCCGGAGGGGGCGCTCTTACGAAGTACCTGCTGAAGCTGCCGGGTATCGATTTCCGCTGTGTGGAGCTGGATGATGAGAAAGTGGCCTGGTTACTGAAAAATTACCCGGCACTGGAGGGAAAGATCATCCATAAGAGCGTGCTGGACATCGATCCTCCCTTTGAAGGCCCCTTCACTGTGGTGGGCAATTTCCCTTATAATATTTCCACTGAAATACTTTTCAAGGTGCAGGAATGGCGGGCGCAGGTAGAAAGTATGGTGGGCATGTTCCAGAAAGAAGTGGCGCAGCGCGTGGCTGCCAGAGAAGGCAATAAGGTCTATGGCGTTACCAGCGTGCTGATGCAGGCCTACTTCAAAGTGGATTATTTGTTCGAAGTGGATGAAAACGCTTTCAATCCTCCCCCCAAAGTGAAAAGCGCCGTGATCCGGATGACGCCACTCAAAGAGCCAGTGAATATCCGTAGTGATAAACATCTTTCCCTGTTGGTGAAAACTGCGTTCAATCAAAGACGTAAGACCCTGCGGAATGCAGTGAAAGGATTGTTTGAGCCGGATAAATTGCAGGATGGAATTTTCAACAAAAGAGCAGAACAATTGTCGGTTGCTGATTTTGCAGCGCTGACATTCATAATGAGATAAAATGAAGAAAGTCATTATCACCGCAAAGGTGCACCCATACCTCATAGAACAGTTGACGGCCAGAGGATTTGAAACGGAATATCTTCCAACTATATCTTACGAAGAACTGAGTGATAAGATCGCTGATATTACAGGGCTGATCGTTACCACCCGTTTGAAAATCGACAGGCCAATGCTGGAGAAAGCAGATCAGCTGAGATGGATCGGCCGGCTGGGCAGCGGAATGGAACTGATTGATGTGCCTTTTGCAGAGAGCAGGGGCATTCTCTGTGTGAGCAGCCCGGAAGGAAATCGCAATGCCGTTGCTGAACATGTTCTCGGTATGTTGCTCAACCTCATGAACAGGATTACACTGAGCCAGTGCGAAGTGAAGGAGTTCAAATGGGTGCGCGATGGCAACCGGGGTACTGAACTGAGTGGAAAAACGGTTGGTATCATTGGATACGGAAATACAGGAAGCGCTTTTGCCAGGTTGCTGGAACCATTTGGCGTTACAGTACTGGCTTATGATAAATACAACCAGGGATTTGCGAAAGGGTTTGTGCATGAAGCCAATCCGGAGCAGATCGCCCGCTATGCCGATGTGATCAGCATGCACCTGCCGCTGACCGACGAAACTTTTCATTATGCCAATGACCCATTCTTCAATTCATTGAAGAACAAACCTTATTTCCTGAATGCAAGCAGGGGCAAGGTCCATGATACGGCGGCGGTGATCACGGCCCTGAAAAACGGCGCTATTGCAGGGGCCGGACTTGATGTGCTTGAAAATGAAAAGCTTGAACTTTATACGGAAAAAGAGAAGGAGCGATTGCAATGGCTTACTGCGCAACCCAATGTGATAGTAACTCCGCATATTGCAGGATACAGCCACGAAGCCTTCTATAAAATGGCGGCCGTTACGCTGGAAAAATTGAAATTGTAGTAAGGTTTGTAAGGAGAAATCCATTATATTTGCTTTGAAACATAATCGTGCAACGCTTCAGCACCCACTGAGGCGTTGTTCTTTTTTTCTATTTTCGGAAGCAAAAAAACAAATGCTTCCTGCAAAAAGAAGGAGGTTACAATGAGTGTTTTGTATGTAAGCAAAGAAACACTGGAGCAAATGAAACAAGAGCTGCACAGTATGCGTACTTCTGACAGACCTGCAGCAGCCAGGGCCATCGCGGAAGCCCGCGAGAAAGGCGACCTGAAAGAAAATGCCGAATACGATGCTGCCAAAGAGGCCCAGGGAATCCTGGAAGCCAAGATCAAAAAATTGGAAAGCGATGTTGCCAGCGCCCGTGTGCTGGAAGCTGATAATGTAGACACCAGTAAAGTGTCTATCCTTACAAAAGTTACATTAACCAATCTCAATACAAAGAAACAGCACACCTATCATATCGTTTCTGAAAAGGAAGCTGACCTGAAACAAGGTAAGATCTCTGTTGCTTCTCCAATAGGAAAAGGTCTGTTGGGCAAAGCAGTAGGCGAAGTTGCCGAAGTGCAGGTGCCGGCAGGATTGGTCAAGTTCAAAATATTAGACATCACTGCTTAGATAACAGCCCCGGTAACGGGGCTTTTTTATTGGCGGTTCTTCCTTAGTTTTGTTTCATGACAATATTTTCAAAGATCATAGCCGGGGAAATTCCCTCCTACAAAATTGCCGAGAACGATAAGTTCTATGCATTCCTGGATATCTTCCCATTAACCGAAGGTCATGTTCTGGTAGTGCCGAAGATTGAAACGGATAAATTCTTTGAAGTGCCTGATACCTATCTGGCGGAGATCCTGGTATTTGCAAAACCCATTGCAAAGGCTATTGAACTGAGCTTTCCCTGTAACCGGGTAGGCATGGCCGTGGTAGGTCTGGAAGTGCCGCATGCCCACCTGCACCTGGTGCCCATCAACAGTATAGATGATCTGAACTTTACTAAGGGAAAGATCAAAGTGGGCCCTGAACAATTGAAGCTGGCTCAGGATAAGATCCTGTCTAACCTTCACCTGTAATCGAAAATTTATTTGGCAGGACGGATGCGTGATGGATTTTTTTTGATGAAGTCTTCCCATCCTTTTAGTACTTTGCCCTGGTTGCCCAGGAAAGGTTTGTCCTGGAAATGGTGGCAGACGGCTACGGCCAGTGCATCAGACATATCGTGTGTATGGATCCAGGCATCCTGGAGACTGAGTATCTGTTGCAGCATTTTCCAGACCTGTTCTTTATCAGCGTTGCCATTGCCGGTGATAGATTGTTTGATCTTTTTGGGAGAATACTCGTGAACCTCCAGCCCCGCCTGCATTGCCGCCGCAATTGCCACCCCCTGAGCCCTGCCCAGCTTCAACATACTCTGTACGTTTTTGCCAAAGAAGGGCGCTTCGATGGCGCAGTACTTTGGTTTGAATTCAAGTATCAGTGAACAAATGCGCTGGTGAATGAGTTGCAGTCTTTCATAATGTTCTTTTTTACTGCTCAGTCTCAGTACATCCATTTCAATCACTTTTACTGAAGAGGGAGAAGCTGCAATAACGCTGTAACCCATGAGCAGTGTACCAGGATCGATACCAAGAATTATTTTAGAATTGTTTTGCAAGGGAAGTGCCGGGGATTCGATTAATATTGTAAATCTGTTGAAACCACTGAACAAAAATATCAAATTAATCCTCAACTATGTGATCGGGCCACTGGTGTTTTGCCTGCTGGCCTGGAGCATCTACAGGCAGTTGAACAGGCAGCCCAACTGGGAGGAATCTTTTCTCCAGATCAAACTGGCTTTCGAAGGGATGCATATTTGGAAATTTATGTTGGTATGTGTGCTGATGCTGATCAACTGGACCATCGAGGCGCGTAAGTGGCAGGTAGCGGTGACCAGGCTGCAGCCGATCAACCTGCTGCAATGTCTCAAAGCCATCTTTACCGGTACTACCATGGCTTTCTTTACACCTAATCGTATTGGCGAGTACCTGGGAAGGATCCTTTATATAGAAGAGGGGAAGCGTATCCAGGCCATCTCCGTAACCATCGTTTGCAGTATGGCGCAATTGCTGGTTACCCTCATTACTGGTATTGCGGGATTACTGTACCTGCGGAATGTTATTTCGCATACAGCACCGTTAGATGACTCACTATTGTTCTGGACCAATACTGTTTTATGGATTACGATCCTGGGCTGCATCGTTTTAACGTTGCTTTTCTTCAAACTGGCATGGTTGGTGAAACTATTGGAAATGATCCCGAAGTTGGGGAAACTGGTGCAGTATATCAGGGTTTTAGATTCTTTTAACGCAACTATCCTCTGGAGGATCTTGTCTTTAAGTATAATACGCTATTTTGTTTTTATAGCCCAGTATTACCTGCTCTTTGATGTTTTTGACGTGGACCTGAGCTTTGCGGAAACATTCGCGTCCATGTCTGTTGTGTTCCTGGTGCTGGCTATAGTGCCTTCCATAGCAATGATTACCGAACTGGGCGTAAGATGGAAGGCCAGTATAGAGCTGGTACAATTTTTTAGCACCAATATGATAGGGGTGCTGGCAACTTCGTTGTCTATATGGGTTATCAATCTGGTAATACCGGCTTTGGTTGGAAGTTTATTAATTTTAAGTATCCGCATATTCAGGAACAGATAGGATATATACGAAATTTTATTTATATATTTAATCAGACGAGCTATACATGAAACTCTATAGAACTGGTTTATTGGCAATACTGATCATGGCCAGCTTTCCCCTGGAGGCCGGCAATGGTTTCTGCAACCTGCGCAATACTTCATTTGCAGCTGGCGAGCAAATCACCTTCAAGGTATTCTATACAGTGGTGGGCGCTTATTTTGGCGCCGGCGAAGCTACTTTCAATACAAAGCTGGAGCGGCTCAACAACAAGCCTGTTTATCATATAGTGGGTGATGGCAAAACCTATAGTTTTTACGATAATTTTTTCAAGGTCCGCGACAAGTACGAGACTTATATCGATACGGCTACACTGCAGCCTTATCGTTTCATCCGCAATATCGATGAAGGCGGTTACAAGAAATACGAGCATGTCACATTCAATAAGACCACCAATACGGCTGTTACCAACAATGGTGTTTTCAAAACGCCGGAATGTGTACAGGATGTATTGAGTGCTATCTTCTATGCCCGTAATATCGATTTCAATTCTTTAAAGCCAAATGATAAGATCACTTTCAGCATGTTCCTCGATAATGAAGTGTATGAAATGTATATCCGTTACCTGGGAAAAGAAACAGTAAAAACCAAATACGGTAAATTCCGCGCAATCAAATTCAAACCCCTGCTGATCAAGGGGACCATTTTCGAAGGCGGTGAAAAGATGACGGTATGGGTGAGTGACGACGCCAATCGTATTCCCGTACGTATCGAGAGCCCGATCTCTGTAGGTAGCGTGAAAGTGGATATGATCAGTTACAGGAACCTGCGGCATAGGCTGAGTTCGCTGATCAGCTTATAGAGACCATAGGGACTACCCGGTTGGAAGAAAATTCCTAATAAAACAAAACCGGACGGATTCATCTGAAAACTATTCTTCTTCAGCTTTAATGACAAAAGCGCCTGACCGGGCGCTTTTGTTAATTATATCTCGCTCAACCTGAACATTTCTTTTTGTCGTATGCCCTTCTCTGTCATACCCAATGTGCAGCATTCATGCAGGGGATCATGCTCAAAGAAAAGGATGTATTCGTTATCCAGCGCCTCCTGCAGGAAAAGTTTTTTCTCATTTAGTGTAGTCAGTGGGAACATATCATAAGCCATCACATAAGGCAATGGGATATGGCCGATGCTGGGAAGCAAGTCGGCCATGAACAGGATTGTCTTGCCTTTATAGCTGATCTGTGGCAGCATCATTGCGTCTGTATGACCGTGTACATAGCGTACTGAAATACCTTCCCCGAAAGGAACGCCATCAACTGGTTCGATGAATTTCAGTTGCCCGCTTTCCTGGATCGGCATGATATTGTCTTTCAGGAAAGATGCTTTCTCGCGATCATTGGGTTGGGTGGCCCATTCCCAGTGACGGAGATTGCTCCAGTACGTTGCGTTTTTGAATGCAGGAACTAATTTGTCGCCTTCTCGGATAATACTGCCGCCGCAGTGGTCGAAATGCAGATGCGTTAAGAAAACGTCCGTGATATCGTTTCTGTGAAAGCCATGTTCGGCCAGGGATTTATCAAGCGTTTGATCTCCGTTCAAATGATAATGTCCGAAGAATTTCGCGTCCTGTTTATCGCCGATGCCATTGTCTACCAGGATCAGTCTATTTCCGTCTTCGATGAGGAGGCAGCGCATGGCCCAGTTGCAAAGGTTGAGTTCGTCTGCGGGGTTGAGTTTGTTCCAGATGGTTTTGGGAACAACGCCGAACATAGCGCCTCCGTCGAGTTTGAAATTACCGGTATGGATCGTGTAGAGTTTCATGGCAATGATTAGATTATTGAATGGCTTTGTTTAATTGTTTCTGTTTCATGAGCGCGGAGATCAGCCAGATAAAGCCGATAAAGAAAAAGACGATCAAAGACAGTACCGAATTTTTCATACCGCCGTGATCTTTGGTGAGTTCTTCAATAAATCCGAAGGAGAACATACCCACCACTATCGCTATTTTTTCAGTAAGGTCATAGTAACTGAAGAAAGATGCTGTATCCTTTGTTTCGGGCATCAGTTTGGAATAGGTACTGCGGCTGAGGGATTGAATGCCGCCCATCACCAGTCCTACCGCAACGGCAAGTCCATAAAAAAGAAATTCGGGATCGCCGCCATTCTCTTTCACTTCAGCAGTAAAGAAAGCGCCGATACAGATCAGGATCCAGAAAGCTACCACGCCCATGAGTACCTGAATATTTCCAAGTCGTGCTGACAGCCTTGCCATTCCCCAGGCTCCGAGTATTGCTACCAATTGTATGATCACGGCAGTGAGGATGAGTTTTGTCTGGTCCAGTTGCAGCAGTTTTGCCCCGAATAGTGTAGCAGCCAGCATCACGGTTTGAACGCCCATGCTGTAAAAAAAGAAGCCGCGGAGAAAACGTTTGAGCACGGGCAGTTTGGTTACCTGCGCATATACTTTTTTCATTTCATGAAAGCCTTCCGTGAGAAAGCTCTTTTCATGTACCTGGTTGCTGGGAGTGGATTTGGGTAATCTCCTGAAAGTGATCTGTGCAAAGGCAAACCACCAGATGCCAACAAGGAGGAAGGTATAACGGGATGCCTCACCTGCATCTGTCATTAGTAAGATCAGCACAAAACCGATGAGCTGGCAGATCACGCTTCCTACATATCCGAAGGAGAAGCCACGTGCACTGATGCGGTCCATGTCTTTCGGTGCTGCGATCTCAGGAAGGTAGGAGTTGTAGAAAACCAAACTTCCTGCCCAACCAATGGCTGCGAGCATGAAGAAAAATACGCCGAATCCTACTGACACATTTTCAATATCGAAGAAAAAAAGCGCTGAACAACCTACTGCGCCTAAATAACAAAAGAAGCGCATAAACTGCTTCTTGTTACCTCTCGTATCAGCAATGGAGGTAAGAATGGGATACATCAATGCAATGATCAGGTAGGCAACGGAGATAGAGTAATCATACAGGGAAGTATTCACATATTCCCTTCCGAGGAAGGGAACGGAGTTGGCGCCATATTTATCAGCCGTAACAGCCGCAAAATAGATCGGGAAAAATGTGGTGGTAATAACCAGGTTATACACCGAATTGGCCCAATCATAAATGGCCCAGCCATTAATGACTTTTTTTGATGCAGTTGTTTGCATGTGCAGTGGTTGAACGGTTACAGGGAAAAGGGTGGTTCCTGTATCAACTGTGGATCACACCTGTGTAGATCAGGATCAGCAACAGGATACCGGCGATAATGCGGTACCATCCAAACAGGCGGAAGCCATAGCGTTGCAGGAAGCCGATGAAAAATTTGATAGCGAGCATTGCTACCACAAAAGCCACAATATTACCAACGATGAATGCCGTGATATTATCAGAGGAAGCAAGTATCAGCTCATACCCTTTTTGTTGAACGCCTCCTGTTTCAACGTCTTTCAGGAAAAGGGTATACCCGGTGGCCGCACACATGGTAGGCACTGCCAGGAAGAAAGAGAACTCTGCGGCCAGTCTGCGCGATAATTTCTGCTGCATACCACCGATAATGGAAGAAGCGCTGCGGCTCATGCCCGGGACCATGGCCAGACATTGCCAGAGGCCGATGATGAATGCTCTTCTGAAAGAGATCCTTTCTTCTGTATCGATATCATTCTTTGTGAACAGCCTGTCTATGAAAAGCAGTACCACGCCACCAAGCAGTAATGTGATCGCTACTGTTGTTGGGCTTTCCAGCATGGCATCGATCTTATCGGAAAACAATTTTCCCAGCACCAGGGCTGGTATAACGGCAATGATCAGTTTAGCGTAGAACTGCCAGCGTTTGAAATCGAAGAATTTTCTCCAGTACAATACCACTACCGCCAGGATGGCGCCAAGTTGTACCGCAACTTCAAACAGCTTGGTGAACTCTTCTTTATGGATACCCATCAGGCTGCTGGCGATGATCATATGCCCGGTGGACGAAACAGGTAAGTATTCAGTAATGCCTTCTACTATGGCAATGATGATTGCCTCGGGTAAACTCATTGTACGGATTTTACATTATGCTTTCGGCTTGCGGAAGATCGCAAATACTTCAATGCCCAGGCCCAGCAGGATGAGGATAGGTGCAACAGTGATACGGGTGGTACTATACACATCGGAATCGAGGAATACATTGGGGTCTTTGCTTTTGCCACCAGCCATCAGGATAATGCCGAGCACCATCACTGCCAGTCCGATCAGGATCCACATATAATTTTCTCTTCCGAACAGGTTGCTGCTTGTTGTTGAAGTATTGCTTTTTGCTTTAATATCAGCCATTGTACAATGATTGAGTGTGCAATATAGGGGTTTTAATACAGTTCATCCAGTTTCATCTTCAGGTATTTTACCACGCTGCGCCAGGTGCTGAACAAGCTGATACTGATGCCCAGGACCAGCAGGAATCCGAAAAGGAGGAAGAGTTTGCTGTTATCGCGGAGGTCCCTTAAATAAGGGAGGAAAGATTCGGAAAGGGTCATCAATCCATAGATCAATGCAATGGCGATCATGGCTGAGATGGTGCCATTCACAATGGCCCGCACATTCATGGGCCGCGAAATGAAGCCCCTCGTTGCGCCAACCATCTGCATGGTTTTGATCAGGAAGCGGTTGCTGTACATCGCGAGACGAATAGTATTATCGATCAAAACGATACTAAGTATACAGAAGATGCCGGCCAGGATAGCAAAAACGATCAATCCTACCCGAACGGTGGAACCCATCTTCTCCACGATAAATGCCGGGTATTTCACGCTTTCCACTACCAGGGCCTGCTTTTCCAGGTCGGCCTTGATACTGGCTACTGTGTCTTTCTGAACATATGTTGCTTTGAGATTGAGGTCGAATGAGGCTGGAAGCGGGTTCTCGTCAAGCAATGCAGAGAAATCCTGACCTTCATCTGTCATCCATTTCTTCTTGGCAGCTTCTTTATCGATGTATTCCACGCTCTTGGTATAGGGCTGGGCAACCAGGTAAGTCTTCAGTCCTTCTATATCGGTAGGCGTTACATTGTTCCGGAGATAGATCTGTACTTTCACTCCTTCCCGCAGTTCTTCGGTATACCGCTTTGCATTCAGCAAAAGCCACCCAAAGATGCCAACTAAAAAAAGTACAATGGTTACCCCGAGGATCGCCATAAAGTATGACGGCTTGGAACGCTTGGCCGAAGCCTTTCCGATTTGAGCCATGAAATAAAATTTTTGATGGGTTAGTAGTGGAGCAAAAATAGCTGATTTGGGCCGTTTAAACAGGATAATCCGTATTTTTGATGCCCCTCTAACGATTGAAAAGCCCGGAAAATTCTGAGGGTAAAGGCTTTTAACGTTTCCTCAACTTTTGTATAAAACATAAAAATTTCCGTTCTGTAACGGACAAGGCATGGAATACAATTTCAGAGATATTGAAAAGAAATGGCAGGCGCAGTGGATCGCTTCCGGCGCATACAAGACCAGTAACAACAGTACAAAACCCAAAGCTTATGTGCTGGATATGTTCCCTTATCCAAGCGGAGCGGGTCTGCACGTGGGGCATCCGCTAGGTTATGTGGCCAGCGATATCTACGCCCGCTACAAAAGACTGAAAGGTTTCAATGTACTGCACCCCATGGGATACGACGCTTTTGGTCTGCCTGCTGAACAATATGCCATCGAACGCGGCATCCATCCTGCCGTGAGCACCGAGGCCAATATCGAAACATTCCGCCGCCAGCTCGACAATATCGGGTTCAGCTACGACTGGAGCCGCGAAGTCCGCACCTGCGATCCATCTTACTACAAGTGGACGCAGTGGATCTTCCTGCAATTGTTTGAGAGCTTCTACAACCGACAAACCAATAAGGCGGAAAAGCTGGAAGGGCTGATCGCTTCTTTTGAAAAAGAAGGGAATGCCAACCATCCTTTCCCTAACAACAAATATGAGGCCCCCAATGGCAACAGGACTTTCACCGCTGAAGAGTGGAAGAAATGGGACGAAGTGGCGCGGCGTGAGATCCTCATGCAGTACCGGCTTGCCTACCTCGCCCACACGGATGTTAACTGGTGCGAAGCCCTTGGCACTGTACTCGCCAACGATGAAGTGATCAATGGCGTCAGCTATCGTGGTGGCTTCCCCGTTATCAAGAAGAAAATGCGCCAGTGGAACCTGCGCATCACAGAATATGCAGAAAGATTATTGCAGGGACTGGAAGTGGTTGATTTCTCAGACTCCATGAAAGAGATCCAGCGCAACTGGATCGGTAAGAGCTATGGTGCTGAGATCAATTTTAAATTGAAAAGCGAAAAGAATACTGTAACCGATATGACGGTGTTCACTACCAGACCTGATACCATCTTTGGTGTGGACTTCATGGTAGTGGCTCCCGAGCATGATATGGTGAAAGAGATCACTGCGGCAGATCGTCAGCAGGCAGTGGATGAATATCTCCAGTATGTGCAAAGCCGTTCCGAAGTGGAGCGCATGGCCGAAGTGAAGAAGATCACCGGTTGCTTCACCGGCGCTTATGCCATCAATCCTTTCAATGGCCGTGAGATCCCTGTGTGGATCTCCGAGTATGTGCTCGCCGGATATGGAACAGGCGCCATCATGGCCGTTCCCTGCGGCGATGAGCGCGATCATAAATTCGCCGTTCATTTCGATATTCCTATCACCAATATCATCGGCGATGCCTATGATGGTAAGGAAGCCAATCCTACCAAGGATGCTATTCTCGGAAATTCCGATTTCCTGGATGGAATGGTTATGCGCGATGCCATTGAAGTAGTATTGAAAAAAGTGGAAGAACTGGGTATCGGTAAACGCCAGGTGAATTTCAAAATGCGCGATGCCGGCTGGAGCCGTCAGCGTTACTGGGGCGAGCCCTTCCCCATCGTTTTCAAAAACGATATCCCTTATGCGATGGATGCGAAGGACCTCCCGCTGGAACTACCGCCCAGCGATGATTTCAAGCCTTCCGGAACCGGCGAGGGGCCGCTGGCCAATATCCCTACATGGGTGAATATTTCAGAAACGGAAAAGCATGATACCAACACCATGCCCACCCACGCAGGTGCGGCCTGGTATTTCCTTCGCTATACAGATCCTCACAATACAGAAGTGTTTGCAGACCGCAAAGCGCTGGATTACTGGGGGCAGGTAGACGTGTACGTTGGTGGCTCAGAGCACGCAGTGGCACACTTGCTTTACTCACGCCTTTGGGTGAAAGTGTTGCATGATCTCGGTTATCTCGGTTTTGATGAGCCTTTCAAAAAGCTGATCAACCAGGGCAAGATCACCGCTGAATCCAAATTCGTTTATCGCGTTCGGAATACCAATCAATTTGTTTCTGCCGGATTGAAAGATCAGTATGAAGCTGATCCGTTGCACGTGGATATCAATATCGTGGATGGGTTGGAGTTAGATATCGAAGCATTCAAAAAATGGACACCTGATTTTGCAGATGCCACATTCATTCTGGAAGATGGTAAATATATCTGTGGCGCTGCCATCGAGAAAATGAGCAAATCATACTTCAATGTCAGCAACCCTGACCAGGTGGTAGCCAAATACGGAGCGGATACTTTCCGCATGTACGAAATGTTCCTCGGGCCTTTGGAAGCCTCCAAACCCTGGGACGTAAAAGGTATTGAAGGCGTTCATCGTTTCCTCAAAAAATTCTGGCGCCTGTTCTATGATGAAACCAAAGGACAGGTTTGGACGAACGAGAAAGCCACAGACGCTGAATGGAAAGTGATCCACAAAGCCATTAAGAAGATTGAAGAAGATACTGAACGCTGGAGTTTCAATACCGCAGTGAGCGCCTTCATGGTTTGTGTGAATGAGCTCAATGAGCTCAAATGCACCAAAAAGGAAGCGCTGGAAAAACTGATTATTCTTCTCACTCCATACGCACCGCACGTGAGCGAAGAGCTCTGGCAATTGCTCGGCAATGCAGGTTCTGTGCTGGATGCAGCTTACCCTGTTGCAGAAGAGAAATACCTTGTTGAAACCAGCAAGGAATATCCGATCTCCATCAATGGAAAATTGAGAACTACCCTGGTGCTTAGCCTGGAAGCTTCGCAGCAGGAAGTGGAGCAGGTAGTACTGGCCAATGACGTGGTGCAGAAATGGCTGGAAGGTAAGCCCCACAAGAAGATCATCTTCGTGAAAGGAAAGATGGTGAATGTGGTGATATAGCGTTATCTTTCAGTACAATGGATTCCCCTTTCAGCAATATCATCCGGAAATACCAGTCCACTTTCCACCCTGTTGTGAAAACGGAGCCCGAAGAAAAACTGCTGACGCTCGATCTGAGTGAGCAAAACTGTTCACTCTCCAATGAGGTACTGGCAGATACCAACCGTTTTGCGCAGTGGATCAACCAGCAGTTGGAGCGGGCTGGTTGCCGCTTTGCCATCGGAGGTTACAGGGAAAACAGGAAAGTTTACCAGACCCCTCTCTTTGCTGGGGAAAAGCCTGGCGATGAACCGCGAACCGTTCACCTGGGCATCGATATCTGGGGACCAGCCGGCACTCCGGTATATGCATTCATGGGAGGAATGGTCCATAGTTACGCGTATAATAAAGCGGATGGCGATTACGGCGCCACGCTTGTTCTGTTGCATCAACTGGATGGAATGCCTTTTTATACTTTGTACGGCCATCTCAGTTTGAAAGATATACAGACGCTTTCAGCCGGACAATACATTATCTTTGGACAACCAATAGCCCATTTCGGTACCCCGTCTGAGAACGGCAACTGGCCACCACACCTGCATTTTCAGGTGGTCCTGGATATGGAACTCAAAGAAGGTGATTATCCCGGAGTTTGTAAATGGTCTGAGCGCGATAAATACTTTTCCAATTGTCCTGATCCAAACCTGATCCTGCAGTTATTACCTACCAAAAGTTAACCCCCTTCATCCCAATCATTGATTGTAAACTTCACCGTTTACCCCCTGCCTGAACCGTGGTACAGAAGTCCCATGCGTGTGCTTTATTTATTTCTATTTGATAACCTATAAACTTTCTCTTATGTCATTCAATCTTCTCGATTCGGTGAAAGGATTATTTACCAGCGACCTCATCAGTAAGATGGCATCATCTTTTGGTGAAAGCGAGGGTGGAATACAAAAGGCAGTTAGTGGTGCTATTCCTGCAGTGCTTACTGGTTTACTCAATAAAGCCGGTTCAGCTGATGGCGCTGCCAGTCTACTGAACCTTTCCAAAGATGCGTCCGGTAGCGGAATGCTGGGCAATCTCAGCGGCCTCCTGGGAGGCGGTAACCCATTAGGAAAAGGCATGGACATGCTGAAAGGGTTATTCGGCGACAAAACCAGTTCCATCACAAGTATGATCGCCAATTTCGGAGGTATACGCGAGTCATCCGCATCATCACTGCTTAGTGTAGCCGCACCCGCTGCGCTGGGAGCAGTTGGAAAACAGGTTACGCAAAACAATATGGGCGTAAGCGGCCTTACCAGCTGGCTGGCTGAACAGAAAGACAGTATCCTGAGCGCAGTGCCTTCAGGGCTGAATATCGCAGGTGCATTGGGGTTGGGAAGTCTCAGCGACCTCGGCAATAAATTGTCTGGCCTACTCGGAGGCGCTACCGGCTCTGTGAAACATGTGGCAGGTACCGCTACCGCTTATGCGCACGATACTGCTGAAAAAGCAAAAGGAGGCGCTAAATGGCTTTGGCCACTTCTCCTGGCCTTGCTGGTGATACTGGCCCTGATCTATTTCCTGAGAGGAAAAGGTAAAAATGATGAAATGGCTGTTACACCGCCCACCGAACAAACCTCACCGGCGCCGGATACCACAAGTTCTATCAGCGCAGCGCCTGCACCTGAATCCATCAAGGTTAGACTGCCGGACGGGTCCGAACTGGATGCTTACAGAGGCGGCATCGAAGACAAGCTCGTTTCCTTCCTCAATGATCCCAATTCCAAAGGAGGAAAAGATGTTTGGTTCGATTTCGATAACCTCAATTTCAAAACAGGCAGTGCAGAGCTCACAGAGGAAAGCATGGTGCAGGTGAATAATATTGCTGCTATCCTCAAGGCATATCCGAAATTGGTGATCAAGATCGGTGGGTATACAGATAAGAGCGGAGATGAAAAAGTGAACATGAAACTGAGCCAGGACCGTGCGAATACTGTATCCGGTTCACTGAAAGCCAAGGGGGTTAATAATAAGCAGATCGCCGGCGCCGAAGGTTATGGATCTCAATTTGCGAAAGCTGCTGCAGATGCGCCTGATGAAGAAAGGAAGAAAGACAGAAGGATTGCCGTAGGTGTGAGAGAAAAATAAAAAACCCGGGGAGCAGTCGCTCGCCTCCCGGCGAGCAATGTCATTAA
>NZ_RCSU01000008.1 GCF_003991355.1 Pseudoflavitalea rhizosphaerae
TCCCTGCATCGACAAAGCCATTGGCAATGATATCAGGATGCAGGAAAACACCAATGTGATCTTCCTCACGGGCGCTAACATGGCTGGCAAGAGCACGCTGATGAAATCCATCGGCATTGGTATCTACCTGGCCCATATGGGCTTCCCCATCGCAGCAAAATCTTTTGAATTTTCGGTCCGTGAAGGCATGTATTCGAGTATCAACGTAGCAGATAATATCGGCCTTGGTTACAGCCATTTCTATGCGGAAGTGGTGCGCGTGAAACAAGCCGCAGACGCAGCAGCAAGTGGCAAAAGATTATTATTGATGTTCGATGAGCTGTTCAAAGGCACCAATGTGAAAGATGCTTATGATGGCACGCTGGCCGTTACGGAAGCTTTTGCCGAATACCAGGATTGCCTCTTTATCGTATCTACCCATATCATTGAAGTGGGCGAAGCATTGAAAGAAACGAATAATATCCAGTTCAGGTTCATGCCAACCATCATGGATGGAGCCAGGCCCAGGTATACTTATATTTTGGAAGAAGGCATCACCGAAGACAGGCAGGGCATGATGATCATAAAAAATGAAGGAATACTGGAGATGCTGAAGAACTAACGCAATTGGTAAGCACTATCAATTTATAGTAGCACATCCTCCCAATGTGTTATTTTCGCGGCAAAGCAACAAGGATGGATTGTTACAATTGCGGGGCCACGCTGAACAGAAAGACCAGGTCTGCAGAACATATCTTGCCAAGATCGATTGGCGGGAAAAGGATCGCATATAATCTTCTATGTAAGTCCTGTAATGAACTATTCGGCCGGACAATCGATCAGGAACTGGCCTCAAAGTTAACGCGATTCTATACCTTACTCCATCCTGAAGAAGCTGCACTGCCATCAGCCATTGTATCCGGAAACAGGAAAGATGGAAAAATAGCTTTGCATGAAAAATTCATTGCACAGGTAAAGAAGAACAGGTCCTTTGCCGGCAACAAGGATTATTTCCGGGCGATAGCAAAGACCTGCCTGAATTATTATTTATCGAAAGGCTATCCCAAACAATACTGCGAAACAATAAAAGCGTTCATCAGGAACGGAACGCCGGATGATATCTATCAGTATTATGCGCCGGTAACCGGATCTGTTCACCAGCTTGCCGAAAATGAAGTATCACATGTATTGCATATACATGGCGATAAACGATCAGGACTGTTGTATGCCTATATCGAGCTATTCAATATGCAGAACCTGATCTTTATATTTTCGATGGATTATGACGACAGGGAAATCGATATTACTTATTGTCGTGATGTGATCACAAACGAGGAGTTGACAAAAGAAATAAAGCTCCCGCTTACCAGGCAGGAATTGGAGCATTTAGCCGCATCATCTGCAATAATGGAAGAAAAATTATTTCCCCGATTTGAAAGATTATTGCGGATCATTCAACACCGGTAATATTTTAAGAAAACGCTCAGTTTTTTCATCTGGGAGGAAAGCTTATCTTTATGCAGATGAAACGGATATTCTTCATTACTTCGATCCTGCTTTCGGCTGCAGTGGTGCAGGCCCAGATGCCATTGGGCTTTGGTGCTATGAATGGTATGCAGCCAGGTTTCAGGAATTTCAATCAGCGGATCGATACCAGTCATATCCAAAAGAAATGGTTCCTCACCAAATATGCCGGTATTTCAGCAGGCTTGCTTTCATTCAATGGAGGCAACAGCAGTTTTTTGTCGGCCCCGATGGGTATTCAGCTCAACCGGTCCCTGAGTAATAATGTACTCGCATTTGCAGGCGTTACAGTGGCTCCAACTTATTTCCCTGGAATTGCCGGCTACAATATGCCTTTTCACACTGGCTTCGATAAAAGCAATCCATTCATGAACCCGAACAGGTTCGGCACCTATTCCACTGCGCAAATGGGGCTGATGTATATCAACAACGAAAGAACTTTTTCCATTTCCGGCAGCATCGGTGTAGGAAGAACTGATTATTACGGACGCTTTCCAACCTATACACCTGGTCATCCTTCCTCGACCAGGAACGGAAAACAATAAGCAGCAATTGATGTCAAAATTCGTTACCGGGTGAGAGAATTTTTCCTCATCTCAGACTCTGCCATTCTCATCCCCTCCTCAACAGACACCATCAGTACAATTATCGTTTTTCATTTTTTTTGAATCAGGCAGTCCATTTGTATCAATGCAATTTTCGATGGCAAAGATGCCATGTATTTCATTCGTTGGATGTATCTGATAAAGGGTACGGAATTGTTTCTATATAATGAACCAATCTGGAGTAGCAAAATCATATAAAACGACTGCATTGAAATGAAACTTCATATTTCGTACAGCTGTAAGCGTTATGCAAACTATCAGTACACATTATACGCTACGGGTGTTTGGGGAATCTGCACCCACACTGGCATTGCGCCGTTCTGCGGTTTGTTGAAGTTAGCGGGTGCAATTCTGCCGGTATCATTCAACAGCAGGAAAAAACTTTCAAAAATCAATAGAAATTGTTAAGATTTTTTTGGAAAACATATCAAACTATACGTATATTTGATTAAGCATCAAACGCACGATACTCCAATCTTCACTTAAGCCCTTATTCTAGCAATTATTCCGATTGCAAAATACCCGTAGGTCACTCTGATTAGCTTAGTCGTTTTATTTGGTTCCTATTTATGTTTACAGCTCCTGTCTGTTCAGGAATGGTGTTACCGTAGATTACCATTTTTGATCTGTACCGGAATCATTCAACCAATTGCATATTCTCTCAGGATATTGCCCAGGAATGGTATGCGATATTCTGACTCGATAAAGTTATTTTTCGCTAGGACTTCAGGGCTAAATCGGGCCGGTAGTTTTTACTACCGGTCATTTTTCCAAACTTTCAAACAGTCCTGCTGCGATCCAAATAGTTTCGTTAAGGTTTCAGAGCTAAAACAGGCCAGTGGTTTTTACTACCGGCCATTTTTTTTGCCCGTTCGTCAGGGTGCTGCAGTCGCTCACCTCTGGCGAGTGACTTGTATTTAGTCGCCTCTGGCGACGCAGTGTTCGCCGGAGGCGAACAAATAACCGTCACTCGCCAGAGGTGAGCGACTGCAGCTCCCTGACTATCAATTTTTTCCATTCCTCCGCCAAATACTCCCAAAAACCTTAACTTCGCACAACTTTTTCTGCAATGAAGTTTCTCATACAACAAGCTAAGGTTACTGATCCACTATCACCTCTTGAAGGCAAAAAGCAGGATATTTTAATTGAATCCGGGGTTATTAAGGACATCCAACCCTCTATTCAGGCCAGTGCCGACCGGATAATCTCCGGCCAGGATCTGCATGTTTCCCCGGGTTGGGTTGATTTGTTTGCCGAATTCGGCGATCCCGGATACGAGTACAAGGAAACCCTGGAAACAGGGGCTGCCGCAGCCGCTGCCGGTGGATTCACTGATGTATTGGTTGTTCCCAATACAAAACCTGTTATCGACAATAAGACCCAGGTTAGTTATATCAAAGGCAAGAGCGCTTCGCTGCCGGTGAATATCCATCCTATCGGCGCCATTTCCCGTGGCGCAGAAGGAAAGGAACTCGCTGAAATGTATGATATGCGCGAAGCCGGGGCCCTCGCCTTCTCTGATGGTCTCTACCCCGTTCAGTCCTCGGGTGTTCTGCTCAAAGCCTTACAATATGTGAAGGCTTTCGACGGTATCGTGATCCAGATCCCGGACGACCGCAGTGTTGGCTCCAACGGACTGGTGCATGAAGGCATTGTGTCTACCCGTCTCGGTCTTCCCGGAAAGCCCATGATGGCCGAAGAACTGCTGGTTGCGCGCGATATCAAGCTGGCCCGTTACGCGGAATCCAGGCTGCATTTCACCGGCGTTACTTCGCCCCGCTCGCTGGAATATATCCGCCGCGCCAAGGAAGCTGGCCTGTCTATCACCTGCTCGGTTACCCCTTATCACCTGCTCTTCACCGATGAAGACCTGATGAAGGGCTATGATACTAACCTCAAAGTGTACCCGCACCTGCGCCCCGAAAAGGAACGCAATATCCTGCGGGATGCCGTAGCCGATGGCACTATCGACTGCATCACTTCCCATCACAGGCCGCATGAGAAAGACAGCAAAGTGCTGGAATTCGAATATGCAAAATATGGTATGACAGGCCTGGAGACCTGCTATTCCGCACTCAGACTGGCTATGCCATCCGTACCGGAAGCCAGATGGGTGGAACTGCTCAGCACCAACCCGCGTAAAATTTTCGGTCTGCCTGCCGCCAGCATCCAAAAAGATGCGCCTGCGCATGTAACAATTTGGGATGCAGCGGCACATATAACTGTCAATGATGCTTTCTTCCGTTCCCGCTCCCGCAACTCGGCCTATTCAGGAATGGACCTGCCAGGCAAAGTGCTGGGCGTGATCAACGGAACAGCAGTATCACTCCATTCACTTTAAAACCTTAGTGATGACATCACCAACCGGAACTCCCGCTAAATCTAATGTAGGACTAACTTATGGCCTTATCGGTGGCATCGCCATGATCGTGTATACACTCTGCCTGTACCTGGCAGGGATACAGGCATTCATGAACTTCGGTCTCGCCTTTCTTGTTTATGGCATCATCATTGTGATTGCTGTACTGGCCGGACTCAAACAAAAGAAATTGCAGGGAGGCTATATCAGTTTCGCGGAAGCGCTCAAAACTGTCTTCCTCACATTCGTACTCGCATTCCTGTTATCCACTATTTTCAATTTTGTATTATTGAATTATATTGACACCGGTTTCCGGGACCAAATGGCACAGGCCACAATGGAGAAGATGGAGGAAATAATGAAGAGGCTCGGCGCACCGGAAAGTGATATTGAGAAAGCCATGGAGGGAGCAGCCAGCGCCGATAATTACACCTTCAGTAAAATGCTGCTCGGTTATGGTATGATGTGCATCCTCTTCTGCCTGGTTTCACTGGTGATAGCAGCCATTATCAAAAAGACCAGGCCGCCATTTGACAATGCATTTAAAGAATAACAATAGTATGGATGTTACCATCGTAGTTCCTTTGTTCAATGAAGATGAATCCCTGCCTGAATTGTGCGCATGGATTGAACGCGTGGTGAACGCCAACAACCTCTCCTACGAGATCATATTAGTAGACGATGGCAGCACGGACGACTCCTGGACTGTTGTGGAAAAACTCCGCGCTGCCAATCCCAATATCAAAGGCATCCGCTTCCAGCGCAATTACGGAAAATCCGCTGCCCTCAATGAAGGCTTCAAAGCCGCCAGTGGCGATGTAGTGATCACGATGGACGCTGATCTGCAGGATAGCCCGGATGAGATCCCGGAACTCCGCCGCATGATCGTGGAAGACGGATTCGATATGGTGAGTGGCTGGAAGAAAAAACGATTCGACAATACCCTCACCAAGAACATACCCTCCAAATTCTTCAACTGGGCAACCCGTAAGGCTTCCAAAATAAATCTGCACGATTTCAACTGCGGGCTCAAATCCTACAGGAAGAAAGTGGTGAAGAGTGTGGAAGTGTACGGCGAAATGCACCGCTATATTCCAGTGCTGGCCAAATGGGCCGGCTTCCGTAAGATCGGCGAGAAAGTGGTGGAACACCGCGCCCGCAAATACGGCACCACCAAATTCGGATGGGAAAGATTCGTGAATGGTTTCCTGGACCTGGCCAGTATCATGTTCGTGAGCAAGTATGGCAAACGACCAATGCACTTCTTCGGACTGATCGGCACACTCTGTTTCCTGGTAGGGCTTGCGATGACCACTTACCTGATCATCGCCAGGATCTACGATCCCGCCAATAGCCTGGTGAACAGGCCGCCATTCTATATCGCACTCGCCACCATGATCATGGGCACGCAATTGTTCCTGGCAGGCTTTCTCGGTGAACTCATTGCCCGAAATGCGACCGGCAGGAATGCTTATCTCATCGAACAGAAACTGGGGGTTGAATAATGGCAAAGCAAGTAGTGATCATCGGCCCGGCTCACCCGCTCCGCGGCGGCCTCAGCACTTTTGACCATCGCCTCTGCAAACAATTCAAAGAAGAAGGATATGATTGCTGTATCTATTCCTTCTCTTTACAATACCCTTCCATTCTTTTTCCCGGTACCAGTCAATATACCACAGAACCCGCGCCGGAAGGCATCGAGATCTATTCCGTGATCAATTCCATCTATCCACCCAACTGGGTCCAGATCGGGAATACACTAAAGAATATCCGACCGGACCTGATCGTTGTCCGTTTCTGGTTGCCATTCATGGGACCTGCACTCGGCACCATCCTTCGCAGGGTGAAGAAGAACAAACATACGCGCATCGTGGCCATCACAGATAATGTGATCCCGCACGAGAAACGTCCCGGCGATACATCCTTCACCCGCTACTTCCTCAAAGCCTGCGACGGTTTTGTAACGATGAGTGAAAAAGTGATGAAGGACCTCCGCCAGTTTGAAGCCACCAAACCGGCCAAACTCGCTTCCCATCCTTTATACGATAATTTCGGCGATCCCATCCCCAAAGCAGAAGCAAGAAAAAAACTGGGATTGAAGGAAGATGAAAAGATCGCGCTCTTCTTCGGTTTCATCCGCAAATACAAGGGACTTGATCTCCTGCTGGAAGCCATGCAGGAACTGAAGAAAGATCCCCGCAATATCAAACTGATGGTGGCTGGTGAGTTCTATGAAGATGAAAAAGAATACAATGAACTGATCAGTAAACTCGGGATTGCTGATTCGCTGATCATGCGCACGCAATTCATACCAGACAGTGAAGTGAAATATTACCTTTGTGCAGCCGATGTGGTAGTGCAACCTTACCGCAATGCCACGCAAAGCGGCGTAACGCCATTGGCTTATCATTTTGAGATACCAATGGTGGTGACCAATGTAGGTGGGCTGCCATCACTGGTGCCGCATGATAAGGTTGGACTGGTCTGCGAGCCTGAACCAAAAGCCATTGCCGCAGCCATCAGTGAATATTTCAACAAGGGAGAACAATATTTCCTCCCTGCCCTTCGTATGGAGAAGCAGAAATACAGCTGGCATACGCTGGTGGAAACCATCGAAACCATTGCCGCTGAAACAAAAGGATAATCAGTTATGATCTACAGAAGCAAAGCTCCGCTCCGTATTGGCCTCGCCGGTGGTGGCACCGATGTAAGCCCCTATTGCGATATGTACAATGGCGCGATCCTCAATGCCACTGTATCGCTCTATGCTTATGCCAATATTGAACCCATTGCGGAAAAGAAGATCATCTTCGAAGCGCTCGACAGGAAAGAGATCATCAGCTTCGATTATGCCCAACAGTTACCCCTGCAGGGAACGCTTGACCTCCATACTGGTGTATACAACCGGATCCAGCGGGATTTCGGTATGCCTGAAACCGGCTTCCGCCTCAGCACTTATGTAGATGCGCCGGCAGGCTCTGGTCTTGGTACCTCTTCCACCCTGGTGGTTGCCATCATCGGCGCATTCGCAGAGATGTGCAGGCTGCCGCTTGGTGAATACGATATTGCGCACCTGGCTTATGAGATCGAAAGAAAAGACCTGAACATGGCCGGCGGCCGTCAGGACCAGTATGCAGCCACTTTCGGCGGTGTGAACTTCATGGAATTCTATGCCGGTGAAAAAGTGATCGTGAATCCGCTTCGCATCAAACAACAATACCTGTTTGAATTGGAGAACAATCTTCTCCTCTATTATACCAGCACCAGCCGCGAGTCTGCCCGCATCATTGAAAAGCAGAGCCAGAACGTGGTGAACAAAAAGGAGAAATCGATCGAAGCCATGCACCAGCTCAAAGCACAGGCGCAGATGATGAAGGAAGCATTGCTCAAGGGAAAAGTGCACGAAGTGGGTGATATCCTCGATTTCGGATTCCAGCAAAAAAAACAAATGGCTGAAGGCATCAGCAACAGCCTGATGGACGATATTTACAATACTGCCAAAGCAGCCGGCGCAACGGGTGGAAAGATCTCCGGTGCAGGCGGCGGCGGTTTCATGACCTTCTATTGTCCGGGTACCACCAAATACGCAGTGGAATCAGCCCTCGGTCAATTCGGAGGTTATGTAAAACAATACCAGTTTGTGAAGCATGGCCTTACAACCTGGACCATTTAAAACAACTTTTCTAAAACATATTAAGGTATGCAGAGCAAGATCAGGGAAATTATTTCCGCCTCCATCGCAGTGAAAGAAAAAGTACTGCAGGACGAAGCCATTGTGAAAGTGATCGAAGACATTACCAATCTCACTGTAGCCGCGCTTAAGAACGGCAATCGCGTGTATTTCTGTGGTAACGGTGGCAGTGCTGCCGATGCACAACACCTGGCTGCAGAGTTCTCCGGCAGATTTTACAAGGACCGCGACGCACTGCCTGCAGAGGCTTTGCACGTGAACACATCTTACCTCACCGCAGTGGCCAACGACTACAGCTATGATGTAGTTTACGCCCGCCTGGTGAAGGGCATCTGCAATAAAGGTGATGTGCTGATCGGCCTTTCCACTTCCGGTAATTCCGGGAATATCGTGAAGGCATTTGAAGTGGCCCGCGAAAAAGGCGTTACCACTATTGGCTTCACCGGTGAATCGGGTGGTAAGATGAAAGAACTCAGCGATTACCTCGTGAACGTTCCTTCCAAAGACACGCCACGCATCCAGGAAAGCCATATCCTCCTCGGACATATCTATTGCCAGCTGGTGGAAGAAAAATATTTCGGTTAAGATGATCAATGAATGCATCATCCTCGCCGGTGGATTGGGCACGAGGCTTCGCAGTGCCGTGCCCGATCTTCCCAAATGCATGGCCCCCGTGGCCGGCAGGCCATTCCTGGGCTGGGTGATCGATTATTACCGGCAACAGGGCATCACACGCTTTGTGCTGGCGCTGGGTTATATGCACGAAGTGATAGAAGAGTTTATCGCTTCCGAATATCCTGGCCTGGAAACGGCTGTGAGTATCGAGTACGAACCTTTGGGGACCGGCGGCGCTATCCGTCTCGCCTGCGCACATACTTTCGGTGATGATGTGCTGGTGCTGAATGGAGATACCATCTTCACCGTGAAACTGGAGGAGCTTTCCGCCTTCCACGATTCTGTACAATCCGATTGCACGCTTACTTTAAAGCCAATGAAGGACTTTGATCGTTACGGAGTGGTTTCCCTTCTCCCCGACCAGCGCATCGACAGTTTCAAAGAGAAACAATATTACGCTGAAGGGCTTATCAACGGTGGCGTATATGCGCTGCATGTGCCTGCCTTTATGGAACTGCCCTTCGACGAAAAATTCTCCTTCGAAAAAGATTACCTGGAAAAGTACTATACCCAACAGAATATGTTTGGATTGGTCCAGGACGAATATTTCATTGATATAGGAATTCCTTCCGACTTCGAACGGGCCAACGAGGAATTCCGCAACAAGGTTTTTTAAGATTATGCTGGACCTGCAACGCATCGACAAGAGCTGGACTTTGTTCCTTGACCGTGATGGAGTGATCAATCACGAGAAGGAAGAAGATTATATCTACAACTGGGACGAGTTCGTTTTTTATGATGGCGTACTGGAAGCACTCAAAACCCTTAACGGTGTGTTCGGCAGGATCGTGATGGTGACCAACCAGCGCGGCATTGGCCGCGGCCTCATGACCGATGCTGATCTCCACGTCATCCACACCAATATGATGTCAGCCATCAATGAAGCCGGCGGCCGGATCGACAAGATCTATTATTGTCCGGCTGCAGACAAATCCGATCCCAGTCGTAAACCCAATCCCGGCATGGCCTTCAGCGCCAAAAAGGATTATCCCGAGATCGATCTTCACCGCTCTCTCATTGTGGGCAATAAGCTCAGCGATATGCAGTTCGGCCGCAATGCCGGCATGCACACCGTTTACGTGCGCAACACACACCCTGAACAGGGCCCCGATCCCGCCATCGACCTGGCCTTCAACGACCTGGCCGATTTTGCAAAATCTTTGCAATAAGCATAAAATTTTCCCAAAGCTTTTCCGTTTGCAAGCATTGGTAAAGGGATTGTACCTTTGCCACACAGGAAAAGTATGCATATGAATCGTTCCCGCTGTTTTAGTTTACTGGTTTGTGTTTTATTGTCCGCCGGATTAATGCCCCTGCAAGTATCTGCACAGGTGCAGAAGATAACGCCTGGCTTCCGCGCTGCGCTCAAAATGAGGGAAGATACACTGAAGGAATACAGCAGGCAGATGGTGATGGCGCAGGAGCCCGCTGAGCGGCTCCGCTACGATAGTTTGTTTATCCGCAGTTTTGTTCGCGCTTTACAATTCACCAACTCATT
The DNA here is from genome assembly GCF_003991355.1 of Pseudoflavitalea rhizosphaerae. Taxonomy (GTDB): domain Bacteria; phylum Bacteroidota; class Bacteroidia; order Chitinophagales; family Chitinophagaceae; genus Pseudobacter; species Pseudobacter rhizosphaerae. The sequence continues at coordinate 10,332 of NZ_RCSU01000008.1, forward strand.
CTACTACCCTTTCGATTCTGTGAATATTTCCAAATTGTATGCGCCTGACAGTACATTCCGCATCTTCACCTGGCAGGCCAAGAAAGATGAATACGTGGTGATGCAGCGCGGCGCTATCCAGATGCGCACAGCTGACGGCAAGCTCAAACTAATCCCGCTCCACGATCAGAGCATGTTCACTAAAGATCCCATGGATTCCGTTCGCAACAATACCAACTGGATCGGCGCCATCTATTACAAGATCGTTCTTAAAGAATACAAAGGGAAAAAATATTATACACTGATCGGCTTCGATGAGTTCAGTGTTGGTAGCTCCAAGAAATGGATGGAAGTGCTCAGTTTTGAAAATGGACAACCGGTATTCGGGAATCCTGCCATTTCGTTTGAAGAGGATGAAGAAAAACGTAAGCCACAGCATCGTTTCAGCATCGAGTTCAAAAAAGAAGCGAAAGCATTTTTCAATTATGATCCTGAACTGGATCTCATCATTGTTGATCACCTGATCTCAGAAACGGATGAGCCAGCCAGGAAATCCACGTATGTTCCTGACGGTGACTATGAAGCCTTCAAATGGAAAAATGGACGCTGGGTGCATGTGACCAAGTTCTTCAATCAAAAGCTGAAAGATGGTCAGTTCCCAACGGAGGCAAAGATCCTGGATGATGCCGGGAATGCGGATGAACAGAAATTGGAAGAAGCCAGCAGGAAGAATTATGAGAAGGAAAGGAAGAAAAATGGCGGAAGCCCGGTGCCACCGAGTCCGATAAAGAAGAAGCCTTGATAAGACCTTGACATCAATTTGAGAGCATGTGTTATAAAAGCTGTGTCCGTACGGAGTGGATTTACAGTAAAGATTTGGGGAATCAGATGCTAATCTGAAAGGAGGGTCGGTAGTGTTACATTAAGTGTGTCACTTTTTAAAGCATGTCAGATAATTTACCATACACAGAAAAAATCATTGTGTAACATTTGGCACAAATGTAGAACTTCTTCCAGCTCCTAAAATGTGACACTGTCTTTTTTGTACAATGCTTTAAACTAAAATTATACTACTCTGTTACAAAACTCAATCTTTAGTATAAAATTCTCGACTTTGGAACCAGGATCATCGAACTGCGCAAGCATAATAACTGGGTCAAGGCCAGTCTCGTCCAAGCAGTCGGCGCCTCCAGGGATATCAGCGGAAGGCATGTGTGCAAGGAGAACAGCCCCTCCATCGAGATGGCTTTCAAGATCGCCCAGGTGTTCGATGTGCCGGTAGATTACCTGCTTGGACAAGGCAAGCATGCAGCCTACGACAAGCAGACCGTCAAGCGACTCGAAGACAGCGAAGCCCCCGACAACCAAACCAAATCCGTTTTATTTATTATTATAGACGCCATACTGCGGTGCGTAAAGGACCGCAAGGCATTCGCAGTTTAGCCGAAATACTTTAGTTAATGCAACCACTCGTACCAAAGTTCATCACCGACAACAAGGGCAAAAAGATCTCCGTGGTCCTGTCCATCAGGGAGTATAGAAAAATACTCGATGAGCTCGAAGAGCTCGAAGACATCCGCCTCTACGACGAAGCCATGGCAGACAAACAACCTTCACTTCCAGCCAGCAAAGTTTTTAGATTCGTCGAAGCCAAACGCAAAAAAAAGTAAATGCCACCAGCTCATCATCAAGCACAGGATCATCAAGGCACCTGAAAAATCAACGATCCTGCGATCCTGCCTACTCCAATATCAAAACCGTTATCCTTGACCTCGCTAACAACCCAAGACCCCACGGATACAAAAAATTAAAAGGACGCGATGGCTACCGCATCAGAGTCGGTGACTATCGCGTCCTTTATAATATTTTTGACAACATACTAACTGTTGACGTCGTCAACCTGGGACATAGAAAAGAGATTTATGAGTGACAGGACTCAATAAAAAACCACCGGCGCTAACCGGTGGCAAAGAGATTCTCACTCATCTAACCGTAATTTCAAGTTTCGATTTCTTGTCCAGAACTGCATTATTTTTTTTGTCAATTAATCTATTTCTAATATTTAATAGATGCCTACCTTTTGAATACTTACGGTTAAAGCTATACTTCTTTGCGTATGGTAAATTTAACAACACAGATAATGAATCGGAGATAACTTCTCTTCGTTCGGGGCGTAAGGCTCCCTCATTAAATTCATCAAGTATCACTTCAGACTTTAAACCTGGGATTTCTGTATAAAAATAAACCAACTCAAATTCTTCTTCTTCTAAAAGTGAACTTTTATTGTACGCATAATAATATGGTGTCCCTTCGATGCTGGTAATATTCCCGTCAATATCAAACTTAGTTTCAAAAATAACCTCTCCTTCAATATTGCAAAAAGTGATTTTGTATATTTGAGAGACGTCAGCCTTTCTTTTTATTTTTGAGAAGAACTCTGTCTGTCGACCAAATCTCTTTCCAGAAAACCAATTTTCAACTTTTATAGTATCTCTTGAAAAATCATAATAGACCCATGCTCCTTCTTTTTTCCCACCTTTGTACTCCCCCTCTACTGAAATACTGCCAGCTTGATATTCTCGATAAAACCCATCATTAGTAGAATCAGAAAACAATCTTTCTTCAGATATCAACTCGCCGTTCTTTGAGTAAATTTTCTTAATAATGTATCTATTGCCATCAAGGCTCATTTTTTCATAAAGCACAGATGGCTGGTTACAACTTAATGTGATACCTGCCAGAATTATAAGTGCAATAATTTTAGCCATTATTTCCTCTTTTTTGTTTGATCAGTCTGCCCTTCTTTCTTTAACTTATCAAAAGCACCTTTCCCATTTATATCGTCAATATGCGAACTGTCCCCGCGCGACTTACATGTTGGACATGTTGCGCTATCCGAACTATTTGACTTCCCATTTTTTGTCTGATCTTTCTTAATTTCATTTGCAGCCTTTATTGTTTTGTCTGCAGCATCAGTAAGATTTGAGAACTGTTGTGAAATAATGTCGAGTGCCGATTTAATCTGCTTCATGTCGCTGCCATTTACCCCACCAAGTTTCTTTACAACATCGTTAATCAAATCCTGTCCCGAGAGCCCTGGATTTAAGCCGCCAACAAAATCAAACCAAGAACCTAAATCAAGAGATTCAGATTCAACAGATGCTGTAGGTAATCCACTTTGCCAGTCGGTATCTACGCCACTCCCATAGATTCTATATCCGTATTTAACTTTCCCGCTTTCATCACCTGGGAGCAAGCTCCTAAACATGAACTCTCCCATACCAATTTCCTTTTTATCTACAACTTCACTTGAAAAAATAAACTGATTTGGGTTATTCATCGCTTCCTCGACAGTCGTATTATTCCCAGAACGATTATCAATTATTAAATGTTGAACCACACTGGACTTATAAAAATAGCCTAATCCACTATATGCGTTCTCATGTGAGTAGTTAAAATAATTTTTGTCTACTCTTTGAATTTGCAGCATTGTGCCATCTTTATTAATAATTGTAATTGTTATTATTTTATCCCTGCCGTCTGCATCAGCGTAGATCACCGGGTTATTACTTACAAAAGCATAATTACTCTCTCCAGGATATTTCTTCTGAAGTGGATCAAGACTTAAAAATCGTCCAATTCTAGAGTCATAAACTCTTGCACCAAAATCAATCTGATTCCCACTTCCCCCCTTCACCTCATTATCATTCTCCTTTCCATTAAACCCGTACCTGTACGTCACTGCACCAGTTTTCTTTCGGTGTACCCTAACCGATATATCATTTTCAACAACCTTCAAAGAACTCAATCAGTCATCAAGATACCATGTTTTCTTTTTTCAACTAAAGAAAAAAAATCCGGGGCGGTAGCCCCGGATTGCTAGTGCTGGCTGCCATTGCAGGCCATAAAGTTCAGCAGTGCGCTGTAGTGTTCAATGACGCCCTGGATGCTGTAAGCACTGGGATGATCTTACCTACATATAACAAAGCCCCGGACTTGCCGGGGCTTTGTTATATGGATACTGCTGAGTAAGTTTTGCTATTACATGTTAACTCAACCAATTATCTGTCCTAACATTGGGTACCATTATACTACCTATTTCAAAGAAATTGTGTCTGCAAGCTTCCTGGCTTTATACATTAAATTAGACGTATCACATCCTTCAATTGAAATTTTACAGCAGTAGTCCTGCAAGGTATTAGCAAACTGAAGATGGAATTTGGCCACACTGTCTGCAAATGAAGGTTGTTGAAGAAACAAGTATCTTCCATAATGCGCCTCGATATAAAAAGCTCTGAAGTACTTATTTTTTGATATTTGCTCTCCTTCACAAATTATTCTGGCATTTAAATAATCTTTAGAAGCGTTATTTCTTTCCAAGCAGTCACAATATTCTTTTGCAGCAGTTTCTGCATCAAACTCATTAATTTGTTTGCATGCATTAGACGATAATAGTATTATTAATAAGCCTAAAACTTTATACATAGAATTTAATTATTAGTATGTAGTGTCATTTGATCTCCTATTACCTCCAGTGTCATAAGTTCTACTGGGAACAAAAGGCTTCACAGTTGGTTCTCTATCCTTATTATCTTTAAGCGTAGGATCTCCTTTCTGACCTCCCAGTATCGGCCCTACATTTTTCCAATAAAAGCTGTTTTTGTCAAAATTGTTAATTGACATGCCAAACGAAGGGCTACCATATCTCCCTAGCTCTTTGCTATAATAATCAACAACTATTTTTTCATCGAAAGCATTCAGATTTTTATCTGCTATTCTAGGATACCTGTATGTAAATCTCCGACCAAAGGCATTTTCCTCAAACATTGCACCTCGTTCATAAACAGCATCATCTCCTTCTGTAATTCCATTCTTAAATGTACCCCAGTGCGCAGATTCATGCATAATTAAGAGTGAGACCACAAACATTTGTTTTCCTGTTTCTAAGTCATTACTTGTTTTAAATGCAGTTTCCAATTTATCTAACCAAGAGTGAGAAACTGATAAATTATCTACATAGTCATATGGTGAAAATTCAGCTTCGGTTCCTGTTGGTTCGAAAAACCGAGATAATCCAGTCATTCCATTAAATTCATTTTGTTCTCTAGTTGGGGTTATCCATGGTCCTTCCCCATAAGTGACCATTTGATTAAATGCTTTTTCCCCTTCCGCATAATCTTTATATCCAGTAGTTTGAATCCATGCTTTTTTTATCTGAGGATTATCCTTTAAAAGAGGTAAGTAATCCTGAAGTATTCGAGCTAAAGTTGGATATCTCTTTACGAAATACGGAGATATTTTAAAATACCCATTAAAATCAGTCAAGGCAATAGGAGAATTTCCTGCAAAAGAATAATTACTTTCTCCTGCATATCCAGAAGCTAAAGGATCGACACTTAGGAAACGCCCTATTCTTGGGTCATGGATACGCCCTCCAAAATCAATTTGATTCCCTTCTCCTCCTTTCACTTCATTATCATTCTCCTTTCCATTAAACCGGTACCTATAAGAACTTGAGCTAAATTTCCTACCCGGCATCAACATCCCAAACGGATAATAATCACTTGCACTTAGCACTTCTGCTACGCCAGTTCCTATATTCTTATCACTTACCACTGCAAGCACATTCCCCAGGTGGTTACTGATCTCAAGGCTTTTCTTTCCAACCTGGTTCCATACCGAAGTGCCGGTAGTGTTGCTTATATCGATAGCAGGATTCCATACGCCAATCCTTGAACTTCCAAACAAATGCTGTTCTAACCAATAATTCCCAGTCTGATCATTATGTTTATTGCTATAAACCGCAATTGTATTTCCTTGTGCATCTTTTGCATACCATGTATCTGTTGTCTGTCCGTTTTTCAATACTGATTTGCGGACGCGATTCCCGGCTGCATCGTACTGGTAACTGATCTCTACTCCATCATGCTTCGTAATTCCTGCAATCTTTCCATAAACATTCCACCTTACCTGAATTTCAGACTCCTGTACTCCATTGATTACTTTACGGTCACGGATCAGGTTACCGATCTTATCATATTCATAGTTGTTCTCTCCATCAAGGTCTTCAGTCTGATTCAGCGCTTCTGTGTAATTATCCTTGTTGACATTGTCGGTTACCTGCAATAATTGGTTGGTGCCTGGTTTATAAAGATAAGTCAGATTATCCATCTGCAGTGACATACCTGGAAGGTTCGCTCCATTTCGGAAATAGGTCTTGATATTGCCATTGCCATCGTAGGTGACGTCTTCCCCATAGGCATTGTCTGTGCCTATATTCCAAGTGGAAGGGGATGAAATACCGCTTAGATTATCAACTCGTAAACTCTTTATTCTATTCAACTGATCATAGCGATATGAATAACCTTTAAAATCTGCGTTTCCAAATTTCCGGATAGCAGTCGTCATCCTTGCGATATTCCCATTGTATAAGGCATTGCCTGTTCCCGCAACAACATCATTGCTCATCCCTATTTCAAAAGCCCCTGAAGAAATACCACCCAATGGTTTGAAGTCTCCGCCAAAGTAATGCAGAGAGAAGGCAACTTCATCCCGATTAAAGGAAGCATTAATACCCGGCGCTCCATCTCTTCCAATATCTCTGTTCTGAACAACAGGATCTGTGGAATTGTCTAATGTCTGAGAGTTCAGCCCTTTCAGCCACCCCTGAAGTGTATATGCATAATCGAGCCCCTGCACATTTTCTCCTAATGCAGTTCTCGCAAGAGGACCATGGAGGTAGTACCTGTAATGAGCATCTTTTTTACCGTTGGTTAGGACTCCATCAGCCCAATTAGTGCCAGACCATGCTTCGGTTACTCTGTTCTCAGCATCGTATTTATATTGATAGTAGAAACGGTCGTTGGCATTTTGCTGATATTTCACCAGGTTAACCTTTCCGCTGATCAAATCATAATCATATTCGAATTGTTTTAGTCCAGGACCTTCTTTGTGTTTACCGCGGCTGTACACGGTTTTCTGTTAAACAACTTGATGAATCTATCCGGAATTTTAACGTTTCCTACGATTTGGATGTCAAACGGAGTTTCTGTTGTTCCAAATAACAAAGGGTACCCCAAACAAATTCGGGATACCCTCTTTTGTCTGGAGGTTGCTTACTCACCCGGACATACCAGAAATCCGTTATCTATATTTCCATCAACATAATTCTGATTGATCTTGTCTGCTGTTTCCAGTACCTGTTTGGCTGTATAACTGCCGCAGCCGCCTAATGCTTTATTGGCTTCAGCGAGGAAATCATTCACTGTCCAGCCTGCAAAGGCGCCACTGCCGATCTCCATTTGACCAAGTGTAATACCTGCATTGCCGAAATCAGCATCATACACATCAAATCCTGTTGCAAGCGTCAATGCCACAAGGTGTCCAACCAGCACATTCTTGATCTCTGCCGGATCAGTGTAATTCATCATAAGAGCAGCAGCTTGTCCGCCTGTGGGTAACAGATCTGTGATTGCCTGAGCACTGGTTAAATGGACATTGAATTGCGGCGTACAACCAACGGTGAGACCATTGGGAAATGCTGCAGCGAAATTGGCATGGAGGTAAGTACCTGAGTTGTTGCCATTGGGCGGTGCGCCCCATCCTCCGGGTGTTTGCGTACGGAGCTGGCCACAATCTTCGGGTGGGCATTCCTGTTGGCAATATTTGAATGCCGTCTGCCATTGTGCGCTCCCGATTACAGAACCGTCGTACGGATAGGCGAATGCGCAGCCCAGTGTGCCGTGGTCACCCAGCAGGGAAACCTGCACACTCATCCAGATGCAGCCATCGGCCTGGAAGTTTGAATTGTCGATCCGGATGGTATCGTATGTTTTGGTAACCGGCGCATAGGTCTTTTGCCGGTCGAAGAGCGAAGGCCCATCGCAGGGCAGCCAGTTCATATTGGCTGAAAGCTGATCGATCACATGTTGTTCGGATCCATAAGAGACTGTGATCTTACTGAGATACATACCCGCTAATTCACTGTTGACCTTTACAGTGATGTGCGCATCATCATTGCTGATGATGATGGAGCCCCAGTCTATGGTGCCGCCCATGTCCATCAGATCTTTTTCCATGGGTGTTCCGCAGGGGATGCTTGCTTGTAAAATGCTGTTGGCTGTAGTTCCATTCTCAGCGAGTGTGCTTTGCTGGTCCTCGCTGGCTTCTTTCTGACAGGCAAAAAGGACGGAAACCATTATGGCTAGAAAGCCATAGGGAAGTAAACGCTTTCTCATATTGGCAATTTATAGGTGAAAGAATAATTAGCCTGAGAAAGGAGTATTGGTTATAGGTAACCGGTTAAACAGATAGGAAGTTGAGATTTGATAAAGTGAATGTAGTAAATATCTTGATAAGTAGGTAGCGATCGGAAAAATATATTAGATTTTATTGATATTCAGGTTTTCTGGTCAATATGCCAGGTACAAACTAAAGGAAAATATCCATATATGGTTTCCACAAATCAAAAATCGCCCGTTGCAACAACGGGCAATCTTGCTATTATTCGATTTTATCTTCTTAATCGTTCAGTTTCAGCACCGCTAAAAACGCTTCCTGCGGAACTTCCACGTTTCCGATCTGTCTCATTCTCTTTTTACCTTCTTTCTGTTTTTCCAGCAGTTTACGTTTACGGCTGATATCACCACCATAACATTTGGCGGTTACATCCTTACGTAATGCGGAGATGGTTTCCCGGGCCACGATCTTGGCGCCGATAGCGGCCTGGATCGCGATCTGGAACTGGTGACGGGTGAGCAACTCTTTCAGCTTTTCGCAGAGCTTACGGCCGAAGTCTTCCGCGCGGCCACGGTGGATCAGTGCACTGAGGGCATCTACTTTGTCGCCGTTCAGGAGGATATCCATCTTCACGATATCACTTTCCCGGTGACCGATCGGATGGTAATCGAAGCTCGCATAACCGCGGGTCTGGCTTTTCAGCTTATCATAGAAGTCGAACACGATCTCGGTCATGGGCATCTCGAAGATCAGCTCCACGCGGGTTTGCGTGAGATAGCTCTGGTTGATGAGGATACCACGTTTACCCAAACAAAGGGTCATGATATTACCGATGTATTCAGGCTTGGTGATGATCTGTGCCTTGATGAAAGGTTCTTCCACGCGATCGAGCTGTGTGGGCTCGGGCATTTCGGTGGGGTTATTGATGATGATCTTTTGTCCGCGAGTGGTGTAACCGATGAAACCTACGTTGGGAACGGTGGTGATCACGGTCTGGTTGAATTCGCGTTCCAGTCTTTCCTGGATGATCTCCATGTGCAGCATTCCGAGGAATCCGCAGCGGAAACCGAAACCGAGGGCCTGTGAAGTTTCAAGTTCGTATGTTAGCGAAGCATCGTTGAGCTGGAGTTTGTCCATGCAATCGCGAAGCTCTTCAAAATCGTCTGTTTCTACCGGGAAGATACCAGCGAAAACCATTGGTTTTACTTCTTCGAAACCTTTGATGGCTTCGGCATTGGTGTTGTTGGCGAGTGTGAGGGTATCGCCCACTTTCACCTCTTTGGCATTCTTGATACCGGTGATGATATAGCCTACATCTCCAGCGCGTACTTCTTTGCGGGGGCTGAGGCTGAGTTTGAGTACGCCAACTTCATCTGCTTCGTAAGTGGTTTCCGTGGAGATGAATTTTACCTTGTCTCCTTTTTTCAATACGCCGTTCAGGATACGATAGTAAACGATGATACCGCGGAATGAGTTGAAAACGGAATCGAAGATGAGGGCCTGGAGTGGCGCTTCAGGATCGCCTTTGGGAGCCGGGATCTTCTCTACGATGGCTGCGAGGATACCATCGATACCGATCCCTGCACGGCCGGAGGCCAGGAGGATCTCTTCGGGTTTGCAACCGATCAGTTCGATGATCTGGTCCTGCACTTCCTCGATCATGGCGCCGTCCATATCGATCTTATTGATCACGGGAATGATCTCGAGGTCGTTATCGATGGCGAGATAGAGGTTGGAGATGGTTTGTGCCTGGATGCCCTGGGTGGCGTCTACCAGCAACAGGGCGCCTTCGCAGGCGGCCAGGGCGCGGCTCACTTCATAGCTGAAGTCGACGTGACCGGGAGTATCGATCAGGTTGAGAATATATTCCTGTCCGTCAGTATGTTTATAACTGATCTGGATGGCTTTGCTTTTGATGGTAATGCCCTTTTCTCTTTCGAGATCCATATCGTCCAGTACCTGGTCCATCATTTCCCTTTCGGAAATGGTATTGGTGGCTTGTAATAAACGGTCAGCCAGGGTACTTTTGCCGTGGTCGATATGCGCGATGATGCAGAAATTTCTGATATTCTTCATTGTTTCCTTATGCCTTCATTTTCAGGAGCAGCCGCGGCTGCTGTCAGTTTAGCGAGGGCGGACGCAAAGGTAACTGATTTTGGCGGTTTTTCCCGGAGCTACCCGGGGCAAAAAACAAGGGCTTCCGGATAGGGGTATTCCCTGAAAAAGCTGTTTTAGGGGTATTATGAAGAGGAAAATGGAAAATGATAAACCCGCCTTTGGTGCGGTAAGTGCAGTGATTATCACCTACAATGAGGAGACCAATATCAGGAGAACGCTGCAAAAGCTTCACTGGTGCGATGAGATCGTTATTGTTGACAGTTATAGTACCGACAATACCGTTGCCATTTGCCGGGAGTTCAACTGCACCATCTTTTTCAAGGAATTTGAGGGATATGGCGACCAGAAACGTTTCGCCGTGAGTAAGGCCAGTCATCACTGGGTGCTCTGTATCGATGCTGACGAAGTGCTGAGTGATGAGCTGGTGGATGAGATCATGCATATTTCGCCGGCCGATGCGGCGGCCTGCAATGGATTCAGTTTCCGCATGAACCTAGTGTTCCTTGGCAAGGAATTCAAACATGGAAAAGAAAGCGGCCGCTATTTTACGCGACTCTTCAATAAGCAAAAAGGCGGATTCACCAGTGATAAAGTGCATGAGGCCATTCGTGTGGACGGAACAGTGAGAAAATTGAACCATACTATCTTTCATTACAGTTACAGCAGCCTTCATCAATGTCTTGAAAAGAACAACCGCTACTCCACCTATTCGGCGGAAATGGCCTTCAGTAAGGGAAAAGACAAATCCATGCTGGTGATCCTGCTGGGGCTGCCATTCAATTTCTTCAAATATTATTTCCTGGAAAGAAATTTCCTGAATGGTACGAAAGGCTTTTACTGGAGCGTATTCAGCAGCTATTATCATTTTTCGAAACATGTAAAACTGAAAGAACTGCGTCAGGCCTGCCGCCGGCACGCAACGATTTCATCCACTACCTTGTCCAAAGCCTGATATGATGTACTGGTATATTCTGATGGTAGCCATACTGGGATTGGTTACTTTTCTTTTTATTAAGGTTAGTCGCCCTGCAGAGCCCTGTCTTCGCGTGCTCATGTATCATAAGGTTTCCGGGAACGGCGAAAAGGATTTCCTTACCGTTACTGCTGACCAGCTCAGCATGCAATGGAAATATTTAAAGAGCGAAGGCTACTCTCCCATCCTGTTCAGTGATCTCGTACAATTTGTTCAGCATGGAAAAGCATTGCCGCCAAGACCTGTACTCCTTACTTTCGACGATGGGTACAAGAACAATTACGAAGTGATGTACCCGATATTGCAGCACCTGGGCATGAAAGCGAATATCTTCCTGGTGCCGGGTTTCCTGAAACAACAGATGCATTCTTCCGATGGTATTTACCTTGACCTGGCTGAGATCAGGATCATGAAATCTTCACTGGTGGAATATGGATTGCATTCGTATGCGCATCAGAGTTATAAAACATTGTCACCTGAAGCCTTGCTGGAAGATATCCGGAAGACTGAAGAGTGGCTCTGTGCACAGGGGATCCCGGTTCAGCCCTGTTTAGCTTTTCCCTATGGCGCTTATCCTAAAAAGAACCCGGTGAAGCATAAGCGCTTTATGGAGAGTTTGGAAAAAAGCGGAATGGTGCTCGCATTCAGGATCGGGAACCGGTTGAATGCAATGCCATTGAAAAAGCCTTTGCTGGTGCAAAGGCTTGATATTAGAGGTGATGATAGTTTTGAGGATTTTGTGAGATTGGTGAAAAAGGGGAAAGCGATGTTTTGATAAGTTTTATTTCACCCGCAGCAATTTTGCATTGATCGCCACCACAATGGTACTAACGCTCATCAACACTGCTCCCATTGCCGGGCTCAGCATGAATTTCGGATAGAGTATACCGGCAGCTAAAGGAATGGCAATGATATTATATCCTGCAGCCCAAACCAGGTTCTGCACCATCTTCCTGTACGTGGCTTTGCCGAAACTGATCAATTGCACTACATCTGCCGGATCACTGTCCACCAGGATAATATCGGCAGTTTCAGCCGCTACATCGGTACCGGAGCCTACGGCTATTCCAACATCCGCCTGGGCCAGTGCAGGCGCATCATTCACGCCATCGCCGGTCATGGCAACTACATATCCCTGTTGTTGGAATGCTTTCACTTTTTCCTGTTTTTCATGTGGCAGTACATTGGCGATGAAGCCATCCATTTTCAGTTTTTGAGAAACCGATGCAGCTACTTTCTCATTGTCGCCGGTGAGCAGGTAGGTTTTGATTCCCATTTGCTGTAATTCGACGATGGCTTTGGGGGCGCTTTCGCGGATGCTGTCGGCCAGTGTGATGATGCCCGCAGGTTCACCATCGATCAAAACATAAGTGATGGTTTCTGTAGACTGATCGATAGAATCAGGAACAACAGGTGTGGAAAGATGATGATTGCTGAAGTAATTCGGACCTGCCGCTACAATTTTCTTCCCCTTCACTACCCCGCTCACGCCCATGCCCTGCATGTATTCAAAATTGGTGCTGGGCCATAATTCGAGATTCCTCTCATTCAGTTTCCTGATGATTCCCCGGGCAATATGGTGTTCGGAATTTTGCTGCACTGCTGCTGCATACTGTAATAATTCCTTATCACTGATCCCTGATTGCAGCGGAATGACTTGCTGTACTTCATGCGAGCCTTTGGTAAGTGTTCCTGTTTTATCGAAAATGATCAGGTTCAGGAGGCGGGCATTCTCAAAGGCTGTCCGGTTGCGGATCAGTAGCCCATGTGTTGCGGACAAAGTAGTTGAAATGGCCACTACAAGTGGAATAGCCACTCCCAGTGCATGCGGACAACTGGTGACCATTACCGTTACCATACGCTCAAGTGCAAACGATAATTCTTTGCCGGCAAAGAGCCAAACAATAAAAGTGATCAATCCAACACTGATGGAAATGATCGTCAGCCATTTCGCCACTTTTCCCGCCAGGTTCTGCGTACGTGATTTGGCGCCCTGTGCGGACTTCACCATACCGATCACCTTGTTGAGATAGCTGTTACTACCTGTACCGGTTACCCGAACCTGCAATACGCCGTCCCCATTGATACTTCCTCCGATCAGTTTTCCATTTTTCTCTTTTTTTACGGGAACGCTTTCGCCGGTGAGCATGCTTTCATTAACGTAAGAGGAACCATCCATCACCAGTCCGTCTGCGGGGATCTTTTCACCGGGTTTAACTGTAATGATATCTTCATGTTTCAATTGTTCCAGCGGAATATCTTTTTCCCCTTGCGCGGTTTTGAGGTGAACAACGGATGGCAGTAATTTTACCAGTGATTCCAGGGCATTGCTGGCGGCCATCTGCGATCTCATTTCCAGCCAGTGCCCCAGCAGCATGATCACGATCAGTGTGGCGAGTTCCCAGAAGAAATCCATTCCAGGTAACCCAAATACAACGGCGGTACTGTAGAGATAAGCTGTGGTGATAGCAACGGCAACCAAAGTCATCATTCCCGGATTGCGGTGCTTCAGCTCATTCACGAGGCCGGTAAGAAAGGGCCAGCCTCCATACAAGAAGATTGCGGTGCCCAGGGCAAAAAGCGCATATCGGTCACCGGGAAATGAAATTTCGAAACCGGCCCAGTGCTGGATCATTTTGGAAAGCAGCAATAATGGAATTGTAAGAATGAGACTGATCCAGAAACGTTGCAGGAAATTGGCAGTATGATGACCTGCATGTTCATCATAGCCGCCGGATCCTGTATCCATGTCATGCATCTGATGATGTGTATGCTCCCGGACCGCATGCGCTTGCTGTGCATTGGATTGCGCATGATCATGACCGTGCTGATCGTGTTCATTGGACGGTTGTTCCGATTTCTTGCGTTGGTCTCTCCCGTCGTGATGATGGTGTTCCATAAGCAAAGATTGACTGAAATAAAAGTAGTCAATGCCTTAGAAGAACCCTTTCATAATTCTGGATAAAATTTAAGTGAAATTCATTCCGGGATTGTTGTGTTTGCAAAAGCCGGATCATGCTTTAAAAAAACCTGATCAGGAATATTGTTCGATAACGGATATCAGCGAAGTTTTATCTATCATTCCCGGATGACGCCAGAGCACTTTTCCATTTTTGAAAAGTATAAAAGTGGGCACAGCCTGCACCTGGTATTCCCTGGGCGCCGCTGTGTTCTTATCGATATTCACGCGCACTATGCGCGCCCTGCCTTTCACAGCGCCGGCCACATCTTTGATCACGGGGTCCATTGCTTTGCAGGGACCACACCAGTCGGCATAGAAATCAACCAGCACGGGTGTTTCGGACTGTATCAGTTCATTGAAGGTTTCCATAATTACAATTTAGTGCACAGTTCTGGTCAGTATCTGGATCTTCAGTTTGGCGGCGAGCGGACTGCTCACTTCCATATTGAGGATCACCAGGTGGAATCCGAGATCAGATACCAGCCAGTCGCGGCGCAAATTACCCCCTGAACTGATAAAGATCATGCGGAAATGATTGCTGAGCGGCATTCCGGCAGCGGAGCAGGTTTCCATGGCTTTGTGCAGGGCCTGTTCCAGCGCTTCTTCATCGAACAATTCCTCCCCGATGAGGGAGCTGGTGTAATGGGTAAGATGACTGGTAATGATCCTGTCTGCCACCGCATCCATTACTGAATCATAATCATCGTGCGTGAAGAAGTGCGGAATGATGCTACGTGTAAATGTATTGCTTTCCATCTGACTGAGTTTAGTTCAACAATGCCGTGGTTATGATCGGATCAGGCAAAAGTTCTGGACTGATTGAAACTGTCCTGCAATTGCCTGAATAATTCTTTTTGTTGTTCGGTCAGGTTTTCGGGGATATTCACCTGGATCTCCAGCAGCAGGTCGCCGTGCTGATCCGGATGGCCATACACAGGCATTCCCTTGCCTTTGATGCGCAACAGTTTTCCATTCTGGGTGCCGGGTGGAATAGTGATATTGATCTTGCCGGTGAGTGTACTCACCTCCTGTTTACCTCCGAGCACCGCTGTAAAAAGATCCGACTGCAATGGATGAACGAGGTTATCTCCTTCCCTTCTGAACTGCGCATGTGGCAACACATGAATAGTGATATAAAGATCGCCTGCCGGGCCTCCGTTCACACCAGGTGCGCCTTTGCCACCCAGCTTGATCACCAGTCCATCGTAGGTGCCAGGTTTGAGCTTGATGCGAAGTTTCTGTTCATTCAGTTGCAGTAAGCGCGTTGTTCCGTGAAATGCTTCTTCGAGCGTGATGGTGGTTTCAGACTGGTAATCCCCTCCTTTCGATTTCCTGCTTCTTCTGCGGCCACTGCCACCAAAACCTCCGCCACCGAAAAAGGATTCGAAGATATCGTTGGGATCGCCTTCGAAATGGAAGCCTCCGCCTCCGGGATCATTACTGTAGTATTGGTGCTGTCCGCCACCTCCGGGTGGTGGCCCCTGTTCATTCATGCGGTTCCAGTTCTCGCCGAACTGATCGTATTTCTTTCTCTTATCCGGATCAGATAAAACTTCATAGGCTTCATTGATCTCTTTGAATTTGTTCTCTGCTTCTTTGTTGTTGGGGTTTTTGTCGGGATGATATTTTACTGCCAGTTTGCGATACGCTTTCTTGATATCGGCTTCTGATGCATCCCTGCCAATCCCCAGTATGGCATAAAAATCTCTGGCCATCTTGCCTGGTATTTTATGAGAGAATAGAACTCCGGGTAGTGTCTACAGAAAGGTTTGAATAAGGGATTCCGGGTTGGTAATTCAATATACAAAAAATACCGGCATATTCCAAAGAACATGCCGGTAAGCAGTATGATGAATTCATTACATTTTAATGGACATCACTTTGTCGCTTTTGCGACTGGCTTCAGCCATGAAGCCCATGATATGGCTTTCGATACTGTCGTCGATAGTGCTGGTGAGCACATTGGGGTTCTGCTGGGCTACAGCCTGCACAAAGTCGCGAGCGAGGCCCCAGTCGCCGCCGCCATGACCGCTGTTCTTGTAATCATCCACGTCTTCGGCCTTGGGCACCAGTTTTGTTACTTTGCCGGTGCGGAAGTCTGTCACCAGCAATTCTTCCATATCGCCCACCATATCTCCCATGGACCCCATGATGCGTGTTCTTCTGCCGTGATAGGAAGTGAAAGCCTCCATGCTGAAACTGGCGGTCACATTATCGGCGAAGCGGATATTGGTGATATAGTGATCTGGCTGGTCATTGTCCATCCGGTATACGCAACGGCCGTAATTGGTGGTCTTCAGTTGCTCCATGATGAATTCCGGGTGTTTGCTTTTGTCATCCGGAAGATCGAATACATACAGCCTTTGGCGTTTCTCGTAGTAGTTCCTGATGGCAGAATACGGGCATGTTTTTTCTACTGCGCAACCATCCGTACAACGTGCTGTGCTTCCCGCCGGCGCATTTTCTTTACGGAACCATTTGAGGTCACCCATGGCGGAGATCTGCTTACCAGGTTTGTTGATCACCCATTTGATGATATCGAGATCGTGACAGGATTTGGCCAGTAGTATCGGCGTGGTGGCTTTTGAGTTATGCCAGTTGCCGCGCACATAAGAATGCGCCATATGTGTATGTTCGATGGGCTCGAAATGCTGAACGCTGATGATCTCGCCGATGGCGCCTGCCTGCAGCAGTTCTTTCATCTTCACAAAGTATGGCGCATAACGAAGCACGTGACAAACAGCTACTATCCGGCCTGTTTTTTTTGCGAGGGCCAGGATATCGCGGCATTCTTTCTCTGTGGGAGCGATGGGCTTTTCGAGCAGGATATCATAACCCATCTGCAATGCTTTCATACAGGGGCCATAGTGCAGGTTATCAGGTGTGGTGATGATGATGGCATCTGCAAACTTTGGCCGCTTGAAAACATCTTCCCATGTATTGAAGCGATTGGCATCGGGGATCTTGTGTTTGGCGGCATAGCGCTCATTGCGGAGGGGAATGGGCTCGGCCACACCAATGATGTCCAGCTGATCAGGGTACTTCAATCCGAAATTGCCATACACGTTGCCGCGGCTGCCTGCGCCGAGTGTGATGGCGGTAACGGGTTTATCTAATTTCTTATGAAGCGGATTGGGAGGAAGCGTGTATGCGTAGGTGTTATTACCGAGGTCGGCGAGTGCGTCTTTGCCTAATACTACGGCGCCAACGCCGATACCTAATGATTTGATCAGATTTCTCCTGTTCATGGGTATGAGTTGTAATGTGGAATTACAACAATAATAGTATAAAAATCGAAAAAACGAAAGGAGAAATGAAAGGCATCGAAAATAAGTGGAAGAATGAAATAATGGAATTGCGTTCCAACTGCCACGCCGGGCGAACCCGGCATGGCAGAGAAACGCGTTGTTACTATGGAACAACGAGAACTCTTAGCGGCTCTGTGATAAGCGTTGAGTTGTCATCCAGCGTGATCTTTAAATAGAATTGCAGTGGCAGCTCCACTGCATTGATGGCATTATTGGCAGGCAAAGGCCTGTTAGTTTTGGCCATCCAGGTGGCCAGGGTAGACGCAAAGGTTACTTTATTGCCATTACCCGGAATTGGAGCATCAATGTAATTTGCTGCTGTAGACAGCAATCCTGCCGGTGCGGAGGCGGCAATTACTTTGGTGATCTCTTTGATGGTCCTTCCGGAACTGGCAGGGATCTCCAGGTTATAGCTGAAGGCGCCTGCTGCGCGGGATGCGCGCACGGTATAGCCGGGTCTGAGATCTGTATAGTTGGTAACCGTTACCGGGATAGCAGGCCTGATGTCCAGCAACTGAGGATCATAATCATCTTTGTCGCAGGATGAAACCGCTGTCATCAGTGCGAGGCAGATCAAACTATATTTAATGATTTTCATATCAATTCATTTTATGTAATGGATCAGATTTACATACCCCACCAGACTTTCTGATTTGTCAATGGCCTGGGTGATGGCACATTTGGGTTAGCTGAAGTTTCGTTCGGCGGATATGTATAACGTTTTGGAATAACTGAAGGGTCATCACCTGAAGCATTGAGCGCTACGTTCAGATCAGGGATACCTGTTCTTCGGTAGTCGTTGTAAGCTTCCAGCGGA
The DNA here is from genome assembly GCF_003991355.1 of Pseudoflavitalea rhizosphaerae. GTDB lineage: Bacteria > Bacteroidota > Bacteroidia > Chitinophagales > Chitinophagaceae > Pseudobacter > Pseudobacter rhizosphaerae. The sequence continues at coordinate 28,727 of NZ_RCSU01000008.1, forward strand.
TTGGTCACGTTGGAAATATATTTCCAGGTGAGGATCTGTTTCAGTTTGTTGGCGTCAGTGCCGGAGAGTGTAACCAGTGCGGCATTGTTTGCAAAGAAGTCATCTACATCTGCTGCTCCCATACCTGCTTTGAACATGGCTGCCCTGATGCCTTCTTTAAAGAGTGCATCCGCATTGCCGGCGGTACCCAGCCTGATAGCAGACTCGGCAAGGATAAAAGCCCGGTTGGTGTTGTTGATCATTCTTACATACGTAGCCCCTGCCCTGACCGTACCGGTTACTACAGAGTCATACCTGGAACGTGTAGCCAATGAGGGCGCTGTAACTGCTGCTCCATTTTCATATGTTACAAAATTACCACTGGGTGTTGTATAAAGGAATTCAACGTATTTGCGGACGTTGGGGGAAAGCGCATCTACAATATTCAGGAATCTTGTGCTCATCATCATGTCGGTTTCCCGGTTGGTTATGTTGAAAGCGTAGATCGGGCTTTGGCTGCCTGATGCAGTACCGTAAGGAACATCAAAGTCGTCTCCATTGCTCTTGATGTACCTGCCATCTGCCAGCACATCATCGATCACGGATTTGGCAAGCGTTGGATTCACATTACTGATGGTAATGGCCAGTTTAAGCAGTAGCGTATTGCCTACGGCAATCCATTTATCCACGTCTCCGTTAAAAACAAGGTCTTCATCAAATTCTCCCAGTTCAAAACCTCCTTCCGGGGTATCCTTTTCAAGATCTGCAATACCTTCCTTTACGAGGACGAACAGGCTTTGGATACCAAGTGAGGCATTACCCTGGTAGATATCTTCCTGTTTATCGAAACGTGGTGTTGGATACTCACGGATATTACCAGCCTGTGAATAGGGCACATCTCCCCAAAGATCTGTAGCAATGGAGAGCAGGTATGCTTTCTGGATCTTGGCCACACCGGCATAATGCGGACCTGTTTCCTGTGTTTTGGCGATCAGTGTATTGATGGGAGGAAGTGCGCCAACATAGATCTCGAAATTCCAGGCATTATCGAAATTACCTGCCAGGTTATAGATATCGAAGCCCAGCGCCTGGTTGGCAGTGCCTGCATTGTGTTGTACCAGCAGGCTGGCCACCCTTGCCAACTCGTTGCCATTGGTAAAGGCGAGTGTATAAGTGGTTGCCGGCAATAATGCCCGTGGCGGAACATCCGCCGGATTGTTCGGGTCTGTGTTTACATCCAGGAAGTCGCTTTTGCTGCATCCTGCTGAAACTATTGTCAACAAGCCGAGCAAGCCTATGATAAGTTTATTCTTCATAACAATAGAATTAATCTTTTCAATTATTTAAATGCCACCCTCAGGCTAACACCCATTGTTCTTGAATTGGGCGCACCCTGGAGGTCGAGGCCACGGAGATTGCCTGCACCCTGGGTGTTCACTTCAGGGTCCATCGGATAATTCGGTGCATAGAACCAGAGATTACGTGCGAATGCTGTTAAGCGCACCATGCTCAGTGGTGTTTTGTCCAGCACGCTGGCAGGAAGCTCATATCCGAGGGAAAGTTCCCTGAGCCTGAGTACTGTTGCATCAAACACACTGAGATCTGATTGAATACCGGGAGCTCTCCAATATTGGTATGGAGTGATCTGGATATTGTTCTGGATGTATTTTCCTGATCCTGCAGGATCTTCAATTACACCGGGAATGATCATGGGCGATGACCTGTCTCCTCCTGTCTCTTTCAGCAATCCATTATTACGCATGAACGCCACCGTGAATGAATAGATATCACCTCCTTTTGTATAATCCCAAAGGAAACCGAGGGTGATGCCTTTGAACCGGAAAGTATTGGTGATACCCGCTGTCCATTCAGGGTTCGGATCTGCCACTACGGAGTTGGGGATACCTGCGGCATAGGTGCCGGTATTACGGTTGATGATATATTGCCCATCTTCAGTCCTTGGAAGTTTACTGCCGATGATCACACCGTATGCATAACCTTTGGCGATCGATGCAACAGTACCACTGAAGCTTTGACCGGATGCGATGGGAAAATTCTCGATATCCGGGGCGATATCCACCACTTCATTCTTGATGGTTGTGAAATTGGCGCTGATATCCCACTGGAAGTTCTTTCCATTGAAGGGAGATCCGGTAAGGCCGAGCTCAAAGCCCTTATTGATCATTTCACCAACATTCAGCAGGCGTGCGGAATAACCAGTTGATGCGGGTACCGCCACGGAGAAGATCTGGTCTTTGCTGGTGGTGTGGAACACTGCCGCATCGATACTCAGCCTGTTCCTGAAGAAGCCCAGATTAAGCCCTACTTCGTAAGATGTAGTGAACTCCGGTTTCAGGTCAGGATTGGCGAGCACATTATTGGGAGTGAAACCGGCAAGTGGATTACCCCCGATAGATAATGGGAAGAATATGCCTGCCACATTATTACCCAATGCGGGTTTAACAAATACATTCATCAAAGAATAAGGAGGCGCATCCCTGCCCACCCTGGCGGCGCTTGCTCTAAGTTTACCATAAGAGAACCAGTCATTGGTGATGTCGAAGGCATCAGAGAAAACAAAGCTGGCTGCAGCAGCGGGATACAGGTATGTGTTCTTGTTCTTTGGAAGCGTAGAACTCTGGTCAACACGACCTGTCAATTCCAGGAAAAGGTAGTTCTGCCAGTCCAGTGAGATCTGTCCGTAAAATCCCACTATCCTGTGCAGGGTTGTTTGTTCCAGTGTACCATTTGAGAAAACGGTACCGTTGCTGTTGTTGTAAAAGCCTGGAATAATAAGACCATCACCTTGTGCGGCAACAGTCTGGAACCTGCGCTGGTTAACACCCCAGCCCAGCATGGCTGTTGCATTGAGGCCATCTGTGAAAATATCCCTCTTCTTGCCGGTCACCATCAGGTCGCTGTTCAGTTCCTGCCGGTAAAAGGTATTATCGAGGATCATACCATTGGGAACGGCAAAGGAACCTGTGCCGTACCAGGTTTTGCGCCTGTCGGTATAAACGTCTGCGCCTAACCGGTAGGTTGCGTTCAGCCAGGGAAGGATATCGTAACCGATGGTGGCAGTTCCGAGGAACCTGCTGAGATTATCCTTATTGCCGTTTTCATTCAAGGTATAGTATGGGTTCTCGATGCTGGCCGTGGACATCTGGTATTTCTGATCACCATTGGGGAACATGTAGTCGTTCTTATACGACTGCAGGTCCAGGCTTCTGGGAACGCTTACCAGGTTGGCAAAGCCCGTACCACCACCGGCGCTGTTACCACCGATCACACCATCTGTATTGGAATTGATATAGGAGACGGTGGCTCCCAGTTTCAATTTACCGATCGTGGTATTTCCACCGAATTGGATATTTGTCCTAACCAGTTTGGTGTTGGGAAGGATACCGCGTTGAACGAGGTGACCAACATTGAAGGTGGCATTCTGCGTATTGTCGCCGGTATTGATAGTGAGGTTGTTTTCATTCAGGCTACCTGTTCTGAAGAAGTCCCTGATATTGTCCTTATGCAATTGATAAGGCCAGGGCTCGCCGGTAGCCGGATCGATGAGACCATTGGCCAGTGTGGGCTCGGTGCCGAATTTTGGTCCCCAGGATTGAGCGGAAAGCCTGTTATGGATCATATTGGCGCCCTGACCATATTCATCCTGGAGGTCTGGAAGACCGCTCACTTTCTGAACTGCGTATGAGCTTCCCAGTGATACGTCCAGTCTTCCCTTGCCGCCTGCACCTTTTTTTGTGGTAATGATGATGGCGCCATTGGAAGCGCGGGAACCATAAAGGGCTGCCGCAGCAGGCCCCTTGAGGATGTTAACTGACTCGATATTGTTAAGGTTCAGATCGGAGATCCGGTTGGAAGGCTGGGCATCGCCGAGTGTGCTGATGGGACCGCCTGAGTTACCGGCGGGCCTGTCCACATCATTACTAACAGGAACACCATCCACCACAAAGAGAGGCTGGTTGCTTCCGAGGAACGATGTGATACCACGGATATTGATATTGGAAGAAGCGCCGGGACTACCGGATGCGCCCGTGATGTTCAGACCCGCTACTTTACCCTGGAGTGCATTCACCAGGTTGGGTTCACCCTTGTTGGCGATCTGGTCTGTTTTCAGGTTGGTGGTGGCATAACCGAGTGAGCGACGGTCGCGACTGATACCCTGTGCGGTTACTACTACTTCGCTCAATTCCTGACCTGAACTTTTTTGAAGCGTGATATCATAGGTAAGTGCTGGTGTCAGTGGGATTTCCTGTTCTGTAAATCCTACTGAAGACACTACCAGGACCTGAGCAGATTGAGGAATCGTTAACGTAAAGCTGCCATCACTTTTCGTAGTTGTTCCTGATCTCGCTCCTTTTGCCCGGACTGAAGCTGCAGCAACGGGATCACCTTTATCGTCCTTGACGATGCCGGAGATACTTCTCGTTTGTGCAACAGCAAACAATACAGACAGGAGACATGTAAAAACAAGTAATAAGCGTTTCATTGCCTGCGATTTTTTGTTTGGAATAAAAAACTAAGGCAACAAAAGGCCCGGCTACGCTTCTACCTTACTGCGTTTTGTTCCTGAACCATGAATTTTAGAACCTGAAGCAGCATTTTATTGCGCGAAGTGCTCTATCTTTACAGCCAACTCCCCTACTATAAGACCGGACTGTATCGTTAATTACTGCTGTACTTCAGTAATTGAATATGTTTTGAAACCAGGATGAAGTATTACCGAAAGCTTGATTGAAATTATCGAGTTGGTAAGTGTTCAAAATATCGTCACATGAGATTATTCCGAATTGCACAATTCACATTTGAAAAATTGTAGTTGTATGAACCGGAATAATTACCTGCGTTTGTCTGTAACTGTTCTGCTGGGAGTGATCATTCCTCTTCTTTCAGGTTTATTTGTGCCTTCACAATACCATCCTGCAGCGTTACTGATTACCTGTTTCTTTTTTATAGCTCTGACCTTTCTGATCGTTACTGTTACCCGAATAGTGCAATTGCGGTTACGTGAACAACCCTGGTTGAATCACAACCTGCTGAAAAAAATAACCGCTACCGCTGCCGTGAATGCTCTTCTTAGTGTGTTCATTGCCGGTATGTTGGTATATATATGGACCATGTTCACCAAACAGCAGGTATCAACAGGTATCGTGTTGCAATACCTCGCGGATCTGGTGCTGGGTATTATTATCCTCACACTCAGCGAAGAGTTATTGATGCTGAATCGTGAAAAGAAGATCGCGCAGCATGGTCCGCAGGCGCTTGTTGCGGAACAATTGCCTCCTGCTGGGGTGGTACATCAACAGGAACGCGAGGAAGCAGTCCCTGCTTTAACTGAAAGCAGTTCAGTTATCATCGGATCAGTCAATCACCGGCCTAAGAGCAGGCTGTTGTTACGAAAAGGGTATGAAAATATTCCTGTGAAGCTGGAAAATATAGCATTGTTCTACACTGAGAACAAGATCGTATATGCGGTAGATGGCAGCGGCAAAAAATACCAGGCTGATAAGAAACTGAGTGAACTTGAAGCAGAGTTGAATACCGATCTCTTTTTCAGGGCTAACCGGCAATATATTATCGGCCTTAATTTCATCAAAGGGTTCAAGCCTTTTGAAAAAGTAAAACTTCAGGTAGACCTCACTGTTTCAGACGCCATAGTGATCATCAGCCAGGAAACCGCTCCGGCCTTCCGTAAATGGATGAACGAAGTGTGAACGATTTTTGTCAAAACTGTCTGTATGAAAATATATTTGTATATATTTGTGTTATAACATTTCCCCCCTACTCTCTCTACTTATAGATTTAGCTCTGACCTGCAAAAGTTTTCCCCCTTACTACCTGCGTAGAATGCTGTGATATTATTTCACGCTTTGCACTCATTAAATCTATTAAGTATGAGAAAAGTTTACCTGTGCACATTAATGATGGCAGCTACCGTTGGCGCTTATGCGCAAAGCTATCCCGGTTACCGAACGAGTAATTATACCGGGGTGAACGGGGTTTTCTTCAATCCTGCCAATGCGGCTGATAGCCGCTCCCGCTGGGACATCAATCTTTTTTCGATCGATGGTTTTGCGGGTAATAACCAAAACAGTCTTAGTTTTAAAGACATCACCAAGTCATCTTTCAATTCAGATTCGTTAAAATCAAAATTACTGTCAGGAAGTGGCGGTGGGCTGAATGGTCTGGCAAGGATTGATATCCTTGGCCCTTCGGTTTTGTTCAATGCAGGTTCAAGGACTGGCGTAGCGCTCACTACAAGGGCCCGGATCTTCGGTAATGCGCGTGATGCTGATGGTAAACTGGCAAGGGCCGTGATCGATGCGGGCGAAGCAAAGGACAATTATCCTTTCAACTTTGCCCAGCAAAAAGCGATCCTCAACTCAGCTGCCTGGACGGAGATCGGCGCTTCAGTGGGGCAGATCCTCACTCCTTCCAAATCCCATCACTTTGTGAAAGTGGGCCTTACCCTGAAATACCTGGCAGGCGTAGCCGATGCATATCTACGGATGGAAAATTTCAATGGAACAATCAATACGGGCGGCTCCGGCACGTATATGACTGATGCCACAGGCCGGGTATTCCTGAATACTACTGACGCCAATTTCAAAGACTATGATTTTGGAGATTTCTTCAAATTCAATGGTCATGGTTTTGGCGGGGATATCGGCTTTGTGTATGAATATCGTCCCAATCTCGATTTCTCAAAATTCGAGAGCGACCGTTTTGCCAACAAATACAAAGTGAAAGTGAGCATTGCTGCACTGGACATTGGCGAGATCAAGTTCAATGAAAGCAGTAACCAGTCAGGAGCTTATACCATGAATATCCCTGCCGGCCAGCAGTTCCTGCTTAGTCAGTTCAAGGATAAATCTGTAAAGGAATTCAAAGGCATCCTGGATGCGAGTCCATACTTCACGCCAGATGCTACGGTTGACAATAGCTATAAGATCTCCCTGCCCACATCTTTCCAGTTCAATGTGGATTACCTGATCGCGAAAGGATTCTATGCTAATGCGAATGCACAGATCACTACCAGTAAAACAGGAAATCTCAATCTTTTCGACTGGAACAGTTATACGGTTACACCGCGTTGGGAAGTAGCGAAATTTGGAGTGGCATTGCCTGTCAATTACAGTGAGCTCACACAGTGGAATGCCGGGATCTCGCTACGTGCAGGTCCTGTATTCCTCGGTTCAGGAAGTTTGTGGACTGCTATTTTCGACAAATCAAAACAGGCTGATCTGCACATAGGCATCCGTTTTGGTTTGCAGGCGAAGAAGAAGCTGCGTAAGGATACAGACCAGGATGGCATTTATGATAATGAAGATAGCTGTGTTACCATTCCTGGCGTGGCCCGTTACCATGGTTGTCCGATCCCCGATACGGACGGTGATGGTGTGAACGATGAAATGGATAGTTGCAGAACAGTGCCCGGATTGGCTAAATACAATGGTTGCCCGATCCCTGATCGCGATGGTGATGGCGTAAATGATGAGATCGATGAATGCCCTGATCAGCCTGGTTCCGGCCAGTTCAAGGGCTGCCCTGATACTGATGGCGATGGTATTCCGGATAAGGATGATAAATGTCCTACAGTTTGGGGTGTGGCTAAATACCAGGGTTGTCCGATCCCTGATCGTGATGGTGATGGTGTGAATGATGAAGAAGATCTTTGTCCGGATAAACCAGGACCTGCTTCTTCGAAGGGATGTCCGGTTGAAGATGTAGTGGTTCAGATCACAGCTGACTTCAAGAATATATTGTTCGATTTCAATAAGGCAACTATTAAAGATGAATCGAGGTCAATTCTTGAGAATGCTGCGAAGACGATGAATGAAGTGATCCCTAATTCGAATTTCTTCATCGATGGATTTACCGATAATATTGGTAGTGTAGCCGCCAATAAGAAGATCTCCAGGCTGCGTGCACAGGCTGTTGCCGATGCGTTGGTTGCTGCAGGCGTTGATAAGAACAGGTTGATTGCCCGCGGATTTGGTAAGGATAATCCGAAATGCAGCAATAAAACAGAAGAAGGAAGGGCTTGCAACAGAAGAGTGGAAGTGGTGATCAGGAATATTGCTCAGCAGAAGACACAGTCGAATCCGTAAGGAGAAAATGGAATAAAGTAAACCCGGGGAGGCGTAAGCTTCTCCGGGTTTTTTGTGGGTTGATTGGTATCATTTTAACAAAACAGCTTCCAATCTTAAACTCATGTACTTTGGCAAATCTACTTTTCCAATTCCTAAGTAAGCTGACTTTGTCAAATAGTCGCCCTTTAGATAAAATTCATATTTTGAAACTAATTCAATAATCTGGTTTGGTTGAATTTTGTCTTTTTGAATTTTAAAGAATAACGAAGTGGCAGTTTTCTCATAATCATAATCAACAATGCTCCTTTGCAAAGGGCAAATATCAACTATAGTAGTATCATTATATCGAAGCACTGCTACCAAAACAGCTATCCCATTTGTATCAACAGCCAAGGTTGTAGGAATAATTTTTATGCCGCCTATTTTCATGTATCCTCCTGTATCACCTATGAAAGAAACTTTTAGATCGCTGGCATTAATATCGCTATCATCAGAATTCCTCCCAGAATACGTTGACTTAGCAGAACTATTGATGTATCTGTTATTGGGAGTTCTGCTACCTGCATTGTAATGCCTCGTGTGAGAACGAACAAATGTTCCGTCCTTTCTAAAATAACTTTTTACTGTTGTGGTTTTTCTTTGTCCAATGGCGGAGCAGCAAATGATAATAATGACAAGTGTCGCTAATAACTGTTTCATAAATGCTGATTTTTAACTTAGATGTATAGATTATTCCCTAATATATCCAACTCATTTTCTTCAACTATACGGTTTTCCGTATTTCGTTAAATTCACAATGCTCATTATTGCAGCTCAATAAAAAAAGTAATCTATGGCTCATAAGCCAAAAGATCAGCAAGGATTGGATGGCGCGTAACGAGGACCAATATCTATGTTGATTTTTTCTGTCAGTTAATTTGTGGTAATGAATTGCTAATGTGCCATATCTTTCATCGATGCAAAGCTGGTACATTCATCATTCTGATAATATATTAAAATCAATTGATGGCTTTAAAGTTTATTAATCTCCGGCTATTATGTGGGCTCTTATCATTGCTTTGGATAAGCGTTAATGCGCAGCATTCCAATTCTTCATTATTGTATTTGCAACATAATGCCAGGCAGGTGGCGGAAATAGGCAAGGACACTATTATAATAACAAACGGCAGCACCTATACATTTACGGTAGATACACATGCAGACAGCGGCCTGGTAAGCACTGTGCCAAACGTCACAACCTTACTGAAGCAATTGGGGTTGCCTTCAAATCTAAAATCCGCCATAGAAAGTAAAGGAGGAACTCCCAGGCTAACCGGGCTTATCAATGATGGCGATCACTTAGTTTTGTCCGATGCTGTAAACGGATCGATACTAAAACGATATTACCTGCATCTTCGGCCCCTGGCGCTCAATGGCAGCCTGACCTTAAAAAGATCTACAATAAGTTCCGGCATTAAATCAGACCTGGAATTATCTTTTACTGCCGGACAACGCTCTCCCAACGCAACGGTCAGGATCTTTATTCCAACTGGTATTCCAATTAGCATGGATAATACCACAATCAATGTGATCGGCCGTGGAGCTGTATTGTTGAAAGATCTGCACAAACAATCCATTGGCAGGACCGGCAGTAAATATTCTTATTCAAAAGTAGGCGATGCAAAACTGCAATCTGTAACAGGCGGTACCTGGCTGATCCTTTCCGGCCTGGACCTTCGCCCTTCCAATGGCGCGGATATCATTCTACGGATCAAAGATGTAATGCTGCCGCACAATAAAGAATACATTTTCAAATCCAATTACAGTACTGCATTACCGGAAATGCTCACAAGCGCCGGCGCTTCATCTGAAACTGCTGTATTAAAAGCAGTGACTGATCTTGTTGGATTGGAAAGGCTTCCCGAAACTGTTTCCGGGAAACAGGCTTCTGATTTTACCAGCATTCAACTCAGGTTGCCTATCCGTAAAGGCATGAAAACACCTGTCATCCTTGTTTCCACCAATAAGGGAAAAACATGGAAAACGCAACCGGCCAATATCGACGTACAAAAATCAATTATTACAATTCATCAGCTTCAACCCAATCAACACTATTGGATCAAAGCGAGAGTGGCCGAAGGGAAACTGCTGAGAACTTCCAATACCATCAATTATTTCTCCGGGATGATCCCTGCCGCTTCATTCGGCATCATTGGCGATGCAACCAAAGATCATACTGATCTCATCAACCAGGCTATCGATTCCATTCATCGCATGGGTGGCGGTACGTTGCTTTTCGAGAAAGGTACTTACCATGTACGCACCATCCATCTGAAAAGCAATGTACATTTGTATATCGCCAAACCGGGTACCATCGCGGCTTTGAAAGGAGGCGACGCGCCGGAAACAACCTGGTTCAGCGATAAGAAATACCGTTCAGGTCTCTCCCCCACTGATTCCGGTCCTTACGATGATCCGGAAAACTATATGACCAAACAGGATGTGGGCCATCATTATTTCCATAATTCCATGTTCTTTGCCACACGCGAAAACAATATCCGGATCTCAGGAAATGGGCGGATCACGGGCAATGGTAATCTCGTAACAGGAGATAAAGTGATGAACAATGCGCCTGATAAACGATCCGACAAAATGTTCACTTTTAAACTCTGCACCAATATCGAGATCGGTGGCCTGGTACGAAAAGAAGATCTCTGGTACGATGAAAAACGGGATGGACCTTTCTATATCCTTCCCAATGGAAAACGCGATACCCTCCTGGATAATATGTTGCATATAGACCAGGGCGGGCATTTCGTTTTACTGGCCACAGGCACAGATAATATCTTCGTACACGATACTTATTTCGGAAAAGCAAATGGACGCAATGCCCGCGATATCTATGATTTTATGGCCTGCAATAATGTAACGGTCACTAATATTTACTCGAAGGTGAGCTCGGATGATATCGTAAAACCAGGATCGGATTGCTCACTGGGTTTTACCCGTCCGGCCAAAAATTACAAGGTGCGGAATGTGATCGGCGACACCAATTGTAATCTCTTCCAGGTAGGATCGGAAACAGCGGATGATATCCAGGATATCTGTGTAGACAATATCTATGTACTGGGCGCCAATAAAGCCGGCTTCTCCATCTCCACCAACGATGGTGCGCATATCAAAAATATCCATCTCAATTGCGGACATACCGGAAAGCTCCACTCCCGTTCAAAAATGCTGCGCACATTTGCGCCTTTCTTCATTTCCATTTCCAACCGTGGACGAATTCTTGGAGCGGAAGTTGGAAAATATGCCTTCACAGAGAATGGGGTAAAACACAATGAACTGCTGGTGAAAAACGTGAATATTGGAAGAGTGGAAAACATTATCCTCAATGGGATAGATATTGCGGAAGTGTATGCAGGAAGCTCCTACAGCGGTAATCGCTGGAAAGCATATGATCCGAAAGATACTAAACAACGCAGGGCCACTGCTATCGTTGCAGGTTACAGTCTTCCGGCATCGGATATTGTGGAGGGCGGACTTGATTTCAAACTACCCAATGGACTGCACACAGGGTATATCGATAATATACAATTCAATGATGTTCATATACTCGTCAAGGGAACAAATCCGCCTTCAGATACCAGCGCCAATCCACCCGAGCTTGGAGTTGGTCAGTACAATGTATCCAACCTGAAAATCCAACCCTCCTATGGTCTCTGGGCAAGGCATGCAAGCAACCTGCTGGTGAAGAACTGCAGTTTCAATTATGAGGATACTGATCACCGTTATGCGATCTTCCTGGATGATGTGAAGCAGGCAGTGATCAACGGCAATAAAATGGTGAAGGCTGGTAATCTCTCTTCTGCAATAGGTAAGAAACAGGTTACAGGTCTGATCTGGGAAAAGAACAAAGTTTATACCGATAACTGGAAAAACAGGGATCTCAGCCAGTCTTCTGACGCTGGCCGTTAACAGGCATTCTGCTATCTGATTACCCTCGTAGTGCTGTCATAGCGGGTAATCAGCTGGTAAATACTGAGTATCAATAGCGTAAATAGAGATAACACGTGGAGATAAGGTGGACTTGATCCGGAGATGAAGCGGACTTGAATTAGAGAGAAAATGCCTGAATCAGTCCAGGGTGGCATTCATTCAAATTCAGTCTGTCCATTTTTCTTTTTACCATTATCCGGCATCCGGCCTAACAACCAGCAGTGATTGCAACAACCACCGGAAACCGGATAACAGTAAACAATATCTTATTCCAGGTCGATTGGAATGAACACCAGTGGTGTTGGTAAACAGCTTGCACCAGGAGGTGAATAAGTCATGCGGATGGTTTGTTCTTCACCATTCTTTGCAGGCGTGAAGATTTGCACTAGCACGGCTTCCGGAGCAGCTTTGGTTGTCAGACGGTCTGCAGGGAGCTGGATCACGCCGCCTTTGAATTTACCCTCGCTCACCACCATTGTATTGGCCATGCCGCCACACCATTTGTTGTCGGCAGAACGTGCATTCCAGGTAACCAGCGCCAGTCCTTTTCCGTCTGTACTCTTCCATTTCATTTCGATATTGTAGATCACTCCGTAATTTCCGGCCAGCGTAGCGATCTTACCGGTGGCTGCATCTTTCCCCATTACCCAGGGATCGAGGTTCCCATCGGCAATGGTGAGCGACGCAACGCCATTTTTCGTATCGAATACTTCGGATATGTTCACCTGGTAATTACTAACGCCAAAGATACCACGACCAGCATTGGAATGCCTGCTGCTCAACACGGAGTCAATCTGTTCGCTGGCTTTCACGGTCCCTTTTTCGGGAGAGGTCTGCACCACGCTGATCAGGCCGGGCTGATCGATCACGAACTCATAGAAACCGTGGGCCAGTTCATCATATTTGGCTACGCGTTTTTCCATCGCTACGTCCAGAACCACAGTTTGTCCTGGTTTGATGGTGCGCGATTTTGTTTCAGGTTTTGCATTGAAATAATCCGCCAGTCCATTTTTGCCTGCGCCAAAATAATTGGTGGTTGGTTTCTGGGAGGAGTATTTCAGCATGCGAAGGGTCATTTTCTGATCTCCTGTATTCTTGATCACGGTATTGATCCTGCGGTCCATCTTCGGCTCTTTCACACCGTTCACATTGTACATGTATACACGTACGGAACCGGGTTGCACAGCTTCGCGGAGCGCCACCGCTTCGGGCACGCGGATATATTCGGGATCGTCCGAAATAATGTATTGAGGTCCGGGTAAAACCATTTTCTTATACTGCAGATCCTGGAATTTTCCTGAAAAGAAACCAGGCAATTCTACAATGCTTCCCTGTTTGGCTTTCAGCAAAGCTTGTGCTGAAGCGGGTTGCAGGGTTTGTGCCGATGCGCTTCCCAGTGATCCTGCCAGCAGCAGGGATAATGCCAGAACGGAATTTCTTTTCATCTGTTTCTTTGATTGAACGGATTATAAAATTTGATGACTGTTATAAAAAACTTTCATCAGGATTTGGCGGGTAATTGAATGATGATCTCGCGGGCTTTCATTTTTTTCTTTTGTACGGCAGCCCGCATGAAGCTGTCCATTTCCGCAAAGCGACGGAACATGAAATTGCTCACTTCGTGCCCCGCTCCGGGAAAACTGTACAAGACCAATGGTTTCCTGTTTTCCACTGCATACTTGTATACGCTGTGCGATCCAAAGAACATCATCCAGCCGGGATCGGTGGCCCTGCAGAAGCGATGCGCCGCAGTTCCGAAAGGCACCAGCTGGTCCCTGGTGCCATGCATCAGAAATACAGGGATCCAGTTATCAGCTTTGATACTATTCAAATCCAGCAATGCTCCGGAGAACGACAGCACACCGGTGAATCGGAATTTGCTGAAGAAATCATAACGCGGATCTTTCTTATTGATGAAGGGATTGAATACAAGATTGAGAACGGTCTCCGCTCCTGCGCTGCTACCAGCAATAAAGAGTTTAGCAGTATCCACTCCCAGCATTGCTGCATGCTGAACAACATATAAACCGGCGTCCATGGCATCATCTACGGCCACCTGTATGGCTTTGAGTTTTTCGGGAGTGGCTGTGCCGCAGCCGAAATCCTTTCCTTTCAGGTACAACCTGTATTTGATCACAAAAACATTGTATCCCATTTTAGTAAGACCTTCCGCCATCGGGCGCTGGTTCTTCGGTTCGCCACCGGTGAAGGCGCCGCCATGCACAAAAAGAACGGAAATGCCATTGGCCGGACCTGCAGCCTTGTAATGATGCATCCAGAGCGTGTCTGCGCCTTTGATGGCATATGTAAGACTATCGGGTTGCTGCGCCGAAACAGCCAGCAATGAAAAAATGGAAAATAACAAAAAGATACTTCTCTTCAACATGCTATCATTTTAGCAATTGAGCAATATATTCCCTGTACCTGTTGTACAAGTGACCTGCCTGCAGGTAAGCCGATTGCGGGCTCATGAAATGGGAAAACTCGAAAGTGATGGCCTTATCGTAACCCGCCCTGCGTGCAGCTTCCAGCTTGAGGCGAAGTTTTTCGAATTTTATGGGCAGGAATTTGATGGGCATGTCGCGGTCGAAGCTCTCGGCGTTGGTCCAGCATTGGAGACCATATTTATCGGCCATCCTTTTGTTGACGGCAAAGAAATCATCCAGCTCATTGTAATCGATATGTCCATCCTGGAATGCCACTGCATCCACGGCGCCGCGGATACCATCGAAGATCTCGCTCCATTCGGACTCATGCTCTTTGATGCTCACTGCATCTTCTTTGCTGAGCGATGAAGAGGCGGCCATCACGGCTTTCTTTCCATCGATCCAGGGGGAGATCAGTGTAGGCAGTCCATTGCTTACCTGTTTGCATTGCAGTCCGAGTGTCTGGAATGCATGTGCTGCGCCCTTTGTTTTCCGGCTGATCTCCATGCTCAGGTACCAGCCTTTGAAACTTTTAAAATGACCATAACGCTGCCATACTTCGTCAATCACAAAGCAGTTGGCGTCTATCTCATGTTGCATATCTCCGGTATCCCAGTACTTGCCACTGTCGTAGAGGCCGAAGTAGAAGTTCATGCCTTCTTCATCGGCGAGGCGGAGGAACATTTCCACCAGGTCTACGGGTGGTTCATAGCAACCATGATTGTTGAGCAGGTAAGCCGATGGGTAAGAGATGAACTTACGGTAACCGCTGCGGATCAGTATCACAGTGTCTATGCCAACGGCTTTCATATGCCGGAAGTCAGCGCGCCACTCGTTCTCACCCCAGTTCTGGTGTGGGATATCATGACTGATCTCGTCGAGGAAAGTGCCAGTTATTTGCATGATCAGATAGATTAGAGATATTTTTTTGCTTTCAGGAATGCTACCCATTTTGCGTAAGCAGCAGGACGGAGATGAATGCCATCGATGGTCATGTTTGCATGCAGTTCTCCCTGCTCATCTGCAAACACCGGGTGAAGATCAATAAAGGTGAGTGCGTATTCCGCTGCGATCTTTCTGATCTCATTGTTCAACGCAATCACCTTGTCTTTCTTGTTTTTTAAGTATGCCGCTGTCAGGATCCTCTCGTTCATGGGCAGGATGCTCTGGATGTACAGTTTTGCTTTTGGACAAACCGTTCGGATGCGCTCCACGATCCTGCGATAGTTATTGGCGCTCACTTCTGTGGGCAGTCCTCTTCCGATATCATTGATACCGATCAGTAAAAAGATGAGTTTAGGTTTGATCACTAAATGTGAATCCAGTCTCGCCAGTAATCCAAAAGTATTGTCGCCGCCAATGCCCCTGTTCACCACCGGTTTCCCTGGCAGCAGTTCCTGCCAGGGGCCACGCTCGGTGATGCTGTTGCCCAGGAATAGTATTGCATTTTTCTGTGCGGGCAATACACGGAACAATTCCATGCGTTGCTGGTAATATGTGTTATTATAGCTGCTGTCTATTTTTACAGATTTTGCCGGAACCGCAGTTGTTGTGGGTTGTGCAGGCGTTTGTGCCACTGTCATGCCGCAGACCAATGCTGCTACCGCAACCAAGCCCCATTTGATATTCACTGTCTTCATAAAAAACTATTTAAGGTGTCCCTTTTCTTTCAGCAATGCTACCCACCTGATATAAGCAGCGGGCCAGAGATGCAGGCCGTCCTGTGTATTCTCTTTTTTCAGTTGTCCATTTTCATCTGCCACTGCCGGTGCGATATCCACCCATGTATAACCGAACTGTTCCGCCAGCGCCCTGAACCGAAGGTTCAATTGTGCAATCACTTCATTGGTCACTTTCTTATACTGTGCTGCCAGCATGCTTTCATTCACCGGCAGTACGCTTTCCACATACACTTTCGTTTTCGGTGAACCAGCTTTTATCTTCATCAGGATCCTCTCAAAAGTCTTCGCAACAGTATCCACCGGTATTCCGCGTTTCAGATCATTGACTCCCGACAAGATAAAGATCTTCGCCGGTTTCGAGCTCAGTACTTCATCGATCCTTGCCAGCACTCCGTAAGTTACATCACCACTGATTCCCCTGTTCACCACGGGCCTGCCGGGCAGTAATTCCTGCCACTCTCCCATCTCTGTAATGCTATTGCCTACAAACACGATCTCCTTTTTCTGGTCCGGCATCAACCGGAAGTACTCCAACCTGTTGCGATAGTGTCCGTTATTGTAGCTGCTATCTATCATTACTTTCTCCTGTGCCGCGGCTCCACACGAAGCTGTCAACAGTAAAGCCAATGATGCAAAATATTTAATCATACATTTTTTTTAAGAGCGTCGCCGGAGGCGACGAAATATAAGTCACTCGCCGGGAGGCGAGCGACTGCCCGCACGCTGAGACGGCTGATGCACTCTCAACTCCATTGAGCGAATGTTCTTCTACGACGGCCTCGGAAACTGTTGCCCCATCGCTTAATTATTATTCTAAGGCTTCATCCCTTAATTCCTCCGCCCATCTATGTTCCAGGCTGTTCGGCAGTTTCCACAGACGTTGGAGAAGAATCATGAGCGAAGCCTATCATACCAGGTAAACTTCAATATCGTCATGGTCACCAGCCACACGCCCATCGCGATAAATCCTTTTGTAAAGAATCCGAACACGAACTGTATTGGCATAATGATCATGCTCATTTGCCAAACGATGCCGGTCACTACATTGAACATATCCCATTTGAACTGCTGGTTGGGCTGGAATGCCGGGTCCACTTTTCTTACCATATTCAGCACCGGTTTCCACCATCCCCAGGGTTTGGTATTGGAATAGAAACTGGTGAGTACCTGTTGTGAAGGCGCTGGTGTAAGTAAACAACCAACGATGCTGCCCGTCATGCTCAATACGAGAATAATGAAAAACGAAACAAGTGTACCGATACCGCTGCCGAATACATCTTTATACTCTGAATTATCTGCCAGCCATGCCATGAGTGATGGTACAAAGGTGGCGGCGATGAGTCCTGTAAGCATGCCTGCGAAATAGCCGTAGCCATTGAAGCGCCACCAGATCCATTTGAGTACGTTGGCGGCGGCATAACCACCATACAGAGCCGAAGTGATCCAGATGGTGAGGCTGCTCAGTGAAGTGGCGAACAGGCCGAAGATGCATCCCACCAGCACAATGGAGATGGAAACGATATAGCTCCATTTCACGTAGTGTGCGGGAGGCGCATCGGGCTTGAAATATTTTTTGTAGAAATCGTTCACGAGGTAGGCAGGCGCTGCATTCACGAAGGCAGAGAATGTGCTCATGAATGATGCGAGCAGTCCTGCCAGTACAATACCGCGGATACCGGCGGGCAGGTAACTGCCTACAACCCGGCTGAGAATGATCTCGAAATCAGGTTTGCTTTGTCCCTGTAATTCGGGCATGAGGTAGTGAATGCCAACGAGTGTGAGGCCGCTCACCATCATGAAGAGCGGGATGAACAGCACCAGGTTGGTGAAACCTGTGAGCATGGCTGCTTCTTTGGGTTTTTTGGCGCTGAGGATACGTTGCATATCGAATCCGGGCACGGGGCCTGCAAGACTGGCGAAGATGCCTTTGGCCACCATCATCATCAGGAGTGCGCCGAACCAGGTGAAACCATCTTCTGCTACTTTCTGTGCTGCCTGCGGAAATTTGGAGCCCCAGTCCACATCGAGTTTCCATTCGGGCCAGAAATTGCTCCAGCCGTTGGGGAGCTGCTGGTGGAGTGCACTGTAGTCAACATCGCGCACGGCGTAGGTTACAACCAGCAAACAGCTCACAAGCAGGATGCCGTATTGCAATACTTCCGTTGCCACTACGCTGTACATACCTCCTTTCACGGTGTAGAAAGTGGTGAGGGCGATGATGATGAATGCATAGGTCTGCTGACTGGTGAGCAGCGGGTTGCTGAGGTCCCAGGGCAGGATATTGGAAGCGAACTTACCGATGCCCACAAATACATAACCGATAAAACCGATCACGCTGACGATAGCAAAAACTACTACGATCATATGTGCGAGCCTTCCTCCGCGGGAATCGCCAAAGCGTTTGATGATCCAGTCGGCGCCGGTCATGGCATTGGAGCGCCTGATCCAGATGGCGAGGAATACCATCACGAAGATCTGGTTCCATACGGGCCAGAGCCAGGGCAGCCAGGCGGCTTTGAAGCCATAGACGAAGAGCAGCGCCACGTAGAAAGCGGTGCCGCTTACATCGAACATGCCTGAGCTGTTGCTGAAGCCGAGCCAGTACCATTTGATATTGTTATCGCCAAGGAAATAGCTCTGGATATTTTTGGATGCTTTGCGGCTGATCCAGAAACCAAGACCAACGATGGTTACAAGGTAGCAGAGAATGATAATAATGTCGATCGTGGCTAAGTTCATGCGTTCTGTTTATTATTCGGTTATTGGGTCAGTGGTTGTATCAGCGTGCGCGTTTGATGAGGTCATCCAGTTCCAGGTTGATCTCGCGGCCGAGCGGTTGTCCGTTCCTGTAAGAGCGTGCACGGATATGGTGTGCTCCTGCGGGGATGGTCAGCGGTTGGCCTTTGTACTGGGGATAAAATTCATCTACGTTTGTATCGTCGAAAGTATAGAAAATATCCAGTCCTCTGATCTCTGTATTGATGATGATGCTGTAACTGCTGTCTGCATTCCGTTTTGCAGAGATGATGGGCTCATGGAATCCTGTAGCATAGTTCACTTTTGCATGTTGGAATCGTGGAAAATGTTTTTCCATGCGATCGATGAAGCCGTCCCAGTTACGTTTTTCTTTCGGGCTCCAGAGCGCTTCGGCCAGGGCCATGCCGCGTGGCCAGGTCATGTACTGCACCTTGCGTTCATTGGGCACCTGCTCTGTAAAGAGACTGCCCTGTCCACCTAAAATATTCTCCTCCTTTGCTCCTGCCGCCACCGGCTCGAAAGCGTAGCAGGCATTGAGGCGGGTAACGGTAAACGGACCATTTTCGAAAACAGGGTCATTCTGGTAGAAATCGAGATAAGTGTAAAAGGCAGGCGTCATTACGGCTTTGTGTCCATGCTGTGAAGCGAGGATACCGCCTTTGTGATCTTTCCAGCTCATGTAGGCCATACCTGGCACGAGGCCGCCATCGAGTTTATCGTACCAGCTCATGGGCAGCTTGCCCTTGCTTTCTATGATACGTGCGAGGCGGTTAAGGAAATAAGTCTGCAGCTCTGATGAGTTGTTCAGTTTTTCAGTTTTGATGCGATGCTGGCATACTTCGCATTTTTCCCAGTACTGACGCGATACTTCGTCGCCTCCGATATGGATATAACGGGAAGGGAAAAGCGCAGCCAGTTCGCCGAATATCTTGTCGAGTGCGGCATAGGTGGAATCATTACCTGCACAGAGTACATTGGTGCGTGATGGGTTCCAGGGATCGCCGGCCAGCACCTGCTGTGGCGTTTTGGTGCAACTCATTTCCGGATAGGATGCGATCAGGGCAAGGCTATGTCCGGGCACATCAATTTCGGGAACCACTGTGATGTAACGTTGCGCCGCGTAAGCGATTATCTCTTTTACATCTTCCTGGGTATAATAACCTCCATCAGTAGCCGCTTCGCCAGGCTGCGGGCCTTTAAAGCCACGCCAGTAGCCAGTCCTGGGTACACGCCAGGCGCCTGTCTTAGTGAGATTGGGCATGGATTTGATCTCTATCCTCCATCCCTGGTTATCGGTCAGGTGCCAGTGAAATACATTGAATTTGTATTTCGACATCTGATCGAGGTAATTTTTGATCACTTCTTTGGAAAAGAAATGACGGCTTACGTCCAGCATCAGCCCGCGCCATTCAAAACGGGGACTGTCATGAATGGTCACAGCTGCTATGCGCAATGGTTCGCGGGCTGTTGCTTTGACGGGCAGCAGTTGCAGCAGGGTCTGCACAGCATAGAACCAGCCGGCAGGCTGCGCTGCTTCGATCAGTATTTTTCCGGAGGATACAGAGAGCCTGTACCCTTCTTTTTTAAATGAGCTATCAGTATTCAGTAACCGAAAAACAATATTGTTCTGTTTTCCACTATTGGTGACTACGGGGATATTTCTCCCACGGAGCTCTTTGATGGATCGTGCAAGGAGTTCGGCTACGCCGCGCTGCAGGCTATCTTGCTGTGGCATTACAATACTACCTGCTGTTCTCAGATCAAAAGCGCCTCTTCCCGTTTTCAGGTATGCAGGCGCAGGAATAATAGCGTGTATCCCATTTACTCCGGGTGTGTCAGTCGCTCGCCTCTGGCGAGTGACTTCTATTGGTTCGCCTCCGGCGAACACCGTGTCGCCGGAGGCGACAGAATATAAGTCACTCGCGGGGACGCGAGCGACTGGCGGCAGCGTGAGTGAATGTATTATGCCGTTGTTGGCGACAACGGGTCCGGTCAGCGACAATAACAATATGGTGGTAACTGCTTTCAGCATGATCTTATGTTTTCCAGAACCACTGACGTTTGGTAAAGAAAATCGTGATGAGTGATACCACGCCGGTGAACAATACCCCTTCCAGGAAGCCGGTCCAGGGGCCGGTCCCGATTGCGGTATAATGGTTGAACAAACCGGTCAGATGTAATACGGGGATCAGCAGCAGGTTGCCTGTAACATAGGCCACCATTGGGTTGCGGCCATTGAGGCTGAAATAAGTGATGATACTGCCGAAACCTTTTTCGTTTTGCATACCATAGAATCCCAGCAGTGCAAAGAATGCGAGGCCACTGGTGATCAGATAGTAACTGTAAGTGCTGGGATCTTTCTTCACACCACCTTCAAAGGCATCGAAGCTGAGGCCCAGCAAGAGCATGAAGCAACCTGCTGTGAAGAAACGGTGCAGGAGTTTGTAACCGTTGGCGTCGAGCTTTTGCACCGTGTAGTAAATCAAAGCCAGCAATGCGGCGTTTACACCAAGGTTTAGCACAAGCTGCCTGGAGAAAAGGAAACAAACATTCAACGTGATCAGCAGTATACTCAGCAATGCGATCAGCCTGATATGATTTTTTTCCTGTGCGGCGGGTACTGGATTGGATTTGCTGCTTTCCAGCAACCAATCTCCGGCGAGGGTCCCGGGCAATACGATGAACAAATACTTGAGGTAATAGAATTTGTACATCCAGGGAGCGGGCGTGAAGTTGAACACAGCTTCGTTCCAACTGCCGGCAGTTTTGCTGCCGAGGAAGATGGCCATTACAAATCCGAGGATACCGATGCGGATTTCCGGTTTGCCTTTGGTGAACCACCAGATCAGGGTGCTGAAGAAAGCCATATTACCAAGTACGATGATGATGATGTCTTCCTTCATCAAAGAAAATCCTTTACCATCCTTGAATGGAAGGATGTAGAGTAATAATGCGGCGAGCGCAAATGCCAATCCTCTTGCTACCTGGAATACGAGTTTGTATTTCCCTTTCGATTCAAAGAACTGGAAAAACAGTAAAACGAAACTACCCACAGACAACCAATAGTTGATGGCTGTTGGCTTTTCCGCCTGTACCCAGGCGCGCATATGAAAAGTGAACAGCGCAAAGAAAACCAGTAACAGGAACCTTCTTCCCGCGATGTACGCCACAGACCAGAACCCGGCCTGTTCTTTTATCTTTTTATTCAAAGCCAGTGGTATGGCCGCTCCCATGCTGAACAAAAAGAACGGGAACACAAGGTCCACCCAGGTGATGCCGGGTATGTCAGGTTTGTAAACATGGTAAGGCGGCGGTACCTGGGCATGATACATCCAGGCCGGCAGTATACCAAAAGCGATACTGCTGGAGAGTACCATCGCCAGGATGGCGAAGCCTCTTAAAGCGTCCAGGCACTGGTTTCTTTGCTGCATTGCTGTTCCGGGGTTTAGAAGATATTAGAGTACGGATTACAGTTAGTTGGTGATGGTGATATCGAGTTCTCTAACCACGGTCTTTACCTCCTTCGCATTGGTATTGGAACCTACGAAAGTGACCCTGTAAGTGCCGGGCTCCGTGAAAATATACGTGTGCTCTGTTTTGCGCGCCATGTATTCCTTGATGGCAACACCTTTGTCTGGTGATACCTGCGCAACGAAGAAGGGTTTTGAAATGGCCCAGTCCTCAGATTCCACCAGGGAGCTGTTGGGTGCAAATTGCAGGTAGCCCGCCCCGGTTTCATTTTTCCATAAATTATTCGGGTTCTGGAAATCCACGTTCACCCATCCCGCACCGAATAGATTCGACAGTGATGCCACAGTGCCGTCGGGATAAGTGTTGTTGAGGTTGAAGCTCATGATGCGCCAGGTACGTTGTGTGGGAGTGGCGCCGGGCGGCTTCTCTCCTACATACCGGTAAGAAAGATAGATTGGTTTTCCTTTTACAATAAGGTCGGAGATATTGGCAATGCCGGATTGTATTTCCACACCTACAGTACCGTTTGGTGCAGTGGCCATGGTGAAACGATCTGTGATCTCGGTCCAGGTAGCTTCTTTAACGGCATTGGTATCATATTTACCTGTGAAGTCTGTGCTGGCCATTACGCGCACATTGTTCTCCTGTGAACCATACAGCACACGACTGCTGAAGCTCATGAATGTAGTGCCGCCTTCCAGTTCGGTGCGTTCCCTGAATTTGTATTCAGCACCGGGCTCGCCGGAAAAGAAAGTGATCACATCGGGTGAACCGCTGAAATTGAATACAACACTGTCGCCCGCTTTGTAGGTGGATTGTGCTGTGCTGACATTGAAATCCGGTGCGTCCAGTTTATCGCGTTTGTCGCAGGAGGCTATCAGTGCAGCCACTGCCAACAGGGATGATATATGACGAAGTTTGAACATAATCTTTCATTAATTGATGGAGGGATCGGTTTACCATTCAGGATTTTGAATGAGCGCTTTGTTGAGCGACATTTCCGCGCTGGGGATGGGCAGCAGCAAGTGTCTTTCAGCAGCGTTTATGCCTGCCAGTGATGCCTTCAGTTTCCATTCTGCAGGAGCGGTGGCGTTCACCTGGGCGCCAAGAATATTCATGGTGCTGAGATAGATGCCCCAGCGGATGAGGTCGAATTTTCTCAATGCTTCAAAACCCAGTTCGTGTGTGCGTTCCATGCGAATGGCAGCCCTGAAATCATTCTGATCAAGTGCCGGTGTGAGCTCATACACCGCTGCAGGATCGGGAGGTGTGGTCAGTGTAAGACCGAATGCCCTTTTCCTGACTTCGTTGATGGCATTATAGGCTTCAGTGGTGGGGCCATTCAGTTCGTTCTCTGCTTCTGCATACATCAGCAGCACATCGGCATAACGCAACAATGGGAAGTTGATGGGTGAAGTATTCACGTTCTTGGGAGTGGCTTTTTCATATTCCCTTCTCCATTTGGCATTGCAGCGGTTGTAGATCTGTGATGCGCTGTAGTTCACTTTGGTGTTGGCAACACCGCCTACCGTTCCGTAGTAGAAAGGATTGATGGTCCAGTCACGGCGCAGATCGCCTGCTTCAAATGAGTTATAGTAACTGGCCTGCACATGGAGCGCGCCATAGCTGTACCCGAAGTCCTTGCTACTGTTGGGAATGCCGGTGATAACGCCGATGGAGCCCTCCTCTTCCTGGCCTCCGGTTGACAGTTTACTGAATTCCACTTCCCAGAGACATTCTTTGATATCGTATGCGTCAGCAGAATGGTTGATGAAGATCTGTTTGTAATCGGGATTGAGTACATGTCCATTGGCTGGGTCCATTACTTTCTCCGCCCATTTTTTTGCTTCCGCAAATTTTTCGGTGTTCTTCAGCGGCTCTCCTGCCCATTTGAGGTTTACCCTGGCAAGGATACCCCAGGCGGTTGATTTGGTAACACGCCCGTTGTGTGCGTAAGTGCCGGAAGGAGGCAGCAGTTCGGCAGCTGCTTCCATATCCTTCACAATCTGCTCCATGATGGTAGCGGTAGCTGTACGGCCGATATTCACGTCCGTTGCATCCACCGGAGGTTTCAGGCGAAGCGGCACATCACCCCAGTTATTGGTGAGTACGAAATAATAATATGCCCTCAGGAAAAGAGCATCGCCTTTGGCGGCCTTGCGTTTAGCTTCGTCCATCACCAGGTCTGCATTGTCGATATTCTGCAGGAACATATTGGCCCTGTTGATGCCCTGGTAAAGCAGGTTCCACATATTATTGATACCACCGTGGGAGGCATCGTAGTTGTTGAAGGAAAGATCGATGGGCGATGAACTGAGGGAGTTGAAACCTTCGTCACTGATATCATTTTCGAATATCATTGTCCGTGAGTAAGTATTTGTCTTGCCCAACACATCATAAATGCCGGCCAGGGCGGTCATCACATCGGTCTCGTTCTTGAAATAGTTTTCGGGCGACACAAAGTCGGTAGGCAGTTTCTCGAGGAATTTCTTACAACCCACAGCACCGGTGAGGGTTGATAATGCAAGCAGGCTATAGATGATTCGTTTCATAACGAAGTACATTTAATTGATTAGAAAGTAGCGTTCAGACCAAAGACCATTGTTCTTGCCCTGGGGTAAGCAGAGTAATCGAAACCCGGAGTGAGTGCGGAGTTGCGCACAGATACTTCAGGATCGTAACCGCTATAGTTGGTCCAGGTGATCAGGTTCTGAGCGGTTGCGTACACGCGGATGGCGCTGATCTTTGCTTTCTTCAGGATCGCTGGTGAGAAGTTGTAACCCAGGCTCACGGTTTTGAGACGGAGGAAAGAACCGTCTTCCACCATACGGGTAGAATAGTACTTGCTCAGGGAGCCTTTGGCAACGGGGATCTTTGAGTCCTGGTTCTCGGGGCTCCATCGGTCTGCATAGTACGCATACTGGTTGGTGTTGAATTTGTAACCGGTTCCGAGCGCCCAGGTATTGGCATTGTAGATATCGTTTCCATAAGACCACTGGAACAATACGTTCAGGTCAAAATTCTTGTAGGCGAAATTGTTTGACCAACCACCGGTGTGAATGGGCAGCGGGTTGCCGATCACGGTGCGGTCGTTGTTATCGATCTGGTTATCTCCGTTGAGGTCTTTGTATTTGATATGACCTGGTTTGATGCTGGCGCGGTCCTGCCCGTTGTTGGGCACTGTTGATTTCAGGATATAGTTGTCGCCGATCTTATCGAAATCATCGTAATTGTAAACGCCATCCCATACATGTCCGTAGAACTGTGCAACGGGGTTATCCAAACGAGCGATATAGCCGGGGATCAATACCCAGTCGTCACCCCAGTACTGTGTGCTGAGCAGGGAGTATTCTCCTTCTGCCAGGGCCAGAACTTTGTTGCGGTTGAAAGAGATATTGACACCGGAGGTCCAGCGGAAATCTTTGTTCTTAACGATATCGCCGGAGAGGTCGAATTCAAGACCTTCGTTCCTTACTTTACCCATGTTCTTGAACTGGCGGCTGAATCCGGTATTGCCGGGGAGGCTGGCATTCAGCAGCAGATCAGGTGTAGTCTTACGGTATACGTCGGTGGTGAATCTCAGGCGACCAGCAAAGAATTCCAAATCGAGGCCGAGGTCGTATTGAGTTGTAGGCTCCCATTTCAGGTTTTCATTACCCATGCTGCTGGGATAGCTTCCATTATGTTGCTGGTTACCCCAGGAGTAACCTGCTGATATCGGTACGCTATAACCGGGGAAATAAGAGAAGTTGCCTACACCGTTGTTGCCGGTGACACCCCAGCTGGCGCGCAGTTTGGCGTCTGACAGGAACCTGATCTGTTTCATCCAGTTCTCGGAGCCGAGTCGCCATGCGAAGGCTGCCGAAGGGAAATAGCCCCACCTGTTCTTTTGTGCAAAACGGGATGAACCGTCTGCCCGGAAAGAGGCAGTGAACAGGTATTTGGAAAATAGCGTATAGTTGGCGCGGGCCAGTAATGAAGCCATACTCCATTCTGAACTGATGGAAGTGATGGAAAGCGGCATTCCCTCATCCAGGCCACTGAGGCCAAGGCCTTCACTGGGTAACTCTTTCGCATAAGCGCCGAAGGCGCTGCTTTTGCCACCCTGCATGGTGAAACCTCCCAGGAGGATCAGGTTATGTGCGGAGTTGAAACGCTGGTTCCAGGTAAGGGTATTCTCATTCAACCAGCTGGTGCTGTTGTAGAAGGTCAAACCTCCATTCACTTTATTATTGGTGGATGGGTTGCCGGAACGTGATTGCGAATTGTTGAAAACCTCACCGCGTGTGATGCCCCTGGTGTAACCACCGGTGGTTTTGAATTTCAGGTTGCGCAGGATGGAATATTCAGCATACCCGTTGGCAACGAGGTTTTCACTGAAGTTTTGACGCAACTCATTCTTCGTGGTAACGATGGGGTTATAACGATGTTCCTGCGAGGGCTCAATCTCAGGATCAGTTGGGGATTCCAACAAATCCACATCGGAGTTGAGCAGCGCAATGGGGCGGTAAGCCCAAACACTGAAGAGCAGGTTTAGCTCATGGTTGTAACCGGACGAGGAAGTGGGCGTACCCCAGGTTTTGGAATTGGCATAAGAGATATTGAAACCAACCTTGAGCTTATCGTTCACTTCATGGTCGATGGCCAGGCGTCCCTGCAATCTTTTGAAACCGGAATTGATCACAATCCCATCCTGACCAAGATAGCTACCTGATGCAGCCAGCTTTGTTTTTGCATTACCTCCGCTGATGCTGAGGTGATGGCTTTGCATGGGCGCCCTGCGCATGATCTGTTCTTCCCAGTCGATCCCTTTTATACTTTTATAATAATCCAGTGGCAAAGTGTCTTTGGCGCCGCCCTCATCAGTATATGCGAGATACAAAGTGGTAGCGAGGTCCGGATTGATCTCCTGTTGCAGTTTTACAAATTCGTAAGGGCTTAGCACATCCAGTCGTTTGTTACTTTCCTGCCAGCCGTAGTAAGTATTGTAGCTGATCTTTGTTTTACCGGCCTTCCCTCTTTTGGTGGTGATCACTACTACCCCGTTGGCGCCGCGTGCGCCATAGATGGCGGTGGCGGATGCATCTTTCAGGATATCGATGGATTCTATGTCTGCTGGATCAATGGCATTGATGATATTGGCGGACTCACTTCCGGGATCTTCCATGGGGAATCCGTCTATCACGTACAGCGGGCTGTTGCTCTGTGTTACGGAGTTACCACCGCGGATCACCACGTTGATGGATGAACCGGGTTTACCTTCGGATGAAACCACCTGCACACCGGCAATACGGCCTGCGAGCGCTTCATCGAAAGATTTCACAGGAGCTTTCTGCAGATCGGCAATATTGATACTGCCTACAGAACCTGTGAGGTCTTTCCGGCGAACCTGCCCATATCCCACTACCACCACGTCTTTCAGTGATTGCGGGTCCCGGGTCATGTTCACAGTGTAGTTTCCGGCTTTGGTGAAATTCACGTCCCTGGACAAATAGCCTGCACTGGTGAACACCAGGATGCCGGGCAGTTTGGGGATTGTGATGGAGTAATTTCCCTGGTCGTCGGTTACAGTTCCGGTTTTGGTGTCTTTGATCATTACAGATACGCCAGGCAATGGATCGCCATCTTCTCCGAGGACTTTACCTGTGATCTTTGCCTGTTGCGTCTGCGACCAGACAAGCTGCGTGGAAAGCAAAAGCAGCAACAACAGATACGCTGTACGTTTCATAAAGCAATCGTGTTTAATCGTGAAATGAAAATGCGTTGGTGTTAGTTTGGTATTCATTTTACTCTGGGATAGCCTTTGTGGTCAATCTCTCTTGCGAAGGGATTGGCCAGGTGATCAATCATTACAGCCAGTTCAGCCCTGGTAATGGCGCGGGTAAGGTTGAAATTGGAAAGGTTCCATTGAGTCCAGGCTGTAGAAAGCCTGTTATTAAAGTCTGCTTCGGATGTTGGAGCCGGCTTGAAATTTCCGGCAGCGGGGTATTGTTTCAGGTATTCATAGAGGTAAGAGGATGCAAGCCCGATGGTAAGCGGACGGAAGGATTCTGCGCTGTCTGCGCTTACTGTTCTCTGTTGTTCCCTGCCCTGGTCAGGCAGCGTACCGGTGAACACGGCCCAGTCCTTCACAAAACTGTTAGCGTTGGCGATCGAATCCGGGTAGAACCAGGTTTGATTGGCCCATTTGTAAGCGATGCCTGTCCCTTTAAGGACACCGGTGGCGCCTATGCGCTGGATGGCGGCAAAATGCGGATGTCCGTATGGCACGTCGATATAAGGCATGAGATAGGCGCCTGCATTAAGCAGCTCTCTCTGTACGGCGCGCACACTTACTTTGCCAGGTGTGGTATGTTGTTGCACAGTGAGCGCGGCCAGTACGCCTGCTGCCTGACCGGTCAGCAGCACACAGGGTTGCAGGCGGGTAGTGCCATTCACCACATTGCTCACACTGATGCCTTTTTCCGCAATGATCAGTCCCTTCCCTTTTTCAGGGATCAGCGCTCCCAGCGGAACAGAGAAAGATGGAACGGGATAGAACTCCAGGTGCTGCGGAGCAGAAGGATTCTTTTTATGGTGATGATCGATGGGATAATCGCCCACGGAAATACTTGTCCGGTATAACGGCGCACCATAATCGAAAGGCTCAGCCAGGTGTCGCATGGTATAACGAACGATGCCGCGTACACGCCTGCCTTCACGATAGTATGGGATCAGCGCAAAGCGATCTTCCGTAGGAAATTCATCATTGGTGAGACCGAGATGCTTATAACCCAGCTGATGCTGGATAAAATAGATGAATCTCCAGGTGGTGGCTTTCGCTTTTTCCAGTTCTTTAGTACGTTGTTCGGGCGTCAGCTCCACGATATTGAGATAAGTGTCGTTACCGGCCTTGGGCCAGTTGAGCAGGTATTTGTTGTTGGGCAGCTTCGCGTATTCCAGCATGGTCTTGCTGTTGACGGTAGGCGCCGGTTTGGTGGAGTCGATATAATAATCCGTGCAGGCGCCATCGAACTCTGCGGGATCATAGCCGGCGGGTTTGGCGATGGTGCAGTCTGCTGCGGGGCCATAATCTTTCAGGATGGCAACGTAAGTAAGGTCCTGCACCACATCGTTGGTTTCTGTGATGCCCACTGTTTCTCCGGTGAGAGATCCTGCTTCCATGCCGAGATCGTAAGGAACTTTGGCGCTGGCGAAAGCATCGCCCATTTCTGTGGCGTCGATGGTAACGGCGGCTGAAATGGTAAGCGTTTGTTTTTTATTGTTGATGAACCTGGCTCCGGTAATGGTCCTGCCTTTTTTGATCGTTCTCTCAAAGCGCCATCCATAGCGGATATCCAGCGTTTTAAGGGGCGCAGCCATCGCTTTGAGGATACTGTCGGCCACGCGTGGCTCAAACTGGGTATTGCTCACCCAGCCTGTTTCAACGGCGGCAGGTCCTCCATATACTTTGTAGAGTTGATCGCGGAATTCGCGCCAGATGCCGGATGGAAGGCGGTGATTGCCATCGGTGGCGGATACGCCTGCTGCTGAGAGCATGCCTCCCAGCCAGGGAGTTTCTTCCACCAGTATAACAGGTACGTTCATACGCGCAGCCTGGATAGCTGCGGCAGTGCCACCGGTTCCCCCTCCTATCACCAGCACTTTGGTGCTGAGTTTTTGCTGGGCATTGGCAGACATCATTCCAAAAATCAGCGCGCTTACTACAGTATACTTCTTTACAAACATGGCTTACAGATCAATTGGGTTTAGGCAATAAAACTATTTTCCGGTTACCTGTTGAATGGCATCCCACCAGTTGCGCTGTACTATGTGCACCAGGTCGAATATCATCAGGCCATTGGTCTTATCCATACACATCTGCATGGCCTTGATGAACTGTTCTTTATTCTTCTCATATTGTTCAACATACAATCCTCCGAGTACAGGGGCTGCGCCTTTGGTAAGCTCCATCGCCCTTTCGGCCGAGCCTTCCACGGAATACACTGGCGAACGTTGTGTACTCATGCCGGCCTCTGTTCTGGCCGCGCGGTAGGTATTGGACCGATGTACTTCTTCTTTACTCACTTCATAGTAGTAGCAGCCGGTGGTGTAGAGGTCTAACAGCTCCGCATAACCGTATTGCTGGTATTTGGGAGTGGCCCAGCTGTATTCCTTCGCTGCATCGAACCTGTTGCTGGCCCAGTTCACACCTACTTCATAATAGGTAGGATACCAGGCGCCGGTATAATCACCGAAAATTATTTTCTTGTTCGCTTTCTTCGCTGTTTTTCTCGCATCCACAAAGAACTTGTAGATCACGGACGCTCTCCATTCGATCCATTGCTTGTAAAGCGGACCGGGAGTTTTAACAGACTTGCCATCTTTCTTCGTATAGCTGTATACGTCAGCGGGAAAATTGGCCACTTTCTTTCCGATGTATTTCTCGAACAATTTCCTGGAAACATTGGAGAAATCAGCTTCAAAGCCATCATATCTAACCCTGTCCAGGATCACGCCATCCAGTGCCGGATGCTGTTTGATCAGTTCATTCAAGAGGTTAAGCTGGTACTTTTGAACTTCCGGGTTGGCGGGATTCAGCATGCCGCTATATTTGGATTTGATGGCGGAGATCTTTGTCAGGCCAGTGTCCAGGTAATTGATGGATTGCCATTCCGGGTATTGCTCGTAGATGATACCCTTATTGAAGTGATTGTGGCCGCCGGAGAATACGTTGATGCTGGCGTGCACGGTAAGACCGAGCTGATGTCCTTCATCGATGAAGGTTTGCAGGAAATTGAGGTCCTGCGGCATTTTGTGGCCCTGCCATTCTCCCAGGTAAGGCGCGTATTTACTTTTCCAGAGAACGAAGCCCGTAATAGGCTTTACGTCCACAACGATATCGGTCACCCCTGCCTGTTTGGATTTGGTCAGGTAGAATTTGATGGAATCAGCGGATGATAATCTTTTATAGTTGGCATGCGCATCAAACCAGAGCATCACACGCTTCTGTGCGGAAGTGGTAAGTCCGGTTATGATCAGCAGCAGTATCAGCAGTGGTTTGCGGGGCATCATTGTGCGTTGTTTTTTTGTTGAATCTTTTCCATCGTTTGCCAAACCTGGAACAGGGCTCTCGGAACATGGAAGCATCCTTTCCATTTTCCCCCTTTGAGCGGCAGGAAGGCTTCTCCTCTCCTGTTTAGGTAACCGAACCATTCGCCATGCTCAGGGTCTTTAAAATGTTTCCAGGTGTATGCATGCACTTTATTGAACCATTCAGCGCAGGCCGCATCACCTGTATGCATATACGCTTTAGCCAGGGCCACCAGCGCTTCCACATGCACCCACCAGAGTTTCTGGTCCCATTCCAGTTGCTGGAGAGGATTTCCCTTGATGTCAAGGAAATAGTACAGCCCGCCAAACTCCTTGTCCCACCCATATTCCAGGGTGTTGAGCATGATGCCGGCAGCTTTGCGGATAAGCGATTTGTCGCCCAGTCTTTCACCGAGGTCCATAATGAACCACATGGCTTCGATAGCATGACCGGGATTGATCAGTCTTCCTTCGAAGCTGTCTGAGAAGCTCCCATCCGGGTTCACATTCTCCAGTATCAGTCCATGTTCAGGTTGATAAAAAACATCCATCACATCCTGGATCACTGTCGGAATAAAGCTGTTAACCCTTTCTGCTCCCAGGATATGTTCCATTTCGAGGCTAAGGTTGCTCAGGATCATAGGAAGGCTGAAATTCCTGAGGGGTCTGGTTCCGGGATATGCTTTATTGTAAGATCCTTTCCAGTTGTGTTGTCTGCGGATAATGTGCGCAAAGGTATCTAATGCAATTTGTTTATATCGCGGGTTTGGATCGGCTTTATCCATAGCTGCAAAGGCCATGGTAGCAAATGCATCACTGAAAATATTGTAGGGCTGGACCAGCGGTTGGCCGTCTGCAGTGAGGGAGAAATACCAGTTGCCTTCGGCATCGCGACCAAATTTTTCCAGGAAATCCGCGCCATGTTTCGCAAAGTCGAGCCATTCGGGATGCTGTTGGATCTGTTTGTACATGTATGCGAAGCACCAAACCTGGCGGCCCTGTAACCAGATGAATTTATCGGTGTCGTATACACGACCATTGCGATCGAGACAGGTGAAATAACCGCCGTTCACGGCGTCTTTGCTATGTTCCATCCAGAACGGAAGGATATTATCGAGGAGCTCGTTCTTGTATTGTGCTGCGTAAAGGATAGGATCGAAGGCAAAATTCTCCGTTGCTGCTTCCTGCACCAGTTCTTTTTCCATATTTCTGTTTGTGCTGCCGTTCATGAGATACCAGTGAATGATTTAAGATTGATGCGACTAAATTATTAAAATAATTATCACTTAACTCAAACTTAATAAAAAAAATTATTTACTGCCGGAAAATGAAACGGGATCATGACAAGTATGGTGCGTTGGATACAGGGGATTGAGGAGATCTCTGATCGGGACCAGCGGTGCTGCCGCTGGTTATTGCGGGGAACTGCTGGAGGTTTTGCAGGGAATTTGTATTTTTACCCAGAGCTTCTTAATATTTTTTATTAATTGATCAATGACCACTCACTCTATATTTGAAGTTTTCTCCGAGGAAAATGCCACGGGGGTGGCGTATAAGAATAAATCGCTGAAACGCGGTATCATCAATCACCTGGATGAAAGCGGCAATTCCACTATTACAGAAATGGCGCAGGCGCTGAACATCAGCGTACCCAAGACCACCAGCCTGGTGAATGAGTTGATACAGGATGGCCTGATCCGCGACCATGGCAAGATCGATTCCACGGGGGGGCGCCGCGCCAGCATGTATGGACTGGTTGCGGAAAGCTGTTATTTCATTGGCGTGGATGTAAAGCATGATTATATCAATATCGGTCTGCTGGATTTCAAGAAGAACCTGGTGAGCAGTAAGATGCGGGTGCCCTATAAACTTGAAAACACACCGGCTTCCTTACAACAACTGATCCAGGCGATCAGGAATTATATTGCAGACCAGACGGTCGATAGCAGGAATATCCTGGCAGTTTGTTTCAACCTCTCAGGCCGTATCAATACCAAGAGCGGCTACAGTTATAGTTATTTCCACTTCAATGAAGAGCCGTTGAGCGCTATCATGGAAAAGGAACTGGGCATACGCACTTTCCTGGAGAACGATTCACGCGCGATGGCCTATGGCGAATTCCATGATGGAATTGTACACCAGGAAAGGAATGTGCTGTTTGTGAACCTGGATTATGGTATTGGTCTTGGTATCCTTATCGATGGAAAAGTGTACTACGGGAAATCTGGTTTCGGTGGTGAGTTCGGGCATATCCCGGTGTTCAGCAATGAGATCATTTGTCATTGTGGAAAGAAGGGCTGCCTGGAAACGGAAGCGTCTGGACAGGCGCTGCTGCGGGTTTTCAGGGAAAGCATTGCCAATGGATCTACTTCCTCCGTGATGAAGAACGGAAAAAAAGTGAATGATGTACGACTTGCTGATATCATGGAAGCGATAAGGCAGGAAGATGTACTGAGTATCGAGCTGATAGCGGGGATCGGTGAAAAGATAGGTCGAGGATTGGCTGTGCTGATCAATATCTTCAACCCCGAACTGGTGATACTCGGCGGTACCATGGCGGAAACAGGCGACTATATCCGGTTGCCGATACGAAGTGCATTGAATAAATACTCCCTCAGCCTGGTCAATAACGATACGCAGGTTAAGCTCTCCAAACTCGGAGAGAAAGCGGGTTTGATCGGAGGATGTTTGATTGCGCGGAATAATTTGCTTACTGCCATGAACAACCAGCAGGATTAATGTAACTAATAACCTGGCCGGATTTTCCCTATCTTGAAACCCACGCATTGAAAACACCTTAAAGAATAACTATGAGAAGTACCGCTATCCCACTTTGTTTACTGATGCTTGCCGCCTGCCAGGATGAACCTGCTCAACCGGGTGCTGAAATGAAAATAGACAGTACGGTGGTGGCAACCGCTCCTGACACAAATACTGTTGCTCAGCCTGCTTTTGATGGACCTGTATTGAGTGAACGGATTGATGGACCCGCCAATATCCGTCATGCAGTGGATGGGAAAACAGTGTTCAGTATCGAAAACAACGTGGCTGTTACTGCCCGTGAGCCGGAAAAAGGCTGGGTTGAGATAGGTGTTTGGATAGATCTCGAAAACAATGATCAGAAGCTGGTGAAACGCGGAAGCACTATCTACCGTGATGGCAAAGCCATTGGCAAAGCGCTGGAGGACGTGCACCTTTATGAAACTTTCACCATCGACGAAAAGAAACGCGGTATACTGAACGGCTTTACTGCCATCAGCAATATCCGGCCTTCCACTATTCTCGAAAATGCTTTCACGGAACTGGCGAAAAACAAATCCTCCCTTACACTGGGAGATGTAAAACCTTTTCTCGAAAATTATAAATTCGGTGATTTCAACGGATTGAAAGATGGTTACAAAGGATATGTTTTCTACGAGAGCGAGCTGCTGGACCCAACAGCTGCACCCCGCTTCTGGCCTGTGTTCAATGGCAATGAGCTAATGGTGGTTTTCCATAACAGGAAAATGACTATCCCTGGTGTGAGTACGGAGCCTTTCAATGGAGGTTATATCACTCTGTTCAGCAAGGATCCGGAAGTTGTAAAGGAACTGAAAGATAAATTCTTGTCTTTCATGCAATCCGCAGGCTAAATAAACTTTTTCGAAATAAAAAACGCAACTGGTTCTTCGGCCAGTTGCGTTTTTTTATTTTGAATCAGTTTTTACTAGGGACCAACTTCGATGTCGAATTTCACCTTAACGGTTGCGTTCAAAGTGGTAGTGGTAGCCCTGCGTGCAACACCCGCAATGATGTAGGAAAATGAATTGGCATTTACGAAATAGCTTTTCAATTCTTTGTCTTTATCTACAGTGAAGTCAACTGACTGGACTTTTGTGTCTGGATTGTTGCTGAGTGTTGCGATGCTGATAAGGTCAGTGTTCACATTTGAACTGGCCCTGGCAGTTGCTGCGCTGAAAACACCCAGGTGGTCCGTTTCTGTGCTGTTGGAGGTTGTAATATTTACGCTGGTTACACGAACCTTGCGTATGTTCTCTGTACTGAACTGGGGAGTATTGGCCTTGATGGCGCTGTCCATATCGAAACGGACATCGAAATCGCTCAGGGTAACTTCACCTTCTTCCAATGGTGGAATTTCAAAATCATATTCCACGGTTTGAAGGGGAATGTTTACAGAAACCAGCTCCTTTACTTTGTCGCAGGACGAATTGAGCATTCCGATAGAAAAAAGAAGAGCAAGGGATACGGTTGACAGTTTTCGAAGTTTCATGAATTTGTTTTTCGATAAAAAGGGTAATAGTTATTGCCCGGCAAATATCTTCATTCCATTGGCGGGCGGTTTATAAATGTATGCAAAGTACATTTTATTGTGTGTGAATGCGGATATTTTGCGGATATCCAATATTCCAGGATGCTGCATCAAACGTGTAAACCATACAATATCCCCGGGCGATGATTAGTATTCAGAGACTAAAAATTAAGCTGGTTCTTTCTGCAATTTGTCTATCAGCAAACTCAGTTCCACCAACGATGCATCAAAGTTGCCATCGAAGCCGGTGAGCGCATATCTTACCACACCTTTTTTATCTATGATGAATTTGGCGGGAATGCCTTTCACTTTGTATTGCTCTATCACATTGTATTTAACGGGCTCAGTGCCCGGGTCCTTTGGTGTGTCCATCAGGATATCGAAGCGCAATCCTTTTTTGTTGGCGAAGTTCTGCACCAGTTGATTTCTTTTCTGTTCGTCTGCCTGTGATTCCCAGCTGTTGATGAAGAGGAAATCCACTGGCTGGTCTTTGTATTTGTCAACAGCAGCCTGCATTACAGGAAAGGAAGCGATACAGGGACCGCACCAGGTAGCCCAGAAATCCAGCACCACTACCCTTCCTTTCAGTCTTTCCAGGTCAACAGTTTTGCCAGCGAGGGTTTGCAAAGCGAATGTGGGCGCGGGATAGTTCACTTCCATTTCATGGATGTCGCCAGCCTTTTTTTGTATCAGCGAATCTGCGAGGGATTTCATGAATGCATTGAAATCTTTCTCTTTCTTGCCGGTGGCGATCCATGTATTTTTAAGACCTTCTTTTAC
Source organism: Pseudoflavitalea rhizosphaerae (assembly GCF_003991355.1). Classification (GTDB taxonomy): domain Bacteria; phylum Bacteroidota; class Bacteroidia; order Chitinophagales; family Chitinophagaceae; genus Pseudobacter; species Pseudobacter rhizosphaerae. The sequence goes on from NZ_RCSU01000008.1 coordinate 65,289, forward strand.
TCCGGCATCTGCCTTTCCTTCGCGAGTGAGTTTGCTGTAGAGTTCGAACGCTTCTTTATTCTTTCCATTTTTCTCCAGCAGTAATCCATAGAGCGCCTGCTCCGCATTACTCTTTACGGCTTTGTGGTCAACTGCGGGTTGGATCCACTGCAGGCCCTCGGCATATCTGTTTTGAAGCGATAAAACTTTTGCATAGCTCACACTCATGGTATAATAGCGGCCACTGTCTGTGAGTTTTCCATTTTTGTCTTTTACAGAATTGATCTCTTTCAGGAGGAGCTTTTCCGCATCATTCAGTTTGTTTGCTTCCATCATCTTGTTGGCAATGAATGGAACGGCCTGCTGCCTGGTGAGCGGGTATGTGATCTGGCTAAGCATGTCCAGGGCTGCGGGTTGATTGTCTTTGATGTAAATGGACGCCATTATGTACCGTAACAATTCAAACGCATAGTGGATATGCTGGTATTCCTGCGGTGGATATTTTGTAAAAATGGAATCAAAGAGAACCCTTGCATCAGCGGAGCTTTCCATGTCGCCCATCTTCTTCGATGTTTTGATGATGGCGCTGGTGATAGCATTATAATCCGGCAGTTTCTGCGCCAGGGTGTCGATCAGTTTTTGTCCGCGGAGATCACGTGCAATGATCTTTCCATTGGGATCGATGAGGAAATTGGAAGGTATGGCGGAGACAAAGAATTTTTTTGCGGCTGCATTTTTCCACCATTGCAGATCGGAAACATGTGTCCATTTCAATTGATCATCATGAATGGCTTTCAGCCAGGCATCCTTTGCCCCTTCCTTGTCCAGCGAAACACCCAGCACGGTGAAGTTCTGATTCCTGAATTGTTTGTATGCCTTTACAACAAAAGGATTCTCTGCACGGCAAGGGCCGCACCAGCTTGCCCAGAAATCGAGCAGTACATATTTGCCCCTGAAATCGGATAAGGATACGGGTTTGCCTGCAGTATCGGTCATGGTGAAATCGGGTGCGATATTTCCGATGCCTACTGTCTTCATCTTTTCCACTACCTGCAGGTAATCCGCAGCTTCAGCGCTTTTCATCACATCTGGTCCAAGCTGGCCCAGTTCCTTATTGATCCTGTCTACATTGGAAGTACTGCCCAGTTGTTTGCGTACGATATCGTAGCTGATCATGGAATTTGGGTACTGCTTCACGAATTCTTTTTCCATTGCCATTCGCTCCTTGCGAAGCGTGGCAATGGTTTTGAAGTATTGAGAACGGAAGGCAGAATCATTTTTCAACCTGGCTGTATCTGAAAATATCTCCTTGTCCGTTGCCTTTATCTTCTTGTCTATTTTGGCAAATGTCTTTTCATATTTTTTGAACCAGGGGTCGTCTTTTCTTTTGGATTGTGCATTGGCTGCGGAGAGCAATGTGGCAATCAGAAGGGTACTTAAAAAAAACTGTTTCATTATTTTCTGTATTTGAATTCCAGATCGCGGATGCGGCCGAAACCTGTGTATACTTTCGAATAGCTATTGTTGATGAAGTCGCCTGTATTGCCGATGGAGAAGGAATAGAATTTACCTTCGCCACCTTCGTAGGTGGCTGCCACCAGTTGCCTGTTATCTTCTGTGTAGGGGAACATCAGGCTGGTGGGCGACTGCTTCAGTTCCATGGCGGTGATCTCTGTACCTGCCGGGAATGAATACACGAGACGTGCAGTCTGTGCAGGAATGTCCAGCAGGTAGATATTATTACCGGATGCATAGTACATATGCAGGTAGAGGCCGGAACTCTGGAAGAACTTGCCGGAAGCGATGCCAGGCGCATTCAATACTTCATGGATCTCAGCCGCAGGAACGGCTGCTCCCTGGTTCACACGATAGACAAAGAATTTGTCATCATTATTGTTTTTCATCAGGCAATTGTAGAAAGTGTTGATGCTGGGGCCTGCATACACAAGTTGCTTGCCTACATTGTTCATGTCCCAGGCCGAACCGGAAGGATTGGAGAAAGCATTGATGGTAGCGCTTGAGTGACTAAGGAAACGCTGGTTCAGATCGTCATAAAAATACATATCATCCGAGCTCAGGTTGGGCATCATGTATTTGGAGATGCGCCAGTTCCCTTTTTGTGCAGCACCGAGCTTTTGGGGCCCATCGTTGAAGAATGCGTATATATGTGTGAAGCCATCATTCAGGAAGAAAGCCGTTACACCCAGTTTTGTGTAGATATATCCTTCCGGTTTGATCACTTCCGGAGCCTGGAAGAACCAGTCTTTTGCTTCACCAAATTTTTTGAAACCTGCGTAATCCACTTCAATACCATTATCAGGTGTGAGAATGAAAACACTCTGACCGATCCTTAAGCTGTTCAGGATCCTGATGGTGCTTGCGTTGGCGGGAAGTAGCTCTCCATCATTGGCGCCGCGGTAGATATCACGAAAAATATCTCCTGAGGGTGTGATAATGGATGCGTCAGGATGACCGTCTGGTCTGTCTTCCAGCATCATCCAGCCTTCACTGAGGATACTGTTCACCTGGAGGTAGAAGCGTTTAAAATAATCCACACCGGTTTCTGTGTCGGTCACTTTCAGTACCAATGCATAGATCTCGGGTTTTGACGAGATGGCTACTTTAAGGTCTTTGGTAGTACCCAGCACGATTTCGGGAACGGATGAATTGGGCCAGCTGAACATGCTCCATTTGTAGCTCAGTTTTTCTTCCGGAACGGGAATGGATTGATCCACCACGGCGCTGATGCGCAGTGTATCCATTTGCAGGATCCTGATGGTATCGGGAATAGACCCGCTAAGGGTAAGCTCATTGATGTCGGACAGGTCATAATTGCCTTTGTCTTTATAACAGCCTGCTATAAGCGCAGTTAATATACTCAGTAAGAAGATTGATTTTTTCATGATGTTTCAACAGTTTGATCAGGGAATAACAACCGGTTCTCCGTTCTCATCCAGCATGGTAGTGCCGTGTTCGGCTTCCCAGGCAAGGATGGCATTCTCGGTAGCTTGTGCAATAAATCGCAGACCGCTATAGCCAAGGCCTACAAACTGGGTGTAGCCGGTTTCACGGATGATCAACGCGAATTTGGTGGCACTGTATTTGCCAAAATAGGCATCCGACCAGGAAGCGGGCCTGGTGAGGAAATCATTGATGCGGACCAGGTAGGTGAGCTGATTATCCACACCTGTATTCAATCCTTCCGAATTGTCGATCCGGAGCACCAGCCTGTATTCTTTAGTTTTGAGATCAGCGGTCCTATTGATCTTCACCGGGATCACGCTACTGAAACTGTTAGCCGGAATGGATGCCGGCAGGAGCTCGTAATTGGCAGGTAATGCATCGGATTTATCTGTCACGATGGAATAATTCACTTTTCTTTCACCTGAACTGGCTTCACCCATGATGCGAATGGGGATCCTGATGGTGTCTGTCATCAAATCATCCGGCTTTACGGCAAAAGAATAAATGATACTGTCGTTATTGGTAGTGCGGTTGTCTTTATAGAAATACACTTTTGGGTCCAGTTGATAGGACATCAGGTCTTTTTTTTCGCAGGCTGCCAGCAGCAGTACCAGGAAAAGTATGCCTGTATATGGATAGCATCTCATGATGTGATTTTTAATTGTTGTACTCATTTTCATCATCGGGTTTTGGCAAAACATACACAGCTTCAGAGCCGGGAATATTAGTGTCGTCGATCTTTGCCAAGTTCAGTCTTTTGTAATAGTAGAAAATCTGTCCTTCCTGGTAGAACTCTTTCTTGTATTCCTTGAAGAGCTCATTTACCACATCAGCATCAGACAATGTGAGGGGCAGGGCTGCAAGCCCGCGATGCGTACGCACCGCATTGATCAGCCCTATCTTCTCATCCTTGTTGGCGCTGGCTTCCGCAGCGATATAATACATTTCCGCCAGGCGGATGATGGGTACCCTTCTCTCTCCTACTCCTACATACTGCAGATCGTCTATCAGGTATTTGGCAGGAAATTTTGTACTGGTGCTGCCATCGGTTTTCCAGAGATACACGTAACGGAAATCTGTAGAGCCGCCACTGGCTATTTCAAAACGCGAGTTCAGTTTTGCGGTGGTGGTGTTCAGCAGGTTATTGCCTGAGCTTGCCCTGAAGATATCCGTATTGATATCTTTCAGGTTGCTGATATATACACTGAAAAGATGCTCGGTATGGAAAGTGCGGGATGCAAGGGTGATGGTACTGAGGGCTGCTGTGCTTACCCAGGGAAATACATTGGCATCGATCACTTCTTTCGCCCATGTATAAGCGTTAGGGAGATCGCCGCGCCAAAGGCTGATCCTGGCTTTCAGTCCCGTAACTGCCCAATAATTGAAGTGATTGCGTGTATAGGAAAGAAAGCCATCCTCTATACCGTTCACCAGTGTTTTATTTACCGATAAGAGCTCTGAGGCTTCGTTGAGGTCATTCATGCAAAGGTCCATCACTTCCGAAGCTGTTTTGGAAGGCTGGATGTTCATGGCAAACTTTGTCATATAGGGAATGGCGGCTGCAGCATTACCGGCCGCAGGAATGGGACCGAAAGCCCTGAGCAGATCGAAATGCAGCAGTGCGCGTAAGCCCAGCGCTTCCCCTTTTACGATGCGATAATTATTGCCGCTGAATATTCCTTTTTTTCCGTCGATGGCTTCCAGGATATTATTGATATTGGCAATGGCTTTATAACCGCAGATCCAGAAGCTGTCGGTTTTCAGGCGGGTTGCTACATCTTTATAATTGTACTGTATCGAATTATAGTAATTATGGAAATTGGAAGTGATATTGTAGTTCTGGGCAATCACATCCATGAAGGCCATGGTGAACTCTTTTCCATAATAGGGCCTGGCGCCCAGCTGAACGTATACCCCGGTAAGTGCATCCTTGAATCCCTGCTCGGATTCGAAAAGTCTCTCCTCTGTTACATTGGATTTTGGACTTACATCCAGCCATTTTTTGCAACTACTACCAGTTAACACTAACAGCAGCAGCCATCCTAAATATTGAGTGCGTATGTTCATGATAGTAATATTTTAGAAAGCAGTGGTCAAATTGAAGGTGAAATTCCTGGCGAATGGGTAAGACAGGCCGCGTTCCACCTGGATGGAACTGATCCTGGCCAGGTTGTTCACCTGGAAGCCCACGCGTGTGTTCTGCAATCTCCATTTTGCTGTGATCCTGTTGGGGATGATATAGGAAAGAGAGATGCTTTCCAGGTCGAGGAAATTATTGGTCTGTACAAAACGCGAAGTGGCATTGGTGGCAGTGGTTACTGTATTGCCATTGATATCCCTGAGCCCTTTGAAGAAAGTGACATCGCCGGGGTTGATCCATCTTCCCAGTAATACGCGTTCGTCTACGTTGTACCTGATATCTGCATTCTCCACGCGGTCTGCCAATGTTTGGTTGTACAGTTTTCCACCGAGCTGGTAGCTGCCGTATACACTGAGCTGAAGCCCTTTGTAACTGAATTGTGTGCCCAGGTTGCCGCTGATGGTGGCCAGTGCGTCGCCTACAATCACTTTGTCGGCCGCATTCCAGTTATAAGTGAGTTCTCCGCTCCTGGTGATATACACTTCTTTACCGTTGCTGGGATCGATACCTGCTGAACGAACGGCCCAGATGGCATTCACACTTTGTCCTTCTTCAAACCTCAGCTGTGGTTTGGTTTGCAGTGTTCCTGTAGTGGCATCGTTCTTTTCGTTCATTGTGCGCAGTGAGTTGGAGATCTCCTTGATCTCATTCTTGTTGTGAATGGCGTTCACCATCACATTCCAGAAGATGGATTGTTTGTCTTTTTTGATGATGAAAGCCGTGAGGGTGCCTTCAACGCCAGTATTGAGCAGTTTGCCTATATTCTCCTTGTAGGCTCCTACGCCAAGTGAGGGCGGAGTGGTGATGTCCAGCAACAAATCGTTTGTAGTTTCCCGGTAGGCGTCCAGGCGGAGCACGATCCTTTCATTCCACATGGTGATATCTGCACCGATGTTTTGTTTCAGTGTCTGCTGCCATTTGAGCGCTTCGTTACCATAAGTGATCAGGCTGGCGCCGAACATGCCGAGATACTCCTGCGAAGTATTGTAGGAATAAGTGCTTTTTGCCATAGACGGCGGATATTGCTGGCTGCCGGTTGTTCCCAGTCCTGCACGCAGTTTGAACCTGTTCACGAGCCTGCTTTTCACCAGTTGCTGCATGAAGGATTCTTCGTGGAGGTTCCAGCCAAGACCAACGGCCCAGAAAGGCGCCATTCGGTTGTCTGATCCGAATTGTGAAGAGCCGTCCATATTCAGTGAGAAGTCCATCAGGAAGCGTCGGTCATAGGTATAGTTCACACTGGAGAAGGTGCTCATCCGGCGTATGATATTGCTTTGGCCGGTTGGACGGCTATTGGAAAGGTATTCCCTGCCGAAATAGATCTCATCAAAGGTATTGTTGGGGAACCCGCGCACCACTACGGCTGTGGCATTGCTGTTTTGTTGTGCAGCTGAAGCGCCAAGCGTGGCAAAGAATAGGCTCTTGCCGAAGCTCTTGCTGTAGTCAAACACCAGGCTTGCTTCATAGTTGAAGAAGTTACTGTTGTTGCGCGTGTAGGATCCCCTGTTCAGGTATTCGGTTGAATTGAAATCTGTGATACTCACAAAGCTGGTATGGTCTGCCGGAAGGAAGATATCTCCCTGGTCCTGTTGTTGTGTAAGACCGAGTTTGCCCGTGAGCCTGAGACCTCCGCGGAACCTGTATTCCAGGTAAGTGTTATTGTTGAATCCAAAATATTTGGAACGGTTGGTAGTGCCGAGCGTGGCGTCGTACATTGGATTGGCCACATTGGTAATGCCTGCATAGCCCGGAACGGTGAGTACTTCCAAAACTTTCTGCACATTGCCATCTGAATCGTATGGACTCCAGTACGAATTGAGTTTGGAATAAGTTGAGAAATCGCCCCAGGGTGAATTATTTGAGCGATTGCCCGTTATCGTTAGCTGGTTTCGCACCAGGATATTTCCCTTTCGGTAACTCAGGTTCATGCCGCCTTCATAGGTATCACGATTGGAACCTTTCATTACACCTTTGTTGCTGGTGTAACCGAAACTCACACTATAACGGATATGCGAATCGCCACCTTCTGCAAAGATCGAATGTTTTTGTCCAACCCCCGTTTGCAGGGGCTGTGAAAGCCAGTATGTATTTGTGCCCTTTTCTACTGCAGCCCTTCTTTCAGCATACAGCTGGTCCCAGTGGTACTGGTATTCGGGCCTGCTTGCGGAGGCAGTGTACAATCCTCCAATCTTTTCAGCTTCCAGTTTGCTACGGGCATCGAGGAGTTTGTATGAAGTGAGATCAGGACCTGTGATCTGGATATTGTTGCTGTAGGTAACCGTGAGTTTGCCGGGTTGTGGTTGTTTTGTTTCTACTACTATCACCCCGTTGGCCGCGCGAGAGCCATAAGCCGAAGTAGCAACTGCATCCTTGAGGATGGTCATCTGGGCAATACGGTTGATATCGAGGTCATAGATCTTTTGCAGGCTCACTTCAAATCCGTCCAGGATAAAGAGCGGCATGCTGGGATTGCTTTGCCAGGCAGCCGTGAAATCTGCGCCTGATGCGGGAATGCCAGCATCTCCCTGTACCGGGAAATTGTTGGTGCCGCGGAGGCTCAGCTGTGGCAGCCTGTTGGGATCGGAACCGAATTGCAGGTTATCGGGCACACGCATGGCGGGATCGAATACTTTTAACGCATCGAAAACACTCATGGCATTCACGTTGCGGAGCTTGTCGCCGGAAACGGTGGTAGCCACGCCGGTGAAATTCTCAACAGGACGTTTGAACAGACCGGTGGTGACCACCACTTCATCGATATTGTCGGCCGCTGCACGAAGGACAATTGTACCAATGTCAGCACGGCCATTGATCTTCACTTCTCTTTTTTCAAATCCGATGCTGGAAATAACCAGCGCCCCGTCTCCGGGAATATCGCTCAGCGAAAAGATCCCCTGCGCATTGGAGGCTGTTCCTTTTTTAGCGCCTTTTAGTGTGATGGTGGCGCCTTCCACCGGTTTACCGGAATCGTCCACTATTTTTCCTTTGACGGAAATATTGTTATTGTCGGAAATGGATAAAGCGGGATTGATGATCAGCCTGCGTGGCCGGATGATCACTGTTTTTTCCGTGATCTCATATTCCAGTGGCAGTGAGCGGAAGCAGATGTTCAGTGCTTCCGTTAGCGTGGTTTTCCTAAAATCTACGTCCAGCGCGGGTTGCTGGCGTATCAGCTGCAGGTCGTACACAAAGTAGTAGCCTGTTTGTTTCTTGAATGCGCCGATCACTTCCTTCAGGGAAGCATTGCGCATTTTCATGGTCACCTGTTGAGAGTACCCGTTGGCAGATACCTGCAGACAGGCGCTGAGCAATAAGATCGCAGTAAACTTCATGATCAGAACCGTTTTGGATTGTAAGAGCCGCTGCCTTCTTTTTGCGGCTTTACAATAAGCAGTTAAATACATACTTTTGTACAGTTTTGGGTTATACAATACAGTTCCGGCAAGCCTTTAAAAGCCTGCTGGTCTCAATTCCAACAAATTGAAAATTGGTAACTCAATACTCGCCGGGAGTGGCTCCAACACTTCCGGTTTTTTTTGCTCCAATAAAAGATTAAGGCTTAACGATAACTTTCTCTCCTTCTATACTGAAATTGACGGAACCCGTTCTTTCCAGGATAGCGAGAACTTCCGAGAGTTTTTTCGATCTGGCAATGGTAGCCACCAGCATGCGGTTCTCAGTACCGCCCTGGTAATCCACTTCGTTGATATTGTACCAGCGCTGCAATTGGCGCATTATATCTTTGATATTACCGTAGAGTTCAAAGCGACCTTCTTTCCAGGCCGTTATTTCAGATACGTCCACTTCCTTCATCTTCAGGGCTGCATTGGCTGTAAAGCCCTGCTGGCCAGGTTTCAGGGTGATGGCCTGCTGACCGTAAACCATTTTTACCGTCCCTTCCGCCAGGGTGGTGCTGATGGCCGGTTCATTCACATAGGCATTCACGTTAAAGGAGGTCCCCAATACTTCCACGCTTGTGCTGTTGTTCATTTTTACAATGAACGGATGGGCAGCATCCTTCGCAACTTCGAAGAACACTTCTCCTGTCATTTCCACTTTTCTGTCAGGGCCGCTGAATGCAGTGGGAAAATGCAATGAAGAGCCGGCATTCAGCCAGGCGCGTGTTCCATCAGGTAAGTTAAGCTGAATCTGCCGGCCCCTGGGCGTGCTCACGGTATTGAAACCCCGGGCAGCTACAGGAAGATCGTTTACGTTGTATTGCAAGGTGCCGTTACTGAGGATGAGCTCTGCACCTTTTTCCTGCGCTACCGTTCCATTGGGCATGCTATCGAGCAATACTTTCCTTCCATCGGCCAGTACCAGGATAGCGCCGTCCTTACCGGGCTCCAGGTCGTTGCCGGTTTTCGATGCGGTGATGGTAACATTTTTTTTGTCCGCCGGATGCTGGCTGAACCATAACCAGGCCCCTGCCGCTACCAATACTGCAATGGCGGCGGCTGCCATCCATCTTTTATTCATTGATCTGATAGTTGCTTTCTGTTTCTCAGGAGTTGCATTGATCTGTTGCAACAACCGTTGAAGGCTACGCGCTTTCAGAGCAGCATTGCCTGTATCATTGAAGGCTTTTTCAGCAGCCAGCGCATCGATGGCCTGTTCCAGCAGTTGCTGATTGCCGGGTTCCTGCAATTGCTGCATGAAACCGGAATGCTGCTCTGCACTGAGTCCGTCAGTAAGATAGCCTGTAAGTAAGCTCAGAAAAGATGTTGAATGTTGGTTCATAGGTTGATGATTCAGCCTGTCTGTAAGCTACCACGTAAAAAAAGTCAGGTACACCCGTCTGTTTTTCTATTTTTTTTGAAAAAGTTTTACCGCTTCAGAACTATCCATGCCAGCCAGGCCATCAGGCCATGTTGGTAAAGGGTTATCCGGAGGTGGTTGAGGACCTGGGTAATGGTGTTGGATACGGTTTTTTTGGAAAGGCCGAGCTGCTCAGCGATCTCTTCATGGGAGAGGCCGTTATCGCGGCTCAGGGAGAATATCTGTTGTTGTCTTTCCGTCAATTCGCTCAGCGCCTTCTGTATAATGGAGGCAGTGTCTGCATCGGAAACAGAAAAGAACTGCTGCAGATGCACGCTGTTGTCTGATACATATTGCGCGTGTTTCTTTTGCCGCTGCGCCAGTTGCCGGAGATAATTGATGATCTCGTTACGGACCATCACCATAAAATAAGGAGTAAAATCTTTGATGGCGGGAAGACTGCTCCGCTTCACCCAAAGCTTCAGGAATACATCCTGTACCACATCCTCGGCCTGGTCAGGTGACTTCAAAAAGGCCAGGGCAAGCCCATAACATTCATCCCAGTATTGATGGTGCAGGGAGGCGAAAGCTTCCTGGTCGCCTGCAGCAATACGGTTTAGCAATTCCTGACTGGTATGTAGTAATTCAGCTGGCATGGGCAATTGTAAAAATAGAAAAATAAACCGGATGCAGGGGGCGGGGTATGAAAAACGGCTGATAAAACATACCGGCGCTTTGGGGGGATATTGAGGGTTTGATTGGAGAGATGGAGCTTTTGTAGTATAGATGGGCTGTTGAGCTTATGTTTTAAAGGCCGGTTTTCATACCCCGCCCCCTGCATTACCCCCCGCAGGTGCGGGTACGTTAATGATTGGGTAAAAATGCGCATGATCCGCACCGTAAGCAAGCTGGAACGGGGTACTGTTGGCGTTCGCGAAATTGATTCAGACGGAGAAGTTAAATGTGCCACAGGGCTTTACAGGGGCAGCAGAACGTCAGGCTGAAGGGGGGGAATTATGTAATATAGATATTCTTGCCCTTGTACCGCTATTTTGATGTTTGAACAATTAGCTGTTGGATTTTGTTAGCTCTGTACTAAATCACGAATTATGGAAATAGGCATCAGTACTTTTGTTGAGCGCACTCCTGATCCATCCACAGGCATTACCATTTCACCACAGCAAAGGCTGGCCGATCTGCTGGAAGAAGCTGTGATGCTGGAACAGGTGGGATTGGATGTTTTTGCTGTAGGCGAACACCATCGCCCGGATTTTGTTGCCTCCTCTCCTGCCGTGATCCTAGCCGCCATTGCGGCGAAAACGAAAAAGATAAAACTGAGCAGTGCAGTCACAGTACTCAGTTCAGATGATCCTGTACGTGTGTTCCAGGATTTTGCCACGCTTGATCTGCTCTCGGTGGGCCGTGCAGAGATCATGGCTGGTCGCGGTTCCTTCATCGAATCCTTTCCCCTCTTCGGTTATGATCTCGACGATTATGATGAGCTCTTTTCTGAAAAACTGGAATTACTGGTCCAGCTCACCAAATCGGAAAAGATCAACTGGCAGGGTAAGCATCGCCCTGCGATCCATAACCTGGGTATTTACCCGCGCCCCTACCAGCAGGAACTGCCTGTATGGGTGGCAGTGGGCGGTACTCCCCAATCTGTGGTCCGTGCTGCGAAATATGGACTGCCACTGGCTTTGGCCATTATCGGCGGAAGCCCCGATCATTTTGTGCCGCTGGTGAAATTGTATAAAGAAGAATATGAGAAAGCCGGACATGATCCTGCAAAAATGCAGATCGGTGTTCACTCACATGGATACATAGCCGATAGTTCCGACCAGGCCGCGTTGGAATTCTATCCTCCTTACCAGCATGTAATGACGCAGCTCGGAAAGGAACGCGGATGGCCTCCCATGAGCCCGCAACAATACCAGGCATTACGCACTAAGAAAGGCGCATTGCTGGTAGGAGATCCCAATGAAGTAACGGATAAGATCTTACACTATCACGAATTGTTCGGGCTTACACGATTCCTCCTTCATATCAGTGTAGGCACATTGCCGCATAAACAGGTGATGCATGCCATCGAACTGCTTGGCACTAAAGTGGCGCCTGCAGTGAATAAGCATTTGGGACAATAATTTCAGTGTAGAAATATGAATGCCTCACTGGTTTCCGGTGAGGTATTCTTTGTTATATGATTAATCCCTGTTAAGTGTGAAGCTGAATTCGCTGTTACCTGGCAAAGGCCTCCGTTGATTGTCGAGTATGAATAGAACGTATTCACCGCCTATGAGCAGATCCAGTGGTGGCGTAGTGTTGTTGATTATGAGCGAAAGGATATTTCCCTGTTTCGTTTTATCGATTTCCCATTTTCCCTGAATGCGTTCTCCTGAAATGTTGGTTTGACGCATGATGAATCCGGCAGGTTCGAGGGTTACTGGATCACGCTTCAGGGTCAGGACCCATTTCATTTTCCAGCATTCTTTGCTTACCTTCCAGTTCATTTGTTGTGCAATCTCCTGGCAGGGTGTTCTTCCGGTGAACTCAATGGTTGTTGCAGTATCATTATCCTTATTGAGAAAGCTTGAATGAATAGGTATGTTGGTGCTGGTAACTAAAGGATGCGCTCTGCAGAGAGTGTAACTCCATCCGGCGTTGCCCTGCATTAATTCCCATTTTACATTTAAGAGATGAAAAACATTTTCGTCGATTTTTCGCAATGAGAATTGGGCCTGATTGCCCATAAAGTGAATGATCGATCCATTGTGCTCATATCGTCCTTTTATTATTCTCTTCTCTCCTCCATCGATGAAATCCTGGGTGTTGGGTTTGCTCAAACCATAGCGAAGGATCAGAACGAAGTTTCCTGTTTCTTTTGAATTGGGTTGCAATCGGAGGTCCCAGCGCATGAAGTGGATACTGCTGGCGGTATCGATGCCCATGATTGTTTTAATAGTTGCGTCACCGGGAGTGCTGCCGATGAACTGAAAGGAATTGCTGCTGTTTTTTTCAGAACAGGATGAAGATGGCTGCATACAACCTCCTGCGAACCAGATCAAAAGGATCAGACGTTTCATGTGAGGCTATTGATGATGAATGGTAGATGTGAATAAGAGTAGTTTTCTGCGGGTTCCTGAATTTACAAAAAAATGTACTACAGTTCTGTTAACCATTTCCAAAGAACTTTCATCATTTGTAGATGCTATTCCACTGAACTAATGATTGGAATGCTGGTATGATATTTTTGACCGTTGAATTAAAGCGATGCTTTATGAAAACGTCTGTACAAAACGATAATAAAATGGCAGAGGTCATGCATAAGATGATGCAGGAAATGAACAATGCCTCCCTGCACGGTGATCCGGATAATCATTTTGCCCGGATGATGCAGCTTCATCACTCGGGAGTTCTCAATATGGGTAACCTTGTTTTGGAACATAACGGAGATCCTGCAATGACCGAAATGGTGAAAACAATAATGCAAAAACAGAAAGAAGAGATTGCTGCATTGCAATTGTTTCTCAACAACAACCGCCCCATGCCGCATACAGAACATGCCGGATTCAATACGGAAATGAAAAAAGTAATGGACAAAATGGACCTTCTTGCAGAGCAGGAAAGTCTTACAGGTGATCCCGATCAGGATTTCGCCATGCTGATGGTCCACCACCATCAGGCCGCCATAGAAATGGCCAGCCTGGTTATTGTGCATGGCGCAGATGCTGACATCAAAAAGTTGGCCGGCATGATCAAAACAGACAAGGAAGCCGAGATACAATGGCTTCAGAAATGGTTGAATGAACGCAGGGGCATCCATTGACCCGGTTTCCTTTATTCCACAATTCTGAAAACTTCTCCATAATTATATAACAGCTTGTTTACGCAGCACCCTATTTTTGTGTTGCATGAAACAATTCCTGGTTTTCATACTGGCTTTCATTTACCTGGGCAGTTCAGCGGGCGCCACGGTGCACCTGCATTATTGCAAAGGCCAGCTGGTGGATATCCGGGTGGGAGAAAAGGAGAAGGGTTCATGCAGCGGTTGTAAAGCCCCCAAAAAAGCTGCAAAGCCCTGCATGAAGAGCTGCTGCAAGGATGAGCACCGGATGCTGAAATTGGAAAAAGACCATCAGCAGGCAGGAGAAGTACAGTTCAAATTCGCTCAAGCTTTCTTTCATATCCTTCCTGTTTCTTACATTGTAATGCCTGATATATTTCTAAAAAGCAGTGCAGAGGTGCTTCCCAAAACGCATGCGCCTCCATTGTTCAGCTCGCTTCGGTTGCATATTCAACATTGTCATTTCCGCGTTTGATACCCGCCTCTCCGGCAGGTAATTTTAGATACAGCATTTTGTAGCATTTCCTCCTGCCCCGCTACGCTGTGATCAGTTTTTCATTATTCTACTTTTTCATTTTTACAGGCATCATGCGTTGATGGTTGTTCTGTCTGCATGTTGTGTTGTACTGAAAACTGTCAGTATGGTACATCGTATTATTGAATGGTCTCTCAGGAACCGTTATATCGTTCTGTTGCTGGCCGTTATCCTTTTTATCTGGGGATTTTTTGCCATGAAGAAAAACCCGGTGGATGCTATTCCCGATCTTTCTGAAAACCAGGTCATCGTATTTACAGAATGGATGGGTCGTGGCCCGCAATTGATCGAAGACCAGATCACCTATCCACTTGTAACCAATTTGCAGGGGCTTCCCAAAATCAAATATGTGCGCGGATCTTCCATGTTCGGCATGAGCTTTATCTACGTGATCTTTCATGATGATGTGGATGTTTACTGGGCCCGCGAGCGGGTGCTGGAAAGACTCAGCACTGTTACCCGCTCCCTGCCCACCGGCGTTACGCCTCAGCTGGGACCGGATGGCACCGGCGTTGGGCATATCCTCTGGTATACACTCGACGCTCCGGAAATGGACCTGGGCGAACAAAGGGCCCTCCAGGACTGGTACGTGAAATTTGCGTTGCAGAATGTGGATGGCGTAAGCGAGATCGCGAGTTTCGGCGGCTTCCAGAAACAATACCAGGTAACACTGGATCCCAACAAACTGCTATACTATCGATTATCAATAACCGAAGTTCTGAACGCCATCCGGGCCAATAACAATGAATCCGGCGGGAGGAAATTTGAGTTGAGCGATATCGGGTATATCATCAAGACCTCCGGCTATTTACAGTCGATGCAAGAGATCGGGAATATCCCAGTCAAAAACCAGAACAGTATTCCTGTACGTGTCTCAGATCTCGGAACGGTTCAGATGACGGGTGAAACACGTCTCGGGATCTTCGACCAGGATGGCGAAGGCGAACGCGTAGGCGGCATCGTGGTAATGCGTTATGGCGAGAATGCGGCCGCCGTGATCAACAGTGTGAAAGAGAAAATGAAAGAAGTGGCGAAAGGCTTTCCCGAAAAAGTGACATTCGATATCGTGTATGACCGCGGTGAACTGATTTCGGAATCGGTGGAATCCATCAAGCGCACCCTGCTGGAGGAAATGCTGGTTGTGTCTATTGTAGTGATCGTATTCCTGTTCCACTGGAGGAGCGCACTCAGCATCATCATTCAGATCCCCATTACATTGGCGGCCAGTTTCATTCTGCTCAATGCATTTGGTATCAGTTCCAATATCATGAGCCTTACCGGCATTGCGCTGGCCATCGGGGTGATTGTAGACAATGGCATCATCATGAGCGAGAATGCCTATAAGCATCTCGCGGAACGATATGCCTTATGGCAGGAAAAACAAAAAAATGAACAACTATGAGCTGGTTCAGCAAAAAGATAAAAAAGGAAAAATGGATCACCGATGCAGAGCGCCTGAAAGTGGTGGAAGGCGCCAGCAAGCAGGTGAGCCGCGGCGTTTTCTTCGCTACTGTGATCATCATCACTTCCTTTCTCCCCGTTTTCATGCTCACGGGACAGGAAGGCAAACTCTTCCACCCGCTGGCATGGACCAAGACCTTCATCATGATAGTTGATGCTATACTGGTGATCACACTTGCGCCGGTGCTCATCTCTTTTTTCATGAAAGGGAAATTCAGGCCGGACAATGCCAACCCCGTAACACGCGTACTGGAAAAAATCTATGAACCCATCATCAAAACGGTGCTGAAATGGCGAAAGACCACCCTGGCCATTAACCTGGCTGCACTGGTGATCACCATTCCATTGCTCAGAAGTCTCGGCAGCGAATTTATGCCGCCACTGGATGAACAAAGTATTCTCTTCATGCCTGTGACACTGCCTGATGTATCTAACGGTGAAGCAAAACGGATTTTGCAGGTGCAGGATAAAATCATTCGCACCGTACCGGAAGTTGACAAAGTACTGGGCAAGGCGGGCCGCGCCAATACAGCTACGGATAATTCTCCCATCAGCATGATCGAGACTATTATCATGCTCAAACCGAAAGACAAATGGCGCGAAGGCATCACCAAAAAAGATATCATCAACGAGCTGGATGCAAAACTGCAAATACCGGGAGTGGTGAATGGATGGACGCAGCCCATCATCAACCGCATCAATATGCTGGCTACCGGCATCAGAACGGATGTGGGTGTAAAAGTGTACGGGCAAAACCTGGATACCATCGCCGCAGTCTCTGAACGTGTGCGTCAATCGCTGGAGGGAACACCCGGCATTGCCGATCTGTATGTGGAACCCGTTACAGGTGGAAAATATCTCAGCATCAATGTGAAGCGTGATCAGCTGGCGAGATACGATCTTTCAGTGGATGACGTGAACCAGGCTGTGGAAACAACGCTGGGCGGAGCTCCTGTGGCGCAGACGATCGAAGGACGTCAGCGGTTCTCCATCAACGTAAGGCTGGCGCAGGAATACAGGAACAGCCCCGAACGCATCAAACGCATACCGTTGATGTCCCCCTCCATGGGTGAAGTGCCGCTGTCTGCCGTAGCGGATGTGGTATTCGAAGACGGCCCACCCATGATCACTTCCGAAAATGCCATGCTCCGCGGCGCTGTGCTCTTCAATGTACGCGACCGTGACCTCGGCAGCACCGTAAAAGAAGCCGTTGAAAAAATGAACAACGCGAAAGGAATTTTACCGCAGGGATATTTCCTGGAATGGAGCGGGCAATATGAAAACCTG
The DNA here is from genome assembly GCF_003991355.1 of Pseudoflavitalea rhizosphaerae. Lineage (GTDB taxonomy): Bacteria > Bacteroidota > Bacteroidia > Chitinophagales > Chitinophagaceae > Pseudobacter > Pseudobacter rhizosphaerae. The sequence continues at coordinate 82,257 of NZ_RCSU01000008.1, forward strand.
ATCCGCGGCCAGCAGACCCTGCTCTGGATTGCACCCGTAGTATTGCTGATCATTTTCTTCTCGCTCTATTTCGCCTTCCATTCTTTGCGTGAAGCCTTTCTTAGCCTGATCACAGTGCCATTTGCATTGATCGGCGGGGCTTACATGATCTGGTTCTGGGATGTTAATCTATCCGTGGCGGTTGCCGTAGGTTTTATTGCCCTGTTCGGTATTGCAGTGGAAACAGGTATCGTGATGGTAATTTATCTCAACGATGCTATGGCCCAACTGGTAAAGGAAAAAGGAAATGCTGAGGCCACCATCACCAGGGAGGACCTTAAGAAATATGTGATCCGTGGCGCCGCCAAAAGATTGCGGCCGAAACTGATGACCGTCTGTGTGTCCCTGTTCGGTCTTATCCCGGTACTCTGGGCAACCGGCGTTGGTACAGATGTGATGAAACCTATTGTATTGCCGATGATCGGCGGCGTACTTACCAGCTCAACGCATATCCTGCTGGTAACGCCGCTCATCTTCCTGATGACCAAAGAATATGAATTACGCAAATACGGTAAAATAGAAATACATGAAACGGCTCACTAAAATATTCGCATATACATTGTTGTTGCTGCCTGCCCTAACGCAGGGGCAGCCAACACCTGTGCTGGGCCTCGACAGTATTCTGCAACGAATAGACCGGAACAATATCCTGTTGCAGTCCTACGAACTGAAGGCGCAAAGCTATCGCTACAGCGCTGAAGCCAGTACAGCCTGGATGGCGCCCATGGCAGGGATCGGCACCTTCATGACGCCTTATCCGGGACAAAAGCTCATGGATGACCGTGACAAAGGCAATCTCATGTTGCAAATAGAACAGGATATACCCAATCCCGCCAAACAACGCGCAAAGAAGCAGTATATAGCTTCACAGGGAGCAGTGGAAAGGGCCAACAGGGCCATCACGCTGAACGAAATGAAAGCACAGGCAAAGCGGCTTTACTTCAACTGGCTCATTGCAAGGGAGAGGATAAAAGTGCTGGAAGAAAATGAAAGCATCATGCTTACCATGAAGAAAATTGAAGAAGTGCGATATCCCTACAATCAGTCGCTTGCCGGCAACGTGTTTAAAGCGGAATCGAAAATAGAGGAAAACAGAAATATGGTAAGAATGCAAAACGGAACTATCGCCAAAGCTCGCAGCTGGCTTAACAGCCTGATGAATGCGAAAGGCAACAGCCAGTTCGATATCGATACCACGTACCAGCCGGTATTCACGCCTGCAGCCAGTTACGATACGGCATCACTTGCAATGCAAAGGAAAGACATCCTTAAAATGAACGAAACCATCCGCAGCATGCAACTGAATGTGGAAAGCATGAAGCTGGACAGGAAGCCTGATTTCCGCATTCGCTTCGATCATATGAGCCCTCTGGCGAAAATGATGCCACAGGCCTACAGTATCATGGGCATGATAAGTATTCCCATTGCACCATGGAGTGCAAAAATGTACAGGAATGAAGTAAAGGCAATGCAACTCAGCATTCAGGGAATGGAAAAAGAAAAGGCAGCAATGTTGCAGGAAACACAGGGCATGCTATATGGTATGCTATATGAACTGCGCACCATGCAACAACGCATTGAAGGTATGGAGAAAAAGATCATACCTGCCCTGCAACGCACCATGGACCTGAACTTCCTCTCCTACCAGGAAAACAAGATGAATCTTGGTAATGTGATAGACTCCTGGGAAGCCGTGACCATGATGCAGATGAATGTACTGGACGAAAAATTAAAGTTGTACGAAATGATAGTTGATTATGAAAAACAGTTATATCGTTAGTGTCATCGCAGTAGTGTTGTTTTTCATTTCCTGTAAAGAGAAAACAGCACCGGCGCATAGCGGTGGACATAAGGAAGCAGGCATCGGTAATGATGTGAAGCAGCTCGCACAACCCGCAAACCAGCAGGTGATAGCCTCTATCCCTGTTGTGAAAGGTATTCCCGGAAGCCGGATCATTTCCAATGAAATATATGGAATAGTGAATTATGATACAAGGCATCAGACCAGTATCAGCAGCCGTGTATCAGGAAGAGTTGAAAGATTGCTGATAAAATACAATTACCAGCCGGTAAAAAAAGGGGAACTGATCATGGAGCTCTACTCTCCTGACCTCGCAGCGGCTCAACAAGAGCTGCTCTACCTGGCTGGCACAAACGATGCGGCCATGTTGCAGCGGGCCAAAGAGAAACTGCAACTGGCAGGCATGCTGCCGGCACAGATCGCTGATGTGCTGCGAAGCGGAAAGATATTATACCGCGTGCCTGTGTTCAGTCCGGCAAGTGGCTATATCCTTGAAAAAACGACTGTTGCTCCGGTTGTGAATTCGCCGAAAACTGCTGCACCTGCAGGTGAAGCTATGTCCGGAATGGGAGGAACAAGTACTTCTGTTAATAGTTTTACCGCCAACGCACCTGCTGCAACTCCTGTACTGCTGCGTGAAGGACAATACGTTACTGCGGGACAAAGCATTTTCACGATTTATCAATCAGGGCAGTTGCTGGCTGAATTTGCCTTTCCTCCTGAAATGGCTGCAAAGATCAGAAATGGACAGCCGCTGCTTTTCTGGAGAAATGAAAACAAAACAGATATGTTCTCCGGGAAGATTGGATTGATAGAACCTGTATTCCGTAATGGTGAAAATTTTACGCTGGCCCGTGTTTATCTTAACCAGCAAGGGTTTCAGGCTGGAGGATTACTGACAGCTTCTGTGCCCGTTGTGTACAGGAACAGTTGGTGGTTGCCTATGGAGGCGGTTTGGATGCAAGGTCAGCAGGCTATTGTTTTCATAAGGGAGAACAATGTGTTCAATCCAGTGCAGATCAAAACAGGCATAAAAGATAAAGAATGGGTTCAGGTATTGTCTGATCTCAGTGGCCGGGAAATAGCAGCCAACGCTTATTTCCTGGTAGACAGTGAAAGTTTTATCAAAGTATATCAAATACTTCAATAACAGTTATGGAAAGAAAACAATTTGTGAAGTTGATGTCATTTGCCGCACTGCTGCCGGCTGCATTCCTGGCTGCCTGTGGAGAAACAACAAAAAAGGAAAACGATATAATTGCTGCCGTGGCGCAAACCTACACCTGCCCCATGCATCCGCAGATTGTACAGAATAAGATGGGCACCTGCCCTATCTGTGGTATGGACCTGGTATTATTCGATAAGAACAATAAAGAGGCCAATATTACACTTAGTGAGAGTCAGATCGCCCTGGCTAATATCACTACCATGGCCGCAGGCAGCGCAGCCATGAATAATTCGAAAACATTAAATGGCCGCATCGTAACCAATCCTGAACAAACCAAGTTCATGAGCAGCCGCGTGGCAGGAAGAGTGGAAAACCTTTATGTACGCGAAACCGGCGTGAAAGTGGAAAAAGGAAAACTGTTATACCGGATCTATTCCGAAGAATTATCCGCACTTCAGCAGGAATACCTGATGGCTGTAGCGCAGGCTAAGCAGTTCCCCGGCAATACCAGATTTAGTGAGATCGAAAAAGCGGCGAAGCAGAAACTCAAACTCTATGATCAGTCCGATGCGCAGCTGGCAGCCTTGCTGCAATCCGGCAAAGCGGACCCTTACGTGAACTATTACGCTACCGGCAACGGTTTGGTGGCGGAGCTGTCTGTAACAGAGGGACAATATGTATCCCAGGGAAGTCCTGTGATGCGGCTGGAAGGTTATGGAAAATTATGGGTGGAAGCCGATCTATATCCGGCAGAAGCATTGTTGGTTCGTACAGGCCAGACTGTTATAGTGGTAGTGCCGGGATATGAGCAGGACCCGCAGCGTATGGTCATCAATTTTATCAGTCCTGCTTTGCAGAGCGGCAGCCAGCTGATGCAGGTGCGCGGCGAGATAGCCAATCCCGGAAACCGCTGGCAGCCCGGTCTTCAGGCTAATGTGATCTTACCTGTTCAGGGGAATAGTAATGCACTCAATTTGCCGGCAGATGCAGTGATCCGCAACGGGAAGGGCGCGCATGTATGGATACAGACCGGCAAAGGAAAATTTGAACCGAGGCGGGTGAAAACAGGAATAGAGAATGCAGACCGTGTGGAGATCCTGGAAGGTATCGCTTCCGGGGATACCGTGGTGGTAACCGGCGCTTATCTCCTGTACAGTGAATTCATCCTGAAGAAAGGCGCCGATCCAATGGCAGCGCACAATCATTGATAAATCATTTTAAACAATAAAAACAAGATCATGAAAACACAGATTCTGACAGCATTCGCACTGATGGCGCTGCTCACATTCGCAGCCTGCGGAAATTCAGGAGATCGGGGGAAAACTGAACAAACGGACAGCACTGATCATTCAGGGCACGATCATGCAAAAGCGGCGCCTGCTTCAGAAACTACAGCTGTTGCACAGGTCAGGGATGATATGCTGAATGCAGTTTATCAGCAATACGCATCTCTCTCCAAAGCCCTGGTAGAAAGTGATATGAGAAAAGCTAAGATTGCCGCCAATGCCATCGAAACCGGCGCAAAGGAATTGAAGGATGCAGATGCTGTGGGTAAATCTGCTGCAAAGATTGCAGGTGCAAAAGACATAGAAACGCAAAGGGCGGCATTCTCCGATCTTAGTAACCAGCTGATCAACATGGTGAAAAAAGCCGGCATGGGCAGCGGGGAATTGTATGTAGATTTTTGTCCTATGGCATTGAACGATAAAGGCGCTTACTGGATAAGTGGAATCAAGGAAATCAGGAATCCTTATTTCGGTGATAAGATGCTGAGCTGTGGCGAGCTGAAAGAGACTATTCAATAAGCCATTGCAGTTGCTGAACAAACGATCATAAGCAGCTATTTGTGTACGCGATACGGGTCATGTGACGATGAATTTTTACCTTTGCAGCTTCAAAGAACCGAAAGTATGGTTGAAGTTCCGGTCAGTGAATCCGCCAGGAAGGCCCGTATCGCAATAGCTGTTTTCTTTTTTCTTTCAGGTTTTGGTTTTGCCACCTGGGCCTCCCGTATTCCCGGACTGCAGCAGAAACTGCACCTGAATGAAGCGGAGCTGGGTGCGGTGCTCTTTGCAATGCCCGCAGGACTGATGGCTACGCTTCCGCTCACCGGATTCCTGCTGCGCAGGTTCAGCAGCCGTTACATCATGCTGGCAGGCGCACTCATGTTCAATACCATGATGTGCCTGATCGGGCAGGTAACAGAGACCTGGCAGTTCGCTACCGTACTGTTCTTCTTCGGTTCTTCGCGCAACCTCATGAATATCTCGGCCAATGCCCAGTCGATTGCTGTGCAGGCATTATTTCCGAAATCCATTATTGCATCTTTACATGGTATCTGGAGCATCGCAGGTTTTCTGGCTGCCGCGCTTGGAGCGCTGATGGTGAACTGGGGCGTGCTGCCCCACTGGCATTTTGCCGCTGTGAGTATTGCGCTCTCCACGCTTGCATTAGTCTATTTCAGGGATACAGTTCAGCAACTACCGGCTGCGCATGAACGAAAACAGAGTTTTGCTTTGCCGCAACGCTCCATGCTGGCTTATGGTTTCATCTGCTTCGCCTGCATGGCCTGCGAAGGAACGATGTATGACTGGAGCGCCATCTACCTGAAAAAAGCGGTGGGTACTTCCAGGGAAGTGGCTACTGCCGGATATGCCGCGTACATGGTGGCGATGACGCTCGGCCGTTTTCTCGGCGACAAAGTGGCCAATGCCGTTGGAGTCAAAACACTGCTTCGATATTGTGGTATCATGATGTTCACCGGTCTCTTGATGGCTGCTGTTCTTCCCTGGACCATCACTACTTATTTCAGTTTTATCCTTATTGGTTTTGGCGTGAGCTGTGTGGTGCCGATGGTTTTCAGTTTGGCCGGAAAGGTAAAGAATATGAGCGGCGGCCCTGCCATTGCTGCTGTGTCCACCGTTGGATATTTCGGATTTCTCATTGTGCCGCCGGTGGTGGGATTCATTGCGGAAGCATTCAGCCTGCAATGGTCTTTTGCATTGATGAGCCTGCTGGGTGTACTGATCATCTGGCTGGTGCCTAAGATGAAAGAGCAATAATGGTAAGTGCAGAACACTTCAAAATAAAATCTTTCGCATTATTAATTTCGTATATTTGAGTACGACTCTCTCCGGTAGTTATTTCTGTATTACATTTTTATCCCTTCCCCACACCTGTTGTGCCTGCAATGAAGATTTTTGTACAGGTAAACCAATACGCGTGTGCTGACAAAAATTTGCTCATTAGTAGTGCTGGGCAATAAGATGGGTTGTAGTCAATGCGGATACTGCGCACCAGTGGAGTGAGTGATTTTCCCGCATTTCTAACTCACCCGGTCAGCCAACCGGACGGGCACACTGGCAATCGCAGCAACCTGTGTTCCAGCTTCTGTCGCAAAATGAACAGTATTCGTCGCGTTCATACCCCTTTAATGCAGTCGAAATCATTCAATTTTATGTTCATAAAACGAATGATCATGCAAATCATAGCAAGAACCGAGGCCACCACCGTTTATTGTAATACTGCAGCCTCTTTCCCGGACGGCGTGCTCAAAGCGCATCAGATCCTACACCAGATCTATCCTTCCTCCGAGGGCAGGCAATTCTTTGGCATTTCCCGTCCGGTGAACGGTGAAATTGAATACAAAGCCGCCGTGAGCCTTGCTCCCGGCGAGCAGCCGGTTACGGACAGGTTTGAACGGTTCGTGATCAAAAAAGGACTCTTCCTCAGCAGCACGATCCATAATTTCATGGAAAATATCCCTTCCATTCAGAAAACCTTTGAACACCTTGTGAAAGACCCGCGTGTAGACCACGATGGTTATTGCCTGGAAGAATATCCTGATGAAAAGGATATGATCTGCATGGTTACCCTGGATGATGATAAAGTGCAAGACCTGCACCGGAAAGAACTGGCAAAGGATTATGGAACACTGTACGAAAATCTTTTGTCCACTATTCTATCATTCAAGGAAAAGGATTACAACAGGCGTCCTTTAAATGGCGGCTGGAGCCCTGCGCAGGTAGTGGACCATATCATTCAGGCAACTGGTGGATTGCCTGATCAGTATACCATGGATACAGACCGGCTATATTCCGAAAAAGACGAACTGACCCGTTCCGTTTTCCTGAATTTCGATACAAAAATGCAGTCGCCCGATTTCCTTCAACCCGAAGTAAGGGACTATAACAGGGATGAACAGGTGAAAACCATCGAGGGGATCCGGGACCAGCATATGCTGTCTATCCGTGATAAGGACCTCTTTGCTATTTGCCTGGATTTTGAAATGCCGGTCTGGGGAACCCTTACCCGCTATGAATGGCTGAAGTTCATCGGCTATCATACCACCCGTCATATCCATCAATTGAAGAAGATCCACAATGCTGCATGATATTTTTCGTTATAAATGCATTAAACCATAAAGGCTGATTCCAGTCGGATAGGACAATAAAATGCAATTATGACGAAATATCAACTGCTGCTGGCGATTCCATTATTTCTGATCTTCTCCTGTAAAAAAGATAAAAGCGGCGATGATGGAAACCCTCCCGACTCTGCCGCTTTGTATTTTCCAACTGTTTCAGGAACGGAATGGCAAACCAGCAGCGCCGCTTCTCTGAAATGGGATCAGCCGGCCATCGATGAGTTGTACACCTACCTGGATGCAAAAAATACAAAAGCTTTCATCGTTTTAAAAAATGGAAAAATAGTATTGGAGAAATATTTCGGCAGCTTCACCCAGAACTCGGACTGGTACTGGGCTTCTGCCGGCAAAACAATGACGGCCTTTCTAACGGGCATTGCACAGGAAGAAGGATTACTCAGGCTCTCCGACAAAACATCAAAGTACCTCGGCACGGGCTGGACATCGCTTACCACTGCTGAAGAAGACCTCATAACCATTCGACATCAGCTAACCATGACCACCGGGCTGGATGATGGCGTAGCCGAAAGTGACTGTACCTCGCCTGAATGTTTAATACGCAAGGCCGATGCAGGCGCCCGCTGGGCCTATCACAATGCGCCCTATACGCTGATGGATAAAGTGATCGAAGCTGCCACCGGCAAAACTTTTCAAAATTATTTCCAGCAGAAAATAAGGGACAGGATCGGCATGAAGGGCATCTGGTTGAAAAGCGGATACAACAATGTGTATGGAAGCGATGCCAGAAGCATGGCTCGCTTTGGATTGCTGTTGCTCAACAAAGGAAAATGGGGTGACGTGGAGATACTGAAAGACCAGGAATTCTTCAATGCCCAGATCAACAGTTCACAGCAGCTCAATCCATCTTATGGTTATCTTACCTGGCTGAATGGAAAAACGAAATACATGCTTCCCACATTACAAGTGGTTTTCAATGGGCCTCTGACTCCTAATGCGCCATCCGATATGTATTGTGCTCTCGGCAAGAACGATCAGAAGATCTACGTGGTCCCTTCTCAAAAACTGGTAGTGATCAGGATGGGTGAATCTGCCGGGAATGTACAGCTGGCGGCCTCCAGCTTCGACAATGAATTGTGGGGCAAACTCAAATCTGTGATCGGCTTTTGATGCTTTTTTAGAAAAAACTGAACCCTGACGGACATTGATTGTTTAAATAGGTATGAGCTCAGATCTACATTATCAGTTGGATAATCCTGCCTGGTATGCATTGACAGGTCCGCAGCAATCCTTTGCAACAGGAAATGGAAAAGTAAAAAAATATAAAACGAATAACCTTCCGTTTGCAGCTTACGATCATCAGCATACGGATCAACTGCCATTGCTGGACCAGCAACTGCAATCCGGGGAAATATTCTTTCTCATAGGTAGCATCCCAACCCTTCCTTCAAACTGGAGCATCCTGGCAGAACTCCCCTGCCTGCAAATGATCAATCATACACCCATTGCTACCCTTCCGGGTGCACCGGAAATTTTACCATTGGGTGAAGGCCAGAAGCAGGACATGATTGACCTGGTGCAAAGGGTGCAGCCCGGCTATTTTGCGCCTGACACCTATCAACTGGGCAGTTATTTCGGTATCTGGCAGGATGGCAAGCTGGTAGCCATGGCCGGAGTGCGTATGCGCGTGAACGGTATGAACGAGATCAGCGCCATTTGCACAGATCCCGGCTATACTGGTCGCAAATATGCGCAGCATCTGATCATCAAAATCTGCAATGCAAATCACAGCAAAGGCATCATTCCATTTTTACATGTTCTGGATACCAATGAACGCGCTGTAAAACTCTATGAGTTCATGGGATTTGAAACAAGAAGGACTATCTCTTTCTGGAAATTGCAAAAGAACTAATGGCTTCTTCTTTCCCATTTTTCTATCGTAATAGTGTGCCATAGCGTATCTTGCAGGAGTGAACGCCATTGAAAGCATCAGGAACCTGTATATCCCCATTCAGCCGACGGTTAAGCAGTCCGCTGACAATGTCGCCTACCTGGAATTCCTTCCCCACCCTTCGCTTCAGCAGTATATTTACTGCTATTGGGAGTTGAAAACATTGGCTCCATTGAATGAGGATTTCATTTATCGTGTGGTGGCGGATGGATGTATAGATATTTATTTTGAACTCGGAAACCCTGCAAATAACTGGGTGATGGGATTCTGCAAAAAATATACAGAGTTTCCGATAGGTAATCAGTTCCATTATGTTGGTGTCAGGTTTCTTCCAACCATGTTCCCGCAATTATTCCGCGTGGATGCATCCACGTTAAGTAACAGGTATGAACAATTGAAAGCTGTTGTTCCTGGAACGGCCGGATTTATTGCCAGTCGATTTCACGCTGGTATGAACGTTACAGAGATGTCTTCGTTGTTCGATAATTGGTTTGCGAAAGTGATCTCGTCTGCTCAGTTTGATGAGGATAACAGGCTGTATGAGGCCATCGGCATTATTTTGCAGCAGTCCGGCGTATTGAATTTGGAAGCAGATCTGAAAACGGGGGTAAGTCCTCGTCAGCTGCGCCGGTTGTTTGAATTCTATATTGGCGATACGCCAAAGACCTTCAGCAAAGTAGTACGCTTTCAGAATATCCTTCGCGCCAAACCAAGTACGCAGAGCCTTCGCCGTAACAAACTTTTCTTTGATGTGGGATATTATGATCAGGCTCATTTCATTAAGGAGTTCAGGAACTTCTATGGCGTTACGCCTTCGAAGGCTTTTGGAAGGTAGAATGTCCGTTTTTTACAATATCAGCAGGTAGGTATTTCACAACTTTGTGGTGTAAACAAAACAAATGATCATGAAACTGAATGCAGGCATAATAACAGATAAAATGGCAGCCACCAAAGCTTTCTATACAGATGTGCTCGGGTTTGGCGTAACCTTCGAAAATGAATTCTACCTGCTGATGCATACGCCCGGTCGTACCAGCGAGCTCAGCTTCCTGCTGCCCAACCATCCATCGCAGCAAGCCCTGTTCCAGCCGGCATTTGGCGGCCAGGGTGTGTATCTGACCATCGAAGTGGAGGATGTGGATGCGTTGTATGAAGAAATGAAAAAGAAGAATGTGGAAATAATGATCGAGATCCGTGATGAACCCTGGGGCGACAGGCATTTTGCCATTCGTGATCCGAATGGCGTGGGGATAGACCTGGTAAAATATTCCGGAGAATGATCACGACAAATTGTAATTTCCAAAACAGAATTTTAATAAGAATGGAATTAAAGGATCTTCTGCAAGGGCATAAACATTACAATATCGATTGGTTGATCAATGAAACCGAATCCGGTACTCAACCTAAATACATTAACTTCTGGGGGCATACGTCAAATTCTTCAGTCAGCGTTGGCAAAGAGTGTTTCAGTCAGTGGTACCGTAGCCCGTTTACCGTTAATAGAATTCTGTACAAAACTGCCGAGCATTGGATGATGGCTCAAAAGGCAAATTTGTTTGATGATAGAAGAAATTTTCAAAAGATAATCGAGTCCGATAAGCCCGGAGAGGCAAAGGATCTTGGAAGACAAATAATGGGGTATGATGATGAGGTTTGGAATGAAGCGAAATTTGATATTGTAAAACTGGGAAATATTCACAAATTCAATCAGCATCAAGCATTACTGGATTTTCTGCTTGGTACAGGCAACAGGGTCCTGGTGGAAGCAAGTCCTCTTGATAAGATCTGGGGAGCGGGGATCGCAAAAGATTCACCACTGATCGATAAGCCCTATGCATGGCCTGGCATCAACCTACTGGGTTTTGCGTTGATGGAAGTGAGGGATTTTTTCCTGGAGTATGGAACAGTGATGGATACCAATGATCTGTTACCTCCACCCTGGATCCGGTTTCCAGAGATTAATCCACATGATATGTTCTGGAGAATGGGATGCGGTGAGGAATATATCTTGTCTCTGTATACACAAAATTTGACACTTGATTCACAAAAGCGGATCGCTTATTTTCTAAACAATCCTGCACCACTTGAATGGAAGGACTATTATTCAGACTTCTGACAGTTTGCTTCAATTTCAATGAGTACGTAAGATCGGAATAAACCTTGATCCCGAAAACGGAAGTGCAATCCGGTTTTATGCAATCGAAATGGCGTGGGATATCGCACCACTTTATTTGAAAATTACCTGATTGTAGTTGTACGGCGTTAATAGGATCAGGCAATACTTTGTTTCCTGGCATTGAAAATTTCCTAAAAATATCAGTTCCCGGATCTTACCTATTCCTTATTGAGAATTCAATGGAATTCATTTATTTTAACGTATCAAACCCTGTACAATATTTTAGTATCGATTATCAAAATCAGGAAAAATGGATAATGCGAGAGTATTCAAAATGAAGTTTGCAAACATTTATTCCCTGTATATCGAAAAAGTTGAGAAAAAAGGGCGCACAAAATCTGAACTGGATGAAGTACTCTGTTGGCTTACCGGATACAATGTGAAAACCCTGCAGCAGCAGATTGAAATGGAAACGGATCTTGAGAATTTCTTTGCGCAGGCTCCGCAATTTAACCCTAATGCCTCCAAAATTACAGGCTTGATCTGTGGTTACCGTGTTGAAGAAATTGAAGATAAGCTCATGCAAAAGATCCGGTATATGGATAAACTGGTAGATGAGTTGGCCAAGGGAAAGAAAATGGAAAAAATATTGAGGCAATGACGGGCCAGCAACAATTAATTACAGGTAATATCAGAGCCTTTAAGAAGATTTTTAAAGGGCAGTTTGAATTTGCTGTTAAGACTTACTACTAATAGCAAAAAGTCAAATTTTGGAAGGAATAGTTTGTATTCCCAGAAACTTTAGATATCTGTCGAGCAATGTTTTGTCAAAAGAAGGTTCATCAATTGTTGACCCTTTCAGAAAACTGTCTGTGTTCTGCCGGTGCCAAATATATGTATCCTGGTATAATTCAACTGTTGACTGTCCTTCATGCATATTATCCTTGAAAAGGCTGGTAAGCGGGTAAAGACGGTTCGAAGTGTCATTTTCCCATTGATGGCGCCAATCTTTGTATGACATTTTACAAAGGCCGAAATCATACAGATCATTCAACCGGACAAAGAATTGCTCTAAAGTGAGGTTTGTTTCCGGAGAAGCAATAAGATTGAATTTCAGGCCAATTGCGTCTTTGTTTTTAGTGATGTGAACTACAGCTTTTGCTATGTAATCAACAGTGATCAATCCTTCCCTGAGTTCATTCAATGCAGGGTAGGACCCAAATTCAATACAATTCTTTACAAGGCCCGCCCACCACTGATAGGGTGCGCTGGCGCCGGTTTGACTATTGCACATAGCGTAGCCCAATCGGAAAGTAATAACCGGTACACCATGAGCAGCCGCAAGATCTGCAATTGCTTCCATTACCCATTTACTTCTTACATAACCTATATCCTTGCTAACGGAAAGGATATTCTGGTTTATGTCGTCAGATTCATTCATTATTTTTTTGTGTGTAAACACATGCCCCCAACTGTATACTGAGATAGTTGACATCAGAGAAAGACATTTAGGTTTACCTTCAGCTGCAAAGCTTAATATTTCCCTTAACCCTTCAACATTTGGCTTTTTCATATAGGAGTATGGTTCAATGAAGTTTACCGAACTCCCGGAATGATAGATCACCTCAATTTCATTCGCTAATTCAGCATACAATACAGGTGGTATCCCAAGACAGTTTTGAGAAAAATCGCCTGTTATCGGAATGATCCTGCTTTTAAACAAGGGATGGATTTCCAGATTGTATGCAGCGAAAGTCTGCATGATTTTTTCTCTCGCATGATAGTCATCAGTAGCCCTCACAAGGCAGTATACTTTTGCATTTGTACTTACAAGAAGTTCCTGTAACAGATGAATTCCCACGAAACCGGTTGAACCTGTCAGTAATACTGACTGTTGATTTATAAGGGCACTCTCATCAAATTTTCTTTTAAAAGAAAAATCCTCCGGCAAATAAACATCCTTCTGCAATGCTATATACGGTTCTACATCTTCAATTGCTACGGTTGCTTCACCCGATGCTAGTCTATTATCAATTATCGATGCATAGCTTTCCAATGTTGGGTACTGATATAGATCGCGCATGTAGACTTTTGTTTTGAAATGCTTTTGAAGTTCAGTTGTTACGATGGCTACCAGTAACGAATCTCCACCTATATCGAAGAAATTATCGTTGTTAAGGATATATGGTCTTTCGAGAAAACACTGCCAGACTTTGGAGATGATATTGGCAGTTGATGAGCGTTCATCCTCAATTTCAGGTATTTCTTCTTTGAAATTGATCAGCACTGTTTCTAATTGTGCTTTGTCGATTTTTCCATTTATAGTTGTGGGAAGTTCATCAATCTGGTAGAACATTGCCGGAATCATGTATGCCGGAAGATCCTGCTTTAGTTGCTGACGGAGTGTAGAAAATAAAAATGTATCCTGGCTATTGTTGGCTACCACAAATGCGATCAGCTGATTTTGCTGACGGGAATTTTCCCTTACAATAATTGCAGTTTTTTTGACATTTTCGTTTCGCATGATGGCAGATTCTATTTCACCCAGTTCTACTCTGAATCCACGAATTTTTACCTGTTTGTCAATTCTTCCCAGAAACGCTATGTTCCCTCCTGGTAAAATGCGGGCCAGATCACCAGTACGGTAAATTCTTTCACCAGGTACAGATGGATTTTCAATAAACTTTGCAGCGGTCAGTTCCTCATTATTGTGATAGCATTTAGCCAAACCAATTCCACCGAGACAAAGCTCTCCGGTATTTCCATGCTCCACAGGCCTTAATTCCTGATCAAGTAAATAAATACTTGTATTGGCTATAGGCATTCCAATGGTGGATACAAACTGTCCATCTACATCTTTTACATGGCGGTGAGTGGCATATACTGTATATTCCGTTGGGCCGTAGTAGTCAATCAGTCTATAAGACAGTCCATCGGTTAATACTGGTTTCAATTGTTCTCCTCCGGTAAAAAGGTATTTTAGATCAGGCAGCACTTTGTTTCTTGATAGACTGACTACTTCAGGAACCAGTACTGTTGCCGAAAAAGCATGGGTGATTCCATGTGACACGTAGAACTCAATAAGAGCTGCCGCATCAGTTCTATCATCATTATCTGTAATAATAAGTGTTGCACCAGCAACTAATGCGGACCATGTTTCCCAGACTGAAATATCAAATGTAAGACCGGCAACTAACGTAAGCCTGCTATCCACAGTTACTTCATAAATTGAATTATGCCAGGTAACCAGATGATGTATGGAAAGATGACCAATCACCACACCTTTGGGTTCACCAGTAGACCCGGATGTGTATATCATGTAAGCGTTGTCGGACGGGAAAACTGCTGGCCGGTCAAAAATGCAAGGCGCATTCATGTTTGTTTTATCTACATAAAGAGCTCTGACAGACCCATTCAGTAGTTCAGCATCATTCCACAATGAAGTTTGGGATATGATTAGTTTTGCATTACAGTCTTTCAAAATGTACTCCACCCTTTTTTTCGGATACATGGGATCAATAGGTACGTAAGCCGCCCCTGATTTCAGAATAGCGAGTACCCCTATCACCCATTCAACTGAACGCTCAAGGTATATTGGAACATATTCACCTTTCCTGAGACCATTCTCAATGAGCCAATCTGACATCGCACTGCTTCTTTCATCAAGTTGTAGGTATGACAATGATTGGTCTTTAAAGCTGACTGCGGTTTGTGAAGGCTGTTTTAAAGCATTCTTCTCAAAAAGAGATAAGATCGTTTCTTCAGGTTCAATATTTTTCCGGGAAAGGTCTGAAGGGCTTTCCGAAAAGTTGATATCAGCATCAGCTGAGACACCATCGCATTGATGCAGGGTGTTTTTGGGCGAGTACTTATTTTTCACTGAGGATGACACAAGGCTCCTTAACCTGATTTTTATCGAGTTTTTACAAAATGGATATATGATAAATTTAGCTACTGAAAAATGGAGCGTCTTATGAATTTGGGATAAAAAGCGCTAAAAAATGACAGTAAATATTCAGATCAGTGAATGACCGAACACAGTACTTATTAAGGCAACTATCGGATGCTGTTTCCTTATAACGAGACAACTGGACAGATTTCTAACCTGATTATACAGGGGTTTTTGGAAACTCAACGATTTACGTATAAATTAAATCTCGAAAACTGTAATCAGACTTAATGTTGCAAATCGATTAGAATTCCCAAAGCATATCGATGTCGAAAAATGGACCGTCTGAAGCATAATTCCACCTTAAAATTGTCGGCTATACCTATAATTGCTGACCGGCTGCATTTTTAAAGTCGGGACTGGTCTTTCCATTATAATGATGCACCCCTCCATGAGATCAATATTTCCTTTCAAAAGTATTGCCATTGAATCGGTATACGCCACTTGGCTCCTTTCCTCCTAACCACAATTCTCCTTGTTTGCTTTTATATATAAACCAAATGTGTTTACTTTCAAGTCCATCCTCTTTAGTGAAATTTTTCATAGAATTACCATCATATCTCCATGCGCCAAATTCTACAGTCCCAAACCAAATATTTCCTGAACTATCCTCTCCAATGGAAAAAATTCTATCCAGAGAATTGCCTTTGGTGTCCTCCTTTTTCAATTTTTGTTGTGCTGTGAAATCGATCACTTTTTTTCCATCATATTTCAGAACACCAATCCCATTATTTCCAATCCAAAGATTCCCTTTGCTGTCTTCCATTATGCTCCGAACATGCAAAGAACCAGTTTCTGCGTTTAGTCCTAGATATTCATTATCCAATATCTTAAAATCTGAACCATTATATCCAATTACCGCGCCGTAGGTTCCAAACCAAACCGTTCCATTTTTACTTTTTACAAAAGGTGTTGAAACCGGATAGGGAAATTCATTCCCTAATTTTGGTGTAACGGGAAATGTGCGATACGAAAGCTGTCGTCCGTCATATTGATATACTCCCGCATACCCTTCCAGCTTATTGTAGCCAGAAGTTTCATCGCCTTTAAACCAAAGGTCACTTTCGTTTATCTTCCATTCGTTCTTTGCCTTGTAGTTTCGTTCCCTGTATGTAGTTATTTCTTTCCCATCATAAGTACTTAACCCTCTCCCACATTCAAACCAGATTATACCATTTTTATCTTCATAAATGCTCCTTACCTGGTTGTTACTTAATCCGTTTTCTGTTGTGAAATATTGGAATTCCCCGCTATGAAGCAAACACACTCCTTCGTTATAACTACCAAACCAAATATTCCCTTTGCTATCTTCTAAAATTGAACGAACCCCCGTGGTGTATTTCAACAATTTGCTGTCAGTTTTAGTCTGTACTCCTTTACTGATATTACCATGTGGTACGTTTGTTTGGTTTTGTCCACAGGAGGTGTGAAAAACAAGGATCAAGAACAAAGTATAGATGGGAAAGTATTTTATCATTTTTTCTATTAAATTCTCGGGAACAAAGAAATTGCCAGCTCAGGCTGCTGTATTACTTTTTTAAAAATCGGGCTGGTCAACAACATCCTAAGCGCCATGTTTCTGCTGAGCCTGTGCAGGATCGTGAATTAGTCCTGCCAGCATGATGAGCAGGCTGTTCAAAACTTGTCCTTTAGATTCATATCCTATTAAAGTTTGATACAGCGAAACTACTTTGATCTTTTCAGCTTGAAGGGTTAGGATTGTAAATTAAAATGAATACTTTGTAAATTATTGTAAAAGTACCCTGGACACCACAATTTGAAAATCCATTTCAACAAGAACACTTCGAACCAAAAAGGCCCTTCAAATCCAATGACTTGATGGGCCTGATGAATTCTTGTCGGGTAGACTGGATTCGAACCAGCGACCCCTACGTCCCGAACGTAGTGCGCTACCGGGCTGCGCTACTACCCGAATTCATTTTTACGGGACCAAATATAAAATAATTTCTGCTTTAGTCAATATACATCGGAAACTGAGACGGAAATTATCTTCCCTTCTACTGTAGTTTTATCCAGTGAATTGATGGCATTTTCTCCATCACTCAGTTTCAACATTTCCACCTGTCCATGCCTGTTAGATCGCCCGTTATATTGATTGCGGGAAATGATCGCATTCAGCACAACACCAAAAGGCTCGAAGATTTTCCTCAGTTGCCTGTCAGTCATGTCCGCACTGAGATTATGCACTTGTATCGTCATAACCGGATCTTTAGCGTTTTCAAAATTGACCATCCTGTGCAATGTATCGAAAATAACCGGTTATATAAATGAGATTTTCAACGAACCCAAAAGAAACCGGGCCTGCAAAGAAGTAAAAGCCTATTCAATCGACCTGATCAACACAATCAGGTATTCATTTGAATGTCGCCCGGAATTCTTACATTGTATCTTATCCAAAAGCATTCATATGGCCTTTAATACAAAACTGGCTGACAGGTTAAGGGAATACCTCGCTTCCGTACCTGGGATAAGTATCGGGGAGAAGAAGATGTTCAGTGGCATGGCATTCATGGTGAATGGAAAGATGTGCGTGAACGTAAGTGGCGAAAACCTGATGTGCCGATTCGACCCTGCATTGCAGGAAGAAGTGGCAGGCAGGATTGGCTATGAGCCAATGATCATGAAAGGCCGTGAACTCACAGGCTATTGCTATGTGAGCCCGGAAGGATTCAAAACGAAAAAGGATTTCGAATACTGGGTGAAACTTTGTCTGGAATTCAATAATAAGGCGAAAGCGTCAAAGAAAGCAGGGAAGAAAAAATAAAACCTGTCTTCAGCCGTCCGGCATTTCAGTGGACCGGATGCGGCAGGAAATTGTTTGGGAGCAGCAGTCGCCCACCTCCCGGCGGGCGACTGCTGCCGCCAAAATATTTATAACGGATTCTGCTCAGTAATAAACGGATTGTAATTCAATTCGATGGTCAGCGGGATCTGCAATGTGAACAGCTTTCCTGCAGCCACCACATTTGTGTTGGTGTGATTTGCAGAGCCGCTTCGGTCTACGCCTATCCCCCACCGTTTGTTATCGAAGAACTCAAATCCTCCTTCGCCCCAAAGCTCGATCCTGCGTTGCAACTGGATCTCCTTCAACAACGCGTCGCCGGTGCTGGTGGATTTTACATAATCCGGATCCCTTTCATGTGCGAGGATGTACAAGGTGTTCTGTGCATTTTCATCCTGTCCGGCGCGGGCTTCCGCTTCCGCTTTGGTGAGGACCATTTCGGAACTGCGCATATAAATATCATCCTGGTTGTATGCAGGAGTATTGCCATCGATGGGCGGCGCGGCGAATTTGTAGTTGTAATATTTGAAATGTTTGTCTGGTTGTGCTGCGCTGGGGTATTTGTATTCTACAAAATCATCGGCAACAAAATTCTTTTTCCTGTAATCGGTAGCGCTGATCTGATCATAGAGTCGCTGATCGATAGCGAGCCAATGCCCCTGGCTACCGCCATAGCCGCCATCGCCTTTGATGTTCACCCAGCCGGGGAAAGAGCTGTTGCCTCTTCCGGTAGCGCTGGAATAATCGTATCCGAAAATAGTTTCAGAAAGGCTGAGATCGCTCATGCCTTTGGTGGTGTAATCTGTTTCGTTGATCAGTGTAGGATATGCGTTCATCACATAATCTGCTGCTGCAATGGCTTTGGGCCAGTCGCCAGTTGTGAGCGCTGCGCGCGCCAGTACTACTGATGCAACGGAGGCATCCATATCAGTTTTACTGGCTGTATTGCTGAGGCCGGATTTGGTGAAGAGGTCCACTGCTTCGGTTGCATCTGCGATGATCTGGTTCCATACATCCTGAGAAGGCGCACGGTCTTCCTCTCTACCTACAGTTGTATACAGCGGAACGCCTGGTTTGGTATTGCCGCCATGCATGTAATCATCCTGGTAGAGCCACATGAGATAGGTGTAGCTAAGTGCGCGCATGGTGAGTGCTGCGGCCTTGTATTTCATGATGAGCTTGTTCACATCGGTGGCTTGTGAAGGATCGAAATCAGGTGGTATAAGATCGAGGATCTGGTTGGCATAAAAGATGTATTTGTAATACATGCCCCAATAGATGGCTGTGCGCGCCTGATTCTCTTCACGGTAATTAAGCATTTGATAATCGTTTACCATCCAGCCCCCGCTGGCGCGGGCCTGCACCATATCATTCCCCTTGAGGTTGAGCAGTAAATTCAGCACCAGGAAATTCCTGGAGTCAACAGAGTTCACCGGTGAAAGCCCGTTGAATTGGGCAACCATGCTGGTGACCATGGGTTCAAGAACTGTAGCTGGTTTGGTTTTGATGATCTGCTGTAGTTGTTCCCTGGTCATGGTACCTTCAGGATCGATGTCGAGATTCTTTGAGCAGGATGCAAAAATGGTGAGAATGCTTCCTGTTATGATGATGAGTTTTTTCATGATTTTTCCATTTAGAGGGTAAGGTTGATACCAAATGTGACGGTGCGGGTTTGAGGGAAACCAAAAGCTGCCAGAGTAGTGCCTCCATCAAAGGATTGCCTGGGGTCTAACCCTTTCTTTGCAGAGAACAGATGAAGATTGTCCACACTGAAGAAGATCCTTGCTGCTTCTATTCCGTTCCTTGATGCGATATACTGAGGTAACCTGTAGCCAACTGTAATGTTCCTGATTGCTAAGTAGGATGCATCGAAAAGCGACCAGTCTGAGTACTGACCGGCTGCGCCACCAACAGGCCTGTTGAAATAGCTTTGTCCTGCACTCATGTACATAGGTACATTTGAATCGGGATTTTCTGGCGACCATCCGTTGGCGAGGTCTTTATGAATGCCCCCGATCTTTTGTGTGGTCAGGTTCTGGTAGGTCAGTGAAATGGTCTTACCTCCGATCTGCCAGCTGGTGATCACGGAGAGATCGAAATCCTTGTACCGGAGGTTGGTATTGAAGCCGCCTACAAGGTCAGGAGCTGCAGAGCCCACCTCAAATTTGGTAGCATCGTTTCCTTTGGTAGTAACGATATCCCCTACTTTCTTACCGGGATATAATGCCAGGTTATCGGTTGCCCTTAACTGCTTGTAGAGCATGCCTTCGCCTGTTGCCTTGTCAACGCCGGCATATTTGTACATGTAGAGATTGTAATAATCCTTGCCTTCGCCACGGAGGAAATTCCCTTCTTCATAATTCCCGTTCAGGGCTTTTGTGCCAACTCCTGGCGGAATTTCCAGCAATTTGTTCTTGTAGTTGGAAGCGCGCAGGCTAACGGTCCAGTTCCAGTCTTTATTTCGGATCACATCCATGCCCAGCTCAATTTCATAACCGGTATTCAGCAGGGAAGCTACGTTCTCCAGTCTGGAGGGTTGCCCTGTAGAAGCTGGTAATGGTTTGGCCCAGATCATATCGATGGTCTTGCGGCGGAAATAATCAACGGTTCCGTATATGCGATCGAAGAGGCGGAAATCGATACCTGCGTCAACGATATTATTGCTTTCCCAGGTGAGTGAACGATTGCCCCATGATTGCTGAGCAATGGCCAGTAAAGGATTGTCCAGCGTTCCCGCATTGGAGATGCCATAAATATCTGTCCAGCGATTGGCGCCCACATTCTGGTTGCCCAGTGTTCCATAGCTGGCGCGTAGTTTCAATTCAGTGAGCCATTTTGAAGTTTGGTTCATGAAGCTTTCCTGGCTGATCCTCCAGGCTCCGCCCACAGACCAGAACGTGCCCCATTTGTTGTAACGGAAATTGGATGATCCGTCTGTGCGGATACTGGCAGTGAGGAAATATTTACTGTCGTAGTTGTAAGCGAGTCTCGACAGATATCCTTCGAGCGCTTCACTGGAGCCGTTACCTGTGAGGGTCATGATGCGGATGGCATTGGTCAGATCCGGATTGTCCGGAGCAAACATGAGGGATTTCAATCCGTTCATATTATCCCTGCGCACCCAGCGGTATTCATGGCCTGCCAGCACATCGATATTATGCAAACCAATTTCCCTAGTATAATTGATGGTTTGAACGGTATTGAGGTACATCTGTTTTGACCATACATTCTGGATGGTGCCCTGGTAATCCCTTGCAGCGGAACCGCTCTCATTGTTGCCGTATACCCTGCTGTTGGAATAGGTATTGTCTAGCGAGAAATCGAGCCTTACGCGGAAATCTTTCAGAACAGTGGCTTCCAGGAATGCGCGGCTGGAGAAATCATCTGAAGTGAGTTCGTTGAGATCTTTATCAAAATAGATGGCCGGGCTGTATCCCGCAAAGGTGGTTCGTCTTGTTGCACCCAGTGGGCTATAAGTTTCACCGGTGCCGAGATCGTACATGGTCCTGCCGAGTGCATCGCGTTTCACACTGCCGTCTTCTGCATGCGCAAAGATGGGCCAGGTAGGTGAAAAGAAATCTTTAAAAAGAAATACGTTGGTGTTCACGGTACCGCCTGAATAGTTGGGGGCATTGCTGTACCGGCGCGTATATGCGAGGTTCATGCCACCTTTCAGCCAGTTGGTGATGGTGGTGTTCACTTTGAGCCTGGCATTATAACGGTTAAAGTCAGACGCCATTACGTAAGAAGGATCGCTCATGTAGCCGGCAGAAAGGAAGTAATCGGTTTTCTCGTTACCACCGCTGAGGCTTACATTGTATTGCTGGCTGAAGGATTTCTTGATGAAGTAATCATTCCAGTTGTCGTGGTACAGGAGTTTTGCATCGGATCTCAACTTTCCTGTTGCAGGATCGATGAGTGTGGTGCCATCGGGTATATCGTACAACATGTAATTACCGAGAGCATTGGTGGGCTGTAATGTGGACCCGGTAGCGGTGAAAAGATTATTGCTGGCGTATTGTCTTGCATCTGCATCGTTGAGATGTGGTGCGCCGGCTTCATTGCTGAAGCGGACATAATTGTAGATGCCTTTCCAGACCAGTTCATAGAATTCTTTAGGATCTTTTACGATATCGAAATCAGGAACACCCTGGCTGTTCTGTCCGAGCCGCACATCGAAATTGATCTTCGTTTTCCCTTTCGCTCCTTTCCTGGTGGTTACAAGTATCACGCCATTGGAGCCACGTGATCCGTAAAGTGAATTGGATGCAGCATCTTTGGAGACTACCAGGTTTTCGATATCTGCAGGATTGAGGGAAGCCAGCGGAATATCACTGGGAACGCCATCGATCACGATCAGCGGATTGGAGCCTGCACTAAGCGAACCAAGTCCGCGAATCCTGATGGCGGATTCACTGCCGGGCTGACCGGAGCTGGTAGACAATTGCACACCAGATACCATTCCTTCCAATGCGCGGGATACTGTGGAAACATGCTGCTGACTGATAGTTGTACCAGACATGGTGCTTACGGAGCCGGTGAGGTCTCTCCTCTTCGACTGACCGAAAGCCAGCACCACCACTTCATTCAGGGCAGCAGGAAGGGCTTTCAGCTGGAAAGTGAAACTGGCGCCGGATTTCCGGATAGTATTGTCTCCTAACGGTAATGCACCATCGTTGGGAATCGCTATCAGTTGTGAAACAGGGGCCTCAAGTGGCGTGAAGCCTACTGAGCTGATCACAATGATAGCGGATTCCGGAACGTTGGACAAGGTGAATTGTCCCGTTGCTGTAGTGGTAGTGCCTTGTTTGGTATTCTTTACAGAGATGGATGCGCCATTGATGGGCTCTTTCGATTCCGAATCGATCAGTTGACCCGAGATGATCACAGCACGCGCCATCACACTGTCTGCATCCTCCTTCGATGGAGGCTTGCGCATCAGCACGATGGTTTTGTCTTCCACCATGAAGGATAAAGGCTGACCATTCAGCGCCCTGTTCATGAATTCCTGCAGGGGCATATTGGTTGCATCGATATTCACAGGCTTTGTGTTCACCAGCAATTCCTTGTTGGCGAAAACGATATAGCCTGTTTGCTTTTTCACTTCGGAAAAAATCTTTTGGAGCGACAGGTTCTTGCCGCTCAGCGTAACTGTTTGTGAGCTCGCACTGGCGGACACCTGCAGGCAGAATGCCAGAACAAAAATTGAACTTAGTTTCATGACCTTACAAATTTTGCTTCCTGCACTTCCGGCAGAATTGTTTTTTTCCGTCAGCAGGCGGGAGATCCCTGTCAGAAAGTTGTGAGCGCGTTCCGATAAAGGATAGCGGTTTTTTTGCATGACTTACTAGCGTTTTGGTGGTTATTCCTCATTTATATACGATCAGCCGGCGACCGGCTTCGATCCTGAAATGTACTTCCGATACTTTCAATGCCCTGATCAATGCATCCAGCGTGAGATTCCTGCTCAATCCACCATAGAATTGCAATTCAGGAATTCCGTTGGCATAGATCACTTCTATATCATACCATCTTTCCAGTTGCTTCATCACCCTGTCGAATGATTTGTTCTCCAGGTAGAAATAGCCGTTCTTCCAGGCAACGGCAGCTTCACCCTGGCCTTCAGCAATAGAAAGTGACTGACGTTGTGTGTTCAGGTTAGCCTGCTGTCCCGGATGCAGCACTGCATAAAGGGTTTCACCCCTGGGCGCGTGCTTGCCGCCGGCAACATTCACTTTTACACTACCTTCAATAAGTGTAGTGAGCTCTGCAGTTTCATTTTCGAAAGCGTGAACATTGAAACTGGTGCCCAGCGCCTGTACCATTTGATTAGGGGTTTGTACCATGAAAGACCTGGACTGGTCTGGCGCTACTTCGAAATATGCTTCGCCTTTCAATTCCACTTTTCTTTCTGTGCCCCGAAAAGTAACAGGATACCTGATACTGCTGGCTGCATTCAGCCAGACCCTGGTGCCATCGGGAAGCAATAACTGGAACTGCCTGCCCTTTGGAGTAGCCATGGTATTGTAAGCGATATAGGTAGAATCCGCTTCTTCGCCGGCCTGGTAAATGAGTTGATTGTTCTGTAATGAGATCTCTGTGGCGCCCTCACTGGCAAACACGCCGGTGGATGCGCTGTCTAGCAATATCTCACGTCCATCTGCCAGGGTGAGGATAGCGCCATTGCGACCCGGGCCAATGGTTTCGATCACCGGAGACATAGGCGTTTGCGCCTGTTCGTTAGTAGTACCTGCTCCCTGCCACTTCCATATGATAATAACCCCGGCCAATAGTAAAATGGCGGCTGCCGCCATCCACCGGAAGGAAGGCAGTCGTCTGCGGCCCCTGATCACAGGCGCTGCAGGCCATTGCTGAAGGACCTTATCTGCCAGCTGGTCTTTTTCGCGGAAGGAAAATCCTTCGTCTGCATCCAGTTCCTCCCAGATCTTTTCCATGCCCGGCAACAACTCCTCCCTGGAAGCGCCTGCTTCCAGTAATGAGATCAGTTCCGCCCTTTCTTCAGGCGTGGCTGTTTTGTTGAACCACTTCGTGTACAACTCTTCCAGTCTGGTATTGCCAGCTTGCATAGATTCGATTGTATATCGAGAGACAACAGGAAAGATAAAAAGGGGATATCGGGCGAGGAAAATTCAGGAAAAATGTACAATCAGGGATGATAAACGGGCAATTTTCCTGAAATGTATTTTTTGATTGCGTTGTTCGCGTACTGAAGATATTTTTTGATGGCGTCTTTGGAGATCTTCATTTCGTCTGCCGCCTGATCATATTTCAAACCATTCCGCCTGCAAAGTATCCAGGCTTTCTGTTGCTGCGGTGGCAGCATTTCCACCGCTTCGTCTATCAGCAGCAAGAGGTGTTCCTGCTGGTAGATTTCTTCATCGGCCTCCTGCAGCGAATCATGGCTCCACTCCCATTCCCTGTTCTTTTCCCTCACCATTTTCTTCAGGGCATTGAATGCATGGTTCCTGCAAATAATAAGTAAGAAAGACCTGAAGCTCTCGATCTGCGCCAGTGTTTCCCGCGTGAGCCAGAGCTTCACAAAAATGTCCTGGACAAGCTCTTCGGCAAGGGGCCTGTTTTCCAGGTGTTGACAGATGAATTTGAAAACGAGGCCGGAGTATTGATGGGTCAGTGTTCTGAATGCCTGTTCATCGCCCGATGCAACCTGCATCAGCAAGAATTTTTCATACGATGGTTCATTAGGCTTCAATTAGCGATCAGGTTTTGGTGCGCCTTACAGCAATTAGCAGGCCAAACAAATGTAAATGATATAGTTAAATGAAGTTTTAATTTACCTGAACGGCAAAAAAACGAGGATTTGAGGCGACAAATCTGCTACCTGTAAAGGATCTTAGCCAGGAGTTTTTACCAAAAATGGAATTGGCCGGAGCTTTAAAAAAGGTTAACTTCAGTAAAACCATCCTTGCAGTTCCAAATTATTGTAATGAAAATCGCCATCACCAATCTGAATCGCCGCACTACGGCGGAGCACCTGCAAAAACTCTTCCTTCCTTTTGGTAATGTGAGATCAATAAGAATCCTCAGGGATGATCCCGCGGGCAGGACTTCCTGTTATGGAATTGTGAGGATCGATTATCCCGCCGGGCTCGTGGCAATCGCGGCGCTGGACAGACTGCTCTTCATGGACCATTATCTTGAAGTATTTGAACTGGGCCTGTAAACCCTGAACTATTTCTATTTCTTTTTTTGTTTTGCCGGCTGGGCCTGCGCGATCTGCTGATCGAAATAATTTTCAAAGACCATACTCGTAACTCCCAGTATGCTGGCATCTGTGCCGAGCTCAGACACCTGAATGCTTGTCTTCTCCCTGATCTGCGTCATACAATAAGTGTTGATAGCCTGCTGCATGGGAATGGTGATGTACTGGCGCGCTTTCGCCATCTTGCCACCCAATATGATCAATTCGGGATTGAACAATTGAATGACGGTAGCGATTCCCTTCCCCATTTTTGATCCTACATCCGCAAGGATATTGATCGCATACTGGTCACCGAGATTGGCTGCATCGATCACTACATGCGGCTCGATCTTATCGATCTCACTATTGGATATTTTGCTGAGTAAAGAATCCTGACCGGAGAGGATGCCTTCTTTTGCCATCTTCGCAAGCGCTACGCCGGAAGCTACCGTTTCCAGGCAACCGCGTTTGCCACAATAGCAAAGTATGCCATCGTCTATCAGCGGAATATGCCCTATCTCACCGGAAAAGCCGGCAGTACCGCCGCGCAGCTCTCCGTCCATGATGATACCAAGACCGATGCCCCAGTCCATCAGCAATACCATCACATCCTTTTTTTCTCTTGCCAGGCCAAAACGTTTTTCTGCAATGGCATAGCATTTCACATCATTCTGAATGAAAACGGGTTTGCTGAATGTGTCTTCCAGTTCCTGTTGCAGGGAATGCAGCTGGTTTGTGGAAATGATAAAAGTGTAATTCTCTCCTCTTTTGGAGTCTACCAGTCCGGGCATACTGATGCCGATCCCGATCAGGCTTTCCTTATCGATACCCGCTTCGCTGATCAGCTCAGAAGCCATATTGTGTAATTGCGAAACAGGATCGGTTTCTGTTGCGATATTGAGGTGAAAGGTCTTTACGGGTATGCTGTACCGGTAGCTGTTATCGAGTATCGTCATCCTGGTCTGGTATCGCTCCAGCTCGATGGCCAGTACGAAATATTTACCAGGCACCAGCGCATACAGGTCCGGTTTACGTCCGCCGATGGATTGCCCCTGCCCACTTTTCATAATTGCCCCCTCTTCCAGGAGATTGGCCACAAAATTCAAACAGGTGGGGGTACTTATGTTAATATGCTCACAGAGCCCGGCGATGCTTTTTTCCGATTCGAGTAACGACCTTAAGATTTCCAGTTTCTTTAATTCTTTCTTTTCCACTATGCAGAATATTGTGTTGCATAGATACAAAAGGTTCAGAATATTCTCTCTAATCTTCTATTAAATTTTTATGGAAGTTGTTGTTGTTGCATTAAATATTTTCTTTTTGTTGATAAATACTCTTGAATCTTTAATAAAGACTTTTAAATTTGAATCATAGTCTTAACGGAATTTCAAACTATGAGGATATTCACAAGATTGCTCTTTTGCTGTGTTGTGCTTTCAGTAAGCCTGCAAAGTTTATCACAGCAAAAAAATGCACAAACTGCCGATGCCAGCCAGGTTGTGGACGCATCCAAAGCTGTTCTGGAACGCGTAACGGGAAACAGCATTACAAACGTGAAGCTCAGTTATCTTGCAACCGCTACCGGGATTGACAGCTTCCATGTGAAAGCAGAGAACGGACAGCTGGCCATTTCAGGTAACAGCGTATCTGCCATCTGTTTCGGTTTCCACCAGTACCTCAAAAAATACTGTAACATTATGTATACCTGGAGCAGTGGGACCATTACTCCGCCTGCTTCCTGGCCCAATGCTGATCTTATCGGCGGAACGCCCTACCAGTACCGCTACTACCTCAATGTGGTCACTTTCGGTTATACTACCCCGTATTGGGACTGGGCCCGTTGGGAAAAGGAACTGGACTGGATGGCAATGCATGGCATCAATATGCCATTGGCCACTGTTGCCAGTGAAGCTATTGCTGAACGGGTCTGGCTGAAACTGGGATTGAAGAAAAAAGATATGGACGATTTCTTCACCGGCCCCGCTCATCTGCCCTGGCATAGAATGGGAAATCTGAACAAATGGGACGGTCCTATCCCTGACGGTTGGCATAACAGTCAGCTGCAATTGCAGAAAAAGATCATGGGCAGGATCAAAGAACTGGGCTTCACGCCCATAACGCCGGCCTTTGCCGGATTTGTGGCTCCCGCATTTGCGAAGTTGCACCCGGAATTGAAACTCAATCCACTGAAATGGGGTGGATTTGCGGCTGAGGATAATGGTTATGTTTTGTCGCCGGAAACAGGCTGGTTCAAAAAGATCGGCAAGCTCTTCATCGAAGAATGGGAAAAGGAATTCGGGAAAAATAAATACTACCTGGCCGATTGTTTCAATGAAATGGATGTACCGGTAGACAATGATCATCCTGAAAAGAAATACAGTTATCTTGCCAATTACGGAAGGTCTGTGTATGAGTCCATCATCAGCGGAAACCCGGATGCCGTATGGGTTACACAGGGATGGACCTTTGGCTATCAGCACAAATTCTGGGATAAGCCCACATTGCAGTCGCTCCTCTCCAAAGTTCCGGATGATAAGATGATGATCATTGATCTGGGAAATGATTATCCACCTTACGTATGGCATATCGATCCGGTTTGGAAAACACATGCGGGCTTCTACGGAAAACAATGGATCTACAGTTTCGTACCCAATTTCGGCGGTAAGACGCCTTATACCGGTGTGGTTTCCTTTTATGCATCAGCGCCTATCGAAGCATTGAAGTCGCCTTATTCCAAAAGTATGATCGGTTATGGTCATGCGCCTGAAGGTATCGAGAATAATGAACTGATCTATGAACTGATCTCCGATATGGGCTGGACCAACAAAGAGATCAACCTGGAAGAATGGGGACTGGAATATTGCCGGGCAAGATATGGCGATGAAAATACATCGATCGTATCCGCCGGTCAGGCATTGTTCTCTTCCTGTTATGATTCCTTCGGTTCTTATCCAAGATTTGTATGGCAAACAGTGAAATACGATACAAGAAGAAAAGGAAGTGTGAATGATGATCCTGCTTTCTTCAAAGGTGTGAAGGATTTCCTGGCTGCTGCTGGTGAGATGAAGGATAATAAGATGTACAGGTACGATGCGCTTGAACTCAGCTCACTCTATCTCGGACTGAAAGCAGATGAATTTTATAAACAGGCATTGCAGGCCGATTCTGCAGGCAATGATGCATTGAAAACATCATTGGGTAATAAAGCCATGCTGTTGTTGCTTCAGGTGGATTCACTGCTGGAATCGCATCCGATGAACAGGCTGCAAAACTGGATTGATTATGCGCGTTTGCACGGGAATAATGAAAAAGACAAAAACTATTACGAGTCAAATGCAAAGCGTCTGATCACCACCTGGGGTGGATTCCAGGATGATTATGCAGCCCGCATCTGGAGTGGTCTTATCAGGGATTACTATGTGCCGAGAGTTAGGGAAACCCTGTTCAATAAGAATTTCGATCGTAAAAACTGGGAAGAAAGATGGGTAACCCGTCCGGGTATCAGCAAAATCTCCCCTTATCCTGATCCACTGCAAAAAGCGATTGAACTGGTAAATAATAACTAAGACCCACTGCATACAATTTCAAGTAAACTTATGAATGCTAAACGAATATTGCTGGCTGTTACAATAATAGCCATCATTACCCTTAACGTCCAGGCCGGAACCCCGAACAGAAAGAAAGCCGAAGCCGCCGCCTATAGTCTTGTAAAACGAATACTGCCTGCAAGGCTGCATAGCAGCTTTGAAGTAAAGATCATCAATTCAGGAAAAGGGAAAGATGTATTTGAACTGTATTCGAAGAACAACAGGATCGTACTGGCTGGCACCAATGGAATAGCCATTGCAAGTGCGCTCAACTATTACCTGAAAACATTTGCCCGCTGCGATATCGGGTGGAACGGTACGAATCTTAACATTCCCGATCCATTGCCGGAAGTGCCTGCAAAGATTATGAACGAAACACCTTACGATTACCGGTACTACCTCAATTATTGCACATTCAATTATACCATGAGCTGGTGGGATTGGGCGCGCTGGGAAAAGGAGATCGATTTCATGGCATTGAATGGCATCAATATGCCGCTGGCGCTAACCGGGCAAAATATCATCTGGCATCGTGTATACAAAAGTCTTGGATTCTCCGAAAAGGACCTGGAAGGATTTTTCAGTGGACCTGCTTATTTCAACTGGTTCTGGATGGGCAACCTGGATGGATGGGGCGGCCCGCTTCCCATGAGCTGGATGGTAAGTCATGAAAAACTGCAAAAAAAGATCCTTGCCCGTCAGCGTGAGTTGGGTATGACGCCCATCCTGCCTGCTTTTACAGGACATGTGCCCCCGGCATTCAAAGATAAATTCCCGAATGCCAAGCTAAAGCAAACCAAATGGTCCGGATTTCCGCATGTGTCTATCCTGGATCCGAATGATCCATTGTTCATAATGATTGGTAAACGATTCATCGAAGAGCAAACCAAAACGTTCGGGACGGACCATCTGTACTCTTCCGATACATTCAATGAGAACAAGCCTCCCACGGACGACAGTACTTTCCTGAGCGAAGTAAGTAAAAAAGTGTACCAGGCAATGTCTGCTGCTGATCCAAAAGCAAAGTGGATCATACAGGGATGGTTATTCCATTTTCAGGCAAGTTTCTGGAAAACGCCACAGATCAAAGCGTTGCTGAATGCTGTGCCGAACAACAAAATGATCGTACTCGATCTCTGGAGTGAGAACAATCCTGTCTGGAACAAGACCGAAGCTTACTACGGCAAGCCCTGGATCTGGTGTATGCTGCATAATTTCGGCGGCAATATCAGCATGTATGGACGAATGGATGAAGTAGCAAATAAGCCTGCTTCTTTGTTGAATGATGCAACAGCCGGAAATCTTTGTGGTATCGGCCTTACTCCGGAAGCCATTGAACAGAATCCTGTGATGTATGCGCTGATGCTGGAAAATGTTTGGCGTGATCAACCCATTGCCCTCGATGAATGGCTGAAGGATTATATTACTCGTAGATATGGAAAGACCAATACCAATGCTGAACAGGCCTGGATGGTGATGAAAAATACCGTATACAATGCAGGTGTTTCCAACGGTGGCCCCGAAAGCATCATAACGGCAAGGCCCACTTTTGCAGAAAAAGCTGCTTGTACAAATACTAAAAAAGGATACAAACCCGGGGAATTGTTGCCGGCCTGGGATCATTTGCTGGCAGCTGCGGATGAACTGAAACAGAGTGAGGGTTACCGTTATGATCTCACCGACCTCACACGCCAGGTGCTTGCCAATTTTGCTGATACCCTGCAGCGTAAGTTTGCTGGTGCATATCAGGCTGGTAACAGGGAGCAGTTCCGTAAATTGTTCAACCAGTTCATTGGTGTGATCGATGACATGGAATCATTACTTGCTGCACAGGATGATTTCCTGCTTGGCCGCTGGCTGAACGATGCCAAAAGATGGGGAACGAATCCGGCTGAAACAGCCCTCTACGAAAAAAATGCACGAAACCTGATCACGCTATGGGGCAACAAGAACAGCGGATTGCATGAATATGCCTGCAAGCAGTGGTCAGGCATGTTGAAAGATTTTTACAAACCACGGTGGATGCAATTCTATGCCGTTGCTGATGCCGCATTCGATAATGGAAAAGCTTATGATCAGAAGGCTTTCGAAAAAGATATGAAGGGCTGGGAATGGAATTGGGTAAATGAAAAGAAAGAATATCCTGTAAAGTCATCAGGAAATCCTGTTGATATAGCAAAGCAGCTTCATGGAAAGTACCGCGAAATATTACGGGCTGCTTATTGATAATGAAGTTCCCGGCCACACTCATTCTGGCGAAAGGCCGTCTAGCCACAATATGGAATGATCTTCTTTTGCCTTAATTCATCGAACAACTGGTAGAACATGGTTTCAGTTTCAATGTATTCATGAAAGCCGGATCGCCGGGATTTGCTGCTGTCGGCAAACATATCATAATCCCATCCGAAAACGAAATCTCCGAATGCCCATGAAGAGATGTCTTCCCATGAATATTTTTCAAGCTTGTATTTTTCCTGGATCGATTTCCACAATTCTTTTTTATCAGCCATGATCACCTGCAGTTGCATGGGTAAGGGCGGCGCAGTTTCAAGATTGAACCATGCAGCCAGTTTAGGCCAGAGCTCTTCCCATCGAAAGAGGTCGCCATTGGTGATATTGAATGCCTGGTTGGCGCCGCGTGGATCAGTAGCCGCCCAAACAGTGGCTTTGGCGAGGAGCCCTGCATCTGTCATTTCGAGGAGTTTATTATAAGCGCCGGGTTTTCCGGGAAAACGCAAGGGTAAGCCGAGCTCTTTGGAGATGCTGGCATACACGGCAATCACCATGGCCAGGTTCATTGGATTACCTGTGGCGGCTCCTCCAACTACAGATGGACGGATAGCGGACCATGTCCATTTTTTCCCTTTTTGTTTTTCTTCCAGGAAATATTGCTGGTCTGCATTGAATTCCGGAGGCATATGAGCGGCATCAGTT
Organism: Pseudoflavitalea rhizosphaerae; assembly: GCF_003991355.1. Lineage (GTDB taxonomy): Bacteria > Bacteroidota > Bacteroidia > Chitinophagales > Chitinophagaceae > Pseudobacter > Pseudobacter rhizosphaerae. The sequence continues at coordinate 114,709 of NZ_RCSU01000008.1, forward strand.
TCGCGTGCGGGTGTTTTGAAAGGTCCGAGATGTGCACCATAAACTTTGTAACCCTGCATCAGGCTGATATGCTGCAAGTCCCTGGTAACAGGTTCTATTGCTTCCACTAAATTAACCAGCATGCCGAGGTTGGGTGGCACCAGTTCTGCCCAGGTGGGCCGGTCCTGGTAAGCTGCATAAAAGATATGTGTTACCTCTGTTAGCTGTTGTAGTTTTTCTATTGTTTCATTTTGGTTCAACAGGTCCACTGAAATGTGACGGAGCCTGGTTCTGTTTTGTCCACCCTTCCGTGAAAGGCCGATCACCTGCCAGTTATCCAGTGTTAGTAAATATTCGATGAGACTGCTGCCTATGACTCCATTGGCGCCTGCTACCAGCGCTGTATATTTTGATTTCATCTGATTCATTTGTTTGATTATCTATAATCGGGTGGCCAACCTCAGGATTTAAAATTGGGAAAAAGCGACTTTATAGTATTTGTATAATTCCGCCTAATATTGGTAAATTGCCAATATGATGCAGTACAGGCAATTCCAGCCGGTTTTGATTTCGGATTTTGAAGTGAGTGAATGGCAACATCCTGTTCACAGGCACAATCATTACGAGATCATTTATATCAGCAAGGGAAAAGGTATTCATCGGGTGAACCAGTCGTCACTACCCTACAGCGCCGGAAATGTATTCTTCATCGGGCCTGACGATGCACATTACTTCGATATTCATCAAACTACCAGGTTCGTATACGTGAAGTTTACCGATGAATACATACATCAACAGGATGCGCATTATTTCAATGGTATTCAACAGCTGGAGTACCTGATCAAACGAAGGGATGTACATTATTCCGGTTTTCGATTTTCTTCGCAGGACCAGCAAACAGTGAATCATCTCTTCAGGGTAATCATTTCACTGAAAGATGATCCTGCAGGAAATGAACAACTGATCTGGATGCAGTTGATCTCCATTGCCAGTATCCTTCAAAGGAACCTGCCGGAAATGATGGATACAGCAGGTCAGCCGAAGAATATGCAGGCCCTGTTTTGCTATATCCACAAGTTCATTTATTCACCTGCAAAGCTTCGGGCTGCAGTATTGGCAAAGCAATTCAACTCCACTGAGGATTATATCGGAAGGTACTTCAGGAAGAATGCAGGTATAACATTGAGGGATTATGTGCAGGAATACCGCAATGCCCTGATCAGGAAAAGACTTGATAAGGGCGAATACAGTTTGAAACAGATCGCAGCCGAATTTGGTCTCACAGATGAAAGTCATGTGAGCAAACTATTGAAACGCCCTGAACCTAAGCCCCGGGTCCTATAAACGATATTTTACAAAAAAATTACCGCCATAAATGCGAGAGTCGCAAAGGTGTACCATCCAAAAAGAAGAAGCAGGATCCGCGGACAGCATGCTTTTCTGCTGATAGGCATCAGGACTAATCGCATGTTTGGTTGCCGGGCTCCTGCTTTACGGACACTACTGATTCTAAAACTACATATGCTCACAGGGGATTAAGATCCCGCCGTGCAATTTTGTCGGACGGGTCAAAACTATTTAAACGCTCTCTTTCCGCACACCGTTTTTTAACCCAATTAGCGATAAACAGATGTTAGCATTAACTTCATAGCATGAACGAATTCAAGAAAAATGGTTTCGCTATTCTGAATGATTTCTATTCGCCGCAGGAAGTAAATGAAATGGTTTGTGCAATAGAAAATGCAATGACCGACAGACCTGCATTCCGCAGGTCAACTGATCTGTTTGCCATCAGACAGGTGATGAAAGAAATTCCGGATCTGGTAACGATGGTTCTGAATCAAAAGCTAAAGGAGTTGATCACTGCAGCATTTGATGAGAATTATTTTGTGTCGAAATCCATTTATTTTGATAAGCCCGGAAATTCAAACTGGTTTGTAGCTTATCATCAGGACCTGACCATATCCGTTAGTAATAAAGTGATGGTCAATGGATATGGCCCATATACAAAGAAGCAGGACCAGTTTGCTGTTCAACCGCCAGTTGCCGTTCTGGAGAAAAATTTCACTGCGAGGATCCATCTTGATCATACTGATGAAACCAATGATCCTTCATGAAGGATGATTCAATACAATGCCCGCCAGGCGGACAGGGAAAAATTTTTCCCTGCCTGAATAAATTCTCCCTTATTGTTTGAGCGGCCTGCCTTCCAGAATTTTACTCCATCAAATCAAAAAACAAAATGATGGAAAAGAGAATTCAGGAAAAACGGATTACTGTTCTGGGGCTTGGACAAATGGGACGAAGAATGGCTGAAATGTACCTGGGTCAAGGATACCAGGTAACTGTATGGAACCGGAATATTTCAAAAGCCAGGGATATCGATGGTGCAATAGTAGCAACAACCGTTGAAGAAGCTATTTCGGTAAATGAGGTCATCATCATCTGTGTGCTGGATAATAATGCTGTTACTGCCATTCTCGACCAGGCGGGTGAACCTGGTTTCAGCAAAAAGACGTTTATCAATCTCACTACAGGTAATCCACAGGAAGCAAAAGAACTTGAAAGCAGGCTGGCAGTGCAAGGTGGCGCTTATCTCAATGGCGCAATCCAGGTAGCTCCTGAACAGATGGGACAGCCTGATACTACAATCCTGATGGCTGGCAATAAAGAAAGTTTCGATGAAGTCAAAACAGTACTCGATGTATTGGGAGGCAATATCAAATTCCTGGGAGTAAATGCATCTGCTTCACCCGCGATGGACCTGGCAACACTTTCATGGGTGTATGGTTCTTATATCGGATTGTTGTATGGTGTAGCACTGGTTCAGGCAGAAGGCATGCAATTGCATGACTTCAGGGATATTGTTGGAGAAATTGCGCCTTCCTTTATTGAATTCTTCAAACATGAAGTGAACATGATCCAGGAAGATAATTACAATATCACGCAGAGCCCGCTGATGATCAGTGTAGGCGCCACGCAACGGATTGCAGACGCGGTTTCGGCTGCAAAGCTGGACCCTGCATTCACCAACGTGATGGCAGGACTCCTCCAGAAAGCACGGGTTCGTGGATTCGAAAACCAGGAAGTGACGGCTGTTTTGAAAGTGATCAATTCTCCCGATCGATAAAAGCAATGATCACCGGAAGTTGATCTATCTTTGAGCTGCTGCAATAATAGAAAAATGCAATTGCCCCCATCTCCCCATATCGCACATATCGTGAAGCATTACCTGGTGCTGAAGGCCGGCGGGCCCGGGGATTCCATTCACCGTTTTTTTGCGGATGGCAATACGGGCATCGTATTCAATCTTGCAGCAACCACTCTGAAAATAAGTAATGATGCGGCAGCCACGCATAGTTGCTGGTTATATGGACAACTGAACAACTTCCGGGATCTTTCTTTCAGTGGCCCCATCGATTGGTTGATTGTGGTATTGCAGCCATACGGCGCTTATCATCTCTGGAATGTACCTGCAACGGAATTGAAAGATTGTTTCCTTCCGGCACAGGAAGTATTGGGCAGGGCCGCCGGATATATGGCTGACCGTTTGAGGCAAGCTGCTTCCGTATTCGATTGTATCGGGTTGCTGAATGCCTGGTTGCTCCGGATTTCCGAAAAAAGCAAACAACCCGATGCCCTGGTGCTGCAGGCTGTTCAACAGATCAGGGCCAGCGAAGGCAGTCTTCCTGTGCATGTTTTATTGAAACAATTGCAGGTGAATGAACGGACGATGGAAAGGAAATTCAAACAGCATACCGGCATAACACCCAAGCAATATTCTGGAATCGTGCGGATGAATGCAAGCGCCAGAAAATTGAAACAGTTCCAGCACAAAGAAAGCCTCACTGCCATTGCTTATGATAACGATTATTTCGATCAGGCGCATTTCATCAAAGACTTCAGAAAATATACGGGGATCACTCCCTGGCAGTACCAACATACTGTAGATCCCCTCGCACTCAATTTTCTGCGATTGTAATTGTAATGCTTGTCGGTTTTTTACAATCGGCAGCAGAATGGCCAAATTAACTTGCGTTCATAATTGAAAAAGATGGGACCGATCAGAATAGCCACTGCACAATTCGAGAACCGGAGTAATGATAAAGCCTGGAACCTGCAACAGGTCAGCAATCTGGCTGCAACGGCCAAATCCCGCGGAGCGCAGGTGATAGCTTTTCACGAATGCTCAGTTACCGGATACAGTTTTGCCAGGCATCTCAGCAGGGAACGGTTGTGGGAAATTGCCGAGCCCGTTCCGGACGGGAATAGTGTACAGGAATTGATCTCTATCGCAGGAAAGCATGATATTATCCTGCTGGCGGGTTTGTTCGAGAGAACGGCAGATGGAAAAATGTACAAGACCCATGTTTGCGTAAATGGTTCGGGGATGATAGCGAAATTCCGGAAGCTGCATCCTTTCATCAATCCTCACTTAACTCCCGGTAATGAATACGTGCTTTTTGACCTGCTGGGTTGGAAATGCAGTATCCTGATCTGTTACGACAATAATATCATCGAGAACGTGAGGGCAACTGCCCTGCTGGGCGCTGAAATCATTTTCATGCCGCATGTTACCATGTGTACGCCTTCCCCCAGGCCTGGCGCGGGTTTTGTAGATGCTGCACTCTGGCTCGACCGGGAAGCAAATGCCGGAAAGCTCAGGGAGGAGTTTGATGGGCCGAAGGGACGCAGCTGGCTGATGAAATGGTTGCCTGCAAGAGCATATGATAATGCAGTATATGCTGTATTTTCCAATCCTATCGGGATGGATGATGATCAGTTGAAGAATGGTTGCTCCATGATCCTGGACCCGTTCGGCGAGATCATGGCGGAATGCAGAACACTGGGTAATGATATTGCCATCGCTACGTTGACGCCGGAAAAGCTTACGCTGGCTGGTGGCCGCCGGTACAGGAATGCAAGGCGGCCGGAATTGTACGGGACCATCATTGCAGCGGCACATCAGCCGGTACAGAAGGTGGCGTGGATAAACAAACAATAACTGCTATTGTAATTGTTTAGGCTTCTGCCCTTCGTTTCCGTTTTCTATTATTGTTATGATCCTCTTGTTCCTGGTTTCCTGTTTTTGCGCCAGCACCAGCCATTTAAGGGTTAGCTTTTTGTCTGACTTACTCATTGCTTCGAAGAATTTTTCCGCTTTTCTATTTTTTCTGAATGCAGCCTGCAGGTCTGCCGGCACTTTAAGATGCTCCACCTCATCCATGATGGTCCAGTAACCATTGGCTTTGGCTGTTTTGATACAGTTATTTCCCGCAGGCGTCATCAAACCATCTTTGATCAGTCTTTTCACTCTTTCCTTATTGATCGGGGACCAGGGGCTTTTAGGTTTGCGGATAGTGAAGGACTGGATGAAATGCGATTCATCGAAACTGCGCGTGGTGCTGTCTATCCAGCCGAAACAGAGGGCTTCCTCAACAGCTGCATCATAGGGCAGGCCGCGTTTCTCAGTGTTCTTTTTAGCGATCTTCACCCAGATTGTAATGCCGGTTTTTTCGTGGTTCTTTTCCAGCCAAATCCTCCATTGCGCCCGGCTGCCAGGATCGATGATGTTGATTTCTTTAGTCATACCCAAAACTAAAAGTTCCCTGTGACAACCTTATGTCAGTATAATTCAGGAAAACAGGAATAAAATTTGCTGCCGGGCCAATGCAGCAGAATAATAACTGGGATTGAATGGGCTGTTGATGTACATTTGCGCAAATTTTGGAAATGAACAGTAATATCGAGAAGCTCCGGGGCAGCGTGGAACCGTTGAAGCAGGAAATCATCAATCATAAACTCTACTCCGTAATCGAAAACATCGGGGATGTAAGGACCTTCATGCAACACCATGTGTATGCTGTATGGGACTTCATGAGCCTTCTCAAATCATTACAATTTAATTTAACCTGTACTACTATTCCATGGTTTCCCAAAGGAGATGCAGAAACAAGGTACCTGATCAATGAGATCGTTACAGGAGAAGAATCCGATGTTGATCCGAACGGGAAAAGAATGAGTCATTTCGAGCTGTATGTGCAGGCAATGGAACAATGCGGAGCTTCAACGGAACCGATCAGGCAGTTCATTACAGTTTTACAGGAAAGCAGCAACCTGTTGCCGGCATTTGAAGCAGCCGGCCTGCCCTCCAATGTGCGTGATTTTGTTACTTTCACTTTCCATGTGATAGCCACTGACCAGCCTCACCTGCAAGCGGCTGTATTCTGTTTCGGAAGAGAGGACCTGATCCCGGAAATGTTCCATTCCATCGTGAACGATATCAGCGAAGGAACTCCTGAAAATATTTCACTTTTCCAGTATTATCTCAAAAGGCATATTGAAATGGACGGAGGCCTCCATGGAGAACTGGCTCTCCAGATGGTTGCCAAGCTCTGCGGTGATAATGAAGAATACTGGCAACAGGCGGAGGCTGTTGTTAAAGCGGCACTGCAGTTCCGCATCAATCTCTGGAATGGGGTATATGATGCCATCGTTGCCAGGAAAAATTAAAGTCAGCCTGTAACAGACTGGAGCCTCCCGGGAAACCAGTAGATTTCACTACCTGAAACAAGGTAACTGATTGAAGATTAACGTAAATGTGCACAAAATCCGTTGCCCTTTTCTAGTCGTGGAATGCTTAAATTCCTAGTTTTGACGTAAGAAAAAATTCCTGAAACACATGATACGTAGTTTGTCAATTTTAGTAATTCTGGTGCTTACCAGCGGGGTGGTTTCACGGTCTTTTGCGCAAAGCGGCTCTAAAGCTGAGACTGCCCTCAATCAACTAATGGAAGGAAATGCAAGGCTGGCAAAATCCACTGCTGATGAAGCGATTGCTTCTGACAGGAATAACGCCCTGGCCTATGCGGTACGCGGGAACTCCCTCACTTTGATCTCCGGTTGGAAAAGCGGTCTTCCCGATCTCGAAAAAGCAACTAAGCTCAGTCCTGATAACGGGCTTTATCTCTCTATGCTCGCCGATGTTTACAATGGGCTTGGACAGGAAGCGAATGCCAAAAAAGCGGCTGAAAAAGCGTTTGTGGCTCTCCGTTCTCCCAAAACGGCTTTCGATTATTTTGCACGCGGTACAGTGAACTCACGACTGAACAGGTCCGCTGAAGCAATAGCCGATTATACAGCGGCCATTCAGATGAAACCTAATTTCGTTCGTGCTTATGGCAAGAGGGCCGGCATTTATTACGACAACAAGAAAGCAACCGAAGCGATCTTCGATTACACTATGTGTACCAACCTCTCGCCCGATTACACGGCTGGTTTCTATTATCGCGGTCTGATCTATATGGACCAGGGCAAGTACAAGAATGCGATCGAAGATTTTTCAAGCGTGATCAAGGTTGACGCATCCTATACCGATGCCTATCTCAACAGGGGTATCAGTTCCGCCAACCTGAGGAACTTCAATGATGCACTTTACGATTATGAAAAAGTGGAAAAGCTGGAGCCTGGCTATTGGCAGATCTACAACCGGAAAGGTCATGTCTACTACCAACAGGAATACTGGCAGAGTGCTGTACAGGAGTACACTACAGCTATCCAGAAAAATCCCAGGCAGGCCATTTCCTATGTGTACAGGGCCAACACTTATTCCAGGATGGGTGATGCTGAAAAATGCCTGATGGATTTCCTGATGGCGCAGAACCTGGACCCTAAATTGAGTGATGTTTACCTGAACCGAGGCAATGTTTTCTACAATGCAGAAATGTATGAAGATGCATTGAACGATTATAAAAAAGTGATAGAGCTCAGCCCGAAATGGTCTGGCGCCTATTTCAATGCTGCACTGGCATTGCAGGGAGATCAAAAGTTCACCGAGGCCATCAATTATTTCCAGAAAGCCATCGATCTCGATCCAAAGAATCTGGATGCGTACCTGAACAAAGCCTACGCTTATGATGCCATCGGTAACAAAAAAGCGGCTGATGCTGAACGTAAGAAGTATGTGGAGATGGGTGGCGAACAGCAGGCAGTTGGTAAAAATGTATACAGGAACATGTATCCTGAAATGGAATTTGACGCCAGTCTCGCAAAAAGTATGCTCGAGCGCGGTAACTGCACCATTCGCGGTAGGGCATGCACCAAAGTGGATGGAGGCATCTTCTATGCCAGGGGCGTTAAAGTGGTCCTCTACCCTGTTACTCCCTACCTTGAAGCCTGGTATGAGCTGCGCGAGAAAAAAGAAGGAAAGAAAACAGGCGTATTCATGTCAAAAGAAGCCAGCAGGTATAAGATGGAAGTAACTGCGGATAACCAGGGTTTTTTCCAGTTCCAGGGATTGAAACCGGGTAAATATTTCATCCAGGTGATGCACGAATTCAACCAGGCGAAAACTGCCAGGATCTATACCGGTTCTGATGTATCACAGAACGGCCCGGTAAGGACAACCACAAATTATTATTACGATCAGGATTATACAGTTGCCAGGTCAAAGAGGCTTGAAAAATTTGTTGATATCAAGGATGCGGGCGATAGTAAGCGTGTTACGCTCGCCAATGGCGTTATCAAAAGCTGTTCCCTGTAAGAGCAAACATTACAGTTTTGAGTAAGAAGAAGCGACCCGGCAACGGGTCGTTTTTTTTTAGCTTTCCATCGTCATATAATCGAGAATTCCGTTCTCGTCTGTATTGATCACCAGCAGGTAGTCTACATTATCCTGTCCGATCGAATAATCGAAAACAGCAAATTGTCCGCCGCCATCGGGATATAGCCCGATCCGCACCAGATGCAGCTTTTCCGCAATTTGTAAAAGCTGGTCTTCAGGGTCTGCATCGAACCCTATCAGTTGTGACAGTTCTTCCGCTTCCAATACATCTTTGATATATTCCGCGTATTCTCTCACGGTGGAATCATCGTCCTCGTTCAGATCATTCTGTATATAACGCGTGTTACGGCTGAGCCAGTTGGGAATGTTCTGCAGGAATTTTTTCACGGTGATCAATCGTTCCTCGTCGATGGCACTGTTCTCGAAGTTGAGATCCACAGATATTGTTCCGGAGTTGTGCTGAAAATCTGATTCATAATATTCTTCAACAGAGGTTGTATTGATGGGGCCGAAGAATGGAAGTTCAACAATGGGCATGATCAGGGATATTTTTCTGGTTCACCAATGGTTTTGCGGTCACCATATAAGCAAATTACAAAAAATCATAGTTCAGTCATTTTACCCCCCTGCCCGATCCTTCCGTCCCTGCGGAAGGGATACACGCAGTAGTAATTGGAGGAAGGATGGATCTGTTATTATTTCTGCACGATCTTAAGATCGTACTTGACCAGCAGCCCTCCCAGCTCATACAAATGGAAAATAGCTTTTTTGATCCTGTTCCTTTCGGGGTCGATTGTGAAGTTGGTAGCGCCACTCAGATCGGCTTTTTCAAGATTGGTGTTGTTGAAGCTGGCATTCAACAGATCGCATGCCAGGAATTTCGATTCTGTCAGGTCAGCATCGGTAAGATCTATCTCGTGCAACTGGCAATGCTCGAAGAAAGTCTTTTTGATCTTCAAGCCATAGAAGGAAGAGTGGTTGAGCATGGAATGATGGAAGGAAAAGGCCAGCCCAAATTCACTGCATTGTTCAAAATGTAGTCCCAACATTTTACACTCTTTGAATTTGACGCCCTGGAAGCCCGTCTTTATTAATTTAGCGAGGCTCAGGTTACAACCTGTAAAATCGCAATCGATGAAAAGTACCCCGGAGAGATCGGTTTCCGAGAAATCACAGTTCCTGAAGCTGCAGGCTTCGTATTCTCCCTTGCTCAAAGGCGTTTCCCGGTAGTTGATCTTCTCGAAGGTCTCGTCTTCAAAGTAGCGTTTTTCCATCCGGCAAATTTGAAGCAGAATTCTTATTGTTGATGAAATATTTTTTTGGTCCGCTACAATCGAAATGGCATCCGCCTCCGGGAGGTATGTATAAAATCAATGCGTACTGATACTTTTTGTCTTAAATCAACGTTGTAAGGGAGTGATAAAGATGGTTTTGATACAGCAGACAGGAAAACCCTCAATACCCGATCTATCCCTTTATGAGAACCCGAACCCAGCCCTATTCGTCATTGCTTTGTACTTTTCTGATTCTCTTTTTCCATTTTATTGTTCAGGCCCAGCCGAAATGCGGATTTGACCAGGTGCACCAGCGGCTTCTGCATCAATCCCCGGACTATAAACAGCAAACCTCTCAAAACGATCAGCGGATCCGTCAGTGGCTGCAGGAAAAGCAGGCTGCCGGAAGAGTTGCGCCGGATGGCCGGGTGGCCAATGGTTCAGAAACCATTTATGAAATCCCTGTTGTGATTCATGTAATGCACACAGGAGGTTTGGTTGGTACGCAGTATAATCCTGATAATGCACAACTGACGGGAATGATCGATTACCTGAACCAGTCGTTCCAGGCCACCTGGGCTGCTTATTCAGACCCGTCCGCGGGAGGAACAAGAGTTCCCTTCCGTTTTGTGCTGGCGCAACGCGCGCCGGATTGTACGCCCACCACGGGTATTGTGCGGGTAGATGCCAGCTCCGTTCCAGATTATGCGAGTTATGGTATACGTGTACAATCAACTACCGGCGCTATCGAGCAGGACCTGAAAGCTATGAGCATCTGGCCTTCCAATCAATATTACAATATCTGGATCGTGAACAGGATTGAGGGAAAAGATGGTTATGCAGGAACTGTGGGACCTTTCATTGCCGGATATGCGTATTTCCCGGGAGCACATGCAAACCGCGATGGGACTGTAATGCTGGCTTCGCAGGCTATGGCAGGGCAATCAACGCTCCCGCATGAAATGGGGCATGCATTCAATCTCTACCATACCTTTCAGGGAGCAAACGGCACCAATTGCCCTACCAATGGGGATTGCAGCCAGGAAGGCGACTTGGTTTGCGATACAGATCCTACCAATGAAGAAGCTTTCTTTGCATGTCCTTCAGCGGTTGCGGTAAACCCCTGTACCGGCACTACATGGAACGGACAACAATTCAATTTCATGCATTACACTTCCTGCGCCGACCAGCGGTTTACACCAGGTCAACGAGACAGGATGATCGCTTCTGTAAATACCGTTCGTGTTGGACTGCTTACGTCTGCAGCACTCACGCCTGCGCCTGCATTAATGGTAAGACCAGCTACCTGTGAGCCAACCTCCATTACTTTCTCCGAGAATCCCTATGATATGGGGCCGGTAAGGATCCAGTTCAATACATTGGACGATTCCTCGCTTTCGTATTCCGGTGATTTTCGCTTCTATCAGGACAATACCTGTAACCTGGGCACTGCAGTGCTGGAGGGACAATCCTATGATCTGCGCCTTAGCACCAGGACCAATATGCAGGTGGCGAAAGCCTGGATAGACTTCAATGATAACGGCAGTTTTGAAGTGGGCGAGCAAATAATGGAATCCTATACACCCGGTTCGGGGTTGACTAATAACATGTATACACATACGCAGCCGGTAACCATTCCATCAGGCGCAGTATTGAACAGGCCGCTTCGAATGAGGGTGCTGGCTGATTTCATCAACAATCACCCTATCCTTTCCTGTGACGGGCAGATGTATGGACAAACAGAGGATTATAGTCTGACGATACTGCCTGCAGGTGTGTTGCCTGTAAGGATTTTCGACGAACGCATAGCGATGGAAAATGGATCGGTACAGTTCTCTTTCAAAGCCGGTGATGAAGCTAACGTGAAGCATTATACGCTACAAAGGGCATCCAGCGCCGGAAATTTATTTACGAACGTAAGGGAGACCAGTCCCGCTGCCTCACGGGAATCTGCAAACGAATACACCTTAACCGATGATCTTCCCGGCGATGCCGTCTGGTACAGGATAGTGGCCACACAGCATGATGGAAGCCAATACTTCTCCCGGATCCTCGGCAGGCCAGCAGGAAACGTTCAAAACAAAGAGGAGCCCCGGATCTTCCCCAATCCTTCCAGGGGCGATTTCAATGTGGCATTGCCGCTCCCACCCGGTTTGCCGGTCCGGCTGGAACTTACAGATACACAGGGACGCAGTGTATGGACCGGCAGTCGCTCAACGGAAACAAGTATCACCATCAAAAGCGGCCTTCCGGCAGGAATGTATTACCTGACCATCGTGGCAGGACAAGCGCGCTGGAATAAAAAGATCATCATTACCCAATAACTGAACCGCCAATAATTAAAGCCCGGCATGATTGAACCTGCCGGGCTATTTGTGGCATGCCTGCGCCAGTTTACACCAGCAACAATGCCTTTTTTGTTACTACAGCAACTGGCATAACAATTGAACCCCAACTCTCAAATCAGGAGTAATGACGCAGGAAAAATCATCTATTGAAAGCCGCATCAGGGAATTCTTTACTGCCTACGAAAAGCGCTATGCAGACGCTCTTGCCGGTAGTATCGATGTTGAAGCTACCGCGGCTGCATTTGCCGCTGAATTCATAGAAGCCAATCCGTTCGGCGTGCATACAGGCAAGAACGATGAAGAACTCAGGAAAGTAATTCCGAAGGCGTGATGAAAGAACATGGCCTGATCGACTGAGCAGGAACTGTTCTGTTTTCTATAATTTTAGAAAGAGAAATAAATATTAATTTCAGTCTCTTATGATACATCTCCTAAGGACCGATTCCTCACATCCTGATTTCATAAGGCTCATCCGGTTATTGGATGAGGACCTGGCCAGAAGGGATGGGAAAGACACTGCATTTTATTCCCAATACAATAAGATCGCGGCTATCAAACATGCCATCGTGGCTTATTACAATGAAGAGCCAGTAGCCAGCGGAGCTATCAAGGAGTATCGGCCGGGTGTGATGGAAGTAAAAAGAATGTACACCATTCCTGATCTGCGTGGCAAGGGGCTTGCATCGAAAGTGCTGGCAGAACTGGAACAATGGGCAACTGAGCTCGGCTATACGAAACTGATACTCGAAACAGGCAAACGCAACCCTGAGGCATTGAGCTTATACCAGGCCAAAGGTTACCTGGTAACGCCAAACTATGAGCCTTATGTGAGCGTAGATAATAGTGTTTGTTTCGAAAAACTCCTGTAACGCAACTGATTCAGGTTTGCGGAAATGTAGTTAGCTACGTATATTTGGCAAAACCGGATGCAAATGAATATCATCGATAATGCAGGTGTGCTGGCTATATCAACGCGACTACAAAGGCTGGCTGAGCAGCTCCGGAAAGACGGGTTGCTGATCTACAAAGACCATGGCATCGATTTCGAACCGAAATGGTTCCCGGTTATCTATGTACTGCACAACAAGGGCATACTGAGCGTTGTGGAAATTGCAACAGAGATCGGTTATACCCATCCCAGCACTATCACCCTGCTGAAGGAACTGGAAAAACAAAAAATGATCCGGTCCGGGAAAGATAAAACAGATGAGCGGAAGCGGCTGATCCAGCTCACCGAAAAGGGAAAAGAGCTGGTCAGTAAAATGGGGCCTGTATGGAGCCTTATGGTCAAAACCATTACAGAGATCACCAACACAAAGAATAATCTGATGCGTGCATTGGATGAAGTGGAAGCAGCATTAAGAAAAAAAGGATTTGCTGACAGGGCCCTGGAAGAAAAAGCCTCTGTCACAAAAAAGAAAAAAGCCTGAAGGAGCTGTGATGTTGATCTCCACACGCCTTTCAGACTTGTCTGACAAATTCAGGGTTTTAATTTTCTACACAACTGAACTGGTAAAAGATCGTGTCCACCGCCATTCTAGGAAAATAAGATGGCAGATCGCTTGCGTCCACCCTTGTAAATCCGTTCTTTTCATAAAATCTCTGGGCAGCTTTCAGCGCATCTACCGTACCAAGATAGATATGGTGAATACGTTTGTCTGCACAGTAAGCAAATAATGTGTCGAGCAAAGATTGCGCGATGCCGTTTTCCTTTCCCCTGTATTCTTTCTTTACGAACATTTTTCGGATAGCGCCGCTGTGATGACCGATATTCAGCAATGCGATGGTGCCCACCAGTTCGCCGTGGTGGAATGCCCCCCAGAAAGCTCCGCCATCCTTGTAATAGAATTCATCGATATTCAGCAGGTCTGGTTGTGCCTCCAGGGTAACGGGTACATTGAATTCGATCTGCTGGATAGGCAAAATCAGGCCCACAGCCTGTTTGCCGTGCTGGTTGTGGATTTGTTCAATAGTGAATTTCGTCTGCATGACCTGTTTTCTAATTTATGTCCAAAGATACGTAGTTAACTACATAAAATATGAAAATTATGATGGCCGGCACGTGGAGCAGGCACTATGGATTGAGAATGTCCAGCACCAGGTCAGTGAGCTCGAACCGGGGAAAATCCCCGTGGTTGCTGAGCATCACCAACAGGTGTTGCTGGTCTGGTTGCCTTACAAACATGGAGTAGTAACCGAAATCGGTTCCGGGATGGTAAATGATCCTGTGTTCTTTCGATTGACTGAAAAGGAGCCGGTCAATCATCCATCCATAACCGTAACCAGCATCCCAGTCGTCATAATCTGAATATTCCTGAAAGCTTTCCTGTATCTTTTTTTGTGACAGTAGTTTGTTGCCGTACAAGGCTTCGTCCCATTTTTCAAGGTCGCCGGTGGTTGTCCAGATCCCTCCTGCTCCAACGGTATTGGAAACCGGGTAAGCGGGCTCGATCTCATCCAGCCAGTATCCTTTTGAATTCAGCGGCGCATTGCTGAAGCCGGAGGAGTTCATGTGCAGCGGCGCGAAGATCTTTTCCTGCAAACAGGCGGCAAATGATTGGCCTGTTGCTTTTTCAATGATGCCGGACAGGATCACATAACCTGAATTGCTATAGCGGAATCCTGTGCCAGTTCTGAATTCCAGGGGATCGCTGCAGAAATTCCTGATGATGTATTCTGTGTTGAGCGGACGGCTCAGCAACTCTGCCAGGTATTCGTCCTTTACTGTGTAATTGGGAATGCCGGAAGTATGAGTAAGCAATTGTTCTATGCTCACGCTGCCATGAACATGAGCCGGAAAGAATTTACCGATACTGTCCTGCAGGCTGAGTTCCCCCTCCTGCTCCAGCTGCCTGATCATCATACTGGTAAAGGTTTTGGTGAGGGAGCCGATCCTGAACCGCGTTGAATCCGCATTGGGCCATTGCTTCCCTTCATCAGCCAGGCCATAGCCTTTTTGAAAGATCACAGCGCCTTTTTGCTTCACCAGTACCGATCCGGAAAAAGCGCCCTGTGTATGGAAGAAGCTGAACAAAGAATCCAGCTTCACAACCGGTGATGATGGTAATTTCGACAGAAATTTTTTGGCCTTCTTCTTCAGAACGAATGTTTGATTGTTCTGTTGGATCTGTTTGGCTATTTCATTTGTATTGAAGTCAGGAAGAATGGTATTGTAGTTCAGCCAGAATGTATCGTTATAACTGTTTGGCTGGAATTCTATGAATTTGTTGTTGCCGAGTTTTTCCCCGGCTGTAAAATCACCCGCATGCAAAGTGTCTGCGGCTGTAACGAGGTAGTCTACACGAATATCTGCATCGAAGTTGATCCGTTTGCCGTTGCGGTTGCTTTTGAAGTGAAGGATATGATCGTTACGCACATCAGACAAGATCCATTTGCCGCCGTATTTTTTGTACCTGATGAGGTGCGTTTCCTTTTTTACATCGATCTGCAGACCGAGTATCTTCAGCAGCGCGCGGGTGGCGCCATTGCCATATTGCGCCCGGTCGATGCCTTTGGGGCTGCGCTGGAATTCGAATGCGATAAATGCAAGGGAGCCTGCGTCCAGCCATAGTTTTCCTTTGAGCAGGGATTGTTTGAGCTCATCTTTCTGATCGAATGTGATCAGGCAGGCATCGATGCCATTGTAATTGGTAATCCCTTTGAATTTGAAATCGTGTTGTTTCAATCCTTCCCTGCTCAGCAGGTCTGATGATTCCAGCTCTTTCACAATATCGTAGGTGTAAAGACTGGCTGGCGTGAGGCCGAGGTCCAGTCCATGTGAAGCCTGCTCGTCCTGGATGGAACGCATTTTTGTCAACCTGAAACGGCTTTTCTTTCCGGAAGTATAATCAGGATTGTAAATATCGAATACAGCTTCGGAGAGCATGATATGTTGCTGTCCTTTTCTGGTATCCACGCGATAGAATCCGTTGAGCACATGCGGCTGGTTGTAGTAATTCTGTGGAATGCGCGCAATGGCATTGCGGATCAGTTGCAGCGGGTCCGGTGGTGTTACCACAACTTCCTCCAATTGCGAGGCCTGTAGTTTGAGTGTGATGCGCAGCGCTGATGCAGGTTTGAAGGCGTTGAGCAAAACCAGCTGCGGCTCGTAGCCAAGCATGGTCACAAGGATATGATCATCTTTCGGAACAGCGGGAATATAGAGCGCAAAACGGCCGGATTGATTGGTGATGGTGCCCAGTCCGTCTTTTACCAGTGATATGCTTGCATAGGGAACAGGTTGGCCATCTTCTGCAAATACTGCTCCCTGGATTAATAGCTTATTGTCCTGGGCAAAAATGTAATTGAAGAAAAGTAGAAAAAAAGATAAAGCGCTGGCTCTGGCGGACATTCTTTTTACTAAATATAAAGGCTGAAGTTCAAAGCTTTTGTTAAACAGCGTGCAGCCAGGTAAACAGGGTGGAGCCAGGTAAACAGGGTGTGACAGTCGCTCGCCTCTGGCGAGTGACTTTTATTTAGTCGCCTCCGGCGACGCGGTGTTCGCCGGAGGCGAACAAATAGAACTCACTCGCCAGAGGCGAGCGAGTGGGCACTGCGTAAATTATTTCAGCTTAATGCCGAGGCCAAACTCCTCTGAAACAGAAATGCGACCTGTATTGTATGTTAAGCCGGTTGCAATGTCTTCAGATAAGAGCAATGGCCCGTCAGCATCCATATAATCAAGCATGGGACTGAGGTGTGCGATAGCCGCACTGCCGATGGTACTTTCGTTCATGCTTCCCACCATTACTTTCATATCAAGTGATCTCGCTTTGCTGATCATTCGCAATGCAGGTGTGATACCACTGCATTTGGTGAGTTTGATGTTGATGCCATGGAAGTGGCCGGAACATCTTTCCACATCCTGTTCTACCACACAGGCTTCATCTGCGATGAGGGGAACATTGCTGGCGGCGAATAATTTCTTCATTCCCTCCCAATTATCTTTTGCCAGCGGCTGCTCGATCATTTCCACGCCGAGGTCTGCAAGTACGGGAATCTTTTCCAACGCTTCTTCGGTTGTCCAACCTGCATTGGCGTCTACGCGGAAAATAGCTTCTGTGTGTTTACGCAGTTCTTTGACGATGGCAATATCTTCGGGAGTGCCGAGTTTGATCTTGTAGACTGGCCAGGGCTTTTCTTTCATCTTCTCCACCATCTTGTCGATGGTATCTATGCCGACAGTGTAATCAGTGAGCGGCGCATTGGCCATATCGAGGTCCCAGAGTTTGTAAAGTGGTTGCTGCCTGATCTTTCCGTAGATATCCCAGGCGGCAATATCGAGTGCACAAACCAGGAAATTATTCCGTGGATACAAATGATGCAGGTAATGCCAGTAACGGTCCGGCTCCATGAATGCAAACTGTTCAACGAACTTTTTCTTCCTTTCCAGGTCTTCGATCATTTTCTCAACCGTGATATCGTAATAAGTGATGGCCGGTGCTTCACCCAGACCGGTAATACCACGATGGTCCAGTGTTACGATCAGGGAAGGCTGATGTGTTTTTGTACCTTTCGAAATTGTAAAAGGATAACGGAACGGAAGGTTCTGCGATTGATAAGTTACTTTCATGATTATTATTGGTACTATGCTCTCCCACTGGCTTCCACAGCCTGTTCCAGCGCTTCGTTAAAATGTTTCTCCGAGATCAGTTCCTCCAAAGTGAAATGCATGCGGTATTTCCAGTAGTGACCGGTAATGGCCGGGATATTAATGCGCTCTTCATCGGGATTATCCCGACGAAGTTTCTCATCCATACCCAGCAGGTCCTGCAACTGGAAGATGGCCCACATGGCCGGCGCCTGCAGGTGTTGCATCACGATGGCTTTGTTGATCCAGGGTTCGCAAAAATACGGCGCCTCGCCCCACTGTTCCAATTCCTGTTGAAAGAAATGTTGTGTGCGTACATGGTCTTCTTCCCACCAACCCCTGATGGTGCTCATATCATGCGTACTGGGTGTAACCACGGAGAGATAAGGCACGGCGGGCAGTCTGAGGAATTCACGGGCTGCTTCCTTGGGCATACGTTGTATTTCGAGGCTCAGGATACCGAGCTGTTTCATCGCGTCGGGAACGCAATGGGGCACCATGCCAAGGTCTTCTCCGCAGATCAGCATATTGGTACTGCGTTTGAGCGCAGGTAGTTTTTTCATGGCTTCATCCATCCAGGTTTCATCCTGGCGATGGTAGAAATAGTTCCAATACAATTCCTGTAATTGTTGCTGCGTGTAACCATCGAGGTGACGGAAGCTGGTGATCTGGTCCATGGAGATCCTGAAATGAAGACCTTCACCGTTGGAGCCTGGATGTTCAAAGAAGATCACATTGGAGATAAGATCATAAAGCCCCTGTTTGATATGGAGATTGTCTTCCGATGCTTCGCGGTTATTGAAATGGTCCTGCACCTGTTTTTGAGTGCTGAATTCCGGCAGTAGTTCATAGTTTCCATCACCTGTGGGTCGAAGGTATGTACGGACCTTTTCATGGTTCGGTCCGAACAGTTCCCAGAGTACGGCATCTGTGATATAAGGTCTGCAATAACGGTTATAGTCAAACGCAATATTGCGCTGGTGCAATTCACTCACTTTTACCGGTAATGCGGGTGAGAAAGTACCCATAATACCTTCCACGGCATGAACGGGAATGCTCCAGATGCGGAAGAAGCCGAGGATATGATCGATGCGGAAAGCATCGAAGTAATTGCCCATTTGCACGAAGCGGCGATGCCACCATTCAAAATCATCTTCTGCCATGCGCGCCCAGTTGTAGGTGGGGAATCCCCAGTTCTGTCCTTTTACGGCAAAATCATCCGGTGGTGCGCCTGCCTGCTGGCCCATATGATAGAGCTCGGGCTCCATCCAGGCATCGCAGCCATAACGGTATACGCCGATAGGTATATCACCTTTGAGGATCACGCCGTGTTTGTGGGCATATTCCGCTGCGTCTTTCAGTTGCAGGTGCAGATGGTACTGCGTGAAATAATGAATGGCAACCTGGTCGAAATGCCTGGCGGATGGCGCCACCAGTTTCTGAATGGCGGCCTTGTCGTAAGTGCTATGCGTTTTCCACTGGTTGAAATCGACGGTCTTGTTCTTGTCGCGCAGGTAAGAGAAGGCGGCATACGGAACAAGCCAGTGTTCATTGTCTTTGAAGAAAGCGAGATAGTCTTCGTTCTGCAACCATTCTTCCTTCTGCAAAAAGTAGAGTTCGCGGATGGCGCCCAGCTTGTATTTCATCACTTCTTCATAATCCATATCAGGCAGTGCATTAAGCTCCTGTTGTTTTTTCTTCAGTGGCTTGATGATAGCTGTGTATTTCTTTCCGGCTACTGCGGATAAATTAAGATAGAGCGGATGCAATGCAAAGGCGGAGATGGCTGCATAAGGATAGGTGTCTATCCAGGTATGTGTAGCGATGGTATCGTTCACGGGCAGGATCTGGACCAGTTTCAGTCCACACCTGGAAGCCCAGTCGGCCAGCAGTTTCAGGTCTGTGAACTCCCCGGTGCCGAAAGAATTCCTGCTGCGCAGGCTGAATACGGGAACAGATACGCCGGCCCCTTTCCAGTTGTTGTTGAGGATATGTACAAATCCATCATGCGCCAGTGTAAGCTGGTAATTGTGCGCATCGCCAAAGAGTGAACGGTTCTCCCCTGTTTCGAACTGTACAAAATGGTCCTCTTTGGTATTGTACACTCCGTATTTGTAATGAAGCGGGAATTCATCTTTCGGGATATCAAGCTTGATTGTCCACCAGCCATTCTCCAGTGAAAGCAACAATGATTTCTTTTCTTCCCATTCTCCGGTACTGATGCTGCTGCCGGTAAGGCAGATCACTTCGTTCTTTTTCAGCAACGGGGCTTTCACTTTGAAAACATGACTGAAATGTTTCGGCCATTTGCCCCGTTTCCTGGGTTTGTTTCCTGCCAGCAATACATTTTGAAAAGGCGCGGTGTAGAACGCATTCTCAAATTCGCCTGCATGGTTCCAGGTGTCCACTACCTGCACTTCTTCCAGCTGTGCGGAGTGGATGTCCAGCACACGGTCCTCTCCCCATTCCATTACATGGTGGCCATCATCGTTGAGAAGGATGTATTTGTATCGGAGGGATGAATTTTTCTGAAGCGGGATATCAATGGTCCCATGCCAGAATTCATCATTCAGGTAAGTGAGCTGAAAGGCATTCGTAATCGTGTCATTTCCCAGTGCTTCAACATTTCCCGTTACTGCCAGTTGCTGTCCGAAACGGGTATGGAAGCGGATATAAAAGTGAATCTTCATCAATGCAGTTTTTTCACAGCAGACATAGTTTGAAAAGGAAATATGTATCCTCCGGAACTCGTCCACTCAGCGAATTTATTACAAAGTGTAATAATTACACAATATAGTTTTAAAGGATTCCTGATCAGGGATTTTCTGGACTAAGGTTTATGAAGTACGGCGGGGTGCGGCTGACCAAAAAGAGCTATTGAGTTTACCCGGGGAGCAGTCGCTCGCCTCCCGGCGAGTGACGGATATTAGTTCGCCTCCGGCGAACACTGTACTCGCCAGAGGCGAGCCAATACAAGTTACTCGCCTCCCGGCGAGCAACTGCCGACACCCTGCCTTTTTAGTCAGCCTCACCCTGAAAACGGTTTTGAACATTTTTTAGGGTGGGTATGGATGAAATTAATCTAAAACGCGAATAATTAACCCTTTCCCCTTATTTTTGCACAAATTTTTTAGAACATGACAAGGTCCGCAAAACAAAAAGGCATTTACTGGATTCTGTTTTTCTTATTTACTGCCCTTTTCCTTTATGCTACTGTGGTTCATCCCTGGGAGTACCTGACAATGATCCTTCCTTTCGTGTGCACGTTCTTCGTGTTGGCTATGGACATCATTTGAGTTTAATTTTCAACTTCTTTATACAAATCGAATGCCCCGCCTTATGGCAGGGCATTTGTGTTTTTCTTATGTTCCTTCAAGTAAATCACTTTTCAATGTAGATCGATTGCTTGAGTTTCACCGCTACATTCTTATCGAGGCGGATGGCGGGCGACCAGCGGGGCATTTTCTCAAAAGCTTCCGCCAGGCGGTAATTGATCTCATCATTCCCTCCTTTCAATACTTTCACTGCATGGGTTGCGCCTGCAGTATCGATCACGAATTCCATCATCACGTATGCTTTTGATTGCCCCTCTTCGAGGTACTCACTCATTTCGCTGCTCAGTTTATCGATGAATGACTGGAATTCCTGGTTACCTCCTGGAAATACGGGCAATGAATTCACGGTGTTTGCAATCTCCCCGGTATATTCTTTCACGATGCGCGCCGGTCTTTTCTTCTTCACAGGTTTCGCATCTTTTTCAACGAGGGCCGGCATTTCGTTTTCCATCCGGTAGTTTCCCTTCTTGTTTACGGAAACAACGGGGATCTGATGTGTCCGGTTGAAGTATTCATAAACATCACTGAGTTCTTCAGTCATCATTTTGTATTCGGGGTATTCCCTGAGGTACCTGGTCAGGTAGTCCACACTTTTCTGATTGTTGAACTGGATGGGAAAAATATGCACGGGAATGAAATCCTGTCCCTGTCCACGGGCCAGCGAAGCCAGCACATAAAGCTCTTCTATCTGATCATCATTCACGGGAATGCAGCCTGTTGTAACGCAGCTGCCGTGAATATAGATATCACCGCCTGGCTGGAGGGAATCGGAAAGTATTTTATCTGAAGCATTGGGATAATTGAGGCCCAGGCTCAGGTGATAATTACTTCTTGGATTGAATTCGTTGATATAGTAAAGGCCTTCGGGCACTTGGTAATCGCCCATCATACGCTTGGGTCCGAGTGTGCCGGCGAGTGCGCAGACCTTATAGGTTTTGAAGAGTTTGAATTTTTCAGTGTATTCGCTTTTCACCCATACTTCAAGTTTACTGTCGTACTTGAAGGAGCGCACATACATGAATTTGAAAGGCCATTTCAGGTCCTTCGCCTGGAACTGCTTCATCAAAGTATCTTCCTTGCGTTTCCAGGCGTCGCCGGAACGGGGGAAAGATTTTTGGTATTCAACAAAGTTGAGGGAAGAAGCAGATGCCTGCGATCTTGCTGTTCCGTGGAGAAACAGGGAAGCTGCTACAATCAGAAGATATCTCATGGTTCTAAATCGCACGGTTGAATAACGTTTTCAGGCCCGGTATATTTTAGGAAAATGGTTGGGTCGGGTAAAATTAACAAATAAAGAAAAGCGAAGGACAATCGTGGTTGTTAACATTGTGGAAAAACAAGGCCGTTGCGCACTGTGGTGGCAACGGCCTGAAGAACTTGGGGCCATTGAGGCTGATCGTCTGCTCAACACTCAATCGCCCCGATTGAACAAGAATCAGAGATTGCCCCTGAGTTCCTGTTCGCGCTCAATGGCTTCGAAGAGAGCTTTGAAGTTCCCTTTGCCGAAGCTTTTGGCGCCTTTGCGCTGTATGATCTCAAAAAAGAGGGTTGGTCTGTCTTCCACTGGTTTGCTGAAGATCTGGAGAAGATATCCTTCATTGTCGCGGTCCACCAGGATACCAAGCTCTTTCAGCGGCTCGATGTCCTCATCGATCTTTCCTACTCTTTCTTCCAGTTCATCGTAATATGTTGTTGGCACTTTCAGGAATTCCACACCGCGGTTGCGGAGGTCGTTCACGGTTGTGACGATATCTGCCGTAGCAAGCGCCACGTGTTGACAACCTTCGCCGTCATAGAATTCCAGGTATTCTTCCACCTGTGATTTTTTCTTTCCTTCTGCGGGCTCATTGATGGGGAATTTCACGAAGCCGTTGCCGTTGCTCATCACTTTACTCATCAGTGCAGAGTATTCGGTGGAGATATCCTTATCATCGAAGCTGAGGATATTCCGGAAGCCCATTACATCTTCATAGAAGCTCACCCATTTGTTCATCTGGTTCCAGCCTACATTGCCTACACAATGGTCAACATACAAGAGACCTGTTGGAGGTGGATTGTAAACGGTGTTCCAGGCTTTGTATCCGGGCATGAATGCGCCGGTATAATTTTTCCGCTCGATGAAGAGGTGAATGGTTTCTCCGTAAGTGTGAATGCCACTCATCACTACTTCACCGAATTCATCTTTGCTGCGGGTAGGCTCCATATAGCTTTTTGCGCCGCGTTTGGTGGTCTCTTCCCAGCTGCTGGTAGCATCATCCACGCGGAGCGCCAGCATTTTTACGCCATCACCGTGTTTGTAAATATGATCGGCGATCTCGTTGTGGGCGCGTAACGGTGTAGTGAAAACGAAAGTGAGTTTGTTCTGGCGAACTGCATAAGACGCACGGTCCTTCACTCCTGTTTCAGGACCTGCATAAGCCAGGCTTTGAAAACCGAAAGCGGTTTTATAATAATGAGCGGCCTGTTTGGCATTGCCCACATAGAATTCTACATAATCCGTTCCCTGCAATGGCAGGAAATCGATATTGGTTTCATTATTGTTATTAACCGCAGTAAGCGTTGACATAGTTAAATGTTTTTGATCTGCAATAAATGAATGGTCTGCAGGAGACCGGCAATAATTCAGTTGGCGTAAAAAGAGAAAAGTGGAACAGTTGGTAGTTCCCGGTGCAGTTATTATTCTACGGGCGCTGTCATGGCAAGCGCCTCCATCAACAGGCAGTAGTTGTGGCGCTTATCGTCGAATATCTTATGCGGATAGTCTGGTCGCATGCAGATACAAAGATAAAGTAATTCATGTGCAATTTCCAAGCGGAGTGTGGCAGTCGCTCGCCTCTGGCGAGTGACCTGTATTTGTTCGCCTCCGGCGAACACCGTGTCGCCGGAGGCGACGGAATAGAAGTCACTCGCCGGAGGCGAGCGACTGGGCACACGCTGAGTTTTTTTCAACAGCGCCTCTATGCCTTCACGAAATCGCTGACCAGGTAGCTGATGAGCTTGCCGGTGGATTCATCTTTTCTGCCATCTTCCATCCTCGTTGCGCCTTCACAAATATGCAGGTAGGCAGGTCTGCCGCTGGCTGCAAACAGAGAAACGTACTGGCGGGCGTGCAGTGAATTCAGACCGGCGGGCGTTGCTGCGCTGGACAAAACACCTTCGATGCTGTCCAGGTCCAGCTCCACTCCTGTTGGCTGATCTTCCATGAAGTCCAGCGCATCGGCGAGCGACTGTACGAATGTTCTTTTTTGCCTTATGAAGATATCCTCGTAAGTGATGCAGTCGATGAAAGGATTGTTCACGATATCCATCCACACATTCTGCGGTAGATAATTCTCATGGAGTCCCACGATACAGTATTTCTGCAGGTAGCCATCTTCTTCTGCATAGCGGAACCCGTTACCACTGTGGCGGCCTTCGGCGGGCCTGTAATCGGAATGTGCATCCAGGTTCACGCAATTGATCTGCGCCAGCGGAATGATGCCAGCCTTGTGCAGCCCTTTGGAAGCGCCTTTCAACATCGGGTAGGCATTATTGTGACCTCCGCCGATTGCGATGGGGATTTTGTTTTGGGCAGTGATCACTTTCACTATTGCTTCTACCGCATCATCAATGGCGCTCACGGCATGACGATAAGCATTCAGGCTCTCTTCCTCGTCGTGTGCATTATTCTGGATGAGCTGGTGAAGATCTCCGAAATCAAAATGCCCCAGCACCAGGATATTGTCGCCAATCAGGAAATCATTACTCTGAATATTGAGAAAGCTGCGGAGGAATGGTTGCCAGGAGGATTCCGTTCCTCCTACTCCCCTGTTGGCTTTTACACCAATATCTTCCGGAATTCCGAAGAGCACGAATTTCGCTTTGCTCTGGCCCAGGTTGGTTTCCCAGTGCTGATCCCCGGCCAGCACTTCCACACATTCGCCCAGCTTGGTTTCAAAACGCCTGATCTTTGTGTACTTGAGAATTTCAGCTTTGTCGTAGAACTCGAAGTGTTTCATATGCTAATCGTTTTTCCGGAATTGAAATCAGTTGTTCGTGATGCGTTTTCTTGGCCTGAAGAAATCCAGCGGATGCGTTCTGAAATATTTCCAGAGGATCTGCAGGAATTCAGGGTAATCACGCAAATGTATGCCTCTGGACCTCACGGCCACGATAAATGCCAAAGAAAAACTTACCAGGAAATTCAGGAAGCCGATGAAGAGCACTCCGATGAACACGGTAAGCAGGAATTTTCCATTGATGCTTTCCCATCCCACTCCGTAAAATCCCAGCGAGGTATTGGCAGCGGAGATGGTGATATGGCGGATATCGAATGGAACACCGAAGATATTACCGATGATGGCGGCAGTGCCCAGGAAGAAACCCAGTGAGATATTGCCTACCAGGCTACCCGCGTGATGATTGAGATAGGAGGCAATGCGCTGCAATCTCTTTGGAGCGAAATACAATCTCAGCACCGGGTGCTCCACCAGTCTTCTTTCTATTTTTCCATAATTCATTTTATTCTGAACGTATCCGGCAATGATGCCGCTGATGAAAAGGAACACGCCTGTGTTGCAGGCGTAGAGTAGTGAAAGGCTTTGCAGGGGATGCTGATCAATGAGCATTTTTATTCCTTCTTCCCTGCCCACCAGCGGATGCCCGAAACAAATATCAAAAAGCCATGCCATTATAAAGGTGACGGGAAATACGATGATGAGGTTACCGATGAAACTGGCAGTCTGACTTCTGAATACTTTGGAAACTGTAACTGCAAGGTTATAGAGATTCGGTTTCTCATCTTTCTTTGTATCCAGCGAACCGGCCACAGCGCTGGCGGTGAATGCGGGCTGTTTGGTAGCGAGCGTTGATTTTGTTTCTTCGATGGCAATGAAGCCCACACTGTAATTGACGCTGTACACAAATCCCTGCCAGAAAGGAGCCAGTGGCAGATGATGCAGTAATGTTTTGAATATCGCTACAAACACGATGATCAGTCCGCCGAACATGGCGCTCACCATCATGGCCCAGTATTCTTTGGGTGACGAGGTGATGTATTTTCCTCCCTTCTTGCCTTTGTGCTCGGCAATCTGATAAGCTACATACCCGGTGGTTTGTGAAAGGAATTCCCGGAGACTGTTCTTACGGTTCTCGTAGCGCACTACGGAATGGAAGAGGTCTACAAAACGTGTGATATTGATATGCTCGTCCCCGTCCACTATATCCAGCAGCAGCTCCATGCGGGTCAGCTTCTGTTCAATCTGGAACAGGATGAACGTTTGTGAGAGACTGGTGCCTTTTTCATTGGTGCTGCTCCGGATGCCATCCACCAGTTCACGGGCTTCTTTCAGTACGTCCCTGATGCGGACGGATAATGTTTTGATCTGATCAACAGGCGCTTCATTGATCAGCAATTCACGCAACTCATAGATCAGGAACTGTTGTGTTTCGAATGGATTTTCTGCCTGCATCCATTTCACATTGGTATTGGTGATGATCTCTTTCTCCCAACCGAGCTGTGCTACACCGGCACCGAGTATCTGCAGTGAAACCATCGCCTGGTTGATGATCGCAGGCTCATTGGAACTGAGAGGCAGTTTGATGAGCTCGAAGAACTGGATCCATCTTTCGCGGGGAATGGATTCCACCCAAACGTAATCGGCCTTTTTATAGAAGATGCGGTCCAGCAGGTAGAGAAAATCGTTATGGTCCTGCAATGCAGGCAGGAACTTATGTTTGAGCCTTGCATAGAGCTCACGGCCAACACCCCGCGAAACAGTGATGCCGCTTTCCGTGAACATGGGCACCAGGTTACTGTTCACCAGCTGGGCGATCATGGCCGTACGCAGCGCATTGAGCGATGCGGGAAACTGGTACAATAAGCGGATGACGGTGGAAAAATTATGGTCTGTCTGTTCAGTTGAGTCCGATGGTTTCGGACGAAGTAAATTAACAAAGGATACAAGATAGTTCAGTGCGCCTTCCCTGTCCCTGACCGACACTGCCGGACTGTTTTCGAGGAAGGCATATACGGGGTCTGCTTTCTTTTTCTTTTTAAACGCCATGCTATCGAATTACATTAACTGATCCAGTTACCTTCCAGCATTACCCTGCTCACCAGTGGCGAACCGAATGCATAGGGAAGATAAGCTATTGACGGCACAGAACGCGTTAAAAGCAAATTAGCTTTTTTACCAATGGTGATGCTGCCCAGTTCCTGCGCCAGTTCCATGGCAAAGGCGCCGTTCAGCGTGGCTGCATTGATGGCCTCCTCCGGCAACATGCGCATCTGGATGCAGCTCATTGCGAGCACCAGGTTCATGTTTCCGCTGGGTGAAGAACCTGGATTGAAATCGCTGGCCAGTGCAATGGCGCAGCCGGCATCTATCAGTTGCCTTGCCGGCTGAAAGCCCATGCGCAAAAAGAATGCAGCTGTAGGTAATAATGTTCCGATGGTTTTGGAAGCTGCCAGTGTTTTGATGGCGTACTCATCCATCGTTTCCAGGTGGTCCACGCTAATGGCGCCAAGCGCTACGCCTACCTGCGTTCCGCCGGAAAGGTTCAGCTGGTTGGCGTGGATCTTGGGTTTGAGTCCGTATTCCATTCCGGCTCTGCAAATGGTGGCTGTTTCTTCAGGAGAAAAGAATCCCGTTTCGCAGAACACATCAATATAGTCGGCCAGTTTTTCCCTTCCGATCACAGGGAGCATTTCATTGATGATAAGATCGATATATCCCTGGTGGTTCTCTTTGAATTCAGGAGGATAGGTATGAGCGCCGAGGAAGGTGGATTTTATTGCAAGCGGGGATTTTTCCTTTAATTTTTTTATTACACGGAGCATCTTCAATTCGCTCTCTACCGTTAAGCCATAGCCGCTTTTGATCTCTACTGCTCCTGTGCCCTGTTTGCTGATCTCTTCCAGTCTTTGCCAGGCCTGGTTGAAAAGCTCGTCTTCGGATGCCTCTCTCAACCTGCCGGCAGAGTTCAGGATCCCCCCTCCCCTGGCCGCGATCTCTGCATAGCTGAGGCCGCGTATCTTGTCTACAAATTCATTTTCCCTGCTACCTGCAAAAACAATATGTGTGTGGCTGTCGCACCAGGCTGGCAGCACCAGTCCACCTTTTGCGTCCACCAGCGCTTTTACGGAATTGTAGGCTGAAGGCAAGTTGTCCATGGAGCCGTAGCCGGCAATGGTATCGTCTTCCACCAGCAGCCAGGCATTATGGATACAGGGCAGTTCTGCCAGGTCCTTTCCATATAACAAATGAGATTCCTTACGCGTATTGACGAGTATCCTGATATTGGTAAAAATGGTGCTGGCCATGCAGGTTATTTTACCGCAAGATAATATTGTTTATTTATATAAGCGCTTATAGAAATTCCGGTCTGTCGAGTTTTTTAGCGATCCTCAAAGCGGCATTGATCAGGCCCACATGGCTATAGGTTTGGGGGAAATTGCCCCATTGGGAACCATCGGTGCCCACATCTTCACTGAAGATGCCGAGGTGATTGCTGAAAGACAGCAGCTGGTTGAGATTTTTGATGGCGTCGTCCACCCTTCCAACACAGGCCAGTGCATCCACATACCAGAAAGCGCAGACCAGGAATGTGGTATCCGGGAAACCGAAATCATCGTAATGTTTGTAACGATAGAATAGCCCATGGTCCGCCAGCAATTCCTTTTCGAGGGCTTCAATATGTTGCTTTGCTTTTTCGGAGCCCTGGTCTATATAACCCATGGTGACCATGCTGAGGGTACTGGCATCCAGGTTGGGAGTGCCGATGGCCTGCGGGTACACTTTTCTTTTTTTATCGTAAGAAGTGTCAAGCAACCTGTCAGCTTCCCTTGCAATGGCATCGGCCTTCTTCATCAGTTCCACATCATTGAATGCCTGTGCGATCTTGAAAGCAGCTTTGGCGCCTGCCCAGTGAAAGAGCAATGTATAGGTATGCACCTGTACAGTATTCCTGAATTCCCATAATCCTGAATCGGGCAATGTGAGTGTTCTTTCTATCTGGGAGAGAAGCCAGGGAACGATGGATTTGTAACTGCTCTTTTTGGTAAAGGTCAGACGCTTATCTGTGTAAAGAGGCAGAAGGCTCACCAGCACTTGTCCATATACGTCATGCTGCACCTGTACATATGCTTTGTTGCCAACGCGAACCGGACGGTTGCCGAGATAACCATGGAGCTCTATGATGATCTCCTCGATATCTTTTTCTCCGGTGATACTGTAGAGTGGCTGGAGTGTATCCGAATTATTGTGACGTATGATGTTCTGGATGAAATCGAAATATTTTTCCAGTTCTTCAAAGTGACCGATCTGGTTGAATGCTTTCAGTGTATAGTGTGCATCCCGGAACCAGCAGTAGCGATAATCCCAGTTGCGGGTGGAATCATGGAATTCAGGAAGACTGGTGGTGCCGGAAGCGATGATGCCGCCAGTGTCTTCATACTGGTGAAGTTTCAGCACCAGTGCGGAGCGGATGATCTCGTCCTGGTATATTTCCGGGATATAGGAGCTTTTGATCCATTGCAACCAGTATTTGATGGTCTGGTTGATGAAAGATTCTGCTGTTTCCTTGAGCGGCGCTTCCAGCGGCTCGCCGTACGTGAGTACGAGGTACCGGTCCTGGTCCAGTACAAACTGTTGTTCCTTTATGATCCAGTTGAGCGGCACATCTGTGGTGAGGCGCACCTGCTGTTCGAATCCCATATAACGGAGATGGTTACTGGCTGTATAGATCTCCGGCGCCATTTGTCCGTAGTTGCCGGATGGTTGGCAAACGATACGGATAGCGGGTTCTCCCTGGATGAGCTTGATCTTGCGCACCAGCATGAGTGGCCTGAACTGCCGCTCGTGCATGATCATGCGCGGGGCGCAGTCTTCCACACGGAACACGCCGTCCGGCGCTGTGAATTCCGTGCAGAGCACGTTGGTATTGGGGATATAATACTGGCGACTGGTATAGTTTTCCGTGGCAGGCTGAATACTGAAATGCCCTCCTTTTTTTTCATCGAGCAGTGAGCCGAAGAGGAAACTGCTGTCGAATTTGGGGAGGCACATCCATTTAACATCTGCTTTTGTGTCGATATAGGCGAGGTAGGAGCAATTCCCTACGATGCCAAGATTGTACTTATGAACCGGCATAGGCTGAATTGGTTATTGGCAGGGCTAGTTCTTCCAGCAGGGGCAGTACATTCTGTTGTGAAAGTACCGTGAACTGTGCTGCCGTTGGTCCGTTACTGACTTTTATTGTAAATGCTCTTTCATCGAGCGCTTTGAACATATCCTCATCTGTAGTATCATCTCCTATGCACAGTACAAAATCCGGGTCCATTTCCTGCACGATCTTTCTCGCCATCACTCCTTTGTCTATACCGGTCATGCGAACTTCCACTACTTTATTGCCATCCATCACCTGCAGCAAAGTGTTTTGCAGCAGCATATTGAGATTGTTGATCAGCTCGCGCGAGCGGCTGAAACCGAGGTCCGGGTGCGTATTCCTGTAATGCCATGCGATGGTATTCTTCTTTTCTTCCACAAAGGAACCCACGCATCTGCTAACGAAGGTTTGCATCACGGGACGGATCTCTTCTTTCCATTTGTCTGAAATAGTTTCGGAATGATTCCATTCTTCTCCTTTCATTCTATAGCTGGCGCCATGTTCGGCTACCAGTGTCACTGGTAATTTACCAAGCCATCCTTCAAGGGTATTGGCTTCGCGGCCGCTGATGATCACTACTTCGTTCTTATTGTCTGATGCCAGCCTGGTGAGTGCGCTCAGCAATTCTTTGGTTGGTTTTGCATCCTGCGGAAGGCGGGCAAACTGTACGAGTGTACCATCATAGTCAAGCAGCAGCGTTCTCTTTTTCGCTTTTTGATATACCTGGTGGATATGATCTGTGATCTTATCATCCAGGAGTTTCGTCTGTTGTTTGTTTTGTTCTGTTTTCACGTTTGTAATTTGGTCGAGGAAATCATTTACCCATCGGATCACATCATAATCGATCAACCTTTTCTGCATCAGCGCCATCCTTTGTTTCTGTTCAGAAACAGGCATAGCTAAAGCTCTTGCAATGGCATTGCTGACATCCTGCACATCGGTGGGGTTCACCAGAAGGGCTTCATTGAGCTCACTGGCTGCTCCGGCGAGTTCGCTAAGGATCAGTACGCCGCGCTGGTTGAAGGTGCTGGCCACATATTCTTTAGCAACGAGGTTCATACCATCGCGCAGTGGTGTGATCAATGCCACATCAGCGGATTGATACAGCGCAGCCAGTTCATTGAATGGCAGGTGCATGTATCGATAAATCACAGGCTGCCAGCTGATGCTGGAGAATTTACCGTTGATACTGCTAACTTTTTCTTCAATGGTGCGTTTCCTTCTGGTGTAAGCGACGATATCATCCCGGGAAGGCACAACGTTCAGCATAAACACAACACGCTCCTGCCATTCAGGATGTTGATTGAGAAAATATTCAAAGCCGATGAGACGGTCCATCAATCCTTTTGTATAATCCAGACGGTCTACCGAGAAGATGATCTTTTTCCCTTCGAAATTCTTTTGCACTTCGGCCCTGAGATCCTGGACTTCAGATTCTTTGCCGGCATTACTGAATTTTTTATAATCGATGCCGATGGGGAAAAGATCTGCTTTCACGAGGCGGTTCTGGTATTGGATACTTCTGAAACTATTATCGGCCCCCAGCACCATTCGCACAGATTGTATAAAATGTTCCACATAATCGTAGGTGTGGAATCCCACGAGGTCTGCGCCCATGAGGCCACGGAGCAGGTTCATTTTCCAGTCTGTAGGTAATGTTCTGAAGATCTCGTAGCTGGGAAAAGGAATATGTAAGAAGAACCCGATGGTAGCATTTGGGGCGCGTGCGCGCAGCATCCCCGGCAACAACATGAGCTGATAGTCGTGGATCCAGATCACATCATCCGGCTGGAGGATGGGCAACAGGGTTTCAGCAAAAAGTGAATTCACTTTTGTATATGCTTCAAAATAATGCGAATGGTATTCCACCACCGATGGGAAATAATGGAAAAGAGGCCACAGGGTTGAATTGGAGAAGCCGTTATAGTAATCCTTGTAGAGGGCTTTATCGATGAATATAGGCAGTGCGGTGAAATCATATTTATCCAATTTAGGCGCCACTTCTTTTTCGAAATCCTCCTTTGAAAAATCGGCTACACCCATCCACAATTTCTCCGTGATATTGCTGTTTCTTGCTGCATCGGATTCAAAATAACTCTTGATGGCGGATACCAATCCCCCCGAACTCTGGCGGATAGTCACCTGGTCACCTTCATGATCTACGGAAAAAGGTAATCGGTTCGAAATGATGATCAGTCTAGCCATAATACTATTCAGATTTTGGGGAGTACGGAACTTAGAAAAATTGTCCTTATTTCCCGGTTCAAAAAAAGGGCCATGCATGGGCATGGAGCTTGGGGCTAATAAAACATTATGCAATAATGTCTTACGGAAGTGGTGCAAAGATAGAACCTATGGAGGGAAGAGGCAAACAAAATGAGGATTATAGGGCGTTAAATTGCTGTAATGTACAATGGGTGGGAATTGAGGGATTATTAAAATGGTATTAATATCCGGTGAAAAAGATCGGTTATACGGAGGCGTTATGGGAATTTGGCCGGTTGCGGTAAGAAGGTGCAACGATGGCGGATGAAACATTGTCAGGTTTGTACCAGCCCCAACTACTAACTGAAAAAGCCTTTCTTATGAGATGGTTATTATTGTCCTTGCTATCAATTGTATTTATTGCCTGCAATAAGGGATCAGATCGAAAGTTCAGGTTGGTTAAGATTCGTCATGAGGGTTTCGGTTTTCCCACAATTTTTGAGTATGATGCGCAGGGGCTATTAAGTCTTCGCTATGTTGATTTTAAGGGTACGCCCGATGCTGGTGGCGGAGTTCAATTTAAGTATGAGAATAGCAGGCTCACCGAAATAGTCAATAGCCATGTAAGTTATGCAGGACTTACACAAACAGTAGATAAAATTGAATATGATGGAGATGGCCGGCTTGAGAGTATGCAAGAAGAATTGATAGAAGGAAGACCGGATTTCCTCACCCGCCGTAAGTTCGGCTATATTGGGAGTGATGCATATTTTGATTCCTGCACGGAGTTCCGGACCAGACAGGGAACAGAAACTCCTTACCTGCTTTATACATTTACCAGAGACAGTGTAGGAAATATACTTTCTCAATCCACCTGGTCGCCTGACCAGGATAACTGGGTACTCAATTACAAAGAGGAGTTTAGTTATGGAAGTGTAGATAATCCGGAGTATAAATTGGGAAATCCAGTATCGTTCCTGAACTATTATTCAAAAAAGATCTGTACAAAAGTAGTTCGTTATAATTTTGAAGGCACTGTGCTGGATCAAAGAGGTTTAAAGGCAATAATGCTAAGTCCAATACTGATCATTGTTAAAGAGGATAATATGGACAATATTTATTATGATCTCAAATGATCTGGCGCGCTCTCGCTCCTCTTTTTCTCCATCTTGATTTATTTCTTTAGCTTAAAGGTCTTTGTTTTATTTTTCCTCTTATAAAACTGAGTAGAAAAATACCGGCAGCTATGCTACCGAAACCCGTAGCATCCCTGGAGTTCCACTATTCAGGAGTATTCCAGGAATGCAATGAGGGGTTATACAAGGGCTGCTGCAAATAAAGAAATATCCGGCTGGAAAATCGCGTGGGGAAAAGCTACTTATTTTTTACGCGAATACCTGTTTCATCACTTGCATACAGGAATTTCTTTCCAACCATCAGGGGGAGCGGTTTCAAAGGTTATGCAAGGACCAGGACGCGGAAAGTCATCGTTCCATATGCTTTTAGAAGGCTCAGAGGATGAAACTTGAAAGAATACTATATCTCCTTCCTTATATTTATTGGAGACATCAGTAAGTATCTTTTCATATTCTGAACCATTGAGAACATAAGTAAAGTAATATGACCTCCCGGATTTGCTTGATGTTGATGATGTATTTTTTCCGACCACATAGATACCATCTTTTTTGATCTGCCTTACCTTGATATAACTATTAACTTGCAAAATCAAAAATCCCACTATACCTAATACGCCAATTAACAATACTGTTAAAGCAGTCGTCTTACTTAGTTTCTGGTTGGAATCCATTTACAATTCTTTTAGATTGATCAATTGACATTTCAAATACATTCACCGCTTGCTCTGACGAGTTTCTACCCGCTTCAATATATTTTCCTCCAGCAACTTTGATTGTACCCATGAGAAAATCCAACATTGCAGCACTTCCAGCTTTTTCACCATCCACTCCATAACTTTTTTGGAATCCTTTTTCCAATGTAAAGTCATTTGTGGCTCCTACGATTTCACCAGCAATTTTCCCAAAAACACCAAAAGGAGCAAGAAATGATCCAGCAACAATATCCAGGGCATCTGATTTCAAAACTACATTATCATAGTTGACTGCCGCTTCCTTCAATGCATTCCCTCCCAATTCTTTTCCTACTTTACCCAAATATGTTATCAACTTTGGATTACTCGCAACCTTACCTGCCAATCGTGAAACTTTAGCCCCCAACTGAAGCGCCTTAGCTCCACGATATGCCCAGCTTAGTCCCTGGAACACTTTACCAACAGGCACAAACGCTGAACCAACATTCAAAAGCATCATTCCCGCCTCACGATTATTCTGCCACATCCTATCCCTTAATGCCAATCTTTCTGTTACTGTCTTAATTAGACTTTTGTCATCTGTGTCAAAGAATGCTGGCCCACGAATTCCTCTTGAAAAACCAAGCTGCAACCTTAGATTGATAGTTTTTTCCCAATTACGCTTCGCCGTGACCACAACAGCCTGCAGCCATTTTGCATTTTTCTTCTTCTCTTTTTCTTCTTCTTCAGGTGTAGGGTCCAATCCTGTAGGGTCA
This sequence comes from Pseudoflavitalea rhizosphaerae, assembly GCF_003991355.1. Classification (GTDB taxonomy): domain Bacteria; phylum Bacteroidota; class Bacteroidia; order Chitinophagales; family Chitinophagaceae; genus Pseudobacter; species Pseudobacter rhizosphaerae. The sequence goes on from NZ_RCSU01000008.1 coordinate 149,733, forward strand.
TTTAGCAGAACCGGATTGTCCAGAGCAAAAACGTATGGAGACCAATCAGCGTACTTCTCTGCCATTTCATCAATTGCCCAAAATCTGCCTAACTGAGGATCATACAGCCTGAACTGTGTTTCGTACAAAAATAATCCTAATCCTTCATTCAATTCGGATCCGCCATTAAATTTCAGGTTATTCTGCAGTTTACCAAATGCCCTGGAACTTATGGCAGCTATTGACAAGCCAAACGGATAATAATGAGTTTCCTCAATCAGTGGTCCGGTTCTATGAACTACACTGAGGTCATTGAAGAATACATCATAGTTCTCTGTTTCATTGCTTACATAAACATACAGGAAGCCATTTCTTGCAATTTCAATCATGCCTGAAGGCAATAGCTCTATAACATCCGGAGCAGAAACCCGTTTTGCAGAACTCGAAGCTGCAACAAAATTGAATTGTTCATCCAGCAGCAACCAGTTCAGATAAGCTTTGGGTACCGCAGGTGCGCTGGTGTTATTGGCCGTTCTGAATGACTCAACAGCTCCCAGCAGTGGACTGTTCACATCACTACTCAACAGGTCAAAAGCGCCCTTGGATTCACCTGCTTTTCCTATGATGCCTGCCGCAAGCGATGATAGTATCTGAGGAATAGGATCCTGTGAACTACCGACTGTACCCTGTGAACGGTAAAACGATTTAACGCCCACTTCCACCTGATCTCCTGACATTACCCGCAATACAATGGAAGGCCCAATCTTATTGCCACTCCCATTCAATTTCGCTACAAACTGATTGGGATCCGTGGTCAATGCATCAGCCGGATATCCTCCTGGTACATTGGCTGTGGGATATTCCGTTTCAACAATATTACTGAAGAGCTCTTTCTCCTGTTGCCGGTAGGCAGTTTCCATAGTAGCATAGTACTTCATCGTTTCCCGCTGCTCTGTAAGTACCATACGGGTATTACCCTGATGGTCTTTCAGGAAATAATCATATACGTATTCTTTGATTTTCGGACCTTCTTCCTGCATGGTTTCAGCCAGCCTCAGACGTCCGGTTTCCATACTCATGAATTTCAATACATCATTTTCGTATACCATCAGTCCCAGGTAAAGGGTTGTTACCGGATCCTTGCCATCTTCTTTCAAAATCTTCTTTAATTTATTGCCAGCAGCATCATACTGGTATTCAATCGTTCCTTTATTTCCTGCTTCTCCTGTAAAAGTGATCAGCTCAGGAAGATTCATATAATTGTACTCAATACCGTTGGTAGTAGCAGTGCCGATATCCTTGTTAAGATCCCTCACCAGGTTTCCATTCACATCGTATTGATAATCCTCTGCAGTATTGCTTTTTGTTCCGAGGTCTGTCATGTACTTTTGCGAGCTCCGGAAATCCCCCATTTTTGTTTTGGGATCATTCACCGCATCAATTACATTTTTTAGTTTGTTCGAATTGATATGATAGGTATAAGTCAACTGATCGATCAATACACTTGGAGAACCTACTGCAGATCCCGGTTTCCAACCATATTGATTCATTGATTTGATATTACCATTCAGATCATAGTCGAGGTTCTCTACGGAGAAGTTAAGATTTGCATTCCTGTTGAAACTGCCGTCTGTATGTTGTGTAAAATTTGCATTCTTAAGGCGGCTTACATTATCATACGTGAAATCATATTTTCTCTTTTCGCCATCTCCTGTACTTCTCCAAATTATTCCGCTGATATTCCCATTATACAAAAGGTTCTGGAAGGTAGCTCCCGGAATAACAGTCGTGGCCTTATCGTACCCGATCTCGTATCCGAATTTATGATCACTGTTGCCTGCAACATAGTTCCTGTTCACGCCCAATGAAAAACCGAGAATGTTATAATCGTATTCAAGCGACTCGTCCACCAGTGGATAGCTTTGTTTTTTCAGGTTTCCGATCTGATCATATTGCTGATTGTAGATTTCTGTTTCAGGTTTGGAAATCACTACTCCATTCATACTGCTGGTCACAGTCTTTTTGGAACTTGTCACCCTTCCTAACTCATCATAAAATGTCTTTGTAATTACCGTATGTTGATCAGGATTTGTTTCTCCTTTTTGAAGCTGCGATACTACAACCAGCGGTTGCCCGCTCCAGGAATATTGTACTGTATTTACATTCACTCCGTTCACATTATTCTGCGTACGAACCTGAACCTGCCTTCCATCTTCATCGTAGAAAAAAATGGAATGCAGGTATTTCAAGGGAGTGCTGCCCAGTACAAGGACTTTATTGCCCGTAAGCATCCCCTGGGTAGCAGAATTAACAGCGACCTGTTGCGGATAGGGTGCCTGGTTGGAGGCAGGTAGAAAATGCGCGCTGATGGACGATATATCGAAATTTTTGACCGATGCTGGAAGAGCGGCATTCCAATCGTAATTGTCGAAATAATTCACAACATGTGGTACAAACTGGTAGCCCGGTGGCAAAGGATTTTTATTCACCGTAACTCCATCGATAACAATATTGTTGCCCTCTGACGAACCTGGGGCAACAATTTCAATGGTGATCTCGGATCCGGTGATGCTTTCAAAACCCGGATCAAGTGAAAAACTGTTGCTTGCAAAATAATTGCCGGAACCTGTTGGCTGGCTCAAAGAATTATCAGCAGGGATGCTTGTACCGGAAGTGCCGTCGCCTGTCTGTATGTCAACTATTTCCTGCAATTGAGCAGTAGTTCCATTATAGCTGAGCAGGCCTGTGATCACATTCCTGTTCAACACATCGTACAGTTTCGCTTCCCAGATCCCTTTCAGCTTCATGGCGGCATCCTGGGTAAACACAAGCCTGTTTGCATCATCATAAACAAAGCTTATGGAACCTGCACCCGGCATTTGTTTGGCAATTAACCTCAAGCGATGATCATACTCATAACGGAAACATTGCTCCGATAGTAATACGGGATCTTCCAATACCCAACCTGCAGAACGTACAGCTTTCACTCCTTCCGGCTGAATCGTACACCGAAGATTACCCAGGTCATCGTAAATATTATAAATACAAATCCAGTTATCATACCCGCTGCCGGTGCCGTTGTCGGCAATTTCACCGAGCTGAACTTTTTTAAGGATCAGCATGCCTTCCTTATCTGTGAAAGTGATGGTCTGTCGCTGATGTTCATCAACCGTGACCAACTTATTGAGTGTACCCGGTTGGTACACTCCTGTAACCGAGTAACCTGCAAAGCCGGTCTGCTCCACTACTTCCCAGATCTTTACGTCGTCAACTGCAGTATTGATCCAGTATTTCATTTCAATTCCTTTCTCCATTCCTACCCTGGTATCACCAGGAGCGAACATTTTCAATTGCCTGTTCAGCGGGGAATTTTCAAAAACAGTCTTGCTGTAGAAGAATTGCTCACCCGGATATTGCTCTGCAGCAAAGATTTCCTGTTGTTGAAAAGGATTCATTTTAAAATTACCATCATCCACTATTCCGGTTCCATTCACTGGCTTAGATACAAATGACAGGTAACTGAACGATTGTCTTCCGAAGGCATCATAAACAACCGGTGACACAATATCTGCATATCCACTTTGTGTAATAGCTCCTTTTTTTACTACCGTTTGCAGAGGACGCCCCAAACCATCCAGATAAGAAGTGACCTGGCTTACGTCACCAACACCTCTGCCCGCCAGAGCTGCAGGATCAGTTTCAGGAGCTTTGGCTGTCCAGGTCCTCACATAATTCACTTTTACAGTGGGAGTATAGGGTAATGGAGCAGGTTCAGGCGTAGGCTGCGCATAAACAGATAAAGAACTAATAATTGCAAATAATAAAGCAATCATAGCCTGCGGCATCCCTGCTTTGAATTTCCACATAAGCGTTGAAGGATTTAGGTTATGTTCGGTTCTTCGAAAACGTCGTGCTATGAAAAACGACAAAATAGAATTTATTCTATGTCTCTTTCAAATATTGATTTAGTCACAATTCACCGGTTGTCCGGTATAATTGTAGCAGAATTTCTTGAGTATATTTTTATTTGCGTCACGAATTAATTTTAATCTTCCGAAACTGTCATATTCATAATAGGTAATGCGATTATTGACATCACATTCTGAATTAATACCGACCAGTGGCAGATAGGTTTGTGTAGTCATCTTCGCGTCAATGGGGTGAAGTCTGAGCTCGTCAATGACCTTATTGGACCCAGATACTGTTACGGTTGTTGTAGTTTCAGGTAAGACGTGCTGCCAATAAGTCCAGCCATTTTTCACTTGTCCTGAAACGCCTGTTATTCCATTTACATTCACTGCACCATTTTTTGACCAGTATGATATAATGTATTTTTTCCCTGATGGTAATGAAGTTTTAACTATTGCATTTCCGCTAATGAGGGTATATGCCTGATTTCCTGTAATCGCGTCTGTTCTGTAACGTGAGGTATCTGTGTAAGTCCAGTTACCAGTTTCGGGTGCATCAAAGGAGGTAAAAGCAATTTCTGAGTGAAGGGCATTGGCGACAACCGCAATTGGATATTGTTGTTGGTGGGCATAGATAAAAGACTTCTTTCCTTTATCACTACCAGACATGGTCAGCACATTTCCTTTTTCATCATATGCAAATGCTTCCGAAGTGATGTAAGGGGTGCCAGTCCCATTTTGCAGAAAAGTTGATTTCGGAGCGATAACATCAGGGCCCCATAAATGATAATTAAATTCTGTAGTTTTTAATGGTACTGAGTTTTTTATGGTGGTTGTTTTTACCGGAACATTGATCATGTTCTTTTGTACCATTACATTGTAGGGTGAAATTAAAGAATTATCTGTCGGATAAGATATTATATCCCGGATAGTATCTCCTTTACTGTTGATAAAATCTTTTCTGGTAAGCTGGGATGTCTGAGGGTATTTGTCATAGTAAAATAATTCTTCGGTTACGATTGAATCATTCAGTGTGTATTCCACCGTTCTTTTGGATTTGGCTTTGTCTGTACCAGTGTAACGCTTGAAGTCAGGTACCTGTATGGTGTACGGCCATTGAGGATGGCTACTGGGAGGCAGTATTGGCCAATTAAATGGAAATTCTACATGGGCAGGCCCATAATGATATCTAACATCTGTTAAGAAAGAAAAAGGAACTATAACAAGATCATGGAAGTCCTGTCCTGGCGGGTCATAAACAGGCCTTGCTATTTCTGCGCTTATTAAATCCGTATTGATCTCTTCAACAGATTCTTCTGCAGAAGAAGTGTATGGAATCTCTGCAGTGAAATACGAATATTCTTCTTTTCTTACGGGTAGATTGTTTTTAAAGTGCACAACTTCTTTGGGCTTTCCTCTTTTCCATTCCTGAGCTTCAATCTCTCCCCAACTGTAATTTTTGTAATGTTCATTCCGATGAGGCATTACTGACAGAAACTTATATCTGGTCTTTATCGTATCGCCCGGGAGCCCAATCAGCTCTTCTGTAACGAATTCATAACCAAGATAAGCATTTCCTGTTGACTGAAGTGGTTCAATGGGATTGGGCATTACTTTAGAAGCTGAACTGATTTTTCCAGTGAGAGGGTCAGTCATTCCATTACCATATTGGAAATAGAGAGGGATAGAGATTATTCTTCCCGATATGAGATTCGTAAAAGGGTTGAGATAACTAAACCTTCTGCGAGTTGCAATAGTATTATCAGAAGAATAGTTGATGATATTTTTGATTCTCAATCCTCCTACATACATAAAGTTTCCCAAATCCACTGGCGCGTTATTCTTCCAGTAAATACTGAAGTTGGTATAATGGCTACGGTTTACATTGTGGGTTCCGCGGTATTTAAGAAGAACGGTCATTTTGTAAATTCCGGGCTCAAGCGGCATCATGGGCTTATGATCTTCGGGATGATAAGTATAGTAACTACAATTCCTCGCTACGTGCTCCCTCATACTAGTTTTGGTTCCATTGGTTTCTAGTTTTTCCAGCAAGAAATGGACATTGTCCGAATAACAGGATTCCCAGGTTTCTCCTGAGCCAGTGTAAAAATTGGTTGAGCAATTCCATCCAGAATTATAAGGTATATAACTACCCCCTTGTGGTATTTCAATTATCTTCCAGAAATAATACTCGGGATTGGTTGGATTTCCTCCAATAGAGTCTGGTGTAATTCCAAAGGAAAGTCGATTATTTCCGGAAACTGTAATTCCGGCATAATTCAGTGCAATTTCCTGCTTCCCAACCACCGGAAGAATGCCGTCAGGGCCTTCAATAACCGCAGTGTTGGATTCATATTGGAATATTTGTTTGCCACCTGTAGGAAAGGTAATGGACTTTAAAGTGAATATTTGGTTATAATCTGGACTCACGTATCTATCACCCCACACAGTTTGGCCGAGAGAGGCTAGCCTCCAGAAGGGCACCAACGTATTATTATTTGCACCATTGAAGTATCCCCAACTGTCTTGCCCCAGGCAATTCCTGGATGGTTTTTTATCGAATTCGTTAAAGTAATAATCGAATGAATATCCTTGATTCCTATTATTCTCGCTTAAATAAACAATAGAATCCAGCCTTAACCTGTAATCAAAGTATGGCGCCTGGGTGCCAATATTATCATTTCCGAAAACTCCATGGAAATATGAATGATAAAGAACAATCTTTTTGATGACATTATTGTTCATGTCTTTTACAATCACTTCTTTGAGTCTAACGCCTTTATCTGTTTTGGGTTCTACCAGAAAGTGAATCGAACCGTTAGGGAAATCGATTCTCTCAAGATGATGTTCCAAATTGTAATTTGTTGCACTCCCACCTACTAATGTTCCAGGAGGAAAAGTATAATGTGAGAGGTATTGCCTGGAAATGGAAGTATCCATAGATGAACTATAATGATAGGTTATACTATCATTTGCAGTATTCCTCAATGACCTGATATTCCATACATCAATTGTAAAGGGCTCATAAAATGTCTGCAATCCCCTTCGGCTTGTGAAGCCTTCTCCAAATCTCGCCGAAATTCCATCAGGTGTTGTAATAGTCCAATAGTCTACGGGACGAAAAGAAACCCGGCCATTGAAAATATTCTGTTCAGCAAACCTGAGGTCTACTTTTACATCACTTTTAGGGAACATGACAAAACTGTCATTTTTCTGATCAAACATATAGCGCCCGGAATAATTAGGCATATTATAATAAAATTCATCCGGCCGTAAGTCGTTTTCTAAAACATGGGGATCTTTTGCTTTTTGTAGAAATAGACATCTGAACTCTGTATAAATGTCCTCAAAAACTCCAGGCAATGTTCTGAAAAATGCGATATTACTTCCAGTCGATGGTCCTTTATGCTTCGTAATAAAAGTATATTCATCGGGTTTTCCTTTTACACTACGGCTAACCTGACCTCCATAAGACAAAGACCAACCAAGCCCTACCCATGTTGCTGCTTCGTTTACCCTTATTCCACCTGCATTGTAGTTCAGGCTGATTGGAATTGTAATTCCTTTTATGCTGATTTCATAAATCGGAATGTTGATTTCCGGGATGCCTGTATAATAAGAAACAGGCCGTTCAATGAATTTGTCGATACTGCTTGCGGAAGGAGATTTAGTTGTAACAGGTATGATCGTTTGAGCACATAAGTTGTGATTGAATCCGATCAATACCATACATCCCAGTGCTGCCAGGAAACAGGGGAATTTCATCATGAATAGGTTTAGAATTATGGTTAAGCCACCATATACTTATTGGGCTGCTGCAATTTAATTATGCCTAATGTATTACCTCTACCCTTTCATTCATTTGTCCCAAAAATAGGGGTATTTACTTATCAATAATATTTTTCCATTCATTAGTAAACAGTAAGTGCAAAAAAAGGAGATTAATTAAAATCTCCTTTTTCAAATCTCACAACACTTTTTGATATTATTGACTTAAGGAATGTGTTCCATAGCAGGATTAGAATCTAACCCAATCTTTCTTCCAGGTCAAGTCCATTTTCTTTTGCTGTTTCTTTTGCAAGCTCATACCCCGCATCTGCATGCCTGATCACGCCCATACCAGGATCATTCCTGAGCACACGCGCCAGTCTTGCTGCTGCGGCATCAGTGCCATCAGCCACTATCACCATCCCAGCATGAATGCTGTAGCCCATTCCAACTCCACCACCATGGTGCAGGCTCACCCAACTTGCGCCGCCGGCTGTATTCACCAGTGCATTGAGCAGTGGCCAGTCGGCAACAGCATCGCTGCCATCGAGCATGGCTTCGGTCTCGCGGTTGGGAGAAGCAACAGAACCAGTATCCAGGTGATCACGGCCAATCACGATCGGCGCTTTCACTTTTCCAGTTTTCACCAGCTCATTGAAGGCCAGTCCTGCGCGTTCGCGCTCTCCCTGTCCCAGCCAGCAAATGCGGGCAGGCAGACCCTGGAAGGCGATCTTCTCTTTTGCGAGTTTCAGCCAGCGTTGCAATGATTTATTTTCGGGGAACATATTGCCGATCAGTTCATCGGTAACGGCAATATCTGCGGGATCGCCACTGAGCGCCGCCCAGCGGAAAGGACCTTTCCCTTCGCAGAAAAGCGGACGGATATACGCCGGCACAAAACCAGGAAAATCGAATGCGTTCTGCAATCCTTTTTCTTTGGCGCGTGCGCGGATATTATTGCCGTAATCGAAAGTGATAGCGCCGCGCTTTTGTAAGTCCAGCATCAGCTCTACATGGCGGTACATTGAATTGTAGGCATAATCGATGTACTGCTGCGGATTTTCCGTGCGCAGCACTTTCGCTTGTTCGTAGGAGATCTCATGCGGCCAGTAGCCGATCAGCGGATCATGCGCGGAAGTCTGGTCTGTAAGTGTATCGGGAATGATATTTCGATCCACCAGTCTTTGCAGGAGGTCCACTGCATTGCAGAGCACTCCGATGCTCAGCACCTCTCCTTTTGTTCGGGCTTCCAGTGCGCGGTCGATGGCGGCATCGATATCTTCGATCATCACATCGAGGTATTTGGTCTGCAATCTTTTTTCGATCCTCCATTTTTCCACTTCTGCTACCAGGGCCACACCTTCATTCATGGTAATGGCGAGCGGCTGAGCGCCACCCATGCCACCCAGACCTGCTGTAACGTTGAGGGTACCACGAAGTGTACCTCCGAAATGTTTGTCGGCCGCTGCCGCATAAGTTTCATATGTTCCCTGCACGATGCCCTGCGATCCGATATAGATCCAGGAGCCGGCAGTCATTTGTCCATACATCATCAGTCCTTTTTTCTCCAATTCATCAAAGTGTTGCCAGTTGGCCCAGTTGGGAACGAGTTGTGAATTACTGAGCAGCACGCGGGGCGCATCCTTATGTGTCCGGAGAATGCCAACAGGTTTGCCACTTTGAATGAGCAGGGTTTCATCTTCATTCAAATCCTTCAGTCCTTTGATGATGAGGTCCAGCGCTTCAAAATTCCTGGCGGCCTTTCCTCTTCCACCATACACGATCAGTTCTTCGGGGCGTTCAGCAACATCGGGATCGAGGTTGTTGAGCAGCATGCGGAGTGCGGCTTCCTGCACCCATCCTTTGCAGTTCAGGGTGGAGCCGGTTGGCGTTTTATATTTTGCGGGATCGTATGTTTTGATCATAACGAATGATTTTAGTTGGATGATGATGTTAAATCGAATTGTTCATAACCTACATTGAGCATGGATTTTCCGGCGCTGGCGAAGGCGTTCACCTGGTTCACGAAAGAGAAATCGTGGATGATCTCACGGATCTGGTTGATATCATTGGCGAAGATCCTGTCTTCCTCAGCGAACGACACATATTTACGTACATAGTCATGCGCAAATTCCAGGATGGCGCTGCTTTTGAGCGGACGGCGGAACTCGATGGCCTGGCAGGCGCTGAGCAGCTCGATGGCTAAAATATATTCCAGGTTATCGATCACTTTATTGAGCTTGCGGCCGCTGATGCTACCCATGCTCACATGGTCTTCCTGTCCGAGTGAAGTTGGGATGGAGTCTGCACTGGCTGGAAAGCAAAGTGTTTTATTCTCTGTTACCAGCGCAGCAGTGGTGTATTGCTGGATCATGAAGCCGCTGTTGAGCCCTACATTCTTCATCAGCAACATAGGCAATCCCCATTTTCCTTCCAGCAAAAGATAACAGCGCCGGTCGGCGATATTGCCCACTTCTGCTGCGGCAAAGCAGGCATAATCCAGGGGCAGCGCCATCGGTTGTCCATGAAAGTTACCACCGCTGATGGTATCGTCGGCAGCAAGAATGATGGGGTTGTCTGTAACGGAGTTCAGTTCAATTTCGGTCAGTTCCTTCAGGTGCAGCCAGGCATTGCGGCTGGCGCCATGTACCTGTGGCATACATCGCAGGCTGTATGGGTCCTGCACACGTCCACAGTCCATATGACTTTGCATGATATTGGAATCATGTAATAATAAACGAAGTCTTTGTGCTACGAGCTTGTTGCCTGCAAATGGGCGCAGTTGATGAAGCCTTTCATCGAATGGCGCTTTGGTGCCGGTGAGTGCTTCCAGGCTCATCGCTCCGATGATATCGGCTGCTTCCAGGCAATTGTGCAGTCTTTGTACGGCTTTCACCGCAAATGATAAAATGAATTGAGTGCCATTGATCAGGGCCAGCCCTTCTTTCGGTCCCAGTTGAATGGGGTGCATGCTGAATTGATGCAATACTTTTTGAGAAGGCAGGCGTTCGCCTTTGTACATCACTTCCCCCAGGCCGATCAACGGCAGGAATAAATGCGATAAAGGTGCGAGATCTCCTGATGCGCCTACACTACCCTTTTCCGGTACTACGGGTATCACATCGTTCTCAATATGCCAGTTGATACGTTCCAGTGTTTCCAGTTGTACACCGGAGAAACCCTGCGCCAATGCCTGCATCTTGGTGATGAGCATGATCTTTGCCACTTCTGTAGGAATTGGATCGCCTACGCCCACGCTATGGCTTTGCAGGATCTTATGCTGCAGCAACCTGGTGTCTTCATCGGAGATGCTGGCAGATGCGAGAATGCCGAAGCCTGTGTTCACGCCATAGACGGTGCGGTTAGTGTCCACAATCTCCTGTACATGCTGCTGGCTGGCCAGCACTTTCTCGCGGGAAGCTTTACCCAGCAAGCCTTTCAGACTGCCGGAAGCAATGGCAAGAGCCGTGCTGACTGTGAGTTGATCGATGCCGTATTGAAACTCGTTCATGTATTTGGATTTGTAAGATTATTGATCGAGATGTTTTTCCACTCTTTCGAAAAGTGAAGCGGATGTAAGTCCTGTTTCCAGTTCGCCGATAGCTTTCAGGAAATGTTTGCTGTGATTGCCTTCCTTTGCCAGTTCCTCCATGGCTTTGCTCAGGGCATTCCAAACAGGCTCTATCTGTTGTTGCAGTTTTTGTCCTTTTGCAGTGAAGGTTACTACTTTCTTTCTTCCATCCTCAGCAGACGCAGTTGTTTTCAGCAGTCCTTTTTCCTGCAGGCTGCTCACGAGCTGGCTGATGGCGGAATGTGAAACGGCCAGTTCATCGGCGATATAGCGGATGGAAACCTGTTTTTGTTTACTGAGAATATAGAAAACAGGAAACCAGCTGGCGTCGAACTTCAGCTGATGTTCGGCGTAAACCCTGTTCACGTCTGAAAGGAAGTTTTCGCTGAGGCGGCGGAGCCGGCTACCCAGCACGAGAAATCCGAGTGATTCGTAAAAGTTCATAGATAATTGTATAAGCGCTTATACAAATATAGGTAATTGGATCAAGCAGCATGAAAAATTTGTGCTGGGTGTGGGCAGCCGCTCGCCTCTGGCGAGTGACTTCTAATTGTTCGCCTCCGGCGAACACCGCGTCGCCGGAGGCGACTAAATACAAGTCACTCGCCAGAGGCGAGCGACTGCTCACACCCTGATTCTGCTCAATCGTTATAGCATTGCATTACTTATCCCCGTAATATTATGAACAATGTGGAAGAGTTTTTCATTGTGTACTGACGCCACTATCAAATTGTTTTGTAAATTTCCCTCTTAATCAAACATAACTTCTACTAAACCAATACAGACTGATGAAAACTAACACGGGGATTTCGCTCGCCATTATGATGTTCCTCCAGTACTTTATCTGGTGCGCCTGGTATGTTACGCTCGGAACTTATATGGGTGAGCATATGCAAACGGCTGGCATCGATACTAAAATTGGCGACGCCTATATGGCGCTGGCCATTGCTACCATGATCTCCCCCTTTTTTGTGGGAATGATCGCAGACCGGTATTTCGCTGCACAAAAAATGATGGGCCTGCTTCACCTGGGAGGCGCTGTAATCCTGTATCTGTCCACGATGGTAATGGATGCAGACGTATTCTTTTGGGTGGTATTATTGTATTCCATTCTTTACATGCCTACTATCGCTCTCAGTAACAGCATCGCATTCCAGCACATGAGCGATCCCGGCAAGCAATTCCCATGGATCAGGGTATTTGGCACCATCGGCTGGATCGTTGCAGGTTTCCTGGTTGGACAGTTACAGATAGAAAAAACCTCCACTACTTTCCTGATCGCAGCTGGCGCTTCAGTTGTTTTGGGTTTGTTCAGTTTTATACTACCCAATACACCTCCTAAGAAAGATGCTAATGGCTCGGCTTCCAAAGCACTTGGAGTAGAGGCTTTTGCCCTGTTGAAAAATAAATCCTACCTCGTCTTCTTCATCGCCGCTATTCTGATCTGCATTCCACTCTCCTTCTACTATGGGTTTGCCAATCCATTCCTGAATGAAGTGGGTATGGACAAACCTGCCAGTAAAATGATCATCGGCCAGTTCTCCGAAGGACTTTTCATTCTTGCCATTCCTTTCCTCTTTAACAGGATCGGCGTAAAGAATATGCTCATCATCGGCATGCTGGCCTGGATCCTCCGTTATGTGGCTTTCGCTTATGGCGATGCGGGTACAGGCACCTGGTTGTTATATGCGGGCATCATCCTGCATGGTGTATGTTATGATTTCTTCTTCGTCACCGGGTATATGTATACCGAAAAGAAAGCAGGAGAAAAAATCAAAAGCGCTGCACAGGGGCTTTTTACCTTCGCCACTTATGGCCTCGGTATGGTAATCGGTACGAAGTTCTCAGGATATATCACCAACAGTTATGCAACCGAAGGTGGGCACGACTGGAAGAGTATCTGGTTCGTTCCTGCTTACATTGCCATCGCCGTGCTGATCTATTTCATTCTCTTTTTCCGCGAGAAAAAACAGCTTGCTGAGAAGGCTTAACCCAATACTTCAAGAACCTAATACGAACAAACATTATGAAAAGAATTGCGATGCTCGGGTCCGGGTTTATCGGACGCTTCTATGCGGATTCGATACAAGGGTACAGAAGCAGGGACAAGATCGTTAGCATCTATTCCCGCAGACAGGAAAGTGCAAAGAAGTTTGCAGACGATTACAATGTTGGTTTTTATACTACCAACCTGGAAGAAGCCATCGCCCGTCCGGAAGTGGATGTGGTTTGTATTTCATTACCTAATCACATGCACGAAGAAGCAGTATTGCTTTGCTGCAAACACCAGAAGGCCGTGATCACCACCAAGCCACTCGGCCGGAATGGTGAGGAAGCGAAACGTATGCTGGATGCAGTGGAGAAAGCCGGCATCTTCAACGGATACCTGGAAGACCTGGTATATACGCCCAAATTCATCAAAGCGCTGGAATCCGTACAGAACGGGGCTTTGGGCCGAATCCTCTGGGCAAAGAGCCGGGAAACGCATCCCGGGCCACATAGCGACTGGTTCTGGGATATGGAAATGGCGGGAGGCGGTTGTATCCTCGACCTCGGTTGTCATTGCGTGGAGATCAGCCGTAGTTATATTGGGAAAGATATTAAACCGGTTGAAGTGATGTGCTGGGCAGATACACAGGTGAAGCCCATCGATGCAGAAGACCATGCCATAGGCCTGGTGAAATATGAGAACGGCGCCATCGGACAGTTTGAAGTCAGCTGGACTTTCCGCGGGGGCCTCGATCTCCGCGATGAAGTGATGGGCACTGAAGGCACCATCTGGATCAACAGCTTTCTTCGTACCGGTTTCGATATGTTCACTACGGGAAAAGGCGCCGATTATGTTGCTGAAAAAGCTGAAAGCAACAGCGGCTGGTTGTTCCCGGTAGGTGATGAACTGAATGAACTTGGCTACAACCATATGTTCATGGATATGTTCAATGCCATGGAAAACGGCACATCTCCCAAAGAGACCTTCTATGATGGTTACGTGGTGAACTGTATACTGGATGCGGCTTATCGCTCCGCTAAATCCAAACAATGGGAGCCTGTGAAACTGGATGTCTGGCGTGGCAGAACGGGCGTTACAAAAGACAGTCACCTCGTTGAATTTGATGCAGACCATTACCTGGTAAAAGAAGAAGTAACGCATTACGGCGCTAAAAAACTGATCCTGAAAAACAAAACAACAGGAAAGATCAGCGAAAGAACAATAGAATAATTGATTTCGATATTTTACGGAAGAGTGATCGCTTACCAGCGGTCACTTTTTTATTTGGGCCATTCAGGTTTTGATGCTGTTTTGTGGAAAGAAATCAAATTCTGTGCCCGGCGGCATGGATATTAGTGGACCTGCAAAAACAAAAGCCGCTCCTTCCGGAACGGCCTTGTCTTAACACACCTAAACGGGAAATAAACCTGACTGAGTATTACATTTTAGCTTTCTGCCGTCTTTTTTCAACAGCCTCCCTGCTTTCCCTGGTCATAGGCTTTTTGCTGGGCAGCTGTTGTTTCAAAGCAGGCATGGCTGTTTTGTTTTTTTGCTTTTCCGCCAACTTCTCCTTTGCCAGTTTGGAATAAAATGAGGCGACTGGTTTTTCACTGGCCAACTGGGCAATTGCCTGGTTGCAACACAGGATAATGAAAACAGAGAGTGAAATGCTTATTATCTTTTTATATGTTTTCATACTATTCGATTATAAAATGATGTAATCTATTTTACACTCACCAGCACATTGATCTTACCAACACCGTTGCCATTATATTCCTGCAATGCCTTGCCAAGGGACTGACCGGGTTTCAGTTTGTCCAGGTCTGCTTTCATGGCTACGCCGGGGATGGAGGAAGTAACCAGCAGGTCGCCTCTTTCGATGGGGCCCCCTTCCAGGCAAACTTTCGTTGGGATCACGCCAATCACGCCCATCGGCACCATATGCTGAAGTTTGTCCTGCTCTGCATTTTCCTCTGTGAGAGTCACGCCCGGTCTGGTGGCATATACGCCGGCAACCAGCATTGAATATGGTTTTGTTGATTTTTCCATTTTCCGGTCGGATGACTTTGAGATCACTAGCACATCGCCGGGTTCATAACTGTTACGGATACCTGCAACTTCAAACAGCTCGGCAACATCGGCGCCGCCAATCTGCGTTCCGCCGTTGAAGAAGCCCCTGCCTGTATGATCGATACGGGCAACATTGGAGCCGTTTGCCTGGAAAACAGCCGTATTACCAGTTGCAGATCCTTCCAGGGACGCCACCAGTGCATTGCCATCTACAGCGCCATCCACATTGGCCTGCGCCAGAATACCTGTTCCGTTATTGACGGCATTCACACCTTTCACACCGGCATATGCGCCATCATTCCTGCCCACAACGGCCGCGGCGCTGTTGCTGAATGCACGGCCTACCACGGCTTCTCCTCCTGCATTGTTCACACCGAAAACGCCGGCGCCGCCCAGGTCATTGGCTATTCCAAAAACACCGTTACCCAGGGTAGCCATTGCCGTGATACCATTGCCGTAACCACTGTTACTGGCAAATATGGCATCGTTGAAACTATTGGGGTTGGAGATATCGAAGAGTCCTGCCGTACCTTCAGTGCTGGTGCCCAGCACGCCTGCACCATACACGCTGCTGCCGGCCAGGCCGTTGCCTGAAGTTGATTCTCCCTTAACACCAAAACCACCGGAAGAAGTGCCCAGCACACCTGTACCCGAGGCCGCATGCAAGCCCCATACGCCCATGCCATCAGCGCCTGTTCCATTGTTCATACCCTTGATACCTGCAGACATCAGCCCGGCGTTTGTTGCAGTGATATTGCCGGTGATAGCGCTTGCATTGGGATCAGCAGATGCATTGATGCCCAGCAGCGCTTCCCCGTTGCCGTTATTGGTGAGCGACAATAATCCGGTTGCGGCATTGCCGGAGGATGTATACGGCAATGTAAAGCTTGAGCCACCACCTGCTTCACCAGGGAGCCACTGGGTTCCATCGAACTTTAAAACCTGTCCGGCAACTGGAATGGTTTCGCTCATAGCAATACCTCTTAGTTTGGTTACGGATGGATTGGGGTAGTTCCCACTGAGGTCGCCACCGGCAACTCCAACAGGCGGCAATGCAGTGGGTATGATTCCCGGTGCAAGTTTGGATGCTGTAACGGCGCCATCAACAATCTTCTGAGTGGTTATTGAACCGTCTACCAGTTTGATGGAAGTAACGGATTCATTGGCAATTTTGCCTGAAGACACTGCACCATCAGCGATCCTCGGGTTGGGATAATTCCCTGTAAGGTCGCCGCCTGCCTGCCCCGAAGGTTTTGCTTTGCTGGCATACATGGCATGTGGAACGCTTTGCAGGCGGCCGGTCCCCATATCCTGCATTTTAGTGCCTCCGGCGGGATCGATCTCCACCTGTAAATACTTTGCCAACCCATTTCCCCAATCAACATTATTTAAAGTTCCTGTTACACTGGTGGCGCCTTCGCTGCCAATGGAAACGGTCACCATTCCAAACCGGTTGGTGCTGATATTCCTGGTTTCCTGGTAGAGGACCGATCCTTCAGCAAATCCTTCGCGAATGGATAACCGAAGGGTAATGGATTGATCCCGGATAGGATCGCCATTTGCATTGCGGGCTACTGCCTGGTAATTGATATGGTCTCCCACCTGGGCCAGCAGGGGCGCTGTCATTATCATACAAAGTATGGGAAGTAATAACCTTTTCATAATGATTGGATATTAGGGATTGAATGTTTTTTCTATTTGTTGATTTTCAGAACAGGGTAACTGCTTTTGCGCGGCTCTCCGTTTTCCGGATATAACTCTATCCTGAGGGTGTATAGCCCGTTGATCTGGCTGGCCATGGGAATGGTAACAGCAACCGCACTGGTTGAAGGGAAGATCTTATGATAAATGAGTCCGGCTTTCTGGTTGAACAGGTAGATCTTCACCTGCCCTTTATCTTTAGGCATTACCGTTACATAGAGATTATCTGCGGTTGGATTGGGATGAAGGGTCACTTCATCATTGCTCAAAGCACTGCCGATACCACCGCCAGGTTTTTTGCCGGCAGTTCCCGGCTGCAGAAAACCGTTTGTCAGCATAAAACTGCTATCGGCGTTCTGCATGGTGGTGATCAGGGCCAATTCACCTACAGACCAGTCGAAGTAAAAAATGGCCTTTTTACCGGCCTGACCGGAACTGTTGATCACCTGTGGCGAGAAGGTTTGTGCCTGTGCGCAATGGCTGCCAATTAGCATCAGCAGAATGGCCATGATGAACAGGGAGATGGTTTTCATAGTATCTACTTTGATTGATTAAATGCCTGTTTATTATTTCAGTTTTATTTGGCCACTACTATCTTTTCTGTAAACACTTCATTATCCAATAACAGCTTTATCATGTATACTCCCCGCTGCCATTGATCAAAGCCTGAAAGGCTGATGCTTGAAAATCCTTTGCTGACCCTGGTTCTTGTTGACTGCATCAATTGCCCGGCCATATTATAAATGAATACCTGTACATTCCTGCTGCCATTGGATACGATATTAAGCTGCATTTGATCTTTCACCGGGTTGGGTGTAATGGAGATGCCGGTTTCTCCGCCATTGCTCAATACGATCCTGATGATCCGGCTGTATGCAGGATAGCCCTGTTTGCTGATCATTTTCAACCTGTAGTACAGAACAGGTGTATTGAGTTCGCCAACATTATCATTGAAATTGTAAGAAGCGCTGTACTGATCTTTGAGGGAAGGAAGTTCTCCGGCCGGGGAAAATTCCACGCCGTCTGCACTTCTTTCAATGATGAATGAATTTGTTTCCTGGTTATTGTTCACTTTCCAGTTCAGTGCCACCATTCCATTTTTATAGTTTCCTTCGAAGCTGGTAAGCTTGCCGGAAAGTATTACACAGAGAGGGTCCCAGGCGAGTGATACGGTATCCGTTGCATAGGTGGTGCAGCCGGTTGCCAGAACCTGGGTTACGATATAGGTGCCAGGTGCATTTACGGTGATGCTTGGCCCCAGGTTGGTGCCTACAATGGTGCCGTCTGGTGTTGACCAGGTATAATTGGAAGTAGGTACAGGATTGGAAACAGACACTGTTGCATTTTCCACAGTACCGCAGAACATAGGCCTGTCTGCAAGCGCCTGCGCTCTTGGCGCCAGGAAGAAATCAAATGGCCCCACGAAATCCTTGAGCGATGCGGTAAACGAAGTAGAAGCGCGGCTCTTGACCAGGATGCGCCTGAACGGCATTCCACAGGCATCTCCACCAAGTAGCGTTACAGGATCGAGGCCCAGTTTGGTGAGGTTCACTGAGAATTCCATGAACTGTCCTGCGATATAATTATTCTGAACACTGTTATCCCCGAGCACCAGTTTGAACGGACCAGCCCAGGTATTGGGGGCGCTGGTCAATCCTGTATAGAATGCACCGGCTGTTTTGGGTGTGATGCCGGCGTACCCGAATTGTGAACCATTGGAAGCGCCGTCGAAAGTGCCCGTCCAGTTGAACCCCTGGGGTGTTATGTTCAGTGCAGCACGATCCACCCAGATACGTGCTTCGATATAAGTGAGGGCGTTTTGAGTATATTCTGCGGTGAAGATAATATCACCGGGCACTGTGACTTCACCGGCAGCATCAAATTGCCAGGAAGTGTGGCCGGCGTCAGGGCCATAACCATAGAACCGGAGAGAGGCCCTGTCGTAATAAATATCGGTCTGGTACATCTCGAAATCGAAATACCGGTTACCGGTAACGTTTTCAATAGAAATGCCGCCGAGCATCCAAAGCGAGTCGCTGGAAGTGGTGCCTGCACCGGCGCGCCGCACATGCACCATCATGTCCAGGATCTCATTTTTATCGGGTACGGATTGAGCAACGGGACAGGTCCAGAATTCTGGGCTCATGCCATTCTTATTGGAACCGCTGGCAAACATCGTGGAGTCATCTCCGTGATAATCGCGGATGAATACCGCATCGATCCATCTTTTCTGGTTCACAACGGAATAAGCAGGTAACCGCATGGTACGGTAGAAAGGCAACTTCCGGAAATTGAGGTCCGTGGCATAGCGAGCAACCAGCTCGGCAGCCCCTGTAGTATCAATTACCCAGGTTCCGGCTCCAAAACTTCCGGGGGCACTGAACCAATCGTCCGTGCCCGATTGCTGAATTCCATTAAAGAAATTTGCCCTGAGATCCGCATCGATACCAAATCCGGCCCTTGCAACCGGACTTGTAATTTGTGCCTCTGCACAAGTTGCATAGAACAACAAAACCAGGAGGCGTAAAATTGTTTTCATCAGATTGGATTTTGATAATGGATTATGATCATTAAGACCATGAAAACAATTCGCCGGATATTGAGAATTTTTTGCCTGCAAACAGGGTAAAAATTCAGAGATGTAGACACATCATAGCAGGCCGGTTTTGATGTCAGGGTTTTCATGGAGTTAATGGGTCCTGGGTAAAATTATACACTGATATTTTTTTTTACTAATAGTTTGCGACTAATTTTCAATTATTTGTGCTGTGTCAATATTTTTTATATTTCCTTTCAATACTGGTTACAAAACGGTTTTCAGCTTTTACTAAAGGGATTTTTCCGGATTTCAGGGAACCGGGATATAACGGTATGTCTTAACCGAATAGCTGCAGTGCCTCTGCTCCCTCCATTTTCAGTGAACAATATTCTCTGTTGTTGAACGTTGTAACATATTATTGACAGAAATCATGTTTCTATGAAGACCAGGTTGTTTGCTGTAATATCCCTGACTACAGTTTTGTTGATTATTATAGTGGTTGGATGTAATAAGGAATTGGTCAGGGACCGCCTAACCGGTAGCTTACCCGAAACAGCTACGGCCCGCCCAGTCTTTAACTCCAATTGCACCGGTCCGGATTACGGTACTGCACTGGTTTGTCCGAAATGGAAAGGCCCGGGAAACGACTATATCATCTCTCCACTGAATAATCCCGGCGCCGGCACTTATTTTGCCATGCCACAGGGCCTGGTGATAGATAGCGCTACTGGTTCCATCAATATCAGTAAAAGTGAAACAGGCGCCCGCTACCTGGTGGGCTTTGTAAAGGAAGGCAGCAGCGATACCTGTACGAAAGAACTGGTGCTTTCCGGCATTACATATGTAGACAGTGTTTATGTACTAAGCGAAAACGATACACTCGCTATACCCTATTACAATGCGGACCCATCCGCCACATCAGTCTGTGATAACAGTAGTGATCATCCCGCACCAGGCAACAATGATTGTGAATTCGATGATGGAGATGATGACGATAATGGCAACGGGCAGGCTGATGAACCGCCTCCCGGTCAAAAGGCCAATGATCAGCATGTACGGGTTCGTACAACCAATGGCGTTATCAATTTACGGCAGTCGCTTGAGGAAGGCGCATTCGGCCAGAATCCACAGAATGGAGACAGCAAGGATGTTACCATCTATTACCGTTTGAGCGATTGCAGTAATAAGGCTTTGCAGAAGATAACAGTGCGGCTGTTCTATTATGAAAAAGCCAGCGATATCCCGCAAACGCTCACAGCAGATATTCGATCAAAGAGAAATGACTTCTTTTTGTCGCGTTATATCTATGCGCCCCTGGCTCCCAGGCCACCGCAGGTGATCATTACGAGATACAGGGATTAAAGCATTTGCCACCTTCGCAGTATACCCACCCCATAACCGAGAAAAACCCATGCGCCGGATTACCATCCTGCTGTTCAGTCTGCTGATGTTCTGTGTGAACAGGAGCTTTGCTACCGGTAACCCGGAGCAGGAAGTACTGGCGCTCTATCAAAAGGCCAACCATCTTTTTTATCTCCCTGAACCTACAGACCAAACAGATAGTTTAGCCCTTGCCGGCTTCGGAAAATTAATAACCCTATGTGAAAAAAGACATATCACTGATACCATCCTCTTTCAATCCTATCTAAAAAAAGGTATCCTGCTGGATGTGAAAAGAAATTATCCCGGCGCCCGCGATTCTTATCTGAAAGCTTTGTGGGTTCATCGTTTGAATAAGAAATGGAGCGACTCCCTGCTCTTTACTTTGACTGTTTATACAGGTTCAGTTTATTATAACCTCAATCAATTCGATTCTGCCAATCACTTCCTCGCTGCTGCGGAATCACTGAGTAAACAATTTCCCGGCCTGCCCGAAAAAGAACGCTTGTACAATGTATGGGGCGCCCTGTTCTACGAGAGCGGCAATTACCGGCAAAGCAGTAATTATTTCATGCAGGCACTTGAGATCGTAAAAAGCAAGAAGCCTTTCGATAAAATTTCCGCCATCAATTTCGAGAACAATATTGCCGCTTCCTTTTACAGGCAGGAACAGTTCGGGCAGGCGCTCGCCATTTACGGGAGGCTGCTCAAATACGGCTTGTTCACCAACCAGCTTTGGCTGAATATGGGAAAGGCTTACCTGGCAATGGGTAATCCTGTGCAGGCGCTCAACTGTTTTAAAAAAGTGAACCCTGTTGAAGTGCCCGGGGTAGAAAACGAAATGGCATTGGCGTATCTGCAATTGAATGATCCTGGTTCAGCAGCCCGGTCTCTGAGCAGTTTTGCGCACAGATCACAGAACAGGTCCGGTAATGCAAAGGATCTGGACGCAGGCATTTACTTTTTTTACCGTGCCCGATTACAGCATCAGCAAAAGCAGTTTGCAGCAGCCCTTACATCTCTTCAACAGGCTGTGATCATATTTTCAGGGAGATTCAATAACAAGGATATATCCACTAATCCGGATGGATTTACAGGTAGTTTCACTTCCTATAAATTGTTGGAAGCTTTGAAACTGAAAGCCGAAATATTTCAGCAGTTCAATACAAGCAATCGGCTGACTGCATCACTGGCCGCTTACCACAGCGCCATTTCCCTGCTTCGGTATATCGAGAAAAGCTACGATACCGATGATGCAAGATTGTTGCTGAAAAAAAACAGCAAAGCAATTTATGATGGGGCTTTCAGGGTTTGCATGCAGCTTCATCAGGAACATCCGGGTGAACAATATCTTGAACAGGCTTTCCTGATCGCAGAGAAAAGCAAGGCATCTGTGATAGCACAACAGTTGAAAGAACATCAGTATAAACAGATCAACGGCATCGATCCGGTTTTGCTGCAGGAAGAAAGACAACTGAAATACAGTATCGCCCGCCTCAATGTAAAATTGGACCAGGCTAACGATCTGCAGGCAAGCGCATCCATCGTTAAGGAAAAAATGAATGTAGAGATCGAACTGTCCAAACTCCAACAGGAAATTGAACGGAACAATATTTATTACAGGCTGAAATATGAAGAATCCTATCCCAGCCTCAAACAGATCCAGCAGGCGATTGGCAAGGAGCAGGTATTGGTGAGCCTTTATGCAGATACCGCCAGTCTGCATACATTCGTGATCAGCAGTAATGACTTCCGGTATTTGAAGACCGATTCATTGAAGTATATAAAACAGCTGATCAATACCTGGACCGATGCTTTACAGACTGCAACCCCCGGGCGCAGGTTCAGCGGCCAGGCGACAGGCCCGGAATTGTACCAGCGCCTGGTGCTGCCAATACTGTCTGTGACCGGCAGATTGAAGGAATGGATCATTATTCCTGACGATGTGCTGCATTTTCTACCGTTTGAATCTTTGCCTGACAATAAGGGTGCGCCTTTGCTGGAATCGATCACCACCAGTTATCATTTTTCATCCCAGTTCATAGTTCCGCAGTTCGCGGCAAGAACCGGAGAGGCGCCTTACAACGTACTGGCGATGGCCCCCTTCAATAACTCTGGTATTTCTATCCCCGGCCATCCAGTACTTTACAGCTTACCCGCATCCATAAACGAAATAAAAGGACTGCCGGGCTTGCAGTTAACGGATCGCAGTGCTACCAAAGGAAATTTTCTGCAAAACCTTAACCGTTATCCGGTGCTGCATGTAGTTACCCATGCAGTGGCAGACCTCGACAATAGTGGTGGTTCATTCCTTGCATTCTATCCGGATAAAGGAAAATATGAAGACAATCGATTGTATGCGGATGAAATATACGGACTGAATATGGATGCTACAGAGTTGGTGATACTCAGCGCCTGCGAAACCGGACAGGGTAAGCTGATTAATGGTGAAGGAGTGATGAGCCTGTCGAGAGGATTTGCCTATGCCGGTTGTGCCAGTATCATCAACAGTTTATGGAAAGCAGACGATAAAGCTTCTTCTGTTATTCTGAAAAGATTTCATCATCATCTGCAGCAGGGGCATTCCAGAGCCAAAGCCCTTCAACTGGCGAAACTGGACTACCTGCACAGCGATGCCCTGTACAAAACGCCGGATTACTGGGCCAATTTTGTACTGTTAGGTAACACCGGTCCAATGGTAAAAAGAATGCCTTTATCGATATCTTTCTTATACTTTTTGATATTCCTGTTTTTATCGGTCCCTTATTGCTTCCTGCTACCCGCTTTGCGTTTCAGGATATTCAGATCCAGTTCTGAGAAGCCTTTTACCCTTTCGGCATAGGGATGACCAGGATTCGTTTCGATCTTTTCAAATATTGCAATAGCTTCCGCCGGTTGATCATTGGCCAATAAAGCCAGGGCCAGGTAGTAATTTGTTTCATCTTCATAATCGCGATCTCCTGCATTATTCAGCACGCCTTCAAATTTTCGGATGGCAGCATCATAATTATGCAGTTCCATTTCGGCTATGCCTGCCAGAAAGATCGACTGATTATTCTTCACCTGCAAATGCTCATACAGCCGGATAACTTCTTTCCAGTTCTTATGATCATAGGCCCGCACCAGGTCCTGGCCCGACGGAACGCCTTCTCCCCTCTTTACCGGCAATTCATAAGCTGCGTAGTGGTCCTTGAAAAAGTGCTTGCTGTTCACTGAAGCATATTTCAAAACGGCAGCAGCTCCAAGCAGCACAATGATGGCAGCGGACACGCGTAAAATTTTTTTCATTGAAAAAACAGGGGCCTTGCGGGTATCGGCGAGGAACTGTTCTTTCACGGCAGCTACCTGCTGTACAAGACCTTCATACCGGATAGCATCCACTGCCAGGTTCTGGTAGTTCCATTCTTCCAGGGCTTCCGGTTGTTGCCGGATCAGTTCTTCCGCTTCCGGTATCCGGCGTCCCTGCAGTGTTTCATCCAGGTGGTCTGTCAATAGATTTCTCTTGCTTTCTTCCATACGTATATTATTCGTGTGGGTAATTGAATGAATTCCTGATGGCAGGGGAATTGCGCAGCAAGTCGGATAGCTGTTGCAGGCATTTGTATTTCTTATTCCTTACCACCTGTTCATTTTCATAAGGCAAATGTGAAACGATTTCTTTCATAGACAGGTTCTGGTAATAATATAGCAACAGTATCTTTTTACAGTTTTCCCCCAACCTGCCAAGTATATCTTTGAATTGTTTTTTCGTTTCCTGGTCAACCAGGAAAGCACTGATATCGTTTTCCTGTATTTCCTTTGAATGCTGGAATTGTTCTTCCCTCAAACTTGCCCTCGTTCTTCTTTTTAATTCATTCAGCCAGCTATTCTTAGCCATGCTCATCAGGAAAGTACCGATAGATGAATCGCCCCGGAACTTATCTTTCCTGACGATCTCGATAAAGCTTACTACAGTATCCTGGAAAATATCTTCTGCATCCTGCCTGGTGCCGCTGTTCTTCAGAACATGCGCGCTGATCATAGCCGAATATTGCTCATAGATGAAACGAATAACCAGGTTCAGGTCCTGATCATTCTTTATGAGGGTTAAAAGGGCGGTATCACTATAATTAGGGCTATTTTTCATATGCCTCAACCAATTGGTAAATCCTGTTTTTGTAAATGTAACCTGATTAGGGATTTTTATAAAAGAAAAAGCCGATCCCATAGGAGCGGCTCTTTACTAATAGTTTATACCGGTCATGGTTTCTTTACCCCGCCCGGTGCTCCTGACGGTGGCGCCGCGCTCAGGTTTAAGCCCAGTTTCTTTGCTACAAGCGGCAGTATATCATCGGCAGCAGGGAAAGCGATCAGTTGCTCCTTGCTGAGAATATAAGCATACCCATTCTCTTTGGCAACTGCCTGTGTGGTTTGCACGGCCTTTTGCTGAATAGGCGCCAGCAGTTCCTGCTCCCTTTTCTGCATAGACTGTTGCGCAGTCTGGTTGAAGTTCACGATCCTGATATATAATTCGTTCAATTCTTTTCTTTTGACCTCACGCATGGCGGTTGTCCATTTGGTAGAGTCAACATTGAAAATGCTGTCTTTACGCTGAAACTCCAACTGGTAATCGTTTGCCTGCTCCTGCAAAGCTTTTTGATGCTCCTGCATATCGCCATTGGCCTTCTTGTATTCAGGCATGGCAACAATCAGTTCCTGCAGGCTGATATACCCGATCCTGGTCTGAGCCTGAGAGCCTGTACCCACACTCATCAAAACCATGGTCACAAGTAAGCATGAAAATAATCTCTTCATTGTAGTTGTTTTTTTTATTGGTTTTATAAAGACAGGCCTTGAATGATCCCGTCGATCTTGCTTTTTGCTGCAGCCTGTGCTTCAGGAAACCCGTTGGCATTGCTGAGTTGCGTATTCACACTGAAATAGAATTTTATTTTGGGCTCCGTACCACTGGGGCGGGCAGAGATCTTGCTTCCATCCGCAAGGATGAACTGCAATACATTGGAGCCAGGCAGCCTGATATCCCATTCCTCTCCTGTCTGCAGGTTGCGTCCGCGCTTCAGCTGGTAATCCAATAACTGTACCACAGGTACATTGTTCAGGGATGCAGGCGGTGTTTTGCGGTACTGCTCCATCATATTGGCGATCTCCTGCTGACCATTCATTCCTTTTTTTGTGATAGAGATCAGGTGTTCCTGGAAATAACCGAACTGAACATAGAGGTCAAGTAGTTTATCGTAGAGACTGCGCCCTTTCGCTTTTTCGTAGGCTGCCATTTCGCAGAGCAGGGCAACTGCGCTGACGGCGTCTTTATCGCGGAGCTGGTCGCCGATCATCAATCCATAACTTTCTTCTCCCCCAATTACATAATTCTCTTTTCCTTCTTTTTCCTTGATGAGTTCTGCGATCCATTTGAAGCCGGTGAGCACATTGTAACAGGCAACATTGTAATGCGCCGCGATCCTGTCTATCATATCGGTGGTAACGATGGTTTTCACCACCATATCATTCGGTTGTGCCACACCTTTAGTACGTCGTGCTTCCAGCAGGTAGTTGAAAGCGAGTACTGCTGTCTGGTTACCGTTCATCAGCACCCAGTTACCATTATTGTCCTTGATGCCGATGCCCACGCGGTCTGCATCAGGATCAGTACCCAGCAGGATATCCGCGTCCAGTGCTTTCGCTTTTTTGAGACCGATGCTCATGGCTTCGGACTCTTCGGGATTCGGATATACCACGGTAGGAAAATTGCCATCGGGCTTTGCCTGCTCTTCCACTATCGTAACATTGGTGAAACCGAACTCCTTCAATACCTGCGGAACCAGCATGATACCTGTGCCGTGAATAGGTGTATACACGATCTTCAGATCATGTTGCTGCGCAATCACTTCAGGATAAACACTGAGTCTTTTTACCATTTTGATATAGGCATCGTCCATTTCCTTTCCGATGATCTGGATATTGGCTTCTCCGCCGCTCCATTTCACATCGTCTACCGAAGCGATCTTGTCTACCTCACGTATAACGTTTTTATCATGCGGCGGCACCAGTTGTCCGCCATCATTCCAATAAGCTTTGTAACCGTTGTATTCTTTCGGGTTATGGGAAGCGGTACAAACCACGCCGCCCTGACAGCCGAGCTTACGGATAGTGAAACTCAGTTCAGGCGTAGGTCTCAGGGATTCAAAGAGAAACACTTTGATGCCGTTGGCGGCCATCACATTGGCGGTGATCTCGGCGAAGGCGCGACTGTTATTGCGGGGATCATGTGCAATAGCTACACGTATTTCGCCGCCGGGCCAGGTTTGTTTTAGATAATTGGCATATCCCTGTGTGCTCATGCCCACCGTGTACTTGTTCATGCGGTTGGTGCCTACGCCCATGATACCGCGTAAGCCACCGGTACCGAATTCCAGGTTCCGGTAAAATGCATCGGCCAGTTCATTGGGATTCTCTGCTTCAAGTCTTTTGACCTCATTTTTTGTATCCTGATCAAAATTTCCATTCAGCCAGGCATTCACATTTTCCTTGATCTTATCTTCCATACTAACTTTTTATTTTGCGCGTTCAATTGACAGGTTGAAGGTCTGAAGTTATTGAATTTTATGGATTGATAACCTCGTATAACAAACGTATTTTTGTGTTATGATCCAGGGCCGTAGGAGAATACCCCTTCTCTTGCTTGCATGTCTGATAGTCCCCGCATTGGACCTGCATGCCCAGGAAGTTCAGGTTGATGTAGGTCTGCCAGAACATCCCGGGGATACTGTTGCCACCACTTCCAAAAATACAACACCGGTTAAAACTGCTTCGCAATCCAGGCTCTGGCTGGTAACGGGCACTCATGTTGGTTTATGGAGCGGCTCCTTCATCGCACTCAATAAAGCCTGGTACAAAGGATATGAGAAAACCCATTTCCATTTCTTCAATGATAACAAAGAATGGCTGCAAATGGACAAAGCCGGGCATGGCTGGACCGCCTACCATTTGAGCAGGATCTCTGCCGAGGCCTGGTACTGGACGGCACTGGATCGCAAAAGGAGTGCCTGGCTTGGCGGCTTCAGCGCTATAGTTTATCAAAGCATCATCGAGATACAGGATGGCTATTCGGCAGAATGGGGCTTCAGTTGGGGAGATATGACGGCCAATGCTGCCGGAGCAGCTGCTTACCTCGCCCAGGAGCTGGGATGGAATGAACAAAGGATACAAATCAAGCTGGGCTATTCGCCCTATGATTATTCCACACGGGAGATGAAGAACAGGCGCAATCAGCTTTTTGGTAAAACCTTCAGCGAACGCTTATTGAAAGATTATAATTCACAGACCTACTGGGTCAGCTTCAATATCAATTCCTTCATCCCGGAAAGCAGGCTTCCCAAATGGCTCAACCTGGCCGTGGGTTACAATGGACGAGGTATGCTGGGCGGAGAAGACAATAAATGGACAGGGCCCGATGGAAATGATTATTCCTATCCTCAACTGGAAAGGACCAGGCATTTCTTCCTTTCGCCGGACATTGATCTTACCCGTATCCGCACCAATAAGAAATGGCTTCGCTCTGTATTATTTGTAGCGAATATGATAAAGATCCCCGCACCAGCGCTGGAACTCAGCAATAAAGGAAAGTTCAGGGCCCACGTTCTCTATTGGTGAACAGATTCTGAACAATTCCTTACATTCGCAACAAATCAACATTTTTATGGATTTGAAATCCCGCTTCGAGCAAGCAGTTGCAGACAGCAAAAACCTTACTGATCGTCCCAGCAATGACACGCTTTTGCAATTGTACTCTTATTACAAGCAGGCCACCGAAGGGGACATCAACGTGGACCCGCCTTCCAATCCATTCGATTTTGTATCGAAAGCCAAATTTGAAGCCTGGGCTGCCCTGAAAGGAAAGTCCAAAGACAATGCCATGGAAGATTACGTTGAACTGATTGAAAAGCTGAAAGCATAATTTCAGTTACACATTACTGTGAGAGCGACCAGATTGGTCGCTTTTTCATTTTGGAGAGGTAAGGTGAATGCGGGCAGTGGGCAGTCACTCGCCGGGAGGCGAGCGACTGCCCACACCTTGAATAACTATATCAAGGATGGCGCGGGCAAATTCATTCCGCAGCACAAACAGCTGCATGATGAAATAGAAAATGATACAAACCGGAATGCCGGTGAAAATAACTACCAGGTCAGGCAGCTGAAGCTCATACAAAAAATAGAAAACGGGAATAAAGATCGATGCAGAGAGGACCGGGTGGAAGAAAGATTTTCTGTCAAACAACTGAAGTGACGGAAAACTGCGGGAAGATAAACTGTAAGCGATCAACAACACGAGCGTCTCTGCAATGATCAAAGATACAGCCGCCCCCCTGTATTGCCACTGCCAGGAAAGCAATAACATTACCGGGATGTACAGGAGATTGCCGATGGCCAGACTGATGAATGCTTTCTTCTCCTGTTGATGCGCAATCAGCACCTGGTTGCAGAAGAAGAGACTGAGCCCGCGCAAAAGTGGAAAAAAAGAAAGGATGCGGATAACGGGGATGGCCTCTGTATACTCATCTCCAAAAAGCAATCGCACCAGCGGACCGGCCAGCAGGCAGATCCCTGCAGACATGGGCACTGCAAAAAACACCAGGAACTGAAGGTTCTTCTGCATTATTTCCTGTTTTCTATCTTCATTCCCCTCTCCTCTCAGCGCCGCGATCCTTGGGTAGAACACCTGAAGGGAATCTGTGATCAGCAATGTGGCCATCCTGAGGATTTTGGCGGATAGCGCGTAGATGCCAACCACTGCAGCTGTACTGACCAGCCGGAGCAATACATTGTCCAATAACAGCGTAACCCCCATAGCCAGGTTGATCCCATTGGTGATATGTGTATACTTAAGATGTTTTTTCCAATCGATATTCCTGAAAGAGAGCTTTACTTCCCTGAAAAGGTTAAGATTGTTCCAGAGACTATTGACGATGGCCGCCACCACCATGATGCCATAATAGATCCAGTAATCCTCCCCTCCTTTCACCAGTATGAAAAGCGAAGCCAGGGCCAGTAACCGCGTAATCAGGGATCGCAAAGTGATATAACGGAAACGCTCCATCCCCATAAAATACCATTCACAGGCAAAGCTGTTGATCAGCAGGTAGCTCACTGAAAACAACAGGAGTCTTACATCCCCGATCTTATCCCACAAAACAAACACAGCAATGGAATACAATACCACTGCTATCAGTGAAGTGATCAGGTGCAGGGCCAGCAGTTCAGACACCAGCACGTCGCGCGCGGCTTTGTCGTGCTTCTTTTTTGCCACTTCCCTGATGCCGTAAAGTATGATCCCGTACTCTGCAATGAAAAGAAAATAATAAGTGAAGGAATCGATGAAGCTCACCCTGCCGATGCCTTCCGGCGATAATACCCTGCTCACATATGGGATAGACACCAATGGCAGCAGAACCTGGCTGGCTGACAGCAGAAAATTATAGGCCAGATTTTTCCGGATACTCAGCAATGGAATTCAGTTTGGTTGTTGGCAAGGGACCAATGGTACAAACATACGCGATTCCCGTCAATGGCAGCCCGGCATTCTTTTACTGGCAGGATTGATTACATTTGTTTACCCTGAAGGGGATTTATTATTCATCACTAACGCTCATGCGCATAGGCATATTTGAAACTACTCATTTTGAAGTGGCGTACACGCTGATCAGGTTGTTCAACCTTCCGGGCAACCAGCTCACAGTTTTTTGCTATGCCCCCGCTGCAGAACAATTGAAATACCTTTTGAAAAATGAACAGCAGCATTTCGATTGGGTGATCAGGCCGGAAACCATGTCGAGAGCGCGCTTTGTAAGCATTATCAAAGAGGAGGTAAATAAGGCCGGTATTGAATTACTGTTGCTGGATTCGGTGGAAGACAATTTCGTCTACTATGCCCGGATGGTGCGTATGCTCCCGGGAGTAAGGACCATCCTCACGCTTCACGATGTCAACAATTATTTCGAATATCATCACAATGGTTCCCTGCGTCGTTTTGTAAGGAATTTCGGAAAAAAAAGACTGGTCAGGGCTGTGGATGAATTCACCGTGCTGAGTAGTACCATGGAAGATGCCCTTCGTTCCAAACTCCCTTCAGGAAAAATTGTGCGCAGCATACCGGGCGCCATCTTTGATGAATCTCGATACAGGCAACCGGGCAACATCGATGATGCCATACATATCGTGGTGCCGGGAACAGTAGATGAAAAAAGAAGGAATTACGATTCCGTTTTTGCATTACTGGAATCCTGTTATCAGCAAAATATAAAAGTGAAAATAACGCTGCTGGGCGGCATCTGTAATCCTTATGGTTTGCGGGTGCTGGCTAAGGCCAAAGCTTATGCGGCTTTACACGATAATCTGATATGGTATGAAACTGAAATAGTGGAACAGCCTGAGTTCGACAGGGTGATGCAGGGATCGCATTTCATCTTCTCACCCACCGTAATAGATACCGTGATCTTCGACGATGTGCAGGAACAGTATGGACTAACAAAATCATCCGGTAATGTGGGTGATATGATCCGCTTTGCCAGGCCGGCTATTATTCCGAAACACCTGCGTCTTTCACCTGAATTCTCTGCCTGTGTGATTCGTTATGAGCATATAATGGAAATCCCGGACCAGCTTTCACAGATCCGGGATAATCCTTCAAAATATATCATGTTCAGAGAGGCGGCGCATGTTTGTTCCCTGCAATTCAGGGCTGAGGTTTTATATACGCGCTATCCTGATCTGTTTATGGTAAACTCCTGATGATCGTTGCAAACTCTTCCGCATTGAGGGAAGCGCCGCCAACCAGTCCACCATCAACATCCGGACAGGCAAACAGTTCCTGCGCATTGCTGCCTTTTACGCTTCCGCCGTACAGAACGGGGATAACGTCAGCAACTGCTGCTCCATATTTACCTGCCAGCACACTTCGCAGGTAAGCATGGATCTCCTGCGCCTGTGCCGCTGTGGCTGTTTTGCCGGTACCGATGGCCCAGATGGGTTCATATGCGATCACGATAGTGGAGATCACTTCTGCGCTCAGGTGGAACAGTGATTCTTCCAGTTGTTTGGCAACATAACTGTTCTGTGTACCCGCTTCCCTGATCTCGAGTGGTTCGCCGCAGCAGAAGATGGGCGTGATGCCATTGGCCAGCAGAAGATCGAGCTTCTCTGCCAGCATCTGGTTGCTCTCCCGGAAATATTCGCGGCGTTCGCTATGGCCGATCAGGCTGTATTTGATATCGATGGATCTCAACATCTCCGCAGAAACCTCACCGGTATACGCACCTGATTTTTTGTTGTACACGTTTTGAGCAGATATGCTGTATCCTTTTTTCCCTTCCACTTTGGCATTGGCCATGATCAGGTAAGGAAATGGAACGGCAAAGATGGCCTGTTGATGATCTTTCAGCGCGATATTGGCGCCGAGAATATCCTGCAGCAGTTGTTCTCCCTGCTGATAGGTACAGTTCATTTTCCAGTTAGCTGCAGCTATTTTTTTCCGCATGTTCTTATGATATTTAATTGAGTTCGCTGTTATGATCCTTCAAAAATAGTCCGCAATCGTTTTATTTCCTCTTCTGTGAGTTGTTGATGTTTGAATTTTTTCCAGACTTCAATATCGGTGAGTGCTTTTTCGAATTCATATTTGCTCAGTCCCTTGTTGCCCCAGGTGAAGCTGGGTACAAATTTGGGAGGTATGCCTTCACCGAACACATTGGCGCAGATGCCCACTACAGTGCCGGTATAGAAAGATGTGTTGATGGCGGCGCGGGAATAATCGCCCATCAGCAGTCCGCATTTGATACCTGCGGCAAGGTATTGATTCGATGGCTGATGCCATACCTTCACATCAGAGGCATTGTTCTTCAGGTTTGAATTGGAAGTACCAGCGCCAAGATTGCACCATTCCCCCAGTACAGCATCACCCAGGTAACCATCATGCGCCTTGTTGGAATAGCCCATCATCACACTGTTCTTGATCTCTCCTCCTGCCACGCAGCCGGGACCGATAGTGGTGGCGCCGTATATCTTCGCTCCCATCTTAACTACCCCTTCTTCTCCCAATGCAAATGGACCGCGGACCAGGGAGCCTTCCATGATCTCTGCATTACTGCCGATATAAACCGGACCGGTAGACGCATTGAGAACACAATACTGGAGTTTGGCGCCGGGCTCGATGAAGATCTGTGAAGGATTGATGGTTTGAACAGTTTCCGGAACAAGATCTGAACTTCTGTCTGCTGTTATCAATTCAAAATCCTCCCTGATAGCCCAGTCATTGAATTGAAAGATATGCCAGGGATATTGTAAAATCCTTACAGATTCCCAGTCGGGCTGCCTGGGATTCGCTTTGAGCGATGCCACAAAAGCCCTTGTAGGAATCACATTGGCGGCAATGAGCTGTGATCCTTCAGGAAGTTCATTTGCCGAATCCGCCAGTTGCACCGGATACCCAAGCATTTTTTCCCATTTCTCGCGAATAGTAAGGATGCCAACCCGGATATCCGCCACAGAGCGGACCTGTGAAAAAGGAAACAATTGCTCCCGGACTTCCGATTCATTCAGATAAACCTGCATACGGGAAATGGAATGATTTGTTCGCCAATATTGGGCGCCCAAATGTAACGAGCAAAAGAGACGGGGCAAAAAAAATCCCCTTCCTGAGAACAGGAAAGGGAAAGTATAGCCATGAAAAACAAAAATGTTATCTTGAAATTAAGATTATTTTTTCTTTTCGTAACGCTTCTTGAACTTGTCAATTCTACCTGCTGTATCAACCAGTACATTCTGTCCGGTGAAGAAAGGGTGAGATGTAGAAGAAATCTCAAGCTTGATCAGCGGATACTCATTGCCATCTTCCCATTTCAGGGTCTCCTTACTGGGAGCGGTAGAGCGGCTGAGAAATGTTACGCCATTTGACATGTCCTTGAAAATAACAAACCGGTAATTGCCGGGGTGGAGTTCCTTTTTCATAAACTTTTGATTTAAAAGGTTGTACGGATTTTGCCGTACAAATAGAATTTGCAAAGCCGCAAAATTAATTCTATGCAGGCGCTCTGCCAAATTAAATTTATTCCCTGGTCTTTCCAATTTCCGGATGCAAATTCTGCAAATATTGATTTAGATCAAGATAGTGATTATCAGGTATAAAACTAATAAAAGACGGGAGAAAATGAGGGATTTGTAAATTAGAAAAGCATCGGATCTGATATATACTTGCTTTCGCTTATATACTTTTGAACCAATGCTTTTCGTAAACCGCCTTCTTTTTTCATTTTACTGAATTTTCCAGCGATTTTGTATACTAAAGATACGTTTCAGAGATTACGCATTCCAAATTTCAGGACCATCCGGTATGCACCAGTTCTGCACCTGGTTATGCACAAAGCGTATTAGCTACGCATATTCTCGTACTGGAGCGCCAGGCCCAGATCAGCCTCGCGGCAAAGCTTAATCACTTCCTGCAGGTCATCGATCTTTTTACCAGTCACCCTTACCATATCATCATTGATGCTCGCCTGCACCTTCAGTCCTGAATCCTTGATCAGCTTCACGATCTTTTTGGCATCTTCCTGCTTCAGTCCATTCCTGACACTCACTTCCTGTTTCTGGTATTTGCCGCTGTGGTAAGAATCCTTGCTGAGGTCGAACGCCTGCGGCGCAATGCCCTGCTTGTGCGCCCTGCTGATGAGCACATCTACGATCTGGCGTAGCTTCATATCATCATCGGCTTCCAGTTTGATCTTGTACTCTTTTTTATCGAGGTCGATCACAACATGGGAGTTTTTGAAATCGAAACGGTTGGTGATCTCTTTGGTGACCACATTAACTGCATTGTCCAGCATCTGGGCGTCTACTTTGCTGACGATATCGAATGAAGGCATAAGAACAAATTTGTGCAAATCTAAGATCAAATCATTTCAATATGTCATTCAATTTTTCTTCCAGTTGTTGAGATCGCAGGTTCTTTGCGATGATCACACCATTGGGATCTACCAGGAAATTCTGGGGCACTGCCCTGATATCATACATCCTGGCAACTTCACCCTTCCCTCCTTTCAGATCGCTTGCATGCAGCCATTTCAGGCCATCTTCCCTGATAGCTTTCAGCCAGGGGGCTTTCTGCGAGTCTATCGATACTCCCATGATCTGGAATCCCCTGTTGCCGAATTTTTCATAAGCCTTCACCAGGTAAGGATTTTCCTGCCGGCAAGGCCCGCACCAGCTGGCCCAGAAATCAACCAGTACATATTTCCCTTTTAGTGAAGAAAGAGAAATGGGAATACCTGAAGTATCGTTCAACACAAAGTCCATGGCCGGCTGACCGATGGCGGTCTTTTTTGCGATCTCCAGTCTTGCTTCCATTGCCTTTGCTGAAGCCGTTTTCCTGAGACGCTCACTGAGGGTGTAGAAAAGTGGACCGAATTTCTCATAGTCGATAATGGCGCTCTGTTCTTTTACAAGATCAAGGCTCAGGTAAGAATCAGGATAGTCGGCCACAAATGCAGCTTTCTTTACACGCATATCTGCATATATATCGTGATAGGCTTTCTGGAATCTCCGAACAATTTCATCAGTTCTTCCGAAACCTTTCGCCATGCTATCCATGATCAGCGCCACCTTATCATTGTCTTCTTTCAGACGCTTCTGCAAGGCTATGAAGTCTGTTTGACCGGGACCTCCTTTGATGACTGCATCTTCCAGCTTTCCGCTGGTGCTGATGGTGATCTTACCGGGCTCCAGGAACAGTTCTGTATAATCGGAATCCTGATGTTCGTCTGCGTTCGTATTGACCACTTTCAGAAATCCTTTTACCGGCTCAGCCAGCTCACCTGTGATGGTGAACTTTCCTTTCTTAACAATGGCTGAGTCTGCGTGATAACCGCTTCCTTTCTGATAAGTAAGCATCAGCTTTGCACCTTCTGCCTTCTTTCCTAATTTTCCTTTAAGTGAGAACTTTTGTGCCGTTGCATTGCAAACAATCAACAGAACCAACAATTGTATTATCCAGATCCTTTTCATCATTTCCATTTTTCTTCTTTTACAGATTATATCCTTCGTTCTGCTTCAGGTTTGGATTCCTCACCAGTTCCGAGTTGGGAAAAGGAAGAATCAGTTTTGTATCCGGTTGCCCTTTGGATGTAAGCCAGCTAATGGCTTTGCCAAACCGCTTCATGTCCTGCCAGCGAAGTCCTTCGCCCACAAATTCTTTCCTGCGCTCCCATTCGATGGCATCCAGGAACGCATTGGCATCGGCGAAATCACCTGTGTTTTTCGCGGAGAGGTTTCTTTTTTGTCTGAGCTCGTTGAAGCGCGAAACATTCACCACTCCGTTTCGGGCGTCCACTTCAGCTGAGATCAGGTAGGCCTCGCTAAGCCTGATCATTGGATATACTACAAATGCATTGGCAGTTTGCAAAGTGTCTGTAGAGAATTTCATGAGGTAGGTCACCACCTTGCCTGCGCTACTGGCAAATTGTTCTTTCAGCATTATTGCGCGTGCATCCCCTGGTTCGTAAGCATTCACGAGATCAGGATTAAGCCAGGTTTGTCCATTACCGGTAGCTCCGTTTGGTCTTCTGTAAGGCAGGCCGGGACTGAACAAACCGAACATTCCTGCACGATCATAGCCATAAGTGGCGGGTCCATCCACCACGCGGAAGAGGATCTCTTTATTGCCGGAATTCCCGTATCTGAAATTGCTGGTGAAGTCTTCGGAGAGAGCCGTTGCCGGGGAGCCGATCACCAGTTCTGCATATTTCCTGGCTTCTATTTTTTCTCCTCTGTTCAGGTGTACTCTTGCTCTCAGCAACTGCACTGCTTCCTTAGACATGGCATTGGCAGTGGAGAAGGATGGCAGGAGATTTTCCGCATCAGTGAGATCAGTGAAAATGCGGGCATATACTTCTTCTTCCGTGTTCTTCGGGCGTTTGAGCTCGGCAGGATCTTCACTGGCGCCCAGTGTGATCACCACTCCCCTGTATGCCTGTACCAGCCTGAAATAGCAGAATGCGCGGATGGCAAGTGCTTCGCCCAGTTCTTTGTTCATGCTGGTGATGTTGCGTGATCTGAGATAATTGATAACGAAATTGGCATTACCGATAGCAGTATACGCAGCTGTATAGTGTGAACCGTTACCGAAACCATCGCCGGGGTTCACATTGCAGGCCTCATAGCTTTGCGGGTTGTACATGGTGGATGTACCTCCCTGAATGGAGATCACATCATCTGCATAGATATCCCAGATGGGATAGGTTTGATTACTGATGCCCTGGATCTTTGAATAGGCGCCGTTCACCAGCATTGGTATATCGGCAGGCCTGATCTGGTTCTCACCAATGCTCATATCCGGATAGGGATCGTCCAGCATTTTGCTGCAGGAAGAAAATAAGCAGCAGAAGAATACGCATATATTTATGGGGAAGAAATATCTCCGTTTCATTTCTATTATTTTTTCAGTTTATAAAGTGACATCAATTCCGAATGCGATGGTCCTTGGGATAGGCACGAAGGAATATTGAATTCCGGTTTCGATCCCCACCTCAGGATCGGCCAGTTTCAGGTTCCTGTTCTTGATCACGAAAACATTTTGGAA
Organism: Pseudoflavitalea rhizosphaerae; assembly: GCF_003991355.1. Classification (GTDB taxonomy): domain Bacteria; phylum Bacteroidota; class Bacteroidia; order Chitinophagales; family Chitinophagaceae; genus Pseudobacter; species Pseudobacter rhizosphaerae. The sequence goes on from NZ_RCSU01000008.1 coordinate 187,260, forward strand.
TGATGTATACAAACGAATAGCAGGGATACCGGCTTTCTTCAGCAGTTTTTCGTCGAACTGATAAGAGAGGGTCACGTTCCTCAGGCGCAGGTATGATGCATCGAAAAGATAATGGGTGGAAGGCAGCGTGTTCCAGTCTTCGGTCTGGCCTGCACCATGTGGTCCCACGATGGCGCGTGGATAGTAACTGTTGTCTCCGGGCTTTGACCATCTTTCAGTCGCATACTCGGGCCTGTTAGCCATTACGCCAGACCAATCGATGCTGTACACACGGCTGTACTGATCGTCAAGATTATACAGTTTATTGCCTACGCTGAAAGTGAAGCTGGCATTCAGAGAGAAGCCATACCAGTTGGCGCCGAGGTTGAAGCCTCCGGAAAGTTTCGGTTGTGCCACAGGGATATAGTCCTGATCTGCTGCGCTTATCTTTCCATCCTTGTTCCTGTCTTCATACATCAGATCGCCGGTGTTGGGATCCACGCCCAGCGACTTGTACAAACGTAGGGAGCCAACTGATTGTCCCTTCTTCACAAAAGGCATAGGACCGCCAGGCATAAAATATCCGTATCCCATGATGGAGTCCCTGAGATAAAGGATCTTGTTCCTGTTGAAGTTCAGCGCCACGCCTGCATTCCAGGAGAACTGATCTCTGCTTGTGGCCTTGCTGTTGTAAGTAAGTTCCAGGTCCACACCCTTGTTCTGAACCGTTCCGAGGTTTCCTTTCTGTGATGAGTAACCGCCGGAGGACAAAGGTGTGTTCAGGGTTGTCAACAGACCATCCGTTCTTTTCTGGTAGAACTCCAGGGTCATGGAGAGCTTGTTGTTCAGGAATCTTGCTTCGATGCCCGCATCCACCTGTTTTGTTCTTTCCCAGTTGAGATCGCGGTTGCCGCGGATGCTGTTGAGTTGCAAAGTTGGTCTTCCCAGGTAGGTACCGGTGTTCACCATATCAGCGAAATCGAAATAACCAAGTGTGCGGATATTACCGGTAAGGCCAATGCCTGATTTCAGTTTGAGGAAAGAGATAAAGGAATTCCTGCCGAAGAATGCTTCATCGGAAACGATCCAGCCTGCAGAGAGGGCCGGGAACCAGGAGTACCTGTTTTTTGCGATCAGCTTGGAAGTACCGTCGCGACGCATACTCGCGCTGAGCAAATATTTATTATCCCAGCTAAGGTTGGTACGCATGAAATAGGATTCACCTGCTTCGGAATACGTGCGGTTCTCATACATATTGCTTCCATAGGACGAACCATTACCAGGATACCAGAGTCCCTCACTTGAGGGGAATCCAAAAATGGAAAAACCTGTGGTTGTAAGTTTGTTCTGATAATACTCCTGCCCCAGCAGGATATCCCCACGAAGGCTGCTAACAGCCAGCTGATAGGTAAGCGTGTTATTGAAAGTATATTGAAGACCGCTGCTTCCGCTATTGTTATGCTGTCCACCATTGTATTGACCATACAGAGAGAAGGGACTATAGAAGCCGATGGTGCCGGATTGGCTTCTCACTCCGGCCAGTGTAGATTTGAAAGTGAGCCCGGGCATCAGCGTGATTTCACCGAAAGCATTACCCAGGTAATTCCAGTTCCTGGTAACCAGGCTGGTTTGGTAATTCCCTGCCAATGGATGGGTGGTTAATTCGATCCAATATCCCACAGTTCCATCGGGGTTGAAAGGAATGGAGTCCGGCATATCCGGGCGTGCGCCAAAAGCGTCTATCAATGGAGAACTAAGGTCTTTACTTTCGGAAAGCGATACATTCAGGTCCGCTCCTATCTTCAACCATTTGTTCACTTTCTGTGTGAGCGCCAGCTTGCCTGAATAGCGGCTGAAACGGCCACGGCCGATGGTATTTTCTTCAGAATATTTCCCGAAAGAAAAGTAATAGGTATTGTTGAGGTTGCCGCCGGAGAGGCTTGCCTGAATGTTTTGTGTAACGGCATTTTTGTTGGTGATCTTTTTCACCCAGTCGTTTTCATAAACGCCGTTCGCTGTGCCCAGTTTGAAAGCATTGATCTCGTATTCGAGCAGGTCTTTTTCATCCTGAAGAACTTGTATCCTGCCTGGTGTGAGTCCGCCGCCATTCAACAGTTTATCGATATCCCCGATCCTGTTCTGCCGGGCTTCCTTGAAAGAGGATTCATATTGCTGATTGTTCATGGCCCTGTAACCAAGAGTTGAGTTGGTAAGTCCATAATACGAATTCACGTTCACCGTAGACCTGCTGTTTGCTTTTCCTCTTTTGGTAGTGATCAGGATCACACCCTGTGCGCCCCTGGCGCCATAGATAGCAGAGGAAGAAGCATCTTTCAATACTTCTATGCTTTCTATATCCTGGGGATTGATATTGCTGAAATTGAAATTGGGCGCATTGGTGGTGACGGTGCCCGCTCCGGCATCAACAATCAATCCATCCACCACAATCAACGGACTGATATTGGAGCTGTTGATGGTTTGAACGCCACGGATACTGAAATTGGGTTGAGAGCCTGGCGTGCCATCGAATCCTCTCACCTGCAGACCTGCTACACGGCCCTGCATGGCATTGAATACATTTCCTGTGATATTCTCTTCGGCCTTCAGCTCCGTAACTTTGGCAATGGAACCGGTAACATTCCTTCTGCTTTGCGTGCCGTAACCCACCACCACGGTTTGATCCATGCTGGTGACGGCTAATTTCAGATGTACGGTATAATTGGTTGCTGAACCGAGTTTGAGTTCCTGTGTGGTATATCCAACAAAGCTGATCACCAGCACTTGTCCGGGCTCAGCTGCAATTACGAAATTACCCTGCGCATCTGTAGTTGTTCCAAGGCCCGTTCCTTTTACTGCAATGTTCACTCCTTCGAGTGGCAGTTTTTTATCATCGGCCAGCACACGGCCTCTGATTACGGCGGCCTCCTGGAATACCTGTAGCAGCGAAACAGGTTTCCGGGTAATGGCAATTACTTTATCGATAATGGAATATCGGAGAGGTTGCCCCTGGAAACAGATGTCCAGCGCCTGTTTCAATGGCATATTCCTGATATCCACAGTAACCGGACTGGATTCTTCCAGCGTGTTCTTATCCCAGATGAATTCAAAACCCGTTTGGATACGGATCTTCTCAAACACCTGTTTCATGGGAATATCTTTTCCGGACAGCGTAACGGTTTGCGCTTTGCCGTTCCCGTAGGTGGTCATCAAAGAAACGAGGAGCAATACACCAATCATTTTCATGATCAAGATCGTTTTGGTTAGCCGGTCACTCCATGGATACATCCATTTCAGACCTCTCCCAACAGTCCTTTGGGACACGGGAGATCTCATACGCATAAAATGCATAACTTTATTTTCGTTTAGGTTAATAAAAACTATACGGTTCGCCTCTCAACTCGTTCCGTACAGTGGGTTACAAACTCGTTAGCCTTACAGAACCGCCCGGGTACCAACCGGTGCGGTTTTTTTAAGGCCATTATTTCGATGCTCTGATGGTGAGCAGTTTTCCATTCAGTTCAAATTCAACGCCTGCCACTACTTTCAGGATCTCCAGCACTTTCTGCAATTCTATTTCGCGGGTGAAGCCTCCTTCCAGTTCTTTATCCGGGATATTGCCTTCATAGTTCAGTTCCACATCGTACCATCTGGCCAGTTCATTCATGATGCTGCGGAAATTGCCGTTGAAGGAAAACCGTTTCTCCTTCCAGGCGAGTACATGGTTCAGGTCAGCTGACCGTATCACTTTGGGCTTTCCGGTTTTTGCGTTGTAAATCCATTGCTCACCCGGGCTGAGCAATACGCCATTGCTGTCCGATGCCAGGCGCATTTTAACGGCCCCCTCCACCAGGGTGGCTTTTAGCGCTCCATTATCTGCATAGGAATTGATATTGAAACCTGTTCCCAATACCAGTAATACAAAATCACTACCCTGTACAACAAATGGACGGGCTGCATTCTTTTTCACATCGATATATACCTCTCCTGTTATTTCCACTTTTCTTTCTGGTCCGGTGAATGCAACAGGAAAGCGGATACTCGATGCAGCATTCAGCCAAACTTTACTGCCATCCGGCAGGCTCATCTGGAACTGACGCCCCCTGGGTGTTGACATAGTATTGTATGCGGGCTCACGCCTGCCTGCTTCTTTCGGATCGTATGAGAGCCTGCCGTTCTCCATCATCACATCACTGCCATTCTGATGCGCTACCAGTCCGTTGCCCAGACTGTCCAGCACCACCTGTCTGCCATCAGATAAAGTAAGAATGGCGCCATTATCACCAGGCGGCAGATCTTCTTTAGCTGCGATTGTAGTATTGCTTTGGGCAGGCTGCGGCGCCTTGTTCCTCCACAGGTACAATCCACCAACAGCAAACAAGAACAATGAAGCTGCTACCCAGATCCAGCGTTTGACTGTCATCCTTCGAACAACTGCCTGTCTGCTATTTTCTTCTTTCAGTTTAAGCATCAGGCTGCTTACCATTTCATCAACATCGTGATCGCCTTTTTCAATGTTGCGGGGATCTGTAAATGCATCCTGCAGCAAGCCGTCCAATACAGCGCGGTATTCAGGCTGGCTGAAATATGATCTCAACTGTTCCAGCTCGGCAAGCGTGGCCGTTCCCTGCAGGTATTTCTCCCATAATATTTTAACCGTAATCCCGGTCATGATGAAAGGTTTAATTAAATACAGGACGGAAAACAAGCGAGGGGGTAAGACAGACTGACGAAAAAAAATCAATAGAAAAATTTACCGAGGAGGAATACCAGCAGCAAAGGGTTGTCACTGGCATATTTGGAGAGATAATGACGGATGTCTTTAAGTGCTCTTACAATATAGGTTTTGGAGCTTACTTCGGAGATGCCGAGCAGCACTGCAATTTCTTTATGGCTTTTTCCTCCAAACCTGTGCAGCTCGAAGACCTGCCTCGTTTTTTCAGGTAATGACCGTATTGCTGCAGCTACAGTCTGCTCCAGCTCTTTCAGTTCGAGGCCGGCAATTGGATGATGAATGGAATCTTCTGTGAAGTAATCGGAGAGGTTCTGGAAATTAGAGGAATGGAACACTTTTTTCTCCATGAAGTCCATCACGAGATTCCGCGCGGAAACATAAATATAAGCTCTGATATTTTCTACCTCCGGCAGTTTATTCCTGTTGTTCCAGAGTTTGATGAACATTTCCTGTGCAAGGTCTTTGGCCTGTTCGGGAGATTTGGTTATGCGTACAGCCGTGCCGTAAACCTGTGGCCAGTGAAGCTTTGTCAATTCCGCGAAACTTGTTTCATCGCCTGCTGCTATCTTCAATAGCAGTTCTTGCTCGTCATATGTACGGTTAGGTGGCAGTGGGTGCGGATTGGCTGGTGAAGGCGCAAACTACACTAAAAATCGCAAAGGCAGCTAACCGCTAAACACTTGCTCAATGGCAAAAACAATTACCTAGCACAAAAAAGAAGCCCCCCATGGAAATGGGGGGCGTTAACCAAAACTAACTGCTTATGAGAAAAACTGTATGACTGTATTATGACTTTGTTCTGTTTTTTTGTACTGCTTGCGCAAGTACATATATATGACGCTTGAAGGGCCGATAAGTTTCGCTGGTTACTGTTAAAGATTTTGTAAAGGGCCCTGTTGAAACAGGACCCGTTGTTTTTCAAACTATTAATTAAAACAAAAATTGACTGCTACTCTCCTGTACGCACACGGTTCTGTTCCTCACTGCTGCTGCGTTTGCGCTGATTGTTATTGTTCATTTGTTTCCCGAAACGATAATTGAAATTGATACTCACCACACGATTATCCCTGGTGTTCCTGAATGTGGCATCGGTATCATTGAAGCTCATTTTACCATTGACAATTTGTGTGAAGAAGAGATCACGAACAGAAAGTTTGATCGTTCCCTTTTTATTCAGGACCTGTTTGCCTACCGCCAGATCCACCCTGCCCATCGGCTCCAGCATGATCTGCCCTTCTACCTGCCTGCTGCTCCACCAGCCACTGATCTCTGCACTCCATCCTTTCTCGAAACGGAACTGGTTGTTGATTTTTGCAAAAATGTTAGCGCGACTGATATTGATCTCGCTTCCTCCGTTCCAGCCTTTGTATTCATTGTAACCATAGTTCACATAAACATTGGTGCTGTACCATTTGGTCACCTGCCATTGCAGGTTCATGGATCCGCCAACGAATCTCTTCTTACCGATATTTCCTCTCGTTACGATAGTGGCGAGACTGTCTTTTCCATTGCCTCCCCTTGCCTGCTGGAAGAGTTCGTTCATTACGTCGCGGGTTTCACTGTACTGGAATGAGGTAGTGAGCATGCCATTCCAGATATGGTTCAATTCAAAATTGCTTGCATATTGAGGACGAAGGAATGGATTGCCCCTGCCATAAGTGAACTTGTCGATAAAGAACATGAAAGGATTCATGTCCTGGTAAGCGGGTCTTTCGATCCTCCTGCCGAAGGACAGTCCGAACTGGTGTTTCTTCACAGGTGCATAGCTGAGGTAGAAAGTTGGAAAAAGGCTGTTGTAAGAATTGGTGAAAGATGAGTCGGATTTTGTGGGATTGCCATACTGGAATCCTTTATAATTGGTATTCTCATAACGGAGCCCTGCCTGTACGCCCCATTTATCATCGAACTTGTGATTAAAATTGATATAGGCAGCATTGATGTTCTCTTTGTAATCGAAGAAGTTTGTTTTGTCGTAATCAATGATATAAGCTACGCCATGTCCATTTTGACTTCCGTTGAAATAATTCGCCTTGCTGTCGTTGGTCACATAGCCTGTTTTGGCCCCTGCTTCAAAACGGGTACTCTTGTTTAACGGATGGGTATAGTCGAATCTGGCTGTCTTGATGGTGATCTCGGCAGGGAGATCGCCTTTCAGGAAGTCCTGGTTCATGAGTTCACCCGCAGTGTTCCTGCTGGTATTGATGAAGAATTGATCATTGGATGCCCTGTATGTGATGTAATCCAGGTCAACAGTAAGCTCACGGCCTGAAGTATCGAACTGGTGACGAAAATTGAGATTGATGCTTCTGTTCTCCCATTGTTCTTTCGTATCTGAGTCTGCGTCTACTGAAGAGTCGGGTACACCGGCTGCATTCTTCAGCCAGCTGGTATTTTCTCCAATCGCGTCTCGCTGGTTGATGAATCCTGAAAGCACAAAACCTACTGTGGTGGATTTGCTCAGGAAGATGTCCATTCCGAGTTTCAGGTTATGATTAAGAAATTTCCTGCGGTTGTAGCTCAACTGGTCAATCATGCCGGTCATTTCAGAGTGCTCCTTGTTCCAATAATCGCGGTGGATATCAAGTTGCTGGAAATTGATGGTGCGATCAAATCCGTAATTGGCAAAGAGATTGAATTTGGCATCCCTGTAATTAAGGCTTACACTTTCCCATGTTTTGAAATATTTCCCCTGTCCCGCTCCCAGGTTCACCGAGCCATTGAAGCCGCGGGCTTTGTTCTTCTTTGTTTTGATATTGATGATACCTGAGTTGCCGGAAGCATCATATTTGGCCGGAGGATTGGTCATGATCTCGATCTGGTCCAGTTGTGAACTCTGCATGCCGCGGAGCATATTTGCCAGGTCAGCGGCACTGAGATAGCTGGGTCTTCCATCGATCAATACCATCACCCCTTGTTTCCCTTTGAGGCTGATATTGCCGTCTTTGTCCACCTGCACCCCGGGCGATTTCTCCAGAACATCCAGGGCATTGGTGCCGATATTGCTGATAGTGGCGTCCACGTTCACCACGGTGCGGTCAATCTTTTGTTCCACCGCCGGCCTGCTGGCCACAACAGTAACACTGATCAGTTCTTTGGATTCAGCAGTCAATGTGATTGCAGGCAATTGAATATCAATATTCTTGTAAGTAATATCGAATATTTTAGAATAGGTAGTTTTATGACCGGTAGCGGATACCTGCAGGAAGAACCGGCCTGCAGGTAATCCTCCTACCAGGAAGCGCCCCGATTTGTCTGTGGCTTTCATGGCTATGGAGCTGGAATCGGAATGCTTCAGAATGGCAACCGTGGCGGCGGCCAGCGGCGCCTGCTTGTTGTCGAGCACCTTTCCGGAAACCTTGCCGGTCTGTGCAAAGGCTATACTGGTGGTTGTAAAGATCAAGGCGATTGTCAGGATTGGAACGTGTAGCTTTCTCATGGCTGTTTGTATAATGTTCAATACTTTGTTTTAAATATTACGATTCAAAAGTAAGTACTATGTGTTGCATAGTACAGGGTATTGGGCTGAATGGTTGATAAATCTGATCACCGGAAATAACAGGGAATGATTGTTTGACGTGTGGATCTTTAAAAAGGTTACAAGGGGCGGTTAAAGGGGCTATTGTTACGGTCTGTGAAACGAACCGGCACAGTTGGAAGAGGATTGGGCGGAGGTTGGTTGGGTTGGGCAATTGAATAATACCAGGCCCCTTCGCTTACGTTTCAAAGGCCCGTAGCCAATACCCCTTTAACCTGATGGGTCGAAGGTGCGGCTCCCAGGAGTTGAGTGAAGGCGGCTATAAGATAACGGCGGAAAAGTAGTATGATAGTAGTGAGAATGTAGTAAGATAGGCCTGTAGTAAACCGGGATAGTACTGAGATGGTACTAGATGGTAGCTGGAGTGTACTGAAGGGTCTAAATCGACTTAAGGACGATGGGTTTATTGGCTGTTGTTGAATGTATGGGATTTGTTTCCGTCAATTTAATTAATCAGTTAGGTGTAGATTGAAGCGCGGAATGCTTTTCTTGTTTTTGAAATAACAGTGGTAAATAATTGATATTCATATAGTTAAATTTGAGTGGTACGGATTTTGTTCTTCTAAGTGTTTAATATTCAATTGTTTAGAGTTGCCGGATTGCTGGTTTATTGGGGAGGAATTGCCTGTTAGTGGCTGGGGAATGGCTGCCGGAGGTATGCAGGGGTTACCAAAGGGGTATCAGGGAGTGCTGAGGGAGGCAATGGGGAGTCTGGGTAAAAGAATTGGTGAGTAAGGCTAGTGTATGGTTAGGGTGAGTTGAGGGCAAAAAAAATGACCGGCTTCCGGGGCCGGCCATTGAGTTATTTTTCAGTCAGGCGATCAGGCAGTGGTCTTTTTCTTACGGTTTACATAAAAATAAAGTGCAAGTCCGGCAATCACCAGTCCGGTGGAGATCAGTTCTGCCTGGGTAGGATGGATCCATCCAAAATCGTATTTGGTGTTGACGCGGATCTTTTCAACCAGGAAACGTTCAATGCCATTCACGATCAGGTATACAGCAAACATGCTGCCGGGAGCGGATAAACGCTTGCGGAAAGCCCAGAGCAGGAAGAAGAAGATCAGGCAAACTACAGTTTCATAGAAAGGCGTGGGAAATACAGGAACAGGCAGATGGCTGCAATACTGTTCATCCACACAGCCGGGAATGGTTATACCTTCGTTGATCACGTTGTGCGGATAGCTGTAAGCTACCATCCAGTCGGGTAGCCAGGATGGCGCCACTGCGGAAGTGTGGGGAACCTGGTCGAGACTGGTTACACCTACGGATTTGAATGTTTTGAGATAAAAATTGCTGTTGGATTCAAGCGCCTGTTTGAAGGTGCTGGTGTCGGCCAGTACAGCCTTGCTGTCGGGGCCGGTAACGTAAGCGCTGTTGAGAATGCCCCAGTCGCCATCTCCGGCCACCTGGCATCCAATTCGTCCTACTGCGTAAGCCAGGAGCAGTCCGGGGGCAGCGGCATCTGCAAGGTGCTTGAAACCGATATTATGTTTCTTTCCGTAATAATAGATTGCAGCAGCGGCGCAGATCAGGCCGCCATAGAAAGTGAGGCCGCTGAATGAAAGCAGGGCTTCAATGGGATTCTTTACGAAATCATCCCAGTTCTCTAAATTATGGAAGATCTTGGCGCCGAGGAATCCGAAGAAAGCTGCGTAGATCACGAGGTCTCCTACCCTGTCGTGTGGCCAGATGCGGATGGTGCGTTCTTCGGGCTTTTCCAGTTTTTGTTTATTCTTTTCCCACCATTTCAATCCGGCAAAGAGGATACCTAATGCAAGACCTACTGGAAAATTTCCTTCACCGGAAAAAATGAATGCCTGCGGGTCAGCGCTTTGTTCCTTGTCGGCCAGGAATAATCCGATGATCTTATAGCCAAGAATAAAACCAAGAATGAAATTGAGTAGCAACTCAGCCAGCGATGCAGGCTTTCCTACTGTTATCTTCACTTCTTTGCCTGTGAGTAAACCAGCCCTCTCTTTTCTTTTCAGTTCCTGCGTTAGCACCCAGGCAGCAGCCAGGAAAGCCAGGGCTACAAAGAAGCCGAACGAGTTAACGAACCTGAGACCGGGAAGATTAAGCCCAAATATGTCTTTGAACGCATAGTAAAGGTTAGGATACATGCCGTTTTGATGAGTTGTAATTAGAGGGTTGTGATGTGTTTGATCTGCAATGATAAGAAAAAAAACCCTCCCATGAATGAGAGGGTGATCACTATGAACAAAGCTGAACTTGTCAGCATAATTCCTTAACAGTATTGATCAAACGCAGCAATCAGGTTGTGCGCGATCATTTGAGCGGGACGGCCTTCTATCTGGTGCCTTTCAATGAAATGTACCAGTTCTCCATTCTTGAACAGCGCAATGGCCGGAGAAGAAGGAGGATAAGGCATCAGGTGCTCACGCAGCTTCTTTACTGCGTCTACATCAAAACCCGCAAAGCTGGTGGTCAGGTGATCGGGTTTTTTGGCTGAATTGGCAACGGCCATCAGTACACCCGGACGGGCTGAACCAGCTGAGCAACCACAAACTGAATTGATCATTACCAGTGTGGTGCCATCTTTCTGCAATTGCACATCTACCTCCTGAGGGGTAAGGAGCTCTGAAAATCCATTCTCAGTCAGCTCTTCTTTCATCGGAATAACTATTTCTGCGGGATACATTTTTGATTTGTTTTATTTCAATACCTAAAACACAAAACTATTGAAAAAGGTTGATTTTGACCCGATGGATTCCTTTTTCGGTCATTGTGGCGGTTGAAAATGGTCGTATCGGCCAAGATGGCGTATTTGTTCTACTTTCTCTGTTGAAGCGGCAGCATTTGGCTCCTGAAATTGCACCGGTATGGCATTTGATCCATGTATTTCGTTCAACAGAAAATTAAAAAACTAAAAGAATACTACTATGACACTTGTAAAATTGAACAACAGACCCGTGGCCAATTCAGTATTTGATGAGTTCTTCAACCATTTCCCTACTCAATGGAAAGAGAATTTTCATTTCCCTCCGGTAAATGTGCTTGAATCGGCAAATGCCTTCGATATAGAGCTCAGTGCTGCCGGCCTGGCCAGGGAAGACTTCAAAATTAATCTCGAAGATGGCCAGCTGACCATTTCTTATGAGAAAAAAGAAGAAAAGAAATCAGAAGACCAGAAAGTGATCAGGAAAGAATTCAGCCAGCGTAGCTTCAAACGCAGCTTCAACCTGGATGAGCGGGTGGATGTTGAAAATATTGTTGCGAAATACGAAAATGGCGTACTGAAATTACACCTGCCCAAGAAAGAAGCAGCAAAACCTGCCACCAAACAGATTAATATTCAGTAATTAAAGATTAAAGAAAAGTTAAAAAGCTTTTTCATACAAGTTGCCCGATCCCAAATGGGCGGGCGACCTAAGCAGTTGGTTTTGGTTAAGTACCCCATCCCGGTGTCTACCGGGATGGGTTTTTTATTGTTTTGTGTTAACTTCGGCCACGATTACAACAACATGACGCACATGGTGAAAAACCGTATCGTACAAAGCCTACTGTTGGTTTGCTTCCTGATTAGTCCTTTCGCACAGCTCTTTGCACAGGAGATCCGTGTTGATACGCTGAAGAAGCCCACAGATACTATTCCATTTCCTGTGGATTCGGTAGAAACAGTTGACGCTGTTCTCCGGATCAAGAACCTGAACCCTTATGTGACCCTCCCGGTTGACTCCACCCTCAATTACAAACTGGAGATCAACAAAGACCAATCGAATTATTACTGGTACCTGCGCAACTCCCCGGTGGGATTACGCATTAACAAAGACAATGGCCAGCTGACCTTCAAAGCGGATAAAAGCTTTTTCCTTTCTGGCCGTCTCAGGTATGATACTGAATACAAGGTATTCCTGGGAGTTCAGAACCTGGATGATCCTACTGACCGGGTAGACACTTTCTTTTCGATCCTCTTTTACAACACTGAGATCATCCCCAGCCGGGTGAAGCCATCCGTCAGCTCAACACTGATAGTGGAGGAAGGCGATACCGTTGCATTCAAGGTACAATGTGAGAACGGCAGCTTCCCTATCGAAAACATCACGTTCTTCTCCAATATGCCTCTCAAGGTACTTTCACAGGTGAAGAAATGTGATGATGACTTTACCTGGGCCATTCCTTTCGATTTTGTGAAAGAATCGGATTCGGGAAAAGTGAGGGTGCTGACCCTGAGTTTTGTAGGCGCCAATAAATTCATGAATAAAGACACGGCCATTGTAAAGCTTATTGTCCGTGATGCGCTGAACTACCCGCTGGCGGTGCAGGATTATGCACTGGCGGTAAGGAATGTGAACACCTATATCCTGCAACTGAAATATTCCTTCCTGCAATTGGATAAGCGCGTGAAAAACGCCAAGAATACCCGGACTGTTTTTGATATCACCAGTTCTACAACAGCGCTTACCGGGAGTATCCTGGCATCATCCAAAGATGATAAAAGCCAGCAGGTTGGTAAAGTGATGCCAAGTGTGGGCGTTTCACTGGTGCCAATCAAAGAAGCGGTGTCCCCCCAAAAAGTTTTCGATCAGAACCAGGCTTCCTTGGTGAGAACGTCTATCAAGCGACTGGAATATATGATCCGAGACAATACCCTTGTGGGTGAGCGTGATCCGGAGATTTCAAAGAAGACGGCTAAACTGAAGGAAGAACTGAAACAGATCCAGATCCAGTTGATCGATATTCCCATCGTGGATACCAATGATATGACGGAGGAAGAACTGAACCAGTATTTCAACAGTCCGAAAGTAAATAAAAAATACAGGCTGAAAAGATAATCAGCCTGCATACAATGATATACTAACAGGGACGGCTATTCGCAGCCGTCCTTTCTTCTTGTATCGATCAGGTATTGAATTTTCCATTCTCCGTTCAGTCGAACGAGCTGGAAAGAGTTTACGCCGCAGTGGCTGAACTGTCCGTTGTAATAGAATTTATAGGGCGTCCATACACTGGCGAGGTTATCATCGATCTTTATCGTTCCGAATTCGATGCGTTCATCCGCGGCGCCTGCCTTTTGTTTGCTGACAAAATCCGAGAAAGCGGATGGCTGCAGATTGCGGATCACAACTTTACCTTCCTTTACCATGATCGTTTGCAACATGGCGCTGTCTGCAAATGCGGCTTTCACTTTTGTACCGTCACCCGCTCTCATTCCATCGAATAAATTATTCACGGTCATTTTTACTGAATCCGCTGTTTTGTTCTGCGCACTTACGTCTGCCAGGTACAACAGCATGATTGTTAACAGTAATACAATTCGATCCATGTTAATGTATTTAAGATTTTCTGGCAAATAGTTGGCTTGATAAATATAAAACCAGCAATTATGAAAGCCCCAGTTTTTACACCAGCGGTGGCCGCTCTTACACTGGCCACCGTGCTCTTCAGTTCCGGTACCACGTACAGCAATACGCGCAGTATTTCTGCTGCTCCGGCCAAAGCCGCCATCAACATTGTGGCAAACAGCCAGGGTGCTTTTGCTGCCGCTGCTGACGATCAGCCTGGCTACAGGAGGTATCCGCTCATTATCGTGAGAACTCCCGGACTCAGCATTACCATTGGCGATAACGGCCGCCGTTGCTACCGCAGCCCGGCAGGTTATTACTATTGGGAAGGCCGGGACGGAAGGTTCTACCTGGATGAAAGGTACATCCGGTATGTGGATTATGATCGCCACGCGTACCGCGACTGGGATTGCCGCGACCGCCATCACTACAAAAAGTACAGGAAGCAGGGCCGCGGACATGGTCATGGAAATGGCCATGGACGAGGGCATGGCAGAGGCCACGACCGTCATTGGGATGATGATTGATCTTAATTTTGCTGTGGCCAGTCGCTCGCCTCTGGCGAGCACCGTGTCGCCGGAGGCGACTAAACAGAAGTCACTCGACTGAATCTCAGCAACTCCCTAACTAAAAAATACAACCGAAAATTCCTGGAAATAAAAAACGGGATAAGTGTAATGCTTATCCCGTTCTCATTTTATTGTTCGAATACTCTTAGTAACCTAGTATCTTCAGCATAGCCTGAGCGCTTTGCTCTTTGGCATGCAGCCAGTCTACGAGCTTTCCATTTTTATCGTATCCCACAATCACGTGCTTGGGCGAAGGGATGAGGCAGTGTTTGATGCCGCCGTATCCGCTGATCTGGTCCTGGTAAGCACCGGTGTGGAAGAAGCCTACCCGCAGTGGTACCGCGCCATTGGTTTTGGGCAGGAACACTTCATTCACGTGCTCTTCTGAATCATAGTAATCATGGCTGTCGCAGGTGATACCGCCGAGCACTACCCGCTGGTATTCCTGGTCCCATTTGTTCACTGGCAGCATCAGGAATTTCTCCCCGATACCCCAGGTATCCGGCAATGTAGTGATGAAAGAAGAATCGATCATATACCAGATCTCGCGATCATTCTGGATCTTCTCTCCTATCACGCTGTAAATATGCGCCATGCTCTCCCCTACGGTATAGCTGCCGAATTCGGTGAAGATATTGGGCATGGGCACATTGTTCTTCTTGCAGGCCTTTTTGATATTGCCTACAATTTCATTGATCATGAACTGGTAGTCGTACTCAAATCCCAGCGAGTGCTTGATAGGGAATCCGCCGCCGATATTGATGGAATCCAGTTCAGGACAGATCTTTTTGAGCTGGCAGTACAGGTTGATCACTTTATTGAGCTCACTCCAGTAATAGATATCGTCCTTGATCCCCTTGTTCAGGAAGATATGGAGCATCTTGAGCTGGAAGCGGTCTTCGTTCCCTTCGATCTTATCTACATAGAACTCCAGTACATCGCGGGCCCTGAAACCGAGGCGGGAAGTGTAGAAAGGGAAAGTAGGTTCTTCTTCAGCCGCGATCCGGATACCGAGCTTGAAAGGTACTTTCACGGACTTCTTGTACTGCTGCAGTTCATCTTTGTTGTCCAGTACCGGGATCACATTCTTGAAGCCGGTATTGAGCAGCTGGGCTATACGCGTGGTATAGGTCTTCTGCTTGTAGCCATTGCAGATGATGAATGTTTCCTTGTTGATCTTTTTGCGGGCGTACAATCTCTTGATGATCTCGATATCGTAGGCATACGATGTTTCGAGATGGATATCATGCTTCAGCGCTTCTTCTACCACAAAGGAGAAATGGGAACTCTTTGTACAATAGCAATAATTGTATTTGCCTTCGTACCGATGCTTTTTCATCGCATTGGCAAACATCTTTTTCGCCTTGTTGATCTGGTTACCAATTTTGGGGAGATAGCTGAGCTTGAGCGGCGTGCCGTATTTTTCGATCAAAGCGTTTAGATCGAGGCCATTGAAATAGAGATTGCCGTCTTTAACATCTATACCTTCCTGGGGCCAGTTGAAAGTCTGCTTTATCAGGTCGGTATAAGAGTTGTTCATGTACTGATTCGGATTGCTGATGGCTATGAGTTTTAGTAGTGAATGAAAAAGCGCATACCAAAAAAGTTACACAAAAGTAAATGTTTGTACGATTTTACAAATAAAAAAAACCGGGCATAAATTACCCGGCTTTGTATTGTTGATCGCTTAACGATTATTTCACGGAAGCGACGATGTTCTTGAAAGTGGCAGGCTCGTTCATAGCCAGATCAGCCAGGATCTTACGATCGAGGGTGATACCTTTCAGGTTCAGTTTGTGGATGAACTCAGAATAGGTCAGTCCTTCTTCCCTTACAGCGGCGTTGATACGGGCGATCCACAGCGCGCGGTATTCTCTCTTCTTCAGTTTACGGCCAACATATTTATACTGGAGGCCTTTTTCCATTACGTTTTTCGCAACGGTATATACATTTTTACGTTTACCGTAGTAACCTTTTGCGGCTTTCAGGATCCGTTTACGGCGAGCCCTGCTTGCTACGGCATTTACTGAACGTGGCATATCTAAATAAGTTTAAAGTTGTGTTTTGAAAATTAAATTCCCGGATTACTTCAGACGCAGCAGACGCTGTACAAAATCTAAGTTGGATTTGTGAACTACGCCGTCTTTACGGAGAGCGCGTTTACGCTTGTTAGATTTTTTTGTCAGAATGTGACGTTTGAAAGACTTCTGATGCGTGATCTTTCCGGTGCCGGTAACTTTAAACCTCTTTTTAGCACTGGAGTTGGTTTTAACCTTTGGCATTGTACTACCTTTTCTTGTGATACCCTGCTGGCGCCCCCGAACAGTCGGAGAACTTTTTGGGCCTTGTGGGCAATGGAGTATGGCAATGGTTAATTGCTCAAATACTCGAAATGGAGCGCAAAGGTAGGAAATTCAGCGAAATAGCGCGCAGGATAGTGGAGAATTTTCATAAATTCCCCGGAATATCATCTCTCCCAGCCTGTTAAGCTGGAAAATCCTGTCTGTTTACAGCGAGAACAGGAGCTGTTCATCCCTGTCTTCCACCTCTATCTGACGGATGAAATTATCATATCCCGCCTGGTCGTCATGATTGGAAAAAGCGCCGTAAGAATCTATCACATATCCCACCGTGCCGTCTTTGGCTTCAATGATGTACAGAATGGAACTATCATCGGGATTGCTCATACCCTCAAACCGATAGGTCTTGAGGATCTTCAGGTCCGCAGGTTGATAAACTTTCTTCCCCTCCTTCCCTGCCGTAAGGCCCTGTGGTGTATAATCAAATGCAATATCCATGTTCCGGTCCCTGCATTTGTTGAGCACTTCCAATAATGTATTCATTTGATCCGGGCGACTACTGGTATTCATAATTGTACTTTTTAATCAGGTTCAAAAAGATCGTGCCAGGGCAGGTTTCTAAAGATACGAAAAAACGGGGTGTGGTCAGTCATTCGCCGGGAGGCGGGCCACCGGGCACATCAAAAGCAAAACCGCACCCGGAGAAGGTGCGGTTTTATCAGGAGAGCCTTAACCATAAATTAATTCCCGTAACCTTCATTCGGTTCAATGTTCGGATTGGCATTGATCTCCGATAAAGGGATGGGCATGATCGTTTTCTGGTTCGGATAGTCGATACTGATAGTAGCATTGCCGGAACGGTATTTGGTGAATGCCAGCTTCCAGCGGGTGAGGTCGTACAAACGATGACCTTCGATGGTTAATTCCCTCCTCCTTTCATTCCTGATCAGGTCTAACAGCGCAGCGCCGGTTTCGGTGGTTGGGGCGGGAGCAACAAATGCCCGTTTCTTGATCACATCGATATCTGCTACCGCGTCCGCTTCCTTGCCAGGCTGCATTGCGCGGGCTTCTGCGCGGTTGAGGTACACTTCCGCCAGCCTCATTAATTTCACGCCTTCCTCGAAAGTGGAAATATTCGTGTACTTATTGATGATCACAGCGGGATTCTCTCCCCCACTCCCTGAACGTTTGCTCTTGATGAGAAAACCTCTTCTGGCATCGGCGGGGTCGTAGGAATTGTAGAGATCGTCAGTTACCAGCAGGTCGCCATAACTACCAGCCTGCAAGGTGAAATTGGCCAGTTGGTCGCTACCCAGGTTATCTGTTGTGAGATAATGTACTTCGAAAATGGTTTCGCTGTTGTTCTGCAGGCTGAAATCGGTCAGCAGTTTGTCGCGGACAAGCAGGCTGTATTTATTGGCGTCGATCACTTCGGTGGCCATTGCCTCTGCGTTGGCCCAGTCTTCCATATAAAGGTAGACCCTGCTCAGGAGCGCCCTGGCGCCATTCAGGGTGATCTTTCCCTTGTTGGAGGCGCTGAACCCTATGGGCGTAGCCGTTAGTAAGGAAGTAGCTTTTACGAGATCGTTCACGATCTGCTGATAGGTCTCTTTTGCCGTATTCCGTTTGGGTGAGATGATACTGCTGTTGTCCGGCGTGGTTTCCGTTACAACCGGCACCCCCAGGTGTGTAGCTCCTGCAGTAAAGTTGTAGGGTTGAGCATACATCCTTGCCAGGTCGAAATAAGCCAGTGCGCGTAGCGCATATGCCTCACCGATAATATGGTTCTTCTCCGGCATTTCGGAAGCTGCCAGTTCAAGGGCCTCTCCCTTTTTGATCAGTATATTGGCATTGGCTACCAGGAGGTACAGTTGGTTCCAGGTAGCGCGGACACGACTGTCGTTACTCGTGATCGCATATTGGTCGTTGGGAAGATAACGACCGGAGTTTTTCTTACTGATGTACGCATTGTCTGCCATCAGGTCTGCATTCACAAACATGGTGCGGCCATAATAATCGGCACTCTTCAATAAAGAGTAGAGGCCGTTTACGGCGCCCCTGGTGGAGGGAAGGTCTATCGCCACCTTATCGATATCTGTAGATTGTTGTGGATTGGTATCCAGGGTCCCTTTCCCGCATGAGCTGAATGTAGCAATGGTTATCAGCATCACTGCAAACCGGACATATATATTGAAACGTTTCATGGTGCTTCATTTTTAGGTTCTCAAAACTTGATATCGAGGCCGATCAGAATGGTTTTGTAAACGGGCGCATTCTGATCTACATAGCCATCGATGCCTACTTCGGGATCGAAAGTTACCCGGTCATCTTTCAACCAGGTGTACAGGTTGTTGGAGCGAACATAGATGCGGGCGCTACCGATATGGAGGTTTTGCATCCACTTTCCGGGAATTTCGTATCCAAGTGAAATATCGCGGAGGCGGATAAAATCGCCATCATACAGGAACCTGGTAGAAGTATGATTGGAGGAACCGCTCTGCGTGCCACGGTAAACCACTTTGGGCTCTTTGCCTTTGTCGCCTGCTTTCTGCCACCTGTTTTCATAATAGTAGCGGGTCATCGTACTGGTTGGATTGAAACCTGCGGCTCCGTCGGTGAAGGAGTATCCGCCCCAGTTGTCGTAGAGCTTATTGCCGAAGCTGCCATAAAGCTGGAAGCTGAGGCTGACACCCTTATAGGTAAGGGTATTGGTCATACCTGAATACCATTTTGGTAATGCAGATCCCTGATCGAATCGATTCGCCTTACCATATACGTTAGTAGTAGTTTCTTTGCTGTTATCTGTATACCAAAGTGATTCACCGGTGTTCTCATCGGCGCCTGCAAAACCAACCAGGTAGAACTGGTAGAAGTCGCCGCCTTCATAACGATTGAATGTACCAACGATGGGGCTCGACAGTTTGGTGATCTTGTTCCTCAGCGTTGCAAACATGAATCGGGTATTCCAGGAAAATCCGCCTTCGGACTTCGACTGGATATTGGTAGTGTTCAATTCCAGTTCGATACCGCTGTTCTGCATGGAACCGATATTCTGGAAAACACTGGTAACGCCATTGGTGGCGGAGACGGGTCTTTCCAGCAGGAGCCCGGAAGTAGTTCTGACATAATATTCCAGCGAGCCCTGGAGACGGTTATTAAGCAAACCAAAGTCCAGGCCCAGGTTGAAAGGTTTGTTTTTTTCCCAGGTCAGCTGATTGTTCCCATATTGTGATAATACGAAACCGGGATTGTTATCATAGCTGGCCGTATTGCTGTACAATCCCCTGGATTCAAAGTCGCCGATGCCCTGGTTGCCGTTACTGCCATAAGTGGCGCGGAGTCGAAGGTCGGAGAAAATCCGCTGCCCTGCCATGAAAGGCTCACTATTGATATTCCAGCTGGCGCCAACGGACCAGAAATTCCCGAATCTTTTGTCGGCGCCGAAACGGGAAGAACCATCCCTCCTGAAAGAGGCTGATAAATAATATTTGCCATCGAAATTGTAGGCAACATTACTGAACATGCCAAGCAATGAACTTTCTGTTGCATTATTGCCGCCATCATCGAGGATGGAAGCATTGTCGAGAGTAAATGTATTGGGAATGAAATTCCGTTTGGTAAGACTGAGATTGGAAGATTGCACTTTCTGACCTTCATATCCAACGAAGGCTTCGAGCCCATGCACACCAAAGTCTTTTTTATACCGGAAGATATTGGTGCTGACGAGGTTCATCACCCTTCCTGTTTCGAAATCCGCAATACCACCATTGTTGCGTGCAGTACCGATGCCGGCCTTTGCGTAATCAAGGTTTTCCAGGTACTGGAAGTCCACGCTGTTCTGGGTTTCGAAGGTAAGTCCATCGATGATCATCAGTTTGGCGCCGATGTTTCCGATGAAATTATAACGGTCCTGGGTAAACCTGTTTTCCTTCACCACGGCAATGGGGTTGTAATTATTGGCATAGCTGAGGTCGTATGTACCATCATCTTTATAAGCGCGCAGCCAGGGTTGGTAACGTTTATAAGCGCGTACCGGGTTGGCGAAAATACCGGCGTCTTTCACGATATTGGATTTGGTGGCGCTGGCCAGCAGTCCCAGTGAGAAAGAAAGCCTTTTCGATGCTTCGTTGCTGAGGTTGAGTTTGGCGGTATATCTTTTGAAATCGCTTCCCAGCGTGGGTGCTTTTGCATTGTAATAGCCTGCTGATGCAAAGAATTTTGTTTTATCATTTCCACCGCTGGCGGAAAGATCAAACTGCTGGTATGCTCCATTTCTGATCAGTGCATCGAACCAGTCCGTATTTACAGTTGAGTCAACTCCGTTCGATTGCATTTCGGCTACGAATGCATTGGGGTTTTTGCCGGCATTGGCCCAACCTTCGCGCAGCAATTCCAGCATCTCCCTGGTATTGAGTGGGTCTGAACCCTGTACATTGGTGATCGTATTGGCTCCGGTTTGCACGGAAGCGCTGAACCTGGTTTTTCCGGCGGCTCCTTTTTTAGTGGTGATGATGATTACCCCGTTGGCGGCACGGGAACCATACAGTGTAGCGGCAGAAGCATCTTTCAGAACGGAGATGCTGGCTACATCCGAAGCGTTGATGCCATTGAGATCGGATGCTACCAGGGGCACCCCGTCAACAACATATAAAGGTACATTGCTGCCATTGATGGAGCCGATGCCACGGATGCGCACGTTGCCGGAATATCCCGGTTGTCCGGAACCGGTAGAGACAATTACACCACTCACATTTCCCTGGAGGTTATCCTGCACGGAAGCGCGTGGTGAATGTTCCAGTTGTTTGGCGCTCATGGAGCTGATAGAACCGGTGAATGTTCCCTGTTTGCCGCTTCCATAAGCGGTTACTACAATTTCATCGAGCCGGGAAGCGCTTTTGGATATCGACAGCGAAAGATTCAGGCTTTCATTTCTTACCCTGATCTTCTGCGTTAGTTTGGAAAATCCCACGGAAGTGACAACGAGCTCGTATTCTCCCGGGTCCACATCGTTCAATACGAATTCTCCTGCGGCATTGGTGCTGGTGCCGTACCTGGTTCCTGTAAGCACTACCGAGGCGCCGCTAACCGGGGCATTATCGCCATCCACTACTTTTCCACGAACAGTATGTTTGGCAAATAGCACGGGTAACAGGCTTTGCTCCCGGACAGGTTCATTCAGCCTTCTTACGATGATGGTTTTGTTAACGATGGTGAATGTGAGTGGCTGTTCTTTGAAAGCCGCTCTCAGCGCTTCTTCCAGGGGTACTTCCTTTACCATAACATCAGTATTCCTGGCATCCCTGATCAATTCGTCAGTGTACAAAAAAAGATACCCGCTCTGTTTCCTGATCTCTTTGAAGATTTTCTGAAGCGGGGCGTTTTTCTCATGCAGCGTGATCTTCTGAGCGTACCCTTTTGCGCTCACCTGCAAACAGCCAACTAACAGCAGTATTGCAATCAATTTCATAATCCGCAAAGTTTTGGCTACTGGTGAAAGGCCGGGTAATGGACGGCCTTTACCGCGAAGGTTTAAATACATACATTTGTGTAGTTTAGGTTAAACAATAAGCAGTCCCGGTATTCCGGGAAAATGGATTAACCTTTACATTCGCCGGGGTCAGACCGCCATCTGAAACCGGCTTTTTTGTTAGTCCATTTTTATATGTCGGTCAAGTATTCTTATGGTAAAATCCGAACAGTCCTCCCATCTGTTTTGTATTTGAATTCCCCTGTCAGGCTTAACATATGCAGTACTTCATCCAGCGAGGCATTGCGGGGAATCATGCCTCTGAAATGCCTGCCCACTTTTCCATTTATATCGATGTTCACATCATACCAGCGGCTCACCTGCCTCATTACTTCCGCACCCGGAGTTCCATCAAAATGAAAATAACCGTTCTTCCAGGCTGTAACGGATTCCACGTCCACTTTTCTAATATTCATCTTAGCGTCTTCCTGTATCCATTGCGCCTGCTCACCGGGTTTAAGCACAGCTATATCCCGGGCAGCGCCAGCAGTGCTCACCCGAACACTTCCTTCCACCAGTGTGGTGCGGGTTACGGGCTCATCGTCATAACTGTTCACATTGAAATGAGTACCCAGCACTTCTACCCCCATTTTACCTGTCTGCACAACAAATGGTCTGGCTGTATTTTTTTCCACTTCAAAGTAAGCTTCGCCGGTAACAGACACCGTTCTTGTTTTACCAGTGAAGGCTGTTGGATAACGTATGCTGGAAGCGGCATTCAGCCATACACGGCTGCCATCCGGCAGTTTGATGCGATACTGTCCGCCGTATGGCGTGGAAAGTGTGTTGTATTGCACTTCTCCGGTTTGCGACTGTGCGCCGGCTTCGTAACTGAGCTCACCTGCACCTTGCTTCAATACTTTGGTATGGCCTTGTGTGGCGATGGTGCCATCACCGGCGGAATCCAGAGCAACGATGCTGCCATCGGCCAGGACCAGCATGGCTTTGTTGGTGCCGGGAACAGGATGGACCGTGTCTTTGAAGACTTCCGCCTGCTGTGGACCATTTACAACATAATTCTCTTTGTCCCAGAACCAGATATTCAGGCTTACCACTGCCAGGGAAACGGCAATGCCCACCAGCCATTTATAGGATGGCGGCCTTCGGTTCAGTTTCACTACACGCGCGGGTCCCCCGTGTGCCGCCTTTTGCATGATATTACTGAACAAGGCGTCGGCGCTGAGCTGGTCCAGTTTTCTGTCTGGTGCATATTCCTGTAATTTTTCTTCCAGTAATTGGTGCAGGGTTTGGTCCTGCCGGCCCTGCGCCACCAGTTCAAGAAATTCCCTTCTCTCCTCTTCCGTACAACCGGCATCGAAATATTTCCTGAAAAGCCAATCGATCCTGTTTGTGTCCATTTTTTCTATTTATTAAGAATATAGGGTGGTATCCTGTAAACAGACAAACAGGAAGAAACAAAGGGGTAGCCTTCAGAAAAATAAATTACAGGAAAAAGAGAAAGAATTCCGGAAGCAGGTTGCCGCTTCGGCTAAGGTGTTTTTTGATGGACCTGATGGCGGCCATGATATGTTTTTTCACGGTCTCCTGTGAAATATCAAGTGTGTTTGCGATTTCATCATGCTTCATACCTGCATCCCTGCTCAGCAGGTAGCAGCGCTGTTGTTGCGGCGGAAGCTGAGCAATGGCCTGCTGCAACTGCTTTTCAAGTTCCCTGTATTGAATGGCTTCTTCGATAGGTTGAAGAGAGTGCGACAGTTTAGAACCGATCTGGCGCAGTAATGCTTCTTCATGCGCTTTTCTTTTTAGGCCATTGAGCACATGGTTACGTGTGAGGCGAAGCATCCAGGCGCGGATGCTCGCAATCTGGTCCAGGGTTGAACGGGTGGTCCAGATTTTTACGAAGATGTCCTGCACCACGTCTTTGGCAATGATATCCGATTGGGTAAGATGAAAAGAAAAGGAATAGATGAGGTCCCGGTATTGGTCAAATAGTTGCCGGAAGGCGGTTTCATCGCCTTTTGCAATGCGCAGCAGCAGTTGGTTATCCTGGTTATAGGTACTCAATATTCAAATCCGTGGGTCAGACGGAGCGATAAAAATAGGGAAAAGAAACTATCCCGTCACATCCTGGCAGCAAATGCGCGGGGATGATCATACATAATAGCGCTATAGATCATTGGTTTCGGTATTCCTGGGGAGTGTCTAAAATCATCGCGCTGTCTGATTGTCCTGGTCCTCTTTGCAAAGGTCCGCCAGGCGGTTGCGGAGGTTCAATAAAAAACAAAACAGCAATGGCTGCGGCAAAGAAAATGCTTAGTGCAATTGTGATGGGGATCCAGTCCGTAGGTTTACCCGGTGGCCTTTTTGAAAAGTCTACAATTTCCTGCATAAGAAATCATTTACTGGTGAAGTGATTTCATGGGAGGTAAAAGCTTTTCGTGATGGCAGGATATGAGATGAATAGGACTGAATGCAGAGACTAACCAAATATAAGGAATTGCGGAGAATTGAGCAATGGCATTAGTTCGGGGTGTTGGAGGTGACTAAAAAGGGCGGAGAGTTGGCAGTCGCTCGCCTCTGGCGAGTGACTGCTGTTTCGTCGCCTCCGGCGACGCGATGTTCGCCGGAGGCGAACAAATACAGGTCACTCGCCAGAGGCGAGCGACTGCCAACAGCGTAATTATTTATACAAGCCGTTTCGGGTAAACCTCAACGTTGGAGCCCCGGGCGAAAAATACGGAAACCGGCCCCTGGTGGTTAAGTGTACCCATCACACTGGTATTGCGGAACATGAAGCCTACAAGGCTCAGGTAGTGGATACCATTGAACGTATCCGGCTCCACGCCAAAAGGCAGATAAGGTTTCAGTATTGCCGGATCAACACTGTAATTAATTAGCGCTAAATTCCTCCAGGCGGCGGTTAGGAATGGCTTTGACATGGGCTGTCCTTTTCGGTGGTTTGGTATTATTGAATAAGAGTCTCAGGCTTTGGTCGTAAGTGAAGTAACTATACAACCAGTTCAAAAATACGAACAACCTGTTCTTCACACCCAGGATCAGCATCAGGTGCAATCCCATCCAAACCATCCAGGCAGGAAATCCCTTCATGTGCAGTTTGGGACGGGGAATATCCACCACCGCCAGGTTACGGCCAACAGTTGCCATGGAGCCTTTATCGTAATAACTGAAGCTTTTGATATGTTTTGCGCTGCTCTTGCTTTCTATGCGAATCAGGTTGGCTGCCAATTGATCGGCTTGCTGAATAGCCACTGCGGCCACTTGAGGATGACCGTTAGGATACCCGGGCAGTTCCATGCTGGCGATATCGCCGATCGCATATACGTTAGCGGTATCCAGCACTTTGTTGAAACTGTCCACTTTCACCCTGTTACCTCTCGCGATCAGCTCAGGCCTGATACCGGCAGGCAGGTTACCCTTGATACCAGCGGCCCAGATCACCAGTTTGGAACGGATCACGGAACCATTTTTCAACAGCACGGTTTCTCCGTCATAATCCTGAACGGCTGTGCCGGTCATAACGGTAACGCCCAGCTTTTCCAGGTATTTGCGTGAATCATCGGATGATCTCTCACTCATGGCAGCCAGCGTACGGGGAGAGCCTTCCAGGAGATAGATCTTCATGTTGGTGAAGTCGATCTCCGGAAAATCCCTGGGCAACACATACCTTTTCAATTCAGCCAGTGCGCCGCTGAGCTCCACTCCTGTTGGGCCACCACCTACTACAACCAGGGTGAGCAACTGCTCCATCTCCTCAGGTGTAGTAGCCTGCAGGGCATCTTCAAAATGCTGGATCAGGGTATGACGCAGCTGAAGCGCTTCGATAGTGCTTTTCATCGGGAATGCATGTTCTTCCAGGGCTTTGTTGCCGAAGAAATTAGTACCCGCGCCGGTGGCCAGCACCAGTACATCATATTCCATATCTCCGATAGAAGTGCGGACCAGGTTCTGACCGGACACTACTTCCTTGAGTTCACCCAAACGGATGCGTACATTCTTTGATTTGTGGAATACTTTACGAAGGGGGAAAGAAATATTACTGGCATCGAGCCCTGCGGTAGCTACCTGGTAGAACAAAGGCTGAAACTGGTGATAATTGAATCTGTCTAACAGGGTTACTTCAAATCCGGGCTTGTTGTTCAGTTTCCGGGCTAACCGGAGGCCGCCGAAGCCACCTCCTACTATCACAACTTTCATAAGGGATGCTTTAAATGCGGTGTAAAGTTACATATTTTTCAATATATTTTGAAAGTTGGAAAGTATTTGGATGTTTTTTATCATTTGTTTAACCAGGAAGATGCAGGGTGCTGCAGTCGCTCGCCTCTGGCGAGTGACCTGTATTGGTTCGCCTCCGGCGAACACTGCGTCGCCGGAGGCGACAAAATAGAAGTCACTCGCCGGAGGCGAGCGACTGGCCACATGCTGTAATTCCGGGCCACATGCTGTAATTCCGGGCTACATACTGTAATTATTTATCTGCGGGTAAACGCCGCTACCCAGGTAAATGCGATCACCGCAATAACATATACCCAGAACAGGTTCATGGTGATAAGACCGGTAATAGTCAGCCCGATAAAAAACAGTCCTGCCAGGATCAGCCCCATCGCATATAGTTGCCCGATAGTATTGTTGCGGAGGCGTAACGGAAGTTCGAGAACGCTCAATGGCAATGCCAGCGTAAGCGCAATCACACCTGCAATGAAATACACGGATTCATCACTGGTCTGTGTAGCCAGGTGGTAGATCAGAAGCCCGATCCCAGACAACAAAGCTGAAGTGGTGAGCACTGCTCCCCATTTTTCACTGCCGGTGAGCGCATGCTTTCCGTCTTTATGGAAAAATAGAAAAATATTCGCCAGTGGATTGATGAACCAGGAAGCCAGCGCAACCAGGATGTACAGGCCCACGATGATCTTCCCAAAAGTTGCGATAGCCGGCGAAGCATGTGTAGACAGCATATCAATGGCCCTTATGCCCAGGTAGATGCCAATAGGGATGGCCCATTTGGCGTGCCTGCTCTTGTTGTTGATCCAGAAACTGTATTGAAGCAACCATTTATAAGGAGGGATATTCGCTTTGAGGGATTGTTTCAACCCCGCCCTGGCAGCTTCTGCATTGGGATTGAGACGAAGTGCTTCGCGGAAATGCACGGTCGCTTCTTTTTGTTTTCCTTTTTCCAGCAGGTTCCAGCCTACGGTGATATGCGTGTAATAATTCTCCGGGTCCTGGTCCAGTACGGTCCGCATCGTATCGATGCTTTCATCGGTGCGGTCCAGTTTATTGAGTGCTGTGGCGCGTGCATTCAGACAGCTGATATTTTCGGGATCGATGCTCAGTCCATCATTCGCTTTTTCCAGTGCATCGGTGAACATATTCTTCTCCAGAAACAGCAATGCCCAGAGTCCGAAGTAATCGGGCTGGTACGGATGCAGCTCGATGGCCTTGCGGATATTCAATTGTGCATAAGCGTTATTGTCAACACTGTAATATCCGAATGCCAGCAGGTAATAGTAATAGCTTTCGGTGGGCTCCAGGCTGATGGCGCGCTGAGCCAGTTCCATTCCCTCCTTATATTTTTTCTGATCAAACCGGGCGCGGGCCATGAGTGAAAGGGCATGATCATTATTGGGATCGGCCTGCAGAACTTCACTGAGCTGCCTGATGGCGTCTTCCGATCTTCCCTGTGAGAGCAGCAGATGGGCTCTTTGTATCAAAACGATAGTGTCCGCCATGCTTACTTTTTGATCTTGAGAAATTTCAGGATATCATCATAGAGGCCGGACTCGTTCGCATAGAGTGCGTAATTGCGTGCAGACGCAAACCATTCCAGGGTTGTGGCGCGATGTGTTTTCACCCCTTTCAGCAGATCTTTGGTGCCGATAGGCTGTAATACGCCACTGCTGAGGGATTCACGGAGTTTATCTTCAATGGCGATATCGATCACGGCCTGCAGGTCAGCGCCGGAATAATCGTTCGTTTCCTTCGCTATCTTCTTCACATCCACCTCCTGCACTGGTTTGTTCTGTAACATACTTTCCAGGATCTCTTCCCGCGCTTTTTCATCCGGTGGCTCCACAAAGATCACGCGGTCGAAGCGGCCGGGGCGGCGGAAGGCCGGGTCCACGCTCCAGGGAGCATTGGTGGCGGCCAGGATCAGTACACCTTCATTGCTGCTGTTCACGCCATCCATTTCCGAAAGGAACTGGTTGATCACATGACGCATGGCGGACTGCTTCATATCATTGCGGCTGGCGCCCATGGCATCCACTTCGTCGAAGAATAGCACACAGGGCGCATTCTTGCGGGCCAGTTCAAAAATGGCGTGCAGGTTCTTTTCACTGTTACCGATCCACATGTCGAGAATATCATGCAAACCAATGCTTATGAATTTCGCATCTATCTCCCCCGCCGTGGCTTTGGCAATGAAGGTTTTGCCGCAACCGGGAGGACCATACAATAAGATCCCGCCACCTGTTTTCTTGCCGAATGCCTTGTAGAGCTCCGGGTTCTTCAGAGGCTGGATGATCTTGATGGCGATCTCGTCCTTGATGCGCTTCATTCCGCCTACATCGGAGAATTTTACATCGGGTTTCTGCAGGAAGTATTTACTGTCTGAACCGGTTCGTGCATAATCTTCCTCCTCTTCTTCTTCGAAATCGGAATTACTACCGTGGCCGGACATACGCAGCATCTGATCGATCTCCTCATCCCTGAATTCAGGATGCAGGGCAATCACTTTCTGGTATACTTCCACTGCCTGTGCGCGGGAGTTTTCTTTCAAAAGGCATTTCACGTAGAGCACCATGGCGGGAACAGGCATACTATCCTGTATCTCTTCATAGATGATGAGCGCTGTTGAATATTTGTGCTGATGGAAGGAAGCCTCGGCCAGGCCGAGCTTCGCTTTGAGATTTCCGTAACTTCTTGCCAGCACTTCGCTGAACTGGGAAGATGCCTCTGCATACATTTTTGCTTTCAGCATCACTTCCGCCAGGTGAAGACGCAGGGGTACATTCTCAGGAGATAATTCTACTGCTTCTTTTAACTGTCTGATGGTTTCGTTGTCCATGAGTATGCTTTAGTACAACAGCCTCACCTTGATCGTTTCCTTCACATCTTTCAATAACTGGAAGGCTGTATTGGATATTTTTCTGTCTACATCCAGCACCACATACCCGATCTCGTCGTTCGTTTTGAGGTATTGGCCCAGGATGTTGATATTGTTCTTACTTAATGTTGTATTGATCTCACTCAGTACACCGGGCACGTTGCGGTGCACGTGCAGGATGCGGTGTGTGCCTTCCTGCGGAGGCAGGCTGAGGGATGGTACTGTATGGGAACCAATGGTAACGCCCATTTCAAGGAATTGGAAAAGCTTGTTGCTCACATCGTCCCCGATATTCATTTGTGCTTCCTCGGTTGAACCGCCGATATGGGGTGTGAGGATAACGTTTGGCAGGCCCATGAGTGGTGATGTGAATTTATCGCCATTCTTTTCAGGCTCCCAGGGGAAAACGTCGATGGCAGCGCCGCCAACCTGGCCTTCTTTGATAGCAGATGCCAGGGCATCCAGGTCAACCACTTCTCCCCTTGCATAATTAAGGAGGATCGCTCCTTTCTTCAAATGCTTGAGGGTGGATTTATTGATCATGTTCCTGGTTGAATCGTTATCGGGAACATGCAAGGTTACAATATCCGCCTGATTCAAAACATCCTTTAACGTTCTTTTGGCAACGGCATTGCCAAGGGGGAGCCTGGTTACTGCATCGTAGAAGATCACTTTCATGCCGAGCGCTTCCGCCAGTACACTCACCTGCGATCCGATATTTCCATATCCGATGATGCCCAGCGTTTTTCCACGGAGCTCGAAACTGCCTTTGGCGTCTTTATTCCAGATGCCTTCATGGGCAGCCTTATTCTTGTCCGGAATGCGGCGGATCAGCATAACAGACAAACCTATCACCAATTCAGCCACGGAACGGGTGTTGGAATAAGGAGCATTGAATACAACTACACCATGTTCTGTAGCGGATTGCAGGTTAACCTGGTTCACGCCGATACAGAAACAACCGATGGCCTGGAGCTTTTTTGCGGCATCCAGTACAGCCGGTGTGATCTGTGACTTGGACCGGATCCCGAGCAGGTGCACGTCTTTCACTGCCTTGATCAGTTCTTCTTCCGAAAGGGCGCCGCTGAGTTTCTTCACGGAGGCGTATCCGGCTTCAGTGAAGTGTTTGACGGCTTTGTCGCTGATATTCTCCAGGAACAGGATGTTCACTTTTTCCTTGGGGTAGCTTGTATTTTTTTTGTCAGTCATATATAATTGGCTTCTCTTTTGCGTTAATGCCTATGGCACATGAGGAAAAACAAATGAGTTTTGGTTCAGGTTTGCAAAGATGTCCCTTAAATTTGAAACGGAAAAAACGGATTGCATAACTGAACGATTGTTCGTTTGTTGTACTTTTGCCGCTCAATAACCTATTCAAAACAGACACCCTTTTGAAGAATGTAACAAGGCTCGTTCCGTTACTGGTTTTCGCATTCAGCTGCGGTCATGTAACAGACAAGGAAGCATTAGAGAATAAAGCATCGCAAACAGCTCTGACCAGCGCAATTTCCAATACATCGCGCAACAGAGACCTGTACCTGGATAAAGTAAAACAGTTTGTAGATACCAATTTCAAGAATGGTTTCAATGGCAGTATCCTTGTTGCCAAAGATGATGAGATCATTTACGAAAAATATGGCGGCTACGCCAATCCCCGCATTCCTGCAGACAGTATCGATGCACATACTCCCATTCACCTGGCATCAGTGTCTAAAACTTTCACCGGCATGGCCGTGTGTAAACTCTGGGAAGAAGGAAGGATCAATATCGATGACAGTGTTGGGACCTATCTCGCCGGTTTCCCACTCAGCAGGGTAACCGTTCGCATGCTGCTCAACCACCGTAGCGGTATCCCCAAGTACGATCATTACATGGGCAGTATGGGATGGGACCGCCGCAAACAGATCAGTAACCAGGATGTGCTCGACTTCCTCATCGCCAAAAGAAAACAGATCCCCTGCGGTACCCCCAACAGAAGCTTCAGCTACAGCAATACCAACTATGCCCTGCTGGCCCTCATGATCGAAAAAGTAACGGGCAAGTTCTACGGAGATTATCTCAAACAAACTTTCTTCGACAGCATCGGAATGAAAGACACTTATGTTTTCACCAATGCCTATGCGAATCATTATCTCCCTTCCTACTTCAATAACGGCAAGCTATATCCGCTGGATTTCCTAGACCTCGTGTATGGTGATAAGAACATCTACTCCACTCCCCGCGATCTGATGAAATGGGACGAAGCCCTGCGCAACGGCAGGTTCTTCAACCAGGCAACACTGGAAGCAGCCTATACCCCCTACTCCAACGAAAAGCCTGGCACACATAATTATGGCCTCGGCTGGAGAATGTACGTGTTGAAGAATGGAAAGAAACTGATCTACCATAACGGCTGGTGGCATGGTAACAGAACCGCCTTCTATCGTTTGATAGATGAGAACACCACTATCATCGCCCTTTGTAATAACGACAGCAAAAGGATTTATAAGGTGCGTGAAATGGCCGATATCTTCGGTGATTACATGCAGGGACTGGATGAAGGCGATGAAGAAACAGTGGTAAAAACAGCGCCTGTTATCAGAAAGAAATCTCCTGTAGTGAAGAAGAAAAGCTCCGCTGCATATGCATCCAAATCTTCACCGAAGAAAACGAAGGGCAAGCGCACCACTTCTACGAAATATGCGGCGAAGAAATAAGGTTGCTCATCGTTTCCATGCTTTTTCCATTTCGCAAACTCAGCAGGGTTTACAAAGTAAGGTGCAAAATCCCCGATGCAGCTGGACCGGGAAGCAGGTTATTGGATAGCAATCCATGACACAATTGCCCGGGGAATGCTATTTTTGTTCCGGGTAATGGTTATAACAGCAACATTTACTGTATCAACAAACCTATATGCAAATCCTTACTGCTGCCCAGATCCGCGCATGGGATGAATACACCATCCGTGAACTTCCCATCCAAAGTATCGATCTCATGGAGCGTGCTTCCACCGCCTGTTTCGACTGGCTGATGGAAAACGGCTTCAGGCAAAATGCATTCACGATCTTCTGTGGCAAGGGCAATAATGGCGGAGATGGTCTTGCCATTGCAAGGATGCTGTCACAGTCAGGTCATACAGTAACGGTGTTCATTCTTGAATTCGGCGCCAAAGGCACTGCAGATTTCCAAACCAACCTGGCGCGGATCCACCAGACCGATGCGGTGATCAAATTCATTTCTACCGTTGAAGCCCTCCACCCTATCGATGAAAATGCCATCGTGATCGATGCATTGCTGGGAACAGGTCTCAACCGTCCGCTCGACGGACTTACCAGCGCTGTTGTTCAGCATATCAATCGTTCAGGCAATACCGTTATTGCCATCGATATTCCCAGTGGTTTGTTTGCAGATAAAAGCTCCAAAGAACAAACGGCGATCGAAGCAGCTCATACGCTGAGCTTTCAGTGTTACAAAACAGCCTTCCTGTTTGCTGAGAATGCCGGCAGGCTGGGTGAAATAAGTGTCCTCGATATCGGACTGCATCCTGGTTATCTGTCTGCCATCACCCCGGAATACCAGTTTATTGATGAAAGTATTGTGAATGCGATCCTGCAACCGCGGAAGAAGTTTGCACATAAAGGCAACTTCGGTCATGCGGCACTGATAGCAGGCAGTATGGGAATGATGGGCGCTGCATTGCTCAGCGCAAAAGCCTGCCTCAGGAGCGGCGTGGGAAAACTCACCTGTTACATTCCCAGGGCCGGTTACGAGATCATACAGTCAAGGGTACCCGAAGCCATGTGCAGGATTGCAGGTACTGATCATATTGGCAGTATCGACAGTTTTGAAGGTTATTCCGCTATTGGTGCAGGACCGGGATTGGGCCGGGAAGATGATATCCTTCGGATGCTGCAATCACTTTTTCAACAAAGCAAATCCACGCTGGTGCTTGATGCTGATGCACTCAATGTTTTATCCGCTGATAAAACATTGATGGAGGGGTTGCCCCGCAGAACTGTGATCACTCCGCATGTAAAAGAACTGGAAAGACTTTTCGGCGCCTCCTCCAATGATTTCGAGAGAATGGAAACGGCCAGGGAAAAATCAAAAGAACTCGGCATTACCATTGTACTGAAAGGTGCTTTTTCGCTGGTGGCAACACCTGGAGGAATGGCCTGGTTCAACAGTACCGGTAATCCCGGGATGGCAACAGGTGGCAGTGGTGATGTACTCACCGGTATCATCACCGGACTGGCGGCCCAGGGGTATATTCCCGAACAGGCAGCCATCGCCGGCGTTTTCCTCCATGGACTGGCAGGTGATCTCGCAGCCGCTGCTATTTCCGAACAGGCACTCATTGCTTCGGACATCACTGCCTTCCTGGGTGATGCTTTTCTGCAATTACAGGAATACTCAAAAGAGGAAGGATGACCTTTAGCTGTCCGTCTATTTTCTGGAACCCGGGAAAAATGTTCCCGGACTGTTTTAAAAATTCCCTTGACTTTTGGTAAACTATTTCTATATTAGCAACGTAGATTACTTTGCATAATTCCACTTCCTATTAAGAGACCTCAAAGTCCACTTTCCTCCTCTCAGCTTATTGAACTCTCTCTGATCACCTAAAGGATATTTATGTCAAATTTCTACAAGACCCTTACAAGGATTGCATGCAATCTTTTTATACCAGTTTGCCTGTCCACAACGGCATATTCTGCAACGTATACTGTAACTTCCAATGCATCGTCTGGTCCTGGTACACTGGCCCAGGCTATCACAGATGCCAATACGAATCCCGGGGCGGATATCATTCAGTTCAACCTGCCCGGAGGCTCACTGGTGATCAGTCTTACCAGTCCGCTGCCCGCTATAACCGGTGAAGTTACCATTGAAGGTTATTCTCAGCCGGGTGCAGCCCAGGGCAGTATCGCTGCGCGCACCATCCTGGTGCAGGTGGATGGAAATGCCATGGGAGGAAGCAACAATATTTTTACTATCGCATCACCAAATGTGAGCATATCGGGCCTGGCAATTTCACGTGCTACCCGTACTGGTATCTTCATTCAGCAAGGTGCCAACAACGCTTTCATCTGGGGAAACTTTATAGGTACCGATGCTACAGGTCTGGCCGCAAATGGTAATACCGGGGCTGGTGTTGCAGTTGACCTGAATGGCGCGCTTAGTGGCCCGGGTACTACAGGAATAGTAGTGGGAACGAATGGCGATAATAACAATGATGCCAATGAAGGTAACCTGATCTCCGCCGCAACAGGAAGTAGTGAAGGCGATGGCGTCATCTTCTGGAATACACAGAATTCAATCATTGCAGGAAACTATATTGGTGTTACGAGAAATGGTACCGCAGGCGCATTCGGTAATGCACGCAATGGTATCCTGCTGACCGTTTCTGCAAACAACAATGTGGTGGGAACAAATGGTGATGGTGTTAGTGATGCTCTTGAAGGAAATATCATCGGCAACAATACCGGAAGAGGTGTGCTCACCTGGCTCAGCAACGGAAATATTATCGCCGGCAACAGAATTGGTTTGGACATCAGCAATGCTGCTGCTCCCAATGCTGAACAAGGCATTCTGCTGGTGAACTGTCAGGATAACCGGATAGGAACAGATGGTGTCGGCGGCAATGCCACAGTGGAAGCAAATCTCATTTGCTTCAATATCAGTGATGGGATCAGGATAGCGAATGACAACTTCCTGAATTTTGGTCTTGGAAATACGGATAACACTACAGGAAATATCGTTGCAGGAAATGGTATCGGAACAGACCTGGCGGGAACACTCGTTGCCGGTAACCTGGGAAGTGGTGTCCGGCTGGTGCATGAAGGGGATTTTGCTTCGTTATCTCTTTCCGGTAATATTATCGGTTCCAACAATGATGGCAGTGAAGATGCGGCAGAGGGCAATCGTATTGCCAATAACAATAGTGGCGGCATTGTTGTGGAAGCAGCAGCCAGCCTGACTGTTTCTGACAATAAATTCAGCCGTAACAGGATCTTCAGGAATAATGGTCAGTTGGGCATCGACCTTGGCGCCAACCTGGTTACATCCAATGATGATGGCGATACAGACAATGGCCCCAATACTTTGCTCAATTTCCCCGTGATCACATCAGTAACAGTGAATAGCGGCAATCTCACCATTCAGGGATTCAGCCGTCCCAACAGTGTGATAGAGTTTTACATTGCTGATGCAGGCCCCAGCCCTAACCCATTACCCGGCGGATACACTACCGATTTCGGTGAAGGTCAAACTTACCTGTTCCGTGGTCAGGATGATGCCACTCTGGATGCGCCCGACGCGCAGTCCGGAACATCCGGCACCTACACGGCCACACAGGAAGGCACCGGAACCGGTGGTGACCGCACCGAAGCCAGGTTCAGCTTCACCATTCCCGTGGCCAGCCTGCCCACAGCAGTAACCGCCGGGACCCGTATCACTGCACTTGCCTACATGAATGCAGGCGGCGCAGGGAACACATCCGAATTCGGACCGGTAAGTTCCATTGTGGCTACACCTGTACGATTATTATCTCTCGATGCAACGTTGAACAATGGAAAAGTGTATATCAGGTGGAAGACTGCAGAAGAGATCAATAATGATCATTTTGAAATACTGAAAGCAACTGATGGTCAGCAATACAGTTCAATTGCAACGATCGCGGCCAAAGGAAGCAACAGCAGTTATCAGTTCATTGACAATAACCCTGAACGGGTGAATATGTATAAACTGAGGCAGGTGGATATCGATGGCCGCACAACCGATTCAAAGATCCTGGTAGTGCGCGCCGATCAGAACACGGTTACCCTCAAAGCGGCTCCCAATCCATTCGGTTCCTTTATCAATCTCAGCTATAAACTGGACCGCGAAGAATCGGTCCGCGTTAAATTGTATAGTTTTAGCGGAGCATTGGTGAGAACATACAACATTAAGGGTAATGCAGGCGTTAATACCACCAGCTTCACGGACCTGGGTAATCTGCCCGCCGGAAATTATACGCTCGAGCTTACAGGAAGCTCTATCAGCCTGAGACAGCAGGTGATCAAACAATAAAAGAACAAATAGAACAATAGGGTTAAGAGGGAGGTTTAATAGACCTCCCTCATTTTTTTACAACCTTTACATTATTTTTACGTGCCCGTTAAACCGGAATGTCTACCAATAGCCCATTATACCATCAGTTCCAGCAAGAGTTCTCGCATCATTACGAACCTCTTTGTAAATACGCATTTTCCTTCGTGAAAGAAGTTCATGCCGCGGAAGACATCGTTCAGGATATTTTTGTGCATGTATGGGAAAAAAAGCAAAACCTGGTGGGTAATGAAGACATGCGTTATTACCTCTTTACTGCTGTCCGTAATAATTGTCTGACCTGGTTGCAAAAGAATAAAAGATCCGTGGTTATAACGCTAACCGGCCAGGAGGGCTTGCAGACCGCGCCGGAAGAATACAGGATGGAGAAAACAGAAACAGACTTTAATATTTTGATGCAATCCGCGCTGAACAAGCTCCCCCAAAAATGCAGGGAGGTATTCGTGCTCAGCCGTATGAGCAAGCTTACCTACCAGCAAATAGCTGATGCACAGGGTATCTCCGTTAAAACGGTGGAAAACCAAATGGGTAAGGCCCTCAGGATATTAAGGCGTTTCATCAGGGAACGGCAGGCATATCTTACAGTTTTGCTGTTTTCAATTTTCTTTTCGCTTATCATGATAGGGGTTTATATCCGTTTCATGTTATAGATATTTAGCACAGACCCCGTATGGATGACCAGATTACAGAAATAATTGCCCGTAAATTCCAGGGAACTGCCAGTCAGCAGGACCTTGCACTCCTGCAGCAATGGCTGGAAGCGGCAGCTGAGAACCGACAGGAATTTGAACAGCTTGAACAGATCTGGAACAAAGGTGCGGACCTTTTCCAGGCCCCTGCTTTCAATACTGGAGCTGCCTGGGAGAAAGTAGACCATACCATCCGGAAAAAAGAAAAAAGGTCTGCTGCATTTCCCATAAAACGGCTGGCCATTGCCGTTGGTTTCATGGCCGCTGTATTCACCGCCTGGTACATCTGGAGATCCGGTGACGCATCCATGCAGCTGGTGAAAGCCGCCAATACCAATCGATCCCTTACACTCCCCGATGGCTCTTCAGTAGTACTGCGTAAAGGGACCACCATACAATATGCAAGTAAGTTCAATGGCCCTGTAAGACGTGTAGAGCTCAAAGGTGAAGCCTGGTTCCAGGTGCAGCCCGATACACAGCAACCCTTCCTGATTTCCACCGAACATTCCACCATCAGGGTACTGGGTACTTCCTTCCTGGTAAATGCAACGGAAGAGGGGGATGAAGTGATCGTTTCCTCCGGGAAGGTCAGCATGGCCGGCAAACAAAAGGAGGGTAAGCAGGTGATCCTGACAGCCGGACAAAAAGCCCTGCTCAGCGAAGGGGAACTACTCCAGGAAGCTGTTTCCGACAGCAATTATCTCGCATGGAAAACAGGAATACTGGAATTCAGGAATACACCGCTTCCTGAAGTGCTGGACGATCTCTCCGATTACTATGATCTTCAGCTGATCATTCCCGATACATTGCTCAGCTCATTTCAACAGTTGAACATCAATGCAAGATTTCTGGACCAACCCGTATCGGAAGTGCTGGAAGAACTAAGGCTGACCACCGGTTTGCAGACAAAAGATGAAGCCGGCCGCATTATTTTTTTCCGGAATTAGGCGCGGAATCTTGCTGAAAAATACCATATTGCCCAGCCTAAAACTCCCGCTGGGACAGCGTTCACGCATGAAAGGTTTACTCTCCACATTATTTGTCTTGCTTTTGTGCATGAACTCCCCGCTTCTTGCACAAGAAAGGATTTTGAGTATGCCCTTCTCCCCTGCTTTCGATAAAGGCAGCATCCGTTCATTCCTGGAAGATATCAATCAGCGCAGTCAGCTTATCATCGAATATGCAACTTCGGTTGTGGATACGGGAAAGATAATAGAGATCTATGATAATCCTGCCACCATCGGCGCTGTATTGCAACAGGTTTTAAATGCGCAAAAAGTTCGTGTAACAGAAATGAATGGTAAACTGATCCTCACGCCCGCGTCCACTCCCCTTCCTGGTGATGCACTGCTCAGCTGGTACACCATATTCGGATTTGTGAAAGACGAAGCCAGCGGCGAACCGCTCACCGGCGCCACTGTGTGGGACCCGGCCCGTCATCGCGGCGTTTATGCCAATCAGCACGGCTATTTCACCATCAAAGTCCCGGAAGGAAAACAAACATTGCAATTCAGCTATGCAGGATATACTACTGTTGCCATTACACTCGCCGGTCTGCAGCAAGACAGGAGAAAAGATATAAAACTGCAAACTGTTCCGCCCATTACTGAAGTGGTGATCTCGGAAGAGCAAAGGCAGAAAAAAGAAGGAGCCGATAAAGTGAATGCCGAAGATTACAACAATGTACTCGGTGAGCCCGATGTACTCCGAAGCCTCTATCAACTGCCTGGTGTAAAGAATGTAGCCGATATCCCCAATGGCATTCTCGTGCGCGGCGGTAATCCCGGCGAGAACTTATTCCTGCTGGATGGTAACCCTGTTTTCAATCCCATGCACCTCCTGGGCTCATTACCCATCGTGAACCAGACGGCTCTCAAGAATATGTATGTATACAAGAGCAATTTCCCTTCCCGGTTTGGCGGCGGCCTCAGTTCCGTGATGGACGTGAACACGAAAGATGGAAACATGAAAAAATGGAAAGGCGTGATCAATGCTGGTGTGCTGGCCGGCTCCTTCACCATTGAAGGCCCTTTGAAAAAAGACAGAACAGCCATCATGCTCAGCTTCCGTCATAGTTGGGTGAATCCTTTTCTCCGTCTCATACAGCGGGGCGTGAACCTCAATTTCTACGATCTTCAGTTCAAAGTCACACAACTGATAGGAAAGAAAGATAAACTGATGCTGAATGTTTATGCCGGCGATGATAACCTGCATCTTCGGGAAGGAAGTATCGATAACCGTCACCAGTGGGGCAATAAGAATCTGGCGCTTACCTGGAACAGGGTGCTCGGGCCGAAAGCATTCGTCAATACATCGGTTAACCTCAGTAGTTATAATAATATCGCAGGCTTCAGGTACAGCTTGTACGACAGCTCGGGTGCAATGGTGCAGAACAAAGTGTATAATATCTTTTCCAGTATCAGGCAATACAATATAAGGTCTGTACTGGAACTAACGCCAGCCAATAACTGGCGAATGAATATGGGCGGAAAGATGTCTTATACGAAAATCAAACCATTCACCAGGAATGTTACACAGGATTTCATCGATGACCCTGATGAGTTCAGCGCCTTCCCTGCTTTATCTTTCCGTGAATTCGTACTTTTCTATGAGTCTGATTTAAAAGTTGGCAAACGGTTGACTGTACGCCCCGGTATTCATTATTCGCATTACCTCTACAAGGATTTCAGCTTCAACAGCTGGCAACCGAGGTTCTATGCGGCTTACAGGCTGAATGCGCATCAGCAGCTGAGCTTTTCCTGGAGCCAGATGGGGCAATACCTTCACCAGGTCACCAATCCCTATATGGGCGTGAACAGCGATGCCTGGGTTCCGGCTACAAGGAAACTGCAGCCGGAACAAAGCAGGATGGTCAATGCGGGCTATCACTATCAGAATAAGAAACTGGGTACATTCAGTGCAGAATTCTATTACAAGAAACTGCAAAACGTTACCAACTATATCGAAGGCAAGAATCTTTTCCTGAACAATAAGAGCTGGGAAAAATCCGTGCAAACAGGGAAAGGCTGGAGTTATGGCGGGGAATTCATGTTCTTCAAAAAAACGGAAAAATGGACTGCCCGGCTCAGTTATACTTTGTCGTGGAACTGGCGTCAGTTCAGGTCTGTGAACAAGGGCGCGAAATTCCCGTTCAAATGTGATCGAAGGCATGATCTCAGTGTTGCTGCTTCTTATCAGATCGGTAAGCGATGGAATTGCGCCGCACTCTGGACTTTCGCTACCGGAGATGTGTTCACGCTTCCCAGCTACGTATATCCTGATTTTGATGACGCGCAACAGATCAAAGACCCGCTGGCGCCTGATGAATACAGGCTGATCTACCAGTACACCAACTCCAGAGTTTATCGAACACCCTCCTATCACCGGCTTGACGTTTCTGCAGGTTTTCATCACCTGTTGAAACCTGAATTGCCTGCAAAACTGATCATCGGTATTTACAATGTGTATGGTGCGCCCAGCCAGTATCTGTATGACCTGGAAGGATCAATAGGCAGAAGATCATTGGTGGTGAGTACCCGTTACCAGTTCTTCAGTATCACTCCTTATTTATCTTACAATATCAGTTTTTGATGCAGCCGCTTACATTACTATATCTTTTTTTATTATTACTGCTGATGAGTTCCGGAGCAGGCTGCAAAAAGAATTTCCTGCCTGATACAGACGATGAAGATAAACTGGTGGTACTGGCGGAAGTCACTGCAGGCGACCAGGTGCGCATTCCCGTGGCACGCACCATCCGTGCAGGCAGCGGCAATCTCATCAATTTTGAAAAAGTGAACGACGCTACAGTGGTACTCAGTGAAGAGAGTGGACACAAATGGATCCTGCGGGCCGACAAATCAACACAGTTCGCCAATAACCCCGCTTCTGTTTTTACAGTAAGGCATTTTTACAGACCCAATACCAATTATACACTGGAAGTGAGCCATCCTGTATTGGGGAACGCACGCGCAGTAACCACTGTGCCCTATCCTGTACAGGTGGAAAAGCTGGATACCGCATCTGCGCTAAGACAGGGCAAACCTGTGCTGGAAGTAAAGCTTCTCCTGAAGGACCGGCCGGACCAACTGGAGAACTACGTGATAGAAGCAGTGAAACAGGTGTGTAAGATCAGGACCAGCTTTACTTATAACGGAACAAAATACGATTGCGATACCGAAGAAGGAAAAAAACTATACGAGCAGGTGAAGAATGACCCTTCCGTGAAATCGGAAAAAGATACGATCCCGTTACAGCAATTCCTTCGTCTCAATTTGTATTCGAAAGACATTCATATCGAGAACCTGCGTTTCGACGGAGCAGATAATCCTTTCCGCCGCATCTTCCTGTCCGATCAGTATTTCACGGCCAATAAATATTTGCTGAGATTCAGTATCGATAAATCATTCTTTATCTCTGAAAAAGAAAATCAGAAAGGCCGTGTATTGATCCGGGTAAAATCGGCCAGCAGGGAATTGTACAGGTACCTTATCACTTATGAGAAATACAAAACCGATTTCGGCTCCATTCCCGCCAATCAGCTGGGCTCACCTGCGGGCAACGTACAATTTGGCCCCGGAGTGTTCGGTGGCGCTACGCAATTGGAGAAAGCTTATTATTTCGATGAACTGTAAGCAGCTTATAGTCCGTTCGGCATCTTCTTTTCGGTGCGTTGTTTGGCAAGACCGGGATCCAGTTCGATAGCCTTATCGCAAAGTTGTTGCCCTTTCTCTTTTTCTCCTTTTTTCATATAGGCCATACCGATCATGAAGAGTGCATTGGCATTCTTTGGATCGATGGTAAAGATCCTGTCCCACATATTGATGGCGTCCTGGAACTTTCCTGCTTTGTAATAGGCATCCCCGATGGTATACATCAGTTCTTTATCGCCGGGACGGTTCTTCAGCATCTGGTCCATGAGTTCCATTCCCTTGTTGAACTGACCGGTATTGAGATAGGCATTGCCGAGATTTTCGAGGTAATCATTTGTTTTCTTGTAGCCTTTTGCTCCTGCTCTTTCGAACCAGTAGATGGCTTTCTTATCATCGGGGATAGCGTAGTAAGCAAGACCTGCTTCATACATCCATCGTGCATTGGAAGAGTCTCTCTCGATAGCTTGTTCATAACAACCGGCAGCACGTTTGTAATTGCTCATCTCGATGAAGGCGCGCGCAGCGATATAGGGAGTTTCTGCTTTATTGGGATCATCTTTGAAAGCGAGTTCACAGTATTTCAGTGCATCGCCATAATGCTCCAGTTCATAATGTGCTTTGGCGAGATAGAAGTTGTTCGATTTCTTGCTGCCAAGTTGTTTCATGCGATCAGCAAGACGCACCAGGTCTTCCCATTTGCGCATATTCACACTCAGGTCAGCAAGGTTCTCTACTACAGCAAGGTTATTGGGCTCGGCCCTTTCCACTGCCAGTAATTTTTCCCTTGCTTCCGCATAGCGATTCATCTCCTGCAGCACGGCAGCGAGATCAATTTGAACAGCTGTGTTTTTGGGATCGAATTGAAAAGCCCTGAGGAAGTTCTTTTCTGCTTCCTTATAACGCCGGGCCTGTTTTTCTGCATTGCCTTTCTGTTGATAGAAAGCGGCGCTGTCTGCTTGACTGTAGGCGGCTGCGGACATCAGCAAGCCACCTGCAATAACGAGGTACTTAACCATGTTTCAGAGTATTGGATCTTGTAAGGATACGTGTACGTGTAAAGGTTGAGATCAACGTAAAACCACTGCTCCCAACGCCGGTAAATGTACGTTTATTTCGTAAAGCAGCTGGTTTTTATCCACTAAAATGGTATTAATTTCAGGATTGTACACGTCTCCCGTTCCCCAATACTTTTTATCATCTGAATTGTAGACCTCCTTCCACGATTTTTTTCCTTTTGCATACAACTTCCAGTTGCGTCTGACTTCAGGTGTGAGGTTAAGTATAACCAGGATATCGTTTTCCGGGAGTTTGCCTTTTCTTCTGTAAGCCACCACGCATTCATCACGATGGTTCAGATCGATCCATTCGAATCCTTTTTCGCTGAACTGGTATTCGTATAATGCAGGTTCTGACCGAAGCAGTTTATTGAGATCGCGCACGCATTCTTTCAGCTTGCTATGCGGTTCATATTGCAGCAGGTACCATTGCAGTTCGGATTTGTAATTCCATTCTTCCGTGGCGCCGAATTCGTTGCCCATGAACAGGAGCTTACCTCCGGGATGTGTGAACATATAGGTATAAAGTGTACGAAGATTGGCATGTTTCTGCCATTCATCACCGGGCATTTTATAAAGCATGGGACTCTTGCCGTGCACCACTTCATCATGACTGAGCGGCAGCATGAAATTCTCATCATAGTAGTACATCATGCTGAAAGCGAATTTGTCCTGGTAATGGCTTCTGAACAACGGGTCCATATGGAAGTAATCCAGTGTATCGTGCATCCAGCCCATCATCCATTTCATGCCGAATCCGAGTCCGTCAGCATAAGTGGGCCTGGAAACTCCCGGCCAGTCGGTTGCTTCTTCGGCAATGGTTTGTACATCGGGAAAATCGCGATAAATGGTTTCATTGAGATCACGGATGAAAGCAATGGCCTCGATATTGCCATCACCGCCGAACTCGTTCGGTTCCCATTGACCGTGAGTACGTGAGTAATTGAGTTTGATCACGGAGCTTACGGCATCTACACGGATGCCATCGATATGAAAAAGATCGAACCAGAATCTTGCGCTACTGATGAGGAATGATTTTACTTCACCGCGTTTATAATTGAAGATATAACTGTTCCAGTCGGGGTGAAACCCTTTACGCATGTCTGCATACTCGTAGGTATGATTGCCGTCGAACATGAAGAGGCCGTGTGCATCATAGGGAAAATGCGAAGGCACCCAATCCAGTATCACACCAATGCCTGCCTGGTGCAATGCATCGATCAGTTCCATAAAAGCCTGTGGGTCCCCAAAGCGGGATGTAGGCGCAAAGTAGCCTGTGCCCTGGTAACCCCAGCTCCCGTCGAAAGGATGTTCCATCACAGGCATGAATTCAACATGTGTGAATTGCATCTCTAAGAGATAGGGCACCAGTCTTTCGCGTATCTGTGCATAGGTATTGTAGCTTTCTTCATCGTTGGGATGCGGGCGCATCCAGCTGGCCAGGTGCATTTCATACACGCTCCAGGGGGCATCTGTAGCATTGTGTGCTGCGCGTTTTTCCATCCATTCCCGGTCACCCCATTCATAATCCAGGTCCCAGGTGATACTGGCTGTTTGCGGCCTTCGTTCCCAGAAATTCGCATAGGGATCGCCTTTATCAAGCCTGCGACCTTTATAGCCGTGGATATGGTACTTGTACACTTCGCCCTTTTCCATGCCGGGAATGAAACCTTCCCAGATCCCTGAATTATCCTGACGCACTATTAGCGGATGCGCTTCAGTATCCCAGAGATTGAAATTGCCGATCACCGAAACATAAGTTGCATTGGGAGCCCATACTGCAAAGTAATAGCCGGCCTGGTCCAATACAGTGATGGCATGCGATCCGAATAACTCATAGAGCGAGTAATTCGTTCCCTGTTGATAATTACTGATGTCTTCGTCTGAAAAAAGAGAATAATTCCACACCGGGCGGGTGGTATCTACAAAATGCAATTCCTCATACTTCAAGGGTGGTGCCATGGTACTTAAAGATACAGGAATTATCGAACCAATTCAGCGGTGAGCAAGGTATATGACGGAATGGTAATAGAATCTTTGATACTGAATTGTTGATTGGTGATGATGTCCCTGGCGCTGCTGAATCCTTTGAGTCTCTCTTCAAAGCGGGATGCAGCAATGGTTTTAGGCTGATCATTGGTGTTCATGATACAGAAGATGGACTGTTTGGCATCATAACGGAAGTAAACATACACGCCATCTTCCGGAACATATTGCATCAATTTCCCATGTTGTAAAGCAGAGGACGTAAGTCTGAACCGGGAAAGGCTTCGCATATGATCGAATACA
The DNA here is from genome assembly GCF_003991355.1 of Pseudoflavitalea rhizosphaerae. Taxonomy (GTDB): domain Bacteria; phylum Bacteroidota; class Bacteroidia; order Chitinophagales; family Chitinophagaceae; genus Pseudobacter; species Pseudobacter rhizosphaerae. Next base: position 232,063 of record NZ_RCSU01000008.1, read on the forward strand.
TCGTTCTCTTCAACGCTCCTTCCGGCAGCAGTGAATTTATTGCTGGAATCTCCTGCCCAACCGCCCGGGAAATCCTGGCGCACCAGTCCGTCTGGATTGGCGAATCCTTTCAACAATACTTCCGTTCCATAATAGAGTTGTGGAATGCCCCTGTAGGTGAGCAGCCAGCTCAGTCCCATTTTCAGTTTGGGGATATTCTCTCCTACCTGTGAATAGAAACGGCTGATATCATGGTTGTCTAAAAAGATCACATTGCGGTTGGGATCTTTGTACAGAAAATCTTTGGCGGTGGTACTATACAATTTGTTCACGCCTTCCGTCCAGCCGAAAGCCTGTGTGAGCGCGGGTACGATACCGTAAAGATTCAGCTGGAAATCCGTTACGCCGGGCAGATTGCTTTTGTAGGGGATATTAATATTGTTAGCTGCAAAGTAGCTCTGGTTGGCCACTCCGTGCACCCAGGTTTCACCGAAGATATGCAGTTGCGGATATTCATCCAGCAGCGCTTTGTTGCAGCGGTTCATGAATTCGAGATCATTATAGGCATAGGTATCGATGCGCCATCCGTCCAGCCCGAATTCCTCTGTGCACCAGATGGCGTGCTGAACGAGAAAATTCGCCATGAAAGGATTGTGCTGATTGAGGTCCGGCATACCGGGCACGAACCAGCCATCGCTCATTTTCTTTTTATCGATAACTGATGCATATGGGTCCATCAGCGTTTGGTCTTTATAGGTAGTATTGGTATACGATGGCCACCAGTGGAACCAGCTGCTGTCAGGCATTTCCTTATACAGGAAATGATGGAGGCCAACATGGTTGTAAACGGCGTCCTGGATGATCTTCATGCCGCGTTGGTGCAGTGCATCGATGAGGCTATGATAAGCTTTGATGCCGCCTAATCGTGGATCGATGCTGTAATGATCGGTGGCAGCATAGCCGTGTTCAGTGCGGTTGGGCATATCGTTCTCCAGCACGGGATTCAGCCAGAGCGCCGTTACGCCGATATCCTGCAGGTAATCAAGATGGTTTTCGATCCCCTTAAGGTCGCCGCCATGCCTGTGCCAGATATCAGTTCTGTCGAAGCTTTGGTCTAACATACCAGGCACTCTATCATTGGAGGGATCGCCATTGCTGAAGCGGTCCGGCATAATGAGATAGATGAGATCTTCTGTGCCTACCCCTTTGATGCGTGTGCGGCCATTGCCTTTATCACGTTGCTTCAGAACATATTTTACCTGCTGTACAGTTTTTCCCTTTTCCACAAAACTGAATTTGAGTTCTCCGGGTTTTGCTGTGCCTCCGATCTGCAGGTCAATAGCCAGGTAATCAGGGTTCCTGAATTTATGCGTTCCCTTCAATTGCACGCCTGTATAGGCTTTCAGCGCTACACTCGATTTACCGATGCCCGGCGCTTTCACCAGCAGTTGCAGTTGCTGGTTCTTCATACCTGCCCACCAGTGAGTTGGATAAATATTCAATGTTTGTTGCGAATGCACGGTGGCAGTCAACAGTAATGCACATGCGAAATAGATCAGTCTCATGCAATATTTTTTTCTTCTTTGATGCGGATAGCGCCGGGGTCGTATACATAGATCACGCTGATGGCTGCACAGAGCATGAACACGCCTGCCAGCACCAGCGCATATACGGGCTCGTTATTGTATATATGCTTTACGATCGGCCCTCCGATAATGCCATTCAGTATCTGCGGAATTGTGATGAAGAAATTAAAGATGCCCATGTAGATCCCCATCTTCCCGGCTGGAATGGACCCTGAGAGGATCACATAAGGCATTGCCAGGATGCTGGCCCAGGCAATGCCCACACAAACCATCGATCCGATCAGGAATTCCTTATTGGGTGCGAAATATATACTGATCAGTCCTATCCCGCCGATCAGCAGGCTGATGGCATGGGTTTGTTTCCTTCCGATCTTCTTTGCAATGGCAGGTAACAGTAATGCATAAACGGCAGATACGCCATTGTATACGGCAAAGATCACACCCGTCCAGCCCTGGGCTTCCCTGTACAGTTTGGAGCTCTTATCATCTATCGACAATCCGAAAATATGTGTGGAGATGGTATCAGTAGTGAACACCCACATCCCGAACAAGGCGAACCAGCTGAAGAACTGCACCAGTCCCAATTGCTTCATAGTACGCGGCATCTTTGCGAAATCTTTCAGGATCACACCCAGTCCTTCCTTCTTCACTTCATGATGTCCATGGTATTTCGCATACTCTTCAGGGGGATATTCCTTCGTTTTAAAAACAGTCCAGAGCACACTCAGCACAAACACGGAGGCGCCGATATAGAAAGCCAGTTTCACATTATCAGCCACCACTCCTGCCGGCGCTTCTGCATTCACGCCAAACCATTTGCTTAAAATCTCCGGTAGTGCAGAACCAAGCACAGCTCCCACACCTATAAGACAGGTCTGTACTGCAAATCCTTTTGTGCGTTGTGAATCGGGAAGATTATCTGCAACCAGTGCCCTGAATGGTTCCATTGCCAGGTTGAAACAGGCATCCATGATCATCAGGAATCCTGCTCCGATGATCACCAGTGGTGCGATACTCCCTAAAATATTTGCATTGGGCATCAGCGCAAGTGCGCTGGAGCTAAGGATCGCTCCTGCGAGAAAATAAGGTCTGCGTCTTCCGAGCCTGTTCCAGGTCCTGTCTGAATAATGACCAACAATTGGCTGCACGATCAATCCGATCAGTGGCGCCGCCAGCCAGAACCAGCTCAGGTGTTCCACTTCCGCGCCATAGTTTCTAAGAATTCCGCTTGCATTGGAGTTCTGCAAAGCGAAACCGAACTGGATCCCGAGGAACCCGAAACTCATATTGAAGATCTGGGCAGCAGAGAGTTTGGGCTTGGGGAGAATGCTGTTTGTTTTGGCTGAAACCATGGCAATCGTTGATTTGAGAGTTGGAAGATAAGGATTGTTGTGTAAATAATACGCATTAGTTGTTTTGTTTGTGCTTTTTTCGCCGGAGGGGTATGATGCGCCGGCTGTGAAACGTACCAACGCTTTGATGGTTTGATTGGGCTTCGGTGGGTAGGTAGGATTTGGCGATTGTGCTAAGCCGGGCTTGTTCGCTTACGTTTCCAAGGCCGGTGCAATCATACCCCTCCGGCTGATCACGATGCAGGTGCAACAGTTATGGAGCGTGTTCCCACCTTTTACACAAACAGCATTTGGGTAGGGAGGATGAGGGTAAGAGTGCATCAATCATTATTATCGGTTGGTAGGGTTGCTTAATGTTGATGTTTGCTGTTCTGTTCCAACTTGCATTATAGTCAATGTGATTAACTAGCAGAAATCAACAACCGCAAATGTTTGCATATCAAAATGCATCATCTGATCATAGAAAGTTAAGCAAGGAATTTGCGCCCTCAATTTATTCAATAGAAACCTCAGCAAAAAAAATAGAAAAAGATAATGAAAGTTTCCTGTCATCATACCATTACTCAACCTGACCTGAGTTGGTTTACCTCCGATGCGCTCCCGGAGGGCCGGGTTGGATTTTTGGGGTATGTGTAATAACCGGCCTCAAAATCTGTTGCACGAACGCCTGGCATCACTACCCCCGCCCAATCCACACCCGACCAAAGCCCATAGCAGTAAAAATCCCCGGCAGATTTTGCCAGCCGTGTTTTACATATACCTCAAAAATCCAACCTTAAATAGCATTAAATGACAAAGCCATCAGGTAGTATCGCTCCTTTCTTAATTACAACGATCCCGTCTCTGATTGTATACAGCGAATGATCTGCATTCTCCATATGGATACTGCCATTGATCCTGACGTCATTGCCTATGCGACAATTCTTATCGATGATGGCATTCTTGATATAGCATCTGTCGCCGATCCCGAGTTTAGGCAGTCCGCGTTCTTTGGAGTATTCCATTTCTTCGATGGTTTCGAAATAATCCGATCCCATCATATAGCAGCTGACCATGGTGGTGCCATGCCCTATCCTGCTCCTGATTCCGATCACAGAGTTTTCGATGCGGCTGGCATTGATGATGCAGCCTTCTGCGATAATCGTTTTCTCGAGCGTGGTGCCGCTGATCTTGGCTGGTGGCAGCATGCGTGCGCGGGTATATACCGCGTTTGATTTATCGAAGAGATTGAATGGCGGGATCTCTTGTGTGAGAGCAAGATTGGCTTCGAAGAACGAATAGATATGACCGATATCTGTCCAGTATCCATCGTATTGGTAACTGGTGACCTTATATTCTTTGAGTGCGCGTGGAAGGATCTCTTTACCGAAGTCCTGGTACTCTTTATAAAGGTCCATGAGCAGGTCCACCAGCAATCTGCGATTGAAGATATAGATGCCCATGCTGGCGAGATAGTTCCTGCCTTGCGCCTGCATGTCGGGGCCGGTATCACTGACCCAGTCTGGCAGCATGTCTTTCTTGGGTTTCTCGGTGAAGGCGGTAATGATATTGTTCTCATCTGCTTTGAGGATACCAAAATCAGATGCTTCACGATCACCTACCGGAATGGTGGCGATGGAAATATCGGCCCCTTTTGCTTTATGATCGTCAAGCATTTTCTGGAAGTCCATCTGGTAGAGCTGATCGCCGGAGAGGATGAGTACGTATTCGCAATCGTGCTGACTGAGATGGCGAAGGCTTTGTCTTACTGCATCTGCAGTTCCCTGGTACCAGGCGGTACTTTCAGGAGTTTGTTCAGCGGCGAGAATATCAACGAAGGCGCTGCTGAAAACGCTGAAGTGGTAGGTGTTCTTGATATGTTTGTTGAGCGAGGCGGAATTGAACTGCGTGAGCACGAACATTCGCGTGATGCTCGAGTTGATACAGTTGGAGATCGGAATATCTACGAGGCGGTATTTGCCGGCGATGGGCACAGCAGGTTTGGAACGGCTGGCTGTAAGGGGATATAATCTTGTTCCTGCTCCTCCTCCTAATATGACAGCAATCACTTCTTTGCTCATAATGAAATTTTTAGAATGATCGGTATACCTGAATATATTGTTCAACGCTGGATTCCCAGCTAAAATCGAGTTGCATCATTCGTTGACGGACCTCTTTCAGTTTATCTTTCTTTTCGTACAAATCTGTTGCCCGCCAAACTGCCTGCGTAATGTCTCCCACACTGGCATTATTGTAACAGATGCCATAGCCGTCGGGTTCACCCAGATCGATCACTGTATCTATGAGGCCTCCGGTTTTTCTCACCATGGGCACTGTGCCATAGCGCATGGAGTACATCTGGTTGAGCCCGCAGGGTTCCACGCGTGAAGGCATCAGGAGGAAATCGGAACCGGCATACATGAGGTGACTAAGCGCTTCATTGTACCCGATATAAACATTGTAATCGTATTGGGCAAGAGGTTTCAGTGCAGTAAGCGCTGCTTCCACTTCAGGGAAGCCACTGCCCAGCACCAGGAAATTCATCTTTCTTCCTATATAATAGAACGAATCACCGATGGCTTGCGCCAGCAGATCTGCTCCTTTCTCTCCTACCAGTCTGCCGATGAAACTGATCAGGGGTTTCTCTGTGTCCAGTCCAAATTGTTCACAGAGCAGTTTCTTGCTGGCTGCTTTTCCTTTTTCCACTTCAATAGTGTCATAATGATCATTGAGGTAATGGTCAGCTTCCGGGTCCCACACATCCACATCAATGCCATTGAGGATGCCCACGCATTTTCCTTTCTCATATTCGAAGAGGGCTTCCAGTCCATTACTATTGTATCGCAGTTCAGCGAGGTAACTGGGACTAACGGTTGTTACCTTCCAGGCGCACTTGATGCCGGCAGCCAATGGATTGATTGTATTGTTCCACTCCAGCATTCCCCAGTGCCAGGTATCCCATTGAGGGAGGTATACGCTCTTGTCCCAGCCCATCCAGCCCTGGTATTGGGCATTGTGAATGGTGAGTACGGATGGAATATTCTTAAGCGACTGATATTTGTAACAATACTTCATCATGAAAGGGATCAGCGCTGCATGATGATCATGCACATGGATCACATCCGGTTTGTTCTGCCAGGCTGAAACCCAGTCCAGCACTGCAATCTGGAAGGCCGTGAATCTTTCTGTATCATCATCGTAACCATAGATCTTTTCCCTGTCGAGCAATCCGTTGATGTCTACCAGGTAAAGATCGAAGCCGAGCTCATTGGACTGTTCGCGGATCACGGTGAAATCGAAATGCCAGTTACCCATATTGGTGCCGCCCTTGTGCACTACCTCCCATTGGTGGGTGTACAGGAAACGGGTACGGTACATCGGGAGCACCACTTTGGCGATCTGGCCCTGTTCGTTTAAATATTTAGGTAATGCGCCCACCACATCTCCCAGTCCTCCTGCCTTTGCTACCGGGTAACATTCTGCGCTTACGTGTAAGATCTCCATGCTGTTGAATCTGTGTTTGATGAAATACTGATTGAATTTAGGAAAAAAGAAGCGAACGTGGTTCAGCCATTACAAAAATCTAATCAGACGCACTGATGATTAGTGAGAATATAATTTTTAAATACAATCCTTGCGGCTGATCATAAAAAACAACTATTTTTAAAAAATCTTTTCAAATCAAACGATTGTTCATGAGTCAACCAACAAAATGGTCCCAATTTGGGGTTCTGATCACCGTGTTCTTTTTCTGGGGGTTTGTAGCGGCCTCCAACAGTATCTTTATCCCATTCTGTAAGGAATTTTTTCACCTGGACCAGATCCAGTCCCAACTCATTGGTTCCGCCTTTTACGGCGCTTACTTTTATGGTTCCCTGATCCTCTTCATCATTTCAACTGTCAGCGGCATTGATGTACTGAACAAGATCGGATATAAGAAAGGGATTATCTATGGTCTCCTCATCTCTGTGGTGGGCGCTATTGCGCTGGCCTTTATCAGTGGATCAACTGCTCCTACTTTTGCTGCCGTATTGATCGCTTTCTTCATCATAGCATTGGGCTTCTCATTGCAACAAACCGCTGCGCAACCATTTGCCATTGCACTGGGGCCAGAGGAATCCGGCGCTCATCGTTTGAACATGGCCGGTGGTGTAAACTCTTTCGGTACCTTGCTGGGACCGCTGGTAGTAAGCTGGCTGCTCTTCGGTACGGTGAAAGAGGGAGAAAGCAGTCCTGCCAATATTTCCAATATACAAACATTGTATTTTTTCCTTTCCGGTTTGTTCATTCTGGCTTCCCTGGTTTTTGCAGTGGCCAAATTGCCGAAAACAACCTCCAATGAGACTTTGGAAAAAAGCCCCAAAGCCATGATCGCACTGGTGATCATTGGCCTGTTGTTCCCTCCCGTTTTGTTTGCAGACCAGATCCATCTGCAATTCGGTATTACAAAATCCACTACCATTGTTACTTCCCTCGTACTCATATTGCTGGTGCTGTTTGTGAGCATGTTGCTGGCAGCCAGGAATAAATCAGGATGGGGCGCCATGGCCTACCCACAGCTGGTACTGGGCATGATCGCCATCTTCGTTTATGTGGGTGTGGAAGTAACGGTTGATAATAATTTCGGCGCCCTGCTCAAGCTGCAGGAATTCGGAGGGTACGATGAAGCGCATATCTCCCACCTTATTTCATTATACTGGGGTAGTTTGATGATCGGCCGCTGGACCGGTGCCGTGAGCGTTTTCAATTTCAGCAAGGGCGTCAAAAAAGTGCTGGGCATCGTGGTGCCTTTTGCAGCATTCGGCATTATCTTGCTGGTGAACCTGATCAAGGGTAATAAGGTGGATGATTTTCTGCTTTACCCTATCTGTATCGCCATTGCAGTTGGCGCATTCCTGTTTGCCAATGAAAGACCAGTGAAACTGTTACTGACGGTTTCTGTACTGGGTGCTATCGCCATGGTGATTGCGCTTACGAATACCGGGATGGTGGCCAATTTTGCTATTATCAGTTGCGGTCTTTGCGCCTCTGTTATGTGGCCCTGCATCTTCGCATTGGCAGTAAGCGGCCTGGGCAAATACACAAGCCAGGGTTCTGCATTCCTGATCATGATGATCCTGGGAGGCGCTATCCTGCCACCTACACAGGGGGCTATCATCGATATCGATAAGGTTAGCCCTGGTTCAACCGTGATGGGCACTTCATTCACTCACTTCTCTTATATCGTTCCCTTGCTTTGTTTCGCTTATCTTGCATGGCATACACTGAAAACAAAATCTGTTCTGAAGAAACAGGGGTTGGATGTAGACGCGCAGGTGGCTGCCGGACACTAATAAGCGATCTTTAAACTGAATGTTCTCTGTAACAACATGCATACACATTTAACAAACCAGGTAACGGACATGGTAAGTCAACGACAGGATTTTGCAATTGGTATCGATATAGGTGGCACCAATACTGTATTTGGCATTGTAGATCATCGCGGCGATATTTCTTATCGCGGCGCCATCTCTACGAGGAAGCACGACAATCCGAATGATTTTATCGAAGAGCTGTACCACGCGCTGCAACCCGCTATCGACCAGGTAGGCGGAATGGATTCCATTCGCGGTATCGGCGTGGGCGCACCAAATGGCAATTATTATAATGGTACGATCGAGTACGCTCCCAACCTTCCCTGGAGAGGCGTTGTTCCTCTCCGCGATCTTATGACGGCGCGCTTTCAAAGCCCCTGTTCACTCACCAACGACGCCAACGCAGCGGCAGTAGGTGAAATGATGTACGGCGTTGCGCGCGGCATGAAGGACTTCATCATGATCACACTCGGAACGGGTGTGGGAAGCGGCATCGTTGCCAATGGTCAGCTGATCTATGGCCACGACGGATTTGCCGGCGAGCTTGGTCATGTTACCATCATCCCTGACGGCAGACTGCACAAAGGCACGGGCCTTCATGGTTCGCTGGAAGCTTATGCATCCGCAACCGGCGTGGCTTTGACGGCCAACGAGTTTCTGGACAGGGATCCTTCCGTTCCCAGTCTCCTCCGCAATTATGCAAAGGAAGCCATCGATTCGAAAGTGGTATACGATTGCGCGATGCAGGGAGATAAACTGGCCGGTGAAGTGTATGCATTCACCGGTAAGGTACTGGGACTGGCGCTGGCCAACTTCGTGATGTTCTCATCTCCCGAAGCGATCATTCTCTTTGGGGGTATGACAAAAGCCGGAGATCTGATCCTCGATCCCACACGCGAACACATGGAGAAAAACCTGTTACCGATCTTCCGCGATAAAGTAAAATTATTGTTCTCGGAGCTGAAAGAAGCAGATGCTGCGATACTCGGCGCGAGTGCACTGGTATGGGAAATGAAGCTTTAGGGCTTCATTTCCTTTTTTGAATACTTTCTCTGTATAATAAATACAGCCGGCACTGGCCGCTGCCCGTTCTTATCTGATGGCTTGATGGTTTCCTTTCCATTCACCAGCATACAACTGCTGCCCCCGCCATCTAAATTCACTGCTTCCATACAGCCCAGATCCCGCAGGAGGATAGCGGTTTCCTTTAAGGTAGTGCCATCAGCAACGCCGGGCGTTCTACCCTGCACTACCAGGATAATGAGTTTTCCATTGGCAGTATATCCCATCGCCGTTCTCGGGTGACGATCGTTTTCTCCATTCACAAATTTTTGCTCCTCCCTGAACGGAATGTAGATCTCATGGTCCTTCACCAATACCGGCCCGCCTCCTACTGCAGTCTTCATTCTCCACCATTTCCATTGGTCGAGGGTATTCAGATCGCGGATCGAAGGATCAGGTGTTGTTCCTTTCGCCACGATGGGCCGTTCCTGGAAAGCATAGGGCCAGCGCATGGTGGTATCAGTGAAAACCCAGGCTACATCTGCATTACGACGCTTGTTGATGCCGATAGCGCCATAGGTGGGGTAATAAAATGAATCTACTCCCTTGCTTTTCAGTGATGGATTGTTGTAGGCTACCAGCACGCCATCTTTCATCACCAGGTTGAGGTTCTGATTGGTATTGAACGAAAAGAAAGTTGCATTCACTACCAGGTAAGGCTGGTTTTCGTTTGCATAATACTGTGAGGGAGTATACCGTTTACCATGCCCTGTCTGTGCAGTGAAATCAAGTTTCTTGTCTTTCAGATCAGCCTCCACGAAATAAGCAGAAAAAGGCCGGCCATTCAAAGAATCCTTTGAATAGAATACTTTGATGCCGGGAGGTAACGGCGCAAATAAGGAGTCAGCTCTTTGCCAGTTTTGCTGTGCAAAAGAAAAGGGAACATTCAGTACAAACAGAATGCTCCCCAGCAAGAATGATCTTTTCAATGAATATATTTTTATAGTACGATGGCTGCTTTCTCTGCTTCCCAAACGCCTCGTCCGTATCCGGGTAAAACGTGTTTGTCGCTATGATAAGAAGAACGCACCAGCGGACCGCTTTCCACGTAATCGAATCCAAGCTGGTAACCGATCTCGCGGAGCTCAGCGAACTCATCGGGGTGAACAAACCGGATCACGGGAAGATGTTTGCGTGTAGGCTGCAGGTACTGTCCCATGGTGATCACATCCACTCCACTGTTACGAAGATCTTTCAGGGTTTGCACCACTTCGTCTTTTGTTTCGCCCAGTCCCAGCATAATACCGCTCTTGGTGCGCATGCCACCTTCTTTCAGGATCTTGAGCGTTTCCATGCTTCTCCAGTATTTAGCCTGGATGCGAACCTGGCGGGTAAGTCTTTCCACTGTTTCAATATTGTGGGATACCACTTCAGGGGCGGCATCGATCACACGTTGAATATCTTCGGCTTTACCTTTGAAATCGGGGATCAGTGTTTCCAGTGTTGTATCGGGCGTGAGTGCTTTCACTGCTTTGATAGTGTTCTGCCAGATGATGCTTCCCTGGTCTTTCAGTTCATCGCGGTCAACTGAAGTGATAACTGCATGTTTCACTTTCATGAGGTAGATGGCTTCGGCCACGCGCTGGGGCTCATCCCAGTCAACGGGCTCCGGGCGTCCGGTGGCTACTGCGCAGAAGCCGCAGCTCCGGGTGCAAACATTGCCCAGGATCATGAATGTGGCGGTGCCTTCACCCCAGCATTCGCCCATATTGGGGCAGTTGCCGCTTTCGCAGATGGTGTGTAATTTATGATTGTCCACCAGTCCGCGCACATGTTTATAGTTTTCGCCAGTAGGCAGCTTCACACGAAGCCAGTTGGGCTTTTTGATCTTCGTTTCTGTCTCTGCTACCTTATTAATGATCGGTAATTCCTGCATACGTTCGTTTTCAAGTAAAATTGCTCCAGGTATAACTAACAAATCCGGAGACTGAAAGTTTACCGCCGTAAAAGTACATCACTTTCATCACTTTCTCTTACCCAGGAGGAGGGTAACGTATGCATTGAAGAAAAACTGTTTGGGGGGCATTTTCATTACCTGTTCTATCTTGGATGAATAGAATTCAGCATTTATGCCTGCTTCCACTGCGGAAACGGTTTCATTGAAACGGCCCCAGTCGAACCGAAGCGCGAGTTTGGCATGCGCGCCAGGGCGTACTTTCACGTCGCCCCATCCTGCAAATGGACCGGCGGCTCCTCTTTCAACAAAGCCACTGTCGAGGATCTCCGGGTAAGTGGATTTGAATCGGAAGTCTTCCCCGTTCCTGGTAACATTGATCATATAGGGCTTTTGCAGTCCTGCACTCACGCCGCCTGCATAAATGGCCATCACAGCAACGCCGTTCTTATTGCCTTTGCCGCCAATGATGCGTTGCTGGCCTACGCCGAATTTGAGTTGATAGAAATTATTGGTCTTGCCAAATACAACGGAGTTGGTATTGAAACCGCCACTTACTACGGAATAACGCTTTTCCGTGCGTGATTTCTTTTCGTTCAGCTCTATCTGGTAGATCATGGCCACCCTCGGGCTATGGAAGCGGCCAAACTCGTAAGACAGACCGTAGCCGTCTGAAGCCAGCTTAAAGCCGAAAATGCTTTGTTTGGCGAAAATAATCTCACCCTCTTCTTCCTGCTTGATCAGCTGATTGATGCGTTCGCGCCGGGCATTCCTCTTCTCTTCCTTTGCTGTTGGCGATTTTGGCCTGGGAGTTTCCTGTGCCAGCGCCACATATGAGATAGTACCTGTCAAAAGGAGCAAAACAATTTTCTTCACCGGCAATGATTTAATTATTCAACGTAAATTTAAGGCAAAATTCTACATAATGACTTCTGAAGTAGTTTACGAAGGAAATCTCAGAACGGTTTGTACACATCTCCAGTCAGGCAACCAAATTCAGACAGACGCACCTACCGATAATCAGGGAAAGGGTGAAAGGTTCTCCCCCACTGACCTGGTGGCAACTGCACTGGGAGCCTGTATGATGACCATCATGGGGATCAAGGCCCGTGACATGCAGATCAACCTCGAGGGCACCCGGATCGAAACTCAGAAAATCATGAAGGCGGACCCCCGCAGGATCGGAGGTATAAATTTAACATTTCATTTCCCTGATGCACTACAGCAACTGGATGAAAAACAAAGGACTATCCTCGAAAGAGCCGCTCATACCTGCCCTGTTATCTATAGTATTCACCCGGATATAGAGGTGAAAGTGGTATTCAACTGGACAGCCACTGTGAGTTGATCAGGTAATTGCCGATTGCGCAATCCAGGCATCTCTTACGGTCACAATACTGCGATTTCATTTCCAGCAATGCCTGACTATCGAACGCATCCTCACAACCGGCGCCCAGCATTCGGAATGAATTGATGATGCTGTTCTGCTCGGCCGGCAATTGCTGTAGCCATCGTATTGCCTTGTCTTTATACAGCTGTTCCCTTTTCCAGCAACCATAAGCGAAAAGTAATGGTATCACTGTATTCAATAAGAGGTTATCTGCGAACTGTTCTCCCAGGTGCTTCGGTTTGGGGGGAGCAGCTTCTTCCAATGTGTAATGTTCATCCCAGAAAGGGGCGGCTGTAACGTTCAGTAATAAGCGCAATTGCTCCAGGCTTTCGGTTTCCAGTATACAATGGAACAGCCTTTCAGATGTGTGCAAGAGCATCGCAAGCTGCGCCAATCTTACGGTTGGAAAAGCAGGCGGCCGCATACGCAGGAAGTACACGGGAAAATGGACGGGCTGCAATCCATACTTAGCTTTATAGAATTCATATTCCCTTTTTAACTGTGATGGATATGCGTGCTGAAAGGGTTTGTTCAGCAACCCTGCCTGCCCCAATAGCAGGGCTTCCAGCTGCACCAGTTGCCGGCGATGCCTTTGGACCAATGTCCCCGGGAGGCTCCTCGCAATCTGTTCAAAGGCGTCTGCATTGACCTTCATGCCAAAATTTCTCGCCAGCAACCACCAGCAGGTTTCATCCCAGTGATGTTTTGTACTTTCCAGGAAGGAATATACCTGCTCTGTTTTTCGCTGCAACCGTTCTACCATCAATCTTTCTTTCCAGGACGTGAATACAAGCCTGTCGATACTGTTAAGTTGCAACTGGCAGGGAATGAACTGCTTGCTCAGCATCCATTCCTCATATTGTTTCAACAGGAGTTTCGGCACCCTGTCCTGCAATACCAGGATCGGCACAGGATCAAGCTGATTGTTCACATCATCTTCCCATACTACATGCAGGACCACATTACGGTAGAGGGAATCATGATGGTGCGCATGTGCATACCAGTCAGAACTCCGGATATGCAGTTCCACCTGCCCTACCCAGAGCATTCCATCGATGCGAAGCATCGCTTGTTGAAAATCCGGTCCCTGGTTATGATTCAGTGTTCCGGGATGGACCAGTTCCAGCCGGTTGCCATTGGTTGACAATAATTCCTGTTGATTGAAATAACGGAATTGCCAGATGAATTGCAATAATCTTTCTTGCATGATCAGGGATACATTGAGGTGATAGAATAGAGAACACCTTGCCTGATCAGGCATTTCTTACATTGGCATTAAAGGTTCGATGTCAGAAAAAGCTCAAAGGGATTGCAATGCCTGCAGCACGCGGCTGACGGGTAGCCCCATCACATTGTAAAAGTCCCCTTCAATGGATTTGATACCGGTAACGCCGATCCATTCCTGGATGGCATAGGCGCCGGCTTTATCGTAAGGTTCGTATTTGTCTACATAAAATATGATCTGTTCTTCGGAGAGTTCATGGAACCATACTGAAGTGGTATCGGCAAAAGACAGTTCCTTCTCTCCTGCCAGGATCACTACCCCGGTGATCACCTGGTGACGCTTCCCGGAAAGTAAGCTCAGGATGCGGATAGCATCGTTCCTGTTTTCCGGCTTGCCAATGATCTGGTTGTTGAGCACTACAATGGTGTCAGCTGCAACAATGGGCGATTGAATATCATAACGGTTATAGTCGTATCCATTTTTAACAGCCAGCGCTTTATTGCGTGCAATATGTATGGGTACTTCATCTACCGGCATGGTTTCGGGGAAAGTTTCTTCCGTAACCGGAGCTATTACATCAAAATTCACTTCGGCCCATTCCATCAATTGCTTGCGGCGCGGGCTTTGCGAAGCCAATACAATATTGTATGCATTCATCATCAGGAATAAATTTTAAAGAACACCATCGAAAAGATACCTGTGGCCATTACCAGTTTCACCCAGCTGCTGAGCTTGTGAAAATCCTGCGGCGATTCTGCCGTAAAGAGCTTACGGAAAATATGGACCAGTGGAAGGATCACCAGGATGAGACAATAGATCAGCGACAACCACCAATTGTATGGTAACGTATATGCCTGAACGATTACCAGGGATGCTATCAGTACTACCATCCAGGTGGCTATAAAAACCTTGCTGCTTTGTATGCCCCATACGATCGGCATGGTGCGGCATCCGTAACGGGCATCTCCGTGCATATCTTCTATGTCTTTTATCACTTCCCTGATCAGTGAAATGATAAAAGCGAAGCCGCCATAGAGAAAGGTAAGCCGCATCAGTTTACTGGCATTGTAACCTAGCCACACATCAGGTTTGATAGTGGCCAGGTAATGGCCCAGGAAACCTACCACCAGAACAACCCATGCAGTGAGCAGGGAAATGATAATATTTCCTGAGAGTAATTTGCGTTTGAAATTGGTGGAATAAAACCAGAGTGCGATCACGCAACCTGTATTCACGAAAGCCAGCCACCAGGCCCTGGTTTTCCAGGCTACATACAAACTGAGTATGATACCCGCAACAGATAATACCATATGCCACCAGATCACCCATCGGCGGTTGATGATCTTTTCCACCACCAGTTTACCAGGCTTGTTCACCTGGTCGATATTCCTGTCGAAATAATCATTGATGGCATATCCGCCGGCAGCAATCAGTACTGAAGCGGTCATCAGTGTGATAAAAAGTGGGAATGTCAGTGGCAGTGTTGCATTGGCCTGTTCAAAAACGGGCACAACAATACAATAGTAAAACAACAACTGCGTAGCTGCAATGAACAATAGGTTCAAAGTTCTGATAAGCCGTAAAAATGCGGTCAGAATTTTCATGCGACGCTAAGATAAGAAAGAACTATTTACTCGCCACATCCGTATGCAGATCCCAGTGATCGTTCAGTTTCATCACGCGCTCGATCACATCTCTTACGCATCCCATTCCGCCTGATGAATGTGAAATATACCTGGCTGCCTGGCGGATTTCGGTTACGGCATCTGCCGGAGCGCAGGGCAATCCTGCCAGTTTCATCACTGCAAGATCTGGGATATCATCGCCCATGTATAATACCTGTGATGGCTGTATGCCGTGTTGGGCAAGGTATTGATGAAAAACTTCCGTTTTGTTCTTTACTCCCATGAACACATCTGTGATACCCAACTTTCCCAGACGTATGACCGCCGGATCTGAAGTGCTGCCGGAAATAACAGCAACACGATAACCTTTTTTGATGGCCAGCTGAAGCGCATAACCATCTTTGATGTTCATGCGCCGGATGAATTGACCATTATCAAGTATCAGCAGTGTGCCATCGGTGAGCACACCATCCATGTCGAATATGAAAGTATTGATCGCTTTAAAATGCGCTAAAAGGCTCATGAATTGAAAATGGTTAATGAATTACTTACTGCTGTAAACAAGATTCTTCTGAATGATCATATCATTTACCACATTCACTGCTTCATTGAGGTATATATCATTGGAGCGAAGGTTCTTTACCCATTGTTTGAAGCGCTCCAGCTTTGCAGGATCATTTTCATATTTTTTCAAATCCTCCACAAGCGCCTGTGCGTCCAATTCGTGGGAAGATTTGCTCAAAGTTTCAATCTGCTTCACCGTGGCTTTGATCTGTTTCTGCTCTTCCTGGTATTTCTTCAGGTTGAGACTGGCCACTTTATCATTCTGTTTGGTCAGCCATTCTGCATTGGCGCGGATCAGGTTGAAAGCATCGTTGTTCTTCAATCTTGCTTCGCTTGATTTTTGAATGGGCACCAGGTCCAGTCCGTATTTCCAACGGTTGTACCCTGCCTGCTGGATTTCATCCCAGGGCAATGCATCAGGATTGTCTTTTTCACGTAGCTTGGAGAATTCATAGATATCGGGAAGTATGATATCTGAACTTACACCACGTAATTGAGTGGAGCCTCCATTGATGCGGTAAAATTTCTGCAGTGTTATTTTTAGAGTGCCGAGATCGCTGTTCGGATCCAGCATTCCCATGGTTTTATCGAGTCCGATATTACGCTGAACAGTCCCTTTTCCGTATGTGGAAGTGCTTCCGATGATCAGTCCGCGATCGTAATCCTGTATTGCAGCTGCAAAGATCTCAGAGGCAGAAGCGCTGAACTCATTCACCATAACGGCGAGCGGACCATCATACAATACAGATTTGTCGCGGTCATAATACACCTGAGGTTTGCCGTCGCGGTCTTTCACCTGAACAATGGGGCCGCCTTCAATGAAAAGACCGACCATCTGTACTACATCATAGAGTGAGCCGCCTCCATTATTACGGAGGTCCATAATGATGCCATCTACTTTCTGTTCTTTCAGTTTGATGATCTCTTTGCGAACATCTTCAGAGCAGCGTGCTCCCTGTGGATCGTCGAAATTGGCATAGAACTCCGGCAGGTAGATCATGCCAAGTTTACCACGGGGAGTGTTGATCACCACGCTTCTGGCAAAAGTTTCATCCTGCAGTATTTTGTCGCGGACCAGGTTCACCACTTTCAATGAACCGTCTGCTTTTTTCAATGTAAGTCTGACTTCGGAACCTTTCTTACCTCTGATCAGTTTCACTGCATCTTCTACAATATATCCTGTAAGGTCAACCCATTCCCCTTCTTTACCTTCTGCTACTTTGAAAATGATATCGCCAACATTGAACTCACCGGATTTCCAGGCAGGGCTGCCGGCTACAAGTGTAACGATCTTGATGAATCCATCTTCTTCACGGAGGGAAGCGCCGATGCCGAAGAACTGACCGCTCATTTGTTCATCGAAATAACGTTTATCAACCGGTGGGAAGAAAGTAGTATGCGGGTCCATGTATTCGGATACAGTCTTCACATATTCATTGAAGCGGTCATCATCGGTCACTTTGAATTTAAGGCGATCGTAAGTCCTGTTCAGGATCTTCAATACTCTTTCGCGCGCCTCTGCTTCCAGTTCAGCGTCGGTCTTTTTGACGAAGCCTTCTTTGCCGGCATTCTTCTCACGGTCGGCGATCAGTTCGGCATAACGGTCAAGGACCATAAACTTCAGGCGTTTTCTCCAGGACTCCTGGCGCTCAGCTGCGTTTTTGGGAAACGCTGCTTTCTCCGTATTGAGATTTACCGATTCGTCCTTTGTAAAATCGAATGGTTTGGAGAGAATATCTTTATAGATCGCTTCTGTTTCTGCTATTCTGGTTTTGAAAACAGCACTGACAGCAGGCACGAATTGAACGGAGCCACCCCGGATCTCATCATCCAGTTTGGTTTCGTAGGTCAACTTCAGTTGGTTCACATCAGAGAGTAAGAGGATATTCTTCTGATCATCGATCTTTTCTCCAAGGTATTTTTTGAAAACTTCTTTGGAGAAGGCATCATCCACTTTTTTGGGGCTATAGTGGATCTGGGTAAGCATTTCTCCTACAGTGTGAAGAATTTTATCGTATTTGGTCTCATTGTTCTTTCCACCTCCGAGCCCCAGGGAACGGAAGGCCACAAATACTCCTGCAGCCAGGAAAATCAACACAACCGGCAGATTCCTTTTGCTAAACATATAATTGAAAACTTTGGTCATTGTACCAAAAATAACGATAAATAGGCTGCGTTGTTGCGGCTATAAAACAATATTAACAAAGGGACTGTGAGGAACGGTCAGGAAGCCCGTTTCTGAGCCTGCTTTTTATCGATGGGCTTTAAATGATCCAGCTTGCCGGAGTTATCGGCAAGCCAGAGATCATAATCCGCCTGCATCTTCATCCAGAGATCGGCGGAAGAGCCGAAAACGCGCTCTATACGGATGGCCATCTCTGGAGTAAGAGCGGCAATGCCATTCACTACCTCAGACAACTGCTTACGGCTGACGTCCATCAGCCTGGCAGCCGCCGTGATGGTAAGCCCCCTGTCTTCGATCAACAGATCAAGAATTGCAGGTCCGGGCTGCGGAGGTCTCATTCCTCTCTTCATGGTTTTGATTTTTTATTATGGTAATCTAAAAAGTTAACAAGGTGAACATCATCATCAACTATCCTGAAAATGATCCTGTAATTTGGCGTGATGTGCAATGACCAGTAATCCCTTAAATTTCCGGTGAGGCGATGTAGCCTGTACCTTCTTAATAGTTGAAGCTCCTTCAAAGGAGAATGATGGTTCAACAAATACAAAATTCTCCTGATCTTTTCAATATAGGCCGCTGGTAACAGCGAAGGATCATCGTTTTCCCAAAATTGCCTCAGGCCTTTATGGGTTATTGAAATAATCATAACAAAGATACGTCGTAACCTTTGGGGTTACAAATTTTTTCTACCCTTTTTTTAAAAATCAGTACCATTGGGTATACCTGCCTTATACTTCATCAGTACCATTAACTGTACAATGATAGCAGTAGCAGACTGGATAACAGCGGGAAAAAAAACGCCATTTCCCGTTTTTTTTCCCGCTGTTTATTGAAAAGAAATTCATATGAAATGCGTTAAATATTTTGTGCCCTTTGGGATAAGCAACTTCAGGAACGCTTTGTCTCATCAGTAACATTTTCCTATCCAATTAATACTATATCTTCTGTCCATTTTATTGCCCCTGTGGTTACGATATTCTTACGTCTTACGGAAAGCAGTGCAGATGCGTATTTCAGCTCCTCAAATAAAGCTACTACACTGTGTATCAAAAAAATAAACAAGTTTTTTTGGTGGAATTTATTTTTGCTCTACATTTGCACTCCAAATGGTACCCGTAGCTCAGCTGGTTAGAGCATCAGATTGTGGTTCTGAGGGTCGCCGGTTCGAACCCGGTCGGGTACCCACCGAAACGGTGAAATTCTTCTGAGAGTTTCACCGTTTTCTTTTTAATCTAAAACAATTCAAATGAACTGGTGGCTTTTGCTGATTCCCGTTGCAGGCGCTTTCATTGGCTGGATGGCAAACCGGATAGTGGTGAAGACCCTGATCAAACGCATACTCCCTTCAAAACAAACTTCTGTTGCCCAACAGTTGGGGAAACTCGCCGCCAGTGAAATGGTGTCTTTTGATGAGATCGAAAAGAAGATCGCCGGTCCTGAAACCATGGACAAGATCATGCCACTGGTAGAAGGCCATATCGACAACTTCCTGCGGAATAAGCTGGGACAGGCTTTCCCGATGATCAGCATGTTCATTGGCGACAAAACCATTAACCAGTTGAAAGAGATCTTCATGAAAGAAATGCAGGAGATCTTTCCGCAACTGATGAAAAGCTATGTTCAGAATCTTCGTTCCGATATCGATATTGAAAAGATGGTCAGCCAGAAGATCGCATCTTTTCCTCCGGAGAAACTGGAGGCCGGCATCCGTCAGAATCTCGGAAATGAATTACGCAGTTTCGAGCTGGCAGGTGCAGTTTCTGGTTTGCTGATCGGGATCATCCAGGTGCTCCTGGCCCTGGTGATCGCCTGATCTTTTACCGCTCATCATATTGGTTCATTGCTTCGCAAGACGGCAGGCAATTTTACGTCTAATCGTTCAATTCCACATTATCATGAGATTATATCTACTGACGTTAGTCGCTTTTTTCACTTGTATAGCCAGCTTTGCACAGATGCCCGGCATGGGTGGTTCCCGTGGCGGCGCCCGCAGAGGCGGTGGCCAGATACCCAGCATCGGTCATTTTTATGGTAAGGTCGTTGACAGCAAGACCAACAAAGGCATCGATGCCGCGTCCATCCAACTCATCGGCTCCAAATTCGATTCCACTACCCGCAAAAGGAAAGACACTATTTTCGGTGGCATGCTCACCCGCTCCAATGGTGATTTCAGTCTTGATAACCTCCCCATATTCGGACAGTTCCGGCTGGTGATCACAGCCATCGGCTACAAGACCATCGATCAGAAAGTTCAGTTCGATCTGAAACCCGGACAGGGCCAGGATATGAGCCAGGCAATGGCGGCAGTAGACAAAGACCTCGGTAATATCAAACTCGAACAGGATGCGCAAACCCTGGATGCCGTAACTGTATCGGCTTCCAAACCCCTTATTCAAATGGGGATCGATAGAAAGATCATCAACGTTGATAAAATGATCACATCAGCCGGAGGCTCCGCCATCGACATCATGCGCAACGTGCCCAGCATCAATGTGGACATCGATGGTAATGTAAGTCTCCGCAATGCAGCGCCACAGATCTTTGTAGACGGAAGGCCCACTACCCTTTCGCTGGACCAGATTCCTGCCGATGCCATCCAGAGTGTTGAACTGATCACCAACCCATCTGCCAAATATGACGCCAGTGGCGGACAGAGCGGTATCATCAATATCGTACTGAAGAAGAACCGCAAAGCAGGTTACAGCGGAAGTATCCGTGCAGGCATCGACTCACGCGGACGTATAAACGGCGGTGGCGATATCAATATGCGCCAGGGCAAATTCAATCTCTTTGCCAATGGTAACTACAACCAGCGTAAATCAAAGAATTGGGGAGAAATGGACAGGATGAGTGAAGAAAGAGGTAATTCTATTTCGACGATGCAGAATAGTAAAGGTGAGTCTGAAGGGAGCTTCGCTTTCGGCAGGATCGGACTGGATTACTTTATAGACAACCGAAATACTATCACCCTTTCCCAATCCATCGTTAACGGGGATTTCAACGGCGAGAACAATCAGAACATCGATACCGATACACTCGGCATGGCCAACGCGTTCCGCTCCCAGCGACGGATAAATGGCAACGGTTTCAATTTCCGCAACTACGGCACCCAGCTCGCTTTCAAACATATCTTCGCCAGACCCGGAAAGGAATGGACCGCAGATATCAACTACAACCAGAGCAGGAATAACAATGGTACGGATATCCGTTATCGTTATTTCACCGATCCAAAACAAGAAAACCCGGCCAGTCCGGAATTCCTTCAAAAGACGGATGGCGGTGGCAAAAACAATTTCCTGATTGCACAAACGGATTTCGTGAATCCCATCAACGATAAAATGAAATGGGAAGCGGGACTCCGCGCACAGGTAAGGAATTTCGAAAGCCGCCAGCTCAACTATCTCAACGGAGATTACAAACCTGAACTCAGTAATGAATTTGAGTATACCGACTATGTATATGCGGGATATGCTACGTTCTCCCAGAAAGTGAAGGATAATTTTAGCTACCAGGTAGGGTTACGCGCAGAAAGTTCCAGCTATGAAGGCAAGCAGATCGGCAAAGACAAATACTCGAACGATTTCCCCATCAGTCTCTTTCCTTCCGTGTTCCTGACGCGCAGCTTCGAGAACAGGCAGGACCTTCAACTGAATTACAGCCGCAGGATCAATCGTCCGAACTTCTTCCAGCTGATGCCAAACACAGATTACACCGATCCTCTCAATTACCAGACCGGTAACCCCGGACTGAAACCAGAGTTCACGCATTCACTGGAGCTGAGCTATCAGAAAACATATGGAGAGAAGAACCATACTTTCCTGGCTACCCTCTTTGGCAAATACACCACCGATCTGATCTCCCGTTACCAGAGCTGGCAGCAGCTGGCCGGCAGCGGTGATTCTGCTTTCGTTTCAACTTATGTGAATGCCAGCAATGCCTACGCAAGCGGACTGGAGCTGATCTTCCGTAATAACTGGACCAAATGGTGGGAAATGAATTTCAACACTAATATCTATTATTCAAAGATCGAGGGAGACAATGTAGTAAAGAACCTGGAGAATGAGCGTACTTCCTGGAATGTGAAAACCAACAATACTTTCAAGTTTGGAAAAGGATGGAGCTTCCAGCTCAGCGGAGATTACCAGAGCCGAAGTGCATTACCTGTAAGCACCAGCAACAGCGGTCAGGGTGGCCGTGGGCACGGTGGTGGCGGCATGTTTGGTGGCGCTCCTTCCACCACACAGGGTTATATCGATGACAACTACGGAATGGACCTGGGCCTCAAAAAGGATTTCCAGATCAGGAAGAATACGGCTTCCATCTCCATCAACTGGGGCGATGTACTCCGCACACGCAGGTACTTCGTTCACTCGGAAGCAGAAGGCTTTGTGCAGAACGACTGGAGGCGCCGGGACCCGCAGGTGGTGCGCGTGAACTTCAGCTACCGCTTCGGCAAATTCGATGTAGCCCTGTTCAAGAGAAAAAATACAAAAGGCGATATGGAAGGCATGCAGAACGGCATGCAGGGAATGCAGCAATAGCCCACTCGCTCGCCTCCCGGCGAGTGAGTTTTGTTTAGTCGCCTCTGGCGACGCGGTGTTCGCCGGAGGCGAACAAATAGAAGTCACTCGCCGGGAGGCGAGCGACTGCCAGCTCTCCGACCTTTTTGGTCAGCCCCGGACTTTTTAGTAGCCGAAATTTCAAAGGGGGAGTTAAAAAGGGATCATGGGTACGGTTAAAAAAAGAATGCAGTGACCAGGTATTATTGCGAGGGGTATGGTAGGAAATCTTTCCTGTACTATTTACGTATATATGGTAAGAAAAGATTTTGGTATGAGAAGAAACTGGCTCATCCTTTACATTAGTTTTACTATTTTGCCAGCTACATTATCTCCCAGTATGCTGTCACATTCTTATACTTACCTGGCGCTCGGCGACTCCTATACCATTGGTGAAGGACTGCCTGTTGCTGAAAACTTCCCTTACCAGACAATTCAGTTATTGCGAAAATCGGGCCTCGACTTCCATGCGGCAGAGATCGTAGCCAAAACCGGCTGGACCACTGATGAGCTTCAAAAAGGCATCGATAGTACCCTGCTCAAAAAACAGTACGATATCGTTACTCTTCTGATCGGGGTGAATAACCAATACCGCGGTCGTTCGGTTGAGGAGTATGCCGGGGAATTCGAATCATTGCTAAAACAGGCCATCCATTTTGCAGGCGATAATCCTGCCCGCGTATTCGTATTATCGATCCCGGACTGGGGCGTTACGCCCTTCGCTGAGGGAAGGGACCGTCAACAGATCGCTGATGAAATAAACCAGTACAATACTACGAATAAGATCATTGCCGGAAAATACCTGGTTCACTATATCGATATTACCCCCGGAACCCGGGAGGCTTTGAACAACAGGACGCTGCTGGCTGCAGATAACCTGCATCCTTCCGGTAAAGAGTATGGATTTTGGGCAGAGCGGCTGGCCACGGGTATTGAAGCGGAACTACACCCATGATGCATATTTGAACTAGCGCTTTCCTGAATTTTTACGATTGTTAATTTACAGTTCGCTCAACAGCAAACTGTTGGTTAAAGTGTATTCCTTTATTATTTTGCACGCTATGCAAACAACCAACTGGCGCGAGAAATTCGCAGGCATCTTTACCTTGCTCATCGGCCTCTTTTTCCTGGGCTTACTCATATTTGATTTCATTTCTGCCCGCGCCAGCTCAGTGAGCTCTGCTGAAGGAAATATAGTGATCAGCCGTTCTGCCCTCTTCATGTACCTGAGGGTTTGCGCAGGTGTTTTGCTTAGTCTTATTGGCGCTTTTGCATTACTGAAACTTCGCAGGATCGGTTGGGTATTTTGTATGACAGTGCTCCTGCTGCATATCGTTATTACCGGTTACCTCACATGGTTCCTGTTCAGTCTTGGTATGAAAGCTGAAATGGGAGCTGTATCTTTTTCATTCCTGTTGGGGCTGATCTCTGTTATTTTCCTGGTACTTCCCGGTACCCGCCAAAAATTTAGGGTCAGCAGTAATACGATACTGCTAACCCTGGTTTTTCTCCTGGCTATAGGTGCATTATTTTTCTTTTTGCAGTAGCAGGAATTAATATCACAAAATATCGTCCTCGTTCACCTGGTAGCGATCCCTGAGCTTGCGCATCACTTCATCCATGCTGGCGCGATGGTCTTTGGGGTTCCATTCTCCCCGCTCCCATTTGTCGAGCTCTTCATCGATATGTTTTTGTTGCAACGCACTGAGTTTGTCTACGAGTTGATCGCTCATTTCTTTTTGTTTGCGGTAAAAGCTCCGCTTTCTTTCGGAGGTCAGTTCCTTGTCTTTTCGCATTTCATTTTCCGCAGCGGCCATACTGGTTAGTTCTTCTTTGGCCAGCGCGATATCATAGGGGCCAACCGGCATGATGAGTTTGGATAAGATAGGTCCCACTTCAATGAGTATGATCAATAATGATAGCAGCAAGCTGGTCCAGAATACGCTGGGTTCACTATCTGCGAGATCACTAAGGGCTTTATTGCGTTCGAGAAAACCTACATTGTTCTTTGTTGCGGCTTCATATTCTTTTCTCTTTGCTTCCAGTCCTGTGTTTGTAGCAGCTAAAATACTATCCTGCTGTTTCATCCCCTGTTCCAGCGAAGCCAGTTCCGGTCTGAATTGCAGGAGGGCTGTATTATATGCTTCCATCTTCAGCCTGGCCAGCTGATCAATGCCGCGTTGCTGTGATCCGCCCGTGCCATCGGCTTCACGGATATAACTGAGTTGAAGGCTATGGAGTGTGTCTTCTACAGCCAGTTTGCGGGCTTGCAGACGAGCGCGCTCCGCCAGTGCATTATCGAGCTGTGCTTTGTGTTCGATGCGCAGCAGGCTGTCGTTCTCCTGCACTTTCTGGTGAAGGTTTTTCGTCACCTGCGTATCGATCTCCTTCTCGAATATTTTCAATTCAAGCGGCCTTGCGATAGTGATACCGATGAGCAGCGCGAGGAATACACGTGGTATGGCCATCATCACCTGTTTTCGCTTACTCACGCCATACTTGCGCATGGTGGAAACAAGGAAGCGGTCGAAGTTGAAAATGATCAAACCCCAGATGAGGCCGAAGCAAATGGTCCAGCCCCAGTTGCCGAACACGCTGTAAACGGCATAGCCGGCGGAAATGGAGGCGAGGATGAAAGTGGCGAGGATCACGCCCCCGAGCCCGCTGTACTTGCTGTGCTCTGAAGGGAATTGCCTGAGAAGGTCCTGGTGTGCGCCCGCGCACCACCAAAGAAAACGGTTGTTCGACTTTTGGGTTGTTCCACCACCAAACGACTCATAGGTATACAAGCCGTCCGAATGACCCTGGTTGTTGTCAGTCATAGTAAATACGTTTTGTTGCTCCGGAAGAGCTCAATTAACGCAACACGGAGTTAAGAGTATAAATGCTGAATAATTGGTGGTTGAAGTGTAGGAACGAACTATTAAACGGCAAAATAGTCCGTTAATTGCAAATGAAAAGCTAAAGCAACGGATTAATTTTTACCGGTAAATCAGCGTGTCGCCAGTCGCTCGCCTCTGGCGAGTGACTTCTATTTGTTCGCCTCCGGCGAACACCGCGTCGCCAGAGGCGACTAAACAAAACTCACTCGCCAGAGGCGAGCGAGTGGGCACATCCTGAATTATTTCCACAATGTAGCCAGATCATAGATCACAGCTTTCACGCCCATCCAGGACATCACAATCACCACCAGCCAACCCATGGTGCTTATCCAGACCGGATGCTTATAACTGCCCACCAGTTTTTGTTTATACACAGCCAGCAGCATCAGGCCCAGCGCCAGTGGTAAGATCAGTCCGTTAAGCGCACCCGCCAGCACCAGCAGTTTCACCGGCGGCTTTCCAATCAATACAAATACTGTAGTTGAAACAACAATGAACACTGTAGTGAGTATCCTGTAATGCTTTTCAAGGAAGGGATGGAAGGTACGAAGGAAAGAAATGGAAGTATACGCGGACCCCACCACGGATGTGATGGCTGCAGCCCATAACACGATGCCGAAAATATAATAACCCGCTTGTCCGGCCGCCAATTGAAATACTGAACCTGCAGGATTATCCTTATTGATAATTCCACCGCCAACGATCACACCCAGCGAAGCGAGGAACAGTAAGATCCGCATGGCCGATGCCAGCAAGATAGCGCTCACACTGCTTTTGGTTACCAGCGGAAGTTTATCCTTACCCTGTATACCTGCATCCAATAATCTGTGAGCCCCTGCAAAGCTGATATATCCACCAACAGTGCCGCCTACCAGTGTTACGATAGCAGTGGTATCTATTTTAACGGGTACGAATGTACGAAGTACAGCCTCTCCCACGGGTGGATGTGAAGCTATGGCTACATACAGCGTCAGCGCGATCATCACAAAACCGAGTATCCGGGTGAACCAGTCCATTGCCGTACCCACTTCCTTTACCCAGAAGATCACCAGCGCCAGGCCGGCAGACAAACAAGCCCCCATTACAGGCCTGGCAGGATCGGCATCCAGCGGAAAGAGGATATTGAGCCCCAGCCCCGCTCCCGCCACATTACCGATATTGAAGGCAAGTCCTCCCAGCAGCACTAATGCCGCCAGCAGGTAACCCGATCCGGGCAACAGGTTATTGGCCAGGTCCTGCGCGCGCATGCCCGAAACCGTTATCACCCGCCAGATATTCAACTGCCCGGCGATATCCAGCAAAATCGATATAAGGATCACGAAACCGAAACTGGTCAGCAGTTTTTGTGTAAAGACGGTTGTTTGTGTGATGAAACCCGGCCCGATAGCGGATGTTGCCATAAGGAATGCAGCCCCGAGCAAAGCGGATCTTGTATTGGATGAACTCAAGCAGTTTAGTTTTTGACGGGAGAAGTTATTTGGATATTGGCATTTGTCAAAGCATGATGGATGGCTTTTGCAAATTGGAGCGCATGAGCCCCATCGCTATGTATGCAAATGCTTTCTGCTTTCACCGGAATGGTTTTACCGGAAATGGTGGTCACGGTTTGCTGCTGCACCATTTGTAATACCTGCGCCACCACAGCTTCTTCGCTCTTGAGCAGGGCATCGGGATGCGAGCGTGGTGTGAGGCTGCCGTCATCCTGGTAAGTTCTGTCGGCAAACACTTCATTGCAGGTAGCTAAGAAATCATGACGGCCGGTTTCTATCAGTTCACTGCCGCTGAGCCCATACAGGATCAGTGATCCATCGAAATCATACACGGCATCTGCGATAGCCCTGGCCAGTACAGCGTCTTTCGCCGCCATATTGTACAGCGCTCCATGTGGTTTTACATGATGCAATGCTGCTCCGTTCACCTGCAAGAACGCACTCAGCGCACCAAGTTGATACAATACGATATCATACACTTTTTCCGGAGGCAGCTGCATATCCGATCTGCCGAAATTTTCTTTATCGGGGAATGACGGATGTGCACCGATGGCAATGCCTGCTTTCATAGCCGCTTCTACCATCGTGTGCATCACATGCGGATCACCGGCATGGTACCCACAGGCAAGGTTGACCGAACTTATGAAGGGAAGGATATTGAGGTCCCTTTCCAATGAGTAATCCCATAATGGCGAGCTTTCGCCCATATCACAGTTAATGTCTGTTTTTAGCATACCAGTTCATTCAGGTGATCATGGCAGGCCCTTTGAAGGATCACCATTTCCTGTTGCTGTGAATATAGCAAATCTTCTGCTGTCTGAATGTCAACACGTTTGAATTGAATAGGATCACTTGGCCTGAGTTGGGCCAGTTTGGGAAGATGGGCGGATATTACATGACCGATCCTCGGATAGCCCCCGGTGGTCTGATGGTCGGCCATCAGCACTATGAGTTGTCCGTCCGGCAGCAGTTGCATGGTGCCGAATCCAACGCCGGAAGAGATCAGTTCGTAATCATGCTTCCTTTTGAGGGGAACGCCTTTGAGGCGATATCCCATCCTGTCGGAAAATGGATGGATGATGAAATTATTCTGAAGAAGGTCCTGTTGTGAATTTGGACAAAGCTCGTTGAATTCATGTCCGGTTGTAAAGCAGATCTCGTGCGGGTTCTCATAAATGCGGCGGATGTCTACCCTCCAGTTGAGCACCTGGTAATCCTTTCCTTCCCTGAGGAGGCCGGCGAAATAAACGGTGTTCTCACGAAAGCAGAGCTCATCTCCCTTCGCCAGTTTGCGGCCTTCAAAACCACCGGCCCCGGCTTTGAGGTTGGTGGAATAGCTGCCGAGCCAGGGTTCCACGTTGAAGCCGCCGTGGATGGCAATATAGCATCGTGCTCCCTGCTGCAGTTTATCGAAATGTAAAATTGTATTTCTTCTCACCACGATGGGCCTCCAGAGTGGAAGCGGTTCATCGTTGAGATAGGGAGTAAAGTCCCCGCCGGTGATACTGATGAGTGCGTTTTGTTCAAAGAGGATCTGCGGGCCTGGGAAATGAACTTCCAGTACAGCTTCGCAGCGTTGATTACCGGCCAGCAGGTTGGCTACGCCGGCGCCATAGGTATCCATTGCACCACCGGCATTGATGCCGAGATGAGCCTGACCATGGCGGCCTGCATCCTGTATAGTGTCGCAAAGGCCTGGTTTGATGATAGTGAGGGACATGCAGGGATGTGTTTGGAGTTCTGGACTAAAATTTCGGTTTCGGGTCAACGTTGTATCAAGGCGTTTACTGCCGCATTTTGAATTCCCGGGCAGTGATCGGGAAGAATTGAACTGCATCGCCTGGCTGCATCCATACGGGCTGTTCCGCATGGGGATCGAACATTTTCAGTGGTATGCGGCCGATGATATTCCATCCGCCGGGACTGTTCAGCGGATAGATGCCGGTCTGTTTTCCCGCGATGCCTACACTGCCGGCCATTACTGAAGACGGCTGTGCTTTCCGCGGAGCGGCGATCTTTTCGTCCACTGTACCCAGGTAAGCAAATCCGGGAAGGAACCCGATCATGTATACCCGGTAAACCACTGCTGTATGCAGGGCGATGATCTCACTGGTGGTTATCTGAAGGTGTAAAGCAAGCGTGTCCAGGTCGGGCGCATATTCCTCTTCGTAACAAACAGGAATACGGTGTAACACAGGGCTCGCTGTTGAATTTTCGTTTGACTGGTTATACGCTGCCTGGAGTAGGTCTTTTATCCAATCGAATGCGGTGCTCGCAGGCCGTTGTCTGGTTTTGATAAGGTAGGGATCGTAGGAAACTGTTAAGGAGCTGTATGCCGGAATAATGTTATTGAGCCCATCGAATGCATGACTGCGGAGCCATGCTGCCATTGCCATCACTTTCCTGTTTATCGATTCGTCTAACTTATTGCCCAGCTCAATGGTGGCTGCTGCATCGTTGAGGGGGAATATCGCCGGGAAAGTGTTCAGTCTTGTTATAAATATGGTGTCAAATATGCTGAAAAATCCAATGCAAAGTACAAAACACCGGGTTTTTACAGAATTTATAGGGTTAGGATTTGATATTTACCCGGTTCCCGGGCCTTCCGGGATTATGAAAATTGAAAAAAATAGACCAATTTTGGCCCTGATTATTAAGAATTAAGATACCCCTTGTCGATTCTAATTTCTCAGTGAAGAGAGAATGATTAGTTTTTGATAGTGGTATTGCAATAGGGATGTGCAATATCTGCATTCGCGAAATTACCCAACCCGCTATCCTTTTTCCTTATTAAGTGATCAACTGTACTTGAATTAGGGTGAGCAAATCCTCCACAAATTGAGCATCTTAGTGCTGCTTTATAGAGTTTAGTAATATATACGGCATTTTTAGTCTCCGGATCAAAATTTTTTCTTTTTGTGTACTTCGTCTCACTCTGTTTTGGGTTGAGATAATTAAATTCAGGATCGTTGGTCAATAAATCAATAATGTTTTCAGTAGATTTACCTTGCTCTAAATTTTCAATAATATTTAAGAGTAATTTCTTCAAATGCCTATACCCCTTTAATCCACTACCTGTATGAACTGTGCTTTGGTTAATAAATATTTTATTGTTTATTAAAAACTCTTCGAACTGTTTTCTCACATTTATAAAAGCCTCTAATCTATTTTCACCTGCTTTTTCAAAATCTTTTATCAATTCGATTATGGCAAGAAGTGCCGTAATTTGATACCTACCGGTAGTGCTATAAAAATAAACTTGCGGATGCAAGCCTAATGATGATGCATGATCTGAACATATTCGATAAATTATTTTTCTGGTTTTCTTTAAAATTTGAATTGTCTTGTCTCCCGTAATGTCATCTTCAATATTTATCTCATTTTCGCCATTTTTCTCGATAAATGCAAGTTCATTTGTTTTCTTAATAACTCTTTGCTCTATTGAATTACATAAATTAACCATATCGAAAACCAATGGTAATGTACCTGCTGAATAACCTTTGCCACCAAGAGGAACTTCAAGTGTCTTTCTTGAATTTTCCAACTCAGGCTTAAATAACATTTGATTTATTTCAGTGGCCAACCTCTCAATTTCATTTTTTTTGGTGGCATCTTCAAAATACGACCAATATTTATGGCCGGTACCTGAACGAATAATTGCCCTCGCTGCAATTGCATTTGGCTTTCTTCGTGATTTTAGTAATGATCTCTCGGTATCATTAATGGGAGCAGGGGATTCATTTATTTTGAAAAAAGAGTTTTCTGCATTTATGAAGTTGCCTTTTACCCACTGTAATGTTAGAGTTAGATTGGGTAGTCTATTAGCTCTTTTAAGCATTTCTGGCTCGGCTTTATCTGGATTGTTTAAGGCCCATTTATGTTCTTCGTAAGTGCCTATATTTTTATCAACTAGGTTTTTGGTCAATTGTGCTATTTGTTTTTGTCCTGATGAAACATTATGACCAAAGAAAGGACTCGAAATAACACCATTGCCATAGTCATTTGTTACCCACGCAATTAACGCGCTAAGTCGGTGCGCCCCATCTATGACAAAGTTTCTACTACCTGAATTCCATAATATTATTGATGGAATTAAGTCATCATTGAGGAAACTTTTGATTAAATCAAATACAGCTTCGGGACTCCATTCGTTTGTTTCCCTCTGAAAATCTGGTTTTCTCAGAATTGCCAGCCAAGGTTTACCAAGTTCCAGTTCTGATATGGTTACTGTTTGGCTATTTGGAACATTTATTTCTCCTTCTTTTATAATTTCAAAATCTTCCCTGGGAATAAGGGCATCTAAGTTTACTTTGGGCATAACTTGATTCTTTGAAGAAAGGTCTATCAATTCTTTTAGTTATACAATTTTTCTGCAAGTTTTTTGTGTGTCATAACCTTCTTGGCGGGAAATAGAATCCACAAACCTCTTATAACCTTTTTGCTTATGAAAATTATATTGCTAAATGAATATTGTAATGATGGTGGCATCTGACCGAATATGCCACTATATTATATTCCTTGAAAGTATTGTGGTAACTAAAGAGTTTAGACCACCATTTTCACCCCTTTGAACAAAATCATATCCGTTCACCTTATCTATTTGTTTTTTGCTAGAAAGTGGAAGGGGAGCATGAATTTGTTAGCTAACTTGTAATCATAATTCTGATTGATTATTAGAATGTAAAGACTTGCGGTGAGATGTCATTAATTTGTCCATACAATACTATACAAAGTTCAAGACTTCCAAAAAAATTAGCAAAACCCGTCACCCTCCCACCCCCTTTGTCACCTGATTACCAGCCTCATTGACCCTAATCAACAAGATCCAACAACCGGCCCAATTCTTGCCCCACCCCCTGGCACCAATTTGTTGTTTTCACCGTTATACACTAAACTTGCACGCCAACAGGCCTATTTTAAACCGCTTAATCAACGTATGGCGAAGAATTTATTGATCGTGGAGTCTCCTGCCAAGGCAAAAACCATCGAAAAGATCCTTGGATCAGATTTCGAAGTGAAGAGCTGCTATGGCCATATCAGGGATCTCGAGAAGGACGATATGGGTATCGATCTGAAGAATAATTATCAACCCAGATATATAATTCCTGACGATAAGGAACGGGTAGTAAAAGAGTTACGCACCTTAGCTAAAAAATCCGATGAGGTTTGGCTCGCAACGGATGAGGACCGCGAAGGGGAAGCCATCAGCTGGCACCTTTGCGAAGTACTCGGCCTCGACCCCCGCAATACCAAACGCATCGTTTTCCATGAGATCACCAAACCGGCTATCCGGAAAGCGGTAGACAATCCGCGCACAGTGGACATGAACCTCGTGAATGCCCAGCAGGCCCGCCGCGTGCTCGACAGGATCGTAGGCTTCGAACTCAGTCCCGTGCTCTGGCGCAAGATGAGCATGAAGAACAACCTCAGCGCAGGACGTGTGCAGAGCGTTGCCGTGCGCCTTATTGCCGAAAGGGAAAGAGAGATCAACGCTTTCACTGCCACCAGCACTTTCAAGATAGAAGCCCTCTTCACGCACAATGATGTTACCGGCAAAGCCGTAACATTTGCTGCGGAAGGCAAAAAATATTCAGGCGCCGATGATGCCGAAAACTTCCTGAAAAGCTGTGTAGGCGCGGACTACAAGGTGACCGACATCCAGGTGAAACCGGCCCGTAAATCGCCCGCCGCCCCCTTCACCACTTCTACCCTTCAACAGGAAGCTTCGCGCAAGTTCGGCTACTCCGTGAGCCGCACCATGCAACTGGCTCAGAAGCTCTACGAAAGCGGTAAGATCACCTACATGCGTACAGATAGTGTGAACCTCTCCGATACCGCTATGGGAGACGCCCGTAATCAAATCATCAGCCAGTACGGAGAGCGCTACCACCAGCCACGCAAATACAAAAACAAGAACGAATCCGCCCAGGAAGCGCACGAAGCCATCCGTCCTACTTATATGGACAATCACGATGTGGATGATCCTGAAACAAGAAAATTATACGAACTGATCTGGAAACGCACCATGGCCTCTCAAATGGCCGATGCGGAACTGGAACGCACCATCGCAAAGATCAATATCTCCACCAACAAGGAAGAACTCAGCGCCAGCGGTGAAGTGCTCAAGTTCGACGGCTTCCTCAAAGTTTACCGTGAAGACCGCGATGAAGAAGATATCAACGACGATGAACAGGCCGAAGGCATGCTGCCCCCACTCTCCGTTGGCCAGCAACTGCCTCTCAAAGAAATGAAAGCCATCGAGCGCTTCAGCAGGCCCAGCCCTCGTTACACGGAAGCGTCTCTGGTAAAGAAGCTCGAAGAGCTCGGCATCGGACGACCTTCCACTTACGCTCCCACCATCTCCACCATTCAGAAACGCGGATATGTTGAGAAGCGCGATAAAGAAGGTGTAAAAAGAGAATTCCGCATCTTCCGTCTCGTAAAGGATAATATCACTAAGATCACTGAATCTGAAAATACAGGCGCAGAAAAATCCAAGCTCTTCCCTTCCGATCTCGGACTGGTTGTGACGGATTTCCTGAAACAGTATTTCGATGATATCATGGATTATGGTTTCACTGCACGCATCGAAAATGAATTCGATGAAGTGGCTGCAGGCAAACTGAAGTGGAATAACATGATCGATCAATTCTACGTTCCTTTCAAAAAGGAAGTGGACGATACCATCGTAAATGCAGAGCGCATCAAGGGTGAGCGCGAACTGGGCATTGATCCTGAAAGCGGCAAGAAGATCGTTGCCAGGATGGGCCGCTTCGGTCCTATGGTGCAGATCGGAGATGTGAACGATGAAGAGAAACCGCGTTTCGCCAGCCTCAAAAGAGATCAGAGTATCGAAACCATCTCCTACGAAGAAGCGCTCGATCTCTTCAAACTGCCCAGAACTCTCGGCAATTATGAAGACCAGGAAGTTGCTGTGAACCTGGGAAGATTTGGCCCATATGTAAAATTCGGTGAACAATTCATCTCCATTCCCCGCGGCGAAGATCCGCTGGAAGTGACTTTGGAGCGTGCTATCGAACTGATCAATGAAAAGCAGCAGGCCGATGCTCCCATCGCTATGTATGAAGGCAAAGGCGTAACCAAAGGCAAGGGGCGTTTTGGTCCATTCATCAAATGGAACGAGATGTTCATCAATGTACCCAGGCGTTACGATTTCGATAATCTCTCCCAGTCGGATATTGAAGAACTGATCAGCGCCAAGGTGGAGAAGGAAGCCAACCGCTATATCCAGCACTGGCCTGATGAAAAGATCTCCATCGAGAATGGCCGCTGGGGTCCGCTCATCAAATTCGGCAAGAAGATGCTGAAGCTGGGTAAGAAAGCGGACGACAGCAAATACACTGCTGAAGAGGCCGCCAGCATTCCTTTGGAAGAAGTGAAGAAGATGATCGAAGCGCAGGTTCCCAATGCATTTTCAAAGCCCGCCAAAAAAGCGGCCGCAAAGAAAACAGCCACCAAAAAAGCCGCTCCCAAAAAATCGGCTAAGAAAAAATAGTGCTCACCCTACGTTTTAACCTTACCCGGGAAGAGTTCCTGGACTACAACTATTACACCAGCTGGTCGTCCCCCGACCGGCGGTTGTATCGCTTCAGGTATTTTACCCGCGTATTGGTGCTTTATGGCGCGGTGGCCGGCGGTTATGTATACATCAATCGCTTCCGCCATGATTTCCTGGTAGACGCCTTTGTTTTTGGAGCTATCGGTCTCATCTATGCGCTGATCGTTCCCATGCTGGTGAAGCGCTCCATCAAAAGCCGGGTGAATGCCATGCTCCGCGAACCAGAGAACCAGCATATCCTTCAAGCTTCGGAGATCACACTCAGCGAACAGGGCATCATTGATAAAGACAGTGCTTCGGAAAGCCGCTACAATTGGGAGGCAATTGTCAAAAAAGTGGAAACGAAAGACTGCTACTATCTCTACACCAGTTCTTACCATGCAATTCTTATCCCCATGCGTGCTGTGGCGAATGAGGATGAAAAGAAGCTTCTGAAACGCCTGCTCGATCAGCATCTCCCGCTGGCAAGTGAATTGCTTTGATTATCACACAGATGAATTTTCTGTGAATTTGTGGAAAAGATTTTTACCAGGATTTTAATCATTTCTCCGAAATTGACAACGTGATTGTGTTGTCTAATATCAGGGAGAATCCCCGGCCTATGGAGGAAAATAAAGAAATATCAGCGTTGTTCCACCTGATTGATGATCCGGATGAGGAGGTCTTTAATGTGGTGTCTACCCGCATCATCGATTTTGGAAAAGGTATCATCCCCAATCTCGAGCACCTGTGGGAGAATACCATCAGCGAGGATGTGCAGGAAAGGATTGAGCTCCTGATCCACCGCCTTCACTATCGCGATCTCACGGAGGAAACGCAGCAATGGGGCAGGAACCTGCACCAGGATTTGCTGACGGGCGCCCTGCTGGTGGCCCGTTTTCAATATCCGGACCTGGTTACCAGCTCCATTTACCAGGAGATCGAGAAACTCCGCCGCAATATCTGGCTTGAGCTCAACAACTACCTCACCCCGCTCGAACAGGTGAATGTGCTCACCAGCATCCTTTATAATTATTACAATCTCAGGGGCTCCGAGATCGCTTACCAGCAACCCGAAGAGTTCCTCATCAATAAACAACTTGAAAGTAAGAGAGGCAACGCCATCGCCAACGGTATCCTCTACCTCATTGTAAGCGAATTGCTGGACGTTCCAATCCGCGCCATCAATATCCCCCGCCAGTTTGTGCTGGGCTATTTCAAGCCGGAATACGACTTCACAAGAGTGAACGAAAATCCACAGTACAAAACGGAATTCTTCATCGATCCGATGAGCGGACAGGTGTTCACCCACAAAGACGTTGAAAATTATTTCAAGCGCATCAATGTTACTCCCGTAGCATCCTACTTCAAACCGCTTTCCAACAAAGCCGTGATCAGGATGCTCCTGGAAGAATTCTCCAGGTGTTTCGAAGATGATAAATACCGCTACAAACAAAAAGAATTGCTGGACCTCGCAGCCATCCTTGATACGCCGGATGAAGATCCCTTCACTGGTGAAGTGGATGAACCGGGAGCAGGTGACGATCCTTCCATCTGATCAGGATCATGATTTTGTATCGATGTAATTAGTACATTTGGATACGCGTGCCCCCTGGCAACGTATATCCCTGCCCGGGCCGCCGGCTCGAATACCTTAGTACAAACTTTTACTGTCGCAATTTTGTTACTTCATCGGTAAGATGATAACTATTATCAATACACTAAAATTTATAAGACATGAAAGCGAACATTGGCCTTATTGACAAGAACGCACAGCAAATTGCTCTTATACTGAACAAACTCCTGGCCGATGAATTTGTGTTGTACGCCAAAACCAGGAACTACCACTGGAACTATGAAGGCAACAACTTCATCGAAATGCACAAATTCTTTGAAAGCTTATACACGGAACTGGAAGATGTGATCGATGAAATTGCAGAAAGAGTACGCAAGATCGGGCACTATGCAGAAGGCAGGCTGAAAGAATACCTGAAGCTCACCGATCTCACAGAACCATCCACCACTACCAAACAGGGCGAACAGGTAAAGAATCTCCTGGACGACCACGAAACAATGGCCCGCTATATCCGTGAGAAGATCACCGAAGTAGACAAACTGAAAGATGTTGGCACGGTGGATTACCTCACACAGCTGATCCAGAAGCACGAGAAAGCTGCGTGGATGCTGAGATCTTATCTTGGTAAATAATGTCGGTGTACTATAAATGAAAATCCCGGATGAATATTTCAGCCGGGATTTTTTTGTGTCTGATAATACCACTTTCACTGAAATGGGTTCATGATCTAATTGTTCCGGATCTGTATTTCTTTTTCTATTTTTCTTTATTATATTTATCCATCATTTCCCGTCATTTCATCCAATACCCACTGAAACTTTTACTGATCGCTTCCCTCTATTGTACACAAAATAATGTCAACAGAAAATGGAAGGCAAATCTCCTGGAACAACTACCAGATCATCGAAGATGTTTGGTTGGATGAAGGATAAGGGTATGAATAATCCGCTGGTATATTTTCTCATATCGGTGCCACTAAGCTATATCGGCGTTCAGTTTGCAAGGAGCGCAGAACCGGAAAAAGAAGGGAAAGTGTACCAGGAAGAAAAGAAACCCATACCGGCTCAGGATACTTTGCTGACTCAAAAAAAAATTCATCTGGATCCCCGGACCACAATTCCATTTACAACCGAAGAACAGAAGGAACACGCTTCAGTTTCAGAAAAAATAAATACATCCCCTGCGCCGCTTCCGCGAGTAGACTACGCCGTTGCTGCAACCGGCAATGATCAAGTGAGCAATCACATGGCAGGATTGATCGCTCAGTGGCTGCAACAAAGAAAACCGGGAGCCAGCATCACAACTCCTGCAGTCATGAACAGGAAACAGTTCGTGCAACATTTCCGGGAGTTCAGCGATACGGAATATCAAGAGGTCACCAATAGATTCCCTTCAAAATATATCTGTATAATGGAATCGCAATTAAATCTGAAGCCAGATAAGTATTACACATCCCTATGGCTGGTAACGGGTAATTATCATCTCTCTATCTACGAGACCACCAGCCGGAGTCTCATCTTCAACAACGAAAAGCAATTTAGAACCAACTGGGTGAATGGTGAAATTCCCCATTTGATGATGGATTCCCTCTACTTCGATTATCTCACAAAAGAAATCACCTTATAATTTTATCATGAAATTTAGAAGAACCTTAACTATGCTGCTGCTGATCTGCGTTTGCAGCGGTACACTCCACGCGCAGGAGCAATTTGATACTGTCATCAACAGGCTTACCCGAAAGATATCTGAAAGGTTGGTCAGCATCGGTAATCCGAAAGTTGCCATTGTCAATTTCGTGGATCTCAAAAACAATACCACCGAACTTGGGAATTATATTGCCGATGCATTCAGAGTTGATTTCGTAAATGCCAATGTGCAGGTTGTGGACAAAAGCAGAATGGATGAGATCCAGCGGGAAATTGCATTTACCGTGGATAATCTTGGTAACCCGAAGGAAGCGCTGAAATTGGGAAAGATGGCAGGTGTTCAACACATTATTACAGGTACATTTATTTTGCTCGACAAGTCGATTGAACTTACTATCAAAGTGTATGATATCAATAATGGCACAATGGCCGCCGCTCAGAGAGGAAGTTTACCTATCACGCCGGCACTCAGGGAATTGTCGAGAAGTGTGATCGGGAATTCTGGCAGCCCCTCTGCCACTACTACCATGACGCAACCTTCCGGTAGCGCCACCGTCAATGCCACAGATGATGTGTATCAGGTAAGGAGCAGCGATATGAAAAAAAATCTTTGCAAGGACCAGACCGGCAATTACCACGGCTATGTCTGCTTTGAGAACCTTACCAATACAGACCTGATCCTGTATCATGTTGGCCCCATCACCATGACGCCGAATATCCTGATCCCTTCAGGAGGAAAAGCATGCTCTCCCCTGCTCTGGATCAACGGTCCATATGCCGATGAACCCAAAGCAAGAGAGTGCATCTTCTATTTCAAAACAACGGATGAGGAAAGTCCTAAGTATACTTCATTCACGATCCCGGCAGAAGGATGCGTAACCAAAACTGTTCCTTTGCATGCCGGCAATCTCAGTTTCAAGAAAACAAAATACTAACAAGAAGATTACACACCCAGCGTCCAACCTTCCCGGTACTCTCTCTTCACAAACTGGTTCGCTTCCTCAAAATTGGTGATGCGCATATTCTTCGCGTCCCATAACAGTTTCTTTCTTCCTAAATATTTATCGCCCCATCCTTTCAGGTTGGGATTCTTCATCAGGAAACTCCTGATAGCCAGGTTGCCGATCAGGATACTTTCGGTAAACGGACCTGCAAACT
Organism: Pseudoflavitalea rhizosphaerae; assembly: GCF_003991355.1. GTDB lineage: Bacteria > Bacteroidota > Bacteroidia > Chitinophagales > Chitinophagaceae > Pseudobacter > Pseudobacter rhizosphaerae. The sequence goes on from NZ_RCSU01000008.1 coordinate 271,127, forward strand.
CGAACGGAGAGCTGGTCTCACCTTTACCATGACCAGCAATACAGGCATTCACCCACTGCACATAATGTCCTTCAGGAACGCGTTTGATGGTTTCCTTCGGCATTTTCTTTTCCTTCATCAGCCTGGTGGGCAGCAGTCTTGGATTGGCGCCATAACAATCGGCCATGATCTTGCCCTTACTGCCTTCGAAGATCACGCCGCCGTCCCAGTTGCCCATCTCTTCATCGGGCAGCAGTTCGTCCGGACGTGCAGGTAAGAGACCTCCATCGTACCAGTTCACTTTGATAACATGCTTGCCGTCATTGGTGGGATAAGAAAGACGGATGATGGTGCTCGGCGGGCAACTGTCGGGGTTAGCCGAATCATCCCACATCTTTTGCCAGATGGTGGCTACACTGCATTCTACGTCGGAGGGATACAGGATGGGCAGGATACGGTACACAGGGTCCATGATATGGCAGGCCATATCGCCCAGGGCGCCCGTTCCGAATGCCCACCAGCCACGCCAGTTGAATGGCAGGTAAGCGGGATTGAAATCTATTTTTTTGGCAGGACCAAGCCAGAGGTCCCAGTCGAGTTCTTTGGGGATTTCGTGTGTGCCCGAGGGTGTGGGAAGCCCCTGCGGCCATACCGGCCTGTTAGTCCAGCAATGCACAGTATGCACCTGCCCGATCATGCCTGCATCCACCATTTCTTTCATCTTGCGAACGCCATCGCCGGAGCCGCCCTGGTTGCCCATCTGGGTAACCACTTTATAGCGTTTAGCTGCTTCCGTTAGCATGCGCGCTTCATAAATATCATGTGCGAGTGGTTTCTGTACATATACATGTTTTCCCAGTTGCATGGCGGCAATAGCGGCTACTGCATGAGTATTATCCGGAGTGGAAACAGAAACTGCGTCGATGTTCTTTCCTTCCTTATCGAGCATCTCGCGGAAATCGCGGTAGTAGGGCGCTTTGTCGAATCGCTTGCGGCTCTTGGCTGCTTCGCGGTCGTCCACGTCACAAAGTGCAACGATCTGTGCATTGGGGCTCTTTACGAATTCAGCAAGATCGCTGGCGCCCTTGCCGCCAACACCGATGCCGGCAATGCGGAGCTTATCGCTCGGCGCAACATAGCCACGGCCAAGCACATGACGGGGAACGATAAAAAATCCTGCTGCAGCCAACGATGTATTGCGGATAAAATCCCGCCGGCCATGATCTGACGTTTGCTTCTTTTCCATGTTTCAGTCCATCTGGTTTTGAATGAGTAGAAGAACTGAAAATACGATGGTAAAACGATTTAGCAAAGCTTATGACGTATTAATTCTTCGGGTGTGCCTGTTAACTCTTCGGGGGTTGCCAGTCGCTCGCCTCCCGGCGAGTGACCAATATTTGTTCGCCTCCGGCGAACACCGCGTCGCCGGAGGCGACAAAAAAAAAGTCACTCGCCGGGAGGCGAGCGACTGCCGGCACGCTGAAAAAATCAAACATGCCTTAGTATGATTAACCCAGTGTGGCTTCTGTAGTGATGGTCACATTCAGCGCCTTGCTCACCGGGCAGTTCTGTTCTGCATCTTTCACCGCTTCCTGGAATTTCTCTGCAGTGATGCCGGGAACGGAAGCTTTCACCACCAGGTGTGAAGTGGTGATCACGCCATTGTCCAGTGTGATGGTGCTGGTGGTTTCGATGGAATCAGGCGTAAATCCTGCGCCGCCGAGAACGAAGCTCAGCTTCATGGTGAAGCAGCCCGCATGTGCAGCAGCGATCAGCTCTTCAGGGTTGGTGCCAACGCCTTCTTCAAATCTTGATTTGTATGAGTACTGGGTTTTGTTCAGGGTAGTGCTTTGTGTAGTCAGATTTCCATTGCCTTCTTTTCCGGAGCCGTTCCATACGGCTGTTGCTGTTCTTTTCATATTATTTGTCTTTATTTGAAAAAAAATTAATGATGAGCATTACCTGGGATGATTTCGAAAAGATCGAAATGCGTATCGGAACAATCATGGAAGTTACAGATTTTCCCAAAGCGAAAAAGCCTGCCTATCAAATTACCGTGGATTTTGGTGAGCTGGGCATCAAAAGAACATCGGCGCAGATCACGGCCCTGTACGATAAGGAGAGCCTGATCGGCAGGCAGGTGGTGGCTGTGGTGAATTTTCCACCAAAGCAGATCGCCAATTTTTTCAGCGAGTGCCTGATCATGGGTGTTTACACTGATAAAAAAGATGTAGTTTTATTACAACCCGAACGGAAAGTGGAGAACGGCTGGAAGATCGGGTAACCACCAAAGCCATGCCTGCCAGTTTTACCACATATTACCAGAGCCCGGTTGGATTGCTCCGGTTATCAGGTACTGACCAGTATCTCAGTGAACTGCATTTTGTGGATAACGATGAAGAGGCCATGCAGCAACCTCCTACCCCGGAACTTCCCCCACTCGCCATCCAGGTCACAGAAGAACTGATAGAATATTTTCAGGGCCATCGCCGTACATTTGACATCCCTGTGAGCCAGGAAGGAACAGAGTTCCAGTTAAGGGTCTGGAACGAACTGATGAATATTCCCTTTGGCAAAACCACCAGCTACCTGGATATTGCCCGCAGGCTGGGCGATCCAAAGACCATCCGCGCTGCGGCGTCCGCCAATGGCCGCAACCATGTGGCCATTATTGTGCCCTGCCATCGCGTGATCGGCTCCAATGGAGAACTGGTGGGCTATGCAGGAGGATTGTGGAGAAAGAAATGGCTGCTGGCAATGGAAAAGCGGGTAGCCCACGGCGTTCAAACCCTTTTCTGACCCGGCATTCAAAGGCAGGTCTGAATTTTGCAGTTACATTTTAAAATCAGTAAGGAGGAAATAAGTTTATGCCATTCAAAGCGCTATGGATAACAGAAACAGCAGAAGGACAATTTGAAAGGAGTATCGTTGAAAGGATGATAGACGACCTGCCACCCGGCGAAGTGGTGGTCCGCGTTCATTATTCCGCACTGAATTATAAAGATGCACTCTCCGCCACCGGCAATAAAGGCATAACCCGCAAATTCCCCCATACTCCCGGCATCGATGCTGCAGGCACAGTAGAGATCAGCAGAAGTGAACTCTTCACAGTTGGTGAAGAAGTGATCGTTACCGGTTATGATCTCGGTATGAACACCTGCGGGGGATTCGGCGAATACATCCGCGTTCCGGCCGGCTGGGTGGTTCGTAAACCCGATGGTTATACGCTGAAGGAATGTATGGTCCTCGGCACTGCAGGGTTCACGGCTGCTTCCGCACTTTTCAAGATGGAATTATTAGGACAACATCCGCAGCAGGGACCCATCGTTGTTACAGGTTCCACCGGGGGGGTGGGCAGCATGGCCGTTGCCATCCTCAGCAAAGCCGGTTACGAAGTGATCGCCATCACCGGCAAGGCCAATGCAGAAGCATACCTTACCAGTCTCGGCGCTACGCATATTCAATCCCGTGAATGGGTGTACGATACTACCGGAAAGGCACTGCTCCGTTCCCAATGGGCCGGCGCTATCGATACCGTTGGCGGCAATACACTCGCCACATTGCTCAAAGCCTGCCAGATCGAAGGCAATGTTGTAAGCACAGGGCTGGTTGGCAGCTCGCAGCTGGCTACAACCGTGTACCCGTTTATCCTCAACGGCGTAAGTCTCCTGGGCGTTGGCTCCGCTGAAACGCCTATGATCAGGCGTATGGCCATTTGGGATAAACTCAGCACCACCTGGAACATAAAAGACAAGCTCAATGGCATCGCCAAAGAAGTAAGTCTTGAAGAACTCAATGATATTTATATCGATTCCATTCTTGAAGGAAAGGTAATGGGCCGGATCGTTGTAAACCTCAGTGATAAGTGATCATGGAATTCCTGGAACTGATCGTAAAAGAAGTAGTGCCTGAAACAAAGGAGGCAAAGAGTTATGTGCTGGAACAGGTGAATGGAGAACCTATCGCCTATGAAGCCGGACAATTCCTCACGCTCCTTATAGATTTCAATGGCCACGAAGTAAGACGCTCCTACTCCATGGGCTCCGCGCCCGGTGTAGATGATCGATTGTTCATCACCGTTAAAAGGAAAGAGAACGGCGAGATATCCAGGCATATCCTGGAACACTGGCAGCCCGGCACTAAAGTGCTGGCTGTGCCGCCTTCCGGCCGTTTCACCATCGAAACGGACCCCTCTGAGCAAAGGCACCTGTTCTTCCTCACTGCAGGCAGCGGCATCGTGCCTGTGTTCTCACTGATCAAATCTGTACTGGCATCCGAGCCGAAGACGCATATCACGATGCTCTACCAGAACCATGATGAAACCACCATCATCTATCATCGTGAATTACAATTGCTGGAAAAACAGTATCCGAAACAATTCACCCGCGTTGATCTGCTAAGTCATCCATTATTGCATGATCTGCCTTCCCGCAGGCTCAACAACGGCTTGCTGGAACAGCTTGTTGGATACCACGAACCAAAGCCATTCCACCATCATCAAAACAAACCTCCCTCGCTTTTTTACACCTGCGGACCTCCCGCGTTCATGCGGATGGTACAGTTCACGCTACGCGTGATGGGGTACGAAGAAGAACAGATCTTCAAAGAGCATTTCACCATTCCCGTACTCCCGCCACCCGCGCTGGTGATCGATCCCGGCCCCAAAAAAGTATTACTGAAATACAATGGGAAAGATTACAGGTTTGACGTTATTTATCCTACCTCTATTTTGCAGGCAGCCCTCGACCTCCGGATTGAGCTGCCCTACAGTTGCAAGGCCGGAAGATGCGCCACCTGTACCGCGCGCTGTGTAAGTGGAGAAGTGAAGATGACGAACAATGAAGTGCTAACGGACAAGGACACAGAAAAAGGACTGATCCTCACCTGTGTTGGTTATGCCGCCACGGACGTGCAACTGGAGTTTTGAAATTACTCATGGTGTGCCCAGTCGCTCGCCTCTGGCGAGTGACTTTTGTTTAGTCGCCTCCGGCGACGCGGTGTTCGCCGGAGGCGAACAAATACAGGTCACTCGCCGGGAGGCGAGCGACTGGCAACAGCGGAATTAATCACAGCAACTCTTCCTGCGNAACAGCGGAATTAATCACAGCAACTCTTCCTGCGTAAACGCCAGCGGCAATAACGAGCTTGCCTTCTCAATAATAAATACTTTTCCTTCCATGCCTGCGAGGATCAGGCGGATCGGCTGGTTAACCCGGCCTTCGAACTCCTGTAAGCTTTGTCTGCAGATGCCACATGGCGCTACCGGATGATCACTGGGGCCATTGGCCTGCTGGTAACTGATAGCGATGGTATCGATGGGAATGCCGGGATACATACTGGCAGCGGTACTGAGCAGTACGCGTTCTGCGCATATGCCTGCGGGGTAGCTGGCATTTTCCTGGTTGGAACCGGCCACTATCTCGCCATTGGCGAGTTTGGCTACCGCTCCAACCAGGAAATTTGAATAAGGTGCATAAGCGTACTGGCTCACCTCCCTGGCCTCGTTGAGCAACCAGGCATCGGATGGTTCCAGCTCGCTGATGGAATCATATACAGTATAAGAGAACTGATAATTTGCTGACTTCATGTTAGTGGATCGTCTTGAACAGCCTGTTCCAGCGAACGCCTTTATCCCAGCTCATCCAGATCATCCATGCTTCACCTACCACATGGTCTTCGGGTACATATCCCCAGTAACGGCTGTCCTGTGATTTATGACGGTTGTCGCCCATCATCCAGAAATAATCCATCTTGAATGTATAGCTGGTAGCAGGCTCGCCATTGATATAGATCTTTCCTCCCTGTTCTTCCCAGGTATTGCCTTCATACACGCTGATAGCGCGTTTGTACAGCACGATATTCTCAGGTGTGAGTTGAATGGTGGCGCCTTTCTTCGGGATCCAGAGCTTACCGAAATTATCTGCACTCCAGGGGAACATGGCCTGATTGTTTGGAAAGATATCCTCCGATGCCGGAAGGATCTCCTTGTCGGCAGAAACGAATCCGGGGATCTTCTTCACGATCTCCAGTTCATTCAGAGTAAGATTGATGCGATAATCGAATCCTCCCATCGGTTGCAGGTCTGCATCGCCTTCGGCCATATTGAGCAGAACTCCCTGCTCACGCAGTGTTTCGGGCTCGATGATCACATTGTTGAATCGGACATGATAATAAGTGGCTGCAGTGGGACTCACAAAGCCGGGCTCATTGTTCACGTACAGAATTCCATTTTTCAGTTCGATGGTATCGCCGGCGATGGCCACGCATCGTTTGATATAGTTCTCCCGTTTATCAACCGGGCGTGTGATCACAGTATTTTCGTTCCAAACCCTTTCACGGCCCTGTTCTCTTACGAGATCATAATAAGGGATCCTTGAATCATATTCCACCGTGAGCGTATCACCGGCAGGGAAATTGAATACTACTACATCATTTCTCTTCACCGGGCTGGAGAACCAGCGCGTATAAGGAAGATGAATAGCTTCTGAATATGACTTACCTCCCACTACAGGCATGGTATGATGCACAAATGGAAATGCCAGTGGTGTATTGGGAATACGAGGGCCATAGCTCAACTTGCTCACGAAAAGAAAATCATTCACCAGCAAAGTCTTTTCCATAGAGCCGGTTGGAATGGTATACGCTTCGAACACGAATGTGCGGATCAGCGTAGCGGCCACGATGGCGAATACGGCAGCATCCACCCATTCGCGCACCGCGCTCTTACGATGCTTGCGGGCAGTTTCGTAACCGAGGAATTTTGTTTTATCGCTGAATCCGATATAAGGGAAATAAATGAAGGGCAACAATACGGCGGCGGCATGTTCCAGGAAACCGTATTTACCGAACAGTTTTACAAATTCCACCAGTATCCAGATACTGATGAACCAACCGAGTACAGGAATGAATTGTATCCAGAACCAGTATTGTTTGTAACGCGCAGCTTTGAGCATTTCCCAGGTGTTGAGGAAGGGCACCCATGCTTTCCAGGAAGGGATACCTGCTTTCTCGAACAGTTTTGCCAACCCGATAGCAGGCAGCAGTACGATCAAAAGGGATACCAGGATAATAATGCTCAGATCATGTAAACTCATGCTGTCTTTGTTTATGAGGAATCTTACAAAATTACCACTCCGTTTAACGTTGACTGGAGGGTAAAAACCAATTATTTGCTAAAATAAGGCTATATCCTTTATCACCAAAGCCTGATTCTGAAGGTAATATTCCACCACTGGCCGAAGGATTGCATAGTTCTACCCGGGCAAACAGAATTTGCTCATTAACATTAGTTGTAATAAATTCCCACCCGTTACAAATAATATGAATATTTTTTCCATCCGCGATATCGAGAACATGACGGGCATCAAGGCCCATACGCTCCGCATCTGGGAGCAAAGACATAATATTTTCAATCCCAAAAGAAAGGAAAGCAAACACAGGTTCTATGATTGTGAGGACCTGAAATATATCCTTCGCGTGGCCTACCTCTATAACAGGGGCATGAAGATCAGCCGTATCGCGGGTATGACGCAGGATGAGATCCGCCAGCATGCACTGGAGCTTCGTCCCGATTGTGAGAATTACGAGATCTACGTGAACCAGCTGACCGAAGCTGCGCTTGACTTTGATCAGCCCCGGTTTGAAAAGATATTGAATACGATCCTGCTGCATGCAGGTTTCGAGCGCGGTATGTTCAATGTGGTGTTCCCGTTGTTGGGCCAGATGGGGTTGCTCTGGCTGGCCGGCAAGGCCCACCCCTGCCAGGAACATTTTGCCAGTGCATTGATCATTAAGAAAATCCATCTGGCAATAGATGGACTGGATTGCCCGGCACATTGCCATCCTGAAAGGAAAGTGCTGCTCTTTACACCGGAGAAAGAATACCACGAGATCTCCATTCTTTTCATGCAATATTTATTGAAGAAGCAAGGCGTTCCCACTGTGTATATGGGCAGGAATGTATCGCTGGAAGTATTGGAAGTGATGAAGAACACACAGCAGGGAATTACGCAGGTCTACTTCCACCTGGTGACCAACCTGATCCGTTATGACCTTAAACAATATCTTCAGAAATTATCGACGATTTTTTCCAGCCAGCAGATTTACTTTTCTTCATCCAGTTTGGTGCATCATATTCCGCATAATGTGAAATTGCTGAATGGGAAGGATGCCTTGCTGTCCTTTGCGACTATTTAGTGGGATGAACCAATTGGAATAGCTAAATGCAAAAAAACACTACTTAGGTGTAGTGGATTTTGAAGGTCATTCTTTTATACGTAATCTTTTATCATTAATAACGGAGAATTTTCCCTGCATCATTTCCAGGTGCGCCGCAAATAGCAAACATGCCAATATATCATCATTGGTTAAACGAGGATATGCTTGCTTCAAACTCTCAAAAGAATAACCGTGACCTAATTTCTCAAGGATCAACTCAACCGGTATTCTTGTATTCTTAATGACAGCTTTGCCAAATAATATTGATGGTTCTGAGGATATATGTGTTTTCCAATCCATAGTTACATATTTGATTCTTAGCAAATTTAGACTTAAAACCAAGCTTCACCAAACCGTATAAAAACATGGAATTCAACTATTTATTTCCTCGGTAACACATATGCATATACGTCTTCCGCAGTGATATTTTTCCCGGAGAGTATTATAAGCCGCTCTACCACATTACGCAGTTCGCGGATATTACCTGTCCAGTTATGGGTTTTGAGCGCTTCCAGTGCATCATTATCGATGGACTTTTTAGCGATGCCATAATCGGCGCAAACATCACCCAGGAATTTATCTACCAGTAATGGGATATCATCACGGCGATCATTGAGCGATGGAACATGGATGATGATCACACTGAGACGGTGATAAAGATCAAGACGGAAATTCTTCTCGTCCACTTCCTTCAGCAGGTCCTTATTGGTAGCCGCAATCACGCGAACATCCACACTGATATCTTTATCGCCGCCCACGCGGGTGATCTTTCCTTCCTGGAGTGCGCGCAGCACTTTGGCTTGTGCATTCAGGCTCATATCCCCGATCTCGTCCAGGAAAAGGGTGCCGCCATGAGCGGATTCAAACTTGCCGATCCTTTGTTTAACGGCGGAGGTGAACGAACCTTTTTCATGACCGAAAAGCTCACTCTCGATCAGTTCGCTGGGAATAGCGGCGCAGTTCACTTCTATGAGCGGACCGGAAGCGCGGTTGCTTTTTTCATGCACCCAGCGCGCCACCAGCTCCTTACCTACCCCGTTCTCACCCATTACGAGGATACGGGCATCGGTAGGCGCTACTTTATCGATGGTTTCTTTGATACGAAGTATCGGACCGGATTCACCGATCATCTCTTCCACCTTGCCCACTTTGCGTTTGAGCACTTTGGTCTCGGCAACCAGGTTGGTTTTATCGGTGGCGTTGCGGATGGTGATCAGCAGCCTGTTCAGGTCTGGTGGTTTGGCGATATAGTCATAAGCGCCTTTCTTTACTGCTTCCACGGCCGTTTCGATGGTACCGTGGCCGGAGATCATGATCACCGGAACATCGGGATTCACTTCACGGGCTTTGTCCAGGAACTCGATGCCATCCAGTTTAGGCATCTTGATATCACAGAGCACCACATCAAAGGTCCTTTCTTTGAACTTCTTCAATCCTTCTTCTCCGTCGCTTGCTTCTTCGATCTTGTAGCCTTCATAAGAAAGGATTTCGGAGAGGGTTTTGCGGATCGCTTTTTCGTCGTCGATGATTAAAATATTTGACATAATATTTAACAAGTTATTGCTGTGGAATAATGCCGGTTGATGATCCTTCAGGGTGCGTAAAAATAACAAACCTCCATGAAGCACAAGCTCTTCTTACTATCAATTATTTTGCCGGTTTTAAGTAGCTGCCAGGACGCAGCTTCAACCGCCGGCCAGCCGTCGGGAAAGACATCGTCAAAACCAGTTCCCACCCGCGTTTCAGAGATGCCGCCGCCGGAAGGATGCCGGCGGTTCAATGGAACCGACACCGGCTTTGCCACCTGGCTCGGGAATGTATCCCTCAAAAAAGACAACGCCGTTTACCTCTACAATGGTCAGCTCAAAGCAAATCAGGATGCCCAGTATGCGGTGCTGGATATTCCCGTTGGCCGCAGAGACCTCCAGCAATGCGCCGATGCCGTGATGCGGCTTCGCGCCTCCTGGTTATATAGCCAGGGACGGTTCGAAGAGATCAAATTCGCGGACAATAACGGCAGGATGTATGTTTGTCCACCTTCCCCCGACTCCGCCGCCTTTGAACGGTACCTGCAAACGGTCTATTCCTGGTGCGGCACCATTTCACTGGCACAGCAATTGCGCACTGTTCATTGGTTCAAAGATATTCAGCCCGGCGATGTGCTGATCCGCGGCGGCTCCCCCGGTCATGCAGTGATAGTAATGGACGTAGTGGTGAATAAGGATGATATGAACCAAAAATACTATATGCTGGCCCAGAGCTATATGCCTGCGCAAAGCATTCATATACTGAAAAATTATGCGAATAAGGACGGCAGTCCCTGGTACAATGTGCAACAGGCCAACAGGCTCATTTCCACGCCGGAGTGGGATTTTTATAAAGATGAGCTGAAAAGATGGTAACCGTAAAAAAACAACAATTTGATAGTAAAACCCCCTTGCATAAACGAAGCAGTAATAGTATTTTAGAGTTGATAAGATCAAGATCCTTTGAAAACAATTATTAACCCCAAAATGTCCTTATGAAGGTAACCCATTTGAACCTTCAACCACAGCCAAAAGTTGGCAAGGTTGTAATGAGATTAACAATATTAGGCGGATTAGTGCTCGGATGCATTTATGCATTCCTTTTACTTTGTTCTTCCGCTTTTAAGATCTTAGAATAGTCGATCTGACATATCAGCAAGCAAACATGCCGGGTTGCGTAGAAGCGCCGGCATGTTTTTGTTTTTATACGTTTTTTCATTAACACAATACCCGGATCAATCCCATGTTAAACCCACAGTACAAATTGTACATCAATGATGTTTGGCTCGAAAGCCTTTGGCCTGACGATTACTACAATAACAAGAAAGTCTATTTTTCTACCGGAGCAAGAAGATTCTTCACTGTTTACCAGGTATTGAGGACTGGTGATTTCACACTGACGATTGTGGACGATGTAACGCATGAGCGCACGATCATCAAAACCGCGGAAGCGTTTAAGGAATGGGTGACGCCGAGGTATCCGAACTTTGTGCCTTGTCTGGATTCTGTGGAATGGGGCGATCCGGTGGATAGCAGGCTGCAGCCTAATTAATTGACTCCTCGCATTGTAAAAATGAGACTGGGAAACATACCGCCGCGGGAGAATATGAATTTGACTGTGGATGGAAAGATGGGACGGTAGTTCTTTTTTCTGCTTTTTCGCTTATGTTTCCGAGGCCTCATTTTTACAAATGCTCGTCGCAGGGGCCGCGGGTGCATCAGTGAATACTCCTGATCTCATCTTCGGCATTAATTGTCAGTTCGAGCACTTTATAGCTCATTAGATTTCCTTCTTCTAAGTATTGTTTCATGTACTTGCTTCCAGGTGGCAGACTTGTCTTTACCACACAAATGCCTGAATCTTCTTTCATCCAGAGTCTTGTCATTCCAATGGGATTCTTTTGCAAGAAGAAAAGTTTTAATTATATTCAGTACGGCCTTTTTTTGCATGGTGGTCAAATATTGCAAGTTGTAAAGAATCTGTTCTTCAATGGAAGTTGCTTCTTTCATAATATGATTTTTTATCTTCAAGATATCACGAGACGATTGTAAGCAGATGGTAACAATGCTGGTTGGCAATATCAATATTTAGAAAAAAATCAATACTATTGTACCTTCAAAACTAAATGTTTACTAATACGATACGCTTATAACTGGAAAATTCTCTCTTGGTACCCTAATTAACCGCCCTCACTCCCGACCACTAATATCATTACTGATTAATCTGTAAAACCATTTTGTTATGGCTAAACAAACAGGACAATTCCCATTTACGGGAAGGATCGGAAATGTGATCGGATATAAGCGCAATGGCGTTCATTTCATACGGAGTATGCCCGATGAAGTACACCAGACCGTTGCCACCAGAAAGGCCGCAAGAAATTTCGGAATTGCCAGCAGTAAAGGCAGTCTGGTGCGAAGAGCATTTGCGGAACATCTGGATGTTTACGGAGACAGAGGCCGTGTGAACCGGCTCAACAAAACTCTGATTGAATCAGGAATACAGGGCTTGAAGGGATACCAGTTCAACCAGTTTACCAGTATCCGCAAATTCTTCAGGGCTGCTCCTGTTCTTGATGACAACAACATGCTTCACATTCCTGCGCAAACATTGCCCGGATTTTCGATAAAAGCTGCCAGCCTGGAGGTAAAGCTCATTGCTGTGAAAATCGATTTTACCACAAGGCGGATAATAGACTCCGTTAGTACAACAGCTACTATCATCCTTGATCAGCCTTTTACCGGCTTGAATATGGAAGCGCCGGTAAAAGGCAATGGAACTCTCATGATGACTTTACAGGTCAGATTGATCCATAGTGATCTTTCCGCCAAAGAAAGGCGTAATCCAAAAGCTCCGGCAAATTCAAGCTGGTTCACGAAAGACAGACGGTATTTTGCCGCTGACCTGATTGCGGTATTAACTCCTGTAACACAACAGGCCGGAACAAAGTATAAAAAGAAACTTGCCAGACCCTGGCCAGGTAAACATCGTCCAATGCTGCTGAATAAAAGAGTACAGCAGCAACATACTTCCAATAATTTCAACCGAAAGGTTATGATCGATCCGATCGCATATGTCAACTGGTCTGCCGCTTCTCGTATTGCTGGTGCTTTAGAGCAACTGGAATAGATAAACCCTTCGGAAAAGAGTTGTTTTATTGAATCTGGTATCGAAAATTACTTCCGGGAAATTCTTCCCTTAACATTCTATTGCCGATGCGGCAGGATTTTTGCATTATTTTCCACTTCTTCACTTTCATTTCAATCCTAACGCACATTATCTTACCAAATTACAATACCATCTTGATACAATCTCTTATCTATCCTTCGCCCATTTCTCATTTACTACTTTCCATCTGTTCTTCAGTTCAATTCCTGATCAACTCCACCTCATCTCTATACGCTCCTATAGAAACCTCTGTCTATAAGTAGCGTATACTCCCAGTCTGACGGCTGTTGTATGGGCTGTCAGGCAGAGAGCTTTTAGAATGGATGTAGAGCGATACTATGTGAGGAACGCAGTTTATGAAGCGGAAGAGCTAATATTCTATCGATCCTGTTAATACTGTTCTCTCGGATCAGCTTTCGGATCAACAACAGAAATTTCCAGTTGCACTGACAGTTGCTGGATGTTTTTTGACCGGTAGGTCTGGAAATTTCCTTAGGGTAAGTTTCTGCCAATTCCGAAATACTGGTATTCTTATTTTGATGCGTAATCAGAGGCCGCATTCTGCTTCATTATTAACCCAAAGAACCTGGAATAAGTAAGCCGCCTACAAGGGGCGGCTCAATTTTATTATTTCTTTTCTCCTCTAAGTTTTGCAAGTTCTGCTTTGAGGGCTTCGGTTTCACTCTTCCAATCACTCCTCTCTTTCTCGAAAAACTCCAGCAGCTTATCCAAGGGATGATACACTGGTGAATTCTGAATAAACGTAGCAAACTGCTGTTGCGAATAGTCGTTATTTGTAAACGTATTTCCTATGATGCTAATGGCGGCGTCCCAGTCCATTTTTTTCAAGACTTCTGCGTCCACCTTCAAAATCTCTGCAATCTGCTTCAACAACTCATCATCTTCTATCGTTTCTTTATTCTCCAGATCAGAAACAAACTGCTGGCTCACAGCTTTACCTCTCTTAACCTCCAGCTCTGCGGCAACATCACCCTGACTTTTCTCACGAATAAGCCTGAACTTCTGAATGTTTTGGCCCATATGAACCGGGCGTTTGGCGAAGGATTGTTCCATGATTAATTTTCTATTAGAACAAATATATTAAATCCAATCGAATTATGGCTGTGGATTAACATCGGGAAAACGGCTATACAATAGCGTCAGGCAAATCTTTTTTCTTCCGTAAACTACGGCAGCCCGGCGGTAGGTTACGGCTTTCATGCACCCTTACTTTGTAGGAGAAAATCAATTCACTCCTTTCATTCACTTCAAATTCTCTTTACATGAAATCAACTACAAACACAGCTCCGCAATTACCTGACAACGAAACTCTTTCCGAATCTCTTCTTCAGATCCGAAAATTCTTCAACTGCGATTCCATCGAAAAAGTCCGCACAGACCTCGAACATCTGCGGGACACAACAATTACTGAATCCTATGGCGAATTAGACAAAGAAGACAAATGGCTGCTAATAGAATTTCTCCGCCGCATTGCTGGGTTGGTAGAAGCTGCCCATTTACTAACCACAAAATAAGAGAAGATGAACCTGATCCACTCCTTAGAAATTATCCCCGGCAAGATCGTCAATGCTATATCTCCGGATAAAATCATTGTATTAGGTTATATCGATAAACACAGAAGAAGATTCTCAATTTTCGACAACTCTTTCACTGAAATAAATTATCCGGAAGAAATAAACCTGCTTGTAATTGCAGACTGTAGCAATATTGATCGCAGCAATGTATTGGATATGCTTGAACAACGGTGTAAAGCTTTATGCCGACTTACAATCATCTGGTTATCTCCTGCTGCTTTCAACAATCAACTTGAACAAAATACTCCTTTTGCAATCCGCGCCCTTCAATCCGGCACAATCCTTTATCAAAAATGGCAACCGGCTGACCATATCCAAACCGCAATCAATAAAAAAACGGAAACTCAAGTAGACAAATCGGAACTCTTCCCCTGGTACGAAAGATCGCAAATATTCAGCCAAATGGCAGGTGTACAATTTCGATTTGGGAATTATGGAATGGCGGCATTTTGCATTCACCAGGCAGTAGAGCAATTACTGATCATGCTGTTTATGAATATCACAGGATTCAGGTATGGCCTGCATAACCTGGACAGAATGCTGTGTATACTTCGTTTTCATAATGACGAAGCCGCCAATGTGTTTTCGAAAGAAACTTCGCAGGGGCGCGACCGGTTATTTATACTGAGAAAGATTTACATTTCTTACCGATACCATTCAGACGTAATAATTAGTAAAGATGATATCGATTATTTCTTTTGTGAGCTTAATAAACTTCAGCAAATGGCAGACCGGGTATTTTACTCCAAAAGATACCTTGGAACTGAAATATATTAATTAATAATTCTTGTATAGATGCCTATCAAAAAAGCGAATTACTAAGTTTATAGTTAAAGGCTGTTATTTACTGAATTCTATTTTCTGTATTTCTTTCGGGGGCGCTTTTTCATGTGGTGAATCGAAGTGATAAGAAGCTCTTTGTTTTTTTTGCTTACCTTATACACAATTAAGTACGGGAAAAATTCAACCTGAGCTTCTCTAAATTTTCTATTTCCCTTACTTGAATACACCTCGGGATTTATCAGAATTTCGTTTATCCTGGCTCTAACAGCTTTTACAAATCGCTCCCCTAGTCCCTTTTGCTGATCCTCATACCATTCATAAGCCTCATTATAATCATCCTGAACGAGTGGGTGTAGTTTGTAGCTGTAGTTCATTACTTTTTTCGTTTGCTTTTGTAGTGCTTGCGTGCTGAATCTTCCAGCTCATCTAATGTAATTCCTTTTACTTTTCCACTTTCCAATTCTAAAAGCCTCTTGTCCATTTCGGCAACAAATGACTTATCCTTCCACAAGGATTCCTCCTCGTATGCAAATGTTTTCATAACGCCAAGTACAGCTTTTTTTTGCTCGGTATTTAGATATCCCAGGTATTGGTTTATCTGTTTATCCAAAGTGGCTACTCCCATATCCTTTCATTTTAATCAAATTTAAGCCAAAAGAAATGTTTATCCAAACGACGGCCTTTTGTATCCAACAGGCAGTTGAACTATTACTGAGCCTCCTTATTGTGAGCGTAACCGGATACAGGTATGGGCTACATAAGCTCGGGCATATGGCTGATCGGATATCTTATTCGAAGAAAACGGGAGGATTTTAAAAACAAAAATCCCGGATATAATCCGGGATTTTCTATTAAGATTCTTCTCTTTTATTTCTTCATATACATCACTTCCTGAACCAGCTTCACAGTACGTGGCACATCAGGCAGCGCAGCAGCCACCAGGTTTGGTGCGTAGTGCAACGGAGCATCAGCAGCTGTGATTCTACGGATCGGAGCATCTAAATAATCAAATCCTTCTTTCTGGATACGATATGCGATCTCGGCAGAAACACCACACATAGGCCATTGCTCTTCTACGATCACCAGGCGGTTTGTTTTCTTAACGCTCTCGAGGATCGTGTACCAGTCCAGCGGACGGATGGTGCGAAGATCTATCACCTCTGCACTGATGCCTTCTTTTTCCAGTTCAGCAGCGGCGCCCAGGGCAACCTTCATCATTTTATTGAAGCTAACGATGGTAACATCGGTGCCTGGTCTTTTAATGTCGGCCTTTCCGATCTCGATGATATATTCTTCTTCAGGTACTTCACCTTTCTCTCCGTACATCACTTCACTTTCCATGAACACTACGGGGTCATTGTCGCGGATAGCTGCTTTCAGCAAGCCTTTCGCATCATATGGGTTGGAGGGTGAGATCACTTTGATGCCGGGGATATTGGCATAATAGCTTTCGAAAGCTGTAGAGTGCTGAGCGCCGAGCTGTCCGGCAGAACCATTGGCTCCGCGGAATACGATCGGACAACTGATCTGACCGCCACTCATCGCCAGCATCTTCGATGCTGTATTCAGGATCTGGTCCAGCGCCAGTACAGCAAAGTTCCAGGTCATGAACTCTACAATGGGGCGAAGCCCGTTCTGGGCAGCACCTACTGCAATACCTGTAAAGCCCAATTCTGCAATCGGGGTATCGATAACGCGCTTGGGGCCGAACTCATCCAGCATACCCTGGCTTACTTTGTATGCACCGTTGTATTCAGCAACTTCCTCTCCCATCAGAAACACATTCTGATCTTTTCTCATCTCTTCGCTCATTGCTTCCCGCAGTGCATCACGAAATGCTATTATTCTTGCCATCCGGTTTTATGGTTTTAAAGAGGGGCAAAATTACTGGTCATGTGTCAGATAAACAAATCGTACACAATACATTTTCCTGTTGTCACCCCAAAGCGTCCAGTCGTCAAACACATTTTACCCCTCCCCGGCCCGGGATTAGGTTTGCTGAAACAACCAATGTATGCAAACACAAACCGCCCGTCAGGCTTATCTGGACTGGCTCCGAATCCTCGCCATCCTCGGGGTTCTCTTTTTCCATTCAGCCATGCCTTACGTGGCGGAATGGGGCTGGCACCTCAAGAATAACCAGACCAGTAACTTGCTGATGGAATTTAATTTCTGGCTCAGCAGGTTCAGAATGCCCCTCCTTTTCTTCATTTCAGGCACCGTAACCTGGTTCATGCTCCAGAAACGAAGCGGAACGGCCTTTATCGGCCTCCGTTTCCGAAGACTCTTCATTCCCCTGCTGGCGGGCATCCTGATCGTTGTGCCGCCCCAGGTATACCTGGAGAGGGTTTCCCAGGGGTACACAGGTAGCTATTGGGACTTCTATCCATCCATTTTCAAGTTCCAGTCCTATCCCATAGGCAATTTCAGCTGGCACCACCTCTGGTTCATCGCCTACCTCTTCGTATATGATGTGATCTTTGCCCCGTTCTTCAGCTGGATGGTCCGCAATCACCAGCGGCAAGGATTGACAAAGTTGTTCAACTGGTTGTCGTCCGGATGGAATATTTACCTGCTGGCCATTCCCGGAGTTCTGATTTACACTTTTTTCGCCTGGGAAAACCCCGCCACTAACGACCTGATCCATGATTACTGCTATTTCTTCTACTGGCTCTTCTTCCTGCTCTGCGGTTTTATTTGTATTTGTTATCCCGGTCTGATGAACAGCCTTGAACGCAATCGACGCATTTCACTGGCTGTTGGCATTGCCAGCATTCTCTTTATCAATTACTGGAGATGGAATGATTTGGAAGATGGGATCCATACGAAATTCTACACTGCTGTGTATCCATTAATGGCTTATGCCTGGGTATTTGCATTGGTAGGTTATGGAAAACGATACCTTAATCGTCCGCATCACAGTCTGAATTATCTCAATCAAATGGTGTATCCTTTTTATATCTTGCACCAGACCGTGATCGTGATCCTTACTTATTACGTGATCCGCACCACAGACACGATCTTAATGAAATACGGGTTCACCGTTTTGCTGACATTCTTCATTAGTATAATTTTAATTCATGTATTCATCCGGCCATTTGGATTGAGCAGATGGCTGTTCGGGATGAAAGCCGGTAACCTAAAACAACAATAATGAAATGGTTCTGGAGATATGCATTCCCGGTAATGTTCGGCCTGCTGATCTATTTTTCCATCAGGGTGGTTACCGATACCAATGATGGAACAAAGTTCTGGCTAAGGCCCTGGAAACAAAATGCCATCGAGATCATCTGCGTAGTGGCCATCACCTGTATCACCCTTCCATTTTTACACAAACTGGTTCAGCAATTCAGCAAAAGAACATCAGTGTTCAATATCAGTAATGTGATGCGCGAGTACTTCATCATACTGCTGGTAGCCCTGCTCAGTATGAATCCTATGCTTTTTTTCATCCACTATCTGATTGATGATCCTGTTTCTTTAAGCGATTTCAGCATCGCTAATGTTGTAGTGGCATTGTATATCCTTTTATATTATTCTATTGCTCGGGGAAATAATTTTATTCAGGCTTATATCGATCAGCAATTGAAACTTGAACGTATCACCAACGACCAGCTCCAGACAGAACTGAAATTCCTGAAAGCCCAGTACCACCCGCATTTCCTGTTTAATGCACTCAACACCATCTATTTCCAGATGGACGAAGACCTGACCGGCGCCAAACGTAGCATCGAACAGTTCAGCGGCCTGCTGCGCTATCAATTATACGATCAGCAACAGACCGTATCCATCAGTAAAGAGCTCAGTTACCTGCAACAATATATCGATCTGCAAAAAATACGCAGCTCGGAGAAACTACAACTATCCGTTAATTTTGATCCGGGCCTGCAAGAGCAGCAGCTCTACCCGCTCCTGCTCTTGCCGCTGGTGGAGAATGCTTTCAAATATGCAGGCGGCGCCTGGACAATCGATATTGCAGCAACATTAATGAGTGAGCACCTGGAGTTTGCAGTTACCAATGCAGTCCCCTCATTGATTCCGCAGCACAGCGCCAGTGGCATCGGACTGGAAAATGTAAAAAGAAGATTGGACCTGCTCTATCCCGGCAATGCAACATTAGATGTAAAAAGAGAAAACGATACGTTCATAGCGAAGCTGATAATTCCGCTTCAATAACCTATACATCCACTATGACAACACCAATCAGGTGCATCATTACAGACGACGAGCCCATGGCCCGCAAGGGCCTGCAGGGTTATATCGAAAAAACGGGCTTCCTCACAACCACCGGCGTTTGTGAAGATGCCCTGCAATTGAACCAATTGCTCAAACAACAAAGCGCCGACTTGTTGTTCCTCGATATTGAAATGCCATATTTGTCCGGTATTGATTTCCTTAAGAATGCCATCAATCCGCCACGCGTGATCTTTACTACTGCCTATGACCAGTATGCGCTGAGCGGTTATGAACTGGATGTGCTGGACTACCTCCTGAAGCCGATCGCGTTTGAACGATTCCTCAAAGCGGCCAACAAGGCTTACGATTATTTCCGCCTGCAGCAATCGGAAGAAAAACAGGATTATCTTTTTGTAAAAGTAGACAACCGGCTGGAGAAAGTTTTCTTTGCAGAGGTCCTGTTTGCCGAAGCGATGGAAAATTATGTGGGCATCTACACAGATAGCCGCAAGCTGATCATTCATTCAACAATGAAGTCCCTGCTGGATAGTTTGCCTGCTGCTGGATTCATTCAACCTCACAAGTCATATATCGTGAACCTCGATGCCATCCGCGCTATCGAAGGCAATGTACTGCACATAAGGGAATACCAGGTGCCGGTATCCAGGTACCTGCGCGAAGCAGTGATGGAAAAGATCATCAATAACCGGTTGCTGAAAAAATGAACGCCCTCTTCTGTCCTACCAATCACTGAAGAATGTACACAAATGGAAATCGATAAAACAGGACAGTCGTCTGTTGACGCATACCCGTAGCTGGTTGATTATGTTTTCCTTACTGTAGTGCTTAACCTACATTTATAGGAAGTGCATGAGGAAAACTGTTCTGATATCATGTAGAACAATTCCGTGGTAGCACGAATTAACAATACAGTCAGTTTTTTACCAGGCGGGTATTTCCATATCCGCCTCTTCATTTGTGGGAATGCGGCGGGTGATTCCTCCGGGGATTATTCCTAACGAATTGGAAATCTTATATCTTTGTATTATCAGTAATACTGGTATCAGATTTGTATTCCTTAACCTGTATTAATCACAAAAATAAGACGACTATGAAAAGAATTAAGTTGTTAGCCGCAGCATCCCTGAGCCTGGTCCTGTTCTTCACAGCCTGTTCACCCAGCAAAGTAGCCAGTCCTGAGGGAGACAAGGTAAACCTGAAAGGTACCTGGACGGTGAGCAATGTAGACCTGGACGGCGTTTCCAAGACCGGATTTAAAGTTACCGTATTCGATGATGCACCCTATAGCTGTTATGTGGGCAGCCAGTGGAACCTGGTACCAAATGGTAATGGTTCCTATACCGTGAATGCTTCCCAGGATTGCACAGGCGGTCAGCGTAATATCTACTGGAGTGTTCAAACCATCGGCGGCGTGAAATACTTCCAGTTCAAGAACCTGGGCACCGGTGTAAAACCCAACAAGGTTTCTGAAGGCTACCGCCTCGAAATGAAATCACTCACCGCTAACAGCATGCTGCTGCAAAGCGCCGTGAACTTTGAAGGAAAGACCGTTTATATCAATTATACGTTTACGAGGTAAGCGAAACTGTTTCAAAGATAGATTCAAATAGTTGGCCATTTGAAAGAATTTAGGTTATGCTCCGAGGCTGCCGGATATTTTCAATTGGCCAACTATTTTCCAGGAAGTGATTTCATTTATGCTTGATTTTCCATACAAGAATTCCACAAAAAATGGCCTTACTTAATAAGACTAATCCGAACAGAATATTTAATGCATAATTCGTGCTATTGATAGTTTTGTTCCAAAAAATCAGAAGGGCTGCACCCACAAATAAAACTGCTCCAATACGAAAGTCAGTTCTGCTATTTGCGTTCAGCACAATTGTCCCGTTACTTATGCCTTTCCTGATAAAATAATATTCAAGAATAGTAATTACTAGAGAATAAAACCCAAATGCAGAAAAAATAATCATTTTATCAATACCCAATATCTTTTGCTCTGGAGACTTATTAGCAAATTGGAATAAATATATTAAGGCAATTGCAAATAATTCAGCTCGATAAAATGTTTTCATTGTATTGTGATATTTTTGGAATTACTTGTTGCTCCGGCAAGAGCTTTTACGGCTCATACAGCAGCTAGACGAGGAAGACAGGCAAACTATCTTTAAGCTCATTGATAAAATGCTTACCAATAAAAAGTTTAAAGAGTTCTATCAAAAAATATCGATGCGCTGTAAAAGCGAAAACCCGGCAGTGCCGGGTTTTTATCAGTCATATGCGCTAATTTTTTTTAGACCATCCGGCCAATAAAGTTCACGAACTCTTCCCGCGCCTATACGAAAAATAACCTTCTACTCAAAGGTGTCCTTAGCCGCGATCTTGCAATTCTGCCAATTTAAAAGCAAAGAATCGCAACACGCACATTGTCAAAACTTCGTCAAATGGCTTTGCGTAATGGAATAAACAAACTGGCAATTACTACACTAACAGCATAGGAAAGAATATAAGTATTTGCCAACTCGTTAAAACCAACAGTATGAATGTTAATAAAGATGCCCAATATTACCACTAAATCGATAACAATTTTGAGAGTAGTGTCAGAAGTAAACTTTGTGAATAAAGCAATACACAAAAGCGCAGTAACCAATAACGTTGGCAGTGAAAATAGTAGGCCAAACAATGCAAATACGAAGATTACACTTACCCCACTGTTCTGCCCTAAATAGCTTGAACTTTTACTTGCTGCCAACAATGCTAAAAACACGGGAGCGATTACTCCTACACTTATAAGCCAAAGTTTAACTAAGTAAATACCCATAGCCCTGCTACTTATTTTCTCCATATTTAACATTTTTATGAATAAGGAAACTGCCACTACAAATTATCACCTAATCAATACAGTTAATTATTATATCTAATAAAGAATGCTGGAGGCGATCTCCTCGACTTATCAGTGGTGGGAACTCCTCCCATTTCTGATAAATTTAGGTTTTTTGTGTGTGTTTGGAGGAATGACGGCTGATCATACTTAAAAAGTTGAACGCCGTTTACCGTTAACTCTGCACTTGGAAAAACATCAGTTTCAGCAGTAACAGAAAGTTCATTTCCGCCAAACTGCACGTTTAGTTTCTGCGCAACATTCACTACATCGAAACCTAAAACATCAAACGCCATTTCTTCAATTTTGCTTACGGAAGCATGTTGTTCAAAAGTAGCATTAAATCCTCCTACGTTTTTCAAAAGGACTTCCTTATTCTGATCATCTCCCAAACCAGGGAAAAAGTCTCTTGGTTTACCAATAGGAGTATTACCGAGAATAGTATTCGAAGTTACATATGCTGAATAGAACGAACCATCGGCTGTTTCTGTAGCTTGTATGGTTAGAGTAGAAGATAATTTAAGCCCAGCAGCAGTTCCAAATGGAGGATTGGGGCCATCCCATCCTTTTTCACTTATATAACTGTTAAAAGCGAAAGTCAAATTTTTCCCCAGATATGTTTCTCCATCCTTGGTTGTTGCCTGAGAGTTCGCGTTCTTATCCCAATATATCTTACCATTTCCACCTCTGACAAAATCTTTTGCTTCCATTCCATCGGGGTCAACAAATCGTATTGGATTATCGAACGCATAATTATATGGTGAATGTCTCCTCATCTTATCAGCCAACGGATCTGCCACATACCATCTTCCAATCTGCGCATCAAACATCCTTGCTCCATAATCATACCACTCCAGTCCACTTCCATCACTAAACTCTTTCTCCTGCTTTTCCTTTCCATTGAACTCATATTTATTATCCAATCCTGTTGCGGCTTTGGAGCTAATCCCCGCCATCGTCAACCCAAACGGATAATAATGCGTTTCCTCCAATATCGGCCCTGGTTTATGGATCACCTGAAGATTGTCAAAGAACACATCTAAGTTACTCTCATTACTCACATAAACAAATAGATATCCATTTTTAGGAACGACAATATTCCGCAGGTCGGCATCTTCTGTCCAATGATCTGTAACCAGTCCGCTGTTCCGAACCCTACTGGCGCCGCCACCTGCAAATTTGAATTGCTCATCCAGAAAAACATAATTGATATAGGCTTTAGGAGTAGTAGAGGTTTCACCATTTGCTCCTCTGAAAAAGCTACCGGGAAAAATGGGTAAGTTCAAACTTGAAAGTTGGGTAGCTGTTACTCCTTTTGTCGCTATTCCGCCGGTAGGGGCGCCAATTAGTCCCGACATTACACTTAACAGATCCAGAACAGTTGAGTTGCTATTATCCACAGTTGAAGTGTTCAGAAAATAAGATTTACCAAAAATATCAACTTTGTCACCTGCCATTACTTTGATCGCAAACTCAAGCCCTGTTCGATTAGTCAAGGCATTCAATTTGTACAGATTATTGCTTTGTACATTTTGGTCAGGTAAACAACCAGCAGGGTAACTCAAATTAGCCGGAGGATTGCCGTTATTATTGTAATAAAGCTTTGTGTTTGCTACAGATTCCGCAGGATCGTTCCAGGAAGGTATGGCCGATTCAGGTGTAATTTTATCCTGATCAATTTTGAAATACAACTTTTCATGATTCACCATCGAGTTATCCTGTGCAGCACCGGAGACACTAAAACTCCCTTCGAGTGTTGCTGCCGGGTAAAAATTAGTAGACTGTTCTTGTGTCAATACCACCCTGACGTTCCCCAGATGATCTTTCAGCATGTAGTCATAATGCAAGGTGTTATCAAGTTCCCGTAATCTTACCCTTCCCTCTTCATGACCAATAAATTGAAGTTTATCTGTGTATCCAAGTGACGCCAGTGCAGCATTACTGTATTCCTTGGCCTCATAAACAAGCCCGCTCAGGTAAGTAGTAGTTACAGTAACGTTAGTGGAATTATCAACACCGTTATATGGAACCGTTAGGTTGTTTTCTTTGACTATTTTTTTTAATTTATTCCCTATAGCATCATATTGATATGTGATGCTACCCTTTCCACCTTTCATATTAATCAAAGAAGGGAGGTTTAGATGATTGTAAGTTATACTGCTTATTCCTTTGTTATGATCTGTCTGCAGGCTTCCGTTGGTATTGTATGTATAATCGATAATAGTAGAAAAAATACCTTCAGGAGAATTAGAAGTAAGGCTTGACTTGGAGCTATTCTGAGGATGCGTGTTTAAAGTTTTGAAATCTCCCAGCTTAGTCAAAACATTGTTATTGAAGTCGACTACGTTTTTAAGCTTATTGGTATTTAATTGATAGGTGTACTTAAGATCATCAACCATTGAACTGGTAGTTGAAACCAATCCGTATTGCTGCATCCGTGTAATGTTTCCATTAAGGTCATAGGCAAGCGCACCCACACTGAAATCAATACCAGCAGACTTATTAAAACTTGCTGTAGATCCGGACCCAGATACAAACTGATTGAAGTCAGCCGACAGTAATCTGTTACTGGCATCATAGGTAAAATCATACTTTCGAAGCTGCTGATCGCCTTCGCTCTTCCAGATTGTGCCTGATATGTTCCCATTGAATGATGGAATAAATGTACCTGTCACAGGATTTTTATCATATCCCAATTGCAATCCAAAATATTCACTGTTATTATTTTCGGATGTAAGATATCCTTTGTTCACAGACATCATCCATCCTCTTACATTGTATTCAAATTCTTGTTTTGCCAGTGGAAATGATGGGGCATCTGGATTCTCTCCTATCCCTTTTTTTCGTACCTGACCAAGCGCATCATATTCCAATTTATTAATAGTTGTATAAGCTTCAGGCAATTCATTATTGTTGACAAGAGTGTTTTGAATTTTCTTATCAATTTTTGTTAATCTTCCAAGATCATCGTATGAGTTCCTGCTTACTATATAAGTTGTCTGGGCGGTAGCGCCAGCTTTTTCTAGTTTCTGCAATGAAACAAGGATCTTGCCTGCCCAATTGTATTGATGAGTTTCAATGTCTGTTCCATTTGTGACATTTTTCGTTTTTATTTGGATAGGCCTACCTTTATCATCATATAGCGTTACTGAATAGGTGTAACTTGAAGTGCCAAGGATTTTCGTCTCATACCAGGTAGGTAAACCCTTTGTAAAACCTGATGCAGTAGAGGAGACAGCTTCCGCGAAATCAGGAGCAGAATTGTAAGACTCGTAAAACCCATAGGTAGAATTTACATTTGTCAAGTCAATATCTGCATTGAGATTACTAGCTGCGGGAAGCGTTGAATAATCATCATATCCTGATTTAGTAAGGTATTCCCAATGTGCAACAGCTGGCGTACTGTAAGCACTGAAAGGATAAGGGATAAACGATGAAGGCAAGGGCGTGGGCGAAGCACTGGCAAGATGTTGAACAAATGTTTTCGCAGTAGAACCAGACCAGGAATTAAGTAGTAATCCCGTTTCCACTGGTCTATTCAGGTCATCGTATAAAGTTACATGCCATTTATTCAGACCTCTTAAAAATGCGTCCTGGGTCATTACAAGCCTATCCTTAGAATCATACACATTATAAACTTCACCTGCACCTGGTACTTTCTTCATTATCAGTCGGCCTCTGCCATCATATTCATATCTGAAACAAAGTTCGGCCAGAACATTATTAACTGCACTTGCGGTCCAGCCTGCCCCATTCAAATAATCTACTGCTTTGGGCTGAATTACACATCTCAACAAATGCAGATCATCATAGATGTAGTATGTGCATATCCAGCCTGTATGTCCTCTACCTGCCCCATCATCGGCAGTATTGACAGCAGTAGATATTTGCACTTTTTTCAAGATAAGCTGTCCTTCCTTATCTTTAAATTCAATTACCTGGTTATTGTGTTCATCTATTGAAATTTGTTTGGTTAGCGTTCCTGGCAAGTAGGTAGTGCTAGTACTGTAATTTCCAAATGCAGGAAGTACTCCATCTGAAACAGTCCACATTCTAACTGCATCATTAGCCGTATTCAACAGATACCTGGTTTTTACAGACTTTCTGTTTTCAGGAAGAGCCTGCCCGTAAGTCCCTATCCAACTACTACCCGGCGAAAAAGCTTCCACTGGCCTGCTTAGAGGGCTGCCATCAAAAATAGTTTGACTATAAGTCCAGTTGCGGTTATCAGGTCCAACATTAACTTCGCCATCTTGCCCCGCCAACTGCTGGTTATAAAAATCATTTTGTTGACGGAAAGGATCGTATTTAAAAGAGCCATCACTTTGTGAAGGGCCTGAATTAGTGGATGCGAATGGGAGGATTTTCAATTGTTCTCTACCAAACTCGTCATACCTGTTTGCTGTTATCAAGTCAGCTACAACAGGAGTAAAGCCTGCTTGATTGGAAGGGTTATATGAATTGATTGATCCTTGTTTCACTACAGTTTGCAGCGGCCTCCCTAAACCATCCAGATATCCTGTCGTTTGTTTTACCTGCTTTAAAGGTTTGTTCAGTACATTAGCCGGGTTCGATTCCGGAGCATTCATTTCCCATGTCCGTATGTAGTTCACAGGCATACTGCTTTGATAATTTGGAGGAACAGGAACCGGCAATTGCGCTGATGTCATAGTCCCCTCTGTGAAATAGATAACTCCCACTAGAATTGCTTTATATATGAAGATGGATTTAATCCGCATGGGATAATTTTTTTTAATGGCGCCATCAATAAATATTCATTGTCCTGATTCCTGACTTAATGATTTTCCGAATTGGGACTGGCGCCTAATCTTATGGACTTCATTCGATATTTCATTGACTTTAGCTCTTCTTTCAATTGCGCTATTTGAACCGGGGATAAAATTGTAGCAATCTTTTGATCTCTTTCAGCAGCAGCCTGCTTCATTCTTACTCCTTTCTGTTCTTTTGATAAAATTGTGTCTTTCATAATCGTGGAAATATCTATAGCAGATTGTTCGATATACCCCATCACCTTGTCAACAGTTGTAAAATCTGTATTTAGCTTAGTCTTAAGAATTGATCTTAGAGAATCTGATGATTTTGTTCTGTCATCGGCCGTTTGAGCGTTTACGTTAACAGAAAGAATAAGTATTAAAAATATTATGATCAGTCGCATGTCGGTTTAATTAGGGGATGATAGTATAATAAGAACCAGGAAGGAGTGAAATGGTAGTGTGTTCAAAATAACTTCCAGAGCTGTAATAAACTTGCATTTCACCAATCAGGTATGTACTTAAGCCTGGATTAGTAACGTATATTCCGTTTGTTTGGCTACTGCCACCCGGAGTACCAATGTCCAGTGTATAATTTATATTAAAAGAAAAGGGAACTGTCATAGCCAGAGTTTTATTAGCATCCTCATAAAACTCCACCCAGTATGACCATTCTTCCGTAATTAAGTAATCATCCTCGTAATAATCGGAAAGATCATGCGCTAACCACACATACACCATGGTGCAGTTGGCATTTGTGTTAGCTGCATTCTGCCCCTGAGCAGCGATCTCGTTCAAGGCCTGTTGATCGGCATCCTGCTGACTTATAAGGGATGAATACATTCCCGCAGGAACTACGTATTCCCAGGTTCCTGGTTTATAATTGGCGGGACATGTGGTTTTGGAAAACACCTGAAACTGCATTGTATTCAAGAAACTACAAGTTCCTGTAGAGTTTGCATAATTCTGCCCGTTGGCTGCAATATCGTCTATTGCAAGTTGGTCAGCATCCTGCTGACTTACGGCAGAACTATATTGCTTTTCAGGAACTGTATACATCACAGCTTGCCCACTGGTGCCGGTTCCGCAATTGTTACGTGTGAAGGATTCGCTTCTTTCGGTATTATAGAACAAGCAACTCCCATTCATATTGGCATGCTCCTGGCCCAGTAGGAATATTTCATTCAAAGCTTTCTGGTCCGCATCTGCCTGGCTGATGATAGATGAGTATATATTCGCAGGAACAACATATTCGATGGAACCGCCGACAGCTCCGGGTGCGCAATTGTTCACTGTGAAAGTTCGTTTTTGTTCTACATTGAAGTAGTTTGATTTACAATCTTCAGGTTGCCCTTGAAAATTATAACAGATAACACGCAAAATATTATTGTCATGATCACGAACCAAATGCAATCTGCCCATTCTGTCATATTCGTACCTGGTAATCCGGTTCTTGACATCAGTTAAACTGGTCACACCAATAAGCGGTGCATGTGTATAAGTGGTCATTTCTGCACCTGAAGCATGCAGTCTTACATCATCAAACCACACTGATCCTGTGCTATTATTATCAAGCCTGAAGCCCATCTTTACGACATCGGCCGGAATGGAAACTGTTTTTTCCACAAAAACCCATTTATTGGTGGTTGTAGTAGAAACGTTCTCCGAGTAGGAGAATTCACCAGTTTCATTACTTCGTTTCATTAGCAACACAATATTCGCAGATGGGCCTGAAGAATAAATCCAGCCAGAGAATTTGAATTGTGTAGCATCTGTCAGGGAAACCTCCAACCATTTAGATGCAGTGGCTGATTTCTTTCCGGCTCCTGTATTGGATATTCTTCCAGAATAATTTCCGGTATTAGCTTTCAACACATCATAGTAAAGATTTGTGAAAGTATTCGGTTCTTCAAAATTATCGAACCAACTCCTTTGCAAAGGATCATTCATTACACTCGCAATTAATTGATTATTTTGCGGTGAGTAGATATAAGAACCTCCGGGTGACTGTACCTTTTTTGATACAGTTACATTTGCATTCTGATCGTACTGTAGTTCGTGTTCGAGATTGAACATTTCTGGATCATATAATAATGCGGCGTAAGGCGCAACTGCGGCACCTGCCTGAGTAGATGGTATCGGAGTACTTGTGTTTAGCCTGTAATTACGGTAAGGCATAATGAATTTGTCTGAATAGAAACTTTTGTATTCAATAACGGAGCTTGAAAGAAGTGATGTGTTGCCCCCTCTGGTGATCCATTGCTGGGTTTCCACAGGATAATCCAGCATGTTTTTACTGATCATCTTCGAATATACATCTCCGGCGGATTCGCTATAATCTGAAGCGTATTTTACAGAAACGGTTTTGGAAATATTGTTACCAACCTCCGTTGTAGTGGAAGAAATTTGTTTGACTTGAGGATTATAACTGTAATGAACATTTTCTACAGAATTACCTGCAATTGTGTACGTGGTGGTAGTTGTTTGAGAAAGGCGCCACCAATCTATTCTTACGGGGTATACATCCATATAGTAAGAAATTGCAAGTCCTTCGTCCAGAAAAGGCAGGTAAAGAAATGGCGTTCCGGGCATTGGATCATCAAAACCAGCATATTCACTCAGGAATGGATATGTAGTTGCAGTTGTAGCCAAAATTAATTTTTCTGAAGGTCCATAAGATTCATAAAAATTTTCTTTTTTTAGAACAATATTCCCATCTGCATCGTATGTAGTTTCAATTAAAGGACGTCCAATAAAATTTAAATCCGATGGCGGAATGTACGGACCTCCGCTAAAGGAACCGTTCAAAAATGTAGAAACGATTTTACCATTCTCACCGTTCTCGCCGAGATACTCAGTAACAGCATCATATCCCACAAATGAACCATGCGCTGCAGTACTGAGAGGATTCAAACTTGATGATTGTAATATCTCAAATGTTTCATTTATCGTTGTCGGATAGTCAATTATTGTATTGAAGCTATGGAGTGGATAAGACATCAATGATCCGGAGCTTATGCCAGGATTAGAAACTAGATGGTATTCAAACTTTCTTATCATTTCCGTCCCGCTACCATCACTGGTTGAAATTCTTTTGACCCTCAAACCACCTGCTTTAATGCCAGGGTCATATCCTGTAATGGATTTAAATACTACCCCCACTGAGGAATATTGCTTTGGAGAATGACAATAAGCTACAATCCTGTACCACCCAGGCTGAATGACCATTGAGGTGCTCCTGTAGGGGCTTAGTTCATTATTTTCACACTCGCCATATTCAAGCTTATACAAGATATCTCCAGAATAATACTGATCTATATTGGTAAAATCAGGATAGGCATCCTCCGAAGGTATTGAAACTAGGATGGCAAAATATTCTTCAGCCAAAGGAAGTCCGGGAAAACCATTGCAATTCCCGTCGAATACTGCATTGCCGGAAATTGTAATAACAGTTTCATTGGGAATATAGAAAGATTCTGTATTGTACGGGCTCGAAGGCACACCAGAATAGTAAGTCAAATGTGCATCTACGTTAATTGGTACATCTTCAAACACTGGCGTTACCCCATTAAAATCATTAGGTTCAAACTCGAAGGACTCAGTTCCTCCTGTTGGATATTTGATGGAAGTAAGCATGCCCATTTGTATTGCATCTTTATTCACCATTCTGTCTGCTCCTTGTGCATAAATGAAATCAAGCTGATCAGTAAGGGTAGCCCTGGGAATAAGATTATCATTATTCCTATTATTATAATAACCCCAAAAATCCACTCCTTTTACCCTCTTACTGGGAATTGTAATGGTTTCATTATAAGTAAATTCATAAGGACTTTCCGCAATAAAAAGTTTTTTTAATTGCAATCGCATATTATCCGCAGTTCCCGTTGAATTGAAATAATCATATTCGAACATAACTGATCGGATCTCAATGGGATTCCTCTTTTCAAATATTTTAATATGATCTAACTTAGGAGCAATATAGTCTTCTGTCGTGTTCAGATCCTGACGTGAACTTGTGAAGAAAAGCAGGTCTCCCTCTCTGAAGCTGATACCAATTAAATCTACAGGTTGTGTGAGGGAGCGTGAAACCGACGAATATTTGAGCAGGTTTGGGATATGTTTTGAATAGCCATAATGTGAATATGTTTTCCTCGTGTACATAGATTCGGAGAGACTGGGAGTGCTAACTATTCCTGCACAAGTTTCTGCAGAAGGGACATCGTAAGAAAAATTAATCTCGTCCACATTATTTGCTGAAATTATTTTGTCTAAGTGCCAGGAAACAGCCAATTTATCATCCATACAATAATTGTCGAAGGGACGATCCTCGATGTGTGTAGCCCCGTGTGACAAGTTGGGAGTGTTATGAGATTCAGAATATGAATATTCCGGCGTAGCCAGAAAATAAGTTACTCCTTTCCCATCAGTAACTATGAACTTTTTTTCGTTAACATTATACTGCACACGAAAATTACTGGTCTGATCCAGCAATGTAGCAGTGATCATGCCATCCTGCACAACTTGTTTATCGAAGACAAACTTTCCCGAAATACCTGCAATATTGAGAAAGAATAAGTCGGGCTCTGCATCATATTCGCGATTGATTATTTTTTTGATCAACATATGCTCAGTAGGCGTAACCCCAATTGCCAGGTTAAACCATTCTCCATTAAATAGACTATTAAGGTTAGGAGCAGCCCAATATCCCACACCCTGAGAACCAAAATCCTCAACTCCTCTTATCGAACGGCTAATCACTCCTCCTGCATTCAAACTCCAGCCTAATCCAACCCAACTCGCCTCCTGCTGTACTTTAATTCCCGAAGCATGATAAGATAAAGTGACGGGTAACGAAAGAGAACCTGTCTTAATTGTGTACAAAGGAATCTGAATAGAAGGTTGACCGGTATACTTACTCACGGGAATTTGGGTGTACTCCAACAACGCTGCAGTATTGGGCGCTGCGGGCAATGAAGGCTCCTTGAAATCCCCGTTATTTTGTCCGGATGTAAAATTTACAAAAATGAAAATACAGAGCAACGTCAATAGAATAGGTGTCAATTGCCGGTAAATGAAATTCATAAGTCAGTTTGGAACAATAAAAAATTTATTCCTGAAACCAGGAATTATTATCACAGAGAAATTCAAATAAGTGGGCTGTGGAATACAATGAGAACCTTTTGTAGAAAAAAGGTTAGACAAATTTAACCGAGAGGCCGGAATATCACAATGGATCAAATCAATAAAAATGAAAAATAAGTATTAATACTTAGTGTGTAGTGTCTATTCATAATAACTTCCGCATCATCCAATCCCTTTGCACATCATTGCCCAGTAAAAAATCATGCTCCCCAAATTTCTCGAATCCCCATTTCGCATAAAAAGCAATGGCGCGATCATTCTTTTCCCAAACGCCCAGCCAAATACTTCGTTTATTCATATTCGTGGCAATCTCTATACATCGCTGCATCAATGCTTTCCCCACTCCTTTCCCGATCACATCCTCCCTGGCATAGATCCTTGCTATCTCGATCGTTGGAAAATCATGCAGCTCAGAAGGTGGAAAGCCATCCAGCATTCTCACATAACCTGCCAGTTGTTGTTCCGCATAAGCGAGTAAGAAAATATTCCCGGGAGCGCCAACCTGCGCCATCAGCCGCTCTGTGCTGAATTGCTCAGACATAAATTTCTCCATGTCTTCAACGCTATTGTCTGCAGCAAATGCACTGTAAAATGTTTCCCTGCTGAGGGCCGCAATTGCCATTGCATCCTCACGGGTACCGTACCTGATCAAAATGTCTGACATACAAATCCAGTTATAAGATAAATTTTTTTTTAGTGACAGTGAGCGAACACTTATACCCGGGAAAGCCTAATCTGGTTTCAGCACGGAAATAGCTCTCCTGCTGAATTTGTTCCGGTAGTCCATTGGAGTAAGACCGGTAACCTTTTTGAATGTTCCGCGAAATGCCTTCAGATCAGCATACCCTACTTCATACATCACTTCAGAAACATTATTCCTTCCGGATTCCAGCAATTTCTTCGCCTGCTCAACGCGCACCCTTTGCTGGTATTCACCAGGCGTATTACCGGTTGCCTGCATGAACCGCCTGTCGAAGTTCCGGCGGCTTAATGCAAACCTGCCGGCCAGTTCTTCCATTGAGAATTTTTCCTGGAAGTTTTGTTCGATATAATGTTGTGCATCGCGGATCACCTCATCCGCATGGTCTTTTTGGCCGTTGAACATGATGAAGACAGACTGGCTGCTCCTATCGATATCAACCTGGAACACTTTAGCGCAGAACAAGGCCGTTTCCCTGTCGTAATATTTTTCAACCAGGTAGAGCAAGAGATTGAGAAAAGAGTAAGCGCCGCCGTTCGTATAGATGCCCTGTTCATCCGTGAGGATCTTATCTGTTGCCAGATGTACTTCCGGGAAAGATTGCCTGAAAAGCGCTGCTGCATTCCAGTGAGTAGAGCAGCTTTTGCCATCCAGTAATCCTGTTGAGGCCAGCAGAAATGCCCCTGTACAGATACTGGCCAGTTCAGCACCCATACTGTATTGTTGCTTCAACCAGGCAATAAGTTCCTGGTTTTTGCTCACAACTTCCAATAGGTCATGATGTGCCTGTGCAGGAATGATCACAAAATCTGCCTTGTCAACCGAACGGATATATGTATGCGGTTTTATCGAAAACAACCCATCGTATAATTCTTCTTTTTCATTCACTCCGGCCAGCTGCACATCAAATACCGGTTCCTGTCCCTTCTTCATAAAATGCTCATTGGCCTTAATGAAGAATTTATAAGGTCCAACCACACTACTGAGATTGTTCTGACCTGCCGGTACAACAATGATGAGCTTTTTCATGAGCGGATGTTTGAATAAAATTACAACCTATTCATTTGTCAGGGTAAAAGAAAATGGCCCCCATTGAGGGCCATTTTCTTCCAGAATGAAAACAAAGGAATGCGTTCACTATTGCTCTTTATTTTGAACTGGGTCCAAAACCTGCTCCAGTTTTTCTTCCATTGCTTTTCCGCGAAGGTTTTTGGCGATGATCACTCCATTGGGGTCCAGCAAATAACTGGTAGGTACCCCGGTTATCTGGTATAAGCCCGCAGCAGCATTGTCGCGTAAAAGGTCAGACACCTGCAACCACGGCAATTGGTCGTCCTTCACGGCTTTCAGCCAGAGCGCGCGCTTTGTGTCAATAGATATTCCCAGAACTTTGAAATCCCTATTCCTGTACCGGTCAAATATTTTCACCAGCTCTTTGTTATCGGCCCGGCAGGGCTTACACCAGGAGGCCCAGAAATCGATCAACACGTATTGACCACGAAGGGATGATAAACTCAGTTCCTTTCCTGTACTGTCAGGCTGAATGAAATCAGGAGCCGTCATGCCAGGCAGCAATTTTCGTTTTCTTTCCAGCGACTGAAAGAGCTCCTGCCCTTTTCGCGAATTCCGCAATTCCATGTCCAGTCCACTGAATAAATGTAAAAGTGAATCGAATGCCAGCACAGTCCCGGCAATATTGCTCATATACCTTATGGCGTTTACACTTACCAGTGACCCGGGATATTGTAAAATGAATTGCCGGTTGGTTTCAATGAAACCATTATTACCCGCGTCGCTTTCTCTTAAAGACGCCATCATGGAATCATATACCTGCAATTCAGCATTGATACGGGACCCACTTGTTTTTGCCTTGTGCATGGAATCTGCGCCGGCAACAAAAACAGGAACTGTATCCAGGTAGATCATCAGTTCATCATAGGGCCATTTGATCGGGTTTCCATCCAACGATAAGAAAAGTGAAGCGGGTACGGGCTCATCGATCTTTCCGGAAAAGTGGAATCGGCCCTTATTCAAGGTAACAGAATCGATCCTGGGCCCCTGCTGCACAGCATATCTCAGGTATACTTTCGCGGGGGCATTCAGCTGACCGATCTTACCCTTCAGTTCAAACGATTTCAATTGCGCATAACAGGTAGTTGTTAAGATCGCAAACAATAACAATATTGTTAAACGCATACAATGTTCAATTGGTGATTAATAGCCCTGGTTAGGTTCCAGGTTGGGATTTACTGTAATTTCGGTAATGGGTAACGGAAGTATGGTATCATTCTTAGTCCATGTACCTCCTTTCAATGCGGTTATTCCGGAAGCCCCGCTCATCAATCCATCCAGCTTGCCGGTCCTTTTCAGATCGAACCATCTATGCCCCCATTCAGTGAACAGCTCCACCTGGCGTTCATGCAGTATGGCATCAACAACGGAGGCCCTGTCCGTTGGGCCTGCATAATCATCCAGGTTGGCCCTGTTGCGGATCTCATCGAGATCATCCAGTGCTTCGCTCTT
Organism: Pseudoflavitalea rhizosphaerae; assembly: GCF_003991355.1. Classification (GTDB taxonomy): domain Bacteria; phylum Bacteroidota; class Bacteroidia; order Chitinophagales; family Chitinophagaceae; genus Pseudobacter; species Pseudobacter rhizosphaerae. The sequence continues at coordinate 306,611 of NZ_RCSU01000008.1, forward strand.
GTTCTGCTGTGCGCGCGCCTCGGCGCGGATAAGATACAGTTCCGATAATCTCATCACCATGAAATGTTCAGTCACTGCCGACCCTCTTTCACTATTCTTGTATTTGGATGCAAAATGATAGAGCGTACTACCGGTATTGAAAGAGCCCACCCAGTCTGTGCGGCGTGCATCGCCACTTTCGAAGGCATTCAATAACCAGTCGGTCATGCTGTTGTGATTGGTGAAACCAGGCGCCATCCTGAGTGTATAAAAATAACCATCCATCGTGTTGGTGTAGATGGGATTGGAACTGGCCAGTTGCCAGATAGCTTCTTTGCTGTTTTTCAGGAATACCTTGTTCAATGGCTCAAGACCATATGCAGGATCATCTATCAGCTCAGTTGCCTGCAGCTCCGCATTCTTCCAGTCTTTCAGGTAAAGGTAAACCCTCGCCAGCAGGGCGGTTGCAGCAGCTTTATTGGGCCTGGTCTTTTCTGAAGTGGTAAGATTGTTCGCGTCCATGTATCCATCTGTCAACAGGTTTTTAGCTTCCACCAGGTCTTCAATGATCAGTTTGTAAACATCTTGTTGCGGGCTGCGATGCAAACGGTTATTGATCTTATAATCTGTACTGGTAACGATGGGAAGATTGCCATAAAGATTCACTGCATAGAAGTTAATGAATGCCCGCAGGAACCTGGCTTCTCCTTTCAGTTGCTTTTTAACCGGTGCGCTTAGAGTTGTTGACTGCTCAACGCCTTCGAGGGTTGAGTTGGCGATGTAAATATTCTTGAAAAAATGTCCCCAGAAATAAGTACCGGGATTGGATGCGAGATCATTCTTGTAGAATTGGGTAGCGGCCACGCCGATAAAATGATTGTGCAGTTCATCGGCAGCCGTTGCCATGAACTTGCCGATACTCCAGGTGCCATCCGCAATATTGCCTGGCGCATGTATGGTATTGTATGCGCCGGTCAAAACAGCGGTGGCTGTTTTATTATCGGAGAAAACAGTGGAGCCTACAAGGCTGTTGGTGGGAGGAGGCACTTCTACTGCCCGCTTGCAAGACAAGATGCAGGAGCAGGTGATCATTACAGTTAGTGTAACCAGTTTCCGTTTTGCGATATATGAAAATGAAATCATAAACAGTTTTTTAAAAGGTGAATTGACAACCAAGGGTGAATACTTTCAAAGGTGGCAGCACCAGGTAATTCCTGTTCTCCGGATCATATCCTTTGTAGTTTGTAATGGTGAGCATGTTCTGTCCCTGGAAATAAATCCTTGCCTGTTGCAGCGCCAATTTTTTGATACATCCTGCAGGTAAGGTGTAAGAAAGTGCAACATTCTTCAGCCTGATGAATGAAGCATCGCCATACTGCAGATCGCTCATAGTGGCATAGTTGGAAGATGCGATAGTACTGTAGTCCTGGTTGTATCGCTGGAACCTGGCTTTATCGCCTTCCTTCTGCCAGCGGTCCAGTACATCCACAGGTTGGTTGGCGCTGAAGGTACCGGGTAATCCTCCCACATGTTCATAGTAGTAATTCATTCCTTTCTGTTTCACGAACTGGAAAAGGAAATCCAGTGTGAAGTTGCCATAACGGATATTGTTCTGCAATCCGCCATAGAATTTTGGACCGAAATCCAGCAGCGCGATATCGTCTACCAGCGGAACAGGATCGGTAGTGGGTTTACCGTCTGCGCCCATGAACAGGTAAAGCCCGGATTCAGGGTCCACGCCTGCATACTGGAATGCTTTCACCGCGGTGAGTGGTTGCCCCATCACCAACCTTTCACTATATCCGGATGCTTCGAAATTGGGAAAAGAAACCAGTTTGTTGCGCGGGAATGTGATATTGAAAGAGGAGGTCCACCTGAAATTACTCTTGCGGATATTCACGGTATTCAGCGCAAATTCCCATCCCTTGTTCTCCACTACTGCCGGCAGGTTCTCTGAAATAAATGGAAAGCCGGTTACAACAGAAAGCGGGGATTCAACCAGTTGATTGCCGGAGCGGTTCCTGTAATAGCTGGCAGAAAGATTGATGGCGTCGTTGATAAAACCAAGTTCCATGGCCAGTTCCAGCTTTTTATTCTGCTCCCAGGCCAGCATGGGATTGTAAAAGCTGACGGGATAAAGTCCCTGTGAACCGCCATAGGTGTTCACGGTAGAATTGTACCTGTCCAGGTAACTGTAATCAGCCACCTGGTCGTTGCCTGAGGTTCCGTAACTGGCGCGTAGCTTACCGAAACTAAGAACGGGCAATTGGTCAGCTATCCATCTTTCTTTGGAGAATACCCATGCTGCGCCTGCTGCATAGAAATCCGCGAATTGCCTGCCTGGTCCGAAACGGCTGCTGCCATCCCTTCTTGCAGTGACATTGAGGATGTATTTTTCTTCATGGCTATAATTGATTCTACCGAATGCTGCATTGTATTTGTAAAAGATATCGGTGAGTTGTTCAACTGTAATGGTGGATGCAGCCTGAATATTTTCGAGTAAGAGATCAGAACTGAAGCCTCTTGCTGCGAGCCTCTTTCCTTCGTTCCGGCTTTGTTGGAAGCTGACGCCTGCCAGTGCAGAAAGTTTTCCTTTGCCGAGGTCGATCTTGTAATCGAGTTGTGGTTCTGCGATCCAGGAACGTGTATCGGCATTATTGAAATTGCTGGTGCCGGAGATCTCTCCTTTCAGCGGATCGATGGTGGAGAAAGGGACCATTCTGCGCTGGTCCATGTCCACTTTTGTATAACCGAGACTGGTCTTGAAATCGAGCCCCTTCATGATATTGAAAGTGATCATGAGATTGGCCAGGAGATTGGTGGCCCTGCCTTTGTAGGGCTGTTGTAAGAACGCATAGGGGTTGCCCTGGATCCAGGTGCCATCGGCCCAGTTCAAGGTGCCGTCTTCATTGAAAGCGCGGGGTGCATTGGGCGCAAAGTAAGACATCACCGATGTTGGGTCAGTTATAGGTAAGGTAGTGTTCTCACTAACATAAGAACCGGTGAAATTGAATTTCAGTCGCGAGTCCCTGGAGCCGCCGGACACACTCACATGCATAGACGCTTTTTCCATGGCATTTTTTCCCGGGTACACGGTTGATTCGCGGTGATAAGCTCCTCCCGTTTTATACTGCACCTGGTCAGTGCCTCCGGATACGGAAGCCTGCGCATCGGTGTATCTTGCAGTATTCCCGATCAGTTCGTCCTGCCAGTTCGTATACCTGTTGGGCTCCCAGGTGCTGCCTCCCAGGAGGTCTACATCGATGGCAGGATCAGGTGTTGCCCCGTCATTCTTAAATGCTTCCTTTCGCATTTCCAGGTACTGTTCCGTATTCAGGTATTTCACCTGGTTAGTGACCTTAGCGATGCCCTGGTAAAAATTGAAATCCACTTTAGCCTTTCCTGCTTTCCCTCTTTTGGTAGTGATCAGCACCACGCCATTGGCGCCGCGGCTGCCGTAGATGGCCGTTGCATCTGCATCTTTCAATACTTCGATACTGCTGATATCATTCGGATTGATCAGGTTCAGCGGATTGCCTCCTGCAGGATTGAGGTTATTGTTGTTTTGCAATTCTGGCGCAATGGAAAAAGGCACACCATCTATCACATACAGAGGATCATTCCCATTGGCGATACTGTTGATACCACGGATCTGCACCATGAATGAATTGCCGGGGGCGCCCGAACTCTGGGAAATGAACATACCGGGCACCCTTCCGCTCAGCGCCGCCAGCGGATTTGAAATAGGCTGCCGGGCAATATCCTCTCCGGACACTTTGGATACATTACCGGTGCTGGTGCGTTTGTTGTCTGTATAGTATCCTTTGTTCACCACCACTTCCTGGAGATTGGTTTCAGCGATGCTCATCACAACTTGTATGAAAGATCCCTTCGCAATGATCTCCTGCGATTCATAACCAATACCCGAGAACACCAGCACATCGCCTTTTTTTGCATTGAGCGTGAAATTACCGGATGCATCTGTTGCAGTGCCGGCACTGGTCCCTTTCACTATTACATTGATACCGGCGAGTGGCTGACCGTTGTGATCGGTTACTCTTCCGGAAAGCGCTGCATTGAGCAGTTTGGTGAAATCCACAACAGGTAAAGGTTCCGGGGCAGCGGGCCTGGAAGCAATGATGATGGTGCGGCTTTCGATACTGTAACGGAGTGGTTGCTCTTCCAGGAGTTTTTGAAGGAAGTCAGGCAAAGGCATATTCACGGCCCTGATGGTTACCGGCCTTGCATTTTCCAGGACCTGTTCCGTGTATAAGAAAATGTAACCTGTTTGTTTTTCCACTTGTTTAAAAACCTTTTGCAGCGAAGTGTTTTGCGCATTCATTGTCACTTGCTGGCTCAGGCCTTCAGCACTTGCATGTAATAAAAAAGCAGTCAAAAAGATCATAGTGAATTTCATCACTAACAGGGTTTTGGTGATCAGCCGAAGTCTCACAGCCGGATCGTGGGCGCTTCTGGCTACTACCCTTGCGGGCATAACGATGTAATCCATAACTTTACAGTAGTTTGGGTTGATGATAATAAGCAGTGTTCTGCCGAATATTTGTTTATGGGATCAGCTCAAATGTTTACCGGGAATGTCTCCAGCATTTCCGGTTCTTTTTTAAGCTTATCCTCCGGATCAGGTATGCATAAGTTGAACGATTGTTTATTTACGGTAAATATGTAAAGTGCGTCCTTCCAGTTTTGCATGGATGCCAAACCCGGTGAGGAAACGAATAATCCCGGAAAGCTTCACTTCCCTGTCCATCCCTCCCCTGAATGTTACATCAGGAACAGGCCCATCGTATTTTATATCGATATCATACCAGCGTTCCAGTTGTTTCATAACTTCAGGAAGCGGCATATTATCGAAATTGAAAAAGCCATTCTTCCAGGCCATCACCTTTTGAATATCCACTGTATTGATTAGCTGCGGCTCGGCAGTATTACCGGGTGCCAGGGATACCCATGCCTGCTGGCCTGGTTTCATGATTACAGATTTTCCAGCCCTGATCCTGATACTTCCGTCAATCAGTGTGGTCAATATCTTTCCTTCATCTGCATAAGCATTGATATTGAAACTGGTGCCCAGTACTTCCACTGTTTCATTTCCTGTTTCAACAATAAAAGGATGTAATTGGTCCTGCTTCACTTCCAGGTAAACCTCTCCGGTTATTTTAACCGGTCTGTTCTTTCCGGTGAAAGCTGTTGGAAAGATGATGGAAGATGCTGCGTTCAACCATGCCCGTGTGCCATCGGGTAAAGTGATCTTGAACTGACCTCCGCGGGGTGTGGAAAGCTCATTCATGCCGGCAGTGGCAGTATTACCGGTTTGGAAAGAAAGACTGCCATCCTCTGCCGGTGCGGCGGTAATGCTGCTCTCCGCGGAAAGCCTTTGAAGGCCGGCGCTATCTAGCAGGATTGTTGAGCCGTCGGACAGCGTAAGCGTGGCAATATCCCTGGCTGGCTGAATTTCCGCTGCGGATTGTATTGTTTGTTCAGCCAACTGCTGTTGTTCCGTGGGTTTCAGCCAGAGGTAAAATGCTGCAGCCAGCAACACCACCAGTGAAGCAGCCGCAGCATAGTAGTATTTCACAGGAGTTTTCTTTGGCGTTATGCCAACAACATTTTCAAGAAGATGATTGCGCATCCTGCCCAGGTTGATTTCAGGCGTTTCCATAGCGGCAAACTCAAGGGCAATCGTATTGTCAAGCAATTCGTCCAGCCATTGTTCATAGGGCTGCTGCTGACAATAGTCCCTGAATTGTTGCAGCTCACCTGGCCCCATCCGGTCTTCCAGGAATGCTTGATATAAGGAATAGAATTGTACTTTGTCCATCTTAGATAAAGGCAGGGAATTCAGCCTGCCTATATACGGACACAGAAATTGTATCCAGGTATGCAATGAAATGGAAAATTATTTTGTGCCGAGATAAACCAGCAGCACATGGAGCAATAAAGGATGTTTCCGGCCAAGGTATTCCCGGATGATCACGAGGGAGCGGAAAATGTAGCTTTTTACAGAAATTTTTGAAAGTCCCAGGCGCGCAGCGATCTCATCATGACTGAGCCCTTCCACCCTGCTCAGGGTAAAAACTTTGTGGAGTTGAGCAGGCAGTTGCGCTACGGCCTCGTCCAGCGCAGATTCCAGTTCCCTGAACTCCAGTTTGTCTTGCGCCGAAGCGGCAGATTCGCGGAAATAGCCAGTGAGGAAAGTTTCATTTTCCGGCGACAATACTTTTTTCCTCAAATAATTCCTGAGCAGGTTTTTGGAAACGGTATTCAGGAATGCTTTGAAATGCTGAACGGTAGCCAGTTTCTCCCTGTTAACCCATAAGCGGGTAAAAATTTCCTGCGTTAGGTCCTCGGCCATTGCCGGGTCCTTGGTGAATTTCAGTGAGAGATAATAAACGTGTTTGGAGTAGAAATCGAATATCCTGGTATAGGCAGCCGCATCCCCTGCAGCAATTTGCTGCAATAACTGTTGCTCATTGTATAATATGATTTCGGACAATCCGGGGAACTGGGTCTGTAAACAAAAATGGTGAACGGGGAAGGTTCAATGGAATGGCGTCAGTTGTAAATATAGAAGGTTATATACAATTTGCCTGCAAATATTGCCTGAAAATGAAAATGGGTATCCCAACAATAATTGAGATACCCATTTGTATAAGATTCCATTTTTTTATTTACACGTTCTCGATCACCATCGCGCTTGCGCCGCCGCCGCCATTGCAGATGCCTGCTGCACCGTACTTCGCTTTGTTCTGTTTCAGTACATTGATCAGCGTAACGATGATCCTTGCGCCGCTGGCGCCTAATGGATGGCCAATACTCACTGCGCCGCCATTCACGTTCACTCGGGAAGGGTCCAGTTTCATGCGTTTGGTGTTCTCGATCCCAACTACAGCAAATGCTTCGTTGAGTTCGAAATAGCTGATGTCTTCCATCTTCAGTCCGGCTTTAGCCACTGCTTTGGGAACAGCGATCGCAGGCGTGGTAGTGAACCACTCGGGAGCCTGCTCTGCATCTGCATAAGACACCACTTTGGCGATGGGTTTCAATCCCAGTGCATCTGCTTTTTCCTTACTCATCAGCACCAGTGCTGCCGCGCCATCATTCATCGTGGAAGCATTGGCGGCAGTAACGGTCCCATCTTTCTGGAATGCAGGTTTCAGATCAGGGATCTTATCGAATTTCACATTGAAGGGTTCTTCGTCTTTTGCAAAGATCTCGGGATCGCCTTTGCGGGAAGGGATGGAAACGGAGACCACTTCTTCTGTGAACTTACCCTCATTCCATGCCGCCTGTGAACGCTTGTAGCTCTCGATGGCGAACGCATCCTGGTCCTGGCGACTGATACCACAATCGCGCGCGCAGAGCTCGGCTGCATTACCCATCGCTTTACCATCATATACATCGGTTAGACCGTCTTTTGCAAGACCATCGATCAGATTTGTATTACCATATTTGTTACCCCAGCGCAGGTTCTCCACGTAAAAGGGAACATTGCTCATGCTTTCCATGCCACCGGCAACAACAATATCCGCATCGCCCAGGGCAATGCTCTGTGCCGCCTGTGAAATAGCTTTCATGCCGCTGGCGCAAACTTTGTTCACTGTTGTGCAGTTCACTTCGTTTGGAAGTCCGGCGAACTTCGCTGCCTGGCGGGCAGGCGCCTGTCCTAAATTGGCCTGGATCACAGAGCCCATCAGTACATCCTGCACCTGTTCAGCTTTTACACCCGCTTTTTCAAGTGCGCCTTTGATGGCAAAAGCGCCCAATTGGGTAGCAGTAAAATCCTTGAGTTTTCCGCCGAAACTGCCGATGGGAGTACGTACAGCCGCAATAATATACACTTCGCGTTTATTCATATACAGAGCTTTATAAATGCTTTTGAAGGTTTACGATTTGGTTGGCAAAGGCCAAAGATAATTATTTTCACTAACAGTTGTTAGTGATGTTTCAGAGAGCTGGCAGTTGATCGCCTCCAGGCGAGTGACTTCTATTTGTTCGCCTCCGGCGAACACTGTGTCGCCGGAGGCGACGGAATAGCACTCACTCGCCAGAGGCGAGCGAGTGGGCTCCCGACACTTAATGGCCCCTTTTAGTCAGTTCTGTATTTCGTTAATATCCCGGGCTCAGGTACCAATCATACCGCTGCTCTATCACCGGTTTTCCGAAAGCGCCGGAAGGCTTTTCTTCTGTAAGTGTAAAACCGTAACGGGTATATAATGAAGCGGCAGCCGGTAGTTCACTGGTTGTCCAGAGATAAGAATGTTCATATCCTTTTTCTTCCAGCCATTGCATATAATCTTCCATCAGTTTCTTGCCGAGTCCTATACCGCGATACGGCGCCAGGAGCAAATAATAACGAAGCTGTGACGATTTCTCACCGCGATGCATCAGCAGCATAAACCCTACCATCTTTCCTTCGTCTTCAACGATCCAGACCTTATCGCGCTGCGGATCATATTGCTGGTAGAACTCCGCCAGCCCGGCTGCAACATAAGATTCGAATGCAACACCATAATTGTATTCTTCAGCATAGAGGATGCCATGAAGATGGATAACGGAACCAAGATCACCTGGTCGAAGGTCGTGGCGGATACTCAGGTTGGATGGGATAACAGGTTTCATATTATTTATTATTGCTCTGCACGCGCCCGGATTTACCTGCAATGTATCGATTCTTTAGGTAGATTTGTTCAAAACCTTACCGATGCCAGGGACTGCTAAAATGTTGCTCCTTCAGTTAATATCGATTTCCATTCCACTTTTTTCTTTGTCGCAACAACTATCACTCACCCGGCAATACAAGGCCGGAGAAACTTATCGTTATCGCATGACCACCGATGTTATACATAATGGTAAATGGCAAAGTTCCATCATTGCTGTTTGTGAACTTACAGTGGTAATGGACAGCGCCAATATCCCTTACGATGAAATAAAATGGATTTCTAAAAAAGTGTACACGGCCCGGGACACTACAGATCATACCGATGAGATCCGCAATACTTCCCCGTATCGTATTTCATTGCACAAAAATGGAAAACTGGACTTACCCGTAATACAGGATGCGGGCATGACCGGTGAGATCACAGACTTCAATACTTTTTTTGTTGCCATTAGTCCAAAGCTCGGAATTAATGAGCTGCACAAGCCGCAGGATATATTCTACAAACCCGAACGGGTAAAAGGTAATTTCTCCAATGGCAAAGACATTCTCAGGGGAGAAGATTGTCTAACGGTGACCAATACCCTGCTCAGAACAGATTATGCTCATGCATGGATCAAAACAGAATTCAAGGCTCCTGCCGATACCTGTCTTAGCTTCTACTCTTCAGATATGAAGCAACCGGTAACCGGGGACACCATCAATAATTTCCAGATGGTACGGTTTGCAGGCCCAGGCAAAGTGAACCTCTTCTATGGTAAGGAGGTATTCACCATTGCCAGTACGTTGGACCTGAAAGACGGCAGACTAAAAGCAGCCGCCATGAACAACACGCTCCGTCTGAATCTGAAACTGAATTGTAATACAGATTATACTGATTGTCAGAATAGTTTTCCATTCACCATTCAACGGAATGTTCAACTGGAACTGGTAAGATGAATTACAGTGCTATGGATTTTTCCCGGGGTGCAGCTCTCATGTGGCTGCAGAGTTTATGATCATAAACCTTTCTATTTCTTACCACACAACATTTTCGATCCTGTCCTTGAAGCCTGCAATTTCTTCCTGCACCACTTTCCTGAATGAAGGGTTGAGTGCGCTGGCTATCACAACACCGATATCACCTGCCGGCGGCCTGTAGGTAATGATCACTTTTACCTGCGTTCGTCCCGGGCCGGCATCCATGAATTCCACTTTTCCTGCATTTTCCATGGGAGCGCCTTCTGTTGAAACCCATCCGATCAGGAAGCCCGGAACATCTTTCACGATCTCTGCATCCCAGATCAAACGGCCAAAGCCAGGCAGGTCTGCACTCCAGGTGGAATTGATCTCATCATGTTCCTGCACCCGGATCAGGTGTTTCATGAAAAGCGGGAGATTTTCCAGTTTGCGCCAGAAAGCATATACATCTTCTCTCGCTTTCTCCACAACTACGGAACTGCGCACGGTCATGGCTTTTGTTCTGTGTACATTTTCCGTTTTACCCATTGCCTTATACACCGGACAGGTACCGGATGCTCCCCTGTACAGCAAGAAACCGCCGATGAGGGTTTTGAGCAAACCGCCTACGGGGTGTTTGGCAATACCGGACAAGCCGTTGTACAGCAGGAACCCACCTGCAACACCAGATATTACACGCTCCGTGTCACCAACATTGATCACGTGTTCCTTTCTGTCGTAATCATGGGACTCTTCTGATTCATGCCAGTTGGCAGACATTGATTTTGTCTCATGCTTCATAATCGGATTGTTTGGTTTGATTGTATCATATGTATCATACCAAAATCCTGCCTGCTTTTCTGACTGATAAAATGTGGCATGCAGTGCACAAATCCGTGGAGTGTGGGCAGTCGCTCGCCTCCGGCCTACGGTGTACCCACATCTTTTTGTTTAGCTT
>NZ_RCSU01000009.1 GCF_003991355.1 Pseudoflavitalea rhizosphaerae
ATCTTTCGGCCCTACTTTTTCCTTTTCAAACCGCCTCTCTTGCGAGCGGGGTGCAAAGGTAAGGGACCGCAGTATACTTACCAAATATTCTGTCAGCTTATTTTTCGATTTCCATCGACTTTTCAACTAACCAATACCTGAAAGAACTTGCTGTTTCTCAACGGGTTGCAAAGGTAAGTGGCTATCTCTTCTCATCCAAATCTTTCTTCACTTTTTTACCACCTTTTTTTCTTTCCCCTTTCCGTCTCATCATCGCCATTGCTTTGATTTTGAACGGGTTGCAAAGGTAGATGCTTTTCAAATACTCACCAAATTTTTCTATCACTTTTTTTCATCTTCCCTGCTGCGGGTCAACCCTGAAATCTACAAAGAACTGCTTGTTTTTAAATGGGTTGCGAAGGTAGGCCGTCTGAATATACTCACCAAATTTATTTTGAAATAAATCCGGTTTTCTTTCCGGTTTCCATCTTACCAATCATTTAAAGAACTCCCTGTTTTTTAACGGGTTGCAAAGATAACAGTATTTCATTCATTCCAACAAATAAATTGCAATTATTCTCAAAATAATCCTATTTCCCTGGTATACATATATATTATGAAGCTCATCCCCCTTTCTCATCTTCGCTCTCTCCCTTAAACAACGTATATTGTAGAGTATAAAACCATAGTTATGAAAACCGCAATGCTGATATTCCTGTCCTTGTTGTTTTCTCACCCCTCCTTCAGTCAGCACATACCTGCTGCACAAGTTCCACCGGCAATAACCAAAAGCTTCAGCAGTTATTTCCCCAATACCTCCAAAGTAGAATGGGAAAAGAAAGGGAATCTATATGAGGCTGAATTCAATGTGAAAAGAGCGGACCATAAGGCCCTTTTCGAAAGCAATGGCAAACTCATCGTATATAAGAATGACATTCCGCAATCGCAACTCCCGGCCGCAGTAAAGCAAGCCATCCGTCAACAATATCCAAACTACAGGATCGATGATGTAGAGAGGATCGCCAGAAGAGGTCATGTTTATTACCAGGTAGAATTGAATGGCCAGCCGCAGGACCTCAAACTGGTATTCACCAAAGAGGGAAAACTGGATAATAGTAAGGGCTATTAGGTTTGGGTACCATCCTCCCCAGCAAAGCGGGCGGTATTGTTTTTTAACCCAGATGACTATACCATAGTCATTCATATGGGGCTTAAAGATACTTTACGAAAATTACCAGGTTGCCTGAAGAACACATTCAAGGAGTGGAACAATCGTATGCCTTTTGCCAGCAGCGCTGTCATATCTTATTATACCATATTCTCCCTTCCGGGCTTATTAGTAGTGATGATCAATGTGGCCGGTTATTTCCTGGGCCGCGAAGCGGTTACCAATCAGCTGACCCGTGAGCTGGGAGGGCTGATCGGACAGGATGCCGCCCAGTACATTCAGAATGTTGTGGCTATGGCCAGCAAAACGAAAGATACCTGGATCGCTTCGGTGCTGGGGATTGTCACTCTCCTTTTCGGCGCCACGGGTGTATTTGTGAGTGTGCAGCAGATCTTCAATAATATCTGGGAGATCAAACCAAAGCCGAAAGGGAAGTTCCTGAAACTGATCCGCGATCGTCTCTTCTCATTTGGGCTGATATTAGCGATGGGCTTCATGTTGCTGGTATCTTTATTATTATCTACCCTGCTCAATGTGCTGAGCTCCTGGGTGGCTGGCTATTTATCAGAATCATTCCTGGTGATTTTCAAAATACTGGACCTCGCCTTTTCCATCACGTTCATCACTTTTCTATTTGCAGCTATGTTCAAATACCTTCCGGATATTAAGATCAGCTGGAAAGCAGTTGTCCCCGGCGCGCTCCTGACCTCTGTATTATTTGTGATAGCGAAATTTGCATTGGGATTGTATTTCGGCACCAGCAATCCCGGTACTGCTTATGGAGCAGCAGGTAGTGTGATACTCATTATGCTCTGGGTTTCTTATTCCGGGCTTATCCTGTTGTTTGGCGCAGAGTTCACGAGGGAGTGGAGTAAATGTTCCGGCATGCGCGTAAAACCAACCGATGTGGCTGTCAAAACCGATGCAGCTCATTCAACCGGTTTGGGGAAGAAAGAACTGAAAAATTAATGCCGTTTATTATTTACAAATAACTGTTCGGTTTAGCGGATAACTATGATAATATTGCGGAGAAAATCAAATTCAGCAAACCTTCCAAGTATGCAACGAAAATACAGAAGGCTTTGTCCACTGCTAAAACCCTGCCATGCGAAATTCCTTTACCCTGCTTTGTCTATTTTCCCTATTCCTCACAGGCTGCGTTTCTGAATCCTATTTTCAAAGTCCGATGCACAGCAATAATGCATCCTACAAAACCATCCCGATGCACTCAGACAGTATCGGGTCTGCCACTTATATTGGCGGCAATTTTTTCCCGGGCTTTGCCAATCACAGGTTGAGGGACACGTATTTTGGCGGCAATGCCAGTTTGTTCAGGAGCCACAACTTTGGCAATTTCCAGGGATATTATGGCCTGAATGCTACTGTAGGACAGTATCGCGTGAATTATAACAAGGATATCGATGGAGATCTGCAGACTTCTCCTTATTTCAAACAGGGCGATCATTTCTTCGGAGCGGTTGGTGGTTCCGGAGGCATCAATGTAGTGAGTCCATTCAGAAAAGGAGAATGGCGTGTTCTCGGAGCAGAGTTATCGTATCAGCAGGAGTTTGGCGATTATTACAAATTCAGGAATAAACTTCCGGACTCAGCAGTTCGTTATGTAGATAAAAGAGATCATTATTTTACCTGGGGATTGAATACAGAGATCCTCGGCGATGTTGGCAAAAGCTGGCTGCTCGGATATAAAGCCGCCTACATCATGAACCTCCATACGCTGAGAAGTTACCAATCCGGCAACAGGCTTCATCCTGCCTATTTTTCTCAAACCATTCACCTGTCTCACCTGAATACTACCGGTTATGTACAAATGAATGCCGGAACAAGAGTGCTCAGCCTGCATTTCGGAGTGAATTACAGGCTAGGGAGATAACTTATCAACTAATAATAAAGAACGGGAGCACCTACGCGGACGCTCCCGTTTTCATTGCAAGCCATTGATAAAGCCTTACATTTTTCCTATTATTTCATACTCAGATTGTGTTCTTTCAATATCCTGCGCGTTTTTTCCGCCTGTAATTTCAGCACTTCAGGAGTGCTGCTGCCAGCCATCAGCTCATTGCACATGGATACGATTCTCTCTTTCTGGTAAGAATGGAAGAACCATCCCAATGCTTCCACCACGGTGGTCCTGACACTAAGGTCTTCTGCGGGATCAATAGCCAGGCTGATCAGCTTCGGCACTTCAGAATGGTAATTATAGTTCCTGAAAATGGTGATCTCGGCCAATCTTTCTTTCACGGGTTTGGATTTGTCCATCACCACTTTCATATCACGATTGATCTTGAAGGCTGTATAATCCTGTTGTTTCAGCAGGTATTCCAATTCTTCTTTTCCATTATGCAGGTGTGTATGTTTTGCATAGATGGAGGGTAGCATTTCTTTCACTTTTCTCGTATCCATGAAATCCAGGGCATCCTTTGCCTTACCTGCAACGCGCTTCGAGTGACCATCATTGATATACAATTCTACCGCAGGAACAATCATTTCTTCGCTGCCAATATCGCTAAGCAGGTAAGCTGCCTGGCGGCGTACAAACTCATAGGGATCATTGCAACCGGCCAGCAGTACAGTTTTGAAGTCGGCGTTATTGATCTGCGCAAGACATTTCAAAGCTTCCATTCGTACTACGCCGTAATTTGACTGAAAGTATTTATTACGAAGCATAGCAGACGCAGCAACACCTTTGATACGGAATATTTTTTCCATAGCCAGACACTGAACGTCTGCAGAAGGATGATTCAGTAATGTTTCCCAGTAAGCGGCATTGTTCTTTTGCAGCACAATGGCTTTGTTCAGATCGATGGATTTATTGCCGGCGAAACGGAAAGTTGGATCACCAAAAAGATGAGTTTCCAGGTAGGCCACATGTTTCATCCAGTTGCCGGTCCTGACATTGTATTGCAACAATCCAAGCATCTCGTCTGGCCAGAGGTCCTGCAGCACACCAACGCTGTTGGCAAGCGCCACGATGGTTTTACCGTTGTTGAATGGATAGTATCCCGCCATATAATCATCGAGATGCAATGATCCGGTAAGACAGGCATCCACCATCACGAACCTCGCATTCGGTTGTACATTACGGATATCAGGTATAGCGAAGTCTGTACTGGCGTCGAAAATGGAATCAGCGATCTTCACAGAATCCACAAACGCATCATCCATCCATGCCATCGGCACACCAAGACTTTCCGTGAATCCTTTTTTCGTTTTTTCCACATCTCCACCTTTTCTTTCCGCTGCTGCGCGCACTTTGCTGCGCAGGTATCTTCTGATATTTTCGATACTCGGCTGAGGATTGCTCACATAAGGATAACCGCTCAACAACTGCACATCATCAGAACCATGATCATGGAAGATGGCCATATCCAATTCCTCACGCTGGATCTCGTTCATCAGTGTGAACTTCATATGCATATCCATTCTGAAGTTCATGAACTTGATGGTGTTTCCAGGTTTGAAAAGATCAGGGAACTGTTCGCGCAATGAGATCTGCTCTCCTGCCCAGGCATTGAGCGATTCCGAATTATAACCATGACCGGTATACACGAAGAAATCGTTCAGGGGATTGATCTTGCTTTTTTCAGCCACTACCTTGTTCAGGTAAGCGCGGATCTTTTCTACAGCATTTTCACCTTTCTGAACCGGTGGTTTGATACGTGCGGTATAAATATCCATTTCGATGCGCTGCGGCGAAGTAGGGCTGAGTGCATAATAGAACAGGTTCTTTTGTGCGGAATCCTGTTTCAAAAAATTGAATTGAAGATCAAAATCATCATAGTATCTGTCAGAAGGAACACTGGATGATTTCCAATTCCTGCGCTGGTCCATTTTGAATGCAGAGGTCATATGCTGCGCATCGCGGACCATGGGAACAGGAATATCGCCTACCAGTACAGCGCCTTCCAGTTTGGGCGACTGCGCATACAGTTTTTGCAACACAGTTCTGATCTCATCCGGTTTCGACCAGTTATGGGATACGATATAAGTACCTAGACCTTCTTTCTCTACAGCTTTTTTATAAGCTATGATCTCATTCTTTACACTACCGTAAGTTCCGGCATCAATCACTATGGCAAAGCTGGTAGGGCTGGCGATGCCGGGCTTTTCGATCTGCTGGGCTTCAGCATTGATTGTACCAAGTGCAAAGCAGATGCTCAGTACAGGGATGGAAATTCTTTTACTCATCATTTTTTGTTCTGTTTTATTTTCATCAGGGCAAAATCCAGGATTGTAAACGACCAATGGTTTGAATGGCTTCTGCCTTCAATACTCCAGGTATATCATTGGATGCAGTCAGTTTCCTGCAGGCATCGATGATCAGGGTTTTGTTATAGGAATTGGAAAACCAGCCAAGCGCTTCGATAATATTCTTTCTCAGTTCCACGGGTTCTGACGCATCAGCAATTACCGGCAACAATTGAGGGATCAGCTGATGGTAGTACATATTGCGCAGCAATCTTACTTTCTGGACCCTGGCCTGCTCTGTTGCGTTTTTATTGAGAATACCATTCAGGGTTTCTGCTGCGTCACGTTTACCATTAAGCGCCAGTTTTAGCAGCTCTTCATACTTTCCCTGGTTATCGTATTCAAAACTTAAGGCTGCTTTCTTCACTTCGATTTGTTTCAGCAACTCATCGCTGTTTAATACAGAGAGCGCGCGACCGGCAGTCCAGTTGGTCCTGGCATCATCAGGAAAAGCGATGAGCAGGTCCAGCAGTTGCGGGATAAATTGATCATGCCCGGCTTTGGCGATCCATTCGGCGGATTTGCGTCGAACCAGCTCATAAGGATCATGCAGGGCCTTTCCCGCCACAGCCAGGTAGTTGGCATCACCGGTGAGGCTGAGCAGGCGCAGCGCTTCCATTCTCAGGTTACGGCTGGATGCAGTATCGTAGATCTTCCTGAAAATCGGCGCATATTCTTTGGCGTCAGCTTCGAACATTCTTCTCATAGCCACCATTTGCCATACGATATCTTTTTTCCTCAGCTGTTCTTTCCAGTATCCCGGCGATCGTGTGGCTGCCAGCATTTTATTGATGGATGCGGATTGCGCATGATCGAAATGGTAAGTAGGATCGCCATTCAGGGATGACTCAAGTGTATTGATGATCCTGCTCCATTGCCCTGCCCTGGCGCCATGCTCCAGGAGACCGATATGTTCGATGGTCCATTTGTCTTGCAATACATTGGTAGTATTGCCATGAGCCACCAGCGTTTGTCCATCACCGAAAAGATATGCTGCGGAGATATTATCAGGATGATGAAAAGAACCGTTGTAGCAGGCATTGAAGATCACGATCCTGCTTGCAGGCTTTATATTGGCAATTTCGCTGCTGTAGATATTACCGGAAGCTGCAAAAATAGAATCGGCAATCCGGAGCGAATCATTATCGAGAGCGCCATCGAACCAGTCAAGAGGCACACCGTATTTTTTGATCAGGGCTATTGTTGCCTGTTCTATATCCTGTCCTTTCTGAGCAGCCCTTCGCAGGGAACTGCGGAGGTATTGCCTGATATAAGACAGTGAAAAATCCATATCATCTCCTGAAGGAGGATTATTGATGTATTGTTTTTCGATATCTCCATGTTCAGTAAAAATGGTGAGATCGAGACCGGGTCGTTGTATTTCACTGAACAACCTGTATTTCATTTTCTGGTCCATGGAAAAATGCAAAGCGCGATAACCGTTCGCATTCCTGAACACAGCAGGTAATGATTCCTGCAATGCGTGTTGCTCATGCATCCAGGAAGTAATGCTTTCCGAGTTGTAAGCACCGCCTGTAAATGCGATCATCTGGTCAAGCGGGTTCTTCGTGTTGCGTGCGGCCACAGCCTTATCCAGGAAACGGCTGATCTCCAGCACACGTGCAGCACCGGAGGCATGGCTCATGATCCTGCCGGAATAAAGGTCGGAGCGAATGGACTGCGGCGACGACTCATCCAGTTCATAATAGAACCAGAGCGGGTTCTTATCGTCCTGCCCAATGGCCCTGAACTTCAGGTCTACATCATCATAGAACCTGTCGCTTGCAACGGAGGATTGTTTACGATCGAATTTGATCTCATCCATTTTGAAGGCAGTGGTCATATGCTGTGCATTGCGGACCATGGCAACGGGCACATTACCGATCAGCACCATCCCTTCAAGAGCCGGGTATTTTTTTCGGATATCCATCAACGTATTACGCACATGATCAGGGTCTTTCCAATTTGCGGCCACAGCGTAAACGCCCAGCGCCTCTTTGGATTCCAGCATCTGGCAATACTGACGGAAAGATGGTGATGCCGCTACTTCTTCATCAGTTATAACGGCTATCACAGCATCTGTTCTCAGGGGCCGGGCAAGCAACTGCTGTGCAGCCGCCTGCTGAAAGAAAAAGGGTACGGACCCGAGCAAAAGTTTAAACAGGTGTTTCATTAAGGTTCAGTGGATTTAATAGGTCATGCCAATGGTAAGGCAGGCAAAATTCCTGGACGCGTTGCCCAGCTGGCTGGCATTGATGCGTTTCCAGATATTCCCTTCCGCTTTTACAAACAAAGAGGTTTCTGAACCACGTTTCAGGGGAAAACGGTATTCGGCCGACAGTCCGGCTTTGAACATATCGGATGAAAGCCATTCCTGGTCGGGGTTCAGCAAGCCATCTACCACAATATTGGATTGCAGTCCGGAGGGCACAAAATCGATATAATGATTGAAGCAATCGCGCAGTGCGATATTGGCGCTCCAGATGAAGTTCTTATTATCGGCAAACACAAGGTTTCGTGTAAATGACAACCTGTATTCATTTGCATCCACTGTATTCCTCGATCTCGGATTATGATAACGGTTATCCATACCTGAATAGATAACGGATGCCTGAACTATCCATTTAAAATCATCCTGGAACCTGTCTTTTATCCAACGGTAATGGAATGCTCCTTCATTGTAGAAAGTAGTGCTGAGAATTTCTGAGTTCACGAGTGGCGGCGGCTCCTTCCCTATCGCATCACCATAATGATTGTCCCTTCCATCTCCATCGAATGTTTTCCAACTGGCTTCCCACTGATGGGAGAAAGAACCTGTAAGCAGCGTAGCATTGAGAGTTCCATGGTATTGCTGTTCTGTAAAATCTCCGTATGTCCTTGGCTGCACGGTACCGTCTTCCGCATCTTCTTTCCTGTTGGAATAACCTGCGTCGAAGAGGAGACGGAAATTCTCTTTTTCCCACTGTAGCTGTACTGAACCGCCGAAAGTTTTACCGGAATAATACCGGGTTTCGGAAACGGTCTGGTCGCGGTAATAATACCCGAGCCCTGCAAGCCTGTACCTGTAATGGATATCATCATAGTTGCTGGTGGCAAAACTGAGTTTTTCTTTGTAGAAATTGAAGTTACCGGTTAAGCCCAGTTTCAGTGAGTTGGAAGCAGCCCAGATCAAAGAAGGGTTGAGTGTGATATCATTGGTATAGGCAAGTGGACGTGGATCATTTTGCCTGGCGCCGGTGCCTACTTTATAGCGGATGCCTGCGCCAAGGAAAAGCTTACGGCTATCAGTAACCGGAGTGGAGGCTTTCAGTTCCAGGTCATACAATTGTTTTTTCCAGTCGCCTCCCATCGAATCGGCCACCACATAGGGGTTACGCCTGTAGGGGTCCATTACATCAGACCACCTGATGTCATCATCCCATTTCTGATGGAAAGAAAATTTTCCGTAGAAGGAAGCATTTTGTAACGACTGGTATCTTTCAGAAACAAAATGAAAATCCCTCGCAGTAGTTGGTTGCTGAGGTCTTTTCAGGTCTCCGTCCCCGATAGCTCCGCCGATATAAGTTCTGCCAATTGATGGTACCGGCAGCACAGAAAGACCTGCAGCATTTTGTGAACTGAGCCATGGATTCCGCAATGGCGCCACCTGCAGCTTTCCATTGACGGTACTCAGTGTATCCTGTGCAATTACTGCAGTGCTGCAGAAAAGTGGAAGCAGGTATATGATTCGTTTCAACATAAACTTGGTTTTAAGGGGATGGTTACTGGTGTCTTACAACAGGAGGCTTTACCATATCAAAATCGATCGTGGAATTGTTGAGGTCCTGCAACACTCTCCGGCCATTTTCTATGCGTGCAACGCGACGGCGGATCCCTTCTCCCACATAAGTACCGGAGCAGGATTTGAAACCTGCGTCCAGTGCATCGGGGACCCTTTTGAAATTGCCGGCTGTTGAGTTGGCAAGACAATCCACGGCATCATATACACTATCGATGGGCACTTGCATGAATTGGGAAGCGCTGACAGTACCGGGTTCCGTGAACAATGGGAGGTTGGCAACATCCCTGTGTTTGAAGATCACCATGCCCGGTCCGAATACAGGTGTGAGCCAGTCGAAGCCCACGCTACCGAGATATATGGCCTGGAGGTTGGGAACATCGGCATCGAGATCGCGGTTATCGGCGCGTGGCACATAACTTTCCCATTGAGCATATGCTGTTCCGAGATTTACGGGAGATTTCTCATTACCCAGCGGATCGGTCTGATGATCGATCCCATCCTGTGCAATCACAATGGATTCGCCGGGCTGGATCGGGTGGTCATGACCGTTACCAGGGATCATCCACACATTCTGAAGATACACGAACTGCTGGTCAGGTCTGAATCCCCAGGTCCTGCCAGTGGGTGTTTGCCCGGAACTGCCGCCGGTATTGCCGATACAGAGACTATCGGCATAGATCACACGATCTGTATTGTTGTAGATCTCATAGAACTGATCGGAGAAATAAGCTCCATTGGCAGGTGTTCTTGAACCCGTATAATAAATTTCCTTGAACACAAGCGGTTTCGGGTTGCTGCCATTGAGTGGTATCACTTCTTCGGGCGCCCCTTCCCGTACGATGAACCTGGAAGAGCCATTCACCGGAAAACTGACAGCAGTGCCGATCAGCTCAAGCGCTTCTTCTTCAGAGATCATTTTTGTTGCCAGCGCTGTATAGGTGCCACTGATCAGACCGGGCACATCCACTTTTCCATTTTCATCTGTCAGTACTTCTATCACCTGACCGGTATTGATATTGGTGATGGTGACCGTTACATTACCAGCTTCCCTTTTGGAAAAATGATCGGGATAAGTAGTTGCAATGGCACTGCTCACAGCGGGCAAATCTTTGTACGCCTTACGGCAAGCTCCCAGTAACAGCAGCACTGTTGCGATATATATAAGATGAGTCCTTTTCATGAACTTACTGTTGATAGTTTACAATTTGATGGTGACTTCTGTACCAAAGAACAGATCAGGATTTCTTCTTGAATAATTGGTAGTGTACCTCGTATTGCGCACCAGGGGCTGGTGGCTGAACACATTATTGGCGAAGAAGGCAAAACTGAAATTTGTCCCGATCTCTTTTGAGAGACGAAGATTGAAGAGCCAGACAGGTTTCCATTTTTCCACATTATGAAATCCTTCAGCAAAGCTTTCCACCAATTCGGCCCGGGAGGTTGTATTAGGCCCAGTGTACAATGCATCACGTTCTGCTTTGTCCAGCAGGCGAAAATCACCGGTAGCCCTTGAGATATAGCCGATAGCAACGGAGTCGTAGCCGATATTCCGCTCCCGCTCCATCCAGATGGTCTGAATGGCCAGCGATACCACAAATCTGAACTCAGGGATATTATGGATGATGCGCAGGGTGGAATTGAATCGTTCATTCTTTTTACCACGTCCTTTATCAAAAACTGCGATGCGCTCGGGATCGCGGCCACCATTCTGCTTCTTCAAGATGGTGTAATCTGTTGTCACGGATTTGGATTGCATGTATGCTCCATTCAATACAAAGGAAGTTCGGATAGCATCGATCCGGCCCATATCGAAATCAAATTCGATCCCCCTGTTGGTATTGGTGATGAAGTTCAGCGGCATCATGTAATCCGCGATGTAGTTCACAAAGCTGTCTGTGTTGGTATTCACTTCCGGTTTTTGCCCGGGTGTGGTGGAAATGGTCTTGTACATTTCCAGGGGAATTATCTTCACACTATTGAAGGAGTAATCGAAATCATATCCATTGTTTGTTTTCTCATGATAGGCCATCACTGTAAGCCTTTTTTTCTTTCCCAGGCTCAGGTCGAATCCAACTTCGGCTTTATTCGTTTTCATCACTCGCAGATCAGGGTTCTCTGTATTGAATACCCTGGTGGTCAGATAAACGAGCGATTCATCAGGGTTGGATGAGTACCTGTTGTAATTCACGAGATCGAAATACGCATTCTGCGGATACAGATAGAGTAAGGTGGGCGCTTTGGCGGTGATGCCCCATCCTGCGCGGAGCGTGAGGTTTCTCATCACTTCATAGCTCCAGTTAAAACGCGGTGCAGCCACAGTATTCTTTTTTGTGGTCCAGATACCGGTTGGTTGAATATTATCGAACCGGATCCCTGCCTGGAGCGACATGCGTTTTCCCAGTACATTGGCGATCATCATATCTTCTGCAAAGAAGGCGAGTTGGTTCATCACAGGAATATCTTTGTAAGACCTGGGCCTGAAGCCATTTCCGCCCTGCATGCGTGGAGGCCTGCTCAGATCATAAGTTTTTCCATTGCCAAAATTCGCATCGGTTTTCCAGTCAGCTCCCATCAATACGCGATGATTGAGCCATTTGCCGCGGAGAGAAAATGTATTGGTGATCTTTGCAAAAACATTGAGCGGTTTTCCATCGATCCAAACCTGCGAGAGATATTCTGAAGGAACAAACTGACCTTCTTTTGTCACGTTTTCCATTTCAGTGGAAAGTGGATAAATGGCCCCTGAAATAAGCTGCTGCTGAAATCCTTTCTGTTGTGTGTAATTCACCATCACATTGTATTGCAACTGACGCGCGAACTTTTTCCCGATGTCCCATCTGCCTTCGGAATTGAAACGAAAATTGTAGTCCTGCGCTTTTGTGACGGCCTGTGTTCTTTTATCATCTGGGTCCAGTTTCTGTTCATCCAGGTTCATGGAATAAGTGAATCCCGTATTGGTAGTGAATGGTTTTACCTGGCCGATTTTTTTTGTGTACAGCAAACTACCGGTGAGCCTGTGGTAGCCCCTGTATTCGAAGCGCTGATCATCGAAGGAGCGTGTATAATCGAGGTCTGCGCGCAGGGCATCCCCATTCTTACCGATGCCGAAACCTTTGCTGCCGGAGACTTGCGTGATACGCGGATTGATCCTTGCCTTGATAGACAAGGGCTCTATGCCGGCCTTGGTTTTAATGATCAATGCGCCTGAAGTGAGATCGCCGTGTTCTACAGAAGGCAGGCCCCTGATCACTTCCACCGATTCGATATTGTTGGTGGAGAACTGACGAAGGTCCAGACCGCCGCCGCTGGAAGTGGCAAAGCTGGCATTGGTGCCGCCGGTGCTGGTATTGATGGCCTGCAGGTTGGCGTTATTGGAGATAGGTGCGCCATTGATGACGATGGAAGTGCCAAGGCTGCCCATATTATCAGGTTTTATCTGCCGGATAGCAAACTGGTTGGGTCCATTGAGATCGGGATTGGTGGCGATACCACCAGGCAACAATTGCATTACATCCGAGAGGCTCACGGCTTGCAGGTGCTCTATGGCTGTTTTGGAGATGGTGGATGAAGTGGCGCCATGCCTGTTCTCTTTGGCTACCACCGTTACTTCTTTCAGTCCGAGCGCGTTGGTGCCGAGTTGAAAAATCTGGATACGTTCCCGCGGATCAGCCAGGTTGATATCCCTGTCTTCCCTGATCATGCTCAACCCACTAACGGAAAGGTGTACTCGCGCCACAGGTGCATCATTGAAAATATAAGCGCCATCCTTTCCGGTAACCGCAAACAGACCGTAGGGTGATAATTCAATAGTAGCGCCTTCTACGGGCTTATTGGAGCCTCTTTCCCTTACCACTCCCCGCAGTACTGTAACGGCACTGCCCCTGACAGGTTTTACGGAATCTTCCCGCGCACCTGTTTTGAGAATTAAAGTGTTGGGCTGGTTGCTAGTACTTTTGTTCTCCGCCGGTTTTTTGGATTTTCTTATTGCATAATAATTATTGCCTACGGGAAGGGAGAACAATCCAACCTGGGATAATAATTCATTGAGCACATCCTGTGCTTTTTTGCTTTTTACATCGCTCCAGTTATAATTGACGCGGAGCCCTTCCACTACAGACCTTTCAAAAATGAAACGGGTCTTCTTTTCTTTCGTTAACAGGTCCAGGGCTTCTTTCAAAGATTTCTCTGAGGACTGTGCAAAGCCTGCCGTTACCCCGCATAGGAGTACCAGCAGAAAAATTAGTTTTCTACGCATGCATAGCTGTTTGATATATTGGGTTTATTCAGCCGTACTAAACACCCAGGTCCGGGCATCTGTTTGTCTTACGCGGATATCGAGGATACCCGAGAGCGCAAACAACAGGTCTTTTTCATGGCAAAGCGGCAATACACCATCGATCTTCCGGGAAAGCAGGGTGGTATCATCCACCATCACTTTCTTTCCATAGGTCTTTGTAATGAGATCGATTATTTCGGCAACCGATGTGTTGTTAAGATTATACAGTTTATCATGGTCCGGGCCTTGCAGCACCAGGTCTGATTTCTCCTGATTGAGTTGTAACGATGAACCGTTGATGGTGGCTACTTCTCCGGGTTTCAGCAACATTTCTTTTGCCGACCCTTTCATACGGAGTTTCACTTTTCCTGATTCGAGCTCCACTTCTGTTTTTCCATTCCTGTTCCACACATTGAACACTGTGCCAAGCACTTCAATTTCCAGTTGATCGTTCACATGAACCAGGAACTTTTCGTTATCATTGATTGCGGATTCGTTCCTGTTGAAATGTTTCACTTCAAAATGAGCATCTCCTTTCAGCCAGACTTCTCGCTTTTTTTTACTATTCCATTTTTCATTATACCTGATATTGGAATTGGCACCAAGCATCACTTTGGAGGAGTCCGGCAGGCTGATCAGGCGGAAGGCGCCACGGTTGTCTGTTGTTTCCGAAACCTGGGCGTTACCTGCATGCTGTGTATGGTGCAACCAGATCACCAGTGCGGCCACTCCCAGCATCATCAATACTACTGCGGCTACAGCAGGCCAGCGGATAAGCTTTGCGGAGGAAGTAGCCGGCTGTGATTTTTCGCTCTTCATCACTTCGCGGATGGCTTTCCAGACCAGCCGTTCCCCTTCCGGGTCCTGCAATATTTTTTTCGGACGCAGTTCGCGAATCAGGCCAGCGGCTTCTTCCATTACGGATTGCAGTTCAGGATAACGTTGTTGTACCTTTTTCCAGTGTGCAAGCAGCGCCACGGTATCACCTGTTCCACTGACCCAGTCCTGAAATGCGGGATCCGCCATGAATTCGGCCACACCCCAGTTTGCATATTGCTGTTCAGACATACTCATAAAAGTTCCGGAATAAGGTCCTCTAATAGAAATACAGTGATGGGACGATAATTATCCCAAAAATTTAATAATTATTTTTTAGTAGCAGAGCCAGTAGCAGATCATGAAGAAAATTGGTGTGCTTTCACGCAGTTTTTCGAGGGCCCGGTAGATGAGTTTGTAGGTACCTCCAACCTGCATTTCCAAGATATCGGCGATTTCTTCGTAAGAGAGATTACTGAAAAAGCGGAGCTGGATGGCTTCTTTCTGGCGGGGCGTAAGGGTGCTCAGCATTTCCTGCAGCTTTTGTGCATTATGATGAGCTGTTTCCAGCCGGATGATCTTTTCTTCGCGTGAATCCTGCACCAGGTTGATCTCATCTTCATCAACCGATAATTCTTTCCTGTATTTTTCCTGCAGGGAAAACAGATGGTTCCTGAATGCTTTGAAGAGGTATTGTTTCACATGCGGGGTGGCTGAAAGACCTGCACGGTTAGTCCATAATTTCACAAAAAGTTGCTGAATGGCTTCCCTGGTAAGACTTTGATCGGTTGTTACACGGAAACCGTAATTGAACAAAACAGGGTAATAGCGCCGATAGAGCTGCTCGAAAGCCTGCTCATTTCCCTGGAGGAAAAGTTCCCAACGAGTGGCATCTGCCAATGTATCCGTTAATTCCTGGTTCATTTCTTCCTGCAATTTTACCAAGTTCAGGAGCCGGTTTCAGTAGCGATCGGGAAAAATAGTTGTGCGTTAGGGAAAGGTTTTTGAAAACGGCTGGTAGGTATAAATATATAAAAATTATCCAGTGGATACAGGGAAGATTTATTCAGGCTGGCAGATAATCCAATACAACCAGGCCATTCTTTTTGATGGAACTGTTCACGAGTTTCAGATCAAGCTTGTTTTTTATACCATGAAAAACAGGTGTGCCATTTCCCAGCGCAACGGGATTGATCATGATCTGCCAGGCATCGATCAGCCCAAGATCCGTGAATTGTGTTACAATGCTGCCGCTTCCAAGAATGGTCAGGTCTTTCCCTGGGGTTGCTTTCAGCTCCCGGACCACTTTGCCTATATCGCCACCAATGATCCGGCTATTCTTCCAGTTTGCTTCTTTGAGGGTATTGGAGAAAACGATCTTCTCCGCTTTGTTCATTCCTTCTGCCACTTCAGGCATTTGTTCCATTGCCATAGGCGTGGGCCAGAAACCAGCCATCATCTGCCAGGTCCTTCTACCAAAGAGCAAGATATTATCAGCCTGCAGTCCTGATTTTGCATGATCTGCTTCTTCCGTATCATGAATGTTCCAGCTTATATCTCCGCCTGGTCCTTCAAAAAATCCATTGAGGGTGATAAAATTGAAAACCGAAAGTTTACGCATAATGAAAGGTTTGAAAATATTATCAATGCAATACAGCAGCCAGGTGCATGTACAATAAAAATACCCAATAATACCGGCCTGCGGCATGCTTGACGCAAAAACGCCTCATGAAAGTCGCGATCACACTCGGCCGGTTTGGCAAAGGCGCACTAAGTTTGTGTCATAATCAAAAACAGTAAATCAATAAAACAACAAATATGGAAACGATCAATCAAAAAGCAATAACAGTTCAGGCAACCATCAACGGCAGCGTAGAAAAAGCATGGAAGCAATTCAATGATCCCAAAGCGATCGTAGAATGGGCTACAGGTCATCCCGACTGGCATACGCCAAGTTCCGAGAACGATCTGCGCGTTGGCGGCAAATTCAAAACGAGAATGGAAGCCAAAGACGGCAGTATGGGTTTCGACTTTGAAGGCACTTATACTACCATTGAAGAAAACAAACTCATCGAATACACTATGGCCGACGGCAGAAAAGTGAAAGTGGTTTTTGAAACCGCCGGTAATGGTGTTTTGGTTACAGAAACATTCGACCCGGAAAACATGAATTCAGAAGAAATGCAACGCGCAGGATGGCAGGGAATACTGGACAATTTCAAAGCATACGTGGAATCTCACTAATATTCCCGGCCATATTTTTCAAAGGGGCTTCACCGCTGGGTGCAGGCCCCTTTTCATTGGTTAGCATGATTATGCTATTGGCGCCGGGCCGGCAGAAACTACTTTTGCATCGTTAACATACATACTATGAAAGTAGTCATCATCGAAGAAGAAGTCAACATCGCCAGCCGCCTGCGTGAAGACATGCTGCAGTTGAAAGAACGTCCGGAAAGCATCGATCATTTCACTGATTTTTTCGAGTTCGTCCGTTACCTGAAAATGAACAGTGAGCCTGACCTGTTGCTGGTTGATATTCTCCAGCTCAACAACCGCGCCATGCGTTATCTGCAGGAAGGACATCTCAGCAGTCCGCTTCTTTTCACCAATTCCTACAAGCATACCAGCCTCCGCAAATTTGAACAACAGGATGCATTACCGTCTAAACTGCAGCATGTGCAACTGGCCAAAAGCATCCTGGACCTGAATGAACCCGAAACGCAAGCAGTAACCAGTCATCGCAATTATGGACCAGGCAAACAATTCCAAAGCAGGTTCCTCGTGAGAACAAGGGAGAAACTGATCTCCGTGCGGGCGGAAGATATCGCTGTTTTCTTTGCGGAAGGCAGACTCAACTTCATCAAAACGAAAGACAACAAGAAATATATTCTTCAGCATTCCATTGAAACACTCAATCAGTGTTTGCTCGATCCGCAGAAATTCTTTCGCGTGAACCGGGCCACCATTGTGGCTTTCGATGATATCCGTGAAATGTATTCCTATTTTGGAGGAAGAGTGAAACTGGTGCTGAACACGCCATTCGAAAAAGAAATTATCGTGAGCCGGGATAAGGCAGGTGAATTCAAACGCTGGCTGGGCGAATAAGATATTTTGGACCAGGGTCGGTTTTAGATTCCCGTTTCTTTTTGGAGCGGGATTTTATTTTGGAGTGCCAGTCGCTCGCCTCCGGCGAGTGACTTGTATTCAGTCGCCTCCGGCGACGCAGTGTTCGCCGGAGGCGAACAATTAGAAGTCACTCGCCGGAGGCGAGCGACTGGCCACACCCGACCTTTTTTGTCGGCCCCTGCCACTCCATCGCTATTTGCAAAAAGCGAAAAAACTTTCTTTCTTTGCGGCATGTTTTTCGAAAACAACTATTATTACTATATCGTGATCGGTTTACAGGCCATTTGCGTGGTCCATGCCCTCCGCAGGAACCTGCACCAGAAATGGATCTGGCTGATCGTTTTCCTGCCGGTGATCGGTTCACTGATTTACATTTTTACAGAAATGTTCAACCGACGTCATGTACAGAATGTACAGACGAATTTATCCAGCGTACTGAATCCCGGTGGACAGATCTCCAAACTCGAAGAGCGGCTACGCTTCTCCGATACTTTCAATAACCGCATCGCCCTCGCAGATGCCTACCTGGCCAATAAACAGACCGATAAGGCCGTGAAGCTCTATGAAGGCAGTCTTACCGGCGCATTCACGGAGAATGAACATGTGTGTGGTCAATTGTCGCTCGCCTATTTTGCTCTCAACCGGTTTGAAGATGTAGTGAGCATGGCTTCCAAAATTGTCAATCTTCCGCAATTCGCCAAATCCCGCGTACATGTTATTTATGCATTAAGCCTGGCCTATTGTGGTGAGGAAGAAAAAGCGGAAAAGGAATTCAAACAAATGAACGGACAGTTCGCCAATTACGAAGCCCGTTATAATTACGGCATCTTCCTGGAAAAAGCTGAAAGGAAAGAAGAGGCCATTCAACAGTTCAACCAGATCCTGCACGAATCCACCCACCTGAGCGCCCGGGAAAAAGCCAGTTACCGGGAATGGTTCCAGTTAAGCAGAGACGCCCTCAAGAAATTGACCGCCTGACCACAAGTCGGGCGTTTTTTTTGGTATCTTAACCATCATGAAACATCTGCTATTCACCGGCTGCCTGCTGGCAGTTGTATTGACTGTTGCTGCACAACAGACACAGAAGCCTCCGCTTCATGGCAAACACTGGATGGCCATTACCGGCAAGCCCCTGGCGGCCACTGCCGGAAGTATGATCTTTCAGAAAGGCGGCAACGCCATCGATGCAGCCTGCGCCATGCTGGCCGCCACCTGCACCATGTGGGATGTGCTCAGCTGGGGTGGCGAAACACAGGCCCTCATCTACAATCCCAAAACAAAAAAAGTGATCGGCATCAATGCGCTGGGCGTAGCCCCCACCGGCGCCACCGCCGCGCATTTCAAATCGCAGGGACTTGATTTTCCTCCTGAGTTCGGGCCACAGGCCGCCGTTACGCCGGGAACGCCTGCAGGTCTCTGTCATATGCTGGCAGAATACGGAACCATGAGCCTGAAACAAGTGCTGGCGCCCGCCATGGAACTGGCAGCAGGTTATCCCATAGAAGCGCAGACCGCCAATAGCATCGAACGCGGCAAAGCACGCATCAAAGAATGGCCTTACTCCAAAGCAGTCTTCCTTACTCATCCCGGGGAAAAAAGGGAAGCGCCGCAAGCCGGTGAGATCTTCATTCAGAAAGATTTGTTGGAAACACTCAAAAAAATGGTGCAGGCAGAAGAGGAAGCGCTCAAACAAAGGAAGAATAGAAAAGAAGCGATCTACGCTGCCGCTACCAGATTCTATAAAGGCGATATCGCGAAAGAATTCGTAAGAGGTTGCCAGGAACAGGGCGGTTTGATCACCCTGCAGGACCTCGCCGGTTATAAGGTCCATGAAGAAGAACCGCTTCATACCAATTACAAAGGCATCGATGTTTACAAACTCTCCCAATGGACGCAGGGCCCTATGATGTTGCAGGCGCTCAACATCCTGGAAAACTTCGATCTTAAAAAGATGGGATACAATTCCGCGGAATACATCCATACCGTATACCAGGCTATGAACCTCAGTTTTGCCGATCGTGATTTCTATTATGGCGATCCTTATTTCCCTCCGGAAGAACCCATGAAGGGACTGTTATCTAAAGCGTATGCGCGCCAGCGTGCCGGTCTGATCAGCGCCGATAAGAATGATGCGACGGCAGGCCCAGGTGATCCCTACCCTTTCGAAGGAAAATCGAACCCATACCTTGAGCTGCTCAAAAAAAGAGGACTACTGATCGATACCACCAATCGCTCCAATCCGCAGTTCATGCCTTCACATGATGTGAGGAACAGTTCTGCGTATATCCATTATAGTGAGCTGGAAGATTCACTGTACCACGACCGCCTCTGGCGTGGCACCACCAGCGTGGAAGCAGCCGATGAAAGCGGCTGGGTAGTGAGCATCACACCCAGCGGCGGCTGGGTGCCGGCCTGCATTGCCGGAAAAACCGGTGTTGGCATGAGCCAGCGCATGCAAAGCTTTGTGACCAATCCGGAACTCAATCCATTCAATGTGGTGGAACCAGGCAAACGCCCCAGGGTAACGCTCACGCCTACACTCGCATTGAAAAATGGAAAACCATACTTATCATTCGCGGTGCAGGGAGGCGATACGCAGGACCAGAATTTATTACAGTTCTTTTTGAATATGGTGGAATTCGGCATGACTGTTCAGCAGGCAGCAGAAGCTGCCAATATCAACAGCAATCAACTCTGGCTCTCATTGGGAGGAACAAAGGAAAAAGACAGGCAGCCTCGCGCTGGTCATCTCCTGCTGAAGAATACCACACCGGAACCCGTTCGCAACGCGCTGAAGCAAATGGGTTACACCCTCAGCTTCGACGACAGGACCAGCGGACCGATCAACGCTATCTGGTTCGACTGGGAACACGGCAGTTTCTGGGGCGGCAGTTCCAATCATGGGGAAGACTATGGGATCGGCTGGTAAAATATTTTTTTACTTTTCAGAAGGCTGCTGACATAAGGCTGTCACTCTGCGCTGGTAGGTTTGTATCATTAAAACAAACAACTATGTACCACGCAAAAACACTCCTTACAGAACTGAATAACGAAGCAGCTACCACCCGCAAATTCCTGGCGCTGGTGCCTGAAGACAAATACGACTGGAAGCCGCATCCCAAGAGCATGAGCCTGAAACAACTGGCCTCGCATGTGGCGGAATTACCCGGCTGGACGCATATGGCTCTGACCACCAGTGAGCTTGATTTTGAAAATAACCCTTACACGTACCCGACAGTTGGCAATACGCAGGACCTTCTGAATTTCTTTGATGAGCAACTGCAAAAAGGAAGGACAGAACTGGAGAAAGCAACGGATAATGACCTGCTTCCGATCTGGACGCTCCGCAGCGGCGCCAATATTTACAGTGCCGAATCGAAAGGTGAAGTGATCCGTATGAGCCTTAACCAAACAACCCATCACCGTGCCCAGTTAGGCGTTTACCTCCGCCTTTTGGATATTGCCATTCCCGGCAGTTACGGACCCAGTGCAGATGAAATGGAAGGGTTCCAATTTTGATATTCAGTCCGGAGCCGGTTTTGCAATGGCACGATTTTTTAGATGGACCATGTTAATTTCATCATAAAACAGTACTGTTATGCAAAACTGGCTTCGTACTTTACTGGCAGGCGCCGCAGCCTGGAAATGGGGCGGAGGCTGCGTTGGAACGATTTTACTCTTTATCTTTTTCTATTGGCTGCTCGGCCATTGTTAAGACGGTTTTAATGTAACTACCCTATATTGCGGCCCGTGAACAAACTCGGCGTCCGCCGGGAAAAACATGTTCATGCGGTTACATTGAAAAACGTTTTACATAAAATACAATCGGTTTACCCGCTCTCTGCAGACGCCATGCATTTATTTGTTTCCCACCTGGAACAGGTTAATCTTCCCAAAGGTCATCAGTTGTTCAAGGAAGGCAGAACAGGTTCACAGCTTTACATTATCGAAAAGGGTATTGCACGCGCATTCTCCATGAGAGACAATAAGGAATTTACTTTCTGGTTCGGCATTGAAGGCGATGTTGCCATGAGTTACTATAGCTATATTGCCAACAAACCCGGTTATGAAACAATAGAATTGCTGGAAGATGCTGTATTGTATTCCATTTCCCTCAACAAACTCCAGGAATTATTCACTACCAATATCGAGATCGCGAACTGGGGCCGCAAACTAGCAGAGTTTGAACTGGTGAGAACGGAACAAACCTTCATGATGCAGCAAAGCCTTCCCGCTGCAGTCCGTTACCAACTCTTGCTGGAAAAGAACCCGCAACTGATCCGTCGTGTACAACTTGGTTATATCGCTTCTTACCTGGGAGTTACACAGGTAACGTTGAGCCGTATACGCGCCGGTCAGACAGGAAGCCGTTATTCCAGTTTTATAGCGTTACTCGCTTCATTCTCGGAACCAGCAGGTGCATCACTAGCCATGCTGTAAGATAGGCCAGACCGCAGATCACGAACATGATCATATAACCCACCGTGATATCTCCCTGTCCTTTGTAATATTCGAACAGGTAACCTGCGCACTTGGCAATCAGGATGCCGCCGAGACCACCTGCCATACCACCGATACCGGTGATGCTGGCCACCGCTCTCTTGGGGAACATATCAGATACAGTAGTGAAGATATTAGCGCTCCATGCCTGGTGTGCCGCTGCCGCCAGACCAATGATCAGCACAGCATACCACATACCGAATGATCCTAGGTACTGCGCCAGCATTACAGGCAATACACAGAGCGCATAAATGAACATGGAAGTTTTCCTGGCTTTGAATACAGGCCAGTTCTTTTTGATGAGATTACCAGGCACCCATCCACCGAAAATGCTGCCGATAGCTGCAATAGTGTAAACGATGGCTACCGGTACAGCAATATCTGTATTGGTGAGATCGTATTGTTTCTTCAGGAAATCAGGAAGCCAGAAAAGATAGAACCACCAGATGCCGTCTGTCAAGAATTTACCAAGTGCAAAAGCCCAGGTCTGACGATAGCCCAGCAATTGTCCCCAGGAAATTTTCTTTGCGGCATTCGCTTCTGTTTGTTCCGCTTTTTCATCTTCATCACTGTGGATATAATCGAATTCGGCTTTGCCTAAACGTTTGCTGCGCGCAGGTATTTCGTACAACCAGAACCAGAAGATCAGCCAGATCAACCCTACAGCACCGGTGATCACGAATGCCATACGCCAGTTCAATGCTTCTGCAATGAAGGGCACAGTAAGTGGCGCAATGATGGCGCCGATATTGGAACCGGAATTGAAGATACCAGTTGCGAGTGACCTTTCTTTTTTAGGGAACCACTCGGCCGTGGTTTTGATGGCGGCGGGAAAGTTACCAGCTTCGGTAACGCCCAGCGCTGCGCGGGCCACAAAGAAGCCGCCGGTGCTGCTGATGAAACCGTGGCCAATAGCCGCAATGCTCCAGGCGATCAGGGATACGGCATATCCCATCTTGGTGCCGAGCTTATCTATCAGGCGACCGATGAACATCATCGCAATCGCATAGGAAAGCTGAAATGCTACGGTCAGGTTGGCATAATCAATTTCAGTCCATTTGAATTCTGTTTCCACATAGCCTTTCACAAGGCTGATCACCTGTCTGTCCAGATAGTTGATGGTAGTGGCGAAAAAAATGAGCGTACAGATCGTCCACCTGTATTTTCCTATGACTTGCTGCATGATCGTTCAGGGTTTTGGTTGTGTTGAATGAAAAGATGAAGATTACCTGTTTATCTTACCTCTTTGATAAGCTGTAATGCAGCGCTGGCGGCTGCTGTGAGCTCATCATATTTTTTATCCTCAAGTACAGATCTCGTGATCAGTTTGCTGCCCATGCCCACGGCGCTTACGCCGGATTTGAACCAGGCAGTCAAATTTTCTTTCTCTGCCTCCACTCCACCGGTAGGCATAAAGAGCAGATCAGGGAACAGTTCGCGGATAGCGCTCATGAAACCGGGCCCCAGCAGATTACCGGGAAAGAGTTTGACCAGCGATGCGCCGGCCTGTTCTGCTTTGATGATCTCGGTGGTGGTCATACAACCGGGGATCCAAAGCATTTCTTCCTTGTGAACGGTCTCCGCCACTTCTTCGATCATACCAGGTGCAATAATGAAATCAGCGCCGGATTTGATGAAGGCTTTCGCATCTTTTTTCGTTTTGATGGTGCCGATGCCGAGCAACAGGTCTTTGCATTCCTTGTCGCGAACTTTCAGCATCGCTTCAAAATTCTCCTGCGCAGCCGCACCACGGTTGGTGAACTCCACTACCCTCACGCCACCTGCGTAGAGAGCTTTCATTACGCCGATGCAGGTATCGGGATCCGGATGAAAATATAAAGGGATAAGACCCTGTTCTGTGATCGTCTTCCTGATCAGTTTGTTTTTATCCATGTGCGCTGATTCTTTTTTTAATGGTTTCCATATCCTGGCTGGTGGCATCGCCTTTCTCCATGAGTTTGCCGAAAGCCGCAGCCGCAGCGGTATCAATCACTTCCTGCGGATCATGACGGTGATAAAGCCCGTAAATGAGACCGGCCATGAAGCAATCACCGCTTCCTACTTTGTCTACTATTTTGGATGCTACCAGTTCTGCTGAATGATGCTGATGCCCCGCTGTATCCAGTGATGCGTAATAAAGAATACCGCCATCACCCTGATCGAAGCGGAATGTATTGGCGATCGTTTTTACTTTGGGGAATTGTTTGTGGATGGCGAGCGCAGTTTTGCCGGCATGTTCCAAAAGATCCTGTTTGCTGCCATGCAGGTGGATCTCATGATCTACAGGAATGCCGAGCAATGAATTGGCGGCCCAGATATTGCCCATCACTACATCACAGTACTCTACCAGCGAAGGCATCACTTCCACTGGTTTCTTTCCATATTTCCACAAACTTGCACGATGATTGAGATCGATGCTGACTGTAATGCCTTTGGCAGCAGCAGCTGCGGCGCCTTCGCGGCATACAGCAGCTACCTGCTCTGTGAGCGCCGGACTGATAGCGCTGAAATGGAACCAGCGGGCATCGCGTAATACTTCGTCCCAGTCGATCATTCCCGGCTTGAGTGAACCGAAGGAGGAATAAGCGCGATCATAGATCACACCTCCGTTCTTCAGGTCCGTTCCCTGGGGAAGATAATAGGTTCCGATCCGCTCACCGGAAAAATGGACCGGTTTTGTACTGATCCCTTTCTCTTCTATATGTTCACAGATCTCGCGCGCAAGGTAGTTATCCGGCAGGGCTGTGCTGTATTCCACCGGCACTTCCCATTTGGCAAGCGCCGTTGCTACATTCAGTTCAGCTCCGCCCACAAACACTGGCATGGATGCTTCGTGTATCCATTGCCGGTTGAGCGCCGGAGAAAGGCGCAACAGCAGTTCGCCAAAACAACATACTTTTTTATTCATACTGCAATTAGTCTCGTTTGGTTTACCTGATCTCACTGATGGCAACGGCGTCCATATCAGTGAAAACTAAATTCTCTCCTGCCATTCCCCAGATAAAGGAATAGCTGGCAGTGCCAGCTCCGGAGTGAATGCTCCAGGGCGGTGAGATCACTGCGTCGTGGTTGGCCATCAGCAGGTGACGTGTTTCCGTGGGCTCACCCATAAAATGGAAAACGCGATGCTGTTCCTGCACGTCGAAATAGAAATAGGCTTCCATCCTGCGCGTATGCGTGTGTGCAGGCATGGTGTTCCAGACACTGCCTTCGTTCAGAACAGTAAGGCCCATCACCAGTTGGCAGCTCTTCAGGCCATCGAGGTGAATGTATTTATAGATCGTGCGTTTATTGGCGGTGCTTTGATCGCCCAGGGTTACCGGCGATGCTTCTTCCTTGCTCAGTTTTTTATTTTCATAAGTCTGGTGCGCGGGTGCGGAGAGCAGGAAATAAATGGCCGGGTTCTTCGGGTCATTGCTTTTGAAAGCCACGTCCTTTGTGCCTTTGCCAAGATAGAGCGCATCGAGTTTGCTGAGGGAAAATGATGTTCCGTCAGCAATAACTGTTCCATCGCCACCAACATTGATAATGCCAAGTTCCCTTCGTTCTAAAAAATATTCAGCGCGCAGCTCAGGATGATTAGCCAGTGTAACATTGCTGTTCACAGGCTTGGCGCCACCGAGGATCACGCGATCATAATGGGAATACACCAGTTGCAACTGGTCGTCTTTCATCAGACCGGGCACATGGAAATTATCACGCAGTTGCTGCGTGTTCATGGCGCTGGTCTCTTTTGGACTGTTCTGAAATCTGATCTCCATTTTTCTATTTGTGTTGTTCTTCTTTTCGAAAAAATTATCTGCCCATCCAGCCACCGTCTACGGTGAGAATGGTGCCGTGAACATAGCTACCCGCTTCTGAAGCGAGGAAGATCACAGGCCCTTTGAAGTCCTGCGGCTCACCCCAGCGTCCGGCAGGGATACGGTCAAGTATCGATTTACTTCTTGTTTCATCGGCGCGCAGGGCTTCTGTATTATCCGTTGCGATGTATCCGGGTGCGATGCCATTTACATTCACTCCTTTGCCTGCCCATTCATTGGCAAGCGCTTTCACCAGGGAGCCTAATGCACCTTTGCTGGCTGCATAGCCAGGCACATTGATGCCGCCCTGGAAAGTGAGCAATGAACAGGTGAAGATGATCTTTCCGCTGCCGCGTTGGATCATATCTTTTCCAAATTCGCGCGCGAGGATGAACTGTGCATCGAGATTGATGTTCATCACGGTGTCCCAGTATTCATCCGAATGTTCGGCAGCAGGCTTGCGCATGATGGTGCCTGCATTGTTGATGAGAATGTCTGGTTGAACAGGGCCGCTTTTCACAGCATTGATGAAATCATACACCCCATTCCTGTCACCAAGATTGGCTTTATGTGTATAGAATTTTCTTCCGAGGGCTGTTACTTCTTTTTCAATATCGCTTCCGGGTGCGAGTGAAGCGGACACCCCGATGATATCGGCTCCTGCCTCTGCAAGGCCCAGGGCCATGCCCTTTCCGATGCCTTTGTTACAACCTGTTACCAGTGCGGTTTTGCCGGTGAGGTCAAAATAATTTTTCATAAATCAATTCCTTTCGATTGTGCATGATTACTGTTGTGCTACCAGTGTGGCCTGATCTGCAAACTGCCAGTTGAAATAGTTTTTGGCGTTGTTGTAGCAAATATCCTGCACTACTTTGCCGATCCAGTTGAGATCATTCGGCAATTCACCATTTTCGATCTCTTCTCCAAACAGATTACACAATATACGACGGAAATATTCATGACGGGGAAATGAAAGAAAGCTTCTCGAATCAGTAAGCATGCCTACGAAACGACTTAGCAGTCCCATATTGCTCAACGCATTCAATTGTTTTGTCATACCATCTTTCTGATCCAGGAACCACCAGCCTGATCCCCACTGTACTTTACCGGCAATGGAACCATCATTGAAATTACCGATCATGGTGGCCATCATTTCATTGTCGGCGGGATTGAGATTATAGAGAATGGTACGAGTGAGCTTGTTGTTTTTGTCGAGCCTGTTGAGGAAAGCTGCGAGTGAGCGTGCCTGTGAGAAGTCGCCGATAGAGTCCCAGCCTGTATCCGGACCGAGCTGCTGCAACATGCGGCTATTGTTGTTGCGCAATGCGCCGAGATGGTATTGCTGCACCCATCCCCGCTCCCAGTCCCACTCGGCAAAGATCACCAGCATGGCTGATTTGAACTGTTTTCGTTCCTGCAGTTCCAGTGTTTTTCCACTGCGTACTTTATCGAAGATGGCGCGGAGTTCTGCTTCCGTATATTCTTCCGCATAGATCTCTTCCAGGCCATGATCGGAAACGGAACAGTTCATGCTGGCAAAGAAATCATGTCTTTTCTTCAGCGCCGTGAGATAATCATCAAATGAACCGATATTGGTATTGGCAGCTTTTTCGAGCCTGCCGAGATAATTATTGAATTTGGTGGGATCGTCTACATTCATAGCTGCATCCGGACGGAATGCAGGCAGGATGGGGATTTCAAAGCCATCATTCTTTACCTGCTGATGGTATTCCAGTGAATCCACAGGATCATCAGTAGTACAAATGATGCGCACATCCATTTTGCGGAGCAGGTTACGCACCGAGAAATCAGGCGTATTCACTTTGGCGCTGCTGGCCTCGTATATTTTTTTTGCCGATGCCGGATTGAGGATATCCTTTATACCGAAGTAACGCTGCAGTTCCAGGTGCGTCCAGTGATACAGTGGATTACGGAGTGTGTAGGGAACCGTTTCCGCCCATTTCTGAAATTTCTCCCAGTCGGATGCATTGCCGGTGCAATATTTTTCATCCACACCATTGGTGCGCATGGCGCGCCATTTGTAGTGATCTCCGTATAGCCATACCTGTGAGATATTTTCAAATTGGGTATCTTCTGCAATCTGCTGGGGAGGAAGATGGCCGTGATAATCGATCACCGGCATGTTCTTAGCGAAATCATGGTACAATCGTTGTGCCGTAGCGGACTGGAGCAGGAAATGCTCGTCAAGGAAATTCTTCATATCAATGTTTTTGGTCCCGGCTGATTCACAGATCAGGCAGGTTTTTCATGAAACAACAGTTCAACACCACCAATATTAAAGTCTTTACCCGCTGAAGACTGTTGATCTATTACCAAAATATTATACTTTTTTGGCAAGCTGTAGCTACTGCAGGCCATGTCCGCTTATGCGATCATGCTGTCCGACTGAAAACGGCCGATGAGCTGCTTAGCTCCCTGGTCCAGCAACTGGTTCAGGTAACTGGTAACTGCATCTGAAAATCCGGGCAGGCTGGTAAGGTCTGCGCCCCAGAAATCAGCATCGCTCAATATGGATTGCACCAGTTCCGGCGCTTCCATTTTTTCCCATTTTTCCGCAAACCAGGCGGCGTGATCATCGTTCACCAGGTATTTCTTTCCGAAGCTGGTGCCGTAATATGCTTCACCGTCCCTGGTGCTGCGCATAAAAAGGAGGTGAGCGGCAAAGCCGGCAGCCATCAGCTCAGGTATCGTTCCATTGCGCTCATAATGTTTCAGCAGTACAGGTATATTGCGCATCTTCATTTTGGAAGAGTACTGCATGGTGATGCTGATCCATTGATGATCGATATGCGGATTGCGGTAGCGGTCCAGTACTTTCAGTGCAAAATCCTTTGCCATTTCCAGCGTGAGCCCCTGGTCAGTGATAGCCGGAGCGATCTCCTGCAACATGAGGGCGCTGATCAACTGGTTGAAAGCAGGATTTGCCATTGCTTCTTTCACAGTGCCGAAGCCTGCAAGAAATGCCAGGCCACATGTGAAAGTATGCGAGCCATTGAGCAACCGGAGCTTGAGCTCACGGAACACATTGATGTCCGGAGCGATCACCACTCCCGGGTCCGCTTCGTGGAAAGAAAGAATATGTTTCACTCTTTCGGAACCGGATTCGATTGCCCATAAACGGTATACTTCAGATTTTATCATGAGCGCATCCTTGTAACCGGTAGCTTTTTCCATTTCCTGTTGTTCCAGGGCGGGGAGTTTACCCGGCACTATGCGGTCTACAAGGGAATTGCAGAAATCATTGCATTCATCCAGCCATTTCATGAAGGGAGCAGGCAGGTCGTTGAACACAGCCAGTTGCTGGCAGATCTTCTTGAGTTTGGTGCCATTGTCAGGGATCAGTTCAGTGGGAATGATCACCATACCTTTATTGGGATCGCCATTGAAAGCTTTGTAACGGGCATAGAGGAAGGCCAGGAGTTTGCCGGGGAAGGAACCGGGAGGCACGGCGCGTGTGTCTTCCAGCACCAGTTCGATACCAACTTCGGTGGTATTGCTGACCACGATCTCCATATCCGGGTTCTGTGCGCATTCCAGTATTTTGGGCCAGTCGAACCGCGCAGAGAGCATACGGCTGATGCTGGCATTCACGATATTCTCGGAAACGGTTTCTCCGTTTTCGATGCCGCGTACACAGAGCGTGAACATGCCATCCTGTTGGGCAAAGGCGTCAGAATCCCCGCCCCTGGTGCTTTTCACTACCACCACACGTCCGTTGAAGATGCCTTGTTTATTGGCTTTGTCTATAAAATAATCCGGTAATCCGCGCAACAGAACGCCGGTGCCGAATTGTAATACTCTCTCGGGCAGGTCAAAATAAGACGGTGCCGGAACATTCACTTCGGGCGAAGTAATACTTACAATCGTTTGCCTTGACAGATTCATGGGGCCGTGTGTTTTTTTTGAAATAGGTGAAGAATTCCGGCTTTTCGTTCAGCAAGTGTAAAAAGTTATTCAATACCGACAACTGAATGAACGCGGTTTATTTACGCAAACGTTACCGATGCGGAGTGGAAATGACAGCCTTTATTCAATTGGAAAGGTTGTTGCGAAAGGAGAAAGTAAAGATAGGAGAATCCGGCAGAATCAGGCCCAGTTAGCGGCAGCGCCCACAATATGGGCATCTTCCCCGAGTGTGGCGATGCGTATAGGCAGGTTGATATTCCTTTGTTGCAGGGCTATTTCAAGAGCTGGAAGGAAGAGCCGGTAACTTTTGGCGATATTGCCGCCAATTACCACCACATCTGCAGGATGGGAAGGCAGCACGGTTTCCAGGAAATCTGCCAGATGCCCGGCAAACTCATCGAATATTTCTCCGATGCAGGGGTCCTCCGAAAATTTCTCCACCAGCGCTTTGGTATTGGCCAGCTCAAGTCCAGATTGTAACGCATACCGTTGAACGAACCAGCGTGAGGCCAGCAGATCTTCCGCTATGATTCCTTTGAAAGGCATTCTCCAGAGATCGGCATCCACTACTTTGTTGTGATGGAACCAGGCAGAACCAAGCCCAGTGCCCAGGGTAAGTCCAAGCACACTCTTACATCCGCGTGCCGCTCCTCCGGCGATCTCTCCCTTGAGGAAGCAGAGCGCATCGTTCATCATTCGGATATGTTCCGGCAATACACCCAAACGGGCTGCCAGCATTTCTTTGATATTGAGCCCATAGAGTTGATCATATTTTCCCTGGTCTTTAATATAACAGATCCCCTGCTCATAATCAACGGGGCCTGGCATGGCAATGCCGATCCTGCGATGGCCATTGGCTTCCGGATAATGGGTGTAAGCGGCTTCGATGGCCGGGGCCCATGAGTTGATCACCACAGATGCAGCTTCCTGGGATTGTACCGCCTTTCTGATCAGCGTACCGGGAACAATGCTGCCTGTATGGGGATCCACGAGGGATGCCGTGATATGCGTGCCGCCGATATCCACTCCGGCGATGAGACCTGTATTCATGTATGATTGTATGAAACCTGCTAACTAAAACGTTTTAGCTAAACTGAGGTGAAGATAAAGAAAATATTGAACGCAAGAAGGGAAATATTTTCGGTTATACCACATAGTTATGCACTGACCGGGCATCCTGTTTTATATTTATTTACGGAATAATTTTTTGAAATTTCGATCAATATTTCACTACAAGAAAAACCAATCCTGCATAAAAAATACGCATCAACGCGAAAGAATACCCGAATAAGGTCAAGCGTAATTCACCGTCAAATCCAACCATAATTATTTCACGTAAATTCTATTTTGCCGGTAAGAATATTACCTGTAATCTTGTACCCTGGTTCGCACATTTCTCTTTTAGTAGCTTCACAAAATTGGGATAACGACTATCATCATTCATTAAGGCTCGCGAGGTAAGCGGGAAAATTACAGACCACGGCTCATAGAGCTGCGCGTTACTGGTTATACCGGTTATATATTCACGCATTAGTCGGATCCCCCGCTTCACGTTATCATAATTATTTTCCATTGCAAACATCTCCTGGTGTTCGATGCAATGCATTGTTCTGCCTGCTTTACAGGCGGCCATGTATTGTTATGTCTCCATCAGGGTTTATATCACGTGTTCACTTTGCAACAAAAAAGGCGATAATGAAAGAACAATTCCCTGAGCATTCCGGTTACCCGTATCAACCGGAACCAACCACCGTTAGTGAAACCGTTACAAGTCCGTACAGACCTGCCCCTGACCAGGACCAGGCCATGGTTGAAGAGTTGAGAAACGGCAATTCACAGGCAATGATCTCCTTTTTCAATCTGTACTATGCACCGCTATGTTATTTCGCGGAGCGCATGATCCACGACAGGCAAGCAGCTGAAGATATAGTGGAAGACACATTCATGAAGCTCTGGAAAAAGCATACTGATTTCGCCAGCATTCAGAACATCAAGGCATTCCTCTATATCACCACACGCAATGCCTGCCTGAACCTCCTGAAACAATATCAGCGCGATGCTGTTTCCAGGAAGGAACTGGCTTATCTGAATGGCGACAGTGATGATTTTGTTCTGAACAGTATCATCCGCACCGAAGTAATGGCTGAGATCTACCGGCAGATAGAGAAATTACCTACACAATCCAGGAAAGTTTTGAAGATGAGTGTGTTCGAAAACATGCGCAACCATGAGATCGCTGCGGCGCTGGATGTGAGCATACATACAGTGAAGAACCAGAAGGTGAGAGCGATGCAATTGCTAAGGATGAATATCTGCCGCAATCGATCCGGTACATAAAAAAAATTCACTTTCAATAGTACCGGAAACCGGGTTTGTTGTTTCTATTATTATACTATTTGAAAACAAAATGAAAAACCAAATACTGCTAACGATCGCACCATGAAGAACTCATTCCATTTTTACTATGGTTAGTTTTTATCGCATGTGACTGTTTGGTTGGGTCACAACCGGGGAGTGTTTCTACTCTCCCTCATTTTTCTATGCCTTCTTCCTCTTCCAATTCTATCCTTACCATAATCAACATCAACTTATCATTCGCGGCCTCTCCGGGAGGCCGGAGCCGGTAATCACCGGCTTTCTTTTTAACAAAAAATCCGGGGTACCGGGAATGCCTCAAGTCTTTTTAACCCTCTCATGCACCAGGCATCTTCCTGTTATGTAGACCCTCTGCATCCTGTACATAACTGTCAGACACCCGTTCGGCATGCTAGCTTGCATTCCGGACGCCCGGACTATAAGTTGATAAATGGAAGAGCTGCTACCGGTATCCCATTTGTCCGTTCCGGCCTGAGCCGGAAGCGAACATTTACATACTATTCTT
Organism: Pseudoflavitalea rhizosphaerae; assembly: GCF_003991355.1. Classification (GTDB taxonomy): domain Bacteria; phylum Bacteroidota; class Bacteroidia; order Chitinophagales; family Chitinophagaceae; genus Pseudobacter; species Pseudobacter rhizosphaerae. The sequence goes on from NZ_RCSU01000009.1 coordinate 32,521, forward strand.
TCCCCTATAAATATCCCATTGATTACAGAACTGCGGTTATGTTTTCGGGATAAAAACTTTCTTTTTTTTGCATTCCTCTAGTACATAATTCCATTCCGGTTGTTTCTATTCATACAGGGTTTCGATTGTGATGATCCGGGGGTTGAAATGTTCAATTCATCATATAAATATTTCCCCATGAACAACCAGCAGGTGGTTGGTTCCTTTCATATAGCCAACCTAATCGTCAGGCACCTCAAAGACCAGTTGACTGACGAAGAACTCAGGGAGCTGCATTACTGGATCAACAGGAATGAAGCCAATTACGAACTATTTGAATTATTGAAAACGACCGGGGCTACCCGCGATGCCATGCAACGTTTACGCACATATCCAGCGGGCGAAGCACTGTTTCGGTTTTTACGAAAACTGAACAATCCCTGAATCATTTATTGCGCTTCATAGCGCTCGGTGGAAATCCCATTCTTTTTTTGAAGGCTGCAGTGAAACTGCTTACATTCTTATAACCTGTTGTAAAAGCAATTTCATGTATCGGTGTATCCGTTTCCGTTAGCAGTGCTCTCGCTTTTTCCATTCTTGCTTCCAGTAAAAAATCAAAAATGGTAACGCCGTACAATTGCTTGAATCCCTTCTTCAGTTTGAAATCATTGATGCCTACCTTATGCGAAAGTTCTATCACAGTAAGCGGATGTTCCATATTCTGCAGCAGGTATTCCCTCGCCTCCCTGATCTTATCGATATCATACTGATGCAGCCTGATATCGGAAGCGCCCGCAGTACCTGGCGTAATACGTGTAAAAGCCAGCAATAACAGTTCCGACACTTTATTGCGCAGGTACAATGTTCTTACCTCTCCCGTGTACTCACTGTAAAGCATATCGCGGATTATGGTGATCATTTCCGGTGTGAGGCTGGTATTGGCCGCACTCAGAAAGGCTTCTTCCCCATTATCAGCACGGTCCAGGAATTGCCGGAGCGCAGGAAAATATGGCGCATACACATCCAGGTAAGTTCTGTGGAAACTGATCGACAACATGGTATATTCCTTTGCATCATCGAAGAAGGCCTTCACTCTCAGCTGAGGGGAACAGAACATATTCAATTGCCCTTCCGACCATTTCATACTATTGTTATCCTGCAGCTGGTAGCGGACATGACCGCGCAATACAATGTGCAGGTTCAGCAAAGGCTCGTCCACCGCTGCTTCCAGGCTGCCGGGTTTTTCAACAGTAATTTGCTGATGCCAGATAGTGAACCAGGGCGTAACGATCTCCGAGAGCAGGATCGTGCCCAGATCAGTCTGCACAAATACCCGGCGGGCTCCCGGCAGGGCCTGATGGCTGGATAAGGCTGGTATTTCCGTGGTAAAAGACATAACTCTCTTACCTCCTGTAGTGAGTTTAACATCCATAGCTGTTCATATTGTCCGTTCCATTACCGGTTAATAGGCAACACGGATCATCATCGTTGTGTAACATTACCATCGAGCAAAAACAGGAAGACCAGGCGAGAGATCTTACGCTACAGGAACCCAGGAGTACAGAGGGAAGAATAGTTGAAGCCGGGATGTGTATCTCACTCCTTTATTCCTGCAGAAATCTCTGCAAGCTGTATGGGTAAAGTTAATCAGCTTTTCTGAGAGAATGCAATAGACAGGAGAATTCACGGGTACCCGTATAAGTGAATACCTATAATACCCGGTAAGTAATTGAGCGTAGCGAAAGGATTTTTTGATAAGCGTAAACTAATTGCCCCTGATCCGGCGCAGCAGCCCTTTGGCCGCCGCCATATCCCAGTTGGTGAAGCGGCCACGCTGGATCACCAGTTCATTATCGTCAGGGTTCTGCATGAAATAATGGAAAACGAAACCAGCCTCAGGATTGTTCCAGCCGATGATCTGCCCAAAACGGAGATCATTGAACACCAGGGTGCTGTCGCCCCATTTTTCCACTGTATAATATCCCTGCGAAAAACGTATCAGCCTGTGAGTATCTTCTTCATCTTTTACAGGGTCCAGCAATTGTTTATTGCGCGGAAAATATGTGAACAGCATACTGGTGTCCCTGTCGAAAACACTACGATAACCGAGGTGGTAACCCGCAGTATCTTCCAGCACCACATACCAGAGCATATTGTTGAGTGGGGTAGGCGTGCTCAGGTACCTGTTCCATTGAATGCCCTGCTGTGCCGCCATCTTTTTCACTTCGCGGTCGGTAGCCGTTTTACTTACCACTCCGAAGCCGAGATAGCACACGCACATCACGATAGACATCCTCACCCAGTTGAGCCTTGCCTGCCTGTTCTTATTTTTCATCACCAGCAGAGCAACAAATGCCACACCAGGCCAGATGCTGAACAGTGGGTCTGCCACGAAGAGCAGATCGAAACCGAAACGGTGATGGCTGAAAGGTTCAAACCAACCTGTACCATACGCATTCATGGCGTCCAGCACCACGTGCACCAGCATCTCCACACTAAAAAATGCAAGCCATTTTTTAAGCGAAATATCATGCGGCCTGTGTACCCTTTCCGCAATGAGCGCCATGAGGGGCGTTACCAGCAAAATGAAAAGAAAGGAATGTGTGAAACCCCGATGTGCGAGAAGGTCATTCACGGGGTTCAACCAGAATGATGCAACAAAGTCAACATCAGGCAGGCTCTGCATCAGAGCGCCCCAGAACATGGCTTTCTTTCCAACCTGTTTTCCTGCAAAAGCTTCTCCGATGCAGGCGCCGAGTACTATATGCGTGAGTGAATCCATAAGCCTTGCTCCAAAAGTAACGGATTATAAGTATATTAGCTGACTAACTGTACACCAATTCACCCTATCCTCCCATGACATTATTGATTGTGTTCTTTGCGTTGCTTGCACTGATCCTGCTGGTCACCTGGGGCAAATGCAACGCCTTCCTCGCCTTCCTGGTAGTTTCCATAGCAACGGGACTTTGTTTGGGAATACCTGCAGACAGGATCACCCGGTCCGTTCAGAAAGGAATCGGCGATACGCTCGGTTCCCTGGTGGTGATCATCATGCTGGGCGCCATGCTTGGTAAACTGGTGGCCGCCAGCGGCGCTGCCAAACGCATCACCGATGTATTGATGAAAGCATTCGGTGAAAAGAATATCCAGTGGGCATTGATGGTCACCGGATTCATCGTAGGCATTCCACTTTTCTACAATGTTGGTTTTGTATTGATGGTGCCGCTGATCTTTTCAGTGGTATACCAATACAAATTACCTGCCGTATATATCGGCCTCCCCATGCTGGCTTCATTATCGGTTACACATGGGTTCCTTCCTCCACATCCTTCGCCTTCGGCGTTGGTTACACAGTTCAACGCCAACATGGGACTGACGCTGTTGTATGGTTTCGTTATCGCTATTCCAACTATAATAGTAGCAGGGCCGGTATTTGCGCGGACTTTGAAAAATATCAACTCTATACCGCTCAAAACTTTTCAGCCGCCGGTATTGAAAGAAAATGAAATGCCCGGCCCCGCCAATAGTTTCCTGAGCTCACTCCTGCCCGTGCTGCTGCTGGCCACCACCGCGTTACTGCCCTTACTGCCTGCCATGCAAAACAGTTTCTGGCCCGCATTGCTGGCCTTTATGGGAGACCCCATCACCGTGATGCTCTTATCCGTGATTGTAGCTACCTTCACCCTGGGCATCGCCAATGGAAAAAGCATGAAGGAAGTAATGGACATCTATGGAGATGCCGTGAAAGATGTGTCGATGATAGTGCTCATCGTAGCAGGCGCCGGAGTATTAAAACAGGTATTGGTAGACAGTGGAGTGAGTGATGCCATTGCGGCACAGCTGCAGAACTGGTCCATTCCCCCACTGGTGCTGGGCTGGCTGATCGCTGCCGTGTTGCGTGTTTGTATCGGTTCCGCCACCGTAGCAGGTTTGACCACGGCCGGAATTGTTGCGCCCACCATTACACAACTGAATGTGGAGCCCAATTTGATGGTATTGAGTATCGGCGCAGGCAGCCTTATGTTCTCACATGTGAACGATGCTGGCTTCTGGCTGTACAAAGAATATTTCAACCTGAGCATCAAAGACACACTCCGATCCTGGAGCCTCATGGAAACCATCGTGGCCATCATGGGACTGCTGGGCGTGCTCCTGCTCAACCTTGTAGTGTAAAAAAAGAAAACAATGACCCATTCCGAACAATCATGGTTTCTGATCAGTGATGCAGACCAGGTAGATTCACCCGCGCTGATCCTCTATCCGCAACGCGTACAACAGAATATCGATGCGCTTATTGGCATGATAGATGATAAACAACGCTTACGCACACACGCAAAAACGCATAAAACAAAAGAAGCTGCCGAACTGCAAATGAAAGCCGGCATCCGCAAATTCAAATGCGCTACCATTGCCGAGGCAGAACTGCTGGCGCAGGCCGGCGTGCCGGATGTACTGCTGGCCTATCAACCGGTAGGGCCAAAGCAGGAACGCTTCTTCAACCTCATCGATAAATATCCCGATACTGTTTTCAGCTGCCTGATCGATAATCCCGGAACGGCCGGAGAACTGTCGGCCCATTTCCTCACCAATGGGAAACTGCTGCCTGTATACATCGATCTCAATGTTGGTCAGAACCGCACAGGCATCGTTCCTGAAAAAGCGCTGGCATTGTATGAAGCGGCTGTTGCATTGCCGGGTATCGAACTGAAAGGCCTGCATGCTTACGATGGCCATATCCATCATCCTGATCTGGAAGAAAGAAAAAAGATAGTGGATGCGGCATATGCACGCGTGGAGGCACTGGCACAATCGTATATTGATAAAGGCTATGGATCACCTATCATTGTGGCAGGCGGCACTCCCGGATTCCCCATCCATGCAAAAAGAGAAAAAATAGAATGCAGTCCTGGTACATTTATTTTCTGGGACAACGGTTACCTGAATGAATGCCCTGAGCAACCATTTGTTCCTGCAGCAGTGCTGCTGACGCGTGTGGTTTCATTGCCGGACGATACTAAGATCTGCGTGGACCTTGGCCACAAATCCGTTTCGGCCGAGAACGAGATTTCTAAACGGGTGTATTTCCTGAATGCGCCGGAGCTGAAGCCGGTCGGACAAAGTGAAGAGCACCTGGTGCTGGAGGCAGGTACAGGTCATGGTTATAAAGTGGGGGATATTCTCTATGGGATCCCGCATCATGTTTGTCCAACCGTTGCCCTGTACGAACGCGGTATTACGGTGGAGAACTCAGTAGTAAGCGGTGCATGGAAGATCGCGGCGAGAGACCGGACCATCGGTATCTGATCTCAGATGCCTGCCACCATCAGGCTGCACCCGCGGATATCACTGTTATCCACGCGCCCCTGCACTTCAAAACTGCCATCTTCATATACTCGTCCCACATCTTCCGTTGCGATGAAGCAGCAGGAATAGATATTGGCCAGATCGATCACATTGATGATACCGGTGCCGGATAGGCGAACATCCAGGGGGTCATCTTCCTGACGGACCCGGATCTGCATCCAGGCCGGTGTATGAAAAATGCCCCCGCCTTTGGAATAGCCCTGCGACAATAGCTCTGTCATACCATATTCGGAATGAACGCAGCTCAGTCCGAATGCAGTTTTGAGGATATCATGCACTTCCTGCCGGGTCATTTCTTCCCTTCGTCCCTTCATCCCTCCTGTTTCCATGATGATGGTATGTTGCAGCGGCATGGGAAATTTCTCTGCAAAATCCAGCAGTCCGAATGTAACGCCAATGAGTAGTGTTTTTTGTTGTCTTGATTCGAGCGATTGCAAGACCTCTGCTAATTTTTCATGTTCGTACAGATAGAATCCGGAATCCGGATGTCCGCTTCTGCGGACCAGGTCATCAGCCATCACCACCAGGGAGGAATTGCTGCGCTCCAGGTAACTCGGCAATAACCCGATGATGCACCATTCATTCACCGGGCCATAGAATTGTTCAAAGGCGAGCAGGAAGCTCTCGCGGTACAGCGCCAGGCTTTTCACGGAATGGCGGCTGTTGATGGTTTGTGTAGTACCACTGCTCATGAAAACCGCTTCCGGTTCAAACGAGGTGGTACGAACATCGCGGGTTTTGAAGAACTGGATGGGCAGGTAAGGTATATCCTCCACCCGCTTCACATCGTCCCCAACTATCTTCAATGCATTTACGTATTCACGGTAAACGGGATTCTGTTCATATTGAAATCGGAACAGTTCCAGGGCCAGCTGATCGAAGCCCGCCTGATCCGTCAAAAAAACTTTATCTTCATATTTAGAATTCATACACTAAGCGTAAGGGACAAAGCCATTAAATTTGTACTCAACCGAGCAATGAATATGCGTAAATTATCATATTACGGCCTTCTTTTTTTGGTTCCGGCCGCCATACTGGTCTGGAGCAGTTGCAGCAAAGATAAGCTGAGATCCAAACCGAGTATCAAACTTAGTTCTATCAGCACCCGCGAATTGCCGAGCCAGAATGATCCCCACCTGATCGTAACCTTCGATTATGCAGATAAAGAAGGTGATGTGGGTGGAGAGAGAGCACTTTGGGTAAAGAAGACCTACCTGAACGAGCGTCAGACAACCTTGCATGAACCCGATAGCTTTTCGCTGGGTGTACCTGTTCCAACTGTTCCACGCATGGACGGTCAGATCGAGGCCCATATGCGTGCTTCCATATTGCACATGGCGCTGGACCCAGGTAATCCGGCTCAACCGGATACTATCAATCTCCGTTTCGTTCTGCGGGATGCCGGCGGCAATACCAGTGACACCCTCGATGCAGGCACGGTTGTGGTGATCCGTTAAAAGATGTTCAGGTACTTATTTCATTTTTTCCTTTTTACCAGCCTGTTTATTTCAGGATGCGCCCTGATGATGGTCCATCAGACCAACCAGTTGCTGCACCTGCAATACGATATTCCCGCTTACCTGCTTTTCGTTTTTTTTTCCACACTCTGCAGTTATAATTTCCATTGGTACCTCACACCCGATATGCCTTCGGAAACACTGCGTATCGGATGGACGCAAAGGAACAAACCTTTGCACCTGGCATTGTTCATTGTGGGATTTGCCGGGGCCGGATGGTTTTTCATTCATTTCATCCAGCATTGGTTCTGGTTGATGGGCTCCGTAGTGCTCACTTTCCTGTATTCAGCACCCAAACTGCAGTTCCCGCCATTCCATCACCTGAGGAAAGTGGCAATCGGCAAAACCATCTTTCTTGCATTCGTGTGGATGTATGTAACTACCTTCCTTCCCATTGCCATAGATGATAATCACTGGGGATTGTCCGCCACCCTGTTCTGCATCCATCGCTTTTTCCTGATCTATGCCATCTGTATCATCTTCGACTACCGCGACCGGTTATACGACCGGCAGCAGGGCATCCGCAGCATGATCACGCATTTCAGTGAAGGCGGCGTGAATGCCCTCTTTGTAGTCTCCCTGCTGCTATTTGCGCTGTCTACCGCCTGGTTTTGTTATCTTCTGCAAACCGGCTGGCTATATTTTGCAGCCCTGCTGGTTCCCGGTATCCTTACCGCCCTGCTCTATCCTTATGCGAAAAAGAATTTCTCAGATTACCTGTTCTACTTCGTTTTGGACGGACTGATGATGCTATCCGCCCTGCTGATGCTAATACTGCCTTCCCGCTAATTCATTATGCACTATCTTTCCGGCTCAAGTAGTGATGCCTATGTTCCAACAATACAAGCTCCCGGTCGCATCGATCATTTACCTTGCCTGCTGCCTGCTGCTTTTCCCTGCTTACCGGTTCATCTTCGATGATGATGGTATGGGCTATATGATGGTGGCGCGCCGCCTGGCGGAAGGCGATTATCACAATGCCATCAACAGCTACTGGAGCCCGTTACATTCCTGGCTGGTACTGCCACTGATCAAATCAGGTATGGCGGAGATCACGGCTTTCAAACTTTCCAATCTTGTTATTGGCCTGCTGATACTGATCCAGGTGCATCGGCTGAGCAACAAAACAGCCTTGAGCGATACGCTGAAAACTTTGCTGCTGCTGGTTTCCATCCCCATCATTATTCATTATGCCATCTTCGAGATAGCTGCGGATGTATTGTTCTGCTGGCTGATACTGGTATACACAGACCTCATCACGGCCCGGGATTTTTACAAACGTCCCGGACTGAACCTGCTTTGCGGTGTGGCAGGCGCCGCGCTCTATCTTGCCAAAGCATACGGCTTCCCATTCTTTGTTGCCCATTTCACCATCATACAAGTGTGGCATTACTTTCATTCCAAAGATGCTGAGAGAAAAAAATGGCTGGTCCGTAACCTTGCGGCCGGCATCGGATGTTTCTTACTGTTATCTGCTCCCTGGATCTGGGTCCTGTACAACAAATTCCATGAGCTCACTATTGGTTATACCGGCAGGTATAACATGAATGTATACCTGTACACCAGGCAATTCACCGCTACAGACCTGGTTGCTCCTCCCCCTTATCCCGATTCTCCCGGAAACTGGGAAGACCCCTGGTTCGATGCCGTGCAAAGGACTCCCGGTGAATTCTATTTCCGTCCGGATATCCTGATCCGGCAGGTCAGACTTTTTCTGACTAATTTCATGGAGGCCGCCTCCTGCTTCAGCCAGCTTTCCTTTCTGGCGCCGGCCATTTTGTTTGGCCTGAGCATCTACTGGTTCTATCAGCGGAACGGGCTTATTTTTCTTTTCTTCCTTACATCTGTACTGTTACCGCTGGGCTACCTGATGGTGCATATCGAAACCAGGTTTCTCTGGGCCGTTGGCCTTCTATTGCTGATCGGCGGCGCGCTCTTGTTACAATCCCTGCTTGGCAGGCTTTATATCCGGGGAACCAGGGCAATAATTTGCTGGGCTGTGTTTTTTGGAAGCTTCCTGATGGCTCCTGTGAACCAGCTCAAGGATGCAGTGGGTGGCAATGCTGCACTTTTTGAACTGGCGGCCTTCGCCAAAGAAAAAAATCTCCGGGGGAAATACCTCGCCTCAGACAATGCAGATTATGATTTCGTTCCCAAACTGGCCTTCCTCACCCGCAGCAGCACCTGGTTACTGACCAAACCCGACTTGCCCTGGAAAGATCATCTCGCCGCCATGCGGAAGCATCATATCAACTACTATTTCTACCGGTATAACAATGCAAGGGAATTGCAGGCGTTTATGCAGGGAGCGCTGTATAAAGCCGCTTACAAAGTGCATGACGCGGGCCTTTACAATTTGCTGATCCTGGAGATAAAATGAGGCGCCGACAGCAGAAAATCTGTACTTTTAATTTTCAGATCACCTAAAAGAAGCATCGAATATGGCGAAAGCATCCAAAGAAAAATCCATTCTCACCGATAAGAGCTTATCATTCCTTCAGAAATACATCAACAATGCCTCTCCCGTTGGCTTCGAAAGCAAAGGCCAGCGACTCTGGCTGGACTATATCAAACCGTATGTAGACACAACCTTCACTGATCCTTACGGAACAGCTGTTGGCGTGATCAATCCCAAAGCACCTTTCAAAGTTGTGATCGAAGCGCATGCCGATGAGATCAGCTGGTTTGTGAATTATATCACACCCGAAGGATTGCTCTACCTCAAACGCAATGGCGGTGTGGACCACCAGATCGCACCCGCGCAACGCGTGATCATTCATGGAAAGAAAGGGCCCGTGAAAGCAGTATTCGGGTGGCCAGCCATTCATACCCGCATCCACAATGAAGGGAAAGAAGCACAACCGAAAGTTGACAATCTCTTCCTCGATTGCGGAGCAAGATCAAAGAAAGAAGTGGAAGACCTCGGAGTACATATCGGCGCTGTGGTCACTTACCAGGATGGCTTTGATGAGATCGCATTCGACTACTATATCGGGCGCGCCTTCGATAACCGTGTAGGTGGTTTCATGATCGCTGAAGTGGCCAGGCTGCTGAAAGAAAACAAGAAGAGCCTGCCATTCGGATTGTATGTGGTGAATGCCGTGCAGGAAGAGATCGGACTGAGAGGCGCGGAAATGATCGCCCGCCGCATTAAACCCGATGTTGCCATCATTACGGATGTTACTCACGATACTTATACTCCCATGATCAACAAGATCATTGAAGGAGATGTTGCCTGCGGCAAAGGGCCTTCACTGGCCTATGGACCTGCAGTGCACAACAAACTGCTGCAACTGGTGCAGGATGTGGCCGAAAAAGCAAAGATCCCTGTTCAGTTGCGTACCGTGAGCCGCAGCACCGGTACCGATACGGACTCATTCGCCTATGCCAATGACGGCTGCCCTTCCGTGCTGATCTCCATCCCGCTTCGCTACATGCACACCACTGTTGAAATGCTGCATAAGCGCGACATTGAACAGACCATCCGTTTGATGTATGAGACCGTTTTGACATTGACTCCGAAAACAAATCTCAGCTACCTGTGATCAATACCATCTTTTTATACCTCGATCCCGGCAGCGGTAGTTACCTGATACAGGCAATTATCGCCGCCGTATTGGGCGCACTCTTCTACTTCAAAAGCTTTTGGTGGAAAGTGAAGGCCTTCTTCTTCAGACCGAAAAAGAAAGATGAAAACGGCCATGAAGATGCCCAGGGAGACATCTGAACGCATAGCCGGGTCCTACAAAGACCCCGGTGGCTTTGTATTCATGGCCGGACAACTGATTTTCCGACAGGTGAATCAGGTCTATGCCACACGCTATGACCACCTCATGCAAAGCGGCCTCTACGAGGCGCTCACTGCCAAACACTGGCTGGTACCCCATGCAGAGATCAACGAAAATCTTACCCATACCAGCGAATGGTACAAGACCCTTCGCCCGGAACCGATCCATTTTATCAGCTACCCTTATGAATGGACAGGTTCGCAACTGCGGGATGCAGGCATTCTAACGTTGCTGATCATGCGAAAAGCAATGGAACATGGCATGATCCTGAAAGACGCCACGCCATACAATGTTCAATTCCATTCCGGCAGGCCTTTGTTCATAGATACCCTGAGCTTTGAATGGTATGATGAATCCAAACCCTGGATAGCATACCGCCAGTTTTGCGAAAACTTCCTGTTCCCGCTGTTACTGGAAAAATATACGGGCATTCCGGTTCATCACTGGCTGACCATGCATCCTGATGGCATTCCCGCCACCACTGCCGCTTCCCTGCTCCCTTTCAGGAGCAGATTCAACGCCGGCGTGTACCTGCATGTTTTCCTGCCGGAATCTGTTGCGCGTAAAAGGAAATCATCATCGAAGGAAATTGGTTTCAGCAAAAATAAAATGCTCAATCTCCTGCAACACCTGGAAAGCATGCTGCGAAAGACCGGCAGGCTGGAAGCAGGCAGCACCTGGAGCAATTATTATGACGAAACTATTTTAGGGCAGGAATACCTTAAAGCCAAGGAGAATATATTCCGCCAGTTATTGTCTTCCACCGAAGCCGATACAGCGCTGGACCTGGGCGCCAATAATGGTTATTTCTCCAGGATCCTGGCCGAAGGTAACAGGCAGGTGATAGCTACCGACTTTGATCATATGTGCATCAGTCACCTGCATGCGCAAACGAAAAAAGAAAAGATCAGGAATATTCTCCCCCTGGTGCTGGACATTGCCAATCCCAGTGCAGCAGGCGGGTTCAACAATACTGAAAGACCGGCCTTTCATCAGCGTATCAAAACAGACCTGGTGACCGCCCTTGCCCTGGTACACCACCTGGCTATCAGCAAGAATATCCCATTACCCAGGCTGGCAGCCTATTTCAATGATATCGCAGCTGAGCTGATCATCGAATTCCCATCCAAAGAAGATGAAAAAGTGCAGTTACTGCTCGCCAACCGGGAAGATATTTTCGATGATTATACAGAATCAGGATTTGAAAAGGCATTTGAAATGTATTTCGATATAAAACAGAAGGTAAAGATACCGGGAGCCCTCAGAACGCTCTATTTTATGAAAAGAAAGTAATAAAATGAAAACAGTATTGAGCAGGCAACCCTGGTTCGTTTTACTGCTGCCTTTATTCTTCGTGTTACATGGGTTTGCCAATAACTTCCATTACCTGAGCTTTCTTGATATTCTGCCGCTGGCTGGAATGTATATTGCTGCCTCGCTGCTCGTTTACTTCATCATCCGTATACCGGTCAGGAATAATATCAGGGCGGGACTGTTTGCATCATTCCTGCTGGCATTTTTCTTTTTTTTCGGTTTTCTCTTTGATACCCTTAAAGCGTATGCGCCTTACCGGTGGATGTATAAATACAGCGTTCTTCTTATCTCTTTTGGTCTCATCTCCATTATTCTTTTCTTCTTTTTCCGCAATTCAAAACGCAACTTCGGCAGAACTGCCTTTTATATCAATCTTTTGCTGATCTGCTATCTGTTGCTCGACACCGGCACTATTCTGTATAAATTCATTTTCGATCCCAACGCAAATGAGAAGGTCACGGCTTCCGGGACTGGTCGCATACCGGATGGGAAAATGAAGCCGGATATCTATCTGCTGCTTTTTGATGCATATGCCGGAAATAAAGCGCTCAGTCAATGGCTTAGCTACGATAATTCGGCCATCGATAGCTTTCTTACCAGCAAAGGGTTCTTTGTGGCAAAAGCCTCTTCCAGCAATTACAAGTTCACCGTATTCTCCATGGCTTCTATGTTGAATATGGATTTTATTCCCTGGTACAAAAAAAACAGCAAGCCTACCCGGGAGGAACTGGTGGATTGCGGCACCATTGTGAAATACGGCAGGGTCACAAAATTCCTTCAAGCCAATGGTTATGAGATCGTGAACAATTCGATATTCGATATAGACAAACACCCCGCCCGGATTAACCAGCGCTTCCTGCCCGTAAATACCAGGCTGATCAGTGAAGAAACCCTGGTCTACCGGTTAGCTGTACACTTCGAATGGTGGTTCAGGAAGCAGCCTGTTCTAAAAAAATTACTCCCTGTAGAATCAAGGGAAGATGAAATAGCAAATATTGAAAGGGCCATAGATATCACTATGAAGGAGCCCACCCGTAAATCCAGAAGGCCTAAATTTATATATAGTCATTTCCTCGTTCCCCACCTGCCTCTCTTTTTCGACAGTACCGGCAAACGGTTACCAGCCGAACACCAGGCATATTCTCCCTATCTGAAAGTTCATTACGACCGATATCTCAGCAACCTGCAATTTGCGAATTTCCTTATTAGAAACATGGTCAACAACATCCAGCAGCAAACCAATAACCAGGCAGTGATCCTTGTGATGTCTGACCACGGGATCCGCTGGCCTTTGCATCCTTCACAGCCTTGCATGGAAAACAATAATATCAATGCTGTATTTTTACCTGGCGGCCAATACGATGGATGGACAGACAGTACCACCAATGTGAACCAGTTCAGGATACTTTTCAATACACTATTCTCTCAACAATATAAATTATTGCCAGACAGCTGCGTACTTATGGGGCATCAGTGAACAAATCCAACTCACATATGAAAGAAAACATCAGCACGAAACCTTATTTCATTTTTCTACTTCCATTGTTCTATGTGCTGCATGGCTATCTTGAGTTTATCGGGTTCGCATCATTCAGCACCCTCCTCCCTTTACTGCTCACTTATTTTGGTTGCATCATCTTATTATGGCTATTGCTGATATTTATTTTCAGGAACAAGATAAAAGCTGCGCTGATGTGCATGGCGGTGGCTGGATTCTACCTTTTTTTCGGGGCCATTTTTGACTTCCTGAAAGCTTATTCACCCTGGCCCTTCCTGTACAAATACAGTGTTCTCCTTATTGCGGGGTTAACAGTAATGATCTGTATTTTCATTTTTCTTCATAAAACAAGTTCAGCACTGAAAAGACCGGTACTTTTCCTGAACCTGCTTTTACTGATTTTTGTTCTGGTAGATCTTGGCCAGGCATTGTTCAATGCTAACCGTACAACAAAACAAATCTGGAAAGGTGCGCCCAATCAGGCAAATGGTATCATACCTGACACAGTGAACAAACCTGATATTTACCTGCTGGTCTTTGATGGATACTCCAGCAGTTTCGGTCTTAAACAGGTGTTTGGATTCGATAACAGCTCATTCGACTCATCCCTTGCAAATCGGCAATTCAGCCTGATCCCCCACAGCAGGAGCAACTATTCCACCACTTCTTTTTCAATGGCATCTACACTCAATATGGACTACCTCTATTGGTTAGACGCCAGCAAATGGATAAAGAAGAAAGATTATGCGCTGAGCACCACACAGCTTTATGACAACAAGGTAATGGGTTTCCTTGTCAACAACGGCTACGAAATTGTCAATCATTCCATTTTCGATATAAAGGGCCATCCATCTATTGTGAACAATGAATGGCGGAGCATTTACAGCAATATCATTTCCGAGGGCACCCTTGGTATGCGCCTGGTGATACAGTTCAGGTGGTGGCTCACCGGAACTCCGGTGATCAACAAACTGCTCCCATTCTTCGCTTTCGAGAACCAGGAACTGAACAACCGGAACAGCCTGGATAATGTAATGAAAGAATCAGAAAGGCAACGGAAAAAGCCCCGGTTTGTTTATGGACATTTTCTCATGCCCCATTATCCTTATTATCGTACCAAGACAGGCTTTCACAGACCACCGGATGAGTTTGATGACGAAGCCTGGTTTGCCGGACCGGACAATTATTACACGGAATATCTGCAGTATACCAATCAGGAAATACTGAAACTGATCGATACCATAAAAAAGAATACGAAAGAACAAGCAGTGATCATTCTAATGAGTGATCACGGGTATCATTATGATGCCCCAGCCGATAAAAAGAAATACGTCTGGAATAACCTGAACGCCTGGTACCTGCCGGAAGGAAAGCCTGTACAGCTACACGACAATATTACCTCAGTGAACCAGTTCAGGATTCTATTCAACTCGCTCTTTCATCAGCAATACCCAATGATGAAAGACAGCCTGATAAGAATATACCATTAACTGCAACCAAAGATGAAAACCTTGCTTCGTACACATCCTTATTTTGTTGCCTTGTTGCCAATATTCTTTGTACTGCATGGATATGTTTCCAATTCACAATACATGGAGTTCAGCAATACACTCCCATTGATGGCAAGTTTACTGGCGGGATCGGGTCTGCTTTTCCTCCTATTCTGGGCCTTACTGAGAAACAAACGAAAAGCAGGCTTAATAACTTTGTATTGCATGGGATACTTTCTGTTCTTCGGCGCTTTCTATGATTTCCTCAAAGCCTGGTCTCCCTGGAGATTCCTTTGGAAATACAGTGTGCTGTTAACAGCTTTCCTGGCGGTGGGCATTTTACTGTTTTTCATTATTCGTCGCTCGAAAAATGATATGAGCAGAACAACTTATTTCTGCAATCTGGTCTTTCTGATCTTCATCGGGCTGGAACTGATCAGGCTCACTGGCAATATATGGACAGGCAAAAAAGATGGTCCTGCTATTGCAAGAGGCCAAATGATCATCCCCGGGGATGTTCACAAACCTGATATTTATTTTTTGTTGTTCGATGAATATTCCTCATCAAAAAGCCTGAAAGAAAAGTATGGGCTCGATAACAGCTCACTGGACAGCTTCCTGGTATTACATGGTTTTAAATTGCTTCCGGACAGTAGGAGCAATTATCCTGAAACCAGCTTTTCCATGGCCAGTTGCCTGAACATGAATTACCTTCCCTGGTTGATGCCAGGCATGGAGATCAGACGTGAGCATTATCAACGCTGCGCAGAGGAGATCCGCAACAATGAAGTGGTACGATCGCTCGAAAGCAATGACTATGAGATCGTGAATCAAAGTGTGTTTGACCTGAAACACTATCCCGCCCCCGTGAACCAGCGATGGCTTAGCATAGACACCAGGCTGATCACAGAAGAAACATTACTGGGAAGACTCTGCTATGAGTTCTACTGGATCTTTAACCGTTACGAATTACTTCGCATGATGCTTCCCGTTTCATCCTATGAAGAACAGATGTTGAATAACAATCGTTGTCTGGCAGGAGTAATGGCGGCCTCCACAATGAAGGCAGATAAGCCACGTTTTATTTACGGCCATTTCTTATTGCCACATTTTCCATTTTATAAAGACAAAAATGGAAAAGAATTACCGGACTCCGTAGTGTACGGCGTTATGCAGGAAAAACTGGATCCATTACCATATTACCTGGAATATGTGCAATATGCCAATCTCGAAGCCAGGAAACTCATTGCCGGGATCCGCGCCAATAATCCTCAGGCCGTTATTATATTCATGTCTGACCATGGTTATCGGTGGAATGTTCCTGTTACAGAAATATCAGATGTCTTCTACAATCAAAATGCTGTTTACTTCCCTTCAGGGCAGTATGGACAATTCTATGACAGCATCACCAATGTGAATCAATTCCGGATTATCTTTAATTCTTTGTTCAATACAAAGTATCCTATATTGAAAGATACCAGTATCGTCGTTCAACCAGAGCTCAACAAGCATTAACTGTTTGTATGAAAAATATCCTCACTGCCCCGATGTTTCTCTCAGGCCGCGAAGCCTTCTGCGTAGCAGCAACAGGCAATATCGTACTCTTCGCCTTTGTGATTATTACGGGCTTTCCTGTTTTTCATTCTGTGGATGATCTCAATATTGCCTGGATCACCGGCGATGGTTTTGGGGCAGGCGCATCCACCTGTCTTCCCTTCCTTCATAACCAGCATTACTGGATTTCTGAACCGGTAATGTGGTTGTTCCGACAATTTCCCGGTGTGAACTGGTTCAGTTGGTCTATGATCTCTACTGAGTTTGCGTCTATGACGGCCATCTTTTATGTAATAATGCGTATTCAGCGCTGGCAACTGGCCGCCATCAATTACCTGGTGTTGTTCATGGTGTACAGTAGTTTTCTATTGTATTACCTGCATGGTTCGTCTACGGCAGTTACAGCCGTCACAGCATCATTATTGCTCTCATGGTTTGCATTCACCGCTCCCAAAAGCAAAACAATATTAATAGCGGCTTCCATTTTTTTTATTACCGGAGCATTGTTCCGCCTGCATGTTGTTTTTCCATTACTGGTGGTGGCAGCCCCTTTCTTTCTTCTGATAAAAGGATGTAAAAAGAAATGGATGGCGGCAGCATTCCTCACAGTTTGCGTTCTCAGTTCTTTTTTGTGCTTCTGGTTGCAGCAGCAACATTATTCAGCTTCCTGCCCCAACTGGCAATCGGAAGAAAATTACAGACAGGCCAAATACAGCAATATCAACTACTATAGGAATGTCAACCTTCCTGCTATGAAGGATTACCGGCAGGAAACTGCATTGCTCGATGCCCTGATCCTCCCCGACACCAGTTTTGTACCCGCAGCCGATCTGCAAAAAATGGCGGAAGCCTCCAGGACCATGATGCCTTCAAATTCTTTCTTCTCAGCAGACACCTGGCGCTGGACTTTCATCAATAACCGGATCTTTATTGCAGCAGCTCTTCTCGCTTTGTGCTTTTCTGCAGGAACCGGTGTAAGATTGCTCAGCACCATCCTTTCTTTCCTGGCAGTGCTGACAATTATCATTTATCTGCAGATCGTAATGAAGTTGCCGGAGTTTATGGTCCCTGCCCTGTTCTTTATATTTTTCTCTTTTTCAGCTACCTGTCTATCTTTCGCCTACCCATTGACGTTACGCTGGAAATTCATTGCCATGATCCTGGCAGGGGCATTGGTTTGCTGGGGAATTCTAAAAATATGGAAAGCCGGCAAACATAACAGAAGCAGCTTTGCGGCATTTGAACAGGTTCATGCGGAACTGGCTGCACATCCTGACAAACTATTTATCAGCACCGGCGATAATGAGCCCTTCTTCTATATTCATGTATTTGCTACACCAGCAAAATATTCATTTCGCAATATTCTTTTGGTGGATCAGCCTTTGAGCCTCCGCAATGCAGCGCTGCTACGGGATTTCGGTTATACCGGCTTTGTAAATGCATTTGAAAATCCACGTATTTTTTTTCGTGGTCCCGCATTACCGGTGATTACACAGTATGTAGAAAATAAGACTTCGAAAAAATATTCATTCAGTGATCCATTGCCTGATTTTAAATTTTCAAGGGTCTGTAAACCAATCCCGGGCAATGTTGTTATTCCTGCTCCAAAATAACCTTTATATTCGCCCTCTCAACACCCTTAAAATAATCTTGATATGATCAGAAACGACTGGACTTTGACCGAAGTGGAAGATTTATACAATACGCCTTTATTGGAATTGATCTACAAAGCAGCTACGCTGCATCGTGAATACAACGATACCGGCGAGGTTCAGGTATGCACCCTATTGTCTATCAAAACCGGCGGCTGTTCTGAAGACTGCGCTTATTGCCCTCAGGCTGCGCGCTACCATACCGGCCTGGATGTTCAGGCACTGATGAAAAAAGATGAAGTGCTGGAGTATGCAAAAAAAGCAAAGGATGCAGGATCCACCCGCTTCTGTATGGGCGCCGCCTGGCGTGAAGTGCGCGATAACCGCGACTTTGACCGTGTGATAGATATGGTAAAAGGCGTGAATGAAATGGGCATGGAAGTTTGCTGCACACTGGGCATGCTTACGGAAGAGCAGGCAAAAAAACTGGCAGATGCAGGCCTCTACGCTTACAATCACAACCTCGATACTTCAGCTGAATATTATGGCGATATCATCACTACCCGCACTTATGACGACAGGCTGAAAACGCTCGACAATGTTCGCAAGGCCGGCGTTTCCGTTTGCTGCGGCGGCATTGTGGGTCTGGGAGAATCCCATGAGGACCGCATAAAAATGCTGCATACCCTGGCTACCATGCCCGAGCATCCTGAAAGTGTTCCCGTGAATGCGCTGGTGCCTGTAAAAGGAACGCCGCTGGAGAATAATGCAAAAGTGAATGTATGGGACCTGGTGCGCATGATCGCTTCCGCCCGCATCCTGATGCCAAGGGCGATGGTGAGACTGAGCGCAGGAAGGACCAGCATGAGCATTGCTGATCAGACACTCTGTTTCATGGCCGGAGCCAATTCCATTTTTGCAGGGGAAAAATTGCTGACCACACCCAATCCAACATTTGATGAGGACATGGCCATGTTCGATCTGCTGGGTCTTAAACCCCGCGAAGCTTTCAAGGGAGAAAAGGAAATGGTACAGCACTAACCCGCAGCCCGGGCCGTAGTGGTTGTAGTGGAGTGGATATTGGTGATCTCTTTGCAGAAATAGGGCTGACCTTCCAGCACCTGAAGGATGGCGGCAATCATTTCTTCGCCGGAGGAATTCTTTGTTACATAACCGTTGGCGCCTGCCTGCATGAGGCCATTAACATAGACCCAATCGGTATGCACTGAAATGCCGATAATGCGGATGTCTTTGGAGAACTCACGGATCTTGCGGGTGGCTTCAATGCCATTCATCGGTTCCATATTGATGTCCATCAATATCACCTGGGGTTGCAGGACCCGGGAAGCCTCCACCACGCGGTGGCCATTTTCACAAACAGCGATCACGTCCAGCCGCGGGTCCCGGCTCAGTAAGAGCCGCCAGGCCTCCCGGACCAACCGGTGATCGTCTGCTATCACGATTTTTATCATGGAACAACTAAATTAAGTAATGCCCAAAAGTTCATTCAAATTGGCGAAAATTCCGTATTTGTTCCCATCAATTTTGGGCAGGTCAAGGAAATATGATAAGGTTCACTAAGGGGAAACGTGTACTGGGCACCCCCTGAACGTTATTTTCCAGTGCCCAGGTAGTCGTTCATCCGGAAACTCAGTCCAAACTGATTGAAGGCGATATTACGCTGGTACCAGCTGCGCGCATACCGGATCTGGAGCTTTTTGAACAGGGCTCCCACACCCAGCGAAAAACCATTCAGCCCATTTCCCTGCGTTCCGGCATTCAGTTCCTTCCTGCGCATATGATTATAGCCCAGGCTCAACTCGATCTTGTCTGTGACATAACACTGGGCCCCGATCACAACATGACGGAACAGTTTGTCGAAGAAAAAATCCTTTCCTTTTCCATTCTGTTCAAAACCATTTTCCGCATTGAATGCCGTGTCTTCATACCGTATATCGAATCTTTGCAAATGCCAGGCCGTAATGGAAAATTGAAGGGGTGCATTGGCTAAACGCTTCGAAATACCCAGTTGCAGGTCGAATGGCAGCTCTTCTTTTTCCGATCCTGCATAGGCTGTCAGCTGTGCTCCCATATTTTTTGCCGCAAATGACGCCTGCCATAAAGATGCCGAATCATAGTAACTGATGCCGATATCCAGCGCCAGCCCGGAAGAGCGATAGATGCCATAAGATGAATGAATGAATTTCAGAGAAGCGCCATAATGCCATTTGTTCAAATACTGCCTGCTGGCGCTGGCCTGAACAACATAATCAACAGGACGGAATTCACCATTAACATTTCCGGAAAGATCTGTCTGCGGCACCGAACCATAATTCATGAACTGCACACCCAGGGCAAAATTGGTATTGAGGGCTTCATGATGATAACCCGCCATCAGGTGATACTGCTGCAAACCGCCTTTCAGTGAATTGAAAGATAACTGCGTTTGTGTGTGCATGTTATTCCTCAATAATGCGGGATTATTGTACGCAAGTCCGATGTCGTTCGTGATCTGTGAAATATTGATACCACCAAGTGCGGTGAGTTGCGGAGCGTTGGGAAGTTTGAGAAAATTGAAGACGGTACTGCCCCCCAATGTTTGGGACCGGAGCTGAAACTGTGCGAACACAGCCATCGATATGAGGAGCCATCGTCTCATGCAGTCTGGGCCAGCGAAAATAGCTATTTACTGCTCAAAAAAAAATTCCTCCATTGACATGGAGGAATTCCTTTAACCCTTAAAACAACCAACATGAAAAAATTTTCAATTGATACTATAAATATAACATGATTAGAGTCCTTTTGTTGGCCCTCCCTGCTCATATAGCGATTAAAATGATATTAAAAAGCCTTTCCCTGAAAAGTAAAATTCCCTGAAAAGCCCTACCACAGCGGGTTCGGGGAATTCAGGGAATTTAATTTATCAATCGTTGGATAAATGTTAAACAAGTGCAAGCTCCAATACCTGCTGCATGGTCTTCACGAAATGGAACTTCATTCCCCTGATAAATTCAGAATCAATCTCCTGAACATCTTTTTCGTTCTGCCAGCAGAGGATGACTTCTTTGAGTCCTGCGCGTTTGGCCGCTAATACTTTCTCTTTGATACCGCCTACTGGTAGTACCTGGCCTCTTAAAGTTATTTCACCGGTCATGGCGAGATAAGATTTCACCTTCCGGCCAGAAAATGCGGAAGCAATGGCCGTCATCATGGTAATACCTGCACTCGGGCCATCCTTCGGAACAGCGCCTTCGGGTACGTGAATATGAATGGTTCGTTTCTCGAACATTGCCGGATCGAGGTCCAGTTTCTTAGCGTTGGACTGCAGGAAAGTAAGTGCCGTAGCAGCGGATTCTTTCATCACGTTGCCGAGGTTCCCGGTGAGCTTGAGCTCTCCCTTGCCTTCACTGAGGCTGGTCTCGATGAAGAGAATATCGCCGCCCACATAAGTCCAGGCCAGGCCAACCGCAACACCGGGCATATTGGCCACCTTATAAATATCATTGCTGTATCTTGGTTTGCCCAGGATCTTTTCTACATCCTTTGTTGTGAGGACGGTCTTTATCTTTTCCTTCATCGCGTATTCCCTGGCTTCATAACGCATGACGCTGGCAAGCAGACGGTCCAGTTCACGCACGCCGCTTTCCCTGGTATAATCCTGCACAATCTTTTCCAGTACTTTATCGCCCAGTTTGAAATTGAATTCTTTCAGTCCGTGCGCCTCCTTTTGTTTGGGTACGAGGTGACGTTTAGCGATCTCCACTTTTTCTTCCACTGCATACCCGCTGAGATCTATGATCTCGAGACGGTCGCGGAGCGCAGGCTGGATATTGTTGATATTATTCGCGGTTGCGATGAACAGCACTCTGCTGAGGTCGTATTCAAGCTCCAGGTAGTTATCGTAGAAAGTATGGTTCTGTTCGGGGTCCAGTACTTCCAGCAAAGCAGAGGAAGGATCTCCGCGGAAGTCATTCCCGATCTTATCGATCTCATCCAGGATGATCACGGGATTGGATGATTTGATCTTACGGATGGATTGTAAAATACGGCCGGGCATGGCGCCAATATATGTTTTGCGGTGACCCCGGATCTCGCTCTCATCATGTACGCCCCCCAAACTGATACGAACATATTTACGCTGGATGGCGCTGGCAATGCTGCGCCCCAGCGAGGTTTTACCGATACCGGGAGGTCCAACAAAACAAAGGATCGGGCTCTTCATATCTCCTTTCAGCTTCAGCACGGCGAGATATTCCAGGATGCGCTCCTTCACTTTCTTCATGCCGAAATGATCTTTGTCCAACACTTTCTGAGCCTTTTTGAGATCATAGTGATCTTCTGTATAATCGGCCCAGGGAAGATCGAGCATCAGATCGAGATGATTGTACACCACAGAATAGTCTGGCGTGGAAGGGTGCATACGCTCCAGCTTCTCGATGCCCTTGCGGAACATTTCTTTCGCTGCCTCAGGCCATTTTTTGGCTTCGGCTTTTTTCTGCATATCCCTGATCTCACGATCATTTGAATCACCGCCCAATTCTTCACGGATACTCTTCATCTGTTGATTGAGGAAGTATTCGCGTTGTTGTTTATCGAGCTCTGTTTTTGTTTTGGTTGTGACCTTGTTCTTCAGTTCTGCAAACTGCAGTTCCCGCTGCAGCAATTGCATCAGCAGGTCTGCACGCGCCTCGATATTGTTCAACTGCAGCAGTTGCTGCTTTTCTTTTAGATCAGTATTGAGATTACTGGAAATAAAGTGGATGAGGAAGGAAGGGTTCTCGATATTCTTCAGAATAATACTTGCTTCTGAAGGAATATTGGGAGAAAGCTGTATGATCTGTGTGGCCAGTTCCTTGATATTGGAAACATAAGCTTCAAAGTCTTCCTGATTCCTGGGCACTTCATCATCCGTTAGCAGTTCCACTTTTGCTTTGAAATAAGGATCTTCAGATACGATGCCTGCCACTTTAAACCGGCGTCTGCCCTGGATGATCACAGTGGTGCCGCCATCCGGCATTTTGATCAGCTTCACGATCCGGGCAACCGTTCCGATATCTTCCAGGTCGGACACAGTGGGATCTTCGATATTGCTGTCCTTTTGCGCAACCACGCCTACGAGCTTGTCAGCTTTGTAAGCATCGTTCACGGCTTTGATACTTTTATCTCTGCCCACTGTGATGGGGAGCACCACACCGGGAAACAATACAGTATTGCGAAGGGGCAACAATGGAAGTTCTTCGGGCACTACCAGTTCTTCACCATTATCTCTTTCGTTCTCGTTCAGGGGAATTATCGGCAGAAAATCCATTTCATCCTCTGCCTGAAAAAGTAAACCGGGTTCTTTCATTACTTCATTTTATCTTATGACAAAATAACACACTCAGCGTGAAATACCTATGATTCTGAATAAGCTGGCTATAGTTCAAGATTAATGCCAAGCGGATAAGCCGGTGATCCGCGGGCAAAAATCAGGTCAAAAGGGCAGGTAACTGTTCAAAGGTTGGTTTCAAAGGTAGCAATTCCTGTAACTTTAGCTCATGTACGAACGCATTCTTCAGAACCTTTCGCGGTTCATCAGCCTCAATCCGGAAGAGACGCAGGTTTTTACCTCGGCCATCAAAGTGAAACAGCTTCGCAGGAGACAGTTCCTGCTACAACCCGGTGATGTAATGCGGTACGAATGTTTTGTTACCGAAGGTTGTTTACGCCAGTACTATGTGGACGATAAGGGAGTGGAACACACGCTGATGTTCGCTTTCGAGGATTGGTGGTCCGGCGACATGTACAGTTTTCTCAGCGGGCAGCCTTCCAAATACAACCTGGAAGCGATCGAGGATTCCACACTCCTGCTCATAGAAAGGCAAAGGCTGGAAGAATTGTACAATGAGATACCAGAGCTGAACCGTTTCTACCGAATCCTGTTGCAGAATGCCTATATGGCCATGAGCGAAAGGATCAATCAAACGCTTACCATGACAGCCGAAGAGCGGTACCATGCATTCCTCCATCGTTACCCGCATTTCGAACAACGCTTGTCATTGAAACATATCGCCTCCTATCTTGGTATCACACCCGAAAGCCTGAGCCGGATCCGCAGCTACAAAAAATAAGAAAAATAGAATAATGTAAAAGCATACATTTGTGATCAAGGAAATGGTGTCTTCCTATTTGAACCGTTCTTCCCAGAACTGATGGCGCCTGCAAATAATAACTGGCCCCGGCCATAAATAAAACTATTGCAGGATGACACAAAGAAAGAATTTCCCCGAGCAGGCAAATATCGCCTTACAATTATTGCACTGGACTTTACTGATCATTCCTGTATCTGTGAGCATCGGCCTGCTGGTAGCATTATTCCTTTGGTTGCTGGACATGGCCACTGTAACCCGGCAGCAGCATATCTGGCTGATCCTGCTTCTTCCCCTGGCAGGTATCCTCATAACCTGGTTGTATACCCGATGGGGTAAGAATACCGATGCCGGCAATAACCTCGTCATGGATGAGATCCATCAGCCTGGCGGTGGAATCCCTGCCAGGCTCACGCCTCTTATCTTATTCACCACGGTGCTCACCCACCTCACCGGAGGTTCTGCCGGCCGCGAAGGCACGGCAGTGCAAATGGGAGGCAGTATTTCTGCACTGTTCAGTAAATGGTATCAACCGGATCCGCAACAAAAACGCATCCTGCTGATGTGCGGCATGTCTGCCGGTTTTGGTGCAGTGTTCGGAACACCCGTTGCCGGCGCCATTTTTGCCATGGAAGTGCTGGCCATCGGCCGTATAAAATATGATGCGCTGATCCCCTGCTTCATTGCAGCAGTGATTGCCGACATTACCTGCTCACTCGCGGGCATACATCATACCCATTACTCCATTCATTTTTCTTCCTCCGGCACCTATGATCTCACAAAGCTGCTTTTATTAGTGAAAGTGATCGTCGCAGGCGCCATATTCGGTCTTGCCGGATTTTTCTTTGCAGAACTCACTCATTTCATAAAAGACAAAAGCAGGCAACTTATCCGCAACAAATACCTGGTACCTGTAACCGGCGCGGCGCTTGTACTTACCATCAGCGTTCTGATCGGCAATTTCGATTACCTCGGTTTGGGTGTCAGCAATCCTGCTCCCGGCAGCGTGAGTATCCAATCGGCCTTTCTTCCCGGCGGCGCCACTCATTTCAGCTGGGTTTGGAAACTCCTGCTCACCGCCATCACCATAGGCATGGGATTCAAGGGCGGCGAAGTGACGCCCCTTTTCTTCATCGGTGCAACACTCGGCAACAGCATCGCTTCCGCCAGCGGCGCGCCTGTTGATCTCTTTGCTGGTCTTGGTTTCATTGCGGTTTTTGCCGCCGCCACCAATACTCCCATCGCCTGCACTTTCATGGGCGCCGAGCTCTTTGGCGCAGGAAATATTTTCTACTTTGCAGCAGCCTGCTTCACTGCCTATTATTTCAGCGGACATACCGGTGTCTATCATGCGCAGCGCGTAGCTGTTACGAAATTCCACCATCAGTTCCGTATCGAAAGATCGCTTCAGCAACTTCGCCAAATCCGGCAGCTCCGGCAAAAAAGACAGGATCGTCCAAATTCTTAACATAGGTCAAGATTATTTCTTAACCTGTGGTATTGGATTCCGCCCCCGTTTGAAGGCAACTTTGTTCCCACAAAATCTTTAAACGATCTTTTATGAAATGGAAATTATTTGCGACCGACAATAGTTACAACTGGTTCATTCTTCGCATAGTGCTCGGCGTTGTGATCCTGGCTCACGGCCTTCAGAAAACATTCGGCTGGTTCGGCGGCTTCGGATGGGAACAAAGCATGAACTATTTCACAGGCCATGTTGGATTGCCATCTGCACTTGCGGCATTCGTGATCCTTATAGAATCACTCGGCGCCTTCCTGCTCATCATCGGCTTTGCCGGACGTATCAATGCCTTCCTCCTCGGCATCGTAATGACCGGAGCCTTCTTTGTTGATCACCGGCACAACGGATTTTTCATGAACTGGTTTGGTAATCAGCCCGGAGAAGGATTTGAGTTCGATCTGCTGGTCTGGGCAATTGCAGCGGTGATAACGATCAATGGAAGTGGGAGATTCTCAATTGATCGAACGCTCGCTCTAAGTTATGACGCTCGCTCGGGGTTATGATAATCAGTCTGTGAAATATACCGGCGCGGGAGGATGCTTGTTGGGCTTTGGATTGGGAAGATGGGGCTGAAGTGCTTTGCCAGACTTCTTCGCTTATATTTCATAGGCCTGATTATTTATAACCCGTCGCTCGATGAACACCAACTCCATCAGTCAATATTGATGGTTGCATGGGGAACCTCTACTTTATAGTGGTTGCATTTATGTGGCATGTTGTTATTGCAGAAGAGAGAGAGAAGAGAAAGAGAATAGTAGAAGAATGTTTTTCAGATTTGAATTCAATAATTGTATTTGATACAGTTTTTTTTACAAGTATGAGTGTTGAGATAATTAATCAGTGAAGCTTTATTCTCTGGTGCTGTAGTTGTAAAGCATAATAAAAGTCAGGTCAATAACTAACGTATTTACTTACGCGTCCCGAAGCTTTCCCCATCCCTCACCACCCAAAATCCATCGTTATTTATTTTATTAGTCAGAGATCAGAGGAATCCGGCATTGCCGGGATTTATTTTTTGTTTTGGTGATTGCTGCTTGCGGAGGGGATGTGGGCGAAGGGCCTTTGAAACATAAGCGAAGAAGCCCGGCAGAGCACCACAGCTCAACCCAACCTACTACAGCAGATCAAACATCCTCCCGCGTTGGTTTGTTTCAACAGCCCTGGCCTGCATCCCCCCGCAAGCGCTCAAAAACAAAAAATCCCGGCAGCCAAAACCACCGGGATCTTCTTCTATAAATAACGTATGGATTTCATCACAAAACCCTCACTCCAACGTAGACTTGAAATCCCTGGTTCTTCCATTTATTACTCGTTCCTACATCATTGATATCGTTCAACCCTATCACATATCTTGCGCCTGCCTTGAATTTGAGCAGGTTGAGCTGCACTCCTGCCAGCAGGGAGAGGTCTCCTTTCTTGAATGCTTCTTTGGTTTCCCCTACCAGGTTCTTGTCCTGGTTCAGCAAAGTGCCGAACTGTGGCCCCACCTGAAAGGCAAACAGGCTGATAGGGCGGTAACTGAAAAGGATCGGGATGCTCAGGTAATTCAGTTTTCCTTTTACATCGCTTACCCCTCCGGGATAGACATTATTGAAATCGGTGCCGGTGCGGAAATTCGTTTGACTGAAAAGTACTTCCGGTTGTATTCCGAACTTATCGATGATATTGATCTCACCGAATGCGCCGATATGATAACCGAACTTGAATTCATCCTTGAATGATTGTCCGTCTACTTTGAAAATATTGGCGCCTGCCTTGAACCCGATATGGAGGCTTTGTGAAAAACTGATCAGTGAGAAGAGCAGTAAGCCAGTGAGCAATACCAGCCATCTTTTTTTCATACATATTGATTTAATGGTGTAAATGAATAGACAAAAATACTTATACAAGTTACCCAATTGAAAGAACATATAGAAAAAAAGCACTGTTTGTTTGACTCACTCTGCCATGCTTTAGATGATCCTCAAACCGAGATACAATTGGAAGCCCTGGTTCTTCCACTTCTCTTTGTTGTCTACATCATTGATGTCTGAGAGACCAATAACGTATCGTCCACCAACCTTAACGCCGCCGAGGTTCAGCTGAACGCCGCCGAGAAGAGAGAAATCACCACTCTTGAATGCTTCTTTTCCGTTCTGAAAAAGGTTTTTGTCCTGGTTCAGCAAAATGCCGAACTGCGGACCTGCCTGAAGGCTCAACACTTTGGCGGGTGAATAGCTCAGCAGTAAAGGGATGCTCAGGTAGTTGAGTTTACCTTTTACATCATCCTGGCCGCCGGGGAACACATCTCCGAAGTTTTCGCCTGACCGGTAGTTCAGCTGGTTCCACATTACTTCCGGCTGGATACCGAACTTGTCTGTGAAATTGATCTCGGCAAAGGCTCCGAGATTGTAGCCGAACTTATACTCTTCTTTAAAACTTTTCCCATCCACCTTAAAAATGTTGGCGCCGGCTTTTACACCGAGGTGCAATCCCTGCGCAATGGAAGCAGAGCTAAAAATGAGTGCCAGGGCTAAAAGATACAGGGTTCTCTTTTTCATACATTGTAATTTGGTTCATACAGAATTTTTCAACTTATATGCCAGTAACATACAAGCCGATGTTAATATAGACTACCAACTATGCATTGTCCCCTATTGGCGGCCTCACATTATTATGCATGCGAAAATTAGAACATATGAAACTTTGGGGATTTTCCTACCCCAAGGTGATCACGGTAATTTCTGGAAGGATACCAACCCGGCCAGGATAACCGATGAATCCGTAGCCGCGGTTGACGTAAAGTTTTTGTGATTCGTTTTCATACAAACCTGCCCATTGTTTGTACATATATTGAACGGGGCTCCATTTGAAACCGGGCAGGTCTACACCGAACTGCATTCCGTGTGTATGGCCGGAGAGCATGAGGTCGATGTCTTTATATTTGGGCACCACTTCTGCATCCCAGTGGCTGGGGTCGTGGCTCATGAGAATTTTGAAGGGGAGTTCTTCTGTTCCGGGATGTGCTTCCGTAAGTTTTCCGTATTTAGGGAAATTGCCTTTGGCGCTCCAGTTCTCGATACCGAGCAGGGCGATCTTGTCTTCTCCCCTTTCGAAAATGATATGTTCGTTCATGAGCAATCGCCATCCGAGCTCACCGTGAACGGCTTTCAATCTTTCCAGGTTGGCATGTTTGGCTTCCTGGGATTCCCATCGTACATAATCCCCGTAATCGTGGTTACCGAGTGTTGAATAAACGCCCATGGGTGCTTTGAGCTGATTGAAAACATCCATATAATCCGTCATTTCGGAGGCGCGGTCGTTCACCAGGTCGCCGGTGAAGAGGATAAGATCAGGTTTTTCTTTCATGATCTTCTCAATGCCATGCATAACCGCTTTTTTGTCCATAAAGCTACCTGAATGGATATCCGAAATATGCACGATCTTCAATCCTTTGAATGCGTTGGGTAGATTGGCGAAGCTGAGCGGAATGCGGTTGATATGGTATTTATACTTGTTGGAGAAGCCGTACAGCAAGGTTCCGAAGAGGGTGCTTCCGGCAGCGAGGCCCAGCCAGCTGAGGAAGGCGGAACGGGTGATGCCATCGGATGCCTGTGTGATCTCGACGGAAGGATTGGAAAAAAGTTTCCCGATCACCCACATTCCGCCGCGGCGGATATCGTCGAGGGCCAGGAAGATGGAAACGATGAGTTTGGCAAAGAACAATCCGACGGTGGTGGCAAAAAGATAGGTGCGGAGCCCGCGCGGCCAGTTATCGAAATTGATGAAGGGCATCATTACCAGTACACCTATGACGGTAATGGAAACGAGCCAGTAAAGAACGATAATGATGAGCCGGGTTTTAGGGGAATGCTCCGGAAGCACTACTTTGATGGCCTGGTAAACATAGATATCGAGGACGATCATGATACCGATGATGACCCACCAGAAACCTGAATTGCGCATTGGATTAGATTTTTTTTGCCTTTGTTAAGAACTTTATTTAACAGTCGAAGCCTGTTTTGGTTGCGATTGTTGGGGCTGAAGCGTATTTTTGCCGTCCTGCCGGCCTGCCGGCACAAATATAACTGGGATTCCCTTGGGCAAAACTAAATTTTGAAGTCTTGCCGAATGGTGACAATTTTACGATCTACTAAATTAGGTACTCTACAATGGCCCGAGTAATTGGAGTTGCAAATCAAAAAGGGGGAGTTGGAAAAACCACTTCTGCCATCAATCTGGCCGCCAGCCTGGCGGTGCTCGAATTCAGAACACTGCTGGTGGATGCGGACCCACAGGCGAACAGCACCACAGGTGTTGGTTTTGACCTGCACAATATCCAGCAGAGCCTGTACGATTGCATGGTGAACGGCACTGCCGCGAAAGATGTGACTTTGAAATCCGAGATCCCCAACCTGGACGTAATTCCTTCCCATATTGACCTGGTAGGCGCCGAAATCGAAATGATCAACTATCCCAACCGGGAGAGCGTACTCAAAGGTATCCTGGAGCCGGTAAAACATGAATATGATTTCATTATTATAGATTGTTCCCCTTCATTGGGCCTGATCACCGTGAATGCCCTCGTGGCAGCCGACAGCGTGATCGTTCCCGTGCAAACGGAATTCTTCGCCCTGGAAGGTTTGGGCAAACTGCTCAATACCATCAAGATCGTTCAAAGCCGTTTGAACACCGCCCTGGTGATCGAAGGCATCCTGATGACCATGTACGATGGCCGTCTCCGCCTCTGCAACCAGGTGGTGAACGAAGTGCGCAAACACTTCGATGAAATGGTGTTCAATACCATCATCCACCGCAATACAAGGATCAGCGAAGCGCCCAGCGTGGGCAAACCCGTGATCCTGTACGACGGGCAGAGCAAGGGAGCCATCAACTACCTCAATCTCGCCAAAGAGATCCTGCAGAAGAACAATATGACCAGGATCAGGCAGGAAGAAAGGATCCTTGAGTAATCCGGGACTAAGCACATCTAACCACCATCTGTAAACGCATACAGTTCATGAGCAAAGAAAAAAAAGATAATAACAAGGAATTGTTAGGTAAGGGCATCCGTTCCCTGTTGCAAAGCATTGACTCAGATTTGAAGACCGGCACCGGTCAGTTGAAAGGAGCAGTTGTGGAAGCAGTCACTACCATGCAAAGGATTCCGGTTGCGGACATCGAGCCCAACCCCAAACAACCCCGCCGTGATTTTGACGAGGCCGCGCTCAATGAACTGGCAGCATCTATCAAACTGCATGACCTGGTACAGCCCATCACTGTATCCGGACTGCCCGGCGGCAAGTTCCGCCTAATCTCCGGTGAACGCCGCTGGAGAGCTTCCAAAATCGCAGGACTGAAAGATGTGCCTGCTTATATCCGTCAGGCCAATGACCAGGAACTGCTGGAACTGGCGCTGCTGGAAAACCTGCAACGCGAAGACCTCAATGCCATGGAAATTGCGCTTAGCTATAAACGTATGATGGAAGAACTCAATCATACTCAGGAGCAGGTAGCGGAAAGAATGGGAAAAGAAAGAAGCACAGTAGCCAATTATATCCGACTGCTGAAACTGCCGCCGGATATCCAGGTGGCTGTTCGCACCAACGTGATCAGCATGGGCCACGCACGTGCTCTCATCAATGTAGACACGGTGGAAACACAGCTTTTCATCTTCAACGAGATAAAGAAAGAAGGGCTTTCTGTACGCCAGACAGAAGAGCTGGTGCGCAAAATGTACAAGGGGAACCAGCCTGTTAAATCTTCGGTAAAAGCCAATCTCCCACCTGCCTATAAAAAAATTGAAGATAATTTAGCCTCGCATTTCAGCACCAAAGTAAAACTCAATCATAGTAAGAAAGGTAATGGAATGATCTCGATTGAGTATTACTCCATCCAGGACCTGAACAAGATCCTGGACCAGATTGGTGTTACTGCCAACTAAGTTCATTTTTGATGATACGTTTTCTTCCTGCAATACTTCTGATATTGATGAGCCCGGCTTTTGCGCAGGCGAAAGCGGTTAACACTGTTCTGCATCCAACAACAAATGGAACTGTTTACCCGCTGCAATGGCGTTTGCACGATGAAGTGGAGCTGGCAATCATTTACTATTGCGATACTGTGCCGGTAGCCAATGAGATCAAAGTGGATTCAGGCAGCGTGCAGGCAGACTCCATCATTCCCGTTAAATCAGACACTGCAGTAAAGAAAAAACACAGTCCGCGTAAAGCCGCCATCCGCTCCGCCATCCTTCCGGGCTGGGGACAGATCTACAATAAGAAATACTGGAAAGTGCCCATTGTCTGGGCTGCCGTGGGGATTCCCGCCGGACTTTTTGTATACAACAAGAACTGGTATGACCGTATCCGTTATGCGCTGGCTGTAGTGGAAAACAGAAGTCAGAACAATCCCGATAGCATGAACAAAGTGCATGAACAACTCAGGCCGCTTGTTCAGCGCGGGCAAAGCACTTCCTTGTTGAATTACAGGAGTGAGTACAGAAGGAATATGGATTATTCCATCCTTTTCGGGCTCCTGCTCTGGGGGTTGAACATTGTTGATGCTACAGTGGATGCACATCTCCGCGACTTCGATGTGAGCGATAATATCTCCATGCGTGTTTCGCCTGCTGTGCTTCCAGGCAATATACCCGGAGTGAGTTTTGTATTTACACTTGGTGCAAATAATCGCACAAAAACTCTACCTTCGCTGCGCTAAAATTGAAGCAGCACCTGAATAGGAACTTATGAAAATCGCACTGATCGGTTACGGTAAAATGGGACAGGCTATTGAAGCCATTGCTTTGCAACGCGGACATGAAGTGGTGTTGAAGGTCTCCATCGAGAACCTGGAAGACAATACTATCGACAATATCCGCAAGGCAGATGTTGCCATCGAGTTCACCGGACCGGAAAGCGCTTTTGATAATATCATCCGTTGCATGGATGCAGGGGTACCCGTGGTAAGTGGTTCAACAGGCTGGCTCAACAGGTATGAAGAAGCCAAAGCTCATTGCACCAAACAAAACGGCTCACTGCTTTATGCCAGTAACTTCAGTGTAGGCGTGAATATTTTCTTTGCACTCAATAAAAAACTTGCTTCCCTGATGACATCCCATCCCGAATACGATGTTCAGATGACGGAAGTGCACCATACCCAAAAATTAGATGCTCCCAGCGGCACAGCCATCACACTGGCCGAACAGATCCTCGGAGAGAACAGCAGAAAATCAAAGTGGGTGAACCACAACAGTGATCAGGCAAATGAACTGGTGATCCTGAGCGAGCGCATAGACCCTGCGCCAGGCACACATATCATCAGGTATACATCCGCCATCGATGATATCGAGATCAAACACACTGCGCACAGCCGTCAGGGCTTTGCCACAGGCGCCGTTCTCGCTGCTGAATTCCTGCATACCCGGAAAGGGATCTTCTCCATGAGCGATGTGCTCGGAATTTGATCCATCACAAATTAATTGTGCGCGGATTTTATCCGCTTTCATTACAATTAATGTTATATTTCAGTAAGGAACGTATCCGGTCCTTTCCTTAACCCCAACCCGGTAATTGAGTACATCTCACCAATTTCATTGTTCGCAGTGTGAGCTATCCGCCAGGCGGTTCCATTTTATCATTAACCCAATAACGTTATGAAAAAACAAGTTGAGGAGCAGGGTACAACAGAAGTGCGGTTAACAGACCGGGAACTGGAAGTACTGAGGTTGATTGAAAAAGAATACAGCAACAAAAAGATCGCAGAAACCTTGTTCATCAGTGAAAGAACAGTGGAAACACACAGGAAGAACATTTTCAGGAAAACCCGGACGGGCAGTGTGATCGGATTGATCAAATATGCTTACGAGCATAAACTGGTCTGATATCCTGCATTCAGAAAATTATTTTATCTTTCTCGCCTCGAAATCAATCCCAAATGTTATCGAAGAAAGCACAATACGCTTTTAAAGCGCTGATGTACATGGCTGAAAAGAAAGATAACCAGCCCGTGCTCATTGCAGAAATAGCCAAAAAGAAGAAGATCCCGCTCAAATTCCTGGAGAATATCCTGTTGGAACTGAAGAAAGCGGAGATCCTGGACAGTAAGAAAGGAAAGGGCGGCGGTTATTTTTTCAAAGTGGCGCCAAAGGATATTTCCATGGCCAAAGTGATGCGCCTGATAGATGGCCCTATCGCCATGCTCCCCTGTGTAAGCCTTTATTTCTACGAGCGTTGTAAAAACTGTGATGAAAAACAGTGCGGCCTCCATGACATGATGATCACAGTAAGGGATGCAACCCTCAGGATCCTGGAAAAGAAATCCGTGGCCGATATTTCCAAACAATAATGTCTACCAATTGTAATTAAAAGCGTACCGGCACAGATCTTGCTACATCTGTCCATCCTTTTTCTTAATTTTGCGCACGAAATCAAACCATTTATATGTCAACAATTTCAAAGTCAACCATTGACTTTTCCTTACCGTATAAAGTGAAGGACATCAGCTTAGCTGAATGGGGCCGCAAAGAGATCCGTCTTGCCGAAGCAGAAATGCCCGGTCTTATGTCTCTCAGAAAAGAATATGGCGCCAGCCAGCCATTGAAAGGTGCGCGCGTAGCGGGTTGCCTGCACATGACCATTCAAACTGCCGTGCTGATCGAAACACTTACGGCCCTTGGCGCTGAAGTAAAATGGAGCTCCTGCAATATCTTCTCTACACAGGACCATGCCGCTGCCGCCATTGCTGCCGCCGGTATCGGAGTGTTTGCCTGGAAAGGTCAAACACAGGAAGAAGCTGACTGGTGCATCGAGCAAACGCTGTTCTTCGGTGCTGCCGATCGCCCCCTCAATATGATCCTGGACGATGGCGGTGACCTCACCAATATCGTTTTCGATAAATACCCTGAGCTGGTTCAGCATATCAAAGGACTCAGCGAAGAAACCACTACCGGCGTTCACCGTCTGTATGAAAGAATGGCGAAAGGCACCCTGCCTATCCCCGCTATCAATGTGAACGACTCCGTTACCAAATCCAAATTCGACAATAAGTATGGTTGTAAAGAGAGCCTGGTGGATTCTATCCGTCGTGCTACCGATATCATGCTTGCCGGTAAAGTGGCTGTTGTTGGCGGATATGGTGATGTAGGTAAAGGTTCTGCCGCCTCCCTCGCCGGCGCCGGCTGCCGTGTGATCGTTACTGAGATCGATCCTATCTGCGCCCTCCAGGCCGCTATGGACGGTTTTGAAGTGAAGAAGATGATCGATGCCGTGAAAGAGGCTGACATCATTGTAACCGCTTCCGGTTGCCGCGACCTGATCACTGAAAAGCATTTCCGTGCAATGAAAGATAAAGCCATCGTTTGTAATATTGGCCACTTCGATATCGAGATCGATATCGCATGGCTCAACAACAACTATGGCAAAACAAAAGATACCATCAAGCCACAGGTTGACCTGTACAATATCGAAGGCAAAGATGTGATCGTACTGGCTGAAGGCCGCCTCGTGAACCTGGGTTGCGCTACAGGACACCCAAGTTTCGTAATGAGTAACTCCTTCACCAATCAGACATTGGCGCAGATCGAACTATGGACCAACCATAAGAACTACGAGAATAAAGTGTATGTGTTGCCTAAACATCTCGATGAGAAAGTGGCACGCCTGCACCTCGGAAAGATCGGTGTTGAACTGGATGAACTGACCACTGAACAGGCTGAATACCTGGGAATTCCAAAAGCTGGTCCTTTCAAGCCGGAACATTACAGGTACTAAAAGAACTTTTTAAATCTGTATACAAAGCCCGGCAATTTCCGCCGGGCTTTTTTGTTTTCCACCATTCACTTCGGATTCCCGAAATCCCTTATCTTGCAAGCCTAACCCTTTATCCAGTTAAATTCTAACCCACTCCCCTTTTAACCGGAAATAACTCACAGGTCCAATATTTTTTTGGAACAATTATGCTTTTGTGCAGAATGTAGCACAGGAATTGATAGAAAAGCAATTATTAATAATCATATATGCGCATTCATTTTGTAAAGAATATTCAGTTCACCAAACTGTTGAAGGCTGAGGGCCGTCTGAGAGAATTCAATTTCCGTAAGCTCGGCGGAGAACAGGAAGGAATATTCACTGTAGATGTTGTTGATGACAGAGGCAATCGTATTCTCTTCAAAATGCAAAAGGAAGACAGCGCCTGGAAGATCATGGAGCAACCGCTTCCCCGTTGGATCTGGGATAATGAAAAGCGTCTTCACGACCTGATTGAAGAAGAATTACAGAACCCTACAGCTTCGCATTTCAGTTAAAAACCGGTAAGTTTATGCCATAATCCTTATGGTCAAATTTACCGCTACGATACAGAAGTTTGAAGAAATGGGCGATAAAACTGGCTGGAGCTATATCAAAATTCCTGCAGCCATCGCCCAACAACTTTCCTCCGAAAGAAAATCATTCCGTGTAAAAGGCAGGCTGGACAAACATGCTATCAATGGCATTTCACTCCTTCCAATGGGCGGTGGCGATTTCATACTGGCGCTGAAAGCAGAAGTGCGCAAAGCCATCGGCAAACAGAAAGGAGCTAAAGTGGAAGTGCAACTCGCGCTGGACAAAGTACCTTACAAGATCAACCAGGAATTGCTGGACTGCCTGGCTGATGAACCCGCAGCACAGCAGCATTTCAATTCCATGCCCCCATCCCACCAGGCTTACTGGAGCAAATGGATCGAAAGCGCCAAAACAGAAGCCACCAAAACAAAACGTCTCACTCAATCCGTGATCGCGCTCGCCAAAAAATTCGATTACGGCCAGATGATCAGATCACTCAAACAAGACCGATAAAACGCAGGGTGTGGCAGAGGCTGACTAAAAAGGTCAAACGCTGAATATCGGGGAGCTCACTCGCTCGCCTCTGGCGAGTGAGGTTTATTTAGTCGCCTCCGGCGACGCAGTGCTCGCCGGGAGGCGAGCGACTGCCACACCCTGACAAAAAAAAGGGCTGTACCTTTGATACAACCCTTTGAATAGTTTCTCTGTCTTATCAATGAGCCGCGGCCCGGTCATTCTTCCTGAATCTCTCTGCAATCAACTTCAACTCATTTTCCTTAAGGGAAGAAGTCTTTTTCAATACATCCACAAAGAAGTCAACCTCTTTTTGTGTGGCGGGGCAACCAACATTCTTTCCCTTTGAATCCAGACTGGCGCCGGCCGGACGCTCCTGTGAATCTGCCAGCAGATTTCCTTTAGGATCCAGTATCACCCAGAATGGAATGCCGAGGTCCGCTGCATGATATTTCTGCAGCAGTTCACTGGCTCCCGGATTTTCATCCTGCTTTTTTGTGGGCGCTTCCTTAACGGTGAGATGTTCTACAACATAGCTTTTGTCGAAGAAGGCTTTCACAGACCGGTCGTTCATGGCAGTGTCCATTTTATGGCACCATCCGCACCAG
Organism: Pseudoflavitalea rhizosphaerae; assembly: GCF_003991355.1. Lineage (GTDB taxonomy): Bacteria > Bacteroidota > Bacteroidia > Chitinophagales > Chitinophagaceae > Pseudobacter > Pseudobacter rhizosphaerae. The sequence continues at coordinate 69,689 of NZ_RCSU01000009.1, forward strand.
CTGGCGTGAAAGATCACGAATATATTTTTCTTTTCTCTGGCAGCAGTTTTGTACGCTTCATTGAGAATGTCGGATGCAGGTTTTGCAGACTGGGCATTTGCAACAAACCCCGCAACTGTCATGACTAATACGAATGATAAATGGTGCAATTTCATGGCGTAAAAAAGTTAGGTCTCTAAAAGTAAATAAATTAACTTAAATTGAAAGAACAGCCTGATTTTCCACACTCTGTTAATATGTAAATTTGTATAGAACCTATTCTAAAGATTAGATTTGGAATAGATGGATGGAGTTGGTGAGTATCGCAAGGTACCACTATTGTGAACTTAAACCTGACGCGCTTGACAGACACAATTATCAACCTTGAAACCGTTAACCCTATCGAGTTCTTTGGCGTTAACAACGGCAAATTAGACATCCTCAAGAAAAAATTCCCCCTCTTAAAAATCCTCTCGAGGGGCACTCAGTTAAAATTAAGCGGCTCTCCGGAGCAAGTGGGAAGTGCGAAAGAAAAAATTGAACTCATTGTTCAGTATTTAGAACGCAATGGCCACATGAGCGAAAATTATTTTGAACAGGTCCTTGGCGGCGATGACGCAGAAACGGTGGATCATTTTATTGATCGGCACCCGAATGATGTGCTCGTCTTCGGACCTAACGGCAAAACGGTGCGCGCCCGCACAGCCAACCAGAAACGACTGGTGCAGCAGGCGGAACGCAACGATATCGTTTTCGCCATCGGCCCTGCCGGTACCGGTAAAACCTATACTGCTGTTGCGATGGCAGTACGGGCACTCAAGAACAAGCAGGTGAAAAAGATCATCCTTACCAGGCCCGCTGTAGAAGCAGGTGAAAGCCTCGGCTTCCTGCCCGGCGACCTGAAAGAGAAGATCGATCCATACCTGCGTCCTCTTTACGATGCGCTGGACGATATGATCCCTGCAGACAAACTCGGCTATTACATGAGCACACGTGTGATCGAGATCGCACCACTGGCCTACATGCGTGGCCGTACGCTGGACCATGCCTTCATCATCCTCGATGAAGCGCAGAATGCCACCGACCTGCAACTCAAAATGTTCCTCACCCGTATCGGCGCCAATGCAAAAGCCATCATCACCGGCGATATGACGCAGGTTGACCTTCCCAAGAACCAGCGAAGCGGCCTCGAAAAGGCAGTACGCATCCTGAAAAATGTGGATGGCATCGGTCATATCGAACTGGATGAGGAAGACGTGGTGCGTCACCGCCTCGTGAAAGCCATTATCAAGGCCTACAATCTTGAAGCGGAACAAAACCCGGAACAGTCGACCAACTGGCGCCAGCAGCGTCACAGACTGGACGAAAAGAGTCCCGATTAACCTTTTTGATCTCCCATATCAGCCCGCCGGCCAAAAGCCCGCGGGCTTTTTTCTGCCCCTTTTTCGCCTATTCGCCTACAACCGTTATTTTTGTACATTATGATGAAATATCTTCTATTACCCGTTCTGGCCCTTATCTGCTGGAGCTGCAATCAACAGGACAGCTATACGAAGGCTACAGACGCCCAGGATGCAGGCAGGGAGTTCATCCGCGCCTCACTGGACGGAGATCTCAAAAAAGCAAAATTCTACCTGCTGAAAGATTCCGCCAACCTGGACCTGCTGGACACCTGGAAGAGAAAACATTATGATCAGCTCAGCCCTGAAGACCGCCGTCAATACCGGGACGCCCAGATCAGGCCCGTGAGCATTGAACCGGTCAACGATTCACTGGTGAACTACGTATACACCAACAGCTTCAAGGAAAAAGACACTACCGTACTTGCTGTTGTGAAAGTAAATGATGAATGGCTCGTTGATTTTAAACAGGTGCATAGCTTCAAACATTAAGCCCTGCTGATATATAGCCCTCCACCATCTCTGCGATTGCTTATGAAAATTTATCCGGCTTTCAATGTCAATTAAGCTGCGTTGCAGCCCGTATTTATAAACTGAAGAAGATAACCTAAGAAGTAGTATGTTAACTGTTTCCCATCCATGGCATGGCGTTCCTTATGGAGACAATGCCCCCCGTGTAGTAAATGCTGTGATCGAAATTCCTCAGGGCTCCAGGGCCAAATATGAGATCGATAAAGAGAGCGGCCTCCTGAAACTGGACCGCGTGATCTATTCCTCTTTCTACTATCCCTGTAACTACGGATTCATTCCGCAGACATATGGTGATGATAAGGATCCACTGGACATCCTGGTGATCACCTCACTGCCCGTGCAGGCACTCTGTATCATGGAAGCTAAAGTAGTTGGCGTAATGCAGATGATCGATAACGGAGATGGCGACGATAAGATCATTGCCGTGGCAGCCAACGATCCCGGCGTGAACCACTATAACAATATGGAAGAACTGCCTCCTCACTTCTTCAGTGAGTTGCGTCACTTCTTCGAAGAATACAAAAGACTGGAAAACAAAAAAGTGATCGTTGAGGAATTTGGCGATAAATCCACTGCCCTCAAAGTGATCCAGGAAGCCGTTGAATCTTACAAAGAACATTTTCGTAAATAAACACGATGCGCTAACTTTCACTGATTGAACTTACAAACTCGCAATATGGCAACCCAGGAAATCATCACCCTGGCGGTGATAGGACTGGCTGCCGGTATTCTCAGCGGATTGATAGGTGTGGGAGGAGGCGTTATCATGGTACCGGCGCTGGCATTCTTCATGCATTATTCACAGCACCAGGCTCAGGGCACTTCATTGGGTGTGCTGACCCTGCCTGTGGCGGCGCTGGCTTTTTTCAAATATTATACGGAATGTAAAAAGATGGGCACGCCCATCGAACCCAAAGTGGTATTGATGCTGGCCGCAGGATTTGCCATTGGCGGACTCATCGGCAGCAGCATGGCCGTGAAGATCGATAAAGACATGCTCAAAAAGATCTTCGGTGTGATCATGCTGTATACTGCATTCAAACTCTTCGGATGGGACCTCCTCATCATCCGCTGGGTGAAAGCATTGTTCTAAATTTTCTCGAAATATCTCCGCACCATCCTCAGCTTATGCGTTCGCTGTCCGGTTTCCGCATGAATGATGCCTGCATTATCGATCTTGTCTATCCGCACTTTTCCCGAAGCATGAATGATCTCTTCCTGGTTCAGCATAATGCCCACATGCGTGATCCTGCCTTCATCGTTATCAAAAAATGCAAGGTCTCCGCATCGCGCTTCCTGCAGAAAACCAACCAGGCTGCCCTGCGTGGCCTGCTGGTAAGCATCCCGCAATAATTTATAGTTGAAGAAACGAAAAACCGATTGGCTGAACCCGCTGCAATCGATACCGAATATGGACCGGCCACCCCAGAGGTAAGCAGTATTCAGATAGCGCATAGCCCTGGCCGTGATCGCTTCTGCAGAAACAACGGCTGTGCCTGCATGCCAGGGACTGGCCAGTTGATATCGAAGTTTGTAATGTCCCAACTGCAATTCCTCGCCGGCAGGCGCAATCACTACGGCTCCCATTGGCACATGCGCCTCCATACCGTTGATGAGTACACGATCTGTATAATCCCCCACCAGAACCTGGCTTTGCTGATCACCGGGCAATTTTGCCATCAACTCCAGCTGGCTGCGCTGACACCATCCTTCATAATCATCATACAATGTTTTGAGTTTGATGAAGTCCTTTCGCTCCTCCAGCACTTCACCGCATTCGCCCAGTAACAACTGGCTCACCATCTCGCTGCGATGACTATCGGTTGCCCGAAGGGGTGATACCGGGACTATACAAACAGCGTATTGCATAAATGTATTTTTTACTAAGCTAATAAATTCTCAGCAACGGAGTGCGGCCAGTCAGCCAGTCGCTCGCCTCCGGCGAGTGACTTCTATTTAGTCGCCTCCGGCGACGCGGTGTTCGCCGGAGGCGAACCAATACGGGTCACTCGCCGGAGGCGAGCGACTGGCTGACTGGCCGCACTCCCTTATGAAATTTTTGCCGCCCTGCATCATATCAGGGAAAATAGCTAATTTTCAGACGGTGAACCAGGACCAATTTGCACATATCACAGACCAGGAATTACTCGGTAAATACTATGCCGGGCAAAACAACTATTGGCTTGGATTACTCCTGCAAAGGTATACCATGCTGCTCTTCGGTGTGTGCATGAAATACCTGAAGAATGAAGAGGAAGCCCGTGATGGCGTACAGCAGGTATTCCTCAAAGTGATCCAGGAACTGCCAAAATACAAAGTGGACTATTTCAAATCCTGGCTCTACATGGTAGCCAAGAATTATTGTCTCATGAAACTGCGCTCCAAAAACGGCAAGACCACCGAGATCAAAGAGACCATGGTGGCCACACCCGCGGAAGACAGCAGCATGCAGAACCACCTGGAAAAAGACCGTCAGCTTGAATTGATGAGCGAATCCCTGGATGAACTCAGCAAAGAGCAAAAACTCTGCGTAACTTTGTTCTATCTCGACAAAAAAAGTTACCAGGAGATTGCCGACCAGACAGGCTTTTCCATGATGCAGGTAAAAAGCTATATCCAGAACGGAAAGCGCAACCTGAAAATAAACATGGAAAAGAAACTAAAACATTAGATAAAGGCGGGATAACCGAAAACAATGAGCCGCGACCTGTTCAACATATTATCGAATTCAAACAAAGACATCGACAATCAAAAGTTGATGGATTACCTCGCAGGCAAACTGTCCGAGCAGGACAAGCATGAAGTGGAAGCCTGGATGCTCGATAATGATTTCGAGAATGAAGCCATCGAAGGATTGCTGCAGGTGAACGGTAATAAGAAGATCGATAATTACGTTGACCAGCTCAACAAGGACCTCAATCAATACATTCAGAAAAAGAAGAAACAGCGCGAGAAGAGAAAGATCCAGGATGCGCCCTGGGTATATATTGCCATTGTGCTCATCCTGCTGCTGGCAGTGGTGGCCTATATCGTGATCAAAAAATTAAATACGCCTTAGTAATTCACTTTTCCTGGCAGCTGCGCATATTCCTCAAATAGTTTTATCGCATCGTTCCTTCCAAACTCATTCATCAGGATCTGCCTGGATTCATATGGCAGTGTAAGTTCTTCGTAAATGAAGGAATCGTCAAAACCCGCCTGTTGGGCATCGTGGCGATTAGCCGCAAAGAATACGCGTTTCGGTCTTGCCCAGTAGATGGCGCCAAGACACATGGGACAAGGCTCACAGCTCGTGTACACTTCACAATCTGTCAACTGAAAACTGCCCAGATTTTTGCAGGCATCGCGGATAGCCACCACTTCTGCATGTGCAGTTGGATCATTATCACCTATCACGGAATTACACCCCTTTCCCACGATCTCTTCTCCAAGTACGATCACGCAGCCAAAAGGTCCGCCTTTCCCCTGCAACATGCCCTCCCTGGCCATATCAATGGCTGCCTGCATAAATCGCTGTTCCCTTGTGTTCATATCCGGATCTTTGACTCAAATGTACAAAATCGAAGAAAGCCCTATCTTGTATATTATTAAATGTACATCATGAAGAAATCTCTATCCTTATTCTTTTCCCTGCTGGTCATCCTTTCCCTTCAGGCGCAGCAGATCAGTTATTCAGTTTCTTTTCCCAATATCACGCATCACGAAGCACAGATCAGTCTCAACGTAACCGGCATCGGCACCAAGCAAAAGACGGCCGTCTTTCGTATGAGCCGATCTTCACCCGGGCGTTATGCCACCCATGAGTTCGGAAAGAATGTATACGATGTAAAAGCCTTCGGCAGGAACAACAAACCACTCACCGTTACGCGTATTGAGGGTGATGTGTACGAAGTTCAGCATACAGACGGGCAGATCCGCCTCGAGTATACGCTCTATGCCAATCATCCGGACGGCACATATGCCGGGATCGATGCCACCAGCATCCATTTCAATATGCCCGCCGCTTTCATGTGGATCAGGGGATATGACAAAACACCCATCGCTATCAAATTCAATATTCCCGAAGGCAAGCAATGGAGCATCGCCACGCAACTCAAGCCTACCAAAGACTCCACGGCTTTCACTGCACCTGGCCTTCAGTATTTCATGGACAGTCCCACAAAAATTGGCTCCCTTACCTGGAAGGAATGGTCGCTCACCAACCCTTCCGGTAAATCATACAGGATCCGGTTCGCATTCGAAGGCAATAGCTCAGACAGCCTGCTCACTGCATTTACCAATAAAGTGAAACGCATCACAGAGCAATCGATGGCGGTATTTGGTGAACTGCCCGATTTCGATTACGGCACCTACACATTCATTGCCAGCATCAATCCCTGGGTGAAAGGCGACGGAATGGAGCATCGCAATTCCACCGTCATCAGCATACCCATCAATTTTGATGGCAACAATGAATTGCTGGGTGTATTCGCACATGAATTCTTTCACTGCTGGAACGTAGAACGCATCCGCCCGAAAACGCTGGAGCCTTTCAATTTCGAAAAAAGCAATATGAGTAATGAGCTTTGGTTTGCTGAAGGCTTCACCCAATACTACGGCGACCTGCTCACTGAGCGCGCCAGCTGCATGACTGAGGATGACTACCTCCGCGTAGTATCCGGCCTCATTAACACTAAATCAAATACACAAGGCGCGAAGCGCTACTCTCCCGTGGAAGTGAGTCGTCATGCCGTTTTCGTTGATGCCGGAGTTGCCATCGACAAAAGCAATTATGTGAACATGTACACTTCCTATTATCCGTACGGAGCCGCTATAGCGCTGGCCCTGGACCTGGAATTGCGCAGCCGGTTCAACAACCTAACACTCGACAATTACATGACTGCTGTCTGGAAGAAATCCGGCAAAACAGAGATCCCCTACAATGTAGATGGTTTGCAGGATGTACTGGCCCAGCTAACGGGCAGCAAACAGTTTGCTTCCGGTTTCTTCTCCAAATACATCAAAGGACATGAACCTCTCGATTATGCACCGCTTCTCGAAAAGGCCGGGCTCTTGCTCAAAAAAGCCAATGAAGGGAAAGCCTGGATTGGAAACGTTCAATGGAAAGATGGCGCCAATTCGCTCACCATTGCTTCCAACAGTGTGAATGGTACGCCGCTCTATAATGCCGGCCTTGATGTAGATGATCAGATCCTCTCCCTGAACGGCAAGCCGCTTCGCAAGCAATCCGATCTCACCGGGCTCCTGAAATCTCACAAACCCGGCGACAAGCTCGACATCGAGTATGAACATCGTGGCAACAAGACCAGCACGAAAATTATTTTGGGTGAAAACCCTGCATTCATCGTGGTGCCTGCTGAAAAACCCAGTGCTGCATCGATTGAATTCAGAAAAAAATGGCTGGGCAGCCGGTAGCCGATGAGTGGGGTAGGCCGTTGAGGGGTATGAGAAAGCGGTCTGGGAAACAAACCAGCGCGGGAGGATTTTTTTGAGCTGTGGTTGGTTGGGTTGGGCTGAAGTGCATAGCCGGGCTTCTTCGCTTTTGTTTCCAAGGCCCGTTTCCCATACCCCTTCACCGGCCCGATCCCCGGGATGTGCAGCAGTTTGATTCAGACTGCTGCATTTTTTTACTGAATTATTTTATTTCAACTTTCTACTTTTTGATTGGCAATTGCAAGGAACTAATGTGATTTCTTCCAGTGATCACATTGCTACCATTCTCTCTTGCTAAACTGGCTAAGCAATGATCCATAGTTTTTCAATGTGCTTTCTGCATGCAACTATTGAATTATCAGATTAGATTTTATGTTTTGATCAGCATTCAATAATTCCTGCTGATTACTTCGTCTTTCTATTCCTTGCTGGCCATTCATCTGCATCCTGCCGCTTTTTCCCCTCTCCTCCTTTTCACGCAGTGCGCTAAAGATCAGCAGCGGAGCGGCTTTCACTATACCTGCCGCTCTTGCATATCCCAGTGGTTCATCTTTTCCTTAAAATGATTCATTGAAGCGGCGCAGAATCATTAACCCTGTCAGTGTTGAACATTGAAGCACAGCCTTTTTGTTTCAACCAATAATGGTGAATAAAATTCATCATGGAGCTGCCCCAATTTTGATGCACCTTCAGATTGCATTCAAAGCGCGGGGATATGGATTACGCGCCCTGGAAACATAAGCGAAAAAGTCCGGCACAGTACAATAGCCTAACCCAACCAACCACAGCTCAAAAAATATTCTCCCGCGCTGGTTTGTTTCCCAGCGCACAATCCATATCCCCCGCTTTGAAAAAAGAAGAGCCGCCCATCACTGAGCGGCTCCCCAAAAAGTATCAACCATTTTATTGGTATTGAATATAAACCGGCTGCGGTTTCAACTTCAGCACTTCCGCCGGCGTCATGATCCTGCTTCCCTTTTCTCTAAAATCATTTTTATAGAAAAGCTTGAACCCAGTATACTGTACCGGCTCAGGATACAGGAAAGAGCGGTAAGTGCTGATCTTACGCGCCTGCGCACCCCACCCGTCCATGTCCATGATGATCTGGGTCTCCGGACGCAGCTTGATGTTCTTGTAGTTGGTCACCATTGGTCTTGTGAAGCGGTGAACTACCAGCATTTTGGGAGGCAGGTTATTTTCTTTCACAAGTTTGGCGAGATATTCAGTGGTGTAGTTGATATCCACAGCATCGAATGATCCGATCACGGAGCCTGGTTTTTTGCCGGTTTTCATGGAGAACTCAGGATCGATACCGAGATGCACATGCGGCATTTTCAGGTATTTCTCTAACTGGGGTACTTCAGCCTGCAGGGTGCTGAGGCCAACCTGGATATCGATGAACACGAGTGCATTGATCTTTTGAGCCATCACAAGGATTTTGTCTATCTCTTTGTGAGGCATTCTGAGACGGTATTTACCATCGGCACCTGCGCTTCCCTGGGCCGTTACTGCAATGTAATGCAGTGCAGGTATTACTTCCATACTGGTGTCGGCGGCATGCCAGTTCTTCACTTCTACCTGTAGTTTGGCGAGCATTTCCTTTTCCGGCAGTTCACCCAGGATACCCATTCTGGTGGAGTACAGGTTGCCATAGAAAGCGAGTACGCGTTTGAAGGGAAGGATTGCACCAGGGAGCGGGTAATCTGTTTTTACTGGCCATCTGCCGGAGGTATCGCCATTGGCCATGTATTTGAGTTTGGCATCGTAGAGGGCCGTATCCAGAACGGCAGTTGCCGGAGCTGCAACTGGCCTGGCTGTATCCGTATCATGTTTGGTAACGGGAGCGGCCTGAACTTCGGCGGCTACGCCACGAGTACCAGGTTTACATCCATTGAACACGAAAGCTGAGATAAAGGTAAGGGCGATGGCTGCCTGCAGCCAGGAGGTTCTTTTCATAAGTTATTGAAGTTTTGAAAGCTCGGATCAGCGCTGATTATTTTGTTGTTGATGAATTAAGTCCGCAAAGATCAGCGCTAATACTCAAAAAAACGTGCCAGTATCGAAAATATTTTGCATCTGAAATTTAACTTGTAGCTGGCAGGGGATAAACGTAACTTTATATGGCATAATTCTTTCAATCGTTCTTATAAAAATTACTGCCATGGGTACGCTTCAACAAATCCACAACTGGAGCTTAACGCATCACCCGCGCTGGCTGGTAGTCATCCGGGTTGCACTGGGATTATGTTTATTCATCAAGGGCTATTCCTTTATGATCAACTCAACAGAACTGGATCTCCTGTTACAGAACAGCCGCCTGGCAGCACAAAATGATGCCATATCCATCTTTGTAACCTGGGCGCATTTGCTGGGTGGAGTGATGATCATTGTGGGATTATTCACCCGCTGGGCTGTAGCGCTTCAAATCCCCATTCTGTTGGGTGCACTGATCTTCATCACCACGCAACAGGGAATCTTCGCAGCAGGGTCTATGTTCCCGCTTACGATTGTAACTTTTCTGCTGCTGGTATTTTTCCTGGTGGAGGGCAGCGGTCCCATTTCACTGGACCATTTCTTTAAGCATCACCAGGCCTAACCCATTTTGAATGAAGAGACTTATTCTCCTTCGTACACCACGCCGGAGGTAGGTGTTTCATGCAGTTCCAGCCGTTTCATGGCCGGGATGGAGGGTTTCAACTGGTCCCAGATCCAGACAGCGATCAACTCGCAGGTGGGATTGGAAAGGCCGGGGATATTATTGAGACATTTATGATCCAGGGTGGCCACTACAGGTTTGATGATCTTCTTCAAAATTGCAAAGTCCATCACCCATCCGAGTTGCGGATCTGGCTTGCCTTCGATCCAAACGCGAAGTCGATAGGTATGGCCATGCATTTCTTTGCATTTATGTCCGTCCGGTACATTGGGTAAGAAATGGGCAGAATCGAATGTGAACTCTTTATAGATGAGCATAGAATAGAATGTGAGGCAAAGGTACAATAATGCGATACATAAGTTTTATGACGTGGCCTAGTAAGTTCTACTTATTGCTTCAAAAAACAAGACGGGCATTATCCGATTTTGTTTATCAGAACCTAAATAACCCTATTTTGCAGCTCTCTAAATCAAACCTTATATCTTATGCGACTTCGATTTCGTCCTGCTTTTTTTATACTCCTTATTTTTTCCTTGGAAGGAACCGCGCAATACATCCCTTATAAAGCTTATCTCAGCGCATCCGGCCCATTTGGCCAACCTCATATCCGGTATCAATATACAGACAACATGTTATACTCAGCCACCTCCAGATTTGCAGTCACTTATACTTCATCCGGAACGGTTAATCCAGACGGGTTATTCGATGGGGCCTATGACGGGCAACCCTGCATTATTCCAGTTGGTACTACGGCAGTATTCAGCATCGATTTTACAGGAAAACAGGGAACTGCGTTAAGCTATCCCAGAGGCAAGGTCCAGCTCCATTTCTATTCCGGGGGAGTACCTGCATCAGTATCAGGCAGGATGATGAAATCTGATGGTACCTGGTATGATATAACAGGCTGGATAAATGTATCCACCGTAGTCAACAATGCTGTCTGGGAAGGTACCACATCCGGAGTATACACAGGCGCACAGATTCTGGAAATTACAGTGCAAGCCCCCGCAGGTGGAAATGCCAGTCTAACTGAGATCGAATATATCCAGAACAGGCCATTGGCATTAAATGGCCTGGTGACTAAATTCAATAATCAAATACTCTACAAGAATTTTGAATGGAGGGATGTAAATAACACACAGGTGGCATTCATAAGAAATGATGGCAATGCCTCATTCAAAGGAATAGGTGTAAACACACTCAATCCTACCGTTGCACTTCAGGTAACAGGAAATTCCATTATCAGCGGCCACACAACTCTCGGATCTCTTACTATCGCTACCAATGCTGTTGCTGGAAGGGTTTTCACCTGCAATGCCAGCGGATTAGGCACCTGGCAGGATCTTCCAGCCGGTTCCGGCAGCGGATGGACTCTCACTGGCAATAGTGGCACTACAGAGAACAAGCTCGGCACTACAGGAGCAGTTGATTTGCCTTTCATTACCAACAACACAGAAAAAATGCGCATCACAAAAGATGGTAATGTCGGTATTGGGATTACATCATTTGACGCTAATTATAAACTGCATGTAAACGGAAATATCCGCGCAAGAAAAGTAAGAGTAGAAAACAATAATTGGCCCGACTATGTATTCAAAACAGACTACCCACTCATGTCACTCGCAGAACTGGCTGCATTTATAAAACAGTACCATCATCTCCCTGAAATACCTTCTGCCACTGAAGTTCAGAAATCAGGAATCGATTTGGGTGCGAACCAGGCTACATTGCTGAAGAAAATAGAAGAACTCACTTTGTACATCATCGAACAGCAAAGCAAACTGGACCAACAGCAGGATGCCATCAAACAACAAAACCAGCGGATTGAGCAACTGGAAAAGAAATTGAACAGTTCCCCACAATAACCCTCCATCAAAGAGGCTGCCTCATGCGGCAGCCTCCCGATCATTGAGCTGAGATCAAATAGAAGAATATTTATTTGTGAAGTGTGATCTTACTCAGGTTCGTTTCTTTTCCTGCTGTCACTTCCACACCGGTAATGGTAGTATCACTGTAACCATTGGAAGCATTCACAAATACCGTATAAGTGCCTTGTTTCAGACCGCGGGCCTTCCACAGACCATTATGCCAGGGCAGCGCATAGGCTGTATCAGATTCGTTGTATACGCTGATCACGGGCCATGCATCCTTCGGCTCGATACGGCCGGACACGGATCCTGTGGCTTTCACTGTGAAGAGATGGATAACGGGCTTCAGGTAGAAGACACCATCGCGAACGCGCACCACGGAACGGGTAACATCAAAGTCAAGCCATAAACGGAAACGATCAGGCTGGTATTCATCCCAGTCGCCCCCTTTCACGGAGATCAGAATGGTAGACGAAAGGCCCGGCCAAAGTTTCAGCGGATAAGTGGTACTATCTTTCATCAGCGAATTGTTCTCTCCCAGTTCGATCTTGATAAGGCGTACTTTCCCTTTGGGAATGATGCCATTCGCCAGCAGGGTATCTGTACCGTTGCGCAGGGTCAGCAGGTCATATACACCCGGCTTGATCTCCAGTGATTGCCAGGTAACACAATCATTGCGGTCATCGTCCCAGTCGTGATGATTACCCCGACCGTTATTGTCATCATCATCGTCATCATCATCTCCCCTGTTGTCTTTTGAACAGGTGTCTAATAGTATTTTCACAGATTTGATATCTACCATTACATGATCGAAGAAACCGGGATCATCGGTGAGATAGAGACTAACCTGTTGTGAGCCCGGAGGAAGCGGTTGCTGTTCCGTGGAATCGCTTTTGGAACAAGCATAGAACACAAGTGAGGCCAATACGATAACCGCCCCAAAACCATACAGTTTTGACAGTTTCATACGAAGTTTTTTATGTGGTTTAAATGAAGTTCCAACCATAAAAAAAACAAATCCTGTGCCTGATCCGGTTTTGGTGGAAAACTAATAATAATGGAATAATGAGAAAATGGACAAGATTATTAGTCTACCAATTTGGTAGACTAATAATTTCGCTGTAATATTGTACTGTCATTCACAAGCAACACAATGTCTTTGCATGAAAACATTACCTGCATATCAATGGCTGATAGCCGTTCCGGCGCTGATCTTCAGCACTACGGAGATATACCCCGGCAAGCCGGCTGAGATCAGTGGACAGATCATTCATACTGAAACCGGCCAGCACATAGAGAATGCCTATGTGTATATCGTTTCGGGAGAAGAAGAGAGTTTGACAGACAAAAATGGAAGGTTTTCCATCACCACCTGGCAAGAATTGCCTGTTACGCTGGTGATTGAACATCCGCAGTACAAGAAAAAGAAAGTCCGCGCTACCGATGCTTCACAAAAACAGGTGATCAAACTGGAGCCCAAAGGTCAATAACCAGTCTTAGTCTGCCGAATCGTTTCCGATGCATTAACCAACGAATAGCCATTGTATGAAGTTCAACCTATTGGCATTTGCTGTACCGTTCTTTGTTTTATTCATGACCATTGAATTCCTGGTAGCGAGAAAAAAGAAACTACCCTATTTCAACCTTCATCATTCTGTAGCCAATGTTAGTATAGGCATTGCCGAAAGATTACTGGATGTTTGGGTAACAGGCGCTTTCTTTTTCTTCTATGATTACCTGCAAACAAATTTTGGATTGTTTGAAATAAAGGCAGGCATCCTCACCTGGATACTGTTGTTGCTTTGTACGGATTTTTGCTGGTACTGGTATCACAGGTTGGCGCATGAAGTGAATGTTTTCTGGGCTGCACATGTGGTGCATCACCAGAGTGAGGATTTCAATTATACGGTGAGTGCGCGCATCACCGTGTTCCAGGCCTTTATCAGAACAGGTTTCTGGGCCATACTGCCACTGCTGGGATTCCCGGCGCTGATGATCACCAGCCTTTTGCTGGTGCATGGGCTCTACCCGTTTTTCATCCATACCCGGCTGATCGGTCAACTGGGCATCCTGGAATATATACTGGTAACGCCATCGCATCACAGGGTGCATCATGCGAGCAATGAACAGTATCTCGACAAGAATTATGGAGATCTGTTCATCATCTGGGACAAGCTCTTCGGTACTTTTCAAAAAGAAGAAGACAATGTGGAGATCAAATACGGGCTCACCAAACCATTGAACAGTTACAGTTTTCTCTGGCAGCATATACATTTTTTTGCAGAGCTCTGGTATGCTGTCCGCCGCACCAGCGGCTTCCTGAACAAACTGAAACTGGTTTTCGGAAAGCCTGACCTGGTGGATCCTGCTGCCCGCGAAGCGGTGGAAAAAAAATTCAACATCTTTCATTTGCCACTGGCGGTTGAACAGCGATTGAACAGGTACGTGATCTGGCAGATCGTACTCAGTATGGCATTGCTCTTTGTATTCATCCTGTTTGAACATTACCTGCCATTAACGCAGCAGGCGCTGATTTCACTGGGACTGATCCTCACACTGATCAATTGCGGCGCCATCATGGAACAAAAGAGATGGGTGTTCTACCTGGAATTTTTTCGCTTACTCACGGTGGCCATCGGCCTTGTGATAGCATATCCCGCAGGATGGCTGAGTGTGTTGCTGCTGTTGGTAACGCTACTGTTGATCAGGTATTTTGAAACGATCCGCGATCATTATCTCTTCTGGGTTTACCAGCGCAGACAATAGTTCTTACAATCGATACGAGTTACGTGGCCGAGTGGCGAGGCGGAGGTACGCAAGACCTTTTACGGTGGTTCGAGTCCACCCGTAACTGCTATTTGCATCGGTTCAATATCATTGAGCCCCAGGGCGATGTTTCTACTTCGCCCTTCAAAAAAATTGTGGCAGCCATAGCCACCCCGGATTCAACTCAGTGTTTTTTTCATATGGCAAGCAATCGTTGATGAGAGGCAGTGTTTCCACACTGCCTTCTTTTTTTACCAGGGTTTTGCCGATAAAAATTTTTGATTATATTGATATGTATATTTAAGAGGTGTTTATGTATAGGAGGGTGGCACAATCTTTAGAAGAATCCTACGGTTATGGCAACTATAATTCAATGGCGGATCGGCTGTTCCGGCTTTCACTACCGCGAGTGGAAAGACCTTTTTTACCCTCCGGAAACACCACAGCGCAAATGGTTTGATTACTATTGCACCAGGTTCAACACACTGGAACTCAACTACACTTTCTACCGATTTCCACAGGTAGCGCCCCTGGAAAGCTGGTACGACAAAAGTCCACCTGGTTTCAATTTTTCCATCAAAGCACCAAGGCTTATCACACATTTCAAGCAATTCAAAGATGTACGCCCATTGCTGGACGACTTCTACAATGTTGCAAAAGAAGGCTTGAAAGATAAGCTGGGCCCCGTTTTGTTCCAGTTTCACCCCAAAACAGTCTACTCTCCCTACCTGCTGGAAGAGATACTGGCGCAGTTGGACCAGGAAGTGAACAATGTACTTGAATTCCGGGACATCAGCTGGTGGCGGGAAGATGTGATACAACAACTGGCGGCCCAGAAAGTAGTGTTCTGCGGCGTAAGCCACCACCGGCTTCCGGAAACGCCAGTCATCAACGGGCCACTGGTGTATTATCGCTTTCACGGTGTACCCATCCTGTACAAAAGTGAATATTCCACAGCGTTCCTTGACGAAGTAAGTGAAACCATCAGCGCCAACGGACAGGTGCGCGAAGCCTACCTCTACCTGAATAATACAGCAAAGGGGCATGCTATCAAGAACGCTTTGTATTTACAGGAAAAACTGATGAATGGATAGAATATTACACTACAAAATTTAAGACTGTCAATTCGCAACAATGATCTCAGGTCTCTTGATGATCTGTGTATTGTATTTGAATTTGATATTTGTATTGAAGTCAACACGCCAATGTGATCCATAATAATTGGCGCGGGGAAAATAATGCGCTTTCAGTTCCAGCGTTCCGAAGATCAGACTTTCGTTCCTGGCTCTCAAACCCGCGCCAACACTCTGATACAGATCGCTCTGCTTTATGCTTTCGTAAGGCGGCGTCATCAAAGTAAAATTGGCGAAAGCAAATGGAGCGAAGCGAAAATTGATGAAGTTCCAGGGACTGAAAAATACAGATTCCCCTTTCAGCGTTGCCCGCATATCGCCACCGATATTGCGGCCATTGTACAGCTCACGGATGCCAAAATTACTTTCCAGCCAGAGGTCTTCATTCAACACTTTGTTGATCTGTCCTGTGATACCAACGTTGATGAATGTACGTTGTTTCCACCTCGGGCCCATCGTACGGAGCCGGCTGAAAAAATCCAGGTTGGCCAGGATGTCCACATCTTCCAATGTATTCTTATTCCAGAATCCACCGGCACGGAAAGTAAAATTCAGGTAGCTTTCCTTTTCCGTAAAATAATTACGGCTCACATCCAGCCCCATGTAAGGTCTTTCCAGCCCATGCTTTTTAGTCCAGCCAGCAGTGGCTGTTACATCCATCCCTTCCGGAAGGTCCTCCGACCTGCCGAAGCCGTAGATATAGCGGGTCTTATAGAAGTTTTGCCCGAAGATGGACAATGAGCCCAGCACTCCATACATATCCGCAAACTGGGCATCGTAATGAACTTTGAAAGAATCAGGGATCAATTCAAATCTTTTCTTCATCAGCCGCAGACCGAGGATCGTCCGCAAACGTCCGTCCTGGTTCTTCTCTTTCACCAGCTTGAATGCACCTGTATTCCATCCCATCCACGCATCGTAGTTATAATATTTGTAAGCGAATCCTCTCTGATAGATTGAGTCTGGAATATACTGGTTCTCCGTTTCATGCCATGCCAGTTCTGCTGCATAGGTAAACTTCGTATACTGGTTAACGAGAGGTCTGATGAATTTTGTATAGAAGGTGGTTTCCTCATCCCTGCCGCTGTTCAAACCGTCTGCAAAGTTCTTGTACCCCACATATCCATCGATAAACGAACCTGCGATATTCCGTTTGATGAATTCCATACCATACCCTACCTTATCCACGCGGCGGGTATCGTATAGCACTGAACCCAGCAGCCGGTCGCCCCATCCGCCGAGATTATCCTCCCTGGCGCTCACATCGAAACTCTTCATATTCCGCAAATGGAGAGAGCCGCCGATACTCAATACATCTTTTGTAAGCACTATCACATCCACTGAATCATAACTGTTCTCTGCCGGTTCAATGATGATGCGGGCATCCTGCAGATAGGTTTGGTCGCGCAGATGTCTTTCATTATCCGCCAGCAGATATGGATCTATCCTGTCGCCCGGGTGGAAGAAAAGGTTATTGCGTATAACATATCCTCTCGTCTTATGGTGGAAGCTATTGGCCAGCCTGGTGAGCCAGCTCTTGTATACTTTGCTTGTATCGTTGATGGCAGTACCGAAATCAAGTCCCTTCATCGTAACCTTTCGGATCACCCGCTTATCGTAAATACTGAACACCAGGTCATTCCTGATCGGTGTGAGAGCAGCAATATTTTCACGCAGGGTATCACGGAGAAGGTTACGCGCCAGCTTACCCAGCAGCCCCTTTCTTTTGAGGATGAAACTATCGATCCCCGGCTTTGGAGGTAGTGTATCGGACCTTTTCACTCTTACGGGCTTAATTGCCGTATCTGCAGAGCTTTTGTGAGCTTTCTCCCTGCCCGACTGGGCATGAAGAGATGCAACCAAGCCGCCCGGCAGGACCCCGGTACAACAAATGATCATAATCAAAACGCAAATCCTCATGTATTCCTGCCTTATATACGGCAAAATAAGACTTTAAGAGGAAAGTGGTGGGGTTGTTAGGAATGCATTAACAGGGGGGCGCAAAGGGATATGAACGCGCGGCTGGAAAACAAACCAACGCAGTTGGGGGATTATTGGGATGTGGATTGGTTGGATGGGACTGAAGTGCAGAGCCAGGCTGTTGAGCTTTTGTTTCCAAGGCCGCCTGTTCATATCACCTTTGCGCCCTCTACACCCTGAATAGGCCAGGTTAATGCAATCCTAACAATTGAGTGGAGGACGGGGGATACTTCGAAGAGTAAGTTGAATAGCAGCTTTACAGGTAAGATTTCTGGATTCCTCCTGATTCGGTTCTATCTGAATGAATGTGATTGACTCATTACTGTAAAATCAGAATGCGCTATCTTTTCATTGCATGGTTTGAGCAGAAAAAAATGCAAAAGAAAAGAATGAGAAAAATAGAAATCAGTGACTGGTTAAAGAAGCAGGAAACTTTGGTGCAGCATTATGAAGAGAAAGCTCGAAGCATCGGAATATTTGTGTAGCACCTTCATTGTGATCGGGCCGGGGAAGGGATATGGCAGGAAGGGCCTTGAAAACAAAAGCGAAGAAGTCCGGCTCTGTATCTCAGCCCAATCCAACAAGCCAAAAGCCCCAAATCCTCCAAATGCGTTGGTTTGTTTTCTCAGCCCACCCTGCCATATCCCTCCCCGGCCAACAACACACAAAAAAACCTGATCAATCTGATCAGGCTCTCTGTTTTACTGTTGATTTCTTTTTTCCGGAAGAAGCCAACGCATCATCGATGGCTTTGGAGAGACCAGGCAAGGTGATCTTGCCGGTATATAGTTCGTTATTGATGAAGAAGGCAGGAATGTCCCTGATGCCTTTATCGAGGCCTTCAAGCAGATCATTTCTGACCGTCCATCCGTAAAGTGAATCCACCAGCTTCGGAAGAAAATTCTTGTCCATTGCGCCTGCTTCGCGTGCATATTCCCGTAAGCTGATACTGCCCAATTGGGTACGATGCGCAAAGAGCAGGTTATGCATCTCCCAGAATTTTCCTTCCTGCGATGCTCCTACACAGGCTTCAGCAGCCTTTTGCGCACGCTGATGCACCTGCGTGAGCGGGAAGTGACGGAAATTGAACTTCACCCTGCCATCGTATTGCTCCATGATCTTCTTCACGATCTCGTGGGCTTTAGCACAGGCTTCGCTCTCATAATCCCCGAATTCCACCAGGGATACGGGCGCATCGATAGCGCCCACCCAGATGTCCTTGGGAGGTTTGATCTCGATCAATTTGGGTTTATTGTTTGTTGCCATAGTATTGTTTTCTCCTTTTTTTAACATTCACAGGACCGGCAACAGTTGGTTTGGTGTGCTTGAATTATAACATTTATTAAGATGATGTTGTTCAGGCAGTAGTTGCATAAAAAACAGAATGCCACCCCGCAACGGCGGGATGACATTGCATTTCAGTACTTAAGGCTATTTATTTGGAAGCCGCTTTTTCTTTCTTATCGTCAGACGGCTTTGCACTGGTCTCATTCCGGAACACCACTACTCCATCGAAAACATCTATCAGTACAGGATGGGTCTTGTCTACATCCCCGGCCAGGATCTTACGGCTCAGCTGGTTCACGATCTCTTTCTGGATCAGCCTTTTCAGCGGCCGCGCACCAAACTGAGGATCGAAACCATTCTCTGCCAGGTAATCGATGGCGTAATCACTGAACTGAAGATTGATACCATTCTGGGCCACCAGCTTTTTCAAATTATTCAGCTGAATATTGATGATCCCCTTGATCTCTTTTTTCAACAATGGCTGGAACATGATGATCTCATCCACACGATTCAGGAATTCAGGACGAATGGTTTCCCTGAGTAACCCCATCACGTCATTCTTTGCTTTCTCTGATGCTTCTTCGCGGTTCCTTTCATTCACATCTTCATACGCTTCCTGAATGATATGGCTGCCCAAATTGCTGGTCATGATGATGATAGTATTCTTGAAATTCACTACCCGACCTTTATTGTCTGTAAGCCTTCCATCGTCCAATACCTGTAACAATATATTCCACACATCAGGATGCGCTTTCTCGATCTCATCCAGCAGCACTACACTGTAAGGCTTGCGACGCACAGCTTCCGTGAGCTGACCGCCTTCGTCATAACCTACATAACCCGGAGGCGCCCCTACAAGACGTGATACAGAATGTTTCTCCTGGTACTCACTCATGTCTATACGGGTGAGCATGCTTTCATCGTCAAAGAGAAACTCGGCAAGGGCTTTCGCCAACTCCGTTTTACCCACACCGGTAGTACCGAGGAAGATGAAAGAACCGATAGGCTTCTTCGGGTCCTGCAGTCCTGCACGGCTTCTGCGGATGGCATCAGCAACGGCAGTGATGGCTTCTTCCTGGCCCACCACACGCTGGTGAAGATGCTCTTCCAGCTGAAGGAGTTTTTCCTTTTCACTTTGCAGCATGCGGGTAACAGGGATGCCGGTAGCTTTAGCTACATTCTCTGCAATATCTTCTGCATCCACTTCTTCTTTCAGCATTCGTTTTTCGTTGATGCCCGCAAGTTCTTCTGAATATTTTGCAATGATCTGCTCCTGCTCTTTCACTTTGCCGTAGCGGATCTCAGCCACTTTACCATAATCTCCGTTGCGTTCAGCGCGTTCTGCTTCCTGTTTCAGGGTTTCGATGCTGGCTTTGGCGCTCTGTACTTTTTCTACAATCTCTTTTTCCTCTTTCCATTTCGCGCGGAGCGTATCGCGTTCCACACTGAAATTGGCGATCTCTGTATTGAGCTCTTTCAGTTTCTCTTCATCGTTCTCACGCTTGATGGCTTCACGCTCGATCTCCAACTGACGGATCTGGCGCTCCATACGGTCCAGTTCCTCGGGCATGCTGTTCATCTCCAACCGCAGCCTTGCGGCGCTTTCATCGATCAGGTCGATGGCTTTGTCCGGCAGAAAACGATCGGTGATATAACGATGCGATAATTCCACCGCAGCAATGATGGCTTCATCCTTGATGCGCACATGGTGATAGGTCTCGTACCTGTCTTTCAATCCGCGCAGGATGGAGATAGTATCTTCAACAGTGGGTTCTTCGATCATCACTTTCTGGAAGCGGCGTTCGAGAGCCTTGTCTTTTTCAAAGAATTTCTGGTATTCGTTGAGTGTGGTGGCTCCGATGGCTCTGAGCTCGCCGCGTGCAAGTGCAGGCTTGAGAATATTGGCTGCGTCCATTGCCCCTTCACCGCCACCGGCGCCTACCAGGGTATGGATCTCATCGATGAACAGGATGATCTCCCCATCGCTGCCTGTCACTTCCTTGATCACGCCTTTCAGTCTTTCTTCAAATTCTCCTTTGTATTTCGCGCCGGCAATAAGCTGCCCCATATCGAGCGCATAGATGATCTTGGACTGCAGGTTCTCGGGTACATCACCATTGATGATGCGGTGTGCAAGTCCTTCAACGATGGCAGTCTTACCCACACCTGGCTCACCTACCAGGATCGGATTGTTCTTGCTGCGACGGCTGAGGATATGCAGTGTTCTGCGGATCTCTTCATCGCGACCGATCACCGGATCGAGCTTACCGGCACGCGCCAGTTCATTGAGGTTCTTCGCGTATTTATTGAGCGCGTTGAATTGCGTTTCCTGTGTCTGGCTCTTGATGGTATCGCCTTTGCGCAGGTCTTTGATGGCTGCAACAAGTCCATTCTCTGTGAGACCAGCATCTTTCAGGAGCTTCGACGCATTATCGCTGCCCTGTAAGATGGCCAGCAACAGGTGCTCCACACTCACGAACTCATCACCGAATTGTTTGAGTACGGCGCCTGCACGCAATACGGCATTGTTGGCATCACGACCGATCATCTGGGCCGGCGTAACGCCACCACTTGTTTTGGGTAAACGGTCGATGCTCTCCTGGAGCTTGGTGTCCAGCACATTCACCGTTACATTATTTTTTTTCAGCAAATAATCAACAGGCGAATCTTCCTGGTCGAGCAGGCTCTTGAGCAGGTGCTCCGTTTCGATATTCACACTATTATTATTGAAGGCGATCTGCTGCGCCTGCGCAATCGCTTCCTGTGCTTTGATAGTAAAATTGTTCAGATTCATATATTCCCTCCTTTTCGTTACCCGAAACTTGTGCGTTTCAAATAACTTTATTATTGTTACAAACGATACACCAAGGCCCTAAATCCCGCAGTTATGTCATTAAAAATCAAACGAATCTGTCTCATATGCAGTCTGGCTGCATCTTTCCTGCTATTGTTGCAGTCTGTTAAAGCCCAGGATACAGCCGCCATCAGTTCCTTTCTCATCAAACAGCAAAAGACCATCGGCAAAGCAGTGGCATTGGTTTGGAAAGATGGTAAAATCGTTTACCAGAAAGAGTTAGGCGCCGACTTCAATGCCAAAACACAGGCGCCAATTGCAGCATCCAGCCAATGGCTCACGGCAGCAGTGGTGTTGACCTTTGTGGAACAGGGTAAAATATCGCTGGATGACCCGGTAGGTAAATATCTCCCCGAATTCAACAGATACATGAAGAGTTACCTTACTGTACGGCAATGCCTGATGCATCTCACCGGATTTGAACGCGACAAGGGGTTGAGTACAAAGGTAGCATTTGGACGTAAATACCAAACCCTGGAAGACCAGGTAAATGCGCTCGCATCAAAAGAGATCACGGCCAATGCAGGAGAAGAATATTTCTACGGCAGTTATGGCCCCGCTATTGCTGCCCGTGTGATCGAAATAGTTGGAAAGAAACCTTTCGAGCGACTGGCCCAGGAACGCATCTTCCGTCCCTGCAAAATGCGCGCTACCAATTTCGGATTTGCCGGCGGATGCCCCAATCCCGGTTTCGGTGCACAATCTACCGCCAATGATTACCTGAACTTTCTCATCATGCTGCTCAACGGCGGAACTTTTGAGGGGAAGAAAATATTGGGAGAAGAAAGTATCAAAGAAATGCAGCGCATGCAACTCGGCTCAGAACCTGTCAAATACCAACCGGAAGCCGTTGCAGGTTTTGATGTAAGCTATGGGAATTATGTACAGGAAAAAGATGCTTCCGGTAATGCACAAGTGCTCAGCAGTCCTTCCCTGACCGGCACCTGGCCTTATATCGATCTTTGCCGGAAATATGCAGCAATACTTTTTGTGGCTGAAGCCAGGAATGAAGTGAAGAAAGATCTCGCTATTCAATTCAAAGAAAAAGTGGAAGAAGCTATCGGCAGTTGTAAGTAAAAAACTCGGAGTGCTGGCAGTCGCTCGCCTCCCGGCGAGTGACTTATATTTGTTCGCCTCCGGCGACCAGTCAGGTGCTGCACCCGATTGGTTCGCCGGAGGCGAGCGACTGCCATACCTTGTTGATCTTACCAGAATCTCACATAGATAGCTGCAATCAATCCCAGTATCACCAGGATCATGGCCATCATTCCAGGCGTAACCCGAAACATGCTTCTGTCGTATTGCGTTGCTTTTGGATTGTTCTTACTTCCCGGATCAAGCAGGGAAATAGCAGCCATCGCGGCAACTGTGATGAAGAACACCCAGCCCATGCTGGTAAGGAAGGGGATCTCATAGATGCCTTTGTTATCCGGGTTTGGATAAGCTGTGTACATCCATGTTTCATTACCGAACCATTGCGGCAGGTAACCATTGAAGATCACGCTCAGCAGGAAGCCTCCTACAATGCCCACTACGGCTGCCAGCGAAGTGGTCCGCTTCCAGAAGAAACCGAGCAGGAACACCGCGAAAATACCGGGCGATACAAAGCCTGTGTATTTCTGAATGAAGTTGAAGCCGCCTTCTCCACCGATATTGAGCCAGTCGTTCCAGGTGAAGAGGATGGCAATCACCATCGCCAGTAAAACCGTGAGCCTTCCAATCCAGACCAGTTTCTTTTCGGAAGCATTGGCGCTTACATATTTCTTGTAAATATCGAGCGTGAAGATGGTAGAGATACTATTGGCCTTACCTGCCAGCGATGCAACGATGGCCGCCGTCAATGCAGCCATGGACAAGCCTTTCAGTCCTTCAGGAAGGAAGCCTAACACTGCCGAGTATGCGTTATCGGCTTTTACATGTCCGTCGATATTCATGGCTTGTGTAACATCTGATTGCCCGCTCGTATACAAAACATAGGCTGCAATACCTGGCAGCACTACGATGATCGGCATCATCACTTTAAGAAAAGCGGCAAAGATGATACCCCTGCGCGCAGTATTGAGATCCGCGCCCAGCGCACGTTGCGTGATATACTGGTTACAACCCCAATAGTTCAGGTTGGCGATCCACTGACCACCCAGCAGCATCGCAATACCAGGCAGGCTGAGGTAATTCTTGATCTGAGCTTCTGAAGCCGTTTCCGTGGGTTTGTCGAATATCATATCGAAATGCTCAGGCGCTTTCGCAAACAATTGGTTGATACCGGCCAGCAGGTCTTTGCCATAACCGAAATGCTCACTCACTTTGGTAAGGGCCAGGTAAGTGGCAGCCAGACCGCCGATCACCAGGAAAACCACCTGGATCACATCGGTATAACCGATCACTTTCATGCCTCCTAACGTGATCACCAATGCGAAAATGGCCAGGAGGATCATGATCAGGTGGAAGTTACCGCCACCCGAAAGATTATTGATGGCGATGGCGCCGAGAAAGAGAATGGATGTAAGATTCACAAAAACATACAGGAAGAGCCAGAAGATAGCCATCAGCAATGCCACATGCTCATTGTATCGTTGCTTCAGGAATTGCGGCATGGTGAAAATGCGGTTCTTCAAATAGATAGGCATGAAGAAAACAGCCACAATGATCAGCGAGATGGCGGCCAGCCATTCGTAAGCAGAAATGGCCAATCCCATCGCAAACCCGCTGCCGCTCATTCCGATGAACTGCTCAGCGGAAATATTGCTCGCGATCATGGAAGCACCGATCGCCCACCAGGTGAGTGATCCTTCTGCGAGAAAAAAACTTTTGGTATCATTTTCTTTGGATTGACGCTTGCGGTAAACCCAATAGCCATAGCCGGCAACAATGAGGATGTAGATGAGAAATACGATGATATCGCCAGTCTCCAGTTTATTCTTCATAAAAGCAATTCGTTAAGGAGTGAAGGAACTAAAGTAGGAAAAACTGGCTGATTTATGCAAACGATTACATAAAATATTTGTTCAGTCTTATTGGCACTGGATTAAGCGCTGTGAACATAGCCTGAAAGCGTGTAACTTGCAGGTGCTGGTAAGCCTGATGAATTCCATAGACAAAAATACCCTGCTGATCAAACAGACCGCGTCCCGGCTTGGTTTCAGCTTTTGCGGCATTGCAAAAGCAGTTCCGCTCGACGAAGATGCGCGTCGCCTGGAAGCCTGGCTCAACCAGGGCATGCAGGGGAATATGAAGTATATGGAAAACCATTTCGAGCTGCGCGTGGATCCCTCACGCCTCGTACCCGGCGCCCGCTCGGTGATCACGCTGCTGATGAATTATTATCCCGCCCAGTTGCAGCAGGAGGAAACTCCCAAAGTTTCCAAATATGCTTTCGGAAAAGATTATCACGAAGTGATCCGCGCCAAACTGAACCAGTTGCTGGCCGCCATGAACCAGGAGATCGGCGCAGTAACAGGAAGAGGATTTGTAGATTCTGCACCGGTGATGGAAAGAAGCTGGGCGCAGCGAAGCGGCCTTGGCTGGATCGGCCGGAACGGCAATCTTATCAATAAACAACAGGGCTCATTCTTTTTTATCGCCACGCT
This sequence comes from Pseudoflavitalea rhizosphaerae, assembly GCF_003991355.1. Taxonomy (GTDB): domain Bacteria; phylum Bacteroidota; class Bacteroidia; order Chitinophagales; family Chitinophagaceae; genus Pseudobacter; species Pseudobacter rhizosphaerae. The sequence continues at coordinate 95,163 of NZ_RCSU01000009.1, forward strand.
GATCGTTGATATACCACTGTTATATGATGATCCCATTGCGAAGGATTATTGCGGCACCTGCCGCAAATGCATTGATGCCTGTCCTACCGGGGCCATCCATGAAAACAAAGTGATCGATGGCAGCAAATGCATTTCTTATTTCACCATCGAACTGAAAGAAATGATGATCCCGGAAAACATGCAGGGGAAATTCGATAACTGGATGTTCGGCTGCGATACCTGCCAGGATGTTTGTCCATGGAACCGGTTCTCGGTTTCCAATACCGAGCCGGAATTCACGCCCATACCGGAATTGCTTGAATTCTCCTTACAAGACTGGCAGGAACTCACGGAAGAGAGTTTCAAAAAGATCTTTCGCCATTCACCATTGAAGCGCGCGAAGTTTGAGGGCATTCGCCGCAACCTCCGCTTCCTTCAGCAATAAGCTTTCTCTATTTTCTCAGGAAGAATTTCGCTCCCAGTCCAAATGACCAGAGATGCTGTCCATTGGAAAGATCACTGGTGATCAGGTTGCTCAACTGGTACTTGATTGTAGGTCCGATCCAAACCGGATGTTTACTTTCACTGAACAGCTCCAGGTTTACACCGGCTGTGATGCCTGCCTGTACCTTATTGAAGTAATCGTAGTCTTTATAATAAACATCGTTATTACCGTCGTAATGGAGAGCATTGGTGGAAAGCAGTTTGGCTATGGATAAACCACCATCTACGATGATGGGCAATGCTGCTTCATCACCGGTAACACGCCAGTGGATCTTCACGGGGATCTCGAGGAAATGATATTTGTTGGTGTATTCCTGTTGTTGCGGTGGTCTTGGGTAACTGGTAGTGGCAAGTCCTCCGCCCACATTGAGGGCACTTCTTCCCTGGTAGTAATCGCTTACTACCTGGTCATAATTGGCATTGCTCACGGAGATCGCGGACTTCATGAATTGTCCAACATCAGTTTTCATACTGAAGTAACTGTACTGCACTCCTGCAGATATGCTGATGCGCTTGTTCAATTGTTTCTGAACGAAACCACCGGCAGACCAGGACATACCGGATTTCAATTCGGAAGGTTTGTTATCCGGGAATTGCGTGAATCCTGCCGGGCCGCCATATAAATTCTGATTGGGAGGCGCGGGGCTGGCCATGGCGAGATCTTCAGGCTCGTTGTTCTTCTTGCTGAGCAGGCTGAAAGGACTGCCTTTGGAAATATGTGAAGCGCCGCCCTCTGCAACGATACCGAAACTCCAGGTGGCGGGTTTCCGTGCAGGCTTCGGAGGTTCAGGCATTGGTTTCTTCTTATTTTTTGGAGCCTGCGTTTGGGCCAGGTCAAGTTTCTTTGGAGCAGCAGGATTGCTTCCGCTTACTTTGGATGAATCTACTGAAACCTGTTTGGGATCAGTATTTCCAATCACGATTCCAAATTCATCAGTCAGGCTATCCGACTTCGGAGCGGGCTCATTTATAGCAACAGTACTTGCTGCAGGCTGCTCATTTTGCTGCACAGGAGCCTTTTCCGGACTGCCGGATGATTTGCGTGGCGGCTTATTGCCCCGGTTTGCTGCAATGGTGCCGGACAGATCAGTAGAAGGCTTGCTTACTTTCCTGCCTTCGTTGCCAGCATTATTGGTTTTCGGAACTGATACTATTCCTTTTTCCGGTTGTACGGCACTGTTAGTAACAGCGGTCGCATTATTTTCCGGAGTAAATGCGTTGCGTTCACCGGCATTTTCAGGTGCGGGCTGCGATGCAGGAAGATCAGTGTTGTGCGCAGCAGGTATAGACTGTTTAGGGGTGATAGTATTTGCTGATGTTGCGGCTGGCCCGGCAACGGATTTTTTCTCACTGTTGCTGGCAGTGGTATTGGTGGATTCAGAAGTGTTCTTATCGGAATACGTTTGAGTAGAGTTCAGTTCAGAAGCGGTGAATTTATTGTTGTTGGATTGGGCATCAAAATAGAAATAGCCGCCTGCGACTATGCAGAGCAAAAAAAGCGGTAACCAAAGGACCACTCTCCTGCGGCGTCGTTCCTTGCGGATACGCTTATCCACTTTTGTCCAGACAGCATCAGACGGGCGCAACTTCAGTTGCTCCATTTTCTGCTGCACCTGTTTCTCAAAATCATGGTCGGACATACGATTCAGTTTTTGTTGCTTCCAGGTTGTTTTTTTTAAGCCAGGTTATCAGTAATGCGCGGGCACGCGCATATTGAGATCTGGATGTTCCTTCATTGATGCCCAGGATCTTTCCGATCTCCACGTGTGAAAAACCTTCCACCGCGTGCATATTGAAAATTGTCTGGTAGCCGGTTGGCAATTGCCGGATCAGCTCAGCCAGGTCTTTCGCATTGAGTAATACTTCAGGATTATCGTCCGATACCGGATGCAGGCCGGGATCTGTATAAGCCAGGTCGTGCTGGTAGCGGCTGTTCTTTTTGAGAAAGTTAAGCGCTGTATTCACCATGATCCTGCGGATCCATCCCCCCAGTTCTCCTTCCGATTTGAATTGTCCGAGATGGGTGAATACCTTGATAAATCCTTCCTGCAGCACATCTTCTGCGTCGGCCATGGACTTGGTATAGCGATAGCATACCCCTAACATCCCCTCGGCAAAATGCTCATAGAGTTGTCGCTGGGCATCAGGGCGGCCCTTCAAACATTCTTTTACCAGCCTGCTATAGTCCATCTTTCAAGTATAACCATGACACAAATCAGGATGCAGGCGTTGCATCCCCTTTCTTTTTTGGGGCGATTGGATCACTTACCTTTGGATAATGAACACTGAATCGCTGATAACCAGGGATAAAAAGGTGATCTGGCATCCCTTTACACCGCAAAAGTATATGCCAGTTCCCATTCCAATTGTTAAAGCTTCGGCCACCCTTCTCCAGGATGCAGATGGCCGGACTTATATAGACGCTATCAGCAGCTGGTGGGTGACTCTTCATGGTCATGCCCATCCCTATATCGCTCAAAAGATCTTTGAACAGGCCAGTACCCTGGAACAGGTGATCTTTGCCGGCTTTACCCATGAGCCCGCCATCCGGCTGGCGGAGCGAATCCTGGAAATCCTTCCTGGCAACCTTTCCCGCGTATTTTATTCAGATAATGGCAGCACTTCCACCGAAGTGGCCCTCAAAATGAGCGTCCAGTACTGGTGGAATAAGGGCGAAGGGAAAAAGAGAAACAAAATACTTGCCTTCAATAATTCCTATCACGGCGATACGTTTGGCGCCATGAGCGTGAGCGACCGCTCCGTGTTTACGATGGCATTCCAGGATAAACTCTTCGAAGTGATCTTTATCGATGCGCCGGGATCTGCCAACACATCATATGATCTTCCCTGGGAAGAGATCGCCTGTTTCATTTACGAGCCCCTGGTGCAGGGGGCAGGTGGTATGAAGATGTACAGTGCGGAAGGACTGGACCAGCTCATTAGCCTTTGTCAACAACACCAGGTGATCTGCATTGCCGATGAAGTGATGACTGGTTTCGGGCGTACCGGCAGGCTCTTTGCATCTTCTTATATGAACAATGAGCCTGATATCGTTTGTCTCTCCAAAGGTCTGACCGGCGGCACTATGCCACTGAGCATCACCGCCTGTTCATCCAAAGTGTATGAAGCCTTTGTGGAAGAAGATTTACTGAAGACTTTTTTCCACGGACATTCCTACACGGCCAACCCTATCGCCTGCGCGGCCGCCCTGGCCAGCCTGGACCTCCTGCTGAAGCCTGAGTGCGCTGAACAAATGGGAAATATCCATCAACAACACCTCGTATTCAGTCAGCAATTGCAACAAAGCGGTCACCCTATCCGTAATATAAGAGTGCTGGGCACCATCATTGCTTTTGAGATCGATAAGGGTCGCGATGAGTACCTGAACAATATCAGCAAACTGATCACACAGCAGGCGATGGAGCAAAACGTTTATCTAAGACCGTTAGGGAACACCCTGTACCTGATGCCGCCTTATTGTATTACTGGTGAAGAATTGAATACTGTTTATAAAGTAATATTGAACATTCTCACAACGCTTGCAGGCTGATCAAAATTGAACTATTTTACGAACAGAGAGCTGGCAGTCGCTCGCCTCTGGCGAGTGACTTGTATTGGTTCGCCTCCGGCGAACACTGCGTCGCCGGAGGCGACTAAACATAAGTCACTCGCCAGAGGCGAGCGACGGCCAGCTCTCCGAAATGTTCATTAATCTTAAACACAAATGAAATCAATAGTACAATTAGCCATACCTTTTTTGTTGACCGGCCTTTTCAGCTGTGCGGAGAAGCCCAGGCCCGCGGCCGAATCATCCAGCAATATCCCGGTGATCCTGGAAGGGAAACGGGTAGATGTATCGCGATTGTACACAAAGAACAAAGAGAACCTGATCGAATCTTTATACCAGGAACTGATCAGTAAATCTGAAGAACTGAAATCCATCGATGCAGAAATAAAAACACTGAACCAAAAGCAGCAGCAGTCGCTGGACAGCTTCCGCCTGTTCAACGACAAGAACCAGTCTTATTACGAGTCTGCGAAACTCAATATCAATAATATCAAAGACTCCATCTTCCGCAAAAAAGTATTGGCGTTGGTGAATGAAAGTCTGAAAGAATACAATAACAAGACAGCGCCACACCAGGAGCTGGACAGCCTGATGACCCGCAAGACCGCTACCATCAACGATCTGTATATCCTCCTGAAAGTAGTGACCACCCTGCCCGCCATGCATATTTTCCAGCAGGAGAGACTGCCTGGCACCGCTGCTTCAGAACTGTTCAATAAACAGCTCGACAGTTTGCAGACCCGCCTGGATTCCCTCACCCAAAAACTGCCATAGTTTATTATGATCATGGCCTCCGTACCATCATTACAGTTTTACATTTTCCGGCACTTAAATATAAAGCTCATATGGTACATCGCATCCTGTCCGTTCTTATCCTCACATTCACTACCACTGCTCTCTGCGCGCAGTCAAATAGCAGCAAAAACTTTGCAGTGATAGCCTATTACACCGGCAATGAAAAAGAGATCGATGAGTACCCGGTTGATAAACTCACGCATATCATTTTCAGTTTTTGTTATTTGAAGGACAATAAGCTGGTGACCGGCAGTCCGGATGCAGCTGCAAGGATCAAGAAACTTGTATCGCTGAAAAAGAAATATCCTGCACTGAAAATATTGTTATCGCTAGGTGGATGGGGTGGTTGTAAGGATTGCTCTGAGAGCTTTTCTACCGCAGCAGGCAGAAATACTTTTGCTGTTTCCGTAAATGAAATGCTGAAAAAATACAATGCTGATGGCATCGATCTCGATTGGGAATATCCTGCCATTGAAGGTTATCCCGGTCATCCATACAAACCGGAAGACAAAGGAAATTTCACAGAACTGGTGCTGGCGCTTCGTAAAGAGCTGGGTGAAAAGATGGAGATCAGTTTCGCTGCGGGTGGCTTCACCAAATTCCTGCAGGAATCTGTAGAATGGGATAAAGTGATGCCTTTGCTGAACAGGGTAAACCTCATGACCTACGATCTCATCAATGGCTATAGCCCTATAACCGGACATCATACGGGATTGTATTCAACAGATATACAGATCGAGTCCACTGATCATGCTGTCAGGTACCTGGATTCAATAGGAGTACCTAAAAATAAAATGGTGATCGGAACGGCTTTTTATGCGCGGGTCTTTGAAGGAGCCGACAGTCTGCACAATGGTGTGAACCGTCCGGCAAGATTCAAAAGTTTTGTTCCTTACAAGCAGTTGTTGAAGGAATACACAATCAAAGATGGATTTGTACCTCACTGGGATGAACAAGCGCAGGCGCCTTACAGTTACAATTCTGCAAAGAAATTATTTGCCACCTATGATGACCTGCGCTCCATCCGTCTGAAAACAAAATATGCCATCAGTCAGGGACTTAATGGCATTATGTTCTGGGAATTGACGCTGGATGTTCCGAAGGGCGGATTGCTGGATGAAATTGACAAAACGAAAAAAGAGATGATCACTGAACGATAGATCAGTGCTGCTTCTCCACCATCTTCTTCAGTTTGTCAAGCGACTTCTCCATGGGCGGCCCCAGTTGTTTATCGAAAATGATGCTTCCTATTTTTTCCCAGGGATACCAGCGGAGATGGAAATCGAAATACCATTGCACGGCAGTAACGCCATTAAAGTTGAAGCAGGCCATACCAGACAAGATATCACGACCACTTTGCTGGTGCCAGGTAGTGAGCACACTGTCTGTTTTTACACCCGTTCTCACAATCTGCACCTGGTCTGAGTAAAAACCATTTTCCTCATATTTCACATCCTTGTATTCGGCATTGTCCAGCATCGTATTCCAGCTTTTCCAGTTCCGGATATCTGCCAGTTGAGGCATCACAGAATCCACCGGCGCATCGATATTGATGGCGCGGCTTACCCGCACATGCGAAGGGATCAAAAGGCTCAGAAGAAAAATTACAATGAAGATGACCGCGAAACTGATAATGGCCAATTTTATTAATCGCATATAAAAAAGATTATTCCCACTTGAATGTTTTTACTGCCAATGCATAGGCTACAACAGCCCATCCCAGCAGGATGGCCAGCTCGCTTCCACATTCCCAGATATGCGCGCCTTCAAAAGAGATCTTTCTCATGGCATCGTTCATGGCAGTAAGGGGAAGGAATTGCAACACTGGTTGTAAAAAAGCAGGCAGTAAAGTTTTTGGAAAGAAAGTGCCCGACAAAAAGAATTGCGGGAACATGAACAGGTTCGCGTACACGGGGATCACATGCTGGTTCTTTGCCAGGCCGCTGATAGTATAACCGAATCCCATAAATACCACTACCCCCATCAAACAGAGCAGCATCATTTCCAGGAATGTCACAAATCCATGCGCGAGTGTAAAATTATACAACAACACACCAAATACGATCAGGATCACAGCGGTCATCAATTGAAAGATGATCCTGGCAAGGCTTTCGCCTAAAACGATATATAGTCTTTTGATAGGAGTAGAGAAAAGTCTTTTGAGTACAAGCGTTTCACGGAAAGAAAAGAAAACGAATGCCACACCAAATACAGCTGTTCCCATGAGTGAGAAACCGAGCATTCCGGGAAGATAGAAATCGATCATGCGGTATTGGCGGCCCTCTATTTTTTCGGAACTGATGGTAGCATAGGTCTTCTGACGTGGAGTGATCATGTCATTGGTCTTGTTGATCACATTTTCGAGAACCCCCTGCAGTACAGGCAGGTCTTTCATCCCTGCTGAAGTTGTTTTGAGATGTACATCGAAGTTTGATTTACCGCCAGGGGTTTCTTTCACTTCAATCAGCGCCACGATCCTTCCTTTCATCAACCGGTCCTGCAACTCAGCCTCAGTACCGGTTTCTACTTCAATACCCGGCACAAGACCTCCATTGATAGCCTGGTATACTATATTATTGGTATCACTATTCTTCGTAAACGCAACATCCAGAGAAATCCCCCTGTTCCCACCGATTGCTCCAAAGATGGTGATCAGTACGATCGGGAAGAACAAACTGAAGAATACGGCCTGCGGACTTTTGAGAATTCCTTTGAAGCTGGCTTTTGTAATAGCCAGCATGGCTTTGACCTGACTATATGGTTGTGACATAGAGCCGCAAAACTAAGCGCTTTCTCCCGAAATAAAAGTGATGATTTTACTCAACCACCAGTTCGAAAGGCATCCGGGCCTGGGCCCTGCCGCTCATGTTTTTCGTTTTCTTGATTTGCTGGTATACGCGGTATCCATCTTCTCCCAGTTCCTGGCGGAGTGCCGCCTGGGGCGCCTGCTCTTTTGAGCCAAGGATCATATCGAGGAGACTTTTTTTATCGGGATACTCACGGAGACGGTAATTTGTGATCTTCGCCATACGCGCAGCGCAGGCGATGGCCTGGTCCAGACCACCGATCCTGTCAACCAGCCCCAGCTCCACAGCTTTGCTGCCGATCCATACACGGCCCTGCCCAACACTGTCAACGTATTCAATGCTCAGCTTTCTGCCTTCCGCTACGCGGGATTTGAAAGTGTGGTAGGTACTGTCTACATCATTCTGGAGGAATCGTTTCTGCGATTCGCTGAGTGGTTTGAAAACGTTCAGACCATCTGCATCGGGAGATGTTTTCACGCCATCGAAAGTAACGCCGAGCTTATTATTGAAAAATCCCTGCATATTGGGAATGAGGGTGAACACGCCGATAGACCCTGTGATGGTATTGTGTTCTGCAAAGATGCTGTCTGCATTGCAGGCCAGGTAATAACCGCCCGATGCAGCCACATCACCGAAGCTCACGACCACCGGCTTGTCAGCCTTCGCAAGTGTGAGCTCGCGCCAGATCACTTCACTGGCCATGGCACTGCCGCCGCCTGAATTGACACGGAACACAATTGCCTTGATATCCTTATCCAGCCTTGCTTTCCGCACCAGTGCGCGGTAGCTTTCACCGCCGATGGTTTGATTTTCCCCTTTCCCATCGATGATATCGCCCTGGGCATAGATCACAGCAATTTTGCTTTTTCCACTTTTCTTGTAATCAACCGCCTTCATGTATTTACCAACAGTAATGAAATTGAGCTTATCATATTTACCGGAGCCGGTGCGTTGCTTGATCTCATCCTTCACTTCATCGTCATATTTCAATCCATCCACCAGCCCATATTTCAATGCATCATTGGCGCTGCGGATAAGATTTTCATTGGCATAACGATGAAGAGTAGCCGTATCCAGGTTCCTGGCTTCCGCGGTTTGCTGCAAAAGTTGTTCGTAAAGGCCATTCATCAGCTCGGTGGTCTGCTGACGGTTGGCATCGGTCATTTTTGTTTCACGGAAAGGTTCTGTAGCGCTTTTGAATTTTCCTGCGTAGAAGATCTGGGGCTGGATATCGAGCTTTTCCAATGTTCCTTTGAAGAACAGCAGCTGCATCACATACCCCCTCCAGTCTACCCCACCTTTGGGATTGCAGTAGATCTTACTGGCCACATTGGCCACACGATAACCACCCTGGGTGATCACATCGCCATAAGCTATCACGAATTTGTTGGCGGACTTAAAATCAGCAAGCGCCTCGCGGATGGCTTCACCGGTGGCAAAACCATTGACATTGCTGCCGCAGTGGAGATAGATGCCTTTCACAGCTGAATCGGATTTTGCATGACGGATCACGCGGAGCAGATCATAAAGGGAAGGTTTTCCCTTACCATCTGTAATTTCCGCGATCGGATTTTCTTCTGCAATTTCCATGAATTCATCTTCCAGGTTCACCACCAGTATGGCTTTACCGCCAACTGCCGGCCTTTCAGAAGAAGCCAGGCTCCCCGCTATGCCAAACAGCATAAAGAACGCGGCTACTGTGAACACGATCAACGCCAACAGGCTTGCGAGGAATATTTTAAGAAAGCTACTCATTTACAATAGGGTTTTAAGCAAAATTCTTTGATATTTGAACCTTGAGCAAGTGCAATATATGAATAAAGCGTATTTACTGATAGGCGGCAATATGGGCAACAGGGTTGAACAGCTTCAAACGGCGGTTGACCTCATCAGGCAAAGGGCCGGACAGGTGGAACAGGTTTCTTCTCTCTATGAAACGGCCGCCTGGGGCAAGACAGACCAGCCTTCCTTCCTCAACCAGGCACTGCTGGTGTATACAAAACTGGAACCATTGCCCTTGCTGAAAGAATTGCTCTCCATCGAGCTTGAAATGGGAAGGGAGCGGCTTGAAAAGAATGGGCCCCGTACCATCGATATCGATATTATCTTTTATAATGATACCATCATCAATGAGCCAGGACTGCTGGTGCCGCATCCGGCCATGGCGCAACGACGCTTTGTGCTGGCGCCGCTTGCCGAGATCGCGCCGCACCTGCAACATCCGCAACTGAAGCAAACCATGATCGGATTGCTGGACGCCTGTACAGACCCGCTGCCTGTTGCCAGGTTCAACTGATCATTATTTTTACTTTTCCACATCGCCTCACCAATCCTTTTTTCTGCAGGCAATTGTTTTATTTTGACGCTCATTCCATGAAATATCACTTCATTACTATCGAAGGCAATATCGGCGCAGGTAAAACAACCCTGGCCCATTTACTTGCCAAGAAATACGATGCCAGACTGATCCTCGAAGCATTTGCGGACAATCCCTTTCTCAGCAAATTCTACGAAAACCCCAGCCAGTTTGCTTTTCCGCTGGAACTATTCTTCATGGCAGAGCGATACAAACAACTGAAAGAGCTGATCCAATCGCGGGATCTTTTCAATACCATCACCATCAGCGATTATCTCTTCACCAAATGTTTGCTATTCGCCAAAGTGAACCTGCCCGAAGAGGAATTCAGGCTCTACCAGAAATTGTTCGATATCATCCACCAGCAATTGATCCAACCGGATATCCTCATCTACCTGCATGCACCTGTTCAGAAATTGCAGTCGAATATCAAAAGACGTAACAGACCGTATGAGCAGAATATCCCGGATGATTATCTTTTCAATATCCAGCAGACCTATACCCAGTATATCAAGCAGCACAATATCACAACCCTCTTCATCGATGCCAGCAATGCAGACTTTCTCGGTAACGAGAAACACCTGCAGGTGATCACCGATGCACTGGAAAAAGATTACGGTCCCGGTCAGCATTATTTCACTCTGCCATAACCGATTATTCCGGTACAACTGTATTTTTGTAAAATGGAATCAGGAGACAGAGGCCCGGAAAATTCCTTCGAAGTACTTAAGATCAAAGAATTCCGGTTATACATCATACAGCGCTTCTTTTTTACCATGGCTATGAGAATGATCGCCACTGTTGTCTGGTGGCAAATGTATCTCATCACAAAAAACCCGCTGGCGCTGGCTTTTATCGGGTTGTCCGAAGCTGTTCCCGCTATATTATTGTCGTTGTACTCAGGGCATGTGGTTGACAAGACCGATAACCGGAAGCTGATGCTTATCACCATTCTGCTCTATGTGGTTTGTGCAGTCGCATTGCTCACCATCACTATTCCTTCCGTAGAACAATCCGTTGGCAAACATTTCATACAGTATTCCATTTATGTGATCATCTTCAGCACCGGTGTGATCAGGGCTTTCCTGGGGCCGGTCACCAATGCTATCATGGCGCAGATGGTGCCCAAATCACATTTACCCAGCGCCGTTACCTGGAGATCCGGCACCTGGCTGGGCGCTTCTGTTATCGGCCACGCATCCGCCGGTTTCCTGATCGCCTATGCAGGTTATACCAACACTTTTGCACTCATCATTTTTTATATACTCATCTCGGCCACGGCTGCATTTTTCATTTCTGCCAAACCACCACAGCACAATAAAAAAGGACAGAAGACCTGGGAAAGTGTAAAAGAAGGATTGAAATATGTAATGGGAACGAAGGAATTGTTAGGTGCGATGGCGCTGGACCTGTTTGCAGTACTGTTCGGAGGCGCCGTAGCCATGATCCCATTCTTTGCCGGCGAGATCCTTAAAGTAGGCGCTATCGGTTTCGGATGGCTGAATGCCGCTACCGATATCGGCTCTGCGCTGGTGATCGTTTATCTCACAATATTCCCGCTGAAAAAGAACCAGGGTAAACTGTTGTTGTTTGCAGTGGCAGGATTCGGGATCTGTATCATCACATTCGGATTGAGCACTATTTACTGGCTGAGCTTTGTGGCGCTGTTACTGAGTGGCGTACTGGATGGTATCAGTGTAGTAATTCGCGGCACTATCCTGCAACTCAAAACGCCTGATGAAATGCGCGGCCGCGTTTCTGCCATCAACAGCATGTTCATCAATTCGGCAAACGAAATTGGAAGCTTCGAAAGCGGTGTTGCTGCCAAACTGATGGGAGTGGTCCCCTCCGTCCTCTTCGGCGGTGCAATGAGTGTATTGGTTGTGGTCGGCGCCTGGATCAAAGCTCCAAGCCTGCGCAAATTCCAATATTAATTTTTGCTGTGATAGCATATCAGAGTGTGCCCAGTCGCTCGTCTCCGGCGAGGATCATTCCATCACTTTCAGGCAGCCTCTCTCACAAGCGGGCACACCCGGCACACGCAACTATTTCCCGTTCGCCACCAGCTTCTCCATGACATAAAACACAGCCGGACAAAATTCCGCATTCTTCAGCGTAAGTTGAGGCCGCTTGAGGATCACATCTTCATCGGTATAAGGAAAACGATGACAGTCAGAAGGACGATCATCATAAATACTGCAATAATTATCGGCTCCTAAAAACGGGCAGGGAGTTGACTTCACCACATAATCCCCCTCTTCATCCAGTTTGAGATAAGTATCGATGAATGCGCTCTCCTTCATTCGCAGCAGCTTACTGATGCGTTTGATATCAGGAGTTTTGAATCGCGGGGAATAGTTCTTGCAACAGGCAGCGCATTGCAGACAATCGATCTGGCTGAAAGCTTCTTCATGCAGATCAGGCAATTGCTTCAGCGTTTTGTTCTTGTCCGCCGATTTGAGAAATTGTTTGTACAGTTTCTGGTGCTCTGCAGAACGCTTCTTCCACTGCATTTTTTCCAGCGCCTCTATTGAATGTCCGTTTCCAAAAAGGGGTTTAGCCACCTGATGATCAATTAAAAAATGGTTAATATGAAACTGCCTGCAAAATTACTGACAAATAATTCATAACATGGTATTTAATTTGAATATCACGTACTATGAATACGCTTCAACAGCAATTCCTTACGCTGGTATCAACACCTTTCTATGTGATCATCATCGGGATCGAGATCCTGTTGAGCAGTCTTCATCATACCCAATCTTATCATTGGAAAGATTCCGCCCGCAATTTTGCACTCAGTATACTAGGGGGTCTCACTGATTTATTGATGCGCGCTGTTTCACTTGCTGTAATGAGTTTCTGTTTTGCGCATGCACTGTTTACGCTTTCACATTCCTGGATCTATTGGGTGGTCCTTGTATTTGCCGTTGATTTCCTTCACTACTGGCTGCACCGGCTAAGCCATACCAGTCGCTTTTTCTGGGCTGTTCATGTGAACCATCATTCCAGTTCGCATTTTAATTTCACTACCGGTTTCAGGGCTGCCGTATTTGAACCTTTATATCGTTTCCTATTTTTTTTGCCGCTTCCCCTGGCAGGTTTCCAGCCCATCGATGTGCTGCTGGTGTATTCCATCCTCGAGATCTGGGCCATCTGTACACATACAGAAAAAGTAAAACGACTGGGTTGGCTCGAATACATTTTCGTTACACCATCACACCATCGCGTGCATCATGGTTCCAACATAAAGTATCTGGATAAGAACATGGGATCTGTTTTTATTTTCTGGGATAAATTGTTCGGCACCTTCCAACAGGAACTGCCTGCCGGAGAATATGAGCCCATCCGTTACGGCCTCACCAGTCCGTTAGAAGATCAATCCATCCCATCGCTTGTATTGCACGAATGGCGGGGCATCTGGGCCGACCTTAAAAGAAAGGACATTACATGGAAACAAAAAATCCAATATGTTTTCCGCGCTCCCGGATGGAGCCATGATGGCAGCAGAAAGACCAGTGAATCACTAAGAGAATGTGAAAAGGTTGGCAAATATGAATAAGCCGACTATTTTTGCCGCAGTGGAAGCCATAAGAGAACAAATACTGATCCTGATCAGCACCCCTGTTTATCTAATCATCATCGGTGCTGAAATTCTGTTGAGCAATTACCGCCACCGCAAAGCCTATACCTGGAAAGATACAGGTGTAAATGTTTACCTGATGCTGATGAATGGCGCGCTTGACCTGCTGTTCCGCGGCGTGTATCTGGTGGTGTTGGATTATTTCTATCGCCACCAGGTCTTCAACTTCGATCACGTTATCGTGTATTGGTTCATGTTAGTACTGCTGGAAGACTTCCTTTATTACTGGCTTCATCGTTTCGATCATGAGGTCAGGATTTTCTGGGCCGTGCATGTAACGCATCATTCTTCCGAACTTTTCAATTTCACGGTTGGGTTCAGATCCTCTGTATTCCAGCCGCTCTATCGTTTCATCTATTTCATTCCACTTGCACTGATGGGCTTCTCGCCGCTGGATATCATCTTCATCTATTCAGCCACGCAGATCTGGGGCATCTTTGTGCATACCGAATTCATCAAAAAGATGGGATGGCTTGAACATATACTTGTTACGCCTTCGCACCATCGTGTGCATCATGCCAGCAATCCAAAATACCTGGACAAGAACATGGGCATGTTCCTCATCATCTGGGATAAGATCTTCGGCACTTTCCAGGCCGAGCTTCCGGAAGCCGAATACCAGCCGATCAGGTACGGGCTCACTACTCCCCTCCAAAAAGAAACACCTGTTACAGTAGTGTTCCATGAATGGAGCAGCATCTGGAAAGATATCACCCGCACAGATATCACCTGGAAAGAAAAATGGAACTACCTCTTTGGACCTCCCGGCTGGAGCCACGATGGCAGCCGTCTTACCAGTGAAGAGATGCGTGCTGAAGAAGATGCACAGGCTGGTAACTCCACCGTATTGCGCTGACTGGTAGCTAGTTCTGTGCAGCAGTCCAGGCGGCTCGCTGGCTTCATATGGCGGTGTTGAAGGCTATCTGAAACACCCATTTTTCCCCAATAAATTCACCAGCTCAACAAACAGCTGTTAGTGTGACAGAATCCGCGTAACTTTGCAGCCTCTTTTTAGCGCTATAAAAGTTTATCAACTACATTATATGAATCTGTTCGAACAACAAAACGCTGAATTTATCAGCCGTCATATCGGGCCCAATGAAGCAGAGACGAAGCAAATGCTCTACACAATAGGCGAACCAAGCCTCGAGAGCCTCGTAAGCAAAACCGTCCCCCCGGGTATTCGCATGAGCAAACCGCTCAGCATCCCGCCTTCCATGAGCGAATATGAGTACCTGCAGCATATCAAGGAGATTTCCCTGAAGAACAAAGTGTTCAGGACCTATATCGGGCAGGGTTATTACGATACCATCACACCCAGTGTGATTTTACGTAATGTGTTTGAAAATCCAGGCTGGTATACCCAATACACGCCTTACCAGGCAGAAATTTCCCAGGGTCGCCTGGAAAGCCTGCTGAACTTCCAGACCATGGTGAGCGACCTTACAGGTCTCCCCATCGCCAACGCCTCCCTCCTGGATGAAGGCAGTGCGGCAGCAGAAGCCATGACTATGTTCTTCAACGCCCTCAACAGGGACCATGATCATATCACACGTCCTAAATTCTTTGTTGACCAACATACTTTCCCGCAAACGATCGATGTGATCATCACCCGCGCAACGCCCGTCGGCATTGAAGTGGTAACCGGAGATTACAAGACGGCGGAAATCGACAATACTTATTTCGGCGCGCTGGTGCAGTACCCCAACGATAAAGGCTCTGTGGAAGACTACCGCCAGTTCATCAGCAAAGTGCACGCTGCAGATGCTTACGTGGTAATGGCAACAGACCTGCTGGCGCTCACACTGCTCACGCCTCCCGGCGAGCTCGGCGCTGACGCTGCCTGCGGTTCCGCCCAACGCTTTGGCGTTCCTCTCGGATTCGGCGGACCACATGCCGCTTTCTTTGCCGTAAAAGATGATTTCAAAAGATCAATCCCAGGCCGTATCATCGGTGTTAGTATCGATGCACAGGGCAACCGCGCACTGCGCATGGCCCTCCAGACCAGGGAGCAACATATCAAACGCGAAAAAGCTACCTCGAATATCTGTACTGCACAAGCGCTCCTCGCCAATATGGCCGCGATGTACGCAGTATTCCATGGCCCGGAAGGACTGAAGAATATCGCCAAACGCGTTACCATCCTGGCCAATGCACTCAGCGAAGAACTTGCTGCTGACGGATACGATGTAGTGAACAGCAATTTCTTCGACACCGTAGTGATCAAAGTGAAAGATGCTGCCGCCATCCGCGCCAAAGCAGAAGCCGCACAGATCAATTTCCGCTACTTCAGCAACAACGAGATCGGAATCTCCGTGGATGAAACCACTTCCCTCTCCGATGTGCTGGATATTCTCCTGCTGCTTGATCAACCTAATGATCACAATGTTGCCGGGTTCAGTATCAGTGATGATGCAGGTCTCTATCATCTGCCATCTTCACTTACCCGTACCTCTCCTTTCCTCACGCATCCTGTGTTCAACACGCACCACAGCGAAACACAGATGATGCGTTATATCAAATACCTCGAGAACAAAGACCTTTCCCTCAATACCAGCATGATCTCCCTCGGCAGCTGCACCATGAAACTGAATGCAGCCAGCGAGATGATCCCTCTAAGCTGGAGCCACTGGGCAAAGATGCACCCCTTTGCACCGGTTGATCAAACGCAGGGTTACTACCAGATCGTTACTGAGCTGAGCGACTACCTCTGCAAGATCACTGCATTCGATGCCTGCAGCCTGCAACCCAACAGCGGTGCGCAGGGCGAATATGCGGGACTGTTAGTGATCCGCGAATGGCACCGTTCACGCGGCGAAGGTAATCGCAACGTAATGCTGATCCCCATCTCCGCACACGGCACCAACCCTGCATCAGCAGTGATGGCAGGCATGAAGGTGGTAGTAGTGAAAGCGCTGGAGAATGGTTATATCGATGTGGAGGACCTGAAAGCAAAAGCCAACCAGTACAGTAAAGATCTGGCAGGTATCATGATCACTTATCCCAGCACTTATGGTGTGTACGAAGAAACAGTGAAAGAGATCACCAGCATCATTCACGAGCACGGTGGTCAGGTGTATATGGACGGCGCCAACATGAACGCCCAGGTGGGCCTCACCGCGCCTGGCCTGATCGGTGCTGATGTTTGTCACCTCAACCTGCACAAAACCTTCGCCATCCCTCACGGCGGCGGCGGTCCCGGCATGGGCCCCATCTGTGTGAAAGAGCACCTGGCGCCATTCCTGCCCGGTCACGTTACCCTGGAAAATGGTAAACAGGCTACTCATGCAGTGAGTGCAGCGCCATTCGGCTCCGCAAGCATCCTGCTGATCAGCTACGCTTATATCCGCATGCTCGGTTACTCAGGAACGAAAGCTGCTACCGAATACGCGATCCTCAATGCCAACTACATGCGTTCACGCCTGCAGGGTGAGTATGAGATCCTCTATCTCGGCAGCAACGGCACCTGCGCACACGAATTCATCATCGACCTCCGCCCCTTCAAGAAATCTGCCGAGATCGAAGCGGAAGATGTAGCCAAACGCCTGATGGATTACGGCTTCCACGCGCCTACGCTCAGCTTCCCTGTTCCCGGTACGATCATGATCGAGCCTACAGAAAGTGAAGACAAAGCCGAGCTGGACCGCTTCTGCGACGCTATGCTGAGCATCCGGGAAGAGATCCGCTCTATCGAAGAAGGTAAAGCCGATAAGAAAGATAACCCGCTGAAGAATGCGCCACATACACAGCATGTAGTGATCAGCTCCGACTGGAACCGCAGCTACAGCCGTGAAACAGCTGCATTCCCACTCCCATATGTAAGCGAAAGCAAATTCTGGCCTAGTGTAAGCAGGGTAAACAATACGCATGGCGACAGAAACCTGATCTGCACCTGCGAGCCTGTTTCATCTTATGCTGAAGCGGAAGCAAACTAAGAAATAGAAAATTAGATACAGGAGGCACGCCGGTATGCGTGCCTCTTTTTTATTTCGAAGTGCCGGCGCCACGAACTGTATTGGAAACCCGGCTATTCTTCGTCAAGCAATATTTTGATCATGGCTTTGTGGCCTGTCATGAATCCGTGGAAGATCTTGAAGTTCTCCGTTTCAGTAAAGGAGGTTTTGTTGATGCCATTTTCAGTCAACTCATAGATGGTTGCATGAGGATAGGCCAGTATGATTGGAGAATGTGTTGCAATGATGAACTGCGCGCCTGCGCCAATCAGTTCATGCATTCTCGTCAGCAGGGCCATCTGCCGCGTGGGCGATAAGGCTGCTTCAGGCTCATCCAGTATATAAAGCCCATCGCCTGTGAACCGGTTCATGAAAAGCGCCCAAAAAGATTCACCGTGAGATTGCTCATGCAATGAAACGCCTCCATAACTATTGATCAGTTTCGCTCCCCTACCTTCTTTATCCAGGTCTTCCAAATTGGTAGCAAGATTGAAAAAACTCTCGCTGCGCAGGAAAAAACCATCCCGGTGTTTCGCCCCCCTGGCCAGCGTGAAATAATTGTGCAATTCGGAATGAGAAGCACGTGTGGCAAAATTAAAATTCCTGGAACCGCCTTCCGGATTGAACCCATATGCCACAGCAATAGCCTCTATCAGCGTTGATTTTCCCATTCCGTTCTCACCTGACAGATAGGTTACGCGGGGATGGAACTTAAGCGATTTCAAATGCCTGAGCGCAGGAATAGTAAAGGGGTACTGATTGGGAGTTGATACATTCTCCCGGTTATAAATAAGCTCCCTGATACCTTTGATTGACTGCACCATTGCCGGATTTTTATTTGAATCAGAAATTCAACCCTGAAGATAGTAAAATACATACCGCCATTGAATGGACCACCAATACAAAGGCCACCTCTGATGAGATGGCCTCTTTTTCGGGTAAGCCTTACAAAAGTTCATTTACAAAATAAGATGATTTCCGGGCTTGTTGATCACACAGAAAGGGTACTCCCTACCCAAAGCGTTGAGCCTGTCTACGATCTCTTCACCTGGAGGCGGTACATTCCTCACTTCGGTTAACCCTGACTGTTGAATCTGCAATGTACCGGATAATTGTTTCGCACTCTTTGGAGCTCTCCTCAACGGGGTTCTGTTAATGGCTGCCAGGCTGTTTGCTTTGTTTCTTTTCATGACCCATAAGATTTAACGATGAACGGATTAATTTTCCTTCATTTTTCTCACAAGCGTGCAATCGGACACATATAGCAAGAATCTTATGTTGAGTTCCAGGCAGGTACAGGGGTGTTACACAAAATCGCGGGAGCTGCTGAAAAATTATAACACTATAAAGATACTGCAAAACTTGCCCGTTCAACGCGTGTTCATTAAAATTTTACACAAAAAAAATAATTGGTATACATAACACCTGCATGCAATTTTAGAACCAACAAAATCCTGATCTTTGTAATCCCCCTTCCCCGTATTCTTCACACATTAAATTGCAGCTTATGGCCCACATCATACAACTGGCCGGCATTTCAGGAAGTTTACGCAAAGGCTCTTTCAATACAGCCCTGCTTCATGCAGTACATCGTATGCTACCCGACCATATGAAGATGAATATCCTTTCCATTGCTGATATACCGCTTTACAATGCAGACCTGGACTGGCCCGCCGTTGCTGAAAGGCCTGCGCCTGTTGCCCGCTTCCGGGAAGACCTGGCTAACACAGATGCAGTACTGATAGTATCACCGGAATACAATTACTCCATACCCGGAGGATTGAAGAATGCGATCGATTGGGCTTCACGTGGAGAGGACTCCCCATTGCTGGGGAAACCTGTCGCCGTAATGGGAGCAACTCAGGGTCTTTGGGGAACAGTGCGGATGCACCTGGCTTTCCACCCGGTTTTCCAGTTCCTCAATATGAAACCACTTTTCCGCCCTGAAATACTCGTAGCAAAAGCTAAAGACAAATTCGATGCAGAGCTCCGGCTCAGCGATGAGCCCACCATCCAGCTCATACAGAAACACCTGAAAGCTTTCAGCGATCATATCCTTCACTCCCAAATGCAGGTAAGCTTCCCCAATCCACAGGCATAAGTTTTTTTCAACTCATTTAAAATACAGGACATGAAAAAAAATAAGCAAAACGAGAGTAAAGAAAATACTCCTGACAAAAAGAAGAACAACGCCGCAGAAGAAGATAAGTCCAGGGAATCCGCCGAAGATCCGGACACCATCGATCTCCCGGATGTAAAAGACATCCCCGGCCAGGAACATATCCGTCCGCCAAAAATGAAAGAGTTCCGCGATACCACCATTTCCTCCTCCGATGAAGAAGGTGATGATATTTTCAATGATGACGATGAACTGCTGGATGAGGACAGCAATATCAGTCCCGAAGAACTGGAGTTACTGGATACCGCCGGTGATGATGATCCCGATGATGAACGCATTCGCAATGCCCGCCTCGATGAAGTGGACAATGACGGCGATGCCCTCAACGAAGAATCTGATCTTGGTGGTGATGACCTGGACGTACCAGGCGCTGACGAAGATGATGCAGACGAAGCCATCGGCTCAGAAGATGAAGCCAACAATCCTTACAGTGTAGACAAAGAGAATGAAGAAGAAGACCCCAACGCCAATTCTAATATCTAACCTGCATGCTGTCTTTAGAAGAGATCCTGGAAAGATTGCTGGTAGCCATGGCCATCGGAATGCTATTAGGCATCGAAAGGGAGCACCGCGATAAATCCGCCGGTCTCCGCACGCTCACCCTCATCTGCATGGGCTCCTGCATGTTCATGTTGGTATCTCTGTTCATCGATGCCGGCAATACTTACAGGACCGCCTCCAATATTGTAACTGGCATCGGTTTCATCGGTGCGGGAGTGATCTTCAAAAGCGAAAAAGGCGTCAACGGCATTACAACAGCGGCCACCATCTGGGCTACTGCCGCCGTTGGAATGGCTGTTGGCAGCGGACTTTACCTGGCCGCACTGGGCTCATGCGCACTCATCCTTATCGTACTGGCGCTTTTCATCAGGATCGAGCAATGGATAGAACGCATCAATAAGGAAAGAGTTTATACTATCACCCTGCCTTATGAGCCCGGCATAGTACAGAAATATGAAACGCTCATGAAAAGCTTTCACCTGAAATTCGAACTGGAAAAAAGGATAAAAGTGGACGATAATATGCAGTGCAGTTGGAGAGTCCAGGGTTCCAAATCAAACCAGGAAAAACTGGTGGAGGCCCTGCTGGAAGATTCCGCCATCAGGAAGTTTGAAGTGTGACCAATAAAAAAAACCGCCATCCCGGAGGATGGCGGCACAATGATATCATTGATACGGTACTATTGGAACTACAAAAACTTAGAAGTTTCTCAGAATACCAACGGCTTTTTCCTTTACGCCCGTACCTGTTGCTGAACCTTTGAGGAATATCGTATAGGAAGCGCCTTTCACAAGGTTGACATCTTCCTGCTTTGCCACTACATTTTCAGTTCCCGCTTCTTTCACAGTGATGGTGTAAGTTCCTGCATCGATCTGGTTGTTGAAACGGTTGTAAGTAATACCGCCTACGTTATCAGCAAGCGTACGGCCGGCATCAACCAGGTTGGTGCCAATAGAGATATCCACCGGGCCGATATCATGCGCCAGGTGCCAGAAACGGTAGTTCACTCTTTCAGTGCTCAATCCTTCAGTATTATCAAAGATCCTGGTAGCATGCCCCTCTCCAGTTTCATCGGAAAACAGCAGCAGTGTATAAGGCAGCAGTGTGTCGTATACTGCGGTAGGAATACTGGCTACCAGACTGTCGCCACCACCTTTTTTATAGGTAACATCAAAAGTGGCTGGTCTGATACCGGTATAGGAACCGGAAATTGTATTGAAGCTGATGGAATTGCTGCTCGCCTTCTGAGTACCGAAGTAAAGGTCTACAGACGGGGCAGTGGTTGCCATATGCATAAGATAAAGGTAGGTCAGCTTTTCAGGCTGTGAGGTACTTGATTTCAAACAACTGCTTAAAAAGGTGGTACTCAGTATCAATACCAATCCCCATGTCATTAATCTTTGCATACTTTGCACATTTAAACATTAAGTTGAGTAAAAGAGGGTAACAATTTAGAATATTCTTTAAAACCGGAAAAATATTCCATTAAAGCATTTAGACAACTTTAGAAAGATTACCGTTGCATCCCTTATTTACTTCCAAAACTGGTCTTCATCCGGGCAGCCAGTGCGGGACCGCTCCAGGTTCCGGGAACGATGATCCTCCGGATGGTGAACAGGGGGTCCTGCTGATCACGGGGAGCATATAACTGGAAAGCCGCCAACATGCCCCGCTTTTTCAGTTCCGGAATAGCCTGCGGGTTCCAGAGTCCGAACGGATAAGCAAAATACCGAATGCGTTTGCCGGTAATTTCCTCCAGTTGTTTTGACGGCTTTTCTATCTGGACCTTCCAGTCATCTCCCTGATATTTTTTCACATTGTGATGGTCCCAGGTATGGGAACCAATGGTATGACCGGCATCGGACAGTGATTTCACCTGTTCTATGCTCATGTAGCGTGGCCTTCCCAGGGAAACCGTCATTACGAAAAACACGCCTTTGAACCCGTACCTGTCCATTACCGGTTTGGCAAAAGTGTACTGGTTCAGGTCTGTATCATCAAAGGTGAGCATTACCGGTTTGGAAGGCAGCGCCTTTCCGGTGTTCAGGTATTCATAGAGCTGGTCTGGCAGGATAGTATGGTAACCACTGTCGGCCAGCATCTTCATCTGCGCGGCAAATGCAGCTTCAGGAACGATATAATCCCGGGCGGACTTGGAGTCAGTGGGCTTCCAGTTGCGCACCTGGTGATAACAAAGAACAGGTACCTCCGGTCTGGCAAGGATAGTAGCTGCATCGGCCACTTTGATTGTTGAAGGATCGATATTGTTTCCGGGTGAATTTGCTGCGCCTGGGTTTTCAGCAACAATTGAATCTATTGCAGGAACAGGAATGCTGGCGGGTTCGCCGGCCCTGGCTTCGGTACTCAGGTTGCAGGCTTGCAATGCACTACCTGTTAACAATACAAAGGCTATGGTGCGAATCTTCGCAATGGGTTGTTGGAGCAGGGTTTTCATAGTTATTGATGGTAATAAGAATCAAACTTTTTTAGAAACGGTGCATGGTATAGTTTTGTTGCGATTCCGTTCATGATTGTAAAAGATTATTATAAAGTCCTGGAGGTAACGCCTGTAGCCAGTTTGCAGGAGATCAGGAAATCATTTCGCAGGCTGGCCATCAAATACCATCCCGATAAAAACGATGGCGACCATCTGGCCGCCGCACGCTTCATTGAGATACAGGAGGCCTGGGAAGTATTGAGTGATCCGCAAAAAAGGGAAGAGTATAATTACAACAGGTGGTACACCAGAAGAACAGGCGCCGGCTATACAGAACAATCGCTTACGCCGGAAGAGATACTTGCATCATCCGATAAAGTGAAGAACACTATCGCTTCCATGAATTTCTTCCAGGTGGATTTCCACTCACTCTCAAATCATATCCGCCAGTTGCTGAATGAAACCAATCTCAATATTCTCCGCCAGTTCAACCGTATCAATACCAATCACCAGATAATAAAGAACCTGCTGCAGGCCGCAGCTCCATTGCCTCTGAAAGAACATCAGCCGGTACACATATCATTGATGCAACTGGCCGGTGATGACGAGGAAATGAAACAGCTTTTGCAGCAGGCCCTTCGTGCCAAAAAACAGCGCGATCAGTGGGACCGCTATAAATGGCTGGTGGTGATACTGATCATCGCCTTCATTTGCTGGCTGATGGTGGCAGTATCAGACACCTGATCACTTCATTGCCGGTAAAGGAATATCACGTTTCAGCATTTCATTCCTGTTGGCCATTTCCCAGGCGGTGTAGAATACCAGTTGTGCTCTTTTTGCCAGCATTTCATATCCGATCTTATCAGGGGTATCCGTTGGCCTGTGGTAGTCCGCATGCACTCCATTGAAATAGAAGATCACCGGAACGCCTTTACGTGCGAAATTGTAATGGTCGCTGCGATAATAGATGCGCTCCTTATCATTGGGATCATTGAATTTGTAATCCAGGTCCAGCTTCGTGTATTTCCTGTTCATGGATTCGCTGATAGGGCGCAGGTCTGAACTGAGCTTGTCGTCACCTACCACATACACGTAATTGGCGCTGTCTTTTCTTTTCCGGGTAGGATCGATCCTGCCGATCATATCGATATTGAGATCTGCAGTTGTTTTTTCCAGCGGAAAGATGGGATGTTCGCTGTAATATTCGGAACCCCAGAGCCCTTTCTCTTCACCTGATACGCACATGAACACGATGGTCCTGCGCGGGCCCTTGCCTTCATTCTTTGCCTTCACAAAAGCTTCAGCCATTTCCAGGATGGCCACTGTACCGGAACCATCATCATCTGCGCCATAGTTGATCTCCTCTCCATGTTTGCCGATATGATCATAATGGGCAGTGATGAAGAGGTATTCATCTTTCTTATCAGTTCCTTCCAGCACACCCAGCACGTTGGTGCTTTCCAGGCGCTCGATCGTTTTTTTGTTTTGCAGGACCACTTCAGTTTTGAAGGTTTTCGATTGTGCATTACCGTTCTTCACGGCTGCACTGTCGGATTTGTATTGCTCGGCTCCCATGATAGCCTTGCCTACTGTATCGGAAACGAAGAAAACGTTCGGTCCAGCGGTTGGCTTGAAAGCGTTGGTGTACATATTGCCACCAAAACTTCTGCCTCCTCTTGTAGAAGCAGACACAAAGAGCACAACAGCCGCACCATGCAGGCGGGCATTTTCCACGAAGTTGGAGCCGGGATCGGTAATACGGCGACGGAAATTTGTATTAGGCTTGCCGGGCATGATCAGTACAGCTTTGCCTGCCACGTCCAGTCCCTTGTAACTGTCGTGCGTACTGTCTGTAAGGCCATCGCCCACAAATACCACTTCACTCAGGTAATAAGTGGCTTCATTGGCGCCGCCATAACTCATGATGTCTGTAAAATCCTTTCCGTTCACTTCGATGGATGTTTTTCCATCCTTATCCCGGTAAACCGGAAATGCCTGCTGGTAACTGCTTCCATTACCCGGGGCCAGTCCCAGTTTTTGGAAATGGTCCCGGATATAGGCAGCAGCTTTTCGTTGCCCTTCCGTAGCGGTTTCCCGCCCTTCCATTTCTTTGGAGGCTACAATGTAGAGATGCGTTTTGAGTTCAGCAGCAGTAATAGTGGCTGCATAGGGCTTAGGGTTGGCCGGCTTTTGAGCAATGGCAGCCAACGACATGCCCGTGAGAGCAAGTAGTAAGTATGATTTCATTATTCCCAATTTCTGATCGTAAAATATAAACCTGGACCGGAATACTAACACCGGTTAGGCTGAATGGCGAATTGACTGCGTTGAGTGGTTACTCAAATTCACTCAGCTCCAGCCAGCGCAATTCTTTTTCATCCAGCAAATTCCCGATCTCGCCTATGCGAAGGCTCAATGACTGCAGTTCATCGAATGGCGCGCTGCCGCTGTTGAGTTTTTCAGTTACAATTTCTTTTTCTTTGGTGAGCGCCGCTATCTCTTTTTCCAATTGTTCGAATTCTCTTTTTTCCTTGAAGGAGAGACGCTTCTTCTCTTCAGGCTTTGTAGCTTTTTCCTGTTTTTGTTCTGCTTTCGGAGCGGCTGATTCTTTCTGTTCTTCTTCTTTCTTGTTCAGGCGATATTGTGTGTAATTGCCGGGGAAGTCGCGCACCACGCCATCTCCATCAAATACGAAGAGATGGTCCACCAGCCTGTCCATGAAATAACGGTCGTGCGAAACGATGAGCAGGCAACCCTGGAAATCGCTGAGGAAATTCTCCAGCACTGCCAGCGTGGGCAGGTCCAGGTCATTGGTGGGCTCATCCAGTATGAGGAAGTTCGGATTGCGGAAAAGGATACTCAGCAGGTGTAGCCTTCTTTTTTCACCTCCGCTCAAACTTGAGATATAGGTGTATTGTTGTTCCGGCGGGAACAGAAAGAGTTGCAGGAACTGCGCAGCGCTGAGTGATCCGCCGCTTGCCAGCGGAAAACTTTCTGCGATATTCTTCACAAATTCGATCACGCGCATATCTTCCTTGATATACAGGCCACCCTGCGAATAGTTGCCGAAGATCACGGTTTCCCCTATATTGATCTTGCCGCTGTCTGCTTCTTCGAGGCCCTGGAGTATATTGATGAAAGTGGATTTACCAACGCCATTCTTTCCCACCACGCCTGCGCGTTCTCCTTTTTTGAAAGTATAATCGAATCCTTTGAGGATCACTTTATCGCCGTAGCTCTTGTACACTTTTTTCAGTTCGATCACTTTACCTCCGAGCCGGTTCATTTTCATCTGCAGCTGGAGCTGTTGTTCTTCTATACGTTGTTTGGCTTTCGCTTCCACTTCGTAAAAATTATCCTGCCTGCTTTTAGATTTGGTGGTGCGGGCCTTGGGTTGTTTGCGCATCCATTCCAGTTCTTTGCGATAGGTGTTGCGGGCCTTGTCGATACTGGCGGCTTCGCTTTCCTGGCGTGCAGCTTTCTTTTCGAGATAATTCTCGTAATCGCCTTTATATACGAAGAGATCACTGCGGTCGAGTTCCCAGATCTCTTCACAAACGGCATCGAGGAAGTACCGGTCGTGCGTCACCAGCAGGAGCGTGATATGTTGCTGACTGAGATAATGTTCCAGCCATTCCACCATTTCCACATCGAGGTGGTTGGTAGGTTCATCCATGATCAGCAGCACATGCTTGTGTTCGAAGCCGATATCGATGAGTGTTTTGGCGAGCGCCACTCTTTTACGCTGACCGCCGCTGAGTGTGCCCACAGGCTGATTGAGGTGATGGATATTGAGTTTGCCGAGGATCTGTTTCACTTTTGCATCGAAGTCCCAGGCGCCCATTTCATCCATTTTCACGATGGCGGCGCTCAGTTTCTCAGGATCTTCCTCTTCGCTGAGGGCTTCATATTCCTTGATGGCATTGATCACGGGGTGATTGTGATGGAAGATATTGTCCAGCACGCTCCATCCTTCATTGAATTCAGGTTCCTGTTCAAAGAGCGCAACGGTCACTTCCTTGTTGATCCACACAGTGCCTTCATCCGCAGTTTCAACGCCACTGAGGATTCGCAACAGGGTTGATTTCCCACTTCCATTGCGCGCCACCAGTGCGATCTTGTCGCCCTCTTCGATATGAAAGGAAATATTCTCGAACAAAGGCTTGATACCGTAAGATTTGGTAAGCCCTTCTACTGAAACATAATGCATGGCGCAAAGATATTCCTATTTTATCAGAGTGCCGCCAGTCGCTCGCCTCTGGCGAGTGACCTGTATTTCTTCGCCTCTGGCGAAGGATCGCCGGAGGCGATCAAATAGAAGTCACTCGCCAGAGGCGAGCGACTGGCGGCACGCTGCTTTTTTTATTCAAACCGCACGCTGCTTTTCTATTCTACCTGCACTCTATTCCACCTGGGCCTTGCTCTATTTTTAACAGCAATGCCTTATTATTGTATTCCATTACACCCTTTATGAGAAACCCGTACACATCCTCTATTAAACTAGCCGTCATTTTTCTTGTTTTTGGCATTACCTGGATCATCACTTCAGACCTCATCTCCCGGCAACTGACCCGCAACGACCTTGAGTTGTACAGCATGATACAACATTCAAAAGGCGTACTGTTCATGATCCTGGCCGCCACACTGATCTATTTCGGAAGCAGGAGAATATTTACAGACATTGAATTCTCAAGGGATAAATGGCTGCAGCAAAGGCTGGAAGAAGAAAAAGAAAAGCATAACCAGGAAATGGCAAAAGCCATTCTTCACGCACAGGAAGCGGAAAGGAAAAAACTGGGAGAAGAACTGCATGATAATATCAACCAGCTTTTGGGCGTGGTGAAATTATATGTGCAGCATGCGCAGGTGAACAAGGGCATGCAGCAGGAACTGCTGGAAAAATGCTCAGAATACATCAAGCAGGTGATCGAAGAGATCAGGCAATTATCACGCTCCCTCCTCCCTCCCGCTCTTCATGAGAACGGACTGCTCAGGAGCATCGATCAGCTGGTAGCGGCCATCACCGTGGTGAATACTCTCCAAATAGACCTGAAGAACGATGGCATAAAGGAAAACGATCTCCCTGAACAGGTGCAACTGATGCTGTACCGCATCATACAGGAACAGCTCAACAATATCCTGAAACATGCAGAGGCTGACCAGGTGAAGATCCATCTGGAGCAGAAGAACAAAACCGTTCACCTCAGCATTACGGATAATGGCAAAGGATTTGATCCTGATTCAGTGATCTCCGGCATGGGACTGATGAATATCAGAAGCAGGCTGGAGCAGGTGCGCGGCACGATGCTGTTGCATGCCGCACCTGATAACGGATGCACGCTGGCCGTATCTTTCCATCTCTAATCGATAACCATGTATGGAGAGCTGATAGCATACTGGACTATATTCGGCCTGACGCACAGCCTGCTGGCGGCAGAAAGGGTGAAAGCTGTTTTCAGTTCCTTCATGGGTGCCCATTTCCAATATTACAGATTATACTATTCCATTTTTTCCTTTTTACTGCTGTGTTGGATATTGTGGTTCCAGTATTCCCATCCCGATCAAACATTATTTCGATTGCCCGCTTACGTTAGTGTTGCAGCAGCCCTACTGCTCCTGCCCGCCATGATCATTATGAGCATCTGCATCCGCAAATATTTCTACCATCTCAGCGGCATCGATGCATTGTTCCCGGAAAAGGAATCATCCGCTAAACTTGAAACAGGCGGACTGAACCGTTTTGTACGGCATCCGCTTTATTCCGGCACCCTGCTGCTGGTCTGGTGCCTTTTCCTCCTTTTCCCTACCGCCGGCAACCTGATCAGTGCCGGAATGATCACGCTGTATACCATCATCGGAACCCTCTTCGAAGAAAAAAAGCTCCGCCGTAGTTTCGGCGAAGCTTATATTTTATATCAGCAGCAAGTGCCGATGCTGATCCCTTTTTTGAAACGAAACAAAAACAATGCAGATCAGGGAAGGTTATTGTAATAATTCAATACCAGTTTCGCATCAGCAATGCCTTTGCATTTCAGTTTTTGCTTATCGATGTATTCCACCACTTTTTCTTTCTTATCTGCCAGTATCTCCAACAGGAATTCCTTTCCTTTTTCCCATTCTTTGATGGTGCCGTTTGCAAACACATAATAGTTTTCATTACTCACATATTCTTTCTCAGTAGCGCCGGCATAGGCTTTATATTCCTTCAGTTTCTTCTTCGTGTATTTCAGCAACTGTGCTTTTCCATTTACCAGTCTTTCGTAAAAAGTGGCAACAGTGTTCTTGCCAATACCAGGAAAACCGCTTGCCAGCAAGTATTCGGTGGGATTTGTGCCGGTTGAATCAATCATCACAATTTCTTTGATCATGCCATCAGGGGCCACCAGTTCAGTTTTCTGCGAAGTCAGGTAATGGATGGAATTGTTCACGCAGTTAAGCCTGACGGAAATGCCTGAAAAACTACGGTTATCCTTGAGCGTTACCACTGCTTTTGCCCATTCACCCGGCAGGAATGGGCTTCCTTTGATCTCTATCCTGTTCCATTCTTCAGAAGGGCGTTGCCCCTGGATATCTGTGAGGAAAACAGTAGCAGGTAAGTAGATCGTGGATTCCTTTATGATCTGTGCCGATGCAGTTTGCAAAAATACACAGAGGACCAGCAGGGATAATAGTTTCAGTTTCATATAAAACGATTGAAATATCTGTCCGAAAAAATAATAAAACCCAGCGAGAATACTGACAGGAATTATCTGACCTGCCATTTTACGCTTCCAGCCGGTAGCACCAGCGGAACAGTTTTCCCTGGAAATCGAATGGAGTGGTGGCATTGGTTATATCTCGGATAGTAGGTGTATGGATCCGTTCCCTGTCGAGCTCAAACTTCCTGTAATTGGTGCTGAAGTAGATCACGCCATCGGGGGAAAGCGCTTTCAGTGTTTTGTTGAGCAGGCTTACATGGTCTGCCTGGATGTCCAGGAAATCCTTCATGCGTTTGCTGTTGCTGAAAGTAGGCGGATCAAGTATTACCAGGTCGAAGGAATCAGGCTCCAGTGTATCCAGGTATTGCAGCACATCTGCGTGCAGGAAATGATGTTTGTGCGGATCGTAGAAATTATTGAGCTGCATATTATCTTCCGCCCATTTAAGATAGGTTTTGGAAAGATCTACGGATGTAACGGAAGCGGCATTGCCGGCAGCGGCGTAAACTGAGAAAGAACCGGTATAACAAAAAAGATTGAGTACTCTTTTATTGGCGGCGGCATCGCGCACCATACCGCGTGTGATGCGATGGTCCAGGAAGAGGCCGGTATCCAGGTAATCGGAAAGGTTCACTTTGAAACTGAGCCCTGCCTCTTTCACGTTGAAGAAGGCATCGGTTGTGTCTACCCGTTGGTACTGACCCAGCCTGCCCGCTTTGCGCTGGCGCTGCTTGATGAACACATTATCTGATGGCAGTTGGAGGACCTCACTGATGATCAGGATGCAGTCTTCCAGCCATTGTTCATGCTCTTCCTCTGTGAGACTGTGCCTGCGCTTGTATTCCGCCAGGTAAATATGATCTTCATAGATCTCGATGCAGAAAGGGAATTCAGGCAGATCGTGATCATACACCCTGTAGCAGGTGATGTTCTGACGAACTGCCTGTTTGTGAATATGTTTGTACACTTTCACCAGCCTGTTGCGGAACATGAGAAACTTTTCCGTGTTCATGCCGCAAAAGTAGGGAAAGCTTATCCAAATACTTTTTTCAAAGTTTCGGTTACGCGGGCCGCAGGATCTTTCCGGATCTTCTGCTCTTCCTGGGCTACCTGGAAGAAGAGACCGTTGAGTGCGCGCTGTGTAACATAGCCTGAGAGATCGGTATTCACTTTTTTTACCAGTGGAACTTTATTGTATGCCTCAAAAACTGTTTTCCAGTGTTTGGTAGCGCCGGTCTTTTCGAGGGCGCTATCGATCGTTGGACTGAATGCGCCGGTAAGCGAAGTAAGCGTTTTGCCCTTAAGATAGCTGGTAGCAGCAGTATCAGAACCACGAAGGATGCCAAGAGCATCCTGGAAGCTCATCCCTTTCACTGCATCCAGGAAAATAGGTGCAGCGGATTTGGCAGCTTCTTCCGCAGCGCGGTTCATGCTGAGGATAGCATCATCAACCAGTTTTCCCATTCCCATACTGCGCAACGTGGATTCCACTTTCTGCGCTTCGGGAGGCATCAGTACTTTGATAGCAGCATTGGCAAAGAAGCCATCCACTGCGGAAAGTTTATTGGCGCCATTGGTAGCGCCGAGGCTCAGCGCCTCTTTCAAACCGGCTACAATATCATCGTTGCTCAATCCGCTTCCGCTGGTCTTGTTCAGAAGGCCGCTGGCTTTTTTCAACAATCCGCCTTGTGCAAAACTGCCAATAGACGCTAATAACAGGAGGGGTAAGAAGATGCGTTTCATACGATATCATTTGAGTGAAGCTAAAGTAACGTGGGCCATGAAAAAAAGTTGTTAAAGGATCATTTATTTATCCACGTAAATTCAGCGGCCCTCGGCATATTATTGAACACATGCAACACATTATCAGGAGGTATGGTGAGTTTTCGCTTGGTAACATCCAGCCAGGCCCCGTCAACGGTCAGCAACGCCGAGAGTGTATCTCCGTTTTTCCAGATATTATGACGGATGCTCCAGCGACTCTGGTCTTCGCGGGCCGACAACAATTCAACATCGATGGTGATGGTATCGCCCAGCCTGATCTCTCGTTTGAAAACACATTCTTCACGAAAGAGAATGGGCCCGATCTGGTTGGCAGCCATCACAGCAGCTGTAAGACCATGCTCTTCCAGGAAACTGATTCGCGCAAATGCGCCATAATCATAGTATACGGAATGACGGAGATGAAAATTGGGATCGAGGTCCGACCAACGGACTTCCACTGGTTTGAGGAATGCAATCATGACTGCTTTTTTTGTTCAACAAATATGGTTATTTTTCGAATAGCAAACTTTATTGCATGCGACGCCTAACAGCACTCCTCTTATTGATCTGCTTCTTTGCCATCCAGTATGGCAGGATCATGAGCTATTGGGAATGCCGCCTGATGGCAACAACGGCCGCAGCAAAATGTGATTGCGAAAAGATCATGGCACAGGCGGATGACAAGAAAGGCCATTTTGCCACTTCCTTTCCTACAAAAGGTATTTCGGAAGAAGTGTATGATCACTCGTATTGCAGTTTGCCCGGTCTGTTGGCAATAGCTCCGGAAAGCAAGATTATTCCCCCTGCTGCCTCCCCCCTCTCCGATGCCAGCGCCAAAGGCATCTTCCAGCCACCGCGATGCTGATGTAAATACTTAGTGTGTGCCCAGTCGCTCGCCTCTGGCGAGTGACTTATATTTAGTCGCCTCCGGCGACGCGGTGTTCGCCGGAGGCGAACAATTAGAAGTCACTCGCCAGAGGCGAGCGACTGGCAGCACCCGAATTAATTCCACTTTTCTATTTCATCCATTCTTCTTACCTATCAAACTCATTTTATGAGAACGAATATCTTATTGTATATACTCTGCATCTTTATCTTTGCCAGTTCCTGTAATCCCAAAACATATCCTGCTGCAACTGCAATCAATAATATCAACCAGATCATCCATGATGCGCAGGGCAATCCCGATCTGTATGGACAAACCACAGAAGAAGTCCTGAAACAAATTCCATTCGGCAGTTGGTATCTACCCCAATACAATTCATATACACCGGACAGCAATGTATTGACAGAGCTTCGACCTGAACTCCGTAACAAAACCATACAGATCTTCATGGCCACCTGGTGCGGTGACAGTAAGCGGGAAGTACCGCGTATGCTCAGGCTGCTGCATCTCTGCGGCGTTCCGCCCACTGCCATCGAGATCATCAATGTTGGCCGGGGTGATGATAATTACAAACAAAGCCCCACACATGAAGAACGCGGAAAGAATATACTCCGCGTTCCCACTTTTATCGTTTATCAAAATGGAAAAGAGATCAACCGGATTGTGGAATTTCCCGTGCAATCCCTGGAAAAGGACCTGCTCAATATCCTGCATCGCGAAGCGTATTCTCCCAAATACCAGGGAGCCGCATGGATGTTGCAATGGTACAGTCATGATAACTGGGAGCAACACCAACATGATAGCACCACCCTCGCAGCCGATCTCAAAAAACAGGTATTGAACCGCAGTGAGCTGGATGCACTGGGGAAAGTTCAGCTAAGTTTGCAGGAAATTAACAAAGCGCTCTTCACCCTAAAGCTGAATCTTATACTCTTTCCTGAAGATCCCTTCGCACTCAGGAGTTTCGCGAAAGCCTTACTGCGTAAGGGTGACACCACGGCAGCCAATCAATACCTGGAAAAGGCAGAGCGGTATGCCCGGCAATAAACTTTCCATTATATTTGAATCCTTAAAATCAACTTTGAATGAAAAGATCGATTCTCTTTACAGCAATCTGCTGTGTGGCCCTCGGAGCTGTTGCGCAAACGAAGAAACCTGTTGCTGCAAAGCCCGCCGCTAAACCTGCATCCAAACCTGTTGCAAAATCTGCTGCAAAACCTGTTGCTAAAACCGCAGCCAAACCCGCCGGAACTGTAGTATTGAAGAACGCTGCCGATTCCTTCAGCTATGCCATCGGCCTCAGTCTCGCCAGTTTCTACAAACAACAAGGCATAACCGATATCAACAATGCACTCGTTACGAAAGCACTGGCCGATCATAAAAACGGCAAAGCCGCTCTCGATGATATGCAGGTGCAGATGTGCATCATGAACCATATGTCAGCCATCAAAGCAAAATCTGCCGGCCCCAACAAGAAAGCCAGCGATGCCTTCCTGGCTGAAAATAAAAAAAGACCAGGTGTAAAAACCACGGCCAGCGGTTTGCAATATGAGATCATCGACGAGGGTACCGGCCCGATCGCTACTACCGCCGATGAAGTACGCGTGCATTATGCAGGCACCCTCATCGATGGAAAGGAATTCGACAGCTCCATCAAAAGAGGTCAGCCCATCACTTTCCCCGTTACCGGTGTGATCCGTGGCTGGACGGAAGCCCTCCTGCTGATGCCACAGGGCAGCAAATGGAAACTGTATATTCCTTCCGAACTCGCTTATGGCGATAGCGGCGCAGGCCCCGATATCAAACCCGGCTCTGCACTGATCTTTGAAGTGACGTTGCTGGAAGTGATCAAGAAGTAACCAAGAATATTTCCGATAATGCAAAAAGGTGTCCTTTTCTGGGACACCTTTTTGCATTATCGGAGAACAGTCGCTCGCCACCGGCGAGTGACTTCTAATGGTTCGCCTCCGGCGAACACCGCGTCGCCGGAGGCGACTAAATACAAGTCACTCGCCGGAGGCGAGCGACTGGCCACACCCTATTAAAGAGGAAGCTGTTTGTCCTTCGGATATTTAACGCTGAAGCTCATGCGCAGTTTGCGTGATTCTCCTGGCTTGATATCAAGGTTCCAGGTGAGGAAGGATTTCTCCTTGTCTACCTCTGCACCACTGAATTCAAGCAGCTCCACTTCGATCTCCTTATCAGTTGGGATCGGGAACAGGTCTTTCACCTGCACCTGGATAGCTTCTTTCTTATTGTTCTTCACCGTGATCTCATACGTAAAGGTCTGCAGCTTCTTACTGCCAAGGAATTTCACGCTGCTGAAATCTTTGAGTTTCTCGCGGGTGATCACCACGCGGCGGTCCTTACCCAGCGTGAGGTTCAGCGTATCGCTGGTAGAACCGGGATTGAGCCGGGTCTTGCCAACATAGGTACCTTCAAAAATGATATTGGCTTCGCCTGGCAATAATTGCAATCCTTCCCAGTCAGCGATGCAGCCGATCAGGTAGGCATCCTTATCTTTCACCGGTGCGGCGAAATATTTGTAGATGGCGGGAGTTGTGCGGTCTTTCAACGATACCACCTGTTCCTTACCGTTAGTAGGCACATCGTAAGGCAGATCGATCTCATAGGTTACATTGAGCTGGCCATCGTTCTCCGCCACATAATCCTGCAATCCATCCTTGAGTGTTACCACCGTTGCACCGCCTGCTGCGCGGGAACCATAGATGGCAGCCGCATTGTCGGCCTTCAGGATACTGATGGATTTGATGGCATTCTTATTGATCTGGCTGAATTTTTCTTTGGAGATGATCTCTCCGTTCACCACATAAACCGGCTCGGGTATTTCCCGCTCCCGCTCCTTCCTGGCCCCACCGTAACCGGTTACCACTACTTCACTTAGCGCATATTGATCAGCGTTAGAGCCAATACCGCGGACCTGGATGCCCGGCACCATTCCTGCAAGTTGATCCTTCAGGTTACGGAAGCTCAGCAACCAGCTCTGCAACTCAGGCGCCGTGGCATTCATATTGGGCATGGAAGTGGCCAGCACCAGCTTCACCCCTTTCCAATCGAGGCCAGTAGTCTGGCTCACTTTGGCCTTGAACCCGATATTCACCGGCTTGCTGATGCTTTCCACACGAAGATCATAAGCCGGGTTCCAGCCAGCATAGGGAGTTAAATATGAAATGTTCAGGGTGTAGGTCCCGGCCATCGGGGAGAATGCCTGGAAGGCAAGCTGACCGGATGTAATGGTATTCTTTTTCTCTTCTTCCTTTACCTGGTCTTGCAGTCGCGAAATCAACTTCAATAACCTGGTTGCCTTGTCAGACAATTGCAGGGATTCTTTTTGCAATTCGGTTGCCTTTGACCGGTAGTAGTCCATCAGTTTCGTCAGTTCCGCTACACTCACACCGGTTTGCGATCCTGCAATGGATTTATTGGCGGCAAGTACTGCCTGTAGTTCCCTGATAGTAGTGATGTTCGATTGAACAACCGCCAGTTCAAGCTCTGCTTTTTCTGCAGAGTCCTTCAATCTTTTCACTTCTGGCGATGTATTCTCTTTTTCCAGGAACTGTTTTCCAAATTCAACAGACATGATCGCGAGTCCGCTGTTATCAGAAGTCACCCGCACACTGTTGAGTTCGATCTGATTGCTGATGCCTTCGATCACAAATTCATTGTTGCCCTGCGCCAGCGTTATCCTGGCCGTATGGAACAGTTCAGCTCCTGTTCTGTACACGATGGCCGATTTCAAAGTGGAAGACGCCGCATTCTTTCCGGGGCCGGGCTTCGCAAACACGGAAGAAAAATGGAATAATGAAAAAACTGCGACAACAATTAGCTGCTTCATACAATCGATTTTGGTGAATACAGCTAATGGATGCGCAGTTTTCTGCAATTACACAATCCAATAAAATTATTTATAGAGCTCCTGGTAATATTCATTGGCCATCCTGCCGGATTCAAAACGGAAACGCACATCGCGCATACCGTTGATGGCAACAGACCTCCAGGTATCGTATTGATTATAGTACAAAGGAAGGATCTCCTGCTCCAGCATATCATAGATCTTGTTCAGATCATAATCATCCTGTTCCTGTGTATTCATGCGTGCATAATCTCCTTTCGGCACCACAAAACCATTATTGGCATTGTTGATGAACTCCGGGATCCAGCCATCATCTGTAGAGAAATTCACGGCGCCGTTCATGGCAGCCGTCATGCCGCTGGTGCCGGACGCTTCGCGGGGCACGCGGGGATTGTTCAGCCAGCAATCTGCTGCCTGCTTCAGCCTCTTCGATAATGTAAGTTCATAACCCGTCAGCACCGCCACATTGCTGTATTTTTTGCTGAGGTTCACCAGGTTGTTGAATTCATTGATGGCGGGATAGTCCATCGGGTAAGGCTTTCCGGCCCAGATGATCTGAACAGGATATTGTTTGCTGGATAATAATTTCTCGAATCTTTCCTTATTGCGTGTAAGGAAATCAGCGCGCTTGTAACCTGCAAACCTCCTTGCCCATACGATAGTGAACACATCAGGTTTGAAGAGCTTACCGGTCTGATCCGCCACGATCTCGAATGACCTGTGTTTAAGATAACGTTTACGATCATCCCAGCCGGCATCATTGTTCTCTTCCATAAAACGGTACAGCTGCTTGTCGGCCCAGTAGCGCCAGTTCTGTGCGTTGGTGATGGAGATGATCGGGCAAACACCGGGATACTTGCCCCACATCAGCCGGCTTACCACGCCATGCAGTTGCGATACGCCATTGGCAAGATGCGCAAAGCGCAATGCCACCAGCGAGTGATTGAACTGGTCATCCCCGATGCCGGTGAGCTTGCGCACTTCATCCAGTCCCAGGCCGCAGAAATAACTCATCTTCTGACACAGATAGATATCATGCTTTTCGTTTCCGGCTTCTTCAGGCGTGTGCGTGGTAAACACCAGGCGCTTTTTGATGTCTTCCACATTGCCGAATTTCTTATAGAGATAGAACACAGAAGAAACGCCATGCGCTTCATTCAGGTGGTACCTGTCAGGATTGAAATTAAGTTCGTCCACCAGCTTGGCGCCACCAACACCCAGGAGGATGAACTGCGCAACCTTGGTTGCTACATTGGCATCATACAACCGATGCGTGATGGTTTGTGAAACATAATCGTTCTCCGGCACGTCCGTACTGAGCAGGAAGAGCGGAGCAGTGCCGAATGTTTCAGGATTGAGATACCAGACCTTTACCCATACCGGGTGATCGTGAATGATGATCTGGAACTGGATCCCGGTATCTTCCAGGAAACTGTAATGCTTCTCCATCCAGGTCACCTGCAAGGTTTCATCCTGGTTGCGCGCCTGATCATAGTAACCGTATTTCCAGAGAATGCCGATACCGATCATATTCTGACGAAGCTCATATGCACTCCTTAGATGGGAACCGCTTAAAAATCCCAGCCCACCACTGTAAATCTTCAATGGCTGGTGAACGGCAAACTCCATGGAGAAGTAAGCCACTTTGGTTTTGTAAGATTCGTTGATGGGGTACGGAACATTATAGTTGGTAAAGCTCATAGTTTCGTTTGCTTGTTGAATTCAAATATGTGTACCAAATACACAAACGGCTGCAATATACTGCTTATTCCATAAAATTATAATACCGCGGGGATCATTCTACTTTTTCTTTCCGGCGGTTTCTGAAGATTTGGGGGCTTTCTTTCTGGTGTAGCTGCCTTCAAAGAAGCATTTGATATCGCGCCAGGAGCCGCAGCCGCCGGTTTCTTTCATGGTAACGGTATTGCCTTTGAAACTGAATTGCAGTTCGCAGGGATTGCCGCTTTCGTGGTACACAGCGAGTGTATTGTTCACCAGTTTGGCCACACCTTTCAGCTCCCCCTTGCACTCGCCGTTATTTTTTTCGAAGTGTACAAAGAAGCTTAGCTCATTTGGCCGCTTGCTGTCGCGGAAAGAAATGAAGTTCTTTTTGTTCTGCACATAATCACCGGTGAGCTTATGTTTGGTGCTGAAAGTATCGATGGGATTGATCACGTTCTCGATGATCTCCTCGTTGGGTTCGGTCATAAGCAGCGTGAATTCATTGGCGGCGCTGTTGTAGAAATATACATTGCGTTTGAAGGTGGAGATCATCCCACCCTGCCTGCGTTCCCTGTATGTAATGATCTGGTATTTCTTATCCAGTAATCCGTAAGCGCTGGTTGAATTATCGAATCCGTCTTTCACCAGCGGCATAGCATTGAGGTATTTGTTATCGTCGCTGAAGCATACCAGGTAGCAGACGCGTTTGTTGCCTGCTGCTGCCTTCACGAAGAGATAGGTTTCCTTTCCTTTTTCTTTCACCCTTGCTTCAGAATAGAGTTTAAGCGTGGAGAGATTAGTAAAATCTTTTTTAAGGATACTGTCGGGAATGAACTGTTGGAAGATCTTCATCCCGATGAGAAAGCTGTCTTTGGATTTTTT
This sequence comes from Pseudoflavitalea rhizosphaerae, assembly GCF_003991355.1. GTDB lineage: Bacteria > Bacteroidota > Bacteroidia > Chitinophagales > Chitinophagaceae > Pseudobacter > Pseudobacter rhizosphaerae. Next base: position 133,711 of record NZ_RCSU01000009.1, read on the forward strand.
TACCAGTGAGGTGTCATCCATCCTGAAAGGCAGTGCAGTTTCGGGGAAGAATTCTATGAAGTCCCCTATTTCCACTTTATCACCATCTTTCAGCGAGGTCTTTTTGTTTTTGCACGCCACTGCAAGCAGCAGCAATACAGGCAAAAAGAAGAGAAATTTTTTCATATACCGGTATTGGTGTTGATGCGTTAAAAGTAGGCATTCAGCAGCACTCCCAGAAAAGTTATTTGATTGTTAGGAATTCTTTTTTAGATTTGTCTAAATTTAATTTTAGAGACGCGTAGCCGGAAGTATGAACAGGGAGTGGTAGATGGATTGGAGAGTGGCGGAAGATTGGAGAGTGGCTGTCGCTCGCGTCCCCGCGAGTGACTTCTGTTTGTTCGCCTCCGGCGAACACTGTGTCGCCGGAGGCGACGGAATACAAGTCACTCGCCAGAGGCGAGCGACTGGCAGCAGCGAAACGAAATAATGTATGCAACAATATTCAAGCAGTAAGGAAAATTATTTAAAGGCCATCTTCCATCTCCAGAAAAGCGATGGCGTGGTTACCACAAACGATGTAGCCAATGAACTGCAGACCCGTCCGGCTTCAGTTACAGACATGCTCAAAAAACTGAAGGCGCAGAAGCTTCTCATCTATGAACGTTACAAGGGTTTCAAGTTAAGCCAGGAGGGAAGGAAAGTGGCGCTGCAGATCATCCGCAAGCATCGTCTCTGGGAATATTTCCTGGTGGAGAAACTGAACTTCGGCTGGGATGAAGTGCATGAGATTGCAGAAGAGCTGGAACATATCAGCAGCAAAAAACTGATAGACCGTTTGGATGAATTCCTCGGTTTTCCCAAAACAGATCCGCATGGCGATCCGATCCCAGACAGCCAGGGAAGGTTCACCCTAATCAGGCAGGTAGACCTGCTGCATCTCCCTGTGAACAAGACAGGAGAAGTGAGCGGTATCGGAGATCAGAGCCCGGAAATGCTGGAGCTCCTCAAACACAAACAGATCGGCCTCGGCACTAAGATAGAAGTGAAGAAGGTATTTGCCTTCGACAATTCACTGGAATTGAAAATCAGAAATCAGACCATCGTCACCGTAAGTGAACACGTGGCCAAAAACGTATTTGTGAAATATGATGAATAAGCACCACCCGCCAGACAGGTCGCTCAGTGAAGTACATGCTTCCGTAGATGTATCCAAACATAACAACCGCTGGAAAAAGGTCCTTTCCTTTTTCGGGCCGGCCTATCTTGTAAGTGTTGGGTATATGGACCCGGGCAACTGGGCCACGGATCTTGCAGGTGGCTCAAAATTCGGTTATGCCCTGCTGTGGGTACTGCTGATGAGCAATATCATGGCATTACTGTTGCAAAGCCTCTCCGCCCGCCTCGGCATTGTTCGTGGCCGCGACCTGGCCCAGGCTAACCGGGAGACCTACCCGAAAGGAGTCAACTTCGTTCTTTATGTTCTTGCAGAAATTGCCATTGCCGCCACAGACCTGGCCGAAGTGCTGGGTATGGCCATCGGTATACATCTTCTCACCGGCCTTCCACTGATCTGGGGCGTGGCTATCACTGTTTTCGATACTTTATTATTATTGTTGTTACAGAGACTGGGCATCCGCAAGATGGAGGCCTTCATCATCGGCCTGGTGGCCGTGGTGGCAGTGTCTTTCCTGGTCCAGATCATCATGGCGGAGCCCGTAGCTTCTGAAGTGGTGAAAGGTTTCGTTCCAACTTTCCCGAATGATGAAGCGCTGTACATTGCCATCGGTATCATCGGAGCCACCGTGATGCCGCATAACCTTTACCTGCATTCAGCGCTGGTGCAAACCCGTAAGATCAGCAAAACTTCACCCGGCATCAAACAGGCATTGAAATGGAGTTTCGTGGATTCCGCCGTGGCGCTGAACGTGGCTTTCCTGGTGAATGCCGCCATCCTGGTCCTGGCTGCTGCCGTCTTTTTCAAGAATGGACTGGGCGTGGCCGAGATCGGCGAAGCGCACCAGTTGCTGGAAGGTATGCTTGGATCAAAACTCGCTCCAGTTTTGTTTGCCGTGGCATTGATTGCAGCCGGACAAAGCTCCACTATCACCGGTACCCTCGCGGGTCAGATCGTGATGGAAGGTTACCTGCGTTTGCGGATCAATCCCTGGATGCGCAGGCTGCTTACAAGACTGCTGGCCATCATCCCGGCCATCATCGTGATCGGATTGTTCGGCGATAAGGAAGTGGACAGCCTCCTCATCTTCAGCCAGGTTGTATTGAGTATGCAACTGGGCTTTGCCGTTATACCACTGATACATTTTGTGAGCGATAAGAAAACGATGGGAGAATTCGCTATCAAGCCCATTGTAAAATTTGCCGCATGGCTGATCGCTTCTGTATTGGTTTACCTCAATATCAAGATGGTGCTCAGCCAGACCACTGATTTCTTTGGTGAATCCGGCAGTCTCCTCTGGAAAACGGTGATCATTGCAGGCGGCGTGTTCTTTCTGGCATTGCTTGTATATATCACATTCTATCCATTGTTTGCAAGAAGAAAGGCTGCCAGCTCCATCGAGATGCACCCGGAACTCGCAGGACTGCAGCAACTGGATACCCCATCGTACAAAAAAATTGCCGTGGCGCTGGAATTCGGGGAGCACGACAGCCAGTTGATCGCTCACGCCATCGGGCAGGGCAAAACAGATTCGGCATACATCCTCATACATGTAGTGGAAAGTCCATCTGCACATATGCTCGGCCTGGAAAGCGATGATTTTGAAACGCGCAATGATGAACAGCGTTTACACTTCTACGTGCAGCAGCTACAGGAAAAAGGATTCAATGCTTCAGGGCATCTTGGTTTCCGCAACAGGAGCAAGGAGATCGCCAGGCTGGTGAAGGACCAGCAGGCAGACCTGCTGGTAATCGGCGCACACCGGCATCGCGGATTGAAAGACTGGTTGTATGGAGAAACCATCAATTCGGTGCGGCACGAGATCAATATTCCTGTGCTGGTGGTGAACGTAGGAAGCTAACTGAATTTGTCTTTCACTGATCGTTTGAGCCTGCTCAGGGTTTCAGGCTTCATATTGAGATAGGATGCCAGTACATTCATCGGCACGCGCCGCATCATCTGCGGATGGTTTGTTCTGTAATCGAGGAATCGCTGGCGGGCGGATTTCATTCTCACATTGTATTGCCTTTTTTCCCTGGCGCCAGCCAGTTCTATCACCAGCAACCTGCCGATGTTTTCGGCCCAGGGGAAACTCAGCATGATGGTTTCCAGTTTGCGGTGCTCGATGCGTACCAGGATGGTCTGCTCTACTGCCTGTACGCTCAGCTCCGATGGCCTCCTGGTATTGAAGCTCACTTCAGACTGAATGAAATGCCCTTCTGTGGCCAATTGCAGCGTCACCTCCCTTTTCTTGGGAAGCGAAATGTATTTGCGTGCCATTCCTTTCACTACGATATTGAGGTAATTATCGATCTCGCCTGCGAACAGGATCATCTCTTTTTTTTCGTACAATTTGATCTCCAGGAATGGAAGGAGCTGCAATAGTTCATCCTTACGTAATTGCGTATAGCGGTGCACGTAAGTGAACAGCGGGTCTAAATAATTTCTTACATCGATGGATCGGGACATAGGAACGACATTATTTTCCGTGAATAGCATTCACTTTTCTTTCCAGTTGCGTTTTAAGGCGGCTGTAAGTTTCAGGTTCAATGTCGAGGTAAGATGCCTGGTATTTATGTGGTACCCTGAGGAACAGTTCCGGATTGTTCTTGATGAACATCAGGAACCTTTCGCGGATGGAGTAGCGCAGGTGATTGAGCTCCCAGTGTTCCTGCTGCAGGACCTGTTCAGAAAGGATGAGTCGGGCCATACGGTTTATGCGGTTTGAATAGGGAAATAGTTGCTCGAGTTTATTTTTTGGCAGCGCCAGGGTAACGGTAGGTTCCAGTGTTTCCAGTTGGCAGAGGGAAGGGTTTCCTGAAAAAAAGGACACGAAGGAACTCACCACTTCACCTTCACGGGCAAAGTGAATGGTTACATCCCTGATGGGATCGCGGAAGTACTGACGCACCAGTCCCTTTACGATGAAATGCAGGTATAGCTCTTTATCGCCTGCCTTCACCAGGTCCGACCTGCGCCTGTATTGCCGTAACACCATGATATGGGCCAGAGAAGTGATATCTCCTGTACTGAGCTGGAGTGAGCGGCCGGTATATTCCTGTAACCGGTCTGCATATGCCAGCAATAAGGCCATCTTATCTTCCGTAGTATGCTCCATGTCCAGAAGTAAAAATAGTTCTGTTTTTAATAGAAACCATTCATATCGTCCTTTGTACTATTCATCATTAAAAAAAACGTGTAATTCAATCGAACGTACCGTCCTTTAACAGATTAATTTTTTGAATATGGGACTGGCTTTGCTCAATTAGCCCAATTGGCGTAGATTCGCAAACTTAACTGAGCTTAAAATCACAAGACATGGCCAAAAAAATCAAAGTAGCTAATCCGGTTGTTGAATTGGATGGTGACGAAATGACCCGGATCATCTGGAAGTTCATCAAGGAGAAACTGATCCTCCCCTATGTGGATGTAGACATCAGGTATTACGACCTCGGCGTCGAGTACAGGGACCAGACCAATGACCAGGTGACCATCGACGCAGCGAATGCCATCAGGGAATTCGGCGTGGGTATCAAATGTGCCACCATCACCCCGGACGAAGCAAGGGTGAAAGAATTCAACCTGAAACAAATGTGGAAGAGCCCTAACGGCACTATCCGCAATATCCTCGACGGAACTGTATTCCGCGAGCCCATCGTAATCAAAAATATTCCGAGACTGGTTAGCAACTGGACTGCCCCCATCATTGTAGGCCGTCATGCTTTCGGCGACCAGTACCGCGCTACCGATACCGTGATCAAAGGAAAAGGTAAACTCACCATGACCTTCACTCCGGAAGATGGCGGCGAGCCACAGACCTTCGAAGTGTACAACTTCAAAGGCGATGGCGTTGCTCTCTCCATGTACAACACAGACGAGAGCATCAAAGGTTTTGCTCGCAGCTGCTTCAACATGGCGCTCAGCAAAAAATGGCCGCTCTACCTCAGCACTAAGAACACCATCCTCAAAAAATACGATGGCCGTTTCAAAGATATTTTTGAAGACATCTATCAGAACGAATTCAAAAAGGCATTCCAGGATGCAGGCATCGTGTACGAACACCGCCTTATTGACGACATGGTGGCTTCCGCCCTCAAATGGAATGGCAATTTCGTCTGGGCCTGTAAGAACTATGATGGCGACGTACAATCAGACAGCGTAGCGCAGGGCTTCGGTTCGCTCGGTCTCATGACTTCTGTTCTGGTTACTCCAGACGGAAAGACCATGGAAGCAGAAGCTGCGCACGGCACCGTTACCCGTCACTTCCGTGATCACCAGGCAGGAAAACCAACCAGCACCAACCCCATCGCATCTATCTTTGCATGGACAAGAGGTCTGGCCTTCCGCGGCAAACTGGATAATAACCAGGAGCTGATCGATTTCGCCAACGCACTCGAAGCCGTTTGTATCGAAGTTGTGGAAGAAGGTAAAATGACCAAGGACCTCGCAGTATGTATCCATGGCAATAAGGTAAATCACGGAGAACATTACCTGTACACTGAAGAGTTCCTGGATGCTATCGACAGCAAACTGAAACAAAAGATGGGAATGTAATCTTTCCTTTCTCAGCTCATACAAAGAAAAGCCCCGGACCACTCCGGGGCTTTCTTGTTTTATGTAAAAATGATATTACCTTACCAGCATGTTACAGACCTATTCCATCAAAGTGACAGGCAAAGTGCAGGGCGTCTTCTACCGGCAAAGCACAAAGGAAAAAGCGACTGCGCTGGGCATTACCGGTTATGTGAAGAACAATCCGGATGGAAGCGTGCAGATCATGGCATCTGGTACAACGGCACAGCTGCTGCAATTGGTGGTTTGGTGCAAACAGGGGCCGGTGCGGGCCATTGTGGAGGAAGTACAGGTAGAAACGATGCCGCCTGCTGTATTTATGGGATTCAGGATAGAGCGATAAAAAAAAAGACCATCACTTTATTGCTTCACAAATTTCTGTGTTTGTCTCCTGCCCTGCTTATCCCTGCTCTCCAGGAAGTATACGCCATTTGCGAGTTGCTGCACCGGCAGACTGATCAGCGAAGAGGTTCCCTGCCCCTGGCGTTTCCATAGAACACGTCCCTGCAAATCCAGGATAGCGAGACTGGCATTATTCTTCACATCATATTCGATATAGAGCATATTGCTGACGGGATTCGGACTAACAGTCAGCCTGGTGGAATTTACAGTACTTATTGCACTGATCTCGCTGTAACTGAAATTACCATCGATATCCACTTGACGGAGGCGGTAATAATTCCTTCCTGACAACGGAGATGCATCAGTGAAATCGTATTTTATAGTTGAATGGCTGTTACCGTTTCCATCTACCCAGCCGATCTTAACGAAATTGCGGCCATCTGCGCTGCGTTCGATCTCAAACCCTTTATTCTCCAGCTCCTGAGCAGTTGACCAGTTCAGTACAACCTTATCCATCACCAGTTTGACGTTGAAAGAAGTGAGGCTTACCGGAAGCGAGGCATTGGATTGCAATACGCTGAACTCGGAGAAGCTTGTAGTAGAGGCTTCCAGGTAAAAACCGGTGCCCGCAATATCTCCCGGCACAGGGGATGCAAGCTCAACACCCAGTCCCTGGTTATTACTAAACTCGCAATCTTCACTCACTCCTTTGTAATGGACAAGGGCCAGATCATTCAGTGTAAGTACCGGCTTATTGATGGCTGTTTTATAATCTGCAAATTCACTGTTTTTGTAATACAACCGGATCTTAACCGGCGTTGGGAAACTGTTGGGATGAGTAACGGAACTCAACTTGAAATTCCTGGGAAGGAATTTCCTGGTACTGCTACCGGGTATATTAGCAACACCTGTTCCAAAATGTTTTGTATACAATTCCATGGTGCCAAGGTTATTACCATTAGGATGTAAGGAAAGCACCAGGTTTCCTGAAGCATCAGTGAAATCATACCATATATTTTGGTTCACGAAATGCAGGTAGTAAAAGTTGCAATTGTTATTGCTATAATCAGCTACACGATTCTCAATCCTGACAAACGTTACATCCATGGATGCAGCGTTATTGGTTTCTTTTAATCGTAATTCAACTTTACTGTTTTCATCCAGTTCACCGATGGTAATATTTGATGCCTGGGCGCTGAATACCACAACCCCATTTATCAACAACATCATTTCATCATCTACATTACCAATATTCAGTTTATATTTTCCTGCCGGGAATCCTTGTCTTCTCGCACTGATCACGAAATTATCATTATCTACCGGGCAACCGCTGTAATTAGCCGCCGCTGAAGGAGATAAAGTAGTGGGGAATGAGCCGGAGGTATTCACAGCCAATCCGGCAGCTGTATAATACCCACGATATGAATTAGTAGCTAGCGTTATATCGCTGCCATTGAATGCATATACATTCCAGCTTTGATTACCGTACACAGCTGTGTCTCCCTGCACAGTACCTACTGAGATCTTGATCTCATCGCTGTAAGCAATGGCGCCGGAATTATCTGCAGCTTTTCTTCTGAACCATGTTGTAACGGAAAGCATCCCGGCCTGATACGTCTTATTTACTGCATTGGCAATATTTGTCCAGCTGCCATTCGCAACAGAATCCTGCCATTGATAAGTGATGCTGGCAGGGGCAGATCCACCAAAGGCATCTTTGTTGCTCACCAATAATGCAGGTGTTTCGCCTATACACAATGCCTGCGGCTCACCGATATCCCCACCGTTGAGACCAGACATCCGGAATTCAGCAGTCAAGTAAGAATGTCCTCCTTCATCAAGTAACCGGAGCTCCACTTCAGAATTTTCGTCAAGGCTTCCCAGCGAAATGGATGCAGCACAACAAGTCAGGTTGCTGATCAATGCCCCATTGATGTATATGCGCAATTTGTTTGTAAAATTGGGAATATTCAACACATAGTTTCCTGCAATGAAACCTTTACGGCGGGCTACCGTTGCAAAATAATCCACAGGTACATCACATCCCTGGTAACCTGTGGCAGAAGCTGGAGAAGCGAGATAATGCCAATCATCTATTGTATTAAAATCCAACACTTCCCTGCTATAGAAACCTCTGTAGTCAGCCCCGATAAGATCAATATTATTTGTCTGATAAGCATAGAAATTCCATTTGTTCAATGGAAATTCAGATGCATCGCCTGTCTGAATAATAGATAATTTTACTGAATTGCTATATGCTGTAACACCATTCAATGTAGCAGCTCTCCTGTACCAGGTGTTACCAGATATAGGAGGCGCCTGATAAGTTACAGCATTGGCCCCGGTTACAGGTTGCCAGCTTCCATTTTCAGTTGAATCCTGCCATTGATAAACTACTGCAGGATTGCCGTTATAAGCAGCATCAATATTGGTGAAAGCTGCTGGCTGAGCAGCTCCACAGATTAATTGATCCGAGCCAATTACGCCTCCATCAGTAAAATTAGCAATCCCCACTGCGTCTATCTCATTCCAGCCGTTCACAAGTGTTGTGTTCAGTGCAATACGCACCTTACTTACGGGAAAGCTGGTTATAGGAATTACTACTGTCAGAATGCGGGAGCATGCCGGAAGATTGGCAGCAGTAACTTCATACACTTTTTCCCATTGCTGTGTATTTGGATTCATCACATAAACAGTATCTACAGCTCCGGGAGCAAGGGTTTCATGAACGAATATCCGGTTGACCGGAGCAGGATTATCATACTCCAGTTCCAGCCATTCCCTGGAGCCGGCACTGGTTGAAGGACACCAGGCCGTTCCAGCATCAGTGCAAGGTGTTGTATTGGGCTCACCGGTTGCCTGCCAGGCATTATAGCTTCCGGATGAATATTGAGAACTCCAGGCTGGTACACGATTCGCATACCTGATCTGCCCTGACACATCGATATTGAAGAGAAAGCAGCACAAGAGCATGAGTGGAAAAAATATTTTCATACGCACAAAGATTAATAGAGTTAGAAAAAATCCCCTTGCCACCCGCCTGGGTCGTAGTACGGGCGGGGGCTTTGGGGATACACCCTTACCTGATATTGTGCGAAATTATCCGTCTCAACGCTGTAAAAAACGAAAGGATCGCCCAGCGATCCTTTCACAACTATGAAGTGTTTGAATTAATATCCTTGCTGATCTATTCGTTCTTTACTTCCGCTACTCTCCCGCTCCTGCCATTGGAACTAAACGCTTTCACTTTGATCAAACCTTTATCTGTAACCGGACCTGCATACAACTTACTGTTCACATTGGGTTCCTTACCATCAGTAGTATAACGAAGCGTTAGTCCCGGCAATTGAATATTTGCTTTCACTATTCCATTTTCTACCACTAACCCCGGTGTTGGAATACGATACGAAAATCCACCAGCCAGGTAATCCAGCTTTGGCAATTCCCTTTTGCCCACACGGTTCACAAACTGGCTCCAGTCTTTCCAGTAAGCTGCACCCGCCATCGGCTCGGGCTCTGAAGCCCAGGCCGGATCAGTGCTCCAGGCTCTTTCAGAAAGTCCCAGCAATTTCGGCAGCAACATATACTCCATCATCTGCGGTGTTACCAGTGTTTCGCTCCAGAGCAATCCCTGCATGCCGGTGATATGCTGTTTTCCATAATCGGTTAAACGCTCTTTATGTTCGAAGAAAGATGCCGGAAGATCAGTATTGAATTTATCTTTCCTCGCATTGCGGTAGTAATCGTAGGGAATGAACTGCCAGGGTTTGTCCAGATCGATGAAGCCACCCCAGTAATAACCCGGCTCGTCGAAGTTCTTGTAATAGCACATATCGAAATACACATTGCTCACGGGAGACAGCACGATCTCGTAGCCTGCATTCGCCAATCTGTAAGCAAGGTCTTCCGCGCCCCAGCCCAGCATATTGTTCCATACATCCAGCTGGAAAACGCCGCGTGCAAAATCAGGATTGGGGATATAATGCGATTTGCCATCCAGCTGTGTTTTGCGCATGCCTGCCTCTTCCCATCCATATGCAGCAAGCCCTCTTTCCTTCAGCAGCTTGTTCACTTTTTCATAATAGTAATACCAGAGATCGAAAGTGGTATGCAGGTTGGGATCTTTTGCAACCAGTTCCTGCGCAACAGGCGACTTCTCCCAAACGCCCGCGGGCAGCTCATCTCCGCCTACATGGACCATATCCAGTGGCACGCCTGCTTCCTTGTACATCGCAATGAAATCATCGAACACCCGCGCGAGAAAACGATATACGCCGGGCTGCGCCACATTCATCGCATTATCGCGCCAGCCCTGTACTGATCTGTATTCGGATTGATCATTGGGATCATGCAGCATGAATTCTTCTGCAGCTTCTTTTTTTCCTTCTTTCATCAAACGCTCGTAGCGTGCTTTCATACTCACCACTGCAGCTCGCGCATGACCGGGAGATTCAATTTCCGGTATCACTTTAATATGCCGCGCATGCGCATACTTCAATATCTCGATGAATTCTGCTTTGGTATAATGACCTGTGCCGGATGAATGGTTATCCGGACCGGAACCGAAACTCGGCATCAGTTGTTTGCTTTCATCCACCGGGAATCCGCGGCGCGCCCCGATGCTGGTGAGCTCTGGGAGTGATGGCATTTCGATACGCCAGCCTTCGTCTTCACTGAAATGGAAATGGAATACATTGAGTTTGTACAAAGCCATCAGGTCAAGCACCCTCAGCACCTGTTGCTTTGAATGGAAGTTGCGGCCCACATCCAGCATGAAAGCCCTGAAACCGAATCGTGGCGCATCTTTCACCTCCACTGCAGGAATAGACAAACGTGGCCTGTTTCCCCTGAATGCTTCAGCTGGCATCAGGGATCGGATGGATTGAATGGCATAAAAAGCGCCTGCTGCATCGCCTGCCCTGATCAGCAACTTTGACTCCGTCATCGAGATCTCATAAGCTTCTGCCGGCAGATCAGCTTTGCGAAAAATGATACCATCGGAAGTATCGCCAATGGCATCGCCCAGGGGTATCTTTTTGCCCATGATGTATTCAAGCTCATTGGCCAGGTAAGCAGCTTCCTGCGCAAAGGCAGCATCGGCATTGATCACCTTTACATTGCTGAGATAAAAGGCTTTTCCTGTTTCCCTGTAAAAGGCTGGTGTGGGAAATATTTTGGTAAGTCCTTCCGCGGACAGCTCTTCGATCTTACTGTTCTGCCGGTAGAGATCGGCGGGAGTGGTGAATCCGTACTTATCATCCGGCGACCGTTTGATCTGCTTCAACTGCGTGGCAGGAATGACATGATAGTTTTCCACTTTCAGTCCCTGTTCCGGCTGATCATCCAGTACCCAGAATAGGCCGAGGGGCGCATCTGTGTAATTGATCACCCAATCGCTCGCCACAAAAGGCACACGAACAGACTGACCAGGCTTAAGTCCTTTGAAATTTGCAGCAGGCGTAAGTTTGAAGAGATCGCCGTTGATATTGGCGATGGCCATGCCGCCTTCTACAGTCTCCGGCCGGATAGCACGGGCTATATTGAAATAAAGCGACCATCCTTTGGCAGGAAGGTCGCTTTTTCCATTATTGGTGAATGTGAATGCACTTTGAAAACCGGACTTGCCCTGGTAATGGTTCTCGACGATCTCCCATTCCACTTTAATTTGTTGAACAGGATGCAGCTTCGTCTTTTTCTGGGCTATTGCTGAGATACTCATGATACAGAGAACAACAACGGGATACACAATTCGTAGCATAGGCGTGCGAAAGGTTTGTTGGGTTTTTGAAATATGCAAGCAACACAATCATATCTATGTGATCTGCATGATCAAATTGTAACCCCTGATCCCTGTCTATTTTCTCTTTTTATCCTTTTTCCTCAAGGTTCACCAGCATGTCCCGGGTCATTTTTGCCAGATCGAACTCATGCTTCCATCCCCAATCATTTCTCGCTACGGAATCATCGATACTTGCAGGCCAGCTATCGGCAATGGCCTGACGGTAGTCGGGTTTATAATCGATCGTGAAATCCGGTATATGCTTTTTGATGGCTGCTCCGATCTCTTCGGGAGAGAAACTCATTCCTGAAAGATTATAGGAATGACGCACGTTGATCTTGCTGGCCGGGGCTTCCATCAGTTCGATGGTGCCACGGATGGCATCGGGCATATACATCATTGGAAGATAGGTATCTTCTTTGAGGAAGCAGGTGTATTTTTTCTCTTCCAGCGCTTCGTGGAAGATTTCTACGGCATAATCCGTAGTTCCCCCGCCGGGAGGCGACTTATAGCTGATCAGGCCTGGATAACGGATGCTTCGCACATCCACTCCGTAACGCTGATGATAATAATTGCACCAGAACTCACCCGCGTATTTTGAAATGCCATACACAGTGGTGGGTTCTATGATGGTTTGCTGAGGACAATTCTGTTTGGGGGAAGTAGGACCAAATACGGCGATGCTGCTTGGCCAGTACACTTTGTGCAGTTTCTCTTCGCGTGCAATATCCAGCACATTCAGCAGGCTCTGCATATTGAGATGCCAGGCCAGGTTGGGATTCTTCTCGCCGGTGGCGGAGAGGATGGCCGCCAGGAGGTAGATCTGCGTGATGTTCTGACGGATCACCTGCACGTGCAGCATTTCTTTATTCATCACGTCCATGCTCACATATGGGCCGGTGCCTTTCAGCAGCTCATTTTCTTCCCTGAGGTCAGAGGCTATAACATTGTTGTTCCCGTAGATGTTGCGGAGGGCAAGCGTCAACTCCACTCCGATCTGACCGGAAGCACCAATAACGAGGATCTTTTCTTTCATCATATGGATACAATTTCCTTTATGGGGCGTAAAAGTAATCCGTATGCGGTCATCCTCAAAAAAATTTACTAACTACCGTTTGCTCACCCGTTCCCGTAATCCGCTCAATATGTCTTCATTACGCAGCCCCTTCCGGCAAACTTTGCCAGACCGTCCCCTGCTTCACTACCCGGCATGGGAAATATCAACTATACAACAATGATGGTTAAGCGCTTTTATTATCTGTGTTGCTTATTATTGTTCGGACCGTCATGCGGACAAAATCCGGAAGAAAGTATCATACAGGGAAAACCAGCACCAGCGCCGGTTGACAGTGCAACGGCCAGCATCTCCATCACCCTGGATGGCAACAGGATAGCTGCTTACGAGAGCCACAACGCCAATGCAGTACTGGATTCCGATGTACTGATGATTGAAATGAACAGTCCTGATTCCAAATATTCCCTGATGGGTTATGTAGGCGGTTCCCGCTCCGGAAAATATGTACTGGCCCAACGGCAGCAACGTGGTAAAGCCAGTATCAGTATCTATCATGATGGCAATGGAATACCAGCCAGCCTGACGCCAACGGAAGGACAGTTCTCCCTGATTGCCATGAACGGAAAGAGCTGCAGCGGCAACTTTTCCGGATCACTGAAAGACCAGGAGGGTAAGACCTACACCATACGGGGATATTTCAGCAGGGTGGCCGTAAGGAATATCCAGGCGGGTAAATAGTATTTAACCAATGGAAATTTATTCTTTAAATTATCAATGCATATTTATGAGATCAACACTTGTTTTAGCAGTCGCTATTTCTATGCTGCTTATCTTCTCCTGCAAGAAAGGTGATCAGGGCGATAAAGGCGATCCTGGTCTGAATGGCAATGCTAATGCTGTTCAATACAATTTCGGTGCACATAATTTCGCCACCAGCGCATTTAAGCATCTTCAGATCAGTACCACTGCAGATACTATGAATAACTCATCATGGCATGTATATCTCTTTTACGAACCACTGACCAGATGGTATTTCATACCGGGCGAAGGCTTTGGAGCCAACACCCGGTACAGAACCAGCATTGACTTCGCAGGCGGTAAAGTCAATATCTATATCGATAAGGTTGGTGTGGGAGAAGCCTATTCAAAGATCCGCGTGATCCGCATCTACACCAACCGCCAGGAGAATCTGGGGCTGGTACCAGGCAACAGGCATATCTCATCACCAGATGTATCCGATTACGAAGCCATGCGGTCTTTCTATCAACTTCCATAAACAGCTGACAATAAAAATTATTCAGCAGCTTCGGGGAAGCTGCCGATAAATTCTAAATTGCATGTAAACCTGTTCCCTTGAGCGCCATCAGATATATTCTGGCTGCCTGCTTCCTGCTTTGCTGTCAGCAGCTTGCTGCCCGGCAACAGGACCTGTATTTTGAAAACTACACATCGCTTAACGGGCTTTCGCAGAACAGCGGCTATTCCATCACACAGGACCATCACGGGTTCATATGGATGGGCACACAGGAAGGGCTCAACCGATTTGATGGCTACGAATTCATTTCTTATCGTAAGCCTTTTGCCGGATCGGCTTCCACGTCAAACCAGGTAGACGCACTTCTTGCAGGCCATTCAGGCCGACTATGGGCAGGTACCCAGGATGGACTCTTCCTGCTCAATCCGCAGAGCGGACAATTCGAGACCTTCAGTAAATTCTTCCGTCAGCCCACTTCCACTCCCGATAGCGTCAGCATCCTGAAATTATTTGAAGACCATCAGTTCAATACCTGGATCCTCACCCGCTATAACGGTCTCTTCAAAGTGAACGGTAATGGACATTACCAGCATTACTTCGCAGGAGAAGGCCAGAACGATCGCCTGATAGATATCACAACAGACAATCACAACCGGTTATGGATATGCGATCTCAACAATATCTACTGGTACGATGCCGCAAGAGGCCGGTTCAACATGGTAACGATGAACCACTCGATCAGCGAAGGCATGAAATTCCGCGCCCTCTGCTGGTTCAATAATGAGCTCTGGATCGGCACTGCAGAACATGGCATCCTGATTTACGACCCAGCAACAGGACTGACCCATGCTTTTACGCCTCCACTCACAGACGGCACATTGCATGCCGTTTACTGCATGATGGCAGATTCAAAGCAACAACTCTGGATCGGTACCCGCAATGAAGGACTTTATCGTTACAATCCTTTCACTGCACAATTCACAAGGTGCCGCTATCGTGAAGACAAGCCAGGTTCACTGCGCAAAGATTTTGTACTCTCCCTGTTTGAAGACAGGCAGGGCATCATCTGGATCGGCCTCAGCGGTGGCGGTGTTGCCAAATACGATATTTACAATTCCATCTTCCACACCATCCGTAAGAATTACCGCAATAACAGTCAGCTGAACGACAATATGCTTTTCTCCCTGTTCAGTAACGGTGACGGACAACTGCTTATCGGCGCGCAAAATGGCGGTGTGGTAAAATGGAATACCAACAACAACAGTTTTACCAGCTATAAAGATATCAGTCCGTCCGGCGTTACACACAACACGGTTTATGGTATTGCACCCGGTAAACCAGGACAGTTCTGGCTCGCCACCTGGGGAGGGCTCTGCAAACTGGACATCGGCGCTTCCCCATCCAAAGCATTCACACCCTACTCCACAGGGAAAGATATCAGCAAGACCTGGCTCTATTCAGTTTTCAAACCCTCTCAGGAAAATATACTGCTGGTCAGCGGCATGAACGGATTATACCTGTTCGATCTTGAAATGGAAAAATGGACGAACTGGATCGATAAGGACAGTATGCTCTTGTACAACAAACCTGTGGTAAGATGCTTCTATGAAGATGACAGGCAACGCATCTGGATGGGTACAGAAGGGATGGGCCTGCTGCAGCTGGACCGCACCAATAATTCCATCAGTTCCATAGATCTTCCGCAAATCAACACGAGGAATGTCCGTTGTCTTTATCAGGACATGGCTGGTCAGCTCTGGATCGGTTCAGACAATGGACTTGTGCAATATGATCTGCAAAAAAAAGCGGTGATCAAGATCTGGCAAACGGAGCATGGCCTCGCCAATAACGTGGTTTACGGCATTCTGCAGGACCAGCAGCAACGCCTGTGGCTCAGCACCAATAGCGGGCTCAGCTGCTTTGATGCAGAGACAAGGAAATTCCTCAACTACGATGTCAGTTACGGACTGCAGGGAACCGAGTTCAATACCAACTGCTGCTACCGCGATGCACGCGGCATGATGTATTTCGGCGGCATAGAAGGGCTCACTTATTTTCATCCCGGCAATGTACCCGCAGACAAATTCAATCCGCCTCCCGTGATCACCGGTTTTCTGGTGATGAACCATCCTTCGCGGTCGGATTCATCCCTGCAACTGCAACAACATATCAGGCTGCAGCCCAATCAGAATTTTTTCACCATCGAATTCTCTTCGCTCAATTTTTCGCATACTAACAGGACCGTATACGCGTACAAACTATCCGGCGTGGATGCAGACTGGGTATATTGCGGCAATAAGCGTACTGCAAACTATACCAAGTTATCGCCTGGTAATTATACATTCGAAGTGAGATCGGCCAATAACCAGGGCAACTGGAACAGAGCCATCACCCGGCTGCAGATCACCATCCTGCCTGAGTTCTGGCAGACTACATGGTTCCTGGCGCTGGTGATTGTGCTGGTTATTGCACTCACCTGGTGGCTGCTTCGCAGAAGGATAAAACAGATCAGGCATGAAGCGGAGCTGCAGCAAAAGATCAGCACCACGGAAATGATGGCGCTCCGCGCACAAATGAACCCCCACTTCATCTTCAATTGCATAAACAGCATCGACGCACTGATCCAGAGCAACGACAAATATAACGCTACCGTATACCTGAATAAATTCGCGAAGCTGATCCGTAATATCCTGGACAACTCCAATCAGCCTGCCGTTCCACTCAGCAAAGACCTTAACACCCTGAAACTGTATATCGAACTGGAGCAGTTGCGCAACGAAAATAAATTCACCGTCAGCTTCAATGTGCCGGAAGATATATTGCAGGACGATCTGAAAGTACCCCCACTCATCATTCAGCCATACGTGGAGAATGCCATCCTGCATGGATTGCGCAACAGGACGGGCAACGATGGCAAACTCATCATCTCAGTTTCCAGAAAAGACGATTATCTTTTGTACCTGATTGAAGACAATGGCGTGGGTCGTTCAGCTACCATCACCAATATCCGGAAAGAAAATATTTCCTACGGAATGGCCATGACCCGCGACCGTGTAAAATTGTTCAATAAGGAAACCGATGCCTCCGTGCTGATTACAGACCTCCATGAAGATGATCAGCCAGCAGGCACCCGTATTGAAGTACGACTTAAAATTCAATAAATGCTATCCGCCATCATCATCGACGACGAAGTGAAGGGCCGCATCGCCCTCAAAAAGAAACTGCAGGATTATTGCCCGGAAGTGACCGTAACCGGCGAAGCCGCTGACGGCCTGCAGGGCATTGCACTGATCAGTCAGCTGTTGCCGCAGATCGTTTTCCTCGATATTGAAATGCCGCGCATGGATGGCTTTGCCATGTTGCAGCAAATACCCGAAAAGAAATTCCACCTCGTATTTACAACCGCTTATGATCAATATGCCATCCGCGCAATCCGTTTTGCAGCTTTCGATTATCTGCTCAAACCAGTAGACATCGAAGAGCTGCGCAGTACCATCAGTAAGATCCTTCAATCTCAGGGAAAACCTGAAACTGGTCGCAAGCTGGAAGTACTGGCCGATAACCTGCAACGCAATGCAGCCCTCAACAAAATAGCCATTCCTACTTTGGAAGGATTGTTATTCTTCAATGTGGATGATATTATTCACCTGGAAGCTCATAGCAATTACACGGTGATCCATTTCACCAATCATGCAAAGCTCACTGCCAGCAGGACCCTGAAGGAGTTTGAAGAATTATTGCCGAATGATAAGTTCTTCCGTCCCCATCATTCCCACCTGATCAACCTCACATATCTGAAAAGATATATCAAGGGGGATGGCGGACAAATAGAAATGCAGAACGGGAATTATGTGGATGTGGCGAGAAGGAAAAAAGAAGAGTTCCTGCAGCGGATGCTGGCGAACAAATAGTAAGGTGCGGCCAGTCCAGTCGCTCGCCTCTGGCGAGTGACTTCTGTTTAGTCGCCTCCGGCGACGCGGTGTTCGCCGGAGGCGAACAAATAGAAGTCACTCGCCAGAGGCGAGCGACTGGCGGCTCTCCGCTCCTATATCCCGCCACTTCACTGTCAATTCAGAAACTATCTTATCTTTGCGGCCATGGAAAAAATGTTAAAAGACCTGTTTGCCAACCAACAGTATGACGAGAATAATTTCTTCCTGATCGCCGGTCCATGTGTAGTGGAGAGCGAAGAGTTGTTGATGGAAGTGGCCGATAAAGTTTCGGGCATCTGCAAAAATCTTGGAATCCCTTATATTTTCAAAGCTTCTTACCGCAAAGCCAACCGCACCAGCGGCAGCTCTTTCACCGGACTTGGTGATGAAGTGGCGATGCAATTACTGAAGAAAACAGGAGAGAAATACAAGCTCCCCGTTACTTCAGATATCCATGCACATGAAGAAGCGGCCATTGCTGCCCAATACATCGATGTACTGCAGATCCCGGCATTCCTCTGCCGTCAGACAGACCTGCTGGAAGCAGCCGCACATACCGGCAAGATCGTGAATGTGAAAAAAGGACAATTCCTCAGCGGCCCTTCTATGAAGTTTGCTGCCGAAAAGATCCGCAATGCCGGAAATGAAAAAGTGATCCTCACGGACCGCGGCAACACATTCGGTTACCAGGACCTGATAGTGGACTATCGCAATATCCCCTGGATGAAAGAGCATGGCGCACCGGTGGTGATGGACTGTACTCACAGTCTGCAGCAACCGAATCAGACCAGTGGTGTTACCGGTGGTAATCCCCAACTGATCGGTACTATTGCCAAAGCCGCTATTGCTACCGGAGCAGATGGTTTGTTCATTGAAACGCATCCCAACCCTGCCGTAGCCAAATCAGATGGCGCCAATATGTTGAAACTGGATCTGCTGGAGCCATTGCTGCAGCAGCTGGTGAAGCTGAGGAAAGCGGTTGTATAATTAAGCCTGATTCTTTTCTAAATAGCAAATCCCGGCCACCGAGCCGGGATTTTTCTGGATCGTAATCCATTACTTTTTATTAATGCGCCAGCACTACAGTATCAAGCTTTGTTACTTGTCCTGTTGCTACAATTACACTTGTATTGTTTTGCGATTGATAATCTGTGTTAGTGGGCGCATAGCCTACCGTGTAACTTCCCGCATTCAACCCGCGGATGAGGTAATTGCCTAAAGTATCGGTAAGGGTTCCTGCCAAAGTATCGGTACCCTGGATTGCGAAAACGGCTGTACGGAAATCATAAGGCACCACTACTCCGGCAATACTGCCGCCGGCGGCCTGCAATACGGTCCTGATCACCGGTTTCAGAATAAACTTGCCATTGCCGGTGGTAACGATGGAACGGGCCGCATCGAAGTCCATGAGCAGGGTATACATGATACCTCCTTCAACGTTTTGATGGATGTTCAGCTTGAGGCCACTTTGCTGAGCGCTGGGTGTTTCCAGGTCCTTTACTGTACCATCATTCAGTTTGATGGTATTGTTGGGGCCCAGCACCAGGCGGATCTGCTGTACCCGGCCTGCAGGAATTTCGGCATTCACCAGCAGGGTGTCTTTGTCGTTCACCAGGTCCAGCAGGTTATAAATACCTTTTTTCACATTAGGCAGGCTTTGCCAGCCATTGTTCTCATTGTCTGTTACATTGATCTGAATATCCACGATATCGATATTCACTTCTTCGTAATCGCCGGGATCATCAGTAAGTCTTACTTCCAGACGCGCGGTTTGGTTAACAGGATCGTCTTCGGAACAAGAGGTCAGCATCAGGGTTGAAAAGGAGCATAATAATGCTCCGAAAAACAGTGTTTTCATAATGTGGATGTTTTGTAACATAATGGGTAAGGCTAAAACTGTGCCATATCTGATGAAGTAGTTATCGAACACCGCGCATCTTTTTTCGCACAGACTGGCTTCAGTAAAGTTCTTTTTTGCATTATTGGTTTTCGCAATTAAGAGCATGGAACGCCGGCTGGAAAACAAACCGGCGCAGAAAAATATTCGATTGACTTTCGTTAGTGGAAACTGACTGTAGCAATGTAACCATACTCTTCATTTTTATTTTTCACCGGGAGGCATAAAAAAAGCCTCCTTGCAGAGGCTGATTTTATGTAATGTTTTCAAAGGTATCTCGCGCTTTTCCTGGGTAGGATTGGGGTGAAGGCTTTTCTAGCGTTCATGGATCAAAAACGGGACTTCCTTTCGATTTTTCTGGATTTTCTCGGTTCTTGTTTGCTGGTACAAAGCTACCATCCAGGCAGGGCAATGTATAACCGAAGGCGTCACAGGAATACCCGCAACGTGTACCAACCGGTTAAAATTGTTTTAATGTCTATACCTGCTTTGCCAAAAGTCTGCTTGGAAGTACCCCGAACGCTTTTTTGAATGCAATGGTGAAATTGCTGAGATTGGCATAGCCCAGTTCCATCGCCACTTCTTTAACAGAATATTTACCTGTGAGCAGTTTATCCTGCGCGGCCTGCATGCGGGCCTTCTGGTAATATTCATAAATGGGTGACCCGTACATCACTTTGAAATCCTTTTTCAGTTTGGATTCACTGATGCTCACCATTTTGGCCAGCTGTGAAATTGGCGGAGGGCTTTGATAAATGTCTTTGGTGAGGATGGCTTCCACCTGCATCACCCTGTTGATGTCTTCCTGGCTGAGCGGCACACGGAATGCGGGGTTATGCATTTTTTCATATATGATGGCGAAGAACCTTTCGATCATCAGCATGATTCGGTTCTGGATGATAGTTAGCCGAAGGGGATTATCCTGACCTACCTCCATGATGGTTTGCATCCATTGCCTGAACTTGTTGTCGAGCGGAACGATATTGATGTTCTCCGCCTTCAGTGAGATATAGGTGGAGAGCACGTTCTCGGCCGTCTCAAGGTCAAGGTACCTGGCCAGCCACTCCTTGTTGAACAGGATGGCTACTCCCAGGTAGGTGGTCCCCTTGGTACTGTAGTAGCTCCAGTCGAACAACGAACTGGTGAGGTAGGCGATGGATTTGGAAGTATTCATATCCTTCACCTTGTCTTCATCGATGGTCACCACCAGGGTACCCGGCACCGTGAGCATGTCTACCCGCAGTACATAATACTCTTCGGCTATCTTTTTCCGATGGATCAGCCAATCGTCGTTGAGCACGCAATTGATGAGGGTGGCCTCCAGCCCGTTGGGGAGGACCACATAAGTGAAGGTGCCTGTTGCAGTATCCTGTGGGAACTGGATCTCATTATTGATCACAGGCACACTGAGGCGCTGTCCAACATGGTGCACAAACGCTTCATAATTGGTATGAGTGTAGTCTAGATGGAACACCGAAATAATTTTAAGTGATGCCGCTACCGGTGCAGGCAATTATCAGTGTGGCCTTAAAACAAAAAACACCAAAAGGACTATTGGTATTTCAGCGGGTTACGACGACCGGATAAGATGTAACGTTTCATGTTCATCCAGAATGCTAAAACAAAGTAAACGATCAATGGGGATCCCATTGTGAGAAATGATATGTAAACGAACCAGGTGCGGATACGGGCCGTGGCTATACCTAATCTGTCGCCCATAGCAGAGCAGACACCAAAGGCTTGCCATTCTATAAATTGTCTCAAACGATTCACAGAATAATCATTTTTAACGGGTAAAATGCCTGAGACCTGACCCAGGGGTTTGGTTCACACCACTAAATTATAAAATATAAAACAAATTGTCCAACCCTCCGGTTATTTTGATAAACCATTTTTTAGGTAAATTCGCAGCACTTTCCGTAAATCTAAATTATTTATCATGGTCTTTGATCTGGACTTAATCAAGAAATTGTACGCGGGCCTGCCGGCTAAAGTAGACTCCGCGCGCAAATTGACAGGCACGCCGCTGACGCTGGCTGAGAAAATTTTATATGCGCATTTGTACGAACCGGCCGCCAAAGCCTACACCCGGGGAAAAGATTATGTGGATTTTGCTCCGGATCGCGTTGCGATGCAGGACGCCACCGCCCAGATGGCCCTGCTGCAATTCATGACCTGTGGCCGCGACCAGGTTGCGGTCCCATCTACTGTTCACTGTGACCACCTCATCCAGGCCAGGACCGGCGCCGCTGAGGACCTCAAGAATGCATTAAATGTAAATAAAGAAGTATATGACTTCCTGGCTTCCATCTCCAACAAATACGGGATCGGATTCTGGAAGGCCGGAGCCGGTATCATCCACCAGGTGGTGATCGAGAACTACGCCTTCCCCGGAGGTATGATGATCGGCACTGACTCCCATACCCCCAACGCTGGAGGTCTCGGCATGGTAGCCATCGGTGTAGGTGGCGCTGACGCAGTAGACGTTATGGCCGGTCTCGCCTGGGAATTGAAAATGCCCAAGCTCATCGGTGTAAAACTCACTGGCAAACTCTCCGGATGGGCTTCCGCCAAAGACGTGATCCTCAAAGTGGCAGGCATCCTTACCGTAAAAGGTGGAACCGGCGCTATCGTTGAATACTTCGGCGAAGGTGCAGACAGCCTCTCTGCTACCGGTAAAGGCACCATCTGTAACATGGGCGCCGAGATCGGGGCCACCTGCTCCCTCTTTGCCTATGACGAGAAAATGGCCGACTACCTCCGCGCTACAGGCCGCTCCGAAGTGGCTGAGCTCGCCAACGGCGTTCGTGAACACCTCCGCCCGGACGATGCTGTGTACGCCAATCCCGAGAAATTCTACGATCAACTGATCGAGATCGACCTCAATACACTGGAACCACACGTGAACGGACCATTCACTCCGGACCTCGCATGGCCCATCAGCAAATTCGCTGAAGCCGTGAAAGCCAACAACTGGCCTGAGCGCCTCGAAGTGGCCCTCATCGGATCCTGCACCAACTCTTCTTATGAAGATATCAGCCGCTCCGCGTCACTGGCCGAACAAGCCATCGCCAAAAAACTCAAAGCGAAAGCTGAGTTCACCATCACTCCCGGTTCTGAACTGGTAAGGCATACCATCGAGAAAGATGGCTTCCTCAAAACATTCGACCAGATCGGCGGCGTGGTACTCGCCAATGCCTGCGGTCCCTGTATCGGTCAATGGGCCCGTCATATCGACGATCCCAATCGTAAGAACTCCATCATCACTTCCTTCAACAGGAACTTCGCCAAACGTAATGATGGTCTGGCTTCCACCCACGCATTCGTAGCTTCACCAGAGATCGTGACTGCCTTTGCCATCGCCGGTGACCTCACTTTCAACCCGCTGAAAGACACCCTGAAGAACGAAGAAGGAAAAGATGTAATGCTGGACGAACCAACCGGTGTTGAACTGCCTCCAAAAGGCTTTTCGGTTGATGATCCCGGTTACCAGGCCCCTGCTGCCGACGGTAGCGGAGTACAGGTGATCGTTAGTCCCGAATCTCAGCGTCTCCAACTCCTGGAGCCATTCACTCCATGGGAAGGAACCGATATCAAAGGACTCCGCCTTCTCATCAAGGCAAAAGGAAAATGTACCACTGACCATATCTCCATGGCAGGTCCCTGGTTGAAATTCCGTGGTCACCTGGACAATATCTCCAATAACATGCTCATCGGCGCAGTGAATTTTTATAACGATAAAACAGACACTGTAAAGAACGAGCTCACCGGAGAATACGGTCCTGTTCCCGCCACTCAACGCGCTTACAAAGCAGCCGGTATCGGAACTGTTGTTGTAGGCGACGAGAACTACGGTGAAGGCAGCAGCCGCGAACACGCAGCGATGGAGCCACGCCACCTCGGCGTTCGCGCAATCATCGTTCGCAGCTTCGCCCGTATCCACGAGACCAACCTGAAAAAACAGGGTATGCTCGCACTCACTTTTAACGACAAAGCAGACTACGATAAGATCCAGGAAGACGATGTGATAGACCTCAATGGACTTACCACTTTTGCTCCGGGCTCACAGATCACCATGGTGCTGACCCATAAAGACGGCAGCAAGGATGAAGTGAAGCTCAACCACACTTACAATGATCAACAGATCGAGTGGTTCAAAGCAGGTGGCGCACTCAATGTGATCCGCGCACAGTTCGCTAAAAAATAGTGTTTATCATTTTTAGTTGTGAGGGCCGTCCGCTTAGGGCGGCTCTTTTGTTTGGGGGCATTATCCCTGGGGACTCCTTTTTTGGGTAGCCGGCGGGGCCAGGGATCGGCGGTGGAAAAACAGGGTTGCGCTTTTTGTTGAGGGATGAACTGAAGTTGATCAGGGAACGGGAGAACATGGCCGGGCTTTTGTAACGCCTGTTTTTAAGACCGCCTCCTCCCTGGCCCACGCCGGCCACCTCGCATATTCTTCAGGTGCAACAGGGATAATGCGGGTGGGTGGTGATGGGGTAATTGTGCATCATTGTTTATTAAAAGTAAGAACATGGGCTATCTGTTAGGAGTATGCGATAAGTATAGAGAAAGGCACACTCCTTTTTATTGATCGCTTTTGAGGCCAGCAACAGATATCCTGGCTACTGATTACCGTTATGATTGATGTTTTAGTGCAAAAATGATTTTATACCCATCGGGATCGGAGATCATGAGGCCGTATTTGGACCAGTAGGGGTTTTTGGGCGTTTCAAGAGGGATATGATTCCCTTCAATGATCTTTTTGATGACGGCAAGATCTGCCGCTGAATTTTTATAGAAAACGAGAATATCATCTTCATCAAATTTACTTTGCGGTTTTTCTGGCGATATGGTAAATTCCAGATGCCAGTCCAGGCCCGGAAGTCCCAGGAAAATCCCGTCATACTCATCATGTGCTTCAAAGCCGCCTAACTTTTGAAGTCCCACTATCTCTGTATAAAATTTTTCAATACTCTTCAGGTCAGTTGTATGTCTTGCATATCTGAATGTCATCTTTTGATATTTTGTTTAAGTTTAATAACAGTGATCTAGAGTAACATATCCGGTTTATCCTTCCTGCACTTTCATCAAAAACCCCCATTTACATTTCCCCAACACTGCTGCACTTTTACCCCCATCCCATCCCCCCAGCGTGTTTCCTGGAAAAATTTCCCATCAGCGTGCCCATGCCGTGGAGGGAGTGTGCGTGGCAGGCCTTTGAAATGTAAGCGATGCAGCCCGGCTAACCTACCACAGCTCAATCCAACCAACCAATGCTCAACAAAAATCCTCCCGCGTCGGTTCATTTCATCAGCCGACCACGCATACTCCCCCACGGCCATCAACCATAGATAATTTTTCCAGAGAACCACGCACCCATTCCCGTAGTTCTACGCAAGGCAAGGCAATTGATTCTCTGTAGCTTGCCCTCATATTGATCATCACTATTGACTATTAAACCTGGTCTTTATCCATCCTTCCGGGGACTTCCGGTATGCGATTGTTACTGGTGGGGAATCTTTATCGCATATGGATGGATTTTTTCGGTGTAACAAACCTTGAATTGACTGAACCGCCGGTGGTTACGAAACGGTTCAGTCTTCAAGGTTTTGTTTTTTGTATTTTAGCGCATTATCAGCACCGATCCAACATAAAATGACTACTTATTCCGCAACGTACAACCACCAGCCCGTAACCGTTATCCTTTCCCCGGTAACACTTACTATCAGGTATACAGACGACAACAACCAGCAACAGGATATTCACTGGCTGGGAGATCATATCAAACAACTGGAAGAGACTACCAAAGGTTATACCCTGCACTACACCAGCCCCGCGGGTGAAAACTTCAGCCTGGAATTCAGCGGCCAGGAGTTATTGCAGGCCATCAAGAAAAATTTCCGTCACCAGAAATTTACCGGCAATGCACCAGCACGCGCACTCAATTCAGTGATCAGTAAAATGGTGTTGATTGCAGGTATCATTTGTGGATTGATCCTGATCGGTTATATCTGGATAGCACCCTGGCTTGGAGGGAAAGTGGCCAACTCATTTTCTAAAGAAACCGAGATCAGTCTCGGCCAGGAAATGTATGATGCCACCGTAGCTGCTTACGAAGTGGACCCCGTAAAAACAAGATTGCTGAACCAGTTCTATAAACAATTGCATTACCAGACTGGTTATCCCATTGAGATCACGGTGGTGAAGAGTCCTGAAGTCAATGCCTTTGCAGTACCCGGTGGACATATAGTAGTGTTCGATGCCATCCTTGATAACATGAAAACACCGGAGGAACTGGCTGCATTGCTTGGACATGAAGCTTCGCATATTGCACTCCGTCATTCCCTGAACAATATGTTCAAAAGCCTGTCCAGGCAAATGTTCCTGACACTGATCTTTGGAACTGACGCCGGCATCACTTCCATATTGGTACAAAATGCGGACAGGCTCAAAAGACTTGAATATTCACGCGAACTGGAAACCGAAGCAGACAACAATGGCATGAAGCTGATGCACGAGAGCAAAGTGGATACAGAAGGAATGGTAAGACTGATGGACCTCCTGAACGATGCAACAAAAGGAGGCGCTCAGGCAGTGAACTTTCTCAGTACCCACCCTGTTTTTGATAAGAGAGTCACCAATGTGAAAGCACAGCTGAAAAATTACCCTTCCACACCAACAGCCGATTCAACTTTACAGACTACCTTTCATGCACTCTATGAAAATTTCTAAACGATAACTATGGTACCTGTTTATATCCTGCTGGGCATTGCCGCCCTTTGTGTGATCATCTGGAAATGGAAACCAAAACAAAAGCCACCGCTTGACCTCAGCAAAGCTGATATTGATATCCTCAGCACGCATGTCCGGTTCTATCAACGCCTGGAGGAAAAAGATAAGCAGCGATTCCGCGAAAAGATCGGTTCCTTTCTCGCCAATGTACGCATTGAAGGTATCGGCGCCACCATCGAGGAGCGCGACAGGATCTATGTTGCCAGCAGCGCCGTGATCCCGATCTTCGGGTTTCCGGAATGGGAGTACCGCAACCTCACGGATGTGCTTATCTACCCCGATACTTTCAATGAAGAATTCAGGTTCGAAGGAAAAGACCGAGCCATCATGGGAATGGTGGGCAGCGGCTATATGAATGGGAAGATGATCCTCTCGCAACATGCACTCAGACAGGGTTTCGAGATCACCAGCGATAAGAACAATACCGCCATCCACGAGTTTGTGCATCTCCTCGATAAATCAGATGGCGCCGTAGACGGCATCCCTGAAAACCTGCTGGCACATCAGTATTCCATCCCCTGGATGCACCTCATGCAACAACAGATAGAAGAGATCAGGAAGAACCGCTCAGACATCAATCCATACGGCGCTTCCAATAAAAGCGAATTCTTTGCCGTTATCTCCGAATACTTCTTTGAAAGGCCTGATCTGCTGAAAGAAAAACATCCTGAGCTCTACGAATACCTCGAGATTATCTTCAAACAGGATCCCGCCAGCAATTAAGAAGCGAAGATCTCGGATACATGTTTCTTGATATTGTCTGAGATCTTTTCAGTAGGAAGATCATTCTCATCAGCGCCAAAAGGATCTTCGATCTCCTCAGCGATCATTTCAAGACTTGCCAGTACGTAAAAGATGAAAGCCACAACTGGTATGGCGATATAGCCCAGGCTGAACACGAAACTCAGTGGCAGGGTCATTACATAAAAGAAGATGAATTTTTTCAGGAATACACTGTAGGAAAAAGGAATGGGCGTATTCTTGATGCGCTCGCAGGCGCCGCATACATCGGTGAAAGATTGCAGTTCCGCATTGATCACAATCAGCTGATCACCCTTGATCCTTCCCTGCTCGTACAGCCGGGTTACCCGTTTGTACATCAGGGAAGCGATCTGGTTGGGCATGTGCTTGTTCTTGTCCAGATGCTCCCATTCAGGATGTTCCGCCGTATCCAATGCCAGCCTTGTTTGCTCCGTTTGCAGATGGCGGCTCAGTACAGCTGCATACATGGGAATGATGCGGCGAAAGAATTTTTTATCCTCATCTTCTGCCGGCCCCAGTATAGCATTGAGTTTGATGGACAGGTTCCTGCAATTGTTCACCAGCGCCCCCCATAATTTCCTTCCCTCCCACCAACGGTCATACGCAGTATTGGTGCGGAACACCAGCAGCATGGAGATCACGAAACTCAGGAGATTATTCATCATGGAGATATTCTTCAGGTGATTGTTCTGCGACAATTGAAAGATCTCCAGTTCAAGGTATGCGATGATAGCACAATAGGCGCTGATGCCCAGGATCAGCGGCGCCAATTTTCTCAGGGTGTCAGCCTTGTGGAAGCGGAACACGAAAGTGAACCAGTCTTTAGGATTATAAGCGATCATATTTTACAAAAATAATACTCCGGCATTACCGGTCAAGCGATTCTTCTTTCACTTGTTGCCAGGTATAAGCCTCAGCATAATACCGGGGAATAATGGGCTTGTTCTTGTGTTTTGCCCATACTTTCAAAAAACAAGCGCCATAATAAAATATGAAGGCGCAATAGAAAATGAAAAGCAGCATCAGCACAAAGGAAGTGGACGTGCCGTATACCGTGCTCATATTGGAATAAGACAACAGGAACCGAAGTAGAAATTTTCCCAGCGTAAATAATAAAGCCGTGAAGAAGGCGCCTCCCATGGTTACACGCCAGGTGGTATGTCCATCCGGCAGGTAACGGAACAGGATGGAGAACCAGCAGGTAACAACCGATAACGAGATTACCTGGCTGGTGATGGCCCAGATCACAGAGCCTTCACCGGGAAGCAGATCGGTCAGTTGCTGACGAAGCAAAGCAACTCCGCCTTCCACCATCAGGGTGGCCAAAAAGAAAATGCCTGCAAAAAGGATCACAATGAAAGATGTGCCCCTTTGTTTCAATTGGCGCACCACCTTTTTACCGCTCGCCGGGCGGATGCGCCAGAGCTGGTTCACGGAATCCTTGATCACTTTGAAGAGTGTGGTGCTCACAAATAACAAAAAGATAAAACCGCCGCTGGCGATATACCAGGTGGAAGCAAGTGTGCGCACATTGCGAAGTGTTCTCCTGATCTCTTCTGCCGAGTTGGGGCCGAGCACTCCGCTCAAAGCCTCAACCAGGCTGCGTCCTACAAACCTGCGGTCCATTACCAGGCCAAATACAACAATAAGGATGAGGATGATGGCAGGAAGCGCAAAAGTGGCAAAGAAGGCCGTAGCCGCAGCCATCCGCAAAGGATCGTTCTGCTGGAACTCCCCGAAGGCTTTCTTGAGTAATTGCAGGATGGTAGCCGGTTTTGGCAGCTTTTTCATACTGTTGATTTTTCTTCGCCTGCGGTGGGCCGGAGTACAGTTGAAGATAGTGAAAATTAGCGCGGAATTTTTGATATTTGCTGCATGACGTCAATAACCCGTGTCCTCCTATTAGGCAGCGCCCTGATATTCTTATTATCATGCGGCAGCAGCAAAAAAACAACCACTTTTGTTTCTTCCACGCCGGCTCGCAGTTTACCTGCATTGCCAATGTCTTATATCAATGTTCCTGTAAAAGTATACATGAAACCGTTATTATCGGTAATGGATTCTTCCACAGCCAAAGAATTCACCAACGATAAATGGCCAAACTATACACAAACCGGATGCGATTTCAGGTACAAATACCGTTTCATTCGTTCTCCCTTCTCCTTCAGTGTGATCAACAATCGCGTGATCATCAGTTTCCGCGGCAACTACCAGATCGCAGGAAGCCGCACCATCTGCGCATTCGACAAACAGGTATCGCCCTGGGTCAATGGCAGTTGCGGATTCAACGGAGAACCACTCCGCAGGGTTGACATCGCCATCACTTCCAAACTCGATCTACTCCCCAATCATACCATCAGCACCGTTACAAAACTGGACAAACTCCAGCCGCTTGACAAATGCGAGGTAACGCTGATGAACAACGATATGACAAAAGATGTGCTGGACAGCGTGAAGGCCAGTATCGAAACCTATTGCACCACTTTCGACAAATTCGTACAGGACATCAATACCAATCCCTTTCTCAACAACTGGCGCAAGAGCGGCAGCCGCGTTATGCCCATCAGCAAATACGGTTTCCTCAATCTCAATCTCTCCGCACTCGGCGTGAGCCGTTTCAATGTGGTGAAAGACACGCTCTATTTCTCCATGGGCTTCAGCGGCTTCCCAAAATTCAATTCAGACAGCAATAAACTGGTAACGCATGCTTCCCTTCCACCTGTATCCAATGCAGACCGCAGCGGCTATATCAGCACCTACCTGGATGCAGTATACGAATACAAGTTCTTCAACAAACTGCTCAACGATAGTCTTCGAAACAAACCATTCGATATCGATGGCCGCACTTTCGTGATCAAAGACGTAAGCATCAGCGGAACCAATGAAGGAAAGATAAGGGTAGACATGGCCTTCTCCGGCAACCGTAATGGTGTGCTCAGCCTAACAGGCACCCCTACCCTGGATTCCGCCCGCCAGATCCTCAGCATGCCCGATATCAAAGTAGGGATCGATACGAAAGACCTGATGGTGAACCTGGCGAAAGGACTGATCAAAAAGAAGATCATGAAGGAATTGGCCGGGCAGAGCGTGCTGGACCTGAATGCCCTGATCCAGAAGAACAAAGCCCTCATCGAAGCCCGTCTCAACCAGCAGGTGACGGACTGGATGAGCACTGTAGGGACCCTGCACGATATCAAACTGATCGGGCTGCTGCCACAGGAGAAACATATTCAGGTTCAGGCATATATCCGCGCCAGCCTGACCCTGATCGGACGCCCTCCCGCCAACCTGATAAATATGGATTAGACGGCAGGCAACCTTTTCTGCAGGGATTACGTATCCAACAGTGTATAGGAAAATTCGTAATTTAAGCAGGAGTACCCTGCTCATTGCAAACCAAACCATTGTTGCATACAGATAACCCAAAAGTGGCTACACTGATCAGGGGCTGTTTGGTTAATGACCGTAACAGCCAGAAGGAATTGTATTACCTGCTCCGTGGCTTTGCAATGAAGATCTGCTACCGGTACACCAACGCACAGGAGGAATCTGAAGAGATCGTGAATGAAGGGTTTGTGAAACTTTTCAAGAATATCCATCAATTTGATCAACAAAGGCAGGACGATATGCTGCTGAGCCTGAAAGGCTGGTTCAAGCGGATACTCGTTAACACTTGCATTGATCATTACCGTAAGCATCATGCCTCTGTCAACGGTCATTTGCTTACCTGTGAATCTGAAACAATCCCGGATAAAAGCGAAACAGGAATAGATGTTCTCAGTTACAAGGAGATCATCGAAGCCGTGAGATCACTCTCACCGGCCTATCGTACTGTATTCAACCTGTTTGTAATTGAAGGTATGAGTCATGAAGAGATCAGCAAACAACTGGGAATTTCGGTGGGAGCGTCCAAATCCAATCTCTCCAAAGCGAGGGATAACCTGAGAAGACTTTTACTGAACAAAAATCATTACAATATTTATGTCTCTCCTCAATGACAATGAACTTGACCGCCTGAGCCGGGAAGCCGCTGACCAGTATGATGTGGAGCCCTCCACATCCGGCTGGGAAAAGCTGGAACAAAGGCTGGATGCGGAGCTGCCGCAGCGCCGCCGCAGGCGGGGACTGCTGCTCTGGTGGCTGCTGGCAGGCGTATTGCTGCTGGGCGGCGCATTGTGGGGCATCAAAACATGGAATGAAAGCAAAGGGAAAAATGGAATTGTGAAAGATGATGGCAACCTAACGGAAAAAAATAA
The DNA here is from genome assembly GCF_003991355.1 of Pseudoflavitalea rhizosphaerae. Lineage (GTDB taxonomy): Bacteria > Bacteroidota > Bacteroidia > Chitinophagales > Chitinophagaceae > Pseudobacter > Pseudobacter rhizosphaerae. The sequence goes on from NZ_RCSU01000009.1 coordinate 165,469, forward strand.
CCGAAATAACCTTGAAGAAACAAACCGAAGGGCCAAACAAACGCCTCCTTTGCCTGCACTGAGCTCCGGTCAACTGCAGAGGACTGCACAGTCCACACCAATAAAGCTTTCCCGTGGACCCGGCGCCAAAACCCAGGATGCCTTACTACCCAGAAACCCCGATGCAACTCAAATACCAACCAAACCGTCTTCAATTTCGTATATTACATCAAAGCAGGGTTTGCCTGATAGTATTGAAACAGTAACCAGCTCCAACCCGGTTCATACAAGTAGTATCCAAAACGCCCCTGATGTGCCGGGCATAAAGCCAACCCCACAAACCAGCATTACTGATTCAACTCAACAACAACCTGCTACAGACCAACCTGCCCAAACAACAACCAATAAGACAAAGCCCCTGAACCTTTCTTCCAGAAAAGGTTCGTTCTACCTCACGGCCCTTACAGGACTGGATTTCAGCAATGTGAAATTCAGCAGCGCTGGCAGAGCCGGATTCAACGGAGGCCTGCTGATCGGTTATTATTTTACAGACAGGCTGAGTGTGAATACAGGACTGATCTATAACAGCAAGAACTATAAAGCACGCGGAAAAGATTTCACCCCAAAAGGGCCCATGGCATATTATGATATCGATAAGATCAAAGGCGGTTGTTCCATGTTCGATATTCCCCTCAATATCCGTTATGATCTCGGGATCAAAACCCGCTCACGCTATTTCATCAGTGCAGGCATCAGCAGTTACCTGATGAACAAGGAAGATTATGATTATTATTTCTACAATAATGCAGGCTACTACTCGGAACGCAACTGGAAAACGAATGAAAATTCCAGTTACCTCTTCTCAATTCTCAATTTCTCCGCAGGCATAGAAAAACAACTGGGCGGCAGATTACAGTTCCAGCTGGAGCCCTATCTCAAAGTGCCGGTGCAGGGTGTGGGTCATGGAGAGATCCGGCTCAATAGTTTCGGCATCAATCTCGGACTCAAATACCCGTTCGGAAAAACAGGAAAACGATAATTATTTCGCATCGAAGCATTAAGCTGGCTTTTATTGATCGTACACATGCACTATTCCCTAAATTTGAGGCATGAGTACAGAGGTTGATATCGACACCCTAAGGGAACAATTCCTGGAGCTGGCCCGGCAGGACGATGTACTGAAAGTACGTGAACTGCTGAACCACCAGAACATCAGTGATGTGGCGGAACTCATCTATGAACTGCCCGAATATGAAAGCCAGATAGTGGCCAATATGAGTATTCACCGGGCCGCCAGTGTATTCAAGATACTCGACCTCAACTCACAAAAGACCATCATCCGCGAACTCCCCCCCTTCAAGACTGCCGAACTGCTCAATGAGCTACCCGCAGATGACCGCACAGACTTTTTCGAAGAACTGCCCGGCAAAGTGGTGAAGGAACTCGTGAAACTGCTCAATCCGGAAGAAAGGAAAGTGACACTTTCGCTACTCGGTTATCCCGAAGGCAGTGTGGGCCGTCTCATGACACCGGATTATATTTCTGTACAGGTCAACTATACCTGCCAGGAGATCCTCAACCTCATCCGCGAAGAAGGGAAGGACAGTGAAACCATCGATGTGATCTACATCGTGAATGAAAAAGGCGAATTTGTGGATGACGTGCAGATCCGCCAGATCATCCTCGCCAGTCCTGATAAAGAAATAGGCGATATCATCGACTATCGGTACATTACCCTCAATGCAAACGACGACCAGGAAGTGGCCAACCAGATCTTCAAAATGAATAATCGAGTAGCCCTCCCCGTTGTTGACGATAAGAATATCCTCCTGGGAATCGTTACCATCGATGATGTGCTCTGGGTTGCCAACGAAGAATTCAGTGAAGACATCCAGAAGATCGGGGGTACCGAGGCGCTGGACGAGCCTTACCTGGAAATGCCCATCGCACGCCTCTTCAAAAAACGCATCGTGTGGCTGGTAGTGCTCTTTCTCGGAGAGATGCTCACTGCTACTGTGATGAAATATTTCGAGGACGAGATCGCCAAAGCCGTTGTGCTGGCCCTCTTCATACCACTCATCATTTCCAGCGGAGGCAACAGCGGATCACAGGCATCCACCCTCATTATCCAGGCCATGGCCATGGGCGAGCTCACCGTCACCGAATGGTGGCGCGTGCTCAAAAGAGAACTACTTTCAGGTCTCATGCTCGGTACTGTACTCGGCCTCATCGGGTTCTTCCGCGTGGTATTCTGGAATTCCATGTTCCATACCTATGGTGATAATGGCACCGAGATCGGCCTCACCGTTGGCTTCTCCCTGCTGGGCGTGGTGCTCTGGGGCACCATCACCGGTTCCATGCTCCCCCTCCTCCTCAAAAGACTCGGCGCCGACCCCGCCACTTCCTCTGCTCCTTTCGTAGCCACGCTTGTGGATGTGACCGGACTGGTCATATATTTTTCCATGGCCTATATGCTGTTAAGTGGTATTTTGTTGTAGCAAAAACCAACTTATCACTCATGAGAAAACATGCATATGCTTTCCTGCTGTTGTTCATTGCAGCAGCAGCAAAAGCACAATCCCCCATCGGCCCGCTGACAGTAGACAAGATCATGCGCGATCCAAAATGGATCGGCAGCTCGCCTTCTTCACTCAACTGGTCGGCCGACGGCAAAACCCTCCGATTCCTCTGGAACCCGGAGAAGGCCGTCAGTGATTCTGCCTACACCATTACCCCTGCCAATCTCAACCCCCAGAAACAAAGCTGGGAAGCAGGCAGGGACCAACCCGACCCCAACAGTATCCAATACAATTCAAAATATACCGCTTACGTATACACGAATAGTGGCGATATTTATCTCGCTGACCTGAAAACTGGTACTACCAGGCGTATTACCGAAACGATCGATCCGGAATCGTCACCCGTTTTCAGCTTCAACGAAACACGCATCGTATTCAACCGCGGTGGCAATCTTTATTCCTGGGAAATGACCACCGGCGCTATCGCACAGCTCACCAATTTCCAGAAGGGCAGTGCACCCAAAGCTGGCAGTGGCGATGCAGGGAAATCAATACAGGAGAAATGGCTCGAAACGGAATCGCTTGCCAATTCAGCCATCCTGCGGGAAAGAAAAGAGAAAAAGGAACAGAGAGATTCCATGATGAAGACCTACCCTAAAATCAAAACACTGCGCACACTTTATACAGAGGATAAGAATGCAGGTGCTGCACAGATCAGTGCAGACGGACGTTTTATTTCTTATCGTTTATTCAAAGCCAATAATTCCGGCAAAGGCACCATCATTCCCAACTATGTTACCGAAAGCGGCTTCACAGAAGATATCAGGGGCAGATCGAAAGTGGGGACCACACCAGGAGTAAGCGAGTTCTATGTGTTCGACAGCAAGGCTGATACCGTTTTCAAAATCAAAACAGACAGTCTCCTTCCCGGTATCAAAGATATTCCTGCCTTCTACAAGGATTACCCCGCCGTATATGCGCAGAAAAGCAAGGACCCCGCAGCGCGCAGCGTGAGCATACAGGGCGCTTCCTGGAGCCCCAACAGTCAGTATGTGCTGCTGGACCTTCGTTCCAACGACAACAAAGACCGCTGGCTGGCGCTGGTGGAAGGCGCCACCGGAAAGATCACTCCCCTGGACCGTCAGCATGATGAAGCCTGGATCGCAGGTCCGGGCATACAGGGATTCGGCGGCGGCAATACAGGATGGATCGATGCTCATACCATCTGGTTCCAGTCTGAAGCAACAGGTTACTCGCATCTCTACACGCTGGATGTACATACCCAAGAAAAGAAAGCGCTTACAAGCGGTAACTACGAAGTACACAACGCAGACCTGAGCCGCAATAAAAAATATTTCTATATCACCACCAACCAGGTTCATCCCGGTGAACAGCATTTTTATCGGCTGCCCGTTACCGGTGGGAAAGCAGAACAACTCACCAATTTTACCGGTTCCAGCCAGGTAAGCCTTTCTCCCGATGAAAAATGGCTGGCCTTTCTCTACTCTTACAGTAATAAGCCCTGGGAATTGTATCTCCAGGAGAACAAAGCTGGCGCCAAACCTCAACAGGTGACCAACCTGGCAAGGTCTGCAGAATTTTCTTCCTACAACTGGCGTGAGCCGGAACTGATCACATTCCCTGCAAACGATGGCGCTAACGTGTATGCACGCCTGTATCGCCCTGCCAATCCTCATCCATCCAAACCTGCCGTGATCTTTGTACATGGCGCGGGCTACCTGCAGAATGCACACAAATGGTGGAGCAGCTATTTCAGGGAATACATGTTCCACAACCTGCTCGCCGATAACGGCTATACAGTCCTGGATATCGATTATCGGGGAAGCGCCGGTTATGGCCGCGACTGGCGTACGGGCATCTATCGCTACATGGGAGGAAAAGACCTTTCCGATCAGGTGGACGGGGCAAAATATCTCGTGGACAAACTGGGCGTGAATGCAGCCAATATTGGCATCTATGGCGGCTCATACGGAGGGTTCATCACGCTTATGGCATTGTTCACTCAACCCGGTGTATTCAATGCAGGCGCTGCCCTCCGCTCCGTTACTGACTGGGCGCATTACAATCATGGTTATACTTCCAATATCCTCAATGAGCCTGCAACAGACAGCATTGCCTATTATCGCAGCTCTCCCATCAATTTCGCTGCCGGATTAAAAGACAACCTCCTGATGTGCCATGGCATGGTGGATGTGAATGTACATTTCCAGGACATCGTTCGCCTGAGCCAGAAACTGATCGAGCTGGGAAAAGATAAATGGGAACTGGCCGTGTACCCTGTGGAAGACCATGGATTTGTTGAGCCCAGTAGCTGGACCGATGAGTACAAACGCATCTTCCATCTCTTTGAGACCCACCTTAAAAAATAAATTAAGAAAGTTCCCTGGCACAATTTTTCGATAAATTGCGCAATCGATTGACTGAAAAGTTAAAAGAAATTTACTCAGGATGCGGCCAGTCGCTCGCCTCCCGGCGAGTGACTGGTATTCCGTCGCCTCCGGCGACACAGTGTTCGCCAGAGGCGAACAAACAGAAGTCACTCGCCGGGAGGCGAGCGACTGGCCGCACCCTGTTTCTTTTTGGTCATCGTTCATGCACCTATTCACACTAAAAATTCTTTAGCACATGTGCGGCATTGTTGCTTATGTTGGACCAAAAGAAGCTTACCCTGTTATCTTAAAAGGACTGAAGCGTCTCGAGTACCGTGGTTATGACAGTTCAGGAGTGGCCCTCCTCAATACAGGGCTGAAAGTATATAAAAAGAAAGGAAAAGTGGCTGAGCTGGAAGACAGTCTCCTGGGAAAAAATGTACACGCGCATATCGGTATCGGACATACGCGCTGGGCAACCCACGGTGAGCCCTGCGACAGGAACGCGCATCCACACCAGTCAGAAAATGGCAAACTGGCCATGATCCATAACGGGATCATCGAAAACTACAGCCAGCTCAAAAATGAACTGGTAAAGAAAGGATACAATTTTATCAGCGATACAGACACTGAAGTATTGCTGAAATTCATCGAAGACATTCAAAAGAATAATAACTGCAGTCTCGAAGAGGCTGTTCGCATTGCGCTCAAACGCGTGGTGGGCGCCTACGTGATAGTGCTGATAGACCAGGACAACCCCGATACCCTCATCGCCGCCCGTAAGGGCAGTCCGCTGGTGATCGGCATCGGCAAGGGGGAACATTTCCTGGCATCAGACGCTTCTCCCATTATCGAATACACGAAAGAAGTTGTGTATGTGAACGATTATGAACTGGCCATTATACGTCCTGATGAGCTCATCCTTAAAAATCTCGGTAATGAAAAGATCACTCCATACATCACTAAACTTGATATGGAGCTGGCCGCCATCGAGAAAGGCGGTTATGATCATTTCATGCTGAAAGAGATCTTCGAACAGCCCGATACTATTTTCGACTGTCTCCGCGGAAGGCTCGATACATTGAATGCCACCATCACCATGGCCGGCGTTCAGAACAATATCGATCAGATCAAGAACGCTTCCCGTATCATCATCATCGCCTGCGGCACCAGCTGGCATGCGGGATTGCTGGCCGAATACATCTTCGAAGAGCTCTGCCGCATCCCCGTTGAAGTGGAATACGCATCTGAGTTCCGTTATCGCAATCCCATCGTGAAACCCGGCGATGTGATCATTGCCGTATCGCAGAGCGGAGAAACAGCAGACACCCTGGTAGCCATCGAAAAGGCCAAAGAGCAGGGAGCATTGATCTTCGGCGTGGTGAACGTGGTTGGTTCCAGCATTGCACGCATCTCTAACGCCGGCGCCTATACGCATGCCGGGCCCGAGATCGGCGTAGCTTCCACCAAAGCCTTCACGGCACAACTGGTAGTACTCACCCTTATCGCCCTCAAAGTAGCGCACGATAAAGGTTCCATCGAAACAAAACGCTTCGTTCAATTACTGAACGAACTGCATGATATCCCTGAAAAGGTAAAATCGACCCTCAAAACGGCAGATGCTGTGAAAAAGCTTGCCAACAAATACAAAGACGCCAAAGACTTCCTCTACCTGGGCCGTGGATACAATTTCCCCATTGCACTTGAAGGCGCCCTGAAACTGAAGGAGATCTCCTATATCCACGCAGAAGGGTATCCAGCTGCTGAAATGAAGCATGGTCCGATCGCACTCGTGGATGAAACACTGCCCGTTGTTTTTGTGGCAACAAAGGATTCTTACCACGAAAAGATCGTGAGCAATATCCAGGAGATCAAAGCAAGAAAAGGAAAAGTGATTGCCATCGTTACCGAAGGGGATGAAACTATCACCGCCATGGCGGATGATGTGATAGCCGTTCCTGAAGCCGACGAAATTGTTGCACCAATCCTCAGTGTGGTGCCACTCCAACTGCTGGCTTATTATATCGGCATCGCCAAAGACCTGGATGTGGACAAACCACGTAACCTGGCCAAGAGCGTGACCGTGGAATAATATTGATCACCATTAGCTTTCTTGTGTATGAACCAAATCCGGAAAAGCCCCATCAATACGCTGGGTTATAACTTCATTCCCGAAGCTTTTCTCCCAAAAGGAAAGGATGAATATTACCTGCGTAACCAGCAATACAGGAATGGCCTGCATTACAGGCATCTCACCGCATATGAGATCGAAATGCTGGTGCGCAACCGCAATACATCAGACAACTGGAATAATATCATGGTGTCCGATGCCTTCAACCCGGAACTGGTGCAGGACTGCAAGTTCTTCGGACTGGTGCGCATCGGCAAACTGGAACCATACTACCTGGAATTCCATAATCTGCGCAGACCTGTTGGATTGTACAACAGCACCATTATCAGTTGCGATTTCGGGGACAATGTAGTAGTGGACAATGTAAATTATATCTCTCATTATATCACCGGCAACGAAGTGATACTGGTGAATGTGAATGAGATCGATACAACCGATCACTCCAAATTCGGCAACGGTATTCTCATGGAAGGGGAAGAAGAAGCCATCCGCGTATGGATGGAGGTCTGTAATGAGAATGGAGAACGAAAGATCATGCCCTTCGATGGCATGTTGCCCGGCGATGCCTTTCTCTGGACCCGCTTCCGCGATGATGTTGCGCTGCAACAGAAGTTCAAAGATTTCACCCAGCAGCAATTCGATCTGAAAAGAGGTCGTTACGGCACCATCGGAGACCGCACCGTGATCAAGAACTGCCGCATCATCAAGGATGTGAAGATCGGCACTGATGCTTATATCAAAGGAGCCAATAAGATCAAGAACGTTACCATCAATTCTTCTGCTGACGCTAAAACACAGGTAGGCGAAGGATGCGAGCTGGTGAACGGCATCATCGGTTACGGATGCCGCGCCTTCTATGGCGTGAAAGCTGTACGCTTCTTCCTGGCGCCTCACTCACAACTGAAGTACGGAGCCCGGTTGATCAACTCCTATCTCGGTGAGAATTCCACCATCTCCTGTTGTGAAGTACTGAATTCACTCATCTTTCCATCGCACGAACAACACCATAATAACTCTTTCCTCTGTGCAGCATTGCTGCAGGGGCAAAGCAATATGGCCGCCGGCGCTACCATTGGCTCCAATCATAACAGCAGGAGCCCGGACGGTGAGATCACTGCCGGGCGCGGGTTCTGGCCCGGCCTCTGTGTGAGTCTCAAGCACAATTCCAAATTTGCCACTTTCACCATTCTTGCGAAAGGCGATTTCCCTGTTGAGCTCAATATCACTATCCCCTTCTCACTGGTGAGCAATGATGTTACCCACAACAAACTGGTGGTGATGCCTGCTTACTGGTTCCTTCACAATATGTATGCGCTGGAGCGCAATGCGTGGAAATACGGGGACCGCGACAAGCGCATCAATAAAACACAGTCGCTTGAATTCGACTACCTGGCGCCTGATAGTGTAAATGAGATCCTCGATGCCATCATGCTGATGCAGCAGGCTACCGGTAAGGCCTACCTGAAAAGCAGCAAAGGCAATAAGAAATTCACTACTGAACAACAGATCGAAGAAGGCAAACGACTGCTCGAAACAAAGGACCCGCTTGTGAATGACCTGGAAATACTGGTGGAGGGATTCGAGAACAGCAGCAGGCCCGTACAATTGATCAAAGTAATTGCAGCCTATCATATCTTCAAAGACCTGGTCACCTTCTATGCCGTTCAACAGCTCATCGCCAACAGCGGTAAACAATTCAAACAGCTGGATGATCTGATCAACAGCATTCCGGCAAAACCTGAACTGACCAGCTGGATGAATATCGGCGGGCAATTGATCAGGCGCGCAGCCATCGAAAAGCTGGTAGCGCAGATCCATCAGGGAAAAGTAAAAAGCTGGGAACAGGTGCACGCTTTTTACAAAGACCAGGCAGACAAATATCCTGTTGAGAAATTCCAGCATTCAATGGCCGCATTACAGACCGTGCATGGCATCCACCTGAAAAAAGCGAAAACTGAACAAGTACGGCAATTACTGCATCAGGCCCTTGCAGTAAAAACCTGGATGGTGGAAGGCATCTACGAATCACGTGCAAAAGACTACAAAAATCCGTTCCGCAAAATGGTGTATGAGACCAATGCGGAGATGAACAAAGTGCTGGGTAAATTAGAAGACAACTCTTTTATCAAACAGGAAAGGGCATCGCTGGACCAATACAAAAAGACGATAGCTGCGCTCTTAAGAAAATTACAATAAACTCAAGCTGTGCCTACTCGCTCGCCTCTGGCGAGTGAGTTATATTTGGTCGCCTCCGGCGCCCCTTCGCCAGGGGCCAATCAATTCAAAGTCACTCGCCGGATGAGCAACTGGCAGCACTCAAAGAATACATCAGTCACACAGAAACGGCAGTCCTGAGACTGCCGTTTGCATATTCAAAACCTGGGTAACATTTATTGTTTGATGAACCTGAAGCTGCCTGTTTTCTGGCCATTATCCAGGTAACCTGTGATCTGGTAAGCACCTGCAGGGAGTTTGCTGAAGTTCAGCCATATATCCTGGCTGCCGGCGCTCAGTGCGGTCTGTTGCTGATGAACGATCCTTCCATACATATCGGTAACAGCCAGGCGGATACTTGCCCTGGAGGATGCACTGATATTGAGTTTGGCCTGACTGGTTACAAGTGTTGGCATCATGGAATTGATCACCCATCCTTCTGCATTGCTGAAGATGGTTACTATCTTACTCATATTCACCACACCCTGCTGATCGATCATGCGTAACTGGTAGTAAACGGTTTTCTTCGGCAATTGCTCATCCACAAAACTGAAGGAAAGCTGCTGAGCGGCAGCACGAACTGTTCCAATTTGGTGGAAGCTGGTGCCATCCTCTGAACGAAGTATTTCAAACCTGTCAGGGTTGCTACTGGCAGTAATGGTCCAATCCAGCTTCGCGGATGTATTGGTGAGTTTCTTTCCATTGAAAGTAACAAGGTATACAGGTAATGGAGATCCGGGCACAACACCGAATGTAAATGGACTGAAACTGCTGAGTATTTCAGAAGTCGCAGAACCTGTGGAAGAATTGCCGGGAGTGATTTCCGTACCGGTTGTCCCTTTAGCACTTTCCCAGCTACTGCCATTGAAATGAGCTACCACCACTTTATCCGGGCCAAAGGCGCCGGGTACTGCGGCTGCAAGTGAGAGTGTGATTGACGCATTGCTGCCAGACGATCTACTTATATCCCAGTATTCTGCAGTGGATACTTTATAGAGCGGGGTTGAAGTGGCAGTATTACCGTAAGAAGTGGGATAATACCTGGCGGAATATTCAGACGCTGTTGCATCTTCCGGAGTTACCACACAGGGGCGGTAAGCAGTTCCGCCAACAGGGAAGCTGTAAGCAACGTTAGCTGAGGTTTTGCGGACTACTGCCCCACCGGCCACAAATGCGTTGGCGCCTGCGCCGGAAACAGAACCGGCATCCGCATTGCCAACGGTGAGTGCATTGCCATTGGCAGTGATGATACCATTACTGCCGGTCCACTCCAGTTGGCCCGTAGTTAAAGGCTTCAGTAATGCAGCACCATTTACGTTGTTCATTCTGAGTTTAACCTGGTTGGTGCTGTTATCGATGGTGTTGGAAGCGATGTCTACATTTTGAGGAGCGTTGCCATTCAGTTCAACCACAAAGAGATTGGCGCCGGTTACTTCCGATGCACAACCGAAAGTTCCGGCGGATTGAACAAAATTGCCTTTGATTTTTAGCACTGTTGGTTGAGTGGCAGCAGTAATGGCTGATCCACGCAAATCGAAACGGCCACCGGATTGGACAAAATCACCGTCTACCTGAAGCGAAGATGCCTTATCCAGAGAGTTGTTATTATTCCCCAGGGTAACCCATGCGTTGTTGCCTATTTCGAAAGAACCATTTACTAAATATTCAGGCGCAGTTCCCGGCCCAGCAAATGAGAAAGCCAGTACCAGGTTATTATTATTGGTATTAAGTACCTGAAAATTACCTGATATAGTCAGGCCGCGAGGTAATGCCCAACCTATTTCATTAGCCATTCCAGCGCAATCGAAGATCAGGTTTCCTATGGAGAATGTAGTAAGACCATTAATAGCTGCTGCGCCTGTTACCGATCCTGTAATGCGAATGGTGGAGGTAGGCGCCCAGGTAGCACGCGGGGTGTAAAGGCCATCCCTGGCAATCCAGAGTTCTGCATTAGCATTGAAGTAAAGAAAATTGGTACTGTTGGTTGGCGTATTCATCCATCCTTTATTACCAATTATCAACGACCCATTCACATCCATTCTGTAGGTAGGTGAGGCGGATGGTAATGTAAAATAGGGGCCGTTTGAAGGCAAGGACACACTGTTATGCCCTCCAAAATACCAGGTACCATCGATCAGTGTTCTTGAGCCGTTGCTGAGTTCAAAATTGAACGGAACATCTGCAGACACACTATCCTCCAGTCTGCTGCCGGTTTCAATAAGCAAAGCGTAATCAGGACTACCGGTTCCGCTTGCAGTGATGGTTGCGGTACTAGAAGAGTAAATTTTGGCGGTAACACCATTTCTAACAATCAGGGAGAGCAGACTAATGGAAGTTATGTCCACATTCACCACCGGGGCGCCTGTTTCGAAAATGGCAACATAAGTTCCGCCATTGGGCACCGAAACACCGGAAACAGAGCCATCTGACCAGTTGGCAGGATTGCTCCAGTTTCCGTTTACCGGGCCAACCCAATATCTCGTTTGTGCATGACTGGTAGCAATGCAACAGAGGGTGCATGCTAAAGTAAGCATGTAGAGTTTTTTCATACATGAAGTAGTTTAAGAATCAGGAAGCGAAATGCACAGGAGAATGGATTCCAGAGGTTTTTGTGGTAGGAAACAGAATGGTATTATAAGCTAACGCTGTGGTTCAGGGGACCAATATACAATAAAATTAGCATAACCTACAAGGCCGGATTAAAATTGATGGGAGGTAAATATTCATTAATCCCAGGATGGGTAAAACAGCTTCAAATTCAATGCCAGGGCTACAAAAAAGCCCCGGGATGTCCGGGGCCAGTTTCTTGCAAGAAGTTTATGCGGATAGCATTAGTGCTTCGCTGCGGAAGAATCAACTTTAGAAGAATCAACCGGTGTAGCAGTTGAATCAGGAACAGTTGCTACAGTAGTGTCTGGAGCTGGAGCTGCGTTAGCAGTAGAATCAGCTTTAGGTTCTTCTTGTTTACCGCTGTCGTTGCAGGCTACGAGAACACCAGCTACAGCCAAAATTGCGAATAACTTTTTCATGCGAACTTGCTTTTAGAGTTTAATCAGATGGGCGCAAAGGTATAAGCTTTTTGATATTATGCAAGTGATTTGACATATATCATTTAAAACTTTTTTTACTTTTTGCGGAAGAAAAGCCTCACCGGCACACCTTTAAAATTGAAGTTTTGCCTCAGTTGATTCTCCAGGTAGTTCTTGTATGGTTGTTTTATATCATCTGGCAGGTTTGCAAAAAAAGCGAATGAGGGTACATGTGTTGGCAGTTGGGTAACGTATTTGATACGGACCGGGTTGCCGCGTACTACCGGCGGGTGGTAAGATTCGATCGCTTTCAGCATCACCTCGTTCAGTTGGGAAGTTGGGATCTTGCGCTGCTTGTTGGCATACACTTCCAGGGCGGCTTCTATCGCTTTATGGATCCTTTGTTTGTCTTTGGCGGAGATGAAAAGCACCGGCACATCGGTGAAAGGAGCGATCCTTTCTTTCAATTCCTTTTCATAATCCCTGGCTGTGTTGGTTTCCTTGGTCATGAGGTCCCATTTGTTCACCAACAATACGATCCCTTTTCCTTTCTTGGCGGCGAGGCTAAAGATATTAAGGTCCTGCTGGGTAATGCCTTTTTCGGCATCCAACAGTAACAGGCATACGTCAGCTTCATCCATGGCCTTGATAGCGCGGATCACGGAATAGAACTCCAGGTCTTCATGCACTTTGGTTTTACGGCGGATACCTGCGGTATCGATGAGCATGAAATCCTTCTGGAAGAGATTATAACGGGTATGGATAGTGTCGCGGGTAGTGCCTGCGATATCGCTTACGATGGTCCTCTCCTGTCCGATGAGTGCATTCAGCAGGGAGGATTTGCCTACATTGGGTTGTCCGATGATGGCGAACCTGGGAAGCTCATTGATCTCTTCCTGTTCTGCTGCTTCCTTATCAGTAATGAGTTCGGTAACGGCATCGAGGATTTCACCGGTACCGCTTCCCGTCATGGAAGAGATAAAATAAATATTATCGAAACCGAGGCTGTAGAATTCTGTGGCTTCCAGCAGGCGTTCAGGATTGTCCACTTTGTTCACGGCCATGAATACGGGCTTGGAAGTGCGTCGGAGCACATCGGCCATGGCTTCATCCAGGTCTGTGATACCGGTAGCGGCATCGGCCATGAAGATAATGGCGTTGGCTTCTTCCACGGCTATGAGAACCTGCTTTTTGATCTCGCGCTCGAACACGTCATCGCTTTGCGGAACAAAACCTCCGGTGTCTATCACGTTGAAGGTTTTGCCGTTCCATTCGCAAACACCATACTGGCGGTCGCGCGTAACACCGCTCTGGTCATCCACGATGGCCTTGCGCTGCTCCAGCAGACGGTTAAAAAAAGTACTTTTCCCTACATTCGGTCGCCCGACGATTGCTACAGTAAAACCTGCCATGATGTGATCCCTGAGTTTTATTAATAGTATCCGTATTCTTTGAGCATGAATTCATTGTCGCGCCATTTCGGACGCACTTTCACAAACAGCTCTAAGAACACTTTTCTTCCGAGAAAGGCTTCAATATCCTTTCTGGCCTGGGTTCCGAGTTGTTTGATCATCTTTCCGCCTTCGCCCAGCAGTATCACTTTCTGTGTTTCGCGCTGAACAACGATGTCGGCCACTATCTTGGTTAATGTTGTTTTGTCTTTGAATTCGGTGATGAGCACCGTAGTATGATAAGGTATCTCTTCCTTATATAAATAGAAGATCTTTTCGCGGATCATTTCCGCAACAAAGAAACGGGTGGGAAGATCGGTCATTTCCTCTCCGTCGAAGAAAGGATCGCCTTCCGGAAGATATTTCAGAATGGCCTGCGTGAGTTCATTCAGTTGCGCTCCCTTCAATGCAGAGATCCCGATCAATTCTTTACAATATGATTTGGAACCGAAGAATGCATATACTTCTTCCAGCTTTTCCTTGCTTGTTTGGTCGGTTTTGTTGATCACCACGATGCTGGGCACTTTCAGTTTCAACGCCTCGAAGATCTGGCTGGCTTCTTCCAGGTTTTCGTTGGCGTCTACCAGTAAGAGCGCTACATCGGAATCCTCCATGGCGCTTTTGACTGCCATCATCATTTTTTCCTGGAGCTTGTATTTGGGATCGATGATGCCGGGTGTGTCCGATAAGATGATCTGGTAATCATCAGTAGTGATGATACCACGGATACGGTGACGGGTGGTCTGCACCTTGGGTGAAACAATGGCCAGCTTCTCCCCCATGAGGGCATTCATCAGCGTGCTCTTCCCGGCATTGGGCCGGCCAAATATGGTAACAAAACCTGTTTTCATAATCTGATTTGCCTGAGGGCATGGGAAAAGCCATTCCGTTTAGGCGCTGCAAAGGTAAAGAATAAAAGGGAGGGATATTTTATTGTGGATATGATAAGGGAATTTCGTGCTTGTTGCGCTAAACATCACAAAGCACAATAAATATAATCGCTTATACATATCTGTTTTGAGATTCATTTTCCAAAACAAAAAACCAGCCGGTAATCGACTGGTTCTTACTCTGTTGCGAAGGGGAGGATCGAACTCCCGACCTTCGGGTTATGAGCCCGACGAGCTACCGCTGCTCTACTTCGCGATGTATTGGATTGCAAATATAGGACCTTTATACATTCGCACCAAAATGATTTTCATTTTTTTACAAATTGTATATTCACTTCATGAAATTTTTCATCACTTTTCTCTTCATCATGCCATTATTCATCGCTTGCAATAAAGGTGTAACGCAGCAACAGGACCAGTTGTACAGCCGCCATCTCCAGCGCCAGGTGACCCTAACGGTGATCAATACCCCTGTTCCGGATGATCTTTCGGATCTCAACCTGCTTCTTCTCAATGATGGACAGGATATCGACCGCCTCCGCGCAAAAGACATTACAGACAGCCTTTTCAAAGCCAAACGCATCCAGCCACTCGTAATTGTGGCCATTCATGCAGGTGACCGAATGCAGGAATATGGCGTAGCCGGCAAACCGGATTATGAGAAAAGAGGAAACAAGGCAGATCATTACGATGCATTCATCAACAATGAGCTCTACCCCTATATCAAAAAGAAAGCCGGTGTAAGAAAATTCAAATCGGTTGCATTTGCAGGCTGCTCACTGGGAGGCCTAAGCGCACTCGATATCGCTTTTACACATAATGATAAAGTAAAAAAGGTTGGCGTGTTCTCAGGTTCTTTCTGGTGGCGCGACAAAGACATAAAAGACAGCACTTACAACGAGGATAAGAACCGCATCATGATTGCCCGGCTCAAAGCCTCCCGCAAGAAACCGGATCAACAATATTGGTTCTGGGTAGGAGCAAAAGAAGAAAACGCCGACCGCGATAAAGACGGCATCATCGATGCCGTGGATGATACACGGGATATCATTACCCAACTGAAAAGCAAAGGCGTGCCCGGCAACAGTATCGTATACAAAGAAGCGCCCCGGGGGCAACACGACTGGCCCTACTGGAGCGCTGCATTTCCGGATTTCATGATCTGGGCATTCAGCCGCTGACCATTTTATTCCATTATTCGCTTAATTTCTTTTTTTCACGCTGCTGGCGCCACTGGCCTGCATACTCTTTATCACTGCTTCACCTTTATAATGTATATCGCTGGCCCCGGAGGCCTTTGCATTCAACTCCCTGTTCACCGTGATCTGAACATCGGAAGCGCCGTTGGATTCAACATTGCAATAATCCGTTACCAACTCAAAAGCCTTTACATCGCTGGCCCCACTGGCATCGATATTCACTGAACTGGCTTTGCCGCTCAGCCTGGCATCGGAAGCGCCGGAAAGTTTTGCAGTGAAACTTCCAACATCCAGGGTTCCCTTGAAATCACTGGCGCCGCTCATCTCTATCGAAAGGTCCTTCACATTGATAGTATTGGTGGCAATTACATCACTGGCGCCGGAAGCCACGATCCTTCTGAGCTCCTTAAAGCCGATATACGCACGCAGCTTCATCGGACCATTAAAGCTGAATCGACTATTATCGAAAGAAATTTTCAGTACGCCATCCTCCACTTCAGTTTTGATCCGGTCGCGGTACTCTTCTTTCAACGCACTCACAGCGAGTGATTCCGTTTCATCCTGGGACAGGAACAAATCGATACCATTGGTTACACGGATCGAATGGAAAGCTCCAACGGTCCTTGGGGATACATTGGGATCATTGATGATCACTTTCTGCGCCATCAATCCCAATGGGAGCAATGCCAGGAAAAACAATATCCAACTTTTCATATTCTTCAATCTGTTTGCTGCTTATTTACTGTTTCTGACACTTCCGCCGCTGCTGGTATTCACATCGCTGCGGGCTGCACTGCCTTTATATACAAGTTCTCCGCCACTGCTGGCTTTGGCAGTAACTTCCTTATTGATGGTAAGCTTCACACTGGCGCCACTGCTCACTTTCACGGTTGCTTTTTCCGTAACCAGTCCATATCCGCTGAGATCGCTGCCACTACTGCCATCCACAGCAATCCTGCCGGCTGTTCCTGCGATCTTCACTACAGCGCCACTCGAGTTCTCCACATCCAGTGAAGCGGCTTCCACATTACCTTTGAAAGTGCCGCCACTCTGCACATCCAGCTCCAGCTTATCGGACTTGATAGCGCCTTCCACCTGCATCACCGCTCCCGAAGATACTCCCAGTTTTTCTACTGTAGCAATACTCACATAAGCTTTCACCTGTTTTTTCAGGTATTTGAACTTGAACTTCAGTCCGGTATTCTCGAAAAAGATACGCAGCACGCCGTCCTGCACGATCGTTTTCACCCGCTGCCGGGCTTCAGCGGATTCTGCGCTGATGGCTACTGCCTCATTCGCATCCTGCGTAATATACAACTGTATGCCGGTGGCCACATTTACACCTTTGAAGCCTTTAACGTCCCGGACCTCCGCATTGGGATCATTGAAAGTCTTCTGGCCCAATAAAACCACTGTAAAGAGCAGAGCCGCAAGGCTTAATCCTATTCTTTTCATAATAATGTTTTTCAGGTGAAAGGAGTTACACTATTATGGACGTTCCGTGAAACCGGAATGTTACAATTATTTGAAAGTTTGTTCAGATTTTGTTCTGCCCCACCATTGCAGGCGGAAAACTGACAATGAATTCGGCCCCCTTTCCCAGCCCGGTCTGCAGTTCCAACCCGATGCCATGATACTGGACAATACTTTTTACAATGGAAAGCCCCAGTCCATTTCCTTCAAGACCGGTCAGGCTGCTTTTCCTGAACCGGTTGAATACAGCCTCTTTCTCCCCTTCCGGGATACCGATCCCCGTGTCACGTACAGACACACTGTAGCCCTCATCCCGGCTATAACTGTCTGTGATGATGATACTCCCGCCCTCCTTGTTGTAACGGATAGCATTGGTGATGATATTATAGAATAACTGGAAAATCAGATCAGGATTCAACTGTTGCAAACTGATATCATTCCTGAGTGAGACGCTCAGCCCAAGTCCCTTGCTCTCTATTCCGGCTGCCAGCTCTCCCGTGATCTCGCTGATCAGTTCATGCATCCTCACAGAACCAGTTTTGTTGTATTGCTCATTCTCGATCCGGGAGATCATCAGCAGCGCGTTCACGATTTTCTTCAGACGGTTGAGGATCTTCATCATGTCCAGGATCTTCCGTTGTTCTTCTTCATTCTCCGTGCCGAGCATGAAGTTTTCCATTTTCGTTTGTAATACACTGATAGGCGTCATCAGCTCGTGTGAAGCATTGGAGGTGAAAGCCCTTTCTCTTTCAAAATCGTCGGTGATCCTTTGCATCAGCAACATCAGGCTTTGGTCCAGGTATTTGAAATCCGTAGTGGATGTTTGAATTGGTTGCAATGATTTGGTGAAAGGGAATTTTGCATTCACCAGTTTGGTTCGGATGATCTTAGCAAGCGGCCTGATCAGTAACCTGGTAACAGACAGATCAAGCAGCAACGTGAGCAATACCAATGCAGCAAGAACATAAAGCGCCACCCGTTGTAATGGCGCATTGTATTGCCGGATGCTGGCAATGGTTTTACCGATCTCAAGTGTATAGTTGTGTTGATCGTATTCGAAGTTGGCGATGAGGGCGCGATAGGTGAGCGTATCGCCTTCCACTATCCGCTGTGAAGTGAGAATCGTATCCGGCAGGAGCGGCTGTTCATTTCGTTCCAAAGAAATATACTCTTCCTTGAGCATGGTGTAGCTGCCGTACGTGGAGTCTCCTTCGAGATAATAATCGATCCCATTCTTTTCGATCACCCTAAAAACTTTGCGTTCCTGTTGTTTCAGGCGGTTATTGGCATATTCAAAAGCTACCTTATCCACCAGCAAAGGCAATAACCACACAAACAGCAATACAATGGCCAGCTTGGAAATGGTGGTGAACAGCGTGAGTTTGGTCAGCAGCTTCATGTATGGATCAGAGTTTGATCTTATAACCTACTCCACGAATAGTCTGCAACCATTCCACGGGAGCGAAGACAGTCATTTTCTTTCGGATATTCTTTATATGAACATCGATATAATTGCTATCGTAATCATCATCTGTAAAACTTCCCCAGATATGTTCACCCAATTGAAGACGGGTAAGCGGGCGGTTCTTGTGCAGCAGAAGATAACTGAGCAGGTCGAATTCTTTTTTGGACAATCCCACGTCCTGACCATCATAACTGGCCATACGTGTAACCAGGTTGATATTGAAATCGCCCAGTTCAATATTGGTATCCTTCAATCCGGACTTTCGCCTGGAAATTGCCTGCATACGGGATTGCAGCTCCAGCAAGGAAAAAGGTTTGGGAAGATAATCGTCTGCGCCGAGATCGAGTCCTTTGATACGATCCTCCAATTGTCCCCTGGCCGTAAGAATAATATACGATGCATCCGGACAAGCACGTTTTGCTTCTTCCAGCACCAGTAGTCCGTCTTTATCAGGCAGACCGAGATCCAGCAGGATGAAATCATACCCGTTTTGCTCCATCTGATCCCTTGCCTGCCTTGCATTGAAAGCAAGATCGCAGATATAGGATGACCGTTTCAGGAAATCCTCCATTTCAAGGGCCATGGACCTTTCGTCTTCAACTATCAGCACTTTCATAAGCTTAGAACTGGTAATAAAAACTGGCAGTGAAAAATGTATTCAGTTTACCGGCACTGGTTTCCACTTTTTGCCCGAGCAATGAAAAAAGGCAACTCAACTCAAACAAACAATGGGGCCGGTAATAAGCCACGGGTAATTTAAGATTATAAGAGAGAAGATCAAAACTGGAAGAAGATTTTATGGTAGTGGTGGAACCGTTGTCTGGCCTGTTGGGATTGCCTGGCAAAGGCAGGTCAACGGGTAATCTCCCCAGGGCTTTGCCCAGGATGCTGTCGCGCACTTGTTTATCTTCCTGGTAATATTCGTAGAACCTTTGCGTGCCTGCTGTTACATTGATCTCCGGTGTGATCAGGATCATGGAGTTTGAATCGATATTGATGAGCCTGATTTGTTTGCTGACGGAGGGCGTTACAAAGAAGTCGTTTGTTTTCCCGAAAGTAAAATCAAAAGCAGTAGCGGTCGTGATCCATTTTTCCAGGGTGAGTGTAGCGCTGGCTGAATGTGGATTGGCTGCCTGCAAAAAGGGAGAAAGTTTTGGAAATAACGTATAGGTATAACCGATATCAGCTTCGAGGCCTTTGGATATTTTAAAAGCATAACCGGCTCCTGCTGCATAAGCAGAAGCCAGTCTTGAAGAATCGTTCAGCAACCGGTACGCCATACTGTTCACATAAACCCCCGAGCGATGATTGTATGATGCCACCAGGGCGATATATGGCGTTTTTTCAATGGCCTTCTGCCCGTAATAACTAGCGTTGGTGGCATACTGCGCACCGATCGTGAACGTGGACTTTTCCGCGGGGATGCTGTCTTGTACAGCTTCCGGCTCTGTTTGTGCAAGTCCTGCAATGCACGAAAGTACCAGTATTATAATGATCAATAAGTGTTTCATGGTTGTTGCGATTGGTAAGGTCAAAGCTTGATTTTACGGATAACTTTCGGTGTTTTTATCACAGGTACTTTCACCGGTAATTTGGGAGCCTTAACGGCAACCGGCTTTGGTTGCTTTTTTGATTTAGGAACTTCCTTGATTTTCTTAACCACTTCTCCTGCCTTCGATTTTGTTTTAGGCAATTCCTTTACCGGTTGCACAGGCGCTTTGGCTTCACCCTCCTGCTTTGCAGGTTCTTCCTTCTTTTGTGCATCGGCCGGCTTTTGAGCCGGGATAGTGTCAGTGTTAAGAACATGCCAGTTGAATTGCGGCCGGGTCAAAAATGAGGGCAGTGGTTTCACCACACTGCCCCGGCTCTCATGGGTACAGATCATGAGTATCATCAAAACTCCTGTATAGCAAAATTGTTTCATTTTAATGTTTAGGGGTCGCTTCATTATTGAGGAAGTCCAACGCGAGCGCTGCTCTTCACTTTCACTGCCGCTTTTGCAGGTTTGGCCTTTACTGGTTTAACCTTTACCTGCGCTGCTGTTGAGGTAGAGGCGCCAGTGTTCACTTTTACAGTTTTGTTCTGGGCGGTATGTACCGCAGCTTTCACATCGGCGCCTGCACCTGATACAACCTTCACCTGTTGTCCTTTATTGGCTTCAGCAGTTTTTTCAATGGCTTTTACCTCTGCGGAGGTAATGCTGGTTGCTGCGGCAGAAACTTCAGAACCTTTTCCTGCGGCATCTTTCGCTGTTCCTTTTGTTTCTTTAGTGGCCTTTTTCACTTCTTTATTAGCCTGCTTTTCCAGTTTAACAGCTTCCCTTTCTGCACTCGCTTCAGTTTTTGCGGCTGCTTTCGCTTCCATTTTTGCCGCGGTTTTCTGATGGCCGCCCTGCACTGAATTGTTCACTTTCACGGAACCAT
Source organism: Pseudoflavitalea rhizosphaerae (assembly GCF_003991355.1). GTDB lineage: Bacteria > Bacteroidota > Bacteroidia > Chitinophagales > Chitinophagaceae > Pseudobacter > Pseudobacter rhizosphaerae. Next base: position 186,632 of record NZ_RCSU01000009.1, read on the forward strand.
CCGATTTCACTTTTGCATCCTGTGCCATTACTGTGCCGGAAACCAGCGCCATTGCAATAATAATCAATCCTGTTTTCATACAATTTGTTTTTAGTGTAGCAGATTATTTACTGTACAAACCTATTCCGGCAAGATGAAGGGAAAATGAAAAATGGAATGTGAAACTGATCTTTTGCATGTATCTTTACGCCCTCTTTGGCCAAAGAGACATTTCAGATTCCCCGGGGTGCTGCCCGTGTAACAACAGGCGGCTGAGATAATACCCGTTGAACCTGGTCAGGGTAATGCCTGCGCAGGGAAGGTAGCTCTAGTCTATTTAGCTTCTACTTTTCGCTCCCGCAGCATTTTCTCTCAAATCAATTTTATCACGGGAAGTCAGTTCCCACCATTTAAATGTAATGGACATGCAAAAATTGTTTTTGGGGATATGCTATTTATTATGTTCCCAATGGTTGACCGCCCAACAAATTTCGGGCAGGGTAACCGACCTCAACTCAGGAGCCGCCGTAGCATCGGCTACTGTTGAATTAAGTAATATCGCCACCACCACCACCAATGCATCCGGCGATTTCATTTTCAAAAAGATCAAATCAGGCGATTATCGCATCCGCATTTCCAGCATCGGCTATAAAGCGGTAGACACCACTGTTGCAGCCGGTTCCAACCTGGAATTCAAACTGCAAAGGCTCAATCTTTTCATGCAACCCGTGGAAGTAAGAGCTATCCAGGCCGGAGATAAATCGCCTTTCACCAAAACCAATCTCAGTAAGAAAGAGATCGAGAAATTAAATCTCGGACAGGATATTCCCTTCGTGCTGAACCAAACACCTTCAGCAGTGGTGAGCTCCGATGCAGGTACTGGCATAGGTTACACTGGCATCCGCATACGCGGTACAGACGCCACCCGCATCAATGTTACCCTCAACGGTATCCCTTATAACGATGCCGAATCACAGGGAACATTTTTCGTGAACCTGCCGGACTTCACATCATCCGTGAACAATATCCAGGTACAACGCGGAGTGGGAACGTCCAGCAATGGCGGCACCGCATTCGGCGCCACCATCAACCTCAGCACCAATGAAGTGAATACACAGGCTTATGGAGAGCTCAACAACAGTGCCGGCTCTTTCAATACCTGGAAGCATACGGTAAAAGCAGGAACAGGCCTGATCAACAATCACTGGACCGTTGATGCACGCCTCTCCAAAGTCAGCAGCGATGGTTATGTAGAGCGCGCCAGCAGCGATCTCCGCGCTTTCTATATTTCAGGCGCCTACATTGCAGAGAAAACCTCTGTAAGGCTCAATGTATTTTCAGGAAAAGAGAAAACCTACCAGAGCTGGTATGGCGTTTCGGATGAAGACCTGAAAACGAACCGCCGCATCAATTATGCCGGCATGGAAAAACCCGGAACACCTTACGATAACCAGACCGATAATTTCCAGCAAGACCATTACCAGCTCTTCATCAATCACCAGTTCAATTCCAGGCTCACGGTGAACACAGCTGTGTTCCTCACAAAAGGCGCTGGTTATTATGAAGAATATAAAGCAGAACAGGCTTTCAGTGACTATAAGATGTCCGACTTTGTATCAGGTGGAGAAACTTTCGAAACCACCGATCTCATTCGCCAACTCCACCTGAAGAATGATTTCTACGGACAGATCTTTTCCGTTCAATACAAAACGGATAAAGACCAGCTCACCGTTGGCGGAGGCTGGAACCGTTTCGACAATCATCATTTCGGACAGGTGATGTGGGCCGAAATGGGCATCCCCTACAAACATCGCTGGTATGATCTCACTGCCTACAAAACAGACGTGAACGGTTATGCGAAATACTCCCGCAAGCTTGGTACAGCAGTTGAAGCTTTTGCCGATATCCAGTACCGTCGCGTATTATACCAGATGAATGGCTATCGCAAAACACCCGATGCTGTTGTACGCGAGACTTACAATTTCGTGAATCCCAAGGCAGGTATAACCTATACGAAGGATGACTACTTCGCTTACCTCAGCTATTCCATGGGCAGCAAAGAACCCAACCGCAATGATTTTGAAGCGAACCTTGGTCAGGACCTCAAACCTGAGAAGCTGCACGACTTCGAACTGGGATTTGAAAAGAGAAACAATAAGCTCTCCTACGGCGCCACTTTGTATTATATGCTGTACAAAGACCAGCTGGTGCTCACCGGTAATATCAATGATGTAGGTGAATACCTGCGCGCCAATGTTCCGGACAGCTATCGAATGGGTATCGAGCTGCAGGCCAGAAACCGCTTCACGCAATGGTTGCAGGCCAGCGCCAATCTCACATTGAGCCGCAACAAGATCAGGAAGTATGGCGAAGAGAAGAAGACCACTGATATCGCCTTCTCTCCGAATATAGTTGGTGGTGCAGTGATCACTTTCCTTCCGTTAAAAGACCTGGAGATCAGCCTGCCTGCAAAATATGTGGGTCGTCAGTATCTCACCAACAACTCCCGCAAGGAGAACAGCCTGGAATCATTCTATGTACAGGATGTGAAAATTGCTTATACCTTACGGAAGTTGTTGTTCAAAGAAACAACGCTGGCCTTCCAGGTAAATAACGTATTTGATAAGATGTATACCCCCAATGGATATACGTACAGTTATGATGATGGAACCGGGCTTGCAGTAGTGAACAACTACTTCCCTATGGCAGGCACCAATTTCCTGGTAGCGCTGCAGATCAAATTGTAGAAACATCCGGAAGAACCATAAACCAACGAATGAGGCCGCAACTCCCTGACGGCCTCATTTTTTTGTAGCGTGTTGCCAGTCGCTCGCCTCCCGGCGAGTGACTTTTATTTAGTCGCCTCCGGCAACGCGGTGTTCGCCGGAGGCGAACAATTAGAAGTCACTCGCCGGGAGGCGAGCGACTGGGCAGACCAAAATTAAAATGGGCCAACCTGTGTGAGGCTGGCCCTTTTGACTATTGAGAATAATCTTCTTAACTGTACAGTTCCTGCCAGCGCATCATGCCTCCGGCGAGGTTGTTCACATTTGAAAAGCCCAAAGTTTCCAGCAACATCGCGGCTTGTCCGCTTCTGTTGCCACTGCGGCAATAAACGATCACCTCGGCATCTTTCAGGTTCTCGATGGCATCGGTTTCAAAATTCCTGATCTGTCCTAACGGCAACAACTGACCGCCAATATTGAATTCAGCATGCTCATTGGGTTCGCGTACGTCAACCAGGTTCAGTTTTTCGCCAGCATCGAGACGTGCTTTTAATTCTTCTGCAGTGATGATTTGCATTATTTCGGTTTTTATCTGTTTGTTAGTAATTGCGTTCGTCTGTAGGGACCTGCATGGGTGCACTGGTATCTGCTGCAGGTCTTTCAGGTTTGGTAGTACCGAGCCAGAGGTCGATTACCTGGCCCTGGCGGATCCGGTTGATCTGTCTGTCCGGGCCGATGCGTTCGGGGATCTGGCGGTAAATATACGCATTCCCTGTGTCTCGCACTGCGGGGTCCAGTACTGGCATTCCCGGGGTGAGCCCGATGGATTCCAGCAGTACCCTGGCTTCGGAATAAGTCATCCCGAAAAGATCCGGTACTGCAAATTCATCCGTACCCAGTCCGCTCCCAAGTACCAGTGAGATGCTGCTTCCCTGCGGGAGTTTGGTCCCGGCTTTGATCCTTCGTCCGTTATAATGCTGCTCCAGAACAGAGTTCTTGGCAAAGTCAGGTTTGAATGTGGTATCACCCAGTTTCAGGTGATATTGCTTCAAGGCAATTTCCGCACTGCGAAAGCTCAGACCTTCAAGGTTCGGCATCTCTATATTTGGTGGCACGGCCCTGTTGATGGTGAGGTATACGGTACGGTTCTCCTTCACATATTCATCTGCATCGGGAAACTGGCGAAGTACGGAGAGCGCAGCGGCAGTATCGTTGTACACAGAGTCCTGTATAGCAACATCAAAGCCTTTCTCTTCCAGCATCTTCTTCGCTTCATCATAGGACTTTCCGGTAACCGCAGGGATCACCAGCGTGTCGCCGTGCTTTGTTATCCAGTTGAGGGACACGAGAAAGATGAACAATGCCACCACTACCAGTCCGATCGCAAACAGGATATTTGCCCAGAGGGGTTTGCTGGTTATGAATTTGAACAATCGATATTGATTTTAGATGATATAATTTATGAGCTTTTCTTACGGCTCAATGCGTCTTCGATCATTTCTGTGTACAATCCTTTCAAGGTCCATCCCATGGCGCGCACCTGCTGTGGCACGATGCTGGCTTCGCTCTGTCCGGGAATTGTATTCACTTCCAGGAAGAAGGGCGCATCCTTTGCTTCGTTGTAAATAAAATCCATTCTCACCACGCCACGGCAATTCAGTGCGTCATAGATCTTGCGGGCAGTGGAACGTACTTTATCGGCCATGGCATCGCTGATCTGCGCCGGCGTAGTTTCTTCATTGAGCCCCTGGTATTTGGCTTCAAAATCGAAGAATTCGTTCTTGCTCCTCACTTCCGTGATGGGTAACACCAGCAGTTCTTTGGTGGTCCTGATCACTCCAACCGTGAACTCACGGCCCTGGATGAACTCTTCCACCAGCACCTGGTCATCTTCCGCGAATGCTTTAAGCAAAGCTCCTGCCAGTTCTTCGGCCTTGTTCACTTTACTCATCCCGATACTGGACCCGCCGTTATTGGGCTTCACAAAAACAGGAAGCGATAATTGCTGAAGCACCTCCTCAGCGCTGAGGGGATGTGATTTGAATATATGTACGGAACGTGCCACGTTCACCCCGGCAAATCCGGCTACGGCAACGCTGTAACGTTTATTGAAAGTGATGGCAGAACTGGCTGTATCACAGGTGTTGTAGGGAATATTCAGCAGATCGAGATAGCCCTGTAACCTCCCATCTTCACCAGGAGTGCCGTGGATACCGATCAGGGCTGCATCGAAAAGGATTTTCTTTCCGGCAACCTGGAGGGAGAAATCACTCTTGTCTACATTTATCTTCTCGCCGGTCCGGGTTTGGTGAAACCAGCCATCTGGAGTCAGATCGATCCTGAATACATCATACTTCTCTGTATCCAGGTTGTTTTCGATAGTAACGGCGCTTTTGTAGGAGATAACGGATTCCGAAGAATAACCGCCTGTAACGAAGGCAATAACAGGTTTCATTAGATTGTTTGTGTCTGAATTTTAGGCAAATAAACGAAAAAAATAAGAAAGGTGAAGGACGTTATCCCTTCACCTTCATAGCGGGAAATATCACCCGCCTTTAAGAGCAGACCAAAGGCTGCAAACACTATTTGTGTACTCGTAAGTTACAACTTCTGAGAGACCATTTCCAAATTTACTTGATGCAAATTTGGCACGGGGAGCTGCTTTTATACGTGCAGTTTCTCTTTCTTGGCCATCAGTTCCTCCACTGTTTCCTGGTACATTTCATCAGGCACACAGCAGTCTACAGGGCAAACCGCTGCACACTGGGGCTCTTCATGAAAGCCCTGGCACTCAGTACATTTATTGGGAACGATATAATATGTATCTACACTGATGGGAGCATTGCGCTGATCTGCATCCATCACAGTACCATCCAACAGGGTAAAGGGCCCTTTGATGGAAGTTCCGTCTGTGATAGCCCATTCCACACCGCCTTCATAAATGGCATTATTCGGACATTCAGGCTCGCAGGCTCCGCAATTAATACATTCTTCAGTTATTTTGATTGCCATATACTCATCAATTTTAATGGGTTGAATCCTATTTTTGCACCACAAATATAAGTTGTAATGAATTTACAAAATAGGCTTGATTTATTGGAAAGATTGGGACAGTATATTTCAGCAGATGGAGAACCCTGGCAAACCGCTGTGGAACGGGCTTCCAGGGAAAATGCCTGGTTCACGCCTGAATTCATTCAGCTTGCCGCCAAACGCATCGCCACCCATTTCTTAGCAAAAGATAAGCTGTCTGCCTGGGCCACCCAATACAAAATACCCGCAGAGAACCCCCATCCAAAAAATGTGGGCATCATCATGGCCGGCAATATCCCGCTGGTAGGGTTCCATGATTTCCTCTGCGTGTTCATCAGCGGTCATCGCCAGACCATCAAACTTTCCTCCAGGGATGAAACCCTGCTCAAACACCTGGTGGAACAATTATATGAATGGGATGCACAAACGAAGGAGCTGATCAGGTTTGAGAGCATGCTCAAAGGATGCGATGCCTATATTGCCACCGGCAGCAACAACTCCGCCCGTTACTTCGATTATTATTTCAAGAAATACCCGCATATCATCCGCCGCAACCGCACGTCTGTTGCCATTCTCGATGGAAATGAATCAGAAGCGGATCTCGGTAAACTTGCAGACGATGTGCATGAATATTTCGGAATGGGATGCAGGAATATCACCAAGATCTATGTTCCGAAAGACTATGATTTCCTTCCGTTGCTCAATGTTTTCAGGAAATACAACCAGTTTGCGGAGCATAACAAGTACAAGAACAATTACGATTACCAGCTGGCGGTGCTCATCATCAACAAGCAGTACTATATGACAAACGACAGTATCATACTGCATGAGAACCCATCTGTGTTCTCGCCCATCAGTCAGCTCAATTACGAGTTTTATTCCGATGTAGCCTCAGTGGAAACATCACTCTCCGGCAATGATGATATCCAGGCTGTCGCAGGCGTAAACCACCTCCCCTTCGGGCAGGCGCAACAGCCATCGCTTACGGATTATGCAGATGGCGTAGACACACTGCAATTTTTGCTGGAGCTGTGACAAATCATGTAAAAAATTGTGACAAGAATTCATGGACTCATTCTGGCAATCAGGACTTTACCCTACATTTGTATCAACGAAGTACGAAGACTTTAGTAAATTAATTGTTAAACGTGTTTTGCGGATTAACTGTCGTTATTTTTCGGCGTTATTTTGTTTGTGCTTAGGCATGTAATTTGAAACGGGTTTACTACATTTAAATTGAAATACTCCAAAAATTGTCGAAATATGAAGTTGAAACAAATTGTAGCGGTTGTCATTCTCAGTGCTGCCACCACTGTTGGTACACTCTGGGTGTATAATCACTTTTCAAAGAGTGGCACTTATGTTTATCAGACCAGCCAGGACAATAACGACACCGGCAAAGTGCCTTCCAATTATGCAGGGTTCAATGGTCTCGCCAATGCTGCAGCGGTAGATTTTACGGCAGCGGCCGATGCAGCCCTTCCGGCAACAGTGCATATCAAAACAAAAGCAACGCGTACGGTAAGCAACAATCTTCCCCGCAGTCCATTCAGTGAACTGTTCGACATGGACCTGGACGATTTCTTCGGTGGTGGTGGCCGCATGCGTTCCATCCCTCAGATGGCTTCCGGTTCCGGCGCTATCATCAGTGAAGATGGTTATATCGTCACCAACAATCACGTGGTCAGCGGAGCAGACGAGATCAATGTTACACTCAACAATAAGAAAGTATTCAAGGCTAAACTCATTGCCGCTGACCCCAGCAGTGATCTGGCCGTGATCAAGATCGACGCCAAGAACCTGCCCTTCCTCATCTACGGCAATTCCGATGATGTGAAAGTTGGACAATGGGTACTGGCTGTAGGTTATCCTTTAACGTTAGAGACCACGGTTACTGCCGGTATCGTGAGCGCCAAAGGCCGTACGCTGGAAATCAACCGCCGCCAGAGCGACAGCCCGGTAGAGTCTTTCATCCAGACAGACGCAGCCGTTAACCCCGGTAACTCCGGCGGTCCGCTTATCACTACCGATGGTAAACTGATAGGTATCAACTCAGCGATCGCATCGCCCACAGGCGCCTATGCAGGTTACTCTTTCACCATTCCGGTGAACATCGTGAAAAAGATCGTTTCTGACTTAATGAAACATGGTACCGTGCAAAGAGCATATCTTGGTATACAATATGCGCCGGAAGGAGTTCCCGATGAGGAAAAAAGCAGAGCCGGCATTAAAGACGAAAACGGTATCTATGTAGTAGAAGTGTCTCCTTCAGGAGCTGCGGAAGCTGCCGGTGTTAAAAAGGGAGATTACATTACCAAGATCAATGGGGTGCCTGTTTTATCTGGTGCAGATATGGTTGGTCAGATAGCCACTTACCGCCCTGGCGATAAGATTACCATTTCATACAGGAGAGATGGAAAAGAATATACAAATGCTGCAACTCTCCGCAATATTTCCGGCACTACCGATATGGTAAAACATTCCAATCTCGATAAATTGGGAGCAGATCTGCAAACACTCAGTAAAAACGATGCAAAAGAATATGGCATCAATGGTGGAGTGGTCATTAAAGCAATCAGGCCTCTCGGCGTACTGAGCAAAGTGCGTATCCAGGAAGGATATGTGATCCTGAAAGCGAACAACAAAGAAGTGAAATCTGTAGAAGAGTTGAGGAAAGTGCTTGATGAAGCTACTGGCTCTGTGAAACTAGAAGGCATGTATCCAGGATATGAAGGAATCTATCCGATTGTGATCAATCTCAATAACTAAGCTTTTCATAGAGATAATCAGGTCCCTGGCAGTTTTGCCAGGGATTTTTTTGCCCCATGGGTGGGGTTTCGCTTGTAGGCAGGCCGCCCCACCAGCGCTATCTTGTTCCGGCAAAATAACCGTAAGGCGGCAGCTCAATGGCAGATGAATGCAGCTCTATCGTTTTACCGGCAATTGCATCCATGTAAACTCCATTCACAGCAGGAGAAGAAAAATGTATGACCTGGGAAGATGATGAACAATTCAACACCACCAGCAATTCCCTGTTTTGATGGATCCTGGTATAAGCCAGCACAGCATCATTCCTGTCTGTCGCCAGCCATTGCGGACAGGCTGCAGAGCCCGCGAGTATAGCAGGATGCGTGGCATGTAAACGGATGAGTGATTTGTAAAAACTATGCAGTTCCACATCATCTGTCCATTCTATCTCATCCTTATCGAAGAATTTAAGACGCTTCTGATTGGGCAATTCCTGGCCACTGTAAATGAGCGGCATGCCATGCCAGGTGAATGAGAATACAGCCAGCAGCCTGGCAGCATCTCCATACTTCTCGAACTCCGTTCCATTCCAGCTGTTCTCGTCGTGATTGGCGGTGAAGAAGAGCGGAAGGGTGCCTTCTGGAAATTCATTTTCATATGTGCTTAACAGTTGCACGAGGCTCCTGAGATCGGTTTCGCGGCGGAAATATTTTTCGGTGGCATGCATCCAGCGCCAGGCATAGCAGCAGTCGAATACATCCAGGTAATGCAGGTCCTCCGTTTCAGCAAGCCAGAACAAGGGTTTGACAGGATCTAGCGCAGTCCGCGCCTGCTGCCAGAAATCGCGCAGAACAAGATGCGCCATATCGCAACGGAACCCATCGATATCACATTCATCGATCCAGAATTTCATGGCTTCGATCATCATGCGGCGCATCGGCTGATCGTAATAGTTGAGATCGATCACATCGTCCCAACCATGGGTATCGTAGAATTCTCCGGCTCCATTCCTTTTATAAAATTGCGGATGGGTGCGCGTCCAAACATGGTCCAGGCCGGTGTGATTGGCCACCCAGTCGATGATCACTTTCATACCAAGCTCATGCGCCTGCCGAACGAGGAGACGGAAATCATCCAGCGTGCCGAACTCGGGGTTGACAGAAAGATAATCAGAACAGGCATAGTAGCTGCCCAGGGTACCCTTACGGCCTGCCAGGCTGATGGGTGTGATGGGCATGAACCAAAGGACCTGCACACCCATGTCCGCCAGACGGGGGAGATGGGATGCGAATGCATTGAAACTTCCTTCCGGTGTATATTGGCGAAGATTTACTTCATAGACGGTAGCGGACTGCATCCAGGGAACTGCAGGGAATTTTCTAGCCATATTGCGAATATAATTCATAAATAGGTGCTGATCAGTTGTATGCCGTTGCACCTGCGCCGATTAGCCGTTTAAAGAGGCTAATTTCCTACCTTTGCACGGATGAAAACCTTCAACGTTCCGGTCATTTACCGCAGTCCGCTCATCAGCGCTGTAAAGAACAAACGCAAGCAGCAGGATAAAATGAAGAAAGACTTCACACCTACCCTGCTCAACTTCGGTCCTTTACAGATCTACCTGGCGCGGCACTTCGGTTTCTGCTATGGCGTGGAAAATGCCATCGAGATCTCTTTCCGCACCATTGAAGAGAATCCCGGCAAGCGCATTTTCCTTCTCAGCGAAATGATCCACAACCCCCAGGTGAATGCAGACCTGATCGAAAAGGGCGTTGAATTTTTACAGGACACTTACGGCAAACAACTCATTCCCTTTGAGCAACTCACTGCTGATGATGTGGTGATCATTCCTGCATTCGGCACTACCCTCGCCATCGAAGAAAAACTCAACCAGCTGGGGATCCCCACTGAAAAATACAATACCACCTGTCCGTTCGTGGAGAAGGTCTGGAACAGGAGCGAGCAGATCGCTAAAAAAGGCTACAGCATTGTGATCCACGGCAAGCCGAAACATGAGGAAACACGCGCTACCTTTTCACACGCTGCCTATAATGCACCTGCAGTAGTGGTGAACGATATGAAGGAAACGGAATTACTGGCCGCATTCATAACCGGAGCTGCCGATCCCGATGAATTCTATACGGTATTCGCAGGCCGTTTCTCCGAAGGTTTCGATGTAACCAAAGATCTGCAGCGCATCGGCGTTGTGAACCAAACCACACAGCTGGCCACAGATACACAGGCCATTGCCGACTATCTCAAACAAACCATCAGCAATCATTACAATCTCGATGAAAAGAATATCGGGGAACGATTTGCCGATACCCGCGATACGCTCTGTTATGCTACCAACGATAATCAGACCGCCGTTACACATATGCTCCAAACCCCGGCTGATATAGCCATTGTGGTAGGCGGCTATAATTCAAGCAACAGTACACACCTGGTAGAACTCTGCGAACACAGGCTGCCAACCTATTTTATCAATTCCGAAGAGAAGCTGATCAACGGGAAAAATATCCTTCATTACAATTATCATCAGAAAGACGAACAGTTTGTGACTGACTATCTCCCTGCCTCCTCACCCGCAAAGATCCTGATCACCAGCGGCGCCAGTTGTCCTGATGCACTGGTAGAAGGCGTGATCCGTAAACTGGCCTCCTTCTACGGCGTTGAGACCAAAGTAGATGAGATGGCGCAGGATTTTTGATCCCTGCATTAAACCTACGGTCTTCTTTCCCCTCTAAGTACTGCACCCCTTAGGGTCGCAGCATTTCAGGTATTCCATCTTACCATTAAAAACAATAAAAATAAACAGATGAAAAAAATCATCGTATTGGCCCTTGCAGTGATTGGTGTTCAATTAGCTGCTTCTGCCCAGGAAAAAAGAGACACTATCCGTTCTCACCATAAGTCCGAGGCAAGAATAAAAATGAAGGAGGAACTGAACCTCTCCAAAGAGCAAAGTGAAAAAATGAAGGCCATTCAAGCCGACACCAGAACAAAAATGCAGGCCCTGCGCGACGATAAAAGTATCAGCGATGCAGACCGTAAAGCAAAGGCAGGCGCAATCATGAAAGAAAGAAAGGAAAAGACCGATGCCATCCTCACTCCCGAGCAAAAGGAAAAAATGAAACAATTGGGTGAAAAGAGAAAAATGCACAAGGGTGGCGACAAAAAACATTGGAAAGAAAGAAAGGACAAAATGAAAGGTGAAAAAGCGAAAGAAAAAGAATCCAAATAGCAGCATCACAACCACCTCAAGGTGGAAACCAGTACAAAAGCGCCTTCCGGCGCTTTTTTTTATTTTGTATATTCATACTGACATAAGGCTGTCACTACCCCTTCCCATCTTTGTATCAGCAAATCATTTAAACTCTTAAAAATAATCATATGGTACGTACAGCAACCGCTCAGGTAATTACAGCCCGTCAGATCCTGGACCAATGGCAGGGCCATCGCCGTCTCACACGGCGCGTAATTGCAGCATTTCCAGAAAAAGAATTGTTCGAATTTACTATCGGAGACATGCGCCCCTTCGCCCTGATGGCAGAAGAGATGATCAAGATGAGCGGTCCCGGCGTGAAAGGACTTGCCACCGGTATCTGGGAAAAACTGGAATGGAGGGAGCAGACCTACAAAACGAAAGATGAACTGCTCAAAGCATGGGACGATACCACTGAAACCATCGAAGAGGTCTGGAACAAGATCCCTCCTTACCGCTTCCAGGACAATGATCTTGCCTTCGGCGAATATGAGGGACCGTTATATGGCACCCTGTTGTATTTTATCGATAATGAAGTACACCACCGTGGCCAGGGATATGTTTACCTGCGTGCATTAGGCATCGAGCCGCCCGCCTTCTGGATGCGTTAAGAATAATCAGCGTGCTGGCAGTCGCTCGCCTCCGGCGAGTGACTTCTAGTTGTTCGCCTCCGGCGAACACCGCGTCGCCGGAGGCGAGCGACTGCCAGCACCAAAATGAAACGAGGTTGTCCCACAAAAGACAACCTCGTTTCTATTGAGATAAACTTTGTAAACTTTACTTACACCATCTTGAAACCTTCAAGGAATTTGGTATTGAAGTTTCCTGCGCGGAAATCTTCATTCTTCATCAGTTGCTGATGGAATGGTATGGTTGTTTTCACTCCTTCGATCACATACTCACTGAGAGCGCGGCTCATGGTGTTGATGGCTTCCTCACGTGTACGAGCAACCGCAATGATCTTAGCGATCATGGAATCATAATAAGGGGGGATCACATAACCGGCATACACATGCGAATCAATGCGGATACCGTGACCGCCGGGCTGGTGCAGCGTAGTGATGCGGCCGGGACTCGGACGGAAATCGTTATAGGGATCTTCAGCATTGATACGGCACTCGATAGCATGCATCTGGGGTTCGTAGTTCTTTCCGCTGATAGGCTCGCCCATCGCGATCTTGATCTGTTCCTTGATAAGATCGAAATTGGTTACTTCCTCAGTAACGCAATGCTCTACCTGGATACGTGTGTTCATTTCCATGAAGTAGAAATTGCGATGCTTGTCAACCAGGAACTCGATGGTACCCACGCTCTCATAACCAATAGCGGAAGCTGCTTTGATGGCTGCTTCGCCCATGCGCTGGCGCAGGTCTTCAGTCATGAAAGGAGAGGGTGATTCTTCTACCAGTTTCTGGTGACGGCGTTGAATGGAGCAGTCGCGCTCACTGAGGTGACAAACTTTTCCGTAGCGGTCGCCTGCGATCTGGATCTCGATGTGCCGGGGCTCTTCCACGAATTTCTCCATGTAGATACCATCATTCTTGAAAGCAGCGCCGGCTTCCACTTTGGCAGTATTGTAGTTGTGCTCAAGGTCTTCTTCTTTGAATACAACTCTCATTCCCTTACCACCGCCACCGGCAGTAGCTTTGAGGATAATGGGATAGCCAATGTCATTCGCCATGGCTTTGGCTTCTTCAAGACTTTCGAGCAGTCCTTCACCACCGGGAACCACGGGTACGCCTGCGCGGATCATGGTTTCTTTGGCGGTGATCTTATCACCCATGGAGCGGATCTGATCAGGAGTAGGTCCTATGAATTTGATATTATGTTCACCGCAGATCTCGGCAAAACGTGCATTCTCCGCCAGGAACCCATATCCCGGGTGAATGCCATCAGCATTGGTGATCTCGGCAGCGGCCATGATATGTGCGATGTTCAGATAACTGTCAGCACCGGCAGGGCGGCCGATACAAACAGCTTCATCTGCAAACTTAACGTGCAGGCTGTCTTTGTCTGCGGTGGAATAAACTGCTACGGTTTTGATACCCATCTCGCGACAGGTACGGATTACCCGCAGGGCTATCTCTCCACGATTAGCGATTAATATCTTTTTAAACATGCATTCTTTTTGAAAAGTTGACAAGCGAAAAAACCTTATCAGGCAGGTTCAACGAGGAACAGCGGCTGATCGTATTCAACGGGTGAAGCGTCGTCCACCAGGATTTTCACGATCTTACCGGATACTTCGCTTTCAATTTCATTGAAGAGTTTCATTGCCTCGATAATGCAGACTACTTTACCGGGAGCAATTTCTGAGCCTACTTCTACAAACACAGGTTTGCCGGGGGCCGGGCTGCGGTAGAATGTTCCTATCATCGGGCTCTTGATAGTAATGAGGTTGTCTGCGGCGGGTTCTGCAGCTTTAGGAGCAGGAGCTGCTGGGTTTGATGCGGCGGCTGGCTGGGGTGCAGCAGCTGCAGGGGGAGCATAGGCAGGCATGGCGGCATGCACAGGGGCAGCAATTACGTTCTGGGCTGGTTCTTCTTTCTGCTTGATGGTCAGCTTGAATCCTTTCTCCTCGATGCTTACTTCGCCGATGTTGGATTTGTTGATCATCTTGATCAACTCCTGAATTTGTTTAAAATCCATCTGAAAATAATTTTTTTTGACGGTTATTTCGGAAAAACAGGCGGCTAAGATAAGGCATTGTGAACTAATAATACCCAATTCGCCTATAAAATAGCGGTAGTCCTGTTATAACAAAAAGCCACCTCTGAAAGCGAGGCGGCCTCTGTAAATCTGTTATTTAGGAATTATTCCTTTACGCGTTCAACGTATTCACCGGTTTTGGTATTCACGCGGATCAGTTCACCTTCATTCACGAAGAGCGGAACGTTCACGGTAGCGCCGGTTTCAACGGTGGCAGGTTTCAGGGTACGGGTGGCGGTATCACCTTTAACACCTGGCTCTGAATATGTTACTTTCAGAACGATCTTGTCTGGCAGTTCCACACTCATGGGCTGCTCGGTTTCAGTATTGAACAGGATGGAAACTTCCTGTGATTCCTTCAGGAACTGGGGAGCGTCTACCAGGCTCTCGGCAACAGCGATCTGCTCGAAAGTTTCATTGTCCATGAAGTTATAACCTGTATCATCTTTATAGAGGTACTGGTAATCTTTGCGTTCTACCCTTACAGGATGAATGCTATCACCTGAGTTCCAGGTTTTTTCGATGCTGCGGCTATTATCAACACCTTTTAATTTAGCCCAAACCTTGGCGGCTGCGCGGGCGGTTTTGTTTTCACCGAATTCCACCACGGTGTAAAGGCTGCCATCCAGTTTGATGATCATACCGCGGCTGATATCTGATGTAGTTGCCATAATACTAAGTAAGTTTTGAATGATGCGTCTCTGAAAGGAGGCAAAACTACAGCAAAAACCTTACCCGGCAAAGAAGAGCGGAAGGCATTTCCTTCCGCATTTTTTCATGGCTAATCTGTCAGCTTTTTTGTTTTTATAATGATGGCATTCGGACCATTTTTCCCGGTAGCCTCTTTTACACGGTCCGCTCCTTTGATGATATCAACCGAAATGATATTGTTCCTGTTGCTTTTCACGAAAACATTTCCCTGTTCACAACTCATCTCCTTGTCATCGATAATGATGATGGCATTCAGCAAACAAAGGTCATCATCGAAGAAATTTTTCTTCTTTTGTTCTGTAACAGTTCCGGACACCGCTTTGGTAGTGATCAATATCACGCCGTCTTTTCCCTTATCACCATAAATAGCTGTAGCGGAGTTCCCTTTCAGTATATTGACCTGGGCAATAGTTGCCGGCGGGATCCTGTTCATTTCCTCCCTCGGGATGATTTTTCCATCAACAATGATCAGCGGCTCCACACCAATATCTTTCGCATCGGCCTTATATCCAACAGCGGTGACACTGACCGTTTCTTTTACGCTGGCATCGGGCTTCAACTGCAGCATTACCGGATTTGAAGTTGATCCAACTGTTATGGCCCCCTTCACATCCACCGGCCCATCCGTTACCAATACCACTTCTCCATTATCTACCGGTGGTTTTGGAGGAGCAGGCGGAGAGGGAACCGAACTGGGAGCTGCAGGAGGCGCCGGTACTGGCTTTCCGGAAACAGAAGGTGGCGGAGGAGGCGGAGGAGGAGTTGATATCTTTCCATATTTCTTTTCGAATGCCGCTTTCTGTTTAGGATCACCCAGATCAAATTTCTCTACTGTGCCATCCTTCAGGCGAATGGTCACCCGGTTATTCTTTTTGTGAATATCGATGCTTTCGATATTGCCGGATTTTGATTCAGGTTTGGTTGTATCAAAAATGATTTTATCCGCTTTCATGCGCGCCTTCAGTTGTCCGTTGACAATAGTGATCAGTTCTTCCTGTTCCACGGTTGTATCAGCAAAAACCTTTTCAGCAATGAGGCCGGAAGGAGAAGGCAGGTCGAGACGTGTTACGCTCCGGAATGCCAGCAACAATACGGCCAGCACGGGAACAATTAGCGCGAAGCGTAACAGATGTACGCTAGCACTCGTTTTTTTATTCATCATGACAATTCTTTTTTTGAGGGATGATAAATTGAAGTTATTCGCCACGGAAAAAAACGACATCCCCGTTACTTTCAGCAACATATACTGGTACTGCTTCCTGTCTATCCCATTGGCCAGTACCTGGTGATCGGCTATGAATTCCAGGTTCTGCCTGATGGCATTGCGAAGCAACCATGCGAATGGATTATACCAGTTGATGATGCACAGCAATTCCCCCCACATCATATCAAGACTGTGACGCTGCTTCACATGAATGAATTCATGACGCAGGATCTCCCGCAACTCAGCTTCAGTATGCAGGTGCTTGTTGAGATAGATGGAACGGCCAAAAGAGAACGGAACGATGCGCTTATCCACATGATAGAGCCTGGCTTCGTCGTCTGCCAGTAAAACCGCTCCGGACACGGCTTTTCTGAGACTCCAATACTGCCAGCATAATCGCGCGGCCATAATGATACTACCCGCAGCCAGCACCAGCCCCCCGATGAACACAGGATCAGACCAGACCGAGCTTTCCTGCAATTCAAAACGGTAAGAGTATTGCTCCAGTACGGGGATAGCCCTGAGCCAGGCTTTATCATCCCCCTGGTGAAGCAGACCGGTAATATCGATGAATGGCACCAGGAACGCCATCGCAGGATATACCAGCAGGAAGAGCCGGTTCCAGCGATAGAAAGTGAGCCTGCGCAATAAGAGCCAGTAAAAGAACCAGGTAACGGCCAGGCCTATACTAAGTTTTAGAATGAAATCCATTGGAATGATTTATCAGGTTACTTGCCTTCGATCAGTTTCAGAATATCTTTCAGTTCCTCAGGGCTCAGTTGTTTCTGGTCCACGAAGAAGTTCACCAACTCCTTATAAGAGTTATCGAAATAATTCTTCACCACGCTGTTCATGAATTTCTTTTTATACTCCTCTGAAGGGATAGCAGGATGGTATAAATAAGTATTCCCTGCCAGCCTGCTCTCCACATAACCTTTCTTCTCCAGGTTCTTTACAGTTGAAGCCAGTGTGGTGTAAGGAGGCTTCGGTTCATCCAAATAGTCCAGCAACTGCTTCACGCTGCCGCTGCCTGCTCTCCAGACTGCCTTCATGGCTTCCTCTTCCTGGGGCGTTAATTTTTCCATCTCTACGAAGTTTTCGTAAACCTACGAAATATTCGTAGACTACCAAAGTTTTTTCCGGTTAATTTTGGGAATTGCTCTAATCATTTAAATATGTCACTCTTATGAAACAATGGGTCCTTCTCCTCTGCACCGCGCTCCTGACCACCATGGCTATGGCGCAAACACCCAATGAACCGCCTTACAAACGTTTTCCTTCTGTACCGCCACTGCAGTTACTGATGAAAGACAGCAGCATCTTCACAAAAGACAAAGTGAAAAAACAACCATTGATCGTTATGTATTTCAGTCCGGGCTGCGATCATTGCCAACACCAGATGGAAGACATGATCAAAGACATGAGCAAATTCAAAGGCACCCAGATCATTCTGGCCACTTATCAGCCCTTCGAGGAAATAGATGAGTTCTATAAAAAATACCAACTCAGCAAGTATCCCAATATCACGATAGGAAGAGACAGCAAATACCTGCTGCCGCCTTTTTACAATATCCGCAGCCTGCCCTACCTGGCGCTGTATAATAAGAAGGGTGACCTGCTCACCACTTATGAAGGGAATGTGAAAGTGGCAAAGCTTGTACAAGCCTTTAAATAACTACCCCAACTTCCCTACCTTTGCCCTCGCAAACATTGAATCACATTATAAAAAATTGTTTTCAGATGAAAGTAACTGTTGTAGGCGCCGGCGCCGTAGGTGCAACCTGTGCCGATAATATCGCCCGTAAGGAACTGGCCACAGAACTGGTATTGCTGGATATCAAAGAAGGACTGGCCGAAGGAAAAGCGCAGGACATGATGCAAACCGCCACCCTCCTGGGCTTCGACACCAGGATCACTGGCAGCACCAACGATTATGCTAAGACCGCCGGTTCCGATGTGGTGGTGATCACTTCAGGTCTTCCCCGCAAACCAGGTATGACCCGCGAAGAACTGATCGGCACCAATGCAGGTATCGTAAAGAATGTGTGCGAGAACATCCTGAAACATTCTCCCAATGCCATCATCATCGTGATCAGCAATCCGATGGACACCATGACTTACCTGGCGCTGACTGCAACAGGCCTCCCCAAGAACCGCATCATTGGTATGGGCGGTACACTGGACAGCTCACGCTTCAAATATCAACTGAGCCAACACCTCAACTGCAGCCCTTCTGATCTGAATGCAGTAGTGGTTGGCGGTCATGGCGACACAACCATGATCCCACTGATCCGCTTTGCTACCTGGAACAGTGTTCCTGTTACCAACTTCCTCAGCGAAGAACAACAAAAACAAATCGTTGCCGACACAATGGTTGGTGGAGCTACACTCACCAAACTGATCGGAACATCTGCATGGTATGCACCTGGCGCTGCCGGAGCTGCACTGGTAGAAAGCATCGTGCGTGATGAAAAGAAACTCTTCACCTGCTGCGTATCGCTGGAAGGCGAATACGGCCAGAAAGATATCTGCCTGGGTGTGCCTGTGACCATCGGCCGCAATGGCTGGGAGAAGATCGTTGACTTCAAACTGAACGCGGAAGAACAAGCGCTGTTCAACAAGAGCGCTGATGCCGTGAGAAGCATGAACGATGTGTTGAAGACTCTCTAATCAGTTTATTATATTCTTTGGGAACGCGTATCATTCTAGATGGTACGCGTTCTTTTTTTTTCAGGTTATCGCGATGGGGGTACTTGATGCGGGCTGTAAAACAAACCAACGCGGGAGGATTTTTTCAGCTGTGAATAAGTGAGATGGAACTGATGTACTGAGCCGGGCCTTATCGCTTTTGTTTTGAAGGCCCGCATCAAGTACCCCCGTTGCTCTCTTTCCCGATAGTACATCATCTAATGATACACGATTTATAGATACGCTGAGTTATTCAGAATATGATATCAATTACAACTATCCGTTATTATCACCAAAGCTACCAGACCTCAAGCCTGCTCCACCCGCACTGAAACACACTCAGGCGTCCTATGCCCAATTTAATCGGCAATGATAGCACCGCAAACACCCCTTGCCTCCATCCGTCAGCACTGATGCGTCCACGGTTCATGCGGCGAGTGTTATGAAAATTCAGTCCTCGGAAACATAAGCGATGAAGCCCGGCCCAGTTCTACCGCCCAATCTTACCAACCCACAGCTAATCAATAATCCTCCCGCGGCGGTTTGTTTCCCAGACCTAATTTTTATAACCCGAGCCGCGCCAAAACCCGAGCCCCTTTCCTGCCTCATCCGTCAAAAAGCCGTATTCATCATAAATATCTGCCTGTTGGTGTGTGGAGATAAAAAAATATTGAAATTTTGTCCTCTGCTGTAAATCCATTTCGTCATTAGCCTGATGGCAAGCATTGTTTCAAATTAAAAAAACTGATCATGAAAGAGTTTATGTTCATTTTCACAGGCCCCACTTATGACGAACTGAATATGAGTGCGGAAGAAGCGCAGTCGCAAATGATGAAATGGTTCAGCCGGATGGATGATCTAAAGGCAAAAGGATTGTATGTGGAAGGCCACCCATTGCTACCCGACAGCAAGCGGCTGACAGGTGTTAACAAGGTAGTGACCGATGGGTCCTTTGCTGAAAGCAAGGAGTTGGTTGGCGGCTACCTGATTGTGAAAGCAAAAGATTTTAAACAGGCCGTTGAGACAGCCAAAGGCTTCCCCGATTTTGATTTGAACGGAACAGTGGAAGTACGGGAATGCGTGGACCTCTCTGGTGTGTACGACAATTAAAACAATTACCATGGAAAGGGAAACAGCTCCGATACGCCGATCAGTAAACTCCTATGGTATGACAGGAAAAATGCTGAACTGGTTTGAATTACCCGTGTCCGATTTCCAGCGGGCTAAAAAATTCTATGAGCAGATCCTGAACATCAGGATGGATACGGAAGATGCAGGCGCATACAAAATGGGCTTTTTCCCTTTTCAAAATGGCAAACCTGCGGGATGTATCACGCATGGCTATGGATGCATTCCCGATAATACAGGCACACTTATTTATTTGAATGGCAATCCCGATCTCTCCGTCATTCTCGCGAGGGTGGAAGCGGCAGGCGGAAAAATAATACTTCCCAAAACCGCTGTGGGAGCCAATTTCGGATACTTCGCCCATTTTGAAGATACGGAAGGCAACAAAGTGGGCCTTCACTCTGAGAACTGATCACTCATGTCTGCGTCATCTTCACATCCACTGGTAGATCACCTGGCTGCGCATGCTGAAACTCTATGATCTGCTGGCTGAACAGAAACTTTCTCCCATCGTATTCCTCAACAGGGCTGTGGTGAAGGCGTAGCTTGAATTGTATAGCCAGGGCCTGGAAGATATTTGGAACATAAAGAACATTGAAAGATTGCTGGCATCGCAATACATTTATTGCGCAGTGCTGGGAGATATTTATTTACGCTCAGGAGAAAAAGCACACGCTAAAAAATATCTCACACAAGCGATGGAGATGACGCACAGTATCGCAGAGAAAAAACTCATCTCCCAGAAAATAGAAAAATGTAATTGATCAGGGTGAGCCCAGTCAGTCGCTCGCCTCTGGCGAGTGACTTGTATTTAGTCGCCTCCGGCGACGCGGTGTTCGCCGGAGGCGAACAATTATAAGTCACTCGCCAGAGGCGAGCGACTGGCAACTGCGAAATTATTTTCTTCTCCCCAGTCTTTCTTTCACCTTCTCATACACGGATTCTGCGGTGATAAGCTCCATGCATTTGAAATGTTTCTTCGGGCATTTATCATAACCGATCTTGGAACAGGGCCGGCAGCTCAATCCCTTCACCTCCATGATATCGAACATGGAAGACGCGCCGGGCGCAGCTTTCGGATAATAAGGATACATTCCGAATTCCGGCACTGTATTGCCCCAGATGGAAATGACGGGTTTGCGGAAGGCTGATGCTATATGCATCAGGCCTGTATCATTGGAGATGATCAGCTTTGCCCTGCGCACCAGGTCGGCAGATTCATTGATATTGAATTTGCCGCATGCATTATAGATCTTCACAGGATCGAGGGCAGCAATCGCATCGCCCTCCTCCCTGTCTTCTTTCCCTCCCAGTAAAATAATGGGATGATCGATGATGGAGCAAAGCTCTTTCAATTTGTGCAGCGGGTACTTCTTTGTGTTCAGCGCAGCGCCGATCACCACGCCAATGTATCCTGCATGATGCGAAGCGGGGATATCCTCTTCCTTCACCTGGTCCTTTTCAGGAATGAAATAATCCAGACCCTGGCCGTCATTTATTATATTGAAGGATTTCAGTGTATCGAGATAACGCTCCACGATATGCACATCCGGCATGCGATTGATCTTGAAACTGGTGAGCAGCCATTTTTTGATATTGAGCTTATCGAAAGAAAAAGATTGCTTGTCGAGCGCCCGCTTCACACGCAATGTGCGCAGGTTATGATGCAGGTCTATCACGTAATCGAAATCCTCATCCTGCAATTTGTTGATCACAGCATCGAGGTCATTCTCCAATGTATGGATCTTATCGATATAAGGATTGGCAGCCAGTACCGGCAGGAATGCCTTCTTGGTCAGATAATGCACTTCGGCAGTGACTGCCTGCTTTTTCAGACAGCGGACCACCGGA
Source organism: Pseudoflavitalea rhizosphaerae (assembly GCF_003991355.1). Lineage (GTDB taxonomy): Bacteria > Bacteroidota > Bacteroidia > Chitinophagales > Chitinophagaceae > Pseudobacter > Pseudobacter rhizosphaerae. Next base: position 208,674 of record NZ_RCSU01000009.1, read on the forward strand.
GTGGTTAAAACAATATCACCGATAGAAGAAAATCGAACGATCAGAAACTTCATTGATTCAAAATTAAGACAGAAGCCATTACCCGCTCCTTATCACTCTTCCACAAAATTCAGGTCTTTCCCGAAAGTCTCTTTGGTCATAGCCGCAGCGATCAACGTAACGGCCATCAGGATGATGGCTGCATACATACCCCCCTGCACATATCCAACACCCTCAATTCCACGCAGCCATTTGAAGAGCGGAATGATGGCGATGGCCAGCAGGCCGCGCACCATATTGGGAATGGTGGTGGCAGCAGTTGCACGCAGGTTGGTTCCGAACTGTTCGGCGCCCATAGTAACGAAGATGGCCCAGAAACCAGTGCCAAAGCCCAGTCCGGCGCATACCCAGTACATTGCAGAAGCAGTACTGTTCCAGAGAACAGTAAAGTAAAGCACCATAAAGAAAATGGTGATGCCATAGAAAAGGAACAATGCCTTTTTTCGACTGCGGAACCACTGGCTCACAAAACCGATGATGATATCACCGGCAGAGATGGCTGCATAGGCGAACATGATCGCTTTTCCGGAGTCCACTTTTTCCTTTATGCCGAAATGTTCCGCAAATTCTTTGGAGAAGGTAACCAGCACGCCGATCACAAACCAGGTGGGTAACCCGATCAGGATGGCGAGGATATATCTTTTAAGGCGGTCGCCATTAGAGAAAAGCATGAAAAAGCTGCCGCGTTTCACATTCAGTTTCTTTACTTCATTGAACATACCTGATTCGAATACGGAGATACGAAGCAGGAGTAATGCCAGTCCGAGACCGCCGCCAATGAAATAACAGGTGCGCCAGTGAAAATTCTCTTTTACGATAAAGGCAACCACAGCTCCGGTGAGACCGATGCCTGCCACCATCGAAGTAGCGATGCCTCTTTTTTCTTTGGGAGTCATTTCAGAAACCAGGGTGATGCCTGCTCCGAGCTCACCTGCAAGACCAACACCCGCAATGAAGCGTACCATCGCATATTGGTCTACGGTAGTAACGAGTCCATTTGCGATATTGGCGAGTGAATACAAGATGATGGAACCGAACAATACACTGAGCCTTCCTTTTTTATCGCCCAGCATACCCCAGAGGATACCGCCAATGAGCAGCCCTCCCATTTGCCAGCTGATGATGCTTTCGCCGTCAGTGGTGAGTTGTTCGGGGGTTAATCCCAGTGAGGTAAGGCTTTCCACGCGGATAATACTGAACAGTAACAGGTCATAGATGTCTACGAAGTAGCCGAGGGCTGCAACAATCACTGTTACATTGAAAATAGAATTGGATTTGGGTTGCATAGAACTTAAGCAGGTGTTTGTGGTGGTTCGTTTGGTTTCCTTTTACTGAAAAACAATTTGTATATAACGGGAGCAGTAGTAACCAGAACGATACCGATCACAATCACTTCCAGGTGTTCTTTCAGATCGAACTGGAACCAGTCCAGGATCCATTTCTGGAGGAAGTGTCCGGCGAACAACATGCTGAATACCCAGGCCAGGCAGCCAACGATATTGTAGTAGGTGAATTTCTTTTTGTCCATTTGCACAATGCCCGCAATGATGGGAGCAAATGTTCTGATGATGGGAAGAAAACGCGCAACCACGATAGCGCCGCCGCCATGTTTCTCGTAGAAGTCGTGTGCATCATGAAGGAATTTCTTCTTGAAGAAGAACCGGTCTTTCCAATGGTACATGGCAGGGCCAACTTTCTTACCAGTCCAATACCCGACCATATTACCTAGTATACCGCAGATGGAAATGAGTATCCAAAGCACGATGAGATCAACATATTCGTTCCTCACCTGTTCCATACCGAATAACTTGAGGAACTGGTGTGTGATGCCGGGCTCTCCTGGTTTGAGTTCATGCGCATAGATACCGGCAACAAAAAGGAGGGAATCTCCGGGCAGGAAAAAACCGGCGAATAGTCCGGTTTCAGCAAATACAATAAAGAGCAAAAGCCAGAGCCCTCCATGCTGAATGTAGAATTCAGGATTCAACAGTTGAGACCACGTAAAATCTAACAGGATCAAATGCATAGCTGTTACTTGTATTGTTTAAGCAAGGGTTAAGCCTCTGCTGCTGCTCCGCTCTCGCTGGGCCCAAGCTCTCCTTCCCACTTACTTACCACACTGGTGGCGAGTGCATTTCCGATCACGTTGGTCATACTGCGGAACATATCACAGAAGTGGTCTATCGGGAGGATAATGGCTACGCCTTCGGGTGGAATACCGAACATGGCGCAGGTGGCCAGTACAATCACCAGTGATGCACGCGGCACACCGGCAATCCCTTTACTGGTGATCATCAGTACCAGCAACATGGTGAGCTGGGTAGAGAGATCGAGGGGCACGTTATAAGCCTGCGCTATAGCGAGACTTGCGAAAGTCATATACATCATACTACCATCGAGGTTGAAGGAATAACCGAGCGGCAGTACAAATGACACGATCTTGTTCTTGCAACCGAAACGCTCCAGCTCTTCGGTGAGCTTGGGAAATACGGCTTCACTGCTGGTAGTGCTGAAGGCGATTAGCAGTGGTCCACCGATCCTTTTCAGCAGGTCTGCAACACGTTTGGGGCCGAGGATCATGGTGCCCACACCCAGGAGAATGATCCAGAGAATGAGAATGCCCAGCAAGAAAAATGCAAAGTATACAAAATAGAATTTGAATATCCCCAATCCTTTGGTGGCCACTACAGCAGTGAGAGCGCCGAACACACCAAGCGGTGCGAAGTTCATCACATAGCCCACCATTTTCAGGATCACATGGGATACGATGTCCAGCGCTTTGATCAGTGGTTTCGCATAGTCGCCAAGGGTAGTAAGCGCTACGCCGAAGAAGATGCTGAACACAACCAGCTGCAGGATCTCGTTGGTGGCCATGGCTTCTATCACGCTGCGCGGGATGATATGCTCCACGAACTTTTCGAGAGAGAAGGCGGAAGTATTCTTCATAAGGTCTTTCACGCCCTCAGTGTCAGCCTGGGAAAGATCGATATAATGACCAGGCTGAAAAACATTTACGAGCACCAGTCCGAGCAGGAGGCTCATGAGCGATGCGGAAATGAACCAGAGGATAGCTTTACCTCCCACCCTTCCAACTGCCTTGAGATCGCCGAGTTTGGCGATGCCCACTACCAGTGTGGAGAATACGAGAGGGGCGATGATCATCTGTACCAGGCGAATGAAAACCTTACCGAGCAGGTTGATATTCTTGGAGAAAGGTGTGATGAATTCTGGTGATGCGAGCTCATGAACAGCATACCCGGCAACAATGCCAAGCGCCATCGCAAGCAGGATATAAATCGTCAGCCTGTTCTTTTTCATTTCAGCTTGTCTGGTTAATAATGGCCTGCAATATAATACTTAAACAATAAAAAGCATTTTTTGCAAACCCTTATTCTCACTCATGTACAGGGCAGCTGTATTGGTCAATCTTTTAATTTGCGGAGATTAATAAATCCTTATCTTTCCGCCTTATATCTTGTAATAAACCCCATTCAATCATTACAAAAAATAGATAACCGACTGTTATGAGTTTGTTCCGTAAAAAATCATTAACTGCTCTGCTGGCACAGGCTGCCGAATCGGAGAAAGGGTTAAAAAGGACCCTCGGCGCCGGTAACCTGGTTGCACTCGGCATTGGCGCCATTATTGGCGCCGGTTTGTTTGTAAGAACTGCTGCAGCTGCTGGTGGTCACGCAGGGCCTGCGGTGACTGTATCCTTTATCATCGCGGCTATTGGTTGCGCATTTGCCGGTTTGTGTTATGCTGAATTTGCTTCCATGATCCCCATCGCAGGTAGCGCTTACACCTATGCTTATGCTACCATGGGCGAACTGGTTGCCTGGATCATCGGATGGGCGCTGGTACTTGAATACGCATTAGGTGCCGCTACAGTATCCATTGCTTGGAGTGAGTACTTAAATAATTTGCTGGGGGGGGCAATACCGTATGAATGGTGCCACTCGCCGCTGGAAAAAGCGGTTGATGCAGCAGGCGTTACCCATTATGGTATCCTGAATGCTCCGGCGCTGCTGATCCTTCTCCTTCTTTCTCTACTCCTGATCAAGGGTACTGAAGAATCTGCCTGGGTGAATGCGATCATCGTGTTTGTGAAAGTAGCCATCGTTCTGGTGTTTATTGCCATCGGCTGGCAGTTCATCAAACCAGAGAACCATACTCCATTCTTCATTCCTGCCGATCAACCGCCTGCCATTCTTCCGGACGGTTCTGAATACTCTTACGCACCCAAATTCAATCACGGCTTCTGGGGCGTACTTCGTGGCGCAGCCATCGTGTTCTTCGCCTTCATCGGCTTCGATGCGGTATCCACTGCAGCGCAGGAAGCGAAGAATCCGAAGAGGGACATGCCCATCGGTATCCTTGGATCACTGGTGGTTTGTACCATCCTTTACATCTTATTCTCTTACGTACTCACAGGTGTTGCTCCGTTCACCGACTTCCAGAAGTCTGGCCGCGAAGCCTCTGTTGCTTACGCAATCGAAACATATATGCATAATTACCAATGGCTCGCAACTGCTGTATCCATCGCTATCCTGGCCGGTTTCAGCTCTGTGATCCTGGTGATGCTGCTTGGTCAGAGCCGCGTGTTCTACTCCATGAGTAACGACGGCCTCCTGCCTAAAGTGTTTGCAGACCTGCACCCCAAATTCAGAACGCCATACAAATCCAACCTGATCCTCTTCATTTTCGTGGGAGCATTTGCCGGATTTGTACCTGGCCACCTTGCTGGTGACCTCACCAGTATCGGCACCCTGTTCGCATTTGTGCTGGTAAGCGCAGGTGTTTGGATCATGAGAAAATCAGATCCCAATGTGCCACGTCCGTTCAGAACGCCTGCAGTTCCGTTCGTGTCTACCATGGGCATTTTAGTTTGTACAGCGATGATCATTTCACTGGACCATGTTACCCAGCTCACAGCCCTGGCCTGGATGGCCATCGGCCTGGTGATCTACTTCGGCTACAGCAAGAGCAGAAGTAAACTGGGAAAATCATAATCTCAACATCTTCTCTATAAAAAAACGCCCCGGAACCCGCCGGGGCGTTTTTTTATAAGAGCCACATCAGTTAAATTTGCAGCCCTAAGGCTTAGGCCCGGTCAAACAGTTTTATCAAGAAATAAGTAATCAATACCAATATGGGTAGGATATTTGAAGTTCGGAAGTCCACCATGTTCGCGCGGTGGGACAAAATGGCTAAACAATTCAGCCGTATCGGAAAAGAGATCGTGATCGCCGTAAAAGCCGGTGGCCCTGATCCCAATACCAATCCGGCCCTCCGCCGCTGTATGGCTAACGCCAAGAGTGTGAACATGCCGAAAGACCGCGTGGAAGCGGCCATCAAACGTGCTTCCGGCAAGGAAATGGAAAGCTATGAGGAGATCCTGTACGAAGGATACGGCCCTCATGGTGTAGCCATCCTGGTGGAAACCGCTACCGATAACCACGTCCGCACAGTTGCCAACGTGAAGTCCCATTTCAACAAAGGGAACGGCGCACTCGGCAATAGCGGCAGCGTAGCCTTCCAGTTCAAAAAGATGGGCGTATTCAAACTGAATCCTGAAGGCCTCAGCCAGGAAGACCTGGAGCTGGAGCTGATCGATTTCGGCCTGGAAGAAATGGGAGAAGGAACCGGTGAGAACGGCGAAACTGTACTGGTACTGCGTGTAGGCTTCACCGATTTCGGTAACATGCAGAAAGCCCTCGAAGAAAAGAACATCACTCCCATCAGCGCCGAACTGGAATGGATCCCCGGCACTACCGTTGAATTAGGAGAAGAACAGGCCCAGGAAGTGTTGAAACTGGTAGACAGGCTGGAGCAGGACGAAGATGTACAGAAAGTGTTTCACAATCTCGCATAAGCGAAAAATGATATTCAAAAGCCTCCATTAATGTAATATTGATGGAGGCTTTTCTACTTATGATATAATCTCAGTTTCATGAAAGCTAAACATGCATTGTTCTTACTGGCAATCGGATTTGTACTGGAATTTGTTGGGAGCTGGATAAAGATCGCTCATTGGTCCAATGGAGAATATTGGTTCATTGCAGGGGTAATTTTGAAAATTGCCGGGGTTGTATTGCTGGCGTATAAGATTGTGACGTATCCGGGGTGGAAGGGGTTTTGGAATAAGTAAACGGACTCAAAAACACCTGACTATGGCATACGAATATTACTTACAGGCCTACTTTAATCAGGAACCACAAGAAATCCCGGTTGACTTTATTATTCCTTTACTCGCCAAATACGTTTCAAACGCTGGAGAAAATTTTTTTGACATTTGTTTTGATCCTGAAAACAGATGTACGGTTTTCATGGATAGGAATAGTAAATTTATCGGAAACCTTACTATCAGCAGACCTTGTTCGGGTCCGGATCTCTGTGAATTGATCTATCAATTAATGCAAACAGGTAACTTTATCTTTTTCGAGCCTGATGGAAAATACGCAATCATTCTGTCTGCGAATATTGAAGCTCATCTTCCCCCTGAAATGATCGAAACTTTGGGAAAACCTAAAACAGCTGTAAGCAAGGAGCACTTTTTTGAATTGCTGACAAATGCAAGGTAATCATGAGCTTTCATTCACCCGAAGCTTCTCTGCAATCCTCCTATAATATGAGTCACTCTGTTCTGCTCGTTATAATCGAGATGCACACCTACCCATTCAAAAATATAAGAATGCGAAAGAAGTTTTCCAAATTCATTTTGTAAATAATTTCTCAACGGTTCAGGAGCAGCATCCATTTCATCCCAGATACTGGTTCTGTTGTTTAATACAAATATTATATCTTCAAAATCACTGCTCAATCTTCCATCGTTATCTCCTCTACCCTTAAATGCTTCAAGCTTGGAAGCAATAAAGCAGGCCGGTTGAAAAATCCTGACCACACTATTTTCATCGAGTTTAAAATTCATGGCAGTCCTGAACCCATCGGGATACCATTTATTCGAGAAACCCAGAATATTTTTCTCTGTAGGCATAACATCTACAATTACACCATTGACGCGGTAACGGCAAATCACACCAGAATCGATATCATTCTCAAAGCCTTTTGCACGCAATTTGTTTTCTATGTCAGAATAATCTGAGTAATTCAATAGCTCCACCAAAATATCAACATCATCTGTTGGTCTTACTTCAATAGCGGGGCGGTCCGCATATAAAGCAACCGTAGCTCCACCAACAAACACGACTTCACTGCCCAATTCTTCAAGAGCGTTATAAACGGCTTTTATTCTAACAATATTTGGACGCATACTCAAGTCAATATTTCTTTCTTCAGCATATTCAATGCCAATTTAAACTCTCTTACCCGCCCTACTCTTAAGATATCGATTGCAGCCAGCCATCTGTAAAGCTTTGCATCCAATTGTGCAGCTAGTGGAACGCCTTTATGTAACGGAATAATTGAAAGACCTTTTATAGTCCCGTTTTCATCTGGCCAAACGTAATTGAATTCTGAATCGAAATGTTTTTTAAAAAAACTATGTGAATGCCCGGTCGGAACTCCTGTTACAAATGAACCAGGCACCTGAGGAAACACATAATGTAGTCCATGCCCGATAAATTCCATTAGCGATTGACGATATACGTTACGACGCGACTGATCGATCAGACCTCCGGTATGGCTTCTTTGAAGAGACTCTGAAATTTCTGAAACACTGATAAACAGTTGTGCAGACAAATCCCTGTATTGCCAATCAGACTTATCAATACTTAGAATTTTCAGCAGGATGACTATGTCCTGCGGTCGCATACCATTGTGAGATTTCATACCACGAATATAATTGTTTTCTGTTCGCGAATCGCGATCAGCGATCAAATTCGATAATCAAACCAAATATATAAATGATAATCAATTACATACCCAAAAATAAGTGGTCTTTATAAAGTGAATGCTGGACAAGCTAAAGACTAACTGGTGGATGCAAAAGCAATCTGTGGTCAAATACAATATTTCAATGTACAGAATTTCGATACATATTTCTATTTCCCATTCGTATGATTCTCTCCATCACCCATCCCCTCTTCTATCTCCCGCTTAACAATTTCCTTAAACCTTTTCTCATTCCTTTTCCATGTTGCCACAGAAATCACGGTGATCGCAATCACACTGATCACGGGCACCATCCACAACGTGCCTTCCAGGTCAATTCCCAACATCGCAAATAAAAAAAACACCACGATCGTGGAAATGAAAGTGCCGGCCAGGATGTACAAAGTGAGATAGGGCCTTTGTCCGCCTACTCTTTGTTCTTCCCAGTATTTGATAAACCTTCTCTCTTTAGCTGATAACATGTGGAACTATTTATTGTAACTCGCCGGCAAAGATATTTTATATCTCACAGCAATCACACGGATCAATACAATGAACACAATGGTAATAGTGGTGATATACTCCAGCAGTATACCGGTCTGCACCAGCCCGAAATACAAGATGCCTCCAGCAATACAGGCAGAAGCATAGATCTCTTTCCGGAAAATGAGCGGGATATTGTTGAGCAACACATCACGAAGCACGCCGCCAAAGCAACCTGTAGTAGTGCCCAGGGCAATGCAGATCAGGGAACTGAGACCAGCCTCCTGCCCTTTTTCGATCCCCACCACTGTAAACAAGCCCAATCCGAGTGAATCGAAAAAGAACATTGTCTTGCTTAGTTGTTTGAGGTATTTGCCGAAAAGCAATGCTGCAATGGCGGTTCCGAGAACGATCAAAGCAGTACGATTGTCCTGCAACCAGGTGACCGGCGTTTTGCCGATCAGCATATCACGAACGGTTCCACCACCGATGGCTGTTACAAACGTAATGATGATCACTCCAAAAGGATCTAACCTTTTTTCCATGGCCATGAATGCGCCTGACAATCCAAAGGCGATGGTACCGCCGGTCTCGATAATGTCGAGGTAGAGTTTATTCATTTACCATTTCAGTTACCACATCCACGATCTCTTCGGTGTTGGGCTTGCTGAAATAATCGCCGTCGCTGCCATAGCTGGGTCTGTGTGCTTTACCGGTGATGGTGCGGGGGGCCACATCCAGCCAGCGGTAGCCACCTTGTTTTTCCATCACTTCGTTGAACATGTATCCGCATGCGCCACCCGGCACATCTTCATCCACGAACACGATGCGATTGGTCTTCTTCAGGCTTTGCAGGATCACCTGGTGGGTATCGAATGGCAGCAATGTCTGCACATCCACGATCTCGCAACTGATGCCATGTTTCGCCATGATGTCAGCGGCTTCCTGGATCACGCGGAGCATAGAACCATAGGAAACGATCGTGATATCTGAGCCTTCACGGATCACTTCAGGAACACCGAGCGCTACTGTGTAATTCAGCAGGTCGCTGGGAAGTTTTTCTTTCAGGCGATAACCATTGAGACATTCCACTACAATGCCTGGATCATTACCCTGCAACAGGGTATTGTACATACCTGCCGCCTGCACCATATTGCGGGGTACGCAGATATGCATGCCGCGAAGGGAATTGATCATCATGCCCAGCGGTGAGCCGCTATGCCAGATGCCTTCCAGCCTGTGGCCGCGGGTGCGAACGATCACCGGGCAGCTCTGGCGGCCTTTGGTGCGCCAGTGGAGGGTGGCAGCATCATCGCTGAGTGGCTGCAGTCCATATAAAAGATAATCGAGGTATTGAATTTCTGCGATTGGACGGAGACCACGCATGGCGAGGCCAATGCCTTGTCCCATAATAGTGAGCTCGCGTATACCGGTATCGAACACACGATCGTTACCATGTTTGGCCTGGAGGCCGGCAAAGCCCTGGTTCACGTCGCCGATCTTACCTACGTCTTCTCCGAATGCCACCACTTTGGGATTGCTGTTCAACAGTGCATCGAAGTAGCGGTTGAGGATCTCGTAACCGTTCACCATCGGTGCATCGAAAGCGTAAGTAAGTGCTGAAGTTTGAATATTGAAAACGCTCTTCGGGCTTTCATCGTACAATTTGGAATCGTACATGGCATAGCCTTCGGCTTTCATTTCCTTGTAATAAGTTCTGAGACGGTCAGCAGCGGGCGCATTACCGGCATGTAAGAGAGCATTGTGGATTACCTGTAGTATGTCGCGGCGCATAGGCTCACGGTTAGACGCGAGTCCCTGCCTGTCTTTCGCCAGGTCGCCATGCGCATCGAGGCCTGCATTGATCAGTTCATCGATCATGTCCAGGGCTTCGCTCACCTGCTGTTTGATGGGAGTGATATATTTTTCCCAGGCGCGGTTCTTACTGTCGCGCACATATTCTTTCGCTTTGATCTCCACATTATGCAGTTCCTCTTCTGAGCAGAGCTCGTTTTCGAGGATCCATTCGCGGAACTTCTTGTTTCCGTCCCACTCACGTTCCCATTCGAGCTGTTCGGGGCTCTTGTAACGTTCATGACTACCCGAAGTAGAATGTCCCTGAGGCTGGGTTACCTCTTCTACATGGAAGAGGGCCGGGATATGTGTATCGCGGATCTTCTGGATAGCTGATTCAAATACTTCGCACATGCCTGCATAATCCCAGGCGCGTACTTTATAGATATCGAAGCCGTTGGTGCCATCTTTTTTCTGGAAGCCCTTGAGCGCTTCGGAGATGGAGCCTTTGGTTGTTTGAAATTCTTTGGGAACGGAGATACCGTAACCATCGTCGTACACGAGTACTGCGAGTGGCACCTGCAGCACGCCGGCGGCATTGATGGTTTCCCAGAAATGGCCTTCAGACGTGGAGGCATCACCGATAGTAGCGAAGCAAACTTCATTGCCTTCATTGCTGAGATGGTGAAGGTCCTGCAGCACTCCTGAATTGCGGAATAATTTTGAAGCGAATGCCATGCCGAGGGCCCTTGGCATTTGTCCGGCAGTAGGGGCCAGTCCGGCTGCGATGTTCCTGCGGTTGACGAGATCGAGGAATTCCCCCTCTTCATCAACGGTTTGAGTGGCGAAGTGGGAGTTCATCTGGCGGCCGCCGCTATGGGGGTCATTGGCAGTATCGGGATCGGCATAGAGCTGGGCAAAGAACTCTTCCACATTTGCCTGTTTGGAGGCAAAAGCAAAGGTTTGATCGCGATAATAACCAGATAACCAGTCTCCGCGACGGAAAAATTTAGCTGCTGCAATCTGGGCAACTTCCTTCCCGTCGCCGAAAATGCCGAATTTGGCTTTCCCGGTCAGTACTTCCTTACGGCCTAAAAGGCTGGCTTCCCTGCTCTCGCAGGCCATACGGTAGTCGTTCAACACTTCCTCCCGGAACTTGTCGAACGATAATTTTTCGTTGGCAAACAATGGGTTGTGTATGGCGTTTTCCATGCGTCAAAAGTAGGTATTAACTCCATATAATATGTTCGAAAGCGGGCAATATTTGCAGTTGTTAAAAAATTGTCATTAACCCCGAAATTTATTGGCAGATAGTGCGTTAAAAATGTAATTTTGAATACGTTAACATTAAAATTTATCAGGTCATGATCAGAAGGTTTTTCGCATTTGCCATCGTCATATTCCTGGCCGGGACCGTTTCGGTGAAGGCGCAGTCTGCCACTGCAACGCAAGCTGGCACAGAAGTGTTGCAACTGAAAGAATCCGGGTATGATTTTGGCAAGATCCCTCAGGGGAGGCCCGTGACACATATTTTTGAAATAGTGAACACAGGTAAAACTCCTTTGTTATTGACCAATGTGCAGGCATCCTGTGGCTGTACCACTCCCGAGTGGAGTAAAGCGCCGATCAAACCGGGAGCCACGGCACAGATCAAGGTAGGATACAATTCGGCTGCTGAAGGTTACTTCAATAAGTCGATCACGATACTTTATAACAATAACCAGTCTAAAACGCTGTTGATCTCCGGTACTGTGTACAAAACACCTGTTACAGCAGCACCGGTCAACGCGTCCATTGCATTATTAAAAAACATTAATGGTCACTAAACAAATTCAATCGAGTATGAAACATCTCCTTCTGGCACTCAGCGTGTTTTTCGTATCAGCAACAGTATTTGCCCAGGCCCCTGCTACAGTGCAGAAAGCAGAAAATGTTGTGAAGTTCAAAGAACTGGTTCACGATTTCGGTAAGATCAAACAAGGTGTACCTGTAACTTACAATTTCGCGTTCACCAATATCGGCACAAAGCCTGTTGTGATCGAGGCTGCCACTGCATCCTGCGGTTGCACTACTCCGGTAAAACCTGAAGCTCCCATTGCAAAAGGAAAGGCCGACAAGATCACTGCCGGTTTCAACGCCTCAGCACTCGGGCCCTTCAACAAAACCATCACCATCAAGGTAGCGGGTATCGATGCCCCACTGGACCTTCGCATCACCGGTGAAGTACTGAATGAAGTCGATTACGCAAAATATCAGCAATCAAAAGGAAACAAGTCAAAATAAAAGATACACATTAGCTGCGCGGGGTCTTCCTGTTGTCTTTGGCAATACATGGAAGACCCCACATTTTTTTGTGTATTTCCCCAAAAACAGATAACAATACTCCCCTATCTTTGCCGCATGTTAACGATTAGCCAGCGTGGCCATGCAATGCCACCATCCCCCATCCGTAAGCTGGTTCCTTTTGCGGAAGCAGCCAAGAAAAAAGGAACGAAAGTATACCATCTCAATATTGGTCAGCCGGATATTGAAACGCCTCCCCAGATCCTGGACGCTGTTCGCCATGCCGATTTCAAAGTGCTGGAATACAGTCACAGTGCAGGTAACGAGAGCTATCGCCGCAAACTGGTGGAATACTATAAGAAAGTAGGTATTGAAGTGGACCATAACCAGATCATCATCACTACCGGCGGATCCGAAGCCATTATATTTGGTTTCATGACCTGCCTCGATCCGGGTGACGAAGTGATCATTCCCGAGCCTTTCTACGCCAACTACAATGGATTTGCCGTGGAAGCTGAAGTAGTGGTAAAGCCCATCACCTCCTCCATCGAAACCGGGTTTGCACTGCCCGCCATCAGCGAGTTTGAAAAAATGATCACGCCCCGCACCAAAGCGATCGTGATCTGTAATCCCAACAATCCTACAGGTTACCTCTACAGCCAGGAGGAAATGAACACACTGAAAGAGATCGTGATCAAACACAACCTCTTCCTGTTTTCGGATGAAGCTTACCGTGAGTTCGCCTACGATGGCAAACAGATCAGCGCCATGCAACTCGAAGGAGCCGAACAGAACGTAGTGTTGATGGATACGATCTCTAAGCGTTACAGTGCCTGCGGCGGACGTATCGGCGCATTCGTTACAAAGAACAAACAGGTGCTGGATGCCGCCATGAAATTTGCACAGGCGCGCCTCAGCCCCCCCTCCTTTGCACAGATCCTCGGTGAAGCAGCTATTGACCTGCCCGATAATTATTTCGACGCCACCCGCGCCGAATACCTCAAACGCAGGGATGTGCTGGTAAAAAGACTGAATGCCATGGAAGGTGTATTCTGCCCTAATCCCGGTGGAGCCTTCTATGCAATGGCCAAATTGCCCATCGATGATTCCGATAAATTCTGCCAGTGGCTGCTGGAATCCTTCAATCATAACAACGCCACTGTAATGCTGGCGCCGGCTACTGGATTCTATGGAACGAAAGGACTTGGATTGAATGAAGTCCGCCTGGCCTACGTACTGAACGGAGACGATCTCAATGGCGCGATGGATTGCCTGGAAGCGGCGTTGAAAGTTTATCCGGGAAGAACGAAATAATCCCATTAAAACATCATATTAAAAACATAGAGGCGACCTTTTGCGGTCGCCTCTATGTTTTTCGGGGAGCTCACTCGCTCGCCTCTGGCGAGTGAGTTTTATTTAGTCGCCTCCGGCGACGCGGTGCTCGCCGGAGGCGAGCAAATACAAGTCACTCGCCGGGAGGCGAGCGACTGCCAGCTCCCCGATTAAATTCTGTATTCTCTTATTTGCGTTTCAACAGCTTCACTTTTACTGCCCTGAAATAATTCGTGTTCTGCGACATCGAGCTCCAGATCCCCAATGCCACCTGCTTCGGCTCTGCCAATTGAAATGCGATGGAAGTACGGGGACTCAGTGTGGAGAAACCCAGTGAATTGGCTGCTGATGGTGTATTCGGGATCGTGGTTCCCAAAGCTGCAGCCACTCTTGAACCTGTGCCGGCCGCAATGGAATAACCCGCTTCCGGCTTACCATTGAAATAAACAATGAAATTGTATTCACCTGCCGGCAGGTTTACTGATTGTGAGATCTTTCCATGGGATACCGCAGCATTGTCATCTGTCATTTTGGAAATACTCATGTAAGCGCCATCTTCTATATTGTCGAAGCTACCGAACCCAGCCTGGTTGTTCACATTGGCTGTTACGGTCCAGTCTTTCAGCGTACCATAACGTATACCATCATACGTAGCATACTCAAAGGGATTACCGGGGTTCAGCAGGTACAGATGCGTAACATCGTCCATCAGGATATCAGCATTGGTTGCCACGCTGTACAGCGTGTCTATCATATTAGGTTCTGGCTGGTACATCGTTCTGTAGGAATAAGGAGCACCATCCTTGAAATCTTCCATTACCCCTTCCAGCTCGGAAGCAGGAAGGATCACTTCTTTCTCAGTATCATCGCTCCCTGTATAGCTCATCTCCGTGCCAATCACGAGTGGGTCTGCGGTATACCAGGTGATCAACGCATCTCCATCCGCTGTCATTTCACTGGTGCGCATAGGTCTGGCAGTTAGAAAGCTCTCATAATTGCTCCCATATACATTGCCTGGAATATCTACTGACACAGATGAATTGCCCTGGTTATCGTAAGTGATAAATGTAAAAGTGTAAGTGCCTTCTGCAATCTGCGGTATGAGGGTGGTAATAGTGTCTATCCCTGGTTTACGCTGCACAGGCTGCACCATGGAATCCTTCCGGTTATTCCAGTAGATAACCGTTTTGATGATCTTGGGGTCCGAGCGCAACTGATAGGTGAACTGGATCCTCCCTTTTCCGGGAAACACTTTCACGGAGTCTACTTTTCCGGTATAATTGATCGCCCCTCCTTTAACAAAATCCTTGTACACATCATTCATCTTCCCGCAGGAAAAAGACAGGGAAACCAATAATATCGTTACAGCTATATTGATGATTAGTTTCGTCATAAAAATTTGTATTAAGACCGGAAATATTATTGATCGTTTCCGTAAACGATAATGTCGCCCAGCACCTGGAAATCAGTACCTGCCCAGGAAGAAAGCGTCTTCCACCTGATATAGCGGCAGGGTGGCGCATCCAGCGGAAAATTGAATTCCAGCCCGGCTTTCAGCTTCTCAAGATCTTCTGCTGTATTTTCCCCCGGCGGCAAACCGCTTGGTTTTACATGTTCGCAACTGAGGAGCTTTACCCAACTGTCATCAAAACTTCCATCGGGGTTGGGATCATTGGAACCGTAAAGTTCCCAATACTGTGGTCCCTGCGCATAGTAGGAATTATCTGTCCGTTGCCAGTATTTATAACGGCTTAGCTTATACGTTTTTCCAAGATCCATGGTAAAAGACTGCGGCATACCGGTGCCCACCTGTGTAACCAGGAACTTATTGCCGGTATGTTCTATGATGCCATCCCAGATCCACTCCCATTTCCAGGGGCTCCGTGGCGTAAATACATCGCCCGACAGTTTTTTGAGTGTGATGGTATTATCAGGCACCTGCACTTCATAGATCGGCGTGAGATCAGCTGTAAGTGTATCGGAATGATTGTCCCACCTGTCTCGCAGTACCACGCCAAAAGTGACAGGCTCAGAAGGCATGCCACGCACGGAGAAAGCGCCTGCCGTATCTTTTGTATAATATTTCTGTATCTCCTGGAATTCGCTGCCGGTATTCTTTTTCATCACACTGAAAACGATATTGCCGCCATCAGGGTTCTTGAACCTTACGTTCAGGCCACCAAAATCCTCTTTCAATTCCACCGAAGCATACACTTTCTGAATGGGCGGCGTAGCAGGATTCACAGTAACGATCACAGGCTCTGATCTTTTTTCTTCCTTGTCAACCGCATACAACTTCACTTCAAAGGGCTTGCTTTCTCCAAAACCATCCACCACAAGAGAATTATTATAGAAAGATGATTTTACATCCCGGTTACTGTTGGTACGTGGACTGAATTCAGCCACCACATACATGAGATCAGGATCTGAAGGAAGCGTATACGTAAGTTTGGCTGCGCCGGGCAGGTTCTCCACACTAACATTCGAAACCGGCCCCGGGCCTTTTCCATCTCCTTCCGGTGGCCCGATCAATTCTTCTTTACAGGCGAATACTGTCAGAGCAACCAACAGCAAGAGCATTATATTTTTAGGAGCACACATAAAAGAATATTTATGATGATGTAATGAAAGGTTTTACCAGCCTGGGTTTTGGACCAGCTTCCTGTTTACGGTGATATCATTCTCCCTTATCGGCCAGAGATAATCGCGGGTCTGGAACTTCTGCGGGAACAGTATTTTCTTCTGGTAGTAAGGAACTGTTTCCGATTGCAGGATATCCCAGCCTTCCACCGGGGTGTTCTGAAACGACATGGCCTTTTTCCAACGGCGAAGATCATACGCTCTTTTACCTTCGAAGGCGAGCTCGATCATTCTTTCCTGGTGAATGATCTCCCGCATGCCCGACTTATTGGTGAACTTGTCGGGTTGTGTTGAATAAGTGGTCCATGCATCCTGTACGGTAGGAATACTGGCTCTTTCACGCACGAGGTTCACATAGTCATACACTTCCTGCGTGGGACCTTCTGATTCATTCAAGGCCTCGGCATACAGCAGATACAGATCAGCGAGCCTGTATATCGGCCATGGATAACTTTCGATGGGATAGGAAGATGCCGTTGCCGTATTGGTGAAGAACACGAGCTTCTTCGGCTGATACCCTGTAATGGAATAGCCATAGGTATTTTTCCTGGCAGCTGTTTGCCCCAGCTTCATTTCCGCCACCCAGGGATTGTTATCGTCGAATCTTCCATGACCATACCAGGTGCCTCCATCGAAGCCCAGGTCTGCATAGAAACGCGGTTCCCTGTCGTAATTAAGTTTGGCTGTGGTGTACCCCATCTTGATGGCGTGCTTATCCTCTTCTTCCGAAACACGTAACCCATAACGGTTCTGGTAATCCCAGGTTTTGTCCTCACTGATGGGTACACCATTCTCGGTATAGAATGTTTCAGCCATCTTCAGCGTTGGAGCCAGATCGCCTAAAGCAGTGGAGTTGTTATTGGCAGCCGGATCCAGTGCACGGATAAATGCATAACGCTGGATAGCAATGGCCTGGCTCTGGCTATTGGCCCAGATGATCTCCTTGTTCCATCGTTGGGTAACTGCATTCCGGATACTCATCTGCGTTTTAGTCCAGTCAGACATGATATGACTGGGATTGGCATTGATGTATTTGAAAATATAATGACCTGCGCCATGCGCCTGATCGATGGCGGCCTTACAGGCCGCTGCAGCCTTCGCCCATTTTTCCTGGCTATAGGTTGCGGGGAAGAGGTTCACTTCATCATTGTCTTTGAAAGAAGCATAATCCGGATTGCCATTGAAGAGTGGACTGGCTGCAGTCACCAGCACATCGGCCTTCAGCGTCATGGCAATTGTTTTGGTGATCCTTCCCAGTTCGGATGCTTCATTCTGGATGATGTCCGGCAATACAGGAATGGATTCATCCAGCAATTGTATCACATAGTCTACGCAGGAATCAACCGGCATCCTTTTAACCTTCACTTCTTCAACGGAAGCAGAAATAGGAATATTTGTTTTGATCAATGGAACAGGGCCATATAACCTGAAAAGAAAATAATGATAATAAGCTTTGAGGAATTTAACTTCTCCTGACCAGCGGTCTTTTTCCATCTGGTCCATATCAGGCACTTTATTGATATTCTCCAGGAAAATATTGCAATCGCGCAATGCCTGGAACAAGGGTTTCCCGGTATTCAGTCCACCCCAATAATTCAGGTAGGGATTCACTTTATTCTGAAGTCCGCGTGCAATATTCCAGGCATTGGAGTTGAAGCCGGGATAATAGAACCAGAATTCATCTGCCGTGAGCATGCCTGGGTTGGCAAAGATGCTGGCATCATCCGGCATATAAGAATAACAGGTAAAGAGATATTTCTCCGCCACATTCCTTGCCCGGAATGCGTAATCGATAGTAGCGATATTGTCCGGCACAATATCGAGGTATTTCTTGCAGCCACTGCCCGCGAGCATCGCCAACAGGGCTACTATGGTAAATCGTTTCATCAGGTTATTATTACTGATCATTAAAAATTGATATTGAGCCCAACATTGATCACACGCTGGATGGGATAACCCAGTCCATTTCCTCCCATTTCAACATCCCATAATTTAAATGGACTGAACGTGAGCAGGTTGATGCCACTGGCATAGATCCTGGCATTGGTCAGGTGCACCTTGCTGATCAATTTCCTGGGGAAAGAGTAACCCAGCTCCACTGTTTTCAACCGCAGAAATGCCCCGTTCCGGAGAAACCAGGTGCTGGCCTGCAGGTTATTGTTGATATTGGTATTGCTCAGTCGCGGCCAAAGCGCATATATATTCCTGTTATCTTCGGACCAGTAGCTTTCTGAATAAGCTTTCAATAATGCCTGGTTTTCTACAAAGGGTGAAGTGTTTTCAGCATCGATATAGAAAGATGATCTGGCAGAACCCTGGAAGAAGCAGGAAAGATCGAGGTTCTTATACCCGGCAGAAAAACCGAAGCCATACACTATCTCAGGAACGGTAGGGAAACCAATGGGTACACGATCGAGGGAAGTGATCACACCATCACCATTCAGATCCCGGTACTTGATATCGCCGGCCATGTATTCGCCAAAATTCTGCCGTGGTGAGTTGGCCACATCCGCATCGTCCACAAATAATCTTTCTGCCAGATAACCCCAGGTCTGGTTAAGACTATGGCCGATCCTCGACAAATATTTTTCTGCATAGTCCGGTTCATCATATACCTTGAAGGAACTGGTAGCATAAGTAAAATTGCCTCTCGCCTGCAACCAGATATCCTTATTGAGATTGAGCGAATAATCAACAGATATATCCATACCCTCTCCGGTAGCTTCGCCCACATTGGATTTCTGGGCAGCCTGCAAACCGGCTGTATTGGGAATACTGGAACGGTTCATGAGAATTTTGCTCCTGTTCTCGCGGAATACTTCGGCAATCACATTGAGCCTGTTCCATAAACTGATCTCCATGCCGAGATTCACTTTCTGCGCCACTTCCCAGGTGATCTCCTTGTTGTCGTAACGGGAGATGGAGATCCCTGTTCTTGAATAACCGTAGTTGGTTCCGAACGTTGCGCCCCTGGCGCCATCTTCCATATTTACATTAGAGAGATAGAAGAACCTGTCTGCCGGTCCGCCGATAGCATCATTTCCAACAAGACCATAAGTAGCTCTCAGCTTCAGGTTGGTAACGATATCTTCCAGCGGCTTCCAGAATTTTTCGTTGGACACAGACCAGGCGATACCAGCCGAAGGAAAAAAGCCGAATCTTTTTCCATCATAGAATCTTTCAGAGCCATTGTATCCAAAATTGAATTCCGCAAAGTACCGGCGGTCGAATGAATAGGTGAACCTGCCGGACAACCCGATATTACGATAAGGCAATGAGGTTTGCAGATCACCGGAATTAGCGTCCAGTCTGTTGTTCATCAGCAGTACGAGAATGCTGCTCACGCCATGCTTCTCGAAAGTCCGGTTATAGTTCAGCGCTGCCTCGATATAGGAAGTGGAGCTGATCAGTTTTTGTCCTTCCCGGTAATTGAGGTATTCAGTGCCCTGCGCTTCATTGAGCAGGTTCAGACTGTACTTGTTCTTTGCCGGATCGTAGTTGGTAGCCTGGTAGTAGAATGGATTATAAAAGCGGGATACATCGAAAAAAGAACGGCGGGTAGTATTGATGATACCACTGAAGTTCAGCCCCTGCGTAATGAAAGCCAGGTTTTGTTTAAGCTCAAACTGCGCCAGCATCAGTGATCTTGAATAATCTTTATATCCCCTAACCATATCTGCATAGGGGTTGATATAATCCCCGCTCTCGAAATTGCCGAACAGGATATGCTGTGTATGCTGATGCTCCGCATCCACCGGGTAATAGGCCGGGAAGAAAACAGGATTGGTGCGCATGATCTTATTGTACAAAGTTGTGCCGCCATCGATAGGCCCATTGTATTCATCGAATGATCCATACAATTTGATGCCTGCTTCAGTTGTTTTTGTGAGATTGATGTTCACATTGGAACGCAACAAATAAGTTTTGAGATCGATATTGTTGTTGAAATTGCTGCGCTTCGGCACTTTCAGCATGCCATTGTCTTTGGTCACGGAAGCAGACAAATAATACTGCGTGGTTTGGCTACCACCTGTAACGCTGAAATTAGCACGCTGGTTCATGGTATAGTCCCTGAACAATTCCTTTCTCCAGTCTGTTGCCGGGAACATATAAGGATTGGTGCCTTCGATAGTATTATCGATCTTGTATTGCGAATAAGGCAGGATGCCTAGCGGATTGCGCGTAAGCACTGCCTCATTGCCGAGTTTCATGTAGGTTACAGGATCGGCCAGCTCGATATTTCGTGTAGGTTGCGAAACAGAATTTTCCACCCTTAAATTGATCTTCGCCTTTCCTTCCTTACCTTTTTTGGTAGTGATGAGAATGATGCCATTGGCGCCGCGTGCGCCGTACAAGGCAGTAGCCGTGGCATCTTTCAGGATGGCGAAACTGGCGATATCATCGGGTTGCAGACGCGCAAGGTCTGTAGCTGTCAGCTCGATATTATCCACCAGGATCAGCGGGTCTGTCTTATAACCAAAAGTGGTAACACCGCGAATGAAGAAATTGGCATTGTCGGAGCCGGGCTCGCCGCTTCTCTGGTAAGCCACCACGCCTGCCATCCTTCCGGCCAATGCAGTGGTGAGATTACTCGATGGAATTTTCAGTTCACCGGGATCGATGCTGGTAACGGATCCAACCACTTCCCTTTTTTTCTGTTTGCCGAATGCAACAGTTACCACCACATCTTCCAATTGATTGGCGGAAGAGCGCATCGTTACATTGATCACCGATTTACCGGTGGACAATATCTCCTGTGTACCGAAGCCCACCATACTGAACACGATCATCGAACCCGCCGGAACTTCCAGGATATATTTACCGTTGAGATCGGAAGTGGTGCCGATCTGGGAATTGCCCTTTACAGAAACCGATACCCCTGGCATCACCGCCAGGGAACTGTCGGTGATAGTGCCCCTGATCTCTGTTTTTTTATCAGGGCTCTTTTTGTCCTGCGCCTTTGTGAAGAGCATCACACCAGGGCTTAGCAGCATAAAGAGGATGAAGATCGACCTCAATAGAAGGTCAGTCCGCTTGCTTTTCATAAACAAGTTGATTTGGTTAAGATTCAATAAGCTTCAACAGGTCAGTAGGAAGTCTAATGGTTATGGCTATTGCAGGCCGGTAACTTTTTTCACGAGGATATCAAGGTCTTTGAAGAAATCTCCCCCCTGCTTGGTGTTCACCAGAACAGCGCAACAATAGCCGCCGCCCGTACGGATCATTTCAGCACCAGTGCCGGGAAGGCTGCCGGTGTGTTTCCAGGTGGCGCCGGCTACACTCCATCCCAATGCATAGGAGGGGTTGGGTTTGGATGGTGTGGTCATTTCACGGATCGATGCGGATTGCAGGATGTCTGGCCTGTGATCGAAACCATCCACCTGCCATAAGAATTTCACGAGGTCTGTGGGCGTGGCGATCCAACCGCCATGCGCATCCATACGGGTTACATTGTCGAGGTAGGCGCTCCTGTCGCGACTATAATACACCACTTCATGCTTTCTCTTTTCATCTGCAGTGTTGCCACCTACTTCCATATGTTTTACACCGGCAGGACGCAGGATCTCAGACAACATATATTTTTCATAAGGCTTGCCAGTCACTTTCTCGATCACACGCCCAAGGATACAATACCCAAAATTCGAGTAGGCATAGGCGGTACCCGGCCTGTTCTTCAATGGTTGACTGTTGAGTGTGTGCGAGATCAGCTGATCGGCAGTAAGGTCTTTATTATGGAACATGGGATCATCACCGTTGTTCTGCCAGCCGCCACTGATATGAGATAATAACTGACGGATGGTGATGGATGAAATGCCTTCGGGATAAGGCTGCCTTCCATAGGCAGTTCCCAGTACGCCGCCTTCCCCGAACACTTTATCGTCAAGTGTAAATTTTCCCTGTTCAGCCAGTTTCAGAATGGCAACAGCCGTGATGGGCTTGGATAAACTGGCAATGCGGAACTGGCTTTGTGTGTTCACTTTTTTACCGGCAGCGGAATCCGCAATACCGAATCCACGGGCATAAACTATTTTACCATCTTTTCCCACCGCAATGGAAAGTCCTGGTACTTTGTATTTGTCCATGAACTGTTTGATGGCAGTTTCTGCGGCTGCAGCTGAGAATTTATGACTGCTATCTCTGGTAACAGGAGCGGCACTGAGCCGTTGAATATTTGCAATGATTAGAAAAACAGCCGCTAAGTAACTGGCGTAGATCGATTTTTTCATACCCGAATTGATTAAGCAGGGTTTAGCATTAAGTTGATCAAGGGATGGAAAGGAGCCGCGCTTATCCGAAACTGACATCATTGAATTCGAATTGCTGGTCTTCCTCCGTTTTGAATTTGTCCAGATAAGGTGAATAGGTCTGTACAGAAATTTTCTTCTTGCGTGGATTCACTGTTACGATGCGCAGGTAGCCATTTCCGCCATTCACCGTTCCAATCACTCCTTCCTGGTAATTGGCCAGCATCTGGTACACATCGTTCCCATGGATGCCTTTACTCACCAGTTTACCTGTACCATCAAACAATACATGTCCGCTGAATACCATCTTCATATTGGCATGTTTGCTGACCAGTTTTTCCCAGATCTGATCACCATCATTCACCGCTTCATCGCCCTGGTCTTTTCCGATGCCGTATGCCTGTGGCCTCCATTTATCTCCCACCCCGATCCTGGTATCATCGGCATACATGTATGCATGCGTAAGCAGGATCACCTGGTGATTGGGATGCTGCGCCACCACTTCGTTTGCCCAGGCAATGACTTTATTCCGCGGGCCGAACTCCAGCGAAAGGACCATCCAGTTCTTACCTGCTGCACGAAATGTGAACCAGGTATTATCCATCCTCCCCTTTTCATAGGCGCCGCCAAACTCAGGCTGGGCGCTGTATTTATCATAGGGAAAGAAACGGTTGAAGAGATCCGAGTTCCGGACATCACAGGAAAGTTTTGGCTTGCTTCCGATATCATGATTGCCCGGCACGATGCTTACAGGGACTTTTCCATCCAGCATGCTCATGGCATCCACAGCTACTTTCCATTGTTCTTCGCTGTTGTGATCGGTGATATCGCCGGCGTGCAAAACGAATGCGATATCCTTGGCATGCTTAGCGATCCAGGAAGTTTGCGCTTTGAAAATTTCCGGGTAGCGCTTCGAATAGGTTTGTGTATCTGGCAGGATCACCAACCTGAAAGACCTGCTGAAAAATGATGAAGAAATAAAACCAGGACCCGTGATCACGCCACCTGCCAATACACCGATCCGGTACAAAGCATCTCTGCGATTCATGATTATTTCAATTGATTTGATTTAGGTACCAGGGCCGGGAATGGCTATCGACTGACTGCAGGTCAAAGATAGATTCCGCATCTGCTCCGGGTATTTACCACATTACCTCATTTTAGCACTATCTTATCCTTTCTATCCTTTTCCCAGTAAGGTTTTCCACAGTATTCCATGTTAACGGAATATGAAGTAGAGAACTGCCATCAGCAATAACAGGAAGAGTGAAATGATCCTGGCATCACCAATACCCGTGAGCTTACCATACAGAAAACTCAAAGGAGAAGCAAGCGTATAATTCTGCACTTTTTCAGGAGGCGGTGGTGGCGTGAGTTTGCTTACGATCACAAATACCAGGCAACATAAAACGAATAACCACCAGCACTGCATCATATAGGGAATACCCATCACATCCGTGATCAGCTTTTGATTCCCGATGATGGGGAAATCCAGCAGGAATACAAGAACTCCCGCAACTATACCCGCCACCATGGCACTTACCGCTCCCTGGTGATTGCCCCTTTTCCAGCAAACACCTAAAACAAAAACTGCTGCGATCGGGGGCGAGAGTACCGCCAGTATCTGGTTGATAGCATCGAAAATGCTGATGAACCGCTCGATCATCGGGCACCAGGCAATAGACAGTGCCATCACCACCACTGCCGTGATCTTTCCAATCATTACCTGCCGCTGATCACTCATGGTCGGGTTCCGTCGCTTGCAGATATCGATCGAAACCAGTGTTGCAGCACTGTTCAGGGCAGAGGCGATGGTACTCATGAGCGCAGCCAGCAAAGAAGCGCTGAACAATCCTACCAGTCCTACTGGTAATAATCGTGTGATCATAACCGGTAGTGCCTGGTTGGGATCATTGATCTCATTCCTGAAAAGAACATAAGCCATCACGCCAGGAATTACCATCAGGAATACCGGCAGCGTTTTCAGGAAGCCGGCAAAGAGCGGACCCTTGCGTGCATCTTCCAGTGATTTTGCTCCCAGCACCCTTTGCACGATGGTCTGGTCTGCACACCAGTACCAGATCCCGATCACGGGATACCCCAATAGGATAGAATACCAGGGTAGTTTAGGGTTCTGTTCGGCAGTCTGTAACAAACTAAGTTGATTAGGTTTGGTTGCCTGTTGAAAATCAGCCCAGGTATGGATCCCGTTCTCATGCAGGGCATGCAGGCCATAACCAACCAGGAAGGCAGCACCCACCAGGAGGATCACCGTTTGGATCGTTTCCGTGATCACCACACTTTTCAAACCGCCATACACTGTGTAAATAGCTGTAACGATCGATATGATAATGATGGAAGTCCATTTATCGATCCCGAAAAAATTCTGGAACACTACAGCCCCCGCATAGAGGCTGATACCAATATGCATGAAGAGGGCGCCGATGATGCCAAATACGGCAAGCAGCGTACGGGCAGTTCCGTTGTATCTTTTTTCCAGGAACTCCGGTAATGTGGAGATCTTGTTCCTGAAATAGAAAGGCGCAAAAACAAGACCGAGTAAGATTAGTATGAATGATGCCATCCATTCAAAATTTCCCTGCACGATACCATCGGAGAAACCGGCCGAAGCCAGTCCTACCATATGGATCGTTGAAATATTAGAGGCAAAGAGCGCGCAACCGATGAGCACCCAGTTCAGGGAACGCCCTGCCAGGAAATAATTGTTGCTGTTCATCTTGTCTTTCCGGATAGAAAGAATCCCTACTACCAGGATGAGTACGAGATAGGCAAGGATGATCATCAGATCGATCCATGATATTTTCAATTGGTCGAACATAAGCAGTTGAAGGGTTAAGATCATTTACGCATATATAGCACCGTAAGTACTGCATGCACGGTAATCAGCAGATTCGGCATCCATACCGAAAGCGCTCCAGGCGGAAGGACGGAAGATCCTTTCATCTGGTACATTGTGCATGCAGACCGGGATTCTCAGCATCGCAGCCAGCGTGATCAGCTCATCACCAATATGGCCATAACTGATGGAGCCATGATTGGAGCCCCAGTTGGCCATCACGGTATACACATCGCGGAAATTCCCCTGACCGGTGATGTGCGGAACAAACCAGGTGGTGGGCCAGGTTTTGTCTGTCCGGTCATCCAGAACGGAATGTACATGCGCCGGTAAGCTGATGGTTGTTCCTTCCGCGATCTGCAATACAGGGCCAATGCCTCTTACCAGGTTGAGCCGGCACATCGTCACCGGCATACCGCCTTTGGTTACGAACTTGGAAGAATAACCGCCTCCGCGGAAATAGCCACGGTTGGCGGGATGCCAGGAAGTGGCAGCGAGACAATCAGTCGCTTCTTTTTCGCTGATCTCCCAGAAAGGTTTCATGCAGGGTTGTCCATCTTCTTCCTGTTGTCCGCTTCCATCGAGTGTGGCGGAACCGGAATTGATGAGGTGAATGAAACCTGAAGCGGCAGGGCCTTCCGGTTTCCAGCCGGACACACGTTGCACCGCATCAGGGCTCCAGTAAGTGCGCACATCGGCGAAGATCTGTGCACGGTTGGTCAGCAAATAACCGAAGAGCATAGACACTCCATTCAGCGCATCATTTTCTGTGGCAACCATAAAGGGAGCGCGGATGCCATTCCAGTCGAATGATGAATTGAGAATGGCTTCTGAGAAATCACCATTCGGTAAGAAATCGGTCCATTGCCTTTGTCCCTGGAATCCCGATACGATGGCATGATGTCCTTGTGCTTCTTCGGGAAATCCTTTCTCTTTCAATACCGGATTACCTTTCATGAGATCGCGGATGATGATGGTCATCTTCACTACAAAAGCCCATTGCTCATCTTTTTCTTTCCTGGAAAATTGTTTGGTAGTGGCATTGGTATCCTCTCCTTCCAGGCAATGTTCTTTTGTCCAGGCCAGCGCACGTTCAAATTCTTTTTCGTCGTAGATCTTTTGTTCGATACGTCGGAGGATCTCGGATGAATCTACATATTCATTGCGCATGCCGAAGTATTCACGGAAGAGATCCGGCACTACAATAGAACCTGCAATGCCCATCGATACAGATCCGATAGCGAGATAGGAAGTACCACGCATCATCGCCACTGCAAGACCAGCGCGCGCGAAAGAGATCAGTTTTGCCTGCACATCCTCAGGGATCGATGCATCATGCAGGTCCTGTACATCGTGGCCATAGATGCCAAAAGCGGGAAGTCCCATCTGGTTATGGGCAGCCAGTGTAGCAGCCAGGTAAACGGCGCCGGGCCTTTCAGTTCCGTTGAAACCCCAGATGGCTTTGGGCCAGGTGGGATGCATGTCCATGGTCTCACTGCCGTAGCACCAACAAGGGGTAACCGACAACGTTAGTCCAACATTTTGCTGTTCAAATTTCCTGGCAGCAGCAGCAGCTTCAGATACACCACCAATACAGGTATCAGCGATCACGCATCGGACAGCGCTGCCATCGGGATAGTGAAGATTGTTTTCAAAAAGATGCGCTGCTGCGCGGGCCATATCCATTGTGGTTTGTTCGAGGGATTCACGAACGCCTCCGTACCGGCCGTCAATAACAGGCCTGATCCCGATTGCGGGATAATCAAAATGCTTTGTCATGATATGTATGAATGAATGATTTACTTCGGGTGTGGCCAGTCGCTCGCCTCCGGCGAGTGACTTCTAATGGTTCGCCTCCGGCGAACACCGCGTCGCCGGAGGCGACTAAACAAAAGTCACTCGCCGGAGGCGAGCGACTGGGCACACGCTGCCTATTTTTGAAATGATGGAATTTCCTGAACAGAGAGCCCGAACAATTTTTTCACGATCACATCCAGGTATTGTTCGGGGCCTGTTAAATGAAGTACGGTATGCTGATGATTCATCTTTTCACCGGGCTGAAGGAATGCTGCGGGCGAAACACTTTCGATCTCATAGAATGGCCCCATTTGCGAACCATCTGCCAAAGGCCCGTCGTTGTATGCATTCACGGCATCACCACTAAATGGAAGCAGGTTTGTTTTCCACTCCTGGTTAAGGTATTTCCCATTGCGGTCCAGATCGAAGAAAGTAATGGTGAGGATCTTTTTTATTGCATCATAACTTCCCGCCAGCGGTTTTGCCTTGCCGGGTACGATCCCCATCTTTCCCCTCGATTTACCATCTGCCCTGAAACACACTACACCTTTGTGGTATTTGATGCGGGCCGGATCTATTTCGCCAAAATATCCTGTATTGGCAATTTTTTCTCCGGCTTTCACTGCATTGGAATCATAAGGGATCATGATCACCGCCTGCTCTGAAGGATTAAACATATCCAGCATCCAGATACAGGGCATTCCTGTTTTCTCATCCCAGGCCTGTGTACCTGTATTGGTAATGGCATTATCGGTACGATAACCTACAACCTTAACCGAAGTATCGGGTATCAGGTCCAGCAACCGGTTGATAGTATCGGATTCCAGCAGCGTAATGCTGCGGTTGGCGCGGAGGGATAAGCTTGTACCAGCATAATTGACCAGTTGCATTTCTTTTTGCAGTTGCACAGCTTGTTTGCTTTGTTGCGTTAAGGTCCATGCTTCCGAGTCGATAGGCGCCGGTGTATGCCAGTTATCGAAGGTCATGGGTGTTCCCGGAGCGAAATACAGGGAATAAGGACCGCCTTCCGGGCCAAGCCAGAAGCGGTTTTCACCACCATAAGCATTCATGTGCGGGTCAGGCGCTTCCGTAAAGGCTTTGTAATGTATCCATCCGAAGCTCTCTCCTTTTGTGCCGGTAGCAGTGGAAGTGAACACCTTCGCCTGGTATTTGGGGGAGACGATCACCTGCGATTGTTCATCTTCCGTTTTCAGCACTATCACACTGTCGTGCTGAAGAAGGAATTGCAGGTCGTAGCCAAAAGATCCTTTTTCAAAATCACTGGCAGCGGGTTCAGGGCTATCCTGGCAGGAAGTGATGATCATACAGCAAAGTATTGTCAGGTAAGGAAATGAGGTCAATAACAATCGTTTCATATAGCAGCGTTAATTGTTTCAAAGTGATTTCTTCTACAATCAATTGCGTTGGAATCGAGCGGCAGTGGGATCCTGCGAAGGCAGGAACAACGGGACCACCAGCCGCTCTCACCAACGCTTTAGCCAAACAAATTTTATCAGAATCATGCTTACACGTTTAAGCAATATAAGCAAAAAAAATCCAGGGTACTATTTCTTTTTTCCGGCGGGTTTTGAACCGCAGGATTCGCGTTTCACAAGCTTTGCGGGGATCTCCAGTTGCACGGGTCCGGTTTTCTTTCCATCTCCGATCTGGCTGATCAGCAGGCGAACAGTTTCCTGCCCGATAGCCAACAGGTTCTGGCTCACATAGGTAACAGGTGAATAGAAAAAATCGAAAGCATCATGTTCATCGAAACTGATCAGTCCCAGTTCCTGTGGCACCCTGATGCCCATACGATTGATAATTTTCAGCCCCTGCACTGCCAGCGAGTTGGTAGCAAAGAACAGGGAATCCGGCGCCTGCGGTCCGCGCAGGAGCTTGCTCAATAAACTTTCCATATCTGCATTGGCTGTTGCATATGGGATACGCGACAGCCATTCAGGCTTTCTCCTGATATGCGCTTCTTTCAAAGCCTGTTCATACCCCCTGATCCTCTCCTGCATATGTGGAAGAGAATTATCGTAGGCCAGCATGCCAGGTTTTTTGTAACCGTTTTTGATGAGCAGTTTCACTGCGTTGAAAGAAGCTTCAAAATTATTGATCGTAACACGGTTGGTGTTGATCTTTTGATAATAACGGTCTACCAGTACAAAAGAAATTCCTTTACGGCGAAGCTCCTGGATCTGGGCATCTCCATGTTCCACCGGAGCAATGATCATTCCATCTACTTGTCTGTTCAGTAGTGCAGTGATCAGGTCAGCCATTTTCCCGGGCTGCTCGTCGCTGCTTCCAAAGATAACGGTATACCCATGTTGCTTGGCTTCATCTTCGATGATGCGGGCAAGGCTAGAAAAAAATGCATTGGAAATATCAGCAACGATCAGGCC
This sequence comes from Pseudoflavitalea rhizosphaerae, assembly GCF_003991355.1. Taxonomy (GTDB): domain Bacteria; phylum Bacteroidota; class Bacteroidia; order Chitinophagales; family Chitinophagaceae; genus Pseudobacter; species Pseudobacter rhizosphaerae. Next base: position 238,382 of record NZ_RCSU01000009.1, read on the forward strand.
GATGGTCTTTGTCTTTCCATCTTTCAATCCCCTCGCCAGCAGGTTGGGCTGATAGTTCATCTCCCTGGCCACTTTGCTGATCTTCACGGCCATCTCCTTGCTAACCCGCGCCTGCTCTGCCTTTCCGTTGAGCACGTAAGATACCAGTGCCGTAGAAACACCAACCTTTCGGGCAATATCTTTTATGGAAACTTTCTTAATGATGGAGCTAAAATATGCTTAAACGAATAAACTAACAAATTTTTATCGCTATCTTCCATGCTTAAACGTTTAAAACATGCATTCTTCGTATGTGATAGGGGTCGACTTCGGAACAGATTCTGTCCGCTCCTTACTCCTCGATGCCAGCACGGGCGCCCAACTCAGCAGTCATACCTTTTTTTATCCGAGATGGAAAGCCGGACTGTATTGCAACAGGTCCGCCAATCAATACAGGCAACATCCGCTCGACTATATCGAAGGCATTGAACATACCATCAAAGCCTGCCTGGCGGCTGTATCGCCGAAAATAAAAACACAGATCAAAGCTATCGGTATCGATACTACAGGATCTACGCCCTGCCCGGTTTCAGCAGAAGGCATCCCTCTTGCCATGTTACCTGCATTTGCAGAAAACCCCAATGCCATGTTCATTCTCTGGAAAGATCATACAGCACTGCAGGCCGCAGAACAGATCAATGCAGCCAACCTTCGCTTCCCTACCAACTACCTCGCTTATGTTGGCGGCGCTTACTCCACCGAATGGTTCTGGGCAAAAATGTTGCACATCTCACAAACAGACCGGGCAGTACGCGATGCAGCCTTCACCTGGCTGGAGCATTCAGACTGGATGCCCATGCTGCTGACGGGGAAAAAACTACAACATGTTCAACGCAACATCTGCGCCGCAGGCCACAAAGCCCTATGGAGCGATGCTTTCAACGGCTTTCCCCCGCTTTCCTTTTTTGAAGCGATTGATCCGCACCTTCAACAAATGGCGGCACAGATGCCGGGAACATTTGTAACCTCGGAAAAAGCTGCAGGTACACTTTGCCAGGAATGGGCAGCCAGGCTTGGGCTTTCAACGGATATCATCGTCTGCAACGGTATCATCGATGCGCATGCAGGCGCCATTGGAGCAGAACTCACACCATACCACTTAGTGAAGATCATGGGCACTTCCACCTGCGATATCATGGTGGCGCCGCCTCAAGACCTGCAAGGAAAAAACATCAATGGAATTTGCGGACAGGTAATGGGTTCAGTGCTTCCGGAATTTGTTGGGTTGGAAGCAGGACAATCAGCTTTTGGCGATATCTTTCAATGGTATGTTTCCTTACTCAGCTGGTCCATGCAATCAATAAGCGGCAACAATGCAGAGATCTCATCACAACTATTATCCTCACTTTCCCGGGAAGCAGCTCAACTACCTGCTGAAACACATGCTCCAATATCCATCGATTGGTTTAATGGCCGCCGCACCCCCAATGCCAATCAATCGTTGCAGGGCGCTCTGTTAGGATTGACTTTGGGCTCCGATGCACCCGGTATCTTCCGCTCACTGGCAGAAGGCGCCTGCTTCGGAGCAAGAGCTATCAATGATTGTTTCATTTCGCAGGGTATACCTATACATGGCATCACAGCCATTGGGGGCATTGCAAAAAAATCACCTTACATCATGCAGATGCTGGCCAATATCCTGCAGCTGCCGATCCGTGTACATCGCAGTGAAAATACCTGCGCTATTGGTGCTGCCATGAATGCCGCTACAGCAGCTGGCGTCCATGCAACCGTATCCGATGCCATCCGCGCCATGGGACAGGGTTTTGAACAAACCTGGCAACCTGATCCTGCCATGCAACAAACTACTGATCACCGATACAAACAATACCTGCAGGCCGGCAAATACATCGAAACGATCCAATTATGAACCTGCAACTACATTCACGGGTAATTCTGGTAACCGGTGGCGCCAGCGGTATCGGCGAAGCGATCGTTCAAACACTTGCCGCAGAAAAGGCTATTCCCTGTATCCTCGGGAATGATAAAGAGAATGGAAAACGCCTGACAGAACAATTACGTTCCCTCAGATCCGAAGCATATTTTTTCCCGCTGGATTTGTCAGACCCCGAAGCCTGTGAATACACCATTCACCAGGTTGCAGCACAGCTCGGAAGGATCGATGGTATTGTGAACTATGCTGGCATCAATGATGATACCAGACTTGCCAAAGGAGATCATCATCGCTTTCTGCAATCATTGAAGAATAATGTTGGGCATTATTACAGTATCAGTCGCGCTGCATTGCCAGCCCTCAAACGTACTGGCGGCAGCATCGTCAATATCATTTCCAAAACTGCGTTTACTGGTCAGGGTAATACATCCGGCTATGCGGCGGCCAATGGCGCCAGATCAGGACTGGTGGCCGGTTTTGCTGATGAAATGAAACCCTGCCATATTCGTGTGAACGGGATCGTAGTGGCAGAAAGCCTGGCTCCGCTGGGAAAAAGATGTACCACCCCGCATGAAGTGGCCAACATGACTGCATTTCTTTTGTCGCCTGTTTCAACTGCCATCAACCGCCAATCCATTTTTGTGGATGGCGGTTATGTGCATCTCGACAGATCGATCCGCCAATAGTTATCAGTGTGTCTGCGCCTGCAGGAACTGTTTTTTATATTGAAGGGGGGAGATCCCCTTCATCTTTTTGAATTGCCTGTTGAAATAGGAAAGGTTGTTGAAACCCGCCCTGAACGCCACCTGTGTAATATTGAAAGAATCACTGAGCAATAGTTTACAGGCATAGTTCAGTCGAGTTTCCAATAGAAAAGTGGAAAAGGTCTTATTGGTCACGCTTTTGAAATAACGGCAGAAAGCAGTCAGGCTCATATTGGCAACGCCCGCCACATCCTGCAGGTTGATCTCATCCGTAAAATTCTCCATGATATAAGCATATACGCGACTGATCCTTTCTGTATCGCTTCTCGTGTAGGATTGATCGATGCTGGTGCCGGACAGCACCGCATATTCATTGGAAGCCGCAATATTGGAGAGGATCAGTAATAAGCTGGCGATCCTTTCGATAGAGTTCTGGTGCAACATGGCGATCATTCTCTTAGCCACTTTCTGCCTCGTAGCCCCTACGATCTTGAGCCCCCGCTTTGCCAGCGTGAGCATGTTCCGGATATCGGCCAGTTCAGGCAATTCGCCTGCATCACTGCGCAGGAAATTTTCACGGAACTGGATCACAATGGCGCGACTGTACAGATCATTGTCCAGTTCGTAATACACTTTATCATTCTTCCACCGGTGCGGAAGATTAGCCCCCACCAGCACCATATCGCCACTCCCGAAGTATTCGATATTATCTCCCACAAAACGGATCCCCGAGCCCTGCACAATAAAGGTCAGTTCCAGTTCAGGATGAAAATGGAACGGGTTGGAAAAATATGGAACGATCATATCCCTTAGCAAAAAGGAAGATGTTCCGGGTAAATGGGGTACATTTTTCAATTGAGGTTGCATTCCGTGGTAAACTAATAAAACTCTATCGCTCCCCGCCTTGCCGATTAACGGATGAGGCATTTGAATTGACGGATCGGGTTCCCGGCAACATAGTATCACTTTCTGATAATACAGGTAAAAGCAAGGCTTTGCCAACCCTTTACATTTGTTTCCACATCATTCAAATTCATTCAACTTATGGCGCTCTGGAAAGATGACGATGCTTTATTCGGTATTGCAAAACAGGAATTATTCCCGGCACTGGTGGGAGACGTTCTGGACAAACTGGGATTGTTGCAACAATTCCTTCCTCCTTCCATCAAACCACTCGACAGTAAAATGGTGGTGATCGGCCGCGCAATGCCCGTACTTGAAGCCGATGTATATGGAGAGAAGATCGATGAAGGAAGCAATACACTGCTTCGCAAACCATTCGGACTGATGTTCGATGCGCTCGACAGCCTTCAGCGGAACGAGATATATGTTTGCTCCGGCGCCTCACCACGTTATGCGCTCTGGGGCGGACTCATGACCACCAGGGCTTTCCGGCTCGGCGCCGCAGGCGCCGTAGTGAACGGCTACACGCGAGACACCAATGAAGTACTTCGATTCAACTACCCCATCTTCGGAATGGGTACTTACGCGCAGGACCAGGGACCAAGAGGTAAAGTGCTCGACTACCGTATCCCCATCCTCTTTGATCAAACCATTATCAAACCCGGCGATATTATCTATGGTGATCTGGATGGCGTGATCGTTATCCCCCGGGAAGTGGAAACAGAAGCATTCACCAGGGCCATTGAAAAATGCCGGGGAGAACAACGCGTAAAAGAAGCACTTGAAAAGGGAATGAGCTCCAGGGAAGCATTCGAAACATTCGGCATCATGTAATGCAAAGCAACATGAACAAACAACCATTCAGACTCGATAATAAGATTGCCCTCATTACCGGCGGCGGCACCGGCATCGGCTTCGGTATCGCCTCCTGCTTCATTGCAGCGGGCGCAACAGTTGTGATCACAGGAAGAAGAGAAGAAATATTGAAAGAAGCCGTCAGCAAACTGGGCAGCAATGCACATTATGTTACGGGGGATATCGACCAGCTTCAAAATATTCCACAGATCCTTCAGCAGGTGGAAGAAAAAGCAGGCGTAGTGGACATCCTCGTGAACAATGCAGGACGCAATCAGAAAAAGCCATTATTGGATACTACCAACGAAGATCTTGCAGCGATCCTCCAAACCAATGTGCTGGGCACTTTCGCACTTAGCAGGGAAGTGGCCCGCCGCATGATCGAAAACAAAAAAAGCGGCTCCATCCTCCTGATCAGTTCAATGGCAGCGGTAATGGGCATTGATCGTGTGGTATCCTATTCAACCGCCAAATCAGGTCTCACCGGAATGATGCGCACCATGGTGGCCGATCTCGCACCTTTCAATATCAGGATCAACGCCATTGCACCGGGATGGATCGAATCGGAAATGCTGGCCGCTGCACTCGATGGCGATAAAGCAAGAAAGGAAAAAGTGATGAACAGGATCCCCGCAAAAACATTAGGCAAACCGGAAGACATCGGCTATGCCGCACTTTTCCTGGCTTCCGGCTCCGCTGCCTATATCTCCGGCGTATTACTCCCGGTAGATGGCGGCGCAGCTTATAACTTCTAACAGCATCAAACAACCGAAAACACAACACTACAGTAAGCCGAACCACATGCAGCCCACCCGAAAATACAGATGGAAGATAGTAGCGCTCCTGTTCTTCGCTACCACCATCAATTATATCGACCGGCAGATCCTGGGCGTACTGGCTCCGCTATTGCAGGAAAATATGCAATGGTCGGAGTCCGCATACGGCTGGATAGTTGCCGGTTTCCAGGCGGCCTATGCTATCGGGCTGCTGGTTTCAGGTGTGCTGCTTGACAGGTTCGGCGTAAAATGGGGCTACAGCATTGCTGTTGGGGTCTGGAGTATCGCCTGCATGCTCCATGCTGCGGCAGGAACGCTCTTTCTTTTTGTGATCATGCGTTTCCTGCTGGGTCTCGGAGAATCTGCCAATTTTCCCGCAGCAGTAAAAACAGTGGCCACCTGGTTCCCCAAAAAAGAAAGAGCCCTGGCAACCGGGATCTTCAATTCAGGTTCCAATATCGCAGCTGTCATTACACCGCTTGCCATCCCCTGGATAGCATTGCAGGCCGGCTGGCAATGGGCTTTCATCATCAGCGGTATGCTGGGCATCATCTGGCTGATCTGCTGGCGCAAATGGTACCATGCACCGCAGGACCACCCAAAACTTTCCGCAGCAGAAAAGGAATGGATCGAACAGGATGGACAAGAACCGGTCAATAACCTGCCCTGGAAACAGCTGGTACTGCGCAGGCAAACATTGGGCTTTGCCGCATCACTTTTCCTGACCGCACCTGTGTGGTGGTTCTTCCTGTACTGGCTCCCGAAATTCCTGCATTCCGAACATCAGTTGAGCATCACCGGTATGGCATGGCCGCTGGTGATCGTTTATCTTATATCCGATGCGGGCGCACTCGCAGGCGGATGGTTCTCCTCCAGGATGGTCAGCAAAGGCAGCAATCCTGTATCGGCCCGTATCTACACCATTCTGCTGCTTTCACTGATGGTGATACCCGTAATGATCGTTCCCTTCACACAGCATCTCGGCTGGGTGATTGCACTGATAGCACTGGCCACCTTTGCACACCAGGGCTACGCATCCAACATCTTTACACTGGTATCGGATATATTCCCAAAGAACGCAACAGGCGCTGTAACGGGTATTGCCATGTTCTCCGGCGCCATTGGCGGAATGATCTTCTCCTCCATCACAGGACTTGTGCTGGAAAAGACAGGAGACTATACACCCATTTTCATATTCTGCGGTTGTTCTTACCTGTTATCATGGACCATACTGACCTTACTGGTCAGACCGCGCTACCGAAACTATTTGCAAATCGCTGACCAAAACTGATTTCGCTTATGCATTTAGGCATGGGATTATACAAACACATGCTTCACCACAGCAATTACCAATTTGTGCGGCAATGCGGAGCCACCCATGTGGTGGTGCACCTGGTGGACTATTTCTCCGGCAGCCACCAGCAACAGAAAGCCGATCAACCGCTTGGAAACCTGCAGGGATGGGGCTTCACAAAAGGTGATGAATCGATCTGGGAATACGATTCGCTCTGCGCCATTAAAAAACAGATCAACGATGCAGGCCTGATCTGGGAAGCCATCGAGAACTTCGACCCCGCACACTGGTCGGATATCCTTCTGGATGGACCACGCAAAGAACAACAGGTAGAACGCATCAAAAAGATCATCCGCAATGTTGGTAAGGCCGGCATACCCATCATCGGATATAATTTTTCCCTGGCAGGTGTGGCAGGTCGAAGCAAAGGACAATACGCCCGCGGCGAAGCCATATCGGTGGGTATGGATGGAACAATCGACCAGACGCCAATTCCCGCGGGAATGGTCTGGAATATGCAATACGACGCCAACCCGCAGGAAGGGACCATTCCCTGGATCACGCACCAGGAACTCTGGCGCCGCTTTGCCTGGTTCCTCCAGCAGGTGATCCCCGTTGCAGAAGAAGCCGGCGTGAAACTGGCAGCACATCCTGACGACCCACCGGTGCCGTATATGCGCGATACACCCCGCCTTGTATACCAACCCTATATGTACCAGCAATTACTTGATCTGTATAAAAGCAACCATAATGTGCTGGAGTATTGCCTGGGTTCACTCGCGGAAATGACGGAAGGCGATATCTATCGATCCACCGAACAATACGCACAACAACAAAAGATCGGCTATATCCATTTCCGGAACGTAAAAGGCAAAGTGCCCAATTACCGTGAAGTTTTCATCGATGAAGGAGATATCGATATGTTCCGCATCCTGCACATCCTCAAAAAGAACGGATACAACGGCATACTGATACCAGACCATACACCACAGATGAGCTGCGATGCCCCCTGGCATGCAGGCATGGCCTATACTGCAGGATATATGAAAACAGCTATGGCCTTACTATGATCCCTACCAAAACACCAACCTTCTATGCAATTAAGATACTACACTTACGATCTGATCAGGAAAGATCCTTTCACTATATCAGGACATACCACTACTGCCGCCACCGTTGTATTTACAGAGCTGGAACATGAAGGTATGATTGGCCGTGGCGAAGCATCGCCCGGACATTATCTCCCGGAAAATGCAGGCACCATCACTTCCTTTCTTTCTTCGCTTAAACTCGATCAATTCAATCATCCCTTTCAAATTGATGAGATCCTGGATTATGCAGACAGTACAGCTCCCGGTAACACTGCAGCGAAAGCAGCGCTGGATATGGCCCTGCATGACCTGGCCGGCAAACTCTGCCAAAAGCCATGCTATCAGTTCTTCCATGTCAATGCTTCAAAAATGCCACTGACCTCCTATACAATTGGGATCGATCATCCGGATAAGATCCGCGAGAAAGTAAGACAGGCTACGGATTTCAGGATCATCAAAGTAAAACTCGGTTCAGATAATGATCCGGCCATCATCGATGCCGTAAGGGCAGAAACCGATAAACCCATAACTGTAGATGCCAACCAGGGATGGACAGACCGCCAGCTGGCGCTGGATATGATCGGCTGGCTGCATGAACAAAATGTATTGTTCGTTGAACAACCCATGCCTGCTTCCGACCCGGATGGTAATGCCTGGGTTACAGCTCACAGCCCGCTGCCCGTGATCGCAGATGAAGCAGTGCTCCGCCTTCCGGATGTTAAGAATGCACTGCATGTTTATCATGGCATAAATATCAAGCTGGTGAAATGTTCGGGTATGCGGGAGGGTTATGAAATGATCAGGCAGGCACAATCCCTCGGTCTCAAAACAATGATCGGCTGCATGGGCGAATCCTCCAATGCCATCATGGCTGCGGCAGCACTGGCGCCGCTCTGCGACTGGGTGGACCTGGACAGTCCCTGGCTCATCGCCAACAATCCTTATAAAGATCCTGCATTGGAGGAAGGCAGGATACTGCTGAACAACAAGTCCGGATTAGGTCTTGAAAAAAGAAGCATTCATTCAAAAAAGGCCGTATGATATTTTTAAAAGCACAATCTTCCCTGGTCTCGAATGATGTAGCCACTTTCGGTATCCTCATCACTTTGCTGGCCCTCATCTTCACGTCAGCGCAAAGCAAACATCCTGCACTCAGGAAATTGTACACGATCTTTCCGCCGCTCCTGCTTTGCTATTTTATTCCATCACTGCTCACCAGTTTTCATATCATTTCTATAGACAATACTGATCTGTACAAGATCTCCTCCCGCTACCTGCTGCCAGCCAGTCTTGTATTGTTCACCATTGGCGTGGATTTCAAAGAGCTCTGGAAACTCAGGCACCAGGCAGGACTGATGTTCCTTACCGGTGCTGTTGGTGTTATTATTGGCGGGCCGGTTGCCATGCTTATCGTTTCGTCATTTTCTCCTGAAACCGTTGGTGGTGAAGGCGCTAATGCCACCTGGCGCGGACTGGCTACTGTTTCCGGCAGCTGGATCGGAGGCACCGCCAACATGACTGCACTCTATGAAGTGTTCAAACCCGGTCCTGCCCTCTACTCTTCCATGGTGATGCTGGATGTAGTGATCACCAGTTCCTGGATGGCCATACTGCTCTATGGCGCCGGCCTCACCCAAAAGATCGACAGGCTCCTGAAAGCCGATGTGAGCACAGTGGAAAAACTGAAAGTCAAAGTGGAATCCTATCAACAGGGTTTGCTGCGCATCCCCACCTTGAATGATCTTTTGCTGATCCTTGGCATCGCTTTCGGTGTTACCGGCTTTGCGTACCTGGTGGCGGAAAATATCGTTCCCATCATCAGCAGGAAAGCGCCATACCTGGAAAAACTGAGTCTCACTTCTGTTTTTTTCTGGGTAGTGATCATCTCCACGCTTATTGGATCCATCCTATCGTTTACCAACATACGAAAACTTGAAGGCGCCGGCGCTTCACGTATCGGAAATATCTTCCTGTACTTGCTTATTGCCGCCATCGGTATGCAGATGGACCTGCTGGCCATCTTCAAAAGTCCGGGTGTGTTGGTGGTGGGCGCTATCTGGCTGCTGATCCATATCCTGCTGCTTTTACTCGTAGCCAGGCTGATGAAGATCCCATTCTTTTTCCTTGCAGTCAGCAGTGAAGCATGCCTGGGAGGCGCGGCGCAGTCGTCCGCAGTAGCAGCCGCTTTCCACCCTGCACTCGCACCAGTAGGTGTACTGCTGGCCATTTTCGGATACGTGTTCGGGAATTATGGCGGCTATCTCTGCGGGCTTTTGCTGCAATGGGTAGCCTGAGTCCCGACAAAAAAATATACAACTATGAAGATTACGCAAATCGACATTTATCGTTTCAACATTCCCATGGAGCCTTTCACTATTGCCACAGGCACCATGGATTGCTCGCGCAATATGTTGCTGAGAGTACATACGAATAGCGGCGTCACAGGCATTGGAGAATGCTCTCCCTTTCCATTCATTGTTGGCGAAACGCAGGACACCTGTATAGCCATGGCCCGCGATTTCGCCAATGTATGGAAAGAAAAAGATCCGCTCGATATCCCTGCCAGGATGCAGGAGCTGCACCGCTGCGCCGCAGGCAATTACACGGCCAAGAGCGCTTTCGATATGGCCCTCTATGATATTGCATCAAAAGTCGCCAATCAACCCTTGTACAAATTCCTGGGTGGCGAAGAAAGAACGGTTGAAACCGATATCACTATCGGTATCGACACAGCGGATAAAATGGCCGCACAGGCCCGCGAATTCAAAGCTGCCGGCGCCACCATGATCAAAGTGAAGCTCGGCAAACAACCCGCAGAGGACCTGGACAGGATCCGCAGCATCCGGCATGCAGTAGGAGAAAAGATCGCACTGCGTGTGGATGCCAACCAGGGCTGGACCTTCGATGAAGCTTCGCAGATGCTGAACTGGCTGGGCGAAATGAAAGTACAGTTCTGCGAACAACCGATGCGCACCTGGTACAATGATCTGTTACCTGCATTACGTGAGCAATCGCCCATTCCCATCATGGCTGATGAAAGTTGCTACACGCATCACGATGCCCGCCAGCAACTGAATTCAGGTTCCGCAGATTATCTCAATATCAAACTTGCGAAAGCCGGCGGACTGCTGGAAGCCATGAAGATCCACGAGGTAGCGCAAAACGCAGGCGCAGCCTGTATGATAGGCGGCATGCTGGAAAGCAGGATCGGAGTTACCGCCAATCTTCATCTCGCCTATGCATGTCCGGGTATCAGCTTCTTCGATCTCGACTCAGCCATGACTGGCCAGCTGATAGATCCCGTACAGGACGGCGTTATCTACGATGGCTTCTTTTTGTCGGCCCCCGACCTGCCCGGCATCGGTGTAAGTGTTGATCCCGCCTTCCTTCATCAATGCGAATCAATTACAGTCTGATTGCAGCTTCAGCATTATATCATCGCTAATCAAAAAATTAATTGCATATGAAACAAAACGCCATCGTACTGACCAATGGCATGCTTGAAGACGGTAGCGCCAAAACTGCGCATGGGCTTATCCGTGGGTCTGACCGGTTCACCTTATTGGGCGTGATCGATCATGAACATGCCGGTAAAGATGCCGGTGAAGTGCTGGATGGAGAACACAGAAATATACCTGTGTGGCCTGAGCTCAAAGCAGCACTGGCCCAACCGCTGAAGATAGATGTCTGTATTGTTGGCATCGCGCCAGTTGGCGGTAAACTGCCAGCAGAACTCAAACACATTTTGGAAGAATGCATCCGCAATGGCATCTCCATCATCAGCGGACTGCATGATTTCATTTCCGATATGGAAGACATAGCGCTGCTCGCCAATCGCTACCATGTAACCATCACCGATGTACGAAAACCTAAAAACAGGAATGAACTCCATTTCTGGAACGGGAAGATCTTTGAAGTACAATGTCCCATTATTGCTGTATTGGGAATGGAAACCAACCTGGGTAAGCGCACCACCACCAGGCTGTTGACAGAAGCCTGCAGACGGGAAGGCCTGAACGCACAAATGATCTTTACCGGGCAAACCGGATGGATGCAGGATGGCGCTTATGGATTTGTGCTTGACAGCACCATCAATGATTTTGTAGCCGGAGAACTGGAACATGCCGTCCATACCTGTTATTCCGAAACCCATCCTGACCTTATCCTGCTGGAAGGCCAGGCCGGCCTTCGCAATCCTTCCGGTCCCTGCGGCTCCGAATACCTCATTTCCGCCAACGCAAAAAAGACAATACTGGTATTTGCCCCTAAGCGCACTTACTATGTTGATGATCCTTCCTGGGGACCGCTGCCTTCCATTGAAAGCGAGATCGAGCTGGTGCGCATGTACGGAAGCGAAGTGATAGCGCTGGCATTGAACACTACAGGATGCAGCACTGAAGAGGCTTTCGCTTTCCAGCAAGAATTGGAACAGCAATTCGGCATTCCTGTTTTACTGCCTATCCAGGAAGGCGTAGGAAAACTGGTACCTGTACTTCGCCGGCTCACCATCCATCAACCTGATTCCTCTATTTCAAAATAAACATTATGAAACTACGATTGACCGGAAACGTTATGCTATTGCTGTTGGCCCTGTCAACAGCAACAACAGCATTGGCATCACCAACCGTTCCACCCAATTATGAAAGAATGGAAATACTCATCACCATGCGTGATGGCGTTAAGCTGAACACGGTGATCTTCACGGTGCCTAACAGTTCAGAACCGTTGCCCTTTCTATTCCTTCGCACACCCTACGGCGTTAGTGGATACCCCTCCCCCAACGACATGATGAGCACTAAAGAAATGGCAAATGAAGGATACATTTTCGTATTCCAGGATATCCGTGGGCGTTATAAATCCGAAGGTAAATTTGAAATGATGCGCTTCACGCGCGACAAATCCAAACCCGGCGCCATCGATGAGAGTACAGACACCTACGATACCATCGAATGGCTTCTAAAGAACATTAAGAACAATAATGGAAAAGTGGGCATGTTCGGCGTGTCCTACAATGCATGGACCGCCATGCAGGGCGCTGTAGACCCGCATCCCGCCCTCAAGGTCATTTCAGAAGAAGCCACCCCGGCTGATATGTATCTCGGCGATGATTTTCACCACAATGGCGCATTCCGCCTCAGCTATGGATTCGAGTATGCTTTCAGGGAAGAGATCAGCAAAACAGATTCCGCTTTTCCTTTCACCAAACTAGATACTTATGAATGGTATCTGCAACTGGGCGCACTTTCCAATGTGAACAAAAATCATTTCCACAACAAGATCCCTACCTGGAATAATTTTGTGAACCATCCGGACTACGATGATTTCTGGAAAAAACAGGCGCTTGCTTACAGGCTGGATTACCCGCGCGTAGCCGTTCTGCATACCGCTGGCTGGTGGGACCAGGAAGATTTCTATGGGCCGCTGAAAGCTTATGCCCTGCTGGAAAAAAGAGACAGCAACCATCGGAATTATTTTGTTGCCGGTCCCTGGAACCATGGCGGATGGGCAAGGGGCGATGGAAAAACCTTGGGAAAGATCCGCTTCGATCAACCTACTTCAGAACAGTACCGTGCAGAGATCCAGGCGCCCTGGTTTGCCTGGCACCTGAAAGGAAAAGGTGATGGCAAATTCCCGGAGGCACGCACTTTCCAGACGGGTTCCAATACCTGGCAATCCTATAATAGCTGGCCTCCCCAACAGGCAAAAGCTACTAACCTGTACATGCACCCGAATGGTAAACTTTCCTTCACCAAACCAAACGGAGGAGAACAGTCATACGATGCATATGTTTCAGATCCTGCCAACCCTGTTCCCTATCGTCCGCGTCCGATCGTGCCTACCTATTCCGCCACTTCCACCTGGAGATTCTGGCTGGTGGACGATCAGCGCTTTGCACACCACCGCCCCGATGTGCTCACCTGGGAAACGGAAGCTCTCGAAGAAGATATCACCATCACCGGGGAAATATTCGCAAAATTATTTGCTTCAACCACCGGATCAGATGCAGACTGGATCGTGAAACTGATTGATGTATATCCCGATCATTTCCCCGAAGAACCGCTCATGTCGGGCTATCAGCTGATGATCGCAAACGACGTGTTCCGCGGTCGTTACAGGCAAAGCTTCGAAAAACCTACTGCCCTGCAACCGGGAAAAGTGAACAATTTCACCATCGATCTGCATTCGGCCAACCATGTATTCAAAAAAGGACACAGGATCATGGTACAGGTACAAAGCAGCTGGTTCCCGATCATCGACAGGAACCCGCAAACCTTCGTTCCGAATATTTATAAAGCGAAAGACAGTGATTACAAAAAAGCGACACACAAGATTTTCAGGAGCGCTTCCTTCCCATCGCATATTCAATTACCCCTGGTCAAATAATTCACAATCATGAAACGAATAATTTTTCTCTCACTTGCTTTTACCACAACTGCTTCCGCTGTTGTGGCGCAATCGAAGCTCCAGGCTCCTCCCAACCTCGATGCCGTGGTGCAAAATGTACTCAGCAGTTTTGAAGTGCCGGGCATCAGCATCGCCATCGTGAAAAATGGAAAAGTAATATTGGCGAAAGGATACGGAGTAAGACAACTGGGGCAACCCAAACCTGTAGACGAGCACACGCTGTTCCCAATCGCCAGCAATACCAAGGCTTTCACTGCAACAGCGCTGGCCTTGCTGGTACAGGAAGGAAAGATCAAATGGGATGATCCCGTGATAGATCACCTGCCCTGGTTCCGCATGTCTGACCCTTTCGTTACAGCCAACATGACCATCCGCGACCTGCTGGTGCATCGCAGCGGATTGCCCGCTTATGCCGGCGACCTGCTCCAGTTTCCGCCTACGGATTATAGTCGTGAAGCCATCGTTCGCAAACTGAAAGATATTCCGCTGGCAGCTTCATTCCGGAGCACCTATGCATATGACAATATCCTTTACCTGGCAGCAGGCGAAGTGATCAAAGCAGTGAGCGGACAAAACTGGGAGGATTTTGTACAACAGCGTATACTCGACAAAGTGGGTATGCGTGAATCCGTTCTTCGTTTCTCCAAACTAAAGCAGCAACCCAACCTTGCTACCTCACATGCGCCGGTGAATGGAAAAGTTCAGGTACTGGAAAACTTCTTTGAACAGGGCTTTTCCGATGTATCGGCTCCGGCCGGTGGGATCGCTTCCAATGCTGTGGATATGGCGCAATGGATGCTGGTGCAGCTCGATTCTGGTCGCGCTTCCAATGGCAACCAGGTGTTCAAACCCTCGGCTATAAATGAACTCTGGAAGCTGGTTACGCCCATGCCATTCGGGAAAGCGAATGAAGCTGTGAAGCCCGCCAATATGGATTTCCTGGGATATGCTTTAGGATTCAATGTTTTCAATTACCGTGGTGTAAAAGTAGTTGCGCATGGCGGCAAACTGGATGGCTTCGTTTCCCGGATGACATTGTTCCCTGACCTCGATCTTGGCATTGCCGTACTCACCAACCAGGAAGGTGGCGGGCCCTACGCCAGCATCACCAATACCATTGCCGACTATTATTTGAATGCACCCTCTTTCAACTGGGTAGAAGGATATAAAAAGATAGCAGTCGCCAACCGTGAAGCAATCCTGAAAAAAGAAAGTGGACAGGCGCAACTGCGCAATACACAATCCAGTCCATCACTTCCGTTGAGTGCTTATGCAGGGACCTATACAGACAAATGGTATGGAGATGTGATCATATCACAAGTAAACAACAAATTGTCCATCCGTTTCGCTCATTCGCCACAGTTAGCAGGAGAGCTGGAGCACTGGCAATACAATACCTTCATCGCCCGCTGGAAGAACCGTGGTTTGAGGGCAGATGCTTATATCACATTCTCCCTTCGTGCAGATGGCAGCATCGAACATGCCACCATGAAAGCCATCAGTACACTCACAGACCCCAGCCACAACTTTCACGATCTTCTGCTGAAACGGAAATAAACTACCGGCTAACATAGTGCAAAATTCAGGCAGGAATAGCCAATTCCTGCCTGTTGCCATTATTTACATTAGTGTTTAATCGGATATACAGTCCCTGAAAATTTTATTCCATTATGATGAGGTCATTGCTCCTATCCCTGATCAGTTTATTGTTGCTGCCAGGATTTGCTACATTGAAAGCACAGGCTCAGGCGCCTGTGAAGATCGTTTCGAAACCCGTTGCCGGCGCATTTCCCCTCGCAGGCAGCAATCAGGCAGCTCCCATATTTTTCGATGCCGGTGAAAAAAAAGTGATCGGCATCGCATCCAAAGCTTTTGCAGATGATATTCACCGCGTAACCGGGCTCAAACCAGCCATCAGGAATGATCAGCAGCCCGTGGCAAAATATGCCGTGATCGCAGGCACCATCGGTCAATCCAACCTGATCGATAAACTGATCAGCAGTAAAAAGATCTCCGTTGATAATATTCGGGGCAAATGGGAAACCTTCCTGATAGCAGTGGTAGACAAACCATTCGCAGGAATGGATCAGGCATTGGTGGTGGCTGGTAGCGACCGACGGGGCACCGCTTTTGGATTGTTTGAACTATCCGGTATGATGGGCGTATCGCCACTCTACTGGTGGGCAGATGTTCACCCTGAAAAAAAGCAGGCCCTGTACGTAACCCAGGGCAGCAGCCTGATTGGGCCACCATCCGTGAAGTACAGGGGCATCTTCATCAACGATGAAATGTGGGGACTGGCACAATGGTCTGCCAGGCATCTTGATAAAGACGTTCAAAGCATCGGCCCCAAAACTTATGAGAAAGTTTTTGAGTTGTTACTCAGACTGAAAGCGAATTATATCTGGCCTGCGATGTTTTATGAAACAAAACCATTCTATTATTTTCCCGGAAACCCTCAAACAGCAGATGATTACGCCATTGTAGTGGGCTCCAGCCATTGCGAACAAATGCTGCGCAACAATATTTCCGAATGGGATGTATACTTTGAACAGGAGTACAAAGAAAAAAAAGGCCCATGGCGTTATGATCTCAACAAACCGCAGATCCATCGCTACTGGAATGATCGTGTGAAGCAGTCGAAGAACTATGAATCCACCTACATGATTGGAATGCGGGGCGTGGGCGATTCCGATATGCCAGGATCGGCTACGAAAGAAGAAAAGATCGCACTCTGGAATACGATTGTCCGCGATCAGCGAGCCATGCTGGAAGAACATACCGGAAAAGCTGCCAGTGAAGTACCACAATTGTTTTGTCCTTACAATGAGGTGCTCGACTGGTACAGGACCGGAAAAATGGAAATCCCCGATGATATCAGTATGCTATGGGTAGACGATAATCATGGCTATGTTCGTCAACTTCCAAACAGCAATGAACAACAGAGAGCCGGTGGACATGGTATGTACTATCATTTCTCCTATCTCGGCCCCCCTGAAAGTTTCATTTGGTTATCCACTGTTGCTCCTGCGCTCACTTCTTATGAAATGACAAAATCCTACGCCTATGGCGCCGACAAGCTCTGGATCTTCAATGTGGGCGATATAAAACCGGCAGAAATGGAAATTGAGCTGGCAATGGAAATGGCCTGGGATATCGATAAATGGACTCCTGAAAAAGCATATCGCTTCCCACGTTACTGGGCCGCGAAAACATTCGGAGAATCCTTTGCAGAAGAGATCGGGAAGATCAAAAATGAATTCTATCTGCTGGCGAATTCAGGCAAACCCGAATACATGATCAAAACCCCGGTTACAACAGCAGAAGCGGAAAACAAGATCCTCCGCTATGAACAACTGGCCAGGTCTACAATTGCCCTTGGTAAGAAAATTCCTTCACGTCTCAAAGATGCCTGGTACCAGCTGATAGAATATCCGGTACTCGGTTCCTATTACATGAACCAGAAATCCTGGTATGCCAGGAAAAGCGTGATGCTTGCCAAATACGGAGATGCAGCTGCATTGCAGTACGCAAAAAAAGCGAAAAAGGCACATGAAGAGATCGGCAGGATCACCAAAAGGTATAACAAAGAAATCGCCAATGGGAAATGGGATGGCATTATGGTGGAGCAGATCAAAGCTCGCTGGTTCAATATGTCGATGCCCCCGGTTGCTACTGACAGCAGCCTGGCAGCTGCCAAGTCTCAACCATTGGCTGCCGCACCGGCAGAAGCAGTCCCTTTTATGATCAGCGCTGCCAGTTATACCACTAAAAAAGATAAACCAGGTTATACTTTGACTGGATTCAAAGGACTGGGCATTTCCGGAGCAGGGATCAGCATCATGCCTTTCACCGCCCCATCCATCAGCGATAGCGCAGTAGAAAGCGCTCCCTATCTCGAATATACAACCAGATTAGTGCCTGGCTATGCAGACATCAAAGTAAAGTTCCTGCCTACTCATGCCATCAACAGTAAGTACGGATTACGTTACGCCATTTCAGTGAATGGCAGTAAACCACAGGTCATCAATATCGAAGGAGCCGATCAATGGCGCAAAGGCTGGAGCACAAATGTACTGAGAGGTTACAATGCCGGTGAGACCAAACACAGGATCAATCATCCCGGAGAAAGTAAGATCCGCATTTACCTTCTCGATCCCGGCCTGGTGCTGGATGAAATAGCCATTTACTGACAGCAACCGCTTCCCTATTATACTGAATAGACAAACGATGACCTTCTGCAGAAGTTCCTTCGGTTTGTCTATTCGCATTTTATCACTATCCTTCCCGGCAATATGCCGGTAAAACGCTCTACTATGCGCATTCATCATCTTTTTTACCTCTTCTTCGCCCTGGCAGACTTGCCTGTACAGGCACAGACAACGGCTGCTAACAGTCATAAACATGCGAAATCAGCACTACAAGTAACTACCCGGTCATCCGTCAATGCATTTCCTTTGGTGAGGAACGGTGAGGCGGCGTCCATCTGTTATGATGCAAAGGATGCCGCTGTTGTTGGGATTGCTGCCAATGCACTGAAAACAGACATTGAACAGGTAACGGACATAGCGCCTGCAATTCAATCCGGTCCTGCATTAAAGGAATACATGGTGATTGCGGGCACAATTGGTCAATCTGTTTTGATTGATGAATTGATTTCCGCCAACAAACTGAATGTGGCCCGCGTGCGTGGCCAATGGGAAACCTTCACCATTGCAGTGATCGATCAACCTTTCCCGAAAATGAAACAGGCGCTTGTGATTGCCGGTAGCGACAGGCGGGGAACAGCTTTCGGCATCTTTGAATTGTCATCCATGATCGGGGTCTCTCCTTTTTACTGGTGGGCCGATGTCCGCCCGGAAAAGAAAAAGGAATTGTATGTGGAACCCGGTACTGCCATCATTGGGCCACCATCTGTCAAATACCGTGGCATCTTCATCAATGATGAAAAATGGGGGCTTGTTTCCTGGGCAAACAAAAACACGAATGATGGACAGAACAACCTGGGCCCGGCTGTATATGGAAAAGTGTTCGAGCTGCTGCTGCGACTAAAAGCGAATTACTGCTGGCCCGCGATGTATTACGGTACAACAGCTTTCTATAACACGCCTGCCAATCCGAAGCTGGCAAATGATTACGCCATCGTAATCGGATCATCGCATTGCGAGCAAATGTTGCGGAACAATCTTTTCGAATGGTCAGTGAATTTTGAAAAAGAGTACAAGGAAAAACGAGGCCCCTGGCGATACGACCTGAACAAATATCAGATCCATCGTTACTGGGAAGACCGTGTTGTGGAATCCAAAAATTATGAATCTACCTATATGATCGGCATGCGTGGCGTGGGGGATTCGGAAATGCCCGGGCCTGCTTCGCGGGAGGAAAAAATAAAATTATGGAACAGTATCGTGAAAGACCAGCGGGCGATGCTGGAGAAACATCTCCGCCAACCTGCTTCGGAGGTGCCGCAAACATTTTGTCCATATAACGAAGTGCTGGATATGTACCGTACCGGGCAGCTGGAATTGCCGGACGACGTAACGATGGTTTGGGTAGACGATAATCATGGCTATGTAAGGCAATTGCCGGTACCGGCAAAGAAGTCCAGGTCCGGTGGACATGGCATGTACTATCATTTTTCCTATCTCGGTGAACCGGAAGCCTATATCTGGCTGAGTAGCATCTCTCCCATGTTGACGGCTTTCGAAATGAAAAAATCATACGATCTCGGTATATCCCGGTTGTGGGTAGTAAATGTGGGCGATATCAAACCCGCGGAACTGGAAACAGCATTCTTTATGGAGATGGCATGGGATATCGAAAAATGGAATCCTGAAAATGCGCATACTTATTTGCGTAAGTGGGCAGCAGAGATATTTGGTGAGGCATTGGCAGGTGAGATTGCAAAGATCAAATCGCAATATTATGAATTGGCGGCTTCAGGAAAACCGGATCAGTTGCTGAATATTCCTTTTCAAACTGAAGAAGCCGACCAGCGTATCGGACGCTATCGCGCGCTGACTGCAAAAACGATCGCATTGGGGAAGCAACTACCTGCACGCCTGCAGGATGCCTGGTTCCAGCTGGTTCAATACCCGGTGCAGGGCGCATACTGGATGAATCAGCAAACACTGTATGCAAAACGCAGCATTTCATTGGCCAGGCAGGGAGATAAGACCTATTCACATTACGCAAAGCTGGCAAAAGCGGCCCACGACAGTATTTTGAGCATCACTGCGCATTACCACAAAGGCATCGCCGGTGGCAAATGGGATGGAATGATGAATACGGCCGCGAAAGAGATCACAAACAGGTTCTTTAACTATGGCGTACCAGTAGTTGGTACGGATAGTCTGTATCGTTCAGCCATTGCCGGCAGAAATCCTCCTGCGCCAGCAGACATAGCAGCAAGACCGAAACCGCTGCTTAGCATTGCCGCAAAGGATTATTCCATGAAGAAAGAAATGAAAGGATACAAACTGGCCAATATCCGTGGGATAGGTATTACAGGAATGGGGCTCGCCCTTCTCCCTTTTACTGCAGCCTCTGTAAAAGGTAATACGGTGGAAGGCGCATCCTGGGTGGAATACAGAGCAAAAGTGCCAGCAGGAGAGTACACGGTGAGAGTAAAATTCTTACCCACACATGCATTGAATAATGAACATGGACTGCGTTACGCCATCTCTTTGAACGGATCTTTACCTGAATTTGTGAACCTCGAAGGTCAGGGTGAGCATTGGAGTCAGCGCTGGGGTAATAACGTTATACAGGGCTTCATGTCAGGCACTAGCAGGCATCATATTAATTCATTGAGTCAGGCTTCGATCAGGATCTACCTGCCGGACCCGGGAATGGTGCTGAGTGAAATATCAATCGAAGAATGATCAAATAACCAGGGCGCCGCAGTATCCATCTTTACAGAATGGATGCTGCGGCGCTTCCTGGTTTTCCTACCTGATTCGAAACGGCTTAATGCACCCTCAGGTAGTCAAGTCCGAAATAAGCTGTCTTCTTTTCATTGGGCCTTGCCTCAGTGATCTCCACTTCCAGCAGATTTTCTCCTTTGTTGATACTGAAATTGCCCAGGTATAACATCTTCATTTTCGCTTTTTCTTCGTGCCCATCAAAGGAAAGCGAAATGGGTTGTCCGTTCATTTTCATTTTCACTTTTCCATAATCCGGAGCGCTGGTCAGGCGGGCGCTCAGGTGGAATTGTCCTTCTTCCTCCGACACAAATCTCAACACCATTTTATCTCCGGGCTTTCCTTCAGCCCAAAATGCCTGTGTATTATCGCTCCAATCATATCCTTTCAGATTCTGATAGGTGAGTTTGCCACCTGAAATACTCATTAGTTCCATATTTTCCCCTTCCACTTTTCCATGACTGATTATTGGAGAAACGATATCTGAACGTTTGATCGCCACCGGTAGTCTGGCAGTGGCAATTTCAGGTTTGATATTGGTAGTTCCGCCAGGCTGCATGTACCAGTAAGTTACCGGCGCATAATTGATCAGGGCTCTTCCCCAATGCCAGAGCTCCATATCGAAGGTCAGTTGATTGTTGAAGGGAATGGCATCGAGATTGCGGTAACGCATATTCACCGTGAACCCTGGCGTGAAATTGCCACTGCCATCGGGTTGTGCGATGAAAGGATGGTTCGAGAATTTTTCAGGACGGCACCAGGCATAACCATAATAATCCTCTGTGCCGGTTCCGATATGGGAGGGAAATTTTTCTCCATCTACATAAACTTTCTCATCGCCTTCTCCCCACCAGCGATGGATGGTATTGAACAAGGTGAGACCATCACCGGCATATACACCTTTGCCTTTAAGCTGCACATAGTTCACATCGAAGGGCTCGCCGGTTGCTTCCATATTCTTGACCTCACCAGTGAATATATTCGAGTATTGATGCCAGTTAGCACCGAAATGCATGGAGCGGTCATCCCATTTCCAGGGAGCTGTTTCAATCAGTCCTTCCACCTGAACAGGCGCATCCTGCAGGTTATGCAGCGTGAGTGTTGCTGCTTTTTGGAAGGGCATTACCCACCAGGCCGCCATCGTTCCATCATTGTTCACCTGTGAATACCAGGTATTGGAATAACGGACCTGGTAGCCGGTGCCGAAGAAATCACCTGCAGGTACCCATACCGTTTGTTCCCCATCGAATTTGAACGAAACGATGGTGCTGCGCAAAGCCTGTTCCAGGTTGGCAGCCGACAATTTCAGGCGAAAATACCTGACAGCGTTTGAGCCTCCGGGTAAGTTGATGGTGGATGATTGTCTGGCTGCAATGGTAGTATTGATATTTACAGGAGTCAGTGAGAGTGCCTGTAATCCCTTATCGCGGGTTGACAGTCTTTCCTGAACTGATTGCAACAGAGCCCTGTGTTTCTTCAGGTCTTTAAGGGAAAAGCTGGTGACGGAGGCATTTTGATAAGTGCGATAGTTTATATTGTAATAAACAGCTTCTCCTTTTTTGGCGCCGTAGTCCGTGATATTATTGGTTTCGTAGGTGATCCTGCAACTTTTGGCGTAAGGGATGGGCAGGTAGAGATTATGTCCGCGCATGGAATATTTCACGCTGTCGCTCACTGAAGCGGCTAAAGGGCCGTTCACAAGCGCAGTGCCGCTGATCACTTCCTTGGCAGATCCCTGGATTACCGGTTCGGATCTGCCATCTAAATAGAATCGAAGAATGCCATCACCGCTGTTGGCGCCGGAGAAGGTCATCCAGAAACGTACGATGGCGCCCGGTCCGGTGGTATCGAACAAAACATACTCTTTTCTTCCTTTATCAGCATCCAGTCGAATGAACATGGAGCGGTCCCAGTTTGCATACCAGCTCGAGTCCCCGGGCTTTGTGGTTGCGCGGTCGTAACTGCTGAACTGGGCCAGTGTGTAGGCAGGTGATGGGTACCGGGCAATGGCCTCCCTGTCTGCCATCTCGCGGAGCAGTGATTCAAAGTTGACTTGTTGCGCCTGGATAGATAATGAAAAACTGGAAAAGAGGAATAAACAAATGGCGATCGTGCAGGTCTTTTTCATATACATAGTAATTCTATTTTATTGATGTGGGCCAGGTATGGAAATGGCGGAGGGTAGCGTTTTCCCGCTTTTTCTGGAGTAAAAGTAGCCGGGGGTAAACTAAGAATATAATGTAGGATTAGCAGGAATTTGTACCGGATTAGCACTGGTATTTGTTAAGCAATGCTGCCGGCCCCGGACCAGAGACTACCTGCAAACCCGGGAAAGTTTTTTGAATTTCTTTTTTATAAAGAAGATTTTTCACTATTTTTGCCACCCATTTGGAGAAAGCTTGTAAGGATTGATTATCAATTGATCTGCAGCGTAAACTGAATGAAACGCCGGGGTAGCTCAGGCGGTTAGAGCGCAGGATTCATAACCCTGAGGTCACGAGTTCAACTCTCGTCCCCGGTACAAAAGAAAAGGACTTTTCATTCAAATTGAAAAGTCCTTTTCTTTTAAGGTATTTATTTATTTTTTCCTTCTGAAGGAGGAACCGCTACTTGATACTGTATTCCACCAGCTCCGATACTGCATCTACACCCGGAGCCGTATCCGGATCTCCTTCACTAACGATCTTGATGATGCCTACTCCTTTTGCTACATAATAGTCATAGTACATAAAGCTAAATATGCCAATGTCGAAGACATCATACTTCAGATTCAACCGGGTATGGATTACATTTTTGTAAGTTTTACCCTGGACTGTCATTGTAAGATCACGTTCTACTATCTTACCAGGAATCTTTGCGGCAAAACCGTTTCCGTGTCCACCTGCAAAATCCCAGGTAAAGCCAGCTGCTTCTTTATCGTTCAGGTACAATTGCGTCAGGTCAAATGCAGCGCCTGAATTGGGTGAAACGCCTGCAGCCCTCAGGTAATAATTATTTCCTTTTACACCATAATAGGCCGATCCGGTGGTTCCACCGCTATTATTCCCTTCCAATAACACATACTCGATACCATCCATGGTTTTCTTATTGCCTGAAACAATAACGGTATTTTCACCAGCAAACGTGCCGGTTTGCTTGTATTTCCAGTAACTGCCTTTGGTCAATGGCTGATAAGTGTCCTGAGTGGAGCCTCCACCGGAGTTGTCGTCGCTTTTATCTTTTTGACAGCTTGTAAGCAATACAATGATAGCAACAAAGGATAAGACGGATCTTTTCATACTTAGGAGTTTCAAAAAAATGAGTAATTAATAAAGAAGATAGCTGAATCAGCTATGCGAAAGAACAATCAAAACCCATCAGGCTGGAATATGGGTAATTGTCCTTTTCTTGAATTGCGAATAAAACTAATCAAATTCTTCAAAATAAAAAAGCCCGCCTGCATTCTTCTTACAGACGGGCCATACTCTACTCAACAATCCGGCATTTACTGCAGGAATATCTTTCTGATAGCCTTATTGGTAGCATCCAGGATATAGATACTTCCATCAGCTCCAATGCACATATCAGTCATTGAATTGAATTTTGCTTCGGCCAATGTTCCATCCTGATAACCCCAGGCAAATCGCTGGACAGTACTAACAGTCCTGCTAGACATTTCCACTTTTCTCAATGCCTTGTTATTGTTATCCGCCACCAGCATCTCTCCGGGATTAGCCAATACAGCACTGCTGATACCGTTGAACTGCGCCATATAGCTCACACCATCTGCAAAGCCCGCTTCAGAGCTGCCTACAAAATCAAAGCTTTGTCCGGCTGCAGTAGTGGTCCGCACTCCGTTTCCACTATTTGCATTCTGGTCAGGATAATAAATATTGCCGGAAGCATCCACCACAATACGACTCATCACCCAGTAAGGGCCACTGACCTTTGTATAAGTTCCAACAGTGGTTACCCTGTTGATCCCTTGCGCAAAACCTCCTACGTTCGCATATATCACACCGTTACCATCAATGGTGATCTGGGTAGCAGCAAATCCGGAAGTATGCACCGTATTCCCACCGGCAGGCGTTATCTTCCTGATCTGGAGTGCGCCCATATCTGAAACGAATATGTTATCGTTTTTATCGATGGCAATACCGGATGGCTGATTGAAAACGATGTCCGCACCACCTGCCTGCAAATTGGATACAGTTCCATCCGGCGTGATCTTCTTTACCAGCTTTGCCTGCTGGTCCACTACATAAAGGTTACCATCACTATCAATAGCCATTGCAACAGTACCGGCATAGAATACAGAGCTGGACGGTCCTCCCACCAATGTCATAACACCTGCACGTTTGAAAGGCACCGGGGACAATGCCTCCAATCCATTCACAACTACTTTCACCTGTCCGGTGCTCACCGTTGGAGGAGCAGTCAGCACAAGGCTGGTTTCAGTAGCCGTGGTTACTGAAGCAGGAACGCCATTGATAGTAACGGTATTCTCAGCCGCCACTGTACTGAAACCTGTACCGGTAACAGTAATATTCGTTCCTGCCAGACCGTTATCAGGTGTGATACCTGTAATGCCCAGGGTCTGGTCCCTGAACTGGGGACCTTCCGTAGCCTGGTCATTCACCACTACGCGAACAGCTCCTGATCCGGTTCCACCGGGCAGGGTTAGCTGTAGTTGGTTCCTGGAAGCGGAAGTTACAGGCACTTCCACATTATTGATGAATACTTTGTTCTCGTCAAGCTCAGTACTGAAGATATCACCCGTGATGGTCATCACCGAACCCTTCGGACCACTCAGCGGAGACACCACGTTGATCACTGGCTTGCCCACTACCGTGAATGCAGGACCGGTGATCTTTTGCCCATTGATGTTCACACTTACAGGACCGGTGGTCACTTCCTCAGGAACCTGTACCACAATTTCCGTTTCGGTTGCAGACACTACCATCGCAGGCTTACCATTGAAGTCGATGACATTGCCCTCTGTTGATGTTTCAAAACCACTACCGCGGATGGCTACACGCGTATTGGCGCCACCGCTCAAAGGTTTGATAGCACTGATCGCCTGGTATTTGAAATCCTGGCCTTTCGCTTCCATGCCATCCACTTTCACGGTAACCGGACCGGTACCTGCATCAGCAGGGATCTCGGCAACGATCAACGTATCAGTCACACTCACGATCAGCGCAGACATCCCATTCACCAGTACTGCTGCGGGTTCCTTCACACTGCTGAAGCCGGCGCCACTGATCCTGATCTGCGATCCCACGGTGCCGTTATTGGGAAATACACGGCTTACCGTCAAAGCCTGGTAAGTGTATTGACCAACTTCATAAGTCTTCTCCTGGTAAACAAACGACAGGTTTCCTGTTTTACCATTTACCGGCATTCTCAACACCAGGGCTTCAGAAGTGGCGCTGACCATTTCTGCATCAGCGCCGGCGATTGCTGCTTTGTATTGTGAAATATTACGGGAAAATCCTGTACCCTCGATGGTAACCAGCGTTCCTGCCTGACCACTGTTGGGATAATAATTTTTGATGGCCATCTGTACGGGCGGCGCCTTATCATCCTTCTTACATCCTGTAGCAATCAATACTACCGAAAAAGCAAGCAGGACACTGAAGAGGAACAGCCATTTACTGTAGACTTTCATATTCATGTGCATATAATCAGTTTAAAACTTAGAATGTGTACCTGACGCCCAACTGCATCTGTGTTCTTGAACCGAAATAATCGATGCTGTACAACTTACCCGGATCCTTGAATGTGTATACAGGATAATTGCCGGGATTCTGCTGCGGCGGGAACAGCGTTGGCGTCAAACCCACGCTGGCCGTACTGTTGAAAGTATTGGGCGAAAAATACTGAATGCCCCAGTTCCGGTTCAGCAGGTTGGTGACATTCATCACATCCACTACCACCGTAATGAATTGCGACCTGGACTTGTTCAGGAAGATATCTTGCGATACATGAAGGTCAGCCTGTACATTCCAGGGAGTGCGGCCCAAATTCCTTTCCGTGAAATCCCCTCTCCTGGAGCTGAGGTATTTGTTCTTATCGATAAAGGCATTGAATTCATCAGCCTGCTGTTGTGCAGTTTTTCCGGTTGCATCTTTGAAGAACCTCACAGCTTCTTCCCTGTTGGGGATATACACCAGCGACACCTGCTGCGGCAAGCCCTGGACACTGTTGTTCACAATTCCATAAGTGAAAGGCACACCGGATTGTGCGCTGAAGAAAAGACTTATATTCGTCTTACCGGCCTTCTCCCAGTAATGGGTATACGATGCATTGGTCACAATACGATGACGTACATCGAAATTACTGTACGCCAGCCCGGGATTATTCGGCACCAGGCTCTGGTTCAGCTGCCAGTTGCTTTCCATGGAGTTCCTGACACCATTGCTCAGATCTTTGGATTGGCCGTAAGTGTAGGCTACCGTAGCATTCAACTTGCTGCCGATGGTTTTGGTGGCAGAAGCGGTTACACTATAGCGATAGCCCTGATTGGTATTGCTCAGCAAATAAGTATTGGAAAAACGGGGATCAACCGTTCCACTGTAAATGGGCTGCTGATGATTCTGATCATATCCATAATAGCGGGGTTCATCACTCACATTCAATTGTTGGAACATGATGTCCCTGATCACTTTGGTATACAATCCCTCTACGGTAAATTTCCATTTGTTCATTGTTTCATAATCCACACCCAGGCTTCCACGAAAAACCTTGGGCATCACGAAATCATTGTCCACCAGGTCCACCTGGGTTTTTCCGCTGTTGGGATTATTGATCACAGCGCCATTCTGTTGTATGAATTCGCCTATACCATTGGGATTGGGTTTGATGGCATCACTGCCGGGTGCGAAATTCTTATCGTCTGCACGCTGATCGAAAGCGCCATAGCTGCTACCTGTATTGTAATAAGCGTAAGCCAGCCAGGCGAAAGGAATACGGCCGGTGAAGAGGCCGGCGCCACCACGAATGATCAGGTCGCCGTTCCCAATTGCATCATAACGAAAACCTACACGGGGCGACAACTGAACCTTATTCAGGAATTTATTTTCGATTCGGTTCAGCGGCGTATAGGTATAAGTGTTACCAAAGTTGGGATCGGAAAGGATGCTGCGCACCTTATCACTCATCACAGGCATATCGGGCAGGTAAGCCATGTCTGCACGGAGACCGGGCGTGATGCGCAGCTTATCGTTCACCCTGATCTCATCTTGCACATATAAACTGTACATATGTACATTGAAAGTGGCAGCAGGATTGTTCATGATGTACTCACGCGTATTGTTGGTATAGTTGTAGCTTCCGCGTACCCTGTAAGGATTGTTATTTAAGAAGTCTTCAATGTTAAGATAATCAACGCGACCATTCCAGCCGTTCACGAAGCCATAGCGGATATCGTACAGCTCATTATGAGTACCCACCAGGAACTTATGTGCGCCGGAACTGTAATTCAGGTTGGCGGTGAATTCCCAGGTGCGCTGCCTCATGTTGAAGATGCTGGCTTCGCGGTCTGTTCCGAGATAGATGGTAGTGCCTGGTGTGCGGCCCATGATCTGCACCTGCGGAAGACTGGGATCACTGAGCGGGTCCCGCTTATCATTCACCTGCGTGAAACCCACCACCAGGTTACCGGAGAGCTGGTTGCTGAAGCGGCTCTTCAATTCAGCCACGGTACTGGTCTGGTTATTGGTTTGCTCAAATGCCATGCTGCTGAAGCGAAAATCCTGCTGGTCGCGGTCCATATGCGTGGCCTTACTCAGGATAGTATTGTTGCGAATGGCGAGCTGGTGATTGTTGTTGATATTCCAATCAAGGCGGTTGAAGAATTTCCTGGACTCGCTGGTATTGGTGGAAAGCCCTGCTGTACCGGCATCGAAGATATTACCGTAGCGGCTTTTCACTGCGTCGCTGATGGCGTCAGCATCGGCAGTGGAAAGGATATGGCTTGTCTCTTCAGTACCAACTGTAAGCTGTGTTGGATCCTGTCTTTTTGTGATCTCTTCGTTGGTGAAGAAGAAGAGTTTGTTTTTGATGATGGGGAAACCAACGCGGAAGCCGGCCTGGTAATCATAGAAATCATCGTTCATCTTTCCCAGTTTACCTGCTTTGTCCTTTCCTGTGATAGCAGCAAACCTTCCGAAGCCATACACAGATCCGGCAATATGGTTGGTGCCGCTGCGCGTTACTGCATTCACAGAACCGCCTGTGAAGTTACCGATCTTTACATCGAAAGGCGCAAGATACACCTGCATATCTTCGATGGCATCGAGGGAGATGGGATTGGTGCGGGTGCTGCTGCCGGCCATTCCGGATGTGCCGGTCTGGCCACCGAGTGAAGGGCTGAAACCGATGGCGTCGTTATTGATAGCGCCGTCGATGGTGACGTTGTTGTAGCGGAAATTGGAGCCTCCGAAACTATTATCCCGGCTACCCTGCGGCGTAAGCCTGGTGATATCCGTGATACTCCTGTTCACAGTAGGCATATTGCGCACCTGGTCTGCACTGATATTTTTTCCTGCTCCATAGGTATCAGCGCGTGCGCTGAGTTTTCTTCCTCTGGCAGAAACTGTCACAGCATTCAATTGCTGGCTGCCGGGCGTCATTATGATATCAAGCTGCTGTGAACCTCCCAGCCTGATATTCACATTATCCCTGGTTTCTGTTTGCATACCTACCATGGATACCGTAATCGTATATCCATTACCGATACGCATATTATTGAGGAAATAAGATCCTTTTTCATCGGCAGCTACCGAGTACTTTGTGCCGGAGGCCATGTGAAGGGCTGTGATGCTGGCTCCCGCCACTACCCTTCCGGCAGTATCTTTTATTTTTCCGCTGAGTGATCCGGAAGTTTCCTGCGCATTACCGGCAAGGCTCAGCAGCATTACCAGGCAAAAAAAGGACCAACCGGCTTTTCCAATATTCTTCATGAGTTATTTTTTTCGATCTTTTTGATGCTGACTATTGAGTAATGCGAAGCGTATTGTTGATCACATGCAATACGCCGTTACCGGTAAGGACATCCCTTTTTACCAGCGACACATCGGAAGTATTACCGATCCCCCGCAATGAAATGCTGTTGAAACTACCGGGCGCCTGGGGGTCAGCCAGCAGCTTTATATCCACCGTATTGCCATTCAGCATGGCTTGTTTTGTAGTGTTTAAAGAACCGGTGCTGAGGATATAATCATAAATGAAACGCCTGTCGCGCACCACGTGATAGTCAACCAGCGCTTTCAATTGCAGAGGATCGGTTTCGAGGATCTGTTGTACAGTTTGATACCCTCTCGCCTTCATGGCAGTATTATTGGGAGCGAATATGGTGAAAGGACCTGTTCCATTGATGGTTTCCAGCACACCTGAACTTTTCAGCGCCTGTGAGAACAATGTGATATCATTCTCTGCGGCAATGGCGTCACCAAGACGATCGTGCGTGTAAGGAACCAGCACCTGGTTGATCACCTGGATCAGTCCGTTGGAAGCAGGGATATTGGAAGCCAGTACCCGCGAGCCATTGATGGTAAGTACGGTATCGCCGCTTTTGATCCAGTGTGTGGCAAACATTTTTCCACCGCGGGAGCGCAGTTCCTGGTTGAAGAGATAAGGCAGTTTGTTGAGCTCATACTTTCCATCAATGGTATGATAATTGGCGATGCGTGTGATCACATCTCCGTTGGCGCCAAGGATAGCTAACGAACTACCATAACCGGCATTGTTGAAAGCAAGATCGGAAGGAGCCAGTAAGGTATATGGGCCTTCACCCGCCTGGAGCGATCTGTCGATTCCGCTGCGGCGCAGGGTTGCACTCATGGCAGAGAGATTGAAGTTATCGGCCACTACCAGGTTGATCTTGTTGTTATCGTAATCGCTCAGTTGTCCGTCGTTGTCTTTCACGCAGGAGCTCATTCCCAATATGGATAGCAAGGAAAAGAAATGTATTGTTTTCTTCAGCTTCATGTTAGTTCATTTTAAGGTCTTTGGGAATCAGTAAGCGATCAACTACATGGAGTGGGCCGCTCAGGGTGGAGATGGTTTCCAGTACAGTGGCTGGTTCAGCAGCGGAGCCTTTTACCTGTACCGTAGGTTTACCATTCTTCTCTCCGAAGTTGAAAGGCATCTTATACTCGAAGTACCCCACAAAATTGCTGAGCAAAAAATCTCCCAGGTAATCATTGCGGAGATCGTTCACGTAGAACAGGTTCGCCACCGGCCTTCGTTTACCATAAATACCTGAATAAGCTGTGTTATCCAATCCATAATCCCAGTGGTAGGCAAAAATGGAATCGGTCACATACCCGAACCCGGAAATCTCATAAGTGTTAAAGTCAAATACAGGTTCCTGGAAGAGCTTTTCATTCATGGCCAGCACATCATCGATGGTCTGGAAGCCGGCTGCATGGAAAGCATCATTGGTAGGCGCAAACATGGTGCTGAATCCCGTATAGCCAGTACCCCCCGGGTCATAGGGGTCAACCTGGATCTCATAGTACAATGTATATTGCGTTCTCCTGCCATCAACCCAACCCCAGCCGCCGGGATCCCAACCTGCATTCTCTTCATATATTTTCCTGTATTTGAGATCGAACAACTCGTCAACTTTCTTTTGCAACTGAATGAACATGCTGAACCTGGGATCAGTTTCCAGGTATGACCAGAAAGATTTGTCCACAGGTCTTGCCTGTACTTTATCCAGCATATATACATAACCATATTCAGCGGGTACTGCTTTATTGAGGTCACCGGAAGGCATACCATTCACCCACAACCTATCACCCTGGCCTTTCAGCATCTGCCTGTACCAGTATGCATCGCGGGAAATATTGTTCGGCTCATCACTACCGTAATAGTATGCCCGGACATAGAGCCCTTTCTTTTTGAGAAGGCTGACAGTTTCCATATTGCCGGCAACACGCAGCAACTGATCCTTTGTGATGGTATTCCTTACTACATGAAGGGCTACGATGGTATCAGCATCCAAAGGCGCCATACCTGCTATCGTTGTTTCCGTATAGCCTGCCGCCTGCATGGCAGCATCGGAGGGAGCCAGAATAGTGAGGGGTATTTTTGTGGTGAGCAGGGAATCCATATTGCTTTGCTCAATCAGTTTTCGGAACAAAGGAGTGTTCTTTAAAATTTCGGCAACAGGCTGGTGTACGGGGTCCGCGTAAGGGATCTTTTCTCCCTCGGGCGGCGGGATATATTCATCCTTTTTGCATCCTGTGATCAATGCCAGGAGCATCAATGCAGTAAACCCGTATTGTATATAAGTTTTCATGTGTAATCTTTTTAGATCAAAACAATTATTTACCGGCATCTGCGGGAAGCGAAAGCAATCCATGCAGGCGGTGAACGATCCCATTTTCACAGAGATGGTCGTACCATACAAGGGGCTTCGGCATGTAAGAGGTTTGTGTAACCATTCCTATCACTTCCGGCAGACCGCCGGGAGTTGGTTTGAAGAATGTGAGCTCGGGATAGGGCGTAAAGTAAATGTCGGAAGGATTGGTCCGCTGCAGACTGGTCCCGAAGTTTACGTACCAGGTATCATTCCTGAGTGTGTAAGGATAGGAATATTCTGCTCCAAGCGATTTGAATACGTACTGATCAGATACAAAGAAATGACTCTGATAGATGATATAAGCACCGAACAGACGCTGGGCATGGAACAAATCCACATTGAGATTATTGATGGTTTCAGCTGTGATGCCTTTGGCTGCGAACGCATCGTTATCCGGTGCGAAAATGGTAAAAGGACCTTTATCTGCCAGCTCATCCCACAGTCCGAACTTCTTCAAGCCGGTTACGAACAGGCTGAACTCAGGTGTTGCAGCCAGGTAATCCTGCACAGTTTTTCCTTTATGATATTGCATGAACTTGTTCATCACCTGCATTACTCCATTTGCCAGGGTAATATCTTTGCGGGCAATCCTGGCGCCCCCGAAGAAATAATCGTTGTTCTTGTTTACAGCGGATACATACACGTTTTCCCCGGCCAATGTTTCGAGACGAACATCTACACCATTGGTAGCAAATTCGGTAGTGATCCATCTCCTGTTCTTCAGCACATGGTATTGCAGAGCTTGACGAAGACTGTCTTTATTCAAATTGCGGACCTGCTGTTCCGTATTCACGCCAAGGGCATTCCATCCATTATCAGGTACAGCCAGCACCGTAACGGGGCCCGGGGCATTGAGCTCATTCACCAGGCCGGTATATTCGAGGGCCGCATAGAATAAGCGAAAATCATAGTTGTTCCTGATGAAGTCAGCCGCCGGACGGATATTCTCATTTGGCTTCGGTACCTCCAGGTTATCGTGCTCACAGGAACTCAGCAACACCAGCGCAGCGACAGCTATTTTGAGTGACTTGAAAAATTTATTCATACAAAGAGTTGATATTCATATTCGGTTATACATTACCGGTATTAATAGACCGGGGCCGGATATTTCCGTTGTATTGTGGTGAGGTACACGCCGCCATTTACTACTTCTATCGTATTCACTGTTGCGAATGATCTGGGATTATGAACACCGGAATGGATATTCACCAGCATATTGGGCAATACGGCGCCATTGTGAGGGTTGGGCTTATCAAGCCCAAGATTAAGGCAGGCCAGGGAAGCCCAGTTACCATCCGTTTTACTATCCATCACATGGTAAGGTTTATTGGCAGGGTTCAGGCCAGGGGTTAAGAAGTCCCACATCTGCCAGCTCTGTGTAACGATGCCATTCTCTGCGGGATTCGCAAAAACAGGGTAACTATAATAAGGAGACACAGCATCCGAACTGTTATTACGTTCTACGGATGCAAAGTATTTACCTTTATACCCAGGCACAGCATTGTACCGGTATTTGCCGCCATCCGTAAGGGCAGACACCTGGTCGTAATAAATAGTAAGGAAAATATCCATCCTGTCTTTGATGCCATACTGGAACTGGCCCATTTTGAACACATCCGGCTTGGTGTCATCTGATGATTCCTGAAAACCCCTGGCGCTGTAATTATAGAAATTCACGTAAGCAAGGGAATCGCTCAGGGCCTGTTTGAGAAAGGTTTCCTGTCTCAACAGAACGCCATTCTCTTTAGTGATATAATCTTTCTGTAACAGGTGCATCGTATATACTTCATGGTGAGCAAGGGTTATAGTGGTATCCATCATTACATCTCCGATCAGGTTGCGGTCGAGTTTAAAATAGGGAACACTGTTCTTCGGTCTGTAGAAGAATATGAAACGATGTGTTCCTGAAGGGATCTGTGCCCAGCTGCTGAGGTCATAACCGTTCACGATGGGTCCTACCAGCACATTTTCCTTACCTGGATATTCGGGGTTGTTCACGGAAGTACTGCTACCCACATGCGATGGATAAGGAGGCGCATAATAATCCCGCACATCCAGGAAATCACCTATGATCTGTCCGCCGTTTGGTTTTCCTTCGTCATCGAAAGTAGGATTGATGATCATGCAGAGAAAAGGCACCTTCTTATCCTTGTCTCCCAGGCTGAAACCATAGTTGAAATTGTTGAACACACGCAGGTAAGCGGGTTCATCGATCTTTGTATAGTCCACCTTGGTGCATCCGGTAATACAACTTACCACCAGTACCAGGAGGCATAAATTCTTTATCAGTTGCATCTTCATCATTTGTTATGTTTTACGATCATCATTTTCGCTTTGGGCGCAATGTTGCCGGTAGCTCCGATCAACGCTACCGTGAATATGCCTGTTTCATGTACCGGCAAAGCTTTACCGGCGCTGGTATACAATGATTTTCTCCCGATGAAATCCTCTGAACGCAATACCGGGATATCATTGGCCCAGGTGCCAGGCACTACAGAGGGTGCAGACCGGTAAGCCATGATCTGGTAAGATGGGATTTGAATGGTTGTGCCCAGGTAGGGTTGTATCATAACGGGAATGCCTGGCTGCAGATTCACGCTTGCATTGGTGCTGATGGGTTGTCCATTGTCCAATGTGTAAGTGATATATTGATTATCGGGAGAAAGATTCAGGAAGCGCTTGAGGAGAAAGAAATTTTGTTTCGTTCTGTCGTAAGTTCCGTCTTCCGATCCTCCGATGTATTGAACGCCACTGAGGTCATTGGCAACGATCAACATCTTTGCAGTTCCATCTGCAGCAGGATACAACCAGGCTGTGTAATTCATATTGGCCCTCAGTTCCTGCTCTGCCGTGGCGATCACCTGCCCGGCTGCATTCTTCGCTTCCACTTTGAAACTGCCATTGATCAGGTTCACATAAGCGCCAACCCCGCCAAATTTCAAAGCGCTGCCTACAGCCTGATTGTTTGCCTCGAAATAGGTATCCTCATCGTTTAGTGCATTCACGGCCTGCATCCTGAAATAAGTAGCATTGGCAGCAGGGCTGATATCGGTAACAACCTGCATAGCATTCTGATAAAGAAATGATTCCTCCGTCATTTCATTGATATGATAGTTGAATCGCTGAGGCGTTATGATCACCGTATACACACCACCAGGCTGATACACTGAAACTGGATTGAACACAAGATTGGAGCTGGATCCGTAATCATCAGTATAGGTGGAAGTGACGGGGTCGATGATCCTGTAGCTGGACCCGGTAAATGGTGAAGGGAACTGTTTTCCATTTTCTGTCAGCACCCTGAACTGGTAAGTACCGTAAGGGATCTCAACGTATTCGGATACCCTGGTTGTTGTACTGATATGACTTGTTTTTTCACTCACCGGTGTTCCGTCTGCATACGCGAGTGTTACAGCGCCGCCCAATGTTTCCTGCGTACCAAATTCCGTGAACACAGGGTTATTGATACTGCCGGTCAGGTTGATGATCCTAATCTTGATATGATCGGGTTTTGATGGACCTGTTACGCCTCTTGGTACAGGCACTATCTTCGGCTGCCCCGTGAAATATTCGAAGGGAAGCAGGATATAATCTGTAGGATTGCTGTAACTGTTTTCAACTGTAAAATCAACGCTGCTGTTGAATCCGCTGTAACTCTTATCTGAAATGGTCAGCTCCGCTTTTTCTCCCGTTCCGAAAAGATCCATGGGGATCTCCCAGATCTTGCCAAGCCTGCCATCGGAAGGAAAATATTTTGTGCCGGGATACCGGCCGGTCATGGGATCGCTGGGGCCGCGCACCACAAAATTGGTGAGACTATCGCCATCAGCTACCACCTGGTTGTAAGCGCTGAGGTTCAGGATGCGCACATTCGATTTCTTCTGGTTGTCGATCACCGGGCGGTTATCGAATCCGAAATCAGACTTATCTTTTTTACAGGCGGCCAGCAGCATTAGTATTGCCATCAGACCAGCACTCTGTTTGGATCGTATAAACATTCGTAGTTCTTTTGAATTCGACTATTCTCAGAATGGGTTGTAAGTAAATCCGAACATGATCTCTGTTCCGCGTTTGAAACTGCGGTTGATATATTCGTTGCCATACCATTTACCCCCGGT
This sequence comes from Pseudoflavitalea rhizosphaerae, assembly GCF_003991355.1. Classification (GTDB taxonomy): domain Bacteria; phylum Bacteroidota; class Bacteroidia; order Chitinophagales; family Chitinophagaceae; genus Pseudobacter; species Pseudobacter rhizosphaerae. The sequence goes on from NZ_RCSU01000009.1 coordinate 274,737, forward strand.
CTGCGGGTTGGCATACACAGTTTTGATGGCAGGGTTCAGGATATTCTTTGCATATCCTTTGAACAATACCCTTTTGCTGATCCGCTGGCTGAATACCAGGTCCAGGAAGGGAGCAGGTTGTGTGTAGAGATCAGGCTCCCCGGTGAGATTGATCTGCACCAGTCGCTCTCCCACCATGTTGAAGGTGAGTGTGATGTCCGTTCCTGTTTTATTGTTTTCATAGTTGAGCCAGGCATTGATGCTGTAAGGAGCCTGCTCGAATAATGGACTGTTCTGCGGGGTATGTCTGTCCAGCGATTTGTTGGCGGCATAACGTTCTGCTGTTTTTTTGATCTCGCTCTGCGCCACCAGGAGGTTGGACCCGAAGAAGAATTTTTTCAGCGGCTTCCAAACCCTGCCGAGATTCTGCACTATTTCGAATTCCATTCCCCATACTTTACCGGTATTGGGATCGTTCTGGAACTGGATCACTGGAAACTCAGGATATTTGGCGGCAAGGCCATCTGTTTTCAACGTGAATACTTTCACCAGCTGGTTATCGATCTGCTTTCCGAATGCAGAGACAGCAATCACTTCGCCTTTACCAGTGAACCATTCCCAACGGAAATCGAGATTCTTTGTTTGCTGGTTGATGAGGTTTGGATTACCTACCACCAGTCCCATCTGGAAGGCATCGAATTCGAAGATATTGGTGATCTCCCTCAATTCAGGTCTTGCCAGCGTGGTGTTGAATGCCGCGCGGAAATTCATATTGCTGTTCAGTGTATAAGTGGCATTCACTGAATAATAAGGTTTGTAGTCGGCTTTGTAAACGGTATTGGGGTTGACAGGATTGATGGGAACGGAAGAGCCATCGGGTCCTTTCACGGTTAGTGATGGGTCCAGGAAAACGCCGGCTGTATCAACGGAAGAACCGATATCGGTCATCTCAAAGCGAACGCCGCCGGTCATTCTGAACTTTTCATTGAAGCGAAGGTCCAGCATGCCATAGAAGGCATTGGTCTCATAGTAACCGGTATAGTTGTTGGGTGATTTCTGGCTATTGTATATAAAGCCATTCAAAGGCATCTGACCTTCTCCATTGCTGCCCGAAGGGAGGGAGAGACCGATCACTTTATTGCTCACCAATGTGTTCAGATTTCCATAAACATCATACAGTGTTACAGATTTGTTGGGTGAGAAATTGGAACCGGGCAGGAAAAGCTGGTTCTCCGTAAAGCTGCGATCGCGATAGAGATAGTTCACACCGGTTTTGAATTCCTGGCGATGGCCGAAAAATTTAAAAGGCAGGATAAGGTCTGCTTTGTAGTTGTAGTTCTGTTCATCCAGGTTGCGCCAGCGGCGGCCATTGGGCTCGGCCTGCATCAGACCGATAGAGCCCACGCCATTCACGTAACCGGAAGTGAGCGCATACAGGTGATCGGTATACACATAGCTTCCGGAAGAGCTTCCGGGTTCTCCGACTGCCGGCTTCCAGTAATAAGCTCCATTGCGGGGCCTGTAATCGGTAAGGCTCACGAAACGGAAATCGGGATCATTCTGTTTGGAGGAAGATGACGCCAGGTTATAGCTCAGGCGTGGAGAATAATCCTTATTGAAAAATTTATGTTCCCCCTGCAGGTTGAAAGTATTGAGGTTCCTGAAAGTTTGTTTCAGGGAATACGTTGTGGTATATACATCACCGGGAAGTCCGGTATACTCATATTTACCATAAAGATTGGTGGCTGTATTCTCGCCGCCCCAACTACCCAGGTACTGCATGCTGATCTCATGCAGGGCGCTGAAACGGTATGTGAGGCCCGCGAGCGTTCCGTAGTTCAGGGTTTCCACACCAGTATTCTCCTTGTAGGTCTGGTATTTTCCCATGAACAGGCTGTTAGGGGTTATATAGTTCGGAATGTTCCGCGGGCTGTACACATCCGGATTTCCTGTTACCACGCCCTGGTAAATGCTGTACTGGGTAAGGTCTCCGCCGTTGATATCAGTATAACGGCGGTAGTAGTTCCCTCCCAGTATCAACCCCAGTTTGTGTTTTTTGAATATGTCGAAACTATTTCCATAGGTTACGGAATATAATTGATTCAATGGCGCTTTTTTATATTCGGTAGTCATCACGGGATCGAATCCACGCATGATATTATTGATGCGGTTCACTTCCCTGTATGCATCAGGACTGTAATTGCTGTTGGCGATCATTTTCTGGATGGCTCCCAGACCGCCGGGATATTGAGTAGCGAGGTTCTTGAAATCGGAGGAAAGATTTTTGTTTTTGATCTGGTTACCGAATGCTCCCATTTCACTATTCCAAAAGCTATTGTATTTACCGCCAACGCCGGTATTGGAATTGAAACCTGTTTGAGCAATAAACTCCAGTGTTTGTTGTTCCGGAACTGATTTCGTTTTCAGTTCCACGATACCTGCTGCCGCATCAGCAGGTTTGTCAGGCGTAACCGTTTTGTAGATGGTGATATTATCCAGCAGGGATGCCGGCACCAGATCCAAAGGGATGGAGCTTCTGTCGGGGTCCGAAGAGGCCAGCCTCACACCGTTGAGCTGTCCGATCACAGACCTGTCGCCCAATCCGCGAACGGCTATATACTTGTCATCCGTGATGGTAACGCCAGACACTTTTGAAAGCGCCTGCGTAGTGGTGATGGAACCGGTTTTCAGGATCTGCTCTGCAGAGATGGCGTCCTGCACGATGGCGGCCCGGCGTCTTTCGTTCAATACTGAAGCCGAAGTATTGGTTCTTCGTCTGGCCTGCACCGTTACAGATTCGAGAGAAGCAGTATTGGACTGCAATACTACACGGAGGTTTTGCGATTCATTCGTCACTTTCATTTCCCTTTCCTTGAAACCCACCATACTGAACACCAATGTGGCGCCTTTTTCAGGTACAGGAAGAGAGAATGCGCCATTTTCATCGGTGATATCGCCGTTCTTTGTTCCCTTGATGTGAACAGACACACCGCTGAGCGCGCGGCCTTCTGCATCAAATACCCTGCCGGCAGCATTGCCGCGCACCGGCGCTGTTTCAACCACCACATACCCTTCCACTACACGATAGCGAAGACCGGTGCCAGACAATACCAAAGTCAGCGCTTCGCCTGTTGTGAGCGTTTGCGAAGCAACTGAGACGCGTTTGATACTGCCTGACAACAGCTTCTCCCTGATAGACAGGCGGAGATCAGCTTTTTTGGCGATCTCATGAATACTTTGTTCGAGGCTTGCACTGTCCAGACTCAGCGTGATCTTCTTATTCAGGTCCTGCGCAGCTACGCTGCCGGCAGACAATAGCAATAAGAAGAAACAGCAGAACCCTGGTCGTTTTACAAACCGGTTAAAAAAAGATGATCTTGTACAGATTCGCATACCGTTTATTGTTGATTGTTGTGCATAGCACTGCCTGCTGCCTGGCAGGCAGGATTTTTTTTCCGTCTTGACTTAATAATTTTTGCCCTTTATTGAATGATAACAGTCCTGGATAAGGAATCGAATGAATGATCAAAGCCAGCTGTTACAGACAGTACATTCATTGCTTTTTCAAGTGGCATATTCTCGTCGAGTGTGAGCGAGATCTTCTCGTGTAAAAAACCTTTATTGATCACCGTTATTTTTACGCCGTAATGCTTCCGGAATACGTTGAGGATATCATCCAGCGATTGTTTCCTGAATACCATCATCTCATGCTTCCAGGCAAGTACATCTTTCGGGTCCATTTTCAGTTTGGTAAGATGACTGTTCTTCCAGCTTATCTTATCTCCCGGCAACATCGTGGCAAGATCGTTTTCTATTTTTCCACTATAATAGCTTACCCTCACTTTCCCTGTGACCACTGCAACTTCCACCGCCGATTTCGGTAAGGCAGATACTTTGAATGAAGTACCCAATACCTGCGTACGAACATCTCCCGAGAAAACCGTGAATGGTTTGTTCACATCTTTGGCAACTTCAAAGAATGCTTCACCTTCCAGGTAAACATTCCTGGTATTTCCTTCAAAACCTGCCGGATACCTGATTCTTCCCTTCCTTCCGATAGTAACAAGGGAACCATCAGCCAGCTTCACTTTCAGACGGCGTTTCCCCTGGTTGAAATGCTCGGTATATTGAACGGTATTTTCTACCGGTACCGGATATTCGTTTTTTTTATTGATCTCCTGCGCTACAGGAGTATTGTGCTCTTTTGCTGAATTCGACCACCAGAACAAGAGGCCGCTGACTGCCGCAATCAGAGCGGCTGCATAAGGCAGCATCTTTTTCCATAACGGCTTGCGCATGCTGAATACAGGCGTTGCAGTTTCTTCCGGTGATAATTGCTGATGGAAAAAGTCCAGTTTTTCATTGGTGAATGATTGCGTCTCTTCATCCTGTTCCATCACCAGCTCACCCCCCTGTTCATCCAGCACTGTATTGAACAGCGAGCTGAAAGCAGGGTCCTTCATCATGCTCCTTAGCTGAAGTTCTTCCTCCTGGCTGATATTGCCGGACAACATTCTTTTGATCAATTCCTTTTGCTGATGCAGATCTTTCAAGTTGATAGCTGTTGTTTTTTTGACGCAACCGGTGGTAATAACCGGTCTCATTATCATAAACACAGAATTGAAAAGCTACCACCCTAAAAAATACGGAGTTTACATTTTGGTAACATTGAAGAGGGAATAAGAACTATTTCATCTTTTCTTTCACATGGGAAAGGGAGGCAGACATGTAATTCTCTACAGTGTTCACGGAGATATTGAGCTGGTACGCAATCTCTTTGTAGGTAAGACTTTCCTCGCGGCTAAGAATGAATACTTTCCGTTTTTTTTCAGATAAGGAAGAAAGGGCTTCAAGATAACGTTCACGTGTTTCATCGTGAAGCAGTTTGTGATCAGGAGAAACGGCTGAGGGAATTTCTTCACCAGCAGGCACATCATCCAGGGAAACAATAGCAGGAAGAGAGGAGCGAAAATGATTGAGAATGGCATTCTTCAGTGCACGTAATATATATGGTCTGAAACCGGCAGGACAATGGATCTGTGCATTTGTTTTCCAGATCCTCATCATCACATCCATAACCAGTTCTTCCGCCAGCATTGATTGCTGCAGGTTGTTGAAGGCATATTGACGGAGTGGTTGAAAATATCGCCTGAACAGTTCATCAAAGGCTTTGGCATCTCCGTTCTGCCAAAGCAACAGCAGATCCTCATCCGTTGAATTATGATTTTTTGCCTTTTGCATGCGGGGTACCTGCTCTCCTTAGGGCTTTAGCAGCATGACCGCAAAAGTATAGCAAATCGTTGTTTGGGTAAGATTACCTAATTATTACCTCCTCCTGCAACGCTGAAATGCCGGCAATTTTCTTCGCCAGTTCATCAACAAGTAAATACCTCCCGGCTGACAGACCAATTTACCCTGTTCCCTATTCAGTAAGTTTACGGAAACATAATCGACATGCGATCTAATTCCTTTTTTCTGGCAGTTTTCATTATGCTGGTTTTCTGTTGCACTGCCCTGGCAAGGCAGGAAGGAAAAATGCCCACGAAAGAAGAAATAAAGCAATTGCTGGAGAAGATGCTGCTCCAATACCCACCGTCAGAAAGAGAGAAAATGCGAAAGCAACTGGAGGCAAACCTGTACAAATCGATGGAAGCGGGTGCAAAGCAGCAGCAGGCAGCAGCAAAACTACCTGCCTTCTTTCCTGCAAAAAATTCAGAGGAATTGAACAAGCTGCCTATGCAGCCCTTGTCCGGCGCCTCCCTCCAGGCATTTGTGAAAAAGATCCACTCAGAAGTTAACGCCAGGCTCACTGCTGCACAATTAAAAGAGATCAATCAGAAAGCTGCCGGCAAGAAACCACTGGTGCTGAACCAACTTGCGGTGATGGCTTATTTCTTCCAGAACAATCCGCTGGCGGGTTATGCGCTGGCAGCGCGAGCCTGTGATGCAGCCAATCCGGGAATGCTGGAACTCAACAACCTGGCAGCGATGCTGCAATTAGGAGGGTTCCCCCAAAAAGCAATTCCCATACTTCAGTTCATAGACGCAAAATTTCCCGGAAATCCGGTTGTATCCAATAATCTCGGTCAGGCATATGCGTTACTGGGCGACAAGGAAAAAACAAAATTTTACCTGATGGCCTGCATACGTACAGCGCCCCTGCATCCAGAAGCCAACAATACTATGGCGCACCTGGAAGCTTCCAATAACAATATGACGCAGGCAGGCAGTTTTGTCTCCAACTCACTTAAAGGCGGGCATACCAGTGCAGCACAATTACTGGAAGGGAAATTACCGGAAAAGAACCGGGCCATCCCTTATCCTGCAATCGATCTCCCGGATGCCTTCAATGAATTCAAACTGAAATTCCCTCCTTCTCTCCTAACCATCGAAGACCTGAATATTTACAGAGAGACTAAAGATGAATGGCAAAAAAAATGGTGGGCTGAAATTACCAAAGTGATGGAGCTACGAAATAAATATGGCGATGAAGGCAAAAAACTGTTGGAACAGGAAATTGCCAAAGCCCAAAAAGCCGCTATGGAGGGCAAACTGTATACATTCGGACGCACATTCAGTATTATGGCCGCAGCTCAGATGAACCGCCGCGACCGGAATTTCAAATCACAGGTCCCGGATTACATGAAATCCTGGAAATCCGCGCGGGACGAGGTGGCCGCCTATTATGAAAAAAAGAAAAAATCTTTGTCGGCCTCCTATGCAGAACAAATGAAAGGCCTGGATTGCGGACAGGGCCCTCAATACAAGGGCTGCGAAAAATTGATGAAACTAAAAAAAGAACTCTGCGCAAAATTGCTGGAAGCTACCAATGAGTATTTCAAAAATGATGCAGGCGTAATGGACGACTATCGCCGGAAAGTACAGAATGCCGCATTGCAGGAATTTTACTTCAGGTCTTATATGGGCTACCTGGCCGGCCTCAACGAGCCCATGGCGCGCTATGCATTCTATGAAGCAGCTTATGAATATTTGAACAGGATCGAAAAACTGAAAGACCATTCCATGCACGGAGGATCGGAGACCGACTGGACTGCCTGTCCGCCACAATACAGAAAAGGGAAAAAAGATATTGACCTCAAGCCCAAATGGGAATTCGAATGTCCGGTAGACGTGGAATTACCCTTCTTTGTGGGAAAGATAAAATTCAATTGCAAGGAAGCCAGTTTCAGTATGGGCGCCGGAGCGGGTTTCAGCTTTTCTCAAAATTTCGAAACACATCAATATACCTTCTCAATGGGCATCGGAGGCAGTATCGATAAAACATTCAAGATACCAGGCGTTGAAGGTAAAATTGAAGCCAGCATCAATCAGAGTATTTATATTACCTATGATGGAAAGAAAAAATTGACAGACCTCGGGTTGAAATTCGGGACCGGTGTATCTGCAGGTTATGGTTTCGGTGGTTCATTGCCGGGAGGCGCCGGACTTGATGAAGATGGCATCCTTACTCCAATTGGAGGCCCCGGTTGGAGCAAAGATGGAAATAAGATTGAAGACAATATCGGTTATACTATTTCCATTAATTCCGGATTCGAGCCCAATATCAGTTTCCAGGAAAGTAAGCTGATGAATTTGTTCCCGGGGGTAAAACAGATCCATCCCAACGTAAAGCTATATACGAAGTAGATCAAATGATTTCCACGCGCCGCTTTGTTTCCATGGCCTTGTAGATCGCCTGCAGGATCTTCACATCCTGCCGGCCCATTTCACCGGGCACAGGCGTAGCCCTTCCTTCCAGGATAGCCAGCGCAAAATCATCCATCTGCCTGGCCTGCTGGTTCACGGAAGGGAAATTCATCTTTCCTTCTGAAGTTTCGCCCTGCTGTCCACGATAGGGATAGGCAGGTGCTAATTTGAACCAACCATTTTCTGCATTGGCCTGCAGAAGGTTCATATTTTTCGTGTAGCTCGTTTTGCAATGTGCTTCGATACCACCGGGGAATTCCATTGTCCAGTCCAGCGACTCTTCAACGTCTTTGAATTTTTCCGGTTTCGTTTTCGGGCTTTCCACAGCAGTAACCGCAATGGGCTCAAGTCCTGTTGTATAGCGGCATCCCTGCACGCAGTAAATGCCAACATCCATCAGGGGGCCGCCGCCAGCCAGTTTTTTATCGAGCCTCCATCCATTGGTATCACCCATACCATCATGCGCTTCCAGGGTTTTGATCACACCGAACATTTTCTTCGTTCCCAGTCTCATCATTTCCTGGTTATAGGGCTCAAAATGCAAGCGGTAACCGATGGACAGCATCTTACCGGCATCCTTACATGCAGTGATCATCCTGTCGCATTCCTCCACGGTGATGGCCATCGGTTTTTCACAGATCACATGCTTGCCTGCTTTGGCGGCGCGGATCACGTATTCACAGTGCATCGCATTCGGCAGCACTACGTACACGATATCGATATCTTTATTATCGATGATCTTATCGAAGTTTTCGTAATTGTAGATGTTCTTATCGGGAATATTGTATTTCGCTTTCCAGTCGATTGCTTTTTGCGGCGTACCTGTTACGATGCCTGCCAGGTAACAATGTTTCGTTTCCTGTAAGGCTGGCGCCAACTGGCCACCTGCATAAGCGCCCAGGCCAACCAGGGCAATGCCCAATTTTTTTGCAGCAGTGAACTGCTCTTTTGCCATCGGTTGCTCCGCTAAAATACCTTCCGGCGGAAGCAGCTCTTCCAGAGGTTCTGGCTCCAGCTCTTCAGCCAGCGCAGGAATTGCCTGACTGCCTAATGCCAGCATTGAGATCTTCTGTGTGGCGCTTCGGATAAAGGCCCTGCGGGTATTGCGGAATTGTACCATAACGGCTGATTTTATAAGCCAATTGTGGCAATTGTCGTGCCCGAAACAACCTTGAATAATATGCCAAAGGATGTGGATTTAGATGCCCATAATTAAGGAGCAGCCTGCGCTGGTGCGCGGAACGCAGGTAAGAAAAAAAGGGTAGTAAATTTCAGTCTGGCCAATAAAAAGAACTTGTTCGACCCGAAAATATCCTTTGCAGAAATTGACGAAATCTGATATAATCATGTTACAAATCATTAATCAGGTTTAACCGTTAAACAAACTACTGCATCCGTTAAGTGCGCCTTTCATGCCTGCCTGCATTGAAGCAATTTTGTTCCATCAAAAACTTACCAATGAAACAAGTAACTATCATGACAATAAAAACAATTGTAATGAAAAAAACATTTCTTGCCCTCCTGCTGGCTTTCGGCTGTTACGCATCAAACGCTCAGGAGGCAACTACCACAGAACCACGTGCCCGGTTCGGTATCAAAGCGGGCATCAACTCATCAGGACTTAACACCCATAATGAGGAGGCGCAGCTTTCCAGTATTGAATCTTTCTATGCCGGAGGTATAGCCGTGTTCCCAGTTTCAAAACATTTCAACATTCAATCGGAACTGATTTTCTCGGGTGAAGGCTCCAAAACTTCCGGGGTAAAATTAGATTTGGGCTATGTACGACTTCCAATACTTTTCCAGTATGAACACAATAGCGGATTCCATGCAGAAGCCGGGCCGCAAATTGGAATACTGGTACATAAAAAAGCAATACAGGAAGTAACCAAAGAAGAATTTGAAATCGGGGATCAGCTTACGCAGGTGAGCACCACCATCGCCATCGGGTTTGGATACCGGATGAAAAATGGACTTGGTATAGACTTCAGGTATGCCAAAGGAATCGATAATCCTATCGGTGCAAATAATGCAAAACTGGTAGTGGCAAGTGGCGGTTTATCATTCATTTTCTAACGGGGTCCTTCACACTATAATAAGGGCTGACTAAAAAGGTGCAACATCTCATTTCGCTGGGCCCACTCGCTCGACTCCCGGCGACTGCCAGCTCTCCGCCGTTTTTAGTCAGCCCCTCTGTTTCAACCACATATACCGCCGGATTATTGTTTCATGATCTTTTTGATCTTCTTTCTCAACTGATCTACCACGTAGATCGTTTTGTTTCCCTGTCCATCTTCTTTCACCACAATTCCTTCAGGCCGCTTGAACTGGATAACAGTGGCAGGACCATCTTCCTGGTCAGGTCCCATCCAGGCGCCGGCAAAGAAGCTGGAGCTTCCGGCAGTATTGTATTTTTTTATTTCCCTGCCGCCGCTGAATACGACATAGATATTTTTCTCACTATCGAAAGAGAGATGGGTAGGTTGTATGTTCACATCCTGACGCGGATCGAATCCGCCGATGGTAGTTACTCTACCATCCGGCGCCATCTTCCTGATCATCCCTCCTCCTTTTTCCGTGATGATAAGGTTGCCATCTGCATCAAATGCGAGATTACCGGGAGAAGGAATGCCGGCGAGAATTCCAATATCATCTTTACGCGTACTGGTTCCATTTCCTGCAACAGTCGTTACAACATTGGTAGCAAGATCAACCTTCCGGATAGCATCGTTCCCTTCATCACCTACATATAAATGAGTACCGGCCGGGTTTACAGCGATACCATAAGGCAAGCTGAACTTCGCGATATTTCCAGCGCCGTCCACATTTCCGAGCTCGCCGGTGCCGGCGATAGTAGTCACTTCCTGTGCAGGCGTGATCTTCCTGATCATATGGTTGAAACGATCTGCCACATAAAGATTCCCTGCATTGTCGATAGCGATGCTTGCGGGAAGACTGAACCTGGCATTCGCTCCTGTACCATCGGAGTGGCCTGATACGCTGCCTGCAAAAGTGCTCACCACTCCCTGTGGCGTGATCTTCCTGATCCTGTTGAGATCGGATAAATAGAAATTGCCTGCCGCATCGGTTGTGAGTCCAACCATTTGCTGGAAACTTGCATCGTTGCCAGTACCATCCGCATTTCCGGAAGCCCCTGAACCCACAAAATTGCTCACGATCCAGCCGACGAGATGAAAGCCTTTTACTTTGGTTACCTGTTTTCCTCTTGTAGTGACCATAACATCATGATCACCTGCCGCGAGATTATCCGGCAATGTGATCTCCAGCGAAGTGGCGGTGGCTTTCGTAACGGTGGCAGGAAGGCCACTGATATGTACCAGGTTTTGATTGGCTGTAGTATGAAATCCAGTTCCGTTGATTGTAACTGGAACTCTTTCCGCACTGTTCGGCGTGATGGTGGTGATGGTCAATTCAACATTGTTGCCACCGCCGGGACCGGGATTAGGATCGGGATTACCACCGGGATCGGTATCATCACCGGATTTACTGCAACTCAATATTCCCAACAGACTGACTACTACAAATAACTTTTTCATACTAAGGATTGAATGGTTGCCATCATTGACAATCAAAAGTAGCCTTCCGTCACAGGCCTTTTGCCTGATTAAGGATGCAGGGCATTCAAGTGGTTTCCAACTGTACAAAAAGCAAGCTGAACTGTTGAAAGTCTTAGCGCAAAAAAGTGCGAATGGCCAGTCTTTTTTCAAATATGATGAAAATGAAAAAGTCCCTTTCTAAAACGAAGGGGACAGCAGGCCTTATCCTCTCAATGGAAGGCCTGGTAATTAGATCTGTATTATTGTTGGGGGAACAGGTTTGCCAGTTTCTCCAACAATGCCTTTCCACGCAGGTTAGTGGCAATGACCTTCCCCGAAGGATCGATCAAAAAGTTTTGGGGGATCGCCTGTACACCATAGAGCTTCGCTACTTCATTGTCAGAATAGCGGAGATCGGATACATGCGTCCAGTGGAGCTGATCATCTTTGATCGCTTTCAGCCATTTTTCTTTTCCATCGGGTTTATCGAGAGACACCCCCAGTACCGTAAAGCCCTGATCCCTGTATCGATGGAATGCTTTTACCAGCGTGGGATTCTCTGCACGACAGGGCCCGCACCAGCTCGCCCAGAAATCGAGCAATACATATTTGCCGCGAAAAGAGGAAAGACGCACAGGCATACCTGCAGTATCCGCCTGCACAAAATCGATGGCCATCCGGCCAGGCATCAACGCAGAAGCCTTGTCCAGCTTTTCAGCAAATGCTTTTCCCATGCTGCTTTCCTTCACACCAGGAGAAAGAGTTTCAAAAAGTGGAGCAACTTCATTGTAAGCGATCACAGGCCCCGCAATCTCGGCAATAGCGTCGATACTGATCAAGGATGCGGGATTATTCTTCACAAATTCTTTCAACACAAGCAGCTTTTCCTTCCGGATCCTCTCCAGTGCAGTATTGCGTTCTTCTTTTTTCAATACGTTGGCCTGTTCTTCTTTCGGCAATGCCCGGAATGCCCTGCTGATAGCGGCTGAAGCCATTGTATATTTTTTGGTGGCTGCCAGCAATCGCAGCAGGTCTTTATTCAACTCACCGCCTTCCACTATTGCGGAACCAAGCGAATCATTGGCCGTTACCATTACTTTCACAGGCTCCAGGTAAATGGTGATGTATTCAGAAGCGCCACTGGCTTTATAGTTGATCTGCAAATAAGCTTTCACCGGCACTTCGATCGAACCAGTAAAAGAGAATTTCCCTTTTTGCAGGAATGCGGAATCCCTTACGGGTTTATTATCTGCAACGTAAGCGAGCCACAACTTTGCTCCATCAAACCGTTCAGGCATTTTTCCTTCCACGCTGAACGGGAATGGTTGAGCGAAGACAGCAACAGGAAATAGAAAAATGAACAGCAGGTATCTTTTGATAAATCTTTGCATGGATCAGGGGTTATTGGTGAATCCGGGTGTTTGTGCTACCAGCGCCTGTCCGAAACGCATCACCAGTCTTTCCGGCTTCAACTGGTAAGTGGCTTTCACGGTACCATCGGCATTGTAAACGGTATGGGTGAACTGTTGCTGACCGGCAAACAGCGGATCAACGGAGAGACGCCGCATATCGAACCAACGGAAGCCCAAACCTGCAAACTCCCTTCTGCGTTCCTCGATGATGAATTTCACCAGTTCATCTTTGTCTGTTGGAATATCCGCTTCCGCATCGGCTTGCGGCATCCGGTTAGTCCTTACCGTTAGCAAACTCTCTGTAGCCTTGCCTGCTTCTCCGGTTCTGGCCAGGGCCTCCGCCCTCAGGAGATAAATATCGGGGAGCGAAATACCGATGGAATTACCGAGGAATCCTGCACGTATGCGGTAAAGACCGGTGGGCAATAATGGGCCGGGGCCCGGAATGGTGATACCGTAGGCATTACTGTACAACAGCAGTCTTTTATCGTTGGGACCATAGAGGTCTCTTGTAGCAGGATCGATGATGAGGCCTGCATGTCCTCCCAACCAGGTGACAGCCGCACATTGTGCATTCAATACTTCAGGATGTCCATGACCTTGTGCGGCGGTGGCGATCATGCCGGGCACAGTGAAAATAAAACCTACCACGGGGTTGTTCACTGTTGCAGTATTGTAGTTCATCATTCCGATATTTCCGGAGATGGCGAATTTTGAAGGCAGGTGGGAAACGGCATCATCGAGATAAGGAACAGCATCGGCAGGCTTGCCCATGAAAAGAAATATTTTCCCCAGCAAGGTTTCTCCTGCTGATTTGGAAAAACGGTTGGCGCTGTTCTGAATCAGGGGTAAATCCGGGATGGCGCTTTTCAGGTCTTCCACCATCATATCATATACTGCTTTTACTGAAGCGCGCGTAAAAGGCTCTGCCCCAAATGTGCTTTTGGTGATGATGGGCACAGCAGGATCAGTAGTGGCAGTTGCTTCCACATAGGGTTTGGCAAAATAGTTCACCAGCATGAAGTACGCAAAGGCGCGTTGAGCCAGCGCTTCAGCCCTTACCTGTTCTTTCAGTTGCTGGTTACTTCCGGTGGAGCCCATCACTTCATCGATGATCTTGTTGATGGTGTACAGGCGATTGTACAAACCAGCCACTTCGAATGTATTTTCATCGGGCCGGTACACATCGTCTGCCCATTGAAAAAGATTATGTGGCCTGGTGCCGGGAGCGCCGAAATTTTTCTCGGCAGAATAATGTGGTTCAAGTCCTGCCACATCATCCCCCAGAATATGCTGCGCATTGAGGAAATTACCGGCACCTGTCAGGCGATTGAAAATATCATCTTCCAGCAGGTTATTGTAATCGGTAGTTGCGCTTGCAATTACTTTTCCTTTGGGTTTCACATCCAGGAAATTTTTACTGCAGGATACCAGCGCACCTGCAAGAAAAAGCAGGCTCCAGGTAATTTTGAAAATTTTATTTGAAGGCATAATATACAGATTGAATTGATTAGAAGGTAAGGTGAGCGCCGATGGTGAAGGAATGCTGGTTGAAAGGAATGGACCGGATACCCATGATCAATGGAGAATTCACCGTTCCGATACTTCCCATTCCATTATAGAATTCAGGATCGATGCCAGCATCATTCGCTCTCCACAGCATGATATTGTTCACCTGCAACCTGAAACTGAGTGCGCTGGCATGCAGCTTGCTCACCACCTCCCGGGGTAAATCGTAACTCAGGGTGATATCGCGCAGCTTGATAAAATCACCTTTCACCACATTGATATCCGCAGCAGTGTAATAGCTCAGGTCTGTACGGGAAGCCCTGTCTACCGCCACATCATAAGCGGGAATATTGGTGAATGCTTCATCACCGGCTTTTTTCCACCGGTTGCTGAAATCCGTATGCAGGTTACCGGTAGTGAAGCTCTTCACACCCAGTCTTCCTGTGAAGAAATCATTCACATCCCTGCGCAGCACAAAATCGAAATTGTACACCATGTTCACAGCCAGTCCGAAATTCTTATAATGGAAGAAATTGCTGAATCCTCCGGTGATGAGCGGTACTGCACTTCCCATGTTCACGAGGTCTGCAACCCTGGCTACACCCGGATCTTTGGTAACGCTGCCATCTGCCAGCCTGATCTGGGGATCGCCCATGGCGTCGAGTCCGGCATAGCGATAGGCCAGTAAGGCGAATGGCTGGAATCCTTCTATCAGCCCGATCACCTGTGGCTTATAAAAGCCTGGGAGCGCCATTTTCAACAGACTGTTGGCATAAATGAATGGCGTTGCTGTTTGTAATTTTTCAATCTTCCCTTTATTGTAAGCCAGTGTAAGTTGTGTAGACCAACTGAAATCCTTCGCCAGCATATTGATGGTTTTCAGGTTCAGCTCGATGCCCTGATTCCTGATGATGCCTGCATTGCCATAAATAGCGGTATATCCGGAAAAAGGATTCTGGTTCACTTCTCCCAGCAGGTTGCCGGTATTTTTGTAGTAATAATCGAAGGAACCAGAAATTCGGTTATCCAGCACTGTGAAATCGATACCTGCATTCACATTCTTCGTTTGTTCCCAACTCAGGTTGGTATTACCCGGCGTTTCGATCTGCAGCGGGTTTACGGACCCTGCGGGAAGCCCAATGAGACTGCCCGGTCCGAGAATGTCATAGGAACCGCCGGAACCGGGAACAGGCGAGTTGCCGGTGATCCCGTACGTGAGGCGTAGCTGCAGGTTGTTCAGCCAGTTGATGCCGGATGCAAAATCTTCCCGGCTGAGCATCCACATCACACCGGCAGACCAAACGGGTTTTGACTGTGCCGCCACATCTTTTCCGAAAAGATTAGATTCATCAAACCGGGTGCTGGCATTCAAAGTGTATTTCTGCAAAAAAGTATAAGCAGCATTGGCGTAATAAGACCTGAAGCGGGTATCCGAGAAATCTTCATTGAAATTGTCGTTGATCTTGAAAGTTGCAGAAGAGTTGATGATGGTACCGGCCACACCTGCACTCACGGTAGGATAATCGATGGGCTTATGTGTAAGCAGGTTCTCATCATACCCTCTTACTTTGGTAGTGATGCCTGAGATGGTTTGCTGTTGCAATTCCATTCCCACCAATGCAGTCAACTGGTGATCACGGTTATTCCAGTTATTATCGTACACCAGTTGATTGCGCACAGTCCAGTTACGGTGTTTCAGGTTGGTAGCCTGCAATGTGCCGCCGGTTGTGGGCAATAAGGCTTTGAGTGAAGGGGAAGTGACCGTCATCTTCGCCAGTTCCACCTGACTGTTGTAAGAAGAAATATCATCGTAGGAACGTTGCTCGTTGTTGATGAGCACAGCCCCGTAGGTTCCTTCGAATCGAAGGCCTTTCAGGATCTTCCAGTTCACACCACCCAGGAAACGGCTGTTCTGGTTATTGTTCTTCGTATAGCCGGCATTGAAGTTCGCGGCTGGATCAAAGCTGAGATCTAGCCTGCCCAGATCGGGCAGGCCCGTACTCTTTGTTTCGTATAGGTTACGGAGAGAATCATTGCGGTAGATCCAAGACAGATCGAGCGGTTTCCCATCTCCATCAACAAATGCCGCATAGGGTACGAACCTGTTATCGGGGGCGATGCTTCGTTTGGCCGAGATCGTTTGATAAGTCAGATTGGTGATCAGGTAAACGCTGAGGTTCTTGTTGAACTGGTAGTCCTGCCTCGCATTCAACTGGTAAGTATTGTTCGACTCCCCGGGCGTGGAACTTTTATTGTCTGTGTAACCGAGTGAAGCATACACGCCGTATTTTCCGGAAGACCCGCTGATAGACAAAGTATGATTGGAGAGCAGTGCATTCCTGTACCAAAGGTCTTTCATCTGCTGCACATTGTTCATGGCCGCCATGTCCTGCAAAGACATCCCTTTGTAGAATTCCGGCTGCCACTGGGTTTGGCCGTAGAGCAGGTATTCGTGCGGCATAACAGGGTTCAGTCCATTGTAGAGATCAGGCGCCGTGATGGTTTTCCAGTCGGTGGCTCCGGCCCTCACATAACCGGGAAGATCATAGAGTTCCTGCATGGTGGCAATGAATTGTTGACTGTTCATACGCGGAAAGGCATCGATCTCAGGTTTGCCCTGCAGGCTGTAGAACATATCGTAATCCACTTTGAGACGGTCCTTGTTCTTCGAACCTTTTTTCGTGGTGACCACAATCACACCATTGGCGGCTCGTGCCCCCCAGATAGAAGCGGCCGTAGCATCCTTCAACACGGTAATATCGGCCACATCATTGGGATTGATATTGGTGAGGTCTTCAACAGGTAATCCATCCACAACATAGAGCGGTTGATTGGCGCCGTTGATGGAAGTAACACCGCGCAGCATCACGGGGAAATAATTACTGTTGGTGCCGTTATTGATGGCAAGGCCGGGAACCAATCCATCGAGCCTTTGCAATACATTCATACTACCGCTCCTGTTGCGCAATATTTCCATATCGGGTTTGGAAAAGGAACCCGTGCTCCTTTCGCGTGAAATGGTTTGATAGCCTGTATTGGCGGTGATCACCACATCCGTGAGCGCGGTAACTTTCGTTTTGAGCTGCACAGTTAATGCTTCTCCTCCATTCCACTTCAATTCGGTTTCTTCCGTGTTCACTCCTGTGAAAACGAGTGTGGCCGGCGGCGTTAGGTTGTTCAGTGAAAAGATCCCCTGCTCATTGGTGGTGGTGATCTGCCCGGTTTCTTTTACGGATACGGCCACTCCTTCCAGTGGTTCGCCCTGCTGGTCCGTCACTTTTCCTTTCAGCAAAGCGGAAGCAGTTGCTTCCTGTTTGCGGGGCGGAACAGTCGTTTGAACAGACCTCACGATGATTGTTCTGTCGATCAGCGAATAGGTGATGGGTTGATCTTTGAAGCAGATCTTCAACACTGTTTCCACGGAGGCATCTTCCACCTGGATGGTCACATTTTTCGTATCCTTCATCAGGCGATCGTTGAAAACGAAATTGTATCCTGCCTGTTCCTTTATCTTTTTAAACACGGTTTTCAGGGGTACATTTTTCAACGACAATGTAAGCGTTTCATTTTGGGCGCTGGCGTTGGCGTTTACCAATACCAGCAGCAGCAATGTTGCAAGGATTCTCAAAGCCATTTTGTTTTTTAGCAGGGGCATGGATGTCCATACCCGGTACTGTGAATTAGTCCACGGCATAGGTAGCAGTCAGGGATTAAAAAGGAGTAGAAATTATTTTTCTTTCTTTACCACAATGCGGTTCCCGTTGAGCTCAAGGCGGGCTCCGCCACTCAGTTCAATAAATTCGATCAAGCGGGATAAGGGCACATTTCGCGAAATGCTGATAGTATAGGAGTCGGTAATAGTATCTTCAAAGCTCACATCGATATTGTACCAGCGGGCAATCTGCCGCATGATGTCAGGGAGGCCTGCCCCTGCAAAGGCAAAGCGTCCGTTCTTCCAGGCCATCACTTCTTCCATGTCGGGGTTACCGAGCTTCACCTGCTGGTCTCCGGCGGCATTGAACTGCGCCTGCTGGCCGGGTATCAACATGGCGGCGGGAAAAGCAGTGTTAGCCGGCGATACCTTAACACTGCCTTCCAGCAGTGAAGTACTGATGAACTGATCATCTTCATAGGCGCTCACATTGAAATGAGTGCCCAGCACTTCCACCTGCGCCTGCCGATTGCCAGTCAATGGGCCGGCATGAACATTTACAAGAAAAGGAACCTTAGCCTTCGTATGTTCATCATGGTTATCAAACCGTTTTGCCACTTCCAGGTACACTTCTCCACTCACATCTATGGTTCTTGGACCTTGTTTGAACCTGGCCGGATACCTGATGGACGATGCCACGTTCAGCCAGACCTTTGTTCCATCAGACAGGGTCAGTTGCATGGGTTTGCTGCCTTTGGGTACAGTGAGCGTATTGAAAGCATTTGCATCGCCGGAGCCTGCTGCATCGTACCTGATCTCGCCGGGGCCATCCATGCTGATCTGTGTAGCGCCTTCTTTTGCGATCAGCCCCTGTTGCACACTGTCTATCGCAATCACAGAGCCATCTGCCAGCGTAAGCGTAGCGCGGGTTTCCTGCGGGGCCGGCAGGTCTTTGGTTTGCACCAGTTGCTCTTTCACAGGCTGATCGGAAGTTTTTCCATCGAACAGGAACCAGACGGCTCCTGCCAGCAAGAGCAATACCGCTGCGGCAGCCACGCGCCACCAGTTCATTCTTTTCGGTTCCGGCAGGGTACTTTCCATTTCATTTTCATACATGCCCAACTGTACCTGCTGGTAGATGAGGTTCAGCAAGGCAGGGTCGTTCATGCTTTCCATGGTATCATGGTCAAGGTCCTCACCGAATAATGATTCCAGTTCTGCACGGTGTTCGCGCGCATGCAGCCATTGCTGCAATAATTCCAACTCTGTTGCAGTGATGGCGCCAGTCCGGTGCTTATCCAGTAATTCCTTGAATCCTGCTGTTGTCATGGGTCTATCGCTATTAATATTGACAGGGATTTTTGATTGAGGGGGGGATGGTCCGAAAAATATTTTTCCATTTTTTTACCGGACCAGTATCCAGATCAGGAAAGCATATCCCCCATACTGTTTACCCAGGAAACCCCGGATGGATTTGATGGCAAGGCCCATATGCTCCCTTACGGTATTATATGAAATGCCCAGTTCGCCTGCTATCTCTTGCAGGGAAGCTCCCTGCATCCTGCTCATCCGGTATACCTGTTGTTGCCTGGGGGGCAGGCCGGAAACGGCTTCTTCGATCTTTTCCGCCAGCTCTTTCAGATCGAGCTGCCGCGAAGGAAAATGAGATTCCGGTTGTTCATCACCGATAGGCGTATCGCCTGCCAGCATCAGTGGTATCTTTTTCTGTAATGTATTGATAAGGTAGTTCCTGGTTAGCACATGCAGCCAGGCGCCTGTATTCTTTACACCAGCCAGGCTATTCTTCTTTTCCCAGATCCGCAGGAAGATCTCCTGTACTGCGTCCTGGGCTTCGATGGGTGATTTGAGATAACTATAGGCCATAGCGAACACTTTTCCTGCATAATGATCATACAGGGAACGAAATGCGCGTTCATCGCCCAGGGCAATGCGGCTCAGCCAGGTCTGGTCAGGTGTTTCGCCCATGAGAACGGCGAAAATAGAGAATTTACACGCAACTACTTTCACAAAAAAGCCCGCATCGATCGATGCGGGCCATAGCAATTTTTGATGAGATCAACTTATTGAGCTGTCCAGGTATTGTTCTTGATATTCACATCAGGAATGGTTTTATCGGGATCCACTACAACAGACACCACTTTGTCGGTGCTTGCATAGTTGAATTTCCAGACGGCGCCATGCTGCCATACTTCAACAGGCAGTGTAACGCGTCCTGTTTTTCCATTTGCTTCTTTGATCTCGATGGTAACAGGCATCGGCAGTTTTTCCAGTGTTGCAATGGTGATGGAACTTCCTTTGGAAGGATCGTTCTGAATAGCGGCAACATCTGTTACAGCCAGATCGATCTTCCATTTGTTCATGAACCATCCGCGCCAGAACCATTCCAGGTTTTCACCGGCAGCGTTCTCGATGCAGTGGAAGAAATCCCAGGGAGTTGGATGTTTGAAAGCCCACTGATGAACATAGTAACGGAAAGCGGAATCGAATCTTTCTTTTCCGAGAATGTTTTCGCGCAGCAGTTTCAGACCGAAGCCGGGCTTGTAATAAGCCACAGTTCCGAGATTGTATTGTTGTGTAACGTCAGGAACGGTGAGGATAGCTTCAGCCCTGTCGCCAAAGAAAGAGCCGGCAGCCATTTCAGGATTGATGGCGCGGTTGCCATGATATTCCCCATTGTTGAAATCAGCATCGGCGAGGCCATTGATGAAAGTGTTGAAACCTTCGTCCATCCAGGGGAAGCGGCGTTCGTCGCTACCCACGATCATGGGGAACCAGTTATGACCAAATTCGTGATTGGTAACGCCCCAGAGACCGTTGCGTGTTGCGCGTGAAGAGCAGAACACGATGCCGGGATATTCCATTCCACCAACGATACCTGCCACATTCACCGCCATGGGATAAGTGTAGGGATAAAGATATTTGGAATAGAATTCGATACATCCCTTCACATATTCGGTAGAGCGGCCCCAGGCATTGTTGCCATCGCTTTCAACAGGATACACACTCATGGCAAGGGATTTCTTTCCATCGGGCAGGTTGATCTTCGCAGCATCCCAGATGAATGCTTTGGAGGCAGCCCAGGCTACGTCGCGCGTATTGGTACATTTGAATTTCCAGGTGAGCGGTTTGCCGGTAGCGGATTTGGCAGCGCCTGCTTCCGCAGCAGTTCGCAGCATTACAGTTTTATCGCTGTTGGAAGCTGCGTTCCAGCGCTTCTGTTGTTCTGCAGTGAGCACTTCTTTGGGATTAAGCAGTTCTCCTGAACCTACCACCACATGACCTGCAGGCGCAGTGATGCTGTAAGTTACGTCTCCGTATTCCAGGTAGAACTCACCCTGGCCCAGGTAAGGGAGTGTGTTCCATCCATTCACATTATCGTATACACATAAACGTGGGAACCATTGTGCTATCTCATAGACCCATCCATTTTTAGTTTCAAGTCTTCCCATACGGTCTGTACCATATTCAGGAACAGGAAAAGCATAATGGATCCTGAATTGTACAGCGCCGCCTTTTGCTTTCAGTTCTTTGGGCAGCCTGATCTGCATCCTGGTGTCGGTTACAGTGTAGGAAGCAGGAGTTTCTTTACCATCCTGGATCAGGGTTACGGATGCGATATTGTAACCGCCATCGAAGGCCTTGCGATTAGCCCAGCGTCCTCCTGTAGTGGCTGTAGCTGCAACACCGCGGGACTCCTGGCTGTAAATATTCTGATCGAGTTGCAGCCACACGAAGCTGAGGTTCTGCGGGCTGTTATTCGTGTAGGTGATCACCACATTGCCGGAAACGCCATGCGCCTGATCATTCAGCGTAGCTTCGATCTTGTAATCAGCCCTGTTCTGCCAGTAACGGGGTCCGGGGGTACCATCGGCCGCACGCACTTCATCACCAAAGGACGGATAGAACAAAGGTGCAAAGGTTTCGTGCTGATCATAGACCGAGTTTGTTTGTGCAACAGCGCCCAGGCTGATGGCCGACAGGCAGGCTCCTGCAAATAATCTGGTCACTAAATTCATAACTCCTTGATTTTATTGGATAGAAAAGGTTTAAAGATAATGGAATTCATCAACTCAATATTACCACCGGTCAAATAGATCGCAACGTGCCGCGGACGTTCGCCTCCCGGCAAAAACCGCGTCGCCGGAGGCGACAGAATTAGAAGTCACTCGCCGGAGTCGAGCGACTGGGCACTGCGTAATAAAATTTAGCAAGGAATTTGTATGGCAAATGAAAAGGTCACTTATGAGACGCTATGCATTCGTATTAATAATGATCTCTTTCACACTCCCTGTTACAGCATTCGCACAATTAAAATCCTCTAAAGTCAGTTGTCCTGCTTTTGAAGTGGATATACTCAATGGCCGTGTAAACGGATTGAAACCAGACCGCACCACCAATGAAATCACGGGAAAATTTCCATGCTATACCAGTAAAGCTGAAGAGAATTCAAGTTCGAAATGCGGAGGAATGATCGTGTACAAAGACAAAGACCTTACATTTTTCACCGGAAGGAATTACGTGGAGATCGGCCCTGCCTTCAAAGGCAAGATGAGTATTAAAATGCTGGGCACAAAAAGAGGCAGCCTGAATAAAATGCTGGGTACCCCAAAGATCAAAGATTCTACATGGGATGCATACCAGACTGGTTACGGCTGCCTCGTGCTGTATTATGGAGCGGACAATAAGGTAAAGAAGATACAATTCAGCACTTACAGCACTGATGCCATTCAACTATGCGACTGATCTTATTATTCCCCTTTTGCTAATATCCTGACGGAACGTCTGTAAATCCATCATTGCAAGGTAAAGCGGGTTGAATGTCTCCTGCTGCGGCTTCATTTCGCTCTACCCGCAAAAAACCGCAAAAACAAACAAATTCTTTGCGTTTTTATGCAGGATTTCAAATATTTTCTCCAAATTTACTCCGTGAAAGTGCATGTTTTTATTTCCGTACCCTATATTAACTTATCTCTTCCCGTTTCGCATTTTCATTTACCTGACCTTATGGGAACTGAGTACTATTCTTTAACAACATTAATTTAAAGCTGCTTTATGGACAATCTAACGATGCAGGCAGGAATCAGGTGGAAAAGAATTCCTTTCTTGCTTTGCCTGATCTTTGCAGGTTACTTTGCAAGCGCACAGGTGACAATCAGCGGTAAAGTGACCGATGCAAAAAAAGAAGCTGTGCCTGGTATTTCAATTCAAGTGAAGAATACCACTTACGGCACTTCCTCTGACGCAAATGGCGTTTACACCTTGCAGGCGAATCTGAAGCCTGGTTCTTACACGGTGGAATTTTCCGGAATTGGTTTCAAGGCTATTACAAAAACATTACAAGTGGGATCCGAAAGCAGGTATACGCTTGATGCGGAACTCGCTCCGGATGCCATGGGTATGGACGAGGTGATTGTAACCGGCACCAGCGCCGGCACCACCCGTAAACAATTAGGCAACTATATCAGCACCGTGAAAGCAGAGGACCTCAACAAAGGCGCAACCGGTAACGTGCTGGCGGCATTGCAGGGAAAAACTGCAGGTGCGCAGATCAGTCAGAACTCCGGTGATCCGGCTGGCGGTATTTCGGTTAGGCTTAGGGGTATTAGTTCAATCAGTTCCGGATCTGAACCACTATACATAGTTGATGGTATTATCGTTAACAATGCAACTACAAGAGTAACCAACACATCCTCCAACTATGATGGCGGTAATTTTGTAGGCACCATCGGACAAAACCGCATGGTAGACATCAACCCAGCCGATATTGAAAGGGTGGAAGTGCTGAACGGCGCCGCTGCCGCAGCAATCTACGGTTCACGCGCCAATGCTGGTGTTGTGCAGATCTTTACCAAACGCGGTAAAACTGGTGCTCCCCAGGTTAGCTTCTCTTCGAACGTCATGATGAACCAGCTTCGGAATAAACTGGATGTAAACCAAAGCCCTACTAAATTCGGCCCGATCGATATCACCCAGGATGTACTCATTCCCTCACTAACGAATGTTACACCAGTTACACGTTACGATTATCAGGATTATATCTTCCGTACTGGTATCGGAACAGACAATAATGTTTCTGTAAGTGGCGGTACTGACAAAACCAAATACTTCTTCTCTGGTTCCTATTTTTATAATCAGGGTATTATCAAGAATACGGATTTCCAGCGCTTCAGTTTTAGAAGCAATATCGACCAAACATTGAACAAGTGGTTGAGCGTAAATCTTGGTCTGAATTATGTCAACAGTAAGGCAAATGAAAAACCGGATGGAAACTCTTTCTTCTCTCCCATCAACTCCATAACAATCATTGGCAACATGCATGACCTCTGGACAAGAGATGCCAATAAAAATTTACAGGCAGTGGGCGAGCGCGGCCGTGTGAACCCGGTATCTGTAATTGAAGACTTCAAGCAACAACAGAATGTAAGCAGGGTATTATCGAATGTTACTTTAAAAGCAAAACCTTTTAAGAACTTCACCATTGATTATACGATGGGTATCGACAACTATACTCAAAATGGAACAACCTTCATTCCCCCTTATACTTACAATGTTAACACTGCATTTTGGGGTGGAGGGCCATCGCTCAATGACTCATTGAATGGTTATGCCAGCGCAGCAAGCAATACTTTTTTCCAGATCAACCACGAGATCAACGCCACTTATACAACCAATATCAATGATGATATCGGATCTACCACGCAATTGGGCTACTCACAACAATATGAGAAGAACACATTTGTATTGGCGCAGGGAAGAGGGCTTTCGCCTCTGGTACAAACCGTAAGCGGTGCCAGCACACTTCTGCCGGCAGGAGACGAAAGAAGTGAATTATCTATTTCGGGCGCCTATCTCCAACAGAACTTCCGATACCGCAATCACTTATTCATAACTGGTGCTGCAAGACTCGATGGTTCTTCTGTGTTTGGTGTAGATGAGCGCAATCAATTATACCTGAAAGCAAGCGGCAGCTATGTGATGTCCAGTACGGATTATTGGAGCAATTTAGGAGTCTCAAAGTGGTGGGACCTCTTGAAATTCCGTGTAGCGTACGGACAGTCCGGAAACCTCACAGGGATAGGAGCTTACCAACGTTTGAATTTTTACTCCAGCAACGCTTTCCTGGGAAAAACTTCTCTAACCAGTTCTTCAGAAATTGCCAATGTTAACGTAAAGCCCGAACGTCAGAATGAATTGGAAATAGGTGCAGACATGGGTTTCCTCAATAACAGGCTAGGTCTTCAGTTCAACTGGTATAATAAAAAAGTAAACGATCTTTTGATCAGCAGGTTCATTGCACCAACAACAGGCTTCTCAAGGCTGCTGGATAATATTGGCTTCCTCGAAAACAGGGGGATCGAAGTAGTTTTGACCGGTGCTCCGATCAGGAAGAAAGATTTCGACTGGAATGTTACCGCTATCTTCAACAGGAACAGGAATGAAGTGAAAAACATCGGCGGTGGACTGATCCTCCTTTCCACCAATTCAGGTACGCCGGTTGCCATCATCGAAGGTTTACCTGTGGGCGTGTTCTATGGTAGTTTCTTTGCGAGGGATGACAACGGAAATCCCATCACCAACAGGGACGGCATACTTCAAATCGAAAAAGGGACTCAGAACAGCACATTGTCTTATACTCCCGGACGCAATGCAGATGGACTGCCAACAGGCCCCACTACTCTCAGAAAAGTGATCGGCAACCCAAATCCTGATTGGACTGGTAGCTTAGTGAACGAAATCAGTTTCAAGAAACTTGCACTACGCGTTCAGGTGGATGCAGTTCAGGGAGTGGATGTCTGGAATGCTGACTGGAGAACGCGCCAGGGTGTAGGAAGCGGACTGGTGGCTCAGGATGAGCAAATGGGCAAGCTCCCAAGAGGTTATGTAAGTGGTGCCTACGCAGTAGAAGAATGGAGAGTTGACGACGGCTCTTTCGTTAAACTCCGTGAAGTATCGCTCAGCTACAGGTTTGGCCAAATGAAAATGTTCAAAGACCTCACCGTTAGCCTGAGTGGCAGAAACCTGATCTCATGGGACAACTACAAAGGTTACGACCCCGAAGTGAATGCCGCAGGTCAAAGCACTATATTGAGAGGTATTGACTTTGGTGCTGTACCAATCCCCAGAACTTTCAGTTTTGGCATTCAGGCAAAATTCTAAGTTTTAAAAAAAGTTAATTATGCAAAAGGTCAACGTTAAATATATCATACTACACCTGCTTCTGCTCAGTGCAGTATTCACAGGTTGTTCAAAGGACTACTCAAATCCCAATGCTGCCCTTGCTAACGATGTATTTGAATCGGATCGTGCAGCCACCGCGGCGGCTGTGGGCATTCAGCGTCAATACTCCACATCTGCTGCAGGGTCATTGTATGCAATTATCAATGCAAATGGGTTTGTTTCCAAAGAATTCGACCTCAGAAATGCAGGCAATATAGGAGAGTTGCAGCTTTTCACTGGCGGGAGTGCCGTAGATGCTACCAATAATGTTATCACTAATATCTGGACAAATAGCGCCAAAGTTATTTTCGAAGCTGATAACGTTCTCAACTATGCGAAAGAAATGGGAGATAAGTCTTATTCAGCAGGATTGATTTCCTATGCTTCAATTTTCAAAGCACTGGCTCTTGGAAATCTCGGCATGTTCTGGGAGCAAGTCCCTGACACGGTAGGAGTTCAGAATGCCAACTTTATTTCAAGAATTGATGGATTCAAAAAAGCGATCGCAATTCTTGATGAAGGGATCGCAGCATACAACGCTACTCCACTTAATAGCACTATTAAATCCAGACTTCCGGGAGATGTAGATCTCATCAATACAATGTATGCGCTTAAAGCAAGATTTGCACTGTATTCCGGTGACTACGCCACTGCACTTGCTGCTGCAGACCAGGTGGATCTGACAAAGAAATCTGTGTTTTCTTATAATTCTCTTGCTTTCAATCCAGTGTTTGAATCAGCAACTTCTACCAACAATGTTTTCCAGCCAGTTGATTCCACGCTGGGGCTGCCACCGGCAATTGCTCCTGATGAAGACGATCAACGTATTCCTTTTCATACGAGAGTAGCCACTAACCCCAAATGGAGGATAGGCGGATTCTTTATCAACTCTACGTCCTCTGTACCTATTTATACACCAGGTGAAGTGATGCTGATCAAAGCTGAGGCATATACCAGACAAGCCACTCCTGACCTTGGTAAGGCTGTTGCAGAACTGAACAAAGTATTGACAAAAACAGCAGCTACCGATCCTTTTGGCGTTGGCGCCGATTTGCCAGCTATAGTTGGAACACCAGACAAAACCACATTGCTGAGAGAGATCTATCGCAACCGTAGTATCGAGCTATTTATGTCAGGATTAAAACTGGAAGACATGCGTCGTTTCTCGGGTGATCTTCCCCCGAGTCTTACTGACCGCAAACGAAACTATTTCCCTTTTCCATTCCGGGAGAGAGACAATAATACAAACACACCTGCAGATCCGGCAGGATAACATATTCATCATGCAAAGGCGCAAACGATCTGTTTGTTAGGTTTTGGTTTTGGTTGTTTTGCGCCTTTGCATGAAACTTTCGCTCTAAATTTTCGACAATAACCATTAAACAACCTTCAATTATTTCAAATCCCGTTTACCCATGTCAGAATTTTTGAAAGTCACAGAGTCAAGCAGCAAGTATCATCACCTGGAGGAAATGTCTATCAATGAAATTCTGGGACATATTAACGATGAGGATAAAACAGTACCTGCAGCAGTTGAAAAATCGATCCCCCAGATCAGAAAACTGGTTGAAGCGATCGCTGACAAAATGCTGGCAGGTGGAAGATTGTTCTATATCGGTGCAGGCACCAGTGGCCGTTTGGGTGTTGTTGATGCCAGTGAATGCCCACCCTCCTTCGGCGTTCCTCAAGGTCTGGTAGTAGGCATCATTGCCGGTGGCGCTCCCGCCATTCTCCAGGCTGTTGAAAATGCGGAGGACAGTAAAACGCAGGGCTGGATCGATCTCCAGGCGCATAACGTGAACGGGAACGATGTAGTGGTTGGTATTGCAGCCAGCGGCACCACCCCCTATGTGATCGAGGCGCTGAAGATTTGCCGCGAACATGGGATCATCACTGGTTCCATCACCAACAACCCGGGATCCCCACTCAGCCTGGTAGCCGATTTTCCGGTTGAATGCGAAGTAGGACCCGAGTTCGTTACCGGCAGCACACGCATGAAAAGCGGTACTTCCCAGAAACTCATCCTCAATATGATCTCCACCACGGTGATGATCCAGCTCGGACGCGTGGAAGATAATAAAATGGTGAACATGCAACTGACCAACGAAAAACTCGTTGACAGGGGAACGAAAATGATCATGGATAAATTGAAGTGGAGCGATTACGAAAAAGCAAAAGCATTGCTGCTGAAAAACGGCAGCGTCAAACGGGCCATCGATAATGCATGAGAAACGAAAAGGGGCGAAAGCCCCTTTTTTAATGCCGGTAAAAGCTCAGAGACGGAATGCACTTAACCTAACCCTGTAAGAAATCTGCAATGAATTCACCCTAACTTTATGACAGAATTGAGCAATATTTACCCTAACTTTATGTAATGTTTCCAAGGTTGATATATACAGAATTATTGAAGTGGAAAGAAAAAAAAGCTCGTAACCACTGATAATCAGAGGTGCACGACAGGTTGGAAAAACCACTATTGTAAGGAAATTTGCCTCTGAATATGATCACTTCATATATCTGAATCTCGAAATCCCACAACACAGGAAACCTTTTGAATCATTTGACAATTTTCCCACACTCCTGGAATCCATTTTTTTTCTGCAGAATAAGTCACTAACGCAAAAAGGAAAAACATTACTATTTATTGACGAGATCCAGGAATCACCAGATGCGCTCAAACTTCTCAGATACTTTTATGAAGAAGAACCTTCGATTGCTGTGGTTGCAGCAGGATCAATGCTTGAAACCATTTTCAATCCGGAGATCAGCTTCCCGGTTGGCAGGGTTGAGTACCTTATTATACATCCAGTTTCCTTTCCTGAATTCCTGGAAGCGCTTGGAGAAAGCCAGGCACTGAAACAACTAACAAAAATCCCATTTCCGGATTTTGCTTTTGATAAACTTTTGCAATTGTTCCGAACCTATTGCATAACCGGTGGAATGCCGGAAATCGTACAGCAATACGTTTTGGAAAGAGATCTATTTTCGCTTAATACAATTTTCGATTCTTTGATCATTTCATACCTGGATGATGTTGAAAAATATGCAGGTAACACTAACCAGATCAATTTCATCCATCATGCTATCAGGGCAAGTTTCATAGAAGCTGGGAAAAGAATCAAATTTCAGGGATTCGGTAACTCAGGTTATGGTTCCAGGGAAATGGGAGAAGCTTTGCGCACGCTGGAGAAAACACTCATCCTGCATTTGGTATATCCGCAAACCGGCACGGTATTGCCATTAACTCCCGATAAAAGAAAATCTCCAAGATTACAGGTGCTGGACACCGGTATGCTTAATTATTTTGCCGGTATACAAAGAGACATCATCGGAACGGAAGACCTCAGCTCCGTATATCATGGTACAATGATCGAACATATGGTTGGGCAGGAATTGCTGGCCAGCCAATACAGCGCACTGCATGGATTGATTTTTTGGGTAAGAGAAAAAAAGACGTCATCCGCAGAAGTTGATTTCTTACAAATACACGATTCAAAACTGATACCTGTTGAAGTAAAATCAGGTGCCGAAGGAAAACTTAAATCACTTCACCTCTTCATGGATAACGCTCCACATAACATGGCTGTGAGATTCTTTGGAAATACAGTGAGCATCTCACAACCAGTTACTCCAGCTGGAAAAGAATATTTCCTGTTGAACCTCCCCTATTTTCTGGCTTCTCAACTCAAAAGGTATCTTTCCTGGTTTGAAGCAGTGATCACAAGCGGTGATTTTCGAAAATACCAATAAGAAAGCCGCTCTCAGAGAAAGCGGCTTTTCACTATAAAAGATTTCCAATTACTTATTCACCAGCTTCATCGCTCCTTCACTGTACCTCGCGCCGGTATCCGGGAATTCCTTCACCAGTGCATCTATCTTTTCCAGGTCTTCCTTATTCAGTTCCACATCCACTGCCCCTGCATTTTCCAGCAGGTATTTCCTTTGCTTGGTGCCTGGGATCGGAATGATATCATCACCCTGAGCCAATACCCATGCCAGTGATAACTGTGCCGGTGTGATATTCCTGGCAGCCGCCAGCGCAGCAAATTTCTCCACCAGCTTGTTGTTGTTCTCTGCATACTGATCACCGAACCTCGGCAAGGTCTTACGGAAATCATCTGCGCCTAACTGTGATGCCGGTGGCAATGTGGCTGTTACCAGTCCACGCGCCAGCGGGCTGTAGGGAACGAACGTAATACCCAGCTCACGCACGGTTTTCAATACATCATTCTGCTCCACATCACGGGTGAGAATGCTGTATTCGCTTTGCAGCGCTGAGATCGGATGAACGGCATGCGCCTTTCGGATGGAAGCGGGAGATGCTTCAGACAGTCCCAGGTATTTCACTTTTCCTTCTTTCACCAACTGCGCCATCGCTCCAACCATTTCTTCCACAGGAACATTCACATCAATACGGTGCGCATAGTACAGATCTATCACTTCAATCTTCAATCTTTTCAAACTCGCTTCCACAGCAGATCTCATATGCGATACCGAACCATCGAAATAAGTACTCTTGTTATCCTCTTTCAACCTGAATCCGAATTTGGTGGCGATGAAGATCTTATCCCTGTTCGGGACCAAAACTTTTGAGATCAGTTCTTCATTATGGCCTGCGCCATATATGTCAGCAGTATCCCAGAAATTGATGCCAATCTCCAAAGCTTTTTCCAGAGTGAGGATACTTTCATCATCATTACGAGGCCCGTATGCCATGCTCATGCCCATACATCCAAGGCCGATGGCAGACAACTGCTCGCCTGTTTTTCCCAATGCACGATACTTCATAAAATTGTTTTTGTTGTTACTGAATACAAACCTTACCGAGCCGTCTTTGTATTTTTAACATCAGAACCATTGCGGACTTCTTCACTGCCTGTTTTTACCAGTTGATCGCCGGGTTGGAGTGAACCGAAGATTTCCACTTTTCCATCGGCTTCTCTACCTTTTTGTACATCTACCCAAACGGCTTTTCCATTTTCGATACGGATCACGAATACGCGTTCAGGGGAATTGACCACGGCAGATTTGGGGACAATAAAGGTACTATCCTTTCCTGGAAAAGGGATTTTCACTTCCGCGATCATGCCTGGCAATAATTTCAGGTCGTTATTGAACACATCCATTTCCACGCGTTCCGCACGGAGCCTGTCGTCCAGCGCACCGGCCTGCCTTTTGATGCTTGCCGTGAAGATCCTGCCGGGCAATGCTTTCACCTGGAATTTCACATCATGTTGCTTCTGGATGAAACTGGTATAGGCTTCCGGAATGGCCACTGCCAAACGCAGGTGTTTTTGTTCCTGCAAAGTGAACAAGGGCAATACTGTTTTCCCGTTTGGTCCAACATAAGCGCCGGTATTCACATTACGCGCGCTCACTACGCCTGCGAAAGGCGCCCGGATCTCCAGGTAATCGCGGATCACGGTCACTTCCCTGTACGCTGCTTTGGCAGCTTCCAGTTGTGCGAGATCTGCATCGCGTTTGGCTTCGGCCTGCTCCAGGTCATTTGGTGAAATTGTGCCGGGTGTTTTGCTGGTTTCATAAAGACGCTTGTACAAAGCATTGCTGGCGGTGTACAATGCCTCCTGGCTTTTCAACCTGCTGGCTGCAGCAGCCAGTCGTGAATTCAGTTCCGGCGCATCGAGCGATGCCAGTAATTGTCCCTGCTTCACTGTTGTACCGATATCGGCATAGATCTTTCTTACATAGCTGTTCTCCTTCGCATACAGATCTGCCTGCTGAAAAGCAGTGAGCTCTCCGGGGAGTTGAAGCGAAGTAGATAATTGTCCGCGTTCCAGTGCAAATACTTCAGTAGCAGGCGTGGCTGCAATGGCAGCAGCGGCGGGCTTTTCAGCCGTATTACCTTCCGATGAATTGCAACTGCTGATAGCGATGGACCCCAGCAGCAATGAGCCTGCAATGAACAAATGGTTATGGTTGATTGCTTTCATACAAAGACGATATAAAATGTTTACTTTCTTTATCAGTTGGGTCTAGAGATACAGATGTTGTGGTGGTCTTCTTCATCATCCAGGCGAATACCAGTGGCAGCATCACCAGCGCTGCAACAGTGGAAGCGATCAGCCCGCCGATCACGGCCCTGGCTAAGGGCGCTGTCTGTTCTGCGCCTTCACCCCAGCCGGTGGCCATGGGGATCATGCCGGCCACCATTGCTACAGAGGTCATGAGGATAGGACGAAGACGAAGCGCCGCTGCTTCCCTGGCTGCTCCCAGCGCATCGCCACTATGCCTGCGCAGGTGTTCGGCATTGGTGATCAGCAATACGGCATTGGCGATACTCACGCCTACGGACATGATAATGCCCATATAACTCTGAAGGTTAAGCGTAGATCCTGTCAGCAGCAACATACCAAGAGCGCCTAACAATACAGCCGGAACAGTAGATAACACCACCAGCGATACTTTGAAGCTCTGGTAATTGGCGGCAAGCATCAGGAAGATCACGATGATAGCTACCAATAATCCTGACTCCAGGTTGTCCAGCGTTTCAGTCAGTACGGTGCTCAATCCGATCGGCTCTACAGTGAGGCCACGGGGTAACTCCCCCAGCGAAGCCAATGCCGCTTTCACATCGCCAGTGGCAGTGCCGAGGTCTTTCCCGTTGATATTGGCAGTAACGGAAATGATGGGCATGGCGCCAAGGTTATCAGCTTCACCGTAAGTTGTATCGGGCTCTATCGTAGCCACATCGCTCAAAATAGGACGGGGCATATTTCTCAGAACAGGTATCTCACCGATGCTGTTCAACCCGGTCATTTTATTCTCCGGAACCTGCACCTGAACAGCATAGCTCAGTCCGCTGCGTTCATCCAGCCAAACATTCTTGTCGGTATACCGGCTGGAAGAAGTGCTGGTGGTAAGCGACCTGCTCACATCATTCACATCCACGCCCAGCTGCGCAGCACGTACCCTGTCTATATTCACTTTCAGCGCCGGATACTTGATACTCTGCGCCAGCTGTACATCACGCAGGTAAGGAATCGCTTTCAGTTTTTCGATCACTTTTTCCGCGTAAGCTTCGTTCACTTTTTTATTTCTTCCGGACAATCGTACTTCGATCGGCGTGGGCGATCCCTGGCTCAGGATCTTGTCTGTAAGTTCGATCGGCTCAAAGGACATGCGCAGGTCCGGTATCTCTTCTCTGATCTTTGCACGCATCTTTTCCTTGAGCTGGTCCATGTTCGTGTGATACGCTTCTTTCAGACTCACCTGCAACACTGCTTCATGCGGACCACTCATGAAGAGGTAAATTGGACTGATCGAAAACTGGCCGGGGTGCTGGCCGATATACGCCGATGTAATTCCGATATTTTCCTTGCCTACCAAATCCTCCACGATCTTCGTTACCCGGATCATCTTGTCTTCCGTTCTTTCGATCCTCGTTCCATCCGGGGCTCTCAGCCTTACCTGGAATTGATTTCCATTCACTTTCGGTAATACATCCCTTCCGATACCGTTCAACATCAGCCAGGCGCCCCCCAGCACCAGCACTACATACAGGGCCACCACAGGTTTTCTCACAGGTAATAACCTTTCCAGGAATCGCAGGAACCGGGCCCGGAATCTTTCAAATCCACTCACCTTACCATCGCGGTTGCTGTCTTCCCTTTCTACCAACACTTTTTTCTGGTCCCATGTGTCGGCTTCAGATGAAGGTGCCAACTCCGTTGCTGCGAATGTTGCTTCATCTTCTGTCTGTCCATTTTTCTTCTTTTTATTTTTATGCCCTTTCATCAGCCAGTTGGCCATTACAGGTACGAATGTCTGACTGAGGATATAACTGGTGATCATGGAGAAGCCGATGGCCAGCGAGAGCGGCAGGAACAATGATCCCGGAATCCCTTCCATACTCAGTGCCGGCGCAAACACGGCCAGGATACAGAGCAGGATCAGGAGTTTCGGGAATGCGATCTCCTTACAGGCATCCCAGATGGCCAGCGCTTTCGGCTTGCCCATATCCAGGTGCTGGTGAATATTTTCTATCGTCACCGTACTCTCATCCACCAGGATACCGATGGCCAGCGAGAGACCGCTCAGCGTCATGATATTGATGGTTTGCCCGAACAGCTGCAAAAACATTACTCCTGCAATAATGGACGTTGGAATGGTAAGTATAACGATGAGGGCTCCACGCGTATCGCCCAGGAACAGCAGCACCATCAGTCCGGTGAGTATGGCGCCGATGATGCCTTCATGGATCAAACTTTTCACGGCATTGATCACATAAACACTCTGATCGAATTCATAAGTGAGTTGCACGTCCTCCGGCAACTGCGCCTGGAACCTGGGCAGTGCCGCTTTCAGTTTCTGCACCACTTCCCAGGTGCTGGCATCGGCGGATTTACCTACGTTGAGATACACAGATCTTTTGCCATTCACCATTGCATAACCAACCGTTACGTCTGCGCCATCTTCCACCGTTGCCACATCCCGCAGGTACAGGTTATGGGCGCCGCCCTTGAAGAGAGGGATATTCCCGAAGTCTTTTACATCTTTGATAGTGGTATTGCTAGGCGTTAAATAATTGTAATCGCCGATCCTCACGTTGCCTGCCGGCGTACTCTGGTTATTCACACGGATGGCTTCCACCAACTGGTCAGGAGTAAGCTGGTGTGAACGCATCAGTTCCGGATCGGCCTTGATAACGATCGAGCGGATGTTGCCGCCAAAAGGCGGAGAACCCACCAAACCAGGAATGGAAGTGAAGGCCGAACGCACATAAACGTTGGCCATATCCATCAGCTCATTATTGCTTCGCACTTCACTTCTCAATACCAGCTGCCCTACCGGCAGCGTACTGGCATCGAACCGGATGATGAAGGGCGGTTGTGACCCCGGCGGAAAAATAGCCTGGATACGATTGCTGTAAGCACTCAGCTCAGCCGCCGCCTGCGCCATATTGGTGCCGGGATAAAATGAGATCTTCATCAATGTAAGCCCCTGTATATTTTTTGTTTCGATGGATTTCACACCATTCACATACAGGAGAATATTGATGTATTGTTTTCCAAAATACGCTTCCATCTGCGCAGGCGTGAAGCCTCCGTAGGGGTGCGACAAATAGATCACGGGTAGATTCATATTAGGGAAGATGTCTACCTTGATCTTATTCACAGCGCTGATCCCGAAGAACAGTAATCCTGCAACGATCACCAGTACCGAGATTGGTTTTCTTAAACCGCTTCTGATTAAGCCCATAATATTTTTTATTGATCAGCTTGAGAATTAGAATTCATTCATGAACAGGTTCAGGTCGCCGCTGGCGGCTGCCTTCAGCAATAGCGCCTGCCATACATTGCTGTAC
This sequence comes from Pseudoflavitalea rhizosphaerae, assembly GCF_003991355.1. GTDB lineage: Bacteria > Bacteroidota > Bacteroidia > Chitinophagales > Chitinophagaceae > Pseudobacter > Pseudobacter rhizosphaerae. The sequence continues at coordinate 310,116 of NZ_RCSU01000009.1, forward strand.
GCGATATCCCTGTCTGTTTCCGCACGGTTCAACGCATACAATGCCTGCGTTACATCCACCATATTGGTAAGTCCATTCCTGTACAAAACGGATTTCTGCAGGTAGGCATCACCGGCAGCTTTCAGTTGCACAGGCACTTCTTTGTAATTGTCCAGCGAATTGCTGATGCGTGTGGCAGACAATGCCAGCTGCGCTTTCAGTTGCTGATCGGCCAGTTCATATTCACTCTGCAGAGCCTGCGAAATGAATTTCTGGGAGCTAACCTGCTGGTGTATGCGCAATGGTGTGGTCAGGTTCCAGATCATACCCACTCCCAGGAGGTAATTGTACCGGGTAGGCTCCACACCTTTGAAGTAATCCTTCGTATAGGCATCGAGGTTCTGGTCCAGGATGCCATAGTTATTGTGGAATCCGGAACCTCTTCCCTGGAATACGCCAAAGAGAGTGAATGTGGGATAATTGAATTTCTTCAGGTATACCTGTTGCTCATTGCTGAGATCGATGCGTTTGCGGTAGAAATCCAGCAACGGATGCAGTTGCGTGGAAGGCTGATCCTGCAAAGCCCCGGGAATACGGGCAATGAACAGCGTATCCAACTGGAATTCCTGTGCAGGAACGCCCAGGTACCTTGCCAGGATATTGCCCTGTTCCTGTTCATAATCCTTTGCACGGGTGAGCGCCATTCTTGCATTGCTCACCTCTGCATTGGCGAGGGAGGAATCCACTCCGGCGTTCAATCCATTGCGTGCCCTTACCAATACCACTTCGCGGACCTGTAATGCGCGTTCCAGGTTTCGTTGCCAGGAACCTGATAATCGTTGAGCGGCCAGCAGGTTCAGGTAAGCTCCGGCCACACGGATACTGTGCTGGAACTGCTCCTGGTGGAGATCGCTTTGATCGCGGGCCAGTGTGGCTTTTGACAATTCGATCTTTTCCTTCGCTCTTCCGAAACTGAAAAAATCCCAGCTTACATTGGCGAGATACAATGCGCCGAAAGCCGCATGATAGTTCTGCGATGATAATGCTGGTCCGGCAGAAGCAACTGCGCCTCCCCGGTAGCCATACATCGGGCCGGTTTGTCCGTTCACAGTTCCATAATCCTGTTGCCAGCTGAGGTTCAGGTCTGGCAGGTATTCTTTTTTTGATTGTTGCACCGTGGCTCCGGAAGCTTTTGCATATTCTTCCTTCGCCCTGATGGCGCCGTAATTCTTCATGGCTGTCTGCACAGCGTCTTTGAGCGTAAGCGTCTGCGCCATCGTATTACCTGCGCTGAAAAGCAACAGGGCAACTCCGGCCAGGTTCTTCAGGTGTTTAGCTGACATGCATTGAAACAATTGGTTGTGAAGATCTGCAGGCAGCGGCTTGTAAAGTCAGGACAATACAATCCACTGATCCGTCAGGATCGTGTTTTTTGTTTACACATTAAGAATGGATGCAAGATGGCAAGATGCTCTTAACCCGCCTTTCGCTGCAGTTGCGCTGGGTGCCTGCTTCAGAAGGAATCAGGAAACTGCAATAACGGTGTGTGGCGCCGGCGTGTTTTAAAAAGTAAAAGTAAGAAGGATGTGGTTCTGTTTAGTTGAACTTTTCAAACAATAACTTATAAAAATCAAACAAGGGCCTGTTCAGCCCTGAAATTATTGGGACTTGAACCGGTTTGCTTTTTGAAGAAATTAGTAAAATATGCAGGATGTTCATATCCCAGGCTGTAAGCCACTTCGGAAACATTCCATTTGGTATGCATTAACAACGCCTTAGCTTCCTTTGTGATGCGTTCAGCGATATGCTCTGTAGTGGTCTTGCCAGTTACTTCTTTCACTGCGCGGTTGAGGTGATTGGCGTGAATGTTCATATGCTTCGCATAATCACTGGCAGTTTTTAAGCAAAGTACATGGTCTTGTGTATCGATGGGAAATTGTCTTTCCAGCAACTCGATGAACAATGCCGCGATCCGGGTGGCCGCATTCGGATGGGAGTAAGTGATATTTCCCCTTTGCGTTTTCATGGCCTCATGCAAAAGGAGGTTCACATAATTCCTCAGTACATCATATTTATGAACGTATTCAGATTCAATCTCAGCCAGCATCCTGGTGAAGATATCATGATAGAAGGATTTTTGTTTTTCATCCACAAACATCACCGGTTCGCTCCCGATCCTGAACAGTGTAGAGTCCTGCAGGCTTTCAGTTCTTGAAATAAAATCCTGGGTGAACAAAGTGAAGAAACCACATTGCTTTTCGGAAAGCGCTTCCCAGCTGTAAGGAATATTGGGATTGGAAAACAACAGCGCATCTTTATCTATTACTATACTCTTGTCTGCATAATGCAATACACCCTGCCCAATCACCAGCGATATCTTATAATAATCGCGGCGGTTGTAAGGCGTAGCGGCTTTGCAACCAAGATCCTGACGTCGGAATACATTGATCTGTCCCAGGGCATGACGCGGCGGACCGCTACCCCATGCGGCAGGAGTGAAAGTAAGATTGTTGCGTTGGTGGAATTCCTGGATCGATTCGCTTTTGGCCATATTCCAAAATTATGGAATTCAAACAATCGAATTGTTAATATTTGGTTATACAGGGAACAACGGAAAGACCGAGAGCTGGCAGTCGCTCGCCTCCCGGCGAGCAAT